>NZ_CP045096.1 GCF_009184865.1 Streptomyces phaeolivaceus | reverse complement strand
CAAGCTGAACCGCTACGGCAGGGACTCCGACCCGCTGGTCGTCCTCACCGCCGCAGCCGCCGTGAAGCTCGGACTGCCCGAGCGCCTGGAAGGCCACGAACAGCGCCGCTCCCTGCGCCTGCCCGAGGACCACCCCGTGGTCAAGCAGGTGGTGAAGGCGAAGTGGCGGCTCACCCAGCGCGGGTTCGGCCCCTGGGCAAGGATCTACCGCAAGGCCCAAGGCCGCGAGCGGCAGTGCGTGCAGCTCGCCATCCTGTCCTGGGCCGCCCTCGACGAGCGGTCCTGGCCGGGCGTGAGCGAGATGGAGCCGGCCGACGTCGCCCGCGTCCTCGGCGTGTACGCGACCCGGGTCATCACCCCGCGCGGCTCCACAGCCGTCTCGGGGCTGGAGCTGATGACCGCGCTGCGCCCGCCCACCCGCGCGGTGCGCGACGAAGCGAGCGGGAACTGGGTGCCCGGCCACAACCCCGGCAGCCTTGGCACCGAGCCGATGGACCCCGCGCCGCCGGAAGCCACCCCCGAACACCCCGTCGTCGTGGACAGCGGCTGGAGCGGCGGGTTCCTGAACGAGGAGGCCTACCAGTGGGTGCGGCCGGTGGACCTGCTCAGCGATGAAGAGTGCACACTGCCGTATGCGGTCGGCCTGGACCTGAACACCGCCTTCCTCGCCGCCGCGGCCCGCCTGGTCGTCGGGCTGTCCGGCCCCGACCACTTCGTGGGCCCGACGTTCAACCCGAAGATCCCCGGAAGCTGGCTGGTCGACCTGTCCCACGTCGAGGTGGACCCGCGCCTGCCCTCACCGTTCACCCCGGACGGCACCCGCCCGACCGGCCCTGCCTGGTACCAGACACACACCGTCGCCTACGCCCAGGAACTCGGCCACAACGTGGCTCCCCTGGAGGGGTACCTGCGCCGCGAGACCGGCGCCTACCTGGACCCGTGGCACGACCGGCTCAAGGAGGCGTACATCGACACCCTCGCCGACCTCGGCGTCACCAAGGAGCTCACGGACGTTCAGTTCCTGGCGGCGATGGGGCGGCACAAGGACAGCGACCCGGCCATGGCGGCTGTCCTGGCGGCTATCAAGGCCACCGTCAAGGGCGGCATCGGCAAGCTCCGCGAACGCCCCCAGGGCAGGAAATACAAGGAGGGCGAGCGGTGGCCGGCCCTTCAGCGGCCGACCTGGCGCCCCGACATCCGCGCCGCCGTCATCTCCAAAGCACGGGTCAACATGCACCGCAAACTGCGCAACATGGCCACCATGACGGGCCTGTACCCGCTCGCCGTCCTCTCCGACTGCGTCGTCTACCCCAGCCCAGGGGACAGCCCGCTCGACTTCCTGCCCTACGCCGCATCGGGTAAGCCGCAGCCCGGCGGGTTCCGGCTCGGGCCCACGCCGGGCCTGGCGAAGCTGGAGGGCGTCCAGTCGATGCTGTGGGCCGTCGACCTGATGGAACAGGGCCACAACCCCGCCCGCCACATCAAAGGCGGCGACGCCGTCCTCGACGAAGGAGAGTAGGTCGTGGGGGAGATCGACGACGCGATCGAGCGGGCCGACCGGGAAGCCTTCACCCGCCAGCCGCCCAAGACGCTCCAGGCCCGCATCAACTTCCTGATCAAGCAGCTCAAGACGACCAAAGCCGTTGCCCAGGAGATCGGGGTCAGCCAGCGGTCGGTGGAGCGATACCGCAAGGGCGAACGCAAGCACCCGCCCAAGGCGATCACGGACCGGATCGACGCCGCCGTACGGCAGCGGTGGCAGCCCCAGGTCCGCAAGCGCCGGCAGAAGCAGGCCGCCACCACGACCGGGATCACCGTGGAGACAAGGGCCCGGTTCGGCTACACCGCACCCGTCGGCACCACCGACGACGGACGCTTCCGGCGCCTGACGGTGCACCTCCCCCCGGCGTACGCGCAACGCCTGTTCGACGCCCGCAACACAGGCGCCAGCGACCAGGACATGCGCCAGATCATCGCCGAAGGACTCAAAGAGATCTACTTCCAGGACGGCGGAGCCCGCGCCATGGGACTCTCCGACGTCACCCTCAACGACATCGACTACCTCGACCTCGACTACTGACCCCGGCAGCGACCGCGAGCCCGGACCTGCTCGTTGTGACTGAGCGCTTGATTTGGCCACTTAGTGCTTCACCTGGCCGTTCTGAGCACCGCATCTCGGCGAACCGCCCGCAGCATCGGCACCTTGCTGGACGCGCAGCAAACCGGCTGGAGCCAGAAGGCGGAGTGCGGCGAGCTCGGCCTATGGGGGTCTCTCCGGGCGGAAACGAATGATCCGGGCCCGCGACAGCGACGCGAGGGTCATGCTGTGCGTCGCAATTACGAACTGACAGCCCTGCTCGACCCTCTCGTACATCCACTGCACTTGCCGGGCGCTGGCCTCCGGGTGCAGGCCAGCCTCCGGCTCATCGAGCAGAAACAGCCGGTTTGGCCCGTCCATACCTTCAAGAAGCGCATCCGAGCCCTCGGGGGAGGTGCCCAGGTATGACACGAACAGGCGGCTCTCCGGCTCCCGCGAGGTGGACCACCGCGCCTCCAGCCCTCCGGCGATCACACGGCTGAGTGAACTAAGCCCATGCGGCAGGCCGCCGTTGCTGAAGCGGCAGTGTGTCAGCAGTGCCAGTGCTTCCAGAACGGCCGACTTCCCCGAGCCGTTCGGGCCCGCCAATACAGTGATCCCGGAGTGGAACGAAACCCCCTTTTGCAAGCTTCGGATGATCGGCAAGGAGGACAGCCCAACGTGCTGCCCGCCGACCAGCCGCACCGACTGCAGGAATCCCTCCCCTGTGCCGTTCTGGTGGGCGAACTCGTCGGAGAAGCCGTCGAGGACCTCTCCCGCAATCTCGACCTCTTGCCCCGTCAGGCCCAACATGCGGTCGACGTCGGCAAGCTCACCATCCTGAAGATCGAGAGCTGGCGGAGCACTTGCCCTCGCGATGGTCGGCTGCGGCTCGCCGGGGCGGCCTCCTGGCAGCAGGGAACGGCTGAGATCGGCGACGTACTGCGACCACTCCACCAGCATGCGCTGGGCACGGTCCCGCTCCATCTCGGCAACGACCTGTAGCCACTCGCTCTCCTGCAGCCGGTGCTTCCATGCCAGCACCGACGAATCTCCCTCTGCCAGCTGTCCCCGGGCCTGAGCCAGCCTCAGATCATCCACTCGTTGCCGGATCCGCTCACAGATCATCAGCAGGGCCCGTGCCACCTGCCGCATGCGGTCCCGCTCCGCCAGCAGCGCTGCCTCACGCTGCTCTGCCTGGCGCAGCTGCTCGGCGAGATCGAGTGCCCGGAGCGCCAGATGGCTGTCCACCAGCTCGCGGCGAGAGACCGCCCTCTGGCAGGCCGCGTCCCAGGGGGCGCGGACTTCGGCCAGACGCCGTTCCTGCAGTGCGGCGTTGTCCGTGGTGACATCCACAACGGCCTCGATGAATTCCCACGTCAGGCCCCTGCCCGCGAGGCGCTCATAAGTTGCAGTGCGTCGCGGCGGGGCACCGTCGCCGAAGTGCTCCGGGGTAAACCGGTCGATCAAGGCGGGCACGGTGCAGCCGACCTGGTCGAGCCACGACCGCAACAGCTGGGCCACTTCGTTGTGCGCGGCACTCGGTCCTGACAACGGCCCCCATTTCGTTCCCGCCCCGTTCATCGCCTTGTCTTCCTCCCCCGCCTGCATCAACAGCCAGGACCATGCTGCCGTGCCGGAACCCCGTCCGGGCCCATCCGCCGGACAACCCGGACTGCTGGCCCGGCCCGCCCCGGCCGGACAAGGCTGAGCTCCGCCATCGGTTGACTCGCAAAGGAAAACCACAATGACTTCGCTCGACCATGATTCAGCACCGGCGCATTCGAGCCGCATGGAGAAGGCGCTGCAGTGGATCACCGCGCTGACTCTCCTGGCCACGGTCGCGGCTGTAATCGTGCTCGCCCTCACCGACAACGCCGGCTATCTCGGTACGGTCCTCGGGATCGGCGCTGCGGCGGCAGCCATCGGAGGAACCGTGCGCATTTGCATCCACGTCCGCGGCTGACCAATCGGCTGCCCTCGGGTGAGGCACACAGGCCGGCTCGGGGCGGCTGATCTCGTCGCGGCCCGGCGAGTGCTCCAGTCGGCCACACTGGCCAACCGTGCCGCTCAGTCACAGCTCGTCTGAGCCGAAGCACGATCTTTGTCACAAGCCACGGGATGGGTGGGGAAACTGTTGCTGGCCGCGGGTGCCTTTCGGGTGGCTCCCCTACAGGGTGAGATGACGCTGTCGTTCCTGGGGCGGATCGCGGACAGGTACGGCCTGACGGTGCGGAGTCTGCTGTCGTCGGTTACCGAAGTGGCTGGCCAGCAGGGCGTCGTCCGGGCTCTGCAGGGCGACAGTGAGGTGTTCTTGAACGCCGCGGCCCGGGACCGGGTCGCGGCGCTGTGTCGTGTGCCGCAGGTGGGCTTACGCCGTGCGTTGCCGGCCTGGACGCGGGAGGAGCCGCTGGGCCCCTCGAAGGAGCGGCCGGCGGCGCGGCTTTACAACGGGGTGGAGACGGTTGCTGCCTGGGGTCCGGCGTGCCCGGGCTGTGTGGCTGCGCGGACCGGTCGCGTTGCACCAGCCCGGGTGTACCTGGCGGCGCACCAGCGAGTCTGCCCACGCCACCGGTGCTGGCTGATGAACGTGCCTGGCAGCGGGGGCCGTGTCGTGGGGTTGGCCGTATGTCCGGAGGTGGTCCAGGCGCAGGCGGATCACCGCAGGCTGCTGCGCCGCTCCCCCGTCGCTGGTTCGGCGTTCGAGGTTGCGGAAGCGGTCACAGCCTGGTGGTGGGCGCAGGAGTGGCCCGAGGAACGTCTGTGGCCGATGCGGCTGGATGCGGCCATGCCCGCGGGCGAGGATCCGCAGCGGTGGCGGATCCTGGCGCGGGATCTGGTCACCTACCCCGAGACCGTCGCCCTCGCCACGCTTCTGGCAAGCCGGGCCTGGCGGCTCCGTGTCGCTGCTGACGGTGGTGGTCACCTCCCTTACCGGTTGGCTGATGTGCCCTGCGTGCCCGGCGAGCTGGGCCATCGCTTGCGGCGTTCGTGGCTCACCGAGCGTCTGGCCGGCTGTACCCACGGAGCGCTGTTTGGCTGGACGTACCAGTGCATCCGTACCGAGGGCAGCAGTGGAGACGACGAACAGCGGCTGTGGCAGGTCCCCTTGGCGCTCCGGCCCCGGCCTCTCGCCGACGTTCTCGCGGGCTACCAGCGTCGGCAGACCGCGGGCACAGAGGGTCTGCCGGCTCAGAAACGGCTGCGGGGTCACAGCGTGCACGCCGAGGGCGCCTTCGCCGCCGGCCTGGCCCACGCGCGCACCTACGCCGCCCAGCACGGCCACCTCGCCACCCAACGCGACACCCGAGTCGGTTCCTTCGCCCTGGGGAAATGGGTGCACAACCAGCAGGCCCACGCCTTGGTCCTGCCTGAAGAAAAGGCCGCCGCCCTCAAGGAGGTGGATCCGTGGTGGAACATCCCCTGGTCGGTGAAGTGGCAGCGCTCCTACTACCGCGCCCGCGACCACGTCAGACGCCACGGCCCCCTCAACGCCGCCGACGGCTTCCCCGACACCCACATGCTGACCGGGGAATGGCTGTACCTGCAGTGCACCGACTACAGCTCACTCCACCCCGCACAACGCCGTCTGCTGGCCGACATCGGCCTCACGGCCCAGGCCGCCGGTAGCGCACGCCCGCGCCGAACGAGCCGGACAGCAGGCATCGATAAGGCTGTTGACTGTGCGCGCGCCTTCGCCGCCGAACACGGATGCCTGGCCCTGGCCACCAAGAACATCTCGTACCAAGGGTTTTTGCTCGGGAAGTGGCTCACTGCCCAGCGTTGCCTCACCCGCCGCCAGGACGAACCCGGCGCGCACCTCCAGGTGCTCGACGCGATCGACGTGTGGTGGAACCCGCCGTGGCCCTTGGCGTGGCAGCGAATCTGGCACCTGATCCGCGCTCATGCCCGAGACCGGCGCCAAGGGGCCGCAGAAGGGAACTGGCCGGACGGCAGTGACGGCTGGGCCACATGGCTGTCCGTACAGTGCACCGGTTACAAGCAGTTGCATCCGCTGCAGCAGTGTCTGCTGGCGGAGATCGGCATCACCGCCGAGACCGCCGCCGCTTGCCCCCACGAGATCATCGGCCAGCTCTGCGGTACGGGCCCCGGGCTGACCCACGCGCGCACGTACGCCGCCGCACACGGCCACCTCGCCACGCCCCTGAAAGCTTGTCCTGAGGGGTTTCCGCTGGGCCGGTGGCTGAGCGAACAGCGCCACCAGTCGCGGGAGCACCATCGCAGTACAGGCGGGACGTGGCCGGTCAGCACGCTCCTCGCAGCGCTCGGGCCTTTCCCCCTGAGCGTGGACACCTTGGACACTGGACCTTGAGGGTCCAGAGGAAGAGATGTCACGCATGGTGATGAAGGTGTATTCGGCGGAGTTCAAGGCGGACGCTGTCGCGCTGTACCTGTCGGACCCGAAGAACACGTTCGAGGGCGTCGGCAAGGACCTGGGGATCAGCCGGGAGACGCTGCGGAACTGGGTGCGGGCGGAGCGGGCCCGCAGGGGCCACGTGGCGGGTACCAGCGGCTCGCCGCGGGCGGCACAGACTGCCGAGGTAACCTCCGACGATGTGCTGAAAGAAGAGAACAAGCAGCTCAGGGCCCGGATCAGGGAGCTGGAAACCGAACGGGAGATCCTGCGGAGGGCCGCGAAGTATTTCGCCGGCGAGACCAACTGGTGAGCCGTTTCCAGTTCGTTGATGATCATCGAGGCGCTTTCGGCGTCAAGCGGCTGTGCCGGGTGCTGGAGGTCTCCAGGTCCGGGTTCTACCGGTGGCTGAAGGCCGCCTCGGCCCGCATGGCGCGGGCCCGGGAGGACGCCCGCCTCGCGCGGCGGATACGGGAGATCCACAAGGAGTCCGACGGCACCTACGGCATCCCGCGCGTCACCGCCGAGCTGAAGGCTGCCGGGATCGACGTCAACCACAAGCGCGTCGAGCGGGTGATGCGCCGCATCGGCCTGCAGGGCGTGCACCTGCGCAAGAAGGTCCGCACCACGATCCCCGAGCCGGAAGCGGCCCCGGTGCCGGACCTGCTGCGGCGCGGCTTCACCGCGAGCGAGCCGAACACCAAGTACGTCGGCGACATCACGTATCTGCCCGTCGGGGATGGCCAATTCCTCTATCTGGCAACGGTGTTGGACCTGCATTCCAGGCGGCTCGCGGGCTGGTCGATCGCCGACCACATGCGCACCGAGCTGGTCACCGACGCGCTCGAGGCTGCCGCCCGCACCCGGGGCGGCAGCCTCGACGGGGCGGTCTTCCACAGTGACAACGGGGCGCAGTACGCGTCGAAGGAGTTCGCAAAGGTATGCAGCCGGCTCGGCGTGATCCGCTCGCGCGGAGCGGTCGGCACCAGCGCGGACAACGCCGCCGCGGAGAGTTTCAACGCAACCCTGAAGAGGGAGACCCTCCAAGGAAAGAAAGGCTGGTCAGGGCCGCGTGAGGCCCGCCTCGCAGTGTTCCGGTGGGTCACCCGCTACAACACGCGACGCAGGCACTCGGGGCTTGGCTACATCAGTCCGATCGCCTTCGAACAGCGATCGGTTACGCTGGCCTCTGCCGCATAGCAAATGGTGTCCACGCTTCGGGGGAAGCCCCCCTCGACCCCTGGTGGAACCCGACCTGGTCCTTGGAGTGGCAACGCCATTGGACTCGCGTACGCGAGCGGTCAGAGTCCGCAGCCGACGGCGGTGGTAGCGGCATTGCGGACCTTGAGAAGGAGCTGGCCGACTGGCTGAGGCGTCAGTGCACCGGCTACGGCACACTCCACCCCGAGCAGCACCGCCTGCTGACCAAGATCGGTATCACCGCCGAGACAGCCCGAGCCGCCCAACCACCGGCTCCCCGCGTTGGGCCCGGTCTGCTGGACACCGCGCTCGCACAAGCCTGCACCTACGCGGCCGAATACGGCCATATCGCCGCACCCATCAGCACCGTCCTCAACGGGTTCCCGCTGGGGAAGTGGCTGGCCTGGCAACGACGACGCGCCGGCCAGGGCCGCCTCTCCCCCACCCGGGCCGAAGCCCTGACCCTGATCGATCCGTGGTGGAATCCGCCCTGGCCCCTGCAATGGCAGCAGGCCTACCACCACCTCCGCACAGCAGCCACGGGTGCCGGCGGCGTATCGGCCACGAACCTCCCCCGAGGCTTTTGCCGCTGGATCCGTGTCCAGCAGGAGTCCTGGGAGCATCTCCACCCCGGCCAGCAGGACCTCCTGACCGCCCTCAGCATCACACCCGATGCTGTCGTAGGCGAACGACCCGCCCCGGCCACACGCTCCTACCCCGCCAGCCCCGGACTCGACCACGCACGCGCCTACGCCGCCCGACACGGCCACCTCACCCCGGACAAACACACACGACAAGACGGCTTCCCCCTCGGCAGATGGCTGGGCCAGCAACGCCGCAAAGCCCGCGCCGGCGTCCTCTCCACCACCACCATCGAGGCGCTCACCGCCCTGGACCCGTGGTGGAACCCACCCTGGCCCTACACCTGGCACCGCACCTGGCAGCAATACCGCCCCGACACCCCACGCGCCACACGATGGATCACCGCCCAGCGCCAGGCATGGCCGCTCCTGCACCCTGCCCAGCAGCAGCTACTGGCAGCTCTCGGCCTCAATCCCGACGGCCCCGGTCCAGCCGCCTCAGACTAGGCCGCGGCCTCAATCCCAGCACCGGGTTGGCCCGCTGTAGGTTCAGCCAGGCCGCTCCTGCTCGCTTTGGTAGGCACGGGCGAGGAGTCCGGCGAGGGCGGCAGCTCGCTCCACGCCATATCGTCCGCTTCCCATTTGGTGAAGCAGCGCACGGCCCACCTGCTCTGGAGGGAAGCCGTTCCTAGCCAGGCCTTGAACGATTTCCTCGAGAGTCGGGGGTCCGGGCCTGTGGGCACGCTCGCTCAGGGTTCCCCGCGCGGCTCCACGCTCCAGCCTGCCCTGGTCTGTTGTGACGGCTGAAGATGTTGGAGTGTCGAAAAGGAGTTGCTGGTCGGTTGGAGCGGCGTCCGCCGATTGCCGAGTCCGTGGTTGGCGGACGTCTCCCGGAAGCAGGTGTTCATCCAGCGGCCTGAGGTCCGGCCTGGCGCGCACCAGAACGCTCTGTCCAAACGGCAAGGTGCCCCATACATAGGTGGCTTGATTGCCTGGTGTTGGAGTTCCTACGGGGGTGAGGGTTCCTAGGCCGGCCAAAGCCGGCCCGTTGGGTGTGTGGCCTACGAGGTCGAGTGTGGCTTTGGGAGGGCTCCAGCGCAGAAGGTCTGGGTAGGCGAACGTGGCGGTTTCGCGTCCTCGGGAGATATCCCACATGCGGCGGGCTTCAGAGTCGATGGCGTCGGCGTCTTGTACGGCACCGGGTGGAGGAGCTGCTGTGACAGCGCCGAGGAGAGCGCCAGCCATCGTGGCAATGGTGTCCGTGTCCGAGCCGAGGGTGTTGGCGGCTAGGAGCAGCGCAGCTTCTGGGGAGCTGGCGTAGGCGTATGCGAGCACCGCGGCAAGCACAGTAGTGACTGTGCCTGATCCGCGCGTGGCATCGTCGAAGCCGCCCAGCCGCTCTACCAGGGCCGTGTAGGTCTCCGGGGTAAGAGGTGTTGCGGAGTCAACGGCTTCGAAGGCTGTGCGGCATTCGTCCGCGACCGTGAGGGCAGCTGACCGGAAGTCGGTGCCAGCGGCCTCGGTCCAGGTGGGTAGCCAGAGGTACGCGAGTTCGTCGTCTCTTGCGATGACGTCCGGTACCTGCTCGAGCCAGTCGATGGCGGGGCGCCATTGCTTGGGACCCGGGAGTTCGTTGGCGTCCAGGGTATGGGCCAGCAGGACGGCGTGTAGGACGGCGCCGAGGATGCCTCGGGGGTGGCCGTGGGTGCTGACTGCGTTGCGTACGACGTCGCGGGTGATGTGGTCCCAGTTGGTGAGGTCCCGTGCGGACCAGACGTGCGGCTGGATACGCATGGCTGCGCCGTTGCCGCCGATGTCGACGTAGCGGGCGGCTTTGGTGGCGAAGATGTTCTGCGACCACTTGGCCTCGACCCGCATCAAGCCTGTGGCTGCTGCTTTGGTGCCGCGGCCGGCCCCGAGGGCGTAGGCCTGCCAGGCGACGACTTCGATCTTCGCGAATGCCTCGGCGTCGAATTCTCCGTCTCCGCGAATGGCGCGGGACGTGGCGAGACGGAGCTGGGTGTCATCGGAGTACGCGCCCGCTGGCAGGGGCATGTCGCGTCCGTAACGTCCTCCGATGCGCCTTTTCCAGGGGACGGTGGTGGTGACTTCATCATGTCCGATGCGGCGTCGTACTCCTGCGGTGTCGGTCAGTTCGGTGATGAAGCCGAGTGCGTCTCCGTACGCCGCCCACTGGGCTGAGGCGCGTACTGCCTCCCATTGCATGGCGCTCACCGTAGTCCTTACCTGCCGAACATGATCGGGTCGACGGAGATGTCGACCTCATCATGTCCGCTGGCGCTGACAATGGCCTCAGCGTTCGCTGCATCTTCGTCAGTGAGGACGTAAATGTGCTGCAGGTGCTGGGTGGAGACGGCCTGCGGGTACAGCACTTCGGCCTGGGGATTCGTCGGGAGTTGAGGCGCTCGGTCGTGGCGCAGCATCGTCTTGCTGAAGCCCTTGGGGACTCTGTCGGCGAAGAGGGCTTCGGCTCCGGGCAGACCCTCCGGGGGGGTCTGTACGCTCACCGGTGTAATTGATGATCATGGAAGAGACATCAAGTGACTGACACCGTGACCGAGTTCGTTGCCGCCGATGACCAGGCGGATCCGTCGCCGGAGGCCGCGACGGTCGAGCAGAAGCTGATCGACCAGCTCGTCGGGCAGGCCCGCAGTAAGGGGCTGCAGCTGACCGGCGAGGGCGGGCTGCTGCAGCAGCTGACCAAGGCGGTTCTGGAGTCCGCCCTGGAAGGCGAGATCACCGACCATCTCGGCTATGACAAGCACGACCCGGCGGGCAAGGACGGCGGCAACTCCCGTAACGGCACCCGGTCCAAGACGGTGCTGACGGACATCGGGCCGGTCGAGATCGACGTGCCCCGCGACCGGGAGGGCTCCTTCGAGCCGGCCATCGTCAAGAAGAGGCAGCGCCGGCTGACCGGCGTGGACGAGATGGTGCTCTCGCTGTCCGCGAAGGGCCTCACGCACGGGGAGATCTCCGCACACCTGGCCGAGGTCTACGGCGCGAACGTGTCCAAGACGACCATCAGCACCATCACCGACAAGGTGATGGACGGCATGGCCGAATGGCAGAACCGTCCGCTCGACCGCGTCTACCCGGTCGTCTTCATTGACGCCATCAACGTCAAGATTCGCGATGGCCAAGTGGCGAACAGGCCGATCTACGTGGCCCTGGCGGTCACCGCCGAGGGGCACCGCGACATCCTCGGCCTGTGGGCCGGCGACGGCGGCGAAGGCGCGAAACACTGGCTGCGCGTGCTGTCGGAGCTGAAGAATCGGGGCGTCGAGGACGTCCTCATGCTGGTCTGCGACGGCTTGAAGGGGCTGCCCGACGCGGTCGGCGAGGTCTGGCCCCGAACTGTGGTGCAAACGTGCGTGGTTCACCTGCTGCGGGCGTCGTTCCGTTACGCGGCCCGGCAGGACTGGGACAAGATCGCGAAGGCGCTCAAGCCCGTCTACACCGCGCCGAGCGAGGACGCGGCCACGACACGGTTCCTGGAGTTCGCCGAGACCTGGGGCAAAAAGTACCCAGCGATCGTCCGCCTCTGGGAGTCCAGCTGGCCCGAGTTCACGCCTTTCCTTCAGTTCGATGCGGAAATACGCCGCATTGTGTGCACGACGAACAGCATCGAGAGCGTCAACGCCCGCATCCGCAAAGCCGTCCGTTCCCGCGGGCACTTCCCCACGGAGCAGGCCGCCCTCAAGTGCGTCTACATGGCCGTCATGAGTCTCGACCCGACCGGCGCCGGCCGCAAACGCTGGACCACGCGCTGGAAGGGCGCCATGAACGTCTTCGACCTGGCCTTCGACGGCCGCCTCACCGCAGGTCAACTCTAGCCACACCAAACCCAGTTACACCGCTCGCTTTACAGACCCGATGCGATGTCGCGTTTGGTGTAGCCGGCTTGTTGGAGCCGGTCGGCGAGTTGCGCGGCTTCGTTCAGCTCGGCCTGGCTGCTGGGGCGGCGGCGGGCGCGGGGCGGCATCAGGTCTCCTGCCCGGCGGAGGTGAGGGCGGCTCGTCCAGTGTCCCGCAGGGTGAGGAGTTCTTCCTCGGTGGTGGGGGCGGCCAGGGGGCCGGTGAGGTGGCCGCGCAGGAGGTAGTCGCCGGGCTGATGGTGGTGGGGCCAGTTCTGGGGTTCGGTGAGGTATAGGGCGTCGGTGCGGAAGGCGACGACAGTGCCGGCGGGTGTGTGCAGGGCTCCGGCGTAGGCGTCGTCGTCTCGGTGGTACTGGCTCAGCAGGGCGGCACGGGCGCCGGACCAGATGGTCGCGGCCCATTCGGGGTGGGCGTTGGGATCACGGGCGAACCCGGTGGCCCGCTGCCAGGTGATCAGCTCGTCGTCGAAGCCGATGATTTCCGCGTCCGGCGGTATATCCCGTTCCAGGGTGCGGGGCGTGCTGCCGGTGACCATGCGGGGGCGCTGGGCGAACGAGCCGATGCCGTACAGCAGGATGGCGCGCACGGCGCGCGAGGCCAGGTGAGCGGCGCGGGCCTGGCGTTCATCGCCCTGGTAGTGGGCCTGGGCGGAGAGGTTGGTCCAGGTGTCTTTGAGTTTCTTGGCCCAGTCGGCAAGGGGTTTGTCTGCTTCCCAGAGGATCCCGTCGATGATCTCGATCTTCCAGGGCTGGATCGGGTTGTTGAGTGCCGTGTGGATCTCGGGTCCGCCGGCCCAGGTGGTGAAGGTGCTGCCCGGTGCGCTCGGGTAGTGCCAGGCGCGCTCTCCGGGGGCGGGGGCGGGCAGGATTCCGACGTGGTTCCAGCCGTCGGGGACGGTGACCCGTACGTGCCAGTGGCCGCAGCCGTAGAGGGCGTTGGTCTGTTCCTGCGTCGTCCAGGAGGCGAAGGTGCGGCTGGTGATGCGGCGGGGTGTGCCGACGGGCGACTTCCAGGTGTGTTTGGCGTAGGCGAAGGTGCGGTCGTATTCGACGAGTTGGGGCAGTTGCCCGGGCACGTGGGGCGGAGTGATGAGCTCGTTGCGGCCCTGGCCCGCGGTGGCGTGCAGCAGGCCGCGCAGTTCTTCCGACAGCACGGGATAGCCGTCGGCGTACTTTCCGCGCTGGGGGATGGTGCGGGTCCACAGGTCACGGCCGGTCTGTGAGGGCGAGCCCATGATCACGGCGTCGGGCCAGCGGCGGCGCAGTTCCTGCCACAGGAGCAGGAAGGCGTCGCTGACCATGGCGGGGTCGTCGCCGTCCGCCAGGTCGAACCACTCCCCCACGGAGCGGATTTCGACGCGGTGGTCGCCGCCCTCGCGCTGGTAGCGGCCGACCGGGTTGCGGGCGTGGACGAAGTGCCCTGCCAGGCGGTCCTTGCCGCAGCCGGGACAGGCTGCGCAGCAGCGTGGACTTGCCGCACGCGTTCGGGCCGACGATGACCGTGAACGACCCGTCGGGGATCGCCACCGAGAGATCCTCGGAGATGACCCGCCCGTCGTAGCCGATCGTCGCCGCCTCCACACACAGCCGCGCGGCGCCGGACGGGGTCGCGCTCACAGGCGTCTCCTGGCTTCGGTGAACAGCAGGTATCCGAGGTAGCCGCCACCGAGCACGACAGTGATGATGCCGACCGGCAACGGCGTGGGCGCGACGTGCTGGGCGACATAGTCCGACACCAGACACAACAGCGCCCCGACGAAGGCGGCGGGGGCGAGAGTGATCCCGGCGGTGCGCGCGAGCCGGCGTCCGATCTGCGGGGCGACCAGGGAGATGAACGCGATCGGCCCCGACGCGGCCGTCACCGTCGCCGTCAACGCCACTCCCACCAGGATCAGGCCGAGGCGTACCGGCGAGACCCGCACCCCCTGCGAAGCCGCCGCCTCGTCACCCAGCTCCAACTGCCGCATCGGTCGGCTCAACACCCCGGCCACCAGCAGGAGTACGGCGATACAGGCACCACCGACCACGACCCGGTCCCACGACACACCGTTCAACGACCCGGCACGCCACGCCGCCGCGGACATCGCCTGGTCCAGATCGGCCTTCAGGATCAGCCAGGTGTTGAGCGACGCGAGCATCGCCGAGACGCCGATACCGACGATGATCAGCCGGAACCCCTGCACCCCTCGCCGGTGGGCGAGGAGGTACACGGCCACCGCGGTGGCCGCCCCGCCCAGCAGCGCCCCGCCGACCAGCTGCACATAGGTGCCGTTGACGACCAGGATCACGATCAGCGCGCCGGTGTAGGAGCCTTCGGAGAGCCCGATGATGCCGGGGTCGGCGAGAGGGTTGCGCAGCAGTGACTGGAAGACCGCCCCGCTCACCCCCAGGGCCGCGCCGAACATCACCGCCGCGGCCACCCGGGGCAGCCGCCACTCGACCACGATGTCGTGGACGATGCCGCTCTCCCCGCCGGTCAGTGCGGAGAGCACCTGCCCGGGGCCCAGCGTGTACGAGCCGGTCATCAGCGCGAGCACCGCCGTAACGGCGATCGCGACCGCGAGCACCGCGCAGACGACGACCGAGCGCCACCGCAGCAGTATCGCGATCCGCCGGTGCCGCAGCACCAGCACCCGCCGGCCGAGGTCCACCGGCGGAATGTGCGTGTTCATAGTCCGCTCGATTTCTTCCGCCGCGCCAGCGCGACGAGAACGGGGGCGCCGACGAAGGCGGTGACGATACCGACGGGGATCTCGCCGGGTCTCATCACGACGCGGCCGAGGATGTCGGAGAACAGCAGCAGGCTCGGGGCGAGGAGGATGCTGTAGGCGAAGATCCAGCGCTGGTCCGGGCCGACGATCCAACGGGCCACGTGCGGCACCATGAGGCCGACGAATCCGATGGGTCCGGCGATCGCGGTGGCGCCGCCGGCGAGGAGGGTGAGCGCGATCACCGCGAGCACCCGGGTACGTGCCAGCCGGACCCCCTGGGCGACCGCCAGCTCGTCGCCCAGCGCCAGAGCGTTGAGCGAGCCCGACACCGCGAAGGCCAGCACGACCGCCACCACGAAGAACGGCACGACCGGCCACACGACGTCCAGCGGGCGGCCCGCGATCGACCCGGCGTTCCAGTTCCGCATCGCGTCGAAGGCGTCCGGGTCGGTCAACTGGAGCGCCTCTCTGGCGCCGCCGAGCACAGCGCCGACGCAGACCCCGGCGAGCACCATGACCACCGGCGAGGAACCCTGCCGCGTCGACCCGAGGGCGAGCACCAGGAGCGTGACGATCAACGCCCCCCCGAACGCGAACCACATATAGCCCTGGACATCGCCGACACCGAGCAGGCCCACCGCGACCGTCACCGTGAAGGAAGCGCCGGCATCGACACCGAGGACACCCTGATCGGCCAGCGGATTACGGGTGAGCGCCTGGATCAACGCACCCGACAGACCGAGGGCAACACCGACGACCAGACCCACGATCGTGCGCGGCAGCCGGAAGTCACGGATCGCGAACTGGTCGGTCTGGGCCGAGGAGTGGAACAGCGCGTCCCACACCACCGACGGCGGGATCGCCGTCGATCCGATCATGACACTCAGCACCAGCAGGACCGCCAGTACCACCAGCGCGACGACCAGGCCGAGCAGACGACGACGCGGTCCGGGCACCTTCTTGGTGCCCGGACCGTCCTGCCGAAGGGCGAGGGCCGTCATTGCTTACCGGGGAGGGTCGCCAGTGCGCTGTCGAGCGAGTCCAGGTACCGGTTCACGGGCCCGTAGGAGTTGTTCCCGGGGCAGAAGACCCCCAGCGCCCGACCGGAACTCACGGCGGGCAGCGCCTTCCAGGTGTTGGTCGCGACCACCGACTTGAAGGGCTCTGTCGGCTTGCCGTCCTCGCCGACGGGGTAGGTGACCACGTCGTACTTGGACAGCTCACCGATCTGCTCGAACGGCAGGGACTCGTAGGCCAGGGGGTCCTTGCCCTCGGCCGCCTGGGGGAGGTCCAGGCCGATGTCGTCCCGGGCGATCTCGGAGCAGCCGATGTCCGCGATGTAGAACGTTCCGGGATCGCTCCAGTCCCCGCGGGAGACATCGACGAACGAGGTGCCCTTGATGATCTTGCTGTAGGTCTCCTGGATCTTGGTGACCTTCTCCTTGAACTCCGCCTTCTGCTGCTTGAGCGCTTCCGCGGTGTCGCCTGCCTCCGCGATCGCGTCGGCGAAGGCCTTCCACTCGGTGTCGAGGCTCCAGGACACGGTCGGGGCGACCGCCTCAAGCTGCTTGCCGACCTTGTCCCAGTCGTCCGAGGAGAACTGGACCAGGATGAGGTCCGGCTTGAGAGCGGCGAGCTTCTCGAGGTCCACCTCGCCACCGCTGTCGCCGATGACCTCGGCCGCGTCGTACGCGGTCCTCTGGTCCTTTGGCAGCACGTCGAGCTCGGACTCGGACACCTCGGTGACACCCACCGGCTTGCCACCCAGGTCGAGGAAGGGGAGGTTCGTGTTGCCGATCGTGACGATTCGCTTGGGGTCGGTGGGGATCTCGACGGTGCCGTTCTCGGCCTTGACGCTGCGGGTCTCGGCGGCCTTGTCGCCGCCGGTCGCGGCAGCCTTGTCTCCGGTGTCGTCGCCGTCACCGCCGCAGGCGGTGAGGACGAGCGACGCGCTCAGCAGCGTGGCGGCAAGGGCTGCGCCGCGTCTCATCAGGGACGTGTTGCTCATGGGCGTTCTCTTCTTCTCGGGGTGAACGGGTTCAGTCGCGGTGGAGCGGTGGAGCTCACGGAAGTTGGAGCTCATAGACGGTGGAGCTCATGGACGGTGGCGCCCAGGCCGACGGTGTGCGCCGCCCTGCGCGTGAGGCCGGCGCGGGCGATGACGGCGTCCAGCTCCGCCGGGGTGCGCAGGCCGGAGCCGTGGCAGACCAGGCCGATCAGGTCTGCCTCGCCGTCGTGCTCGTCGAGCTCATCGGTGTCGAAGACCTCCTCGATCAGCAGCACCCGTCCACCGGGGACAAGGTTCTCCGCCGCCCGGCGCAGTGCGTGGGCGGCGTCGGCGTCGGGCAGGGTCTTGAAGGCGCGGCTGACCAGTACGGCGTCGGCCGCCGGGCCGGGCTCGAAGACGGACTGCTCCAGCACGCCGACCCGCGCGCGTTGCCGCTCGTCGGGAATCGTGGCGGGCAGGTCGCGGCGCAGCCAGTCGGCCTGGGCGGGCAGGGCGCAGATCGTCACGCGCAGGCTTTCGTGGGCGGCGACGTACTCACGGGCGTGGGCGCCGGCGCCACCGGAGTGGAGCACCAGGTGCCGGACTCCGGCGAGCAGGCCGGAGTGGGCGATCGGTTCGGCCAGTGCGGGCTGGAACCTCGCCAGGCGCTCCAGGTGACGGTCCTCGTAGTCCTGCTCGGCTCGCACGTCGGCGAAGGTCCGGCCGGTGACCGAGGCATAGGCGGGCCGGCCGGTGCGGACCGACTCCGTGAGGCCGTGGATCCCGAGCATCTCGCGACCGACCACCCCGGCGGAGTGCAGCCGGTCGGCGATGAACTCGAGAGTGAGGACGTCGCCGACCGGCGTCAGCGCGTAGTGACCCGGTTCCGTCTCGGTCACCACGTCCAGGGTGTGCAGATAACGCAGCAGCTTGCCCAGCGCGCGCTCGTCGGCGCCGACCTTGGCGGCCAGCTCGGTCACGCCGGTCACGCCGCGGGAGAGCAGATCGGGAACGCCCAGCTCGACGGCGGTGCGGATCGCGATGGGCGCGACGAGCTCGGTCAGGTCGTGGAGCTTCTGGAACGGGGTGACCGTCCTCTCCGGGTCGGGCACCGCCCCGTCGGACTCCAGAGCGGCGACCTCGGAGCGACGCCAGTAGCCGGCGAAGTCGATGTCCTCCTTGGGCACGCCACGGTCCTCGACCAGGTGCCGGCGGATGTCCCGGACGGCCTTGTGCTCACCGGCCAGCCACACGAACACCTGGCCCGACCACCACTCGGCACCGCGGACCGTCTCGGTGAGCAGCGACACGGTCCCGTCCGTCGCGCCGTGGCGGACCAGCCACGTCACATCGACCCCGGGCAGCTCGCGCAGCTCCTGGCGATGGGCGTCCTCGGCGACCTCGATGAACACCCGCGCACGGGTGTCGGGCGGGAGCTCGTCGAGCAGGCGGCCGATCGCGGGGAGCGCGGTGTCGTCGCCCGCCACGAGCAACCAGTCGGCGCCGACCGGGAACGCCTTGGACGTGCTCGGGCCGCTGAGGTGGATCCGGTCACCCGGCTTCGTGCGAGAGGCCCACGTCGTTCCCGCGCCCACCCCGTGCTTGACGAAGTCCACATCCAGCTCGCCGGCCTCGGGGTCCCACCGGCGGACCGTGTAGGCCCTCGACAGCGGTCGAGGCCCCTTGGGCACGATCAACTTGGCCTCGCCCTGGACCGGGAGCACCGGATCGCGCCGGCCCGGGTACGGGAAGTAGAACGTGAGGTCGTCGTCGAAGCCCGGGGACTCGAAGGCCGGCCGCGCGAAGCCGTCCGCGGCGGTGAACGCACGCAACTGTCGGCCGCTCAGCGTGACCCGACGCATTCCCGGGGTGATGTCGACGGTCCTGACCACCTCGGCCTCACGCAGGGTCGGCCGGCGTACGGTGAGTCGGCGCGAGGTCTTGGGCATGCGGGAACTGGCCTTTCCGGTCGCTGCGCAGGCAGGAGTCGCACACCGGCATAGGGAGGGCGCGCACTGCTAAAGTTAGGCAAACCTTACCCTCAATGGTGTGCGCAAACTGCCATAGGGTTAGGACGTGATGGCTCCCTCCTCGTTCGCCGCAGGCGCCGGCGAACCGCCGCCGATTCCGAGCGCGCGGTTGGGTCCGGCGGATGCGCCCGTTCGACCGCTGCTGCTCTGGGTTCGCACGGGCGTGGCGCGGGTGCGCGTCGACGGCGGGCCGGTGCTCCGCCTCAAGGCCGGCGAAGGTGCCTGGATTCCCGCAGACGGCCGGTCGGAGCGGGCGATCATCACTGAGCCAGGCACCGTCGCCTTTCCGCTGAGGCCCCACGCCGACGTCGGCGCTTGGGGGCCGTCGGAACTGACGCGGTTCGACGTTCCCCGTGGCTGGCAGGACTGGTTGATCCAGCTCTTCAACCTGCAGGTCACTCCCTTCAGCCGCAGCGGATACTCCCCCGAGGCGATCGAGGAGCTCCTTCGGCGTCCTGACTCGCGCTCGCCGGCACCCGTCGAGGTCGGCCGAAGTCCTGATTCAGAGGGGGTCGCCCCGCCGGCGATGCCGCGAGCCCTCGGAGCCAGAGCAGTCGCCGAGGAACTGCTTCGCGACCCCGCGCTCGACCTCACGGTCGAGCAATGGGCCGCGCGGGTGCTCTCCAGCGCGCGCACCCTTCGCCGTGACTTCCTCGCCGACACCGGGCTCACGTTCGAGCAGTGGCGGCTGCTCTGCCGACTCGGCGCCGCCGTGGAGTTCCTCACCGCCGGTTACGACGTGGACCAGGTGGCCGCTCGCGTGGGCTTCGCCAGCCGCAACGGCCTCACGCGGGCCTTCAAGAGACGGTTCGGCCTCACCCCTCACGAGTTCGGACGGGAGCTCTCCGCCCGACCCGGCGCCGGCGGGCTGACGCAACGGGCAGCGGCGGCACGGCAGACCGACGACCTGATCCGGATGATGCGCAGGACGGACACGCCCGCCGCGCCCGAGATGCTGCCCGCGGCCAGCACGCCGTCGCACACCAACGACATCCACGTCCTCAGCTGGATGTATCGAGGCAGTGGATACCTGGACATCGGCGACCGACGCTACGAGCGGGAGCGAGGGGTGGCGACCTGGATCCCCGCAGGAATGGAGCATGTCACCGGCCTCCGCGAGAACTCCGTCTCCCTGCCGCTGGGCAACGCGAGCACCGGCGACCTCCAACTGACAGAGCCGCTGCAGGTGCGGTTCTCGCCCGCGTGGGACGACTACTTGATGTTCTGCTCGATCAGCGCCCGGTCCGGGCTGCGTCCTGACGACCACAACCCCCGCCACATCCTCGACCTGTTCGCGGAACAGGTTGCCGCGCAGCGAGCGCTGTCGGTGCCCATGCCCACGCATCCGCGCGCGCGGGCCGTCGCGATGGAGTGCCTGCGTCTCATCAGCGAGCCTGGCGGGACGCACGGTGTTGGTGCCGACGCTGAGATCCACCGTGCCTTCCGTGACGAGACAGGTATGACACTGGGTCGCTGGCGCTACGCCGCCCGCATGCGCATCGCTCGCGACCTGCTCTCCGGGGGCGCCCCGCCCAGCGCCGTCGCGCGCCGGATCGGGTACGCCCACCTACCCACGTTCAGCGCCGCCTTCTCCCGCTTCCACGGACTGTCTCCGCGCGACTACCAGCAGCGCGAGTCCGAGCGGAGCCGGTAGGCCGGCAAGTTGGACGGCCAGCAGCCGGGGGGAGCTTGGGCCTCTTCGGCCACTCGATCAGCAGCCAGCAGCCAGCGATTGGGCAGGATGCCGTCCCGCCAGCCCTGCTCGGCTGAGGCGGCGGCCCGGATCGGCCGCTCGACGGCGTCGCCGACAGGGCGGAAGCGCACGGCGGAGCACGACAGCAACCCGCTTACGATCGCGGGCGGTTGAACCAGCGTTCGACACCCCACTCGATGCTCGCTCAGGTAGGGCCAATCGACTCGTTCGAAGTTAGGCGGCCTTCCCGAAGGCGCTCCTTACCGGGGCGGGCGCTGGTAGCGGTGTCAGTGCCGCCCTGGATACTCGCGCCATGCCGAACACAGGGCTGGATGCCGCCGCCCACTCCTTACGGACCTGGCTCAACAGCCGGCACTTCACCGACCTGACCGCGCACCAGGTGACCAGGTTCCTGACCGATTCGACTGCTCAGTGGGCCGACAGCCTTGGCTACAACGCCCAGCGGGAGGTCTGGCTTCCGGCAGAGCCAGAGCAACCGCGCCCCCGGCGGCTCGATCTCCAGCTCAAGCACCGTTCCGGCAAAGGCCGGCTCATCAGCATCGAGATCGACCGAAGCAGCAAGCTCCTGTCCCTCGAAAAGCTCACCAAGGCCGCCGAACTCGGCGATCACGCCCTGTGGCTCCGCTGGAGTCGCGAAGCTGTCCGCGTCCCGATCCCGCCGACCGTCCGGCTCATCCGTGCCCAGATCCTGCGCCGCACCGTCATCCACGGGCCCAACCGGTACTCACTCCAGGTCGAGAGCTGCGGCTAAAACCGGGTACCTCCGGCGAACCGCCGCTCCCAGGGCCCCAGTCGCGTCCGGCGGCTGCCCGAGTCCACCCGTCGTCCGCGCAAATTCTGCACCGCCCGGTGCCGTGGCCGCGCCGCCCAGGGCCATGCGCCGCAGGGGTCTCATTCCCGGCAGCCCCATCGCGGCTTGCCGCGTCCTCTGCCCTCTGCCCTCTGCCCTCTGCCCTCTGCCACCGAACCTGGATCGCTTGCCAGTGATGTTGGACCGCTGCTTCGTTCGAGGGTTGTCCGACACGGACCGAAGGGCGCGGGCGTACGCCAGTTGTGTGTCAGCTTCTGTCTCGTGCGCTCGCCCGGACGGTCGGCGTCCGCTCCTGGTGGATCGGGAAGGACCCTGGCGCAGACCGTACTCGTACTTCGCGCGGCACTCCACGGCCGGGTCTCGTGCTCTTCGGGGCCATCTCGCGGCCGGTCACTCGGGGCTTCGGCCCCGCGCGGGCCAACAGGAGCCGGACGAACCGGGAGCGGCACCCTTGCGCCCGACCCGAAAGGTGATCCATGACCACACGCACGCCGGCTGATCCGTCCGCACAGGCGCTCTACCAAGCCATGTCCGGCCTCGCCGGTCCGCTGAGTTCCGGCGAAGGCTCCGCGCCGGACTTCGCCGCCGCACCACGCGCGGCAGCCGGCGAGGAGAAGTCGGTGCTGATCCTCGGCGCGGGGGTCGGCGGGCTGACCGCCGCCTACGAACTGGGCAGGCTCGGCTACCGGTGCACGGTCCTGGAGCCCCAGACCCGTACCGGCGGTCGCAACCGCACCGCCCGCAAGGGCGACAAGCTGCACGAACTCAACGGCGAGGGTGACAGCCCGGTCCTGACCCACACCTGCGCCTTCGACAAGGGCCTCTACCTCAACCTCGGCCCCGGCCGCATCCCGTACCACCACCGCCGCGTCCTGAAGTACTGCACCGACCTCGGAGTGGCGCTGGAGCCGTACATCATGGAGACCACGGCGAACGCCGTGCACCGCGCGGGCCACACCCCGCCCGGCCGCCCCTGGCGCAACCGGCGGATCGCCAACGACACCCGCGGCCACCTCGCCGCGCTCCTGTCCGCCACCCTGACCGACGGAGACGAGTTCACCGGTCTGCTGCGGGACCTGCTGCGCAAGTTCGGCGACCTGGACGAGGAGGGCGAGTACCACGGCTCCACCCGCTCCGGCTACGCCGAGCCCCTGGAGGTCCAGGAGTTTCCCCGGCCCGCGCCCCCGCTGGCCCTGGCCGACCTGGTCGCGTCGGAGTTCTGGAAGCACCGCTTCTACCAGCCTGTGGACTATCTGTGGCAGGCCACGATGTTCCAGCCGGTCGGCGGCATGGACAAGATCGTCCACGCTCTCACCGAGCGGATCACCGCCGAGTACGACGTGACCGTCGAGCTCAAGGCCGAGGTCACGACGGTCGATCTGACGGGCGACGGCGTCACTGTCACCTACCGCTCGGGGGGCCAGGAGCTGACGGCGTCGGCCGACTACTGCGTGAGCAACATCCCGCTCCCAGTGCTCAAGCGGCTCACACTGAGCGGCTTCTCCCCAGAGTTCCGCAACGCCGTGGGAGCGGTGGACTTCGCGCCGACCTGCAAGGTCGGCTGGCAGGCCAACCGCCGGTTCTGGGAGAACGACCACAACCAGATCTACGGCGGCATCAGCTGGACCGACCATCCCATCACCCAGTTCTGGTACCCCTCCAACGACTACTTCTCCAAGACAGGCACCCTCACCGGGGCCTACAACTTCGGCGACCACGCCGAGGAGATGGGCAAGCTCGCGCCGGGCGACCGGCTGCGCCTGGCCCGGGACGGCGCGGCTCAGCTGCACCGCGAGTTCCTGGAGAAGACCACCGTGCCCCAGGACCTGGGCGTCACCATCGCCTGGCACAAGGTGCCCCACCAGCTCGGCGGCTGGGCCGACTGGGACCCGGCCGACCCCGGCCACCAGGTCGCCTACAAGCAGCTCCTCCAGCCCGAAGGCGACGGCCGCTTCTACGTCGTCGGCGACCAGGCGTCCCCCCTGCCCGGCTGGCAGGAAGGAGCCATGATGTCCGCCCAGTACGTCGCCGCCCAGATCCTCGGCCTCCTCCCCCGCACCGCCCCCGAAACCGTCCAGGTCCCCGACGCCACCTTCCTCACCCAGGGCCTCTGACCACAGCACACGCTCGGGGCCCGGCCCACGGCAGCCGAGCCCCGACCTACCGACCTACCGACTGACCGGCGGATGAGCCCGTGAGGCGGAGCTCGCGGGCCATGCTTCGGCCCGCCCCTGGTCCGGCCCGCCGCCGCGGAGGACGACGGAGGCATGGGCGAGCACGGCCACGGCCACGGCCACGCCTACGCCTACGACGGCGTCGCCGAACCCGCGCGGCCGTCTGCCGCGAGCCGCCCTCCCGGGTCGGTCTCTGTCGGATCCGCCTCCTATGCTGTACGCCCTGCTGTACAGTCAGGGGTATGTCGAAGTCAGTGACGATCCGGGTCCCCGAGGAACTCCACGCCCAGCTGCAGGAGCGTGCCGAGACAGAGGGCACCACGGTGACCGCGCTCATCACCGAGGCCGCGCGCAACGCGGTCCGCGACCCCCGTCTCGAGGACGCCGCGGAGGTCTTCCGCCAGTTCGTCGCCGACAACGCGGACGCGTTCGACGCGGCCTTCCCCGACGACGCGCCCGCCCGCCCGGACGCTGCCGGGCGCCAGGGGCGGGCTGCCTGAGGTGGAGCTCCACATCGACATCCGCTGGCTGCTGGAACGCCAGGCGGAAGTACTGCCCAAGCAGCCCGAGGTCCACGACTTCTCCAACCTCGTGGCCGCCGTCGCCCGCCACCGCGTCAACACCCCGCAGGTCGGCGCCAGGGTCGACAACGCCTGGCGCGCGGCAGCCCTGATGCACGCCGTGATCCGGCTGCGCCCCCTCCCGGCCCGCAACGCCCTGTACGCCGCCGCGATCGTCGTCGCCTACATGGACGGCGCCGGCGAGACCGTCGACCCGCCGTACGGCGCGCTGATCGACCTCGCCCGCGACATCGACGCCGACCGCGCCGACGGGTACGACACGGCCGACCGCATCCGCTCCTGGCGGATCTGACCGTGCGCTCCACCCGGCCGCCGCTGATCACAGTGCACTGGTTCCGTGGGGGTCCCGTACAGCCCGCCGGCTACTGGATCTGCGCGTTCCCGGACTGCGGGTGCCACCGGGCTGATCACGTCCAGGCCAGGGCCAGTGGCTCGACCCGGCGCACACCTTCACACCGCAACGCATCGCGCGGTCCCGCTGCCGGACGTGCGGCTACCACCGGCAGCACACCAGACACCTGCCGTGGATGAGGGACCAGTACCCCTCCGGGTCAGGGAGCGGAGCAGGTCGCGGGCGACGGACTGAGCGTGTTCGCGGAGCGGAATGTCCTGCTTGTTCCACGTGGCGGACACATAGTTGGCAGGTAGGCCACGGCACGGTCGGAGTCGCTCGGGCCGCTGAAGAGGACCTGGCCGGCGGCGAAAGCGACGTCAGCGGCCGGGGTCGACAGCTCCCCGTCGCCGGCGCCGGGGTCCAGGCTGCGGTCGTAGTCCATGACCGACTCCTAGCGGAACCAGGCCCGCCGCGAGCCGCTGCGGGTCTGGACGGTGATGGCGTCCTCGCGCGGGTTCATTCGGTCGGCGTGGCGACCACGAAGTGCGGATGTTCGAGATAGATGGCACCGCGATGCAGAGCGACCTGCCCGGCATGCAGGCGGTCAGCGCACGGTGACCAGCATCTGGTCGATCGCCGGCAGGGAACTCGGCATCTCCGTCGTCCGGGAATCGCCGGTGCACCCTGGCAGGGCGTGACTCGCCCTGCCACCGCACGGTGCAGTCGTCCTCCGGAACGACGTGTGCGCAGGTCAGCAGGGTGCCGGGACCGATGAAGAAACCGGAGCCCTCGGATTCGCCGCAGCTGATCTGCGCGACGACGTGCAGCAGGAGGTCCTCGATGGTCTCCTCACCCGTCACACAGCACCCCCGATGCTGATGCCACAAGGTGGTATCAAGGTCACACAGGACAGCGCTTACCCCAACTGGCCGGAAATAAAGCATATATGAGCAACAAAGAGGCCGTACTCCGGTTGCAATACGAATGTACGTTCGCAGCTGGCCGACGGGGACCGCCGCCGCTCCTGCCGAGGACGGCGCCGCCGCCGATTCGGGATTCGTCGGCATTCGAGCAAAGTTGCAGGTACACGGCTCCGCAACTTCGTACCATGTGCCTGCACTTGACCATCTCGGACCCTCACCGCACCGCATACGGACCTCATGGAGGCGCGATGTCGTCAGACGGCTCGACCGTGGCGCGCGCTTGAAGGGCCCGGATGCGGTCCTGGACGAGCTGACCCGGATCCTGCTGCGTCTCGACGGTTTCCGGGACGAGCGGACGCGCCAGGTTCTCCTGGAGGAACTGGCGGCGGAGACCGGCGAACAGATCGAGGTCGGGGGCGATCCCCTCCAGCAGGCGCGCTCCCTGATCCGCCAGTGCGCACGACGGCCCGACGTGATGCCCGTACTCGTGGACCTGCTGCGCGACTTCCACGGAGACATCGCCGAGACGCTGCGCTTCCGTGAGCTGACGCCCCGGCTCGCCTCGCCCCCGCTGCTCACCGGGGACGAGCGCGACGAGCTGCTGAGCATGCTTCACCCGCGGGAGAACGACGGTTGGCGCGGCGCCTACGCCTGGGCGGCGCCGCTGGTCCCGGAACGGCCGGACGACCTTCGGCACGCCCTGGAACTGCTGGAGGACCTCATCAGTCCGTCCAGGGACGTCCCCCCGCTCGTGCGCTTCGTTCTCGCACTCGCCGATCGTTCGGCACCGCACGACCGCCGGCGCCTGCGGGAGTGGGCGGGCCGGGTCGCCGAACGCCTCGGCGTCCCCGCCGTTCGGCTGACCGGCCCCACCGTCCCCGACCGCCCCGGGCCACGGGAGAGCGTGACCCTGGTCCTTCGTCTCCAGCCCTTTCTGCCGAGGCGTCCGGAGTATCTGCTCTCGGTGTGGCTCGGCCACGGGGGCCGGCAGTGGATGCCTCTCGTCCATGAGGACGAGCCGCAGCGCCTCGACCAGATCTCGGCCAGGATCGACGACTTCCTCGTCACCGCGCGCGAGTACGACCGTGACGGGCCGAGCCGTATCGAGTTCATGCTGCCCCGCGAACTGATCAACCTGCCCGTGGAGCAATGGCAGGTGTCGGAGTCCGCCGACGGCCCGGAGCAGCCGTTGGGATGTCTGTATCCCGTCGTCGTACGGGACCAGGACCGCCAACGCGATCCCGATGTCCGCCGGTTGTGGGAGGCCAAGTGGCGGCGACTGCGGCACGAACACCTGGACGCCTCGTCGTCCCTCCTGCTCGACGCGGAACACCCGGCCTCGGGTCGACACGACCTGGTGCCGCGGATGATGCCGGCTCTCACCGTGCTCGTCGCTGGGACGGCAGCCTGGGAAGACCGAGGGGACACCCTCCAGGAACACCTGGAGGCCGCCCTGGAGGCAGGTGTGCCCATCATGCTGTGGGATCGCGGAGGGGGATCTCGGAGCACTCGCTACTTCAAGGAGAGGCTGGCTCCCGAACTGGCCGACGAGGGGGGACGCGCCAGACTTCCGCACACCATTTTGGACTTCCGCAGACGAAGCGCGGGGCTGGAAGACGCGCGCCGGTTCGCCGACCTCGCTCTGCTGTGGGACGACCCGGAACACTCCCCGGTTCAGGCCGGAGGGTTCCACGCACCTCTGTGAGACCTCATGAACGAAGGGCAGGCATCGCTGGTGTCGCACGCATGGCACGTCTACCGAGGCACGGGAGTACCGCACGACGGCATCGAGAAGCTGCCGCCGCCGCCGCCGTGGCGCGCCCCCTCAGCGGCCGAATGGCCGTACGGTCGCCCGGCGCCGGACACCCGGCTGCGCGGCGCCGTCTACCAGGTCACACCGGAGATCGTGGACGTCGTCAACGCCGCGCTGTACCTGCGGCGCCCCCTGCTCGTCACCGGTCCACCGGGCTCGGGCAAGTCCAGCCTCGCGTACCACGTCGCCCACGAGCTGCGGCTGGGCCGTGTGCTGAACTGGCCGATCACCAGCCGCTCCACCCTGCGCGACGGCCTGTACGCCTACGACGCGCTGGGCCGCCTCCAGGACGCCAACCTGAGTGCGGACCCGGTGGTGCCCGCAGAAGACTCGGCCTACTTCGACCGTCATGGCCAGGGCATCGGCAGATATCTGCAGCTCGGCCCGCTCGGCACCGCGCTGCTGCCCGGCGGGGTGCCGCGGGTGCTGCTGATCGACGAGATCGACAAGAGCGACCCGGATCTGCCCAACGACCTCCTGAACATCTTCGAAGAGGGCGAGTTCGTCATTCCCGAACTCGCCCGCCTCGACCATCCTGAGGCCCATGTGCAGGTGTACGACAGTCCACGCGAGAGAGTGCGCGTCCACCAAGGACGCGTGTGCGCCGACGCGTTCCCCTTCACGGTGCTGACCAGCAACGGCGAGCGGGAGTTCCCTCCGGCGTTCCTGCGCCGCTGTCTGCGTCTCGACCTTCCCGAACCGGGCCTCGACCTTCTCGTCCGTATCGTCGAGGCGCATCTCGGGCGGGAGGCCGTGGAGCGAGGGGCGGCGCTGATCGAGGAGTTCGTCCGGCGCAGGCCCACGGAGGCCCTCGCCACCGATCAACTTCTCAACGCGGTCTATCTGCTGCTCAGTGGCGGAACCGATGACGGCCTCCGCGAGACCCGAGAGGGAGACGGCGTGCTGCGCACCGTCATGAGGCGTCTGGATCCAGGGTTCTGATGACCGACGATCTCATCACCAGACTCCTGGCCGACGTCGAGGATCAGCCGACCTGGCAGGAACTGGCCGATGTCCTGTGGCTGGCGGAGCGCCTCTCCCGGGAGTCGAACGGCCGCCCCGGTGCCCGGCTCGGGGAACAGCCACCGGTCCCGGACGCCCGGTCCCCGCTGGATTGCGGGCCGCCGGCGGGCCGTACCAGGCCACCGGGGGCGGACCCACCGCACTCGGAGCCCGTCCAGCTGTACGCGGACGTTCCCCGGGACGTGCTCTCCGCGTCGGCGCGCCTGGCCCTGCCCGGCGGGCAGGACGCGGTCGGGAACGCGACGCCGGTCCGGCTGCCGACGACGCCCGCACTGCGCGATGTGCTCGCGTTACGCAGGGCACTGCGCCCCCTGGGAGGCCGTGCCTTCCCCGGGCCCGAGCTGCAGTTGGACGAGGAGGCCACCGTGGAGCGCATCGCCGACACCGGGTTCTGGCTCCCGGTGCTGCGCCCCGCTCCGGTGCGCTGGCTCGATGTCGCCCTGGTCGTCGACGACAGTGTGTCCATGGCCGTGTGGGACCGCGCGGTACGCGAATTCCGGGACCTGCTGGACACCGCCGGCGCCTTCCGGTCGGTCCAGGTGTGGTCTCTGCCGTCGGAGGAGTCCCGCTCGCTCGGGGTCGTCCTGCGGCGTGGACTCCCCGCCCGCGCGTCGACCACGTCGGCCGCCTACAGCAGCCCCGGCGAACTCGTCGATCCGACCGGACGGCGGGTGGTGCTCGTGGTCTCGGACTGCATCAGCCCCTCGTGGTCGGACGGCACGCTGGAGCAGTTGCTCCGGCTCTGGGGACGCAGCGGTCCGGTCGCCATCGTGCAGCCCCTGCCCCGCAGGATGTGGGAGCGCTGCCCGCTGAATCTGCACAAGGTCACCTTGCGTGCGCCCGGTCCGGGCGCCGCCAACACCAGACTCGTGAAGCCCGGTGCGCCCATGCCCGTGCCCGTGCTGTTGCTGGACCCCGACTCGATCGGCCCGTGGGCATCGCTCACCAGCGGGGAGTCGTCGGTCGTCGACTCCCTGGTCACCCTGGTCGGGTCATCGCCCCCGCAGCGGCCGGAGCTCCCGGACGACCCGGCCACGACGGAACTCTCCCCCACCGAACTGGTGCAGCGGTTCAGGAACGACGCCAGCCCGGAGGCCTACAACCTGATCGTGTACCTGTCCGCCGTGGCGCTGAGTCCACCCGTGATGCGCATCGTGCAGCATCGGATGCTGAACGACCCGCGTCCCTCCCAGCTCGCCGAGATCTATCTCAGCGGCCTTCTGGAGCGCACCGAGGACAGCGTCGGCGCACGCGGTGACGACATCGTCTTCGACTTCCGCCCGGGGGTACGCGCGGAACTCCTCGGCGCGCTCCGCGGCAAGGCCGCACGGCAGATCCTGCGGTACGTCACCGAGTACCTCGAAACCGCGCACGGCTCTCGGGTCGAGTTCGCCGCGCTGCTGCGCAACGACGACACCGCGGTCGCGGAGCTGCGCAGACACCGGCCGTTCGCCGAGGTGTCCGCGCATGTGCTGCGCCGGCTCGACGCGAAGTACGAGACGGTCGCGCGAAGTCTGGAACGGCCCCGGATGCCCGACGTGACGACCGACGCGGCAGCGGACGCCCACGAGGTGTGGGGCGCTGTGCCGCCGCGGACGGCCGAACTGCTGGACCGTGAGCGGCTGCTGGACGAGTTGCACCGGGCGCTGACGAGCGGTGGGACGGCGCCCCAGGTCCTGTATTCGCCGGAGGGCGGAGGTGCCACGGCTGTCGCGGTGGAGTACGCGTACACCCTCGGCTCGGCGTTCGACTTCGTTCTGTGGCTGTCCGCGGGGTCGCCCACCGTCGGCGGCGCCGAGCGGGCCCGCCTCGCCGACGAACTGGCGCGGCGGAGCCGGCAGGGTACCGAACCGTCCTGGCTGGTGATCGTGGACGGCGCGGCGGCCGGAGAGGTACTGCCGGATCTGCCCGCCGGCCGCCGCTCGACGCTGATCACCTCGTCGGCCGCGGACTGGCCCGAGGGGTTCGCCGTCCACCGCGTGCCCGCGCTGAGGCGCCGCAAGGCCTTCCCGCTGGCTCGGCTGCACGCCACGGAGGTGACGGCCCCGCAGGGCCGGCACCTTGCGGAGCGGTTCGGCGGATCTCCCCTCGCGCTGGAGCTGGCGGCCACCTTCCTGGCGGTCACCGGCGAGCTGCCCGAGGCCGGTCCCGAGCGCGCCGGGCCGGGCGACGGCTCCTCGGCGGCGTCCGAGGCGACGTCGGAGGCGGTGTCCGACCATGCGGTCGAAGCGTGCCGGATCTCCCTCGACCATGTCCTGCGTACGGAACCGTCCGCCCGGGACCTCCTGCACCGGCTGGCCGTCCTCGCCGCCGGCCCCGTGCCCCTGACACTTCTGGTCGGCCGATCGCCGAACAAGTCGGGGCAGGCCTTCGATCCGGGGCTCACCGCGTTGCGCCGCCTCGCCCTGCTGCGGGGCGGTGAGCCGGGCGGTGAGTACGTCTTCGTCCACCCTGTCGTCCGGCGCGCCTGCCAGGAGCGGTTCTCCGAAGAGGAGTTGGCCGAGGCCCGCAGGGCGGTGCGCGCCCGGATGGTCGAGGACTACGGCCGCGACGCGCCGGACGTCCCCGCGCTGTGGTCCCGATTCGGCGCGCTGACCCGGCATCTGGACCCGGTGGGTGCCCTCGGCGACACCGATGCCTACGTCCGCGAACTCGTACTGGGCCAACTGCGGTACCTGCGTGCCTGCGGCGACACGACGGGCTGCCGGGCGCTGGGGACGCTCGCTCTGCGGCGGTTGGCCGCCACCGCCGATGCCGGGCATCCCGGTGTGCAGGCGCTGGTGGCGCTGCTCGCGGACCTGTTCGAGGAGTGCGGTGCCGGGGAGGACGCGGCGGCGCTTCGCGCCGACCCCGTGGGCTGGTCGCGGCAGGAGCCGGGCGCGACGTGACAGCCACCACGGGGGAACCGCCCACGCCCGCCCGGCGCCGCCGGGCCCTGAGCATCGGTGTCTCCGCATTCGCGCCCCATCCCGATTTCGGGAGCGAGGACGAGGACGAACCCGATGCCTTTCCCTTCGCCCTCGACCATGTGACGGCCCTGAAGGAAGCCCTCGAACACGAGGCCTTCGGCTACGACTGCACCACCCTCACCACCCTGGGCACCGAGACCACCGGCACCGCCACCGGCGCGGCCAACGATCCCGGGCCGACGGCGGCAGTGCTCGGGGCCGCGATGCGCGAGGCGCTCATGGAGTCCTCCGGCGACGACGTGTTGATCGTGCACGTACTCAGTCACGGACTGCCCCGCGCCACCGGGCTGTACGTTCTCGGATCGGACAGCGCGTATCTGCCGGAGACCTCGGTGGACGCGTGGCTGGCGGCGATCGAGGACTTCCCGGGCCGTCCGGCCGTGCTCTTCCTCCTCGACCTGTGCCACGCGGGAAAGGCCGCCCGGCAGGACTGGCAGTTGCGTTCCCTGGACGGTTCGAACCGTGCCTGGGTGGTGGCGGCGTCGGGCGAGGCACAGGTCGCCCTGGACGGACGGTTCACCAGGGCGGTCGCCGACGTGCTGACCGACATCGCGGAGAAGCGGATCCAGTACGACGACGCTCGGCCCTTCATCGACTACTACTGGTTCGTCGGCGAGGTCCAGGCACGGGTGGATCAACTTGCCGAAGCCTCCGGCGGTCTGCGCCAACGGGTCACCGCCGTCGCGGTCGACAGGGCCGCTCCCGACCTTCCCTTCCTGCCCAACCCGTGCCATGACTCCAGTCGGCGCAACCGCGTCCGCAGCGAGATCGGGGCCGAACTGGGCCATGAGCTGGGCGCGTTCCTGGACGAGGTCGTCGGCCTGCCCCACTTCGCCCGCCACGCCCGCGGCGGGGCGGGCTTCCCCGAGGTGTCCCGGGCCGAGGACGGCGAAGGCCTGTTCACCGGCCGTGCGGCGGAGACAGCTCACCTGGCCGAATGGTTGGAGGACGAGAGCGCCTCGCGGATCTGTGTGGTCACGGGCAGCCCGGGAGCCGGCAAGTCGGCGCTCATCGGGGTCCTGCTCTGTGCCGCCCATCCGGAGCTGCGGGCACGGACGAGGCCGCTGTGGGAGCCCCTGGGCCGGTCCGTGACGGTGAGCGCTCCACCGGCCGCCGTGCACGCCCGGCAGCGCACGCTGAGGGAGATCGTCGACGCCCTGGTCCGGCAACTGGGCCTGAGACCGGCGGCACCGAACGGAGAGGCACCCGCCGACTGGACCGTGGAGGCGCTGATCGACGCGCTCCGCCGGCTGACGGGCCCGCCTCCCGTGGTGATCATCGACGCACTCGACGAGATGCGGTACCCGCACGAGGCCGTGACGACGCTGCTCCAGCCGCTCGGCACGGCCGTCAGACCCGACGGCAGACCCGTGTGCCGGCTCCTGCTGGGCGCCCGTCACGAGGAGCCGTTCACCACGCTCGTGGACTCGGCCGCGACCTCGGGGGTCCTGGTCGACCTGGACGCCACCCGACCCGAGGACCTTGAGAAGGACCTGCGGGAGTACATCGTCAAGCTTCTCTCCGTCGCGCTCGGCGACACCATGGCGGACACTCCCGCCCAGGAAGCGGTGACCGCCTTCGCCGCCGCCACGGCCAAGGCGATCGCCGGCACCGCGACCGGCCCCTACCTCATGGTGGCGCTGTACGCGTCGTACGTACTCCAGGACTCCGTGCGCCCCCGGCTCGCGGACGCGGCCACGGCGCGGGAGCTCGGCGCCGAGGTACCCCAGACTCTCCCCGGCCTCCTCGACCTGAGTTTCGGTCAGGACCACACCCATCAGTTGCTGCGTCCGGTGCTCGCGGCCCTCTCGTTCGCGCAGGGCGACGGTATGCCGGTGTCCGCGGTGACCGCCGTGGCACGGGCGTTCGCGCCCACCACCGTGCGGGTGGACGACACCACGGTGGGACAACTCCTGGACGACGTAAGGGCGTTCCTGCGCTCGGTGCCGGACCGGGGCACGATGCTGTACGGGTTGCTGCACAAGAGTGTCGCGGACGAGCTGCGCCGACATCCCGTCCCCGTGGGGCCGCAGTTGTCCGACACTCCCGAGATTCTGGTCTACGAGGCACTGGTCGGGGCCTTGCGATCGGGCCCGGACGACCGCCCGTCATGGGGTGTGCCGCACAGTTATCAGCTTCGCCACCTGGCCCAGCACGCGGTGGACGCCGGCCGGTTCGACGAGTTGTGCGGCGACCCCGAGTTCCTGGTGCACGCCGACCCCGACTGGCTCGTGCCCGAACTGCGGCACGCCGTCTCCGAGCCGGCGCACAGTGCGGCAGCCGTCTACCGGACGAGCGTTCATCTGCACCGCCGGGTGGAAGCCGGGCAGCGGCGCCACATCCTGGCGCTCGACGCGGTCCGGCACGAGGCCCGCACCTTCGCCGACCGGCTCGCCGATCCCGCCCCGGGCACCGGGTCCCTCATGCTCTGGCGTCCGTCCTGGGCGACGGGAGGCCGGATCAGCGCGGCCCACGCGTTCACCCTCCAGGTGCCGGACAACCGGGTGACCGCCCTGGCGGCGACCACGGTAGGCGACACACCGTTCGTCGTCACGGGGAGCAGGAACGGCAGGATCCGCGTGTGGGACACCGGCACGGGGCGACAGCGGGCGTCGGCGGACCCCCGGTTCGGGGAGGTACAGGCTCTCGTCTGTACGGAGGTCGAGGGGGCGCCGGTCCTGCTGGGTGCGGGCAGTGGGGGTGCGCTGGCGCTGTGGGATCTGCCCGACCTGACGCCCCGGAGCCTGTCGTTGGAGGGGCACACCACCACGGTGCGGGCGCTCGCGTGCGGCGAGGTGGTGGGCAGTCCGAGCGCGCTGACCGCGGACGAGTCGGGCCGGCTGCTGCTGTGGGACCTCCACGGCGACGAACCGGTGAGTCCGTTGCGGCTGCCCCGCGGTCAGGGCCGGATCACCGCGCTCGCGCAGACGACGGACGAGAACGGCAAGGCCCTCGCGATCACGGCGGACGACACGGACCGGATCCGCTTCTGGTCGCTCGTCACCGAGGAGGAACAGGGCCCCGGAATCCGCCACCCGTCACCGGTCAGAGCCCTCATCGTCCTCACGGCCCGGGGATCGGAACAGATCGTGACCGCCGGAGAGGACGGGCACATACGGCTGTGGAACGCCCGCACCCACGAGCTGACCGCGCGGTCGGCCGCACCGCACGACCGCCATGTCTACGCGCTGACCCGCGTCACCGGCGAGGAGGGCGTCCGAATCCTGAGCGGCGGCAGCGACGGAACGATCCGCAGCTGGGACCCGGAGGGGGACAACCGCCTGCTGTCGGAGGTCAACCGCTTCGTCGGCCACATGGGCGCGGTGACCGCTCTCGCCCACCCGAAGTCCGACCCGCCGGTCGTCATCTCCGCGGGCACGGATCCGGTGCTACGGGTGTGGAACGTGCCGTGGGAACGTCAGCGTCCCAGCACCCCGGTCGGACACACCTCCTGGGTCACCGCCCTCTCGATCGCCACGCTCCCCGACCGCGTCCTGCTCGCCTCGGCGGGTGCGGACGGCCACATCCACCGCTGGCACCTCACCGACGGAACCCCGTACGGCAGCACCCCCATCGCTGCGGGCGACGCGCCCGTGCACGCCCTCACCACCGCCGTTCTGGACGGCCGCCCGGTCCTCGCGGCGGGGGCAGCCGACGGACGTATCCACCTCCTGGACGTCGCCGACGGCACACCGTACGGCACCCCCGTCACCACCGGCACCGGCCCCGTGCACGCGCTCACGGCCACCGACCTCGACGGCCGCGTCGTCCTGTTGTCGGGGGGAGCCGACGGGCTGCTGCTCTGCTGGGACGCGGCGTCGGGCGAGAGGCGCGGACTGCCGTTCGCCGGGCATGACGGCGGCATCAACGCCGTGGCCCGCGTGGACGTGGAGGGCAGACCCACCGCTGTCTCCTGCGGTGACGACGGCGCCCTGCGGACCTGGGACCTGCGGACCGGCCTGGCCACGCGGGCTCAGGTCGCGGCACACGACGGATGGGCGACGGCACTGGCCTGCACGGTGCTCGACGACGGCACCGCGGTCGCGGTCACCGGTGGGCAGGACGGCACCGTACGTGTGTGGGACCTGGCGAGCGGCGCCGCGCTGTTGGATCCGCTGGAGGTCATGGGCGGTGTCAACGCCGTGGCCTGCGGAGTCGTCCTCGGAGTACCGGTGGTGGTCGCCGCCGACGACTGCGCCCTGCGCGTCTGGGACCTCGCGTCGGGCCGGCTGCGGGAGAACATCGGGGTACCGGGAACGGTGCCCGCCCTGCTCCTGCGCGATCACCAACTCGTCCTGGGCTGCGAGTGGGAGGTCGTGGTGCTGCGCCGTACCGGGAACCGGGAGAGCTGACCGCCTCAGGTGGAGGGGAGGAACGGGCTCAGCTCGCGGGCGAGTTCCGACTGTGCCAGATAGCGTGTCGCCTTGTGCGAGGCCACCAGGCCCAGGGAGACCTCGTAGTGGGCGTCGATGCCCGGGAAGCGGCTGGGCAGATCGCGCGGCAGGGCCACGATGTCGCCCACGTCCGCGATGTTCACCCAGCGTCTGACCTTCGGAGGCCGCTGCCCCTTGTTCTCGTCGTTGCCCTCGCCCAGCGAGAGGCGCTCGAAGAACGCGTGCGGCATGCCGAGCGGCGAGCCGAGCGTCACGAGCAGGTCGAGTTCGACCGGGCTGTGCCACAGCGTTTCGTACGCCACGACGGAGCCCAGCGAATGCGCGATCACCACCTTGGGCTTCCGCTCTTCCAGCACCCGCCCCAGCTCCGCGCGCACGGCCGCCCGTCGCGGCGAGCCGGGGTCCGAGACATAGGTGTCCGCCTCACGGCACAGCATGATCACGAACCGTCGGGCCGCCGCACCGTACCGTTCGGCGAGCCACTCGGCCGCCTGCCGGACGGGCTTGGTGCCCCGGCCCATCGTGACCTCCGTGGGCGCACCCAGCGCCGACACCCACTCCACCAGGAGCCGTTGACCTCCTGGCGGCAGCAACTCGGCCTCGTCCGAGCCCTGAGCGGTTCCGAGGTGGAGCAACGGGGCGTAATAGGCGGTGTGAAGTGTCCTCGGCTCGGGGGGCAGCCCCAGCGCCTCACTCCACTCGGCGGCGAGTGCCTCACCGGCCAGCTCCGCGCTGCCGGCCTCGGTCAGGTACCGGTAGCACCGAATGCCGTGAACCCCGACGATCATGTCGCCTCCCCCGCCCGGCACCGACGCCGCGCCCCGCGGGCAGCGTAGGACACGAGCAGCGACGTACGCAGTCGAACTCGCGATCCCGAGAAGCGAGCTCCCCTTCGCCCGGCACCCCGGCGCGCCACAGGCTTCGTGATCGTGCGCCGCGACGGGGACCAGTTGGCAGAAGGCACACCAGCCTGGGGTCACCGGGTGCAGGAAGCCGATGAGGCGCGGGCGAGGTCGTCGTCTCCGCCGGGGCCTCGTTCGAGTCCGGAGTGGGTGATGGGCCGGACTCCGAGGTCTGGGAGCCGCAGTCAGTCATCACCATGCGGGTGCCGGAGCCGGTGGCCGTGCGGCTGCTGACGCGGCATCACGGGCTCTCCTACATCCGCCATCGCCACTGCCAACGAGTGGAGCGACCGCACCGCCCCGGACCCTCGATCCCAGCGGTCCCCCGACCCCTGCCGGACGCCGCCTCCCTCCTCATGCCTCCCGCAACGCCGGAGCAGGCCGCTCCCCCGACCCCCGGACGATCAGCCGGGTCGGGACGGTGATGGTGAGGGCGCGGGTGCGGTCGCCGTCGAGGCGGGACAGGGCCGTGGTCGCTGCGGTTCTGCCGATTTCCTCGGGGTTCTGGGCGACTACGGTCAGGGCCGGTTCGAGGGCCTCGGCGAGTTCGACGTCGTCGAAGGCGACGACGGCGACGTCCTTGCGTCCGCTGCGCGCGAGTTCGGTGACTATGCCCAGCGCGACGATGTTGTTGCCGGCGAAGAGGGCGGTGGGGGGATCGGTCAGGCCCAGGAGCTGGGAGGTCGCGGTGGAGGCGCCGTGCTGGTCGTGGGCGTTGGTGATCAGGGCGCGGTCGGCGGGGAGGCCTGCCTCCTGGAGGGCGGAGCGGTAGCCGGCCAGGCGCTCGCGGCGGGTGTAGAGCTTGGTGGGGAGGTCGCCGATGAAGCCGATGCGCCGGTGGCCGTGGGCGATGAGATGGGCGACGCCGTCGTGCGCACCGTCGCGGTTGGTGCTGACGACGTTGTCCGTGGGCAGGCCCGACCCCGGGCGGTCGAGGAAGACGACGGGCAGACCGGCGGTGCGGTGGGACTTGAGGTGGGAGTGGTCGGCGCCGACGGACGGCACGACCATCAGGATGCTGATGCGGCGGGCCAGGAACTTGTCCGTCAGGGCGCGTTCACGGTCGGGCGCGTCCGCGGAGGAACCCATCAGCAGGGTCAGACCGCGGTCGCGGACGGTGTCCTCGATGGCGCGGGCCACGGCTCCGAAGAAGGGGTTGCCGAGGTCGGGGATGACCAGGCCCACGGTGGTGTCGGGGCCGCCGACACGGATGTTGCGGGCCATCAGGTTCGGCTGGAAGCCGAGCCTGTCGACGGCGGCGAGGACCTGTTCCCTGGTCCGGGCCGAGGCGGGGCCGTCCTCGTTGAGGACACGGGAGACGGTCTTGGCGCTCACGCCGACTTCTCGGGCGACGTCTGCCAGGGTGGGACGGCGGTTCGCTGCCATGAAGGAAACGGTCTCCTGTGCTCGTCACCCGCGGGTTCCGGCCACGGCCTGGGCCGGACCCCGTGAGTGCTCGGTCGTACGTCAGTGGGCCTGGACTCCCGCGGCCTTGGCCGCCGCGGAATCCGCCACGACAGTATCTCCGGCCGCGTCGACGGTGAGGGCGCCGGTCATGATGGCGACGACCTCGGCCATGGAGTAGTCGGAGGGCTTGATCACGGCGGCGCGCCTGCCCAGCCGGTGGACGTGGATCCGGTCGGCTATCTCGAAGACGTGCGGCATGTTGTGGCTGATCAGGACGACCGGCAGGCCCTTGTCCCGGACGCGTCGGATGAGGTCGAGGACCTGTCCGGACTCCTTGACGCCGAGGGCGGCGGTGGGTTCGTCCATGACGACGACGCTGCGGGCCCAGGCGACGGACCGGGCGACCGCGACGGCCTGCCGCTGTCCGCCGGAGAGGGTCTCGACCGACTGGGTCAGCGAGCGCAGGCCGATCTTCAGGTCGGCCATGTGCTCGGCGGCCTCCTGACGCATGCGTTTCTTGTCGAGCATGCGGAAGACGCTGCCGAGGACGCCGGGGCGGCGCAGTTCGCGTCCGAGGAACATGTTCGAGGCGATGTCCATGGAGGCGGCCACGGCGAGGTCCTGATAGACCGTCTCGATGCCGTGGGCGCGGGCGCTCTGCGGTCCGGAGAAGGTGATGGGCTCGCCGTTGAGCCGTATCTCGCCGGCGTCGGGGGTGACCGCGCCGGTGAGGGCCTTGATCAGGCTGGTCTTGCCGGCGCCGTTGTCGCCGATGACGGCGAGGACCTCGCCGGGCAGCAGTTCGAAGTCGGCGCCGTCGATGGCGGTGACCTGGCCGTAGCGCTTGACCAGACCGCGGGCCTGCAGCACGGGCGTCGGGGCGGAGGGGGTGGTCATCGGGCCTTCTTCCGGGAGAGCTGGTCGACGGTCACCGCGAGGATCACCAGGACGCCGGTGATCAGGGTCTGGTAGATGGAGGCGACGCCCATCAGCTGCAGGCCGTTGCGGAAGACACCGACGATGAGGACGCCGATGAAGGTGCCCAGGACCGAACCGCGCCCGCCGAAGAGGCTGGTGCCGCCGAGCACCACGGCGGTGATGCTGTCGAGGTTGTCGGTCTGTCCCGCCTGGGGGTCGCCGACGCCGGTGCGGGAGATCAGCAGCAGGGCGGCGATGCCGTAGAGGACGCCGGCGACGGTGTAGACGCCGATGGTCAGCCGGGAGGTGCGGATGCCGTTCAGCCGCGCCGCCTCGGGGCTGTTGCCCAGGGCGTAGACGTGCCGGCCCCAGCCGGTGCTGCTGAGCGCGTAGGCGAACAGGAGGAACAGGGCGATGGTGACCAGGGAACCGTAGGTGATGTCGGTGCCGCCGAGCGGGAACGTCTGCCCGAGGGCCGTCAGCGGGCCCGGCAGGTTGGTGACCGTCTGCTCCTCGGAGTAGATGTGCGTCAGAGCGAACGCCACGTTGAGCATGCCGAGGGTGACGATGAACGGCGGCAGCGGGATCTTCTGCACCAGCAGCCCGTTGAGCAGTCCGAAGCCGCCGCAGACGACCAGGCCCAGGGCGATGGCGGCGAGCGGTGGCAGGGAGCCCTCGGCGGCCATCTTGGCGATCATGATGCTGCCGAACGCCATCACGGCGCCGCACGACAGGTCGATGCCCGCCGTGAGGATGATCAGTGTCTGCCCGATGGCGAGGGTGCCGACGACCATGACCTGCTGCACGATCAGCGAGAAGTTCCCGCCGGTGAGGAACTGGTCGGTCGAGAGGGAGAAGAAGGCGCAGGCGAGAAGGAGGGCGACCAGGGGGCCGGTGGTCGGTGCCGTGAGCAGGCGGCGGGCCGTGGTCGGTGCTTTGAGCTCGGCGTACGGCGAGGACGTGTCCGGGGGTGTGGTCGTGGCTGTCATGCGAAGTCCTTGTCGGAAGACAGAGGTCGTCGCCCGCCCTGGAACGGAGGCCAGGAGGGGGGCAGGAGGGAGGGCAGGAGGACGAGCGGGCGGCCGTCCCCCCGGTCGGGGGAAAGGGACGGCCGCCCCCGCTGAGGGGAGAGCGAATGTCGTACGGGCCTCAGGGGCCGAGCCGTGCGGGCCTCAGGGGCCGAGCCGTACGGGCTTCGGGGCCGCTCAGCCCCAGCAGTTCTCCAGGCCGTAGGCGGTGTCCTTGGACGTGACCCCGTCCTGTGCCTTGTCGGTGATCAGGGTGACGCCCGTGTCGGTGTAACCGGACGCCTTCTTGCCGTCCTTGGCGTAGGTGACGACGGCCTTGACGCCCTCGGAGGCCATCTTCAGCGGGTACTGCTGCGAGGTGGCGGCGATGGTGCCGTCCTTGACCGCCTCGGTCCCGGTGCAGCCGCCGTCGACGGAGACGATCAGGACGTCCTTCTCCCGGCCCTTGGCCTTGAGCGCGGTGTACGCGCCCAGCGCGGCCGGCTCGTTGATCGTGTAGACGACGTTGATGTCCGGCTCCTTCTGGAGGCAGTTCTCCATCGCCGTCTGGCCCTTGGCCTGGTCGCCGCCCGTGTCCTGGGCGCAGACGACGTCGTCGTCAGTGGCGCCGAAGCCCTTGAGGAAACCGTTGTGCCGCTGGACGCCGACGGAGACGCCCGGCGCGAGGTCGAGGGCGGCTATCTTCGCGGTCTTGCCCTTCATGGCGGCCTTGGCGTACTCGCCGATCAGCTCGCCCGCCTTGAGGTTGTCGGTGGCGAAGAGGGCGTCGACGGCGCTTTCCGGCTCGGTCGGGGTGTCCAGGGCGATGACCAGGACGCCCTTGGCCTTGGCCTTCTCTATCGCGGGCACGATCGCCTTGGAGTCGCTCGGGGTGATCAGGATGCCCTTCACTCCGGCGGCGACCATGTTCTCGATGGCCGTGACCTGACCGGCGTTGTCGCCGTCGAACTTGCCGGCCGCGGTCATCAGCTCGACGCCCTCGCTCTTCGCGGCCTTCTCGGCGCCCTCCTTCATCTTCACGAAGAACGGGTTGGTGTCGGTCTTGGTGATCAGGCCGACCTTGACCTCACCGGAATCGGAGCCGGCGGAGGCCGATCCGGAGCCGGAGCCGGAGCCGCAGGCCGTCAGGGTGAGGGCCGCGACGCCCGCGACGGCGGCCGTTCTGAGGAGGGAGGAGGAAAGGCGAGTGGTGCGAGACATGATCGACTCCTGTGGGATAGCGGGCGGCACGGGGTCGGATGCAGAGCATGCCGTCCGGGGTGTCATCGTTGACTCATGTCATCGTTGACACTGCCTGGCGAGGATGATGGACTCCCTCTCCCGGAAACGTCAATGCCCTTCACCTGTCACAAATCGGCAACGCCCGAGCCCCACCGCCCGAGCCCCACCGCCCGCGGGCGGTCGCCCGGTGGCAGCGCCGGGACGCGTCCGGTCCGTCGTTACGTCCGTCAGAGATGAGCAGCCCATGAGCACGCGTCAGATCACCGTCCTGGGAGAGTGCGTCGCGGACGCCTTCACCGAACCCGCGAGCGCCTCGGACGAACTCGCCCTGCGCGTCCTGCCGGGCGGCGGACCCGCGAACACGGCGGTGGCCCTGGCCCGCCTCGGCACCCCGGCCCGCTTCCTCGCGCGGCTGTCCGGCGATGTGTTCGGCCGCCTGTTCCGCTCCCATCTGGAGGCGTCGGGGGTGGACCTGTCGTACGCCGTCCCGGCCGCCGAGCCCAGCACGCTGGCCGTGGCGGAGCTGGACGCCCGGGGGCAGGCCGCGTTCTCCTTCCACGCGCAGCACACGGCCGACTGGCAGTGGACGGCCGAGGAGCTGGCCCGGGTGGACCTGTCCGGAACCGCCTGTCTGCACACCGGATCCCTGGCCCTGGTCCGCGAGCCCGGCGCGGCGGTGGTGGAGGACTTCCTGGCGACGGCCGCCCCCGGCGCCACCGTCAGCATCGATCCCAATGTCCGGCCGCTGCTGGTGCGCCCCGACGTCTACCGTGCCCGGCTGACGCACTGGTGCGCCCTCGCCGATGTGCTCCGGCTGAGCGAGGACGACCTGGAACTCCTGCTGCCGGGTACCCCGCCCGAACAGGCCTGCGACATCTGGCACGCGGCCGGGGCGCGGCTCGTCGTGATCACCCGCGGGGGCGACGGCGTGCTCGCCTCGCTCGACGGCGCGCGGATCCAGGTGCCCGCCGTGCCGACGACCGTCGTCGACACGGTCGGGGCGGGGGACTCCTTCACCGCCGGGCTGCTCCACCACCTCGGCGAGCGCGGACTTCTCGGCGGCCGGCTGACGGAGGTCGGGCTCGACGACGTCGCGGAGGCATGCCGGTTCGCCGTCCAGGTGGCGGGGCTGACCTGCTCGGTCGCCGGCCCCAATCCCCCGTGGCGGAGCCGGCTGCCGGAGCCGGCCACGGCCGACCGGGCGTGACGGACGGCGGACCGCCCAACAACGCATGACGACCGAACCGTTGACGCGTCGGCCGGATTGCCGCCATCATCGGGCCACTCGATGTCATCGATGACACATGTCAACGATGACACTCTCTGGCGGCGCCGTGGACGACGGCGCCGGCGAGACGTCACTTTCGATCGGTCCGCGCCGGGCATCAGGCTCCGCGGCACGGACGGCCGCAGCACAGGAGACGACATGAGCCCTGGACGTTCATCCCGGCATGCCCGCACCCGGCTGATCGCGGCGGTGGCAACCGTCTGCGCCCTGTCCGCCGCCCCGCTCGCTCCCCATGCCGTGGCCGCCGACACCCCGCCGTACTCCGAGACCTACCGGCCCCAGTTCCACTTCACGCCGGAGAGGAACTGGATGAACGACCCCAACGGCCTGGTGTACTACCAGGGCGAGTACCACCTCTTCTACCAGTACAACCCGAACGGGAACTCCTGGGCCGACATGTCCTGGGGCCACGCGGTCAGCGAGGACCTCGTGCACTGGGAGGAACTGCCGCTCGCCCTGTCGCACGACGACGAGGAGATGGTGTTCTCCGGCAGCGCCGTCGTCGACGAGAACAACACCAGCGGGTTGGGCACCAAGCAAAACCCGCCCATGGTGGCGATCTACACCAGACACGACAGATCCACCGGCATCCAGTCACAGGCACTCGCCCACAGCACCGACCGCGGTCGCACCTGGACCAGGTACCAGGGCAACCCCGTCCTCGACATCGGCTCCAAGGAGTTCCGCGACCCGAAGGTCCAGTGGTACGCGCCGACCCAGAGCTGGCTGATGACGGTGTCGCTGTCCACCGAGCACAAGGTGCGGTTCTACTCCTCCAAGAACCTCAAGGACTGGACGCAGCTCAGCGAGTTCGGCCCGGCCGGCGCGACGGGCGGGGTGTGGGAGTGCCCCGATCTGTTCCCCCTCGCCGTCGACGGGGACAAGAGCAACATCAAGTGGGTCCTGGTCGTCAACATCAACCCCGGTGGTATCGCGGGCGGTTCGGCGGCCCAGTACTTCGTCGGCGACTTCGACGGCACGAAGTTCACCGCCGAGGACGACGGGACCTACACCCCGCCCGCCGGGACCGTCGTGCAGGACTTCGAGGGCTCCGGCTTCGGTGCGTGGACCGCCACGGGCACCGCGTTCGGCCCGGGACCGGCGGCCGGGACACTCGACGGGCAGCAGACCGTCTCCGGCTTCGACGGCAGCGGCCTCGCCAACAGTTTCCACTCCGGGGACGGCACCACCGGCACCCTCACCTCCCCCGCCTTCACGGTCGACAGCCCCTACCTGAACTTCAAGATCGGCGGCGGCCGGCACCCGCACCGGCCCGGGACGGTCCTCGCCGACTTCGAGGGCGGCGCCTACGGCGACTGGACGGCGACCGGCGACGCCTTCGGCCAGGCACCGGCCACCGGCACCCTCCCCGGCCAGCAGCAGGTCTCCGGCTTCCAGGGCGGCGGCCTGGTCAACACCTTCCTGAACGGCGACGCCGGCACCGGCACCCTCACCTCGCCCGAGTTCACCCTCGACAAGCGCTACGTCAACTTCCTCATCGGCGGCGGCAACCACCCCGCCGGCTCGGCCGGCCCCACCGCCCTCGAACTCCTCGTCGACGGCCAGGTCGTCCGCAGCGCCACCGGAAAGGACGCCGAGGCACTCGAGACGGCCTCCTGGGACGTCGGCGACCTGGCGGGCAAGAAGGCGCGGATCAGGATGGTCGACGACAACACCGGCGGCTGGGGCCACATCAACGCGGACCAGATCGTGCTGTCCGACACCGAGGCCCTACCCGGCTCCCAGGAGACCTCCGTCAATCTGATCGTCGACGGTCAGGTCGTCCGCAGCGCGACCGGCTCCGACAGCGAGACGCTGGACTGGGCCTCCTTCGACATGCGCCCCTACCTCGGCAAGCAGGCGCGGATCCAGCTCGTCGACATGAACACCGGCGGCTGGGGCCACATCCTCGCCGACCGGTTCACCACCGCCGCCTCGCCCGCCCTCTCCGTCCTGCGGCGCGCCGGCTGGGTCGACTACGGCAAGGACTACTACGCGGCCGTGTCCTGGGAGAACACCCCGGGCAGCGAACGGCACATGATCGGCTGGATGAACAACTGGGACTACGCCGGCGCCGTCCCCACCTCCCCCTGGCGCGGAGTGCAGAGCATCCCCCGCCAGATGGCGCTGCGTACCGTCGACGGCCGCGTCCGGCTGACCAGCGAGCCGGTGAACAGCGTGAAGTCCCTGCGGCAGGCCTCCCCGGCGACCGCGACCCCGGACACCGTGACGAACACGTCGAAGGCGCTGATCGGCCCGGCCGCCGAGGGCAAGGCGCTCGACATCGAGGCCACCTTCTCCCCCCAGGACGCCGACCGCTTCGGCCTCAAGGTCCGCACGGGCGCGGGTGGCGAGGAGACCGTCATCGGCTACGACACCACGACACAGGAGCTGTACGTCGACCGCACCCGCTCCGGCGCCGTGGACTTCAACGGCACCTTCCCCGGCGTCCAGACAGCGCCGCTGAAGACGGACAACGGCAGGATCAGGCTGCGGATCCTGGTCGACTGGTCGTCCGTCGAGGTCTTCGGCGGCAACGGCGAGGCCGTGATCACCGACCAGATCTTCCCCGACCCCGCCAGCCAGGGAGTGCGGGTCTTCGCCGAGAACGGCTCGGTGAAGCTGGACGAGGCCACCGTCTGGCACCTCGACTCCGCGCACGACTGATCGACTCCGCGCGCGACCGACCCCGACCACGCGACTGACCCCCGACCCCGACCCCGACCACAGAGGACACCGCACCGTGAACAAGACCCTGCTCGCCGAGTTCACCGCCCGCGAGGGCGCGCAGGACGAGGTCACCCGCCTGATCTCCGAGTACGCCGAGAAGGTGCGCAAGGAGGACGGCAACCTCGCCTTCGACGTCTACACCAAGGCGTCCCGCCCCCGCGCCTTCTGGATCTTCGAGGTGTACCGGGACGAGGACGCCTTCCAGGCCCATCTGAAGGCCCCCTACGGCGGCCCGTTCAACACCGCGCTCACCCCCCTGATCGAGGAGGACGCCTCCGTGCTGACCTTCCTCGACCCGGTGACCTGACGGCCCCTCGCACCGAACACCGCGGGGGCCGGGCGGGTCGCGTACCTGGCACCGGCTCCATGGGGCGGTCAGGCCGAGGTGGCGACGCCCAGTTCGGCGAGCAGAGCGCGTACCCGCTGTTCGACGGCGTCGCGGATCGGCCGGACGGCCTCGGCACTCCGGCCGGCCGGGTCGTCGAGCTGCCAGTCCAGATACCGCTTGCCGGGGAAGACGGGGCAGGCGTCGCCGCAGCCCATCGTGATCACCACGTCCGAGGACCGCACGGCCTCCGTGGTGAGGACCTTCGGCGTCCGGGCGGAGATGTCGATGCCGACCTCCTTCATCGCCTCCACGACCGCCGGGTTGACGGAGTCGGCGGGCGCGGAGCCGGCCGAGCGGACCTCGACCCGGTCGCCGCCGAGGTGGGCGAGGAAGGCGGCACCCATCTGGGAGCGGCCGGCGTTGTGGACGCAGACGAACAGGACCGACGGGCGCGGGGCGGGAGTGCTCATGGCGGATGTCTCTCTCGAGGGTGTGGTCAGGGCGAGACGGGTTCGGGTCCGCCGCTCGGGACGCCGGGCTCGCGGCGTGCCGGGACGGTGTCCGGAGCGGCGTCAGGGACGGCGTCCGGGGCGGTGTCCGGGGCGTAGATCGCGGCCACGGCGGCCAGGCCGAGCGCGGCGCCGAGCAGTTGGGCGGCGATGAACGGGGCGACGGAGGCGGGCGCGATACCGGCGAAGGTGTCGGTGAAGGCCCGGCCGACGGTCACCGCGGGGTTCGCGAACGACGTGGACGAGGTGAACCAGTAGGCGGCCCCGATGTAGGAGGCCACCGCGGCCGGAGCGAGCGCGGCGCGGCCGACCCGGGCGAGGCCGAAGATCAGCAGGATCAGCCCGGCCGTGGCGACGACCTCGCCGAGCCACAGGTGACCGGCGGACCGGTCGTGGGTGGAGAAGTCCACGAGCGGCCTCGCGAACATCGCGTCGGCCAGCATCGCCCCGCCGATCGCGCCCGCCGTCTGGGCGGGCACGTACGCGGCGACGTCGCGCAGGGGGAAGCCGTCCGGGGTCCGGCGGCCGGTGAACCAGGCGGCCAGGGTGACGGCCGGGTTGAAGTGCGCGCCGCAGACCGGCCCGAGCAGCAGGATGAGGACGCCCAGGGCGAAGACGGTGGCGAGGGAGTTGGCGAGGAGTTGGACGCCGACATCGCGCGACAGCTCGGTGGCCTGGATGCCGGAGCCGACCACCACCGCCACCAGCAGTCCGGTGCCGATCGCCTCGGCGGCGACGCGGCGGCCGAGGGAGGCGTTCACGTGGTGGCCCCGGCGGGCTGCGCGGTGGTCAGGAACGCGGCGACCCTGTCCAGGACTCCGGGCAGCACCCAGTAGTAGACCCAGGTGCCTCGTCGCTCGCAGTCGATGAGGCCGGCCTGGCGCAGCAGCTTGAGGTGGTGGGAGATGGTCGGCTGGGACAGGTCGAAGGCAGGGGTCAGCTCGCACACGCAGACCTCCCCGCCCTCGCCGCGCGAGGCGATCATCGACATCAGACGCAGCCGGACCGGGTCTCCCAGGGCCTTGAAGACCTTCGCCAGCTCGGCCGCCCGGTCCTCGTCCAGCGGTGCGGCGGCCAGACCCGGACAGCAGGCGGCGTCCCGGCCGATCACCTCAAGCTCTTGTTTCGACATGCCTCTATGTTGACATCCTTCGATTCAAGGCGCAAGGTTGCATCAACGAATATCGATACAGGCCGTTCCGGGCCCATGCTGCGGCCCGCCACCTGGGAGTGAGTCATGAACGAGCAGTCCACCGACCTGCGTGAGACCGTCCGCCGGCGGTATGCGGCGGCAGCCGTGAAGGTCACCGAGGGCGGCACCGCGTGCTGCGGGCCCGCGCCGGTCGAGGTCGACGAGAACTTCGGCGCCACCCTGTACGCCGCCGACGAGCGTGACGCGCTGCCCGCCGAGGCCGTCGCCGCCTCACTCGGCTGCGGCAACCCCACCGCCGTCGCCGAACTCCGCGAGGGCGAGCGTGTCCTCGATCTCGGCTCCGGGGGCGGCATCGACGTACTGCTCTCCGCGCGCCGCGTCGGCCCTGCGGGAAGGGCGTACGGGCTGGACATGACCGAGGAGATGCTCGCCCTCGCCCTGGCCAACGCGGCGAGGGCGGGGGCCGCGAACGTGGAGTTCCTCAAGGGCACGATCGAGGCGATCCCGCTGCCCGCGAGCACGATCGACGTCGTGATCTCCAACTGCGTGATCAACCTGTCCGTCGACAAGCCCGCCGTGTTCGCCGAGACCTTCCGCGTCCTCAGGCCCGGCGGCCGGTTCGGCGTCTCGGACGTCGTCGCCGACGACACCCTCACCACCCGGGAGCGGGCCGAGCGCGGGGACTACGTCGGCTGCATCGCCGGAGCCCTGTCCTTCGCCGAGTACCGCGCGGGACTGGAGGCGGCGGGCTTCACCGACGTCGAGATCGTCCCGACGCACCCGGTCGCCGACGGCATGCACTCCGCGATCGTCCGCGCCACCAAGCCGCCGACCACCGAGACCCGGCCCCGGCCCGAGGTGACCGAGTCCGCCGGCGCCTGCTGCGGTGTAGACGCATGCTGCGGTGGCGACGCCCGCCGCACCTGAGCCGAACCCACGTGGGAATGCCGCGGACATCGCCCGGACAACCTCCGCGCCGGAAGGAATCCGCGACTGGCCACCTTGACGCGTAACCTATGGGTTACATTTCTGGTGTGGACGAGCTGAGCGAGGTGGCCGAGGCGATCGCCGATCCGGTGCGCCGGGAGATCCTGACGATGTTGCGCCGCACCCCGCTGACGGCGGGCGACATCGCTGCCCGGTTCACCATCAGCCGCCCTGCGGTCAGCCGCCATCTGCGGGTGCTGCGGGAAAGCGGCCTGGTCCGGGACCAGCAGATCGGACGCCACCGGCGTTACTCCCTCGTCCGCTCCCGGCTGGGTGAACTCGCCGCCTGGCTCGCCGAGTTCGACACCCGGCCTGTCGACTGGTCGCAGCGGCTGGCGGCGTTGGAGACCGAGGTCCACCGCGCCCGTCGGGACCACGGTCGGGCCGAGCCCGCGAACGAGCGCCACACCGCGCACCATCCCAAAGAGGACACGGCATGACGCCCGAGCCCACCGGACGACTCATCCCCACGCCGACAGGTCACGACCTGATCCTCACCCGCAGCTACCGCGCCCGCGCCGACGACGTCTGGGCGAGTGTCACCGAGCCGGAGCGCACCGCCCGCTGGTTCGGCCCGTGGCGCGGCCGGGCGGCACCCGGCCGCACCATCGAGGTGCAACTCGCGTTCGAGGAGTCGGCGCCTTGGTGCCGGGTCCGGATCGAAGCCTGCGAACCGCCGCGCCGACTCGCCGTCTCGATGCAGGACGAGGCCGGATCCTGGCAGCTGGAGCTGCTGCTGGCCGAGACCGACGGCACCACCGAACTCCGGCTGATCCATCACCTCGCCTCCGCGGACAACCTCGGCGAGACAGGCCCCGGCTGGGAGTACTACCTGGACCTGCTCACCGCCGCACGCACGGGCGGGCCACGGCCCGACTTCGAGGACTACTACCCCGCGCAGAAGGCCTACTTCGAGTCCCTGGCCTGAACCCGACGCGATGCTCTGCGGGGCATCACCCCACTGGCCTGCTCAACGCCACGGGGCGAGGTGGTACCAGACCTGGCAATTCCCGCCGTTGCAGGGGAGGGTGTAGGCCTTCCCGTCGTAATTGGCGTCGAGGCACCGTCCGGTGGCCTTGTTGACGATGCGGTACACGTGGGTGTGGCGCTGCGTCCGCTCGATCCATCGTGAGCCGAGATCTTCGACGCGCCAGCGTTGGTAGTTGCCGTTGTTGCGGGTGAGGCCGTAGACCTTGCCGGCGCCGTTGCTGTCGAGGCAGCTTCAGACCGCGCCGTCGCGGACGATCGCGTAGTAGCCGCCCTCCCTCAGGTTGAACGCGAATTTATGACCGGGGACCGAGAAGCTCTGCCCTCGCCTCCCGACTGGCCGAGCAATTCCCGCTCGCCGAAAGGCCGTTGGCCCTCACCTGCGACAGCACCGCCCCCGCACACGCCCACGGAAACCCCGACGAATACGAACGGCTGCCGCGCAATCTCCTCGACAACGCCGCCCGGCACGCCGCACACCGCATCCAGATCACCATCCGGAACGAGGACGACTGGGTCGTCCTCACGGTGCACGACGACGGACCGGGCGTGCCCACCGAGGACGCCGAGCGCGTCTTCGAACGCTTCGTCCGGCTCGACGACGCCCGCTCCCGCGACCAAGGCGGCACCGGACTGGGCCTCGCCATCGCCCGCGCTCTGGCCCACCGCCACCGAGGCACCCTCACCCTCACCCTCACCCCCCGGACCCTCGGGGCATGCTTCCGGCTACGCCTTCCCAGAGCCCCCGGCACCGCCGAGAAATGACACGCTTCACCGCGGGCCGCCCTGCGAAACCGGAAGACCACCAGATGGCACGCGATCGCAACGCGGCGGCCGCCATCGGGTGGGGCGCGAGAAGTCAGGAGCTTCGGTCCCCTCCCCCGGTCGTCAAGGTGGCCTGGAGGTCCGCCTGTTGGAGTTCGACGAGCAACTCCCGCTGGCCTGCGAGCAGTTCGGTCAGGATGCGGCGGGCCGCGCGGAGCAGCTCGGCCACGTCGCCGCCGGCGAGCGCGTAACTGACCGTGGAGCCCTCCCGGATGGAGACGACGATCCCCGAACGGCGCAGTACGGCCAGTTGCTGGGAGAGGCTGGACGGTTCTATCTCGATCTCGTTGAGCAGGTCACGTACGGGGAGCGGGCCGTTCTGCAGGAGTTCGAGGACGCGGATGCGTACCGGGTGTCCGAGCATGCGGAAGAACTCGGCCTTGGCCTGGTAGAGGGGGACCTGCATGAGAATCGCTCGCTCCCTGTCGTGTTCGACGGGCTCTCTGGGCACGGCGTCCACTGGACGCTCCCGCAGGCGGTGCCACGCTCCCATCCTGGTGGATCGGGCCTCGCACACCCGGGGGATTGACCTGATCCGGATTTTCCCAGTTGAAGAATTCTTCAAGTCATGGGCACGCGAGGCCGCGGGCAGAGTGTGCTTCTACACCTCTAGTTGCACTTCCACGCGCTTGAGCTGGTGGCGGGCCATGGCCAGGTTCGACCTTTCCTTGTCGAGCACGAGGTAGAGGAACAGTCCGTTGCCGCTACGGCCCTTGAGCGGCTGGATGATGTGGTACTGACTGCCGAGCGTGATCAGCATGTCCTCGATCTCGCCCGTGAGTCCCAGGTGCTCCATGGTGCGGGTCTTGGCACGGATCACATCCGTGTTGCCCGCCGCCGCGACGTTCAGGTCGAGGTCCTTTCCTCCCCCGAGCGTGCCCAGTGCCATTCCGCTGGTGTAGTCGACCAGAGCGGTCCCCAACGCCCCTTCGATCGACGTCATGATCTCCTTCAGGGAGATCTCCACATTGCTCATACCAGCGTCCCCTCCTCATCGATTGCGCGGCTCGGGCCTCGGCCCTCCCCGCCGGTGCAAGGACCCTATGAAGCAGCTACGGACGGCATGCCTGCTGTTCCGGTACTGAACGCGGGAGATCCGAAATGGAGAGGGAGGCGTCGTTTATGACCGCGCATCCTTCGTAAGCGGTCGCTGCGACGCACGAGGAGGACGGCGTCTCCGCCGAGTCGAACGGCTCCGGCAGGACGATGCGCGTTCAACACCCCATGCAGGCGCGCAATGTAGCGGTGGAATCCCGGCCACCGAACCGGGACTCCACCGCACCACCGAACAGCGGGCAATGTTCCGCAGCCGCTGTCGACAGACTCGGCCGGCTCCGGCATGGCCCGTGCCCGCTCCGGGACTACCTGAAGCGCGCCCACGCGCCGGTGCGCCAGTCGGCCTTCGCCCGCCTGACCGGTGGCCGAGGCCGCGGTGTCCAGAGCGATGAGGTCGTCGCCGAAGTAGAGGCAGCGGCCCGTAGCCCGAGCCGGTCGCGGACCAGGCCCTCGAAACCATTCCGGTGCGCGGTGAGCCAGGCCATGCAGTAAAGCCCCTGATTGATCACGCCGACGGCGGTTCCCCGGTGGTACGTACTCGCTCACGAGGAACGCGACACCCGACATCGTCCCCGATGTGCACCCCGACAACGCTCTGCTCGTTCACTCCGTGCCGATGGCACGTTGGAGAAGACGGTCCGGCTATCGCCAACCCGGTCGGACTCCGCGCGCGTCTCTCAACGGACCGGGCGCCCCATACGCTGTGCGCACCGCCAGCTTCACCCGATCCATACGTACACGCACGACGGAGCAGTACCTCGTGCCCGAACTCTGGGCCGGAACGAACGCCGGCAAGACCGGGCACCACTCTGCGGTCCAGGCGCCGATGACGCGGCTGGCCGCGTTGAGACAGTCCGGCGGAGTGACTATCTTCGTGGGGTGAGTGAGCGCGTGATGCAAGAGCCCACCTTGATGGTGCTGACAGCCCTCGCGGACGCACCCCGGCACGGATACGCCATCGCGCAGGAGGTCAAGGCGATGACCGGCGGCCGTGTCGTGCTGCGTACGGGGGCCCTGTACGGAGCCCTGGACCGCCTGCTGGCCGACGGTCTGATCGACGTCGAGCGCGAGGAGGTCGTCGATGGCCGGGCCCGGCGGATCTTCACGTTGTCCTCGGCGGGGCGGGAACGGCTGGCGGTGGAGGCCGAGCGCCTGGCCGCGACGGCGAGGGAGGCCACTCGCCGCCTGTCCGTCACGCGGCCCTCGGCGGACGCCACTTGATCGAGCACGTGCTGCGGCTGTATCCCGCCGCCTACCGACAGGCTCATGGCGGGGAGATCGCCGCGACCTATCGCGAAATGACCGCGGGTGAGCCGCTGAGCTCACGGCTGCGAGAAGGTGCGGGTCTGGCGGCGCACGCGATGCGGGTGCGGATGGGGCTGGGGTCGGCCTCTCCCGTCGCGCAGGTTCTCGCGCTGGCGTATCCGTTCGCCCTGGCCGCCTCGGCCGCCGCGTGCGGACTGCACCTGCTGCGCTGGTACGCCGGTCTGGTCGCCTCGCCCACCCCGTTGGGAGTGCAGCTCGGCACCGACCTGCGGAGCGCGTGGGGTGCGCTGCTCGTCTCGTCGCTGATCGTCGTCGCGGGTGCGGCGTCGGCGCTGGCCGGCCGGTGGCGTGCGGGGGTGCCCTGCACGGTGGCGGGGCTGCTCGTCTTCGCGGTGGCCGCGGTGGCCGCGGTGGTCAGCGGGCCGGCGTTCGGTGACCCGGTCGTCACCCCGGCCGCGATGGCCCTGGCGGCGGCCGTGGTGCTCGCGTGCCCGCCGGACCGGCGCCCGGAGAACACCTCGGCGGGCTGGGCGGGCATGGCCGGTGCCGTGATCGCGCTCGTGATCGTGCCACGGGCCGCCATCGACGCACGCGCGGTGCCGTGGGTCAGCACCGACTACGGGTGCTGGCCCGTGCTCGTCCTCGCCGCAGCCGGTGTCGTGCTGACCTGGCGCAGCGGATCACGAGGCGGCCGTGAACTGGGGGCGATGGCCCTGGCGTCCCCGCCTCTGCTCGCCCCCGCCTACACCACCGCGTGGGGTGAGACGACTGCTGCCGCGTGCCTGGCAGCCGTATTGCCGACGACCGCGGTCATCGCCCTTCTGGTCGGCCGCTCGGGCCGAACCGGACGCGCCTTCCCCTGAACGGCTGACCGCGTCCGAGCATCCAGCCGGGGCACGGTGGCGTCCGCCACTCAAACAATAGTCCGTTTGACGTAATATTCTGCTCGACGGACTATAGGGCCCGGCGAGAGGATGCCCATGCCGTTCACCCTGTCCCACCCCGCGGCCGTACTGCCGTTGATGCGGCGACCCTTCAGCCGGGCCGCGCTGGTCACGGGAGCCGTCGCACCGGACATGCCCTGCTTCGTCGTCACCACGGGCCTGCCCGTCAGCGCGCAGTCCTGGTACGAACCCTTCGTCAACGCCACGACCTCGCACACCGCTCTCGGCGCCGTCACCGTCACCCTGCCGTACGCCCTCGCACTGTGGGGCCTGTGCCGGGCCGGCCATCGCCCGCTGGCGTCCCTGCTGCCGGTACCCGTCACCCCGTCAACCCTCACCCCGCCGCCGGCCCGGACGGTCGGCACCCTGATACGGCGAGCCGGATGGATCGCCCTGTCCGCCCTGATCGGCATCGCCACGCACCTGCTCTGGGATGCCTTCACCCACCATGACGGCTTCGTGGTCACCCATGCCCCCTGGCTCACCTCCCCACTGGTGGGCGGCCTCACCTGGGCGCGGGCGCTGCAGCACCCGAGCACGATCGGCGGCCTGGCCGCCACCACGGTGTACACGTGGCGCAGGCGTGCCCGCCTCCGTACTGGTGAGGGCGGCACCAAAACCGGCGGCACAACACGGCGCCTTGTCCTCCTCGCCATGGCTCTGGTCACGGTCGTCGGAGCCGTCGCCCACACCTGGCGGCGGCTCGCCGGCCCAGAGCCGGTGGCAACCGGGACAACCGGACTGCCGCTGCGCGTCGTGATCGAAGGGGTGCTGTCCGACGCGGCGAAAGGCGCGGGCGTCAGCCTGATCGGCGCCCTGGTCCTCCACGTCACCGTGTGGTGGATCCGGCACACCGTCACGGCACCCCGCCGCGACGAGAACGGAGTCGGCTCCGCGGACCACGACGCCCCGCAGGCAAACACCACCGCCTGACTCGCCACCATCGAAACCCAGTGCCGCCATGCCCCAGGGCCAGCCATGCCTTCATCGGGCCGGTGGCGTGGAGGGCCAGATCCGGTGCACCCGGTCAGGTGACCATCGCCATCGGGTGCGTCAAGCCGCCAGCATTCCTTGGGCGATCGCTGTGCCGAAGCAGCCGGGAAGGGCGGCAGAGAGCGCCTCACCGCCGTACGGATGACGATCGTAGGCTGGCGCCCCGGCCGGGGACATAGTCATCCTCGCCGTGCCGTACGCCGGCGCGGCGGCGGTGGGAGGGAGTACGGGGACGCGCTGCGCGGCAAGGTCGTCGTCGACATCACCAACCCTGTAGCCCCCGACCTGCAGAGCTTTGTCGTCCCTGACGGCGGTTCCGGCGCTCAGGAGATCGCCAAGGCGGCCCCCGACGACGCGCATGTCGTCAAGGCGTTCAACACCGTGTTCTCCCACGTACTGGCGGCCGGGCCGACCGAGGGCCGCCCGCTGGACGTGTTCATCGCCGGCGACGACGCGCACGCGAAGGCACGCGTCTCGGCGTTCGTCGAGAGCTTGGGGCTGCGCCCCTGGGACACCTGGCAGCTGTCCATGGCGCGGGCCCTGGAGAACGTCGGCCTACGGGAGTTGGGCCTCATGAAGCACTCCGTCAAGCACACCGATTTCTCCCTCGACGTCACCCTTCTCGACTGAGGGCTCTCCCATCCCTACCTCTCGTGCCGCATTACGCCAGTTCGCTCGGCGGCATGAAGAGACTCTGCACCTATTACCTCAAAAGGACAGTTGAATGCGCGTTTTCGTCACTGGGGGGACCGGCCATTCCGGTACGTACATCATCCCCGAACTCATCGCCGCCGGGCACGAGGTCACCGGCCTGGCCCGGTCGGACGCTTCTGCGGCGGCCCTGTCCGCGCTCGGCGCGAAGGTGCGTCGCGGCGACCTCCGGGATCTCGACGGGCTCAAGGCGGCAGCCGCGGACTCCGACGGCGTCATCCACGTCGCCCACAGGCAGGATCTGCTGCCCTCCGGCGGACTCGACGCCGTGGCCGCCGCGGAACTCCCGATCATGCTCGCGTACGGCGAGGCTCTCGCGGGAACCGGCAAGCCGCTGGTCACGGCGGGAAGCATCGGCTCGCCCGGGAACCTGGAGCGGCCGGTCACCGAGGAGGACCCGGCCCTCCCCGCCGGCGAGGAGCACAGGGGCACCCTGCGGGTCCGCAACGTCGTGGAGAAAGCCGTTGTCGACCTCGCCGAGGGGGGGTGCGGTCTTCGGTCGTACGGATCGCCAACATCGCGCACAGCACGACCGATCGTGCCGGCTTCCTCCCCACCCTGATCGCACTCGCGAAGGAGAAGGGGGTCGTCGGCTACCACGGCGCCGGCGCGAACCTGTGGAACGCCGTACACATCCGCGATGCCGCCACCTTGTTCCGCCTGGCGCTGGAGAAGGGGTCGGGCGGCGCATATTGGCACGCGGTCGCGGACGGTGGCATCCCGTACCGCGACATCCCGTACCGCGACATCGCCGAGGCCATCGCCGGGCGCCTGGGCCTGTCCGCCGTGAGCGTTCTCGACGATGCCCTGATGCCGCCGGGGTACTTCGGGTTCCTCACGAATATCGTCACGCAGAACTATCCGGTGTCCAACCTCATCACCCGCCGGACCCTCGGCTGGGAGCCCACCCTGCCCGGCCTGCTCGCCGATATGAACAACGGCCATTACTTCCCCGCCGGCTGACGGCAGGAACCCGGATCGCAACGAGGCCCGGCAACCGGCAAGTTCGGCTTGTCGCAAGGACCATCGCACAACTCGCTGCCGAGGCCGGCACCAAGTGGTGCCCAGCAACTCGCGCAGAGGGCAGGCGGTGGAAGTGCAACCCGTCGCCCCCGACCGAACTCCTCGGCCTCGTCGTTACCGACGACTGCGACGGCTCCCTCAGGAACCCCAGGCAGTGTGGCCACGCGGGACGCCACCGCCAGAAGATCCCGCTCGCCGGCTCCGGTGATGAGGAAGACGTAGACATCCCCGTCCTCCTCGCCCTCGTCGAAGACTTCCACGTCACCTTGGTCTTCGAGACCGGACAGGAAGTCCTCGACCTCCTCGATCCAGGGAAACGGGTAGGAGCCGTGGGGCAGACCGGGCGTCGGCAGCAACGGCACATGGATCTCAACAACCATGACAGGCACCAAGACATCCTGCCCCAGAGCTTCCGCCCGGCTCAGCCAAGGGCGAGCCTCGTCAGCAGCCCGACCGGGATGAAAGAGGCTCACTGCCTCCACATCCTTACGGCACACGTCGGCGGATCCATGAGGAACCTCATACGCTCGCCCGTCGGCTCATGGACGTACTTGCCGTTCACCCGCGACGCCTTGACTTCGACCGACCCGGCCACGGTCGTCACCGGCTGCGGCCGGTGATAGCCGTCGCGGACGACCAACCGTCTTGCCGGAGCCGACACACAACTGTGTGGTTCGGCGAACATCATGGCCCGTGCCGCGCGCGGCAGGGTGAGCGCATGCAGCCGGGGTGACGCTGGTCCCGGCCTGGAGCTCTGGCGCGAGCGAGAGAGCGGTGACCGGTTCTCAGGCCTTGGCGGCCTGCCAGGCGATCGCGGCCGGATGTGTCACGTACCACGGGGAGTTCGGCCAGGTGAGGGCGTCCCGGGCGTGATCGGTGGTGAAGGGGACGCTCTCCGCGAAACGGAGTGCCCCGGCTTGCGCGCCTGCCCCCGGTACCTCGTGGTTGGCGGCGACGACGGACGGAAAGGGGATCAGGACCCGGCCCGTGCCGCACGAGGCCTCGATGTACAGCCCGGTGAGGAAGGCATCCTCTGGCGGGCCGGAGCCTGAAGCAGCACGTCCACGACGCGACAGCGCTCTCCGTCCGACCACCCGACCACCCGACCGTCCGCTGCGTCGTGGCGGATGTCGGCGGAGGCAGAGGCGGCGGCAAAGGCGGCGGCGGCGGCGGAGGCGACCGGGGGCGCTCCCGCTCACGCGCCGCCTTGGTGACGGCTCGATCGTGGCTGTGTCGACTGCGGCTGTATCGACATCAGTGCCGGGTGGTGTTTTCTCACGACCTCCGGGTGGGCTCGGGCCCATCCCTTGAGTTCGTTCCAGCCGAACTCCGCGAACAGCGGGTTGCCGGGATCCTGGGTGATGCCTCTCGCATCCGCCGCGGAGGGGAAGGGAAGTGGGGCGATGCGGGCGTCGAGCCGTGGGTTGTAGAAGAACGGGGCGGAGAAGCGCTCGCGTGCGCCCGGTGGGGAGACCACCCGGTGGTTGGTCGCCCTGAGATACCCGTTGGTCGCCACTTCCAGCAGTTCACCCAGGTTCACCACGAAGGCGCCCGGCAGGTGGGGCACGTCCATGAACCCGGCGCCGTCGGGCGATTCCACCTGCAGGCCGGGCACTTCGTCGGTGAGCAACAGGGTGAGGAAGCCGTAGTCCTTGTGCATCCCCACACCCTGAGCGTCGCCCTCGGGAGATCGCCCCGGGTAGCGGACGAGTTTCAGGTGGTTGCGCGGGTTGCCCGCGAAGACGTCGTCGTAGAAGTGCGCGGGGCCACCGATCGCGGCGAGCAGTTCGTGCAGCAGTCGGTGAGCGACACCGCTGAGGCGGTCCATCCAGGCGAGCGCGACCTCACGCAGCGCCGGCAGGGCGACCGGCCACTGGTTCGGCCCTTCCAGCCACCAGTACGGCGGCTCGCCGGGGCCGGGCACGCGGGCGGGCAGCTCGTTGCTGATGTCGAGTTGGTCGCGTCAGTCGCGGCGTCCCTGGGTCTGCTCGTTTCCGATGCGCGTGTAGCCGCGAAAATGCGGGGAGTTGAGGTTGTCGACGGCATGCCGTTCGCTCTCCGGCAGGGCGAAGAACTCACGCGCCGTGTCCAGGAGCCGGGCCTGGTCGGCAGGCGCGACACCGTGGCCGACGAGTTGGAAGAAGCCGACGTCGCGGGCGGCCCGGTGGAGCGCGTCGTGTCCGGCCCTGGCGAGCACACCGAAGTCGACAAGGTCCCTCAACAACCGCGACGTCTGCCCCTTGTCCAGCCCGTTCTCCTCGGCGAGCCGGACCACGCCGGGCCCCCCGCGCGGGTCGAGTTCGCCGCGGACCACCCGCTCCACCAGTGCGAGCCCTCGGGGCAGCGCCCCCGTCACCACGTCCATCCGCCGGATGGTACCGGCCGCGCTCGCCCCGCCGTCCTCGGACCGAGCCTGCTCGGCGTCGGCGGCCGGCCGGCACCATCAGCATCACCCTGGCCCCGACGGACCGGGGCCGTCGCGCCCGTCGTAGTGAAGCCCGCGGCGGTATCAACGTGGGCTCGAACTGCCCGACCCTGAGAATCGGGCTGCTACCCGCGCGTGTCGTCGAGCGCCATATTGCCCGTGCCGCCGCACGCGTTCGAACCGGTGGTCGCCGCGAAGGCTGGTGCGCGCGAGCGGTGGGGACACGGCAGCCCTATGGACGGTGTCCGTTCCGGTGATCGTGTTCCTCCGGCCGGGACCGCCACCGATCGAGCGGCTCTTCCGGGGCGAGCCGGGACAACGCTTCCGTCAGGCGCTCGCAAGCCTCCTCGATTTCCCGGAGGGTGCGTTTGCGCTCGGTGATGAAGGCCGAGAGCACGAGGGCGGTCAGTGACACGGTGCCGTTGAAGGTCTGCAGGATGATCATCTGGGCCAGGAGTTCGTGGCCGGAGAACGGGCCCACCCCGGCGGACCCCGCGCCGACGGCGATCACGGAGGCGACCAGCGCGCAGGGAGCGGCTCCGGCCAGCTGGAAGCGGAACGCCGCCCAGATCAGGAAGGGCCCGACGAGGAAGAGGAGGTTGATCGTGCTGTGGGTGGCCACCATGGTGACCGCCGTCGTCCCGCCCAGCAGGGCCACCGCCTCGGCCCAGCGCAGGACGGGTACGCCGCGAGGCAGCCGTGTGATCCGTACGGCCAGCAGGAACGGCGCGATCACCAGTACTCCCATCGCGTCGCCCGTCCACCACACCGCCCAGGTGGACCAGAATTCATGGGCCGCCAGCGCGCCGGAGATCGCCAGCGCTCCCGTGCCGACCGTGGCGCTGACCAGCATCCCGCTCAGGGCCCCGAGGAAGACCAGCGCCAGAGCGTCCCGCAGCCGGTCGAGGGCGGTTCGGAATCGCACACCCCGCAGGAGAAGGCAGGCGCACACCGGAGCGAGCGTGTTGCCGACCGTGATGGCGAGCACGGGAAGGATCGACGGTCCGAGTCCCACGTTCACCAGGAACGCTCCGAGCGCGATTCCCGGCCACACCCGCAGTCCCCACCACAGCAGAGCGACGAGCGCGATGCCGGTGGGCGGCCAGAACGACGTGACCTGCCCTCGCACCAGCTCCTGCTGGAGCCCGATCCTGCCGGTGAGGTAGTAGGCGGCCACTACGGCAGCCAGCCGCAGGCCCTGGGTGACGTACGGCCGGAGCCGCTGCCCACGGGCCTCGTCGGTCATCCCCGGCCACCTCGGCGGGGCAACCGGACGAGGCCGGCCACCCCCTCGTCGTACAGGCCGAGCATGACGCTCACCCTTCGTCCTGCCGCTGCGGCTGAAGCCCTCCGTATCGGAGGACGAGTACGGCGGCATCGTCGCGGTGGCCGGTGTGATCCGCCACCTTGACTATTCTCCCGGCCAGCTCGTCGGGGGCGCCACGCCAGGCGTCGCGGGCGAGGGAGGCCACCCGTTCGAGACCTTCCTCGATCGGGTGGCCAGGGCCTTCCACCACCCCGTCGGTGAGCAGCACGAACACACCCACGCCGGTCAGCTGCCGACGGGTCGACGGATAGGTCTCACCGCACTGGATACCCAGCGGCAGACCACCGTCGTTCAGCACGATGTCGCAGCGGCCGTCCGCCCCGGCCCACACGGCGGGGACGTGTCCGGCACGGGCCTCGGCCAGCTCGCTCGTGACCGGGTCGAAGCGGAGGAAAGAGCAGGTCACGAACAGTCCCGAGTCCATGGAGACCAGCAGATCGTTGGTGCGTCGGAGCACCTCGGCCGGATCGGTGGTGGCGGTCGCGACGGCCCGCAGACAGATGCGCACCTGCCCCATGAGAGCCGCCGCCTCTACATCGTGACCCTGCACGTCGCCGATCGCGAATCCCACGGAGCCGTCCGGCATGGTGAAGCCGTCGTACCAGTCGCCTCCGATGTCCAGCCCCGCCCGCGCGGGCGCGTACCGTCCCGCGGCGTGCAGGGAGGGCAGGACCGGCAGCCGGGCGGCGAGCACCTGACGCTGGAGCTCGGTGGCGAGCTCCACCCGGGCCTGCTGGAACTTGACCCGGTCCAGCACTCGCCCGGTCAGATCCTCCAGCTTGTGCAGCAGCTCCCCGGTGCCACTGGACGAAGCGGTGCGTCGGTGAGGCACGGCATCACACTCCGGCTTCCCTCGGAGTCGCGCCCTATGTCAGGTCTTCACGGTACTCCGGGTGCCGCTCCCTACTCGGCTTGCATCCCGCCTCGTGGATGTGCGGGGTGAGTGAGACGGAGGCCCACAGGCGTTCTCGTGCGGCGGCGAGGCGGGCCAACGGTCAGTTGTCGCTCGGGGCAGGCGGCCTTCGAAGGCCATCTGGAACGCGTTGAGGGGTAGGTGCACTTGGGGGGCGGCGGCCTTGTGGGGGGGAGTGCCCGCAGGCGCGGACGGCTCTGCGGATACGGGCCGCGACGCTCTCGATCACGCAGCGGGGTGGACCACGCAGACTCTGGACAATCGTGCGCGGACAGACGGTCTCCACGGCCTCGGACAGGCCCTTGAACCCGTCGCGGACCCGCATCAGCACGTCCCAGGCCGGCAATCGGAACGGCGGCGTGCTCGCTTCCGCAGCAGACAATACGCTGCGGTTCGTCACCGGCATCGTCGTCGGCGCGAGACTGCTCACCACCGGGTGTGCTGCTGCGGTCTGTGGGTCGGGCAGCGCGGAAGCGGGGACCCTGTGCGCGGTGCCCCAGGGAACCGTCGCTACCCGCGAGCGCCTCGCACCGTGAGCCGAGTCAGTGCCCTGGCCTTGTGCTCACGCCTGCTTTCGGCCGGGCGGGCGGTGTCGTCGGAGTTCGACGGAGTACACGGGTCCGGGGAATTCCCAGCCGTCGGAGCCTTCGCCGATGTCCGCGACGATGACGTTGTCGACGAAGTGGTCCTCGAAGCCGTCGTCGGTGGGTTCACCGCGGAGCCAGAGATCCTCGATCGCGGCGACAACCAGGCCGAGGACGTCCACAGCCAGGCCCCGCTTGCGGCCCGGCACCCGTTTCGCGGCGTCTTTGCCCGTCGTGACCGAAGAGACCCCGATGGCCGCCCGGACACTCTGGGGGTCCAGGATCACCAGGGTCGGGTCCTCTGATCGCCGGGTTCCTCTCCCGCGCCTGACAGCGCGGGAGTTCATGGATCTGCTGGTCGGTGCCGTCGTCCCGCCAGGCGGCGAAGTAGTTACGTCGCACTCCTGGGCGGCAGGTCGTTCGGCGGCAGGGCCCGCTGACAGTCGGTCCGGGACTGGTAGAGGATCGCGTCCACGATCTCCCGCATCGGACAGCGGCCCTGACGGCCGCTCACGGAAGGGTGCCGGTACTTCCAGGCCGTGAGCACCGGCTCGACCAACGCCCACTGCCCGTCGGACAAGTCGCTCTGGTACGGCTTGCGTTCACCCACCCCACCGACCAGGGCACTTTCGGTAGCGACGAACTCATCGTCCCTGCCCTCCTGGCACCGAGGTTCCGGTAGAACCGCTCCGCCGGAGGGTGAGATACCACGCGCACGCCGGTCAGGCCTGCCTGGCAGCTTCACCGAGCATGTGGTCGACCAGGAGTCGGCCGACGCCATGTAGTGGGCCGTGGGATGGGTCGCACCGGCACAACATGGGGGGCACATGGCCGGGTACCTCTCACCATCTGATCCGCGCACGCTCGCCAAGACCCCCGCAGGCACCACCGCCCGATCGTCCCGACACTGCCGGGACCGAGCCGGGCGCCGCGATGTCGTGGACCCGCGTGTCCCGCACTCCGGAACGGTAACTGGCATGGTCCGTCGGTGTTCGCGTCTGCTGGCGTGACACCCGCCGCTTCCGGACGGGTGGTCCCGTCCAGGTACAGCGCCACAGCCCTTCCCCCCCCCACATGATCCAGGAGGTGGCACAGGCCGTGCCGCGAGAGTCCACAGCGCTGCCGCTAGGCGGATTCACTCTTGACCGCAACCTGCCCGAGCCGCTCTACCAACAGCTCTACGAACGGCTCAAGGACTCGATCTGCAGCGGACAACTCCGCCCCGGTGTACGGCTGCCAGCCACCCGGACGCTCGCGCAGGAACTCCAGGTTTCCAGGAACACCGTGCTGGTCGCCTACGAACGGCTCGTGACGGAACGGTTCGCCACCGGGCAGGTGGGGTCGGGAACCCATGTGGCCGTCCACCGGGGCGAGGAGGGACAGGGGGACGGGGGATCTTCGGCCGTCACGCGGCTGCCGACGCCGCCCGAGGCGTCGGGCCGGACGTCCCAGCTCTCCGGCACCGCACGGCTGATGCTCCAGGCCACGCGTACGTTCGACGGTCGGCAGCCGGCCTCACCGGCCGCCGCCCAACCCTTCGTCCTCGGCGTACCGGCGCTGGATCTTTTCCCCGGCAAGCTCTGGTCCCGTGTCGTCTCACGCCGTGCCGCCCGGCTGCCGAATTCGCTGCTGCACGCCCAGGACCCGGTCGGCTACTGGCCCTTGCGCAAGGAGGTGGCCACCTATCTGGGCCTGACGCGGGGGGTGTCGTGCACGGCGGAGCAGGTGGTGATCACGAGCAGCACGCGGACCATCACCCATCTGATGGCCCGGGTCCTGCTGGAGCCCGGCGAGCAGGTGCTGGTCGAGAACCCGGGGTTCCCCGGCGCCCGTGCCGCGCTGGTGGCCGCCGGTGTCGTCCCCTGCCCGGTGGACGTGGACCACGAGGGGCTGTGCGTCTCTTCGGGCGAGAGCCGCTACCCGTGGGCGCGGATGGCTCTGGTGACCCCCAACCACCAGTTCCCGACGGGCTGCCGTATGACGGAGTTCCGGCGCGGTGAGCTGCTCGACTGGGCGGTGCGGTCGGACGGCTGGGTGATCGAGGACGACTACGACGGGGAGTTCACCTCGGGCAGTCCGCTCCCGCCGCTCCAGCGGATGGACACCGCGAACCGGGTCATCTATCTGGGCACCCTCAACAAGGCGCTGTTCCCCGCGCTGCGGCTCGCCTACGCCGTGGTCCCGCCGGATCTCGTCGACATCGTCGCCGCCGCCCAGCACTCGGCGTACGGGGCGCCGCCGGTGCTCGAACAGGCGGCCGTGCACGACTTCATGGCGGAGCATCACTTCGCCCGGCACATCCGCCGAATGCGCCAGGCCTACGGGGAGCGGCGGGAGGCCTGTGTGCAGGCCCTGCGGGACCAGTTCGGCAACATGGTGCGGGTGATGTCGGCCGCGGGCACGCATCTGGTCGCCGGGTTCCCGCCGGGTACGGACGAGCGCCTGCTGGCCCGGCTCAGCTGCCGATCCGGGGCCACCGTGTACCCGCTCTCCTCCTACCACTCCACCGGGAGGACCCCCGTTCCGGCGCTTGTCCTGGGCTTCGGTGCCACCCCTCCCGAACAGGCGGTCCTCGGTGTGCGCCGGATCGCCGCCGCGTTCGAGCGGTCCATCCCCGCGGAGGGGCGGGGGTGCGGCCTCGACGGGTAGGGGGCGGACGGGGCCGGTCGGCCACGGCGTCCGTACGGTCCGTCACACCGGGCTCCCCGTCACCGTCGGCGCGACCGCGCCCGGATCCGGGCCCAGATCCGGGCCGGGATCGGACGCGGCTGCGGGGAGCGCTTCGCCGAGCAGTGCGGCGACGGTCTCCGCGCAGCTTCCGCAGCCGCTGCCGGCGCGGGTGCGGTGGCGTACCGCCGCCAGGTCGGCGCAGCCGTTCCGGGCGGCGGAGCGGACCGTGCCCGCCGGGACGTTGTGGCAGTGGCAGATCACCGTCTCGTCGGGGAGCGGTCCGACGGCCGCCGACCGGCCCTGCAGCGGCCCAGGGACGACGAGTTCCTCGACGGGGGCGGGCAGTGGCCGGCCGCTGCCCACGAGGGGGCGCAGCGCCGTGTATCCGGAGGAGTCCCCCACGAACGTACCGCCGAGCAGCCGACCCTCGCCCGACACACGGAGGCTGCGGTACACCCCGGCCCGGGTGTCGAGGTGGGTGGCCTCGTACGCGCCGGGCGCCGTCTCCTGCGGCTGGTCGCCGAGCGAGGCGACCACCACACCGAGCAGCTTCAGCCGGGTCGCCGTGTCCCATCCGGTGAAGGTCCGGGTGCCGCCGGCGAGTCGGTCGGCGACCACCTGGGCCATGGCGTTGCCGGGGGCCAGCAGTCCGTGGGCGCGTCCGTCAGGAGTGAGCGCGCAGTCCCCGACGGCGTAGATGTGCTCGTCCCGTGTGCGGCACGTCTCGTCGACGACGACGCCGCCCCGCTCCCCCACTGCGAGTCCGCAGGACCGGGCGAGTTCGTCGCGGGGGCGTACTCCCGCCGCGAACACCACCACGTCGGCCGCGATGGCGACGGGCGGGGCGCCGTCGGGCGGTTGGAGCCGTACGCCGGTGGTCCGGTCGTGCGCGTCGGTCTCGACGGCGGTGAGCCGGGTGCCCGGGTGGACGGTGATGCCGAGGTCCTCGATGTGGCGACGGAGCATCCAGCCGCCGTACTCGTCTAGTTGACGGGGCATCAGCCAGGGGGAGAACTCGACGACATGGACCGTCATCCCGAGCGCCCGTAGCGCGCCTGCGGCCTCCAGGCCCAGCAGCCCGCCGCCGATCACCGCGCCCACTCCCATGCCCGCTCCCACACCGACGCCCGCACGCGCCGCGTCGCAGTGCGCGCGGAGGGCCCGTACGTCCGCGGCCGTCCGGTAGGTGAAGCAGCCGGTGGCGTCAGCCCCGGGGACGGGCGGGACGAGGGGGCGGGCGCCGGTGGCGAGGACCAGGGTGTCGTAGTCGAGGACGCGGCCGGCGGCCGTGGTCACCCGGCGTCGGCGGCGGTCGATCGCGACGGCCGGGTCCCCGAGCTGGGTGCGGACGCCCGTGCGGTCGCCGAAGCCGGGGTCGCCCAGCAGCAGTCCTGCGGGGCCGGTGCGCCGGAAGAGGCGGTCGTCCGGGTCCGACTCGCGGAAGTACCGGGACAGTTGGATGCGGTCGTAGGGGGGTACGTCCTCTTCGGCGACCACCGTGACCCGGCGGTCCCGCAGCGCGCCGCGGGCGTCGAGGGCCGTGAGCAGGGTGTGGCCGACCATGCCGTGGCCGACCAGGACCAAGCGGTCACTCATCCGTCCCCTCCGAGGGCCGAGACCAGGTGGAGGCGGTCCGGGGGCAGGCGCCGGGTCGACTCGTAGGCCCGGCGGACCGTGTCGACGGTGGACAGATCGCCGAGCAGGATGCCGCCGACGACGTGGTCGTCCCGGGTGACGATCTTCTTGTAGACGCGCCGTCGGTCGTCGAGGACGGAGAGCACATCGGTCCTGGCCCCGCCCCGGTGGACGGTGCCGATGCCGGTCGTGGCCTCGCCGAAAACCGCGAGGTCGACGTCTCCCGCGATGAGCCGGGTGAGGGTGCGGGCGCCCGTGAACCGGGCGTGCGGGTCGTGCCCGGACAGCCGCGCGGCGAGCACCTCGGCCTGCTGCCAGGCCGGTACGGCCGTGTCGTGCACGACGCCTCGGTGCTCCGCACAGTCGCCGACCGCGTACACGCTGGGATCGCCGACGCTGGCCAGCGTGTCGTCGACCACCACCCCCGCCGCGACCGGGAGTCCGGCCGCGCGCGCCAGTTCGACGCGCGGCCGGGTGCCGCAGGCGACCACGACGAGGTCGGCGGCGACCGAGTCCCCGTCCCCGAGCGGCACCCTGCTGGGCCCGGGGCCTCGGGCCGGGGCCGTCGCGGGTGTTCCCGTGCGTACGGTGACGCCCGCGTCCTCCAGGACACCGCGCAGCAGCGCGCCGGCCCTGCCGTCGAGGCGACGATGGAGCAGGTGGGGGCCGCGGTGGACGAGGGTCACCGGGTGGGTACGGGCGGCGAGGGTGAGGGCGGTCTCCACGCCCAGCAGACCGCCGCCGACGACGACCGCGCGGGTGCGGGCGTCGGCGCGGTCGGTGGTGAGGTGCCGGCAGTCGTCGAGGGTGTGGAGGTGGTGTTCGCCCGGGGTCGGCCGTGTCCGGGGCCAGGGGTGGTGGGGTCGGCTGCCGGTAGCCAGGACCAGCGCGCCGTAAGGGTGTTCGAAGCCGGTGGAGTCGACGACCGTGCGGGTGGCGCGGCGCACGGCGACGACACGGACGCCGGTCCGCAGGTCGATGCCGGGCGGCAGGGGCAGGGCGATGTCGTCGGGGCGGTGGTGTCCGGCGAGGACGCCGGTCAGGAGCGTGCGGTTGTAGGCGGGGCGGTCCTCACCGTCGAGGACGGTGATCCGGACGTCGGGGCTCAGGGCCGCCAGCCGAGTGACGAATCGCGCTCCCGCCATGCCACAGCCGACGACGAGAACGCGACGCGCGGCGCCGTCTTCCCGTGCCACAGGCCTTCCCACGGGTACCTCCATGAACCGATCGACCGATCAAAGGGCTTGTACGGCGGTCGCCGCACACGGCCGTCCCGGCGGGCGGGAACGGGGCGCGGCCACCGGTGCCACGTGTACGGCGCACACCTTGAACTCGGGCATGCGCGAGACCGGGTCGAGCGCGGGGTTGGTGACCGTGTTGACCCGGCCCGGACCGGACCAGTGGAAGGGCATGAACACCACGTCGGGGCGGATGTCCGTCGTCAGCCTCGCCGGGGCGACGACCGTGCCCCGTCTGCTGGTCACCGTCACCGGCTCGCCCTCCGCCACGCCGAGCCGGTCGGCGGTCGCGGGGTGGATCTCGACGTACGGCTCCGGCGCGGCGGCGCGTGCCGCGGCGACCCGGCGGGTCTGCGCCCCGCTCTGGTAGTGGGCCAGCACCCGCCCGGTGACCAGGTTCAGCGGATACCGCTCGTCGGTGGGCTCGGCCGTGGGCCGGTGGTGGACCGGCACCATGCGGGCCCGGCCGTCGGGTGTCGCGAAGGAGTCCAGGAACAGCCGGGGTGTTCCGGGGTGTTCGTCGGCGGGGCACGGCCAGAACACCCCTTTCTCCGCGCTGATCCGTTCGTAGCTGATGCCCGCGTAGTCGGCCCGGCCGCCGGTCGACGCGGCCCGCAGTTCCTCGAAGACGAGGCGCGGGTCGGCGGGGAAGCCCTCGGTGCGGCCCAGCCGGGCGGCGAGGGCGGAGAGGATCTCCAGATCGGTGCGCACCTGGGCGGGCGGCTCGACGGCCTTGTGGCGCAGGATCACCCTGCCCTCCAGATTGGTCAGGGTGCCGGTCTCCTCCGCCCACTGGGCCGACGGCAGGACGACATCGGCGAGTTCGGCCGTCTCGGACCGTACGACGTCCGCGACCACCAGCAGGTCCAGCGCGCGCAGCCGGCGCTCGACATGACCGGCGTGCGGGGCCGACACGACCGGGTTGGAGCCCATGACCAGCAGGGCCCGGACCCCGCCGGGGGTGCCGGCGGTGTCGAGCATCTCGTAGGCCGAGGTGCCGGGTCCGGGCAGTTCCCCGGGGTCGATGCCCCAGACGCGGGCGATGTGCGCGCGGGCCTCCGGGTCGGTCAGGCTGCGGTAGCCGGGCAGTTGGTCGGCCTTCTGTCCGTGCTCGCGCCCGCCCTGTCCGTTGCCCTGGCCGGTGAGGCAGCCGTATCCGCTGTACGGTCTGCCCGCCTTGCCCAGGGCCAGACAGAGGTTGATCCAGCCGTGCACGGTGTCGGTGCCCTTGCTGTGCTGCTCGCTGCCCCGGGCCGTGAGCACCATCCCGGTGGGCGCCTGCGCGAACATCCGTACGGCGTCGCGTATCTGGTGGGCGGGGACGCCGGTGAGGCCTTCGACGCGGGCCGGCCAGTACTCCATGGCGGTGGCGCGCACGGCCTCGAAGCCCGTGGTGCGGGCGGCGACGAAGTCCTCGTCGACATGGCCCTCGGCCAGGGCGATGTGCAGCATGCCGAGAGCCAGGGCGAGGTCGGTGCCGGGCAGGGGGCGCAGGTGCAGGTCGGCCCGTGCGGCGGTGCGGGTGCGGCGCGGGTCCACCACGATCAGCCGCCCGCCCCGCTCAGCGAGCCGGGTGAAATCGCGCAGGGCGGGCGGCATGGTGTCGGCCGGGTTGGCGCCGACCAGCAGGACACAGTCGGTGCCGGCGATGTCGGCGAGCGGGAACGGTAAGCCCCGGTCCAGGCCGAAGGCTCGGTTGACGGCGGCGGCCGCGGACGACATGCAGAACCGGCCGTTGTAGTCGATCGCCGACGTGCGGAGCGCGACCCGGGCGAACTTGCCCAGCAGATACGCCTTCTCGTTGGTCAGTCCGCCGCCGCCGAACACCCCGACGGCGTCCCGGCCGTGCGCGGTCTGCGTCGCGCGGACGCCCTCGACCACGCGCCGGAGCGCCTCGTCCCAGCCGGCGGGCCGCAGCGGTGTGCCCCGGCCGTCGCGGACCAGGGGTGTGGCGAGCCGGCCGGCCGGGTCCAGCAGGTCGACGGCGTGCTGTCCCTTGCCGCACAGCGCACCCCGGTTGACCGGGAACTCCGGCCACCCGGACACCGCGAGCGGTGCCGGTCCGCCCCTGTCGGGCCGTAGCACCGTCCCGCACTGCAGGGCGCAGTACGGGCAGTGCGTACGGACGCCGTCGGCCCGCTCGGTCATCGGAGCCCGCCCTCCGCGGCCCGTGCCGGTGCCACACGGTCGGCCGTGGGCGCGGCGTCCTGACCGGACGTGCCCGCGAGCAGCACCCGCAGCGATGTGGCCGCTTTCAGCAGCATCTCCTCGTACTCCTCGACCAGATCGGAGTCGAGCACGATGGCGCCTCCGGCGCCGGCGTGCAGGCCCTCCTCGGTCAGTACGGCGGTCCGGATGACGATGTTCAGATCGGCCGTGCCGTTGCAGGACAGGAAGCCGATGGCGCCGGAGTAGACGCCGCGTGCCTGGGTCTCCAGGGAGTCGATGATGTCCAGGGTCCGCAGTTTGGGCGCGCCCGTCATCGAACCGCCAGGGAAGCAGGCGCGGACGCAGTCCAGGGCGTCCGCGTCGGCGCGGAGCCGGCCGCGGATGGTGGACACCAGCTGGTGCACGGTGGCGTAGGTCTCGGTGCGCATCAGCCGGGGAACGGTGACGCTGCCGACCTCGCACACCCGGCCGAGGTCGTTGCGGAGCAGGTCGACGATCATCAGGTTCTCGGCCCGGACCTTGGCACTCGTCGTCAGCTCCCGGCGGAGCCTCGCGTCCTCCGCCTCGTCCGCGCCGCGCCGGGCGGTGCCCTTGATGGGTTTGGTCTCGACCATGCCGTCACGGGTGATGCGCAGGAACCGTTCCGGGGAGGAGCAGGCGATCTCCATGTCGCCGAGACGCAGATACGCGGCGTACGGGGCCGGGTTGGAGCGCCTGAGGGAGCGGTAGTAGCGCAGCCCGTCGGCGGGACGGGGGGCCTGGACTGCGTTGGTCAGACAGATCTCGTAGCTCTCCCCGGCGAGCAACTCCTGTTTGCAGGTGGCTATGTCGGCGAGGTACTGGGCGCGGTCGCGCACCAGCGCCGGTTCCAACAGGGCGTTGTCGACGGCCTGTTGGTCGGGCACGGGGGTCGGGCGGGGGCGAGGCAGGGCGGCGAGCACGGCGGCGGTCCTCTCCAGCCAGACCGTGGCGTCGCGGTCGGAGCGCGGGCTGCCGTCGCTGAGGGCCAGCAGATAGGTGGCGCCCTGCTGGTGGTCGACCGCGATCAGCCGGTCGGCGAAGATCCAGTACGCGTCCGGGGTGGGCGAGGTGTGCTTGGCGGTGGCGCCGCAGTCGGCCTTCAGCTCGTAGCCGAAGTAGCCGACATAGCCGCAGGAGAAGTCGACGGGCAGGGCGGGGTTCTCGACGCGACGGGCGCGCAGCGCCGTCTGGAGGTAGTCGAAGACGGTGCCCTCGACGCGTTGGGGCTGCCCGCCGGCCGCCGTGACCTCGACGGCCCCGTCGCCGACGCGGTAGCGGACGATCTCGGAGAGCGGGCCGGAGGCGTCGCCGAGGAACGAGAAGCGGGACAGCCGCGGGTCGATCAGGGAGCTGTCGAGCCAGAAGGCGTGCGTGGAGTCGGCGAAGAGCCGGGTGAAGGCGGCCTCGGTCTCCACCGCCGACTCCATGATCCTGGAGTGCAGGCGGTAGGGGCGGGGCTCGACGGGCCGGGGCGCGGGCCGGGTGGCGGTCTCCACGGGTGCCAGGTGGGAGCCGGAGCGGACCGGCGTCCGCCGGAGCGTGGCACCGCGCGTGGAACGCTGCGTGGAGCCGCGCTCGTGGTGGAACCGCTCGGTCAGATCACGGAAGTTGCCGAGCAGTTCGAAGCCGAACTCCGTGGCGACGGACTCGGGGTGGAACTGCACACCCCACAGCGGGCGCGTCCGGTGCCGCAGGCCCATCAGCACGCCGTCCTCGGCCCACGCGGTCGCCTCCAGCTCCGGCGGCAACGGCTCCCGCACGCACAGCGAGTGGTAGCGCACGGCGGTGAAGTCCTGTGGGATGCCGTGGAAGAGTTCACGCCCGTCGTGGCGTACGGCGGTGAGGTGGCCGTGCCGGGCCGCGGGCGCCCGGACGATCCGCGCGCCCGACCCGGCGGCGATGCCCTGGTGACCCAGGCACACGCCGAGCACGGGCAGCCGGGCGGATTCGATGATCGGCGCGCAGGCGCCGAAGTCCTTCGGCCGGGTGGGATCGCCCGGCCCGGGAGAGATCACCACGTTGTCGAAGTCGTTCAGGTCGAGCGTCGCGCACTCCGGTGAGTCGTTGTGCACGACCACGGGTTCGGCGCCGTTCACCTGCGCGACCAGCTGGAAGAGGTTGTAGGTGTACGAGTCGTAGTTGTCGACGAGCAGGGTTCGCATGGCGACCTCCCTGGAAACGGCACGGCACGGCCCTCCCCGAGGGCACGGTGGCTGGGGGTGGTGTTCTGGGAACGGTTCACACGGCGAGCTTGGCGACCATGTCCGCCAGGGTCGTGAGCTGCTCGTTGTTGAGCCGGGGATCGCACAACGACTCGTAGGCGGCGCCCAGTTCGGCTTCGCAGGTCACGCGGGTGCCACCCACGCACTCGGTGACCTCGGCCGCGGCGGCCTCCAGATGCACGCCGCCGGGCCACTCGCCCATGCCGCGCAGCACCTCGAAGAAGTCGGTGACCTCGTCCAGCATGTCCTTGAGGTGACGGGTCTTGACGCCGGTGCCGGTCGCCGTGGTGTTGCCGTGCATGGGGTCCGACATCCAGACCACGGGGTGGCCCGCGCCGCGTACGGCGGTGACGAGTGCCGGGAGCCTGCCGCGCAGTTCCCGGGCGCCGAGCCGGCAGATCAGGGTGAGGCGGCCCGGCCTGCGGTACGGGTCGAGCCGCTCGCACAGGCGCACGATATCGGCGGGCTCCGCACTCGGGCCGATCTTGACGGCGACCGGGTTGGCGATGCCCGCCAGGAACTCCACATGGGCGTCGCCGAGTTGCCGGGTGCGGTCGCCGATCCACGGCAGGTGCGTGGAGAGCAGAAACCATTCACCGGTGACGGGATCCTGGCGGGTCAGCGGGCTCTCGTAGTCCAGGAGCAGTGCCTCGTGGCTGGTCCACAGCCCGGTGTGGCGCCAGCCCCGGTCCTCGGTCCAGCGGGTCTGCCCGTACCCGTGGACGAGCGAGCGCAGTGAGCCGTCGGGGGCGGCCTCCTCACTCCGGTTCCACAGCGCCTCGCGGGCGGCGGCAGGGTCCCAGGCCCGCGGGGCGAACGAGCCGGCCGTCTCGTGGGCGAGGGCGGCGAGTTCACGCAGGACGTTCCTCGCCGTGTGGTAACCGGACAGCATCCGGTACGGGTCGGGCGTGCGGGCCTCCTCGTCCGGCTCCGGCCCGTTGACCGTGAGCCCCCGGAACACCGGCAGCGATCGGCCGGCCACCTCCTCGACGGCGGCCGAGCGGGGCTTGGCGAACTGCCCCGCCAGCCGGCCGACGGTGACCACGGGCAGGTCCAGACGGGTGCTGACGCGTTCCGCCACGGCGCCCAGCACCCGGTGCTTGTCCCGGGCCCCGGTGACGGCCGCCGGACCGAGCGGCTCGGCGCAGTCGCCGCCCTGGAGCACGAACGCCTCCCGGTTCTGCACCCGGGCCAGGGCCGCGAGGACGCTGCGGACGTCGCTGGGCGTGGTGAGGGCGGGCAGCAGCGCGAGCCGGTCGGTGACGGCGGCCACCTCGTCGGGGTCGGGCCATTGCGGCTGCTGGCGTATCGGCAGTCCCCGCCAGGCGGGCGGATGCCAGGACGGTGCGCTCGGACCGGCCTGGGGCTCCTCGCCTTCCTGGGTGTCGGGGACGTGGTCGGCCGGGCCGACCGGTTCGAGCAGGGGCGGAACGGGCATGCGGGTGCTCCTGTTGCGGATCGAGAACGGCATGGCGTCGTGCGCTGTTCGAAAGGGGAAGAGGGGGAGGGACGGTCCCCGCGGCTCAGAGTGTCCGGCCGATTTCCTGTGCGCGGGCATGTGCGTCGCGGCGCAGGAGATCGGCGTCCTCGGCGATCTGATGCGCTCTCAACTGGATCGTGGAGATGTCGGTGACCCCCGCCCACCGCAACCAGCTGTCGAAAGCCGGTTTCTGGTGGTCGTCGCCGAATGCGGCCGGCATACCCGGCCCGTAGATCGAGCTGGTGTAGACGACCACTGCTTTCTTTCCCTTGAGAAGACCCGAGTAGCCGGAGTCCCGGTCGAAGGAGAAAAGCATGTGGGCCTGGCTCACCACATCGATGAAATGCTTGAGGACATAGGGAATTCCGAAATTCCACATGGGGACGCTGAACACGTAGCGGTCGTAGCTGTCGAAATGCTCGAAGACGCGCCGGACCTCCTTCCAGGCCACGGCACCCTCGCCATCGGCCTGTCCCCCGGCCGCCTCGGTCCGTTTGGCCCCGACCGCCGCCGCCCCGAACTCGGGGAGCCGCTCCCGCCAGAGGTCGAGTTCGTCGGTCGTCGCGTGGGGACGGCTCCGGCGGTAGGCGGCGACCAGCGTCTCGGCGATGGCCCTGGACTGCGAGCGCTCGCCCATGGGAGAGGCGGCGATGTGCAGCAGCCGTGCGGTGTCCGCGGGCGCGCTTGTGTTCTCGGGCGCGTTCATCGGACGACCGCCTTGGAGCGCATGAGGAACTCCGCGAGATGACCGTCGTGCGGGACGCCCGGCGCCATCCAGTGGGTGGGGTGGTCGCCGACATGGACGTTGCTGATGGACGGTTCGTCGACCAGGCGCTCGACGAGCTGTCCGACGCGCTGTTCGTCGCGGCCGATGACGGTGAGCACCAGGGTGTTCCGCAGCGGCCCGATGCCGTCCTCGGGTGTCCAGGGGGCGACCCAGACACAGGGGAAGGGGAGTTCGACGCCGAGCCGCGACGCGTCCGGCCGGTCCAGCTGGATCACCGCGGGGCGCAGTACGGCGCTGCCGTCGCCCAGTTCGTCGACGATCCCCTCGCCGCCGAGGTGCAGGCGCGCGCCGTCCGCCTGGCCGAGCAGGTACTTCTCCAGGCTGCGCGCGTCGGCGGTGAGGCAGACGGGGAGGACCGCCTTGTCGTCCTCCGGCGGCAGGCTGGGCAGGTGGGCCAGCCGCTCGGCGATGGCCTCGGCGACCGGTGCCGGGTCGCCGGCCACGAGGACGGCGGTGGCGTTGACGCAGGCGACCCCGGCCTCGTCCTGGATCGAGGAGACCACGGTGTCGAGCGCGGACGCCATTCCACCGGCCCCGACCAGGCCCTCACCGATGCCCATGTCCGCCAGCAGGATCTTGGATCGCCCCGGGCCTTGGGTCAGTACGTTCGGATGCGCCCGGTACTTCTCCACAACCGCGTCGCCGCCGTACACCAGGGACAGATCGGCACCCCGGACGATGTCGTCGGCCACATGGTGGTCGGTGGGCAGCAGCAGGAGGCGGTCGTCGCCGATGCCCGCCTCACGCAACGCCGTCACCAGCCGGTGCGGGGTGAAGGGCTCCCGGCCGGAAGGCCGTACCGCGACCCGGTAACCGAGCATCAGCGCTTCGAGCCAGAGGCTGTGCACGCCGGGGTGATTGCCGGCGGCGTGCACGGCGAAGACGTCGCCCCGGCGGGCCCAGACCGCGCCGCCGCCCCGGGTCAGCGGGTCCCGCCAGTGTCCGGCCGTCGCCGTGGGGCGGGCGCCGCGCACGGTTCGTTCCACCTCGGCCGCCGCGCGCTCGATCCTGGCGGTGGCGGACCTCACCACCGCGATCGGCACACCGGCGACCCGGCTCACCAGGCGCTGGTGTCCCGGGGCCGACAGACCGCCGACCGTACCGTGCGCGAACGCGTGCCCCGCACGGGCGATGACCTCGGCGAGTGCACCGGGGTCGGCCGGGCGGGCAGCGCGCAGCGCGGACAGGCCGCGCCGGACGAACAGCCGTGGTACCTGGCTGAGTTCGGCGACCGGCCGCCCGGTGACATCGGCGACGGTCAGCCGATCGCGTGTCCGGAAGGGCCCACGGGGGCCGAGCGCGTCGAGCTGGACCGGGTCGCCCGGCGCGGCGTCCGTCGGCACGTCCGTCGCCGTACCTGTCGGGCCGCCCATCAGTAGACCCCTTCGATGACGACCTCGTCGTCGAAGGTCCGGACGGGGCTGACGTCGGCCACCGAGTCGCCGAGTTGTCCGGCCTCGGGGCGGATCCGGGTGGCGACGTCCCGTTCCAGGTTGTTGGGGAACAGGGCGCCGCGGCTGATGTGGTTCATGACGACCTGGCCGCGGGCGCCGTAGGGCACCGGCCGGCCCGTCCCGGGGTCGACGACGGAGAAGGTGACATGGGGCGAGAAGGGATCGAAGACGCACTCCTCCTCGCTTCCGGCGCGCTCGACGGCCCCGCAGAGGATCATGGTGCTGCCGTAGTTCCCGAACCACTGGACCTCGGGGAAGACCTCGGTACGGAACAGGTGGCGGCTGTCGGCGTCCATGTGGGCGCCGCTCCAGATGATGACCCGGACCTTCTCGTTGACGAGTTTGACGAGGTGTTCGTGCTCCGCGAGCCGTTCCAGCAGCGGGGGTGTGACGACCAGGACGCCGATGTCCTGGGTCTCCAGCAGGAACCGGCCCTGCTCCAGGAGGTGTTCGACGTAGCGGCCGGCCTCGTCGGCGCGGCCCTCGGCGATGCACTTCTTCACCCAGCGCGGGTCGAGGTCGATGGTGGAGGTGAAACCGCCCCGGCGCCGGGCCTGCCGGGCCACGACCTCTCCCCATAGATGGGGGCCACTGGGGATCATGGCCAGCCAGTGGGCGCCGTGGGGGTGGCCGCGCTCGTCCATCCGCCGGGTCGACCAGGTCACGTACCGGTCCATCCAGTCGGCGAGATAGGCGACCCGCTTGGGGGCGCCGGTCGTGCCGCCGCTCTCGTAGACCCCGATCACCTCGGCCGACGGGCCGTAGCCCTGCGGGACAAGGTCCCGGGCGGGCACGTCCCGCAGCTCGTTGACGATGTTGGGGAACAGCCGGAGGTCGTCGAAGGTCCGTATGTCCCGCAGCGGGTCGAAGTCCAGGGTCCGCGCCCTGCGGAGCCAGTACGGCGAGCCCGTCTCGGGGCTGAAATGCCACCGCATGGCGGCCTGGACGAACTCGTCCGGGTCGGGGATCTGGTCCGGGGGAAAGGTCAGGACGGGGTCGGAGGCGACTGCCATGTTCACTCCTTGGATCCGGGTGCGGACCGGCGTGCGGACGGGGACATCGGATCGGGGTTCAGACCGGAACAGCTACGTCGGAGCGGGAGTCGTGGGCGGTCCGGGGGCGGGGGCGGAGATAGACCGCCCAGGTGACCGTGGCGCAGGCCGCATAGAAGACCAGGAAGCCTGTGAACGCCGGGACCCCACTGCCCCAGCCGGCGAAGGAAGCGCGGAAAGCGAGGTTGATGAGGACACCGCCGAGTGCGCCGAGCGCGCCGGTGACCCCGATGAGCGCGCCCGACAGCCGCCGGGCGTGCGCCAGCCGAGCCCTCGTGCCCGCGTCGCCCGCATCACTTGCCTCGCCCGCGTCGGCTCCGCCGTCCCGCAGGGCCTTCGCCCGGAAGATGGCCGGGATCATCTTGTACGTGGAACCGTTGCCCGCTCCCGCGAGGGCCAGGAGCACTATGAAGTCGGCGACGAACAAGGTGAGCGAGTCCGTGCGCGAGGCCACGACCGCGACGCCGGTGCCGAGCATCAGCGCCACGAACACGGCGAAGGTGACCTTCGCACCGCCGATCCGGTCGGCGAGCCAGCCGCCGCCCGGCCGGGTCAGCGAGCCGAACAGCGGTCCGAGGAACGTGAGCGACGCGGCCTGGAACGGCGTCCGGTCGAACTGTGTCTGGAGCACCAGGCCGAACGCGAAGCAGTAGCCGATGAACGAGCCGAACGTGCCGAGGTAGAGCAGGGACATCACCCAGCAGTGGGCGTCCCGCAGGACGTCCCGGAGGGCGTCGGTGTCGTTGCTGTTGCCGGGCAGGTCATCCATGAAGAGCGCGGCGCACACGGCGGCGACGACGATCGCCGGGATGAACACCCCCAGGAGCAGGCGCGGTTCGGACGCTCCGACGGTGCCCAGTACGGCGAGGGCGGCCAACTGGGTCACGGCGACACCCAGGTTGCCGCCGCCCGCGTTCAGGCCGAGCGCCCAGCCCTTGTGGCGCTGGGGGAAGAAGGCGTTGATGTTCGCCATGGACGAGGCGAAGTTGCCGCCGCCGAGACCGGCCACGGCGGACACCAGCAGCAGCGTCACCAGCGAGGTGCCGGGGCGCAGGTACATCGCGGCCAGCAAGGTGGGCACCAGCAGAACAGCCGCGCTGAGGACGGTCCAGGTGCGTCCGCCGAACCGGCCCACGGCGAGCGTGTAGGGGATGCGCAGGACGGCTCCGACCAGGGTCGGGACGGAGACGAGCAGGAACTTGTCGGCCGGGGACAGCCCGTACTCCGGTCCCAGGAACAGCACCAACACGGACCACAGGCTCCAGACGGAGAACCCGACGTGCTCGGCGAGGATCGAGAACGCCAGATTCCGCATCGCCACGCGCCGCCCCGAACGGCGCCAGAACGCGTCGTCCTCCGGATCCCAGTACCGGATCCCGTGCGCGCGCGAGCCGCGCTTCGCCGCAGCGCTCATCGACAACCTCCCGAAGCGGACGGACACGCCGGAGTGGACGGACGCACAGGAGCCGAATCGTGGCACCGGGCCAGGGCCCGCCCGTGGGCAGTCGGGCGGAGCCACGGCACCGGGCCGGAGCGCCGCCGGTCGGCAGCGCCCGTACATGACGCCGGCCGGCAGCGCCCGTGCACGACTTCCGCCGGGCGCTCGCGGCGCGCCGCGGCCGTGGCGGGTGTCGTGATCCCGCTCGTCCCCGTGATCCCGCTCGGCCCCGTGATCCCGCTCGACCCCGTGATCCCGCTGATCTCTGTGATCCTGCTCATCTCGGTGATCGCGCTCATCCCCGCGCTGAGTCCGCCGCCACGATCAGGATCCGGCGGTAGACGGAGGGATCGTCGGACTTCAGGACGACGGCGCTGTCGCCGGGCGCGCCCGCCCACCGGTAGTCGACCCCGGGGTTGGGCCAGGAGCCGCCGTCGGCGGTGAACAGGTGCGGGCTCGTCACCGCCCCGCCGGGGGCGAAGTCGGCGACGTGCGCGAGGGTGGCGGCCCGCGCGCGCCCGGTGTCCAGGGCCTCGCCCAGGGCCCCGGCGTCCACCTCGGGCACCGACCCGGCGACGTCGAGCACCACATGACGCATCGTGATGCAGGCGCTGTCGGCGAAGAACGCCCTGCGCAGTGCCCGGTCGAGGGCCTCGCTCGCCGTCGGGCCCTGCTCCTTGGCCGCCTGCACCGCCTCCGCCGCGAGCAGCCGGCTCACCGGCCAGCGCCAGTCGGGCTCGGCCCAGGGCCGCCAGCCCGCGTCGGGTTCCATCTCCGCCGCGACCGGGATCTCGGCGTCGATGACGGGCTTGGGCAGGGTGCCCCGGTTGACGACCTCCAGCAGGACGGCCCGGTGGTCGAACCGTACGGCCTCGACCAGGCCCAGTTCGGCGCGGATCCGCCACAGCCGGTGGACGGCGACATGCGCCCAAGGGCAGGCGAGGTCCGCGTAGACGGCCACGGTGCCCGGCAGAACGCCGATCATGTGTCAGGGGTCCCTTCTCCTGTGCTGGTACACGCCCGGTCCGGCCGTCCGGCCCCCTGTCCCGCGGACGTCCCGGATGGGAAGTGCCGGGACGTCCGCGAAGGCGGGCCGGTACGGAGGCCGAGGGCCGGGTACGGGTCTAGGCGGCCTTGGTCTGCCGGCGCCGGGCGGCCGGGGCCGGGGCGTTCGGTGCGGTGCGCGCCGAGCGGGTGCGGGCGATGTCGAGCCCGTGGTCGTCGTCGGAGAGGAGGACCTTCTCGTAGGTGGTGCGCACCTCGCGCTTGAGCACCTTCCCGGTCACACCGAGCGGGATGTCGTTCTCGCCCTTGACCAGCACGACCGCGGAGAGCTCGTGCGCGCCCGCCGTGCGCAGCGCCCCGTTGAGCTGGGCCAGCAGCTCCCGCGAGGTGAGGTCGCAGCGCTCGGCCAGTCGGACCACGGCGATGGGTTCGGACAGTTCCTCGTCGGCGGGGCTGATGGCGGCGGCCACGACGCAGTCCACGGCCTGGCGGCACGCCTTCAGGACGATCTCCTCCGTGGGCAGGCTGTAGACGGGCCCGCGAGCGGTGTGGATCACGTCGGTCGCACGGTCGTACTGGTAGAAGCGCCCCTGCTCGTCGTAGTACCCGATGTCGCCGGTGAGCCAGAAGCCGTCGTGCTTCGAACGGTGCGTCAGATCGGGGTCGTTCCAGTAACCCAGGGTCTCGGTCGGGGTCTTGACCGCGATGAACCCGATCTCGTTCGGGCCCAGCCGCTTGCCGTGCTCGTCGTAGACGGTGGCCTCCTCGACGATGGGCTCGGGGTATCCGACGCACCGCTTGTAGGCGTCGGTGTCCGGGCCGTGGATGTTCTGGAACACGGCCATGCCCACCTCGGTCGAGGCGAGTCCGTCGATGTAGCGCGAGCCCTGACGCCACTTGCCGCCAACGCGGTGCCTGCCCAGCCGTACCAGCTCACGGACGTGCGCCTCGTGCGAGGCGTCGGCGGTGCTGAGCCAGGTGGTCACCCGGGAGGCCACCGAAGGCTCCACGCCCAGTGCCGCCAGCTCGCCGAAGGTGATGGGGAAGGCGATGACCACCGTCGGCTTCCACCAGCGCATGACCTCGGCCACGGCCGGTCCGCGCTGCTCCTCCATCACCAGGGTCGGTACGCCGGTCAGGGTGGCCATCATCATGTAGCTGAGGCCGGAGCCGTGGGACGGCGGGAACACCAGCAGGTTCTTGTCGTCGACGCCCGACGGCATGGTGAGGATGCGGGGGCGCTTGCCCGCGAAGAACTGGCGGTGCCCCAGGATCGGCGCCTTGGGCATGCCGGTGGTGCCCGAGGAGTGGGCGATCAGCACCGGGTCGTGGTCGCCGTGCATGTACGGGTAGCCGACGGGCAGCGGGCCGACGCGGCCCGCCGAGTCCACCTCCTCCTGCGAGACGGTGAATCCGAACCCCTCGGGGCTGTCGGTGGCCGCCAGCAGGGTCTCCAGCCGGTCGACGTCGGCGACGACGCCACGGGGCTCCAGCCGCTTCAGATAGCGTGCCGCGGTCTGCGGCGCCATGCTCGGGTTCACCGGGGCGGGAATGGCACCGATGCTGTTCAGGGCCATGAAGTGGACGAAGTTGGCGATGCCGTCCCCGCTGTAGATGCCGACCCGGTCGCCGCGTGCCACGCCGGCGGCGTGGAACCAGCGCGCGTACCGCTCGGTCGCGTCCCGCAGATCCGCCAGGGAGTAGCTGCGGATGTCCTTCTCGCCGCCGCCGCGCGGCAGATGGTGCAGGAGCGGGGCGTCGAGGTCCGCGGCCCGGTCGAGGGTGTGCCACAGGAAGGTCCCCACGCCGAGGGAACGTTCGGACACCAGCTCAAGCCGCGCGCGCAGCCCGCGGTGCGAACGGCCCAGCTTCATACGGCGGACGGACGCCAGATGGCGCTGCAGGGATCGGATCTTCATCTCGGCTCTCCTTGACTCTGTACGGGGACTCCGTGCTGAAAGTCAGTGCAGGGGTGGGGTGTTGGGATGCGGTGTCGGGATGCCGTACGGGACCGGGGTGTGGGGACTCCGTGCCGGGCGACCGGGGACCGGGGTGGCCCTCACGGCTCGGCGGTGGTGCTCAGCCCGGGGGCAGTGGTGTCAGGAGCGAGTCCAGGTGGGCCTGCCAGGGGCCGGCCGCCCCGAGGGCGGCGCGCGCCGCCGGTGCGTCACCCGGCGCCCAGCCGGTCACGACCCGGATGCCGTGCAGGGCGCTGGTGATCCACACCTCACAGCGGGCGAGGCGGGCGGGGCTCACCCTCGTGTGCCGCACCGTCACCCCGAGCCTGGCGGCGTGGTCGAGCAGCAGCCGCCGGGTGATGCCGGGCAGGATCCGGCCGTCGTCCCGGGCGGTGCACAGGTCGCCGCCGTCCCACCACAGCAGGCTGCTGAAGGCTCCCTCGACCGCGTGGCCGTCGCCGTCGACCAACAGCGCCTCGTCGGCTTCGTGGGCTCTGGCGCGCTTGCGCAGCCTGCCCTGGGCGCCGAAGTCGGGGCCCTTGACCGTGGGACGGGTGCGCGGATCGGCCTCGTCCGCCACCCAGACCCGGGCGGTGTCCCGCAGCGCGGGGGCCGGGCGCAGCCGCAGGGCGAGCCTGGGCGACGGGCCGGCGAGCAGTTCGACCCGGGGGAACCAGGCGCCGCGGCGCGGCAGCCTCGCGGTGACGGCGGCGCGGAACTCCGCGAGCTCGGCCCGGTCGACACCTTGCGGGCCGACGGAGTTCGAGAACCGGTCCCAATGCATTTCGTAACTCCGGACCCGGCCGTCCTGGACCAGCCAGGAATCCGCGACGACCATTCCCCGGTCATTCTCCTCGGCGGCGAGACCGCCGCTGGAATTCCATACGAGAAAGGACTGGCTGTCGATTTCGGTACGCATGACGGTGACCCTCCTCATTCCGGGCGAAGAACTCCGGACACAAACTCCGGATGCCGACTTCCCGCTGCCATGAAGGTAATGAAAGCGAGAATGGAATAACAGAGCCATGTACGCGCCGCGTTGAGGGAGCCAATCCCGCTGTATACGATCGCTGTATACGAAGGGCTGGGCCGAACAATGGCCCCTGACCGAAGGACGCCCCTTTTCGGTGCGTGATCTTGTGCGCGATCGACTCCGTCAGCGGCCGGGCCCTCGAAGGGGGCAGCCGACAGGACCGAATCCGACCGTGGCAAGAAGGGATCGAAAACCCATCTCAGCGACAGCCAGGCCCTCATCCCACCGGTCCGCGACACTCCGCCCATCCGTTCCCGTCGCGGCCCACGACGGCTCGCTTCCCGTGGCATCCGGCATCGCTCGCCCGAAGGGGCATCGAGTCATCGCGACGCCTGGGCAGACATCGCTGGGGCCGTGGAGCGGACGCTGCCCTGGCTGTCCGGATGCCGACGCCTTCACCGCCGCAACCCTGATACGCCACCGCAGACTCGCCAAGAAGAATGACGTCCAAGAGACCTGGAGAAAGGGGCGTCAGGCCGCGAAGTCCCGGTCGCGCGTCTCCGGCAGGGCCAACACGCACAACAGACTGACCAGACACAGCCCGCCCGCGTAGACACCGAGGACGAGAGGCGACTTCCACTGGGAGTTGAGCCAGGTCGCGACCAGCGGGGCGAACCCGCCGCCGAGGGTGTTGGCGAGGATGAAGGTGGCCGAGGCTCCCGTGTAGCGCAGCCGGGCCGGGAACAGCTCGGGCAGGAAGGCGGCGATCGGCGCGAACATCAGGATGAACAGGACCAGGCCCACCGTGAACGCTCCGGTGATGACCAGCCCGTTGCCGGTGCCCATCGAGCCGAACATGGGCAGCGCCCACACCGTGGACCCGATGGCCCCGGTCATGATGACCGGCCGCCGCCCCACCTTGTCGGCCAGCCGGGCGACCGGTATCACCGCGGCGGCCGTGATGCCGGCGGCCACGCTCGCGGCGGCCAGCATCGTGTTCTGTGCCATGCCGAGCGCCTTCGGCCCGTACGACAGGCTGTAGACGATCGTCAGGTAGTAGACGGCGGAGCCGCCGACCGCCGACCCGATGCCGAGCAGCAGCTGTCCGGGGTACTCCTTGACCAAGGCGCCCAGCGGGAACCGCGGGGCGGCGGGGCGGTCGCCCGGGGTCTCGGCGCGGAACACGGGGGACTCGCTCACCTGGGTGCGCACCCAGAACCCGACAACGATGAGCAGGGTGCTCAGCAGGAACGGCACCCGCCACGCACCGTCGGCGAAGCCGTCCCGGCCGGCGACCGCGATCGTCGGCAGGATCACGGCGCTCGACAGCAGGAAGCCCAGCAGCGCGCCGATCTGGGGAATGGACGCGTACACCGCCCGCCGCCCCGGTGGAGCGTGCTCGGCGGCGAGCAGGACGGCGCCGCCCCACTCGCCGCCCATGCTCACGCCCTGGAGCAGCCGCAGGGCCACCAGGAGCACCGGGGCGAGGACACCCACAGTGTCGTACGTCGGCAGCAGGCCGACGCCGACTGTGGCGATGCCCATCAGCACCAGCGAGGTCACCAGGGCGCGCTTGCGGCCGAGCCGGTCGCCGATCGTGCCGAAGAGCACGACGCCGACGGGGCGGGCGAGGAACGCGGCGGCGAAGGTGAGGAAGGCCGCGAGGGTGGAGACCGTGGAGCTGCCGGACGGGAAGAAGGCCGGGCCCAGGACGAGCGCGGCAGCGGTGCCGTACACCGCGAAGTCGTAGTACTCGATCGTGGTGCCGACGAGGCTGGCGACGGCGACGCGCGACACGTTCTCCTTGGCCTCGGGCGGTGGGGCGGGGGGTGTGACGGTACCGACCGCGACGGCGTCGCTGCTGGTCTCGGACATGGAGCGGTTCACCTCCGGCAGGCCCGGCCATGGAGAGTGACCCGGGCCACAGTGGGGACTGGTGCCGTGGACTGTAGGAGGACGGCGACCGGTCGGCGCATCGCTGTGCCGCCCTGCGGAACACCGGCCGGCCGTCGGCCAGAAACCCACCCGAACACCTGCAACATGCATGTTTTTCCGGGGCTTCACGTGCACGCGCCATGCCCTGTCGGATCCCTGTGATCGACAGGCTGTCACGGCCCTCTACAACCCGCGATCAGCCCTCTGCATGGGACCACGTCCATCCTGATGGGTAGTCGCGCATCTTCGGGAGCCCGTCATGTCAGTTCACTCCCCCACGTCCGAACTCGCCGGGAGCCCACTCGTCGATACCTCCCACCCGCCGCACCAAGTCGACCCCTATCCGGCTGTTGGGCATCCTCCAGCGCAACGAGCTGATCGTTCGCCACGGCCGCCCCGTGGTCGAGGCGAAGGATGTGCAGGCACAGGTCGATCGCCGCTGTGGCTCCCGCGCTGGTCAGGACGTCGCTGTCGTCGATGTAGAGCACCTTGGGGTCGACCTTCACCGCAGTGTGGACGCGGGCCAGTCGCTCGGCGTGAAGCCAGTGTGTGGCTGCCGGACGGCCGTCGAGGAGTCCGGCAGCCGTGAGCACGAACGCCCCCGTGCACAGGGACACGATCCGGGCCGGTGTCGGGCATGAGCCCTCCGCCGGTGCGCAGTCCCGAGGGTGCGCAGAGACGCGGGTCGTACCAGGGTTCCGACGCACCGAGATGGGGTCAGCCGAAGACCTCCCAGGGGATGGTCAGCTCGAAGATCGGTGCGTCGGCGGTCACGGCGACGGTCATCACGTGGCGCTTCATGTCAGTGATTTAGCGATGGTTGTCGCTACCGCCACTCGGGTGACGGGCTCGGGTGCGAAAGCCTCGACATCGGCCCCCGACCGCCGGGCGTTCGCCGATTCCGCACGAGCAAGGCGAGTGAGCACCTGTGTCTGCGGAACTGCCCGACGCGACACCCCCCACCTGCACCTCCCCGTCCGCGTCCGTCCCCACCCGGCGCACGTTCATCGCGACCACCACCGCCGTCGGGGGTGCCGTGGTGGCAGGCGGTCGGGACTCGGCCTCGTCCCCGTCGGGCACCGGGCCCACGGCCGTCGGAACCACTCCGCGGCTGGGCGGCGACGGGATCGTCGACGACGTCGGGGACGGCACCGCGGTACTCCGCCCCGCGGTGCACCAGGTATCCGGTCCCGATGCTCCGCAGACCCGCGTCGAGCTGCCCTTCCCCCACGTGTGGGTGGCGCCGTGGAGCCCCGAGGCAGGGGTCGAGCCGCTCAGGGACACCGTGGTGCTCACGGCCGTCACCGACGACGAGACGCTGGTCGACCGGCTCGTCGACGAACCCGGCATCGCCAACCTCCCTCTCGGTGACCACGCGACGCACTGGCTCTCCCCCGGCATCCCGCACGACGACTACGTCGAATCGTTCCTGATGCGCACGAAGGCCTGTATCCGCTGATCATCTGCCGTGGCGTCATCCGTGCGGTGGAACACCCGTCATGACGCGTTCCTCAAGGCGGGTCTCCCGGTCGGCCGCACGGAAGGGCGCCGATCCGAGCCAGCCGAGAAGGAATCCGACCGGCACCGAGACGATGGCCGGGTTGTGCAGCGGGAACAACGAGAAGTCCAGGCCGGGCAGCAGGGCGCCCGCGTTTCCGGAGATGTCGGGCGACAGGCACACCAGTGACAAGGAGGTGGCCAGACCCCCGTAGATGCTCCACACCGCGCCCCGGGTGGTGAAGCCCTTCCACAACATGCTGTACAGCAGGGCGGGCACGATCGCGGAGGCGGCCACGGCGAAGGCCAGGCCGATGAGGAAGGAGACATTGAGGTTCCGTGCGGCCAGGGCCAGCACCGTGGCGCTCGTCCCGATCACCACGGCCGCCACCCGCGTCACAAACAGCTTGCGCCGCTCTGACACGGTGTCATGGGTGATGACCGCGCCGTAGATGTCGTGGGCCAACGAGATCGCCGCGGCGAGGGCGATCCCGGCCACGACGGCCAGCACGGTGGCGAACGCCAGGCAGGCGACGAGACTGAGCAGGAGCGAGCCCCCGAGTTCCGCCGCGAGGAGAAGCACCGCCGTGTTCCCGGAAGGGTTGTCCGCGACGATGGACTCCGTACCGACCAGTGCCGCCGCCCCGAAGCCGAGTACACCGGCGGCCACATAGAACACACAGGTCAGCAGAGCCGCGTACTGAACCGATCGCCGCGCGTCGCGCCGGGAAGGCACGGTGTTGATCCGCATCAGGAGATGGGGCAGCCCGGCGGCTCCGACCAGCAGGGCCAGTTGTTCGCTGGCGGAGTCCAGCATCGTCGTCGCACCGTCGCCGAAACGCAGCCCAGGCTGCAGGAAGCGTTCGCCGTGACCGCTGTGGTCGGCCGCGGCGGTCAGGAGCGCGCCCGGATTCCAGTCGAATCTGGACAGGACCGCAAGTGCCAGGGCACCGCCGCCGGCCAGCAGCAGCACCGCCTTGAGCGTCTGAACGAGCGTGGCCGCTCCCATTCCTCCCAGAACGATGTAGAGGATCATGAAAGCGCCGAGGACGACTGTCATGCCCTGCTCCATGTCCCGGCCGGCCGGTCCCAGGATTCCCAGCGTGAGCGCGCTCGCGCCGACGAGCTGCGCGGTCAGGTACACCAGGCAGACGAGGAGCGTGGCGATACCCGCCGCCAGATGCACCGCCCGGGGCCGCAGACGACGAGCCAGACGGTCGCCGATGGTGAACTCTCCCTTGCCGTGGTACCGCTCCACGACCAGCAGGAGGACGACGATCCAGGCGACTGCCGGCCCCAGAACGGACAGTGTGCCGTCAAAACCGGTGAGGGCGATCAGGCCGGGGCTGCCCAGCAGGGCGGCGGCGGACATGACGTCTCCGAAGAGGGCCAGACCGTTGTGGGCCGGCGTCAGTCGGCCGTCGCTCACGTAGAACTCCGAGAGGGTCCCTCGCTGCGGAGCGGCCCACACCGCCAGGAACAGCACGCAGACGAGGAAGCCGGCGAAGACGGGCAGATATGCGGTGACGCGATCCGGTGTCATGGGCGGTGTCCCAGCTCCTCGACGGACGTCCCCGAGCTCTCGGGGAGGGGGTCGAGCGAGGTCTCCGCATACCTCCCGTACCACAGGGCACAGGCCGCGACGACGACCAGTTGGAGCAGGCCGAGGCCGAGACCCACGTTCAGCGGGCCTGCCACCCGCAGGGCCATGAAGTCCCTGCCCCCGTTGGCCGAGCCGATGATCATCACATACAGCGCGACGACCGGAACGCCCGCGAGGAGGGCGCGGCGGCGGGCGGCGCCCGCCCGCCGTGCGGCGCGCGCCTCGTGGGCGTCGTCCGACATCGTCCCGGGGGCGACGGGCACCGGGTGGGCCCCGGGACGGCGCCGAGCCAGGTCCGCGGCAACACGTAAGGCCCACGCCCGGCGTTCGCGGAGGGCGTGGGCCTCGGTGTCTCGTGAGCTCAGCGATCGCGCATACCGGAGGCCGAGTTCGTCCGGGCCTGCGAACGACGTGTAGCAGTCGTTCATCGCCCGGAACAACTCGTCGTCGGAGTACAGGCATCTGTGGTCGAGTCGGCTCAGGTAGAGGACGACGACCGCGAGCGGGTCCTGCAGAGGAGGTCTGTGATGGGGATACATGGGTGGCTCTCCGCGTGGTGGGGTCCACTGCGCACTCGGGTGTGGCGTTGCTGCCGTACGGAAGGAATCGTTGTGGCGTGTGCGCCGCCATCAGACGCTCTGTCACCGCTGTGGGCACAGCGGCTGTACCGTTGTGCGGCACGCTCAAACCCCTTCCTGGCAAAGGGAGTTGCTTCGGGCGGCCCGCCGCGGTGCCGACGCCGGATGGCCCGACCGCCGAGGGGGCCCCAAGAGGTTCCCTTCGGCCACGGGCCATGGTCGGGCGTAGCCCCGTCAGAACAATGCGCCGCGCGGATTTCGAGGCGTCGAGGGGTGGGATCCCCGCCCCTCGGCCGCAGTCCGCTTCCTGGCGCGGGAATGGGCCGAGGGAGGGGAAAGCCATTGCCAGATGGAAGCGACCGGACTTCTCCGACATTCTCTTGAGATTCCGGTAGGGGAACGTGGGAGGGGCTGTCCGCCGAGGTCAACCTGCGGTGACGGAGAGCAATTCCCCGAATACATGCCGCATGGTGAAAGGCACCGCCCGCTGGGAATTGGGCATGATCCGGGCTCTGCCGGCCGGCGATCGGAACAGGATTCCACTCCGCCGTACGCGTTGTTTCCCCTCTCGCTTACAGTGGGAGCATGTCGTCGGGAAACGTCGTGGTGGCACGCAATGTGCGCCTCCTCAGAGAGCAGCGGGGGCTGTCGCTGGCCGAACTGGCCCGCCAGGCCGGCCTGGCCAAGCAGACGCTGTCCAAACTGGAGTTGGGCACGGGAAATCCCACGGTCGACACGCTGTTCTCCATTGCGGGCGCGCTCGGCGTGCCGGTAACACGGCTGGTGGCCGAACGGGAACAGGTTATGACTGTGCAGCGGGACGACGACGTCGTCTGGGAGCGGCACGACGGCTACGAGTCCCGATCGTTGGATCACGTGTACGGGTCCGGTGTCATAGAAAACTATCTGGTCCGCGTCAACTGTTCACAGGGCATGGAAAAGCCGTCCGAGCCGCACCCGGTGGGCACCCTGGAACACCTGTACGTGATTCGGGGCCGGGTTCGGGTAGGGCCCGCCGACACCCCGGTGGAGCTGACGGCAGGTGACTTCGTGCGGTATCCGGGCGACCGGCCGCATGTGTACGAATCGCTGGACGGGGAGGGCCTGTTCCACATCGTGGTGAGCGTGCCGCGTGCGCAGCCCGGCACCGGCGGCGTGACCGTCGAACACACCCATGGGCCCAGGCGGACATGAGCGCCATCCTGTGCGCGGGGCAGCGGGCGGGCACGACTCCCACCGGTCAGGCCTCGGGCTGACCGCCTCGTCCGGACGGTAACGCCCCGCGGGCCCTGGCCGCGACGACCGCGCGGGCCGCTTCGTAGGCCACGCGACGCAGGGCGTCGGCGTAGCGCGAAGGGGCGAAACGGTGGTCGGCGCCGGCGACGGAGAGCGCGGCCACGGGACGGCCCAGAGGACCCATGACCGGTACGGCGACGCAGATCAGGCCGAGGGTGGCCTCCTGGCGATCGTAGGCGATGCCGTCCCGGCGGATGCGTCGCAGTTCGGCCCGCAAGCGGTCGGCGTCGGTCAGGGTGTACTCGGTGAGGGCGGGCAGTCCCGCCTCGATGGCCGCCTCGGCGGCGTCGTGGTCGAAGGCCAGCAGGGCCTTGCCGACAGCCGTGCAGTAGGCGGGCAGCCGGGCGCCGATCCGGGAGGGAGAGCGCGCCGCACGGTGGCCATGGATCTTGTTGACGTACACGATCTCCGTGCCGTGCAGCACGGCCAGATGAACCGTCTCGTGCGTCAGTTCGTACAGGTCGGCGAGATGGGGCAGCAGCCATTCCTGGAGCAGCGGCGGCGTCGGCCCGTAGACGCGGTTGCCGATGTCGAAGAGTTGGGCACCCAACCGGTAGTTGCTGCCGACCCGCTCGACGAGTTCGTTGCGTTGCAGGATGCCCAGCAGGCGGAAGGCCGTCGACTTGGTGAGGCAGGCACGTCTGGCCAGTTCGCTCACCCCGACCTCCCGGTCGTGCTCGGCGAGCGACTTCAGGAGTACCAGCGCCTTGTCGACCGCTGTCTGCTGCTCGGAACCGGGGCTCGGCCCGGCGGGGTGTGGGGGGTTGGTGTGCTCAGGAGGAATGGCGGTGGCGCGCATGGGCGGACTCCGAGGGAGGAAGCACTGGAGCGGCCATTGAAGTGGACGCGCGTCCAATGTAGGAGACCATGTCCGGGTTGTAAACGACGCGTGCCGGGCCAGTGTCGACAGCAGGGGCTCCGACCAACACCGAAGTGCACCACCTCCACGCCCCGCGACCCTGGGTCGGAACTCCCCGTCGACCGGTCGGGGCCCGTGCCGCATCCGTGCCCCCACCGCCGCGCAGGGCGCCTCACGAGAACGGACCGGCGTCGGCGCCGCAGCCGATCGCCGCTGGTCACGCCCCTGGAATGCCGACGCCCGCACGTGATGTGCGGGCAGCGGTGTCAGAGCCCAGGGAGGGCCTCCGGATACGGACGCACCCGGAGGCTCAACCCGCGGACGTGTAGCCTTCGGCCGTCTCGCTCTCCGTGGCGGGCCCCTGGAGGGCGAGCCCACCGGGGACGGAGCTGTCGACCTTTGTGACATACGTCTGGCGGGACGGCTGCCGACCGGTGGCGGAGAAGTCGAGGGCCGACGTCAGACCACCCGTGTCGACGTTCTTCAGCTGCCGGAACGCCGTGTTGACGCCTTCGCGGGTCAGGTCCCGGTTCTCGCACGCCTTGTCCAGGACCTCGGCGTAGACCAGCGCACTGGCATAGCCCAGGTTGACGAAGCTGTTGGGCTGGGTGTCAGGGAACTTCTCGGGGAGAGCGGCGGCGACCTCCCGCGGTCCCTCGTCCGTCGAACTGAACGGGGCTATGGAGGTCATCACGGACAGGTTCTTCTCCAAGGCCGACCTGGCGGAGGTGGAGAGCAGGGACGGGTCGAAGGCGGGTGTGTTGGCCAGCAGCGGCACGTCGTATCCGAGGGAGGCGGCCACGCCCGCCACCGACGCGGTCTGACGGGGACCGACGCTGAGCACGATGGCTTTCGCACCACGGGACTTGAGAGTCGTCACCTGTGCTGTGAGATCGGTGTCGGTGGCCTTCACCTGGATCCCCTCCAGTTTCAGACCCAGTTCCTCGGCGGCGTAGGTACTGCCCTGCAGCGCGGAGTTGCCGTAGTCCCCCTCGAAGTAGATGTGGCCCAGGACGTCTCCCGACTTCAGGTCCTTCTCCCGCACCAGGTGGTCGATGCCGTTGACGGTCTCGACGTCGTAGGTGTTACCCATCACGATCATGTCGGGGTTCTTCAGCAGGGTGGAGGACCATGCCGTGGCCACGGTCAGCGTCCTGGCATCCGTGATGTCGGTGTCCAGGGCGCTGGTGATGGGCGATCCGAGCATCTGCACGTACCCGAGGACCTCCGGTTCCGTCTCGGCGTAGAGGCTCACGGCCTTCTGCACGTCCGTCCCGTGGTCCTTGACGACGAGTTCGATCTCGCGGTCGCAGATGCCGCCCGCGGCGTTGATCTTGTCGATGTAGAGCTGGTTGCCCTGGACGATGATCTTTCCCTGGGCGCCGAAGACCCCCGACAGGTCGGTGAGCGCGCCCAGCGTGATGGTGTCGGCGGTGACGCCGGGCCCCGTCTTGGTGCCGGAGGAGGAGTCGGCGGTCTCGGTGGCCTTGCTGCTGCAGCCGACAGCGACGAGTGAGAGTGCGGCGACGGCCGTACCCAGTCTGGTGGGCGAATTGACAAGCATCCAAAGTCCCTTTCGGAGGTTGGTCAGGAAGAGGCGGTGGTCATGTCCTGTGGGGGAAGTGCGGAGTGGCCGACGGGATCAGGGGGCGAGCCGGGATCCCCGGGGCCGGCGGCGTCCGCCCGATACCGGACGGCGAGACGCAGGCGCCTGCCCAGGGCGACGAGCCCTCCCGGTTCCAGGAGGATCACCGCGACGATCGCGACGCCGAAGACGAGACGGGCGGCCACCGCCGGGTCCACTCCGGACGTTCCGGGCTCGGCGAGGAAGGTGAGCAGTCCGCTGTAGTGGCTGAGCAGGCTGGGCAGCCCGGTGACGAAGGCGGCACCGAGGACGGCACCGGTCACGGAGCCGAGCCCGCCGATCACGATCATGGCCAGGTATTCCACGGAGAGGACGAGCCCGAAGTACTCGGGCACCACCCGTTGGAACGCCTGGGCCAGCAGCACACCCGCCAGACCCGCGTACATCGACGACAGGACGAAGGCGGAGGCCTTGTAGCGGCTCACCGGTACGCCGACGACGCCGGCGGCGGTCTCGTTCTCGCGCATGAGGACCAGGGCACGGCCCGGACGGCCCGCGAGCACCCGCCGGGCGAAGACGGAGGCGACGACGACGCAGACCAGGGCCACGTACCACTGGCGTTCGCGGTCGCCGAACGGCACGCCCAGCAGCGTCAGTTCCGGGTCCCGGCCGGTCAGCTCGAAGCCCAGGACGGAGAGTTCGGGCACGCCGCGTCCGTTGAACCCACCGGTCACCGAGGACAGGTTGAACAGCAGGTGCTGGCCGAGGAACACCAGGGCGAGCGACGCGAGCCCCAGATACAGTCCGCGGACCCGGCCGGCGACCGGGCTGAACAGCAGTCCCGCAACTCCCGCCGTGGCCACCGCCAGAACGGCCGCGAGCAGCGGCGGCAGTTCGAGCCCGGTGAGGGTGATGCCGCCGCCTCCCGGCCCCGGTGCTCCGGCGAACCAGCAATAGGCGTAGGCGCCCACGGCCAGGAAGAAGGCGTGCGCGAGGGAGAGCTGGCCGGCTGTGCCGACGAGCAGGCTGAGGCCGATGGCACCGATCGCGGCGGCCATGACCATGACGCCGAGCAGCAGCCAGAAGCCGCTCAGGTAGAAGGGCACCATCAGCGCCAGGATCAGGCCGACCGCGGGAAGGACACGGCTGACGAGGTTCGTACGGTCAGACACGGATGAACTCCCTGGTGCCGAAGAGCCCGGACGGCCGCCACATGAGCACCGCCACCATGAGGACGTAGGGCATGACATCGCCGAAGCCGGCGCCGAGGAAGCCGAGCTCCGAGCCGTACCCGGCGGTGAGGGACTTCGCCATGCCGACGGTGATGCCCCCGACGATCGCGCCGTGTGTGGAGTCCAGGCCGCCGAGGATGATCGCGGGTATCGCGGCGAGTGCGATCGTGCTCGCATGGCTGTCCAGGCCGGCGGACGGGAACGTGGACATGAAGACGCCCGCACCCGCGGCGAGCGCCCCGCCGATCATCCAGGAGACCGTCGCGACCCGGCCGAGCCGGATTCCCATGAGGGACGCGGCCTCGGCATCGGCCGACGCCGCCCGCATGGCGACGCCCCACCCGGTGTACCGGAACAGCATCAGCAGCAGGCCGAGGGTCACGACCGCGACAGCCATGGCGGCGATGCGGGCCTGGGGGACGGTGACGCCCCCGAGCCGCACGGTGGCCGCGCCCCACGGATCGAGCATGGACAGGACGTCGGGGCCGATACGCCGGGTGAGTTCGGTGGTCAGCACGACGTCGACACCGATCGTGGCGATGGCCAGCGCCATGTGGTCGTGGCCGCGGGCCCGTGAGAGCAGAAACCTGATCAGCAGGGATCCGGCGACGGTGATGACGATCCCGGCCACCGACGCGGCCCAGAAGCCGGCCGAGGGGGCGATGCGCGCCACCGCGTACGCGCCGAGCGCCAGCAACGAACCCTGGGCGAAGTTCACGACCCGGGTGCCCTTGTAGATGATCACGAACCCCATGGCGATGAGTGCGTAGAGCATGCCCAGCGACAGTCCGACGGCGAGGAGTTCCAGTAGGCGTGTCATACGTGCTCCGCAGTCGTCGTTCCATCGGTCGCCGTTCCGTCGGTCGTCGCGCCGACGGTCCCCGATCCGGCGTTCGCCGAGTCGTCGCCCGCCGTGGTATCGGACGTCGGTTCGTCGGCTCCCAGATAGGCGCGGATCACCTCCGGGTCGGCGCTGACCTCGGCAGGTGTGCCGTCCGCGATGCGGCGGCCGAAGTCCAGGACGGTGACCCTGTCGGCCAGGGCCATGACCATCGGCATGTCGTGCTCGATGAGGAGCACGCTGACGCCGATCTCGTCCCGTGCGCGGCGGATCTGACGAGCCATCGCCCAGGACTCGTGGTGGTTCATCCCGGCGACCGGTTCGTCCAGCAGCAGCAGTTCGGGCTCCGCCGCCAGAGCCCTGGCAAGCTCGACGCGCTTGCGCTCGCCGTACGACAGCAGGCCGACGGGTACGTCCCACCGGTCCCCCAGGTCGAAGAACCCGGCGATCTCACGCACGCGCTCGCGGTGCCGTCGCTCCTCGTTCCGGGCGGAGCGCAACCGCAGCCCGGTGGCCACGAACCCGGCTCGCGTGAGGTGGTGCCTGGCGACCATGAGGTTCTCGGCGACACTCTGGTCTCCGGCCAGTGCCAGGTTCTGAAAGGCCCGGGACACACCCAGGGCGGCGATGCGGTGCGGAGCCATGCCCACGAGTTCGCGTCCCGCGTACCGGACGGAACCGGCGACCGGGCGGTAGACCCCGGACAGAACGTTGAAGCAGGAGGACTTGCCCGCCCCGTTGGGGCCGATGACGGCGTGCACGCTGCCCTTGGCGACCTCGAACGAGACCGCGTCCAGCGCCGTGACCCCGCCGAAGCGGACCGTGACTCCGTCGACCCGGAGGATCGTGTCCTCGCTCATGCGGACCACCTGGCCGGCGCGCGCTCACCGGGTTTCGTCGGCCCGTGCTGTTCCGGCCCGGCGTCACCGCCGAGGTAGAGCCGCCGGATCTCGTCGGATTTCCGCAGTTCGGCGCTGGGGCCGGACAGACGTACCCGGCCGACCTCGAAGACGTAGGCCGTGTCGGCGACGGACAGGGCCATGGCCGCGTTCTGCTCGACCAGGAGCACTGCGGTGCCCTGCCGGTTGATCTCCCGGACGATCTCGCCGATGCGCCCCACGATCCTGGGCGCCAGGCCCAGCGACGGTTCGTCCAGCAGGAGCAGGGAGGGACCGGACATCAGTGCCCGCCCGATGGCGAGCATCTGCTGTTCGCCGCCGGAGAGCAGACCGGCGCGCTGCTCCCTGCGCTCCGCGAGTACGGGAAAGAGCTCGTACACCTCGTCCCGTCTGCGGGTTCGGGCGACCCGGTCGCGGACCAGCACGGCCCCGGCCCTCAGGTTCTCCTCCACCGTGAGGGTGGTGAAGATCCTCCGCCCTTCGGGTACTTGGACCACCCCGGCGGCCACGATGCCGGCGGCGTCCAGCCCGCGCAGCGACCGGCCGTCGTAGGTGATGGTGCCCTCGTCGACGGTGCCGCGGTGGTGTCCGAGCGCTCCTGACAGGGCACGCATCAGCGTGGACTTGCCCGCGCCGTTGGCTCCCAGTACCGCGACGGCGGCACCGTCCGGGACCGTGAGGGTGACATCGTGCAGTGCGATCTGCGCCTTGCCGTAGTGCACGGCCAGTCGGCCGACTTCGAGCACGCCGGGGTCACCCCCCGCCGGACCGGTGAGAGCGGCCTTCGGGCGACCGTGGTGTGGAAGGTGGTGGCATCGTGGACTTCCCTGGAGGAGGCGGGCTCCCCGGCCTGACCGGAGATGGCTACCGCGTGTGACGTGGGGCACATGGAAATCCCGGACAAGCAGGGGGACCACACACCGTTCCGCCCTGCGGCACGCGACGTGAACCGCTCCGGGTCCGGTGCCGGACGTCCACGCGGGCCGCGCGGGAGGGAGAGAACCGGATCCAGGACGAGCGCGACGGCAGGTGCGGCATCACCGGTGGTCTCAGGCATGGAGCGGCTCCCGAGGTGGAAAGGGCGCCGCGCCGTCCGGCGGCACGACGCGGCGCACACCGGACACCCCGGACCGGCACGTGACGTGGCCCACGTCAGCGGCGTGCCGCACCACGGAACAGCGGCTGTTCCGCAACCGGGCGGTGGCATGTGCTGGCCACATGCTTCAACACGACACCGACGGCGCCGGTCCGGCGGCTCCCGGCAGGGGCGACCCCGCTCAAGGAGGACCAGCGACGACGTCCACCGCCGCCCGCCGCGAGGCGCGCCGCCTGGCCCGCGCCCTTGAGTCGACCGTCGACATCAGCGCGCACCTCGACCTCGACCACGGGCTCGTCGACCGCACGATCCTCAGCGACCGGGCGATCTACCGGCAGGAACTGCGCCGGGTCTTCGCACCGAGCTGGCTGTTCCTGGCGCACGAGAGCCAGTTCAAGAAGCCCGGTGACTTCTTCACCACCTACATGGGCGAGGACCCCGTCATCGTCTCCATGGGCCGGGACCGGAGACTACGGGCGTTCCTCAACGCCTGCCGGCACCGCGGGATGCGGGTCTGCCGGGCCGACGCGGGCGCCACGAAGGCGTTCACCTGCAGCTACCACGGCTGGTCGTACGGCCTGGCGGGCGAGCTGGTCAACGTGCCCAACGGCGAGGACTACCCCGCGCACTTCGACCGGCAGGAGTGGGGTCTGACCCAGGTCGCGCAGCTCGACACGTACAAAGGGCTCGTCTTCGCGACCTGGAACCCCGAGGCGCCGCCACTCGTCGAGGCGCTGGGCGGGATGACCTGGTACATGGACGCGATGCTCGACCGCGACCCGGAGGGCACCGAGGCCCTCGGCGGGGTCCACAAGTGGGTGCTGGAGGGCAACTGGAAGCTGGCGGCCGAGCAGTTCGCCTCCGACTGGTACCACGTCAACATCTCGCACGCGTCCGCGCTGATGGTGATGTCACCTTCCGGCAAGGGGCCGAAGGCGGAGATCGTGCAGACGCCCGGACGGCAGTACACCGATCCGCTCGGTCACGGCGCCGGCTTCCCCACCCACCCCAAGAGCCGCTTCGACGACCGGGTCGTGCACGGTCACTACGACTACGAGGCACTGCGCGACCGGCTCGGTGACGCCCGTGTCGAAGGGCCCATGACCACCGGTCACGCCACCGTCTTCCCCAACTTCTCCTACCTGCCGGTCAACGGCTCCATCCGCGTCTGGCACCCCAAGGGCCCTGACCGGATGGAGGTCTGGGCCTGGACGATCGTCGACAGGTCCATGCCGCAGGAGGTGAGGGACGCCCAACGGCTGTACAACCTGCGGACGTTCGGGCCGACCGGCATCTTCGAGCAGGACGACGGCGAGAACTGGAGCGAGTGCCAGGCCACCGCGCACGGCTTCATGGCCGGCTCGATGGCCCTGAACTACCAGATGGGGATGGGGCTCCAGGCCGAGGACGGCGTCCATCCCGGCACCACCGGCCACCTCTACAGCGACGGTGCCGCCCGCGGTTTCTACGCACGCTGGCGCGACCTCATGAACACGCCGGCCTGGCACGAGAAGGACCAGGCGAAGGCCCACGAGAAGGACACCCCATGAGCACGACGAGCACCGGCGTCCAGGTCGCCGAAGTCGACGACATCGATGACGGCGAGGCGCTGAAGGTGCCCGCGGAGATCACCGGCCACGGCGACGCCATCGCCGTCTTCCGCGACGCCGGCGCCTACTACGCCCTGGACGACACCTGCTCCCACGGCCAGGCCTCCCTGTCCGAGGGCTGGATCGAGGACGGCGAGGTCGAGTGCCCGCTGCACAGCGCCCGGTTCTGCCTGAAATCGGGGCAACCGCAGTGCATGCCGGCCACCACGGCCGTGCGCGCCCACCGTGTCGAGGTCCGTGACGGCGGGATCTGGCTGCACCTCGGTCCCGACGAGGGGGCGGCAGGATGAACTCCTGCCGACGCATCGCCGTCGTCGGCGCGGGCCTGGCCGCCGTCTCCGTCTGCGACGCCCTGCGCGCCCTGGGCTACGACGGCGAACTGGCGCTTTACTCCGCCGAACCCGGGCTGCCGTACGATCGTCCGCCGCTCAGCAAGGACGTACTGCTGGGCCGGGCCCGGCGCGAGGACGTCCTGCTGCGGCCCGAGCACTGGTACACGGAGCAGCGCGTCGCCCTGCGCGAGAGAACCGTGGTCCGGGCGGTCCGCCCGCACGAGGGCGGCCTGGAGCTGGCGGACGGCACCGCGGTGGACGCGGACCGGGTCGTCCTGGCGACCGGCGGCACACCGCGGGCGTTGCCCGTGCCCGGTGGTGACGATCCCGCCGTGCATGTGCTGCGCACCTGGGAGGACTCCGTGCGGCTGCGGGAACGGCTGCTGCCCGGTACCCGGGTGGCGGTCGTCGGTGCCGGGCTGATCGGTGCCGAGACGGCGGCGGTGGCCGTGGCACGGGGCTGCCGGGTCACCCTGGTGGACCCGGTGGCGATCCCACTGGCCGGGGTGGTCGGTGACGCCGTCGCGGGCGCTCTGCACGGCCGGCACACCGCCGAGGGCATCGACGTGATCACGGGCGGAGTGTCACGCCTGGAGCACCGCCCCGGCGGCTCCGGCGTCGTGCTGCGCCTCGCCGGGCCGGGCGGGTCCGTCTCGGCCGACCTGGTCGTGGCCGGCATCGGGGTTCGCCCGGCCACCGGCCTGGCCGAGGCGGCCGGACTCCACGTGGACGACGGCGTCGTCGTGGGCACCGGGCAGCGCACCTCCCACCCGAACGTCTTCGCGGTCGGCGACGTGGCACGCCACAACGGCCACCGTGTGCGGCACGAGCACTGGGAAGCCGCCCAGCGCAGCGGCGAGGCCGCGGCCCACGGCATTCTCGGCCGGCCGCTCCCGGAGCCCGGCGTGTCCTGGTTCTGGTCGGACCGGCACGGTTGCCGTCTGGAGGCCGTCGGCACCATGGCGGACGCCGAGCGGACCGTGGTGCGCGGCAAACCGGACAGCGGTGCCTTCACCGTCTTCGGACTGCGCGACGGCCGACTGGTGGCCGCGGCGGCCATCGACCGCGGACGCGACATCAAGTCCGCCCGCAGGATCGTCGACCGGGGCATCCCGGTCGACGCCGCCCGGCTCGCCGACGAGAGCACCGACCTGCGCGCGCTGCTGAAACGGTGACCGCGCCGCCGTGCCGTCCCGTGGCACACGCTCTCCCCGAACCACCCCCTCCGCGCTGGAATGTCAGCACCGAGCAAGGCCCGCAGGAGGCCCACCCATGAACACCCACCCACCGGAGGCGACGGTGACGGGCCCCCCGCCCCTCTCCTTCGTCGAGGAGACCCGGCTCCACTTCGAGGTGCAGCGCCTGTACGCCGTCGAGGCACAGCTGCTCGACCAGCACCGGTACGCGGACTGGCTGGAGCTGCTCGCCGACGATCTGCGCTACTGGGCGCCGGTGCGCACCAACCGGCTGCGGCGCCAGCAGAGTCTGGCCGACGGCGCACCGGGCGAGGTGGGGATCTTCGACGAGACCAAGGCGAGTCTGGCCTGGCGGATCCGCCGCTTCGACTCCGGGATGGCCTGGGCCGAGGACCCGCCGTCACGGACCCGGCATCTGATCACCAACATTCTGGTCGGACCGGGCGAGGAGCCGGGTGAGTACGTCGCCGAGTCGGCGTTCCTGTGCTACCGCAACCGGCTGGAGCGGGAGGTCGACGTCTACGCCGGCGGCCGTACCGACGTACTCCGCCGCACCCCGGAGGGAACGCTCCTGATCGCCCGCCGCACGATCCTGCTCGACCAGAACGTCCTGCTCGCCAAGAACATCAGTACCTTCCTGTGACCGGAGACCTCTCGTGACCACAGCTCGGGCGGAAGAGCCCAAACTCGTCGAGCACACCGTGCGGACCACGCTCGGGCCCATGGCGGTCACCGAGGCCGGTGAGGGGCCGGTGCTGGTGATGCTGCACGGCGGCGGTCCGGGCGCGGGCGCCGTGGCCAACTACCACCAGAACCTGCCCGCCCTCACTCGCCGCTTCCGTGTCGTACTGCCCGACCAGCCCGGTTTCGGCGGCAGCTACCGTCCCACCGAGGCCGACCTGGACGCCCGCAGCATCACCGAGATCACCGTGGACGCGCTGCTCCAGACCCTGGACGGCCTCGGCGTCGACCGCTTCCACCTGCTCGGCAACAGCCTCGGCGGCGCCGCCGCCCTCGCCACCGCGCTCGCCGCCCCCGGACGGGTCGAGAAGCTGGTGCTGATGGCGCCCGGCGGTGGCTGGCTGCCCTTCGGCCCCACCCCGACCGAGGGCCAGAAGGCGATGTTCCGCTACTACAACGGCGAGGGGCCGACCCTGAGGAAGATGCGGGACTTCATCGGTGTGATGACGGCCGAGCCCAAGCGCTGGGCGGACACGGCGCAGGCTCGCTACGAGGCGTCCCTCGACGAGTCCCACATCGCCTTCTACCACCGCTACAACGCGGCCTTCGCCAAGCGGCACGGCATGGACCCGCTCTGGCAGCGCGTCCATGAGATCGAGGCGCCGACCCTCTTGCTCTGGGGCCGTGACGACCGCACCATCACTCTCGACGGGGCGCAGCTCATGCTCAGGCGGATCCGCGACGTACAGCTGCACGTCTTCGGCGGCTGCGGCCACTGGGTGCAGGTGGAACGGCAGGCGGAGTTCGAGCGTCTGGTCACCGACTTCCTCAAGGAGCACTGATCCATGGGCTGGCTGGAGGGCGAGGTCGTCCTCATCACCGGCGGCGGTTCCGGCATCGGTCGCGCCGTCGCCCTGCGCTGCCTGGCCGAGGGCGCGAGTGTCTCCGTGGTCGGCCGCAGCGCCGAACAGCTGGAGGAGGTGGTGCGCGCCGCGGGTGACCGTGGCGCGCGCGTGCTGGCGGTGCCGGGCGACGTACGCTCCCCGACCGACCTGCACGACGCGGTGGACGCCACCGTCGAGCGGTTCGGCAAGCTGGACGTCCTCGTCCCGAACGCCGGTATCTGGGACTACCACCGCAGCGTCACCCGGCTGACCGGAAAGGAGCTGTCGGCGGCCTTCGACGAGATCTTCGACATCAACGTCAAGGGCTACGTCCTCGCCGTGGAGGCCGCCTGGCGTGAACTGGTCGCGACCCGCGGCAGCATCGTCATGACCCTGTCCAACGCCTCCCTCCACACCGACGGCGGCGGCTCCCTGTACACCGCCAGCAAGCACGCCTGCCTCGGTCTGCTCCGCCAGTTCGCCTATGAGCTGGCGCCGAAGGTCCGCGTCAACGGCGTCGCCGTCGGCGGTATGCGCACCAAGCTGCGCGGCCCCGGGAGCCTGGGGCTGCAGGACCGCACGCTGGAGGCCTCCTTCGCGAAGAACGAGGCGTCCGGCGAGAAGCAGCCTCCTCTCATTCCCTTGTACGACTCCAGCGTCGAGCCCGAGGACTTCACCGGGCCCTATGTGCTGCTCGCCTCCCGCGCCAACAGTTCCACCGTCACCGGTGCCGTGATCCCCGCGGACGGCGGCATCGCCGTCCGCGGCTTCCGAACCCCCGCCGGCGGCGCCACTCTCTGAACGCCCCTCCCCTCCCCTCCCCCCGTCCCCGACAGTCACCGAAGGAGCCGACGCCATGGCCGCCGTCGACATCAGCCCCGCCGCCGCCCTGCGTCGCAGAGCCCAGTCGCCCACCCCCGCCGTCGTCTACGAGGGCCGCGAGGTCTCAGCGGCCCAACTCGTCGACTCCTCAGCCGAGTTGGCCGTCAGTCTGGCTGCGAACGGGCTGCGCCGAGGGGACCGGATCGCCTACCTCGGCTTCAACAGCGTGACGTTCCTCGAAACGATGATCGCGGCGGCGCACCTCGGGGCGGTCTTCGTCCCCGTCAACTTCCGGCTCGCGGCCGACGAGGTCCGCCACATACTCGACGACAGCGGCGCCCACACCCTCGTCGTCGAGGAGGGCCACCGAGAACTGGTCGAGTCGATCGCGGCCGAGGTGCCGGCGCGCCGGCACGTCCTGGTCGACACCGACTCCGTGTGTCCCGTGACAGCGGCCCCCGACGCCGTCTGGACACCGCTGTCGTCGCTGTACGGCTCCGGCCGGACCGCCCGGGAGCCGGTGGCACTGTACGACGACGACCTCGCGATGCTCATGTACACCTCCGGCACCACCGGCCGGCCCAAGGGCGTCATGCTCACCCACGGCAACCTGTGGTGGAACGCGGTCAACGTGGACAGCGTCGTCGACACCCGGGCCGACGACGTGAACCTGGCCGTGGCCCCGCTGTTCCACATCGGCGGTCTCAACGCCCTCACGCTGCGTACCCTGTTGCGCGGCGGCACCGTCGTCCTGCGCCGCGGCTTCGACCCCGCACAGTGCCTGGAGGATCTGGTCCGGCACCGCGTGTCCTCCTTCTTCGCCGTGCCCGCCATGTTCGCCGCGCTCGCCCGGGTTCCCGGCTTCGCGGAGGCCGACCTGGGCGCCCTGCGGTCCGCGATCGTCGCCGGGGCTCCCGTGCCGCCCCAGCTGATCAGGGACTACGGCGCGCGGGGCATCCTGCTTCAGCAGGCGTGGGGACTGACCGAGACCGCACCCTTCGCGACCTATCTGCCGGCCGGGCTGACGCTGGGGAAGGCGGGATCGGCGGGCGCTCCCATGCCCTACACGGAGGTCTGCCTCACCGACCCCGTCACCGGTGTGCGGATCCAGGAAACGGACACACGCGGCGAGATCTGCGTGCGCGGCCCGAACGTCACCGCCGGCTACTGGAACAACCCCGACGCCACCCGCGCGGCCTTCGACGACGCGGGCTGGTTCCACACCGGCGACATCGCCCACCGGGACGAGGACGACCTCTACTACATCGTGGACCGCCTCAAGGACATGATCATCAGCGGCGGCGAGAACGTCTACCCCGCCGAGGTGGAACGCGTCCTCGCCGCCTGCCCCGGAGTCCTGGAGGCCGCCGTCATCGGCGTACCGGACCCGCGGTGGGGCGAGAGCGTACTCGCCGTCCTGGCCTGCGAACCGGGTACGGCGCCCACCGTGGAGGAGGTCCGCGCGTTCGCCGGCGACCACCTGGCCCGCTACAAACTGCCCACGCGGGTGATGGTGGCCGAGCAACTGCCGCGCAATGCCAGCGGCAAGCTGGTCAAGGCCGAACTGCGCCGCTGGGTGGAGTCGCACCAGCCCGTCAAAGCGGTGTGAGCCCGCCATGGCAACCGCCCCCGGCGCCCCGCCGGCCCTCGGCGAACCCCCGCTCGGCGGCCGGTGGATGCTGCGCGCCCTCGCCGGACCGCCCAGCGGGCTCCCCCGCCGGCCCGCCCGGACCTACGCGGTGCGGGCCGCCGAGGGTGGTCCGGAACTGTTTCTGGAACTCCACCGAGTACCGGACCATCCGCTGCGGGCCTGCTATCCGTTCGGAGCACACGATCTCGCGATCGGCCTCGTCCCGCCGAGCCCGGACGGCGCCGGGCCCGGACCCGGTCCGGCCGCACGTCTGCTGCGCGACCTCGTGCCCGCCCTGTTCGCCCTCGACCCGCGGTGCCGCCGGGTGATCGCCGCACCGGACGAGGACGACACCGCCACCCAACTCGTTCTGGAGGAGGGCGGGTTCAGCCGGATCGTGGAGGCTGACCTGCCCGGCGGCAGCGTCGTGCTGTTCGCGGCGGAGCCCACCGGCATCGCCAGGCTGTCCACCGCGCTGGACGACATGCCCCACTGACGGCCCCCGCCCACTGACCCGACCCGCCCTTCGCGCCGGTCGGGTCGGCGTGCTGTCCGCACGTCCGGGACCGGCGGGGTCGCGTCCTGCCGGGTCGGCGCTCTCTCGGCGCCCGTGCACGGTGTGTGCTGCACAGCGGCACACCGGCTATGGCCCCGTGCCTGGTCGGAGCGAACGTGAGCACGTGCTTGCCGCAACCGCTGTTTCCCAGAGCGCCGCCGACCCGCTGTCGGGGCTGGTGCTGCGCGACGTCCCGGAACCCACGCCGAGGCCCGGATGGTCCCGGGTCCGGGTCGTGGCCTCCTCACTCAACATGCACGACCTGTGGACCCTGCGGGGCGTCGGCCATCCGCCGGAACGCCTCCCGATCGTCCTCGGCTGCGACGCGTCCGGGTACGACGACCACGGCAACGAGGTCATCGTCCACCCGGTCCTCGGCGACCCGGACGCAGGTCACGGCGACGAGACGCTCGACCCGAACCGTGCGCTGCTCTCCGAGCGGCACGACGGCTCCTTCGCGGAGTACCTCGTCGTACCGACCCGCAACCTGGTGCCGAAGCCGCAGTGGCTGTCCTTCGACGAGGCGGCCTGTCTGCCCGTCGCCTGGACCACGGCCTACCGGATGCTGTTCACGCAGGCCCGGATCAGGGCGGGCGACCGCGTACTCGTGCAGGGCGCGGGCGGCGGGGTGGCCTCGGCCGCGATCAGGCTGGCCGTGGCGGCCGGGGCCGTCGTGTACACCACCAGCCGGAGCGAGGCGAAGCGCGTCGAGGCCCTCTCGTGGGGCGTGCGGGCTGCGCTGCCCACCGGTGAGCGGCTGCCCGAGCGGGTCGACGTCGTCATCGAGACCGTCGGGGAGGCGACCTGGTCGCACTCCCTGAAGTCGCTGCGGCCGGGTGGCTCGGTCGTGATCGCCGGTGCCACCAGCGGCGCCAACCCGCCCGCCGACCTGGGCCGGATCTTCTACCTCCAGCAGCGCGTCCTCGGCTCCACCGGTGGCACCCGCGCCGAGCTGGTGTCGATGCTGCGCATGCTCGACGCCACCGGAGTACGGCCGGTGATCGACCGGACCCTGCCGCTCGCGGAGATCCACAAGGGCTTCCAGCTCATGATCGACGGCGAGCTGACCGGAAAGCTCGTCATCCACCCGTCGGCCACCCGCCAGTAAGGAACCCCGTCACCATGACCGCAGCAGCCGTCGGGCTGTCCCACTCGCCGCTCATCGGCAGGAACGACCCGGAGCCGGAAGTCCTGGCCCGGGTCGACCGGGCCGTGGCGGGCGCCCGGGACTTCGTCCGCGACTTCGACCCGGATCTCGTGGTGCTGTACGCGCCCGACCACTACAACGGCTTCTTCTACCGGGAGATGCCACCGTTCTGCCTGGCGACCGAGGCGCACGCGGTCGGGGACTTCGGCTCCGAGGCGGGCCCGCTGTCGGTCGACGTCGACGCGGCCAAGGCCCTGGCGCAGGGTGTCCTCGACCGGGGCGTCGACCTGACCGTCTCCGCCCGGATGACCGTCGACCACGGGTTCGCGCAGCCGCTGGAGGTGCTCTTCGGCGGCATCGACCAGGTGCCCGTCGTGCCCGTCTTCGTCAACGGGGTGGCCACCCCCCTGTGTCCGGTGAGCCGGATCAGGGCCCTGGGAACGGCGGTGGGCGAGGCCGCCGCCGGGCTCGGCCTGCGGGTGCTGTTCGTCGCCTCGGGCGGCCTCTCGCACGACCCGCCGGTCCCCGTCCTGGAGGGTGCGCCGCCACCGGTCGCCGACGCGCTCATCGAGGGCCGCCCCCCGACACCTGAGCAGCGGGCCAGGGGCGAGCGGCGAGTGGTCCAGGCCGGCCGTGACTACGCCGCCGGGTCGAGCGGGATGATCCCCATCAACCCGGACTGGGACAACCGTCTCCTCGATCATCTGGAACGCGGCGAACTCACGGAGTTCGACTCCTGGACGGTGGAGTGGATGGCGAAGGAGGGCGGGGGCTCGGCACACGAGGTCCGCGCCTGGATCGCGGCGTTCGCCTCTCTCGCGGCGACCGGCCCGTACGCCATGACGTCCCGATTCTACGAGGCCGTTCCCGCTTGGATCGCCGGGTTCGCCGTCGCTACGGCACAGGGGCGGTGACCGGCACGGCAGACAGGAATCCCCGCACGGACGCGATGGCGCAGGCCACCGCCGGCCGGAAGAGCGGTCCGGCCTCGCCCGCCGTCCTGCGTCGGCTGGGTCTCGGCCCATCCGACTTCGGGGTGCCCTTCGCAGGCATGGACGTCGCGGCCGAGGCGAAGGTGCCCTCCCGACCTCGGCCCCAGCCCCAGCCCCAGGCCGAGATCGAGATCGAGATCGGCTTCGCTCGCAAGGAGGACCTGGCCGGTGCGAGCGCGGTCGCCCATCGCGTGAGCGCCCTGCGGGAGGTCATGCGATACCAGGACTACGGCTCGGCGTTCCCTCCCACGCGGCGATCATGCTGGAGGGAGCGGGTCGTCCACCCGCAGCACCGACTCCGGGTGGGTGGGCACGGCACCGATACTGATGACCGACATGGCCAACAGCCGACTGAGCCTTTGCCATCGCGAGGCGACCGCCACGCACCCTCAGTAGCCTGGTGACACCGCAGAAGGGCATGCGCTGCCCCGGTCGGCAAGGTGGCTCGGAGGTCCGTCTGTTGGAGTTCGACGAGCAACTCTCGCCGCCGACGGGCGCGTAACTGACCGTGGAGCCCTCCCGGATGGAGACGACGATCCCCGAACGGCGCAGTGCGGCCAGTTGCCGGGAGAGGCCGGACGGTTCTCTCTCGATCTCGTTGAGCAGGTCTTGCCCGGGAGCGAGTCGTTCTGCGGCAGTTCGAGGACGCGGATGCGTACCGGGTTGCCGCGGACAACAGCTCGGTGAGTGCGGGCTCATCGTCGACGATGAGCACACGGATCCCGCCGTCGTGGGCGACTGCATCTCCAGGCAAGCCTTCCCTGCGTCACGTCGTCCCGGGAAGCGCTGGTCGCGGTTCTGGGCACCGCGGCGCCCTATCTGGAGTGTTCCTTCCGGCGGACAGCCCACGGCTGGGGGTTCTCCTTCGGCATCGCCGACACCGTGGCGTCCCGGAAGGCTCTCAACGGTGATCACTGGCACGACTGGACATCGGTGTCCTGCCCCACGCTGCTGGTCCGTGGAACGCGCAGCGACGAATTGACGGCCGACCACGCCAAGGAGATGGCCGCCCGTTGCGCCGACAGAGTCCGCCTCGCCGAGCTGCCCGCCGGTCACGTCGTGCATCACGACATACCCACACGGTTCGCCGACACGGTCACCGCCTTTCTCCCCGAACCCTCCTGAACCACAGTCCCTCAGGCTGCCGGGCGATATCCGTCATAGTCCGGGTCATGGTCTTGGTCATGGTCATGGTCCCCATGGGTTCGGTGGTGCTCGCGGGCCAAGTGGCAGCGCCAGTACGCTCGGAAGTCGCCGTCGCCGATGAGGCTGAAGAGTGCGCGCAGCTTGAGGACAGCGCCGGCGCCGTGGCGCTGCCAGCCGGGCAACTGCGCGGTGGGGGCCCGCTGTTCGATGGCCTCATCCGCCTGACCGGCCTTGCGACCTCGGCGGCATCCACAACCGCATCCGTCATGCCTGCTCAGAAAGTCCCCCGTGAAGGAGCTCCACCCGGCCCGGCTTGGTCGGTGGATCGAGACGAGGCACCGGTCGAAGTGGGTGAGGGGTGATCAGATCCAGGCGAGCCCTGACCTTCTGCCCTGCGGGCAGCGCACGTTGGGGTGAATCATCCGCTCTTCAGCACCTGATCTCCGATCATCCCCGATCATGGAGACTGCCCGGATAACGGACCAAGCAACGCTGGAGGGTGCGCACATGGCGGTGGAGACCTGCACACGGCAGGAGGAACCTGTCGCGGGACGGGTATGGACGGTGCGCCTGGACCCCTACGGCCGCCTCTCCGCCGGCACAGTCCGGCTCTCCTGCACCCGCCCGGCCTGCCCTGATCAGCGCCTTCCCGGCGGCGCCGCTGGACGCAAAGCCGCGGTCGAACACATCAACCTGCACCTGGCCCACATCCGCGCGGGCGGCGGTCCCCGCGGCGAGGCGTGGTGCGCCTGCCGGGCCGCCGACTGCTCCTGGCACACACCCGACCCCGTCGGCGGACCTCGGGGTGGCAACCGGTCGGCTCCGGAAACGGCCCGGTGCGGCGGACCTGTGACCTTGACCGTGTACGCGGAGCGGGCCGGACGACTGTGGCGCATCGCTGAGATGTGCGCGCGGTGCGCGGCCGCCACCCCCGACTGCCGTGTCCTGGCCACCGCGGCGCCTCCGGCCCGCACCACCCCGGCCGGGACGGACCGGCAGACCCCGACGCCCGCCGCCACGGCGAGGGCCGGCGTAGCGGCGGTCTTCTCCGACCACCGCCCCTCCCCCACGACCGACGCCTCGCCGTCACCGGCCACCACACCTTCACCCGCACCCGCACGGGTCCCCCATACCCGTGCCGCCTCATCCCGCGCCTCATCCCGCGCGGCGTCCCGGCCGGCCAAGCGGTGGGGGAAGATCGCGCAGCGGATCGTGCCGCACGACCTCGAGCCCGACGTCCTACGCCTGGAGCTCATCGAACTCGGGGACGCCTTCCGCGCCTACCAACAGCGCCCCGAACCCGACCTCCCTCTCCTCGCCGAACTCCACGAGCGCAAGGCCCGCGCCTTCGGCCTGTGGGCCGACGTGAGCGGCGACGACTCCCTGCGCCACGAGGCACACCGGGCCGAGAAGGCCGCGCAGACCACCCTGGAGATGCACGCCAACCGTGGTGGCCAGGCCATCGGCGACACAGCGGACGGCAGCGTACCGGTTGTGGAACGGCTACTGACCCGGACACAGGCCGTGCACGCCCGCACCGTGCTGGACTACGTCCAGGCGCACGCCCCGCACCCGGAACCCGAAGTACACCTCGCGGTGCTCATGCTCACGCTGCGGGCGGCACGCGCCGGCGCCGGGAACGTCACCGGCCAGGACCTCACCGGCTGGCTCCAAGACGATGCCGAGCGGGTGCTTCAACTACTGCTCGACGCGGACTGGCTGCGCCTGCCCGGCAGCATCGGCGAAGTGATGGCTGCCCGCCCGGAGGGCCCCGTCGCGGTCACCGTCCCCGCTCTGCTGCCCGAGCAGCCCCGCCCGTTCACCTTCGGCAAAGTCACCCGCGCGAGGATCTCCGGCTGGGCACAACGAGCCGTGGGTGACCGGAAGATCCGCAAGAAGAAGGCCACCGCGTCCGCTCGGCTCCTGGCCCTGTACACCGCCGCCCACACCCGCCCCGACGGTCGTCTCGGGCACGCCCAGGACGGCGGGCTCCACTTGGACCAGGCCACCGCGTTCTGTGCCCTGACACCCGACCAAGTCGCCGAACACGTCGAACTGCTGGTCGCCGCCGACTGGCTCGCCGAAGCCGACATCGCCGGAGACCGGCTGCGTGGACAGCTCACCGAGCGCGTCCTCCCACTGGGAGGGCTGCTGTAGGGCGCCGGTTGCCCCGCCTGGGGCATCAGGCCAACCCAGTCCTCTGAGGCGCAGTCCGCATTCATTGCCTGCTGCCGTCCGACCTGCCGGACCGACCGACTCGCCCAACTGTGCCAGGACTTGAAGGTGCTGACCAAGGCTCAGCGCGGACTGGCACAGGTCCTCGAGGACGAACAGCCGCTCCTCCTCCAACCGGGCCGCGGCTGCCGCGTCGCACAGCCGACCGTGCGCGGCTCCCTCCAACGCGGAACCGCGCCACAGGCCCAGCGCACCGCACAGCAGCGTGGACGCGGTACGCGGATCGGATGCTGACCAGTCGCGAGACATGTGCCTGCAGCGCGTTTCCCGCCTTCTCCGGTGCGTTGTCGCCCCACAGCTCGGAGATCAGCTCGTTGGCCGGCACCGGTGCCCCGCGCGGACCAGCAGCGCGCCGAGCAGCGCCCGCCGCTTGGGACTGGTCAGCGGAACGCTCCGTCGTCCGATGTCGTCGTAGATCCCAGGGGCCCCAGTACACGGAACTGCATCAGAACCATGAGTACTCAGGTACTCCTAGTCTCCGCCGGGGGCCGCCGACCTCGGTCACACCGCTCGGCCGCCGGTGTGGTGCTCGGAGCGGCGGGTGGCCGGAAGGTGAGTGCCGCCTACTCACTCGCACGCTCAACGGCCCATGGTCGGCTGAAGGCCGGGCAGCGTGACGACTGGGAGTGAATGACGTGCGCCAACCGGCGGAGGCGGCCGGCAGCCGCAGGGGGGCCTCGCTGTTCGCGGGCACGACCGCCTCGTACTCTGCCGCCTCGGCCGCCCGGCCGATCGCGCGGGCCGTCTCCGCCATCAGCCGGGCCGAGTATCCGTAGTAGACGTCACTCATCAGCTGGGCGTTGGTCTTCTGCGGGGCGAGCCAGTCCCCGGTGAGGGAGTCCTGCCCGGCGTAGGTGTCGCCGGTCTGCTCCTGGATCCAGTCCAGGTAGCGCGTCATGGAAGGCCAGTTGCCCTCCACGACGGTCGTGTCGCCGGTCATCTGCCAGATCGTCCAGGGGAGGACGACTCGACTCCGCAGTCCGCCCAACCGCTGCCGCCGCCGGGGAAGTTGTAGCGTCCGCCGGGGGCGACTCCGGTGTACTGGGCCTTGTCCGCGCCATAGATGACCTGGGAGTCGACGACGGTGTCCTGGAAGTGGCTGAGGAAGACGGCGGCGTCCGCGTTGTAGAGGCCGGTGGTGGCGAAGACCTGGGTGTCGCCGGTCCAGCCGAGGCATTCGTCGCGCTGCGGGCAGTCGGTGGGCACCCAGAGGTAGTTGCCGCGCTGCCCCCAACGGATGTTGCTCGCCAGCTGGTTGACGTCGGAATCGTTCGTGGTGACGGTCCCGGTCTCGCGGACGGCGGAGGTCGCGACCCTGCCCGTCAGCCGGGTGACCGTGACGGTGTCCGACGCGGTGACGGACACATAGCGGAAGCCGTAGAAGGTCCGCAGGCTGGCGCTGTCCGTGCCGCTTCTGGTGATCGTCCCAGGCAGCCGCGCTGAGTCTCCTCACCGAACTCCAGGACACGCTCGGGTGCGCCTACCTGTTCATCACACACGACCTCGCCGTCGTCAAGGAGTTCGCGGCCCGCACCCTGGTGCTGCAGCACGGACGCATCGTCGAGGAGGGACGCAGTATCGACGTGTGCGACCGGCCGCGGCACACGTACACCCAACGCCTGGTGGCAGCCGCCCCCGTCCCGAACCCGGACCCGGACCCGCAACGCAGCCGCCGCAAGCGGCGGTCGGCCGTGGAGGCGGCCTCGTAGCGGAGCGCCTCCGACACGGTCAGGGCAGGAGGTCCGGCAGTGCCTTCGTCAGGTCTTCCGGGCCTCTTCCGGTGCGGCGCCGGTGCTGTGCCACGTCGGTGGAAACGGACGACCGCCGGTCGCGGGTACTGCGGCCGCCGGGACCAGCATGGTCGTGCCGCCGAGCTGCGGCGCGGTTGAGGGACATACAGGGGAGGGCTCCTGAACAAGGTCACCATCAGGGATGTCGCCGAGCTCGCCCGGGTGTCCCAGTCCTCGGTGTCGAAACTACTTCCCCAAGCCCCACAAGCTCTCCGATACCACTCGGGAGCGGATCGGGCAGGCGGTGGAAACACTGGGGTTCGTACCGAACGACGCGGCATGTACCTGCTGATGGCCAACGACACCGGCTCTCGCCGGCGGGAACAGGAGTACTTGCAGCTCTTCGAGCAGCAGCGCGTCGGCGGCATCGTCTCGCCCGTCGGCGATGTCGAGCCGGAGCTCGACCGGCTCCGTCAGCGCGGCATCGCCAGTGTGCTCAGCGCACGACGCGCGATTTCGCCCCAGCAGGCCTCGGTCTCGACCGACCATGTCGCCGGCAGCGGTCTCGCGGTCCGGCATCTGATCGAACTCGGCCGGAGGAGGATCGGTTTCGTCGCGTCCTCATTCGATCTGCAGCAGATCGCCGACCGGCAGCGCGGCGCCCTGTCCGTGATCGAGACCGTGCCGGACGCGAGCATGGAGATCATCTCCGTTCCGGAGCGTTCGGTGCGGGCAGGCATCGCCTGCGCCGAACGGCTCATGGCACGCAGCCCCGCCGACCGCCCCGACGCCCTCTTCTGCGCCAACGACCTACTGGCGATCGGCGTCATCCAGGCCTTCGCGACCGGCGGACAGGTGCGCGTACCGGCCGACATCGCCGTGGTGGGCCATGACGACATCGAGTTCGCCCAGTCGACCGCCGCGCCCTTGACCACGGTGCGCACACCGCACGCGCGTCTGGGCGCCGCCGCGGCCGATCTGCTGATCGACGAGATCGCCGTGCTGCGCGATCCCGGCACGGCAGGCGCGGGGCGCACGACGGCGCAGATCGAGTTCGCACCCGAGCTCGTGGTGCGCGCCTCCAGCATCGGCTCCTGAACCCGGGAAACCTTGACCGCAAGCCTGCGGAGCATTGGGGTAGATCGTTTTACCATTTCCCCCTCGTGCGCTTCAGGAGAACTTGTACCCGGCGAAGTCCGCGATGTGGACGTATCCGAGGCGTTGGTAGAGGGCGTTGCTGGTGGGGTTGTCGGGGTCGGTGAACAGGACGACGTGCTTCGCGCCGGTGGCCAGCGCGGTGCGGCTCGTCTCGGCGGTGACTGCTCCGGCGTAGCCGCGGCCCCGGAGGTGGGCCGGGGTGTAGACAGGGTCCACGCGGACCATGCCGCCGACGATCGAGGTGGCCGCGGCCATGGAGGCGGGGGTGCCGTCCGGGGTCTCCCAGAACGTGTAGTGCCTGTCGCCGAAGCGCGAGTCGTCCCAGGCGCCGGCGTCGATCAGGTCGAGGGAGGTCTGCTCCCCGACGTCGACGCAGAACTCACGGCAGAAGCGGATGACTTGTTCCCGGTCCGGCTCGCCCACGCCTCGCGCCCGGCCCTCCGGAGACGGGTTCTGCGGGGTGAGCGTGCCGAGACGGTACAGGTGCGTCCGCCAGAAAAGTACCGGTGTCGCGCTCGTGTGCCGCTGCCATGCCTCGGCGAAAGCGTCGGCGGTGTCGTGGTCAGCGATGACGTTGGAGGGCTTGTGGCCGAGATCGGCCAGGTGAGCGGCGAGGGCGTCGGTCTGCTGGGCGGAGAGGGGGGTGAGGCCCAGGCGGCCGGACGGAGTGAGATAGAAGATCGCGTGGACCTCGCCTTCTGACACCAGTCTGCCGAAGACAGGGGCTGTGGTGTCGTGTTCGGCTGCTCCGCGTATCCGCAGCTTCTCGATGTCCGTCAGCGGCGTGTTGTGCAGGGCGGGGCGCGAGCACAGGAAGTCCCAGGCTCGGGCGAGGAAGTCGTCGATGTCGTGGGTGAGGTGCCAGTTGTCCGGGCGCATGCTTCATGATCCCCGATGTCCTCGGCGCAGGGACCACTTGCTCGACGTCTTTCAGCCATGCACAACGCAGGCTCCTCCGTCGGTCGTGGCCTCAGGGTCGCGGCGCAGTGGATGAGCCGCGCCCGTACGGGCGGACGGGCGGACGGGCGGACGGGTCACAGTTCGGGTCCCCCCTTCCTGCCCCTTCCCGCCCCTTCCCGCCCCTTCCCGCCCCTTCCCGCCGCTTCGCGGGCCGGTCCGTCCCGGTTATCCAAGCGTTCTCGACTCGTGTCCGTTGTTGGACGTGGGCGTATCGCATCGTCGGATCCGGGCGCGGATGCGGCCAGCGTCGCCGTGGTCCAGTTGTTCGAGGATTTCCAGGGCTTGGTGCAGGGCTCGTCGGCCTTGGTCGTGGTGGCCCGCGTCGAGTAGGGCATCGCCGAGGTGGGCGAGGGTTTCGGCTACCTCGAAGCTGTCGTCGCGGTCCCGTCGTAGCCGCAGGGCCTCCTGGAAGCAGGTGATCGCCTCGTCGTGTTCGCCGAGGTGTCGGTGGGCGAAGCCGAGGCTGTCCCAGGTCGCGCCCTCGCCGTCGGGGTCGTCGCACTCCTGGAGGACGCGCAGAGCCTGTCGGCAGTACTCGACGGCCCGACGGTGGTCGCCGAGGTGGGAGAGTTGCCAGCCGATCTGGTTGAGGACCCGGCCCTGTCCGACGAGATGGCCGACGGCTCGCAGCAGCTCCAGGGCCTGTTGGGCGTGGCTCAGCGCCAGGGTGTGCTTGCCCAGTCGTCCCAGTACGTTGCTGAGGAAACGAAGGGCCTGAGCCTGCCCGACCCGGTCGCCCAGGTCGCGGCAGAGCCGGTGCGAGCGGCGCAGGGCGGCGACGGCCTCCACATCGCGGCCCTGCCGGGAGTGGACGCGAGCGAGGTTGCGCAGGGTACGTGCCTCGCCGGCGGTGTCGCCGACGCGCTGGGCCGCGTCCAGGGCGGCCAGATGGGTCTCGACCCACTCCTGCCAATGCCCGGTGAGATCGAAGAAGCTCACCATGGCGCAGGCCAGTTGCCAGGCGTGGGCCTCGAATCCCGTACGGGCGGCGGCCGTTCGCACCGCCTCGATCAGGTTGGGCAGTTCCGCCGCGAACCAGGCCAGGGCCGGTTCGTAGGCGTCGGGTCGCTCGGGGGTGACTCCGGGCGCGGGCTCGGCGGTAAGGATGGGCTCCCGGTGTCGGCTCAGCGCCGCGGTCGTCGCCACGGCGCTGTGGAGGTAGTGGTCGAGGAGGCGGCGCAGCGCGGCGCCTCGATCGGCCTCCGCGTCGAGCGTTCGGGTCAGTTCGCCGGCGTAGACGCGGAGCAGGTCGTGGAGGGTGTATCGGCCGGGGAGGTGCTGGCCCAGCAGATTGGCGAGCTCCAGTTCGCTCAGGGCCGAGCGGGTGGGACCGGGAGGGAGCCCGCAGAGACTCGCGACCGCCTCTGTGCCGATGTCGGGGCCGGGGTGCAGCCCGAGCAGCCGGAACATGCGGGCCGCCTCGCCGCCGACCATGTTGTACGACCAGGAGAACACCCCTCGCATGTCCGTTGACGGATCGCCCCCGGCGAAAGGGGTGAGACCGGCTCCGGCCTCGCCCAACTCCCGGGCGAACCCCGACAGGGGGAACCGCGGGTTCATCGCGGCCCGTGCCGCTACGATCGCCAGCGCCAGGGGCAGCCGGGCACACCGTGTGACGATCTCCGCCACCGCGTCCCGTTCCGCCGCGACCCGGGCCGCGCCGAGCCGCCGGATCAGCAGGTGTCGCGCCTCGTCCTCGGTCAGCAGGTCGAGCGGGAGCGGCTGGGCGCCGTCACACGCGACCAGTCCTGTCAGCTGGTTCCGGCTGGTGACCAGCGCCAGACAACCCGGGGAGCCCGGCAGCAATGGTCGTACCTGCTCGGCGTCGCGCGCGTTGTCCAGCAGTACGAGGATCCGCTTGCCGGCGAACAGGCTCCGGTACAGTCCGATCTGCGCCTCCGCCTCCACCGCGATCTGTTCGGCCGGCACCCCGAGCGCCTCCAGGAATCCACGGATCGCCTCCCCGGAAGTCATCACCGACTCCGTCGGATGGAACCCCCGCAGATTCACATACAACTGTCCATCCGGAAACCGATGAGCCGCCCTGGCCGCCCAGTACACGGCAAGAGCGGTCTTTCCCACACCGGCGGTGCCCGCGATGGCCGATATGACCACCGTTCCGGGCGCGCCGACACTCTGTTCACGGTCGAACTGCCGCTGCTGAGCGTCGAGTTCCGAGTCGCCGCCCAACAGCGTTTCCAGCGCGTGTAGTTGTGCGGTTCTGCCTACGAAATTGGCCAGAGGCGCGGGGAGTTGGGCTGGTGCGTTCCAGCCGGGCCTGGGCTCCGGGGCCGGAGACATCGGCGCGAGAGTCGGCGTCGTACCCGGCCGGTCCGTCGCTGCCTGCGCGAACTGCTGAAGGGGCTCGTCCGCCAGCGCCAGCGCTTCGGCCAGCTGCCGCATGGTGGCGGGTCTCGGCCGGTTGATGCGGCCGGTCTCCAGGTGGCTGATGGTGCGCACACTCACCCCCGCTCGCTCGGCCAGTTCCTCCTGTGTGAGCCCCAGCCGCCGCCTGTGGTCACGCAGTAATTCCCCGAGCATCGGCGCCCCCCTGGTACTGCCCTCGCGTACTGCCGCTTGGTCACCTCAACTGTCCCGCTTCCTCCACGACTTCTGAGAGGCGGCGCCAAGCCAGTTGCGGGGTCAGTTGCGGGTCAGTTGCGTGCTGCATGCGTGGTCCTTTCGTGGTGAGAGGGCGGGACGACTGCCACAGTTCGAGGACTGCCCCAGTGCGGGAATCGCGTGGATGCAAGCGGCTGCCGTCGGCACTGCGGCACTGCGGCACTGGCCGGAACGGCTGACTCGGCGGCGCAGGTCCATGTCCACGTTGACGTTGACGTTGACGTTGACGTTGATGTTCACGTCCGCAATTCCCTACGGAGGGGTCGAGTTGAAGGGAGAGGTCAAGTCGATATGAAAGGTCTTACGGCGCGATTCGCGATCGCGTGTGCAGCGGCACCGCTGGTGGCATTGGCGGCCGGAGTTCCGGCGAGCGCTGGCAGTGGCGCCCCGGTCGACGCAGCGGCGGCGAGCGGCCGAGTGATCAACGGCGACGGTGACACCTCGGGCACATGCCTTGAGATTACGGACACCGGCAGGGGCTCCGCCGTGGTCATGGCCCGCTGCCACGTGAACGCCCACCAGGGCTGGGACCTCGTACCGGTCGGCTCCGGCTACTTCACGATGCGGAGCCACGACGCCGACGCGGCGGGCAAGTGCCTGACCGGCTTCGGTGAAGGCGTCCAGGTGGAGATGCGGAGCTGCAACGGCCAACGGACGCAGCAGTGGTTCATCCTCTACCACGCGAACGGGTGGTTCCAGCTCCAGAACCGGGCCCAGAGCAGCCAATGCCTCGACGTGCGGAGCAACGGCCTGAGCAATGTCGTCCAGACCTGGCTGTGCGGCCCGGCCAACAAGGGCAACCAGCTCTGGCACTGGCACACCGTCTCCTGATCGACCGAATCCCGTGGACACCGTCCCGGGACCCGAACCAGTGGAGGACGCAATGACAGCGATAGGCAGGAAGACAGAGCAAACGGGGTCGAAGCCCCTGCGGCCGGCCCGGAAGCTCACGACTCTGCTCGGGGCCACCGCACTCCTGGTGGGGTTCGGTGCCACCGTCGGGGCGCCGACGGCCAGCGCCGCCGCTCCATGCGACTACGTCGCCTACACCAACAACTCCTCCGCCGTGGAGAAGTTCAAGGGCACCTACAACCTCAAGACCCGCCCGGCCGCGGAGTGCGACAACGTGATCTCCGTGCCTGCGGGCACGACGTTCTACTCCTGGTGCTACCACTGGAACTACTACAAGAACTTGTGGGTCTACGGGCGGATAGCCGGCACCGACATCCGCGGCTGGACGTCAGTGGCCAACCTTGAGTACCAGGGCGGAGACGTCAATTTCTGCTGACGCACGAGACCCGGCTACCGCCTTCGCCGGTGCGGCTCCAGGGACAACCCTCGAACGGCACCGGCAAAGGAGGACTGCTGTCAGACACTCCGGCTCGATCTCACCGGCAGGAGTCTGCCCGCCCGGATCAGCGTCCGCCCCCAACCGCTCTTCCGCCGCTCAAGTCCCCCTAGGTTTCAGGCTGTTCCGCCTCGGCGGCTCCTGAACCACCAGGCTCCGCCGCCAAGCAGGAGGACTCCGGCGCCGATGCCCAGGGGGACGGCGAGGGACATGCCGTCGTCGCCGTCGTCCGCGTTGGTGCTGTCCGCCGCCGGTTCGGCCGAAGGCGTCTCGGTGTCCGGCTTCGTCGAGGGAGCGGCGGTCGTGGGCTCTTCCGAAGGGCTGGGTGTGGGGGTGACGAGCTTCGCGCCGGGTGCCGCGGCCTTCAGGTCCAAGCGGGGCGCGGGGTGACCGTGCCCGTGGCCGTCGCCCTCCGCCTCCTCCTCCAGTTCGATCCAGCGGTCCACCTTGCCGTCGCTGTACGACTGGAGGGTCTTGAACACGAGCGACTTCGCGTCGGGCAACTGCCGTACCGTGACGACGTACTCGACGTCCTCCCCGACCGCGAGCTTCGTGCCCGACACCGTGTAACCCCGGTCGGTGGGGGCGAACTTCCAGCCGTCCGGGCCCTCCCCGTACGTGATGTCGGCGGGGACGAGGCCCTCGGGCAGGATCACCTCGACCTTGGTGATGCCGGCGGAGCCCGACTCCGACTCGGCGGAGAAGGTCAGTTCGACGTTCTGATCGAGGGCGCGGGCGCCCTCCGCCTCGACCTCCGCGTGGGCCGCGGCCGGACCGGCGGTGGCGACGACGACCGCGAGCGTGACAGCCGTGAGCGCGGCGGCGCGGCGCAGGGTTCGTGCCGAAGTAGGGCGATGCACAGGTACTCCTCTGATGAGCGATGGAGGGGAGGGTGTTCGGTGTGTTGGGCGCGCTGCGGCGGATCAGGCCGCTACGGCGAACGGTGTGTGGCTTTCGAAGCGGTACAAGCTGCCCAGTGCCCGCGGGAACGTGTCCTGCCTCAGGTCGTCGGCGCGCCGGCGGTCGCCGCCGAGGGCCGTCACATGGCGGTGGACGTCTCGGTGCAGGGCGCGGACGAACCGTTCGACGGCCTCCGGTCCACCGCTGCGGGCGGCGAGCGCCCAGGCCGTGATCGACGCGTCCCTCGACACGCCGGTCAGCTCTTCGTTCGCTTCCTCGCGCGAGGAGTTCAAGGCAGAAGTGATCACGTGATGTGTGTCCTTCTCGGGGATCCGGATACCGGCGGCCGAGCCGACGCACACGGAACAGTGGGCGGCACGGCACGAACCGGTGAAGGGACGGACGGCCGGGTACGGGAGTGCGCGGCCGAGGCCCGAGGGAGTGGAGCCGACAGATCGTCGTCTCCGGCTGCCCCGGGGAACCGACTGTCGTCAGGCGACAGCGGTCCCGACGGGCGGTCCCCGAGAAGTGATCGCGTAGGCGAGGAGGAAACGGTGCGGCGCCCGGTCGGAACGGTCCCGGCGGACACGGAGTTGGGGATGGCTCGGCGGCGCGAACACCCGCAGGATCAGGTGCAGCGGAGCGGTCAGCCACCCCGCCAGCGCCCGCAGGATACGGAAGGCGGCGCGCTCGCCGCACGCGAGCCACAGACCGCACGCCAACGCGGCCAGCAGGTGGACGGCCAGCATGCCGACCGAGGACATCTCAGGTATCCCAGGCGAGCCGGAAATACCGTCGCGCAGCGCGTGCGCGACCCCCACGTGGTCCGCATGCCCCATGTGGTTCATGTGGCCCATGTGGCCCAGGGAGTCCATGGAGGTCGCCATGGGGTCAGGCGCCGTGCCCGGTCCCGTGTGCGCAGCGCCCGGCAGGTGGTCTGTCCACCGCTGGACGAGCGTCCCACCGCCGACCGAATCCGGCTGAGCGATCGCCTGGGCTAGCGAGAACGACGTATGGAGTACGGCCTGTGCGGCGACCGTGGCGGAGCCGACCAGCAAGGGTCCGCGCTCCCGGCCGCCCAACCTCCAGGCCGCGCCGCCGGTCACCAACGCGCCGGCGACCAGGGCCCACCAGGGCACCGCGGTGCCCGACATCATGACGTGCCCCAGGGAGGTGAGCAGCACGCAGACAGCCGCGAACACGGCGGCCCTGAGCGTACGAGAACACCTCCCGGCAGTCATCGCGCCACATCCTCGCAGTCCGTGTCCCACGCGTCACGGGAGAGTACGGAATTGCCCCTGGCCTCCGACTCATTCCGGCCGTTGTGATGCACGACACACAACGGCGGCGGGCCCTGCGCGCCGATCAGTTGGAGCCCGTCGCCGTAGTGACCGAGCGTCGAGCGGCTGAAGGACGGACGCCTTACGGCGCCCTGGACGATGTCCGGTCACTCGGCATCGGGTGGCATGCACGGAACGGATACGTCCAGTGCGTCCCGTGTCGCCACCATGGGCCTGGCTGGGACAGGGCCGAACGTGACCGCCGAGCTGCTCGCGGTTGTCCCCGGGGCACTCGGCCTGACCTGGCTCACCCGAGCCCGGGACCGGGCCAGAGCAGGGGAAGCGGACGAGGGAGGGGAACTGCCGCGCGACGCCACCGCGTCGATGGAGGTGACCCCGAGTGGGATCCTGTCCCCTGCCCGCCACGCCGCGATGGCGCTGGGGATGTCGGTCGTGATCGTCCTGCTCGTTTCACGCGGCACCGCGCAACGGCCGTCTCCCTCAAGCCCGTTGTTTTCGCCGACTCCGCATGGGGAGGGACGTGTGGGGGCCGTCCATGGACGGAACTCGGCGGGCGGAGCGCGGAGTTTCCAGAGGGGTGAAGGCCGATGTCCGACATGGTCACGACGTCCAGGGCTGTCGTGGACGGGGCATGGCCCTGGGAACAACCGGTCGCCGGGGCGCATCGGCTGCGAGCGGCGCGGGAGTGTCTGAGCCGTCTACGCCGTCTACGCCGTCTGAGCGAGGTGTGGTCGTTGTTCGTCGCGACGACGGTGTTGCTCGCGGGCGGGTACGCATTGCTGGGTTCCGTCGCCGGAGGCGCGCCCGGCGCGGTGATCGGAGCCGTCGCGGGAGTCTCGGTCAGCGCACTGCTGTACCTGGCCGTCGACCGAGCGATATCGGGGACGAGGAGGCACCGCCGCACCGCCCGACGACAACGGCACAACCCGTCCCGCATGAAACGGCGTTGACGGGAACGGACTCCCCCCGTCGGCCCCCGAGTCCGGATCCATGACTCGGGGCTCGGGGCTCGGGGCTCGGGGCCGGGACTCGGGGCCGGGACTCGGGGCCGACGATTCCGCCACCTCGTACCGCTGCCTCCACGATCGCCGCACGCAGCAGCGCGTCGTGCAGGTCGGTGCCGGTGACGGTGACCGAGCCCGCCGCGACATTGACGTCCACCTCGCTCACGCCGGTGACGATGTAGTTCTTCTGTGCCATCGCGCAGCCCCTGGGTGTCGGTGAGGCGTCGGTACACCTCCAGGTACGTATCGCCGTCTTGTGTATCGGGGCGGCGGTACGGCGGCGGGTGGCGCCGACGGCGAGCGCGTCCAGGCCCGTGCCGGCTGGCTGAATTTCGCGGATCCTGTGCCCGTCGGGCGGTGACGGGCCATTGCCCTCGGCCACTCCAGTGGTCGTTCGGCGGGCCCGTTCAGTTCCCGCCGATTGGCGTGGTTCTTCACATGTGTTGGGGTCGTTTGGGGGGGGAACGAGGCGCCGGTCATCGTAGACCTGCCGGACCGTCCGGCGCGACGGAAACTGACGAGGTGGCACAGATGGCGGCCGACGTGAACCCGGAACCGATCGCGACCTTCTGCGGGAACTGCGACTGCGGTTGTCCCAGCTCTTCGTGGACCCGCACGCCCCGAGGCCAACCGTGTGCGCATCACCGACGACTTCGGACAGCAGGTGCAGATGAGCGAGGACCAGTTCGCCGACCTCGTCGCCCAGGCCAAGGCAGGGTCGCTGGACCGACTGACGGTGGCGTCGGTCTGAGGTCGGTGGCGGTCTGAGGTCGGTGGCGGTCTGAGGTCGGTGGCGGTCTGAGGTCGGTGGCGGTCTGAGGTCGGTGGCGAGTACGACGCCTGTGCCTGTGGAATACGGCTCCCCGACCGGCGGCGTCCTCGTCTTCCCGGACGCCGCCGGTACAGCGTCGCTTCCGCCGATGTCACTGGTCCTGGATGCGGCGGAAGGGGCGGTCGGCTTCCAGTTCGAACGCGGTCTCCAGCAGCTTGCGTTCGTCGCCGGGGCGGGCGGAGAACATGACGCCGATGGGCAGCCCCTGCGTCGTCGCGCTCGCGCTGGGCAGCGAGAGGGACGGCGTGCCGACGATGTTGTCGAGCGGCGTGAACGCCACATACGCGAGGAGCCGTTCGATCAGCTGCGTGTAGGGAACGGTCGGGCTGAGGTGGCCGATCGGTGGCGTGGTGTGCGCGAGCACGGGTGACAGGACGAGGTCGAGCCGGCGGAAGGCCGCCGCGTGTGCCTCCTTCGCGCGCTTCAACCGCCGCAGCACTCCGGGAGTACGCCGCCACTTGCGCAGATAGTCCTCGCGCAGCCCCCGGCTGAGGCCGTCCATGCGGCGCCGGTCGAAGTCCGCGCCGAGGGTCCGGCCCGAGACACCAAGGAGGAAGGACAGCAGCCCCCAGTACGTGAGGAAGTCGTCGGTGAAGTTCGGGTCCATGTCCAACTCCACCGGCTCCACGGTGTGTCCGAGCCGTTCGAGCGTGGCCACGGTCTCCGTGACCGCCGCCCGGGTCGCCGCGTCGGAGTGGACTCCGTTCGGCGAGTCCAGCAGGAACCCGATGCGCAACCGGCGCTCCGAGGGACCCTCGACCAGACCGACAGGTGGCAGTGCGGGGCTCCGCCGGTGGGTCTCGGCGGCGGCGAGGAACGCGGCGGTGTCCCGTACGGAACGGCTCACGATTCCGTCGGAGACGATGTCGATCGGCAGCCGGCGGCCCAGATCGCTTCCCACGACACGGCCACGACTGGGCTTGAGGCCGACGAGTCCGCAGCAGGCCGCGGGGATCCGGATCGAGCCGCCGCCGTCGTTGGCGTGCGCGATCGGCACGGCGCCGGCGGCGACGAGCGCGGCGCTGCCGCCCGACGAACCGCCCGCCGAGTAGCCCGTGTTCCACGGGTTGCGCACCGGCTCCGCGCCGTCGTACTCGGTGCTCGCGTTGAACCCGAACTCGGGTAGCCGGGTCTTGCCGAGCACCGTGACGCCGCTGCTCAGGAGCTGCTGGGTGAATGGTGCGTGTCGGCGTGCCGCCCTGGGGCGGAAGGCCGCGCTGCCGTGGCCCGTGGGCAGCCCCTGGTAGTCGGTGTTGTCCTTGACGAAGGCCGGCACCCCGGCGAACGCGCCGTCCGTCGCGGCGGCGGGCGCCGGGTTGTCGACGTGCGCCTGGACCGCGCCCAGCCGTGCGTCGATCGCCCGCACCCGCTCCTGGGCGGCCCGCGCGGCCTCTGCCGGGGAGACCTCGCCCCGGCGGATCGCCGCGGCGAGACCGACGGCGTCGTGCTCTCCCAGGGCGTCGTCGCGGAATGCGTGCACGATGGTCCGTTCGTCGAAAGTCGTCACCGCTGCCTCAGCCCCTGCCGTGTGGATGGTCGCCGCCATCATTCCTTACCGATAGGTAACATGCGAGGAATTCACCAGCCCCTTCGATGTCGTCGGGCGGACGGGGCGGACAGGTGATGCGTGATGTCCTCATGTCCTTGCATGTCGACGAGCGCGGGCAGGACACCGCGACATACGTGGACCGATGGCAGGACACCGCGACATACGCCGACTGCGGGTCACGGCGGTCGTGTCAGGCGCGCCCGTGCCCTCCCCTGCGGACCGTGCCGAGTTGTGTGCGGTCCAGGTCCGCGCCGGTGAACCTCTGGGCCACGGAGCGCAGGACGTCGGCCATGGCCTGGGCGGGTGGTGTGGCCTCGCGGGACGTGGCGCGGGCGAGCAGGATGCGGCGGGTGGGGGCCGGTACGTCGGATCCGAACGGCAGCAGGCGTACGTCGCTGCGGCGGCTGGTGAGGGCGAGCCGGGGTGCGAGGGCGATGCCGAGTCCGGCCGCGACCATGGCCTGGGCCTCCTGGTAGTCGTGGGAGACGTAGGCGATGCGCGGTTCGAACCCGGCCCGGTGCCGGGCGCCGGGTGCCGGGCGCAGGGCGCCGTCCGGGCGTTGATGTGCGTGAGCGTTATGAGAAGAGCGCCCCGAGGTCCGGCTTCTTGTCGCCGAAGACGCCGTCCTGCTCACCGAGTTCGGCCAGCTTCTCCAGGGAGGCGGTGTTCACCTCGGTCGGCCAGCTGGGGAGGATCAGCTCGTCCAGCACCTCTCCGCTGATCTTGGTGTAGCCGGTCAGGATCTGGCGCGCCTCGTCGGGGTGGGCGGAGGCGTATTCCAGCGACTCGTTCATCGCCTCGGTGAACTTCTTCACCAGGGCCGGATCCTGCTGCGCGGTCTTCGTGGAGGTGAAGTACGTCGCGAGGGTGAGATTCGGATCGGTCTCGGCGAACGGCGAGGCTATGACACGGGCTCCCTGACCCTTGGCGACGGTCTGCGCGGGCTCCCCCATCCACGCGGCGTCGACTCGGCCGTCGTCCAGCGCGGCCGGCATCTGGTCGAAGGGGATCTCGACGAACTCGACCTTCGTGGGGTCGCCGCCGTCCTTGCGCACGGACTCGCGGACCGTCGTGTCACCGATGTTCTGCAGGGTGTTGACGGCGACGGTGCGTCCGGCGAGGTTCTTGGCGGACTTGATCGGGCTGTCCTTCTTGACGAGGACGGCCGTGACGTCCGCACCCACCTTGCCGTTGGAGGCGGCGCCGTTCGCCACCGACTTGATGGGAACGCCCTTGGTCTGGGCGAGCATCAGGGACGTGGTGTTGCTGAACCCGAACTGGAACTGTCCGCTCACCACTCCGGGGATGATCGCGGCCCCGCCCTGTGCCGGGACCATCTTGAGCTCGATGCCCCGACTGGAGAAGAAGCCCTGCTTCTGCCCCAGATACAGCGGCGCGACGTCGACGATCGGGATGACACCGACCGTGACCTGAGTGGTCTTCCCGTCGCCCGCCGAGGAGTCGGCGGCGCCGTCGGAGTCCGACGAACCGCAACCGGCGACTCCGGCGACACTGCCGACCGTCATCGCGACCAGGGCAAGCGTGACCACGCACCTTTGCATGGTTCCTCCTTGAGAAGAACGGAACGGACGACTGCCGGGCGGGACGAGGAGAGCGGGCGGAGATACCGACGGCGGACGAGCATGCAGCCATGTTGTGCACTTCACTGACGCCCGCAATCTACATACCTAACACCCTCTTGTCAGTCCCCTCACCGAAGGAATTCGCCGCATGTTTCGTCCCGTCACCACCGTTGCCAGAGTGCGGAGTTGGGCCTTGCCCCAGCGCCCGCCCTGAACCACTGTCGGACGTCATACCGGCCCATCCGTCTCCTGCTGCTTCTTCGACGCCCACAGGCTCGTCACGGTCGTGACCGCGAGGACCAGGACGATGAACCCGAGGGAGAACGGGATGGAGATCTCCGGGACATGCGCACCGGACTCGTGCAGGGCGTGGAGGACGAGCTTCACGCCGATGAAGCCGAGGATGATCGACAGGCCGTAGGAGAGGTGGACGAGCTTCTTCAGCAGGCCGCCGATGAGGAAGTACAGCTGGCGCAGGCCCATCAGGGCGAAGGCGTTGGCGGTGAAGACGATGTACGGGTCCTCGGTCAGACCGTAGATCGCGGGAATGGAGTCCAGGGCGAACAGGACGTCCGTGGAGCCGATCGCGAGCATCACGACCAGCATCGGCGTCATCACCCGCCTGCCGTTCTCCTCGATCCACAGCTTGGTGCCGTGATACCGGTCGGCCACCCCGAAACGCTTCTCCACCGCCTTGAGAAGCCTGTTCTCCTCGTACTCCTCCTCATGGCTCCCCTTGCGGGCGTCCTCCACCAGCTTCCACGCCGTGTAGATCAGGAACGCGCCGAAGAGGTAGAACACCCAGGAGAACGTGGAGATGATCGCCGCACCGGCCGCGATGAAGACCGCCCGCAGCACCAGGGCCATCAGCACCCCGACCATCAGCACCCGCTGCTGATACTGCGAGGGCACCGCGAACTTCGCCATGATCAGCACGAACACGAACAGGTTGTCGACGCTCAGCGACTTCTCGGTGATGAAGCCCGCGAAGAACTCCCCCGCCGGCCTGCCCCCGCCGACCGCGAGTATCACCAGACCGAACGCGATGGCCAGAGCGATCCAGACGGCCGACCAGATCCCGGCCTCCTTGATCGACACGTCATGGGGTTTGCGGCCGAAGAAGAAGTCGACGCCCACCAACACGCACAGAGCGACGACGGTGAGCAGCCAGCCGGTCAGGGAGACGTTCAAGATTCCTCCGGGGCGGTCAGGGCCGGACACTTCCGCCGCCTGCGTGCGCGGAAGTCACTCAAACCTCACCCGCCGCTGTACAGCGCCCGTCCAAGGTGCGTACAGCCCGAGGACAACAAGCACCCAAGTCACGCTTGGTGACAGCCCGACCACCCCACGGCCAGGTGGACCGGTGCGGGAGTCCGGCCGCGGTGATGGCCGGTGAGTTGAAGGCGAGCGGTGAACCGAACGCGCCCCATAGCACCTACCGCCGTGCGCACCCGCTCAGGGTTGTGTGACGGCTCTCGCGCAGCAGACCGGATCACTCGGAAGGGGGCGGCCCAGGGATGAGGTCATCCGTTACCTGAACGTCGTCCTCGCGCGGACGTTTGCCGTTCAGGTCCGGCTCGCCGACGATCTTGAAATCGGGCGAACTCTCTCCTTCGCAAGGCGTTTCCCCGTTCCTGTCGTCAGACTCCCGAACGAACAGACAGTCACGGTCCGAGGTCGTCGCGGATGCCGAGCACGTCGTCCGCGGAGTCGGGGCAGTCCACGGAGGTGTTCGCGGTGGTCTTCTCCTTGACGCGCTTCTGGACCTTGCCGATCGCGTCGGGGTCGCCGCAGGCCATCTCCAGGGCACGACCCGGCTCGTCATCTGTCGAAGACCCGTAACAGTCCCCCCTGGCCATCAGCACTTGGTCGTTGTCGCTGTACGGCGACTCGGACGGACTGCTCGACGGGGTCTCGCTCCCGGGCCGGGTCGCGGCCGAGGCCGACACGGCGGGCGGCGCCGACGACGCACGCGTTCCGTCGTCGCCGTCCGAGCAGCCGCCGGCCGACAACAGCACACCCGATAAGACGGCCGCTCGTATCCCGCGCCCGTACCGCATATCAAGGCCCGCTGCGTCGGCGTTGCGGCCAGCATGGAACGTCCCTATGGGTCACGCAAGCCCCCGCTCACCTTGCGCCCCGGGGAGGCACCCTCAGGCGAAGACACGCAACTTCGCTGTTGTGACACAGAGGATGCGCTGATGGTCTGTCCAGCGGGCTTTGACATTTACACGTGAAGCGTCAGCCGGCGGGACTACCCTGCTGTGTCGTGCAGGAGACACGTCTCGACACTGCTCGGATCCGAGCGGCTCGCCGGGTGATCGACCCGATGTTTCTCGACACTCCGCTGTACCGCTGCGAGGCACTGGAGCCCCGCCTCGGATGCGCGGTGAGCATCAAGCTCGAAACGGCGAACCCGGTCCGCAGCTTCAAGGCCCGCGGCACCGAGGTCGTCGCGAGTCGGCTCTCCGACGACGGCTCGCAAGCCGTGGTGTGCGCGAGCGCGGGCAACCTCGGCCAGGCCCTCGCCTGGTCCGGTCGCGGCAGGGGACTCGACGTCACCGTCGTGGCATCGCGCTTCGCGACTCGGGCCAAGCTCGACCGGATCCGCGCACTGGACGCGAGGCTGGAACTGGTCGATGGCGACCACGAGTTGGCGCGCGAGCGGGCCGCGGCCATCGCGCGCCACGAGAACATCCGATTGGTCGAGGACAGCCTGGACATCGAGACCTGCGAAGGCGCGGCGACCATCGGCCTGGAACTGTTGGAACTGGTGGACTCCGAGCCGTCGTTCGACGCCGTCCTCATCGCTCTCGGCGGCGGGGCGCTGGCCACCGGTGTGGGGCATGTGGTGAAGGCCCTGGCGCCCGAGGTCGAGGTGATCTGCGTCCAGCCGCTGGGCGCACCGGCGCTGACACACTCCTGGCGCCAACGGCGCGTCGTCACCACCGACTCGGTCGACACCATCGCTGACGGCGTCGCCGGCCGGTTTCCCATCCCGGCCGTCCTGGACGATCTCCTGCTGGTGGCTGACGACGCCGTCCTGGTCCAGGAGGCGTCGATCATCGCCGGTATGCGGATGCTCTTCGACCACGCGGGCCTCGTCGTGGAGCCGTCGGCCGCGCTCGGCGTCGCGGCGGTCCTCGAAGACCGTGACCGCTTCGCCGGCCGGCACGTAGCCATCATCGTGTGCGGCAGCAACGTCGACGTGGACGCCTTCCACCACTGGGTCGGTGCTGCCGTCCACAGCCCTTGGTGACCTGCAGACCGGACGATCTCCGCGTCGAGAAGACCGAGCGTGTGGGCTGCCCTCCAGCGGGCCCGCCGGCTTCAGAGGAGCCGTCGACCCCGTGAAGCAGTGCGCTTGCTCTCGGGCTTCGGACGGGCCACACCTCCGCCCCACGACCTAGGCTACGGGCATGAAGGAACGCTCAAGCGAAGTACCGACCGACCTCTATCCAGAGTTGGCCGTGCCGGGCGGCTTGGGAGAAGCCCTGATTCGCGAAGCGGCTCGCCACGGGCACGACGTGGGCCCCATGGAACCGGTTGAGGGGTTCGCCCCTGCCGTGGCCGTATGCCGTGTTCGGGGAGAGGCGCGGTTCGCGGTATACGCGACCAACGACGACGAACGCGAGTTCCGAATCGAGATCTCCACGGACTCCGGATGGCCGTGGGGTGCCTTCGGCAGCACCGACAGCCTCGCCGTGGTGGCCGCCATCCTGCACGAATGGTGTGAGGGCGCATCGACCGGTCAACTGCGCCGCGAGTGGCAGCTCCTCGCGGATGACCCGCTGAAGGCGGCCCCGCCTGGAAGAGTCGTGTCGACGGCCTGGCGGCTGACCTTGGAACGCTCGCGGGTGATCAGGCTCGGCGACGCCGAACTCGCCGAGGCTCTCCATGCGCGGCCTGCCCTCCGCGTCTTCTTCCCGTGGCCGTCGCACGGCCAGTTCAGCCTGCTCAGCAGCACCGCCGATCCGTTCCACAACGAGCTTCCGCGTGTGATTCCGACAATGGACGGACTGTGGGATGTGGTCGCGGTGGGATCCGCGCAGACACCGTCACGTGTGCTCGGTGCCCGCCTCGGCGCCGACGACGCCGCAGCGCTGGTGGCGGCGAACATTCCCCCAGGCAGCGGCCCGGCCGTCGAGGGAGGCTGGCCGGAGCGCGAGGAAACTGTCTGACCTACGACGGTCAGGGAGCGACGGGCTCGTGGCCCAACCCCGCATGGCCGATCAGATCACCGGCGGCCCCGCCTCGACGCGGCCTAGCACCGGAGGGAGCCGGTCCAGATCGGGGCCGCTCTGTATCTGCCGCTCGTCCCACCATGTGGCCCCGGCGTCGCGCAGGGGACCGATGGTGTCCCTGGCCTTCACCGCGTCCGGGGACGTGGCACCGCCGAGCACGATCTCGAAGGGGCGCTCGGCCCCGGCTGTACGGTGCTCGCGCACATGGCCGACCAGCTCGCGTACCTCCGCCACGTCCGGCACATGACCATGCCGGGCCGTCTCGAAGAGCGGTACCGCGCCGTCCTGGTCGCGACGACGGCCGAACCGCTCGCCGACGCCCATGAGCACGCCACCGCCCGCGCGGACATGAAACCGGTGGAGCTGCTGATGATGGCCAACACCATCGCGACCGTCGCCGAGTTCACCCCCGGCGCCGGCGAACGTCTCCTCGACATCGCCTTCGACGGCATCACACCTCGCTGACGGCCGGCGGACGAGCCGCCGGTCCCTCGCGCCACCGGCCGACGAGGCGGGAGCGACCGTCGGTGGAGCGGCGCCCCCTGTCCGACGGCGTCGCCCACGACTACCTGACGCCTTCGCCCACCACGGCGAGGGCCGAGCGCAGCGTCGCCATCAGTTCCTCCTCCGCCTCCCCCGGGTCGGTCTCCGGTGCGGCGGTGCGCCAGATATGGCGCTCGACCGCCGCACGCAGCGCCGCGTTGAACATGGCCGCCTGAACCGTCACCTTGAGGCCGTCCTCGGGCAGCCCGAGACGCTCGGCGAGCGCGCGGGCGAACGCGGGTTCGGCCTCGTCGTACGCCTGGAGCCAGATGGCACGCAGGCCCGACTCGGTACGGGTCAGGCGGACCAGATCGGCGACCGCGGCCTGCTCCGCCCCTCCGACGATGCCGAGGCCGCTCGCGACGGACCGGTCGAAGAGGTGCTCCAGCGGCCGGCCGGGGGCCCATTCCCGCAGCAGGGCCGCGGCCCGGTCGATGCCCTCCGAGAGCAGCGGCCGTACACAGCTCTCCTTGGTCGGGAAGTACCGCCACACGGTCCGCGCGGAGACGCCGACCGCCTCTCCGATCTGTTCACCGGTGGTGGCCGCGACGCCCTGGGCGACGAAGAGTTCCACCGCGGCGCGGGAGATGTCCCGCCGGATCTCGGCCTTGCGCTCTTCCGTCAGGGGTGGTCGTCCCGTGCGCCCCCGGGCCGCGGTCATGAGCCCTCCAGATCCGGCGATCGCCTGATCGCCCTCCCTGGGAATTCTCCACCAAAAGTTTATGTCACTCAAAGACATTAAGTCGTAGGCTGGCATCACCGCAGGGCAGGCAGGGGCCTTGCGCCGCATCGCGAGAACTATCGGCAGGAGCGCCACATGGCCAGTGAATTCGACGGCCGCAGTGTCATCGTCACCGGAGCGGCTTCGGGTATCGGGCGCGCGACAGCCCTGGCGTTCGCCGCCAAGGGCGCGCGAGTCCTGGTGGCGGACCTCAACTCCGAGGCCGCCGGGTCGGTCGTCAAGGAGATCGAGGAGGCCGGCGGGACCGCCGTCGCGGTCACCGGCGACCTCAGTGAACAGGCCGTCGTGGACCAGGTCGCACGGACCGCCGTGGAGCGGTTCGGCACAGTGGACGTCCTGGTCAACAACGCCGGGATCATGGACAGGATGTCCGCTCTCGGGGATGTGTCCGACCCGGAGTGGGAGCGGGTCATCCGCGTCAATCTGACCGCCCCGTTCCTGCTGACCCGGGCCGTGCTCCCGCACATGCTGGCGGCGGGCAGGGGCGCCATAGTGAACACCGCCTCCGAGGCCGGGCTGCGCGGCAGCGCGGCGGGCGCCGCGTACACGGCCTCGAAGCACGGTGTGGTGGGCCTGACGAAGTCCCTCGCGGTGATGTACCGCAAGCAGGGCATCCGCGCGAACGCCGTGGCCCCCGGCGGCACGGCGACCTCGATCGTGGTCGAGGTCGACCAGGCGGCCCACGGCCCGAAGACGCTCGGCCCGCACTTCGTCAACCTCGGCGATGTGGCCCAGCCCGAGGAACAGGCCGCCGCCATCGTCTTCCTCGCCTCCGACGCGGCGAGCAACATCAACGGCGCGATCCTGCCGGTGGACGACGGCTGGTCGGCGGTGTGACGCGGTCCGAGCGGGCCGGAAACCCCCGCGCGCGGGCGGTGAACCCGTCACGGATTGCGCGGTGACACGGACGCCGATGACAGCCGTGCCCGTACCGGCCCGGCATCCGCCTCAACTCGGGCGCGGCTCCCGTACCATCGCGATCTCCCCCGGCCCCGGCGTCACCGCACCCGGCGTCGGCCGGCCGGTGAGGAGTTCCACGGCGTCGGCGGCGACGGTCACCTCCCCGCCGGCACCCCCGTGGTCGATGCGGAACAGGTAGTCTGCGGACGGGGACCGGCGGCGTACCACCTTCACGCCGTCCGGTGCCGTGCGGACCGGTTCGACGCCCGCCTCGGTGCGGATACGGGTGAGGAGGGCGGCGAGGGTGACCGGGTCCGGGCGGGTGGCGCGGTACCAGGTCGTGCCCTCGCCGTACGCGTGCCGGGTCACGGCGGGTACGCCCGTGAGCGGCCCCTCCGTGTACGCGGCCACCGCCTCCGCGCCCTCCAGGCGCAGCCGTTCGGACCACAGGGAGGCCGTGCCGCCGCCGGTCAGCGCGACCGTCTCACCGGGTCGCAGGGGGAACAGCTCGTCCGACCTCACCCCCGCCGCCGCCCGGAACGCGCCCGGGTAAGGCCTGATCCTCGACAAGCCGGGGAGCCGCCCGTGCGACGGCGCCATCGGCCAGCACGCCGACGTGGTCGTCCAGGGTGACACCGGGTACGTCTTCTCCTTCACCTACCCGGGCCGTGACGGCACGGTCGCCGAGGACGACGACACCCCCGCCACCCGCCACTCCGTACTCCAGGTCGCCGCCGCCCGGGTCGTCGGCGGCAGACCGCACTGCGACCGCGACGAGCCCGTCGTCCTCGATCTGTCCCCGGCGCCGTAGGGCACCGGGCCTGCGGAGGGCTCAGGGCGAACGCGCCACCGAGGGCGGTGTGACCGGTCCTACGGCCGCGGGCCCACCAGTTCCCCGTAGAGTTCGCGTTCCTCCGCCGGGGTGTGGGCCGCGGCGAGGCGGTCCGCCCAGTCGGTCTTCAGCTCGTCGAGGAAGGCGTGCCAGCTCTGGCCGGTGCCGCCCATCTTCCCCAGCTCCACCAGCCGCTGGTTGTTCTTCATCTTGCCGTCGCCGATCTTGTCCGGCTTGTGGCCGTGCAACGAGGACTCGGGGTTGGCGGTCGCCTCCGTGGACTTGACGCCGTGGTGGTAGCCGACCGGGCTGGCGGCGTGCGGCGCGATCGTCTCGATGCCGACGAGCAGGGAACCGTCCGTGGAGGCGGTCGGTTCGGTGAACACCAGGAGCATGTGGCCGTAGGAGCCGTTCGGGAGGACGACGTCGCCGTTCCAGTCCTTGGTGCCGATGCCGCCGATCGCCTGGTTGATCCCCAGCAGCTTCGGGGTGGTCACGCCCGGAACCGCCTTCGACGCCACGTTCGTCAGGGACGCCCCGACGCCGCCCTTCTCCGCGAAACGGCCGGACGTCTCGCCCTTGTTCGCGCCGACGGAGGAGCGGTGCGTGGCGAAGCCGCGTTCCATGACGCGTTTCTCCTCCTTGCCGACCTTGGGGACGCCGAGGAAGTCGAGCAGCTGATTCGGGTTCTCGCCGTCCTGGAGCGCGGGGATACGGATGTTCACGCGTCCGCCGTGCGCGAGGGCCCGGATGACGTCGCCTTCCCGGTAGTCGACGTGCTTCTTGTTCTTGGTGTACTGCAGGCCGTGGCGCAGGATGAGCAGGACGTTGGTGAGGACGTCCCGGGCGAGGCCGTCCTGCGCCTTGTGATCCTCCGTGATGAGGTCTTTCGCCTCGGGGTGCCTCTGGTCGTCCCGCACGCTCGCCGGGACCAGGGTGTCCAACGCCGTCTCCCGGATCTGCGTGTCCCGCTCCGCCTCCAGCTCCCGGCGGTCGCCACTGTCCTCGGGCAGCGCCTGTGTCCGCATGAAACGGCCCAGGGTGTAGGCGGGGTTGATCGGGATGGGGGCGCCGGAGGCGGGCCGCTGGGTCTCGAAGGCGAGTGAGGCGGCGAGGATCCGTCGGCCCGGGGTGAGCTTCAGCCAGTCCGAGTAGTCGGGCTTCTTCTCCGCGGCCGTTTCCTTGCCCTTGCCCTTGCTGTCGCCCTTGCCCTTGGAGTTCTTGGACTTGTTCGCTTCCGTCGCGGCGCGCTTCTGGCCGGCGGCGATCCTGTGGCCGTCCGCCATGGTGCCGATGCCCACACTGTTCAGCCACGCGGGCCGCTTCTCCGACAGCAACTCGATGTCCTTGAGCTCCTGTTCCCGGAAGACCTCTCCGAGGACGAGCCGCCGCTCCAGGACCCATCGCATCTTGGCCTCCGGGAGCAGCCAGTCCTCGGGCCACTTCTTGTGCGGCTCCCAGATGTTGAACTTCCGCTTCTTCTGCCGCGCGTGCTGCTCGCTCGACCGGGCCAGCCGGACGATCACCGCGTCCGGGTCGGTGGACGTCTGCAGAGACGCCTCGTCGGGCGGCGGGCCCGCCTCGATCTCCTGTTCCTGTACCTGCTCCTGCTGTTGCTGCACGCGCTGGACCGTCGCTGCCACGGCGCGGTTGCCCGCGGCATGCTGGAGCGCCAACAGGCCGGTGGGGTCGTCCACCGTCCGCGACGGGACGCTCGACCGCCGCTGCCGCCCGTCCCGGCCCTGCTCCCACTGCTGACGCTGCTGTCGCTGTGTGTGCATCCCTCAGACTGACCTGCCGCCGGTCCCGTCGGAAGAGCGGTCGGGGCGACCACCGGGGCAGAGTGTTGCCCTTCCGTTCACTTGGCGTATGTGTTCAGGCGGTCGCATACCGTCGAATGCCGGCTGCGACCGTCTCGCTGTCTCACCGCCTCACCGCCTCACCGCCTGAACGTCTGAACGTCTGAACGTCTCAAGACGAACCGGGCCGCCGCCACGAGACACAGCACGCGGCCAGCCGCTAGCCTCGGCCCTCATGAAACAGCGGAAGCGCAAGAAGCTCTCCCGGCGCCTCTTCAGCGCGATTCCGGCGGGTGACACCGCTGCCGTGAAGGCGGTACTGCGGGCGGGGGCGGACCCCGAGCGAACCGACAGCGAGGGCACCACCCCGCTGTACGCCGCGTCCGTGAACGGGGAAGCCGAGATCGCCCGTCTGCTTCTGGCGGCCGGCGCCTCGCCCGACACCGAGAGCAGCGGAATCGGCGCGGAGGGTACGCCGTTGTGCGCAGCCGCGTGCTGGGGGCACACCGCGACCGTGCGTGAACTGCTGGCGCACGGCGCCGATCCCAACGTGAAAGAAGATCACGGCACAGGCTGGTCCCCTCTGGACTGGGCCGAGAACGGCCCCCACCCCGCGACCGTCGCCCTTCTCATCGCGGGGGGCGCCACCAGCAGCGGGCGAGCGACATAGGACATGGCGACGGCGGGGCACCGCATCGGTGCCCCGCCGTCGCGACATGTCAGTCGACCCACCACTTGCCGCACTTGGTGATGCCGTCGAACTCACCGCAGGCACGTGCGGCGTAGCTGGAGTTGTAGACGGACTGGGTGCGGCTGCCGGTGTAGGGGCCGCACATCTTCCAGCCATCGGCCTTCGCCTGCTGGTCGGTGACGATGCCCTTGAAGTTGGGGAACGAGTGGAAACTGCGGTCGACCCACAGCCGGTCGCCGGTCTTGCGGCCGGACTTGATCTCCGCGCGGCTGTAGCGGTCGAGCGCCGACTCGTTCTGCAGCTCGACGCGGCGGCCCCTGAAGTCGAACGAGGCGCCGGACTCGACGGCTCGGAAGACACCGACGACGGCGATGCCGTCGCAGTCGTCCTCGGTGGCCGAGGCCGCCGACGCGGGGACGAAGACTATGGCGCCACTGCCGACCAGCACGGCCGAGGCCGCGACCACACGGCCCAAACGGGGCTTCTTCACATGGGTTCCTTTGGTGAGTGAGGTGCATGAGGTGCATGAAGCGCATCGCCATCCGTATCCGTGCAGCTGATGGCGTCTGCGGCGTTCCCAGATTCCAGAACACCGGCGCCCCGACGACAACAGCCGCCACCAGCCCCGGGACAGCGGGACCGTCCCACCCCGATTGACCTGTGAAAACGGGGGTGCCTTGGGACGACGCTGGGACGCTGGGCGCACTAAGATCCGGGGCATGGCGCTGACGACGCACGACGTGGACCGGTTCGAGGCGACGAGGCCCCGGTTGGAGGCGATCGCTTACCGTCTCCTCGGCTCGGCGAGCGAGGCGGAGGACTCCGTACAGGAGACGTTCCTGCGCTGGCAGGCGGCCGACGTCGACCGGATCCAGGTGCCCGAGGCCTGGCTGACGAAGGTGCTCACCAACCTCTGCCTCAACCAGCTCACCTCGGCCCGCGCACGCCGGGAGACCTACGTCGGCCAGTGGTTGCCCGAGCCACTGCTCACCGGCGACCCGATGCTCGGCCCGGCCGACACCGCCGAACAGCGCGAATCCGTCTCGTACGCGGTCCTCACCCTGCTGGAGCGCCTCACCCCCAACGAGCGGGCGGTGTACGTGCTGAAGGAGGCCTTCGACTACCCGCACCGGGAGATCGCCGAGATCCTCGACATCGGCGAGTCCGCCAGCCAGCAGATCTTCCACCGCGCGAAGAAGCACGTGGCGGCGGGCAAGGCCCGTACGGAGATCGACGACGCGACGGCCCGGCGGATCGTCGAGGAGTTCCTCGCGGCGGCGACCAGCGGGAGGACCGAGCCGCTGATCAAGCTGCTCACCTCGGACGCCATCGCGGTCGGCGACGGCGGCGGGAAGGTCCCGGCCCGCGCCAAGGCGTTCGAAGGCGCCCTCGCGGTCGCGAAGTTCATGCGGGGTCTGTTCAAGCCGGCCCCGGCCAAGCGGTCCCTGGTCGGCGGCTCACCCGAGATCCACATCTCGACGGCCAACGGCGGCCCCGCGATCCTGGCGGTCGTCGACGGCCGGGTCGTCGGGATCATCTGCCTGGAGATCGGCGCGGACGGCATCGTCGCGTTCCGCAGCCAGGTCAACCCCGACAAGCTGGAACGCGCGACCGGGGTGTGGGCGACCGCCGAGCACGGGGAACCCCTGTTCCACGCCTTCTGACGAACGCCGTGGCGAGGGCCTTCCCACGCCCTCAACCGAAGCAGGTCACACCCTCCAGCGAGGGTGTGACCTGCTTCACATTCCCCTCCTGTCAGGAAAACGCGGGCTGCCCGGTTCAAGGGGCGTGACAGAGCAACGGCAAGCGTCCACCCCGCGCAGACAGGAGCAGGAAATGCAGCACCGCATCATCGTCCTCGGAGCCGGCTACACCGGAGCCACCGCCGCCGGGCGCCTCGCCAAGCAGCTGCACCGAGAAGACGTCGCCATCACCCTCGTCAACGCCGAGCCCGACTTCGTCGAACGCGTCCGGCTGCACCAGCTCGCGACGGGCCAGGAACTCAAGCCCCGCCCCTTCGACGACATGTTCGCGGGCACCGGCGTCGAGGTGAAGCTCGCCAAGGTCGCCGGTATCGACGCCGACCGCAGGACCGTCACCGTCACCGGCGTCGACACGCACGGCGCCGGGGAACAGGAACGTGGGCAGGAGGGGGAGCAGGAACTGGCGTACGACACCCTCGTCTACGCCCTCGGCAGCGGCTGGAACCCCCAGGGCGTCCCCGGCACCGCCGAGCACGCCCACGAGATCTCCGGCCGCCCCGGTGCGCTCCGGCTGCGCGAGCGGCTGGCCCGGCTGGACGCGGGAGCGCCCGTGGTGATCGTCGGCGGCGGACTCACCGGTCTGGAGGCCGCGACCGAGATCGCCGAGACCCGCCCGGACCTGGACGTCGCCCTCGTCGCCCGCGGTGGCTTCGGCGACTGGCTCTCCGACAAGGGCCGAGGACATCTGCGGAAGGTCTTCGCCGGGCTCGGCATCACCGTGCACGAGCACACCGCCGTCACCGCCGTCGAGGCCGACCGTGTCCTGACCGACGGCGCGCCCGTCCCGGCCGCGGTCACCGTGTGGGCCACGGGCTTCGCCGTCCACCCGATCGCCGAGGCCAGCACGCTGGAGGTCTCCGGCGCGGGTCAGATCGTCGTCGACGGAACCCTGCGCTCGGTCTCGCACCCCGAGGTGTACGCCATCGGCGACGCGGCCTTCGTGAGGGGCCCCGGCGACAAACCGCTGCGGATGTCGTGCGCCTCCGGCGTCCCCACCGCGTGGCAGGCCGCCGACGCCATCGCGGCCCGCCTGACCGGCCGGCAGCTCCCGAAGATTCCGATCCACTATGTCCAGCAGTGCATCTCGCTCGGCCGCAAGGAGGGCCTGATCCAGTTCGTCACGGCGGACGACCAGGCCGTGCCCAAGGCCCTCACCGGCCGCATCGCCGCGCTCTACAAGGAACTCATCTGCAAGGGCGCGGCCTGGGCCGTCGCCCACCCGACCGTGGGCAAGCCGACCCGCCGCCACCGGACGGTACGGCCGGTGGGACGGGCGGTGGGACGGGCGGACCAGGCGGGTCAGACGGACGCGGGTATCCCGGCGGGGCTGGCGGACCCGGCGGTCAAGGCCGCGACGACTTGAGCGGCAGTACGACACGGCGCTCGCTGCGCGGTCGGCCGGAGGCGGGGCGGGGCGGGGCCGACAGCATGGTCCCGCCCCGCCCCGGCACCGCGACCGAAGTCGGCCCACCGCACGGCGGTCGGCGACGGCATCACTCCCCCACGGCCTCCGTCCCGTCCGCAGGGGGCAGGGAGTCGAGGAAGCCGAGGACCGGTGTCAGCCACTCCTCCGGCCGGTCGACCATGACGACGTGGTCGCTGTCGATCTCCGTGTAGCGCGCGCCCGGGATCCCGGCCGCCAGGGCGCGGGAGTGCTCGGGCGGGACCATGCTGTCGGCGGTCGTCGCGACGACCAGCGTGGGGACGGCGACCTCGGCCAGGTCACCGGTGGTGTCGAGGGAGGGGATCAGGTCGATGTGCGGGTGGAGCGCGGCGGGCACCTCGGCCCGCCAGTCGGGGACGAGGCCGAGCAAGTGGTCGTCGGGGCGGGCGAATCCGGCGGTCAGTACGAGCGCGGTCACCCGCTCGGGATGGCGTACGGCGGCGCGCACCGCGACCAGCGTGCCGAGCGAGAAGCCGAGCACCGCGAACCGCCCGACACCGCGTCGTACGGCGGAGTCGACGACCGAGTCCGCGAGTTCGTCGAGGTCGAGCGGGGCGTCGGCGACCGGCGTCTCCCCCGAGCCGGGGTAGTCCGGGGCGACGACGGTGTGGGCGGCGGAGAGGGCGGGCAAGACCGGCGCGAAGTTGCCTTCGATGCTGCCGGTGGCGCCATGGGCGAGCAGCAGACCCGGGCCGGTTCCGGTGACGGTGGTGGCGAGGGCGGGGAATGAATCACGCATGCCTCGTACGTTGACCCATCACATCGGTGTGAAGGTCAAATCCAAGGCGTGGTGAGGAGAGTCGGTGCTGATAGGCGAACTGTCGCGGCGGACCGGGGTGGCGGCCAGGCTGCTGCGGTACTACGACGAGCAGGGGCTGTTGTGCCCCGACCGCGACCGCGGCGGATACCGCGTGTACGCGCCGGACGCCCCGTATGTCGTCGCGCGTATCCGGGGCATGCTGGCGGCCGGGCTGCCCACCGAGGCCATCCGCGAGATGCTGCCGTGTGCCGCGGACGCGGTGATTCGTCGCCCGTCGCCGATGTCACAGTGCGATGGGGCCGAGGTCGGCGGCGGTCTGGGCCAGTGCGCGGAGGGCGGGGCTGTCGGTGGCGGTGCGCCAGGTGAGCGCCCATTCCAGGGTGGGGGCGTCGTCGAGGGGCAGGAAGACGATGCCTGGGGGCTTGTTGTAGCGGGCGGCGACCTCGCCCAGCGGATGGACACAGCGGCCGGCGGCGACCAGGGAGAGGATCTCGTGGAAGGTCCGTGCGGCGGGCCCTCGGGGGATGCGCCGGCCGAGCGGGGTGCGGGTGGGGACCATGGCGGCGACCCAGTACTCGGGGGCATCGGGGCCGAGGTCGACGACATGGTTGTCGGCGAGGTCCTCCAGGGACGCGGTGCCGCGTCGGGCGAGCGGATGGTCCTCGGACACGGCCAGTACGCGGCCTCCGGTGAGCACGGTGGGACCGACGGTGAGGTCCGGTTCGGCGACGGGCAGCCACAGCACGTGCGCGTCGTGCTCTCCGGCGCGCAGGGCGGTGAACGCGTCGTTGCCGTTGATCTCGCCGAACTGGACGTCGCTGCCGGGGTGGCGGGCGCGGAACGCGTCCACGAGCGGGCGCAGTTCGTGTCCGGCGTGACCGAAGACGCCGAGCCGAAGGGTCCGGTCCGCACCCGGTCCGGCGGCCTGGGCACGGGCGAGTCCCGCGTGGAGGAGGTCGAGGGCCTGTTGGAGGTCCTCCCGCAGGCGCCGGCCGACCGGGGTCAGGGCCACGCGTCGGCTGGTGCGCTCGAACAGGGCCACGCCCAGGCGGCGTTCCTGTCTGCGGATGGCCTGGCTGACGCGGGCCTGCGACACGTGAAGCCGTTCGGCGGTGCGGCCGAAGTGCAGTTCCTCGGCCAGGGTCAGGAAGATCTCGATGTCTCGTAGCTCCATACATAACCCCCGTGTTATGGACAGCCCCACGGACTCTCCATTGATCCGCCGCTGACCTGCGCCGATGCTGAAGACATCACACATCCGGCCAGGCAGGGAGACCCGATGAGCGGTAAGTACGGCGTCGTCGACCGCTTCGAGATCGAGGAGTTGCGCGCCGAGGTGACCGACGCCGTGATGATGCGTGACTTCGACCGCGTGGCCTCGCTGTTCACGCCCGACGCAGTCATGCGATGGCCGCACGTCGACAAGGAGTTCGTCGGCCGCGATCAGATCCGCGCGGGGATCGAGTGGGGGCAGGGGCTGTGGGAGTTCTTCGTCCAGCACGTCCACGGCGGCGTCGTACGGCTCGACGGGGGCACGGCGGTCGGGCGCGCGTACATCCAGGAGTTCGGCCGGATGCGCGACGGCAGCTCGCACCTGAACCACGCCCTGTACCACGACCGCTATCAACGCACCTCCGACGGCTGGAAGTTCAGCGAACGCGTCTACGAGGTCAGGTACCTCGACTCCACCCCGCTCACGGGCTCACCGCCCGAACACTCGGCATCGACCGAAGGAGAACTGTCATGATCCTGATCACCGGAGCCAACGGCGTCGTGGGACGAAAGGTGATGAGTCAGCTGTTGCAGGAGAACACCGCCGTCGCCGCCGTCACGCGCGGCCCCGGCTCGGCCGCGCTCCCGGACGGCGTCCGGGCCGTCAGCGGCGATCTGTTCGGCCCCCGGTGGATCGAGGCGGCGCTGGAGGGAGTGGAGGCTCTGCAGATCAGCCCGCGCGCGACGGGTCCGGGACTCGGCGAACTCCTGCGGCTCGCCGTCAAGCAGGGCGTGCGGCGTGTGGTGCTGTTGTCGGCCACCACCGTGGAGCATCCGGCGGGGGAAGCCCGTTTCGCCGAGCGGTTCCGGCACGCCGAGGAGCTCGTCAGCGGTTCCGGTCTGGACTGGACGGTCCTGCGTCTGGCCGACTTCGCGGCCAACGCGCTGGCCTGGGCGCCCCAGATCCGCTCCGGTGACGTGGTGCGCGGCGCGTACGGCCGAGCCGCCACCTCGCCCCTGCACGAAGCCGACATCGCGGCGGTCTCCGTGCGCGCGCTCCTCGGCGATGTTCCCCCCGGGGGCGATCCACATGCTGACCGGGCCGCAGTCGCTGGACCAGGTCGAGAAGGTGCGTCTCATCGGCGTCGCCCTCGGCCGGGCGCTGTCCTTCCAGGAGCTCCCGCCGGAGCGCGTACGCCAGGGCATGCTCGCGCAAGGGCTGCCCGAGGAGGTCCCCGACCGTCTGCTCGGCTCGCTGGCCGACTACGCCCGACGCGCGGGCCCCACCACCGGCACCGTGGAAGACCTGCTCGGCCGCCCCGCCCGCACCTTCGCCGACTGGGCACACGACAACGCGCCCGCGTTCAGCGGCTGACACAACGTCAGTTTCCGCTCCACCGAACTCATTTCACACAGGACGGGCAGGCCCGGTCATGAACCTCACCCTTTGGATCGCCACCGGACTGCTGACGGCGGTCGCCCTGGCCGGCGGGATCAGCAAGACTTTCGTCCCCAGGGCGAGACTGGCCGCGCAGCACGGCGGGGAATGGACGCGGGACGCGAGCCCCGGTTTCGTCAAGACCCTCGGGGTCCTCGAACTCCTCGCCGCGGTCGGCCTGATCCTGCCGGCCGTGCTCGACATCGCACCGGTCGTGGTGCCGGTGACGGCCGTCTGCTGGATCGCCCTGATGGTCGGCGCCATGATCACTCACGGCCGCCTCGGGCAGTCCGGGCTGGTGCTTCTGAACACGGTCTATCTCGCGATCGCCGCCTTCATCGCGTGGGGACGCTTCGGCCCTTGGTCCTTCGGCGGCTGAGGCAGGCCGCCGGTCGCCCGCACCGGCCGTCGTACCGGATCACCGGCCGTCGTACCGCGTCAGCGGTCGGCGTCATCCATGGCCGCCCGCCGCGCGCGCGATCTCGTCGAATTTCGCGCCCATCGCCGCGGCCAGCGCGTTCGCGCCCGAGAGCGGGCGGACCATCACCATGAAGTCGTCGATCTTGCCGTCCTCGTCGAAGTGGAGGAAGTCGCAGCCCGTGAGCTGCTTTCCGTTCACGGTGGCGGTGAAGACGAGGGCGTGGTCGCGGCCGTCGGGGTTGGCGATCTCCCGGATGTAGGTGAAGTCCTCGAAGACCTCCGACACGGCGTTCAGGATCGCGGCGGTGATCGCCTTGCCCGCGTACGGCTTGAAGACGACGGGGCTGGTGAAGACGACGTTCTCGGCCAGCAGGGCGGCGACCGCTTCCATGTCGCCCGCTTCGACGGCCTTGCGGAAGGGATGCACGGGACCACCTCACATAGACAATTAATTGAGTAAGTGCGTCGAAGACTAGGGGTGGGGGCGCGAAGAGTCCATACTCTGGACGCATGGCGCTACGCAACGCGGTGATGGCCGCTCTCCTGGAGGGCGAGGCGTCCGGGTACGACCTCGCGAAGGGGTTCGACGCCTCGGTCGCCAACTTCTGGATGGCCACTCCCCAGCAGCTCTACCGGGAGCTGGAGCGCATGGAGGGGGACGGGCTCATCACGGCCCGTGTCGTGGAGCAGGAGCGCCGCCCCAACAAGCGGTTGTTCTCCCTCACCGAGGCCGGACTGGAGGCGGTGCGCGGCTACACCGCCGAGTCGCCGTCCAGGCCGACGGCGATCAGGGACGAGCTGATGGTCAAGGTCCAGTGCGTCGACGCCGGCGACGCCGAGGCCGTACGGGCCTCGATCACCGAACGCATGGAGTGGTCCACCGCCAAACTGGCCCGCTACGAGCGTCTGCGGAACCGCCTGTTGGACGGGCGCACCGAGGACGAGTTCTTCGCGACCGCCGAGCGGATCGGCCCTTTCCTCACCCTGCTGCGGGGGATGGCCCTGGAGCAGGAGAACCTCCGCTGGGGCGCACTGGCCCTGACCCGCCTGGAACAGCGCGCCTCGGCCTCCACCGGCGGATGAGGCGCCGGGAACGAGGCGTCAGGGATGTGACGTGGAGATGGCGGTCGGGGTAGTGGTCGAGGCCGGGGTCGCGGGAGGGGCCGTCGTGCCCCTTACCTCAAGTGTCGGCGGGGCGAGCACGGTCTCGCCCGGACGCGAGGGATCCGTCATCCGGTCGAGGAGGTACTGCGCGGCGCGGCGGCCGACGTCGTGGCTGGCGTTGTCGACCGTGGTGAGCCACAGGTGGCGCAGGCGCGAGAGGTAGGTGTTGTCGTACCCGACGAGGGAGAGGTCCCGTGGCACCTGGAGACCGGACGCCTCGGCGGCGGACAGGGCGCCCACGCACGCGATGTCGTTGAAGGCGAAGACGGCGCTCGGCCGCCGCTCGGCGCTCAGCAGCCGCACCATCGCGCGGTAGCCGCCCTCCTCCGTCAGGTCGCCCTGTTCCACGGTCGCGCCGTCGGTCAGCCCGTGTTCGCGCATGACGGTCTCGAAGCTGCGTCGGCGCAGTTCGCCGACGACACCCTGTCCGGCGATATGGGCGATGCGCCGGTGGCCGAGTCCGATGAGGTGCTCGGTGGCGAGTCGGGCACCGCGCTCGTCGTCGTTGGCGACGATGTCCACGCGGGGCAGCGCGGGTTCACGGGCGCCCGCGACGACGGTGGGGATCAGCGCCGCCGCCGCGCGCAGCGCCTCGGACGGCGGGAGCGTGCCCACCGCGATCAGACCGTCGACCCGCAGCTCCGTGAAGGTGCGGGTGAGGTCGTCGCCGAGGCGGCGGTTGAGGTGGCCGTCGGCCAGCAGCATGTGCAGACCGCTGTCGTGGAGGCGGGAGTTGAGACCGTCGAGGAGTTCCACGAACCAGGGGTTGCGCATGTCGTGGAGGAGCACTCCGACCGAGCGGGTGCGGCGCTCGCTGAGACTGCGGGCGGCGGCGTTCGGCCGGTAGCCGAGTTCCTCGACGGCGGTCAGCACGGCCTGTCTCTTCTCCGGGCGCACATGCTCGGCGCCGCGCAGCACCAGGGAGACCAGCGATTTCGACACGCCTGCCCGTTCGGCCACGTCACGGATGGTCGGGGGTCTCATGGCTGGACCGTTCCACAGGACGTAGTCGCTGTCAAAGGTCTTGACAGCAGGAAAAACGGGTTCCATGGTGGCTGGGACAGTTGTGGACCGGTCCAAAGAAGGGCAGTCATGGTGAGTACGCTCGGCGTCGCCGTCGTGGGTTTCGGCTGGATGGGACGGGTGCACACCCAGGCGTACGCCCGCGTCCCGCACCACTTCCCGCAGCTGGGCGTGCGGCCCCGGCTGGTCACCGTCGCCGAGGAGGTGCCGGGCCGGGCCGAGGAGGCCGCCGCGCAGTTCGGGTTCGCCTCGACGACCCGGGACTGGCGGGAGGTGGTGTCCGACCCCCGGATCCAGGCGGTCAGCATCACCGCGCCGAACTTCCTGCACCGGGAGATCGGCGTCGCGATGGCCGAGGCGGGCAAGCACATCTGGATCGAGAAGCCGGTCGGCCTGACGGCCGAGGACGCCGGCGCGGTGGCGGGCGCGGTGGCCAAGGCCGGCGTCCAGGGCGCGGTCGGCTTCAACTACCGCAACGCGCCCGCCGTCGAGACGGCCCGCGCGCTCATCGCCTCCGGCGAGCTGGGCACGGTCACGCATGTCCGCGTCCGGCTGTTCAGCGACTACGCCGCCCACCCGGACGGCGCCCTGACCTGGCGGTACGAGAAGGAGCGCGGCGGCAGCGGGGTGCTCGGCGACCTGGCCTCGCACGGCGCGGACCTCGCCCGGCATCTGCTGGGCGACATCACCTCCCTGACCGCCGACACCGCGACCTTCATCCCGGAGCGGGCCCGCCCCACCGGCGCCACCACCGGCCACACCCTGGCCACCGGCGGCGAACTCGGCCCGGTCGAGAACGAGGACTACGTCAACTGCCTGCTGCGCTTCGCCTCGGGCGCGCGCGGTGTGCTGGAGGCCTGCCGGGTCTCGGTCGGTGAGCAGAACAACTACGGCTTCGAGATCCACGGCACCAAGGGCGCGGTCTTCTGGGACTTCCGCCGTATGAACGAGCTCGGCGTCAGCCGTGGCACGAGCTACCAGGACCAGCCCGTCAGCACCGTCTACGTCGGCCCCGGCGCCGGCGAGTACGGCGCGTTCCAGCCGGGCGCGGCCACCAGCATGGGCTACGACGACCTCAAGGTCATCGAGGCGTACCGCTTCCTGCGCTCGGTCGCCGAGGGCAAGCCGTACGGGGCCACGCTGGACGACGCCGTGCACAGCGCGGCCGTACTGGACGCCATGACACGGTCCGTCGAGAGCGGAACATGGGTGACCCTGGAATGAGCGCGCTCCGGGTCGGGGTGATCGGGACGGGCAACATGGGCGCCGACCATGTTGCCACCTGGCACCGCAATGTCTCCGGTGCCTAGGTCACCCGGGTCGCGGACATCGACGGGGAGCGTGCGGCCCAGGTCACGGGCACCGTGCCCGGCGCCCGTGCCACCGACGACGCCTACGCGCTGATCACGGACCCGGCGGTGGACGCCGTCGTCGTCGCCTCGCACGACACCACCCACGCCGACCTGCCCGTGGCCGCCGTACGGGCCGGGAAGCCGGTGCTGTGCGAGACGCCGGTGCTGTGCGAGACGCCGCTGGCGCCGACCTTCTGGCCTGCGCCCGGCCGGCGTTGGAGGGCGGCAAGCACAGGCTCGTGGAGAAGCCGATCGGTCTCGACGCCGCCCAGGCGGCCGAGATCGTAGAGGTCACCGCCGGGGAAACGGTCTCGCACTCCGTGCGCCCAGTGCACCGCGAGCGCCGTCTTCCCGACGCCCGGCATCCCGGAGAGAGCCGAGACCATCATGGTCCCGCCGCCTTCGGCCGTGGCTTCCCCCAGCAGGGAGTCCAGGACCGCCAGTTGTTCTCGTCGGCCGGTGAAGTGGGTGACGTCCGGAGGTAGATGGCGTGGCGTGGCCGGCGGGGCGGAGCCATGGGTGTGCAGATGCACGCCGCCGTGGAAGTCGCGTCCCTGCACCACCGCGCGTGCCGTCCCCGACATCTGATTGCTGGTGCTGTCCTCGCGATGCACGCCGAGTCCTCTCCCCTGGATGAGGCGACCACGACCAGTTTCGACGCTTCGCGGGAGTCCGTCAGCCTGCTGACAGATTCTTCTTGATTGCATGCCTTTCCACCGGCTCACGGGGCCAACCGGCCCGCGACGGACGCGGTGTCTCAGCTGCCGGAGCGCCCCTCCCGGGAACGGGCCGGCCGGTCGGTGTGACGCCCGATCTGGCGGTGCTCGCGGCCCTGCGGGCTCGGTGGCCGCGGCGCCCTCGGGCAGCGGGGGGCCGCTCGCCCTGGCCTGCCGGATCCTCCCCAGGGCGATGGCGGCGGTCAAGTCGAGGAGCAGCGGCGCCCTTGACGCCGGTGTGGCCCATGTCGGGCATGCCCGGCGACGCCGGTGGACACCTCACGGCCGAGGAGCAGATGGGCTGAGGACCAGTTGGGCCGTGCCCCACCCGATCGGCTCGGTTCCGCTCCTCCCCGGAGGGATGCGTGAGGCCACCGATCGGGTGGGGGCGTCGGCCGTCAGGGCTTCGTCGGCCTCACCTTCTTGTCGGTGCCGTTGACCCGTACGGTGACCGGCTTCCGGTGGTGTGCCCGGTCGGCGACGATCTCGTACGACGTGACCTCGCCGTCGCGCCACTCACAGCTGACCCCGTAGCCGCCGCGGGCGCGCAGGCCGGTGAAGGATCCCTTGGGTTTCCAGGCGTCGGGGAGGGCGGGCAGGAGGTGGATGACGTCGTCGTGGCTCTGCAGGAGCATCTCCGCGACCGCGCCCGAGATGCCGAAGTTGCCGTCCATCTGGAAGGGCGGGTGGTCGCAGAAGAGGTTGGGCAGGGTGTTGTACGTCAGCAGGCCGCGCAGCATGATCCGGGCGCGGTGGCCGTCGCCGAGGCGGGCGAAGAGGGCGGCGCGCCAGGGCCAGGTCCAGGAGCGGCGGCTGTCGCCCGAGACCGTCGCGGCGGTGAACGGGACGCCCTCCTTCTCGCCGCACCGCGCCTTGAGGGAGACGAGGGCCGCCGCCGCGAACTCGGGTGTCCCCGGGGTGATCTGGCGGCCCGGGTAGACCGCGAAGAGGTGTGAGGTGTGGCGGTGGATGTCGGTGGGGCTGTCGATGTCCTCCTGCCACTCCTGCAGTTGGCCCCACCTGCCGATCTTGTTCGGTGCGAGGCGGGCCTGCATGTCCGCGACCCTGGCCCGGTGGGCGGGGTCCGTCTTGAGCACCGCCTCGCAGTCGAGGTAGTTCTGGAACAGGTCCCAGATGATCTGCTGGTCGTACATGACGCCGTCCTCACGCGGCCCGTGCTCGGGGGACCAGCCGTTCGGTGCGACGAGGAGGCCGTCCGCGCGTTCCTTGAGATGGTCCTCCCAGAACTCGCAGATCTCCTTGATCATCGGGTAGGCGAGGGTGCGGAGGTATTCCAGGTTCTGGGTGAACGCCCAGTGCTCGTACAGGTGTTGCGCGTACCAGGCGCTCGCGACGGTGTTCCACTCCCACGCGTTGCCGCCGAACACGCTCTGGCTGGTGCGGGCGGTCCAGCCTCGGGTGTCGGCGCCGAAGGCGTTGCGGGTCGCCACCCGGCTGGGCACCGCGACCTGTTCGACGAAGCCGACGAGCGCCTCGTGGCACTCCGGCAGGTTCGTCGTCTCGGCGCCCCAGTAGTTCATCTGGACATTGATGTTGGTGTGGTAGTCGGAGGCCCAGGCGGGCTGGTTGCTGTCGTTCCACAGGCCCTGGAGGTTGGCGGGCAGACCCTTCGGGCGGGAGGAACCGATCAGCAGGTAGCGGCCGTAGGCGAACATCGCCTGTTCGAGGGTGGGGTCCTCGCCGCCGGCCGCGTAGCGGGCCAGCCGGGCGTCGGTCGGCAGCGCGACGACGGCGGGGTCGGAGGTGCCCCAGTCGACGGAGACCCGGTTCATCAGGGCGCGGGTGTCGGCGGTGTGCCGGGCGCGCAGCTTCGCGTACGGGCTGCGGGCCGCCTTGGCGAGCGCCGCGGCGACGGCCGGTTCCGGGTCGGCTCCGCGCCATCCGGCGGCGGCGTCGAGTTTGTAGTCGGTGCGGGCGTCGAGGAGCAGGGTCAGGGTCGTGCAGTCGCGGAACCGCAGCACCGGAGCGCCACCACCTTCGCCACTACCGTCACCACCACCACCACCGTCGTCGTCGGAGTCGGCGCCGGAGTCGGCTACGGCGCTGAAGTCGCCGTCGGTGGCGACGACTTGGACGCTGCAGGCGTGCTTGAGGTCGTTGCCCATGACGCCCTTGAAGGCGATCTGCCGGGTGTCGGCGTGGACGGTCGTGGGGGCCTCGTCCTGTCCGGACGTCAGGGAGATCGTGCCGGAGAGGCCGTGGGCGTGCTCCGAGGTGTAGCGGAAGACCATCACGTCGGCGGACCTGCTCGCGAAGGCCTCGCGCACGACACGTCGTCCCGGCGCGCCGAAGCGGGTGACGTGGACGCCCTCCTCGAAGTCCAGGCTGCGCCGATAGTCGACGACCGTCCGCTGGGCGCGGGTGTCGAGGCCTTCGCCCGCCAGGGCTATCTCCGCGATCCGCAGACCCGTCGCGGACGCGCCGGGGGTGAGGGTGAGCCGGTAGACGCGGTAGGCCGTGCTGTTGGTGAACCGGAAGGTGCGGGTCTCGCCGCGGTCGGCGAAGGGCTTGTCGGGGTGCTGTGTGTCGAGGGTCGTCCAGGCCTGCCCGTCCTGCGACGCCTGGAGCCGCCAGCCCCGGGGGTCCTCCCTCGGTCGGTCGGGGGCCGAGGTCAGCGCGTACGAGGTGACGACCTTCGCGCGGGGCAGGTCGGCCTGCCAGACGACCGGGTCCGCCGTGCGGCCGACCCGCCAGACCGTGGCCGGGTCGCCGTCCACCGAGCGTGAGATGTCCGTGGCCCGGGGCCCGCTCCCGGCACCGGCCCCGGTCCCGGTCCCGGTCCCGGTGCGCGTGCCGGTGCCGGATCCCTCGGAGTGCCCGCTCGGCGACGACAGGTACACCGCGCCGCCGCCGGCGAGGTCGACACCGGTCAGGCCGATCTCGCTCACCTGGAAGTGGCTGACGCCCGCCCTGGGGACGAAGTCGAACCGGTAGAAGCGGTAGGCGCCGCTGTCGGCGCTGGTGAACTCCTTCGTCTGGAAGCGGCTCTCGAAGGGCGCGTCCAGGGTGCGGCTGTCCAGCGTGGTCCAGGTGGTGCCGTCGGTGGAACCCGCGAAGGTCCATTCCGCCGGGTCGCGCCGCGGTACGTCGTTGGCGCTCGTCAGACGGTACGAGGGGACCTCGACCGGGTCGGGCAGCTCGACCTGCCACCGCACCCGCGACCCGGGCCCGTCGACGCACCACTTGGTGCTCGACGTGCCGTCGTACGTCTTGTCGACACCCTCCGACGCGGAGCTGCTGTACGGCCCGCCCGGGGCCGTGACCTTCGGGCTCGACGGGGAGCCGAAGGTGAGGACGAGGTCGCCGAAGGTGCGGTAGGAGCCGAAGCCGGTCATACCGGTGTCGAAGTCGCTGTCCGGTCTGCCGGCGAGGGCGTTGTCGTAGTCGTTGAGTCCGCCCCACAGGCTCTGCTCGTTGAACTGGACGCGTTCCTCGTGGGGATCGGCGAAGAGCATGGCGCCGAGCCGGCCGTTGCCGATCGGCAGGGCCTGCGACTGCCAGTCCGCGGCCGGGACGCGGTACGTCAGCGCCTTCCGCGAAAGGGTCGGCCACCGGAGGCCCACCGCCGTGTCGGCGCCTGCGGCGACCGCCTGTCCCATGGGAGCACCACCGGTCTGTTGAGTGATCAGAGGTACGGAGGCGAGGGCACCGCCGAACTTGAAAATGCTCCGTCGCTGCGGTGCGGATTCATCGATCACGCTGAAGTCTCCCGACCCATTCATCGGCTCTTTCAAAGGCTCTTTCAAAGGCTCTTTCATCGGCTCTTTCGTCGGTCTTCCATGGGGTCGCCACTACGAATTCCCCATCTGGCGAGAGCGCGATCATCGTGGCCGCATGATTGATCCGATGTCTAGGGGTGGGCGGCAACTGCCGGGAGCGCGTCCGGGGTGGCGCCGGACTCGGACCCGTTCCCGCACGGCGCGTCGGGACAGCCCTCGTCGCCACCCGGCCGAAAGGGATCCACGTCCGACATGTCTCGGCAACACCCTTGTCATCCGGCTTCGGCGTGTGCATCACCGTCGTCATCATCAGGGTTCCTGATAACGGGTACGTCGCCTGGCCCTACCGGGACACGGCGGAACCCGCCATCGCTCTTCGCTGCCGGCCCCGGCGTCCCCCAGCGGCTTCGACCGCCCGCTTCCGGCCCGTTCCACCGCTCCATCACCCTCAGTTCCGCTCTTTCGACATGCCCGGAGGCATTCATGAGCGCACCCATGAGCAGACCCGCGAACGGCAAAATGTCCCGAAGATCCGTTCTTCGGGGGACGGCCGGAGCCGCCGGACGGCCGGAGCCGCCGGACTGCTGACGACCGGCGGGCTGCTGACGACCGGCGGGCTGCTGACCGCCTGTGGCGGAATCAAGGAGTCCTCGGCACAGACCGACGCGGTGCTCCGCATCGGCTGTGTCTCCCCCAGCACGGGCCCGGCCGCCGGCTTCGCCTCCGCCCCCTACAATCGTCCGGTGCGCGGCGCGAACACCCGGCCGCGCACCGCGTTGAGGGGAGCCGATGGCACCGGAGGCCGTGCGGTTCACGGTTCTCGGCGCGGTACGCGTCTGGCGGGACGGTGTCGAGGTCGACCCGGGGCCGCCGCTGCGCCGGACGCTGCTCGTCCTGCTGCTCTCCCGCGCCGACCCGCTGGTGTCCCTGCCGGACCTGGTCGACGGGCTGTGGGGTGACGCCCCGCCCGCCCGCGCCGTGAAACATGATCCACCGTCACATAGGCGAACCACGGCGGCTGTTGGAGCCCGGACTGGCCGCGAGGGCCGAGGGCGGGTGGCTCCTGCGCGGGGCGGGCGGCTATCGGCTCGCGGTGCCCGAGGAAGCGGTCGATCTGCTACGGTTCCGGCAACTCGCCGCGACCGCACGGGAGTTCCGGAACGGCGGGGACCCGGAGCGAGCCGTCCTCGCCTTCTCGGACGCGCTCGCGCTGTGCCGCGGCCATGACGCGGGGAGCGCCTCGGCGGTGGCGGGACATCCGGTGTTCACCGGCCTCGACAGGGAGTACTCCGCCGTCGTCGGGGAGGCCGTCGACGCGGCGCTCGACTGCGGGACCACGGCGCGGCTGCTGCCCGTCCTGCGGCCGACCGCGGCCCGGCAGGCTGGCCGAGTACGAGCAGGCCGTGGCCCACTACGAGCTCGCCCTCGACCGGTTCCTGGAGGCCGGCACCCGCTACTACGAGGCGCTCACGCACGAACAGCACGGTGACATCCACCGTGCCCGCGGCGACGAGGACAGGGACCGCCACGCCTCCGCCGACCGCGCGATGGCCCAGGCGTCCCACGGCTCCGCCCCCGACATCACCGGGCGGGGCATCGCCAACCCGGTGGCCATGATCCTGTCCGGTGCCATGCTCTTCACATGGCTCGGGGCCAAGCACGGTGACGAGGCGGCCGGACGCGTCGCGCGGACCGTCGAGAGGGCGGTGGCCGAGACGATCGCCTCCGGTGTCTCCACCCGTGACCTGGGCGGCTCCGCCTCCACCACCGAGTTCACCGGCGCCGTGGTCCGGGCGGTCGGCGCCGGTGCCGCACCGGGCGGCGCCTGACGCCGCGCCGGCTCACCCCGGCGCTCGGGCCGGCCCCGTACCCGGGCCGCTCAGTCGAGGCAGAACTCGTTGCCCTCGATGTCCCGCATCACGATGCAGGACTCGTTGTACTCATCGGCGAGCAGCACTCGCTCAAGTGTCGCGCCGAGCGGGACCAGTCGGTCGCACTCGGCCTGGAGCGCGGCCAAGCGCTCCTCGCCCTCCAGCCCGGTGCCGACCCGTACATCGAGGTGCACCCGGTTCTTGACGACCTTGCCTTCGGGAACCCGCTGGAAGTACATGCGCGGGCCCTCCCCCGACGGGTCACCGCACACGAACCCCGCTCCCTGCCGCTCCGGCGGCAGGGAGCGGTCGTACTCTCCCCACGTGGCGAACCCCTCCGGCGGAGGCGGTACGACATATCCCAGTACCTCGCACCAGAAGCGGGCCACACGCTCGGGTTCCGCACAGTCGAAGGTCACCTGGAATTTCTTGATCGTTGACATCGGCGCACCATAGCAGGGGACCGGTTTCGTGCTATGTGGATCCGGTGCCCGTACGAGCGGGCGACGGCGTCACAGGACCCCCGTCAGACGGGCCGGACGGGTCGGCCGGGTCGGCCTGTCCGGGCATTCCGTCGAGTCCGGGTTCCGGGGCCGGGTGTTCGAGGGCCGAGTCGGCGCTCTCGCCGAGGAAGCCTCCCGACTGGTGCTGCCACAGCTTGGCGTAGGCGCCTTTCGCGTCGAGGAGTTCCTCGTGGGAGCCCTGCTCGACGACGCTTCCGTGGTCGAGGACGACGAGCCTGTCCATTCCGGCGACGGTGCTGAGCCGGTGGGCGACCACGAGGGCCGTACGTCCGTCCATCAGCCGCCACAGGGCGTCCTGGACGAGGAGTTCGCTCTCCGAGTCCAGCGCGCTGGTCGCCTCGTCGAGCAGCAGGATCGGGGCGTCGCGCAGGATGGCCCTGGCGAGGGCGACGCGCTGGCGCTGGCCGCCGGAGAGCTTCACGCCCCGCTCCCCCACCAGGGTGCCGAAGCCGTCGGGGAGTTGATCGGCGAACTCCGTGACATGCGCGGCGGCGGCAGCGGCGCGGATCTCCGCGTCGGTGGCGCCCGGCCGGGCGAACGCGATGTTGTCCCGGAGGCTGCGGTGGAACATGGCGGGTTCCTGCGGGACGTAGGCGATCAGTGAGCGCAGATCGGTCTGGCGCAGTCGGCTGATGTCCTGACCGCCGATCAGGACGCGTCCGGCGTCGATGTCCGACATCCGCAACAGGAGCCGGGTGAGTGTGGTCTTGCCGCCGCCGGACCTGCCGACCAGACCGATCCGCGCGCCCGCGGGGACGTCAAGGTCGAGCCCCTGGAAGATCGGCTCGGCGCCCCCGTGCGCGAAGGTGACCACCTCGAAGCGGATACCGGTGTCCTTCGGCGCGAGCGGTTCCGGTTCCACCGGGTCGAGCACGGTGGGCGGATCCAGCAGCAGTTCGGTGAACTGCGCGGCCTCGGTCATCGAGCTTTCCAGACGCCGGTAGATCTGGTTGAACTCGAACATGATCTGGGTGGCGTTGGAGTAGTAGGTGAAGGCGACGACGATCTCCTCCACGCCCTGCCCCGAGCCGCCGAAGGCGATGGCGACCAGCAGCCCCAGCACATTGGTCAGTACGGACATGGGGGCGATGAGGGTGTCGACGCGGAGGTTGCCGTAGTCCCACGACCGGAGTGTCAGGCGGCGGGAGTCCGCGACGCGGCTGCGGTGTTCGTCGGCCTCCCGGGTCTCGGCCGCGAACGCCCGGATGGTCTCCATGTTGACGAGGCTGTCGGCGACATGGCCGGAGACCCGGGCGATCGCCGCCTCACGGTCGTTGACGAGCCTCTGCCGGCGGCGGATCAGCGGTGTCGCGGCCACCACGGTCAGCGCGATCATCACCAACAGGCCGACGACGAGCATCGGTTCGTAGCTCCACAGCACCACGGCCCCGAACAGCAGGGGGACGACACTGCCGACGATCCGGTACGTCACCGTGTCGACGAAGTCCTCGAAGCGCTTGCCGAAGCTCAGCACCCGCTTGGTGAGGGAGCCGGCGAAGTTGTCGTGGAAGAACGCCGCGTCCTTGGCGAGGAGTTCGTCCATACCGCTCACGTACAGGTGCTCCATGCCGAGGGCGTCCACGCGGTTCAGGCAGTGCTGCCCGACCCGCCACACGGCCTCGGCGAGCAGCAGCGTCACACCGAAGCCCAGCACGTACGGCAGCGCCGAGGCGAGGGTGAGACCGCCCTTCTCGGCCGTCTGGCCCGCCAGTTTGGCGATGAGCAAGGGGGCGACGTAGCGGATGCCGATGTTGCCCACGGCCGGCAGCAGCAGCGCGGGCAGGGCCAGCCGTCGTAGTCGGTGCAGTTCCCTGCCGTAGTGGCGCAGCGCAAGAACGACCGCGCTCCGGCCCGGCGTCGGTCCTCGCGTCTCTGATGTCCCCATCACACTCCCGGAAGTTCGGAAGTCGGAAGTGTCCCGTCGAGGGAGGCCCCCAGTCCACACATTTACGGCGGAACGGCGATAACCGGACACTTTCACCCGTTCGGCGTAAGCGGCGACCGGACCGCGGCGGCGCTCGGCCCACAAGGCTCGGCGGTCGGTCCACAGGACTCGGGGCGCTGTCAGTGGCGGCTGGCAGTATCGGGCACATGACGGACACCACGGCATTCGACTGGCGGTCGTTCCTGCTCGGGTGGAGCGGGGAGTGGGCGGATTCCCTGCCGGACGACGAGACACGCGACGAGCAGGACGAGGCCGCGCGCCGGGCGCGGTGGCTGGGCTTTCCGCCCGCTCCGGAGGAGCGGATCGCCGCCCTGGAGGAGCGTCTCGGGCGACGGATGCCCCCGTCGTACCGGGAGTTCCTGAAGGTCAGCGACGGCTGGCGGCACGCGGGCGGGTTCGTGTGGCTGCTGGCGGGGACCCAGGACGCGCGCTGGCACGCCGACGAGTCGGGTCTCGCGGAGATGTTCGAGGAGCAGCTCGACGAGGACGCCGGGCCCGAGGAGCGGCTGGAGGTGGACATCTGGCGGCGCGGTCTTCAGCTCGACGTCACGTCCGACATCACGCATGTCCTCATGGATCCCGAGGACATGGACGAGGACGGCGAGTGGGCCGTGTACACCTGGGCGAGCTGGCGCGCCGCGCCGCCCGAACGGCACGCGAACTTCCGGGAGTTCATGCGGGACATGCACCGGGAGTTCCACAACCTGCGTGTGGGCCGCAGCGACGGGGAACCGGAGTTCGTCAACGACACGACACGCAGGCTGGACGCGCTGCTGGAAGAGGGCCGGCTGGAGGCGCTGCGCGGCGAGTGGGAGCGGGCCGTGCGGACGCTGGACGAGGCCAAGGCGTACGGCAGACCGCGGGCCGCCGCGCTGGGCGACCAGATACGCCGTCTGCTCGGCGAGACCTACATGGTGCACTTCGACGGACTGGCGACGGACCCGACGTATGCTTCCGAGCTGCTGCCGGCGCTGGTCGCCGAGCGGGCGGCGCACTCGCACCGGGACGACTCCACGCTGAGGTTCCATCTGCGGGGCGCCGACGACGACTTGGTGTCGCGGGCCCATGCGACGCTGGACGAGGTGCGGAGCAGAACGTACCGGTATACGGCGGCCGGGCCGTTCGGGGCGGCGGTCGAGCGGGCGCGGGAGCTGGCGCGGTGGGGTGACTGCGACGGGGCGTGGCGGACGCTGATGGACGGCCTGCCCTTGTGGGAACCGCTGGGGCCGGACCATCTGGCGCCGCTGGGATGGGTGGCCGACCCCGTGCTCGGGCCGCTGCTGACGGCGGAGCGGGGCCGCGAGTTGCTGTCCACGCCGAGGGGCGGGCAGACGGGCGAGGCGCCCCGTCCGGCCGCCGACCACGACCCGGCCGGTCTGGCGTGGCTCGCGGAGCCGGACCCGGGTCACAACCGCAGGTCCTACCGGTTCGTCCTGGTGGAGGGGGTGCCGCCGGAGGAACTGCCCGCGCGTCTCACAGAGGGGAGCGGGAGCGGAGCCGGCGGCAGGGACGGGGACGGAGTCCACGGCGAGGATGGCGGGGACGGCGGCAGTGACGGCGCCTCGCTGAGCGGGCCCTTGACCGCCTGGGAGGCGCGCCGCAGGTCGCTGGAGAACAGGCGGGAGTTCTCGTCCTTCGACGACAGGGCACTGATGGCGGTCGGGAGGGCCGGCGCCGACTGGAGCTTCGCCTTCGACGGCGAACCGGCCCCGTTCCCTCGGGAGCGGCTCGTCTCCCCGGCCGTGGGCGCCGGCGCCGGCACCCGCTCGGTGGTGGTGTGGTGCGGTTTGAGGGCGGCCCACAGGGAGCCGTTCTTCCACCTTTCGGTGGCGCGGGACGGTGCCGAGCAGTACGCGTTCACCTACACGGACGGGGAGGTCCGGTCGAGCGGGGCGATACCGCCGGCGCTGGATCCGACCCGGTTCTTCGGCGCCGTGCCGGTCGGGGCCGACGTGGAGCGGTCGCTGCTGGAAGCGGTGAGCGGGGAGTTCGGCGTGTCCCTGCCGCGCCACGCGATCCTGCGCGGGCGGCTGCACACCTTCACCACCCGCTCCTGGACGCGTCCGCCGAGGGACGGCGAGACGTACATGGTGATCCGGGTGGGGTGAGTCAGACGTCCGGTGCCGTGGCCCGGAGGCCGGCGAGGACCACGGTGACGATGCGCTCCGCGTCCGCGCGCGTGAACGGACGCATGCCGCGATTGACGATGAGATGCACCGGGCCGGAGATCATCTCACCGAGGAAGGAGCTGTCGACCGGCGGGAGTCGGCTCGCCGCGTCTGCGTCAGGAGCCTCGGGATCTCGCAGCCCTCGCCGACGAACCGTTCGGCGACGACATGCCGTGGCTCACCACTGACCTCGGCGAGCGTACGCAGCCGGACGCCGGGGGCGACAGCACAGCCGCGCATCGCCAACAGCGGCCGTACTTCACCGATTCGTGCCCGGTTCCCCACCACACCGACCATGATCAACGTTCACGGCCCTCGACGTGTCAACGCCAACCATGCACAAGCTCGTCAGGAACGCGGAACACGGCAGGCACAGCCAGCACACACCGGCTGGCTGTGCCTCCTTCATGAACAGCGCAGGTAGAAAGACACCTACTCAGCTGACCAACAAGTTCGTCAGCAGTGGGCCCCATTTCAGCAGACCGGAATCGGGTTCGAGGATGGACTGGTGGTCTTCGTCTTCGGCGACGAAGAACGAAAAGTTGGTCAAGTGACCGTCCCAGCCCAGCGCGTCCTCGCGGCCCAGCTCCGCCACTCGGGGCGCGTGCGTCGCGGATGACGCGATCACGAGCGTCTCGATGTCGAGACTGCCCCGCGTCGGCACGGACGTCAGGACATCACAACGACGGCCGGCCGTCTCGACAGCCTTGAGTTGCTTCGCGTCGGCGAGCAACTCGTTGAACGCTTCCTCGCCGAAGGCTTTCAGCATTTCGTCACGCATCGACTCGGCGGATCCCGGTCGTACGAGGATCTCCGTCGAGTTTTCCGAACCGGCAGGCATGGCATCCACGATCACCAGGGGGCCGACGCGTTCCCCTCGGGAGAGAAGCTGGCGCGCCACCGCGAACATGATGTGCGCGCCGTACGACCAACCCAGCAGCTCGTACGGTCCGGCCGGCTGGAGCCCCTGGATGACGTCGGCATAGGTCGAGGCGAGGTCGTCGAGGTCATCGAACTCGACGTCCAGGCCGATGATCGCCGGATCATCGATCCCGACCAGCCCGACCCCGTCCGGAAGGTATCTCGACAGTTCCGAGTACATGGACGAGGCGCCGAACTTCGGGTGCGCGCAGAACAGAGTGCGGCCGTTCAGGGACTGAGCGAATCGGGTCGCGATCGCGGTGATGTCGACCTCGGGATCGGCGCCCGGCCGCAGCTTCTTGTCGACCACCGCACTCAGTTCGCCGATCGTCGAAGCGGTGATGACGTCCCGCATCGCAATGTTCACGGGGAACGCGCGATTCATCTGCGACGCGAGCCGCATTGCCGCGAGCGAATGCCCGCCCAGCCGGAAGAAGTCGTTCGCGGCGCCCAGGACCAGTCCCTCGTCGAGGTCGAGCACGGCACGGAAGATCGCGGCCACCGCAAGCTCCGTCTCCGACTCCAGTGCCCGGCCCGCGCTGACTCCGGACGCGGCCACGTCGGCCGCGGGCAACGCTCGGCGATCCAGCTTGCCGGTCGGGGTGAGGGGGAAGGACTCCACCGGGACAAGGGCTGCCGGGACCATGTAGTCAGGCAAGTACCTGGCCAGATGGTTGCGCAACGACTCACTGATGTCGCGGTCCGCGGTCGTGCGGTAGTAGGCGGCCAGTTGTAGCCCCGTGGCATGCTCGAAGGCGACCACTTCGGCGCGCGTCACCTCGGGGAACTCCTGCACCACGTCCCGGATCTCGTCCGGTTCGATGCGATAGCCGCGGATCTTGATCTGCTCGTCGGCGCGACCGAGGTAATCGATCATCCCGGCTTCGTTCCACCGGGCGAGATCTCCGGTGCGATACATGCGTTCCGCGGGTTCCCACGGGCAGGCGACAAAACGTTCGGCGGTCAGCGCGGACTGGCCCCAGTATCCGCGCGCGGTTCCTTCGCCGGCCAGGTAGAGCTCGCCGGCGACACCGGGAAGGGCGGGTTGCAGGTTCTCGTCGAGGATGTAGGCCCGGGTGTTGAAGATCGGCGTCCCGACACTCGAGTCGGTGCTGTCGGCCAGGTCGGCGCCGAGGGCGTTGATGGTGTACTCGGTGGGTCCGTAGAGGTTGTACGCCTCGACTCCGGGGGCGCCGCGCAGCTGCTGCCACAGCCGGTCGGGGACGGCCTCGCCGCCGAGGGAGACGAAGACGACACCGGGCGCGTCGGAGGACACGGACCGGCCGGCCGGCCGGTCCCGATCGAGCAGCCCTTCTTCGACGAGCAGTTGCCCGTAGGACGGGGTCACGTCGAACCCGTCCATGCAGACCTCGTCGTAGTGCGCCAGCAGCCGCTGATGGTCGCGTCGCATCTCCTCGTCGATGACGTGCACCTCGTGGCCGTTCAGCAGCCAGAACAGCTGCTCCCACGAGGCGTCGAAGGAGAAGGACGTCGTGTGCGCGATCTTCATCCGGCGCCCGCGCTGGTGGTCCACCACCCGGTCGAAGATCTTCTCCACGTGGTTGACGTACATGTTCGTCAGTCCGCGGTAGCCGACGGCGACTCCCTTGGGCCGTCCGGTGGTTCCCGAGGTGAAGATGATGTACGCGAGGTTGTCGAGCGAGACCTCCCCGCCTCGTTCCGCTGCCGTGATCGGAGCTGTTTCGGTCTGCGCGAGGCGATCCACCGTCGTCGTGGAATCCAGGTTGATCACCTTGCCGACTGCGCCGGTGAGCCGATCCACGTCGCGGTCGGTCACCAGAGTGACGGTCGGTTCAGCGACCTCGATCATGTAGCCGATCCGTTCGTCCGGCAGTTCACTGTCCACCGGGACGTAGGCGGCTCCGATGGCGAACACCGCGAACATCGCGATGACCGTGCGCTCGTCGCGCGGCAGCAGCAGCGCGACCCGATGCTCCGGGCGCACTCCCTCGTCGAGCAGAAGTCGGCCGTAGCGGTTCACCTCGGCGAAGAACTCCGCGAAGGTGAACCGGCGATCGCCGGCGACCAGCGCCGTCTCCGATCCGGACAGCCGCACCTGCCGGTGCAGCAACTCGGCGACCGTGACCGGTTCGATGTCGCGGACGAGATCAGCGGCGATACCCGTGTGCGGGGCGGTCTCGTCCGGCAAGAGGGCGGACAACGTACCAGCGGGCTCGTCAAGCCGGTGAGTAAGAGAGACGAGCACTTGGACGTAGCGCTTGAGCAACAGCTGCGCGGCCGGGGCATCGAAAACGTCCCGGCGGTAGGACAGGCGCACGTGCACGGTCGCCGCTCCGTCGCGTTCTTCCGGGTCGACCGCGAACGTCACTGGGTAGTGCGTCGCGTCATCGACCTTTGCGTCGACGACCTGCAACCCGGCTGTATCTGGGCCCGCAGCCGTGCCCAGCGGCACGTTCTGCACCACGAACAGCGTGTCGAACAGAACAGGAACGCCTGCATTGGTCTGGATCTGTGTCAGAGCGGCTTGCGGATGGTCGATGACGAGCAGTTGCTCGGACTGGACGCTGGCGAGCAACTGCCGATTCGTTTGGAACGGGGGCAGACTCACCCGCATCGGGACCGTGTTGAACAGCAGCCCGATGATGCGGTCGGCGTCGGGCAACGACGGCGGCCGACCGGAAACCGTGTTACCGAATACGACGTCGTTGCTGCCGGTGAGCCGGCTGAGCGCGATCCCCCAGGCGGTCTGCAGCAAGGTACCCACCGTGACCTTGGCGTCTCGTGCGGCGGCGAACACCATCGCGGCCTCTGCGGGGCTGAGATCGAGGTGAAGTTCACCGGTCTCGCTCTGTGCGTCACCGAGGTCGACGAAGTCAGGGCACAGCAACGTCGGACCGGCCAGTTCCGCGAGGTAGCCGTCCCAGGCGCGATAGGCGGTAGCGGGATCCTGGTCGTCGACCCAGTCCAGGTAGGAGCGGAAAGACGCCGGTCGCACGCGATCGACGTATCCGTCATCGGCGTAGATGCTGAGGATTTCGGCGAACAGCGCGTTGATGGACCAGCCATCCAGCAGGATGTGCTCGAAACTCATGACCACTGTCCACGCCTGGTGGCCGTGTTCGAGCAGCGTGAATCGGATCAGAGGCGGGACCTCGAAGTCGAACGGCTCACCTCGCTCGGCCGCCAGGAACTGCTCCACATCGACCCCGCGGCCACCCCACTCGTCCAATCGGATGGCCCGCACCGGGACTTCGACACCGGACGGGATCACCTGTACGTCCCCGGGAGGGACGAACGCCGCCTGGAGATTGGGGTACCTCTCCATCGCACTGGCGATGGAGGCCGTCATCCGCTCGGGGTCGAGATCTCCCGCGATCTGCCGGGTGATCTGCGAGACGTAGGTGTTGTGGTCGTCGGATTCCTGGGACCGCAGCAGGTGATAGAACAATCCGCGCTGCAACGGGGCAAGCGGAAGGATCTGGGCGTCGTGCCCGTAGCGGGCTCGGATGGATTCCTCTTCGCCGGGCGTCAATGTGACGCGGTCGGCTCGACGCAGAGTGAATGCCTCTCGACGCTCGCGGCCGGGGGCAGGGGCAGGGGCGCCGGCTCCGGCTCCGGCAATATCTTCAGCGATGGCGGCGGCCAGTGCCTCGGTGTCGACATCAACGGTGTCCGCCGACTCCACCCGGACGCGGACGACGCAATCGCCGGGCTCACGATCCGCGACGAGGACATGGATGTCGAGTCCGTCCTCCGGTACGCCGACACTCGCGGCAGGCTCGGTGATCCGCTCCGCGTGGCTGCGGAACACCCCTACCCGGATCCGTGGGATCGGAAGATCATCGAAGAAGCGGCTGAACCGGGGGTGTCCGGCGAGCGAGGCGTATTCGGCCGCTCGCTCCGGGCTCAGCGCGATGACATCACCATCATCAAGCAGCACGGGGAATCCACGCGTCATCAGGGGACCGTCGGACTCATGGAACTCCACGAGCAGATCACCTTCAGTGATCTCGGCCAAGGCCTTGTCCACGGCCGTCAGCACAACGGACCGCAGAGAGGTCTCGGAGGTCTCGGAGGTTTCGTCTGCGGCGGGAGCCGCTCGTCCAGCCGTGACGCTTGATGCTTCCGATGCTTCCGATGCTTCGGAAGACACCGAGTCGCCGCGCTGCGGCAGCACAGTGGCGGTCGCATCAGCGAGCTGATCTACCCAGTCCTCCCAGAACGGATCGTCAAGGACAGCCGCCAATTCGTCGTCCTTGTATCCGGACGCGGCCCGAGTGGGTGTGACGACGACCATCGGAATTCTTGCCTGATAGGCGGTGACCAGCTCGGTGAGCTTCTCCCTGACCGCATCCAGCAACTCGGGATTGCCGGTCTCGGCGACCAGTTCACCGGCGCCGTTGTCGCGGATCGCCAATCGCAGGGCGAGGCTTGCTCCCGAAAGGGCGTGACTGACGTGATCGATCGCCGCCCGCCAGAACGGAGCCGCACTGATGTCGAAATCTTCGAGCGGCAGCTGGAAGCGGCGAATGTCACCGACGTTGTCGACGGCTTCGGTCCGGCTCTCGTCGCCGGCACGCACGATCTGGGCGAGTTGCTTGACCGTCAGATCCGGGTGCCGCGATCCAAGTACAAGGAAGCGCGCTGTCTTCCGCAGCAATCGTGATGTGGTTTCCGCCGAGAACAACTCGCGGGCCGCGTTCAGATTCATTCCGAATGCGCCGCCGTCAAGTCTTTCGATACTCGACACGAGATCGAACAGGGCGGGCTGAGATGCCAGCGGGCCATCCGCAGTGGTCGAGGCGTAGTTGGTGAGCGGCGACGCCGCATCTGAATCTCCACCGCGATCCACGTAGGCGGCCATCACCTGGAAAAGCGGACTGATCCCGACCTGCCGCGGCGGGTTCACCGCCTCGACGACGCGCTCGAACGGAACGAGCTTGTGGTCAGCGGCTTCGAGCATGCGATTGCGGCAACGGAGCAGCGTCTGCGCGAACCCGGTCGCCGCGTCGATATCGGCGCGCACCACGACGGTGTTCACGAAGTACCCGATGAGGTCCTGCAACTCGGGCTGGTCGCGCAGACTGGCCGGGGTGCCGATAGGCACCGTATCGCCGGCACCTTCGTCCCAGAGCGCCAACGAGAATGCCGCAATCAACGCCTGCAGCGGTGTTGCCTTGTGCTCGACCAGGAATTCATCGACCGTGGCCGTCTCATCGCTCGTGAGGGACGTGGTGGCAGGTCGGATGGTTCGCTCTTCGGATCCTTCGCGTGGTTGGTCGAGGGGCAGGACGGTTTCCGTCGGGAGATCCGACAGCATGTCCTGCCAGTACCGCAGGTCCGATTGATAGCGAGACTCCGGATCTCTCCGGCTGCCCAGCACATGTCGCTGCCAGACCGCGAAGTCGGCATACTGGATCGGCAAGGGCGCGACCTCGGTGGAATTACCGGAAGCCGCTTCGAGATAGAACTTGTTCAACTCGTGAACAAGGATCCCGAAGGAATCCGCATCGGTAACTATGTGATGCCCGTAAGCAATCAGCACATCGCCATCGGAATGGCGCAACAAATGAAACTTCAGCCCGAACTCGGAGGTGAAGTCAATTGGCAGTGCGGCAACCTGAGCGATCTTGTCGCTGAGCAGCTCAGGACCGACGTGTTCGACCTCCAAAACCTTGGTGTCGTCGTCGGGTTCCGCACAGATGACCTGGCGGAGCGATGAGGTCTCCTCATCCGGCACGAGGATCGTACGCAAGATCTCGTGACGAGCGACTATCCGGCGTACCGCCGTTGCCAAAGCATCCACATCGAGCCGCACGCCTGCTTGCAGCACGATTTCAGTCCGATAGATCGGACGCCCTGCGATCTGCTCCGTGAACCAGAGCGCTTGCTGTCCGTACGAGACGGGCAGCGGGGTTGGGCGTGGCAGTTCGCCGATTCGCGTGCTGGACGTCTCGGTGGTAGCGGTGGCATCGGTGCTGGTGTCGGCGATTCGGGCGAGTTCGCTGATGCGGGGGTGGTCGAAGACATCGCGCAACGTGAGAGCCGCGCCGAGCAGTGCCTTGGCGCGCGCGACGACTCGTGCGGCCAACAGCGAGTGCCCACCCAGGCGGAAGAAGTCGCTGCCCACTCCGAGATCGGCATCGTCGGCGAGGTGCAGTACGTCGCGGAAGATGCCGGCGAGGGCGATCTCGGTGGCGGTTTGCGGTGGGCGTCCATCGGCTGCGCCTGCGGTCAGGTCTGGTTGCGGCAACGCGTGGCGATCGAGCTTCCCGTTGGCGGTGACGGGGAACCGGTCGAGGTGTGTGAACGTGGTGGGGACCATGTGGTCCGGCAGCGATCGTGCGAGGTGCTCGCGGAGTGCGTCGGTCGGCACCGCGTCCGTAATGCTGGTCGTGGTGCTGGTCGTGGTGCTGGTCGTGGTGATGTACGCGGCGAGGTACTTTCCGCCGGCGGGATGGTCCAGGGCGATGATCGCGGCACCCGACACTGCCGGGTGCCGTTCGAGGACGGCGCGGATTTCGGCGGGTTCGATCCGGTGTCCGCGAATCTTCACCTGGTCGTCGCTGCGGCCGAGGTACTCCAACTGCCCTTCGGAGTTCCATCGCACGACATCGCCGGTGCGATACAGCCGCGCGCCGTCGTCACTGAACGGATCAGCCACGAATCGGTCAGCCGTCAGACCCGGACGTGCGACGTATCCGTCCGCGAGTTGCACTCCACCCAGGTAGAGCTCACCTGCCACACCGACCGGCACCGGGCGCAGCCACGCGTCAAGAACACGTGCTGTCGTGTTCGCGACCGGTGCACCGATCGCGGTGTTCCCGGTGTCGGTGATGATGGCCGCCGTGCCGTCGCCGGTGACCTCGGTCGAGCCGTAGAAGTTGTGGAGTACCGCTTGCGGTGCGGTCGTTCGCATGGTGGTCGCGGTGCCCGGGGTGAGTGCCTCACCGGAGGAGATCCAGGACCGGATCGTGGCCAGTGCTGTGGGTGCGTCGTCATGGCGGACGAGGACGTCGGCCAGACTGGGCACGGTCAGCAGATGTGTGACACGGTGTCGGGCGATCGTGTCGAGCAGGCCGGCTGGATCTTGCGCGGCTTCCGCGGACACGACCACGATCCGGGCACCGGCGATCATCGGCCCGAACAACTCGGTCACGGCATCGACAAAACCCACACCGCTCTTCGACAGCGCCACACTGTCCGGCCTGTAATCCAGTACTCGCTGACCCCATGCGAGGCGGTTGGCGAGTGCACGGTGCGTGAGGGCCACGCCCTTCGGGTTGCCTGTCGTTCCTGAAGTGAAGATCACCACGGCAGCGTCGAGGTCGTTCAGCGGCCGGGCCGGAACGGGGACGGTTTCCTGACCGGCAGCCAGCCGTCGCTGTACTTCGTGGTCGTCGATCCGCAGTGCCGGTGCGCGATGTTCACCCAGTACGTGTTGATGCATTTCTGTGGTGAGTTGATCGGTGATGACCAGCGCAGGTGCGGCGTTGTCGAGGATGTGCTTGACGCGCTCTGCGGGATATCCCGGATCGATCGGCACGTAGGCCGCTCCCGCGCGCATTACTGCGGTAAGTGCCACGACCAGGTCCACTGAGCGCGTCATGGCAATCGCGACACGGTCCCCTACCCGCACGCCCTCATCGACCAGGAGCTGGGCAAAAGCGTTGACCCGCGCATCGAACTGACCGTAAGTGAGTTCGCTACCGTCGTCGGCGACGACCGCGACCGCGTCCGGATCAGCCGCGACCCGACGGCGCACCAGCGCATCCACTGTCGTCGGCGCGATATCAATCGTCTCGCCTTGCGCCCACGACAGATCCGGGCCGTCGGTATCGGGCGTGAATCCGGTACTCAATTCGTGCAGAGTCTGGGCCGGGGACCCGTCGAGAACGGCGTTGAGAAAACGGCTGAATTGCTCGGCGTGCAAGAACGGATCGCTCGTGGCGGAGCCCGTGGACAGCTCTAGCCGGATTCCGGATTCGGGGGTGCGATAGATCGCGAGGTCGAGCGATCCGACCGGGCCGGTGCTGATCGTTTCGGAGACCGCGTCGATGCCGCCCAGGCGCGGCGTTGATTCGAAGAGTCTGATGTTGATCGTCGGGAGCGTGAGGTACGAGGCTTGGCCGCTCGGCCACAGACGCGCGATCTGGTGATCTTCGACAGTCGTGTGACGCCGGGAAGTCTTCAGTTGGTTCGCGACGATCTCGAGGACATTTCCGAAGGTGTGGTACGGGCTGATCTCGGTGACGACCGGGATCGCCCTTGAGATCGCGCTCGGTGTTTTCAGCGATTCGCGGTCGTCGCGCAGCATCAAGGGAACCCGGACCGCTACACAGTCACGACCCTCGACCAGAGCGGCGTAGACGCCCCACAGCGCGATCAGGGAATCGGTCCAGGAGACCCGTGCCGTGCGGGCGGACTGCTGAACCTTCGAGTAGGTGTCGTCGGGTATCGGGACGACAACTGGTTGACTTGAGGATACGAAGACCTCGGACAAGTCCTCCACGTTCTCGTGGCCGGCGTGCTCGATTCCGAGGATGCCACTCCAATACGCGGCACCTTCTTCGGTCCTGGAATCGCCGGAATTCTTGGCGTCCATGACGTTCTTCATGCTGCCGAACCAGCGGTCCGGGACCGAATCACCGGCCTGCTGTGCGGAGTAGACCTCGGCGACGCGGCGGATGAACAGAGAAATGCTGTAGCCGTCGACGAGCAGGATGTTGGTGACCAGGATCCATGCCCAGGTGCCGTTCTCGCGACGGACAAGGGTCGAGGTCGTCGTCGGTTCCCCGGCGGCAGTGACTGGTACTGCGGTGAGTTGCCCGCGGGCCAGTACCCGGATCTGATCATCGCCGTGGCCGGCGTCGACGATCTCTGTCGTGAGTGTCGTGGAGTTGTCGACGTATTGAAAAGGGACACCGTCGTCGTCGCCGAAACGTACCCGCAACGCGTCGGTCTCCGCGAAGACAACACTGACCGAGGACGCGAACAGGGCCGGATCGACCGGGCCGTTCAGCCAGATCAACTGACCCGCGCAAAATACCGAGGACTCAGGGGCAAGCCTCCGAGCCACCCAGTTGCCTCGCTGGCTCGCGCTCAACTCCACACGATCAAAAGCCGTCAACGGAAGCCACACCCACTTCTCTTGAGACCAGATCGAGCCGAACCGAGGCAACGATCACTAGAACCTCAATGAAGGGTAGGCTAACCTTGCCCCGTGCCACCACCCATCCCGGCACCCGACCGAGGAGAAGGCTCCATCAGGTACGACAACCGCCCCGCGACAACGGCCTGTTGGAGTTCGATCCCGGACAGGTCGTTCCAGGAAGACGAAGTCTCCGGAGCACGGCAGCAGCGAGTGTGGGTGGCTGCGGTGCTCACTCAGCACACCGACATCCTGCTGCTGGGCACGGACCGGGGGCGGCCATGAGGAACGCCTCGCACTCCGACCCGTCGGGGCTGGGGCGGGGACCTCTGACCCGTCGTCTGCCTGTGCTTTGGCAGGCGCCCACCGATCCGCCCGAGGTCCAGCCGTTCGAGGCCGACTCGGGGACCACGGCCGGTCGATTCCTGTTGCGCGTGATCCTCTCGGTGCGGCGGGTCTCCGTTCCCGCGGCGCTGGCCGCGATCGTGTGGCAGGTGGGCGAGGCCGCGGTCCCCGTGGTGATGGGCCTTGCGATCGACCGGGCGTTGGCAACCGGGGACGCGGGGCAGTTGGTGCTGTGGCTCGGCGTACTGGTGGCCTTGTACATCGTGTTGACGGTGGCGGCGAAGTTCGCTGTCCAACTGACCGCGTATGCGATACAGCTGCTGCAGCACCGCCTCCGGAGTTCCCTCTCGACCGGCGTGCTGCATCCGGTCGGCGGCGGCGCCCACGCGCCGGACGGCGGTGTCGTCTCGGTGATGACCAATGACGTCGCCCGCCTCGCCAACGGGGTTCAGCTCGTGATCATGCCGATCGCGAGGATCATGACCATCGGATTCATCGCCGTGTCGCTGTTGCGGACGCACTGGCTGCTCGGGCTCGCGGTGCTGGTGGGGGCGCCGTTGGCGGTGTGGTTGATGGGCGTGCTCAGCGAGCGGCTGTCCCGGGACACCCGTGAGTACCAGGGGCTGCTGGCCACCACCGTCGGACTGGCCACGGATGTCGTGGCCGGCTATCGGGTGGTCAAGGGGATGCGCGCCGAGACCGAGGCGACCAGAAGGTACCGGCAGGCAAGCCAGGAGACGCTCGTCGGTGCCAAGCGCAACGCGGGACTGCTGGGGCGATTCCTGATGGGCTCCGGTGTGGTCACCGGCACGTTCGTCGCGGCGGTGATGGGGCTGGCCGGCTGGTTCGCCGTGGACGGGCAGCTGAGCGTCGGCGGGCTGATCGCCGCCGTCGGCCTCGCTCAGGCACTGCTGCCGCAGATCCAGTCGATCGCGAACGATTCCATCCCCAACCTCGCCGGATCCCGCGCCTCGTCCGCGCGCATCCTCGACGTACTGAAGACCGACGTGACGGCGGCGCCCGAGGCCGACGACGCGGCGCGGCCGGTGGTTCAGCAGCTGCCGGTGCTGGAGGTGTCCACGCCCACCGCGACGATCCGGGTGGAGCCCGGCGAACTCGTGGGAGTGCGCACCGACGACCTGACCGCTGCCCGCATCGCGGAGGCGCTGTTGGATCCCCGCGAGCCTGGCGGCGAGGTCGCGGTGCGGCTGGACGGGATCGCCGCGCGGGCGTTGACCGCGCAGGAGTACCGCTCCCGAGTCACGTTCACTCCGCACCGGGTCATGCTGTTCAGCGGAACGATCCGCGACAACCTCACCGCCACCGCGGCCACACCAGAGCTGGTGACAGCCGCGGTGCGAGCCGCGGCGTGCGGTGACTTCGCCGCCGATCTCGACCTCCCGGTCGGCGAGGACGGCAACCGCTTCTCCGGCGGCCAGCTCCAGCGACTCGCGCTTGCCCGCGCCCTGGCGAGCGACGCCCCGGTGCTCGTGCTGCACGACCCGACCACGGCGGTCGACTCGGTCACCGAGCACACGATCGCGAAGCGGCTGCGCGACGTCCGCGCGGGCCGCTCGACCCTGCTGATCACCTCCTCCCCCGCGTTGCTGGGCAGCTGCGACCACGTCGTCGACCTGCTTGAGGACGCACCGATACGCGCAAGGACAACGCTATGAGCGGGGCATCCGCGGCAACCGGGCAGGCGCTGCCGGTCGCGGGCAGCAGGGAGACAGCCAGGGAGGTGTGGCGGCTCAGCCGCGGGCACCGGCTCCGGCTCGCCACTGTCGGAGTGCTGGGGATCGTCAGCACCGGCGTCAACCTGATCCCGCCCGTGATCATCGGGTTCCTCGTCGACCGGGTGCAGGCCGGTACCGCTGACCTCGGCACCGTACTGACGGTCACGGCCGTCATGGTGCTCTCGGCGGTTCTCGGCGCGGTCGGCACCGCGGTGACGATCGTGCTCGCCACCCGCGTCTACCACACCATCCTCGCCGCGCTGCGCGAACAGCTCGTGGGCCGTGCCATGACACTCCCGCAGCACCTCGTCGAGCGCGCCGGGACCGGGGACCTGATCTCCCGGACCAGCGACGACGTCACCGCCGTAGCCGATGCCGCGCCCGCCGTGATCCCCGCGCTCACCGTCAGCGGGTTCACCATCGTCGTGTCGCTGGGCGGGCTCGCCGCGCTGGAATGGCCGTACGCCGCCGCGTTCGCCGTCGTACTGCCCGTCTACGTACTCGTCATGCGCTGGTATCTCCGCGTCGGCCCGCGGGTGTACGGCGCCGAACGCGCGGCGATGAGCGCGCGGGCGCAGCAGATCCTGGAGTCCCAGCGCGGCTACGCCACCGTGCTCGGGCTCGGGCTCGCCGGGCAGCGGCACCACACGGTGATGGCCGCGTCCTGGGGCGTCGCGGTGCACACACTCCGCGCGCGCACCGTGATGGCCATGCTCAGCCTCCGCCTGAACCTCGGCGAATGTCTGAGCCTGGCCACTGTCCTCGTCGTCGGCTTCGTCCTGATCGACGCGGACGCGTCCACCGTCGGCGGCGCCACCGCCGCGATGCTGATCGTCCTGCGCCTGCTCGGACCGATCAACGAGCTGCTGTACGTCGTCGACGACCTCCAGTCGGCCCTCGCATCGCTCAGCCGCATCATCGGGGTCGCCACCATCCCGGAGGAGACGGACGAGCCGACAGCGACGGCGGACACGGGCATCGCCGTGCGGCTCCACGAGGTCGCGTTCGGCTACGGCGACGGCCCCCGCGTGTTCGACAACCTCACCCTCGACGTCCCCACCGGTCAACGCATCGCCGTGGTCGGCGCCTCCGGGGCCGGCAAGACGACGCTTGCCGCCGTCATCGCCGGTATCCATCTACCCGACGCCGGGACGGTGGCCCAGCCCGGCCGAACCACGTTGATCACCCAAGAGACGCATGTGTTCGCCGGCACCCTGCGGGACAATCTCACGCTCGGCGCCCCCAGGGCCACCGACGACGACATCCACGCGGCGCTGGACGCCACCGGGGCAGCCGGTCTGCTCGACCTGCTGCCGGACGGTCTCAACACGATGATCGGCACCGGTGGGCATCCGCTCACCGATGCACAGGCTCAACAGCTCGCCCTCGCCCGGCTACTGCTCGCCGACCCGGAACTGGCGATCCTCGACGAGGCGACCGCCGAGGCCGGCTCCACCCATGCGGGGTTGTTGGACCGTGCCGCCGAGGCGGCTCTGCGTGGTCGCACCGGGTTGGTGATCGCGCATCGCCTCTCCCAAGCCGCGACCTGTGACCGGATAGTCGTCATGGAGCACGGCCGGATCATCGAGACCGGAACACATGACGAGCTGGTCGCCGCTGGTGGCGTGTACGGCGGGCTGTGGAGCGCGTGGGAGGCCGGACGGGGCATGAACAACAAGCCAGGAAGGACTGACTGATGACGGGAAATGTTGTCGGCACGCCGGACAACACAGCGGTACGGACCGCGTTGTGGCGCGCCTTGCACACACAGGTGGACGAGCCGCCGCACGTCCTGGCGGACGTGCTGGGTGCCCGGCTGGCGCAGGACGACGACGGATGGCGCGAGCGCGGAGACATGGTCCCCGGCGACTCGCGAGGAAAGCGCGCCACTGTCGTCGGACGGGCGCGGTTGACCGAGGACCTGGTGGCGCAGGCCGCGAGCGACGGCGTGGATCAGTACGTGATCCTCGGCGCGGGCCTGGACACCTACGCTCAGCGGCATCCCGATGCGGGCTCGACCATGACCGTCTTCGAGATCGACCAGCCGGAGACGCAGGGATGGAAGCGGAACCGGTTGATCGAACTCGGATATGGCATCCCGGACTGGCTGCGTCTGGTTCCGGTCGATTTCGAGGCGAACGACGACTGGTGGGATCGGCTGCAGGCGGCGGGATTCGATACCTCACGTCCCGCGGTGGTGTCCTGGCTGGGGGTCACCATGTATCTGACCGAAGAGGCCACGACGGCGACTCTCAAGCAGGTGGCGAGTCTGCCGTCCGGCTCCTCACTGATCCTCACGTTCTTCCGTCATCTCGAGGATCTCGCGCCCGAGGACGTGCAGATTCGGCGAGCCTCCAGGGAGGGTGCTCGGCGGGCCGGTACGCCGTTCATCGGCTTCTACACTCCCGGCCAGATCATCGAGCTGGCGCGGAAAGCAGGTTTCGCCGACGCCGAATACGTCTCGGCAGCCGCCCTGGCCGATCGCTACTTCGCGGGCCGGACCGACGGCCTGCGACCGTACAGCGGCGAAGAAGTGCTGATCGCCACCGTGTGACACAGCCGGCTGGCACCGTCAAAAGGGGTTGGGCAAGCAATGAACGAAATGAACGAGGAGTCCTGATGAGCCTGAGCACCGAGCAGTTGATCGCCGACGTCGCCGACGTGTTGTACCTCGAACCCGCGGAGATCGACTACGAGTTGAGCCTCCGCGACCAGGGGATGGACTCGGTGCGCCTGATGGATCTGGTGGAGCGGTGGCGCACCGCGGGGGTGGACCGGATCGACTTCATCACCCTGGCCGAGGACTCGCGCCTGGGTCACTGGATCGAGGTCATCGAGAAGCTCCAGGCTGGTGACGAAGTGGCTTCATGATCCTGCGGTAGGGCGGTCGCCGGGCTCGTCGTGGACGACCCGGCCGCACCGCTCGGCGGGCCCACAACCTCAGGTCATGGTGCCAGCACTCGCAACGTGTTACCCCACCCCACGAGCGACGTCGCGATCACCTTCAATCCGGCGCCGGCGATGACCGCTTCGAGTTCGTCCTCGGTGCAGTATCCGGACCCGTGGAGTGTCAACCGCAGAATGTCGAGTTCCGCGTCATGCTCGTCCAACTCGGCGGGATCGAACGTGTCCTCCACCAGCAGCACCCGGCCACCGGGGCTCAGGCTCGCGGCGGCCCGCTGAAGAATGAGCTTCGCCTCCGCGTCACGGTACTGCCCGAGCGTGTCGATGATCAGTACGGCGTCCGCGGGTTCGGTCTTCTCGAACACCGACTGCTCGACAATCCGTATCCGGTCGCGTCGCGTCGTATCCGCGATGCTGATCGGAATGTCCCTGCGGAACCAGTCCGCCGCGGTAGGGAGCGCCACGACGGTCACCGTCGCCTCCGGATGCCCCGCGGTGAGGTAGTCGGCGTGGACCACGGCACCAGCCGCGTGGACAACCACCTTGCCGACGCCCCCGAGCATGGGTGACTTCGCGAGCGGCTCGGCGAGTACCTGCGCGAACCGGGACTTGTTCTCCAGACGCTTGTGCTCAAAGGTCGCATCGCCGCGGAGGGCGTCCCAGTCCTTGCCGGTCACCGACTCCAACACCGCGTGATCGTGGCGGACCGCCGCTTCAAGACCGAAGAATGCCTGCGACATACGGAAGTCGACCCCGCCGGAAACCAGGTGATCGAGCACGGACTCGTTGGTCAGGAACTCGCCGGTCTCACTGAGCTTGTATTCATCACCTTCCTGCTCCAGGAGTTCGATCGCCTGCAGATACCGCAGGAACTTCGCCAGGGAGCGTTCGTTCGCGCCGGTGTGCCGTGCGAGCGCGGGTACGGTGCGCACTCCGCGGCTGATGCAGTCGGCGATACCGAGATTCGCGGCCGCCCGAATCGCCAACGGCGGAAGCAACTCGGACATCTCGTGGAACTTGTCGAAGGCCTCGCCGTTGCGCTCGGGGTCCGGCATGGCGGGGTCTTCGTCCAACGCCACAACCTCTGCGCGCCGCCAGTAGCCGGTGAAGTCGATGTCGGACTTGTCGACACCGCGCTCCTCGATGAGATACCGCCGCAGATCACGTACGACGGACTGTTCCCCGGCGAGCCAGGCGAACATCGAGCCTTCTCGCCGGCGGCCGGCCTCGCGTACTGCCCGCAGCAGCAACGGCTCGGATCCCGCTGCCAGTCCGTTCCGCACGACCCAGGTCACCTCGACACCGGGGCGTTCCGGGAAGTCGATCCGGTGCGACTCCTCGGCCACCTCGATGCAGACCTCGGCCTGTGCTTCGTCGGGCAGTTCCCCGAGCAACCGGTCGATCGCCGGGAGGGCCGTGTCGTCGCCGACGACGAGGTACCAGTCGTAACCTTCGGGCCGCCTGGTGGAGACCGAAGGTCCCCCGACGTGGAGGCGATCGCCGGGGTTCGCCCGGTACGCCCACGTCGTCGCGACGCCCACACCATGCTTCACGAAGTCGATGTCGAGCTCGCGAGCCTGCGCGTCGTAACGCCGTACCGTGTACACCCGCCACAGCGCCGGCGGGTCGGCCGGCCACCTGTACTTGCCGTCCTTGTGGACCGGGACCACCGGCTCGCTCTCGCCGGGGTACGGGAAGATCAACCGGACGTTGTCGTCGAATCCCTCGCTGGCGAACTCGGGGAAGGTCGTACCGTCGCTTCCGGTGAACGATCCCAGCTGATCACCGGTCAGGGTCACACGGCGCATCCCGGGAGTGACGTCGACAACCCGCGCCACCTCCAAATCCCGCAGGACAATGGTGTGTACGACGGTGGGGCGGGCACGACGCGGCACGGCGACTCCTCATCGAACAGGTGTCAGATGCCAAAAACCTTAGCATTGCCTAACCTAATAAAGATCGTCTGCCAGTGCTGCTCGGAGATCGGTGACCACCTTTTCAGCGAAGCCGAGGAAAGTGATCGTCGTCGTGTCCGGGGCGATGTGATACCGGACAACCGCGCGATACAACTGCTCGGTGCCTTCTGGGGTCGGTGACCCGCTGTCCGGCCCATAGACCCGCGTGAGGATCACCGCGGGAGAGGGGGCACGCCGCAACGCTCGGCGTCCGGCCTTGTTGTGGTAGCGCAGCAGTGCCAGCTCGGCGGTCCCGGTCGCCTCGGCCTCGTCGAGGGCGATGGTGGCGACCGCGGTGAACGGACCGACCGACATCGTGTTGTCGGCGGGAGTCAGCGGGACCTCCTCGTCGACCACGCCGCCGATCAGTGGTGCGATTCCCGTTGAGTGGAGCGCGTTGCGGATGGCCTTGCTGACGGCGCCTTCGGTGAGGGAGCTGTCCCAGCGGAAGGTGGAGACGGTGGCATGAGCAAAGGTGGGTACGTCGATCGTCCGGGCTCGGGCGAGAAGGCCCTTCCAACGATCGAGGCCGTCCGTGGCGACCGTGTCGCCGGCTGCTTCGATGGCTTCGAGCGCGGGGACGAGCGCTGGTGGGCGGGCCACTTCTCCTACGCCGGACACTGCCTGCTGAAGTGCCTCCGCCAGACGGTGCAGTGAGGCTCGGTCGACGGTGGCCGCGTGGACGGCGAGCACCGCGACCGTCTGTTCGGGGTGGTGTGTGAATGCGAGGGCGGCCGGGCGGCCGGTCGAGATGTCGATGAGATCAACGGCGGCCGACCTGATCGCGTCAACGTCGACGTTCGTGTCGGCGGTCAGCTCCACGGTCTGGGGCTGGACTGTTTCCGGAGGCAGGAGGTAGGTGAACCAGAGCCGCCGGCCGGTAGCGTCGACCGACAGGCGAAGCGCGTCCGTGTTGGCGACGAGTGAGCGGAAGGACGAGGCGACCGATTCGCTCGTCGACCGCGCGGGCAGGTTGATCAGCTCGGTGAAGACGTACTCATCGGGCGCGGCGTCCGCCTCGCGCAAGCGCTCAAGGGCGGCGGAAGTCGGCACAAGAACCGGCTCGGCCGGAATGGCGTCGTGCGTCGGCGGCGCAAGCAGCGCGGCGAGGGCGCCGATGGTCCGTCCCACGAACACCTCGGACAGTTTGAACGTCAGATCGTGCTCACGAGCGCAGGCGACGAGTCGTGCCGCGGAAATGCTGTCGCCGCCCAGGCGGAAGAAGTCGTTGTCCACGCCGAGGTCGACGTCGTCGCCGAGGTGCAGTACGTCGCGGAAGATGCCGGCGAGGGCGATCTCGGTGTCGGTCTCCGGTGGCCGGCCGTCGGCTGTGCCGGCGGCCAGGCTCGGTCGCGGCAACGCGCGGCGATCCAGTTTCCCGTTCGCCGTGACCGGGAATCGGTCCAGGCGCAGGAACGTCGCGGGCACCATGTAGTCCGGCAGCGACTGGGCGAGATGCTCGCGCAGCGCGTCGAACAGCACCGCGTCCTCGGCCGTCGTGGCACTGGCCGTCGTGGCACTGGCCGTCGTGGCACTGGCCGTCGTGGCACTGGCCGTCGTGGCACTGGCCGTCGTGGCACTGGCCGTCGTGGCACTGGCCGTGGTCACGTATGCCGCGAGGTACTTCCCGCCGGCCGGGTGATCCAAGGTGGCAATCGCCGCGCCCGACACTCCTGGATGCTGTTCGAGTACGGCGCTGATTTCGCCGGGTTCGATCCGGTACCCGCGTATCTTCACCTGGTCATCGCTGCGGCCGAGGTATTCCAACTGCCCCTGGGAGTTCCACCGCACCACATCGCCCGTGCGATACAACCGTGCGCCCTTGTCACTGAACGGATCAGCCACGAAGCGGTCAGCGGTCAGGCCCGCGCGAGCCACATATCCGTCCGCGAGTTGCACCCCGCCCAGGTAGAGCTCACCTGCCACACCGACCGGCACCGGACGCAACCACGCGTCCAGGACACGCACCGTCGTGTTCGCCACCGGAACACCGATCGGCACCCCCACCGCGTCGACGAGCCCGGCCTGAACCACCGGGTGAGCGGTCACGTCCACGGCCGCCTCCGTCGGCCCGTAGAGGTTGTGCAACTCCGCGTTCTCGAACAGCGCGACGGCTCCGGCCGCGGGCGACACGGGCAGTGCCTCGCCGGAGCAGAACACTCGTCGTACCGAACCCACCGACGTCCGGTCCGGGGCCGAGGTGAGAAAAGCCTGGAGCATCGACGGCACGAAATGAGTGACCGTCACCGCGCGACGATCGATCACTTCGAGCAGATACTGCGGATCCTTGTGTCCACCCTCCTGCGCCACGACCACCACCGCGCCGGTGACCAGCGGCAGGAAGAACTCCCACACCGACACGTCGAACGTGAACGGGGTCTTCAACAGCACCCGATCCTGCGCACCGATCCGGTAGAGATCACGCATCCACCACAGTCGGTTGACTATCGCCTCGTGGTTGATCTGAACGCCCTTGGGGCGTCCGGTGGTGCCGGAGGTGAAGATCACGTACGCGGCATCCGACGGGAGCAGCGGACGCGAAAGCTGCGGTGGGTCGATCACGCCGGCATCGAGGTGTTGCCGCACAGGTTCGTCGTCGATGACCACGATGCGCACAGGATGATCGGTGAGCACGTGGTGCTGAGCACCGGCGGTGTGCCGGTCGGTGATCACCGCCCGTGGTTCGGCGTCCGCGAGGATGTGCTTGACGCGTTCGGCGGGGTAGTCGGGGTCGATGGGCACGTACGCCGCCCCGGCGCGGATCACCCCGGCCAACGCGACCACCAACTCGGCCGAGCGCGGTAGGGCGACCGCGACCCGATCCCCGACCCGTACGCCCTCCTCGACGAGGAGGTGAGCGAGAGCGTTGACCCGCGCATCGAGGTCGCCATAGGTGAGTTCAGTGCCGTCGTCGGCGATGACCGCGACCACGTCCGGGCTCGCCGCGACCTGTCGGCGCACCAACTCGTCAAGAGTCGCCCCGGGAACATCGAGCGTCTCACCGCACGACCACGCGTCGAGTTGTCGCGACTCCGGTGCGGGCAACAGGTCCAGGTCACCGACCCGCACCTCTGGACCGGCAGCGATCGTCTCCAGCACCGACGTGAAGACGGCGACAAACCGCTCAGCGGTAGCACCGTCGAACAGATCGGTCGCGTAAGAGAGCTTCCCCGACAGACCGTTGAGCGAATCGAAGATGTCGAGGTCGAGATCGGTCTTGACCGCGCCCACCGCCGCGGGACTCGGTGTCGTCGTGACGTTCCCGATGCGCAGGCCGCCCGCTCGGCGGCTGTCGGCGACGCGGTGGGTGAGCATGATCTGGAAGAGGGGGTTGCGGCCGACGGATCGCTCGGTGCCCAGCACACGGGTGATTTCCTCGAAGGGTGCGGCCTGGTGCTCGAACCCGCCGAGCACCGTTCGCCTGGTGTTCCGCAGAACGTCGGTGATCGAGTCACCGGCATGGAACCGATGGCGGATCGGCAGCGTGTTCACGAAGTATCCGACCAGGTCTTCCAGGCCGTCCTCGGTGCGTCCACCGACCGGTGAACCGATCACCACATCCGCACCGGCGCCCAGCGCCGAAACGGTCAACGCGGTCGCGGACTGGAGCGTCATGAACATGCTCACGCCCTGCTCATCCGCGACCTGACGCAGGCCGGTCACGACCTGTGGATCGATGGTGAACCGCAGATCCGCACCGCGGTGGGTCGGTGTCGCCGGTCGGGCCCGGTCCAGCGTGATCGCGGACTCTTCGGGCGCACCCGCGAGGACGTCCTGCCAATAGGCGAGATGCTCGGAAAGCAGCGAACCCGAATCCGACGCCTCCCCCAGGACCTCACGTTGCCAGATCGCGTAGTCCGCGTACTGGACCCGCAACGGCGTCCATCCCGGCTCCTGCCCCGCGGCCCGCGCCTGATAAGCGGTCGACAGGTCGCTCAGCAGCGACGGGAACGACCATTCATCCACTGCGTGGTGATGTACCGCGACAACGAACACCCAGTCGTCAGCGTCGGCGCGTAGCAGCGCGACACGGATCGGGATGTCGACCGCGAGATCGAACCCGGCCTGCACCACCGCGCCCACCCGCGCATCCACGCCGGCAGCATCCACACCCGTGACGTCCTCAACGAGCAGAGAGAGCCTGTCGGCCGTCTCGTTCGCTGGAACGACGACCTGACGTAGCGTGCCGTCCTTCTCCACCAAGAGCGTGCGCAGCGCCTCGTGACGAGACACCACATCCCGTACCGCCATGATCAGAGCATCAGGATCCAGATCACCGCCCAAGCGCAGCACCACCGGCACCACATACCGCCCACCCGGCCCACCCAACTGATCAATCAGCCAGAGTGCTTGTTGTCCGTACGAGACGGGTAGTGGGGTTGGGCGTGGTAGTTCGCCGATTCGCGTGCTGGACGTCTCGGTGGTAGCGGTGGTAGCGGTGGTGGTGTCGGCGATACGGGCGAGTTCGCTGATGCGGGGGTGGTCGAAGACATCGCGCAACGTGAGTGCCGCGCCGAGCAGTGCGTTGGCGCGTGCGGCGACTCGTGTGGCGAGCAGCGAGTGTCCGCCCATGCGGAAGAAGTCGTTGTCCACGCCGAGGTCGAGGTCGTCGGCGAGGTGCAGTACGTCGCGGAAGATGCCGGCGAGGGCGATCTCGGTGACGGTTTGCGGTGCGCGGCCGTCGGCTGCGCCTGCGGTCAGGTCTGGTTGCGGCAACGCGTGGCGATCGAGCTTCCCGTTGGCGGTGACGGGGAACCGGTCCAGGCGTGTGAACGTGGTGGGGACCATGTGGTCCGGCAGCGATCGTGCGAGGTGCTCGCGGAGTGCGTCGGTCGGCACCGCGTCCGTGGTGCTGGTCGTGGTGCTGGTCGTGGTGATGTACGCGGCGAGGTACTTTCCGCCGGCGGGATGGTCCAGGGCGATGATCGCGGCACCCGACACTGCCGGGTGCCGTTCGAGGACGGCGCGGATTTCGGCGGGTTCGATCCGGTGTCCGCGAATCTTCACCTGGTCGTCGCTGCGGCCGAGGTACTCCAACTGCCCTTCGGAGTTCCATCGCACGACATCGCCGGTGCGATACAGCCGCGCGCCGTCGTCGCTGAACGGATCAGCCACGAATCGGTCAGCCGTCAGACCCGGACGTGCGACGTATCCATCGGCGAGTTGCACTCCACCCAGGTAGAGCTCACCTGCCACACCGACCGGTACCGGGCGCAGCCAGGCGTCAAGAACACGTGCTGTCGTGTTCGCGACCGGTGCACCGATCGGAGTGTTCTGGGTGTCGGTGATGATGGCCGCCGTGCCGTCGCCGGTGACCTCGGTCGAGCCGTAGAAGTTGTGGAGTACCGCTTGCGGTGTGGTCGTTCGCATGGTGGTCGCGGTGCCCGGGGTGAGTGCCTCACCGGAGGAGATCCAGGACCGGATCGTGGCCAGCGCTGTGGGTGCGTCGTCATGGCGGACGAGGACGTCGGCCAGACTGGGCACGGTCAGCAGATGTGTGACACGGTGTCGGGCGATCGTGTCGAGCAGGCCGGCTGGATCTTGCGCGGCTTCCGCGGCCACGACCACGATCCGGGCACCGGCGATCATCGGCCCGAACAACTCGGTCACGGCATCGACAAAACCCACACCGCTCTTCGACAGCGCCACATCCTCTGGCCTGTAATCCAGAGCCCGCTGACCCCAGGCGAGGCGGTTGGCGAGTGCACGGTGCGTGAGGGCCACGCCCTTCGGGTTGCCTGTCGTTCCTGAAGTGAAGATCACGACAGCCGCGTCGAGGTCGTTCAACGGCCGCGTCAGAGCAGGGGCGGTTTCCTGACCGGTGGCCAGGTGCTGCTGTATGTCGCGGTCATCGATGCGGAGTAGTGGTGCGGGATGTTCGCCCAGTGCGTCTTTGTGTGTCTCGGCGGTGTGTCGGTCGGTGATCACGACGCTGGGTGCGGCGTTGTCGAGGATGTGCTTGACGCGTTCTGCGGGATATCCCGGATCGATCGGCACGTAGGCCGCTCCCGCGCGGATCACTCCGGCAAGCGCCACGACCAGGTCGACCGAACGCGTCATGGCGATCGCGACGCGGTCCCCGACCCGCACGCCCTCATCGACCAGGAGATGGGCGAGAGCGTTGACCCGTGCATCGAACTGACTGTAGGTGAGTTCGCTGCCGTCGTCGGCGACGACCGCGACCGCGTCCGGATCAGCCGCGACCCGGCGACGCACCAGCGCGTCCATCGTCACCGACACGTCCACTGTCGTCGGCGCAACATCGAGCGTCTCGCCTCGTACCCACGTCGAGTCCGGACCATCAACATCGGGTGTGAATCCGGTACTCAGTTCGTGCAGGGTCTGGGCCGGGGAACCGTGAAGGGCGGTGTTGAGGAAGTGGCTGAATTGTTCGGCGTGCCGGAGTGGGTTGCCGGTGGCGGAGCCCGTGGACAGTTCTAGCCGGATTCCGGAGTCGGGGTGGCGGTAGATCGCGAGGTCGAGCGATCCGACCGGACCGGTGCTGATCGTTTCAGGGATCGCGTCGATGTCGCCCAGGCGCGGCATTGATTCGAAGAGTCTGATGTTGATCGTCGGGAGCGCGAGATACGACGCTTGCCCATTCGGCCACAAACGGGCGATCTGGTGATCTTCGACAGTCGTGTGACGCCGGGAAGTCTTCAACTGGTCCGCGACGGCCTTGAGGACATCGGCAAAGACGTGGTACGGGCTGATCGTGGTGACAACCGGGATTGCTCTCGAGATCGCGCTTGGTGTTCTCAGTGATTCGCGATCGTCGCGCAGCATCAAGGGAACCCGGACCGCTACACAGTCACGCCCCTCGACCAGAGCGGTGTAGACACCCCACAGCGCGATCAGGGAATCGGTCCAGGAGACCCGCGCGGTGCGGGCGAACTGCTGAACCTTCGAGTAGGTGTCGTCGGGTATCGGGACGACAACTGGCTGGCTTGAGGATACGAAGACTCCCGACAAGTCCTCCACCTGGCTGGTGTTCTCGACCCCGAGGACACTGCTCCAGTACGTGACGTCTGCTTCGGCGCTGGAATCGTTGCGCTTGTGGGTGTTTGTGATGTTTTCCAGGGTGCCGAACCAGCGGTCCGGGACCGAATCGCCGGCCTGCTGTGCGGAGTAGACCTCGGCGACGCGGCGGATGAACAGAGAAATGCTGTAGCCGTCGACGAGCAGGATGTTGGTGACCAGGACCCATGCCCAGGTGCCGTTCTCGCGGCGGATCAGGGTCGAGGTCGTCGTCGGTTCCCCGGCGGCGGTGGCTGGTGCTGCGGTGAGTTGTTCGCGGGCCAGTACCCGGATCTGATCATCGCCGTGGCCGGCGTCGACGATCTCTGTCGTGAGTGTCGTGGCGGTGTCGATGTACTGAAAAGGGACACCGTCGTCGTCGCCGAAACGTACCCGCAACGCGTCGGTCTCCGCGAAGACAACACTGACCGAGGACGCGAACAGGGCCGGATCGACCGGGCCGTTCAGCCAGATCAACTGACCCGCGCAAAATACCGAGGACTCGGGAGCAAGCTTCCGTGCCACCCAATTGCCGCGCTGGCTCGCAGTCAACTCCACACGATCGAAAGTCGTCAACGGAAGCCACACCCACTTCTCTTGAGACCAGGTCGAGCCGACCGAGGCAAGGATCACCGTAACCTTAATGAAGGTTAGGCTAACCTTGCAACGTGGTGCCGCCCACCCCAGTACTCATGCTCGTGTGCTGCGCGACCGCCATGGCCAACTACACCCGCTGGCGCTGACCACCCGACAACTCGTCCAGCACTCGGCCGGAGCGCCTGGCCCGGTCGTCGCCCTCGGCCGTCAGCGGCTCGGCGAGGAATCCGCGGTAGGTCATCTGCTCGCGTTCGGCGGTCGAGGCGACGTCGGGGAACTCCGCGCGGATCGTCGGCAGCCGAAGTGCCCGGCAGTCGGTGTCGATCGCGACGTCGGCGGCTTGCTCGGTGATGCCCCGATGGCGGTTGCTGGTCATCCCGTCTCACCTCTGTGGCCTGCGGTGAAGCCGCAGCAACTCGTCGTAGGCCGCAACCGACGGAAGCAGTCGGGTATCGGCCGGCAGTCGGGCCGGCAGTCGGGCCGGCCGCCAGAACGTCAGCGATGTGGCCTGCGGCTGTTTCGGCAGTGAGGACGGCGAGTCGGCGAACACGTCCAACCCATCGAAGACCAGTCCGGACTGGGAATCGGCGGCCTTGCGGGCCTCCGGGGCGACCGCGTCCGCAGTCAGAACACCCGCACGAAGTGCGGCAGCGATCCCGTCAACGACGTCGCCGTGGTCCAGGTGCCCGTGCAGCAGCAGGCCCAGTGGTCCAGCTCCAGGCGGCTGCCGTGGCTGTAGCGGTCCACTCGCGGGGTGAACACGCGGCCGGTTTCGAAGACCTCGTCCGGCACCGAGGGCCGGTAACGGCCGTTCCAGCGCGAAGCGTTCAGTGATGGCCTGCGGGCGCGACCGGACCCCGGTGGACGTCATCGGCCTCGTCCCAGTCGTCGACCAGTGCGTTGAGCTCGGCCGACGTGGCGACCTTGGGCACCAGGACGAGATGGTTGCGGCAGCAGAACCCACTGATAAATCCAGCCTGACGAAGTCCACGTCCAGCTCACCTGCCTCGGGGTCCCAGCGACGCACCCTGTAGACCTTCGACAGGGGCCGCGGGTTCCTCGGCAGGTCCACGCCCCTCTCCTGCTGCACCGGCAGCACCGGCTAGGCACGGCCGGGGCAACGGAACACCAGACGGATGTCGTCATCGAATGCAGGGGAGTCGAAGGCCGACTGCGGGAAGCCGCTCGCCGAGGTGCACTCGCAGAGCTGCTCGCCGCTCAGCGTGGCCCGTCGCATCCCGGCGTCAGGTCCACCACTCGCACGGCTTCGACCTCCCGCAAAGTCAGGAGGTGCACCGTGAGACGGCGTGAGGTCTTCGCGGCTATGAACACCGGCGGCCCGCCGCCGACTCCGGGAGCACGGTCGGATTCGACAGGTCATCCCCGCCGTCCGTTGCTGATCTGGGTCCACACCGGCACAGCACACGTACGCGCGTCGACGGCGCTGAGGCGTTCCGCCTCAAGGCCGGAGCAGGCGACTTCCGTGCCGAGGGCGATCATCAGGTGCGATTCACCAGTGCTGGAGTCGCCGACCAGGCACAGCGGCAGGCCCTACTTCACCCCTTCATGGTTGGCCAGTGAGTGCACGACGGCGGGGTCGATGTCGGGGTTGGCGGCCCTCGAAGAAGACCTCCTGGCCGGAGGAGGCGAACACTCGTTGCATGGGCCTTGGAACCTGCCACCAAACCCAGTCGTGTCGGGACTCGTCTGCGAAACCACAGCGGTCGAGTCGGGTGCCGGTGGCCGGCTCAAGTTCAGTGGGCCACTGCAGTTGCCGGTGGAGAACCATGCCGCCCACAAGCACCCGTTCGCGATATCACCGGCTTGGTGACGAAGGCTCACCTCACGCGAGAAGAAACCTGATCGTCCGCCCCTGGGACCGGCTCGGCGAGGTCATTGCCCAAGGCGATGATGCGGTTGTTGGCGTCGACGTGCACGACCTTGGGCTGGTAGTCGGCCAGTTCGGACTCCTCGGCCAGCACGAAAGACATGATGATCACCAGGTCGCCGGGGTGGATGAGATGTGCCGCCGCGCCGTTGATGCAGATTTCGCCACTTCCGGCGGCCCCGATGATGATGTAGGTCTCGAGACGGGCCCCGTTGGTGATGTCGACGACTTGAACTTTCTCACCTTCGGTCAGGCCCGCGGCACGCGCGAGGTCTTCATCGAGTGTCAGCGAACCCACGTAGTGCAAGTCGGCCTGGGTGACAGTGGCGCGGTGGATTTTTCCGCCCAGGACTTCGCGAAGCATGTCCGGGTCCTCTTCCTCTATGAGTTGTGCGGGGTGCGTTCTGCGGATCAGACGATGATGTTCGGGCTGCCTTGCTACGCAAGGGCGGCATCGGAGGTGCCGGCGGCCTTGTCGGTGTTGTGTGTCTCGTACCGGGAAATGTGATCGCGCAACGACTTCGGGCGGATGTCGGTCCAGTGCTCGTCGATCCAGTCGAGTACTTCCTGGCGCGGTCTGCCGCCGGGTTCGCCGTACGCGATGCTCCAACCGGCCGGCACCGGCTTGAACGTCGGCCACAACGAGTGTTGCTCCTCGCGGTTGATCAACGCGTAGAAGGAACCGTTGTCGTCGTCGAACGGGTTCTGGGCCATGAGTGCTGCTCCTCGTTGTTCCTATCGGGGGTCGGTCCGGTTCGCAGCAGGCAATCGTTGCCGGGTGGCGGGGTGATCGGGCTGCTCGCCGGTGATCGCACGCAGAATGTCGGCGGCGCGGATCGCGACGTTGGACAGCAGGGACGAGGTCAACCCGTGACTGTGCAGGACCCCGCCGTTGAAGAAGATCCGTTCGGGAACGCTGCGCAGACGCAGCCGGTAGTCACGCTCGACGATCGGGCGATCCCCCTCGAACGAGGACGACCCGTCAATGCTCGGCCCGAGCATGCCGCGGGTGTCCGCGGGACGGAACCCGGTGGCGAAGATGGCGGCGTCGACCTCGAGCGTGGTGCTGCCCCGGTTTCCCAGGTCACGGATCGTCACTGTGACCCCGTCGGAGCCCTCGCTCAGCCGCTCGATCCCGGTGACCCGGTGCACGATCAGCCGACGCACACCACGCGTGCCTTCGTCGTACTCACGCCGGTAGAGATCCTCGATGAGGTCGGCATCGACGGCGGAGTAGTTGGTCTGCCAGTGATAGTCCAGCAGTTGCTGCTTGAGCTCCGGCGGTGCCGTGTAGAACTCGTCAACCGCCTCCGGATCGAAGATGCGGTTGGCGTAGGGCGTGTCGTCGGACGGGGTATAGCCGTACCGGCGGAAGGACGCGTGTACTTCGGCATCGGGATACGAATCGTGCAGGTACGCAGCGACCTCCGCCGCACTCTGCCCGGACCCTACGACCAGGAAGCGGCCGTTCGTCCGCGAGGGCAACTCGGCGAGCCTGTTCAGCAACTGATGGTTGTGGAACACCCTGGGTCCCGGCTCGATCCCCTCCGGCAGCACCGGCCGGCTTCCGGAGCCGATCACCACATGACGTGCCGCGACCTTCGTCACCTCCGAGCCGTCGACCACGGACTCGAGCGTGACCTCGAACCTCCCGCCACTCCAGTCGATACGGGTCGCCCTCGTACCGTAGGAGACCGGAAGGTCGATCCGGCTCGCGGCCCAGCTCAAGTACCCGTGGAACTCACGTCTCGTCGGGAAGAACGTCTTGAGATTGATGAAGTCGGACACCCGCCCCTGCTCATGCAGGTAGTTCAGGAACGTGAACGAACTGGTCGGGGTTCGCGGCGAGACCAGGTCCTTCAGGAAACTGATCTGCATGGTCGCGCCCGGCAACAACATCCCGTCATGCCACCCGAATTGCCGCCGGGCATCGACGAACCTCGCCGTCAGCCGTCGGCCCGCAGGTCGACGCTCATTGAGTTCCTCGATCGCGATCGCCAGGCTCAGATTCGACGGCCCGAAACCGATACCAAGAATGTCGACCTCGCCGTCGGCGCACTCTCCCGATCCGAGATGACGGTCACCGCCATTGACCAACTCATCCTTCGTCATCCGGCGATGGCCCCTTTTGCCGCAGGTCGCGAACGAACGGCGCGATGACCGGCCATCCCTCATCGAGGGCCAACCATAGCACCAATAACTTAGGTAAGCCTAACTTCGGTCGTTGTGTGCCGCAAGCCACCGCGACGCACCTCCGAGGAGATCGCCGGTCCGATCGGCGGCCGACGCTCGTCCCGAGGCATGCGGGCCGCACGGCGGCTTCCGACCGCACGTGTGCACGCGTCCTGAGCAGCGGCTCAGGCGAGCGAGCCGGCACGTCGCCCGATCACCATTCCGGCGGTCAGGCCGGCGCCCGTCGGGTAGTTCGCGCTGAAGAGCCCGCCGAGCGTTTCACCGCACGCGAAGAGTCCGGGGATGGGCTCACCCGACCGATCGAGCACCCGGCCGTCAACGTCACCGCGCAGGCCACCGAAGGTGAAACTGATTCCACAAGTCACCGGATACGCGTAGTACGGCGGCGCCTCGACCGCCGATGCCCAATTGCTCTTGACGGGCTCCACCGCTGCGCTGCGGCCGTCCTTGATCGTCGGATCGAGCGGACGGCTGGTGTCGATCGACGAGTTGAACTCCCGAACCGTCTGCACGAATCCGTCGACATCGACATCCATGGCCGCGGCAAGCTCTTCGACGCTGTCGGCGACGACCGGGACGATCCCGGGCATCTCGTACTCGTACGCCGCCAGCATCGGGCGCGACTTCGCATCGAATACCTGAAACGCCACCGAACCCGGCTGTTCGAGGATCACCTTGCCGTACTTCGCGTACGTATAGTTGCGAAAGTCCGCGCCTTCGTCGAAGAACCGTTGGCCCCGGCGGTTGACGACGATGCCGAGCGGATAGCCGTACCGGCTGAGCCTGTTCGTCAAGGCACGATTGCTCTCGTTCTCGGGAAATGACGCGTCCCACGGAACACTGTGGCAAGTCGACCAGTCACCTCCACGATCTGCGCCTATCTCCAGCGCCGCGCCGATCAGATCACCGGTGTTGTACGGCGTGCCCCGCACCTTCGCGTGCTGCCAGCCGTCTCCCAGGTAACGCTGACGCCATTGCGCATTCGCCTCGAAACCGCCGCTGGCGATCACCACCGACTCCGCCGGCAGCTCCTGATCGCCTATCCGAACGCCGACGACCGAACCACCGTCAGTCATCAGCCCCGTGACCGAACAGTTGTAGCGCACCTCGACTCCGAGTCGTGAGGCGATGCGCTCATGGGCCGATATCAGCCCAGGTCCGCCGTCGATGTTGGACACGTGCGATCCACCCCAGAACACGAAGGTCCCGTCGGGACTCTCGTGAGCTTGCCGCTCATACATCAGTTGGAATCGCAGCCCCAATGCGTGCAGCCAGCGGACAGCGTCACGCGAGCCTTCGACGACAGCCTCGGCAAGTTCCTTGTCGCCCCGCCCTCCGGTGACCCGCTCCAGATCGGCCAGGAACTCCGCCGCCGGATACGGCGGGACCTCGGTACGCGCGTGACGCTCATCAGGCTCAAGGACCTGGAGCAGGTCGCCGAGCCCGTCGTGCACCATCCGGGTCGAACCCAGGGTGTAGTAGCTGTTCCCGCCGGCGTGCGCCCGCGGCGCCTTCTCCAGCAGCACTACGCGTCGCCCGCGCTCGGCCGCCGCGTGAGCCGCGCAGTAACCGGCGTTTCCTCCGCCCACCACAACAACTTCCGGATCGCGCATGTCCACCTCCCCACCGACAGCCACTTCCTTCGGAAACCAAGCTGCCTCGTCAACCCGGGCGAATCGCCACAGACAACCCGACCGGCCGGCATCGACCGTGGCCGGGCTGAGCGGCGGCACTGTCCGTGCGAGCCGCAGCCGGCCCTTGGCCCGCCGCTCGGCCTGCAGTAATGCAGCTTAGCCTTACCTAAGTTAAATGTTGGTGTGTTCTGGACCACTGCCACTGAGGTGACGAGTCGGGCGAGGGAGCGTGCGCGGTGGCTTGACGGCCGGGGCGAAGGTGATCAACCGGGCGGCGATACCTCACCAACGCCCGCTTCTCCGGGTCGCGGCTCTGCCCCCCGGCGATCGAACCCCGCGCAACCGGGCCCCTCCCGGGGCTGCTGGAAAGGGGGCTGACGCGGCCCGGTGCGAGGCCGTTCGATGGTGCCGAAGCCGACCACCAGGCGATGTCAGTTCTCAGGTTCTGGCTCAGGTTTTGTGGTGGGTGACGCTCTGTCATTGCTCGATATCGAACAGTGGGATGGACGGTGACGGCGGAGCAAGGACCGCGCGAAGGCGGTTGACGATGCCGCGAGCGAGGGCCTCGTCCGCGAGCGCCTGGAGATCGTCAGGGAAGGCGGGCATGGGTTCTTCAGGGCCGCAAGGTGTGTCGATCGGGTCGCCGTCACGGCATTGCGCCGCAATCAGCCACCGTCGACGCCACCACCTATTCTCCTTCGGTGAGCCGGCCGGTGGCGTCGACGGTGCGCGTGAGGATGCCACGGACCGGTGCCTCGCGCTCCTCGGGTTCGGCGTCGTCGAGGGAGTTGGCGAAGTCCGCTGCCGTGTCGATGCCGAAGGGGCCAGTGTCCCAGCCGCCCATGTCGTTCGCGGCCCCGTACGTTCACCCCGCGAACAGCAAGTCCCCCTCTTTTCGGGCAACTTCCCGTTCGATTCCGCGAGCCCTCACCATCACGGAGAGCAACTACCCCACGCAAGTTGAGCCAGAGCCAGAGTCAGGGCTCACATCCGCAGCCAACCAGTGCACGTCAACGCGTTCGGCCCTCCGGCTTGATAACGCTTGCGCCGCTGAAGCAGCTTCTGGCGTCCGGATCCGCCCCGTTCGCAGATCCCATCCGTGAGACTCAGACACTGGAGCCGGGCGGTCAACATAGGTTAGGCTAACCATATGACTCGAGTTGCTGTGTTGGGGGCCCGCGGGCGGATGGGCGTGGCGTCGGTCCGCGCGATTGAGGCAAGCTCCGACTTGACCGTGGTTGCCGAGATCGACATTGATGACGACGTGCAGGACATCGTCGACCACAACGCTGATGTCGTGCTCGTGTTCTCGCCGCCGGACGTTGCCCACGAGCAAGTCCAGTGGTGCATCAAGCAAGGCATTCATGTGGTGGTGGGGACATCCGGCTTCGACGAGCAGGCTGTGGAGCAGATCCGTGCCGCGCTGGTCGACCATGGTGACGTCAGCGTGTTCGTCGTTCCGAACTTCTCGCTCGGTGCGGTGCTGATGACCAAGTTCGCCGCAAAGGCCGCCCCGTTCTTCGAGTCTGTCGAGATCATCGAGATGCATCACCCTGACAAGGTGGACGCGCCATCGGGAACGGCGCAGCACACGGCCGAACTGATCGGTCGCGCTCGCGCCGAAGCGGGCTGCGCCCCGTCACCCGATGCCACCTACCTCGACCCACATGGCGTGCGGGGCGGGCGGATCGACGGAGTCTCCGTACACTCGGTCCGAGTCCGTGGGTTCATGTCCTCGCAAGAGGTGCTGTTCGGCGTCGACGGCGAGATTCTGAGGCTGCGATACGACTCCGTAACACGCGAGTCCCTCATGCCCGGAGTGCTCACCGCGCTACGCGCCGTCCCCAGTCTCACCGGAGTGACGGTCGGACTCGACGCCGTACTGGGCCTGGGCTGAAACAAAGCAACGGCAGGGCAACGTATGGCCCTTGCACCAGGTCCTTGCACCAGGTCCTGGCGCCGGTCGGCGCCGGATACCGGGTGGCGACCTTCGATGCCCGTGGGATCAGCCCGATGCCTCGGCAGGCAGGTTCCGGCTTTCTCCGCATGACGGTGCAGGAGCTGGTGGTGAACGGGCGCCTGACCGTCGGCGAGTGACAGCCTGGGCCGCTACGCGACCACCGCGAGCCAGCTCGCCACGGTAGGCGTGTCGGGGGTGGTCAGCGAGTACGCCTTGTCGAGGTTGTCCTTCCGCTGAGCGTGCGTGAACTCCCCGTCGGGTCGGGCGAAGACCGGACTCGACAGCCACGCCTTCTTCTCGGCCATTGTGCTGTGCTGAGCGACGATCTCGGTGTCGAGCACGGGCAGTCACGGGCCGCGGTCTGACGGATCAAGGTGTTCAGCGACGGTCCGGTGCGCGCGCTGGTCTCGTCGGGGTGGTGGACGGCGGCGAACACCTGTGGCACGTCGGTCTTCCAGATCGCCGAGTCGCACACCACGGCGTCTGCCGCGCCGGGAACGTGATGTGCCAGATCTTCGGCTGGGGCGGTGGCCCAGGTCAGGCGAGGGTCGGCCTGGGTACGTCGGCTTCCAGGCCCACCGCGGAGATCTGGATGGTCCGGGTACCACGCCGACAGCTCCGCGCCGAGCCAAATCCGTTGCCCAGACACAGTACGCCTCCGGTGTCGGCACCCAGAGGGAAACCATCGAGGAAAGGTGGGCCTGGGCTGCTTCGTCGGCCTGCCGTTCGGCATCCAGCCGACGCAGCTCCCGCTGCGCAGCGCCCCCGGCGTCGTACACATACGAGCAGTACACGGCGCCCGGCTGAGCATCAGGCCTCAGCCGGTCACCACAGGCCGGGCACATCCGCCCGAGCCGCCGTCCACCGACGACTGGCACCCCACGGGGCTACGGACTACAAAACCCCCTCGGTAGGGATCAAGAACACCTCCTGAGTGGATTTCACCGTCTGGTGCAGTACGGCGCGTTGTGCCGCACCAGACTCGGCGAACCCGGGATCGTGTTCCTCAGGTGATGGCGGCAGCGTCTTGCAGGCTGTCGAACAGGGCCGCGCGGCGCATGTAGGCCCGGGCGGTGTCGAACTTCCCGGCGGTGCGGCGCAGTTCGTCGAAGTTGTGTCGACGCACCTCGGGGTCGCGTTCTTCCAACAGCCGTTTGTTGGCGATCGTCTGGGCCTGTACGTAGTTCACCGCGGCATGGCGGCGCTGGCGGCTGTAAAGGTCGAGCAGGTCGTCGCCGGCCGCACCGGCGATCACCTTCGCGAGCTTCTCCGTCAGGTTGACGGCGTCATGGATGCCGCCGTTCATGCCCATGCCGCCGATCGGGTTGTTGACGTGCGCGCTGTCGCCGGCGAGCAGGATGCGCCCCTGACGGAAGGTCGCGGCCACGCGCTGATTGACCGGGTAGACGTTGCGGTACTCGACGTCGTACGAGCCGGTCTTCGGGAGGAACTTCTGCAGCCGCTGCTCGACGCGCGCCGGTGACAACGCGGTGGCGTCGTCCTCGTCGTGGCCGATCGGCAGGATCACTCGCCAGAGCCCCTCGGGCGTCTCTCCCCTCACCTTGAACACGTTGGCCCACTCATGGGGGTCGGAGAAGTAGTTGCGGAACGCCAGATCCGGCTTGACGGTCTTGAGGTCGAAGCTGGTCGCGATCTTGATGAACCGCTCCGGATAGGTGAATCCTTCGAATTCGATACCGGCGAGCTTGCGTACCGTCGATCGGCCACCGTCACAGCCGACGACGTAGGCCGCCGCCATGCGTTCTGGGCCGGCGGGTGAGGTGTACTCCACCTCGATGCCGCTCGCGGTTTGGGTCAGACCGGTCAGCGTGTGGGAGAACCGGACGTCGAAGTCGGATTCGTTCGCGTATTCCTCGGCGATGGCAGCGGTCAGCTTGTACTGCTCGTACTGCAGTACGTACGGGAACCGGACCTCGTCCTTGAGCCGGCCGAGATCGAACTCCGCCACGACCTCTCCGGTCGGCCGGTCGTGGAAGCGATAGGTGCTCGAGAGCAGACTGTGCGCCCGGATCTTCTCGGTGACGCCCAGGGCGTCGAGCATCTCCAGTGTGCTCGGATGGATGGTCGCCGCGCGCTGATCCCGCACCGGCGCCGGCTCGGACTCGAGAACGGTCACCGGGATACCGCGCCGATTCAGCGCCAGCGCGCAGACCATTCCGACGGGGCCCGCGCCCACGACGAGGACGCGTGTTGTTGTCTGGTTCGACATGCGCCTAGCTCAGCTCGCGCTGCAGGCGCTTGCTGACCTTGCCGACCGCAGTGTACGGGAACTCGTCGACGACCTCCACGACATCGGGAAGCTTGAACGTGGCGAGGCCCTTGTCGCGCAGGAACTGGCGCAGCTTGCCCAAGGTCAGCTCGGCCGCGCTCTCCGGCGTCCGGGGAATCAGGTACGCCTTGACACGTTCGCCGAGAACCTCGTCATCGACGCCGACGACGGAGGCGTTGTGGACGCCGGCATGAGTGAGCAGCGCGTTCTCCAGCTCCTCGGGCGCGATCTTCTCGCCGCCCCGGTTGATCTGGTCCTTCGACCGTCCCACGACCCTGATGAATCCGCGCTCGTCCCGCTCGACGATGTCACCGGTGCGGTAGAAGCCGTCGCTGGTGAACGCCAGCGCGTTCTGCTCGGGGTTGCGGTAGTACCCGCGAATCACCGACGGTCCCCGGGTCAGCAGGTGACCGGGTGCACCGGGTGGCACTTCGTTGCCCTCGTCATCGATGACCTGGATCTCATCGGCCGCCGATGCCGGCCGGCCCTGGTATCGCACGCTGGTGGCCCGATCGACGTCGGCGGGATTGCTGACGACCAGGCCCTCGCCCATCCCGAAGCTCTGCGACAGCTGCACGCCGAACTCCGGCTCGACCCGCCCCGCCACTGATTCGGTCAGCTTCGCGCCGCCGCACATGAGCACCTGCAAGCTGGAGATGTCATAGGACTTGCGGAGCGAGGAGTTCAGCCAGGCCAGCAGGATCGGGGGTACCAGCGAAACGCGGGTCACCCCGTGCTTCTCGATCAGCGGGAACGCCGCATCGGGGCTGCCGTTCGGTGCGATCACGATGGTGGCGCCCACGCTGAACGCACCGAGAAATCCGGGCGAACGCGTCGACATGCTGTGACAGATCGGTATGACCAGCAGATGCACGGTCTGCTCGGTGATGCCGCGTTCCCCAACGCTTCGGCGCAGTGCGTAGCCGTACGTCTGGTGAGTGTGCGGCATCAGCTTCGGAACGCCCGTCGTGCCGCCCGACATCTGCAACAGAGCGACGTCCTGCGGGCTGCACCGTCGCGCGTGCTCGAGCGATCCCTTCGACTGCAACGCCTTGTACTCGGCGCCGCCGCCATCACGTTCGAGCACTACGGTGTGCTCCAGATGGGGCCAACGCTGCTTCAGGTCGGCGGCCATCGCGGCGAGATCGGTACCGCTGTCCGAGGCGACCGTGATGTAGGCACGCGCCTCGGTGATCTCGACGAAGTGCTCGATCTCGGCACGACGGTGCGCGATGGGAGCGACGACGGGAACCGCCCCCAGCTCCCACAAGGCGAAGACGAAGGCGATGTACTCATAGATGTTGGGCAGGTGTACCACCACCCGGTCGCCACGGCTCAGCCCCAGATCCCGCAGGCCGGCAGCGAGGCGCAGGACCTCGTCCGTGAGCTGTGCGTAGCTCAACTCGGCCTTGCGGTCGATGACAGCGAGTTTGTCGGGGCAGCGCTCCGCGGTGGCGAACAGCAGCTCCGGCAGCGTCTGATCGCGCCAGTACCCCTCGGCGACGTACTTGGCTGCCGTCTCCGACGGAAACGGAACGACCCCGTCAAGGGCCAACGGTTCGATGCTCACTTGGTTTCCCTTCGAGGAGCTGCCTCCCAGCCCAGAGAGGGTAGGCTACCCTAACTTCACGATCAACGGTGCTGGATCCTGTCCGCCGGGGAACGCTCGCCTCGTACGGCTTCCGGGAGGGCCCTGTCCTCGGCAGCGAGGTGGCCGGGCGCGTGACCTCGGTGGGCGAGGGAGTGGACACCTCGTGGTCACCACGTCGTCGCAGGAACGCGGCGCCCGTCTGCGGGAGTTGGGGGCGACCCATGTCCTGAACCGCTCCGGCGCGGGCGGCCCGGACGCGCCGGCCGGCTTCGACGCGGTGATCGATGTCGTGGCGGGTCCCCGACTTCCCGGTTTCCTGGCCAAGTTGAACGCCGACGGCCGCCATGTGGCCGTCGGAGTGCTCGGCTGACCGCCGCCCGCGGACTTCGGTGTGCGGCTGCTGGACGCCTTCCGCGCCTCGCTGTCGTTCGCCACCTTCAACGCCGACACCGTGCCCGCCCCCGACAGACAGGCCGTACGGGCCGCCCAGTTCGCGGAGGCCGCGCACGGTCGTCCACGAAGTGCTGCCCCTGGACGCGGGCACGGTGTTCGGCAGGGTCGTGCTGACGCCCTGAACGGGCGGCGGGCACCTGGTCGGGGCAGGTGCCCGCCGGATCACCGCTCGTCGCGGAGCTGGGCCGCCAACGCGACCAGGGGCTCGGTCTCCTCGGTGGCGTGGCCCAGCGCGGTCAGGTGGGTGACCGCCCTGTCGAGGCGGGTGAGGGCGGGGGCGGTGCGTTCCAGGTAGATGCCCTCGACGGCGCCCGCGAGGCGGACGCACTCGGCCCACTCGCCGGCGTGGTCGTCGTCGCGTCCCGGTTCGCCGAGCAGGGTGAGGGCCTTCTCCAGGGCGGTCAGGGCGTCCTGGTACTCACCGGCGTAGGCGTTGACCCGGCCGTGTTCGTAGGCCAGGGCGCTGTCCAGGGAACGGCCGTGGGCCTGGTACGCGGCGGCGCGGGCCTCGTCGGCGATCCGGCCCGCGTCGGCGAGGAGGGCGAGGGCGTCGGCCAGTCCGTCGGGGCCCTGCCGCTGGGCCTGGAGCCGGGCCAGCTCGCGCAGAGAGTTGCTGAGCTGCTCGTAGCGCGGGGCCAGGGCGTGCGCGGCGAGTGCCTGGTCCGCGACCTCTCGGGCCCGGCCGAACTCGCCGGACTCGGCGAGGAGTACGGCCGTCTCCCCGGCGATCATGGCGTGGCTCCCGGGGTCGTCGTCCCAGCCGGCCGACTCGGCGGCGAGGGCGACGAACTCCGCCGTGGCGGCCTTGAGGTCCTCGCCCTCCTGCAGCGCGCGGGCGCGGGTCAGCCTCAGTTGCGCGACGAGCCGGTCGTCCACCTCCCCGGCCACGACGTCCCGTTCGGCCAGCAGGGAGTCGAGCAGGGCGATGCAGTCCTCGACCCGGCCGAGGTCGAGGCTGAGCTGTGCGGCGTTGCTGTAGGTGCAGAACGCGTCCGTCCGGCTGCCGCCGCGCAGCCCCAGCTCGGCGGAGCGCGTCAGGTGCCGCAGCGCCTCGTCGGGGCGGCCCAGGCGCAGGCAGGCCTGGGCCAGATCGCCGTACAGGCGGCCGGTGTCGACCGCGTCGGCCGGCCAGTCGGCGGTGAGTCGCAGGGCCTCGGTCAGGTCGGCGTGTGCGGCCTCGGCGTCCCGGAGGCCGAACTGGAGCCGGCCGCGCAGTCCCAGCGTGCGGGGCAGGTGCCAGGCGGGGCCGTGGGCCTTCAGCCGGTCGAGGAGGGCGTCGATCTCGGCGACGGCGGTGGGCAGGTCACCGGCGATGGCGTGGGTGGTGGTCCGCAGCAGCAGGGCGCCGGAGATCTGTCCGGCGAGGTCGTGCCGGGTGGCGAAGGCGTGCAGCGCGTCCGCCTCGGCGAGGACCGGTGCGATGTGCTCCTCGCTCCCCGTCGTCTGCAGGCGCAGGCCGAGCGCGTTGCCCCGCAGCCGCAGCAGGCGGGCCTCCTGGGACGGGGTGAGGCCGGGCGTCTCCTCGTGCAGCCGGACCATGGAGGCGTGGGCGGCGGTCAGTTCGACGGCCTTCGCCTCCACCCCGTCAGTGGCCTCGGCCTCGTCCGCGCCCGCCCCCGGTGTCTCGGCGGGGATCTGGGCGGTGGTGAGCAGGGCGCAGGCGCGGGCGAGCGCCGCGTGCTGCGGCAGTACGGCATCGTCGTACAGGGCCGCCGCGTCCTCGTAGAGGTCGGCGGCGTCGGCGAACTCCTCCTTCTGGGCCGCCCGGCTCGCCTCGTCCTCCAGCAGGTCCGCACGCAGTCGTACGAGCGGGCCCACGGCCGGGTCGTCGGGGTGGCTGTAGTCGCGGGCGGCGACGAGCGTACGCAGCCGAGCCCAGCAGGCCGGCGCGTCCGGGTGCGCCTGCTCTTCCAACTCCCTTGCCCGGAGGATGAGTTCGGGGAGCGCGTCGGGGACGACGGCGGCCGTACGGGCGGCGGGGGCGGCGGCCGGTGCCGTACGGGCGATGTCGTCGAGGCCGCGGGTGCGCAGGGTCAGTTCCAGCGCGTCCAGGAGCGGGGCGCGGTCGAGGCGGGTCCTGCGGCGGTCGGTGTGGGTTGTGGTGCCGTTGCGGGCGTCGAACCGGGCGGCGATGTCGTCGGCGCGGTCGCGCACCTCGGCGCGCAGGCCGGACACCGTCCAGGTGCGGCCCGCGTACCCCGCGGCGGGCAGGTCGCCCTGGCCGAGGAGTTCCACGCGCCGGAGGAGGACCTCGACGCCGGTGAGGAAGCTCAGCAGGGCCAGCGGCGAGTCGACCTCGTCGAACAGGTTGCGGTTCTCGGCGAGGAGTTCCAGGCCGCGTGCCTCGTTGCCGGTGAGCGCGCAGAACTCCAGGTGCCGGCCGACCTCCTGGGACATGGAGAGGTTGCGGCGGCAGGCGCGGTAGCCGGCGAGGTGCAGTTCGCGGGCCTCGTCGACACGGCCGGTGCGCAACAGGGGCAGCAGCGCGTGCGAGACGGAGCGGGCCGGCTCCTCCTTGCAGGACTCCTTCCCGGCCAGGACGGGTTCCCAGATGCGCAGCGCCCGTTCGTCGTCGCCCGCCGCGAGGTGGTGCAGGGCGCGCTCGCAGATCTCGCAGGCCTCGCAGTCACTGAGCCGGACGCGGGTGCGGCTCGCCCACAGTTCGTAGGCGAGGGTGGTGTCCTCGCCGACGTGGGAGGCCAGTTGGTAGGCCTGGCCGTAGTAGGGCTGGAGGCCGAGGTCGGCCTTCTCGTACCGGTCGCGCATCTCCGTCAGCCACTGCCGCAGGCTGACGAGCGGCACCTCGGGCAGCTGGAGCAGGGCGTTGGCCACCCACTTGAACCGCCAGAACAGCTGATGGCGCAGGCTCTCGTCGAAGACGTCGGGCTGTTCGTCGAAGAGGTTGAGCAGCCGGGCGAAGACGACGGGCGACTTCCGGGGTTCGGAGCCGTACGTGTACGCCTCCTGGAGTTCCAGGAGGGCGCGGACCAGTGGGAGGGGCTCGTCGAACTGCTCGGCGGCGTCGACGAGTTCCTCGGCGGTGACGGTGCGGGTGCGGCCGTAGGGGCGCTGGTGGTTCTCCTGGAGCGCCTGGAACAGCTCGTCCGTGCTCTGGGGGTGGGGTGCGGGTGCGGTCGGCATCGTCAGCTGTCCTTGCGGAGGGCGTGGGCGAGCAGGTCGAGGAAGGAGCGGTTGATGAGGCTCGATTCGGAGGGCCTCAGCGGGCGCCGGGACAGCATCGCGGCCTGCCCGTAGAGGGCTTCGGCGCTGGTGCGGGCCAGTTCGGGTTCGTCGATGGCGACGGCGGTGCGGACCAGCGGGTTGAGCTGGTTCAGGATGAGCTGGGCGCGCGGTGCCTCCTGGCGCAGGGCGCCGAGGATGTCGCCCCACAGGCCGCCCTCCTGCTCACGGGCGAGCTGGGAGCGGGTGCGCTCGTGCCGTGCCTCGCGGCTGTCCATCAGGAGGGCGGGCGCGGAGGCGGGCTGGAAGGTGCGCAGCGCCACGTCGCAGTCGAAGACGGCGAGCGCGTCGCGGGCCTGGGCGAGATAGGCCGCGGCGGCCAGCTCCGTCTCCCGGTCCACGGGGTCGAGGTGGGCGGTGAGGGTCGCCGGGTCGAGGTCGGCGACGGCGACCTCGGGCCGGATCTCGGTCAGCCGGTGGACCAGGTCGCGGTCGTAGGTGTAGCCGCCGTTGACGACGCCGAGTCCGGCGGCCGAGGCGATCGCGGCGACCTGCCGGAACTCCTCCACGCTGGAGGTGACGAGCACGGTGCGGTGGGCGCGGGCGAACTCGTCGAGGGTGGTGTGTCCGTCGGTGGTCTCGAACGGCAGCCAGGGCAGCAGCATCCGCAGGATCTCGTCGTCGTGCACGGCGAGCGACTTCACGGCCAGGTGGTGGGCGTGCAGGAAGCGGGAGAGCAGGTCGGGGTCGCTGGCGGCGGCGCGGGCGATCCAGTCGCGCAGCCGCTCGGCGAGGGCGTCGCGGACGGCGGCGAGGGTGTCGTCCTCGTACAGGGACTCGCGGGACGCGGTGGGGCGCAGGCTCTCGGCGTCGACGACGCAGCGGACGAAGAACGCCCACTCGGGCAGGATCTCCTCGGCCTGCTCGGACAGCAGCATGCCCTTGACGTGCACGCGGTGTCCGTGGCGGCGCCCGGCCGGCACCGTCTCGGGCAGCACACAGGCGATGCCCTTCAGGCCCACGGCCGGCAGGTCCAGCTCGATGGTGTCCAGCGGGGTGAACCCGAAGACGTCGGCGCCGTACGCGGCCAGCGCGCGGGAACGGGCGCCAGGGGTCGGGTACGTACGGGACCAGGGGGCGGGCTCGGGGTTCACGGGCGCGCCCCGGCCGCCCGGCCCGTGTGCCCCGGCCGTGCCGTCGTCGAAGGTGACGGGGTGGCGGAGCAGGGAGCCGAAGTGCCTGGCCAGGGCGTGCACCTGGGCCGGGCGGGTCCACTCCCCCGCGTCGGCGCGCGGTGTCAGGGTGACGGTGGTGCCGGGTCGGGGGCGGGCGGAGGCGGGCAGGGTGCGGACGGTGTAGCTGCCGTCGCCGCGTCCCCGCCACTCCACGGCGGGCGCGTCGGGGGTGCGGGCGGAGCGGCTGAGGACGTGGATCTCGTCCGCGACCAGGAAGCAGGAGAGCAGGCCGATGCCGAACTGCCCGATGAAATCGGCCCGTTGCTCGGCTATGCGCTCGGCGCGTTTGCTGCTGCGGCCGATGGTGGCGAGGAAGGTGTGCACATCGGCCTCGGTGAGACCCACGCCGTCGTCCTCGACGCGGACCACCGAGCCGTCGGCGTACAGACGGATGCCGAAGGCGTCGGCGGGGGTGGCCGGGTCGGGGCCGTGTCCGGTGGCCGGGGCCGGGGCCGGGGCCGGGGCCGGGGCCGGGGCCGGGGCCGGGGCCGGGGCCGGGGCCGGTTCGAGCGTGTGCCGGGCGGTCAGCGCGTCCACCGCGTTCTGCATCAGTTCGCGCAGGTAGACCCGGGGGCTGGAGTACAGGTGGTGGGAGAGGAGATCGACGAGACCGCGCAGATCCACCTGGAAGGTGCGATCGGCGGCGACCGGGTCGGTGGCGGTGTCGGGCAGAGTCATGGGGCAGTCCGGGGTGGGAGGTGGGAGGGCGGAGGGACGGCACGCGGGCCGACCGGTGCGCGCGTACGCCGTCCTCGGCCGGGCGGGAGCGGTGTGCGCTCGGGCACGGCCGTGGTGACCGGGCGGGACCGGCGGCGGGTCCGGCGGGACCTGGGACGGGACCAGTGCGGGCTCAGGCGCGGCGGTGGTGGCGGGCGAACTCCTTCTCGGGGTCCGCGAAGTAGGTCCAGGGCCAGCTGGTGTAGGCGCCGTCCAGGGCCTGGAAGACCCGCCGGACCGTGTGGCGTTCGCCGGCCAGCGACAGTGCCATGGCGAACATGTTGAAGTCGTGCTGCCAGCCCGGGTGCCGCACATAGGCGGGATGCAGGATGCTGTGGTCGGCCGCTTCCCTCAGCTGCGCCTGGATCTCGGCGGTTTCGAGGTAGTCCCCGCGCTCCGACTCGACCCATTCCTCGATGTACGCCATGGCGATCACACAGCCGAGGCGGTGTCCCTCGGGGGCCCGGGAGAACGCCTCCTGGGCGAAGGCCAGGGCCTGGCCCGGCTTGCCGCTCCAGCGTGGCTGGAGCTGCGACACCCACTCCAGATGGGTCTCCAGGTCCAGCGGGTCGCGGCGCAGGGCGGCGTCGCGGCGGGCCTCGTTGACGGCGGGGCCGAGCGACATGCCCCGGCCGGAGGTGAGGAGGCGGCGCCAGGGGGTGACCCAGTCGGGCCGCAGCTCGGCGGCCTCCAGCAGGTGTTCCTCGGCGATCCTGAGCCGCTCGTGGAAGATCCGCCACTGGTCCCGCGAGACGTTCACGGCGCGTTCGGCGGTGCGGGCCTCCCAGCCCCAGCTGACATGGCGTGTGCCGGATATCAGCAGGGCGGTCGCCCGATGTTCCTTGTCCTCCTCGACGGCCTTGCCTATCCAGTCCTGCAGACCGTCCAGGTCGTCCAGCTCGCCGAGGACCAGGTGGTCGCGGCCGAGGTCGAAGGGGGTGAGCGCCGTCTTGAGCGCCTCCCAGTCACCGGCGTCGGCGGCCTCCACCAGCGCGAGCACCCGCGCGTCCCCGAGCGCGCGCAGCGTGTACATGCCGTTCTTCTGTCTGCGCGGGACGGGAAGGGCGTACGGATCCGTCGCCGGTCTCTCCGTGCCCCTGCCGAACAGCTTGCCGAGCATGCCGCGTCCTCCCCGTGGTCCCCGCGTGATCGTTCGGTGCAGCATAAACGGCCCCACCGACACCACTTCCACAGGGTTTTCACATGTGCCGCCCGACCGTGCGGGCGATACATGGGGGCCGTTCCCCCATGTACCGCCCGGGTGCGCCTGGCACGTTGGGACCGGCTCGGCGCACCGGCGGTGCGCGGCCAGGTCGATTCACAGGAGCGAGAGGGAGCCCATGGGCAGAAACGCGTTACTCCGGGTCATGGTGGTCGCCGCGATGGCGGGTTCCGCGGTGACCCTGACCGGAGGGTCCGCGAGCGCGGCCACCGGTGTGTCCAAGAGCGGGACCAGTCTGGTCGTGAACGCGGCGGCGGGCCGCGCGAACAACATCACCGTCAGTCTGTCCGGGAGCACGGTCTTCATCCAGGACACCTCCGACACCCTGTCCGCGGGGATCGGCTGCACGCTCCAGACCAACGGCTCGGTGGCCTGCCCGGTGAACCTCGGCACCGACACGGTCGTGGTCAACGCCGGTGACGGCAACGACATCATCACCAAGACCGGCAATGTGCGCGGTGAGCTGAAGGGCGAGTCCGGCAACGACGTCATCAACGGCGGCCCCAGCCCGGGGAGCAACATCCTCAACGGCGGTACGGGCAACGACACGCTGAACGGCGGTGTCACCTTCGACATGCTCGTCGGCGGCCCCGGCGCGGACCGGCTCAGCGGCGGAGGCGGCACCACCGACCTCGTCAACTACCTCGACAGCACGTCCGGCGTGGTCGTCGACATCGACAACGCCGCCGACGACGGCGTCGGGGGCGAGGGTGACAACGTCCTGACCGATGTCGAGTTCGTCTACGGCAGCCAGTTCGGCGACACCCTCACCGGAAGCGCGGCGGGCGACATCCTGTCGGGCTTCGGGGGCAACGACCTCCTGGTGGGCGGGAACGGCAACGACACCCTCGTCGGCGGCGCCGGCAGCGACAGCCACAGCGGCGGGGCGGGCAACGACACCCTCGACGCGGTGGACGGTGTGTTCGGCAACGACTCCCTCAACGGGGGCGCCAACACCGACACCTGCACGGCCGACACGAACGACACGAAGAGCGCCTGCGAGGCGTGACCTCGTACGCCGGGGCCGGACCGCGAAGCCGTGGTCCGGCCCCGGCCCCATTGAACGGACGCGCCCCCGCTGGGCAGAATCCAGCCAGGACGCGCAACTGCCGACGGCTGAAACTCGTCCCTTCCTCCCGAGCCGACGGGGCTCACGGAGATCGCGAAGAACCAAGGGTGGGGACGGACCATGAACCTGACGCCGAGAACGATCCGCCGCAGACCGGGCGCCGCCAGGGCGGTGGTGCTGGGCCTGTGCGCGGCGGGGGCACTGAGCCTCACGGGCTGCTCCGGTGACGGCGGCACGGGCGGTGCGGGTGGTACGGGTAGTACGGGTAGTACGGGCGGTGCCGCCGGTGGATCGAAGCCGACCGCGACCGTGACGGCGGCTGCTGCGACGGCGACGGCGAGCGACACGGACGACAAGACGGGGGCTCAGGCCGACGCGACCGGCGGCGCCGAGACCCCCGCGGACAGTGGTCCGGCCGCCTCGAAGTCACCGGCTTCCAAGGCGAAGGCCTCGGCGGGCGCCGACGGCGGTGGGGACGACTGCGACCACAAGATGCCGATCTCCCCCGACGAGATCGCGGTCTACCGCTACACCCCGGAAGGGGGATTCCTGAGCCTGATCGTCAAGCACGGCAACTGGGGATGCGGCACCCCCGACTCGGACGGCGCTCCCTTCGAGACGGTCGGCAAGGAGACCTTCATCCCGCTGGACCAGGCGGCGGACATCACCGTCACCACGCCCATCGTGGAGAGCACGGAGAACCAGCCCATCGGCGTCCAGGAGTTCCTCGACTGGCTGGAGGCCAACCCGGACTCCGGGCTGGTCTTCACCTACCACCTCGGCGACGACGGCGCCATCGACCGCCTCGACGAGGTCTTCACCCCCTGACCGCCCCAACACCCGTACCACCGGCGGTACTTGGGGGTTCTCCCCCCATGTGCCGCCGCCGCTCCGCGCCCAGGATGGAGCACGGCGAGACCAGCCAGTGGTCGACGGGGGCGAACAGGAGGAGCGAGGAACATTGAAGACCTCGATGCGCAGAGCGATTCAGGCCGGTGCGACGAGCGTGGCGGTGGGGGCGGCCACGGTGCTGTCCGCCGGGCAGGCGCACGCCGCGACCGGTGTGCGTGTGGACACGGTTCGCATCTATGTCAACGCCGTGGCCGGGAAGGCGAACGACCTCTCCGTCACCCTGTCCGACAACAGGGTCTTCATCAGCGACGGCGGCGACGCGGTCGCCGCGGGATCCGGGTGCACCCAGGTCGACGGTGACACCGTCAGGTGTCCGTTCGACAGCCGGACGCTCACCCTCGACATGGGCGACCTCGGGGACATGGTCCTCGTGACGGGCAACATCCCCGCCAACATCACCGCCGGCGCGGGCAACGACATCATCACCATGGACTACACCTCCACCGCCGCGACCTTCCTGGAAGGCCAGGCCGGTCACGACACCATCTTCGGTGGAGCCGGGGTCGACGACATCACCGGTGGAGCGGGCGACGACACCATGTTCGGCAGGAACGGCAACGACCGCATCTTCGCCGCCGACTTCTCGAACGGCAACGACCGCACCTACGGGGACGGCGGCTCCGACGCGTGCACGGGAGACGTCGGCGACCTCAAGGACAGTTGCGAGCGCTGAGCCCCGTCTGTCACCGCACCCATGACCGACTCAGTCGTCCGTCGCCTCGACGTACGCCGCCAGGTTGGCCAGTGACGAGGCGATCCCGGCCTCGTGGTCCGCTCGGTCGATGCCGGCCGGCACGTCCGTGGCGGTGACCGTCACCTCGGTTCCGTCCCCCTTGGCGGCGAGCTGCCAGGTCATCGTCATGACGCCCGCGTACGCCGGGTCGTCGGACGCGAACACCGCGCGCTGCACCACGCGTTCCGACGGCTCCAGGGCGCCGAATCCGATATCGACGACATCGGTCGCCCCGGAGGTCTTGCCGGGGCTGTCGGTGGGGTCGAGGTAGGTGAGGACCATCCGGAAGCCGCCTCCGGGACGGGGGTCCCACCGTTCGATCCGCCCGCGCATACCGTCCGGCGGCAGCCAGGTCTCCAGGGAGTCGCGGTCGAGGAGGGCGCCGTAGACGGTCTCCGGTGACGCCGCGATCACCCGGCCGGCGCGATCTATCCTGCCCATGGCCCGATTCTAGGACCGATGAGGGCAGAGCGAGCGGCCAAGGCCGACCGCCCCAGGCGGGTGCGGCCGAGTCGGAGCGACGAAGGCGGAGGCGGAGAGAGTGCGGGGACGAGGATGACCGGGCGGACGGACCACGTCGACCGGGAGCTGATCGAGGCGGCGGCGCGGGTGGCCCGCACGCGCTGTCGCGGTGACGACCACACGATGGCCGCCGCGGGACGCGCCCGGGACGGGCGGATCATCACCGCCGTGAACGCCTACCACTTCACCGGAGGCCCCTGCGCCGAACTGGTCCTCATCGGTACGGCAGCCGCGCAGGGCGCCTATGAACTGGACACCGTGGTCGCGGTGGGCGACCGCGACCGAGGGGTCGTCCCGCCGTGCGGCCGCTGCCGTCAGGTCCTTCTCGACTACTACCCCGCTCTCCGGGTCATCGTCGGCGCGGGCGACCGCGTCCGCACCGTCGCCATCGCCATCGCCGACCTGCTGCCCGAGAGCTACGTCTGGGCCGATCACCAACTCCCGGCGGACCGCACCGAGCCGAACGGCACCGATTGAGCGCGCCGGCCGAGGGCGCCGACCGAGGGCGCCGACCGAGGGCGCCGACCCGGGCGTCGGGCGAGGGTGCCGACCCCGGGTGCCCCAGCGCGGATCCCCAGCCTCTCCGCCCCGGAGCGGCTTGTTAGCCTCGGCGGCGTGAACGGTCTCCTCGTCCCGGGCCAGGGCGTGTCATGAGCGTCGTCGGCTCCTGCCCGCTCGGTGCCGCGACCACGCTCGCCGAGCTCTCCCGGGATCCCCATGCCCGTCTGGCGCTGCTCCGGGTGCGGGAGCCGGTGTCCTGGCTCCCCGAGCTGGGCGGCTGGCTGGTGACCCGCCGGGATCTGGCGCTGAGCGTGATGCGGGACGCCGAGACCTTCACCGTCGACGACCCCCGGTTCTCCACCGCGCGGGTCGTCGGCCCGAGCATGCTCTCCCTCGACGGCGACACGCACACCCGGCACCGTGAGCCCTTCACCGCCCCCTTCCGCCCCCGGGCCGTGCACGACGGCTTCGCCGCGGTCATCGAGCGGGAGACCGACCGGCTGCTGACCGGGCTGGAAGCGACGGGCGCCGCCGAACTGCGACGTGCCTTCGCGGGCCCGCTCGCGGTCGCGGTGGTGACCGAGGCGCTGGGTCTGGTCGGCACCACCTCGGACACGGTCCTCGGCTGGTACGACACCATCGTGCGGTCGGTCTCGGACATCACCGCCGGTCATGAGGCGGCGCCGGCGGGTGCCGCGGCCTACGACCGGTTGCGCGCCGCCGTGGAGGCCACCGTCGCCGACCGGGACGCCGCCTCCCTCCTCGTCTCGGCCGCCGACCGGCTGACCGTTCCCGAGGTGGCGTCCAATGCGGCGGTGCTGATGTTCGGAGGCATCGAGACCACCGAGGCGATGATCACCAACGCGCTGCTGCATCTGCTGCGGCACCCCGACCAACTCGCCCTGGTCCGGGCCGACTTCGGTCTGCTGGACGGCGCGATCGAGGAGTCGCTGCGTCTCGAACCCGGCGCGGCGGTGGTGGACCGCTACGCCACCCGGGACACGGCCCTCGGCCCAGCGACGATCCGCCGGGGTGACCTCGTCACCGTCTCCCTGACGGGGGCCAACCGCGACCCGGACGTCTTCCCCGATCCCGATGTGTTCGACGTCCGCCGGGCCAACGCGCGTCTCCAACTGGCCTTCGCGCACGGCCCGCACTACTGCCTCGCAGCGCACCTGGCCCGCCTGGAGACCCGCATCGCCCTCCGCCGGCTGCTCGAACGCCTCCCGGCCCTGCGCCTCGACCCGGACCACCCCACGGCGCCCTCCGGCCTGGTGTTCCGCAAGCCGACCACTCTCCATGTGCGGTGGGCGGCCTGACCGGACGGGTCAGCGGTCCACCGAGGGCAGATGGACCAGGCCGGTGTCCCGCATGATGCGGTCGACGGTCTCGGGCAGGGCACTGTCGGCGCCGATGACGGTCTCGACACCGCCGGGCAGCAGGTCGCGCGGCCGGTACCAGTCGCGCAGCCGTGTCGCGTCGACGACGTCGGCGATCGGTTTGGTGGAGTGCCGGGCGAGGGTCTCGTCCAACGGCACGTCCAGGTAGTAGCCGTGGGTCGCGCCCCGGTGGTCGGCGCGCAGCCGGGCGAGTATGGCGCCGTAGCGGTCGGCGTACATGATGCCTTCGACGACGACATGGAATCCGGCGTCGAGGGCGTAACGGGCCGTCAGGTCGATCAGGCCGATGTTCGCCGCTCCGGGCCGGTCGCGTTCGCGCAGCACGACACGGCGGAGGTTGTCCTGTCCGACCAGGGCCAGGCCGCGGCCGAAGCTCTCCCGCAGACCGGCGGCGACGGACGACTTCCCCGAGGCGGAGTTGCCGCGCAGCACGACCAGCCGGGTCTCCTCGGTACCCACCCTCACTCCGGTCACGGGTCAGGGCTTCCAGGTGCGCAGCAGGGCGGCGATCCGGGTGGTGGCGCAGCGCGGGTGGTTCAGCTCGTGGGCGAGGGCGGTGAGCTGTTCGCGGGTGGGACTGACGGGGATGTCGCTCGCCTCCAGGTACATGACCGCGACCGCGCAGGCCACGGTCAGGGTGGACCGCTCCAGCCAGCGGCTGCGGCCCAGGGTGTGGACCAGGGCGGCGGCGCGGGCGTAGGGGCCGTCGTAGACGGGGGTGTCGAGGAGTTCGCCGCGGTGACGGGCGACCGCCGCGATGGGTACGCCGTAGTCGTCGGCGGCCGGGTCGCGGTGACCCGCCCGCTCCGCCACTTCGAGGATCCAGGACTCGTCGACGTGCGGGATCACGCGGGACCCGGCCGCCGCTCGGCGTACGGGGCGTCGAGCCGGTGCTCCAGGTCGTCGAGGAAGGCGCCGTGCTCGCCGATGAGCCGCTGGGCGGCGGCCATGCCGGCCGCGCGGGCGCCGGTGGTGTCCTCGATGATGAGCCGCTCTATGTACTTGTTGAAGTCCAGGTGACGGGCGGCTGCGGCATCCTTGCCCGCCGCGAGCACACTCTCGTCCAACCGGACCTGCGTCTGCTTCTTCGCGGAGGTCACCCTCGGGACGGTAGCAGGGTGGTAGCACCCATGTGCGGCAAAATTTCGGTAGGGGTGTGTCACCGCGGTGCGGGACGGGAAGTTGGAGCGCACTCCATGGGACTAGCGTTCCCTCCATGAAGTACACGCAGCTCGGACGCACTGGACTCAAGGTCAGCCGACTCGTCCTCGGCACCATGAACTTCGGCCCGCAGACCGACGAGGCCGACAGTCACACGATCATGGACGCGGCACTGGACGCGGGCATCAACTTCTTCGACACGGCGAACGTGTACGGCTGGGGCGAGAACAAGGGCCGCACCGAGAGCATCATCGGCAACTGGTTCGCCAAGGGCGGCGAGCGCCGCGACAAGGTCGTCCTCGCGACCAAGGTGTACGGGAACATGACGGCCTCCGACGACGCCTGGCCCAATCACGACAAGCTGTCGGCGGTGAACATCCGGCGGGCCGTGGAGGCGTCGCTCAAGCGGCTGCAGACGGACCACATCGACGTCTACCAGTTCCACCACATCGACCGGGCCACCCCGTTCGACGAGATCTGGCAGGCCGTCGACGTACTCGTCCAGCAGGGCAAGATCCTGTACGCCGGGTCCTCCAACTTCCCCGGCTACAAGATCGCCCAGGCCAACGAGACCGCAGCCCGCCGCGGCGGCACCATCGGTCTCGTGAGCGAGCAGTGCCTCTACAACCTGTACGAGCGGCGCGCCGAGATGGAGGTGATCCCGGCCGCGCGGGAGTACGGCCTCGGCGTCATCCCGTGGTCGCCGCTGCACGGCGGTGCGCTCGGCGGGGTGCTGAAGAAGGAGATAGCGGGCGGTCGGCGCGGAGAGGGGCTGGCCGCGGGCACCATGTCCGGCCCTGAGGTACGCGCGAAGATCCAGCCCTACGAGGACCTGCTCGACAAGCACGGCCTGGAGCCAGGCGAGGCCGCCCTCGCCTGGCTGCTCACCCGCCCCGGCGTGACCGGCCCGATCGTCGGTCCGCGAACAGCTCAGCAGCTCGAATCCGCCCTGCGCGCCGTCGAGTTGGAGCTGAGTGAGGAGTTGCTGGCCGGGCTGGACGAGATCTTCCCGGGACCGGGACCGTCTCCGGAGGCCTTCGCCTGGTAGCGGTGGCAGCCCCATGCGTTCGCGCGAGCGCCGCCCCCGTCGTCGGGACGGGGGCGGCGCTCGGTCTGTGTGTCGGGGACGGCCGCGCCTGTCCGGCTCGTCCCCGAGGGCGTCGGGCGGCTACGCCGTAGCGAGTGCCTGGACGGCGTCGCCCACGGTGTCCGCCACTTCCTTCCACTCGGTGAGGGACATCGTCAGGGGCGGCAGCAGTTTCAGTACATGCCCCGACCCCGAGGTCTCGGCGACGACGCCGGCCCGGAACAACGCCTCCCGTGTCCGTTCGGCCGTCCCGGCGGCGGGGAATCGCAGTCCGCTCATCGCCCCCTTGCCGACGACCTCGGCGGCACCCGCCGGGAGGGCGTCGACGATGCCGACGAGGCTGGTGCGGATCGCGGCGGCCAGTTCGCCGGCGTGGTGGGTGAAGTGCGGGTCGGTCCAGTGGTCCAGTGCCGCGGAGCCCGCCACGAAGGCGAGGTTGTGGCCGCGGAAGGTGCCGTTGTGCTCGCCGGGGGCCCACCGGTCGATCTCGCGCCGGATCAGCAGCGCCGCCATCGGCAGCCCCATACCGCTGAGGGACTTCGACAGACAGACCAGGTCGGGCCGGAGTTCGGGCGCGTCCTCGAAGCTGAAGAAGGTGCCGGTGCGTCCGCAGCCCGCCTGGATGTCGTCCACGATCACCAACGTGCCGGTGGCGTCGGCGAGTTCACGGATCCGGGCCAGCCATGCGCGGGGCGCCGTGTGCAGTCCGCCCTCGCCCTGGACCGTCTCCAGCAGAATCGCGGCGGGCGGGGGCGTCACCGCCCCCGGGCCGAGGGCGTGTTCCAGGGCGGCGAACGGATCGGGCTCGGTCGCGTCGCCGTAGGGGAGGATCGTGACGTCGGTCAGTGGTACGCCCGCCGCGCCGCGCAGCAGCGGGGAGGTGGTGGCGGCGAGGGCGCCGAGGGACGCGCCGTGGAAGCCTCCGGTGAAGGCGATCACCTGGGTGCGCCCGGTGACCCTGCGGGCCAGCTTCAGGGCGGCCTCGACGGCGAGCGTGCCGGCCGGTCCGGGGAACTGGACGACGTGGTCGCCGAGGCCGCGCGGCTGGAGGATGAGGGTGGTGAAGCGTTCCAGGAAGTCGGCCTTGGCGGTGGTGTGCAGGTCCAGGGACTGCACGGGGCCGCCGGCCGTGAGGTAGGCCATGACCCGTTCGACGATCTCGGGCGGGTTGTGGCCGTAGTTGAGCGAGCCGGCCCCGCACAGCAGGTCCACATAGCGGCGTCCCGAGGTGTCCCACAGGTGGTGTCCGGCGGCGCGCTCGAACACCACCGGGAAGTCACGGCAGTAGCTGCGTACGTTCGACTCGTGCCGTTCGAACACCGTGAGAGGCGTCCGGTCGGTCTCGGTCATGTCAGCACGTACCTTTCCTCTGTCCATCTATTCATCTGTCCATCGGCCTGTCGGGTGGGGTCACTTGACCAGGACCGTGCCGTCGCCGGGGCGGTGGTCGCGGGAGCGGCGGAGGTCGCTGAAGGCGAAGGTCCGCTGGAGCCAGCGGTCACGGCCGTCGTAGCGCGGGGTGAACGCCGAACGGCCGTGCAGGGTGATCCGGTTGTCGACGACGGCGAGGTCACCGGGGCGCAGCAGCACCCCCGTGTACGTGCGGTGCGCCACCTCCGCCAGTTCGGCGAGGGCGGCCCGGCCCTCGGGGGTCACCGCCTTGGTGGCCGCCTCGTCGAAGCACCAGTCGGGGTCGTCCGGGTCGCCGGTGAGCACGGCGTGCGCGGTGCCCGCGTCGGCCGGGCCGAAGGACGGCGGTGCCTCGGTGACGTACTCGGGCCTGCCGAGCGCCTCCCGGGTGCCCGGGGTCAGCAGGGGTAGCACGCGTCGGGCGCAGCTGGTGCGCAGTTCGGCCGCGCCCTCGTGGTCGGGGCGCAGGCAGAGCAGCATGACGTAGTCGGGGCGGTGGGGATGGAAGGCGTTCTCGGTGTGGAAGGTGAGCTCGACCGAGCCGACGTTGCCCTGGACGGTCTCCTGGCCGGGCACCGGCACGACGTCCTGGACGAGGGCGCCGGACTTCTCCGCCGCGAACGCGGCCGGGTCGCCGAGCCCGGCCGCGAACAGCAGCAGCGTCGCCGCCGCCAGGGACGGGCCGTGCTGGACCGAGCCCTTCACCATCGGGGTCGGCGGCAGGGGCACGGCACCGATGGGGAGCCTCCTGAGGACGAGGGCGCCCTCGGGGCCCGAATGCCTCCGGAACTCCCGCACGGTGCGCCGTACTTCGGCGGGGACGTCCTCCCAGGCGTGCCGGGCGAGGGCCACCCAGGCCGGGTCGTCGACCCGGTCGCCCGCCCGGTCCAGCAGTTCCGCCGCCACATGGCCGAGCCGGGCCAGGGTGGGGGCGTCGTACCGCACCGTGCCGTCGTCGCTCGCCGGGGCGTACGGTGCCCGCGTCATGTCGACGCTGCTCACGTGCGTGTTCCCTTCCGTTCGTTCCGTTCGTTCCGCTCGTTCCGCCGGCTCATTCGCCCATGGCCCGGACGAGGCTCTTGGGGCGCAGGTCGGTCCACTCGCGTTCGACGTACTCCAGGCAGGCGGTACGGCTGTCCGGGCCGAAGACGGTGGTCCAGCCGGCGGGTACGGCGGTGAAGTCGGGCCACAGGGAGTGCTGGCCCTCGTCGTTGGCCAGGACCCGGTAGGTGCCGTCGGGGTTCTCGAAGGGGTTGGTCATGACGGTTCGGTGTTCCTTTCGGGAGTCGGGAGGCGCGTCGCCTCCCGGTGCGGGGGGGCGGGCCGGTGTGCGTGGCCGGCCTCACCGTTCGACGAAGTCCCAGTAGCGGGAGATCGCGGTGTCGTCGATGTCCGGGATCGCGACCGCCAGATCCCGCAGCCGCCGAAGCGTCCTGTCGTTCTCGAACGCCAGCGTCGGCCGCTGGGGGTCGGGAGTGTTCCTCGCGTGCTCTTCGAGATACGCCAGGTAGGGCAGGATCGGCAGGTCCTGTCCCCGTTCGCTCGCGCGCCGCAGACGGCGCAGCCACTCGGTGGGCGGGAGCGGTTCGGAGGCCGTCCCGCGCATCCGGTCGTGGCCGTTCATGAAGACGTCGGCTCCGACCCCGCGCGGGTGGTGGAGGTGGTGCACACGGGCGGTTCCCGTCCCGGTCAGGATCAGTTCCACGACGGCGCGGGCCAGGACGTCGACGGGCAGCAGTGCTTCCGCCAGATCCGGTCCGACCGGATGGCAGCCGAGCGCGGCACAGCTGGTGAGCAGCCGGGAGAACATGTCGTCCCGACTGACGGCACCGGTCGAGGTGTGCGCCCAGACGCGGCCGAGCCGGTGGATGCCGCCGGAGGCCCCCCGTTCGAAGGCACGCTCGACGAGCCGGTCCGCGACCCATTTGCTCGCCGCGTACCCGTTCCCGAACGGGTGCTTCTCACCGTCGATCGGTGAACCCTCCGTGACCAGCCGGGAGTTCTGGCCGAGCGTGAACACCCCCAGGGTGGAGAGGTGGTGGAACGCCTTCGGCCTGCCTTCTGCGGCCAGGCGCAGCAGGGTCCGGGTGCCCTCCACGTTGGCCGGTTTCAGCTGGGCGTACGGCGAGAGGTGGTGGACGTGTGCGCCGCTGTGGACGATCGTGTCGACCCGCTCGCGCAGCCCCGCCCAGTCCGTGGGGTCGAGACCGAGGTCCGCTGCCGCGAGGTCTCCCCGGACGACCTTCAGCCGCGAGCCGGCGTCCGGCGTCGGCCCGAGGTCGATGCCGTAGCGCCGCAGGGCCCCGGTCAGCCGCTCGCCCGCCTCCGCGTCGGTCCGCGCGCGGACGAGGCAGTGCACCCGCGCCGACGTCCGGTGCAGCAGCTCGGACAGGAGGAACGCTCCGACGAATCCCGTGGCCCCGGTCAGCAGAATCTCCCGAGGACCACCGGGGTGCGCTTCGCCATGCGTCTCGTCGGACGGGCCGGTGAGGGAGGTGCCGGAGGTGAAGCGCAGGGCGGGACTCAGCTCGGCTTCCGAGTCCGGTACCCATGACGCGGTGCGCGGGCCGCCCTCCGTGAGGTGGCGGGCCAGTCCCGCGGGGGTCGGTGCTTCGAGCAGCGCCGAGAGGCTGAAGCGGACCGCCAGCGTCTCACCGATGCGGCCGGCCAGACGGACGGCGAGCAGGGAGTGACCGCCCAGCGCGAAGAAGTCGTCGTCGGCGGAGACCTCGGACACGTTCAGCGCTTCGGCGAACAGGGTGCACAGCTGGGCCTCTTGTGGGGTGCGGGGGGCCCTGCCGGTGCCGGGGGTGGTGTCCGGTGGGGCGGGCAGTGACCTGCGGTCGAGCTTGCCGTTGGGGTTCAGTGGGATTTCGTCGATCTCGATGAAGGTGGAGGGGATGAGGTAGGGGGGTAGCGTCGCGGCGAGCTTGGCCCGTAGGTCGTCGGGGTTGATTGGATAGGTCGTTTGTTCGCTGCGGGTTTGTGGGGGCTGGTCGCGCAGTTCCCCGCGCCCCTTACGGGGCGCTCCTCGTCCGGGGGTTCCACCTGGCACCACGTAGGCGACCAGGCGTTTGTCGCCGGGGCGGTCCTCGCGGGCTGTCACCGCGGCTTGAGCGATTCCGTCCAGTGCCGTCAGGGCCGTCTCGATCTCACCCGGCTCTATCCGGTAGCCCCGGATCTTGACCTGGTCGTCGACGCGTCCGGCGTACTCCAGTACCCCGGCGCGGTTCCAGCGGGCCCGGTCGCCGACGCGGTACATGCGGGTGCCGGGTGGGCCGTACGGGTCGGCGACGAAGCGTTCGGCGCTCTGGGCGGGACGCCCGGCGTAGCCTCGGGCGAGTCCGGCGCCGGCGAGGTACAGCTCGCCCCAGATCCCGTCGGGGACGGGCTGGAGGTGGTCGTCGAGCACGTAGACGCGCGCGCCTGCGATGGGGCGGCCGATGGGTACCGGGCCCGTGTCGAGGCCGTCGTGCGGTTCGAGGCGGTGGACGACGCAGCCGACGGTCGCCTCGGTCGGGCCGTACTCGTTGAACACCACGGCGTCGGGGTGCCTCTCGCGCCAGGCCTGCAACGCCGTGCCGTCGAGTGCCTCGCCGCCGATGACCAGGTTGCGGGCGTCGCCGACGTGGTCGGGCAGTGACTCCAGCAGGCGCAGATGGCTCGGGGTGACCTTGAGCAGGTCGGGGGTCGGGGTGTCCTCGTCCAGGTCCGCGAACCGCACCCGGCCGCCCGTGATGAGCGGGGTGAACAGGGTGGTCACCGGCATGTCGAAGGCGAGGGAGGTGTGGACCAGGGACTCGCCGGACGCGGCCGGGTACATCGCCACGGCCTCGCTCAGATAGGCGGCGAGCGAGCCGTGTTCGACGACCACTCCCTTCGGGCGGCCCGTCGATCCGGAGGTGTAGATCAGGTAGGCGGCCTGGTGGGGGTGGAGGGGACGGCTCAGGTCGCTGTCGGGGAGGTCGTCCAGTTCGGCCGGGAGGGTCCTCTCGTCGAGCACGATCCGTGCGCCCGCGTCCGCGACCAGGGCGTCGATGCGTGCCTGCGGGTTGGCCGGGTCCACGGGCAGGTACGCCGCCCCCGTCTTCAGGACCGCGAGCAGCGCCACGACCACGTCCGGGCGGCGCGGCAGCACGACGGCGACGACGGTCTCCGGTCCGGCGCCGAGCGCGATCAGGTGCCGGGCGAGCCGGTTGGCGTCACGGTTCAGCTCGTCGTACGTCAGTTTTGTACTGTTCGAGATCTCCGTGCCGTCCGAGGTCTCGGTGCCGTCCAAGATCTCCGTGCCGTCCGTGACGACGGCCACGGCGTGCGGCGTGCGCGCCGCCTGCGCCTCGAACATCTCCGGGAGCGATGCCTGCGGCAGTGGCCGGGCGGTGTCGTTGCGGCGGACGAGTACGTCCTCGCGTTCGGCGGGGGTGAGCAGGGGCAGGGTGTGCAGGGGGCGGGCCGGGTCGGCTGTCACCTCCTCCAGCAGGCGCAGATAGCGGGCGGCGACGCTTGCGGCGGTGGCACGGTCGAACAGGTCGGAGGCGTACTCGACCCATCCCGACCAGCCGCCCTCCCGGCTCTCGGTGAGGGTCAGCGACAGGTCGAACTTGGCCCGGTCGCCGTGGACATTCCCGACGGTCACCTCAAGGCCGGGCAGTGTGGGAGCGACCGTCTCCTGATTGACCGTCAGCATGACCTGGAACAGCGGGTGTCGGGAGCGTGAGCGCGCCGGGTTGAGGACCTCGACCAGTTGCTCGAAGGGCGCATCGGTGTGGTCGTAGGCCGCCACGTCGGTCGCGCGCACCCGGTCGAGCAGTTCCTCGAAGGTGGGGTCGCCGGAGGTGTCGGCGCGCAGGACAAGGGTGTTGGCGAAGAGCCCGACGAGGTCTTCGAGGGCGGTGTCGGGGCGGCCCTCCACGGGCGTGCCGATCACGATGTCGTCGCCGGCGCCGAGCCGGTTCAGCAGGGTGACGAGGGTGGCGTGCAGCACCATGAAGGCGCTGGCGCCCCGGTCGCGGGCGAGCGCGTCGACCCGGTCGCGGAGTGCCGCCGGCACCGTGAAGGGCACCGTGCCCCCGCGCTGGGTGGCGACGGCGGGCCGGAGTCGGTCGGTGGGCAGCTCGATCTGGTCGGGGATCCCGGCCAGCTCCTCGGCCCAGAAGTCGAGCCGTTCGGCGGGGAGTTCGCGTTCCCACAGGGCGTAGTCGGCGTACTGGAGGGGCAGCGGGGCCCAGTCGGGGGCGTGGCCGGCGAGGCGGGCGGTGTAGGCCGTGGAGAGGTCGGCGGCGAGAGGGCGCATGGACGAGCCGTCGCCCGCGATGTGGTGCAGGAGCAGCAGCAGGGCGTGTTCGCGGTCTCCGTCGGTGAACAGCGCGGCGCGGATGGGTGGTTGGTGGTCGAGGGAGAAGGGCGTGCGGGCGGCCTCCGCCACCCCTGCGGCGAAGTCGACGGGCTTCAACGGCCGGATCGCGAAAGGCGGTTCGGTGTCGAAGACGGCCTGGTGCGGTCCGTCCGGTCCGTCGGCGATCACCGTGCGCAGCACTTCGTGGCGCCGGACCAGGTCGCCGAAGGCGTCCCGCAGGGCGTCCGGGTCGAGGGCGCCCGTCATGCGCAGGACGACGGGGATGGTGTACGTCTGTGCCTGGCCGTCGAGCCGGTCGAGGAACCACATCCGTCGCTGTGCCGCCGAGAGCGGCACCCGCTCGGGCCGATCGGCCCCTTCGCGCCGGACGAGCGGTGTCCGTGGGGCCTTCGTCGGTCGGCCGGACAGGAGTTCGGCGAGTCGGGCGACGGTCGAGTGCTCGAAGACGTCCCGAATGGACAACTCGGCGCCCAGCTCGGCCCGGACGCGGTTGACCAGCCGGGCGACGAGCAGGGAGTGGCCGCCGAGGCGGAAGAAGTCGTCGTCGGCGCCGATGTCGGGCAGGCCGAGGACGGCGGCGAAGAGGTCCGCCACCCGTCGTTCCATGCCGTCGGCGGGCGGCCGGCCCGAGCCCTCGGCGCTGAGGTCCGGGGCCGGCAGCGCCTTGCGGGCGACCTTGCCGTTGGCGGTCAGCGGCAGGGTCTCCAGCGCGACGAAGGCGGCCGGGACCATGTAGTCGGGCAGGGCCCGCGCGGCTGCGGCGCGCAGGGCGGCCGGGTCCGCCGGGTGGTCCGGCTCCGGCACCACGTAGGCGACGAGGCGCTTGTCGCCGGGGGTGTCCTCGCGGACGACCACGGCGGCGGCGTCGATGCCCGGCCGGGCGGTCAGGACGGCTTCCACCTCGCCGAGTTCGATGCGGAAGCCGCGGATCTTCACCTGGTCGTCGACGCGGCTGACGAACTCCAGCCGTCCGGCGGCCGTCCAGCGGGCCAGGTCGCCCGTGCGGTACATCCGGGAGCCGGGCGGGCCGTACGGGCTCGCGACGAAGCGGCCCGCGGTCAGGCCGGGGCGGCCGTGGTAGCCACGGGTGACGAGGTCGCCCGCGACGTACAGTTCGCCGGCGGTGCCGACGGGGGCCGGGCGGAGCAGCGCGTCCAGCACGTACATCCGGGTGTTCCAGGCGGGTGTGCCGATGGTGATGACACCGGGCGGTACGGGGTCCCCGGGTTCGATGCGGAACAGGCTGCAGCCGACGGTGGTCTCGGTCGGGCCGTACTCGTTGAGGACGGTCACCCCGGGGTGCCGGGAGCGCCAGGCGTCCAGGACGTCGCCGAGCAACGACTCGCCACCGAGGACGAGTTGGCCGCCGGGCGAGTACTCCTCGGGCACCACGCCCAGCAGGTGCAGATGGCTGGGGGTGGCCTTGACGAAATCGGGCCGGGTGACGGCCGCGTCCGGGTCCGGGCCGCTCGCGGTCCAGCGGACCAGTTCCACGGTGCCGCCGGAGATCAGCGGGCCGAACATGCCGGTGGCGGTGAGGTCGAAGGAGACCGGAGAGTGCACCAGGACGCGCTGTCGCAGGCTCGCGTACTCGTGGGTCGCCCAGGCCAGGTAGGCGACCAGCGAGCGGTGTTCGACGACGACCGCCTTGGGCCGTCCGGTGGAGCCCGAGGTGAAGATGACGAAGGCGGCGTGCTCGGGCCGCCGGTTCACGGTGGGGAGCGGGCCGGACGGCCGCCGGACGGGCGCGGGGTCGTCCGTGAGCACGATCGTCGCGTCCGTCAACGTGCTGACGGTGTCGGCGAGTTCGGCCGTGGTGACGACCGCGACCGGGGCGATGTCGCCGAGCATGAAGGCGAGGCGGTCGGCCGGGTGCGCCGGGTCGAGCGGCAGATAGCCGGCGCCGGTCTTCAGGGCGGCCAGCAGGGTCACCGGGATGTCCTCGGAGACCGGCATCAGTACGGCGACATAGCGCTCCGGACCGGCCCCGAGGTCGATCAGGTGCCGGGCCAACCGGTCGGCGCGGGCGTCGAGTTCGGCGTACGTCAGCTCGGTGGCGCCGAAGACGACGGCCGGGGCTTCCGGGGTGCGGGCGGCCTGGGCCTCGATCAGGTCGGTGAGCGTCCGTGCGGGCACCTCGTGGGCGGTGGTGTTCCACTCGGTGAGCAGCAGCCGCCGCTCGTCGGCGTCCACCACGTCGAACTCCCCCACCGGGCGGCCGGGTTCGGCGACGATGTCGGCGAGCAGCCGGGTGAAGCGCTCGGCGATCCGGGCGGCCGAGTCGGGGTCGAACAGGTCGGTGGCGAACTCCAGGAGTCCGTGCGCCCCGCCCTCGGGCCGTTCGGTGAGGAAGAACGACAGGTCGAACTTGGCGGCGGGCGAGGCGACCGGCCGTACGCGCGCGGTGAGGCCCGGCAGGTCCACGGCGAGGTCGAGGGCCGCCTGCTGGTCGGCGCCGTTGAAGTTCAGGCCGGTCTGGAACAGCGGGTGCCGGGCGGTGGAGCGTGCCGGGTTGACCGCCTCCACGACCCGTTCGAACGGCACGTCCTGGTGGGCGTAGGCGGCCAGGTCTGCGGCCCGTACCCGGCGCAGCACCTCGGTGAAGTCGGGGTCGCCGGTCAGGTCGGTGCGCAGCACCAGGTTGTTGGCGAAGAAGCCGACCAGGGGTGTGAGGGCCTCGTCCGTGCGGCCCGCGACCGGTGAGCCGATCACGATGTCGTCGCCCGCGCCGAGCCGGTGCAGCAGGGTGGCCAGGGCGGCGTGCACGACCATGAAGACGGTCGTGTGGTGCGCGCGGGCGAGCCGGACCAGCGCCTCGTGGACGGCGGGCTCGACCGTGTAGGGCACGGTGTCACCGCGGTGGGTCGGGACGGCGGGCCGGGGCCGGTCGAAGGGCAACTCCATCTGCTCGGGCAGCCCGGTGAGCGTCGTACGCCAGTGGTCCAGCTGGTGGGCGAGCGCGCTGTCCGGGTCGTCGGCCTCGCCCAGCGCCCGCCGCTGCCAGACAGCGAAGTCGGCGTACTGGACGGGCAGTTGCGGCCAGTCGGGTTCCGCTCCCCTGGTGCGGGCGGCGTACGCGGTGGCGAGGTCGCGGGCGAGCGGGGCCATGGAGGCGCCGTCGCCGGCGATGTGGTGCAGGACGAGGAGCAGTACGTGTTCGCCCGCGCCGAGGTCGAACAGGGTGGCGCGGAGCGGGGGTTGGGCGGTGAGGTCGAACGGGGTGCGGACCGCCTCGGCGATGCGCTCGTCCAGTGCCTCCCGGTCCGCCGGTGCCTCCTGGTCCGCCGGTGCCTGCTGGTCCGCGCGCACGACGCTCAGCGGCGGCACCGACGGCAGCACGACCTGGTGGGGCCCGTGCTCGTCCTCGGCGAAGACCGTCCGCAGGGCCTCGTGCCGCCCGGCCAGGTCGTCCAGGGCGGCGGTGAGCGCGGGTACGTCGAGGTCGCCGGTCAGGCTCAGTGCGACGGGCAGGTTGTACGTCGGGGACGGGCCCTCGAAGCGGTGCAGGAACCACAGCCGTTCCTGGGCGTACGACAGGGGCAGGCGTCCTTCGCGCGGCTGTGCCGTGACGCCGGAGCGGCGTGGGCCGTTCGCGGTGAGGCGGGACGCGAGCTTCGCCACGGTGGTCGCCTCGAACAGGACCGACAGTTCGAGGTCGGTGTCGAGCGCGGCGCGGATCCGGCTCGCCAGCCGGGTCACCAGCAGGGAGTGGCCGCCGAGCGCGAAGAAGTCGTCGTCGATCGAGACCTCGGGCACGCGGAGCACCTCGGCGAACAGCCCGCACAGGATCTCCTCCTGCGGGGTGCGCGGGCCGCGCCCGGCGGGGTGCGCGAGGTCGGGGACCGGCAGGGCCTTGCGGTCGAGCTTGCCGTTCGGGGTGAGCGGCAGTTCGTCCAGGGTGACGATCTGGGCCGGGACCATGTACTCGGGCAGCCGGGCCGCGAGCCGGTCGCGCAACGTCTCCGGGTCGACCGGGGCGCCCGGGGCGGCGGGCACGACGTACCCGACCAGCCACTGCCCGTGGACGGCAGCGGCGGCCTGGGCGACGGCCGGGTGGTCGGCGAGCGCGTCCTCGATCTCGCCGAGTTCGACGCGGAAGCCGCGCAGCTTGACCTGGTTGTCGGCGCGCCCGAGGTACTCCAGTTCGCCGTCCGCCGTCCAGCGCGCCACGTCCCCGGTGCGGTACATGCGTGCCCCGGGTGGGCCGTACGGGCTCGCGACGAACCGTTCGGCGGTCAGCGCGGGCCGGTCGAGGTAGCCACGGGCCAACTGGACTCCCTCGACGTACAGTTCACCCGGCACACCGGGCGCGACCGGCGTCAGCGTCGCGTCGAGCACATACGCCCGCGTATTGGCGACGGGCCCGCCGATCAGCACGGTCTCGGTGTCCGCCGGTGCCGCCCACGCGGTGACGTCGACGGCGGCCTCGGTCGGGCCGTACGCGTTCAGGAGCAGGGCGTTCGAGTCGTCGTGGAAGCGGCGGACCAGCTCGGCGGGCAGGGCCTCGTCGCCGGAGACGACCAGGCGGACGGAGTCCGGCAGCCGGGTCTCGGCCAGGTAGGCGCCGAGCATGGACGCGCTGAGGTGCACGACGGCGACGGACTCCTCGCGCATCAGCCGCTCCAGGTAGAGCGGGTCCCGGTGGCCGTCGGGGCGGGCGACGACGAGGGTGCCGCCGTACATGAGGGTCCAGAAGACCTCCCACACCGACACGTCGAAGCTGACCGGGGTGGACTGCAACACCCGTTCGCCCGGGGCGAGTCGGTGATCGCGCTGCATCCACCACAGCCGGTTCGCCATGCCGGCGCAGGTGTTGACCGTGCCCTTGGGGCGGCCGGTGGAGCCCGAGGTGTAGATGACGTACGCGGCGTTGTCGCCGTGTGCCGTCACCTCGGGGCTTTCGTCGGACGCCCCGGTCTCCTCGGCGTCGGGTGCGATCCGCTCGAAGCCGTCCGCGTCCCGGTCGGAGATCAGCAGCCGGGCGCCGGAGTCGGCGAGGATGTAGGCGATCCGGTCGGCCGGGTAGCCGGTGTCGATGGGTACGTACGCGGCGCCCGCCTTGAGCACCGCCCACAGGGCCACCATCAGGTCGACCGAGCGCGGCAGCATCACGGCGACCCGTGACTCGGGGCCGACGCCCCGCTCCCGCAGGGCGTGGGCGAGCCGGTTCACGCGGGCGTCGAACTCGCCGTACGTGACCCGCTCGTCCTCGAAGCGGACCGCCTCGGCGTCGGGGTTCCGAAGCGCTTGCGCCTCGAACAGTTCGACCGGCGAGCCCTCGCCGTCGCACCGGACGGCGGTGTCGTTCCAGCGGGTGAGCACCAGGGCGCGGTCGTCGGCGCCGAGGACGTCCACCTCGGAGAGCCGCTGTCCGGGGTCGGTGGTGACGCGGTCCAGGACGCGGACGAAGCGGGTCGCGAAGCTCTCGGCCGTACGGCGGTCGTACAGGTCGGTGGCGTACTCCAGACGGCACAACAGGCCGCCGCCCTCGTGGACATGGCAGTCGAAGTGGACATCGAACTTGGCGGTGCCGCTGGTGACCGGGCCGGGGTCGGCGGTGACGCCGGGGAGCGCGAAGCGGGCCTCGGTGAGGTCCAGCCAGGCCAGCATCACCTGGAAGAAGGCGTGCCGGGAGCGGGAGCGCTCCGGGTTCAGCTCCTCCACCAGGCGTTCGAAGGGGACGCCCTGGTGGGCGTAGGCGGCGAGGCCCGTCTCCCGGACGCGGACGAGCAGTTCCTCGAAGCTGGGGTCGCCCGAGGTGTCCATGCGGTAGACGAGGGTGTTGATGAAGACGCCGACCACGTCGTCGAGGACCGAGTCGGGCCGGTCGGCGATCACTCCGCCGAGCGGGATGTCCTCGCCCGCGCCGAGCCGGGTCAGCAGCAGTGACACGGCGGCCTGGAGGACCATGAACGGGGTCGTGCGGGTGCGGCCGGCCAGGTCCAGCATCCGCTGGTACAGCTCCGGGGCGACGGGGAACTCGACGTGGTCGCCGCGGTGGGTGGCCACCGCCGGGCGGGGGCGGTCGCCGGGGAAGGTGACCTCGGGCGGCAGGCCGTCCAGGTGCTGCTTCCAGTGGTCGATCTGGCGGGGCAGGTCCGCGGCGAGCGTCTCACGCTGCCAGATCGCGAAGTCCGGGTACTGGACGGTCAGTTCACCGAAGTGCGGTGCGTCGCCGTCGAGCCGGGCCCGGTAGGCGGCGGAGAGGTCCTCGGTGAACGGGCGCAGCGAGGCTCCGTCGGTGGCGATGTGGTGCACCACCAGGAGCAGGACGTGGGTGTCGGGGCCGGTCGTGTAGAGAGTGGCCCGCAGGGGCAGGTCGCGGGTGAGGTCGAAGGAGCGGGCGGCGGAGGCGGCCAGGTCGGGAGCGGGGCCCGCGTCCCGTACGACCTCCATGGTGAAGCCGGTGTCCGGGGGCAGGACGACCTGGTGCGGGCCGTCGGCGTCCTCCAGGTACTGAGTGCGCAGCGCCTCGTGGCGGGCGACCAGGTCGGCGAGCGCACCGCCGAGCGCGTCCGCGTCGAGCGGGCCGGTGAGCCGGACCTGGATGGGGATGTTGTACGTCCCCGAGGCGCCCTGGAGCCGCTGGAGGAACCACATGCGTTCCTGGGCGAACGACAGCGGGATGCGGGCGGGCCGCTCCTCCGCCGTGATGCGCTTGGCCTGCGGGGCGAGGCCGGTCAGCCGTTCGGCGACACCGGCGACGGTCGGGGCGGCGAAGAGGTCGCGCAGCGACAGGTCGACGCCGAACTCGTCGCGCACCCGGTGGACCAGACGGATCATCAGGATCGAGGTGCCGCCGAGCGCGAAGAACTCGTCTTCCACACCGACCCGTTCGACGCCGAGGACGTCGGCGACGATGGCGCACAGTGAGGCCTCCTCGGGCGAGCGGGGCTCGCCGCCGCCGTCGGCCGGCGCCACCGGCGACGCGGAGCCGGTCTCCGCCGCCGTCACACCCATGACGAGCAGCCGGTCCGCCGCACCCACCTCGATCAACTCGCCCGCAGGGGCGTCGAGTTCGGTGACGGCGCTGTCGATCAGGTCGGTCAGGAGGTCGGCGAGGCGGGTGACGGCCGGCGCGTCGAAGGCTCCGGCGAGGTAGGAGAACCTCAGCCGCAGCCGTGCGCCGGGGAAGACGGACAGGGTGACCGGGTAGTGGGTGCGCTCGACGAGGTCGGCGTGGACGAGGCGCAGGCCGCCGGCCTCGATGCCGTCGTCCATCGGGTAGTTCTCGAAGGCGACGATGGTGTCGAACAGCGCGTCGAAGCCGGAGGCGCGGGTCAGCTCCGCCAGGGAGGCGTGCTGATGGGCGTGGAGGGACTGCTGTTCGTGCTGGAGCCGCGTCAGCAGCGCGGCCAGTGTCTCGTCGCGGTCGATCCGTACCCGGACCGGCAGGGTGTTGACGAACAGTCCGAGCATCGACTCCGCGCCGGGCAGTTCGGGCGGGCGCCCGGAGACGGTCGCGCCGAACACGACGTCGTCCCGTCCGGTGAAGGCGCTCAACAGCAGCCCCCACAGGCCCTGCACGACCGTGTTGAGGGTGATCCGGTGGGCGCGGGCCGTCGACGTCAGGGCGTCGGTGAGCGCCTCGGACAGGACCAGCTCATGGACGGCGTGTCCGTCCCGGACGCGGTCGGCCCGTGCGAGCAGGGTGGGCGCCGCCAGACCGGCGAGCCGCTCCCGCCACACCCCGGCGGAGGCCTCGCGGTCCTGCCGGTCGAGCCAGGCCGGATAGTCGCGGTACGGGGCGGCGGCCGGGGGCGGTTCGGTGCCGCCGTACAGCGTGAACAGCTCGCGTACCAGCAGGGGCAGGGACCAGCCGTCCAGCAGCAGGTGGTGGTGGGTGAGGACGAGACGGCGGTCGCCGAGGACGGTGAATCGCAGCAGGGGCGGCCGGACGACGCTGAAGCCCCGGGCGCGGTCCCGGGCGAGGAACGTCTCCAGGTCGTCCTCGGCGCGCTCCTCCCAGGGCACCTTGACGTCGGCCGGGACGACCCGCACCGGAGCGCCCGCCGAGCGGCTGCGGAAGGCGGCGCGCAGGTTGGGGTGGCGGTGCAGCAGGGCGGTGGCGGCGGCCCGCATCCGCCCGGGGTCGAAGCCGCCGTCGGTCTCCAGGACGAGCTGGCCGACGTACGGGTCCTCGGGCTCGTACAGGGCGAGGAAGAGCAGGCCCTCCTGGAGCGGGGAGAGGGGCAGGACGTCGGTGGCGCCCCGGAACCGGTCCAGCTCCTCCTGGGTGATCCTGACCAGGGGTACGTCGGAGACGGTGAGTCCGCCTCGCGTGTGGACGGCGAGTTCGGCGAGGGCCTCGGTCCAGGCCTCGGCGAGGGCGCGGACCTCGGTCTCCGTGAGGACGCCCGAGGGGTAGGTCCACTCGGCGGTGAGTTCGCCGTCGCGGACGTGAGCGTCGATCTGGAGGGCGTGGGTGAGTGCGAGGCCGTCGTCGGCGAGGAGTTCCACCGGCGTCGCGTCGTCGGCGAGGCGCCAGCCGCCGAGGTCCTGGGCGTCCAGGCGGCCCAGGTAGTTGAAGGAGATCTGGGGTGCCGGCAGGCGGGTGAGGCGGTCGCGGAGCAGGTCGTGGCCGCGACCGCCGTGCGGGACCGCGCGCAGTTCCTCCTTGGTGCGTTTGAGCAGGGCGGGGCCGGTCGCCGTCCCGGCGGCGAGGCGGACCGGGTGGATACGGGTGAACCAGCCGACGGTGGTGGACAGGTCCATGCCGTCGGGGAGGTGGTCGCGTCCGTGGCCCTCCAGGTCGACCAGGACCGGTCCCTCGCCCCGGTGGCGTTGCACGGCGGCCGAGAGCGCGGCGAGGAGGATGTCGTCCGGGGTCGCCCGGTAGGCGGCGGGCAGTGTGGTCAGCAGGGTGCCGGTGAGGTCCGCCGGGACGGTGACGGTGATCGAGCGGGCGGTGCCGTGGACGTCCTGGGCGGGGTCGAGGGGACGGGCGCCGAGGACGGGTTCCGGCGTGGACAACAGGTCGGTCCACAGCGGGAGTTCGTCGTCGGGAGCCCGGAGGTGGCCGGCCCAGCCGCGCAGGGAGGTGCCTGCCGGGGACAGGTCGCCGTCCGCGAGGGCCTCGGCGAGGTCGGTCAGCAGGATGCGCCAGGACACACCGTCCACGACCAAGTGGTGCAGGACGAGCAGCAGTTGACCCGACTCGAACCACACGGCCCGGACCATCTCACCGTCCTCGGGCGACAGCGCGCGACGGGCGGCCTCCTTGTGCGCGGCCACGTCCTCGTCCCGGGCGCGGGTCAGGCAGTCTCCGGCCCGTACGGCGCCCACGGGCCGGATGTGCCGGCCTCGCATGCGCAGGGCGTCGTGGCGGTCGAGGACGCGTTGCAGGGCCTCGCAGAGCCGGTCGTACGACAGGCCGGGCCCGGTGGTGAGGAGGAGGGACTGGGCGAATCCGGCGGTGGGGCCGCCGCGTTCGGCGAGGCGCCGGGCCATCGGTGTCGCGGGGAGTTCGCCGACCGGGTCGTCCGCGACGGGCGCGGTCGCCGGTGCCGTGGTCGCGACGGCGGCGAGGCGGGCGACGGTCGGGTGGTGGAAGACGTCCTGGGGGGTGAGGTGCAGGCCCCGGCGGCGGGCGCGGCTGACCATCTGGATGGCGTGGATGCTGTCCGCGCCGAGGGCGAACAGGTTGTCGTCCACGCCCAGTTCGGGGCGGTTCAGCAGGTCGGCGGCGAGGGCGTGCAGGGTGTGCTCGATGGGGCTGTCGGGCGCGCGTCCGGTTACCTGCCTGGCCGGGGCGGGCAGGGCGCGGCGGTCGATCTTGCCGTTGGGGGTGACGGGGATGGACGGCAGGGTGCGTACGACGGTGGGGACCATGTGGGCGGGCAGCCGGTCCGCGAGCCAGGTCCGGGGGTCGGTGGTGGGCTCGCCGGTGACATAGCCGAGGAGTTGGCGTCCACCGGCCTCCGTGTCGTGCACGACTACGACGGCCTGCTCGACGCCGGGCGCGCCCGCCAACAGGGCCTGAACCTCGGCGGGTTCGACCCGCTGACCGTTGATCTTGACCTGGTCGTCGGCGCGTCCGACGAAGTCCAGGGCGCCCTCGGGGCGGCGGCGGACGAGGTCGCCGGTGCGGTACATACGGGTGCCGGCCGGGCCGTGCGGGTCGGCGACGAACCGCTCGGCGGTGGCGCCGGGCCGGTCGAGATAGCCGCGCGCCAGTTGGACGCCCGCGAGGTACAGCTCGCCGGTGACACCGTCCGGAACGGGCTGGAGGGCCGGATCGAGCACGTACGCACGGGAGTTGTGGGTGGGCGTGCCGATGGTGACGGGCGTGCCGGGCGCGCAGGCGTGGGAGGTGGCGGTGACCGAGAACTCGGTGGGGCCGTAGGAGTTGTGGAGCCGGGCGCCGCACTCGCGGTGGAACCGCTCGGCGAGCCCGGTGGGCAGGGCCTCGCCGCCGCAGCCGACCATGCGCAGGGAGTCGACGGGTACGTACTCGTCGAGGAACGGGCCGAGCATCGCCGGGACGAAGTGGATGACGGTGACCCGCTCGTCGCGGACCAGGCGGGCCAGATAGGCGGGGTCGCGGTGCCCGTCGGGGCGGGCGACGACGAGCGTCGCACCCCGGGTGAGGGTCCAGAAGACCTCCCACACCGACACGTCGAACCCGACCGGCGTCTTGTGCACGACCCGGTCCGCCGGGGTCAGCCGGTACTCGTCCTGCATCCAGGCCAGCATGTTGGCGATGCCGGCGTGGGTGACGACGGTGCCCTTGGGGCGGCCGGTGGTGCCCGAGGTGTGGATGACGTACGCGGCGTGGTCCCCCCGCGGGACGACACCGAGGTCGGTGTCGGGCTCGCCCGCGCCGAGGGTCCGTACGTTCTGCTCGTCGATGACGAAGGACGTACGGGCGTCGGCGAGGAGGTACGCGATCCGGTCGGCCGGGTAGCCGGTGTCGACGGGCACGTACGCGGCGCCGGTCTTCAGCACCGCCCACAGCGCGACGATCAGGTCCACCGAGCGCGGCAGCCGCACGGCCACCCTCGACTCCGGCCCCACACCGCGCCCGCGCAGGGCGTGTGCGAGGCGGTTCGCGCGGGCGCCCAGTTCGCCGTACGTCAGCCGCTCGCCGTCGAGGACGACGGCCTCGGCGGCCGGGTCCTGGGCCTCGAACAGCTCCACCAGCGAGCGCGGGTCCGTCGCGCGGTCGGTGGCGTTGCGGGCGTGGAAGCGCTCCCACTCCGTGTCGTCGAGCAGGTCGAGGGCGCCGATCGGCAGGTCGGGGTGCTCGGTTGCGGCGGTGAGGAGACGGGCGTAACGGTCGCGATGGGTGGCGGCCGTCTCGGGGGTGAAGCGGCCGGGGTGGGCGTTGACGGTGAGCTCGATGCCGTCGCCGGCCTCGGGGTCGCCGTACGCGTGCAGGGCGAGGTCCCGGACGGGGCCGGAGGCCAGCTGGTGTGCCTCGGCCTGGACGGGCCCGAAGGGCAGACGGGCGGCGGCGAAGGAGAGGACGTTCAGGGACGGGCCGCTCATGGTGCCCGGGTGGGCGGTGGCGGCGAGGTCGCGGCGGAGTTCGTCGTGCGGGTAGCGCTGGTGCCGGGTCGCCTCGGCCAGGCGGGCGGCGACCCGGTCGAGCAGTTCGGTGAAGGTCGTCGCACCGTCCACGGGAATCCGCAGGGGGACGTCGTTGACGAGCATGGCGGGTGTCGCCAGGGCGTGCGGGCTGAGGCGCGCGGCCATGAACACGCGGACGAGGACGTCGTGGGCGCCGGTGACGCGGTGGGTGTGGGCGGCCATGGCGGCGATCACCGGCAGGGACCAGCGGGACCCGGTGAGCCCGCGCACGCGCAGGGCGGTCTCCTCGGGCAGCCGCATACGTGCGCCGGGCAGACTGGGCGCGAGGCCCGTGGGTCCGGAGGAGCCCAGCTCGGTGGACTCGGGCAGATCGGCGAACTCCCGCCGCCAGTAGGCGCCGTCACGCTCGTGCCGGGCGGAGCCGAGGTAGCCGTTCTCCTCGGCCAGGACCTCGGACAGGGTGCCGAAGCCGCTCGCGGGCGGCTGTTCGCCCACCGCGAGCGCTGTGTAGACCTCCAGCACCCGGCGGCAGTGCAGGACCTGTCCGTAGCCGTCGAGGAGGATGTGGTGGTAGCGGAAGTGGAACCAGTGTCGGTCGGGGCCGAGGCGCAGCAGGGTGTGGCGGAACAGCCGATCGCCGGTGAGCGGGACGGGCCGGGCCCCCTCGGCGTCGATCCAGGCGCGGGCGGCGGCTGCCGGGTCGGGCTCGCCGGTGAGGTCGAGGTACCCCAACTCCCCCGTGACGGACGGGTCGACGACCTGTCGGGCCGCCTCCCCGCCCGCTGAGCCGTCCTCGGGGAAGCGGACCCGCAGTGCCTCGGTCTCGGCGACGGCCCGCTCGACCGCGCGGGCCAGCAGGGCGCGGTCCACGGGGCCGGGGACGTCGTAGTAGATGCCGCAGGTGTACAGCGGGCTGTCGGGGGCGAGGCGCTGGGCGACCCACACCCCGTGCTGGGCCGCCGTCAGCGGCAGGCCCGGACGCGTCGGGGAAGTGTTCATGGTCAGGCCTGCTTCCCGCTCGTCGGTGCCGCCTCGGACTCCCCGCCGACCAGCGCGGACAGGGCCGCGCTCAGCGCGTCGACCGTGGGGTGGTCCCAGGTCAGCGCGTCGTCGACGGTGACCTCGAACTCGTCCTCGATGTCGGCGGTGATGGCCAGCGCCGTGAGGGAGTCCAGGCCGTAGTCGGCCAGCGGCACGGACGTGTCGATGTCCTGCGGCGAGCGGCGCAGATAGGTCGCCACACGCGCGGTCAGCCAGGTGTGCACGTCTCGGTTGCCAGCGGTCATGAGGGGGGTTCGCTTTCTTGAGCGGAGGGGGAGGAGCAGGCCGGGGCGCGGGGCGGCGGGGCGCGCCCATGGGGGGCGAGCGGGTGCCGGACCCTGTACGGGCCTGAGGTGGGCGGTGGGCCTCAGACGGCGAGTGGTCTCGCGGTCAGGCCGAAGGAGCGGCCGGTGGCCCGGCGGTCCAGGAGTTCGGTGAGGAGCGCGTCCTCGACCGGGGCGGGCAGCGGGCCGGGCCCGTGCGGGCCCGGGGCCGACCGGTGCAGGGCCGCGCGCAGCCAGGCGGGGTCGGCGAGGAAGTCTCCGGGGTGGGCGTGCCGCCAGACCTGGACGTGGACGGTCCGGGAGAGGAGGCGCACGTACCGGGTGACGAGGTCGTAGTGCTCGGGCCGGGCGTCGACGCCGAGGTCCACCGGCGACAACGACGCGCACTCGGCGGCCAGTTCGACCAGTGCGGTGTGGTCGCGTCGGACCGCCGTACGCAGGTCCGTGTGGTCCGGTGCCCAGGACGCGTCGGGCAGGGTGTGCAGGGATCCGGTGACGGGGTCGCGGCCGGCGGCGTGGAGGGCCAGCCGGTCGTAGCGCAGGGGCGGCAGTGCCTCCGCGAGCGCGAACAGGTCGCCGGGCGGCTCGGTGCCGGGGCGGGCCCAGGTACGGCGGGCCAGCAGCGGGAGTTGGGGCAGCAGGCTCATCTGGCAGGCGGCACGGGCGATGTGCCCGAAGCCGACGGGGGCGAGGTCGCGGAGCAGCTTCTGGAACAGCGCGGTCGGGCCCTCGCGCAGATAGAAATGGGCGCCGAGGAGTTCCGCGAGCCGGTCCATGGCATCGAGGAGCAGCCGGGACACCTCGAACTTGACCGCCGAGGCGTACACGCTCGCCGCGCCGGGCGTCAGGTGGAGCGCGCGGGCGCCGACCGCGCCGAGCGCCTCGGCGCGCAGCAGGTCGGCGAAGACCCCGGCCAGCACCGAGCGGACGTGCGGGATGTCGGTCGCGGTCCCGCCGTACAGGCGCCGCCTCGTCAGATGGTCCAGGGCGATCCGCAGTCCGGTGTCCAGGATGCCGGTGGCCATCGCGGGCAGGACCGTGCGGGTGATCTGCAGTGCCTTCAGCGCGGTCTCCAGGCCCGAGCCGACGGGGCCGAGGATCGCGGAGGAGGGCACCGGCAGTTCGTCGAAGCGCAGGCCGCCGAGCTGGACTCCCCGCATCCCCACGGTGCCGAAGCGCGGCAGATCGGTCAGGCGCGCGGGGTCCGCGCTCGCGCGGTCGACGAGGACCAGGGAGTGGCTGCGCGGGCCGGGCCGGGAGTCGGTGCGGGCGAGCACCACCATGGCGTCGGCGCGCCGGATGTTGGTGATCACCTCCTTGCGGCCGCTCAGCCGCAGCGAACCGTCGTCCGCTGTTGTCGCGGTGAACTCCGTTCCCGCCATGTCGTTGCCGTGCGCCAGTTCGTGGAAGGCGATGGCGATGCGGCGGCCGTCCAGGAGCAGGCGAGCGGCCTGTTCGGTCTGGCGCGCGTCGCCGGCGGTCCACAGGGTGACCCCGGCGATGAGGGAGCTGGCGCCGTAGCCGAGGCCGAGCGCCGGGTCGCGGCGGTACAGGGCGCGCATGATCTCGGCGAGGTGGTCGGCGCGCTCCAGTCGGCCACCGAGCCCGGGTGGTACGAACTCGGCGTTCAGCCCGTACGAGTGCAGCAGCGCCTCTCCGGCGGTGAGTGTCTCCGCCCGCTCGTCGGCGGCGAGGATCGCGGTGGCGCCGAGGGGGTTGGCCGGGTCGGAGAGGCCGCCGAGCAGGTGCTCCAGTTCGTCGGCGCGCTTGGGGGCGAGGCCGGTGGCGGTGGTCATGCGGCACCTCCCAGCAGGGTGAACTCCGGTGCGGGTGTGCGGAGGACGACATCGGTCAGGGCGTCGAGAACCTCGCTGTCGTCCACGCCGAGCAGGACGGTCAGGCAGGCCCGCAGCCACAGCCCGTCGCCGCCGAGCCGTCCCGTGCGCAGGGTCGGGTTCTCCAGCCACAGGAGCAGACAGGCGGCCGAGGCGTAGGCGCGTTCGTATGCCTCGGCGAGGCGGAAGGCGGTGCTGGGCAGGCCACCGGCCACGGGGACGAAGTCCGCCAAGTCCGTTTCCAGGCAGACTAGTTCGGTGAGCAGGCGGTCGAGCAGCGGGCCCGTCCCGGGCGGCTCGTGCCGCCGTAGGCGCGCCGCGAGTTCCGGCAGGGCCTGCACGGCGCTGCATCCCGTCACGGACAGCAGCGTCAGACGGTCGGGGGCGAACGGGGGCAGCGGGGCGGCGAGGTCGGCGGCTGTGCGCAGGCCCTCCGCGTCGGTCCGGCGGCGGCTCAACTGCCTTGCCAGGCGCGGCATCTGGTTCAGGAGGGCGGCACGGTTGACGGCCGTACTGCCGTCGAAGATCGCGCAGATACGGTGGTCGCGCTCCAGCTTGGCGAAGCCGCCGCCCGGCGGTGAGGTGAGGAAGCCGCGTACGCCCAGCAGTTCGCCGAGCGAGGCCAGTGTCTCCTGGGTGAGGGTCGGGACGAATGCCTTGGTGAGCGCCGAGATCGCGCTCAGTTCCCCGGGCAGCGTGTGCACCGAGCGGACGGAGAGCAGGCTCACCGCCTCCGCGACGAGTGCGGCTGCGGCGGCGCGGCCGAGGATGCGGCGTACGTGCGGGACGTCGGCGAGGCGGCGGCCGTACAGTTCGCGTCCGGTCGCGAAGTCGCGGGCCAGGCGCAGGGCGTGGTCGGCGGCGCCGAGGGAGAGCGCTGCGCAGGTGACGCGGGTGAGCTGGAGTGTCTTGAGGACCACGGGGATCCCGTCGCCCTCCTGTCCGATCAGCGCGTCGGCGGGGACGGGGACGTCGTCCAGGGCGAAGCCGCTGATGTCGGCGCCCCGGATGCCGTGCGTACGGACCTTCGGCAGGTTCCGCCAGGCCCCTTCGGGCAGTTCGCGCTTGTCGACGAGGAAGAGGCTGAAGCCGCGTGCGCCGCCCGCCGGGTCGGTGCGGGCGAGGACGCAGGCGAGGGTGGAGCGGGTGGCGTTGTTGATGAGCCATTTCTCCCCGGTGAGCCGCCAGCCGGCAGCGCTCACCCCCGCGACACCGCTCTCGCCCCCGAGGCCACTCGCATCCGCGAGGCCCCCGGCGCCCCGCTCGGTGTCGGCCGTCGCCGCGAACTCGCCCGCCATCAGGTCGGCGCCGTGGTCGCGTTCGGTCAGGCCCCAGCAGACCGGTTCGCCGGCGCGTACCCGGTCGGCGAGCCGGGCGGCCTGGTCCGGGGTGCCCGCCACCCATACCGGTGCCGCTCCGAGGAACGTCTTGCCGTGGGCGACGGCCACGGTCAGATCGCGGCGGGCGACCGCGCGCAGCAGCCGTACCGTCTCGCCGAGGTCGCCGTCCGGGGGCAGTACGTAGTGGGCGGGCAGCCCGGCGTCGTCGAGGACACGGACTGCTCCGGCGGGGAACTCCTCCCGGTCGTCGAGCCCGGCGAGCGCCTCGGGTGCGAAGGCGTCGTCCTCGTGGGCCGCGAGCAGGGTCTCCAGGTCGGCCGTGGTGGTCATCGCCCGGTCACCCGCCGGCGTTCGGCCAGGGCGGCGGTGAGCAGCGGGTCCTCGCCGAGGTGGAGGGTGTCCAGTTCGCCGGTGAGATAGAGGGCGCGCATGGCCGCGCGCTGCACCTTGCCGCTCGTGGTGCGTCGGACGCCGCCGGGCCGGACCAGGGCGACCGCCGCGACGGGGACGCCGAACTCACGGGCCACGGTCTGCTTCATGTCGACGGCGATCCGCCCGTGGCGCTCCGCACCCCAGTGGGCGCGGATCTCGTGGACGGCGACGACGGACGGGGCGATGTCCACCCGGTCGTCGTCGCCGACCAGGAAGACCGCGCCGTGCAGGCCCTCCAACTCCTCGTGCTGGGAACGGAGTTCGTACTCGATGTCCGAAGGGTGGAGGTTGCGTCCGTGCAGGACGAGGACGTCCTTGCTGCGGCCGGTGATGTAGAGGTCGCCGTCGAGCAGGGCGCCGAGGTCGCCGGTGCGCAGGAACGGGCCGCGTCCGTCGCTCGTGCGGGCGTGGAACGTGGCGTCGGTGGCGTCGTCGTTGTCCCAGTAGCCCGCGGTGACGCAGGGGCCGTCGAGCCAGATCTCGCCGATGCGGCCGTCGGGCAGCGCCTCGCCGGTGCCGGGGTCGACGATCAGCGCGTCGGAGCCGGTCGGTGCCCCGCATCCGACGAGTACACGGGAGGGTTCCGTGCCGGTGGCCGGTCTGAGGACCCGGTTCTCCAGTGCCTTGGCGTCGACGCCGGTCCGCAGCGCCGGCCGTCCGCTGGTGCCCGACGCCATCAGGGTCGCCTCGGCGAGGCCGTACACCGGGATGAGCGCGTCGGGCCGCAGTCCCGCGGCGGCGAAGCGCTCGGTGAAGGCGGTGACGACTTCGGCGCGGACCGGTTCGGAGCCGTCGGCGAACTTGACCCGGGACAGGTCGAGCGTGGCGAGCTGCTCGTCGGTGACCCGGCGGGCGCACATCTCGTAGCCGAAGTCGGGCGCGGCGGTGAAGCCGACGCCGTGGGCGTCCAGCATCCGCAGCCAGTGGTAGGGGCGGCGCAGGAAGGACATGGGGTCCATCTGCACATAGCCGTCGCCGCACAGGAGGCCGGGCAGCATCAGGCCGATCAGGCCCATGTCGTGGTAGAGCGGGATCCAGCCGCCGTAGGTCGTCTCGCCGTCGTTGCGGAAGGTGTCGGCCATGCGCTCGACGTTGGCGACCAGGTTGCCGTGGGTGACCATGACGCCCTTGGGGTCGCCGGTCGATCCGGAGGTGTACTGGAGCAGTGCCAGGGTGTCGGGCGACACCTCGGGGGCGGTCCAGGCGTCCGGGTCGCCCTCGCCGGTGTCCGTGGTGTGGCAGACCGCGCCGACGATGCCTTCCTCGGCGAACCACTTCTCGACGTCCGGCAGATCGCCGCGCTGGGTCAGGACGACGCGCACTCCGGCGTCCCGGGCGATGGCGGCGAGGCGGCGGCGCTCGTGCCGGTAGCGGCCCGGGAGCGGGGCCGGCACCGCGATGACCCCGGCGTACACACAGGCGGAGAACGCGGTGGTGAATTCGATCCCCGGGGAGTAGGGGAGAAGTGCCCGGTCCCCTGGGGAGAATCTCTCCCGGAGCCACGACGCGATACGCCGTGAATGCAGATCGAGCGCCGCGCGATCGCGTACCGTACCGCCGATGTCACTGAAATCCGAAATAAAGGTCACAGCAGGCTGCTGCGGATTACGCGCTGCCTGCTCCATCAGCTCCGTGAGTAATTCTCGCACGACAGGAACCGTACGTGATCTTGATTCCCGAATCTGTACTGAAACGTTCAAGCAAACCTAAAGAAAGATCATTGAACGGGCAAGAAACCTTGACACTTCCATGATCGACACAGGCGGCGGACGGGCGTAGAAACAGTTCCGTGCATGCGTCAAGCAGGTCGGCCATCGCCATCGAGGGCCTCCATAAGAAATACCGGACAAACCATGCGTTACGCGGAGTCGAACTGGAGGTGAGAACCGGTGAGGTCATGGGCCTGCTGGGGCCGAACGGAGCCGGTAAGACCACTCTGGTAAAGATTCTGACCACTCTTCTCAGGCCGGATCACGGACACGCTTATGTGAATGGCTGGAATGTTTCCGCGGAACCGGAGAAGGTACGTGCGACCATCGGAATGGCCGGCCAGTATTCGACGGTCGACGGGCTGTTGACCGGCTTCGAGAATCTGTATCTCCTCGCGAAACTGCGTGGTGTGGGCCGCCGTACGGCCCGCCGTGTCGCCGACGATCTGCTCTCCCGCTTCCGGCTCACGGACGTGGCCGGGCGCCCGGTCGGGGCCTACTCCGGCGGTATGCGCCGCCGGCTCGATCTGGCCGCCGCGCTGGTCGGTTCCCCGCCCCTGGTCGTGCTGGACGAGCCCACCACCGGGCTCGACCCCGAGAGCAGACTGGACACCTGGGAGGCGGTCTCCGAGCTCGCCGCCGCCGGCACCACGATCCTGCTGACCACCCAGTACCTGGAGGAGGCGGACCGCCTCGCCGACCGGATCACCGTCATCGACCGGGGCCGAGTGGTGGCCGAGGGCACCAGCGACTCGCTCAAGTCCGCCGCCGGGAACCGGCTCGTCGTGTGCGTCGCCCAGGAACACCAGCTCGACGCCGCCGCCCGCGCCGTCGCACGGGCGACCGGCGCCACCCCGACGGTGGACCGTCGCGCCCGGCGGGTGGAGGCGCCCGCCGCCGACGGCCGGGCCGCACTCGCCCGCGCCCTCGCCGCGCTGGAGAACGAGAACGACGCGGATGCCGAGGACGTCGAGGACGTCGAGGTACTGGAGATCGGCCTCATCCGCTGCACCCTCGACGACGTGTTCCTCGGTCTGACCGGCCACGCCCGCCACTCCGACCACGCCGGTCACGCCGGTCACGCCGGTCACGCCGGTCACGGGCATCGTCACACGGATCGGGAGGCCACCCCATGAACGCCCCCGTACGCGCCCCTGACACCACCACACCCCCGTCCGACCGGGGCGACGGCGGCCCGCATCCGACCGCCACCGCCAGGGGCACCGCCAATAGCACCGCCACTGCCGCCTCCACCACCCTCCGCCCGACCCCCGCCCGTCGGAACCCCGTGCTCCAGGTGGTCGCGGAGAGCGCGGACCTCGCCCTGCGCAATCTGCTGCGTCTGCGGCGCACCCCGGGCCTGCTCATCTCCTGCCTCGTCGAGCCGGTCGTCTACGCCCTGCTCATCGGGTACGTCTTCGGCAACAGCCTGGGCGGCCACGCCTACCGCTCCTACATGATGGGCGGTCTGATCGCCCAGACGGTGGCCTTCACCACGACCTTCACCACGGTCGGGCTCTCCAGGGACCTGGAGGAGGGGATGGTCGACCGCTTCCGCGCCCTTCCGATCTCCCGGGTGTCCCTGCTGCTGGGCCGGACCACCTCCGACCTCACCACCTGTCTGGCGAGTGTCGCCGTCACCACCACCTGCGGCCTGCTGATGGGCTGGCGGGCGCACACCGGCCCCTTCGGGATCGCCGCCGGGGTCCTGCTGGTGCTGCTGTTCTCCTTCGCGATGTCGTGGATCGGCGTGTTCGTCTCCCTCATCGCGCCGAACGCCCAGGTGGCGGGTAGTCTCGGGCTGATCTGGCTGTTCCCGGCGACATTCATCTCCTCCGGGTTCGTCTCCGGCTCGACCCTGCCGGGCCCGCTGCCCACCGTGGCCGCCTGGAACCCGATCACCTCGCTCGCGGGCGCCCTGCGCGAGCTCTTCGGCAACACTCCCCCGCCGGGCTTCCGCGTCCAGCACGACTGGCCCGCCCAGCACCCCGTCCTGTACACCGCGGGCTGCTCGGTGCTGCTCATCGCCGTCTTCGTCACCCTGGCGACCTGGCGCTACCGCACCCGTACGAGCCGCTGACCGCACCCCCGCGACCGTACGCCCCCAGAGGAGTCCCCCATGCCCGTGCCCACCCTGCGTCTCGGCCTCAACCTCGGCTACTGGGTCGGCGGCAACGACGCCTCCAACCTCCCGCTCGCCACCCTCGCCGAAGACCTCGGCTACTCGGCGGTGTGGGTCTCGGAGGCCTACGGATCCGACGCCGTCACCGTCATGTCATGGATCGCCGCCCGCACCTCCCGCATCGACGTCGGCAGCGCGGTCCTGCAGATCCCCGCCCGCTCGCCCGCGATGACGGCGATGACCGCCGCCACCCTCGACACCCTCTCCGGCGGACGGCTCAGGCTCGGCCTCGGAGTCTCCGGCCCCCAGGTCTCGGAGGGCTGGCACGGCGTCAGGTTCGCCTCGCCGCTGGGCCGTACCCGCGAATACGTCGGCCTCGTGCGCCGCGCGCTGCGCCGGGAACCCCTCGCCCACGAAGGCCGCCACTTCACGCTCCCCCTGCCGGACGGCCCCGGCAAGGCCCTCGCCCTGACCATCCGGCCGCCCCGCGAGCGGATCCCCGTCTATCTGGCCGCCCTGGGCCCGAAGAACCTGGAGCTGGCCGGGGAGATCGCCGACGGCTGGCTCCCCGTGTTCTTCTCCCCCGACCACGCCGCCCAGCAGCTACGGCCCCTCAAGGCCGGCCTCGCCAAGTCGGGGCGCACCCTCGACGGGTTCGACATCGCCCCCGGGGTCCCCCTGGTCACCGGCGCCGACTGGCGGACCTGCGCCCGCCGGGTACGCGGGTACGCCGCGCTCTACCTCGGCGGCATGGGCGGACGGGAGGACAACCACTACACCCGGCTCGCCGAGCGCATGGGGTTCGGCACCGAGGCCCGTGCCGTCCAGGAGAGGTTCCTCGCCGGCGACTACCCCGGCGCCATGGCCGCCGTACCGCTCGCGTTCCTCGACGCCACCTCGCTGCTCGGGCCCCGGGAGCGCATCGCCGAACGGATGACGGCGTTCGCCGAGGCCGGTGTCAGCACGCTCAACCTGATGCCGGTGGGTCCGGGCCTGCCCGGCCCGGACCGCGCCGCCGACGCGCTGCGCGTCGCCGTCGAGGCGGCGGAACTCGCCGGACTGCTCACGTCCGAACCTCGCCCCGGAAGTCCCCGCTCCACAACTCCCCGCTCACAAGGCACACATGAAGCACGCCACTCACAAGGAGAGACCCGTACCCGTGACCACGCATGACACGACCAAGCTGATCTGCCTGCCGTACGCCGGGGCGGGCGCCTCCTTCTACCGGCCCTGGACGGCCCTGGCCGGGGACGCGGTGGAGATCGTGCCCCTGCAACTGCCGGGCCGTGAACGGCTGATCGACGAGGAGCCCTACCGGGACGCGCACCAGGCCGTCGACGGTCTCCTGTCCGAGTTGCGGGAGCGGCTCGGCGACGACGGGGCCAGGGTGGCCCTGTTCGGGCACAGCCTCGGCGCGGTGCTCGCCTACGAACTCGCTCACCGGCTGATCGCCGAGCCCGGCGTCGAGCTGGTCCACCTGTTCGTGAGCGGATCACCGGAACCGGCGCGCGGGCGCGAGCGGCGGGCCACCGGTCTGTCCGACAAGCAATTCCTCGCCCAGGTAGGCGAGTTCGCGGGCTATCACCATCCCGCGCTGGACGACCCGGAGATGCGCGAGATGATCCTGCCCGCCCTGCGCGCGGACGTCGAGATGCACGAGAACTACGCGCCCTCCACCGGCCTCCCGCTGGACGCCCCGCTCACGGTCGTCCGCGGCGAGGACGACGATCTCGTCGGCTACGACGACGCCGAGTTCTGGAGCAAGGTCGCGGGCCGGGACTTCGAGCACGTCGAGGTCCCCGGCGGCCACATGTACCTCACCGACGCCGCGCCCGCGCTGGTCCGGCTGATCGTCTCGACGGTCCTGTAGCACAGCCCGCCGTCACCCGCCTCCCTTCCCCCGACTCGCTTGATTCTGCAAGGAGTTCCCGATGCGTCTGCACGGCAAGTCCGTCCTCGTCACCGGCGCCGCCCGCGGCCTCGGCAGGGCCACCGCGTTCGCCTGTGCCGCCGAGGGCGCCGATCTGACCCTGCTGGACCTCTGCGCCGACCTGCCCGGGGTGCCCTATCCGCTGGGCACCCCGGGGCAGTTGGAACACACCGCCGCGCTGTGCCGGGAGGCGGGCGCGGCCGTCCTCACCACGGTCGCCGACATCCGTGACCTGCGTGCCGTACGGGAGGCGGTGACCCGGGCCGAGGACCGGTTCGGCCGGATCGATGTCGCCGTCAACAACGCGGGCATCGCGGCCCCCTCGGGCAAGCCGGTGCACGAGATCGGCGAGGAGGAGTGGTCCCTGATGATCGACGTGGACCTCTCCGGGGCCTGGCGGGTGATCCGCGAGGTCGGCAAGGCGATGAGCGCCCGGCGGTCCGGCAGCATCGTCAACATCGCCTCCACCGCCGGGCTCGTCGGCTATCGGCACTTCGCCGGGTACGTCGCCGCCAAGCACGCCGTCGTCGGACTGACCAAGGCCGCCGCGCTCGACTACGCGCCCACGAAGGTGCGGGTGAACGCGGTCTGCCCCGGCTCGGTACGCGACGACGCGCGGGCCGAGGGCCGCATGCTGGCCGAGATCGCCAGGGCGCTCGACGTACCGGTGGACGAGCACGAGAAGACCTTCGTCGAGGCACAGCCGATGAACGCGCTGATCGAGCCCGAGGACGTCGCGTCGGCGGTGGTCTTCCTCGCCTCGGACGAGTCCCGGCAGATCACCGGTTCGGTCCTGACCGTGGACGGCGGGTTCAGCGCCCGCTGAGCACACGTACACCGTCCGCCACCCTGAACGACAAGGAGTACCCCCCGTGTCAGGCTCCCTGCACCCCGCCGCCGCCCGTTGCCACGCGGTGCGTGTCCGCTCGGACCGCTCCCCGGGCCCCATGGACCTTCCGGGGCTGTGGATCGAGGACGTGCCCGTGCCGGCGGCCCACCCGCTCGCCGAGCGCCGCCGCCACACAGAGCTGGCCCGCCCGGCCGACGCGCCGCGCAAGGTCCTGCTGCGCTACGCCGACGGCCCCCACGATCTGATCGTCGTGGCCCCGCGCGACCGGTGGGACCGTACGGCCCTGGGACGGCTGGCGGCCGGTGCCCCCATCGCACCGGCAACGGCCCCGGCCGACTCCGCCGCACCCACGACCGCACCCACGACCGCACGCCCGCACGCGCCCGCCTGGGGGTTGGGCGAGGACGGCCCCACCGTCCCCCACCTCTTCTCCCTCGCCGACGGCGGCGACGAGACGACCTGGCTCGCCGCCCTCGCCGTCACCCTGCGCCGCTACGACCCCGAGAGCACACCCGTCATCGGCACGGACCACGGCTGCTTCACCGTCGAGCGGGCGCCCACCCTCGGTGAGCTGAAGCCCTCCCCCGTGGACGGTCCCGCGTTCGTCGGCCTGCTCTTCGACGAGGCGGAGGTGCCCGGCGCGTATGTGCCCTGCCTGGCACCGCCGTTCCCGCTCACCCTGTCGGTCTTCAGGGACGCCGACGGCTGGCGGCTGCGCTGCGACCACGTCGGCACCGACGTCTCCACGGAGATGGCCGTGCAGTTCACCCGGCATCTCGTACATGTGCACGGGCACGTCCTGGGCGCGCCCGGGAGCGCGGTCGACGACGTCGATCCGCTGGACGAGGCCGAACGCGACCGGGTCGCGGCGCTCGGCCGGCCGCCGCACCCCCTGGTCGGCGCCCCGACCGGCGTTCCCGAGGCGTTCGCGCGGATCGTGGGCGCGACACCGAACCGGATCGCCGTGACCGACGGCGCCGCCGATCTGACCTATCGCGAACTCGACGACCGCGCCACCGTCCTGGCGCACGGCCTGCGCGCCCATGGCGTCGCCGCCGGGGACCGGGTGGGCGTCTGCCTGGAACGCACCGCCGAACTCCTCGTCGCACTGCTCGCCGTGCTGAAGACGGGCGCGGCCTACGTGCCCGTCGACCCCGCGTACCCGGCGGCCCGCGTCGCCCACACCGCGCGGGACGCGGAACTGAGCGTGATGATCACCCGTCTGCCCGGCTTCCCGGACGTGCCGGGCTGCGCACCGGTCACTCCGGACGAACTCCTCGACGCGGCACCGGAGTCCGGCGAGGCGACCGAACTCCCCGCCGTCGCTCCCGACGCCGCCGCGTACGTCATCTACACCTCCGGCTCCACCGGCCGCCCCAAGGGCGTCGAGGTACCGCACCGCAATGTCGTCGCCCTGATCGACGCGACCCGTGACACGTACGGGTTCGGGGCCGAGGACGTGTGGACCTGGTTCCACTCCAGCGCCTTCGACTTCTCCGTGTGGGAGATCTGGGGCTGTCTACTGACCGGCGGACGCCTGGTCGTCGTCCCGTACTTCCTCTCCCGCGAGCCCGATCGCTTCCGGGACCTGCTGGTGGCCGAGAAGGTCACCGTGCTGAGCCAGACCCCGTCGGCGTTCGCGCAGTTGCTGGACGTGGACCACACCCGGGTCGGGATCCGGCTGGTCGTGTTCGGCGGCGAGCCACTGGACGCGCGCATGCTGCTGCCCTGGGTCGACCGGCATCCCGAGTCGGTCTGCCGGGTGGTGAACATGTTCGGCATCACGGAGACGACGGTCCACGTCACCCACCAGACCCTCACCCGCCGGCTGGCACTCGCCGCCACCCGCTCCGTCGGGCCCGCGCTGCCCGGCTGGCACCTGTACGTGACCGACGGGGCGGGCAGGCTGCTTCCGCCGGGCGTGGCCGGCGAGATCTGCGTCGGCGGCGCCGGTGTCGCCCTCGGCTACCTGGGCCAGGAGGAACTGACCGCCCGGCGGTTCGTACCGGACCCGTTCACCGGCGGCACGATGTACCGCAGCGGCGACCTCGGTCGGCTGCGCCCCGACGGACGCCTCGAACACCTGGGGCGGATCGACAGCCAGGTCAAGATCCGCGGCTTCCGCATCGAACTGGACGAGATCCGCGCGGTCCTGCTGGAGGACCCGGACGTGCGGTCAGCAGCCGTCGTGGCCCGCCGTGACGACTCGGCGGACGCGGCCACCGCCAGGATCGACGCGTACGTCGTCCTCGCCGGCGGCGACGCGTCCACCGTCCGCAAGCGGGCCGCGACCCTCCTGCCCGACCACATGCTCCCCGCGACGGTCACCCCCCTGCCCTCCCTGCCCCTGACGGGCAACGGAAAGCTCGACACGACCCGGCTCCCGGCACCGACACCCCCCGCGGTCCCGGCGGTCCCGGCGCAGGACACCGGGCCCACCACGGGCGACGGCCTCGCCGACCGGCTCCGGGACATCTGGGGCGAGGTGCTGGGCAGGCCCGTCGGTCTCGACGACGACTTCTTCGAACTGGGCGGCAACTCGCTGCTGGCCGTACGCATCGGCGCGGCCCTCCGCGCCCGGGGCCTGCCGTCGCTGCGCCTACGGGAGCTGTACCGCCACCCGACCGTCCGGGAGACGGCCGAGAAACTCGCCTCCCGGAACGGCTGATACGCCTCGGGGCCGCCGCCCGGCGACGGGCGGCGGCCCCGAGGGACACGCCGTTCTGTCCGGGATCACCTGTGGTGGCAGTCCCGGTGGCCCTTGACCCGCTTCTTGGCCCAGTGCCCCTTCTTCCAGTCGCACCGGTCGTGGTGGTCCCCCGCCGTGACCGTGGCCACGGCCGGTGTCGCGGCGGCCGGGCCGGTAAGGCCCAGCGCGGCGCCGCCGGCCAGCAGTCCGGTGGCGGTGGCACCGACCACCAGACGACGGACTCGTATGGATGCGGCCATGGAGGCTCACCTCGTCTTCCGAGCTCGAAACACATGACGTAGGGGATTCGAGACCCGGGACGCCGCGTATGACTCCTGGACGGAAGAATCTCAACAGGTCGGAGAAGAAGCACATTTCGGAAGGATTCATCCATGGCCCCGGTGGTTTCGAATCCCTGACACAGCCGCATCACTCCGCACCGTCCGGGAGCGGTCATGACCACCATCGTCACATCACCCGTCACTCGCACTTCCACCACTCGCAGCTCCACCAGCCGTCGAGTCCCCCTGGCCCGCAGCCGTCACGCGCCCGCCGTGGCGCGCGGGATCACGGCCCGGTGGCTCGCCGTCCGGGGCGTGCCACCGGGTGCCGCGGCCGAGGCGGTGCTCGCCGTCTCCGAGCTGGTCGCCAACACCGTCCGCCACACGTCGGGGCCCTGCACCCTCACGCTCACCCTGACCCCGACCGCGCACGGCACCACCCTCGGCATCGCCGTCGCCGACACCAGCGCCCGGCCACCCCTGCTGTGCGCGGACTCCGCCGCGGACGAGCACGGCGGGCGCGGTCCGGCCCTGCTACGCGGCATGGGGGTCCGGGTCGGTGTCGTACCGGCCCCGTGGGGCAAAACCGTGCACGCGGCGCTCGACCTCGGTGACGGGGCACCCCGTGGCCGCCTGGAGTGAGCGCGCTGAGCCGGATGACGCCTCCGGGCTGCGGGCCGGTCCGCCGGGGCACAGGATCGCTCGGGGACAGGCACGTCGACGGAACGTGAGAGAGATGACCGGCACGGCCCATGAGGCCCATGAGGCCCATGAGGAAGAACCCGATCCCCCTGCCGCGCAGGACTCCACGAGCGTCGAGACGTCGCTGGCCAGGGGCGCGGACGGCGACAAGAACGCCTTCACCGGCGTGTACGAGGCACTCGCGCGTCCGGTCATGGGGCTGGCCTGCCGCATCCTGCACGACCCGGCACAGGCCGAGGAGGTCACCCAGGACGTGATGGTGGAGGTCCGGCGCACGGCGGACCGCTACCGTCCCGGACGCGGCAGCGCCAAGGGATGGGTGCTCACCCTCGCGCATCGGCGGGCGGTGGACCGGGTCCGTCACGCGCAGGCGGCGACACAACGTGAGCTGCGCGCGGGCGCCGTGATCGCGGGCCGGGAGCACGACGAGGTGGCCGAGACCGTCGAGGACGACGACGAACGCCGGCGCGCCCAGGAGTGCCTGGACCAGCTCGCCCGTCTGTACCGGATCCCCCTCACCCTGGCCTACTACCGGGGCCAGACCTATGTCGAGGTGGCGGCCACCCTGTCCGCGCCGGCCGGAACCGTCAAGTCCCGGATGCGCACCGGACCGCGTCTGTTGCGCGACTGTCTGGGGGCCCGGTCATGACACCCGACGAGGAACCGCACCCGGACCCGCACCAGGCCGTCGGCGCCTACGCCCTGCACGCCCTGCCCCCGGACGAGGAGGCCGTCTTCGAACGGCACCTGGACACCTGTGCCGCCTGCCGGCGCGAGCTGGCCGAGCTGACCGAGGCGGCGGCCCGGCCAGCGGAGCGTTCAGAGCACGGGGAAGCCGTCCGTGGCCCGGTAGGACTCGGCGGGGAGCGGGTCGGGGATGGAGTCGGGGTCGAGGAGGTGGGCGACGGCGGCCGTGGCGGTGCGGTGCCAGAGGGTGTGGCGGCGCAGCATGGCATGGTCACCGCCGCCGACGAGGGCCATGCCCGCGTGTGTCGCCGTGTCCCGCGCCCGGCGCACATAGGCCGCCGAGTCCCCGGGCGAGGTGACGTGGTCCCGTTCGCCGTGCAGGACGACGAGTCGGCGGCCGGCCAGCTGCTCCACCGGCTCGCCCGGCGGGCACCACGGCGCCAGGGCCAGTACCGCGCTCACGCCCGGGTGCGCGGCGGCGCGCAGTGCGGCCCGGCCGCCCATGGAGTGGCCGACCAGCACGGTGGGCACCGGGCCGGCGAGTTCGGCGACCCGGCTCAGCGCCCGGTGGGTGTCCGGTACGGGGTCGGCGTGGGGGCCGTTCCAGCCCTGGAGGCGGTAGCGCACGCGGGCCAGCAGGACGTCCTGGCCGCGCAGTTCGGCGGCCAGCGACCACAGGAACGGGTGCATGCGCAGTGCGGCGAGGTGCCATGGCCGGGAAGGGCGGTGGCCGAACTCCCGTCCGCCGTGCAGGATCAGCACCGCCGCCCGGGGCCGCGCCGGAAGGAGCCGTGGCACGAGCGCGGGCGCGTCTCCGGGCGCGGACGGCAGCCCGGTCTCGATCTCGGTCCCTGTCTCGTCCTGAGGGGGCACGGCGGGTACTCCTGCCTTCGTCTGCCTTCGTGGTCACTACGGTCGGCACCTTCTCATCGACGCGGCGGGCGGGGGAAGAATCCGCTGGTGCGCGCGACGTACTCGGCATAGCCGGGACGGCCCGTCATATGCCGTTCCAGCAGCCGCTTTCCGCTCCCCCGCACCAGCAGCAGGCTCATCACCAGCGGCGACACGAAGGACACGGCCGCCGCCTCCGGCGCGTCGCAGGCCAGCAGGAACAGACCCCACCACGCGCAGAAGTCCCCGAAGCAGTTGGGGTGCCGGGTCCAGGACCACAGGCCCCGGTCCATGATCCGGCCCCGGTTGGCGGGGTCGGCCTTGAAGCGGGCGAGCTGGGCGTCCCCGACCGCCTCGAAGCCGATGCCCACCGCCCGCAGCGCGACACCGATCCAGGCGAGGAAGGACGGCGGGCCGGACACGTACCGCGCCGCCTGGACGGGCAGGGACACCAGCCAGACCAGCGCGCCCTGGAGCAGATAGACCATGCGCAGGGCGTACAGGTTCCGCCCGCCCGGAGTGGTGGCCCGGGACTTGCCCAGCAGCGCCTCGTAGCGCGGGTCCTCGCCGTGCCCCCGGCCGCGGCGGGCGATGTGCACGGCCAGCCGCAGCGCCCACACCACGGTCAGGACGGTCACCGGCAGCCGCCGCGCCGGATCGCCGTGCCCGGCGGACACGGCGAAGGTCACGGCGGCGACGGCGGCGACGGCGCCCCCCCAGGCGACATCGACGATCCGGTGCACGCCGAGGCGCAGCGCGAGGGCGAAGGCGCCGAGCATGACGGTGAGCGCCGCGCCGGCGGCCCAGCCGAGGTTGGCGGCGAACGCGCTCCAGTCGAACCCGTTCACGGCCGCTCCAGCCCCTCGTCGGACCGCCGGTGCTCCTTGGTGAACAGGTACTGCTGGACGTCGAGATAGCCGGAGCGGAAACCGGCCTCGGAGTAGGCCAGGCAGAAGGTCCACAGACGGCGGAAGGTGTCGTCGAAGCCGAGCGCGTCGACGTCCTCGGCGTGTGCGGTGAACCGCTCCCGCCACAGCCGCAGTGTCTCGGCGTAGTGCGGGCCGAAGCCGTCACGGCGGGTCAGGCCGAGCCGGGTGTGGTCCCGGGCGGTCTCCTCGATCGCCTGGGTGGAGGGGATCTGGCCGCCGGGGAGGACGTACTTGTGGATCCAGGTGTAGGTGCCCCGGGAGGCGGGCATGCGGTCGTGCGGCATGGTGATGGCCTGGAGCGCGGCCCGGCCGCCGGGTGCCAGCCGGTCGTCCAGGGCGCGGAAGTACACCGGCCAGTACTCGGCGCCGACCGCCTCGATCATCTCGACGCTGACCACGGCGTCGTACTCGCCGCCCGCCTCGCGGTAGTCGCACAGTTCGACGGAGACCCGCGCGTCGAGTCCCGCCGCGCGCACCCGTTCCCGGGCCAGGTCCCGCTGTTCGCGGGAGAGGGTGAGCGAGGTGACGTGGGCGCCTCGCGCGGCGGCCCGCAGGGCCAGTTCGCCCCAGCCGGTGCCGATCTCCAGCAGCCGGGTGCCCTCGCCGACGTCGGCGAGGTCGAGCAGCCGGTCGATCTTGCGGTGCTGGGCGGCGACGAGCAGGTCCCAGCTCGCGGGGAAGCCCCGGAAGAGGGCCGAGGAGTAGGTGAGGGTGTCGTCGAGGAACAGGGCGAACAGGTCGTTGGACAGGTCGTAGTGGTGGCTGATGTTGGCCCGGGAGCCGTCGGGGGTGTTGCGCTGCTCGTCCGGCCGGCGCGGCGCCCACAGACCGCGCAGCCGTTGCAGGGGCGCGGGCACCAGTTCGGCGGTGTGCGCGGCGAGCGCGGTGAGGACGGCGACCAGGTCGGGGGCGTCCCATTCGCCGGCCATGTAGGACTCCCCGAAGCCGACCAGGCCGTGGGTGCCCACGCGCGCGTGGAAGCTGTTCGGATCGCGCACCTCCAGCAGTGGCCCGCCCCCGCCGATGGGGTCCGCGCCGGCGAACCGGGCGCGCAGGGGCTGCTCGCGCAGGGCGCGGCGTACGACGGCCCGGGTCACGGCGACGGCCCGGGTCACGGCGGCGCGCGGCCAGGAGGCGCGCGGCGCGGCGGCGACGTCCGGGCCACGGGCGGGGTCGGGGTCGCCGGGGGCGGTGCGGGGCTCTGTCGTCCTCGCTGTCGTCATGTCGCCTTCTCCGAGGTGCGGTGGTCGGGGCGGGGCTGAACGGGCAGTCCACGCAGATGGAGGAGGATGCCGTGGGCGCGGATCGCGGCCGACACGGCGAGGGTGGACCAGGGGTGCCGCAGCGCCAGCCGCAGCAGGGCGGACGTGCTCACCGGGCGCCGGGTGCCGCGTACGGTCGCGGTGAAGGCCCGGCCGCCCTCGCGGTCCAGGTGCACGGTCAGGTCGAGCCGCGCACCGGGCGACGGCAGGCGCATGCGGTAGCGGCCGTCGACGGGGAAGAACGGCGAGACGTAGAACTCCTTGTCCGAGACGTAGAACGCGTTGTCGGTGTGCGCGGTCCCGGTGGCGTCGGGGCGCAGCAGATAGCCGTGGCGTCCGCCGTAGGTGTTGTGCACCTCCGCGACCACGCAGCGCGGCTCCCCCTCCGGGCCGCGGCACCAGTACAGGGTCAGCGGGTTGAACACGTACCCCAGCACGCGTGCGTGGGTGAGCATCAGCACCGGCCCGCCGTCCAGGTCCACGCCGTGCGCGGCCAGGAAGGCGTCCGGACCGGCGCGGACGGTGGGCCGGTCGCCGGTGAAATGGTCGCGTGGGTCGAACCCGGCGAACGGCCGCAGCGGGAGCGGGAGTCGGGGCGGGTGGTCGGGGTCGACCAGCCACATGTAGGTGCGGTGGCGCAGCGCGCACAGTGCAGGGTGGCGTCGCTCTTTCCCCTTCACCTTCGCCCGGAGCGCGCCGGTGTGGCAGGGCGGGCTCTTCGGGGGTGACGACAGGGCCCCTCTCCCCGCTGCCTGGCAGGTGCCGAGGGAGTGAGACTGGGGGCATGGCTTCCGAGAGCGCGCACAGCGAGGGCGCCGAGCTGGGCCGCTATCTGCGCGCCCGCCGCACCCGGACCCGCCCCGAGCACGTCGGCCTCACCGTCGGCGCCGGCATCCGCCGCACCCCCGGGTTGCGCCGCGAGGAGCTGGCCACCCTCGCCGGGATCAGCATCGACTACTACGTACGCCTGGAACGCGGCAAGGAGACCCGCCCCAGCCCTGCCGTCTCGACGCGCTCGCCCGCGTCCTGCGCATGGACGATCAGGAGCACCAGCATCCGCGCGAGCTGGCAGCGCGGGCCGCCCGGTACACGCCCGAGCCCCCGCCGGCGCCCAGCCGCACGGTGCGCCCCCACCTCAGGCTGCTGCTGGAATCGCTCCGCCCGAACCCGGCGTACGTCATCAGCCGCAGCATGGAGATGCTCGCCTGGAACCCCGCCGGCCTCGCCCTGTACGCGGGTCTGGACGACTGGCCGGTCAGGCACCGCAACCTGGCCCGGTATCTGTTCCTGCACCCCGCCGCCCGCGACCTCTTCCAGGACCGGGACCGGCAGATCACGGCGTGCGTCGCCCGACTGCGCGCCATCGCGGGGACGGCCCCCGACGCGCCCGACCTGACCAACCTCGTCGGCGAACTCCTCCTCAAGAGCCCCGACTTCGCCGGTCTCTGGGAGCGGTACGAGGTGACCGGACACAAGCCCGCGCACAAGACGTTCCACCACCCCCAGGTCGGCACACTCACCCTCACCGCCCAGTCCCTGCACGTGGAGGGCACCCCCGGCCAGCGCATCGGCGTCTACACCGCCGAGCCGGGCACCCCGGATCACAACGCCCTGCTCCTGCTCGACATGACCGCATCGCGACCGACGGAACGGCCGACGGAGCGTCCCGCTCGCGAATCCCTGTGACGTCGTGTGCCGAGACCATGGACCTGGCTCCGTCAGCGGCTGGTCACCTCCACCACCCGGTACAGCGGGCGGCCGTTCAGCTCGTCGGCGATCTCGGTGGCCTGTCGCTCGTCGAAGCTGCCGGAGATCTCCACCCGTCCTTCGGTCAGGGCCTGGGTGACGTAGGGGGCCGACACCACGCGGCCTCCCGCCGTGATGGCCAGCTGGTTCCGCGGGGACACCTGTGTCGCGAGCCGGGCCGTGAGCTGGGCGAACTTCTTGCCGCCGGCGGTGTCGAAGGACAAGAGGATGTGCCAGCCCCGGTCGGCGGCGTAGGAGGATTCGGCTTCCGTCACGTCGTCGCCCGTGAGGGCCGCCGCGCCCAGCAGATAGGTGATCGGGTCGCGGACGTCGCAGAGCACCACGGGCTCGGACAGCGGAGTGGAAGCGGCGGTCTCCTCCGCCGAGGTGGCGTCCGAGGGGCACTCGGTCGCCGCGAACCGCTGTTGCAGCGCCGCCGTGGCAGCGTCGCCTCCCGCCTGCGGCGAGGCCGTTCCGTCGGTACCGAGTTGGGGTTGGGGCTGGGTGTCGGGTGTGGCGGACTTCAGCGCGAGGACCGGCCGGATCAGCATGTCGGACTCGCCCTCGGCGAGCGCCACGAGCCGTTCGCGGTACTTGAAGGGCGCGGTGGCCGTGATCGTGGCGCCACTCGCGGTGAACTCGGCTCCCGTGACACCGGACCGGGCGGCACGGTCGCGGAGCCGGGTCATCGCCAGGTCGAGATCTGCCGGGTCCGTGCCGTCGTCGGCCGGTGCGAACGTCACGGTGACCGTGGTCGGATGGAACGGGGCCGGTGACGCGGGTGCGTGCGGTGCCCCGAGAAGCGCGGGCACGCCGAGGATGAGCAGCCCGACGAGGAGGGCGACGGGCCAGTTGTACGTATCCACCACGCTGTCGTAGTGCCGCCGGTCCGTGGCGGCCATCCGCGTCCGGTGGCGGTCCTCGTCCCCCGGCGCGGTACCCAGCAGGATGTCGGGGTCGGGCTCGCCGCCGAGCGGCTGGAGACAGTGACGCTCGGCCCACTGCTCGCCCCGGGGGCCGCATGCCGACACCCACCGGCCCACGGCGGACTCGTCGTCGAACAGCGCGGCGGTGATCACATGGCGCGGGGCCGTCCGGTGGGCTCCCTCGGCGAGGCGCTCGGCGCGGCGCAGGGCGCGGGCCAGCGCGGCGGTGATCAGGTACGGCCGAGGTCCCGGTGAGGCGTCGAGCAGTACGCGGTCGCTTCGTCCCTCGGGGGGTTCGTCGCGCGTGTCCGAGGTCGGACGGCCGGGCAGTGGTTGCCAGTTCGCGGGGTCCGAGGTGAACGCGGCGACGGCGAAGCCCATCGTGTCGACCGGCCGTCCCGGACAGGTGTCCGTCGCCAGGTCCAGCACGGCCCGCACCGACGAGGGCAGTACGAGCGTCAACTGCCCCTGGGAGGTGACGTGTTCGACGGAGAGGCCGCTTCGGGCCCAGAAGACCGTGGCCGTCGGGCGGGGCGGCGGCCGGAGGGAAGGGGCCGCCGTGGACCAGGTGATGAGCCCGCCGACCGTGGCGGCGTCGAGATCGGACAGGGGCACGGTCCGGACGCGTACGAGGGCCGCTTCACGGAGTACGGACAGGGGTGCGCGGCCGTGGGGAACCGACGCGATGAGCCGGCCGATGTCCGCGGCGGCGATCTCGTCCGGTACGGGTGCCGCGCCGCCGACCACGGTGTCCGCCCCGCCGAGGAAGCAGGCGAGGGGGAACCCGAAGGGCTCCCGGCCCGTGTCGACGACCATGCCGCTGACCCAGCAGGAGCCCAGCACGACCGTCGACGGCCAGGGCAGCATGGCCGCGCTCGCGGCCGAGAGAGTCGATCCGTCGGCGAGCCACAGCGACCGGTCCACGGCCGCGCCGGGGGAGCCGTGCGCCGAGATGATCGCCAGGTCCGCCGCTGGCTGCGCGCGCAGGGCGGCCTCCAATCGCGCGCGATCCGCGGTGCGCCGTACGGTCACCGACGCGGCGATCCGCTCCAGCGCCGCGACCTCGGCCGCCGCGCTCTCGGGCCGCAGGCCGACCCCGATGTGGCTGACCACGGTCGGACGGGCCGCCGTGGGCCGGGCCGGCAAAGGGGCGGAGGGCGGCCGGAGCATCGACAGCGCCGGGGTGAGCGTGATCAGCGCGTGCTCCAGCAGGGGCCGCCGATCGCGGACGGGCAGCGCGGCGAAGGGCAGCGCGGACAGCGGCCCGTCGGGCACGACGACCACCTCGCGTACGGCCTCCTCGCGTACGGTCCCTTCCCTTGGGGTCCCCCCGCGTACGGCTCCCTCGTCCTCGGGGCACAGCAGGTCCCACCACGCGGCGGGGACCAGCGCGCGGCTCAACTCCGCCCAGACCGGGTCGTCCAGGGGTGTGTAGTACAGCATCGTCGTCCGTGCCTCGTCCGCCGCCGCGAGCGCGTCGAGGACGCCCGCCGGGGTGAGCAGGTCGGAGATCTCCTCGCCCGCCAGGGCGTCCAGCCGGGTCCGGTGGAGACGGGTTCCGTGGGCCGCGGAGACGATCGCGCTCAGCACGGACCAGCCGCGCGGGTCACGCCGGCAGTGGTAGAGCAGGGCGACCCGGTCGCCGAGCCGGTCGAACAGATCCTGTACGTCGGTGGTGTCGGAGATCGCGGGCCCGTCCTGGGCCGCGTCGGCAGTGCCCTCGGCCGTGGCGGTCGGCCCCCCGGTCGGCGGTGACGGTGGCGTGTCGTCGCCCCGGCGGGCGGACGCGAGGCGTCGCAGCAGATGGGTGCGGGCGCCGAGCGAGCGGATGCGTTCCTGGACGGCGGCGAACTCCTCGGCCGTACGCGCGCGAACGGCCGCCTCCTGCCGCGCCAGGCTCTGGAGTTCGGTGTCCCCCACCGGATGCCAAGGGCCGTCCTCGGCGCCGATCAGCGCCTCGGTCAAGGTGCGGTGCAGGGACTCGAGCAGCCACAGGCCCAGTTCGGCGGCCTTGCCGGGGTGGGCGTGCGGCCCTGTCGACACGAAGGTGAACACCCTTGCGTAGAGCTCCTGTTGGGCGGCCAGCCAGGCGGCGCGGTGCTCCTCGCCGCGCAGCGCGCCACGGTCGGACTCCAGGATCTGCAGGCCCACCCGGATCATGTCCAGGGCCTTCTCCTCCTGATCCGGATCGTCGTAACCGGCGCGGAGCGCGTTGAGGAAGCCGAGCACGATGCACCGGGCAGCGCGGGTCCGTTCCACGTTCGCCTCGAACTCGCTCAGCGCGTCGAGGTAGGCGCCGGTCGCCGCGCCGTGGTGGCCGCGCACCTCGTGGATCTCGGCGGCCAGCATCAGTGCCAGACCCGTGGCCGTCCGGCCCCGCTGGTAGGAACGCATGTGGGCGTCCGAGTCGCCGCCCCGGGCGAAGGGCGCCACACGGTCCGGCAGTCGGCACAGCCGGTAGACCAGTGTCAGCGCCCGATCCGGGTCGGTCGCGGCGAGGCCGCGTGCCTCGACCACCAGATCGAGGAAGACCGTCCCGTACTCCTGCCGCCACACCAGGGCCGTACGCTGCCCCGGACCGGCCGGGGCGACCGGGCCCGCCGACGCTTCCAGGGCGACTTCGGCGATCAGCCCGCGCAGCGCGGCGGGCACGCGCCGCGCTGCGCCGGCCGCCTGCCGCAAGGTGGACAGGGCCCGCTCGGACTCACCCACCGCACGCAGCAGCGCGGCCTCCGCGGCGAGCGCGGCGGGCTGTCCGGCGACCTCCGGAGAGTCACGCATCGCGCGCACCAGCCGCTCGGCGTGCGGCAGTTGGTTCCGCGCGATCATGTAGTCGATGCCGAGGGCCCAGCAGAACGCCTCCGAGGCCGCGTCGCCCCGGTCCCGGAACACCGCCGCCGACTTCTGCGCCTGGGTCTCGGCGAGGTTGGTCGTGAAGAGCTGGATCTCCGGGTAGGCGGTGCCGAGGTTCCGCAGCGCGACGTAGGGGCGCAGCCCGAGCGCGGCCCGGGAGGAGGGGCCGAAGCCGGCGGCCGTTCTCCGGCGAAGCCAGGCGAGGGTGCCGCTCCAGCGGGCCCGGCGAACGACCAGTGCCAGCAGGACGGCGGCGGTGAGCGGGCCGTAGCGCAGGACCGTGCCGCCGGGCCGGTCGTGGACCGCCCAGACCGCCGCGACCAGCGTCATCACCCCGAGGAAGACCTTCTGCAGGGCCAGCGGGAACGGGGACTCCGCGTCCAGGCGCGTGCCCAGCCGCAGCAGCGTCATCAACGCCACCGCGGCGACGAGCACCGAGGCGCTCCCGTACGGCAGCACGTCCGTCAGCGGACCCAGAGGCGCGTCCCGCCACCGGGCCCCGCCCGCCGAGGCGTCCTGGGTCACGGCGAGCCAGCCGAGGCCCGCCGCCACGAACACCACGACCGGCACCGCGTCCGCGACCGTGTGCCGCAGCGCGAGGATCACACGGTAGGTGCTGAGCCTCGAGAACATGCCGCTCTCCCGTCCGGGCATCCGCTTCACCCCGTTCATCCGCTCAACTACCGCTATTCCACGGCTAATCAGGGCCAGACACCATATGGTGCAGGAGCGGAACCAGCCACGAGGGGGAATTGATGGAAGCCACACCGCTGGAGCCTGCGGAGCCGCGTGGTACGACACATCACCAGGCGGTGGACCTGGGTGCCGGGCGGGAGTTCATCCTCTTCTTCGCCGACAGCCCGGCCGGACTGCCGGGGGATGCCGTCACCCGCGAACTGCGCACCGCGGCCCGTCTCGCCCGCGCGCAGCACACCCGGGGTGTCCTCGACACGGTCCTGGAACAGCTGGGCGCGGGCATCGTCGGCGGGGTGGGCTTCGCCGGGGTGTCCGCCTCGCTCCGTGCCTCGCTGCGCGCCACGACACGCTACTTCGGCCTGCGCCGCCCGTCGCCGGAGCCCGCGACACTCCCCCAGGTCGTCGCCCGTCTGCGGGAGACCTGCGAGATCGTCCTCGGCACGGCCCCCGCCTCCCTCGACGACGCCGACCTGCGCCGCCAGGAGGACGGCACGTGGAAGGCCCGCTTCGTCCACGTCACCGGCACCTACGAGGCGCACATCGACCGTGACGGCACGATCGTGCACTGGGTGCACACACGCCACCCCGACAGTCCGGCATGACCGCCGGGATCACCCCGCCGACGGCAGCGGGCTCGTAGCGGTCATGCGGGCTGTGCGCCGGGGTCGCGGAGGCCGACCGCGTCGTGGCGCCAGAACGGCTCCGCGTAGACCAGTGTCCCTGTCATCCATGGCTCGTACGCCGGGAGTCCGATGACCTGGAAGGCGCCGTCCGGGATGCGCAGGGACGGTTTCCGGAAGCCCTGTCCGTCACCGCGCGCGAAGCCGAAGCGGGAGTAGTAGCCCGGATCGCCCTCCAGGAAGACCAGCGGGACGGCCCGCTCGGCGAGGGCCGTCAGCCCGTACCGGACCAGGGCCGAACCGACACCGTGCCGCTGGTGCTCGGGCACGACGGCCAACGGGCTGAGCACTTGCACCTCGACCAGTCGCCGAGGGGCGTCCAGCAGACTCCGGGTGAACATGACATGCCCGACGGTCCGCCCGTCGAGCTCCGCGACCAGGGAGAGACCCCCGGTGGGCGTGATCGTGTCCCGCAGGGTGTCGACCAGGTCGGCCACGACGGGGCCGTGATCACCGAACGCCCGCAGGTGGATGTCCCGCACATGCTCGCTGTCGCCCGGAAGTTCTTCGCGAAGATCCATGCCCGGAGGGTAGGGACCCGGCCCGGCCGCTCGCACACGGTTTTGCGGCCGGGGGCCGACCGACCTGTGCGTGACCGGCGTCGTCGCCTCGCAGGAGAGCGACTTCGCTACGCATCGCCGGCCTGCTCCTGGACGAGCTGATCGGCCAGGCGATGGGCCTGGGCCAGCAGCGTGCCGTAGATCACCAGCGCGTTCGGGTCCTCTGCCACGGCGTCCGGCAGCTGTCGGCGGAACACGTCGAGGGTGCGGTGGAGTTCGGCGACCGCCTCGCGGAGTTCGTGCGCGGCGGAGTCGTCGTGGCCGCCCGGTGCGAACCGGGTCCGGCCGTAGAGCCCGATGGCGCACGCCGTGTCGCGCAGAAAGTCCGCGTAGGCGCGGGTGATCCCCGCGGCGGGGCGGGGCGCCTTCTCGCTGTCCGCCGCGCTCTCCCACACCGTGCGGGTCACGCCGGAGGTGTGGACGGCGACGTGGTCGAGCACGACCAGCGCGTCCGTGTACCCGTCACCGTCACCGGGCGGGTATCCGTCACCGAGCGGGTATCCGTCACCGAGCGGGTATCCGTCACCGAGCGGGTATCCGTCACCGAGCGGGTATCCGTGACCGGGCGGGGCGGGAGCCCGTTCGCGTGATCATCTTCCTGGTGTGGCTGTGGATCACCAACCTGGCGATCCTCCTCGGCCCGGAGTTCGACGCGGAGCTGGCCCGCCAGCGCGCCGTCGCCGGAGGCCACCCGCCCGACGACGAGCCGTACGTCCAGCCGCGCGACACCCAGAAATGGGATGAGGAGGACCGCCGACGCCTCAGGCCCTGACACGGAGGGCGCAGCACCGACCGGTGCTCGGGCAGCGACACCGCCGGGTCGGTGCCGCTGATCCACTTCGCGGGGGGGCGTAGTGGTACCCGGAGCCGAGGCCCAGGAACGGTGTGCGTGTCATTGCCGCCGCCGGTGGGCGACGTCGTCGGCCCGTCCGCCGGCGCCGAGCGAGCCCGTGGGGTGGAAGGGCCGTTCGGCCTCCAGGCGTGGCAGGAGGTGCCGGGAACGGCGCAGGACGAGGGGTGGAAATGCGGTGCGGGCGAGGTGGGCGAGGCGGAGCCAGGCGGGGGTGTAGACGGCGGTGCGCCGGTTTTCGACTGCCTCTGAGAGCCGCTGTGCGACGAAGTCCGCCGAGTGGAGGTGACGGGCGGGCGGGGGCATGTGGGCGCGCAGTTCGCGCAGGACGGCGTGGTGGTCGGCTTCTTGGATCATGTCAGTGGCGGTCCAGTTCAGGTAGGCGATGCCGACAGCCACTCCGTGGTGGGCCACTTCGGCGCCCAGGGCATGGGCGAAGGCTTCCGCTCCGGCTTTCGAGGCACAGTAGGCGCTCATCATCGGGGCGGCTCCGAACGCCGCGAGGGAGGCGATCTGGAGGTAGTAACCGGCTGTCCCGATCAGGTCGGGCAGGAACGTGTGCGCGGTCAAGGCACTGCCGGTGAGGTTGACATCGACGACCCTCTGCCAGGCGGTCATGTCGGTGGTGATGAACGGGCCGCCGTGGGCGATGCCCGCGTTCGCCACGACTACGGACGGGCGTCCGAGCCTCCGGCGGACCTGCTCGGCCGCCGCTTCGAGGGTCCCCTGGTCGGTGATGTCCGCCTCGACGGCCAGGGCCCGGGTGGGCAGGGCGGCGGCCACCGTCTCCAGCTCCGTCCGCTCGTGACCGATCAGGGCCAGGTGCGCGCCGCGCCGGGCGAGTTCGCGCGCCGTCGCCGCACCCACCCCCCGTGCGGCTCCTGTCACCACGACGATCCGGTTGGCGAGGGGACTGTCGCGCATGGGCTGCTCCAATCGTCTGCCGGGGCGTCAGGGAAGGGATGGGCGCCTGGCTCCGGTGCGGTCGCGGTGTGCCAGGACACGCTGCAGGCGGTCCAGGCCGGGTGCCCGGTGACGGCGCAGGGCCGCTCGCGCGGCATTGGCGCCCGGAGCACCGTGGACGCCGCCGCCCGGATGGGCACCGGCGGCGGCCAGGAAGAGCCCGCGCACCGGCGTCTCCGGGCGACCGGTGCCGGGCACGGGGCGGAAGACCAGCTGCTGGTGGAGGGCGGCGGTGCCGCCGTTGATCGCGCCGCGGTGCAGATTGCGGTCGAGCAGTTGCAGCGTGGGGGGAGCCAGGATGCGCCGGGCCCTGACGAGGGCCCGGAACCCAGGAGCGAATCTCTCGACCTGTCGCTCGATCCGGTCGGCCATCATCTCCTGCTCCTTGGCGTCCCAGGCACCGGTCAGCCCTTCGTCGCCGGCGTCGGAGGTGATCCGTTGGGGGACGTGGGTGTAGGCCCAGGCCGATTCGGTCCCTCGGGGCGACCGCGTGGGGTCGGCGGTCGTCATCTGTCCGAACAGCGCGAAGGGGCGGTCGGGCACGGCGCCCATCGCGATCTGGGCGGCGAACCGGGTGAGTTCGTCCACTCCGTCGGCGAGGTGGACGGTACCGGCCAGGCGTGCCTGCTCCACCTGCCAGGGAACGGGAGCGTCGAGCACCCAGTCGACCTTGAACGTCGCGAAGTCCCACTCGAAACGCTTCAGGTCCGCCGGCAGCTGAGCCGGCAGCTGCTCCGGGTCCACGAGGTCGCCGTAGAGCGCGGGCACCGACACGTCGGCCAGCACGGCACGGCGGGCGGCGATGTGGACGCCGTCGGCGGTGCGTACGCCGACGGCCCGCCCGTCTCGGACGACGATCCGGTCGACGCGCTGTCCGCAGCGCACGGAACCGCCGCGGGCACGCAGTCGCCGTACCAGTGCGTCGGTCAGGGCGCCGGCGCCGCCGACCGGCACGGGAAAGCCGTACGTCTGGCCGAGCATGGACATCAGCCAGCCGAAGCCGCCGCTGCCCGCGGCCTCCGGCGCGAGATCGGCGTGCAGGGCGTTGCCGGCGAGCAGCAGCCTGCCACCCTCGCCCGCGAACTCCTCCGCACCCATGCGGCGTACCGGCAGCAGGAGGGTGCGTGCCAGGCGCAACCCGCCCGCCGCCCGCAGGCGGACAGCGAGCCGCGTCGTGGCCCGCAGCGGGGGAAAGGGGGTGAACAGGGCGTCCAGGATGTCGGGGCGCAGCTGTTCCCAGACCTCGTGCAGCCGTCGCCAGGCGTCTCCGTCCCCGGCCGCGAAAGTGTCGAGACCGGCGGCGGTGACATCGACGCTGCGGTCGAGGACGGGGCATCTGCCGTCCGTCAGGGGGTGGGCCAGGACATGCGGCGCATGGCTCCACCTCAGTCCGAACTCCTCCAGGCCCAGGCCGCGCAGCACCGGAGACGCGGCGGCCAGCGGGTAGAAGGAGCTGAAGAGGTCGCTGACGAACTCGGGGTCCACTCCCCTGTCGTGCCGGACGGCCCCACCGGGTTCGCGCTGTTCCTCCAGAACCTCCACGCTCCAGCCGGCGTCGGCCAGGAGGTTCGCCGCCACCAGCCCGTTGGGCCCCGCCCCGACCACCACCGCGTCAGGCATCGCCGCCTCCCCGGGACTCGTCACATCGCAGTCGTCACGTCGCGCTCGTCAGGTCGCAGTTGTCACGTTGTGCGCCGAGTGCCCCCATCGAGGACAGCCAATCAGCCGACGAAGGGACGCCGAACACCCGACTTCTGCCTCGCTCACGTGCCGTCCCGCGCGCCGGGCCGGTCCGGGCGGTGGCGGTGACCGGGCAGGAGGTCCTGCACCTTGGCCTTGAAGCCCTGGCGGACCATGCCCGAGCGGTCGCTGTCGCCCTTGAGGATCGACGTCGCGGCGGCCTCGATCTGGTCGAGGGTCGCGTGCGGCGGGATCGGCGGAACGGCCGGGTCGGTGACGAAGTCCAGCACGCAGGGCCGGTCGGCGCCGAGCGCGGCCTCCCAGGCGCCCACGACGTCGCCCGGCTTCTCGACCCGGATGCCGTCCAGGCCTCCCAGGGACACGCCCCCTACGCGTGGAGCGTGCTCGGCGCCGCCGCACAGGCCACCGAACGCATCCCCCTGATGACCTACGTGACGTGCCCGACGACCCGCTACCACCCGGCGGTCGTTGCCCAGAAGGCCGCCACCCTGCAACTCCTCTCCCAGGGGCGCTTCCGCCTGGGACTCGGCTCCGGGGAGAACCTCAACGAGCATGTGGTGGGCGGAGGCTGGCCCGCCGCGCACGTCCGGCTCGGCAGGCTGGAGGAGGCCGTGGAGATCATCCGCTCACTCTTCGCGGGAGAGAACGTCAACCACCACGGCGACCATTTCGACGTCGAGAACGCGAAGTTGTGGGATCTGCCCGACACGGCCCCGCCGATCGGAGTCGCCGTATCGGGCGACCGCTCGTGCGAACTCGCGGGCCGGCTGGCCGACTTGCTGATCGCCACCGAACCCCGGCCGGAACTGGCCGCCGCCTTCGACCGGCACGGCGGCGCGGGCAAGCCCAAGGTCGGCCAGCTGCCGATCTGCTACGACACCGACCGCGACGCCGCGATCACCCGCGCCCACGACCAGTTCCGCTGGTTCGGCGGCGGCTGGCCGGTCAACTCCGAACTCCCCGGACCCACCGCGTTCGAGGGCGCCACCCAGTTCGTAAGGCCTGAGGACGTCGCCGAGTCCATTCCCTGCGGCGACGACGTGGACGCGGTCGTCGAGGCTGTACGCCCCTACGCCGAGGCGGGGTTCACCGAGGTCGCGCTCGTCCAGATCGGCGGCGACCACCAGGAGCCCTACCTCGAATGGGCGGAACAGAAGCTGCTGCCCGCCCTGCGCGAACTCTGAGCGGAGGAGCCGACGATGAGCACAGAACGCGCCGCGATCTTCGACGTCGACGGAACCCTCGCCGACACCAATCACCTGCACATCGTCACCTGGTGGGAGGCGTTCCGGCAGGCCGGCCACCGCGTCCCCATGCGGGACATCCACCGGGCCGTGGGCCTCGGCGGCGGCGACCTCATCGCGCATCTGCTCGGCGAGGACCACGATCCCGAGGACGACAAGCAGCTCGTCGCGGCCCACCACGCCCTCTACGCCACCTACTTCGACCGGCTCGCGGCCCTCGACGGGGCGGGCGATCTGCTGCGCGCACTGGCCGGGCGGGGCTGGGGAATCGTCCTGGCGACATCGGCGAGCGGCACGGAACTCTCCGCACTGCGACGGGCCATCGACGCGGACGACGTCATCCTCGGCGCGGCCAGCGCGGACGACGTCACCGACGGCAAACCCGCCCCCGACCCGGTCCGGCACGCAAGGGAACTGGCCGGCGTCCCCGCCGAACGGGCCGTGTTCGTCGGCGACTCCCTCTGGGACATGCGAGCCGCCGTACGGGACGGGGTCGTTCCGGTGGCGCTGCTGTCCGGTGGGATCCCCCGTACGGACCTGGAGACAGCCGGTGCCCGCGAGGTGTACCGGGACCCCGCCGACCTGCTCGGACACCTGGAAAGCAGCGTCTTCGCCCGAAGCGTCCGACCGTAAGACGTCAACCGGTTAGCCGTTGGCGAGGGCTGGTCACGGCCGGCATGGCAGCCTTCACCGACAGGGAACTGCCGCACGTCGAGAAGAACCTGGAAGAACCTGTACCCCACCTGTGCCTCGCGTGCACCGCGTCGGACCGCATGTGCGCGCGGGTCCGCGCCGCGTGCCTGTCTGTTGTGCAGCTCGTTGGCGTCCCTGTATCAGGGTATCGGGGTATTGGGCGAGCGCTTCGAGGACGGGGGCCTCATCGTCGTTCGCACCCGTGCGGCCCCGCGTTCCCCGCGTCCTGAGCCGCACGCCCTCCGCGTAGCCCTGTGGCGCCCTCGCGCCAGGCACTGAGCAGGGTGTCCGCCAGGCGGTTCTCCAGGTGGGTGGTCGTACGGATCCCGAACACCACGTCGGCGTCCAGGTGCGGTTCGTTCTCCAGGAGCCCGCCGACGACTTCGTGGCGTACGACCTGCTCGTGCACCGCGTCCGCCTCCACGTGCTCGGCGTAGAACCGAACGGCCGCCGGGCCCGCGCCCACCCGGCGCATGGCCTCGGCGAGGCGCCGCGAGGCCGGGGACGAGGTCACCTCGACGGCCGCGAAGTTACCGACGAGCGCCGCGCGCAGTGCCCGGTGCAGACCGAACAGGGACATCAGGTTGACGGTGGCGAGGGCCTCGGCCGGCGCGGCGTCGACATAGCGGCCGTATGCGGTGTCCAGCCGCAGGTCCGCCATGAGGTCGGCGAACAACAGCGCGTGGATCTCGTCGGCGCGGCCCGCTCCGAACTCGTCGAACTCCACCGCGACCATGGCCGCCTTGGCCCGCCCGTGGAGCCGGGGCAGGACCCAGGCATGCGGATCCGCTTCCTTGAGGTGGTACAGCGAACGTACGGCCGCGTAAGCACGCAGGTGGTCGAGGGTGCCTTCGTCGCGGAGGAAGTACGAGACGCCGCTGCCGTCGTCGCCGACCGGTTCGAGCTGGAGTTCGTCCAGCGCCTGCTCGGCCGTCTCCGTGTCGGCGATCGGCACGTCCCCGCGCAGTGCGCCCAAAAAGCGGTACTCGATCGCGCCTCGGTGCGCCAGCAGACCGCTGTCCCACTCCAGACCGTCATCGACGTCTTCAAAGCCCTGATAGTGCAGCTCGTAGAGGACATAGAGGGCGAGTTGCAGGTCGTCGCCGTAAGGGGAGCAACTGTCGGGGGACGGCACCGGCCCGGGGTCGGATCCCCGCAGCAGAGCCGTCACCGCGGCGGAGAGCGGGCCGCGCGGCTCCGGCAGCGGCGGGGGCCGGAGCCGGAACAGATGCCGGGAGCGGGAGCCCGTCATGAAGCCACGTCTCTCTTCCCGCGACCCTGTTCCGTGGCGTCACCGGCGCTTCGGCCGGGTGGTTTGTCGCGTCGGCGGTGGCTGGCGTCGCACCAGGGAAAGATCCGGCTGCGGCGACAGGTGCAGACCGCCACCGTGAAGCGACCGGAGACCGTCATCTCGCCGTCCTCGTCGACGACTTCGACCGGTCCCTCGATGAGCAAGGGCCCGTCGCGCTGAACGTGGACGCGGCGGGGGCGTTCAGGCGTGTTCGGCACGGATCACCACCAGTTCCTCGCTCGTTCCGTCGGCTGCCATGCCCTGCTCCCGCAGCCAGGCGAGCCGTGACCGCAGCACACGCCCGAAGGGCAAGTGGGCCCGGTCGGCGACCTCGGCGCGCAGGCCGGATTCCTCCAGGCGGGCCAGCGTGGCGGCAATGCCGCACAGATGCGAGTGCACGAGCAGGAGCGTTCCCGTCGGCCGCAGGACCGTCGGCGCGGTGTCGCAGATACGGTCGATCAGCAGGCGCCCGTCCCTCCCGGCGTCCCAGGCCCTCGCGGTGCCCCGGGGCGGCCCGGTGGACGGCGCGGGCACATAGGGAGGGTTGGCGATCACCAGATCGAAGCGGCGGCCGGACACGGCCCCTGCCAGATCCCCCTGGCGCACACGGAGGGACTGACCGTTCAGCAGGGCGTTCAGCCAGGTGGTGGCGATGGCCCGCCAGGAGATGTCGACCGCGGTGACCCGGCCGCCGCGCCGGGCTGCCTCCACCGCCAGCAGGCCGCTCCCGCTGCCCAGGTCCAGTACGTCCGTCTCCTCCGTGATCCGCTCACGCCGTATCGCCCGCTGCAGGAGCCAGGTGTCGGCCTGAGGGGAGTACACCCCCCGGGGAACCCAGCAGCGAAGGCGGGAGGCGGCCATGAGCGCTTCGGCTGTCATGGGCGCCGCCCGCAGCCGTTCGCCCGCGACGGCACCGGGGACAGGGCTCGTGCGACGACGTGCCGTGCCATGGGCTCGGGAGACATCTTGGGAGTGCGGTTGACGACCAGTGCTTTCACGATCACTCCGGTGTCGAGGGCAAAGGGCCGGCTGCGCGGACATGAGCCCGCGGCGCCCCACGAGTACCCCCTGACAGCCGACGTAACAGGTGGCGGGCAGCGGAGCCTCAGTCATCCGCTGCAAAGGTGCCGGCCCCCGCCGTACGGGTGGACTCGTGGGACTCCTCCCGTCCCGACGGTATGCGGATCTTGGACCTGGGTACTCGGCGGCAATGAAATCCCTCGCCCTTCAGGTGGCCGCGACGAATCCGGCCGGTGTGATCGCCGTCCTCGTCTGCGGTCTCCTCATCGCCGGAGCCCTGGTCTGGTCCGTACGGTTCGGCCTCAAAACACGCCGCCGCGAGCCAGGCCCCCCGGGGCGACACGAGCAGCCCACGCTCCCCGAATCCGGGCCGGTCCACGAGACCCGACAGATGCGCGAGCCGAACGAGGTCCCCCGAGCATCGGATGGCGGCGAACGGCTCACCCCGCACGACCTGCACGCATCCGGCAGCAAACGCAGCGAGAACCAGAACCGCCGACGCTGGAACTCCGACTCCGACCGCCAGTAGAGCTTCGTACAGACGGAAGGCTCCGAACGGCGATTCAGATCTACCAGCGCCGTGGGACCCGTAGCACGCGTCTCTTGCGTCAGTTCCCGGCTTCCCGGGTGCGGGTGGCAGACCGGGCGTGACGAGGTCGAGCCAGCGGGCGCGGGCCGCTGGTGGGTGGCCGGTCGGCGCGGTGGAGAACAGCAGGTAGATGTCGCCGACGGTGACGTCGGGATGGATGTCACCGTCGGCTTGGCCGATCCGGACGAGGGCTGCGACGGCGGTACCGGCGCGATCCTCATCGGCGCGGTCGCCCGGCTCCGCGCCCAGGGTCTGGGCGGCAGCCTTGACAGCCCGGTCGGTCACGGACGCCTCGACGACGCGCCCGAGGAAGGCGGTCAACTCGTCCACCGAGCGGGCGCCGGCCTCGACACGGACGAGCACGGTCTCGGCGTCGTCGGCGATCCGGGCGACGTATGCGCCGACGACGGCCCCCACCACGTCGGTCTTGGTGGGGAAGTGCCGATAGAGGGTGCCCACGGCCACGCCCGCTGCGGCGGCGATCTCGTCCATGCTTACTCAGGTCCGTTCACGGTGATCTGCTCGCCGGCGGCTTCGAGGATCTTCTTCCGGTTGCGGACCGTATCCGAAAGTTGAGGTCGAGACGCCCCACCGTTTTACTCCAAGGACCCCGACCCTCCCGAGCCGGGGCCCACGAGATCACAACTCCACACACGCCCTAGCCTCGCGCTTTCGCGAGTGGGCCTGTCCGGGTCTTGATCAAATAAGCGGAGAGTGCCGCTGACCCGCAACGATGGGACTTGTCGAGGGTCCTGTCAGCTGCGAGGAAAGAAGCACTCTCCAGGTGATGCCCCGGCCCGGACCACCGTGCCGCGCTGCACGACGCCGGTGATCACATTGTGGACGGGGCGATCCACCACGACATCGAGGTTGTCAGTTCATCGCTGTTCTCCCCCGCCGAAAGCTCTCCGCTTGATCGGCCACTCCCGCCGACACTGCGGTCCGGAAGGAGAACCGAACTGATGTCGTGTCAGGCCCACGCTCGATTCGCTCCATGTCCCGCAGGTCCGGCGGCACGTTATCGTCTAGCGAGGTCATGCAGGGGAAAGCGGGGAACGACACGTGCGCGATGTGGGGAAGTTGCCATTGCCGCTGGCGGAGAACAGTGAGCGCTGGGTGAGTGTGGCGGCGGAGCGGACCGTTCTCGGCGTGGTCCACAACATCACCTCTGCGACACGGCTGCTCGACCTGTTGACCGTGTTCGAGGGCGACCGACGTCTCCAGACTGTCTTCACCTGTACCGAGTCGTCGACCCTGGACGAGGGAACCTTTGAATTCTTCACCTCCCGGGGAATGCTTCACATACCATGGGAGGAGGCAATCTCACACAAATTTGACTTGGCAATTGCCACAAGTCGAGGCGGAGATCTCCATAATTTGCAAACCCCATTGATAGGCGCACCCCACGGCGCAGGATACAGTAAAATATTGGTGCGGGAAGCGGGAAGCGGGAAGCGGGAAGCGGGAAGCGGGAAGCTTTTGGCTTGTCGTCGGAATGGTTGACGCATAAGGGGCGAGTTGTTCCGTCGGCCATCGTCCTCTCTCATGATGAGCAACGTGAGCGGCTCGCGGTGAGCTGCCCGGCTGCTGTTCCCGTGAGCGTGGTGGCAGGAGACCCCTGCTTCGATCAGCTGAAGGCAAGTGCTCCGTTCAGAGAGAAGTATCGGCGAGCCCTGGGTGTTCGTCCGGACCAAAAGATCATCGTTGTCTCGTCGACCTGGGGACGCGGGTCGATCCTGGCATCGGATGAGAGTGATATGGATGTGCTTCGTCGAAGCCTGGCGGAGCTGCCGGCCGACGAATATCGCGTTCTGGCGGCAGTGCATTGCAATGCCTGGTACGGCCACGGCGCATGGCAATTGCAGACATGGCTGGCGCCGCTTACCGAGCATGGGCTCCTTCTCCCGGTCCCGGATACGGAGACCTGGAAAGCGGCGCTTCTGGCAGCGGATGGAATCCTTGGCGACCACGGCTCCTTGACGATGTACGGAATCGCACTGGGAATCCCCACAGTCCTGGGCACTTTCGCGGAATCGAAAATAGCCCCCGAGTCGCCCATGGCTCGTCTTGGTAAGACCCTCCCCCGGTTGTCTGCTCACCGGCCCTTCCTGTCGCAGATCGAGGAGGCGGCCAAGGCGCAGCGAGACAGTGCCGAACTGGACCAGTTGCGTGCGACCGTGACGTCCCGGCCGGGAGAATCCGCCGTGCTGCTGCGGCGCCTCTTCTACGACCTGCTCCAGCTTCCAGAGCCTGCGACACCCGCCAGATCGCGATTGGTGCCGGTTCCCACCACCGTGCCGGTAGGGCACTCCTCCCCCGTCCAGCGGCCGGCGTACGTATCCGTCGCCGCAGGCGGGGGCAGTGTCACAGTACGGCGCTATCCCGCGCCCCTTCAGCGCCGGACCATGGAACGGCATCTGGCGGGAACGCATTTGGTGGCCGATATCGATGATCCCGACGCCCTGTGGCCCCGTTCCGCGGACGTACTGCTTCTGCCGCTCGGCCGGCCGCGCCACTTGGCCGAGGCTGTGAACCGGGAGGACGTGGCCGCGCGCTACCCCGGCTGCGCCCTGCTCACCGTCGAAGAGCCAGAGGACGGCTGCACGGCGCTGCTCATCAAGGACGGCGTGCGTCTGCGTGCCCGCTGGCGTGGCAAGCGCCCCTCGTGGACATCGGCCGCCATCGCGGCCTCGGTGATCCACGACCATGTGATGTCCACTGCGGGCAGCCCCGGTGCCTTGTGCGTTCAGGTGACGATCGGCGCCGGAGCCGAACCCGGCCTACTCGTCGTCGACGCCCTGTGAGCCGTCCCCGTAACCCACCCCCGAGGCGTCCGCGAGCCGCTGGTCCGCCTCCTGCGCCCGCAGACTGTTCACCTCACGGTACAGATCGCCTGCGGTGACCCAGTCCAGCACCGCCTGTGCGTGGGCACCTTGCCGACTGAGCAGATCTCCCCTGAACAGAAGGATCCCGGCCCGCTGGTAGGCCGGACCGTTCACGGTCATGATCTCGATCGCGTCGCCGAGCGCCGTCACAGCGACGTCCAGCTGTCCGGCGGCGTTTCGATCCTCGGCGTAACGGGTCAGGGCACGTGCCGCGTTGTAGGGGTCCGGCACCGGCATGTCCTCGAACTGCGCGCGGGCGGAACGCAGTTCCTGTGCGGCCTCGTCATGACGTCGCAGATCGGTGCAGGCCACTCCCCGATGGAGGGCGAACAGGGCACGGCCACGCTTGTGGTCGATTCCGTTCAGTGCGGCCAGCCCCAAGTCGTAGTACTCCAGAGCGGCGGCAGGATTGCCCAGTTTGCGTTCCAGCAGGCCGAGGCCCTCCAGCGCGCTGGACTCCGTCCGCTGCCGGCCTTCGGTGGCGTTGCCGTCGGCCGGGCGTACGAGGTCCAGCGCGCTCTCGAAGTGCTCGCGAGCGGTGCGCGGGTCACCCTGGCGCGTGCTCCACCGCTCAAGATGAGCGAAACCGAGCTCGAAGTGCATACGGGCGATGGCCATCGGGTCGCGGCACTCGTGGGCCGACAGGAGAGCCAGCTCGTGCGTCGTGATCCAGGGACTGTGCAGACCGCATCTGAGGTGGAACGTGTGCAGCCCCTGGGCCAGCCGCCAGGTCTGCTCATGCCGGCCCTTTTCGTGCGCCAGGCGTACCGCGTTCTCCAGGCTCTCCAGGCGGCGCTCCAGGCTCGCGATCACCTCTGGTACGTCGACACTTCCCGTGGGTGCGTACGCCGCGTACGTACCCGACGGGTCGTACCGATGGCGGGAGGACAGGGCCGCCTCCGCGCGTTCGGCGAACTCCAGGTAATGCGCGATGATCCGGTCCAGCACCGCTTCACGGACCTCGGCCGGTTCGTCGGCGACAGCACACGTGAGCGCATGGTCGTGGATGAGGTGGTGACGTACCCGGTAGCCGTCCCCGTCCGGCTCTGTCAGGTTCGCGGCGGTGAGTTGTCGAAGGGCCTTGTTCCGGGCGGTGGTGTCCAGGTCCGGGAGCATGGCCCGTACGACGTCCGTCTCGAACGTTTCGGTGGGGTGGAGGCCGATGCAACGGTAGAGACGCGCGGCGTCCGGGGCGAGACCGCGATAGCCGGGATCCAGAGCGGCGGAGATCTCGTCGTCCATGTTGAGCGTTTCCAGCCTGGTCGTGCGGTCGGACAGTTCTGTCGCCAGCTCGCGCACCCTGCCCGCGTGGCCGAGTGCCAGTTGCGCCCCCGCGATGCACAGCGGGAGGGGAAGGTCCCCGCACCCGTCGGCGATCAGGTCCAGTTCCTTCTCGTACGCCGTCGCGTCGCCTCGGATCCTGCCGACATTGACGAGCAGCTTCCGGCTGTGCATCCGGCCCAGCGGCTTCATCTCGAACGGTTCGGCGCCGACGGTGCGGACCAGTCGGGGCAGACGGGAGTGGCTGGTGATGAGGGCCACGCTGCCCGGCGTGCCCGGCAGCAGCGGTTCGACCTGGGAGGCGACCGCGACATCCTCAAGCAGCACGACGATCGGACCACGCGAAGCGAGCCTGCGGAAGTAGGCCGACCGTTCCCCGGGGTCGGAGGGCACGTCCGCCGCCGGAACTCCCAGCTCGCGGAACCAGCGTTCCAGGATCGCCGAGGGCTCCGGCAGGTTGCCCCAGGGATCTCTGCCCAGCGACGCTTCGAGTTGAGGTCCCGTCAGTTCGTCCTGGTGATGGTGCAGCCACCTACGGGCCACAGCCGATGTTCCGCTACCCGGCACACCCTGCACATACATGGTCGCGGCAACCCCGGCGGCCTGACCTTGAGCCCATACGGCGTCCATTCGCCGTAGCAGGCTGTCATTGTTCTCGTAGTGCTCCATCGGCCACAGAGCGATGCGGGGCGACGGCACCGAGTCGCTCGGAAGGGCCTGTCGAGGAATTGCCGGACTGCCGCTGTAGTAGTGGTGGTGGTGCACATTCGATACATGCGCACCGTCTCCCACCACCACCGTGCCGTTGGTGACAATGTTCCTCACCTCGCTGTGCAGGTCCCTCAACTCTCCTGCCAGGGAAGGCTGTTCCTCCAGAAGCCTGCGCAGTTCGCCGCGCAGCAGCTCCTCGACCTGCGGCACCAGTTCCGCCACACGGGCCTCGTCACCCCTGTCCCGAGCCAGGGTCAGATCGTTGCGGCGCTCTTCCAGTTCACCGAGGAAGGAGTCTTCCTGCTCCTGCCTGCCCCGCCTGAAGAGCGCACCCACCCGGGCCCTGAGCGCGGTATACGCGTCGGTACCGATCGTCCCCGCCACGGCCGTCGCAACGGACGCGGCCAGCCGCATCAACTCCGCTTCCACTCAACCCCCTTGAACGACCCGACTCCGGCTCGCTCCACACTATCGGCTTCCGATCAACCTGCAGCGGATCCGACCTGCACATGGCTCATTGCGCAGGCAGCGCCACAGTTCCTCGGCGTGCGGCACGACGATGCCCGCCCTGATCGCACCGGCGTTCCCGGTCAGACACCCAGGTACATGGTGGACAGCGGACGCCAGTGCAAAGAAACGGGGCGAACAGGCCCATGGACACCGTTGCGGAATGAAGATCGGGAAGGTTAGAACGAAAACCTACATACCGGGGCGTATCGCGCATCGGTTTGGGCACTCGACCCCCATGAACACCGAGATCGGGCTCCAGGGCTCCTACTGGCTGCAGACCGCACCGCCCGGCGCCCCCGCTCCCCCGCCGCCGGGGGACCTCAGCGTGGAAGTCGCCGTGATCGGCGGGGGTGTCGCCGGGCTCAGTACCGCCTGGGAGCTGGTTCGGCAGGGGCGTGAGGTGGCGGTACTGGAGGCCGACCGGGTAGCCGCCGGGGTCACCGGCCACACCACCGCCAAACTGACCGCCCTGCATACCCTGGTCTACGACCACCTGCGCCGCACCCGCGGCCCCGAGGGCGCACGGCTGTACGCCGCCTCGCAGAGCGCAGCGATCCGGCACGCCCGCGAGATCGTCGAGGAACTCGGTATCGACTGCGACTGGGAGGAGGCGGCGGCCTGCACCTACGCGGAGGACCCACGGCACGTGGACGCCCTGCGGGCGGAGGCAGCCGCCGCGCGGAAGGCGGGGCTGCCGGCCGAGTTCGTGACCGGGACGGAGCTGCCGTTCCCGGTCGCCGGGGCGGTCCGGGTGAGCGGGCAGGCACAGTTCCACCCCCGTAAGTACCTGCTGGCGCTCGCCGACGACCTGTGCCGCCGAGGCGGCACGGTGTACGAGGGAACGCGCGTCGTCGGCCTCACCGAGGGCGAGCCGTGCACCCTGCGGACGGATTCCGGTGTCGCGATCCGCGCCGACGATGTCGTGATCGCCACGCACTACCCGGTCTTCGACCGGGCCCTGCTGTTCACACGGCTCAGCTCACTCCGGGAACTCGTGGTGGCCGCGCCCGTCGCGGAGGAGCGTGCCCCGCGCGACATGTACATCACGCCGGAGCTGTCGACACGCTCTGTGCGCAGCGCCCCGTACCGCGACGGTGAACGGCTGCTGATCGTCACCGGGGAGCACTTCGTCCCCGGTACCGCCGATGTCGAGGAGAGGTTCGCCCGGCTGTCCGGCTGGGCCGACGACCGCTTCGGCGGGCTCGCCTTCACCCACCGCTGGGCCGCCCAGGACAACGACGCCACCGACTCCGTACCTCTGGTCGGCCCACTGCGTCCCGGCAGCAGGCACGCCTATGTGGCCACCGGCTTCGGCGGCTGGGGCCTGAGCGGCGGCATCATGGCGGGCCGTCTGCTCAGCGATCTGATCAACGGCCGTCCGCCCGCCTGGCACCGTCTCTACGACCCGCGCCGACTGGCTTCCGTGGTCCGCGAAGGAACGTCGTTCCTGAAGCACCAGGCCGCCGTGGCCCGGCACTTCGTCGGCGACCGGCTGCCGGCCGTCACGTCACCCGCGCCGGACGACATCCCGCCGGGCCACGGCGCGGTGGTGCGCCGGGGCGGACGGCACTACGCCCTCCACCGGGACGAGCACGGAACGCTCCAATCGGTGTCGGCACGCTGCACCCACCTCGGCTGTCTCGTGGCGTTCAACGACGCGGAGCAGGCCTGGGAATGCCCGTGCCACGGCTCCCGCTTCGCCCCGGACGGACGGATCCTCCAGGGCCCCGCCCTACACCCATTGGAGGAACGCGATATCCCCGACCAGTAACGAGGCACCCCCACGGCGACGCACACACGCGTCGCCCGCACCGAAAGCAGGTCGCCCCATGACGAAGAAGCCGCACTCGTCCGAACCGTCGCACGGCCGGGGCCCCAGCCGTCACCAGGGCACCGAGCAGCACGGCTGGTCTCCCGACGTGGACGAGACCCGACAGCAGGACAACCCGAGCGCCCACAGGTCCTTCCACACCGCCGAGCACGGCGGCGGGAAGGGACCGGGACGGACGAGGTCGAAGGAGGAGTCGAAGGCCGTACCGGGTGACACGGTGAAGAGCACCGGCGCCCGCGGCGAGGAGTACGCGCACACGGAGGAGGAAGGCCGGCGGGACACCGGGCCCAAGGGCCGCTCCCGGCGCCCCAGCGGCACCAGGGACGCCTCCGCCGAGACCGGCGTCGACCCCCAGGACCCCCCGCCCCGGCGGCACTCGGGGTGACGAGCCTGTGCGCGGCCGGCCGAGGGGGCCGGAGGGACGCGGCGAGGGCACAGACCCGTCCGCCGACCCGGCGGGGCTCGCTCTCGTCGTGATCGACATGATCAACACCTACGACCACGAGGACGCCGAGCTGCTCGTGCCGTCCGTCCGGGAGGTCGTTCCCGTGCTCGCGGAACTGATCGGCCGGGCCCGCCGGGCCGACGTACCGGTGATCTACGCGAACGACAACTTCGGCTCGTGGCGCTCCCATCACGGCGAACTCGTGGACCTCGCGCTGACCCGACCGCACGCCGACCTGATCGAGCCGATACGGCCCGACGTGCTGACCCGACCGCACGCCGACCTGATCGAGCCGATACGGCCCGACGACGAGTCGCTCTTCGTGGTCAAGGCCCGCCATTCCGCCTTCTACGAGACCCCTCTGGCCTACCTGCTGTGGCGGTGGGGAGTCGGACACGTGGTGCTGAGCGGACAGGTCACGGAGCAGTGTGTCCTCTACTCCGCCCTGGACGCCCACATCCGCCATCTGCGGGTCACCGTGCCCAGGGACACCGTCGCGTCCATCCACCCCCATCTGGAGTCCGCCGCCCTGGAGATGATGGAACGCAACATGGGCGCCCGGATCGTCCCGGCGAAGGAGATCGACTTCGCCGGCCCGTCCACGGAGACGGAGGCCGGCACAGACACGGGCACGCATCGCGGGATGTGATGGAACGTGTTCGACTGCACACAGTGCGTTGTTGCATAGGCTCAACAATGGGGGGGGAAGGTGGATGAGCGCGGTCAGGCAGCGACCGCCCGGTCGCCGCCGTGCGGCCGGAGCAGGTTCGTCGGAAACGACGCCCGGTCGCTGGAGCGAGACAGATGATCACGAGGCCACTCCTGACGGTACGAACGGCCACCGGTGTAGCGACCGTGGTGTGCCTGTCCGGCGTTCTCGACCCCGACACGTGCCCCGATCTGGCGCGGGAGCTCGGCCGGTACCTCGATGAGGCCGCCCGGGACGGGCAGCGGCTGGTGCTGGACATGACCGACGTCCAGCCGTTCGGCGCCGCGGTCCGCCGGACCCTCCGGACAGCCACCGAGCACCTCGCGCACTCCCCCGTGCTGGTGGTCGGCGCGAACCCCGCGATGAGAGCGGTGCTGGAGCACGAGAGCGTCGTCGGCGTCCGGCTCCTCGACACCCTCGGCGACGCGCTGGCCGCGCTGCCCGACACCGCCTCGGAGACACCCCCGCACCGATCCGGCCGCGGGAAGGCGTCGACCGGCTGTCACGGCGGTTGCCGTCATCAAGGGGAGAACCTTGACGGCCGAGGCTGATCTGCTCCGGCACCCTCCGGCGTCAGGGATCCGCCGTGCGCAGTGTGCGGTGTCCAGGGCGCCGCATCGTCACGAGGTACGCGGGTACGCGGCCTCCCATGTTCTCGGCTCAAGCAACCCGGTCGGCTTGCCCACCGACCTGCCCACCGAACTGCCAGCCGATTCGGCAGGGCGCGGGCGGTGCGTGCCTTGGGTGAGTTCCTGGCCCTGGCGTCGGCCCTGTGCTTCGGCGTCACTCACTTCGTCAACGGTCTGCTGTCCCGGCGGGTCGACGGAATGACCGTCGCTCTCCACCCCCAACTGGGCGGGACCGTACTCGCACTTGTCCTGGCACCGGGTCTGCGCGGCGGCTCCGCGTCGCTCGCGGACTACGGCTGGGGAGCGCTGTCCGGGGTCGGAACCGGGGTGGGAGTCGCGTTCCTGTACCGGGCGATGTCGCAGGGAGCGATGAGTGTCGTCGTCCCCGTGAGCGATGTCGGTGCCGTGGCTCTGCCGGTGCTGGTCGGGGTGACTCTGCTCGGGGAGCAACTTTCCGCCCCTGTGTGGGGCGGGATCGCCGCCGTGCTGCCGGCGCTCTGGCTGGTCTCGCAGACCACATCCGGCACGGCCGAGGAGGGTCGCGGAGCGCTGTCCGCCGGTGTGCCGAGCGCCTTGGTGGCCAGCGTGGGAATCGGTCTGCGGTTCCCGGCCATGGCCCAGGTGACCGGTGACAGCGGTCTGTGGCCGGTCGTGCTGAGCCGCGTGGTGTCGGTCGTCGCCATCGCCGGCGTACTGGCGTCGTACCGCGCCGGCTGGACCATGCCGAGCGGGGCGTGGGCGACGGCGGTGGCGGCGGGCATGGTCGGGACGGCCGCGATCATGCTGTACCTGGAAGCGACCACTCACCAGCTCATGACCGTGGCCACGGTGCTGTCGTCCCTCTACCCCGCCGTCCCCGTCGTCCTCGCCCTGCTGTTCCTGGGCGAGTGCCTGAACCGTCGTCAGGTCCTCGGCCTGGTGTGCGGAGCGGTGGCGGTCGCGCTGATCGCCCTGCGATGAGAGTGGTCCGTTCGGCGGCTGGCTCGGCAAGGTGGTCTTCGGTGTCGACTCCATCGACGGGTTCTTCGGCCTCTCCGGGTTTTTCGACCTCTTCAGGCGCGTCGTGGGCCGGCCGGGGCACGGGAGCCTTGAAGGCTTGGCCGTTATCCGATGCCTCCAGGTGGGAGCCGAACGCCGTGACCGACCTCGATCCCTTCACCGACCTGCTCGACTACCCGATGTACGTCGTGACCGCCGTTGCCGACGGGGAGAGAGCCGGCTGCCTGGTCGGATTCGCCTCGCAGTGCTCGATCCGTCCCGCCCGGTTCATGGTCTGGCTGTCCAAGGAGAACCGGACGTACCGGATCGCGGGGCGCGCCGAACGGCTCGCGGTCCATCTCCTCCGCCGCGATCAGGACCGGCTGGCCCGGCTCTTCGGCGGTGAGACCGGTGATTGTACGGACAAGTTCGCCGAGAGCCGGTGGCACCAGGGGCCGGGCGGATCACTGATCCTCGACGAGGCCCCCGCGTGGTTCGTCGGTCGCGTGGAGGAGCGGGTCGACGGCGGCGACCACGTCGGATTCCGGCTCGCCCCGGAGGCGGCGCGGAACGTCGCGGGCAGCCGCACGGCTCTGCTGACACTCGGCGACACCCATGACATCGCTTCGGGCCATCCGGCGAACTGACGCGAAGCGCCCTCCCCAGGACGCCCATGTCGGGCGCCGTCCCCGGTCCACGCGCCTCGGCCACCGTCGGCTCCCCCAGCGACGGCCCCGATCAGACCTCGTTCCGGGCCTTGGCGAACTCCGTGAGGAAAGCTTCACAGAAGGCCTTCAGGTCGTCCGGCCTGCGACTGGTGATCAGCGTGTTGGGCCCGTGGGCACAGACGCGCACCTGTTCGTCGACCCAGGTCCCGCCCGCGTTGCGGATGTCCGTACGCAGACTCGGCCACGAGGTCAGCGTACGGCCCGAGACCACACCTGCCTCCACCAGGGTCCACGGAGCGTGACAGATCGCGGCGACGGGCCGGCCCAGGTCGAAGAAGTCACGTACGAACGACACGGCGTCCTCGTCGGCGCGCAGCAGGTCGGGATTGGCGACCCCGCCGGGCAGGACGAGACCGTCGAACGCCTCGGCCGACGCCCCGCGCACCACCGTCTCCACCGGAAACTCGTCCGCCTTGTCCAGATGGTCGAACGCCTGGATCTGTCCAGGCTCCGTCGATATGAGGACCGCCTCGTGGTCCTGGTCGGTGACCGCCTGCCACGGCTCAGTCAGTTCGATCTGCTCGACGCCTTCGGGCGCCATCAGGAACGCGATACGCATGGTCGTCGATCTCCTTGTGTCGATTGCCGTTGGTTTCGCCCCGGGCCGGCTCTCGGCGCGCCGGGCGGCGAAGGGCACTGATTCGAGGACGCTGTGGATGTGCTCTGCACTGCGATGAGTAGGGGGTTGACCTCGTGCCTCGCCACAGACGTAGGTAAGCCGGTCGACGGCGTAGCCCTCGGCTCTGCGGCCACGGCCACGGCCACCGAGTACCCGTAGACCGGACACAGACACGAAGAACACGCGGAGGTTTGTCCCCTCGTTCCCAGGGGACCCTCTGGCCCCATAGCGGCCCAGCCCTGTTCGTCACGCAAGAACCCCGGGACTCGGTGACGAGTCCCGAGGTCATGGTGCTCAGAGGAGGCTCTAGAGGCTTTCGGTCAGGCGGGCGGGCTACCGAACGGGGCGCCCCCGAAGCCGTAGTGGGTCCCCAGCTCGTCGCGGTAGCGCTGATCGGCGAGGTGCTTCTCCCGGTCGAACTCCGGGGCGTCCTTGATCTGTTGCTTGGCGAGGCCGATGAACACCTTCTTCTCGTTCGGGTCGATGCTCTCGACCGTGCTCGCCGGCAGCAGGACCTCCTTGCCGAAGATCCACACACCGGTGTCGACCACCAGGTAGGCGTCACCGACCTCGTCGGAGTGCTTGTCGACCTTACCGATGCTGCCGTCCGTGGCCTCGACCTTGTATCCAGTGAGGTCGGCGTCCGCCAGGCGACCCGCGGTCGACTTGTAGCTCCACACATTCTCAGTCACGCGAGACAACTCCTCGTCGTAAAAAACGATCTATTCGACCGCCGTGGACGCGAGTGCCCGCCGTCCGGAGTGACACACCCCGCGTTTAAGCCAGAATCAAGATTTCTCCCGGAAGTTGCACTCGGCGCGAAACCCACACGGAGTAAATCGGGGCCTGTGCGTCGAGGCGCGCTGCTCGAAGAGATGGAGGTGTTCCCGGCTCCACTCCAGCTTGTGTTCGAGTTCCCGCAGATAGCCTTCGGCCGCCCAGGTCGCCCGGGGTTCGTGTCCGGCGGCGGCGAGGTGGCGTACCCGTTCGATGTTCGCCCGCTGCTCGCGGATGACGGCATCGACAACGCCGTCGGTGGAGGACAGGCCGTAGGCCGTGCAGAACCGTTCCAGGCGCCGGCGTCGGGCGGGCGGTCGTGGGTGGCGCAGCCAGCGCGCGCACTCGGTGTCGTCCCTGAACGGGGCGACGTACTGCAGCGCGTAGGCGATGTCGTGCAGCCGCGCCGCCGGGCGGGCGAAGTCGAAGTCGATGAGGCCCACGGGCCGTTAGGCCTGCCAGACCATGTTCCACGGGCCGAAGTCGCCGTGACAGATCACGTTCGGAGGGCCGAAGTCGCCGTGGCCGACCGTGTCGTCGTGGCCGGGTTCCTGCGTGTCGCCCGCCCGGACGGCGTCGTCGGGTGGGACGAAGTCGGCGGTCGCGTCGTGGTACTCGCGCAGCAGCCGGGCGAAGGCGGTCAAGCCGTGGTCGCCCACGACCTCGGTCCAGCCCGTCGGCCCCGCATCGCCCTCGATGCAGCTGAGGACCTCGCGGCCCTTCTCGTCGATGCCCAGGGCCCGAGGTGAGTAGGGGAAGCCCACCGCTTCGAGGTGACGCAGCAGCGCGTGCACCGTTCCGGTCCAGGGCCGGACGGGGCGGCGGACGGTGTCGCCGATCCGTACGACCTGCCGATGAGGCTGATCCTGCAGCACGTCCTCGTTCGTCACCCGCACGAGGCTATCCACCGCACGAGGCCACCCAGCGTTCGAGGCCAACGGCTGGACCACCGGGACATTTCGGGCTTCGGCCACGACTTCGGTCACGGCTTCAGGACGCGGCGGGCCGGGGGTCGATCCACAACGACTCGGAGGCGGCGCACAGTTCACCCTCGGCCGTGGCCAGGGCCACGCCCATCGTGTGTTTGCGGCCGGACTCCGCCAGCAGCCACGCGTACACGACGTGCCGCTCGCCCGTGGTGACGGGCCGCAGGATCGTGCCCGTGAGGGCGGCGGTGACCGCGCCCGCGCGCTGGGTGCCGAGGAAGCGGCCCGCCCAGTTCCCGGGGCAGTCGAGGGCGCCCCAGACCAGTCGCGGCGGCAGGAGCCCGTCCGGATCGGCGAAGGCCGGGGACGGGGTCCAGGCGGAGGCCACGAGGTCGCGGCCGGTCACCGGCGCGCAGTGCACCCGCAGACCGCGATCAGCGGTACGCAGGCCGCAGCCGAAGCAGTCGACGACCCCCGGTGGCGGCGCCGCCCGGTAGCGCTCCGACGCGGCAGCGGACGCCTCCCAGGAGGGCGCGGGCGGCACGTCGAGCGGCAGCTCGGCGGGGCGGGCGACGGCGAGAGGCCGCTCGGCTTCGCCCAACTCCGCGCTCCCGGCCGCCGTTTCGGCGATCCGCACGGGCGCGCCGACCGGCACAGGACCGCGGAAGTCCACCCGTACCGTCGCCGCTCCGGATCTCTCCGCCAGCACACCGGCGACATAGCCACCGAAGGCCACCCCGGGGTAGCCGACGTACAGCTCCGGCACCACGATCGCGTCACTCGTCGTCATGATCCCCACTTCACCACACCGAGGGGACCTCACCCGGGCGACGACGGGCGGGTGTTCGCAGGATTTGGGAACACGGTGGCCAGATCCAGGGGCCGCAGCAACGTCGTACGCGTCCTCCTCGCACCTCACCTCGCATGCCTTGCACACCATCGAAGCACTCGGCACTGACAATCCGAGGCAGTGACAATCCGAGGCACTGACAATCCGTCCTCCCGGCAGGCGACGGCTACCGTGTCCGCATGTCAACGGGGGGTACGGAAGTTGCCGGGAGCGAATGGGCCGGGCTGTTCGTGGGCATCGAGGCGTTGGCCGCGCAGCCGCCGATGCGGCGGGCCTGGCCGCACGGGCTGAGCCGTGGCGCGCCGGCGGACGCGCTCGTACGGCTGCTGGGCTTGGTGAACGGCCTGGTGGCGCTGAGGTCGCTGCCGGCCGAGGTCGTCGATGTCGCCCTCGCGCATCCCGAGCGCAGGGTCCGCTTGCAACTGGCCGAGTTCCAGAGGGACATGAGCGTTGACCAGTGGGTGCGTCTGATCGCCGGTGAGCCCGGTGACGGTCTCCGCCGTCGCTTCCGTGCGCTGGCCGCCTGGCACTGCCCGAGGGTGACCGAGGCCGAGTTCGAGGGCTGGGCCCGCGATCCGGATCCGCGGGTCCGGCTGCGGGCCCTGTGGTTCCGGGGCCTTCCGGAGCGGCTGGCCACGGCTCTGGCCGCCGATCCCGATCCGGAGGTGCGCGCGGAGGCCTGCGGATACGCCTGGCCGCGTCTGGCTGCGGGCCGGCGGTCCGCGCTGGTCGACGACGCCTCGCCACAGGTCAGGGAAGCCGCCCGTCGGCAGGCGGAGTCGGACCGGCCGATGGCGCGGGCGGACTTCGACGCCCTGGGCTCCACGGAGCAGTGGCGCGCGGCCTGTTCCCAGGTGCTGGATCGGGACCTCGCCGAACACCTGGTCCACCACCCGGAGTACGGACTGCGGATGGCCCTCGTCGAGAACGAGCGTCTGGACGCCGATCTGCTCACCGTGCCGGCTCAGGACGAGGCCTTCCAGGTGCGGGTGGCGGTGGCCGTCCGCCCCGAGGTCGGCGAGGCCCTGCGCGCCGAGATCAGCGCCGGGCTTCCTCCGGGCACCCCCTACTGGCGTGTGGCCTGGGTCGAGGAACTCCATGACGACCCCGAGGCGATGCGTCGTCTGGCCGCCTCCGCGAGCGTGGCCGTCCGGCGCGGCGTCGCGCGCGCCCGCCGCCTGCCCCCCGACGTCGTGGACCGCCTCTCCCACGACCTCGACGCCCAAGTACGGTCCAACCTGGCCCAGTTCTGCGAGGGCGCCCCCGCCGACCTGCTGCTGGAGGTCGCACTGCGGCCGGAGATTCCCGTCGACTCGCTCACCCATCCGCACTTACCCCACCACGTCCTCCTGAGCTTCGCCGACGATCCGGACCCGCTGCGGCGCCGACTGGCCCTCGACGCCCCGGACTCCACCGGCGCACTCGCCGAGCGTCTCGCCGACGACCCCGACGAACGGGTCAGGGCACGTGCCGCCGCCGACCCCCGGCTCTCGTCCGCCACGGTCCCGCGGCTCCTCGACTCCACCCCCCGGGTCCGCCGAGCGGCCATCGGAAACCCTCGCCTCCCCGTCGCGGCCCTCGTCCGCCTGCTGCGCGACCCGGACACCGCGGAGGACGCGGCCGGCAACCCGGCGCTCCCGACCACGGTCGTCCACCGGCTGATCGACCTCGCAAGCCGCGATGAAAGGGTGGCCGAATGAGTGATCACAAGGAACTGCCCTCGGCAGTGGACGCGGACGCCCTGCTCGCCCTGACCCAGGGGCACCACGAGCGTGTCGTACGGGCCGCGGGTACGCGGGAAGCCGGCGGCCATGTGGTGAAGGCCTACGCCCTTGAGGCGCCGGGGCGCGGTGTGACGGAGCAGGACATCACCGCCGCCCTGGGGATCGTCGCGGCGCATCTGGAACTCGGCCGCGTCCGGGGGTCGCTGGGGCTCGCCGTCCTGATCCTGCACGCCGGTGGCGACGGCGACTACGTCCTGGTCCACAGCTGGATCGAGGGGCACATGTCCGACCTGGCCGTCTTCACCGGACCGGCCGGACGGCCCGACCAGTTGCGTCCGGGCCGTACCGGCCTCGCGCCCTGTGTCTGGGAGGCCGCGATCCTCGCCCATGAGCGGGACGCGTTCTCCCGTCATGTCCTCGACGGCAGCGGCCCGCTCGCGAACCGCCTCACGCTCTGGGCCTCGGACACCCTGACGGGCGGCGTCCGCTGAACAGCGGCCCGCACCGTCCGGGGTTCGATGATCACGAATGAGCCAGGCGGTGCGGGTCGCCGGGTGGGCCGAGGCCGACGCCGGCGGGTCCGATTCGTTGCGCGGGCCACACATATCGCTCAGGGCCGGTCAAGTCCCGGAAGCGGACGGTCCGGAGAGGGAACAAGTGCTTCCGGAACGCGTCCACCACGAGCGGCACGGACCCCCCGACCCCACGCAACGTAACTGTCCGCATTGGATCTAGTGCACCCAGTGACGAACCTTCTAGGGTCAAAGCGTTCCCAACACCGCATCCCTGGAGGATTCATGGCAAGTTTCCGTGCCCGGCTGTCCCTGCTCGGTTCGGCCGCCGCTCTCACCGCGAGTGCCCTCGTGCCGGCCCAGCTCGCCGGGGCGCAACCGGCCGCGGCGGCCGAGTACGACTGGGTCGCGCTGGGCGACTCCTACACCGCCGGGGTCATCCCGGCCGCCGGAGACGTCTTCGAATACCCCCGCGACGGCTGTGAGCGCACCGACCAGTCGTACCCCCAGGTCATCGACCGGGACTTCGGCTCGCTGATCGAGCTGACCAACGTCAGCTGCGGCGCCGCCACGATCCAGGACGTCACCTTCAGGGCCCAGGAGCCGATCGGCCGTAACGTGCCGGGCTTCCCCGAGGACCCGGACTACCCCTTCCCGCCGGTCCCGCCGCAGTCCGAGATGGTCAAGCCCGGCACCGACGTGATCACCGTCGGCGTGGGCGGCAACACCCTCGGGTTCGCCGAGATCCTCTTCAAGTGCCTGGAACTGGGCCAGGGCACCGGCGGCGTGGGCACTCCGTGCAAGGACGCCCTGGCCGCCGACATCCCCGCCAGGCTGACCAAGGTGGGCAAGGACTACGACGAGATGCTCGGCAAACTCCACGAACGGGCCCCGCACGCCAAGATCCTGGCCGTCGGCTACCCCACGGTCGTCCCCGAGGACACCTCCAAGTGCCGGTACAACGACGTGAAGCACTTCCTCTCCCTCACCCGGGGCGACCTGGACTGGCTGCGCGCGGATGTCCTGGAGCCCCTCAACGACACCATCGAGAAGTCGGCGGGCGCACAGGACACCGCCACCTTCGTCAACCTCTACGACTCCACCCGGAACCACAGCGTCTGTGACGCCGGCAACTGGGTCGAGGGCGTCTTCGACCAGGACGACCGGCCGGCCCTCGTCCACCCCAACGCCAGGGGCCATCGCAACGCCGCCGACCATGTCGCCTCGGCGATCCTCAACGCCATCGCCCCGAACTGACCCGCACCGCACCGACCCCCACCACGCCTCCGTCGCACGGGTGACACCTCCGCGCCAGGTCGTCGCGAGGGCCTCGGTCGGGGTCGGACGGGCGGCGCGGACGGGAGGGTCCACGCCGACGCCCCTGCCCCGCGTCTTCGACGTTTCCGGCGCGCCAACAGGTCCCGCGGCCGGCGTCCCCGACTCGGAGACGGTCTTCACGCTCCGGCCGCCGCTGTGAGGCGGCCGGAGCGCACGAGGGCGGAACCGCTCAGGGCTGCTTCTTCTCGACGTCCTTCACCGACGTCGGCCCCATCTGCTTGGCGCTGGCGTACTCCGGCATCGTCATGGGCTTGTCGAACAGGAAGAACGACTGGTTCGTGCCGACCGTGAACTCCATGTACGCGTTCGTCGTGGCGTCGAAGCCGTAGTAGGCGCCACAGGTCGAACCCGTCGTGTACGTGCCGTCCATGCCGGGCTGCGGGAGCACCACATGGTCCTCCACCCGCTCGGTCGGAGTGAGCATCTTGCAGCGCGGCACCGGCAGGCCCTTCATGATGAAGTACCCGTACTCGCCCTTGGCGTTCTGGATGTAGACGTACGAGAGTTTGCCGCGCTTGCCCCATGTCTCGACCCACTGGTTGATCGCCTCGCGGGTCGGCGAGTACTCCATGCGGCCCGCCGGCTGCTGGGCCACGAGGTGGTCGTAGTTCTCCTGCTTGGCCTGGGCCTCCTTGTCCTGGCTGGAGTCGGTGCAGGACGTCAGGCCGAGGCCCACGGCGAGCGCGACGACGGTGGCCAGGGCCATGCGTATGGGCTGCTTCATGCTGTGCCGTCCTCTTTCCCGGGGTGCGTGGGTGATCAGTTGGTGCACGTCGTGTGCTCGGCGTCGGCGTCCAGCGAGTACGGCAGGTCCTTGTCGCGGAAGGGCGCGCGATGCTCCTGGGAGGCCTTGGAGTTGTAGTCGTTGACCGACTCGATACGGGTGGCCCGGAGCGCGGTGATGGACTGGTCTATCTGTGTGGTGCGCGTCTCCGAAGCGGTCTTCCGCTCCTCCTCCAGCACCTCGATCGTCCCTTCGGCGTTCTGCACGGCCTCGCACAGTTCGAAGAACTCCTCGTACGTGGACTGCCGGAACACACCGGAGCCGACGGTGTTCTCACGCTGCTCCGCCTCACCCCGGAACGGCGCGGTGATCCACCCCGCGCCGCCGAAGGCGAACGCCCCGATCACATACAGCACGGCCAGGCCGATGACCCCGGCGACGGCCCAGGCCCCTAACCGTGCCCCCTCGCGTACCTGCCCCATGGCAATCCCCCTTCACAGGTGGTTCCTTGACGTGGAACCACCTCCCGCGAAGGAGGACACGGCATCCGCGGAAACGGTTCCGCGCTCAGGCGGGGGCCCGGACGCGGACCAGCAGCAGGGCGACGTCGTCGTCGGGCTGCGGGCGCAGGGCGTTGAGGAGGGCGTCGCCGGTCTGTTCCAGGGAAGTGCCGCTCGGGGACCGCAGGAAGCGGGTGAGGGTGGCGAGACCGGTGTCGATGGGGTCCGCCCGGTTCTCGACGAGTCCGTCCGTGTAGAGGGCGAGCAGGGAGCCGGGGGCGAGGTCCACCTCGACGGTGCCGAAGTCCACGCCGCCCACGCCGAGCGGTACGCCTCCGGGCACGTCGACGAGGTGTGCGGTGCCGTCGCCCGTGGCCAGGATGGGCGGCAGATGTCCGGCGCTGGACAGGGTGCAGGTGCCGCGGTTCAGGTCGCAGACGCCGTACACGCAGGTGGCGATGGCGTCGCCGAGCGGGCCGGCGATGTCGTCGAGGTGCCGCAGCAGTTCCGCGGGCTCCAGGTCGAGGCGGGCCAGCGCTCGGGCGGCGCTGCTCAACTGCCCCATGATCGCGGCTGCTTGGACTCCCTTGCCCATCACGTCTCCCACGACGAGCCCGGTACGTCCCGGGCCCAGCGGGAGGACGTCGTACCAGTCGCCGCCGACGTCGCTGAGGGCCGGGCGGTAGCGGGCGACGATGTCGAGTCCCTCGCGCCGGGCGGGTGTGGTGGGGAGGAGGCTGCGTTGGAGGGTCAGGGCGGTGGCACGTTCCCGGCCGTAGAGGCGTGCGTTGTCGATGCAGATGGCGGCGCGCGCGGCCAACTCCGAGGCGAGCACGCGGTCCTGGTCGTCGAAGGGGCGCTCGTTGAGGGTGCGGTAGAGGCTGAGGGTGCCGAGCACACTGCCCCGGGCCACCAGCGGCAGCGCCAGGTACGAGTGGACGCCGGCGGCGAGGAAGGCACGGGCGGCGGACTCGTCGCGGGCGATCCGCCCCATCGACCGTTCGTCCACGCGCTCGACGAGAATCGGCCGGGCTCTGCGGACGCACCGGGTGATGATCCTCGACGCGCGATGGGTGGCGAGTTCGCCGACCGGGTCGGCGGCCCGGATCACGTCGGAGGGGTGTCCGGGCGCCACGGCCAGCGCCAGGGCCCGGAACTCGGCCGGGGAATCACCGATGACGGGGGTCACGGTGCCGAGGGCCACGACGGATTCCAGGAGGTCCACGGCGGCCAGGTCCGCGACATGCGGTACGGCCACGTCGGCCAGTTCCCGGGCGGTCTGGTCCAGGTCCAGCGTGGTGCCGATCCGTGCCCCGGCATCCGCGATCACGGCCAGCCGCCGGCGTGCCTCGGCCACCTCGGCGGCGGCCTGCTGGCGTTCGGTGACGTCGAGGACGGCCATGGCGAGGCCGAGCACCCGGCCGCCGGTGTCCTCGATGCGGTGGTACGACTCGGAGTAGGTGCGGGCCTGGGTGTCCGCGGCCGTGTGGCCGACGGTGTGCTGGTCGAGGAGGGATCTGCCGGTCTCCAGGACGTGCCGCATCCGGGCCTCGATGGCCTCCACGTCCAGGTCCGGCAGCACCTCGCCGATCCGGCGGCCGACCAGCGCGGACTCGGGGAGGCCGTTCATGCGTTCCAGCGCGGGGTTGACGCCGATCCACCGCAGGTCGGTGTCGAAGACGGCGATGCCGACGGGGGTCTGGTTGACGAGGCTGTGGGAGAGGGCGAGATCCCGTTCGACGCCGCGTACGGTCATCGCGTCCGCGGCCAGCCCGAGCAGATGGGGCTTGCCCTCGCTGTCGAGGAGCCGCATCGTACGGAACTCCACCGCCCGTTCCCCGCCGTCCCGGCACCGCAGCGGGAAGACCCCCGCCCAGCGGGCGCCCGCCCTTACCTGGCTGAAGAGTTCCCTGGCCCGGGGCCGGTTCTCGGGTGCGACCAGCAGGGTGTCGGCGCGCTGCCGGAGCGCCTCCCGCGCGGAGTAGCCGAGCAGCTGCTCCATCGCGGGGCTCCACAGCGCGATACGGCCGTCCGCGTCCAGGACCACCGAGGCGACATGCAACAGGTCCAGCAGCCCGCCGGGGGTCGCCAGGGTCTCGTCGCGATGGGGGGTCGCATACCCGTGCATGCGGGCCGCTCCTTCCGGCGCGGCCAGGGGGTGTGGTGCGAGTCCCGTGCGGTGCCCGCGGTGTCCGGTGCGTGCCCTCGGCGTGCCGGACGAAGGTTCTCGTAGCGGAGCTACTTGGGCCTTTGGCCGGTGCGGCGAGGGTGCGTGCCGGGCGCCGCGGGTGCTGTGCGGGACTCGCACCACACCCCCTGAGGCACCACCGTTGTTGCGCACGTCGTCCGATGAGGTCAGGGTACGACCGGAGGCGGGGAATCGCCTTATGGCGTCGGAGGTTCGTGAACCGGTGGCACCGGTGCCGACGGCGGCGCGCGGGTGCGTCAGGGTGCGTCGGGCGCGGTCGACCAGCGCCACTGGGTGAACTGGTCCAGGTTGGCGGTGCCGCCGATGCGGGTGCCGTTGCCGGACGCCCCCATGCCGCCGAAGGGCGCGTTGGCGGCGTCCTGGGCGGTGACGCCGTTGATGTGCGCCATGCCCGTGCGGAGCCGTCCGACGAGGGCGGTGGCTCGCGGTACGGAACGGGAGTGCACGGCCGCCGTCAGGCCGTACTCGGTGTCGTTGGCGATCTCTACGGCCTCGGCGTCGGTGCGGAAGGTGAGGACGGGCGCGACCGGTCCGAAGATCTCCTCGCGGTAGGCGGGCATGGCGCGCTCGATCCGATCCAGGACGGTCGGCGGGTAGAACAGTCCGTCGCGGCGTCCGCCGGTCAGCACCCGGGAAGCGGCCGACGCGGCCGAGGGCGAAGCAGTAGGCGAGGGCGGCGACACCGCCGAAGGCCACGCCGTAGATCAGCACGCCCGTGGCCAGTCCGGCGGTCGACCGGAGGGTGCGGGAGACGAATTCGACCTCGTGCTCGTGGGCGTGGGCCTCCTCGAAGTCGATGGCGCTGTCGACGTTCGGTTCGCCGAGGAGGTAGGCGACGACCAGGGCGAGGACACCGGCGCCGAGGCCGGCGAGCATGCCTCGCACCAGCAGGTTTCGCACGGTTGCGGAGTTCATGGGAGTGCGTCGCCCCTCGTCAGTGGCAGGGGAAGCCGAGGAGGTGGCGGGCGTCGTGCACCCACTCGTGGACGTCCTCGCCGGAGACGACGGACGTGGCGCCCTGCTCGGCGCCGACGAAGTACAGCAGGACCAGCATCAGGATGCCGAAGAAGACCGCCCAGGGAGCGATGTCCCTCAGCGGCAGCTCGGCGGGGACGACGGGGGTGGTGGGTGTCGGCGGTGCGGCGTGCTGCGCCATGTGGCAGGGCTCTCTGGGAGTTCGCGTCCCATCTCGGTGGTGCACAGGACGACGGCCCCGGGTCTGACTCATGGTGCGCCCCCGTCAGGAGGGGGCGCACCGTTCACAGTGGCGCGACCGTGCCGGATTCCCACCGGCTTCCGTGGCGCCGTCGTCGATATCGGACCGACCGTACTCCCGGGCATGGGCATGACCAATACGGTTCGCCCTGGCCGGAAGCGGCTCTCACCGAACGCTTACCGGTGGCGCGACTCGGATCCCCGGCCGTCTCGGACGTCGTTTTGCCGGACCGGCAACACCAGTGGCAGACCGGGGGCAGGGTGCGCGACGGTGGGCCCGTGACCGACGACATCGCGGCGGGATCGCCCGCGTACGACATCCCTTCGCCCACCGACGGCTATGCGGGAGACCCCGCCGTACGTGCGGAGTGGGACGACCGGTACGCCGACCGGCGACAGCTGTGGAGTGGGCGGCCCAACGGCGCCCTCGTGGCCGAGGTCGCCGGGCTCACCCCCGGACGCGTGCTCGACGTCGGCTGCGGCGAGGGCGCGGACGCCGTCTGGCTCGCGGGCGGCGGCTGGGACGTGACCGCGATCGAGGTCTCGGGCGTGGCGCTGGAACGGGCGGCCGGGCATGCGCGGGACGCCGGTGTCGCCGTTCACTGGGTGCACGCCGAACTCACCGGGGCGGCGCTCCCACCGGCCTCCTTCGACCTGGTCTCCGCGCAGTACCCGGCCCTGCTCCGCACCCCCGACGCCGCCGCCGAGCGAGCGCTGCTCGCCGCCGTGGCGCCCGGTGGCGTGCTGCTGCTGGTCCATCACGCGGGGATGGACACCCAGCCGGCGGACGAGGGCGGCTTCGACCCGGCCGACTACGTCTGGCCCTCGATGGTCGCCGATCTGCTCGACGACGGCTGGGAGGTGCAGGTGAACGAGCGACGTCCCCGCGAGGCGCCCGACGGCGGCGCCGGCGCCCACCACACGGACGACGTGGTGCTGCGCGCACGCCGAAAGCAGGGGAACGGCGAAGGTAGCGGAACGGCGAAGGCCGGGAACGGCGAAGGGCTCCCGCGAGTCATGTCCTCGTGGGAGCCCTTCGTGGTGCCGCCTGCCCGGTGAAGGTTGAGAAGACGATCACGAGCAGGACGTCTGCGGGGTGTTACGACCTCACGGCGCGAGCAGGAGGCTGTCGCCGCGCTCTTTGGCTGCGGCGTGGCGGCGGGCCACGTCCTGCCAGTTGACGACGGCCCACATGGCGTCGATGAAGTCGACCTTCTGGTTCCTGTACTGGAGGTAGAAGGCGTGCTCCCAGGCGTCGAAGACCAGGATCGGGGTGGAGCCCTGGCCGACGTTGCCCTGGTGGTCGTAGACCTGCTCGACGATCAGACGTCCGCTCAGCGGCTCGTAGGCGAGGACGCCCCAGCCCGAACCCTGCGTGGTCGCCGACGCCTTGGTCAGCTGCGCCTTGAACCTGTCGAAGGAGCCGAAGGACTCGGCGATCGCGTCCGCCAGCTCGCCCACGCCGTCCTTGCCGAGGGGTTCGCCACCGCCGTCACCGGTCATGTTGTGCCAGTAGATCGAGTGCAGGATGTGCCCCGAGAGGTGGAAGGCCAGGTTCTTCTCCAGCCCGTTGATCGCACCCCATGCCTCCTTGTCCCGCGCTTCCGCGAGCTGCTCCAGAGTGTCGTTCGCGCCCTTGACGTACGCCGCGTGGTGCTTGTCGTGGTGCAGCTCGACGATCAGGGGGTTGATGACCGGCTCAAGTGCCGCGTAGTCGTACGGAAGCTCCGGGAGCGTGTAAACCGCCATGTCCAACGTCCTCCGACGTTATTGCGAATGATATGCAGCTGCACGCTAACAGTAGAAGCGACAGCTTTTCGATCAGGCGTTGGGCCCAGGACTTCCGCCGTGTCGCGAAGCGGCGGGTCGGGCCGATCGACCAAGGGGTGCGGGACGACGTCCCGGAACGGACGCTGTCAGGCGGGACGGCGCCCCGCACCTGGCATGTGTCGGCATCGCGTTGGGATTCGACCAGCCGTCACTCGCCATCAGTACACATCACCGGACTCATTATTGCACACTACTTGCAACAACTTTCTCTGCGCAGAAGGGGCCGTGCATGGGACGCAAGGCATCTCCGATCGTGCTGGGCATCGAGTCCTCGTGCGACGAGACCGGCGCCGGGCCGGTGCGGCGCGGCCGGCTGCTCGGCCAGGCGCTGGCGTCGAGCATGGACGAGCACGCCCGCTACGGCGGGGTGGTCCCCGAGATCGCCTCCCGGGCTCATCTCCAGGCGCTGCGCCCGGTGATCGGGCACGCGTCGGACGAGGCCGGGCTGCGACTGTCCGACATCGACGCGGTCGCCGTGACCACCGGGCCGGGGCTGTCGGGCGCGCTCCAGGTGGGGCTGGCCGGGGCGAAGGGGATCGCGTACGCGCTGGGCGTTCCGCTGTACGGCGTCCACCACCTCGCCGGTCATGCCGCGGCCGACACCCTGGAGCACGGCCCGCTGCCCGACCCGTGCGTGGTGCTGATCGTCTCCGGCGGCCACACCTCGCTCCTCCTCGTCCGCGACCTGGTCCGCGAGCCGATCGCCCCTCTCGGGGACACCCTGGACGACGCGGCCGGGGAGTGCTTCGACAAGGTGGCGCGGGTCTTCGGGCTGCCGTATCCCGGCGGGCCGGCGATCGACCGGGTGGCGCGCGCGGGCGATCCGCGCGCCGTCGCCTTCCCGCGCCCGCTGACCGGCCCGCGACGACCACACGTTGTGCGGGACCTGGCCGTAGCGGCGCACGACGATCCCGTCGCCGGCGCTGCGTTCCCGCCGAAAGGCGACCCGCCCCGCAGGCGCGACAGAACGAACGGCGGTAGGCCGGAGTGCCGCACCACAGGCAGCGCTGGAAGAGCAGTTCGCCGCGGTCCGGCGATACGGCCGGGATGGCGGGCGCGGTCGTGACCGCGACAGCCGCCTCGCGGTCGTCGCCGAGTTCGGCGTCTTCAAGGGTGTCTGTCCGAAGCATCACGGCCTCCTGCACGCAGTTCGGTGACCGGAAACGGGAGGTCGGAATCCGATCTGGCTCTCTCACCCTGGCCCTGCCCCGAGCCGCCGGTCAACGACGAGCTGGCGCATCTTTGTACGCGGAACACGCTCCGTTGGCCGAGGTCAGAACCGCCTTCCTGGCGCGACAGGCGGCGCCCCCAGCCCTCGTCGACCAGACCGGGCAGCAAGTGATCAGCGGTACAGTCCACTTCCTCCAGGACAGCACGGATGGCCTCGTCTCCCAGTTCCAGCCTGGGCGGACAGCGCAGCACCAACGACGTACCCACCCTGTACATCTGGAGCATGGAGGACACCACATTCGGTCCGGCTTCAGGGCGTCAGCCAGTAGACCCGCTGCAAGCCAGCCCCGGAGTCGCATCTTGATCGGGGTGGCCTGCCGAACTGGCCGGCTCGCCCCGGCTGACAGAGGGGCGGTGGCGCCTCTTTGAGCGCTCCTGATCCACGGAGGACATGAGCACGAGCAGCCGGCCCGGTCGAAGACTGCACGCACGACCGTCTCCGCCGGCAGTCATCCGCGTCATCGACTCACGCACAGCTTCGCGCATCGCGCTCCTGGTCGGCCTCAACGTCCACAAGCATCACCCTCCCGCCGGGCGCATCCCAGTTGGGTCCACGGCAAGCGGTTCGTCGGCTTGGCTATCGTGGCTGCTCATACGGGTGGTAGCGCCAATGCGGATGGCAAGGAGGCAGGGTGAGCGAGGGACGGACCGGATGGCTTCGCGTGCCAGTAGGACATGGGTCGACCGGCTGGGCAACTCGCGGGAATTGCCGAAAGGTGCTGCTGATCGTCCACAACGTCACCTCGGCCACCCGCTTGCTGGATGTGCTGCCGTTGTTCCGTGACGACCTGCGAATACAACTCCTCGCGACCTGCACGGGCTCATCGCCGTTCCAAGCGGGGGTGAGCGAGTTGCTGGCGCGTGTGGGCGTGCCAGTGCTGCCCTGGGATCAGGCATTGCACACCCCGGTGGATCTGGCTCTGGCAGCCAGTTTCGGCGGCGAAATCCATGCCATTCAGGGTGAATTGACCATTATTTCCCATGGCGTGGGCTACAATAAGAGACTGCGGCTGACCGGAGACCGGAGACCGGAGACCGGAGACCGGAGACCGGAGACCGGAGACCGGAGACCGGAGACCGGAGACCGGAGACCGGAGACCGGAGACCGGAGACCGGAGACCGGAGACCGGAGACCGGAGACCGGGCCCGTCTTCGGGCTTTCCTCGGAATGGCTGTTGGCGGCGGATGGCACCCCGGTCGCGGACGTGCTGGTGCTGTCGCACCCCGAGCAGATCGAGCGCTTGCGCAATGCGTGCCCGGAGGCAGTCCCGACAGCGGTACTCGGGGGAGATCCCTGCTTCGACCGAATGCTGGCGGCACGCCCCTATCGGGAGCGCTTCCGTAGAGCGTTGGGCGTGAAACGTGGGCAGCGGCTGATGTTGCTGAACTCGACCTGGAACCCGGAGTCTCTGTTCGGGGACGGCGGCGGCGCGGACGTACTACCGCTTCTTCTGCCGAAACTGACCGCCGAACTCGCGGCGGACGAGCACCGGATCGCAGCCGTACTGCATCCCAATATCTGGCATGGCCACGGACCCGGACAAATCCGTTCATGGCTGGACAGGGCGCAGCGTGGCGGCCTTACACTGGTGGATCCGCTGGAGGGGTGGCAGCAGGCATTGCTGGCTGCGGACGTCGTTCTGGGGGATTTTGGATCAGTGTCGTACTATGCCGCCGCCCTAGGCACCCCCGTCTTGCTCGGAGCGGCATCGCTGGCAGGTCTGGCCGCCGATTCGCCGGTGGCCGACTTCGTGCGGGAGGCACCACGGCTGGACCCGTACGCGCCGTTGCGGCCGCAGTTGGATGCTCTGCTGGCCACGCACCAACCCATGGGCGGCCCTGCCGAGTTCACGACCTCGGCCCCGGGTGGGGCAGCCGCCCGTCTGCGCCGTATCTTCTACGACGTCATGGGGATACCCGAGCCGATGGCGCCGGCGCTGCTCGACCCGCTGCCGCTGCCTTCGTACGACCCGCCGGTGCGCACTTCTCCGCTGCGGGTGCTGACGTCTGTGGTGGGTGCGACCGAGGTGTCGGTCACCCGCTACGCCGATCCGCGCCATGAACCACAGGCCCCGGGCGAAGCACACACGGCGGTGCACGAGGACACCCTGGACCCCGGTCTCCTTTCCGTCGCCGATGTGATCTTCAGGTACGGCTCACCCCACGACCCGAGGCTCGGCCCTCCCGAGTACTGGACCGCCGAGGTGCTGGAACGCCACCCGGGCTGCGCACTCGCCGCGTACGTCACCGCCGCCGACAGTTGCGTGGTGCGGACCAGGGACGGAGCGCTCCTGCGTCTCACCGGCGACCCGCGGGCAGCCGATCCGGCCGCATACGCCTCGGCGTTGCATGCCTGGCTGGCCCTCGGCAAGGACCCCGCGGACCTGGCAGACGGTCTGACCGTGTGGACCGGACAGACCGCCCATCAGGTGTCGGTCACTCAGGCAGGCCCCGGGCCGCTGACACACAGCGATCACGCAGGGCCCGAAGGTGGTTGACGTGGTAGTCGGCGTTCTCGCCCGCGAGCGCGTCGATCGCCTCGTCGATCAGCGGCAGCGCCTCCGACTGCCGCCCGGCACGCCTGTACGTGTCCGCCAGATCGGTGAGCGTACGGGCGGTGTTGTAGGGCTCCTTCTCGCGGAAGAACCCGAGAGCCTCCACCAGCAACTCCTCGGCCTCTTCCAGGAGATGGAGACCGTTCAGCGCGCGCCCCCGGTGACGTTTCAGAAGGGCACGGGCACGGAGCTTGTCACTGTAGCCGTCGTCTTCGGGACCGATACGCTGCCAGATTCCGTCCGCCTCGACGAACAGGTCGTGGGCATCCTGGAAGTTCCACTGACCCAGCCGTACAAGGCCCGACGTCTCGATGGCAGTGGCCAGACCGCGCAGGTGCCCCGCCTGCCGCTCGGCCGCCGCAGCCTTCTCCGCCTGGTCCTTGGCCTCCGCGAACTGCCGCGACTCGATCAGGGCCATCGCCTGCAGGGTGTGCATACGTCCCGCCATCCGGGTGCCGGGACAGATGTCGTCAGCGACCTTCGTCCCCACCCGAAGCGCCGGGAGGATCTCTTCGTGGCGTCCGTCCTTGAGCTGCAGGGCCCACAAGGCCTCGCACAGCTGACACGCGGTGTCGCCGAGACGGTACTCCTCAGCGGCGAACACGGCCTGAACGAGATTGCCCAGCTCGGCGCCGAGGGCGGCGATCGCCTCGCCCTTCGACGCGTAGGGGCCAGGAGGCAGCACAGCGAACAGAGGGCCCACGTGCCAGCGTTCCGGCAGGGCGGCGCGGTCGGCCTGCACCGCGAACGGCAGCAGCAACTCCACCGCGCGCGCCACTGCCCTGGAGCAGGCGGGAATGCCGTCCTCCCGTGCGGCGGCCTGCTCCGCGTGCCGGCGTACTGCGGGACGGAAGCGGTAGCGGCCGGTGCCGGTCTCCTCGACCAGCCCCTTCTCTGCGAACTCGGTGAACAGACCCGCCGCCTCGGCCTCCTCGACCTCGGCCATGGCCCCTGCCACGGCCGGGCTGAGCGCCGGCCACGGCCACAGTGCCGAAAGCCGGTACAGCCGGGCGGCCGTCGGCCCGAGCGTACGGTACTGCTCCTGTGCGGCGGCGTAGGCGGGGTCGCTCCCGGGCATGGTGGGGGTCTCTTCCTCTCTCGGTCGCGCTTCGAGCAGCGACGCGAATGTCCTCAACGCGTACGGGGACCCGCCGCATTGGGCGAGCACCTGCGGCAGTATGGCGCGGGCGCGGGCTTCCTGAACGATCCGCTTGCCCGCGACTTCGGTGAGCAACTCGACGGCGTGGTTCTCGGGCAGTGGCACCACCTCGATCGGTTCGGCGTCCGCCTGGGGAAGACGGCGGTGGGCGACGATGATGGTGAAGACTTCTGGCGCCGAGGTGAGCAGAGGCGTCACCTGCGCGGCGGTCTGGACGTGGTCGAGAACGATGAGCAGCCGCCGGTCCGCGACAAGCCGACGGAAGAGATCCATCCGCTCCTCCAGACCCGGCGGGATGTCTTCCGCGTCCAGTCCGAGGCTGCGCAGGGCTTGTCGGAGAGCCATGGCGGGGTCCGGCACCCGGGCCAGGTCCACGTACAACTGCCCGTCCGGATACCGCTGCAGCTCGCGCCAACCCCATCGCAGAGCGAGGGGTGTGCCACCCATCCCCTCAGGCCCGTACAGATGCGCCCTTCGAGCACGTCCGTCGAACTTGCGGGACGCCTCACGCGTGAGCTGCCGCATCTGCTTGTCGCGATCGACGAAGCCCCTGCGCCCGTCGGGCAGTTGCGGAGACGTGCGGACGCGTACCTGGACCAACGCCCTGCTGACCACCGCTTCCACCTCGGCGAGCCCCCGGGCATGATCCGGATCGCGCAACGCTCCTTCGTGCAGCAGCCGGGCCAGTCGCTCCCAGTCGGCGGGCCGCTCAGGGGCCGGGACCTCCCGTCCCTAGATCCGACGGGCCAGCCCACCGATCATCAGGTACGCGTTCCGACCCGCCTCGTTACCCAACCCCGCGCCCACGGTTCCCAGCATCGCCGAAACCGTCGCCAGCGATATCAGCTCCAGCATCCCGCGCTTCCCCGTTCCCATAGACCGACCACCCGGCGGCCACACACCGGCCTGGAAACCAACCGTAGCGGTGAGATCATGCATGGCGCACACTTCGCCTCGATCAAGGCCGTTTCCCACAAGGCGAGTTGGTCAGATGAAAACTAGCGCGAACGGGCCCTGGAGTTGGATCCCACGAACCGCCCCTGCCGGCGAGTGACGGCTCGGCCTTCCTCGGCGACTCCGCTGCGGCAGTCTCCGAGAAAGGGCTCTTCCCGGCCTTGACTTCACCAGATGTCGGCAGTGCGCGCGAGAGGCCTGGGGCTACCCACCGCGCTTCATGGGGCTACCGCAGGGTTCGCCCCAGCTCCTCAGGCCGTTCAGCGGATTCCGTCATTGCTGTGGATTCTGCGGGGTGCTGTGGTTTCCGCGGGTGCCGAGGGGGCCCACGCCGCTCCGACGGATCCGGCGGCGGTCCCACGACCGGCATCCCGGAGCGGCCGTAGTGGAAGGCGGTGATGCGGTCGTTGTGTTGCGCGTTGAGCCGGTGGATGAGAAGCGCCCCGAGGGCGATCACCGCGATGATCATGATCACGGTCACGAATGTCTCCACGGTTCTCACCTTCCCAGCGGCTGACGCGGCGTCACAGCGGGAGTAGCGGACGTAGCGGTCATCTCAGCCATCGCGGTCATCGCGGTCATCGCGGTCACGGTCGGGACCTGCGGACGTACGCCCGGAACACCGGTCCCATGTCCTCCCTCGTCGCCGGCCTCATGTCCCCCTTCGGAGTCCCAGACCGCCTCGACGGCCCGGTCGGTCTCCGCCACCGCCCGCAGGCGCGCCTCCTCCATCAACCGGCTCGCGGTCGATGTGCCCAGGGGGTCGCTCGCGGCGGCCATCAGCCACGCGGCCGACGCGGCGGGCGTCTGCGGTGGGACCACCAGGAGGTTCCAGCGGCCCACGTGGTAGGAGAGCAACAGCAGTTCGTGTGGGTCCTGCTCGGACCGGAACCAGCCCACTTTCACCACGTGCCCCGCGACAGGCACCTTGCGCGGAACGGCCGGCCAGTGGACGGGATTCACCGTCACCCGGGTGATCCGCCCCCACAACGGGTCCAGTACGGCGGTCAGGGAGCCGAGTTCCGCCCCGAGATCGCGGGAGCGGGGCCACCAGGCGCCGTCCAGCAGAGCCGGTGTGGCTCCGACGGGAGCCAGCGAAAGGCGGAGTGAGGATGAGGACGAGTGCGACGACGAGGACAAGGAAGAGGACGCGGACGCAGACGCAGACGCGACAGTACGGTGAGCGGCTTCCCTCGGCGGCGAGTGGGGAATGGTCACGGTCATGACGTGAACCCTGCCCCGGGCCGGCCACGACCGGCCCGGCATATTGGATCGCCGAAAACGACACGAGCTTGAAAGCCGGTGTGCGAAATGCCCTCGGTACCTTCGAGCGTACTCCTCGGAGAGGCCCCCGGACCGTCGGTCGACGCTCGCGCTGGTCATCGGTGACGTCGTGGGCCACGACCTGACCGCGGCGGCCGGGATGTCCCGGCTGCACGGCATCCTGCGCTCCCTGGCCTGGGACCGTGTCGGGTTGCCGGGCAGCGTCGTGGACCGCCTCGACGACGCCATGCCCGCGATCACCACCGTCCCCATGGCCACCCTCGTCCTCGCCCGGGTCGAAGGCCATCCGCACGACGGCACATGGACCTGCGGTGGACCAGCGCCGGACATCCGCCGCCGCTCCTCCTCACTCCCGGCGGACAGGCTCGGTACCTCGAAGCCGGGCAGGGCCTTCTCCTCGGCGCCCACCTGGGCGACGGCTGGAGCCGGCCGAACGCCGTGGAACCCCTGCCACCGGGATCCACTCTGTTGCTCTACACCGACGGTCTGATCGAGATCCCCGGCAGCGACCTCGACACCGGCCTGAGTCGCCTGCGCCGCCACGCCCTGCGGCTCGCCGACGCGTCCCTGGACACACTGTGCGACCAGTCGCTCGCCCGGATGCCGCCCGGCAGCACCGACGACGTGGCCCTCCTCGCTCTGCGGCTGCCGTCGGCGTGACAGAGGACGGGCCACTGCGCTCGGCCGACGGAATCGAGCTCATTCGCACGGTCGCCGAGCGGATGGCAGGAGCTCATCGAGGCCGAAGCAGCAGCCCACATCGGCGCCGAGTGGAACGGGCACACGCCGACGCGGACCAGGTCCCCAGCGGGCGCCGCGAGAAGGTACTGACCACGCCCGCGCCGCATCGACCAGGCTTCTCTACACCGTGATCATGGAGGCATACGTACACGGCGTCTCCACCTGCAGCATGGACGACCCGGTCGAAGCACTCGGCGGGAACAGCGGCACCTCCTGGTCGGGCGGCAGTTCCCGAAAGCCTCCCGCATCGACCCAACACCCCGGACAAGCCCGCCAGTTGATCGCCTACTGGCTCCGACAAGGGCTGTTCATCATGTGACTGTCGGTGGCGATGGTCGGTGACGGTGAGGGCGTAGTCGCCGTTCAGTGGCGTCACCGCGGGCTTCCGCCGGTCCCTGGTGAGCGCCCGAGGGTGAGCTCAATCGCCGGGTGTCTCCCGGCCCGGCACCTGGGGGGACATCGCGGCAGCGGCTTCCGCCTTGGCATCGCTGACCGCCGCGGCGGCCTGCTTCTCGGCCTCGTCGGTAGCCGCCGCGGCGTCGAGTGAAGCCGTCGAGCCCGCATCGAGCTCTGGTACCCGGCTTTCGTGTGAAGTGTCGTCGGCGTCGGTCGCTCCTGCGGGTTGCTCGGGTGGGGGAGGACCCGGCATCGGCTGGTCGCCGAACGCGCGTGTGACCGTCCGGACCGCCTCGGTCAGCTCCCCCGGGATCACCCAGAACGTGTTGTTGTCGCTGCTCGCCAGGTGCGGGAGCGTCTCCAGGTACTTGTACGCCAGGACCTTCGGGTCCGCGTTGTTGCGATGGACGGCCTGGAAGACGAGCTCCACCGCCTTGGCCTCGCCGTCCGCCCGAAGGATCATGGCTTGCTGCGTGCCCTGGGCCTCCAGGATGTCCTTCTGCTTCGTGCCCTCCGCGGTCAGGATCTTGGCTTGCCGCTCCCCCTCGGCGTGCAGGATGGCCGCGCGCTTGTCCCGCTCGGCACGCATCTGCTTCTCCATCGCTTCCTTGATGGTGTGCGGCGGGTCGATGGCCTTGATCTCCACACGGTTGACCCGGATGCCCCACTTCCCGGTGGCGTCGTCGAGGACGGCGCGGAGCCGGGAGTTGATCTCCTCACGCGAGGTGAGCGTCTCCTCCAGGTCCATGCTGCCGATGACGTTGCGCAGCGTGGTCACGGTGAGCTGATCGATTGCCTGGAGGTAGTCGGCGACCTCGTACGCCGCCGCGCGCGGGTCCGTGATCTGGTAGTAGAGCACGGTGTCGATGTTCACCACGAGGTTGTCCTCGGTGATCACCGGCCTGGGGTCGGAGGAGTAGACCTGCTCGCGTACGTCGAGTTTGGTGTTGATGCGGTCCGCCACGGGCACGACGAAGTTGAGGCCGGGTTGCAGTGTCCGGCGGTATCGGCCGAACCGTTCGATGTTGTAGCGGCGCGCCTGCGGGACGATCCGCACCGTGGAGGCCACGAGGAAGACGACTACAAGGGCCGCCACGAGGGCGAGGATGGCAACTGGTTCCACGATGCCTCCGTTGCTGTGTGTTCAGCCGTTCACGGAAGGAGTTCGCGGGGGTGGACGACGGCCGTGGCGCCTTCGATCTCCATGACATCCACCAGCGCTCCCACTGGTATCACCAGGCTCTCGTCGAGGGCGCGGGCGGACCACTCCTCGCCGGAGAGTCTGATCAGGCCGTGGGTTGCGGTGACTTCCCGTATCACCTCGGCCGGCTTGCCGATCAGCGCATCGCTGCCCTCCCGTGTGAGAGGTTGCTGTGCCATGTGCCGCAGCGCGACAGGACGGACGAGGACGAGACCTGCTGCCGCCGCTACCCCGAAGGCAACGAGCTGGCCGACGACGCCGATGCCCACACCAGCGACCACGGCGGCCACCAGCGCGGCACCCGCCAGCAGCCCGAAGGCCAGGGTCAGGGTGAAGAACTCCGCGGCACCCAGCACCCCGGCGGCGAGCAGCCATACGAACCATGGCATCAGATCGCCCTCCTTACGGAAGCCCTCTCCATCAAGCTACCTGCGGGAAGCGCCGGGCAGAACAGACACGGAAGCCTTGGTTCTTGATCGTCGATGCGTTCGCCCTGACCGGCGGGGACGCATGTGGACAGCTGAACAGCCGCGTCGGCTGTCCCGGACCGCGCGGGACCGGCGGATAGGGGTCCATGCCACCGTCACACACGGCCTTGCGGTCTCGCCATCGGGGCCGACACCCATTTCCGCCGGTATCCGACACCCACTTCCTCGGCGGCCCGACGGTCACTGAGGTCAGGACCGGGACGGAGGGGTGCGGTGCCCGTCCACAAGGGCAAGGCCGGCGCAGCCAGGGCGACCACGAGCAGCAGCCGTGCCCGGACGTGCCGGTACTCGCGGGGGGCAGGGGCGGCCGGCACCGAGCCGACGGGTGTCATGTGGATGAGGAAGTCGTTGAAGGACAGGTCGGCGCGGGAGCCGATCATGATGTTGGGCGGGTCACCGATGAGGGTGGCGGCTCCGCCGATGTTGCAGGCCATCACCTCGGCGATGAGATACGGCACCACGGGCAGCCCGAGCCGGGTGCAGACCAGGACGGTCACCGGTGCGATCAGCAGCACGGTGGTGACGTTGTCCAGCCACGCGGACAGGAACCCCGTCGCCACGATCAGCAGCACCATCAGCCGGTACGGTCTGCCGCGTGCGCGTCTGGCTGCCCAGATCGCGATGAACTCGAAGATCCCGGTCCGTTTCACCACGGCGACGATCAGCATCATGCCGAGCAGCAGGAAGATGACGTTCCAGTCGATGCCCGCGTGCTCGGAGAAGAACGCGTGCTCGGCATCGGTCGCCCCGATGGCCAGCATGACCACCGCGCCCCCGAGCGCGGCGGCGACCCGGTGCACCCACTCGGTCGCGATCAGCACGTAGACGGCGGCGAACACCGCCACCGCCATCCACGCTGTCACGCTCACGGCGTCCCCTCCTCCACACCACACCGGTACGGCGCCGTACCGGCGCCCGCGATGCGGCGCACCCACGCCGCCGCGGTGCGACGCGACAGCAGCACCAGCGGCAGCACCGGGCCGGAAACCGTCTCGGTGAGGGGACCAGGTCGTTGTGGCGTTGCGCGCATGGGTGCCGGGCTCCTCTCGTGATCCGACAGGCCCGCACCCCACCCGACAGCAACAGGCCCCCACGTCGCCGCGCGTCGAGCGGCAAGGGCTGGTCAGCGCGCCTGAAGGCCGAGGCATGGGGCGCGAGGCCGACCGACGGCGTCGTCAGCGGTCGCCGCGGTCGTACGGCGGCCGTCGGGTCGGGGAAAGGGGGGATTGCCTACACCCTCACCCACCGCCGGGGGTGGCCACCATCGGGTCCGGCACCCAATTGCGGACGGGGCAGACCTGTAGAGACGGCGCGGAATGGGTGCCAGACCCGATGGACGCCCGCCCGGCTCACCACTCACGCTGGAACGGACCGGCCCCTCACACGCCGGCCGCCGTCACGCCGACCAGCCCTCCGTCCACCGCCGACAGGCGACAGGCGGCAGCGGCAGCGGCAGCGGCAGCGGCAGCGGCAGCGGCAGCGGCAGCGGCAGCGGCAGCGAGGACGATTCAGGGAGGTGGTACGCGTGCCCTTGTTCTGGAGGATCTTCCTGCTCAACGCCGTGGTGCTCGTCACCGCCACCGCCCTGCTGCTGGGCCCGGTCACCGTGTCCACCCCCGTTCTGCTCACCGAGGCCGCGATCCTCACCGTCGGTCTGGCCGCGATGCTGATCGCCAACGCCCTCCTGCTGCGCATCGGTCTGGCCCCGCTGCAGCGCCTCGCCCGCGCGATGACCACCATCGATCTGCTGCGCCCCGGCGCCCGCCCGGCTGTCGGCGGTCACGGCGAGGTCGCCGAACTGATCGCCACGTTCAACACCATGCTCGACCGGCTGGAAGCCGAACGTGCCACCAGCGCCGCCCGTGCCCTGACCGCGCAGGAGTCCGAACGCCACCGCATCGCCCAGGAACTCCACGACGAGATCGGACAGACCCTCACCGCCGTCCTGCTCGACCTCAAACGCGTCGCCGACCAGGCACCCGACCCGGTACGTGAGGAGTTGCACCAGGTCCAGGAGACCACCCGCGCCAGCCTGGACGAGATCCGCCGCATCGCCCGGCGCCTGCGCCCCGGCGTCCTGGAAGAACTCGGCCTGACCAGCGCCCTCAAGTCCCTCGCCACCGAGTTCACCGGCCCCTCCCTGTCCGTGCGCCACCACATCGCACCCGACCTGCCGCCCCTGGGCGAGAACGCCGAACTCGTCCTCTACCGCGTCGCCCAGGAAAGCCTGACCAACACCGCCCGCCACGCCGACGCCACACGCGTCGGCCTCACGCTGGAGCGGACGCACAGTGCCGTGGAACTGCGCGTGCGTGACAACGGCAACGGCATCGACGGCGCCGCCGAAGGAGCCGGCATCCGCGGCATGCGCGAGCGCGCCCTGCTCATCGGCGCCGACCTCGCCCTCGGCCCCGCACCCGAGGGCGGCACCCACGTACGTCTGACCGTCCCCACCCACCACCGGAGTCAGTGACCATGCCCGAGGCGCCCCCCACCCGCATCCTGCTGGCCGACGACCACCACCTGGTCCGCCGCGGAGTCCGCCTCATCCTCGACAGCGAACCCGACCTCACGGTCGTGGCCGAAGCAGGTGACGGCGCCGAAGCCGTCGAGGCCGCCCGCACCCACCACCCGGACCTGGCCGTCCTCGACATCGCCATGCCCCGCCTGACCGGCCTGCAAGCCGCCCGCGAACTCTCCCGCACCCAGCCGGGACTGCACATCCTCATCCTGACCATGTACGACAACGAGCAGTACTTCTTCGAAGCCCTCGCCGCCGGCGCCTCCGGCTACGTCCTCAAGTCCGTCGCCGACCGCGACCTCGTCGAAGCCTGCCACGCCACCATGCGCGACGAACCCTTCCTCTACCCGGGCGCCGTCAACGCCCTCATCCGCAACTACCTCGACCGTGCCAAGGACGGCACCCATCTCCCCGCCAAAGCCATCACCGACCGCGAAGAGGAAATCCTCAAACTCGTCGCCGAGGGCCACACCTCCCAGGAGATCGCCGGCCTCCTCGTCATCAGCGTCAAGACCGTCGAACGCCACCGCGCCAACCTGCTGCAGAAACTCGGCCTCAAAGACCGACTCGAACTCACCCGCTACGCCACTGGCAGCGCTGGATCACCGGCCGCCCGGACGTCCCCGTTCCCCCCGGGGAGCTGCGCGACCTCAACTACCTGACGCACGCGGCCTGTTCGGCCGGTCTCAGGGACATCGCCGGATCCCTGTTCGCCCTCACCGGGCAGCGCGCGACCCGCACCCCCTGGTCGTACACCGGTGACCCGGTACGCCAATTGACCAAGTTCCGAAAGGATTTCCTGCCGCGCGGCTGAGCCCCCTGCTAGCAGGTCGCGGTCGCCGGGAGGTCGGGGTGGGTCGGGTGGGGGTCGGGGGCGGTCGGGAGGGCGAGGAGCATGGTGAGTCCTCCGCCGGGGGTGTCCTCGGCGTCGAGGGTGCCGCCCATGGCCTCGGTGAAGCCCCGGGCGACCGCGAGACCGAGGCCCACTCCGGCGCCGCGCGGGGCGTCGCCGTAGCGCTGGAAGGGCTCGGAGATACGGGGCTTGGCGTCCTCCGGGACGCCGGGGCCGCGGTCGACCACGCGGACCTCGACGCGATCGGCCAGGGCGCCGGCCGAGACGAGGACGCGTTCCCCGGCGGGGCTGTGCTTCACCGCGTTCTCCACCAGGTCGGCGACCGACCGCTCCAGCAGTCCGGGGTCGACGGCGACCATCGGCGGTGTCTCGGGGATGTCCAGGTCCACGGTGTCCTCGGGGACGCCGCCGAGGGCCATCGGGACGACCTCGTCGAGGTCGATCTCGCGGATCAGCGGGGTGACCGTGCCGGTCTGGAGCCGGGACATGTCCAGCAGATTGCCCACCAGGTTGCCGAGGCGGTCCGCGCCCTCCTCCATCCCTACGAACAGCTCCGCCCGGTCCTCGTCGGACCAGGCCACGTCGTCCGATCTGAGCGAGGTGACGGCGGCCTTGATCCCGGCGAGCGGGGTGCGCAGATCGTGGCTGACGGCGGCGAGCAGCGCGGCGCGGATGCGGTTGCCCTCGGACTGGAGCCGCCGGCGGTCGAGGACGACGACGGCCTGCGCGGCGAACGCGGCGAGCACCCGCCGGTCCTCGGCCGGCAGCACCCGTCCGGACAGCGCGAGGGCCATGTGGTCGCTGACCGGCATGTCGACGTCCGCGTCCTCGGGCCGGGCGACCACGGTCCGGGTGCCGACGCTGCCCGCGCAGGTCCACGGGTCGACGTCACCGGCCCGCTCCAGCAGGGCGACCGACTCCATGCCGAAGGTCTCGCGGACGCGTTCGAGCAGCGCCTCCAAACTGGTCTCCCCGCGCAGCACACTGCCCGCGAGGACCGAGAGGATCTCCGGCTCGGCCCGCAGCCGGGCGGCCTGATGGGTGCGGCGGGCCGCGAGGTCCACCACCGAGGCCACCTACACGGCGACGCCCACGAAGATGGCGATGGCGACGATGTTCTCGGGGTCGGCGATCGTCAGGGTGTGGAGGGGCGGGGTGAAGAACCAGTTCAGCAGCAGGAAGCCCACCACGGCCGAGGCCAGCGCCGGGTAGAGGCCGCCGACCAGGGCCGAGGCCACCGTCAGCGTCAGGAACAGCAGCATGTCGTTGGCCAGGCCCACCGAGGGCGCGACACCGGTCAGCGGCAGCGTCAGCAGGGCGGGGCCCACGACACCGACGAGCCAGCCCCGGATGATCCGGGACCGGCCGAGCCGCGCGCCCCGGGCGGCAGGCAGTCCGCGCCCCTTGCCCGCCTTGTCGTGGGTGATGAGGTGGACGTCCAGGTCGGGCCCGGAGCCCCGGGCCACCGTCGCGCCGACGCCCGGTCCGAAGACGTACTGCCATCCCTTGCGGCGCGACACCCCGAGCACGATCTGCGTGGCGTTCACCCCGCGCGCGAGGTCCAGCAGCGCCGTCGGTACGTCCTCCCCCATGACGTGGTGGTAGGCGCCCGCGTCGAGCGCCGCGACCTTCTCGTCTGAGGCCCGGCGCGCGGAGAGGACGAGGATCGGTACGCGGGTCCAGCCGCGCAGGGCCTTGATGACGTCGACCCCGTCCATGTCGGGCAGTCCCAGGTCGAGGAGGACCACATCGGGCCGACGGGCGGCGGCGAGGCGGAGCGCGGTGGCGCCGTCGGGCGCCGGGTCCACCCCGTACCGGCGGACCTGGAGGTTGATCACAAGAGCCCGGACGAGCTGAGGATCGTCCTCCACCACCAGTACCCGGGTCATCGGCGTACGCCTTTCCTGTTGCGCGGAGCCGGAGTTGCTGCGGGACGAGCGTCACGGCCGCGGGAGCCGACGGGACGGATGTCACCCCTTCCGTCGGCTCCCGCGTACCGCGGGCGGGGCCGTCAGCCCTTCGCCACGAGTGCCTTGAGCGCGATGTTGAGTTCGAGGACGTTCACCCGGGGCTCACCGATGAAGCCGAGGGTGCGGCCCTCGGTGTGGTCGTCGACCAGTTTCTGGACCTGTGCGACGGACACACCGTTCTTCTCCGCCACGCGGTGGACCTGGAGGTCGGCGTAGGCCGGGGAGATGTCCGGGTCCAGGCCGGAGCCGGAGGAGGTGACCGCGTCGGCGGGCACCTCGGAGGGCTCGACCGTGTAGCCGGCCACCGAGTTGTCCTTGACGACGGCGGCCTTGGCGTCCGTCACCCACTTGATCAGGTCGGCGTTGTCCCCGGAGCGGTTCGTGGCGCCGGACAGGATCAGCTTGTACCGGGTGTTGACGCTGTTGCCGCCGAGGCCGTTCTGCGGGCGGCCCTGGAACCACTTCAGATCGGGTTCCGGGGTCTCCTGCCCCTTCTTCAGCGGCAGGTTGTACGCCTGTCCGATGAGGGAGGAGCCGACGACCCTGCCGTCCGCCTTGATCTCCGAGCCGTTGGCCTTGTCGTTGAACAGGGCCTGGCCGACACCGGTGACGGCGAGCGGGTAGAGGACGCCCGTGACCACGGTGAGCACGAGCAGCGCGCGCAGGCCGGCCCAGAGCAACCGGGCGGTGTTCGTAACCGAGTTGTTCATGCCGATCAGCATGCCTTTCGAAAAATTACAGCCCGGGGATGAGGGAGATGACCAGGTCGATGATCTTGATGCCGATGAAGGGGGCGATCAGGCCGCCGATGCCGTAGATGCCGAGGTTGCGGCGGAGCATCCGGTCGGCGCTCATCGGCCGGTACCGCACACCGCGCAGGGCGAGCGGGACGAGCGCGATGATGATGAGCGCGTTGAAGACGACGGCGGACAGGATCGCGGAGTCGGGCGAGGACAGCCGCATGATGTTGAGCCTGTCCAGGCCCGGGTAGACGGCCGCGAACAGCGCCGGGATGATCGCGAAGTACTTCGCGACGTCGTTGGCGATGGAGAACGTCGTCAGCGCGCCCCGGGTGATGAGGAGTTGCTTGCCGATCTCGACGATCTCGATGAGCTTGGTCGGGTTGGAGTCGAGGTCGACCATGTTGCCGGCCTCCTTGGCGGCCGACGTGCCGGTGTTCATGGCCACGCCCACGTCCGCCTGGGCGAGGGCCGGCGCGTCGTTCGTGCCGTCGCCGGTCATCGCGACGAGCTTGCCGCCCGCCTGCTCCCGCTTGATGAGGGCCATCTTGTCCTCGGGGGTGGCCTCGGCGAGGAAGTCGTCGACACCCGCCTCCTCGGCGATCGCCCTGGCGGTCAGCGGGTTGTCACCCGTGATCATGACGGTCTTGATGCCCATGCGGCGCAGTTCCCCGAACCGCTCGCGCATACCGTCCTTGACGACGTCCTTGAGGTGGATGACGCCCAGGATCCGCGCGCCTTCGGTGTCCTCGACGGCCACGAGCAGCGGAGTGCCGCCCGCCTCGGAGATCCGGTCGGCCAGGGTGGCGGCGTCCTCGGAGACGTCGCCACCCTGTTCGCGCACCCAGGCGACGACCGAACCGGCCGCGCCCTTGCGGACCTTGCGCCCGTCGACGTCGACACCCGACATGCGGGTCTGCGCGGTGAAGGCGATCCACTCGGCACCGGTCAGCTCACCCTGGCTCCGCTCGCGCAGCCCGTACTTCGACTTCGCCAGGACGACGATGGAGCGGCCCTCGGGGGTCTCGTCGGCCAGCGAGGAGAGCTGGGCGGCGTCCGCGAGTTCGGCCTCCGGCGTTCCGGTCACCGGCACGAACTCCGACGCCTGCCGGTTGCCGAGGGTGATGGTGCCGGTCTTGTCGAGCAGCAGGGTGGAGACGTCACCGGCGGCCTCGACCGCGCGGCCCGACATCGCGAGGACATTGCGCTGGACCAGGCGGTCCATGCCCGCGATACCGATGGCGGACAGCAGCGCGCCGATGGTGGTGGGGATGAGGCAGACCAGCAGGGCGACCAGCACGACCATCGTGAGGTGGGTGCCCGCGTAGTCCGCGAACGGCGGCAGGGTGGCGACGGCCAGCAGGAAGACGATCGTGAGGGACGCGAGCAGGATGTTCAGCGCGATCTCGTTGGGCGTCTTCTGCCGGGCCGCTCCCTCCACCAGGGCGATCATCCGGTCGATGAAGGTCTCGCCGGGCCTGGTGGTGATCTTGATGACGATCCGGTCGGAGAGGACCTTCGTGCCTCCGGTCACGGCGGACCGGTCACCGCCGGACTCCCGGATGACCGGGGCCGACTCGCCGGTGATCGCCGACTCGTCGACGGAGGCGACTCCCTCGACGACGTCACCGTCGCCGGGGATGATGTCGCCGGCCTCGCAGACCACCAGGTCGCCGACGCGCAGCTCGGTGCCGGGCACCTGCTCCTCCGTCCCGCCGTCCCTCGACAGCCGGCGTGCGACGGTGTCGGTCTTGGCCTTGCGCAGGGTGTCGGCCTGCGCCTTGCCCCGCCCCTCGGCCACGGCCTCCGCCAGGTTGGCGAAGACGACGGTCAGCCACAGCCAGGCGCTGATGGTCCAGCCGAACCAGTCGGTCGGGTCCTTGAAGGAGAAGACCGTCGTCAGCACCGAGCCGACCAGCACCACGAACATCACGGGCGACTTGATCATCACCCGGGGGTCGAGCTTGCGGAAGGCGTCCGGCAGCGACTTGACCAGCTGCTTCGGGTCGAACAGGCCCGCGCCGACACGTCCTTCGTCCTTGTGACCGGTCGGCACATCGCTGTGCGGCGCCCGGGTCGGGGTGGCTGTGGACATCGAGTCCTCTTGCTTCTCCGTACGGGTGGTCATGACGCCAGCCCTTCGGCCAGCGGGCCCAGTGCCAGGGCCGGGAAGTAGGTCAGACCGGTGATGATCAGGATCGCGCCCACCAGCAGACCGGTGAACAGCGGCTTCTCCGTGCGCAGGGTGCCCGCGGTGGCCGGGACCGGCTTCTGCTCGGCGAGCGAGCCGGCCAGCGCGAGGACGAACACCATCGGCAGGAAACGGCCCAGCAGCATCGCGATGCCGAGTGTGCTGTTGAACCACTGGGTGTCAGCGTTCAGTCCGGCGAAGGCCGAACCGTTGTTGTTGGACGCCGAGGTGTAGGCGTAGAGGATCTCGGAGAATCCGTGCGCGCCGCTGTTGGTCATCGAGTTGCCCGGGGTGGGCAGGGCCATCGCGGCGGCGGTGAACACGAGCACCAGGGCCGGGGTGATGAGGATGTAGCAGGCCGCGAACTTGATCTCACGGGTGCCGATCTTCTTGCCCAGGTACTCCGGTGTACGGCCGACCATCAGTCCGGCGATGAACACCGCGATGATCGCCATGATCAGCATGCCGTAGAGGCCGGAGCCGGTACCACCGGGCGCGATCTCGCCGAGCTGCATACCGAGCATGGTGATGCCGCCGCCGAGGCCGGTGAACGAGGAGTGGAAGGAGTTCACCGCGCCGGTCGAGGTCAGTGTCGTGGACACCGCGAAGATCGACGAGGCGCCGACGCCGATGCGCTGTTCCTTGCCCTCCATCGCACCGCCGGCGATCTCGAACGCCGGGCCGTGGTGCGCGAACTCGGTCCACATCATCAGGGCGATGAAGCCGACCCAGATGGTCGCCATGGTGGCGAGGATCGCGTAGCCCTGCTTGATCGAGCCGACCATCACCCCGAAGGTGCGGGTCAGCGAGAACGGGATGACGAGGAGCAGGAAGATCTCGAAGAGGTTGGTGAAGGGCGTCGGGTTCTCGAACGGGTGGGCGGAGTTGGCGTTGAAGTAGCCGCCGCCGTTGGTGCCGATCTCCTTGATGGCCTCCTGCGAGGCGACCGCGCCGCCGTTCCACTGCTGTGTGCCGCCCGTGAACTGGCCGACCTCGTGGATGCCGGAGAAGTTCTGGATCGCGCCGCACGCCACGAGGACGATCGCCGCGACCACGGACAGCGGCACCAGGACGCGTACGACACCGCGCACCATGTCGGCCCAGAAGTTGCCGAGTTCATCGGTGCGGGAGCGGGCGAACCCACGTACCAGAGCGACGGCGACGGCGATGCCCACGGCGGCCGAGACGAAGTTCTGGACGGCGAGACCGCCGGTCTGCACGACGTGGCCCATGGCCTGTTCGCCGTAGTACGACTGCCAGTTGGTGTTCGACACGAACGACGCGGCGGTGTTGAAGGCCTGGTCCGGGTCGATGGAGGCGAAGCCGAGCGAGCCGGGCAGTACGCCCTGGACGCGCTGCAGGAGGTACAGGAAGAGGACACCGACCGCGGAGAAGGCGAGGACGCCGCGCAGGTACGCGGGCCAGCGCATCTCGGTGTCGGGGTCGGCGCCGATGCCCTTGTAGATCCACCTCTCGACACGCCAGTGCTTGTCGGAGGAGTAGACCTTGGCCATGTGGTCGCCGAGGGGACGGTGGACGAGCGCCAGTGCCGCCATCAGGGCGAGCAGTTGGAGGACGCCGGCAAGTACGGGACCCATACCTGTCTCAGAACCTCTCCGGGAAGATCAGGGCGAGGACGAGATAGCCCAGCAGGGCGACGGCCACGATGAGGCCGACGACATTCTCGGCGGTCACAGCTTCGTCACCCCCTTGGCGACGAGAGCCACCAGCGCGAACACCGCGATCGTGGTGACGACGAAGGCCACATCGGCCATCGCTGACTCCTAGGAGAGGGTCGGAAGAGAATCGGACGATTAGAGGAAAGCGCCTCTGTGGCCGGATTCGGCCACCCTTGACGGCTCCCATACGCGGGTTCGCACGGCTTTGACGGAACCCATACGCGGGCCTGAGCCCGGCCGGTTCGCTGTCGGGTTCGCTGTCGGGTGCGTGTGGGCTGGTCGCGCAGTTCCCCGCGCCCCTGAGAAGCAGGGGCTGCGCCCCATGCTTCTCAGGCCCGCAGGACCGTGGTCTGAAGGGCGCGGGGAACTGCGCGAGAAGCCCCACCGGGCCGCACCGGCTCGACCTCGGCGATGAGCACGGTGACCCGGGTACCGGGCTCCGCCGCGGCCGTCTCACCCACGGACGCCATCGCGTCCAGCGAGAGGGCCGCCAGGCCGGTGACGGCGGTCAGCCGGTGCCGCTCGCCGGTATCCGGCGGTTCCTCGGCGGCGGGGACCTCGCCGGGCTCGATCGTGAGGACAGACATGGGATGCGCGCTCCTGCGTGGACCTGCGTACGAAAGCCCGCGCGCGGGGAGGCGATGCGCGGGAGCCTCGCCCTGGGCCCGGAGGAAGGGGCTGTGGCGTCATGCCGTGGCGTCAAGGAGATGCACGGCCTTCATCAGAGTCCCGTCAAGGTAGGGGGCCCCGGCCGTCGCGGTCTCTGGCGTCGGTTGCCATGGGACACAGCCGACGCCCGCCGCCGTGCCTCGTCGAGCGTGCGATACGTCTTGCCCACCCCCGGGGCGGCCCCGAGACAGACCTTCGGACGTCCCTGGCGTATCCCGCCCACGTCCGTTCGTCCCTTGCCCGTGCCGGTTCGTACCCCGCCCCCGCCGGTCGGTACGTCACTCGTTTTGGCCCGTACGTCCCTCATCGCAGCCGACGTGCTCCACTCACCGGCGATCAACTCCCCGAGGGGAAGGGACACTTCCCTCCACCGAAACGCCTGTCCGGGCCGCGCGGCACACTCCTTGACGGGCCCCGCGCCGGGAGGTAAGGGTGACACGGTGACCTCTCCGCCGGACGACCCAGCGCCGCCGCTCCGCGACGACGACCGTGACACGGCGGTACGGCGCCTGCGGGAGGCATACGCCGAGGGGCACCTCTCGCACGAGGAGCTGGGCACCCGCCTCGACCAGGTGCTCGCCGCCCGGACGCGCGGCGGGCTCGTGTCGGCCCTGGCCTCGCTCCCGGAGGAGGACACGGGGACCACGTCCACGATCGCCGCCGCCGGGGGCCGGATCACACGGCGCGGGGCGTGGCGGGTGCCCCGGACCCTCAAGGTCACGTCCGCCTACGGGACGGTGCGGCTGGACCTGTCCCGCGCGGTCGTCGAGCATCCGGTGGTCGACATCGGGCTGCACCTCGGCACCGGCGGGGCGAGGATCACGGTGCCCCGCGACGCGATCGTCGAGTACGAGGACCTGCGGACCGACTGGAAGGACACCCGGTACAAGCCGCCGCGCCGGCCCCGCCCCGGGGTGGGTCCGACCATCCGGATCTCCGGGGTCATGGGCTTCGGACGCTTGAGGATCCGCCACGCCCGGCGTTGAGGGGTGCCCAGGGGCAGGGTAGGGGTCTTCCCGGCGGCGGAGATCGGGGCGGCCTGCTCGCGGTCCTCCAGGAAGGTCGGCGCCGTGCGTCCTCCCCTGCCGGGCGGCCGTGCCCCGTCGGGCCACCGTTTCCTCAGAGGCTGCGGACGGTGATGTCGCCCTGGGCCGTCGTGGCGCGGATGTCGAGCTGAGGGGTGCCGTCGTTCTTGAGGGAGTTGCCGACGCGGCCGTGGTCGGTGCCGGCGTCCAGGGTGGCCGAGACACCGGCGGCGGCGCCGACCGAGATGTCGCCGGACCCGGTACGGAGCACGACCGTGCCGCGCACGGCCTCGGCGATCCGAATGTCACCCCTGGCGGTGCTGATCTCCGCGGGGCCGCCCAGCCGGCCGACCTCGACGTCACCGTCGGTCGCGGTGAGATGGAGGCTCGCGGCGTCGTCGATCTCGATCTCGCGGTACGCGCCCTCGAAGGCGACGTCGCCGAGCGGTCCGACGGCACTGAGTTCGGCGCTGTCGGTGCGGGCCTCGACCCGGGAGCCGACGGGCAGGCGGACGGTGACCTCCACGGAGCCGGAGGGGCCGACGTGCCGGTCTTCGGGAGCGGCGGCCGTGATCCGCAGGACGCCGTCGGCGAAGTCGACGGTGGTGTCCGCGCGGGCGGCGGCGATGAACCGGACGCGTCCGGCGGGGACGGCCAGGACGGCGGAGATCGGGGCGGGGGTGTCGAACTTCTGCATGATGCACTCAGTGAACGCTATGCGGCGTGACCTGTGAGGATGGGCGGGGGGGGGCGGGGGGCGGGGGACGCAACGGCCGCCGTGGGCAGTCGGCGCATGAGCGAGGGAGCGGTGAGGGTGGCTCAGGGATCGCGGGGCCCGGTCGAGCGGATGGAACACCACCAGGCCGCGATCTACCTCGTGGCGATGGCCGTCGGCGGACTGCTGGGCCTGCTCGCCCCGGACGCCGGCCCGGGGCTGGAGCACGCCATCAACCCCGTGCTCGGGTCCCTGCTGTTCGTCACCTTCCTCCAGGTCCCGGCCGCCGAACTGGTCCGCTCGCTGCGCGACGGCCGCTTCCTCTCGGCGGCGCTGGTGGTGAACTTCGTGGTGGTGCCGTCGGTCGTCGCGGCGATGTTCGCCTTCCTGCCCGCGGACCAGGCCGTGCGGGTCGGGGTGCTGCTGGTGCTGCTGTGCCCGTGCGTGGACTATGTGATCGTCTTCTCCGGGCTGGCCGGTGGCTCCGGCCGCCGCCTGCTGGCCGCCACCCCGCTGCTCCTGGTGGCTCAGATGCTGCTGCTCCCGGGGTTCCTGTACCTGTTCCTGGGCTCCGAGTCGGCCGACATCGTCGAGGCGGGCCCGTTCCTGGAGGCCTTCGCCTTCCTGATCGTCGTCCCGCTCGCCCTCGCCTGGGCGCTCCAGGCGTGGGCCGCGCGCCGCCCCGCCGGGCAGCGGGTCTCCGACGCCGCGACGACCACGATGGTGCCGCTGATGGCCGCGACCCTGCTGACCGTCGTCGCCTCGCAGATCCCCAAGCTCGGCGACAGCCTGACCGATGTCGCCGCCGTCGTCCCCTTCTATGCGGTCTTCCTCGTCGTCATGGCGTTCGCGGGGAAGGCGGTGGCCCGGCTGTTCCGCCTGGACACCGCCGCCGGACGGGCCATCGTCTTCACCGGCGCGACCCGCAACTCCCTCGTCGTACTGCCCCTGGCCCTGGCCCTGCCCGACGCGCTCGCCGTGGCCGCCGTCGTCGTGGTCGCCCAGACCCTCGTCGAGGTCCTCGGGATGATCGCGTACGTCCGGCTGGTCCCGCGCCTCGTCCCGGCCGCGCAACACATCTGACCAGGGCGTGGTCGAACGCCCGGCGGCGTCGCGCCGGGCGGGGTCCGCTCCCGGTGGGACGGCGGCGCGTACAACCCTTTGCGCACCAAGGAGGTCGTACGGGCGTCGGATTCATCAGACAGGAGCATGACGTTGCGCAGATCCACCCTGACCGTGGCCACGGCGGCCGCCGCCCTCGCGCTCGCTGTCACCGGGCTCGGCGCGCCCGTGGCCGGCGCGGCGCCGGTCCGTCTGGCGGACGACTTCGACGGTGACGGCTACCGCGATCTCGCCGTCGGCACACCCAAGGCGAGCGGCGGCACGGTCACCGTCCTGTTCGGCTCCGCCTCCGGCGTCGGCGGGACCCGGTTCGTGAACGTCACCCAGAACACCCCTGGTGTGCCGGGCGCTTCGGAGAGCGTGGACAGGTTCGGCGAGAACGTCACCAGCGGTGACGTGAACGGCGACGGCTACGCCGATCTGATCGTGGGCGCGCCCGGCGAGGAGGTCACCGGCAAGCCGCGCGGCTCGGTGACGATCGTCTGGGGAGGTGCGAAGCCCTTCACCTCCGGCGGGCTGTCGCTCACCGCGCCGACCGCCGAGGCGGCCGGTTTCGGGGAGGGCGCGGCCTTCGCCGACCTCGACGGGGACGGCACGGCGCAGCTCGCCGTCGTCGGGAACGACACCTTCTGGTGGTACGGCGACGGCGGGCCCACGCAGGACGGGGCGCTCGCCCCCGAGGTGGACTTCCTGCCGGACGGCGTCCGTCTCGACGGCGTCGTGGCCGGTCACTTCTCCTCCGGGGACGGCGGCGACGGCTTCGAGTACGTCCTGCACGGCACCCGGACCGAGCCGGACGGCACCCCGATGTCCGGCTATGTGGGTGTGCTGCGCGGCGGCCACGGTGACATCGGCTCCCTGCACACGGACCTCAGTGACGACGGGACGACCGGCTCCGCCGCGTGGTGGTCGGGGGCCGTCGCGACGGGCGACATCGACGGCGACGGGTACGACGATCTGGTCACCGCCGACGAGGCGGGTGTCGAGGGCGGTTCGGTCATGGTGCGGTACGGCTCGGCGTCCGGTCTGCCGCTCAAGGGGCGCGCCTACCACCAGGACAGCCCCGGTGTCCCGGGCACCGACGAGGCCGGGGACGACTTCGGTTCGGCGCTCGCCCTGGGCGATGTGACCGGCGACGGCCGCGCGGACCTCGCGATCGGCGCCCCGTACGAGGACGTGGACGGCAGGCGCAACGTCGGCAGCGTCGTCCTCCTCAAGGGCGGTGCGAACGGACTGACGACGGCCGGTGCCCAGTCCTTCCACCAGGCCACGGCGGGGGTGCCGGGCGCGGCGGAGGCCGGGGACCACTTCGGCTCCTCGCTCCGGCTGCGTGACATCAACGCCAACGGCAGGGCGGATCTGGCGATCGGCGCGTTCGGCGAGGACGTCCTGCCGAACGGCTACGACGACGGGGCGGCGTGGGTGCTGCGGGGCGCGGCCTCCGGCCTGACGACGGCCTCGGCGACGTCCTTCGACGCGACGGACTTCGGCTATCCGGTGGTCGCGGGCCGGAGGTTCGCGGACGTGTTCGCCCGCTGAGACTCCCCCGCGCCCAGGCCGCGTTCAGGCGGCACGGGCGCGCAGGCGGCGCAGCATCCTGGCGTCCTCGAAGCCGACCGAGCGGGCGGCGGCGTCGACCGTGGCGCCGTGGCTGATGAGGTGTTCGGCGCGTTCCACCCGCAGGGTCTGCTGGTAGCGCAGCGGGGTGAGGCCGGTGGCGCGGCTGAAGAGGCGGGTGAGGGTGCGTTCGCTGACGCCGACGGCCGCCGCCAGGCCGGGCAGCGGGAGCGGCTGGTCGAAGCGGGTGTCGATGAGGTCCTGGGCGCGGTGCACGGTGTCGTCGAGATGGGACCGGTGCCGGAACATCGCGCTGGACTGCGGTTCGTGGCCGTTGCGGCGGGCGTAGACGACCATGTCGCGGGCGACCTGCGCGGCGACGGCGGGCCCGTGCCGGCCGGCGACGAGATGCAGCGCCAGATCGATACCGCTGGCGATACCGGCCGAGGTGATCACCCGGTCGTCGGCGGTGAACAGGACGTCACGGACGACGACCGCCCCGGGGTGACGCAGGGCCAGCTCGTCCTGTACGTCGTGGTGGGTGGTGCAGCGGCGGCCCTGGAGCAGTCCGGCCCGCCCGAGCGCCTCCGCGCCGGCGCAGACGCTGGCCACGCTGCCGCCGCCGCTGTGGTGGTCCCGCAGCATCTTGAGGGAGGCGTCGGTGATGGCGGGCGAGTCGGCCAGGGTGCGGGCCCGCCAGCCGGGGACCACGATCAGGTCCTCGGGCCCCAGTTCGGGCCAGTCCGTTCCGGCGACCAGGGGCAGTCCCTGGGCGGTGGGGACCGGTGGCTGTTCGGCGACGTAGGTGAGGGTGTAGGGGTGCCCGAAGTCGGCCGCGGTGGAGAAGACCTGCGCGGGTCCCGCCAGGTCCAGCAGATGGACTCCGGGCACCAGGAAGAAGACGACGTGGCTCACGATCCGGTCATCATGCCCGAAGGTCCGCCGCGGCTTCCAGCTCGTCCACCGTGGCGATGGTGGCGAAGCGTCCGGCGAGGGCGTACTCGGTACGGCGGACGGCCTCGTCGGCGGGCAGGGTGCGGGGGTCGGCGAGCAGTTCGGCGACGCTCCGGTCGGCGGGGGCGTCGCGGTGCGGGATCGGGTTGGTGGCGGTCGCGTCGACCACGAAGGTGACCCGGTAGCCGAGGTCGCTCGCGACGCGGGCCGTGGTCTCCACGCACTGTTCGGTGCGGATACCGCAGACGGCGAGTTCGCGGACCCCGTTCTCGGTGAGGAGTTGCTGCAGGTTGGTGGTGGTGAAGGCGTTGTGCGCGGTCTTGTGGACCAGCGGCTCGCCGTCCTGCCTCGGGTCCAGTTCCTCCAGTGGACGGACGTGGCCGAGGGCGGGGTCGAAGACGTCGCCGGTGCCGGGCTCGGAGTGCAGCACCCACACCACCAGGTCGCCGGCGCGGCGGGCCGACCGGACCAGTCGGTTCACCTTGTCGGCGATCTTCGGGTCGGAGATCGTCTCCCACAGCGGCTGGGCGCGGAAGGACTCCTGGACATCGATGACGATCAGTGCTCGGGTCATGCCCCAAGCCTCCGCCCCGCGGCGGGGCGGCGAACAGGCCGCATCGGGTCCCACAGCGGACCGATCCGGTCAGCGACCGCGGGCGATCGGTTCGACGTGGCCGATCGGATCGACGGCGGTCCGGGGCGCGTCCGGCCTCGGACGGCGGTCCGGGGCGCGTCCGGGCGACGCGGCTCAGGGAGCCTTCTCGGCGGCGGGCAGCACGTCAACGGGATTCGCAGGCAGGCGAGTTGACGTGCGCGACGAGGTGGTCGCGCCCCGCAGCAGCGACAGCACCAGGGCCACGGCGAGCAGGGCGGCGCAGACGCAGGAGGCGAACGCGTATCCGGTCCGGGCGTGGCCGTCGCCGGGCGGGCCGGGCGCGGCGTACAGGTAGACGGCCGAGACGGCGCTGAGGCAGACGGCCGCCGCGATGCGCTGGGCCATCTGCAGAATGCCGCCGCCCACTCCGGCGGCCTCGGCCGGGGCGTGTTGCAGCACCTGCGTCTGGTTGGGCGCGACGCTGAGCCCCGACGCGGCGCCGGCCAGCAGTTGTGTCCCGGCGAGTGCCACCGGCAGTGCGGCCGTCGGCACGGAGAGCGCGATGACGGCCCCGGCCAGGGCGGCGCCGATGCCGAGGGCGAGGCCGACGGTCACCGTGCGCGGTCCGATCCGCCGTACGAGGCGCCAGGCGAGGGCCGAGGAGACGCCCATGGCGACCGCCGAGGGAAGCGTGACCGCCGCCGTGAGGAGCGCGGACAGACCGAGCCCGTCCTGCAGGAAGACGGTGAGCACGAGGGACGCGGCCAGCGAGGAGCCGAACTGGGCCATGGCGACGACCGTGCCGAGGGCGTACGGCCTCGACGACCTCAGCGCCGGATGGACCAGCGGCCGGCGGCCTCGGCGGACCCGTAGACGCTGGTGCGCGGCGAAGACGGCCGCCAGGGCGCACAGCGCCGCCGCCCACAGGAGCGCCTCCCGCCCGCTGTCGGGGGTGCGGATGAAGGGCACCATCAGGGTCAGGGTGCATCCGCAGGCCAGGCCGAGGCCGAGGACGTCCAGCCGGGCGTTCCGGGCGGTGCGCCGAGGCGGTGGCAGGCGGCGGACCGCGAGGGCCAGGGTCGCCACGGCGCAGGGGGCGCTCAGCAGGAGGCAGGCCCGCCAGCCCGTTCCGGGGCCAGGCCGGCGACGAGCGCGCCGCCGAGGGGCGGTCCGAGCGCCGCGGCGACACCGGCCGCGACCGCGTACATGCCCAGCGCCCGGCCGCGGGCCGGGCCGTGGAAGACGTCCTGAAGGGTGCCGATCACCTGGGAGTTGACGAGTCCGGCCGCGGCGCCCTGCACCAGGCGCGCGCCGATCAGGGTCCCGGGTCCCCCGCCCGTCGCCGCCGTGATCCCGGCCAGGAGGAAGACGGCCATCCCGGCCAGGAAGAGGTGTTTCCGTCCGTACAGGTCGCCGAGGCTGCCGCCGGGCACGAGCGCCAGGCCGAACGTCAGGGAGTAGCCGGCCACCATCCACTGGACGTCTCCGGCGGAGGCGCCGAGCGACTGGCGCACGCTCGGCACGGCGATGTTCAGCACCGCCTGGTCCAGCAAGGTGGTCGCGCCCGCGGCCAGACACACCGACAGCACCCGTCGCGCCGCGCGGTCTTCACCGGGAAGCATCGCCATGGGGTCCTTCGCGGAACTACGGCCGGCCCCAACCACCGTACGGCTGAAGCTGGTCGACGTCGGACGGGTGCGCCGGGAACGGGTCGGGAACGGAGGGGACGAGGGGGACGAGGGGGACGAGGGGGTGCGGGCGGCCGGGGTACGGCGGTCAGCGACAGACCTCGTCGAAGTGGTCGGCGCGGCGGCTCACCCAGAACGGGTCGAGCGGCACCGTGTGCGCCGGGCCGGTGGTCTCCATGGCCGGGATCAAAACACAGGGCGGACAGGGGCGTCCACCATCCGTCCCAGCCGCTGAGACAACGGGGTTGATCTGGTGCGTCGCCGCCCGGATGTGGTTGTCTGGCCCCATGACCGTGCTCGTGACCCGCCGCCACGTCGACTACGTGCGTGTCACCACCACGGGCTGTTCCGCCACGAGCTGACGCCTCGCTCCGGCCCCTGAGCAGCCACTCGCGCGGCCAAGGGCGCGTCCTGAACACCGTGCTGACGCCGTCTCAGGTCCTCCTCCCGCCGGCCTCCGGGGCCTGGCGGGAGGGGGACCCGCACGGGCGTCGCCGGTGGTTCGCGCGCGAGAGCCCGCTTCCGCTGGAGGCGGGGGGTGAACTGCCGGGTGTGCGGCTGGTGTTCGAGACCTGGGGGCGCCTCGCGGCGGACCGGTCCAACGCGGTGCTGGTGCTGCACGCCCTCACCGGCGACAGTCATGTGGCCGGTCCCGCCGGGCCCGGTCACCCCACCGCCGGCCGGTGGGACGGGCTCGTCGGCCCCGGGCGGGCGCTCGACACGGACCGCTGGTTCGTGGTGGCGCCGAACGTGCTCGGAGGCTGTCAGGGCAGCACCGGGCCGTCCTCCACCGGCCCGTCCGGGCGGCACTGGGGCGGGGACTTCCCGTTCCTGACCCAGCGTCACCAGGTCGCGGCCGAGGCGGACCTGGCCGATGCGCTGGGCGTCGACCGCCGGGCCCTGGTGGTCGGCGGGTCGATGGGTGGGATGCGGGCGCTGGAATGGGCGGTGTCGCGCCCCGAGCGGACGGACGCGCTGCTGCTGCTCGCCACCGCGGCGGCGGCGAGCGCCGAGCAGATCGCCTGGGCCGACATCCAGCTGCACGCCATCCGCTCCGATCCGCACTGGCACGGCGGCGACTACCACGGCACCGGCCGGGGCCCCGACGCCGGGCTCGGGCTGGCCCGCAGGACGGCACATGTCACGTATCGCAGCGAGCCGGAACTCCAGGCCCGCTTCGGCCGCCTCCCGCAGGACACCGAGGATCCCTGGCGCGGCGGCCGGTACCGGGTCGGCTCCTATCTCGACCATCACGCGGCCAAGCTGGTGGGCCGCTTCGACGCGGGCAGCTGTGTCGTGCTGTCCGAGGCCATGAACAGCCATGACATCGGCCGCCGACGCGGCGGGGCACGCGCCGCCCTCGGCCGGGTGACCGCGCGGACCCTGGTCGCCGGGGTCGACTCCGATCGCCTCTACCCGCTCGCCCAACAGGCGGAGTTGACGGCGGGCATTCCCACGGCGGACGGCCCCCGGGTGATCGAATCACCGCACGGCCACGACGGCTTCCTCGTCGAGGTGGAACAGGTGGCCGCGCTCGTGACGGAACTCGTTCCCCCCGATCCCCGTTGACCTCACATCCTCACCGGCGTCGCATCCCCGCCGGCGCCGAAGAAAGGCAGCACCATGTCACCTCGCACCGCGCACACGGCCGTGGCCGTCCACCCCCTGCTGGCCGAACGCTGGAGCCCGCGCTCGTTCGACGCCACGCACACCATCGGCGACGAAGAGCTGGTGTCGCTGCTGGAGGCGGCCCGCTGGGCGCCCTCCTCCCGGAACTCGCAGCCGTGGCGCTTCCTGGTCGGACGGCGTGGCGAACCGACGTACCAGCGGCTCTTCGACAGCCTGGTGTCCTCCAACCGGCTCTGGGCGGGAGACAGTTCGCTGCTGATCGCCGCGCTCGCGGCGGAGCGTGCCGAGAACGGTGCGGCGCAGCACGGGCCCGCGTACGACACCGGCCTTGCGGTGGCCCAACTGTCGGTGCAGGCGCACGCGTTGGGGCTGCACGCCCATCAGATGGGCGGCTTCGACGCCGAGCGGCTGCGGGTGTCGCTGGGTGTCCCGGACGGCTACCGGCCGCTGTCCGTCACCGCGATCGGCGCCCTGGCGTCGGCGGACCTCCTCCCGCCGGAGCTGCGGGCCCGGGAGACCGCCGTCCGCGAGCGGCGCCCGCTGGCGGAGACGTTCTTCGGGGACGGCTGGGGCGATCCGCTCCCGGTCGCACCCTGAGCCGTGTTCCCCTCGCCCTTGCCCCCCGCCGGGCGTCAGACGCCGAGTTGCAGCGGTCGCGTCGGATCGCCGGACCACTCCTCCAGCGAGCCGTCGTAGAGCGAGACGTCGTCGCGGCCCAGCAGGGTGAGGGCGAGGGCCGTGGCCGCCGCCGAGATGCCGCCGCCGCAGTACAGGACGACCGGCGAGTCGGAGACGTCGAGCACCGCGCCCACCGCGGCGGCGAGTTCGGGGCGGGGCAGGACACGGCCCGTGGCGTCCAGCAGCGCACGGCCCGGGAGGCTGCGGCTGCCGGGGATGTGGCCCCGACGGCTGTAGCGGGTGGTGACCGTGCCGTCGAAGCCACCGGCCGGCAGCGCGCACACCAGGGTGCCGGGGCGTTCGCCCCGGCTGACGGCGGCCACCTCGTCGATGTCCGTCCAGAGTTCGGGGCGCGGGACGGGAGTGACAGGGGTGACCGCGCTGGCGGGGGCGGCCGTGACGACGGGACCGGCGGGGCCGACGGCGGGCGGGGGGTCGTCGGTCTCGCCGGAGGACACCGGGTGTCCGGCCGCCTCCCAGGCTTCCAGGCCGCCGTCGAGTACGGCCGCCGGTGCGCGGCCGTCTGACTGTCAATGATGAAGCCAGGCCTTTGCGATGGCGCGATGGACTGGCTCGACGCGAGTACGGAGAACTGTCCCGTCCAGCGCACGCTCGACGTGGTCGGGGAGAAGTGGACGTTGCTGATCCTGCGGGACGCCGTCAACGGGGTCCGGCGCTTCGCCGACTTCCACCGCCATGTCGGTCTGTCCGAGGCCGTCCTCAGCGACCGGCTCCGCAAGCTCGTCGCGGCCGGCGTCCTCAGGGCCGTGCCCTACCGGGAGCCGGGCAGCCGCTCCCGCAACGAGTACCGCCTCACCCGCAAGGGCTGGGACCTGTGGCCCGTCCTGATGGCACTCAGCCAGTGGGGCGAGGCGTACGCGCTGGGCGCCGAGGGCCCGGTCCTCGACGTCCGGCACACCGCCTGCGACGCCCCGGTGCGCGTCGTCGTCGCGTGCTCGGCGGACCACACGGCCCTCGCCCCCCAGGACGTCACCGCCCGCCTGGGACCGGGCGCCCGCCCCCGGACCTGAGCGGCGCCCGTCACGGAGCCGACCGCAGTGTCACAGATCTGTCCGCATACGGTCCCCTCTTCGTCGGCGGAGGTCGTGGTACCGCTCCCAGCAGGCACGATCACCGGGACATCACGATTCCCGGGGGCTTGTCATGACTTACACCGCTCGTGCACGCCGTACCTCCGCCGTACTCGCCGCTCTCTCGCTCGGCGTTCTGGCACTGACCGCCTGTGACGGCGGCACCGACAAGGACACCGCCGGCGCGAGCACGGCCACGCCGAGCGCGACGGATCCGACCACGGCGGCCCCGAGCGCGACCGCTCCCGGCAAGGAGGCGAGCCCGTCCGGCGGCTCCGACGACGCCGACGGCGCCTCGCCGTCGTCGGAGCCCGGGGTGGACGACGGTCAGGACGGGGGTGTGGGAATGTGCGAGACGAGCGACCTGGACTACACCGTCACCGTCGCGTCCCTGCCCTTCAGCCACGCCTTGCTGACCGCGACCAACAACAGCGGCGACCCCTGTCTGCTGCCCGCCGACGACCCGGTGATCACGATCCCGGGTCTCGACGGCGCCGCCGAGCACAGAGGACCCACCGGCACGGACTGGATCCTGGAGGCCGGCGGGCGCGCCTACGCCGGAATCCTGTTCGACGCCGCCGACACCACGGGCGGCAAGACCGCCGACCAGGTGGAGATCGCGCTCACCGCCGCCGAGAGCCCGGCGACCGTGACGATCGACGACGGTCCCGTCACCGTCGACGACAGCCAGGTCACCGGCTTCTTCGGCACCGCCGAGGACGCGCTCAGCTACTGACGGGGGTGCGGGTCCCCTCGCCGGTCCCGCGACCGCCTGATCATCCCGCTGACACGATCTCAACTCCCGTGACAGGGTGCGGTGATCGGGAACGGCAGACGGAGGGGCTTTTCGTGGAAGCACAGATGTGGGACGCGCTGGTCGGCGTGGCGAAGAGCGCGTACTCGGCAGGGCTGGGCGAGGGCGCGGTCCCGCGCCCGCTCATCATGCCGCTGGTGCGCGGCGAGCTGGTCGGAATGATCTGGGTCCGCCCGATCGAGGTCGGTCAGGACGCGCTCACCGGGATCGCGGAACTCGCGAACATCGCCGCGGCGGCCGGCGCGGACGAAGTGGTCCTGGTCTGGGAGACCCATGACGTCGCCACCGCCTGCGAACTGCCGGTCGTCGGCCCGGCGCCCTGCCTGAACATGGTGCTCGCCACGCCCGACGGGCACGTCCTGCACCGGTTCCCCTACAGCGAGCAGGTCCTGTCCCGCAGTCCCGAGGGCTGGGCGTCGGTCGCCCCGGACTGGGGGCCGGCCCCCGCGCCGCAGCCGGGCGGGGAGCTGGTGCCGCCGATCCAGGCCGCGGTGAACTACTCCTTCATCCCGCTCGAACTGGACCACCCCTCCCCGTTCGGCGTCACCGTCGTGCTGATGGAGGAGGACGGCTACCGGGTTCGCCTGACCGAGGCGTTCGCGCGCTGAACCGCCATGGCAGAGCCGCTCAGAGGTGGGCGTCCAGGATCTCCCGTACCTCGGCGATGGTCATGGGCCCCGTGCCGTGCGCCACTGCTTCTCCCTGCTTCAGCAGGACGTAGGACGGGGCCGCGGTGATCCCGTATCGCCCGGTCGCGGCCGGACAACGCGTGATGTCGGCGCGGACGGCGGTCAGTCGGCCCGTGTAGTCGTCGGCGATGCCTCCCATGACGAGGTCCATCACCCGGCAGGGCTCGATCGCCTTGGGCCATGTCCCGGTGAAGTAGGCGAGGACCGGAAGTCCGCTCATCCCGAGGACGAAATCGAACTCCGCGTCCTCACGGGGTCGATGAACCCTCTTCGCCATGGAAGCTCCTGACCTCACGTTCCGTCGTTCCCTCCCCATCATCCCCCGCGCGGCGCGCGGTGTGCCGGGCCGGGCCCCTACGCGGTCGCCCGCGTCCACGGGCGTAGCTTCTCCGGGTTGCGGACCGCCCAGATGCGGGTGACGCGGTCGTCGGAGATGTCGAACGCGGCCACGGTCATGGTGTGGCCGTCGCGTCGGGCCACCAGGCCCGGGGTGCCGTTGACCGAGTGTTCCAGGAGTTCGAGCCCCGGGGCCTTCTCGGCGATGGCGAGCAGGTACCGGGCGATGCGCGCGCCGCCCTCGACCGGGTGCGGGACGGTCCCCACCAGTCCGCCGCCGTCGGCGGTCATCACGGCGGCCGGGTCGAGGAGGGCGACGAGGGCCGCGATGTCCTTGCTCTGCCAAGCCTCCTTGACCTGCCGCACCACCTCGGCGCGGCCGGTCGCCGGCACCGGGGCGCGGTCGCCGTGCAGCCGCCGCCGGGCGGAGGCCGCGAGCTGTTTGCAGGCCGCGGGGGTCCGGTCGAGCACACCGGCGATCTCGGCGAAGGGGTACCGGAAGACGTCGTGCAGGACGAACGCGACCCGCTCGGCGGGCGTCATCGACTCCAGGACGACGAGGAAGGCCATGGCCACCGACTCGTCCAGCACGATCTGGTCGGCGGGGTCCCCACGACCGGTGCGGTCGCCGCCCGTGGTCTCCCACTCGGTGCGGTCGGGCAGCGGCTCGGGCAGCCACGCCCCGACATAGCGTTCCCGGCGGGCCCGCGCCGAGCCGAGCAGGTCGAGGCAGATACGGCCGGTCACCGTCGTCAGCCAGGCGCCCGGGGACAGAATCTCGGCCTGCCGGTGGCCCGGCAGCGCGTACCAGCGGGCGTAGGCGTCCTGTACGGCGTCCTCGGCCTCGGTCGCGGAACCGAGCAACCGGTAGGCGACATTGAGGAGTTGCCGCCGCTCCCCCGCCACTCCGGCGGTTCCGGCTCCGGCGGTTCCAGCTCCGGCGGTTCCAGCTCCGGCTCCCGCAGACCCGGCTCCGGCAGATCCAACTCCAACTGCCGGAGTTCGGGCCGATCCACCCGATCCGTACGTTCCCGTCGCGCCGGTCCCCGCTGTCTCCATGCTTCCGGCCGCCCCCTTGCCTTACCTTTCGCCGGCCCGTGTCGTCGGGTCGGTGAGACCTTATCGATCTGCTGCCCGACGGGCGGGAACGGGGACTGAGACATGGCCACCCAGGTGACGGTGACAGGGACGGCGAAGGCGCGGCGCGGCTGGTCGTTCCTGCGGATCGCGATAGCCCTGCAGACCTTGACCATCTTCCTCCAGGCGGTCTCCGCCGGACTGCTGCTGACCTCGTCCTACGGGGAGGTCCTGCACAGCGTCGGGGCCCGGGTGATGTACGGGGCGTCGATGCTGTATCTGCTCGCGGCGGTACTGGCGTGGCGGCCGGGCGGCGGCTCGCCCCGGCCCGTCCTGCACGCGTCCGGTTTCCTCGTGCTCGCCTCGGCGCAGGTCGTGCTCGGCATCGCGCACGTCCCGTCGGTCCATCTCCCCCTGGGTGTCCTGATGTTCGGGCTGAGTGTGCTGGCGCTGGCCCGCCGCTGAGCGCCGGGACGGGCCCGCCGGGCCGCTCCGGCCGCTCGATCAGGGGCGGACCGATGCGGTGAGGCGTCGCAGTGCGGCGTGGCCGGGCGGGCCCCAGGTGGGCTTGCCCCCGGGGCGGCCGTGGTCGCCGGCGTCGCCGATGTGGACGCAGGCGAGGGCGCGGAGCACCGCCCAGCCTCGGGCGCGGCGCAGGGTCGCGGCGTCCGGGGCCGGCCGGTAGGCCGCGTGGAAGTGGTCGGCGGCGCCGTCCGGGAGCAGGATCCAGGCGGCGGCGAGGTCGAAGGCCGGGTCTCCGGCGAAGAGGTCGCCGAAGTCGATGACACCGCAGAAGGTGCCGTGCGCGGTCAGGACGTTGGCCGGGTGCAGATCGCCGTGGAGCCAGAGTCTCGGACCCTCCCACTCGGGTGCCGCCGCCGCGTCCTCCCACACGGCGCGGACGGCGTCCGGGTCCGGGACGAGCCCCAGTTCGGTGGCCGAGGCGAGACTTCGGGCGAAGCCTTCGGCGCTGTCGGCCAGCGGGCCGCCGCGGTCCCGGCCCAGGGGCGCCTCGTCGGGGGCGGGGCGGTGGAGCGCGGTCAGGAAGGCGGCCAGGGAGAGGGCCGCCTCCTCGGCGCGCGTGGCGGGGGCGCGGTCGGCGGGCTCGCCCGGTACCCAGGTGGTGACGAGCCAGGGCCTCGGGAACCGTGCGGAGGGCTCACCGAGGCGCTGGGGGACGGGAATCCGCAGCGGAAGACCGGGGGCGAGCGTGGGCACCCAGGCGTGTTCCTTGCGCAGCAGCGCGTCCGCGGACTCCGTGGCCCAGGGCAGCCGGACCGCGAGGTCGTCCCCGAGCCGCCACACCTGGTTGTCCCAGCCGCGCGCTCCGAGCGTCACGGGGTGATCCGCCAGGTCGGGGCACTGCTCGCGCAGCAGCTCCCGGACGAGGTCTTCGGTGATGTCCGTCTCGGTGACTGTCATGGGGAGCGAGCGTAGCCAACGGACGCGTACCGACGGAGGCACGCTCCACCGAGTCGGACCCATTTAGTTAGACCCTTGACAGTCAGGGTTCTCACCAATACCGTCCCGGTAGATGACCGTGGGACGGCGGATCCGGCCGGAAAGGGCGGGCGCATGACCGACAGCACCGAGAGCACGGACGCACGGACGTGGATGTGACGGTCGTGGACGCGGCGGACGTGGACGTGGCGGACGTGGACGTGGCGGTCGTGGGGCTGGGCCCCGTCGGAGCCACGGCGGCGAACCTGGCGCACGGTCTCGGTGTGCGTCAAGTGACGCTCACCACCAAGGAGTTCGGGCGGCTCATCTGCGAGCGGGACGAGGACACCGCCGCCAAGCGCGACACCGATCCGCTCGCGGAGCTGGCGGCGGCGGCGGGGACCATCCGTCAGTCCCTGATCCCGGACTCCGGGCGGGCTTCCTGGCACCGGAGGGCTCGCCGGCCCGCGGTGACGTCCTCCCCCAGCCGAGGGTGACGGACGACCGGGCCCGCACCGGGCTGCTGGACGAGTTCACCGGGAGCACGTTCCGGCTGGTCGTACGCCATGACGCGGGCCTCGCCGCTCGGGCCGGCCGTCGCCCGTGAGACCTGCGGACGCGGCCTCCAACAAGGCCCGCGAACAGGGCCTACGACACCTTGAACTCGATCTGGGTGATGGACGGTCCGTCGCCGGTGACCTGGCCGTCGCCGATGGACTCCGTCCACGAGCCGTCCTGCTGAAGCTTCTCCAGGACCGTGGGGGAAAGGCTGACCGTGATCTGGATGCCGCCCCCGGCGGACGGGGCGCGGTCGATGCGGATGTCATTGCTTATGCCGACGAAGCTACCTCCAACGCACCACCCGGCAGGGGCCGTTGACGTTTTACCCGGGGACGTGGGGTTACGGCCCGTTCGGTCCTCCGGACACGGCGGGAGCGCACGGCCCCACCGAAATCGATCACACCGGCGTCGATCACATCGGCGTAGCCACTTCCGGCATTTTACTAGGACGTCCTACTATCTCTTCAGACAGCGTTCCCCCGACCCGCCCGGGAAGGCCCCCATGAGCGACCTGCACCGCCCCGTGCACCCCGTCCGTCTGATCACCGCCTCTGCCCTGTTCGACGGGCACGACGCGTCGATCAACATCATGCGGCGCATCCTCCAGTCCCAGGGCGCCGAGGTGATCCACCTCGGGCACAACCGGTCGGTGCGGGAGGTCGTGGACGCGGCGCTGGAGGAGGACGCCCACGGGGTGGCGGTCTCGTCCTACCAGGGCGGGCATGTGGAGTACTTCGAGTACCTGGTGGAGTCGCTGCGCGAGCGGGGCGCGGACCACGTCCGGGTGGTGGGCGGCGGCGGCGGTGTCATCGTGCCCGAGGAGATCGCCCGGCTGCGCCGCAGCGGGGTGACCATCTTCTCCCCCGAGGACGGTCAGCGGATGGGGCTGGCCGGGATGGTCAACACGGTCGTACGGGACTGCGACTTCGACCTGTGGGACAGCGGGCCGGCGGATGCCGCCGCCGTGCTCGCCGGGGACCGGTTCGCGGTCGCCCGCGCGCTCACCGGGGCCGAGCTGGGGAAGCTGCCGCAGGATCTCCTGGACCAGGTACGGGCCGCCGCCTCGTCCCGGGTGACGCCGGTGCTGGGCATCACCGGCACCGGCGGTTCGGGCAAGTCCTCGCTGACCGACGAGCTGGTGCGCCGGTTCCGGGTCGACCAGCAGGACAAGCTGCGGATCGCCGTGATCGCGGTGGACCCGACCCGCCGCCGGGGCGGCGGCGCCCTGCTCGGCGACCGCATCCGGATGAACTCCCTCGACGGCGGCCGGATCTTCTTCCGCAGTCTGGCCACCCGCGGCAGCCGTGAGCTGCCCGAGCATCTGCCCGAGGTGATCGACGTGGTCAAGGCCGCCGGGTTCGACCTGGTGATCGTGGAGACACCGGGCATCGGACAGGGCGACGCGGCGATCGTGCCGTTCGTGGACACCTCGATGTATGTGATGACGCCGGAGTTCGGCGCCGCCTCACAGCTGGAGAAGATCGACATGCTCGACTTCGCCGACATCGTGGCGATCAACAAGTTCGAGCGCCGGGGAGCCAAGGACGCCCTGCGGGACGTGGGCCGTCAACTGGTCCGCAACCGCGAGGCGTTCGGAATGCGGCCCGAGGACATGCCGGTGTACGGCACCTCGGCGGCCACCTTCAACGACGACGGCGTCACCGCGCTCTACCAGCATCTGCGGACCGCCCTCGCCGAGCACGGGCTGCCGCTGTCCGAGGGCACGCTGGCACCGGTCGACGTCAGGCACTCCTCGGGCATCCGCCAGGTCGTGCCCGCCGACCGGGTGCGCTATCTCGCCGAGATCACCGATGCCGTACGCGGCTACCACGCCGACACCGGCCGGCTCGCCGAGGCCGCCCGCCGGGTGCAGCGCCTGGACCTGGTCAGCGGCGAACTCGCCGACGCCGGCCATGGCACGGACGACGTCCAGGCCCTGCTCCGGGACGCCCGCCGGCGACTCCCGCACGACCTCGGCGAGCAACTGGCGAACTGGTCGGCCGTGGTGGAGTCGTACTCGGGCGAGGAGCAGGTGGTGAAAGTGCGGGACAAGGAGCTCCGCACCAAGCTGACCCGCGAGTCCCTCTCCGGCAACCGCATTCCCCGGGTCGCGCTGCCCCGCTTCACCGACCACGGGGAACTCGTGAACTTCTGGCGCCGGGAGAACCTGCCCGGCCACTTCCCGTACACGGCCGGGGTGTTCCCCTTCAAGCGCGACGGCGAGGACCCCGCCCGGATGTTCGCCGGCGAGGGCGATCCGTTCCGCACCAACCGCCGCTTCAAGCTGCTCTCGGAGGGCCAGCCCGCCACCCGGCTGTCCACCGCGTTCGACTCGGTCACCCTCTACGGCCGCGACCCCGACGAACGCCCCGACGTCTACGGCAAGGTCGGCACCTCGGGCGTCTCGGTGGCCACCCTCGACGACATGAAGGCCCTCTACGACGGCTTCGACCTGGTCGCGCCGACCACCTCGGTCTCCATGACGATCAACGGGCCCGCGCCGACCGTCCTCGCGTTCTTCCTCAACACCGTGATCGACCAGCGGATCGATGCCTTCCGGGCCGCCGAGGGCCGCGACCCGTCGCCCACCGAGGCCGCCGAACTGCGCGCGCACGCGCTCGGACACGTACGCGGCACGGTCCAGGCCGACATCCTCAAGGAGGACCAGGGCCAGAACACCTGTCTGTTCTCCACCGAGTTCTCCTTGCGGATGATGGCCGACATCCAGGAGTGGTTCATCGAGCAGAGAGTCCGCAACTTCTACTCGGTGTCCATCTCCGGCTACCACATCGCCGAGGCCGGCGCGAACCCCATCAGCCAGCTCGCCTTCACCCTCGCCAACGGCTTCACCTACGTCGAGGCCTATCTCGCCCGGGGCATGGACATCGACGACTTCGCCCCCAACCTGTCGTTCTTCTTCTCCAACGGCATGGATCCGGAGTACGCGGTGCTGGGCCGCGTCGCCCGCCGCATCTGGGCGGTGGCGATGAGGGAGAAGTACGGGGCCAACGACCGGTCGCAGAAGCTGAAGTACCACGTCCAGACCTCCGGGCGCTCCCTGCACGCCCAGGAGATGGACTTCAACGACATCCGCACCACGCTCCAGGCGCTCATCGCCATCTACGACAACTGCAACAGCCTGCACACCAACGCCTACGACGAGGCGGTCACCACCCCCACCGAGGAGTCCGTACGCCGGGCCCTGGCCATCCAGTTGATCATCAACCGGGAATGGGGCCTGGCCATGAACGAGAACCCCCTCCAGGGCTCGTTCGTCATCGACGAACTCACCGATCTGGTCGAGGAGGCGGTGCTGACGGAGTTCGAGCGGATCAGCGAACGCGGCGGGGTGCTGGGCGCGATGGAGACCGGCTACCAGCGCGGCCGTATCCAGGACGAGTCGATGCTGTACGAGCACCGCAAGCACGACGGCACCCTGCCCGTCATCGGCGTCAACACCTTCCGCAACCCGCACGCCGACACCGCCGAACCCGTCGTCATCGAGCTGGCCCGCGCCACCGAGGACGAGAAGCAGTCCCAGCTGGACCGTGTGCGCGAGCACCAGGACCGCCACCGCGACCGGGCCCACAGCGCCCTGGCCGCCCTCAAGGACGCGGCCGTGAGCGGTACCAACGTCTTCGCCGTCCTCATGGACGCCGCCCGGGTCTGCTCGCTTCAGCAGATCACCGAGGCGTTCTTCGAGGTCGGCGGCCAGTACCGCCGCAACGTCTGAGCCGGATGCGGCCGGGTCAGGCGCTCAGCGCCGCCAGCACCACCGACCTGGCCTCGTCCTGGACCTGCCGCAGATGGTCCGCGCCGAGGAAGGACTCCCCGTAGATCTTGTAGACGTCCTCGGTGCCCGAAGGGCGGGCCGCGAACCAGGCGTTGGCGGTGGCGACCTTGATGCCACCGAGGGCGGCGCCATTGCCGGGGGCCTCGGTGAGAACCTGGGTGACCGGTTCCCCGGCGAGGGTGTCGGCGGTGACCTGGGCCGGGGACAGCTTGGCGAGCAGCGCCTTCTCCTCACGGGAGGCGGGGGCGTCGACGCGGGCGTAGGCGGGGGCGCCGAAGCGTTCGGCGAGCCGGGCGTAGTGCTGCGAGGGGGTGCCGCCGGTGACCGCCGTGATCTCGGAGGCGAGCAGGGCCAGGATGATGCCGTCCTTGTCGGTGGTCCACACCGAGCCGTCGCGGCGCAGGAAGGAGGCGCCCGCCGACTCCTCGCCGCCGAAGCCGAGGGTGCCGTCGGAGAGGCCGTCCACGAACCACTTGAAGCCGACCGGGACTTCGACCAGCTGCCGGCCGACGTCCGCCGCGACCCGGTCGATCATGCCGGACGACACCAGGGTCTTGCCGATCCCGGCCCCGGCGGGCCACTGCTCCCGGTGCGAGAACAGATACGAGATCGCCACCGCCAGATAGTGGTTGGGGTTCATCAGGCCGCCGTCCGGGGTGACGATGCCGTGCCGGTCGGCGTCGGCGTCATTGCCGGTCGCGATGTCGAAGCGGTCCCGCCGCTCGATGAGCGAGGCCATGGCGTACGGCGAGGAGCAGTCCATGCGGATCCTGCCGTCCCAGTCCAGCGTCATGAAACGCCAGGTGGGGTCGGTGAGCGGGTTCACCACGGTCAGGTCGAGCCGGTGCTGTTCGGCGATCCGGCCCCAGTAGGCGACCGACGCGCCGCCCAGCGGGTCGGCGCCGATGCGCACCCCGGCGGACCGGATCGCCTCCAGGTCCAGCACGTTCGGCAGATCGGCCACATACGCGCCGAGGAAGTCGTGCCGCCCGGTGCCGGGGGCGGCCAGGGCGCGGGTGTAAGGGATACGCCGTACGTCCTTCATCCCGGCCGTGATGATGTCGTTGGCGCGGTCCTGGATCCAGGAGGTCGCCTCGGAACCGGCGGGGCCGCCGCTGGGCGGGTTGTACTTGAAGCCGCCGTCGGCGGGCGGGTTGTGCGAGGGGGTGACCACCACTCCGTCGGCGAGCGCGGACGTACGGCCGCGGTTGTGGGCGAGGATGGCGTGCGAGACCGCCGGGGTGGGGGTGTAGCCGTCGGCGGCGTCGATGAGGACGGTCACGTCGTTGGCGGCGAACACCTCGAGCGCGGTGATCCGCGCGGGTTCCGACAGGGCGTGGGTGTCGGCGCCGAGGAAGAGGGGACCGTCGGTGCCCTGGGCGGCGCGGTACTCGCAGATGGCCTGGCTGGTGGCGGCGATGTGGTCCTCGTTGAACGCCGTCGCCAGGGACGAGCCCCGGTGTCCGGAGGTACCGAACGCCACCCGCTGTCCCGGTTCGGCCGGGTCCGGATGCAGCGCGTAGTACGCCGTGACCAGACGGGCCACATCGATGAGATCCTCGGGCCCGGCGACCTGCCCCGCTCGCGCGTCCTGCATTGCCCCGCTCCTGTCGCAGAGGTCGAGTTGAGTACCGCCCTCATTCTCCCCCGCGCGCCCCACCGGGACGCACGGGTGTCGGGCGGGCGCCGAGCGGACTTCGGACTGCCCTCGGGCGCTTCTCGGGTGGCCCGCGGGTGGCCCGCGTCCGGCGGCTACGACGAGGCCATGGCCCAGCGGATCGTCCGGGTCAGGGCCCGGCCGGTGGGGCGTACGGCGAGTCGCTCGACGAGCGGCACCCGGGGCAGCCACAGCATGCCGCGGGCCCAGGGCGGGAGCAGCGCGACCGCGTTCGCGGCCAGCCCGCCGTAGAAGGGCCGTACCGCGAGCGGCAGGGGAGGCTGGAACAGCAGGAAGCGGGCGGCGGCGCGGGCCTCGGGCGTGGCCCTCAGCTCGTCCCGGTAGGCGGTCAGGCGCGCGGACAGTTCGCGGCGGTCGCGCGGTGGGTCGCTCACGCCGAGCGCCTCGGCGACGCGCGCGGTGTCGGCGACGTAGGCGTCGTATCCGGCGGCGTCCAGCGGGTGGGCCCCGAAGCACGCGTGGGCGCGCAGAAAGCCGGCCGTCTCGGCGGCGTGCACCCAGCCGAGCAGCCGTGGATCGGCCGCGTGGTACGGCAGGCCCTCGGCCGTGGTCCCGCGGATCCGCTCGTGGATGCCCCGGACGTGGTCGACCGCCCGCTGGGCGTCCTCGGCGGTGCCGAAGGTCGTCACGGCCAGGAAGGCGCTGGTGCGCTGGAGCCTGCCCCACGGATCGCCCTGGTAGCCGGAGTGCCCGGCCACCGCCGCCATGGCGAGCGGGTGCAGGGACTGCAGCAGCAGTGCGCTCAGCCCGCCGATGAACATGGAGGCGTCACCGTGGACGGTCCGGATCGGGCGCTCCGGGCCGAACCAGCGCGGGCCGGGGGTCTCATGGATACGGGCGCGTTTGTCCGGCCCGTCGGGACCGGCGACCCGGCGGAACAGGGCCTGTCCCAGCTGCTCACGGACGACGGTCAGCATGGCGGCCTCCCCTCTCCCGCTGTCCAGTGTCCGCATATCGCCTATGCCGACCCAGAAGGGAAGTGCATTCATATGTACTACTTATGGTTACATGGGTGACAGCACCCGAGCGTTGGAACACCGAAGGGAGCGTGCCCCATGGCGGTCGAAACAGTGGGAGTACCGCCCGGTGAGACGCCACCCGGCGAGGGCTCCACCTCCGGGATCTCCCATCCGGAGCCGCCGGCGCCGCGCAAGCGCTGGGAGGCGCTGTCCCTCACCCTGATCATGCTGGTGGTGGCGCTGGTGGCGATCGGTCTGATCAGCATGGCCGTGGTCCTCTGAGCGTCTCCCCCGTCCGACCGCCACCCTCCTCCGACCGGTGCCCTCGTCATGACCCCGGCCCCGGGTCCGGCCGTACGGCCTCGGTGATCCCGGCGCGGGCCGCTTCGAGCTGAGCGGCGAACGCGATGCCCAGGAACAGCGCCACACCGGTCAGGTTGGCCCACAGCAGCAGGGCGACGAACGCCGTCAGCGGCCCGTACACGGCGCCGAACGATCCGCTCCTGGCGACATAGAGCGCCAGCAGCCAGGTGGCCGAGACCCACAGCACGAGGTGGACCGCCGAGCCGAACGCGAGCCAGGTGTAGCCGGGCCGGTCGCGGCGCGGAGCCCAGCGGAAGATCACCACCGAGGCGACCCAGGCGAGGGCCACGCCCAGGGGCACTTCGAGGGGCCGCCACCAGTCGAGCAGTCCCGGGGACCGGCCGAGGGACTCCACCACCGAGGTGCCGACGGCGTCCCCCGCGACGAGCACGAGGAAGCCCAGGACCATCGGCGTGCCGGCGGTGAGGGCGAGGAGCAGGGCCCGGCCGTACTTGGCCAGGAACGGCCGGTCCCGCTCGATGCCGTAGATGCGGTTGGCGCCCCGCTCGACCTGCCCCGTCGCGGAGGCGGGGTTGAGCACGGCGAAGGCGAGTCCCAGCCACATGGCGACGGCGTTCCAGACGCCGGAACCGGCGCTGCGCGCGGTGGCGTCGAGGGCGTCCTCGACCAGGCGCGCGCTGGCGCCCGGCACGATCCGGCCCAGGGTCAGTTCGATGATCCGGCCCACGCTCTCCGTGTGCACGGTGGTGGCCACACCGACCAGCGCGATGGTGAACGGCACCAGCCCCAGGACCACTTGGAACGCGAGGGAACGGGAGTGGGTGAAGCCGTCGGCGTAGCGGAAGCGGGCGAACGCGTCGAGGAGCAGCCGCCGGCCTCCGTAGTGCCGCAGCGCGGTGAGCGCCTCGTCCCCGGACAGCTCCTCCCCGATCATGTCCCGCGTCTGCGGTACGTGCACGACGGTCCCCATCGAGAACGTCCCCTTCCGCTGTCTCGCGCCGAAGCCCCGCTCGGCGGGGAGCGCGAGGGCGTACCGCGCTCGGCCCCGACCGCGCGGACCCTTTACCGGAGATGATCATTTCATCTGCTGGGCGGCGCGTTGGAGCACAAGGGGCGCGCCCGCCGATGTAAGGGCCGGACCTGCGAAGACGGATCGACATCCTCACCATGCGATCGTGTTCGATCAGAAAGGCATCAATAGTGAAATACATATCGTCAGCGTCAATCAGATCCGGCATGATTCCGACCCGGCGACACCTCTCCGTATTCACATCGGGCCAGCCTCGACATCCCGACGCGTGATCAACCGAACGAGTCTTTTCAGATGGCTAACGTTGGGGCAACCTGAAAGGGCAGTAATCGTGAAAATTGACGAGGCGAGGGAGCTGAGGAACCAGTTGGTTTCACGGCTCCTCCCACCCGCCACCCACGCCTGGACGCGCCCCGCGGCCCATGAACCCGGGGGGCGTATCACCCGGTCGATCGGTGTCGGCATGTCGCACAGAGAATCCGGGGGATACCGATTGGAGTTACGCCTCGAAGAACGGGACCTGAGAGAGCATCCGGCTGTCGCCGCGCTTCTCTCCTCCGCCCGGGGGGAGGTGAATGTCGAGGTGACCGGGAGAATCAGCGCGCTCGGCGCACGCCACAACCCCTATCGGTCACGTCACCGTCCCCTGCGCGTGGGGCACTCGGTCGGACACGGTCTGGTGGGGGCCGGAACACTGGGCTGCTTCGTCCGCTTCCTGGGGCAGCCGGGCACCGTCGGGGTCCTCTCCAACAACCATGTCCTGGCCGCCACCAACCGCGGCACCATCGGCGATCCGATATTCCAGCCGGGCATGCTGGATTCCGGATGCCCGAACGACCGCATCGGCACCCTTTCCCATCTCGTCCCCCTCGAAGAACGGAAGGAGAATCAACTGGACGTGGCAGCTGCCACTCTGGACCCCGGAATCGAGACCATGGGCAACTTCCTTCCCGAAGGTGTTCTGGAGAAAGTGGACGAGCCTTCCTTCGACGATGATCTCCTCGCGAAGGTGGGGCGTTCCACCGGCCACACCAAAGGCCATCTGTCCGCCACCGAGGTCGACCTGATGCAGGTGGAGTACCGCATCGGCGAGGCCGAATTCCGGTACTTCAACTTCTCCAATGTCATCGAGATCACGGGAACCCATGGGTTTTCCTTTTCCGCGGCCGGCGACAGCGGGTCCATGGTCTACTCTCCTCGTACCCGCGTTGGCTATGCGATGATCTTTGCAGGCAATGAGGTGGCGAACCGGTCCTATGCCATGCCTCTGCCCGCCGCGCTTCACGCCGTGAAGGCCGAACCGCTCAACGGCACAGAAGATCGATAGACGCAGTGGAGGCTTTCCCATGCCGGACCTTGCAGCAGCCCGCCAGGCCAAGAGCAGAATCATGAATACGGTCCTCAGCACCAGCGACGCACAGCATGTGGCGGGGATCGGCCTCCGGCAGCAGGAAGACGGCTGGGTCGTGCGGATCAACCTGCGCGAGGACGATGACGGGACACGCCGGAAGATCCCCGCCGAGATACTGGGCGTTCCCGTCGTCATCGAGGTGACCGGCGGTATCCGCGCCCAGTCGACGGCCGGGAGCGCACCGCGTGCGGCACACCCCACCGCCTCCCCGGCCGATCACAGCCGTCTGCGGCTGCTGATCGCGGCAGCCGCCCTCCTGGCCGTCACCACCATGGCCACCCTGCTGTTCGTGCTGGCCTGACCGCCCCCCTCGCCTACGGCGTCTCGGTGCCGGATCGGCCATCGTCCCCGCAGCGGATCGCGCTCCGGGACGTACGGCGGGGCCGGGAGCGCGACGGCGTGGATCTGTCGACGACCGGGACCGGGGCGGCGGCGACCTCGCTCGTCCTCGGCCCCGCCGGGCGCACCCTGTACACCACCCGCGCATCCGCGTCCGGCATGCTCGACCACGAGGCGTGGGACACCGCGAGCGGCCGGCGCACGAGCACCGTCAGCGATGCCGACCTCGCGAGCGCCCCTGTGGCGGTCCGCCCCGACGGCGGCCTCATGGTCGGGGACAACCGTCTGTACGGCCTGCCCTCCGGTCCGGGCCGGGCCCAGGACCTGGTGCAGGGCGACCAGGTCAGCGCGCTCGCCTTCCGCCCCGACGGCCGGGCCCTGGCGGCGGACGACCGGACCGGCCGGGTCGCGCTGTGGGACGGCGCCGTCCGCCACCGGGCGCGGGTCCCGCGCAATGTCTTCCCCTCGCCGCTCGGCACCGCCCCGGAAGCGGTCGGCGCCCTCGCCCTCAGCCCCGACGGCCGCACCCTCGCGGTCGGCGGCGACGCGGGCACCCTCCAGCTGTGGGACACGGAGACCCAACAGCCGCTCGGCGGGCCGCTGCCGACCTCCGGCGAGGGCATCGAGACCCTCGCCTTCGGCGCCGGCAGCGGCACCCTGTACGCCGGGAGCGCGCATGTCCCGCTCCGGCGGTACGCGGTCGACACGGGCCGAGCGATGAGCACCGTCTGCGCCCGCGCGGGCGGCGGCCCGACCCGCGCCCAGTGGCGGACGTACATCCCCGACGTGCCGTTCCGCGAGGTCCGCGGAAGGACTTGACGGGGCTCGGACGGACGCGCCCGCGTCGGGCCACGCGAACCGGGACCTCGCCCGTGACGACGGGTGCCGCTACCCGTCCGCCGGTCCGTCGGCGCGGGCCACGAGCAGTTGTTGGAAGAAGCCGGTCTCCTGGGGCGTGCGCCAGGCGAGGTCGACGAACCCGGCCTCGGCCGCGAGGGCGGTGAGCCGGTCGCGGCCGAGTGCCCGGTACGTGGTCCGGCGGACCCGGACCCGCCATTCCCCGGCGTCGGCCGGCAGGAGCTGGAAGTGCTCCAGGTCGTAGTGCTCGCCGTCCTCGTGCCAGTGCCAGAGCTGGAAGGTGACGGTTCGCTCTCCACGGTCGGTGCCATCGGCCCCACCGGCGCCATCGGCCCCGTCGGACGGATCGGGGTGCGGGTGGACCTGTGGAGGCGTCGACGCCGGGCGGTCGCGCAGCAGTTCGTCGTACGGGCGGGTGCTGACCAGCAGCAGGCCGCCGGGCCGCAGCACGCGGCGCGTCTCGGCGAGGGCGGTGCGCACGTCCCGCTCGGTCAGCAGGTGGGGCAGCGAGTTGTCGGCGCAGACGACGGTGTCGAAACGGCCGTCGCGGAACGGAAGGCGCCGCATGTCGGCGGCGGCCGTGTCCAGACGGACGCCCCGGGAGACGGCCTCACGGGTGGCGCGGGCGACCGCGCGGGGGCTGAGGTCGGTCCCGGTGACGTGGTGCCCGTGCGACGCGAGGCCGATCGCCTGGGTGCCGATGCCGCAGGAACAGTCCAGCACTGCGGCACGGTCCCGGCCGATGAGGGCGTGCAGGGCGGCCCCCCGGGCGACGGATGCTCGCGTCCCAGTCGGCGTAGATGAGGTGGTAGTCGTCGGCCAGTTCGTCGTAGAAGCGCGCCACCGATGCCCCGGACATGGCGCGAGGGTATCGCGCCAGGTGGCGTAGTCACTGGGCGTGCGGGCGTGGGGATGCCGGACAGCCCTGTCGCCCTCGGGGGTTCACCGGGATCGCAGCACGGCCTCCAGCTGGCCCAGGGGATCGTCGCCCACGAAGCGCAGGACGACCGTGTCGGCGCCTGCCGTCGCGAGCGCCCGGATGTCGGCGACGGCCCGGGAGGCGCTGCCGGAGACGGTGAAGACCTCGTCCTGGGGGCGGCCCAGCCAGGCGCCGTGGCCCTCGGTGTGGGGGTGCAGGGCACGGGCCACCTCGTCGGGGTCGTCGCCGACGCGGGCGAAGGCGAAGACGGTGAGGGTGTGGTCGGCGGTGGCGCCGCCCTTCGCGGTCAGCTCACGGATCCGCGCCAGGTCGCGCGGACCGTGGCCCTCGGCGATCAGCGTGCCGTCGGCGACCCGGCCGGACAGTTCGAGGGAGCGGGGGCGCACGACACCCGCGACGACCGGCGGGACCTCGGCCGGCGCATGCACCAGCTCGACCCCGTCCAGGCGCACTTCACGCCCCGCCAGCTCGACACGCTCACCGCGCAGCAACGCCCGCACGGACGTGATCGTCTCCTCCAGCAGCGCCAGCGGGGAGCGGGGCGCGACACCGACCTGGGCCATCCACTCCCCTACCCCGTGCCCGATGCCGGCCACCAGCCGGCCGGGGAACACCCGGGCCAGCGTGGCCAGTTCCATCGCCAGCAGCGCCGGGCTGCGCAGCGGTGCCGGGGTGATGCCGATCCCCACCCGCAGGCGCCCCGTCGCCCCCAGGGCCACGGCCGCGGCCGACACACCGCCGTTCCAGCCGAGGTCCTCCACCACCCACAGATCGTCCACCCCGAGCGCCTCGGCCCGTCGCGCGAACTCGGGCAACCCCTCCGGGGCCCAGTCACGGTCGTACATCACACCGATCCGTACGTTTGTCATACGGGGAACCTACGCGGCGCCAGGCAAGTGGATCAACGACGTATCCGGCTGAAGGCCGGAGCGAGGGCGGGGCGGGAACGGGAATGGGTCCGCCCACTTGGCTTCCGGCGGATCGGATCGGCTCGGCCTCGCTGGTCTCGCTCGCGCACGGTACGAACGACGCGCAGAAGACGATGGGCGTCATCACGCTCACGCTGATCTCGGCCGGGGCCCTCGGCCACGACGCCGGGCCGCCGCTGTGGGTGATCGGTTCGGCCGGACTCGCCATCGGTCTCGGTACCTACCTCGGCGGCTGGCGGATCATCCGGACGATGGGCAAGGGGCTGACCGACATCCAGTCGCCGCAGGGCTTCGCGGCGGAGGCCGCCTCGACGACGGTCATCCTGACCTCCGCGCACCTCGGTTTCGCGCTGTCGACCACTCAGGTCTGCTCCGGCGGCATCCTCGGCGCCGGTCTGGGCCGGCGTCTCGCCGAGGTGCGGTGGGGTACGGCGGGCCGCATGGTGGTGGCGTGGCTGGTGACCCTGCCCGCCGCCGCGCTGGTCGGTGGCCTCGCCGCGAGCGTGGTGACGCACGGCGGGAACATCGGCCTCGTCGTCATCGCGCTCCTCGCCCTGGCCGTGGCCGCGTTCATCGTGCTGATGTCGCGCCGCAACCCGGTGCACGCGTCCAATGTCAACGAGACCCACGAGGTCGGCGTCCGCGCCACCGTGCCGACGCCGGTCTCCACCGCCGCCTGAGCCGTCCGACCGCCCGGGTCCGGGAGAGCAAGGAGAGTACGAACGATGCAGCTGGACTGGAGCGCCCTCGGTGAGGTCGCCGCGGTGAGTACCGGAGTCACGGTCGGGGTGGTCGTCGTCTTCGCCCTGGGGGTGCTGGGCCTGGCCCGCGCGGAGACCGCGCGCGAGGGCGACGGGGGCAGCGACGCGGTGGGGTTCGGCGTGGCCGGGCTGTGCTTCCTCGCGTGTGCCGCCGTGGTGGCGTACGGGATCCATCTGATCGTGCCGCGGTTCCACTGACGCTCCAGGGAAGTAGAGATGACCGAACTGCTCAGCGACATGCGTGTCGACTACAGCGACCACGACGACCCGGTGCTGATCCGGCCCGACGGCAGCCCGGTGGACACCTGGCGGGAGAACTACCCGTACGCAGAGCGCATGGAGCGCGGGGAGTACGACTGGCACAAGCGGCTCCAGCAGATCGAGCTGCTGAAGCTGCAGAGCTGGATCAAGGAGTCGGGGCGCCGGCTGGTCGTCGTCTTCGAGGGGCGGGACGCGGCCGGCAAGGGCGGCACCATCAAGCGCTTCACCGAGCATCTCAATCCGCGCGGCGCCCGGGTGGTGGCGCTGGAGAAGCCGACCGAGCGCGAGCGCGGGCAGTGGTACTTCCAGCGGTACGTCGAGCATCTGCCGACGGCCGGGGAGATCGTGCTCTTCGACCGGTCCTGGTACAACCGGGCCGGTGTGGAGCGGGTGATGGGCTTCTGCACGGACGACGAGTACCGGCGCTTCATGCGGCAGGCGCCCGCCTTCGAGCGGATGCTCGTGGACGACGGCGTGGACCTGGTGAAGTTCTGGTTCTCGGTGTCGCAGGGCGAGCAGCGCACACGCTTCACGATCCGTCAGGTCGACCCCGTACGGCAGTGGAAGCTCAGCCCGATGGACCTCGCGTCCCTCGACCTCTGGGACGACTACACCGCCGCGAAGGTCGCCATGTTCCGCGAGACGGACACCGAGCAGGCGCCGTGGACCGTGGTGAAGAGCAACGACAAGAAGCGGGCCCGGGTGGAGGCCATGCGCAGTGTGCTGGCCCGCTTCGACTACACCGGCAAGGACCACGAGATCGTCGGCGAACCGGACCGGAGGATCGTGGGCGAGGCGGCGACCCTGCTGGAGGCCGGGGAGGACGTCGACCGGTAGCGGCGCGGCGCGATCCTGACGGGTGATCCTCGCGCGCGCCAGTGCCGGTCCCGGTGGCGTGCCCACGCGTGAACGCCCGCCCGAGAGCCTCGGGCGGGCGTTCGGCTTCGCCGGTCGGTGGTGCGGCGGGTGTCAGTCCACGATCATCTCGGGGCGCCCCGCCGGGGCACGTTCGACGAGGAGGCCGCCGAAGTTGTCCTCGACCTCCGCCTTCTCCGCCGCGTTGGGATACGGGTTCGTGCACGCGGTGCCCGCGGTGGAACCGGACATCAGGCTGGAGCAGGGGCCGGGCTTGCGGTCGGGCAGGCCCAGGATGTGGCCGAGTTCATGGGCGGAGATACGGATCGTGTCGTAGCCCTGGTCCACGGCCTGGCGGCCGATGTAGACGGTTCCGTTGCCCAGGGTGGTGGGCAGCGCGCGGGGCCAGCCGTTGTCCGCGAGGACCCGGATGTTCGCGCGTTGCCCGGTGGTGGCGGGTCGCAGCTCGACGGCGTCGACGCTCTCGTTCCAGATCGCCGCGCCCCGGTCGACCGCGCTCCTGAACTCGGCGGAGCCACTGGCGTCGTAGGTGAAGACCCGGGCGGCCAGTGAGGCGTCGGCCGTGGCGGCGGGGGCGGCCACGGCCTGACCGGCCGTCAGGGACAGGGACACCAGCAGGGCTGCGGTCAGGCCGCCGGTCAGCGTACGAACGTGCATGTTCGACCTCCTCGTGGGGGAAAGTTAGTCGTGCTCATGACACTAGCCGTTCGCCGCCCGTAGGCGGCGGAGGTGATTCCGTCAATCCGAGGCGGCTCCGGCCGAATGCCGCCGGGCCCCGCCTGTCGTAGCGCGGGGCCCGATGGGGTGTGGTGAGGGCGCCGTACGGTCAGGGGCAGCTGACGCGGGTGTCGCCCGGGTCCGTCGTGCAGGAGTCCGTACCGGGGCCGCCGTTGGCGGTGTCGTTGCCGGGGACTCCGTCGACGGTGTCGAGGTTGTCGGTGCCGTTGTTGCCGATCAGGTTGTCGTTGCCGGGGCCGCCGTTGAGGGTGTCGTTGCCGGCGCCGCCGTCGACGCGGTCGTTGCCGTGGCCGGCGTGGACGGTGTCGTTGCCGGAGCCCGCGTTGACGGTGTCGTCGCCGCCGAGGGCGCAGATCACGTCGTTGCCGAAGGTGCCGGTGAGGATGTCGTTGCCGCTGGTGCCGACGCGGGTGCAGCCACGGGTGTTGGTGACCGTGGTGGTCGCCGCGGCCGTGTTGTCGCCGGAGTTGGGGTCGGTCTGGGTGGCACCGACCGTGGCCCGGTCGGTGAGGGTGCCGGTGGCCCGGGGCTCGGCGGCGACCGTCACCGTGACGACGGCCCCGGGGGCGAGGGTGCCCAGCGCACAACTGGCGCCGGTCGCGGTGGTGGTGCAGGTGCCCGAGGTGGTGGTCGCCGCGGCGTCCCGTCGAGGGTCCGCGGCCCGCCGGGGACTCCGGCCGGTCCGTCCCGGCGGCCCCGGGACGGCCGGTGCCGGGCGGCGCCGGGAGCGTGGTGTGGTCTGCGTTCTGGGTCATGTTCCCAGGCTGGGGAGCGCGCCCGGCCCTCGGTGTCCGGCAGGTGTCCGGTCCCACCCCGCCACCCGGCGGGTGCCGCCCTGCCGGGTGGGGCCCGGCCGGTGCGGGCACGCCGTCGGTGTCGAGGGCTCCCCGTGGCGTCGAGGACTCCCCCCGGCCGGCCGGAACCCTCCCCCCGGCCGGCGGGAACCGGCCGAGCTGCTCCACGGCACGTTCGCGTCCGGCCCCGCGGCCGACGGCGGCTACGAGGTCCGCCTCCGGGTCCCGGTCCGCGCGGACCGACACCGGGCGGAGGCCCCGGGAGAGGTCGGGCGACCGGCGCGCGCAGGGGAGAGGCGATCATGCCGGGGCGCGCGGAGAATGGGGGCGAGGGATCCTGTCGCGGGCTGTGGTGGGATCCGTGGTTCTGCGGTGCGAAGGTCGTGGGACATGGGGATCAGTGCGGCCGTACCGGCCGAGGAACAGATTGCGCGGGACGAACTCGCGTCCATCCGGAACATGGCGGTACGGCTCAGCGCGGCCTACCCCTCGGTCGACCGGGCCACCGTCGAGGCGACGGTCAGGACCGCGTACGACTCGTTCCACCTGGCCCGGGTCAGGGCCTACGTCCCGATCCTGGTCGAACGCCGGGCCCGGCGGGCTCTCGGTGCGAAGGGCGGGGCCTGATGCCGGACGAGAGAGCCGCGACCATCGCGGAGTTCATCGCGCCGCTGCGGGTGGAACCGGGGTCGAAGGTGCGGCTGGAGCGGGACTTCGACCCCCGCTACAGGGGCGATCTGCGGAAGCGCGACGGGAGCGAGCTGCTGCGGACCGGGGTGTCGCTGCTGGCCGAGTACCAGGAGCGGCTGGCCGCCCAGGACTCGTACGGCGTGCTGCTCTGTCTCCAGGCGCTCGACGCCGGGGGCAAGGACGGGACGATCCGCCATGTGATGAGCGGCGTCAATCCGCAGGGCGTGCGGGTCAGCAGCTTCAAGGTGCCCTCCGCCGAGGAGCTCGACCACGACTACCTGTGGCGCTACGCCCGGCGCCTGCCCGCGCGCGGTGAGATCGCCATCTTCAACCGCTCGCACTACGAGGAGGTCCTCGTCGTACGGGTCCACCCCGAGAACCTGGTCCGGCAGAAGCTGCCGGACGGCACCCGGGGACCGGACATCTGGGAGCGGCGCTACCGGGAGATCAACCAGTGGGAGCGGTATCTCACGGACAACGGGTTCAAGGTGGTGAAGATCTTCCTGAACCTGTCCAAGGAGGAGCAGCGCACCCGTTTCCTGAAGCGGATCGATCTGCCGGAGAAGAACTGGAAGTTCTCCGCCGCCGACGTCCGGGAGCGGCGCCACTGGGACGAGTACCAGCTCGCGTTCTCCGAGATGCTGTCGGCGACGAGCACCGAGTGGGCGCCGTGGTACGTCGTACCGGCGGACCGGAAGTGGTTCGCGCGGGTCTGCGCGGCGGCGATCCTCGCGCACACCCTGATGGACATCGACCCGCGCTACCCCGACGTGGGCGACGCGGCACGCAAGGCGCTGCTCGTCACCCGGGAGGAGCTGGAACGGGAGGCCCCCGCCGGCGCCCTGGCCGATCCGTACGCCGGGGCGCCGGGGAGGAAGAAGCACGGGTAGGCCCGGCGCGGACCGGGACCTGCTCCGGGCCCCGCGGGGCGGGGGATTCACGGCTGGGCGAGACTAGGCCCGGAGCAGCGCGGCGGAACGGAAGGACGGTCTGTGACCAGCGAGCACAGGAGTCGGGGGCTCGTGTCCCGGTTGCGGGTCGTTCCCGGGGTCCGCGCGGTGTCGTCGTACCGGCGCGAATGGCTGGGCAAGGACCTGGTCGCGGGGGTCGTCCTGACGACGCTGCTGGTGCCGCAGGGCATGGCGTACGCCGAGCTGGCGGGCCTGCCGCCCATCACGGGTCTGTACACGACGATCCTCTGTCTGCTGGGTTACGCGGTGTGCGGGCCGTCCCGGATCCTGGTGCTGGGCCCGGACTCCTCGCTGGGGCCGATGATCGCCGCGACCGTGCTGCCGCTGGTGGCGGCGGACGGTGATCCGGACCGGGCGGTCGCGCTGGCCTCGGTGCTGGCGCTGATGGTGGCGGCCATCATGATCCTTGCCTCGGTGGCGAAGCTCGGTTTCATCGCCGATCTGATCTCCAAGCCGACGATGATCGGCTATATGAACGGCCTGGCCCTGACGATCCTGGTCGGTCAGCTGCCCAAGCTGCTGGGCTTCAAGGTCGACGCGGACAATCTGATCGGCGAGTGCGTCGGCTTCGTACAGGAACTCGCCGACGGGGCGGTGGTTCCGGCCGCCGCCGCGGTCGGCGTCGGCGGGATCGCGCTGATCCTGCTGCTGCAACGCGTGCTGCCGAAGATCCCCGCCGTGCTCGTGATGGTGGTGCTGGCGATCGCGGCGGCCGTCGTCTTCGATCTCGGCGCGCGCGGGGTGAACCTGGTCGGTGAACTGCCCGAGGGTTTCCCGCCGTTCACGGTCCCGGAGATCCGGCTCTCCGATCTGGCGCCGCTGCTCGCCGGTGCGCTGGGCATCGCGCTGGTGTCCCTGGCCGACACGATCTCCAACGCGTCGGCGTTCGCGGCGCGCACGGGTCAGGAGGTCCGCGGCAACCAGGAGATGGCCGGGGTCGGCGTCGCGAACCTGGCGGCCGGTCTCTTCCAGGGCTTCCCGGTCAGTACGAGCGGGTCCCGTACGGCGGTCGCGGAGCGCGCGGGGGCCCGGAGTCAGCTGACGGGCGTGGTCGGCGCGGCGCTGATCGTCCTGATGCTCGTCCTGGTCCCGGGTCTGTTCCGTGATCTTCCGCAGCCGGCCCTGGCCGCCGTGGTGATCACCGCGTCGCTGTCCCTGGCCGACGTCCCGGGGGCGGTACGGCTGTGGCGGCAGCGCCGGGCGGAGTTCCTGCTGTGTCTCGCGGCGTTCGTCGGTGTGGCCCTGCTCGGTGTGCTGCCCGGGATCGCCGTGGCCGTGGGCCTGTCCGTCCTGAACGTCTTCCGGCGGGCGTGGTGGCCGTACAACACGGTGCTGGGGCGGGTGCGGGGGCTGGAGGGCTATCACGACATCCGGTCCTATCCGGCGGCCGGGCGGCTGCCGGGCCTGGTGATCTACCGGTTCGACGCCCCGCTGTTCTTCGCCAACGCCAAGGCGTTCCGGGACGAGGTCAGACGGCTGGCCGACGCCGACCCCCGGCCGAGCTGGATCGTGATCGCGGCGGAGCCCATGACGGACGTGGACACCACCGCCTCGGACGTCCTGGAGGAACTCGACGAGGCGCTCAACGCGCAGGACGTGCATCTGGTGTTCGCCGAGCTGAAGGACCCGGTCCGCAGCAAGATCGAGCGGTACGGGCTGACGCGCACGATCGACCCGGCGCACTTCTTCCCGACCGTGGAGGCCGCCGTCGCGGCCTTCCGGCTGCGGACCGGGGCGGAGTGGACGGAGTCGGGCGACGACCGTCCCGAGGCCGAGCATCGGTGAAAGCGTTTACAGGCGCCTTGACTGTCACACCTCGCGCTGCTTTCCTCACAAGCGTGTAAACGGTTCAACTCCCCCTGGTTTCCGGTCCGTACACAAGAGGTGATGTTGTCATGCGCATGACACTCAGAGCTCTGGTCGTCTGTGCCGCGCTGCTCGCCGGGCCGACGAACCTGCCCTCGTCCGGTGCGGGCACGGCCGCGGCCGACGCCCCGGCGGTGCGGGCCGCGCGGATGATGGAGAACCTCGGGCGCGGGGTCGTCGCGGTGCGCTCGGCCGGTAACCGGGTGCTGGTCTCCTGGCGGCTGCTGGGGCTCGACCCGGAGGGCATCGGCTTCCACGTCTACCGGTCCACCGCCGGCGGCGCGTACACCAGGCTCAACACGGCCGTCCTGACCGGCGGGACCAACTACACGGACACCACGGCCGACCTGACCCGCTCGCAGAGCTACCGCGTGGCCCCGGTCGTGGGCGGCCAGGAGCAGGCGCCCGGCGCGGCCTTCACCCTGACGGCGAACCACACGACGGAGCCCGTGGTCCGTGTGCCGTTGCGGTCCGGCGGTCCGGTGAAGTTCGTCTGGGCCGGCGATCTCGACGGCGACGGCGAGTACGACTACCTCGTGGACCGGCAGACCTCGCCGCAGCGGCTGGAGGCGTACACCGGGCGCGGGCAGTTCCTCTGGGACGTCGACCTGGGGCCGAACAGCCGGAACCAGGACAACATCGAACCGGGGTCGTCCACGATCGACGTGGGCCACTGGGACGGTGTCACGGTCTACGACTTCGACAGCGACGGCCGCGCGGAGGTCGCCCTGAAGATCGCCGACGGTGTCCGGTTCGGCGACGGGACGGCCTGGACGCACGCGGACGACTCCCGCCAGTTCATGGCCGTCCTCGACGGCCGGACCGGGGCGCTGCGCAACTGGGCGGCGGTGCCGACGACCTACCTCGCCGACGGACCGATGGGCGCGCGTCTCGGGGTCGCGTATCTCAACGGCACCACACCGAGCCTCGTCGCCTATATGAAGAACCGGCGCGACGACGGGGCCTTCAATCTGATGATGGCCGCCTGGCGGTTCACCGGCGGGGCGCTCAGGCAGGAGTGGACATGGCTGCGCGGCGGCCAGAACGCGCCCGACGGGCACAACACCCGTGCCGTCGACGTGAACGGCGACGGCACGGACGAGGTCGCCGAGATCGGGTTCGTCCTCAACGGCGACGGCACACCCCGGTACTCGATGGGCCCCCAGGGCATCGTCCACGGCGACCGCTTCCACATCGCCGACCTGGACCCCGGCCGCCCGGGGCTCGAAGGCTACGGCGTCCAGCAGGACAACCCGAGCGGGCTGCTGGAGTACTACTACGACGCCGCCACCGGCTCCGTGATCTGGCGGCACGACGGCGGCCCCGCCGACGTCGGACGCGGTATGGCCGGCGATGTCGACGCGCGCTTCCCCGGCATGGAGGTGTGGTCCTTCTCCGGCCTGTACAACGCGTCCACCAACCGGCTCACCGAACCGAACACCGCGCTGCGCCCCTGGCCGCAGCTGGGCCTGTGGTGGGACGGCGACCTCACCATGGAACTGCTCAACGACGGCAAGATCGAGAAGTGGAACCCGCTGAACCCGACGCCGACCGGCGGTCTGCCCCGGCTGGTCAGCACCTGGAACCACGGCGCGGTCACCGCCGCGCAGGGCGGCCCCACCCTCGTCGGTGACCTCCTCGGCGACTGGCGCGAGGAGGCCGTGTACACCAACGCCGCCTACGACGAGCTGATCGTCTTCACCACCGACCAGCCGACCGGCACCCGGCTGTACACCCCGGCCCACAACCCGGCCTACCGCAACGCCATGACGTTCAAGGGCTATATGCAGTCCCACCAGCTCGACTACTTCCTCGGGGCCGGCATGGCGCAGCCGCCCCGGCCGAACATCGCCTACGCGGGCGGTTCCCCGCAGTAGCGCGGAGTCGTGCCGCACCCGGGGGTGCACCAGGGATTCCACGGGTGCGCCCGGGGTCGGCCCCGGACGACGGTGGCCGGGTCACTGAGCCGGGCCCCGGCGCACGATGAGCCGGGCCCGGCGGTCCAGACCACCGGGACCGGGGAAGATCGTCATGCGCTTGTCCAACATCGACGTCATGTCGAAGCCGGGCTCGTCCGGCAGGGGTACGACCAGGAACGTAACGACGACGAGGAACGCGGCGGCCGGGAGCACGGCGGCGACCGCCCTTCGCTCCGGGCCGGAGGCGACGGCCGACTTCGAGAGGGCGCGCTCCCGGTTGTTCGGGATCGCCTACCGGATGCTGGGGCGGGTGGCCGACGCCGAGGACGTCGTTCAGGACGTGTGGGTCCGCTGGCAGGGCACGGACCGGGCACAGGTACGGGACCGGGTCGCGTTCCTCGTGACCGTCACCATCCGGGTCGCGCTCAACGAGGCGACCTCGGCCCGCGCCCGCCACGAGGTCAGTGTCGGCGCGGGGATCCCGGGCGGCGACCCCACGTCCCTCGATCCGGCGCGGGAGGCCGAACGCGGCGAGGCGCTGGAACTCGCGATGGGGCTCCTGATGGCACGGCTCACGCCCGTCGAACGCGCCGTGTACGTGCTGCGCGAGGCGTTCGAGTACCCGTTCCGGGAGATCGCCGGGATTCTCGAACTGAGCGAGGGCAACGCACGGCAGGTGGCGCTGCGGGCGCGCAGACATCTCGCCGGGCAACGGCGCACCCCGGTCGACGCGGCGGAGCGGGACGGGCTGCTCGAAGCCTTCCTCGACGCGTCCCGGGTCGGCGACATGGGGCATCTCATCGGCCTGTTCCAGGGAGGTGGCACCCTGCGGCGCCCCCGCTGATCCGCCTCGCGGGCCGCCTCGGGCGCCCGGCCCGGTGACCGTGCCACCACCCACGGTCGCCGATTGTCCGGGCCACGCGCACGGGGCATGATGGGGGCCGACCCGAGTGGATCAGGGTCGGGCTCCTCTGAACTGCGCGGTGGTGGTGGATGGCGAGCGGCGCTCCTCGGCGCGGGCCGCGCGGGCTGCGTGGCCGGCGTGGCGAGTGCGGGGCGCTGGATCAGGTGGTGGCCGGCGCCGGGGCGGGGCAGAGCCAGGTGCTCGTGCTGCGCGGCGAGCCCGGCGTCGGCAAGACCGCGCTCGTGGAGTATCTGGTGGGCCGGGCGGCGGGGTGTCGGGTCCTGCGGGCCGCCGGTGTCGAGTCCGAGATGGAGCTGGCGTTCGCCGGGCTGCATCAGCTGTGCGTACCGATGCTGGGACAGCTCGACCGGCTGCCCGAACCCCAGCGTGACGCCCTGGCCATCGCGTTCGGGCTGCGGGCGGGCAGCGCCCCGGACCGTTTCATGGTCGGGCTGGCGGTGCTCAGTCTGCTGGCCGAGGTGGCGGAGGAGCGCCCGCTCGTCTGTGTGGTGGACGACGCCCAGTGGCTCGACCGGGTCTCCGCGCAGACCCTCGCCTTCGTCGCCCGCCGGCTGCTCGCGGAGCGGGTGGCGCTGGTGTGCGCGGTGCGGACCTCGGCACCCGCCCCGGCCGACGATCCGCTGGTGGGGCTGCGGGAACTCGTGGTCCGGGGGCTGCGCGACGACGACGCGCGGGCGCTGCTGGACTCGGCGGTCCCGGGCCGGCTGGACGAGCGGGTCCGGGACCGGATCGTCGCCGAGACCCGCGGCAACCCGCTGGCCCTGCTGGAGCTGACGCGGGGCCTGACGGCGGCGGAGCTGGCCGGGGGGTTCGGGCGTCCGGACGCCCGGCCGCTGGCGAGCCAGATCGAGCAGAGTTTCCTGCGGCGGATCGGCGGGCTCCCGGACGCGGCGCAGCGGCTGCTGCTGGCCGCCGCCGCCGAGCCGGTGGGGGACGTGCCGTTGCTGCGGCGGGTGGCGGAGCGGCTCGACATCGGGGCGGACGCGGCGGGGGCGGCCGAGGAGGCGGGGCTGATCGAGTTCGGGGCGCGGGTGCGGTTCCGTCATCCGCTGGTGCGCTCGGCGGCCTATCGCGCGGCCGATCCCGGTGTGCGCCGGGACGTGCACCGGGCGCTGGCCGAGGCGACCGATCCGGCGTTCGACTCCGATCGGCAGGCCTGGCACCGTGCCCACGCGGCCGTCGAACCCGACGAGGAGGTGGCGGGCGAGCTGGAGCGCTCGGCCGGCCGGGCCCAGGCCCGTGGCGGTGTCGCGGCGGCTGCCGCGTTCCTGAGACGTGCGACCGAGCTGACGCCCGACCCGGCGACACGCGGCGCGAGGGCGTCCGCCGCCGCGCGGGCCGCCTTCGAGGCCGGGGCCCCCGACGCGGCGCTCGATCTCCTCGCCGCCGCGGAGCTGGGCCCGTTGGACAAGGCCCAGCACGCGCGGCTGGCCCGGCTGCGCGCCCAGATCGTCTTCGCCCGCAGACGCGGTGGCGAGGCCCTGCCGCTGCTGCTCGACGCGGCGGGCCGACTGGAACAGGTCGACGACGGGGAGGCGCGCGAGGCGTATCTCGAAGCGATCGGGGCGGCGGTCTTCGCCGGTCGGCTGCACGGCCGGGTCGATGTGCGGGAGGTGGCCGAGGCCGCGCGCACCGCGCCGCGCGGCTCGCACCCCGCCCGGCCGGCGGACCTGCTCCTCGACGGTCTGGCGACGCGGTTCACCGAGGGCCATGACAAGGGCGCCCCGGTGCTGAAGCCCGCGCTGCGCGCGTTCCGGCGCGCCGCCGGACGCGACGAGGACGACGCCATGCGCTGGCTCTGGCTGACCTGGCTGGTCGCCGGCGACCTCTGGGACGACGAGGCCTGGTACGAACTGACCACGCACGCGGTCCGGGCGGCGCGCGCGAGCGGCGCGCTCAACTTCCTTCCCCTGGCGCTCGGTTACCGCGCCGCCGTCCATGTGCACGCCGGGGAGTTCGATCTCGCCTCGGCGTTGATCAACGAGTCCGACAACATGACGGAGCTGACCGGCAATTCACCGATCGCCTACCCCTCGCTGCTGCTGGTGGCCTGGCGGGGCGAGGACGCGAAGGCGGCGGAGCTGATCCGGGCCGCCGCCCGGGACGCGACCGCGTGGGGCGAGGGGCGGGCGATCGGTCTGGCCCACTACCTCCTCGCGGTCCTGAACAACGGCCTCGGCCGGTACCAGGACGCCCTGGACGACGCCGAACGGGCCGGGGAGTTCGAGGATCTGGCGAGCGGCGCGTTCTCCCTGGTCGAACTGGTCGAGGCGGGCGCCCGCAGCGACGCGCCGGAGGCCGCCGAGGCGGCCCTGCGCCGGCTGGAGGAACGGGCGGACGCCAGTGGCACGGACTGGGCCCTCGGTGTGCTGGCCCGGTCGAGGGCGCTGCTCCACGACGGCCCGGCCGCCGACGCGCTGTACCGCGAGGCCGTCGAGCGCCTGGAGCGCAGCCGGATCACCGTCCACCTCGCGCGCACCCACCTGGTGTACGGCGAGTGGCTCCGCCGTGAGAACCGGCGCCTCGACGCCCGCGAACAGCTGCGCACCGCCTACGACATGCTGCGCGGTTTCGGCGCGACCGCCTTCGCCGAGCGTGCCCGTCGTGAACTGCTGGCCACCGGCGAGTCGGTACGGCAGCAGACGGTCGACCCGCGGGAGGCCCTCACCGCGCAGGAGGCCCAGATCGCCCGGCTGGCCGCCGACGGGAGGACGAACTCCGAGATCGGGGCCGAGCTGTTCATCAGTCCCCGCACGGTCGAGTGGCACCTGCACAAGGTGTTCACCAAGCTCGACGTCAACTCGCGGAACAAGCTTCGGGCGGCGCTGGCCCGCATCTGACGGTCAGGCGACGAGGCAGAGATCGCGTCCGGGACGGTTCCGCGCGAAGACGACGAGGCGCAGCACCGCGAAGCGGGCGACTCCGGCGAGCGCGGAGGCCGACAGATAGACGACCTGTTCGAGCACCGCGCCGGGTTCGGCCACGGACTCCCGCAGGACGAGCACCGCCACGCAGGTCACCGCGTACGCCGCCACCGCCGATCCGGCCGACTGGGTGTGCTGACGCCAGGTCGCCCGGCCGCCCGCGCCGAAGGTGAAGCGGGCGTGCAGTTCGGTGGCGAGGAGCGTGGACGCCACGGTGATCAGGGCGTTGGCCAGGGCCCAGGGCAGCCAGGAGGCGAGGGCCGCCACGGCGAAGCCGGAGGCGACGCCGACTCCCCCGCCGCAGACCGCGAAGCGGGCGAAGGCGGTGACGGCGCCGGGTGCCGTCCCGTGCCGACCGCGTGCTGTGTCCATGGTCCGACCCCCTCGCCCATCCAGAGTTTCTCGATACGGAAACGCTACGTTGCATTCATGGATCCAGCAACGTCAATATTGCACGAGATCTCAATATAGCCAGGTTAATGCGCCGATTTCATTGCAATGGTCGCGACATTAACGCAACAAGCATCCACAACTCCGTTGCAACGATGGAGAGTGAACGCTATCCCTTGAGGGCGCGGGTGCCCGGGGCGCAGTCGTCCCGCAGTCGGGCCAGTTCGGCGGCGGGCAGGCCGCGGGCGGAGCCTCGGCGGCTGTGGTCGAGGAGGGCGGCCCCGGTGCGCAGCCATCGCGGCAGGGGGTCCACGCCGATGAACTCGGCCAGGCGGGTCAGCTCCTCGGCCGGGTGGTCCAGGAGGCTCTCGTAGGAGAGGGCGGCGCGCCGGTCCGCGGGGAGCCGGGTCAGGAACTCCGTTCCCTCGGTGACCAGTTCGGACCACAGGGCGCCGAAGACCCGCAGCGGGATGTGCCGGTCGCGCACGAGGGCGGGGTCGAAGCGGTCGTCGAGCAGGGGTGCCAGGTCCGGGGGCAGCGCGCGGACGTGCTCGGGCGTCAGCTCGGCGAAACTGCCCACGCCGGCGCGGGACTTGATCTCGCGGAGCAGGGAGATCGCGCGGTACCCGGGGTGGCGGCTCATGGACAGGGCGCAGTCCGGGCCGTCACGGAACAGATGCACGAATCCGGCGTCCGGGAAGGCCTCGCGCAGCCTCGGGGCCCAGCCGGTCGAGTAGCCGGAGCGCTCCACCACGGCGGTGCGGCCGAACCTGGCGCAGAGCAGGCCGAACAGGGCGCGGTGGTGCTCGGCGGCGGTGCGTTCGGGCCATCGGACCACCGCCGCGCCGAGTGCGTCGAGGAGTCCGTCCGGGTCGTCGGTGAGGTGGGGCAGCACCATCAGGGAGAGCGCGGGAATGCCCGTAGTCCCCGTCGCGTATCTGCCGGGGCGGCGGGTGTAGAGAAACTCCGGCAGCGGCACCCCACTGCGGAGCATCCGCTCGAAATGCGGCGCGGGCCGGAAGATCGCCTGCCAGAACTCCTCGCCGCCCAGCTCCCCCGAGGGGAAGGCCGCGTCGCCCACCGAGGCCATGTACTCGTTGAGGCTCAGTACGTCCGGGTGAGCGTTGAGGATGCGGGACAGCGCCGTCGAACCGCTGCGCCCCGTACCGAAGACGAAGGTCGGAGAACGCATGATCCCCTCTCGCGTGGTGGACTTCCGCGACCGGTACCGCGACCGGTGCCGCGACCGAGGTCAGGACCGGTGTCATGACGGGTGCCGCGCTCGGCGGCCCGCACGGTGCGTGCCGTCCCCACTCTGCCCGGTCCACCGGGGTGCGTACGCGTCACGCCGCGCGGACGTACCCGCACGGGTTCAGAGGTAGCCGGGGAAGGGCTCGGCGCCCATGAGGACCGCCCCCGCGCCGTCGTACATGCCCTCCTGGAGGAAGGCGTGCTGCGGCACCACCGACGCGTCGCGCAGATGGCGCTGGAGCGGGCTCGCCTCGTCGACGGCGTCGATACCGCCGAGCTGATAGGCCGCCCGTACGACGTCGAAGGAGGTCTTGGCGAGATGCGCGGAGGCCAGGCGCAGCGCGCTCGCCTGCCGGTCCGTCACCGGGTCGCCCGCCTCGACCGTCGTCCACGCCTCCTCCGTCGCCTCGTAGAAGAAGGCGCGGGCGGACCGGAGTTGGGCCTCCGCCTGACCGACCGTGATGCGGTAGGTGGCGCGCTCGGCGGGCCTGGGCGCGCCGGTGTGGCCGGGACGGCCGCCCTGTGCGATCACATGGTCGAGGGCGGCGCGGGCGACGCCGAGGCCGACGACCGCGAGGACCTGGGAGGCGTAGGGGACGGTGGGGTAGCGGTAGAGGGGTTCGTCGACGGTGGCCTCGCTGCCGCGGACGAACGTCCACTCCTCGGGTACCACCTCCCCGTCGACGACCAGGTCATGGCTGCCGGTGCCGCGCAGACCGACGACGTCCCAGTTCTCGGCGATCCGCACCCGGTCGGGGCGCAGTACGGCGGTGAGGGGCCGTCCGGCCCTGTCCGCACCGGCCTTGATGCCGACGCCGAGGACATCGGCGGCGGTGCAGCCGCTGGCGAACCTCCAGCGTCCCGAGACGCGGTAGCCGCCCGGGACGCGTTCGGCGGGCTGTACGGGGAACAGGCCGCCCGCGAAGACCACATCGGGGCCGTCGGCGTACAACTCGGCCTGGGTGGCGAGCGGCAGCGCGGCCAGATAGACGAGGGAGGAGCCGAAGCTCGCGACCCAGCCGGCGGAGCCGTCGACGGCCGAGATCCGCTCGACGAGACGGAGGAAGTCGGCGGGCGGGAGGGCGTCGCCGCCGAATCGTCTCGGTGCGCCGGCCCGGTAGATTCCCGCGTCCTTGAAGACGGCGATCACCTCGCGCGGGATGTGCCGCTTCTCGTCGAACTCGGCCCGTCGCTCCTCGACCACCGCCAGCACCCGGTCCAGCGCCCGCGCCATGAGAGATCCCCTCGCCTCGCCGGGTGATTCGAATGCCCCACCGTCTCTCATCCCCACTGTCCCTCATCCGCCCCCTGCTCGGGGTGAACTTCCGGGGCCGGTACGGGTGTTGGGCTCCAGCAATTATGATCTTGGTCATGACTGCGCAGAACACCGACAAGACACTCTCCCGTAAACAGCGCCTTCAGGAGAAGCAGCGCCGGCAGCTGGCCGTGGTCGACACCGTCGACAAGGCCGAGGGCAAGGTCCGCAAGGCGGAGGCCGAGTTGGCCGTGGCCGTCACCGAGGCCGTGCAGATGTTCGGCGACGAGCAGGCCGCGTCCGAGGCGCTCGACATGTCGGTCGAGGCGATCCAGCGCTTCCTGCGCATGGCGCAGGACGAGGCGGCCGACGCCGACGCGACGGCACAATGACGCCACGGCACGAATGGATGACAAACGGTTACTGGGCGATGCGAACCGAGGTCATACGGCGTGCGCCTTCCACGCGGCGGCCACGAACCACCTGGGGCCGCCCGACACCCCATCGCGGCACCCTCTTCGCATCGAACCCCTCACCCACGCAGCCGGGACATCGACGGATCGAACAGCGGCTCCTCGCCCACGACCGCCTCGACGCGCTGGTCGAAGTACCCGATGTGCACCGTGGCCCCCGGCACCGCGACCTCCGCCGGCAGCCACGCGTAGGCGATCCCCTTGCCGATGGTGTAGCCGTACGCCGCGCTGGTGACATAGCCGACGGCCCGCTCGCCGTCGTACACCGGCTCCTTGCCCATGACGACCGAGCGCGGGTCCTCGATCGTGAGGCACGTCAACTTCCGCCGTACGTCTGTGGCCCGGCGCTCCAGCGCGGCCTTGCCGATGAAGTCGCCCTTGTCGGGCTTGACGGCGAAGCCGACGCCGGCCTCGTACGGGTCGTGCTCGTAGGTCATGTCGGTGCCGAAGGAGCGGTAACCCTTCTCCAGGCGGAGGCTGTTGAAGGCGCCGCGGCCGGCGATGACACCGCCGAGGGGCCGGGCGGCGGCCCAGAGGGTGTCCCACAGCTTCTGGCCCAGGTCGGCCGTGGTGTACAGCTCCCAGCCGAGTTCGCCGACGTACGACAGCCGCATGGCCGTCACGGGGACGGAGCCGATGTGGGCGCGCTTGGCGCGGAAGTACTTGAGGCCGTCGTTGGTGAAGTCCTCGTCGGTCAGGGGCTGGAGGACCTTGCGGGCCAGCGGGCCCCACAGGCCGACGCAGCAGGTGCCGGGGGTGATGTCGCGGACCTGGACCGTGCCGTCGGCGGGAAGGTGGCGGGTGAACCAGTCGAGGTCCAGATTGCCGTTGGCGCCGACCTGGAACAGGTCGCGGCCCAGGCGGGCGACCGTGATGTCGCTGCGGATTCCGCCGTCGTGGTCCAGCAGCAGGGTGTAGGTCACCGAGCCGACGGACTTGGCGACCTTGCTCGTGGTCAGCCGCTCCAGGAAGTCCGCGGCGCCGAGGCCGGTGACTTCGAGCCGCTTGAGGGCGGTCATGTCGTACAGGGCGACGGTCTCGCGGGTGGCCTGGGCCTCGGCGCCGACGACGGGCGACCAGTGGCGCGCGGCCCAGTCGTTGGGGGTGGGGATGCTGCGGCCCTCGACCAGCGGGGCGTTGGCCTCGTACCACTGCGGGCGCTCCCAGCCGTTGGCCTCCAGGAAGACGGCGCCGTGCTCCTGCTGACGGGAGTGGAAGGGGCTCCTGCGGATCGGGCGGGGGTCGCCCGACGGCTGGAGGGGGTGGAGGATGTCGTAGACCTCGACGAAGTTCTGGCAGTCGCGGGCGAGGACGTACTCCGGGGACAGCTGGTGCGGCTCGAAGCGGTTGACGTCGCACTCGTGCAGGTCGAACGAGGAGCAGTGGCCGTCGACCAGCCATTCGGCGACGGCCCGGCCCACACCGGCGGAGTGGGTGACCCAGACGGCCTCGGCGACCCAGAAGCCCTTGACGTCCGGGGACTCGCCGAGGAGCGGGTAGCCGTCGGTGGTGAAGGAGAACAGGCCGTTGATGCCCTCCTCGACCTTGGCCTCCGCCGTGGCGGGCAGGAGGGCCTGGGTCTCGGTCCAGGCCGGCTCGAAGTCCTCCTCGGTGAACTTCAGGACCGAGGGCATCTCGTCGGCCTCGTCCACGGAGAGGATCTCGTCGGCGGTGATGGGCATCGGGCGGTGTCCGTAGTAGCCGATGCCGAGGGTGTCGAAGCGGTCGCGGTAGTAGAGGTCGGCGTCCTGGTGGCGCAGGATCGGCCGGATCGCCTCCTCGGTCTGGCCGGCCAGCGCCGGTACCGGGCCGGTCCAGGCGAGCTGGTGGGCGAGCGGGGTGAGCGGAAGGTTCATCCCCACCATGCGGGCGATCTTCGGGCCCCAGATACCGGCGCAGCACACGACGATGTCGGCTTCCAGATCGCCCTGGTCGGTGCGGACGCCGGTGATCTCGCCGTCGGTGTGGAGCACGTCGAGGACCTCGTGGCGGGCCAGGAAGGTCACGCCGCGTTCGGTGGCGCGGCGGATCTGGGCCTCGACGGCGAGGACGGCCTTGGCGAGGCCGTCGGTGGGGACCAGGAGGCCGCCGAGGACCTTGTCGCGGTCGACCAGCGGGTGCCGCTCGACGCACTCGTCGGCGGTCAGCAGGCGGGACTCGATGCCCCAGGCGGTGATCCAGCCGTGGCGGCGGTGGAGTTCGGTGAGGCGCTCGGGGGTGGTGGCCACTTCGAGGCCGCCGACCTGGAGGAAGCAGGGCTGGCCGTCGACGTCGAGGGAGCAGAACTTCTCGACGGTGTAGCGCGCCAACTCGGTCATGGTCTTGGAGGGGTTGGTCTGGAAGACCAGGCCCGGTGCGTGTGACGAGGAGCCCCCGGTGGCGGGGAGCGGGCCCTGGTCGACCACGGTCACTTCGGTCCAGCCGCGTGCGGAGATCTCGTCCGCGAGTGCCGCGCCCACGACGCCCGCTCCGATGATGACCACTCGGGGTCCCGCCATCGCCGCACCTCCGATTGAAAGCCGAGTCCAGCCGGTTCAGTTGCTTCGTGCGCAACACAGTTCAGGTTGCGCAACTCAATGTGCCTTCCGGGCAGGTGGGTGTCAAGAGGGCCCGGGAGGGGGGACATACGACGTTTCCTCGCCCCCGCCGCCCCTACCCGTCCCGTCCCCGGGGCTCCGGGTCGGAGCGGGAGAAACGCGATGCCCGGTGGGCGGGGCGCAGACGCGCGCGCACCGCCCACCGGGCAGTCATGCACAACCGAACCGGAAACCCGGGCTCACTTGATCCAGGCGTCCACCTTCGCCCGGTTGGCCTCGACCCACTTCTTCGCCGCCGCCTCGGGCGTCATCTTGTCCACGGCGATGTACTTGGCGACCGTGTTCTGGTCGTCGTTGGTCCAGGTGAAGTTCTTGACCAGGTCGTAGGCGGGGCTGCCCGACTCCGCGAACTTCGTGCTGACGATCTTGTCGAGCTTGTAGACGGGATAGTCGCAGGCGACCTTCTCCGCGTCGGCGTCACAGCCCGCCTTGTACTCGGGCAGCTTGACCTTGACCAGCGGCACCTCGGCCATGAACCACTGCGGCTCGTAGAAGTAGCCGATCACCCACTTCTTGTTCTTCTCGGCGTCCCGGAAGGCCTGGATCAACGCGGTCTCGCTGCCCGCGTACACCACCTTGAAGTCCAGCTTCAGGTTTTTCACCAGGGCCTCGTCGTTGGTGACGAAGGACGGGTCGCCGTCGAGGAGTTGGCCCTTGCCGCCGGACTCGGAGGTCTTGAATTCGTCGGCGTACTTGTCGAGGTTGTTCCAGTCGGTGATGTCGGGGTGTTCCTTCGCCAGCCACGGCGGCACGTACCAGCCGATCAGCCCTTCGTTGCCGGTCGCGCCGGCCTCGACGGCGGTCTTCTGGTCGGTGATGTACTTCTTCTTCAGATCGTCGTGGCCCCAGTTCTCGATGACGGCGTCCACCTCGCCCGTCCCGAAGCCCTGCCAGGCGATCTCCTCTTTCAGGTCCTTCTTGGTGACCTTGCAGCCGAGGTCGTTCTCCGCGACGTACGCGACGACCGCCGCGTTCGCCTCGTAGCCCACCCACGGGTTGACGGCCAGGTTGAAGGTGCCGCACTTGCCGGAGTCGCCCGAGCTGTCGGAACCCGAGGACTCGTCACCGACCTTCGCGCCGCCGCACGCGGTGAGGGCGAGACCGAGAACGGCCAGCCCGGCCACACCGGCTCTCCACTGTCGTATCCGTGTTGCCATGGTCAGTGCTCCTTATGCGCTCACGCGGCGGGCCGCGGCCTGGGTGATCCGGTCGAACATGACACCGAGAAGGACGATGGCGAGGCCCGCCGCGAGTCCCTTCCCGTACAGCTGTCCCTGGGAGAATCCGGCCACGACGTCGTAGCCGAGGGCGCCGGCTCCCACCAGGCCGCCCACCACCACCATCGACAGCACATAGATCAGGCCCTGGTTGGTGGCGAGCGTCAGGGCACTGCGTGACATCGGCAGCTGGACCTTGGTGATGATCTGCCAGGTGTTGCACCCGGCGGAGGTGGCCGCCTCGACGGTGGCCGCGGGCACGGCCCGTACCCCGTCCGCGATGATCTTGATGGCGACCGGTGCGGCGTACACGATCGCGGCGACGATGGCCGTGAAGCGGGTCGCGCCGAACAGGGCGAGGAACGGCACCAGATAGACGAACGGCGGCATGACCTGTGCCGCGTCCAGGGTGGGCCGCAGGACCCGGTCGGCGAGGGCGCTGCGGCCCATCCACACGCCGACGGCCATGCCGAGCAGCATCACCAGGACGGTGGCGACGAGGGTCGACGCCAGGGTGGTCATGCTGTCCGACCACAGGCCCGTGCCGAGCAGCAGTCCCACGCAGACGGCGGCGGTGACCCCGGCGCGCCATCCGCCGACCACCGTGCCGATCCCGATCAGCACCGCGGCGACGAGCCACCACGGGGAGTCGGTCAGCAGCGACTGGAACGGGTTGAGCAGACCGTTGGTGAGGGCGTCACGGAAGGCGTTGGTGAGGCCGGAGAGGCTGTCCTGCACCCAGGTGGTCGTGGTGTCCGCGGCCTTCGCGACGGAGCTGCCGACGCCGCCCTCGCCGGGGAACTCGGCGGCCCACACATAGGTGTGCGACATGTAGACGAGGACGGCGGTGACCACGCCTCCGGCGGCCAGCAGCGGCCGTCGCAGGCCCGCGAACCGGCCGTTCGAGAGCCTGCCCGTCTCCTGGCGCGCGGCGGCGGCCGTGGTGACCCGGTCGAGGACGATCGCCATGACGACGATGGCGAGGCCCGCGTTGAAGGCCGTGCCCACGTCGAGCGACTGCAGGGCCTGCAGAACGGTGTGGCCGAGTCCGGGCGCGTCGATCAGGGCGGCGATGGTCACCATGGCCAGGGCCGCCATGATCGACTGGTTGACGCCCATGACCACGGTCCGTTTGGACATCGGCAGCAGGACCTTCAGCAGCGCCTGCCACCGGGTCGCGCCGAGCGAGTCGGCGGCCTCGACGGTGGTCTCGGGCACGGACCGGATGGCGTGCGCGGTGATCCGGATCGCGGGCGGCGCCGCGTAGATCACGGTGGCGATGGTGGCGGAGGCGCCGCCGATCAGGAAGAACAGGGTGAGCGGGGCGAGGTAGACGAAGGTCGGCATCGTCTGCATGAAGTCCAGGAACGGTGTCACGACCCGGTTGAACCGTGTCGACAGTCCCGCCCAGACGCCCAGCGGGATCGCGAACAACAGCGCCACGAACACCGCGGAGACGGTGAGCGCCAGGGTGTCCATGCTCTCCTGCCACAGGCCCTGGAGCCCGAAGAAGGTGAACCCGGCCACGGCCAGCAGGGCGACCCGCCAGTTGCCGACGGCCCAGGAGACATAGCCCGCGATGCCCACGACACCGAGCCAGCCGATCTGCGGGAGGGGGCGGTCGGCGGAGGGCTGGGAGATCAGTTCCTGGACGAAGGTCACCAGGGTGTCGATGACCAGCCGGATCTCGTTGAAGAAGTACAGGAAGAGCGGGTTGGAGTTGCGGTTGGCGCCGATGGAGTCGTTGAGGTCGTTGATCCAGCGGTGCAGGTCGGTGAGGTCGGCGGCGGCCAGGGTGAGGGTCTGCTTGCCGCGCAGTACGGCGAAGAGCACCAGCCAGGCGATGAGGATCGCGGCCACCACCGTGCCGCGTCCGATCCTGCGCACGCGGGCGGCGGGTGCGACGGCCGGGGGCGCGGAGTCCGTCTTCCGGGGTTGTTCCGGCTTCTGGGGTTGTTCGGGTTTCTCCACGGCGACGGTCATCACATGCCGCCTTCCTGCCCGGCGACCACCGCGAGGATCTCCTCGTCGCCGACGATGCCGAGCAGTTCACCGTTCTCGACGACCTTGACGGGCTTGTCGGCCGCCAGGACCGCCCGGGTGGCCTCCCGCACCACGACGTCGGGGCCCAGCTCGGGGCCGTCCAGGGCGTCGCCGTCGTTCAGCGGGCGCATGATCCAGCGCAGGGTGAGCACATCGCCGCGCGGGACGTCCTTGACGAACTCGCGGACGTAGTCGTCGGCCGGGGCACCGACCAGCTCGTCGCCGGTGCCGCACTGGACCATCTTGCCGTCGCGCATGATGAGGATGCGGTCGCCGAGCTTGAGGGCCTCGGAGAGGTCGTGGGTGATGAACACCATCGTCTTGCCGACCTCGTGGTGCAGCCGGATGACCTCGTTCTGCATGTCTCGGCGGATCAGCGGGTCGAGCGCGGAGAAGGGTTCGTCGAAGAAGAGGACGTCCGGGTCGCCGGCCAACGCCCGTGCCAGGCCGACGCGTTGCTGCATTCCGCCGGAGAGCTGGTCGGGGTAGGAGTTCTCGTAGCCGGAGAGCCCGACGAGTTCGACGACCTCCAGGGCCCGCTTCGTACGCTCGGCCCTGCTCAGGCCGCGGATCTCCAGGCCGAAGGCCACGTTGTCGACGACCCGGCGGTGGGGCAGCAGCCCGAAGTGCTGGAAGACCATGGAGAACTTACGGCGCCGGAGGTCGCGCAGGCGTTTGGCGTCGGCCTCGCGGATGTCCTCGCCCTCGAAGACGATCTCCCCCGCGGTGGGTTCGATCAGCCGGGTCAGACATCGCACCAGCGTGGACTTGCCGGAGCCGGACAGACCCATGACGACGAAGACCTCGCCCTTGCGGACGTCGAAGTCCACGTCGCGGACGGCGGCGGTGCAGCCGGTGCGGTCCATCAGTTCCCGGCGGGTGAGGCCGCACAGTTCCTCGGACTCCGGCACCCGGTCCGCCTTCGGCCCGAACACCTTCCACAGCCGGCGCACGGATATGACCGGAGTACCGTCCGAGTCCTCGGGGGTGCTGCGCCGCTCCGGCGCCTCGGTCTGTGTGGAAGTCACGATCGACCTCTTCTCGGCATTCAGCCGCGGAACCAGTGTTGCGGCCGGGGTTGGATGTTCTGCCAGATGTGTTTGGGCTCTCGGTACTCGTTCAGGCCGGTCGGTCCCAGCTCCCGGCCCACTCCCGAATGCCCGAAGCCACCCCATTCCGCCTGCGGCACATAGGGGTGGTAGTCGTTGATCCACACCGTGCCGTGGCGCAGCCTCCGGGCGACCCGCTGGCCCTTGCCCGCGTCCTCGGTCCAGACGGCCCCGGCGAGGCCGTACTCGGTGTCGTTGGCGATCCGGACGGCGTCGTCCTCGTCGGTGAAGCGCTCCACGGTGAGCACGGGCCCGAAGGACTCCTCGTGCACCACCCGCATGTCCTGCCGGCACTCGTCGAGCACGGTCGGCGGGTAGTAGTGGCCGTCCGCGAGGGCCGGGTCGTCGGGTCGTGCGCCGCCGCAGCGCAGTACGGCGCCCTCGGCGAGCCCGGCCGCCACATACGCCTCGACCTTCTCCCGGTGCTGCGCCGAGATCAGCGCCCCGGTCTCGGCCTCGGGGTCGAAGGGGCCGCCGAGCCGGATCCGCCGGGCGCGGCGGACGATCTCGTCGACGAGGCGGTCGTGGAGGGAGTCCTCGACGATCAGTCGGGCGCCGGCCGAGCAGACCTGGCCCGAGTGCAGGAAGACGGCCGTGAGAGCGAAGTCCACGGCCGTCTCGAAGTCGGCGTCGGCGAAGATCACGTTGGGGTTCTTGCCGCCGAGTTCCAGTGCCACCTTCTTCACGGTCGCGGCGGCCGTGGCCATGATCCGTCTGCCGGTGTCCAGTCCGCCGGTGAAGGAGACCATGTCGACGCGCGGGTCCTCGGAGAGCGGGGCGCCCACCTCGGGTCCGGTGCCGAGGACGAGGTTGGCGGCACCGGCCGGAAGCCCGGCCTCCTCCAGCGCCCGCATCAGCAGGACGGAGGTGGAGGGGGTCAGCTCGCTGGGCTTGAGGACGATCGTGTTGCCGGCCAGGAGCGCGGGGGCGACCTTCCAACTGGCCTGCAACAACGGGTAGTTCCAGGGGGTGATGAGTCCGCAGACCCCGATGGGCTCGTAGACCACCCGGCTCACGGCGTCGTCGCGTCCGGTGTCGATCACGCGGCCGGCGTCGGTGCCGCCCAGACCGCCGTAGTAGCGGAAGCAGGAGACGACGTCGGCGATGTCGTACTCGCTCTCCACCAGCCGTTTCCCGCTGTCCAGCGACTCGGCGCGGGCGAAGTCCTTGGCGTCGCGCTCGATCAGGTCGGCGGTGCGCAGCAGCAGGGCGCCGCGCTCCCGCTCGGGGGTGTGCGGCCAGGGTCCCTCGTCGAAGGCGGCACGGGCCGCGGCGATCGCCGCCTCGGTGTCGGCACGGGTCCCCTCCGAGACGGTCGCGGAGAGCGATCCGTCGGCGGGACAGCGAATCTCCCGGCGCCCGCCGGCCACCGGATCCCGCCATTCCCCAGCCATATACAGGTCTGCCACGCGCCAAGCCCTTCAGCCGAAATGCGTTGCGCATCGTGCATTCAATTGCTTGTGGTGGAACACCCTTGCGAACGCCGTAGACCTACGTCAAGAGGTTGGCCGATGACGATTTCGCCATCCGAGCACTTGCCCGACCGCTCTTGACCGCAGGCGGCACCGAGCCGACCATGTTGCGTATCGCTCACCTAGTTGTGCAATACGCACCAATGGAGGCCTTCATGTCCCCTCGACCGCAACCTGGCCGCGAGTTCGTCCTCACCCTCTCCTGTCCCGACAGCGCCGGACTGGTCCACGCGGTGAGCGGCTTCCTGGTCAGGAACTCGGGCAACATCCTGGAGAGCCAGCAGTTCGATGATCGACTCCAGGGCCGTTTCTTCATGAGGGTCCACTTCGACGTCTCCGACCCGGACGCGAACATGAAAACTCTGCGTTACCGGTTCGGCCCCGTGGCCGAGGCGTACCGCATCTCCTGGTCCCTGAGCGAGGCGTCGACCCCGACCCGGACGCTCATCATGGTGTCCCGGTTCGGCCACTGCCTCAACGATCTGCTCTTCCGTCAGCGCACCGGCGCCCTCAACATCGAGATCCCCGCGATCGTCTCCAACCACCGCGACTTCGAGGGGCTGGCGGAGACCTACGGCATCCCCTTCCACCATGTGCCGGTCACCCGGGACACCAAGGCCGAGGCCGAGGCGCGGCTGCTGGAGCTGGTCCGCGACCTGGACGTCGATCTGGTGGTGCTGGCCCGCTACATGCAGATCCTCTCCGACGACCTGTGCAAGCAGTTGGAGGGCCGCGCCATCAACATCCACCACTCCTTCCTCCCCAGCTTCAAGGGCGCCAAGCCCTACGACCAGGCCTACGACCGCGGGGTCAAGCTCGTCGGGGCGACCGCGCACTATGTGACGCCGGACCTCGACGAGGGCCAGATCATCGAGCAGGACGTGGTCCGGGTCGACCACTCGCTCGACCCGGGCGACCTCGTCACCGTCGGCCGCGACGTCGAGGCCCAGGTCCTCGCCCACGCGGTGAAGTGGCACAGCGAGAGCCGCGTCATGGTCGACGGCAACCGCACGGTGGTCTTCCGCTGAGCGGGTCGTATACGAAGGGGGGCGGGCCGGAGTCTCCGGCCCGCCCCCCTTCGTATACGACCCGCTCGGGACACCTACCCGGCCGACTCCTGCCGCGCGTCCCGGTGCCGGTAGTACACGGCCTCGGACGGCGCCGCCGGCTCCTTGCCCAGGATCAGGTCCGCGGCCTTCTCGGCGATCATCATCACCGGCGCGTAGATGTTCCCGTTGGTGACGTACGGCATCACCGACGCGTCCACCACCCGCAGCCCGTCGACGCCGTGCACACGCATGCTGTCGGGGTCGACGACCGCCATCGCGTCGGTGGCGGGGCCCATCTTGCAGGTGCAGGACGGGTGCAGGGCGGTCTCGCCCTCCTTCGCGACCCAGGCGAGGATCTCCTCGTCCGACGCGACCTGGGGGCCTGGCGAGATCTCCCCGTCGTTGTAGGGGGCCAGCGCGGGCTGGCTGAGGAGCTTGCGGGCCACCCGGATCGCCTCGACCCACTCGCGGCGGTCCTGTTCGGTGGAGAGGTAGTTGAACCGCAGCGCGGGATGTTCGCGCGGGTCCTTGCTCTTGATCTTCACCGAGCCGATGGCGTCGGAGTACATGGGCCCCACATGCACCTGGTAGCCGTGGCCGCCGGACGGCGAGGAGCCGTCGTAGCGCACGGCGATCGGCAGGAAGTGGAACATCAGATTGGGGTAGTCGACGTCCTCGTTGCTGCGGGCGAACCCGCCGGCCTCGAAGTGGTTGGTGGCGGCCGGGCCCTTGCGGAAGAGCCACTGCAGCCCGATGAAGGGGGCGCGCCACTTCGCCATGTACGGCTGCATGGAGACCGGCTGCTTGCAGGCGTACTGGACGTACACCTCCAGATGGTCCTGCATGTTCTCGCCGACGCCCGGGAGGTCGTGGACGACGTCGATGCCGAGCGCGCTCAGCTCCTCCGCGTTGCCGACGCCCGAAAGCTGAAGCAGCTGCGGGGAGTTGATGGCGCCGCCGCAGAGGATGACCTCCTTGGCACGGACCTGCTGGAGCGCGCCCCTGCCGCGCCGGTACTCGACGCCGACGGCCTTCCTGCCCTCGAAGAGGACGCGGGTGACAAGGGCCCGGGTGGTGACGGTGAGGTTGGGCCGCTTCATGGCGGGCTTGAGGTACGCCTTCGAGGCCGACAGCCGGCGTCCGCGGTGGACGTTGCGGTCGAACTTGGCGAAACCTTCCTGCCGATAGCCGTTGACATCGTCCGTGGGCGCGTGGCCCGCCTCCTCGGTGGCCTTGAGGAAGGCGCCGAAGAGCGGGTTGGTGGCGGGCCCGCGTTCGAGGACGAGGGGACCGTCGTGGCCGCGGAACTCGTCGTCCGGATCGGCCGCGAGACAGTTCTCCATCCGCCGGAAGTACGGCAGACAGTGGGCGTAGTCCCACTTCTCCATCCCGGCGTCGGCCGCCCAGCGTTCGTAGTCCATGGGGTTGCCGCGCTGGAAGATCATGCCGTTGATGCTGCTGGAGCCGCCCAGCACCTTGCCGCGGGCGTGATAGACGCGTCGGCCCCCCATATGGGGTTCGGGCTCGGACTCGTACTTCCAGTCGTAGAAGCGGCTGCCGATCGGGTACGTCAGCGCCGCGGGCATATGGATGAAGACGTCCCACGGGTAGTCGGAGCGGCCGGCCTCCAGAACCAGGACCCGGTTCGCGGGGTCCGCCGAGAGTCTGTTCGCCAGCGCGCTGCCGGCCGAGCCGCCGCCGACGATGACGAAGTCGTATTGCAGGGGAGCCATGGTGCCTCGTCTCGCTCGCGCCATAGATACGCGAGGCATGCTAGACCGGTATCGCTATGCGCACCAGGTTGCGAACGGCGCAACTTGCGAGGTCTTGATTTCCGGGCGGTTACTTGCAGTCGTGTTGTTTACTACGCGTATAGTTTTGTTGTGAGCAACCACAGCCAAGACACCGAAACGTCAAATTCGTCGTCCGGCGGAGTGCAGTCGGTCGACCGAGCCATCAGCGTCCTGGAGATCCTGGCCCAGCGCGGCGAAGCCGGCGTCAGTGAGGTGGCCGCCGAGATCGATGTTCACAAGTCCACGGCGTTCCGTCTACTCGGGGCCCTGGAAGCGCGTGGTCTGGTGGAGCAGGCGGGTGAGCGCGGCAAGTACCGCCTCGGCTTCGGCATCGTGCGGCTGGCGGGCGCGGCGGCGGGCCGACTCGACATCACCCAGCAGGGCCGTCCCATCTGCGAACGCCTCGCCGAGGAGATCGGCGAGACGATCAACATCGCCGTGCTCCAGGAGCACTACGCCGTCAACCTCTACCAGGTGCGCGGTCCGGGCGCGGTCACCGCGCACAACTGGGTCGGCCAGCTGACCCCGCTGCACGCCACGTCGAGCGGCAAGGTCCTGCTGGCGTATCTGCCCGCGAAGGAGCGTGCCGCGCTGCTGGCGGAGGCTGGCCTCAAGAAGGTCACCCCGCGCACCATCACCGCGAAGGCCAAGCTGGAGCGGAACCTCGCCGAGGTGCGGGAGGAGGGCTACGCCTGGACGCAGGAGGAGCTGGAGATCGGTCTGCACGCCATGGCCGCGCCGGTCCTGGACCGGGAGGGCGAGGTCATCGCGGCCCTCACCGCCTCCGGCCCCTCGTACCGGTTCACCGAGGAACGGATGCGTGAACTGGCCCCGGCGCTCATCAAGGGCGCCGAGGAGATCAGCCACCGGATGGGTTACCTGGGCTGAGTCACCCCTGGGGGGTGCCCAGGCGCTCGTTCACCCAGTCGTGGAAGGCACCGATGTGGTGCTCGCTGGGCACCAGCACACCGCCCTTGGCGTACATCCGGGAGCTCATGCCGGGCTGGGTGCGTTCGCAGGCGTCGAAGTCCTGCTGGTTGACGCGGTGGAACAGCTCCACGGACCGGCTGACGTCCTTGCCGCTCTCGACGACGTGCGGCAGATAGAGCCAGTCGCACTCGACGATCGTGCGGTCGGCGGCCACCGGGATCATCCGGTGGAAGATCACATGGTCGGGGACGAGGTTGATGAAGACCTGCGGTTTGACGGTGATCGCGTAGTAGCGGCGGTCCTGGTCCTCGGCGACGCCGGGGATGCGGTCCAGCCCCTCGGAGCCGTCGACGGTGAAGCCCTGGACCTCCTCGCCGAACTCGGCGCCGTGCCCCACGTAGTACTGGGCGGCGTAGCCGTCGGCGAACTCCGGGAGCACCTCGGTGAGTTCGGGATGGATCGTGGCGCAGTGGTAGCACTCCATGAAGTTCTCGATGATGAGCTTCCAGTTGGACTTGACGTCGTACACGATTCTTTTGCCGACCGTGAGGTTGTCGATGTCGTAGCGCTCGATGGACTCGACGTCGCCGAGCCGTTCGACGACCGCGCCCATCACGTCCTCCTCGAAGGACGGCGGGTTCTCGGCGAGACAGACCCAGACATAGCCGAGCCACTCGCGGACGGCCACGCTCACCAGGCCGTACTCGGTGCGGCCGACGTCGGGCATCTTGGTGAGGTTGGGGGCCGCGACGAGCTTGCCGTCCAGGCCGTACGTCCAGGCGTGGTAGGGGCATTGGAAGGCCCGTTTGACCTCGCCGGTCTCCTCCGTGCAGAGCCTGGCGCCGCGGTGCCGGCAGACGTTGAAGTAGGCGCGGACCGAGTGGTCCCGGGCGCGGGTGACGAGGATGGACTCGCGGCCCACGTCGACGGTGCGGAAGGCGCCGGGCTTCGCCAGTTCGGAGGCGCGCGCGACGCAGAACCACATCGTCTCGAAGATGTGCTCCTGCTCCTGGGCGAAGATCGCGGGATCGGTGTAGGCGGAGCCGGGGAGGGTGGCGATCAGGCTGTCCGGCAGGCTGGTCGAGGTCACTGGTGCACTCCTCGGGGAACGTCGTGGATCGGGCGGTCACGCGCCGGGAAGAGCGACTCCGGACGGTGTGGTGGAAGGAAGGTCAGCTCGCCGCGGCGAGCTGCTTGCGCCAACGGGTGAACAGCCGGGGCTGGTTCATCCCGAGCACGGCGACCGGCTGTCCGGCCCGCCGGTAGACCGCGAGGACGTTGCGGTCGTCGGGTGCGCCTTCCTCGACGGTCACGCTGTCGGCGCCGGCCGCGTGTCCGGCGAACTGGATCTTCACGCCGTACTGGTCCGACCAGAAGTACGGCGGCCGGGGCACACCCGGCTCCACCGCGCCTCCGGCCAGCAGGGTCGCGACGGCCGCGGCCGGGCGTTCCTGTGCGCCGGTCCAGTGCTCGACGCGGCGGTGCCGGCCGGCGCGCGGGTCGTACCAGTTGGCGCAGTCGCCGACCGCGACCACGCCGGACAGGCTGGTGCGGCCGTCCGCGCCGCACTTCACGCCGTCGTCGAGGGTGATGCCGGAGCCCTCCAGCCACTCGACGCACGGGCGGGCGCCCACCCCGACGACGACGAGGTCGGCGGGGATGCTGCGGCCGTCCTCCAGCAGGACGGCCTCGACCTTGCGCTCACCGCTGAGGCCCTTGACGCCGACGCCGCACAGCAGTCGTACGCCGTGGTCGAGATGGAGGGCGGAGACGATGCCTCCCATTTCCCGGCCGAGCGGGGCGGCGAGCGGGGTCGGGGCCGCTTCGACGACCGTCACGTCCAGCCCGAGGGCGTACGCGGTGGAGGCCACCTCGGCGCCGACGAAGCCGCCGCCGATGACCACCAGCCGTCCGCCCCGGGCCAGTTCGTCCCGCAGGGCGCGGGCGTCGTCCAGGGTGCGCAGGACATGGACGCCGGTCAGACCGTCGGAGCCGGGCAGCCGTCGTGCGGCGGCGCCGGTCGCGATGACGAAGCCGTCGGCACGGATCTCCCGGCCGTCGGCGAGCCGGACCGCGCGGGCCGTGGCGTCAAGACCGGTGGCGCGGGCGCCGAGCAGCCACTGCGCGCCCAGGTCCTCGCCGTCCGTCTCCAGGGCGAGGTCCGCCTCGCCGAGGCCGCCGGCCAGGAACTCCTTGGACAGCGGCGGCCGGTCGTACGGGCGGTGGGTCTCGTCGCCGATGAGGACGAGGCGTCCGTCGTACCCCTGCTTGCGCAAGGAACGCGCCGCCGACAGTCCGGCCAGCGACGCGCCCACGACGGCCACGGTCCTCACGCGGGACCCCCGGCCAGCCGCGCGGCGACACAGGGCGGCAGGTTGGGGGCGTCCGTGGACACCCGGACATGGATCATGCCGTCCTCGATCAGGACCTCATGGGTCCGCACGGGGAGCTTGGCCGGCGGGGAGTCGACGGCACCGGTCCTCAGGTCGAACTTCGAAGCATGCAGCGGGCATTCCACCTCGCAGCCCTCCAGCCAGCCGTCGGCGAGCGAGGCGTCCTGGTGGGTGCAGGTGTCGTCGATGGCGAACACCTCGCCGTCATCGGTGTGGAACACCGAGACCGGAGGATCGATGTCGAGCCGGAAGGCCTCGCCTCGCGGAAGATCCGCGAGACGGCACGCGGGAATCATCATGACACCTCGGGTGCGTATAGCGAAACGGATTGCGGTAAGCGCAACAACAGTCTGGGGGTCGCCCAGAATCCTTGTCAAGGCGTCAAAGCGCCCGCTTCGGACGGCTCGGGAGGCCGCTTTCCGGGCACCCCGAAACGCCCGTACGACCTGCGGAAACAGGGGGTACGGGCGCCGTGCGGGGGTCGCTTCGGGGGCGGTCAGAAACCGCGGTCGATCCACTCCTGGAGGTGCGGGGCCTCGGCGGCGACGGTGGTCGTGTCCCCGTGTCCGGTGTGGACGACGGTGTCGCCCGGCAGCGTCAGCAGCCGGTCGCGGATGGAGTCGACGATCGTCGGGAAGTGGCTGTACGACCTGCCTGTCGCCCCCGGCCCGCCCGCGAACAGGATGTCGCCGCTGAACAGCGCCGTCAGCTCCGGCGCGTGGAGGCAGACCGCCCCGGGGGCGTGGCCGGGGGTGTGCAGCACGGTGAGGTCGACGCCCGCCACGGTGAGGATCTGGCCGTCGGTGAGTTCACCGTCGGGCGACCGGTCGGGGTGGGTCTGCTTCCACAGCGGCAGATCGTCGGTGTGCGGCAGGATCGGTGCCCCGGTGCGCGCGGCGAGTTCGGGGGCGGCGTCGATGTGGTCGTTGTGGGCGTGGGTGCACACGATGGCCCGCAGGGTGCGTCCGCCGAGGGCCTCGGCGATCGCTCCGGCGTCGTGCGCGGCGTCGATGACGACGGCCTCGCTGTCGTCCCCGACGATCCACACGTTGTTGTCGACGTCCCAGGTGCCGCCGTCCAGGGAGAACGTGCCCGAGGTGACGAGGTGTTCGATGCGCGCGGCCATCAGAGGACCACCACCGAACGCAGGACGTCGCCCCGGTGCATCCGCTCGAACGCCTTCTCCACGTCGTCCAGCGCGATGGTCTCCGTGACGAAGGCGTCCAGGTCCAGGCGGCCCTGGAGGTAGAGGTCGATCAGCATGGGGAAGTCGCGGGAGGGCAGGCAGTCGCCGTACCAGGAGGACTTGAGGGAGCCGCCGCGGCCGAAGACGTCCAGGAGGGGGAGTTCGAGCTTCATCTCCGGGGTGGGCACGCCGACGAGGACGACCGTGCCGGCCAGGTCGCGGGCGTAGAACGCCTGCTTGTACGTCTCCGGGCGGCCCACCGCCTCGATGACGACGTCGGCGCCGAAGCCGCCGGTCAGTTCGCGGATCGCCTCGACCGCGTCGGTGTCGCGGGAGTTGACCGTGTGGGTCGCGCCCAGCTTCCTGGCGGTCTCCAGCTTGGCGTCGTCGATGTCGACGGCGATGATCCTCGCGGCGCCCGCGAGGTTCGATCCGACGACCGCCGCGGCGCCCACACCGCCGCAGCCGATCACCGCGACGCTGTCGCCGCGGCCGACGTTGCCGGTGTTGATGGCGGCGCCGATGCCGGCCATCACCCCGCACCCCAGCAGGCCCGCGGCGGCGGCCGACGCCGCCCGGTCGACCTTGGTGCACTGTCCGGCGGCGACGAGCGTCTTCTCCGCGAACGCGCCGATGCCCAGCGCGGGTGACAGCTCGGTGCCGTCCAGCAGCGTCATCCGCTGCTTGGCGTTGTGGGTGCTGAAGCAGTACCACGGACGTCCGCGCAGACAGGCCCGGCACTGACCGCAGACCGCGCGCCAGTTGAGGATCACGAAGTCACCGGGGGCGACATCGGTGACGCCCTCCCCCACCGACTCCACGACACCCGCCGCCTCATGGCCCAGCAGGAACGGGAACTCGTCGTTGATCCCGCCCTCCCGGTAGTGCAGATCGGTGTGGCAGACCCCGCAGGCCTCGATCTTCACCAGCGCCTCCCCCGGACCGGGGTCGGGCACGATGATCGTTTCCAGGCTGACAGGGGCGCCCTTGCCCCGCGCGACGACAGCACGGACCTGGTGCGTCATGGCCACTCCTCGGCTGGTACGAGACCTGAGTCTGAAGTTGCTTATGGCGGTACGCGGCGCACGTACCGCAACACAGCATCGTGGAGGGCCGACCGGCGGTCAAGAAGTTCCACGGCCCTGGCCGGGCTCCTCGTCGGGCTACCCGCCGGGGAGGGCCTGCTCCGCCCAGATGGTCTTGCCCGTGCGGGTGTGGCGGCTGCCCCAGCGCTGGGTGAGCTGGGCGACCAGCAGCAGACCGCGCCCGCCCTCGTCGAAGGCGCGCGCCCGGCGCATGTGCGGAGCGGTGGCGCTGGAGTCCGAGACCTCGCAGATGAGGGTGGTCTCGCGGATCAGCCGCAGCTGGATCGGGGAGCCGCCGTAGCGGATGGCGTTGGTGACCAGTTCGCTCACGATGAGTTCGGTGACGAAGGAGACCTCCTCCAGGCGCCAGGCGGTCAGCTGGTCGGAGGCCAGCTTGCGGGCGTGGCCGACGAACGCGGGGTCGGCGGGCACCTCCCAGGTGGCGACCCGGTCGGCGTCCAGCGCCCGGGTCCGGGCCAGCAGCAGGGCCACGTCGTCGACGGGCCGGTCCGCCAGCAGGGCCCCCATGACCCCGTCGCAGGTCTCCTCCAAAGGGCGGCCCGTACCGCACAGCGCCTGGCGCAGCCGGGCGAGTCCGTCGTCCAGATCACGGTCCGGGGCAAGGACCAGGCCGTCGGTGTAGAAGGCGAACACACTGCCCTCGGGGACGTCGAACTCGGCGGTCTCGAAGGGCAGCCCGCCCACGCCCAGCGGTGGCCCGATCGGCAGGTCGAGGAAGGCGGCCCGGCCGTCCGGGGCGATCAGGGCCGGTGGCGGATGACCGGCCCGCGCCATGGAGCAGCGGCGCGAGACGGGGTCGTACACGGCGTACAGGCAGGTCGCGCCGATCTCCCCCGGGCTCTCCGCGTCCGTGTCCTCGGCCTCGTCGGCGGTCCGCTCGGAGTCCAGGCGCAGGACGATGTCGTCGAGCTGGGTGAGCAGCTCGTCCGGGGCGAGGTCCACGTCGGCCAGGGTGCGGACGGCCGTGCGGAGCCGGCCCATGGTGGCGGAGGCCTGGACGCCGTGGCCGACGACATCGCCCACGACAAGGCCCACCCGGGCCCCGGAGAGGGGGATGACGTCGAACCAGTCGCCGCCGATCCCGGCGCGGGTGCTGGCCGGCTGATAGCGGGAGGCGACCTCGACGGCGGCCTGCCGGGGGGCGCGGTGCGGCAGGAGACTGCGTTGCAGTTCCAGGGCGATGGCGCGTTCGCGGGTGTAGCGGCGGGCGTTGTCGACGCAGACGGCGGCGCGGGCGGCGAGTTCCTCGGCCAGCAGCAGATCGTCCTCGCCGAAGGGCTCGGCCGTGCGGTGCCGGGAGAGGATCGACAGACCGAGGGTGATGCCCCGGGCGCGCAGCGGCACGGCCATCATCGAGTGGATGCCGTGCACCTCGATGCTGCGGGCCCGTTCCTGGGAGCCCGCCGCCCACAGCTGCGCGGTGACGTCGTCGACCTCGTACAGCAGGGCCCGGCCGGTGGTCAGGGCGCGGCCCGGCGGCGAGCCGTCGACATAGGTGTGTCTGCTGCCGACCGGGATCACGGCCTCGGGGCAGCCCTCCAGCACGGACCGCTGGGCGGTGCGGCGGAAGACGAGCGGGTCGGTGCCGGGCGAGGGCGTGGCCTCCTCACCGGCCAGTACGGAGTCCAGGAGGTCGACGATGACGAAGTCGGCGAGATGGTCGGTGCACACCTCGGCGAGTTCCTCGGCGGTGCGGGTGGTGTCCAGGGTGGAGCCGATGCGGTTGCCGGACTCGTTGAGCATGCTCAGCCGGCGGCGGGCGAGGAACTGCTCCGTGCTGTCGATCGCGGCCAGGCACATGCCGCGCACCTCGCCGCCGGCGTCCTTCAGCGGGCTGAGCGACACCAGCCACGCGTGCTCACGGGCCTCGCCCGGTGCGCGCAGCCATGCCTCGTACGGCATCGGCTCGCCCGTGCGCAGTACCCGCTGAACGGCGTCGTCGAGGCCCTCGAAGCCGGGGAGCCGGCGCCGGCCGTCGACCGAGACCCCCACCCGTCGGCCCAGCAGGTCCCGCTGGGACCTGCCCATCACACCTTCCATCGCGGAGTTCACGGACACCGCGAGTCCGTCCTCGTCGAAGAGGGCGATCGGGACGGGGAGCTGGTCCAGGGCCCAGCGGCGCAGCCGTGCGGCGGGCTCCGGGACGGTGGCGGTCAGGAACCACTGCGCCTCCCCCGCCGCGTCCAGCAGCGGATGGGCCTCCAGCTCCAGTTCCACGTCGTGGCCGTCGCGGTGCCGGGCGCGGACGGGGCCGCGCCAGTCGGCCGGCCGGGCGAGACGGGCGCGGGCCGAGGCGGGCAGGGCGTCGGCCAGCAGGTCGGCCGCGCGGCGGCCGATCACCTCACCGTGCCCGTACCCGAGCACCCTGCGGGCACCGGTGCTCCACGCGGTGACCAGCCCCCTGGCGTCGACCGCGGCCGAGGCGACCCCGTGCTCGCCCATCGTTCCTTCTCTCCGTACGACCGGAGCCGTCGTCCATGGGCCCACGGATCGACGGCAGTCACTGCTCGACGGGTTCATTGTGCTCCGGGCGGGCCGCACCTCGCGCGCGACCGCCCGGATCCGATGAGTCCCGCCAGGGCCTGTCCGACAATTCGCGTCGCCGCCCGTAGGGCGGCCCCGCCGCGCTCGGGCGCCACCCATGGGCCATCGGCCTCATGGACTCCCGTTCCCGGCCGGGCCCGGCGACCCTGCGCCACCATGGCGCCGTCATCGGGGCCCTGCGCGCCGGAGGTTTCTCCGTGCCGATGACCGCGCACGCCGTCTCACTGATCGACAGCTATCCGTACGGCTTCGTGCTCCAGGAGCAGAGCCTGCCGTTCTCGGGCCCGGCGGAGGTGGGTGAGGTCACGGACGCGATTCTGGACGCGATGCCCGCCGACGCGTACCCGCGTCTGACCGAACTGGCCGTCGAGCACGTCCTCAAGCCCGGGTACGACCACTCCGACGAGTTCACGTACGGCCTCGACCTGATCCTCGACGCCCTGCGCCCGGACGGGGCGGCGGACACCTGACCTGTTCGTCCGCGGCGGCGACCCTAGCGGGGGCGGCCGGCGGGGCGATGCTCCGGAAACCACTCCCGCGCGTAGTCGACGGCTTCCACGAGGTCGACGAGCCGGGAGGCCGCCGCGCCCACCATGCCGGTGCGCACCGCCTTCCCGCCCCTGTCCTTCTCGAAGTCGGCGCCCAGCGCCGCGAAGTCACTGTCGTCCAGGGCGACGTCCTCGTACGCCCACCACTGGCGTACGCCGTCCCTGCGGACCACGCAGTTGTAGGTCCGGCGCGGCGGATCGTCGACCCGGTATTCGCCGAGGTGGAACGCGGTGCACCTGTCGAACCCGACGCCCAGCAGCAGAATCTGGGCGCCCATGTCGTACAGACGGGCCAGGGGCGAGTGCTCGCCCAGATGGCAGTCGGGGTGGTGGTCGTCGATCACCGTCGAGGCGTCGGGGCCCAGAGCGGCGAACGAGGTCTGAGGGTGGGCGCTGCGCCGGGACTCCGGTCGCAGCCGGGCGGTCTCGGCCAGTATCCCCATGCCCGTCGAGGGTGTCTCCGCCGAGTCGAACGGCGGCATGGCGGCCCGGAAGGCCTCCCGCGCCTCCGCGCTCAGCCCCCGCACACGCTCCAAGTAGAGGGTGGACGTATCCGAGTTGCCCGCGGTGAACGTGGGCACCACGAGCGTCCCCCCGGGTTCAAGCACTCGGCGCAGCGCACGCAACACCGCGTCCGCCCCACCGTCGATTCCCCCGAGACTCCTCATCGAGGCATGCACCATGAGCACACCACCGGACTTGACTCCCAGTTCGACGAGCCGACGGGCGAGTCGGGATTCGGTGAGTCTCACATCGCAGGAGGATAGACGTGCCACGAAACCGGAAACCGCTCACTGGACATATGGGCGCGGATGTGGGATCGGATGGGGGATCGATCGGGCGGGTCGAGCGGGCGGGATGCGAGTCGGTGGTGGATGCGTGGGTGTGGGGGCGTTCTCGGGGGCGTGCTCGGGGACTGTTCGTGGGGTTGTGCACGCTGGATGTGATTCAACTCGTGGACCGTGCGCCGGGGGGCAATGAGAAGGTGACCGCTCGGGAGCAGATGGTGGCGATCAGCAGACCGGCGACGGCCGGGCCGATCACCCGGGCGACATTGAAGTAGGCGGCGCTCAGGGCGGACGCGTTGGGCAGCAGGTCGGTGCCGACCAGTTCGCCGACGAACGACATCCGGGTGGGGACCTCGACGGCGTTGACGGTGCCCAGGCAGAGGGCGAACAGGAACACATGCCACAGCCGTACCGCCCCGCCGAGGTCCAGGACGGCGAGTCCGAGCGCGCAGGCTCCGGAGACGAGGTTGCACACCATCAGCGACCGGCGTTTGTCGTACCGGTCGGCGATCCGGCCGCCGTGCAGGGTGAGCAGCAGCAGCGGAGCGAACTGCGCGGCGGTGACCGCCCCCAACGCCGTACCGGAGTCTCCGGTGAGATCGAGGACCAGCCAGTCCTGGGCGACGACCATCATCCACGTCCCGGACACCGAGAGGACCTGTCCGAAGGCGAAGAGCCGGAAGTTGCGGACGGCCAGTGAGCGGAAGACGGTCCCGAGTACGACGGGTACGAGCCTGAGCGCACCGGGGAGGGTCCGGGGCCCGCCGGGCACGGTCAGGAGACCGCCGCCGACGGCCGGGGGCGGGCGGCGCGGGGCGTGAGGGTGGTCTCGTGGGCGGTCAGGCAGTCCTCCAGGAACGCGAGGGCGCGCAGATGGTAGGAGCGGGCGGCCCAGCCGAGGCTGATGTTGTGCCCGGCCGCCGGCTGACGGTCCACGCTCACTCGCGGGGCGGCCGTGAAGTGCGCGGCCAGATCGGTGAGGGCCTCCTCGTCGTGGCGCCACCAGGCCTCGTGTTCGGCGAACGTCAACCGTACGGGTACCCGGACGCGGGGTGCGGTGGTGCGGAAGAGCTGCGGCCAGCGGGCCAGTTCGGCCCGTTCCAGGGCGGGCACGGGCTCGACGATCGTGCCGCTCTCCCGGAAGGTGCCCGAGGGATACAGCCGCAGCGGCCCCCAGCTGCGGCGCAGTCGGCCGCCGTCGTGGGGGTCGGTGGGCAGTTCGTGCGGCTCTACGGCGTACAGATGGCCGCAGCCGGAGATGTCCAGGCCGAGCAGGTTCGGCACCCCGGGGTCGTCGGCGGCGGCGGTGAGGGCGACCTTGCCGCCGTAGGAGTGGGCGAGCAGGAACAGGCCGGCGCCCGTGTCGTGGCGGGCGGTGAAGTCGCGCAGGGCCGCGCGCAGCGACACGGCCTGTTCCGCGAGTTCCTGTCCCTCGGGCAGTCCGGCGGCGGAGTGCCGGTAGCCCGGCCGGTCCACGGCGAGCACGGTGTAGCCGAGGCTCGCTCCCAGTGTCAGCAGGGACTGCTGGGGGTGGGCCCGGCAGTCGAAGTAACCCGCGTTCATGCCGCCGCCGTGCACGGCGACCACGACGGCCCGCGCGGGGCCGCCGGGCGGCTCTCCGAGCAGCGCCGACAGCGGCAGCCCGGCCGCGTCCAGGGTGATCCGGCGTACCTCGCGCGGGCGTGTGTCGGCCGGTCCGGTCATGGGCGCTCTCCTCCGGGTGGGGGCAGCCAAGGGTCTCCCGTCCGGACGGTGACCGCACCCGCGCCGCCACGGGTGGGTGAACGGGTGGGCCGGAGGAGTCGGAGAAGCCGTCGACGGTCCGTGCCGCGCGCCGGGGTCAGTGCCGCGGGCTGTCCCCGAAGGCGGTCACCGTCAGGAAGGGGATCGGGAGTTCGACGAGGCGTTCCGGGCCGGGCGGGGCCTCGCCGTCGAGGTGGGCGTCGCCGGGGTGGAGGGTGTAGCTGGACTTGCCGTGGCCGTAGACCATGACGCCTTCGAGCATGTAGATGATCTCGGTTCCGGCGTGCTGGAAGAGCGGGAAGACCTCGCTCTGTTCGGTCAGGGTGACCAGCAGGGCGTCCATGCGCTTGTGGGCGCCCCGCAACGAGCCGAGCCGGGCGTACTCGTGGCCGACGCGGGTGCCGCGCCGCACGATCAGGGCGCCGTGTCCGGCGGGCACGAAGACGGCCTCGCGTTCGTCGTCCATGCCCCGCGGCAGCGCGGTGACGGGGACGTCGAGACCGCGTGCGAGGCGGGAGAGCGTGGTCAGGCTGCACGCGGTCTGCGCGTTCTCGATCTTCGAGAGCATGGCCTTGGAGATACCGACCCGCTGTGCCATCTCGCCGACCGAGAGCCCGACGGCCTGCCGGTACTCACGGGCCCGGACCGCGATGACGCGCTCCAGCGCCCGGTCGTCGGGCTCCGGGGAGTCCGGGGAGTCGGCTGTCTGTTCGGGGTGCTCGGCCACCGCCGCATCCTGGCCCGGCCGGTCGAGCCGGAACCGGGGGTGGGCCTCGGCACGGCCGGTGGCCAGGTCGGCGGCCAGGTCGGTGGCCAGGTCGGTGGCCATCGCCCCGATGAGCGGGGCGAACCTGGCGCCGTGGCCGGAGCACGGGGAGACGACGACGAAGGGGCCGTGGCGGTCGAGGACGAAGTCCTCGTCGGGGGTGGTGGTGTAGAGGCAGGTCGCCGCGGTGACCGGGTCGGGGTCGAGGCCGGGGAGGCGGTCGCGGACGAAGCCGCTGACCCGGGTGCGCGAGGTCGGGTCGACGACCTTGTCCCGGGTGCGGGCGGTGGTCCGGGTGCCCGCGTCGTGCTCGGCGACCTTCATCGCGGGGAGCGGGCCGCCGTCGCTGCCCGAGGGCAGGCCGTACAGATGCAGTTCCCCGTCCCAGATCAGGGTGGGCCAGCGGACGGACGGGTCGCGCTGCCGGAAGTGGAAGACCTGCTGCCGGGTCACCGTCAACGGCGGCAGGGGAACGGGCAGTTGGAGGTCCGGCAGCCATGCTCCGGCCGCGATCACCACCGTGTCGGCGAGGATCTCGTGGCCGTCGTCCGTGCGCAGGAGCACGTCTCCGCTCCCCCGGATGTCGATGCCGGTGACCCGGGTGCCGACGACCGCCCGCGCCCCGTGCTCGATCGCCCGCCGTACGCAGGCGGCCACGGTCAGGTCGGCGTCGACCGTGCCCGCGTCCGGGTGGCACAGCACCGGGCCGGTGATCCGGAGGTACGGCCAGCGCTCGGAGGCGTCCTCGGGGGCGAGGAGTTCATGGGGCACCCCGGCCGCGGCCAGGAGACCCGCGATCGCCCCCGTGTCCCGGTCCTCGCCCATGTCGAGGCCACCGGTCGTACGCAGCAGGGGAGTTGATCTGTCGTGTTCCAGCTCCCGCCACCGTTCGTACGCCTGCCCGGTCAGTCGTACGTAGAAGGGGTCGGCGTAGGCCCGGCGGAAGATCCGGGAGCTGCCGTGGGAGCTGCCGTGCCGGTGGCCGATGTCGTACGCCTCGATCAGGGTGACCCGGTGGCCGCGCCGGGCGAGCTGCCAGGCGGTGGCCGCGCCCATGAGTCCGGCGCCGACGACCGCGATCACCGGGCGGCTCCCGGGATCCAGTCGGTGCCCGCGAGCGGGACGCGGGCCATCGCGGCGGACTCGATGGTGAGGGCGACCAGGTCCTCGGGCTCCAGATGCAGCAGGTGGGCCTTGCCGCAGGCGCGGGCGCGGGTCTGGGCCTCCATGGTCATCACGCGGAGGTAGTTCGCGAGCCGGTGGCCGGCCTCCGCCGGGTCGAGGCGGGCGGCGAGTGCGGCGTCCTGGGTGGAGATGCCGGCCGGGTCGCGGCCGTCCTGGTAGTCGTCGAAGTAGCCCGCCGCCGAGCCGAGTTCGCGGTACTCGGCGTCGTACTTGGGGTGGTTGTCGCCGAGCGCGATCAGCGCGGCGGTGCCGATGGCGACGGCGTCCGCGCCCGGGGCGAGGGCCTTGGCCATGTCGGCGCCGCCGCGGATGCCGCCGGAGACGATCAGCTGGACCTCGCGGTGGACGCCCAGCTCCTGGAGTGCCCGGACGGCCTGGGGCAGCGCGGCAGGGTGGGGATGCCGACGTGTTCGATGAAGACGTCCTGGGTGGCGGCCGTACCGCCCTGCATGCCGTCGACGACCACGACATCGGCGCCCGCGTGCACGGCGAGCTTGACGTCGTAGTAGGTGCGGGTCGCGCCGACCTTCACATAGACCGGCTTCTCCCAGTCGGTGATCTCACGGAGTTCGAGGATCTTGATGGCGAGGTCGTCGGGGCCGGTCCAGTCGGGGTGGCGGCAGGCGCTGCGCTGGTCGACGCCGACGGGCAGCGTCCGCATCCCGGCGACCCGTTCGGTGACCTTCTGCCCGAGCAGCATCCCTCCGCCGCCGGGTTTGGCGCCCTGGCCGAGGACCACCTCGATGGCGTCGGCGGCCCGCAGGTCGTCGGGGTTCATGCCGTAGCGGGACGGCAGGTACTGGTACACGAGGTGCTTGGAGTGGCCGCGCACATCTCCTCCAACCGCCAAGGAACTGTTTTCGCAGGGCCACGAGGATCAGATACTCGTGGTCTGTCACCGTGGGTAGTCCATGGGCCGCCCCGCTAACTGCCAACAGGGCAACACGGAGATCGATCTTGACCTCAACTTCGCTTGAGGTTCTACGGTGCTTGCACCAGCGATCATTCCTAGGGGGCACCGCACATGACGACCCAGCACACATCCGACGCCGAACTTGCCGCTCAGCCGGCTGCGTACTGGACCGGAGTGGCCTACGAGGCCATCATCTCGTTCACCCGATCTCAGCAGGCCGAACTGGGCTTCACCCAGCCCCAGTTCTGGCTGCTGCGCAACCTGTCGAAGAACGACATCTCACCCGGCGGCCGCGGCATGACCATCCCTGAACTTCAACAGGCCATGAGCTCTTACATCAGGCCTGAAGACGACCTGAAGGCAGAGGCAGAAGTCCTGCTGGAGCGCGGTTGGCTCACCCACGATGCCGGGGGACGACTGTGGATCACCGAGTCGGGCGAGGAGGCTCGTGTCGGTCTCAAGCAGCACGCCCCGGCCATCCGGGCCCGCATCCATCAGGGCATCGATGACGCCGACTACGTCACCACACTGAAAGTGCTCCAGCAGATGATCCGAAACACGGGCGGCACCCTAACCTAGCCGCCCCCCCCCGGATGGCGGCGCGTCTGGACGCAGGGACGGTATGGGTCAACACCTACCGGGCCATGTCGCCGATGTCACCGCGCCAGGGCTTCAAGACCAGCGGGGTCGGGGTGGAACACGGCACGGAGACGATTCTGGAGTACACGCGGCTCAAGAGCGTCTGGATCAACATGGGCGAGGAGCCGGTGGCGGACCCGTTCACGATGCGGAGCTGAGCCGGAATGCCACTGATCACCACGACGGAAGTGACGGCAGCGGAGGAGCGGTCATGAGGTTTTCGTTGTTCGTGCACATGGAGCGCTGGGACGAGGAGGTCAGTCACCGGCAGCTCTTCGAGAACCTCTCCGAGCTGACGCTGATGGCCGAGGCCGGCGGGTTCGGCACGGTGTGGATCGGCGAGCACCACTCGATGGAGTACACGATCTCCCCGAGCCCGATGCCCCTGCTCGCCCACCTCGCCGCGAAGACCTCGACGATCCGGCTGGGCGCCGGGACCGTCATCGCCCCGTTCTGGCACCCGATCCGGGTCGCCGGCGAGTGCGCGCTGCTCGACGTCATCAGCGACGGCCGGATGGAGGTCGGACTCGCCCGGGGCGCCTACCAGTTCGAGTTCGACCGGCTGGCGGGCGGCCTCCCGGCGGCGGACGGCGGCAAGCACCTGCGCGAACTCGTCCCGGCCGTACGGGCGTTGTGGCAGGGCGACTACGCCCACGACGGCGAGATCTGGCAGTTCCCGACCTCGACCAGCGTCCCCAAGCCGGTGCAGCGGCCCACCCCGCCCATGTGGATCGCCGCGCGCGACCCCGCCTCGCACGACTTCGCGGTGGAGCAGGGCTGCAACGTCATGGTCACCCCGCTGATGAAGGGCGACGAGGAAGTCGTCGCCCTCAAGGGGAAGTTCGACACCGCCGTGGCCAACCACCCCGAGGTGCCGCGCCCCGAGCTGATGGTGCTGCGGCACACGCACGTCCACTCCCCCGACGACCCGGAAGGCTGGCGCCCGGCCGCCGAGGCCGTCAACCGCTTCTACCGCACCTTCGACGCCTGGTTCGGCAACAAGACCACCCCGGTCAACGGCTTCCTGCCGCCCAGCCCCGAGTCGAAGTTCGAGGGCCGCCCGGAGTTCGAGCCGGAGTCCCTGCACCGGACCGCCATGATCGGCACCCCGGCCGAGGTCGTCCGGCGACTGCGCTCCTACCAGGAACTCGGCGTCGACGAGTACAGCTTCTGGATCGACAACGGCCTGCCGCACGAGGAGAAGCGCAGGTCGCTGGAGCTGTTCATCAAGGAAGTCGTGCCGGCCTTCCAGTGAGAGCGCTCCGGCGGGCCGCGCGCCCGCCCCCGAGGCGGCGGCGTGACTCCGGGGCGCACAGGAGCCAGCCGGTGAGGGCCGCCGTGAGGCAGCCGGCCCACAGGACATGGGCGTCGGCCCAGCGCGGGTCGCCCGGCGGGACGAACAGGGCGAGATGGGACGGGAGGAAGACACCGGCCGCGACCGGCAGGACCAGTACGGCGCCCGCCACGGCCGGCCCCGGCGTCCGGGTCGCGCCGAACCGGACCGCCGCGGCGGCCAGGGCGAGCGCCGACGCGGTGAGCGCGCCGGCCTCGACCGTCACCGCTCCCGGCGGGAGCGCGGCCCACTGCCCGGGGTCGGCGCCCGCCCGTACGACGGCCAGCACCAGCGCCCACCAGGCCGCGCACACCGGCAGGACGACGGCCACCCGCAGGGCCTGCCGCAGCGGACGCGGCACGGGAGGGACACCGGTGGTGTGCCGGGCGGGGTCGTCCAGGACGAACGCCGTCCCGACCGCCCCGCACAGCGCGGCCACCCGCAGCAGGTTGACGAGCACCTCCGCCGGGAGGTCCAGGGAGAACAGCAGCGGTACGGCGGCGATGAGCAGCCCCAGGGCCCATCCGGCGGCGAACAGGGTCCAGGGCAGCGACCGCGCCGTGGGCCGCACCAGGGCCGCCGCCACCGGGAGCCGCCGTCCCACACGCGCTGGTACTCCCGGTCGTCTCACGCGCACAGGTACTCCCGGTCGTCGGCGGTCTCGGCCGGAGCGGTGACACCCAGCAGGGCCGCCGCGCGGTCGGTGGTCGTCCCGGAGGCGGAGAGGTCCGCCCAGGAGGCCTTCACCCTGCGCTCCACCTCCTCCTGGGGCTGGGCCAACACCCGCTGGAGCACGGTGAGTTCACGGCTGCGCAGGGCGATCGCGGTCGCCGGGGCCTGGATCACCCCGGGGCTGTTGAAGCCCTCGCCGGTCTTCTGGAACATGGCCTCGCCGTCCCGGGTCGCGCGGACCGCCAGCCAGACCATCAGGACACCGCGCGCGTCGCAGTACGCGCCGTCGTAGCGCTCGTGCCCCACGACCAGGCCCCGGGCCACACTCGCGGCGAACTCCAGTTCGCGTTCGCCGCCCCACGCCGTGGTCGCCGTCAGTTCACCGGGCGCGGCGGGCGCGATCTCCGTGGTGCCGGACGGTCCGTCGAGCGCGGCGACCCCCTGCCGTACGGTCACCGCCCGTGTCGTCGCCGTGCCGCCGGCCAGCGACCGCACCCGGTCCGTGACCGTGGCCCACTGGTCGATCCAGGGCGTGAACTCGGGGAAGGCGCAGTATGTCGTCGCCCCGTGCCGCTCGCACTCCTGTGTCCTCGCCGGGTCACGGGTCGCCACCTCGCGTGCCTCGCGCACCGCGTCGGTCGGCGCCGTGCCCTGGAGGACCACGGTGGTCACGACCACGCCGAGCGCCCCCAGCGCGACGGCGCGTACGGCCCGGGTCCGGCCGCCGCTCAGCAGGACCGCGCCCGCCCCCGCCAGCACCGCGAGCGCCAGCAGATACAGCGCGTGCCAGGCCGCGGGCCGCCCCAGCAGCTCGGACGGCAGCGGGCGGGTGCCCTCGTCGAACAGCACGGGGGCCGTCCCGCGCAGCCAGGCCGGGCTGCTGGAGTCGGCGACGAAGACCATGGCGAGCGCGAGGAGGGCGACCACGGCCAGCGGTGCCGCGAACGCCGACCGGACGACCCGGCCGAGCAGCACCCCCACGGCGGCGGGCAGCAGGATGAGCAGCGGCCCGGTGGCCAGTTCGGAGACCGAACCGTGGCCCACCGCCCCGGGCTTCAGGGCCGTCGCGGTGAACTGCCCGGCCACGATCAGGGCGCCCACCAGCACGGTCGGCAGCACCGACAGCAGATGCGCCACCGTGCGCCCCCACCGCGGCAGGACCAGCACCCCGAAGGACACCTCCGTGCCCCGCCGGTGCGAACGCAGCACCGCCAGGTTCGCGGCGACCAGCACCGCGAGCCCCAGCAGCAGTTGTCCCATCTGGGTCTCCCGGTCGACGTCCTGGAGGACCGGATAGGCGTCCTCGGTCTCGCCACCGGGCCAGAGCACGAGTGCCAGGTACACCGTCAGGGTGAGCAGTACGAGGGGGTGCAGCAGCAGGCGCCGCGCCTCCACCCGGGCCAGCGCGAGCACCGCCCGCCGGCCGCCCCGGACCGGCACCGGTCCGGGCCTCGGGTCGGGCTTCGGCCGGGGCGCGGAGACCTGGGTCCCGATCGGCGCCGTCATGCCGTCGCCTCCGTCACCGGGTCGCCGCCGAGGGCGAGGAGATAGCCGTCCTCCAGCGTCGGTTCGACCAGCCGGGCGCCCGGGGGCGGGTCGCCGACGTTGCGGAACTCGCCCGTCCCCGTGCGCCATCCGGCCCTGGCGCCCGGCTGCCGCTCCCCGCTGTGCCACACCCGGCCGTCCGCCACCGCCGTCAGCTCGGCGGCCGTACCGTCGAACCGCACCCGGCCCTTGTCCATCACCACCACCCGGTGACAGAGCATCGCCACGTCCTCGGTCTGGTGGGTGGACAGCAGCACCGTCCGGCCCTCGCCGGCGTCCGCGATCAACTCCCGGAACCGCATGCGCTGTTCGGGGTCGAGGCCGACCGTGGGCTCGTCCAGGACCAGGAAGCCCGGGTCGCCGACCAGGGCCGCCGCGAGCGCGACGCGCTGGCGCATTCCGCCGGAGAGCCGCCGTATCCGTTTGCCGCGGACGTCCGCCAGCCCGACCGCGTCCAGGACCCGGCGGGCCTCGGCGTGCCGGGCCCGGCGGTCCGTCAGCTCCTTGAGGATCGCCACGTAGTCGATGAACTCGAAGGCGGTGAAGTCCGGGTGGAATCCGGGGTTCTGCGGCAGATAGCCCAGGGCCCGCCGTACGTCCTGCCGTCCCCGGACCGTGCTCGGGTCGTGTCCGAGGACGGTGAAGGCGCCGTTGTCCGGCGGGGTCGCCGTGGCCAGGATCCGCAGCAGTGTCGTCTTGCCCGCACCGTTCGGCCCGAGCAGTCCGGTGACGCCCTCGGTCAGCCGGAACGTCACCTCGTCCACGGCTCTGGCGCCGCGATAGCTCAGGGCCAGCCCGGCGGCGGAGACCGTGGGGCGCGCCGGGGCCGGGGGCGGTGTCGCGCCCGTGGGGTCGGTGGACTGGGCCGGGGCCGGGGGTCGGGTCATGACAGCCTCCTGGCTGCGAAGTGGAGGGGGCGGAGGGAGGGGCCGAGCTGACGGCCGCTGTCGAAGCGGTCCCGGGCGGCGATCAGCAGCGCGGTCGCCACCGTCGCGATCGCCGCCGCCGCGCCCTGTCCCTCGGCGGTGAAGGGGAGCGGTGTGCCGGACGCCAGCAGTCGGCTGAGCACCACCAGGGCGGTCCAGCCGGCACCGACCAGCGCGGGCGCGAGGACCGGGCCCAGCCGGGCCGTCAGCGCGAGGCCCGTCGCTGTCAGCGCGAGCGCCGGCAGCAGCCAGCCGAGCGCCGCCAGGCCGAACGACGGCAGCGCCAGGCTCGCCAGTCCGCTCAGCACGGTCGTCGTCGACAGCACGGCGACGGTCCGCACCATCAGCAACCGGAAGGTGTGCATCGGCGCGACCACGGCCATCTCGTGCGTCGGGTCGAGCCCCGGCCCGAAGGACACCGCCACCCCCGCCAGCGGCAGCAGCGGCGCGGTGGCCAGGAGCATCAGCGGCGACGCGACCAGCCCCACGCCGACCGCGAGCAGCAGGGTGAGCGCCACGGCGCCGAGCCAGGAGCGGCGCAGTACCGGAGTCGCCGCGAGCAGCCGCGCGGTGTGGTCGGCGACCCCTACCCGGATCAGCAGCGACTCGGCGAACCCAGGCCTCGGGGCGTCCAGTTCGGCGTCCAGCCGGGCCCAGCCCGCGTCGGTGTCGGCGGGCGGGACATGGGCCGCGAGCGCGGCCCGGCAGTCGGCGCAGGCGGCGAGGTGGGTCTCGACGGACCACAGCCGCGGGGCCGTGAGCGCTCCGTCGGCGTACTCCCGCAGGTCCCCGTCATCGGCGTGCCAGCTCATGTCAGGCCTTCCCGCAGTTGCTTCCGGGCGCGCATGGCCCGGGTCTTGACCGTGCCCGGTGGGATGCCGAGCAGGACCGCCGCCTCCCGTGTGGTCAGGCCGTCGATGACCGTGGCCTGCAGCACCGCCCGCAGCTCCGGCGAGAGCCCGGCCAGTGACCCCGCGAGGTCGCCGTGCCGCACCCGGGCCAGGACCTGTTCCTCGGCGGACGCCTCTTCGCGCTGGCGCAGCCGGGCGAGCGCCTGCCGCAGCCGGCCCCGGGCGCCGTCGCCGCGCAGCGCGTCCACCAGGCGGCGCGAGCCGATCCGCCACAACCAGCCCGCCACATCGCCTTCGCGCCGGTAGCGGGCGGCTCCCCGCCATACGTCGAGAAACGTCTCCTGGACGATGTCGTCGACCAGCACCGGATCGGCGCAGCGTCCGCGCAGCCGCAGCACGAGCCATGGCGCGTACCGCCGGTACAGCTCTTCGAAGGCCCGGCGGTCCCCGTCCGCGACGGCGCGCATCAGCTCGGCGTCGCCCGGACTCCCCCGTTTCAATTCGCTCACACCCCTTCATCGGACGAGCCCCCCTCAGCGGTTCACGGTGCCTTCAGCAGCCGCTCCAACTCGTTGCCGGCCTCCTCGTACCCGGCGTCACGGATCCGTTGCAGCTCGCGCAGATCACCCCTCGCGACGGCGCGCCGGGTGAGCAGCGACCCGGCGTGCAGGGAGCCCTCGTCCAGCAGTTCGCTCAGTTCCCCGACGTCGTCGGCGGCGTCGGCGAGGTCGGCCAGCCGGTCCAGGGCGGTCTCGTTGCCCTCGTCGGCCAGCTCGCGCAGGGTCTCCCGGTCGAACTTCCCATGGCCGTGCGTGCTGTCGTGCTTGCTCTCGTGCTTGTGGTCGTGATCGCGCTCGTTCTCGTTCGTCATGGCGCCATGCTGCAACCCCGCCCCAGGGGCGGGGTCAAGTGGCACGATGACCGGGTGATCACCATCGGGCAACTGGCCGGATATGTCGGGGTGTCCGTCAAGACCGTCCGCGTCTACCACGACAAGGGGTTGCTCCCGGAGCCCGAGCGCGACGCGTCTGGGTACCGGCGGTACGGCGCGAGCGACGTCATCGACCTGATCAAGATCCGGACGCTCGCCGAGGCAGGTGTCCCCCTGTCCCGCATCCGCGACCTGCGCACGGCGACCGACGAGGAGTTCCGGCGGGCGCTGCGCGAGATCGACGACGACCTGACCGCCCGTATCCGCGGTCTGCGGGAGACGCGGGGCCGGTTGCGCCGACTGGCCGCCGGGCAGCCGGTCCCGCTGCCGGACGGGGTCGGCGCCCATCTGGAGCGCCTGGCCGACTGGGGGTTCACGCCCCGGTGGGTGGACCTGCAGCGCGACCTGTGGATCCTCGTCTTCGCCACCCACCCCGACCACGCGGCCGGCCTGTTCGCCGACCAGGCCGAGATCCTCACCGACCCGGCGCTGCGGGGACTCTTCCTCGCCTACGACCGGGCGTACGACCTCGACGCCGACGATCCCCGCCTCACGGACCTGGCCCGCCGGATCGTCGAGGCGACCCGGGAGCGCTACGGCCCCGACGGACTGCCCGAACTGGGGTCGGCCTCCGAGATCCCGGCCCTCGTCCAGGGCACGGTCAACGCCTCGTCCCCGGCGTGGCGGCGGCTCGACACGCTGGTCCGCGCGGCACTGGACGGGTGACCTCGACGGACCCCACCGCGTCCCGCCGCAGACCTTGACGCGGTCTTGACGCCCCCCGGCCCCCTTTCCCATGGCCCAGGCCTCACTCCCTGCTTACGCTGATGCGGCGGTCCCTCGATGGCCGGAACTGTTCGTAGCACCGCACGTCTGGAGCGTTCATTGGCCACCACCGAGGGCATCCGCAGCGGCCGTCTGCGGGCGTGGATGCTGGAAGGCCTGTCCGACATGGGCAAGGGCGGCGGCCACACCGGACCGCATGCCGAGCCACAGCCCGCGCACAAGGGTCAGCCCTGGTGGCGGGTGATGTGCCTGACTGGCGTCGACTACTTCTCCACCCTCGGCTACCAGCCCGGCATCGCCGCGCTCGCGGCCGGTCTCCTCTCCCCCGTGGCGACCGTCGTCCTGGTGATCGTCACCCTCGCGGGAGCGCTCCCGGTCTACCGCCGGGTGGCCGAGGAGAGCCCCCGGGGCGAGGGCTCGATCGCGATGCTGGAACGGCTGCTGACGTTCTGGAAGGGCAAGCTGTTCGTCCTCACCCTGCTGGGCTTCGCGGCGACCGACTTCCTGATCACGATCACCCTGTCGGCCGCGGACGCCTCGACCCATCTGATCGAGAACCCGCATCTGACGGACGCCCTGCACGACAAGCAGCTCCTGATCACGCTCATCCTCATCGCCCTGCTGGGCGCGGTGTTCCTCAAGGGCTTCCTGGAGGCCATCGGCGTGGCCGTGGCGCTGGTGGCGGTCTATCTGGCGCTGAACGTGGTGGTCGTGGTGGCCGGCCTGTGGCATGTGATCACCGAGGGGCATGTCGTCACCGACTGGTCGACCGCGCTGACCGCCGAGCACGGCAATGTCTTCGTCATGATCGGTGTGGCCCTGATCGTCTTCCCCAAGCTCGCGCTCGGCCTCTCCGGCTTCGAGACGGGCGTGGCCGTCATGCCGCATGTGAAGGGCGACCCCGGCGACACGGAGGCCGACCCCAAGGGCCGTATCCGGGACACGAAGAAGCTGCTGACGGCAGCCGCCGTGATCATGAGCGTCTTCCTGATCTGCACCAGCTTCATCACCACCCTGCTGATCCCGGAGAAGGAGTTCGAGCCGGGCGGCGACGCCAACGGCCGGGCGCTCGCCCATCTCGCCCACGACTATCTGGGCAGCGCCTTCGGCACCGTCTACGACGTCTCCACGATCGCCATCCTCTGGTTCGCGGGCGCCTCCGCCATGGCCGGACTGCTCAACCTGATGCCCCGCTACCTCCCCCGGTACGGCATGGCACCGCACTGGGCCCGCGCGGTGCGCCCCATGGTCATCGTCTTCACCCTGGTCGGTTTCCTCGTCACCTGGATCTTCGACGCGGACGTGGACGCGCAGGGCGGCGCCTACGCGACGGGCGTCCTGGTGCTGATCAGTTCGGCGGCGATCGCGGTGACGATCGCCGCCCGCAAGGCCGGCCAGCGCAACTGGACCATCGCCTTCGGTGTCATCTCGGCGGTCTTCCTCTACACCACCGTCCTGAACGTCATCGAACGCCCCGACGGTGTGAAGATCGGTGCCTGTTTCATCGCCGGCATCATCCTCGTCTCCCTCCTCTCCCGTCTGGCCCGCGCCTTCGAACTGCGCGTCACGAGCGTCCGGTTGGACACGACGGCGGAGCGCTTCGTCCGGGACATCGCGCACCGCAAGATCCGCTTCATCGCCAACGAGCCCGACAACCGCGACCTCGCGGAGTACCGCGAGAAGATCGAACAGATCCGCCACGACAACGACGTGCCCGGCGCCGAGGACTTCGTCTTCGTGGAGGTCACGGTGACGGACCCCTCGGAGTTCGAGGCGGGCCTGACCGTGCGGGGCGAGGTGATGCACGGCCGCTACCGGGTGCTGACGCTGGAGTCCTCCTCGATCCCCAACGCGCTGGCCGCCCTGCTGCTGCATGTCCGGGACTCCACCGGGGCGATACCGCACATCTACTTCGAGTGGACCGAGGGCGGCCCGTTCGCCAACTTCCTCCGCTTCTTCCTCTTCGGCCAGGGCGAGGTCGCCCCGGTCACCCGGGAGGTCCTGCGCGAGGCGGAGCGGAACCGGGCCCGGCGCCCCCGGGTCCACGTGGGCTGACCGGCCGGGCCGCACCCACCGGGGTCAGGTGGACCGGGGTCAGGTGGAGGAGTCCGCGACCGGGTACGGCACGAACGCGCTGCTGTTGAGGTCGATCCGAAGCGGACGGCCGAGGGGCGGCACCGCGCGCTGCGGGCAGTCGAGGCGCTCGCAGAGGCGGCAGCCCATGCCGATGGGGGTGGCGGCGGAGGCGTTCGCGAGGTCGAGGCCGTCGGAGTAGACCAGCCGGTGGGCGTGGCGGATCTCGCAGCCGAGGCCGATGGCGAAGGTCTTGCCCGGCTCGCCCCAGCCGCCCCGGTGGCGGGTCAGCGCACGGGCCGTCCACAGATACCGTCCGCCGTCGGGCATCTCGGCGACCTGGACATGGATACGGCCGGGCGCCGCGAACGCCTCGTACACGTTCCACAGGGGGCAGGTGCCGCCGGCCCGGGAGAAGTGGAAGCCGGTCGCGGACTGCCGTTTGGACATGTTGCCCGCCCGGTCGACCCGGACGAAGGAGAAGGGGACCCCGCGAAGCAGCGCCGACCGACGCTCACCGAATGGTCACCTCCGCCGTCCGCGCGGACCCCACCTGGCGGGTCGCCCCGCCCGCCCCCGGTCTGACCGACCGCCGGGTGGAGATCACCGGTCCGCCCGAGCGCCGTATAACCGTCAACGCCCTCAACTCCGGTGCCCAGGTGTGGCTGGCGGACTTCGAGGACGCCACCGCGTCCACCTGGGACAACATCGTCGGTGGCCAGCTCAGTCTGCTGGACGCCGTCGAGCGGCGCATCGACTTCACCACGCCCGAGGGCAAGGAGTACCGCCTCAAGGACCGCGAGCGGCTCGCCACGATCGTCGTACGGCCGCGCGGCTGGCATCTCGACGAGGAGCATCTCGCTTACGACGGCCGGCCGGTGCCCGCCGCGCTCGTGGACTTCGGGCTGTATCTCTTCCACTGCGGGCGGCGGCAGATCGACGCCGGTCATGGGCCGTACTTCTCTCTGCCGAAGCTGGAGAACCGCTACGAGGCCCGGCTGTGGAACAACATCTTCGTCGCCGCGCAGGATCTGCTCGGCATCCCCCGGGGCACGATCCGGGCCACGGTCCTCATCGAGACGATCACCGCCGCGTTCGAGAGGGAGGAGATCCTCCATGAGCTGCGGGAGCACGGCGCGGGCCTGAACGCCGGGCGCTGGGACTATCTGTTCAGTCTGATCAAGACGTTCGGTCACCGCACCGACTTCCTGCTGCCGGACCGCGCCGAGGTCACCACGACCGCGCCGTTTCTGCGCGCCTGCACCGAACTGCTGGTGCGCACCTACCACAGGCGTGGCGCCCACGCGATCGGCGGAATGGCCGCCCAGGTGCCCGGCGAGGACCCGGCCGCGTACGAGGCGGCGCTCGCCGAGGTCCGCCTCGACAAGGAACGGGAGGCGGAGGACGGCTTCGACGGCTCCTGGGTCGCCCATCCGGCGCTGGTGCCCGTGTGCCGTGAGGTGTTCGACGGTGTGCTGGGCGGGCGCCCGCACCACCCGTCGCCTCCATCGCGGAGTCCCTGTACGACGAGTTCCGTGAACCGCTGTACGCGCCTCCCCCGCTGCTCCAGCGGATGGTGGAGGCGGGACTGCTCGGCCGGAAGACCGGCCTGGGGTTCCACACGTACGACCACGGCTGACGGGGGGAGGGCGGGAAGGTGACGACAGGGCCTAAGCTGACCTGTGCAGCTGGTTCGCCCCGTCCGCCAGACGGGATGCGTCGCAAGAGGGAACCCGGTGGGAATCCGGGACTGCCCCGCAGCGGTGAGTGGGAACGACCGCCGTCATACGCACTGGGCCCGACGAACAGGGTCTGGGAAGCGACGGCCAGTAGGTGTCCTCCGGTCGGGAGGGCGTGCCCACGAGTCCGAAGACCTGCCAACTGCCCGTGCGCGGACCACTCCGTGCGCGGACATCCCGGTGACCTCGTGGGCGGGTCGGCGCACATATCGGACAAGCCACGGCCGCGCCTTGTCGCGCGAGGCCGATTTCCGTCCGGTTCGTCACCCCTTCGCGCTCGCGTCCCGTCGCCGGGATCCCAGGGATTCATCTCGCGAAGGAGATCTCCGTGACAGCGAAGTCCGCAGCCGCGGCAGCACGGGCCACCGTGTACGGCTACCCCCGCCAGGGCCCGAACCGGGAACTGAAGAAGGCGATCGAGGGCTACTGGAAGGGCCGGGTCACCGCCGACGCCCTGCGCGCCACCGCCGCCGAACTGCGCCGGACCAACTGGCGGCAGCTCGCCGGGGCCGGCATCCACGAGGTGCCCACCGGCGACTTCTCGTACTACGACCATGTGCTCGACACCACCGTCATGGTCGGCGCGCTCCCCGCCCGGCACCGCGGGGCCGTGGAGACCGACGCGCTGGACGGCTACTTCGCCATGGCGCGCGGCACGCAGGACGTCGCGCCGCTGGAGATGACGAAGTGGTTCGACACCAACTACCACTATCTGGTGCCCGAGTTGGGCCCGGACACCGTCTTCACGGCCGACTCCGCCAAGCAGGTCGCGGAGCTGAAGGAGGCGCTCGCCCTGGGTCTCGCCGCGCGGCCCGTGCTGGTCGGCCCGGTCACCTACCTCCTGCTCGCCAAGCCCGCGCCCGGTGTGGCCGCCGACTTCGACCCGCTCACCCTTCTCGACCGGCTGCTGCCGGTGTACGCCGAGGTCCTCGCCGATCTGCGCGCGGCGGGCGCGCAGTGGGTGCAGTTGGACGAGCCCGCCCTGGTCCAGGACCGCACCCCGGCCGAACTGAACGCCGCGACGCGGACCTACCGTGACCTGGGCGCCCTCACCGACCGGCCGAAGCTGCTGGTGGCCTCCTACTTCGACCGGCTCGGGGACGCGCTCCCCGTCCTGGCCAAGGCCCCCGTCGAGGGCCTGGCCCTGGACTTCACGGAGGCCGCCGCCGCCAACCTGGACGCCCTGGCCGCCGTGGGCGGACTGCCGGGCAAGCGCCTGGTCGCGGGGGTCGTCAACGGCCGCAACATCTGGGTGAACGACCTGTCGGCCTCGCTCGCCACGCTCGGCACGCTGCTCGGGCTGGCCGACCGGATCGATGTCGCCGCCTCCTGCTCGCTGCTCCATGTGCCGCTGGACGCGGCGCCGGAGCGGGACATCGAGCCGCAGATCCTGCGCTGGCTCGCCTTCGCCCGGCAGAAGACGGGCGAGATCGTCGCCCTCGCCAAGGGCCTCGCCCAGGGCACGGACGCGATCACCGGCGAACTCGCCGCCAACCGCGCCGACCTGGCCTCCCGGGCAGGCTCGCCGATCACCCACGACCCGGCCGTCCGGGCGCGCGCGGCGGCCGTCACCGAGGCGGACGCCCGGCGCTCGCAGCCGTACGCCGAGCGCGCGGCGGCCCAGCGCGCCCACCTCGGGCTGCCGCTGCTGCCGACCACCACGATCGGCTCCTTCCCGCAGACCGGGGAACTGCGCACGGCGCGCGCCGATCTCCGCGCGCGCCGGATCGACACGGCCGGGTACGAGGAGCGCGTCAAGGCGGAGATCCAGGAGGTGATCTCGTTCCAGGAGAAGACCGGCCTGGACGTCCTGGTGCACGGCGAGGCCGAACGCAACGACATGGTCCAGTACTTCGCCGAGCAGCTCACCGGCTATCTCGCCACCCAGCACGGCTGGGTCCAGTCCTACGGCACCCGCTATGTCCGCCCGCCGATCCTGGCCGGCGACATCTCCCGCCCCGAGCCGATGACGGTGCGCTGGACGACGTACGCCCAGTCCCTCACCGCACGGCCCGTCAAGGGCATGCTCACCGGGCCCGTCACCATGCTCGCCTGGTCCTTCGTCCGCGACGACCAGCCCCTCGGTGACACCGCCCGCCAGGTCGCCCTCGCCCTGCGCGACGAGGTCGACGACCTGGAGCGGGCGGGGAGTTCGGTGGTCCAGGTGGACGAGCCCGCGCTGCGCGAGACCCTTCCGCTGCGCGCCGCCGACCGCCCGGCCTATCTCGCCTGGGCCACGGAGGCCTTCCGGCTCAGCACCAGCGGCGTGCGCCCGGACACCCAGATCCACACGCACATGTGCTACGCCGAGTTCGGCGACATCGTCCAGGCCATCGACGACCTCGACGCCGACGTCATCAGCCTGGAGGCCGCCCGCTCGCACATGCAGGTCGCCCGCGAACTCGCCGCCCACGGCTATCCCCGCGAGGCCGGACCCGGGGTCTACGACATCCACTCGCCCCGGGTGCCGAGCGCCGAGGAGGCCGCCGACCTGCTGCGCACCGGGCTGAAGGCCGTCCCCGCCGAACGCCTGTGGGTCAACCCCGACTGCGGCCTGAAGACCCGGGGCTGGCCCGAGACCCGCGCCGCCCTGGAGAACCTGGTCGCCGCCACCCGTACGGTCCGCGCGGAACTCCCCGCGTCCTGACGCGGGGTCGACCGCCCGGGAAGGCGGACAACTGGGAGTCCGGGGAGGCCGGTAGCCGGGGGAGACGCACAGCCCGGTGAGGCCGCTCCCGGCCGAAGGGCTTCCGCGAGGCGTGACGCCTCGCGGAAGCCCTTCGCCATACCCGGGACGCGATCCCCTGTGCCCACCCCGGCCGGAAGACCCGATCCGGCCGGGTGGCGCGTCAGATCACGGTGAGCCGGTCCACCAGCAGTTCCGTCCTCCGGTCGGCCTCCCCCGGCGGCAGCCGTCCCTCCCGGGTCAGGGTGGCCAGTCCGTGCAGGGCCGCCCAGAACACCTCGGTGAACAACCCCGGGTGGACACCGTCCCCGGCGACCTCGCCGAGGCTCTCCAGCAGCGCGGCGCTGACCGCCCACCTCTGTGCCGACCACGAGTAGGCAACCGGCCGGGCCGGAGGTCATCCCGTCGGCGCCCTGTGGTGGGACCGTGAGCGCGGCGCCGAGCAGATCCCCGAACTCGTCGCGCGGCGCGAGGAGTTGAGCGGGGACCGGTTCCGGGCCGGCTCGGTGAAGATCATGCAGGACGGCATCGCGGAGAACCACACGGCCGCGATGCTCGACCCGTATCTCACCGGCTGCGGCTGCGCCTCGGACAGCGGCGGCAGCGGCAGCGGCAGCGGCAGCGGCAGCGGCAGCGGCAGCGGGATCAGCTTCGTCGAACCGGGTGAGCTGAAGAAGTACGTCACCGAACTCGACGCGCTCGGCTTCCAGGTGCACTTCCACGCCCTCGGCGACCGCGCGGTGCGCGAGGCGCTGGACGCCGTCGAGGCCGCCCGTACCGCGAACGGGTACCACGACACCCGCCACCACCTCGCGCACCTCCAGGTCGTCCACCCCGACGACGTACGGCGGTTCCGGGCGCTCGGCGCCACCGCCAATCTGCAGATGCTGTGGGCCGCCCACGAACCGCAGATGGACGAGCTGACCCTGCCGTTCCTGGGCCCCGAACGCGGCGCCCGGCAGTACCCGTTCGGCGATCTGCTGCGGGCCGGGGCGACGCTCGCGGCGGGCAGCGACTGGCCGGTCAGCAGCCCCGACCCGTTCCAGGCCCTCCATGTCGCCGTCAACCGCCGCCGCTCCCCCGACGCCCCGGACGGCACCCCCGAGTTCCTGCCGGAGCAGCGCCTCGACCTCGGCACCGCCCTCGCCGCCTACACGGCGGGCAGCTCCTACGCCAACCACCTCGACACCCTCACCGGCAGCATCACCGTCGGCAAGGCGGCCGACCTGGTCGTCCTCGACCGCGACCCGTTCACCGGCCCGCCCGAGGAGATCGCGGCCACCCGGGTCCTGCAGACCTTCGTGGACGGCGAACGCGTCCACGCGGCCCCCGACGCGTGAAACCCGCCGCCTGCCCGCGTAGGCATGACTGCGCAGGCAGAAAAGCACGGCCAGAGAGGCGATGTCTGACATCATCGGTTCCGCTCGCCGGGTTGGGGACTCCACCGTCACCTTCGACGCCCGCACGGCGAAGCCGATCAGCATCACCGCGCCGGACTCCGCCGAGCTTCTCGACGCGTATGTGAGCTTCGGGGTGAAGGCGGGTGACGGGGTTCGTTCCAGCCTCTGGAACCTGGACGACTTCAACGGTGCGCGCGTCGGCCATGTCGGCCCGCAGGTGCCGACGGCGCTGATGAACGCGCAGGTCGGTGGCCTCTGGCAGAAGGGCAGCACCAGCTACAACCTGCTCTACAACCGCACCGGTTCGTTCTACAAGGGCTTCAGCCACACGGCCGAGATGAGCGAACTGGCCCTGGTGAACGCCAGGTTCGGCTCCTCCGCCAAGAACCGTACGGGCTCTCTCATGCCGGGCTGGGTCGATGCGACAGGGCCGTCGGCGTACAGCGTCAGCCTGATGACCGACCCGTTCGCCCTGCCCACCACGGCCAAGACCTACTTCACCACGCCCAAATACCTGACCTGGGAACTCGGGGCCTACCAGCACAACGGCGACGACTTCGGCGTCGATCTGACGTCCGCGGGTCCCAGGACCTTCGAGGCGGGGAAGACGTACTCGGAGACCTTCAACGTCGGTGTGTTCAGCCCGAAGGAGGCGTACGGGAGCAGCCAACGGCTCGGCAACGACATGCGGTTCCGCGTGGACGAGTTCGCCGACGGGGTCGGCCACCACGGCGAATCGGCGGTCTCCCAACAGCGCACCGCGGTCACGGCCGACGGCAGGACCGTCCTCGACGCGCAGGAAGGGGCGTGCGGGATGCTCGAAGGGCTCCCCGCCGGGTCCGCCACGTACAAGATGAGCACGGAGGCGACGCGCCCCTCGTCGGTCGCGAGTGCCACGAGCCGGCTCGTGGCGGCCTGGACGCTCACCTCGAAGCAGGTCACGGGCACCACTCCCGCGAACCTGCCCATCAACATCGTCCGCTTCACCCCGAGCCTGGACCTGACGAGCACCGCGAAGTCCGGCGAGACCGTCACGTTCCCGCTCCATGTCCGGGGCCCGGCGCAGAACAACCTCGGATCGCTCACCGTCCAGGTCTCCTACGACGGAGGCAAGGTGTGGACCGACACCCCGGTCGCCTACGGCACGGGCACGGACGGTAGACGCCACATCACCCTGACCCACCCCAAGACCGCGACCTCGGTCTCCCTCAGGGCGAGGGTCACGGACACGAGCGGCAACGCCTACGACGTGACCATCGAGAAGGCGTACCTGCTCAACCAAACCGACATCTCCCGCACCGGTACGCACCGGACCGGCACCGGCGGTCCACCGCCGACCACACGCCCGGGGACACACACCACGTCCCCGGGCGCTCCGCGTCCGACTCCTGGCAGCCGCTGGCCGAGGTGAAGGCCCCGGCATACCTGTCGACGGACTCCCGGTACGCGAAGTACACGAGCAACTGGACGAACCCGTTCCTGTACGTGCTGCCGGAGCGCGTGGGCGATCTGAAGGCGGGCACGCTGCTCCTGGCGAGTGTCGTGTCGGGCGACGACCAGTACTACAAGGAACACAAGGCGGCCGACCCGGACTGGACGCCGTCCAACGACGGGGACCGGAGCGACATGGCGATCGCCCTGTACTCCAGTGACGACGAGGGCGTGACCTGGCAGGTGCTCAATGTCGTCGCGACCGGCGGCTGGCAGCGCGACCGCCGGTCAACGCGTCGGCCAGTGGGTGGACGACAGCGCCACGGGCACCTGGAAGGTCGTCGAGGCCGGCAACGGCCACGTCAAACTGCAGTCGGCCAAGAACAAGGACCTCTATCCGACCGGCGCGTCCACCGACGCCCCGCTCACCCTGCGGCCCGCGACCTCGGACGGCTCCCAGGACTGGAAACTCGTCCCGTAACCCGTAACCCGTAACCCGTAACCCCCATAGCGCACGGCCGGTGGCTGGGCGGCGGTCTTCCTCAGGCCCCGCCCAGCCACCCCTGGAACACGGTGAAATCGGCTGGGGTCAGCCCCACCCGCGCCTCCACGCGGTGGAGGAGGGCCCGCCCCCGGTGATGCCGTGACACCCACGCGCGGTCGAGGTCGGTGATCTCGTCGTCGGCCCAGATGAACGGGCGCCCGGCCGCCGTCCGGACGAGGGCCCGGGTCTTCCAGTGCAGCAGGTCCGCACGGTCCTCCTCGGGCGCCTCCGGCAGCTCCACGACCGGCAGCGACGGCAGCCCGAGCAGCGGGGCGATCACCTCGTTGGCGTCGTCCATCCACGCGGTGGCCCACATCAGCGCACAGGGCAGCCGCAGCAGGCGGGGACCGTGGGCCCGGTCGATCCTCGCCAGTTGGGGGTTCGACGAGTGCTGCCAGTCGACCCACTCCTCGGCGGCCGACGGGAGCCGTGCGCCGCCGTAGGGCAGCAGTGTGCCGTCGACGTCAAGGAAGAGCAGCGGGCGCCCCTCGTGTCCGGTCACGACCGCACGCCGCCTACGGTCTCGGCGGCCCCGTCGGGCCGGTCGGCCGCGTCGGCCTCCCACCGCAACAGGTCTCCCGGCTGGCAGTCGAGCACTTCGCAGAGCGCGGCGAGGGTGGTGAAGCGGACCGCCTTGGCCCGGCCGTTCTTGAGCACCGCCAGGTTGGCCGGGGTGATCCCGACGCGTTCCGCGAGTTCACCCACGGACATCTTCCTCCTGGCCAGCATCACATCGATGTCGACGGCGATCGGCATCAGTTCGCCTCGGCGAGTTCGGCCCGCATCCGCGTCACCTCGATGTCCCGTGAGCCGGCCTGCGCGGCACGCGACGCCGGCCGATCGTCCGGACTCACCCGATCAGCGATAGAAATCTATTGAAAGTCGATAGGTGAGGCAAGCGGTGGCCGGTGGCGCCCCCAAGTGCCCCGCAGACGCGGAATCAGCGGCCTCAAGTGCCCTGGAAATGGGGGCGTACGCGGCTCTCACGGGGGCACGAGCGCGATATGGCCGTGGTCCGCGCGGCCTGCTCCGGCGGTCTCCCGGCAGGCACTACCGGCCCGCCCACGCTCTCGGCAAATAGGCTCTGACCTGGTGTTTTGCTGGAATTCCTCTAGGCTGACGGCGTCTGCCGGACTCCATCGGAGGGGGACCTGATGAGCGAGAAGGCCATGCCGTACGACGCCGCACGGATCGAGGTGCTGGAGGGTCGGGACGCCGTACGGAAGCGGCCCGGCATGTATGTCGGTTCGACCGGGGAACGCGGCCTGTATCACATGGTGTACGTCATCGCCGACCGGGCGGTGGAGGAGGCGCTGGCCGGCCGCGCGGCATCCGTCGGCATCACCCTCGTACCGGACGACGGCGTACGGGTCACCGACGACGGGCCGGGGCTCCCCGTGGGGGCGGCCGGTCACACCGGCGGTCCCACCCTCGAAGCCGTGCTGACCGACATGGGCGCGCTGACGGGGAGCGACGACCGGCACACCGTCCACCTGGGCCACTTCGGTCTCGGCCCCTCTGTCACCAACGCCCTCTCCGGCCGTCTGACGGCCGAGGTGCGGCGCGCGGGGACGCGCTGGGTCCAGGAGTACGCGCGGGGCCTCGCGGTCGGCGACCCCGTCGCCGCGGGTCCGGCGACCGGCAGCGGGACCACCTTCACGTTCTGGCCCGACGCCGACATCTTCGAGACGGTGCGCTACTCGTACGCCGTGCTGGCGGAGCGGTTCCGCGAACTGGCCTTCCTGAACCGGGACCTGGACATCAGGCTGGCCGACGAGCGCTCCCCGGACGAGTCCCGGTCGGAACGGTTCCGGTTCCCCGGCGGCATCCGGGACTTCGTCGCCTTCCTCGACGAGGGGTCGGGGGCGCCCGTCCACCCGGACGTCATCGGCTTCACCAGGGAGGACCCCCGGATGGCGGGGACCGTGGAGGTGGCCCTCCGGTGGGGCGGCGGCGGCACCGAACAGGTCCGGGGCTTCGCCAACAGCCTGCCCACCTACGAAGGGGGCACGCACCTGGAGGGTTTCCGCGACGGCCTGACGGCGGCGCTCGACGCGTACGCGCGCCGACGGCGGCTGCTCACGGCGGCGGACCCCGCTCTCGACGCCGACCGGATCGGCGAGGGCCTGACGGCGGTCGTGTCGGTGAGGCTGGACCGCCTCGAATTCTCCGGCGCCACCCGCAGCCGGCTGGGCGGCGACGCCGTGCGCGGCAGTGTCGCGGATGCCGTCCGGGAAGGCCTCGACGCATGGCTGACGGCACATCCGGACGAGGCCGCGGCCGTCGTCGACCACCTCGTCCGGGGCCGTCCGGGGCGGTAAGTGCCGTTGCGCAACCGGCTACGCGATCGGGGGGTGAGGGCCTCGGGCGGGGCGGTCGTGTCGGTGCCTGCTGCTTGGATGCGGGCAGGCCGACGATCGCCCCGAGGGAGAAGCCGATGTCCGAGCACAGGATCGAGGACCTGGTGGCGGAATCGATCCGCCTCCTGGACGACCACACCGCGTCCGGCGATCCCCGCGTCCGGGACTGGTTCGCGAAGCTGTACGGCTTCCAGGACGGATTCGACTGCTCCTTCACCCACTTCCGGGTGAGGGACATCCTGCTGCGTCGCGGGTACGCCTACCGATTCCCGCTCGACCGGCACCCCGACCACGAGGACGGCTATGTCGACCCGCCGTTCCTCTACTGCGACGCGGGCACCGATCTGTGGCGCCGTATGGTCTCCGCCGGGGAACTCCGAGGTCCCGACGCCGACCCGCCGCGCCGCACCCCGCTGATCGACGTGGTCCGGGAGATCGCCGTCGCCGCCGAGAAGTCGGGCGACCACGAACTCGTCGGCGAGTGGTACGCGTTCGGCTGCGAGACCCTGCTCGGCGGCCCGGCGGGCTGCCCGTTCGACGTCGACGAACTCGCCGACATGCCCGCCGTACGGGACCTGCGTGCCGTGGTCCGCCGCACCGACACCCTGGCCGTCGCCCGGCGCTCGCCGTACGCGTCCCCCGTGGAGTGCGCCGACGACAACGAACTCGCCGCTTGGTGGTGGCGGTTGTAGCGGGAGACGCCGCTCAGCCGGGCGTCTCCCCAGGCGTCTCCCCGGCCGCCCAGTCGCGGATGAGCCGGGTCGTGCGGTCGGGCCGCTCCTCGTGCAGATAGTGGCCGGTGCACGGCCAGTGCTCGACACGTGAGCCGGGCACCCGCAGTGTGCCGCGCTCCCACTCGGCGGCCTCGGCGGACGTCCACACCGTCAGCGCGGGCTGGGTGCGGCGCAGCAGAAACGCCTCGCTGGCCGGGCGGGCGCCGACCGCGCCGGGGTCGGTGTACATGCCCGCGTAGGCCTGGGCGATCACATGGTCGGGGGTGCCGAGCACGGTACGCAGGTGCGCCGTACGGAGACCGGGCGGGGCCTGTGCGGAGAACGCGCCGGCCACGAAGGAGGCGGCGGCGCGGGCGCCGTGCTCCCGGTACGCGGCGAGACGGGCCGGGATCCGCGCGACCTCGGCCTCGTCCGCGCCGTGCGCGGGATCGAGGGCGACGACCGACCGCACGGCCTCCGGGTGGCGGACGGCGAGCAGGTTGACGACCTGGACGCCCATGGAGTGGCCGACGGCGACGACCGGTCCGACCCCGAGGGAGTCGAGCAGCGCGGCCAGGTCCTCCGCCATCTCCGCCGGGGTGTTGCCCTCGTCCGGCACCGCGGAGCGGCCGTGGCCGCGCAGATCGGGGACGAGGACCCGGAACCGGTCGGCAAGCGCCTCCGCGTGCGGTGACCATTCCCGTCCGTCGCCGCCCCAGCCGTGCGCCAGCAGCAGAGCGGGGGCGTCGTCGGGGCCGAGGGAGGTGCAGAAGAGCCCGATGCGGCCGAGGTCGAGCAGTGTCATGAGGGGTCGTCCGGGGTGGTGCGGTAGGTGGCGTGGGCGAAGTCCGCGTGCACGCCGGAGCCGTCGAGGTGCTGGACCCGGAGTCCCAGCATCGCCCCGGTGAAGCCGAGCACCCTCAGCTGTCCCTCGTGGAACTCGTCGGCGTGCTCGTCCGACAGGACGGTCGCGTCGAGGTCGGGGCCCAGCGCCCGGGGCCGCTCGCCGCCGACGCCGTACGAGAACCGCAGGGCGGGGCCGTCGAGTTCGGCGCGCAGGACGACGGGGTGCCCGGGTTGGAGCGGGATCCGGGGCGGGTGCGCGGTGAGCGCTCCGGCCGTACAGCTGAGGGCCCGCAGCACCGGGGAGCCGTCGTCGTCGGCCGTGACGTACAGGTAGTGCCGGTTGCGGGTGTCGTAGTACGCGGTGAGTCCCGCCAGGTGGTCGGTGGAGCCCGGCGCGAAGGTCAGTTCCGTCTCGAACGAGCAGCGTCGTGCCGTCACCCGCCGGGCGACCAGGCTGGGGGTCCGGCGCCCGACCGGGGACTGGCCGCCCCGGACACGGAGCCGTCCGGGCCTCGGCTCCACCCACTCCGGGCCGGCCGGGCGGCGCAGGGTGGACCAGTCGGGTCCGAGCGTGGGAGCGTCGAAACGGTCCGTGGCAGGCGGCTCGGGCACCGGGGCGGGCGGCAGACCGGGCGCCGGTACGGTCACGGCGGGGACCGCGCCCGCGATGCGCGGCCAGCCGTCCTCGGTCCGGGTCACGGGCTGCAGGGCGGTCTCCCGGCCCAGTACGCACCGGCCGCGCTCGCCGTACGGGCGGGCGGTGATGTGGGCGGCGTACCACTGGCCGTCCCGGGTCTCGGCCAGGGAGCAGTGTCCGGCCTTCTGGAGTTCCAGGGTCGGGTCGTGCCGGGAGGTGAGCAGCGGTCCGGCCGGGTCCGGCTCGTAGGGGCCGAACAGGTCCCGGGAGCGGGCGACGGCCGCGCCGTGCTCGTAGCCGGTGCCGCCCTCGGCGTGGACGAGGTGGTACCAGCCGTCGCGGCGGTGGAGGTGCGGTCCCTCGGCGACCCCGGCGGCGGTGCCCACGGAGATCGTCCGGGGCGCGCCGATCAGCCCGCCCGAAGCCCGGTCGTACTCCTGGAGTTCGATCCCGGCGAACATCTCCCGTTCGGGCCGCCGGTCGAAGCGCGTGTTGAGCAGCCGGCTGCGGGCGTCGAGGTCGTGGAAGAGGGACACGTCGAAGCCTCGGCCGTGCAGCGGCACCGGGTCCGACCACGGCCCTTCGATCGACGGGGCGGTGGTCACGTAGTTCGGAAGGTCCTTCCAGCCCTCCGCGTAGGTGTCGACCACGGTGAAGACGAGATGGAACAGGCCGTCGGCGTACGACAGTCCGGGCGCCCAGATGCCTCCGGAGTCGGGGACCCCGGTGAGGTCGAGCAGGCGCCGGCTGTCCAGGATGCCGCCCAGCGACCGCCGGTTCACCAGATCCCGGGAGTGGTGGACACGCACCCCCGGACACCACTCGAAGGTGGCGGTCGCGAGGTAGAAGTCGTCACCGACCCGCAGGATCACGGGGTCGGGTGCGAAGCCGCGCAGGACGGGGTTGTGGATCATTTGAGGCTGCCCATGAGAATTCCGCTGCGCCAGTACTTCTGGAGCGTGAACATGAAGATCGCGAGCGGGACGATCGACAGCAGGGACCCGGTGAGGACGAGCGTGTTCATGTCGCGTGCGGTCTGTGCCTGTTGGAGCCAGGAGTACAGGCCCAGGGTCACGGGGAAGGTGCGCTCGCCGTTGAGCATGAACAGGGGGAGGAAGAAGTTGTTCCAGATGTTGATGAACTCCAGCATGAAGATGGTGATGCCGCCGGTGCGCATCAGCGGCAGCGCGATCGAGGCGAAGACCCGCAGATCGCCGGCGCCGTCGATGCGGGCGGCCTCCATCAGTTCGGTGGGTACGGAGCTGTCCGCGTACACCTTGCCGAGGTAGACCCCGAAGGGGTTGATGAAGTACGGGATGAGCACCGACCAGATGGTGTTGGTGAGCCCGATCTCGGAGAACACCAGATACAGCGGGAAGGCCAGCAGGGTGCTCGGCAGCAGGGAGGCGCCGACGATGACGGCGAAGAACGCGCCCCGGCCGCGGAAGTCGAACTTCGACAGTCCGTACCCGGCGGCGAGCGAGATCAGGGTGGAGCCCGCCGCGCCGAGGGTGGAGTAGAGGACGGAGTTGCCCAGCCAGCGCAGGAACACCCCGTCGTGGTAGGTCGCGATGTCGTGCAGGTTGTCGCCGAGGTGGTTGGTGGAGAACCACAGGCCGAAGGTGGAGTAGAGGTCCGTCTGGTTCTTGGTCGCGGAGACGATCAGGAACCAGGTCGGGGCGAGCGAGTACAGCAGGAAGACCACCAGCAGACCGGTGGTGAGCACCACCGCACGGCGGGAGGGGCGTACGCCGCCCCCGGAAGCGACACTGCTCATGACATCTTCCTGTTCGTGGCGCGGTAGAAGACATGGGCGAGGATGCCGGTGACGACGGCCAGGACCAGGGACTCGGCGGCGGCGTACTGGTAGTCGCCGACCTTGAAGGCCTTGTCGTAGATCTCCATCATCGGCGTGAAGTCGGTGTTGATGGACTCCGGTGCGATCTGCCGCATGATCAGCGGCTCGCCGAACAGCTGGAGTCGGCTGATCAGGGAGAACATGCCGGTCAGCACCAGGATCCCGGTGATGTTCGGGATCTTGATCGACCAGGCGATGCGCCACTCCCGGGCGCCGTCCAGCCGGGCCGCCTCGTACAGCTCGCGGGGCAGTGCCTGGAGCGAGGCGGAGATCAGGATCATGTTGAAGCCGATGCCCTGCCAGGTGAGCAGATTGCCCAGCGAGAGATAGGTGTTGACACCGCCGAAGAACGAGATCTCCGCACCGGCGCGCTCCGCGAGGTCCAGCAGCGGGCTGCCCGTCGGGCTGTAGAGGAACAGCCACATCAGGGTGGAGACCACGGCGGGGATGACGTACGGGATGAGCAGCGCGGCGCGGAAGAAGCGCACCGCGCGTGCGGCCACCCCGTCGAGCAGGAGGGCCAGCAGCAGGGCGATGCCCAGCATCACCGTGATCTGCGCGGCGCCGAACAACAGGGTGCGGCCCATGCTCGCCCAGAACGCGCTGTCGGCGAGGACCGAGGCGAAGTTGGCGAAGCCGGTGTAGACGACCCGGGTCGGGCCGAAGCCGAGGCCACTGCTCTTCTTCTCGTGCAGGCTCTGGCTGAAGGCGTAGCCGATCGGCACGACATAGGTGGCGAGGAAGCCCAGCAGGAAGGGGAGCATGAACAGCGGCCCCTTGTAGGCTCCCCGCCTCCCGCCCCGGCGGGGGGAGGGCCGCCGGGCCGGGGAGTCGGTCGCGGCCTTCGCCGGTCGCGTCAGGGTGGACACGGGCTTCTCCAAAGTCTCCGGATTCCGGACGAGGGTGGGTCGACGGGCCGCGGGCGGGGCACGGCGGCCCCGCCAGCGCGCGGACGTCAGCCGGCGGCGACGGCCTTGACGCCCTTGCCGTTGAGGTCGTCGACGGTCCACTTCTCCAGGCTCTTGAGCATCTCGGCGACCGTGAGTTCCTTCTTCATGACCTTGCCCCACTGCTTCTGCATCTCGGAGTACATGGCCGCGTAGTTCGGCCCGTACTGCCACTGGTCACCGACCCGGGAGGCGGCGTCGGTGATCACCTTCGCGCTGTCCGACCTCCCGTTGAACATCCCGGTGGGGATGATCTTGTCGACGTACGGGGAGACGTCCGGGACGGCCGGGAAGAGGCCGGACTTGGAGGCGGGGTCGGTGAGGGTGGTCAGCGACTCCTCGCCGCTGGACAGCCAGGAGGCGAACTCGGCGGCCCGGTCGGGGTACTCGCAGCCCTTGAGGACGGCCAGGACGTCGAAGTTGGAGGAGGTCCGCGGCGCGGCGGTGTCGAAGACCGGTGAGTCCGCGAGCTGCCACTTCCCCTTGGACTTGGGGAAGTTGGTGTCGTAGATCGGCAGCTGCCAGGTCGATGTCGTCATCGCGATGGTCGTGCCGAGGTCCCAGGTCCTGAAGACGCCCGGGTCGGCGTAGGAGGCGTTGGAGGCGAGGTCGTTGTCGACCAGCCGCTGCACGATGTCGCCCGCCTTCAGCGCCTCGGGCGAGGTGAAGTCGACGACCCAGTGGTCGCCCTCCACCTTGTACCACTGGGCCCCGGCCTCCCAGGACAGGTCGACCAGGGTGGACGGGTCCTCACCGGCCATGTTGAAGATCTTGACCTTCTTGTTCTCCTTCTGCGCCTTCTGGCCGGCGGTGATCAGGTCGTCCCAGGTCTTCGGCGCCTCGATGCCGTACTTCTCGAACAGGTCCGCGCGGTAGGCGGTGAACAGCGGCGAGGAGCCCATGGGGATGCCGAAGGTGGTGCCGCCGGGGCTGACCGCGTTCCACGCGGCGGCCGTGTACTTGTCCTTGTAGGGCGCGGCGACCTTGGTGACATCGGTGAGCAGTCCGTCGGCGGCGAAGTTCGCCAGGTTCATCCCGTCCATCTTCGACAGACAGGGCGCGGTGCCGGCGTTCACCGCGGCGCGCAGCTTCTGGTACGCCGTCTCGCCCGCGGGGTTGACGAACTTGACCTGGGTGTCGGGGTGGGCCTTGTTCCACACCTTCGTCTGGGCCTCGATGCCGTCGGTCCAGCTCCAGAACTCCAGGGTGACCTTGCCCTTGGTGGCCTTCGTGGCGGAGTCGGATTCGGCGTCGCCGCCCCCGCAGGCGGCCAGCAGCAGGGACAGGGAGGCCGCGGCGGCCACCGGGGCGAGGGCTCTGGCACGGAACTGGGACATCGGTCCTCCACGGACGGAACAGGACGGCGCTTGGGGTGGGGGAACCGGCGCGGTCGGGACAGTAACCGGTTGTTGTGGACGGTAGGACGCCGGTGGCCAAAACCACAAGAGGCGAGGCCGGTTTGTTTCGTCTAACTTTCAACAGCGTTACCGGCAAGCCGCCTTCCACCTGCACTTCTTCACGGTGGCATCACTTACAGTAGATTTCGCCCTCACACAGAATGACGGACGATCGCACATTGACCTGCCCACCGAAGACTCCCTAACTTGGTAACCGTTTACCTTCCCTTTCCCCGTCCCAGCAGGAGCGCCATGCCCCCGCACTCGCTTCCCCGTGCCGTCTTCGCCATGAACCCGGTGCATCTGCCGGCGCTCTTCCCGTCGCCCCTCATGGACCGGCTGCGGCAGTGCGTGACGATCGATCCCGGACTCGTCGTCCAGGACTTCGGCGATCCGTCCGCCGCCCCCGCGCTGGCGCGGGCGGAGGTGCTGATCACCGGCTGGGGCTGTCCGCACGTCGACGCGGAGGTCCTGGACGCGGCGCCCCGGCTGCGGACCGTGCTGCACGCGGCCGGCAGTGTGCGCGGGCTCGTCGGCGACGCCGTGTGGGAGCGGGGGCTCACCGTCTCCAGCGCCGTCCTGGCCAACGCGCTGCCCGTGGCCGAGTACACGCTCGCCACGATCCTGCTCGCCGGCAAGGACGCCTTCGGCCTCCGGGAACGCTTCCGGGCCGAGCGGGTGTACCCCGCGCCCGACGAGTACACGGCGGTCGGCAACCTGGGCCGGCGGGTCGGGATCATCGGCGCGTCACGCGTGGGCCGCCGCGTGCTGGAACTGCTGCGCCCCTTCGACCTCACCGTCGGCCTGTACGACCCCTACGTGGACCCGGCCGAGGCGGCGGCGCTCGGCGCGGTGCCCCTCCCCCTCGACGAACTGCTGCGCACCAGCGACATCGTCAGCGTGCACGCGCCCGACACCCCCGAGACCCACCGGATGCTCAGCCGCGACCGGCTGGCGCTCATCCCCGACGGCGGTGTGCTGATCAACACCTCGCGCGGTGCCCTGGTGGACCCCGAGGCGCTCACCGCCGAACTGGTCGGCGGCCGGATCAGCGCGGTGCTCGACGTCACCGAACCCGAGCCGCTCCCCGCGGACTCCCCCCTCCACCACCTCCCCAACGTCTTCCTCACCCCCCACATCGCCGGCTCCCTCGGCAACGAACTGGCCCGCCTCGGCGGCACCGTCGTGGAGGAACTGGAACGGCTCACCACCGGGCTGCCGCTGTCGTACGGGGTGCGGCGGGGGGAGCTGACGATCAGCGCCTGACGAACCGGGGCCCGTGTCCCGTCGGCGCGCCCGGCGGAGGCATGATCGGGACATGACCCAGCACTCCGAGGACGGCTATCTCCTCGACAACCGGCGGTCCGAGGCGGGTGAGCGCTTCGACGCGCTCGGCGCGCTGTTCGACCCGTCCACGTTCCGGCATGTCGAAGGCCTCGGGATCGCACCGGGTTGGCGCTGCTGGGAGGTGGGGGCCGGGGGCTCGTCGGTGGTACGGGGCCTCGCCGAGCGCGTCGGGCCCACGGGGTATGTGCTCGCCACCGACATCGACACCTCGTGGACGGCGGACGCGGTGGCACCTCAGGTGGAGGTGCGCCGCCATGACGTCGCCGCCGACGCGCCCCCGCCAGGTCTCTTCGACCTCGTGCACGCCCGGCTGGTCCTCGTCCACGTCGCCGACCGCGCACGCGCCCTGCGGGTGATGACCGGTGCTCTGCGCCCCGGTGGATGGCTGCTGCTGGAGGACGCCGACCCCGCGCTCCAACCGCTGATCTGCCCCGACGAGTCCGGCCCCCCGCAGCGTCTGGCCAACAAACTCCGCCGGGGCTTCCGGGAACTCCTCGCCGAGCGCGGCGCCGACCTGTCGTACGGCCGCCGCCTGCCGCGTCTGCTGCGCGAGGCCGGCCTCACCGAGGTAGGGGCGGACGCCTACTTCCCCGTCTCGGGCCCGGCCTGTACGGCGCTGGAGACGGCCACCGTGCGACAGGTCCGCGACCAGCTCGTGGCCAAGGGCCATGCGACGGCGGAGGAGATCGACACCCACCTCACCAACATCGCCGCGGGCGGTCTGGATCTGGCGACGTCCCCGATGATCTCGGCATGGGGCCGGAAACCTCAGCCGTCCTGACACGCGCCGCCCCGGGTGAGCCGCCCGTTGCGTGTGTCGCCCGGCGGTGTGGTGTCTGGGTACCGGCACCCGTGGAGTTGAGTACGCGCACTCAGGAACCGGGCGGCTCACGGGCCGACGATGAGGTCATCCTCGTAGAGACCGGGAGTGACCCCATGTTCAGCCGCCTCGCCGATGTCCTGGTGCCCGTCCTCGGGCGTCTCACGGTGACCGCCGACGCCGGATCCGCGTGGGCGCCGGGCAGCATCGTCGTCGCGAACCACACCTCGCTCGCCGATCCCGCCGTCGTCCTCGCCGCCCTGCACCGCCTCGGCGTCCAGCCGGTCGTCATGGGCGCCGCCGGCCTGTGGCGCATCCCCCTGCTCGGCCGCGCGCTGACCCGCGAGGGGCACATCCCCGTGTTCCGCCGGGACCCGCGGGCCGCCGACGCGCTCGACCTCGCCGCCGAAGCGCTGGCGGACGGCCGGACGATCCTCATCTACGCCGAGGGCGGCATCCCCCTCCGCAGGGACGCCGCGGAGGCGCCGCCCGAGCCGTTCCGCAGCGGGCTGACCCGGCTCGCCGAACGCACCGGCGCGCCCGTCGTCCCGGTCGGCCAGGCCGGGGCCCGCCGGGTCACCTCCGGCAGCACGGCCAAGCAGCTCGCGGGCCTGGTCACCGCGCCCCTGCGCCGCCCCGCCCTGCATGTGCACGTGGGGGCGCCGCTCAGCCTGACCGGCGGCCACAGCGCGAGCACCCGACAGGCACACGCGGCGGTGACGGCCGCCTGGCGCACGGCCGCCGCCCACCTCGGCGAACCGGCGGCGCTCGCCGCGTAGCGGAGGAGGCGCACCGGCAAGGGGGGCGCCGGCCGCGCCGGCCCTCCGCGTCACATGACCGGCCCCTACAGCGGCGCCTCACTCGACGCGGACGCCCGAGGGAAGATACTGCGACGGAGCCCGGCTTCCTGAGCCGGAACGCATGAGACGGGCAGGACGGGCGGGTCGGACAGGAGGACGACGGTGGAGTTGCGCTGGCTGACATCGTTCGTGGCGGTCGCCGAGGATCTGCACTTCGGGCATGCCGCCGACCGGCTGTATCTGGCCCCGTCCGCGTTGAGTGCCCAGATCAAGGCGTTGGAGACGGAGTTGGGGGTGCGGCTGATCGACCGTGGCCGCCGTTCGCGGATCCGGCTGACCGGCGCGGGGGAACTGTTCCTGACCGAGGCCCGGCTCACCCTCGCGCAGGTCGCGAAGGCCGAGGCCGTGGGCCGCCGGGCGGGCCGGGGCGAGCTGGGCGAGGCCGAGATCGCGTACGTGGCCTCCGCCGCCTTCTCCGGCGTACTCACCCGGGTCCTCGCCGACTGCGGACGGCACGAGCGGGACGTCACCGTACGGGTGCGGGAGCTGGAGACCCCGGCGCAGCTGGAGGCGCTGGGCTCGGGCCGGATCGATGTGGGGTTCCTGCGGTGGCGGCCGGAGTATCCGCCGGATCTGACGGCGGTGTGTCTGCTGACGGAGGAGATGGTGCTCGCGCTCCCCGAGGAGCACCGGCTGAGCGCCCTGGAGGCGGTGCCCGCCGCCGAGCTGGCCGAGGAACGGTTCGTGGTGCCCCACTTCGACGAGGAGCACGACTTCCGCGACCAGCTCGGGCAGGTGGCGGACGCCGGTGGTTTCCCGCCCAGGCTGGCCCCGCCCGTCAAGGACTTCGTGGCCGCCCTCACCCTCGTCGGCGGGGGCCTCGGTGTGGCCCTCGTACCGGACTCGGTACGCCGTGTGCGGATGCCCGGTGTGGTGCACCGCCCGCTGGCCGACGTGTCCCTCACCACCCGGCTGGTCGGAGTGCACCGCCGCGACGAGACCTCCCCCGCCGTCCGCCGGGTGATCCGCCGGCTGCGCGCGGTCGCGTCGGACGGCGGCTGACGCCCGTCGCACGGGGTGGCCGAAGGGGTTCAGGCGAAGGCGCGGTGGCCGGTGACCGCGTGGCCGATCACCAGCGCGTGCACCTCGTCCGTGCCCTCGTAGGTGCGCACCGATTCGAGGTTGGCCATGTGCCGCATCACGGGGAAGTCGCTGGTCACGCCGTCGCCGCCGAGGATCGTACGGGCGGTACGGGCGATGCTGAGGGCCTCGCGCACATTGTTGAGCTTGCCCACGCTGATCTGGGCCGGGGTGAGCGCGCCCGCGTCCTTCAGCCGGCCGATGTGCACGGCGAGCAGCAGGCCCTTCTGGTACTCCACCGCCATGTCCGCCACCTTCTGCTGGGTGAGCTGCAGTTCGGCGAGCGCCTTGCCGAACACCCGCCGGGTGCGGGAGCGTTCGACGGCGGCGCCGAGGCATTCCCGGGCCGCGCCCATGACGCCCCAGATGATGCCGTAGCGGGCCTCGTTGAGGCAGCTGAACGGCCCGCGCAGACCGGTGACGCCCGGCAGGACGGCGTCGGCGGGCAGTCGGCAGCCGTCGAAGGCCAGGTCGCACTGGATGGAGGCGCGCAGGGAGAGCTTGTTGGTGATCTCCGTGGCGGTGAAGCCGGGTGTGCCGGCGGGGACGAGGAAGCCGCGTACGCCGTCCTCGGTGTTCGCCCAGATCACGGCGACATCGGCGACACTGCCCAGGCCGATCCAGCGCTTCGCGCCGTCGAGCACCCAGTCGCCGCCCTCGCGCCGGGCCGTCGTCCGCATCGACTTGGGGTCGCTGCCGCCGTCCGGTTCGGTGAGCCCGAAGCAGCCGATGGCCCGCCCGGCGGCCAACTCGGGCAGCCAGCGCGCCTTCTGTTCCTCCGAGCCCCACTTGGCGATCGCGGACATCGCCAGGGAGCCCTGCACGGAGACGAAGGTCCGCCAGGCGCTGTCGGCGGCTTCGAGCTCCAGACAGGCCAGCCCGTACGACACCGCGCTCGCCCCGGCGCACCCGTACCCCTGGATGTGCATGCCCAGCACGCCCAACGCGCCCAGTTCCCGGACGAGTTCACGGCGGAAGTGCCGGTCCTCGAAGTCGGCGTCGACGGTCGGGGCGATGCGTTCGCGCGTGAAGGCGCGCACCTTGTCGCGCCAGGCGGCCTCCTCCGGGGTGAAGAGGTGCGCGCAGTCGAGGTCCAGGGTCGGGGCGGCGGAGATGTCCGTCCTGGCGGTGGCAATGGTGGTCATCTGTTCGTCTCTTCCTCGAACGGGTCTTCCTCGGACGGGCTGAACACGGCGTCGGTGTGCTCGCCCAACTCCGGTGGTGGGAGCCGGTACTGGGCGGGTGAGCCGCTGAGGTGGATCGGGTGGGCGACCTGGAGGGTACCGGCGACGTCTGCGAGGGCGCCGAGGCCGAGCCGTTCTGCGTGGGCGAAGGCCTCGTCGAGCGAGTTGACCGGTCCGGCCGGTACGCCGACGGCGGGCAGCGCCTCCGCCCAGTGGTCCGCCGGCCCGGCGCTCAGCGACTGCTCCAGGACCGCGCGGAGTTCGGCGCGGTGGGCGACCCGGTCGGGGTTGGTGCGGAAGCGGTCGTCCTCGGCCAGCTCCGGCCGGCCGAGCGCGGTGACCAGCGCCGCGAACTGCCGGTCGTTGCCGACGGCGAGGGCGATCGGCCGGTCCGCGGTACGGAAGGTCTCGTACGGGGCGATGCTGGGGTGCGCGTTGCCGAGCCGCCCCGGTACCACCCCGGCGGAGACGTAGCCGGAGGCCTGGTTGACCATGGCCGACAGCAGCGAGCCCAGCAGGGTCACCTCCACCGACTGCCCTTCGCCGGTGCGTTCCCGGTGGCGGAGCGCGGCCAGGATGCCCAGCGAGGCGTGCAGTCCGGTGATGACGTCGACGAGCGCGACGCCCACCTTGGTGGGGTCCCCGCCGGGCTCGCCGGTGACGCTCATCAGGCCGCCGACGGCCTGGACGAGCAGGTCGTAGCCGGGGAGCGCGGCACCGGGGCCGGTGCCGAAGCCCGTGATCGAGCAGTAGACCAACCCCGGGTCGGCGGCCCGCAGTTGCTCGGCGCCGAGCCCCAGTCTCTCCATGGTTCCGGGGCGGAAGTTCTCGACCACGACGTCGGAGCGTGCGATCAGCCGCCGGGCCTGGGCGAGGCCCCGGTCCGTGGCGAGGTCGAGGGCGACCGATCGTTTGTTCCGGTTGACGCCCAGGTAGTACGTGGAGGTCCCGGCCGCGTCGACGGGTGGCCGCCAGGAACGGGTCTCGTCGCCGGTGCCGGGCCGCTCCACCTTGACGACCTCGGCGCCGAGGTCGGCCAGGAGCATCGTCGCGTACGGCCCGGCGAGCACCCGGGAGAAGTCCGCGATCCGTACCCCGTCCAGCGCACCCGTCGCCATCCTCGACTCCTTCTCGCGTCCTGTCCTGCCCTGCCCTGTCGGCGTCAAGCGTCGTCCGGCGGGACTCGGCACGTCAACGACGCTTTGACGCATGTCTGTGCGCGAGATCCGCACGTACGGCGGCGCGCACCACCCGCCCACGGCCACGCGCACCACCCACCCACGGGCTCGGCACCGCCGCAGACGCCTACGGCTCGGCACCACCGCATCCGCCCACGGCTCGGCACCACCGCACCCGCCCCCGTGCTCGGCCGCCGCCCCCAAATCCGGAATTCCTGATGAAGCGCGTCAGGAAAACCGCGTTTCCACGGGCTTACCAGGGGCTCTTCCCGTGGGTCACAGTCGGCGGCGTGACAGGGGCAGCCCGGAAGGGACCCCGTTGACGGCGACGACCGTCAGTCCATCCGCCGAGCACGACATCGGTCCGAGCCGTCTGCGGCACGACCCGTGTCCCCTCTACCGGTACCTCCGCGAGCACGACCCCGTGGCCCGGGTGCCGCGGGCGGGCCGCTGTCCGGTGACCCGGCACGCGGATGTCCCGCGTGTCGAGCGGAATCCGGAGATCTTCCCGTCGTCGGAGAAGCCGTCCCTGATGACGCGGTCGATCGGCGAGACCCTGCTGCGCCAGGACGGTGCCGCCCACCGGCGGCTGCGCCGGGCCGCCGAGGCACCGCTGCGGCCGAGGGCCGTCGACGAGCACTGGCTCCCGGTGTTCCGGCGCAACACCGCCGACCTGCTCGCCGGTCTCGCCGCGCGGGGCTCGGGCGATCTGGTCGCCGACTTCGCCGGACCGCTCGCGGCCCGTGACCTCGCCGCCCTGCTGGGGCTGCGCGGGGTCGGTGACGACGACATGCGGCAGTGGTCCCAGGCGATCATCGACGCCGCCGGGAACTACGGCGAGGACCCGGAGGACGAACTCCTCGACTGCACCGCCGCGCCCCGCGAGTCCGGCAGCCGCCTCAGCTGCCGGCTCGGCCTGACAGACCGAACTGCCGCGCTGGCAGGCCGAGTACGAGCAGCGGCGGACCGAACAGGCACGCCTCCATCAGGCCTTGCCGGAGGCGCAGAACCGGCTGATCACGGGGTGGCGCCCGGACAAGGGCACCGGCAAGCACCAACGGGCCACCCGGGCCGGTGCGTCGGCCCGTTCCGTGCACCGCCGGCAGAACGACCTCGAACGCCACAGCGTCACCGCGCCTGTGCCGCCCCGGCGGTTCCACATGCCCGAACCGCCCGCCCGGCCCGGGGTCCTGCTGCTGCGCGCCCAGGAGGTGAGCGTGGACGGGCGCCGGCACCGGCCGACGACCGTGGCGGGGGCGTCCGGCGACCGGCTGGCCGTCACCGGGCCGAACGGGGCGGGCAAGTCCACGCTCCTGTCGGTCCTGGCCGGGCACCTCGCGCCCACGCCGGGCCGGGTGCACGGGCGCGTACCGTCCGACTGCACCTCCTGGGTCAGGAGTCGCCGCACGCGACACGGCGGCGGGCCCGTGATCTCTACGAGGCGCACACCGCGCGGCTGGTGACCGCCGGGATCCTCAAGGAGGACGAGGTCGTCGGGCTCGGGGCGCTGGGTCCGCTCACCTCGCGCGACGCCGGGAAGCCGGTGGCCGACCTGTCGACGGGACAGCAGCGCCGGCTCGACCTGGCGCCGGCGCTCGCCACCCGGCCGCACGTCCTGCTGCTGGACGAGCCGACCAACCATCTGTCCATCGCCCTCGTCGACGAACTCACCGACGCCCTGCACGCCACGGACGCGGCGGTCGTCGTCGCCACGCACGACCGGCAGCTGCGACGCGACATCCACGGCTGGCCGCGGCTGCCGCTGAGCCCGTCCGAGCGGGAGCCGGTGCGGCGGGCCACGCTCTCGCCCGACAACGGCTGACCACCGCGTCGCACGGGGTCCTGACCGGCGCTACCACCAGCGATGGCGGTCACTGACGACGCGCCGGTCACGGAGCGGCTGGGTCTCCAGGGCGTTGCCCTTGGGGAACACCTTCCGGTAGTGCGCCAGCGCCTCGGCGGAGGCCTGGACGGGATGGGTCAGCACGATCCAGCGCACTCCCGGGACGTAGGGGCAGGTGGTGGTGGAGCCGACGTAGCGGTAGGACTCGGTGCAGGACGGCAGCAGCGCGTCGAGTCCGACCCCGTCGACCGGCCAGTGCCCCTCCGAGCGGCGGGCCGACATCAGCAGACGGTCCAGGGAGTCGTTGGCCTGCCCCGGGTGGACGAAGACACCGATGACGGTGTACCCACTGTCCTCGGCCTCGGCCCCACCGGCGTCCTCGGCACCGTCACCGGCCACCCGCTGGTACTTCATGTGCTGTTCCATCGGGAACGCCACTCCGCCGACCGTGTGCTCGGACGGTGTGTGCCAGTGCACGTCGACCAGGGCGAACCTGTCGTCGCCCACCCACAGCAGACACTCGTCACCGTCCCGCGGCTCGGCCTTGACACTGCCCTCGTCGGTCCGCACACAGTCGGCCCGGCCTCCCCGCGCGAGGTCGCGCGGAGGACGGTGCCGGGGCTTCCTGGGATCGTCGAAGCGCAGGTCCAGCTCCAGTTCCCGCGGATGATGGAACCGCAGGGGCGGCAGAGCCGACGAGTCGGTGTCCTGCGGCCGAATGTCGACCGGACTCAGCTTCTCGGACTGGACACCGACGGCGAACGGCACGGGCGCGGTCTGGGACATGGGCGAACACCTTCGACTGAGTCGGAACTTCCAGGCCGGAATCACCCCGAATCTCCCCACCCACCACCTCGGCACGCACCACCTCACCTGAACTGCTGAACGAACGGCATGAACTTGACGCCAGGAGGGGTCAACTGCCCCCGCATTTGGCTAGGTTGCCGGGGACCTGGCACGGACACCCGAGGGAGCGGCCGTCGTGAGCCCACAGCGGATCACCTTGGCCCGGCGAGTCCTGGGAACAGTCCTTCGCCACGTTCACTCCGGGTTCCCGGACCGTGGCACTGGGCCGGTGTGGGTGACGGACGGGGTCACCCACAGCGCGTGCAGGGCCGCGTCGACGGTGGCGGGCTGCCGGGTGTGCGAGTAGTGGCCGGGGACGCGGAGGAGGCGGGCGGCGAGGGTGCCGCGGACGCGCTGGAGGCGGAGAGCGGAGGACGGCCCGGTGACCCGCGGTAGGGGGGGACCGGGAGGAACTGGCGCGGGCGTACGGGAACAGGCCGGACGGGCGGTGGACGGGGTCGACGCTGACCGGCGGTGCTCACTGGGGCGGGCGGCCCGTGCATCAGCGCCCTCGATCTGGCGCGCGTCGGCCGCCTCTGCCTGCGCGGCGGGGTGTGGGGCGAGCGCCGGGTCGTCTCGCGAAGGTGGATCGAGGAGTCATGGACGCCGTGCCGGGTCAAACCGAACTACGGCCTGTCCCGGTGGCTCAACGACGACCGCACCGTGTGGCCCTCCGCCCCCGCCACCGGCCGATGCTCCCGCGGCAACGGCGGCAACCGCCTGCTGTGGATCGCCCCGGCCCGCGACCTGGTGATCGTCTCCTGCTGGGGCGCGGAGGCCGAAACTCCTGGCGGCCGTGTCGCGGGCGGTGGTGCCGGCCCACTGAGCTGCGAGGTCTCCGAAAAACCCGCGTGCGCCGAACCCGTCCCCCACGTGACAATCAGGGACCACCAAGGGGAGGAACCCATGAGCCGGGCCCACCTGACTCTTCACGAGCCGCTGCCGCCGCCGGAGGAGCTCGCGGCAGCACTCGAAGCGGGGCACGTCACACGGAAGTCGCACCCGGAACCGCCACTGTCCATCTACACGTACACGCCTCAACTCGTCGCAGCCACTTGTGAAGTGACAGCATGGCAACACCCGAAAAGCACGCGCGCTGGTGCGCTGGGCAGCTCAACGCCTAACTGTCCGACAAGGCTTGCGACGTATGCGGCACCAGCGACGACCTTGCGCTCGTCTTCAAGAAGCGCCGTTGGTCAGAAGTCGCCGTCACCGCTTGGGCGCAAACCAAGTTCAACCTCCGGACCACGCTGGGGCGTTCTCGCATCACATGCCGACCGTGCATCGCGGACCGGATTGCCCGCGTCCGCGCTGTGCTTGAGTCCGGCATCCGGCACGACACGTGCCAGGACGACGATTGCGCCAAGGAAGTCCGCAGCCGGGGCTTCTGTATCAACCACAGGTACGCATACATACGACTCACGGGCGTCACACCCCGCGGCTTGGCCCCGTCCGGCGCGGGAAACGTCAACAAGGAGGGCTACAGGCGCGTATCTGCTCCGGACCACCCCAACGCCAATCGGCACGGCAGGATCCTCGAACACCGCAAGGTCTTGTCCGAGAAGCTCGGTCGACCGCTGCGGCCGGAAGAAAGCGCCCACCACAAGAACGGTGACCGGCCCGACAACCGGCCCGACAACCGGCCAGAAAACCTGGAGCTCTGGGTCAAGTCCCAACCGGCAGGCCAACGCGCGAGTGATCTCGTCGCGTGGGCACGCGAAATCGTTGAGCGATACGGCGACGAGGTCGAGCGCGGCATTGTCCAAGAGCGTTCGCGGGGGCTGCCATGCAGCTCTCTGACCTCTTCAGCCTCCGCGACCTTGAGACAGCCATTGCCGCTGGCCATGTGACCCGCAAGGCCCACCCTTCGCTGCCGATCTCCATCCTCACGTACACGAGGGCGTGCCAGTACGAGCGGGTGTGGAACCGCGTCACCACGCGCTGCCGGGGACTCGTGGCCGACGACGGCACCGGGGAGATCGTCGCACTGCCGCTGCCGAAGTTCTTCAACGTCGGTGAGCACGAGGCGGGTCAGCCGTACGCGCCGACGCTCCCGGACGAGCCGTTCGAGGTGTACGACAAGGTCGACGGCAGCCTCGCGGTGGTGTTCCACTACGCGGGCCGGTGGCGGGTGGCGTCCAAGGGGTCGTTCATCAGCGTGCAGGCGACCTGGGCGCAGCGGCTGCTCGACGGGAGGGACACCTCCGGTCTGGTGCCGGGGGTGACGTACCTGGCGGAGATCCTGTACCCGGAGAACCGGATCGTCGTCGACTACGGCGACCGGCGGGACGTGGTGCTGCTGGCCGCGTTCGCCGAGGACGGCACGGAAATCGCCCTGGCGGAGGCCGCGGTGGGCTGGCAGGGCATCGGCTCGGTCGTCACCGTGCGGCCCGCGCTGCCGCTCGCCGAGCTGCTGGCGATGACCGAGGGGAACCGGCTGCCCGGCGGCAGCGCGGCGACGGGCACCGACGCGGAGGGTTTCGTGCTGCGCTTCGCCTCGGGGGTGCGGGCGAAGGCCAAGTTCGCCGAGTACGTACGGCTGCACAAGGTGCTCACCGGGGTGACCGAGCGGGACATCTGGCGCGGTCACGGCATTCAGCGGTTCGCGGGACTGCCCGCCAAGCAGATCGCACAGGCCCTCAACTGCTCGGCGGAGGACGTCGTCGCGTCCGGCGGCCGGCCCCTGGACGCGCTCCTGGAGCAGGTGCCCGACGAGTTCGACGCCTGGGTGCGCGGGGTGGTCGCGGGCATCGAGAAGCAGGTGGAGGACCGGGAGCGGGCGATCGACGAGGCGTTCCGTTCGCTGGCGCATCTCACCGGTGACCGGGGCGCGTTCGCCCGCGCGGTGCGGGAGCTGCCCGACGCCGCCGTGCGCCCCGCCCTGTTCCAGCGCCTGGACGGGCGGCCGACCGTGCTCGTGACGTACCGTTCCACCCGGCCGGAGGCGTCCGACCCCTTCAGATACGACGAGGAGAACTGATCGTGCCGACCGTGCCCGTGGTGCACGTCATGACGGGGCTGCCCGCCTCGGGGAAGACGACGGCGGCGCGCAAGCTGCAGGCGGAGTCCGAGGGGCGGATGCGCCGCGTCAACCTCGACGATCTGCGGCAGATGCTCGACGTCCCGCTGCCGGAAGGGCCGGAGGGAGCCGAGCGCCGGTCGTACGCGCACGAGCAGACCGTGCTGGCGATCCAGGACGCGGCGGTGCGCGCGGCCGTCGAGGGCGGTTTCGACGTCGTCGTGGACAACACGCACATGACACCGCACATCCCGAAGCGGCTGAAGGCGGCGGTGGCGGGGCTGGCCACGTTCGTGGTGCACGACTTCACCGACGTACCGGTGGAGGAGTGCCTGCGGCGCGACGCCGAGCGGGAGCGGCCGGTCGGTGAGGAGATCATCCGGCTCCTCGCCGACAAGCACGCCAAGTCCCGCCGGGGCGGCTGGCGGCTCACGGCGGAGTGGCTGAACGACGAGCCCGCCGTCGAGCCGTACACCGCCGACCCGGCGCTGCCCCCGGCGGTCATGTGCGACATCGACGGCACCCTCGCCCTCCGGGGCGACCGGGGCGCCTACGACTTCACGCGCTGCGAGGAGGACCTCCTCAACGAGTCGGTGCGCGGGGCGCTGCGCGCCTTCCGGAGCGCCGACGGCGATGTGATCGTCCTGCTCTCCGGGCGCGGTGAGGAGCACCGGGAGCGGACGGAGTCGTGGCTGCGCGCGCACGAGGTGCCGTACGACGAGCTGTGGATGCGGGCCGCCAAGGACCAGCGGCGCGACGACGTGGTGAAGGCGGAGCTGTTCGACCGGCATGTACGGCACCGGTTCGCGGTGCGGGTCTCGCTGGACGACCGGGACCGAGTGGTCGCCGTGTGGCGGCGGATGGGGCTGCCGACCTGGCAGGTCAACTACGGCGCGTTCTAGCCACCGGGGCCTGCGGCGCGCGGGCCGGTCGGCGGTCGTGCGCCCGCTGGTAAAATGGGGGCACGCTTCGACACCGCCGGGGCCCGTACCGAGGGGTACGGGCCCCGGCGCGTTCCGGGCGCCACACCAGGAAAGGTTCCCCATGAACGCGAAGCCGTCCGCCTCCGACTCCGACCCCGCCGGGCCGCCGCAGCCCACCGACGCGCCGCCGGCCGAGTCCTTCGACGCGCTCGAGCTGCCGCCCGAGCTGCTGCGGACCATGACCGACCTCGGGGTGACGGAGCCGTTCCCGATCCAGGCGGCGACTCTGCCGAGCGCGCTCGCCGGGCGTGACGTCCTCGGCCGGGCGCGGACCGGGTCGGGCAAGACGCTGGCGTTCGGGCTGGCGCTGCTCGTCCGCACGGCGGGCCTGCGGGCGGAGCCGAAGCGGCCCCTCGCCCTGGTCCTGGTGCCGACCCGGGAGCTCGCGCAGCAGGTGAGCGACGCGCTGACCCCGTACGCGCAGGCGCTGGGGGTACGGCTGGCGACGGTGGTCGGCGGGCTGTCGATCAACAAGCAGCAGGCGTCGCTGCGCAGCGGTGTCGAGGTGCTCGTGGCGACGCCGGGGCGCCTGGCGGACCTGGTGTCGCGCCGGGACTGCCAGCTGAACCAGGTACGGATCACCGTGCTGGACGAGGCGGACCAGATGTGCGACCTGGGCTTTCTGCCGCAGGTCTCGGAGATCCTGGACCAGGTCCGCCCCGACGGGCAGCGGCTGCTGTTCTCCGCCACGCTCGACAAGGATGTCGACCAGTTGGTGCGTGACCACCTCGACGACCCGGTGCTCGCCTCGGTCGACCGGGTCGCGGCCTCGGTCACCACGATGGAACACCATGTGCTGAACATCCACGGCGCCGACAAGTACGCCACCGCGACCGAGATCGCCGCGCGGGACGGCCGGGTGCTGATGTTCCTGGACACCAAGGCCGGGGTCGACCAGTTCACCCGTCATCTGCGGGCCAGCGGGGTACGGGCCGGCGCGCTGCACAGCGGGAAGTCGCAGCCGCAGCGCGCGCACACGCTCGGCCAGTTCAAGGACGGGGCGATCACCGTGCTGGTGGCCACCAACGTCGCGGCGCGGGGCATCCACATCGACGCGCTCGACCTCGTGGTGAACGTCGACCCGCCCGCCGACGCCAAGGACTATCTGCACCGGGGCGGGCGTACGGCACGCGCCGGGGAGTCCGGGAAGGTGGTCACGCTGGTCACCCACGGCGAGCGGCGCGAGGTGAACCGGATGCTGTCCGAGGCCAGGGTCCGCCCGACGGTCACCCAGGTGCGCTCCGGCGAGGCGCAGTTGACCGCCATCACCGGGGCGAAGCGCCCGCCGGCCGGGACGAAGTCCACCACGGGCAACGCCCCCTTCCGCGGCCTCGGCACCCGTCCGGGCCGTCCCGCGAAGGAGTCCCGCAAGGCCGCCGAGGCCCGCAGGACGGCGGAGGCCCGCGCGGCTGCCCGGGTGCGCAAGGGCCGCTGACGCCGAGGCTCGCGTAAATCGTTCGGCGTCGGACTACGGCTCGCGTAGGGTGCCCGGGTTGCCGAGTGCGAAGGCGGGTGGTGGGCGTGGCTGTCCGGAACCGGAACGTGGCGCGGGACCTGTGGGCGGGGGCGGCGCGGGCCGCGCTGGGTGACGGGCGTCGGCTGGAGGCGGTCGAGCGGCTCACGGGCGGCACCACGAAGGGCGTGTACCGCCTGACGATGGACGACGCCACGACGGCGGTCGCCTATGTGTGGGACGAGTCGGAGAACTACTGGCCGGCGACCGAGGGCGACGGCGACCTCACGGACCCGTTCTCGCCGGGGGTCGGACTCGACCTGTTCGAGGCGGCCCACAGGCGGCTGGACGCGCTGGGGCTGCGGGTGCCCGAGATCCATCTGATCGACCGCGGGCGCACCCGCCACCCGGCCGACCTGGCGATCGTGGAGGACTTCCCCGGCGAGAACCTGTTGGAGCTGGTCGACCGCGACCCGCGCGCGGCGGAGCCGACGGTGGCGCGTCTCGCGGAGGCACTGGAGGCGATGCGGGCGCATCGGGCGCCGGGCTTCGGCAAGGTGGCCGTGGTCGACGCGGGAGGAAGCGCGGCGGCGCCGTCGTGCGAGCAGGCCGCGCTCGCCTTCGCGCTGCGCTGTCTCGCCGAGGCGGCGGCGCGCGACCGGCGGATCGCGGACGCCCGCGACCGGCTGGACGAACGGCTGCGGGAACTGGCCGCGGCGGTGCATCCCCGGGCCGAATACTCCGTCGTGCACGGCGAGTTGGGCTTCGACCACGTCCTGGTGGACCGGCACGGCCACCCGGTGCTGATCGACATCGACGAGCTGCTGTACTTCGACGTCGAGTGGGAGCATGTGTTCCTGCGTTTGCGCCATCCCGACGGCCACTGGCGCCCGTTGGCGGTGGAGGGCCTCGACGAGGACCGGCTCGCGCTCTACACCCTCACCCAGCGGCTGTCGCTGACGGCGGGTCCGCTCCGGCTGCTCGACGGTGACTTCCCCGACCGGGCGTTCATGCGGGGCATCGCGGAGCACCACGGGGGCGAGGCGCTGGCGATGGTCTCGGGCGCGTAGCGCGAGGCGTCGGCGCGTGGTTCCTTCACCACGCGCCGTCAACTTCCTTCACCGTACGCCCCCTTGACCGCGATCCGGCTCACTGGTTCCGTGGGAAGGCTGCTCATGGGAGCGCTCCCACCTCCGGTGCGAAAGGATCCCCATGCTGACCTCCCCCCACAGGTCCGGCAGACGCGGCGCACGAGCCCTGGCGGCCGTCCTCACCACGGCGCTCGTCGTCTGCCTGCTGTCACTGGCCGGCCTCACCCGCGCCCACGCCGCGCCGGGCGACGGCTCGGTCTCCGATCCGCATCTCGTCTACGTCGGCCGCTGGGACACGAGTTCCGGTACGACGGCGGTCGCCCACTGGGCGGGCGCGTACGTACAGACGTCGTTCACCGGCACCACGGTGCAGGTGAAGGCGCGGGACGCGGTCAATCTCCACGTCAGCGTCGACGGCGGCCCCGACGTGTTCCACGCGGGCGTGCGCGGCACGGTGAACCTCACCCCGCGCCCCCTCGCCCCGGGCACGCACGCGCTGCGGATCACCTACCGGTCCGGGGACACGGTGTTCCAGGGGCTGGTGCTGGACGCCGGTGCCCGTACGGTCGCTCCGGGCGCGGCGCCGGGGCTGATCGAGTTCGTCGGCGACTCCATCACCGCCGGTGCCCTCACCGACCGGCTGGCGCTCGACTCGTACGCGTGGAAGACGGGTGAGCGGCTGGGCATGCGGCACACGCGGATCGCGCGCGCCGGGTACTGCCTCGTCGCACGGTCCGGCTGCACCGGTCTGAGCGGTCAGTTCTTCAGGACGGCCAGTACGGGCGCCGTGGACTGGGACTTCTCCCGCTACCGGGCGAGCGCGGTCGTCGTCAACCTCGGCACCAACGACATCGGGCATGGTGTGACCGGCGCCGCGTTCCAGGCGGCGTACACCGCCTTCCTGCGGGACGTGCGCGCGAAGTACCCGGACGCGACGCTGTTCGCGGTGCGGACCCTCAAGAAGCGGTACGTCGCAGAGACGAGGGCGGCCGTCGCCGCGCGCAACGGCGCCGGGGACAGCAGGGTCCGTTACGTCGACACCAGCGGCTGGCTGACGGACGGCGCCGACTACGAGGACGGCAACGGACATCCCAACGAGGCGGGCCACACCAAGTTCGCGGACCGGCTCGCCCCGGTGATCGGCGCCGCCCTGAACGGCACGGCGTCGGCCTCGGTGCGGGCGGCGGCGCCCGGACAGCCCGGCGACCCGAACATCAAGTTCGTCGGCCGCTGGGACACCACCACGTCGAGCACCGCGTACACGCCGTACTGGGCCGGCGCCTACTACCGGGTCGGCTTCACCGGGCGGACCGTGCAGCTGAAGCAGCGCGGCACGATCGACTTCTGGGCGCGGATCGACGACGGGCCCGTGCGGTTCTACGACGACGTGAAGGGGACGGTGAACCTGACCCCGGCCGCGCTGTCCCCAGGTCGCCACACCTTGCAGGTCAACTACCAGGTGGTGGCGGGCTCCTATCGCGGTGACGCCGTCTTCCAGGGGCTGGTCCTGGACAGCGGCGCGACGACCTTCGCGCCGCCCGCGCCGACGAAACTGGTCGAGTTCGTGGGCGACTCCATCACCGTGGGCACGACCAGCTCGCAGAACGCCCGTACCGCGTACGGCTGGCTGATCGGGGAGCGGCTCGGCACCGAGCACACGCAGATCGCCCAGGGCGGTGCCTGTCTGGTCGCGGCGACGGACGGCTGTGTGGGCCTGGAGCGGCAGTACACCAAGCTCAACCCCAACGCGGCGACACCCGACTGGGACGCCGCCCGCTACCGGGCCGACGCCGTCGTGATCAATCTGGGCACCAACGACGCGGGCCACGGGGTGAGTTCGGCGCAGTTCCAGGCCGCCTGCAGCAGTCTGCTGCGGAAGGTCCGCGCCGCGCATCCGGGAGCCTGGATCTTCGCCCTGGAGACCTTCCGGGGGCGGTTCGTGCCGCAGACCGAGGCCGCCGTGCGGGGGGCGGTCGCGGGCGGGGACTCCCGGGTGTCCTTCGTCGACACCACGGGCTGGCTGGGGTCCGGCGACCTCACCGACTCCGTACACCCCAACGACCAGGGACACCGCGCGATCGCCGACCGGCTCGCCCCGGTCGTCGCCGCGCGGATCGGTGTCTGATGCCGGTCGCCGGGCCTACGATTGCGCCATGGCCGTCGTCCTCTTCGCAGGCATTCCCGTGAACGACTACAGCGTGGCGCTCACCTGGTACGAGCGACTCTTCGGTGCGCCGCCGACGTTCTTCCCGAACGACACGGAGGCCGTGTGGGAGCTGGCGGAGCACCGGTATGTGTATGTCGAGCACCGGCCGGGGCGCGCCGGTCACGCCCTGCACACCGTCTTCGTCGACGACCTCGACGGCCATGTCGCCGGGATCACCGGCCGGGGGCTGGAGCCCAGCAGCCGCGAGACGTACGCGAACGGCGTACGCAAGGTCACATACCACGATCCCGACGGGAACGAGATCGGGTTCGGCGGCGGCCCGGTCTGATGCGGCCGGGCGGTGGAGGCTGATCGCCGGGCTTCGCTTCCGCTTGCCGATGTCGTCGGAGCGGGTCACGAAGCGGGCCGCTCCCCCGGTCACCCGGAACAGGAAGCCGCCGCTGTCGTCGCCGACCTGGATGTACTGCGAGTCGGCGTCGAAGCCCATCCGGCGGGTGATGCCCTGCCAGGGGGGCGCAGGAGTTCGGAGCGCAGGGCGGAGCGGCCGTCGTCGCCGGCGGAGGCGGGGCCCTGGGCGGCGAACCGGACGGCGTCGTACGCCTCGGCCGCCCAGGGGCCGGGCGCGGCTCCCGCGTGGCGGGCACGGAACGCTGCGGCGAACGCCTTGGTGCGGGGGTCGGCGTTCGCGTCGGTGTGGGAGGTGCCGATCCGCCAGTCCTCGGCGACGGCGAGGAAGGGGGCGCCGAGGACGTGTTCGCCCGCGACCCGGGCGCCCCGGTGGCCCGCGTCGAGCAGAGACCCTCGGCGACGCGGGCGGCGACCATCCGGGCCACGGGGTCGGGGAGCCGGTCGCCGAAGGTGTCCGTGGCGTCCTCGGCGAGCAGCCGCCGCAGCTGCTCGGTGGTGGGCCGCGCGTCCGGGTCCTTGGCCAGACAGCGGGCGACCACGGCGGACAACTCGCCCTCCAGGCCGCCGAGTTCGGGTTCGTCGTGGACCGTGCGATAGAGCAGGGCGTCCGGTGTCCCGGTGCCGAAGGGCGGGGTGCCGGTGGACGCGTACGCCAGTACGCAGCCCAGGGCGAAGACATCACTCGCGGACGAGGCCGGGTGGCCCTGGGCCTGCTCCGGGGCGAGGAAGCCGGGGGTGCCGACGACCATCCCGGACGCGGTCAGGGCCGTGTCGTCGGCGGCGCGGGCGATACCGAAGTCGATCAGTCGGGGGCCGTCCACGGCGAGCAGCACGTTCCCGGGCCTGACGTCGCGGTGGACGAGCCCGGCCGTGTGCACGGCGTCCAGTGCCTCGGCGAGCAGCCCGCCGAGGGCGCGTACGGCGCGTGGGGGCAGCGGGCCGTGCGCGGCGACGGCCTCGGCGACGGAGGGCCCGGGGACGAACGCGGTGGCCAGCCAGGGGTCGCGGGCCTCGGCGTCCGCGTCCAGGACGGGCGCCACCCAGGGGCTGTCCACCCGGCGGGCGAGATCCACCTCCCGGGCGAACCGGGCCCGGAAGTCGTCGTCGCCGGTGCTCTCCCCCCGGATGACCTTGACGACCGCCAGTGCGCCGGAGTCGGTGCGGCCGAGGTGGACGACGCCCATGCCGCCCGCGCCGAGCCGCCTCAGCAGGCGGAACCCGGCGATGCGGGACGGGTCGGACGGCTGCAACGGTTCGCTCACTGTCCCGCCCCCTCCGTCGCGGTGGGTTCCCCGGTGGGTTCCGCCGCGGGTTCCGCGGTGGCTCCCGTGCCTGCCGTGCCACCCGTCCCGCCGGTCTCCCCGCTCCTGCCCTGCCGGTCGATGTCGGCGGCGACGAGGGCCACGCCCTTGGCCATGTCGGAGGTGATGGCGGAGTCCTCGTCCTCGCTCCGGCCCGCGCCGTGCCGTGCGGTCGCGGCGACGGTGACCGGGCCGACCCGGAACTTGTACCAGTCGAAGGGACGCGCCTTCCCGCCGTCGGCCAGCCACTCCCCGCTCTCGGTGAGGTCGTCCTCGCTGATCGCGGACCGCGCGTCGCCGTACGCGTCGACCTGGGAGTACAGGCCGCGCACCCGGTCGGTGGCGTTGAGCCGCTGCTCGGGGCAGCGCATCGCCGATTCCAGTGCCCCGGCCATGTCGCGGCGCGCCGACACGACGTCCCGGTGCACGGTGACGGTGACCGACACGTACACCGGTCCCTTGCCGTCCTGTTCCGGCAGTTCGCAGGCCCGGGTGAGGCCGGCGAGGACGGTGTCCGGCAGCGCCTCGCGCCGCCACGGACAGTCCTGCCCGAGCACGGCCCACTGCGCCGGATCACTCTCGAACGGCTCGCGTACGCGGAACCCGCTGCCGAAGGAGTCGGGGCGTACGTCGAGGTCGCGGACGAAGGTGACCGCCTCGGCCCGCGTCTTCGGCGCCCGGTCCTCGGCGAGCGTGTACGGCCCGCTCACGGGCGTCGTCGAGGGCGAGGGCGACGCGGCGGGGGTCCTGCCGGGCTCACCCTTGGCGTCGCTCTCGTCGCCCGGTCCACTGGTACACCCGGCCAGCAGCAGCGCCACCGCCGCCGCGGCCAGGGCTGGTCTCCACCCGGCCATGCCGCACTCCCACCCCGCGCACCCGCCCTTCGTTGGGCGGTGTGACACCGGTAGGGGAAGTGTGACGCACGGGAGGGCCTCCAGTCCCCAACTCGCCTTATGGAAATACGTAGTTGCCGGTCGGGAGGGTGGCCACGGACCCCACCTCGCGCGGATTCCCGTACGAGGTGCGCGCAAGGGGTGGCGGATACCGGCGGTGCCGGGTGCCGCGCGGCTCACGACGTCTCAGGGCACCCCACGCCGCCGAGCGCCGAGGGGGTCCCACCGGCATGCTGCCGTGGGGCCGTGGGCGTATGGTCCGCATATGGGTGACGTGCGGTGGCCGGGTGTGCGGTTCGTCGGACCGGTTCGGGGCGGGTGAGGGCGTGCCCGATCCTGGTGTCGTCGGTCCGCGGGCGCTGGAGTCCGCGCTGATCGAGGTGGCCCGGGAGAGCGGTACCTCGGTGACGGCGGTGTATCTGCTGCCGCCGGACGAGCCGGTGCTGCGGTTGGCGGTGCTGGGCGGGGTCCCCTGGGAGATCTCCATGCCGTGGGCGCGGGTGGCGCTGAAGGCCTCCTCCCCGGTGTCCGACGCCGTACGGGAACACCGGCTGGTGTGGGTGAGCGGCCAGGAGGAGCTGGCGCGCCACTATCCCCGGCTGTCGCTGGTCGTGCCGTACCGCTTCACCCTGGCCGCCGCCCCCATCACCACCGGCTCGGACGTCTGGGGCGGCCTGGTCCTGCAGTGGCCGGCCTCGCATCCGCCGCAGCCCGCTCCCGGGGAGCGGGAGAAGATCACCAGCGTCTGCCACCGGCTGGGACGGCTGCTGCGGGCGGCGGCGGACGCCGGTCGTCCGGTGCGGCCCGGCGCCGAGCCGGTGATGCTGCCGCCGGTCCGGGTCCGCACCGCCGGCCCGGCCGAGGCGCAGGCCGCCGTCGACTTCGCCGAACGCATCCCCGGCGGCTGCTGCTCGCTCGACGTGGACGGCCGGATCACCTTCCTCAGCACGAAGGCCGCCGAGCTGCTCGGCGCGGGCATCCCCGAACTGCTGGGCGCCAAGCCGTGGGAGGCGCTGCGCTGGCTGGACGACCCGACCGCCGAGGACAGCTACCGGGCGGCGATGCTCAGCCGCGAGACGGTGTCCTTCATCGCCTTGCGCCCGCCGGACCGGTGGCTGTCGTTCCGCCTCGTACCGGACGCCTCCGGCATCAGCGTGCACATCGCGCCCACCCACTCGGAGCACGCCCACGCGCCGGTGACGACCCCGCGCCGGTCGAATCCGCCGTCCTCCCCGGCTACACCGGGGCGGGCCACCACCCTCTACCACCTGATGCATCTGGCCGCGACGCTCACCGAGGCCGTCGGTGTGCGTGATGTGGTCGACCAGGTCGCCGAACAGCTGCTGCCCGCGTTCGGCGCCGCCGCGCTCGCCCTGATGACGGCGGAGGACGGCCGGCTGCGGATCATCGGCTACCGCGGCTACACCGCCGAGCTGATGGAACGCTTCGACGCCGCCCCGCTCACCTCGGACACCCCCGCCGTACGCGCCCTCACCACGGGTGTGCCCGCCTTCTTCGCCACGTTCGCCGAGCTCAAGCACGCCCATCCCCCGGCCGTCCTCAAGGACGACATGGCGGCCTGGGCCTTCCTGCCGCTGATCACCTCGGGGCGCCCGGTCGGTTCCCTGGTCCTGGCCTACGAGCGGCCCCACGCCTTCGTCCCGGAGGAGCGCGCCGTCCTCACCTCCACCGCCGGACTGATCGCGCAGGCCCTGGACCGGGCCCGGCTGTACGACACCAAGCACCAGCTCGCCCACAACCTCCAGGCCGCCCTGCTGCCCCACACCCTGCCCCGGGTCGCCGGGCTGGACGTGGCCGCCCGCTATCTCCCGGCCACCCGGGGCATGGACGTCGGCGGCGACTTCTACGACCTCATCCGGCTCGACCCCACGAGCGCCGCCGCGACCATCGGTGACGTGCAGGGGCACAACGTCAACGCCGCCGCCCTCATGGGACAGGTCCGCACCGCCGTCCACGCCACCGCGGGCGCGGCCCCCGACGAGGTCCTCGCCCGCACCAACCGGCTGCTCACCGATCTGGACCCCGGCCTGTTCACCAGCTGCCTGTACGTCCATCTCGATCTGAGGGCGCGCACCGCGTGTCTGGCCACCGCCGGGCATCCGCCCCCGCTGCTGCGCCACCCCGACGGCCGCACCGAACCCGTCCACCTGCCGCCGGGGCTGCTGCTCGGCATCGACCCGGACGCCGGGTACACGTCCACCGAGATCCCGCTGCCACCCGGCTCGGTGCTGGCGCTCTACACGGACGGGCTCGTCGAGACGCCCGGTGTCGACATCGGCGCCGCGGTCGACGCTCTGGCCCGCGCCCTCGCGGGCACCGATCCGTCCGGCCCGCACGCCATGAACACCGTCGCCGACGCCCTCGTGCAGCACGCCCGCCGCTCCGCGCCGCGCAGCGACGACATCGCCCTGCTGCTCGTCCACTCCCTCTGACACACCTCTGCGGTTCACATACATGTCCGCTATTCCAACCCATTGACCCGGAAGCGAGCGCTCCGTAAGGTTCCCGCATTCCTACGTACGTGATGGCGGTTCACACATGTGAATCACCAGAGGGAGACAACGATGTCAGAAGTCGTCATACCCGACGCCGAGGGCCGCGCGGTCGGCAAGTTCCTGCGCCGTATGCTGCCGATCCTGGTCCTGATGCTGCTCATCAACCAGATGGACCGGACGAACGTCGGTTTCGTCCAGGACGAGCTACGGGCCGACGTCGGGGTGAGCGCCACCGCGTACGGGCTCGGCGCGGGCCTCTTCTTCATCGGGTACGCCCTCTTCGAGGTGCCCAGCAATATGCTCCTGGAGCGGTTCGGCGCCCGTGTCTGGCTGACCCGCATCATGATCACCTGGGGTCTGGTGATCGTGGCGATGTGTTTCATCCACAACGTCTGGATGTTCTACGGGCTGCGCTTCCTCCTCGGTGTCGCGGAGGCAGGCTTCTTCCCCGGCGTCCTCCTGTACTTCACCCAGTGGCTGCCGGACTCCAGCAGGGGCCGGGCGAGCGCGATCTTCCTGGGCGGCTCGGCCACCGCGTACATCGTGACCGGGCCGATCACGGGCGCGCTGCTGGAACTGCACGGGGTCGGCGGGTTCGCGGGCTGGCGCTGGATGTTCGCGCTGGAGGGCATGCTGTCGATCGTCGTCGGCTTCGTCGCCGGATTCTTCCTCGTCTCCCGCATCCAGGACGCCCCTTGGCTCACGGCGGAGGAGAAGGACGCGCTGAGCGCGGCGGTCGCACGGGACGAGGAGGCGCGCAGCCGGGCGCCCCGGGTGTCGCGGCTGAAGCTGCTGATCCACCCTCAGGTCGCGCTGCTGACCACGGTGTTCTTCGCGATGGCGCTCACCGGGTACGCGATCACCTTCTGGTTGCCGAGTCTGGTCGAGGAGATCGGCGGACTGTCGCCGTTCCAGGTCGGTCTGCTCTCGGCGATCCCGTGGATCTGCGCGGTGATCGCGATGTACTCGATGAGCCACTTCACCGACCGTGCCCCCGACCGCCGTCCGTTCCTGGCGATCGCGCTGGTCCTCTCCGCGACGGGCACCTTCCTGGCCACGCTGGGCTCCCCCTGGTTCGGCCTCGCGGCCATCACGCTGGCCGCGGTCGGCGGGAAGTGCGCGGCCACCCTGTTCTGGCCGATGGCCCAGTCCGGGCTCGACCTGAAGATCGCCGCGCCGGGGCTGGCCGTCGTCAACTCTATCGGAAACCTGGGCGGTTTCGTCTCCCCCACCCTCTTCGGCTACCTCAAGGACACGACCGGCACGACCAACGGGGGCCTGTACACCCTGTCGGCAGCCTCACTGCTCGCGGTGGCCGGGGTGGCACTGATCCGGCGGACCGGCGGGGGGTCCGACCTCGGTTCGGGATCGGGCTCGGCTTCCGGCTCCGGCTCCGGTGAACCCGCTTCGGTGAAGGGGCAGTTGGCGACGGGGGACGCGCGGTAGGACAGCCGGGCGGTCGGCGGCGAGCCGTCGCGGACCGCACCCGTCAGTCATGGTTCGTCGGCCGTCGGCCGTCGGCCGTCTCCTCTCGTCTCACCCTGCGCGCCCGCCTCTTGAGGCGGGGTACGCGGTCGAAGATCGCGGCGAGGCGGGCTGCCTGGGCGAAGAGGGTGGCCGGGCGGGTGCGGTCGCCGTCGAGGTGGGTGAGGGTTTCCTGGTCCGGGCATGTGCGAAGTGACTCCCGGGAACCGCTCCCGCCGGGATTGCGTACCTCTGTACGATCACCGGGCACACACGGGGTTCGGCGGTGGAGGGGGCGGCGTTGGACGGCGAAACGGCTGGACGAAGAGGTGGTTGGCGGCTGAGGGCCGCCGTGTCGGGGGCCGCGGCGGCGGTACTGCTCGGCGGGTGCAGCGCGGGCTCGGCGGAGCGGGCGGACGGGCCCGGCACCCGGGCCTCGGGGTCCCCGGCGGCTTCCGCTTCGGCCTCCGGGCAGGTGTCGGCGGAGGGCGGGGAGCCGTCGGCGACACCGTCCGTGACCCCCTTCGAGGCGGCCCCGGACCGGGTACCGAGGTCGGGACGGCAGGGCGTCGCGCTCGCGGAGGCGGTCGTGATGCGACCCGGGGACTGGGGCACGGGCTTCCGGGCGCAGCCGCTGGCCCGTAGCGCCGAGGGCACCAGGGCCGTACTGGACGAGGAGTGCCGGTGGCAGCGCCGGGCGCTGCCCGACGACGTACTCGCCTCGCTCTCCCTCTACAGCGAACTGCCGGACACCGGGGATCGCGGCACGATCAAGGTGACGGCGACGGTGACGGTGCACACGACGGTGCCCGGCGCGGACGACCATCTGTCCGAGACGCTGGAGGAGGCGCTGCGCTGCCCGGAGCAGCAGGTGCGCACCGACGAACGGATCGCGGAACTGATGTCCGTGGGCACGCCTCGCGGTATGCGTGGCAACAACTACGCCGACGACTCGATCCTGGAGACGGGCGTCTATCTCACCGGAAGCGGCAAGGCCATGTACCGGTGGATGGTCACCCGGCTCGGCCAGGTGACCATGACGGTGTCGATCAAGGGCGCCGAGGGCTACACCGTCGCCGAACTGGAGCAGTACGTGACGCGGGGCACCACGACCATGCTCGACCGGGCGGGTTACGAGCTGGGCGGGGGCGAGGGCTGATGGAGCGGCTGCGTTCCTCCGATCCGGCGCGGATCGCCGACCACCGTCTGCTCGGCCGGCTCGGCGCCGGCGGGATGGGGGTGGTGTATCTCGCGCGGACGCCGGCCGGTTCGCTGGTGGCGTTGAAGGTGCTGGCGGCGGAGTACGCCGAGGACGCGGATTTCCGGGAGCGGTTCCGGCGTGAGGTCGAGGCCGCCCGGCGTGTCCGCAGCCCCTGGGCGGTGCCGGTGGTGGCCGCCGACCCCGGCGCGGCGGCGCCCTGGCTGGCGACGGCGTACGTACCGGGTCCGTCGCTGGCCTGGGCGGTGGCCGTGCACGGGCCGCTCACCGAGCACGGGCTGCGGATCCTCGGCGGCCGGCTGGCGCAGGCGCTGGCCGAGGTGCACCGGGCCGGGCTGGTCCACCGGGACCTCAAGCCGGGCAACGTCCTGCTCGCCGCCGACGGGCCACGGCTCATCGACTTCGGTATCGCCAGGGCACCCGAGGACACCGCGCTCACCGCGACGGGGTTCGTGGTCGGCACGCCCGGCTTTCTCGCGCCGGAACAGGCCGACGGACGGGGCGACCGGACCGTCGGCGCGGCCGGCGACGTGTTCTCCCTGGGCTGCGTCCTGGCGTACGCGGCAACGGGCCGCCCGCCGTTCGGCACGGGGGCGCTCGACGCACTCCTCTACCGGGCCGTACACGACCCGGCCGACCTCGACGGCGCCCCTGCCGCGCTGGCCGAACTGCTGTCCCACTGCCTGGAGAAGGACCCGGACCGCCGCCCCGGGGTGGACGACCTGATACGGGAGTTGCTGCCCGGGGAAGCGGCGGTTCCGGCTGTCGAAGCGGCGGCGGACGGCGCGGACGCCGAGCCCGGCGCGGACGCTGCCGAGGCGTTCGCCGACGCTCCCCCGTCCTGGCTGCCCGAAGAGGTCGTCCGGCTGATCGCGCGGCGGTCGACCGAGGCGCTCGCGCTGCCGGAGATCGAAGGCACCGAGATCTCGGCCGGCGCCTCGATCGACGTCCCGGCCGACGCCTCACCCACGGACGGCACCCCGGTGACCACCCCCGTCACCACCCCCGTCACCACCCCCGTCACCACCCCGGGCGGTGACTCGGCGCACGGGCCCGGCCCGCACGGTTCCCCCTCCGGCGACGACACCGTGCCCACGGCGGCCGGCGGCACCCCCGACGCCCCCGCCAGGCGTCGCATCCTGCTCGTCGGCGCGGGCGCGCTCCTCGCCGCAGGCGGTGCCGCGTCCTGGTGGGCGCTGGGCCGGGAGGGCGGCTCGGGCGACAAGAAGCAGGCCGCCGCTTCCCGGGGCCCGGCCCACACCGTCGCGCTGCACGGCGATCTCAGCGGCGAACAGCGCGACACCGGCCGGGCCCAGGAACACGGACTGCGGCTGGCCGTGGCGGAGTTCAACGCCCGAGACGACGCCCCCTTCCAGGTGGACGTACGGACCGTGGACGACGGCGGCGACCCGGCCGAGGCCGCCCGGCTGGCGAAGCGGCTGGCCGACGACCCGGCCGTACTCGCCGTGATCGGTCCGACCACGGACGCGACCGCCCAGTCGGCGCTGGCGGAGTACGATGCCGCGCTCGTCCCCGTGCTCGGGGTGTCCCCCGGCGCCATCGGTCTCTCCGTGCAGGGCTTCCGCTCGTTCCTGAGCACCCGGCTGCCCAACTCGGTGATATCCGTCTATCTGGACGCGGTGCTGCGCGGCGCCCGCCCGCGCAGGGTCGGTGTGGTCGTGGACCGCGCGGCCGACAACTACGGCTGGGAGATCAGCAGCACCCTGAGCAAACAGCTGAACACGGCCGGGCAGCCGTACCTCCCCCGCGTGGTCAGCGCCATGCGTTCCGGCTTCGGGGACACCGTGGACGACCTGCTGGCCGCCGACATCGACTCGTTCGCCTTCGCCGGACTGCCCGACCGGGCCGGGTCGTTCGCCGGGGCGCTGCGCGAGCGCGGCTTCTCCGGTGCCCGCGCCGGCGGGCCCGCTCTCCTCGACCCGCGCTTCCTCACGGCGGCGAAGGAGGCCGCCGACGGGTGGACGATCGTCGCACCGGTCGTCGACCCGGCGGACCTCCCCGAGGCGAAGGCGTTCGTGGCCGCCTACCGGAAGCGGTGGAAGAAGGCACCGCCCCGGTACGCGGCGGAGACCTACGACGTGACCTCGATGGTGCTCACCACGCTGGCCGGCCTCTCGGCCAAGATCCGCACCCGTGAGGAACTGCTCGCCGCGCTGCTGGCCGCCAAGTACCAGGGCGTCACCAGGACGTACGGGTTCCAGAAGAACGGTCTGCCGGTCATCGACGGCACCGGCGGCCACCTCTGGCGTGTCGAGGGCGGAGCGTTCGTGTACGGCGGCCCGGCGCCGCTGACCGCCTGATGGAGCCGCTGCGCACCGCCGACCCGTCGCGGCTGGGCGACTACCGCCTGCTGCGCCGGCTCGGCGCCGGCGGCATGGGCGTCGTGTTCCTGGCCCGCGCGCCGGGCGGGGCGTACGCCGCCGTCAAGGTCGTCCGGGCGTCCTACGCGGACGACGTCGGGTTCCGGGCCAGGTTCCGCCGGGAGATCGAGGTGGCCCGGCGGGTGGACAGCCCCTGGGTGGTCCCGTTGCTGGGCGCGGACGCCGACGCGGAGGATCCCTGGCTGGCGACCGCGTTCGTACCGGGTCCTTCGCTGGCGGAGGTGCTGGATGGGCCGGAGGGGCCGGAGGGGCGGGGGCCGTGGCCCGCCGCCTCCGTGTCCGTGCTGGGGCAGCTGCTCGCCGAGGCGCTGGACGCGGTCCACCGGGCGGGGCTGGTGCACCGGGACGTGAAGCCGGGCAATGTGCTGCTGGCCCCGGACGGGCCCCGGCTCATCGACTTCGGTATCGCGCGCACGCCGGACGGCACGCCGCTCACGTCCACCGGCGTCGTCGTGGGCTCGCCTGGCTTCCTCTCGCCCGAGCAGGCGCGGGCGCGCGGCGCGGACATCGGGCCGCCCAGCGATGTCTTCTCGCTCGGCTGCGTCCTCGCCCGCACCGCGACCGGCGTACGTCCCTTCGGGGCCGGCGCCGCCGCCGCGATGCTGTTGCGCACGGTCTACGACGAACCTGAACTGCCCGGTATCCCAGCGGCGTTGGAACCGGTCGTACGGGCGTGTCTGGACAAGGATCCGGCGCGGCGGCCGACCGCCGTCGAGGTCGGCGCCGCGCTCACCGCCGCCGTGACCGCCGACCGGGAGCGGTGGCTGCCGGAGCCGGTGACCCGCCTGATCGCCGACCGGTCCGCGGCGGTGCTCGCGATGGGCGCGATCGAACCGACGCGCGTGTCCGCACCGACCGCACGGGGTACGGCGGCGGAAGCGGTCGCGGTCGCGAACGAGCCGGTGGCTGTGGACGGGTCGGGGGACTCGGGCGCGCCGGTGTCGGTGGACGGGCCGGTGTCGTTGGACGCGGTCACGGTGACGTCCCTCAAGGAACCGGACGCCGTTCGCCGGTCGGCCACGACCCGCCGCGGTTTCCTGGTGCTCGGTTCCACAGGTGCGGCGGGAGTGCTGGCGGCCGGCGGTGGGGCCTGGTGGTGGAACAACAGGGGTGAGCGGAAGGCCGGTTCGGGCGGCGTGCCCTCGTCCGGGCCGCGCACCGAACTCGCCGTGGCGTTCCAGGGCGACCTCTCCGGCGCGCACGGCGACATCGGCCGCGCCCAGCTCAACGGCGCCCGGCTGGCCGTCGCGCGTGTCAACGCCGACGCCGACCGGCCGCTACGGCTGAGGCTGCGGGCGTACGACGACGAGGGCGAACCGGACCGCACCCTGGACCGGGCCCGACGGCTGGTGGCGGACGAGCGGGTCCTCGCGGTGCTGGGCCCGACCACGGACGACTGTTTCCTCGCGGCGGAGACCACGTACACGAAGGCCGTGCTCCCCGTCGTCTCCGTGTCGGTGGGGGTGTCGGGGCAGGTCAGGGAGGCCGACCTGAGCACGCTCCGTTCGCACGCGCAACTCTCGCCCACCGATCAGTTGCTGGCCGCCCCCTGCAACAGGTATCTGTCGGGCAAGGCCGACGCCCGCCAGGTGTTCCTCGTGGAGGACCGGGCCGAGGGCGACTTCGCCTGGACCCTGTGCGACCTCGTCCAGCGCGGACTGGGCCGCGCCGGGAGGGACGCCGAGATCACGAGTGTCGCCGCCGGGAGGCTCGACGCCGCCGCGCTCGCCGGGAAGGCCGTCGCGGCACGGGCCGACGCGGTCGTGTTCAGCGGCGGTCAGGAACGCGCGGGCGCCTTCGCGGCGGCGCTGCGCGGGGCCGGGTTCTCCGGGGCCCGGGTCGCGACCCAACGGGCCTTCGGCACAAGGTTCCTGGAGAGCGCGGGCCCGGCCGCCGACGGCTGGGTCCTCGCCACCACGTTCATCGACGCGACGGCCACCCCGGCGGCCCGCTCCTTCGCCGCCGCGTACGAGGCACGGTACGGGGAGCGCCCCGGCCCGTACGCGGCGGAGGCGTACGACGCGGTGCTGTTCCTGGCCGAGGTGTGCGGGAGCGGGGGCTCGCCCCTGACGGAACGCGGGGCGGTCGTGCGGCGGATGCGTGAGGTGACCTACAAGGGCATCAGCCGGACCGTCGCGTTCTCGGCGGACTACGGATACAACCATGACGCGTTGTTCCTGTTCCGCGTGGTCGACCGGAAGTTCGACTTCCTCGGCCAGTACCAGCGGGCGGATGTGTGAGCGAACGTGCGAGGAGTCGGGTTGGTCATCGGGGCCCGGTCCGAGGGGCTATCGTGACTTCATGTCGCAGGACCTGATTCGTATCGTTTCCCGAGACTCGCCCATGGCCCTGGCCCAGGTGGAGCGCGTACGCGCCGAACTCGCCGTGCTGCACCCGGCGCTGCGCACCGAAGTGGTCCCCGTGAAGACGACCGGGGACAAGTGGATGGGCGACCTCTCCCAGGTCGAGGGCAAGGGGGCGTTCACCAAGGAGGTCGACGCCGCCCTCGTCGCGAGCGAGGCGGACCTGGCCGTGCACTGCGTGAAGGACATCCCCGCCGACCGGCCGCTGCCGGCCGGCACGATGTTCGCCGCGTTCCTGGCACGGGACGACATCCGGGACGCGCTCGTGGACCCCGCCGGACGCACGCTGGACGAGCTGCCCGCAGGGACCCGTATCGGCACCTCGTCCGTCCGGCGCACCGCGCAACTCGCCGCCTCCCACCCGCACTTGGAGTGCGTGCCGTTCCGCGGCAACGCCAACCGCCGGCTGGAGAAGCTGGCCGCCGGTGAGGCGGACGCGCTGCTGCTGGCCGTGTCCGGGCTGGAGCGGATCGGCCGGGCGGATGTGATCAGCGAGATCCTCTCCGTCGAGACGATGATGCCGCCGATCGGCGCGGGCGTGCTGGCGCTGCAGTGCCGGGAGGGCGACACCGACACCATCGACATCGTCAGCGGCCTCGGCGATCCGAACACCCACCGCGAGACCCTCGCCGAACGGATGTTCCTGCACGTCCTCCAGGGCCACTGCAACAGCCCCATCGCCGGTTTCGCCCACACGGACCGCGGCGGCGAACTCTCCCTCCGCGCCTCCGTCTTCACCCCCGACGGCAAGACCACCCTCAACGCCCACGAATGGGCCGGCCGCCTCGACCCGGCGACCCTCGGCACCTCGGTGGCCGTGGCCCTCCTCCGCCAGGGCGCCCGGGACCTCATCGACGGAATCGCCCACTGACCCACGTCCGCGTCGACGGACCGTTCCTCCCGGCCGTCCCCCGAGCCGTCGTCTCAGTCGACCCTGCGGGACAGCACCTGGCCCGGCCAGGTGCCGGAGAGGAACGGGGTCGTGCGGGTGAAGCCGTTGCGCTCGTAGAAGGCGACGAGGCGGCCTTCCTCGCCCGCCCAGCAGTCGACGCGGAGGAGTGATACGCCCGCTCGGCGGGTTTCCTCGACGGCGTGGGTCAGCAGGGACACGCCGATGCCGAGGCCGGCGTGGTGGCGGTCGGTGACCAGGAGGCGGACGTAGCGCTCGGCTTCGCCGGCCGGGGCGATCGGCACCTGGGGGCTGGGGCCGGTGTCGAGGACGAGCGCTCCGACGGGTCGTCAGTCCAACTCCGCGATGTACGGGGTGTTCTCGGTCGTGTACCGCTCGATCCGTGCCGTCCCGTCGGGCCTCCGCGAGTACGGGATCGTGCCCCACTGCTCGGTGTTGCCACGCTCGTTCATCCAGGCCACCGCCCCGTCGAGCATACGAAGGATGGCGGGTGCGTCGGCCGGGCCGCCGGGTCGGACGCGCAGGGCGTGGGGCGTGTCGATCATGGGGGAAGCCTAGGTGATGTCGGGTTCGGCGAGGTCGTGACCGAGACCGTGATCGAGGTCGAGGTCGAGGTCCCGGCTGCGGCTGCGGCTGCGGCTACGGCTGCGGCTGCGCGCCAGGCCGAGTTCGCGCTCGCCGAGCGGTGCGAAGAACCGCTCCACATCGGTGTCGGTGACGTCGGCGAGGGTGGCCGGGGACCAGTGCGGGTCGCGGTCCTTGTCGATGACCTGGGCGCGGATGCCCTCGACCAGGTCGGGAATGGCCAGGGCCGCACAGGACACGCGGTACTCCTGGTCCAACACCCGCTCCAGGGAGCCCAGTCGCCGGGCTCGGCGTACGGAGGCCAGGGTGACCTTGAGGGCCGTGGGGGACTTGGTGAGCAGGGTCTCGGCGGTCTCCTTGGCCGCCGGGTCGCCGTGGGCGAGCAGACGCCGGACGATCCCCTCGACCGTGTCGGCGGCGAAGCACGGGTCGATCCACTCCCGCCGCGCGGCCAGTTCGCCCGGAGGGGTCGGCTCCGACCGCCGGGCCACGGCTTCCCGGGCGGGCAACTCGGCCAGTTCGTCGAGCAGTTGGCCCAGCGACGCGGACGGTACGTAGTGGTCGGCGAGGCCGCACAGCACGGCGTCCCCGGCGCCCACCGGTGCGCCGGTCAGCGCCAGGAAGGTGCCCAACTCGCCCGGGGCCAGAGCCAGTAGATACGTCCCGCCGACATCGGGGACGAAACCGATGCCGGTCTCGGGCATGGCGACCCTCGACCGCTCGGTGACCACCCGGACATCACCGTGCGCGGAGATGCCGACCCCACCGCCCATCACGATCCCGTCCATGACGGCGACGTACGGCTTCGGATAGCGGGCGATACGGGCGTTGAGGCGGTACTCGTCCCGCCAGAACGCGGCGGACGCGGTGCCGTCACCGTCACGGGCGTCGTCGTGCACTACGCGGATGTCGCCGCCCGCGCACAGGCCCCGCTCCCCCGCGCCGGCGATGACGACGGTCTCGACGGCCGGGTCGTGCTCCCAGGCGGTCAACGCCTCGTCGATACGGCGGACCATGGTGTGGTTGAGGGCGTTGAGCGCCCTCGGGCGGTTGAGAGTGATGTGAGCGGCCCGGCCTGCGGTGTGCAGGAGGACGGGCTCTTCGCCGCCGGTCATCGAATCGCCTCCGTCGCGACCGGTCATGGAATCGCCTCCGCCGGGTCTCGGAGCACAAGGACGCGCATGATCTTGTCGGTTCTTTCCGGGTCCGTCTCATGACCGGCGACCGCCCGTCATGAGACGGACCCCGCTCCGAGCAGGAGCTAGGTGGGCGCGGTCGCCGGAAGCGCCCTGAGCTTGCCGACACCCCGGGCCGGTTGAGCCTACCTGCCACCGGCAGTCCCCCGGGCATCCGCATCCGCACCCGCATCAGCCCCCGTATCGGCCCCCGCTTCCGCCCCCGTATCAGCCCTCGCATCCGCCTCGGCCAGCAGCTCATGTGCGACCGCGTTGACCGCCTCCACCGCGCCCTGGCGGTCGAAGCGGAAGAGGAGGGTGCCGCTGGTCTGGGCCCAGGTGCGGGCCTGGGGGGTGTAGCCGGCGACGGAGAAGAAGACGCCGGTCTTCTTCTCCTGGGCGGCGACGCCGTGGAGTTGCTGGACGGTGGGGCGGCCGGTGGGCTTGCCCTCCAGTTCGACCTGGGCGACGGCACGGGCGCTGACCACGTCGACGCCGCCGTCCGCGCCGACGGGCGTGGCGACCGCGTCGGCGAAACCGAGGTGGCGCATCCACTCGGCGGCGCTCAGTTCGGCGTCGCGGGCCTCGCGGATCAGCCGCTCGGGCGGCCGACCGGAGGGTGCCACCGCCGTGCGACGCGGCGAGGCGGCGGCGAGTGCGCGGGCTGCGACGGCCGTCTCCAGACCGTGGTTGGTGGAGAAGGAGAACGTACGGGCGCCGGAGGCGAGGTAGCCGTAGGCGCCGGGCTGTGTCTCCGGGGTGTCGTCGCGGTAGACGACGTCCCTGTCCTTCACCACCAACGCCCGGTCGGTGACGACCGCCAGTACTCGGCCGCCCCCGGAGGGACCCTGATCCGGGCCCACGGCGAGGCCGAGTATCCGCTCGTCGGCGGCGACATGCGCCCGCGCCAGTTTGGTGAACCGCACCTTGAGCGGCTGTGGGTCGAAGGGCCGCAGCCGTGCCATACCGGCGGCGACCGCGTCCTCGACCGTCGCGCCCAGCGGAGGCAACTCCTCCAGCAGCCGCTTCGCCTCCGCCTCGACGTCCCGGACGGGTGGGCCGGTGTCCGCGGTCGTCGCACCCTGCGCGACCGCCTGGACGGCCCGGCGGTCCGCGGCGGCGATCCGGGCGGCGGGGCTGAGGTTCGCCCGCCAGACGATCACTCCCGCCGAGACGAGCAGACACACCCACAGCAGCGGCCACGAGCCGAACACGACCGCCGCGACCACGCTCAGGGCCACCGCGCCACAGCCGACGGCGGGCGTACCGATCGCGGGCGCGGAGTCGTCGTCCGGCAGGCACGGCTCACCGTCCGCCCGCTGATGCCGGGCCAGCCCCTGCCGATTCGCCGCCACCTGCTGCCCGCACAGCGGACACGCGAGTCTGCTCATCCGCCCCCACCCCCACACCGGTACTCGTGGATCACTCACTCCCCGGCCGGAGACCAACAGCGGCCACCGACAACACCGACGAGCCGCCGACGGCGGCACCGCTCACCCCGGCGGCTTCCGCCAGATCCGCATCTCGGTCGCCGGTGGACGCTCCGCGAACCGGCAGTCGGGCGCCGTCTCCGCGAGCATCGCCCGCAGGTCCCGCTCGAAGTCCGCCAGTGCGTCGCCGAACAGGTGCGGCGCGGAATCGGAGCGGGAGAACACCCACGCGACGATGTCGTCCGAGGTGCGGGTGACGACCTCCCCGGCCGGCACCACCAGCCGTACGAAGCCCTGGAACCCGGCGCGCTCGATGATGGCGGCCTCGCCACCCGGCGTTCCGTCGACCAGCACTCCCTGCCCGGCGCGCCGCACCGGGCCCAGGTAGCGGCGTACCAGGTCACCGATCCGGTCGTACGGCGGCGCGGTCGACGACGGCGGCACCGGCTCGGGCGGCGGGTCCTTCAGGTCGCTGATGTGGAGGAGCGCGCCGCCCGGCTCCAGCATCTCCAGCACGGTGGCCGCGACCCGGTCCCGGTCCGTCCAGTGGAAGGACTGGGCGAACACCACGACCCGGAACTCCCCCAGCCCCACGGGCAGATCCTCGGCACGGGCGGCCACCCAGCGCGCGCTGGTCACCCCTCGCTGTCCGGCCTGCCGTTCGGCCTCGGCCAGCATGTCCGCGTCCGGATCGACGCCGACCGCCTCCGTGAAGTACCGCGCCATCGGCAGCAGTACGGTCCCCGGACCGCAGCCGACGTCGAGGAGTCTGCCCCTGCCGTCCAACTCCAGGGCCCCGGCGAGCACTTCGGGGAAGCCGGAGGCGTACGGGAGACGGCCCCGCCCGTAGTGGACCGCGCTGCCCTGGAAGAGCGTGCGGTCCCACCGCCATCCCTCAGGCATGCCGATACCCCTCTCCGCGTCTCCGCCGCCTCACCCAGGAGCCGGGCCGAGTGCGCCGCTTCGCTCAGTCGAACTCCTCAACGTACTCCTCCGGCGGCCCCAGTTCGGGACGGGCCCGCAGCTCCAGTTCCGTGCCGAGGCGTTCCAGTTCGAGGACCGTCACGGTGTTCCCGCCGGAGCGGAGCAGGGGCGCCGGGCAGTACAGCGTGACCTGGGGCCCGATCTCCCAGTACCGGCCGAGGAGAAATCCGTTCACCCAGACGAGGCCCCGGCCGGAGCCCGGCAGCGCGAGGAAGGTGTCCGCGGGTGTGTCGACCCGCAACTCGGCGACCGCGAACCCCGCGTTCGCGCGGACGGGACGACCGCCGACCGTGGGCGCGGTTCCGACCGCCGCCCCCAGCTCCGCGTCCCCCCACTCCTGCAACGCCACCGGCCTGCTCTCCCACCCCTGCACGATGCGCCGGTCGACGAGGACCGGGCCGAGCAGGCCCTTGTGGGCGCCGATGCCGGGACCGTAGTTCACGCGCCCGAGGTTCTCGACGAGGATCTCCAGGCGTACGACGGCACCGGTGCCGTCGATGTGGAGTTCCGGTGAGTCGGGGGCGGCGGCACCGGCGAACGTGCCGTCGACGAAGACCAGTGCCCGGTCCCTCACGTCGGTGAGGACGAGCCGGTGGGCGCCCGCCGGGATGCGGGGGTGCGCGGTGTGCAGGACCATGCCCGCGTCGAGACCGAGTTGTTCGAACGAGGCGGGGCGGGGCGCGGTCGTGGCCTGGGCCGGGACGGCGCGCAGGCCGGGGAGCAGGTCGGCCCGGTGGACGAGCGGGAGGCGGGCCGGGGGCAGGGTCGGCAGGCGTGCGGGGGAACGGAGCGGGCCGTGGGCGCCGAGTGCCTCGCGTACGGCGTGGAACTTGGCCGTGAGGCTGCCGTCCTCGGCGATCGGCGCGTCGGAGTCGTAGCTGGTCACGACGGGGGCGAGTCGGCCCTCGTGGTCGTTGGCGCCCGCCCAGAGGCCGAAGTTGGTGCCGCCGTGGGCCATGTAGAGGCTGACGCCGCCGCCGTCGGCGACGATGGCGCGGAGGGTGTGGACCGCGCTGTCCACACCACGGACGTGGTGCCGTTTGCCCCAGTGGTCGAACCAGCCGTTCCAGAACTCGGCGACGAGGAAGGGTTCGTCCGGGCGCCGGGAGGCGAGGAGTTCACGGGCCGCCTCGGGCTTGGAGCCGAGGGTGACGGCCGTGAGGGTGCCGGGGAGGGTGCCGCCGTCGAGCATCAGGTCGGTGGGGCCGTCGGCGGTGAACAGCAGTTCCCTGATGCCCCGTTCGGCCAGGGCGCGGCGGTTCCAGCGCAGATAGGCGTGGTCGTCGCCGTAGCTGCCGAACTCGTTCTCGATCTGGACCGCCACGACCGGGCCGCCCTCGCGGGTCTGGAGGGCGGCGACGCGCGGGATCAGGTCGTCGAACCAGCGGGCGACGGGGGTGGTGAACGCCGGGTCGGAGCTGCGGATCGCGAGGTCGCGGGCGGTGAGCCAGCTGGGCAGACCGCCGTTGGACCACTCCGCGCAGATGTAGGGGCCGGGCCGCACGATGACGTCGAGGCCCTCCTCCCCGACCGTGCGGATGAAGCGTTCGAGGTCGCGCCAGCCGTCGAAGCGGGGCGGCGCGTCCTCGCGGGGCTGGTGGAAGTTCCACGGCACATAGGTGTCGACGGTGTTGAGGCCGAGGTCGGCGAGGCGGCGGATCCGGTCCCGCCACAGGTCGGGGTGGACCCGGAAGTAGTGCAGCGCCCCGGAGAGGACGCGATGCGGGACGCCGTGCCGGTACAGCCGGCCCCCGCCCCAGGTGAGCGCGCCGGCGGCGCCGGAGACCGCCTCGCTGTCCGCGCACGCCCTCCCGGAACTCGCCCTCTCCGGACTCACTCGCTCCGGACTCACTCTCTCCGTACGCGCCGTGTCGGTCGTGGTGTGGGCCGGGCAGAGGTGGGTCGTGGTCGGCTCAGTCACGATGTGAGCCTATGTTATCGGTGCCATACGTAACAAGGTCGATAGAATCCGGTGAACGACTCCGTGGCCGTCCACGGGAGGGGAGCACCATGACCGAGGAGACCGCGAGGCTCAGGCAGCCGAGCATGGCCGATGTGGCGCGGGCCGCCGGGGTGTCGGCGCAGACCGTCTCGCGCGCGCTCCGCGGCTCGCCGAACGTCAACCCGGAGACCAGGCGGCGTGTGCTCGCCGCCGTGGAGCAGGTCGGCTACCGCTTCAACAGCGCCGCCAGGGCGTTGTCCTCGGGCCGCAGCCACACCATCGGCCTGGTGCTGCTGGCGTCCGGCGGGTACTACTCGCGCTCGGCGGTGACGGCCGGTGTGGAGTCGGCGGCGGGCTCGGCCGGGTACGCGGTGAGCATCGCGACCATCGCCGCGCTGGACACGGGGCTGATGGAGCAGTCCCTGTCCAAGCTGGCCGACCAGGGCGTGGACGGCTTCGTGATCGCCGTGCCGCTCATCTCCGTGACGCGGAAGATGGAGGACATCACCCGTGACATCCCGACCGTCACCCTCGACGGCTCGCGGACGGCGGGTGCCCGGGTGCTCGGCATAGACCAGCAGGAGGCGGGCCGGGTCGCCACCCGGCATCTGCTGGACCTCGGGCACCGGCAGGTCTGGCACATCTCGGGGCCGGACGAGTGGATCGAGGCGCGCCGGCGGCGGCAGGGCTGGCAGGAGTGCCTGACGGCGGCCGGGATCGAGGCGCCGCCGATCCTGGAGGGCGACTGGTCGCCGGACTCGGGGTACCGGCAGGGGCAGATCGTCGCGATGATCCCGGAGGTCACGGCGGTGTTCGTGGCCAGCGACGAGATGGCCTTCGGGGTGATCCGGGCCCTGCGCGAGCGGGGCCGCTCGGTGCCCGGCGACGTGTCGATCGTGAGCGTCGACGACATCGCGCTCGCGGCCTACAGCTCGCCCCCGCTGACCACTGTCCGGCAGGACTTCTACCGCTACGGCGCGGCGGCCGTCGACCTGCTGCTGCACGGCGACGAGGCCGATGTGGACGCCTCCGTGGTCACCGCCTCGCTGACGGTGCGTGCCTCCACCGCGCCCCCGCGCGCCGACTGACCCGGCACCGCGCTCCGGCCCGACCGTTCGGCAACTCCCTCTCGTGAGCCCCTTGCGCTGCCATGTTATCGGTGCCACCGTAACAACACCGGATCACCTTGTGATCCAGATCTCGCGCAGCCAGGTGGGCAGTCGTCCACGGGAAGGACACCGCATGAGGAGATCGCTCGTCCTCACGGGCGCCGCGGTCACAGTGCTCGGACTGCTCGCCGGCTGCTCGGCCGGCGGGAGCGGCTCGGACTCCGGCAAGACGGTTCTCAAGGTCGCCGCCCTCGAAGGCGGTTACGGCCGGGACATGTACACGCAGGTCATCAAGGCGTACGAGGCCTCGCATCCCGACATCGATGTCCAGTTGCAGATCTCGAAGAGCATCGAGGACGAGATCACCCCGAACATGAAGGCGGGCCGCTACCCGGACGTCGTGGTGCTCGGCCAGGGCCGCAAGGCCGCCCTCACCGAGACGCTCGTCAAGGACAAGGCCCTGGAGGACCTCACCCCGGTGCTGAAGGAGAAGGTCCCGGGTGAGGACACGACCGTCGGGGACAAGCTCACCGAGGGCATCGTCGGCAACCTCAACACCGACCCGTACGGCACGGACAAGACGTATCTGATGCCGATGTACTACGCGCCGACCGGACTCTTCTACAACCAGGGCCTGTTCAAGGAGAAGGGCTGGAAGGTCCCGGCCACCTGGGACGAGATGTTCGCGCTCGGCGACACAGCGAAGAAGCAGGGCATACCCCTGTTCACCTATCCGACCGCCGGGTATCTCGACTCGTACTTCTTCGCGCTCCTCGCCGATGTCGGCGGGGAGTCGTTCTACACCGATGTGATGACGTACAAGAAGGACGTCTGGAAGTCGGCGAACGCCCGGAAGGCGCTCGACATCACGACGAAGCTGCTCGGTTACGCCGCGCCGGCCACCGTCGGCTACGCCAACGAGCAGGACTTCACCAAGAACCAGCAGCTGGTGCTCGACGACAAGGCGCTGTTCATGCCGAACGGCACCTGGATCGTCGGCGAGATGGCGGACGCCCCGCGCTCCGACGGCTTCGCGTGGGGGCTCACCCCGCTGCCGGCGGTCACGGCGGGCGGCAAGCGGTACATCACCACGTCGGTCGAGTCGGTGTGGGTGCCCAGCGCTGCCCAACAGAAGGACGCGGCCAAGGAGTTCATCGCCTATCTGTACTCCGACGAGGCCGCGAAGATCTTCGCCAAGTCGGACGCGATCCAGCCGGTCGAGGGCATCGCGAGCAGTCTGTCGGCCGAGAACGCCGAGTTCTACAAGGTGTACGAGGACCCGTCGGTCGCCGCGCTGGTCGGCGGCTTCGCGAGCACCGCGCCCGTGGAGGGCGTCGACATCAAGGCCACCCTCTTCGATACCGCCAACAGCGTCATCAGCGGCGACACCACCGAGGACGAGTGGCAGTCCGCGCTGAACGAGGCGAGCGAGAAGCTGCGGCAGGCGGGCGGTTGAGGTGAGGACAGGCACGGTGACGACCTCCGCCACCCCACCCCCCGCGCAGAGGAACGGCGTGTCGAAGGCCGAACCGGCGCCGCCCGCCGGGCGTTCCCGGCGCGGCGGCGGGCGCTCCCCCGTCCGCCGCCGCGCCGACACCCGCTTCGTGCTGCTCTGTCTGCTGCCCGCGCTGGTCCTGTTCGCGGTGTTCATGATCGTGCCGACGCTGAACGTGTTCCGGATGTCGTTCTACACCTGGAGCGGTTTCTCCCCGGACATGCGGTTCGTGGGGCTGGACAACTTCCGCGCCCTCCTGGACGACCGGCAGTTCGTGCGCGCGTTCCAGAACACGGTGGCGCTGCTGGTCGTGGTGACGGTCGTGACGACGGTCATGGGCCTGTTCCTCGCCGCGCTCATGACCCGGCAGCGGCTGCGCGGACGCAACCTCTACCGGTTCGTGCTCTACGTCCCGAACGTGCTCTCGGTGGTGGTGATCGCGGCGATCTTCTCCGCCGTCTACGACCAGGAGAACGGCCTCCTCAACGGCGCCCTCCGGCTGCTGTCGTTGGACGGGCTGCAACAGGTCTGGCTCGGGAACCAGAAGATCGTGCTGTATTCCGTGGCCGTCGCGATGGTCTGGCAGTCGCTCGGCTACTACATGGTCCTCTACATGTCGAGCATGGCGAGCGTCCCGGAGGAGCTGTACGAGGCGAGCGCGCTCGACGGCGCCTCCCCCACCCGGCAGTTCTTCGCGCTCACCCTGCCGTTGATCTGGGAGAACCTCCGCACCACGCTGACCTTCTTCATCATGAGCGCCGTCAACCTCAGCTTCGTCCTCGTCCGCGCGATGACCGGCGGCGGCCCGGACGGCTCCTCCGAGGTCCTGCTGAGCTACATGTACAAGCAGGCGTACACGAACTCGTCGTACGGCTACGGCATGGCAATCGGTGTCGTCATCTTCGCGTTCTCGTTCCTCGTGTCGCTGCTGGTGAGCCGGGCGACGCGGCGCGAGCCCCTCCGGTACTGAGGACGGAACACCACGACCATGACCACACCCACGTCGTCCCGCCCCCGCCTCGGCCGCCCGCTCACCCACCTCCTCGTCATCGCCCTCGCGCTCGCGATCGCCGTGCCGGTCGGCTGGGTGCTGCTGGCCTCGCTCAAGCGGAAGGGCGAGTTCTTCGGCAGCCCCTGGACGCTGCCGCAGAGCCTCCACTTCCAGAACTACGTCGACGCGTTCGTCACCGCGCACATGGGCCAGTACTTCCTGACCTCGGTGTTCGTCACGGCACTTGGCCTGGTGTTCGTCCTCGCGGTCTCGGTACCGGCCGCGTACGTCATCGCCCGCTACGAGTTCCGGGGCCGCCGTCTCGTCGAACTCGCGCTCCTGGCGGGCCTGTTCGTCAACGTCAACTACATCGTCGTACCGATCTTCCTGATGCTCGTCGACTGGGACCGCGCCCTCGTCGACGTCTTCCCAGGGGGCTTCTTCATCGACAACCCCACCGTCCTGGCCCTCGTCTACGCGGCCACGTCGATCCCGTTCACGATCTATCTGCTCACCGCGTACTTCCGGTCGATCCCGGTCGAGTACGAGGAGGCCGCCGCGCTCGACGGGGCGTCCCGTTTCCGGATCATGACCAGCGTGATGCTCCCGATGGCGCGTCCGGCGGTCACCACCGTGATCCTCTTCAACTTCCTCGCCTACTGGAACGACTTCATCATCGCCCTCACCCTCCTCCCCGGCGATGGCAAGACCTTGCAGGTCGGCCTGTTGAACCTGTTCACCGCGCAGAAGGCGGCGGCCGACTACGGGCGCCTCTACGCCGGCATGGTCATCGTCATCGTCCCCGTGCTCCTCCTCTACGCCGTCATCCAGCGCCGGCTCATCGAGGGCATGGCGTCCGGCGGCGTGAAGGGCTGACCGCTCCCCCGGGGGCGCCGAAGGCCCCGCCCGCACCAGCGGAAGGAAACCGAACATGAAGGCATCGACGCGTACGGCGCTTCTGGTCGCCACCCGTACGCTCCTCGCGGCGGCCTGTGTCACGCTCGTCGTCACCGCGCGCACCACGGCCGGCTGGGACAGCCTGCTGGTCATGCTCGCCGCGCTGGCCGGGCTGCTGGCCCTGCTCGCCTCGTACAACCGGCGGTTTCGATGACCACGGCCGCCGGCACCGGACGGGCCCTGGCGGAGGTCCGGCCGAGCGGACGCCAACTCACCTGGCAGGCCATGGAGTTCTACGGGTTCGTCCACTTCGGCATGAACACGATGACGGGCCGGGAGTGGGGCGAGGGCCACGACGACCCGGCGCTGTTCGACCCGGCCGGGCTCGACGCCGACCAGTGGGTGCGGGCCCTCAAGAGCGCGGGGATGACCGGGGTCATCCTCACCTGCAAGCACCACGACGGCTTCTGCCTCTGGCCGAGCGACGTCACGTCCTATTCGGTCGCCTCCTCGCCCTGGCGGGACGGCCGGGGCGATGTGGTCGCGGAGGTCGCCGACGCGGCACGCCGGCACGGTCTGCGGTTCGGCGTGTACCTCTCCCCCTGGGACCGCACGGAGGCGTCGTACGGTTCGGGGACCGCGTACGACGACTTCTACGTCGCCCAGCTCACCGAACTGCTCACCCGGTACGGGCCGGTGTTCTCCGTGTGGCTCGACGGCGCCAACGGCGAGGGCCCGAACGGCAAGCGGCAGTACTACGACTGGGAGCGGTACTACGCGGTGGTCCGCGAGTCGCAGCCGGACGCGGTGATCAGTGTGTGCGGGCCGGATGTCCGCTGGTGCGGCAACGAGGCCGGGGAGACCCGCCCCGACGAGTGGAGTGTCGTACCGCGTGCCCTCCAGGACGCCGAGCGCACCGCCGACCGTTCGCAGCAGGCCGACGACGGCGCCTTCGCCCGTCTGGTCCGCAGCGACGACCGGGACCTCGGCAGCCGCGCCGCTCTCGTGGGGCACGAGGACGATCTCGTCTGGTATCCGGCCGAGGTCAACACCTCGATCCGGCCCGGCTGGTTCCACCATCCGGCGGAGGACACCCAAGTCCGTTCCGTGGACGAGCTGTTCACCATCTATCTGCGTTCCGTCGGCGGCAACTCCTGCTTCCTGCTCAACGTCCCACCGGCCGCCGACGGACTCGTGCAGGACGCCGACGTGGCGGTGCTCGGCCAACTCGGGCGGCGCATCCGGGACTTCAGGGCGCGCCGGATCGAGGCCACGGCAACGGTCTCGTCGGGCCCCGAGGTCGACCCGGCCGCCCTGCCCACCGTGACCCTCACCTTCACCCGGCCGTATCGGATCGAGGCGGTCGTCCTGGGCGAGGACATCACGCGAGGGCAGCGCATCGAGCATGTCGTCGTCCGGGGCCACCGGGACGGTCGGTGGACGACGCTCGCCGAGGCGGACTCGGTGGGCCACCAGCGCATCCTGACGTTCCCGCCGACCGAGGCCGACACCGTACGGATCGAGGTGACCCGGTCCCGGGACACCCCGCTCCTCGCCCGGACGGACGCGATCGAGGCGGCCTCGTGAAGCGGACCGGGACACCTCGCGGAACGACGGGAGCACCCCGGAGAACCGCCTTCCTGATCTTCGGCGCGTGCGTCGCCCTCACCGCCCTGATCGTCACCGGGGTGACCCTGCTCGGCCACCGCGGCAGCGGCGGCGGCACCCGGATCGCCACCCTCGACGGACACCCCGTCACCCGCGACGAACTCCTCTTCCACATGCGGCGGTTGGCGCCGACCGTGCAGAACGAGCTGCGCAACGCGTACGGCCTCGGCGGCACGCTCGACTGGAACGCGAAGGCCGGTGGCAGGACCGCGCTCCAGCGTCTCGAATCCCGGGCGCTGGACGAGATCGAGCGGGACAAGACCGTCCTCGTCGTCGCCGAGGAGCAGGGCCTCGTGGACTCCGTGGACCACGCGGACTTCCTCACCGAGCTGGCGAAGGAGAACGAGTCCCGGGCCGAGGCCGTCGCCGCCGGCCGGACCGTGTACGGCGTCACGGAGTTCTCCCCCGACGAGTACTACAGCCACCGGCTCACCGAACTCACCACCGGCCTGAAGAAGCGGCTGGGCGCCGAGGCCGGGGGCCCGCTGAAGGTCACCGACGTCGAGGTCCGGCACGCCTTCGACTCCGACCGGGACGCGTGGAGCGCCAACGCGACCACGTACACGTACACCCGGCTGGTCGTACCGATGCCCGCCGACGCGCCCTCGGAGCGGGCCACCCGCCTCCAGCGACGGGTGTCCGCCGCCGAGCGCCTCGCGGACGTCGTCCCCGGGGAGCCCGGGGCCAGGCTCACGACGGCCACGTACGACGGCGGTGGCGCCACCAGCCTGAACGCGCACGACCAGGACCTGACGACGGTGCTCGGCGGGCTGAGGACGGGTGAGGTGTCCGCCCCTGTCCCGGGCACCGGTCAGATCACCTACTACGAACTCGACGGCAAACGCGTCGACGAGGACAAGGCGTTCGCCGCGTACTCCCAGCGGATCCGGCAGTCGCTCGTCGAGGAGAAGTTCGACCAGTACCTCCAGCGTCGGATCGACGACGGTGACATCGATGTCGACAGCGCGGCGCTGGGTGCCATCAACGCAGAGGATGTGCAGCAATGAGACCCGTCGACACCGGACCACCCCGCCCTGCCCGGACGCTGTACGTGGGCTTCGTCGCCCTGCTCGCCGCCCTGCTCGTCGGAGCGCTGGTGCCCGCCGCGCACGCCGGTACGGCCCCGCACCGGGCGCCCGTGCGGATCAAGCCCGCCTGGCCGGGCAACACGCCGAACACCACGGGCGGCAAGGACTACTTCATCGACTCGGCGCTCGGTCGCGACAGCGCGGCCGGGACGTCCCCGGGCACGGCCTGGCGCACCCTGGCCAAGGCGAACGCGACGACGTTCGCACCCGGCGACCGTGTCCTGCTCAAGGCCGGTGCGCAGTGGCAGGACGAGCAGTTGTGGCCGAAGGGCTCGGGCAGCACGGGCCGGCCGATCACCATCTCCGCGTACGGCGACCCGAACGCGAGACGTCCGTACATCGCGGCCAACGGCAAGGTGCCGAACCCGTTCCGGGCGGACGGCACGAAGAATCCCGCGACCGTCGGCCTGACGGGCGCCATCGTGCTGCGCAATCAGCAGTACTGGGACATCAACAACGTCGAACTGTCCAATGACGACGATTTCGCGACCGACATCACCACGGGGACGTACGTCCGCGACGGAATCATGGTCTCGATCAACGCCGATCTCCTGGCGAGCGGCGCGGACAGCGTCATGGACCACTTCCGGATCTCGAACGTCCACGTCCACAACCTGGACGGCCCCAGCACTTGGCAGCGCATCCACTACGGCGCCGTGAATTTCCAGGTGTTCGGCAGCCGCAGCTACAAGGACTACGGCACGGGCGGCTATTACTTCAAGGACGTCCGGATCGAGAACAACACCTTCGAGAACGTCGAACTGCACGCCGTCCAGTTCGCTTTCAACTGGTTCGCGGCCGACGGCGCGGACGCCGGCCAGTACGACGAGAGCGGAAAGTGGCACGAGGGCTGGGAGCAGTTGTGGGTACGCACCCGCGATCTGTACAGCCGTGACGTCTACATCGGCCACAACTACGCGGAGAGCGTCGGCCAGGGCGCGATCCAGCTCGCCAACACCAAGAACATGACGGTCGAGTACAACGAGGTGAACGGCTTCTTGGAGCGCTACGACGCGGTGTCCTGCGCGCTCTATCTGTGGGCGGGCGCCGACTCTGTGATGCAGTTCAACGAGGTGTACGGCGGCCCGGACAACGAGTACGACGGCACTCCCTGGGACCTCGAATACACGAACTTCAATGTCACGTACCAGTTCAACTACTCGCACGACAACGAGGCGGGCTGGATGGCCTATATGGGCAACAGCTCGAACTCGATCGCCCGCTACAACCTGAGCGTCAACGACAACGGCGTCCTGGTGAAGAACATGCTGTCGACGAACTACTCGCCGACGTACTTCACCAACAACACCTTCGTCTACGACGGCGCGGATCTCGACTATGTCCACGACGAGACGTTCCTGAGCCGTGTCTACTTCCTCAACAACGTCTTCTACAACACCTCGAAGACGAAACCGACGACGTGGTACCGCCGGACGGGCGCACTGCGGCAGGCCGTGTTCGCCCACAACGACTACTACGAGGCGGGCGGCACCCATTCCCCGCAGGAACCGGCCGACCCGGACGGGCTGCGGGCCGATCCACGGTTCGTCGGTGACCCGGCCGACTATGTGACCGGCGTGGGCGTGAACCGGATCCGGGAGGCCGCCGCGCACTTCGCCCCGCGCGACGACTCACCGCTCATCGACGCCGGCCGCTACAACCCGCGCCTGGGCACCCAGGACTTCCTGGGCCGGCACATCTACCACGGCGACGCCCCGGACATCGGCACGGTCGAGACCCTGATCGGCCCGAAGGTCCCGAACCCGGTGGACGACGATCCCATCGAGGAGGAGGTGGACAACCGGGTCGACCTCGCCCTCGGCAGACCCGCCACCGCCAGCTCGACCCACCCCGGGGCGAACGGCACCCTCACCGCCGACAAACTGACCGACGGCAGCCTCACGACCCGCTGGGCCGCCGCCGACGACGCGGCCTACCCGATCACCCTCGACATCGACTTCGGTGCGAACACCACCTTCGACCAGGTCTCTCTGGACGAGTACACCGACTCGGGCACCAACCCCCGGGTGCGGACGTTCGACCTGCAACGCTGGGACGCGGCGGCCGGCCGCTGGGTCACCTTCGCCACCCGTGACACCGGCATCGGCCACGACCTGACCGTGACCGGCTTCGGTGACATCACCACATCACGGCTCCGGGTGGCGCTCACCGGGAAGATCGCGACGGAGACGTACACACCGACACTGACCGCGATATCGGTCTACAACAGCGGCGGCTAGGGCCTCCCCCGCACGGCGGTCACCGAGGGGCGAACGCCCACCGGTGACCGTCGCCGTCACTCGTCGTCGACGACCAACCCCTTGGCGGCCGGCAGCGGTTCGAGGACCGTCATCGAGATGTGCGGCCCTGCCGAGTGCTGGTCGGCGGCCCCGTTGGCGGGGAGCCCGTAGCGGGAGCGGCCGACGCGGCCGAGGTCCTGGACGGTGGTGATACCGGCGGTGCGGACGGTGAGGGTGTCAGCCATGGCGGCCCGCCGGGGTCGTACAGGAGGTGTCGTCGCGGGCTGCCAGGGGTGTACCCGCGTACGTGTCCCACTCGTCGGGGTGATGGGGACGAACCGGAAGGTGTCACCGGGCAGGCAGGCGGTGAGGGGGTCGCTGTGCGGGTCGAGGACGCGCAGGGGGGTGCGGCCGAGGAGGGGCCAGCCGCCGGGGGACGGCATCGGGCAGATGACCGCCTGGCGTCCGGCGACGGCGACCGAGCCGGGGTCGACGCGGGTCCGGGGTGAGGCGAGTCGGGGCACCGGCTTCGGGAAGGGCGGCCCGTCCATCATCGGTGCTCCGGCGGGGGCGCCCAGACAGCGGACGGTGAGATCGGTGCCGGGGTGGACGGCGACGACCTCGGCCTCGGTCAGGCCCAGTCCGGCGGCGACCTCGGGCAGGTCGGGGCCGAACTCGCCGCCGTAGACGACGGGGACGACGGGGACGACGGGGACGACGGGAACGACGGGAACGACGGGAACGACGAAACGCCGGGGAGGTGTCGACCGCCGTCCGGAGCCGGCCCCGATCCGGGCGGCCTCGTGGCGCAGGACGCTCCGGACGGTCTCGTGGTCGGTGGTGGCGGAGTCGAACTCCACCAGCCGGGCGTCGTAGGTGGGCACCATGTCGTGCACCCCGGGCAGCCGGACGGCGTCCAGGGCGTCCGCCAGGGCGTGCACGAGCCGCCAGTTCTCCTCGCGGTCCGGGCCGACCGCCTTGACGACGAGGGCGGAGTCGCCGCAGTCCGTGACCGTGCACGCGAGATCGCCCGGCGGGCCGCTCCGCACTGTGTCGTCCGCCATATCAGGCGCTCCTGGCGGTCAGGACGGCGTCGAGTCGGGTGATCTCGACGTCGGCGGCGAGGAGTTGGGCGCGGATCCGGCCGGCCAGCGCGAGCGCTCCGGGGGTGTCGCCGTGCAGCAGGACGGAGTCGCAGGTGACCGGGAGATTCTTGCCGCCGACGCTGCGGATGAGGCCCTCGGTGACCATGCGCAGGGTGCGCCGGGTGCGCCGGGCGATCTCGTCCGGGTCGTGGATCACCGCGCCGGGTTCGGAGCGGGGGACGAGGGTCCCGTCGTCGTCGTACGCGCGGTCGGCGATACCGACGATGCCGACGATGCCGACGCGCAGTCCACGGGCGCGGGCGGCGTCGGCGAGTTCGCCGTCCTGCGCGAGGACGATCAGCGACTCGTCGAGGGACGCGACGGCCTCTGCTGCTGCCCAGCGGGATCCACACCATCCGCCAGGTGGTGGAGGCCGCCTTCCAGCACGCCTCGCTCCGGCCGAAGGTGGTCGGCGAGGTCGAGTCCGCGCTGACGCTCGTCAACGCCGTGGACGCGAATCTGGGCGCGACCGTCCTGCCCTGGTCCGCCGCCCGTGCCGTCCTCGACGTGCACGCCCCCTGTCGGTCCGCCGCATCGTGAATCCCGCGATCCAGGTGAAACTCTCCCTGGTCACCTCGGACAATCAACCACTGTCCGAGCCCGCCCTCGCGGTCCACGATCTGTTCCTCGAACTCATCGCGGAGTACGACGATTCCCCGACCTTCCCGGCCGATGAGCCGAAAAAGACTCCGGAAACGACTCCGAAAACCACTCCGGAAACGACTTCACATGCGAAACCGGATGCGAAACCGGGAACGAAAAAGGCCCACGAACAGCGATGCGTGAGACATCACGTGGGCCTTCTGCCGCTACGGTCCCCGCTACGCGCCGAACCCGAGAAGCGCGACTTCGAGCGGGAGGGCCGGGCGCTCGGGGAGGGCGGGCGGGTCCTGGCCGCGGCCGGTGTGCGTGGGCGGGACGACACGGAGCGCCTTGATCCCGTCGGCGGCCCATCCCGCGCCGGTCGGAGGCAGCGACAGGGTCATCCGGCGGCCGTCGGCCAGCGTGGTCTCGATCTTGGTCGGGTCGTTCGTCGTCATGGCAACCCTCTTCCGTCGCGCACCAGGTGCGTCCAGCCTCATCACGAAGGACGCCGGCGCGCCACGAGAGGTTCCCCGCGGCTGTGAAACCGCTGCTCGGGCCCACCGGAAAATGTGAACTGGCGTACGCGGAACGGGCGTCGGGACGTAAGTTGTGTCCGGAACTCCTCGCTTCGGCTGAAAGACGGACGGCAGACATGACCGACCACGCGACCACGCCCGGACCGGCGGCGCATCAGAAGATCGACACCTCGGTGCCGCACTCGGCCCGTATCTGGAACTACTGGCTGGGCGGGAAGGACAACTACCCCGTCGACGAGCAGGCGGGCGACGCGTACACGGAGCTGTTCCCGGGCATCGTGACCATCGCCCGGAGCAGCCGCGCGTTCCTGCGCCGCAACATCACGTACCTGGTCGCCGAGGCGGGCATACGCCAGTTCCTCGACGTCGGTACGGGCCTGCCGACCGCCGACAACACCCATGAGGTGGCCCAGCGGATCGCGCCCGAGACCCGGATCGTCTACGTCGACAACGACCCGATGGTCCTGTCCCACGCCCGCGCCCTGCTCTACTCCACGCCGGAGGGGGCGACCGCCTACGTCGACTCCAATGTGCTCGACCCGGACCGTATCCTCACGGCCGCCGCCGAGACCCTGGACCTCGGCAAGCCCACCGCGCTGATCCTCAGCAACATCCTGGGCCATGTCGCCGACACCGAGCAGGCGCGCTCCATCGTCGACAGCCTGCTGGGGGCGCTGCCGTCGGGGAGCTACCTCTCCGTCAACGACGGTTCCCGGGGCATCGACCCGGTCTTCGAGCGGGCCCAGGACGGGTACAACGAGAGCGGCGCCGTGCCCTACAACCTGCGCACGGTCGACGAGATCACCTCCTACTTCGACGGCCTGGAACTGCTCGACCCCGGCGTCGTCTCGGTCCCCCTCTGGCGCCCGGAATCCACCGACCCCGCCCCGCAGATCATCGCCGAACACGGCGGCCTCGCCCGCAAGCCCTGACCCGACGCCGTGGGCCCCCGACGGCGAGCGGGCCACCCGGATCCTGCAACTCCTGGCCCTGTCGGGGTCGGCCGAGGCACGCGAGGCGCTGCGGGCGTACGTCCGTGAGGGCGAGCACCGGGTCGACGTACTGGAGTCGGTTGCGGACGTCCGGCCCGTCGCGTGGTGGGACGACCCGGCGGAGGTCGCACGGGCCCGACCGGGCGACGACCGGCCCCGGTTGTGGGGTTCCGAGCCGTGGGTGCGCCGGCGGGTGGGGGCCGAAACGCATCCACCCGGCCGCCCGCACCGGCCGCACCCGATCGCCGTGGGTCCGAGCGGTCGCCGGCTGCTGGACGTCCTCGCCGACGGCGGCTCGGCGCTCCACACGAGGATCGAGGCCCTGCGTCTGCCGGCCGGACGTCCGCCGGACCCGTCGCTCGTCCCGCTGGTGGCCGGCCTTGCGGAGGTGAACGGCGAACTGCCCCTGCCGGGGAGTTGAGTTCGCGGTTCTGCGGCTCGGTCCGCTCGCCGTGCCCGAGGCACGGACGTGGGCGGTGAGCGGGGCCCACGGCTGTCCCGGATCGGGCTCCGGCCGCTGGCGGAACACGGCACGGAGCACGATCTGCCCCTCCTGCCGGCGGAGTTGGAAGCGCAGGAAGCGGCACGCCAGTGGTGCGGTCCCTCCACTCCGGCCACCGGGATCGCCCGGTTCGGCGCGGCGGGCGCGGAGACGGCGCCGGTGCCGCGCCGGCCATGGTCGCGCACCCCGCGCTCGTACGAACGGCCGCACTTTCCGCGGGCGTTGGCGGCCGTGGGCGCCGACCGGGCTCGACCTCGCGTTCACCGAGTCGCTGTGGGACTGCGAATCCGACGCCCGTCTTCCGGGGATCGCGCACGCGCCCGATCACCCCCGGGTACGGGAGCGGCTCACCCGGCTCCGCGACGATCCGATGGAGGAGGCCGAGGTCCGGACGGCCGCCGGGAAGCGCCTGGTCACCGGCGGTCGGTGATCGAACATTTTCCGGCCAAAGACTTGTTGTGCCCCTGACATAGTCCTCGCTCGTCTGTCACTCTGTGCGCATTCCGTCTCACGACGGCGCACGCGCACCCGCATCGCAGCACTCCCTGCCCCACCCGGTGCCTCGACCCGTGCACCGGGTCCTTCGTACGGCCGTTCGTCCAACGTCGGCCGCAGCAAAGGAGTTCGCGTGAGATCCACCCCCCACAGACGTACCACGGCCACGGCCGCCCTCGTCGTCGCGGCGGCCATGCTCGCCGTCGCCGTCCCGGGCGCCCCCGCGATCGCACGCGGTGACGGCGGCGAAGGCACCGCCCGTCCCGTGTCCGCGAAGGCGGACCGCGGCTCGCTGCCCGCGCAGCTGTCTCCCGCTCAGCGTGAGACCCTCATCCGCACCGCCGAGGAGGCCACGGAGAAGACCGCGGACCGTCTCGACCTGGGCGGCCAGGAGGAGTTGCGGGTCCGTGACGTCGTCAAGGACGCCGACGGCACCGTGCACACCCGCTACGAGCGCACCTACGCCGGGCTGCCCGTACTCGGCGGCGACCTCGTCGTCCACGCCGCCAAGTCCGGCGCGGTCGAGAGCGTCACCCGCGCCTACAAGCCCACGCTGAAGGTGTCGGACCTCAGCCCCGAGGTCACCAAGGCCACGGCCGAGAAGCAGGCGCTCGCGGCGGCCCAGGAGGAGGGGTCGACCAAGACCGCTCCGGACAGCAGCCGCAAGGTCGTCTGGGCCGCGAAGGGCACGCCGGTCCTCGCCTACGAGACCGTGGTGAGCGGCTTCCAGCACGACGACACCCCCAGCGAGCTGCATGTCATCACCGACGCGCAGACCGGGAAGAAGCTGTTCGAGTACGAGGCCGTGCACACCGGCACGGGCAACACCCGTTACAGCGGCACGGTCACCCTCGGCACCAGCCAGTCCGGCTCGTCGTTCACGCTGACCGACGCGGACCGGGGCAACCACCGCACGTACAACCTGAACCGCGGCTCGTCCGGGACGGGCACGCTGTTCAGCGGGACCGACGACGTCTGGGGCGACGGGACCACCGCCAACCTGGAGACCGCCGGTGCCGACGCGCACTACGGCGCGGCTCTGACGTGGGACTACTACAAGAACGTGCACGGCCGCAACGGTCTGCGCAACGACGGTGTCGCGCCGTACAGCCGGGTCCACTACGGCAACGCCTACATCAACGCGTTCTGGCAGGACTCCTGCTTCTGCATGACCTACGGCGACGGGGCGGGCAACGCCAACCCGCTCACCTCGATCGACGTGGCCGCGCACGAGATGACCCACGGTCTGACGTCGGTCACCGCCAACCTCACCTACAGCGGTGAGTCGGGCGGCCTGAACGAGGCGACCTCCGACATCTTCGCCGCTGCCGTGGAGTTCGCCGCGGGCAACGCCAACGACGTCGGTGACTACCTCGTCGGCGAGAAGATCAACATCAACGGCAACGGCACACCGCTGCGTTACATGGACCGCCCCAGCAAGGACGGCTCCTCGCGCGACTACTGGTCGTCCACGCTCGGCAACATCGACGTCCACTACTCCTCGGGCCCGGCCAACCACTGGTACTACCTGGCCTCCGAGGGCAGCGGCGCGAAGGTCGTCAACGGCGTCTCCTACGACTCGCCGACCTTCGACGGGCTGCCGGTGACACCGATAGGCCGGGACGCGGCCGAGAAGATCTGGTTCCGGGCGCTCACCACGTACATGACGTCCAGCACCAACTACGCGGGCGCCCGCACCGCCACCCTCCAGTCCGCCGCCGACCTGTACGGGCTGGGCTCGGTCACCTACAACAACACCGCCAACGCCTGGGCCGCCATCAACGTCGGCGCCCGGATCCTCGACGGTGTCACGGTCGTCCCGCCGGCCGCCCAGTACTCCCTGGTCGGACAGGCCGTCACGCTGGACGTCCAGGCGTCCTCGACCAACGCCGGCGCCCTGTCGTACGCGGCCACCGGCCTGCCGGACGGGCTGTCCGTCGACGCCGCCACCGGCCGGGTCTCGGGTACGCCGACCACGGCCGGCAACTGGACGCCGACGGTCACCGTGACGGACGCGACCGGCGAGACCGGGACGGCGAGCTTCGCGTGGCGGGTGGACGAGGAGGGGAACCAGTCGGTGTTCGAGAACACCGCCGACTACCAGATCCCCGACAACGGCACCGTCGAGTCCCCGATCAACGTCAACCGGGCCGGAGCGGCCTCCAGCACGCTCACCGTGGATGTGAACATCGTCCACACCTGGCGCGGTGACCTGGTCGTCGACCTGGTGGCCCCGGACGGCACCGCGTACCGGCTGAAGAACTCCGCGTCGTCCGACTCGGCCGACAACGTGATCGCGACGTACACGGTGAACGCCTCCTCCGAGACCGCCGCGGGCACCTGGAAGCTGCGGGTGCAGGACGTGGCCAGCCTCGACACCGGCTACGTCAACAGCTGGAAGCTGACCTTCTGACGCACCGTCAAGTGTCGTACGAGTGAGGTGAGTCAGCTACCGAGCGGCCGGTCCTGCTTCCGCGGGACCGGCCGTTCGGCCGTGTCGCCCTCCGCGTCGATGTGCGGCATGATCCGGTCCAGCAGGCGCGGGGTCCACCAGGCGTGGCTGCCGAGGAGGGTCATCACGGCGGGGACCATGAGCAGTCGGACGACCGTCGCGTCGATGAGGACGCTGACGGCGAGACCGAGGCCCAGCATCTTGACCACGATGTTGTCGCTGACGATGAACGCGGCGAAGACGCTGACCATGATGAGGGCGGCGCAGGTGATGACCCGGGCCGTGATCTCCAGCGCGTGGGCCACGGCGGCACGGGCGTCGCCGGTGCGCGACCAAACCTCGTGGACCCGGGAGAGCAGGAAGATCTCGTAGTCCATGCTGAGGCCGAAGATGATGGCGAACATCATCATCGGGACATAGCTCTCGATGGGCACCTTGCCGTTGACGCCCAGGGCGGGTCCGCCCCAGCCCCACTGGAAGACGGCGACCACGACACCGTACGAGGCGGCGATGGACAGCACGTTGAGGACTGCCGCCTTCACGGCGACCAGCAGACCGCGGAAGACGGCGAGGATGATCAGGAAGGCGAGTCCGACGACCACGGCGATGATGACGGGCAGCCGGTCCGCCACGATGTCCCGGAAGTCGACCTGGGAGGCCGTGGTCCCGGTGACATAGCCCTGCGCCTTGGTACCGGAGACCGAGGCGGGGAGGGTGTCGTCGACGAGCCGGTTCGTCAGGTCCGTGGTGTCGGCGTTCTGCGGCGACTCCTTCGAGTAGACCGTGCCGACGAGGACGTCCCCGTCCTGGGTGGGCGTCAGCGGAGTGACCGCGTACGCGCCCTCGACCGCGTCGAGGTTCTTCTGCGCGGTGCTCTGCAGGCTCTGCCGGTCCGAGGACGGCACCGAGGTCTGGTCGATGACGATCGTGAGCGGACCGTTGGAGCCCGGCCCGAAGGCGTCGGTCATCAGGTCGTAGGCGCGGCGGTCGGTGAACGAGGTCGGGTCGGCGCCGTCGCCGATGTGGCCGAGCTGCATGGAGAACAGGGGGATCGCGAGGACCGCGACGGTCGCGACGCCGGCCGACAGGAACCGCCACGGGTGGTGCTCGACGCGTTGCGCGTAGCGGTGCCAGGTGCCGGTGATCTCCTCGCCCGCGTCGGCGCCGGTCTCGGCGACGGGTTTGCGGACGTGGTAGCGGTCGATACGCCGGCCGATCAGGCCGAGCAGGGCCGGGACCAGGGTGAGGGCGCCGATGATCGCGGAGACCACGGTCACGGCGGCGGCGACACCAAGTTTGCCGATGAAGCTCACACCGGACGCGTACAGCCCGGCGAGGGCCACGATCACCGTGCAGCCGGAGACGAGGACGGCGTGGCCGCTGGTCGAGGCGGCGCGGCCGGCCGCCCGGACCGGGTCGTCGCCGTCCAGCAGGTTCTGCCGGTGGCGGGTGGTCAGGAACAGGGCGTAGTCGATGCCGACGCCGATACCGATCATCGTGGCCAGCGTCGGGGAGACGGTGGCGAAGACGAACGCCGAGGCCAGCAGCCCGAGACAGGCCAGGCCCCCGACCACGCTCAACAGCGCGGTCACCAGCGGCAGTCCGGCCGCGACGACACTGCCGAAGCCGATGAGGAGGACGACGATGGCCACCGCGAAGCCGATGAGTTCGCTCACCCGGTCGTCGGGCGCGGGCCGGGCCAGCTCACCGAGCGGTCCGCCGTACTCGACCTCGGCGCCCGCCGACCGCAGCGGCTGCACGGAGTCGTCCACGCCGTCGAGATAGCCGTCCCCGAGGGTGGAGGGCTGTACGTCGAAGCGGACGGTGATGTACGCGGTCTTCTGGTCGGAGGACAGCGGGCCGACGTTCGGCTGCTGCGACTGGTCCGACGACTGCGACGACTGCGACGACTGCGACGACGAGTCGGAGGACGAGGAGAGCGGGTTCTGCGCCGACAGCACGTGCGGCAGCTTCTCCAGGCTGGAGACCGTGTCGGACATCTGGGAGCCGAGCGAGGTGAGCGCCTTGTCCTTGTCGTACAGGACGATCTGGCTGCTGTAGCCGCCGGCCGCCGGGTCGTGCGCCTTCAGGACGTCCAGGCCCTCCGTGGACTGCACGCCCGGCAGGTCGAAGTCGTCCGAGTACTCGCCGCCGTAGACATGGTTGAGGGTCTGCAGGGCCGCGAGGGCGACCAGCCAGGCGACGATGACGATCACGAAGTGCCGGGCGCACCACTCGCCGAGCCGTCGCAGCCGCCCCACCGCGGCCTTGCCCCCGCCTTCTCCACCGGAACGCCCTGAGCGCATCGCCTCTCCCACGGGAGCGATCTCCCGGACCCCATTACACGATGCTCCCGGTGGCCCGGCACCTCCGGAAACAGGCGGTCCCCCGGTTGGCGGCCCCGGCTTGACAGGCGGACGATGGGGAGGTGGGACGGAACGGAAGGAGCCACCATGCTGGAGATCAAGACGGTCGAGAAGCCGGACGAACGGCGCGATTTCCCACGGGGTCACCTCGAAGCCGTTCACCTCACCGGGCTCGACTTCGCCGTGGCCACGTTCGAGCCGGGCTGGCGCTGGTCCGAGTCCGTCGGCCCGATCGCGGGCACGGAGAGCTGCCAGGTCCACCACAACGGCTATGTGGTCCAGGGGCGTATGCACATCCGTATGGACGACGGCGGTGAGGGCGAGGTCGGGCCCGGCGACGCCTTCGTCTGCCCGCCGGGGCACGACGCGTGGGTGGTGGGCGACGAGCAGGTCCTGCTGTACGACTTCGCCGGACAGATGGCGACGGACTACGCCAAGGCGAAGGACGACTGACGGGACCGACCCGATCCGGGTACGAGAGGAACCGGAGGCGGCGGCGCACCCGCGCCCCGCCTCCGTGTGTCGGACAGGCCCTAGCTAGGGCGTGCTTCGGAAGTCCCTTCGTCGCCCGGAGGGCGGCTCCGCGGCGTCCGGTGCGGCGAGAGTACGTGCCAGGCGCCGCGGAGCAGAAGGGACTTCCGAAGCACGCCCTAGATCCCGTCGGATTCCCGCAGGTTGTCCAGCGTGGCGTTCGTGTCCGTCTTCAGCCACTCCACGACGTCGTCGACGTCCGGCATGGTGACGTCGTCATAGGTGGAGCCGTAGGCGCTCCAGCGCATCTCGTACGTCATCCAGCCGTCGCGCACCGCGAGGGTGGCCGAGCGGCTGCCGCTGTCGTCGTCGCCGGACGAGGTGTCCTCGGTGACGAGATACGCCTCGTCGCCGAAGCCGGAGACCTCGTCCACCTCGTAGTCCTCGTATCTCTGGTCGTACTCCGACCACAGCGCGGTGAACTCGGGGCCGGGGTCGGTCTTCTTGTGGAGGTCCATCTGGACCGAGAAGTACGCGTCGGAGAGCGAGGAGGTCGAGGACTCCTTGAGGGAGATGCTGCAGTAGCCCTGGTCGAGGGCCTCGTGCTCCAGGGAGTTGTTCACCGGGGCGGTGTCCTCCTCCGGGTACTCGTTCTTGAACGACGAGTAGTCCACCGAGGAGCAGAGATTCGACTTGGCCTCGTAGCCGCGCAGATCCGCCTCCGTGTCGTCGTTGCCGAGCAGGAGGAAACCTCCTCCCCAGGCCGCGGAGGCCACCACCGCGCCCAGCAGCACCCACAGCACCGCGCGTCCGCCGGCACCCTTCGCGGGCGGGGCGCCGAAGTGCGGGTGACCGCCCGGCGGATAGCCGCCGACGGGCTGGCCGTACGGAGGGGCCTGCGCCGGGATCGGAGCGGCCGGGGGGCCGTAGCCGACCGGTGACTGAGGGTTCGGGTAGGGGTAGGCGGTCGGGGCCTGCTGCGCGGGTGCCTGCGCGGGGACCGGTATCTCCGCCTGGGTCGGTGTGGGCGTCGACGGCTGGGCCGGGGGCGGATAGGCCGGGGCGGCGGACGGCTGGTCCTGCGGTTGCGGTTGTGCCGGCGCACCCTCGGGGCGTTCGGTCATCGGGGTCTCCTCGGGTCGTGGTGGTGGACGGGGTGCGGCGGCGGAGAGGGAACCCGCCCGGCTCGGCCGCCGGACGGGGCGGCCGGGTGTCGTGTGCGAACGCGTAGAGGAGAAATACCCGCGGCCCGATCCCTTCCATGCGGCCCCAGGGACCCCGGCCGCACCTGAAGATCCAAGCCTCGCAGAGCGCCCGCCGCGCGGTCGTCCGTAGAACTACGCACCCCGCCTACGCAACCTGGGGTGTCGGCCGGGGTGCGGGCGGGGCCGTCGGCCGGGGCGGTGGCCGTCATGGGGCGGGTGTCGGTGCCCGGTGCTTTCATGGGAGTCATGACCAGCAGAAGCGTGGTAGTCGAGCGGCGGGTCGCCGCTTCCCAGGGGCGGGTGTGGGAGGCCCTGACGGACCTCGGCGGGATGGACCGGATGCTCAGCGGTGTCACGGGGGTCGAGGTCCTCACGGACGGGGGCTTCGGGGTGGGCACCCGGTGGCGGGAGACGCGTCGGATGTTCGGCAAGGACGCCACCGAGGAGATGTGGGTGACCGTCAGCGAGCCGCCCGAGCGCTATGTGGTGGAGGCCGAGTCGCACGGCTCCCGCTATGTCTCCCAGTGGCAGCTGCGGGCCGACGGACCGGATGCGACGACGGTCCTGATGACGTTCTCGGCCGAGTCGACCGGTGCCGTCGCGGGTCTGCTCGCCAAGCTCATGGGTTCCGTCGGCGCCCGAGCCGTCCGCAAGGCCGTCGAGAAGGATCTCGACGACATCGCCGGGTGGGTGGAGGGCCGCAGGGGGTGAGTCTCCCCGCGGCCCTCGCGTCGGGTCATCGCCCGGGGGGTTGTCAGGAGTTCACGCCGAGGCCCGAGGTCACATAGGCGCACTCCGTGTAGATGTAGCCCGACTCCAGCTTGGCCGTGTCGGAGGCGGCGCTCGACGCGCTGCCGCCCTTCGGCTTGTGCAGGAAGTACGTGGTGCCGACCGGCAGACTGATCGTCCGCTGCGGGTAGTTGTCGTTGCCGTTGCACGGCTTGAAGCTGGGGTTCAGCGTGCTGCTCCAGTCGTAACTGGTGCAGCTGCCGCAGCCCTTCAGGGTGAAGGAGCCGGTCACCGGACCGGTGTACATGACCTGGATCTCGTCGGGGCTGTCGTTCTTGACGGTGACGGAGATGCTGCCGCCGGAGCGGGTGGTGGGCAGCTTCTTGCCCGCCTCCGGGACCTCCTGCGCGATCTCGGCGGCGATCGCTATCTTCTTCGCGCGCGGCGCGTTCCTGTGCTTCTTGTTGGCGTCGACGAAGTCGTTCATCGACGTCACCGCCTCGGCGAAGTCACCGTCGTTGTACTGGTCCACGCCGCAGGTGTAGACGCCCGCGGACGCGGACTTCTCGGCCTTCCCGGCGTCGGCGGCGAGGGCGTCGGCCACCCCGGCCTTCTCCCCCGGCAACGCCTTGACCTGCGAGCCGAGCGTCTCCAGCCGGTCCACGGCGGTGCACGGGTCGTCGCCGCCCACGGCCTTGACGGCCTTGTCGACGGCCGCCTTGACATCGGGTTCGACCTTCGCCGCCTGGTCCGAGTCCGGGAAGGTGGTCAGCAGGTCGCTGAACTGGTTCTGCCAGCCCTCGGTGTCGCCCGCGAGGCTGTCGGAGGCGCACTCGTACAGCGAGGTGGCGAGCCGGTCGTCGGGCCAGCCGGTGAGCGAGCCGAGGTCCTGCTTGCTCACGGTCTGCGGAACCGTGCGCAGGTATTCGAGGGGCGCGACGGCATCGCAGTACGCCTGCTTCTCGAAGGGGGCGCCGACCGTCGTGTAGAAGGTCTTCAGCCGGTCCGGGACCTTCTCGGCCGCCCGGGAGTCGGGGTGGTCGGTGCTGAGGTCGTCGTAGGCGGTCAGCGCCCTGCGGTACTCGGACTGGGTGGTGGAGAAGGACTCGCCGGAGGCCTTGTCCACGAGGTCGTCGGCCTTCTCCAGCCGGTCCAGGAGCATCTCCTCGACGGCTTCCTCCCGCGCGGTCTCGTACAGCAGACCGCTCGCGACCGGTACGCCGAGGAGGAGGACGCCGAGAGCGATGGCGAGCGGGGACTTCGCGGGCCACACGAGGCGGTTGCGCAGGCCCAGGAAGGCTCCGTGGGCGGCGACGAGGAGGAGGAACAGACCGTAGACGGTGAGGGTCGCGCCGGAGACGCCGTCGGGGTCGGCGGGCAGCACCGTGAACAGCAGCAGGCCGGTGGCGGCCCAGCACACCAGGGTCAGCAGCGGGCGGCGCATCAGGGCGTAGCCGAGGCCGAGACCGCTGAGGTTCAGCAGGCCCACCCCTACGGCCCGCCAGCCGTCGGCCGGACCGGGCGGCGGGCCCGGCGGCATCGGCGGCACGACGAAGCTGTGGCTCCAGCCGTCCTGGTCTCTTATCCCGTACTGATCCCCGGACATCTCGGATCCCCCCGTCAACTCCACCCGCATGCTTACGAATTGTCAGTGTACGGCCGAAACTCGATGCCGCGACAGTTGATTCTCGGGCGCAGGCGGAGATCGATTTCTCTTTGTGATCACCGGCTTGAGGACCACGAAAGGTACACGGCCCATGGCTGGTTGACGCAGCGGGGTCACCTTCCGGTTCGCCCGGCGAACGGGGTTTTCCGCGTCGGCGGTCCAGGAGCCGGCGTGCGACGGGCCGGGGACGCCTGGGCCAGGACGAGGACGGCCGCCGCTCCCGTGGTGAGGACACCGGCCGCGAGCACGATCCACCAGGGGGCGGTCGCGTCGTACGGCGCGCGCCCGGCGTAGGCGGTCGCGGTGACCGCTCCGAAGGCGGCGGCGTAGCCGAGGGAGGCCAGCGCCAGCATGGTGGCCGCCCGGCGGGACGGGAGGCGGCCGGCGTCGGCCAGGATCGCGAGGACGGCGAGGAGTTGGATGCCGTGCAGTCCGGCGGCGTGCGCGAGTTTGGCGCTGCCCGCCGCCCCGAACAACACCTCGTCCGGCACCCGTCCGGTGTCGTCGAAGGCGGCCTCCCCGACAGCGGCCATGTCGCCGCCGATGTACCCGGCCACCAGGACCGCCGCCAGCCCGACGAGCGTGGCGACACGGGCCGCCCCGCTGCCGTCGAAGCGGATCAGCGCGGCGACGAACAGCCAGACCAGGCCGAGGATCAGCGGCAGGATCAGGGTGCCGATCGCGGACCAGATCGCCGAGTCGGTGTCCGTGGCCTGGTTGAAGTGGGACGCGACCCCGCGCCAGCGCTGGGCGGTGATGAGCCCGACCTCCAGGACGCCGACGAGGACGATCAGGGCCGCCGGGACCCGTACCCACCAGCGCGCGGGCATCTGTTTCACGACCCAGACCACGGACCACAGCAGCAGCCCGAAGGACACCCCGAACGCGACCGGCTTGCGCCAGGACACCGGTCCCCACCACGGCTCCCGGTCGATCACCGCCACCAGCCCGTGCACCGCCCCGGAGACCACCAGCGCGGTCCCGCACCACCACAGCAGCCGCTGGAAACGGCCCTCCGGACGTACGGCACGCCACACGTCCGTCGCCAGTACGGCCCCCGTACCGATCGCGCTCATCACCGCTCCCCTCCCGCCGATGGCCCGACCGTAGGGCGGCGGAGGGTGCCGGGCGTCCCCCTGCGGGGGTGCCGGAACGTACCCCCGTGGGGGTACGTCCGGTCAGCCTGGGCCGGGGTGCGGGTGATCGCCCCGGGACTCCATCAGACCGGAGCGGTACGCCAGGACCACGGCCTGGGCCCGGTCGCGGGCGTCGATCTTGTGCAGGATGCGTTTGACGTGTGTCTTGGCGGTGGACTCTGCGATGCCGAGCAGATCGGCGAGTTCCGCGTTGGAGAGGCCCTCGGCGATCAGGCGCAGCACCTGCGCCTCACGGGCGGTGAGGCCGCGCAGCCGGGCACGGTCCCCGGCGTCCGGATCGGTGCGGCCGGTCCGGCCGTCGAGAACGAAGCGTTCGACGAGGGCGCGGGTGACGGACGGATCCAGCAGGGTGTCTCCGGCGGCCACCGTCCGTACGGCGTCGATGAGCCGCTCGGGGGCGGCGCGCTTGAGCAGGAACCCGCTGGCACCGGCCCGCAACGCCCGCCACACATAGGCGTCGTCGGGGAACGTCGTCAGGACGAGGACCCGTGCGGCCAGGCCCGCCGCGACGATCCGGGCGGTGGCCTCGATGCCGTCGAAGCCCGGCATCCGTACGTCCATCAGCACGACGTCCGGGGCCAGCGCGTGGCACAGTTCCACGGCCCGCACCCCGTCGGCGGCCTCCCCCACGACCTCGATGTCCGGGGCGGTGCCGAGCGTGACCGCGACACCGGTGCGCAGCAGGGCGTCGTCGTCGGCGAGGAGCACCCGGGCGGGCGGGCCGACGGGACGGCCGGTCGTGGTGGCGGCGTGAACGTCGGTCATGGCAGCGGCAGTTCGACGCTGAGGGCGAAGCCGGTGCCGCCGTCGTCCGCCGGGCCGTGGGCGACCGTGCCGCCCAGCGCGGCGGCCCGTTCGCCGATGCCGCGCAGCCCGCGGCCGGGACGGTACCGCGGCGGCGGTCCTGCCCCGCCGTCCACGACCCGGACGAGGACCGCGTTGCCCCAGCGCTGTCTGCGGACCGTCACCTCGGCGGAGCGGGCGTGGCCGTGGCGCAGGGCGTTCGTCAGCGCCTCCTGGACGATCCGGTGCACGGACAGCCGCAGCGCGCCCGGCAGGACGAGCGTCTCCGGCTCGATCCGCAGCCGTACGTCCATGCCCGCGTCCGCCATCGGGCGCACGAGCCGGTCCAGGTCGCCCGGGTCCAGGGCCGGGTCGTCCGCGTCCGGCGCCGCGGGGGCGCCGTCGTCGTCGGCGCGCAGGACGCCGAGGAGCCGGTCGAGTTCGCCGAGGGCGTCCCGGCCGGTGCGTTCGACGCTCCTCAGCAGTTCACGGGTGCGGTCCGGGTCGGTGTCGAGGACCATCCGTCCGGCGCCGGCCTGGACCAGCATGGCGTTCACCGAGTGGCCGACGACATCGTGCAACTCGCGGGCGATGCGCACCCGTTCGGCGACGAGCGTCTCGCGGCGCAGGAGCCGCCGCAGTTCCTCCGTCTCCCGGCGGTGCCGGGCCGTGGCGCAGCCCGCCGCCCAGACCAGCAGCCAGACCAGGACGACCGCGACCTGTGTCACCCACGAGTCGTGCCTCGGCGCGAAGTGGGCGAGCACACCGAGCGGTACGAGGAGCGCGCCGAGCACGGCCCGGCGCGGACTCGCGTACAGGCCCAGCGAGTGGACGGCGATGAGGTTCGCGACCGGCGTCAGCTCGCCGGGGCTCACCCACAGGGCCTCGGCGACGAGTGCGGCCGTGCCCACCGTGTACCCGGCCAGCGGGGCGCGGCGCCGGACGGCCAGGCCTCCGGCGATCAGCACACCCAGGGCCAGCACCACCGGTGGGGAACCGGCGGGTTCCTCTCCCGGGCCGAGCCGTACGGCCACCATGGCCACGAGCAGTACGCCGGCCGCCGCCATGTCGCCCGGCGGCGGCCACCGCAGCCGCCGGGCCCAGCCCTCCGCCATGCTCCGCCCCGCCCGTCAACTGATGCGGCATCAATCGCCGCTCAAACTAACAAGGTTGACGGAGCATGGGGACGGCATCCAGTGGGTCGTTCCGTGCCGTTCCGGGCCGTTCCGGGCCGTTCCGGGCCGTGCCCGGTCAGTAGCCGCCGCGCCTGACCCGGCGGAGCAGCACGACACCGGCGAGCACGGCCACACCGCCGATCATCGCCGGCCACAACTGCGCCCCGGTCTCGGCGAGGTCGCCCGTCGCCGACTGCGACCCCTGCGAGCCGTTCTGCCCGGCGGGCGACGGGATGTTGGCGGCCTGACCACCATTGCCCGGCTGGCCCTGCTGGTCGCCCTGACCGCCCTGGTCCTGGCCGTCGCCGTCGTTGTTCTGACCGCCCTCGTTCTGGCCGTCCCCGTTCTGGCCGTCCCCGTTCTGGTCGCCGCCGTTCTGACCGTCGCCGTTCTGGTTCTCGGCGGGGCGCAGTTCACAGGCGGCGAGGGAGTCGAGGCCGTCGGGGCGGTCGCCGACGCGGTCGATGGCGATCGCGACGCGCTCGATCGTCGCGGCCCGCTTCTCCTTCAGCGGGTCCATGATCGCGTTGTCGGCGAACCCGTCGTCCTGCCGCTGGGCCTGCGCGGAGTTCTGCAGCCGCTGGTAGGCCTCGGCTATCTGCTGGTCCAGGGCGGCGAGTTCCTTGTCGACCCCCGGCCGCGCCTCGTCGGGCACCTCCGTCAGTTCGGCACCGACATCCGGGCAGTCGATCGTGCCGACGGCCGAGTTGACCTGCTCGACGGTGTCGTCCGTCGAACCCTCCTCGGTGGCCGACGCGTAGACGTTGACGGCCACGAGCCCGCCTCCGCCCAGGATCAGCGCGATCGCGGCGGAGGTCGCGCGCCGTGCTCCTGATGGGCGTCTGCGCCTGGTGGTGCGTCCCACGGACAGGTCCTGCAACGTCTCGGTCGGATCCGGACAGGGAGAACCCCAGCCCGATACGGAGCCGGACCGCGATCTGTTCAAACGACTCGTGAATTCATAGGAATCTCATAGGAAGCGGCACGTCACAGGTGGTCACAGAGCTGCCGGGCGTCTCCTCGGCCCCGCGGCCGACGGCATCGGCCGTGACAGTGTGTGATCCCCTCTCGCCTCCGGGCGCGGGGCAGTGTAGACATGGGCACATGGTCCGTCTCCTGGGTCGATCTCGCTCTCAATCGACCCGCCGTCCCCAGAGCCGGCCTGCGCAGGGCCGGGACGACCGCGCCCGGCGGGTACCGCACGGTTCGGACGGCGGCGCAAGTCGAGAGCCGGGGCAGGGGTCGGGCCCGCTCGCGGGGCTGCGGTCGGCGCTGCGCGGACGCAGTGTCGCCGGGCAGGTGTTCCTGCTGCAGGTGGTGATCGTGCTGGTACTGGTGGTGTCGGCCGTGGTGGCGCTGGTCCTCCAGGTACGGCACGACAGCACCAAGGAAGCGCACAACCGTTCACTCGCCGTGGCGGAGACCTTCGCGAACGCGCCGGGCACCCGCGAGGCGCTGGACGCGAAGGACCCGACGGCGATCCTCCAACCGAGGGCCGAGGCCGCCCGGATCCAGTCCAAGGTGGACTTCATCGTCGTGATGAACACCGACGGGATCCGCTACACCCATCCGAAGACGGACCGCATCGGCAAGCAGTTCGTCGGCACCATCGAACCCGCGCTGAAGGGCGAGTCCTTCACCGAGGACATCAACGGGACCCTCGGCCCGCTCGTCCAGGCCGTGGTGCCGATCAAGGACCCCGACGGCAAGGTGGTGGGTCTGGTCTCGGCCGGGATCACCACGGAGAACGTGGGCGGCGTCGCGGAGCAGCAGCTGCCCCTGGTGCTGGCCGCCGCCGCGGCGGCCCTCGCCCTGGCCACGGCGGGCACCGCCCTGGTCAGCAAACGGCTGCTGCGGCAGACCCATGGCCTCGGCCCGTCCGAGATGACCCGCATGTACGAGCACCACGACGCGGTGCTGCACGCCGTGCGGGAGGGCGTGATCATCGTCGGCGGCGGGGGCCGGCTGCTGCTCGCCAACGACGAGGCGCACCGTCTGCTCGATCTGCCGCCGGACGCCGAGGGGCAGGACGTGCTCGCCCTGGGCCTCGAACCGCACATGGCCGATCTGCTGGCCTCGGGGCGCGTCGCCAACGACGAGGTGCACCTCGTGGGCGACCGGCTGATCGCGGTCAACCAGCGCGCCACCGATCTGCAGGGCGAGCCCTCCGGCAGCGTCGCCACGCTCCGCGACTCCACCGAGCTGCGCGCCCTCTCCGGCCGCGCGGAGGCCGCCCGGGAGCGGCTGCGGCTGCTCTACGACGCCGGAGTGGGCGTCGGCACCGGGCTGGACGTCACCCGCACCGCCGAGGAACTGGCGGAGGTGGCCGTCCCCCGGTTCGCGGACTTCGTCACCGTGGACCTGGCCCCGGCCGCGCTCAGCGGCGACGAGCCCGAGACGGCCACGACACTGCGCCGTACGGCGTTCTGCGGGATCCGCAAGGACGCGCCGCTGTACAAGGTGGGCGAGCGCATCGACCTGGTCGCCTCCTCGCCGCAGGCCCACAGCATCGACAGCCACAGTTCGACCCTGGTGGCCGACCTCAGCCGCGCGCCCGGCTGGCGGGCCCAGGACCTGGAACGGTCCGCGCAGGTCGTCGAGTACGGCATCCACTCGCTGATCACCGTGCCGTTGCGGGTGGGGCAGCTGGTGATGGGCGTCGCCAACTTCTGGCGCTCGGAGAAACCCGAGCCGTTCGACCGGGAGGAGTTGGCGCTCGCCGAGGAGCTGGTGGCCCGTGCGGCGGTCTCCATCGACAACGCGCGCCGCTACACCCGCGAGCACACGATGGCCGAGACCCTGCAGCGCAGCCTGCTGCCGCGCAATCTGCCCGAGCAGAGCGCCCTGGACGTCGCCTACCGCTATCTGCCCGCGCAGGCCGGGGTGGGCGGCGACTGGTTCGACGTCCTGCCGCTGTCGGGGACCCGGGTCGCGGTCGTCGTCGGCGATGTCGTCGGGCACGGGCTGCACGCGGCGGCCACGATGGGGCGGCTGCGGACCGCCGTCCACAACTTCACGGCGCTGGATCTGCCGCCGGACGAGATCCTCGGGCTGCTGGACGAGATGGTCAGCCGTATCGACCTGGACGAGGCGGTGGTCGACGGCATCGCCCCGATCACCGGGGCGACCTGTCTGTACGCGATCTACGACCCGGTGTCGCGGCGCTGCACCGTCGCCCGCGCCGGGCATCCGCCGCTCGCGGTGGCCCGGCCGGACGGCACGGTCGACTTCCCCGACGTACCGGCCGGTCCGCCGCTGGGTCTGGGCGGGTTGCCGTTCGAGACGGCGGAGCTGGACCTCGACGAGGGAAGCCGGCTGGTGCTGTACACCGACGGGCTCGTCGAGCACCGGGAGCGGGACATCGACGCCGGTCTCGAACTGCTGCGGACCGCGCTGTCCGGGTCCGACACCTCACCGCAGGGCACCTGTGAGGCGGTGCTCGACGCGCTGCCGCCGAGCCGGGCGAGCGACGACATCGCGCTGATCGTGGCCCGCACCCGCGCGCTGGACTCGGGCCGTGTCGTCGAGTGGGAGGTGCCCGGCGACCCGGCGGCGGTCCGCCGGGCGCGCGCCGACGCCACCCGCCAGTTGGCCGCGTGGGGCCTGGAGGAGCTGGAGTTCACCACCGAGCTGATCCTCAGCGAGCTGGTCACCAACGCCATCCGGTACGGCGGGGGCCCCATCCGGGTGCGTCTCATCCACGACCGCCAGCTGATCTGCGAGGTCACCGACAGCAGTCACACCTCGCCCCATCTGCGGTACGCCGCCACGACCGACGAGGGCGGCCGGGGCCTGTATCTCATCGCCCAGCTCACCCAGCGCTGGGGCACCCGCTACTCCCCCACCGGCAAGACCATCTGGACCGAACAGGCCCTGCCCTGACGGCAGTGAACCTGACGGCAGTGAAGGAGAGACCCGCACATGCGTATCGGACTGCTCGGAACCGGTCCGTGGGCCGAGATGGCCTACGCCCCCGCGCTGAGCGCGCACCAGGAGCTGGACTTCGTGGGGGTGTGGGGCAGGCGCCCGGAGGCGGCCAAGGAACTGGCCGACCGGCACGGCGGGCTGCCCGTCTACGAGGACGTGGACGCCCTGTTCGCCGATGTGGACGCGGTCGCCGTGGCGCTGCCGCCGTCCGTGCAGGCACCGCTCGCGGCGCGCGCCGCGCGGGCGGGCTGCCATCTGCTGCTCGACAAGCCCCTCGCGACCGACGTCGAGGAGGGGCGGGCCGTCGTCGAGGCGGTCACGGAGGCCGGGGTCGCCTCGGTCGTCTTCTTCACCGCCCGTTTCCAGACCGCGATCGACGCGTGGATCACCGAACAGGCCTCCAGGGACGGCTGGTTCACCGGCCGCGCGGAGTGGTTCGGGTCGCTGTTCGACGACGAGAGCGACAGCCCCTTCGCGGACTCGCCGTGGCGGCGGGAGAAGGGCGGCCTGTGGGACGTGGGCCCGCACGCCCTGTCCGTGCTGCTGCCGGTCCTCGGGGACGTGGAGAAGGTGGCCGCCGCCGTGCGGGGCCCCAAGGACACGGTCCATCTGATCCTGCTGCACACCGGCGGGGCGTCCAGCACCCTCACCCTCAGCCTCACCGCGCCGCCCGCGGCCTCCGGCGCCACGGTCGAGCTGCGCGGCCGGACCGGGACGACCGTACTGCCCACGACCGACGAAGGTGCCGTACCGGCTCTCGTACGGGCGGGAGACGCGCTGTTGGCGGCGGCGCGTACCGGGCGCCCGCATCCGTGCGACGCCGCGTTCGCGCTGCGGGTGACGGAGCTACTGGTCGAAGCGGAGGGCAAGTTGACCGGCTGACCCGGCCGACTCCCGGGCGGGCGCGCGGGGTTGTCCAGGGAGCCCGCGCCCGATGTGCGTCCGGGTTTGCGTTCGTCCGATTTCGGACATCGTCCGGTGGCGGGCATGCCTTCGCCTCGCGCGTTCCGGTGAGGAGGTGCCCGTGGGCGCGACCGACGGGAGCGCCGCCGAGCCCCTGCGGCGCGGGGTGGCGGCCCAGAAGAAGGACCAGGACGCGCGGACGGTCATGCGGCTGCGCCTGGGGGTCGGTGTCATCGGCGTAGCGCTGCCCCTGGCGCTGCCGGCGGGCAACTGGATCGCGGCGCGGATCGACGGCCGGACCGGGGAGGGCTCCTGGCCCGGTTCCATGAGCGGCTCGTACTACACGAGCACCCGGGACATCTTCGTGGGCGCGCTGTGCGCGCTCGGGATCTTCCTGGTCGTCTACCGCTTCAACAGGTTCAACGACATCCTCGGCACGATCGCCGGAGCCTGCGCGCTCGGCGTCGCCCTCTTCCCCACCGCGCCGGGAGCCGGGGGCGACGGGAGCCAGCAGACGGTCTCCGTGTTCCACCAGGTGTTCGCCGTCGCCCTGTTGACGGCGATGGCGGCCTTCTGTCTCTTCATGTACGGGGCGCCCGGCATCAAGGACCGCCCGTACGCGCGGCGTCCCTACCTGGTGGCCGGGGTGCTGATCCTCGTCTTCATGGCGCTCGCCGCCGTCGCGGCGGCCACCAAGGTGGGCGACGACTGGCTGATCACCCCCCTGTACCTGTGCGAGTGGCTGTCCGTCTGGTCGTTCGGCTTCGCCTGGACGGGCGCGGCCCTGTCCCTGGCCGCCGACATCGACCGGCTGTCGCGGACCCGGGCCGTCGTCGACGCGGTGGTCGGATGGCTCCGCGCCCTCGGCGGTCCGCCGGGCCGGGGGAAGCCGCGCTCGCCCGAGACGGTGTGACCGGCCTCAGACGACCGGGCTCAGGCGCGGGCGCCGGTGAGGAAGCGGTCGAGGGTGGCGGTCAGCTCCGCCGGCTTCTCCACGGGGAGTTCATGGCCGGCGTCCAGGATGCGCACCTCGGCGTTCTGGTAGGCCTTGGCCATGCGGAGCATCTGGGAGACGGGCAACTGGATGTCGTAGTAGCCGTGCACGAGGAGGGTGGGGGTGCCGATCTCGCCGAGGCGGTCCAGGACGTCGAAGGCCCGCATGGCCCCGTACAGGGTCATGACGACCTCGCGCGGGGTGGCCGCCGAGGCGCGGATGTACTCCCGGATCTCCTCGCGGGGGTAGCCGGGGGCGAAGGCCCGCTGGATGTTGGCGGCGACGAACAGCCTGAAGGGGACCCGGGTGGAGACCGCCATCAGCAGACCGCGGCCCCGGCTGTAGGTCATCCGGCCGATGGAGCCGACCAGCACCAGGCGCTCCACCCGCTCGGGGTGGGCGAGGGTGAGGGTCTGGGAGATCATGCCGCCCATGGAGTGGCCGACCAGGACGAACCGCTCGACCTCCAGGTGATCGAGGAGGGCGAGCACGTCTGTCGCCAACTCCTCGATCGTGCGCACCCCGGCCCCGCCGCTCTCGCCGTGGCCGCGCAGATCGAGCCGGATCACCCGGCGCTTCGCGGCGAAGTGCGCGACCTGGTGGTCCCAGCGGCGCCGGTTCGCGGTCCAGCCGTGGAGGAACACCAGGGGCACACCGTCGCCCTCGCGGGGGCCCTCGTCGTCGTACGTCAGCGCGGCGCCGTCGACTTCGAGCTGCGGCATGGGGGCCTCCTGCGGTGCGATCCGGTTACTGACCGGTACGGTAACGGGTCGCCCGGCCCCCGTAAATCGTGCGCGCCCCACCCGTCGCCCTGTTAATTTCCCCCGGTGTTCTCCCTCCAAGAGCCCCCGTTCTTCACACGGCTGCGTGACGCCCGCCGTGTCCTCGTCGCCGGTGCCGGTGGCGGTTTCGACGTCTACGCCGGTCTGCCGCTGGCCCTGGCCCTGCGGTCGGCGGGCAAGGAGGTCCATCTCGCCAACCTCTCCTTCGCCGATCTGTACGGCCTGAGCCTGGACGTGTGGCTGGAGGCGGATGTCGCCGCCATCGGCCCGGAGACCGCGTTCCGGGGCGACTACTTCCCCGAGCACGCCCTCGCCCGGTGGCTCGATCTGCACGGGCTGCCCAGCACGGTGTACGCGCTGTCCCGTACGGGTGTGGCACCGCTGCGGGCCGCCTATCGGGCGCTGCTCGGTCATCTGGGCGGGGTGGACGCGGTGGTTCTGGTGGACGGCGGCACCGACATCCTGATGCGCGGCGACGAGCACGGGCTCGGGACGCCGGAGGAGGACATGGCGAGCCTGGGTGCCGTCGCCGGGCTCGACGAGGTCCCGGAGCGGCTCGTGGCCTGCCTCGGTTTCGGCGTGGACGCCTACCACGGGGTCAACCACTCGCTGGTCCTGGAGAACCTGGCCGCACTGGACCGGGACGGCGCCTATCTGGGCGCGTTCTCGCTGCCGCGCGACAGCCGTGAGGGCGCCCTCTACCTGGACGCGGTGGCGCACGCGCAGCGGTGCACGCCGACGCACCCGAGCATCGTCAACGGCTCCGTCGCGGCGGCCGTGCGCGGCGAGTTCGGCGACGTCCGCTTCACCGAGCGGACCCGCGGCGGCGAACTTTTCGTGAACCCGCTGATGGCGCTGTACTTCTGTGTCGACGCGGTGGGGCTGGCCCGGCGCAACCTCTACCTCGACCGGCTGGAGAGGACCGAACTGACGCGGCAGATCAGCTCGGTCGTCGCGGAGTTCCGGGACGAGCTGCCCCGGCAGCGTCCGCCGCGTGCCTTCCCGCATTGACCACGGGGAACAGCTGACAGACTGACGCCATGGAAGAACGCGCATTCGGTAGGTTGGGTCAGCACGCGTCCGTGGTCGGTCTCGGCACTTGGCAGCTGGGCGCCGACTGGGGGGACGTCGACGACACGGAGGCCCTCGCGGTGCTGGAGGCGGCGGCCGAGTCGGGGGTGACCTTCTTCGACACGGCGGACGTCTACGGCGACGGGCGCAGCGAGCAGACCATCGCCACGTTCCTGCGGAGCAGGCCCGACCTCCATGTGTTCATCGCGACGAAGATGGGCCGTCGCGTGGACCAGATCCCCGAGAACTACGTCCTCGACAACTTCCGGGCCTGGAACGACCGGTCGCGCCGCAACCTCGGTGTGGACCGACTCGACCTGGTCCAGCTGCACTGCCCGCCCACGCCGGTCTACTCCTCGGACGAGGTGTTCGACGCGCTCGACACCCTGGTCGGGGAGGAGCGGATCGCCGCGTACGGCGTCAGCGTGGAGACCTGCGCCGAGGCGCTGACGGCGATCGCCCGGCCCAACGTGGCGAGCGTGCAGATCATCCTCAACCCGTTCCGGATGAAGCCGCTCCTCGACGTCCTCCCGGCGGCCGAGAAGGCGGGCGTCGCGATCATCGCGCGGGTGCCGCTGGCCTCGGGTCTGCTGTCGGGCAAGTACACGAAGGACACGGTGTTCGCGGAGAACGACCACCGCACCTACAACCGGCACGGCGAGTCCTTCGACCAGGGCGAGACCTTCTCCGGCGTCGACTACGCCACGGGCGTCGAGGCCGCCGTCGAGTTCGCGGCGCTCGCCCCCGACGGGTTCACCCCGGCCCAGCTGGCGCTGCGCTGGATCATCCAGCTGCCGGGTGTCACGACGGTCATCCCGGGTGCCCGCACGCCGGACCAGGCCCGCGCCAACGCTGCCGCCGCCGCGCTGCCGGAGCTGTCGGGCGAGACGCTCACGGCGATCCGGGGGCTGTACGACCGCCGGATCAAGGAGCAGGTGGAAGGCCGCTGGTAGGACACCGGACAGGGCTCGTCCGGCGCCTCGCGGCGGACGAGCCCTGTGCGTGTCCGACGAACCGGGTCAGATACGGCCGCCGGTGAGCCGGGTGAGCGGGCCGCCGTGGACATGGCGTCCCGAGCGGCGGCCGGCCGCGTAGGAGGCGGCGGTCAGGACGGTCAGGCCCGCGCCCACACCGGCGGCGACGAGCTTGCGGTGGGCGATGACGGTCATGGCCGTCTTCGCGGTGGCGGCCACCTGACCGGAGGCCTGGACGACCGCCTGACGGCCCACCTCGACGCCCTTGACCGCGCTGCGCACGGCGTTGCCGGCGCTGTCGGCGGCGCGCCTGGTCGCGTCGGCCGCGTGTCCGGCTCCGGCCTTGGTGGCCGACGCCGCGTCGTCCACCTTGATCGCCGCCGTCTTCGCACCCTCGGTGGCCGGCGCCGTAGCCTGGGCGGTGGTCCGGCGGGCCTTGGCCGCGGCCGTCTCGGCGGACGCGGAGTTCTCGTTCGGGTCCTTGTTCGGTCGATTCATGGAGACCGCGTTGCCGTTCGCCGCCCCGGCAAACACATCCGGGCGGCCGTCCGGGCATTCCCCCGGATGGCATAAGATCGCTTTATGAGGTCATAGACCCGACCCGTGTACCTGGTAAGGGTTACCTTAGTTTAGGGTTGCCGTCGAGTCGCTTGTCTCCGCTCGAAGGGAACCTGAACATGCCCCGCCCTCTGCGGGTAGCCATTGTCGGAGCCGGACCCGCCGGGATCTACGCCGCCGACGCGCTGCTGAAGTCCGACGTGGCCACCGAGCCCGGTGTGTCCATCGACCTCTACGAGCGGATGCCCGCCCCGTTCGGACTGATCCGCTACGGCGTGGCCCCCGACCACCCCCGCATCAAGGGCATCATCACGGCCCTGCACCAGGTGCTCGACAAGCCGCAGATCCGTCTCTTCGGCAACGTCGACTACCCGACGGACATCAACCTGGACGATCTGCGCGCGTTCTACGACGCCGTGATCTTCTCCACGGGTGCCACGGCCGACCGCGCGCTCGACATCCCCGGTGTCGACCTCGACGGCTCGTACGGCGCGGCCGACTTCGTCTCCTGGTACGACGGCCACCCGGACGTCCCGCGCACCTGGCCCCTGGAGGCCGAGAAGGTCGCCGTCCTCGGTGTCGGCAACGTGGCGCTCGACGTGGCCCGTGTCCTCGCCAAGACCGCCGACGAACTGCTCCCGACCGAGATCCCGGCGAACGTCCACGAGGGGCTGAAGGCCAACAAGGCGCTGGAGGTCCACGTCTTCGGCCGCCGCGGCCCGGCGCAGGCGAAGTTCTCCCCGATGGAGCTGCGGGAGCTGGACCACTCCCCCAACATCGAGGTCATCGTCGACCCCGAGGACATCGACTACGACGAGGGCTCCATCGCGACCCGGCGCGGCAACAAGCAGGCCGACATGGTCGCGAAGACCCTGGAGAACTGGGCGATCCGCGACACCGGCGACCGCCCGCACAAGCTGTTCCTGCACTTCTTCGAGTCGCCCACCGAGATCCTCGGCGAGGACGGCAAGGTCGTCGGCCTGCGCACCGAGCGCACGGCCCTCGACGGCACCGGCAACGTCAAGGGCACCGGCGAGTTCAAGGACTGGGACGTCACCGGCATCTACCGCGCGGTCGGCTACCTCTCCGACAAGCTGCCCAAGCTGCCCTGGGACGTCGAGTCGGGCACCGTCCCGGACGAGGGCGGCCGGGTCATCGAGGAGACCGGCGCGCACCTGCGGTCGACGTATGTCACCGGCTGGATCCGGCGCGGCCCGGTGGGCCTCATCGGGCACACCAAGGGCGACGCCAACGAGACCGTCTCCAACCTCCTGGACGACTTCGCGAACGGGCGGCTGCAGGAGCCGTCCGCGCCCGCGCCGGAGGCCGTGGACGCGTTCCTCGCCGAGCGGAACGTGCGCTTCACGACGTGGGAGGGCTGGTACAAGCTCGACGCGGCGGAGAAGGCGCTGGGTGAGCCGCAGGGGCGTGAGCGGGTGAAGCTCGTCGAGCGTGAGGACATGCTGCGAGCGAGTGGCGCGTAGGCGCTCCGCTTGGGGCAGGGGGACTGTGGGCCGTCTTTGAGCCGCGGGTTGTTCGTGGCTGGTCGCGCAGTTCCCCGCGCCCCTGGACGGGGCCTTCGGCCCCCCGTCCAGCGAGCGGATGGCCGTCGGAGGCATAAGCTCGTCCAATGGCCAAGTACTACGACGTGCACCCCGACAATCCCCAGCCGCGTGCCATCGGGCAGGTGGCCGACAGTATTCGTCAGGGTGGGCTCATCGCGTATCCGACGGACTCCTGCTTCGCGCTGGGGTGCCAGCTCGGCAGTCGTGACGGCATCGAGCGGATCCGTACGATCCGGCAGCTCGACGACCGGCACCACTTCACCCTGGTGTGCGAGAACTTCGCGCAGCTGGGGCAGTTCGTGCACGTCGACAACGATGTGTTCCGTGCCGTGAAGGCGTCGACGCCCGGCAGCTACACCTTCATCCTCCCCGCGACCAGGGAGGTGCCACGCAAGCTGCTCCACCCCAAGAAGAAGACCGTCGGGGTGCGCATCCCCGACCACCGCGTGGCCCAGGCCCTCCTCGCCGAACTGGGCGAGCCCCTCGTCTCCAGCACGCTGCTGCTGCCCGACGAGGAGGAGCCGCTGACGCAGGGCTGGGAGATCAAGGAACGCCTGGACTACCTGGTCGACGCCGTGGTGGACTCCGGTGACTGCGGCACCGAGCCGACGACCGTCATCGACTTCTCCAGCGGCGAGGCCGAGATCATCCGCAAGGGCGCGGGCGACACCGCACGCTTCGAGTGACGCCCGGGGCCGGTGGGGCCGACGGGGCCTGCTGGGTTCAGGTCTGCCGCAGCGGCTCGTACGCCTCCGCGCCCAGCCCGAACGTCCAGGCCACCCCCTGCCGGGCCGTGGTCGTCGTGGGCGGCACCCGCAGCCAGTAGGTGCGGCTCGTGCCGTCGGGCTCCGGTGTGGAGTTGACGACCTCCACCATCACCACGTCCTCGTCGCCGGGCAGGGCTATCCGCCAGAGCACGCCCGTCTCGTCGCGATGCACCGGCTGCGCCCCGGACTCCTCCAGATAGCGGTCGTAGCCGTAGAACTCCAGCATCACGCGGCGCAGTTCCGCGTTCTCCTCGGCTCGGATCAGCTCGGGGGTCAACGTGCCCAGCCGGTCGAGGAATTCACCGGGGACGGGCAGGCCGCGCCAGGCGTGCAGGGCGAAGCCGTCGGTGTGGGCGAGCGCGGGTCCGTCGCCGCGGTCGAGGCGGCCCGCCTCGTCGCGGTGCAGTTCCACGGGTCGTTCGGCGACGACCGCGACGTTCTCGTACGGCCACCACCAGCCCGCCGTGCGGGCCACCTCGGCGAGGCCGTCGAGCCCGGGGGCCGCGTCGAGGGCGGCCAGCCAGGCCGCGTCGTGCTGGCCCAGGACCGCGTCGAGGAGCAGGAGCCGCAGGCCCGTCTCCTCCTTGCGGTCGGCCGGGGCCAGGGCCTCGACGACGCCGGTGCGGACGCGGTCGATCAGCGGCCGGGTGGTCTCCCAGAGGTCGGCGCCCGTCGCCCGCCAGTGGTCGCCCCAGCCGGTGGGGCCCAGCCGGGTGTGCAGCGCGGCGCGCGCGGCGGCGACCGGTCTGTTGCGGACGGCGTCGCGGACGCTCGCCCCGGTCGCCGACAACGCCTCGCCGTACGCCCCTGGGTCGGCCCACCGGCCGCCATCCGGTCCGCCGTCATCCGGTCCGCCGCCGTCCGGTCCGCCGCCGTCCGGTCCGCTGTCGGCCGCCCCGTCGCGATTCACCGCTGCTCCCGACAGCAGGCGTACCGCCTCCAGGGGCGAGCGGGCCCATACGATCCGCTCGGGCTCCCGCAGCCCCGCCCGCCGGTAGGCGAGGCGTACACCCGCCTCGGTCCGCGCCCGGTCGCCCGGCCCCGTGGCCGCCGCCACCGTCCGCCAACTCGCCTGTTCCTGCACGCCGTTCCCCTCCGTCATGGTCCTGTCCTGTCCCCGCCCCCATGCCGCCGTGTCAGTCCGCGACGATCCGCACCGAGCCCGGTACGTACTCGCGCTGCCGTATCACCCGGTACCAGCCCTTGGGCAGGGAGATCGCCGCGTGCTCCTCGTGGACGACACGGGCGCCCTCCGGCACGTGCAGCAGCATCGGGCCGAACACGCTCGCCTCGCGGATCAGACGGCCGGGGCCGACGACGGCATGCGCGTGACCGGTGACCTCGCCGAGGGCGAGGACGAGACGGCCGCGCCCGTCGCGCGGTTCCGAGGCGGCGTCGAGCGCGCCGCCGGGCACCGCGCTCTCGGCCAACGGCGCGATGAGGACGTCTCCTTGCCGGTACATGGCTCTCCCTCCGTCGGGCACTCTCCGTGCCACGAGAAGACCGTAGGCGCAGCCACTGACAATCGGCCCGTGCGGGCCTCGCGGACCGTTCGCCGGGGCGGGCGCGACGGTTGTCCACAGGACCGAGGTCCGTTGTTTGTCCACAGGACAGGGGTCCGCCGCACACGCTGTCAGTCGTTCTTGGTAGAACTCCCGTACCCGGCGGCGCTGTGTGCTCCGGGTGCGCAGCGGGCGGACCGGGCACGGGCTCGGCTGCCGTCCATGGACTTGGAACGAAGGGGCGGGGCGCACATGACCATCGGGAGCCATCTGGAGGATTTCCACGGCCTGCCGGTCCACCGCTTCCCCAGGTCGGTGAAGGGCCCGGAGGGTGCCGCGCACCTGCCCGCCCCGGAGTCGGTGGCCTGGAGCATCGCCGTGGACTCGTACGACAGCGAGGAGGAGTGGGAGGCGGCGTTCGCCCGGTTCCTGGCCTCGGTCGACACCGAGAAGGTACGGGCGCTGGTCGTGGGGGCCTGGAGCGAGGCGTACGACAGCGGGCCCGAGGGGATCGTCGAAGCCCTGGTGGCGGCGAAGGACCGGCTGCCGTCGCTGCGCGCGCTGTTCCTCGGTGACATCGTCATGGAGGAGTGCGAGATCTCCTGGATCAACCAGGGCGATGTGGGCCCCCTGCTGAACGCCTTCCCCGAACTGGAGGAGTTCGGGGTGCGCGGCGGCCAGGGGCTCGTGTTCCCGGCGCTGCGGCACGAGCGGCTGCGGACGCTGACGGTCGAGACCGGCGGTATGCCCGTGGAGGCCGTCCGTGGTGTCGCGGGCGGCGATCTGCCGGCCCTCGTCGAGCTGGACCTGTGGCTGGGCACACCCGAGTACGGCGGCGACTGCGAGGTGGCTGATCTGGCGCCGATCCTCGCGGGCACCCGGCTGCCGGCCCTCAAGCATCTGGCGTTGCGCAACAGCGAGATCCAGGACGACATCTGCGCGGCCCTGGCCGCCGCGCCGGTCGTGGCCCGCCTCGACGTCCTCGACGTGTCCATGGGCATCCTCACCGACGACGGCGCGACCGCCCTGCTCACGGGCCAGCCGCTGACCCACCTCACCACGCTGGACCTGCACCACAACTACCTCAGCCCGGCGATACGCGACCGCCTCCGGGACTCCCTGGAGGCCGAGGGGGTCCAGGTCGACGTGGACGCCGACGACGCCGAGTCGGACGAGGAGGAGGACGGCACGGTCTGGCGGTTCGTCGCGGTGGGCGAGTGAGCGCGTAGACGTACGGGGGCGAGGGCGAGAAGGGGGGATCGGGATGTCCGGTTGGAGCGGTGCGGCGGGGGCGGGGCCCGGCCCGCACAGGTGGGTGGTCGTCGGGAACGGGGAGAACCGGCGGGTCGGGCTGTTCGTCGCGGCGGCGGAGGCGGCCGGTCTCGGCAGGCCTCGTGTCGTCGAGTGGCGGGACGTGCTGCGCGACGGCGGCCACGAGTTCGCCGCCGACGAGATCGTCCGGCTGGACTCACCGGGCGAGAACGCGGAGGTGGACCGGCTGCTGCGCGGGGTCGACGATCCGACGCGGGTGGAGGGCTCGGCCGTCTGGTACGCCCGGTTCCTGGCCGCCGTGGGCTCGTTGCGGGGCGGGGTGCGGCTGGACGATCCGGCGGATCTGCCGGTGCTGTTCGACAAGCGGCTGTGCCACGCCCGGCTGGACGCGGCCGGGGTCCCGGTGCCCCCGTCGCCCACCTCGGGCGCCGCACCGCCGGTGCGCGGCTGGGACGACGTACGGGCGGCGATGCGGGAGCACGGCATGCCGCGTGTCTTCGTGAAGCCGGCCCACGGGTCCTCCGCGTCCGGGGTGCTGGCCGTCGAGTCGTCGGGAACCTCGTCGGGCATGTCGTCGGGAACCTCGTCGGGCATGTCGTCGGGAACCGGGAGAACCGGCGGACGGATCAGGGCCACCACCTCGGTGGAGGTGGCCCCCGACGGCCGGTTGCACGCCCCGCCCCGGCTGCACAACTCCCTGCGGGTGCGGCGCTACACGGACGAGCGGGAGATCGCCGGCATCGTCGACGCCCTCGCGGCCGACGGTCTGCACATCGAGCGCTGGCTGCCGAAGGCGTCCGCGCAGGGCAGGTCCGCCGATCTGCGGGTCCTGGTCGTGGCGGGCCGGGCCACCCACGCCGTCGTCCGCACCAGCCGTTTCCCGATGACCAATCTCCATCTCGGCGGGGCGCGGGGCGATCTGACGTCGGTCGTGGACGCGGCGGGCGACCGCTGGCGGCAGGCGCTCGACATCTGCGAACGGGCCGCCGCCTGCTTCCCGGGCACGCTGTGCGTCGGCGTGGACCTGCTTCCGGCGATCGGCTGGCGCCGGTTCGCCGTGGGCGAGGTCAACGCCTTCGGCGATCTGCTGCCCCGGCTGACCGGGCTGCCGGGCGGCCCGGCGGAGGGCCTGGACACCTACACGGCCCAGCTCACGGTGGTACGGAGCGCGCTGCTCCCGACGCCCTCGCTCCACCCCCAGGCAAGGAAAGACCATGCACCCTTCTGACGCCGGCACGGCCGTCGAGCAGGCCGTCGCCACCCCTGCCGTCGAGCCCGACATGAACGAGGTGGTGGGCCGGGACGACCTGCTGCTGCTCACCCTCGACACCCTGCGGTACGACGTGGCCGTACGGCTCGCGGCGGAGGGCAGGCTGCCCAACCTGTCCGCTCGTCTGCCGGGCGGCGTCTGGGAGAAGCGGCACGCGCCCGGCAGTTTCACCTACGCCTCGCACCAGGCGATGTTCGCGGGGTTCCTGCCGACCCCGGCGGCGCCCGGACCGCATCCACGGCTCTTCGCGAGCCGGTTCGCCGGCAGTGAGACGACCGCCGGACGCACCTTCGTCTTCGACGGCCCCGACCTGGTGTCCGCGCTCGCCGAGCACGGCTATCGCACGGTGTGCGTGGGTGGGGTCGGCTTCTTCAACAAGCAGGGGGCGCTCGGCAGTGTTCTGCCGGGTCTGTTCCAGGAGAGCCACTGGGAGCCGGAGTTCTCCGTGGCCTCGCCGACGTCCTTCGAGTCCCAGGTGGCCCGCGCCGAACGGATCGTGGCCGAACTGCCCGCCGGACAGCGGCTGTTCCTCTTCCTCAACGCCTCGGCACTGCATCAGCCGAACTGGTTCCATCTGCCGGGCGCCACCCGCGAGGCGGGCGACAGCCCGGCCACGCACGCGGCGGCCCTGGAGTACATCGACCGGCATGTCGGGCGGCTCTTCGCCGCGATGAGTTCACGGCGCCGCTGCTTCGCCGTCGTCTGCTCCGACCACGGCACCACCTACGGCGAGGACGGCTACACCGGGCACCGCCTCGGCCACGAGGCCGTGTGGACCGTCCCCTACAGCCACTTCTTCCTGGAGCGGTCCGCATGACAGTGACCACGACCGTGACCGAGTCCGCCGCCGAGGGTCAGGGCAGGACGCCGATCCGCCCCTATCAGCACTACGTCTACGCCTACCCGCACAAGACGGCGTACCGGGAGCTGCCCGGCACCCCGCTCCTGGCGGACCTGTGGGCCGGGGAGTCCCGGCAGGCCCTGTCGCTGTACGCGCACATCCCGTTCTGCGAGGTGCGCTGCGGCTTCTGCAATCTCTTCACCCGGATCGGCGCGCCGGACGGGCTGACCGGCCGTTATCTGGACGCCCTGGAACGGCAGGCGCTCGCGGTCCGGGAGGCGCTCGGGGACGCGGAGCCGCCACGGTTCGCGAACGCCGCGTTCGGCGGTGGCACCCCGACCTATCTGGAGGCCGCCGAGCTGGAGCGGCTGTGCGACATCGCCGAGCGGCACATGGGCGCGGACCTGCGGGCGATCCCGCTGTCCGTGGAGGCCTCCCCCGCCACGGCGACCGCGGACCGGCTGGCCGTCCTGGCCGAGCGGGGCGCCACCCGGCTGAGCCTCGGTGTGCAGAGCTTCGTCGCGGAGGAGGCGCGTGCGGCCGTACGACCGCAGCGGCGGTCCGATGTGGAGGCGGCGCTGTCGCGGATCCGGGACACCGCGATCCCGGTCCTCAACATCGACCTGATCTACGGTATCGACGGTCAGACGGCGGCCAGTTGGCGGGTGTCGCTGGACGCGGCACTCGCCTGGCGGCCTGAGGAGATCTATCTCTATCCGCTGTACGTGCGGCCGTTGACGGGGCTCGGGCGTCACGCGGACCCTCGGATCGCGGACCGCGACTGGGACGAGGCGCGGCTGCGGCGCTACCGCGAGGGCCGTGACCATCTCCTCGCGCGCGGCTACGAGCAGGTCTCCATGCGGATGTTCCGCCGCGTGGACGCGCCGCCGCAGGGCCCGGACGACCACGCCTGCCAGACCGACGGCATGATCGGCCTGGGCTGCGGCGCCCGCTCGTACACGTCGACGGTGCACTACTCCTTCGACTACGCGGTGAACATGGGCCAGATCCGCTCGATCATCGACGACTACACGGCCACCGAGGACTTCGGGCGGGCCGTGCACGGACGCGTGGTCGACGAGGACGAGGCGCGGCGCCGCCATCTCCTGCAATCACTGCTCCAGGCGCGGGGGATGCCGGTGGCGGAGTACCGGCGGCGGTTCGGGTCGGATCCGTACGCGGACTTCCCCGTGGAGCTGGATCTGCTGGCGGCGCGCGGCTGGCTGGCGGAGGCGGGCGACGAGTCGCTGCGGCTCTCGGCCGAGGGGCTGGCCCACTCCGACGCGATCGGTCCCGGCTTCTTCTCCCCCGCCGTGCGGGCGGCGATGGCCGAGTACGAGCTGAAGTGACGGGACCGGGATCATGGACCTGACGATTCTCTACCGGGGCCCGCTCGCCTCCTGCGACTACGACTGCCCCTACTGCCCGTTCGCCAAGCGCCGCGACCCGCCGGACCGGCTGCGGGCCGACCGCGCGGCCCTGGACCGATTCACCACCTGGGCGCGGGAACGGACCGACGACCGGCTCTCGGTGCTGTTCACCCCGTGGGGCGAGGGGCTGGTGCGGTCCTGGTACCGCCGGGCGCTGGTCGACCTCTCCCATGAGCCGCACATCGACCGGGTGGCGATCCAGACGAACCTCAGCTGCCGCACGGAGTGGCTGGCGGAGGCCGACCGGGACACGGTGGCCCTGTGGTGCACGTACCACCCGGGGCAGACCCCGTACGAACGGTTCCTGGACAAGACCCGTCGGCTCACCGGGATGGGCATCCGCTTCAGTGTGGGGATCGTCGGTCTGCCCGAGCATCTGGAGCACGCCCGGCGGCTGCGCGGGGAGCTGCCGGAGCAGGTGTATCTGTGGGTGAACGCGGCCGAGGGGCACACGTACACCGATGAAGAGGCGGCGGTGTGGAGCGAGTTGGACCCGCTCTTCCCCTTCAGCCGCCATCCGCACCGCTCGGCGGGCCGCGCCTGCCGTACCGGCTCGTCGGTGGTGTCGGTGGACGGGGAGGGCACGGTCCGGCGCTGCCACTTCGTCAAGGCCGAACTGGGCAACCTCTACGACGGTTCCTACCGCGCGGCCCTCGGACCCCGCCCGTGCCCCCTGTCCGTCTGCGACTGCCACATCGGGTACGTCCACCTCGAAACGCTGCCGCTGTACGACGTGTTCGCGGGCGGCGTCCTGGAACGCGTACCGACAATGGAGGCCCGACGAGACATCGGGAGACCAGACATCAGAAAGCGAGTCAGTCCATGACCTCAGCGGTCAACAGCGGTGTGTGGATCCGTCGTTACCGGCCCGCGCCCGAGGCGGCGGTGCGGCTGCTGTGTCTGCCGCACGCGGGCGGCTCGGCGAGCTACTACCTCCCCGTGGCGCAGGCCCTCGCCCCGGACGCCGATGTGCTGGCCGCGCAGTATCCGGGGCGTCAGGACCGGTACGCCGAACCGCCGGCGGAGAGCATCGCCGAGCTGGTCGAGGGGGTCGTCGGGGCCCTCGGCGAGGACGACGGCCGTCCGCTCGCCGTCTTCGGGCACAGCATGGGCGCGGTGGTCGCCAACGAGCTGGCGCTGCGGCTGGAGGCGGCGGGCCGGGCCCCGGTCCGGCTGTTCGTGTCGGGGCGGCGCGCCCCCTCCACCCAGGGGGACGGCAGGAAGCTGCACCGGGCGAGCGACGCCGACCTGATAGAGGCCGTACGCCGGCTGGACGGCACCGACGGGCTGGTCTTCGAGGACGAGGAGCTGGTGCGGCTCGTGCTCCCGGCGCTGCGCGGCGACTACCGGGCGCTGGAGACGTACGAGCCGCGCCCCGGCGACCGGCTGGCCTGCCCGGTCACCGTGCTCACCGGCGACGCCGACCCGGTGACCCCGGTGGCCTACGCGCGTGCGTGGGCGGACCACACCGACGGGCCGACCGAGGTGTGCGTGTTCCCCGGCGGCCACTTCTACCTCAACGACCGGGCGGGGGAGGTCGTCGACGTCGTACGACGGCACCTGGGGCTGTAGCCCGGAGGCCGGGCATCATACGCGCCAGCTGTACCGGCGCTCCGGTCGCCCGGCCACGCCGTAGCGCAAGGAGACGTCCGCGCTGCCGATGCCGTGGAAGTACTCCAGGTAACGGCGGGCGCTGACGCGGGAGATGCCGGTGAGGGTGGCGCACTCGGTGGCGGAGAGGGTGCCGTCGGCGGCGCGCAGGGTGCCCTCGATCAGCTCGGCGGTCTCGACGCTCATGCCCTTGGGCAGGGCACCGGCCGCCGACGCGGGCGCGGTGGCTCCGGCGAGGACACGGTCGACGTCCGCCTGGCCGCGTACGACGGTGGTGAGGAGTCGGCCGCGCTGGGCGGCGTACCGCTGGAGCCGGGAGCGCAGCTCCTCGAACTCGAAGGGTTTGAGGAGGTAGTCGACGACGCCGTGACGGACCGCGCCGCGCACGCTGTCGGCCTCCCGGGCGGCGCTGATGACCATGACGTCGCAGTCGTGTCCGGCGGTGCGCAGCCGGGGTATGACGTCGAGGCCGAAGCCGTCGGGGAGATAGAGGTCGAGGAGGACCAGGTCGGGGCGGAGTTCGTCGACGGCGGCGACGGCCTGTTCGCCGGTGCTGGCGACACCGACGACGCGGAACGGCTCGACGCGCTCGACGAACGTGCGGTGGACCCGGGCCACCATGAAGTCGTCGTCGACCACGAGCACGTCGATCGTGCCGGGCGGGCCGCTCGTGGCGGTCGGCCTGCCGCTCGTGCCGGGCGGGCTGCTCGTGCCGGTCATGGTGTCGCTCCTTCCGCCACCGCTTCGGCGAGGTGGCTGACGGTCATGCGGGCGGTGAACATGGCCCCGTCGGGGGTGTTGGTCACCGAGATCTCACCGCCGTGGCGTTCGCAGACCAGGCGGGTGAGGGCCAGGCCGATGCCGCGTTCGCCTTCCCGGGCGGCCTTGGTGGTGAAACCGTGGGAGAAGACCTCGCGGGCGAGTTCGGGGGCCACACCGGGGCCCGAGTCACGGACGACGATCTCCACGCTGGAGGCGTCCTGCCGCAGTTCCACCTCGACCCAGGCCTCCCGTCCCTCGGCGCCGCCCCAGGGTTCGGGGCCGTCGGGCGCGGTCGTGGCGGCGGCGTCGACGGCGTTGTCGACGAGGTTGCCGACAACGGTGGCCACGTCGGCGGCGTCCTCGGGGCCGAGTCGGTCGAGGGCGGTGCTCTCCGAGATCCGCAGGGTGACCCGGCGTTCGGCGGCCAGCGACGTCTTCGCCGTGAGCAGGGCGGCGACGGCGGTGTCGCGGACGCGGCGGCTGAGGGTGACGTCAAGGGAGTGGCGGTGCCGGCTCAGCGCGCGGATGTAGTGGACGACCTCGTCCTGCTCGCCGATCTGGATGAGCCCGGAGATGGTGTGCAGCTGGTTGGCGAACTCGTGGGCCTGGGCGCGCAGCAGTTCGGAGGAGCTGCGGAAGGAGCCGATCTCTCGTTCCAGGCGGGCCAGTTCGGTGCGGTCCCGCAGGGTGGTGACGGAGCCGAGGGGGCGGCCGTCCTTGGTGACGGTCATCCGGTTCATCACGAGGACCCGGCCCCGGCGGATGACGACCTCGTCGCGCTGGTGGGGCGCCTCCTCCTGCGCTCCGGCGAGGACGTCCCGCAGGCGTCCCTCGATGCCGAGGTCGGCGAGGCTCTTGCCGACGCAGTCCTCGGGCAGGTCGAGCAGGCGGCGGCCCATCTCGTTGACGAGGGTGAGCCGGTGGTGGGGGTCCAGGGCGATCACGCCCTCGGCGATGCCGTACAGCATGGCCTCGCGGTGTTCGGCGAGGCCGGCTATCTCCTGGGGTTCCAGGCCGAGGGTCTGGCGTTTGACGCGGCGGGCGAGCAGCCAGGAGCCGACGAGACCGAGGCCGCTGGCGATGCCGAGGTAGGCGAGGAGGTAGGAGGAGGCGCCGCTGAGGCGCTGCCACACGGTCGGGGAGGCCTCGCCGATCATGACCGTGCCGAGGAGGCGGCCGAGGTTGTCGTCGGTCGTGGCGCCGAGCACGGGCACCTGGGCGACGAGTTCCCGGCGACCGTCGAGGGTGAGGGCGCCGGACCAGCCCCGGCCCGCGACGGCGCCCTCGCCGGTGGGCATCCGCTCGCCGATCGCGGTGGGGTCGGTGGAGCTGACGATCCGGCCCCCCGCATCGGCGACGGTGACCGAGGTGACGCCCGACTGGGTCTGGGTGGAGTTCACCAGGGGTGCCAGCGCCTCGTGCGCGACGGGCCGGGCGAGCCGGTCGCGGACCAGGGGGTTGGCGGCGAGCTGCTCGGCGAGCGCGGTGACCCGGCGGCCCTCGACCCGGTTGAAGGTCGCCGCGGACTGGGTGAGCGAGACCGCCGCGACCGCGAGGAGCACCACCACGACGATGGCGAGCTGGAGGACCAGCATCTCGCCTGCGAGGGTATGGCGACGGAACACCACGACGGACTCTTCTCTCGTGCGGATCGCTCGTGCGGATCGCTCGTGCCGACGCCGTCCCGGGCGTCTCGCGGCTGGGCGCCGACTCGTGCGGCGGGGCCCCATCATGGCGCTCGCGTGGAGTCCGGGAAAGAGAGGTGTGGGGGACGTGCTCATAAGGTGACAGGGGCCGTGACCACTACGACCACAACCTCCGTTGCTTCCGCAAGTGAGGCGGGCCCGCATCTTGTGGGCACGCTGTGTCCCAGGTCACTCTTCCCCTTCGACCCCAAACCGACAGGTGGTGGCATTCGTGCAGCTGCGCACCCCTCTCGCCCTGCTCGGGGCGGCCGTGCTCCTGCTCGTGGGGCCGCCGCTGCTGGCGGCCGGCAGCGGCAGCGAGACCGGCACGCAGATACCCGGCCTGCGCTTCATGGTGCCGAACACGCCGGGCGGCGGCTACGACATCACGGCGCGGACGGCCGCGAAGAACGCCGAGGACGCCGGGCTCACCCACAACATCGAGGTGTTCAACCTGCCCGGCGCCGGCGGCACGGTCGGGCTGAGCCGGCTGGTGAGCGAGCACGGCAACGGCAAGCTCGCGATGTCGATGGGCCTCGGTGTCGTGGGCGCCGTCCGTTCCAACGACGCGCCGAAGACCCTCGCCGACACCACCCCGATCGCCCGCCTCACCGAGGAGCAGGACGTCGTGGTGGTCGCCAAGGACTCGCCGTACAAGTCGATCGACGACCTGATCGGGGCCTGGAAGGACGATCCGGGCAAGCTGCCGGTGGGCGGCGGGTCCGCGCCGGGCGGGCCGGACCACCTCGCGCCGATGTTGATGGCGCGGGCCGCCGGGATCGCGCCGAAGGACGTCAACTACATCCCCTTCGACGGCGGCGGTGAACTGCTGGCCTCGATCCTCGGCAACAAGGTCGCCTTCGGGGTGTCCGGGGTCGGCGAGTACCTGGACCAGATCAAGGCGGGTGAGCTGCGGCTGCTCGCGGTGACGGGGCCGAAGCGGGTCGCCGGGCTGGACGCGCCGACCCTCCAGGAGGCGGGCTACGACGTGAACTTCACCAACTGGCGCGGCATCGTCGCCCCGCCCGGCCTGACCGAGGCCGAGCGCGACAAGCTCACCCGGCTGATCGAGGAGCTGCACGACTCGCCGGAGTGGCGGCGGTCGATGGAGCAGAACGGCTGGGACGACGCGTTCCTCACCGGTGACCGGTTCGGCGACTTCCTGGACGCCCAGGACAAGCGCGTGGTGTCGGTGCTGAAGGAGCTGGGCCTGTGACCACGGAGACGGACGCCACCGGCACTCCCCCGGCGGACGCCCCCGGGCGCCGCTCCTGGCTGCGCGACCACTCCGAGCTGGGCGTCTGCGTCCTGCTGCTGGCGCTCGGTGTCCTGGTGCTGACCGACGCGCTCACCATGGACGTCGACATCGCGCAGCGCGGTCCCGTCGGGCCGAAGACCGTGCCGATCGTGGTCGGCGCCGGGCTGCTGCTGATCGCCGCGCTGCTCGCGGTGGACGTGCTGCGCGGCGGGCAGGGCCAGGCCGAGACCGGTGAGGACATCGATCTGTCCGAGCCCGCCGACTGGCGCACGGTGCTGCTGCTCGCCGGCGTGTTCCTCGGCGCCGCCGTCCTGATCGAACCGCTCGGCTTCCCCATAGCCGGGGCACTGCTGTTCTGGGGCGCGGCCTACGCCCTCGGCAGCCGGCGCCTCGACCGGGACCCGCTGATCGCGGCGGGCATCTCCCTGGTCACGTACGTCGTGTTCAACAACCTGCTCGGGGTGCCGCTGCCGGGCGGTCCGCTGATGGGAGTGCTCTGACATGGACGCCTTCAGCTCGCTCCTCGACGGTTTCGGGACGGCCCTGACGCCGATCAACCTGCTCTGGGCCGCGATCGGTGTGCTGCTGGGCACGGCGATCGGTGTGCTGCCCGGGATCGGGCCCGCCATGGCGGTGGCGCTGCTGCTGCCGGTGACGTACGGGCTGAACCCGGTCGGCGCGTTCATCATGTTCGCGGGGATCTACTACGGCGCGATGTTCGGGGGTTCCACCACCTCGATCCTCCTCAACACGCCCGGGGAGAGCGCGGCCGTGGTCGCGGCCATGGAGGGCAACCCGATGGCCAAGTCGGGGCGCGGCGCGCAGGCGCTGGCGGCGGCGGCCATCGGGCACTTCGCGGGCGGCATGGTCGGCACGATCCTGCTGGTGGCGCTGGCGCCGAAGGTCGCCGAGCTGGCCGTGGACATCGGCGCCCCGGACTACTTCGCGATCATGGTGCTGGCGTTCATCGCCGTCACCTCCGTCCTCGGCTCGTCCCGTGTCCGGGGCCTCGCCTCCCTCCTGATCGGTCTGACGATCGGCCTGGTGGGCCTGGACCAGATGACCGGTCAGCAGCGGCTGACCTTCGGTTCGCTGCAACTCGCCGACGGCATCGACGTGGTGATCGTCGCGGTCGGCCTGTTCGCCATCGGCGAGGCCCTGTGGGTCGCGGCGCATCTGCGGCGCAGCCCGCCCGAGCCGATCCCGGTGGGCCGGCCGTGGCTCGGCCGCTCCGATGTGAAACGGACCTGGAAGTCCTGGGTGCGGGGTCCGTTCATCGGCTTCCCGTTCGGCGCGATCCCGGCGGGTGGCGCCGAGATCCCCACCTTCCTGTCGTACGTCACCGAGAAACGGCTGTCGAAGCACAAGGACGAGTGGGGCAAGGGCGCGATCGAGGGCGTCGCGGGCCCGGAGTCGGCGGCCTCGGCCTCGGCGGCGGGCACCCTCGTGGCCATGCTGACGCTCGGCCTGCCCACCACGGCGGTCGCGGCGGTCATGCTGGCCGCCTTCCAGCAGTACGGCATCCAGCCCGGCCCGCTGCTCTTCGAACGCGAGCCCGATCTGGTGTGGGGCCTGATCGCCTCGCTCTTCGTCGGCATGGTGCTGCTGCTCGCCCTCAACCTGCCGCTGGCCCCGCTGTGGGCGAAGCTGCTGCGCATCCCGAGGCCGTATCTCTACGCGGGCATCCTGTTCTTCGCGGCGGTCGGCGCGTACGCGGTCGGCGGTGAGGTGATCGACCTGGTGATCCTGCTGATCATCGGCCTGATCGGCTTCGGGATGCGCCGCTACGGCCTGCCGGTGCTGCCCGCCGTCATCGGCGTCATCCTCGGCCCCAACGCCGAGCAGCAACTGCGGCGCGCCCTGCAGATCAGCGACGGCAGCATCACCGGCCTGGTGAACACACCGTTCTCGGTGACGGTGTACGCGATCATCGCCGTACTGCTGGCCTGGCCGCTGCTGAAGCGGCTGGTGATCCGGAGGCGCACGGCCGAGGTGTCGTGAGGGCGGCCCGGCGCTCAGCTCGCGCCGCGCTCCGCCTCCTCGTGGAGGAAGGCGCTGATCTGTCCGGCGAGGCCCTCCCGGGCCGTGCCGCCCGCCGGGTCGAGGAGGTCCTCGTCGACACCGATGCCGCCGGACCACAGATACCGCTCGGTCCACTCCTCGTCGACGCGCAGCTGGACCTGGATGTCGAACTGGGTGAGGTGGACCTCGGGCGCGGCGGCGTACAGGACGGAGGTGGCGCGGCGCAGCGGGTAGAGGTCGAAGCCCTCGATGAAGCGGGAGTTGCGCCAGTCCAGGAAGGCGCTCTCGCCGTCGGGGCCGGTGCGGATGTCGAGCTGGCCGTCCTCCAGGTGGAGGCCGACATGATCGGTGCCCCGGTTCTCCACGGTCACCCGGAACCGGAAGTACGACAGGCCCTCGGCGGCGTCGTCGCGTCCCCGTGGGGGTTCCGCGCACTCCACTCCGTGGACGCGCACGCGCAGGCCGGCCAGATCGCCGTCGTACTCCTGCCAGTCCCCGATCACGTTGGGCTCGCGCACCGTCCACCTCTCCACATCGGCGGGACACCTCCCGCGTTCGCGCGCACCACAGTGCCACACCCGTCGGACGTCCGGGTTCCGGGCATTACCGCCGGTCAGAGGTGATCAAGCCGTGTGCAGCGACGATTCCCGGGAGGGCCCCACGAAGGAGGTCCGGCACGTGCCGTACATCACGTTCACGGCCCACAGTGCGGATACTCGGTGGCCGAGTTGCCGATTCCCCGGGCGGGTCCCGGCGCCGTACGCTACGTTCGATCACCGCCGGTTGGCGCACCGTCGGCGAGATCTCGCGCAGGGAAGGTTCTGAGCGTCGCATGGAGAACTTCGGCATCGCTCCATCGACGGGCCCCGCCATGGCCGGAGGGCTGGCCGATCCGCTGTTCGAGACGGCGCACCGCGATCCGGCCCTGCCGCAGCTCGCCCGCCGCGACCCCGCCTCCCCGGGCGGCTGGACCCGGGTGAGCGCCGCCGAGACCCGGGACGAAGTGGCCGATCTCGCCAAGGGGTTGATCGTGTCCGGGATCCGGCCGGGCAACCGGGTGGCCGTGATGGCGCGGACGCGCTACGAGTGGACGGTGCTGGCCCTCGCGCTGTGGGCGGTGGGCGCCGAGATCGTGCCGGTCTATCCGACGTCCTCGCGCGACCAGATCGAGTGGATCCTGCGGGACGCGGCCTGTGTGGGCGTGGTCGTCGAGGACGAGCAGGGCGTGATGACGGTCGGCTCGGTGTGCGCCAAGCTGCCGCTGCTGCGGCACGTCTGGCAGTTGGACGCGGAGTCCCTGCCGCAGCTCGTCGAGGCGGGCCGGGACGTGCCGGACGCGACGGTGGACTCGCTGCGCCGCATCGTCATGCCGGACTCCACCGCCGTGATCGCGTACACCTCCGGGACGACCGGCCGCCCCCGGGGCTGCGCGCTGTCCCACCGCAGCCTGGCCAGCCCCTGCGACACGCTGCTCGCCGGCTGGCGGCAGACGGCGGCGGCGCCCGGTGAACAGCCCGCGATCCTCGCCTTCCTGCCGTTCTCGCACGTCTACGGGCTGATGATCCAGGGGATGTGCCTGCGCGGCGGGCTGCTCCTCGCGCACGAGCCGGAGTTGACCGAGCGGGCGCTCGCCGCCGCGCTGCGCTCGTTCCGGCCGACGTTCCTCTTCGGAGTCCCGTACGTCTTCGAGAAGATCTACAAGAACTTCCTCCGCAAGGCCCAACAGGCGGGCCGTGGCCCGCTGTTCGAGCGGGCCGTACGCACCGCGCAGGACTACGCCCTCGCCGCCGAACGGCAGCGCCTGGACACCGGCCCCGGCCCCGCCATGGATCTGCGGATCCAACACGCCTTCTACGAGAAGACGGTGTACCGCAGGATGCGGGCGGCGCTCGGCGGCCGGGTGCGCGGCGGCTGTTCCGGCGGTTCCCCGCTCAACCGCGAACTGACGCTGTTCTACGCGGGCATCGGCATCCTGATCCACGACGGGTACGGCCTCACCGAGACCGCCGGCGGCATCACCGCCCAGCCGGTGGGCCGGGAGAAGTCCGGCACCGTGGGCCGGCCGCTGCCGGGCACGGAGATCCGGGTGGCGCGGGACGGGGAGATCCTGGTCAACGGGCCCTCGGTGTTCCAGGGGTACGTCAACGACGAGGCGGGCACCCGGGCCGCGCTCCAGGACGGCTGGCTGGCCACCGGGGACATCGGGCGGCTGGACAACGAGGGGTACCTGTCGATCACCGGCCGCAAGAAGGAGATCATCATCACCAGCGGGGGCAAGGGCGTGGCCCCGGCGCCGCTGGAGGAGCAGCTGCGGACGCATCCGCTGATCCATCAGGCGGTGGTCGTGGGCGACAACCGGCCCTGTGTGGGTGCCCTGCTCACGCTGGACCCGGAGTTCCTCGCGCACTGGCGGGGCTCGCTGTCCGCGCCGGGTGAGCTGCTGGGCCGGGAGGCGCGGGAGGAGAACGCGCTGCGGCAGGAGGTGCTGCGGGCGATCGCCGCGGCCAACAGCACGGTGTCGCGCTCGGAGTCGATCCGTGTCTACCGCATCCTGTCCGAGCCCTTCGATCTCGCCAACGGCATGCTGACCCCGTCGATGAAGCTGCGCCGGGACACCATCGTGCAGCGGTACGAGGCGGAGATCGAGGCGATGTACGCGACATCGGCGCGGGCCGTGCGCCGCTCCGCCTCGGAGGAGATCGCGAGCTGGGACGACACGGACTCCGACGACGTGTTCCGCCGGGCCCGGCACTGACGCCCGCTCCGGTGGTCGTCGGACCCGACCACTGGTCGGGCCGCTGTTGACGAAACGGTCCTCCGGATGCGGAGATGCTCCAGGCACCAGCGGGCAACCGCTTGCCCACGCGCACTCCGCACCACCGTGAGACGAAGGCTGAGGACCAGGACCCATGGCACTGCAGATCAGCGCCACCAACCCCGAACACCCCGCGCTGCTGCTCGAACTGCCGTGGCATCTGCCGCTGGAGGAGTGGCCCGAGCACCACCTCGTCCCGCTCCCCCGGGGCATCTCCCGCCACGTCGTGCGCTACGCCCGCGCCGGCGACGAGGTCGTCGCCGTCAAGGAACTCGCCGAGCGGCCCGCCCTGCGCGAGTACGAGCTGCTGCGCGACCTGGACCGGCTCGGCATCCCCGCCGTGGACGCCCTCGGCGTGGTCACCGGCCGCACCGACCAGGCGGGCGACCTCCTGGAGTCGGTGCTGATCACCCGGCATCTGGGCGGCTCGATGCCGTACCGCTCGATGTTCGAGACGACGATGCGCCCGGCCACCATGCACCGGCTGATGGACGCCCTCGCCGTCCTGCTGGTGCGGCTGCACCTCGCCGGGTTCGCGTGGGGCGACTGCTCGCTGTCCAACACGCTGTTCCGCCGCGACGCCGGCGCGTACGCCGCGTATCTGGTGGACGCCGAGACCGGCGATCTGCACCCCCAACTGAGCGACGGGCAGCGCGAGTACGACCTCGATCTCGCCCGGGTCAACATCAGCGGCGAACTGCTGGACCTGGAGGCGTCCGGGGCGCTGCACCCGTCGGTGGACGCGATCGAGTTCGGCAACGAGATCTGCTCCCGCTACCACCGGCTGTGGGAGGAGCTGACGCGCCGATCGGTGTACCCGGCCGGGAAGTACCACTACATCGAGCGCCGGATCCGGCGGCTCAACGAACTCGGCTTCGACGTCGCCGAGATGCAGATCGAGCACTCGAACAACGGCGACACGGTGACCTTCGTGCCCAAGGTCGTCGACGCGGGCCACCACCAGCGGCAGCTGCTGCGGCTGACCGGTCTGGACACCGAGGAGAACCAGGCCAGGCGGCTGCTGAACGACCTGGAGAGCTGGATGGCCACCCAGGACGACTACGCCCCGGGCGACCCCCTCGGCGCCCGCCCCGAGGTGCTGGCCCACCGCTGGGTACGGGAGGTGTTCCGGCCGACCGTGCGGGCCGTCCCGCTCGAACTGCGGGGTTCGGTGGACGCGGCGGAGATCTACCACCAGCTCCTCGAACACCGCTGGTACCTGTCCGAGCGGGCCCAGCACGACATCGGCCTGGACATGGCGGTGAAGGACTACATCGACAACGTCCTGCCGAGGACGCTGGCGCGGCTGCCGCCGACGGTGGACGACGTCACCCCCATGTGAACCACCGGGCCGCCGCCACCGCCGCCCTGGTCACTTGTGCGGGACCACGGCCACCGGGCAGTGCGCGTGGTGCAGGACGCCGTGGGCGACCGAGCCGATCCGGGCGCCGACGGCCGTACGGCGGGCACGGCGCCCCACCACCATCAGCTGGGCGCGCCGGGCCACGGACAGCAGCGCCTGCCCGGCGCTGCCCATCTCGACATGCTGGACGACCGGCACGTCCGGGAACCGCTCCCGCCACGGCTCCAGGGCGGCGGCCAGCGCCTTCGTCTCGTACGGCTCCATCCCACCGGCCTCGTCGAGGAGCTTCAGGGAGCCGGGACTGTAGGCGTACAGCGGCGGCAGGGCCCAGGCCCGGACCGCGCGCAGGGTCGCGCCCCGCGCGGCGGCGGTCTCGAAGGCGAACCGCAGGACCTCGGCGCTGTCCTCCGGCGTGCCCTGCTGGCCGACGACGACCTCGCGTCCGGCGGCCTCCCCGGCGGGGCCGTCCTCGGCGCGGACCAGCACGACCGGGCGCGGCGACCCGACGATCACCTGCTGTCCGACGGAGCCCAGCAGGAAGCCGACCACCGCTCCGTGCCCGCGCGAGCCCAGCACCAGCGTCTCGGCGTGCTCCGCGGCGCCGACCAGGGTGTCGACCGGCGCGCCCTCCACCAGATCCGTCGCGACCTCCAGCCCCGGGTGCCGCTCGGAGACCCCTCGCACGGCCTCCGCGAGGGCCTCCCGGGCCCACCGCTCCTGTCCGTCCCGGTCCACGGTGATCGCCTCGTGCGGCTCCCACCGCCACGCGTGCACCACCCGTAGCGCCAGGTCCCGGCGTACGGCCTCCCGGCCGGCCCAGGCCAGCGCCGCCAGGCTCTCCGTCGTACCGTCCACCGCCGCGGTGATCGGGCGCGTCGTCATCGGCCACCTCTCTGTCCTTACATGGCTGACGTGCCCAGTCTTCACTACCCTCGCCGTATGACCTTGGAGTGGGAGCAGTTGGTGGTGGACGCCGCCGATCCGGTGGCTCTCGGGAGCTGGTGGGCCGAGGCGCTCGGCTGGGTCGTGGTCGACGACTCCGCCGAGGAGTACGAGATCCGTCCGGCCCCGGACCGTCTGCCCGGCCTGCTGTTCGGACTGCACGCGGAGGGCAAGACGGTCAAGAACCGGCTGCACCTCGACTTCCGGCCCGTCGACCAGGAGGCGGAGGTCACCCGTCTCCTCGCCCTCGGCGCCCGGCACGCGGACGTCGGCCAGACCGGCGACGAGCCGTGGGTGGTGCTCCAGGATCCGGAGGGCAACGAGTTCTGCGTGCTGGCCCCGCGCAGGCGCTGAAGCGGCCGCGATTCCCCGGCCCGCTGCTCCGCGGAAACCGGGCGAACCCGGACGGTCGAACATACGATGGGCCCATTGGGCTCGGGGTGGAGGCGTATGACTCAGGCTGTCGGTCCGGCGCGGAACGTGATCCTCACGGTGGATGACGATCCCGGGGTGTCCCGTGCGGTGGCACGGGACCTGCGGCGCAGATACGGCGAGTCGTACCGGATCGTCCGGGCGGAGTCCGGGCAGACCGCGCTGGAGGCCCTGCGGGAGCTGAAGCTGCGCGGCGACCAGGTGGCGGTGATCCTGGCCGACTACCGGATGCCGGAGATGAACGGCATCGAGTTCCTGGAACAGGCCCTGGACGTGTACCCGGGCGCCCGGCGCGTCCTGCTCACCGCGTACGCCGACACCGGCGCGGCGATCGACGCGATCAACGTCATCGACCTCGACCACTATCTGCTGAAGCCGTGGGACCCGCCGGAGGAGAAGCTCTACCCGGTCCTGGACGATCTGCTGCAGACCTGGCGGGCCGCCGACCGCACCTGTGTGGGCACCACCAAGGTGGTCGGCCACCGCTGGTCGGCGCGGTCCTCGGGCGTACGGGAGTTCCTGGCCCGCAACCAGGTGCCGTACCGCTGGTTCTCCTCGGACGAGCCGGAGGGGCGGCGGCTGCTCGCGGCGGCCGGCGCGGACGGCGAGCGGCTGCCACTGGTCGTCACCCCGGACGGTACGCCGCTGCTCGCGCCGGAGGACCCGGAGCTGGCGGAGAAGGTGGGGCTGGCGACGACACCGGCCCAGGAGTTCTACGACCTGGTCGTCATCGGCGGCGGACCGGCGGGGCTCGGTTCGGCCGTGTACGGGGCCTCGGAGGGGCTGCGGACACTGCTCGTCGAGCGGTCGGCCACGGGTGGACAGGCCGGGCAGAGTTCACGGATCGAGAACTACCTCGGGTTCCCCGACGGTGTGTCCGGCGGTCAGCTCACCGGCCGGGCCCGGCGGCAGGCCACCAGGTTCGGGGCGGAGATCCTCACCGCGCGCGAGGTCAGCGGTCTGGAGGTGAACGGGGCGGCGCGGACCGTCCGGTTCTCCGACGGTTCGGCGGTCGCCGCGCACAGCGTGATCCTGGCGACCGGTGTGTCGTACCGGCAGCTCACCGCGCCCGGCTGCGACGACCTCACCAGCCGAGGGGTGTTCTACGGCTCCGCGCTGACCGAGGCGGCCGGCTGCCAGGGGCACGACGTGTACATCGTGGGCGGCGCCAACTCGGCCGGTCAGGCGGCGATGTACCTGTCGCGCGGCGCGAAGTCGGTCACCCTGCTGGTGCGCGGCGACTCGCTGACCGCGTCGATGTCGCACTATCTGATCCAGCAGCTCGGCGAGGCGTCCAACATCTTCGTCCGGCCCGGCACGGTCGTCGAGGCCGCGCACGGCACGGACCATCTGGAGCAGCTGACGCTGAGGGACCTGGCGAGCGGGCGTGAGGAACTCGTCGACGCGCAGTGGCTGTTCGTGTTCATCGGCGCCGAGCCGCACACGGACTGGCTGGAGGGGACCGTGCTCCGCGACGAGCGCGGGTTCATCGTGGCCGGGCCCGACATGACCCCGGACGGGAGTCCGCCGGCGGGCTGGGAGCTGGACCGGCCGCCGTACCACCTGGAGACCAATGTGCCCGGGGTGTTCGTCGCCGGGGACGCGCGGTCGGAGTCCGCGAAGCGGGTCGCGTCCGCCGTGGGAGAGGGAGCGATGGCCGTGATGCTGGTGCACAGATATCTGGAGCAGTCGTGACAGCCGCCGGGGCGCTGTCATGAGCGGGCAGCCGTCGCCGTGCGACCGGGCCGAGCTGGGGCGGCTGTTCCTGTTCGAGAAGCTGGACGACGGGCAGTTGGACCGGCTGTGCCGTGAGGGCCGGGTGGAGCGTTTCGAGCCCGGCCATGTCTACCGCGAGGGCGAGCCGGCCACCTGCTTCTTCGTGCTCCTGGAGGGCACGGTGGTGATGTCCCGGCAGGTCGGCGACGACGACGTGGAGGTCAGCCGCAGCTCGCAGGTCGGGGTGTACGCGGGTGCCTTCCAGGCGTATCTGGGCGACCAGGCGGACCAGGTCCGCTACAAGGGGTCCATGCGGGCCACGGTCCCCTCCCGGTTCTTCATCCTGCCCGCGGCCGTCTTCGCCCAGATCATGCGCGACTGGTTCCCGATGGCCGTGCATCTGCTGGAGGGCCTGTTCTTCGGCAGCCAGAACACCCAGCGGACCATCAACCAGCGGGAACGGCTGCTGGCGCTGGGCTCGCTGTCGGCGGGGCTGACGCATGAGCTGAACAACCCCGCCGCGGCAGCCGTCCGGGCCACCTCGGCACTGCGGGAGCGGGTGGCCGGGATGCGGCACAAGCTCGGGGTGATCGCCGCCGGGCCGTACAAGCGGGCCATGCTGGAGACGCTGGTCGATCTCCAGGAGCGGACGGCCGAGCAGGTCGCCAAGGCGGCCCCGCTCAGTCCGCTGGAGGCCTCCGACCGGGAGGACGAGCTGACCGACTGGCTCGACGACCACGACATCGCCGGCGGCTGGCAGCTCGCGCCGAACTTCGTGCAGGCCGGGCTCGACACCGCCTGGCTGGACCAGGTCGCGGCGGCCGTGGACGAGCACACCCTCGAAGGGGCGGTGCGCTGGCTCAACTACACCGTCGAGACCGAGCTGTTGATGAACGAGATCGAGGACTCCACGACCCGCATCACCCAGCTCGTCGACGCGGCGAAGCAGTACTCGCAGCTGGACCGCGCGCCCTACCAGAACGCCGACGTCCACGAACTCCTCGACAGCACCCTGCTGATGCTGTCCGGGAAGATCGGCGAACGGATCGAGGTGGTGAAGGAGTACGACCGCACGCTGCCGCGCATCCCCGCCTATCCGGGTGAGCTGAACCAGGTGTGGACGAACCTGATCGACAACGCGGTCGCCGCGATCAACGACACCGGTGGCGCGGGCACCTTGACGGTACGGACGGCACTCGACCACCGTGATCAGGTGCTCGTGGAGTTCCGGGACACGGGTCCCGGCATCCCGGAGGAGATCCGGGGCCGGATCTTCGACCCGTTCTTCACCACCAAGCCGGTCGGGCAGGGCACCGGGCTGGGCCTCGACATCTCCTGGCGCATCGTCGTCAACAAGCACCACGGCCATATCGAGGTCAGGTCCCGGCCGGGCGAGACCTGCTTCCAGGTCTTCCTGCCGCTGACGGCACCGGCGACGGATCTGGACCTCACGCTCGCCGACGACCCCGACCACGCTCCCGAGGAGGCCTCATGACCCTGCCCGCCGGAATCGACCCCGCCGTCCCGCCGAGCGGCGACGGCTGCGTGGAGTGCGACGCGGCCGGCGGCTGGTGGTTCCACCTGCGCCGCTGCGCCCAGTGCGGCCACATCGGCTGTTGCGACTCCTCCCCCGCCCAGCACGCCACGGCCCACGCGGGAGCCACCGGGCACCCCTTCGTGCAGAGCTACGAGCCGGGCGAGTCCTGGTTCTGGAACTACGAGACCTCCGAGATGTACGAGTCGGGGCCCGACCTCACCCCGCCCCTCGACCACCCCGCCGACCAGCCCTCCCCGGGCCCGGCGGGCCGCGTACCGGCGAACTGGACCGAGGCCCTGCGGTGACCCCGGCCCGCGCCGCGAAGTGACGTGTGCCGCGAAATGACGTGTGCCGCGAAGTGACGTGTGCCGCGAAATGACTTATTGGGCCGAACAGGTGAAACCCCCACGATGAATGCCTAATGCACCCATCGCTTGCCGAGCCTCTCCCCTGAGCCGTTGTCAGCAGCGCTGAAGGGGAGATTCGTGGCAGACAGCAACGCCGAGAAGATCAGGAAGGCCGCCGGGGCGATCGGACTCGTCACGGCGTTAGGCGGGCGGGCCGTCGCCCAGGCGCCTCCGGCCGACGAGGAGTGGCAACTGCCGGGCGGCAGCGCCCGGGTGTACTACGGGGAGGGACAGAAGGGGGTCGTCCGGCCGGTCGTCCTGGCCGACGGGTTCAACCTGGGGCCGAGCGACTTCGACTGGCTCTGGGACCAGTTGGAGAACGGCCGGTTCCCGTTCGTCAGTGAACTGCGGCGCCGGGGGCGGACCCTCGTCCTCGTCGGCTTCGACGAACGCAGTGAGTCGATCCTGCGGAACGCCGAGACGGTGATGGCCGCGAACCTGCGGACCGTCGCCGAGCAACTGGACGACACCCGGCTCCTCGCCGGCGGGTTCAGCATGGGCGGCATCGTCACCCGCTACGCGCTGGCGAAGATGGAACTGCGGCGCATGGACCACCGGGTCGGGGTCTATCTGTCGTTCGACAGCCCGCATCGCGGGGCGTGGGTGCCGATCGGGCTCCAGGCGTTCGCGCACTACCTCGCCCAGAGCGGCGAGGACACCTATCTGCGGCAGATCAGCAGCCCGGCCTCGCAGCAGATGCTCTGGCGGTATCTGGACGCCCTGGACGGCACCCCTCAGGAGAGCCCGCTGCGGGCGGAGTTCAAGGAGCAGCTGCGGCAGGTCGGCTCGTGGCCCCGCATCCCGATGCTGCTCGGCGTGTCCAGCGGACGCGGTGACGGCGTGGGCAACGGCGTGCCGGCCGGGGCGAAGGCCCTGAGCTGCGCCGGGCCGCTCTTCGACGGCACGCACTTCCTCGCCCAGTCGCAGGGCGACCCGGCGGAGGTGGCCGTACTGAACGGCCTCCTCGGCGGCCCGCACACGATCACCACGAGCGGTTTCCCGGAACTGGACGGGGCGCCGGGCGGGACCCTCGAATCGTTCGGCATCGTCGGCGATGTCCTCAGCGCCTTCGGCGAGAACGTGGACCTCTCCCACCGGTCCGTGTGTTTCGTGCCCTCCGTCAGCTCGGTCGCCGTCCGTGACCTGGACCGGCAGGAGGATCTGTACGTCAACATCGGCGAGCTGCCGCCGGAGGAGTCCGAGCTGGACGACTTCCTGCTCTCCGCCGACAACGATCCGCACGCCCTCATGACGGAGGACATCGGACGCTGGGTCCTGGACCGGCTGCCCGACTGAGTCCGATCGGATCAGGCGACCGGCGGAGGACGCGCTCGGTCGCGGGCGCGGCGGCGGACACCCGATCATGCCGGCTGTCCGCCGCCGCTTGACCTCGGGCGTCCGCTCGATCAAGGTCGGAGACGGACGGCCGGGACCCCGGCGGTCGCCGGGGCATCGTGAACGAGGTGGACAGGTTGATCGGGATCTCCGAGATCCAGGACGCGGCGGCGCGGATCGCCGGGCACGTCGTGCGGACGCCGACCGTGCCGAGCCCGGGACTGTCCACGCTCCTCGGCGCCCCGGTGAGCGCCAAGCTGGAGCTGCTCCAGCGGACCGGCTCCTTCAAGGCCCGTGGCGCCACGGCGAAGCTGCTGACGCTGACGGACGCCGAGCGGGCGGCCGGGGTCTTGGCGGTCAGCGGTGGCAACCACGGCATCGCGCTGGCGCACATGGCGGCGGCGCTGCACATCAAGGCGACCGTGGTGATGGCGAGGACCGCTCCTCGGCGCGCCGTCGACCTCGTGGAGGCCTCCGGGGCCTCGCTGCGGCTCACCGACGGGATGGCGGAGGCGTTCGCGTTGACCGAGCGGCTGCGCTCGGAAGGGCTCACCCTCGTCCACCCGTTCGACGACCCGCTGGTGATCGCCGGTCAGGGCACCGTCGGCCTGGAGTTCGCCGAGGACCTGCGAGGAGCCGGGGAGGCCGGCGCGGTCACCGATGTGCTGGTCAGCATCGGTGGCGGCGGACTCGTCGCCGGGGTGGCCGCTGCTTTCAAGGCCCTGCTCCCGGGTGTCCGGATCTGGGGCGTGGAGACCGTCGGCGCCACCGCCATGGCCGACGCGCTCGCGGCGGGCGGCCCCGTCACGGTCCCGCTCTCCTCCGTCGTCACCACGCTCAGCGCGCCCTCCGCCTCCCGGCTCACCTACGACCATGTGGCCGCCCTCGTCGAGGACGTCCTCGTGGTCTCCGACGCCGAGGCGGTACAGGGCGTCCTCGACTTCGCCGAGCACGCCAAGGTGTGGACGGAACCCGCCGCCGGCTGTCTGCTGCCCGCCGCCCGGCAGGTCCTCGGACGGGTCGGCGCGGACGCCCGGCTGGGCCTCGTCGTCTGCGGCGGCAACGCGACCACCGTCGACATCGCGGAGTGGGCACGCCGATTCGGGCTCGACTGACGCGGACGGGCCGACCCAACAGCCCTGCCCCGCAGGGCACTTGAAAACGCTCACCGGGCACCCGGCATAATGTTCGGGTGACCACCCCCACCTCCCCCTCGGGCTCCTCCCCGGCCGAGCGCACCCCCGTCGTCATCGTCGGCGCCGGGCCCGCCGGGCTCACCGTCGGCAACATCCTGCGGGCCGCTGCCGTGGACTGTGTGGTGCTGGAGACGGAGAGCCGGGACTTCATCGAGCGGCGGCCCCGGGCCGGGTTCCTGGAGGAGTGGGCAGTGCGCGCGCTGGAGCGGCGCGGGCTGGCCGACCGGCTGGTGGAACGGGCGCCGACACACACGGAGTTCGAGTTCCGTTTCGCCGGGGAACGGCAGCGGTTCCCGTACACGGAGCTGACCGGGCACCACCACTATGTGTATCCGCAGCCGCTGCTGGTCACGGATCTGGTCCACGAGTACGCGGACGTCCGGGGCGGTGACATCCGCTTCGGGGTGCGCGAGGTGGAGCTGCACGACATCGACGGTGAGCGGCCGTCCGTGTCGTACGTGGATCCGGCGACCGGTGAACGACGGCTGCTCCACTGCGAGTTCGTCGCCGGCTGCGACGGGGCGCGCGGTGTCACGCGGACCGCGCTGCCGCCGGAGCACGCCACGGTCGCCCGGCACGACCACGGGGTGGGCTGGCTGGCGCTGCTCGCCGAGGCACCGCCGTCCTCGGACTGCGTCATCCTCGGGGTGCATCCCCGGGGCTTCGCCGGGCACATGGCGCGCAGCCCCGAGGCCACCCGCTACTACCTGGAGGTCCCGGCCGGCGACGACCCGGCGAACTGGCCGGACGACCGGGTCTGGTCCGAGCTGCACACCCGCCTCGCGGTGCCCGGCACCCGGCCGCTCACCGAGGGCCCGCTCGTCGAGAAGCGGGTGCTCGACATGCACAACTACGTCACCGAGCCGATGGCGTACGGCCGGCTGTACCTGGCCGGTGACGCGGCCCACCTCGTCTCCCCCATAGCCGCGAAGGGCATGAACCTCGCGCTGCACGACTCCCTGCTGCTCGCGGACGCCCTGATCGCGTATCTCGGCAAGGGCGACGACAGTGGGCTGCGCGGCTACTCGGAGGCCTGTCTGCGCCGGGTCTGGCACTACCAGGAGTTCTCGCAGTGGCTGGCGGAGCTGCTGCACGGGCCGTCGTCCGGGAACCCGTTCCGCGCGGGCGCCGCCACCGCCCGGCTCCGCCGCCTCCTCGGCTCCCCCGTCGCCGCGTCGACGTTCGCGGAGCTGTTCATCGGCAAGGACACCGACCACTGACCGGGACGGCCGCCCGCCCCGGTCAGTGGCCGTCGTGGCAGCAGCCGTCCTGCCGCATCAGCCGTCCGATCTCCAGCCAGTCCTCCTCGGTCTCCGCCGCCTTGGCGCGGCGGGCGGCGGGCCGGTACGCGGCGACCAACTCCTCGGTGGTGTAAGGGGTTCCGCCGCGCAGCACCGACACCGTGCGGACGAGGTCGGTGAAGTCCGTGAAGGGGTCGCCGTCGACGACGGCCAGATCGGCGAGCTTGCCCGTCTCGACCGTGCCGAGGTCGTCGTCGAGTCCGAAGAGACGGGCCGGGAGGACGGTCGCGGTGCGGAGGGTCTCTGCGGGGGTGAGGCCGCCCTCGTGCAGGGCGCGCAGGGCGAGGTGGAGGAAGAGGCCGACGGGGCCGAGCGGCTGGTCGGTGCCGAGGGCGACGATGCCGCCGGCCGCGAGGATCCGCCGGTAGATGTCGGTCTCGGTGCGCAGCGCGGCGAGTTGGGCGGCCGTCGGCGGCACGCCCGCGCCCTGCCGGACGAGGGCGGCGTCCCACGGCGGCATCACGACAGTGACCCGGGGGTCGTCGGCGAGGGACGGATCGGCGCCCATGAGGGGCGCGGCCGTGAAGGGGGTGGCGATGAGGGAGAAGTCCACGCCCTGCTTGCCGTAGATCTCCACCACGTCCTTGTGGGCCCGTCCGCTCGCGGTGATCGCGTGGCCGAACTCGCCGCGCTGGGTGGCCTGCAGATGGGTTGTCAGATCCTGGCCGAGCTGGACGCCCGGGGAGAGCAGATGTCCGCCGGTGCGGGCGCCGAGGCGTTCGTGGGCGAAGCGGGCCGCCTCGCTCATCACCCAACCGGGCGCCCGGACATAGGTCTTGACGAAGTCCCAGTCGAGGGCCGCGCCGCGCTCCAGTGAGCGGAGCAGCCCCGCCATGGTCCGGTGGGCGCGTCCCATGCTGTACGCGACCCGTGCGCCGTCGAGGAGTTCGCCGGTGGTGAGCAGCCGGGGCCCGGCGAGCCGTCCGGCGTTGACCTCCTCGCGGATCCGGGCCTGTTCGTGGGCGAAGCCGCCGAGGGAGACGGCGGTGGTGACGCCGTAGGTGAGCTGGCCGGTGGCCTGGCGGCTGCCGTAGGTGCTCTGCCAGGGGTGGGTGTGGGTGTCCCAGAGGCCGGGGAGGACGGTGCGCGCGGAGGCGTCGACCCGGCGGAGGACGGCCCGGCGGGTGCCCCGGTGGGGTTCGACGGCGGTGATACGGCCGTCGCGTACGACGATGTCGACGTCGTCGCGGACCGTCTCGCCGGTGCCGTCCCACAGGCGTCCGGCGTGGACGACGGTGTCGGCGGGCGCGGTCCGGGTGCGGTCGAGCGGCACCCGGACGGTCCGGGCGTGGTCGCCGGAGACGTCGACCAGGCGCAGACGGGTGCCGGACTGGTAGAGCAGGGTCGTGGAGTCGCCGGACCAGGTGGGGTGGTCGGCGGCCTCGGTGGTGAGGGTGCGCAGTCTCCCGCTCGGGCTGCCGTCGGGGGCCACCGGCAGCAGACAGAGCGCGGACTCGACGATCACGGCCATCCAGCGGCCGTCGGGCGACCAGACGGGCCCGGAGTCGTACCGGTCGGCGATCGAGGTGTGGGGCGCGACCGCGTGCAGCCGGTCGGCGCCGGTCGTGGCGTCGACGACCCGGATCAGGTTGTAGCCCTCCCGGAAACGGGCCCCGAGACGGTTGCGATCGCACAGCGCGAGGTACCGGCCGTCGGGCGACCAGCTGGGCCTGCCGGGGATCCCGCCCCCGCCGAGGGCCGCCACGAGGACACGTTCCACGCCGCTCGCGAGATCGCGTACGACGAGTTGTCCGGCCATGTCGAGGCACGCGAGCCGTCGCCCGTCCGGGGACAGCGCGGGCATGACCCGGCCGCCGGTCGCGAGGGTGGTCTCCTCGCCGGTGGCCAGCTCGTGGCGGTACACGCCGAGGAGCCCGTCGCGGTCGTCGGCGTAGACGAGGGACCCTCCGTCCTGTGCCCAGGTGGGGGCGAGCAGCCACCGGGTGGGCGGCGACTGCCGGAGCCTCTTCGGTCGTCGCCCGCCCGAAGTACCGGCCAGCCAGAGCGAGTTGAGCGCGGCGAAGGCGATGCTGCGGCCGTCGGGGGAGAGCGCGGGCAGATGGATGCCCCGCACGGGCCGCACCCGCGCCTCCCCGAGGTCGTACTCCTTGACCCGGTAGCGCGGCCGGTCCACCGGGAGCACCCCCTCGAAGGGGATCGCCTCCGGCCGCGCGGGTTCCTCGGGGCGCAGGAGGGTGAACCGGCCGTCCAGCGTGACCAGCAGCTCGCCGTCGGCCGTCCAGCGGGGCGGTACGGGTGCGAGGTCGCCGTCGACCGGGACGCGCTGTCCGGCGACGACGAGGGTGCAGGAGCCGTTCGGGGAGGCGGTGGTGCGCAGATACGCGAGGCGGCCGTCGGGGGCGACGGCGGGGGTCATGACCTGCGCGGCGGCGGTCTCGGTGTGCTCGACGGTCACCGGCCCGCCGCCGTCGGCGGCCACTGCGGCGACCGTGCGGGACTCGACGGACGGGGTGGTGCCCGAGGTGACGACCCTGCCGCGGACGAACAGCAGCCGGGTGCCGTCGGGCGACCAGGTGGGGTCGAAGTCCTCCCACCCGCCGTCCTGGAGGGGCCCGTCCTGGCCGGGGAGGCCGGTGACGCGCCTGATGTCGCCGGTGCCGAGGTCCAGGACGTGGACGCGGTAGGGGCTGCCGCCCGAGGGTGCGTCCGGGTCGCCGCCGCGTTCGGAGCCGAAGGCGATGCGGGTGCCGTCGGGCGACCAGGCCGGTGCCCGGTCGTCCCAGGGGCCGTCGGTGCGCCGCGTCAGTTCGGAGCCGTCGGTGCGCATGGTCCACAGATGGAAGCCGCCGCCCCGGTAGGCGCAGAACGCGATGAGGGTGCCGTCCGGGGAGTGGGTGGGCCGGTTGGGTTCGAGGCCGGCCGGGGTGAGGGGGACCGCCTTGCCGCCGGTGCGCGGCAGGGACCACAGGCCGCTCTGGACCTCGGCGATCAGCGCGTCACCGGCGGGCGCGAGGGTCGCCGCGCCGTTGGTGACCCGGGTGAAGGTGAGGGAGAGTCCGGCGGCCGGGGTGCCGGATCCGGCCGCGGCGGGTGCGGCGGCGCCCGTGGTGCCGAGGACCGCGGCGGCCCCCGTGACCCCGGTGGCGGCGAGGAGTTGACGGCGGGTCAGGGGCGGAATGCGACGACTCTGATCACGGTCCATGACACCGACGCTCGCGCACCACCCGGCCCACGGGCAACACCGCCATTCACGCCAACGGAGGACATCACCCTGGGGTGTGACGGCGGTCGGCTTCATTCACCGGCGGACGGCCGCATCCGCCGTCGCGCGCTGTCAGTCATCGGCGCACACCGTCGGTCATCCGCGCGCGCTGTCAGTCATCGGCGCACACCGTCGGTCATCCGCGCGCGCTGTCAGTCATCGGCGTGACGGCGGCGGATCCACGTCGGGAGGACCACCCAGCACAGCAGGTACCAGAGGACCACGCAGCCCACGAGCCAGGGCACGTACCCGTCGTGGGTGGCCACGCGCAGGACCAGCAGCAGCGCCGCCGTCATCGTGGCGAGGAGCAGGATCAGGCCGATCACGGTGAGGCGGCTCGCCCACTGCACGGCGGCCGGTTTGATGCGGCGTCCGGCGACGATCCGGTGGAAGGAGACGGGGCCGATCAGGGCGCCGGTGGCGGCGGCGCCGAGGACGACGGTGACGATGTAGATGGTCTTCTCGGTCTGCGGCAGCCCCTCGTAGCGCGAGGTGAAGACGACGGTGAGCAGAAAGCCGAAGAGGATCTGCACCCCGGTCTGGGCGACCCGCACCTCCTGGATGAGTTCGCTCCAGCGCCGGTCGGCCCGCTCGTCCTCGGTCTCGTCGCGGCCTCGGTCCTGGTTGCCGTGTGCCTGGGTCACGGGTCCTCCCGATCGGGTCGATGTCCCACTCCCTGGATGGTGCCGTGTACCCGGCACACAAGCTTTCCCCCATGCCTCTTCACTCACACGGATGAATCCGGTTGGCGCATCGTTCACTTGTGTCAATCTCCGGCCTAGCGTGATGCGGTGACCGACTCCTCAGAAACGTCCCGCCGGGGGTTCCTCCTAGGCACCGCCGCGCTCGCCCTCACCCCGCAGTTCGTCCGCCAGGACCCGGCGGTCGCCGCGGCCGAACTCCCCGGCTTCCCGGCGGATGTCGAGCTGTACCGGTCGGCGTACCGGAACTGGGGCGGGGAGATCACCGCCTCCGCGCTGTGGGCGTGCGCACCGGCCGACCCGGACCAGGTGGTCGCGGTGGTCAACTGGGCCCGGCGGCAGGGCTGGACGGTCCGGCCACGCGGCTTCTCGCACGGCTGGTCACCCCTGACCGTCACCGCCGGCACCGACTCCGGCGCGCCGGTGCTGCTCGTGGACACGACCACCCATCTCACCGCCATGACGCTGGAGTCCACCGGCCCGGCCGCCGTCCGCGTGGGCTCCGGCGCCTCCCTGGAGGAGCTGCTGACCTTCCTGGAGGGCCATGGCCTCGGGGTGACGGCCTGTCCGGCGCCCGGGGACCTCTCGATCGGCGGCGCCCTCGCCGTCGACGCCCACGGCACGGCCGTACCGGCGGCCGGGGAGACCCGCCCGCCCGGTCATACGTACGGCTCGCTCAGCAATCTCGTGCTGTCGCTGACGGCGGTGGTGTGGGACGCCGACAGCGGCGCTTACGTGCTGCGGACGTTCACCCGCGAGGACGCGGACGGGGCGGCGCTGCTCACCCATGTCGGGCGCGCGCTGGTCACCGAGTTCGTGCTGCGGGTGGGGGCGAACAGCAATCTGCGGTGTCTGAGCCGGACCGACATCCCCGCCGGGGAGCTGTTCGCCGCTCCCGGAAGCGGTGGGCGCACCTTCGCGGGCTTCCTGGACGAGGCGGGGCGGCTGGAGGCGATCTGGTTCGCGTTCACCGAGTTCCCCTGGTTCAAGGTGTGGAGCGTCCGGCCGACCCGCCCGCTGACCTCCCGGCGGGTGACCTCGCCGTACAACTACCCCTTCTCGGACAATGTGCCGACCGTCGTCGCCGACCTCGTGGGGCGGATGGTGTCCGACGCCGCCTGGTATCTGGCGCCGGTGCTGGGCAACGCGCAGCTGACCGCGGCCTCGTTGGGGCTGACGACCACGTTGTCGGCGGACATCTGGGGGCCGTCGAAGAACACGCTCCTGTATCTGAGGCCGACGACGCTGCGGGTGACGGCGAACGGGTACGCGGTGCTCACCTCACGGGACCAGGTGCAGCGCGTGGTCTCGGAGTTCGCGGCGTTCTACCGCGAGCGGCTCACCGCGTACGCGGCCCAGGGGCGCTTTCCCGTCAACGGCTCGGTGGAGATCCGGGTGACCGGCCTCGACGACCCGGCGGACATCGGGGTGGCGGGCGCCCGCGCCCCGCTGCTGTCGGCGCTGCGCCCGCGCGCCGACCGGCCCGAGTGGGACACGGCCGTGTGGCTGGACGTGCTGACGCTGCCGGGGACCCCGGACGCCGAGGCGTTCTTCCGGGAGCTGGAGCGGTTCCTGCTCACCACGTACGACGGCGGCCACGCCCTCACCCGGGTCGAATGGTCCAAGGGCTGGGGCTACACGGACGAGGCCGCCTGGAGCGACGAGGAGGTGCTCACCACCGTCGTACCGGAGTCCTTCGACGACGGTACGGGGCCCGGCTGGGACGACACCATGGAGATCCTGGACCGGCTCGATCCGCACCGGGTGTACGGCAACAGCTTCCTCGACCGACTGTTCCCTTGAGCGAACCTCAGACGCGGCGCCAGCGCGCCATGGCGAAGGAGAACACCCCGAACAGCATCAGCCCGGCCGCGACACAGGCCAGCAGCGCCGGGCCCACCGGGGAGTCGGCGAAGGAACGCAGGGTGTCGTCGATCCCCTTGGCCTCGTCCGGTTCGTACGCGATCGCGGCGCGGACGGCGAAGAATCCGGCCGCGGCGAACACCAGGCCGCGCGCGATCCCGCCGACCACCCCGGTCACATCGACGGCCCGGCGGGTCCGCCGTGACATCTCACCGAGCCGCAGATGCTTGTGGTACGAGCGCATCGCGGCCCGTACGCCGATCCAGCCGCCCGCGGCGATCACACCGAGGCCCGCCGCGCCCACCAGCCACTGGCCGCCGGGGAGTTCGAGCGCCCGTGCCGTCACATCCCGGGACCGCTCGTCGCTGGAGCCGCCGCCGCTCGACTCGCCCGCCGCGAAGGCCAGCACCGAGAAGGCGACGAAGGTGTAGAAGGCGCAGCGCGCGGCGGACGCGAGGCGCTTGGTCCACTTGCGGCCGTCGGGGCCCGCCGCGCCGAACACGGCCTCGGACAGCCGCCACAGCGCCATGCCCACCAGGCCGACGCCCAGGGCCCACAGCATCACCGAGCCCAGCGGCTTCTCGGCGATCTCCTCCAGCGCGCCCTGCCGGTCCGCCTGCTCGGCGCTCCCGCCGAAGGCGATCTGCAGGGCCAGCGCCCCGACCAGCAGATAGATGACACCGCGTGCGGTCAGCCCGGCGCGGGCCGCGCCTTCCGTCACCGAACCCCGCGCGGCATGGCCGCGCCCCACCCCCAGAGTCGTCATCAGCCGCGTCCCTCCCGCCCCTCGACCCGCAGCTGGAGCTGGACTTCCTGATCACCGGCGTCCACACCCACCTGACGCACGGCGTACGCCTCCTCCAGGGCCTCCCGCAACAGCCGTACGGCGGGCGGACTGCCCTGCACGTCGACCGTGACGGGCGCGGACAGCGGTTCGGGGCGGTCACCGGCCCCGGTGGGGACGACGGCCGTGTCGTACATGCCGGTCCACATCGTCGGCCGGCCGGTGCCGGTCTCGTGCGGAGGGTCGTCGGCGCGCCGGTCCGACTCGAAGTGGGCGCGCAGACAGGCGAAGACACGTTCGGCGTCCTGGGCCGAGCAGTCACAGACCACGACCTCGACCTGGGACACGGGCAGACTGGGCAGGGTCACGGGCCTTCTCCCTCGCGTGGACGACAGGGTGCGGGTACCCCGGGTACCCCCATGGTGTGCCCGAAACGGGGTTCCCGCAGGTCGCGCGATCCGCCGGGGGCCGCACGGGCCGTGGGCTATGTTGAGTGGTCGTGGGAGACGAAGGAGGCGCGCGGGTGCCATCGCCGCAGCAGGCACGTGCGCAGGCATCAGCGATCACGTCCGGGCGGACCGCGCCGGACACCGAGCAGTCGCCCACGTCCCGGCTCAGGGAACTGTTCGACGGCCCCCGGCTCTCCCCCGGGCAGCGGCGGATCGCCCAGTATCTGATCGAGCACATCACCGAGGCCGCGTTCCTGTCCATCACGGATCTCGCGGAGCGGGTCGGCGTGAGCCAGCCCTCGGTGACCCGGTTCGCCGCCGCCGTCGGCTTCAGCGGCTATCCCGCGCTGCGCGAGCGGCTCCAGTCCATCGCGCTCGCCACCCTCGGCAGCGCCCCGGGCATCTCGGCCGCGGACCGCAGCAACGAACTCCAGGCCGCCGTGGACGCCGAGATCGAGAACCTGGAGAACCTGCGGCGCGACTTCGCCGACCCCGACCAGGTGATCGAGGTCGGCCGCGCCCTGTCCCGCTCGGCCCCGCTGACCGTCCTCGGCCTGAGGATCTCCGGCGCGCTCGCCGAGTACTTCGCGTACGCCGCCCGCCGTATCCACCCCGACGTCCGGCTGGTGACCAAGGGCGGCACGGTCGCCTACGACGCGCTGCTGCAGTCCCGGGAGGCGGGCGGCACCTGGGTGCTGGCGTTCTCCATGCCCCGGCACGCGCAGGAGACGCTGACCGCGCTCCGGGTCGCCCACGGTGCCGGGCTGAAGGTCGCCCTGGTCACCGACCTCGCGCTCGGGCCGCTCGCGGACGAGGCGGACGCCGTCTTCGCCACCGGCACCGGGTCCCGCCTGGTCTTCGACTCCTACGCCGCCCCCGTGATGATGTCCTCGGCCCTGCTGCAGGCCATGACGGACGCCGACCCCGAGCGCACCCAGGCCCGTCTTGAGGCGTACGAGCAGGTCTCGGAGCAGCATCAGTTCTTCCTGAGGGACTGACCGGTTCTTCCGGAGGGAGTGATCCCGTTCGCCCCGTCTGGTCAGGACAGCAGCGGATTATTCACACCTTTCCCGGCATGAATTTTTCCATGTCCTTGCAAACTCATCGGTATATATAAATACTTCTCGCGGATCGTGACCCGGTGGGACTCCGGGTCACGATGTCCACCCGGGTCCGTCCGCTCCTACCCGCCACGGCGCCCCGGGTGAGGCGGCCCCGGCCATCCCCTATGCCGGGGCCGCCCTGACTCCACCCGCTGCACCCAATGGCGTCGATGCAAGACCGGAGCGTTGAACATGGCCCTCACCTCCTCGCCCCTCCGCACGGACTGGCCGTGTCAGGTCAAGACACCCGGCAGTTACGACTGGGAGCGGTCCGCGGCCAAATGGCTGCGCGAGCTGGTACCGGCCCGTTACGGCACCTATCCGGCGATGATGCGCCACCCCGTGCTGCTCGCCCGGCACGCGCAGATCCAGGTCCAGCACGAGATCCGGGTCGCCCGCACCGCCCTGCAGACCGCCCGCTCCGAGCTGCCCAGCCTCGGCATGTCCGAGTCGGTCATCGAGCACACCATCAAGATGTACGCCGCCGAGGTCATGCAGCTGAACCATATGGCCCGCTCGATCCGGGCCGTCAGCCAGGCCCTCGTCGACCACAATCTGGCCCGCGCCTCGCACTGACCCCTGCCCGCCCCCGCGCGCCGCGGTACAGGGCGCCCGCGGAGGGAAGACGATGGACAGGGACCAGCCGGGCACACCGCCCGGCACGATCGAGGGGCGGAACCGATGGACTGGACCTGGGGTGTGATCCTCGCGATCGCGTTGATCGCGGCGGCCGTCCTCGCAGTGGCGGTCCGGCTGCTCCTGCGACTCGTCCGCACCCGGCGCGAACTGAACCGGGCCGGACTGCCCACCGGCCCCAAGTGGGTCTTCTGGGGTGCCGTCCTCTATCTCGTCCTCCCGACCGACCTGGTGCCGGACCCGGTCTACCTGGACGACATCGGCGTCCTCCTCCTCGCCCTGAAGACGATGCGCTCCGGCCGCCAGGACGCCCTGGCCGCCACCGAGCGGCAGGAGGGCACGGGAACCGCCCTGCGGGGGTGAGACGTTGTCGGGCTGACGGTCACTGCGACGGACGGCACCGATGAACGAGCTGGTACCAGGGGGCAACACCCCACTGCCGGACGGCACCCTGACATTCAGGGTGCCGGGCCCCTTCGACGTCTCCGCCCTCGTCACCGACGACACCGGCAGGGTCCGCGGCGACGCGGACTTCGTGTTCTACAACCAGCCGACGGCCCCGGGCACCCGCCTGGCCGGCGACACCCTGACGGTGACCCCGGCCGCCCTCCGCCCCGGCGCCACCCGTCTCACCCTCGCGATCAGCCCGGCCGCCCCCGACACACCGTTGGGCCACCTGCCAGCCCCGACCCTGCTCGTCACGGCACCCGACGGCCGCACGATCACCCGTTTCACCCCACCGGGACCCCGGCGCGAGACCGTACTGCTCTTGGCGGAGCTGTACCGCAAGGGCCCCGGCTGGAAGCTACGGGCACTGGGGCAGGGGTACGCGGACGGCCTGGCGGGCGTCGCACGGGACTTCGGCGTGGAGGTGCTGGAGGAAGCAAGGCCCACACCGGCGCGCGCCATACCCACAACCCCAAACGGCTACTTGAGCTTGGTCAACTCCGCCCGAACCGCCGCCGGCTCCCCACCCGTGACCCTCAACGCGCAGCTCACCACAGCCGCCCAGGCCCACGCCACCGCGATGGCCGCCCAAGGCCGGCTCGCCGCCGAAGGCAACGGCGGTCTCTCCGTCTACCAGCGCGTCACCACCACCGGCTACGCCTACCTCACCATCGGCGAACATCTGGTCTCCGGCCCCCGCACGCCCGCCGACTTCGTGGACTACTGCCGCTCCGACCAGCAGGCCGCCCGTACCCTCCGTGGACCCGCCTGGAGCGAGACGGGCCTCGGCCACGCCACCGACCCCCGCTCGGGCACCGTCTTCTGGACGGCACTGTGGGCGCGCCCCTTCTCCCCGGCCGGCCTCCACCGGACCGCCACCGAGGTCATCACCCTCACCAACACCGAACGGACCAGGGCCGGTCTCCCCCCGCTCGACCCCGACCCCCTCCTCACCGCCGCCGCCCAGGCGCACAGCGCCGACATGGTGGCGCGGGCCTTCTACGCGCACACCTCCCCCGACGGCGGCGAACCCTGGCACCGCGCGGCGGCGGCCGGCTCCACCCGCGGGTCGGTCGGGGAGAACATCGCGTGCGGCCAGCGTTCCGCCGCCGAGGTGGTGCTCGGCTGGATGAACAGCCCCGGGCACCGGGCGAACATCCTCAAACCCGGCTTCACCCATATAGGTATCGGCTTCGTCGGAGGCGGCGCGGCCGGCACGTACTGGACCCAGCTCTTCGGCGGCTGAAACCGACCCACCGGAACTGTCCCTCTTTCGTGGGGCTCAACTCGCCCCCACACCTGGCTACTTGACTCTCCGTGACCACTCGACTCCAATGCACCTGTCGACGACGGCAGGCACTGGGAGACGAACGGATGGTTCAGATGGTTTCGAGAACGGTGGGCACGGGTGTGGTGGCGACGCTGGGCGCGGTCGTGCTGTCCCTTCTGACGGTCCCCGCCCACGCGGCCCCGGCCGCGGGTCCCGATACGACCGAGCTGCGAAAAGTACTGCGCACGGCGCTGTCGCAGGGGGCGCCGGGCGCGTTCGCGAGGATCGACGACAACGGCAAGGTGCACCATCTGGCGGAGGGGGTCGCCGACCGGTCCACCAAGCGGGCCCTCGGCACCGGGGACCGCATCCGCGTCGGCAGCGTCACCAAGACGTTCACGGCGGTGGTCCTGCTGCAACTGGTCGACGAGGGCAAGATCAAGCTCGACACCTCGGTCAACACATATCTGCCGGGCCTGTTGCCCGACAAGAAGATCACCGTGCGCCATGTGCTGAGTCACCGCAGCGGGTTGTACGACTACGCCAACACGCTTTTCTCCCCCAGCGTTTCGGGGTTCGAGAAGGTGCGCAACAAGGTCTACACCTACCGCCAGCTGATGGACCTGTCGCTCGCCAAGCCCCTCACCAACAAGCCGGGCGCGTCCTACGCGTACTCGAACGCCAACTTCGTGGTCGCGGGCATGCTGATCGAGAAGCTCACCAAGAAGTCGGTGGCGGTCGCGTACCAGGACCGGATCATCAAGCCGCTGAAGCTGGCCGACACGTTCTACGTCCACCCGAAGAACACGATCCCCGGCAAGTTCTCCCGTGGTTACATGACCGCCGACTCCACCGGGAAGAAGATCGACTCGACGCAGCAGACGACCTCGTGGGCACAGAGCGCGGGCGCCCTGGTGTCCAGCGCCAAGGACCTCAACAAGTTCATGTCCGCGCTGGTGCGGGGGAAGCTGACCTCGGCCGCCCAGCTGAAGGAGATGCTGAAGTGGACGCCGGTGAACAGCACCCAGGCGTACGGGCTGGGGCTGCGCCGGCGTGATCTGTCGTGCGGGGCCTCGGTGTACGGGCACACGGGGACCGTCCAGGGCTACTACACCTGGGCGTTCACCTCGAAGACCGGCAAGCGCAGTGTGACGTCGTTCGCGAACACCTCCAACAACGGCACGGTGTACGCGACCGTGAACCGCTCGCTGGAGGCCACGTTCTGCGGCTGACGGACCCGACTGCCCCGGTCAGCGGCGGCTGACGCTGCCGCCGCCGTGGGCGCGGCCCAGGGTGTGCGGGTGTTCCAGGGCGTCGAGGACTACGGTCCGGTCGTACCAGGCCGGCCAACTCACCCGTCTCGGCGCCCGCCACGGTCAACGCCTTGAGCTGGGCGGGGGCGAGCCCTCGCGGCGGACGGTCGAAGTGGGCGGAGACCCGAGCGGGCGTCCTCGGTGAACACCGGGTCCGTGGCCACGTCCTGGACGGTGACCTGGGCGACCCTCCCACGCTGCCTTGGCGCGGGAGGTGCCCTCGTCGCCGACGTGCGCGAAGAAGTCCACGAAGTCCGCCGGGTGTCCCGTGGGGCGTTCGATGCGCAGTCCGCCCTCGGCCCGGTCGGCGATCTGGGCGTTGCCCATGCCGGTGCCGATGACGGCGAGGGTCTGGCTGAGGACGGCGGCCAGGACCTCGCTCCGGTTGCCGCGGCCGTCCGGGCGCGGCGCGCTCACCGCCGCCTCGGCCAGGGTGCGCGGTTTGACGTTGCCCTGGGCCTGGGCGATCAGCGGCGGCCCTCCCCACGGGTGCGCAACTGCCGCACCTCGGCGCGCAGCCGGGCGAGTTCCGCGCCTATCGCCTCGTCAGGAGTCGTCCGCCCGGTCTCGGCCCGTGTACGCCGGATGGGGGCTACCGTCGTCCGCATGCCCCTGACCTTCGACGATCTGCTGCATCGGGCCGCCGCCCTGGTCCGTCCCGGCCGCCGGGCCCTCCTCGGTATCTCCGGTGGCCCCGGCGCGGGGAAGACCACCCTGGCCGAGGGGCTGACCCGGGCGCTCAACGGCGACGGCGAGCCGTGGGTCGCCCATGTCCCCATGGACGGCTTCCATCTCGCCGACGTCGAACTCGACCGCCTCGGGCGCCGGGACCGGAAGGGCGCGCCGGACACGTTCGACGCGGCGGGCTACGCGGCCCTGCTGGAGCGGTTGCGCGGCGACGAGGAGGACATCGTGTACGCGCCGGGCTTCGAACGGGTGCTGGAGCAGCCCGTCGCGGGGACGATCCCGGTGCCGCCCGCCGCCCGGCTGGTCGTCACCGAGGGGAACTATCTGCTGGTGGACGAGGGGCCTTGGCGGCGGGTGCGGGACCGCCTCGACGAGGTGTGGTTCTGCGATCTCGACGAGGCGGTGCGTGTGCGGCGGCTGGTCGCGCGGCACGAGGAGTTCGGGAAGGGCCATGACGAGGCGGTCGCCTGGGTGCGGGGTACGGATCAGCGCAACGCGGTGTTGGTGGCGAGGACTCGGGGCTTCGCGGATCTGGTGGTGCCGCCCGGGGCGATGCCGCGGCCGTCGGCACGGCCGGGGCGACGGCACGGCGGCGGCGCGGCTGCCCGCGGGCTACGACAGTCGTAGGGTCAGTGTCGGTTCGCCGTGTGCGTCGCCCGCCGGGCCGCCCAGTACCGCGGTGAAGGCCTCTGTGCGGATTCTCAGGCCCTCGGCGACGTGGTCGAAAGTGGGGTCGAAGATCTCGCCGGAGCCGCCGTAGCGGACGGCGAAGACATCGAGGTCGTCCGGGGCGTTCGGGGCGGGCGTCGCCTCGATGGCCGTGGAGGCGACCAGGTGGGACCAGCCCTCGTCGGGGTCGCCGTAGCCGCGGGGGTCGGCGGCGAGGGCGAAGGCGGCGAGTTCCTGGGTGGTGTCGGCGCGGGCGTCGAAGAACTCCGGGCCCTCGGCGGACGGGTGGGTCAGCCACAGATCGCCCGCGGAGGCCACCTCGGCGTCCGCGATCCGGCGCAGCCGGTCCCCGTCGTCCGCCAGGTACGGCAGTCCGGCGAGGAGGTACGGCTCGCCCGGCAGGCGTTCGACGGCGACCGTGGTCCACAGGCGGGTGCCGTCGGTGACGTACAGGGACCGGACGTGTCGCAGGACGTGGTCGCGGGTGACGACCGGCTTGGTGACCAGCTTGGCGGTGAGGCCTTCGGCGCGGACGTCCCGGACGCGGGTCTCGCCCATGGGGCGGCAGAGCAGGAAGCCGTCGACGACCGGGCCGAAGCCGTGCTGGCGGTTGACGGCGGCCGGCAGGAAGTACGTGCCGTCGGCCTCGACGAGGGACGGGGTCATCTTCGCGTCGAAGGCGACCGAGACCCCGCCGGAGCGCAGCTGGTGCCGGACGGGTTCCGTGGACGGGGTGCGGTGCCAGGGTGTGGTGTCCTGGATCTGCCAGACCAGCATCCACGCGAAGTGTCCGTCGACCCCGCCGTCCGCCTTGATCGCGTGCCGGCCCCAGCGGGTGTCGCCCCGGTAGCGGCCGAGGTCGGCGCCGATCCGGGCACCGAAGTAGCGCAGTCCGAGGACGGATTCGAAGCCGGAGTGCTGTTCGCTGTAGCGGGGGCCGCCGCAGTCGAAGCCGCCGGTGGTGAGGCGGGCGTCCAGGTAGCGGGCGACCGCCTCCCCGTCCTCCGCGAAGATCTCCTCGCCGCTGACCAGATGGGCCTGGGCCAGGAAGGACAGGGAGATCGGGCCGTAGTTGTTGTCCCACGCGCCGCCGTGCTCCGGCGGGAGGAGAGCGCCCCGGTCGCGTACCCGGTGGGCGCGGATCTCCTCGGTGTAGAGGGCGATCGCGCGGGCGCGGACCTTCTCGCCCTCCTCCGGCGGGAGATGGCGGGCCAGCATCAGACCGCCGACCACACAGCCGATGGCCTGGTTGCCTGCCTCCTGCGGGTTGAAGAAGGCCGCCTCGGTCAGCCAGCTCCAGTAGCCGCGCGCCATGTCCCTCACGGCGGCGGTCCGTTCCTCGTCGAGGAGGCCGTCCGCGAGGTCGAGGAGGTTCACCGCCTGGAGCAGCGCCCACACCGTGCTCGGCCAGTCGCCGATGGGGTGGGCGCCGGGGGCCAGGGTGTAACGGGCGTACGGGAAACCCGAGTCGCGGACGCGGAGGTTCGGGTAGCCGGGGTTGTCGTCCGTGTAGACGCGCTCCCGGAGGTGGAAGCCGGTGCTGCGGCGGACGGCCTCCGGCAGGCGGGGGTCCTTGGTGCGCTGCCAGGCGAGGGCCAGCAGCGAGGTGACGCCGAGGGAGGTGTCGCCGATGTCGTCGACGCAGTCGGGGTGTTCGAGGCCGCCCTCGGGCGTGAGGCGCGCGAGGGCCTGCTCGGTGACATCGGCGAGCACGGCGTCGTACGCCTCAGGAGTGTCCGGCAGGTCGTGCAGCGAACCGAGCTGGCGTGGGAGGTGCACGGGGATCAGCCCTTCATGCGTGCGGGGCGGCGGGCGCGCAGTGCGACGGTCAGGGTGTGCGGGCCCATCCCACCGATGTGGACACGGTTCCCGGTCGTCGCGTCGGTGCCGCCCACCACGGTGTGATCCTGCCCCGGGTCGTACCGCAGTACCTCGCCGCGGTCCGGCCCGGCGAGCGGTTCGCCCGCCTCGACGGCGGCCTCGACCCGGATCTCGTCGTCACCGACGCGGTAGGTCATCGGGCCGTTCGTCAGGCACCAGCGTCCGTCGCCGAGCGGTACGGCGCCCTCCGGTTCGCCGCCCGGCCGGAAGGTCAGTTCGAGGGCCCAGGGCACCCGGGGTCCGCTGATGTCGATCCGCAGGTCGGCGCCGTCCTCCCGCAGCTCCACCTCGACGGTGGTCGTGTGGGAGACCTCGTCCCGGGGCCGGTCCGGGAAGGCCATCGACGCCGAGAAGCGTCCGTCGTCCACCAGCCGGTAGGCGCCGTCGTCCCGCCTGTGGTCCTTCGGGAGCGGCTGGTAGTAGGCGGCCGTGAGGGTCTCGGTGAGCCGGTAGCGGTGGTCGGCGGGCCGTTCCATGGTGGCGGCGCGGAAGGGCCCCAGGTCGAAGAAGCCCCGTGAGAGACGGACCGCGTCGAGGACGGCGTCGCCGGCGAACAGGCGCAGGAAGGTGGGGTTGCAGGCGAGGCCCGAGCGGACACGCCGGTGTTCGGGCACGTCGGAGCCGCCGTACACCACGGTGTGCGCGGTGGCCGAGGCGTGTGCGGCGAGGCGTGCGGTGGGGAGATACCGGTCGCGCGGAAGGGTCTCCGGGGCCGGGTCCGGCAGGGCGTGGCACAGGTCCGGGGTGAGGAGGGTCTGGGCGAGCAGGTCGGGGTCGTCGATGCCGCCGGCCTCCGCGAGCCGTGCCGCCCTGGCGAAGTCGCCCCGGCCGGTGCGGATCGCGAGCAGCCGGTAGTGCGGCAGATAGGGAGCCAGCGGGAACGGGCCGTGCTGGTCCTGGCGTCGCGAGAGGACGGTCTCGACCGTGCCGTCCGGCCTGATCAGGTCCAGGGTGGTGGCGAGGTTGCGTACGACGGCGTCGCGCAGGTCGGCGCGGCCGAGGACCTCGGCCAGCAGGAGCAGCGACGGGTTGGAGACATGGGCCGCGTAGTTGGCGCTGCGTTCCGAGTACAGGCCCTCCGCGTCGATGTCGACGCCCTCGGTGAGCCATTCCGCGACGCGGTCGAGCAGGCGGTCGTCCGGGAACGACCGGTGCAGCCGGGCCAGCGCCGCGCACAGTTCCCAGCGGTGGTTCGGGGTGTGCACCCCGCCGGTGAGGAGACTGCCGGTGGCGGCGTCGGCGATCTCGGCGAGCGCGGCCGTGACGCCGTCCAGTTCCGGGCCCGCGCCGGCCGCGAGGACATGTGCGTCGCACACGTCGTTGACGGTGAAGGCGGAGTCCGGCGGCGACTGCACGTTGTCGCCGCCGGCGAAGAGCCCGGTGGTGGTCTGCGCGGCCCGCAGGGCGCGGAGGTGGGTCGTCGCGGCGGCGACGGCCCGCCCGCTGCCGTGCAGTGCCGAGTCCGGGGACCGGTAGGCCGCGACCAGGGTCTTCACCCGCCACGCCAGACCACGGTGCGGCACACCGGCGGGTTCCTCGTCGGGGCGGGCCGCGAGCGGGGCGGCCCGCCGGTCGGCGGCGCGGGCCGCCGCGCGGACGAACTCGTGGTCGAGCGGGGTGGGCAAGGTCAGTCCTTCAGTCCGGCGTTGATGTCGGCGTTCATCACGTACTTCTGGAACACCAGGAAGACGACGATCAGCGGGATCATGGAGATGACCGATCCGCCGAGCAGCACCGACCAGTTGATGTTCTGCGCGCCGACGAGGCTCTGGATGCCGATCTGCACCGTGAACTTCTCGGGGTCGTTCAGCATCAGCAGCGGCCAGATGTAGTCGTTCCACCTCCACTGGAACGACAGGATGGCGAGCGTCAGCATGATGGGCCGGGAGAGCGGCACCATGATCCGCAGGAAGATCGACAGCTCCTTCGCGCCGTCGATACGGGCGGCCTCGATCAGCTCGTCGGGGACCGTCAGGAAGAACTGGCGGAACATGAAGCAGCCGGTCGCGGTGAGCAGGGCCGGGAGGATGATGCCGGACAGGGAGTTGTAGAAGCCGAGGTCGCGGACGACCAGGAACAGCGGGGCGAGCATGACCTCGGCCGGCAGCATCGTGGTGGCGAGGATGCAGAGGAAGAAGGCCTTGAGCCATCTGTTGTCGTACTTGGCCAGCGCGTACCCGGTGCAGCAGCTGACCCCCACCGTGAGGATCGTCGCTATCACACACACGATGATCGTGTTGATGAAGTACCCGGAGAAGTTGGCGCTGGCCCACGCTTCCTTGTATCCGGACACGGTGGGGTCGTCCGGGAACACCGTCAGCGGAAGGGAGAACAGGTCTCCCGCCGGTTTGAAGGAGCTGAGGACGAACCACAGCACCGGGATCCCGTAGAGGCCCGCCAGGACCCACAGCAGAGTCGTCGGGGCGATCGCGCGCCGAAGCCCGCCGGTCGCCGAGCCGCGGGACCGCTTCCTGGGGACGGCCCGCACGGAACCGGCGTCGGCCTTGCGCACTGTGTCTGTGGTTGTCATCGGTTCTCCACCCGCCGGTTGACCATCATCTGGATCACCGCGACGGCCATCAGGATGAGCATGAGCACGAACGACGCGGCGCTCGCGTAGCCGATCTGGCCCGACTTGAACCCCGTCTGGTAGATGTACTGGACCAGCAGGTTGTTCGACGTTCCGGGTCCGCCGTTGTTGAGGGAGGCGAACACCGCGTATTCCTTCATCGCGTGGATCGTGTTGAGCAGGATGACGATGAAGGACGTGGGGGCGATGCTCGGCAGGGTGATATGGAAGAACTGGCGCCAGGGACCGGCGCCGTCGAGCGCCGCCGCCTCGTAGTACGACGTCGGGACGTTCTTGATCGCCGCGATGAACAGCAGCATGGAGAAGCCCGTCCAGGCCCAGGCCGCCGCCACCACGACCACGAGCAGTGACAGGTCCGCGTTCGACTGCCAGGGAACGGCGCTTCCGCCGACCTTCTCGATGAAGTAGTTGACCAGTCCGAAGTTCTCACCGAACATCCAGCGCCACAGGACACCCACGATGATGGGCGACAGCAGCCACGGGATGAAGAAGAAGATGCGGGCGACCGACGCGCCCTTGGCGTGCTTGCTCACCAGCACGTTGGCGATGAGCAGCGACAGCACGAAGTTCAGCGGGACGAAGAGCACGGTGTACAGCAGTGTGCGGGTCGTCGCGGAGTAGAAGGTCGAGTCCCCGAGCAGCTTCTGGTAGTTGTCCAGTCCGATGAACTGGAACGACCCCACGCCCGTGTAGTTCGTGAAGGAGTAGACGAGCCCGATCACCGCCGGCCAGACGAAGAACAGCGCGAAGAGCACGACATTGCCCGAGATGAGGACGAGCGGTGCGAGGGTGTACTTGCTGCGTCTCCTGGGCGGGCTCACGGACACGTCCGAAGCGTCCGGGGCGCGTTTTGTCATCTTCCTGACTCCGTGCTGGTGGAATGGATTCCGGTGGGCTCAGGCCATGAGCCCGGCGTCACGCGGGGACCGGGGGCCCTGGGCGGCGGGGCCGAGACACGCCGCCCAGGGCCTGTCGGTCTGCGGTCAGCCGCCGACCTGCGTGTTGTAGCCGTCGACGATGTTCTGCAGGGCCTTGTCGGACGACTGCTCACCGTTGATCGCCTTGCCGAGCTCCGCCTTGGTCGGGTCGTCGGCGAGGCTCTTGCCCTTCAGCACCCAGTTCGTCTGCGCGCTGTTGAAGTAGCCGGAGATCGGGTCGTAGAGCGGGATCGACTCGTTGTAGAGCTTGAACGCCGCCTGCGCCGCCTCGGACTTGAAGGGGTACTCCGGGTTCAGACCGCTCTCGACCGGCAGGAAGCCGGAGGCCTCGCACAGCGTCTTGTAGTGGTCGGGCTCGTAGAGCCAGGACAGGAACTTCTTCGCGGCGGCGGCCGCGTCGGCGTTGTTGTTGAAGCCGACCGTCATACCACCGCTGTTGACGTCACTGGCCTGCACCGGCTGGGCGGGGGTCGGGACGCTCGCCCAGTCGAACTTCGTGATGCTCTCCGCGTAGGCCGCGACCTGCCACACGCCGGACCAGTAGGCGACGACGTCACCGCTCTGGAACATGGCCGACGGGTCGGCGCCGCTCGTCCACACCGACTTCGGCATGGTCTTGTCGTCGTTCCAGCCGACGAAGGTCTTCACGGCCTTCTTGGTCGCGTCGTCCACCGAGAACTTGCCGGAGTCGTCAGTGCGGTGGACGTACTTGCCGCCCATCTCGTACACCATGGCGCGCAGCCGGGACGGCGACTGGTCGAAGGTCAGGGAGTACTTGGCGTCGGTCTTCTCCCGGACCTCGTTCGCCGCCTTGATGAACTCGTCCCAGGTCCAGGTCTTGTCGGGCGAGGTCGGGTAGTCGACACCGGCCTTCTCGAAGAGGGACTTGTTGATGAACATGCCGGACGCGGTGACGTCCGAGGGGATGGACAGCACCTTCCCGGAGGAGTCCTTGGCGACGAAGTTGGCGTTGATCTTGTTCGTCTTGTTGTTGGCGATGTCGCTGAGGTCGATCAGCTTGTTCGACCAGATCGGGTCGAGCGCCGGCACGGCCGCCACGTCGGGCAGCGAGTTCGCCTGCGCGGAGTTGCGCAGCTTCGTCGCGTAGCCGTCGTACGGGATGTTGACCAGCTTGACCTTGACGCCGGTTTCCTTCTCGTACTGCGCCACCATCTTCTTCCAGCCCGCGTCCTGCCCCGGAACCGTGGAGATCCAGAACGTCAGCGACTTGGAGGTACCGCCCGAGTCGGATTCCCCTCCTCCGCAGGCGGAGAGCAGCAGGGCCGCCGCCGAGACACCGGCGGCGAGGGGAACCAGGCGGCGCATACCGCCGCGGCCGAGTCGGCTTGAGCGCCGCACACCCACAGTGGTCATCTTCGATCCCTTTTTTTCGGTAGGGGACAGAGCACGGCGCGCCGACCGAGGCGGCACGGGTGCATTTTGCAGGAAAGCTGCTTTCCGGGGGGCACGGCCTCGCCCGGCCGCGTCGTCCACGCGGGGCGGGATCCCCGGCCTTCTGGCCGTCACCGCACGGGCACGCCCTCGTGCGGTTGCCGTACGTCGAGTACGGGCGGGAGGCTCGCCCCAAGCCGGCGTCCCGGCCGACTTAGAAAGCGCTTGTCCGGACATTGGCAGATGCCGGTGGAGTCCGTCAATGCTTCATCGCCGCCCCTCCGGTCACGGTTTGGATTCCCCGCGCCACGGCCAGCCGACTGGCCCCGACGACGGTGCCACTGTCGCCGAGCGCGCTGCTCACGACCTCGGTGGGCCAGCTCAGCCGGGCCAGCTCGGCCCGTACGCCGGGCAGCAGCCGGGGCTTGGAGCCGACGGCGCCGCCCAGCACGATCAGGCCGGGGTCCAGGACCGCCGTGGCCGCGGCGGCGAGTCTGCCCACGTCGGCGGCGTGGCGGCCGACGACGGCGAGGGCGGTGGTGTGTCCGGCGTCGGCCAGCGCGAACAGCCCGTCGACGGTGTCCGGGCACGGGTCGTCCACGCCCCGCCAGGCGTCCGCCGCCCGGCGCAGCAGGGAACCCGCCCCTATGTGGGCCTCCAGGCCCTCGTGGCGGGGTTCCCGGTCCGCGTCCCACGGGTAGGGCAGCCGGGCCACCTCACCGGCGGCGCCGTTCGCGCCGCGCAGCACCTGGCCGCCGATCACCACACCGAGACCGATACCGACGCCGATCCGCAGATAGCCGAAGGTGTCCCGGCCCCGGGCGGCACCCTCGTGCAGCTCGGCCAGGGCGGCGCAGTTCACGTTGTTCTCGACATGGACGGGCACACCCGGCGGGAGCGCCACGGCCAGGGCGTCGAAGATGGGGCCCGCCTTGGCGGTGGCCGGGCGGACGGCCGCGCCCTCCAGGCTCTGCACGGTGACATCGCCGACGGCGACGACGATGGCACGCAGCGGCGCCCCGGCCGACAGCCCGGACAGGGCGTCCGCGACCACGTCGACGGTGTCCGCCCGCAGTCCGGTGCCCTCGGCGAGCAGCGTGCCGTCCAGGGCGCAGACCCGCACCCGGGTGACGCTGGGGCCGAGGTCGACGGCGAGGACCGCGCCGGCGGCGAGCCCGAGATCGTATACGGCCGCCGACCTGCCGGTTCCGCCGTTGAGGGTGCCGGAGCGGGCGGCCAGACCGGCGGCCTCCAGCTCGGCCACGGCGGAGGAGACGGTCGGCTTGGAAAGGCGCGCCCCGGTCGCCAGTTGGGGGCGGGTGGCGGTGCTCGACGCGGCCAGTACGGCGAAGACAGCGCGGGCGCTCTCGCTCAGTTGCATGCTCTCCCCAGTCGTGCCGCGATCATCCGTCCGCACGGTCGTGCGGTATCCGGGTCCTGACCCTTGACGCACTCTTATTCGTTAGTTAATTTCCTAACGAAGTCAAGCGGTACTCGCCTACCGCATCGGCAGAGGCCCGTCCCGGGGCTTCCCTAGCACCCCCCACAGACCCTGTGTGTCCAGGCACGGTTTCGCCCAGCCGTCGCTGCGCCCATCGCAACGCAACGACGAAAGAAGCCTCACGTGCAGGACTCCAGGCCCGTCGCGGTCGGTATGGACGTGGGCGGCACGAAGACCCATCTCCGCGCTGCCGCGGGGACGGACTCCGTCGCCGATCACATCCGTCCCAGCCGTGGCTGGCGGCCGCACGACCCGTCGGCCGCGACCGCATGGCTGGCCACGCTGGTCGGGGAGGTGCTGCCCGCGCACACCCGCCCGTCCGCCGTGGCCGTCGGCGCCCATGCCTGCGAGACGCCCCGGCAGTGCGAGGGGATCCGTCTCGCTCTCCAGGAACGGCTTCAGGTGCCGTGCCTGGTGGTGGGCGACGCCGAGCTGCTGGTGCCCGCCGCCGGTCTGGACCGGGGGGCGGGCCTGGTCGCGGGCACCGGTTCGGTGGCCGTCGGCCGGTCCGCCGACGGTACGTCGGTGCAGGTCGGCGGCTGGGGCGCGGTGCTCGGCGACGAGGGCGGCGCGGCCGGTCTGGTCCGTGAGGCGACCCGTGCCGTGTGGGCGGCGCACGACCGGGGCGAGGCACCCGACACGCTCGCCGCCCGGCTCACCGCCGCCTTCGGGGTGGGTGAAGTCCCGGCGCTCGGCGGGGCGTTGGAGGCCGCGACGGATGTGTCCGCCGACTGGGGCCGGCACGCTCCCGCGGTGTTCGAGGCCGCCGAGGAGGGCTCGCTGCTCGCCCACCGGGTGATCGCAGAGGGGGGTCGTGCGCTCGCCTCGCTCGTGGCGCGGCTCGCCGCCCGCGGGGTCCCGGTGGACGACGTGGTGGTGGCCGGCGGGACCATCCGCTCCAGACCCGCCCTGTACTCGGCATTCGCCGAAGCACTGTTCGACGCTGTACCGTCCGCGCGACCGCAGGTTCTCCAAGTGCCGCCGGTCGAAGGGGCGTTGGCACTCTCACGAACTCTCCTCCGACCGGTCATCCGCTGATCACCGTCCGGTCGCCGACCGGACACCGACCGGACATTCGTCAACTCCACGCTCAGCCCGCACCCGCTCAACACACCGCGAAAGGAGCGGCGCTCCATGCCGTCATCTGCCGGGCACCACAGACTCAACCGCCGTGTCTTCCTCAGAAGTTCTCTCGGCGTCTCGGCCGGCCTGATCGCCGCTCCGACCCTCGCGACCATGTGGCAGGCCTCCGCGGCCGAGGAGAAGGCCGCGACCGCCTTCACCCCGTTCGTGGACGACTACACCACCAACATCACGGCGAACCTCACCCCCGAGACCAACGCCGTGGTCCGCGCGCTCGGCGGCTTCGCCGAGATCTGGAAGACCGGGAGCGCCTGGAACACCGGCACCCCGCTGCTGCCGGAGATCCTGCGCGACAACATGCGCTACAGCGTGCGCCTCACCCGCCGCCGCACGGAGGCGCAGGCCCGCGAGGCGTTCGTCTACGACCGGCAGCACCAGAGCTACGCCATGATCGGCGCCCTCGGCCCGCTGGCCGAGCTGTACCGCTCGGGCGCCAAGGCGGTCACCTCGATCACCGCCGCCCCCGACGACATCCCGGCCGCCAAGATCAACGACGCCGTGCCGGCCGGCGCGCCCGCCGGTTCCGCGCTGGGCGCCGGCTCGTACGACTCCGACCTCGGCCAGGTGGCCAAGCTGGTCGACACCGTGCGCGGCCCGTTCGCCTCGGGCAACCCCGCCAAGTTCACGTTCCAGTACCCGCGCCCGTGGCGGATGAACGAGGACAGCGAGGTCGTCGACACCGGCAAGGTGGACGAGCTGGGGTACCCGGTCTACGACTCCGACGTGATCGTCGTGAAGCAGCTGCTGCGGCAGCGCGGCGAGAACCCGGCCGAGGACGGCGGCTTCCCCAGCGGCCACACCAACGCCTTCCACCTGGCGGCGCTGGCGTTCGCGTACGCGGTCCCGGAGCGCTTCCAGGAGATCGTGACCCGCGCCTTCGAGCTGAGTCACACCCGGATCATGTCCGGTATGCACTCCACGGTCGACGTCCTCGGCGGCAGGGTCATGGCCACCGCGCTGGCCGCCGCCGCCCTCGCCGACCCGAAGAACGCCACGCTCAAGGCCGCCGCGCGCAAGCAGGCCGCCGAGTACTTCCAGGCGAAGACGGGCACCACCGCCGACACGCTGTTCGCCCACGCGCACTCGGACGCCGACGACCGGTACGCCGACCGCGAGGCCAACCTGCGCACGGTCGAGCCGAAGCTGACGTACGTGCTGCCCCGGCGCGGCAAGTCCCAGGACCTGACCGTGCCGAAGGGCGCCGAGGTGCTGCTGGAGACGCGGCTGCCCTACCTCGACGCGGCCCAGCGGCGCGAGGTGCTGCGTACCACCGCGCTGCCCGCCGGGTACGTCCTGCTGGACGGCTGGGAGCAGTGGGGCCGGCTCAACCTGTTCGCCGCGGCGGACGGGTACGGCGCCCTCGACGCGGATGTCACCGTCACCCTGGACGCCGCGCTCGGCGGCTTCCACGCGGCCGACACCTGGCGCAACGACCTCGACGGCACGGGCCGCCTCGTCAAGAAGGGCAGCGGCACGCTGACGCTGGCCGGCGCCAACGAGTACAAGGGCGGCACGGTCGTCGAGGCCGGTGTCCTCGCGGCGGGTTCCAAGGAGGCCTTCGGCCGCGGTGACGTCGAGGTGACGGGCGGCACGCTGGCCACCGGCGACCACAGCAGCGTCCGCGTCCGCGGTACGTACACGCAGGCCGGTGTCCTCGATGTGACGCTGGACCGGGGCGACGACGCGGCACTCGTGGTGGACCGGCGCGCGGTCCTGGAGCGGGGCAGCAAGCTGGTGGTCCGCTTCGACGCCGAGCAGGCGCCGCATTCCGGCAGCACGGTCGCCGTGATCGACGCGCGGTCCCTGCAGGGCCGGTTCGCCGAGGTCTCGGTGGCCGTCGAGGGCTGGACGGCCGAGCAGGTCTTCACCGCGCACGGGGTGTCGGTGCGCCTGCGGAAGAAGTAACTCCGCCACAGATCGAGGCTGTCGGGGGTGGCTCACTCCACCCCCGGCAGCCTTCTCGCATGCTCGGTACGGCTTTCTCGGACGCTCGGCACGGCCTTCTCGCATGCCTGGTACGGCCTTCCGCAGGCCGGGCAGAGCCCGCTACAGACTCGGCGGCAGGGCCTGTTCGGCCCAGATGGTCTTGCCCGCGCCGCTCGGGCGGCTGCCCCAGCGGTCGGTGAGCTGGGCGACCAGGAGCAGGCCGCGGCCCCCCTCGTCGAACTGGCGTGCCCGGCGCAGATGCGGTGAGGTGCTGCTGGCGTCGGAGACCTCGCAGATGAGGGTGCGGTCGCGGATCAGGCGCAGCTGGATCGGGGAGCCGCCGTAGCGGATGGCGTTGGTGACGAGTTCGCTGACCACGAGTTCGGTGACGAAGACGGCCTCCTCCAGGCCCCAGCGGGTGAGCTGGTCCGTGGCGAGCTTGCGCGCGTTGGCGACCAGCGCCGGATCGTCGGAGAGGTTCCAGACGGCCACCTGTTCCGCGTCGAGGGCGCGGGTACGGGCGAGCAGCAGGGCCACGTCGTCGGCCGGGGTGTCGGGGAGCAGCGCCTTCAGCACGGTGTCGCAGGCGCTCTCCAGACTGCCCACCGACCCCTCCAGCGCGGCGCACAGGGCGGCGGTGCCGGCGTCGACGTCACGGTCACGGGCCTCGACCAGACCGTCGGTGTACAGGGCGAGGACCGAGCCCTCGGGCAGGGCCAGCTCCGTCGCCTCGAACGGGAGTCCACCGACACCGAGCATCGGTCCCGCGGCCACCTCCACGACCTCCACCGTGCCGTCGGGCCGCACGACCACGGGTGGCACATGGCCGGCCGAGGCGATCGAGCAGCTGCGGTCCACCGGGTCGTACACCGCGTACAGACAGGTCGCGCCGATCTCCCCCTCGCCGGTGCCGTCACCGGCGGCGAGGTGTTCGACGAGGTCGTCGAGGTGGGTGAGGAGTTCGTCGGGCGGCAGGTCGACGTCGGCGAGCGCCCAGACGGCGGTGCGCAGCCGGCCCATGGTGACGGAGGCGTGGATGCCGTGGCCGACGACATCCCCGACGACCAGGGCCACCCGGGTCCCGGACAGCGGAATCACGTCGAACCAGTCGCCGCCGACCCCGGCCTGCGACAGCGCGGGCAGATAGCGGGAGGCGAACTCGACGGCCGCCTGTCCGGCGACCGTCTTCGGCAGCAGGCTGCGCTGGAGCGCAAGCGCCGTGGTGCGTTCCTTGGTGTAGCGGCGGGCGTTGTCGACACAGACCGCGGCCCGGCTGGAGAGTTCCTCGGCGAGGGACACGTCGTCCTGGTCGAAGGCGTCGGGGTGCTCGGGGGTCAGCAGGCGGACGAGGACGGCCACGCCGAGGGTGGTACCGCGGGCTACCAGGGGTACGGCCATCAGGGACAGGTCGTGGTCCTCGGCCTCCCGGAGCTTCGCGGAGCGGGCGCCGTGCCGCGCGAACCAGGCGTCGAGGGAGTGGTCGCCGGTGCGGGTGAGCACGGGCTCGCCGCTGAGCAGGGCGCGGGCCGGGGGTGAGGACGGCGGGTACACATCGGCGGAGCCCAGGGCGATCGCCGCCTCGGGGACACCCGGTGTGTCGGAGTGGTGGGCCGCTCGGTGCAGTCGCACGCCGCCGTCCAGGGGGACCGCCTCGGGTTCCTCGCCCTGGAGCACGGACTCCAGGAGGTCGACGCTGGCGAAGTCGGCGAGCCGGGGCACGACCAGCTCGGCGAGTTCGCGGGCGGTCTGGACGACGTCGAGCTTGGTGCCGATGGATCCGGCGGCCTCGTTCAGCAGGGCCAGCCGCTGGCGGGCCCAGAACTGCTCGCTGCTGTCGAACCCGGCGAGCGCGGTGCCGATCAGCCCGCCGGAGCGGTCCCGTACGGGCCACATCTCGAAGCTCCAGGCGTGCATCCGCCGGCCGGACGGCGAGCGGGTCCAGCTCTCGTAGTGCACCGGCTGCCCGGTCTCCACCACGATCTCCAGATGCCGCAGGAAGCCCCGGCTGTGCTCGGCGTCCTCCACGGTGTCGGGGAAGTACTGGTGCCGGAACTCCTCCTCGGGCTGGCCCATGACCCGGCACGCCCAGTCGTTCATCCGCAGATAGCGCTGCCCCTTGTCGAAGATGGACATGGACATGGAGGCCTGCTTGAAGGCCAGCTCGCCGAGGCCCCGCTCGTCGCGGTCGGGGTTCGCCTGGACGACGAACCGCCGCCGCTCGCCCCGCCCGCCCCGCAGCGGGCAGATCCGCAGCGCCACCTTCTGTCGGCGGCCGTCCCGGTAGCGCACGTCCACCACCGCGTCGCCGTGCGTCAGCAGCGTCCGCCACACCACCGCCGCGTCCCCGTCGACCAGATCCGCCGCCGGTCGCCCGGTCACCTCCCCGGCCGTGTACCCGGTGAGCCGCCGGGCCCCCTCGCTCCACCCCACGACGAGGCCGCGCGCATCGACCACCGCCATCGCCTCACCGGCCGTGGCAGCCCGCGGCACACCGGACGCCTTCGTCACCATATGGCCAATATGGTCCGTTCGAGGCGGGGCAACAACCCGGATACGCCCGTCACGCACCGGGTCCGAGACCCCTCCGTGCGGCTAGAGCGCCGTGCGGGATTCGAGGTCCTGGCGGGTGTCGTTGCCGTAGACGCCCGTTTCGTCGCCCCGGATGCCGTACCAGAGCTGGAACCGTGCCACCGCTTCCTTCAGTACGGCGTCGTACTGGCCCGAGGTGGAGCCGTTGTCGTACACATTCGGGATACGGAGCAGCCGTTGCTGGAGTTCGGAGACCTCGGCGCCGCTGTCGCCCTCGCGGAGGGTACCGGCGCCGTCGGGGTCGACTCCGGCGTTGCGGGCGGGGGCCGAGGCCGCGGGTGCCGACGGGGTCGGGGTGACGGCGCGGGCCTCCTTCTCCTTCTCGCCACCGGGCAGCAGCAGGGCGGCGCCGAAGCCGAGGAGGGCCGCCGCGCCGACGCCGACGACCACCGCGGCGCGCTTCAGTCCGGATCCGCCGCCGGGCACGGGGCGCCGCCGCTGCCGTCGCCCGCCGTGCGAGACCGTGTCGGCGGCGAAGTCCTCACCGACCATGTACGGGGGCAGTTCCTCGGTCTCGTACTCCGTACGGGGCAGGATCCACTCGGGCGCGGGCTTCGCCTCCGGTGCGGGCGGCGGTGGCGGCGCGGGCGGAGGCGGCGGTGCGGGTGTCGGCGCCGGTGGCACGGCGACCGTCTCGTACTCGTCGTTCTGGGTGGTGGTCCCCTTGTACTGCTCGAACTCGCGCAGCAGCTCGGCCAGGGCCTCGGTCCTGCGCCGGCGCATGACGTAGGTGGGCTCGATCGTGGGACGCTTCGTCGTCCGGCCCGGTTCGGGCGGTATCGACACGCTGTTCTCCTTCCGTGCACGCGGTCTCCCGCCATCCCCGAGAGGAGATACGGGAAGCCGGGCCGGGCGGTTCAGCTCACCTGGCGGGGACCGGGGCGGCCGGGAGCACGGCGACGACCTCCCAGCCGGGTCCGTCCTCGCGCGACCGATCCGGGTTCTGATCGCCGACGACCAGGACATGGTCCGCACCGGCTTCCGTTTCTTCCTCGACGCGCAGCCGGACATCACCGTGGTCGCCGAGGCCGCCGACGGTGAGACGGCCGTGCGGCTGGCCCGTGAGATGCGGCCCGATGTGTGTCTGCTGGACATCCGGATGCCGAAGCTGGACGGTCTGGAGGCGACGCGGTTGCTGGCCGGTCCGGGGGTGGCCGATCCGCTGCGGGTGGTCGTGGTGACGACGTTCGACCTCGACGAGTACGTCTACGGGGCGTTGCACGGCGGCGCCTGCGGGTTCCTGCTCAAGGACGCCGGGCCGACCCTGCTGGCCGAGGCCGTTCGGGCCGCCGCGGTGGGCGACTCGCTGGTGTCGCCCTCGGTCACGGTCCGGCTCCTCAAGCACGTCACGGCGGAGCGGGCGGGGACGGAGGCCGCGCCCGGTGCCGAAGCACCGCGTCCGCAGGAGCAGTTGACCGACCGGGAGCTCGACGTCGTACGGCTGGTCGCGCTGGGCCACACCAACGCGGAGATCGCCGCGTCGATGTTCGTCTCGCTCTCCACGGTGAAGACGCACCTCGGGAGCATCCAGCTCAAGCTGGCCGCGCGGAACCGGGTGGAGATCGCTGCGTGGGCGTGGCGGACGGGGCACGCGGGCGAGCGTGCGTGACGGTCCGCCCGCGCCCGGCGGAACCTCAGTCGGTCAGTGTGACGCGGATGCCGATCGTGCCGTCGGCGCCCCGGCGCAGTCGGCTGCCGAGGAGGGTGAGGCGTCCGGTGATGCCGTACTTGCGGGCGATGAGCTTGCGGTAGGCGGCGGCGCCGGCCGCGTCGAGGATCTCGGCGCGGGCGGGTACGGAGTCGCCGGTGGGGTTGCCGCGCAGGTCGCAGGGGCCGACGAGGACGTCGGCGCGGTTGCGGATGCGCTTGACCTTCCAGGAGTCCGCGACCGTCCAGACACCGAGCGCGTCCCCGTCGCGGACCACCCACACCGGTGTGGGGACGGTGGTGCCGTTCTTGCGGTAGGTGGTGACCAGCAGGTACTTGCCCGCGCCGAGCGCGTCGAGAATGGTGTCGTCGGCCATGGGCGGAGTCTAGGTGTACGGCCGCCGGAAGGAACCCGGTGGCCGCACGCCCAGGTGCGAACGGTGGAGCGGGGTCAGTCGAGGAGCCCGTCGTAGTCGGGCAGCTTGTACGTCCGCTCGGCGTGGCCGCCGACGAGGTCGGTGGTGTTGTTGCCGACGTTGGCGATGATCGTGTAGCCGTCGGACTCGATGTCCGCGCGCGAGGCGGTCTTGTAGGCGGAGACCTCGGCGAACAGGTCGGGCAGGTCACGCACGTAGAGGCCGTCGACGGGGTAGCCGACGGTCTCCAGGTTCCACTCGGTGACGCTCTCGATGATGCCGGGCCGGGCGGTGACGAAGAAGACGTCGACCCCGCGGGACTTGGCGTACTTGGCCAGCGCCAGGGAGGGCTTCAGCGCGGGGGTCGGCAGGTTGTACCAGGGCGTGTAGTGCGTCTCCAGCGTCGTGTTGTCGATGTCGAAGACGATGGCGAGCTTCTGCCCCGAGGAGTTCGCGGTGCGCTGCTGTATGTAGGGGGTGGCCGTGTCGATGACGGCCTTCACGTCCGTCTGCCAGGTCGCGTAGTCCACCTCGGCGGCGGTCGCGCTGACGGCGGCCTCGCTCGGGGCGGCGGCGACCGGAACCGCGGCGGCCATCGAAGCGCCCAGTCCCAGTACGGCCACCGCGGCGACCGTCGTGATACGGCGTCCCACACCGCTTGCTGTCATGTTCGTCCCCTTTATCTCATGTCAAAGCGGCGAGGTCGTCCGAACCTTCGCCGCGCTCGTCATGGTCATGCCCATTGGTGGCCGGGAGACTACCTAAGAGTTACTGATTAGTAGAGGGGTCTCGACGATCATTGTTCGACGGTCCCCGCAAAGACTCCCGCGCGAAGTCGGGCGGTGCTCGGGGGCGGCGTCCGAACCCGACCGCTGCGAAGATCGCCGAAGTCTCGGCAAAGGCCGACCGACGGGTCTACATTGCCCGTTGGATGAAGCACCTTCACAGAAGATCCAGGAGTTGACGTCGTGACGGACAACCCGGCAGCCTCGGACTTCCCCTTCGCGGCACTGAACAGCCGAATCGTCACCACACGGCCGGTCGCGGCACGCATCTGGAACTACTGGCTCGGCGGCGGGGACTACTACGAGGTCGACCGGAGGGCCGGGGACGAGATACGCCGGCTGCACCCGACCATCGAGGACTACGCCCGCGCGGACCGGCAGTTCCTGGGGCGGGCCGTGCGTCATCTGGCGGCCGAGGCGGGGATGCGGCAGTTCCTGGACATCGGCGCCGGGCTGCCGACCGCGGAGAACACCCACGAGGTCGCCCAGCAGATCGCCCCGGACTCCCGGATCGTCTACGTCGACAACGACCCGCTGGTCCTGGTGCACGCCCGCGCCCTGCTGACCAGCGCGCCCGAGGGCCGTACGGACCATGTCGACGAGGATCTGCGCAATGTCGACTCGATCCTCGAACACGCCGCGCGCACCCTGGACCTGACCCGGCCGGTCGCGCTGATGCTGCTCGACGTGCTGGCCTTCATCCGTGACGACGAGGACCCGAACGGCATCGTGCGCCGGCTGATGGACGCCCTGCCCGGCGGCAGCCATCTGGTGCTCTCGCACACCATCACCAGCCCGGACTGGCCGGGCGTGGACATCGCCGCCGCCTGGTGGAACGAGAACGGCATCCCGCCGCTCACCCAGCGCACCCCGGAGGTGATCGCCGGGTTCTTCGAGGGGCTCGACCTCCTGGAGCCGGGAGTCGTCTCGTGCACCCGCTGGCGGCCGGAGAGCACCGGTGATCCCACCGCCGGGGAACCGTCGGAAGTGGCCATGTACTGCGGAGTGGGAGGCAAGCGCTGATGGCGACGGAACGGGTCCGGCTCCAACTGGACGTCACCGACTTCGACCTGGCCCGTTTCCAGCCGTATGTCGACAAGTGCCGTACCACGGGCATCCGGCTGACGACGCTCTCGGAGGTGGGCGACACCTCGGAGCACCGCCGGGAGTTGTACGACCTCAACAAGGAGTGCTCGGCGGACATCCCCGGGCGCGGTGACTTCTTCGGGTACGACGAGTACCACCGGCTCCGCTTCGAGGTGCCCGCCTACGATCCGCGCGGGGTGGTGCTGGCCCTCGACGGCGACCGGTGGGTCGGTATGGCGGCCACCTCGGACCGGCGCGGGTCCGGGTTCGTGTTCAACGAGATGACCGGGGTGCGGGCCTGTCACCGGGGCCGGGGCATCTCGGTGGCCATGAAGACCTTCGGCATCGGGTTCGCCGGGATCTGCGGGGTCAGCACGGTCCGTACCGTGCACCATCCGGCCAACGAGCGCGCGATCGCCATGAACCGGACGTTGGGATACGTGGACGCGGTCTGGTGAACAGGTGCGGACCGCCGCACGTATGGAAGGAGGGCGCTCAAGGACCGGACGCCCTGGCGGTGTTGACACCGTGTCGGACGGGGTTCGGGAGCCAGGCAATGAGGCACGCACGACGACGAGTCGTGAAGCGGGTGACGCGGCTGACGGCCGCCGGTGGACTGATCTGCGGAGCCCTGATGGTGACGCAGGCGGCGATGGCGACCGAACCCACCACCTCCCCGCCCGCGACCCGGAGTGCGGTGCTCGCGGCGTCCGGTACGGGGAACGGTCTGGTGACCGAACTCGGCTCCGAACGCACGGCGGGCACCTGGATCGCCGAGGACGGCGAGCCGGTCGTCGCGGTCACCGACGAGAAGGCGGCGGCCGAGGTCGAGAAGGCGGGCGCCCGCCCCAAGATGGTCGAGTTCAGCGGCGACGACCTGAGGTCCGCCACCGAGGCGCTGCGTTCGGCGCCCCGGGTGTCGGGCACCTCGTGGGCCGTCGACCCGGCCTCCAACGAGGTCGTGGTGCGGGCCGACAGCACGGTCTCCAAGAAGGACTGGTCGAGTCTGACCGACCTGGCCGAGGAGATCGGCGGGTCGGTGCGGATGGAGCGCACCGAGGGCGCGTACACGATGCGGCTCAACGGCGCCCAGCCCATCTTCGGTACGGGCGGGCGCTGTTCGATCGGTTTCAATGTGACCGACGGCGAGAACGACTTCATGCTGACCGCCGGGCACTGCGGTCCGGCCGGTTCCGTGTGGTTCTCGGACAACCAGGGCCGGCAGGAGATCGGCCGGACGACCGAGTCCAACTTCCCCGGGGGTGACTTCTCGCTCGTCCAGTACCTCCAGGACGCGCCGAGCAACAAGACCAACGTCGTCTCGGTCGGTGACGGCCGCGGGGTGCGGATCACGTCGGTCGGTGAAGCGGCGGTCGGGCAGCGGGTGTTCCGCAGCGGCAGCACCAGCGGCTTCCGCAACGGCGAGGTGACCGGTCTCGACGCCACGGTCAACTACCCCGAGGGCACGGTCAGCGGCCTCATCGAGACCACGGTCTGCGCCGAGCCGGGCGACAGCGGCGGCCCGCTCTTCTCGGAGGGCGTGGCCCTGGGTGTGACCTCGGGCGGCAACGGCGACTGCGAGGAGGGCGGTACGACGTTCTTCCAGCCGCTGTCCGAGGCCCTCGACGATCTCGGTGTCCAGCTGACGGGCCTGCCGCAGTCCGCGGCCCGGCCGACCGCCGCGGCCGACGGCTCCTCGGACGACGACTCCCAGGGCGCCGCCGCCCCGGGCACGGCCGAACCGGGGTCGCTGGAATCCATCGGGGCCGCATCCGATCTCCTCGACCGCCTCGCCGACCCCCGCAACGTCGGCCCCGGTCTTCTGGTGGTCGCCGGCAGCATGGTCGCCCTCGCGGCCACCCGCTTCATCCGCACGGAACAGGACCGCCAGGCGTACCGCCGCCAGTACTCACAGACCTGGAGCTAGCAGGCCGGCCCCGCACCCCTGTCAGGGGTGCGGGGCCGGCCCGAAACCGAAGAACCGACTACGAGGCGGCGGCCCACTCGAGAACCAGGCGCTCGTACTCGCTCCGCTGCTCCCTGTTCAACGTCCCACCGCTCCGGAACCAGAGCGCCCGGATCTCCGCGTTGACCTCGTCGGCCGTTCGCGCCGACGATTCCGCCGCTTCCGTTCTTTCCAGGACGACATCAGGGGTAGTGGACATGGTGTAAACCATATGTCCTCGAACGTGAAGCCGATGTGAGTAAAGGTCCCACTTCAGACATTACGGACCGTGAAGCTGATCACTCTGCGTTTACGGCTCCACGGTCCCGAGCACGAGGACCTGAATGGCCAGCACGGCCGCCCCACGCGCCCAGTCATGGAAGTCGGACACCTTCGTCTCCAAGGGGACGGGCGCGGCCAGCGGATGCCGATGGGCCCGCACGGCCTCGTCCACGGCCCCTCCCGCGACCCCCATCAGCCCCACCCCCTCCCCCGCGAGCAGGATCTTCTGCGGCATCACGAAGTTGGCGATCTGGGCGACCAGCATGCCCAGCGCCCGCCCCGCCTCCGTGACGATCCGCACACACATCGGCTCGCCCCCGGCCGCCCCGGCGAGGATCTCGTCGTACGTCACCTCGCGTCCGGTCGCCGCCTGCACCTGGTAGCGGATGCTGGGGATGCTCAGCAGGGAGACGGCGCTGCCGCGCTCCCCGTCGGGGGTGAGCGGCCCGGACGGGTCGACGATCCAGTGGCGGCCGAACCCCCGGTCCTCCTCGGCGTACGCCACCCGTTTCCCGCCCAGCACCAGCCCGTAGCCGATGCCCGCGCCGATGGTGAGGACGACGAACCGTTCGAGGCCGCGCCCGGCGCCGAACCAGGTCTCGGCCTCGACGAGTGCGGCGACGTCGTTCTCGACGACCACCGGCAACCCGGTGCGTTCCTCGACGAGTTCGGCCAGCGGGACGTCGCGCCAGGACAGGAAGGGTGACTCCCCGACCACCGCGCGACGGCGCACGAACCCGCCGACCCCGACGCCGATCCCGGCGAGGGAGGGGTGGGTGCGGGCGAGTTCGGCGGCCATCGCGGCGAGCAGGTCGGCGACCCGCTCCGGGTCATGGGTGGTGAGCGGGCGGTCGTACCGGGTGACGATCTCGCTCCGGAGCGTGGTGACGACGGCGTACACCATGTCTTCGGTGATCTTGAAGCCGATGAAGGAACGGGACTCGGCGACGATGTCCAGCGGCTGCGAGGGTCGCCCCTGCCGGACCTCGGGGAGGGCCGCACCCTCGGGGGTCTCGACCAGGAGCCCCGACTCGATCAGCGGTTTGGTCAGCCGGGTGAGGCTGCCGGCGGACAGGCCGAGCCGCCGGGCGAGTTCCGTGCGCGAGAGCGGGCCGTGCACGAGCACCTCGATCGCCACCGCGCGTTCTCCGGTGCTGAGCGGCAGCCAACTGGCAGCGAGTGCGGTCATGAGGGTCAGACTCCCACACCAGATTTCTTCCGTCATGGAAACAATAAACTCACTCCAGGTCCATGACCCCCCTCGGAAAAGATGTTCTCCCATCCCTTGACGCGGCAATTCTTTCGCGACAAAAGTAAGTGGCGGAGTTCGACACCCGATGGATGAGGCAGCGCAGCCTACGAGGGAGCACCGATGACCATCGCCTCCAGCAGTCCACCGTTCCGCAGGCGAGGCGACGGTGTCCTGGCCGCCGTCTTCATCGCCCCGGCGATGCTCGGCTTCCTGGTCTTCCTGCTCTGGCCGACCCTGCGGGGCGTCTATCTGAGCTTCACCCGCTTCAACCTGCTCACCCCGGCGGAGTGGGTGGGCCTCGACAACTACGTCCGGATGGTCAACGACCCGATCTTCTGGGACTCACTGGGGGTCACGGTCGAGTACGTGATCCTCAACATCGGGGTGCAGACGGTCGCCGCGCTCGCCATCGCCGTACTGCTCCAGCGGCTTACCCAGTCGGCGCTGCTGCGCGGCATCGTGCTCACGCCGTATCTGATGTCGAACGTGGTCGCCGGTCTGGTCTGGCTGTGGATCCTCGACACCCAGCTCGGCATCGGCAACGAGATCATCGGCGCTCTCGGCGTGGACCGCATCCCGTTCCTCGCCGACGAGACCTGGGCCATCCCCACCATCGCCCTGATCAACGTGTGGCGGCACGTCGGCTACACGGCGCTGCTCCTGTTCGCCGGGCTCCAGGCGATCCCGAACGACGTGTACGAGGCGGCGAGGGTGGACGGCGCGAGCGAGTGGCGGATGTTCTGGCGGGTCACCCTGCCGCTGCTGCGTCCGGTGCTGGCGGTGGTGCTGATCATGACGGTGATCGGATCGTTCCAGGTGTTCGACACCGTGGCGGTGACCACGGCGGGCGGTCCCGCGAACGCGACCAACGTCCTGCAGTTCTACATCTACGGCTCCGCGTTCGGCCGCTTCCAGTTCGGCTACGCCTCGGCGATGTCCGTCGCCCTGCTGGTCGTGCTCAGCGCGATCACCGTCCTGCAGTACCGGCTCACCAGGGCCGGCCGAAGCGACCTCGGCTGACGGACTCGGCTGACGGAAGGGAGACACCGACATGGCCGCCACCACAGCGACGACACCACCGACGCCGACAGACATGCCGGCCGTACGGCCGACGAGGCGCCGCCTCTCCCTCGGACGGGCAGCCGCCTGGACCGTGATGGGGCTGATCGTGCTGATCACCCTGCTGCCCTTCTACTGGATCCTGCGCACCGCGCTCTCCACCAACGCCGGCCTCGGCGCGGATCCCGCGAACCCGCTGCCCGTCGATCTCACCACCAGCGGTTTCGAGCGGGCGCTCGGACTCCAGTCGGCGGAGGAGGCGATCGCGCAGGGCGGGACGGGCGGCGGACTGGACTTCTGGCGGTATCTGGTCAACTCGGTGATCGTCTCGACGCTGATCACCGGCTGTCAGATCTTCTTCTCCGCGATGGCCGCGTACGCGTTCGCGCGGCTGCGCTGGCGGGGCCGTGACCAGGTGTTCGGGCTGTTCCTGGCCGGGCTGATGGTGCCGACCATCTTCACGCTGCTGCCGAACTTCGTACTCATCAAGCAACTGCACCTGGTGGACTCGCTGCTCGGCATCGCGCTGCCCAGCCTGTTCATGACGCCGTTCGCGATCTTCTTCCTCCGCCAGTTCTTCATGAACATCCCGCACGAGGTCGAGGAGGCGGCGTTCCTCGACGGGGCCGGGAAGGTCCGGATCTTCTTCCGGGTGATCCTGCCGATGGCGTCCACCCGGATCCTCACGCTGGCGGTGCTGACGTACATCACCTCCTGGAACGACTACTTCTGGCCGCTGATGGTCAGTTACAGCGACGGCTCCCGGGTGCTGACCGTGGCGCTGGCGATCTTCCGGGCGCAGACCCCGGCGACCGGCGTGGACTGGTCGGGGCTCACCGCCGCGACGCTGATCGCCGCGCTGCCGATGCTGGTGCTCTTCGCCGCCTCCGCCCGCCGCATCGTCAGCTCCATCGGCTTCACCGGGATCAAGTGAGGGAACGCAGATGCGACTTCGTACGCTGACCGCATGGGCCGGGGCGCTGACGCTGTCCCTGGTGACCGGCTGCGCCCAGGGCGACGGCACCGGGGCGTCCTCGAACACGGTGACGTACTGGCTGTGGGACGCCAACCAGGTGCCCGCCTACCAGGCCTGCGCCAAGGGGTTCGCGAAGGAGAACCCCGGACTGAAGGTGAGGATCACCCAGTTGGGGTGGAGCGACTACTGGACCAAGCTCACCGCCGGGTTCATCGCGGGCACCCAGCCGGACGTGTTCACCGACCACATCCAGAAGTTCGGCCAGTTCGCCGACCTCCAGGTCCTCGAACCGCTGGACGACCTGGGCATCGACGAGTCCGACTACCAACCGGGGCTGGCCGCCAACTGGATCGGCCAGGACGGCCACCGCTACGGCGCCCCCAAGGACTGGGACACCGTGGGGCTCTTCTACAACAAGGCGATGGTGAAGGACGCGGGTCTCACCGCCGGCGAGCTGAACGGCCTGTCCTGGAACCCCGAGGACGGCGGCACCTTCGAGAAGGCCGTCGCCCACCTCACCGTCGACGACAAGGGCAGGCGCGGCGACGAGCCCGGCTTCGACAAGGACAACGTCAAGGTGTACGGCCTGGCCAGCAACGGCGGCGGCTACGCCGACGGGCAGACCCAGTGGAGCCCCTTCGCCGGGTCGGCGGGCTGGAGCTACACCGACAAGGCCCGCTGGGGCACGAAGTACCAGTACGACAGCGCGACCTTCCAGTCCGTGATCGAGTGGTACTTCGGGCTGGCGGAGAAGGGCTACATGGTTCCCTTCGCCGACTACAACGTCCAGTCCAACCAGGCCAACACCCAGATCGCCGCGGGCAAGGCCGCCGTCACCTTCGACGGTGCCTGGATGATCTCCACCTACGCCGGTTTCAAGGGGATGGAGATCGGCTCCGCCGTCACTCCGGCCGGGCCGAGCGGCAGGCGCGCCACCATGATGAACGGCCTCGCCGACTCCATCACCAAGGCGTCCAAGAACAAGGCGGGCGCCCGGAAGTGGGTGGCGTATCTGGCCTCCGACGCCTGCCAGACCGTGGTCGGCCGGTACGGGGTCGTCTTCCCCGCCACCCCGGCCGGCACCGAGGCCGCCGTCGCCGCGTACGAGAAGAAGGGCCTCGATGTGTCGGCCTTCACCGAACCGGTCGCCGACAAGCGGGACTTCCGGACCTTCTCGTACCCGATCACCAACTACGCGGCGGACGTCACCGCGCTCATGCAGCCCGCGATGGAGGACATCTACGGCAACGGGGCACCGGTGAGCGGCCTCGACGAGACCAACGACCAGATCAACCTGATTCTCGACCAGTGAAGGACATTTCATCCATGACGTTCTCCCTCGGCATCGTCGGCGCCGGCCAGTTCTCCGGCCAGTTCGCCACGCTGTTCCAGGCGCACCCGGGCGTCGGTGACGTCTACGTCACCGATCTGCTGCCCGAGCGGGCGGAGGAGCTCGTGGCCGCCCAGGGGTTGGCCGGCACCTTCCCGTCGTACGAGGCGATGCTGGAGTCACCGGCCGTCGACGCGGTCGCGATCTTCACCCAGCGCTGGACGCACGGGCCGCTGGTGCTCCAGGGCCTCTCGGCCGGCAAGCACGTCTACTCCGCGGTGCCCATGGCGATCACCGCCGACGAGATCGCGGCGATCATCGACGCGGTCCGGGCGACCGGGCTGACGTACATGATGGGTGAGACGAGTCAGTACAACCCGGCGACCGTGCACGCCCGGAACCAGATTGCCGAAGGGGCGTTCGGGCGGATCTTCTACGCCGAGGGCGACTACGTCCACGACATGGATCTGGGGTTCTACGAGGCGTACCAGTACAGCGGCGGCGAGGAGTGGAAGGCGACCGCCAGCTATCCCCCGCTGCTGTACCCGACGCACTCGGTGGGCGGGGTGCTCGGCGCCTGGCAGACGCACGCGGTCAGCGTGTCCGCGATCGGCGTCGTGGACGAGCGCGGGGACGGGGTGTTCGACAAGGAGGTCAGCCAGTTCGGCAACGACTTCTCCAACGCGACCGCGCTGTTCGAGGTGGCGGGCGGCGGTTCGTTCCGGACGAACGAGTTCCGGCGGGTCGGCTACCCCTCACAGATCCGGGAGTCGCGGTTCCGCTTCTTCGGTACGGACGCCAGCATGGAGCAGCTCGCCACGGTCGCGTTCTGGCAGGACAAGAAGGGGGTCGAGGACATCAGTGAACTCCTGGAGCCCAAGCCCACCCTGTCCCCCGACCACCCCTCGCTCCAGCACATCGCGCCGGATCTGCGGGCCGCCTTCACCTCCGGGTCGGCGCCGGTGCACGACCGGTCGCGGCTGCCGCGGGAGTTCGACGAACTGCACAACGGGCACGAGGGCAGCCACCACTTCCTGGTGGACGACTTCGTGACCGCCGTGAACACCCGGACGCTGCCCTCGGTGAACGCCTGGGTGGCGGCCCGCTACACCCTGCCGGGCATCGTCGCGCACGAGTCCGCGCGGCAGGGCGGGGTACGGCTGGAGATCCCGGACTTCGGGGACGCGCCCCAGGCGTGACGTTTCGCCACGGTCGTCGGGCCGGGCTCCTGGCTGTCCGTCAGGTGCCCGGCTTGCGGCCGTACACGAAGACGTCGTCGCCCGTCTTCAGCAGCGACCAGTACTTCTTGGCGTCGGTCTTGGTCATGTTGGTGCAGCCGTGGGAGCCGGGCGGGTTCCACATGCTGACGCCGACGGAGTGGAAGGCCTGGCCTCCGTCGAAGAACTGGGCGTAGGGCATGGGCACGTGGTAGATCGACGACACGTGGTCGATGTTCCGCCAGTAGATCTTCTTCAGGCCGGTGCGGGTCTCGTAGCCGTCGCGGCCGGTGCGGACCGGGACGGGCCCGTAGACGAGCTTGTTGCCGTCCTGGATCCAGCTCAGCTGGAGCGTGAGGTTCACACAGGCGATACGGCCCTTGTTCGTGGGGCACTTGCCGGCCTTGTTGGGGTTCTTGCCCACGGCCTTCTGCTTGTTCATCAGGTCCATCACGCCCCAGGTGACGGATCCCGCGTAGCCGATGTTCGGCGTGATGCCGTGCTTGGTCTGGAAGGCCTTGATCGCCTTGCAGTCGGCGGCGGACTGCTTGCCGTCGACCGGCCGGCCGAGGAACTTCTCCACCTGCTTCTGGTACGGGCCCGTCGACGTCGTACAACTCGCCGCCTGCGCGGGCGTGATGCCCATCGCGAGTGTGAGCGGTGTGAGCAGTCCGGTGACGGTGAGTCCGACTGCGGCTCTTCTGCCTATGTCCCCCATGGCGGGCCTTTCCCTTCACGCGTTTCGCTGGTCCTGCCTGCCTAGACAGATGTTCGGGCGCAACGGTTGTGGGCGGGCCCGGGTCGAGACGAAACAGTTACACAGCCGGGAATTCGGATATAGAGTTCTCCCCATGAGCAACAGCGATTCCCCCTCTCGTGTGGCCCTCAAGAAAATCACCCCCGATGTGTCCGGAGCGATGGGCGCCCTGCACGGCGCCGCCGTTTCCGCGGCCCGGGACGCGAAGGTCGAGCCCGAGATCCTCGAACTGATACGCATTCGCGCGTCGCAGATCAACGGCTGCGCGTTCTGCCTGGACATGCACACCAAGGACGCCCGCGCGCAGGGCGAGACCGAGCAGCGGATCTACGCCCTCAGCGCCTGGCGCGAGACCCCCTTCTTCACCGTCCGCGAGCGCGCCGCCCTGGCGTTGACCGAGGCCGTGACGCTGGTCACCGACGGTCATGTGCCCGACGAGGTCTACGCCGAGGCGGCGGAGGTGTTCGACGAGGAGCAGGTCGCGGCGCTGATCTGGGCGGCCACCGTGATCAACGCGTACAACCGGATCGCCATCGCGACCCGGATGGTCCCGGGCGCTTACCAGCCCGCTCAGAAGTAGCCCGAGCACCCTGGAAGCACCTCGGCGACATATTCCAGAATAATTCAGTAACGACTTTTGGCGCCGGGCCGATTTCCTTTCGGCCCGGCGCTTTCGCGCGTCTCTGTATCGCTGTGAATTCAGTGGTCCGGCAGGGGATCCATGAGATCGTCCAGCCATTTCCGCCATTCCGGGGCGTGGAGGGCCGGTCCCGGGGTCATCGGACGCCCGGTCCAGGCGGCGACCGGGCGGATGCCGTGGAGGGCGTTGACGAGCCACACCTCGCGGCCGTCCAACTCGGCCAGGGAGCGCTCGCGGTGGGCGAGCCGGACGCCGGTGCGGGCGGCCCGCTCCTGGACGAGGGCCATGGTCACCCCGGGGAGCACGGGCAGTCGGGGCGGCGGCAGACAGAGCGTGTCGTCCTCCCACCAGAAGAGGCTGGAGTTGGCGGCCTCCAGCACCAGACCGGAGGGCGCGATGAGCACGGCCTCGTCGGCGTCGGCGCCGCACGCCCGTCGGCGCACCCGGGCCAGGGCGTCCAGGTCCGGGCCCTTGCGGCGGGGCACGGTACGCGGGTCGGGCTGGCCGGCCGCCCACACCCGGACGTCGGCCGTGATGGTCGGCGCGGGCCGCAGCAGGAGCCGCAACTCCAGGGAGCCCGCCGCGAGTTCGACGCGGGGGAACCACTCCCCCGTGCGCGGCAGGGCGCGGGTCATGTCCTGCCAGAAGTCGACGACGTGCCCGAGGGGCGGTGCGCCGCACTCGCCGCAGGACCGCAGGAACCGCTCGCGGTGCCGGTCGAAGGCGCGCACCCGTCCGTCGCGCAGCAGCCATGAGTCCGCGACGAGAAGGCGTCCGCCCTGGGCCTCGCCGCGGACGAGGCCGTGTTCGGGGGACCAGGTCGACAGACCTTCCGCGATGGCGGGTTGTGTCACTCGGTGCTCCTGTCGGTCTTGCGGTCCCATGGCCGCTGCCGGTCGCCCGGCTGCCGCTGGTTCAGTACTTGCGGCCCACGACGGCCGGGGCGCCGTTCCGGGGGCCGTACGGCGCGTGCTCCAGCCAGGCGCCGCAGCGGGGCACCACGGGGGCGAGGGCCGCCGCCGCCCGCTGCTTGACGCGGACGATACGGCGCCGGGGCCGCAGATGGTCCAGGGCCGTGCCGGCGGCGGCGCTGTTGAACAGGCCCGCCGAGCGCCGGATCCCGGCGAAGGAGTCGACGGCCTCGGGGGTGCCGTCGGCGATCGCGCGGGCCGCGGCGACCGCGTCGGCGATACCGCTGTTCATGCCGCGCGCCCCGAACGGCGGGAAGAGATGGGCGGCTTCACCGGCCAGCAGCACCCGGCGGTGCGGGTCGGTGAACGCGGCGGCGACCTTGCGCAGGAAGCGATAGGTCGACACCCACAGGACGCGCTCGCCGTAGCCGTCGCCGACGACCCGAGGGAGCCAGCGCCGTACGGCCTCCCGGGTGCCGAACTCCTCCGTGGCGTCGTCGTCTTGGCACTGCAGGTCCAGTTGGAAGCCTCCGGTGAACGGCACCCGCATGACACTGCGACCGCCGAGCGCCGGGTGTTCGTAGTGGAAGACCCGTTCCAGGGGCAGTTCGGCGCCGGGGATGTCGGCGATGTCGGCGACGACGTGGAAGCCCTCGCCGTGGGTGCCCTCCAGCGGGATGCCCAGTTCCCGTCGTACGGCCGAGCGGGCGCCGTCGGCGGCGACGGCGTGGGTGGCCCTCCAGGTGCGGCCGTCCTCGGCGGTGAGGGTCACCCCGTCCGGGTCGGTCCGTACACCGCTGATCCGGGCGTCCCACACGAACTCCACGCCGGCGTCCCGGCAGGCGTCGAGCAGGAAGCGCTCGGTGTCGACCTGGCGGAGGCTGGTGAAGGGCGGGGTGCCGGTGGGCGGCGGGAAGGTGCGGGCGTACACCTCGCGTCCCCGGTACAGGGTGCGCTTGGTGTGCCAGGTCCGGCCGTACGCGGCGATCTTCACCGCGAGTCCCGGGTGGGCCTCCTCCAGGAGTTCCAGGGTCTCGCGGTGCACGAACAGGGCGCGGCTGCCGGGGCGTTCACGGCCCTCGGGGTCGGCTTCGAGCAGGGTGACGGGGAGGTCGTGGGCGCGCAGGGCGAGGGCGGCGGAGAGGCCCACGGGGCCGGCGCCCACGACGAGAACGGGGACGGGGGTGGTCATGCGCGGGTGCTCTCGGTGAGCATGCGGGTGATCTCGACCCGCTTGACCTTCCAGGTGGAGGTCATCGGCAGTTCCTCGAACCGCCATTGGCGGGGCTCCGCCATGGCCGGCAGATCGGCGGTGGCCTCGTGCCAGCGGCCCAGGTCGAGCGGGCGTTCGCCGCGTACGCAGACCACGGGGACGGGTTCGCGGTCGACGCCGGGGACGATGACGACCTCGCGCAGCTCCTCCAGCCGGGACATCAGGGTGTCCTCGACCTCCAGGTTGCTGTGCACGGAGTCGATCTGGTCGATCTCGCGGTCGATGAGGTAGAGGGCGCCCCAGCGGCTCTGGTAGCCCATGTCGCCCATCTGCCACCAGCCGCTGTCGAGTTGGCGCAGATAGCGCTCGCGGGCGCCGAGGTAGGTGAGGATGCGGCCCCGGGTGCGGGCCTCGATCCGCCCGGCGGTGCCGGGGGCGACCTTCCGTCCGGCGTCGTCGGCGACGCGGACGCGGGTGAAGCCGGGGATGCCGATGCCGACCCGGCGGCCGTCGGCGCGGGCGGCGCTGCGGCGGGTGAACCACTGGAAGGCGACCGGTCCGGTCTCGCTCTGCCCGTACAGCTGGATCAGCCACGGCGAGCGCCGCTTCGACGCGTCCAGCAGCCGCTGCACGGTACGCGGGTGGATGGCGTCGAAGGTCGAGCCGTACGAGCGGACGCGGGACAGCGGTGCTCCGGGCGCGTCGGCCAACTCCTCCCACAGGACGAAGGTGTTGGGGTGGGTCTCGACGATGCCGGGGCGGTGGCGCGCCAGCAGCGGGCCCACGTTCGAGGGTTCCGGGTCGATGATCAGGACCAGCGGGCTGCCGAAGTGCAGCAGGACGCCGAGCAGATGGTAGAAGCGCGAGTGCACGAACGACATGTGCAGCGCGGCGGTCTCGCCCCGGGTGGGCCAGCCCATCGCCTTCTGCGGGACGAGCCGGTTCCACATGGTGTTCGGGCAGTGCACGGCCAGCTTGGGCAGGCCGGTGGTGCCGGAGCTGTGGGTGATCAGGGAGGGGTCGCGGGGGTGGAGGCGGACGGCCGCCGGGGTGGGGGCGCCCGCGTACTTCTGGAGGGGTTCGGCGCCGGGGGCGTCGTCGACGGAGAGGGTGCCGCGGACGAGGCCGGCGAGGTCGACGCCCTTCAGGGTGCCTTCGAGCTTGGCCCGGTCGGTGATCAGCCAGGGCCGGTGGAGGCGTTCGAGGAGCCGTCCGACCACCGGGCCCGCGAGGCCGGGCGACAGCAGCACGGGGACGGCGCCGATACGGGAGACCGCGCAGGTCAGCAGGACGATGTCGACGTTGTCGGTCTTGTGGACGACCACCTCCTCGGAGGGGCGCACGCCCGCTTCCCACAGTCGGCCGGAGAGTTCGTCGACCACGTCGGCGAGGGCCGTGTAGGAGAGGTCCGTCCCGAGGTCGGGGTTGACGTCGAGGGGCCGGTCCAGGGTGACGAAGACCCGGCCGTGGCGGTCGGCGGCCTCTCTGAGCATCGAGCCCAGATAGAAGCCGCGGCCGGCCAGAGCGGACACGGGGGCGGACGGCCGGTCGGCCTGGAGCTGGTCGCGCATGGGACCGGGCCTTTCTGCGGGGACGAGAGTGTCGGCCATGGCTCACCACGCCCCTTGGCGGACGAGGTGGCGGCGGAGCTTGCCGGTCGCGGTGCGGGGCAGCGTGGGGACGAAGCTGACGCTGCGGGGGACCTTGAAGGCGGCGAGCCGGTCCCGGGCCATGCGGATCAGTTCCGCCTCCAGGCCCACCCCGATCGGCGGGACGGGGACGACGAAGGCCCGCAGCCTGCTGGCGCCGCGCTCGTCGGTGACGGCGGCCACGGCGACGTCCCTGACCCCGGGGTGGGTGCGCAGCAGTGCCTCCACCTCCAGCGGGGAGACGGTGATGCCGCCGACCATCTCCATGTCGTCGGCGCGGCCCAGATGCCGGTAGCTGCCGTCGGGTTCGCGGACGGCCCGGTCCCGGGTGTTGAGCCAGCCGCCGACGAGGGTGCGCTCGTCCTCCTCGGGCCGGTTGAGATAGCCGGGCGTCACCGTCGGGCCGCGGACCCAGAGTTCACCCGTCTCGCCGTCCGCGACCTGGACGCCCGCGCGGTCGCGGAGTTCGATCTCGAAGCCGGGGACGGGCCGGCCGACCGTACCGGGGTGGTTGTGGTCGAAGCTGTTGGCGCAAAAGGCGTGTCCGGCCTCGGTGGAGCCGATCTGCTCCAGGACGGGCGCGCCGAGCAGTTCGGTGACCTGCTTGCCGAGTCCGGCGGGCATGCCCTCGCCGGCCGACACCGCCGCGCGCACCGAGGCGAAGCAGTCCTCGTGGCCGCCGCCCGCCCGGTCGGCGACGAGCGCGGCGTACGCCGACGGCACCGAGTAGAGCAGGGTCACCCGGTGCCGGGCGACGAGTTCGTCGACCGCCGCGGGGGTGGGACGGCGGTCGGCGAGGACTGCGGCGGAGCCGGAGAAGAGCGGGAAGACGAGGGCGTTGCCGAAGCCGTAGGCGAAGTACAGCCGGGAGACGGAGAGTGTGACGTCGTCCGGGGTGATGCGGAGCAGTCTGCGGCCGATGAGGTCGTGGTACGTCTTGGGGTCGCCGTGGACGTGGACGACGCCCTTGGGGTGGCCGGTCGTTCCCGAGGTGTACTGGATGTAGAGGGGGGTGTGGGCGTCGACGGGGTGGGCCCGTTCCCTGGGCGTGGCTGTGGTGCTCAGGGCCATCAGTTGGTCGGAACCGAGGCGCGGCGCTTGCTCGGCCGTCTTGACGGTGCGGCTGGTCCGTGGCTGGTCGCGCCCACGCGGCGGAGCCGCAGATGTCACAGCCCCGCGCCCCTTTCGGGGCGCGGGTATACCCGCCGAACCGTAAGTGGCCAGCCCGGGTCCCGTCACCCACAGGACCGCGTTCGTGTCCTCCGCCATGAACTGGAGTTCCGGCGGGGTGAGTTCGGGGTTGACCAGGACGGCGACCGCGCCGAGGCGGGCCAGGGCGAGGAACGTGGTGACCCAGGTGACGGAGTCCGGGAGGGCGAGCACGACGCGGTCGCCGGGGCGGACTCCGTGGTCGGCGAGGACGGTGGCGGTGCGGGCCGCCAGGTCGTGGATCTCGCCGTGGGAGTGGGCCCGGTGGCCCTGGTGGAAGGCGGGGCGGTCGCTCCAGCCTCGGCGTGCGGCGAGGGCGGCGAGATGGGCCGCGAGGTTGCCGGGGGCGCCGGCGTCGGCCGGGAGCCGGGTGGGCCGGCCCGTCGTCGTGATCGTCGTCGTGATCGTCATCGCGTCGGCTCCTCGGTGACGGCCGGGGCGGTGGCGTGCTCCCGGTGGGCCCGCATCTGTGCCGCCGTCTTCAGCAGCATCTCGTCGTACTCGGCGGCCGGATCGGAGTCGAGGACGATCGCGCCGCCCGCGCCCAGATGCATACGGCCGCCCTGGAACACGGCGGTACGGATGACGATGTTGAGGTCCGCGCCGCCGCTGCACCCGAGGTAGCCGAGGGCTCCCGAGTACACGCCTCTGGCCTCGGTCTCCAGCGAGTCGATGATCTCCATGGTGCGGAGCTTGGGCGCGCCGGTCATCGAGCCCCCGGGGAAGCAGGCCCGGACGCAGTCGACCGCGTCGGTGCCCTCTCGCAGCCTGCCCTCGACCGTGGAGACCAGCTGGTGCACGGTGGCGTAGGTCTCGGTGGCCATGAGGCGGGTGACCTTCACGGTGCCGGTCCGGGAGACCCGGCCGAGGTCGTTGCGGAGCAGGTCGACGATCATCAGGTTCTCGGCGCGGGTCTTGGCGTCCGCGGCGAGTTCGTCGCGCAGCCGGTCGTCCTCCTCCGGGGTCTCGCCGCGGGGAGCGGTGCCCTTGATGGGCTTGGCCTCGGCGACGCCGTCGCGGGTGATCCGCAGGAAGCGCTCGGGGGACGAGCCCGCGATGTCGAGGTCGCCGAACCTGAGGAACGCGGCGTACGGGGCCGGGTTGGTCCGGCGCAGCACCCGGTAGAAGTCGTACGGGTCGTACGGAGCGGGTAACCGGGCCGCGTTGGTCAGGCAGATCTCGTAGCTCGTGCCCGCGTTCAGTTCCGCCTTGCAGGCGTCGATGTCGGCGAGGTAGGTGGCGCGGTCGCGGACGAGCCAGGGCTCGGCGGCGCGCGGGTAGGGCTGCGAGGCCGACCGGAGGGGGACCGTGGCGTCGGAGGAGACGAAGGTCAGCTGGGCCAGCGCGGTGTCGAGCCAGTCGCCGGCCTCACGGGACGCGGCCGGGGTGTCCTCGGACAGGCAGACGGCGTAGGTGTGGCCCTCTTGGTGGTCCACGGCGATCAGGCGGTCCGCGAACAGCCAGGCGGCGTCCGGGGTCTCGGCCTTGTGCCGGTTGGGGGAGCCGGTGTCGGCCTTGAGTTCGTAGCCGAAGTAGCCGACGTAGCCGCCGGTGAAGTCGAAGGGCAGGCCGGTCGCGTCGACCTTGCGGCCGGCCAGCTGCCGCTTCAGATAGTCGAAGACGCTCGCCCGGACGCGGCGGGTGGGCCGTCCCTCCCGCTCGATCTCGCACTGGCCGCTGTCGACGTCGTAGCGGACGACCTCGGCGAGCGGGCCGCTGCCGTCGCCGAAGAACGAGAACCGGGAGAGGCCCGGCTCGACGCGGGAGCTGTCCAGCCAGAACGCGTGCGGCGCGTCGGCGTACATACGGGTGAAGGCGGCCTCGGCGTCCACGGCGCCGGCGATACGGCGGGTGTGCAGCCGGTAGGCCGGTCCCGGGGGGCGCCGGGGGCGGGGGATCGCGCCGGGGAGCGAGGTCGCCTCGGTGTGGCGGGTACCGGCGACGGAGGCGACCGCGGTGTTCTTGGTGCGCGGGCTGCCGGCCCGTTCCGCCGTGAGGTTGCGGAAGTTGACCAGCAGGCGGTGACCGTGGTCGGTGAGGATCGACTCGGGGTGGAACTGGACGCCCCACAGCGGCCGTTCGCGGTGACGCAGGCCCATGAGGACGCCGTCCTCGGACCAGGCCGTGGCCTCCAGGGTCGACGGCAGCGGCTCGCGCACGGACAACGAGTGGTAGCGGACGACCGAGAAGTTCTGCGGCAGGCCCCGGAACAGGTCACGGCCGTCGTGCCGGACCGTGGACAGATGTCCGTGCCGGGGCCACGGGGCGGGCTCGACGTCGGCCCGCTCCCCCACCGCGATGCCCTGATGGCCCAGGCAGACGCCCAGGACGGGGATCTCGGCCTCGGCGATCAGCCGGGCGGCGATACCGAAGTCACGCGGTTCCGAGGGGTGGCCGGGTCCCGGCGACACCACCACGTTGTCGCATTCCCGCAGCTCCGGAATGGCGTCGTCCGCAGCGTCGTTGAGCACGACGACCGGCTCCTCGCCGTTGACCTCGGCGATCAGCTGGAACAGGTTGTACGTGTACGAATCATAATTGTCGATGAGCAGGGTCTTCACCCGCCCACCCCCCTCTGATCGCTCTCGGACCTAGGCGGTCCGTCGTTTGTGCCGGCCGCGCAGCGCCTGCAGCGGCGGATACAGCCATTTCTTCAGGAATCGCTGGAGTCTCGGCATGAGGATCCAGGTGACGATGGCTGTCACGGACAGACACAGCAGAAGTGTACGGAAAAGCGGATTCAGGTCGTTGAGATAGGGAAGAATCGCCAGGTTGAATAAGAGCACGGGCGGGAAGACCGCGCTCATATTCACCAACCACAGTTTCCATTTCGGGGGTGGCCCCGGAGGTCCGGCCGGCGCCGGGGTCCGGGAGGTCTGGGAATCGAACCAGGCCCTCGAACCCGTGATGCTCCGACGTCCGGTCTCCTGGGCCAGACCGTCGGCGCGGGCCGACCACTGCGCCCAGACCACGGAGTTCTCCCAGGTCCGAGCCGAATCCTCGCTGTCGAAGCGGTAGACCACATGCCACTCAGCCTCTCCGTCGACAAGTACGCCACCCCCCAGAAAGCCCGGCTGCCGCGCACTCGTACGCAGCACGGCCCACCCCCAGGAATGGAAGTCGGCCTCGCGCCCCGGCACCACGTGGTACGCGAGGGTGACGGTAACGGGATTCCTGCTCACGACGTCGAATACGGGAGGAACCAAGGCCCCGTTCAAATCTCAACGAACTTTTTCGAGGTGTCCGGATCGTGCGTTTATGACGGACTTTCAGATGCCTTGACGCCTTTCGTCGAGTATTACGGCTGGGTAACTTTCGGTAATTCTGGGAAGCTGTTGCCGGGGCAAGCGGAACAGGCGCACCATCGCCAACAGAATCCGGGGGAATTGCACGAAAGTGAAGGAGAGTCATGTCCAGGTACGACTGGGATATGAACCACGAGGGAATCGACCGGGCGCGCTCCGCGATCGAGCCCGTACGGAAAGAAGTCACCGCGCACCCGATCTATCAGCGCATCGACAGCCGCGCCGATATGGCGGTGTTCATGGAGCACCATGCCTTCGCGGTGTGGGACTTCATGTCCCTCCTCAAGTCCCTTCAGCGGGATCTGACATGTGTGGACGTCCCCTGGGTGCCGCGCGGGTCCGAGGTCAGCCGGCGGCTCATCAACGACATCGTGCTCGTCGAGGAGAGCGACGAGCTGAACGGCGGGTTCACCAGTCACTTCGAGTTGTACCGGTCGGGCATGGGCGAGGCCGGGGCGGACACCTCCCGGCTCGACTCCTTCCTCGGGCTCGTCGGCGAGGGGCACGAGGTGTCGGCGGCGCTGCGGGTCGCCCAGGTGCCCGGTCCGGCCGCCGAGTTCGTCCGGACGACCTTCGGGATCATCGGGGAGCGGCCGTTGCACTGCCGGGCGGCGGCGTTCGCGTTCAGCCGGGAGGACCTGATCCCGGACATGTTCGACCAGGTGATCAAGAAGGAGGGGACGGAGCGGTTCCCGTTGTTCTGCGACTATCTCGCGCGGCACATCGAGGTGGACGGCGAGGAGCACACGCCGATGGCGATGGCGATGGTGGCGGATCTGTGCGGTGGGGTGGAGGGGCGGTGGGAGGAGGCCGTGGAGACGGCGGTGCTGGCTCTGGAGGCACGGGCTCGGTTCTGGGACGGGATTGTGGCCGCGATGGGGTGAGCGGCCCCGCGCCCCTACCGGGGCACGTCCCCTTCCACCTCCCGCCAGGCCCGTGCCGCCCTGTCGAACGATGTGTTGACGGCCAGTAGGCCGCCGTCCACGCGGAGGGTCGTGCCGGTGATCCAGGACGCGTCCCTGGAGGCCAGGAAGGCCACCGCCGCCGCGATGTCGGTCGGCTCGCCCACACGGCCGAGGGGGTAGATCTCGGCGAGATCGTCGAGGTGGGACTCGCGGCCCGCCCAGCCGGGGGTGCGGATCGTGCCGGGGGCGACCAGGTTGACGCGGACACCACGGGGCGCGGCATCGCTCGCGAGGGTGCGGGTGAGGGAGGTGAGACCGGCTTTGGCGGCGCTGTAGGCGTGGTTGCCGAAGGCCTGGAGGCCGTTGACGGAGCCGATGTTGACGATGGCGCCGCGCCCCGAGGCCACCAGATGCGGCAGGGCCGCGCGGGAGCAGCGGAACGCGCTGGTCAGGGTGAGGTCGAGGTCGCGGGCCCAGGTCTCGTCCGTGGTGTCCTCGAAGAGCGGTGTGTCCGGGGTGCAGCCGAAGGCGTTGTTGACCAGGACGTCGAGGGAGCCGAGGGTCGTCACCGTGTGCGCGACCGCCGCCTCCACGGACTCCCGGTCCCCGACGTCGCACCGGTACGCCTCGGCGGCCAGCCCCTCTCCCCGCAGCTCCGTCACCGTGCGCTCGGCCGCCGCGAGGTCCACGTCGGTGACGAGCACTTGGGCGCCCTCCCCGGCCAGCCGCCGGGCCGTCGCCGCGCCGATCCCGCGCGCCGCGCCCGTGATGAGAACCCCGTACCCCTCGAAGCGTGCCGTCGCATCATGCATACGGCAGAACGTACTGCGCCGCCGATCACCGGGACAGATGCGGCGCGATCTTCGCCCCCGCTACCGTCTGGTCATGTCGACGTTCATCCAGCAACTCCCGGCCCTGCTCGGTGTGGTGATAGGCGCGTTCGGCTCGTACCTGGTGGTGATGCGGGGCGAACAGGTGCGGTTCCGCCGTGAGCGGGCGACCCGTTGGGAGGAGCGGCGGCTCGCGGTGTACGCCGACTGGGCACAGGCCCTGAAGCAGTCGATCACGCTGACCTACCGGGTCGCCTCCCATCTCGGCAACGACCCGCATCCCCACCCGCTGTCGCCGGAGAAGGCCGCGCCCCTGATGGCGGAGGCGACGGCCGCCCGGGACCCCTCCGGCGAGGCTCTGCTGCTGCTCGGCAGTCCCGAGGTGGTGGAGAAGGCCCGGGTCTGGGTCGTCACGGTGATGCGGATGGAGGAGTTCCTGCGGGCCGGGACGCGGGACCCGGGGGCCTGGCAGGTGTTGCTGGAGCGGCAGCGCGCCGGGCGGGAGGCGTACTACACCGCCGTACGGGAGGACCTCGCCCTGCCGCCCGGCCACGGGGCGCGTTGGCAGCTGCCGCCCGCCCCGACGACGGGGCTCACCCCTCCGCACGCACCTCCGCACGCACCTCCGTCGGCGCCGCCGTCGGTTCAGCGGTAGCCGGTGGTGTCCGCCGGCTTGCCCGCGTCCTGGACCTCGACGAGGTAGCGCCAGGCGTCCGGGCGGCTGCCGTCGAGGTCGGTGAAGCCGTAGGTCCGGGCGAGGGAGCCGCTGGAGAGGGAGTCGCCGTTGAAGCGGGCGACCTCGGGGTCGGCGGCGAGGGCGGCGACGGCCCGGCCGACGTACCGGGGTGTCTCCGAGATGGCGAAGTGGGGGACGCGGTCGAGGGCGTCGCGCCAGGTGTCCTCGGTGACGCCGAACCCTTCGAGCATCATCTCCGAGCGCAGCCAGCCGGGGGTGAGCGCGACGGCGGTGGCGCCGCGCGGGCCCAGCTCGTGGCCGAGGGCGAACGCCATGCGCAGGACGGAGGACTTGGCGAGGTCGTAGAAGAAGGTGGCCCGGTAGTGGGCCGCGTTGTACTCGGCCGTGCCGTCCGTCATCTCCACGACCAGGCCGCCGGGCCGGCGCAGCAGCAGGGGCAGGGCGAAGTGGCTGGTGATGGCGTGGGTCTCGACGGCGAGGCGCAGCAGCCGCAGGCCGTTGTCGAGGTCGTGCTCCCAGACGGGGCTCTCCCACTCGAACAGTTTCTCGCCGCCCCAGATGTCGTTGACGAGGATGTCGAGCCTGCCCTGCTCCTCGCTGATCCGGTCCACCAGGGTCCGGACCTGGGCCGGTTCGAGATGGTCGGTGGGTACGGCGATGCCGTGGCCGCCCGCCTCGGTGACCAGGTCGGCGGTGTCCTCCAGGGTCTCCGGGCGGTCGTACTCGGATCGTCGTTCGCGGGTGGAGCGGCCGGTGACGTAGACCGTCGCCCCGGCGGCGCCGAGTTCCACGGCGATTCCGCGGCCGGCGCCTCGGGTTGCTCCGGCGACGAGTGCGACCTTGTTGTTGAGCGGCTTCGACATGTCCGGTCTCCTCTGTGTACGGGTGCCACCTTGGTGGACGCGGGGTCCGTCGCGGTGGCTTCGACACGAGGGTGTCGTGGAAGGCGGACATCTTCTGTCGGGTTTTCTCGGGGGGCGCCCAAGGACTCGGTCGGGTGCGTGGTCGGGCGGCTGCGGGTTCGTCGTGGCCTGTCGCGCCCACGCGGCGGAGCCGCATATTGATACAGCCCCGCGCCCCTTCAGGGCTGAGCCCGGCTGCCATGCCTTCGCGGCAGCCGGGCTCGACGGGTTCATGCGTGCTCAGTGACCGCGCGCGATCCACTCCTCCAGCTGCGGGGCCTCCGCCCCGATCGTCGTGCCGTCGCCGTGGCCCGTGCGGACGATCGTGTCGGGCGGGAGGGCGAGGAGGCGGTCGCGGATGGAGTCGATGATGGTCGGGAAGTGGGAGTAGGAGCGACCGGTGGCTCCCGGGCCGCCGGCGAAGAGGGTGTCGCCGGTGAAGACCGTGCCGAGGCCCGGGTCGTACAGGCAGACGGCACCCGGTGCGTGGCCGGGCGTGTGCAGGACGGTCAGGTCGGCACCGGCGGCCTCGATGACCTGGCCGTCGGCCAGCCAGTGGTCCGGGAGGCGGTCCGGGTGGGTCTGCTTCCACAGCGGCAGGTCGTCCGGGTGGAGCCAGATCGGCGCGCCGGTGCGCTCGGCGAGGGCGGGCGCGGCGTCGATGTGGTCGTTGTGGGCGTGGGTGCAGACGATGGCCGACAGCCGGCGCTCGCCCACGGCCTCGGCGATGGCGTCGGCGTCATGGGCGGCGTCGATGACGATCACCTCGTGGTCGTCACCGACGAGCCAGACGTTGTTGTCGACGTCCCAGGTGCCGCCGTCGAGGCTGAACGTGCCCGAGGTGACGAGGTGTTCGATGCGCGCGGCCATCAGAGGACCACCACCGAGCGCAGGACGTCGCCGCCGTGCATCCGCTCGAACGCCTTCTCCACGTCGTCGAGTCCGATGGTCTCGGTGACGAACGCCTCCAGGTCCAGGCGGCCCTGGAGATAGAGGTTGATCAGCATGGGGAAGTCGCGGGAGGGCAGGCAGTCGCCGTACCAGGAGGACTTGAGGGAGCCGCCGCGGCCGAAGACGTCCAGGAGGGGGAGTTCGAGCTTCATCTCCGGGGTGGGCACGCCGACGAGGACGACCGTGCCGGCCAGGTCGCGGGCGTAGAACGCCTGCTTGTACGTCTCCGGGCGGCCCACCGCCTCGATGACGACGTCGGCGCCGAAGCCGCCGGTCAGCTCGCGGATCGCCTCGACGGGGTCGGTGTCCTTGGAGTTGACCGTGTGGGTGGCGCCGATGCTCTTGGCGGTGGTCAGCTTCCGGTCGTCGATGTCCACGGCGATGATCTTCTCGGCGCCGGCCAGCCGGGACCCGGCGATCGCCGCGTCGCCGACACCGCCGCAGCCGATCACGGCGACCGAGTCGCCCCGGCCGACGTTGCCGGTGTTGATCGCGGCGCCGATGCCCGCCATGACGCCGCAGCCCAGCAGTCCGGCGACGGCGGGCGCGGCGGCCGGGTCGACCTTGGTGCACTGTCCGGCGGCGACGAGCGTCTTCTCCGCGAACGCGCCGATGCCCAGCGCCGGGGACAGTTCCTGACCGGTCGAGGCGAGGGTCATCTTCTGGGTGGCGTTGTGCGTGCTGAAGCAGTACCAGGGGCGCCCGCGTCGACAGGCCCGGCAGTTGCCGCACACCGCACGCCAGTTGAGGATCACGAAGTCGCCGGGGGCGACGTCCGTGACCCCGGCGCCGACCGACTCCACCACACCGGCGGCCTCATGGCCGAGCAGGAAGGGGAAGTCGTCGTTGATGCCGCCCTGCTTGTAGTGCAGATCGGTGTGGCACACCCCGCACGCCTGCACCTTCACCACGGCCTCCCCCGGCCCCGGGTCGGGTACGACGATCGTCTCGATCCGCACCGGTTCGTTCTTGCCCGGTGCGATCACGCCGCGTACTTCCTGCGCCATGGTGAACCCTTCCGTCGATCCGAGATGGGGCGGTCGCCCGCCCATGGTCACCCTACGGAGTGACCAGCGGGTAGGGCCTCCCGGGTGGGCGGAACCGTGGCCGAAAAGGTCGCCCGGAACACCTGTGCGCGGGACTGTTCCCGCCCGCCGACCCACAGCGCCTGGATACCCCCCTGGGTATCTCTGCTACGGTTGCCCATATACCCCCGGGGGTAATTTGAGCGAGCTAGGAGAGGAGCGCTGCCATGTACTTCGTCGACACCATCGAGGTGCCGGGGCTGGGCAACCGGGGCTATCTGGCGGGTGGCCCGAGCGGCGCCGCGGCGGTCGATCCGCCGCGTGACATCGACCGGGTGATCGCGGCAGCCGCCCGGCGGGGCGCGCGGATCGCGTACGTCGTCGAGACGCACGTCCACAACGACTACGTCGCCGGCGGGCTGGAACTCGCCCGGCTGACCGGTGCCGCCTATCCGGTGCCCGCCGGGGCGCGGGTCGCCTACGAGCGGGTGCCGGCGCACGACGGCGACACGGTGGAGATCGACGCGGAGCTGACGCTGCGCGCGATCGCCACGCCGGGGCACACCCCGCACCACATGGCGTACGTGCTGGAGGAGAGCGGTGTGGCGGTGGCCGCGTTCACCGGTGGGTCGCTGCTGATCGGCACGGTCGGGCGGCCGGATCTCGTCGAGCCCCGGCTCACGGGCGAGCCGGCCCGCGCCCAGCACGCGTCGGCGCACCGGCCGGCCGAGACGCTGCCGGAGGAGACGGCCGTTCTGCCCACGCACGGCTCGGGAGCTTCTGTTCCGCCGGGCGGTCCGCGAGCGACACGTCGACGATCGGGCGGGAGCGGGTCGGCAACGAGGCCCTGGTCAAGGACGCGGACACGTTCGTCGCGGAGCTGCTGGCGGCGCTCGACGACGTACCGGCGTACTACGCGCGCATGGGTCCCGCCAACGCGGAAGGGCCGGCGCCGGTGGATCTGACACCGCCCGCCCCGGCCGGTGCCGAGGAGATCGCCGCGCGGCTGGCGGCGGGCGAGTGGGTGGTGGATCTGCGCCACCGGGTGGCGTTCGCCGAGGGGCATGTCGCCGGGGCGGTGAACTTCGAGACGGCGGGGCGGCTCGCCACCTGTCTGGCCTGGCTGCTGCCGTGGGGCAAGCCGGTGACACTGCTCGCCGACTCCCCCGGACAACTGGCCTACGCACAGCGTGAGTTGGTACGCGTCGGCATCGACCGTCCGGCCGCGGCGACCACCGGCTCCCCCGCCGACTGGCTGCGCGAGGGTGAGCGCCCGCGGTCCTTCCCGCGCGGCACCTTCGCCGATCTTGCCGAGGCACGTGCCGCCGAGGGCCCCCGGGCGGCAAGGCCGTGATCCTCGACGTCCGCCGCACCGCCGAACGCGCCGCCGCCGGGCACCTGGCCGGGTCGGTGCACATTCCGGTCCACCAACTCCGCGACCGGCTCGGCGAGATACCCGACGGCACGGTGTGGGTTCACTGTGCCGGGGGCATGCGTGCCGCCATCGCCGCGTCCCTGCTGGACGCGGCCGGCCGTTCCGTCGTCGCCGTGGACGACGGCTTCGCCTCGGCGACGACCGCCGGCCTGCCCATGGCCGGCACCGAGACCACGACCGAGACCACGACCGACATCAAGACCGAGACCAACGCCAAGACCAAGGCGACACCGGGCTCCGCGCCGGGCGTCGCACCCACCACGGACGCGGCCCTCGCCGCCTTCGCGCCCGCTTCCACCCCCGCCGGTGTCGCCAGCGGTGTCCCGGCCCGGTGAGCGCGCTCGTTCTCGCCCTGCTCGCCGGGGGCGTGATCGGGCTGTCGCTGGGGGCGTGATCGGGCTGTCGCTGGGGGCGCTGGGCGGCGGTGGCAGTGTGCTCGCCGTGCCCGCGCTGGTCTATCTGCTCGGGTTCGGTCCGGCCACGGCGGCCACGGCGGCCACGGCGGCCACGGCGAGTCTGGTGATCGTGACGGTCACCTCGGCGACCGGGCTGGCCGCGCATCTACGGGCCGGTACGGTCCGGCTGCGCGGCGGGGCACTGTTCGCGGCGGCGGGACTGGTGCCCGCGGCTCTCGGCGGGGCACTGTTCGCGGCGGCGGGACTGGTGCCCGCGGCTCTCGGCGGGGCACTGTTCGCGGCGGCGGGACTGGTGCCCGCGGCTCTCGGCGGGGCGCTGTCGGCACGGTTGCCGGGCACGCTGCCGACCGGGACCTTCGCCCTGGTCGCGGGGCTGGCCGCCTACCGGATGCTGCGCCCCTCGGGGACACGGCGGGCGGAGTCGACGGTACGGCCGGGCCGGGTCGCCCTGTCCGGCGCGGGGCTCGGCGGGGTCACCGGGATCCTCGGGGTGGGTGGCGGCTTCCTCGCCGTACCGGCCCTGGTGAACGTCGTGGGCCTGCGGATGCGGGACGCCGTCGGCACCAGCCTGCTGGTCATCACCGTGAACTCGTACCCGCGCCCGCCGGCCGGACCGGCGCCGCCGAGGGGCTCGACTGGGCGGTGGTCGCCCCCTTCGCCGGGGCGGCGATCCTCGGCGCCTGGGACGGCCGGCGGCTGGCCGACAAGGTCTCCGGGGACACCCTCCGGCGGATCTTCGCCTGGGTACTGCTGGCCGTGGCCGCGTCCATGCTGGTCGACACGGTCACCTCGCTCGGCTGAGCCACGGCCCCAGGCCGAGAGCGCCCCTCATGCCAGCGACAGGAACAGCTTCTCCAGTCGCGCCCGCATCTGCTCGTTCGTCTCGCCGTTCCGCCCGTCCTTCTCGGCGTCGGTGAGGCACTGCTGCAGCCCGGTGGCGATGATCGCGAAACCCGCCCGGTCCAGGGCACGGGAGGCGGCGGCGAGCTGGGTGACGACGTCCTCGCAGTCCCGCCCCTCCTCGATCATCCTGATCACTCCGGAGATCTGCCCCTGGGCCCTCCGCAGCCGGTTGAGCACCGACTTCAGCTCATCGCCTTCGAACTGCAGCTCCACGACCACTCCACTCCTCTACATACCCTTGGGGGTATTTTACCGCCCCCCGCAGGAAAGGATCGCAGGCCACGATGTCCTCCACTCCCCCGCTCCTCAGCTCCTCGGCGTCGACCAGGTCCGCGCCCGGCTGTCCGAGCTGACCGTCGTCGATGTCCGCACCCCCGGCGAGTACGCCTCCGGCCATGTCCCCGGCGCCGTGAACATCCCCCTCGACCAGCCGGAGCGCGCGCTGCCCGTCCTCAAGGAGTCTCGGTCCGACGCCGAGCCGCTGATCGTCTGCCGGTCGGGCGCCCGCTCGGCGAAGGCCTGCGCGTTCCTCACCGAGCACGGCGTCACGGCGGCGGATCTCGCCGGCGGTACGCACGCCTGGGCGGCCGGTGGCCATGAGCTGCACCGCCCGTCCGGCGGGGCGCGGGCCGGCTGGGACATGGAGCGGCAGGTGCGGTTCACCGCCGGTGCGCTCGTCCTCGTCGGGCTGGGCCTCGGACTGCCGTACCCGGCCTGGCAGTTGCTCTCGGCCGGGGTCGCGGGCGGCCTCGTCCTCTCGGCGGTCACCGACACCTGCGGCATGGCGGCGATCCTGAGCAGACTGCCGCACAACCGCCCGCGCCCCGCGGATCTCGACGCCCCGCTCGCCACCCTCGCCGCGCCCGGGGCGCCCGGGGCGCGGTAGCCGCTCCCGTCAGCGCATGAACTCCCGCACGGCCTGGGCGATCACCTTCTCGTCCAGGCCGTCGGCGTCGCCCAGGGCCAGCAGGCGGTGCGGTACATGGACGAGGGTCTCGGCGACACGGCCGGCCGAGGTGCCTGGCAGGCAGGGCTCGACGAGGACGACGTCGGCGTGGTCGGCGGCGAGGACGGCCGTGCGCAGACCGATCTCGTCGAAGGGGCGGATCGTGGTGGCGTAGAGGACGGCGAGGTCGAGTCCGGTGGTGGCGCGCAGCACGGGATCGAGGGCGGCGCCCACGGCGAGGACGACACCGTCGAGGCCCGGCCGGACGAGCCGGAAGCCGCCCGCGGTGTCGTGCGGGGAGGCGTTGGAGCGGGCCGAGACATGGATGTACGCGTGTTCCCCGTGGGCGACGGCGGCCGTGACCGCGTGGCGCACCTCGTCGGGGTGGCCGGGCACGTGCACGGTCCAGCCGGGGGTGACGGCGTACCGGTTGAGCTCGTCCACGGCCCCGTGGCCGACGAGCACGGCGCCCTCCGCGCGCTGCTCGGGGAGAGTCTCGGTGAGCGCGAGAAGCATGTCGTTCCGCATGGCACGGCCCTTCTGTGAAGGAATTTTTTCGGACAGTGGAAACATGAGAAACGGGTGAGGAACAACGCCCGGCCAAAGGAACCCACGGCCCTCTTATAGCGCGCCCTATCTTGCGGAATCCAACCTTCCGCACACCGGAATTCAACCTTTAACGAAGCGAGAGGAAAGTAGCCATCTCTTTGCCTTGTCGAGGCGTACTTCTGGTGTTTGCGCGGACCGGTCCTGCGTAACTTGATGTTGATCAACTCTCTCGTGCAAGCTCCGGAACCAGGAGGCGGCACCCAGCCATGGCCGACAGCGGAACACCCTCCGAGGCACCACCCTTCGTCCACCTCATCGCCGGGCCGACCGGCGTCGGGAAGAGCGCGGCGGCCACGGATCTGGCCCGGGTGACCGGCGCCCCAGTCGTCGTCGCGGACCGACTGCAGTGCTTCACGGACCTGGCCACCACCAGCGCCCGCGCGGGCGCGGCGGTACCGGGCGTGCACCGGTACTGGCTGGGCGACCGGACGGTGGCCGACGGTGACCTGTGTGCGGCGGAGGCGACGGACGCGCTGGTCAGAACGGTGGACGAGCTGGGCGCCCGGCATCGGTTCGTGATCGTCGAGGGCGGTTCGATCTCCCTGCTGCGGGAGCTGTCCGCCCGCCGGGACGATCTGGGCTGGCGGCTGAGCGTACGGCTGCTGCCGGTCCCCGAGCGTGCCGAGTACGTCGCCGCGCTCACCCGTCGGGCCCGGGTGATGCTCGCCCCTCCGGCCCCCGAGCGGGGACTGCTCGACGAACTCGCCACGCTCTGGCAAGATCCACATCATCGCTGGTTCGCGGCGTCCGTCAACGGCTTCGAGGCCGTCCTGGAATGCTGCGCGAAATATTCACTGAATCTGGAGACGCTCCACAAACGGAATCTTCCCGAACACATCCTGGCGCGCATGGCCGGTCTGATCGCCGAGCGGCACGCCGAGCACGGATTCCTGCAGCACCGGGTCTTCGCCGAGATTTTCGAAACCCCGATTTCCGGGAACGGCTTCGACCTCGGATCCCTGGAGCGCGCGGCATGACGGGAATCGGTATGACGGGAATATCCGGTCCTGTTTCACGGCCGGACGTCGACGCGTGTCTCGCGCGGGCCTCGGACGATTTCGGTCACATCGTCACGTCCCGACCGCTGAGCGTCCACACCCCCCGCTCGACCGCCGAGATCCAGGACGTCCTGGCGCACGCGACCGCGCGCCGGCTGCCGGTGTCGGCGCGCGGCGGCGGCTACGCGCTCTACGGGCAGGGGCAGGTGGACGGCGGCTGTGTCGTCGACATGGGCGCGCTGAACGAGGTCCGCTGTCTGCCGGACGAAGGACTGCTGGTCGCCGGGGCGGGCGCGCTGTGGAGCGATGTCGTCCGGGTCGCCCTCGCCGAGGGGCTGACCCCGCCGGTGCTCCCCGACCATCTCGGCGGCAGTGTCGGCGGGGTGCTCGTCACCGGTGGCTTCGGCGGCGCCAGCCACCGCCACGGTGTGGTCGCCGACCAGGTGCGCGAACTGGACGTCGTCACCGGCGCCGGGGAGGCGGTCACCTGCTCCCGCGAGCGGCACCGGGACCTGTTCCACGCCGTCCTCGCGGGCCTCGGCCAGTGCGCGCTGATCGTCCGCGCCACCCTCCGGCTGGTGCCCGCGCCCACCCTCGTGCGCCGCTACCGCCTCTACCACCAGGACCCGGCGACGTACTTCGCCGATCAGCGCCGGCTCGCCCGGGACGACCGCTTCAGCCATGTCTCCGGTCAGGCCCGGCCTGCCGTGGGCGGCACCTGGGAGTACGTGGTCGAGGCGGTCGCCCCGCACGCGGGCCGACTGCCGCCCGACGACGCCCTGTTGATCGGCGGGCTGGCCCACGACCACGACATCGAGGAGATCGAGGACCTCGGGTACGCGGAGTACCTGCGTCGGCCCGACCGCGACGAGCGGCTGCTGCGGGTCACCGGCGAGTGGACGCGTCCGCATCCCTGGCTGACGCTGCTGCTGCCGGAGGAGGCCGCCGCGTCCTTCGTCCCGGCCGTGCTCGCCGACCCGGCCCAGCACGGGCTGCGCACCTGCGGGGCGGTCCAGCTCCGCCCCCTCGACGGCGCCGCCCTGCGCGCCCCGCTGCTGCGCCGGCCCAGGGGCGAACGGCTCTGCCTGCTCTCGCTGATGCGCACGGCACCGCCGGGGGACCCGGACGGTGTACGGCGGTTGGTGGCCGCCAACCGGGCGGTCCACGAGCGGGCCCGGGAGGTGGGCGGGGTGCTGTACCCGGCCAGTGCGGTGCCGATGGCGCCGGAGGACTGGCGGGCGCACTTCGGGCACGCGTACGAGGGGCTCGCGCGGGCCAAGGCGCAGTACGACCCGTACGGGATCCTCACCCGGGGGTACGCACTGTGGCGGTGACCGGGGTGACCGTGTTCTGCGGGGCCTCGTCCGGCCGTCGTCCGGAGCATCTGCGGGCCGCCGCCGAGCTGGGGGCGGCGCTCGCCGGGGCCGGGCTCCGGGTGGTCTACGGGGGTGCCCGTACCGGGCTGATGGGCGCGGTCGCCGACGCGGCGCTGGCGGCCGGGGGCGCGGTGACCGGGGTGATCCCGCGCCGGATGCTGCCGTACGAGATCGCGCATCCCGGGCTCACCGAGCTTCAGGTGGTGGGCGATCTCCATGAACGCAAGGCGCGGATGGCCGAGTCGGGCGACGCGTTCGTGGCGCTGCCCGGGGGTCTGGGCACGGCGGAGGAACTGTTCGAGGCGCTGGCGTGGGCGCAGCTGCGCATCCACCGCAAGCCGTGCCTCCTCCTCGACCCGACGGGCTTCTACCGTCCGCTGCTGGCCTTCCTCCGGCATGCCCACGACGAGGGTTTCCTGCACCCCGGGGACCTGGAACGGATCGTGGTGTGCGGGTCGGCGCGGGACGTGGTGGAGCGGCTGACGGCCCCACCGGCGGCGGTCCCGGCCGTCCCCGCGGCGCCGGAGCTGGGCCGGACGGCGTTCCTGTTCTCCGGCGGTGGTTCGCAGCGGCCGGGCATGGGACGCGAACCGTACGCGTCCTTCCCGGTGTTCGCGGAGGCCCTCGACGAGGTCTGCGCGGCCCTGGACCCGTATCTGGACGTACCGCTGCGGGATGTGATGTTCGCCGAGGCAGGTACGCGGACGGCCGCGCTGCTCGACCGGATCGCCTTCGCCAACCCGGCGGTCTTCGCGCTCCAGGTCGCGCAGTACCGCCTGCTGCGGAGCCGGGACCTGCGGCCGGACGTGCTGTTCGGGTACTCGGCGGGGCGGATGGCCGCCGCCCACGCCGCCGGGGTCTTCTCCCTCGCCGACGCCTGCCGGGCGGTGGGCACGCTGTCCCGGCTCATGGGGGCGGTCGCCACCCCGGGGGCGATGGCGGCGCTGGAGGTCGCCCCGGACGAGCTGGAGCCGGCGCCCGGGGTGGTGGTCGCGGCGGTCAACGGCCCCCGGGCGCTGGTCGTCTCGGGCGACCGGGACGCGGTGACGGCCGTCCACGACCGCTGGGCGGACCGGGGCCGCCGGACCCGGCTGCTGCGGGTGGACCTGGCCGCCCACTCGCCGCACCTCGATCCGCTCCTGGACGCCTACCGCGAGGTACTGCGGACCATGGAGCTGCGGCCCCCGCACACCCCGCTGATCTCCGACGTCACGGCGAGGCCCGTCGAGGCCGAGGCGGCCGAACCGGAGTTCTGGGTACGGGAGTTGCGTGATCCGGTGCGGTTCTCGGACGCGGTCGACCTGCTGCGCCGGGACTGCGTGGACACCTATCTCGAACTGGGTCCGGGCGAGGTCCTGGCGCGGATGCTCGACGAGTATCCGGATCCCGCCGCCGACGGTAGGGGCAGGGCACCGGCCGTACTCGCCGTCGCCCGGGACCGGAGGGTGCTGCTGGGCGGTTGAAAGTCGTTCCCGGTGCTCCGGGGGTCCGACGTAGGCTGAAGCTCCGCGCCCCGTCCCCACTCCCCGACCGATTCGCCGAGGAGCTTCGTGAGCACCCCTGAGACCACGGCCGAGCGGCAGCCGCCCACCTGGCGGCTGCTGCTCGGCTATGTACGACCCCATCGCTGGGCACTGCTGCTGGGCGCGCTGCTGTCCCTCGTCACCGGAGCCACCGGCCTCGCGCTGCCGCTGGTGGCCCGGGAGCTGATCGACGACCTCTCGCACGACCGGACCATCACCTGGGCGCTGGTCCTGATGTCCGTGCTGGTGGTCACCAACGCGGCCGTGGGCGCGGTGGGTTCGTACGTGCTGCGGCGCACGGCCGAGTCGGTGGTGCTCGGCGCGCGGCGCGCCCTGTCCTCGTATCTGCTGCGGCTGAGGATCACGGCGGTGGACCGCAGCGAACCGGGCGATCTGATGGCCCGGATCACCTCCGACACCACCCTGCTGCGCGAGGTCACCACGGACACCCTGGTGGGCCTCGGCACCGGCGGGCTGACGCTCGTCGCGACGGTGGTGCTGATGGGTCTGGTGGACCCGGTGCTGCTGGCCGTGACGCTGGGGGTGATCGTGGGCGCGGGCCTGGTGTTCGGGGTGATCGTGCCCCGGATCAACCGGGCGAGCAGGGCCGCGCAGGACGCGGTCGGCGCGATGGGCGCCTCGCTGGAGCGGATCCTCGGCGCGCTGCGCACGGTGAAGGCGTCCGGTGCCGAGCACCGCGAGGAGGAGACGATCCACGCGGCGGCCGAGGAGTCGTGGCGGCAGAGCGTGCGGGCCGCCAAGTGGTCGGCGGCGGCCGGGAACACGGCCGGGCTCGCCATGCAGATCGCGTTCATCACCGTGCTGGCGGTGGGCGGCGCCCGGGTCGCGACCGGTGCGATCGACGTGGGCACACTGGTGGCGTTCCTGCTGTACGTGTTCTATCTGATGTCGCCGATACAGCAGGTCGTGGGCGCGATCACCCAGTACCAGACCGGTGCCGCCGCGCTCGCCCGCGTCCAGGAGGCGCTGCGCCTGCCCGCCGAACCGGCGGCGCGTCCGGCCCCGCTGCCGGCCCCGGACGCCGAGCCCGCCGCACTCGCCTTCGACGAGGTCCGCTTCCGGTACGCCGACGATCTGCCGTACGTCCACCACGGGGTGACCTTCGAGGTCCCGGCCCGGGGCATGACGGCGTTCGTGGGCCCGTCGGGCGCGGGCAAGACCACGGTGTTCTCGCTGATCGAACGGTTCTACGACCCCGAGGCGGGCCTGATCACGGTCGACGGCCGGGATGTCGCCGAGTGGGAGCTGTCGCGGCTGCGGTCCGCGATCGGGTACGTCGAGCAGGACGCGCCCGTGCTGTCGGGGACCCTGCGCGACAACCTGCTCCTCGGCAATCCGCGGGCCGACGAGAGCGACGTGACACGGGTGTTGAAGACGACCCGGCTGGACGGTCTGGTCGCGAAGCTGCCGCAGGGGCTGGAGACCCTGGTCGGCCACCGGGGCACCAAGCTGTCCGGCGGTGAGCGGCAGCGGGTGGCCATCGCGCGTGCCCTGCTGCGGCGCCCCCGGCTGCTGCTGCTCGACGAGGCGACCAGTCAGCTGGACGCGGTGAACGAGGCGGCGCTGCGGGACACGGTCGCCGATGTGGCCCGTACGACGACGGTGCTGGTGGTGGCCCACCGGCTGTCGACGGTGACGATGGCCGACCGCATCGTGGTCATGGACGCGGGCCGGGTGCGCGCGGTCGGCACCCATCGTGAACTCGTGGCCGCCGACCCGCTGTACGCGGAGTTGGCGGCCACCCAGTTCCTCGCGACGGCCGGATAGGCCGGAGGCCGGGGCCTCGGCGAGGCCCCGGACGCGTCCGTCGGAATCAGAATCCGTCGGAATCAGAAGGGGAAGTGCGCCTGCTGGCCGGCGATCGTCACCCAGCGGGTGTTGGAGAACGCCTCGATGCCCCAGCGTCCGCCGAAGCGGCCGTAGCCGGAGGCCTTCACACCGCCGAAGGGGGCCATCGGCTCGTCGGCCACGGACTGGTCGTTGACATGCACGATGCCGGTGCGGATCCGGCGGGCGACGGCCAGTCCATGGGTGGCGTTCTCGGTGATGATGCCGCAGCTCAGACCGTTGTCGGTGTCGTTGGCGATCTTCACGGCGATGTCGTCGGCGGCGAACGTCTCCAGGACGCAGAGCGGGCCGAAGGACTCCTGGTAGTAGAGGTCGGCGTCCTCGGTGACGTCGGTGAGCACGGTCGCCGGGTGCACCGCGCCCTCCGGCTGTCCGCCGCCGGTGAGGACCGTGGCGCCCTTGGCGACGGCGTCCCGCACCAGCGCGGCGATCCGCCGGGCGGCGTCGGCGCTGACCAGCGGGCCGACCACGGTGTGCGGGTGGTTCGGGTCGCCGGCCTGGAGGGTGCCGACCTTGGCGGTGAACTTCTGCGCGAACTCCTCGGCCAGCGACTCGTGGACGAGGATCCGGTCGCCGGACATGCAGATCTGCCCGGCGTTCATGAAGACGCTGAAGGTGACGGCGTCGACCGCGTAGTCCAGATCGGCGTCGTCGAGCACGATGACGGAGTTCTTGCCGCCCAACTCCAGCACGGCGGGCTTGAGATGACGGGCCGCGAGCTCACCGATGATGCGGCCGACGCCGGTGGAGCCGGTGAAGTTCACGGCCCGCACCCGGGCGTCGGAGATGAGGGCCTCGGCGATCTCGGCGGCGTCCTCGGGCGCGTTGGTGACCACGTTGAGCACGCCGTCGGGCAGCCCCGCCTCCCGGAACACGTCCGCGACCAGCAGCCCGCAGGCGATCGGCGCGTCCTCGCTGGGCTTGACGACGACGGTGTTCCCGGCGGCCAGCGGTGCCGCCACGGCCCGTACGCCGAGGATGACCGGCGCGTTCCACGGCGCGAACGCGGCCACCACGCCCAGCGGTTCACGCACCGCCAGGCTGAGGGCGCCCTCCTTCTGGGTGCCGAGGACCTCACCGCGCGGCGCGGTGATCGCGGCTGCCGCCTCGCGCAGGATGTTCGCCGCGAGCGCCACGTTGAAGTACGCCCACGGGCGGGTGCCGCCCGCCTCCCGGGCCATGATGTCGGCGACCTGGTCGCCCCGGCCCTCCAGCAGCTCGGCGGCCTTGAAGAAGATCGCCCGCCGGGCGAAGGGGCTGAGCGCGGCCCACTCCTCGAAGGCGGCGTCGGCGGCGTCCACCGCCCGCCGGACGTCCTCGGGACCGGCCGCCGCGACCGTCGCGTACACCTCCCCGGTGAACGGGTCGAGGTCCTCGGCGGTGCGGCCGGACGTGGCGGGCACATCCTTGCCACCGATCAGAAGGTCACGGATTATGGCCATGGTGCGACTTCCTCGGATACATATCGACGACGGTACGTGATCGAGCTTGATCGCTCAGCTGCGTTCGTCCTGCGAAATTCGCTTCACGTTACCCTTCCGTGATGTTCTGCCCGGACCCGGGGAAAGTCAAGAGCCCCGCCGCGCTGTCCGCGCGGCGGGGCTCTCGTCGGATTCGACCGGTTTCGCTACTGGACGGCGCCCACCAGGCCGAGGGCGGGCGCGGCCAGGTCGGTGACCTGGTGCAGCTCGTTCAGCCGGTTCAGCTCATGGACGTGGTTGAGGCTCTTGAGCTGCTCCGAGGGGCGCGGCAGGGCCGCCCTGTGCTCCTCGGGGAGGTCGCTGACCGCGAGCGAGTCCAGCGTGGTCATCGGGTTGAGCCCGGTCGCTTCCGCCGTGGCGTCCGCGTTCGCCATCGGTGCGGCCAGTCCCGTGACACCGATGGCGAGACCCACGGCGGCGACGATGCGTCGAGTTGAGATCATGCCCTCAGCAACGCTCCCCGGCCCCGGACGGTCACGGCCGCTCACCCGTGAGGCGCACGCCGCCCGCCGTACCGCACGCCCCGGCCGCGCTTGCCGAGCCCGGCCCGGCGGAGGAGGCTCGAGAAGGAGAGGCCGTTCGCGGCCCGCTGCCCGCTGCCGGGCCACGGCCTTCGAAGGAGGTCATCCATGGGAACCTCGACGAGCCCCGCCTTCGATGTCGAAGCGCTGCGCCGGGGCACGGAGGAAGCGAACGCGGCGACCCTGTTGTCGCTCTACGCGGACGACGCCGAACTGCGCGTCGTGGACCGCGACACCCAGCCCAGCCACCCCAAGGTCCTGCACGGCCGGTCCGAGATCGCCGCGATGTTCGACGACGTGTTCAGCCGCGACCTGACCCACAAGGTCGAGCAGTGCGTCGTCCAGGGCGATCAGGTCGCCTTCACCGAGTCCTGTCTCTACCCCGACGGGGTACGGGTGCTGGCCAGCTCGATGATCTCCCTGCGCGACGGAAAGATCGTCGACCACACCATGATCCAGGCCTGGGACGAGTAGCCGACCGGGACGAACGGAAGGACCTCCGATGCGGATCAGGGTCACCTCTCGGCTGAACTGGACCTTCTCGGCCAGGCTCTCGCTGGGGCACGCCGGACCGCCGCGCCGTCCCCGCCCGCTCACGGCGATGGGCCGACGGCTGTCCACGGCCCTGGTCCGCTCGGCGATGCGCGCGACGCTCCCCCGCCGGCTGCCGCCCACGGCGACCGCGCGGCGGGCGGCCCACCTCCGCCATCACCGGTAGGCGGGTGTCCCGCCCTCGGAGGCGCGGGCTACCGTGGGCGGTGGGTCGTGACTGGCGCTGAGGTGGAGTACCACCGGGGAGCGGCCCGTCGTGATCCGCCGCGCGCCTGGGCGACCGTCGACCTCCGACCACGACGCCCAGGAGCGGCTCATGACCCAGGCACACCAGCTCTCCCCGTCCTCACCCGCATCGTCCGCCTCGTCCGCCTCGCCGACCGGGCGGGCCCGGCTCATGGACGGGACCGGGCTCGCGCGGCGGATCCTCGCGGAGACCGCGCTGCGGGCGGCGGCGCTCACCGCGCGCACGGGTACCGCCCCGTGCCTGGCGACCGTGCTGGTCGGCGCGGACCCGGCGTCCGTCACCTATGTGCGGATGAAGCGGAACCGCTGCCGCGAGGCCGGTATCGCGTCGCGGCAGGTCGAGCTGCCGGCCGGGACGACCACCGCCGAACTGGTCCGCACCCTCACCGAGTTGTCCGACGATCCCGGCGTGCACGGCATCCTGCTGCAGCACCCGATGGGCGAACACATCGACGAGCGGGCCGCGTTCGAGGCGATCGTGCCGGAGAAGGACGTCGACGGGGTGACCCTCGGCTCCTATTCGGCCATGAGCTTCGGGCTGCCCGGGTTCCAGTCCTGCACACCGGGCGGCATCATGCGGCTGCTCGACGCGTACGACGTGGACCCGGCCGGGCGGCGGGCCGTGGTCGTGGGCCGCAGCGCGATCCTCGGCAAGCCGGTGGGCATGCTGCTGCTGGGCCGGGACGCCACGGTGACGTACTGCCACTCCCGGACGAGGGACCTCTCTGCGGAGGTGCGGAGGGCCGACATCGTGGTGGCGGCCGTGGGGCGGCCCGAGTTGATCCGGGGCGAGGACATCAAGCCGGGGGCCGTGGTCGTCGACGCCGGGTACAACCCGGGCAACGTCGGCGACGTCCACTTCGACTCCGCCGTCGAACGGGCCGGACTGATCACCCCGGTACCGGGTGGGGTCGGCCCGATGACGATCGCCACGCTGCTGGAGCAGACGGTGACCGGGGCGGAGCGCCGGTCGGAGCGGTGAGCGGCCCCACCGGGCAAGGGGGCAGGGGCCTTTTCGGGTCATCGCGGTCCGGTCCCCCTGTCTCGCCCCGCCCGCGCCGCCATACTGTCGGGCGTGCGTGTAGCGATCATGACGGCGGGCTCCCGGGGTGACGTGGCCCCGTTCACCGGGCTGGGCCACGGGCTGGCGCGGGCCGGGCACGAGGTCACGCTGGTGACGCATGCCCGGTTCGAGCCGCTCGTGGCGGGCTCGGGAGTCGCCTTCCACTCCATGCCGGTGGATCCGCGGGAGGAGTTGGAGTCGGAGCGCGGGCAGGGGCTGCACCGCAGTTCCACCGGGGCCGGGAAGCTGTACCGGGCGGTGGAGATGGCCCGGAGTCTGGTGGGCCGGATGGCCGGCGATCTGGTGGCCGCCGCCCGCGCCAGTGACGTCCTGCTGCTGGCGGGCACCCTGGCGCCGCTCGGACACACCATCGGCCAGGGACTGTCGACCCCGACCATGGGGGTGAACCTCCAACCCCTGGCGCCCACAAGGGAGTTCGCGCCGCCGATGACCGGGGTCCGCTCCTGGGGCGCCGTCGGCAACCGGGCGGCCGGGCACGCGGTGAACGCGGCCGTCGAGTGGATCTTCACCGAGGAGGTGCGCAGGCTGCGGGCCGAGTACGGCCTTCCGCGCACCGGCCGGGTGGCCGCCCGGCGCGCCCGGGAGCGGCTGGGCTGGCCGGTGTTCCACGGCTTCAGCCCCCGGGTGGTCGCCCGCCCCGGCGACTGGCGGGCCGGGCTGGACGTCACCGGCTACTGGTGGCCGTACGACCGCGAGGACCAACTGCCCGGCCCGCTGCTGGACTTCCTCGACGCCGGGCCGCCCCCGGTCTTCGTGGGGCTGGGCAGCGCGACCGTGCCCGATGCCGAACGGATGAGCGACGAGGTCGTACGGGCCCTGCGGGCGGCCGGGCTGCGCGGGGTGATCCAGCGAGGGTGGGGCGAACTGCGCGGCGAGGGCGAGGACATGTTCACCGTGGGCGAGGTTGCGCACTCCCTCCTCTTCCCCCGTACGGCGGCCGTCGTCCACCACGCGGGCGCGGGCACCACGGCGGCCGGACTGCGCGCCGGTGTCCCTGCCGTGCCGCTCCCCGTCCAGTTCGACGAGGCGTTCTGGGCCGCCCGTCTGGTCGCCCTCGGTGTGTCACCGGGAGCCGTCCCGCTGCGCGGGTTCACCGCCACCGCCCTGACGGCCGCGCTGCGGCGGGCGACCGGCGACCCGTCGTACGCCCGCCGCGCCCGGACCGTGGCCGATGAACTGCGCGCGGAGGACGGGGTCGCCCCGGTCCTGGCGGCGGTGAACCGGCTGGGGTGAGAGGAGTGAGCCGGCCGGTGTGTGGCGTCCTCAGGAAGCCGGCTCACCGCCCCGGGCGCCCTCCGGTCTCCACCCGTCCGGTCGCAGTACCCCCAGCAACAGGCGGACCAGTTCGTCGACCACCTCGTCGAGGGGGGCGTCGACCCAGCCGGCCTGCCAGTCGTGGAGGAGGCCGTTGACGCTGCCGATGAAGGCGGTGGCGGCGATGCGGTAGTCGCGGTGGACGGCCTCGCCGCGCTCGGCGGCGGCGGTCGCCTCGGCGCAGATGAAGTCGATCCAGCGGGAGCGGCGTTCGAGGCGCTGGCGCTCCAGTCGGGGGCTGACGCCGATGATCTCGGTGAAGGTGATGCGCAGTCGGCGCGGGTCGCCGGTGACGTTCGCGGCGTAGGCGCGGAACGCGGCGGTGGCGCGCTCGGCGACGGGCCGTCCGTCCATCGTGGCGAGGCCGGTGAGCGCGGCCTCCTCCGCCCAGTCGTTGACCTGGAGGTGGAGTGCGGCCAGCACGTCTTCGAGGCTGCTGAACTCCTCGTAGAACTGGCGGGTCGACAGTCCGGCGGCCTCGCTGAGCCCCGCGATGGTGGTCGCCCGGAACCCCGGGCTGTCGCCGAAGAGCTGGAGGCCCGCGTCGAAGAAACGGCCGCGGCGCTCGGCCCGGCGCTCGGCCGCGGACCTGCCCCCGTATCGGCCGGTGGGCTGTTTGAGCCTGCCCGCCACGCTGTTCCTCCCGACAGAACGTCACTTGTGCGACGGCCGGGTCCGGCCGCCGCACAAGTCTGTCGTGTCCCGATTCCTCTGGTGAAGTCAGGCCATCCTTACTTTTCGCGAACGGGTGTCGGTCGTCGTTCAGCCGAACTTCGAGGCCAGCCAGCCCGACAGCTCGGTCCGTGCCGCGCTCAGCTGTGCGGCGGTCGGGGCGGTCGCGCCGTTGGTGACCAGGGCGTAGTGGAGCTTGCCCGTGTCGGCGGCGGTGAGCAGGAGACGGCGGCTGCCGGTGCCGCCCGGTTCCTTGGCGGCGGCGATCGGCGTGGACGTGGTGTACGCGGGCGGCGCGGCCGTCACCCCGAGATCGGACACCACGGTGGTGGACGCGGTGGGGAACGACGCCGGGAGGTGCAGCTCGGTCGGTTCGGTACTGCCGTCCGAGCGCCAGACCAGCAGGGAGTACTGGCCGGAGCCGACGAGCGAGGAGACGTTCGGCAGGGAACCGGGCACCGGGTTCCACGTCAGGGTCGTGGAGCCGTCGCGCGAACGGTCCTCGTAGGTGAAGGCGACCGTGCTGCCCGCCGTGGCGCTCGGGTAGATCCGGTCCAGCATCCGGGCGTCCTGGCGGAGCACGGCCGTACCGGAGTCGTCGAGACCGACGGCCGACAGATCCTCGTCGTTCCAGGCGTCGCCCTCGACCTGCGCCTTGTCGGGGTTGTCGTTCATCAGCTCGTGGTGGCGGCCGTTGTAGATGTCCCACTGCCACTGGGAACCGGAGAGGACCGGACCGGAGGAGGCCGGGTTCGCCCACCAGTTCGCGCCCTTCACCCGGGAGTCGAGCGCCTGGTACATGGCCTTGTAGACCGTGGGCGCCTTGTCGGAGACCGAGCCGATGAGCGGGTGTCCGAACTCGCTGATGATCGCGGTGGTGCCACCGGCGGCGGCCCGGTCGCGCACGGTCCCGAAGTCCGTCACGTACTGGCCGTCCTCCGCCTTGCCCCACATGAAGACGCCGGAGATCGCCTTCTGGTCGTAGAAGTGGGTGTTGAAGACGAAGCGCGGTCCGATCGTGCCCGCGTCGAGGAGTCCGCCCTCCTGCCGCTGGAAGTCGAGGTTGGCGTTCCAGAAGACGTTCGGCTCGACGAACGCGGGCTTGGACTGCCAGCCCGCCGCGTCCATCCGGGCACGGACCTTGACGAAGAACGGCCACAGGACGTCCTTCTCCCACGTCCTGCTGGTCTGCCCCGAGTCGAGGATCCCGGGATGCGGCTCGTTCCACGGGTCGAAGCCGACGACGCCCTGGAACTGGGCGGCCGTGAGGTTCGCCCTCATGTACGCCATCGTCTTCTGCGCGGTGTCCAGGAAGGAGTCCTGGACGCCCCGGGTGTTGTGCCAGAAGTCGTATGTCGCCTCCGTCACCGCCGCGTTGGAGGTGATGTTCTGGCCCCAGAACGGGCAGATCCCGCAGTACTCGTCGGGGTAGTCGCCGAGGTCGACGGCCCATTTGGGGGCGCCGTCGCCGGTGTACCAGCTGTCGGAGTCGAACAGCCAGCGGGAGTACAGGTCCTGGTGGAAGTCGGGGTAGATCCTGATCCCGGCGTCCAGGAACGCGCCCATCTGCGCGGTGGCCGCCGCGAGATAGGAGCTGCTGACCTGCCCGCGCACCGGTTCCGCGTACGCCCAGGACAGCAGGAAGCGGACGGAGTTGCCGCCGCCGAGTGCCCTCAGCGCGGTCGCCGACTTCTTCGCGTCGGCGACCGAGGCGAAGGGCAGACCGTTGTTCTCCTTGAGTTTCGTCTCACCCGAGACGTTGTAGCCGCGCAGGACGACCTCGCGGCCGAGGCCGTCCTTGAACGTTCCGCCGTCGACCGTGAGGGTCGCGGCGGCCCGGGCGTCGAACCAGAGTTCGTCAGTGAGAGCGGAGGCGGGCTGGGTGGGGCCCGCCGTGGTCAGGAAGCCGGTGACGAGGATCAGGACACCGAGCAGACGAGTGCGCAATCTTGACATGTCCGCCACATTCGACATGCGCACTACCGTCCCAATGGGCAGGCGGGCCGTCAATAGCAACTGACGCACGAGTAAGTACCCGTTTTCGCAAGACAGTTCACCTGTCACGGCTGATTCTTTGCCCTGGGCACCCCCGGGCGACCTTGCGAGGCCTTGTGCGCCCGCGCGGAGACCCGGTGACGGGGCCCCGCGCGATCACCGGTCGGGCTCAGCAGGTTCTCCGTGCGGTCGAGGGGGTCGAGGTCGGCGGGCGGCGGGGGCGAGGGAACTGTTGGACGCTGGGAGCACGGGGGGACGGATGTGAGAGGAGGTGCGGCCCGTGCGGGAGATTCTTTCGGTGGTGGGGGCGTGGTACGCGGCAGGCGCCCCCTTCGGCCTGGCCACCGTCGTCGCGGTCAGCGGGAGCGCACCGCGCGGACCGGGCGCGGCCATGGCCGTGGGCCCCGGCGACGAGGTCGTGGGGAGTGTGTCCGGCGGCTGCGTGGAAGGCGCGGTGTTCGACCTGGCCCAGGAGGTCGTCACCTCCGGTGAGGCACGGCTGCACACCTTCGGCTACAGCGACGAGGACGCGTTCGCGGTGGGGCTGACCTGCGGCGGGGAGATCACGCTCCTGGTGCGGCGGGTGTCGGCGGCCGAGGACCCCACGTTCGGGCGGGTCGTGGAGTCGGTGGCCGCCGGCCACCCGGTGACGACGGCGACCGTGATCGACGGCCCGGCCCCGCGCGGCGCCACCCTCGCCGTACGGCCGGACACGGCCACCTGCGCGCCCACCACCCCTCCCGGCGCCCCCACCGCCGCCGCCCCCGGCATTCTCGGCACCCTCGGCTCACCGGGGCTGGACGCCGCGGTCGCCGCCGACGCGCGCGGGGAGTTGGCGCAGGGGGCCACCGGGCTGCGGCACTACGGCCCGGACGGCGAGCGGCGCGAGGACTCGGTCGCCGTCTTCCTGCACTCCTACGCGCCCCCGCCCCGCATGCTGGTGTTCGGCGCGATCGACTACGCGGCGGCGGTGGCCCGGATCGGTGACTTCCTCGGATACCGGGTCACGGTGTGTGACGCCCGCCCGGTCTTCGCCACCCCGAAACGCTTCCCGGCCGCCGTCGAGGTCGTCGTCGACTGGCCGCACCGCCATCTGCGCGACACCGCCACCGACGACCGTACGGTGATCTGTGTCCTCACCCACGACCCCAAGTTCGACGTGCCGCTCCTGGTGGAGGCGCTGCGCCGCCCGGCCGCGTACATCGGGGCGATGGGCAGCCGCCGTACGCACGACGAGCGGATGCGGCAGCTGCGGGAGGCCGGGCTCGGCGCGGCCGAACTGTCCCGGCTGCGCTCGCCCGTCGGCCTGGACCTCGGCGCCCGTACGCCGGAGGAGGTGGCCGTCTCCGTCGCGGCGGAGATCGTCGCGCTGCGGTGGGGCGGCAGCGGGATGCCGCTGACGGCGACGACCGGGGTGATCCATCCGCCGCACCCGAGTGGTTGAGGGCGGCGGCGGGCGCCCGGTTCAGGTCCGGGGCGGGAGTCGGTGCAGTTCCACGTCCGTCAGCTCGCCGTCCGTGACCGCCGCCGTCATGTAGGTGCAGTGGGGCTGGCGGCGGCGGTCCGTCGGGGAGCCGGGGTTGAGCAGGCGCAGGCCGGTGGACGCGGTCGTGTCCCAGGGGATGTGGCTGTGACCGAAGACCAGGACGTCGGTGTCGGGGAAGCGGGCGGCGCAGCGGGGCTCGCGGCCCTGGGCGCCGCCGGTCTCGTGGACGACGGCGAGCCGTAGCCCGGCCAGGTCGGCGCGGGCCACCTCGGGGAGGCGGGCGCGCAGGCCGGGGCCGTCGTTGTTGCCGTACACGGCGACCAGCCGGCGGGAACGGGCTTCGAGGAGGTCGAGGGTGGCCTCGTCGACCCAGTCACCGGCGTGGACGACCACGTCGGCGCGCGGGAGTTCGGCGAGGAGCGGCTCGGGCAGCGCCTTCGCGCGCTTGGGCAGATGGGTGTCGGACATCAGCAGCAGACGCACCCGGCCAGCTTGTCACTCGCCCCAGGGCCTGTCGTCACATTCCCGTCGTCGCCCGAAGGGCGGCCCCGCGCCGTCGTGGGGGTACCTCCCGGTCGAGCGAAGCCGAGACCGGGGGAGCGTGCTCTCGGCGTGCCGGGCGGAAGCCCTCGTACTGGATGTACTTGGGCTTTCGCCCGGTGCGGCGAGAGCACGTGCCGGGCGTCGCGGGGCAGACGGGAATGTGACGACAGGCCCTGGGCCGTCACTCGATGGGGATCTCCGCCCACACCTGTTTGCCGCCGCTGACCGGGACCGTGCCCCAGGCCGAGGACATGGCCTCGACGAGGAGGATGCCGCGCCCGCCCGTGGCCTCCCAGCCGATGATGGTGGGTTTCATGGGGGTGCGGGGCGAGGAGTCGGCGACCGCGACACGGAGGCGGTCGGCCAGGAGGGTGAGGTCGAGGCGGACCCGGCCGTCGGTGTGGACGAGGGCGTTGGTGACGAGTTCGGAGACGACCAGGAGCACGGTGTCGGCCGTGGACTCGACGCCCCAGCGGCGCAGCACACGCCGGGTGTGGCGGCGGGCCTGTCCGACGGCCTGGGGGACGCGCCACACGCTCCAGTTCTCGCGCTGGGGGCGCAGGGCCATGCCGTCGTAGCGGATGAGGAGCAGGGCCACGTCGTCGTCGCGGTTGGCGCCGCCCAGCAGGGTGTCGGCGACCACGCCGAGGTGGGCGGGGTCGGCGCCGGACAGTTCGGCGGCGAGGTGGTCGAGGCCGTCCTCCACGTCGACGTCGGCGGACTCGACGAGACCGTCCGTGGTGAGGGCCAGCAGGGTGCCGGGGGCCAGCCGCAGGGGGCTCATCGGGAAGTCGGCCCGCATGACGACGCCGAGCGGGGGTCCGCCCTCCGCCTCGCTGATCTCGGTGGTGCCGTCCGGGTGCCGCACCACGGGTGGGATGTGGCCGGCGCGGACGTACCAGGCGGAGCCCTCCTCCATGTCGATGTCGACATAGCAGCAGGTGGCGAAGAGGTCGGTCTCCATGTCCATGAGGAGCCGGTTGGCGTGCGAGACGACGACGTCCGGGGGGTGCCCCTCGACGGCGTACGCGCGCAGGGCGGTGCGCATCTGGCCCATGAGGGTGGCGGCGCCCGCGTTGTGGCCCTGGACGTCGCCGATGACGAGGGCCACGTGGTTGTCGGGGAGCGGGATGACGTCGTACCAGTCGCCGCCGACCTCCAGACCGGCCGTGGTGGGCAGATAGCGGGCGACGGCGACCGCGCCGGGCAGCTGGGGCAGGCGGCGCGGGAGCAGGGTGCGCTGGAGCATGCCGACGAGTTCGTGCTCGGCGTCGAAGGCGTGGGCGCGCATCAGGGCCTGCCCGGCGAGGCCCGAGGCGGCGGTGAGCAGGGCGCGCTCCTCGGGGCCGAAGTCGTGGGGGTTGTCCCAGCCGATCAGACAGGCCCCGGCCATCCGGCCGCCGGCGGGCAGCGGGAGGACGGCGAGGCCGCCGGGGCCGACGTGGGCGAGGGCCGGTTCCAGATCGGCTCCGGCGGGCCAGATGCCGGCGCGGCCCTCACGGAGCGCGGTGGCGAGGGTCGGCATGGTGCGCACCGGCGCGTCCGGCCACTCGCCGCGCCACTCCGAGCGCCACACCTCGGGCCAGACCTCCGGCTGCGGTGGATCGAGGACGGTGACGACCAGGCGGTCCCCCTCCAGCTCGGCGAGGGCGATCCGGTCGGCCTGGAGGGGCTTGCGCAGGGCGGTCACCACGGCCTGGCTGACGTCGCGCACGGTGCCGGCGGTGGCGAGGGCGGCGGCGAGGCGCTGGATACGGGCCACGTCGCCGCGGCCGGTGCGCAGGGTGGAGGCGTCGGCGACGGTGCCGACGAGCCGGGTGGGGCGGTCCTCGCCGCCGGGCAGCATCCGGCCGCGCAGCCGGAGCCACTTCTGGCCGCCGGAGGGCTGGAGGATGCGGAACTCCAGCTCCCGGTCGCCGATGGACATGTGGTCCGCCTCCACGACGGACATCAGCGCGGGCAGGTCCTCGGGCACGGTCAGCGCGATCAGGGTCTCGACGCGGCCGTCGAAGTCGTCCGGGCCCATGCCGAACAGCTCAAGCAGCTTGTCGTCGACCTCGACCCGTCCGGTGTCCATGGCCAGGTCGAAGGCGGCGCCGGGCCCGGCGGGCGGGGCGGGAGCGGCGCTGGTCACCGCCTCGGCCAGCAGATCCAGACACCGCCGATCCTCCGCGTCGAACGCGTCCACCCCATCACCGACGGCAACCAGACAACCACGCTCACGCAACGGCAACACACCCAGCGAGAACCCCTCGTCCGGGATCCGCCGGACATCCGACGCCGGTGAGGGGGCGGGGCTCGGGGAGGGGGCGGGGCCGGGGGAAGGGCCCGTGTCCGGGGCTGAGGCGGAGTCCTGGGAAGGGTCGGCGTCCCGGGCCGGGCCGGAGTCGTGGGAGTTACCGGCGTCCCGGGCCGGGCCGGAGCCCTGGGCCTCGCCGCCGTCCCGGACAGGGCCGCCGTCCCGCGCGTTCCCGGCGTCCCGCGAAGGAGCCGAGTCCGGGGAAGGGCCGGCGCCCGGGGAGGGGCCCGTGTCCGGGTCCGGGGCGGACCCCAGGGAGGGACCGGCGGTCTCGGAGGGAGGCATGGCTTGGGGCAGGTGGTGCGACGTGGACCAGGTCGGGTGGCCCGTGCGGCAGGTTTCGGCGATGGGGGTGGGGCCCGTGGACGGGTAGCTGTCGCGCAGGCCGTAGAGGCTTCTCGGGACGCCGGCCGAGCCGGCCAGGGAGAGTGCCTCGCCCTCGCCGTCCGGGAGGTAGACCATGACGACGGTCGCGCTCGTGAACACGAGCACCTGTTCGAGGATGGCGTGCAGCCGCTCCTGCGGATCGAGATCGCCTGCGAGCGTCTTGAGCGCGAGTTCGGCACGCAGCGTCCTCGTTCCGCGTTCCGCCGCGCCCTCTCTGACCACGTCCGCAATTACAGCGCTTCCGGCACGCGCGCGCAGCCCCTGGGACCGTTCCGCGAGGCCGGGGCCCCGCTCCCCGCCCGCACCCGCGTTCGAATGCGGCCGAACAGATCTTTACGTATGCGTTCCGCACGGTGGGCGCGTGACAGCCGTGACGGGTTTCTGGTGACAGCCGTGACTGTCCGGCCCTCCGGCGGGCTGGAAGGCTCGTCGTCACCCGGCACAGAGGGCCGGGGCGACGCCGGCACACGGACTCGGGGGACGCGCACGGACAAGCGGTACGAGGCGTACGCGCTCGCCGACAGGCACTTCTACGAGACACCGGACCGCCTCTCGGCCACCACCCCCTCCGCCCCGGCGGCCCCGGCGGCCCCGGCGGCCCCGGCGGCCCCGGCGGCCCCGGCGGCCCCGGGCTACGAGACCGCCCGGCGCCCGGTCCCCGACGGCTGGCGGGCCGCCCGGATCGGTGACTGGCTGACCCTGCCCCCGGTCGACGACGGCGGCCGGCCCCGTCCCGGCCCCACAGGGATGGAAGGTGCACGCCTCCGCCACCCGGGCGAACGCGGACCGGATCGCGGCGCTCGTGTGGGACTACTGCGTGCCCCGGTCGATTCCGTTCAAGTTCGTGCCGGGCCCGCGTCTGCTGCATCTGCGCAACGCCAAGTACGCGTCCCGCGACACCAGCGGCAAGTTCGTCACGATCTACCCGGCCGACGAGGAGGGGCTGCACTTCGTCCTGCGCGAGCTGGGCGCGCTCCTGGACGGCCTCGACGGCCCGTACATCCTCACCGACCTGCGCTGGAACGAGGGCCCCCTCTACGTCCGCTACGGCGCCTTCGCCCGCTCCTTCGTCGTCGACGAGCGCGGCACGCTCGTCCCGGCGGTCCGCGACGGCGAGGGCACGCTCGTGCCGGACCAGCGGAAGCCGACCTTCCATGTCCCCGACTGGGTGCCCCTGCCCGCGTTCCTGGAGCCGCAGCTCGCGGCACGCAACACGACCACGGTCGGCGATCTGCCCTACCGCATCGAGAAGGCGCCGCACTTCTCCAACGGCGGCGGGGTCTACGTCGGCACCGACACCCGCGACGGCCGCCGGGTCGTCCTCAAGGAGGGGCGCCCGCACGCCGGGCTGGCCGCCGACGGGGCCGACGCGGTCACCCGGCTGGAGCGGGAGAGGGCCGCCCTGGAGCGGCTGGCCGGGCTCGGGGTGGTGCCCGAGGTGCGCGACCACTTCACTCTCGGCGACCACCGCTTCCTGGTCATGGACTTCGTCGAGGGCCGCCCGCTCAACTCGTACGTCGCCGAACGGCACCCCCTGCTGGCCACCGATCCCGAGCCGGGCGCGGTCGCCGCGTACACGGCCTGGGCGTTACGCGTCCACCGGGCCGTCGAACAGGCGGTCGAGGCGGCGCCCGCGCGCGGCGCCGCGCATCACCGAGGGGGCATGACGGGGACGAGAGCGGGTACAGCGGTTCGTCCACGGCACGGCGCTCGCCGTGCGCGGGCGGCCCCCGGGGAGGAGCCTTGACCCTGGGGTCCGGCACGCGGTCGTACGAGGTGCGAGGAGGTGGTCGGCATGGCCGGCGCCCACGCGTCCGGAGGACGGACGACCGTCGAGACGGCCCGCGTCGGCCATCCGCTGCTGTCGCTGGCGCTGGCCGCGATGATGGACGACGTCGAGGCCCACTCCGGCGCGGTGTATCTGCTCACGCCCGACGAACCGGTCCTGGAGATGGCGGTCATGGCGGGGCTGCCCCGGTCGTTCGCCGCACCCTGGGAGCGGGTGGGGCTGAGCGCGCCCGTCCCGGTCTCCGAGGCCGTGCGGGGGCGGCGGCTGGTGTGGGTCAGCGGCGAGGAGCAGATGGCCCGCCGCTATCCCCGGATCGCCATGGTGCTGCCCTATCCGTTCGCCCTGGCCGCGCTGCCGGTGGCGACCCGCGACACCACCTACGGTGCCGTCTTCCTGACCTGGCCCGGCTCCCACCCGCCGGAGCTGAGCGAGCGCGAGCGGGACCAGCTGACCTCGGCCTGCGACCGGCTCGCGAAGCGGCTGCGGCGCGCGGAGGAGGAGGGCCGGCCGGTGCTGCCGGAGCCGGACCTGTCGGCGCCGTCCGCGACCATGGTGGCCGGCACGCTCGGCACGGTGGAGGCGGCGCGGATGGTGGCGCGGCTGCCGTACGGGATGTGCGCGCTCGATCTGCACGGGCGGATCACCTTCGCCAACGCGGCCACGGCCGAGCTGCTCGGGATCCCGGTGAGCGCCCTGCTGGGCACCCAGCTGTGGGCGTCGGTGCCGTGGCTCAACGATCCCGCGTACGAGGACCGGTACCGGGCGGCGCTGATGAGCCAGCACGTGACGTCGTTCGTGGCGCTGCGACCGCCGAGCGACTGGCTGTCGTTCCGGCTGTACCCGGGGACGAACGGGCTGAGCGTACGGATCTCCCGGGCCCGCGCGGTCGCCGAGGCCGAGCACGCGGCACGCCTGGAGGGCGAGGGGCCGGGCCGGCTGGTGACGATCAACCATGTGCTGGCGCTGGCGAGCGCGCTCACCGAGGCGGTCGGGGTGCAGGACGTGGTGGAGCTGGTCGCCGACGAGATCGCCCCGGCCATCGGCAGCCAGGCCCTCGTGATGTTCGGCTCGCGCGGCGGGCGGCTGCATGTCCTCGGGCACCGCGGCTACACCGATCCGCATCTCGTGGAACGCTTCGACGGGATGCCGCTCTCCGCGCCGATGCCGGGGGCGCACGCCCTGACCACCGGGGTGCCCGCGTTCTTCGAGTCCCGGCAGCAGCTGGAGCACCTCTATCCGATGCGGCAGGACACACCGGACGGGCTGGGCGCCTGGGCGTATCTCCCGCTGATCGCTTCGGGGCGGCCGGTGGGCACCTGGGTGCTCGGGTACGCGGACCCGCATCCGTTCCCGGCGGACGAGCGCGCGGTGCTGACCAGCCTGAGCGGTCTGATCGCCCAGGCGCTGGAGCGGGCGCTGCTGTACGACGCCAAGCACCGGCTCGCGCACGGGCTGCAGCAGGCGCTGCTGCCGCACTCGCTGCCGTCGATCCCCGGGATCGAGGCGGCCTCCCGCTATCTGCCCGCGACTCGGGGCATGGACATCGGCGGTGACTTCTTCGACCTGGTCCTCTCGCACGGGCGGGCCTCCGCCGTGATCGGTGACGTGCAGGGGCACAACGTGACGGCGGCGGGGTTGATGGGGCAGATCCGTACGGCGGTCCGCGCGTACACGACGGTCGGGCAGCCGCCGGAGGAGGTGATGAGCAGCACCAACCGGCTGCTGATCGATCTGGGGTCGGAGCTGTTCGCCAGCTGTCTGTATCTGCGGCTCGACCCGGAGCACGGGACGGCCGTGATGGCGCGGGCGGGGCATCCGCCGCCGTTGCTGCGCCGGCCGGACGGGAAGGTGCGGGTGCTCGATCTCGCGGGTGGGCCACTGCTCGGCATCGACGCGGCGGCGACGTATCCGACGACCGAGGTGGCGCTGGCGGAGGGGTCCGTGCTGGTGCTGTACACCGACGGGCTGATCGAGAAGCCGGGCGTCGACATCGAGGACGCGCTGGCGGATCTCGGGGACCGGCTGTCGACGGCGGCGACGGGTGAGCGGTCGCTGGACGCGCTGGCCGACAGTCTGGTGCGGGAGATCGAGGCGGCGGAGGAGCGGGCGGACGACGTGGCGTTGCTGTTGCTGCGGGCGACGGGCACTTCCCCGCGCCCCTGAAAGAACGAGGCTCCGCCCCTTTTTCGGAGTTGCGGAGCGGCGCCCGCGACGCGAAGCGGTCCGACCCTCCCGCCGGAGGGCCGGACCGTTCCACCTGTCGGCCGGAACCGCTGAGGTGGGGCCGACAGGTGGGCCGTGAGGCGACGGCCGGGGTTCAGTGGCCGCTGATCCCTGGGCCGTCGTCCACGTTCTCGGTGGCGTTCGCCTACTGCTCGACGCCCTGCTCGTCGACACCCTGGTCGCCGATGCCCTGCTCCTGCTCCTGGCCCGCGGCGTCACCGGCACCGGCGACGGCACCCGCGTCGCCCTCCTCGCCGGCTCCGGCGGCAGCGGCGCCCTCTTCCTCGCCCGCGCCCGCCGCGGCGGCCTCTTCCTCACCGGCACCGGCCACGGCACCGCCGTCGGCCTCCTCGCCGGCTCCGGCGGCGGCGCCACCGTCGGCCTCTTCACCCGCACCGGCGGCGGCACCGCCGGCGGCCTCTTCACCGGCGCCCGCGCCGGCGTCGCCGAGGGTCGCGCCGACCGCCGCGAGGGCGGTGGTGACCGGCTGGAAGAAGGTCTCGCCGCCGACCGTGCAGTCGCCGCTGCCGCCGGAGGTCAGACCGATGGCCTGGCCGTCCTCGGTGAACAGCGAGCCGCCGCTGTCGCCGGGCTCGGCGCAGACGTTGGTCTGGATGAGGCCGGTGACCGTGCCCTCGGGGTAGTTCACCGTGGCTTCGAGGCCGGTGACCTGACCGTCGGCGAGACCGGTGGTGCTGCCCATGCGGAAGACCTGGAGGCCGACCGCGGCCTCGCCGGCCGCGTTGATGTCGACCGTCTGGCCGTTGCCGAGGTCGACCGTGCTGGCCGCCTGGGTCGCCGGGTCGTTGTAGTTGACCAGGGCGAAGTCACCGGCGCCGGGGAACGTGGCGGTGGCCGCGTCGACGGTGGCGATCGGCGCGCCGCCCTCCTCCTCGGACCACTCGGCCTCGGCGACACCGCAGTGACCGGCGGTCAGGAAGGCCGGGGCGCCCTCGGCGTTGACGACGTTGAAGCCGGCCGAGCAGCGCGCGCCGCCGCCGAAGATGGCGTCGCCGCCCTCCAGGAACGTCTTGAACGTGCCGGCGGACTTCTTGATGGTCGCCATGCCCGAGCCGAGCGACTTGACGGCCGTCTCGATGGTGTCCCAGTTCTCGCCCGTGACCGTGGAGTCGGCGGTGACCTGGAGCTGGTTCGTGCGGGGGTCGATCGCCCAGGCCGTGCCGGGGACGCTGGCCTGCTCCTTCAGCGTGGCCGCGCCCTCCTGGAGCTCGGACCAGCTGTTGTCGACCTCACGGACCTCCGCACCGGCCGACTGGGCCTGGATGATCACGTTGTTGTCGTCGCCGTCGATCTCGAGGCCGTCGATGACGTTGATGACGAGCTGCTGCTCGCCCGAGTCGTAGTACGCGCCTGCGAACGCGTCACCGAGCAACTCCTGGAGCTGGGAGGCGAGGTCCGAGGCGTCACTCGCCGCGAGCGTCTTCGGGGCCGCGTCCTTCGACTCCGTCTGCGACGCCATCGCGTTCGGCAGGATGAGGGCCGCCGCACCGATCGCCGCCACGCCGCCTGCGGCTATGAACGCCTTACGCTTGGTGGCTCGTTTGTGACTCAACTCTTGACCTCCTGGGGACGGGGTCCGTACCGCCGTCCGGCGGATGAACTGGGGGCGCCTGGTTGCCAGTTGGTACGGATGGTTCCGGTGGGGTGTTCAACGCTCCGCAAAAAGATTTCGATCTTCCATTTCGCAAAGCGCGCTACGCCCGTCGTTCGCCCGCCATTTCACGACTTCCCGCCCGCGCGCCCCTGCGGGCTCCCTGTGGGCTCCCTGTGGGCCCTCTGTGGGCGCCACCGGCCCGCACCCCGCCGGGCACGGTCCGCGACCGCCCGACAGCGGTCCGTTCATGCCGGTGATCGGGAAACCGGCTTCAGGGAATCTCCACACCGCATGCTCAGCGGAGTCACGGCCGGTGGCAGTTCTGCACAGGCCCGCATCGTGTGCCGTGCCTTTGAGGCAGGACTGTCCAGTTCGTTTTCCGGCTGGCAATGAAGGGCGTATGACGATGCCGCGATCCGTGTGAAGAAGCTGGACCCAAGCCGTGCGCACTCCTGCACCAATGAACCGTCTTGGTCACCAACTGCGCTGGTGAGAGGCCATGTTGATTGGATGTGCGCGGCGGCGATCTGCTTATATCCATCGCACCGCGGGGGCCGCCGAGCTCTCGGAGTCGGGGGCAGCCAGCTCTCCGGATCGAGAAGTGGGTACCCACGTGCGCGGCCGTCGTTCTGTCCCCAGAAGGGGGCCGCTCCCCCCTTATGAATAGCTATGCGAAGGGAAGTTCCATCATGAACTCCACCCCCCAGGTTGAGACCGCCGAGATCTCGGACGCCGCCCTCGACGCCGTCTCCGGCGGCCTCTCGGTCAACGCCGTCGGCACCGTCACCGGCCTGGTGGACGGCCTCGCCCCGGTCGCCGGTCTGGTCAACACGGTCGTCGGCACGGTCGAGGGTGTCACCGGCCTGCACACCGCCCCGGTCACCGGCCTGGTCACCGGTCTCTGATCGAGCCCCAGCGCCGCTGAGTCCCGGAACCACCTGACAGGTTCCGGGACTCTCGGGGTGCCCGAAAGTCCTGGGCGCCCTCGTCGTCCCGTGTTCTGTCGTCTCCTGTCGCGCAGGTGAGGGAAGTCCCGTGCAGTTCCGCCAACAGGCCCTCGCCAAGCTCCAGTCACCGGAGGAACTCGATCTCCCGGTGCGCTTCGCCCGCCCGCAGGGCTGGCTGGTGCTGTCGGTGACGGTGGTCGCCATGGCCGCCGCGTCCGTGTGGGCCGTCACCGGTTCCGTCGCGTCCACGGTCAGCGCGCCGGCCGTCCTCACCCACGGCCAGGGCAGTTACATACTGCAGAGCCCGGTGGCCGGCCAGGTCACCGCCGTGCTCGCGAAACAGGGCGAGCGGCTGCCCGCCGAGGCCCCCGTCCTGAAGGTCGCCACCACCGACGGCGAGAAGGTCGTAAGGTCCGTCGCGGCCGGCCGGGTCTCCGCGCTCGCGGCCACGATCGGCCAGATCATCCAGACCGGCGCGAACGTCGCCGCAGTCGAGAAGGTCGCCGACGCCGACGACCCGCTGTACGCCACCGTGTACGTCCCCGCCGAGAACGCGGCCTCGATCCCCGAGGACGCCGCCGTGGACCTGACCGTGCAGTCGGCGCCCACCCAGCAGTACGGCGTGCTGCGCGGCCATGTGCAGAAGGTGGACCGCACCGCGCAGACCCCGCAGTCGATCGGCGCGTTCCTCGGGGACAGCCAGCTGGGCGAGCAGTTCACCAAGAAGGGCCGCCCGGTGGCCGTGACCGTACGGCTGGACCGGAAGGCGTCGACCGAGTCGGGCTACCGGTGGTCCTCGCAGGACGGGCCGCCGTTCGAGCTGACCTCCATGACCATGGCCACGGGTTCGATCCGGCTGGCCGACGAGCATCCGATCGATTGGCTGCTGCCGTGACCGCGCCCCAGGACACCGTCCCGCCGCCCGTACGCGGCAGACGCAAGGCCGCCCCGCAGAAGCGCCCGGTGCCCAAGGCCAGGCGGAGGACGGTCCGTACGCCGACCGTGCTGCAGATGGAGGCCGTGGAGTGCGGCGCCGCCTCCCTCGCCATGGTCCTCGGCCACTACGGGCGGCACATCCCGCTGGAGGAGCTGCGGATCGCCTGCGGTGTCTCCCGGGACGGCTCGCGCGCCAGCAATCTGCTGAAGGCGGCCCGCAGTTACGGCCTCACCGCCAAGGGCATGCAGATGGACGTGGCCGCCCTCGCCGAGGTGAAGGCACCGGCGGTCCTGTTCTGGGAGTTCAACCACTACGTCGTCTACGACGGCATGGGCCGCCGCCTCGGCCGGCGCGGCGTCCACATCAACGACCCGGGCAAGGGCCGCCGGTTCGTGCCGATGGAGGACTTCGACGCGAGCTTCACCGGGGTCGTCCTCGTCATGGAGCCCGGCGACGGTTTCGAGAAGGGCGGGCGCAGGCCCGGTGTCCTCGGTGCCATGCCCGCCCGGATGCGCGGCACCGCGGGCACCCTGCCCGCCGCCGTCCTCGCCAGTCTGCTGCTGGTGGCGGTCGGCGCGGCGGTGCCCGCGCTGAGCCGCACCTATATCGACATGTTCCTGATCGGCGGCCAGACCTCCCTGCTGGGTGTGCTGTTCACGTCGATGGGCGCCTGCGTCCTGCTGACGGTCCTGCTGACCTGGCTGCAACAGGCGAATCTGCTGCGCGGACGCCTGATCTCCTCCACTCTCTCCAGCGCCCGCTTCCTGCGCCATCTGCTCCGCCTGCCCGTCACCTTCTTCTCCCAGCGCAGCCCCGCCGACCTGGTCCAGCGGCTCCAGTCCAACGACGCGGTCGCCGAGACCCTGGCCCGCGATCTCGCGGCGGCCGGCGTGGACGCGGTCGTGGTCGTCCTCTACGCCGTGCTCCTCTACACGTACGACCCGCAGCTCACCTTCGTCGGCATCGGGGTGGCGCTGCTGAACGTGGTGGCGATGCGGGTGGTGATCCGGCTGCGCGCGACCCGTACGGCGAAGCTGCGCGCCGACAACGCCCGGCTCACCAACACGGCGTACACCGGCCTCCAGTTGATCGAGACAATGAAGGCGACCGGCGGCGAGGAGGGCTACTTCCGCAAGTGGGCCGGGCAGCACGCCACCACGCTGGAGGAGCAGCAGCGGCTCGGGGTGCCGAGCGCCTGGCTGGGGGTCGTCGCCCCGACCCTCGCCACGCTCAACAGCGCGCTGATCCTCTGGATCGGCGGGATGCGCGCGGTCGAGGGCCATATATCCGTCGGTCTGCTGGTCGCGTTCCAGGCGCTGGTCACCCGGTTCACCGCACCGATCACCCGCCTCAACGGGGTCGCGGGCCGTATCCAGGACTTCGCGGCCGACGTGGCCCGGCTCAAGGACGTGGAGAACTTCCGGGCGGACCCGCTGTACGCCCGCCCGGACGCCGGTGAGTCCACCCGCCGCCTCCAGGGCCATGTCGAGCTGGAGAACATCACCTTCGGCTACAGCCCCCTCGACAAGCCCCTGCTCACCGGCTTCGACCTCACCGTCGGCCCGGGGCAGCAGGTGGCGCTGGTCGGCGGCTCGGGCAGCGGCAAGTCGACGGTGTCCAGGCTGATCTCGGGCCTGTACTCGCCCTGGGAGGGCGTGATCCGTATCGACGGCCGCCGGCTGGAGGACATCCCCCGGGGCGCGCTCGCCGCCTCGGTCTCCTTCGTCGACCAGGAGGTGTTCCTCTTCGAGGGCACGGTCCGCGACAACGTGGCCCTGTGGGATCCGTCGATCTCGGAGGAGGCCGTGGTGGAGGCGCTGCGGGACGCGGCCCTGTACGACATGGTGACGCGCCGACCCGGCGGGATCAACAGCCGGGTCGAGCAGGACGGCCGGAACTTCTCCGGCGGTCAGCGGCAACGCCTGGAGATCGCGCGGGCGTTGGTCCGCAGGCCCAGCATCCTGGTCCTCGACGAGGTGACCAGCGCGCTGGACGCGGAGACCGAGCTGACCGTCATGGACAACCTCCGCAAGCGCGGCTGCGCGTGTGTGGTGATCGCCCACCGGCTCTCCACGGTCCGCGACAGCGACGAGATCGTCGTCCTGCAGCACGGCACGATCGTGGAACGCGGACGGCACGAGGAGCTGGTGGCACGCGGCGGCGCGTACGCCCAGCTGGTCAGGGAGCGCTGAGATGACGACGTCCGTATCCGAGGGCGGCGACCTCGTCCTCGGCGCGCTCGGCGCCATGGGCACCCCCCTCGACCGCGCCGGCCACACCCGCCTCGACCTCGAAGGCCCGCAGACGCTGTGGCTGGTGGCCTCCGGCGCCCTGGACCTGTTCGCGGTCGACGCCGTCGAGCAGGGCCACTGGCACCATCTGGGCCGTCTGGAGGCGGGCGCGCTGCTGCTCGGCCCGGTCGCCGGGCCCCAGCACACCCTGGTCGCCCGCCCGCTCCGCGACTGCGTGGTCCGGCGCATCGGGCTGCGCGAGCTGTACCAGCAGGTGAACACCGAGACCTGGTCGTACGACGAATGGGGCAATCCCCAGCTCGTACCCCCGCAGACCAGCCCCCTCGAATACGCCCTCGCCCTCGGCGTCGGCCGGGGCCTGTCGATCCTCTTCCAGGCGCCGATGGCCACCGAGCAGGCCGCCGCGCCCACCGACGACGACGTGTTCTGGATGCGGGTGCCGCCCGGCAGCGTCCAGTACGGCTCGCTGTACGGCGCGGAGGCGGCGGCCGATCTGCTGATGGACCCGGGGGTCTGGCAGAGCATGGTCGACCAGCAGTTCCGGCTGCTGGCCACGCTGGACCGCTGGATCGAGCAGCTGGAGCGCACCCACGAGGACCGTACGGCCGCCGGGATCAAGGCCGGTGAGGCGGTGCGCGCCCAGGCCGACCGCACGCTGCTCGCGTCCATCGGCAAGCCCTCCGCGAACCGGCGGACGACGGCCGCCGACGCGGACGCCACGTACGCGGCCTGCAAGCTCGTCGCCCGGACGGCCGGGATCACCCTCTCCGAGCCCGCGCAGAGCGGCACCGAGAGCGACCGCCTCGACCCGGTGGAGCGCATCGCGCTCGCCTCCCGGGTGCGGGTCCGTGCCGTACGCCTCGGCGGGAGCTGGTGGCGGGAGAACGTGGGCCCGCTGGTCGGGCACCGGGCCCTGTCCGGGGCGCCGGTGGCGCTGCTGTGGCGGCGCGGCGGCTATGTGGCCGTACAGCCGTCGTCCGGCCGGGAGACACCGATCGAGAAGGCGAACGCGGCGGAGTTCGAGCCGCGCGCGGTGATGTTCTACCGGCCGTTGCCCGAACGGGTGTTGAGCCCACTGCGGCTGATGCGGTTCAGCCTGCACGGCACGCGCGGCGACACGACGGGGCTGCTGCTCAGCGGTCTGGTGACGGTCCTGCTCGGCTCGCTCGTGCCCCTCGCGACGGGCAGGGTCCTCGGCGAGTTCGTGCCGAAGGCGCAGGAGAACCTGATCGTGCGGGTCTGCCTGGCGATCATGCTCGCCAGCGTGGTCTCGGCCGCGTTCCTCCTCCTCCAGAACCTGACGATCCTCCGGTTGGAGGGCCGTATCGAGGCGACCCTCCAACCGGCGGTCTGGGACCGTCTGTTGCGCCTCCCCACCGCCTTCTTCGCGTCCCGTTCGACCGGCGAACTGGCGAGCGCGGCGATGGGCATCAGCGCGATCCGCCGCACCCTGGCCGGGGTCGGTCCGGTGGTCGCCCAGTCGGTGACCGTGGGCGCGGTGAACCTCGGTCTGCTGCTCTGGTACAGCGTGCCCATGGCCCTGGCGGCGATCGGCATGCTGGTGATCGTGGCCACGGTGTTCCTGGGCCTCGGTCTCTGGCAGGTCCGCTGGCAGCGCCGCCTGGTCGTGCTGAGCAACAAGCTCAACAACCAGGCCTTCCAGACCCTGCGGGGCCTGCCGAAGCTGCGGGTGGCCGCCGCCGAGAACTACGCCTACGCCGCCTGGGCGGGCGAGTTCGCGCGCAGCCGGGAACTGCAGCAGAAGGTCGGCGGCATCAAGAACCTCAACACGGTGCTGGGCGCGGTGTATCTCCCGCTCTGCACCCTGCTGATGTTCATGCTGCTGGCGGGCCCGGCACGCGGCTCGATGTCGGCGGCGGAGTTCCTCACCTTCAACACCTCGGTGACGATGCTGCTGACGTCGGTCACCCAGCTGACGGGCGCGTTCGTGTCGGCGGTGGCGGTGTTGCCGTTGTTCGAGGAGATCAAGCCGGTGCTGGAGGCGACACCGGAGGTGCGTACGGCGAGCACACGCCCGGGTGTCCTCTCCGGCGCGCTGGAGGCCCGCAGGCTCTCCTTCCGCTACGCGGACGACGGCCCGCTGGTGCTGGACGACGTGTCCTTCGACATCGGGTCGGGCGAGTTCGTGGCGATCGTCGGCCCGAGCGGCTGCGGCAAGTCCACGCTGCTGCGTCTGCTGATCGGCTTCGACAAGCCGGTCTCCGGGAGCGTGCTCTACGACGGTCAGGACCTCGGCGCCCTCGACCAGTCCGCCGTGCGCCGGCAGTGCGGTGTCGTGCTCCAGCACGCGCAGCCGTTCACCGGCTCCATCCTGGACGTCATCTGCGGCACCGAGCCGTTCACGCCCGAGGAGGCGATGGCGGCGGCCTCGATGGCGGGCCTCGCCGAGGACATCCAGCGGATGCCGATGGGGCTGCACACCATCGTCCAGGGCAACGGCGCGATCTCCGGCGGGCAGCGCCAACGCCTGATGATCGCGCAGGCGTTGATCCGCCGCCCCCGTCTCCTCTTCTTCGACGAGGCCACGAGCGCGCTGGACAACGAGACGCAGCGGACGGTGATCGAGAGCACGCGCGCGCTGAACGCGACGCGGGTCGTGATCGCGCATCGCCTTTCCACGGTCATGGACGCGGATCGGGTGGTGGTGATGGAGGACGGCAAGGTGGCGGAGGTGGGAGCCCCGGCCGAGCTTCTCGCCAACCCGGCGGGGCGCCTGCACGAGCTGGTACGCCGCCAGATGTCCTGAGCCGCGCGGAAGAACTCGGAGAGCGAGGGTTCCGTGGCGGGTGCGGGTGCGTGGGGGCTTCTCGCCGCAGTTCCCCGCGCCCCTAAGAACAACGGCCCCTGCGGGCCGTTCAAAAAGCACGGGGCGCAGCCCCTGCTTTTTCAGGGGCGCGGGGAACTGCGCGACCGGCCCCCACCGGACCCGCACCCGACAACGCACCCCCCAGGGAGGGCCCGCGGGGGCGAGACTAAGGTCGCGCAGGACTGCGACGCGGCAGCAGCAAGATCGCCCCCACCGGAACCACCGCGAGCACCGCCCAAGGCACCACCCCCGACACCCCGGCATCCATCAGCGCCCCGGCCCCCGCACTACCCCCCAGCACGATCAGCCCGGAGACGGACGACATCGCCCCGGTATAGAGCCCCAACCGCCCCTCGACCGCAAGATCCGGCACCCACGCCCGCGCAGCCGGCGCCACCAGCATCTGCCCCACCGTCAGCAACACCACGAACCCGGCGGCGGGCAACAACCCCGCGTTCCCGGTCCACCCGGCCGGCAACGCCACGGCCACCACCAGGAACCCACCGGCGATCAGCAGCAACCCCACCGCCATGGACCGCCGCAGATCCAGCCGCTCCGCCACCCACCGCGTGACCGGCAGCTGCGCGGTCACCACCAGCAGCGAGGACAGCCCGAACAGCCAGGCCAACGCCGTCTGCGACCCCGTGGCCCGCTCCACCTCGTCGGGGAGGAGCAGATACAGCTGGTTGTACGCCAACAGGTACGCGCCGTAGGCGCAGCACAGCGCCAGGAACCGCCGATTGCGCAGCAGCCCGCCGAGCCCGCCCTTGACCCCGACCCGCTCCCGCCCGGGTATGTGCTGCGGCAGCAGCCACGCGTGTCCGGCGAGCACGAGCACGAAGACCCCGGCGCCCGCGAGACACACCACCCGGAAGTCCACGGCCAGCAGCAACGCGCCGATCAGCGGCCCGACGAACGCGCCGGCCTGTCCCGCCACCGTGAACAGCGCGAGGACGCTCGTCCGGGGCCCGCCGCCGGACTCCTCCCAGACCACGGCCTGGCGGGCGACCTCCGACTCGACGGCGGGCGAGAACAGGGCCGCCGCGAAGCCGATCAGGAGGACCGACCCGATGACCGACCAGTCCGCGTCGGCGTAGCCGAGCCAGGCGAACCCGGCGATCCGCAGCACACATCCCACCAGCACCACGGGCCGGACGCCGTAGCGGTCGGCCAGCGCGCCGCCCACCACGAACAGACCCTGCTGGCTGAAGGTCCGCAGTCCGAGCACGAAGCCGACCATCCAGCCGGCCATGCCGATCGCCGTGCCGAGGTGCTCGGCGAGGAACGGCAGCACGGCGAAGAATCCGACGTTGAAGGCGAGTTGGGTGAGGATCAGCAGCCGAAGCAGCGGATTGAGCCTCGCCCAGGTACCGCGCCGAGAGGTCTCGGCCGGGCCACCTTCGGCCGCTCCGTCCGCTCCGGCCGCTCCGTCCGCTCCGGCCGCGGTCCGTGGTCCGGGCACCGTGCTCTTCGCCTTCGCCTGCTTCTCGGACACGTCGTCCACCGCTCGCTTCTCCCGGCCCTCGCTCGTCGTCTGTTCCTCGGCCGGATGCCCGGCCGGTCGCCGCCGAGGCGGCCTCGTCGGTTCGTCCACGGGCCCGGTCAACCCGTCTCGCCGACGGTCGCGGCGACAGCCGGCTTCGGCTGTCGTGCTCCGTCGGCGAACGGCGAACGCGGCCACCGCACCCCGCCCGCCGCCGTGACCGCGAGGGCGCCCAGGAGGGCGAGGGCGGTGGCGGGGGCGAGGACGGCCCAGGGGGCGCGTTCGGCGTAGGGCTGGTTCTCGGCGAGGAGGAGGCCCCATTCCGGGTCCGGTGGCTGTGCGCCGAGGCCGAGGAAGCCGAGGGCGGTGAGGGCGAGGGCCACGCCGGGCAGCCGGAGGAGGGCGTGCCGGGCGACGGGAGGCAGCACGGCGGGGAGCAGTTCGCGGCGGAGCAGGTACGTGTTGTCCGCGCCGAGTCCCTTGGTGGCCGTGATGTGTGTCGTGGCCCGTTCCTGTTCGAGGAGGGCGGTGGTGTGCGCGGCGAGCGGTACCCAGGCGACGGCGGCGACGGCCAGCGCGGGGGTCGCCGCGCCGCTGCCTGCGACCCCGGCGACGAGCAGACCGGCGAGGACCGGGGGGATGGCGTTGACGGTGTCGACGAGGGGCCCGGAGAAACGGGGCAGCAGTCCGAGCAGCAGGCCCGCCAGCAGTGCCGCGGCGCTGATCGTGACGGCCAGGGCGAGGGTGGTGAACGCCCCGTGGCCGATGCGGGCGAGGAGGTCGCGGCCGAGGGCGTCGGTGCCCAGCGGGTGGGCCCAGGACGGGGATCGGAGCCGGGCGCCGGTGTCCAGGGCGAGCGGGTCGCGGGTCAGGCCGAGCGCGACGACCGCGAGGAGCAGCGTGCCGTAGAGCAGGGGGGTGCGGCGGGGCACGGGCGGCTTCGGGCGGTGCAGGGAGTGGAGCGCGCCGTCGCGGAGGGCCGGGCCGATGAGGAGGCGGGCGGCGAGCCGGGCGAGGGCGCCGGTGACGGCGGCCAGCAGGACCAGGGCGAGGGTGCCGGCCTGGAGGACGGGCAGGTCCTGGGCGATGGCTGCCTGGAGGGTGGTGCGGCCGAGGCCGGGTATGTCGAAGATCTGCTCGACGGTGACGGCGCCGCCGGTGAGGCCGACCACGAACAGGCCGAGGTTGGGCAGCAGTCCGGGTATGCAGCGGCGTACGGCCTGGCGGGCGGTGGCCCGCCCGGGTATGCCGCGGGCGGCGGCGGCCAGCGCCCAGGGTTCGGCGAAGGCGCCGGGCAGCAGGTCGTCGAGCATCCGGCCGAGGAGCGCGCCCGCGGGCAGCCCGAGGGCGAGGGCGGGCAGCACCATCCACTGCGGCCCGTACCAGCCGAGCGCGGGCAGCCAGCCGAGGTGTACGCCGACGACGACGGCGAGCACGGAGGCGGTGAGGAACTCGGGCAGCGCGGCGAGCATCGCGGCCAGGCTGCCGCCGCCTCGGCGGTCGTCGAGGCGGCGGTGCGCGCCGAGCCACAGGGTGCGGGCGCAGACGGCCGCGGCCGTTGCCGCCGCGACGACGAGCGCGGCGGCCATCAGCAGCACGGAGACGCCGAGGGCGTGGACGACGGACGGGGTGACCTCGGAGCCGGAGATCCACGACCGGCCCGCGTCACCGCGCGCCAGCCCGCCGAACCACTCCCCGAGGAGCTTCAACGGGCCGGCGTCGAGGCCGAGTTCGTCCCGTACGGCCGCCAGGACCTCGGGGGTGGGGTCGCGTTCGGCGGAGCGTGCCTTGAGGACGGTGAGCGCCGGGTCGGTGCGCGACAGCCACGGCAGGAGGCCGATGCCGCACAGCAGCGCGGCGGCGAGCAGGGCCCGCCAGAGTGCCCGTATCAGCGCCGGGTCCCCGTTCCTACCAGCGTGCGCTCGTACGGGTCGAGGATCACGCCCTGGACGGAGTCGGCGACGCCGGTGATGATCTTCTGGTGGACCAGCGGGACGGTGGCGTCGGTGCCGAGGATGGCCGCCTCGGCGTTCATGGCTGCCTGCTGCCGCTTCACGGTGTCGGACTCCTTCGCGGCGGCGGCGACGGCCTGGTCGACCTTCTTGTCGCAGAGCAGGGCGAGGTTGTAGCTGCCGTCACAGGTGAAGTCGCTGGCCATGATGGAGACGGGGTCTCCGGTGTCGAGCAGGGAGTTGCGGGCGCCGACGATCGCGTCGAACTTGCCGGCGAGGGCGTCGCTCTCCAGCCGTGAGTACTCGCGGACCTCCAGCTTCACCTCGAACCCGGCCTTCTGGAGCTGCTGTTGCAGCACCTGGGCGACCTCGGGCAGTTCGGGCCGGTTGTCGTAGGTGGCGATGGTGATCGAGGTGCCGTCGGCGTCGGCGGCCCTCGCGCGGCCGGTCGGCTCGACGCGCTTGCCCGCCGCCCAGGTCACGGCGGGTCCGAAGATGCCCACGCCGGCGTCGGCGTAGCCCTCGTAGACGTCCTTGGCGAGGACGGAGCCGTCGACGGCCTCGCGGGCGGCGGCCCGGAGCTTCGGGTCCTTGAACGCGCCGGTCCTGGTGTTGAGCAGGAGGCTGGTGGTGCGGGTGGTGGCCGTCTCGCGCCGGGCGCCCTTGTCGAGGGTGGGCGCCTGTGACACGGGGACGGCCTCGGCCATGTCGACCTGGTCGGTGCGCAGGGCGTTGGTGCGGGCGGAGCCGTCGGCGATGAACTTGGCGTCGATGCCGCTGGCCTGGGCGCGCCCGCCCCAGTAGCCGTCGAAGCGGTCCAGGGTGGCGGCGGTGGTGCCGGTGACCTTGGTGACCTCGAACGGGCCGGTGGCCGTGCCGACCGGGTTCACGCGCTTGCCGCCGTAGGCCTTGGCGGACAGGATCGCGAGGCCGGGGCTGGTGAGCCGCAGCGGCAGGGCGGGGTCCGGGTCCTCGGTGGTGACGCGCACCTGGCGGTCGTCCTTCGCCTTGGCGGTGAGCTCGATGCCGGAGAGCGCGGCGGTGACGGGCTCGGCCTCGGTGGCCTCGGTGAGGGCGGCGGCGACGGTGGCCGGGGTGACGTCCGTGCCGTCCTGGAACGTGGCCTCGCGCAAGGTGAAAAGCCAGTTCCGGTCGTTCTCACGGGTCCAGGACTCGGCGAGCGCGGGGGCCGCGACACCGTTGGCGTCGAGCTTGGTGAGGCCCTCGGTGACCCCGAGCCTGCTGAGGAGGGTGGCGTCGGCGCCGTAGGGGGAGAAGTTCTCGGCGGGCGGGAACGCGAGGGCCACGCGCAGCCGGGAGCCGTCGGCCGACTTGCCGTCGGAGGTCTCTCCGTTCGAGGCGAAGCAGCCGGTCAGCACGGGAGCGAGGAGCAGGCCGGCGACGACGCGACGGCGGCGGGGAGGGCGCATGGTCCTTGGTTCTCTGTGAGGGACAGGGGGGGTGTGGTCGGTGGCGCGCGACACACCCTACATGAGAATGATTATCATCTGACTGGTGAGGGGTGGGCGTGCTGCGGCACCGGGACCTCGAAGTGCACGACACGTTCCCCGCCCTGCTCGCGCTCGTCGCACACCACCATGCCCTGGGAGCGCCAGAAGTCCTCGGCGCCGGGCACCGCGGGGTCGGTGTGCAGATAGACGGAGCGGTAACCGCCGTCGGCCGCCGCGAAGTCCAGCAGGTCGGCGACCATCCGGCGGGCCAGTCCGCGCCGCCGGTGCTCGGCACGCACATAGACGCGGCGCAGCTGCGCGGTCCCCCCGGAGGGGTAACGCTCCGCCAGCCAGCGGGGGTTGGGGGGATGGGCCGGACCCCGGGAGTCCAGCGCGCCGGTGGCGACGACCACACCGTCCCGCCGGTCGACGGCGACCAGGAGGACATGCCGCTCGGGGGCGACGTACGCGCCGTGGAGGTCGATGATGTCGCCGTGCCAGCGCGGCACATAGCCGGTGCCGAAGTCCCGGTAGACGGTGTCGAGCATCACCGTCCGGGCACCGTCGAGGTCGTCGGGGCCTGCCACCCTGATGTCGTAGTACTGCACCTGCACATCATAAGCAATAAGTCTGATCATTCGACCGGCCGGTCGACCGGCCCGCTTCGCCGGGGTGGTTCGCCGGGGTCCACCGGGGTCGTGGACTACAGCGCGCGGGCGGCCGGTATACGACCGTGCGCCACCGACCGCCGTGCGATATACGCGTGTTGGCGCGCACACCGGGTACTCCGTCGGTCATGCGGATGAGCGTGGTGGATGTGGGATCGAACACCGTTCGGCTCGTGGTGGCGGACGCCGAGGGGGGTGTACCGCTGCCGGTGCACACCGCCAAGTGGCGCCTGCGGTTGTCCGAACAGGTGACACACGGGGGCGAGGTGCCCGACGAGTCCGTACGGCGGTTGTGCGACGCGGTCGCCGCGGCGGCGCGCACGGCGGAGAGATGGGGGGCGTCGACGCCGCTGGCGTTCGCGACCGCCGTGGTGCGGTCCGCGCCGAACTGCCGGGAGGTGCTGCGGACCGTGCGCGCGGAGACCGGGATACCGATCTGCACCCTGCCCGGCGAGGTGGAGGCCGAGCTGACCTTCCTCGGGGCGCGGCGATGGATGGGCTGGCGGTCGGGTCCGCTCGCGCTGCTGGACATCGGGGGCGGCTCGCTGGAGGTGGCGTTCGGCCGGGGCCGGCTGCCGGACTTCGTGGCCTCGCTGCCGCTGGGCGCCAACCGGCTGACCCATGAGTTCTTCCAGGGGCAGGACCCGCCGTCGCCGGACAGCGTCAAGGCGCTGCGGCGCAAGGTCCGCCATCAGCTCCGGGACGTCTCCGCGCGCATCCGCTGGGAGGGGCCCCGCACCGCCGTGGCCACCTCGCGCACCTTCCAGCAGCTCTCCCGGCTGTGCGGATCGGCGCCGGGCCGTCACGGGCCGTTCGTGGAGCGGGAGTTGCGGTGCGCGGATCTGGGCCTCGCCGTCAGCCGCCTCGCCACCCTCCCCGCGGCCGAGCGGTCCGCCCTGCCGGGCATCTCCGCGCCGCGGGCGAACCAGAGCCTCGCCGGGGCGCTGGTCGGGCACACCACGATGAAGCTCACCGGTCTGAAGTCCGTGACGATCTGCCCGTGGGCGATCCGCGAGGGCGTCCTGCTGCGGCACATCGAGGACGGCCCGGCCTGGTGGGCGGAGGTGACGCGGGACATCGAGGACACCGGGCCGGCCGGCGGGAGCCCACCGGGCGCCGTGCCCCTGCGCATCGCCGCGCCGGCCCACTGAACCGAGCACTCCGGCTCGCCCATCCAGCACCATGTCAAGAGACAGCCCGGAATTTCACCTTTTCGAGTGTCGTGGATCTTGCGCCGGGCGCGAAAGGGATGGCCGGCCGCACGCCGGGGTAGCTAACGGGATCGAATGCGCCCTACCCCTGACAAGGCGGAGCCGCCATGACTCCGGACGCCCATGACCGCACCGCCCCTCGGCCCGAGGACGCGGCCACCGGAACCGGGTCCCGGTCCGGATCCGGACCGGTGGCGGAGAACCCGTACGCCCGCACCCGCCGGACCGGCCCGTTCACCGTGATCGAGGTCTCGGGGGAGATCGACATGGCGTCGGCGGATCTCGTGGCCGAGCATCTGACGGCCGCCGTCGACGGGTCCGCCGAGCCGGATCTCCTCGTCGACCTGCGCCATGTCGCCTTCTTCGACTGCTCGGGGCTGCGCGTGCTGTGCCGCGCGGAGGCCGCGGCCAGGGCGCGCGGCGGCCGGCTGCGCCTGGTGTCCGACCAGCCCCGGATGCGGCGACTGCTGCGCGCCGCCCGGCTGCTGGGCCGTTTCCCGCCGCTCCCGGATCTTCCGCCCGCCGCTCCGCCGACTCCCCCGCCATCGGGCCCGCCGCCCCTGCCTCCGCGAGGGCCAAGTCTCAAGTAGCAGTTGAATGAAACGATTGAAGGACCTGCGGCAGGCGCACAGCCGTTCCGGCGACACCGGGACGGAATCCGAGCGACACGGAAGTGGAGACGCGCGAAGTGAAGTTCCTTCTCGAAGTCGACCTGGACAGCACGGACTGGGACGAGGGCACCACCGTCCAGGAGTTGGAGCGCATCCTGCGCTACTGGGGCGGCAATCTCCGGCACTGCGAGATCACCCCCGGGGACGGTCAGCCCCTGTACGACTCCGGCCATCAGGAGGTCGGACGCTGGACCGTCACCACCGATTGACTCCTCCCCTCCCTGAAGGGAAGGGGATTCCTGGCTCAGGCCGCCTCCTGGAGCAGCGCTCCAGGAGGTCTTCCGCCATCAGCACCAGACGGGTTGAGACCAGCCCGGACGAGCATGACGCGTGCGGAGTTCTTGTCCCGTGGGGACACGTTTCCGCACGCGGTGCAGGTGTAGGTGCGCTCACCCAGCGGCAGTGCGTGCTTGGCTCTCGCGTCGCACTGCGCGCAGTCCATCGTGGTGTGCGCGGGGTGGACGAGGCGGATGTCCCGCCCGTGTTTGCGGCCCATCTCGATCAGATCGGCCTTGGTGGCGCCGATGGCGGCGTCGGCGGCCTTGCGGGCCATGGTGGACTTGGCCAGGAACTTCGGGCGGAAGTCCTCGACGGCGATGGCGTCGTGGTCGGTCACGACGCGTTTGGCCCACTTGCGGGCGGTATCCTGGCGCTGCCTGGCGACCTTCTTGTGCGCCTTCGCCCGCAGTTTCTTCGCCTCGCGGTAGCCCTTCGACCCGGGCTTGCCCTTGTTCGGCCTGCGGCGGGCCATCATCCGGTCGTACCGGGTCAGCTGCGCCTTCGCCTTCCTGCCGTGCCCGGCGTGGGGCAGGTCGTGCGCGTCTGACGTGGTGGTCGCGGTCTCCCTCACGCCCCAGTCGACGCCGAGTACACGGCCGGTCTCCGGCAGGGGCTGGACCTGGGCGGGGACGACGAACGAGCCGTGCCAGTGCCCGAGGCTGTCCTGGTACACGCGCACCGAGGACGGCTCGGCGGGCAGGTCCCGTGACCACACCACTGTCAGGACGATGCCGCCCGCCAGGTGCAGCCGGCCGTCCTTCAACCGGAACCCGCGCCGCGTGTAGTTGAGGGTCGCCAGCGCCTCGCGCTTCTGCTTGTACGTGGGCATCCCCGCCCGGCGCGTCATGGGCAGGCGCGCTTCAATGTCCTTGTGCGCTATGGCGCGGGAGCGGCCGAAGTCGCGGATGACCTGCTGCTGGACAACCGAGGAGCCCGCACGCAGCCACGGCGTACGGGCGCGGGCCTCGGTCAGCATCCGGTCGAGCTGAGCCGGGCCGCACGTGGCCTTCTCGCCGGTGGCCTTGTTGTGCAGGTGTACGGCCCTGGACTTGGCGACGCATTCGTTCCACAGCCAGCGGCAGCGGTCCCACTCCGCCGCCAGCGCGGTGCGGGCAGTGGACGACACACGCAGCCGGTACGTGTACCGGGCATGCCCGGCCTCCGCAGCCGCCGTCACCCGCGTCGTCTCGCCCCCCCTCACGGCCCCCTCACGGCCCCCGGCCGGGACACCGTGCCGTCCCGAACCCTGCGAAGGACCATACGTACGACAGCCGCACAAACGCACCCGATCCCCCAGCCACCACCCCGACCAGCGACCACAGGAACACACGTTCGCATCACCTCGCGATGCCGACAGCGGTACGGGCGCTCCGCGCCCTGAACAGGATGCGGCGACGCTCCGCGTCGCGACTCCCCGATGCGATTCCTCCCCGGCGTGAACGCCGGGGCCTCCTCGCAAGAAACAGGTGAACGCCCGAAGGCCCCCGGCAGTTGATGCCGGGGGCCGGCCCTCGGCCCCACTCCGCTCGGCCGGCCCCCGGACGGGGATCGCATGGCACACCGCGACAGGGCTCGCGCTCCCCAGCCACGGGCCCTCGCTCATCACTCACGGGGCCACGCGACCCCGGCCTGTTCGGCCGCCACAAGGCGGCCTCGTCTCAGGGAACGCTCAGAAGGCGTACAGGACGCTCGCGCCCGAGTCCTTCAGACACTCGTTGGCGAAGACGCGCTCGTACGCGATGCGCTTGCCCTGCCAGACACCGTGCACGGTGACGGTCACCGGGTCGTACTGCTTGCTGCACATCGCCCCGGCTCTGCCGCTCAGCGCGTCGAAGTCGCCGCCGCTGTCGCGGAGTTCGGCGCAGGCGTCGAAGGGCGCCGGGTGTGTGCCGGAGGCCTTGGGCGCACAGGTCAGGGTGACCGCGCGCTCGGGGGTGACGGTGGCCGGGTTCTCGCCGTGCCCCACGGTCAGGACCAGGGCCGAGGGGGCGTAGAGCCCGGTCACGGAGGGCTCGGGAGCGGCGAACGCGGACCCCGTGAGGGGACCGCAGACGGCGGTGGCCGCCAGGGTGAGAGTCGCTGCCAGGCGCGCGGTCTTCGGCATGGTGTGCATCCTTCCGCTCTGCGGGAGTGCCCGGACGGCCCCGTCACATCGGTCGCGTGTACGAAGCCGGCCCGGACGGTGCCGGATCGGCGAGCGCGAGTCTGCCGGGTCCTGGGGCGGAACACACATCCACCCCACAGGTTTCAGTAACTTTGAGTATTGAATCAGTGGCTAGAAGTTACAGGAGTCGACCTCGTGAACCCTGATTCTGAGCGGTTCCCGATCGCCCCATGATCACGAATGGCCGGATCTCCATGGCTGAGCAATCGGCCTGAAACATTCCGCTTCCCCTGCGCGATGGTGGACGATTCATCCACTCCGACCCCGGAAAATGGACGAAGCACCCCCTGGTGTCCACTCGACGGGCGCCCTTACCGTCGCCTCACCCCCTGAGGACGGCTTCCGCTCCTGTCGCCCACCCGGCGGCACACCGGCCCCCTCCCGCCCCTCGCGCCACGACACGCACCGCCGCCGGTCCCCCGCCGGAGCCTCCATGCCCGAGACGTCCCCGACCACCGCACCCTCCCCGCCGACCCGCCCGCGCCCCCGTCCCTCACGGAGGTCGAGGCGCACGGCGTCGAGCGCATCCCCGACGCGGACCGCACCGCGAAACCGCTGGACCTGTTCCGGCCGGCGTTCGGCGGCGCGGCGCTGATCGTGCTGTCGAACCCGGTGTCCTTCGGCGCGTTCCTCGGCGACTGGTCGCGCTACATCCCGGCGAGCACCCCGCGCCGCAAGGTGATCGGGGCCGCGTTCCTCTCCCAGATCGCGACGCTGCTGCCGTTCCTGTTCGGGCTGACGACCGCGAGCATCATCGCGGCGAAGGCCCCGGAGTACGTCGATCCGGCGGCCCCCGACTTCGTCGGCGGGCTGCTGGCGATCTCGCCGGGCTGGTTCTTCCTGCCGTTGTGTCTGATCGCGCTGATCGGCGGCATGTCGACCGGTACGACGGCGCTGTACGGCACCGGCCTGGACTTCTCGTCGGTGTTCCCCCGGCTGAGCCGGGTGCGGGCGACGGTGTTCGTGGGCGCGCTGTCGATCGCGTTCATCTTCGTCGGCCGTTTCGGCCTCGACCTCGTCCAGTCCATCCCCACCTTCGCCACGATGATCATCACCTGTACCACGCCGTGGATGGCCGTGATGATCCTGGGCTTCTGGACCCGGCGCGGCTGGTACGACCCCGAGGCCCGCCAGGTCTTCAACCGCCGTCAGCGCGGCGGACGGTACTGGTTCGCGCACGGCTGGAACTGGCGCGGGATGACCGCGTGGTGGGTCTCGGCGCTGCTCGGTGTGCTCTTCACCAACATCCCCGGCCAGTTCGTGGGCCCGCTCGGCGACCTGGCGGGCGGCGTCGACATCAGCCTCCCGCTCTCCCTGGTCGTGTCGGCGGTCCTGTTCCTCACCCTGCTCCGTCTGTTCCCCGAACCACGCGCGGTGTACGGCCCCGAGGGCGCCCGGCTGGTCCGTACGGCCGATGTGCCGGTACCGCCGATCACCGGGCCGGGGGCGCCGACGGACACACCGGCGCCGGCCCTGGCCACGGACGGCGGCTGAGGACCCCGGCCCCTCTTCCGGCCGATCACGCGCGCACGACGGTGGACTGTGCCCGCCCGGCTCGTCAGGATCGTCGGCGACGCGGCGTGTTCTCGACGGCGAGGGGCAGGACGGACGAATGGCCAAGCACTGGGCGGACTTCCAGTACGAGATCTACCTGGGCGGGATGGGCGGCGCGGTGCCCCGGCTGCCCACCGATCTGACCCGGCTGGAGGAGCTGGCCGAACACCGGCTCGGTGCGGGGCCCGTCGGCTATGTGGCGGGCGGCGCCGGGGACGGCGGCACGGCCCGCGCGAACCGGGCCGCGCTGGCAAGGCACCGCATCGTGCCCCGGCTGCTCCGGGACGTCGGCGAACGCGATCTGTCCGTCGAGGTGTTGGGCCGTTCGCTGCCCGCGCCGGTCGCGCTCGCCCCGGTCGGTGTGCTCTCGATCGTGCACCCGGAGGCGGAGTCGGCGGCGGCACGGGCAGCCGCCGCGCAGGGCGTGCCGTACATCCTGTCCTCGGCGTCCAGTACGCCCATGGAGCAGATCGCGGAGGTGCTGGGCGACGCGGAGCGCTGGTTCCAGCTGTACTGGGCGAAGGACCGCGAGGTCACCCGGAGCTTCCTGGAACGGGCCAGGAACTCCGGGTACTCCGTGCTCGTCGTCACCCTCGACACCCCGCTGCTGGGCTGGCGGCCACGCGATCTGGAGCGGGCGTACCTTCCGTTCCTGCACGGTGTCGGCACCGCCAACTACTTCTCCGACCCGGCGTTCCTGGCGGGGCTCGCGAAGCCGGTGCACGAGGATCCGAACGCGGCCGTGCTGCACTTCGCGGGCATGTTCGGGGACCCGGGGAAGACCTGGCCGGATCTGGCGTTCCTGCGCGAACACTGGGACGGGCCGATCGTGTTGAAGGGGATCCAGCATCCGGACGACGCCCGGCTCGCGGCGGACGCGGGGATGGACGGGGTGGTCGTGTCCAACCACGGGGGACGGCAGGTGGCCGGGGCGGTGGGGGCCGCCGATGTGCTGCCGGGGGTCGTGCGGGCCGTGGGAGATCGGCTGGCGGTGCTGTTCGACAGCGGGGTGCGCAGCGGGGACGACGTGTTCAAGGCGCTGGCGCTCGGGGCCCGTGCGGTGCTGCTGGGGCGGCCGTACGTCTACGGCCTCGCCCTCGACGGCCAGGCCGGCGTCGAACACGTCATCCGCTGCCTGCTGGCCGAACTCGACCTCACGCTCGCCCTGTCGGGACACCGGACGCCGGCGTCGGTGGGCCGCGACAGCCTGTACGCCGGCGACGGCGACGCGTGACGGCCTGACAGGTGGGTGGTCGGGTGCGGTCCGGTGGGGCTTCTCGCGCGGTTCCCCGCGCCCCTGAAAAAGCGGGGGCTGCGCCCCCCTGCTTTTTCGGGCCGAAGAGCACGGGGCGCAGCCCCGGCTCTTCAGGGGCGCGGGGAACCGCGCGACCAGTCCCCACCTACCCGCACCCGACCACGCACCCCGCTACAGGCCCAGGTTCGTCAAAAGGCCCGCCACGTCGAGGGACGTCAGCGGCAGTTCCGGCTCCTCCTCGGCCACTTCCTCTGATTCGTCCCCCACGGAGAGGATCGAACCCCTCTGTTCCGCCTCAGCCTCGGGGGTCACCTCCGGCTGGGGGGAGCTGGACTTCTCCGGGCCGGGGGCCGGAGAGGCTCCGTCGGTCTCCGGCTCCGGCTTGCGGGAGACCGGTTCCGTCTCCGGCGTGGGCGCCTCGGAGCCGGAGACGGAGAGGGACTCGGGGCTGGCGGTCACACCGTCGGTGAGCCAGCGCTGGGTGGTGGAGTTGTCCCGGACCTTGACGACGACGTCCGCGTCGGGCTCCCTGGCGACGGGGGCCATGGCGAGCCCCTCGCCCCACCGGGGCAGCAACTCGCCCTGGACGGTGAAGTCGTAGCGCACGTCGTCCCCGCGCTCGGAGTCCTCGTCGGCGCACTTGCCGAGGACGACGACTCCGGCGTCGACCTGGGAGTCCAGGCAGAGTTCGGGGTTGGCGACGCTGCGGAGCAGACCGTCCTCCTCGTAGGACCACTTCTGGGTCCAGCCGGAGTCGCACTCGGCGAGTTCGGTCGAGGCGCCCTTGACGGCCTTGCCGCCCTGGATGTCGATGCACAGGTCGGCGGCCTGGTTGCGCAGCCGCGTCTGCTGGGGTGCCGTGGGCCGTCCGGCCGAGGCGGGCGGGGTCGGTGAAGCCGTGTCGGTGGTGGTGTCGTTGCCGGTGTCCGGCGCGGTGGCGACGCCCCCGGTGGCGCTGGTGGAGGCGGTCGGGTCGGCGCCGCTGCCGTCGTCGGAGAGGAACGCGGCGCCCAGGATGGCCGCGAGCAGGGCGCCCGAGGAGACGCCGACGGTGATCAGGGCTCGGGGGTTGCGCGCTCCGGCGGTGATCCGGCGGCGCTGCGCGGGGATCTGGGAGAGCAGACGGTGCCGGCCGCCGCTCCCCGGGCGTCTCGAACTCGCCTTCTGCGGCATCCGGCCGGGCCGGGAGTCGAGATAGCGCCGGGCGCCCCAGCCGAGCACGGCCTCGGCGATGACGCCGCCGAGTCCGCCCTCGAAATGGCTGAGCTGCTCGGCGGCGTAACGGCAGTAGCGGCACTCCAGCAGATGCTGCTGGACATCCGGCAGCAGGGCGCCGCCGCGGCGAATCGGTACGTCCAGCAGCCGGTTGTAGAAGCGGCAGTCCTTGGACGGCGCGAGTTCCCGATGCGCGCGGACGCAGCCCTCGCGGAATTTGTCGCGCGCCTGCTCCAGGGTGGCCACCGCGCTGTCCGTGTCAAGCCCCAGCAGACCGGTGGGTATGGTTATCGTTTCGGCTTCTACTTCGGTGTGCCACAGCAGGCACTGGGCTACCGCCGGCAGGGCCTGGAAAGAGCGCTCGACGAGCTTGCGATTTTCGGGCGTCATGGACTTCGCCGCCCGCATCCCGCGTCCGCCGGCGGGCTTCCTCAGGTCGGGCAGCACACCGGAGACGCCCCCTTCCGCGGACCATTCCTTGACGGTGTCGCGCGCGGCCACCAGCAGTCGGGGCCGCAGCGCGACGCCCGACTCCCCCCGCATCAGCCCGTCGAGCACCCGGTGGAAGGCGGTCGCGGTCACCATCGAGGCAACCTGGGACTGGGTCGCGAGGCAGATGACGGCGTAGTCGTACGTCGGCTGCCAGTGCCGTGCCATCAGCAGGGCCACGGGGTCGCCTGTGCTGCCTTCCGGCCAGCCGCGCAGCCGGGCGGCGAGAGTCTCGTCGGACTCTCCGGGCACCGGACCGGGAGCGGGCGGATAGGTCGGGCGAGGAGGGTGGGGGGTGTGCACAGAGCGGGTTCCTTCCAAGGCGCAAGATGGCACACGGAGTTGTGGCCGCCGAAAAGGGCCCTGGATTGGTGCGTACCTTTTTGGCGGGCGCCGGGAAAGCGGTCGGGGGCCGAACCGCACGATGACCGTCTTCCTTGAGCCTTTTGGGCCCTTCGGCGACCGGAAGAGCCAAATAGCCTTTCCGGCCGGGCCATTGCCCATGCGCAGGAAGTTCACCCTTGCACAAGTTACTCATGGCTAACAAGGCACTTGGGCAACATCCGCATCACTAAAAGCAGGTCAGATGACCGGTATCAATGCTTCCGCTTCGCAGAACGAAGCCTTCCGCTTCCCGATCGCTCAAGGCTTCAAGCACCCCGTGTGAACCGTACGCACACCCTGGTGTCCCGCGCACGCTCCCGTCGCGCCGAGGGTTCGTTGTTCACTGAGGGCGGCCACCTCGGAAGGCCCCGCGCGGAACGGCGGCTCTCCCGCGCGAAACGGGCCGCCGACCTTGATCCTCCCGCCCTCGGTCGGTGGCCCCCGGGGGGGCGGGCCCACCGTTTTCGGCCAGTCAGATCTGCCAGGACCGCAGCCGGTCCGCCGCCCCGTAGACATCGGTCGTCCCGGAGAGCAGATCGCGCGCGAGATCCACGAGCGCCCCGTACGGCGGGTCGATGCCGACACCGCTGACGAACATGTACGCCACCGCCGTCGCGCAGGCGAAACGGGCGTTGGCGGCCGGCAGGGGCTTGAGCACCGCGAGGGTGTGCAGCAGCGCGGCGGCCCGCCAGGCCGGGTCGGAGTCGACACCGAGGCGCGGCGGGTCCACGCGGTGCCGGGCGACGGCGGCGACGAGCGCGGAGAAGTCGTTGATGGTGGGCTGCTCGGGCATGACCTCTTCATGCCGCTGGAGCAGCCAGGGCACGTCGATATGGATGACGGATGCCATCGGTCAGACGGCCCGCCCCTTCACCTTGGCGGCGGGTTCGTCGTCCGGGAACGCGGCGGCGAACTCGTCGGCGTGCGCGGTGAAGAAGCGGCGGAACGCCTCCGCGCCCTCCTTGAGCGCCCGGTGTCGCACTATGTCGGCCGCGGCGGCCTCGCGCACGAGCGCCTTCATCGACGTACCGCGCTCCTTGGCTATCTGCCGCAGGTCCTCTAGCTCGCGGTCGCTGAACTCCACATTCAGAGCTGGCATGGTCCAACGGTACCGCGCGGGTACTTACCCGTAAATAGTCGCAGGTCACGGGGTGTACCGCGCGGTACCGACGGGTGCGGGAATCAGATCTGGTCCGCCACGAACGACGCCATACGGGCCAGCGCCGCGTTCCAGTTGATCGTGTGTTCGTTGGTCGACCAGGACTGGATGTCGTCGATGTAGCAGAACTGGCCGACGCAGCCCTGGAGTTTGCTCTGTGCGTAGGGGTCCTGGATGGAGGAGTTCGGGCCGCCGGCGAGGGTGCCGACCGGCGGGTTGGGCTGGTTCGGGTCGAGCTGGTGGGCGTACCAGCGGCTGTGCTGGTTGCGGGCGTCGACCTCGCCGTATCCGGTGACGTAGGAGATGTTCAGGGCGTTGCGGCCGAAGAGGTAGTCCATGCTCTGCAGCGCGCCCTCGCGGTACTTCGACGCCCCGCTGATGTCGTACGCCGTGGCGATGACGACCGCGTTGTTGAGGATCTGGTGGTTGGAGCCCCAGTCGTAGAGGTTGCCGCCCGGTGCGTACGGCATGCCGTACGGGTGGGCCTTGAGGGTGGCCAGGTAGCTGTCGGCGGCCTTGATCACGGACTGGCGGACCTTGTCGCGGCCGGGCAGTTTGCTCGGCACGGTCGCGAGGTCGAGGCGTCCCGCGGCGGCGGTGCGGGCCCAGTCGAAGCCGACGGGGCCGAAGATGTCGGCGGTGTGCACGGGTGAGGCGAGGACGTACTCCTGGAAGGCCTTCTCACCGGTGGTCAGATAGAGCTGGGCCGCCGCCCAGTAGAACTCGTCGGTGACGTTGTTGTCGGAGTAGGTGCCGCCGCCGACGCCGTCGCTCTCGGAGGCGTACACGGCCGGGTGCTCCTTGGCCGCCGTCCAGGCCGTGCGGGCCGCGGTGAGGGCCTTGGCGGCGAAGGCGGGGTCGTGGGGGCGGTAGAGGCGGGCCGCCTGGGCGGCGGTCGCGGCCAGGTTCAGGGTGGCGGCGGTGCTCGGCGGGTGCAGTTCGCGCTTCTGCGGGTCGTCGGCGGGCATCAGGGGCAGGCCGGTCCACTGCTCGTCATGGATCTTGTGGTGGGCCATGCCCGCGAGCGGCTTGCCCTGCGGCACCTGCATCCGCAGCAGGAAGTCCAGCTCCCAGCGCACCTCGTCGAGGAGGTCGGGGACCTTGTTGCCGCTCTCCGGGATGTCGAGCGAGCCGTCGCCGAGCTTCCCGGACTTCCCGGTGCGGGCGTACAGGTCGCGCTCGTAGGTGCTCAGCACCTCCCAGGTGGAGATGCCGCCGTTGACGACGTACTTGCCGTGGTCGCCGGCGTCGTACCAGCCGCCGGTCACATCGAGCCGGTAGTCGCAGACACCGGGCTGGCAGGGCACATTTCCGTCGCCCTGGTTGGGCGCGACGTCGACATGGCCCGCGGCGCGGCCGTAGCCGGGGCGCAGGTCGTCGCTGATCGGGGTGCCGCTGCGCTGGGTGTAGTAGTACTTCAGCGAGTCGAGCCGGAGGCGCTCGTAGGCGGCCGGGTCGATGTCGAACGGGCGGCTGGTCTCGCCGTCCACGACCAGCGTGAGACCGGTGCCGCGCTTACGGTACGCGCCGAAGTCGAGCGAGTGGACGTTCTGCCCGGAGGAGGCGTCGAGGCCTCGCGGGACGGTCTGCCCGTGCGCGACCACCGCGCCGGAGGAACTCCTCAGCTGCCAGGGCAGTTTCGCCGTGGCGTCGGTGACCAGCGTGGCGTTCTTCGGCCCGGCGGGCAGATAGGCGACCTGGTTGACGCGCACCCGGGGCCCGGTGTCGGGTTCGTACACCTCCGGCGGCACGCCGCCGAGCAGTGAGATGTCGTCCATGCAGAAGGTGAACGGGTTGGCGTTGCCGCCCACTTGGAAGCCGACCTGGCCCTGTGCGGTGTCGACGGGCGAGGTGAAGGTGTAGGAGTACGAGTCGCCCGAGACGTTCAGCTGCGGGCTGACCTCGAAGTAGGTGTCGTACGGGGCCACCGACAGACCGACGATCGCCCGCAGGATGTTGCCCTGGGGTGTGCCGGAGGCGGAGAAGCTGAACCGGTACGACTCGCCCTTGACGAGGGTGATGTCGTTCTGGCCGACGGCGGCGTCCCAGCGGTTGGTGGTGCCGCCGGGGATCTCGGCGCACAGGCGGCCGTCGGTGAGGCCGGCGGTGACATTGCCGGTCGTCCACCAGGGGGCGGTGGTGGTGTCGAAGCCGCCGTTCTCGACCTGTTCGACCTCCTCGGCCTGGGCCGGGCCGGTGGGCAGCGCGGTGAGCGCCGCCGCCAGGAGGCCCGTCAGGGCGAGCAGGGTGGTTCTGCGTCGTTTCACGTCTGGCTCCTCGGGGAGGTGGGGGCTGGCGTGATGTGGGAGCGCTCCCAGGCAGGGATGTCGGTCATGCTGTTAGAGACATGACAGCCCGTCAACGGTCCGGACAGGACTGGTTTCCCGCGCGCTGTCCGCCGGGGGTCCAGTCCGGTGTCCAGTCCGGTGTCCAGTCCGGTGTCCAGTCCGGACCGAAGGGGCGCCTTCTCGCGCGCGTCAGACCGCGAGAACGTCCAGCCTGCTGATCCGTACCGCGCCGCGTGTCTCGCCCGGATGGCGGCTGGTCAGCGTGAGTCGGATCCGGCTGCCGCGCACCGGGGCGAAGGTGATCGCCGTGGGGGTGTCGGAGGCGGTGGCCCAGTCGGTCTTCACGCCCTCGGCCGGGACGTACCGTCCGCCGTCCCACACCTCGACCGCGACGGTCTCGGGCAGGGTGTGCCCGGCGTCGACGGTGAAGGAGACCTCGACCCGGTCCACCGTCCCGGGCCTCCCCCAGTCGACCGACACCCAGTCCTCGGGCCGCGCCCCGCCGAACACCGGCAGCAGGGCGGTGGCCGCCTTGAGGAAGCCGTTGGACCAGCCGGTGGCGGGGTCGCCGTCGAGCATGGCGGCGGGCAGGGTGTCCGGGCGGCCGGAGTAACTGGCGTCGGCGTAGGGGTGGTTGACGATGGGCGGGTGGTCCGGCTCGAACGCGGTGGCCGGAGTGGTCGACGTGTCGCGCGCCGGCGTGGCCCGGACGCCCACCTTCCCGGTCCGCAGTCCCGCCACCCGGGCCGTCACCTTCACCGGCCCCGGCTCGGTCCCGGCGCGGACGATCGCGAGCGCCTTGCCTCCGAAGGCCGTCCGGGTGGCGGCCTGGTAGCGCTCGGCGCTCTCCTCGCGGCCGTTGTCGAGCCCGGCGAGGGAGCCGCCCCGTACGTCGAAGGCGATCGGATGCTCGGCGTCGGGCACCACCACGCCCCGGGCGTCGACGATCTCGGCGGTGACGAAGACCAGCGAACGTCCGTCCGCCGCCAGGGACTTGCGGTCGGCCGTGAGACGTACGGCGTGCGGCCGGCCGGACGTGCGCAGGACGTCGGTGGCGACGGTCCTGCCGTTCCGGCGCGCCACGGCCTTCAACTCGCCCGGCGCGTAGGGCACTTTCCAGGTGAGGTGGAGCTTGCCCGCGCTGCCGTTGGGGCTGGTGTAACTGCCGGGGTAGGGGCCGTCGGTGAAGGTCTTGTCGTCGCCGGTGGCCTCGGTGGTCTCCAGGTAGGGGCGGCCGTCGAGGGTCTTCTTCTCGTCGAACCTCCTTGTCCCGAGGGACTTTCCGTTGAGGAACAGCTCGACGGTGGCGACGTTGGAGTAGGCCCACACCTCCACGGTGTCGCCCTCGGTGTGGTTCCAGGTCATCGGCAGCAGATGGACCATGGGCTCGTCGATCCACTGGCTCCGGAAGAGGTGGTACATGTCCTTCGGGAAACCGGCCGTGTCGACGGCGCCGAAGAAGGACGCCTTCACCGGGAAGACGTCGTACGGGGTGGGCTCGCCGATGTAGTCGATGCCGGACCAGAGGAACTGCCCGGCGAACCACTTCCGGTCGCGGTCCTTCTTGTGTCCGTACTCGCCGCTCATGGTCCAGGAGGCGAGGTTGTTGTCGTACGAGGAGACGCCCCGTCTGCCGGGGGTGTGGTTCTCGCCGGTGTTGAGGCGCTCCGGCTCCTGGTAGACGCCTCGGGTCGAGGTCTCCGAGGAGGACTCCGACTCGAAGAGGAACAGGTGCGGGTAGCGGGCGTGCAGGGCGTCCACGGACTTGGCGGTGTTGTAGTTGAGGCCGAGGCCGTCGAGCTTGGCGAGGATCAGATCGCCGGGGGTGCCGGGGGCGGGGACGCTGCGATGGCGGTGGGAGCCGATGACGATGGGGCGGGTGTCGTCGGAGGCCTTGACGGCGGCGATCAGCCGGTCCGCCATGGCGAGGCCGGCGGTGGAGGTGAACTCGGAGACCTCGTTGCCGATGGACCACATGAGGACGGCGGGCGAGTTGCGGGCCGCGAGCACCATCTCGGTGACGTCCCGGTCGGCCCACTCGTCGAAGAAACGGCCGTAGTCGTAGCGGGTCTTGGGGCTCCGCCAGCAGTCGAAGGCCTCGACCGTCATCACGATGCCCAGTTCCTCGCAGACCTCGATCATCTCCGGGGAGGGCGGGTTGTGGGAGGTGCGGAAGGCGTTGACGCCCATCGACTTCATGATCGTCATCTGGCGGCGGATCGCGTCGGCGCTGACGGCGGCGCCGAGCGCGCCCAGGTCGTGGTGGAGGTCGACGCCCCTGATCTTGTGGGCGGTGCCGTTGAGGTGGAAGCCCTCTTCGGGGTCGAAGCGGAAGGAGCGGATGCCGAAGGGGGTGCGGTGGATGTCGGTGGTGGTGCCGCCGACGCGCAGCTCGGTCCTGAGGGTGTAGCGGTGCGGGTCCGCGAAGTCCCACAACCTCGGTTCGCGGACGGTCAGTTCATGGGTCTCGGTCGCGGTGCCGGTGACGGCGACCGCGGAGGACGTCCGGGCGACCGTACGGCCGCGGGCGTCGACGATCCGGGAGACGACCTCGACGTCCGCCGTGCCTTCGGAGGCGTTGACGACGCGGGTGCGGACGCGGACGAGGGCGCGCTCCTCGGTGAGGTCCGGTGTGGTGACGTGGGTGCCCCAACGCGGCACGTGCACGGGGTCGGTGACGACGAGGCGGGCCTCGCGGTAGATGCCGCTGCCGGAGTACCAGCGGCTGCTGGGCAGCCGGTTCTGGACCTTGACCGCGATGACGTTCGCGGTGGCGCCGTCGGTGTGCAGCAGGTCGGTGAGGTCGAAGGCGAAGCCGGTGTAGCCGTAGGGGTGGCGGCCGACCTCGGTGCCGTTGCAGTGGACGTACGAGTCCATGTAGACGCCGTCGAACTCCACCGAGATCCGCTTCCCGGCGAGGGCGGGCGGCAGGGTGAACGTGGTGCGGTACCAGCCGAGGCCGCCGGGGAAGAAGCCGGTGCCGCTGGTGGTGCCGTGCCGGGTGGTCGGGGCGAGTTCGATGGACCAGTCGTGCGGGACCGCGACCCGGCGCCACGCGGAGTCGTCGTAGCCGGGCTTCGAGGCGTCGGCGTACTCGCCGGTCGGGTCGGTGATGCCGCCCGGGTCGACGAGGGCGAAGCGCCAGCCGTCGCGGAGCGGGAGGGTCCGGCCGGTGGACGCGGGTCGCGCCCGGGGCGCGGCGGCCGCGGTGCCCGCCGGCGCTCCCACCATCGGGGCGGAGGTGCCCGCGAGGAGTAAGGATCTGCGGGTGACGGTCATGGTGTTCCCTTCGTCGAACGTGCGGGTGAACGTTCCGGGAGCCGTGGCGCACAAGGCCCCACAAGCCATCACAAGGGATCGTGACCAACCAGAATCTGACGACACTCCCCAGGGGCGTCAAGTGCCCCTCGTGCCACTCGACGAACAGGGGTGCGACAAATCCCGCAGGCGTGCGGTTTCCCGTCCGCTTTACCGGCGGAGCGCATAGGGTGGAATTCACCCGTAAGCCCGTTCGGTCCGGCGAAATGGAACTCGCGACGATGAGGAGCCGCAAGGTAACGCACGGTGATGCCCCTGCGTATGCCCTGGACGGTGCCGCCACGGCGCGGGCGGCCATGGACGGCGACGGCACGATCGTCGAATGGAACGAGGGCGCGCGCCGTCTGCTGGGCTGGCCCGCGGCGGAGGTCGTGGGACGCCCCGCCGAGGAGCTGCTCGCCCCGGGGGGCGCTTTCCTGCCGCCCTCGCCGGGCAGCCGCAGCTGGAACGGCACGCTCGCGCTGCGTCACCGCGACGGTCGTACGGTGACCGCGTGGCTGCTCGCCCACCACCGGGGCATGAAGGACGGCGACGGCGGCGGCAGCTGGCTGGTTCTGTGTCCGCTGGACGATCCCGGCCCGCTGGTGCGGGACGATCCGCTCGCGGCGGCCGTCATGGTCCAGTCGCCGTGCGCGATGGCCGTCTTCGACGACCGGCTCAGACTGCGCGGCATCAACGCCGTGATGGCCGACGCCGTGGGCATGCCCGAGGACAACCTCCGGGGCCTGCACATGTCCGAGATCCTGGGCGGTCGCCAGGGCGAGAAGCTGGAGCAGCATCTGCGCGAGGTGCTCGCCCTCGGCCGCCGCAGGGATGTGCAGACCTTCCTGCGGGCCGCCGACGAGGACCGCGCGCACGCCTGGTCGGCGGCGATCGCCCCGATCACGGACGACTCCGGGGTACCGATCGGGGTCTGTGTCACCGGGCACGACATCACCGAGCAGTACCTCGCACGGCAGCGCCTGCAGCTGGTGAACGAGGCGAGCATCCGTATCGGCACCACCCTCGACGTGCGGCGCACCGCGCAGGAGCTGGCCGATGTGTGCGTCCCGGTCCTCGCCGACTTCGTCAGCGTCGACCTCATGCAGTCCCTGGACCACGGCGACGAACCGCACGAGGGCCCGCTCTCCGCGCCCTTCACCCTGCGCCGCGCCGCCCACCGGTCGGTCACCCCGGGCTGCCCCGAGGCGGTCGTCGAGGTGGGCCGCACCGACGTCTACCCGGCCACCTCCCCGCAGGCGGCGTCCCTGGTGGTCGGCCACACCATCGTGGCGACGGACCCGGCCAACACCCTCGTGGACTGGCTGGCCTGGGACCCCATACGCAGCTCACGGGTCAAGGAGCTGGGCGTCCACACCACCATGTCGGTGCCGATCCGGGCCCGGGGCACCACCCTCGGCGTGGCCGTCCTCACCCGCTTCAAGCGGACCGACCCGTACACCGCCGACGACGAGCTGCTCGCCGAGGAGGTGACGGCCAGGGCCGCCGTCTGCATCGACAACGCCCGCCGCTACTCCCGCGAACGCGAGACCGCGCTCGCCCTCCAGCGCAGCCTGCTCCCGCAGACCCTCCCCCGGATGCCCGCCCTGGAGGCCGCCTCCCGGTACCTTCCGGCGGCGCAGGCCGGGGTCGGCGGTGACTGGTTCGACGTGATCCCGCTCTCCGGGATGCGGGTCGCCATGGTCGTCGGCGACGTCGTCGGCCACGGCGTCCAGGCCTCCGCCACCATGGGCCGGCTGCGGACCGCCGTCCGCACCCTCGCCGACGTCGACCTCGCCCCCGACGAACTGCTCACCCACCTCGACGACCTCGTCGTACGGCTGTCCGCGGAGGCCGGCAGCGAGGGCGTCACCGGTGAGGTGGGCGCCACCTGCCTGTACGCCGTGTACGACCCGGTGACCCGCCGCTGCACCTTCGCCCGTGCCGGGCATCCGCCGCCCGTCGTGCTGGACCCGGACGGACGGCCGATGGAGGTGGAAGTGCCGTCGGGACAGCCCCTGGGCCTCGGCGGACTGCCCTTCGAGTCCGCCGAACTGGAACTGCCCGAGGGCACCCTCATCGCCCTCTACACCGACGGTCTGATCGAGACCCGGGACCGGGACATCGACGCCGGTCAGGAACTGCTCGCCGAGGCGCTCTCCGGCCGTACGGGCCCACTGGACGACATCTGCCAGCAGGTCGTCCAGTCCCTGCTGCCCGCGAACGGCGCCCCCGACGACGTGGCGCTGCTGCTGGCCCGGACCCGGGGGCTCAGGGCGGAGCGGGTCGCGACCTGGTCGATACCCGCCGACCCCGCGTTCGTCGCCCGCACCCGCCAGTACGTGCTGACGCAGATGGCGCTCTGGGGCATCAGCGAGTCGGCGTTCACGGCCGAGCTGGTGGTGAGCGAGCTGGTCACCAACGCCATCCGGCACGGCGCCCCGCCGATCCAGCTGCGCCTGATCCACGACGACACCACGCTGATCTGCGAGGTGTCCGACGGCAGCGGCACCGCCCCGCATCTGCGCCGTGCCAAGACCTTCGACGAGGGCGGACGCGGACTGCTGCTGGTGGCCCAGCTGACCCAGCGGTGGGGCAGCCGGCACACCGAGGACGGCAAGACGATCTGGGCGGAGCTGACGCTGTCGGAGGAGTGAGCCGGCGGTGGGAGAGCGGTGAGAGCGGAGTGAGAAGGGCCTCACCGGTGGGCTGACAGGTGCCGGACGGGTGTTCGTGGTGTGTTCCCGGGCAGCTGTAGGGTGCACCAGTCGTGCCGCCCCTCCCCTCCCCCTCGCTCCCCCAGCTCCGAGAACCGTGAAAGTCCTGCCGTGAACACCGCCCTCGCCGAGGTCCTCTCCGTCGTCCTGCTCGTCGTCGTCCTCGGCAGCGCGGTCGCCCGCCCCTTCGGACTGCCGGAGGCGGTGGTCGCCGTACCGGCGGCCGGGATCGTCGTCGCCACCGGTGCCGTCTCCTGGGAGCACGCCCGTGCGGAGGCCGAGCTGCTCGGCCCGGTGCTCGGATTCCTCGCCGCCGTGCTGGTGCTGGCCAAGCTCTGCGACGACGAGGGGCTCTTCCGGGCGTGCGGGGCGTGGATGGCGCGCGCGTCGGCGGGGAGCCCCCGTCGGCTGCTGGGCTCGACGTTCGCGCTGGCCTCCGGGATCACGGCGGTGCTCAGCCTGGACGCGACGGTGGTGCTGCTCACCCCGGTGGTGTTCGCGACGGTGGCCCGGCTGGGCGCCCGCCCCAAGCCGCATGTGTACGCCACCGCGCATCTGTCGAACACGGCCTCGCTGCTGCTGCCCGTCTCCAACCTCACCAACCTGCTGGCGTTCACCGCGAGCGGGCTGAGCTTCACCCGGTTCGCGCTGCTGATGGCGGCGCCCTGGGCGGTGGCCGTGGCCGCCGAGTACGTGGTGTTCCGGCGGTTCTTCGCGGCCGATCTGGACGCCGGGGCACCCGCGCCGAAGGAGACGGTGGAGGCGCCCGAGCTGCCGATGTTCGCGCTGGTCACGGTCGTGTGCACGCTCGCCGGGTTCGTCCTGACGTCCGTGCTCGGCATCGAGCCCGTGTGGGCGGCGCTGGCCGGGGCCGTGGTCCTCGCGGTCCGCGCGCTCGTCCGTCGCACCACGGGCCCGGTCGCCCTTCTCCGCTCCGTCTCCCTGCCCTTCCTCGCGTTCGTGCTGGCGCTGGGCATCGTGGTGCGCGCGGTGGTCGACAACGGCCTCGCCGACGCGCTGGGCCGGGTGATGCCGTCCGGCACCGGCCTGCTCGCCCTCCTCGGCGTCGCCGTCCTCGCCGCCGTGCTCTCCAACGTCATCAACAACCTGCCCGCGGTCCTCGTCCTGGTCCCGCTGGCCGCCCCGCTCGGCACCGGCGCCGTCCTCGCCGTCCTCCTCGGCGTCAACATCGGCCCGAACCTCACCTACGCCGGTTCCCTGGCCACCCTGCTGTGGCGCCGCATCGTCCACCACCACGAACACGATGTGCACCTGGGCGACTTCACCCGCCTCGGCCTCCTCACCGTCCCGGCGGCGCTGCTGTCGTCGGTGGTGGCACTGTGGCTGTCGCTGCTCGTGTTCGGCGGCTGAGACGGGCGGGTCCGGTCAGCCCCCGGCCCGCCTCTCCAGACGGCTGCCCCGAGGGAGGGTGACGGACAGGATGTCGCTGGGGCCGTCCAGCTCCATCCGGTGCAGACGTCCGCGCGGCACGATGGCGGCCGTACCGGCCGTCAGCCTGATCTCCTCCTCGTCCCCCGGCTGCCGCTCGGGGTCCCCCGGCCTGCTCTCCGGACCGAGGTAGAGGCGTATCCCACCCGTGAGACAGGAGACGACCTCCTCCGCCTCGGGGTGGACCTCCCAGTGGTCGGCGTGGACGTCGGCGTCGGTCCGCGCGTGGAAGGCCATCACCTGCCAGCCGTCCCGCCCGGGGTCGAAGACGGGCGGCACGGCGTGGGCGGCGCCGTCCCGCTGAAGGTGGATGAAGGAGGAGAAGAGGTCGATCGGGGTGACGGTCATGTCGGGATGTCCTTCCTGCGGTGCTGTTCGGTCGGGCGGGGGCGTCGCGCTCACTCGGCGGCTCACTCGGCCAGGGCGCGGCGCAGGGCCGCGCCCAGTTCGGCGATCTGGCGCTGGGAGATCTCGGCGGAGAGGATCGCGTGCGAGCCGTGGAACGTGCCGGGCCACTGGTGCAGTTCGACCGAGACGCCCGACTGGAGCAGGCGCAGGGCGTGGACGATGTCCTCGTCCCGGTTCGGGCAGAACTCGGCGGTGGCGACATAGGCGGGCGGCAGCCCGGAGAGATCGGTGGCGCGGGCCGGGGCGGCGTACGGGCCGGCCGGCCGGGAGCCCAGGTAGTGCCCCCAGGCCGCGGTGAGTTTGTCGCGGGTCAGCCAGGGCGTGTCGGTGAAGTTCCGCGCCGACCAGGTCTCCTGGCGGTCGTCCAGCCCCGGCTGGTTGAGCAGTTGGAAGCGGATCGACGGCCCCCGCTCGTCGCGGGCGCGCAGCGCCGTCCCGGCCGCGATGCCCGCGCCCGCGCTGTGGCCGCCGACCGCGATCCGCTCCGGGTCGAGGCCGAGTTCGGCCGCGTGGTCGGCCGCCCAGGTCAGTACGGCGTAGGCGTCGTCCAGGGCGGCCGGGAACGGGTTCTCGGGGGCGAGACGGTACTCCACCGAGATCACGACCGCGCCGGACGCGTCCGCGAGCCGGGCGGCCCACGGGTGCTCGGTGTCCAGGTCGCCCATGACGCCTCCGCCGCCGTGCAGCCAGACGACGGCGCCCTGGGACCGGTGCGGGCGGTAGATCCGCACCGGCACGTCCGGATCGGCGGGCACCGTGCGGTCCTCGACGTCCATGCGCGAGGTGTCCGGTGCCGGGACCGCGGCGGCGAGTTCGGCGAACCGCTTGCGCTCGACGACCGGGTCGGTGAGGTCGGCGCGGGGGAACAGGGCGACGAATGCTTCGAGTTCGGGATCCATGCCGGCCATCCTCACGGTCGCGGTCCCCCGAGGTCATCCGCCGACTGTCGGGCTCACGGCCCGGATCGCGCGCCGATCGGCGCCCCTCCCGGCGGCCGTGGACGCCCTATCCTCCAGACATGGAGGCACTGGCCGCACGGCTGTCGCACCTGGACGCGCAGGCCGAGGGCGCGATCCGCGTCGTCATGTTCTACGACACGCTGATGCGCCGCCGGGTGGATCTCCCCGCGCTCGCCCGTGCCTCGGCGGGCCTCGCCGCCTGCGTGACCGGGCTCCGGCTGCACGGCACGGGACGGGCGATCCGTATGGCGCCCGACGGCAGGGAGACACCCGGCGCGCCCCCGGCCATGTCCTCGTCGCTGCCGATCACCCTCGACGGGGAGGAGATCGGTGTGGTGTGGCTGGAGCGGCCCGAAGCGCCCGGCGCGCTCGACGAGTTGCTGCTCGATCGGCTCGCCATCGCCGCCGCCGCGGTCGTCGAGCGGTACGGGCCGGCCCGCACCACCATGGCCGACCCCGCCCTCGTCGAGCTGGTGATCAGCGGTGACAGCGACGAGGCGGCCCGGAGCCGGGCGTCGCGGCTGCTGGGCTTCGCCGCCGGGCGTCCGGTCCAAGTCGTCGCCGTGCGGACGGAGTTACCGCTCGACCGGGTCGGCGGACTGATCTGTCCGGCGCGTCCGGTGAAGGCCGCGCCGCTCGGCGACCTGGGTGTCCTCCTGGCCACCGCCGTGGACCGGGCCCGGTTCCCGGCGGGTGTCCGCGCGGGTCTCGGTGCCGCCGCGCGACCGGACCGTGCCTGGCAGGAGGCCCGCACCGCGCTCCGCTTCACCACCCCGCGCCGGCCGGTCCTCGCGTACGCCGAGCTGGGGGCGCTGGCGCTGCTCGCGCAGGTGCCCGAGGACGCGGCCCGGGACAACGCCGATGTGGCCGCGATCGCCAAGGTGACCTGCAACCCGGAGGACCTGGACACCCTGGACGTCTACTTCGCGACCGGCTCCCTGCGCCGGGCCGCCGAAATCCTCCATCTGCACCACAGCAGCGTGGCCCGCCGACTCGAACAGATCGGCAGGACCCTGGGCTTCGAACTCACGGACCCGGGTGGGGTGCTGCGGGCCCAACTCGCGCTCGCCGCTTGGCGGTTGCTGGAGGAGTGAGGCACGCCCTCCCCGGTGCGGGGGCGGCGGCGGCGGTCAGCCGTCGTCGCGCAGCCCCTGCCGGTACTCCCCCGGCGGCACCCCGTACCGCTGTCGGAACACCCGGCTGAAGTGGAACGGGCTGCCGAAGCCGGAGGCGGTGGCGACCCGTTCCACGGGCAGGTCGGTGGCTTCCAGGAGGCGGGCGGCGTGGTGGAGGCGGGCGTGGCGCAGGGCGCGCATCGGGGAGTGGCCGAGCTGCTCGGTGAAGAGGTGCGCGAATCGGGACGGGGAGAGGGCGACGCGCTCGGCGAGGGAGCGGACGGTGTGCGGGGCGCCGGGATCGGCGGCGATCAGGTCCTCGGCGCGGCGGATCCTCGGGTCCGCGCCCGACCGGCGTGGCTCGGAGCGGGCGGCGGTGAGCAGCACGACCTCCTCCAGGGAGCAGAGCGCGAGTTCCCGGGCGGCCGTGCCGTGCGCGACGGCCACTTCGGTGTCCTCGGGGGCCGTCGGGGGCACCGGCGGTGTGCCCTCGCCCGTCCAGCGGGCGTCGGCGAGCATTCGGTGGAAGGCCGTGTCGACGCGTGCGCGGATGCCGTCGGGGGCCGAGGGCACGGCGTACAGGCGGTCGCCGGTCCCGTACGGGCGCAGCCAGGACGTCCAGGAGGGGCGCGGCTGGCAGTGCACCCACCAGAACGCCCAGTGCCGGGCGCCGGGCCCGACCGTGTAGTGGTGCGGCGTGTCCGGGCCCAGGACGACCAGGTCGCCGGGGGCGGCCAGTGTCTCGGCGACGCCCTGCCGCAGCAGTCCCGTGCCGCCCGTGGTCCAGGTGAACAGCCAGCTGTCGGCGCCGCGCGGCCGGTGCACGGCGTACGGCGGGCGCTGGTCGAAGCGGCCGATGATGACCTGGCCGGGCGGGGGTGAGGGGTCCTCGGGCGCAGCAGTCCCAGGCAGGTCGTCAGCACGCACAGGCATCCTCCCGAAAGGCGGTCGGACCTAGCGTGGAGTACATCGGTCCACGGTGAGAAGGGACGCGCGGATGGCAGTCACAGGCAAGTCGGAGTCCGGGGCGAGGGGCAGGATGTCGGCGGAGTTCGAGGAGAACGGGTTTCTGGTGGTGCGGGGGCTGTTCTCCCCCGTCGAGATCGAGGAGTTGTGCGACCGGTTCGCGGCCCTTCAGGCCGGTGGTCCGGTGCCGGGGCACTTCCAGCCCCGCCCCGCCGCGCCGGGCGAACCGGCCGACCCGCTGCACGTCCACCCCCGGGTGATGCACCCGCACCGCATCGACGCGCTCTCGCTGCGGGTGCTCCTCGACGCCCGGCTGCGGGACGTCCTCGAAGGGCTGCTCGGGGAGGAGGTGCTGGCCGCGCAGAGCATGTTCTACTTCAAGCCGCCGGGCGCCCGGGGGCAGGCGCTGCACCAGGACAACTTCTATCTGCGGGTCGAGCCGGGCACCTGTGTCGCCGCGTGGATCGCCTGCGATGTGATCGACCGGGACAACGGCGGTCTGGAGGTCGTGCCGGGCACGCACCGCATGGATCTGTTCTGCCCGGAGGAGGCGGACGAGCAGGTGTCGTTCGTCCGGGAGTACGTCCCGCCGCCGCCCGGACTGACCACCGTGCCCGTCGACATGCGGCCGGGCGACGTCCTCTTCTTCAACGGCAGCCTCGTGCACGGCTCCCAGCCCAACCGCACCACCGACCGCTTCCGCCGCTCCTTCATCGGCCACTACGTGGGCCGTTCCACGGAACGCATCGGCCACTACTACGAGACGCTGACGATGAGCGGCACCCCCGTGGCCCTGGCGGAGAGCGAGGGGGCGGGCCCGTGCGGCACCGAGTTCGAGCCGACGGGCGCCCACTGAGCGAGCCCTTCGCCTCGACGGAGCCCCGGTTCAGCCCGGTTCAGCCCAGTTCGAGCAGCCCCCGCCGGACCGCCTCGGACACCGTGCTCGCCCGGTTCTCGGTGCCGAGCTTGCGGTAGACGCGGACCAGATGGGTCTTGATCGTGGCCTCGGTGAGATGGAGGGCGGCGGCGATGGCCCGGTTGCTGTGGCCCAGCGCCAGCAGCCGTACGACCTCGATCTCACGGTCGGTCAGGGCGCCGCCCGGATCGGCCAGATGCCCGGCGAGATGTCCGGCGGCCTCGGGCGCGAGCCCCATCCCGCCGGCCGCCGCGGCACGCACGGCGCGGAAGAGTTCCTCGGGCGGGCCGGCCTTGAGGATGTAGCCGCGGGCGCCGGCCTCCATCGCCCGTACGACGTCCCCCTGGGTGCCGGAGCCGGTGAGGACGACGACCCGGCTGCCGGGGGTGTCGGCGATGATCCGGCGGGTCGCGTCGAGGCCGTTGACGCGGGTGCCGGGGGCGGTGTCGTCGGTCAGCCGGAGGTCCATCAGCACCACGTCGGGGCCCAGTCGCGCGGCGAGGCGGACGGCCTCCTCGCCGTCGCCGGTCTCGCCGACCACCTCGAAGCCGGGTTCGCCGGTGAGCAGGGCGCGCAGTCCGGCGCGTACGACCATGTGGTCGTCCACGATCAGGACGCGCAGCGCGGGGGTGGCGGGGGCGTCGGGGTCGGTCACCGGCCGACCGCCGGGCCGGCCAGGGCGAGGGTGTCCACGGGGAGGCTGGCGCGGGCCAGGGTGCCTCGGCCGGGGGCGCTTCGGACGGTGAGCGAGCCGCCGAGGGCGCGCAGCCGGTCCCGGCCGGCGGCGAGGCCGAGCCCCCGGTCGCCCCGGCGGGCGGTGGTGCGCCCCGCGTCGAAGCCCACGCCGTCGTCGCGCACCTCTACGCGGACGGTCGCGCGGTCGCGGTGGTCGAGGGTGACCCAGACATGGCGGGCGCGGGCGTGCTCCCGGGCGTTGGCCAGCAGGCCCTGGGCGACGCGGAGCAGGGCGGCGGCCCGGTCCCGGGACAGGTCGCCCGGCTCGCCCTCGGTCCGGAACAGCACCCGGGTGGGTGTGGTCGTGTCGCGGGCGCAGAGGGCGCGCAGCGCGGTGGTGAGGTCGCCGTGCTCCAGGGCGGGCGGGGTGAGGTCGCCGATGATGGTGCGGGTCTCGGCGAGATGCGCGCCGAGCGCGTCCACGACCGTGCGGACCTGGGTCCTGGCGAGGTCGGGGCGGCGGTCCCAGTCCCGGTCGGCGGCCTGGAGGAGCATCCGGCTGCCGGCGAGTTCCTGGGCGAGGGTGTCGTGCAGGTCGCGGGCGATGCGGGCGCGCTCGGCGAGCCGGCCGGCCTCGCGCTGGCCGCGCGCCAACTCGGCTCGGGTGCGCCGGAGTTCGCCGAGGAGCCGCTGCTGGGCGCGGTAGAGGGCGACGGTGGCCCAGAGCGCGGCGGTGGGCGGGACGACCAGTTCGGGGTGGAGGGGCGCGGAGGTCCGGGCGATCACCACGACGAGCAGCACGGTGATCCCGCCGACGGCGGCGACCGCCGCAGGGCCGGTGAACATGCGCAGGGCGAGGATGGCCAGCGGCAGGGCCAGCCAGGTGTAGGCGGTGGCGACGGACGCGGGCATCCCCCAGGAGATCGCGCACCACAGGGCCAGCAGGGCGGCGAGCCACAGGGGCCTGCCCCGGCTCCCCAGCCGGTCCCAGAGGGCGAGTCCGCCGACGTATCCGCCCGACAGCAGGGTGATGAGCGGGACCAGTTCCCAGCACAGCGTGGAGTTGACGTCGACGAGGCGGAGCACCCCGCCCACGACGACGGTCAGGAACACCAGGTCGGGCAGCCGCCGGAGCGACAGCGAACCTCGGCGTACGAAGGCGGGGGCGGCGATGGCGGGCACGGCGGCGATTCCCTCTGCGACGGTCCGGACGGGCACGGGCTGGCTGGCACGGGGCCGGCGGGGCCAGCCGAGTGTAGACAGTGGCACGTGTGACCGAGGTAAGGGGACGTGAGGGAGTGCGCCGTGCCCGTCCGGTGCGCGCTGCTACCGCCCGGGGTGCAGGCCGAGGACGCCCGGTGTCGGGTCGCCCTTGACCTCGCCGAAGTAGAGGGCGAAGGTCTGCTTCCAGCGCTCGACCTGGGCGCGGTCCTCCATGAACCGGGGGAAGCCGTCGAGGTGGGCGTTCCGGTAGGTCCACACGGGCTTCAGCCCGCCGGCGGGGGTGACGTCCGTGCGGACGGACCAGCCGTTGAAGGAGCCCTGCTGGCGTTCGGTGGACAGCGCCCAGTTGAGGTACAGCTTGCCGGCGGTGGGGTTGGCGGCCTTCCTGAGGATCGCGGCACGCTGGCCCCAGGCAATGAAGGGGTGTCCGTCGGCCACGGCGAAGCGGGTCGCGGCGGTCGGGGGCGCGGTCAGTGTGCCGGAGCCGCCGACGCCGATGGCCTTCCGCTTGGCGTTGACGGCGACGCCCGGGGTGTGCGAGCCCCGGTTGAACTGCGGCTGCTGGGCGGCGAACTCGGCGATCCAGTCCCAGCCGTAGGCCTCCTGGTAGAGGGAGAAGAGGTACAGCACCGCGTCGTCGTCGTGCGGGTAGGAGGAGGCGATGGCGTCCTTCCAGCGCGGGTCGACCAGCTCGCGGGGCGACTTGGGCGCGTTCCCGGCGACGGCGTCGACGCCGTACATGTAGCTGAAGGCGATGACCTGGACGGCCGTCCAGGCGCCCTGCGGGTCGCGGAAGTCCTTGTACAGCTTGGAGAATCCGGCGGGCCTGTAGTGCAGCAGCCTGCCCTGGCTCTTCCAGCGGGTGAAGTCCTGGAGCGTCTGGAGCTGGACGACGTCGGGGACGAGGGTGCCGGTGGCGAGCTGGTTGTCGACGCGGACGTCGTGGTACTTGCTGTAGTCCACGACCATCGTCAGGTCGATGTCGGGGAAGCGGGCGCGGAACGCCTGGACGGTGAAGTCCTGTTGGGTGGCGGTGTCGCCGCCCGCGTAGATGACGAGCCTGCCGCCCTCGGCGACCGCGTCGCGGTACAGCTCGTCGAGGGAGCGGGTCTCCTCGGCACCCGCCTGCGCGCTCGTTCCCGGACTCCGGTCCGCCGTACGGGAGTTCGACGCCGACGCGGTGGCGGCGGCGTGCGCGGTGCCGGTCGCGGCGAGGCCGCCGAGCGCGGCGCCCGCCCCGGTGGTGAGGATGCGTCGCCTGCTGAAGCTGCTGGCCATGTGGGGGAAGGTCCTTTCAGGGCTGACTCGTACGGCGGTGCCGCTGCGGCGGCACCGTAAGTCTGTGAGCGACGGGGGCCGCGGCGCGTCGCCCGTAGGCCGTCGACGCGTTCAACCGTTCGGTTGAACGCGTGCCTCATCCGTCACGGACGGATCACCCTGTACCGCTCTCGCCCGATGCCCGCGTACGGCGGGCCGCGCGCTGATTGAATGAGGAGGCTTCACCAAAACCTCATACGGCCTACACAGGAGGCCCCCGGTTGAAGGGCGTCGTCGTGGTTCTCAAGGGGCGGGTCAGGGAGCGGGAACGGCTCGACCGGCTGGTGGCGGAGGTACGGCAGGGGCTGAGCGGGGTTGTGCTGCTGCGGGGCGACGCCGGGATCGGCAAGACGGTGCTGCTCGATCACGCGGGCCGGGGGGCCGCCGATCTGCGGGTGTTACGGGTGGCGGGCGTGGAGTCGGAGTCGGGATTCCCGTTCGCCGCGCTGCACCGGCTGCTGGTGCCGTTCCTGGACGGCCTGAAGGAACCCGGTGCGCTGCCGCCGTCGCAGCACGAGGCGCTGAGGGTGGCGTGCGGGCTGGCCGACGGGCCGCCCGCCGACCGGTTCCTGGTGGGGCTCGCGACGCTGACCCTGCTCGCCGAGGCCGCGAAACGACGGCCGGTGCTGGCCTGCGTGGACGACGCGCAGTGGCTCGACGAGGAGTCGCTCGGCGTGCTCGCCTTCGTGGGGCGGCGGGTGCACGCCGAGGGCGTCGGGCTGCTGTTCGCGGCCCGCACCGGGTTCGAGGCGCCCGCAGGTCTGCCGGTCACCGAGATCACCGGCCTGGAGGAGCCGTTCGCCCTGGAACTGCTGCGGGAGGCCGTCACCGGGCCGCTGGACGCCCGGGTGGCCGCGCGGATCGTGGCCGCGACCGCCGGGAATCCGCTCGCCCTTGCCGACCTGGGCCAGGAGCTGACCGCCGACCAGTTCTCCGGCTCCCTCGCGCTGCCCGAGCCGCTGCCCGTGGGCGGCCGGCTGGAGGCGCACTATCTGCGGCGGGTGCGCGAACTGCCGGCGGCGGCCCAGACCTGGCTGCTGCTGGCGGCGGCGGTGCCCGGCGGCGACCTCGGCTATGTCACCGGCGCGGCGCGGCGGCTCGGTGCCGGCCCCGAGGACTCGGGTCCGGCCGAGGCGGCGGGGCTGGTGGTGCTGCGCACGGCCGTCGAGTTCCGGCATCCGCTGGTGCGGTCGGCGGTGTACGGCGGTGCCACCAGCGTGGAGCGGCGGCGGGCGCACCGGGCGCTGGCCGAGGTGACGGACCGGCCCGCCGACTCCGACCGGCGGGCCTGGCATCTGGCGGCGGCCGTCCTCGGGCCGGACGAGGAGGTGGCGGCCGAGGTGGAGCGCTCGGCCGACCGGGCGGGCGCGCGGGGCGGCCACGCGGCCCGCGCCACGTTCCTCGGCAGATCCGCGGAGCTGACCCCGGGAGAGGTCGCGCGGGCCGGCCGGCTGCTGGCGGCGGCGGAGGCCGCGCTGGCGGCCGGGGCGCCGCTCCAGGCGGAGTCGCTGCTCGACGCCATCGACGTGGGCCTGCTCGGCGACGTCGGCCGGGGCCGGGCCCTGCTGGTGCGCTCCCACGCGGTGACGCTCCTCGGCGACGCGGACTCGTTCGCGAGGGCGCCCGCGCTGTGTCTGCGCGCCGCGCGGGCCCTCGCCGAGGGCGCTCCGGAGCTGGCCCGGGAGGCCCTGCTGCGGGCGGTGGAGGGCGCGATCACCTCGGAGCACCTGATGCGGGACGCCACCGTCGCCGACATCGCGCGCGCCGTGGACGACCTGCTGCCCCGCGGCGCGCCCGCGACCGGCGTCGATCTGGTGCTGCGCGCCTTCGCCGTCCTCGTCACCGACGGCTACGAGCGGGCCGTGCCCGCGATGCGGCGGGCCCACACGATGCTGCTGGACCCGCGGACGCCGGACGAGGACGTGCTCCGCGCCTATCTGCCCACCATCACGCTGTCGATGATGCTGTGGGACGAGGAGGTCCAGCGGGCGGTCATGCGCCGGGCCGCCGACGTGGCCCGCGCCACCGGTTCGCTGCCGCAGCTGGACACCGCCCTGTACTGCTCGGTGATGCACGAGACCAACCTCGGCGAGCTGGCCCTCGCGGACGAACTGCACGCCCAGGGCCTCCAGATCCGGGCGGCGATCGGCGCCACCGACGACACCTGGGCCATCTACCGCCACCCCGAACTGCTCGCCTGGCACGCGGACACCGACGGGCTGGAGGATGTCCTGCGGGGCTCCATGGAGGCCGGTACCTGGCTGGGCAACGGCGCGGTGGAGTCCATCGCCCGGATCGGCATGGCGGTCCTCGCGCTCGGCTCCGGGGACTACTCCCGTGCCCGGACGATCACCCAGGAGCTGACCGGCCACGACACGTTCGCCTACCACTCCCGGCTCCTGCCCCACCTGGTCGAGGCCGCCGTGCGCTGCGGCGACCGGGTCCTCGCCACGACGGCCCTGAAGACCCTGGAGTCCCGGGCGACGGCGACCGGCACCGCGTGGGCGCGCGGTCTGCTGGCGCGCTGCCGGGCCCTGCTCGCGCCCGCGGGCGACGCCGACCCGCTGTACCGCGAGGCGATCGCCCTGCTCTCCGGCGGCGGCGCCCGCGCCGACCTGGCCGTGGCCCATCTGCTGTACGGCGAGTGGCTGCGCCGCCGCAAGCGCCGCAGGGACGCCCGGGAGCAGCTGCGTACGGCGCTGGCGATGTTCGACACCATGCGGGCCAGGGGCTACGCGACGCGCGCCGCGCAGGAACTGGCCGCGACCGGTGAGCATCCGCGGCGCGGCCCGGCGGGGACGGGCGGCGCGCTGACCCCGCAGGAGCTGACCATCGCCCGGCTCGCCAGGGACGGCGCGACCAACGCCGAGATCGCCGCCCGGCTGTTCATCAGCGCGAGCACGGTCGACTACCACCTGCGGAAGATCTTCCGGAAGCTCGACGTCACCTCGCGCCGGCAGCTGTCGCGGATCCCGGAGCTGTGAGCCGCTGTGGCGGGGCGGGGAGCCCCGGCTTAGCGTCGAACCACGGCCCGGGTCACGGCCCGGGACACGGCCCGGGACCGTGGGGCGACCACGCGCGGCGCTCACAGGTCACGACCGGGCGTCACGAGCGCGCGTCGCGACTACGCGTTCCACAGGATTCGGGGGCGGTCCGGCCCGTCGGAGGATGCACGGGTCGGAACCGCCCGCAGACGGGAGCACCCCATGCCGTACGTCACCGCAGCCGACGGGGCACAGATCTTTTACAAGGACTGGGGTCAGGGACGCCCGGTCGTGCTGAGCCACGGCTGGCCCCTGAGCTCGGACAGCTGGGAGGCGCAGCAGCTGTTCCTCGCCACCCACGGTTTCCGTGTCGTCGCGCACGACCGGCGCGGACACGGCCGTTCCACCCAGACCTGGCACGGCAACGAGATGAACACCTACGCCGACGACCTGGCCACCCTGATCGACACCCTCGATCTGCGGGACGTCACGCTCGTCGGGTTCTCCACCGGCGGCGGCGAGGTGGCCCGCTACATCGGCAGGCACGGCACCGGCCGGGTCGCGCAGTTGGTGCTGGTCTCCGCCGTACCGCCGTTCATGCTCAGGACCGACGACAACCCCGGCGGTGTGCCCGTCGAGGTGTTCGACTCGATCCGCGCCGGATCGCTGGCCGACCGGTCGCAGCTGTACCGGGACCTCGCCGACGGCCCGTTCTTCGGGAACAACCGGCCCGGCGCGGATGTGTCGCAGGGCGTCCGGGACGCGTTCTGGCTGCAGGGCCTGCAGTCGGGGCACCGCAACGCCTACGAATGCGTCGCCGCGTTCTCCGCCACCGACTTCCGTGCCGACCTCGACGCCGTGGACGTGCCCGCGCTGGTCGTCCACGGCGACGACGACCAGGTCGTGCCGTTCGAGGTGGGCGGCAAGGCGTCGGCGGCGCGGATCAAGAACGCGACGCTGAAGGTCTATCCGGGAGCCCCGCACGGCATCACGGACACGCACAAGGAGCAACTCGGCGCGGATCTGCTGGAGTTCCTCAACTCCTGAGCCCGCACACCTCGCAGGTCCCGCAGGCCCCGCACGCCCGCACGTCCTGTTCACCTCGTTCCCGTTCCTGGAAGGAAAACGATGAGCAGTCCCGACACGATCGTCCTGATCCACGGTTTCTGGGTGACACCCCGGAGTTGGGAGCACTGGGTCGCCCACTACGAGAAGCGCGGCTACCGGGTCCTCGCCCCGGCCTACCCGGGCTTCGAGGTGGAGGTCGAGTCGCTGAACGCCGACACCACCCCGATCGAGAAGGTGACGGTCCCGCAGATCGTCGACAGCCTGGTGTCCCTGGTCCAGGGCCTCGACAGGCCGCCGGTCCTCATCGGTCACTCCGCGGGCGGCGTCTTCGTCCAGCTCCTGCTGGACCGGGCGCTCGGCGCGGCGGGCGTGGCGATCAACTCGGCGCCCACCGAGGGTGTCGCCGTACTGCCGCTGACCCAGATCAAGTCGGCGTTCCCGGTGCTGAAGAACCCGGCGAACCGGCATCGCGCGGTCGGTCTGACCTTCGACCAGTGGCACTACGCCTTCACCAACACCTTCCCGGAGGAGGAGTCGAGGGCACTGTACGAGCGGTACGCGATCCCGGCGTCCGGCAGCATCTTCTGGGACAGCGCCCTGGCCACCCTGCGCCCCGGCCACCAGAGCACCTATGTGAACTACCACAACGAGGACCGGCCGCCGCTGTTGTTCGTGTCGGGCGAGAAGGACCATCTGATGCCGCCCAAGGTGCAGCAGTCCAACGCCAAGCACTACAAGGCGCACACGGTCACCGAGGTCAAGGAGTACCCGGGGATGCCGCATCTGCTGCCCGCCGCGCCCGGCTGGGAGGCGGTCGCGGACGACGCCCTCGACTGGGCGGTCTCGCACGCGCGCTGACTCCCGTACCCGGGGCGGCCGTCGCCACGGCCGCCCCGGGCCTTTTCCGGAAGGAATCCCGATGACCGGCGTCCGCGTCACGCACATCGGCGGCCCCACCGCCCTGATCGAGATCGATGGCCTGCGGCTGCTCACCGACCCGACGTTCGATCCGCCGGGCCGCCGCTACGCCTTCGGCTGGGGCACCTCGTCCCGCAAGACGGCCGGGCCCGCGTTCCCGGCGGCCGAACTGCCCCCGGTGGACGCGGTGCTGCTCACCCACGACCATCACGGCGACAATCTCGACGACGCCGGCCGCGCCCTGCTGCCAGGCGTGAGGACGGTGCTCACCACCCCGGCCGGGGCGCGGCGGCTCGGCGGCAACGCCCACGGGCTGGCGCCCTGGGACACCTGGAAGCTGTCCTCCCCCGACGGCACGACCGTCGAGGTCACCGCCACCCCCGCCCGGCACGGCCCGCCGCTGTCCCGCCCGGTCGTCGGCGAGGTGACCGGCTTCGCCCTCTCCTGGCCCGGCCAGTCGCACGGCGTGCTGTGGATCTCCGGCGACACGGTCCTCTTCGACGGTGTACGGGAGGTGGGCCGCCGTCTGACCGTGGGCACCGCGCTGCTGCACCTCGGCGGCGTCGGCTTCCCGATCACCGGCCCGCTCCGCTACACGATGACCGCCGCCGGGGCCGTGGAGGTCTGCCGGCTGCTGCGGCCCCGTACGGTCGTGCCGGTGCACTACGAAGGGTGGAGTCACTTCCGTGAGGCCCGTACGGCGGCCGAGCGGACGCTCTCCGAGGCGCCGGCCGAGGTACGGGACGTGTTCCGCTGGCTGCCGAGGGGGACGGCGACGGAACTCAGCGTGTGAGGGGCGTGCGGATCGGCCCCTCGCCGCCCGCCGCCAGCAGGTCCAGGGCCCGTGCCCAGTGGAACTCCCCGCGCCCGCCGCCCTCTTCTTCCTCTCCGGCCTCTCCGGCCTCTCCGGCCTCTCCGGCCTCTCCGGCGTACGGGTCGCCTTCATCGGTGCCGACAGCCTCGCCCGGCTGGCCGCGCACGGCTACGGCGTCAACATGAACCCGGCGATCAAGTGGACGATCTCCGATCTGATGGCGGAGGTCGTGGGCGCGGAGCGGTCGGCGTACCAGTGGCCCGCGCGTTCGGCCTTCGACGCGGGTGTGGCGGTGTGCGCCAGTTCGGACGCGCCGATCACCGAGCCGGACTGGCGGCAGGGTGTCGCCGGGATGCTGCTGCGCGAGTCGAAGGCCAGCGGCCGGGTCAACGGCCCCGAACAGCGTGTGGAACTCGCCGAGGCGCTGCGGGCGTACACGATCAACCCGGCGCGGCAGGACTTCGCCGAGGAGTGGAAGGGGGCCGTGGAGGTGGGCAAGGTGGCCGACCTCTGCGTCCTGGACCGGCCGCTGCTGGACCTCGACGCGCACGACATCACCGGCATCCAGGTGGACATGACCGTGTTCGACGGCGGCATCGTCTTCGAGCGCCGAGCCGGCACTTGCGAAGGGGCCGACGCCGGCGACGGCGTCGGCCTCCCCGTGCCGTCACCGTGCCGTCAGCCCGTGAGCGCCTCCACCCGTCGCATGACGTCCTTGCAGAAGGCGCCCACGCCGCCGGGGCCGTCGATGAACTGGTTGGGCTTGACGCAGAAGGTCGTGAAGCCCTGTTCCAGCTGTTCCGGTATCGAGGCGAGGGCGGCGCCGAGGTCCGCCGGGGAGTGGTCGTCGGGGAGGACCGCCTGGGTGCCGCCGATCATCTCCGGTTCGGCGGCGTCCCGTCCGGCGGCGGCCATCGCCTCGTGGAGCGTCTTGAGGTCGTCGGGGGTGGGCCTGCCGGGGGGGGAAGCCGTGGCCGTACCGGACCGGCCGGCGCAGTACGGGGCCGTGCAGGCGCTGGCCGCCGAACCACAGCCTCGGGCCCCCGGGGCGGTACGCCTTCGGCTCGAAGTAGACGTCCCGGAACGGGTAGTGCTCGCTGTCGTGGGAGATCGGGGACGGCCCCCAGGCCCTGGCCCAGACCGCCAGGTGCTCGTCGAGCAGCCGGCCGCGCCTGCCGAAGAGCACGCCGAGCGCGTCGTACTCGTCCGCGCTCCAGCTGACCGTGGGCTGTACCAGCAGCCGTCCCTCGGTGAGCAGATCGAGGGTGCCGAGTTCACGGGCCATCAGCAGGGGGTGGCGCAGCGGGGCGAGGACGGCCGCGGCGGCCAGCCGCAGGCGCTCGGTGACGGAGGCGATGGAGGCGAGCAGCAGCAGGGAGTGGGCCAGGGGGTGTACGGGTCCTGATTGCCGGGGAGGGCGTAGTCGCGGGGGTTGCCCATGATGCCGTCGGCGGCGGCGTCGGGGCCGAGCACGATGTGTTCGCCGACCACGACGGGGTCGAACCCGGCGTCCTCGGCCTCGCGTGCCCACCGTACGGCGGCGGGCAGGTCGGCCCGGCCGCCGGTGAGGGTCCAGTTCTCGCTGAGGACCAGCAGCACGCGGGGGGGTGGTGCTCATGGTCCAGTCCCTCTCCTCCGTACAATTTGATCCCGAATGACCGAACCATCGGTCCGCACCGAACCATCGGTCCGCACCGAACCATCGGTCCGGACCGCACCGTCGACCCGACCGCACCATCTATCCGAGGAGCACCCGTGCCCGGCCAGCGATCCATCACCGAAGCCGAGAAGCTCACCGCGGCGAAACTGGGGGACTTCCCGATCCGCCGGGAGCAGATGGCGGCCGTGGCGAACATCTACCGGGCCGCGTCGGCGGTGCGGCAGCACCTGGAGAACTCGGTGCTGCGCGCCTCCGACCTGACCTGGACGGCCTTCGTGGTGCTGTGGGTGGTGTGGGTGTGGGGCGAGTCCGAGACCCGGCACGTGGCCGAGGAGGCGGGTATCTCCAAGGGCACGCTGACGGGTGTGGCCCGGACGCTGGAGTCGCGCGGCCTGGTCCGGCGGGCCGACCATCCGACGGACGGACGGCTGGTGCTGCTGGCCCTCACCGACAAGGGCGAGGAGTTGATGCGGCGGGTACTCCCCGCGTTCAACGAGGAGGAGGCCTTCGTCACCGGACAGCTCGACGACGCGCAGTGCCGAAGCCTCGCCGAGGGGCTGCGCAGTGTCGTGCTCCAGGTCGAGGAGCACGGTGAGGAGCGCCGCCGCACCCTGCTGAACGGCGCCGATCCCGCGCCCCGCCGCAGCGGCCGGCGTCCGAAGGCCTGACATCACCCGCACGCTTTTCGTTTGAGTTCAAACAACACGTGCGGGCGCGGAACCATGGTCAAGAGCCGGCGGTGATCCGCACCCGCCGGGGCCGCCGGTAATTCGCTTGCCGGGGCCGGGCGCCCGGCCCCAGGATCTGCCCATGCTCATCGACCACGCCTCCCTGCCGCTGACCCCCGCCACCGCCTCGCCGGTGCGGGGGCAGCAGCGGTCCGGCCGACCGTGGGGACCGACACCGCCCCGGTCATGACGGCCGCGCTCGTCGCGGGGCTCCTCGCCGGCTATGGCATCGCCATCCCCGTCGGAGCGGTCGCGACCTATCTCGTCTCCCTCACCGCCCGTACGTCCCTGCGGACCGGAGCCTGCGCCGCGCTCGGCGTCGCGACGGCCGACGGACTGTACGCCCTGCTCGCCGCCCTCGGCGGCACGGCCCTCGCCGCCGCGCTGCAACCGGTACTGACGCCCCTGCGCTGGGCCTCCGCCCTGGTGCTCCTCGCCCTCGCGGTCCGGGGCGCGGTCACGGCCCTGCGCCGGTACCGCGCCCGGAGTCTCACCACCCGCGCCCAGCGCGACCCGGTGGGCCCGGCCCGCGCCTACGCCACCCTGCTGGGGATCACCCTCCTCAACCCCACCACGGTCGTCTACTTCGCCGCGCTCGTGCTCGGCAGCCGCGCCACCGAGGCCGTGAGCGCCCTGGAACAAGGCGTGTTCGTCCTCGCCGCGTTCCTGGCCTCCGCCAGCTGGCAACTGCTCCTCGCGGGCGGCGGCGCCCTGCTCGGGCGGGCCCTGACCGGACACCGGGGGCGGCTCGTCACGGGCCTGGTGTCCAGCGCCGTGATCGCGGTGCTCGCGGTGCTGATGCTGTAGCCGCGTGAGGATTGATTCCGGCAGCGACCGGTGTTGAATGCGGAGGACAGTTCGGAACGCGACAGCAAGGGACGGTTGCCATGCCACTTGAGGGCGAATACGTACCCAGCCCGACCCAGTGGGTGCGCGAGCAGGTCGAGTTGTACGAGAGCTCGGGCGGCACGCAGGGAACGACACTGCTGGACACCGGTATGCCGGTCATCGTGCTCACCACACGCGGCGCGAAGAGCGGGAAGATCCGCAAGACACCGCTGATGCGCGTGGAGCACGACGGGCGGTACGCGGTCGTGGCCTCGCAGGGCGGCGCGCCCAAGCACCCCGTCTGGTACCACAACATCAAGTCCGACCCGCGTGTGGAACTGCAGGACGGACCCGCGCGGCAGGACCTGACCGCGCGCGAGATCACCGGCGACGAGAAGGCCGAGTGGTGGGAGCGCGCGGTCGCCGCGTACCCGCCGTACGCCGACTACCAGAAGAAGACCGACCGGGAGATTCCCGTCTTCGTGCTGGAGTCGGCCGAGGGGTGACGGCCCGCCGGAGATAGCGCAGGTCACAGGCGCGGGAGAGTCCGGGGAAAAATCTGCGACGTGTCGCGCGCGCGCACCGGGCACCCGAGCCTCAGGCCCCGCCGCGTTCCCCCGTCGCGGCGGGGCTTTCCCCTGCCCGCCGCCCCGCCCGCTCCCCCGGCCCCGTCTTCTCCGTCACGTCGAGGAAGATCTGCTCGGCCTCGGGGACGACATGGGCGATCGAGGCCTTGATACGGACGGCGACCGTCTCGACCTCCTCGCTGTCCAGCCCGGGGACGAGGTCGACCCGGGCGGCCACGAGGGTGGAGTCCAGGCCGAGTTGCATGGTGAGCAGGGCCTCGACGGTGTCGATCTCGGGCTGTGCCTCCAGCAGCGTGCGAATCCTCCGGTCGGCCTCGGGGTCGGCGGCGACCCCGACGAGCTGTTCGCGGGTGTCCCGGCCGAGCCGGTAGGCGACGTACACGAGCAGCGCCCCGATCGCGAAGGAGGCGGACGCCTCCCAGATCACCCGGCCGGTCGCCATGTGCAGGGCCATCCCGGCGATCGCGAGGGCCACACCGAGCACCGCCGTGCCGTCCTCGGCGACGACCGTGCGCAGCGCCGGGTCCTTCGGTCCTTCGGCGCCGCCGCCCTGCGTCCGCACCTGATGCAGCGCCCGCAGCAGTGAGGCGCCCTCGGAGAGAAGGGCGACGCCGAGGACGGCGATACCGGCGAGATAGCCGTCGTAGGACTCCCCGCCGCCGCCCGTCAGGGCGTGGACGGCCTGGTAGAAGGAGAAGCAGCCGCCCATCACGAAGATGCCGACGGCGGCCAGCAGGGACCAGAAGAAGCGTTCCTTGCCGTAGCCGAAGGGGTGCCGGGCGTCGGCGGGGCGGCGGCTGCGGCGCAGCGCGGCGAGGAGGAAGACCTCGTTCACGCTGTCGGCGACCGAGTGGGCGGCCTCCGAGAGGAGGGCGGGCGATCCGGCGAGGAGCCCGCCGACGGTCTTGGCGGCGGCGATCACGAGGTTGGCGGCGAGGGCGACGAGGACGGTGACCCGGGTCCTGCGGTCCTGCCGTGCCTTGCTCTCCTCGTGGGCCCCCGGCCCCTCGTGCGCTGCCTCGTGCACCGCCCCGCCGCGGTCGTCCGTCGTCTCGGTGTCTGTCGCTGTCCGGGTCACCTTCGCCGATTGCCCCGACCGGTCGCGCTCACACCGTGGGCGTCGCGGAAATCGGGGAACCCTCCACAGGGCAGACGTAACCGGACGGATCGGGAGGGCAGGCGGTATGAGTGTCGGCGAGGGGAACTCGGCGTACGGACGGAAGGCGTTCAAGCGGTCCAGGAGCCATTTCGCGGACCGGATCACCGTCGACGGCCGCGACGGCTGGCCGGTGGAGCCGGGCCGCTACCGGCTGGTGGTCAGCCGGGCCTGCCCCTGGGCGAGCCGGGCGGTGATCTCACGGCGGCTGCTGGGCCTGGAGGACGCCCTGTCGATGGCCGTCGCCGACCCGATCCAGGACGACCGCAGCTGGCGGTTCACCCTGGACCCGGACGGCCGCGACCCGGTGCTCGGCATCCGCTTCCTGAAGGAGGCGTACGACGCGCGGGAGAGCGACTACCCCGGCGGGGTCAGTGTTCCGGCGGTGGTGGACGTGCCGAGCGGCGAGCTGGTCACCAACGACCATCAGCGGCTCACCCTCGACCTGGCCACCGAGTGGACGGACCTGCACCGCGCGGGCGCGCCCGACCTGTATCCCGAGGCCCTGCGCGACGAGATCGACGCGGTGATGGCCGAGGTCTACCAGGACGTCAACAACGGGGTGTACCGGGCGGGCTTCGCCACCGGGCAGGAGGAGTACGAGGAGGCCTGCGCCGGGGTGTTCCGGCGGCTGGAGGCGCTGTCGGAGCGGCTGGCGCGGCAGCGCTATCTCGTCGGGGAGACGGTCACGGAGGCGGACATCCGGCTCTTCACCACGCTGGTGCGTTTCGACCCCGTCTACCACGGCCACTTCAAGTGCAACCGCTGGAAGCTGGCCGAGGACCGGGTGCTGTGGGCGTACGCCCGTGATCTCTTCCAGACCCCGGGATTCGGTGACACCGTCGACTTCGACCACATCAAACAGCACTACTACCAGGTGCACACGGGCATCAACCCGACCGCGATCGTGCCGCTCGGGCCCGATCTGGCGGGCTGGCTCACCCCGCACGGCCGGGAGGAGCTGGGCGGCAGCCCGTTCGGCGACGGCACGCCGCCGGGGCCGGTCGGCACCACGTGAAGCACTACGTGAAGGAGGAGGACCCCATGTCCAAGAAGAAGAAGCTGAAGCTCCCCCTCGCCTATCAGCCCCTGGGCTTCGCCCTCGGCTGGGTGAGCGGCGCGGTGGCGACGGCCGCGTTCCGCAAGACCTGGAAGCTGATCCGGGACGAGGACGACGCGCCCGACGCGCTGGACCGGGACCGCGGCTGGGGCGAGGTGCTGCTCGCGGCGGCCGTCCAGGGCGCGATCTTCGCCGTCGTCCGCAGCGCGGTGGACCGCACGGGCGCGAAGGCCATCGAACGGTCCACCGGGGTGTGGCCGGCCGCCGAGAAGGGCGGCCGGGACTGACGTTCACGGAACCGACGTCCAGGGGCTGCGGGGGCGGCCCGGCTAGCCCTGCTTGGGAGCCGTGGGGTGTTCGCGGCGCAGGGTGAAGGAGTGGCCGGCCGGGTCGGAGTAGCCGCGCTCCTCGAACGGTCCGCTCGGTTCCTTGGTGTCGACCGGGCGTCCGCCGAGGGAGACGATGCGCCGCTCGGCCTCGTCGAGGTCGTCGACGTAGAAGTCCAGATGGGCCTGGAGGGAGTTCTCGGGGCGGGGCCAGCTGGGCGGGGTGGCGTTGACGTCCCGGCGGAAGGCCATCCGGGCACCGCAGGCGCCCTCGATCTCGACGCGGTTGGCGGTCGCGTCCGTCTCCCGCGCGTCGAGCAGTTCCCTGTAGAACACCGCGAGTCTCTCCGGCTCGGCGCAGTCCAGCACCACGAGGCCCGCCTGTACCAGTGCCATGTCTCCTCCGTACGGATACCGGGCTCGGGGGAAGGTCCGCCGCCGCCCATACGCTCCCCGGGTACCCACCGGCTACAGGTTCAGCCGCAGCGTGAGCGCCTGGGGGCGGAACGCCTCCCGCTCGTAGAACCGGATGCCGTCCGCGTTGGCCGCCGAGGCCGTCACCTCGGCGTGCACCGCGCCCTGTTCGCGCGCCCAGGCCAGGAAGGTGTCCACGAGCCGGGCGCCGACCCGGGCGCGGCGGTGCTCGGGCCGGACGTACAGCGCCATCAGGGTGGCCGATCCGACGGGCCGCAGGGCGGAGGGCCCGGACAGCGAGCCCGACAGATGGCCCACCACCTCGTCGCCGTGCAGTGCGGCCAGCAGCAGCCGGCCGGGGTCCTGGAGGGCGGCCGTGAAGGCCTCGGCGCCGTGGCGGCGAGGCCAGTCCACGTTCAGGCTCGGGTCCCGCTCCCCGCCGTCCTCGGCGAACAGCAGGGAACTGGAGACGACGATCCCCGGCACTTCCTCGGCACGGGCCCGCCGCACGATCACCTCTCGCTCGTTCATGGCTTGCTCACGCGTGGCTTGCTCACTCATGGACCGGAACCTAGCGGCAGGGTCTGACAACCCGTCGGCGGCGATCACCGGCCACCGGGTGGACTTCCTGGACAGTCGTCCAGCTATAGTGGACACATGTCCAAGACATGGGCGTGGCATCGAGTGAACGACGGAGTCTGTTGACCATGGAGATCCTGGCGAACGTGCTGGTCGCGCTGGTGGCCCTGCTGCACGCGTACATCCTGGTGATGGAGATGTTCCTGTGGCAGAAGAAGCCGGGGATGGGCTTCCACGGGTTCGACGCGGAGATGGCCCGGCGGACCGCCCCGATGGCCGCCAACCAGGGGCTCTACAACGGCTTCCTCGCCGCCGGTCTGGTGTGGGGCCTGATCGCCGGGGACCCGACCGGCTACCGGGTGCAGATCTTCTTCCTCGCCTGTGTGATCGTCGCCGGTGTGTACGGTGCCGCCACCGCCAACCGCCGCATCCTGGTAGCCCAGGCGCTGCCCGGCGCGCTCGCCCTGGCCGCCGTCCTCGTCGCCGGATGACCCCGGAGGACCCCCGGGCCGCCGAGGACCCCCGGGCCGCCCGGACCCGGGCCAGGCTGCGGGAGGCCCTGCTGGACGAGTGCTCCCGGCATCCGCTGCACGAGATCGGTGTGGCCGCGCTCGTCCGCCGGGCGGGGGTCGGCCGGGCCACCTTCTATGTGCACTACCCGGACCTGGAGGCGCTGGCCGTCGACGCCTGCGCCGATGTCGTACGGGAGGCCGTGGAGGCGCTGCACGCCTGGCGCGGGCGCCCCGACCCGGTGAAGGCGCCGGCCGCGCTGCCGGAGTTCTTCGCCGGGCTCGCCCCGCACGCGGCCCTGTACCGCACGCTGCTGGCGCCCGGCGGCGGCGGACCGCTCGGCCGGGTCCTGCACCGGGACCTGCGCGCCTACAGCCTGCGGGAACGCGAGCTGGCGGGGGCCGCCGACGCCCCGCTGGTGGCGTCCGCCGTGGCGGCCACCTTCGCGGGGGTCCTCGCCGACTGGCTGCACGGCCTCCTCGACGGCACCCCGCAGGAGATCGCCGACCAGGCGTGGCAGCTGCTGGTGGCACTCCACCGCAGCCGCTGAGCGCCGCCTCGGCTCAGGCGCAGCCCATGCCCTTCGCCACCTCGGGCCAGACCTCGACGGCGTCGGGGGTGCGGACGTACGCCTTCGACGGGTCGCCGTCGATCAGCCACAGCGCCCGGTCCCCGTGGCGGTATCCGGTGTCGCGCGCGTGCACGGGCATGGGGACGTCGCCGTCGTAGGCGGAGGTGAGCATGCCGTCCGGCAGGACGCCCTCGGGGTCGCGTCCGTAGAGGCGGCCCTTCCCGGCCGCGTCGGCGCCCGTGGACAGGAAGTGGGCCCGCTGCCAGTCGCAGTGCTCCGCACCCTCGGAGCTGTGCACCACGGTGATCGGCACCCGGTCGCCGTCGCGGTCGGTCCAGATCTCGTACCACCGGCCGTCCGTGAAGCTCGCCGGCAGCTCGGCCGGATCACAGGAGGCGCTGCTCTCCGGCCCCCAACCGGGCCTGTTCTCCCGGTCCTCGGCGACGATCACGGCGACCTTGGTCCGACCGTCGACGTCGTACGAGAAGAGGACCCGGTCCTTCTCCTCACGCTCCCGGCGGTAGCCCTCCCCGGGCACGTCGGGCACCTCGATGTCGAAGTACGCCTCCAGGCCCTCCTCGGGAGTGTCGCCGCCGTCGCTCTCGCTCCAGCCGCCCGGCCCGCCGCCGCCGGCGTAGATTTCACCGTCGCACTCCAGCGCCCGGCCGGCCGCGCCCGACTCGGTTCTGAGCGCCTCGACGCCGTCCTCGTCGACCTCCCGGTGCGGCACGTACAGCGGCCCGGCGTACGGCGTCGCCGGTGCCGTGCCGGTCACCACGAGGTCGCCCCCGCTCCCGGTCCCGCACCCCACCGCCGCGACGGCCGTCAGGATCGCCGTCGTCGCGAGTCCTCCGCGCATGCGCACCCCCGTGTTCGTTCACGCGCTCCGTGTCCCTCCCTCCTTCGACGTCGGAGGGACTCGTTGGGTTCGACAGGTCTGTGCGTGACCTGGTTGTCCAGGTCACCCACGGAGCCGAGGTCACGTGGGGAGTGAGGTGACCCGGAGGGAGATGGCTTGTCAGAACGTCAGCACGGGCTTGATGGCCTTGCCTCCGCTCATGTCGGCGACCGCCTGGCCGATGTCCTCGAACGCGTACCGGCTGATCAGCCGGTCGAGCGGCAGCTTGCCCTCCTTGACCAGCTGGACCAGGACCGGGATGGCGGTCTGGATCTCGTTGTCGCCGAGGGTGAGGCCGACGACGCGCTTGCCGCCGAGCATGCCGTTGACGTCGAGGGAGACCTCCGCGCCGAACGGCGGGGCGCCGACGATGACGAGGGTGCCGCGCGCGGCGAGGGCGTCGACGCCCTTGCGGAGCACGAAGACGCTGCCGGTGGTCTCGACGATCCCGTCGGCGCCCCGGCCGCCGGTGATCTCCATGATCGCCTCGGTGAGGTCGGCGACCTCGCCGCCGTTCACCGTGTGCGTGGCACCCAGTTCCTTCGCCAGTTCCAGGCGCTCGGCGACCTTGTCGACGGCGATGACCGTGGTCGCGGGGGTGAGGGCGGCGGCCATCACGGCGGAGAGGCCGACGGCTCCGGCGCCGAGGACGACGATCGTGCTGCCCGCGCGGGGCTCCAGCACGTTCCAGACGGCGCCCACACCGGTCTGGACACCGCAGCCGAGCGGGGCGATGGAGTCCAGCGGTACGTCGGGGTCGACCTTGACGAGGCCGCGCTCGTCGACGAGGGCCCGCTCGGCGAAGGAGGACTGGCCGAAGAAGTGGCCGCCGAGGTCCTCGCCGTCGCGGCTGATGGTGCTGGTGCCGTCGGCTCGCCGGCCGCCGAGCAGGTTCAGCGGCAGCCACGTGGCGCAGTACGCCGGGTGCCCGTCACGACAGTTGGGGCAGGCGCCGCAGGAGGTGAAGGACAGGACGACGTGGTCGCCGGGCGCCACGGAGGTGACCCCGGGGCCGACGGCCTCGACGACACCGGCGCCCTCGTGGCCGAGCACACCGGGCAGCGGGAAGGGCAGCCCGCCGCTCGCGACGCCCAGATCGGTGTGGCACAGCCCGGCGGCGACCATCCGGACCAGCGCCTCGCCCGGCCCCGGCCGGTCGAGGACGACCTCGGAGAGGGTGAAGGGCGCGCCCCCGGACTCGACCACTGCGGCACGTGTGGTGGTGGACATGCTGATTGCTCCTTTGATCCCAGGGGGCGTGCTCAGTCGAGCGAGACGACGACGGACTTGACCTTGGTGTAGGACTCCAGGGCCTCGGGCCCGTACTCGCGGCCGAAGCCGGAGGCCTTCACACCGCCGAAGGGCACGGCGGGGTCGAGCATCGGCCAGTCGTTGACCCAGACGATGCCGGCCTGGAGGCGGTCGGCGACGCGGTGCGCGCGCGTGAGGTTGGTGGTCTGGATGCCGGAGGCCAGGCCGTACGGCGTGGAGTTGGCCAGTTCGACGGCCTCGTCCTCGGAGTCGAAGGGCTGCACGGTGAGGACCGGCCCGAAGACCTCCTCCTGGACGACCCGGGAGTCGTTGGTGAGGTCGGCGATGACGGTGGGCTTGTAGTAGTAGCCGCCGTTCAGGTCCAGACGCTCGCCGCCGCAGACGATCCGGCCGCCCTCCTTGCGGGCCAGCTCGACGTACTCCTCGACCTTCTTCAGGTGCCGCTCGCCCGCCATCGGGCCGATGACGGTCTCCGGCTGCCGGGGGTCGCCGAGGGGCACGCCGGGCACGGCCTCGGCGAGGATGCCGAGGACGGTCTCGTAGACGGGGCGGGCGACCAGGAGACGGGGGCCGCCCATGCAGAACTGGCCGGTGTTGAAGACGAAGCCCTTGATGATGGCGCCGATGGCCTTCTCGATGTCGGCGTCCTCGAAGACGACGTGCGCCGCGTTGCCGCCCAGCTCCATCGTGACCTGCTTCAGGCCCTCGCCGGCGACGGCCGCCGCGTGCCGGCCGGTGGCGGTGGAACCGGTGAAGGCGATCTTGTCGACGCCGGGGTTGCGCAGCAGCGCCTCGCCCGCGACCGGGCCCGTGCCGGTGACCACGTTGTAGACGCCGTCCGGGACACCGGCCTCCTTGAGGAGGCCCGCCATGTAGAGGGCGCTGAGCGGGGTCTCCTCGGCCGGCTTGTGCACGACCGTGTTGCCGGCCGCGAGCGCCGGGGCGATCTTGGAACCGGCCAGGATCAGCGGGAAGTTGAACGGGGTGATCGCGCCGACCACACCGATCGGGCCACGCCTGGTGTACGCGAGGCGGTTGTTCGGGACGTCGCGGGCGGCGCCGTCCAGGGACCAGGCGAGGGAGGCGTAGTACTCGTAGTCGTTGGCCGCGTTCGTCACGTCGACGGCGTGCGCCAGCATGATGGGCTTGCCGACGTCACGGCTCTCGATGGCCGCGATCTCGTCGGCGTTCTCCCTGATCAGCTCGGCCACGCGGTGCAGAACGCGACCGCGCTCGCGACCGCCCAGTCCGGACCAGGTGCCGCTGTCGAACGCCTCGCGCGCGGCGCGCACGGCGGCGTCCACGTCGGCGGCGCCCGCCTCCGCGACCGTCGTGACCACCTGGCCCGTGGACGGGTCGATCACGTCGGTCCGCGCCCCGTCGGTCGCCTCGACCCACTGTCCACCGATGAACAGCCGTCCGGGCCCGCTCTCGAAGGTGGTCGTCATTGCCCACTCCTCAGCCTTGTTCCAGCCGTGATCATGCCTTGATCACCCAGTCTTCAACCAACAGGATTCCTGTTGGTTCGCAGTTTCATTACACACAGGTTTCCTGTCAATGCCTTACGCTGACCCCATGGTCGGCACCAAGGCACCCCCCTCCCTTCTCTACATGGTCAAGCAGGTCGAGCTCGTTGTCCGCTCGCGGCTGGACGAGCTGGTCAGGCCGGCCGGGATCACGGCCCTGCAGTACACGTCCCTGACGGTGCTGGAGCGGCACGACGGGCTCTCGGCGGCACAGCTGGCCCGCGACTCCTTCGTCACGGCCCAGTCCGTCGCGGACCTCGTCCGCAGCCTGGAGAACCGCGGGCTCGTCCGCCGGGAGCGCAACCCGCGCAACCGGCGCGAGCTGCTGATCCTGCTCACCGGCGAAGGGCGCGAGCTGCTCGCCCGCTACGCGGAACCCATGCGTGACCTGGAGGAACGCATGATCAGCGACCTGACCGCGCACCAGGCCGACCAGTTCCGGCAGGCGCTGTCGAAGACGTGGCACGCGCTGTCGTAGGGGGCGCCGCGCAAAACTCCGCACGGATTGGCGGAGAAATCGAAGACATATGTCAATCGAACATGCTGAAATTCATCCTGACGAGGGTAACTTGCAGGGCGGGGAAGGCTTTTGCCCTACGCCTTGCCCTCACAGAGTCCGGTTGGAGGCGATGCCGTCGTGTCGAGCGACCCCACTCCGCCCGCGACCGGGTACCTGCGCGTCCGCGCGGACCGCGGCCGTACCGTGCTCGAACTGCACGGCGAGATCGACATCGCGGCGGCCGTGGAGATCATTCCGCACCTCGACGCGGAGACCGGCCGTCACGGTGCCCGGATCGTGATCGACCTGCGGCATGTCGAGTTCTTCGACTGCTCGGGCCTGCGGCTGCTGTACCGGGCCCGGCAGCGGGTGCTCGACCGCGACGGCGAACTGCGTCTGGTCTGCACCCATCCGCTCACCCTGCGCGTCCTCAAGGTCACCGGCCTGGCCCGGCTGCTGCCACCCGCCCCGTCGCTGGAAGCGGCCCTGGCGCAGCCGGACACGGCGCTGGAGCGGCCCGAGGCCGCGTCCGGCACGTTATGACCCGGACCCGGACGACGACCCGCGTTCCTCGGCCCGCTACTCGCGCGACGGCGCGTCGAACAGGGCGCTGACGGACTCGCCGTTGTGGATACGGCGCACGGCCTCCGCGAGCGCGGGGGCGATGGACAGGATCCTCAGCTTCTCCGTCCGTTCCTCCAGCGGGACGGGCACCGTGTTGGTGCAGACGATCTCCAGGATGTCGGGCTGCGCGCTCAGCCGCTTCAGGGCCCCGGCCGCGAACAGCCCGTGGGTGCACGCCACCCGGATCGAACGCGGCCCCAACTCCCGCAGCCGATCGAGGAGTTCCAGAACCGTACTGCCCTTGGCGATCTCGTCGTCCAGGACGATCACATCCCGTCCGGCGACCTCGCCGATCACCGAGTTGATGCTCACCCGGTCGTCCGCGAACCGCTGTTTGGCGCCCGCCGCGACCTGCGCCCCGATCATCCGCGCGAACGCCGCCGCCTCCTTGGCGTTGCCCAGGTCGGGTGAGACCACCGTCGTACGGGAGAGGTCGTAGCGCCGGAAGTGCGCGGCCAGCTCGCGCAGCGCGTGCAGATGATCGACCGGCACCGAGAAGAAGCCGTGTACCTGGGGTGAGTGCAGGGTCATGGCGAGGACACGGCCCGCGCCCGCCGCCACCATCAGATCGGCGACCAGCCGGCCGCCGATGGAGATCCGCGGCGCGTCCTTCTTGTCGGAGCGGGCGTACGAGTAGTGCGGCATGACCACGGTGATCCGGCCCGCCGAGGCGCCGCGCGCCGCGTCGCACATCAGCAGCAGCTCGACGAGATGCTCCTGCACCGGCGCGACCAGCGGCTGGACCAGGAAGACGTCCTTCTCACGGCAGTTGGCCTGGAGCTGCACCTCCAGACAGTCGTTCGCGAAGCGGCTCACCCGGGACGGGCTCAGCGGCACCCCGAGGTGGGCGCAGACCTCCTCCGCCAGTTCGGGATGGGCGCTGCCGGTGAAGACGGCGATGTCACGCACGGTCGGCTCCTCGTATGAACATGATCATTACGGGTGGCGCGGCTCATGCTACTGGCCGCCCGGCGTACGCCCCTTCGGTACGGCCACCCGGACGGGCCGCACCCCCGAAATACGGCTAACTGCGGACAATCACCAACTCCGCGTTCCCCCAGGGTCTTTGAGGGCATTCGTTGAAGGAGGAAGGAGGGCCGTCGACATGACGACGTCCATCAAGCGCACGCGTGTGCCCGGCTGGGCCAAGCTGCTCACCGCCGTGGTCATCCTCATCGTGGTGCTGCTGGCCGCCTTGCGGATGCTGGTCTTCGGGGGGCTGGACGACGTGTTCGGCACCGAGGAGCACGACCGCTCGGGGCCGACACTGCTGAAGTCCATCCAGGACATGAGCCGTTACGACGCCGCCTCGGGCAACTTCCAGGTGGTCGTCGACCTGGAGAAGGACGCCAAGTACCTGCCGGACGCGATCCGCGGCACCCGCACGCTGTACGTCGGCGCGGGCACCGTCGACGCCTATGTCGACCTCGGCAAGGTCGGCGAGAACGATGTGAAGGTCAACGAGGACCGCACATCGGCCACGATCGATCTGCCGCGCGCCCAGCTCGGCAAGCCCGCCCTCGACACGGAGCACTCCTACGCCGTCTCCAAGCAGCGCGGGCTGCTCGACCGGCTCGGCGACCTGTTCTCCGACAACCCGGGCGGCGAGCAGGCCGTGCAGCGTCTCGCCGTCAAGCACATCGGCGACGCCGCGAAGGACAGCAAGCTCACGGACCGCGCCGAGGCCAACACCACCGACATGCTCGAAGGGCTGCTGAAGTCCCTCGGCTTCAAGGAGGTGAAGGTGACTTTCTCGTCCTGAGGGGAAGGCGGTTCCGGTCCGGAAGAAGTTGACATCGAGGGAAGTCGCAACTGGAGGGTTGCATGGCCCGCACCACGTCCGGTTCCCGCACCACGGCACGTTCCCGTCCCGCAAGCACCGGCCGCGGTTCCACCGCGGTCGCGCGCGATCGTTACTCTCTCGCGTGGCCGCTGCGGCTGCTGGCGATGGCACTGGCCTTCGTGGCCATGGTGGCGTTCGGCGTGGTGCTGGCCGGGCTCACCCTCCAGCCGTCCCCGGCGTCGGAGGCGCTCACCCACAGCAACCTCAGCCCCGGCAGTTCGCTGGAGCTGTACTGGCACCACCCGGACCCGCGTGACGCGCTGAAGCAGGTCGGTGGCAACATCCTGCTGGGCGTCCCGTTCGGCATCCTGCTGCCGGTGCTGGCGCCCGGCACACGCGGTCTGCTGCGGGTACCCGCGCTGACCGCGCTGATGATGCTGCTGGTGGAGCTGGTGCAGGGCGCGCTCGTCACCGGCCGCGCGTTCGACATCGACGACGTCATCCTCAACACGTCGGGGGCACTGCTGGGCTATCTGCTGCTCGGCCGGCGCCTCGGCCGGACGGTCCACGCACGGGCCCCGCACGAGCCGAAGGCCGCACCCGCGGGCCGCAAGGCAGTCGCTCGCAAGGCACCTGGCCGGAAGACTCCCGCCCAGCGGAAGACACCGGCTCAGCCCAAGGCCGCCGCCCCGTCGAAGGCGTCGGCCAAGGCGAAGGGGTCGCGCGGCGCGTGGCTCCAGCGCCTGCGGGTGAGCCGCCGCAAGGGGGCTAGTGCAGCTTCCAAGTGAATTTGTCGCCGCCCACCCAGCGGACCTGGTCGGGGTCGTCGAGGTCGTGGACGACGACCCCGTACGCCGCCGCGGCCCGCAGCACATCCGTCAACGTCTTCGCCTCGCCGACCACCTGGCCGTCGATCTCCACGATCCGGAACGGCGGTGTACCGGGCTGTACCCCGAGCACCAGGACCCGGGGGTGGGAAATGTAGGGGCTCGCGCTTTCGGTCATGTCTAGAGCGTAGAGCGGTTCCGGCGTCGGTGACCGGCCGGGGGCGGCCTGGGGTGGCCTGAGGCGGCCTGAGGCCGGTCACCGGCGCCCGTACGGCCGCCGTGCGGGTGTCCGACCGCCGTGCGGGTGTCCGGGGCCTGGGCGACGCTGGAAGCCGAAGGCCGGATGCCGGAGGTGTCATGGATCCCGTCGAGGCCCTGGACCGGATCGCCTTCCTGCTGGAGCGGGACGGCGCCCCCACCTATCGCGTACGGGCGTTCCGTACGGCCTCGGCCGTGCTCGGCGCGCTGCCGGCGGACGAGGTGGCCGAGCGGGCCGCAGCGGGCTCCCTGGAGTCCCTGAAGGGCGTGGGGCCGAAGACCGCGCGGGTGGCGCGTGAGGCGCTGGGCGGAGAGGTGCCCGACTATCTGCGGCGGCTGGAGGGGGCGGCCGAGGCCGCCCCGCTCACGGACGGGGACGCGGGCGCGCGGCTGAGGGGGCTGATCCGGGGCGACTGCCATGTCCACTCGGACTGGTCGGACGGCGGCAGCCCGATCGAGGAGATGGGCCGGACCGCCGCGCGCCTGGGCCACGAGTGGACGGTGCTCACCGATCACTCCCCCCGGCTGACCGTCGCCCGGGGCCTGTCCCCGGAGCGGCTGCGGGAGCAGCTCGACGTGGTGGCCGCGCTCAACGAGACCTGGGCGCCGTTCCGGCTGCTCACGGGCATCGAGTGCGACATCCTCGACGACGGCTCGCTGGACCAGGAGCCCGAGCTGCTGGACCGGCTCGACGTGGTGGTGGTGTCCGTGCACTCCAAGCTGCGGATGGACGCGCGGGCGATGACACGGCGGATGGTCGCCGCGGTGCGCGACCCGCACTCCGATGTGCTGGGGCACTGCACGGGGCGGCTGGTGACCGGGCGGGGGCGGCCCGAGTCGGAGTTCGACGCGGAGGCGGTGTTCGCGGCCTGCGCGGAGACGGGCACGGCCGTGGAGATCAACTCCCGGCCGGAGCGGCTGGATCCGCCCCGGCGGCTGGTGCGGGCGGCCGTGGCGGCGGGGGCGCTGTTCTCGATCGACACGGACGCGCACGCGCCGGGGCAGTTGACCTGGCAGGCGCACGGGTGTGCTCGGGCGGAGGAGTGCGGGGTGCCTGCGGAGCGCGTCGTGACCACGTGGCGGGTGGACGAGGTCCTGGAGTGGGCCCGCGATCGGGAGGTCCCGGAACGGGCGTTGAGCGCCCGGCTGGAGGAATGACCCGATGAGGACCGATGGGACCGGATGACGACCGCTGTGGACCGCCTTGCGGGACGTGACGCAGATCACCGGCAATGTCCGGATACGGAAGGAACACCCACTGATATTTTCCCGTTGAACCAGCCGTGGGTGTGGATGGGACAGTGTCCCCGGGCCTCACCTTTTGCCCACAGGGACGATCGTTCGGCTGAAGCCCTGTGGAGCGTTCCGCCGAGAGGCGACCGCCATCCGCACCCACACACAGACCGCCCCGACCGTGATTCCCCCGTCCCGGTCGGGGCTTCTCTCTTCCTTCTCTCCCGTCCGTCCGGTCGCTCCGGCACTCAGGCGCCGAGTTCGCGCGGGCCGTACAGCGCCGCCGGCGCGCCCGTCGTCAGGGCCCAGTAGCGGTCTCCGTACGACCAGTGCCACCACTCGGTGGGGTAGTTGACCAGGCCGGCCGCGGTGAGGGCGGCACCGAGCGTCTCCCGGTGGGCGCGGGCCTCGGCGGAGATGCCGTCCGCGCCCGTGTAGCAGGCGCCGGCGCTCTCCTCGGGGCTGGCGTTGACCCGCGTACCGAAGTCGAGTTCACGACCCTCGGAGTCCACCGCGGTCAGGTCCACGGCCGCGCCCGCGGAGTGCGGGGCTATCTCGGGCGGGGAGACATGGCGGCTGGCCGCCGCGCGGATCCGGTCGGCGGACCAGTCGGGGTGCGGGGCGCGCTGCTCGGCCGCGTACTCCTCGAAGTACCGGCGCTGCAGTGACGGCGGCCGGTAGCCCTCGACGAACAGCAGTCGCAGCCCGTCCGGCAGCAGTGACTGGGCCTTGACCAGCCGGTCCAGCACGCCCGCGCGGAGATGGGCGTAGGCGCCCGTGGCGTCGGCCTTGCGCCCGTCGACCAGCAGGGCACCGGCCGGGCGTGCGTCGCGTACGTCGACGAGGGGCTCGTCGGTGTCGTGGACGGGTACCGCCGCCACCCTCGGGTCGGACATCAGGATGATCTCGGTCATGGACCGATCATCTCGTGACGGCGCCTCCCCGGGTCCCACCGGGGAGGCGCCGAGTATTCAGGTGGTGCGGGCGCGCCGGAACGCGGGGGCGGGTCAGCCGGAGGGCTCGTCGGGGACGGGCTGCTCGGGGTTGACGGCGCCCGACCTCGGGGCGCCCTGCCTGCCGGTGCCCGCCTCGTCCGTGTCGGGCACGTCCGTGTCGGGTGTGTCGGTGGCCTCGTCGGGCGGGTCCCCGCCGTTCTCGTCCCGGTCGTCGCCGGTGGCGTGCCGCGGGGTCACCTCCCAAGGGTCCTCGCCCTCGTGCGCCTGCTGGTCGGGGAGGTCCCTCGGTACGGGGTCCGCGTGCTCGCCGGGACCCTCGAGCCGGTGATCGGTCACGGCGTGCTCCTTCCTGTCGTGCACCGGCGTGCGGGTACCTCGGTCCGCCCGGCTCAAACCAGGTGTTCCGCGGACCGGTCCCGTCCCGGCCGTCAGGAGAGGTCGCGCAGCTCGTCCAGGGCTTCCGTCAGCAGTGGTGCCACCTCGTCCCGCCGCCACGCGATCTGGCCCTCGTCCATCGCCCGGGGCACCACCTCGATCAGCATGATCAGGTAGAGGTAGCTGCGGTAGAGGGCGTAGCGGCGGCGGACCGAGGGTGTGAACTCGATCTCTCCGCCCGCTTCTTGATAGCCCGTCAGAAACGCGGTGTCCTGCCGGATGTCCCCGAGCAGGGCGAGGGAGACGAAGTCGGCGACCGGGTCGCCCCAGAACATGCGCTCGCCGTCGATCAGGCCGCCGACCCGCGCCGGCTCCCCGCGCTCCACGAGGATGTTGCCCTGCCACAGGTCGAAGTGGACCAGCCGGGGCACGGTCACCTCGTCGAGGGCGTCGTGCGCGAGCTTCGCCGTGCGGGCCACCTCGTCCACGGGGAGGGGCAGCCGGGCCCGGAAGCGGCGGGCGTCGTCGAGCACTCCGTCGTAGAGGGCGGTGAAGGCCGTACGCCAGTCGGCGGTGAGCGGCCCGAACACACCGGACGGGTAGCCGAAGCCGGGGCCGGTCACCCGGTGGAGCCGGGCCACCAGACCGCCCAACTCCCGCCGCAGCGAGGCCTCCTGGGCGGGCTCCAGGCCCTCCCATCCACCACCGGGGCAGTGGCTGAGCAGGATGTGCCGGCCGGTCGGCGCTCCCTCGTCGAGGGCGACTCCGGCCACCCGAGGCGCGGGGACGCCGACGGTCCCGGCGCCCCGGCAGAACTCGGCCTCGCCGCCGAGGAGTTCGCTCTCGTGGGTCATGCCGGGGGTGGTGGGCGGCGGAGGGATCTTGAGGATCAGCCGGGTGCCGTCGGTGAGGCGCAGTTCCTCGACGGTGTTGTAGGTGCCGCCGGTGAGCGGCAGCCGCTCGGCGAGGCTCTCGGGCGGCAGCCCCGCCGCCGCCAGGACACGCCGGGCCCGTTCCTCGTCGTCCACTCCGGTCCCCCTCGTCTCGTCGTACACGGCGGTGCGGGCCCACTCTGCCAGGTGGGCCCGCACCACCACAGCCCTGATCAGCCCCGGGGGAACGATCAGGCCATCGGTCATCCCGCGGCGTAGACGTCCTCCACATGGCGGCCCGCGGCGATCAGGTCGTCCAGCCACCGGGCGGCGTCCGCGCCGGGGTGCCGCCCGGCGTGGATCGTACGGAAGGCCTCGCGGACGCCGGGTGCCATGCGGGAGCCGTCGCCGCAGACGTGGACGCGGGCGCCGGCGTCCAGCAGGGCACCGATCTCGGCGGCGATCCGGTGCTGGACGAAGGCGGCGCCGTCGACCGGGGCAGCGCTGAAGGCGGGGCGCAGGGAGACGGCCCCGGCGGTCTCGGCGGCGCGGAGTTCGTCGGCGTGCAGAAGGTCCGCGTCGGGGGGCGTCGCAGCCGAAGTAGCAGACGGCGGGGGCGAGTTCGGCGCCCGCGGCGGCCCGTGCGACCCGGTCCGCGATGGCGCCGCGGAACGGGGCGAGGCCCGTACCGGCGGAGACCATGATGACCGGCGCCGGGTCGTCGTGCCCGATCCGGAATGCCTCGCGGCACGGCTGGATCCGGGCGAGGACGGTGTCGCCGGGCTTGACCGTGTTCAGGTAGCCGGAGCCGACGCCCGTGCAGCCGTCGCACCAGCACGGACCCGTGCTCCCGCATCAGCCCCATGACCTGCTGGACGGGGGTGCCGCCGGGACCGGTGGCGGAGATGTCGACGACGGGGACGGCGGCGACGGACTCGGCGAGCTCGCGGTGCGGCGCGGTGGGGGGCATGGCGCGACAACTGCCTTTCGCGGTACGGGAGTACGGGGTACTGCGTTCCAGGGTTGTCGCCGCCGGCCGCCGACTCGTGCCACCGGACTACATGATTGTGCAGGAGGAAGCCCCGGCACGGGGTTGCGTGGAGCGGCGAGAGGCGGAGGCGGGGCCGGGATGGATCTGCGGCAGGGAGACGCCGTCGTGTGGCGGAATCGGGCCATGGCCCTCTTCGACCGTCTTCCGATGCCGGTGGCCGTCTGCGATGTGTACGGCTCCGTCGTGCTGGCGAACCCCGCGATGGCCACCGAGTGGGGTACGGCTCCGGGGAGCTTGCGCGGCCGGGACGTGCTGGAGCTGTTCCGGCCTCAGGAGGCGACACGGGTCGAGCGCATCGCGCAGGCCCTGCGGCTGCGGCACCGCTCGCGCTATCCGGTGTCGGTGCGCTGGGACGCGGCCGACGGGGCGCACCGCGTCGGGGAGCTGACCGCCGACCCGATCAGCGACGGCCCCGTGGAGAGGGATCAGGATGTCGTGGTCGCGGGCGGGCGCGATGTCGTACTCGCGGTCGGGGTAGACCGTGCCGATGCCCCGCGTGGGACGGGCCCGGGTCGGCGAGGGGGCTGCCTCCGCCTCCGGCGGAATCACCCAGGTGACTACTGTCCTCGCTCAGGAGTTCGGTGGGGCGGTGGAACGGGAACAGCGCAAGGATGCGAGACGTACGTGGTGTGGGTGCCCTGATCGACGCACGGGTCCGGAAGTGGCGGCAGGATCCGGTGATCGTGCAGTCGGTGCGATCGGCCGCCGCGGCCACCGTGGCCTATGTGGTGGCGTTGCGGCTCAGCTTGGAGGCGGCACCCCTGACGGCACCGCTGACCGCGCTCCTCGTCGTACAGGTGACCCTCTACTCCACGATCACCACGGGTATCCGCCGGGTGAACGCGGTGGTCGCCGGTGTCGTCATCGCCATCGGCTTCAGCGTCCTGGTGGGCCTCACCTGGTGGAGCCTCGCGATGATCATCCTGGCCTCGCTCGCGGTGGGGCATCTGGTGCGGGTGAGCGAGTTCGTGCCCGAGGTGGCGATCAGCGCGATGCTGGTGCTCGGGGTGACCAGGGTCGGCGACACGGCGTGGGACCGGGTCCTGGAGACGCTGATCGGCGCGGTCGTCGGGCTCGCCTTCAATCTGCTGCTCGCTCCCCCGGTGTGGGTCGAGGCGGCCGGTGAGTCCATCGAGGACCTGGCCCGGCGGATGCGGCGGCTGATGATCCGTGTCGGCGAGGAGGCCGCGGGCCGCACTCCGGCGGAGGCCGCGGCGGCCCGGCTGCACGAGGCCCGCAAGCTCGACTTCGACATCGTCGAGGTGGACGCCGCCCTCCAGCAGGCCGAGGACAGCCTGAAGCTCAATCCGCGGGTACGGGAGGGGCTGCTGCACCGGGTCGTGCTGCGCACCGGGCTGGACACGCTGGATATCTGCACGGTGGTCCTGCGGGTGCTGGCCCGTACCCTCACCGATCTCGCCAGGGTACGGGAGCCGAGTCCGCTGTTCTCGGCGCGGGTGGGGGCGGCCGTCGAGCAGTTGCTCGCCGAGATCGGTGACGCCGTCGTCAGCTTCGCCGTGCTGGTCACCACCGATGTCAGCCGCAGCGCGGAGTCCGCGGAGGCCCGGCTCACCGCCGAGCTGTCGACGGCCGTCGCGACCCGCGACAAGCTGGCCCGGCTGCTCCTGGAGGACATCCAGGCCGACCCCAGCCAGTGGCAGCTGCACGGTGCCGTGCTGACGGAGGTCAACCGCATGCTCGACGAGCTGGACACCGAGCACCGCTCCCAGCGGCTCCTGGAGGAGCTCGACCGCTGCACCCGGGAACAGCGCGAGCGCTCCCCCCGGCTCACCCGCCTCCGCGACCGCGTGCGCGTCGCACGCCCCCGCCGGCGGAACCGGTCCGGCCTGGTCGGACGTGCCGAGTGACGTCCTGCCCGCGGGTTCGGCGGGGTCCCGCCGCCGTCGGGCTCGCGCCGCCTTTGCGCCGAGGTGCTCGTACCCGTCAAGGTGGTGGCGGCCGAGACGAGCGATACCCGAGGTGCATGAATGACGAGTGAGGCGGCGGCGGACCGAGGCGGCTGGAGCAGGCGCCATGTCCTGGGCCTGCTGGCGGGAGCGGCCGTACCGGCCGGTCTGGCCGGTTGCGCGGGCTCCGACGGGACGGTCGGGCCCGCCGCCTCCTCCCCCGCGCGGAACGCCCCGACGGCCCCTTCGGTGGGGGCGGAGGCCGAGGCCGGGGCGACGACCGCCTCCCCCTCCCCGACCCGCACCGGCCCCCAGCCGCTCTACATCGGCACGTACACCTCGGCCGAGGGCGGCGGCACCGGCATCGGTGTGGCGACGTACGACGCGAGGAGCGGCCGTGTCGCGGGGAAGGGCACGATCACCGGGGTCGCCGATCCGTCGTATCTCGCCGTGCACCCGGACGGGCGGACGCTGTACGCCGTGAACGAGCGCACGGACGGCGGGGTGACCGCCGTCCGGCTGTCCGACCGCGAGGTGCTCGGCACCCGGAGCAGCGGTGGCGAGGCGCCCTGTCAGCTGTCGGTGCATCCGGGCGGGCGGTGGCTGCTGAGCGCGAACTACGGCTCGGGCAGTGTCGCCGTGCACCCGATCGAGGACTCGGGGGCGCTGGGCGAGCGCACGGATCTGGTCGTGCACGACAGTCCGGCGCCGGGCCCGGGTCAGGACGGGCCGCACGCGCACCAGGTCGTCACGAGCCCCGACGGCGGTCATGTCCTCGCCGTCGATCTGGGCACCGACACGGTGTACTCCTACCGCCTGGACGAGTCCAGGGGCACGCTGTCGGAGGTCTCGCGGGCGCGCACCCGGTCCGGTGCGGGGCCGCGGCACCTCACCTTCCATCCGGGCGGGCGGTACGCCTATCTCGCCAACGAGGTCGACAACACGGTGGTCGTCTGTGCCTACGACCCCGGCAGCGGGCGGCTCACCCCGGGCGACCCGCGGTCCACGGGCACGGGGGCGGGCAGTAACTACCCGGCGCAGCTGGTCGTGACGCCGGACGGCTCGTACGCGTATCTCGCCAACCGGGGGCACGACAGCCTGACGCGTTACGCCGTCGAGGCGGACGGCGCCCGGCTGAAGCTGCTCGACACGGTGCCGGTCGGCGGGGACTTCCCGCGGCAGATCGCCCTGTCGCCGGACGGCGGTCTGCTGTTCGCGGCGCTGCAGCGGTCGAGCGCGGTCAGTGTCTTCCGGGTCGAGGCCGAAAGCGGTGAACTGCGGCGCGCGGGCGCGCCGTTCGCGTCACCCGTCGCCGTCTGTGCGCTGCCGCTGTAGGGTCCGCGGGCAGGACGCGGCGCTCGCCTGGGAGAGCAGGATGTGCATCCGCTCGGTGAGCTGCGCCATGTCGTCGGCGGGCTTGTGGAACGTCAGCCGTACGTCGCCGTTGCCGCGGGCCCGCTCGATGCGCAGGGTCAGGCCGTGCCGGTCGACGGCGAGCGGCTGGACGCGGACGGCGCCGTGCAGGCTGTCGTGCGGGACGAGCCGGGTGAGGCGCTCGACGGCGTCGGGGTGCGCGTCGGCGAGATGGGTCAGCAGCCGGGACTCGGCCGTGGCCAGGGGGTCCGGTGCGGCGGCGGCGAACTCGTCGAGGTCGACCACGACCGCGCCGGACGGCTCGCGCAGCACGATGCGGGTGGCCTTGAACTCCAGGTCGCCGTCCTTGGGCGCGAACCAGCCGGCGATCCACAGCCGGGCCCGGATACGGTTGCGCACGGGGACCGGCGCCACGTCGGCGAACTCCAGTACCGCGGAGGGCTCGCCGCGGGGCGCGCAGATCGCGGCGGCGACGAGCGTACTGTCCTCGGGGACGCACAGGATCACCCGGCCGTCCTCCGTGACGCTGTGCGCGCCGACGAACTCCTCGCGCCCGCCCTCGGCGGTCACCGCGCAGGACCACGCCGCCGCGAGCACGGAGCGGGCACGCTCCGCCGCGGCGGGCGCGGCCGTCCAGGTGTGACGGTCACCCATCCCAAACCTCCATTAGGTAAGCCTTGCCTAACCTATCGAAGATCGGGGCGTACGCCAACCACCGGCGTCCAGTCTGTGGACTTCCCGTTCGCCGCAGCGAACCGCCCGGGGTACCGAACGGGGTACCGAACGGGGTACCGACCAGGGCATCGGCTCAGGGCGCGAGCACTCCGAACAGCGCCCGCGCGCACAGCTCCCGCACCTGTTCCCGGGAGAACTCCGCACCCCGCAGCCACTCCAGGCAGACGGCCGTCGTGAACGACAGCCAGCCACGCACCGCGAGCCGCGTCTCGGGCCGCGCCTCCAGCGCCGCCGCGAACTCCGCGTCCGAGGCCAGGGCCGCCAGGATCCGCGCCTCCTGCGCGGCCAGCGCGCGCTGGTAGACCTTGCGCACGGCCTGGTCGCCGGTGGCGTCGGCGCGATGGAACGCCCGGAAGCCGTGGGCGTGTTCCTCGACGTACGCGAGGAAGGCGTCGAGGCCGTTGGCCAGCCGCTCGCGCGCCGACCGGCCCGGCGCGGGGGTCATGATCCGCAGCATCCGCTCGCTCTCGCGCTCGACGACGGCGGCGAAGAAGACCCGCTTGTTCGGGAAGTAGTGGTAGAGCAGCCCCCGGGAGACACCGGCGATCTCGGCCACCTGCTCGATCCACACATCGTCGTAGGGGCTCTCGGAGAAGAGCCGGGCGCCCACCGCGAGGAGCTGTTCGCGGCGTTCCCCGGTGCTGAGCCGACGACGCGGGCGCTCTCCCTGCCTGGCTGCCATACCGTCACCTTACTTGACGTGGGTTCAACAACGGGACGAGACTGACACCGCTATTGAACCCGAGTACAACAGCCGCGACGACCGCGGCACGGCGTGCGCACGAGGGAGATGTGGTCATGACGGCGACGACAGGGGCCACGGCTGTCAAGGGATTCCGCAGCGCGGAGCTGGGCTGGCCCGAGCTGCACCGCATCCCGCATCCGCCGTACCGGATACCCGTCGTCGGCGACGCGCTCGGCACCAATGTGCGCACGCCCGTCCAGGAGTCGGTGCGTCTGGGGCGGCGCCTCGGGCCGATCTTCCGGCGGAAGGCGTTCGGCAAGGAGGTCGTGTTCATCGGGGGTGCCGGGCTCGCGGCCGAGCTGGCGGACGAGGCGCGGTTCGCCAAGCATGTGGGCGTCGGGGTCGCCAATCTGCGCCCGGTGGCCGGGGACGGGCTGTTCACGGCGTACAACCACGAGCCCAACTGGCAGCTCGCGCACGACGTCCTGGCCCCCGGCTTCAGCCGGGACGCCATGGCCGGCTACCACCCGATGATGCTCGACGTCGCCGAGCGGCTGATGGAGCACTGGGACCGGGCGGGCGCGGCGGGCAGCGCAGTGGACGTGCCCGGCGACATGACCAAGCTGACGCTGGAGACGATCGCCCGTACCGGCTTCGGCCATGACTTCGGCTCCTTCGAGCGCACCCGGCCGCACCCGTTCGTCGCCGCGATGGTCGGCACCCTGACGTACGCGCAGCGCCGCAACATCGTCCCCGACCCGCTGCTGCCGCTGCTGCTGCGCGGTGCCGCCCGGCGCGACCGGGCGGACATGGCGTTCCTGAACGAGACGGTCGACGCGGTGGTGCGGGCGCGGCAGGCCTCCGGGGGCGGTGGCCGTGGCGCCGGGGGTGGTGACGGTGATCTGCTCGACCGGATGCTGGAGACCGCGCACCCGGAGAGCGGGGAGCGGCTGTCCGCCGAGAACGTGCGGCGGCAGGTCATCACCTTCCTGGTCGCCGGGCACGAGACCACCTCGGGCGCCCTCTCCTTCGCCCTGCACTACCTCGCCCGCTACCCGGACCTGGCCGCCCGTGCCCGCTCCGAGGTGGACCGGGTGTGGGGCGGTGCCGTGCGGCCGGACTACGAGCAGGTGGCCAGGCTGCGGTACGTGCGCCGGGTGCTGGACGAGGCGCTGCGGCTGTGGCCGACCGCGCCGGCCTTCTCCCGGGAGGCCCGGGAGGACACCGTGCTGGGCGGGGTGCATCCGATGCGGCGGGGTGCCTGGGCGCTGGTGCTGACGGCGATGCTGCACCGGGACCCGGAGGTGTGGGGCGCGGACGCGGAGCGGTTCGACCCGGACCGCTTCGACGCGGCGGCCGTACGCGCGCGGGCCCCGCACACGTTCAAGCCGTTCGGCACGGGGGCGCGGGCCTGTATCGGCCGTCAGTTCGCGCTCCACGAGGCCACGTTGGTGCTGGGGCTGCTGCTGCGCCGGTACGAGCTGAGGCCGGATCCGGCGTACCGGCTGCGGGTCGCGGAACGGCTCACCCTGATGCCGGACGGGCTGCGGCTGCACGTGGAGCGGCGGGCGGCCGGGGTGCCGTCACGTGGTCCAGTGGCCGGGGCGGGTGACTGAGGCCGGCAGGCGGGTGCCGGCGCTGCCGCGTGCGGCGTCGAGCTGGGGCTGGGTCAGGAAGAAGGCGCCGGTCAGGTCCGCGTCGGTGAGGTCGGTGTCGCGGAGGTCGGCGCCTATCAGGTCCGCGCCGCGCAGATCGGCGCCGGTCAGGTCGGCGGCTATGAGGTAGGCGCCGCGGAGGCTCGCCCTGCGGAGGTCGGCGCCCTTGAGACGGGCGCCCATCAGGTCGGCGCCCCGGTGGTTCCGTCCGCGGCCCGCGCCCGCTCGCATCAGGTCGCTGACCTTCAGCAACAGCTCGTTGACGCGTCCCCGGTACGCGGCGACGTCCAACTCCCCCAGTTCCCGGGCGGACTTCATGGTCAGCTCCTTGGTCTCGTCGCGTGTCCGGCGCAGATCGGCGTGTACCGGGCGGGCGGCGGGGAGGGTCAGCGACTCGGTCAGGTACCAGAGGAGTTCGTGGAGTTGGCGGACCACGGGGAACACGTCGAACATCCGCCGGGCGTGCTCGGGGCCGCCGGTGCGCCAGTTCTCGCCGCCGAAGGTGACCTGGGAGACCTGCTGTCCGGCGCCGAAGCAGTCGTAGACCGTACAGCCGTTGAAGCCCGCGTCCCTGAGCCGGGTGTGGATGCCGCACCCGAAGTCGTCCCGGAGGTTGCCGCACGCCTTGCCCGCCGGCTTGTCCACGGCGAAGTCCGCCGAGCGGGCGAAGGGCAGGGCGACACAGCACAGACCGAAGCAGTCGCCGCAGTCGGCGCGCAGGTCACGCAGGTCACGCAGGGTAAGGGGCTCACCTGAGGTTTGTTCCACATGGTCCACCCTAACGAGCGCCCCTGGCCCCGGCGGTCAGTCCCGTGCCAACGCCAGCCGCCAGTCGTTCGACATGCTCCAGTGCCCCTTCGGATACTCCACGGAGACCTCGCCGAGCAGGGTGAACCCGGCCTTGCGGCACACCGCGTTCGACGCGGTGTTCGCCACCCTCGGCAGCGCGTGCGCATAGCGGTGCGTCCGCGACTCCCGCGCCACCTCGACGACCGCACGTGCGGCCCGTACGGCGAGGCCCCGGCCCTGGAACTCGGGGAGGATCCCCCATCCGGTCTCCCAGACGGTCTCGCCCCGCCACTCGTGTTCCCAGTAGCCGATCGAGCCGACGGTCTCGCCGGTGTCGGCCAGCGTCACCCGGTACATCTGTCCGGCGGCCACGTCGAGATAGCGGTGGTGCCGTGCGGTCAGCTCCTCCTCGGTCTCCGGGCCGCCCAAGTGCTCGGTCATCCGGGGGCTGTTGATGCGCCGCAGGAGGCAGAAGTCGTCCTCGGACCAGGGTTCCAGCCGCACCCCGTGCCCGGGGCCCTCGGCGCCCGTCACCGGGGGAACACCTCGAAGGCGACGGCCGGTCTGCCGCCGAACCGCTCCCCCGTGGTCCGGGCGAAGCCGGTGAGGAAGTCGCGGGCGTACGTCTCGGGGTCCTCCTCGGTGAGCACCTCCAGATAGGTGCGGTGTTCCAGGAGGGAGGCGACCGCGCGGTCCAGGCCGGGCGTCGCGTCGACGGCGTGGGTGGGGCTGGACGAACCGGCGACGGCGACCCAGCGGACGCCGTCCCAGGGTTCCAGGCCCTGTTCGACGAGTTCGGGGAAGATCCAGCGGTTCCCGGCGTCCCCGGCGGCGTCCAGGGTGGCTCGGCCCACCGCCACATGGTCGGGGGTGTTCCAGGCGACCCCGCCCCAGGTGTCGCGGTGGTTGAGGGTGACGACCAGCTCGGGGCGGTGCCGGCGGATGGCCGCCGCGATGTCCCGGCGCAGGGCGGTCCCGTACTCGATGACGCCGTCCGCGTGGTCGAGGAACTCGACCACCGACACCCCCACGACGGCCGCGCTCGCCCGCTGCTCCCGCTCGCGCAGCGGGCCGCAGCGCGCGGGCTCCAGGGTGTCGATGCCGGCCTCGCCGCGGGTGGCCAGGACGTACGCGACCTCACGGCCGGCGTCGGTCCAGGCGGCGACCGCCGCCGAGCAGCCGTATTCGAGGTCGTCCGGGTGGGCCACGACGGCGAGGGCGCGTGTCCAGTCGTCGGGCAGGGGCTTCAGCTGATCCGGCTGGTCCTTCCGCGGGTCGGTCATATCGGCACAGTAGCCCCGCGCACCGACAACCGGCCCGCGTTCACTCCTCGTCGCGCGTCAGTGCGAGCAGCCGGTCCAGCACCCTCGGCCCCCCGGCCCGTACCCCGTCGTGTTCGAACTCGTCCGTGACCCAGGTGCGCAGGCCCCGGATCGCGCGGGCGGTCCGCAGGGAGTGGGCCGTGTCGACGTACATGTCGTCGTGGTAGATCGCGGCGGCGACCGGGACCTCGTTGACGGCGAGGCGGGCCGGGGCGTACAGGGGCGCCCAGTCGGTGCGGGCGGCCAGTTCCTCGGCGGTGTCGCGCAGCGGGCTCAGGGCCGGGTCGGTGTCGAAGGTCCAGGGGTGGACGGACTCGCCGGTGAAGAGGATCGGCCCGTCCCCGGTGAGCGTCTTGGCGGCGTCGAACTGCGGGAACTCGGCGCGCACCCGCTCGGCGGACCAGGCGGTGGGGCGCTCGCCCTGGTCGTAGCAGGCCTCGTGGAGCAGCGCGTACAGCGGATGCCCGGCGAACGACAGCAGGCTCCGCACGTCCTCCTGGAAGGCGTCGGACAGCGCGGGGCCCCGCGGGGTGCGGACGAAGGCGTCCTCCAGCAGAAAGTGCAGGCGGTGGCTGCCGTCGCCGCGACCGAGGAGGATGCCGAGGGACTGGAAGGCCTCGACGGTGAGCCGGTGGCCGCCGTTCAGGACGGGCTCGTGTTCGAGGAGGTGCTCGGCGATGCGACGGGCCCGTTCCACGTCCTGCGGGTAACGGGCGTAGTGGGCGGCGACCTTGCGTTCGATACGCGGGTACGCGGCGCGGTAGACGTCGTCCGCGTGGCCGTCCAGGGTCGGCAGTCCGCCGGTGATGACGGCGGTGCTCAGGCCCCCGGGGGCGGTGGACAGATAGGTGACCGCGCAGAAGCCGCCGAAGCTCTGGCCGAGGACGGCCCAGGGGGCGCCGCCGGTGACCTCGGGGCGGATGCTCTCGCAGTCGCGGACGATGGAGTCGGCGCGGAAGTGGGCGAGGTAGTCGGCCTGTTCGACGGGGCCGCCGCGCAATGGGAGGGTCTGGCGGTTGGCGGGGGTGGAGGCGCCGGTGCCGCGCTGGTCCAGGAGCAGCACCCGGTACTCCTCCAGGGCCCGGTCCAGCCAGGCCTCACGGCCGACGAAACGGTTCGCCCCGAAGCCGGGGCCGCCCTGCAGATAGACCAGCCAGGGCAGTTCGGCGTCCGCCTTGTCGCCGGCGACGACCTCGCGCGCGTAGAGCTCGATCCGCTCCCCCTTCGGGCGGTCGTGGTCGAGGGGGACGGTGAAGCGGCGGTCGGTGAGGACGACACCGGGCTGCCGGTAGCTGACGGACAACAGGGCTCCTTGGGCGGACGGATTCCAGGCCGTGGTCCAGTCCAGCACAGATTCTCCGTCCGGCCGACCCCGTGGATCAAGAAATTCCCGAGGCGGTCTACTGAACGACCGCTCAGCGCGCGACCACCGGGCTCAGCGCGCGGAGAGGCTGGAGCGCCGTACCACCAGTTCCGGCTGGAGGACGACCCGCCGGTGCTCGTGCGGGACGGGCGCGGTCTCGGCCTCGGTCTCGGTCTCCTCCAGGAGGAGTTCGGCGGCGAGGGCGCCCATGGTGACGGCGGGCTGCCGTACGGAGGTGAGGGGGACGGCCGCCGCGGCGGCGAACTCGATGTCGTCGTAGCCGACGATGGCGAGGTCGTCGGGGACGCTCACCCCGGCCGCGTACATGGCCTGGAGGACGCCGAGGGCGAGCAGGTCGTTGGCGCAGAAGACGGCGGTGGGGCGTTCGGCGAGGCCGAGGAGGCGGGCGCCCGCGTCCCGGCCGGCGGCCACGTCGAGGCGTTCGGTGGGCAGTTCGCGCAGCGCCTCGGGGCCGAGTCCCGCCTCCCGCAGGGCGTTCAGGGCGCCCGTACGGCGGTCGCGGACCTGGTTGAGACCCGCCGGTCCGCTGACGTACGCCAGGGAGCGGTGGCCCGCGTCCACCAGATGCCGTGCGGCGAGGGCGCCGCCCGCGACGTCGTCAACGGAGACGGAGCACTCGGTGGTGCCCTCGGCGACCCGGTCGACGAGGACGAAGGGGATGCCGTGGCGGCGGAACGCCTCGATGTTGCGTCCCGTCGCGTCGGCGGGGGTGAGCAGCACACCGCGCACCCGCTGTTCGGCGAAGAGCGAGAGGTACTCGGCCTCCTCGCCCGCGCTCTGCGCGCTGTTGCAGACCATCACACCGAGTCCGGCGTCGCGCGCGGCCCGCTCCGCACCGCGCGTGACGTCGACGAAGAAGGGGTTGCCCATGTCGAGCACGAGCAGCCCCATGATCCGGCTCCGCCCGGCCCGCAGCTGGCGTGCCGACTCGCTGCGGACATAGCCGAGGCGGTCGATCGCGGCCAGCACCCGGGCCCGGGTACCGGAGGCCACCGAGTCGGGCCGGTTGATGACGTTGGAGACCGTGCCGACGGAGACTCCGGCGGCTGCGGCGACGTCCTTGATACCCACCGGCTGCGACATCGGACAGGGACCTCCAGGAAGGTACGGGAGCGGCGGGCCTACGGTCACATTACCTTCGGGGCCGCCGCGGGAACGGCCCGGTCAGGTGCGCGGACACGCCGCTCGTACGGGAATCAGGCGGGCAGGGCGAAGTCGACGACGCGGAGCGCCGACGGGGTCGTACCGCTGGACTTCACCTGGTACATCACGGACAGCGCGTTGTCCTGGGCGATCCGCGTCTCGTCGATCACGACCTCCCCGAAGGCGTTGAGGCCGCTGGCGTCGAACAGCACCTTCCAGTCGGTGTAGCCGGAGGCGGCCGACGCCCCCCATATCCGGCCGAAGGGCAGGATCGCGTACGCGTTGTTGTACTTGTCCAGGGCCAGCTTGGTGCGCTGGCTGGAGCCGAGGGCGACCGGGATCTCGGTCTTCTGCCAGGTGCCGGAGGCGTTCCTGCGGACGTGGAAGGCACGGCCGTTGGCGGTGCGGTTGGTGACGTAGTTCGTGGTGCACTGGCCGAATCGGCCGGGGACGTAGCTGATGATGGCGTGCGGGCGGCCGGCCGAGTCGGTGAACTGGCTCTCCTGGTTCATCAGGGAGTGGTCCGGGTTCAGCGCGTCGACGACCAGGCCGCTGTCGGTGACGGCGACCCTGTCGGAGCCGCCGGTGGTGCCGACGACCGCGCCCGCGTTGTTGCGCCAGGTGCGGCCCAGGTCGTCCGAGTAGACGTAGCCGGTGTCGTGGTTGGTGATGCCGCCGCCGTTGCACATCACGGCGCCGTTCTGCTCGCGCCAGGTGAAGAACGAGTGCAGCCGGCCGTTCTTGTCGTAGTCGATGCCGTGCAGGTACATGTTGCGGACGGTGCTGGAGCCGTGCTCGCTGGTGTAGGTGCCGGTGGAGCTGGTCCACTCGCCGAGGTTGGTCCAGGAGGTCCCGTTGTACTCGGCGATGGCGTTGCGGCCGTTGCCCGAGACACCGACGCGGTAGCTCAGCTGGAGCTTGCCGTCGGGCATCGAGACGAACTGCGGATACGTGAACTGCGAGGTGAGCGCGAGCCCGTCGAGGGTGGACTGCGGGGCGCCGAAGCGGCTCGCGATCCAGCTGAGTCCGGCCGGGTTGTCCAGCAGTCCGGCGACCGACTTGACGTAGGTGAAGCCGTCGCTGTGCGAGTCCATGTTGAGGTGGAGGCGGCCGTCGACCTTGGAGACGCCCATGGAGATGACGTTGTGGGAGTCGTTGTAGCGCAGGGTGTGGCCGACCTTGACGGTGGACCAGGTGCTGGAGCCGAGGACGCGGCGGCCGACGACGGCGTTGCGGTCGGCGGTGTACCAGACGGCGTACTGGTAACCCTTGTAGGTCAACAGGCCGTTCTTCTGGAACGAGTTGTTGTTGACCAGGCCGTCGTAGGACACGAAGAAGAGGGCCTGGCTGTCGAGCAGGGTGTTGCCGGTCTGGCTGACGGACGGGCCGGGGTCCGCGGCACGGGCGGTCGCGGCGCCGAGGACGGGGGACACGACGGCACCGGCGAGTGCGGCACCGAGCAGGGTACGTCTCTTCATCTCGGGGACTCCATTGTCGAGCGAGGTGGGGAGGGGGAGGGTGCTGCGACGTGGGGGGTCTAGGCGAGGTGGAAGACCTCGGTGAGGGGTTTCATGGCCTCGTCGGGGCGGGCGCCGTCCAGCGACTCGAAGAACGGCGCCATCTCCGTCTGCCAGCGGGCGTTGACGTCGGTGGCCTCCATGCCGGCCAGGGCGGCTTCGAAGTCCTCGGTCTCCAAGTAGCCGACCAGCAGGCCGTCCTCGCGCAGGAAGAGCGAGTAGTTGTGCCAGCCGGTCGCCGAGAGCGCCTCAAGCATCTCGGGCCACACGGCGGCGTGCCGCTCGCGGTACTCGTCGAGGCGGTCCGCCCTGACCTTCAGCAGAAAGCACACGCGCTTCATCAACACCCCTTCGTAGTTCAGAAGTCGAACTGGTCGATGTTTTCCTTGTTGAACACGGTCGGCTTGCCGAGGCTGATCACACCGTCCTTGCCGATGGTGTACTCGCCCATGTCGCCGGCGGTGAAGGTCTCGCCCTCCTTGCCGGTGATCTGGCCGGAGACCAGCGCCACCGAGGTACGGGCGGCCAGCTCGCCGAGCTTCGCCGGGTCCCACAGCTCGAAGCCCTCGACGGTGCCGTCCTTGACGTACTTGCGCATGTCGTTGGGGGTGCCGAGGCCGGTCAGCTTGACCTTGCCCTTGTACTTGGAGCCCGACAGGTACTGGGCGGCGGCCTTGATGCCGACCGTGGTCGGGGAGATGATCCCCTTCAGGTTCGGGTACTCCTGCAGCAGGCCCTGGGTCTGCTGGAAGGACTTCTGGGCGTCGTCGTCACCGTAGGCGACCTTGACGAGCTTGATGTCCTTGTACTTGGCGTCCTTCAGCTCGTCCTTCATGAAGTCGATCCAGGTGTTCTGGTTGGTCGCGGTCTGCGCGGCCGACAGAACGGCGATCTCGCCCTTGTAGCCGATCTGTTCGGCGAGCAGCTGCACCTCGGTGCGGCCCAGGTCCTCGGCGCTGGCCTGCGAGACGAAGGCGTTGCGGCACTCCGGCTTGGTGTCGGAGTCGTAGGTGACGACCTTGATGTCGTTGCTCATGGCCTGCTTGAGCGCGGTGCACAGGGCGCCCGGGTCCTGCGCGGAGACGGCGATGGCGTCGACCTGCTGCTGGGTGAGCGTGTTGACGTAGTTGACCTGGCCGGAGGTGTCCGTGGCGCTGGACGGGCCGACCTCCTTGTAGCTGGAGCCCAGCTCCTTCAGGGCCGCCTCGCCACCCTTGTCGGCGGAGGTGAAGTACGGGTTGTTGACCTGCTTCGGCAGGAAGCCGACGGTCAGGCCCTTCTTCAGCTCGGCGTTCGGGTCGGCCTTGCCGGTGGCCGCGGCCGAGGCGGAGTCGTCCTTGACGTCGCTCTTCGTGGTGCCGCCACAGGCGGTGACGGCGAGCGCGAAGGAGGTGACGGCGGCGAGGGCCGCACAGGAACGACGGAGGGTTGCTCTGCGCATGGCGATGGAGTCCTTTACAGGGAAGGGAGAAGCGAGGGAAGAGAGAAGGGAGAAGTGGTGGACGTCAGCCGGTCGATCGGGCACGCGCGACGGCGAGTTGCCGTGCCACCCTCGGCCCGAGCACGGAGAGAACGAGCAGCACGCCGGTGACGACGATCTGCGACTGTGCCGAGACGTCCTGCAGACTCATCACGTTCTGCAGAGCGCCCAGCAGGAACACCCCGGCGATCGCGCCGCCGAGCGTCCCCTTGCCGCCGTCGAAGTCGATGCCGCCGAGGAGCACCGCGGCGATGACGGAGAGTTCGAGGCCGGTCGCGTTGTCGTAGCGGGCGCTGGCGTAGTGCAGTGCCCAGAAGATGCCGGTGAGCGAGGCCATCAGGCCGGTCACCGTGAACAGGATCAGCTTCTGCCGCTTGACGCGGATACCGGTGAAGCGCGCGGCCTCCTCACTGGCGCCGATCGCGAACAGCGAGCGCCCGAACGGGGTGGCGTGCAGGGCGATCACGGCGATGATCAGCAGCACCAGGAAGGGGATGAAGGCCTGTGGGACGAAGCTGTCGCCGATCCGGCCGGCCGCGAAGTCCAGGTACTGCGTGGGGAAGTCGGTCACCGCGTCGGAGCCGAGCACGATCTGTGCGATGCCCCGGTAGGCGGCGAGGGTGCCGATGGTGACGGCGAGGGAGGACAGGCCGAGCCGGGTGACCAGCAGGCCGTTGATCAGTCCGCAGACCACGCCGAGGAGCAGGCAGATCGGGATGATCGCCTCGATGGTGAGGCCCTGGTTCCACAGGGCGCCCATCACCGCGCCGGACAGTCCGGCGGTGGAGGCGACCGACAGATCGATCTCGCCGGAGACCACGAGGAGGGTCATCGGGAGGGCGACCAGGGCGATCGGCAGGGTGTTGCCGATGAGGAAGGACAGATTGAGCGCGTTGCCGAAGCCGTCCACGGTGGTGAAGGACAGCAGGAGCACGACGATCAGGGTGGCGCCGACCACGGTGTCCCAGCGGACCGCGCGAGAGAGCGTGGAGTCAGCCATGGCGGGCGTTCCTCTTCTTCAGGGCTGCCGCCACCCGCAGCGCGACCACACGGTCCACGGCGATGGCGAGGATGAGCAGGATGCCGTTGATGGCCAGCACCCACACCGAGCTGACGCCGAGGGCGGGCAGCACGCTGTTGATGGAGGTCAGCAGCAGCGCGCCGAGCGCCGCGCCGTAGACGCTGCCGGAGCCGCCGGTGAAGACGACACCGCCGACGACGACCGCGCTGACGACGGTGAGTTCGTAGCCGTTGCCGGTGCTGGAGTCGACGTTGCCGAAGCGGGCCAGGTAGAGCGCCCCGGCGAGGCCGGCGAGGGCGCCGCAGAAGGTGTAGGCGACCAGGATCCGCTTGCGGACCGGGATGCCGGCGAGCCGGGCGGCCTCCGGGTTGGAGCCGAGGGCGTACAGCTCGCGCCCGCTGCCGAAGTGCTTCATGTAGTACGCCGTGGCCACCAGCACCACCACCGCGATCAGCGCCAGATACGGCACCGCCGAGATGCCGCCGGAGCCGAAGTCGACGAAGCCGTCGGGGAGGGCGGACGCGGTGATCTGGCGGGAGCCGACCCAGATCGAGTCGATGCCCCGGATGATGTACAGCGTGCCCAGGGTGACGACGAGGGCGGGCACCTGGCCGAGGCTGACGAGCAGTCCGTTCAGCAGACCGAAGCCGATGCCCATCAGGACCGCGAGCGCCACGGCCACGACCGCGTTGCCGCCGCCCTGGAGATACGTACCGGCGGCGAAGGCGCTGATGCCGAGGGTGGAGCCGACGGACAGGTCGACGTTCCGGGTGATGACGACCAGGGACTGGCCGACCGCGACCAGCACGAGGATGGTCGCGTTGAGCAGCAGGTCCTTGATGCCCTGTTCGGTGAGGAACTCGCTGTTGCCGAGCTGGGTGACGACGATCATCACCAGGAAGACGACCAGGATGGCGAGTTCCCGCATCTTGAAGACGCGGTCCACGAGCCGGGTGCCGCTGGACTTGGGCACCTCGGTGACGGGAGGGGTCTGAGGGGTGGTCACCGTCATGCGGCGGCCCTCCCGGTGGCTGCGGCCATCACGGATTCCTCGGTGGCTTCGGAGCGAGGGATCTCGGCGGTGAGCCGGCCCTCGTGCATCACGAGCACGCGGTCGGCCATGCCGAGGATCTCGGGCAGGTCGGAGGAGATCATCAGTACGGCGACCCCGTCGGCGGCGAGCCGGCTGAGGAGGCGGTGCACCTCGGCCTTCGTACCGACGTCGATGCCTCGGGTGGGCTCGTCGACGATCAGCACCTTCGGGCCGGTGGCGAGCCACTTGGCGAGGACGACCTTCTGCTGGTTGCCGCCGGACAGGGTGTTCACGGTGTCGGCGATCCGGGCGTACTTGACCTGGAGCTTGACCGCCCAGTCGAGGGAGCGGCTGCGCTCGGCGCCGCGGTCGACGAGGCCGCCCTTCACGGTCGTACGGAGTCCGGTGAGGCCGATGTTGCGCTCGATGGACATGTCCATCACCAGGCCCTGGGCGCGGCGGTCCTCGGGGACCAGGGCGAGCCCGGCGGCCATGGCGGTGGACGGGGCGCCGTTGGTGAGCGCCTTGCCGTCGAGGTCGACCTCGCCCGCGTCCCAGCGGTCGATGCCGAAGACGGCCCGTGCCACCTCGGTGCGGCCGGCGCCGACGAGGCCGGCCAGGCCGACGATCTCGCCTCGGCGGACCTCGAAGGAGACATCGGTGAAGACACCCTCGCGGGTCAACCGGCGTACGCTCAGCGCGACTTCGCCCGCCTCGACGTCCTGCTTCGGGTACAGCTCGTCCAGGTCGCGGCCGACCATGCGGCGGACCAGGTCGTCCTCGGTCATGCCCTCGATCGGCTCGCTGGAGATCCAGGCGCCGTCGCGCAGGGTGGTGACCCGCTGGCAGATCTGGAAGATCTCCTCCAGCCGGTGGGAGATGAAGAGGACGGCGGAGCCCTGCTCGCGCAGGGTGCGGACGACCCCGAAGAGCCGGGCCACCTCGCTGCCGGTGAGGGCCGCCGTCGGCTCGTCCATGATCAGGACGCGGGCGTCGAAGGAGAGCGCCTTGGCGATCTCGACGATCTGCTGGTCGGCGATGGACAGGCCGCGCGCCGGGCGGTCGGGGTCGAGTTCGACACCGAGCCGCGCCATCAGGGCGAGGGTCGCCGCGTGGGTGGCCTTGTGGTCGATCCGGCCGAGGGCGCGGCGCGGCTGGCGGCCCATGAAGATGTTCTCGGCGATCGAAAGGTCGGGGAAGAGGGTGGGCTCCTGGTAGATCACGGCGATGCCCGCGTCCCGGGCGTCGGCCGGGCCGTGGAAGACCGTGGGTTCGCCGTCGAGGAGCACCTGACCGGAGTCCGGTCGGTGCACCCCGGCGAGGCTCTTGATCAGGGTCGACTTGCCCGCGCCGTTCTCCCCGGCGAGTGCGTGCACCTCGCCCGGGAACAGTTCGAGGGACACGTCCCGCAGGGCGCGTACGGCACCGAAGGACTTGGAAACGCCCTTCAACGCGAGAACGGGGGCCGGACCCGTGTCGGACCGGTGGGTCATGGGGGCTCCTCGACGACGGCCGGTGGCTAGCGGAGAAGCTGCCCCACTGCGTCGTGAAAGGTTTCAACTAGGTTGCCGGGACGTTAGGCACCAGTCGCATGTCACGTCAATGGGTTTCGGTCGAAATTCTTTCGATAGAAGTGGTCACAACCGGGTCACGGAGAACGGTATTGAGCACAGGGGTTGACAGCCCGGCGAGGCGCTCATAGTTTCCGGTGCTGAATCGTTTCAGACATCAATGCCGGTAGGAGCCCTGACGTGACCGAGCTCGCCGCGGTGAAGGCCGCCCTCAAGACACAGGCCGTCGAGACGCCGTCGTGGGCGTACGGCAACTCCGGAACCCGCTTCAAGGTGTTCGCCCAACAGGGTGTCCCCCGTGATCCATGGGAGAAGCTGGACGACGCCGGGAAGGTCCACGAGTTCACCGGCGTGGCCCCGACCGTGGCGCTCCACATCCCCTGGGACAAGGTCGAGGGCTCCGACGGATACGCGGAGCTGGCCAAGCACGCGCAGGAGCGTGGCGTGAAGCTGGGCGCCATCAACTCCAACACCTTCCAGGACGACGACTACAAGCTGGGGAGCATCTGCCATCCGGACGCGACGGTCCGGCGCAAGGCCGTCGATCATCTGCTGGAGTGCGTCGACATCATGGACGCGACCGGCTCGCGGGATCTGAAGCTGTGGTTCGCGGACGGTACGAACTATCCCGGCCAGGACGACATCCGTGAGCGGCAGGACCGGCTGGCCGAGGGGCTCGCCGAGGTGTACGCGCGGCTCGGCGACGACCAGCGGATGCTGCTGGAGTACAAGTTCTTCGAGCCGGCGTTCTACTCGACGGACGTCCCGGACTGGGGCACCGCCTACGCGCACTGCCTGAAGCTCGGGCCGAAGGCGCAGGTCGTGGTCGACACCGGGCATCACGCGCCGGGCACCAACATCGAGTTCATCGTGGCGACGCTGCTGCGGGAGGGGAAGCTCGGGGCGTTCGACTTCAACTCCCGGTTCTACGCCGACGACGACCTGATGGTCGGGGCCGCCGATCCGTTCCAGCTGTTCCGGATCATGTACGAGGTCGTGCGTGGGGGTGGGTTCACTCCCGAGGTCGCGTTCATGCTCGACCAGTGCCACAACATCGAGGCGAAGATCCCGGCGATCATCCGGTCCGTGATGAATGTGCAGGAGGCCACGGCGAAGGCGCTCCTGGTCGACCGGGGGGCGCTTGCCGTCGCTCAGCGGGACGGGGATGTGCTGGAGGCGAACGCGGTCGTGATGGACGCGTACAACACGGATGTGCGGCCGTTGCTTCGGGAGGTGCGGGAGGAGATGGGGTTGGACGCGGATCCCATGGGGGCGTATCGGCGGTCCGGGTGGGCGTCGAAGATCGTGGAGGAGCGGGTGGGAGGGGACCAGGCGGGTTGGGGGGCGTGACCGCCGCGCTGGGCTGGAGCCGATTGCCGCGTTTCGTCTGCCGAGTTCTGTCGGATGCGGAATGCGGGCCGGTTCGCGGCTGGTCGCGCGGTTCCCCGCGCCCCTGAAAAGCCGGGGCTGCGCCCCGTGCTTTTCAGGCCCGCAGGGCCTGATCCCTTAGGGGCGCGGGGAACCGCGCGAAGCCCCACTCACCCGCGCCCGACAACGCACCCCGCAACGCACCCCCACCCCCCGAGCCGCACCCCGTACCCATCTCACCGTAAGGATTGATCGCACATGGCAACCCATCCCGAAGCCGCCGCCCTTCTCGCTCGTTCCCGTCGGCTCGGTGCCGATCCGCGGAACACCAACTACGCCGGTGGCAACGCGTCCGCGAAGGGGACCGACACCGATCCCGTCACCGGGGGTGATGTGGAGCTGATGTGGGTGAAGGGGTCCGGGGGTGACCTGGGGACGCTCACCGAGGCGGGGCTCGCCGTGCTGCGGCTGGACCGGATGCGGGCGCTCGTCGAGGTGTACCCGGGGGTCGAGCGCGAGGACGAGATGGTCGCCGCGTTCGACTACTGCCTGCACGGGAAGGGCGGCGCGGCGCCGTCGATCGACACCGCGATGCACGGGCTCGTCGACGCCGCGCATGTCGATCATCTGCACCCGGACTCCGGGATCGCGCTCGCCTGCGCGGCCGACGGGGAGAAGCTGACCGCCGAGTGTTTCGGGGACAGCGTGGTGTGGGTGCCCTGGCGCCGGCCCGGGTTCCAGCTGGGCCTGGACATCGCCGCCGTGAAGCGGGAGAACCCGGGGGCCGTCGGGTGTGTGCTCGGTGGGCACGGGATCACCGCCTGGGGCGACACCGCCGAGGAGTGCGAGAAGAACTCGCTGCACATCATTCGTACGGCTGAGCGGTTCCTGGAGGAGAAGGGGAAGGCGGAGCCCTTCGGGCCCGTCGTGGCGGGATACGAGGCCCTCGAAGCCGCCGCGCGCCGGGAGCGGGCCGCCGCGCTGGCGCCGTACGTCCGGGCGATCGCCTCGCAGGACAAGGCGCAGGTCGGGCACTTCACCGACGCGGAGGTCGTCCTCGACTTCCTGGCGAGCGCGGAGCACCCGAGGCTGGCCGCGCTGGGTACCTCGTGCCCGGACCACTTCCTGCGGACCAAGGTCCGGCCGCTGGTGCTGGATCTGCCGCCGACCGCCGGGCTCGACGAGGCCATCGGCCGACTGAAGGAGCTGCACGCCGAGTACCGGGAGGAGTACGCCGCCTACTACCGGCGGCACGCCGAGCCCGACTCCCCCGCGATGCGCGGCGCCGACCCGGCGATCGTGCTGATCCCCGGCGTGGGCATGTTCAGCTTCGGCAAGGACAAGCAGACCGCGCGGGTGGCCGGCGAGTTCTACGTCAACGCGATCAACGTGATGCGGGGCGCCGAGGCGGTGTCGACGTACGCGCCGATCGAGGAGTCGGAGAAGTTCCGCATCGAGTACTGGGCGCTGGAGGAGGCCAAGCTCCAGCGGATGCCGAGGCCGAAGCCGCTGGCGACCCGGGTCGCGCTGGTGACCGGCGCGGGCAGCGGGATCGGGAAGGCCATCGCGCACCGGCTCGTCGCCGAGGGGGCGTGTGTCGTCGTCGCCGATCTCGACGCGGGGAACGCCGCCGCCGTGGCCGAGGAGCTGGGCGGGGCGGACAAGGCCGTCGCCGTGACCGTCGACGTGACGGACGAGGGGCAGATCGCCGAGGCCTTCAAGGCCGCCGCGCTGGCCTTCGGCGGGGTCGATCTGGTCGTCAACAACGCGGGGATCTCGATCTCCAAGCCGCTGCTGGAGACCTCCGCCAAGGACTGGGACCTCCAGCACGACATCATGGCCCGTGGCTCGTTCCTGGTGTCGCGTGAGGCGGCCCGGGTGATGATCGCGCAGGGGCTGGGCGGCGACATCGTCTACATCGCCTCCAAGAACGCCGTCTTCGCCGGGCCCAACAACATCGCCTACTCCGCCACCAAGGCCGACCAGGCGCACCAGGTGCGGCTGCTCGCCGCCGAGCTGGGCGAGCACGGCATCCGCGTCAACGGGATCAACCCCGACGGTGTGGTGCGCGGTTCGGGGATCTTCGCCGCCGGGTGGGGTGCCCAGCGCGCGGCGACCTACGGCATCGAGGAGGAGAAGCTCGGCGAGTTCTACGCCCAGCGGACCATCCTCAAGCGCGAGGTGCTGCCGGAGCACGTGGCGAACGCGGTGTTCGCGCTGACCGGCGGGGAACTGACCCACACCACCGGGCTGCACGTCCCGGTCGACGCCGGCGTGGCCGCCGCGTTCCTGCGATGAGCACGCAGGCGATGAGCGGAACTCCTTCGAACGGGTCCGTGAAGGCGTACGCGGCGGTCGACCTCGGCGCGTCCAGCGGTCGGGTCATGGTCGGCCGCGCGGGGCGGGACTCGCTGGAGCTGGTGGAGGCCCACCGGTTCCCGAACCGGCCCGTGCGCACGCCCGAGGGGCTGCGCTGGGACGTGCTGTCGCTGTACGCCGGGGTGCTGGACGGGCTCAAGGCCGCCGGGCAGGTCGACTCCGTCGGGATCGACAGCTGGGCCGTCGACTACGGGCTGCTGGACGCGGACGGGGCCCTGCTGGGCAATCCGGTGCACTACCGGGACGCCCGTACCGAGGGCGTCCCGGAGAAGGTGTGGGCCACCGTGCCCGCCGCCGAGCTGTACGCGGCGACCGGGTTGCAGTACGCGCCCTTCAACACGCTGTATCAGTTGACGGCCGCCCGGTCGTCCGCCCAACTGGCGTACGCCAAGCGGTTGTTGCTCATCCCCGATCTGCTGACGTACTGGCTGACCGGGGAGCAGGGCACCGAGCTGACCAATGCCTCCACGACGCAGCTGATCGATCCCCGGACGGGTGACTGGTCGTACGACGTGGCCGAACGGCTCGGCATCGATCTGGGGCTGTTCGCGCCGCTGCGGCGGCCCGGGGATCCGGCGGGGCTGCTGCGGGAACGGGTGCTGGAGGAGACCGGGCTGACCGGGCCGGTTCCGGTGACCACGGTCGGGTCGCACGACACCGCCTCGGCGGTGGCCGCCGTCCCGGCCACCGGCGGCGAGCGGTTCGCGTACATCTGCACGGGCACCTGGTCGCTGGCCGGCCTTGAGCTGGCGGCCCCGGTGCTGACCGAGGCGAGCCGGGCCGCCAACTTCACCAATGAGCTGGGGCTCGACGGCACGGTCCGCTACCTGCGGAACATCATGGGGCTGTGGCTGCTCCAGGAGTGCGTACGGGAGTGGGGGGACCCGGATCTCGGCGAGCTGCTGCGGGCCGCGGCGGGGGTGCCCGCGCTGCGGTCGGTGGTGGACGCCGGGGACTCGGCGTTCCTCGCGCCCGGCCGGATGCCGGAGCGGATCGCGCAGGCGTGCCGGGAGTCGGGGCAGCCGGTGCCCGAGACGCCCGCCGAGATCACCCGGTGCATCCTCGACTCGCTGGCCCTCGCCCACCGGCGGGCCGTCGCCGAGGCCCAGGCCCTGGCCGACCACCCGGTCGACGTCGTCCACATCGTGGGGGGCGGCACCCGCAACGCGCTGCTCTGCCAACTCACCGCCGACGCCTGCGGGCTGCCGGTGGTGGCGGGACCGGCGGAGGCGGCGGCCCTGGGCAATGTCCTCGTCCAGGCCCGTGCGCACGGCCTGGTGGGCGACCGGGCCTCGATGCGGCAACTCCTCACCCGTACCCAGCCGCTGGTGCGGTACGAGCCGCAGGGCGACCCGGCGGCCTGGCGCGCGGCTCAGGCCCGGCTCACCGCGCGGTGAGCGGAACCGTACCCGGAGGGCCTCTCGCCCTCCGCGTACGCGCGTCGTACTCTGCACTCATCCGATGATCGACCCCCAAGGAGCCGCGATGCGTGTCGCCCTGTTCCTGACCTGTGTCAACGACACGCTCTATCCGGACACCGGCCGCGCCGTGGTGAAACTGCTGACCAGGCTGGGCGTCGACGTCGACTTCCCGATGGGGCAGACCTGCTGCGGACAGGCGCACTACAACACCGGGTACCGACAGGAGGCCGAGCCGCTGGCCCGGCAGTTCTCCGATGTATTCCGGGAGTACGAGGCGATCGTGACACCGTCCGGCTCGTGCGGGGCGATGGTGCGGGAGCTGTATCCGCGGATGGGTGAGCGGGCGCGGGCGGAGGGGCGCGGGGACACCCTGGCGCGGACGCTGGCGCCGGTCGTGCCGAAGACGTACGAGCTGACCGAGTTCCTGGTGGACGTGCTGGGCGTGACGGACGTCGGCGCGTACTACCCGCACAAGGTGACCTACCACCCGACCTGTCACGGGCTGCGGAGCCTGGGGCTCGGGGAACGGCCGCGCAGGCTGCTCCAGGCCGTGAAGGGGCTGGAGTTGGTGGAGCTGCCCGGTGCCGACGAGTGCTGTGGCTTCGGCGGTACGTTCGCCGTGAAGAACGCCGATGTCTCGGCGGCGATGGGTCTGGACAAGGTGCGCAACGCCGAGTCGACGGGCGCCGAGGTGCTGTGCGCGGCCGACAACTCGTGTCTGATGCACCTCGGCGGCACGATGACCCGGCTGCGGACGGACCTGCGGCCGGTGCACATCGCGGAGATCCTGGCGAGTACGGAAGAGGAGCCGCTGAAATGAGCGGAACGTATCTCGGCATGCCGGCCTTTCCGAAGGCCGCGCACGAGGCCGTGCACAACACGACCCTGCGCGGCAATCTGCGGCACGCCACCCACACCATCCGCGCCAAACGCGCGAACGCGGTCGCGGAGATGTCCGACTGGGCGGAGCTGCGCGAGGCGGGCAAGCAGATCAAGGACCACACGCTCCGTCATCTCGACCGGTATCTCGTGCGGTTGGAGGAGTCGGTGCAGGCGGCCGGCGGCACGGTGCACTGGGCCGCCGACGCGGACGAGGCCAACCGGATCGTCACCTATCTCGTGAAGGCGACCGGGGAGAGCGAGGTCGTCAAGGTCAAGTCGATGGCCACGCAGGAGATCGGGCTGAACGAGGCGCTGGAGGCCGAGGGCATCGCCGCCTACGAGACCGATCTCGCCGAACTCATCGTGCAGTTGGGCAAGGACCGGCCCTCGCACATCCTCGTCCCCGCGATCCATCGCAACCGGGGCGAGATCCGGGACATCTTCGCGCGCGAGATGAGCGAGTGGGGGCGCCCGGCGCCGGAGGGCCTCACCGACACGCCCGCCGAACTGGCGGAGGCCGCGCGGCTGCATCTGCGGGAGAAGTTCCTGCGGGCCAAGGTCGGGATCTCCGGCGCCAACTTCATGGTCGCCGAGACCGGCACGCTGGTGGTCGTGGAGTCCGAGGGCAACGGCCGGATGTGCCTCACCCTCCCCGAGACCCTGATCTCGGTCGTCGGCATCGAGAAGATCGTGCCCACCTGGCGGGACCTGGAGGTGTTCCTGCAGACCCTCCCCCGCTCCTCGACCGCCGAGCGGATGAACCCGTACACCTCCACCTGGACGGGCACGACGGACGAGGACGGACCGCAGACCTTCCATCTGGTCCTGATCGACAACGGCCGCACCGACACACTCGCCGACGAGGTCGGCCGGCAGGCCCTGCGCTGCATCCGCTGCTCGGCGTGTCTCAACGTGTGCCCGGTGTACGAGCGTGCCGGCGGGCACGCGTACGGCTCGGTGTACCCGGGCCCGATCGGTGCCATCCTCAGCCCTCAGCTCCGGGGCACGGGAAGCGAGATCGACTCCTCCCTGCCGTACGCCTCCTCACTGTGCGGTGCCTGCTACGAGGTGTGCCCGGTCGCCATCGACATCCCGGAGGTGCTGGTGCATCTGCGGGAACGGGTCGCACAGGGCGGGCCGGTGACGGAGCGGGGCGACAAGGTCGTGCTCAAGCCCGCGAAGGGGCACGCCGCCGAGCGGGCGGCGATGCGGGCGGCCCGCTGGGCGTTCGGCCACCCCGGCGTGCTGCGCACCGGACAGCGGCTCGCGTCCCGCACCCGCCGCTTCCATCCCCGTACGCTGCCGGGCCCCGGCAGGGCCTGGAGTGCCAGCCGTGATCTTCCCGCGCTGCCCGCCGAGCCGTTCCGGGACTGGTGGCAGCGGACGAACGGCGGAAAGGAGACGGGCAAGTGAGCAGCAGGGAACTGATCCTGGGCCGGGTCCGGCGCGCCCTCGCCGACGTACGAGCCGACGAACGCGGCGACGAACGCGGCGACGAACGACGGGACGACGCTCCGTACGAGCGGGCCGTCGAGCGGGGGTATCTGCGGGAGCACGGCGGGCGCAGCGTCGCGGAGACGGTGGAGTTGCTGGCGGAGAACCTGGCCGACTACCGGGCGCTCGTGCACCGGACGGACGCGGACGGGCTCGCCGAGGTCGTCGCGGGGCTGCTGCGCGCGCACGGTTCGGCCACGGTGCTGGTGCCGTCGGGGCTGCGCGAGGAGTGGCTGTCGGCGGCGACGGACGTGACGCGGGTGCCCGATCGCGGGGAGAGCACCGCGCACGAGCTGGACCGGGTCGACAGCGTGGTCACCGGCTGCGCCCTCGCGATCGCCGAGACCGGCACCCTCGTCCTCGACGGCTCCCCCGACCAGGGCCGCCGCCGGATCACCCTCGTGCCCGACCACCACATCTGCGTCGTACGCGTCCCGGAGCAGGTCGTGTCGTCGGTCCCCCAGGCCCTCGAACTCCTCGACCCGACCCGCCCGTTGACCTGGATCTCGGGCCCGTCCGCCACCAGCGACATCGAACTGGACCGGGTGGAGGGGGTGCACGGCCCCCGCACCCTGGAGGTGGTGCTGGTGACCGGGAGCGGCGACTAGGCCGTGTACGAGAACGACCGGCGGATCGGTGACGCGATCCGCCGGGTGAGGCACCGGATCGTCGACCCCGCCCGCGCGCAGCGGGCTTTTTCGCGTTTCGGGGTCACCCGTGCCACCGGGCGGCCACGGACGGTGGTCGGCGCGGCACGACAGACTTGGTTCGTTCGTTTTCTTGAATCAGTCGTGTTTATGAGGGTAGGTTGGTCGCCATGACCGCATCCCAGCCTCCGAACACCGCCGAGGAACTGCGCGGTGTCGGCCTGCGGGTGACGGCCGCGCGCGTGGCCCTGCTGGAAACCGTCCGGGACGGCGACCACCTCGGCGTCGAAGCGATCGCCGCCGGGGTGCGCGACCGCGTGGGCCACATATCGCTCCAGGCCGTGTACGAAGCACTCAACGCGCTCACCGGCGCGGGACTCGTGCGCCGCCTCGAACCACCCGGCAGCCCCGCCCTGTACGAGGGCCGTGTCGGGGACAACCACCATCACCTCGTGTGCCGCTCGTGCGCCGTCGTGGTCGACGTCGACTGCGCGGTCGGGCACGCCCCGTGCCTGACCGCCTCCGACGACCGCGGCTTCGCGATCGACGAGGCCGAGGTCATCTACTGGGGCCTGTGCCCCTCATGCACCAAAGCCAGCAGTTCAGCACCGTGATCCACCCCCGTTTTTCGGAAGGACTCCCCCGATGACCGAGAACCACGACGCGATCGTCACAGACGCGAAGCCCGAGGAGACGGGAGGCTGCCCGGTCGCTCACGGGCGTGCCGCGCACCCCACCCAGGGCGGCGGCAACCGCCAGTGGTGGCCGGAGCGCCTCAACCTGAAGATCCTCGCCAAGGACCCCGTCGTGGCGAACCCCCTCGGTGAGTCGTTCGACTACGCCGAGGCCTTCGGCAACCTCGACCTCGCGGCGGTCAAACAGGACATCGCCGAGGTACTGACCAGCTCCCAGGACTGGTGGCCGGCCGACTTCGGCAACTACGGCCCGCTGATGATCCGTATGGCCTGGCACAGCGCCGGCACGTACCGCATCAGCGACGGCCGCGGCGGTGGCGGCCGGGGTCAGCAGCGCTTCGCGCCGCTGAACAGCTGGCCGGACAACGGCAACCTGGACAAGGCCCGCCGTCTGCTGTGGCCGGTGAAGAAGAAGTACGGCCAGTCCCTCTCCTGGGCCGACCTCATGATCCTCACCGGCAATGTCGCGCTGGAGTCGATGGGCTTCGAGACCTTCGGCTTCGGCGGCGGCCGTGCCGACGTCTGGGAGGCCGACGAGGACGTGTACTGGGGTCCCGAGAAGGTCTGGCTGGACGACCAGCGCTACACCGGCGACCGTGAGCTGGAGAACCCGCTCGGCGCCGTGCAGATGGGTCTGATCTACGTCAACCCCGAGGGCCCCAACGGCAACCCGGACCCGCTGGCCGCGGCCCGCGACATCCGTGAGACGTTCCGCCGTATGGCGATGAACGACGAGGAGACCGTCGCCCTCATCGCCGGTGGCCACACCTTCGGCAAGACCCACGGCGCGGGCCCGGCCGAGTCGGTCGGCGACGACCCCGAGGCCGCCTCGATCGAGCAGCAGGGCCTGGGCTGGAAGTCCACCTACGGCACCGGCAAGGGCGGCGACGCGATCACGTCCGGCCTGGAGGTCACCTGGACCACCAAGCCCACCCAGTGGAGCAACGACTTCTTCGACATCCTCTTCGGCTACGAGTGGGAGCTGACCCAGAGCCCCGCCGGCGCCAACCAGTGGGTGGCCAAGGACTCCGAGGCGATCATCCCCGACGCCCACAGCGACTCCAAGAAGCGCCCCACGATGCTCACCACCGACCTCTCGCTGCGCTTCGACCCGATCTACGGTCCGATCTCGAAGCGCTTCCACGAGAACCCGGCGGAGTTCGCGGACGCGTTCGCCCGCGCCTGGTACAAGCTGACCCACCGTGACCTGGGCCCGAAGTCCCTGTACCTCGGCCCGGAGGTCCCCGCCGAGACGATGCTGTGGCAGGACCCGCTGCCGCAGGCCGAGGGCGAGGCCATCGACGCCGCCGATGTGGCGGCCCTGAAGGCCAAGCTCCTCGACTCGGGCCTCACGGTCTCGCAGCTCGTCTCCACCGCGTGGGCCTCGGCGTCCACCTTCCGCGGCAGCGACAAGCGCGGCGGTGCCAACGGCGCCCGTATCCGTCTGGAGCCGCAGCGCGGCTGGGAGGTCAACAACCCCGACGACCTCGCCCAGGTCCTGCGCGTCCTGGAGGGCGTGCGGGGGGAGTTCAACTCCGGTGCCAAGAAGGTATCCCTGGCCGACCTGATCGTCCTCGGCGGTGCCGCCGCGGTCGAGAAGGCCGCCAAGGACGCCGGTGTCGCCGTGGAGGTCCCCTTCACGCCGGGCCGTGTCGACGCGACCGAGGAGCACACCGACCCGGAGTCGTTCGCCGCGCTGGAGCCGACCTCGGACGGCTTCCGCAACTACCTGGGCAAGGGCAACCGCCTCCCGGCCGAGTACCTGCTGCTCGACCGCGCCAACCTGCTCACCCTGAGCGCCCCCGAGCTGACCGTCCTCGTCGGTGGTCTGCGCGTCCTCGGCGCCAACCAGGGCGGCTCGGCGCACGGCGTCTTCACCGACACCCCGGGCAGGCTCACCAACGACTTCTTCGTCAACCTGCTCGACCTGGGCACGGAGTGGAAGTCGACCTCCTCGGACCAGACCACGTTCGAGGGCCGTGACGCCGCCACGGGCGAGCTGAAGTGGACCGGCACCCGTGCCGACCTGGTCTTCGGCTCCAACTCCGAGCTGCGCGCCCTCGCCGAGGTCTACGCGAGCGACGACGCCAAGGAGAAGTTCGTGAAGGACTTCGTCGCGGCCTGGACCAAGGTCTCCGACCTGGACCGCTTCGACCTGGTCTGATCCTCCGGCAAGCCGCGTCCGGGTCGGCCCTTCGGGACCGGCCCGGACGTTCGTCATGCCGCGCCTCTGTCGTGCCGCGCCTGTGTCATGCCGGGCGGGCGTCCTCCGGGGCGCCGATCCAGCGGCTCGCCTCGACGTCGGCGGAGGTGTCCCGCAGCCGGGTGGGGGCGATGACCAGTTCCTCGACGACCGTGCGCGGCGGGAGCGTGGGCCCCGGCGGCGGCCTCGACCGGCTGACCGGCCGGGTGGAGGCGGTGCGCTGGGACGGGCCCGGCAAACCCGAACCGGCCGAGCCGCGCGCCCTCGCCCCCGGAGCGAGCGGCATCCTCCGTCTGGGCAACGACCGGGTGGACGCCGCGCTGCTCGACGCCGCCGGGGCGTCGCTGAAGGTCGTCGCGCTGGCCAGCACGGGTTTCGACGCCGTGGACCGGGAGGCCGCCGCCGAGCGCGGGGTCGTGGTCACCCACACCCCCGGCGTCCTCGCCGAGACCACCGCCGATCTGACGTTCGCGCTCGTCCTGATGGCCCGCCGCCTGCTCGGCGCCTCCGACGACGCGCTCACCGCGGGCCGGTGGGACGTGCCCCGCATGGGCGACTACCTGGGCCTGGACGTGTACGGCGCCACGCTCGGCATCGTCGGGTACGGCCAGATCGGGCGCGCGGTGGCCCGCCGCGCCCATGGCTTCGGCATGCGGGTGCCGCACCACAGCCGGTCCGCGCACGAGGACACGCTCTCCACACGGGTGGATCTGCCCACCCTGCTCGCCGAGTCCGACGTGGTCTCCCTCAACCTCCCCCTGACCCCCGAGACCCGTCATCTCATCGGCGCGGCCGAGCTGGCGGCCATGAAGCCGACCGCCACCCTGATCAACACCGCGCGCGGCGGTGTCGTCGACGAGGACGCCCTGCTCAAGGCGGTGCGCGACGGGACCATCCACTCCGCCGGGCTGGACGTCTTCGAACGCGAGCCGATGGGCGCCGAGTTGTCGCCGCTGGTCGGCGAGCCCAACGTGGTGGCGCTCCCCCACGTCGGCTCGGCCACCGAGGCCACCCGGGCCGCCATGGTGGACCTCGCGGTCGACAACATCCTCGACGTCCTCGCGGGCGGCCCGGCGCGGACCCCGCTGCCGGGCGGTGCCGCACACCCCGGGACTCCCGCTTCCGACGCCACCCCCCGGCCCGGCACGTCCAGCCACACCCGCCGATCCCGGCCGACCTCTCAAGGAGCCCCCATGCACGCGTGTGTTGTCCACGGAGCCGGCGACCTCCGGGTCGAGGAGCGGCCGTACGACGGTCCCGCGCCCGGCGAGATCGCGGTCGCCGTCGCGCTCGGCGGGATCCGCGGTTCCGATCTGCACTACTACCACCGGGTCCGGGTGGGCGACTTCGCGGTGAGCGAGCCGATGGTGCTCGGCCATGAGGTGGTCGGCCATGTCGCCGCCCTCGGGGACGGGGTGGAGGGGCCGGACGCCCCGGCGGTCGGCGCGGCCGTCGCGATCCATCCGGCCACGCCCTGCGGGGTGTGCCCCGAGTGCGTACGCGGCTCGCGCAACGTCTGCGCGCACACCCGCTATCTGGGCAGCGCGGCCCACACCCCGCATGTGCAGGGCGGGTTCGCGGCCTCGCCCGCCACCGGCACCACGGGCAGCCCCTCGCCGTCCAGTCCGGTGCCGTGCGGATTGAGCCGGGGGCAGCCCAGCCGGGCCGCCGCCGTCACCGACTCCTCGGCGGTGCGCGGCAGTTCGGCCGCGCCGTCCTCGTCGGTGAGGGTGCCCCGGATGTGGCCGGTCATCGAGGAGAACCGCGCCGGTGTACGGGCCAGGGCGTCGAGATCGTGCCGCGTCCAGTCCCAGATCTCCACCTCGAACCCGGCCTCGTGGATCCGCCCGTGCCCGCTCCTCGATCGGCAGGTCCCGGTGGACCATCTCGGCACAGACGGCCAACGTGTACATCGCGCCTCCGTCAAGTGGCTGGGGCCGCTGGTGTTCCACGCCGCCGCGAAGGACGCGACGCTGTGCCCCGGCGCGGACATCCGGGGTGTCCTGGACACATCGTTCACCCGGGTGCCGGCTTCCGACCCCGGCAAGGTCCCCACCGGTTACGGCTTCTGGTGCAACGCCTGGCCCGAGAACCCGGCGTGGAAGTTCGTGGCCGTCGGTGAGGGCAACGACGTCCCGTTCCGGACCGAGTTCCTGCGCGCCCTCGCCGAGATCGACCCGGACACGGCCGTCAACATCGAGCACGAGGACGCGGCCTACTCCCGGACGGACGGGCTGGCCCTGGCGGCGAAGAACCTGCACGCGGCGTCGGCGGCCGTCTGACGGACAGCGCGCCACGCCCGCACCCCGGCCCCGCGCCCACCCTCCGGTGGACGCGGGGCCCGAGGCCGTGCCGACCCACGCGGGCGCACCCGCTCACCACCCCGGTGTCGGTCTACGACGCCCGCTCCTCCACCGCGTCGATCCCCCACGCGTACGCGTGCGGGCCGAACCCGTTCTCCGCCGCCCGCGCGGCCAGGCGGGCGTTCCGTGCGTGTGCCTCCGGCCCGTCCGGGAGGTGGTAGTCCTCGCCGGCCCGCGCCGAACCGGCCTGTACCCGGGTGGCGGTGGCCAGCCGTCGGCGTACGTACCGCTCCAGCGCCTCGGGTACGTCGGCCGGTGCCGCGCCCGTGAGGCAGTCGCCGAGGACGGCCGCGTCGACCAGGGCCTGGGCGGCACCCTGGGCGTGGAACGGCACCATCGCGTGGGCGCTGTCGCCGAGCAGGGTGACGCGGCCGATGTTCCAGCGGTCGAGCGGGGCGCGGGTGTGGATGCCGTAGCGGAGCACCGTCCCCGTCCGGGCGAGGAGGGCGCGCACCCGGGGGTCCCATCCGTCGAACGCGCGCAGGTGTTCGCCCGGCTCCGCACGGGCGGTCCACGACTCCTGTGCCGTCGCGGTCCCGACGACGCCGACGACGTTGAGCAGTTCCCGGCGCCGCACCCAGTAGTGCACGAAGTGCCGTCCCGGGCCGAGCCAGAGCCCGTACTCCGGAAGATCGAGGCCGGCGACCTCGTCGGCGGGCAGCAGGGCCCGGTAGGCGGCGGTCCCCGAGTACAGGGCCTCGTCGGCGCCGAACAGCCGGCGGCGGGCCGGAGACCGTACTCCGTCCGCGGCGACGACGAGGTCCGCCTCCAGGGTCTCCCCGCCGTCCGTGGTCACCCGCGCGCCCGCGTCGTCCTGCCCGATGCCCACGACCACGGTGTTCAGCCGCACCGAGCCGGGCGGCACCGCGGCGGCCAGGACCTCGTGCAGATCGGCCCGGTGGACCTGGAGATACGGCGCGCCGAACGCGTCCTCGGCCTCGTGCCCCAGCGCGTAGTGGCAGATCTCGCTCCCGTCGGACCAGGTGCGGAAGCTCAGCCGGGCCGGCCGGGCGGACCGGGCGCCGACCGCGTCGAGCAGGCCGAGGCCGCGCAGGACGCGGGTGGCGTTGGGCGCGAGCTGGATGCCCGCGCCGATCTCGGTGAACCGTGGCGCCTGCTCGACGAGGGTCACCTCGCACCCGGCGCGCCGCAGACTCAGTGTCGCGGCCAGTCCCCCGATGCCCGCCCCCACGACGATCGCCCGCATGCCCCCACCTCAGGTCGATGTCGTTCCACGCTACCGGCGGACCGGGAGGAGGGGCAGGCGCGCGACGACGTGAAGTCGCCGCGCGCCGGCGCTCAGAGCGCGGTCCGCTCCACCGGGATCCACAGCTCGGCGTCCGCCCGCGCCGCGTCGGGCGACAGCCGGGTGCGCAGGACCTCGGGTCCCGGTCGGCTGCGGTACGGGTTGGACGGGAACCACTGGGTGAAGACGTCCCGCCACAGATACTGCAACGCCTGCGGGAACGGCCCGGAGTTCTCGAAGACGGCCCAGGTCCCGGCGGGGACGGTCAGCTCGTCCATGTCCTCGGGGGTGGGCGCGCCGGTCACGGCCCCGTGGAAGTAGTCGAGTTCGGTCCCCTCGGCCCGGCTCTCGTCCAGGTTGTCGCTGATCGACACGATCCCCTTCGGTTCCTGGTCGGACAGGGCCTCGATCCGGTCGAGCGTCTCCCGTCCGATGCCTCGGACGAAGTCGGCGATCGCCGGGTTCATCCCCTCGTGCACGAGGGGGACACGGGTCTTCCTCCCGACCACCCGGAACTCCTCCTTCTCCACGACGCGGTATCGCATGGTGCTGCTCCCTTCGACGACGAGACGGAAGGACATCCGGGGCTGGGAGCGCAGGCTCGCGCCGGTCCGCCGGGCCTCCCCGGGGCCGACGCCGTGCAGGGCGCGGAAGGCCCGCGCGAACGCCTCCCCCGAGCCGTAGCCGTAGCGCACCGCGATCTCCAGCAGGGTCCGCTCGCCGGCCAGCACCTCGGCGCCGGCGACGGTGAGCCGTCTGCGGCGGACGTACTCCGACAGCGGCATGCCCGCGAGCGCGGAGAACAGCCGCCGCAGGTGGTACTCCGACGTGACCGCGATCCGTGCCAGGTCGGCCGTCTCGATCGGCTGATCGAGACGGCGTTCGATGTGCTCCATGGCCTGGTTGAGCCGTTCCAGCACTCCGGTCTCCTTCCTTTCGGCCACCACGCTAGGAAGCGGACAGCCTGCCGCACCCGACATCCTGTGCCCGCTCCGGTCGGGTGGGCGGGCGAACGACCGGAGCGGACTGATCTGTCGAGATCTCCCGGATCGTCCCTGCCCCTCTCCCCGAAGGACACACGTCATGGCAACGGCGCCAACCCCGCTCCGCACCACCGCGGGCAATCTGTGCCTGGGCTCCGCCCCCGACTCCTGGGGCGTCTGGTTCCCCGAGGACGAGCACCAGGTCCCGTACACCCGCTTCCTCGACGAGCCGGCCGAGGCCGGGTACCGGTGGCTGGAGCTGGGCCCGTACGGCTACCTCCCCACCGACCCGGCCGTCCTCGCCGAGGAACTCGCCGTGCGCGGCCTCCAGGTCTCCGGCGGCACCGCGTTCGGCGCGCTGCACCGGCCCGAGGCGTGGGACGAGACGCTCGCCCATGTCCGACAGGTCGCCGCGCTCACGGCCGCCGCGGGCGCCCACCATCTGGTCCTCATCCCGCCGATGTACCGCGACGAGAAGACCGGCGCGTTCACCGAGCCGCCCGAGCTGACCGCCGGGCAGTGGGCGGGCTTCGGCAAGGCCGCCGACCGACTCGGCCGGCTGCTGCTCGACGAGTACGACGTACGGCTCGTCGTCCACCCGCACGCCGACAGCCACCTCCGGACCCAACGCCCGCGCGCTCGTCGAGGCGGTCTGGCGGGCGGGCGGTGAACCGGCCTCCCTCCATCCGGCCCCCGGAGACGTGGCCGCGCGCCTCGCCCGCTTCGACGGCGTGCCGCTGCCCGGCGGCGGGGACCTCGCCCCGCACCGCTACGGCGCCACCGACACCCACGCCAGCGTCCACGACGTGGACGAGACGCAGGACACCTTCGACCTCGAAGTCGCCCGCGCCGCCCTGGAATCGGGCATCCCGCCGCTCGCGATCTGCCGGGGCCTCCAGGTCGTCAACGTCGCCTTCGGCGGCACCCTGGAACAGGACATGGGCGGCCCCGAGCACGAACACCGCCACCTCGTGCACCCGGTGGCGCTCCGCCGCGGAACCCTGCTGGAGCGGGCCACCGGTGCCCAGAAGGTGGAGGCGTCCTGCTACCACCACCAGCGGGTCGACCGCCTCGGCACGGGCCTGGAGGTCACCGCCCGCGCCGCCGACGGCACGGTGGAGGGACTCGAACTCCCGGACGCCCCCGGCTGGTTCACGGCCGTCCAGTGGCACCCCGAGGACACCGCCGCGGAGGACCCCGCGCACCAGGCCCTCTTCGACGCCCTGGTGCTGCACAGCCAGATCCGCATGATCCGCATGATCCGCATGATCTGGATGATCTGGATGATCTGGATGATCTGGAGACGCACTTTGAAGGGGTGCCCGCGTACCTGAGGTCGCACAGCCGCGTGGCTTTACCTGAACGAGGGGAAACCGACCTGACGGCTGGTTAGTGTGAGGATCGTTTCCTCACACGCCACCCCCCAAGGAGCGCACGTGAACCACCCCCGCAGACGTCCCGCCGTGCTCGGCCGAGGTGCCGTCGTCGCCACCGTGCCCGTAGCCGTGGCGGCGCTGCTCACGGCTGCCGGACCCGCCACCGCGGCGGGAACCGTGGGCGCCTCCGGCGTCGGCGACCCCTACTTCCCGTTCGCCGGCAACGGCGGCTACCACGTGGACCACTACGGCCTGACGCTCGGCTACGACCCGGCGAGCCGTCACCTCACCGGCACGGCGGTCCTCGTCGCCCGCGCCACCCAGAAGCTGACCCGCTTCGACCTCGACTTCAAGGGCCTGAAGATCACCGGTCTGACGGTCGACCGGGACAAGGCGGCGTACAAGCGCAGCGGGCAGGAACTCGTCGTCACGCCGAGCCGCGCCCTGCGCAAGGGTCAGACCTTCCGCATCACCGTCCGCTACAACGGAAAGCCCGGCCCGGTCACCGACCCCGACGGCTCCCTCGACGGCTGGGTCCCCACCGACGACGGCGCGTTCGTCGCCGGCGAGCCCCAGGGCGCCATGACCTGGTTCCCGGCCAACAACCATCCCCTCGACAAGGCGTCGTACGACTTCACGATCACCGTCCCCAAGGGCCGCACCGCCGTCGCCAACGGCGTCCTGCTCGGGCAGAGCACCAAGAACGGCAGAACCACCTTCCGCTGGCGCCAGAAGGAGCCGATGGCGGCCTACCTCGCCACCGCGACCGTAGGGAAGTTCAAGGTCAAGCAGTACACGACCCGAGGCGGCGTCAAGGTCTACGACGCCGTCGACCCACGTGAGGCCTCCGCCGCGGCGCCCGTGCTGAAGAAACTGCCGTCCGTGCTGGACTGGGAGAGTAAACTGTTCGGGCCGTATCCGTACCGTGCCGCCGGCTCCATCGTCGACCGAGCGCCGAGCGTCGGCTACGCCCTGGAGACCCAGACCCGGCCCGTCTACAGCAGCGCCCCCGACCTGAGCACCCTCGTCCACGAGAGCGCCCACCAGTGGTTCGGCAACTCCGTGTCGCTCACCTCCTGGAAGGACATCTGGCTCAACGAGGGCTTCGCCACCTACACCGAGTGGCTCTACGACGAACAGCACGGCGGCGAAAGCGCCCAGAAGACCTTCGACTCCCTGTACGCCCGACCCGCGAGCGACAGCCTGTGGGAGTTCCCGCCCGCCGACCCCGGCAGCGGCGCCCACATCTTCAGCGACCCCGTCTACGCACGCGGCGCGATGACCCTGCACGTGCTGCGCACCGCCGTCGGCGACCGCGACTTCTTCCGCATCCTGCGCGCCTGGGCGAAGCAGCACCGCTACGGCCACGGCACCACCGCCCAGTTCGAGCGGCTGGCGGAGCAGGAGTCGGGGGTGCGCCTCGACAAACTGTTCAAGACCTGGCTGCACACCAAGGGCAAGCCCGGTCACCCATAGCCGAACGGGCCCTCGGAAACGGCCCTCGGAACCGACGAGTTCCCACCCTGTCGTACGAGGACGGGCAGGGAACAGCCGGTGCGGGCCGCCCGGGACGGACACCGGATCGGGCCGTCTGCGACGGCCCGATCCGCGCCGCCGTCAGTCCTCGCCGCCCTCCAGGTCCCCTTCCGCCTCCAGGTACACCTGACGCAGGCCCTCCAGCACCGTCGGGTCCGGCTTCTCCCACATGCCGCGCGACTCCGCCTCCAGCAGCCGCTCGGCGATGCCGTGCAGGGCCCAGGGGTTGGCCTGCTGGAGGAACTCGCGGTTGGTCTCGTCGAGGACGTAGGTCTCGGTGAGCTTGTCGTACATCCAGTCGGCGATCACGCCCGTCGTGGCGTCGTAGCCGAACAAGTAGTCCACCGTCGCGGCGAGTTCGAAGGCGCCCTTGTAGCCGTGGCGGCGCATCGCCTCGATCCACTTCGGGTTGACGACGCGGGCCCGGAAGACCCGGGACGTCTCCTCCACCAGCGTGCGGGTGCGGACCGTTTCCGGGCGGGTGGAGTCGCCGATGTACGCCTCGGGGGCCGTGCCGCGCAGGGCACGGACGGTGGCCACCATGCCGCCGTGGTACTGGAAGTAGTCGTCGGAGTCGGCGATGTCGTGCTCACGGGTGTCCGTGTTCTTCGCGGCCACCTCGATCCGCTTGTACGCGGTCTCCATCTCCTCGCGCGCCGGACGGCCGTCGAGTTCCCGGCCGTAGGCGTAGCCGCCCCACACCGTGTAGACCTCGGCGAGGTCGGCGTCGGTGCGCCAGTCGCGGGAGTCGATCAGCTGGAGGAGGCCCGCTCCGTACGTGCCGGGGCGGGAGCCGAAGATGCGGGTGGTGGCCCGGCGTTCGTCGCCGTGGTCCGCGAGGTCCGCCTGGACGTGGGCCCGTACGTGGTTGGCCTCGGCCGGTTCGTCGAGGGACGCGGCCAGCCGTACGGCGTCGTCGAGCAGCCCGATGGTGTGCGGGAACGCGTCCCGGAAGAAGCCCGAGATACGCAGGGTGACGTCCACCCGGGGACGGCCCAACTCCTCGGCGGGGATGGCCTCCAGGCCGGTCACCCGGCGGGAGGCGTCGTCCCAGACCGGGCGGACGCCGAGCAGGGCGAGCGCCTCCGCCACGTCGTCGCCCGCCGTGCGCATCGCGCTCGTGCCCCACAGCGAGAGGCCGACGGAGGTGGGCCATTCGCCGTTGTCGGCGCGGTAGCGCTCCAGGAGGGAGTCCGCGAGGGCCTGGCCGGTCTCCCAGGCGAGGCGGGAGGGGACGGCCTTGGGGTCGACGGAGTAGAAGTTGCGGCCGGTCGGCAGGACGTTGACCAGGCCCCGGAGCGGGGAGCCCGAGGGGCCCGCCGGGACGAAGCCGCCGTTGAGGGCGTGGACGGTGTGGTGGAGTTCGGCGGTGGTGGCCCGGAGGCGGGGGACGACCTCGCGGGCGGCGAACTCCAGGATGGCGGTGACCTGTTCGCCGTGCTCGTCGGGTACGGAGTCCGGGTCCCAGCCGAGTTCCTCCATCCGCTCGACCAGCGCGCGGGCCTTGGCCTCCGCCTCGTCGGCGGTCGTACGGGTCGCGGCGGACTCGTCGAGGCCGAGGGCCTCGCGCAGGCCGGGCAGGGCCTGGGTGCCGCCCCAGATCTGGCGGGCGCGCAGGATGGCGAGGACCAGGTTGACCCGGTCGGCGCCGCCGGGCGGGGTGCCGAGGACATGCAGTCCGTCGCGGATCTGGGCGTCCTTGACCTCGCACAACCAGCCGTCGACGTGCAGGAGGAAGTCGTCGAAGCCGTCGTCCTCGGGGCGGTCGTTCAGGCCGAGGTCGTGGTCGAGCTTGGCGGCCTGGATGAGGGTCCAGATCTGGGCGCGGATCGCCGGGAGCTTCGCCGGGTCCATCGAGCTGATCTGGGCGTATTCGTCGAGGAGTTGCTCCAGGCGCGCGATGTCGCCGTAGGAGTCCGCGCGGGCCATCGGCGGGACCAGGTGGTCGACGAGGGTGGCGTGGACGCGGCGCTTGGCCTGGGTGCCCTCGCCCGGGTCGTTGACCAGGAACGGGTAGACGAGCGGCAGGTCGCCGAGGGCGGCGTCGGGGCCGCAGGCCGCCGAGAGGCCCGCGTTCTTGCCGGGGAGCCACTCCAGGTTGCCGTGCTTGCCGAGGTGGATCATCGCGTCGGCGCCGAAACCGCCGTCGTCCGTGCGGGCGGCGATCCAGCGGTAGGCCGCCAAGTAGTGGTGGGACGGCGGGAGATCGGGGTCGTGATAGATCGCGATCGGGTTCTCGCCGAAGCCGCGCGGCGGCTGGATGAGGATCAGCAGATTCCCGAAGCGCAGGGCCGCGAGGACGATGTCGCCCTCCGGGTTGGCGCTGCGGTCCACGAACATCTCACCGGGCGCCGGTCCCCAGTGCTCCTCGACGGCGGTGCGCAGCTGTTCGGGAAGCGTCGCGAACCAGCGGCGGTAGTCCGCCGCCGGGATACGCACCGGGTTGCGGGCCAACTGCTCCTCGGTCAGCCAGTCCTGGTCGTGCCCGCCCGCCTCGATGAGCGCGCGGATCAGCTCGTCGCCGTCGCCGGAGGCGAGGCCGGGGACGTCCGTGTCGCCGAAGTCGTAGCCCTCCTCACGGAGTCGGCGCAGGAGCGCCACGGCGCTGGCGGGGGTGTCCAGGCCGACCGCGTTGCCGATGCGGGAGTGCTTGGTCGGGTAGGCGGAGAGGACGAGGGCGAGGCGCTTGTCGGCGTTGGCGATGTGGCGGAGTCGCGCGTGGCGTACGGCGATTCCGGCGACGCGGGCCGCGCGCTCGGGGTCGGCGACATAGGCCGGGAGGCCGTCCTCGTCGATCTCCTTGAAGGAGAACGGGACGGTGATCAGGCGGCCGTCGAACTCGGGGACGGCGATCTGGCTGGCCGCGTCGAGCGGGGAGACGCCCTCGTCGTTCTCCTCCCAGTTGGCGCGCGAGCCGGTGAGGCACAGCGCCTGGAGGATCGGTACGTCGAGGCCGGTCAGGGCGCCCGCGTCCCAGGACTCGTCGTCGCCGCCGGCCGAGGCCTCGGCGGGCTTGGTGCCGCCCGCGGCGAGGACGGTGGTGACGATGGCGTCGGCGGCGCGCAGTTCCTCGATCAGCTCGGGCTCGGGGGCGCGCAGCGAGGCCACGTACAGCGGGAGCGCCCGGGAGCCGGTGTCCTCGATCGCCTCGCACAGGGCGTTCACGAAGGCGGTGTTGCCGCTCATGTGATGGGCCCGGTAGTAGAGGACGGCGACGGTCGGGCCGTCGGTGTCCCTCGCTTCCCGGGGCAGTGGGCCCCAGGAGGGGGCGGGCGCGGGGGCGTCGAAGCCGTGGCCGGTGAGCAGGACCGTGTCGGAGAGGAAGCGCGCCAGCTGCTCCAGGTTGGCGGGGCCGCCGTGCGCGAGATAGGCGTGCGCCTCGGCGGCGATACCGACCGGGACCGTGGAGGCGGCCATCAGCTGGGCGTCGGGGGCCTGTTCACCGGTGAGGACGACGACCGGGCGGCCGTCGGCGAGCAGCAGGTCGAGGCCCTCCTGCCAGGCGCGGATGCCGCCGAGGAGCCGTACGACGACCAGGCCGGCGCCGTCGAGGAGGGCCGGGAGGTCGTCCAGCGCGAGGCGGGAGGGGTTGGCGAAGCGGTACGGGACCGGGCCGTCGGCCGCGCGGGCGCTGAGCAGGTCGGTGTCGGAGGTCGACAGGAGCAGGATGTGGGGCTGCGCGGAGCGCTCCCCGGACGATGGCTGCATGCGGCTGCTGGCCTTCCTCGGGGTCCGCGCCCCGGGCGGTGTACGGATCTTCGGTCTTCCCGGCTCGGGCGGGACCGAGGGATACGGGAAAGGGAGTTCCTGACTCGCCCGCCCCTCCTGGGACGGACTCACAGTGGCGGGACCGCGCCGGACTCACACCGGCTTCCTCCCTCTAGGGTCTGCTGTCACGTTCCCGTCTGCTCCGCGACGTCTGGCACGCACTCTCGCCGCACCGGGCACAAGCCCAAGTACGTCCAGTACGAGGTCTTGCGCCCGGCACGCCGAAAGCACGCACCAGACGCCGCGGAGCCGCCCTTCGGGCGACGACGGGAATGTGACGGCAGCACCTAGCGCCTTCGTGGCGTCGGCGGACCGGATGATCCACCAAGCAGCATAGTAAGGGTCGCCTCAAAAGGGCGGGGGGTACGTCCGTAGTACCGGTAGGTATGCTCGCGGCCATGTCCTCCGCGTCTCCCCTTCCCTCATCGTCCCAGGCCACAGTGGCCCCACGGGACCGGGGCGACGCCTGCCCGGGGACGTTGCGGCTGCACGCGGCGGACGACGGGCCGCTGGCCCGGGTCCGGGTCCCCGGTGGGGTGCTGACCGTGCGCCAGGCCGAGGCGCTCGCGGAGGCGGCCCGGCGGCTCGGCGACGGTGATCTTCACCTCACCTCGCGCGGCAATGTCCAGCTGCGGGGGCTGGCCGACGGCTGCGGGGGCGCGCTCGCCGAGTCCCTGGACGCGGCCGGACTGCTGCCCTCCGCCGGGCACGAACGGGTGCGCAACATCGTGGCCTCTCCCCTGTCCGGCCTCGACGGGCGGGGCCTGCGGGACGTACGGCCCTGGCTGACGGCCCTCGACACGGCGCTGTGCGCGAGCGCGGCGGCCCCGGAGTTGTCGGGCCGGTTCCTGTTCGCGCTCGACGACGGGCGCGGGGATGTGGCCGGACTCGACGCCGATGTGACCGTCCGGGCGGCCGAGGACGGCGGCGCGCTGCTGAGCCTCGGCACGGCCGACGAGGTCCTGTCGGTGCCCGCCGAGGACGCGGCCCGTGCCGCGCTGACGGCCGCCGAGACCTTTCTGACGGCGGCCCGGGAGAGCGGGGCCCGGGTCTGGCGTGTGACGGAACTCCCACGGCGGGGCGGGCTGCCCGGCCTGGTCCGCGACCGGCTGACCGCCGACGGGATCGCTGTCGGGAGCCGGACCGTCCCGGGGACGGCCCCGGCCGGAGCCGAGGGGCCGCCGCCCGGCGCCGTCGGTGACGCCCTCTCCGTACATGTCCCGCTCGGGCGCCTCACCGGCCTCCAGTGGCGGGAGTTGACCGCGCTCGCGGCCACCACCGCCGGCCGGGAACTGCGGTTGACCCCCTGGCGGGGAGTCGTCGTCCCGGTCCCGGGCCTGGGCGAGGAACGGACGGGCAAGGAACGGGCGGGCGAGGCGCTCGCCCGGCTCTCGGTGACCGGCCTGGTCACCGATCCCGCTTCTCCCTGGCTGCGCGTGGGCGCCTGCATCGGGCGGCCCGGCTGCGCGAAGTCCCTGGCGGACGTACGGGCGGACGCGACCACGAGCCTGACGGCGGCCGGGCGCGCGGGCCTCCCCCTGTACTGGTCCGGCTGCGAGCGGCGCTGCGGCCACCCGCGCGGCGAACGGATCGACGTGGTGGCCGTGCCGGGCGGCGGCTACGACCTGACCCGCACCAGCACCAGCACCAGCACCGCGCACGAACCCCGCACCACACACATGGCCGACCCCGGTCGGCTCGCCACCGCCCTGGCGGCGATCACCTCATGAGCCGCACGAACCTCATGACCCTTGTGAACAACACCCGTACGAAGACGACCGAGAGCAGCGAGAAGACCACCGTGACCACGTACGACTACCAGTACGAGAAGGACGGCCCGGCGATCTACCGGCAGTCCTTCGCCACCATCCGCGCGGAGGCGGACCTCGCGGCGCTGCCCGCCGATGTCAGCCAGGTCGCGGTCCGGATGATCCACGCCTGCGGAATGGTCGACCTCGTACGGGACCTGGTGTACACGCCCGACGCGGTGGCCCGCGCCCGTGCGGCCCTGCGCGCCGGGGCGCCCATCTTCACGGATGTGCGGATGGTGGCCAGCGGGGTGACCCGCAAGCGGCTGCCCGCCGACAACGACGTGCTGTGCACGCTCTCCGACCCGGCCGTCCCCGAGCTGGCGGCGAAGCTGGGCACCACCCGCAGCGCCGCCGCCCTGGAGCTGTGGCGGGACCGGCTGGAGGGCTCGGTCGTGGCCGTCGGCAACGCGCCGACCGCGCTGTTCCGGCTGCTGGAGATGATCGACGAGGGCGCGCCCCGGCCCGCCGTCGTCATCGGGGTGCCGGTCGGGTTCGTCGGCGCAGCCGAGTCCAAGGACGCGCTGGCCGCGCATCCGTCGGGCCTGGACCACATCGTCGTACGCGGCCGTCGCGGCGGAAGTGCCATCGCCGCCGCCGCGCTCAACGCGATCGCGAGTGAGGAAGAGTGAACGGCGGGACAGTGAACGGCGGGACAGTGGGCGAGAAGCCGGTGCGCGGCAAGCTGTACGGGGTGGGGCTCGGCCCCGGTGACCCGTCCCTGATGACCGTGCGGGCCGTCGAGGTGATCTCCGGGGCGGATGTGATCGCGTATCACTGTGCCCGGCACGGCCGTTCCATCGCCCGCTCGATCGCGGCGAAGCATCTGCGCGCCGACCAGATCGAGGAGCGGCTGATGTATCCGCTGACGACGGAGACCACCGATCATCCGGGCGGCTACAAGGGCGCGATGGAGGAGTTCTACGCGCAGGCGTCGGCCCGGCTGGCGGCGCATCTCGACGCGGGGCGCACGGTCGCGGTCCTCGCGGAGGGCGACCCGCTCTTCTACGGCTCGTACATGCATATGCACAAGCGGCTCGTGGACCGCTACGACACCGAGGTCGTCCCCGGGGTCACGTCCGTGTCCGCCGCCGCGGCCCGTCTCGGCACCCCGCTCGTCGAGGGCGAGGAGGTGCTGACGATCCTGCCGGGCACCCTGCCCGAGGAGGAGCTGACCGCACGCCTCGCCGCGACGGACGTGGCCGTGGTGATGAAGCTGGGGCGGACCTTCACCAAGGTGCGGAGCGCGCTGGAGGGGGCGGGGCGGCTCGACGAGGCCCGCTATGTCGAGCGGGCCACCATGGCCGGGGAGCGGATCGCCGAACTGGCGGACGTGGACGCGGAGTCGGTGCCGTACTTCGCGGTGGCCGTGCTGCCCAGCCAGGTCGACGCCGAACGGCCCGAGGCGCGGGAGCGGGGTGAGGTCGTGGTGGTCGGTACCGGTCCGGCCGGTCCGCTGTGGCTGACGCCCGAGTCGCGGGGCGCGCTGGCCGCCGCCGACGACCTGGTCGGCTACACCACCTATCTGGACCGGGTGCCGCGGCGGGCGGGGCAGGTCCGGCACGGCTCGGACAACCGGGTCGAGTCGGAGCGCGCCGAGTTCGCCCTCGATCTGGCCCGGCGCGGGCGGCGGGTCGCGGTCGTCTCCGGCGGCGACCCGGGGGTCTTCGCCATGGCGACGGCCGTGCTGGAGGTCGCCGCGCAGGAGGAGTACGCGGACGTCCCGGTGCGGGTGCTGCCGGGGGTGACCGCCGCCAATGCCGCCGCCGCCCGTGCGGGCGCCCCCCTCGGCCACGACTACGCCACGCTCTCCCTCTCCGACCGGCTCAAGCCCTGGGAGGTCATCGCCGAGCGGCTGCGCGCGGCGGCCTCGGCGGACCTGGTGCTGGCCCTGTACAACCCCGGGTCGCGCAGCCGCACCTGGCAGGTGGGCAAGGCGCGTGACCTGCTGTTGGAGCACCGGGCGCCGGAGACCCCGGTCGTGGTCGCGCGGGACGTGGGCGGCTCCGACGAGCGCGTACGGATCGTCCGGCTGGCCAACCTGGACCCCGCCGAGGTCGACATGCGCACGATCCTGCTGATCGGTTCCTCGCAGACCCGGGTGGTACGGCGCGGCGACGGCGAGGAGATCGTCTGGACGCCGCGGCGCTATCCGGAGGGGTGAGCGGGGCGGGGCCGGGCGGTGAGCAGCTCCTCGACCCAGTGGGCCGCCGCCTGCGGGTCCGGCACCACGGTGACGCCCTCGGGGACGGGTGGTCTGCGTACGACGACTACGGGCACCCCGGCCTCCCTCGCGGCGGTCAGCTTCGGCGCGGTGGCGGCTCCCCCGCTGTCCTTCGTGACGAGGACGTCCACGCGGTGGCGGCGGAGCAGTTCCCGTTCCCCCGCGAGGGTGAAGGGGCCCCGGTCGAGCAGCACCTCCATCCGGGCCGGGTGCGGGGCCTCGGGCGCGTCGACGGACCGTACGAGGAACCACAGGTCGTCCAGGGCGGCGAAGGCGGCCAGACCCATCCGTCCGGTGGTGAGGAACACGCGTCGGCCCAGCGTGGGCAGCAGGCGCGCGGCCTCGTCCAGTGAGCCGACGTCGTGCCAGTGGTCGCCGGGGGCCGGGGCCCAGCCGGGGCGGCGCAGCGCGAGCAGGGGAACATGGGAGGTGGCGGCAGCCCGTGCCGCGTGGAAACTCATGGTCCCGGCGAAAGGATGGGTGGCGTCGATGAGCGCGTCCACCCCGTGCTCGCGCAGCCAGGCGGTCAGCCCCTCGGCCCCGCCGAAGCCGCCGACGCGCACCTCGCCCGGGGGCAGCCGGGGGCTGGCGACCCGTCCGGCGAGGGAGCTGGTCAGCCGCAGGCCGGGGGTGCCGTGCAGCAGCTCGGCGAGGCGGCGGGCCTCCGTGGTTCCGCCGAGTATCAGTACGTGCATGGAAGTACGGGTCCGTTCATGAGCGGTACGGCGAAAGACGGCGGTGAGCCGAAAGACGGCGGTGAGCCGAAGGACGGCGGTGGCGCGCAGGGTGCCGGCGAGGCCAAGGGTGGTCGTGCCGCCCAACTCAAGCACACAGGTCTGCGGCACGGCTGGACGACCGGTGCCTGTGCGACCGCCGCGACGACGGCCGCGTACACCGCGCTGCTGACCGGCGAGTTCCCGGACCCGGTGACCATCACCCTGCCGAAGGGACAGACCCCGTCCTTCGCGCTCGCGGCCGAGAAGCTGACCGCCGAGAGCGCGATGGCGGGCATCGTGAAGGACGCGGGCGACGACCCGGACGTCACGCACGGCGCGCTGGTCCGGTCCACGGTGCGGCGGCTGCCCGCCGGGGCCGGGGTGGTGTTCCGGGCGGGCCCGGGTGTCGGGACAATCACCCGTCCGGGCCTGCCCCTGCCGGTCGGCGAACCGGCGGTGAACCCGGTCCCCCGGCAGATGATGCGGGACCATGTCGCCGAGGTCGCCGCCCGGCACGGCGGCACCGGCGATGTCGAGATCACCCTCTCCGTCGACCACGGCGAGGAGATCGCCCGCTCCACCTGGAACCCGCGGCTGGGCATCCTCGGCGGTCTGTCCATCCTCGGGACGACAGGGATCGTCGTCCCGTACTCCTGCTCGGCGTGGATCGACTCCATCCGGCGGGGCGTGGACGTGGCGCGGGCGGCCGGGCGCACGCATCTCGCCGGGTGCACGGGGTCGACGTCCGAGAAGACCGTCGTCGCCGAGTACGAACTGCCCGAGGACGCGCTGCTCGACATGGGCGACTTCGCGGGCGCGGTCCTCAAGTACGTGCGCCGCCACCCCGTCGACCGGCTGACCATCTGCGGCGGCTTCGCCAAGCTGTCCAAGCTGGCCGCCGGGCATCTCGATCTGCACTCCGCGCGCTCCCAGGTCGACAAGGGCTTCCTCGCCGAGCTGGCCCGGCGCGGCGGCGCGGACGAGGCCCTGGCCGCCGAGGTCGCGGGCGCCAACACCGGGCTCGCCGCGCTCCAGCTGTGCGCGGCGGCCGGGGTGCCGCTCGGCGATCTGGTGGCGACCGTGGCCCGTGACGAGGCCCTGGCCGTGCTGCGGGGCGCGCCCGTCGCGGTCGACGTCATCTGCGTCGACCGCGCGGGCACGGTCGTGGGCCGCAGCGCGATCCGTTAGACCTAGCTCTCCGAGACGGTCTTCAGGTAGGTGCCGAGGCGGGCGATGGCCGAGGGGTTGCGGGGGCTCTCGACCAGGTCGACGTAGTCGAGGACGAAGATCCGCTTGTTCTTGATCGCGGAGACGCCCCGCAGCGGGGCGTAGGAGAGCAGGAACTTCTTCTTCTGCTCGGCGGTGACGTCCCCGTAGTCGCAGATCACGATGACATCGGGGTCCCGCTGGACGACGCTCTCCCAGCCGACGGTGGTCCAGGAGTCCTCGACGTCGTGCATGACGTTGACGCCACCGGCCTCGGTGATGATCTGCTCGGGCGCGGCGAAGCGACCCGAGGTGAAGGGCTGGTCCTGGCCGCTGTCGTAGAGGAAGACCCTGGGGCTCTTGGCGGGCGCCTCGCTCCTGACGTCGGCGATCTGCTTCCTGAAGTCGGCGATCAGGGTGGCCGCCCGCTTCTCGACGCCGAACAGCTTTCCGAGGTTGGTGAGGTCGGTGTACAGCGCGTCCAGGGGCGGCATGATGCCGCGCGAGGTCTCGCTACGGCCGTTGCGGCAGGACTCGGTGAGGATGTACGAGGGGACGCCGAGCTTCTTCAGGGCGTCGGGGGTGAAGCCGGCGTCCTCGCGGAAGCCGTAGTTCCAGCCGGCGAAGACGAGGTCGGCGTTGGCGTCGAGGACGTTCTCCTTGGTGAGCTGGTCCTTGGACAGCCACTTGACCTTGTCGTAGCCGTCCTTCCAGGGCACCCCGCTCAGATCGCCCTTGTCGTCGGGCATGGCGAACCCGGCCATACGGTCCTCCAGGCCGAGCGCAAACATCAGCTCGGTGATGCCGACGTCGTTGGTGACGACGCGTTCGGGGGCCTTGTCGAAGGTGATCTTCTGACCGCAGTTGGTGAGGGTGACCGCCTTCTCGGCGGAGCCGGACGTGGACTTGGCGTCCTTCGCCGATTCGACGTTCGCGCCGCATCCGGTGGCGGTGACGGTCGCGGCGAGGCAGAGGGCGGCGGCGAGCAGCTTGCGCATGGGGTCCTTCAGAGGGTGGTGGGCGGGAGCAGGTCGAACAGGAGTTGGACGGCGCCGGTCTCCGGGTGCCGTACGGGATGGGCGCGGACCCCGAACACCTCGGCCAGCAGATCGGGGTGGAGGACGTCGTGGGGCGGGCCCGAGGCGACGATCCGGCCGCCCGCGATCACGTACAGGACGTCGCAGTGCGCGGCGGCGAGGTTGAGGTCGTGCAGGGCGGCCAGCACCGTCACCCCGCTGTCGCGGACCAGGGACAGCACATCCAACTGGTGGGCGATGTCGAGGTGGTTGGTGGGTTCGTCGAGGACGAGCACCTTCGGCTGCTGGGCGAGGGCGCGGGCGAGCAGGACGCGCTGCTTCTCGCCGCCGGACAGCGCCAGGAACCCCCGGTCGGCGAGATGCTCCACGCCGGTGCGGGCCATGGCCCGCGCGCAGATCTCCGCGTCGGAGGCGGCCGTACGCTCCCGGTGCGGCAGCCGTCCCATGGCGACCACCTCGGCGACGGTGAAGTCGAACTCGGCGGACGACTCCTGCGGCAGCGCGGCCAGCAGCCGGGCGGCGGCCCGGGACGGCATGGCGTGCGCGTCCTCCCCGTCCAGCCGCACGGTGCCGGCGGCCGGGCGCAGCGCCCGGTACACACAGCGCAGCAGGGTCGACTTGCCGCTGCCGTTGGGGCCGACGAGCCCGACGAACGCCCCGCTGGCGGCGGTGAGCCGGATGTCGTCGACGAGTCGGGCCCCGGCGGTCTCGATCGTCACCGCGTCGATGTCGAGTCGCATGGTCAGCGGCCTCCGAACGCGTAGCCGCCGCGCCGCATCAGCACGAGGAAGGCGGGCACGCCCACCACGGCGGTGATGACTCCGACGGGCAGTTCGGCGGGGGCGAGCAGCAGCCGGGACAGGACGTCCGCCCAGACCAGCAGGACGGCGCCGACCAGCGGGGCGACCGCGAGCACCCGGCGGTGGTCGGCGCCGACCAGCATCCGGACGACGTGCGGCACCATCAGCCCGACGAACCCGATGGCCCCGCTGACCGCGACGACCGTCCCGGTCACGGCGGCGGTGACGAGGAACAGCTCCCGGCGCAGGCGCTCCGGTCGGACGCCGAGCGCGGCCGAGGTCTCGTCGCCCATGGCGAGGGCGTTGAGCGACTCGGCCCGCCGCCGCAGCCAGGCCCAGCCCGCGACGACGGTCACGGCGACCAGCGGTACCTGCGCCCAGGTGGCTCCGCCGAGGCTCCCGAGCAGCCACATCAGCGCCGACCGGGCCGCCTCGCCCCGGGCCGCGCCGAACACCATGACCGTGGTGACCGCCTCGAAGCCGTACGCCAGTGCCGTACCGGTGAGGACCAGCCGCAGCGGGGACAGTCCGTGGGGTGAGCGGGCCACGGCGTACACCAGGGCCATGGCGGCGAGGGCCGAGAGGAACGCGGACGCGGACAGCGCCCAGACGCCGAGTCCGGCGAACGCGCCGAGCAGGATGACCGCGTTCGCGCCCACGGCGGCGCCCGAGGAGATACCGAGGACGAAGGGGTCGCCGAGCGCGTTCCGCACGATCGCCTGGACGGCCACGCCGACGGCCGCGAGCCCGGCGCCGACGATCGCGCCGAGCACGACGCGGGGCAGCCGGATCTCCCAGACGATGGTGTACGAGGCGGCGTCGGCGGCGTGCACGGTGCCGCCGGTGAGGCCGGCCCACAGGAAGCCGAGGACGTCCGGCCAGGCGATCCCGGCGGCGCCCAGGCCGGTGCCGCCGACGAGCGACAGCAGCAGGAGCAGGGTGAGGCCGAGGACGAGTGGGGGCAGGGGTATGCGGCTGGGGCTGCGGCGCACGGTCGGGGCGGTCCTTCACCTGGGGCCGCCTGGTCGGACATCGGTCAGGAGCGGCCCGTACGGCATGCCGGCCGTGCGGTCCCCTCTCGCAGTCCACGGCGAGCGTTCAACGGGTCGCACCACCCCTGGGCGATCGGGCTCGCACGACGGGTCGTTCTCGGCCGTCGCACACACCGTTGCGGGTCAGCGCCGGGTTCTCACCGGACTTCTCCCACGGGCAGCGAAGGGGAGCCTAACAAATGCGGTTTCGTTGTGCGGGTGCGGGTGCGGGTGCGTGGGGGCTGGTCGCGCGGTTCCCCGCGCCCCTCAAAAAGCAGGGGCCGCGCCCCGTGCTTTTTGCTTTCAGGGGCGCGGGGAACCGCGCGAGAAGCCCCCACGCACCCGCACCCGACAACGCACCCCACCACTCAGCAGCCATGCCGCTCCCGCTCAGGCGAGTACAGGTGGCTGTCCCGGAACTGCCGCGCACCGAGCGTGCGGCCGACCATGATGACCGCCGTGCGCAGCACACCCGCCGCCTTCACCTGCCCGGCGATCTCGTCCAACGTCCCCCGGAGGATGGCCTCCTCGGGCCGGGACGCGTACGCGACGACCGCGGCGGGGCAGTCGGCGCCGTAGTGCGGGAGGAGTTCCTCGACGACCCGGTCGACGTACCGCGCGGCGAGGTGCAGCACGATCAGCGCCCCGCTGCGGCCGAGCGTGGCCAGATCCTCGCCGTCCGGCATGGCCGTGGCCTGCTGGGCGATGCGTGTGAGGATGACGGTCTGCCCGACCGTCGGCACGGTCAGCTCCCGCTTCAGCGCGGCAGCCGCCGCCGCGAACGCGGGCACCCCCGGCACCACCTCGTACGGCACTCCCGCCGCGTCCAGCCGCCGCATCTGCTCGGCGACCGCGCTGAACACGGACGGGTCCCCGGAGTGCAGCCGGGCCACGTCGTGGCCCTCCTCGTGCGCGCGGACCAGTTCGGCGGTGATCCGGTCCAGGTCGAGCTGGGCGGTGTCCACCAGCCGCGCGTCCGGCGGGCATTCGGCGAGGAGTTCGCGGGGGACGAGGCTGCCGGCGTACAGGCAGACCTGGCAGGCGGCGAGCGTACGGGCGCCACGGACCGTGATCAGGTCGGCGGCGCCGGGGCCGGCGCCGATGAAGTACACGGTCATTTCTCTGCTCCCGAAGCGGTGTCGAAGGGGTCGCCGACATGGAAGGTGTCGCCGGTGGTTTTCCGTACGGCCCACTGGGTCACCGGCATCGCCTGTCGCCACCCGGTGAAGCCGCCCACGGGCACGGCCCGCGCGACCGCGAGCCGGATCAGTTCGCCGCCGTGGCGGCGGTGGGCGTCGGCGAGCACCGCCTCGGACTCCAGTGTCACGGTGTTGGCGACCAGCCGGCCGCCGACCGGTAGCGCATGCCAGCAACTGTCGAGCAGGCCCGGCACGGTGAGGCCGCCGCCGATGAACACGGCGTCCGGCGGCGGCGGTTCGGTGAGCTCGGCCAGGGCTGCGGGCGCGGCCCCGGTGACGACCCGTAGGCCGGGGACGCCGAGCCGGTCGGCGTTGCGGGTGATGCGTGCGGCGCGCACGGGGTCGCGTTCGACGGTGATCGCCCGGCAGGAGGGGTGGGTGCGCATCCATTCGACGGCGATCGAGCCCGAGCCGCCGCCGATGTCCCACAGCAGTTCGCCGGGGGCGGGGGCGAGCGCGGCCAGGGTGGCGGCGCGGACGTACCGCTTGGTGAGCTGTCCGTCGTGTTCGTACGCCTCGTCGGGCAGGCCGGGGACGGCGCCGAGCCGCAGGGTGTCGGGGGCCCGTCGGCAGTCGACGGCGACGATGTTGAGGGGGTCGCCGGGCGGGTCCGTCCGCGCGGCCCAGTCGTCGGCGGTGGTCGGGTCGGTGGTCCGTTCGCGGTCGCCGCCGAGCTGTTCCAGGACGCGCAGTCGGCTCGGTCCGAAGCCCCGGTCCCGGAGCAGGGCGGCGACCTCGGCGGGCGTACCGGCGTCCGCGCCGAGGACGAGGAGCCGTCGGCCTTCGTGCAGGGCGGCGGCGAGGCGGGCGGTGGGTCTGCCGACGAGGGTGACGACCTCGGTGTCCTCCAGCGGCCAGCCGAGGCGGGCGGCGGCGTAGGAGACGGAGGAGGGGTGCGGCAGGACGCGCAGCCGGTCGCCGGCCTCCTCGGCGAGGGCGCGGCCGATGCCGTAGAACATGGGGTCGCCGCTGGCCAGGACGGCGATGCGGCGGCCGGTGTGCGCGGCGAGGAGGGCGGGGACGGCGGGGCGCAGGGGCGAGGGCCAGGTGATCCGCTCGCCCGTGCACTCCGGGGGCAGCAGGTCGAGCTGCCGGGGACCGCCGATGAGGACCTCGGCGTCGCGCAGGACCGCGCGGGAGGCGTCGGGGACGCCTCGCCAGCCGTCGGCGCCGAGCCCGACGACGGTGACGGCGTACGGCGGTCCTGGTGGTGCGGGGGTCACTGCGCGGTACCTCGGTGGTTCGGGGGCGGTGCCCCGGGCGGCTCTCGGGGGCGACAGAGGCGCACTCTACTGGGCGGTGACCTGCGTGTCCGTGCCCGGGTTCACCTCCCGTGGCCCTGGGTCCCGGCGTCGGGCGAGGTCAGCGCGTCCAGTAGGCGATGTTGCGGAAGCGGGCCTCGGCGCGGCCGGAGCCGTGGTGGTAGACGCCGTTCTTGAAGTAGCGGGTGGCGGGGCCCCGGTCGGCGACGGTGAGGACGAGGGAGTCGTCGAGGTAGACCTTGATGGTGCCGGTCCCGCTGCTCGCCTGGTGGGCGATCTTCACGTTGAACCAGGTGTCGTAGGCGTCGCTCTTGAGGACCGTGCCGTCGTAGCGGCGTACGGTGCCGCCGCCCGCGTTGTACACGTTGAGCATGATGTCGGTGGCCGGGGTGCCGGAGGGGCGCCGGGTGCGGAGGGTCTGGACGAAGGACGCGCCGTCGGTGCCGGCCGGGAGGTAGACGTCGGCGTCCCACATGTGACCGCCGGTGCTGTAGTCGTTCTTCCAGCGCATCTCGGTGCGCGGGTCGGTGGTGCTGCCCTCCTCGAACGGCTCGTCGCTGGAGTACACCCACATGCGATGGACGCCTCCGCTGTCGCCGTGCCGGTCGCCGAGGTCGAGGTTCCAGGGCTTCTGCCAGCTGTAGGTGAACGAGGTCCGCGTCCAGCCGTCGGTCGGATCGGCGGCGGGGGCAGCGGCGGCGGCTGGGGCGGCGGCGACCGTGCCGCCGACCAGGAGGCCCGCTCCGGCCTGTAGGACCGTGCGTCTCTTCATCGGAATGTCCTCCCTGACAGGAAACATCGGATGGGTGAAAACGTCTGGACCATGTTGCCAAAGTGAGCATGGAGGCCAATTCCGCTCCCCCATAGCCTAATTCAGGCCCTCATTGGGCCGGATCTCGCCACCGCCCTCACCATTGACAGGCACACGAGCCCTGCCTAGGTTCGCCGATACACCCGATGTATCGATACCGCTATCGATGACCCTCAGGTCTGGAGGACGATGATGACCTCGCAGTCGGGGAGGCACTTACCCCTGCCCCGCCGCACAGTGCTGGGTACCGCGCTGGGCGGAGCGGCAGCGGCGGCCGTCCCCGGGACGGCCCACGCCGACGCGGCGGCCTCCGGCGGCAGATGCCCCTGGAGACTCCGCGACACCATGACCACGGCCCGCTCCTGGGAGCGGTTCCTGCGCGGCCAGGATCTGCGCTGGAGCCGGCTGCCGACCCGCTGGTACGAGGGCCCGTTCCTCGGTGACGGGCTGCTCGGCAGCATGGTGTACCAGGAGCCGGGCGCCAACCGGATCCGCTTCACCGTCCAGCACGGACGTGTCCAGGACCACCGGCCCGAGTTCGGCAGCGGCTGGGGCACCTGCCGGCTGCCGGTCGGGCATCTCACGCTCGACCCGGTCGGCACCATCACCGCCGTCGACTGGCGGCTGAGCCTGTGGAACGCCGAACTCACCGGCACCGTCACCACCACCGCCGGCACCCTCACCCTCTCCGCCCTGATCCACGACGAGGTCCTGGCCGCCCGGGTGACGGCCGACGGCGGCGAACGGATCGTGTGGACCTTCCACCCCGAGGAGGCCATCAGTCCCCGGAAGATCAGCGAGGCCCCGCCCGCCGGATACACCCCCCATCCGCCCCGGACGACCCGGACCACCGCCGACGGCACCGAACAGGTGCTCCAGCCCCTCATCGGCGGCCAGACCGCCACCGCCTACCGCCGCGCCGGAGAGGGCGAGGGCAAGGGCGACAGCGGCGAGCTGCTGCTCAGCGTGGGGCACAGCGCGCCCTCGACCACCGCCGCCGAGGCCGACTCGCTACGCCGTCTCCGGCGCGCCGGGTCGTACGACGCGCTCCGCCGACGGCATCGCCGCTGGTGGCACGCCTTCTACCCGAAGAGCTTCGTGTCGTTCCCCGACGAGCGGCTGCAGAGCTTCCACTGGATCCAGCTCTACAAGGTCGCCTCCGCCACCCGCGCGGGCGGCCCCGTGATGGCCACCTGCGGGCCCTGGCTGGAGCCGACGCCCTGGCCCGCCGTCTGGTGGAACCTCAACATCCAGCTGGAGTACTGGCTCGTCCACGGCTCCAACCACCTGGAGCTGGACTCGCTCGCCACCACCGTGCGGCAGAGCCAGGAGCAGCTGATCGCCAATGTGCCCGCCGCCTACCGTACGGACAGCTCCGGGGTCGGCCGCAGCTCCGACATGTTCGCCAACCGGGGCGTGGGCCGGCCGGGCCAGGCCACCGAGGTCGGCAACCTCACCTGGGCCCTGCACAACGTCTGGCTGACCTACCGGCACTCCATGGACAAGCCCCTGCTGCGCGACACGGTCTTCCCCGTGCTGCGCCGGGCGATCAACTACTACCTGCGCTTCCTCACCCCGGGCGGCGACGGCAAGCTGCATCTGCCGAGCACGCTCTCCCCCGAGTACCCGGTCGTGCCCCCGCAGGACACCAACTACGACCTCGCCCTCATCCGCTGGGGCTGCCAGACCCTCATCGAGTCGGCCGAACTGCTCGGTGTGGACGACGAGTTGATCCCGCGCTGGCAGGAGGTACTGGCCCGGCTCACCCCGTACCCGGTGGACGACACCGGCTACATGATCGGCGCCGACACCCCGTACGCGCAGTCCCACCGGCACTACTCGCATCTGCTGATGATCTATCCGCTGTATCTCGTCAACTGGGAACAGCCGGAGAACCGCGAGCTGATCACGAAGTCGGTCGTCCGCTGGCACGCGCTCCCGAGCGCGCACCGGGGCTACAGCTACACGGGCGCCGCGTCGATGTACGCGATGACCGGTGACGGTGACACCGCGATCGGCTGTCTGCGCAAGTTCTTCGACCCCAGCACCCGTTACCCCTGCCAGGCCAACACCCATTACACCGAGGCCGGTCCGGTCATCGAGACACCGCTGTCGGCCTCGCAGTCGCTGCACGACATGTTCTGCCAGAGCTGGGGCGGGGTGATCCGGGTCTTCCCGGCCGTCCCGACCGCTTGGGCGGACGTCACCCTGCACGACTTCCGCACCCAGGGCGCCTTCCTGGTCAGCGCCGTCCGCGAGGGCGGGGCCACCCGGTTCATCCGGATCAGAAGCCTGGCGGGTGAGCCGCTGAGGCTCGGGCACGGGCTCTCCGGCCGGCTCACCGTGCTCCTCGACGACGGCACCCCGGCCCGCACCCACGACCTGGGCGACGGCACCCTCTCCATCGACCTCCCCAAGGGCCGTGAGGTGCTCGTCCACTCCGGTGCCCGGCCCGACCTCGTCATCGCCCCCGTCGCCGTCAGCGAACCGGGCGCCGCCTGGGGACTGCCGTAGCCCCCCTCGCCCACCCCGCACCACAGGAAGGTTCCCATGGCAGTTCCGATCAGGACGACCAGGACGATCAGGACGATCAGGACGACCAGGACGGCCACGATGGTCAGGACCACGGTCGCCGGGCTCTGCGCCGGGCTGGTGGCCACCCTTCTCACGACCGTGCCCGCACGGGCCGAACCGCACGACCGCGCCTGGTCGGCGTCCGTGTCGGCGTCCGTGTCGGCGTCCGAGTCGGCGTCCGAGTCGGCGTCCGTGTCGGCGTCCGCGCACGCGCCCCGCGCGCGGGTGTCCCTGGACGCCGACACCGGCGCCCTGAGTCTCACGGTGTCCCGCGACGGCCGTACGGTCCTCGAAGCGTCGCCCGTCGGCATCGTCACCGAACAGGCCGATCTGTCACAGAGGTTGCGCTTCCTGCACCGCAGGGACCGGACGATCGACGAGCGGTACCGGACGAAAGCCGGCAAGCGGCTGGAGCGCCGGGTGCGGATGGACGAGAGCCGGCTGTCGTTCGCGACCGCCGCCGGCGCCCGCCTCGACCTCGTCGTCCGCGCCTCGGCGGACGGTGTCGCCTACCGCTACGTCCTGCCCGCCGGCCAAGGCGATGTGCTGGGCGAGACCTCCGCGTTCAACCTCCCGGCGGACGCGAGCGCGTGGCTGGGCACCTACCGGGCCGACAACGAGGGGCAGTTCGTCCAGTACACGGCCGCGGGCGCGCCCACCGGCGCGTACTCGGACCAGGCGCTGTTCCGCACCGACGGCGGCTACACCCTGCTCGCCGAGTCCGATCTCACCGGCGCCTACTCCGGCGCCCGGCTCACCCATGAACAGGGCTCGGGCACCTACCGGATCAAGCTCGCCGACGACCGGGTCACGGCCGACGGCCCGCTCGCCACCCCCTGGCGGGCCATGGTCACCGGCGATCTCGCCACCGTCACCCGCTCCACCTTCACCGATGACCTGGCCCCCGCCTCCAAGGTCCGCGACCGTTCCTGGATCCGGCCCGGCACCGCCCTGTGGACCTGGCTCGCGGGCGGCCGACCGGCCGGTCAGAGCCTCACCGCGCAGAAGGCGTACGTCGACTACGCGGCCGAACGCGGCTGGCCGTACGAGGCGGTCGACGCGGGCTGGTACTTCAGGTCCGACGCCTGGGACACCACCGACCCGGAATGGCAGACCAACAGCTGGATGCCCGAACTCGTGGAGTACGCGCGGGCCAAGGGCGTCGGCATCATCGTCTGGATCCATCAGCGTGACCTCGACACCGCCGAGGAGCGCGCCCGGTGGCTGCCCACGCTGGAACGCTGGGGCGTCAAGGGCGTCAAGATCGACTTCATGGACTCGGAGGCCCAGGCCACGCTGAAGTGGTACGACGCGATCCTCCCCGAGACCGCCGACCACCATCTCCTGGTCAACTTCCACGGTTCCACGATCCCCAAGGGCATCCAGCGCACCTGGCCGCACGTCATGACCCTGGAGGGCGTCGCGGGCGAGGAGAAGCGCACCAACACCGCCGCCCATCTCACCACCCTGCCGTTCACCCGCAACGTCATCGGCTCCATGGACTTCACCCCCGGCGCCTTCCAGCGCGTCGGACTGCGCCCCAACTCCGACGCGGCCGAGGTCGGGCTCACCGTCGCCTACGAGTCGGGGCTCCAGATGTTCGCGGGCACCCCCGAGTCGTACGACGCCCGGCCGCTCGCCCGCGCCTACTTCGACCAGGTCCCCGCCGCCTGGGACGACACCCGGCTGCTCGCCGGACAGCCCGGCCAGGAGGCGGTGCTCGCCCGCCGCAGCGGTGACCGCTGGTTCCTGGGCGGGGTGTACGCGGGAGCGGCCCGTACGGCGGAAGTACCCCTGTCGCTCGGGTCGGGCAAGTGGCTGGTCGAGACGGTCCGGGACGGCGCCGAGGGGCTCGTCCAGGACCGGCGGGTGCTGCGCGGCGGCGACACGTTCACCGTCGACGTCACCGCCAACGGCGGCTTCGCCGGCCTCGCCTGCCCCTGGCGTCCGGGGGTCACCACCTGCTACCGCTGAGCCTCCTCCGTGGGGTCGTCGGCCAGCGGCCGGGCCGCGTAGATGATACGGACGACGCCGTCGGCGTGCCGTTCCGTGTGACCGCGAACGCCGAACACGTCCCGCAGGAGATCCGGCGTCAGGACCTCCAGCACCGGGCCCGCCGCGACCACCTCGCCGCCGTGGAGGACGGCGAGGTGGTCGCAGAGGCGGGCGGCGAGGTCGAGGTCGTGCGGCACGGCGAGCGTGGTGATCCCGGTGGAGCGGATCAGGTCCAGGAGTTCGAACCGGGCGCGGATGTCGAGATGGTTGGTGAGTTCGTCCAGGACCAGCAGCCTCGGTCGCTGGGCGAGGGCGCGGGCCAGCAGGACGCGTTGGCGTTCGCCGCCGGAGAGAGTCGCGTAGTCGCGGTCCGCGAACGGTTCGACTCCGCAGCGGGCGACCGCGTCGGCCACGGCCTCCCGGTCCTCGGCGCCGTCCCGCCCCATCAGCCCGTGGTGGGGCGTGCGCCCGAGGGCCACGATCTCCCGCACGCTCAGGCCGGCGGTGGTACCGGAGTCCTGGAGCACGGCCGCCGTACGACGGGCCGCCGTCCGCGCGGGCAGTTCCCACACATCGTCACCGCCCACCCTGACCACTCCCCCGGCGGGCCGCAGCGAGCGGTAGACGGCGCGGAGCAGGGTGGACTTCCCGCTGCCGTTGGGGCCAACGAGCCCGACGACATCCCCTTTGTCGGCGTCCAGGTTCACCGCGCGAAGGATCGGGGTGCGGTCGAGGATGATGTGGAGCTGGTCCACGGTCAGTTTCATACGATGTCCAGGCCCCTGTTCATCTGGCGTCCGGGCTCTTGTTCACACGGTGTCCAGGCCCTTGTCGCGGCGCAGCAGCCACAGGAAGAAGGGGGCGCCGAGCAGGACGGTGAGGATGCCCAGCGGGAGTTCGTTGGGGCGGTTGAGGGTGCGGGAGAGCAGGTCGACGGCGACGAGGTAGACGGCGCCGAGCAGCGCGGTCAGGGGCAGCAGCCTGCGGTGGTCGGCGCCGACCGTGAGCCGGACGAGATGGGGGACCATCAGCCCGACGAAGCCGATGCCGCCCGCGACGGCGATGACGGTGCCGGTGAGCAGCGCGCTGAGGATCAGCAGGAGCGCCCGCAGCCGGTTGACGTCCACCCCGAGCGCGGTGGCCGACTCGTCCCCGGAGAGCAGAGCGTTGAGCCGCCGTCCGAACAGGGTCAGCACGACCGTGCTCGTCACCACCACCACGGCGACGACGGGGAGTTGGTCCCACTGGGCACCGGCGACACTGCCGAGCATCCAGAACATCACGGTGCGCAGCTCGGTGGGCGTCGCCATCAGCTGGACGAAGCTGGTGAGCGAGAGGAAGACATAGCCGACGACGACCCCGGCGAGGACCAGCCGGATCGGGGCCAGCCCGCCGCGGCGGCCCAGGGCGAAGGCGAGGACCCCGGCGGTCAGCGCGCCGACGAAGGCCGCGCCCGACACCCCGAGCCCGCCGAATCCCGCGAGGGTGGCCCCGCCGAGGGTGATGACCAGGACGGCGCCCAGGGAGGCGTCGTAGGAGAAGCCCAGGACGACGGGGTCGGCGAGCGGGTTGGCGACCGCAGAGATCACCCATGAACTTCTCGATGAGCTGCCGCAGGAACCGGCCACCCGCTACGTCCGGGAACTGCTCGTCCACGCTGGGATCCTGCCGCTGCGGCAAGAGAATCTCGTCCAGCTGGAGCTGTGGTTCCGGGCCGCCGCCCAGCACCTGCCCGCCGCACGCTCGGAGATCATCCGACCGTTCGCCGAATGGTTCATCATCCGCGATGCCCGCCGACGCGCCACTCGCCGCCGGTACACAGACAAAGCCGCCCACAGCGACCGCAGCGAGATCCGAGCCGCGATCGAGTTCATGCAGTGGCTCGACGACCGCCACCTCGACCTGCGGGCCCTGACCCAGACCGACCTCGAGGTCTGGCTGGCCCAGGCCAAGCCGTCCCGGCCGCGCCTGACCGCAGCCTTCATCAAATGGACGAACAAGCGCGGCCTGACCCGGAACCTGGAATACCCCGGATACCAGCGGCCCGCACCGGCAACCTTCCTCGACGACGACGATCAAGCCGATCAACTACGCCGGTGCCTCACGGACACATCACTGCCCCTGGACATCCGCATCGCCGGCGCCCTCATCCGCCTCTATGGATTGCCGATCACCCGTATCGTCCACTTGACCGCCGATCAATTCCACGAGGACGACACCGGGGCCTACTTCACCTTCGACAAGAACCCCGTGCTCCTGCCGCCGACGCTGGCTCGTCTCATCGAACGACAGATCGCTGAGGGCCGAAGGCACTCGGCGGTGGGAGCCTTGCCCGACAGCGAGCACCAGCAGCTTCTTCTCCCGGGCCGTCTCGCCGGCCGCCCGCGAAGCCATGGAGGTCTGGCGGCGCAGCTCGCGAAGCACGGTCTGCCCACCCTCGCGGCCCGCAACACTTCCTTGTTCGGCATGGCCGGTGAGCTTCCGCCGATTGTCATGTGCGACCTCTTCGGGATCCACAAGAACACCGCCGTCCAGTGGGCGGCACTGGCCCAAGACAGTTGGGCCGGCTACCTCGCGGCCCTCAAAGCTACCGAGTGACGCTCTCTCAGGTAATTGCTCGGCAATCAGCCTGTTCGTCCAGCCGCGAGGGGACGTTGCTACTCACTCAGCAGGCACGGTGCGTACTCCGAAGCGTGCCAGGCAGTGCCAGACCTTCTTGAGGTCCTGAAGGCTGTACCGACCAGTGCGGGCGGCATCCCCGATGACCTTGGGGTCGAGAAGGCCGTCAACGGCGATCTCGGCACCCAGCTCAACGTATTCCTGTCCCCGGTAGCTTGAGTGACGTCGTAGTTCAGCCACGCTGAGCCGAAAACCTGGGTGCCATTCGATGGGGCACGGGAGGCGATGAGCTGAGGCTTCAACCTCTGTGCCGCGGTAGCTGGGGTCCATCACCAGCGCCTCGACGTCACAGTCGAACCTGACCCGTCCGTGAATCTGTGCCTCGATGTGACAATCCAAGGCGTCCAACCCGTCCGCCTTAGCCAGGTCGATGAGCGAGCAGCGATCTGCAATGCCGAAGTCAGAAGGCTCGGTGGAACTGTCGGGGTAGCAGAACGTGGTGCGTCTCAGGGTCTCGGTGTTGAGTCTGAAGTACGAAGAGCCGAACCGCGGTGCACCACCGACCGGATCACGGCGGTAGTTCAGCGCACCGTATACAGGGCGCTGGTCATCCGAGGCCTCGTCGTAAGCACCGCCAAAAATACGACTCTCCCAACGCCACCGGTCTCCACCAGGATGAGCGGTCAGACCACCGTTGCTCGTGCCTGTCACGAACTGTGACCGGTAGATACCGTCTTCCACCATCTGGGCCAAAATCGGACGATTCTGTGCGGGACGATCGGGATGAAAGTGCATCGTCACCCGGAGATCCCCAACGAGCGGCCCTCCTCCACATGAAGCCGCGACATGCAGCAGAGCCTTCTCCTGAAGCGATACGACGATGTCAGCACCCATGCGTGGAGTGTGCATGGACGGCGATGTGCAACGCACGTCAGTTTGCGAGACGCCGACAGCCTTGCTGTCGGCGTATGGCCTTGGTTCCCCGGCGGCCTACGGGATGAATGTCCCCAACTGTCTGGCGGCTTCGCTCTCTCCCTCTATTGCTCTGAGACGGAGGTCTCAGGTGACAGCGGCCACCAGAATTTGCCCACGTACGGCCAGTTATTAGCGCGGTTACGCAAGGTAGTCGAAAGGCGTGGCCCGTGCGGGATATTCGCTAGCGAAGTGGTCGCCCGGTTGGCAGGTTTGAGCCATGGATGCCCAGCTCAATACCGTGCCGAGCCATCCCTGGTTAGGTGCTCCGATCGATGCCCGCCCTCTGTTTGCCCCGGAGCAGGCCGCGCTGATGACCACGCTGCGGGGCCTGGCCCCTGACGACTGGGGCAAGAAGGCGCTGCCGGGCTGGACCGTGAGAGATCTTGCCGCCCACGTCCTGGGCGACTTCTACGGCCGGCTTGCCCGGGACCGCGACGGTCACCAGGAAGGCCCTACCTTCGCGCCGGGCGAAACTCTGGAGGCGTTTATCCACTGCATCAACCAGGAATGGGTCGACGCCCAGCGCCGCGTGAGCCCGGCCGCCCTCACCGACACCCTCGACCTGATCGGCGGTCAGGTCGTCCGGTTCTTCGAGGCCACCGACCCCGACGCCCCGTCCCTGGCAGTGTCATGGGCCGGCGTCGATCCGGCTCCGACGTGGCTGGACAGCGCCCGCGACTTCACCGAGTTCTGGACCCATCGTCAACAGATTCGCCACGCCATCGGCCGGGGCACCGATACCGATCCTCGCCTGCTGTCCGTGGTCCTGGACACCTTCATGCGAGCCCTGCCCCACACCCTGCGTGAGGTCACCGTGCCGGTCGGCACTCAGGTCCAAGTGCGGATCAACGGCCCGGCCGGTGGCACGTGGACGGCGACAGCCACCGGGGACGTCTGGTCGCTCGCCGAGCCCGACACCCAACGCCCCGCCGCGCTCATAGGACTGGACTCGGAGACGGCATGGCGCCTGTGCACCCGCGGCATCCAACCGGACACTGCTCTGGTCCGCGCCCGTATCGATGGCGACCGCGAACTGGCCGAAGAGGCCTGCCAGATCGTCTCAATCGTCTACTGACGCCAATGGATCGATACGCCGAGGTGGACACCCCACCGACTGCCATCACACCCAGTGACATCGGTGGCCAGTTGTCTCCCCAGTAACTGGCTGCCACTGGGGAATCTGAACTGGCCGCTAACACTCAGGGGGAGAACAGACCGTTGCGCGAGTGGCGGCGCGCGTCAGTTCCGGATGGCTGAGGATGTCGGTGCTGTCGATGAACTGGTCGACGTTTCCGATCGTCGGCAGGGTGCGGAGGGCCGGGTCGGTGATGCGGGTGGTCAGTGTCGCAGTGAAGCGTTCGGCGTGCAGCACCTGAAAGGGTCTGGCGTGGTAGGGCCGCGTGGCGGGGTCGACAGGGTCGGTGAGGCCGAGTTGGTTGTGTGTGGCCGCGACGGCCTCGTAGGCGCGGGTCAAGTGGTGCTCGCGGGTGTGCCAGTCGGTGGCAGTGAGGGCCGCGGTGAGGACCGGGGTGAGGGCGGGTGCCTGGGGGGTGCGGGCGAAGGCGCTGCCGAGCCACTTGCTGTAGGGCGGGTAGCGGCGGTCCATGAGCAGGCAGAGTCGCATCAGATCGCGCACCAGGCGGGCGGCGACGATGGCGGAGCCGATTTCGTCGCCCACTTCGCCGCAGCGGCCGACGAAGGCTTCCTCCCGGGAGACGCGCTGCCACTGGCAGGCGAGTAGGTGGAGCCAGAGGTCGTGGGGGTACCACTCGAGGTTGGCGCGAGCTGGTGCGAGTTGACCAAGTCCGTCGTGGAAGACGGCACCGGCAGTGACCTCGGCGAGGAGCTGAGTGGGGGTGGCCAGCCAGTCCGTCAGGGTGATGTCGGTACGCGGGTCGAAGCCCAGTTGCCTGGTGAACCAAGCGCCTGGGGCTGTGACTTCGACTCGGTGGTGGACTGGCCCCTCAGTTGTCTGCATGACCCGGATGTCTCCTTCGCCGACGGGGGCGAAGTGCGTCGGGTAGCCGTGGAAGGTTTTCGGCAGGCGTTCGGAGAGCAGTGCCGTGATCGTCGCTCCGTGGCGGGTGACGTCCTGGGAGCCCAGGAAGATCTGGAGGCGGGGACCCCACTCGTGGTCAGCGGAGCGGGCAGTGTCAAATCCGAGGACTTCCGATCCGCTGCCGAGGCGGGCTGCTGAGTGCATCACCCCCGGCGCGGCCTCGTCCAGCAGGGGCCGTACGGCTTCGAGGTAGAAGCGGCGGGAGAGTTCCAACCCGGGAATGAAGGACGACGTGGTCATGCTGGGGAGGGTGCCGGATCGGCGTGTGGTCGGTCGAAGGCTTTTCCAGGTCCGGCGGGTTGCGGTTGACCCGCGCGTACCGCCGGTCTGGTCCGCCAACTGCAGCTACGGTCGCCCGCCGCCTGCCATCGGCCGGCCGCAGACGGCCAAGCAACTTCCATCAGTGCATCAGAAGCTGTCCGCATTCATCCGTACGCGGCTGACGCACATCGAATAGTGCAGCCCTGAAACACTGCCCCTTCACCAGTACAGCGCGGGATCGCCGGTGGCGCCCCGCCCGGTGAGGTGGTGCAGCAGGACCCGCCACACCTCGCCCACCGGGATGTTCACCGCGCCGATACTGACCGCCACCACCATGACGGCGACGAGCACGACGGAGAGGACACCGACGGCGAGGGACAGCCGCGGACCGCTCAGACCTTGTCGGGGTGCAGCATCTCGGCGATCTTCTCCACGGCCAGGTCGTTGCTCGGGCCGAGGTACATCGAGTCCGACAGGGCCACGTACGTCTTGTTCTTCGCGGCCGGCCACTGGGGGAACTCCTTCAGCAGTTTCTCGGCGTAGGCCGCCGGGTCGGGGTCGTTGTAACCGATGACGACGAGCGCGTCGACGTCGGTGGCGGCCACCTTCTCCTTGCTCAGGTCGGCGAAGGAGGTCTTCGAGGCGTTCTCGAAGGCGTTGGTGCCGCCGGCCTTGGCGAGGATGTCGTTGTAGACGCCCTTGGCGACGACCGAGCTGAAGTCGTTGCCGCCCATGGCCATGTTGGAGAAGAGGACCATGACCTTGGGCTGCTCCTCGCCCTTCGCCTTCGCGGTGATGCCGGCGATCTTCTTCTCCGAGGCGGCGATCAGCTTCTCCGCCTCGTCGCCCTTGTCGAAGATCTTGCCCATGTCCCGCAGCAGCGTGTAGCTGTCCGCGACGGTCATCCTCGAGGTGTCCTGGTCGCAGCCCTGCGGGGAGACATAGGAGTGGGCGGCCACGTCCTTCAGCTGCTCGCGGGTGGCGAAGCCGTTCTTCTCGTCGAAGCCGTACGAGGTCGTGGACAGCACCAGATCGGGGCGCAGTCCGATCATCGTCTCGCGCGGGATGTCGTAGGCGTCGTTGAGCTTGACGTCACCGGAGGGGAGTTTCTTGATGGCCGCGGCCCGGCCCTCGACCTCGGACATGCCGTAGCTCTGCTGGTTGGCGACGATCCTGTCGTCGAGGCCGAGGGCGAGCAGGGTGGAGACCTCGGCGACCGAGGCGCCGTTCATGACGACGACCCGGCTCGGCGCCTCGGTGAACTTCTCGGAGTCCCCGCAGTTGTCGAGGGTCACCGGATAGCCCGTCCCCGCCGCTGCCGCCGAGGCGTCGCCGCCGCCCGCGCCCGCTGTCCCGGTCGCGTCGGCGCAGGCCGTGGTGACCAGACAGAGCGCGCCGGCCAGGGCGACGGCGACCGGCCGTTTCTTCGACATACGGGACTCCTCGGTGCGAGCGTTCGCGCGTGCGAGGTGCGCGTCGGGTTCTTGTTGCAGTTGTTGCAGAGGAGATGGCCGAGCGCGGCGAGCAGCACGCAGACGGCCGCGAACACCGCGGCCCGGGGCGGACACGGTTTCACTCGGCCGCCCCGCCGGGGCGGTCCACCACGGCGAGGGCCCGCACGGTCCCGCTGTGCTCGAAGTGCAGGGTGAAGTCGACGAGGTCGCCGAACCGCCAGTCCGTGTTCGCCGGGACGATCACGTCGAGGCCGGTCGGGGTCATGGCGACGGTGCCGCCCGCCGGTACGCCGACCGAGGCCACCGTCTCGGAGACGGCGGAGGCCGTGCCGGTCATACGGTGCCGGCTGAGGCCGCCGGCGCCGTCGATGTCGGCGGAGGTCACCTTCAGCAGCCGGTCGGCCGAACCCCCGCTGTTGGTGATCCGGAAGAACGCCGCCGTCTCCGGGGTGTCGCCGGTCGGCAGGAACACCCGCCCCGCGGTCACGGCGATGCGCGGCGGGGTGCCCGCGTTGCCTTACACGGTCCACAGGGTCAGACCGCTGAGGGCGAGGGCACAGACGAGGACGGGGGCGAGGGCGGCGAGCAGGGTGTCGGTGAGGCGGCGGCGTCTCGGCCGCCAGGGAGCGGCGGCGCGTTCGGCCGCCGGGGGTGTCTCGGGGCGGGCGGGGGCCGCCGGGGGTCCACCGGTCATCGGGTACGGCTCCGGGTCGCGGGGGCGGGAGCGGGGGCATGGGCTCGGGTGGGCCGCCAGGCGCGCAGACGCAGGCTGTTGGCGACGACCAGCACCGAGCTGGCCGACATGGCCGCCGCGGCGAGCATCGGGTTGAGGAGGCCGACCATGGCGAGCGGCACGGTGACGACGTTGTAGCCGAAGGCCCAGACGAGGTTGACGCGGATCGTGCCCAGCGTGCGCCGGGCGAGCCGGACGGCGTCCGGGAGGGCCTCGATGTCGCCCCGGACGAGGGTGACGTCGGCGGCGCCGATGGCCACATCCGTACCCGTGCCCATGGCGATGCCCAGGTCGGCGTCGGCCAGCGCGGCGGCGTCGTTGACCCCGTCGCCGACGACCGCGACCCGGTACCCCTGTTCCTGGAGGTCCAGGACGAGTTCGGCCTTGTCCTCGGGGGTGCGGCAGGCGTGCACCTCGTCGATGCCCAGCGCGGAGGCGACGGCTCGGGCGGGTGCCTCGCGGTCGCCGGTGGCGAGCACCGGCCGTACGCCCAGTCCGCGCAACCGCTCGACGGCCCGGTAGCTGCCGGGGCGTAGGACGTCGCCGATCTCGATCAGCGCTTCGGGGGTGCCGTCCACGCGTACCACGACGGGTGTGCGGGCCGCCGCCTCGGCCGCCGCCAGCGCGTCGGCGAGGGCGTCGGGCAACTCGTCGCCCGGGCGAGCACTTCGACGAGCCGCCCCTCGACCCGACCGCTCACCCCGCGCCCCGCCAGCGCCACGAACGCGCTGACGTCCGGCAGCCGCCGCCCGCCGGTCTCCTGCGCCCCGTCCTTCCGCCTCCGCCCGTCCGTCTCCCGCCGCGCGTACGCGACGACGGCCCGGCCGAGGGGGTGTTCCGAGCCCTGTTCGACGGCCCCCGCCAGCCGCAGTACGGTGTCGCGGCCGAGCCCGTCCGGTACGGCGGTGACCTTGGCGACGGTCAGGTGCCCGGTGGTGAGGGTGCCGGTCTTGTCCAGGACGACAGCGTCGATGTGCCGCAGCCCCTCCAGCGCCTGCGGCCCGGTGACGAGGACGCCCAGCTGCGCGCCCCGTCCGGTCGCCGCCATCAGCGCGGTCGGGGTGGCGAGGCCCAGCGCGCACGGGCAGGCCACCACCAGGACGGCCACCCCGGCGGTGATCGCCGCCTGGGGATCGGCGCCAGCGCCCAGCCAGAACCCGAGCGTGGTGGCGGCCAGTGCCAGCACCACCGGGACGAAGACCCCGGCCACGGTGTCGGCCAGCCGCTCGGCGCGCGCCTTCCCGGCCTGAGCGTCCGTCACCAGCCGTGTGATCCGGGCGAGTTGGGTGTCCGCACCCACGGCCGTGGCCCGGACTAGCAGCAGACCCCCGGCGTTGACGGCCCCGCCGACCACCGCCGAGCCGGGCCCGACCTCGACGGGTTCGCTCTCCCCGGTCACCAGGGACAGATCCACGGCGGAGCTTCCCTCCACCACCTCACCGTCGGTGGCGACCCGCTCCCCCGGCCGTACGACGAAGACCTGTCCGGCCGTCAACTCCTCGATGCGGACGAGCTGTTCGATGCCGTCGGCGTCGCGGACCGACACCTCCTCGGCGGCGGGCCGGCCAGCGACCGCAGCGCCGCACCGGTCCCCCGGCGGGCCCGCGCCTCCAGGTACCGCCCCGCGAGGACGAACAGCGGTACGCCGACGGCCGCTTCGAGACAGATGTGCGCCGTACCGTCCGACGCGGTCGGCACCAGGCTGAACGGCATCCGCATCCCGGGGTCGCCCGCACCGCCGAGGAAGAGGGCGTACACCGACCAGGAGAAGGAGGCCGCCACACCCAGCGACACCAGGGTGTCCATGGTCGCCGCGGAGTGCCGCAGTCCTCGTACGGCCCGGATGTGGAAGGGCCAGGAGCTCCAGACGGCGACGGGTGCGGTGAAGGTGAAGCACAGCCACTGCCAGTTGCGGAACTGCAGATCGGGCACCATCGACAGCACGAGCACGGGTACCGCGAGCAGGACGGTGACGACGAGCCGGTCCCGCTCCGGGCGCAGTTCCTCGGCCTCGGCATCGCCGCCTTCGCTGTCGCCATCGTTATCGCCATCGCCATCGCCGTCGTCCGCGTTCCGCTCCCGTTCGGGCGGCTCGGGCAGGGCGGCCGTGTAGCCCGCCTTCTCCACGGTGGCGACGAGTTCGTCCGGGCCGATGCCCGCCGGATGCGTCACGCGCGCCATGCCCGTGGCCAGGTTGACGGTCGCCGTGACGCCCTCCAGCCTGCCGAGTTTCTTCTCGTCCCGGTTCACACCGGCCGCGCGGGTCATACCGCCGACAGTCAGATCGGTGATCACCAGGGCGGTCGCAGGCTCGGCGCCCATCAGCGGCCTCCCTCGTCCATGCCGTCCATGCCGTCCATGCCGTCCATGTCACTGGTGCCGCCCGTACCGTCTGAGCCGCCCGTGTTCTCCGTCGCCCCGTCGTCATCGCTGGTCGTCGTGGAGCGCATGCCGGGTGCCACGGGGCCGGCGGCGGCGCCCACGGCGTAGGACACGGTGAAGATCAGCGCCAGCAGCAGGAGGAAGCCACAGAGCGCGGGCGGTGGCACGGCTCGGCGCGAGGGCGCGCCCGCGCCGGGTAAGGGGGATTGCCGGGACTCGTCCATCAACCGCGTCTCCAGGTCACGTCGTACGGCGTCACTCGGATCGCGCCGTACCGAAGCAGTAGTCGGGACGGCCGCGAACCGAGTTCCGGGGCATGCGTGTGGAGCGCGTCACAGGAGCGGTGCCGAGTGGGCGATGGGGGCGGTGGCGGCGATGGGGGGCGGTGCAGTCGTCCGTCAGCCGCCCGTCAGCGGTCGGACGGGGGTGCCGGCCAGGAACGCCGTGATGTCCTCCACCGCCTCCGTGTAGAAGGTGCGGTAGTTCCGCTCGGTGACATAGCCGAGGTGGGGGGTGGCGAGCACGTTCGACAGGGAGCGCAGGGGGTCGTCGGCGGGGAGGGGCTCGGTCTCGAAGACGTCGAGTCCGGCGCCGGCGATCCAGTTCTCCCGCAGGGCGCGCAGCAGTGCCGCGCCGTCGACGATGGCGGCGCGGGAGGTGTTGACGAGGTACGCGTGCGGGCGCATGGCGCGCAGTTCCGGCTCGCCGAGCAGGCCGCGGGTGCGGTCGGAGAGGACGAGGTGGACGGAGACGAAGTCGCTGCGGCGGAGCAAGTCGTCCTTGCTGTCGGCCAGTTGGGCGCCGGCCTCGGTCGCGCGCTCGGCGGTGAGGTTCTCGCTCCAGGCGAGGACCTCCATACCGAAGGCACCCGCGACACGTGCCACCCGGGTGCCGATCTTGCCGAGTCCGAGCAGCCCGAGGGTGCGGCCGCGCAGGTCCTGGCCGACGGTGGACTGCCAGGGGCCGCCCTCGCGCAACGCCCGGTTCTCGGCGGTGAGGTGGCGGGCGAGGCCGAGCAGGAGCGCCCAGGTCAGCTCGACGGGCGGGGTGGGGCTGCTCGCCGTACCGCAGACGGTCACGCCCTGGGCCCGCGCGGCGGCGAGGTCGATCGAGGCGTTGCGCATCCCGGTGGTCACCAGCAGGCGCAACGCGGGGAGTCGGCGCAGGAGTTCGGCGTCGAAGGGGGTGCGCTCCCGCATGATGACGACGATCTCGCAGTCGGCCAGCTCGGCGGCGAGCCTGTCCCGGTCGGTGATGTTCTCGCGGAGGGTCCGTACCTCGACCTGGCCCGCGAGGGGGCTCCAGTCGGCCATGGTGAGGGCGGCGCCCTGGTAGTCGTCCAGCACAGCGCAGTGGAGGGTCATGCGGACAGTCTGCCCGCCGGACCGGCACCACCCGAGTCTTGATTCAAATTTGAAGCATATAGGGCTATCATCGAACCGGCGATCGGCTTCAAATTTGAAGCAAGGGTCACCTCGTTCACTCGCACCCCTGGAGTTCCCCATGCCCACTTCCCTCGGCCGCGCCACCACCGACGCCGCCCCGCGCTATGCCAAGCAGCTCTCCTCGCACTTCGGCCGGAAGATCCCCACCGAGGAGACCCCCGACGGCGGCCACCGCCTCACCTTCCAGCAGACCGATGTCCTGCTCCAGCCCGCCGAGGACCACCTCCTGATCAAGGTGACCGCGCCCGACGCGTCCACGCTCGCCACCATCCAGGAAGTCGTCGGCAGCCATCTCGAACGCTTCGGCCGCCGCAACGAACTGACGGTCACCTGGGAGCGGCCATGAGGGCCGTCGTCGTCACCGGCTTCGGCGCGGAGCCGCACCTCACGGACCTGCCCGACCCGGAGCCTGGCGCCGGTGAACTGCTCGTCCGTCTGCACGCCGCCGCGCTCAACCCCTTCGACCGGAAGGTCGCCGACGGCGCCCTGAAGAACGTCGTCGCGCACTCCTTCCCCCTGGTCACGCGGGACCCGCCGGACCCGCCGGTCCACTCCCCGCGGAGGCATCGGCCGGCACTGCCACCGCGAGGCAGGGATCTCCCTAGGCGCGATCGGTGTTCCACCCCAGACGACCGCGCCCTTGAGTCGACGCAGTTCAGCGCACCCTTCCGCGCGGCTTCAGCGGCACCGCCGGCAGCGTCGGCGCGGGCAGCGGATCTCCGTCGTAGCCCTTCACCTCGCCGAAGCGGGTGCCCGTCATCCAGTCCTGACGGGCCTGTTCGATCTCGGACTGGGAGCGCCCGATGAAGTTCCAGAACATGATCAACTCCTCCTCGAAGGGCTCCCCGCCGAGGAGCATCAGGGAGGCGTTCGCGTCGGCCCGCAGGGGGAGGTCCGTGCGGCCGCAGCCGAGGTAGAGCATGGAGCCGGGGAGGACCGGGACGCCGTCGACGTGGGCCTCGCCGGACATGGCGAGGACGGCGTACTCGAAGTCCGGTTCGAGAGGGAGACGCAGATCGGCGCCCGGGGCCAGCGCGAGGTCGGCGCCGACGATCGGGGTGAAGGTCGTGCCTGGCGACGTCGCGCCGTCCAGGGAACCCAGGATGAGCGTGGCGCTCAGGCCGGCGGCCGCGACTACGGGCAGTTCGGCGTGGTGCTCGAAGCGCGGGTCGGTGTGCCGGTGGCTGTCCGGCAGTGCCACCCACAGCTGAGCGCCATGCAGGAAGCGGGCGTGGGACTTGGGGCTCTCCTCCGAGTGGCTGATGGCCCGTCCGGACGTCATCAGGCCCAGCTCGCGCGGACGGATCGTCTGGAGGCTGCCGGTGGAGTCGCGGTGCAGCACCTCGCCCTGGTGCAGCCAGCTGACCGTCTGCAGGCCCATGTGCGGGTGCGGCGGCACCTGCATACCGGGCTCGTCGGCGATGTCGTCGGGACCGTAGTGATCTACGAAGGCCCAGGCGCCGACCATCCGGCGGCCCAGGTTCGGCAGCAGACGCCGCACCTCGGTGGACTCGCCGAGCTGCACCCGGCGCGGGCTGAGAAGTTCACGAACCGGCTCGGCCACCACGAAGCCCCGACCGCCGCACACCGCGGGCACCGCCTCGCGATCAAGATTGCTCATGCTCCACAACCTAGACCCGTCCGGCTCCCGCCGTCAGCCATCCCCCGACCCGCCCCGAGCCACTTGGCTCAGAAAGGGCGCGGAGCCGGTCACCGGGCACGGATCCCGGAGGAGTGACGAGCGAGGGACACCTACCCGTACCCGTACCCGTACAAAATAGTAGCCATGGCTACAGTAGCCATGTACGGTATCAGTCATGAGTTCGACTTTCGGGGGTGCGACCCCTGGCTTTCTCGTCTGGCTGCTGTCCATGAAGTGGCGGGTCGCGGTCGACCGCGCGGTCGCTCCGCTGGGGCTGACGCACGCGCAGTACTCGCTGGTGGCGTCGCTGTACGGCATGCACCGGGCCGGCCGGCGGCCGAGTCAGCGGCAGCTCGCGGACCATACCGGCCTGGAGGCCCTGTACGTCTCCAAGCTGGCCCGCGCCCTGGAGACCTCGGGGCTCCTCGAACGCACCCGCGACCCCCGCGACCCCCGCGCCGTACGGCTGGCGCTCACCGAGGAGGGACGCGAGGTGGCCCGGCGTGCGATCGAGGTCGTCCAGGGGCTGATGGACCAGCTGCTGGAGCCACTCGGCGGCCTCGACGGCACCCGGACCGAGGAGCTCGCACGCGATCTGACCACCCTGCTCGACGTACCCCTCGCCCCGGCCACCGCCCCCGAGAAGGAGCAGCCATGACCAACTCCAACTCCACTCCGATGTCCACGGCACCCGCACCCGCCCTCAACTCCCGGGTCATCGGCCTCGCCCACCACGCCGCCCGCGCCGTCCTGGAGCACGTGCTCGTCGGCTACGGGCTGACGTTCCAGCAGTCGGTGACCCTCCGGCTCGCCGCGATCGCCGACGGACCCGTCGAGCGGGACGCGCTCGTCGGCCAGGTCGTCGACTCCCTCAAGGTCGACGAGGCCGACATACGGGCCGTCGTCGAGGAGTTGGTCGCCGCGAAGCTCGTGGCGCCGGACCCGGAGCGGCCGTCCCGGCTCACGGTCACGGAGGCCGGGCTGGAGGCCCACACCGGGTCCACCGCCGCGACGGCGCCCCTCTCCGCCCGGATCTACGCCGACATCCCGACCGAGGACCTGGCGGTCGCCGGCCGCGTACTGACCCTCATCACCGAGCGGGCCAACGCCGAGCTGACCGCCACGAAGTAGTGGAATATTCAACCGCCATCGGGGGTTCTGGGCCGTCGAAGGAGGTCATCAGTGGACACGACGTACTACGACCACGGGTCCGCCGCCGAGCGCTGGGAGCGCGCCCGGATGTTCTTCGACGCCAAGGACTACGCCGCCGCCGCGCGCGTCCTCGGCCCGCTGGTCGAGGAGGTTCCGGAGCAGACCGGCCCACGGCTGCTGCTGGCCCGCGCCTACTACCACTCGGCCCAACTGCGCCGCGCCGAGGCCGAGTTGCGGGTTCTCGTCGAGCGGGACCCGGTGGAGCACTACGCCCGGCTGATGCTGGGCCGCACGCTGGAGCGGCAGGCCCGGCACGACGAGGCGGAGTCTCATCTGCGGATCGCCTCGGCGCTCGCGGGCGACTTCGAGCGGTTGTGAGAGGCGACTCCGGGCTGCCGTGAGGGGCGCCCCGGTCGCCCGAGCGGTCGCGGAGGACGGTCGACGCGGGCCGTCGACGCAGGCAGTCGACGCAGGCAGAGGGGGCGCGTCCGGTCGGACGCGCCCCCTCTCGCCGCTTCGCCTCCCCTGGAGGCCCGGGTCGTCTCCGCCCGGCCGCTGCCGCTACTTCGCCTCCACCCGGCCGCCGTACGACCGCTTGCCGCGTCGGTGCGCCATCTCGCCCAGAACGACGTCCACCGCGATGAACACGGCGAGCGGGATGCCAAGGAGCGGGACGAAGTAGCCGAGGACGGCGATGACCGCGAGGGCGGGGACCAGGATCTGGGGCGGGACCTGCTGCCAGGCGCCGCGTGGGATCGGGCGGCCGAAGGACGAGGCCCGGCCGCGCTGCCACCACATGCGGTAGCCCCAGAGGATCAGCACGACCAGGGAGCCCGCGAGGGCCATCAGGAGCAGCTGGTTGGCCAGGCCGAAGAGGACGCCGGTGTGGCCGTCGATGCCCCAGCGGGACAGCTTGGCGAGGACCGGGTAGTCGGCGAACCGGAGGGTGTCGGTGACCTCGGCGCTCGCCGGGTCCACGGCCACCGCGTCCTGCTTGGTGGGCCAGCTGCGCTGGACCTGCTTCACGACGTACGTGGAGGCCGCGTCGGCGGGCGGCACGATCTCCACCGGGTCGCCGAGGCCCTCGGCGCGTGCGGCGGCGAGGATCTTGTCGAGGTCGCCCGTCGTGGCCTCGCCCCCTTCCTCCGTCTTCTGCGTCGCGCCGCCGCCGTGACCGCCGTGGTCGCCGGCCGCGGCCGAGATGGCCGGGGTGGCCTGGTGCAGTTCGGTGCGCAGGACCTCGATGTTGGCGCCCGCGTACGTCGACCAGGTCAGGCCCGTCGCCGAGAGGAAGAAGAACCCGGCGGCGGCCCAGACGCCGACCGTGCCGTGCAGGCCCAGGGTGCGGCGGCGGCCGGTGGTGCCGCGCACCTTGCGCTGGGAGCGGCGGCGGGCGAACCAGAGCACGAGGCCGCCGGCCGAGATGACCCACAGCCAGCTGGCGGCGAGTTCGCTGTAGAGGCGGCCGGTCTCACCGAGCCGCAGGTTGGCGTGGAACTTGTCGATCCAGGTCCGCACCGGCAGCGCGCCGGTGGAGCCGTACTGCTCCAGGGCGCCGCGCACCTCCGCCGTGTACGGGTCGACGAACACCGCGAGTGTGTTGGTCTCGTCGATGCCCTCGACGCCGGTCAGCATCACCCGGGTCGTGGCGTCGTCCTCGGGCGAGGGGCGTACGGCGGAGACGGTGCCCTCGGGGTGCGCCTCACGGGCGGCGGCGACCTGCTCGGAGATGGGCAGCTTCTCGTCGCCGACCTTCGCGACGGTCATCTGGTCCGCGTAGACGATCCTCTCGATCGAGAAGGAGGCGGCGTACAGCCCGCCGGTCAGGGCGGCGACCAGCAGGAACGGGGCGACGAGGACGCCCGCGTAGAAGTGCAGCCGCAGGACGAGCGGCCGGAGGGAGGCCCAGCCCTTCGTCGCGCCGTCGGGCTTGGCGACGGGTTTCTGGGGCTCGTCCGTCTCGGTCGAGGGGGCGATGGTCATCGGCGGGCGCTCCGGGATGCGGGGACGTCGTGGCGGTTGAGTAGTCGGGGCGTGTACGCGTCGAGTTCCCGGCACTTCGTGTGAGGCGGGTCACACACCCGTACCGGTGGGAGCGGGCCCGCGAGAGCCGCCTCGCGTCGCGGAGGCGCGGTTGGCATCCTGACCCGATGGCTTCCGAACACCCGACGACTGACGAAGACCCGACCGCTGGCGAGTACCCGGCGGCTTCCGCGCGGCCGACGGCTTCCGCGCGGCCGACGGCCTCCGCACCGCCGACGGCCTCCGCACCCGATCGCATCGCGTCCCGTCCCCTGAGCGACCGGGTGGAGGAGCTCCTCGCCCATGAGGGGCCGCTGCCGATCGTCGCCGCGGGCGATCCGGTGCTGCGCCGTACCGCCGAACCCTTCGACGGGCAGCTGGACTTGGGGCTCCTGGCCCGGTTCGTCGCCGCCCTGCGCGCCACCATGCACGCGGCCCCGGGCGTCGGGCTCGCCGCACCCCAGGTCGGGGTGTCGCTGCGGATCGCGGTGATCGAGGATCCCGCGCCGGTCCCGGAGGAGGTCCGGCTCGCCCGGGGCCGGGTGCCGCAGCCGTTCCGGGTCCTGGTCAATCCGGCGTACGAGGCGGTCGGGTCGTTCCGTGACGCGTTCTTCGAGGGCTGTCTGAGCGTGCCGGGCTGGCAGGCCGTGGTGGCCCGGCACGCCAAGGTGCGGCTGCGGGCGCTCGACGAGCACGGGCGGGCGGTGGACGAGGAGTTCTCGGGGTGGCCCGCCCGGATCGTCCAACACGAGACGGACCACCTGAACGGAACGCTCTACCTCGACCACGCCGAGTTGCGTTCGCTCTCCTCGAACCAGGCGATGGCCGACCGCTGGAACGATCCGATCCCGGCCAGGGCCGCGCGGGAGCTGGGCTTCCTGCTCCCCGAGTAGCGCCGCGGCCGGTACGCGCATCGCCGTCCGGTTCAGCCCCGGTACGCCTCCAGCAGCCGCAGCCACACCTCGCTGATCGTCGGGTACGAGGGCACCGCGTGCCACAGGCGCCCGATCGGGACCTCCCCGGCGACGGCGACGGTGGCGGAGTGGACGAGTTCGCCGACGGCGGGGCCGACGAAGGTGACGCCGACGAGGGTCTCGCGGTCCAGGTCGACGATCATGCGGGCGCGGCCCCGGTAGCCGTCGGCGTACAGGCCCGCGCCCGCGACGGAGGAGAACTCGACGTCGACCGCGCGGACCCGGAGCCCGGCCTGCTCGGCCTCGGCGAGGGAGAGGCCGACGGCGCCGGCCTCGGGGTCGGTGAAGACGACCTGGGGGACGGCGGCGTGGTCGGCGGTGGCCGCGTGGGCGCCCCACGGGTCGCTCTCCAGGATCGGCACCCCGGCCGCGCGGGCGGCGATGGCGGCCCCGGCGATCCGGGCCTGGTACTTGCCCTGATGGGTGAGGAGCGCCCGGTGGTTGACGTCGCCGACCCCGTACAGCCAGTCGCTGCCCGTCACCCGGAGGCTGTCGTCCACGGACAGCCACGCGCCGGACTCCAGGCCGACGGTGTCGAGGCCGATGTCCTCGGTGCGCGGGGCGCGGCCGGTGGCGAAGAGGATCTCGTCGGCCTCCAGCCGGTCGCCGGTGTCGGTGAGGGCCACCACGGTGCCGTTCTCCCGGGACACGGCCGTCACGGACGTACCGGTGCGGACGTCCGCGCCCGCCTCGACGAGCGCCTCGGCGATCAGTTCCCCGGCGAAGGGCTCCATCCGGGGCAGCAGGCCCTTGCCGCGGACGAGGAGGGTGACCTCGGAGCCGAGGGAGCGCCAGGCGGTGGCCATCTCGACGGCGACGACACCGCCGCCGACGACGATCAGCCGGCCGGGGACCGCCTGGGCGCTGGTGGCCTCACGGCTGGTCCAGGGCTTGACCTGGGCCAGTCCCGGCAGGTCGGGCAGGAGCGCGCGGCTGCCGGTGGAGACGACCACGGCGTGCCGGGCGGTGAGGACGTGGCGCCCGCCGTCGGCGGCGTCCACGATCACCCGGCGGGGTCCGGCGAGGCGGCCGTGGCCCCGGTGGAACGCCACCCCGATGCTGTCCAGCCAGCCGATCTGGCCGTCGTCCTTCCAGTGGGAGGTCTCGTAGTCGCGGTGCGCGAGGACCTCGGCTGCGTCCAGCGGGCCGTCGACGAGCTGGCGCAGGCCGGGGACGCGGCGGGCGTCGGCGCGGGCGATCGCGGGGCGCAGCAGGGCCTTGCTGGGCATGCACGCCCAGTACGAGCACTCGCCGCCGACCAGTTCGCTCTCCACGACCGCGGTCGACAGCCCGGCCGCGCGGGTGCGGTCGGCGACGTTCTCCCCCACGGGTCCGGCACCGAGCACCACCACGTCGTACTCGGTCGTCGTGGCTTCCGCCGTGTCGTCGGCGTGTTCCGTATCGGTGTTCTCCGTATCCGTCATGGGGCCAGTCTGGTTGGTGGTGTGCGCCGTGGCCACACGGGTACGCGCGCGGAATACGCCGTCGCGGGCCGGCGTTGTCGCAAGCGGCTCGCCCGAGCACCGATACCAGGAAGAGGGATGCACGCCATGAGCAGCACCGTGGAGCTCACCAAGGAGAACTTCGACCAGACGGTCACCGAGAACGAGTTCGTCCTGATCGACTTCTGGGCGTCGTGGTGCGGGCCGTGCCGGCAGTTCGCCCCGGTCTACGAGAAGGCCGCCGGTGACAACCCGGACCTGGTGTTCGGCAAGGTGGACACCGAGGCGCAGCCGGAGCTGGCGCAGGCCTTCGGTATCCAGTCGATCCCGACGCTGATGATCGTCCGCGACCAGGTCGCCGTGTTCGCGCAGCCGGGCGCGCTGCCCGAGGCCGCGCTGACCGATGTCATCGGACAGGCCCGCGAGCTGGACATGGACGAGGTCCGCAAGGCGGTCGCCGAGCAGCAGGCGCAGGTCGAGCAGAACGGTCAGTGAACCGGCCGGTTCACCAGGTCAGCGGTAGTCCCGTGTAGTGGGCGGCCAGTTCGGGCGCCGCCTGCCGGGACGCCGTGATCCGGCGCAGCCGGGCGAGTTGGAGGCGCCGGTCGAAGGCGCCCCCGTCGGGCCGGGTGTGCAGCATCCGGGTCATGTCGTAGGCGAAGCGGGTGGCCTGCCAGATCCGGTCGAGGCACAACTCCGAGTACCGGTCGAGGAGTTGCGCCGATTTGCCCTCGTACAGCTCGATGAGGGCCTGGGCCAGGACGCGGACGTCGGAGACGGCGAGGTTGAGGCCCTTGTCGCCGGTGGGCGGCAGGACGTGGGCCGCGTCCCCGGCCAGCAGCAGCCGTCCGTGGCGCATCGGCTCGTGGACATAACTCCTCATCGGGGTCACTGACTTGGCGGTGATCGGGCCGCGTTCCAGGGTCCCATCGGCGTCGAGCGCGAGGCGGGCGGCGAGTTCGTCCCAGATCCGCTCGTCGGGCCATTCGCCCGGGTCGGTGCCGTTGGGGACCTGGAGCCGGAACAGGGACTCCGACGGTGAGCGCATGCCGTGCGGGGCGAAGCCGTGGTCGCCGCGCGCGTAGACCGACTCCTCGCCGGGCGGCGGGACTTCGGCCAGGACGCCGAGCCAGGAGTACGGGTACTCGTACTCGTGCACCCGGCGGGCCGGGGCGGGGAACACATGGCGGGAGACGCCATGGAAGCCGTCGCAGCCGACCACCCACTCGCAGGACAACTCCTCCTGGTAGCCGTCGTGGACGAAGTGCACCACCGGCCGCTCACCGAGCGCGCCCCCGACGCCGATCGCCTCCGCCTGGAACAACAGCGGTGCTCCTTCGGCGAGTCGCCAGGGCGACGAGGTCCTTCACCAGCTCCGTCGGGTCATGGACCGTGACCGTACGGCCGCCGGTGAGGGCCGGGAGGCCGAGGCGGTACCGCTCGCGGCCGAGGCGGTGCCGCTCGCGGTCGAAGCGCAGCTCGACGCCGTGCTGCACCCGGCCCTCGGTCTCCAGTCGTTCGGCGGCGCCGCACGCGCGCAGGGCGTCGACCGTGCCCTGCTCCAGCAGCCCGGCGTGCCGCCCCTGTTCGCCGTGCGCCCGGGTGCGGCTCTCCAGGGCCACGCAGTCGATGTCCGCCCGGTGCGGCAGCCGGGCGAGGAGGAGCCCGGCGGGGCCCCCGCCGATGATGCCGACCGTCGTGCGCATGGCGCGCCTCACGAGGCGAGGGTCCGGTCCTGCCCGGTCCGCTGCACGCGATTGTCGCCGTTCGGCGCCCCTGCCGTCCCGCCGTTCAGCTCGATTCGCGGTGCACGATCCGCGCGCCCAGCACATCGTGGGTCGTGGGGACCGACGCGGGGTCGCGCACCACGCGGTCGACCAGTTCCGCGAGGTGCCGTCCGGACGGCAGCTCCAGGTGGACGGTGCTGAGGCGCGGCCGAAGCAGCCGGCCGAGCATCAGGTCGTCGGCCCCGACCACGGCCGTCTCCCCGGGAACGCCGACGCCCTCGTCCTGAAGGGCCCGCATCACCAGCATCGCGTATTCGTCGTTGTACGCGAACACCGCGTCCAGACCGAGCGAGCGCCAGTCGCGGGCGAGCCGGGCGGCGGCGGCCTCGTCGTAGGCGAGCGGCAGTTCCGTGACCGTGGCGTCCGTGCCCTGCACCGCGCGCCGTACGCCGGCCAGCCGGGGCTGGGAGAACACCCCGAAGCCGGGCTCCTCGGGCACGACGACACCGATACGGCGCCTGCCGCGCTCCACGAGGTGCCGGCCGGCGCTGTGGCCGACGCCCGCGTGGTCCAGGATCAGCGCGTGGGCGCCCTCGACGGGTTCGGGGGTGAGGGTGACGACGGCCTTGGCGCCGGAGCGCTTGAGGACGGCGACGCCCTGCGGGCCGAGGCCGACGCCGGGCACGATCACGGCGACGGGGCGCAGTTCGGCCCAGGCGCGGGCGGCGTCGTCGCCGCGCAGGCCGATGCCGCCGTGCTGCACGACCGTGTAGTCGAGGCGGCTGAGGGCCCATTGGATCTCGTTGATGAACTGGCTGTAGAGCGGCCCGATGGGCACGTTCGGGGTGGGCATCAGCACCAGGCGGCTGTGGCCGGCGCGCAGGCTGCGGGCCGCCGCGTGGGGCACGTAGCCGAGTTCCTTGGCTGCCTCGTGGACCCGGCGGCGGGTCGGCTCACTGATCCGGACCGCGCTGGTGTTGTTGAGGACGTAGCTGACCGTCGCGCGGGAGACACCCGCGAGTCGTGCCACATCGGCGCTCGTGGGCACGGATCGCTGCAGGGGCGAGGGCGGGGCGGGCTCTTTCGGTATCTGCACCATGAGGACGGCATCCTTGCAGAAGCGGTGAAGGTCGTTCCGGCCGGGGGACTACCGGCCCTACGGTGGCTCGGGGTTCGGGCCACCGATCTTTGTGGCTGGGCAGTTTGGCGAATGTGTTCGAAATCTGTTCAACCCGGCGGCCATTTCGCGCCATCCGCACAAAGGTGTGCTTTCGGCACCCGCCCCCGGACGCCCGATCGGCGCCCGGAGCGGACCCGCTGGTCGGAACCGGCAGGCGATACGCGTTCTCGCGTCTGGCCAAGGACATACGGCCCGGCTCTCGACGATGTTCAACGGACCGCTCTCCCCCGGTCCGGCGATCGCCCACCTGCGCGGGCGCGTCGGGGCGGCGACGCCCGGAAGCTATGGCGTGAACTGTGTGTTCGATGTGGGTGCGGGCCACCCGCCGGACGGCGGGCATCCACCGCCGTACGACGGCCTCCGCGCGCCTCGCCGACGCGCTCATCATCGCCGTACGAACCGTTGGCACGCGGCGCGGTGCGCAAGGCACCGTGGACGCGGTACCCGCACGAGGAGAAGCCATGACGTAGAAATCCTGCTTCCGGAGGTGTTCCGTATGGGTGTCGACCGTGCGCCGGGTCTCGTGGAGTGCGCTCGCGCACTGGCGGCGGGGGAGGTGACGTCGCGGGCGCTGGTGGAGGCGACGCTCGCCCGGATCGAGGCGAGTCAGGGGACGGTGAACGCGTTCCGGCGGGTCCGGGCCGAGGCGGCGCTCGTGGAGGCCGGCGCGGCGGACAAGGAGCTGGCGGAGGGCGGCCGGCGGCCCCTGCTCGGTGTGCCGGTGGCCGTGAAGGACGACATGGACGTGGCGGGCGAACCGACCGCGTTCGGCTGCCGGGGGGAGTTCCCCTCGCTGCCGGAGGACGGCGAGGCCGTACGACGGCTGCGCGCGGCGGGGGCGATCGTCGTCGGCAAGACCAACACCTGCGAGCTGGGGCAGTGGCCGTTCACGGAGGGGCCCCCTCGGCGCCACCCGGAATCCCTGGCATCCGGACCACACCCCCGGCGGCTCCTCCGGCGGATCGGCGGCGGCCGTCGCGGCGGGCCTCGTTCCCGCCGCGCTCGGCTCCGACGGCGCCGGGTCGGTCCGTATCCCGGCCTCCTGGACGCATCTCATCGGCGTCAAGCCGCAGCGCGGCCGGATCTCGACCTGGCCGCACGCGGAGTCCTTCCAGGGCATCACCGTCAACGGCACCCTCGCCCGCACGGTCGCCGACGCCGCTCTGCTGCTGGACGCGGCGAGCGGCAACCACGAGGGCGATCTGCACCGACCCCTCGCCGTCGACGCCTCCGAGGCCGTCGGCCGAGACCCGGGGCGGCTGCGGATCGCGCTGTCCCTGAAACCGCCGTTCACCGCGCTGCCCGCCCGGCTCGACCCCCGGGTGGAGGAGCGGGTGCGGGCGCTGGCGGAACGGCTCGCCGGGCTCGGACACGCGGTGGAGGAGGCGGAGCCCCGGTACGGGCAGATCGGGCTGACCTTCGTCCCGCGCGCCACCGCCGGTATCGCCGAACGGGTCGGCGCCATCACCGAGCAGAGCCTTCTCGACCGGCGCACCCTGGACGCCGCCCGCCACGGCCGGCTGCTCGGCGGCGCGCCCCTGCGCATGGCCCGCCGCGCGGAGGTCGCCCCGCACCGGCGGATCGGCGCGCTGTTCACCTCGTACGACGTGCTGCTGGCGCCGACGACCGCCGCTCCCCCGCCGCGTGTCGGCTCCATGCTGAACCTCGGCGGACTCGGCACCGACCGCGCGATGATCGCGGCCTGCCCGTACGCCTGGCCGTGGAACGTGCTGGGCTGGCCCGGGGTGAACGTCCCGGCCGGGTTCGTGGAGGACGGGCTGCCGGTGGGCGCGCAGTTGCTCGGCCCGGCGAACAGCGAGCCTCTTCCGCTGCCGCTGGCCGCGCAGTTGGAGGCGGACCAGCGCTGGCACGAGCGGTGGCCGCCGGAGCACGCCACGGCGGACTCGCCCGTCGCGTGAGCGGTATCGCGCCCTTCGCGAGCGCCAGTTCACGCAGACCGCGAGCGCCAGTTCACGCAGACCGTGTGCGCCGGGTTCGTGCCCACCGTGTGCGCGGGTTCGGTGTCGGGATGTGACCCGTAGGCTGTGACCATGGACGAAGCGTCGATGGTCGGGCTGATGGGACGGGTGACCGGTGCGGTCGGTCCCGGGCTCGTCGGCGAGGTGATCGTCCGGGTGCGGGGCGGCGCCGAGCACTTTCTCGCGTACCCCGCCTCCGCGAAGGACCGGATCGAGCCGGGGACGCTCGTGATGGTGATCGAGTATCTGCCGCCGCGCACGGTCTATGTGTCCGCGGCGTACGACAGTTGACGGTCCGTGAGGTCCTCGTGCCGCGCTCTGTCGCCTTTCTGGCACCGGTTCGCATCAGGACTGCAACAGCGGTCTCCCGGTACCTGTACCACCGCTGAACCACGCGGGACACTCCCGACGTTCGGTGCCGAAAGGGCACCTGGCCAAGGGGGGTGGGCCGATGTTCGTCGGCATCATCGCGGGGGCGACCGTAGCGGCGGCTCTGGTACTGATCGGTGTGTTCAAGCTCATGTGGCGGGTCGCCGAACCGAACGAGGCCCTGATCATCTCCGGCTCCAAGCACAAGATGGAGGGCCTCACGGAGGGCATGAACTTCCGTATCGTCACCGGGCGCGGCACCCTCGTGCTGCCCGGCATGCAGGCGGTGCGCAAGCTGTCGCTCGACCTCAACCAGACCGAGCTGGCCGTCGAGTGCGTGACCTTCCAGGGCATCCCGCTGAAGATCCGGGGTGTCGTCATCTTCAAGGTGGGCGACGACTTCGTCTCCATCGCGAACGCCGCCCGCCGCTTCCTCGGCCAGCAGAAACGGGTCTCGGAGCGGGTGCACAACGTGTTCGCCGGTCATCTCCGGTCCATCGTGGGCGGGTTGACGGTCGAGGACATGATCCGGGACCGCGAGAAACTGACCGGCCAGACCCGGGCCGCCTGCGGTACCGAGATGGAGAAACTGGGGCTGATCGTCGACTCGTTGCAGATCCACGAGATCGAGGACCCGACCGGCTACATCAAGAACCTGGCCATGCCGCACGCGGCGGCCGTCCAGCGGGACGCCCGGATCGCCCAGGCCGAGGCCAACCGGCTCGCCACCGAGGCCGAGCAGCAGGCCGCCGCGCGGATGGCGGAGGCCACCCGGGACAGCGAGATCCTCCAGGCCGGCTACCAGGCCGAGCGGGACAACGCCTCGGCGCGCGCCAAGCAGGCCGGCCCGCTCGCCGAGGCCGCCGCCCGGCAGGAGGTCGTCGTCCAGGAGACCCGGGTCGCCCAGTTGGAGGCGTCCCGGCGTGAGCAGCAGCTCCAGGCCGATGTCCGCAAGCCCGCCGACGCCAAGGCCTACGAGAAGCGGACTCTCGCCGAGGCCGAGCGCGACGCCCGTATCTCCGCCGCGCAGGCCAAGGCCAAGGAGACCGAACTCGCCGCCGCGGCCGAGGCGACCGCGACACAGATCTCCGGTGAGGCGGAGGCCGCCGCCCGGCAGGCCAAGGGGCTCGCCGCCGCCGAGGCCACGCGGGCGAAGGGGCTCGCCGAGGCCGAGGGCATCAAGGCGCGGAGCGCCGCGCTGGCGGAGAACCAGGAAGCGGTGATCGCGCAGCAGTTGGCCGAGAAGTGGCCGGAGATCGTGCAGGCCGGGGCGTCCGCGTTCGGGAACGTCGACAACATGGTGCTGCTCAACGGGGCCGACGGGATGGGGGAGATGTTCGCCAAGGCGCTCACGATGGGTGGGACCGGGTTGGGGCTGGCTCGGCAGTTGCTGTCGTCCATGAACCAGAACGGGGTGCCTGGCGGCGGCTCGGCGGGGGTCAACGGGGTGCCTGTGGAGAAGGGCGCTGTGGAGAAGGTGCAGGTCGACAAGGAGTCGTAGCGCCGCAGAACCGACTGTGAGAGAGCGGCTGCGGGTTGTTCGTGGCTGGTCGCGTCCACGCGGCGGAGCCGCACATCGACACGGACCCGCGCCCCCAAAGGGGCGCGGGTTAGCCTCTGGGCTGTGACTTCCTTTGCCGAGCAGGATGTGCCGGGGCGCTACGGGCCCACCGCGACCACCGAGGCCGAGCCGCGTGATGTCGGGCGGGTGCGTACCGAGTATGCGCCCGCGCATGACGGGGATCCCGATCCCGGGGAGATCGTGTGGACGTGGGTGCCCTTCGAGGAGAACGACGGGCGGGGGAAGGACCGGCCGGTGCTCGTCGTGGCCCGGGAGGATCAAGGGACGCTGCTGGCCGTGCAGTTGTCCAGCAAGCGGCACGACGGGGATCGGGAGTGGGTGCCGATCGGGAGCGGGCCGTGGGACCGGTCGGGGCGGGATTCGTGGGTGGATGTGGATCGGGTGCTGCGGCTGCATGAGGCGGGGATGCGGCGGGAGGCGTGTGCGTTGGACCGGATGCGGTTCAACTCCGTTGTGCGGCGGTTGCGGGAGCGGTACGGGTGGCGTTAGACCGTAGGCCGGCCGCGGGTCGCCTGTGGCTGATCGCGCAGTTCCCCGCGCCCCTGGAGGGGCGCGGCTGTTGCGAACTCTCGTTCGAAGGCGGCCCTGGTCGTCGCGCCCCTCGTGCGGTCCAGCACCGCGAACACCACGTGGGTGAACGTGCCCTCGAAACGGCCGCCGTCCATGAGCAGGGCCCGGAAGGCGGCCGCCACCTGCCCCGGGTCGTTGCCGAAGACTCCGCAGCCCCAGGCGCCCAGGACCAGGCGGCGGTAGGCGTGCGCCGCCGCCGTCTCCAGGACGCGTTCCGCGCGGGTGGCCAGGGCGCTCGGCAGTTCCGGGGCGCGGTCCGGTGTCGTACGCAGGACGACCGAGGCGTTCGGGGCCGGTGAGGTCAGGAAGCCTGCCGGGTACGGGGTGTCGAGGAGGGCGCCGCCTTCGTCCCGGAAGACGGGGACGGCGGGCGAGTGGATGACACGGTCCGTGTAGAACGGGTCGCGGTGGGTGCGGTGGTGCGCGTAGAAGGCGGGGGCCTCGCGGACGCAGGTGTAGAGCGCGGAGGCCCGGCAGAGGGCCTCCTCCTGGGCCTGGGCGCCGTTCAGGTAGCCGCCGCCGGGGTTGCGGGCGGAGGAGAAGTTGAGGACGGCCACGGGGGCGGTGTCGGCGGCCGTGAGGCGGCGGGCGGCTTCCAGGCTGCTCTCGCCGGTGACCTCGACGGCCGACCGGACCGGGGCGGCCCGGGGGATCTTCACCGGGGCGGGGCCGTAAAGGCGGGTGCCCGCCCGCGCGGCGGCCACCTCGGCGGCGATGGACACCTCGTGGCCGGCGGGCGCGCGATAGCGCCCGGCCGCGACGATCTCCTCGGTCTCGCGTGCGATTCCTCGTAGGCGTGCGCTCATCGCGACACCCCCGTGTCCGCCGCGCGCGCCGTCCGCGTGATCTCCCCCGTCGTGCTCATGGACGCATCCTGGGCGATGCTGGTGAGTGACCGCAACGGGGTTTTCCCCGCGTGAATGGCCCGGCAGGGGGCGGGGAAGAGGTGCCTGGAGTTCCCGGAAAAGGAGATCGCCGATCCGTATCCAGTCCGTGTTGTCACGATGTGCCCCCTTGTGCGAAAGCGGCGCGAGGGTTTTGGGTGGGACGAGTGCTGTCGGTCCGACCTCATCGGGAACGGATCGGCGGCTCGGCCGACGAGATTGGCATCTCAGGAGGATCCCGACATGTCAGATTCGCTGAGTGGCTGTACGGAGCAACGCTCCGCGGTCACCGAGGCAGAGGTGGAGGCCCTGGTACGGGGCATCTGCTTCAAGACCGGTCCACCCCGCACCCTCGGTGTCGAACTGGAATGGCAGGTCCACGAGCTGCGTGATCCGCGGCTCCCGGCAACACCCGCACGACTGGAAGCGGCCTACGCCGCACTGCGGACCCTGACCCTGAACTCCCCGCTGACCGTCGAGCCCGGCGGGCAGTTGGAGCTCAGCTCGGCACCGGCCGGCTCCCTGATGGAGTGCGTCGGGTCCGTCTCGGCCGACCTGGACGCCGTACGCGCCACACTGCGCGAGGCGGACCTCGGCATCAGCGGCTTCGGCCACGAACCCTGGAACCCCCCGACCCGCTACCTCCACGAGCCCCGGTACGACGCGATGGAGATCTATCTCGACCGCTTCGGCCCCGAGGGCCGGTCCATGATGTGCTCCTCCGCCTCCGTGCAGGTCTGTCTCGACGCCGGGTACGAGGAGCCGGGCCCCCTCGGCCATCAGCGGCGCTGGTGGCTGGCGCACCAGCTCGGCGCGGTGCTGGTGGCGGCGTTCGCGCACTCCCCGCTGGCGCGCGGCCGGGTCACCGGCTGGCGTTCGACCCGGCAGGCCCTGTGGGCGGCCATGGACCCGGGCCGGACCAACGCCCCGGCGCTGGACGGCGACCCGCGCGCGGCGTGGGCCCGGCTCGTGCTGGACGCGCCGGTGATGTGCGTCCGGGCGGACGAGGGCCCCTGGGGTGTGCCCGGAGCGATGACGTTCCGGGAGTGGACGAGATCCGACACCCCGCCGAGCCGCGCCGACCTCGACTACCACCTGACGACCCTGTTCCCGCCGGTGCGCCCGCGCGGTCATCTGGAGCTGCGCATGATCGACGCCCAGCCCGGTGAGGACGGATGGATCGTGCCGCTCGCCGTGACGGCGGCGCTGTTCGAGGACCCGGAGGCGGCCGAGACCGCCTATCGGACCGTGAAGCCGCTCGCCGAGCGGGCGGGCGCACGGCCGGCGCCGCGCAATCCGCTGTGGGACACGGCCATCCGCGACGGACTGGCCGATCCCGAACTGCGGGAGGCGGCGACCGTCTGCTTCGCCGCGGCGGCCGAGGCGCTGCCCCGGATCGGCGCGAGCGCCGAGGTACGGGACGCGGTCGCGGCGTACACCGACCGCCATGTGGCCCGGGGCCGCTGCCCCGCCGACGATCTGCTGGACCTGTTCCACGGGAAGGACATCCCCGCATGACCGCAGCCGAGACGCCGGCCCCGACGGCCGGCGCCGACCCCGACATACTCCGGGAGCGCGCGCTGGCGGCGCTGACCACGGCCCGGACCCGCACCGCGCTCCTGACCACCGCCGTCGACGAACCCGATCTCACCGCGCAGCACTCCCCGTTGATGTCACCGCTGGTGTGGGACCTCGCCCACATCGGCAACCAGGAGGAGCTGTGGCTGCTGCGGAACGTCGCCGGGCGGGAGGCGATGCGGCCCGAGATCGACGGGCTGTACGACGCCTTCGAGCATCCGCGTGCCGCCCGGCCCTCGCTGCCGCTGCTGGCGCCCGAGGAGGCCCGGCAGTATCTGCGTGAGGTACGCGGCCGGGCGCTGGACGTGCTGGAGAGCGCCGACTTCCACGGCACCCGGCTCACCGACGCGGGCTTCGCCTTCGGCATGATCGCCCAGCACGAACAGCAGCACGACGAGACGATGCTGATCACCCATCAGCTCCGCAGGGGACCGGCCGTGCTGTCGGCGCCGGAGCCCGAGCCCGTCCCGCTGTTCACGGGACCCGCCGAAGTCCTCGTCCCCGGCGGCGAGTTCATGATGGGGACCTCGGACGAGCCATGGGCGCTGGACAACGAGCGGCCCGCGCACCGGCGTTACGTCCCGGCGTTCCACATCGACACCACCCCGGTGACCAACGGCGCGTACCAGGCGTTCATCGCGGACGGCGGCTACGACGACGACCGCTGGTGGACGGCCGAGGGCTGGGGCCACATCCGCGCGCACGGCATCACCGCGCCGCTGTTCTGGCGGCGCGACGGCAGGCAGTGGCTGCGGCGGCGCTTCGGTGTCACCGAGGTCGTACCGGCCGACGAGCCGGTGCTGCACGTGTGCTGGTACGAGGCCGACGCGTACGCCCGCTGGGCGGGGCGCCGGCTGCCGACCGAGGCCGAGTGGGAGAAGGCCGCCCGGCACGACCCGGTCACCGGCCGCTCGACCCGCTACCCGTGGGGCGACGCCGACCCGGCGCCCGAGCACGCCAACCTCGGGCAGCGCCATCTGCGCCCGGCCCCGGCCGGCAGCCACCCGGCGGGCGAATCTCCGCTGGGCGTACGGCAGTTGATCGGTGATGTGTGGGAGTGGACGTCGAGCGACTTCCTGCCCTACCCGGGGTTCACGGCGTTCCCGTACAAGGAGTACTCGGAGGTGTTCTTCGGCCCCGAGCACAAGGTGCTGCGCGGTGGTTCGTTCGCCGTGGACCAGGTGGCGTGCCGGGGGACGTTCCGCAACTGGGACTATCCGATCCGGCGGCAGATCTTCAGCGGGTTCCGCACGGCCCGGGACGCCTCCCCGGAGGTGGTCTGATGTGCCGTCATATCGCGTATCTCGGGCCGGAGTCGGCGCTGGGCGGAGTCCTGGTGGACCCGCCGCACGCGCTGTTCCGGCAGTCGTGGGCGCCCCGGCGCCAGCGGTACGGGACGGTCAACGCCGATGGTTTCGGGGTCGGTTGGTACGCCGAGGGCGACCCGGTGCCGGGCCGCTACCGGCGGGCCGGGCCGATCTGGGGCGACCAGTCCTTCGCCGATCTCGCCCGGGTGGTCCGCAGCGGGGCGCTGCTGGCCGCCGTACGGGACGCGACGGTGGCGGGCGCCGACGACGAGGCCGCGGCGGCGCCGTTCGCCGCCGGGGCATGGCTGTTCAGCCACAACGGGGCGGTCGCCGGATGGCCCCGGTCGCTGGCGCATCTCGCCGACGGGCTGCCCGCCGTGGAACTGCTGTCGATGGAGGCCCGCAACGACTCCGCGCTCGTGTGGGCGCTGGTCCTGAACCGGCTGCGGGCCGGCGACGAGGAGGGCCAGGCGCTGGCCGACACGGTCCTGGAGGTCGCCCGCGCGGCCCCCGGCTCGCGGCTCAATCTGCTGCTCACCAACGGCGAGACCATCGCGGCGACGGCCTGGGGCGACACGCTCTGGTATCTCGCCGAGCCCGGCCGCAGCACGGTCGTGGCGTCCGAGCCGTACGACGACGATCCGCACTGGGTGGAGGTCCCGGACCGCACGCTGCTCGCGGCGAGCCGGACGGATGTGCTGCTCACCCCGCTCAAGGAGCCGGAGGACGCCATCCGCCCGACCGACGACGAGACAGCCTCCGCAAGCCCGAAGGAGACTTCCGCGTGAGCCCGTTCCGTGTCACCCGCACCCTGCCCGAGGACGCCACCGACGCGGCCCTGCGCGCCGATGTCCTGGACGGTCTGACCCGCACGCCGAAGACGCTGCCGCCGAAGTGGTTCTACGACGCGCGCGGCAGTGAACTGTTCGAGCGGATCACGGAGTTGCCCGAGTACTACCCGACCCGTGCCGAGCGGGAGATCCTCGTCGGCCGGGCCGGCGAGATCGCCGCGGCGAGCGGTGCGCGGACCCTGGTCGAGCTGGGGTCCGGCTCCTCCGACAAGACCCGGCATCTGCTGGACGCGATGCCGGGCCTGCACACGTACGTACCGGTCGACGTGAGCGAGAGCGCGCTGCGGCTGGCGGGCGAGGCGCTGACCACCGAGCGGCCGGGGCTGGACGTGCACGCCCTGATCGCCGACTTCACCGCCGGGCTCGTGCTGCCCGAGACACCCGGGCCGCGGCTGGTGGCGTTCCTGGGCGGCACGATCGGCAATCTGGTGCCGGTGGAGCGGGCGGCGTTCCTGACCGCCGTCCGGGCGCTGCTCGCGCCCGGGGACGCGCTGCTGCTGGGGACCGATCTGGTCAAGGACGCGGGGGTGCTGGTCGCCGCGTACGACGACGCGGCGGGGGTGACCGCCGAGTTCAACAAGAACGTACTCAATGTCGTCGACCGGGAGTTGGGGGCGGACTTCGATCCCGACGCCTTCGAGCATGTCGCGCTCTGGGACGCGGAGTGCGAGTGGATCGAGATGCGGTTGCGGTCCCGTGTGGCCCAGACCGTGAAGATCCCCGCGCTCGACCTGGCGGTCGACTTCGCCGCCGGTGAGGAGATGCGGACGGAGGTGTCGGCGAAGTTCAGGAGGGACGGGGTGCGGGCCGAACTGGGTTCTGTCGGGCTGGAGTTGACGCATTGGTGGACGGATGAGGAAGGGCGGTTCGCACTGTCGTTGAGCCGGGTCGGGTAGCGGGGCGGGGCGGTTGCTTCCGGGGCGCGTTCGTCGGGTGCGGGTGCGTGGGGCTTCTCGCGCAGTTCCCCGCGCCCCTGAAGAGCCGGGGCTGCGCCCCGTGCTCTTCGGCCCGAAAAAGCATGGGGCGCAGCCCCTGCTTTTTCAGGGGCGCGGGGAACTGCGCGACCAGCCCCCACCGGCCCGCACCCGACAACGCACCCCTCCCCACCCCGCCCCCCTCGCGAACCGGCGGAGCCTGAGGCACCTTGGAATGACGTGTGGCTCAACCGCCACGACGGAGCTCGCGACAAGGAGAACTCGCATGACCGACCATGTGTACCGGGTCACCGAGATCGTCGGCAGTTCGGGCGAGAGCGTCGACCACGCGATCCGCAACGGCGTCGCCCGCGCCGCGCAGACCCTGCGCAACCTGGACTGGTTCGAGGTGACGCAGGTCCGGGGCCACATCGAGAACGGACAGATCGCGCACTACCAGGTCGGCCTCAAGGTCGGCTTCCGGCTGGACGACGAGACCGACTGACCGGCGGACCGGCCGACCGGCCGACCGGCCGACCGGTCGTCTTCGGCGGACCGTCAGGTCCGTCCCTCCCGCTCCTGCGCCACCTCCAGCGCGGCGGAGGCGGTGGCCCAGCGTGCCCGTACGACCGTGAAGCCCGCCCGTTCCGCGTCCTCGCAGACCAGCAGGTCGTCGTCCACGAGGACGCGGATCTCGCGGGTCCGCGACAACTCGCGGAGGATCTCCAGTTTGGTGCGGCGGGCCGGTCTGCGGTCGTTGTCGCGGCGCATCCGGAGCCGCCCCTCCGGCAGCCCGTGCGCGGCCAGCCAGTCGACGGTGTCGCGGCGGCAGCGTTCGGGGCGCCCGGTCAGATACATCACCTCGCACTCCTCGGCGCTCTCCCGCGCCAGCGCGACGCCCTCCGCCAGCGGTGGATCCTGCGGGGCGGCGGCGAAGAACGCGGCCCAGTCGCGGGGCTTCCGCTCCAGGAACCGCTGCCGGTGCGCGGTGTCGGCGAGGGTGTTGTCGAGGTCGAAGACGGCGAGGGGCCGGTCGTTGTCGGTCACGGCACCAGCCTAGGCAGAGTCCGCACGGCGGCTGACTCGTGTCGCCCGTCGTCGCTTCACACAACAAGCACAGACCCCGCCAGTAGCTTTAAGTTTCAAACGTTACGCTCGTCATCTCTCCCCCCACATCGCACAGGAGAATGGGCGTGCTTGACGGCGAAATCATCGTGATCGGCGGCGGATACGGGGGCATCCGCCTCGCCAAGCAGCTGGACGGGGTCGCACGGGTCACCCTCGTGGACCGCAAGGAGGTCTTCTTCCACCGCATCGCCGCACTGCGCGCGGGTGTGCGCGAGGCCTGGACATGGACACCCTTCGTCCCGTACGACCGGCTGCTGCGCAACGGCCGTGTCGTGGTGGGCAAGGCGATCGACATCGACACGGGCGAGCGGCAGGTGCGGCTCGCCACGGGTGAGCGGCTGCCGTACGACGTGGTGGTGATCGCGACCGGCGCGGACTATCCGGAGCCGGCCCGTTTCCTGGGCACCACCGCGGAGGAGGCGGGCAAGACGTTCGCCGCGCACCAGGAGAGTGTGGCCGCCGCCGAGCATGTGCTGATCGTCGGCGGTGGGCCGGGCGGTGTGGAACTCGCCGCCGAGGTCCGGCTGGCCCGGCCGGACGCGCGGGTCACGCTCGCGCACGCCGGGGCGGAACTGCTCAACTCCACCGGCAGCAAGTGGGCCGGGCGGCGGGCCCTGAGCTGGCTGGAGGCGCACGACGTCCAGGTGCGGCTGGACTCGTTCGTCTCCCCCGGGCCCGACTTCGGCACGCACCGGGACGGCCGGGGCGACCTCATCGAGGCCGATCTGGCGTTCTGGACCAACGGCACCACACCGAACACGCTCTGGCTGCGGCTGGCCGGGCACGGGGGGTGGCTGAACGCGGCCGGGCAGATCAAGGTCGACGGCATGCTGCGGGTCGACGGGCAGCTGGATGTGTTCGCGGTCGGCGATGTGAACGATGTCAGCGAGCTGAAGATCTCCCCCGTGGCGTTCGCCCAGGCGGACGTCGCGGCGCACAACATCCGTTCGTACCTGACGAGTTCGGGCAAGCATCGTAAGGAGCCGCGGCTGTACCGGTCGGTCCGGCGGACCCCGCTGATCGTGCCGCTCGGGCCGGCCGACGGGATCACGCTGCTGCCGGTGCCCGGTGGGGAGACGGCGGTGCTGGGGGCGCGGACGTCCACGCTGGCGAAGGCGAGGACGTTGATGACGCCGTATGTCCGGAGGCAGCTCGGGTATTGACGGTGGTGTGCGGAGTGCGGGTTCGGTGGGGGCTGGTCGCGCGGTTCCCCGCGCCTCTGATAAAGCGGGGCTGCGCCCTGCTTTTTCGGCCCGAAGAGCACGGGGCGCGGCCCCGGCTCTTCAGAGGCGCGGGGAACCGCGCGAGAAGCCCCACCGGACCCGCACCCGCACCACACACCTGGCCCCGGTCAGTCCACACCCGCCGCACTCACCGGCTCCTGCTCCACCACATCATTCGCATGCGTCAGAAAATCGTCCACCATACGGTGGAAGAGGCCCGCGAGCTGCTGGAGTTCCTCGGGGGACCACTCGGACAGTGCCATCTGCATGCCGCGGACGCCGGCCTCACGGATGCGGCCTATGGCCTGCTTGCCGACCGGGGTGAGTTCGATGCGCTGGGCGCGGCGGTCGTCCGGGTCGGGGACGCGGGTGACGTAGCCGGTCTTCTGGAGCTGCTGGACCTGGCGGGTGACATGGGAGGCCTCGACGCCGAGGCGGTTGGCCAGCTCCCCCGGCCGCAGCGGCTCGGAGTCGGCGATCTGCCGCAGCAGGGCCACGGCGGCGCGGTCCAGCGGTACACCGGCCAGGCTCATCAGCCGCTCGTGCGCCCGAGCACGGGTGCTGAGGTAGGTGATGCGGGTGAGGGCTCGCTCGATCTCGATCACTTCCGGGGAAGCGGGGTCGGAGGGTAGCGGTGATGGGGACATGGGCCCTACTTTACCATCTTGTTGCCTGACTCAAGTAAGTTCATCGCCCCGGGGTAGCCCCCGCGACCGAACGGAGCCCCCATGTCCCTTCTCGCCCGCCCTGCGGTGGCCGCCCTCGCGGCCAAGGCGATGCAAGGTCTTCTGGCGCTGGCGAGCCGCCGGGCCAGTGGGCCGGGCTCCACGGCCGGATGGCTCGCCCGCCTCCCCGAATACGCCTGCGCCACCCGCGAGTTGACCGTCCCGACGGCGTACGGCCCGGCCCGCGCCGTGCTCTATCTGCCCTCCGCCGAGGGCGCCGCTCCCCCGCCGCTGCATGTCAACTTCCATGGCGGCGGCTATGTCATGCCGCAGATCGAGCTGGACGACTCGCTGTGCCGGTGCATAGCCGTCGAGGCGGGCGTGGCCGTGCTCAACGTGGACTATGTGGTCGCCCCGCAGCATCCGTTCCCCGCGGCGCCCCGACAGGCGTTCGAGGTCGTCCGGTGGGCCGCCGGGCACGGGGACGAGCACGGCTGGGACGGCGGCCGGCTGTCGGTGGGCGGGCAGAGCGCGGGCGGTGGCCTGGCGGCGGCGGTGGCCCGCCAGGTTCTGGAGGAGGGCGGTCCTTCGCTCGCCCTCCAGGTGCTGCACTATCCGCCGCTCGACCTCGCGACCGCCGCCCGGGACAAGCGGGCCGCGATCGCGAGACCGATGCTGCGCCCGTGGATGGCGGACGTCTTCGACAGCGCGTACATCCCGGACCCGAAGCGGCGCGTCGATCCCCTGGCCTCGCCCGCGCACCCCTCGGACACCGCCGCGCTCAAGGGGATCGCTCCCGCCTTCGTGGTCACCGCCGAGTACGACCTGCTCAAGGCCGAGGGCGTGGCCTACGCCGACCGGCTCCGCACGGCCGGGGCCCTGGTCGGCCATCACGATGTCAGCGGGGCCGACCACGGCTACGACAACCAGGACGAGGCCAGGGCCCGCGAGGTGTATCCGCTGATCGCGGAGCGGGTGCGGCGGGCGTTCGAGGAGACGCCGTCGTCCTAGGCCGCGGGGCCGCCCCGTGCCCCCCGATCAGCCCGTCGGTGACAGGGACTTCCATGGGTCGTCCTGCGGGGTCCGGCCGGACGTCCGCAGGGAGGCGATGCCGATGAAGACCATGGAGGAGACTCCGGCGAGGGCGCAGGCGGTGAAGCCCCAGTCGCCGTTGCCGGCGGCGAGGAGCCGGCCGCCGAGCCAGGGTCCGAAGACGGCGCCGAAGCGGCCCGTGCCGGAGGTCCAGCCGACGGCCGTGGCCCGGTTCTCGGGGGTGGAGCGGAGGGAGACCGTCGCGTAGATCATCGACTGGGCGCTGTTGAGGAAGACGCCGGTGAGGAAGACGACCAGGAAGGTCACCCCGAGCGGCATCCGGACGCTGAGCGGGAAGACACCGGCGGCGGGCAGCGCGAACCAGAGGGACGAGAGGGACGAGAGGGACGAGACGCGTGGGGCGCCGAAGAGGTCGGCGGCGCGGGTGGGCAGGTCGTCGGCGAGGAAGTAGGCGCCCTTGGAGGTGCCGCCGCGCATCAGCGTGCAGCGGACCCCCTCGGCCCACCCGGTCACGGCCGGGCCTCCTCGCCGGTACGCACCGCGTGAACGGCGTGCACGGCGTGCACCGCGTACGGCCTCATGAGTCGGACCCCTCCCGCTCGTACTCCTCGTACGACCGCTAGGTCACCCCGAGTCGTACGAGCGTCTCGCGCAACCCGTAGCGGTCCAGGCCGAGTTGGCCGTCGAGAAAGGCGGCGCGGGCGGCGGCCTCCTTGCGTTCGCGGGCCTCGGAGGCCTCGGCGGTGTGCCGGGCCCGGGTGCGGGGGACGACGACCACGCCGTCGTCGTCGGCGAGGATCACGTCGCCGGGGTGGACGAGTTGGCCGCCGACGGCCACGGGGACGTTGACGGAGCCCCCGGTGGCCTTGACCGTGCCCTGGGGGCTGACGGCGGCGGCCCAGGCGGGGAAGTCCATCGCGCGCAGTTCGGCGGTGTCGCGGATACCGGCGTTGATCACCAGGCCGCGTACGCCCCGGCGTCGGAGCGCGGTGGCGAAGAGTTCGCCGAACATGCCGTCGGTGGACGGTGAGGTGGTGGTGACGACGAGGATGTCGCCCTCGCCGCACTGTTCGACGGCCGCGTGGATCATGAGGTTGTCGCCGGGCCAGGACAGGACCGTGACGGCGGTGCCGGCGATCCGGGTGTCCCGCTGGATCGGGCGGAGGTGGGTGCCGAGGAGACCGGTGCGGCCCATGGCCTCGTGGACGGTGGCGACGCCGTACCGGCCGAGCGCCTCGACGTCCTTCGGGTCCGCCTTCGGCGGGTTGGTGACGATCACGCCGCCCATCAGTCCAGCACCCCCGTGACCTGCGGGTAGGGGCGCATGTACGCCTCGGCCATCGTCTGGTGCGCGAGGCCCAGGTTGGGGCCCGCGTTGCGCTTGAGCTGGACTCCCCGGCGTACGGCGAGGTCGGTGTAGTAGTCCCACAGGTGCCGTTGGGCGCCCAGGCACTCCATGGCCTCGCGCTTGGTCTCCCAGACCTCGGTGATGTCGAGGAGGACCTCTGGTTTGAAGCCGCACATCTCGGGCTGGTGGGGCTCGAAGAAGAAGACGGGCGGGGCGCCGATGATCTCGCCGTCGGCGGGGTAGCCGATGGCCTGGGCGAGGATCCGGGCGTCCAGGGCCATGCGGGCGGCGGCCCGGGGTCGTCTACCGGCCGGTGCGGGACGCCGAGCCGATCGCCGTGCGGCTGGCCTGGTGGCGGGACGACCCACATCCCGCCACCCCGGCCGCCGTCGAACTGCTCTCGGAGCTCTACCGCTCCGGCTGAGCCCCGGCCGCCCCAGCCTTCGGGATCAGCCGCAGCACGGTGCCCTCACCGTTGGCCGACAGCAGGAGGGTCCCGTCCGGGGCGGCGGCGAGGCCCGCGAACCGACGGGCCATCCCGGGCATGCCACCGGCGAACAGCGACGGTTCCGTACGCGGGACGACACCCGGGGGCGGTCCGACCGGGAGGTCCTCGGCGTCGATGCGCCGCTCCCCCGTGACGAGGGAGATCGCGTGCAGCCTGCGCGGCCCGGTCTCCACCACGAACAGCTCGTCGCCCAGGACCGCCAGCCCCTGCGGTGCGCCGAGGCCGTCGGCGACCACGGCGGTCCCGGCGCCGTCCGTCTCGATCCGCAGGACCGTCCCGAGCCGTTCCTCGCTGACGTGGAGGCGGCCCCGCGCGTCGAAGACCACGTCCGTGGGCCGGTCGAGCCCTTCGGCGAGCACGGTCACGGATCCGGGGTCCGTACCGCGATCCGTACCGGTGTCCGTCGCGGTGGCGTCGACGGACACGACCCGGCCCGCGCCCGCCTCGGCCACCACGAGCGAGCCTTCCGGCCCGACCGCGATCCCGATGGGCCGGTCGAGGCCGCGTGCCCGCTCGCGGGTGGTCCCGGACCTGGGGTCGTGGGTGAGTACGGCGCCGAACTGCGAGGTGTAGTGCAGCAGTTCGCCGTCGGCGGTGATGCCGTGGGCGAAGGGCAGCAGCAGTCGTGTCCGCACCTCGTCGGGCGCGGGGCTCGCCAGTCGGTAGTGGTCGGCCGCGTACACCGTGCCGCCGAGGTCGACCGTGATGCCGTAGGGCCCGTCGAAGCCCCGGGGCACGAGGTCGCGGGTGCGGCCGTCGGGGTGCAGCTCGCTGACGCCGCCGGCGGCGTAGCTGGAGACGAACATCCGGTTCTCGGCGTCGAACGCCGCGTTGTCCAGGCCCGTCAGCCCGCTGGTGACGAGCGTGCGGGTGCCGCTCCCGTGCAGGTCGATCCGGGTGACGATGCCCTCGACGCCGCGCGAGACGACGTGCAGCACACCGCCCCGGTCGAAGCGGACCGCGACCGGCTGGTGCACGTCCTCGGTGACCACCTCGGGTGTCCCGCCGTCCGGCGGGATCCGCCAGACCTGCCCGGTGATCATGTGTGGGTAGTACAGGTGGCCGTCCGGGCCGCGCTGCATCGCGTTGCCCAGGGCCAGGCCCTCGGTGAGCACCACCGGGTCGCCGCCGTCCGGGAACAGCTCCATCAGCCGGCCGTCGAACTTCATCTCGTTGACGAAGAGCCGGTCCCCGACACAGGTGATGCCGTTGGGGTTGGTGATGTCGTCGGAGACGAGGCTGTACTCCCCCGCCGGGCTCCGCCGCCACACCCGGCCCGGCACCAGGTCGGCTATGTACATCGAGCCGTCCGCGCCGAACGCGAGGTCGTCCGGCGACTGCACCGGGCTGTCCATCGGGACGACGACCTCGACGTCCCCGGTGCCCGGGTCGACGGCGCTGATCTGCCCGGCGAGGAACTGCGCCACGTACAGCCGCCCGTCGGGGCCGAACGCGACCCCGTTGGAACCCCACAGCGGATTGGGCGGGTTGAGCCGCCGCGCCTCCCAACGGGCGCTGGTGGTACGGAGATCGCCGGTCGCGTCGTACCGGTTGGGCCGCTTGCCCGTACCCGCTTCCGGAGTGCTCATGCCGTCCTCCGCCGTCCCCTCGGGCCTCACTCGGCGCCCACGAGAACGTCGTCCATGCCGCCGTCCGCGCGCCAGCGGCGCAGCAGTTCGTGGAAGGCCACCGGTCCGTCGCCGTACGACTCGCTGCGCTCCCGGGGCCGGCCCTCGTTGTTGTAGTAGCCGGGGGTGCACTGTGCCTGGAACCTGTACAGGTCGGCGGCCTTCTCGCGGATGGTGGCGACCCAGGCGTCCTGGGCCTCGGCGGTCGGCTCGACGTACCGGGCGCGGCGCCTGCGGGCCTCGGCGACGACCTCGCCGACATGGAGGGACTGCTGGTCGAGGATGTGGACGTAGTTGACGGCGCTGGCGTTCTGCATGGGGCCGAGCTGGAAGAGGTTGGGGAAGCCGTGGCTGTAGAAGCCGTGGAGGGTCTTCGGACCGGCCGTCATCCAGGTCTCCAGCAGGCCGACGCCGTCCCGGCCGTACGCGGGCAGACGGCCGGAGAGCAGCCCCGAGACGCCGACCTCGAAGCCGGTGGCGAAGATGACGCAGTCCACCTCGTACTCGACCCCGCCGACCACCACGGCCTTGTCGGTGATCCGTTCGACGCCGTGGGTGTCGGCCGTGTCGACGAGGGTGACGTTGGGGCGGTTGAAGGTCTGGAGGTAGTGGTCGCTGAAGGTGGGCCGCTTGCACATGTACCGGTACCAGGGCTTGAGCTTCTCGGCGGTCTCCGGGTCCTCGACGACCGTGGCCACCCGGTCGCGCAGCTCGTTCATCTTCTGGAAGTCGGCGATCTCGTAGGCCCGTTCGCGCTCGTCCGCCGGGACGTCCGCGTACGCGTCGGTGGGGATCAGCTTCTCCTGGAGGCGGGCGCTGGACGTCCAGGCGTCGTTCACCAGATCCTCGTCGGCCCGGACGCCGGTGACGGTCTTCAGGAAGTTGTCCATGCGCTCGCCCTGCCAGCCGGGGGTGAGCGTCTTCGCCCACTCCTCGTCGGTGGGCCCGTTGCCGCGTACGTCGACGGTCGAGGGGGTGCGCTGGAAGACGTACACCTGGGCGGCGTCGGCCCCGAGATGGGGGACGACCTGGATGGCGGTGGCGCCGGTGCCGATCACCGCGACCCGCTTGTCGGCGAGCCCGGTGAGGCCGCCGTTCGCGTCGCCGCCCGTGTAGGCGTAGTCCCAGCGGCTGGTGTGGAAGGTGTGACCCTTGAAGGTGTCGATGCCGGGGATGCCGGGCAGTTTCGGCTGGCTGAGGGTGCCGCTGGAGACGACGACATAGCGGGCCCGGACGCGGTCGCCCCGGTCGGTGGCGACGATCCACTCCAACTCGGTGTCGTCCCAGCGCAGTTCGGTGGCGACGGTCTGGAAGGCCGCGTCCCGGTAGAGGTCGAAGTGACGGCCGATGGCCCGGGTGTGCTGCCGGATCTCCTCGCCCGGCGCGTACTTCCACTTCGGGACGTAGCCCAGCTCTTCGAGGAGGGGGAGGTAGATGTACGACTCGATGTCGCAGTGGATGCCGGGGTAGCGGTTCCAGTACCAGGTGCCGCCGAAGTCGCCGCCCTTCTCGATCACCCGGATCGACTCGACGCCCGCCTGCCGCAGCCGGGCCCCGGCGAGCAGCCCGCCGAAGCCGCCGCCGATGACGACGGCCTCGACCCGGTCGTGCAGCGGCTCCCGGGTGAACTCCTGGTCGGCGTACGGATCGTCGTCGTAGTACGCGAACTCGCCGCCGATCCGCTGGTACTGCGCGCCGCCGTCCGGGCGGATCCGGCGCTCGCGCTCGGCCCGGTACCGGGCGCGGAGGGTGTCCGGGTCGAAGCCCAGTTCCTCCGGGTCGGGGGACGTGGTGCCGGACGGCGTGTGGGGGGTGGACATCGGGGTCCTCTCTGTGGAGGTGGGGAGTCGGGGAGTCGTACGGTGGTGTCAGGCCGGTCGGTGGTGCCGCAGCCAGGCGGCCTGGCCGCCGTCGACGAGCAGGTCCGTGCCGGTGATGTAACGCGCCTCGGGGCCGATGAGGAAGGCGACGGCGTCGGCGATCTCCGCCGGGGTGCCGGTACGGCCCGCGCCGCTCGCCTCCAGCATCGCCGGCATGTGCGCGCCGCTCGGGCCCTCGGCCTCCGCCTTCGCCATGGCGGTGGCGATGACGCCAGGGCTGACGCTGTTGATACGGGCGCCGCGCCGGCTCCAGGCGAGCGCGGCGGCCTCGACGCGCACCTGGTTGGCCCGCTTGGAGACGATGTACGCGCTCGTCGCGCTGTCGCCGACGGCCTGGACGCCGCCGATGCCGAGGAGTTCGTCCGCCGGGGCCGTGGCGAGGGCCCTCTCGTCGTCCGCGCTGAGGGAGGCGACATGACCGGCCATGCTGGAGACGCAGACCATGGCGGTCCCCGGCCCGGCCACGCCCTCGAAGGCGTCGATGACATGGGCCGTGCCCAGCAGGTCGACCTCCAGGATCGTCCTCGCCGCGCCCTGGGCCGCGGAGACCCCGGCGGTGTGCACGACGGCGGCGACCCGGCCCTCGCCGACCGCCTCCGCCGCGAGCTTGTCGACGGACCTGCGGTCGGACACATCGGTCGGGACGCCCCGCACCGCGTATCCCTCGCCGCTCAACGCGCCCACCGCATGGTCGAGTTGAGCCTGCGAGGCGTCGGCGAGGAGGACCGTCCGTCCGCTGCCGATCCGGCGTGCGATCGCCAGGCCCATCCCGCCGGCGCCGGTGACGACGACCACGTCACGCGACGGGCCGGGCCGCTGTTCCACCATGGTCGACCTCCTCCACAGCCACCGGGATCTCCGGCGGAAACGTCTCGCTCCGGTCGGCGCCGGACGCGATGGCCTGCCGCCACTGCCGGATCGCCTTGGGCGGCATACCGACCGCGAGGGCGCCGGTGACCCGGTCGCCGGTGCGGTAGACGGCCACGAAACGGCGTTCGGCGAGATCCCCGTCGACGACGGTCACCTCGTCGTGGCCCCGCAGATGACCGTACGCCTGCACCTTCATGTCGTACTGGTCGGACCAGAAGTACGGCACGGGCGCGAACGGCCTGCGGGCGGCCGGCTCGGCGGCCAGCAGATTGCGGGCGACGGCCATGCCCTGCTCGGCGGCGTTCGTCCGGTGCTCGATCCGCATCGAGGCGCCGAACAGCGGGTTGTACCAGCGGGCCACGTCACCGGCCGCGTACACGTTCTTCGCGGCCTCGCAGTACCGGTCGCACAGCACGCCGTCACCGACGGCCAGACCACTGCCCGCCAGCCACTCGGTGTTGGGCAGCGAGCCGACGGCGACCAGCACCTCGTCCGCCTCCACCACCTCACCGTCCGCGAGCCGTACACCGTCCTCGGTCACCTCCGTGACGGTGACGCCGGCCCGCAGGTCCACGCCGTGGTCGCGATGGGCCCGGGACAGCACCGCGCCGACCTCCGCGCCGACCGCGTGCGCAAGCGGCACCGGCGCCGGTTCCAGGAGGGTGACCTCGGCGCCGAGCCGCCAGGCGACGGCGGCGGCCTCCGCGCCGAGGAACCCGGCGCCGACCACCACCAGCCGCGTCCCCGGCGTCAGCCGCTCCCGCAGGGTGAGCGCGTCGTCCAGCGTGCGCAGCACGTGCGCGCCCTCACCGGGCAGCCGGCGCGGGCGTACGCCGGTCGCGACCACCAGCGCGTCGTACGGCACCGTGTCGCCGTCGGCGAGCCGTACCTCGCACTCCCTCAGGTCGAGGCCGGTCGCGGCGGTCCCGAGGCGCAGGTCCAGGTCGAGGCCGTCGAGGTGGGCCGGGGAGCGCAGGGTGAGCCGGTCGGTGTCCCACTCCGCCGAGAGGAGCTGCTTGGACAACGGGGGCCGGTCGTACGGGGCGTGGGGTTCGTCGCCGACGAGGGTGAGCGTGCCGTCGTAACCCTCGCGGCGCAGTGTCTCGGCCGCCGCCAGTCCGGCGGCCGAGGCGCCCACGACCACGATCCGCCTCACTGGTCGACCAGTCGGATCGCGGCGGCCGGGCAGATCGCGACGGCCTCCTGCACACCGTCCATCAGGTCGTCGGCGGGGTGCTCCACCAGCAGGATCGCGACACCGTCGTCATCGCGCTGGTCGAACACCTCCGGGGAGGCCATCACGCACTGGCCGGAGGCGACACACTTGGGTTCGTCGAGTTCCACACGCATGGGTTGCTCCTTGATCGCGCGTAGTCGTGGGGGGAGTGGGGGGTGGTGAGGGAGGAGGGCAGGGCGTCACCAGGCGACGGGCAGGCACTTCACGCCGTAGGTGGTGCCGGTGTGGTTGAACGCCAGCTGCTCGACGGGGGCGGCCGGGCGGAGGGTCGGGACGCGGCGGTAGAGGGTGCCGTAGACGACCTGGAGTTCGAGGCGGGCCAGGTTCTGGCCGAGGCACTGGTGGGGGCCGTAGCCGAACGCGTTGTGCTGGCGGGCGGGGCGGCTCAGGTCCAGGCGCTCGGCCTCAAGGAAGGCGTTCGGGTCCCAGTTGGCCGTCTGGAGGTCGAAGAGGAGGCCGTCGCCCTTGCGGATCACCTGGCCGTCGATCTCGATGTCGTCCTTGGCCACGCGGCGCAGGCCCGAGTGGACGATGGAGAGATAGCGCAGCAGCTCGTCGACCGCGCCCGCGACCACTTTCGGGTCCTCGGTGTCGCGCAGCACGGCGAGTTGGTCGGGGTGCTCGAACAGGGCGAGGGTGCCGAGGCTGATCATCGTGGCGGTGGTCTCGTGCCCGGCGATCAGCATGGCGACGCCCATGCTGACGGCCTCCTGGTGGGTCATCTCCCCGGCCTTGACGCGGGTGCCCATCTCCGACAGCACGTCGTCGCCCGGCTGTTCGAGTTTCTCCCGGAAGAGGGCGTCGAGGTAGCCGCCGAGGGCCCGGCTGGACTCCTGCGCCTCCTCTGCGGTGAGGGAGTTGTCGAGGACGCGGTTGCTGTTCTCCTGGAAGAAGTGGTGATCCTTGTACGGCACGCCGAGCAGTTCGGCGATGACGAGGGAGGGCACGGGCAGGGCGAGGGCGGTGAGCAGGTCGGCCGGGTTGGGGCCGGCCAGCATGTCGTCGATCAGGTCGTCGACGATCTTCCGCACGGCCGGGCGCATCGCCTCGATCCGCTTCACCAGGAACGGGGCGTTCACCGAGCGGCGCAGCCGGGTGTGTTCGGGCGCGTCCGTGTTGGTGATCAGCTTCGGGGTGTGCGGGGCGATGGCCGCGCGGTGGGCGTTGACGTGGGGGAAGTCCGGCTCGTGGTCGTCGTTGCTGACGCGCGGGTCGGTGAGCAGGGTGCGCTGGTCGGCGTGGCGGGTGATCAGCCAGGGGGTGGTGCCGTTCCAGATCCGCACCTTGGTGATGGGCCGGTCGCCGCCGCGCAGCTCCGCCGCGGCGGGCGGGGGTGCGAGCGGGCGGCCGGAGGCCCTGGGCATCGGGTACTCGGGGCACTGTCCGCTCGTGTCGGAGGTGGCGTCGGTCAGGGTGTCGGCCATGGTCTCTCCTCGGTGGTGGGGGCTCCGGTGGGGTATGCGCCGGGGGATGTGTCGAGGCCTCGATAAACATATGCAAACAGAGCGATCTGACGGGTAACGGCCAGTTACCTGACAGAAGGCTGACGTGACCCGGATCACATTCTGGGGGTGGGGGTGAGGGGTGGGAAGGGTGGGAGGGGGAGGGTTCCGGCCACAACTGGCTTTGTTTTTTGGGTGGTTGCGGATCGAGGGGAGGTGGGGGCGGAGGCCGTGGGGGTGGGGAAGCGCGCTGGTGGTGTGGGGTGGTGTCGCACTTCGGGCGATCTCTTAGGGGTGTCCCGGACTGGGGTGGTTCCGGACATATTTGCTTCATGAGTGCTTCGCTCAGTGTTCCTGGCGGGACGGGGTGCCGAGCCAGTAGCCGAAGCCGCGGCGGGTGTGGATGAGGGGGTCGCCCCCCTCGCGGTCCACCTTGCGGCGGAGGCGGGAGACGAGTTGCTCGATGGCGTTGTCGCCGTGGAAGTCACCCCAGACATAGCGGCCGATCTGCTCCTTCGACAGCACCTTGTGGGCGTTGACCAGGAGGTAGCGCAGGAGGCGGTACTCGGCGGGGGTGAGGTTCAACGGCCGTCCCGCGCGCAGGGCTTGGCAGGCGGGGTCGTCCAGGACGAGGTCGCGGTACGACGGTTCGCCGTCGCGGCGGACGGGTTTCCGGCCGCGGAGCAGGACCTGGGCGCGGGCCAGGACCTCGGCGATACGGAAGGGTTTGGTGACGTAGTCCTGTTCTCCGAGGCCGAGTTCGGGGAGGAGTTTGCCCAGGGAGTCGTACTGGGTGAGGAACAGCACGGGTGGGCGGTGGGCGACGGGGCGGCGCTCGCGGCCCAGATCGTCCAGGTCGGGGATGGCCAGGTCGAGTACGACCAGGTCGAAGCGGTGTTCGGTGAGGCGGGACACGGCTTCCGTGCCGGAGGGGGTGGTGTGGGTGCGGTAGCCGGCCAGCTCCAGGGTGGTGGAGAGTAGTTCGGCGGTGGAGGGGTCGCCGGCGGCGATCAGGAGGTGCTGGCCGGCGCCGCGCGGGAGTGAGGGTTTGTCGTTGGTGCGCTCGTGCATGGGTAAGGCCATTCGTGTGGGGCTCTCTCTTGGGGTGGGGTCGTCCGGTGGGGCGCGGGCGGGCGGTGGAGGGCGGGGCCGTGCCGGTGTGTTGAGCCCGTCGTGGGTTGCCCTACTGCTCGGGGTGGGTAAGGAGCCGCTCTCCGGGCCGCTGTGGGCGACGGGCTGCTACGCACCGGCACGGCCCCTCGCGTCGCCTTGCGGGCTGCCCGCCGTTCGGGGGTGCCTCGTAACTTCCCTCGGATTGCCGTGCGTTGGGCCCGGCGGTCCACTGCGTGCCTCAGTCGGCGGCCGTCGGTGTGGCGGGGGCCTGATCCTCGTCGGTGGCGCGGGTGAGGAAGATCTCGACCATGCGGTGGAAGAGGTCGGCCAGTTGGCGGATCCGGTCGGGGGGCCAGTCGGACAGGGCCAGGCTCATGCCGAGTGCGCCTGCCTCGCGGATGCGGTCGATGGCCTGTTGGCCGGTGGGGGTGAGGCGGATGCGCCGGGCGCGGCGGTCGCCGGGGTCGGCCACGCGGGTGAGGTAGCCGGATCTCTCCAACTGCTGTACCTGGCGGGTGACATGGGAGGCCTCGACGTCGAGCCGGCCCGCCAGCTCCCCCGGGCGCAGTGGCTCGGAGTCGGCGACCTGGCGCAGGAGTGCCACGGCGGCCCGGTCCAGTGGTACCCCGGCGAGGGCCATCAGGCGCTCGTGCCGGCGGGCCCTGGTGCTCAGATAGGTGATCCGGGTCAGGGCCCGTTCGATCTCGATCACTTCCGGGGAGGCGGGGACGGCCGCCGACGGCGATGGGGACATGGACATCACCCTACCCTTCTCATTGCCTAACTCAAGCAACCCCCGTACGGCTCGATTGCTTGACTCAAGTAAGCCATATATGTTTGCCTAACTCAAGCAAGACGATGGATCCCGATTCCCCCGTCCGACCCGGCCGCCCCAGCCGCTCCTCCCCCGGCCGAGCGAAGCCCGCACCACCCGTCGAGACGGAAGACAGGACAGAGCGATGAGGACCTCTCCACGAGCCGGCCTGGCTGGGGCGCTCGCCTGCGGCGTGCTGGTGGCCGCGATAAGCGTCGGACGGGACGGGGGCGGCGACCGCGCCGGATCCGCGCCCCCGACCGGCCCGTACGTGGCGCTCGGCGACTCCTGCACGGCGGGGCCGAAGATCCCCGAGCAGGGCGGCACCCCCGCGGGCTGCGAGCGGTCCGGCCGGAACTATCCGGCTCTCGTCGCCGCCGAGTTGAAGATCCAGGCGTCCGATTTCCGTGACGTCAGCTGCACCGGGGCCACCATCGGCGACCTCTCCGCACCCCGGTCGACCGACGACGGCACCAATCCCGCCCAGTTCGACGCGCTGTCCGATGCCACCCGGCTGGTCACGGCCGTGCTCCCGTCGAGCGCGGCGACCCGCCGCCGCATCCCGAGGAGTCCGGATCCGCCCATCGCGGAGGCGGCATCGACGGAGGCCGCGTCGACCGATGCGGCGGGGCGGCCCGACGGGGAGGCCGTCTCGGCGCCGCCCCGGCCGTCGTCGCGCACCAGGACACGCACCCCCCGGGCCGTGCGGGCGAGGTGGACCTCGGCGTGGTCGCAGCCGCTGTGCTTGGCGGCGTTGGTGAGGGCCTCGGCGCCCACGAAGTACGCGGCGGCCTCGACCGCGGCGGGCGGGCGCGGCCCGTCGGTGTCCTCCAACTCGCTCACCTCCACGGTCACTTCGAGGCCGCTGCCGGCCGCCAGCGCCCGTACGGCACCGGCGAGGCCCCGGTCGGTGAGGATCGGCGGGTGGATGCCCCGCACCACGTGCCGCAGCTCGGTCAGCGCGGCCTCGGCCTGGTCCTGGGCGTCGAGCAGCAGCTTGCGGGCGGCCTCCGGGTCGCGGTCGTACGCGCGCCGGGCCAGCCCGATCCGCATGGACAGCGAGACCAGGCGGGCCTGGGCACCGTCGTGCAGGTCCCTTTCGATACGGCGGAGTTCCGCGCCATGGGCGGCGATCGCGTCGGCCCGGGTCGCCGTCAGCTCCTCCACCCGCTCGGCGAGGCGGGCCCGGGGGGACGGCTTGAGCAGGGCCTCGGACCAGCGGGCGTCCAGGTCGGCGAGACGGACGATCAGCGGCAGGACGAGGGCGGGGCGGCCGAGCAGTCCGCACCACACGCCGTCCACGAGCAGGCCCAGCGGCCACAGGGGGACCGCGAGGAAGAAGAGGGCGCCGTAGACGTAGTAGGTGAGCATCCAGCGGGCGTCGGTGCGGGTGCCGGGGTCGCGGACGGCGATCCGGAGGCGTTGGCGCAGGGTGCCCTCGATGGGCAGGTAGGCCTCGGGGACGGCACGGCCGGTCCAGGCGGTCGCCTGATGGCGTTTCGCGCCGGCGATCCGGCGGATCAGCGTCTCCGTCTCCGTCTCCGGCTCCGTCTCCGGCTCCGGCTCCATCCAGGCACCGACCACGGCGAGGGTGGCGATCGCGGTGATCAGCAGCACCGTGATGAAGAGGTACACGCCGAAGGCCATCGCCACCGCGACGACCAGGTGAAGCGTCGCCCGCGCGGCCTGCCGCACCGTCTTGCCCCTACGCATCAGATTGGGCGACCTCCCCTTATGTGCTGGGCCCGCCCTCGTCCCAGGGCAGTCGGACCGTGAACGTCGTCGCTCCCGGTTCGCTGGTCAGGGTGATGGTGCCGCCGTGGGCGCGGACCAGGGAGCGGGCGACGGCGAGGCCGAGACCGCTGCCGCCCCGGTCGCGGCTGCGGGCCTTGTCGACGCGGTAGAAGCGGTCGAAGACCCGCTCCTGGTCGTCGGCCGGGACACCGGGCCCGGAGTCGGTGATCCGCACCTCGACCATGCCGGAGGCGGCCGTGCCGGAGGCCGGCGCGGCGGGGTCGGCCGTGCCGGAGGCCACAGTCCCGGGCGGGACGGACACCTCCAGGCAGACCTCCGTGCCGGGCGGGGTGTGCACCGCGGCGTTGGTGAGGAGGTTGTCGAGGACCTGGCGCAGGCGGAGCGGGTCGAGGCGCAGGCGGACCGGGGCCGCGCCGGTCGTGACGGTCAGCGGATGGCCGGGGTGACCCGCGCGGAACGCGTCCGCCGCCTGGTGCGCGAGCCGCACCAGGTCGGCGTCCTCCAGGCGCAGCGGGGTCTCCACGTCGGCGGCGTCGAGGCGGGCGAGCATCAGCAGGTCGTCCAGCAGATACCCCATGCGGGCGGCCTCCGCGCGCAGCCGGGCCAGATGCTTGTCGCGTTCCTCGGGGCTGTGCGCGGCGGCGTACTGGAAGAGGTCGGCGTAACCGCGTACCGACATCAGCGGGGTGCGCAGCTCGTGCGAGGCGTCGGCGACGAAGCGGCGCAGACGCTGCTCGGCCTCGGTGCGGACGGCGAACGCGTCGTCGATGTGCTCCAGCATCGTGTTGAAGGCGGTGCGCAGTTCCTCGACCTCGGGGCCGCCGTCGCGGTTGTCGTGGCGCACCGGCAGCCGCGCCGAGTCCGTCAGGTCGTGCGAGGTGATGCCGCGCGCGGTGTGCGCCATGTCGCTCAGGGGTTTGAGGCCGCGCCGCAGCATGGCCCGGCCGAAGACGACGAGCGCCATCAGGGCGAGGACGAAGGTGACGACCTGGACCGTGATCAGCTGCCCGACCGTGTCCTCGATGTCGTCCATGGGCGCGGCGCTGACCAGGATCACCCCGGGTTCCACCTCGCAGGCCCGCAGCCGGTACTGGCCCTGGCCCTTGAGGTGCTCGGTGCGGGTGACCTCCGTGCCCTCGGTGGTCAGCGCCTTGGCCACGAGCGTGAAGTCGTCGATGTCCTTGGGCAGGTCCCCGGGGTCCTCGGGCTTGCGGAGCACGGGTTTGCCGGCCGAGGTGTCGTACACCGCGTAGTACCAGCGGTAGTACTTCTTGCCCTTGAGCGAGCCGTAGTCCGCGATGCTCTTGGACTGGGCGATCTGCGCGATCTTCAGCTGCTCGTTGAGCTGCGCGGACAGATAGTCGCGCATGTACGTGGTCAGCGCGCTGCCGACGACGGCGAACACGACGAGCGCCAGGGCACCGAGGCCGAGGGCCAGCCGGGTGCCGAGGCGCAGGGAGCGGTAGCTCTGCCTGAACCGGGCGATCACTCGGTGGCCTGGCGCAGGACGTAGCCGAAGCCCCGGACGGTGTGGATCAGCGGCTCACCGGTGTCGTCGAGCTTGCGGCGCAGCCGGCTGACGACCAGCTCGACGACGTTGGAGCGCCCGCCGAAGCCGTACTCCCAGACGTGGTCGAGGATCTGCGCCTTGGTGAGGACGGTCGGGGACTTGCGCATGAGGTAGCGCAGGACCTCGTACTCGGTGGGGGTGAGCGTGAGAAGTTTGTCGCCGCGGCGGACCTCGCGGGTGTCCTCGTCCATCGACAGGTCGGCGACCTGGAGCACGGACCGCTGGAAGGCGGGCCCGGCGCTGCGGCGCAGCACGGTGCGCAGCCGGGCCATCAGCTCCTCCACGGCGAACGGTTTGACCAGGTAGTCGTCGCCGCCCCGGGTGAGGCCGGCGACCCGGTCGGCGACGCCGTCGCGGGCGGTCAGGAACACCACGGGCACCATGGTGCCGGACTGCCGCAGCCGGTCGAGCACGCCGAAGCCGTCCACGCCCGGCAGCATCAGGTCCAGGACCACGATGTCGGGACGGAACTCGGCCGCCTGGCGGAGCGCCTCCTCGCCCGAGTGCGCCGTCACCGCGTCCCAGCCCTCGTAACGGGCGACGGTCGCCACCAGGTCAGCGATCGGCGGGTCGTCGTCCACCACGAGTAGTCGCACTTTTTCCACGTGCTCATAGTGCGCCACCGATCGCATCACGCCATAGCCGCTCACAACTCCGGGGCTCGATCGATAAAAACTTGAAAGTTGTCCGACAGGAAAACGACAGCACTCACCGGAGAAGCTCGTAACCCCCACCCGATCAAGGAGCTGTCCCCAGTGACCACTGTCCAACAACCCCCCGCGGCGGTCAGCCGCTCGGGAGCGCGCCCCAAAGTGGTCGCCCGCACCGGTCTGTACACGGTGCTGGCGGCGAACGTGGCCGTGGTGACCTTCTTCTTCGTCCAGGCGGGCTTCGCCTCCAACGCCCTCATCGTGCTGGGCCGCCTCACCGGCCTGTACGGCGCGCTCCTCATGGCCTTCCAGCTGGTGCTGGTGGCCCGGCTGCCGTGGTTCGACCGGCGCATCGGCATGGACCGGCTGACCTCCTGGCACCGCTGGACCGGTTTCTCGGTGCTGTGGCTGCTGGTCGCGCACGGCGTCTTCATCACCTTCGGCTACGCCCAGTCCTCGGACCTCGACCCGGTCAGCCAGCTGGTCGACCTGGCCGAGACCGTCGAGGGCGTGCTGCGCGCGATCGTCGCGCTCGGCGTCATCATCGTGATCGGTGTCGTCTCGGCCCGCTTCGCCCGCCGCAAGCTGGCCTACGAGACCTGGCACTTCATCCACCTGTACACCTACGTCGCCGTGGTGCTGGCCTTCACGCACCAGGTCACGGCGGGTACGTCGTTCGCGTCGTCCGAGACCGCGACGGCGTACTGGTACGTGTTGTGGGGCGTCGCCCTGGCCTCGGTGTTCACGGGTCGGCTGGTGCTGCCGCTGTGGCGGAACTGGCGTCACCAGCTCCGCGTCACCGCCGTCGTCCCCGAGGCCGACAACGTCGTCTCCATCTACATGACCGGCCGTGACCTGGACCGGATGCCCGCGCGGGCCGGCCAGTTCTTCCTGTGGCGCTTCCTGACCCGGGACCGCTGGTGGCAGGCCAACCCGTTCTCCCTGTCGGCCGCGCCGGACGGGAGGCAGCTGCGGCTGACGGCGAAGGCGGCCGGCGAGGGCTCCGCCGCCCTGCGGCATGTGAAGGTCGGCACCCGCGTCTTCGCCGAGGGCCCGTACGGCGCCTTCACCGCGATGCACCGCACCCGGCCGGAGTCCGTGCTCATCGCGGGCGGCGTCGGGGTCACCCCGATCCGGGCCCTGCTGGAGGAGATCGAGGGGCACGCCGTGGTCATCTACCGGGTGGCCGCCAAGCAGGACGCGGTCCTCTACAACGAGTTGCAGCAGCTCGCCTTCGACAAGGGCGCCGAACTGCACCTGGTCTCCGGCCCCGTCAGCCCCGACCTGCTGGCGCCGCGCGAACTGCAGCGCATGGTGCCGGACATCACCGACCGTGACGTGTTCCTGTGCGGGCCGCCGCCGATGATGAACGCGGTCCTGGGCAGCCTGCGCGAGCTGGACGTGCCCAAGTCGCAGATCCACTTCGAACGCTTCAGCCTGGCCGGCTGAGGGACACCGGGACACGAGGACAGCACTGTGAAACGAGCCATACCCGCCCTGGTCCTGAGCGCCGCCGCGCTGGTGCCCGTCTGGCGTTACGCGCCCTCCACCGAGACCACCACCACGGTGACGGCGCAGCCCGCGCCCTCGGCCTCCGCGTCCGCCGCCGCGGGCTCCAACGTGGTCTCCGGCACGACGGTCGACACCGAGAAGGGGCCCGTCCAGGTCCAGGCGACCTTCCAGGGCGAGAAGATCACCGCCGTCAAGATGCTCCAGCAGCCGGACCATCCGCAGACCGAGGCGGCCGTCCCGGTGCTGATCGAGGAGACGCTGGCGGCGCAGAGCGCCGACATCGACACGGTCTCCGGCGCCACCATCACCAGCGACGGCTACCGGGAGTCCCTCCAGGCCGCGATCGACGAGAACGAGAAGTCGGCGTCCGCCTCCGACTCGGACTCCGCGTCGGGCTCCACCTCGACCCCGGCGGAGAGCGCGGCCCAGACCGTCGCGGGTTCGACGGTCGGCACCTCCAAGGGCGACGTCCAGGTCCAGGTGACCTTCGAGGGCGAGAAGATCACCGCGGTGGAGATGCTGAAGCAGCCGAACCACCCGCAGACCGAGGCGGCCGTCCCGGTGCTGGTCAAGGAGACGCTGGCGGCGCAGAGCGCCGACATCGACACCGTCTCCGGCGCCACCATCACCAGCGACGGCTACCGGGAGTCCCTCCAGGCCGCGATCGACGCGAAGGCCTGATCCGGTGCGCCGCGTCGAACACATCATGGGGTTCCCGATCTCACTGCTGATCGAGGACGACGAGGTCGGGGACGGGGACGGCGGCGGGCGCGGGGCGATGACCGCCGAGGCCGCGGAGCCCGCGTTCGCCTGGCTGCGCGAGGTCGACGCGCGGTTCAGCCCGTTCCGCGCCGACAGCGAGGTGTCCCGGCTGGACCGGGGCGAGCTGGCACCGGAGAAGGTCAGCCGGGACCTGGCCGAGGTGCTGGCCCTGTGCGAGGAGTACCGGGTGGCCACGGGCGGCGCGTTCGACGTAAGGCTGCCGGGGCGTGGGCTCGACCCCTGCGCCATGGTGAAGGGGTGGGCCGTGCAGCGGGCGGCTGAGCTGCTGGGCGACCTGGGCGCGAAGCGGCTCTGCCTCAACGCGGGCGGTGACGTGGCGGCGACGGGCGGGCCGTGGCGGGTGGGTGTACGCCATCCCGAGCGGGCCGACCGCCTCTGTACGGTCCTGTCCCTGACGGACGGGGCGGTCGCCACGTCCGCGCGCTACGAGCGCGGCGACCACATCCTCGACGGCCGCACCGGCCGCCCGGCGACGGGGCTCCTCAGCCTCACGGTCGTGGCCCCGACCCTGACGGAGGCCGACGCGACGGCGACGGCGGCGTTCGCGATGGGCGCGGAGGGTGTGGAGTGGGCCGCGGCCCGCCCCGGCTGCGAGATCTTCGCGGTCGACGCGCGCCGGCGGGTGTTCCGGACGCCGGGGTTGCCGGTGGCGGCGTGACGGGCGCCTGACAGCACGGGGGTGCGGGTGGTTCGGCGGCTGCGGGTGGTACGTGGCCGATCGCGCAGTTCCCCGCGCCCCTGAAAAGCAGGGGCTGCGCCCTGCCCCTTCCCGCCTCGCCTCCCTGCGCCCACCCCGGCCCACCGCACCCCCGCCCCCGAAAATCCCGTTGCGGCCCCGGCCCCGTCCCCCCGACAGTGGCCCCATGACCACGACGCACCCCACCCCCCTCCCACCCGGCCTGACCGTGCGCCCGGCCACCCTCGGCGACGCGGAGGCGGTGTGCGCGCTGCTCAACGAGATCGACGTACTGGAGGTCGGCCGTTCCGAGACCGAGCTGGGCGAGGTGCAGGCCGACCTGAAGCACCCGGACGCGGACCTGGAGCGGGACTCCTGGCTGGTGTTCGACGGGGACCGCCTCGTGGCGTACGGACTGGTCTGGGACGAGTCCGGCGGCGAGCGCGTCGACATGGACCACTACACGCTGCCGGACCACCAGCTCGGCGCCCTGCACCTGTTCGACCTGATGGAGGCCCGCGCGGCGGAACGCGCGGCGGCCAACGGCGCGGACCGCGCGGTCGTCCACCTGCACCTCAACATCGCGCCCACCCTGGACCTGGACGCGCTGCGCGGACGCGGCTGGCGCACGGTCCGCCGCTACCACGTGATGGCCCGTCCCCTCTCCCCCGCCGAGCTGCCCCCGACGCCCCCGCCCGGCGTCACCCTGCGCGCCTGTACCGCCGAGCCGGACCGCAGGACGGCCCACGCCCTGCTGCAGACGAGCTTCGCCGACCACTTCGACTTCCAGCCCCGGACGTACGAGCAGTGGCTGGACGACATCGACGCGGAGAACGTCGACTGGTCGCTGGTCTGGATCGCGCATGTCGACGGGCTCGGTGACGTGGCGGCACTGCGCTCGCGCAACGACCGTTCCGCCATGGCGTGGATCGCCAGCATCGGCGTGCTGCGCGAGGCCCGGGGCCGCGGCCTCGGCAGTCTGCTGCTCGGCCACGCCTTCGGTCACTACGCGGCGCTCGGCCGCGACCGTATCGGCCTCGGCGTCGACACCGACAACAGCACCGGAGCCCTCGCGCTCTACGAACGGCACGGTATGAAGCTGGACTTCGCGGTCGACACCTGGGAACTCGTACGCCCCGTGCGGTAGACACGGCACCGAAACCCCCGTTCTCCTCAGGGAACGGGGGTTTCGTGCGTTTCCGCCCGTTCGACCCATCGGACATTGTTCGAAACCTCTTGACGCCTCACCACACCCCGATTGACACTCTCGCAACACGACGTCACAAGGCCGAAACAGCGGGGCACCCAGGGCGAGGGTGCCCGCCCCTTTCGAGCCGCTCCCCGTTGCCGCCCCTCGCCTTCCCCCTTGCCTTCGCCACCCCTTCATCAGCCGTGCTCTCAGCAGGGATACTCGACATGACGTACACAGAAGGTCTGCGCGGCCGCGCGAGACGCTGGGCGGGTCCGCTCGCCGGACTGACCGCCGCGTCACTGCTCCTCGGCCTCGCCGGGCCCGTCGCCCCGGCCACCGCGGACGACGCCGACCTCACCGACGGCCTCGCCCTCTGGTACAAGCTCGACGCCACCTCCGGCACCACCGCCACCGACGCCTCCGGCAACGGCCGGAACGGCACGGTCAACGGCACCGCCGGCTGGGCGGGCGACGGCCAGGGTCTCGCCTTCAACGGTTCGGACACCTACATCAAGGTGCCGAACGACGTCATGAAGAACATGGACTCCATCAGCGTCTCCATGGACGTGCTGATGGACGAGTCGCAGGTGGGCCCGTACTTCATCTACGGCTTCGGCAACACCACCAGCGGCGCGGGCAACGGTTATCTCTTCGCCACCGGCAACTCGCTGCGCACCGCCATCGCCTCCGGCAACTGGTCGACCGAGCAGAACACCCGGCCCTCCGACTCGCACAACCTGTCCCGCTCGGTCTGGAAGCAGCTCACCTACACCCAGACCGGCACCACGGGCGTGCTGTACGAGGACGGCGTGGAGGTCGGCCGCAACACCTCGGTCACCACCACCCCGGGCTCCATCGGCTCGGGCACCACGACCGCCAACTACATCGGCAAGTCGGTCTACACCAGCGACAAGCTCTTCAAGGGCAAGATCCGTGACTTCCGGGTCTACAACCGGGCGCTGGCCGGCTCCGAGGTCGAGCAGCTCTCGCTCCCCATCGCCGAGGAGGGCCTCGCCGCCGACAAGGCCGCCCTCACCCTGGGCGACACCAGCGCGGTGACCGCCGATCTGGACCTGCCGAAGACCGGTACGGCCGGCGGCTCGACCATCAGCTGGGCGAGCGACAACACGGACGTCGTCTCGAACTCCGGCGCGGTGACCCGCCCCGCCGCCGGTCAGCCGGACGGCCACGCCACACTGACGGCGACCCTGAAGAAGGGCCCGGTCAGCGCAACCAAGACCTTCGAGGTCACGGTCCTGCCCACGTTCGACGACACCACCGCCGTCGAGCAGGCCGCCGAGGCGCTCACCGTGCACAACATCGACGACGCCCGCGGCAACCTCACCCTCCCCGCCACCGGCACCTTCGGCACCGAGGTCTCCTGGTCCTCCGCGAACCCGGACGTCGTCTCCGCAGAGGGCGTGGTGAAGCGTCCCGCGCACGGCGACGGCGCCACCACCGCCGAGCTGACCGCGACCGTCACCAAGGGCGACGCGAAGAAGACCCGCACCTTCACCGCGAAGGTGCCGGAGCTACCGAAGAAGGAAGCCCTCAAGGGCTATATGTTCAGCTACTTCACCGGCGAGGGCACCTCGGACGGCGAGCAGCTCTACGCGGCGCTCAGCAAGGGCAACGACCCGCTGAAGTGGCGGGAGTTGAACGACGGCAAGCCCGTCCTGACCTCCACGCTCGGTGAGAAGGGTCTGCGCGACCCGTTCATCATCCGCTCCCCCGAGGGCGACAAGTTCTACCAGATCGCCACCGACCTGAAGATCTACGGCAACGGCGACTGGGACGCCTCCCAGCGCACCGGCAGCAAGTCCATCATGGTCTGGGAGTCCACCGACCTGGTGAACTGGACCAACCAGCGCCTGGTCAAGGTCTCCCCCGACACGGCCGGCAACACCTGGGCCCCCGAGGCGTACTACGACGAGAAGCTCGGCGAGTACGTGGTCTTCTGGGCGTCGAAGCTGTACGACAACGAGGCCCACTCCGGCGACACGTACAACCGCATGATGTACGCGACGACCCGTGACTTCTACACCTTCAGCGAGCCCAAGGTCTGGGTCGACCGCGGCTACTCGGTCATCGACTCCACGGTCATCCAGCACGACGGCGAGTACTACCGTCTCTCCAAGGACGAGCGGAACAACACCTCCTCCACGCCCAACAGCAAGTTCGTCTTCGAGGAGAAGAGCGACTCGCTGAAGAACCTCTCCTGGACCGCCGTCGCGGAGGGCATCGGCAAGGGCGCGATGAGCGCGGCCGAGGGCCCGCTGGTGTTCAAGTCGAACACCGAGGAGAAGTGGTACGCGTTCCTCGACGAGTTCGGCGGTCGCGGCTACATCCCGTTCGAGACGACCGACCTCGACTCCGGCGTCTGGACCCCGTCCACCAGCTACGACCTGCCGTCCAAGCCCCGGCACGGCACGGTGCTCCCGGTCACCCAGGCCGAGTACGACCGGCTGCTGAAGACGTACCAGCCGGACCAGATCATCACGAGCGTCGAGGACGTCAAGGTCGACACCCGGATCGGTGAGGCCCCGGTCCTGCCGGCCACCGTCATCGCCGAGTCCGGGGACGGCGTCAAGCGGCCCGTCGCCGTCACCTGGGAGTCCGTGGACGCCTCGCGGTACGCGCAGGCCGGCACCTTCACCGTGAAGGGCGATCTGGCGGGCGACTCCGCGATCGCGGTCACCGCCGAGGTCACGGTCTCCGCCGAGGGCACGGACGTCCCGGCCGACCTGCTCCTGCACTACGACTTCGACGAGACCGGCGGCAGCATCGCCCGCGACTCCAGCGGCCACGGCTACCACGGCACCTACGTCCGTACGCCCGACTTCGGTACCGGCGTCGAGGGCGGCTCGTTCAAGATGTCCGGCGGCAACAGCAGCTCCGGCTCGCCGTACGTCAAGATCCCGAACGGCGTCCTGAAGGACACCACGAGCGTCACCGTCTCCACGTACGTCAAGTGGAAGGGCGGCGACAACTTCCAGTGGCTGTTCGGCCTCGGCCCGGACAGCGACAAGTACCTGTTCGCCACCCCGTCCAACGGCGGCGGCAAGCTGTTCTCCGCGATCACCAAGGCCACCTGGTCCGGTGAGAAGCAGATGATCGGCGGCTCCCGGCTCACCGCCGGCCAGTGGAAGCACGTCACCGTCACCCTGAACGGCGCGACCGAGACCGCGATCCTCTATGTGGACGGCGCCGAGACGGCCCGCGTCAGCGGTGTCACCATCAAGCCGTCCGAGCTGTACGACTCGGCGAAGGACCACTCCGGCTACATCGGCAAGTCCCTCTACTCCCCGGACCCGTACTTCGGCGGCGAGGTCGACGACTTCCGGATCTACAACCGGGCCCTGACACCCGCCGAGATCCTGGAGCTGAGCGGCAACACGACCGGGATCGCGGGGGCGACCCACCCGGCGCTGAAGACCGACGCGATCATCACCGACAAGGACAGCAAGATCGTCCTGCCGCTCACCCCGGGCAGTGATGTCAAGGCCCTGGCACCGGAGTTCACCCTCGCCCACGGCGCGACCATCAGCCCCGCCTCCGGCACCCTGCGCGACTTCACCGAGCCGGTGACGTACGAGGTGACCGGCTCCGACGGCGAGAAGCGCACCTGGACGGTGTCGGCCGTGGAGATGAAGAGCCCGGTGCTGCCGGGTCTCAACGCGGACCCGAACATCGTGCGCTTCGGCGACACCTTCTACATCTACCCGACCACCGACGGCTTCGAGGGCTGGAGCGGTACGCAGTTCAAGGCGTACTCCTCCAAGGACCTGGTCCACTGGACCGACCACGGCGTCATCCTGGACCTCGGTCCGGACGTCTCCTGGGCGGACAGCAGGGCCTGGGCGCCGGCCATGGAGGAGAAGAACGGCAAGTACTACTTCTACTTCTGCGCCGACGCGAACATCGGTGTCGCGGTCTCCGACTCGCCCACCGGCCCGTTCAAGGACGCGCTCGGCAAGCCGCTGCTGAAGGCCGGTGACCACACGGGCCAGATGATCGACCCGGCCACCTTCACCGACGACGACGGCACGAAGTACCTCTACTGGGGCAACGGCCGCGCCTACGCCGTCCCGCTCAACGACGACATGGTCTCCTTCGACGCCTCGAAGGTCACCAACATGACGCCGAGCAACTACAACGAGGGCACCTTCGTCATCAAGCGCAAGGGCACCTACTACTTCATGTGGTCGGAGAACGACACACGTGACGAGAACTACCAGGTCGCCTACGCCACCGGCCCCTCGCCCACCGGTCCCTGGACCAAGCAGGGCCTGATCCTGGAGAAGGACCTCTCGCTCGGTGTCAAGGGCCCCGGCCACCACTCGGTGGTCCACGTCCCGAACACCGACGACTGGTACATCGCCTACCACCGCTTCGCCATCCCCGGCGGAGACGGCATGCACCGTGAAACCACCATCGACAAGCTGGAGTTCGACGCCGACGGCATGATCAAGAAGGTCGTCCCCACCCTGGAGAGCATCGACCCGGTCACCATCGCACGGGCCGGCGCGGACGCCTCCGGCAAGGAGGGCGCCAAGATCCAGCTGAACGGCACGGTCTCCGGCGCGGGCACCGCCCAGTGGACGATCGGCAACGACGTGCCCTGCGTCTTCGCCGACGCCAAGTCCGCGAAGACCACGATCACCTGCTCCGACAACGGCACCTACACGGTCACCCTGACCGGCGGTCGCAGCACCGACACGGCGACCGTCACCGTCACCAACGCGGCCCCGGAGATCACCTCGGTGAGCAGCCCGAAGACCACGCCGACGGGCAAGGACGCCAGGATCAGGGTCGAGTTCACCGACCCGGGCACCCGCGACCAGCACACCTGCGTCGTCGACTGGAAGGACGGCGGCAAGCCGACGGCCGGCAAGGTCACCGCCGGCGGTTGCAAGGCCGAGCACAGCTACCGCACGGCCGGCATCTTCGCCCCGGTGATCACCGTCACCGACGACGACGGCGGCTCGGCGAGCACCACCGTCTCCGAACTGGTCGTCTACGACCGGAGCGCCGGTTCCGCGACCGGTGACGGCAGCTTCACCTCACCCGCCGGGGCGTTCCCGGCCCAGCCGAAGCTGACGGGCAAGGCGGAGTTCTCCTTCACCGCCAAGTACGGCAAGAACGACAGCACGCCGTCCGGGAAGGCGTCGCTCGACTTCGCCGGGGCCAAGCTGAAGTTCCGCTCCACCAGCTCCTCCTGGCTCGTGGTCACCGGTTCGAAGGCCGTCTACCAGGGCTTCGGCACGGTCAACGGCAAGGGCGGCTACCTCTTCCGGGTCACCGCCACCGACGACCCGGACACCTTCCGGATCAAGATCTGGCAGAAGTCCACGGACACGGTCGTCTACGACAACACCACGGCCGCGAAGACGAAGGGGATCACCATCGGCCGCAAGTAACCCCCGAGCAACCTGGCCCCGAGCCGCGCCCGGATTCCTCCGGGCGCGGCTCGGTTCGTTTGGGGAGGTGGTCATCCGCGGGCCCGGTGGGGGCTGGTCGCGCAGTTCCCACCCACCCGCAGCCCGCGACTCAGGGAATCCCCCCACCCCCAGAACGTTGAACCCCATATGACCCCGGCCCTCTCCCGAACCCGCTTCTCCGTCCTCGACCGCTCCCGCACCCGCGAGAACCAGCCCACCGCCGAGGCCCTCCAGAACACCGTGCACCTGGCGCGGGAGACGGAACGGCTCGGCTACCACCGCTTCTGGGTCGCGGAACACCACGGCGTACCGGGAGTCGCCGGCTCCGCCCCCACCGTGCTGGCGGCAGCCATCGCCGCGGCCACCCGCACGATCCGCGTGGGCACCGGTGGCGTCATGCTCCCCAACCACCGCCCGCTGATCGTCGCGGAGCAGTTCGGTGTCCTGGAGTCCCTGTTCCCGGGCCGGATCGACATGGGCCTCGGCCGTTCCGTCGGCTTCACGGACGGCGTACGCAGGGCGCTGGGCCGGGACAAGGCCGACGCCGAGGACTTCGCGGGCCGGCTCGACGAACTGCTCGGCTGGTTCCGCGGCACCTCCCCGACGGGGGTGCACGCCCGCCCGCCGGAGGGCCTGTCCGTCCCCCCGTTCGTGCTCGCCATGGGCGAGGGCGCCGACATCGCCGCGCGGGCGGGCCTGCCGATGGTGATCGGCGACCTCCGTGATCGCGACAGGATGCGGCGCGGCATCGACCGCTACCGCGCCGGGTTCCGCCCGTCCGCCTGGGCGGAGGAGCCGTACGTCGTCGTCTCGGGCACGATCGCCGTCGCCGCCACCCCGGAGGAGGCACACCGCATCCTCCTCCCCGAGGCGTGGGCGATGGCCCACTCCCGCACCCATGGCACGTTCCCGCCGCTCGCCCCGGCGGACGAGGTCGAGCGGCGCACGATGACGGCCGGGGAGCGCGGCTTGTACGAGGCCGGGTTGACCGGCCAGGTGTACGGCACCGAGGAGCAGGTCGCGCACGAACTGGAGTCGGTGATCAAGGAGACGGGCGCCCAGGAGATCCTGGTCACGACGAGCACGTACGACCGTGAAGCGCTGCTGGACTCCTATCGGAGGCTCGCCCGGATCGCGGGCCTCAGCTGATCCCCAGCCGGGGGCCGGAGCCGAGTTCCGCCCCGGTCGCGCGCCCGCGCCGGAAGCCCCGCGCGGGGCCCGGTCGTCCGCCCCGGCAGCCGCCGCCCGCGTCCGGCACGTGCTCGACCATGGCCGCCACGTCGATCACCGCCGTCTGCGCGGCCCCCGCGAGGGCCCGCCGGTCGAGGTGGTCGGCCGGGGCGATGACGGGCCGTACGTCCACCTCGGCGACGACGCCGCGCGCCGACACCACCCGCCACACCGAGGCGAGCAGCGAGTCGTCCCCGACGTAGGCGGGCGCGGTGCTCGCGCCGCCCTCGGTGAACCGGTAGCGGACGCGCACCGGTTGCACGGCGGCCTCGGCGTCGATCGCGGCCTGGAACACGGCCCGCCGGAAGCGGCCCTGCGCACGGCCGCACCAGGTGCTCCCCTCGGGGAAGGCGACGACCGCCGCGCCGCCGCGCAGGGCGTCGCCGATGGTGGCGACCGTCCGCGGCAGCGCGCGGATCCGGTCCCGCTCGATGAACAGCACCCCGCTGCGGGCGACGAGGGCGCCGACCACCGGCCACGCGCGGATGTCGGACTTGGCGAGCATTCGCGCGGGTCGGACCGCGCCGAGCAGCGGTATGTCGAGCCAGGAGACATGGTTGGCGACGAGGAGCAGTCCGCCGGTGGGCGGGGCGGCGCCGGAGATCCGTACCCGGACCCCGGAGGCCCGTACGACCCACCGGCTCCACGACCGCACCACCCGGGCCGGCAGCCGCAGACCGACGAGACTCACCAGCACCCCTACGAGGACCAGGGTCACGACGGCCGCGAACCGCGCGGCGGCCCGGGGCAGGGCGGCCACCGATCCGCTCGCCTGGACGCACGCCTGCGGGCTGCAGGGCGCGCTGGGCAGCCACACACTCATCGGGTCACGCCGCCGGGGCGAGGGAGAGGAAGTGCCGCAGGTAGCGGGCGTTGACCCGGCGCATCGACAGCAGCACGTACATGTCGGCGACCCCGAAGTCCGGGTCGTGCGCGGGCTCGCCGCAGACCCAGGCGCCGAGCCGCAGATAGCCGCGCAGCAGCGGCGGAAGCTCGGTGTGGCCCTGCGGGGCCTCGCCCTTCGGGATCCAGGGCAGCAGCGGCCGTACCCGGTACTCCTGCGGTGCCAGGTTCCTGGTCCGTACCCGGTCCCAGGTGCCCGCGGCGAGCGCGCCGCCGTCGGCGAGCGGGATGGAGCAGCAGCCGGCCAGCCACTCGTGGCCGCCCTGGACCATGTAGCGGGCGATCCCGGCCCAGACCAGGCTGATCACGGCGCCGTCGCGGTGGTCGGGGTGGACGCAGGAGCGGCCGACCTCCACCAGGGAGGGGCGGATCGCGTCGAGGGGGCCGAGGTCGAACTCGCCCTCCGAGTACAGCCGTCCGGCGACGGCGGCCCGCTCGGGCGGCAGCAGCCGGTAGGTGCCGACGACCTGTCCGGTGAGGGTGTCCCGGACGAGCAGGTGGTCGCAGTAGGCGTCGAAGGGGTCGACGTCCAGCCCCGGCCGCGGTGACGCCAGCAGGGCGCCCATCTCCCCGGCGAACACCTCGTGCCGCAGCCGCTGCGCGGCGCGGACGTCCTCCTCGCCGCGGGCCAGGGTGACGATGTAGCGGGTGGGGGCCGCGGACTGGGGCGGGCTGTCGAGGGTGGAGGCGGTCATGGCATCTCCTGGTCACGGGCCGACTCGGCGGCGTCAGGGGCGAACCTGGGGACGTGCGGTCCGCCGACCTAGTTCTTCCGACGCCGGCTGACACGCGCGTGACCGGTTGCGAGAGCCCGGATGTGCGGAGGTTGAACGGCTCGGACCAGGTGTCCGGGGCGTCCGACTCGGTCGACGGGCGGGTGTCGCGACGGTGACCGGCGAACGGCGGTGACCGGCCCGTGACCGGGGGCAACCCTCCACCCCCGCGAACCGTCTCATGGACGAGCCGGGCGAAGTACGGGGCGACGTGCCGTGTGAAGTGCCCGGCGAAGCACCGGACGAAGTGCCGGGCGAAGTGAGCGACGAGCGGGGGCGTGGGAGTGGCGGAGCTGTCGGCCGAGCGAGCGGTGGAGGCACTGGACGCGATGCCGTGGGACCGGCTGGAGTCGCTCGATCCGGCTGTCCCGCCCAAGGAGGTCCGCCGGGCGCTGCGCCAGCTGTTCCGCAAGGGCCCGGAGGCGACGGAGGACGACTGCTGGGCGCTGTTCGACAACCTGGCGATATGGGGACCCGGCGTCTCCCCGGCCGCCACCGCCGCTCTGCCGTTCGTCGTCGCGCTGGCCACCGATCCCCGGACGGGCGCCCGCGCGACCCTCGTGGAACTGCTCGCGTCGCTGTTCGAGGTACCGGAAGGGACTTCGCCCGAGTCGGTCGACGCGGGCCGGCCCGAGGCCTGGCGCCACGCCCAGCGGGCGGTGCGGCCCCTGCTCGCCGACCCCGATCCGGCGGTACGCCGGGCGGCCGTCCCGCTGGCGGACGGCCCCGCCCGGCTCCTGGAGCGGTGGCGGACCGAACGGGACCTCTCGGTCCGGCTGCCGGTGCTGTTCGCGCTGGGCCGGCTCGCGGCGGCCCCCGGCGCCGACGCCACGACGGTCGCCGAGATCCGTGCCGTCCTGGACGCGTCACTGCACGACCCCGACCCCGTCCTGCGGGTCGCGGCCGTGCACGCCTACGCGGGCCTGGACAGCGACCTACCGGTCCGCGCGCTGGACGCGTTGGTGGAGGCGCTGACCGACCCGACCGCACGCTCCCGATGGGAAACCGTCTGGTACCAGGGCGACAACGACTACGCCTGCTACCGCGAGGCGGTCGCGTTCCGGACGGCCGGCCTGTTCGACGACACGGCCGCCCAGGAGTTGGGGTTCCTCACCCGGCTGTTCGCGGCGGCGGACCGTCCCGAGGACGGCGATCTGCTGCGGAGCGTGCTGGACCGCTGCCTCCTGCTGCTGGTCTCCCGCCGATCGGTGGAACCCGCGGTGCTGCCGTCGGCGGGCGCCGCACTGTCCCACCCGGACCCTTCGGTACGCCTCAGGGCGGCCCACCTGCTCGGCATGCTGGGCCCCCGGGCCACGGCGTACGCCGATCGACTGGCCGGTCTGCTCGACGACTCGGGCGTGGAGGAGTACAACGAGGGCACCGTCGGCGACCATGCCGGCTGGGCGCTGACCCGCATGGACGACCCTCGGGCGCTGCCCGGCCTGGTCGACCGGCTCTGCGCCCCGTTCCGCGGGCCCGACGGCGGCAGCTACGGCAGCGGCGACCCCAGGCGCCCCGAGATCGCGGACGTGCTGACCCCGCTCCGCGCCCACGCGGACACCCTGCTGCCGTCGATACGTGAGGAACTCCACCGCGATCTGAACGACCCCGACGCACCCCACGTCCTGACGGCCGACCTCCTGGTGACCCTCAAGGCCTGGGAGACGGACGCGCTGCCCGCCCTGCCGGAGGTCACCGCCTATGTGCACGACCGCTTCCGTCGGTCCGACGCCGCCGATGTCCTGGCGGCCATGGGCCCGGCCGCCGCCTCCGCCGCGCCCGCCGTGCGCGAGCACATGGCCCTCGACCCTCCGGGCATCAGCCCGTGGCTGCACTGGGTCCTCTGGCGCATCGGCGACGCCGACCCGGCCGAGGCGCTGCGGGCCGTCGGCGAAACCCTGTCCGTCGAGGGGGAGGAGGGTGGCAGCGGCATGGTCGGCCCTCTCGCCGACTTCGGTGCCGAGGCCGCGCCGTACACGGACCGGGTGCGCCACGCCCTGACCAGCCGCCATGGCTGGACCAGGACGGACGCGGCGATCACCCTGTGGTCGATCACGGGGGACCCCGGGCTCGCCCTGCCGCGGCTGGAGGAGGAGATCCTGGAATTCACGGCCGGTGGCGAGTGGTACGGCTCGTTCGCGCGCACCCTGCGCACGCTCGTCCGCTGCCGCACCCCCACCCCCGCCGTCACGGCGGCCCTGCGCCTCCTCCGGGCCCAGGACCACCGCCTCTCGCCGCACACCGACTACCGGGCGATCCTCCAGGACGAGGAACTCCGCGCACTGATCGACGAGGTCCTGGCCCTGCCCCGCGCCTGCGGCGCTACCGCTTCCCACCCCGCCGGGTCGCCCTCAGCCACTCCTTGTTCATGCTCGTGATCGAAACCAGCGGAATCCCCTTGGGGCAAGCCGTGGCGCACTCCCCCGCCAAGGTGCACCCCCCGAACCCTTCCTCGTCCATCTGTTCCACCATGTCCAGCACCCGTGTCTCCCGCTCGGGCGCCCCCTGTGGCAGCACGTTCAGATGGTTGATCTTGGCCGAGGTGAACAGCATCGCCGCCCCGTTGGGACACGCGGCCACACACGCCCCGCACCCGATGCACTCCGCGTGCTCGAACGCGAAGTCCGCGTCCGGCTTCGGCACGGCCGTGGCGTGCGCCTCCGGCGCGGCCCCGGTCGGCGCGGTGATGTAGCCCCCGGCCTGGATGATCCGGTCGAACGCCGACCGGTCCACCACCAGGTCCTTGACCACCGGGAACGCCGAGGCCCGCCACGGCTCCACGTCGATCGTGTCGCCGTCCGAGAAGGACCGCATGTGCAGCTGACAGGTCGTCGTCCGCTCCGGCCCGTGCGCGTCCCCGTTGATGACCAGCGAGCAGGCGCCGCAGATCCCCTCGCGGCAGTCGTGGTCGAAGGCCACCGGGTCGTCACCGCGCAGGATGAGTTCCTCGTTGAGCGTGTCGAGCATCTCCAGGAAGGACATGTCGGGAGAGATGTCGTCCACCTCGTACGTGGACATGGCGCCGTCGGCGTCGGCGGCCCGCTGCCGCCAGACGCGCAGGGTGAGCCTCATGCGTAGCTCCGCTGGGTGGGGTGGACATACTCGAAGACCAGGTCTTCCTTGTGCAGGACGGGGGCCGTGCCGGTGCCCGTGAACTCCCAGGCGGCGGCGTACGAGAACTCCTCGTCGCGGCGCTCGGCCTCGCCGTCGGCCGTCTGGGACTCCGCACGGAAGTGACCGCCGCAGGACTCGGCGCGGTGCAGCGCGTCGAGGCACATCAGCTCGGCGAGTTCGAGGTAGTCGACGATCCGGTTGGCCTTCTCCAGGGACTGGTTGAACTCCTCGCCCGTGCCCGGGACCTTGATCCGCCGCCAGAACTCGTCCCGGATCTGCGGAATCCGCTCCAGCGCCTTCCGCAGCCCGCTGTCGGTGCGGGCCATACCGCAGAACTCCCACATCAGTTCGCCGAGTTCGCGGTGGAAGGAGTCGGGGGTACGGTCGCCGTCGACGGCCAGCAGCAGGTTCAGCCGGTCCTCGGTCTCGGCCAGCACCTCCTGGACGGCGGGGTGTTCGGGCCCGATCCCGTCCTGCTTCGGATGCCGGGCGAGATAGTCGTTGATGGTGGCCGGCAGGACGAAGTACCCGTCGGCGAGGCCCTGCATCAGCGCGGACGCGCCGAGCCGGTTGGCCCCGTGGTCGGAGAAGTTGGCCTCACCGATCGCGAACAGGCCGGGCACGGTGGTCTGGAGGTCGTAGTCGACCCAGAGTCCGCCCATCGTGTAGTGCACGGCCGGGTAGATCCGCATCGGCACCTCGTACGGATCCTCGTCGGTGATCCGCTGGTACATGTCGAAGAGGTTGCCGTACTTGGCCTCGACGGCTTTGCGGCCCATCCGCGCGATGGCGTCGGCGAAGTCCAGATAGACGCCCTGCCCACCGGGCCCGACGCCGCGGCCCTCGTCGCAGACGTTCTTCGCGGCGCGGGAGGCGATGTCACGCGGCACCAGGTTGCCGAAGGAGGGGTAGATCCGCTCCAGGTAGTAGTCGCGCTCGTCCTCGGGGATCCGGTGCGCCGGCCGCTGGTCGCCGCGCGCCTTCGGCACCCAGATGCGTCCGTCGTTGCGCAACGACTCGCTCATCAGCGTCAGTTTGGACTGGTGCTCGCCGGTGCGCGGAACGCACGTCGGATGGATCTGCGTGAAGCACGGGTTGGCGAACAGCGCGCCCCGCCGGTGCGCCCGCCACACGGCGGTGGCGTTCGAGTTCATGGCGTTGGTCGAGAGGTAGAAGACGTTGCCGTATCCGCCGCTCGCCAGCACCACGGCGTCCGCGAAGTACGTGTCGATCTTCCCGGTGATCAGGTCCCGGGCCACGATCCCTCGTGCCCGCCCGTCGATCACGACGAGGTCGAGCATCTCGGTGCGGGGGTGCGTCTCCACGTTCCCGGCCGCGATCTGCCTGCTCAGCGCCTGATAGGCGCCCAGCAGCAGTTGCTGACCCGTCTGCCCGCGCGCGTAGAACGTCCGTGACACCTGCACGCCACCGAACGAACGGGTGTCGAGCAGACCGCCGTACTCCCGGGCGAACGGCACGCCCTGCGCCACGCACTGGTCGATGATCTCGACGGAGATCTGTGCGAGCCGGTGGACGTTCGACTCCCGGGCGCGGAAGTCTCCGCCCTTGACGGTGTCGTAGAACAGCCGGTGGACCGAGTCGCCGTCGTTGCGGTAGTTCTTCGCGGCGTTGATACCGCCCTGCGCAGCGATCGAGTGGGCGCGGCGCGGGGAGTCCTGGTAGCAGAACTGGACGACGTGGTAGCCCTGTTCGGCGAGTGTGGCACCGGCCGAGCCGCCGGCCAGCCCCGTGCCGACGACGATCACCGTGTGCTTGCGCCGGTTGGCGGGGTTGACGAGTTTGGCCTCGAACCGGCGCCGGTCCCAGCGCTCGGCGACCGGGCCCTCGGGGGCCTTGCCGTCGACGACGGGCACCCCGGTGACATAGTCCGCGTACTCGGAGGAGGTACTCATGGTCAGCTCACCACTCCGGTCATGACGGCGACGGGTACGGAGACGAAGCCCGCGGTCAGCACCAGCGCGAGGACGTTCGCCGTGGTCTTCAGGGCGCGGTCGCGGGTGCGGCTGCCGGCGCCGAGGGTCTGGGCGGCGCTCCAGAAGCCGTGCCGGATGTGCAGACCGAGCGCGAGCACCGCGACGATGTAGACGACGTTGCCGTACCAGGTGGAGAAGGTGTCGATCACGTTCTGGTACGGGTGTCCGGCCTCGAAGCCGCCGGGGTGGACGGTGCCGGTGGTCAGGTCGAGGATGTGCCAGACGACGAACAGGGCGAGGATGACACCGCCCCAGCGCATGGTGCGGGTCGCGTAGCTCGCCCGGCGCTTCCTGTGGACGTATTTGCTCGGCCGGGCCCTGAGGTCGCGGCGGCTGAGCTGGTAGGCGGCGGTCGCGTGGGCGACGACCGCGGCGACGAGCACCACGCGGACGATCCACAGGGCCCACTCGTAGTGCAGGAAGGGCTCGCCGAGGGTGCGCAGCCAGTGGGCGTAGCCGTTGAACTCGTCCGAGCCGAAGAAGATCTTGAGGTTGCCGAGCATATGGACGACCAGGTACGCCAGCATGATCAGTCCGCTGACGGCCATCACCGTCTTCTTCCCGAGGGAGCTGTCCCACACCGAGCGTGCCATGGACGGTTTTCGTTCCGTCCGCGTTGCCAGAGCCATGCCCACAACGCTAGAACCGCATCACCCCATCGGTCCAAGACATGAAACAGCTTGTTTCGATAGCTGGAGGCTATCGTCGCCTAGGGTGGAGGGATGCAGTTCCAGCAGCTCCAGTACTTCGTGGCAGTGGCCGAGACCAGGCATTTCACCCGGGCCGCCGAGCTGGTCCATGTGGCGCAGCCGTCGCTGTCGCAGCAGATCAAGGCTCTGGAGCGGGAGTTGGGAGCGGACCTCTTCCAACGGGCCCGGGGCAACATCACGCTGACCGACGCCGGTGAGGCGCTGCTGCCGCTGGCCCGCCGCATCCTGGCCGACACGGACACCGCCCGGCACGAGGTGCAGGAGCTGGTGCAGCTGCGGCGGGGCCGGGTCCGGCTGGGCGCCACCCCGAGCCTGTGCACCGGTCTGCTCCCCGACGTGCTGCGCGCCTTCCACGACCGCTATCCCGGCATCCGACTGCTGATCGAGGAGGGCGGCTCGCACGACCTCGTACGGCAGCTCGCGCGCGGCGCCCTCGATCTGGCGCTGGTCGTCCTGCCGCTCCCCACGCCCTCCCCGGCCCTGACCACGGTGGAGCTGCTGCGCGAGGACCTGGTGGTGGTCTCCTCGCCGGACGCGCCCAGGCCGGGCGACGGCCGCCGCCAGGTCCGTGTCCCGGATCTGGAGGGCGAGCGTCTTGTGATGTTCCGCCACGGCTACGACCTGCGGGAACTCACCGTCGCCGCGTGTCGCTCCGCGGGGTTCGAGCCGGACTTCGCGGTGGAGGGCGGTGAGATGGACGCGGTCCTCGGCTTCGTCCGGGCGGGGCTCGGTGTGGCCGTCGTCCCGCGGATGGTCGCCACCCGCTCCGGCCGGGGTCTGCGGGTCACCCCGCTGGCCCGGCCCGGACTGCACCGTACGATCGCGCTGGCCCACCGCAGTGACGTGGCTCCGCCTCGGGCCGCGCGGGAGTTGCAGCGGATGCTGGTCGAGCGGTAGGCGTCAGGTGCCGGGCCCCTGAGGGCGCGCTGCGCGCCCCCTCTATCCCGTCGCGTCCACCAACGCCAGTTCGTGCAGGCGGTCCGGTGGGCCGGGGCGGGCGTAGTACCAGCCCTGGGCCGTGTCGCAGCCGAGTATGCGCAGTTGTTCGGCCTGGGCGCCGGTCTCCACGCCCTCGACGGTGACCGCGAGGTCGAGGCTGTGGGCGAGGGAGACGATGCCCTCGACGATCTTCAGATCGACGGGGTCGGCCGGGAACTGCTGCATGCTCTGGGTGAAGGACCGGTCCAACTTCAGGACACGGACCGGCAGTCGGCGCAGATTGGCGAGGTTGGAGTAGCCGGTGCCGAAGTCGTCCAGGGCGATGTCGACGCCCATCTCGGAGAGCCTGCGCAGCGGCTTGAGCAGGTCGTCGTCGGCGCCGATCAGCGCGGACTCGGTGACCTCCAGGCAGAGCGCGTCCGGTTCCAGCCCGGCACGCTCCAGGATGTCGACGGTGTCCTGCACCAGTCCGGGGTGGGTCAGCTGGCACGGGGAGAGGTTGACGTTGACCCGCAGCGGGCCGGCGGCGCCCGTACCGCCGTGTCGTTCCTGCCAGTCCCGGGCCTGACGCACCGACTGCTCCAGGACCCAGCGGCCCAGCGGCACGATCAGCCCGGTGCGTTCGGCGAGCGGGATGAAACGGTCGGGGCCGATGACCCCGTGCTGCGGATGCAGCCAGCGGACCAGGGCCTCGGCGCCCCGCACGGTGCCGTCGCCGAGGTGGACCAGCGGCTGGTACTCGATGAAGAACTCGCCCCGGTCCAGGGCGGCGGGCAGCGCGGTGGTGAGTCCGTGCCGGGTGATGGCGCGGGCGTCGGCCTCCGCGTCGGCGACCTCGTAGCGGTTGCCGCCCGCCGACTTGGCCCGGTACATCGTGATGTCGGCGCTGCGCAGCACCTCCGCGGGACCGCGCTCCCCCGCCGGTCCCTCGACGATGCCGATGCTGCCGCGCACGAGCAGCTCCCGGCCCTCGATGCGGACGGGGGTGACCAGCGCGTTCATGATGCGGTCGGCGAGGTCGTCGACCTCGCGCTCGGTCTCGGTGCCGGTGGTCAGTGCCACGAACTCGTCGCCGCCGAGCCGGGCGACCATCTCGCCGGGCGCGGTCGCGCAGGACTGGAGCCGGTCTGCGACCTCGACGAGCAGCCGGTCACCGGCCGCGTGCCCGAGGCTGTCGTTGATGGTCTTGAAGCCGTCGAGGTCGAGATAGCAGAGGCCGAAGCGCTGGCCGTCGCCCGCCGCGAGGGCCTTCTCCAGACGCTCGAAGAACAGGGTGCGGTTGGGCAGTCCGGTGAGCGCGTCGTGCGTGGCCTCGTAGCGGAGGCGGAGGTTGAGCAGCCGACGCTCGGTGGTGTCCTCCATCAGGGCCAGCTGGTACTGGGGCCGGCCGTCCGCGTCCCGGAGCAGCGACACCGTCAGATTGGTCCACAGGACCGTGCCGTCGGGGCGGTGGAACGCCTTCTCGGTGTGGTAGTGCTCGCGTTCGCCGCCGACCAGTTCGTCGTAGAGGCGCCACACCTGGGGCGCGTCCTCGGGGTGCTTCCACTCGGGGACGCGGCGCCCGCGCATGGCCTGCTCGGTGACCCCGAACATCCGCAGCAGCGCGCCGTTGACCTGGAGGATGTTGCCTTCGAGGTCGGCGATGCCGATGCCTATGGCGGCCCCCTCGAACACCGCGCGGAAGCGGGCCTCGGTCGCGTGCAGCGCGCGGGCGACCGCGCCCTGGGCCTCCAGCGCCGCGCGGGCGATCGCCTCCTGCTCGGCGAGGGTCCGCTGCCGCAGCGCCTCGGCGTAACCGGCGGCCATCGCGGACTGCAGCCGCGCGGCGCGGGCCCGCAGATCCTCCTGGGCTCCGTCGCCGCCGCAGTAGAGCACCAGATAGGCGTCGACGCAGTCCAGGGTCCGGCTGAGCGCCTCGGGTTCGGTGCAGTGCGCCTCGACGAGGGCGGCGCCGACGGCCCGGCCCGCCTCGGCGTCGTACGTCCTCGCCCGCAGCGCCTCGCTGAGCCTGCGGGCCAGCGGCAGCAGTCGTTCCTCGAACTCGGGCCGGGTCAGCGACGTGGAGGTGGCCGGGAAGACCGCGCGGCTCCAGATCGTCGCGAACCGGCGGAGTCTGTCCTCCGGCCCGTCCGGCTCCGCCCTCACGCCTTGGTCCCCACGCCGGCGAACCCCGAGAAGGCGTACGGATCCTCGTCCTCGGGAGCCGTGTCGGGCCGCCACTTCGCCATCGGCACCAGTCCGGGTTCCACCATGTCGTACCCCTCGAAGAACCGCGCGATCTCACTCCGAGAGCGCATGATCAGCGGATTGTGAATGTCCTTGTACACGTCCACCGCGCCCTCGGCCCGCTCCTGGGGAAGCGGGATTCCCTCGAAGGAGGCGTGCGAGACGACGAGTAAGCTGCCGGGCGCGAGCGCGTCGCGCAGCTCGGCCACCGCTCCGTACGGGTCGTCCGTGTCCTCCACGAAGTGCAGTATGGCAACCAGGAGCAGGGCCACCGGCCGGTTCAGGTCGATCAGTCGCCCGACACGGGGGCTCGTGAGGATGTCATGGGGCTTGCGGAGGTCGGCCGCGACCACGTCCGCGTCGTCGTTCCCCTCCAGAACGGCCTGGCTGTGTGCTACGGCGACCGGATCGTGGTCGACGTAGACGACCCGGGCGCCGGTGCCGGTCTCCCGGGCGACCTCGTGCACGTTTCCGAAGGTGGGGATCCCGGATCCGATGTCCAGGAACTGGGTGACGCCCCGATCCGCCGCGTACCGCACGGCGCGCCGCATGAACGCCCGGTTCGCCTGCATGATCTTGGGCAGGCCCGGCAGGAACTCCATGGCCCTGCGCGCCGCTTCCCGGTCGACCTCGAAGTTGTGCGAACCGCCCAGGTAGTAGTCGTACATGCGTGCCACGGACGGCATCGAGATGTCGATGCTCCACGGCGCCCAGGCGGGACGCTCCATCTGTGCTCTCCAACGCGTCGGGGGTGGCGAAGGCGATCCGGTGTTCGAGCTGAGGCTACTGATCGTCCGCCGAAGGAGCGAGTAAAAACGGAAATTGACCGTCCGTTCAACGTCGCTGCCGATGGCACATGCCCAACCGCCGCCCCGGCCATGCCTGTTCGGGCCCGAACATTGTCGAGGGGATCCAACACCGTGCCCGGACACACCTGTTCGACCGGTCCGGGCACGCCAAGCGGTCCGCCCCCTCCGCGCGGTGCGGGAGGGGGCGGACCGGGACCGGCCACGCTGATGCGGTGCGTGGGGAAGGCGCGACCTACTTGTCGGCTCCGATCGGCTCTCCGTCGCCGTTGATGGCGAACCAGGTGCCGCCGACACCCTGGCCGTTGGTGTCGCCCGGGGACTTGTCGTTGGCGAAGGTGTAGAGCGGGATGCAGTTGATCGTCTGCTGCTTGATTCCGTCGGGGCGGTCGAAGACCGTGTAGCCCTTGAGCAGGATGCCCTTGGTGTCGTTCTTGTCGACCGGGGCGACGACGGGCCACTTGTCGAGGCAGGCGCCGGTGCACTTGGTCGACATCGGCCACTGGGTGTCCTTGAGGAACCGGTAGACCGTCATGCCGTTCTTGTCGACGACGATCTCGCCGAGCTTGGCGTCCTTGCGGGTGGTGAGACCGGCCTGCTCGACCGCCTCGCCACCGGTGTCGCCCGCGTCGGCTCCGCCGCCGCCCTTGGTGGAGGCCTTCTTGCCGTTGGGGTCCGACGCGAACCAGGTGCCCTTGAGGCCCTGGCCCTTGATGTCGCCGGCCTTGGTGTCCTTCGCGAAGTAGTACATCGGCCAGCCGCCGACCGTCAGCTGCTTGGTGCCGTCGGGACGGCTGACCTCGCCGAGCAGCGCCTTGTCGACACCCTCGGCGGCGGTGGCGCCCGAGGCGGGCACCGGCGGCCAGGTGGTGGCGCACTCGCCCTCACAGGTCGTCTTCGGCGGCTCGAACGAGTCCTTGTCGAAGCGGTACAGGGTGCGACCGGCGCTGTCCGTGAGGACCTTGCCGTACTCGTCGCTGTTCCACACGGTCAGCTGCCCCGCCGAGGCGGCCGTGGTGGACTGGGCCGAGGTACCGGAGCCCGCGGTGCCGGCGCCGGCGCCGGCGGTCCCGGTTCCCGCGATGGTTCCGGCACCGAGCGTCGGCGTGGAAGCGGCGCCCACGTTCTGCGAGGACGTCGACCCCTGTTCCTGACCGCACGCCGTCGTCAGCACCAGCACAGCCGCAGCTGTCGCTACGAGTGAGGCGCTCCGCCAGGAGGTCTTCATTCCAACTCCCCGTGTATCCGGTGGGTGTTGCAGCGCCCTACTGCGCCGCTTGCTGGCCCTAGGTACGCGTGGGAGTGGCTGATGTGTTCAACGCTGCACGATTTTCTTTCGGAAGTCTGTGGAGGAGCGCGCGGCACGGCCCGCCGAGGTGACGGGAAAGGGTCAGCGTCGGGCCCCGCAGTCAAACATTCGGGGCCCGTTTTTCCCTCGTTTGGAGCAATCCATCCGTGCTCCCGCGTACGCGGGCGCGCGAGCACGGATGATCTCCGACGTGCAAGGACCCCAGCGGACCCGATCCGCTCTCGCCCTGCGACTGTCGGCCCTGCTCGCACTGACCTGGCTCCTCACCGGAGCACCGAGCGGCCCGGCGGTCGCCGACGCCTGCGCGTACGCCGAGGTGGGCCCGGACAGCGGCGGCACGGTCGCCGTGGCGATCGGGGGCACCGAATCCTGCGAACCGGCGCCCCCGACCACCCCGCCACCGCCGCCACCCACTCCGCCACCTCCCCCGCCGCCGTCCCCGACACCGTCGTGCCCACCGGAGCCGGCGCCCAGCCCGGACCCGACCCCCGATCCCCCGCCCACTCCGACCCCCACCCCCGATCCCCCACCGGAGCCGCCGCCCACCCCGAAGCCCACGCCCACCCCGCCCCCGAGGCCGGCTCCACCGCCGCCTCCACCGCCGCCGGTACCGCCCCAGCCGCCCGCCACCGAGGCGCCCCGGCCGGCCCCCGCCCCGACTCCCCCGCCGAAGCCGAAGCCCACGCCCAGTCCGCGTCCCGAGGCGTCACCGACCCCGGTGAGCTATCCGCCGTACCGGGCCCCGGCCCACTCGGCCGCCAAGCGTTCCGGTCCGTCCCTCGTCTCGCTCGCCCTGCTCGTGACCGTGCCCGCGGTGTTCGCCGCCGCGGCCCTGCGTCCGCGCTGACCCCTGGAGGAACCTCTTGTCGGAATGGCTTGTTCTCACCCTCGCGATGGGGGCGGCCTGTCTGGTCGTCCTCATCGTGGCCGTAGTACGGCATCACGCCGCACCCGCGGACGAGGACCCGTCCGAGACCCCGGACGTCATCGAGTACATCACCATGATGATCGGCGTGGTGTACGCCATCGTGCTGGGTCTGGCGATCGCCGGTGTCTGGGAGGCCCGCAGCGCCGCCCAGGACCAGGTCCAGGCGGAGGCACAGGCCCTGCACGAGATCAGCGAGCGGGTGCGGGTGTACCCCGAGGACGTGCGCGACCGCATCCGCGGCGACATCGACGCCTATGTCGGCCACGTCGTGACCACCGAGTGGAAGGTGATGGCCGAGAAGGGTGAGGTGACCGAGCGCGGCACCGAACTGTTCGAGACCGTCCGCCACGGCGTCACCGACTACGAGCCGCGCAGCGACTTCGAGGCGCAGACCTACCAGCCGCTGCTCGACCAGGTCGCCGCGGCCGACGCCGCGCGCGGCAGCCGCGCGGACTCCACCGGCGAGACGATGCCGGGCGTGGTGTGGTTCGGCCTGATCATCGGCGCCGTCGTGACGGTCGGCATGGTGTTCGCCCTGCAGATCCGGCGTACGCCGCGCGAGCTGATCCTCGCGGGCCTGTTCTCGGCCCTCATCGCGTTCCTGCTGTTCCTCGTCTGGGACTTCGACGCGCCCTACAGCCGGGGGCTGTCGGCCTCGGCGGATCCGTTCCTGGCCCTGTTCCCGAACGCGGGCGGGTGACGGTCCCTCAAGCCCGGCGCCGCGGCCGGGGGACGGGTGCCGCAGGGCGCCCGTCCCCCGGCCGTACGTACTCCGGTCCCCTGTGCGGAGCACACGCTTGCCCCATTCGCGCGACTGAGATCGCGCCACCCGGCGCGCCTTCCTAGCGTTTCGGTCATCGAGGTGCATTTCCGGCGCAGGCGGAATCGGTCCGCGGCAGGCTCCTCGGGGACCCGGAGGCTCATCATGCGCGCGATACGCGTCGCTTCGGCCGCTCTGCTGGGCGTGACCGCCCTTTCCCTCATCGCTCCCGCCGCCCACGCGGCACCGGTCGGCGACATCACGTCGTTCGGATTCGAGGTCGTGCCCTCGACGGTCGCCCCCGGCGGACAGGTGACCCTGCGCGTCGACGGCTGCCGGCACCGCACGACGGTCTCCTCGGGCGTCTTCGACGCCGTCGTCATCCCCCGCGGCCAGTCCTCGGCCACGGCGACCGTGGACCGGGACGCGAGGCCCGGCACGGTGTACGACGTGACGTTCCAGTGCGGCGACGAGACCGGCCTGACGGATCTCACCATCGCCTCCGGCCGCCCGACGCACCATCCCACGCACCACCCCACCCACCATCCCACCCGGGGCTCCCACGCCGGGGCCGGCGGCACCGTCGCGGGCTTCGACCTCTCGGAGATCGGCCTCGGCGCCGCGCTCGTCGCGGGCACGCTGGGTGTGGCCTGGAACCGGTCGCGGCGGCGCCCCGAGGACGGCGGCCACCGCTGACCACCGTTCCCGCCGCACCGCGACAGCCCTTCACCCCGGACGGTTACGGGCTCCGGGGCGAAGGGCTGTACGGACCGGACCGGACCGGACCGGACCGGACCGGTCGGGTCGGGTCGGGTCGGGTCGGGTCGGTCAGATCCTGTTCTCGTCAGATCCTGTTCTCGGAGCGGCGGCGCATCCAGAACACACCGCCGCCGACCACCGCGGCCGTCACCAGTCCGCCGCCGATCGCGATGTCGGTCGAGGTGGCCCCGGTGGACGTGCTGCCGCCGAGACCGCCGCGCACCCCGCCGATGACGGTGAAGACACCGGTGAACGTCTTGCGCTTGCCCTCGCAGTTGGTGGTGACGCTGTACGACCCCGGGGCGGCGTCGGAGTTGACCCGCACCGTGGCCGAGGCGGTGGTGCCGCCCATGGAGGTGAGGTTGGTGGTGGGGAAGGCGTTCGAACCGATGGTGCTGCCGGCGATCGCGCACGCGTCACCGCCGCCGACGGTGAGGACGAGCTGCCCGCCGCGGGCGATGACATTGGGGGCGGCCGTGACCTTGCTCGGCTGGTCCCAGGCGGCGGCCGTCGGCGCGGCGACACCGACCAGGGCGACCGCGGCGGCCGAGGCAGCCAGGACACTAGTAGTACGCATGTGATCCTCCGCGGAAGACGCCCCGGGTCCCGTCCCCGGTCTATCGGCGAGAAAACGCCTCCCGGGACGACCCTCAGATGCCGTGCGCGGGGCCGCATTTCGGCGCTGGTCCGTCCTGGTGAGTGCCGGTCGGGGGACACGCCGTGATATCTCCGCACGATCGGATATCACCGCAGGTCACGGACCGTCAGAAATTTCCTCGGACGGCGAACTCGGATGGCGCAGAAGCCGTCTTCACCGCCACCCGTTCGCACCTGCCCCGTCGCCGTCGACGTGCGGGACGCTTAGCTTTTGTCGTATGCGCGACGGACACGGCGACGGCCGGGTCGAGAGGGGATGGCGAATGCATTCGTCCGGACCGGCCGAGGCCGAATGGGAGGAGCGGCGGAAGAAGCGCGCTCCATGGGGCGTGATAGCGCTTGTTCTGCTGACCGGTCTCGCGCTGATCCGGAACGGCTCGGGGGAGTTCGACGTGGGCCCGCCGCAGCCGGCGTCTGCGGCGGCGGCCGACAGCCGCAGCACACCGCACGGCACCTTCACCGATGTCCCCGGCCCGTTGCCGTACGCCATGGTCGACCGGGTGCGGATCCCCTCGATCCGGGTGGACGCGCCGGCGATGCCCGTCGGGCTGGACGCGCAGGGCTGGGTGGACGCGCCGCCGGCCCGGGACCCGAACCTCGCGGGCTGGTTCACCGGCGCGGTCTCCCCCGGCGAGCAGGGCACGGCCGTCGTGGTCGGTCATGTCGACAACGATCAGGGTCCCGCCGTGTTCTACGGACTCGGGGCGCTGAAGAAGGGCGGCAAGGTCGAGATCCGGCGCGCGGACAGAAAGACCGCCGTCTTCGAGATCTACGGCATCGAGGTCTTCGAGAAGAACAACTTCCCGGGCGACCGCGTCTACGGGAACAGCGGAATTCCCGAATTGCGGGTCATCACCTGCGGGGGCGGTTTCTCCAAGCAGAACGGCTACGACGGCAATGTCGTGGTGTTCGCCCGCCTGGTCGAGGTGCGCTGAGCGCTCCCGGCCGGGCGGGCGGGCGGGGTCCGCGAAATTCGCGTCAGGCGTATCTTCAGGCGTGTTCTCGGGCGTGTTCTCGGGCGTGTTCTCAGGCGTGTTCTCAGGCGTATTTCCGCCGGGGCACGGTGACGCGGTATCCGGAGTCCAGCAGTTCGGGGAGATAGTCGCGCAGGGCCGCGACGCTCTGGGAGCGGTCGCCGCCCGCGTCGTGGGAGAGCACGACGACACCGGGGCCCGCGCCGTCCGTGACGCGCTCGGCGATGGTGTGCGTACCGGGGGTCCGCCAGTCGAGGGTGTCCACGGTCCAGCCCAGCGGTTCCATGCCGAGTTCGGCGCCGAACCGGAACGCGGCCCGGTTCCAGGCGCCGTACGGGGCGCGGAACCACAGCGGCGGTTCGCCGTACGCCTTGTCGATGATCTCGCTGGTGCGCTCCATCTCCTCGTGGACCCGGGACCGGGAGAGGGTGGTGAGCAGCGGATGGGACCAGGTGTGGTTGCCGACCACATGGCCGTCGTCGGCCATCTCCCGCAGCAGGTCCTTGTGCTGGACCGCCATCTCGCCGCAGACGAAGAACATCGCCCGGACGTCGTGGTCGCGGAGGATGCGCAGGATGTCCGGGGTGTAGCGGGGGTCGGGGCCGTCGTCGAAGGTCAGCACCATGCTCCGGCCGCGCCCCTCCATCCGCAGGAACGGCTCGCTCCGGACCCCGGCCGGGACCAGGGCGCGGCGCCGGACGGGCCGGCCGTGGCCGGTGAGGGGCTGGAGACGGTAGGAGGAGGGCCGGAGCGCCGGGCGGGCGCCGGGGCCGGCCGCCGGGGCGGGGGCGCCGGCCGGTGCCGGGGCGGAGCCCCCGTCGCCGATGAGCAGAGCGGCGGCGCCCGTCGTACCGGCCGCGCCCAGTAGGGCGGCGGCGCCCGTCACCACATGGCGGCGCGTGAACATCTGATCCTTCGTCATGACTCATCAGTCGACCAAGGCGGGGACGGCGCACCACCACGACACCGGTGCGGCGGCATGGAAACACCCGATGGGAGTAGTTTTCCGCGCGCCCGTCGCGCCCGTCGCGCCGCCGTCGTGCCCCGGTCGCGCCCCCGTCACATCCAGTCGAACGCCCGGCGCACGCCGGGGTCCGGGTGCTCGGACAGCCTCGCGACCGTGACCGATCAGCAAGCACACCGGTTCGAACGGGGTACCGACGGACCGAAGGTCGTCCTCGTCGGACTGGACGGCTCCGAGACCTCGCTGCGGGCCGTGTCGTACGCCGCCGGCCTGGCCCGTCGCCAGCACGCGCTGCTCGCCATCGTGTATGTGCAGCCCCTGCTGGCGGCCGGCGCGGCGCTCGGGGTGCCGGTGGCGGGGACGACCGACGAGATCGCCGAGCATCTCGTGGCGGACATCCGGGAGGCCGCCGAGCAGGTGAAGGACATCTTCGAGGTGCGCTGGGAGTTCCACACCTTCCGCGGCGACCCGTTCAACGGCCTGGTGACGGCCGCCGATCAACTCAAGGCGGACGCGGTCGTGGTGGGCGCCTCCCAACAGGCCGGCCACCGCATCGTCGGCTCGGTCGCCCTCCGTCTGGTGAGGGCGGGCCGCTGGCCGGTGACGGTGGTGCCCTGACCCGGGCCGCTCCCCGGTCGGGGCCGAAGGGCGGTGCGGGGCCGGAGGCGGAGGCTCCGGGGCACCGGCAGACCGTTCGTCGCACCGTTCGTCGACAGGTTCGACCGCCCGCCGCACACCCGTGGCCGGCCTCTGTCCCCGTGGGACGGCCCGCGTTCCCATACGGCCATGACGGCCGGAACCACGATCACCTACGGGACGACCGCCGAACACGAGCTGGCCGAGCTCCAGCGCGAACACGGCCGCCCCCTCTTCGCCCTGCTGCTGCGGCTCTCCGACGGAGACCGCCATCGCGCCGAGGACCTCGTGCAGGAGACCTTCGTGCGCGCCTGGCAACACCCCGAGGCGCTGCGCGCCGACGACTTCGACTCCGTACGCCCCTGGCTGCTCACCGTCGGGCGGCGGCTCGCCATCGACGCGCGGCGGGCCCGGCAGGCGCGTCCCGCCGAGGTGGGGGACGCGGTGCTGGAGAACGCGCGGGTGATGGCCGATCACGCCGAACGGTCGGTGGCGACCCTCGATGTACGGGAAGCTGTGAAGACACTCACTCCCGAACACCGGGAAGTACTGGTGCAGGTGTACTTCCAGGGGGCGAGTGTGGCGGAAGCAGCCGAAGCCCTCGGAATCCCGCCCGGTACGGTGAAGTCCCGCGCGTACTACGCGCTGCGCGCCCTGCGCCGGGTGCTTCCCGGATACGCGGCCGACCTGCGGTGAAACCCATGGCCGAGTCAAACCTCCGTAAAGCGCCTTGCTGAGGACCCCGGTTGAGCAATCAGCTGTCTTCTATCCGTGTTCCGGATGGGGGGCCGGGGCCTGGTCTCCAGGCCCGGGGTCGGGCGACGCGCACGCACCGGAGGAAGGCAGGAAGGGATGCTGCACAGAGGTCAAGAGAGCACGGACGGCGCCGGCGGCGGCGAACTGGCCGTCCCGATGGCGTGGTTCTACGCCGAGTACATCGCGGAGGAGCTGCTGCGGACGGGCGACCTGATGCCGCCGACGTCCTTCGAGTTCCGTGCGGGGCGGGACGCCCTGGCGCTGACCATCTTCCTGTCGGACGCGGGCGGTGAGCTGTCCGGCATCCGGGTCGTGACCCAGCTGGAGACCTGGCTGTCGCTGACGGCGTACGACCAGCCGTGGCAGGACTGGGTGTGCGAGCGCATGGCGCACTTCGCCGCCGAGGCACTGGAGTCGGGCGGCCCGTCGCCGGACCTGGATCTGGCCGCTGCGGCATGGCGCTGGCTGGAGGAGACGGAACTGCTCGCCCCCGATCTGGACGCGGTGCCGGGCGGCGGGGCGGTACTGGGAGAGGACGACGGCCCGAAGGTCTGGACCCCGGCCTGGCGGCTGGGTCTGCCGCTCGGCCACCTGGCGATCCATCTGTTCTAGAGCCCTGACATCCCGTGTTCAGGTGGCGGCCATCCGGCTGTCGCGGCCTGGACGGAGCATCTTTTTCGATCCCGGACCAATCCGCCCGGCGGAGGGCTCCGAATCTTTTGGTTGGCAATGGTCGTGGGGCTTGAGTGATTCGCCGGTCCGGTCCGTACCGGTGGGGGCAGGAAGCAACCCCCACCGCACACCGGCCCGAGGAATTGCCATGTGGTCCCAGGATCGTCATCACGACGTCGGCGCATACGCGCTGGGCGTGCTGGACGAGGTGGATTCGTTCCACTTCGAGGACCATGTCCGCGGCTGCCCGCAGTGCGCGGTACAGGTCACCGAGTTCCGTCCGGCGGCACGGCAGCTGATGCTGTACCGCAACGCGACACCGCGTGCGGTGCATCCCTTCGCCGCGCCCGGCCCCCGGATGCTGGGACGGCTGCTCGACGAGGTGGCGACCCGGCACCGGGCGAAGCGCAGGCGCTGGCTGTTCGCGCTGGCGGCCTCCGTGGTCATCGCCGTCGGCGGCCCCGCCGTGGCCGTTCTCGCTGGTCCGGGCGAGGCCCCGGACACCGTCGCCGCCACCGACGCCAAGACCGGCGTATGGGCCGAGGTCAAGGCCGAGGAACGGATCTGGGGCACCGACATCGAGCTGAAGGTCAAGGAGGCGGACGGCGCCCACGCCTGTCGGCTCGTCGTGATCGGCAAGGACGGCACCGAGGAGACGGCCGCCAACTGGAAGTCCCCCGAGGGCGCCGACAAGGCGTCCGAGATGGTGGGCGGCACCGCCATGCAGCGCGAGGACATCAGCCACTTCGAGGTGCGCAGCCAGGAGGGCGAGCTGCTGGCGGTCATCGAGGCCCCGGCCTGGCGCTGAGCCGGTCCCGCATTGGTCCGTACCTTCAATGGTTGCGGATCATGGTCGGGGCCGGTTCCGGGCCCCTTCGAGCGGCCCTTGGCCGCACGGCCGGGCTACTTGAGCAACCGTGACAGGCGTCGGTCGGCCAGCGGTTTGCCGCCCGTCTGACAGGTCGGGCAGTACTGCAGCGAGGAATCGCTGAAGGAGACCTCCCGGACGGTGTCCCCGCACACCGGGCAGGGCTCCCCGGTCCGGCCGTGCACCCGCAGCCCGCTCTTCTTCTCCGCCTTCAGCCTCCCGGCCGCGAGCCCCCGGGAGCGCTCCACGGCCTCGGTGAGCGTGGCACGCAGCGCCTCGTGCAGATGCCGGGTCTCCTCCGGCTTCAGCGACGACGCCAGTTTGAAGGGCGACATCTTCGCCGCGTGCAGGATCTCGTCGCTGTACGCGTTCCCGATCCCCGCGATCAGGCTCTGGTCCCGCAGCGCGCCCTTGAGCTGCCGCCGCTCCCCCGCGAGCAGCCCGGCGAACCGGGTGACGTCGAACTCGTCGGCGAGGGGGTCCGGACCGAGGCGGGCGATGCCCGGCACCTCCGCCGGGTCCCTTACGACGTACACCGCCAGCCGCTTCTGCGTGCCGGCCTCGGTGAGATCGAAGCCGTCGCCGGTCTCCAGGGCGACCCGCAGCGCGAGCGGGCTCTTCCCGCCGGGCTTCGGCGGACCGTCCGGCAGCCGGTCCCGCCACTGGAGCCACCCGGCGCGCGCCAGATGCGTCACGAGGTGCAGCTCGCCCCCGTCCGCCTCGATGTCGAGGAACTTCCCGTGCCGCCGTACGCCCGTGACCTCCCGCCCCTCGAACGCGCTCACCGGCGGGTCGTACGTCTTCAGCACGCTGATCGCCACGGGCAGCACGCGGACCACCTCATGACCGACAAGACTCCCGACGAGAAAGTCCCGCAACGCCTCGACCTCGGGCAATTCAGGCATACGTCCAGGGTGCCATGGGTGTGGGCGGCGCGTTGTGGGCGGCGCGTTGTGGGGTGCGGGTCCGGTGGGGGCTGGTCGCGCGGTTCCCCGCGCCCCTGAAGAGCCGGGGCTGCGCCCCGTGCTCTTCGGGCCGAAAAAGCAGGGGCGCAGCCCCGCTGTTTCAGGGGCGCGGGGAACCGCGCGAGAAGCCCCACGCACCCGCACCCGACAACGAACCGCGCCCCCGAGCTATGACGCGCTCGGCAGCACGAACTCGCACCACACGCACTTCCCCCCACCCCGCGCCTCCACCCCCCACACATCCGTCAGCCGATCCACCAGCAGCAACCCCCTCCCCGACACCCCCGCCTCCCCCGCCTCCCGCCGCCGCGGCAACGCGCTGGACGAGTCCTCCACCTCCACCCGCAGCCTCCGGTCGGACCCCGCCAGCGCCCGCAGCGTCACGATCGCCGCCCCCTCCGTGTGCATGAGCGCGTTGGTGATCAGCTCGTCGGCGACAAGCTCGATCTCATCGGCCCGGTCCCGCGCCCCCCACGTCCGCACGGCCGCCCCGATCATGTGCCGCGCCTCGGTGAGCGCCTCCGGATCACCGGGCGCGACATGCTGCTGGAGCCGCCCACCGGGCTGCTCGGCGCTGCGGCTGCGCCGCCGGAGCAGCAGCAGGGCCACATCGTCGTCGCCGCCCCGCTCCTCCGCCACGTCGATCAGCCGGTCGGCGAGATCGTCGACGTCGTCGGGGCCCGTGGCGATCAGCGCCCGCAGCGTGCGCATACCGTCGTCGAGGTCGGCGCCTGGCTCCTCGATGAGGCCGTCGGTGCACAGCAGGAGCGTCTGCCCGGGGTCCAGTTCGACCGCCGTCACCGGATACTCCAGGCCGCCGAACTCCGCGGACAGCCCGAGCGGCAGACCCCCTTCCACGGTCACCCGGTGGCAGGTGCCGTCGGTGTGCCGGATCAGCGGGTCGATGTGCCCGGCCCGCACCACCTGGACCACCCCGGTGGCCAGGTCGGCCTCCGCGTACAGACAGGTCGCGAAGCGGTCGGTGTCGAGTTCGTGGAGGAAGGCGGAGGCACGGGCCATCACGGTGGCCGGGGTGTGCCCCTCGGTGGCGTAGGCCTTGAGGACGATACGGAGCTGGCCCATGACGGCCGCCGCGTGCGTGTCATGGCCCTGGACGTCCCCGATGACCGCGCCGACGCGTCCGCCGGGCAGCGGGATGAGGTCGTACCAGTCGCCGCCGATGTCCCGGCCGAGGGAGCCACCGAAGGAGGCGGCACGGTAGCGGACGGCGATGTCGGCGCCCGGGACGCTGGGGATGGAGCGGGGCAGCATGGCCTGCTGGAGACCCTCGGCGAGGTCCTTCTCCCCCTCGTAGAACATGGCCCGCTGGAGGCTCTGGGCGATGCTGCTGCCGAGGGCGACGAGGACGTCGCGCTCCTCCCGGGTGAAGCCGCGCCGGTCGTTGTACAGCAGCCCCATCGCGCCGATCGGCCGGGCCTGCACGATCAGCGGCAGATACGCGGCCGAGGTGATCTTGAGGTCGGTGATGTGCGGCCACAGCAGCGGATACGACTCGGCGAACTCCTCCGGCGACTCGATGAAGTGCGGGACGAGATGCCGTACGACCTCGTTCATCGGGTACTTCATGTCGAGGCGGGTGATCCGGGTGCCGGGTACATAGCTGTCCTCCGGGCCGGCGGCGACCATCCGGACGCGTCCGGCCTCCACCAGGCCCATGACCAGGCTGGTCGCACCGAGGTGGGTGAGGCCGTCGGTGTCCTCCAGGACGTCGATCACGTCCTGCACGGTCCGGGCGTGGGCCAGGGCGGCCGTGATGACCTGGACGACGTTGGTCTGCCTTCGGCGGGCCTCGTCGAGCGCGGCGCGCTGGGTGCGGGAGCGGATCTCGCGCAGTTCCCGGGTGGCGTCGCGGACGATGCCGATGACCCGGTACGGGCGGCCCGTCGCGTCGCGGCGGATGTAGCCCTGGGTGTGGGTCCAGCGCATGGTGCCGTCGCGCAGCCGGATGCGGAAGTAGGCGCCGTAGTTCTCGCTGCCGTCCTTGAGGGCCTGCGAGACGAGGGTGTCGAGTCTGCGGCCCTCCATCGGGGGGACCCGCAGCGACAGCGTCTCGGGGTTGCCGTCGTACTCCTCCGGGCGCACGTCGAAGATCTCGTGGGCCGTGGCGTCCATGTGGAACGCACCGGCGTCGAGGTCCCAGTCGAAGGTGCCCATGAGATTGAGCGCCAGGACGGGGTCCGGGTGGGAGAGCCAGTCGTCCGGGACGTCCGAGTCGCTCGCTCCCCGATCAACCATGGGGCCACTTTGACAGCATTTGCCTGAATTTTCGAGCGGAGGAAACCATCCTCGATCGGCCCACTATGGTCGGTACCGTGGAGTGGTTCACCGGACCCGACTACTGGCTGAGTCGGCTGCTCTTCCAGCGGGCCCTGGCCGTCCTCTATATGGTCGCCTTCGTGGGTGCGGCCCTGCAGTTCCGCGCGCTGCTCGGTGAGCGCGGGATGCTGCCGATCCCCCGTTTCGTGGAGCGGGTGCCGTTCCGGCGTGCGCCGAGCGTGTTCCACCGCCACTACTCGGACCGTTTCTTCGCGGGGTGGGCCTGGGCGGGCTGCGCGGTGTCGGCGGCGCTGGTCGCGGGCGTGGACTCGGCTCTGCCCCTGTGGGCGGGCATGCTGCTGTGGCTGCTGCCGTGGGCGATGTATCTGTCGATCGTGAACGTCGGCCAGACCTGGTACTCCTTCGGCTGGGAGTCACTGCTCCTGGAGGTCGGCTTCCTCGCCGCCTTCCTCGGCAACGACGAGGTGGCGCCGCCGGTCGTCGTGCTGTTCCTGCTGCGCTGGGTGCTGTTCCGGGTCGAGTTCGGCGCGGGGCTGATCAAGCTGCGCGGCGACGAGTGCTGGCGGAAGCTGACCTGCCTCGACCATCACCACGAGACCCAGCCGATGCCGGGTCCGCTGAGCTGGTTCTTCCACCATCTCCCGAAGCCGTTCCACCGCGTCGAGGTGGCCGCCAACCATGTCACGCAGCTCGTGGTCCCGTTCCTGCTCTTCGCCCCGCAGCCGATCGCGACGGCCGCCGCCTCGCTGATGATCCTGACCCAGCTGTGGCTGGTCCTGTCGGGCAACTTCTCCTGGCTGAACTGGATCACCATCGTGCTGGCCCTGTCCGCTGAGCTGGTTCTTCCACCATCTCCCGAAGCCGTTCCACCGCGTCGAGGTGGCCGCCAACCATGTCACGCAGCTCGTGGTCCCGTTCCTGCTCTTCGCCCCGCAGCCGATCGCGACGGCCGCCGCCTCGCTGATGATCCTGACCCAGCTGTGGCTGGTCCTGTCGGGCAACTTCTCCTGGCTGAACTGGATCACCATCGTGCTGGCCCTGTCCGCGCTCGACTTCGGGACCACCGCACCGGACACCCCGGAGGCGCCCCTCTGGTACACGGTCGTCGTGCTCGCCGTCGCCGCGCTGCTCCTCGGGCTCAGCCACCACCCCGTCCGCAACATGATCTCCCGCCGCCAGGTCATGAACCGCTCCTTCGACCCACTGCACCTGGTCAACACCTACGGGGCGTTCGGCAGCGTCAGCCGGGTGCGGTACGAGGTGGTGGTGGAGGGGACGGCGGACGACGTGGCGCGCGAGGACTCCGAGTGGCGGGAGTACGAGTTCAAGGGCAAACCGGGTGATCCGGGGCGCTGGCCGCGCCAGTTCGCCCCGTACCATCTGCGGCTCGACTGGCTGATGTGGTTCGCCGCGCTCTCCCCCGCGTACGCCGGCTCGTGGTTCGGGGCCATGGTGGAACGCCTCCTGGAGAACGACCGCGACACCCTCCGTCTGCTCCGCCGCTCCCCCTTCCCCGCCGACGCCCCGCCCCACTACGTCCGCGCCCGTCTCTTCCGCTACCGCTACACGACCTGGCGCGAGCTGCGGGAGACCGGCGCCTGCTGGCAGCGGACGTACGTACGGGAGTTCCTGCCACCGACGCGGCTGGCCGACCCGCCCGCGCGGAAGCCGTAGCCCGGCCCCGGTCGGGCCTCGGTCGGACCGGTCACGACTTCCCCGCGGACTCTCGACGCGGGGCCGTCCCACAGGGCACAGTGCTGCCGTACTCGATCACTACTCACGGGTACGCCCCTCTGTCGCGTCCGGCACCGGCGCGCACGACACCGCCAGGAGCGCCCGTGACCACCTGGGCCGGCCGGACCGCCGCCGAGATAGCCGCCGCCGTACGGGAGAAGAAGGTCACCCCGCGTGCGGTGCTGGCGGAGCATCTGGCGCGGATCGAGGCGCTGGACGGGCGGATCGGGGCTTTCCGCAAGGTCCGGGCGGAGGCGGCGCTCGCGGAGGCCGACGAGGTGGCGGACCGGGCCGATCTCGCCGAACTGCCGCTGGCGGGCGTGCCGGTGGCGATCAAGGACAACCTCGCCGTACGGGGCGAGGCCACCCGGAACGGGTCCGCGGCGACCCCGGAGACACCCGCCGGGGAGGACCATGTGACCGTGGCCCGGCTGCGGGCGGCGGGCGCGGTGGTCGTGGGGCTGACGAACGTGCCCGAGCTGTGTGTCTTCGGTACGACGGACGGGGTGCACGGCATCACCCGCAACCCGTGGGACCTCTCGCGCACGACCGGCGGCTCCTCGGGCGGCAGCGCGGCGGCGGTGGCCGCCGGGCTGGTGCCGCTGGCCCTCGGCAACGACGGCATGGGGTCGCTGCGGATACCGGCCGCCAACTGCGGTCTGCTCGGCCTCAAGCCGGGCTTCGGTGTCGTCCCGGCGGACATCGGGCACGGCGACTGGTTCGGCATGTCGGAGAACGGCCCGCTGGCGACGACCGTCGAGGACGCCCGGCTGATGTTCGCGATACTGGCGGGACGCGACACCGAGGAACCTCCCGGTTCCCCCTCTCCCTCTTCTCCGCCCGGCATCGCGCTGTCCCTGCGCAGCCCCCTGCTCGGTGTGACCGTGGGTCGCCCGTACGCCGATGCCGCGCGCCGGGCCGCAGAGTTGCTGGCCGGGGCCGGGCTGACGGTGCGGCGGGCAGATCCGTCGTATCCCGTGTGGCTGGGCACGACCTCGCTGGCCCACTGGACGGCGGGCACGGCGGTGGACGCCGAGGGCCTCGATCCACGGCTGCTCACCCGGCGTACGCGGGTGCACGCGGCCGTGGGGCGGCGCCTGGTGAAGGGGGTGCGGGCGGGCGACCACCGGGAGCGGTTGCGCCGGCGTCTGGAGCCGTTCTTCGCCGAGCACGATGTGCTCCTCACCCCGGCGCTCGCCCGGCGCGGGCCCGCCGCCGCGCGCTGGCACGAGCGGGGGTGGCTGCGCAATCTGCTGGTGAACACCAACTACTCGCCGCTGACGCCCCCGTGGAACCTGACGGGCTGGCCGGCGATGTCGGTGCCGTTCGGCACTCTGCCGTCGGGCGCCCCCTGCGCGGTGCAGTTGGTGGGCCGCCCGGGTTCCGAGCGCGAACTCCTGGCGGTGGCGGGCCGGTTGGAGCAGCTGAACCCGTGGCGGCGGACGGCACCGCTCGACTGACCGCGCCCGGCCCAGGCGTGGGAGCCGTCGGGTCAGAGCGCCTTGTACATGATGTGCAGGCCCACCCGGCCGTCCTTCGGGTGCTCGAAGGCGTCCGGGACGGTGCCGAGGACGGTGAAGCCGAGGGAGGTCCAGAGCCGTACGGCGGGGTTGGTCTCGACGACCGCGTTGAACACCATGCCCCGGAAACCCTGGTCCACGGCCTCGGCGAGGACGTGTTCGGCGAGGGCCCGGCCGATGCCTCGGCCACCCCGGTCGGGGTCGGCCATGAAGCCCGCGTTGGCGATACGGGCGGCGGGGCCGGCGTAGTTGGGGGTGAGGAAGGCGGAGCCGACCACCGCTCCGGTCTCGTCCTCGGCGACGTACACGCGCTTCGCGGGCGCCATCCACAGCGCGCGGGCGGCTTCCTCGGAGGTGTCCGGGTCCCAGGTGTAGGTCTCACCGGCGGCGACGACACGGTGCCAGAACGGCCAGATCCCGGGCCAGTCGGCGGCGGTGGCTTCTCTGATCTGCATGGGCGCGAGTCTGGCACGCCCATGCAGACGGCGATCACTCAGTCCTGCCGGTCAGTCCACGCTGGGCAGGATGTGGGGCTCGGCGAGGTCGTCCTCGTAGCCCGCCAGTCGGATCGGGGCGGACCTGGCCCACACGTCCAGGCTGCCGAGTTCCTTCTTCGACCGGCCGCCCTCGGTGCGTTCCTTGGGGCGTTGATCGCCATTCGTCTTCTCTGGTGTCACCGCGCACTCCTTATGTGTCGGGTCACCCTCGGGACGTCGGCCCAGCCTGCCGCTGTGCGCTTGACGTCCGCTCGGGTCTGAGTCGATGTCGGTACGGACGCGGTGGCGCCGGATCTTCTGGGTGTGAGAACAGGCCGTGGTGACCGGCTTGTCCCGGGACGGACCGTGGGTGTGGGTGGGACCCATATAAGGCTGTCCGTCCGGTACAGAGTAACCAAATGAGCGGGCGGCCGCTCGATGGGGCTGAAAACAAGAGGTAACTGTCTTGAGTCGTTCAGCGCCCAGCAGCCCTTACCCTAGGGCAATTTGACCCATTTAGCAGGTTTTCTCATCACCCGTTCGGCTCAGCACTCGCGCCTCGCACCGGCCCGACGACCCATCGGATCGCTGGCCTCGGCACGTAGTTCAGGTCCCGTTGGCCGAATAGCAAGCCGACCATGATCTGCTCATGTGTCGCAACGGCATTTCTCGCGGGCGGACTCGGGAGGACCGGCGGATGGAACTGCGCAGTGTCGACGAGCTGATGGATCTGCTCCACGCCTGCCGGGGCGGCGGCACGGCACCGGACCGCGACCGGGGCGCCCCGGTCGACTCCCGCGAACACGCGCTGCAGACCGCCGCGCTGCTGCGCCGGGGGCGGCCGGCCGACAAGGAACTCCAGGTGGCCGGGCTGGTGCACGCCATCGGCCAGCTGCTCCGTCCGGGTGACGACACCGGCCATGCCGACCTGGCGGCCGACAGCGTACGGCCCCTGCTCGGCGAGCGGGTGGCCCGGCTCGTACGGCTGCACGCGCTCGGCGCGGACGATCTCGTGCGGATGCACGCGGGCGGCTGGGCGGACGCCACACTCGTCGAGGACGTACTCGCCCTACGGCACGCGGACGAGGCGGGCTGGACCCCCGGCGTGGACGCCGGGGTCCTGGAGGACTGGCGGACGGTACTGGAGTTGGTGTCGGACCGGGCCAGGGCGACGCACCACTCGCCGGGCGCGTAGTTCCTCAGGGTCCTTCAGGTCACCACTTGCCGGGCGCGTAGTCCTTGAGGAAGACGCCGTACACGTCCTCGCCCTGCTCGCCGAGGACGACGGGGTCGTAGACCCGGGCCGCGCCGTCGACGAGGTCGAGCGGGGCGTGGAAGCCCTCGTCGGCGAGGCGCAGCTTGTCGAAGTGCGGGCGCTCGTCGGTGATCCAGCCGGTGTCGACCGAGGTCATCAGGATGCCGTCGGTCTGGAACATCTCCTGGGCGCTGGTCCGCGTGACCATGTTCATCGCGGCCTTGGCGGCGTTGGTGTTCGGGTGTCCCGCGCCCTTGTAGCCGCGGCCGAAGACACCCTCCATCGCCGAGACGTTCACGACGTACGCCCGTCCGCTGGCCGCCTTCCGGGCGGCGTCGGCCATGGCCGGGCGGAGCTTGCTGATGAGGATGAAGGGGGCCGTGTAGTTGCAGAGCTGGGTCTCCAGCAGCTCCACCGGGGAGATCTGCTCGATGGTCTGCACCCAGGTGTTGGTGTCGACGACGTCGGGGACGAGACCGCCCGCGTCGATGGCGGTGCCGTCCAGGTGCCGGGCGACGCTGGCGTTGCCCGCGACCAGGGCGAGGTCGGCGACCCGCTGCGCGTCGAGACCGCTGGTGCCGACGGGCAGCGCGGCGCTCCCGGTGAGGCCGTCCACCGCGCCGGAGTTGAAGGCGCCGATGACGTGGTACGGGGGCAGCTCGCCGGCGGGCAGCGGGGCGCTCTCGCCGTCGACCAGGGCGGCGTAGGCGGAGGGCAGGCGGCGTACGGTCTGGGTGGCGTTGTTGATGAGGATGTCGAGGGGGCCCGCCTCGGTGACCTGGTCGGCGAGGGCCACGGCCTGGGCCGGGTCGCGCAGGTCGATGCCGACAACCTCCAGGCGGTGCATCCAGTCCGCGGAGTCGTCCATGGCCTTGAAGCGGCGGATGGCGTCCTTGGGGAAGCGTGTGGTGATCGTGGTGTGCGCGCCGTCGCGCAGCAGCCGCAGCGCGATGTACATACCGATCTTGGCGCGACCGCCGGTGAGCAGGGCGCGCTTGCCGGTGAGGTCGGCGCGGGCGTCGCGCTTGCCGCGGTTCAGGCGGGCGCAGCCGGCGCAGAGCTGGTGGTAGAAGTAGTCGACCTCGACGTACCGGGTCTTGCAGGTGTAGCAGGAGCGGGGGCGCTGGAGTATCCCCGCGATCCTGCCCTCCTCGGTGACGGAGGACGGCAGGATGCCCTCGGTCTCGTCGTCGATGCGCTGGGCGGAGCCGGTGGCGGTGGACTCGGTGACCGCCTTGTCGTGCGCGGTCTTGGCGGCGCGGCGTTCCTGACGGCGGCGCTGCTTGACCGTGCGGTAGACACCGGCGGTCGCCCGGCGCACCGCGATGGCGTCGGGGTGGTCGACCTCCAGCTTGTCCAGTTCCTCCAGCACGCCGAGGCACACGGCGAGCCGCTCCGGGTCGATCCCCGGGCCGTACACGACCTCGTCCGTGGTCGCCGGGCCGTCCTCTGTCACCGTCATCGCGCTGCCGCTTCCCTGATCCCCGCGGCCCGCCGGGGCGCGTCCGCTGTCGAACGGGGAATTGTACGGAGCGGGGGCTGTGGTGACCAAACTTCGGGTGCGGGTGGGTGGGGGCTTCTCGCGCGGTTCCCCGCGCCCCTTAAGGCAAGGCCGTGAAGTTAGGGCTTTGGGAGCGTTGGCAAGTGCGCTCTGGTTCTATGGCTTCTTGGAACGTGGGAAGCGGAGCCCCGGTAGAACTGGCAGTCGACCAAGACAGCCGTTCACAGGACCGGAGGCTCCGCTGTCCGATCAGTGTGTCATCACGCGGGAAATCACGGTAGCCAAGGGCGTGTTCGCCCCGGGGCATCTGGGGGAACTCACCCGGATCATCCCGTTCGAGATGGTCGATGCGGTCCTTGCCGAGACCGGTGCTGTCCAGCAACGGCTGCGGAAGATTCCCGCCCGGGTGGTGGTCTACCTGCTGCTGGCCGCGGCCCTGTTCGAGGACTGCGGCTACCTGGCCGTCTGGCGCAGGCTCACCGCCGCGCTGGAGACGATACCGGTCGTGAAGATCACCGGCGCGGGGCTCTGGGACGCCCGCAGGCGTCTGGGCGTGCGGCCCATGCGGGCCCTGTTCGATCTGCTGCGCGGGCCGGCCACGGTGATCCGCACCCGCGGCGCCCGCTTCAAGGGCCTGCTGGCCGTTGCGATCGACGGCACCTACCTCGACGTTCCCGACAGCCCGCCGCACCGGGCCCGTCTGGGCAAGGGGTCCAACCGGTTCGGAACTGCCGGCTACCCGCAGATCTGCCTGACCGCGCTGGTGGCCTGTGGCACCCGGGCGATCCTGGATGCCGCCTTCGGACCGCGCTCCCAGGGAGAGACCGGACACGGCAGGCGGCTCATGCGCTCCCTGCACGCCGGAATGATCGTCCTGCTGGACCGGGGCTTTTCGGGCAACGCGTTCCTGACAGCCGTCGCCGCCACCGAAGCCTCCTTCCTCGCACGCATCACTGCCACCCGCAAACCTCCCGTCCTGGCCCGCTTCGGCGACGGCTCCCACCTCTCCCGCTTCGGCGCCCTCGAGGTCCGCATCATCGAATGCGAGATCACCGTCACCACCAGCCAGGGCCGCCGCACCGGGCTCTACCGGCTGGCCACCAACCTCCTGGACCACCACCGCTACCCGGCATCCGACCTGGTCAGTCTGTATCACGAGCGGTGGGAAGTGGAGTCCGCCTACTTCGCGATCAAGAAAACGATGCTGGGCCGGCGGGTCCTGCGCTCCACCACTCCGCCCGGCATCGCCCAGGAGGTCTACGCCCTGCTGAGCGCCTACCAGGCCCTGCGGATCGCTATCGCCGACGCCACAGGGGCCACACCCGGAACAGACCCGGACCGGGCCAGCTTCAGCGTTGCCCTGCGATGCGCCCGCGACCAGATCGTCCAGGCCGCGGGCATCATCGCCGGCACCACGATCGACCTCGTCGGGACGATCGGCCGAACCGTCCTGGAACACCTCATGCCCGCCCGCCGCCTCCGCATCAGCCCCCGCGCAGTGAAACGACCCCTGTCCCGATACGCCTACAAAAGCCTCAATATCGACCGACGCACCTACACAGCCACCCTCAGCATCAACATCTTGACGCCGACGATCAGCCCATAACTTCACGGCCTTGCCCCTTAAGGGCCTACGGCCCTTTCGGGCCGAAAAGCAGGGGCGGAGCCCCTGCTTTTCAGGGGCGCGGGGAACCGCGCGAGAAGCCCCACCGGACCCGCACCCGACAACACACCCCTACACGTCACACCTCACACGCCGCCAACAATTCCCGCACCTCCCGGGTGACCGCACGGGACAGCCGCTCCAGATCCGGGACGGCCTCCGCGTCGGCGACCAGCCCGTAGTGGACGCTGCCCCGGTACGTCGACACGGCCACCGCCAGGGACTGCCCGTGGGCGAGCGGGGCCAGCGGATAGATCTCGGCGAGCGGGCAGCCCCCGAGGCGAAGGCCGAGGCTGGGCAGTGGGACGCTGGTGACGAGGATGTCGAACCACAGACGCGCGGCCTGGCTGACCAGCGGCCCCCCGAGCCGGTGCCCGAGCGGCAGCACATGATCGGCGAGGAGGGCCACCGCGCCCGCCCCCCGGTTGGGCCCGGCGTCCTTGTTGCGGTCCATCGCCGTACGGACCGTACGCAGCCGCCGGAGCGGGTCCGGATCGTCCACCGGCAGTTTCATCAGATACCCGGAGAGCCGGTTGCCCTGCGGATGCGCCGTGCGCGGCCGGCGCTTGGAGACGGGGATCAGCGCCCGGGGCGCGACCCCCTCGCTGCCGTCCCCGCGCTCGTCCAGCCACCGCCGCAGGGCGCCCGCGACGACCGCGATGAGGACGTCGTTGACGGTGCCGCCGACGGTCTTGCGGATGCGGTGCACGTCGTCGAGGTCGACGAGCACCCCGGCGGTACTACGGGTACCGCTGGCCTCGGAGGTCAGCGCGGCGGAGGAGCGGGCGCCGAGGGTCGCGTCGAGCGTGGTGCGGGCGACGGACGCGCCGATGTCGAGGGCGCGCCCGAGGTCGGAGAAGGTGCCCCGGACCCGGTCGGGCAGCTTGCGCACCTCGCCGAGCAGACCGCGCGGCGGCTCCGCGGGGCGTGCCCGGGGCGCGGGCATGTCGATGGGGTCCATGACGGCGGCGGCGAGCGTCAGCGCCCGCAGCCCGTCGGCCAGCGCGTGGTGGAACTTGAAGAGGACGGCGAAGGAGGTGCCGTCCTCCCCGGGCAGCACATGCGCCTCCCACGGCGGCCGGCCGCGCTCCAGCGGGCGCTCCATCAGCCGCCCGGCCACCGTGTGGAAGTCGGCGGTCGGCGCGTGCAGCCGTACGTGGTCGAAGGGCTCGAAGTCGGCGACGGGCTCACGGGTGGCACCGCCGAACGCCAGCGGCAGCCGTACGTTCGGGACCCAGACGTCCCGGATCCGCATCCGCAGTCCTGGCACGGCGGCGGCCCGTGTGGCGAGCAGCTCGGCGGCGTGGGCGCCCGCGGTGGGCGAGTTCGCCGTGAAGACCCCCAGGGCGGCCAGATGCATGGGGTGTTCGGCGGACTCGATGTTCCAGAACGCAAGGTCGAGTGGGGCGAGCAGGTCAGAAGTCAAGGGCTTGCCTCGCGTCGACGACGGGTGAGTCAGCAGTCAATCGCTGTTGGCCGATTACGGTCAAGTACGATCAAGCTACGCACAGTTAACAACAGATTAGGTCCCGCCACCTGATGGCGGCGGGACTCATGGGGCATCTGTGTGCACAGCGGTCACCCTGAAGGGCTAGGGCACCTGCTGCCCCTTGCCCAACGCGATCACCCCGCCCCGGGAGACGGTGTACAGCTCGGCGTCCCGCTCCGGGTTGACTCCGATGGTGGCGCCGGGGGGCACCTGGACGTTCTTGTCGAGCACCGCGCCCCGGACCACCGCACCCCGTCCGATGTGCACGTTGTCGTGCAGGACCGAACCCTGGACCACCGCGCCCGGGTCCACGACGACACCCGGCGAGAGGACGGACCGGGTGACCTGGCCGCGGATCAGGCAGCCCGCGCTGATGATCGACTCACTGGCGATGCCGCCCGCGTTGAACCGGGCCGGGGAGAGCTGGCCGGAACTGGTGTAGATGGGCCAGCTGCGGTTGAAGAGATTGAAGGCGGGACGCTCGGCGATCAGGTCCATATGGGCGTCGTAGTAGGCGTCGAGCGTGCCGACGTCCCGCCAGTAGCCCTGGTCGCGGGTGGTCTCGCCGGGCACGTGGTTGGCGCTGAAGTCGTAGAGCTGGGCCTCGCCCCGGTCGGTGAGCTGGGGCAGGATCGAGCCGCCCATGTCATGGATGGAGTCCTCGTCCTCGGCGTCCCGCTGGAGCGCCTCCACCAGGGCCTTGGTGGTGAAGATGTAGTTGCCCATCGAGGCGAACACGCATTCGGGGTCGTCGACCAGGCCCGGCGGGTCGGCCGGCTTCTCCAGGAAGCGTTCGACGGTACGGCCGTCCGAGCCGGGCGTGATCACCCCGAAGGACGACGACTCCGTGCGCGGCACCCGGATACCGGCCACCGTCACACCCGCGCCGCCCTCGATGTGCTGCGCCAGCATCTGGCGGGGGTCCATGCGGTAGACGTGGTCGGCGCCGAACACGGCCACGTACTCCGGCCGTTCGTCGTGCACCAGGTTCAGGGACTGCAGCAGCGCGTCCGCGCTGCCCAGGTACCAGCGCGGGCCCAGCCGCTGCTGGGCCGGGACCGGGGTGACGTAGTTGCCCAGCAGACTCGACATGCGCCAGGTGGTGGTGATGTGCCGGTCCAGCGAGTGCGACTTGTACTGCGTGAGCACGCAGATGCGCAGGATGTCCGCGTTGACGAGGTTGGAGAGAACGAAATCCACCAGGCGGTACGTCCCGCCGAAGGTCACCGCTGGTTTCGCGCGGTCGGCGGTCAGGGGCATCAGCCTCTTGCCCTCACCGCCCGCCAGTACGATTCCCAGCACCGAAGGTCCACCGCGCCGCATACCGCCGCCCCTCTACGCCCGCTCGTGCCGAACCTTGCTTTGACTACCCCTGTTTGAGGACTTCCTCGTAAAGCCGGACCGTCCGTCGGGCGACCGCGTCCCAGCCGAACTCGCGCACCGCGCGCTCCCGACCGGCCTCGCCCATACGAGCGGCCGTCACGGGGTCGGCGAGCACCGAGTCGAGAGCGCGGCCCAGCCGGCCTTCGAAATCGTCGTCGTCCGTCGGCACCAGCAGGCCGGTGACGCCGTCCTCCACGACCTCCGGTATGCCGCCGACCCGTGAGGCCACCACGGCCGTGCCGCAGGCCATGGCCTCCAGGTTGACAATACCCAGGGGCTCGTACACCGACGGGCAGACGAACACGGCGGCGTGGGTGAGGAGCTGGATGACATCCGGGCGCGGCAGCATCTGCGGGATCCAGAACAGGCCCTCGCGCACCCGGCTCAGCTCCGCGAAGAGGTCGCGGAACTCCTGGTCGATCTCCGGGGTGTCGGGTGCGCCGGCGCAGAGCACGACCTGCGCGGCCGGGTCGATGTCCCGGACGGCGCGCAGCAGGTGGGGCACGCCCTTCTGGCGGGTGATCCGGCCCACGAACAGGACGTACGGACGGCCGGGGTCGACGCCGGTCCGGTCGAGGACGTCGGTGCCGTGGTCCGGGCGGTACAGGGAGGTGTCGATGCCGTTGTGCACGACGTGCAGCCGCGCCGGGTCCAGGGCGGGGTAGCAGCCGAGGATGTCGTCGCGCATGGCGCCGGAGACGGCGATCACCGCGTCGGCGGACTCGATCGCCGTGCGCTCGGCCCAGCTGGAGAGGGCGTACCCGCCGCCCAGCTGCTCGGCCTTCCAGGGGCGCAGCGGCTCCAGCGAGTGGGCGGTCATGACGTGCGGGATGCCGTGCAGCAGCTTGCCGAGGTGGCCGGCGAGATTGGCGTACCAGGTGTGCGAGTGGACCAGTTCGCGGCCTTCGAGTCCGGCGGCGACGGAGAGGTCCACGGAGAAGGTGCGCAGCGCGTCGTTGGCGCCGTCGAGCGCGGACCAGGGCCGGTGCCGTACGACGCCGCCGCCCGCTCCCTCGCCCCAGCAGTGCACGTCCAGGTCGATCAGGGACCTCAACTCATGGGCGAGGAACTCGACATGGACGCCCGCGCCACCGTAGACGTCGGGCGGATACTCCCGGGTCAGCAGGCCGACTCGCACCCGGAACCCCCTGTCTCAGCGGCTGGTTCCCACATGGTCACCCAGAAGGGTCGGTTGGGGAAGACCACAATTCCGCGCGGGCGCACGCCGGAAGTCAGGAGCGGGGGCCATGTGGAGGGCGTGCGCCGGGCGGCCGGTCGAAGCAGCAGTCGCCGCACAGCCCGCCGCCGGGCAGCCGGTAGTAGAGGCAGCAGCTGCGACGGCGGTGCGTCACCGGGTCGAGAGTGCCCGCCAGGCCGGGGAGCGCGAACAGGTCCGCGGCGAGCGCGCGGGACCGACTCGCCACCTCCGTACGGCCGTTGGCGGCGGCCCAGCGGTCGATCTGGCGCACCGCGCCGCTCAGCGCGGACCCCGCGTTCCCCCACAGCAGCCGCTCGGAGACGGGCAGTTGGGCGCGCAGGGCCGCCGCGAGCGGCAGAAGGTGACCGTCCCGTACGACCTCGCCGATCCGCTCGGCGGGCAGGGCGCGTACCTCGGTCAGCCACAGGTCGTCCGGAGCGCTCGCGTCCGCGTCCCAGCGCAGCAGACGCGGGTCGAGGTCGGGGACACGGCCGTACAGGGCCGCCGCGCCGAGGGCCACCGACCACAGGCGGGCGGCGAGGCCGAGGTGGGCGATGGAGGCGGCCACGCGAGGCTCGGGCGCCCGCACACTTCGCGCGACCTTCCGGACACGGAAAATCACAGGATTCGCGTAAACCTCCCGATCCACATCGGCATCCCGTGCCGCGTAGGCCTCCGCGAGGGTGGGCGGTGTGCCCCGCGGCGGTCTGCCCGTGCGTAGTACGAAGAAACCGCCGAGGGCCGAGAGCGCGGTGAGGCCGGGGTCGTGATCCACGAGGACGAGTAGTACCAGGGCCGGGGGACGCCTTCACCTGGAGCCTCGCACTCCGTGTCGCCCACCTTGGGTATGACGTGGGGCCGGTCGTACTCCAACGGCAGTAGGACGTATTGAGTGCTCAGGTACGACGACGCGAACGCTTCCGCGAGGCATCGTGGTCATCATGAAAGCCGAGCGTTCACCGCGTCGGGCCGGGAGCCCCCGCGCTTCGCTGAGGAGCCGCACATGAGTGCCCTCGCGTTGTCCGTGCTGTTGTCGTTCGTCTCCGCGGTGGCGTACGCCGGCGGGGCGATCGTCCAGGAGCGTGTCGCGGTGTCCTCCCCCGGCCAGTCCTACGCGCCGCTGCGCCGGCCGGGCTGGTGGGCCGCCGTCGGGCTGAACGGCCTCGGCGGACTGCTGCACGTGGTGGCCCTCGCGTACGGCCCGCTGAGCCTGGTGCAACCGCTGGGCGCGCTGACCATCGTCTTCGCCCTGCCCATGGCGGCACTCTTCGTCGGCCGCCGGGCGGGCGCGACGGCCTGGCGGGGCGCGATCATGGCGACGGTCGGTCTGGCGGGCCTGCTCTCCCTGGTCGGCACCGCCGACGCTCAGTCGCTGGACAACGCCCAGCGGGTGCTGGTGGGCGTGGTCAGCGGGGGCGCGGTGGTCGCGCTGATGGTGGCGGGGCGCGCCGCGTACCGGCACCCGGCGGTGCGCAGCATCCTGCTGGCGGTCGCCTCCGGTGTCGCGTTCGGCATGTCCTCGGTCTTCACCAAGACGGTCGCCGTCGACTGGACGGACGGCGTCACCCTCTCGGACCTGCCGACCCTCGCGGTCATAGGCGTCTTCGCCACGGCCGGTCTGCTGCTCTCCCAGGCCGCCTACCGCAGCGGCGGCCTGGCGGCCCCGCTCGCCACGCTCACCGTGGTGAACCCGGTGGTGGCCGCCGCGGTCGGCATCACGATGCTCGGCGAGACCTTCCGCTACGGCACGACCGGCACCCTCCTGGCTCTTGGCTGCGGTGTGGTCGCGGCGGGCGGTCTGATCCTGCTGACCACCGAGCGCCTCGGCGACGAGGCCCAGGCGGAGCGGGCCGAGCTGGAGCGGGCCGAGGCGGTCGGCGCGGACGCCACGGACGCCACGGTTCCGGTCGCCGGGCGGGACCGGGAGTCCCTGGCCCTGGAGGAGCTGCTCGCGGGGCTTCCGCGGCAGACCGCGGGGGTCACGGGCGGCGGTGACGCGATCGGCCTGGACCGGCGGGTGGTCGTCCCGGCTCCGTTCCTCGGGAGGAGCGCGGCGAGCGGGGACGACGGTGCGCCCGAACTGCTGCTGCAGCCCTTCCACGGCGAGTTGTATGTGCCCAGGACACTCCTCGACCGGCATCGCGACCGTGTGAAATCCTGAGCGGGAGGCCCGGACGGGCCTCCCGCACCACGCCGGATCGGGTCAGATCCGCGTCGTGTCAGATCCGGACCCCGCCCGCCCGCAGATAGGCGATCGGATCGATGTCGCTGCCGAAGCCGGGCCCCGTCCGCACCTCGAAGTGCAGATGCGGGCCCGAGCTGTTTCCGGTGGAGCCGGAGCGGCCGATGCGCTGGCCCGTGCTCACGCTCTGGCCGGCCTTCACGGAGATCGCCGACAGATGGGCGTACTGCGTGTAGCGGCCGTCGCCGTGCCGGATCACCACCTGGTAGCCGAAGGAGCCGCCCCAGCCCGAGGTGACGACCTGGCCTGCGGCCACGGACTTCACGGAGGTACCGGTCGCCACCGGGAAGTCGGCTCCCGTGTGGTAGCCCTTCGACCAGGAGGAGCCCGAGGCGCGGTAGGGCGTACCGAGGGAGGCGCTGACCGGGGCGACGAGGGACGCCGACTCCTGCCGCTTCTCGGACGTCTGCTGCTTCTGCTCCTTCTGAACTTTCTTCTTCTCTTGCTTCTTCTGCTTCTCTTGCTTCTTCTGGCCCGCCGTGTCGAGGCTCAGCCGCTGTCCCGGGACTATCACGTCCGGGTCGGAGCCTATGGCCTTGCGGTTGGTGTCGTAGAGCTTGCGCCAACCGCCCCGGACGTCCTCCGCGTCGGCGATCTCGGACAGGGTGTCGCCCCGGACCACCGTGTACATCTCGACCTTGCCGGCCTGCGACTGCGGCGTGGTCTGCGGTTTCACGTCCTCGATCTGGCGGGCGGGCCCGCCGCCGCGGGTGAGCCCCGCGCGCTGCGAGCACACCGGCCAGGCGCCGGGGCCCTGTCCGTCGAGGACCTTCTCGGCTATCGCGATCTGCTGTTCCTTGGTGGCCAGGTCCGCGCGGGCGGCGTAGGCGGTGCCGCCGTAGGCCTCCCAGGTGGACTGGCTGAACTGGAGACCGCCGTAGTAGCCGTTCCCGGAGTTGATGTTCCAGTCGTTGGTGGACTCGCAGGCCGCGACCTTGTCCCAGGTCTCGACATCGGCCGCTTCCGCGACCCCGGTGCCGATGAGCGGGAGCGCCATCCCGGCGCCGCCCGCCGTGACGGTGAGTGAGGCGCGATTGATCCTGTTCGGCTGGTACCGACGGTGCCGACCGCGTACGGCCATGGAAGAGCCCCCTCGCCTATGCCATGAGCCGCAAAAGTAAGCGCCACGAACCGGCCATGACAAGACGAAAAATCAGCCGCTCCCGTCCCGCGAGTGGCGGGTTAGCGCCCTGCTCCGGCGCGTAAGTGCCCCCCTCCGGCGCGCGCGTGACAAGCGACGGCGCACAAACACCCGGGTTGCGCTCCCCATTGAGGCAGGTAGGGCCCTTCCCGCGTACTCAAGCCCGGCAGGCCGCGCAGTGCGGACGGGGCCGGTGCACGTCAGGATGGCCGGAAGGACAATACTGGCGGGCAGGAACGGCACCACCGATATCAGGATCCATAGGAGCCAACCGTATGAGCACTTCAGCCCAGATCGGCGTCACCGGCCTCGCGGTCATGGGGAGCAACCTCGCCCGCAACTTCGCCCGCAACGGCTACACGGTCGCCGTCCACAACCGCTCCGCGGCGAAGACCCACGCGCTGATCGAGGAGCACGGGCACGAGGGCGACTTCATCGCGGCCGAGACCGCAAAGGACTTCGTGCAGGCGCTGGAGCGGCCCCGGCGCCTGGTCGTCATGGTGAAGGCGGGCGGGCCGACGGACGCGGTGATCGAGGAGTTCGCGCCGCTCCTGGAGCCCGGCGACATGATCATCGACGGTGGCAACGCGCACTTCGCCGACACCCGCCGCCGTGAGGCCGCGCTGCGCGAGCAGGGCATCCACTTCGTCGGCGCCGGCATCTCCGGCGGTGAGGAGGGCGCGCTCAACGGGCCGAGCATCATGCCGGGCGGCCCGGTCGAGTCGTACGACTCCCTCGGCCCGATGCTGGAGAAGATCTCCGCGAAGGCCGCCGACGGGGCGCCCTGTGTCACGCACGTCGGTCCCGACGGCGCCGGGCACTTCGTGAAGATGGTCCACAACGGCATCGAGTACGCCGACATGCAGCTGATCGGCGAGGCGTACCAGCTGCTGCGCGATGTCGCCGGCTACACGCCCGCGCAGATCGCCGAGATCTTCCGCACCTGGAACACCGGCCGTCTCGACTCCTACCTGATCGAGATCACCGCCGAGGTGCTGGCGCACGTGGACGCGGCCACCGGCAAGCCCTTCGTGGACGTCGTCGTCGACCAGGCCGAGCAGAAGGGCACCGGCCGCTGGACCGTGCAGATCGCGCTGGACCTGGGAGTTCCGGTCTCCGGTATCGCCGAGGCCGTCTTCGCGCGCTCCCTGTCGGGCCACGCCGCGCTGCGCGACGCGTCCCGCTCGCTGGCCGGCCCCAAGGCCACGCCGCTCAGCGCGGCCGAGGCCGGCGCCTTCGCCGACCGGGTCGAGCAGGCGCTGTACGCCTCCAAGATCGTGTCGTACACCCAGGGCTTCCACGAGATCGACGCCGCCCGCGACGAGTACGACTGGAACATCGACCTCGGCAAGGTCGCCTCGATCTGGCGGGGCGGCTGCATCATCCGCGCGGCCTTCCTCGACCGGATCCGGGCCGCGTACGACGCCCGGCCCGACCTGCCGAGCCTGCTCTCCGACGACGCGTTCGCCCAGGAGATCGCGGCGGCGCAGGACGACTGGCGCGAGGTGCTGGTCGCCGCGACGCGTCAGGGTGTGCCGACGCCCGGGTTCGCGGCGGCGCTGGCGTACTACGACGCGTTGCGTGCGGAGCGGTTGCCCGCGGCGCTCACACAGGGGCAGCGGGACTTCTTCGGGGCGCACACGTACCGGAGGGTGGACCGGGAGGGGTCGTTCCACACGCTGTGGGGGCAGGGGCGGGGTGAGATCGAGGCCTGAGGGCGCCTTCAGGGGGTAGGGGTGCTGATCGGTCGGCGGCTGCGGGTGGTTGTGGCCGGTCGCGCCCACGCGGCGGAGCCGCATATGTCACAGCCCCGCGCCCCTGAGGTTCGTTGATGTGGCCCGGCGTGAGAAGTTCACGCCGGGCCGCAGTCATGTGGGTCGCCGCTCTGCTATGACAGCGGACCCGGGCTCGGTTCGCCCGGGGTCGGGTCCGGGCCCGGGGGGTTGGGGACGGGGTCCGGTTCCGGGACGGGGCGGGGATCCGGGGCGGGGGCGGGGTCGGGGAACGGGGGCGGCGGGAAGGGTTCCGGGCGGTCGGGGCCCGGTCCCGGGGTGGGGCCCGGGTGCACGGGGTCCCGGTCGGGGTAGGTCATCGCGTCCTCCAGCCATGGGGTACGTCGGTCCATGGGCCGGTGCCACGGGTACCCGTCGGCCGCGCGGCCACTCACCCGGTCGGCCGGGCCGCCGTGACCGTCCTCGCCGCCGGGTTCCTCAGAAACCCTCGGGGTGGGCGATCAGCCAGTCCTTCGCGGCCCGCAGCAGCTCCGGGTCGACGGCCGGGGCCTCCTCGGGGTGCCGTTCGGCCCACCTGACGACGTACGGGCACAGGGGTGCGACGACGACGCCCTCGCGGGCGGCGATGCCGTACAACTCGCGGGCCAGTGAACCCGCGACGCCCTGTCCCTCGTGCGCGGGCTCGACGATCGTATGGACCGGGACGAGCGCGCGGCGCGGGGATTCGAGGACGAAGTACTGGATGTGACCGGCCAGTTCGTCGCCGGCGAAGGCCTCCAGGCGGCCGGCCGCCCGGTCGTCGCGGATCTGTACGTCGCTCATGGCACTCCTCGCGTGCGGATCGTGGACGCCGGGCGGCCCGCGCGGGCTCAGACGGTGACGGCCCGCGGGCTGCGCCGCTGGTCCGAGCCCGGCACCGGCTCGGAGGCGTCCGAACCCAGGGCCACGATCCGGTTCCCGCTGTCCACGTGCACGACCCGGGGCTTCAGGGCGCGGGCCTCGGCGTCGGGGACCTGAGCGTAACTGATGATGATCACCAGGTCTCCGGGATGGACGAGATGGGCCGCGGCACCGTTGATCCCGACAACCCCGGAACCGCGCTCGCCCTCGATGACGTAGGTCTCCAGGCGGGCGCCGTTGGTGATGTCGACGATGTGCACCAGCTCGCCCGGCAGCAGATCGGCGGCGTCGAGCAGGTCGGCGTCGATGGTCACGGACCCGACGTAGTGCAGGTCGGCCTGGGTGACCGTGGCTCGGTGGATCTTGGATTTGAACATGGTACGCAACATCGGTGTACTCCCGCAGGTAGGCTCCCTGCCTGCGTTCTTGCAGGTCAAGGGCTATTTATGCACCGTTCAAACAGTCGCATGTTCGAGCAGCTTCCACAGGGTTTCTCAGGACTCATACTGACCAGACGCCTGACTTCCTGACGGTTCATCAGTCCAGACGGAGAAGCGCCCTGAGCCGACTCCGCCCTGCAGGCTGCCCTTACATGCGGCCGAGGCCAGCGTACGCAACGACCGCGAAAACTCTCGTGACGATCGACACAGTGAGGCACCACTTCGTCTTCAGGCCCACACAGCGCCTCGTCCGCGTCAGAGCGCGCAACATAGCGCATGGTCACCGGTTGGCCAAACCGGCGATTTCACAGACCATTGTTTCGCCACGACGGCCCTGCGTGGCAATTTCACGCACCGGACGCCATCCATTCGATATTCGACCAAAGCAAAACGGAAACGCACCACCGTACTTTTCGGTCGAGAGCAAGGAGCAAGCCACTCGTGAGGCCCCAGAATGACCCAGTCGAAGTGCCGCTCCGAGCCACTCCACAACTCCCTCACCGCTCAGTGGAACCTGTGCTCATCGAGACATCCGAGGTGGCGCGTATGCTCAGCATGTCCACGAGTTGGGTCTACAGAGAGGCTTCGAAGCTTGGACTGAAGGGATACAAGCTGGGCCGTGGAAGAAACTCCAAGGTTCTGTACAAGAAGCACGAGGTCCTCAAGTGGCTAGAACAGCAAGAGATTCTCTAGCCTTATGCCCCGATCTCCGACCAAAAGAATTCCGGCCCGCCCAAGCACTCTGACCTCAAGCAGCAGCCACAAGGCGCCAGGGTCAGCCGATCCCCCAGCCCAGAACCACACTCCCCGGCAACGCCGCCTTCAGAAAACCGAACACGATCACAGGCAAAACCCACCCAACGCCGCCTTGAGGCACGGCCCCTTCCCCTCTTCGACTAGGAGATCAACAACGCCGAGCAGGTGAAGGTTTGTTTCCGGCGGCTCGTCGAACGGGGTGAGGAGAGTGTGGAGACAGCTTTTCCTCCCCACGCTGCGGCAAATATCGGGCGGCCATGACTCGGCGCGGGAGCCGCCGGCCAACTCCGCACGATGCCGGTACGCAGGAGTGCCGACGCACCAGGTGCTGCTCGGGCAGGCGCTGGTCTTGAGACGGTGGTCGGCGGCGACATGGGCACGCCGCAGCCTTGGGACACGGTCATGCGACAGCCCCTGAGTAGTCCGCTGCCCACCCCCGGCGGGGCGCACGTGCCCCTGCAGCGCTACGCGGTCGCCCCGGAGCGAGCGGTCGCCCAGGTCTGCGAGAGAGCACGGTCCTCGAACCTGACCGGGGCGCAGTGGGGATGTACATGCTGGAGGCGGCGTACCGGAAGGTGTGCGGGAGCTGAACGAGACGGTGGTGCCGGCGGCGCGCGGGCGTGGCCGAGAGGCCAGGCGGTAGCCGTCGCCGACGTGCTCGCTCGCCGGGAACCGAACGTCCGACACCGTCTCCATGTGGGCGCTGACCCGCGTCGAGTCCTAGTACTGCAACCGCATCTGGCGTGACGGATGGTCGGCGGTCTCGTTGGTATGACTGTGTGCTGATGCGCTGACGGTTGAGCAGGTCGAGTCGTGGTCCGAGGGGGTGGCCGGGCTCCATGCCCGGTTCGCCCACCGTTTCGGCAGGTCGGAGCCCCGCGAGCGGGCGCTGGACTACCTGAACGGACTCGTCGCGCCGCTGGAGAAGAAGAACGGGTGGACGCTGTCCGAGCAGGTCGGGCAGCTCCGCCCGGACGGCGTCCAGCGCCTGCTCAACCACTCCGACTGGGACGAGAACGCGGTCCGCGACGATGTGCGCGACTTCGTCGTGGAGACCATCGGAGCCAAGAACGCGGTCCTGATCTGCGACGACACCGGTTTCCTGAAGAAGGGCACCAAGTCCGCCGGAGTCCAGCGGCAGTACACAGGTACCGCCGGCCGCACGGAGAACTGCCAGATCGGGACCTTCCTGGCCTACGCCTCCGCCAGGGGGCGGGCATTGATCGACCGTGAGCTCTACATCCCCGTTTCCTGGACGGATGACCGTGAGCGCTGCCGCGCAGCCGGGATCGACGACGAGATCCCCTTCGCGACCAAGAATGAGCACTGCAAGTGGATGCTGCAACGTGCCGTCGACGCAGGCATCCCGTTCGCGTGGGTCACCGCTGACGAGGCATACGGGCAGGTCAAGCACCTGCGGGTATGGCTGGAGGAACGCAGGATCGCGCACGTACTGGCCACCAAGGTCAACGACACCGTGACCACGGCGGACGGCGGCGACGCCAGGGTGGACCAGTTGGTCGCCGCCCTGCCCAGGCAAGCGTGGAAGCGGGTTTCCGGGGGCCAGGGCGCGCACGGCGAAATCCGCCCGTACTGGGAGAACGGCTTCGGGCACTGGGTTCTGGCCCGCCGCAGCATCAGCGACCCCACCGAGATCGCCTACTACGTCTGCTACGGATCGGTGGCCTCCCGGCTGAAAGACCTGGTCAAGGTAGCCGCCGCGAGGTGGGCGGTGGAGGAGTGCTTCCAGACCGCCAAGGGCGAGTGCGGCCTGGACCACTACCAGGTGAGGCTCTACCGGGCCTGGTACCGCCACATCACCCTGGCCATGGCCGCCCTCGCCTACCTGACCGCCGTCCGCGCCGCAGAAGCCGCAAAAGGGGCGGAGCGGACGACGAGCAAGACCTCATACCCCTCAGCGTCCCGGAGATCCGCCGACTGATCGGCCACATCATCGTCACGCCCCGCCACCACAGCAACGACCATCATCTGCACTGGTCACGCTTCCGACGACGCAGCCAGGCCCGTGCCCGCCGCTCCCACTACAAACGCCGAGGCCACAACCCGCAGATGCGGTTGCAGTACTAGGCGGACATCCCTTGTCCGCCCCTGCCCGTATGACAGGTGGGCGAGACTGTGCGCCCAGGCTCATAGGGCCGTTGTCCGCTCGGGCCGAAGCGGTGGGTCGACAAGGTCACGTTCAGGGGGTAAGGCTTTCGGGTTGTATCCATGTGTACGGCCCACTTGAGGGAAGTCAGCGCCGGACCATGGCCTCGTGAGATGGAACTCTTCGCGACGGTCACGACCGTCTCGGCGGCGTCTGGTCCGGAACGGTCTGCTGGCGGGCGCGGCGGTGTTGTTCATCGTCCTGGCCGTGTCGATGCTGACCGCGGAGAACGTCAACGCCGCCAACGGCCGGGCGGGTGTGGCGAGCCTTTTCGTCGGTATCGCGTCGCTGGCCGTGGCCCTGGCCGACTACTTCCGCCACGACGAGACCCCGCCCGATCCCGCCGCGCTGGCGGACAACCTGGCACTGACCCTTCGAGCGCAGTGGCTGGAAGAGGCGGAGGGGCGCAGGCTGCGCAATCCCCGGGTGCTGCCGCTGGCCTGGTCGGCGACTTCCCGCAACGTCGCCGACCGGCTCGGACCGGGTTCGCTCACCGAGCCGGGTGCGGTGAATGCGGCACGGGTGCTGCGGATGCGTCTGAGCGGCCGGTTCGACGGCAGATTCGACCAGGTGACGCGTCAGCTCGCCCAGGGCTTCGAGCGTCTGCCGAACCGGCGGCTGGTCATCCTCGGTGAGCCGGGGGCGGGCAAGACGGTCGTCGCGCTGCTGCTGACGCTGGGGCTGCTGGCCGAGCGCGAGCAGGGCGGCGCGGTCCCGGTGCTCCTGCCGGCCTCCTCCTGGGACCCTGTGCGCGAATCGCTCGACGGCTGGACCGTTCAGACACTGGCCTCCGCGTACTACAACGGCCGGACGGAGATCCCGCGTCTGCTGCTCGACCACGGACTGCTGCTGCCCGTGCTCGACGGCCTCGACGAGATCCCGGAGGCGGCCCGCCGTTCAGCCGTCCGGACGGCCAACCAGGCCATCGGCACGGAGAGGCCGATCGTCGTCACGTGTCGGGCCGCCGAGTACGAGGATCTGATCCGGGGCGGTGCGCCGGTGCTCCGCCGGGCTCCTGTGGTGGAGGTCCAGCCCGTCGGGGCCGAGGACGTCATCGCCTACCTCCAGGACATGGACTGGCCTGCCACTATGGGCGCGAACGCCTGGGACGGGCTCCTCGCCCGGCTGGAAGCCGAACCGGACAGCGCTCTCGCACAGGCCCTGTCGACCCCGCTGATGATCTCCACCGCGCGGCTCGTCTACCAGCACGGGGGTGATCCCGCCGAACTGCTGGACACGGTCAGGTTCGACTGCCGGTACGCGGTGGAGGAGCATCTGACCGATCGGCTGGTCGATGCGGCCTATGCCTCCGCCCCGACCGCTGCAGGTGACCCCTCCGGTGCCGCCGGGCCCGACCTCGGATGGACGGCCGAACAAGCCCGCCGCTGGCTGACGTTCCTGGCGGGCTATCTGCACGACCACCGGGAACGCGACCTCGCGTGGTGGCGGATGAGCGAGCGTCTGCTGTCGCGGTGGGTGGTCCCTGGCATCGGGATCGGGGCCGGGCTCCTGCTGACGATCGCGTCGGCGCTCTGGGGGAGGGTCGCCTACGGCGTTGACGTGGGCTCGGTCGGCAACAACATCCCGTCCTTCTCCGCGGTGATCGGCGGAGGTTTCGCGGTTCTGGCGACGATCGTGTGTTACGCCAACCCCAACCGTGCTCCCGGCCGTCTGTCGCTGGCGGTTCGCGGCTCCTGGGCACGGTTGGGACGAGGGTTCCGCAATGGTGCGGTACTGACCGCCGTGTCCGTCGCTCCACTCATTGTGGGGGCCACGATCGTCATCGCCATTACGGCGGAGGGCAGTTCATGGTCGCTGTACGCCATCGAGCTCTACTTCCGGATGGGCATGATCTGTGCCGCGCTGGCCACCGTCATCGGTCTCGCGCTCGCCGCCCAGCAGTGGCTGGAGGCTCCACCGGCCCGAGCAACGGCTCAGGTCGGCCCTCTGCACTCCCTCATGCACGACCGCCGTTCCTCCGTGGTGGGGGCGGTGGTGTCCGGAGGGGTGGTGGGTGCCACGGGGCTCATCGGCTGGACCGCGGGGGACTTCACAGGACGGCTCGTCTTCCGGGTCGTCACGGGCTGGGCGGGCCGGCCTGGCACCTCCGACCCCGGCAGTCTCGCCCGTGACAGCGCGAAGGCGATGCTCGGCCACTTCGAGGAGGACCCTCACCGGCTGATCCTCGGGCCGGCCATGCTGCTGCCGGCGGCGGCGTTCGGGCTGCTGGTCCTCCTCACCCGCGCCTGGCCACGCTTCGTCGTCACCCGACTGTGTCTCGCGGCACGGGGCCGACTGCCGTGGCGGCTGATGGCCTTCCTCGCCGACGCCCGCGAGCGGGAACTACTGCGTCAGTCGGGCAGCGTCTACCAGTTCCGTCATGTCCGGCTGCAGGAGACACTCGCCGCGCGTACGAGGCCGCCCTCCGACCGAACCGGTGCGGCCCGCCCGGCAGCTGGCCCCGGGGTCAGCCGTCGGCTGATCCTGGGAGCGGGAGTCGCCACCTCGGCCGCCCTGATCACCGGGATCTCCCTCCCGAAGGACGACAGCAGGGCCGTCCTCGACGGACATGGCGCTCCGGTGGGACCGGTGGCCTGGTTCGCCGGCGGACGCCGGATCGTCAGCGGGGACGAGAAGGGCGGGATGCGCGTCTGGACCGCGAAGGGGAACGCGCTGCGGGACCTTCCTCTCTCGGGCAGGCAGAGAATCACCGCCATCGCCGGCGACGACCGTGACGAGCTTCTCGCCGTGGGCACCGATACGGGGAGGGTGCTGACATGGAGTGTGCGGGACGGCGTCTGGAGAAAACTGCCCATCGAGAGCGACGGCGCCGACATCCTGACGATCGCCTTCCGCCCCGGAGAGCGGCTCCTCGTCGCGGGCGACGAGGAGGCCGTGCTTCATTCATGGACCTGGCACCAAGGCCGTTATGGGCGATACAAGCAGTTGGCCTACGACACCGAACTCCTGGATTACGCGACGCTGGCGGGACTGGCGTTCGACCCCGCCGGGGCTCTGGCCGTGATGGGTGAGGAAGGCTCCGTGATCCTCGACGCCCCGAACAACCGGGGCAGGACATCCACGCTCCTCGGCAAGGACGCGTCCCTGACCCTCATGAGCTACGGGAACGCCACCTCGCTCGGCTTCAGCGAGGACGCCCGCAATCTCGCCGCTGTCGGCAAGACAGGCAAACTGCACCTCTGGAGCCTCCCCGACGAAATCCCGCTCCCGGTACCGGACATCCGCTGGGCCACCGCTGTGGCCTTCAACCCGGCCGAGCCCTCCCAACTGGCCGTAGGCGACGACGACGGTGTCCTGTGGTTGTGGGACGCCGGGTCCGACCCGACCTCCGCCGTCCCTCACCATGGCCACGTCGGTGGGATCAACTCCCTCGTGTTCAACCCGACCGGAGACCGGGTGGTGACCTCGGGCGACGATCACACCCTGCGCCTCTGGGCGACGGGATGAGCGGGCGGTGGCGGAGAACCGGCAGCTGCCCGCGGGCCGACCCCAAAGGGCGAACACGAACCGCCCATACGCTGCCTTCTACGTTCGTCCGAGTACGCGCCTCCACGACGCCACAGGCACCGGCGGTCAATCGAGCAGGCCGGCGTGCCAGCCGTCTTCCGCGCCGCCGAGCCCTGCCGAGCGGCTGGAGCGCGAGACCCGCGCCGCCATCGAGTCAGTCCCCGACCAGCAGCTCCGCTCGGTCCCGATCGCTGAGGCGGTCGTCCGGCTCAAGCAACTCGCCTACCTGTCCTGACCCGCCCTGTCCTGACCCGCTTCGGAGTGTGCCAATTCAGCGGTTGACCCTGGTTGTTGGGTGGTCAGTTGCTGCTCGGGGTCAGGCGACCCTCGAAGGCGATCTGGAAGGCGTTGGGTGGGGCCTTCCCGAGCATGATCCACCTCCTGCGGCCGAGGGGCCGGTTCTGCCACTCGGCCGTGCCGTCCAGCCGGTTTCCCGAGGGTTTCAGTCGATGGATACGGCTACCGACGTGCTTGCCCTGTACAGATCGTCCCCGCTGTACACGGCGGTGACGGTGTGCGATCCGGCAGGCAGACGAGGCAGATGCGAGAGGTCCGCCGTCCCGTCCTTGTGCACCCGTTGTGGGGTGCCGATCTCGTGCCCGGCGCCCACGCCGTCCAGGTAGAAACGGACGTGCCCGGTCGGTGGGGTGGGCTGGCCGGTCGCCGCGCCGACGTCGGCCACGGCCGTGCGTCGCTTCTTGCCCTCGTCGGTGGGTTCCTTGAGGCTCAGAGTGGTGTGGGTGGTCTTGAAGGCGACCTCGGTGACGAAGGTGCGGAGCAGCCTGCGCCAGACGTCCCAGGAATGGACCCCGTCGAGAGTCGTCTCGACGAACGGAATGTCGTTGGCCTCCAGATTCGACTGGTAGGCCATGGCCTGCCCCTGGCTCATGTGGGACGCGTCGAAGCGGCCACCGCCCACATGCAGCCCGAGCCGGGTCCGCAGAGCGGGGTTCTGCCATCGGGAGTCGGCGACCGGCGGGGCACCCGCTCCCCCCAGACTCCAGCTGCCGAAGTAGCCGAACTCCTCGGTCGCGTTGAAGAGAAGGTCGTTGGCTCGTTGTCCGCCGGCGGACAGCCCTGCGAAGGCGCGGTCCTCGGGCCGGTCCGAGACATGGAAGTTGTCCTCGACGAACGGGATGACGCTGTCGAGCACATCGGAGCGGTAGCACTCGACGGCCGAACCGCCGCATCCGCCAAGGCCGTTGAAGTCGGTCATCACGACGACCATGGGTTGAACCTTGTCGTCGGCATAGAGATTGTCCAGGATCCGGTTGGCGGCCCCTTGGGTGCTCCAGGCGAGTTCGTCGTCCCCCATCCCGTGGCTGAGGTAGAGCGTGGGGTAGGGCGTGCGGCGGTCGGGGTCGTAACCGGGAGGCGTGTAGACCACCGCGTCATGCTGTCCCGGCGGAGAGGTGGACGCCGGTGAGGGATACGTGATCACCCTCAGCTTGCCGGTGTCCTTACGGCGGGGAGCCTGCCAGGAGAGATCCTCCGTACCGAAACGTGGGTCGGAGGGAACGTAGACCTGGCTGTAGGTGAGAGGGCCGGACCAGGTCGGATTGGCCGGGTCCTGGAGGCGGGTGCAGCCGGTGAGGACCGGGGAGTCGCAGTTCACGAAGAAGCCGTAGTTGAAGGTGCCCGATGGCAGCGGCAGCGTCGTGGACCACGTGCCGTCCGTGCCGCGCACCATGTCGCTGAGCGACCACAGAGGAGGCTGGTTGGGGCGGTAGGACGGAAACGCTCCTGGTTTCCATTGCGCCGGAGTCCATCCGGCGCTGCTGGTCAGGGTGGAGTGCACGGCGTCGCTGAACAGCCACTGGCCGAAGATCTGCACCTTCGCGGCTGCCGGGGCGTCGAACCGGAAGGTGACGGAATAACCGGTCGGGCCGGACCCGGTGTGAACGATCTCCGGTCCGGGGCGCGGCTTCGGCGTCTGGGCCGCGGCGGTGGGTGAACTCATGGTGATGCCCGCTCCGAGGAGCAGTACTGCGGAGAGGAGCACTCTTGACAGGCGATGGCGTGACACACCGACCCCTTTCAGGCCGCGGGAGACTCGCGGACATCGGTGTATCACATTAACTACCGTAGTAGGTACTAGAGCGACGGAGTCAGAGGGCGTGCGTTTCGAGGACATGGCTCCGCCCACCGGTCGGCGCCCACCATCAACGCCTGTCTCCTGCGAGGAACGGCGCGGCTACGCGGTGCCCGGCGCGAGGAGGCCGCCCAGACCCGGCCCGTACCGGGCTTCCAGTTCCGGCCCGAAGTCCGCCGCGACGGCCTGAAGGCGCAGTTCGTGCCGGACATGGTCGGAGACCACCGCCGCCAGCAGAGGGTCGGAGGCGGCCATGCACTCCCAGCGGACACCATCGGCGGCTCGCGCCCACAACGCGTGCCGGTCATCGGCGGCGACCGCGAACTTGCGTGCCTGACGGTCGGGTTCGAACACGCCGTCATGGCTGCGCACTTGCCCGCGGGACAGTTCCAGACCGAGGCCTCCCAGACAGAGCACATGCAGCCGGACGCCTCGCACATCGGCTCGTCGCGCCGCGGATTCGATCCCGGCGATCTGATCGCTGTGCGTGGAGAGGCTGACGTGTCGTTCGGCGGCGTCGATCAGGGCGACCGCACGCCGTTCGATCGCCGACCAGGTACGCAGCGTGCGCAGTACGCGCAACTCTTCCTCGCCGTGGTTTCGCCCGATCTCGGCGAGCCCCGCCTTCGCCTCGGCAAGCCGACGGCGGAAGTCGCCGTCCAACTGGGACAGCAGGTGATCGGGCGGTACGGCGACGAACCTGGCGGGATCGGAGCCGATCTGGATGACAGCACGCTTGTCCGCCAGTCGGCGCAGTGTCTCGTAGACCTTCGGCTGCGGCACCTGGGTGAGATTGCCCAGCGCATACCCGGTCATCGGTTCCTGGCCGATCAGCCCGATGTAGGCCCGAGCCTCGTACTGGGAGAACCCGAGGCTCACCAACTGGCCGACGATGTCCCGATCCATTTGTGTCCTCCTACTACCTACCGAGGTAGTAATGATGATAGTCATCGCCTGTCGCTTCCCTCCGGCTGAGGAGACACGTCTGTGAAGATCCTGGCATTGGCCGCCGTCCTGGCCGGCTTAGTTCCCCCGGCTTCCGCCACCGCACATGAGCACCGGCAACCCGAAATCGGCTCCAGGAGCGCACCCGTCATCACGGTGGACGGCCTGCGCTTCCGCGACCTCGACCGCAACGGCACGCTCACGCCGTACGAGGACTGGCGCCGCTCACCCGAGCGTCGCGCCAAGGACCTGCTGGGCAGAATGGCGCTGCCGCAGAAGGCCGGTCTCATGGTCCACGGGACCCTGCCGGTCTCGGGGCAGGGCTACAACCTCACCACGCTGACACCGCTCGTCGCCGACAACTCGGTGACCACGTTCATCACCCGTCTGTCGGCCCCGCCGGACAGGGTGGCCGCCGCGAGCAACTCCGTCCAGGAACTCGCCGAACGGCAGCCGTTGGGCATCCCCGCGGTGATCTCCACCGACCCTCGCAACGGGTTCGCCGTGGCCGACGGACAGACCGTCGCCCGTAACGGCACCACCGCCCTTCCCGACTTTCCCGGTATGACGGCGGCCGACGACCCCGCGCTGACCCGGCGCCTTGGCGACATCATCCGCCAGGAGTACCGAGCCGTAGGGATCACCGAGAGCCTGTCGCCCCAGGCCGACATCGCCACCGAGCCCCGCTGGGGCCGGATCAACGGCACCTTCGGCTCCGACCCCCACCAGGCGAAGAGGCAGGTCCGGGCCTATGTGGAGGGCATGCAGGCCGGGTCCACCGGGTTGCGCGGCAGGAGCGTGGCCACGGTCACCAAGCACTGGGCGGGTTACGGCGCGCAGGAGAACGGCTACGACAGCCACTACTACTACGGCCGCTACGCCACCTTCCCCGGTGGGAACTTCAACGCTCATCTGACGCCGTTCACCGGAGCGTTCGACGCCGGGACCTCCGGGGTCATGCCGACCTACTCGATCCTCAAGGACCTGGTCCACCAGGGAAAGAAGGTCCCGCAGGTCGGCGCGGGCTTCAACAGCTACCTTCTGAAGGATCTGTTGCGCGGGCGCTACGACTTCGACGGAGTGGTCCTCTCGGACTGGGCCATCACCGGGGACTGCCCCCAGGTGTGCCGGGACAACCGTCCTCCGGCATCGTTCGTCGGCCCGTGGGGAGTGGGGATGCCCTGGGGGGTGGAGGAACGGACGATCGTGGAGCGATTCGCTCTGGCCGTCAACGCGGGCGTGGACCAGATCGGCGGCTCCAACCAACCCGCCCATATCGTCGAGGCGGTCCGGCGGGGTCTGCTGAGCGAGCAACGCGTGGACCAGGCCGCCTACCGGATCCTGCTGCAGAAGTTCCAGCTCGGTCTGTTCGAGAACCCCTATGTGGACCCTGTGGCAGCCGAGGCGCTGGTGGGCGGCGAGGCGTTCCAGCGGGTCGGTGACGACGCACAGGGCAGGTCATTGACCCTCCTGCGCAATGAGCGGCGCCTGCTGCCCGTCCGCGCGGGCAAGGTGCGCACCGTCTATCTGCACGGCGTCTCCGCCCAGAGCGCCGAAGCCCGTGGCCTGACGGTGACGAGCGACCCGGCCGAGGCCGACCTGGCGATCGTCCGGCTGACCGACCCGGCCAGCGGGGCCGATCTGACCGGCCTCGACTTCACCGGCACGGAGGGCGATTTCACGGCGCTGAAGGCGGCACACGCGGCGGGCGTGCCGACCGTGGCCGTGCCCAAGTTGGACCGGCCGCTCGTCCTCACCGATGTCATGAAACACTCCGACGCGATCCTGGCCAACTACGGAGTGTCGGACGCCGTCCTGCTGCAGACGCTGTTCGGCGAGCGCTCGCCCGCCGGCCGTCTCCCCTTCGAACTGCCCTCCTCCATGGCGGCCGTGGAGGCGCAGCTCGAAGACGTACCGGACGACACCGTCCGCCCTCTGTTCCGTCGGGGCTACGGACTGTCGTACAGGTGCTCGTCTGAGAGGACACACGGTTGCCGACCATGAGTGAGTGAGCAGTACACGACCAGCGTGGTGACAGCGATCGCCGGTGGCCTTCGGGCCACCGGCGATCGCTTCGTCTGTCCGCCCCTTCCGCTGTTCGCCGTCCGCAACAGGCCTCAACAGCCCCCGTCCGCACCGTTGACCCACGAACCGCGGCCTGTGTACCGTCTGTCTGATTCGAAAGTGACTTTCATTCAGCGAGAGTAACGTGGTGCACGGTGAAGGCGGCGGTCGGCCTCGCCCGGCAGTCACGCCTTCGGCGTCCGGGCCGCTCGCGCGCGAACGGGCGGTCGCCGGCGGGTGCGTCGACGCCGCGCCACCCCACGGCCGCGGGAGCCGGCGGGAACCACGCTCTTCCTGGACGGTGCGGAGGCGACACACACGACCGGCGGGCCGGTGATCGCCGACGGCGGATACGACATGGTGGGTGCCTGATGAAGCTCGTGACGTTCGACGCGGGACAGGTCGGATACATCGACGGCGAAACGGTCGTCGAACTGGATGTCCCGAACACCCGGGAGTTCTTCGGACGGGAGGGGCAGGTCCCCGAGACCGGCCGCACCTTCCCGCTGGCGCAGGTGCGTCTGCGCGCGCCGATCGCACCCAAGAAGTTCTTCCACACCTCGGGAAACTTCCGCGAGAACGAGGGCGAACCCAGGCAGGTGGGCTGGTCGCACCCGATGCACAAGGGCATCGTCTTCTTCCAGAACGTCGACGCGATCGTCGGCCCCGACGAGGCGGTGGTCCACCCCGAGCATCTGACCAGTGAGCTGGACTGCGAGCCCGAACTCGCCATCGTGATCGGCAGACCGGGGAAGTTCTTCACACCGGAGCAGGCACTCAGTCACATCATGGGCTACGCCGTCTTCAACGGCGTCACCGCGCGCGACATTCAGCGACGGGAGGTGCCCTCCGGCGCCTCCTCCTTCTGCAAGGCGATCGACACCTTCGCCCCGCTCGGACCCTGGATCGTCACCGCCGACGAGATTCCCGACCCGCACAACCTGCGCATGGAGCTCCGCGTCAACGGCGAGACACGGCAGGGCTCGCACACCAGCCGGATGATCGTGAGCATCCCGGAGCTGGTGGCCTACCACTCCCCCCAGGGATACAGCGCGGGCGACCTGATCACGACCGGCCCGGCCTCCGGCACGGCCGGCGGCAATCCCGTCTCCGCCGGCCCCTACCTCAAACCGGGTGACCAGATCGAGGCCGAGATCGAAGGCGTCGGCGTGCTGCGCAGCCCTGTCATCTCCTGGCAGGAGGCACACGGCACAACCCCCGGCCGACCCCGGGAACCACGTCGCCCGGCCGAGGGCACCAAATAGTTGAAAGATCAATCAGATTGAAGTAAGCTCCGATCAGTTGAAGATTCAAGGGAAACTTCGACCGATTTGCTTAAACTTTGAATCACCATCGGAAGCACGGAGCCTTCATGATCAATCGCCGAAACGTCCTCCGCGGCGGAGGCGCCGCCTCGCTGGGCGCACTCGCCATCACCGCCGTGGCCGGCGGTACCGACCTGGCGACGGCCGCGACACGCCGCCCGGAGCTCCTCGGTGACCCGGCCTCCACCCCGCAGGCCGAATCACTGTGGCCCGCCCATCTCACACACACGGAGCGCAGAAACCTCCAGGTCTTCGACGAGCTGGACTTCGACGTCTACTCCGGCCAGCAGTGGAACCGGCTCGGCGAGAGCCACGCCCGGAACATCCGCGTCCACTGGCCCGACGGCCACTACACCGACGGCATCGAGCAGCACATCGCCGACCTCAGGAGCCAGTTCGTCTGGGCCCCGGACACCCGCATCACCGAGCACCCGATCCGGATCGCCAAGGACAACCTGACCTCGGTCACGGGCGTCATGAAGGGCACCTTCTCCCGCCCCATGCCCGACGGAAACGGCGGCTCGATCCAGCCGACCGGCAAGGAGTTCTCCATCAACATGGCGACGGTCGGCCTCTGGAACAAGCACGGCGTGATGGAGGAGGAGTTCCTCTTCTGGGACAACCAGACCTTCCTCCAGCAGATCGGCCTCGCCTGACCTGAGACGAGACGACCCGGCGCCTACACGGGCGCCGGGTCGTCCGCGCTTCGTACGACCGCGCGGACGCCACGCGCCACCGCGCCTTCCTCGGGAGTCCCGAGGACGACCTCGATCCGGCTCACAGAACCGCCCCCACACGGTGTCCGAGGCGCAGCGATATCTCCCGGCACGTGTCCAGCAGGGGCTCTTTGAATTCGGTGAGCAGGCGCTCCACGTCGTAGCCGACCGCCTGGACCGCCACGTTGACGGACGCGATCACCCTGCCGCCCTCGTCCCGCACCGGCGCGGCGATCGACCGCAGGCCGTGGGCCACCTCCTGGTCCTGAAGGGCATAGCCTCGTCGGCGGACCAGAGCGAGCTGCTCGTCGAGAGAGGTGCGGGAACGGACCGCGTGCGGCCCCGCACCGTCGGCGAAGGACTCCGGCCGCAGGAGCGCGTCCAGCTGTTCGGCCTCGAGGTAGGCGAGCAGCACCTTGCCCATGGAGGCGTACACCGCGGGCAGCATCGAGCCGACCTGGATGTTCGCCGTCACCAGTTCCGCGTTCCGCAGCCGGACCAGGTACAGCACGTGGTCGCCCGACAGCACCCCCAGATTGACCGTTTCGCGGGTACCTTCGGCCAGGGCACGCAGCGGCCCCGTCGCGGTCTGCACGAGGTCGAGCCCCTGGAGGGCCGCGAAGCCCAGCGTGAGCACCCGCGCGTTCGGACGGTACCGGCCGTCCGGCAACTGCTCCAGGTATCCCTCGGACTCCAGCGTCGCGACGATCCGGAACAGGGAAGCCATGGGCATGCCCGTCAGCTCCACGAGGTCGCTGACACGCAGCGCGGGTCTGCGATCCGAGAACATCGAGAGCACCCGCAGCCCCTTGGCGAGCGCTTCGATGCGGTATTTCGCACGGTCGGCCACTGTCGCCCCGTTCTCACTTTGCGGAGTGTGCTTTTACCCTCCGAAAGCTAACGTCCGCCCGGGCTCCACACAAGCCTGGCGAAACGAATGATGTCGCAGCTATTGCGAGCAGCAGCACCCCCAGGTTACGTTCCCGGCGAGTTCAAAAGTTGATTTCACCTAGTGAAAGTTATGGCTCGAATGAATCGGTCGCTTGGGCTGGAAGGCAGCAGGGTACTGGTCGTCGGTGCGGGCGGCCTCGGCTCCGCCTGCGTGGCGGGGCTGGCCGAGGCCGGGGCTCGCGTGGTCGCCGCGGATCTCAGCGAGCAGCGGCTGCGCGACCTCGACGCCGAACTCGGTCTCACCGAGGCGGGCGGCGGGGTGATCACCGCGGACCTGAGCCGGGCGGCCGACTGCCGGGCGGCGGTCGGCAAGGCGGTCGGCGTCCTCGGCGGCCTCGACGCCTTCGTGCACGCGGTCGGCATCAACAACCGCCGGCCCATCCTGGACTTCTCCGACGAGGAGTGGGACGAGGTCCTGACCGTGAACCTGTCGAGCGCCTACTGGCTCGGACAGGCGGTGGGCAGGGTGATGAGCGAGCAGCGCCACGGTCGGCTCGTCTTCGTCTCCTCCGTGTCCGGTCTGCTCGCCCATGCCAAGCACGGTCCGTACGCGGCCTCCAAGGGCGGCATCAACCAGCTCATGCGAGTCATGGCGCACGAATGGGCCGCGCACGGCGTGGGAGTCAACGCCGTCGCCCCCGGCTACATCGAGACGTCACTGACCGCCGAATACCTCAGCCGGCCCGGGGTGCGGGAGGACCTGACCTCTCTCGTACCCGCGGGCCGGCTGGGCACCCCGTCCGAAGTCGTCGGCCCCACACTTTTCCTGGCCTCACCGCTGGCCTCCTTCGTCACGGGCCAGGTGCTCTACGTGGACGGCGGTCGCACGCTCGTCTGAGTCGGACCATGGCGGAGAAGTCCGAGAAGGGCAGTCCCGACGACCGCCCGACGACGCCGCTCGGCCGCGTCTCCGCTCCCGAGGTACGCGCGGGCCCGCCCCCGTTCCGGTTCGCCCCACCGAGTCGGTTTTTTCACCAGATAGCAAGCAAGAGGAGAACGCGGTGAAACTGATCACCTTCGACGCCGGTACGGAGACCGGGCTCGTCGGCAGCCTCGACGGGGAGACCGTCGTCGAACTCGATGTACCCACCACCCGCGAGTACTTCGAGCGCGGCGGCGCGGAGCCCACCGGTCGGACCTTCGCGAGTACCGACGTACGGCTGCGGGCGCCGATCGTGCCGAAGAAGTTCTTCCACACCTCGGGCAACTTCCGTGAGCACGAGGACGAATCGAAGCAGGTGGGCTGGTCGCACCCGATTCACAAGGGGATCGTCTTCTTCCAGAACGTCGACGCGATCGTGGGCCCGGACGAGGCCGTGGTGTACCCGGAGCATCTGACGTCCGAACTGGACTACGAGCTCGAACTCGCCGTCGTGATCGGCAAGCCGGGCAAGTTCTTCACCGCCGAGGAAGCGGTCGACCACATCGCGGGGTATGTCGTCTTCAACGACATCACCGCCCGCGACATCCAGCGCAAGGAGATGGCCTCGGGCGTCTTCTCGTTCTGCAAGGCCATCGACACCTTCTGCCCGCTCGGCCCGTACATCGTGACCGCCGATGAGATCCCAGACCCCCACAACCTGAAGATGGAACTGCGGGTCAACGGGGACGTGCGGCAGAGCTCCAACACCAGCCGCATGATCGTGAGCATCCCCGAGCTGGTCGCCTACCACTCGCCGCAGGGCTACAGCGCCGGCGACCTGATCACCACCGGCACCGTGTCGGGGGTCGCGGGTTTCCGCCCCGACGCGGAGGACTACTACCTCCGGCCCGGCGACGTGGTCGAGGCGGAGATCGAGGGGGTGGGCACGCTGCGCTCCCCGATCGTGTCCTGGAAGGACGCCTACGGGCAGCCCGCTCCGCCCAGGGTCACCTGGTGACCGGCGGCCGGATCGCTGTGGAAATACGCCCATGAGGCTGGTCACGGTGGACGGCAGGCTCGCCCTGCAGCACGACGGCCGCGCGGTCGACGTGGCCGGAGCGAGCGGGGGACGGTTCGACAGCGACCCGATGGCGGCCTTCGAGCGCTGGGCGGAGTTCACCGCCTGGGCGGGGACGTACGTCCCCGGGCCCGGCGCCGGAGAACAGGTCGCGGCCGACCGCCTCGGCCCGCCGGTGCCCCGGCCGCGGCAGGTCTTCGCGGTCGCGCTCAACTATCCGCCGCACGCGGCGGAGGCCGGATACCAGCCCCCTGAGGACCCGCTGGTCTTCACCAAGTTCCCGACGTGCGTCACCGGACCCGACGCGATCGTCGAACTGCCCGGCGAGAAGGTCGACTGGGAAGTCGAACTCGTCGCGGTGATCGGCGAGGGCGGACACCGGATCCCCCAGGAGGATGCCTGGACGCACGTGGCCGGCCTCACCGTCGGACAGGACCTGTCCGAGCGGGCCGTACAGACGCGGGGCACACCACCGCAGTTCAGTCTCGGCAAGTCGTTCCCCGGCTTCGGGCCGACCGGCCCGGCCCTGGTGACCCTCGACGAGTTCACCGACCCCGGCGACCTGGAGATCTCCGGCACGGTGTCGGGAACCGTCGTACAGCGATCCCGCACCAAGGAAATGATCTTCTCGGTGCCGGTGCTCATCGCGCGGATCTCCGCCGTCTGCCCGCTCCTTCCCGGTGACCTGATCTTCACCGGTACCCCGGCGGGCGTCGGAAACCGGATGACTCCGCCTCGTTACCTCACGCCCGGTGACGAGCTGGTCAGCCGTATCGAAGGGATCGGCGAGATCCGCACGCGGTTCTCGCCGTCCGACGGCGTCCGCCCATAGGCGGCGCAAGACATAGGTACGCGACCTGGATCCGTACCACCCCGGCCCGTCGTGGGCCGACGAGCCCGTATGGCTCTTCAAGAGGAGTTGAAAGATGAGAACCATTCGTAGAGTGGCGGGTCTGGGTGTCACGGCGGCACTGCTGCTGACCGCGTGCGGCGGCGGGGGCGACACGTCGAACGACAGCGCGTCCGGCGGCAAGATCGCCGTCGGCATGCCGATCGATGTCACCACCTTCGATCCGCACAAGTCACTGACCGGACCGTTCATGCAGTACCTCACACCGGTCTACGACACCCTGATTCGGCGCACCTCGGACGCCAAGCTCGAACCCGCGGTGGCCACTTCGTGGAAGTACACCTCGACCGACCGGCGCACCTTCGAGCTGAAGCTGCGCAGCGACGTCACGTTCTCCGACGGGACGAAGCTCGACGCCGCTGCGGTGAAGAAGAACCTCGAACACGCCAAGGCCGACGGCGGTCCCTTCGCCTCGTCGCTCGCCTCGGTCAGCTCGGTCACCGCACCGGACGCGAACACCGTCGACCTGAAGCTGTCGGGCGCCGTTCCGGATCTCGACTTCGTGCTGGCGGGCCCGCTCGGCATGCTGGTCTCCCCGAAGAGCCTCACCGGCGACGCGCTGAACCGCACTCCGGCCGGCAGCGGACCGTACACCCTCTCCTCCAGCAGCGTGCCCGGGCAGCGGTACGTGTACAAGGCGCGCAAGGACTACTGGAACGCCAAGGCCGTCGGCGCCGACAGCCTGGAACTCTCCGTCATGCCCGACAACGACGCACGGCTCAACGCCCTGCGGTCCGGGCAGATCGACATGACGGTGGTCTTCCCGCAGCAGGCGCAGACCGTGAAGTCGGCCGGTCTCCAACTGCTTTCCAAGCCGCTCAACTTCCTCGGCCTCGGCCTGCTGGACCGGGCCGGTACCAAGGCACCCCAGCTGGGCGACGTCCGGGTGCGGCAGGCGATGAACTACGCGGTCGACCGGGACGCCCTGGTCAAGGCGGTGACCTTCGGCTACGGCACCTCGTGGAACCAGATCTTCCCGCCGTCGTCGGCCGGCGCCAGCGACACGGCCGGGAAGCAGTACCCGTACGACCTCGCCAAGGCCAAGGACCTGCTCGCCAAGGCCGGTTACGCCAAGGGCTTCACCCTGCCGGTGTTCAGCGAGAGCCGGTTCTCCAGCTACCTGGAGGCGCTCGACGGCCAGCTGCGGAAGGTCGGCATCAAGCTCGACATCAAGCTCGTCCAGTCGGGCCTGACCCAGTCGTGGGGCACCACCGACAACCCGGCGCCGATGTTCGTCTACGGTGTCGACGACGTCTACCAGGCAGTCAAGCTGTTCGCGCTCAAGGACTCCGCGTACAACCCGTTCAAGGCGGACTCCCCGGCGATCCGGAAGAACTTCGAGGCCGCCGAGGCCGCCACGGACGACGCGGCCCGCGACGGCGCGTACCAGAAGATCTCCGACGAGATCACCGACCAGGCGTGGTTCCTGGTGACGCATGTCCAGGACTCGCTCTACGCGGTGAACGACAAGAAGGTCTCCGGAGTGGAGATGTACACGGGCAACTCGGTGCCCTTCGTCTACGGCTGGAAGGTGATCGGCTGACGGTGCGCGGCCGGGCCGGCTCTCCGGCCCGGCCCGCGCTCCGTCGTCGCGGAGGGGACATGTTCAGATTCATAGTGACGCGGCTGGGATCGGCCGTGATCGTCCTGTTGTCGGTGTCCGTCCTGGTGGTACTGCTGGTCCGGCTGATGCCCGGTGATGCCGCGTCGGCCATTCTCGGCGACCAGGCCACACCCGAGAGCATCGCCCGGGTCCGTGCCGAACTGGGCATCGACCGCCCCGTCTACTCGCAGTACCTCGACTGGCTCGGCGCGGCGCTCCAGGGCGACCTCGGCCGCTCGCTGGTCACTTCCGTCCCGGTGACCGAGGCCATCTCCGACCGGCTGTCCGTCACCGTGTGGCTGTCCGTCACGAGTCTCGTCGTGGCCCTGGTCCTCGGAGTGGCGCTCGGCACCGCGGCGGCGCTGCGTGCCGGGGGCCGCGCGGACCGGATCGTCTCGGCCGGCACGGCCTTCGCGGTCGCCGTCCCGCACTTCTGGCTGGCCCTCGTCATGGTGCTGCTCTTCTCGCTCAAGCTGGAGTGGCTGCCCGCGACCGGGTACGTCGCCCTGGGGCAGGACCCCGCCGAGTGGGCCAGAGGCCTCGTCATGCCGGTGACCGCGCTGGCGCTCGGGCCCACCGCGATCATCGCGCGGCAGACCCGCAGCACCATGGTCGACATCCTCCAGCGCGACTACATCACCGCGGCCCAGGGACGTGGCATCCGGCTGCCCCGCCTCATCGGCAAGCACGCGCTCAAGAACGCCGCGATCCCCATCGTGACCAGCCTCGGGCTGATCGCCTCGGTGCTGGTCGGCGGCACGGTCTTCATCGAACTGGTCTTCGCGATGCCAGGGATCGGACAGCTCCTGATCACCGCCGTGCAGAGCAGGGACCTGCCCGTGATCCAGGGGGTCATCACCTGCGTCGCGGCCGTCGTCGTGCTCGTCAACCTGCTGGTCGATCTCTCGTACGGCTGGCTCAACCCGAGGACCAGGACGGCCTGACATGTCATTCTTCGCCAAGTTCCGCAGGCAGCGTGTGGCGGTGGCCGCGGCCGTCGTCCTCCTCCTCGTCGCGCTGGCGGCCGTACTGGCCCCGTTGATCGCCCCCTACGACCCGCTCGCCCAGAACCTGGACGCGCTGCTCCAGGGCCCCAGCGGTTCCCACTGGCTGGGCACGGACGCGCTCGGCCGGGACGTCATGAGCCGGCTGCTGTACGCGGCCCGGGTCTCCCTGCCCGCGGCACTGCTGGCCCTCGGCGTCGCCGTCGCCATCGGCGTGCCCTGCGGTCTGGTCATGGGATACGTCGGCGGCAGGATCGACCGGATCGGGATGGTCTGCACCGATGTCATCCTCACCTTCCCCGGTGTGATGCTGGCCATCGCCCTGATCGCCGTCTTCGGCAACAACATGGTCAACGCCATGGTCGCGCTCGGCGTCGTATACAGTCCCAACTTCGTCCGGCTCGCCCGCGCCGAGACCCTCGCCGTGCGCGGGGAGAACTACGTGGCTGCGGCCCAGCTGCTGGGCTACCCGGCCCGCCGTCTGCTGGCCCGGCACATCCTGCCCAACATCGCCCCGCCGCTGCTCGTCCAGGCGTTCCTGACCTTCGGATTCGCCCTGCTCGCCCAGTCCGGGCTGTCGTTCCTCGGGCTCGGTGTGCAGCCGCCGTATCCCGGCTGGGGCGCGATGCTCGCCGAAGGCGCGTCGTACATGTCGCAGAACCCGGTGCTGATCCTGCCGCCGGGCCTCGCGATCGCGCTGACCGTGCTCGCCGCCAACCTCATGGGAGACGGCATCCGCGACAGCATCGGCGCGGGCGTTCGACGGGGAGCGGTGACGTCCCGCCCTCGCGGCGCCGGGAAGCTCCGGCGGCCCGCGCCGCCCACGGCCGCGGTGCCCACGGGTGAGCCGGGCGTGCTGGAGGTGTCCGGACTGTCCGTCGGCTACGACAGTGACGGCGAGACCCGCCTGATCCTGGAGGACGTGTCGCTGCGCGTCCCCCGGGGCAAGACCCTCGCCCTGGTCGGGGAGTCGGGCTCCGGCAAGTCGGTGACCGCGCTCGCCGTCATGGGACTGCTTCGTCCGCCGCTCGGCGTCCTCGCCGGCTCGGCCCGGCTGGACGGCCAGGAGCTGATCGGCGCCGGCCGGAGCGAACTCGACCAACTGCGCGGCAGCGCGATGTCCATGGTGTTCCAGGACCCGCTGGCGAGCCTCAACCCCTCGTTCACCATCGGCAACCAGCTCGTCGAGACGATCCGCCGCCACACCGGTCTGAACCGCGCCGCAGCCGGGGCCCGCGCGCTCGAACTCCTGGAGCGCGTGCACATCCCCAACGCCGCCGAGCGTCTCAAGGCCTATCCGCATGAGCTGTCGGGCGGCATGGCCCAGCGGGTGATGATCGCCCTCGCCACGGCCTGCCGGCCCAAGCTGATCATCGCCGACGAGCCGACGACCGCCCTCGACGTCACCGTGGAGGCGGAGATCCTCGACCTGTTCCGGGAACTCCAGGCCGACCTCGGCGCGAGCGTGCTGTTCATCACCCACGACATGGGGGTGGTGGCCGACATCGCGGACGAGGCCGCCGTCATGTACGCGGGCCAGATCGTCGAACAGGCCCCGGTCGACGAACTGTTCACCAGGCCGACGCATCCGTACACGAAGGCGCTCCTGAACTGCATCCCCTCACGTCACCAGGGCGGGGACGCGCTGCCGACGATTCCGGGCGTCGTGCCCGACCCGGGGCGGCGGCCCGCCGGATGCCGGTTCGCCGACCGCTGCGCGCACGCCCGGGACGACTGCGCGGCCCCGCAGCCCCTGCGCATCACGTCCGGCGGTGCCGTGCGGTGTGTGCTCGCCGATTCCGGCCCGCACCGGACGCCCGCCCCCGCCGTGGAGAAGAAGGTACAGGCATGACCGCGCTGCTCGACATCCGTGATCTGACCGTGCGGTTCGGCTCCGGGCCGGGCCTGCTGCGACGCCAAAGCCAGTGGTCGGAGGCGCTGAAGTCCGTGTCGCTGTCGGTGGCCGCCGGCGAAACGGTCGGCCTGGTCGGCGAGTCGGGCTCCGGCAAGACGACTCTGGCCCGCAGTGTGCTCGGCCTGGTGACCCCGCACACGGGCACCGTCTCGCTCGGTGGCGAGGTGATCGACGCCAGGCGGAAGGCGGACCGGCAACGGGTACGCCGTGATGTGCAGATGGTGTTCCAGAACCCGTACTCGGCGCTCAACCCGACCATGACCATCGGTGCCGCCCTCCTGGAGGTGCTGCGCCGACGGGAGGGGCTGGACCGCACGGCCGCCGCGGCACGCGCCGCCGAACTGCTGGACTCCGTGCGCATCCCCACCTCGGCCCTGGGCCGCTACCCGAGCGAGTTCTCCGGCGGTCAGCGTCAGCGTCTGGTCATCGCCCGCGCCCTCGCGGCCCGGCCCAAGCTGCTGATCTGCGACGAGCCGTTGTCCGCGCTGGACGTCTCGACCCAGGCGGAGATCATCAACCTGCTGCAACGGCTGAAGGCCGAGACCGGCACGGCCTATCTGTTCATCGGGCACGACCTCGCCGTGATCCGTCACATCAGCGATCGGGTCGCGGTGCTCTACCGGGGGGAGCTGGTCGAGGAGGGGGACGCGCGGCAGGTGTACGACGCCCCGGCGCACCCGTACACCCGGCGGCTGCTGGCCTCGGTGCCGGAAGCGGACCCCCAGGCACAGCGGCGCAAGCGGGAGGAACGCAGAGCGCTGGCCGAGCGGACGGGGTGACCTGACCGACACGGCCGAACGGGGCCGGGCTGCTGCCCGGCCCCGTTCGGCAGCCGTTCTCGGACGCCGTCCTCGGAAGCCGTCCTCAGATCTCCTCGAGCGTGCCCGTGTGCAGTTCCGCCACCCGGCCGTCGGGAGTCTCGTAGGTCCAGAAGGCGTGGACCGCCCCGGTGTTGAGGTTCATCGCATGGGTGATGGTCATGCCCGACTTCTCCAGCCAGCCGAGGATGAAGACGCCGGGGCTGACCTCGGCGGCGTGCAGCTCGACGTCCTCGACCGCGCCCTTCGTGGGTCCGGCGACGGTCTCGTAGTGCAGTGTGGTGCCGTCGGACGCGTAGGTGTTGTGGAAGACGACGCCGTTGTCGACGCTGAAGCGGAAGGTCTTCCCCGCGTAGGTCAGGTCGCTCATCGTGTTTGTCCCGCCCTCAGAACAGGCCGTTGGTGTGCGGGAGCTCGTCCGGGATCTGGGCGATGACGTCCCAGTGCTCGACGATCTTGCCGTCGGCCACCCGGAACAGGTCCCAGTAGGCGACCGGTACGCCGAACTCGCCCTCGGACTGGAGCAGGACGAGGTCGCCCTCGGCGACGACCTTGTGGACGGTCCGGTAGACCAGGTTCTTGCCCTGCTCGCCCCACTTGGCGGCGGCGGCGCCGAAGCCGTCGAGGCCGTCGGCGGCCTCCGGGTTGTGCTGGAGATAGGTCTCCGTGGAGATGTAGTCGGTGAGCACCGAGTAGTCGGCGCCCTTCAGGACCTTCTCCGCGAACTCGGTGACCAGCTTACGGTTCTCGTCGGTCCGGTCCAGGTCGGCGGGGGCGTTCTGGCCGTCGGTCTGGGTGCGGCCGGAGGCGGTGTCCTTGACCACCGGCGTCAGCGCGTCCCAGTGCTCGGCAAGCTTGCCGTCGGCGTCCACGCGGAAGAGGTCGAAAGCGACCAGCGGCTCGGGGCCGAAGCCGTGGTAGACACCGTGCAGCGCGACCAGGTCACCGTCCGCGATCACCCGGGCGCCCTCGTAGCTGAAGCCCTCCGGGAGCCCGGCCACCAGCTGCCGCAGGGCTTCCGGACCGTCCGCCGCGAGGCTGCTGTGCTGACGGTAGTCGGTGGCCACCCAACGGTCCACCGCGCTCGAGTCCTTGTCCCCGAACAGCTCGCCCGCCGCCTTGAGGACGATCTCCTTGTTACCCACGGCACCTCTCCGATCTGCGTTTTCCAGTGACACCTTGCTCACCGGCTCGCCTCAACTATCACCGCTTTGACAGCGAAGCGCACGGTAGAGTCAGGCATGACCATGGTCGAAATGGGACAGGTCCCAGTGATCGAGCGATACTATCGCAACCCGACCCAGCCGGATCTGCGACTTGAGGTCCTCCCCTTCGCGGATCTCGCACGCCGCCTCCCGGTCGAGGAATTCAGGCGCGTGCACCGGCTCGACTTCCACCAACTCACCTTGGTCCACGGCGGCGAGGGAACCGGGATGGTGGACTTTCTCGACATCCCGCTGCGGCGGGGCACCCTGCTGCACATCCGGCCCGGACAGGTGCAGCATCTGCCGACGACACCGAGCGGCGAACCTGCGGACCTGGACGCCACAGTGATGCTGTTCACCCCGGACTTCCCGCCCAGGCTGCCCACGACCATCCGGGTGACGGACGATCCGACCGGCCCCGCCCTCTGGCAGCTCTCCCCCGAGGATGGCGGGCGTCTCGTCCGGGCCGTCGCGGACCTCGCCGTCGAGTACGCCGCGCTGCCGGGGCGGGACCCGGAGATCTCCAAGGAACTGCTGCGGCACCTGCTCGCCGCGCTCCTGCTGCGTATCGCCACGCTCCCGGCCGCCGACGGTCGCACCCGAACACCGGTGGAAGAGCCGTACCGCCTCTTCCGGCACGAACTGGAACGTTCGTTCGCCATCCTGCGTCAGGCCCACGACTACGCCACCCGGCTCGGCTACTCCCTCAAGACGCTCAACCGTTCCTGTCAACGGGCCACTGGCCACACCGCCAAGCAGCTCATCGACGCGCGGGTGACTCTGGAGGCCAAACGCCTGCTGGCACACACCGATCTGCCCGTCGCATCGATCAGCCGCCGACTCGGCTTCACCGAACCCACCAACTTCAGCAAGTTCTTCACCCGCGCGACCGGACAAGCCCCGGGATACTTCCGCGACGCCCAGCGCTGACCGCTTGTCATTCGCCGGCATACGCGAACGCCTGTCCCGCAAGGGCCGACGGGAGCCCGGGGCAGGTGCTGCGAGGGCGTCCCGGCGCCGGCCGCGTTCTGAGGAGGTTCATGGTCTGAGCCGGAGACGGGTCGATCCGGACCCACAGTCACGATCACTGTCCGGTCAGTGACGCGGCCTCGGTCTTCGTGGAACAGCTTCAGATCAGACACTGCTTGCCTCCCGGCACCACGCGCCGTTACCGTGCGGCGAGATTTCCGAGCAGACAAGCGGTGCAGTCCGGGCGCATCGGTGTTCGGCGCACGGAACGGACATCGAGTGGCGGGTCGAGGGAAGGGTCGACAGGAAGCGCAGCATGGTCTGCTGACGAGCATCGCCGCCGAGGCGGGGGTCTCCCTCAGCACCGTTTCCAAGGTGGTGCACCGGCGCCGTGACGTGGGCGCCGCGACGCGGGTACGGGTCGAGGAGCTGCTGGAACGGTACGCGTACGTCCGCCCGTGGGAGCGGGATCCCGCGGCCCCTCGGCAGATCATCGTCGTCTTCCGTGACCTGTCCGGCCCGTACACGCTGGAGGTCGCCCGGGGCATCGTGGACGCGGCCGGAGAGCTCGGCATCGACGTGGTCACCGGGACGACGGGCCGGCGGTCGATCTCGGGGTGGCTGGAGGAGTGTGTGGCGCTGGGCGCGGCCGGGATCGTGATCGTGATCTCGATGCTGGCCGAGGAGGACCAGAGGCGGATCGTCGAGCAGCGGCTGCCCGTGGTGCTGATCGACCCGCTCAGCGCGCCGTCGGAGGACATCCCCAGCATCGGCGTGACGAACTGGAGCGGGGCCCGGGAGGCGGTTCAGCACCTGCTGGGCCTCGGGCACACGCGGATCGGGATGGTCGCGGGCCGCTCGCACTCCCTGGCCGGGGCGGCACGCCTGCACGGCTATCGGGCGGCGCTGGGCGAGGCCGGAATCGGCTACGACCCGGCCATCGTGCGCTCCACCGACTTCGACTACACCGAGGCGCTCGCCGCGTGCCTGCAGATCCTGCGGGCCGACGACCCGCCCACGGCCGTCTTCGCGGCCAGCGACGCGCAGGCGCTCGGCGTACTGGAGGCGGCCCGGCAGCAGGGGCTGGCCGTGCCGGAGGACCTGTCGGTGATGTCGTTCGACGACACGCTGGTGGCGGCCATGGCCTGCCCGCCGCTCAGCGCGGTGCGTCAGCCGTTCGAGGAACTGGGACGGGAGGCGACCCGGGTGCTCATCGAACTCGCCGAGGGTCGGCCACCCCCGTCGACGCGCATCGAACTCAGCACGGAGCTCGTCCTGCGCACCTCTACGTCCGTTCACCGCCGCGTCAATACCGCGTGAACCGATTTTCCGCGAAACCATTTCGCAACGTGCCGGTGACAGTGAGATGTCCCTTGCGAATACTGGCGTCCTGCTCCGTATCCCGAACCCATTCGTGGAACGAGGACGCCTGCTCCCCGTGAAAGGACCTTCGTTGACAAGACCCTGGTCACGAAAGGTTTTCGCCTCGGCGACAGCCTTCGCGATAGGTGCGGCATTCGCCATTGCCTCCGCGACAACCGCGTCGGCGTATCAGCCGAGTCCCGCGAACCTGTATACGGCGAACAACACCGCCGCGTGCAACAAGAACCCCTGCGTCCTCTACCCCAAGTCGGCCCAGCTGCCGAGCGGGCGGATCGTCGCGGCGTTCGAGAACAGCCAGACCGCCCCGGTGGGGCAGACGATGCCTCTCCACAAGAGCGACGACGACGGTACGACGTGGGCGAAACTGGCCGACATCCAGGCCCCCGCGTATCTCTCCGGCGACTCCGCGTACGCGAAGTACACCAGCAACTGGACCAACCCGTATCTCTACGTCCTCCCGCAGGCCGTCGGCTCCCTGAGTGCCGGCACGCTGCTGCTGGCGAGCATCGTCTCGGGCGACGACGCCTACTACCAGGAGCAGAAGGCCGCGAACTCCAGCTGGACGCCGTCCGGTGACGGCGACCGCAAGGACGTGGCGCTCGCCCTCTACGCGAGCACGGACGACGGCGCGACCTGGAGCTTCAAGAACATCATCGAGGCCGGCGGCTGGCAGGGCGGCAGCGCCGGAGCCGTCGGCCGGGTCTCGGCGGCCAACACCAACGCCCAGGTCGACCCCATCTGGGAACCGCACCTCCTCGCCCACAACGGCAAGCTCATCGCCTACTACTCCGACGAGAAGGACTACACCGGCTACGACACCACCACGGGCGCCCCGACCCTCGACCCGGACAACGACACGGCGACCGACTCCGGCGGCCAGGTCCTCCTGCACCGGACCTGGGACGGCACCAGCGCCTCGGCCTGGAGCAGCCCGGTCGTCGACGTCCCCGGCTCCACGGTGAGCATGGGCGGCGGCAAGACGGAGATCGGCGGCGGCCGGCCCGGCATGACGACCATCGCGCCCACGACCGACGGCAAGTGGCTGCTGACGTACGAGTACTGGGGCGGCGGCACCAACGTCCGCTACCGGATCTCCGACGACCCGCTGAAGTTCTTCTCGGCCACGGACGCCGCGATCACCGCGCTGCCCGTGCCCTCGGGCGGCAACAAGCTGTCCACCGGGGGCAGCCCGGTCCTCCTGCCCATGCCCGACGGCCGGATCGCCTACAACGCGTCCGGCAGCGGCAGCGTCTGGGTGAACGAGTCCGGTCTGAGCACCGGCACCTGGAAGCAGTACCAGACGACCATCGCCTCCGGTTACAGCCGCAACCTCCAGTACGTCGACGGCACGGGACGCGTCCTGATCCTCCAGGCCTCCTGGAGCGGCGGCAGCGTCGGCCCCGTGAAGTACGCCGAAGTCGACCTCGGCCGCTCCGACGGCACCTACTACAGCCTCGTCAACCGGCTGACCGGCCAGGTCCTGTCCACCGCGTCCGGCAAGACGCAGGACGCCAACCTCACCGGCGACACCCCCGACCTCGTACTGAGCGCCGACTCCGCCGCCGCCACCCAGCGCTGGCACATGACCGCCAAGGGCAGCGACACGACACTGCTCAACAAGGCCGGCGGCCGTGCGGCAGCCATCTGGACCGGCAGCGCGACGGCCGGGCAGAAGCTGGCACAGTGGGTCGACGACGATGCCACCGACAAGAAGTGGACCCTCGTCTCCACCACCGACGGCTACTACCGACTCCGCTCGGCCCGTAACACCAGCCTGTACATGACCGGGGCCACCGCGGGCGGCTCCGTCACCCTGGCCGCGTCGGCCTCCGACGGCTCGCAGGAGTGGCTGCCGGTCGCGGACCCGCTCCCCACGGCCTCGACCTTCACCCTGAAGGGCACCAACTCCGGCCGCTGCCTGGACGTCCCGAACGGCCAGACGGGCGTCCAGGTCCAGGTCTACGACTGCTCGGGCAACGCCAACCAGACCATCACCCGGACCACGGCCGGTGAGCTCCGAGTATCCGGCAAGTGCCTGGCCGCCAACGCCGACGGCACCACCACGGGCACCAAGGTCATCCTGTGGGCCTGCAACGGGAAGACCAGCCAGCAGTGGGCCTTCCGGGTCGACGGCACCATCGTCAACCGCTCCAACGGCCTGGTCCTCGACGTGAACGGCGCGGGCACGGCCAACGGGTCGAAGGTCCAGCTGTGGACCGGCCTGGGCAGCACCAACCAGACCTGGACCCGAAGCTAGACCCACGACAGCACGACGAAGCGGCGCCACCGGTCGGACGGACCGGTGGCGCCGCTTCGTCGTGCTCCGGGAAGGGCTCGCTCACTCCCGCTCGACCGTTACGGGCACGGCATGATGCCGAAGCACCGTCGCGTCACGCTCCGCACCGACGAGCCGGACGACTGCCCGCACCGGTGTGTCGAGGCTCGAAGAGCCGGCGTGGAGCAGGATCTCCCCGGCCTCGACGATCCTTCGGCCGTCCAGGCCGGCGAAGGCCAGGCGGTCGGTGTGGACGTGAAAGCGGACCGTCGCCTGTCGGCCGGGGGCGAGGGCTACCTTGGCGAAACCCAGCAGGGAGCGTACCGGCCGAGTTACCTGGGCGACCGGGTCGATGGCGTACAGCTGGACAGTCTCGGCGCCCGCGACCGCCCCCGTGTTCCGTACCCGCGCGCGGACCGTGAACCCGCCGTCCGTCGGCACCTGTTCGCGGTCGACGGCGAGCAGGTCGATCTCGAAGTCGGTGTACGACAGCCCGTGCCCGAACGGGAACGCGGGTGTCGGGTCGAGGTTGGACAGGAAACTCTGCCGGTCGCCGAGGGGCGGGTGAAGGTAGGTGTACGGCTGACCGCCCGGGGAGAGGGGGATCTGCACGGGCAGCTTGCCGCTGAAGTTGGCGCGGCCGGACAGGAGCCGGGCCACCGCCCGGCCGCCTTCCTCCCCCGGCAGGAAGACCTGGACCATGGCCGCGGCGGCGGACGCGAACCGGCCCACGGCGTAGGGCCGACCGCTGTTGACGATCAGCACGACGGGCTTCCCGGTCGCCAGGACGGCCTCCACCAACTCCTCCTGAACACCCGGCAGCCGCAGATCCTCCACGTCACAGCCCTCGCCGGAGGTGCCGATGCCGAACATGCCCGCCTTGTCGCCGACGACCAGGACGGTGAGGTCGGCCGCTGCGCTGGCTTCGACGGCAGCGGGGATCCCGGAGCGGTCTTCGTCCCGGACCGGGCAGCCGTGGGCGAACTCCCAGTGAACGGAGGGGAGTTCCTCGGCCAGTGCGGTGCGCAGGGAGGCCGCCTCGACGCCGTTGCCGAGGTCGTCGCGCTTGGCCAGGACGTGGTTGGGGAAGCTGTAGCAGCCGAACATGGTGCGTACGTCGTCCGCGCAGGGGCCGATCAGCGCGATCCGGCCGCCGGACGGAAGGGGCAGGGTGCCGTCGTTGGAGAGCAGGACTGCGCTCGACTGCGCCACGGCGTGGGCGAGTTCGCGGTTCTCCGGCTTGTCCAGGTCGAGTTCGCCCGCGCGCAGTGCGGCCGGCCGCGGGTCCCAGTCCGGATCCAGGAGCCCCAGCTCGGCCTTCTGCCGCAGCACCCGGCGTACGGCCCGGTCGACCAGGCCCTCGTCGACCGTGCCTTGTTCCACGGCGTGCACGAGGGCGTCGCCGAAGCCGCGCTGGTCGGGCAGTTCGACGTCCATCCCCGCGCTCAGGGCGAGTGCTCCGGCGTCGACGAGGTCGGCGGCCACCCGGTGGGCGCTCACCAGGAAGGGCAGCGACCAGTAGTCGGAGACGACGGTGCCCTCGAAACCCCACCACTCGCGCAGGACTTCGGTCAGCAGCCACCGGCTGGCGGCCGGGGCCTCGCCGTCGATCTCGGCGTACGAGTTCATCACGGAGCCGACACCGGCCGCGACGAGCCGTTCGAAGGGCGGTAGAAGGACGTCGAGGAGTTCGCGGCGGCCGGCGTGCACGGGGGCGTGATTGCGGCCGCCCACCGAGGCGGAGTACCCGGCGAAGTGCTTGAGGGTGGCGTACACACCGGCGCTCTGCAGCCCGGTGACGTAGGCCTCCCCCATCTCCCCGACCAGGTACGGGTCTTCGCCGTAGGTCTCCTCGCAGCGGCCCCAGCGGTAGTCGCGGATGACGTCGACGACCGGGGCGAGGCCCTGGTGGACGCCGGCCTCCGCCATGTCGGCGCCGATGGCCGCGCCGACCCGCCGGATCAGCTCCGGGTCGAAGGTGGCCGCCATGCCGAGCGAGGTGGGGTAGATGGTCGCGCCGTAGGCGGTGAAGCCGGTCAGGCACTCGTCGTGTGCCATGGCCGGGATGCCGAGCCGGCTCTGGGCCGTGATCTGCCGCTGCCGCCCGGCCAGGGCCCGGGAGTGTTCCAGGGCTGGCCGGGGCAGGGTGCCGTACGGGCGGGTGAGCTGGCCCAGGCCGTGGCGGGCCGTCTCGGTGAGGTCGCCGACGCGGTCGAAGATGCTGGTCCCGGGGGCCACTTCGGGGCCGGCCGGTTCGACGTCCTCCCAGGCGCTGCTGAGCTGTGCGACCTTCTCCGGAAGGGTGAGCCGGGCGAGCAGGGCCTCGGCCCGCTCGCGCGTCGACAGGGTGGGATCGGTCCAGGGTCGGCCGTCGTCCTGCGGGAGGGCGCCGCCGTGGTCCGGGATGGTGGTGGTCATTCACGACTCCTGGGGGGGGTGCGCGGGCACGCCGACCAGACCGGGCGCGCTGCCCGGCCTGTGTACGCGGCGAGTCCCCGTTGAGCGGGCTACTTGGAGAAGCCGGCGGTGAGCCCGGCGACGAGCTGGCGTCGGGCGAGGATGAAGAGCGCGAGCATCGGCAGGGTGGAGAGCACCACCGCGGCCATGGTGGCCGGTACGTCGATGCCGAACTGGCCCTTGTAGAGGGTCAGGGCGAGTGGGAGTACGGCCTTGTCGCCGCTCTGGGTGAGGATGAGCGGGAAGAGGAAGCCGTTCCAGACCTGCAGCCCGTCGTAGACGGCGACCGTCATCAGGGCCGGGCGGGCCAGCGGGGCGGCGAGCGAGAAGAGCATGCGCCAGTCGCCGGCGCCGTCGACGATCATCGCCTCGAACAGCGAGCGGGGCACATCGCGCAGAAAGCTCACCAGGATCATGACGGTGATCGGCAGCGCGAACGCCGCCGAGGGAAGCACGATCGCGAGGAGGCTGTCGTACAGCCGCATCTTGATGATCAGCAGATACACCGGGATGATCACGGCCTGGAGCGGGATCGCCAGGCCCAGCAGATACAGCCGGAAGGACACCCGGGACAGACGGCCGCCGGCCCCCCGGACGATGGCGAAGGCGGCCATGAGGGCGACGGCGACGGTCAGCACGACGGTCGCCACGGTCACGATCACGCTGTTGAACAGGTAGGTCGTGAAGTCGCCTGCCAGGACGGTCCGGTAGTTGTCGAGCGTCGGGTGGCCGGGCAGGGCCAGTGGGCTGTCGGCGGTGAAGTCGGCGCGGGTGCGCAGACTGGTCACCACCAGCCAGTACACGGGGACCACGACGATCGCCGCCCACAGGAGCGTGACACCGCCGGAGAGGGCTCGGCGTACCGTGCCGACGACCGTACGGCGCCGAGGAGAACCGGGCCGCGCGGGCGGTGCCGACCGGTCGGCGCCTCGGTCGTGCCCAGCGCCCGTTCGGGCAGCGTGGCGGGCTTTGGTGACGGTGGTGCTCACATGCCCTCCTGCTGGCTGTCCATCCGGGTGAAGCCGGACAGTCGGGTCATCAGGAGCGACAGGGCGAGGCCGAGGACCACCAGGAGGGTGGCGACGGCGCTGGCCCGGCCCATGTCATGGGCCTGGAATCCGGTGATGTACATGGCGAGGGGCAGCACACGGGTGGCCGTACCCGGGCCGCCGGTCCCTCCCGAGAGGACGAAGATCAGGTCGAAGTAGGTGAGCGAGCCGACCAGCATGAGAGTGCTGGAGGTGACCATCGTGTACTTCAGCTGCGGCAGGGTGATGTGCAGGAAGCGGGTCACGGGCCCGGCGCCGTCGAGGGCGGCGGCCTCGTACAGGCTGGTGGGGATCTGCCGGATCCCGGCCTGGTAGAGCAGGGCGTGGAACGGCACGAACTGCCAGGCGATCACGAAGATCACCGTGTAGAGGGCCAGGTCCGGGGAGCCCAGCAGCGGCTGGGCCAGCCAGTGCAGGCCGGGTGTGGCGCCGATGCCGAAGGACGGATCGAGCAGCGCCTGCCAGGTCAGACCGATCGCCACCGCCGACAGCAGCAGCGGCAGGAAGAACAGCACGGAGAACAGCGCCCGTGCCCTGCCCCTCGGTGCCTGGAAGACACCGAGGGCCAGCGCGACGGGGGTCTGCACCAGCCAGCTCACCAGCATCACCTTGACGGTGAGGCCGAGGGCCTGCCAGGTCGCGCCGTCGGTCAGGACACCGCTCCAGTTCGCGAGGCCCGCCCAGCCGACGGAGCCGAGACCGTCCCAGTCGGCGAGACTGAGCACCACCACGCCCACGAGGGGAACCAGGCCGAACAAGCCGAAGAGGAGCAGGGCGGGGGCGGCCATCAGGAGGCCGGTGGCGCCTCCTCCATGGCGCGCGGGAGCGCTGGCGGTCACGATGCCGCCTTGCTCATGTTCACACCGAACTCGGCGGGCGGGATCTGACGCAGGAACGACTTGTCGGTGTTGGTCAGCAGCGGGTCGGCCTGGTCGGACGGCAGGGCCTGGTCCCAGGAGAGCTGGAAGCTCGGCGCGGTCCGCACCAGGTTGTAGACGAAGGTGAGCCATTCCTTGTCGGTCGACGACTTCACCGCCGCCAGCTTCGTCTCCAGACCCTCGACCGGCGGCACGCTGCCCGCCGCGAGGTAGGCGTCGACCTGGGAGTCGTTGAGCACATAGTCCTTGAAGTACGTCAGGGCGGCGTCCTTGTTCTTCGTCGACGAGTTCAGCGACAGGAAGTTCGAGGGGTTCCCGACGATGTTGCTCGCCTTGCCGGCGCCGTCGGGCAGCGTCGGAAAGGCGGTGTAGCCGAGGTCGCCGTTCTTGAGGAAGCCGGGCGCGGCCTTGGCGATGTTGGCGTACTCCCAGGTACCCATCAGCGTCATCCCCGCCTTGCCCGTGTAGAGCAGGGCGGTCGACGCTCCCTGGTCGTAGGTGACCGAGGAGGCGTTGTCCCCGAAGGCACCGGCCTTCGCCAGGTCCTGGAGGTACTGGTTGGCCTTGGTGACCGAGTCGTCCTTCCACATCGAGGCGTCGCCGGAGGCGATGTTGGTGAACACCCGGGAGCCGCCCTGACGGTCGAGCAGGTACTCCAGGTACATCAGCGTCGGCCACTTGGAGTTCGCGGCGAGGGACATCGGCACGACATCCCTCGCCTTCAGCTTCTTCACCGCGGTCAGCAGGTCGCCGTACGTCTTCGGCGGCTCGACGCCCGCGTCGGCCAGCACCTTCTTGTTGTAGTAGAGGACGACCGGGGCGAGGCCGTTGGCGGGCACGCCGTAGACCTTCCCGTCAAAGGTCGCGCTCCCCATCACACTCGGGGTGAACCGGTCGATCTCCGCATCGGACTGGGTCAGCGCGTCGACCTTGCCCGCCTTCACGTAGTCGTTCAGCGCGCCGCCACCCCAGCTGAAGAAGATGTCCGGGGCCTGGTTCGCGCCGAACGCGACCCGCAGCTTCTGCTTGTAGTCGTCGTTCGCGAACAGCCGCAGGGTGATCTTCTCGTCCGGATGATCCTCGTTGTAGGCATCGACGGACTCCTTGAGAATCGCCTGGTCGTTCAGCGCCCACATCGTCAGGCCCTTCGCGGACGAGGTGGTCGACGGACCCGAAGTCCCGCACGCGGCAAGGCCCATGACCGCGACGAGAGCGACGGCGGACGCGACGGCTCGACGTGTTCTCGCCCGCCCGAGTTCTCCACTGACCGGGATTCTCCACATGGTTGTGCCTTTCGTCGTTCCACATGCTTCTGGGAGGCAGGCCAGATCGGAGACGGTCCGAAATCCTTTCGGATGTCCGCTGACTGCGGACTGCCTGCTGGCCGGGACACTGACACGGAATTCACCGGCGCGACAAGCACGGAAAATGCCTCGGTTACGAAAAACTTTCGCGAATCACCCTCAGTCGGGAGGGACGGCGGCACCTCACCCGCGCGGCCGGGACGTACCGGGGGCGGTACGTCCCGGCCGCGGGCGGCCTCACACCAGGCCGGCCCGGACGCGGCTCGCGGACGGGAACCCGCCGACCGCCTGCTCGTAGGTGTGCGCGACGCGCAGCACCGTGGCGTCGTCGAAGCGCCTGCCGGTGATCATCAGGCCCGCCGGGAGACCGTCGACGAGACCGGTCGGCACACTGCACGACGGATGGCCGGTCACGTCGAAGGGCGCGGTGTTGCCGATCATCGACAACGCGGTATACAAGTAGTCGGCCAGGGAGACGTCGGCGGGCGGGATCTCCTTGGCCGTGTAGGGGACCGTGGGCATGACGAGCACGTCGTAGCGGGCCAGCGCCGCGTCGTAGGCCGCACGGACCTCCGGGACGAGGCGGCGGGCCATGCCGTAGTACTTCCCGCCCCCGGCCTCGTAGGTGTAGCGGCCGGACAGTCCCACGAGCTTGACGGTCCTGGACAGCGCGGCGCCGTGATCGACCCGCCCACGGGCGTAGTGGGCGATCAGCTCCGGGTCGTAGAAGTCCTCGATGTTCATGCCGTAGGCGTTGCCGTCGAGCATCTGGTGGGCGGCGCCCTCGGTCGCGATCACGTTCCACACGGCCAGGGCGTCCCGGTGCCAGGGGATCGACACCTCCTCCACGGCGAGTCCGGCCGAGCCCAGGACATCGACGGCGGCGCGGACGGCGTCGTCGACGCCCGGATCCGACACCGGCGACCCGAAGCCCTCCGTGAGCACTCCGACGCGCAGGCCCACGGCCGGTTCGGCGAGTGCCGCCAGGTAGTCCACCGGTTCGATCACGTCGGGCTGGCGGGGGTCGAAGCCGTCGACGCCGGCCAGGACGCCCAGCATCGCGGCCGCGTCGGCCACGGTGCGGGTCATCGGGCCGACATGGTCGATGGTCCGCTCGATGGGGAAGGCGCCGGTGTAGGGCACCAGGCCATGGGTGGGCTTGTGCCCCACGATGCCGCAGAAGGCGCTGGGCAGGCGGATCGAGCCTCCCTGGTCGCCGCCGAGGGCGAGGTCGACCTCACCGGCCGCCACGAGCGCGGCGCTGCCGCTGGACGAGCCGCCCGTGTTCCGGCTCTCGTCCCAGGGATTGCGCACCGGGCCCGGTTGCGAGGTGAAACTGGCGCCCGAGAAACACAGGTCCTCGCACACGGACTTGCCCGCGATCGTCGCGCCGGCGTCGAGCAGCCGGCGTACGGCGGTGGCGTCCCGGCGCGGGACGAAGCCCTCGACCGTACGCGAACCGTTCATCATCGGTACGCCCGCGACCGCGACGTTGTCCTTCACCGCGACCGTACGGCCGGCGAGCGGGCCCTCGGCGGACTCGGTGACCGAGGTCTTCACATACCAGGCGCCCAGCCGGTTCTCGCCCGGTGTGGGCGATGTCCAGGAACGGTCCGGGACCGGGGGAGCCACGTTCTCGTAGAGCCGCTCGACGGTCGCCGAGGCGGCGAGGGTGCCCGCGACGGCGGGCACGAACTCCTCAAGTTCCTCAGTGGACAGACCGAAGTGGAAGTGCTCGTCGATGGCCGCCAGGCGAGCGGCGTCGGGCGCGGGGAGCGATGACATGGGACGACTCCTTCAGGACAGAAACCCGGTGGAACAGGCTCAACCTAGAACATCGCGTCAATGAGTCAATACTTATTGACGTAACGTCCGGGTTAACCGGCCGTCCACGCTCCCCGGGCGACCCGCCCTCTCCCCCCTCGCCCGGCCGGGCTACAGCGAGGCCGGTCGCAGTCCGGCGCCCGTGGCCTCGGAGACGAAGAGGTGCTGAGCGACCCGGCCGCTGTCGTCCAACGTGACGGTGCCGCGCGGCAGTTCGAAGCTGCCGTCACGCATGGCCGCGGCGATCAGCCTCGGTTCGTCCGCGCCGACGCGGCGTGCGGCGGACCACCAGATGTGCACCGCTTCGAAGACCGATTCACTCAGGGTCGACAGCGGTGACGCCCAGCGGCCGAACGCCTCCCGGTAGCGGTACAGAAGTCCGGCGTTGTCGGACGAGGCCAGCTGCTCGACGTAACCGGAGACGGCGTACAGACCGGGTGCGGCGTCGGCTCCCACATGCTCCAGCGTGGATTCGTCCATGGCCGGCGCGAGCGTGACGCACCGCTCCCGCAGCCCCATGGCAAAGCACTGCCGCTCGAACGCCGCCGCGTCCGCGCCCACGAACGTGGACAGCACGATGTCCGCCCCCGAGGCCGTCACCGACTCGATGAGCTCCGTGAAGTCGCTCGTACCCAGCGCGGCGAACCGCTCCCCCACCAGCTGGGCGCCCGACCTCGGCAGGATCCGGCGGGCGGCCTCGTGCGTGCTGCGTGGCCAGCAGTAGTCGTTGCCCGCCAGGAACCAGCGTTTTGCGCCGACCGCCCGCATCAGCGGTCCCGCCGCCGCGGCCAGCTGGTCGGCCGGCCGTTCACCGAGCTGGACACGGAGCGGGCCGGCCCCACCGCCCTCGTTCATCTGGGGCTGCACCAGGAGCACCTCGGTGTCGGCGAGCGTGCGCGAGACCGCGAAGAAAGTGGCGGAGGTCCCGGCGACCAGGATCGTGCGGCAGCCGGCCCGGACCAGCCGCCATGCCTCGGCCACGCCGACGGCGGGGTCCGTGGCGTCGTCCCCGACCAGCAGCTCCACCGGCCGGCCCCGCACCCCGCCCTCCGCGTTGATCTCCTCGACGGCGAGCGTCGCCATGTGGTCCGTCGCGCCCCCGAACAGGCTCGCCGGACCCGATTTGCTGGTCAGCAGGCCGAGCCGTGGATTCGGCGAGGAGGCCCGGCCGGTCGGCAGACCCCGGCGCCGCATCAGCCACTCCAGTCCGACCTCGTCCAGTTCGGCGAACAGCCGGACCCGCGTCCCGCCCCGGTCGGCGTCGAAGCGCAGCTTGATACGGCCCCGCCACGGCTGGTCGTGCACGATCTCGATACGGCCGCCCGGTCCGGCCCGGCCACGGGCGTGCTCACGCACCGGTGACGGCGGCCGCACCACGGCGATCCGACCGATGATCTCCACCGTGTCGGCGCCCTGACCACCGAGCGGAGCCGCCATCCGCACCGCCGCGCCCACCGCGACGCGGTCGCACACGGCGTCGAAGAGCCAGCCCGCTCCCGTACCCGCCCCGAACAGGCCGAACGTCGTGACCGGCGATGCGGCGGTCCACTCCTCGGCCGGCAGCACGAGTGCGGCCATCACGTCACCTCATCAAGCGGACCGGCTGTCCTGGATACCGGAGTCGGCCACCGCGGCCTCGGTCGCGGCGGCGCGCCCCGCGTCGGCGAGCGCCCCCTGGAACAGCGCCTGCAGCGTCGCGATGACGTCGCGTGCGGGACCTGCCGGATCGATCGAGTAATGCCGGAACCGGCCGGCCTTGCGCTCGGTCACCAGACCGGCGGCCCTCAGTATCCGCAGATGGCTGGAGACGCCGGTACGGCCGATGCTACTGATCTGCTCGGCGAGCTCGCCCACGGTGCACTCCTCGCGTTCGGCCAGTACGCCCAGGATCTGGCGGCGTACGGGATCGGCGAGTGCGTCGAAAGCCAGGTCCGCGGGCACCGGTGATCGCCCCCTCCATCGGTCAGCGACGGTTGACATGTTCCAGCGTAGTCCAGGCGTGGGCCGTCCTTGTGTCGAGGTTCGTTGCCGGACCGGGGCTCCGGGAGTCTCCGCGTCAACGCCCGGCGCGGGGGCCGGGGCCGGGCCCGCGGTCCGGACGGCCTCCCTCCTCACGGCCGCCGGGATCACCACCGTGGTGCCGCGGGCCTTCCTCGCCGGGCCCGTTCGAGGTGCGCGACGCACGGCACCGTGGCGTCGCCGAAGCGCCGGCGCGTCGGACCGGGCGTGCGCCACGTCGTAGACCGCACGTACCTGGGCCGTGTCCGCGAAGTCCCGCCTGTCCCGCCTGTCCCGCCCGCCTCGCGACGACGGGACTTCGCGGACACGGCCCAGGGCCCCGGGCGACGCACGCCGGGGAGCCGGCTCGCGCATGACGATCCGGCTCCCGTACCGGGCAGGGCGGCGGCGTCCCCGGGGACGCCGCCGCCCTTCCACCCGGGCCGGCCTCAGGACGAGGACGAGGAGTAGCTGGGGCCCCGGTCGCGGGCGTAGTTCCAGCCGTTCTTCTCGTTCAGCTCCGTCGAGCCCTTGATGTAGCGCGTCAGGCTGTTCTTCTTGACGCCCGTCGGGTTCGTGGTGTTGCAGTGGCTCTTGATCTCGGCGTCGGTCATGGTGACGTAGTTGTACGACTCCCAGCCGCCTTCAGGGTCCTCGATCTTGGACTCGTAGTTCTTGTCGTACCAGTAGTAGTGGCCGTGGTAGCGCTTGCCGAAGTGCAGCTCCCAGTCGCCCTGGATGATCTGGTAGCCGGTGCCCCGGTTGATCCACGCCTTGTGGTAGGGCTCCATGGTGTAGTCCACGCTGACCGTGGTCGTGTGGGACTTGTCGAAGGTCTTGCCGAACGTCGCGGTGGCGGAGACCGAGATGGGCTCCCACAGGGCGGAGGCCAGGGTCGCGGAGATGTTCGCGTTGGTGGACTGGCCCGTGGTCTCCGACCAGGACCAGGTGCGGTGCACGGTGCCGCCGCAGTTGTACACGGTGTTGCCGACCTGGTGCTTCGCGCCGACGAAGCCACGGGACAGCGACGTCGCCTCGAACTTGCAGGAGTCGGCGGTGGTCTTGCACTGGGAGAGCAGTTCCTGCTCGGTGGGCATGGTGTCGGCGGCGGAGGCGGCCGTGGCGGTGGTCGCGACAAGCGCGCTCGACGCGGCGAGGGCGGCGCCGAGGAGGGTGACGCGTCGTGCCCGGCGGGTGCGCTGGGTGGCCGACCGCGTCGTGACGGTGGGGGACATACGTGCTCCTGCTTTCCAGGTCGCTCGATGTGCCGGGGATCCGGCTCTGACACGACGATGGCAACCGAAGAGTTGGCTGACACCTCCCTTTCGTCACTCCGGTCAACCGGCCGGCGGCCGGGGGGTTGTCCGATGTCATCCTCCCGTCACCTCCGGACAACTGTGATATTCCCCTGGGGGCGTTTACCCGGCGTCGGACGAAACATAGAGTCATGACCCTGATGTCGTTTTGACTGGATGTACGGAGGTCAGGACATGGGACGCCCCGAGAGGCCGCTGGGGCCGGAGCAGGGTCCTGTTCAACGGCTCGCGCACGAGTTGCGGGAGCTGCGCAGATCCGCCGGAAGCCCGTCCTACCGGGCCATGACGGAGGCCGCCGGCTTCTCCGCGGCAACGTTGTCAGAGGCGGCCCGCGGAAAGCGCGTGCCGTCCCTGGCCGTCCTCCAGGGCTATGTGCGGGCCTGCGGCGGCGATCCGGTCGCGTGGGAACCGCGCTGGCGGGAGGCGCGGGCGGCCCTGACGCGGACGGTGCGCGACGAGGGGACGGCGCGGACGGAGTCGCCGTACCGGGGGCTGACCCGGTTCGAGCCGGCCGACCGCGCGCTGTTCTTCGGCCGGGACCGGTTGGTGAACGAGGTACAGGACCTGGTGTGCGAGCACCGTTTCGCGGTGGTGTTCGGCGCGTCCGGCTGCGGCAAGTCCTCCCTCCTGCGCGCCGGGCTGATTCCCCGCCTTCAGGAGCGGATCGCGGAGACGGGCCGGCCTGCGGCCCTGCGCATCCTGGTCCCGGGCCCCAGGCCCGCCACCACCTACGGCCATCTGCTCGCCCCGGGGGCGGACGAGCCGGAGAGCTGGGTCGTGGTCGACCAGTTCGAGGAGGTCTTCACGCTCTGCCGGGACCCGCAGGAGCGCACCCGGTTCATCGATCTGCTGGTCGCGGCCCGGGACCCGGCGAGCCGGCTGCGGGTGCTGATCGCGGTGCGGTCGGACTTCTACGCCCGCTGCGGTGAGCACCGCGAGCTGGCCGACGCCCTTCTCGGCTCGGGTCTCCTGATCGGCCCCATGACGGCGGACGAACTGCGCGAGGCGGTGGTCGGACCGGCCCAGGCGGTCGGGCTGCTGGTCGAGCGGGAGCTGACCGCGCGCGTCGTGGACGAGGTCCTGGACCAGCCCGGCGCGCTGCCGATGCTCTCGCACGCCCTGCTGGAGACCTGGCGCCGGCGCCATGGACGGCTGCTGACGGTGTCCGTCTACGAGGCGGCCGGCGGGGTGCGCGGTGCGATCGCGGCGAGCGCCGAGGAGGTCCACGGCCGGCTGTCCGCGCGGCAGGCCGCCGCCGCCCGCCGGCTGCTTCTGCGGATGGTCGAACCGGGACACGGCACCCCCGACACCCGCCGCCCGCTCTCCCGGGCCGAACTGGACGAGTGGGAGGACCCGGACGTGCCGCCGGTGGTGGAGCGGCTGGCCGCCGCCCGTCTGCTGACCGTCGACGAGAACGAGGTCCGCCTCGCCCACGAGGCCCTGATCACCTCCTGGCCACGGCTGCACGACTGGATAGAGGAGGACCGCACCCGGCTGCTCCACCACCGGAGCCTGACCGAGGCGGCCCGGGCGTGGCTGGAGCACGACCGCGATCCGGGCACGCTGTACCGGGGCGCCCGGCTGGCCCGGGCGCAGGAGCTGTTCCCGGACCATCAGCGGCACCCGGCCCTGACCGCGACGGAACGTGCCTTCCTCGTCGCCGCGTTCCGGGCCCGCGACGCCGAACACCGGGACGCCGCCCGTTCCGTCCGCCGCGCCCGGACCCTGGCCGTGACGCTCGCGGTCGTGCTGGTGATGGCGCTGAGCGGTGGTCTCGTCGCTGTCCAGCAGGGCCGGGACAACCACCGCCGCCGTACCGAGGACGCGGCACGCCGGGTCGCTGGCGTCGCGAACACCCTGCGCACCACGGATCCGGACACGGCACAGTCGCTGGGTGTCGCCGCCTGGCAGGTGGCCCAGCTGCCGGAGACCCGGCGGGCGCTGCTGGGTTCCCTCGTCCAGCCTGAACTGGACACCTTCGTGGACCCGGCGCCGGGCGGTGACACCATGCGCTACCTGGTCGACTCCGGTCGTACGCTGCTCAGCGTCGACGGCCGGGTGTGGCGGACCTGGGACGTGGCAGGTCACCGGGCCATCGCGTCGGGGCGGCTGCCGCGCGGCGTCGTCGTCGAGGGGGCGAGCGGGGACGGGCGGCTGCTGGCGGTCTCGGAGAAGGGGGGCGTCCAGCTGTGGGACACGGCCGCCGGACGGTCCGGGCAATGGCGCGCCGACCGTGTGCCGGCGTCGTCCTTCGTGGGTTTCACCGGCCATGACTATCTCGTCAGCGACGACGACAGCTACCGGATACAGGTGCGGTCGGCCGCGGACGGAAGACGGCTCCTGGACGTGCGGGCGGAGAGCGAGGCGCTGGTGGCGCCCAGCCCGGACGGCAGGCTCGTCGCGGTCTGCCCGCTCGGGGGCGCGCCCCGGATACGGGACCTCGGCACCGGCAGGACGGTGACCGGCGCCTGGGCACGGGACGGCGACATCTGCGACGGGGAACGCTCGATGCTGGTGCTGGGCGGCGGGCGTCGTCTCGCCGCGGTGTCCGAGAACGACGTACGGGTCTGGGACGTCCGGTCGGGGAACGAACTGGCCGATCTCCATGACCCCGGGGTGCGGTACGCCGCCTTCAGCGCGAACGGCCGCTTCCTCGCGACCACCGACGCGGAGGAGCTCAGAGTGTGGCGGGTGGGCGTCGCCGCACCGGTGTTCCGGTATCCCCTCCACAACGAGCATGTGTACGGCGGTCCGGCCTGGGACCCGAAGCGCCCCGTGCTGCGCTACCTCGAAGGCGGGACCGTGCACACGGTGGACCTGACCACCGCGGTCACACCCGCCTGGCAGGACGCCCCGGTGGACGCGGCACAGCTCGCACCGGACGGCCGTACGCTCGCCACCGCCCGCCGTGTCGGTGACCGCTACCGCGTCGAACTGCGCGACACCCGCGACGGCGGGCTGCTGCGGACCCTGCCGGCCGCGCCGACGCCCGTCTCCTCCGACCGCGCTCAGCCGGTGCTGCCGGAGGACACTTCTCCCCTGCTGGCGTTCGCCCCCGACGGCAGAACGCTCGTCTACGGCGTCGCGGCTCCCGGTGGGAGGATGTCGTCGCAGCGGTTCACGGTCTGGGACGTGGCCAGGGGCCGGAGCCGTACGACTCTGGACCTGGCGGCCCGCCCGTCGGCCGGGCCGGTGAGCACGCTCGCCGTCGGCCGGGACGCCCGAACCCTCTACCTCTCCCGTGTGACCGACTCCGGTGAGCCGGGCAACGAGACGTGGGACGTCGCGCACCATCGCAGAGCGAGGGTCCTCGGCTCCCCGGTCGGCAGCCACCTGGCGCTGCGCCCCGACGGCCGGCTCCTGGTCGGCGACAGCCGCTTCGCCGACGTCCGCACCGGTCGGGTCAGCGGACGCGGCCTCGTCCAGGGGGAGCAGATCGGGGCCGTCGCCTTCGCCGAGGACGGCTCACTGCTGGCGGCGGGGGACATGGCGGGCAGGGTGGCCCTGTGGGACGGGAACCTGCGGGAGCAGACCGGGACGCTGTGGAACGTCTTCCCCACTCCGGCCGACCGGACATCCACGGATCTACTCGACGACGGCGCGGAAGCCGTGAGCACCCTCGCGGTCAGCCCCGACGGGCGCACCCTGGCGGTCGGCGGTGACCAGGGATCCCTCCAGCTGTGGGACATCACGACGCAGCAGCCCCTCGGCGGGCTCCTGACGACGCCCGGCGAGGCGATCGAGAGTGTGGCGTTCAGCGCCGACAGCGGCACACTGTACGCCGCGAGCGCACACGTCCCGCTTCAGCGCTACACCCTCGATCCGGCACACGTGGTCGCGTCGGTGTGCGCGCGCACGAGAGGCGAGGACCTGACGCGGGCGCAGTGGCGGACGTACCTGCAGGACGTGCCCTACCGCAGGGTGTGCGGCGGGCGACGGGGTTGACGACGGTCCGGCGGAGTGGACATCGCGCGGGCCGCCGGCACGTCGCGGCGAGTCCTCGGCCGCGCGTCGCGGACGCGGCGGCCGAGGACGGTCGCCCACAGGTCATCGCGGTCCGGTGATCTCGCGCACGAAGTCGATCGCGGAATCGAAGACGGGTCGCGGATCGTCCAGTCCCATCCAGAGGTGGTCGGCCCCTTCCACCACTTGGAAACGCACGTCCACCCCCGCGTCGGTGAGGGCCTGGACGAGGGTCGCGCTCTGCTCGAACGGCACATAGGTGTCGGCGGTCCCGTGCACGACGAGAAACGGCGGGGCCCCCGGACGGACGTGGGTGATCGGACTGGCATCGCGGACCAGTGCGGGCACGGACGACGCGGGGGCTCCCAGCAGCCGCGCCTCGCGCGTGTCCTCGGGGTCGGACGACAGTGCCGCCGCGGCGCCGGCGACCCCGGCCACGGAGCCCAGGTCCGTGGGGCCGTACCAGTCCACGAGGCCCCGCACACGGCAGTCGTCCCGCAGCACGAGAAGCATGGCGAGATGGGCACCCGCCGACTCCCCCCACAGGACGGTCCGGTCCGCGTCGTAGCCGTACTGCTCGGCGTGTCCGGCGAGCCATTCCATGGCGGCCGACAGGTCCTCCAGCTGCGCAGGGAAGCGTGCCTCTCCGCTGAGCCGGTAGTCGACGGAGGCCACGGCGAAGCCCTCGGCCGCGAGCAGTTCGAACGGGCTGGGCCGCCACTCGACGAAGGTGGGAGTGAGCACCTTGCGGTCACCCCGCACCCAGCCACCGCCGTGCACGAACACCACCAGCGGGACGGGCCCGGCATCGGTGGCCGGCGGCAGATAGAGGTCGAGCCGCAGCGGCCGGAACCCGAGTGTCTCCGCGTAGACCAGGCCGTCCAGCAGGCGCACGCCGTCGGTGGCGGGTGTGGGTCCGTTCGTCTGATCGCTCATCGCACGCTCCTCAGGCACCGATCATGTTGAAGCCGCCGTCGGCGTTCAGGTAGACGCCGGTCATGTGGGCCGCGTCGTCCGTGGCCAGGAAGAGCGCGGTTCCGGCCAGCGCGGCCGGGCCCGGGATGTTCCGCAGCGGAGTCTGGGAGATCAACTGCTCCCGGCGACCGCCCTGCCAGTCCTTCCGGGTCAGCGTGGCCTCCGTCTCGATGAAGCCGGGGGCGAAGGTGTTGACCCGCACCGTCGGGGCGAAGGCCTGCGCGTACGACTTGGTGATGCCGAGGATGCCGTACTTGGCGGCGGCGTACTGCGGGGCCCGCGCGCTGCCCCGCACGATGACGGTGGAGCCGATGTTGACGATCGACCCGTGTCCCTGTTCCAGCATCCGGTCGCCGAACTCGTGGACGCAGAGCATGGTGCCCTTGATGTCGACGGCGAGGACGTGGTCGATGGACTCCTCCGTCACGTCGCGCCAGGACATCTGCTCGCGTGCGACGTCACCGACGTTGTTGATGAGCACGTCGAGACCGCCGAAGCGGCTGAAGACCTCGTCCGCCATCCGCCGGATGTCCTCGTGGCTGGTGATGTCGGCCTGGGTGGTGAACGCTTCCCCGCCGAGGTCCTTGATCCGGGCCACCGTCCGGTCGGCCCCGGCGGCGGAGCTGCGGTAGTGGACGGCCACCCGGGCTCCCTCCTGCGCGGCGCGTACGGCGATCTCGGCGCCGAAGCCGGTACCGGCACCGGTGACCAGCACGGTGCGGCCCTCGAAGCGGCGGGGAACGAAAGCGGTTGTCGTCTGCTCCGTCATGGGCTTCTTCTTCCTGGATTTTCACTCAGCGAGAGCTACTTTCACCTTACGTCCCGGGTAACTGTAGGCAGAGGAGGCCCCACTGTCCACGGCCCCACCCACTTGACAGGTACCTCCGTTCGAACAAAACTCACGAGTACCGACAACGTGAAAGCAAGTTTCATGGGACGAAAGCTTGCGTCGGGAACAGACTTGGAGCGTGGACGATGCGTCGCACTGTCTTCACAGGTGGCTTGGTCTTCGACGGCACGGGCACGGAGCCCTTCCCCGGCGAAGTGGTGGTCGAGGACGGGCGGATCGCCCAGGTGACCCCGGGCTGGTCGGACGACACGGACCGGGACGAAACGGCCCTGCGGGTCGACTGCACGGGCCGCACCGTGATGCCCGGCCTGATCGAGGCCCACTCCCACCTCACGTTCCCCTCCGCGGTGGGTCACCTCGAACCGGGTTTCAACCCACCCCTCGACGTCTCGTTCTTCCATCGCCCCTTCTCCGCACCGGCCCACCTGGAGATGGCCGAACGCAACGCCCGCATCCTGCTGGACGCCGGATTCACGACGGCCTACTCGGCCGGCTCGCTCACCCCGGGCGCGGTGGAGGTCCGGCTGCGCGACCGCATCCGCTCCGGAGCGGTCCCCGGCCCGCGCCTGCGCGCGGCCAGCTTCGAGCGGGACAGCTCCCCCTTCAGGAGCGACGGCATCCCGCTGGCGCTCGGCCCGCAGTCCGTGCAGGCGTTCGTCGCCGAGCAGGCGTCCCTGGGCTTCGACAACGTCAAGTTCCTGCTCAGCAACGACGACGTGTTCACCCCCGGCGGCTCGCAGCAGACGCAGTACTCCGAGGAGGAGGCACAGGCCGCCTCCAGGCAGGCCCGCGAGGACGGGGTCTGGCTCAACTGTCACGCGCAGTCCGCCGAGGCCGTCAAGCTCGCCGCCCGCAACGGCTTCCGTGCCGTGTACCACTGCACCTACGCCGACGAGGAAGCCCTCGACCTGCTGGAGGCCCGCAAGGACGACGACCTGTTCGTCGCCCCGGCCGTCGGCATCGTCTACGCCAACGTCCACGAGGGCGAGGAGTTCGGTATCACCGCCGAGGTCGCCGAAAGCATGGGCCAGCCCCAGTGCCTGGAGACCATGGCCGAGCTCTACCCCGAGATGCGCCGCCGCGGCATCCCCGTGCTCCCCGGCGGCGACTACGGCTTCCCGAACAACCCCATCGGCCGCAACGCCCGCGATCTCGACCTCTTCGTCCGCGTCTTCGGCTACACCCCCGCCGCCGCCCTCTCCGCCGCCACCATGCTCGGCGGCCGGCTGATGGGCATGGGCGACGAACTCGGCCTCCTCGCCCCCGGATACCTCGCCGACCTGCTGGTCGTCCGAGGCAACCCCGTGGAGGACGTCACCCTCCTGGAGGACCGCGCCAACCTTCTCGCCATCGTCCAGGAAGGCCGCTTCCACAAGGCCGACGCCGTCCTCGGACTCGCCGAGGCCGGTGCGGGCACGGGCTGACCCGGCGAGTGGCGGCCGGACCGACCTCTCCGGCCGCCGTGCGGTCAATGTCACCGCCGGTCCCTCCGGATCCGCGCGGGAGCACGCTACCGGAAGGCCGGTCATCGCCGGTTCGTGGAGCACGCGCAGGCCCGGGGATGTTCCGTCCCCGGGCCTCCCTCCCGTCACGGTCAGCGGTAGAACCGGAACACCGGCTGGGCGACGCACGCCGGCTTGGCACCGCCGCGGATCTCCACGAGGACGTCGGCCGTGATCTGGACGGCGCCGCCGGCGACTTCCTCCACCTCGGTCACGGTGCCGGTGAGCCGGATCTCCGATCCGGCGGGCACGGGGGCGGGGAACCGCACCTTGTTCAACCCGTAGTTGACACTCGTGGTGGCGTCGGCGACGTCGAACACCTGGCTCCACAGCGGAATGAGCAGCGACAGCGTGAGAAAGCCGTGCGCCACCGCCGCTCCGAACGGCCCGTCCTTGGCACGCTCGGGGTCGACATGGATCCACTGGTGGTCGTCGGTCGCGTCGGCGAACCGACCGATCCGGTCCTGATCGATCCGGAACCAGTCGCTGGTACCGAGCGACTCCCCCTTCATGGCGGGCAGTTCGTCGAACGTGATGGTCTTGGCGCTCACTTTGTTCCTTCCTCTGCCAGTCCGAGTGCCTTCACGGCGTTGTCCTTGAGGATCTTGGGTCGGACGTGGTCCTTGATGTCGAGCTTGGCGAAGTCGGCGAGCCAGCGGTCCGGCGTGATGATCGGGTAGTCCGAGCCGAAGAGCACCTTGTCCTGGAGCAGGGTGTTGGCGTACCTCACGAGCTGGGGCGGAAAATACTTGGGCGACCAGCCGGAGAGGTCGATGTACACCTTCGGCTTGTGGGTGGCCACGGACAGGGCCTCGTCCTGCCAGGGGAAGGACGGGTGCGCCATGATGATCGTCAGATCCGGGAAGTCGACGGCGACATCGTCGAGCAGCATCGGGTTCGACAGACTCAGCCGGATGCCCCCGCCGCCCGGGAGCCCGGCGCCGATGCCGGTCTGGCCGGTGTGGAACAGGGCGGGGACACCGAGTTCCTGGGCCACCTCCAGCAGGGGGTAGGCACTGTGGTCGTTCGGTGCGAAGCCCTGAAGGGAGGGATGGAACTTGATGCCGCGTATCCCCCTGTCCTCGATCAGCTTCCGGAAGGTCCTGGCTCCGGCCCGCCCCTTGGCCGGGTCGATGCTCGCGAACGGGATCAGGATGTCGGCGTGCTCGGCGGCGACGTCGGCGATCTCCTCGTTGGACAGCGCGGTGTGCCCGAGTCCCGACTCGACGTCGACGGTGAACACGACGGCCGCCGTCCGCCGTTCGCGGTAGTAGCCCGCGATCTCCGCCAGGGTCGGTGACTCGTAGTCGGCGCCGAAGTACTGGGAGGACGCCTCGATGAACCGGTCCGGCAGGGACACATGGCCATGACTGTCGATCTCGACATGGACATGGACGTCGATGGCGTCCAGCGCGGCGATGTCCAGGGCACTCATGACTGCTCCTTCACTGCCGGTGGTTCCGGAAGGCGCTCGCCCACGGTCTGCTCGTGCTCGGCGAAGGCCGTCGGCCAGGCCTCGGCGATCTCGTCGGCGCTCCAGCCGTCCTCGGCGTACGCGGACACGACCTGGGTCGGGTGGCTCCACAGGCTCAGCCGGTCCCCGCCGATGCCGATCGCCTGGCCGGTGACGCCCGCGGAGGCGTCGGAGGCGAGGTAGACGACCAGGCCCGCGACGTCCTGCGGCGAACCGAAGGCGAGCGCCCGCCGGGCGAACGACGGCATCGGCCGCCCTTCCCGCAGCGCGTCGACGTACGGCTTGAGAGCCGGAACGGTGTCGGTCATGGCCGTGGCCGCGACCGGGATCAGCGCGTTCACCGTCACGTTCGCGCGCTGGAGTTCGAGCGCCCAGGTCCTGACGAAACCGACGATCCCGGCCTTGGCCGCCGAGTAGTTGGTCTGCCCGAAGTTGCCCCGCTGGCCCGCGGGCGAGCCCACCGCGATGATCCGTCCGCCCTCGCCCTGTTCACGGAACCGGATCGCGGCGGCCCTCGCGCAGGTGAACGTGCCCTTCAGATGGACGTCGATCACGGTGTCGAAGTCGCCGTCGGTCATCTTCCAGAGCACCTTGTCCCGCAGCACCCCGGCATTGGTCACCATGACGTCCAGTCGGCCGAACTCCGACACCGCTCGCGCGACCAACGCGTCGGCGGCCGACGCGGGCCCGACGGCCCCGACCTCGGCGACCGCGCGTCCACCGGCCTCGACGATCTCCTTCACCGCCGCTTCGGCGGCCGTGGGGTCCACGTCGTTGACCACGACCGCGGCGCCCGCGGCGGCCAGTTCCCTGGCGTAGGCCAGGCCCAGGCCTCCGCCGCTGCCCGTGACGACGGCGACCTTCCCGTTCAGATCCATGCGTGCGTGTCCTTCCTCGTCTCTTGTCCGATGTGTGTCTGCGGTCAGCCCGTCGGCGGCTCGCCGGCCCATGCCGCGCGCAGCAGTCGCGTCAGCCCGTCCGCGGTGACCCCGACAGGGTTGGCGTACGGGTTCGCGAGCACCTCGTCGACGATCCGTGCGATGTCCGTCTCCGCCATCCCCAACTCCCGCAGGGAGCGCGGCGCGCCGAGTTCACCCGCCAGGTCCCAGAGGCGGCGCGCGGGATCGGGGGCCGCGCCCAGTGCGCGGGAGAGCGCGGCCACGGCGTGCCGCGCCCCCGACTGGTTGTAGGCCAGCGCATGGGGCAGCACCACGGTGTGGGTCGGGGCGTGCGGCAGGTTCAGGGTTCCGCCGAGGCTGTGGCAGAGCTTGTGGTGCAGGGACATGGTGGTGGCACCGAGGCACGCTCCGCACAGCCATGCCCCGTACTGCGCGCGGCCCCTGGCCTCGATGTCGTCGGGGGTCCGTACGAGATCCGGCAGCGCGCCGGCGAGCGCGCGGACGCCCTCCTCCGCCATCAGCGAGACGATCGGGGTGGCGTCCGGTGCGTAGAGGGCCTCGACGGCGTGCGCGACGGCGTTCATACCGCTGGTCACCGACATACCGACGGGAAGGGTGAGGGTGAGCTCGGGGTCGTACAGCACGCTCACCGGCAGCACCCGCGGATCCCTGCCGGTGCGCTTGCGCCCACCCTCCGTCAGCCCCCAGACCGGTGTCATCTCCGAACCGGCGTACGTCGTCGGCACGGCGACGACCGGCAGGCCGTGCGCCAGCGCGACCGCCTTGCCGAGCCCGATCGCCGAGCCTCCGCCGACCGCCACACAGCAGTCGGCACCGAGTTCCCCGGCCCGGTCCCGGGCCCGGTCGGCCACCTCCATCGGGACGTGCATACGGGCTTCGGCCAGCACTCCGGCCGTGCGCTCGCCGAGCGTGGCCGCGACCGCCCGCCCGGTCTCCTCCTGCTCGGGGCTGCACAGCACGAGCGCCCGCTCGAACCCGAGGTGCGCGATCTCGTTCGGCAGCGACTTCACGACGCCGGCGCCGAAGACGACCCGCATGGGCAGGGACTGATGGGTGAACGCCGACGGATTCACGACCGCGTCCTCCTGCTCGCGTCGTCCTGCTCGCCGGTGACGTCGACCGGACGCAGTACGACATCGAAGTGGACGGTCCGGAAGGGGTTGGGCAGGCCGAACTCCGCCGCTCGCGCGGGATCGTCGACCGTCGGGAACTCGCGTACGAGGCTGTCCTTGACGCCGAACACCGCGTCCGAGTCGATGTAGGGCGTGCCCTCGACGAACAGATGGGTGACCAGGGGCCGGAAGCCGTCCGCCCGCACGTCGAAATGCACATGCGCCGGCCGGTACGGGTGGCGGCCGGTCGCCGCGAGGAGTGCGCCCACGGGACCGTCGTCGGGGATGGGGTAGTAGAGCGGAACGATCGACCGGAACCAGAAACGCCCCTCGTCGTCCGGGGTGAACAGGCCTCGCAGATTGCGCTCCGGCTGGATGTCCGGCTGCTGGACGTCGTAGAAGCCGTCGGCGTTGGCCTGCCACACGTCCACCACGGCACCGGTCACGGGAGTGCCGTCGACCGAGGTGACCCGCCCGGTGACCAGGCACGGCTCGCCCTTGCCGTCCAGGGCGATGTCCGCGCCGAGTGCACGCGGCGGCGAGTCCACCATGTGAAAGGGGCCCTCCACGGTGGACTCCGTGGCCCCGCTCGCCCTGTTGGTGATGGTCTCCACCAGCATGGACAGGCCCAGGACGTCGGAGAGCAGGACGAACTCCTGCCGTACCGGCGTACAGGTGGCTCCGACATCGGTGAGAAAGCGGACGGCGGTCGCCCATTCGTCCACCGTGAGCTCGACGTCCTTGGCGAACGCGTGCAGGTGATGGACCAGTGAGGTCAGCAGTTCACGCAACCGCGGGTCGGGGGTGTTCGCGAAGCTGGAGGCCACGACCTCGGCCGATCGTTCCTCGGTGAAGCGCTCGAAGTGGGAGGCGGGCGCGGTGGCTGGTGTGGGGGCAGCGGTGGTGTCCATGGTCATCCGTTCGTGTGCCTGTGCTGTGGGACGCAGCGGTCGAGGGACCACGTCGGGCCGTACCGGGAGACCGCGTCCCGTCGAGCCGAAGTTCGGGGAGCAGGTCTCTCAAGGGCCGGTCCGACGGTCATCGTCGACTCCATCGCTCAGAGTGCGGTCGTCAGCAGCGCACTCGTGGCTACACAGCACTGCGAATGTGAATCCACATTTCCATTTTCTGGCCCAAAGGTCAAGCGAACCGACGGTGAACGCTCCTCACGCCATAGGCTGGCGACCGTGACCAACGACCCTTCCCCCATGCCACCCGCCCATCAGCAGCGCAGCCGCCTGACCCAGACACGCATCTTCACCGAGGGCACCCGACTGCTCCAGGAAGGCGGGCCGGAGGCCCTGACCGTGGCGGCGGTCGCCAAGGCGGCAGGGGTGTCGGTGGGCAGCGTCTACCGGCGATTCGGCGACAAGGACCGGCTGCTGGCAGCCATTCAGGCAGGCTTCACCGAGGACTTCCGCGCCGAGTTCCGCCGACGCGTGACCGACACCGAGCTCTCACCGGCGACCCCGCCGGGCGAGGTGATCGCCTCCGCGGTGGCGGCGGTGGCGGAGAGCTTCCACGCCCACGCCCCGCTGATGCGGGTGTTCATGCTGATGGGGACCCAGAACCGTGCGGTGTTCGAGGAGGGCTCGCGGGCCAGCGTCGCCGGTGGCCGCTTCTTCCGCGACACGGTGCTGCTGGCCGCGCCGGCGCTGCGGCACCACTCCGACATCGAGGCGGCGATCGACTTCGCACACCGGCTGACCTACGCCACCTGTGCCCACCGGGTCATCCAGGGCGAGAACCTGGAGTCGGCCCGCCCCCTCCCCTGGCCGGATTTGATCGAGGAACTGACCAGAGCCGTCAGCGCCTTCCTGCTGTGCCGCGCGGATCGGTAGCCGCCGACCCCGGAAGGCGCGAACACGAGCTCCGGCAATCCTTGCGAGCGGCCTTGACTGCGACGCCACCGAAGTGTGAACCTTGACTTACATTTCGTCGGGTCCGACGTGTGGAACGTCCCCCGACTGACTTCTCTGACCTCCCCCAGCCACTTCTCCGGCGTCCGCCGTGCGGGCGCGAGGAGTGGATTCAGGTGCACGAAGGAGTGCCTCCATGGACGAGATCTTCGATGTCGCTGTCATCGGCTACGGGCCCACGGGGCTGGTCGCCGCTTCCCTGCTCGGCCAGGCCGGCCATCGGGTCGTGGTGTGCGAGCGCTGGCCGAGCCTGTACGGGCTGCCGCGGCTGACCCACATCGACGCCGAGACGGCCCGCGCGGTGCAGGCCGCCAGCGACGTGGACGTGGCGCTGCGCGACTCGACCCCCACCACGTACCTGTGGGTCAACGGCCGTGACGAGCAGCTGCTGAAGCTGGACCCACCGCCGACCACCGCCATGGGGTTCGCGGCGAACATGTCGATGTACCAGCCCGACGTGGAGGATGCGATCGACGAGCGTGTCCGGGCCCAGCCCAACGTAGAGCTGCGACAGGGCTGGGCGGTGACCGGGCTGACCCAGGACGACTCAAGTGTCGAACTGACCCTGGCCCCGTGGTCGACCGCCGACGCCGAGGTCGACGCCGGCGCGCGGGAGCAGCGGGTGCGAGCGCGCTATGTGATCGCCGCCGACGGCAGCAAGAGCAGCGTCCGTGAGCTGCTGGGCATCGAACGCGAGGACTTCGGCTTCAACGAGCGCTGGGTCAACTTCGACACCGAGTGGCTGCGGCCGGCGCCGGACGAGTACAAGGTCAGCAAGCAGTACTGCGATCCCGCGCGCGGACACATGTACATGCACATCGGCAACCACCGGCAGCGCTTCGAGTTCGCCCTGCTGGCCGACGAGACGCAGGAGGAGTTCGAGCGGCCGGAGACCGCCTGGCGGCTGCTCCGTGAGGCCCATGGTCTGGGTCCGGAAGACGTGCGCATCATCCGGCAGATCGTCTACACCTTCGAGGCCCGGGTCGCCGAACGGTGGAGTGACGGCCGGGTCTTCCTCGCCGGCGACGCCGTGCACACCATGCCTCCCTACCTCGGCCAGGGCGCCTGCTCCGGCATCCGTGACTCGGTCAACCTGGCGTGGAAGCTCGACCTGGTGCTGCGGGGGCTCGCCGACGCCTCGCTGCTCGACGCCTACGAGACCGAGCGCCGACCGCATGCCACGGCGGTCGTCCAGATGGCGATGGGACTCGGCGCCATCGCCAACATGCACGACCCGGTGAAGGCAGAGGAGCGCGACGCGGTCTTCATGTCCGGTCAGATCCCGCCACCGGTCGGGCTCCCTCCCCTCACCGACGGTCTGCTGCACCGCGGCCCCGACGGCGAGGTCACGCTGCCCACGGGCGCGCTGGTTCCGCAGGGGACGGTCACGGTGCGCGGCGGCACGGGACGGTTCGACGATGTCGTGGGGCGTGGTTTCGCACTGGTCTCCTCGATCGACGTGGACGGTCTCCTGTCACCGGAGCAGCGGCATTTCCTCGACACGATCGGCTGCCACGTCGTCCACCTCGACCACAACGTGATCGACGAGGACGGTCTGCACGCGTCCTACCTCGAAGGCATCGGGGCCGTCGCCTACCTCGCCCGCCCCGACTTCGCCCTGTTCGGTGCCGTGGCCGACGCCGCCGAGATCGGTGCCCTGGTCGACGAACTCCGTACCGCCCTGGTGGGGTCCATCGTCTCGTCCGCCTCGTCCGGGGTCACCGTATGACGACCGCGCCCGAAGCGGCCATGGACCCGGCGACCGCCGCGGCGCACAGGGCGATGCCGTACACCCGGCTGACCGACTGTGGGATGAGTCCCGCCGACGCCCGGACCCTGCTGGAGGAGACGGCGGGCGGGCGCCCGTGGATCGAGGTGGCGCGCGATCTCTCGACCCGTCGTGAGAAGGCTGCCGACGACGCGCTGGCGGCGGGGCACCGGCTCACCGCCCTCCAGCACACCCGGTGGGCGATCGGCGCCGCGCTCTTCGCCCAGATGGGCGAGAACGAGGACACCCCGCTCAAGCGGGATCTCTATCTCAGGTACGACCAACTCGTCGCCCGGTACGCCGAGTTGAGCGGTCCGACGATGGAGCGGGTCGAGGTGTCCCACCAGGGCGGCCACCTCGTCGGCTGGCTCCGTCTGCCGGCCGACGGAACGGCGGCGGCGACCGTCGTCATCTGGGGTGGGCTCAGCGGCTGGGGCGCGGCGTACCTGAACACCGCCGACGCCCTCGCCGCCCGCGGCCTGGCGTGCCTTCTCGCCGAAGGCCCCGGCCAGGGAGTCCCGAGGCTGGTCGACGGTCTTCACCTCGACGAACACGCCGTCGACGGATTCGCCCGCTTCCTCGACGTGGTCCACGCCGATACGCGACTCGGTGAGGCCGTCGGCGTGCACGGCAACAGCTTCGGCGGGGTGTACGCCGCCCATCTGGCGGCCCGGGACCAGAGGGTCGGGGCCTGCGTGGTCAACGGTGCCCCCGCCACACCGCGACTGCCCAAGTTCCGTACGGCCCGCGCCCAGTTCGCCAGCGCCATCGGGACCGACAGCGAGGACGAGATGACGGCCGTCCTGGACAGCTTGCTCTTCGACCCGGCACGCCACCGGATCGCCTGCCCCGTCCTGGTCCTGCACGGCGGTCAGGACGCGATGGTCTCCGATCCCTCGGTCCAGGAGCCGTTCGTCCGGGCCGCGGGCGTCCACGGGGAGCTTCGCACCTGGCCCGACGGCGAGCACACGCTCTACAACCTCGCCGCCGAACGCGACGCGGTGGTCGCCGACTGGTTCTCCGACCGGTTGATCCCTTAGACGCATGAATTCGTCCGGGGGCTCAGCGCCCCCGGACCGTTCCGTGACCCGTGACACGCGGATTCCGTCACCCGCAGATTCCAGAGGGTCGGCAGGCCTGCCTCCGCGCGGATGCCGTCGTTCTCGCCAGGAGGTTCCGTTGCGCCGCACTGTTTTCCACGCCGACCACGAGGAGTTCCGCAAGACCGTCCGTGCCTTCGTCGAGGCCGAGGTCGTGCCCGTGTACGACACCTGGTACAAGGACGGCATCGTGCCGCGGGACTTCTACCTCAAGCTCGGCGAGCTCGGTGTCTTCGGGATCGAGGTCCCGGAGGAGTACGGCGGCGCGGGTATCGCGTCGTACAAGTTCCAGGCGGTGGTCACGGAGGAGACCGCGCGGGCCGGAGTGTCGTTCGGCGGCTCCGGCCCGCAGGTCGCGCTGTGTCTTCCCTATCTGAAGGCGCTGGCAACCGAGGAGCAGAAACGGCGCTGGCTTCCCGGGCTGGCCACCGGCGGGATCATGTTCGCCCTCGCCATGACCGAACCCGGCACCGGCTCCGACCTCGCCGGGATGCGGACGACCGCGAAACTGTCCGAGGACGGCACGCACTACGTCCTCAACGGTGCGAAGACCTTCATCACCGGCGGCGTGCACGCGGACCGTGTGATCGTCTGTGTGCGCACCGCGCCGCCCCGCGAGGACGACCGGCGGTACGGGATCTCGTTGCTCGTCGTCGACACCAGGTCGGCCGGCTATACGGTCGGCCGCAAGCTCGACAAGCTGGGGCTGAAGGTGGAGGACACCGCCGAACTCGCCTTCGCCGATGTGCGCGTACCGCGCGAAGACCTCCTCGGCGAGGAGAACATGGGCTTCCGCTATCTCGCCCAGAACCTGCCCCGGGAACGCATGGGCATCGCCTTCGGCGCTTACGCGCAGGCCAAGGCCGCCATTCGTTTCACCCGGCAGTACGTCCTGGAACGCCATGTGTTCGGCAAGCCGCTGGCCACCTTCCAGAACACCAAGTTCGAACTGGCGGCGTGCAAGGCGGAGATCGACGCGGCGGAGGCCGTCGTCGACCGCGCTCTCGACGCCTACGACGCCGGGGAGCTGTCGGCGACGGACGCGGCCTCCGCGAAGCTGTTCTGCACCGAGGCCGCCGACCGGATCATCGACCGTTGCCTCCAACTGCACGGAGGCTACGGCTACATCAACGAGTACCCCATCTCCCGGCTGTACGCCGACAGCCGGGTGAACCGGATCTTCGGCGGCACCAACGAGGTCATGAAGATCATCATCGCCAGGGAGATGGGGCTCTGAGTCCCGGGTGGAGACTCGGGTGACACCCCGTCGAACGGGCATCGCGGGAGCCGTCGGAAGCCGGCTCCCGCGATGCCCGTGTCAGGGGCCGTCCGCCCGTGACACGGGGGCTTCGAGGCGCTGGGCGAGGTCGTCGTAGGTGATACCGAAGGTCTCCAGTACGACGGCACCCCCGGGGCCGACCTGGAAGGTCGCGAAGTCCGTGTAGACACGGTCGACGCAGCCGAGTCCGGTGAGCGGATAGGTGCACTCCGGTACGAGCTTGGCCACGCCCTTCTTGGTGAACAGGGTCATCATCACGAACACCCGCTTGGCGCCGATGGCGAGATCCATCGCTCCCCCGACCGCCGGTATGGCGTCGGGGGCGCCGGTGTGCCAGTTGGCCAGGTCACCGGCCGCCGACACCTGGAAGGCACCCAGCACGCAGATGTCGAGGTGTCCGCCGCGCATCATCGCGAAGGAGTCGGCGTGGTGGAAGTAGGCGGCCCCGGGCAGCTCGGTGACCGGGATCTTCCCCGCGTTGATGAGGTCGGGGTCGACCTGTCCCTCCTCGGCCGCCGGCCCCATGTTGAGCATGCCGTTCTCGGTGTGCAGCACGACCCCCGCTCCCTCGGGCAGGTGGTCGGCGACCAGGGTCGGCTGCCCGATGCCCAGGTTGACGAACGAGCCGTGCGGGATGTCGCGCGCGATCCTCGCGGCCAGTTCGTGCTTGCCGAGCGGCCCCCGGTCGAGGTTCTCCACCAGCGCGCTCTGCGAAGTCGTCGGGATCATGCTGCTGCCACCTTCACTACGCGGTCGACATAGATGCCCGGGGTCACCACGGTTTCCGGGTCGAGATCCCCCACGTCGACGATCCCGTGCACCTGGGCCACGACCGTGGTCGCCGCGGTGGCCATGACGGGCCCGAAGTTGCGGGCGGTCTTGCGGTAGACGAGGTTCCCCATCCGGTCGGCCCGGTGCGCTCCGATCAGCGCGACATCGCCCTTGATCGGGTACTCCAGGACATGGGTACGGCCCGCTATGTCACGGGTCTCCTTGCCCTCGGCCAGCGGTGTGCCGACCCCGGTGGGTGAGTAGAAGGCGCCGATGCCCGCGCCGGCCGCGCGCAGCCGCTCGGCGAGGGTGCCCTGCGGAACGACCTCCAGCTCGATGCGCCCGTCACGGTAGAGCCCGTCGAAGACCCACGAGTCGGACTGCCGGGGGAAGGAGCACACGACTTTGCGTACGCGCCCCTTGGCGAGCAGCGCGGCCAGCCCGGTGTCACCGTTTCCGGCGTTGTTCGACACCACGGTCAGCTCGCTCGCGCCCTGCCGGATCAACGCGTCGATCAGTTCGACCGGCATGCCGGCCATACCGAACCCGCCCACCAGGACGGTCGAGCCGTCCGCGATCCCGGCGACGGCCTCGTCCGGGTCCCCGCACACCTGAAAGCTCATGCCGCACTCTCCAGAACCACGGCCAGTGCCTGGCCGACACCGATACAGATCGCGGCGAGACCCCACCGCTCGCCCGACTCGCGCAGACGCGCGGCGAGTGTGCCGAGGATCCGGCCGCCGGAGGCGCCCAGCGGATGGCCGAGCGCGATCGCCCCACCCTTGGTGTTCACGGTCGCCGGGTCGATCCGCCAGGCGTCCACGCAGGCCAGCGACTGCACGGCGAAGGCCTCGTTGACCTCGACCGCCGAAACGTCCGACCAGGAGATACCGGCCCGCTTCAGGGCCCGCTCGGCCGCCTCGACCGGCGCGAACCCGAACATCTGCGGTTCGAGCGCCGACACACCGCGGCCGGCGATCCGCGCCAGCGGGGCGAGGCCGATGCGGGACGAGGCCTCCTCGGAGCCGATCAGCACGGCGGAGGCACCGTCGCTCAGGGGCGAGGCGTTGCCGGCGGTGATGGCACCGTCGGGGCGGAAGGAGGGCTTGAGGGCGGCCAGCTTCTGCGGCGTCGATCCGGGCCGGATCCCCTCGTCGCGGGAGAGGAGCACCTCTCCGTGCGCCGAGACCGGTGCCACCAGATCGTCGTAGAAACCGGAGTCCCACGCGTCGTTCGCGAGGGTGTGGGAGCGGGCGGCGAACTCGTCCTGGCGTTCCCGGGAGATGGCGAACCGCTCGCCCAGTTGTTCGTTCGCCTCCCCCAGGGAGACGGTCCACTCCTTCGGCATGCGCTCGTTGACCAGCCGCCATCCCAGAGTGGTGGACACGGCGGTCACATGGCCGGCGGGAAAGGCGCGGGACGGCTTGGGCAGGACCCAGGGCGCCCTGGTCATCGACTCCACACCGCCCGTCAGGACGATGTCCGCGTCGCCGCTCTCGACGGCGCGCGAACCGATGATCGCCGCGTCGAGCGAGGAGCCGCAGAGCCGGTTGACGGTGGTGGCGGGCACCGTCGTCGGCAGCCCTGCCAGGAGGACGGCCATTCTGCCGACGTTGCGGTTGTCCTCGCCCGCGCCGTTGGCGTTGCCCCAGACCACGTCGTCGATGGCGGCGGGGTCGAGCGAGGGCGACTTCTCCAACGCCGCCGAGACGACGGTGGCCGCGAGGTCGTCGGGCCGGATCTCGGCGAACGCCCCGTTGTATCTGCCGAAGGGTGTGCGTACCGCGCTGTAAAGGAAGCTGGCAACCATGATGCGAGGGTAAGGTCCACGCATTCATCTGGTCCAATTCCAGTTCCAGCTTGATTCATCACTGGAAGAGATAAGCTGAGGTCGTGGACGTCCGTCATGCGCGCTACGTGATCGCTCTCGCCGAGGAGTGTCACTTCGGCCGCGCCGCCCAGCGCCTGCACGTGGCGCAGTCGGCGCTCTCGCAGCAGCTCAAGCAGTTGGAGCGGGAAATCGGAACGACGCTCTTCGCCCGGTCGACGAGGCGGGTCGAACTCACGGAGGCCGGCCACCATCTGGTCCGGCACGCACGGTCGATCCTGGCCGAGGTCGAACGCGCCGAGGAACAGATGGCGCTGCTGGCCGCCGGACGAGCGGGGCGGGTCTCCATCGGGTTCGTCGGCACGGCCACCTACGACGTGCTGCCGCGGATCGCTCGCACCATCCGGTCACAACTCCCGGACGTGCTCCTGGAACTGCACGGTGAACTGCTGAACCCCGAACTGATCGAAGGCCTGCACAGCGGTACCTACGACCTCGCCCTGATGCGCTCCGGCACATCCGCCGACGCCACGATCGACGTCACCACCCTCCGGTCGGAACGACTGGTGGTCGCCGTGCCCAGCGGCCACCGACTGGCGGACCGGAGCCGGATCCCCCTCGCGACACTGGCCGACGAGCCCTTCGTCGTCCATCCCTCCCGCGACCGTTCGGCCATGTACGGCCGGGTGCTGGCCGCCTGCGCCCGCGCCGGGTTCGCACCCTCGCCGCTGATCGAGGTGGGCGAGACCTCCACCCTGGTCGTCTTCGTCGCCGCCGGCCACGGCGTCGCCCTGGTCCCGGAGTCGGTGCAGAACCTCCGCCTCGACGGGGTCACCTACATCCCGCTGGCCACGGCCGAATCCGTCACCCTCGGGCTGGCACGCCGAGCGGGCCTGAACTCACCGGCCACGGAGCGGGTCGCGAGGATCGTCGAAGAGGTCATCAGACAGTGAACGCCCGCCGCCGTCCGGTCTGTCACGGAAGATCGTCCGCGATGGCGGCGGCCGTCCCCGAGAGAGCCACGACCCAGCCGGGCAGCAGGCGACGATCGAACCGCGCGGTCGGCAGGGCCAGCGACACCGCGGCGACCGAACCGGCGCCGGGCCAGGGAATCGACACTCCGATCGCGCTGAGTCCGTTCTCGGTCTTCTGGTCGTTGATGGCGAATCCCCTGCGGCGGACCAGACCCAGCTGTCTGCGCAACCCCGGCAGATCGATGTCGGCGTTCGCGTACAACTCGGCGAGTTCGGCGGGCGACAGGGCCGCCAGGAGCGCCTTGCCGCCGGAGGCCAGACGCGCGGGCAGGGTCCGGCCCTCCCGGTCGCCGACCCTCAGCACCTGATCGCATTCCACCGTCACCGCGAACCGGACCTGGTCACCGGCCAGCACCTGTAGATGCGCGGTCTCCCGCACCTCGGCCACCAGGACCCGCATGTGCGGCAGCGCCACCCGCCGCAGAAGCGGCACCGGTGCCGCCGAGGCGTCGACCGAGCGCAGCACCGGACCTGCCCGGTAGCGCCGGTCGGAGCCCTGTTCCGCGAAGTCGCGGTAGACCAGCATGGACAGCAGACGGTGCGCCGTCGACCGCGAGACACCCAGGCGGTCGGCCGCCTCCGAAACACCCAGCGGCCCCTCCTGCTGCAGCACGACGGCCAGGCTCAGGGCGTGGTCGACGGACTCGATCGCGTAGACCGGTCTGTTCTTCACAGCAGAATTATGGGCCCCGGAGAACAGAACATCTATACCTTCCGACCATGACTGGCGAAGGCAGAAAAGACGATCCCCTGACGGGCCCAGTGACGATCACCGCGTCGGACAGCCCTGATCAGCCCACTCCCTCACCGGAACTGCGCGATCTCTACCGTGGCTTCGAGAAGGAGCTGCTGGTCCCCCTGTGGACCGAGATAGGCGACCTGATGCCGCTGTCGCCCAGACCGTCGGCACGGCCGCATGTCTGGCGCTGGTCGTCGATGCTGCCGCTGGCCGAACGAGCGGGCGAGCTGGTGCCGGTCGGCCGGGGTGGGGAACGCCGCGCCATGGCACTGGCCAACCCCGGGCTCGGCGGCGCTCCCTACGCCACGCCCACGTTGTGGGCCGCGATCCAGTATCTCCGTCCCGGTGAGAACGCCCCCGAACACCGGCACACCCAGAACGCCTTCCGCTTCGTCGTCGAGGGCGAAGGCGTCTGGACGGTCGTCGACGGCGACCCGGTGGCGATGCGGCGCGGCGACTTCCTGCTGACGCCCGGCTGGCACTTCCACGGCCACCACAACACCAGCGCCGAGCCCATGGCCTGGCTCGACGGTCTGGACATCCCGTTCGCGCACTACACCGGTGCCACCTTCTTCGAGTTCGGGCCGGACGAGGTGTCGGACCACTCCACACCGTCCCGTTCGCGCTCCGAGCGGCTCTGGGCCCATCCGGGACTGCGCCCCGTGTCCCGTGCCGAACGGCTGCCGAGCTCGCCGATCGCCGCGTACCGCTGGGAACACACCGACGCCGCCCTGAACGACCAACTCGCCCTTGAGGACGAGGGCTTCCCCGGCGTGGTCGAACCAGGACACGCCGCGGTGCGCTTCACCAACCCGTCGACCGGCGGCGATGTCATGCCCACAATCCGTGCGGAGTTCCACCGGCTGCGTCCGGGCACCCTCACCGCGGCCCGCCAGGAGGTCGGATCCGCCGTGTGGCAGGTCTTCTCCGGCTCCGGCACCGTCCGCGTGGACGACCGGGAGTGGCGGATCTCCCACGGCGACCTGTTTGTCGTCCCGTCCTGGGCGGCCGTGACCATCGCCGCCGACGCAGGACTCGATCTGTTCCGGTTCTCCGACAGCCCGATCTTCGAGCGGCTGCACTTCGACCGGACGCTCATGGAAGGACAGCGATGAAACTCGCGACTATCCGAATCGGCGACGGTACCAGGGCCGTCCGCGTAGAGGGGAGCCGCTACGCGGAGCTCGACGCTCCCGACGTCGGCGGGCTGCTGGCCCGGGAGGACTGGCGGACCGCGGCCGAGGCGGCCGAGGCGGACCGGCCACTGGCCGACGTGGACTACGCACCGCTCGTACCCCGTCCGGGAAAAATTCTCTGCGTCGGCCTCAACTACCGCAACCACATCCTGGAGATGGGCCGTGAGCTGCCGCAGTACCCGACTCTGTTCGCGAAGTTCCCCGAAGCGCTGGTGGGCCCGTACGACCCGGTGGTGCTGCCGCCCGAATCCACGGCCGTCGACTGGGAGGCGGAACTGGCGATCGTGATCGGACGCACCGTCCGCCGCGCCGACGCCGCCGAGGCCGAGGCGGCGATCGCGGGGTTCAGCGTGCTCAACGACGTCACCGCGCGCGACTGGCAGTACCGCACCCCGCAATGGCTGCAGGGCAAGACGTTCGAGGCCACCACACCGTTCGGTCCGTTCCTCGTCACCCCCGACGAACTGCCGGGCGGCACCTCACCCGCGCTGACGTTGACCTGCTCGGTGGACGGCGAGGCGATGCAGAAGGCCGACACCGGTGACCTGGTGTTCGGGCCTGTCGAGCTGGTGCGTTACGCGTCGACCATCCTCACCCTCAACCCGGGAGACGTGATCGCCACCGGTACCCCGGGCGGTGTCGGCCACGCCCGCAAGCCCCCTCGCTATCTCACCGACGGCTCGCGCCTCGTCACCGAGATCGACCACCTCGGCCGGCTGGAGAACACCGCGCGCACGGAGCTCGGCTGATGTCCGCACGGCAGTGGATGGACCACGGCACTCAGCTGTTCCTGGCCACGGTCGACTCGCTGTCCGACGGCGACCTCGACGCGCCGAGCGCGCTGCCGGACTGGAACCGCAGACATCTGATCGCCCACGTCCACTACAACGCGGAGGCGCTCCGGCGGTTGGTGAGCTGGGCCCGCACCGGACGGGAGTCGGCGATGTACCCCAGCCCGGGGCATCGCGACGCCGAGATCCAAACGGGCTCCCGGCTCGCGCCGGAAGAGTTGCGGCGCCTGGTGCGTGATTCGGCCAAGGAACTGGCCGAGGACGTAGGCGCATTGCCTCAGCGCGCGTGGTCTCACGAGGTGAGGACGGCCCAGGGACGGACGGTCCCGGCGACGGAGATCCTCTGGCTGCGCACCAGGGAGGTCTTCGTGCACGCGATCGATCTCGACGCCGGCGTCGGCTTCGACGACCTGCCGGCGGATCTGCTGCGCGCGCTGATCGACGACACCCTCGGCCGCCGTACGGCCGCCGGCCACGCCCCGGCACTGGCCCGCTGGCTCACCGGCCGCACCTCCCGAGCACCCGACCTCGGGCCGTGGCTGTAGGAGCGTCAGGCCCTGGAGCCACAACCGTCACTGCCTGCCGGGGCGAGCCCGGCAGGCAGGACATGGATTCCGCAGCGGGGAACTTACGGTCGGGACGCTGACGGCCCGGCCCGGCCCGGCCTACGCTCCTGGGGAGCCCGGCAAGGTGTCAAAGATGCGCCGCTGACCGGCAGGAACGGGAGGTCCACACAGTGATCGACGGCATCCCAGTGATCGACGCGGTCGTGCATCCGTACAACCTCACAGAGGAGAATTTCCGTACCCCGCACGCGCGGCCGATCACCGACATCGTCTCCGGCGGCAACCGCGCCGTCGCACCACCGGGATACCGGCTGACCAAGGACGGCTACGAGCGGAACTGGTCGATCGAAGAGGTCGCGACCATGTCGTTCGTGGAGAGCTACGCCGACCTCGCCACCTACCACGTGGTCCCGATCCGCGCCTACCACGACGGTATCTGCTCCGTCGAGAAGGGCCTGGAGGCCCAGGAGCGCTGGCCGGACAGGTTCATGTTCTACGTCGGCGTGGACCCGTTGGAGGGGCCGAAGGCCGTCGAGGATCTAGAGCGCCAGATGGAGCTGTTCGACAACGTCGCCGGCCTCAAGCTCTACCCGAACAGCTGGCTCGGCCAGGAGGTCGAGGGCTGGCTGATGGACGACCCCGAGGTCGCGTTCCCGTTGTTCGAGAAGGCGCAGCAACTCGGCATCCGTACGGTCGCGATCCACAAGGCCATCCCCCTGGGACCCGTGGAGCTGCGCCACTACCGCGTCGACGACATCGACCGCGCCGCCATGGCCTTCCCCGGTCTCAACTTCGAGATCGTGCACGGCGGCATGGCGTTCCTTGAGGAGACGGCCTGGCAGCTGGCCCGGTTCCGCAATGTGTGGGTCAACCTGGAGACCACCGCGACGATGATCACCAACCGCCCGGCGGCGTTCGAGCGTGCCTTCGCCGCGCTCATCGCCAACGGCGGTCCACGCGCGCTGTCGCAGATCTTCTGGGGCACCGGCTGCATGGTGTCGCACCCCCGGCCGCATCTGGAGCACTTCGCGCGCGACTTCTCCTTCTCCCCCGAGCTCACCGAGCGGTACGGGCTGCCGGAGATCACACCCGAGGTCAAGCGGGCCGTTCTCGCGGAGAACTATGCCCGGCTGCACGGCATCGACCTCGGTGAGCGCCTGTCCCGGCTGAAGGGGGACGAGTTCGACCTGCGGCGCCCGGACGGCACCGAACCCGCCCCCGGCTACTCGACCACGGCCGTCGCCGATGTCGCCTACTGACCGCCCGCTTCGGACCTGGGCCGACCGTTTCGTCGACGTCGGCGGGATCCGGACCCACTATCTGGAAGCCGGGGACGGCCCGCGGACGGTGGTACTGCTGCACTCCGGCGAGTTCGGCGGCGGCGCCGAGCTGTGCTGGGAGTACAACATCGCGGCGTTCGCCGAGCACTTCCGCGTGGTCGCCCCCGACTGGCTGGGCTTCGGCGAGACGGACAAACTGCACGACTTCGTGTCCAAGTCCGACCGCATGATCCGGCACATGGCCGCGTTTCTGCGGGTCCTCACGATCGACCGGGCCTATTTCGTCGGGGCGTCCATGGGCGCCACGCGGTTGCTGCACGAAGCGGCCCGGCCGACTCCGGGGCTGCCGATCGCCGCGATGGTGCTGGTCTCGGGCGGCGGCTTCGTGCCGGACAACGCCCACCGGCGCTCACTGCTCGCCTACGACGGCACCGACGAGGGCATGCGGGGGATCCTGCGGGCCTGCATGGCCGACACCGCGTGGGCCACGGACGACCGCTATGTCGCCCGCCGGGTGGCCGCCAGCCTGGAGCCCGGGGCGTGGGAGGCGATCGCCGCGGCACGCCTCAAGGCACCGAACGTCCCGGCCCGCTCGGACTTCGGCCAGGCCGACGCCATCGCCTACGAGCGCGTCACCGTGCCGACACTGGCCTTCGCGGGGGCCAAGGACCTGCTCCGCGAACCGGGATACCACCATGCCCTGGAGCGCATCCCCGGCGCCGAGGTGGAACTGCTCGACGACGCGGGGCACCTGCTGAACATCGAGCGGGCGCAGCGGTTCAACGCCCGAGCCGTCCGTTTCCTGACCGACTTGGAGAAGACATGAGCTGCGGTACGGACGAGGTGCGCGGCGCCCTGCGCCGCGTCGCCGATCCCTGCGCCGTCGCTACCGGGGTACCGGTCGACATCGTCGCGATGGGTCTGGTCCAGGACGTCCGGGTCGACTCCGGCGAGGTCACCGTCGAGCTCCGGCTGACCAGCCCCTTCTGTATGCAGATCGGGCTCATCACCGAGCAGGCGCGCGCCGTCGTCGGTGAGCTGCCCGGGGTCACCGAGGTCCGGATCGAGGTCGATCACGTGGCGGAGTGGATGCCCGAGGACATGGATCCCGAGGCACGGGCGGCCCTGCGCCGCGTCCGCCCGTTGTCCCTGACGGTGATTTCCTGAGGGTCCGGCCCTGAGAGGGCCCGGACGCCGACTGGGGCCCACCCGCGCTGACGCGGGTGGGCCCCCTTGTCGTTTGCCTTGACAGCCGTGAGCGGGTCAGCGCAGCCCGGCGCCGCCGTTGACCGGCAGTACCTGCCCGTTGATCCACTCGCCGTCCTCGGAGAGCAGGAAACTCACGGCCGCGGCGATGTCCTCGGGCTTGCCGAAGCGAGGGGAACGCAGCATGTCGAAGACCGCCCTGCGGTCGTCCTCGGAGTTCATCGCCTTGTTGTTCTCGGTGAGCACCATGCCCGGCGCCACCACGTTGCAGCGGATGTTCTCCTTGCCCCAGCGGGTCGCGATGTGCTTGCTCATCGCCACGACACCCGACTTCGACGCGCCGTAGCTCACCCGGCTGCGGTCGCCGTACAGGACGAGGCCGGAGATCGTGTTGACGATCGCCCCGCCGCCACTGGCGAGCATCGCCGGGACGGCGTACCGGGCGGTGAGGAAGTAGCCGGTGAGGTTGACCTCCAGGCTGCGCCGCCACACATCGAGCGGCACGTCGACCAGGTCGGTGTCGCGGCCCAGGGTGTTCTGCGAGAGATCGGCCGCCACGTTGAACAGCCCGTCGACGCCGCCGTACGCGTCGACGGTCGCCGCCACCAGGTCACGGCAGGCGTCGGCGTCGGCGATGTCGAACCACAGGGAGGTGGCGTCGCCGCCCCGCTCCCGGATACCGGCGGCCACCTTCTCCGCTCCGGCGCCGTCGAGGTCACCGACCATCACCCGTGCGCCCTCCTCCGCCAAGCGGCGGGCGGTGGCGGCACCGATGCCGGAGGCACCACCTGCCACGATCACTGCCTTGTCGGTGAGTCCACGCACGGGCTCCGTTCCTCTCTGCCGTCGAACGCACTGTAGACCTGCTGGTGGGAACCGCTCGGCCGGCCCGTCAGGTCGACATGCTCAGTGCCTCGTGGGAGGAGCCGGTGACCTGGCGGTAGTGCTGCAACATGGTGGCGAGTTCCTCCTTGCTGATGACGTCCTCGATGCGGTCGAAGGGCTTGTCGCCGGTGCGTTCGTAGACCTCGCGGAGGATGGCGTCGGGCGGATTGGTGCGGTTGAGCCGCACCACCTCGGCGGTGGCGGGGAGACGTTCCCGCTCGTAGGCGACGAGGGCCGAGACCACGTCGGTGTGCGCGCGGAGCGCGTCGGTGAGGGCGCGGGTGTCCACGATGGCCTGGCCGGCGCCGTTGGAGCCGCGCGGGACCATGGGGTGGGCGGCGTCGCCGAGGAGGGTCACCCGGCCGAAGCTCCAGCGGTCCAGGGGTTCTTGGTCGACCATGGGGTATTCGAGGATCTGGTCGGCGTTGCGGATCAGCTCCGGTACGTCCAGCCAGGGGAAACGCCAGTCGGCGAAGGGCTCGATGACGTCCGCGATGTGGCCGTCGCGGTTCCAGTCCCGGTCGCCGCGTTGCGGGACCGGAACCTCGGCGACCCAGTTGACCAGTTGGCGACCGGAGCCGTCGATGTTGTCGCGGATGGGGTAGACGACCAGCTTGCCGGTGGCGAGCCAGCCCGCGCGGATCATGCTGGCGCCGGTGAGGACGCGCTCGTGGCGGGTCACCCCGCGCCACATGCTGTAGCCGGAGTACACGAGGGCGTCCTCACCGGGATGCAACTGTGAGCGCACCGCGGAGTGCACGCCGTCGCAGCCGATCAGCATCTCCGCGCGGATCTCGGTCGTCCCGTCGGCGGTCTCCACCTCGGCGGTGACACCGTGCTCGTCCTGGGTGAAGGAGCGGAAGGTGTGGCCGAGCGCGATCGCGTCGCCACCCAGCCGCTGTTCGACCTCCGCCGCCAGGATCAGTTGCAGGTCCCCGCGGTGGATCGAGTACTGGGGCCACGCGTAGCCGGCCGCCGCGCCCAGTGGCTCGGAGTAGATGAACTGGCCGAAACGGTTGTAGAACACCGACTCCGCCGTCTGTACCGCGGCGCTCGCCAGTTTGTCGGTCAGGCCGACGCGGTGCAGTTCCCGGGAAGCGTGCGGCAGGATGTTGATGCCGACCCCGAGTGGCCGTAGTTCGGGCGCGGCCTCGATGAGGCGGGCGGATATTCCCGCCTCGTGCAGTTGGAGTGCGAGAGTGAGTCCGCCGATACCGGCGCCGACGATCAGCACCTGTGCGGGCTTGGTCATGAAGGGCTTCCGTTCTCAGACGGGGGTGATGGTGACCGGGAGGGTGTCGAAGCCGCGGAGGAAGTTGTTGACCATGGGGCGGGGGGTGTCGGCGAACTCGACCGACTTCACTCGCCGGGCGAAGGTGGACAGCAGCGCGTCCGCCTCCAGGCGGGCGATCGGCGCGCCGACACACTGGTGGATGCCCCGGCCCAGCGCCATGTGCCCGCCGGCGTCCCGCGTGATGTCGAAGCGGTCGGCGGTCTCTCCCCAGCGGTCCGGATCCCGGTTCGCGGCTCCCGGGAGAAGCATGATCTTCTGCCCCTCCGTGACGGGGATGCCCTCGATGTCCGTGTCCTCGGCGGGAGTGCGGATGATCTGGCGGACGGTCGAGGTGTGGCGCAGTGTCTCGTCGAAGGCGAACTTCCCGCGCGCCGGCTGCTCGCGCAGCAGTGCCCACTGATCCGGGTTCGTGATCAGGAGGTACAGGGTGTTCGCCAGGCTGTGGATGGTGGTGTCGATCCCGGCGCCGACCAGCGACCGCACCAGGTTCGGGGCCTGCGCGTCGGTGAGTTCACCCCGGTCGACGGCGTCCCAGATCAGCGCGCCGAAGCTGCCGGGCTGGACGTTCTCCCGCCGACAGCTGTCGCGCACCCAGCTGATCGTCGGCTCCAGGTCGCCCATCTCGGCGAGCGCCCGCTTCGCGCGGGGTGTCCTCGGCCCCATGGACTCGAAGAGGAACTTGCTGTAGCGCAGCAGGTGTTCGCGCCCCTCCTGCCGCACGCCCATGACCGCGTCGGGAATCACCCTGAGCGGATAGGCCTCCGCGAAGTGGATCTGCGCGTCGAAGGTGCGCATGTCCAGGAGCCGGTCGACGATCTCGTCGGCCGCCGTCTGGAAGTCGTCGCGCATCCTGCGCAGATTGCGCGGGGCGATGACCGAGGTCATCACGGACTTGATCGCCGTATGGGCCGGCGGGTCGTTCTCCGCCAGCAGTCCGGGCTCACGGAAGCTCTCGTCGTACTTCAGATCGAGGACCCCGCCGCCCCGGCTGTTGAGGAACATCGCCGGGTTCTCGATGATCGCCTTCACGGTCGCGTAGCGGCCGACCGCGACCAGGCGGAATCCCTCGCTCTGTCGCACACGCACGACCGGACCCGCGTCGAGGACCGCCCGGTGGAAGTCGCCGGGATCCCGCAGCACCTCGTCCGAGAAGGGGTCGAGATCGAGTTCAGGCATGGTGGTCGTCATCTCTGGACGCCCTTTCACGTCGGGGAGGGTCAGAGGTCCAGGACCAGTCGTGGGCAGGCGGCGCGGGACACGCAGACCATCATGACCTCGTTCTCTTCCTGTTCCTCTTTGCTCAGCACCGCGTCCCGGTGGTCGACCTGTCCCGAAACCACAGCGGTTTCGCAGGTGCCGCAGGTGCCCTCCTGACACGAGGACAGCATCTGAATCCCGGACTCGCGCACCACGTCGAGGATCGAGCGGTCCGCCGGCACCGTCAGCACCTTGCCGGAGGAGGCGAGTTCCACCTCGAACTCGGTGTCGGCGGTCGTGTCCCGCGTGACGGCGGAGAACCGTTCGAAGTGGATGCTGCCCTTCGGCCAGTGGGCTCCCATCCGCTCGATCGCCTCCAGCATGCTGTTCGGCCCACAGGCGTACAGCAGCTCACCGGGGCGCGGATCGCTCAGCAGCGCGGCCACGTCCGGCACTCCCTGTTCGGAGTCGACGTGCAGCCGCACCCGGCCGCCATGGCCGACGGTCAGTTCCTCCGCGCACGCCATGCCCTGCCGGGAGCGCCCGCAGTAGGTCAGCGACCACTCGGCACCGGCCGCCTCCGCCTCGCGCAGCATCGGCAGGATCGGGGTGATGCCGATGCCTCCGGCGAGGAAGCGGTAGCGCGGTGCCGGATCCAGGGCGAAGTGGTTGCGCGGACCTCGCACCTTCAGCTTCTGTCCGGTCCACACCGCGTCGTGGACGTACTGGGATCCGCCGCGGCCCTGCGGCTCCCGCAGCACCATGATCGACCACTCCTCGTCCGAGGGGTCGCCGCACAGGCTGTACTGCCGCTCGGTCCCGTTCGGCAGCAGCACGTCGATGTGTGCCCCGGGGGTCCAGGAAGGCAGCGGGCGCGCGTCGACGCCGATGAGCCACAACCGCACGATGTCCGCCGTGACCCGTCGTCGGCGTGCGACCACGACGGGAATCTCCACCTCCATGGTTCGCGCTGATGCGAGCAAAGTGTCTGCCACCGTCATGACAACTCCATTGACGTCCTCGGGTGCTATCCACAGTTAGCCAGGTGGTCGCCGATCCTTCATGTGTTTCCGCCGGAATTCCGTGAGGAGGAATCCTCGGTGGAGCCCCGAGAGTTCCCCCCTGCGGAATCAGGTGTCACCATGTGACGATGAGTGTCGAATCCCATGGCGGGTTGACCTCGGTGGACCGGGCTCTGCAGATCCTCGAGTTGCTGCGTCACCACCGCACGGTGCGGGTGATGGAAGTCGCCGAGCATCTCGGGGTGGCTCGCTCGACCGCGCACCGCCTGTTGCAGGCCCTGGTGCACCGGCAGTTCGTCGTCCAGGACGCGAACAAGCTCTACCACCGCGGCCCCGCGTTCCTGACAGCCGGTTTCGGTGATGATCGGATCCCGGTCCTGCGAGGGGTGGCGCGCCTACACCTGGAGCGGCTCTCGGTCGCCCTGCAGGAGACATGCCATCTCGCGGTGATCGAAGGCAACGGGGCGCGTTTCATCGACGGTGTGGAGAGCCCACAGATCCTGCGTGTGGGGCTGCGCATCGGCATGCTGCTGCCCGCGCACACCACCGCGGCGGGCAAGACCCTGCTGGCGGAGCTGTCCGACGCGGAGCTCTTCGCGCTCTACCCGCGCGGACTGCCCGGCAGCCCGGTCGAGGCCAACAGACGGGCTTCGCTGCGCCGGGAACTCGCGACCGTGCGCAAACGCCGGTACGCCACCAACATCGACGAGAGCGCCAAGGGGGTGCGGGCCGCAGCGGTGGTGGTGAAGAACTCCGACGGACTGGCGGTGGCCTCCATCGCGGTGGCCGCTCCCAGCGCGCGGTGCCCGCGGTCGGGACTCGCGCGGCTCGCCGAACACCTCCATGAGGCCGCCCGCGCCATCGAGGGAAACCTCGCCGACACGGACTTCGCGGTCCAGGGGAGAAGGACCCCCAGCGCTGCGGGATGAGGGTCCGGTGTCGTCGGCGCCGCCGGCGGCGAACCCGGCCGCCCGGATTCCTCATGGTGGAATCCCATGCCGCCGGAACCCCATGTGCCGCTGATCGACCTAGGCTGACCAGCGCATTGGCTACGTCAAAGGAGATGTGAGGCATGCGGTCGTACAGAGCTGCCCCGAGGTTCGCCGTCAACGCCTATTCCACCCCGCACAACGGCGTTTTGGACGACATCGAGCAAGTAGCGGCCATCGGGGGCGCCGCCGTGGGCCTGTGGGAGGGCAAGTTCGCCGACGGCCAGGACGAGCAGATCGCGCGTTCTCTGCGGGAACACGGTCTGGAGGCGGCGTTCTGTGTGCCGCGGATGCACTCCGTCCTCGGAATTCCCTTCGACAAGCCGGGCACCCCGAAGGACCCGCGGGAGCGGACCGAGTTGATCTGCGAGAGCATCCACCGGCTCGCGGCCTTCTCCCCCGCCGTGATCGCCATCGCGCCCGGCACCAGCGGAGACCCGGCGCATCCGGCGGGTCCGGTGGAGGCGATCGCCGAGAATCTGCCGGCGATCGCCGACGCCGCCGCCGAGCACGGCCTGCAGATCGGTCTCGAACTGCTGGCCGAGCGCCGGGGGTCGCCGCTGCACACCATTCCCGCGATGGTGGAAGTGATCGACCAGATCGGCCGGGACAACGTCGGGATCATGTTCGACATCTTCCACAGCTGGTGCGAACCCGGGCTCCACGAGCAGATCGCCAAGCACGGCCACCTCATCAACAGCGTCCAGGTGTGCGACATCCGCGTCCAGGAACGCAGCGGCTTCGACCGTGAACTGCCCGGACGGGGGCGCGGCCTCGCCCCGGAGATCATCGCCAGTCTGCTGGCGGCCGGATACGACGGCCTCTGGGAACTGGAGGTGTTCTCCGACGACGGCACCTACGGCAGCGACTTCCCCGACTCCTACTGGAAGCAGCCGCACCAGGAGTTCCTCGCCCAGTCCAAGAAGGCCTTCGAGGAGAGCTACCGAGAAGCGCTGTCCCTTCTGGAGCAGCGGGCCCGGTGACGGGTGTGACGGAGACCTCCTTCGTCGACTCCCTGCTGCACCCGGGGTTCTACAAGCTGGGCTACGTCACCAACGACCGGGACCAGGCGGTCGACGTCCTGTCCGAGCGGCTCGGCATCGAGGAGTTCGTGCCCTTCGAACCGGCCTTCACCGTCACGACGGAGGACGGCCGAACAGGTGAAGCCAGTCTGCGCTGCGCCTTCTCGGCGGGACGGCAGTTGGTCATCGAGGTCCTGCAACCCGTCGACGGGCTGGTCGACATCTTCACCGAGTCGCTGACGGACAGCGGCGGATTCCAGCTCGTCTTCCACCATGTGGCGGTCCTCGTCGAGGACCTCGGCGCCGTCAAGAAGGCCGCTGCGGCGCTGGGCCTCGCCCCGGCGATCGAGGCCCACCTGCCCACCGGCATGTCCTTCACCTATCTGAAGCTGCCCGGGCTCGGCCACTACGTGGAGCACGACCAGTACGACGGCGACAGCGGGGCGTTCCTGGACAGCGTCCGCGGCAAGAGGATCGCGAAGCGGCAGACGGCTCAACGGCGGTGGCACCAGGGCCCACCGCACCCACCACAGACACAGAGGCGGACAAACGATGGACAACAAGGACGTGGCCCTCAAGGTCGCGGAGGAACTGTTCCACGACCTGGACCCCACGGCGGTGGACCGCTGGATGGTCCCGGACTACCGGCAGCACAACCCGACCATCGCCGACGGCCGTGACGGGCTGCGTGCCGCGATCACCACCCTGGCGGCCCTGGCGGGGGGAACCCGCTTCGAACCGCTACGGGTGATCGGCGACGGCGACCAGGTCGCCGTGGTCGGCGTCTACCACCATCTCAACAGCCCCGAGCCGCTGTTCGCGTTCGACCTGTACCGGTTCGACCAGGGCAGGCCGGCCGAGCACTGGGACGCGCTGGCCCCGCTGGGGACGCGGTCGGCGAGCGCGCTGTCCGGAGGCGGCCTCGCGGGGCCGGCCGACGGCACGGCCGACACCGAGGCCAACCGGGCGCTGGTCGTCGAGTTCGCCCAGCGGGTCCTGTCCGAGGCCGACTACTCGCTGCTGTCCCACTACGTCTCCGGCGAGACCGCCAGGTCGTCACTCGCCCCCGGCACACGGGCCGTCAGCACCCCTGTCTGGTGGCCGCCTCACCAGCAGGCGGCGGGACCCGGTCACGACCCCGTCTACAAGGTCGTCCACAAGGTCGTCGCCGAGGGCGACCTCGTCCTGGCGCAGTCCGAGGGCGAGCTCGGTGTCCCGGTCGCCATCTGGGACCTGTTCCGCGTCGCCGACGGCGCGATCGTCGAGCACTGGGACATCATCAACCCGGTTCCCACCGACGCGGCGCACACCAACGGGCTGTTCTGAACAGCAACAGCGACAGCAACAGACAAGGCTGGGGCGTCGGGTGTGTACCCGACGCCCCAGCCTTTGAGCGCCCTGCCTACTTCGCCTGCTTCTCTGCCGTACGCAGCCGTGCGGGCCAGATGCCCTGCTTGCCCGGCGCGAGGATGCCGGCCGGATCGAGCGCGTCCTTGATCTTCTCCACCATGGCCATGTGGGAGTGGTCGTTGTGGTCGAACTGTTCCGCGACGAGGTCCATGAAGGCGGGGTGCGCACGGTATTCGCCGTATCCCATCTCGGCCGCCTCGACCACCAGGTCACGGTAGAGCTCGTAGACCTCCTTCACCTGCGGCTCGTTGCCGACGTTGTAGAGCATCAGCGCGACATGGATGGCGAACCGCTGGTAGAGCATGATGCCGACGGTGTAGTCGATCCCGTGCTCCGCTTCGCGGGTGCTCACCAACTCGACGATGTTGCGCACGTCCTCCCCCTTGAGGGGGACCGTCGAGGCGAAGGAGATGTGGCCGCCGTTGGTGCCGTGCCAGTTGAGGACCTGGAGCATCGACAGGTCGGGCACGCCCGCCATCACCCGCGACTTCTGGTCGGCGAGGGCCGGGCTGTCGAGCTTCGCCTCCGCCGGGTCGATGGTGTTCCCGGTGACCTCGGCGTCGGGGATGGAGGCGAACGCCGCGCTGATCCGCTCGAAGTCACGCTCGACGGTCTGACGGTCTCCGTACAGGGCGAAACGGATGTTCCACGCCCCGATCCGCGCGGCCTCCCACATCATGCCCTCGGCGAGCTCACGGGGAACCGAACTCTTCTTGTCCCAGACCGCGCTGCGCGGAAGGCCGTTCGGCAGCGCGGTGAGCGCGGGGAACAGAATCGGGCAGTTGCCGACCGTGCCGTCGACCAGGAACGGGCGGAACGCCTCGACCAGGGCCTCCAGGTCGCTGTCCCGGCGCACCTTGATCTGGCAGTCCTTGTAGGCGTCGGGCTGGGGCATCACCCAGACACCCATCTTGGTGACGATGCCCATGTTGGACTGCATGAACAGGCTGTCCGTGCGCGGGCCGAAGCCGCGCTTGGACAGATGCCATGTCTTGCTCCCCGACATCGCCCCCGTGCCGGTCCGCACCACCGAACCGTCGGCGAGGACGACCTCCATGCCGCACTCGGCCGCCGCGTGGTCGTAGTAGAGGGTGAAGCCGTTCCCGTGCTCCAGGGTGTTGCCGACGACGCTGCCCCAGCTCAGGTCGGGTACGTCCACCCAGAGCTTCTTGCCCGAGGCCTGCACGGCGTCGTAGAGCTCGCGGAAGGACACACCGGGTTCCACCACGACGTAGGCGAGTTCCTCGTTGATCTCCAGCACCCGGTTCATCCGGCGCAGATTGACCACGACGGTGTCCGGGTCGAGGGGGGCGGAACCGCCGTAACCGTAGTTCCGTCCCTGTGAGCTGGTCCAGATCGGGACACCGGTCTCGGAGGCGATCCGGACCACGGCCTGGACGTCCTCCACCGAACCGGGTTGGACGACCACCTTCGCGCGGTATCCGAAACTGGCGGGTGCGTAGGGATCGGCGAAGTCCGCCAGCGACTCATCGTCGGTGATCACATGCTCCGGGCCCAGCGCCTCGCGCCAGCGGGCCAGGGCTGTCTCCAGGTCCCCGGACGTGTGCGCGGCCGTGTCAGGCCTGTCGTCGGTGCTGGTCATATCGGTTCTCCCAGGGCTCTGTTCCTTGAGGGGGTCATCGGGTTGCCGCGGCCTCGAAGGCCTTGACGATCTCGTCGAAGCGCCCGGCGATCGGCGCGAGCAACTCGGGGTGCGTGACGATGTAGAGATCGCCGCGTCGGACACCGTCGAGGATGATTCCGGCCGCCACGTCCGCCTCCATCCAGCGGACCTCCGGCAGGTGGTCGTCGTTGCTCCCGTGGGACACCCGCTCCTTCAGTCCGGGCCGCTTGCGGGAGTTGTCACCGATGTTCGACTTCACCTGCGCCGGTGTCACCACGGACAGCCCCACCGAGCTGCCCTCGCCTTCCAGTTCGGCCCGGACGGCCTCGGTCAGCGCGACGATGGCGTACTTGGACGCCGAGTAGGCGCTCATCCCGTGGGTGGCCATGAGGCCGGCCATCGACGAGGTGTTCAGAATGTGGCCCCCGGCGGGATTGGCCTTGAGCGACGGGAGGAAGGCCTTCATTCCGTGCAGGACACCGTGGACGTTGATGTCGAGCACCCAGCGGAAGTCTTCGAGCGTCAGCTCGTCGAACGGCGCGAGTGGTCCGACCCCCGCGTTGTTCGCCACGAAGTCCACCCGCCCGAACCGTTCCACGGTCCAGTCGGCCAGCTCCTGCACGGCCGCGGCGTCACTGACGTCGACCCGGTAGGGCGTCGCGCCGATCTCCTCGGCGGTCTTCGTGGCAAGGTCCTCGTCGTTGTCCGCGATGACGACCGAGGCCCCTTCGGCCACGAGTCGCGCCGCCAGTGCCTTGCCGATGCCGGACGCGCCGCCGGTCACAACGGCTACGCGGTCACGGAAATCGTCGATTCCGGTCATGGTGGCCTCCTCTGCTCTGATCTGTTCACAAGTGATTCGGACGGGTGGAACGACAGCCGAGCGTCCCGTAACTCCGGGATGTGCTCCGGGATGTGCTCCGGGAGCCGGGGCCTTTCAGACGGCTCCCCGGAGCAGGCGTTTGAGCCTGGCCGGCGGTGTGGGGTGGTTGACGGCCATGACCGTGTGCCGTACGTCGGCGTCGGGCCAGGCCAGAACGGCCTGACCAGCCGTCAGATCACCGTCGAGCACCGCCGGTTCCCCGGTGGGCGCCGCGGCGCCCACCATCTTCAGGTCCCACCCGAACTGCTCGGTCCAGCCGTACCGCGAGGGCCGGTGGACCGGCGCGTCATCACCGTGGAGCAGTGCGAGGGCGGCCACCCGCGCCTGTTCCACGGCGTTCGTCCAGGTGGGGATCCGCCTCCAGGCACTGTCGGAGCCCGGGGGGTCCAGGACGGCGACATCACCCGCCGCCACGATCCCCGGTGCCGCGCGGCACCGCTCGTCGACGTGGACTCCACGGTCGACACGCAGCCCGGATCCGGCCAGCCACTCGATGTTCGGCACGTCTCCCGCGGCGGTCACCACCACGTCGGCCTCGAACCGTCGTCCGTCCCCCGTCGACACGGCGCACGGGTACGGGTCGGTGTCCGACCCCGCGAGCAGGGTCACCTTGTCGGCTACGGCGAGCACGACGCCGGCTTGTTCGGCCAGTTCCCGCACCACCGCGCCCATGTACGGGCCGACGAGTGCGTCCAGCGGCGGGGCGATGTCGACGACCGTGACCTGCTTGCCCAGTGCGCAGCACGTCGACGCGATCTCCATGCCGAGGAAGCCACCCCCGACGACGAGGACGGACGAGGCGTGGGCCAGCCGGTCGCTCAGGGCGAGGCCGTCGGCCCGGGAGCGCAGGACGAGCTCCCGCGCCCGCGGATGTCCGGGCACCCCCAGGCGGCGGGCCCGCGCGCCCGAGGCGATCACCAGACCGTCGAACGGGACGTCACCCTCGGTGGTGCGCACCACCCGGGCCCCCGCGTCGAGACCGGTGGCGCGTACGCCGAGCCGGAGTTCGACGCCGGAGGGCAGTCCTCCGAGGTCGGTGTCCCCGGGCGGCTGCCGGCCCGCGAGGACGCCCTTCGACAGGGGCACCCGGGTGTAGGGCGGATCCCCTTCCTCGCTCAGTACCGTGACACGCCCTTGGAACCCTTCGGCGCGCAGCGTGTCGACCGCCGTGACCGCGGCGATCGAGCCGCCGACGACCACCACGTTCCGGGGGGCGCTCACCACGTACGTCCTCTCGTGCGTCCTCTTGTGCGTCCGCTTGTGCGTCCTCTCGTGGCGTGGGCCCCACTCATGCGATGACTCGCAGCGCCGCGACCGGACAGGCACGGGCTCCCGCCTCGGCCTTGGCGCCGAGATTCTCGGGCAGTACCTCGTGCCGGAGCACGACCACCGCGTCGTCGTCGAGGTCGTAGACCTCCGGAGCGACGTCGGCGCACAGCCCGTGTCCTTCACAACGGGCCTCGTCAGTCTGGATCCGCATGGGAGCCTCCCTGCTCTTCGGTCTTCAGGCCTTGTGCAGGCGAACGGGTACCGATGTGTAGGAGCGGATGATGGGATGCACGATCGGCCGTGCCTCGCCCACGGGCTCGATACGGGCCACGGACCGGGCGAGCCGGGTGAGCACCGAGGTGATCTCCAGCCGGGCCAGTCCCTGCCCGGCGCACCCGTGGGCGCCGTAGCCGAGCGCCACGTGGTCGGCGTTCTGGCGCGTGATGTCGAACTCGTCGGGGCGGTCCCACTTGCGCTCGTCCCGGTTGGCCGAGGCGAAGAAGACGGCGATCCGCGCGCCCTCCGGCAGCGGGTGTCCGCCGATCTCGGTGTCCCGGGCGACGATCCGGGTGAAGGCCCGCAGCGGGCTCTCCAGGCGGATCGCCTCGTTGAACGCCGAGGCCGCGAGGTCCGGGTTCTCGCGCAGCAGGTCCCACTGGTCGGGGTGCTGGGAGAAGAGCGCGATCGCCGACCCGAGAGCACTGATCGTCGTCTCCAGCGAGGGAGCGAAGTAGTCGACCATGAGCATCGGGCACTTGCTCATGGGGACCTCGCCCCGGTCGGCCGCCGCGAGCAGCTCATGGCCGAGCGACCCGGGCGCCATGCGCCGCTGTTCCACCGCACCACCGATGTACGCGGACAGTTCGAGGGCCTTGGGGAACGACACCGCATGACGTTCCGAGGGCGGACCGAACGCGTCCAGGGCGGCGACCGCCCAGCCGATCAGCTGGTCACGCGAGTCGTCCGGGAATCCGATGAAGTCCGGGACCACCGACATGGGCATGGCCTGGGCGATGTCGGTGACGCCGTCGAGGACCTCGTCCCGCTCCAGCAGCGCGTTCACCAGCGCTTCGGCCTTGGCGTCGATCGACGATCGCTCCTCGCGCAGGGCGCGCGGGGTGAGTCGGTGGGCGACGACCTGGCGGAGGTGTTCGTGCTCCGCTCCGTCACTGGTCAGGGTCGCGCCCCGCATCAGGTCGTTGATCGCGCCGTTGAAGGCAACGCCCTGGCCGGACAGGAAGGTCTCGTCGTCGGCGAGCACACCGCGTACCTCGTCGTAGCGACCCACCGCGTAGACCTGCTGCCTCGACAGGTACGCCACGGGGCCGACGTCACGCAGTCGCCGGTAGAGCTGGTAGGGAGCCACGACTGCTTCGTCGGAGAACAGGTCGGCATCGAACGCCGGTACGCCGTCGTGGACAGGGGGAGTTGGTGCGGTGGTGGACATGTGGCTCCTGACATCGGCGGCAGGGCCGGGCAGTCGGCCCGGTGGGGATGAGGTGTGCTTCTGAGATGCGTCACGGCTCGTGGCGGCGGACTCACACGCGGGGAAGCGGGTCACCGACCAGAACAGCGACCGGTCACACCGATGAGTGGTGGCCTGGATGACTTCACGCCGACCAAGCCCCCATATGTGAATGTAGGCTTACATTCACTGTTCTGCAAGTGGCCGGACCTGTCCGAACGCGCAGGTGTACCGGACCTGTCCGAACGCGCAGGTGTAGAGGACACGAGGTGGGAACGCCGCGCCCGCGGTCGGGGGCGCGGCGTCCCTCACGCGGCCTGGAGCGAGCCCGAAGAGGCGACCGGCAAGGCCGGTCAGTGCGGTTCCGGCCCGCCCAGGAGATACGCGACGACCGTTTCCTGCAGCCGGCTCTTCAGCGCGCTCCATGGCAGCGGCCGGTCCGACTCCAGGAACTCGCCCTGGGTGATCCGGTGCGCGACGCCGGCGTACATCAGGCGATAGGCGAAATCGAGCGCGACGGCGCGATCCGGGTGCGCGACGGGGACCCGCTCCAGAGCCGCGGAGAAGAGAAGGTTCCCCTCGACACTGACCCGGGTGCCCAGTTCCCGCACCGCCGCGTGACGGATGCCGAGCAGCAGGAACACCCGCACCAGCCCCTCGCGCGCCTGGAAGGCATCCGCGAACCCTCCCACCGCCTCGGCGATCGCGGCGGCCGGGTCCGGCACATCACGCAGCCGCTCCACGGACACGCGCTGCGTGACCTCCGCCCTGAGCATGTCGGTGAAGGCGAGGTGGATGGCGTACAGGAGTCCTTCCTTGTCGCCGAACCGCCGGTAGACGCTGCCCACCGACATGCCGGCCCGCTCGGCGACAGCGGCCACGGTGAGCGCTTCGACCCCGCCCTCCTCGAGCAGTGAGAACCCGGCTCGCAGGAACTCCTGCTCGGAACGGCGGCTCCGCCCCTGAACGGCTGCGGGCCTGCGCACGGAGTTGTCGGTCACCCGTACATGTTATCGGCGAGATTCCTCACGCTTGATCTTCGTCGCCGAAGATGACGACCTCCCGGCTGAGCAGGAAGAAGGAGAGGGACGGCTGGTGGAACGGTCCGTCCTTCTCCGCGTGCTCGATCAGCGCCTTCTGGTAGGCCCGGAACGCGGGGACGGCGTCCGTCCCGTCGAACCACAGGGCGGAATAGGCCTCGTAGGCAGGCTGCTCCGAGGCGCTGCCGAAGTAGGCGGCCATGCCGTCACCGGAGAGAGCCGTGTTCCACTGGTACCCGCGCAGGTCCCGGGCCGGGCCGGAGGCGTCGGAGATCACGGCGTCGTGTGCCCGCCGCCAGCGGTCCTGGAACTCGTCGGCGCTCACCCCGTCGGCGGCTTTGAGGAAGTAGAGCACCTTGACCTCGCCGGGACCGGGGTTCGGCACCTCGGTGACGTGCTCCTCGACGAGCAGGCTGTGCGCCGCGGGCAGGTCACTGAAGTTCGCCCCGTCGGGACCCACGACGTCCCGGGTGTACGGGTCCGCGAAGACCTGTCCCATCGACGGGAGGTCGTCGAAGTAGAGCTCCGTGACCGAGTCGCGGGGCCACGTCAACTGGTAGCCGATGTCCCCGGTGGCGCCGTAGGCGCTGTCGAAGACGTGGTTCTGGAGGTACTTGCGCGTCGTCAGCCTCTTGGCGCGGGCGAGGTCACCGTGTACGTCCCGGATGTAGTCGGCGTACTCGGCGTGGGTCATGTTGGGGCGGCGGCGAAGCACCGCGACCAGCTTGATCATCTCTGTCTCCTTCGACGGTTCTTCTCAGTGGATCAGGACGTGCCACGCGTCTCGTGAAGCGCGCGTGGCGATGGCTCGGTAGGTTCAGGGCGCCGCGATGACGCCGCCGTCGACGACGATGTCGGAGCCGTTGACATATCCGGCGGCGTCGGAGGCGAGAAAGGCCGCCACGGAAGCGACGTCCTCCGGTCGTCCGAACCGTCCCGCGGGGTTGGCACCGGCCATCGCGGCCCGCCCCTCGGGCCCCAACGCGGCGATCACGGGTTCGGTGGCGGGGGTGACGATCAGGCCCGGGCTGATGGAGACGGCGCGTATGCCGTGGGGTGCGCCGGAGGCCACGAGCTGCTTGGTGAAGGCGAGGACCCCGCCCTTGGCGGCGCCGTGGGCGTGCTGGTGCACGAACCTGGCGCCGATGTGGCCGGCGACGCTGGCCGTGTTGATGACGACGCCGCCGCCCCGGGCGACCAGATGGGGCCAGGCCGCCTTGGTGGAGAGGTAGACGATGTCCAGCTCGTAGGTCAGGGAGAACTTCCAGGCCTCGTAGGTGACTTCGTCCCACGGGCCGACGCGGGCGACGGAGGCGTTGTTGAAGAGGATGTCTATGCCGCCGAAAGCCTGCACGGCGTCCTCGGCCCAGCGTGCGGCGCCCTCCTCCGTCGTCAGGTCGACGGGATGGACCGAGCGCATCCGCCCGCCCTCGGCCTCCACGAGGGCGACGGTCTCCTCGGCTCCCTCGGCGTTCATGTCGCAGCCGACCACCGCGGCGCCCTGGCGGGCGAACTCCAGGGCAGCCGCTCTCCCCATACCGCCGCCGGTGCCGCTGATCAGGGCTATCTTGCCGGACAGATCTGACATTGCTTCCTCCTGGAATCCGAATGGAACGGCGTTCGGTCGACCGGTGCGAGGACGAGGGCACGCCCGAGGGCAGCCCCGCGGCCGGCCCTCGTCCCGTCGGTCGGCGATGCCGTCAGCGCGGCTTGCGGAGTGACCGCGGCCAGATGCCCTGCTTGCCGGGCGACAGGATGCCCGCGGGGTCGACGGCGTCCTTGATCCTCTCGACGAAGCGCAGATAGGCGTGGTTGTTGAAGGAGAACTGCTCGGCCGAGAGATCCATGAAGTTCAGGTGCGCGCGATACTCGCTGTACCCGATCTCCCCGGCGTCCCGGACCAGCTGACGGGCGATCTCGTAGGCGGCCCTGGTCGCTTCCTCGTCGTCGTAATCGAAGGAGAGCCCGGCGACACTCACCGCGCTGCGCGCGTTGATCACGATGATGTCCGCGGCGTAGTCGAGTCCGACGGCCTCGACCCGCTCGCGCAGGAAGCGGTGCAGTTCGTAGACCTTCTCGCCGGTGAGCGGGACAACGGGCGAGAAGCCCATGTGCCCGCCGTGTTCACCGCCGTACCAGCCGCCCATCTGGGCCCAGGCGAGGTTGGGGACGCCCGCGAGCACCTGGTCGGAGGGGTTCGGCAGATTCGGCCCGTCCTCGGGAGAGCTCTTCGAGCCTCGCACCCGGGCACCTGGGATCCGGGCGAACGCCGCCCGCGCCTTGGCGAAGTTGTGGTCCACCACGGGCTCGTCGCCGTAGAGGGCGAACCGGAGCATCCAGCGCCCCATGTCGAGCCTCTTGGCGATCTCGTCGATGGCGGCGTCGGGAATCGGCGTGCCGGGATCGCCGTCGTACCACTGGCTGCGCGGGCCGAGCGTCGAGGCGGTGACCACGGTGTTGAAAATGCACGGGACACCGTCGATGGTGCCGTCCAGCCGCAGCCGGCGCAGGGTGTCGACCAGTTGCACCAGGTCGGACTCGGCGAACACGTCGACCGTCACATGCATGATCTTCTCGACCGTCGGCGTGAGCCAGACACCCATCTTGGTGACGATCCCGAAGTTGGACTGCATGAACAGCTGGTCCAGCGAAGGGCCGTAGCTGCGCCGGTACAGGTTCCAGCTCGCGTTGCCCGGCTGCGCGCCCATCCCGGTGCGCAGCAGATCACCGTCGGCCAGCACCACCTCCATGCCGCAGGGCGCCATGAAGTCCTTGCCGTTGGGCAGGTAGGTCGTGCCGTGATCCAGCGAGTTGCCGACCAGGCTGCCCCAGCCCAGGTCGGGCACCGACACCATCAGCCGCAGACCGCGGGCCTGGACCTCGTCGTAGAGCTGCTGGAAACTGACTCCCGGCTCGACGAGCGCGTAGCCGAGTTCCTCGTTGATCTCAAGGATCTTGTTCATGCGCCGCAGGTTGACCGTGACCGAACCGGACAACCGTGGCGCGGCTCCGCCGTAGCCGTTGTTGCGGCCCTGGCTCTGCGTCCACAGAGGCACGTTGTGGCGGGACGCGATCCTCACGAGTTGCTGGATCTGCTCGACCGAATCCGGCTGGATGACCGCCGCGGCGCTCAGACCGTCCCACCGCGCTGGTTGGAACGGGTCCCGGAACTCCTGCTTGGCCTCCTCCGACACCAATACGTTCGCCGGGCCGACCACGTCGGCGAATTCGGACAGTGCGGCGGCGAGGGCGTCGTCAGGCACTACCGCCCGTTCAGTGGGCAGGTTCGACGGCGACATGGGCGGCTCCAATGTTCTGGCAAGTGAGTGTGAGAGCAACACCGGCCCAAGGGCGCGCGGCTACGCCTGGGGCCGGATGCACATGTGAACTCACATTTACATTCCCCTGACGGACAAGTTCACACACGGTCCAGCGGCCGTCAAGGTCCGTGCACGACTCCCGGCCGACTTCGGGCCGGCACCTACCGCGCGCCGGCCGGCGCGCCGCCCGCCCCGCCCCAGTCGGGTGCGCGACGGGCCTCGGCCGACGACAGGCGAATGGCGCAAATGAATGAATTGAACGATACGGTCAGTCTGCCTATTGTAGGGTGAGGAACGAGAACGCGGAGCTGCGGCCTCGCACCGTCGAACAGGCGGCAGTGCCTCGGGAGAGCCGATTCATCGCCCGATCCATCGCCTGCGAGGCCCTCCGGCCTCCGACTCAGCTCCACAGGATCAAGTTCGCGCGGTAGGGCGATGTCGGCCGCGTGGCCCGCGTCACACGCGAGCCACCGGACGGCACCATCCCGCTCGCACGACCGCGGTCGCCGTCGACGCGCCCGCGTCCCGCGCATGTGCTTGGCCCCGGAAACGGCCACAGCAACTGCCGCTCTCCACCATGGCGGTGACCGTTTTCCACGCAGTGTCGGCGGTTCTCGTTCCGCCTGCGCCAGACGCCCGCCTTCCGCGACGCCTCTGGCGACGCCGCATCCGCGCCTCGCCCCACCCAAACCGAACGGGAGTCCGAATGTCCGACAGCATCAACAGCAAACCGATTCCGCGCAGCATCCTCATCTTCGGCGCGGCCGGCCACATCGGCAGGCCGCTGGCCGAATTCCTGCACCGTGAGGCACCGCAGATCCAGCTACGCCTGGTGAGCAGCAACCCGGAGCGCGTCGAGGCTCTCCAGCGTGACTTCCCGAAGGCGGAGGTGGTCCACGCGGACTACTTCGACCTCCCTTCGCTGGAGTCCGCGGTGCGGGGGATCGAGGGAGTCTTCGTCAACACTCCCGGGCGCACGGACGAGCGGCGCGCCATGACGAACGTCGTGACCGCTCTGCAGAAGGCCGGCACCGCCGTTCACGTCCTGCGCACGGTCGGCCTGCAGCCGGAGGCCAACGAACGGCGCCTCCCTCAGTTCGTACGCGAGGCCGACAACGGGCTCGCGCTTCCCGTTCAGCACCCGATCGTCAAGCGGATCTTCGACGAGAGCGATCTGCCGGTGACCTACCTCAACATCGGCGCCACCTTCATGGACAACTTCTTCTGGATGAAGGGGAGCCTGGTCAGCGAGCGCAAGCTCATCTGGCACAACCGCCTCATCCCCTTCATCGATCCGCGGGACATCGCCGAAGTGGCGGGGCGGCTGCTCCTCTCCGACAACCACCGGCACATCGGCCAGTTCCACACGCTCAACAACGGCCATGACCTCATGCGCTTCAGCGATGTCGCGGAGCTCATGACCCAAGTCTTCGGCGAGCGGATCACCCACGACGGAAGCAAGGAGAAGTTCCTCGCCACGTACAACCCCCTCTTCGGCGGGGACGCCAGCGGCCTCTGGGGCTTCTTCGAGTACGAGCGGGAGAACGAAGTGGTCTGGGCCCGCAACGACTTCGTCGAACGCACGCTGGGGCGCAAGCCGCTCACCTTGCGGGAGTGGCTCCAGGAGCACGCGCAGCTGCTGCTGAACTGAGCGGGACCCGCGACAGACAAGGCTCCCCGTGCCGTTGAGGAGGGTGTTTCGACACCTCGGCTCATGCGGCGCGGGGAGCCTTGCCGGTTTCCGCCGTACCGCGAGCACCTCGATCGAGCGGTGAACTCCCGATGTGACCCAGTTCACTTTATGACCGGATGACGAATCTGGTCAGCTTCTATATCATTGAGGCATGGACAACGAGAGCAGCAGTAATCCTCGGGCTCTGGTGGTCGGACTCGGAGTCAGCGGAATCTCAACCGCCGTTCGGCTACGTCAGATCGGCTGGACTCCGGTCATCATCGAGAGGGCTCCGGCACGGAGGACGGGTGGCTATTTCGTCGCCCTGTTCGCCGGCGGCCGCCCCGCTGCGGCACGCCTGGGCATCCTTGACAAGTTGCATGACCGCAACCCCCCGGGCGGCGCCAGGTACGAGGTCGACCGCGCGGGGAACCGGCAACGCGGAGCGGGGTACGGCAGCCTGCCAGGCAGCCCGTGGATGATGGTGCGCAGCGATGTGGAGGAGGCCGCCTTCGCGGCACTTCCCGAGGATGTCGAGATCCGTTACTCGACCGTCCCGAGCCGCATCGAGCAGGACGCCGACGGCGTGGACGTGACGCTGACCAACACCGCGGACGACACCTCGGTCACCGAGCGGTTCGATCTGGTGGTCGGCGCGGACGGGCTTCGCTCCACCGTGCGCTCGCTGGTGTTCGGTCCGCACGAGAAGTACCTGCACCGGCTGAACTACATGGCGGTCGCCTATCAGCTTCCCGGCCCGCTCAGCGACCTCCACCAGGAGGACGGCGCCATCCTGATGGAACCCAACCGGTCGATGTGGATCTTCCCGTTCGATGGCAACACCCAGACCGTGCTGCTCAATTACCACACCGACGACGTCGACGCCGAGTTCACGCAGTCGCCGAGCGAGCGAGCACGCGCGGCGTTCGGCGACGAGCCGACCGGCCGCCTCCTCGGTCAAGTGCTCGACGCGCTGGACACCGCCGAGGACGTGCTGTTCGACTCGGTCGAGCAGACCCGTATGGACCGCTGGCAGCGCGGCCGGGTCGTACTCGTCGGCGACTCGGCCTGGTGCGTCAGCCTCTACGCGGGCATGGGCGTGTCGATGGGAATCGCAGGGGCGGACCTGCTCGGCACGCTGCTGGAACGCCACCCCGAGGCAGTGCCGCGGGCCCTGGCCGAATGGGAACGCACTCTGCGGCCCAATGTCGAAGCCTTCCAGGAGAACGGGATCAAGCAGCGCAGCTACTTCGTCACGGCCAGCAACCTGGAGCTCGCGATCCGCAAGGCCATGACCGCGGGGTTGCGGATTCCGGTGGCCTCCCAACTGCTGAAGCGCCTGACGGGGATGGACAAGGACGGTCAGCTCAAGGACACGGACATCGCCATAGCATAGGCGCGGCTCGCGTTCCAGCGGGCATCGTTCAGCACCGGCAAGGAAGCGACCATGACGACATTTTTGGCTGAACACGACTCCGGTAAGGCAGCCCGGATCCTCACCGCGGCCAGGGAACTCGTCCTCAAACGCGGCGTCAGGGGCCTGACCGTCGCCGAGATCGCGGAAAAGGCTCACGTCGGCAAGGGAACGACGTACCTGTACTGGCCCACCAAGGAAGACCTCCTTTTCGGGCTGTTCACCCGAGACTTCCTGGCGTTCCTCGACGTCCAGATCGAGGCGTTGAGCACCGACCTGGACGCCTGCCGGCCGCATCGGCTCTGCCCGCAGCTCACTCGCAACGCCCTGAACAAACCGTTCGTGCACGCCCTGCAGTCCGGCGATGCCGACCTGTTGGGCGCCCTCGCCCAGCATCCACGCAGCATGGAACTGCTCGACCTGCTGGGCCCGGCCGCTGTGATGTACACGGTTCTGCCGGTGTGGCGGCGGCACCGACTCGCGCGCACCGACTGGCCCCTCGACGAACTGGCATACGCGCTCCACGCGCTGATGACGGGCTTCGTCAGTGGCAGCACCCGCCCAGGGGCACCGAACGTCACCGTCGACGACCCCGACAAGGTCATGGCCGCAGCGGTGACGGCGCTGCTCGGTCCCGAAGAAGCCGGACCGTCCGAGATCCGCGCAACCGCCGAGGAAGGCCTTCAGGCGCTGCGCGAGCGACGCGAAACCGTTCTCTGCCTGATCACTACCACTGACCCGCAAGCCAAGTAGCGCCGGAACCGGAGAACCCCGGTTCCGGTGACCAGTAAATCGGAGGAAACATCATGTCTCAGACGACCGTGACGAAGACTGCCGGATCCACCAACCCGACCGGCACCGTGGTCGACCGCTACATCAGGATCTTCGACCGTACGGCGCACGACCCCCAGGCCGTCGAGGAGCTTGAGTCGATCTTCGCCCAGGACGCCGTCGTCCAGCTCGCCGAGGGGATCGAGCCGGTGGCCGGCCTGCCCGCGATCATGGCGGTCTACCGGGGCTTCGTCTCGCAGATGGCCGACAGCCAGCACTTCTGGACCGTCACGGAGCTCGACGACGGCCGGCTGGAGTGCGAGTGGGTCCAGGCGGGACGCTCGGTCGACGGCCGGCTGGTCTGCACGGGCGGTGTCGAGCAGGTGACCGTCAACGCCGACGGGCAGATCACGAAGCTGATAAACCGCATCGTGCCCAACGCCGGCTGGTGACCCGCCCGGACAGCCAGTAGCCCGTGCCTGTCCACGGCACGGACACACGGTATGGATCACCATTGATCACCACACGCCTCCGGGTGTCACGGCCGAGCGCCGCGATACCCGGAGGCCTCCGTGCTGTCACGGATGCCGCGGTGCGAGGCGCAGCCCGTGGCCGAAGTCGAAGAGCGGGTCGGTGCTCTCGTGCGGGCTGTCGGGGCGGCCATGGGTGACCTCGTCCATGGTGCGCGGCAGTTGGAAGGGGAGGCGCCCTTCGGGGGTGGCGTGGCCGAGGATCACGTCGCCGACCGCCTCGTCGCTGGCGCCGAAGGCACCGATCAGAGCGACGCAGCGTTGGGCGATCTCCGGTATGACGGCCGGCCGTTCCAGGTGGATGACGACGATCGTGGGGACGGTGTCGAGCAGCCGGAGGATCTCCTTGAGCCGCTCGGCGGGGAAATCGAGCCTGCCCCGGTGGAAGCCGCGCTCATAGACGGAGTCCGCGCCGGGGCGCGGTTCGTGCGGGGTGTCGAGGCGCAGCACGGCGAAGTCGGCTTCACCGGGGTCGTCGGTGAGCACGACGGCGTCTCCTCGGGCGAAGGAGTCGGCCGGCATGCCCTCGACATACAGCCGTGGGGGGCGGCGGTCGCCGGACGGCGTGCGCAGCGGCAGCACGTCGTCGTTGACGAGGACCGTGAGCGCGCGGCGCTGCGCGGCGGCGCCCTGCGCGCGGAAGGCGGCGGCGCCCACCGTCGCCTCGGCGAGGTCGGGGTCGACGAACGGATCGTCGAACAGGCCGAGTCGGAACTTCTCGCGCAGCAGACGGGCGGCGGAGACGTCGACGCGGGACTCCTCCAGCCGCCCGGAGCGGACGAGTTCGACGACGAGTTCGGGGCAGGCCTCGCCGCCGAACTGGTCGGCGCCGGCGTCGAGGACCTTCCATATCCGTTCGAGCGGACCGAGGTGTTCCACGCCCCAGGCGCGGGCGGGGAAGAGATTTCCCATGATCGGGGCGTCGTGGATCAGGGCCCAGTCGGTGCACACGATGCCGTCGAAGCCGAGGCGTTCGCGCAGCAGGCCGGTGATGATGCCCCGGTTGAAGCCGAAGCCGACCTCTTCGTGCTCGGTTCCGACGGGCATGCCGTAGTAGGGCATGATCTGCGTGACTCCGGCGGCGATGGCGGCGCGGAACGGCTTCAGGTGGTAGTCGAAGAAACCTCCGGGGTAGACCTGTTCGCGGCCGTAGACGAAGTGCGGGTCCTCTCCGTCCTTCTGCGGGCCGCCGCCGGGGAAGTGCTTGACCATGGCGGAGACGCTGTGCGGGCCGATCCGGTCGCCGCCTCGCAGCCCTTCGAGATAGGGGCCGACCAGTCGCGAGGACAGCTCGGCGTCGGCACCGAACGTGCCGTTGCCGCGGGCCCAGCGGGGCTCTGTGGCGAGGTCGATCTGCGGGTGCAGCGCGACCCTGATGCCGACGGAGAGGTATTCGCGGCGCACGGTGTCGGCGTACTCGCGCACCAGGTCGGCATCGCCGAGTGCGGCGAGGCCCAGCGGCTCGGGCCACTGGGAGAACGGGCCGGAGCGCATGGCCGTGGCCGGGTTGTCGGTGAAGGAGTGGCGGGGGTCGCTGGCGAGGGTGACGGGGATGCCGAGCCGGGTGTCGGCGGCGAGTTCCTGAAGGCGGTTGTGCCACTCGGCCATGGCACGCGGGCCGCCGGACCCCATCAGGTTGAAGTGGTTCATCGACCGGCCGGTGATCAGCTCGGTGGTGGGCGCACCGCCTGGTGCGTCCGCGCGTTCGACGAGGGTGCCGTCCGGGTTCATGGTGAGGATGGTCTGGAAGAGCAGGCCCGCCTTCTCCTCCAGGGTCATACGGCCCAGCAGGTCCGCCACCCGTCGCTCCACCGGTTGTGCCGGGTCTTCGTACGGCTCGACGGTGCCGTTGTGGTTGAGGTCGCGGGGCGGGCGGATGGCGGAAGCCATGGGACTCCTCTTCGGATCGTGTGCGGGGGCGGGGATTGCCTGGTGTGTGCCGAGTGCTCAGCGGACCGTACGGATACGGGCGACGGCCAGTGCCCCTCCGATGCCGCACACCGCGCCGAACAGGTACAGCTCTCCGAACTGGCTTCCGCCGTCGGCGTGCAGGGTCAGGAGCAGCGGGGCGATCATCGGTACCAGGGACTGCGGCAGGGCGTTGGCGACGTTGAGCACGCCCATGTCCTTGGCGGCCCTGCGGGGGTCGGGCAGCACGCTGACCGCGAGAGCCACGTCGACCGCCATGTAGAGACCGAAGCCGCAGGCGTACACGCCCATCGCGAGGTAGAAGGCGCCCTCGCTGTGGGCGGTGTACAGCAGGCCGAGGCTGAGCGCCACCACGAGTGAGGCCGCGGCGACGAAGGGCTTGCGCCGCCGGATCCGGTCGGAGATCCAGCCGCCCGAGAGCGAGCAGACGACACCGACGGCGGTGAGCACGAACGTCGAGGTGGCGACGACACCCACCGCGTCCTCGGGGCCGCGGCCCAACTGGTCGGTGACGAAGAAGAACTGGTAGCTGGTCACACAGGACATGCCGATGAAGACCAGGAACCTGCCGAGGAAGTTCCAGGCGAAGTCGGGGTTCCCGCGCGGGTCGAACCAGAAGCTGCGGCCGAACTCCGCGAGCCCGAACGGCGGGAGCTCACCCGGCACGGTGGGGGTGTCCCGGCGCAGTACCACCACGAGGACGGTCACGGCCGCCAGGCCGCCCAGCGCGGGCAGGCCGAACAGCAGCAGGTTGTTGTGCGTGAGCTGGGTGGCGCCGTAGGCGCCGGTGAGCATGGCCAGGTTGGGGGTGAGCCCGAGGGCTCCGGAGACCCTGCCGCGCTGCCGGTCCGGCACGAAGTCGGCGATGGCCGCGCCGAGTGAGGCGAGCGTGGCGTGGACGCCGAACTGGGTCAGGGACCAGCCGACCGTCAGCAGAGTGACGTTGCCCGCCGCACCGACGAGGCCGAGCCCGGCGGTTCCGGCCACCATGCCGCCGAGCAGCCAGGGGCGCCGCTTGCCGAAGCGGCTCGTGGTGCGGTCGGACAGCGCTCCGGTGAGCGGGTTCGACAGGAGGGCGAACAGGGAGCCGACGCCCAGGACCAGGCCCAGGGTGGACGCCTTGTCGTGCGGAGCGAGCTGCGTGACGCGCAGAGAGAGGGACACGACCACAGGGGTCAGCAGCGCCAGGTAGGCGCCGTACTGGGCGAGAACGAGAGAGAGGACGAGTCCGGGCGAGGCGGCCTCCGGCTCGCGGTGGCCGTCCTTGGCGAGCGGTGCCGAGGACGGCGACGGCGCGACAGGGCTGGACACCACCGAATCACTTCGCACCATGCTCTTCCTCCTGTGCTTGGCCGACCACGTCGACGGCGGTACGGTGCACCGTAGGTTAAAAACCGAATGACTAGTAGGTGTTTACTTAAGTGACATACGTCACAAATCAAGACGAAGCGAACGAATCCCCCGACGGCCCTCGTCACCGACGGCGGCGCAGGACCGGCCCGTACGCGGCCGCCGACGAGCGACGCCGGTTGATCACCGAGTCCGCGGTCGAGCACTTCGCGCAGTGGGGGTACCACAACGCCTCGCTCCCGAAGATCGCCGCAGCCGTCGGCATCTCCCCGGCCGGCCTGCTGCATCACTTCGGCAGCAAGCGGGAGTTGCTGATGGCGGTGCTCCAGGCCCGTGCCGAGCACGCCGCGAAGACCTTCTACGAGGGCATGGGCGAGCCCGACGGCCTGGACGCGCTCGAGATGCTGCGCCGTATGGCCGCACAGACCGAGTTCAACCTCACCCAGCCCGGTCTGGTGCAGATGTATGCCGTGCTGTCCGCGGAGGCGGCCAACCCCGAGCATCCCGCCCACGCGTACTTCCGTGAGCGCTACGACACGATCCGCGGACGTGTCGAACGCACCCTGCGTCACGGCGTCGGGTCCGGCCTGCTGCACGAAGATGTCGACTGCGCCGCGGTCGCCCGCGAGATCCTCGCGGTCAGCGACGGCTTCCAGGTCCAGTGGGCCATGTCGGACGGTCGGTGGGACATGCTCGGCGCCTATCGCGGTTACGTCGACCGGCTCGCCCGCACCCTCACCAGGAGCGGACATGGCATCGACTGATCCGTCGGCCACCGACAGCCGCGGGCAGCAACAGGGCACCCGCGCCGTACTGCTGGTGATGCGCGCCTGAGTGATGGTCGCCCAGTCCCTCGTCGCCACGATCAACCTGGCGATACCCGAGCTGCCGACGATCGGCCCGAACCCGTCGCCGACCGAGCTGCCGTGGATGGTCGACACCCATGTCATCGTCTTCGCCGGACTGCTGATCCCTGCCGCCGCGCCCGGCGACCGGTTCGGCCGCAAGGGCGTGCTGCTGACGGGCCTCGGTCTGTTCGGCACGGGCTCGGGAGGTGTGTGCGCCGGCCGTCGCACCCGTCGCGAAGAACCGTCCGGGCCCCGAGTCGAGCTCAACCGCGGTGTGCCGCACCGGTCGCCAACAGCCCGTTGACCACGATCGCCGCCAGCGATTCCGCCGTAGCCGTCAGCCGCTCCGACGAGACGGGCTCGGGCCTGCCCAGACGACGCGCCAACGCGCCCTCCACCATGCCCGATATAGGAGGGATGACAGCGAAGAACAGCACATCCATCGGGATGGACGCCATGCGCCCGGAGGCGACGAGTCGCTCGATGCCGGGCACGATGAGCTGCATCGTCGGAGCGATGAAGCGCTCGTACAGGTAGTCCAACCGCTCACTGTCGCCGGAGAACTCGTCGACGAGGATCCGCCCGATCAGTGGCGTGTGCGCCGCGCTCCGGTAAAAACCGGTGATGAACCGCTGCAGACACTCGGCGTCGTCGAGCGAGGGATCCATCTGAGGCAGACGCGCCAGCTGCGCCTCCAGCGCCCAGCCCACGACCGCGCGCCAGAAGGCCGCCTTGGACCCATAGCGGTCATTGATGAAGTTGTGGCTGACACCCAGGCGACGGGCCAACTCGCGTGCGGAAGCACGGTCGTAACCCAGCTCCGCAAAGGCTTCGAGCCCGCGCTGCAGGATGCTCTCCTCCCCGGGCACCGCAGGAGTGTCCGTGCCGGGGCGCCCCGGCCGCCGTGCGGCTTCGACTCTTGCTCCCACCATTGCCTCCAAGACCGCTTGCCCATGTCTGCGCGGCCCGCGTCCCGACAGGCGCCGCCCGCAGTCGTCCCGCAGACCTACCGACAGTTTACTTGACACTCGTCAGAATCACGATAACCTGACAAGCGTCAGATGCGATCCTCTGATGCGCGGGAAGTGACTCGAACAGCCACTTTCCTCAGGACCGAACCGCGCGGATCAACTCCCGGGCAGCCCCCCTCGCCCGGCGGCCGGACCGGCGCACCTGAATCGAAAGCGAGCGTCATATGACCTCCCCCCACATGCCTCGCAAGGCCCCCGAGCACGTGGTCGACCTGAAAGTCACGCACCTTGAGCACGGCGCCAAGGCCGACCACGTCACATCCCTGCTCACCGCCGGAGATCCCCTCGCCGATGCGGTCATCGCCGAACTGACCCTGTGCGGCCCGCAGGCACGGCAGGCTCTCGACATGGGCGTCAGGCACGGACTTGCGAGTCTGGGCCCGGAGCCCCCCGCGGCCATCGCCGCGCTTCTGGAACAACTGGAGACCGCACCTTCGCCGCTCGACCCACTGATGCTCCGTCGCGGCGACGCCATCAGCCTGTCCGTGCCGCCCATGTGGTTCGGGATCTGCTCGATCACCAGCGCGCTCGCCCACACCTACGCGTCCCCCGCCGTCGGGCGGCTGCTGACCCGGACGGGCAGGCCCACGGACATGGCCGCGCGCCGGCTCGCGGAGACCGGGGTATGGGCGCGGCAGACCATACGTCCGGGAGGGCTGCTCCGCGGAGGGCCGGGATATGTGGCCGCGATCGAGGTCCGGCTGCAGCATGCTCGTATGCGGGCCAGGATGCTCACCGACTGGAACATGGGCGTGGCTGGTCTGCCCATCGGCCAGCTCGACATGGCCCGCACATGGCTCGGCTTCACTCTCAACGCCTCGCAGGCCCTGAACGCCGTCGGCATCGACATCAACGCCGAGGAAGAGCGCCACCTCTACCAGTACTGGTCGCACGTCGCCCATCTCCTGGGACTCGACGAAGGCCTGTACCGAGACGTGGTCGACCACGTCGGCGCCCGCCGTCTGCGGGACCTGCTGGATGCCACGACGCCCGCCCCCGACGCGAACTCGACGGCGCTGACCGCCGCCATGATCGACGCACAGGCCCGCGCCATGGCCGGCGCCCCAGGTTGCGATCTGAGCGAGGAACAGCTGCGCCACCTCATCCACAGCGTGCTCCAGCGGGCCTTCGGGGCGGAGTGGAGCGACCGTCTGGACATCCCCGACGTCCCCGCCGAGACCGACCTCATGCCGTTGATCAGCCGGCTCAACCGCCAGGCCCGGTACTGGCAGACCTACTCCGCCGCCCAGGTCCGGCAAGCCCACCGCCGGACGCTGGAAGGACCCGGGCCGGAGCTGAGGACAGCAGCGGCCCTGCCGTGTGACACATCCTGCCGTCGCACCGCGGGAGTCGACCGCCCGAGCGTCCGGGCAGCCTGATTCCCCCTCCTTCGCGACGCCCGGCGGACGGCGACCGAACCGGATCCACGAAGGCACGCACGCTGCCACGCCTCCTCACCGGCTCCCGCATCTGCCAACCATGCGACGAGCTCCGACGATGCAGCCGTCCCACACCCCTCGACCTTGCTTTTCGTCCCACTTCGTCAGGAGTTCCGTGATGTCCAAGACCGACACCGACGCACCGGGCACGGCCGCCGTGTCCGACCTCCCCTCCGCCGACGCGCCACCTCGCCATCGCTGGTGGATCCTCGCCGTCATCGGACTGGCCCAGCTCATGGTGGTCCTCGACGGCACCATCGTGAACATCGCCCTGCCCTCCGCGCAGCAGGACCTGGGCTTCTCCGACGGCGACCGCCAGTGGATCGTCACCGCCTACGCTCTCGCCTTCGGCAGCCTGCTCCTCCTCGGCGGTCGGATAGCAGACCTGTTCGGCCGCAAGGTGACCTTCCTGGTCGGTCTGGTCGGCTTCGCCGTCGCCTCCGCCGTCGGCGGCGCCGCGACCAGTTTCGAGATGCTCGTCATCGCGCGTGCCGCGCAGGGCGTGTTCGGTGCCCTGCTCGCCCCGGCCGCGCTGTCCCTCTTGACCACGACTTTCACCGACCCCAAGGAACGTGGCAAGGCCTTCGGCGTCTACGGCGCCATCGCCGGCGCGGGCGGCGCGATCGGACTACTGCTCGGCGGCCTGCTCACCGAGCACCTGGACTGGCGCTGGACTCTCTACGTCAACCTCGTCTTCGCGGCGGCTGCCTTCATCGGTGGCGCCGTCCTGCTCCAGCGCACAACCCGCGACAAGAGCACGACCCTCGACATCCCGGGCGCCGTCCTGGTCGGCGGCGGGCTGTTCAGTCTGGTCTACGGCTTCTCCAACGCCGAGCACAACGACTGGAGCTCCCCGGAGGTCTGGGGCTGGCTGGTCGCCGGAGCCGCTCTGCTGGCCGCGTTCACATGGTGGCAGACCCGTTCCTCCCACCCCCTGCTCCCCCTGCGGGTTCTTCTCGACCGCAACCGTGGCGCGTCCTTCATCTCCGTGCTGATCAGCGGCGCCGGCATGTTCGGTGTCTTCCTGTTCCTCACGTACTACCTGCAGCAGAGCCTGGGCTACACCCCCGTCGAGACCGGGCTGGCCTTCCTGCCCATGGTCGCCGCGCTCATGGCCACCTCCACCCTCGCCACCAGCGTGCTGGTTCCCCGCATCGGTCCCAAGCCGGTGGTGCCCCTCGGCATGGGCATGGCCGCCGCCGGCATGATCTGGATGACCGGCCTCGACCTCAGCAGCACCTACACCACCGGCGTCCTGCCTCCGCTCCTGGTGGCCGGTCTCGGCCTCGGCCTGGTGATGTCCCCGGCCATGGCCCTGGCCGTCGACGGAGTGGACGCCAAGGACTCCGGTGTCGCCTCCGCCACCGTCAACGCCATGCAGCAGGTCGGCGGCTCGATCGGCACGGCCCTGCTCAACACCCTCGCCACCAGCGCCGCCACGGACTACCTCGTCGGCAAGGACCCCAGCAATCCCGCCGTCCAGGCCCAGGCCAACATCGAGGCCTACTCCACGGCCTACTGGTGGTCGGCCGTCTTCTTCGCCGTCGGGCTGGTCGCCAGCGTCGTCCTCTATCGACGGGGCGTCCCCAAGCAGGACCCCGACGCCGCACCCGTCGTCCACATGTGATGGCCCGGCGAGGTACCGCTGCGCGCACGCGGTGCCTCGCCCGCTGTCCACCGCGCTGGAGCGATGCCGGTGAACAGCGCCACCCCTACGGCTTGGCAACGCCGACGCAGACCTCACCGCTCACGCCCCGCCCCATCACGGCGGTCCTGGCGCGTTGGTCCGCTTCGAGGCGCCGGTCTCGGAGAAAGCGGTACGGCCGTACTTCGAAACCCCGTCAGCCGGTGGCGCTCGCGGCGATCTCGGAGCCGTGCGGCCAATCGACCATGCCGAAGGACAGGGCCAGGGCGGGCCCGTCGGCCCGCGCGGTGATGTCTTCGCACGGAGCCAGTGATCAGCTCTCGTCGTCGAACATCACGACCTGCCGCAGCACGGAGCCCTCCGCGAGTCGCTCCATCGCCGAGTTGATCTCCGGCAACCGGAGTCGGTGGGAGATGAGCCGCTCCAGCGGCAGCCGGCCCTCGCGCCAGAGGCCGACATACCGAGGGATGTCGCGGTGCGGGACGGCGGATCCGAGGTAGGAGCCGATGACGGTCCGGGCCTCCGCGGTCACCAGGAGCGGAGAGATGCTCGCTCTGGCCCGGGCGCCCGGGAGACCCGTGGCCACGGTACGCCCGCCCGGCGCCGTCAGGGCGAACGCCGTCTCGAACGCCGGGGCGCTGCCGGCGGCCTCCACGACGACCGCGGCGCGCAGGCCCTGCTCCAGGGCCTGTTCGGGCGTGAGCACCGCGTCCGCCCCCAGCTCCGAAGCGGTCCGCAGCTTCTCCTTCGAGACGTCCACTCCCACGACCCGGCCGTGTCCGAGCGCGAGCGCGGTGAGCAGCGCCGCCATCCCGACGCCCCCCAGTCCGACCACCGCCACGTCGTCACCGGGGCCGGGGCGGCCCGCGTTGAGCACGGCGCCACCTCCGGTGAGCACGGCACAGCCGAGGAGCGAGGCGAGGTCTGCGGGGACGTCGTCGGCGACGGGAACCACGGAGCGCCGGTCGACGACGGCGTGGGTCGCGAACGCGGAGACCCCGAGATGATGGCGGACCGGCTCGGAGCCCCGGTACAGCCGACTCCCCCCGGCCAGCAGGTGCCCCTCTGCGTTGCTGGCGCTGCCCCGCTCGCATGGAGTCCTGCCCTCCGTGGCGCATCCACGGCACTCGTCGCAGCGGGGCAGGAACGTCATGACGAGGCGCTGGCCCGCCCGGAGGTCGCCCACCTGGGAGCCGACCTCCAGGACACGCCCCGCCGCCTCGTGTCCGAGCAGCATCGGCACCGGGCGGACCCGGTTCCCGTCGACCACCGACAGATCGGAGTGGCAGACCCCGGCGGCCTCCATGCGCACCAGGACCTCGGTCGGTCCGGGAGGCGCGAGTGTCAGCTCCCCGACCGACAGCGGCCGGGTGCGGTCGTACGGCCTGTCGGCCGGTATCCGGTCGAGCACGGCCCCGAGGATCGGCCGGGCACTCATCGGGCGGCCTCCGAGACGCGGGCATACGCCGTGGGGTCGAATCCGGCGTTCGTCTGACGGTATCGGTAGGCGCTGTCGGGCCACAGGGTGGTCAGCCGGCCGCTGCGTGGGTCGACGTACCAGCTGCTGCACGAGCCGTCGAGCCACACCGTGCCCTGGCTCAGCCGGTCGACGTGGTCGGCGAACTCGGTCTCGGCCTTCGAGGTCACTTCGAGGACGCCGGTGCCCGACGATGCCATGTGGGTCAGGGCTCCCATGATGTGGTCGATCTGCACCTCGGTCATGTACACGCTTGAGTTGTGGCCGAGACCGGTGTTCGGCCCGTTGATCATCCAGAGGTTGGGGAACCCGTGGACGGCCGTCGTGGCGTAGGCCCGCATTCCGTCGGACCAGTGTTCGCTCAGTGCGAGGCCGTCCCTGCCGAACACCCGGTGGGCGATCGGAAGGTCGGTGGCCTCGAAGCCGGTGCACATCACGATGACGTCGAGCGGATGGACCGTTCCGTCCTCGGTGACGACGCCGTCCTCGACGGCCCGGGCAATGCCCGAAGTCTCCAGGCGCACATGCGGCAGGTTGAAGGTGGGGTAGTAGTCGTCGGACTTGAGGACCCGCTTGCACCCGAGGGTGTGGTCGGGGGTCAGTCTCTCGACGAGGCCGGGGTCCGGGATCTGTCGGCGGAGGTGGCGCAGCGCTTCGTCGGCGGTCCGTTCCAGGAGTGGCAGGATCCTCCGTCGCTGTGCGTACCGCTCCTCGTTGGCCCAGAAGAACTCCTCCCGTTCGGCGGCCATGGTGTCGGGGAGTCGGCGGAAGGTGCGTTTCTCCGCCTCGGTGTAGGCGCGGTCGGGCCGTGGGGTGACGTAGGGCGCCGAGCGCTGGAAGACCACGAGTCCGGCCACGTCGTCGGCGATCCCGGGGACGACCTGGACCGCGCTCGCCCCGGAACCCACCACCCCGACCCGCCTGCCGGCGAGGTCGACCTCGTCGTCCCAGGCGGCCGAGTGGAACACCGGTCCGCCGAACCCGTCGAGTCCCTGGATGGCCGGCGTCCTGGGCTCGGACAGGTGGCCCACCGCGACGATCACGACCGCGCAGTGGAACTCGTCGTGCGTCGTGCGGACGAGCCACCGCTCCTCGGCCCCGTCCCAGCGGACCTCGACGACCTCGGAGCCGAAGCGGAGGTGCTCGCCGAGGCCGTGGTGATCCACGATCCCTCGGAGGTAGTCGAGGATTTCCGGCTGCGGGGCGAACACCCGCGACCAGTCGGGGTTCGGGTGCCAGGAGAAGGAGTAGAGGTGTGACGGCACGTCGCAGGCCGCGCCCGGGTATCGGTTGTCGCGCCAGGTCCCGCCCACGTCCCCGCCCCGTTCGAGGACGAGGAAGGAGCGGTCGGTGTCCCGCTTCAGGCCGACCGCCGCGCCGAGGCCCGCGAATCCGGCGCCGATGATGATGGTGTCGTACGACATCACGATGGAGTTCTCCCTGTCGGCCGGCGCTCGGTCGGCCGCGTTCAGACGGTGAGGGCGGGCAGGACCGAACCGGCGGGCCGGGCCCGCGGGGACGCCACGAAGTCGAGGACCAGCGACGCTATCTGCGCGGGCCGTTCGATGGTCATGGCGTGACCGGACGACACGGCCGCGAGGCGGGCGTCGGCGATCGCGCCCAGCATCCGTTCGGCGTGCTGGAAGGGCACCATCTGGTCGTGGATGGCACCCACGACCAGGGTCGGCGCCTGGATCGCGCCGAGCACGGCCGTCAGGTCGACGCGCCGGTTGAGGTCCATGACCTCCGGTGGAATCCGCTGGGGGCGCCGGGCCGTCACGAGTTCCTCGATCTGCGCCGCCGAGCGGCGGCTCAGATAGGGCTGGCCGTGGGCCGTGAATACCCGGAATCTGGCCAGGGCGTCGCCGTCGTCGTCCAGGGACCGCAGCGCGTGCCAGAGGTCGTTGCGCAGCCGCTGCTGGTTGTCGGTCCTGACCCAGCCGGCGAGCAGGACCAGACTCTCGACGGCGAGCGGCTCCCGCGCCGCCACCTCGGCGGCCACCACGGCGCCCAGGGAGTACCCGACCAGATGGGCCGGGCGGGCGGGGGACCGGTCGCGCAGGACGGCCAGAACCTGGTCACCGAGGTCGGAGACGTCCAGCCGGGCACCGGCGGGGGTCGCCAGATCGATCCCGATCACCCGGTGGTGCTGGGCGAGCAGGGGGTAGACGGTCTCGAAGTGGCCGCGTGTGGTTCCGCCGGTCCCGTGGACGAGGACGATCGGCGCACGCGGGTCGTCAGGGGCACCCGTGTCGTGTGCACTCACGTCGTCGTGGCCGACGCGAACCCGTGTCACACGGGCATCGGGGTGGATCATGTGCTGCTCCCGTTCTGCGTCGCGGGGGTGGTGCCGGGTCAGGAGCCGTCGAGGACAAGGGGGTCGAGCTGCGCGAACAGCCTGGCCGCGAGCCTTTCGGGGAACGTCGCCGGGTCGAAGCCCCGCACCGGCGACCGGCTGATCTCGTGGATGTAGACGCCGTTGCAGTTCAGCGCGACCATGGCCGGGTCGACGGTGCCGACGAGGACACCGGCCCGCTGTCCCTCCGCGAGCGCTTCGGTCACCAGGTGGATGACCCGGTCGCCCGCGGCGACGCTCTGGCTGCGCATGCCGGATTGCGCGTCAAGGCCCTGGAGCATGAACGCCGCGATGCTGAGCGGGTCCTGGACGTACATGTGGGCGCGTGCCGCGTAGACGCGGTCGACCCGGTCGACGTAGGACCTCCCGTCGGCGCGCGGTGCCTGCCTGTCCTGGGCCTCCAACTGTGTGACGAGGTCGGAGACCCGCTCCCCGACGACCAGGAGGAGGAGGTCGGTCTTGGAGGGCACGTAACGGAAGAGGGTGGCCTCACCCACCCCTGCCTGTTCCGCGACCTCCTTGGTGGAGACCGCCTCGAATCCCTTGCTGGCGAAGAGCTCGCCCGCCGCCGCCCGGATGCTCTCCAGACGCCGGCGCCGGGCCCGTTCACGCAGTCCGGTCGTGGCGGTGGAGGCAGTGTCGTTCCCCATGACCCATCCTTGATGAGAGCGCACTCCGATTGAGAGCGCGCTCTCAGTAAAGGTTCGGCGGAGTGACTCGTCAAGCGCTTCGGGGCCCAGTGACGGACATCGCACCCTCGCGTCGGCTCAGGGTTCGGATGCGCGGCCCGCCGGCACCGAAGGGGCCCTCGCCCGGTACGGACCTACCGGCCGGGGGCCCAGCTGTCGGGGATCTGGAATCGCCGGGACGCTCCGTACAGGATCTGGTCGGCGACGATCTCGCCCAGGACGGGGCCCATGTTGACGCCGATGCCGCCGCCGCCCGCCACCACGAAGACGCCCGGCGTCGCGGGGTGTTCACCGACGACGAACGTGCCGGTCCTGGAGTGCGGGTAGATGCCGGTCCATCCGCCGCGGTACCCGAACTCGATGTCCGGCAGCAGCCGCGCGAGCCGTTCCAGGACCTCCTCGGCGCCCTCGTCCGTCGGTGCCGTCGACACCTCCGGATCGCCGTCGGTGTGCCCGACGACGGAGTTCGAGTGCATGCCGGCGATGACCTGGTCCTTTCCTTCGTGCCGGAAGTAGACACCGGGATCGTCCGCGCCCACCACGTAGTCCATGGTCATCGGCAGAACCGGGCCCGCGTAGGCCTTGGGCAGTTGCAGGACGAACGCCTCGTGCCGCTCGTTGGCCATGGCCACGGGCGCGTCGAGCAGATCACCGACGGGCCCGGCCCAGGCGCCCGCGGCGTTCACCACGACGTCCGCGTCGAGCACGGTGCCGTCGGCCAGTTCGAGCCGGAAGCCGGACGCCGGGCGGCGCACGACCGATGTCACCTCGGCCTGGCCGCGGACCTGGCCGCCGTGCTCCCGGATCTTCGCCGCCATGGCCCCGCACAGTTCCGCGCCGTCGAGATACCCGTCCTCGGCGTTGTGGATCGCGCCGAGGACGCCTTCGGTACTGATCGGCACCACATCCGGCAGTTCCCCGGGGGTGAGCAGTCGGGAAGAGCGCACACCGAGGCGGGTCTGCGTCTCCAGCGATGCGGCGAGCGCGTCGAGGTCCTGCGGGGTGCGAGCCAGGCGCAGCAGCCCGATCCGGCGCAGGGTGAGGCCCTGGGTGTCCGCGAGCTGTTCGATGAGCTCGATCGTGCGGATGCGCAGCGCGATGTCGTGCGCGTCGTTGTAGAGACGGCTGAAGACACCGGCCGACCGGCCGGACGACCCCGCCGCCGCGTGCTGCTTGTCCAGCACGACAACATCTGCTCCCGGCGCCTCGACAAGGCGGGACGCGGCGCCGAGCCCCAGGGAGCCCGCGCCGATGACGACGACCTTCACCGTGATCTCCTTCGAGAACGACGATCCGTGGTGAGCCGGGTGATCTCGTCGCCGCGGCAGGGTGTGCCGACGACGGTGAACCCGCCGACGGGGCCGTCGGCGATCGACAGATGGGAGACACCCGGTGTGCTCGCCGGCTCCACGACCAGCGTCCCCCTGGCCCAGGTGAACTCGACGGCGCCGTCGGCGAGCCGGCGCGGGTGCCCGCCGAGGACATCGGCGAAGAGGCGGTGGCTGCACGCGAGGTCGGTCGAGCGCAGAGTCGTCGACACCAGGGTGGCGGTGCGAACCGGATCGCGGACGTGGGGCTCCCACCAGGCGCGGTCGGAGCCCAGCCGGTGCAGCGGCAGGGAACCGGTGTCCCGCTTCCCCGTCGCCAGCGCCGAGACGTCCGGTGCCGGGGAGGTGGTGTCGGCGATCTGTATCACCACACCGTGGGTGGGGTCCGGCACGACGAACGTCTCACGCCAGCGCGGGTTGGTCAGATCGGTCTGGACGAGACGCAGTCCTAGCCGCTCCGCGTCACGGATCGTCTCCTCCAGCGCCGGGACCACGAACGTCAGGTGGTGGGGGCCCTCGCCGTGCGTGTCGAGGAAACGGCTCAGGAAGTTCCGCCCGGTACCGGGGCGTGGTTCCATCAGCTCCAGTCCCGAGCAGCCGTCCCACGGACCCACCCGGCACATGACGTACCGGAACCCGGGAACCTCCTCCCCCATGACCACGGTGGCTCCCAGCTCCCGGGTCACCCGGCTCAGCCAGGGGCCCGCCGCACGCGTCGCCAAGGACGTGTGGTCGAACTCGGTGCCGGTCATGTCAGCGGCACTCGCCGGCCGGGGCGCCAGGAGCGGTGCGCGTCGGCCGCCGCCGTGCGGGGACGACCACGCGGTACGGAAGGGTGGTCCCGCCGGCCGGGCCCGGATATCCGAGGGGCCCGCGCGTGGCACGGAACAACCAGGACGTGAGCGCTTTCGGCGCACGGTGTTCCCCACGAGGCGTTCACCACGGACGTGCGGCCGACCGTCGCCACGGACCGCCCCCGCACGGCTACGCCTCCTCGGCGGCCAGCGCACCGCGCTCGGCCGGAGAGAGGGCCCTTGCCCCGTGTTCCGCCGCGTCCCACATCACCACCGTGGTCCGGGACTTGGCGACCACCACATCGGCGATGTTTCGCACGGTCTCCGAGAGCACGAGGCTGGAGGTACCGATGCGGTCGACGGCGATGCCCACCTCCAGCCATCTGTCGGCGCGGGTCACCTCGGCCAGGTAGGAGACGTCGATCCGCGCGATGACGTGACCGTCGCCGGCCTCCGGCGAGAGGAACCTGGCAATCCACGCGGCGCGGGCCTCGTCGAGAAGCTCGACCATCGTCGCGTGGTACAGGTGGCCGAAGGCGTCCAGGTCGCGCCAGCGCAGGTGGACACGGACCGACTCCCTGGTGATGTTCGATGCCGACACGCGTTTCGTCCTCCGTCGGGCTGGATGGCTGGGGCTGGGGTGCCGTCGGCAGCGGGGCCGCCGCGGCCGGTGAACGTCGTGCTCGACCAGGTGTTCTCCCGGGCTCCGTGGCCGAACCGGGGCGCCCGGCACCGAGGTCCTCGGGGGCGCGGAGACCCTCGACGGAGCGGGGCGATGCGCCTCAGCTCTCCGGCAGCCACGCGAGGACGTCCAGTTCGACGAGCATCTCGGGGTCGACGAGCTTCGCCTCCACCATGGTCAGCGCGACATCGCCGGTGGCGAACATCTCACCGTGGGCACGGCCCGCGAGCGGCCAGTCCTCGGCGTTGCGAAGGTAGACCCGGGTGTGCACGACGTGCCGCACACCGGCCCCCACCGAGGCCAGACTCCGCTCGATCTTCCGCAGGGCCGCGACCGTCTGGGCGTAGGTGTCGCCGTCGACGAACTCACCGTCGGCGTCCCGACGGCCTCCCACACCCGAGACGGCGACGAGCGGGCCCTTACGGACCACGGGCCTGAAGCCCATCACCGCATGCCAGTCCACAGCATCGGACATCGTTGCTTCCTCTCTCGTTCCGGCCGATTCGTGAGGGGCCGAACGCCCCTCGTCAGCCGGTTCTGTCCGGGCGGTCCGCCGCCGACCGGGCGGTCACCGCGACCGCGTCCGCCAGCCGGTCGACGATGTCGTGGGCGACGTCTTCGTCCATCGGGGTCGACAGACACGCCAGTCCGTTCTGGGTCAGGAGCAGACCTCGCTCGTACGCCTCCCACCACAGCGTCGTGTGAAAGGTCTTCCCGCCGAGGGCACCCGGCTCCGAGGGAAAGACCCGCAAGAGCGAGCCGCTGCCCCGTACCTCGCATCCGTGGACGGGCAGGCGTTCCGCCAGTGACGACCTGACGAGGTCGCCGAGGCCGTTGAGGCGGTCGACCTCCGAGCGGGGGAACAGTCGCATGCCCACGGCGCCGGCCGCCATGGAGACCGGGTTCCCGCTGAAGGTCCCGCCGTGCTCCAGCCCCGTGGGCGAGAACGGATCGAGCCTCGACATGGTCTCCTCGCGGCCGAGGACCGCGCCGATCGGCAGCCCGCCGCCGATGATCTTTCCCACAGTCAGCAGGTCGGGTACCACCCCCGCGGCGCATACCGCGCCCGCGTAGGCCTGACGCAGGGCGATCACCTCGTCGGCCACCAGCAACGCACCCGCCTCGTCGCAGAGGCGCCTGGCCTCCGTGAGGAATTCGGTCGTCGCAGCGACGAGGCCGACCCGGTTCGGCATGGGGTCCAGGACCAGTGAGGAGATGTTCCTACCGTGGCCCGCGAAGACATCGCGCAGCCCGACGAGATCGTTCATTCCTACGTCATGGGTGTCGCGCAGGACACCCTCCGGAACACCCCGGCGGGAGCGTTCCCCTCCGGGAGCGAGCGCCACGTCGGACGTCCCGTGGTAGGCGGAGCGCACGAAGACGACCTGGTCGCGCCCGGTCACCGCCCGAGCGACCCGGACCGCCAGCATCACGGCCTCCGAACCGGAGTTGCAGTAGCGGATCTGGTCCATGTAGCGGATGCGGTCGAGCATCGTCGAGGCGTGCGCGAGTTCATGAGCGGTCGGCAACCCGAACGAGGCGCCGTCCGCGAGGGCTTGCCGAGCCGCTTCGGTGACCTCCGGGTGGGCATGTCCGTGGATGAGCGCGGTGAAGTTGTTGTTCAGGTCGATGAGGCGACGTCCGTCCTCGTCGAAGATCCAGTGACCGCTCCCCTTCATGACCATGGGGACACGTGGTGCGATCGCGAACGTGGAGCGGCCGAAGCCGCCCGGGAGCAGACTTCGTCGGCCCGGTCCGGTGAACGTCTCGGCGAACGACGGAGCACGTTCGTAGCGGCTCCGTACGTGTGCGGAGGGCGTGGCCTTCATACCGACGCCGCCGGGGCGGTGAGAGGTTCCCGACGGCCGGTACGACTGGAGTCGTGGACATCGGCCTGGTCGGGGAGTTGGCGCACCGCCTCCCACGCGGCCTCGATGGGCTCGCTGTGGACGTGGTCGGCGATCCCGCCCGTGACACGCAGGTGCAGCATGCGCCACTCCGTTCTTTGTCAACAATCTACACCCTAGGGGTTCACGGATCGGGTGACAAGACTCCGGCGGAGCCCCTGTTCGGCCCGTGGGTACGCATGGCGCGTGCCGCTCACGCCCGGCACGACCACCGCCGGTCACCCCCCGAGGCGACGGGCGGGGAGGCGGGAGCCGCCTCTGCGATCCACGGCTTCGCCGTGGTGGCCGGGCGCGCACCGCGGGTCGAGCGGCGCGGCCGGCGGGGGCGACGTTCCCCCGGGCGACGCCAGGACCCCCACCGCTTTCGCCCCGGTCACGGCTCCGGCATCCGGACAGCGGCCAGGGTTCCCATGGGACGGCGCTTCGACCACCCCGGCCGTACGGACGCCGTCGGCGAATTCCGCGGGCGGTGCGGACAGGCCACGCCGGGCCGCGACCGACCGGGTATCCGGCACCCGGAGTGTCACGCCTGCCGGAATACGGTCGCACTCCGCACGCAGGTTTCCCTCGTCGGCGAGTTGGCCAACAGTCTTGGTACGGCCGGGACTTCATCGGCGGGCGGCCGGTGGCGCTCCGGTGGCGGACAGCGACCGGGCCCGCCCTGACATCCCCGGGCCCGCCCTGACATCCCCGCGCCCGGCCAGTCTTCCGGCGGCCTCCAGCCCGGCGTGGCCCTCATTCGACCCAGTCGCACCATCCATGTCGCCAGAGGGTCGTCGGCCCCGTATCTGGCTGGACGTAGGGCCTTCCAGCCCGGACCCGGCGGGTATAGTTGCCGTATGTCTACAATCTACGATGGGAACTGCGATGGTCACACTGCCGCCAATGCCTGCGCACACCAGGGCGGACCAAGCCATTGCGATTCTCCGTGACGTCATCCTGTCGGGATCCCTGGCGCCCGGCACGCCGTTGAGGGAGACCCAGCTCTCGCAGGAGCTGGCGATCAGTCGCGGCTCTCTCCGAGAGGCGCTGCAACGCCTGGAGGAGGAGGGGCTGGTCCAGCGCCAGGCATTCCGCGGCTCGTACGTCGCGGAAGTCAGTGCCGACACGGTGACCCAGATCGAACAACTCCGCACTGTCCTGGAGCCCTACGCGGCCATCACGGCACTCGACGAACTCCGTCACGGGGAAGGGCATCAGGCGCTGATCGATGCCGTCGAGGCGCTCGAGAAGGCCGCACAGGCAGAAGACGCGGCCCAGAGCATCGACGCGCATCTCGCGGTGCACCGAGCGATCTACGCCGCCACCCAGAACCAGGTTCTCCTGGACATCTGGACGTCCTGGCAGAACCAGATGCGCCTGTTCATGGCTCTCGATCATCGAAGGCTGGGCAGCCTCACGGACATCGCCACCTCGCACCGGACACTGCTCACGGTGATCGAGTCGGGGGACAAGCGGGCCATTCGCCGCGAGTTCGCCAGGCATATCCAGCCCGAGGCCGTCACGGAGGACTTCCGTACCGGCTGACACCCACCGGCTTCCGGCCCTCGCCATGGGGGAGTTCTGGGGCTGACCGGCGCGGACTCGGCGCGAGGTCCACAGGGCGACGCCCCTGCGGACCTGTGGAGTGCCGAGGAGCCGGGCACATGCCAGTGGCCGTCTCCGCGATGTGATGACGACCGTCCGAGAAGGCCGGACGAGTCCTTCGGCCGCCCTCCGCCCTCGCCCGCGATGACGTCGCTTGACGTGGTGAGGCACCGGCCGTCCGCTCGACAGCGCGGACCTTTTGACGAAGCGCCCTCTCACCGGCACGGCCGAAAGGGACCGCGCCGGAATCCCGGCGCGGTCCCTTTCGGGCAGGACCGGTCACGGCGGAGCACCGCCCGGCCTCCGCCCCCCTGACCTCGAAGACCCGCTGTTTCGAGCCACTTCGAGCGGCGGCGAGGCGCGCGCGCCTCGCCAGGACCGTCCCGGGTCCCCGCCGGGCCCCTGTCCGACACGGGGCCCGGCGCTCGCCTCGCTGCGGGTGATGCCGCCGACCGGTGCCCGACCACGGCGGCAGGTCGTTCCGCAGCCGGATCCGCCTGGCGGGGCCTTCTGTTCACCCCTCCGGTTCAACCGGCGTGGTGACGACGGGCACTGATCTGTTCCGTGGCGGCGGGAAGCACCGTGTGCAAGTCACCGACGACGCCGAAGTCGACGAGGTCGAAGACCGGCGCTTCCGGATCCTTGTTCACCGCGACGATCGTCTTCGACGTCTGCATGCCCGCCCTGTGCTGTATCGCGCCGGAGATGCCTCCGGCGACGTAGAGCTGGGGCGAGACGGTCTTGCCGGTCTGGCCGACCTGGCACGAGTGCGGGTACCAGCCCGCGTCCACTGCGGCGCGGGAGGCTCCGACGGCGGCACCGAGCTGATCGGCGAACCGCTCCACCGGCTCGAAGTCACCACCGGTGCCACGACCGCCGGAGACCACGATCGCCGCCTCGGTCAGTTCCGGCCGCCCCGACGACTGCCGCGGCTGCGACGCGGTGATCCTCGCCCCCTTCGCGGCGTCCGGCACCGTCACGGTGAACTCCTCCACGACGCCCTCCGCCCAGGCTTCCTCCGGAGTCGCGGAGTTCGGCTTCACCGCGATGACCGGTGTGCCCCTGGTGACCTTGGCGCGCACGGTGAAGTTGCCCGCGAAGACCGACTGGGTCGTCATGGGCGTCCCGTCGTCGTCCCTCGTGACGTCCACCGCGTCCGTGATCAGGCCGGAGCCGGTCTTGACCGCCAGGCGGCCGGCGATCTCCTTGCCTTCACCCGTCGAAGGCAGAAGTACCGCGGCCGGGCCGCCCTCCTGCCCGGCCCTGTCCACGAGTTGCGCCAGCAGTTCGGCCTTCGGCGCCACCAGATAGCCCGACACGTCGGTGTCGGGGACCGTGTAGATCCTGGCCGCGCCGTACCGCTTGAGGGTTTCTGCGACATCGGCGTCCGGCGGACCGACCACGACCGCGGACGGCTCGCCGAGCCGGCGCGCGATGGTGAGCAGTTCCAGGGCCGGCTTGCCGACCTTTCGCGCGCCGCCGTCATCGACGAGGTCGACCAGAACAAGTACCTCGGGCATGTTCATGTTCCTCTCAGTGAGTCTCTGTTCGTCCCGACGGACCCCGGTCAGACGAACTTCTTCGAAGCGAGGAAGCCGACCAGCGCCTCGGCGCCCGAGCCGTCCTCATCGGTCACGACATGACCGGCGGTGCGCGGCGGACGGGCGCTGGTCGCTTCGACCACCGACCACGCCGCGGTCGCGCCGACCCGCTCCGCGTCGATCCCCAGGTCCGCCAGCGACCAGGTCTCCACCGGCTTCTTCTTCGCCGCCATGATCCCCTTGAACGACGGGTAGCGTGCCTCGCCCGACTGGTCCGTCACCGACAGGACCGCGGGCAGCGTGCCTTCGACGGTGTCGGCGGAGGTCTCACCGTCCCGGCGGATCCGCACGGTGTCGGCCTCCACCGTGATCTGCGTCCCCAGCGTCACGCCCGGTATGCCCAGCCGCTCCGACACCATCGCGGGCACCACGCCCATGCCACCGTCCGTGGAAGCCATGCCGCACACCACCAGCGACCGGCCCGAGTCGGCACCGAGCTTCCTGACGGCCTCGGCCAACACCAGCGACGTGGCCGGCGCGTCCGAGCCGGCGATCGCGTCGTCCACGACATGCACACCATTGTCGGCACCCATCTGCAGGGCCTTGCGCACCGCGTCGGACGCCTCCTCCGGCCCGACGCACAGCGCCGTCACCACGACGTCGTCGCCGCCGTCGCCGTCCTCGAGGTGCTCCCTGATCTGCAGCGCCTGTTCCACGGCGTACTCGTCCAGCTCCGACAGCAGACCGTCCACGTCCTCGCGGTCGACCGTGCCGTCATCCTCGAACCTCCGATCCGCCGTGGCGTCCGGCACGTACTTCACACACACGACAATGTTCATCACATCTCCGGTTTCAAGCGGCGAACGGGCGAGGCGGGGCAAGCGGGCCCCGATGGCCTTGAGCCGGAGGAGAGTCGTCCTGCGCGGCGACGCGCTCCCGCCGACCGATGGGCATGAGCGGACCGCTGGTGGGAACGAACGCGGATGGCCATCGACCCGCGTGCGCGCTCTCGGCCATGAGCACCAGGTTGGGCACCCACTCCACCTTTTGTCAACAATCTACAGCCGATTGGTCGTGGATGTACGTGCCTAGGTCCGCGTACCGGAGACGCTGCTCGGAACTCCGCGCGTCGGGGCCGGGCGGACCGAGGTGACCGGCCGGACGGTGCCGGGGGAACGCCAGCGTCGAAACGCACACCGCCCGAGTTCGGCGGAACGCCGGGTGTCCCGTGAGGACTTCGCCCGGTACGAGGGTGTGCATCCCGACGGTGCCCTCGTCGGTCAGCACCGACTCAAGGTTGTTCATGTGCCGGATCACGGGGTATTCGAAGGAAACGCCATCGGCGCCGGGGGCTGGCGACCGGTCCGTCCGCGCACTGCGGCAGCTCGTACGGTGCGATCGACGGGTGGGTGTTTCCCAAGGAACCCAGGAGACCCGACAGCAGGTTCGCCTCCGCCCGCCGGCTCCTTCCCATCGTCCCCCGGGCCCGCAACGCGGCAAGGATCCCCATCGTGGCGTCCTTGGAGGTCAGTACGTCGACCAGGCGCCGCCGGCCTTCACCGGTGTGCTCCAGGCTCCCCGGGCCGTCGAGCACCCGGCTGAAATCGGCCACCAGGATTCCGTCGAGGGGAAGAGTCATCGCGTCACTCCGTCGGGGACCCGTCGGTCCGGAGCCCGTTGATCCGCTGGGGCACGCCCCACGGGTTGGTCTTCCGGCCGGCCGGCGGCAGCCAGGCGTCGGGCGTGGACTGGTAGGTCACGGGGCGCGTCCACCGGTCCAGCGCCGCGGCGCCGACGGAGGTGGTCGACGGTGCGGAGGTCGCCGGCCACGGGCCGCCGTGCTGCTGGGCCCAGGTCCACGCGGCCCCGGTCGGCCAGTCGTCGACGGTCACGCGGCCCACCTGGTCCGACAGCCGGTCGATCAGCGTGGCGGCGTGGGGGTCGGTGGGGGTCCCGTCGGTGATGACCGTGCCGGTGAGGCTGCCCTGGAGCGCGTCGAGCGCGTCGGCGAGGTCCTCGGGGCCGTGGTACTCGACGACGAGCGCCACCGGGGCGAAGCACTCCTCCAGCAGGCGGCTGCCTTCGGTGAGCGCGCCGATCGGGGCCGACAGCGCCACCGCGTCCGCGGCCCAGCCGTCGGCCGGACCCGGGATCCGTCCGAGTACCGCGGCGCCCGCGTCGAGCAGGGCCGCGACACCGGTGGCGGCGGCGGCCGCGATGCCCTGGGTCAGCATGGTGAGGGGCGGTGACGCCTTGCCGAGGGCCGCGGCGACCGCGGCCGGGGCACCCTGGCCCGCGGGCGCCAGGAGCAGTCCCGGCTTGGTGCAGAACTGGCCCGCGCCGAGCGTGAACGAATCCACGAAGCCCGCCGCGATCGTGTCCATCCCGGTGGCCGCCGCACCCGGCGTCACCACGACGGGATTCACGGTTCCCATCTCGGCGTACACGGGAATCACGACGGGACGTTCGTTCGCGAGCCGCCACAGCGCGAGCCCGCCGGCCTGCGAGCCGGTGAAGCCGACGGCGGCGATCCCCGCGTCCCGCACGAGCCGGGTTCCCGAGTCGAGGCCGAGGACGAGGCCGAAGGCGCCCGGCGGGGCGCCCGCGTCGGTGAGCGCGGCGTCGGCGAGCTCGGCCAGCCGCACACACAGCCGGACGTGGGCGGGGTGGGCCTTCGCGATCACGGGGCAGCCGGCCGCGAGCGCGGAGGCGGTGTCGTTGCCCAGCACCCCGAATCCGAAGGGGAAGTTGCTCGCCCCGAACACCGCCACCGGGCCCAGCGGCTGGTTGACCCTGACCATGCGGGGCGCGGGCGTCCCGGTGGAGAGCACCGAGGCGTCGTCGACGGTCACACCGAGGTAGGAGCCCTCTGCGGCGACGGCGCCGTAGAACCGCAGCTGGCTGGCCATCCGCGCGGCCTCGGAGCGCAGCCGCGGCATGCCGAGCGCGGTCTCCTCGTCGGCCAGGGCGGCCAGTTCCTCGGTGTGCTCGTCGAGGACGTCCGCCAGACGTTCCAGCCAGGCCCGGCGCCGCGCGGGGGCCGCCGTGGCCAGGGCGGGCACCGCGGCGCGCGCCCTGGCCACGGCCGCGTCGACGTCGGCCGGCGTGCTGTCGTCCACGGCGGCGACGGCCTCGCCGGTACACGGTCGGTAGCTGATCGTACTCATGCGTGTTCACCCTTTCCCAGAGAGGCGACCGCCGCCTCGATGACACCCAGCGCGTCCCGGAGCAGCTCGCCGCCGATCACCAGCGGCGGCAGCAGCCGGATGACGTTTCCGTAGGTACCGCAGGTGAGGGCGAGAACGCCCTCGCGGTGGCAGTGGGCGGCGACGGCCCTGGCCGCCGCCGGGGCCGGCGTCCTCGTCGTGTTCAGGGTGCCGGGCTCGATCAGTTCGAGTGCCAGCATCGCACCACGCCCACGGACCTCGCCGACCCAGGAGTCCTCGCCGACCAGCGCGGTCAGCCGTGGCATGGCGATCTCCTCGATCCGGCGCGCGGCACCGGCCAGGTCCTCGTCCTCGATGATCCGCAGAACCGCCAGGGCGGCGGCGCAGGCGACCGGGTTGCCCGCGTACGTGCCGCCGAGCCCGCCGGGGGCGACCGCGTCCATGATCTCCGTCCGGCCGGTCACCGCGGACAGTGGCAGTCCGCCGCCCAGCGCCTTCGCCGTGATCACCAGGTCGGGAACGACGTTCTCGTGGTCACAGGCGAACATGGCGCCGGTCCGGCCGAGACCGGCCTGGATCTCGTCGGCGACGAACACGATGCCGTGCTCCCGGGCGTAGGCGGCCACGGCGGGCAGGTAGCCGGGCGGGGGAACGATGAACCCGCCCTCGCCCTGGATGGGTTCGGCCACGATCGCGGCCACGTTGTGCGGGCCGATCTGGGTCTCGACGACATCCCTCAGCTGTGCGAACGCCTCCGCCGCCACCTGGTCGGGGTCGCCGGGCCAGCGGAAGCCGTACGGCGACGGGACCCGGTGGATCCCGGGGGCGTAGGGGCCGAATCCGTCCTTGTACGGCGTGTTCTTCGACGTCATGGTCATCGTCAGCAGCGTCCGGCCGTGGTACGCGTGTCCCAGGACCACCACCGCCTGGCGCCCCGTGTGGGTCCGGGCGATCTTCACCGCGTTCTCCACCGCCTCCGCGCCGGTGGTGAACAGGGCGGTCCGCTTGTCGTGGTCGCCCGGGGTGAGACGGTTGAGGACCCGGGCGACCTCCACCGCCGATTCGTACTCGGTGACCAGGAAGCAGGTGTGGGTGAACCGCTCCACCTGCTCCTGGACACTCCGCACGACCTCGGGATGGGACGCGCCGACGCTGGTGACCGCGATGCCCGAGGCCATGTCGATGAGGTGGTTGCCGTCGACGTCGACGACGATGCCGCCGCCCGCCTCCGCCACGAAGACCGGCAGGGTCACGCCCAGACCGGCCGCCGTGGTGACGGCTCGCGCCGCATGCAGTCTGACCGACTCGGGACCGGGGATTGCCGTTCTGAGGATGCGCCGCTGGGCGGGTGCCGCCATGGGGACTCCCATTGCGAGGGGACCGGTGGGTGCGGTTGAGCGTAGGATCCGCCCGACTCCCTGTCGTCGTATGATCTGCCCGAAACTTCGCCGATTCAGACAGTCCGACCAGGACGGCACATGTCCCACCCCACTCTTCGCAGTCTCGTAGGCGGCCTGGGCCGCGATCTCCAGCCCGTGAGCGGGTTCACGGCGACGGACGCGGCCGTCTCGGCGGTCCACGTCAGCGAGCTTCCCGACCCGACCGGGTTCCTCAGCGGCGGCGAACTGCTGCTGACCACGGGGCTGGCCCTGCCGAAGAGCGTCGCGGGCTGCGAGACATACGTGGCGAGGCTGGTCCGGTCCGGCGTGGCGGGGCTCGGCTTCGGTGTCGGTCCCGTGCACGACACGGTCCCCGCGGTACTCGTCCGGGCGTGCCGCGGCGCCGGCCTTCCCCTTCTCGTCGTCCCTGCCCAGACTCCGTTCCTCGCCATCAGCCGCGCCTACTGGCACGCGATCGCCCGCGAGGGGGAACAGGTCCTGCTGGACCAACTGGCCTACCAGCGCGCTCTCGTGGACGCGGCGACATCGGAGGACCCCACGGGTGCGGTGCTGCGCACCCTGGCCACGGCGGCCGACGGCTGGTCGGCCGTCCTCGCGCCGGACGGGCGCGTCGAGCGCGCGCACCCGCAGACCGCCCGGGAACGGGCGCAGCCGCTCGCCGACGACATCGCCCAGATGGCCTCCGGCCCCAGGACGGCCTCCCTCATCTCGGGTGAACGGCATGTCGTTCTCCTGCCGTTGACCGCCGAGGGACGCGCCTTCGGCTTCCTCGCGGTCGGGGCCGACCACCGGATCAGCCCCGGCGAGCGGCGCACGGTCGTGACCGCCGCCTCGCTGCTGGGGCTGGTCGAGTCAAGGGCGGCGGCGACGCGCAGGAGCAGCGCGAGCGCCCGGACGGGCGTCGCCGCGCTGCTCGACCTGGGAATGGTGGACGCGGCGGCACGGCTGGGGGCCGTGGTCGGCGCGCCGCCGGTTCCGGCGCACGTACGTGTCCTGGCGTTGCGTTCGGTCGCCGTCGAAGCGGCCGTCGGCCTGGTCGAGCAGTGGTGCGAGCAGGCGCACGGTGCCGTCGCCGACGGTGAGCGCGCCTGGTTCGCGGTGCCCGCGGACTGGCGGGCGGCGGCCGGACTGCCGAGATCCCTGCTCGCCCTGGATCCTTCGGTGCGGGCGTCGCTCTCGGAACCGGTGCGGGTCACGGACCTCGGCGGCGTCCGGCTGCGGGAACTGGACGCGCTCGACGCGCTCGACGCCGGCTCCGTCGCGCTCGACCCGGTGGTCCCCGTCTCCCGGGCGGGGGTGCGGGCGGGCCTGGCCGGGCTGCTGACGGCGGACCGTCCCGCGCTCGTCGGGGCCGCCCGCGCCTACCTCCGGCACCGGGGGCACTGGGAAGCGGCGGCGAGGGACCTCGGCGTGCACCGCAACACGCTGCGCTACCGCGTCGACCGGGTCCGTGAGATCACCGGGCTCGACCTCGACGACCCGGACGTGGCGGCACATCTCTGGCTGGCGTTGCGCGACCACACACCCGACTGAGATCTCCGCCCCCCGGTGTCGCCCGGCGAGCCCGGCGCGCGCCCCGGGGTCAGCCCAGGGTGCCGTCCAGCAGGGACACCACGTGTGCGGCGATCGGGAGTGCCGAGGTGGCCGCCGGGGACGGGGCGTTGAGCACGTGGAGCGTGCGGTCCGTGCGGCGCACCAGGAAGTCGTGCACGAAGCTGCCGTCGCGCATGACCGCCTGGGCCCTGATGCCCGCCTCGCGCGGTATCAGATCCTCCAGGGTCAGTTCCGGGCAGTACTTGCGGCACTCCTTCAGATAGCCGCGCTTCCACAGCGAGTTCCGCATCTCCCTCAGGCCCACGCGGACGTTGCCGCGCGCCACCCGCCACATGCCGGGGAAGGACGCCATGTCACGTACGTCCCGCCAGTCGAGGGAGCCCTTGGGGTACCCCTCGCGCGACAGGCCCAGAACCGCGCTGGGGCCCACGTTGAGTCCACCGTCCAGGGTGGGCGTCAGGTGCACGCCCAGGAACGGGAGGTCGGGATCGGGAACGGGGTAGACGAGCGTGGACACCAGGTTCGCGCGGTGCGGGACGATGTCGTAGTACTCGCCGCGGAACGGCACGATGCGCACGTCCGGTGCCAGGCCGCACAGCCGGGCCATGCGGTCCGCCTGCAGGCCCGCGCAGAAGACGACTCGGCGTGCCGTCACCCCGCCCCGGTCGGTCCTCAGCGTCACCGCGTCCGTCGTCTCCCGGACACCGGTCACCGTGACGCCCGTACGGACCTCGCCGCCCGCCTCGGTCACCAGGTGCACGAGCTTCGCGGTGATCTCGGTGTAGTCCACGATCGCGGTCTCGCGGATGAACAGCGCGCCCAGACCGGTGACATGGGGTTCCCGGCGGCGGAGTTCGGCGGCGTCGAGGGTCTCCGCGTCGATGGAGTTCAGCTTCGCGCGCTCCTCCAGGGCCGACAGCCGCTCCAGTTCGCGCCGGTCCGTCGCCACGAGCAGCTTCCCGCACTCGGTGACCGGGATCCCGTGCTCCGCCGCGAAGGCCTTCGTGGCTGCCGCGCCCTCGCGGCACATCACCGCCTTGTGGCTGCCCGGTTCGTAGTAGATCCCGGAGTGGATGACGCCGCTGTTGTGCCCGGTCTGGTGACGGGCGACGAAGGGCTCCTTGTCCAGCACGAGGACGGGGCCGAGGCCCCGGGAGGTCAGCTCGTGCGCCGTCGCGGCCCCGACGATGCCGCCTCCGACGACAACCACCTCGTACATCACGCGGCACCCCCGGCAGACGTACGGCCCGGGTTGGTCGGCTCTGTCATGGCTCCTCGCTCTCTGCGCGGACGGCTGTCCCGCCGCCCGGCGAGACATACCCTCGGCTGTCACGGTCAGCAGGAGTGACCCGCTTGCCTAACCATCCCACACTCAGTAGATTGTCAACAATTAGCTACCAGAAAGTCGGCTTCGGAGTCACCCTCCTGATCCCTTCCTTCGGCGAACCACAGATGGGAACGCGATGACTGAATACGCCGTGACCGACCCGAGCACCGGACAGCTGGTGCGCTCCTACCCCACGGACAGCGACGAGAAGGTGTCGGCGGCGGTCGCGGCGGCACAGGCCGCGTTCGACACCTGGGGCCGCACCAGCACCCTCCAGGACCGCGTGAAGCTGATCCGGAGGGTCGCCGACCTGCACGTCGAGCGCAGTGACGAACTCGCCGCCATCATCAACCGTGAGATGGGCAAGCCGGTGGCGTCGGCCCGCGGCGAGGCGAGGTTCAGCGGTGCGATCTACCGCTACTACGCCGACAACGCGGAGCGGTTCCTGGCCGACGAGCCGATCGAGCTGATCGGCGGCGAGGGGAGCGCCCTGGTCCGCAAGAGCCCGGTCGGCCCGCTCCTGGGCATCATGCCGTGGAACTACCCCTACTACCAGGTGGCCCGTTTCGCCGGCCCCAACCTGGTGGCGGGCAACACCATCGTGCTCAAGCACGCGCCCCAGTGTCCCGAGTCCGCGGCGGCGATCCAGCAGATCTTCCTGGACGCCGGCTACCCCGAGGGCGCCTACGTCAACATCTACGCCGACAACGAGCAGGTCGCGGAGATCATCGCGGACCCCCGCGTCCAGGGCGTCTCGCTGACCGGTTCCGAGCGGGCCGGCGCGGCCGTCGCCGAGATCGCGGGCCGCCACCTGAAGAAGGTCGTGCTCGAACTCGGCGGCTCCGACCCGTTCATCGTGCTGAGCTCCGACGACATCGACGCGACGGTCGACGCCGCCGTCACGGCGCGCCTGGACAACGCCGGCCAGGCCTGCAACGCCGCCAAGCGGATCATCGTGCACGAGAGCCTGTACGACGCGTTCGTGCCGAGGTTCACCGAGAAGGTCCTCGCCGACACGACCGCCCCGCTCTCCTCCGTGGCCGCGGCCGAGCGGCTCGAACAGCAGGTCGCGGAGGTCGTGGCCGCCGGTGCCACGCTGGCCAGCTCCGGCGAGCGCGTGGGCGCCCACTACCCCACGGGCGTGCTGACCGACATCGACCGCGGCGACCCGTCGTCCCGTACGGAACTCTTCGGTCCGGTGGCGATGGTGTTCAAGGCGGGCGACGAGGCCGAGGCGATCGAGATCGCCAACGACACGCAGTACGGGCTGGGGTCCTACGTGTTCACGACCGACGCCGAGCAGGCCCAGCGGGTCGCGGACCGGATCGACGCCGGCATGGTCTTCGTCAACGGCGTCGGCGTGGAGAGCATGGAGCTGCCCTTCGGCGGTGTCAAGCGCTCCGGTTTCGGCCGGGAGCTCGGCCGCTTCGGCATCGACGAGTTCCTGAACAGGAAGCTCATCCGCACCGTCGGCTGACGCCGGCCGCCCCGGCCCGGCAAAGCCCCTGCCCGGCCCGGCGGGGACCGGCGATGCGAGGCACCTGGGTTCGTCCCGGTGCCTCGCATCGCCTTTCCGGTCCGGCCGCCCCGCACCGGGAACATGTGACGGCTTGGCCGAGGCGGCCCGTCGGCACGGCCGCCCCCGTTCCGGTCGCCCACGTCCCGGTCGGCGGCCTGGGCCCCGACGGGGCGTCGGGGGCGGGCCCTCCTCCCCGGGCCTGGCCCCCGGCGCCCGGTCGGCAGCCTCATCCCACGCCCTGGACGTCCTCGCCCTCGTGGACCACCAGGGCGGCACCTCGTGAAAGGCACGGACTTCCATGACGACGAACCCGCGGCGCCCACCCTTCGATCCCGACGTGGCCGAGGCACTGGCGAGGATGGCCGAGGAATCGGCGAACGGCACCCCGTGGACCATGGCGACCACCCTGCGGCTCGACAACCTCGCCGAGCTGCGCGAGCTGAGCAAGGACGCCTTCGGTGAGGACCTGAACGCGTTCGGCGCGGAGTGCGAGGACTTCCTGATACCGGGTCACCTCGGCGACGAGATCGCGCTCTCCGTCTACCGGCGGCCGGGCAGCTCGGGACCGCGTCCCTGCGTCTTCAACATCCATGGCGGAGGCATGGTGATCGGCGACCGCTTCTTCGGGCTGTCGCTCGCCCTGCCCTGGATCAAGGAGCACGACGCGGTCGTGACGACGGTCGAGTACCGGCTGGCACCCGAGTACCCCGATCCGTATCCGGTCGAGGACTGCTACGCGGCCCTGGAGTGGGTCGCCGAGCACGCCGAGGAGATCGGGGTCGACATCGGCCGCCTCGTGCTGGTCGGCGCCAGCGCGGGCGGCGGTCTGGCCGCCGGGACGGCCTTGCTGGCCCGGGACCGGGGTGGTCCTGTTCCCGCCGGCCAGATGCTCCTGTGCCCGATGCTGGACGACCGGGACCACACGGACTCGGCGCGGCAGTTCGAAGGCCTCGGTGTGTGGAACCGCGAGAGCAACCGGACCGGCTGGGCAGCGCTGCTCGGCGAACGGAGCGGGGGACCCGATGTGTCGGTCTACGCGGCCCCGGGCCGGGCGACCGACCTCTCCGGACTCCCCCCGGCGTTCATCGACGTCGGATCCGCGGAGGTGTTCCGCGACGAGGACGTCGCCTACGCCTCACGCATCTGGGCCGACGGAGGCGTCGCGGAACTGCACGTCTGGCCCGGAGGCACCCATGCGTGGGAGGAGCTGGCGCCCCGCGGAGAGATGGCCCGGCAGGCGGCGACCGTACGCAACTCCTGGCTGGCCCGTCTGCTCGCTTCCTGACGAGATCACGACCATGGGCTGTCGGGCGCGTTGCCCGGCAGCCCATGGTTCTTGGACCGAGACCCGGGGTCACCGGCAGCGGCCGTGAACACGTCTCACCCCGAAGGACGGGGCGCCGCTTCCGGCGCCCCGTCCTCGGTCTCCCTCCTCGACGCCTCAGCGTGCCGACAGGGAGTGATTCTTCAGCCCCTCGGGCACCTGGTGCGCGGCGAAGACGTCGTCCAGCGTCTCGCGGCGCTTGACCACGACGGGCTCGCCGTCGAGGACCATCACCGTCGCCGGGCGCGGCACCGCGTTGTACTGGTTCTGTCCGACCTCCGCGTACATGCCGGCGTCGAGGAACGCCACGGCGTCGCCGCGCTCGGTGGGCGGGAAGGCGAGGTCGCTCGCGAAGTGCGCCCCGGTGCACAGCGCGCCGACCACGTTGACCCGGTCGGTCGGCTGCTCGTCCATGCGGGTGGCCGGCAGGAGGACGTACTTGAAGCTGCGGTTGTCGACCCGCGGCAGGTTGTTGATGGACGCGTCCACGTTCACCCACGTGCTGCCCTGGTCGGACTTGACCGTGCCGACCGTGGCCAGGAGCACACCGGAGTTGCCGGAGATGAACCGGCCCGGCTCGATCCAGAGTTCCGGGATCGGCACACCGCCCTCGGTGAGCCCGGCGATCAGCCCTTCGCAGATGCCGGCGCCGTACTCCTCGATGGTGAGGGGGTTCATCCGCTCGCCCACGAGCATCTCGGTGTCCCGCTGCCGCGGGTAGCCGCCGCCGGTGTCGATGACCTGGGGCTGGAACCCGGTGAGGTCGGCGAGCCTGCCGACGGTCCGGCCCAGGGACTTCGCCCACCACTGGAAGTGCGCGAGTTCCCGCGACTGGCGGCCCTGGTGGAAGTGGTAGCCGATCAGTTCGAGGTTGGGGTCCTTGAGGACCCTGGGCACGATCTCGGCGGCCGATTCCGCCGACAGGCCGACCTGGTCGCGCACGAGGTAGTTGCGCAGCTTCTCGACGGCGGGGTAGTCCTCGCTGCCGGCGTCCGCGTCGTCGAGGGTGAGCCGGAGCCGGACCAGGACCCGGGCCCTGACTCCCTCGGCGGCGGCGATCGCGCTCGTCCGCTCGGCGTCCTCGGCGCAGTCGAAGTTGATGCAGGCACCGTGGCGGACGGCGGTCCGGATGACTCCGTCCGACTTGTCGGAGCCGTTGATCACGACCTTCGACATGTCGGTTCCGGTGCGGATCGTGGCATCCAGCTCACCTTCGCTGAACGCGTCCCCGCCCGCGCCGTTCGCGCTCATCAGCGCCCGGACGGCCAGGTTGTTGTTGGTCTTGATCGCGTAGAGGACGGACACGGGCTCGGGCCAGTTCGCGCTGAACGCGGACCGGATCCGTCGCAGGTTGTCCACGAACACCCCGGCGGAGAGCACGAACAGCGGGGAACCGAACTCTGCCAGGAGCTCGCTCGCCTTGTGGCCGTCCACGACCAGCTCGCCTTCCTCCACCGACAGTCGGTCCGTCGGGGTCAGCAGCGAGTTCAGGAGCTCGGCTCCGGTGGCGTCAGTCATGAAAAACACTTCCTTGATGTTCGGTGGTACGCGTGGTCACTGCTCCTGGCCCTTCTTGATGTGCCTCCGGTCCGTCGAGCCGGCGTCCTGCGCCCGGACGAGCGGCAGCGTCGTACGGACACCCCGGGTCGCCGTGGGCGGCAGCCCGCCGTCGAAGGCCCCGTCGCCGAAACCGACGACACGGCGCTCGCGGATGAAGGTCTGCGGCGTTCCCGGGTCGGGCGAGTCGAATTCCCGCGCCACCCGGTGGCCGTCGAACGCGGCGTCGGCGATCGGCCGGGGTACCAGGCAGTCGCCGATGCGCAGGAGCTTGGTGATGCCCGCGCGTTCCAGCCCGGCCGGATCGGCGGCCAGGGCGTCGTGGAGAGAGGTGTCGGGGACGCGCTGGGTCACCATGACCACCGCGTCGGCCCCGAGTCTGTCGATGCGGCCCGTCGTGCGGTCCTCCAGCTCGACACCGCCGTCCAGCACCTCCCGCAGGATGCTGTTGGGCACGATCTTCACGCCGAGGTCCAGCAGGCGCCGGATCTGGTACTGGGCCTCGCCCGTGAGTCTCAGATACCCCTGGACGTCCGCCTCGCTGGAGACGAACACGACCTCGTTGCCGTCGGCGGCGATACGCTCCGCGATCGACTGGCCCATGAAGTACCGGTCGGCGTCGAAGACGACGACGCGCAGGCCGCTGAAGCGCAGGTCGTCCCGCATGATCTGGTCGGGCGTGTACACCGCGTCGTTCCCGGCGGCGCCGGGCACCGGACGGTGGACGTAGGTGTTCACGCCGGTGGGGTCCCAGGCCGCGCCGGTCGCGACGACGACGGACGCGGCCCCGTAGTCCAGGACGTCGTCGGCCGTCAGCTTCCGGTTGAGGATCACCTCGACGCCCTTGAGGCGGTCGAGCTGCGAGACCCGGTAGTCCAGGAAACGGGACCACTCCTGGAGCCCCGGCAGCCTCGGGATCCACCGCATGATGCCGCCGAGGGAGTCCCCGGCGTCCACGAGATGGACGTTCTCGAAGCCTCGCCGGCCGAGGGTCACCGCGCACTCCAGTCCGGCGGGGCCGGCGCCGATGACGAGGACCGGTGCCTCGGTGTCCGCGGGCCGGGTGAACACCTCGGGGTGCCAGCCCCGGCGGTACTCCTCCCCGACCGTCGCGTTCTGCGTGCAGGCGATGAACGCGCCGGGGATCTCGACCCGGGAGGCGCACATGTTGCAGCCGATGCACTCCCGGATGTCCTCCAGGCGTCCCTCGTCCACCTTGGCGGGCAGGAAGGGGTCGGAGATCGAGGGCCGTGCGGCGCCGATGACGTCGAGGACGCCGGTGCGGACGAGGTCCGCCATGACGTCGGGGTCCGTGAAACGCCCCACGCCCACGATCGGTTTCGTCGCGGCGGGCCGGACTGTTTCGTAGTACGGCACCTGCCAGCCCTGGCGGTGGCTGCGCGACGGCCCGGCGTCCGGGTAGATCCAGCGCCCCACCTGGAGGTCCCACAGGTCGACGTACGAGTCGATCGTCTCGATGAACCGGTAGCCGTCCTCCGCCGCCTCGATGCGGCCGTCGGCGGAGTCGATACAGAAACCTCCGACGATCGCGCAGTCGTCGACGGCGTCGCGCACCATGTCGAACAGCTCCACCGCGAAACGGACGCGGTTGGCGAACGACCCGCCGTATTCGTCGGTACGGGTGTTGAGGTACGGGTCCAGCAGCTGGTAGGCCACGCTTCCGGCCTCGCGCAGGTGCACGTTGATCAGGTCGAACCCGGCGCGCTCCGCCCGCCGCGCGGCGTCCACGTACTGGCGCTGGATCTGCCGGATGTCCGCCTTCGTCATGGCGGGCGCGGAGCATTCGCTGATCCCGTAGCTGCGGACCTGGCTGACGCCGGGCCGGGCCGGGAGACGGGTGCGCAGTCCGGTGCCGGCCGCGTAGTAGATGAGTTCCACGCCGGCCAGCGCGCCGTGCTCCTGGACCTTCGACGCCAGCAGCCGCAGGTTGTTCTCGTCGCCGTCGTCGACGAGGTGGTGGAGGTTCCACCGGGGGTTGTCGGCGTCGATGTTGACCAGGCACGCCCCCGTCGAGACGGCGGCCCAGCCTCCCTCGGCCCGCATGCCCCGGTAGTAGGCCTCGGCGCCGGGGAAGTCGGTGCCGAAGTTCGTGGCGTGCGGGGTGACGTAGAACCGGTTGCGCAGCGTCCTGGGGCCGATTCGCAGCGGCTCGAACAGGACGTCGTGTCGGGGGTCGCGGGCCATGGTGTCAGCTCCTGCCCCGGCGCACGGCCATGGCGCCGCTACGGACGACCGGCCAGCCGGTCTGCGCGTCCCGGGCGAGCCGGTCGTCCAGCGCCCGGGCGATGTCCGGCGGGTAGTCGGTGGTGCGGCGCGTCTTGAGGTCGACGTTGATCGCCATCATCTCGGCGGCGCAGGACAGCCGGCGCTGTCCGTTGTCGAGTACATAGGTCATGGTGTGCAGGGCCCGCGCGCCCCGGTCGAGGATCCGGACGTGGGCGCTGTAGTGGCTGCCCCGGCGCAGCTCGCCGAGGTAGGCGAGGTGGTACTCGGCCACGAACTGGCTGAGTCCGCGCCGTGCGTACTCGTCCATGCCCAGGCCCAGGCCCTCGCACCAGAGTCCGGAGGCCAGATCCGCCCACGCCAGATAGTGCTGGATGTTGACATGGTCGTTGGCGTCGAGGTGCTCGGGGCCGACGACCCCCCCGAGCGAGACGGGGAGGGCGGCGACCTCGTCGTACGAGGGCTGACGGGGCGTCATCGGAATCCTCCGGCCGGGTCGAGGGGGCCGGGAAGATCCACGAGGTGCGCCAGCGCGGCACGGTGTGATCCGGAGGTCCCCAGGGCTATCTGGTCCGACTTGGCCCGCTTGAGGTAGAGGTGCGCGGGGTGCTCCCAGGTCATACCGATGCCGCCGTGCAGCTGGATCGTCTCCTCGGCGGCGGTGACCGCGAGTTCGGAGCAGAAGGCCTGCGCGACCGCGGTGGCGACGGGGGCGTCGGGATCGTCGGCGGCGAGTGTGGCGACCGCGTTCCGCGCGGCGGCCCGGCCCGACTCGACAGCCGTGTACAGATCGGCGATGCGGTGCTTGACGGCCTGGAAGCCGCCCACGGCCCGGCCGAACTGACGCCGTTGCTTGACGTAGTCCACGGTGGAGTCCAGGCACCACTGGGCCAGGCCCAGTTGCTCCGACGCGAGCAGCGCGGCGCCCGCCGCCAGGGCGCCGCGGACGGCCGCCTCGGCGTCGTCGAGGACGGGCTCCGCGAGGACCTGGTCCAGGCGGAGGTCGGCGAGCTGCCGGCTCATGTCGAGGGAGACCACCGGGGTCACCTCGACGTCGGCGGTCCGTACCACGTACACGCCGAGCCCGGCGCCGGTGTCCACCGGGACGAGCAGGTGGTCGGCCTCCAGGGCTCCGGCCACGCTGCGGACGGTGCCGCTGACGCGGTGGTCGTTCTTGGCGGTCAGCGCGGGGATCGGGGCGTGCGGCGCGGTCGACCAGGGCACGGCGAGCGCGGCCGTGGTCCCGCCCGAGGCCAGGGACTCCAGCAGGTTTCCGTGGGCCTCGCGCAGCACGAGGGTCGCGATGACGGCGCTGGTGAGGAACGGTACCGGTGCGACGGCGCGGCCGAGTTCCTCCAGAACCACCGCGGCCTCACGGGCGGTCGCGCCGGCGCCCCCTCGCTCCTCGGGGACGAGGAGACCGGCCAGCCCCAGTTCGCCGGCGAGCCTGGACCACAGACCCGCGACCACGGAGCGGTCCCCGTCGTACAGGTCGGTCACCGCCGTGGGCTCGCAGTGGTCCGTCAGCAGATCCCGGACGGCGTCGCGCAGGGCTTCCTCGATGTCGGAGTAGAGCAGGTCGAGCGAGGGGGATTCCTCGCGCGGGTCGTTGGGGCTCACCTCTGCAGCTCCTTCCAGGGGAGGTCCTTGTCGAAGCGGGGTTCGGCGGGAAGGCCGAGGACCCGCTCGGACACGACGTTGCGCAGGATCTCGGACGTGCCGCCCTCGATCGAGTTGCCCTTGGCCCGCAGATAGCGGTAGCCGGCGTCGTCGTATTCGGTCTGTGTCCAGTCCGGGTAGCGCAGGCCGTCCTCGGCGAGGAGTTCGAGTTCGAGTCCGGACAGTTGCTGGTTGAGGCGGGCCGACACGAGCTTGGCCGCGGCGGCCTCCGGGCCCGGCCGGCCGACGGCCAGCTTCTGCCGGGTCCGCCGGCCGGTGACCCGGGCGACCTCCGCCTCCACCCACAGGCGCAGCAGCCGGTCGTGCAGCTCGTGCGTCCGGCGCTCGGGGTGGGCACGCCAGGTCCGCGCGACCTCGCCGACCGTCCCGGTCTCGCGGGCGTCCGCGCCACCGCCGAGGGCGACCCGCTCGTTGTTGAGGGTGGCGTTGGCGACCCGCCATCCCGCGCCCTCGGCCCCGAGGCGGTGGCTGTCGGGGATGCGTACGTCGGTGAGGAACACCTCGTTGAACTCGGCCTCGCCGGTGATCTGCCGCAGCGGCCTGACGTCCACCCCGGGGTCGGTCATGTCGCACAGGAAGTACGTCAGGCCCTGGTGCTTGGGGACGTCGGGGTTGGTGCGCGCGACGAGGATGGCCCACCGGGCGATCTGGGCCATGGAGGTCCACACCTTCTGGCCGTTGACCACCCAGCCGTCGCCGTCGCGTACGGCGCGGGTGGCGATGGCGGCCAGGTCGGAGCCGGCGCCGGGCTCGCTGAAGAGCTGGCACCAGATCTCCTCGCCCGTCCACAGCGGCCTGAAGAAGCGGTCCTTCTGTTCGTCCGTGCCGAAGGCGAGGATCGTCGGCGCGGCCATGCCGAGCCCGATCTCGTTCAGGTACGCCTGGTTGTCCGGCCCGCCGGCCTCGGCGAACAGCCGGTCGGCCTCGGCCTGCAGTGCCAGGGGAAGCCCGAGGCCGCCGTGTTCCACGGGGAAGTGGACCCAGGCGAGACCCGCGTCGTAGCGGGCGCGCAGGAACTCCAGGGGGTCCGAGGCGGCCGGGTCGTGGTCCGAGAGGAAGGCGGCCACCCGGTGCCGCAGGTCCTCGATCTCTGTCGTCATCGACCCTCCTCGGCCGGAACAAGTACGGATACCGTCTCGACGACGCACGCGGGCTTCGCGCCGCCCTCGCACTCGACCGTCACCCGGTCGACCAGCTCGTAGCCGGCCCTCACGGGCTTGATCGACACCAGCTCGACCCCGGCCCGCAGCCGGGAGCCGACCGGCACCGGTGCGGGGAAACGCAGCCGGTTCGCGCCGTAGTTGACGCCGGCGCTGATGCCCTGGACGTCGTAGACCTCGGCGACCAGCATCGGGACCAGCGACAGTGTCAGATAGCCGTGGGCGATGGTCGTCCCGAACGGTCCCGCGGCGGCCTTCACGGAGTCGACGTGGATCCACTGGTGGTCGCCGGTGGCGTCGGCGAACCGGTCGATCCGGTCCTGGGTGACGGTGTGCCAGGCCGACCACCCCACATGGCTGCCGACCGCCCGCTCGATGTCCTCGATGCCGTGGAAGATCCTCATGACTGCGGACCTCCCGCGACGTAGAGGACCTGCCCCGAGACGAACCCCGCTCCGGGGCTGACCAGGAAGGAGACGGCGTGCGCGATGTCCTCGGGGCGGCCGGTGCGGCCGACGGGGGTCTCCGCGACGACCGACGCCTTGAACTCCTCGAAGGACAGCCCGATCCGCTCGGCGGTCGCCGCGGTCATGTCGGTCTCGATGAAGCCGGGCGCGACCGCGTTGGCCGTGACGCCGAACTTGCCGAGTTCCAGCGCCAGGGTCTTGGTGAATCCCTGGAGACCGGCCTTGGCTGCGGAGTAGTTCGCCTGGCCCCTGCTGCCCAGTGCCCCGGTGCTGGAGAGGTTGACGATCCGGCCCCACCGGGCGTCGACCATGAACCGCTGCACCGCCCGGGTCAGCAGGAACGACCCGCGAAGGTGCACGCCCATGACGGCGTCCCAGTCGTCGACGGTCATCCTGAACAGCAGGTTGTCGCGGATGATGCCGGCGTTGTTGACCAGCACGGTGGGCTCGCCGAGTTCGGCGGCGACGCGCTCGACCGCGGACTCCACGGCGTTCTCGTCGCCGACGTCCGCGGCGACGGCGAGGGCGCGTCCGCCCGCCTTCTCGATCTCTCGGACGACTGTCTCGCAGGCCTCGGCGGAGAGGTCCACGACGGCGACCGCGAACCCGTCGTCGGCGAGCCGCTTCGCCACGGCGGCACCGATGCCCCGGGCGGCGCCGGTGACGACGGCGGTGCGTGAGGGGGTCACGAGGCATGCTCCTTGTGCTTTGGTGTCCGGCCCGTGGACCGGGCGACGGTCAGGTGTGCTCCGATGACTCTCACGACAGCCGCTCCAGCACCATGGCCATGCCCTGGCCGCCTCCGACGCACATGGTCTCCAGGCCGAACTGCTTGTCCCGGGACCGCAGCGTGTTGATCAGGGTGTTGGTGATGCGGGCGCCCGTCATGCCGAAGGGGTGCCCGACCGCGATCGCCCCGCCGTTGACGTTGAGCCTGTCCTCGTCCACGCCGAGTTCACGGGCGGAGGGAATCACCTGGGCCGCGAACGCCTCGTTGATCTCCACGAGGTCGATGTCGTCGATCGTCAGGCCGGCGCGCGCGAGCGCCTGGCGCGAGGCGTCGACCGGTCCGAGGCCCATGATCTCCGGCGACAGCCCGGTGACACCGGTGCTGACGATCCGGGCGAGCGGAGTGATGCCCAGCTCGCGCGCCCTGGTGTCGGACATGACGACCAGCGCGGCGGCGCCGTCGTTGAGGGGACAGCAGTTGCCCGCGGTCACCGTGCCGTCCGGACGGAAGACGGGCTGCAGGGCGGACACGGACTCGACGCTCACGCCCCGCCGGGGACTGTCGTCCTGACTGACCACCGTGCCGTCGGGGAGGGTCACCGGGGTGATGTCCCGGGCCCAGAAACCGGACTCGACGGCGGCTTCGGCGCGGTTCTGGCTGCGGACGGCGAACGCGTCCTGCTCGGCGCGGGTGACGCCCGTCAGCTGCGCGACGTTCTCGGCGGTCAGCCCCATGGACACGTACAGGTCGGGCAGCTGCCCCTCCACGCGGGGGTCGGTCCACTTCTGCCCTCCGGTCGCCGCCTTCTGGCTGCGGGCCAGCGCGTCGGCGAAGGCCGGGTTGTAGACGTCCTCCGGGTCCGCCGCGCCCCTGAAGTACCGGCTGACGGTCTCCGCCCCGGCGGAGATGAAGACGTCACCCTCGCCCGACCGTATGGCGTGCAGGGCCATCCGCGTGGTCTGCAGACTCGACGAACAGAACCGGTTGACCGTGGCGCCGGGCACCTTGTCGAGGCCGGCGAGCACCGCGACCGCCCTGGCCAGGTTGTGCCCCGACTCCCCGGCGGGGGAGGCGCAGCCCAGCAGGAGGTCGTCGACCGTGTTCGGGTCGAGCTGCGGAACCTGCGACAGCGCGGCCTGGACCATCTGGACGGCGAGGTCGTCCGGCCGTGCCTCGCGCAGCGAGCCCTTGTAGGCGCGGCCGATGGGCGAGCGGGCGGAGGCGACGATCACGGCTTCAGGCATCGGAGGGCTCCTCGTTCGACGTGGCCGCGGCGGCGCCCGGCTGCGGTTCACCGGAGCCGAGGGTCAGCCAGATCGTCTTGGTCTCGGTGTACTGCTCCAGTGCTTCGACCCCGCCGTCCTGGCCGCCGAAGCCCGACATCTTGAGCCCGCCGAAGGGGGTGGTGAGGTCGCCCTCGCTGTAGCCGTTGATCGCGATCACCCCGGCGCGCACGGCGCGGGAGACCCGTATGGCACGGTCGATGTCGTGGGTGAAGAGCGTGGCGAGCAGTCCGTACTCCGTGTCGTTCGCCAGGGCGATCGCCTCGTCGTCGGTGCGGAAGGTGGTGATGCCGACGACGGGGCCGAAGACCTCCTCGCGCCAGAAGCGGGTACCGGGCCGGACGTTGTCGAGGATCGTGGGCTCGACGAACCATCCGCCGCTCTCCTCGAAGAGCCGCTTGCCGCCGTGGACGACCGTGGCGCCGTCGGCCACCGCGTCCTCGATGTGGCCCAGGATGCGGTGGAGGGCCGCCTCCTCGATGATCGCGCCGATGGCGGTCGACTGGTCCCTCGGGTCACCGACCTGCCATTCCGCGGCGACCGCGGCGAGCGTCGCCACGAGCTCGTCGTGGAGGGACTCGTGCACGAGGATGCGTGAGCCGCAGGTGCAGTTCTGTCCGGCGTTCCAGAAGCCCGCGACGGCGAGCTGTTCGGCGACGGCCGCGAGGTCCCGGCCCGCGTCGCCGAGCACGATCTGGGGGCTCTTGCCCCCGCACTCCAGGACGATCTTCTTCATGTTGCTCTCGGACGCGTAGCGCAGGAACGCCTGCCCGACCGGAGTGGAGCCCGTGAAGGTGATGGCGTCGACGTCGGGGTGCAGGCCCAGCGCGCGGCCGGCCACCTCTCCCCGGCCCGGCACCACGTTGATGACGCCGTCGGGGATGCCCGCCTCGGCGGCGAGCCGGGCGAAGTAGAGCGTGCTGAGCGGCGCCTGCTCCGGGGGCTTGATGACCACGGAGTTGCCGGCCGCGAGGGCGGGACCGACCTTCTGGCCGACGAGGGCGATGGGGAAGTTCCAGGGCAGTACGGCGCCGACGACGCCGACGGGCTGCTTCACCACGAGGGCGAGGCTCTCGGCGCCCGTGGGAGCCACCTTGCCGAACACCTTGTCGATCATCTCCGCGTAGTAGCGGATGACCTCGACGACGTGTGGTACGTCCGACTCCGCGCCGTCGACGACCGGCTTGCCCGCGTCGATCGACTCGATGTCCACGAGGTCCTGGGCGTGGGACTCGATCAGGTCCGCGAACCTGAGCATCGCCGACTTGCGCTCCGCCGGCGACAGCCGGGACCACCTGCCGTCCTCGAAGGCCGCGCGGGCACTGGCGACCGCGGCGTCGACGTCGACCTCGCCACAGTCGGCCACCTCCGCGATCAGCTCACCCGTCGCGGGGTTGTACGACGGGAGGCTCGCCCCCGAGGCGGCGTCGACGAACCTGCCGCCGATGAACGCCTGTCGCGGCGCGGTCTTCACCAGATCGAGTGCATCCATTGCTAGATCCTTCGCAGAGAGCGACATGAGCGACATCCGGGATAAGGATTATCGTATGTCGATTGTCGACAATGAGCAATAGGCGTGAGGGGCCCAGGACACGGCACATTGACACCCCCGGTCGGGGCTCAGTCCGCCTCGTGGGCCCCTGACGTACCCACGCGGTCGGTCGCCGAGATGTCCCCCCAGTAGTCGGCCAGGGTGAAGCCGCTGGGGAACGGGTCGGACGGGTCGACCCCGATCTGCTTGACGGCGGTGATCCAGGCCTGCCCGCCGACGCGCGGGACGACCGCCGGGTAGTCCCCCACCGTCGCGGTGTCCTCGATGTTCGCGGTGAACGTCGTGCCCAGGATCGACTCGTGCACGAACGGCTGCCCCACCGCGATCTCCCCCCGCGCGTGCATCAGCGCCAGCCGCGCCGACGTACCCGTGCCGCACGGACACCTGTCGATCCCGCCGGGCGAGACCACGACGACGTTGCGCGAGGTGAGCACCCCGTCGACCGTGCGCAACGGCCCGGCGAACTCGGTCTGCGTGATGCCGTTGAAGCGCGGTTCGAGCGGGTGCACGGCCTGGAGCTGCTCATGGGCGGCGGTCTTGATGCGCTGGCCCGCGCTCACCAGGTCGCCCGCCTCGTCCTCGCCGAGACCGAATCCCAGGGCCTGCGCGTCCACGATCGCGTACGTCATACCGCCCCACGCGACATCCACCGCCACCGTCCCCAGCCCCTCCACCTCCACCGGCGCCCGGTGGTGATACACGAACGCCGGCTGGTTCACGAACGACACCTTCGTGACCTTCCCGTCCCGGCACTCGCACCGCAGCCGGATCAACCCCGCCGGAGCCTCCAACGTCAACTCCGTCACCGGCTCCGACATCGGCACCATCCCCGTCTCCAGCAACACCGTCGCCACACACATCGTGTTGCTCCCCGACATCGCCACATACTCGGTGGGCAGGCCGATGATGTAGCCGAACGCGGCCTCCGGGTGACTGGCCGGGACGACGAAGTTGACGGGACCGCCCGCACCACGCGGTTCGAACACGATGATCTTCCGCAGATGGTCGAGGTGCTCCTGGAAGTAGAGCATCTTGTCGCGGACGCTCTCGCCGGGTACGGCGGGCAGTCCGCCGACCACGACATCGCCGCGCATCCCCTCGTTGTGCGCGCTCACCAGGTGGAGCATCCGGTTCAGCTGCATCGGGAGTTCCTTTCGAGGCCGGTACCGGTCATCACTGGTTGCCGATGAGGCTGAGCGAGTCGACGTCGTCGAAGGGGCTGTCGTTGAGGGTGAAACCGGTGGGGAACGGGTCCGTGGGGTCCACGACCATCTGCTGGAGGGAGGTGATCCAGGCCTGTCCGCCGACGCGCGGGACGACCGCCGGGTAGTCCCCCACCGTCGCGGTGTCCTCGATGTTCGCGGTGAACGTCGTGCCCAGGATCGACTCGTGCACGAACGGCTGCCCCACCGCGATCTCCCCCCGCGCGTGCATCAGCGCCAGCCGCGCCGACGTACCCGTGCCGCACGGGCTGCGGTCGATGAAGCCGGGCGAGATCACGACGACGTTGCGCGAGGTCAGCACCCCGTCGACCGTGCGCAGCGGCCCGGCGAACTCGGTCTGCGTGATACCGGCGTAACGGGGTTCCAGGGGGTGCACACAGGCGAGCTGCTCGGCCGCCGCCGCCTTGACGCGCTGCCCGGTGGTGACCAGGTCGACCGCCTCGTCCTCCGTCAGCCGGAAGCCCAGGGCCTGCGCGTCCACGATCGCGTACGTCATCCCGCCCCACGCGACATCCACCGCCACCGTCCCCAGCCCCTCCACCTCCACCGGCGCCCGGTGGTGATACACGAACGCCGGCTGGTTCACGAACGACACCTTCGTGACCTTCCCGTCCCGGCACTCGCACCGCAGCCGGATCAACCCCGCCGGAGCCTCCAACGTCAACTCCGTCACCGGCTCCGACATCGGCACCATCCCCGTCTCCAGCAACACCGTCGCCACACACATCGTGTTGCTCCCCGACATCGCCACATACTCGATGGACTCCGCGATGATGTAGCCGAACGCGGCCTCCGGGTGCGTGGCGGGGACGACGAAGTTGACGCCGCTCACCGCCCCACGGGGTTCGGTCATCACGATGCGGCGCAGATGGTCCAGATTCCTCTGGAAGTAGATCGACTTCTCCATGACGGTGTCGCCCGGTACCGGGGGCAGACCGCCGGTCACGACGTCCCCGCCCATGCCCGCGGCGTGGGAGCCCACCACGTTCAGCAACTGGTTCCAGCGCATTCGATCACTCCTCCGGTCGACCGGGACAGGGCCTGCGGCTGTGGCTGACGGGGGCGGACCCGTGGGGCCGGGACGGCCGCTCCCGGGCGGTCATGTCAGCTGTCCTTCGAGAGACGGACGGGCCGGCGACAGCGCCGCGGCGTCGAGTCCGGCGGCGGACAGCTCCGGCGGAAGGCCGCCCTCGCCGAAGAGGGCGGCGCCGCAACGCGCCAGCGCGGGGGCGATCTGGATGCCGTACCCGCCCTGGCCCGCGAACCAGAAGAAGCCCTCGCACTCCGGATCGAACCCGACGACGGGGGCACGGTCCGCCACGAACGACCGCAGCCCGGCCCACTGGGAGCGGACGCTGCGGGCCTTCAGCACGGTGGCCTCGTTGAGGGCGTCCAGCGCACGCGCGATCTCCAGCTCGTCCGGCCGTACGTCGGCGGGCACGTGCGGAACCTCTTCCACCGGCGAGCACAGGAACTGCTCGCCCTCCGGTTTGAAGTAGAAGGCCGAGTCGAAGTCGGCCGTGAGCGGGAGCCCGGCCGGAACGACCCCTTCGGGCGCCCGAACCGTGAAGATGCTCCGGCGCAGGGGGCGCAGGCCCACCGGCCGCGCGCCGAAGACACCCGCCACCTCGTCCGCCCAGGCGCCCGCCGCGTCGACCACGACAGGGGCCTCGAACTCCGCGCCGCCCCGCACCGTCACCCGCCAGACGCCGTGCTCTCGCACCGCCCGTACGACACCGGACGAGGTGTGGACGACACCACCCCTGCGCCGCAGCCCGCGCAGGTAGCCCTGGTGGACGGCGTGGACGTCGATCTCCATGGCCCCCGGCTCGTACATGGCGAGTTCGGTGTGCCCCGGCGCGAGAAGCGGGTTCTGCCTCACCGCGCCGGGGCCGTCGAGGAGGACCGCGTCGGGGACGTGCTCCAGGACCTCCGCGTGGTACTCCCTCAGCTCGTCCCCCCGGCCCGCCGCGGCGACGGTCAGCATCGGCAGCGGGGAGAGCGGAGGTGACGCGAACGTGTCGGGAGGGTCCAGCAGGACCGGCTTGGCGGCCCGGGTGAGGGCACGGATGACCCCGGAGCCGAGACTCTCCACGAAGACCGCCGCCGACCGGCCGGTGGTGTGGTAGGCGAGGGTGGACTCCATCTCCAGGAGGCCCACCGACCTCGTCTCCGCGATCTCGCAGCCGAGCGAGACGCCGGCCACTCCCCCGCCGATCACCAGAACGTCAAACCTGTGTCGGTCCATGCGTCAGCCTCTGTCCGTCACGGTCGAGGACCGGTCCGCGCCCGAGGCGCTCGCCGCCCCGGCCGGGGAGACCGGGCCGGCGCCGTCCAGAGCCGCCAGCCGCTCGGCGAGTTCGTCGCGGTAACGCTCCACCGTGCCCAGTTTCACGTGCTCATAGCCCCGCACGAGGTCCGGAAGGGCCGCGATCTCGGCGACGGCGGCGAGGTTCCCCGGTGTCAGCCGGGTGAGCAGACCCTCGATGAGTTCACGGTACTCGGCGACGAGCCGCCGCTCCGTGCGGCGGACCTTCCCGTAACCGAAGACGTCCAGCGGGGTGCCCCTGAGCCCGCGCAGGGCGTAGAGCAACCGGAAGACAGGGCGGAACCACGGGCCCAGGCTGATCTTCTTCTTCCAGCCCAGCGCGCGGAGCACCGGCGGATGGAGGCGGAAACGGTACGCGACCCCCGGCCCGAACTCCTCCTCCAGCTCCGCGAGGAACTCCGGCCGGACGCTGAGCCGCGCGACCTCGTACTCGTCCTTGTACGCCATGAGCTTGAAGAGATGGCGCGCGACCGCCTCGGCCAGGACGGTCGACCCCTGGACCACGCCGTCCTCCGCCGCGCGGACCCGGCCGACCAGGTCGGTGTAGGGCCGGGCGTACGCGGCGTTCTGGTAGGCCGTCAGCTCGGCGGCGCGGTGCTCGACGAGGCCGTCGATCCCGGCGGCAGGATCGACGGCGGCCTCCGCGCCGTCGCCCGCCGACGGGCTGAGGGCGGCCTCGTAGGCGCGCGGATCGGCGATCAGCTGGCGGCCCCTGCGGAACGCCTGCGTGTTGGCGTCCACCGCGACGCCGTTGAGCGCGATCGCCGCCTCGATGTCGTCCGCCGGCAGGGGCAGGGCGCCGAGCTGGTAGGCGACCCCGACCAGGAAGACGTTGGCGTACTGGTCGTCGCCGAACAGGGCCAGCGTCGCCCCGCGGGCGTCGACGAACCGGCCGGCGTCGGACCGCACCCGCTCACGGATGCGGTCCACGGTGTCCGTCTGACCGGGAAAGCGCACCGCGGTGTCGGAGACCATGGCGCCCGTGGGGACCTCCGCCGTGGAGACGACCGCCACGGTCCGCTCCGGGGACGCGGTCACGAGGTGCTCCTGCGACGACGCGACGAGCACGTCACAGCCCAGGTACAGGTCGCACTCGCCGTCGCCGACCTTGGAGGCCAGCTCCTGAGCCGTACGGGTCACCTTGATGTCCGAGACGACCGCGCCGCCCTTCTGCGACATCCCGGTCTGGTCGAGCGCGCGCACCCACAGTCCGGAGCGCGCGGCGGCGCTCGCCACGATCTGGGCCATGGTCACCACGCCGGTGCCGCCGATGCCGGTGACGCGGACGCTGAACCGGTCGGGGTCCACCACGAACCGGGGCCGCGCGAGTGCGGCGTCGTCGATCGCGGGGGCGACCCTGCGCCGCTTGCGGCCCTTGCCCGGGGTGACCGTGACGAACGACGGGCAGTCGCCGTCGAGGCACGAGAAGTCCTTGTTGCAGGAGGGCTGGTGGATCTGGGTCTTGCGCCCGAACTCGGTCTCCACCGGCTGGACCGAAAGACAGTTCGACTTCACGCCGCAGTCGCCACAGCCCTCGCAGACACGCTTGTTGATGAACGCGCGGTAGGCCGGGTCGGGGGCCTTCCCCCGCTTGCGCTTGCGCCGCAGTTCCGCGGCGCACTCCTGGTCGTGGATGAGGACGGTGACACCCGGGGTCGCGGCGAGTTCCTCCTGGACCGTGACCAGATCGTCGCGGTGCCGCAGGTCCACTCCCCTCGGCAGCGCCCCTCTGCGGTACGCCTTCGGGTCGTCCGTCGTCACGACGACGCGACGCACCCCTTCGGCCAGCAGTTCCCGCGCCACCTGGGCGACGCTCATGCCGCCGACCGCCGCCTGCCCGCCCGTCATCGCGACGGCCGAGTTGTACAGGAGCTTGTAGGTGATGTTGATCCGGGCGGCGACGGCGGCGCGGATCGCCAGGCTCCCCGAGTGATGGAACGTGCCGTCGCCCAGGTTCTGGAACAGGTGCCCGGTGGTCACGAACGGGGAGATGCCGATCCAGTTGGTGCCCTCGCCGCCCATCTGGGTGAGGCCGAGCACCTCGCCCGTGTGCTCCGACGGGAGCAGTCCCACCATCGCGTGGCAGCCGATCCCCCCTCCGACGAGGGACCCGTCCGGAACCACGGTCGACCTGTTGTGGGGGCATCCGGAGCAGAAATAGGGGGTGCGGGTGATCAGCGGCAGCGACCTGCGCGCGGAGGGCGCGGGACCGGGGTCCTTCGGCCGTGCCTCGGGAACCACTCCCCTGGCCCGCAGCCGGCGCCTCAGGCCACGCGCGATGAGGTCGGCCCCGAGGTCGGCGTCCGCCCGGAAGAGTTCGGCCCCGTCGGTGTCCTGCTTGCCCACGACGGCCGGGGCGTCCGGGCGGCCGTAGAGCAGACCCTTGATCCCGGCCTCGACGAAACCTCGCTTCTCCTCGACGACGACGATCTCCTCCAGCCCTTCGGCGAAGGCCGTCATGATCTCGTCGTCCAGCGGCCAGACCATCCCCAGGCGCAGGATGCGAATCCCCTTGGCCTCGGCCTCGCCGTGAGTGAGGCCGAGCGAGTCCAGGGCCTGGCGCAGGTCGAGGTAGGTGCTCCCCGCGGCGACGATGCCCACCCGCGCGTCGGGAGCGTCGTAGATCCTGTTGAGTCCGTTGGCACGGGCGTAGCGCCGGGCCAGTTCGAGACGGTCGCCGGTCATGCTCCGCTCGTGGGCCGCCAGCGTCGGCGGTCCGAGGTTCGCGTCGGGCCGGTGCACGTAGGGCCGGCCACCGAAGGTGTTGTCGGGCAGGACGACGTCGAGGCGGTCGGGATCCACGACGGCCGAGGCGGAGCCGTCGGCCACGTTGGTCGCGATCTTCAGGCCGACCCACAGGCCGGTGAAGCGCGACAACTCGATGGCGTGGATACCGAGGTCCAGGACGTCCTGTGGATCCACCGGGACGAGGACGGGGATCCCGAGTTCCGCTATCGCCGATTCAGACGCGCTGGGCACGGTCGAGGACTTCGCGATCACGTCGTCGCCGACGATGGCGACGGCGCCGCCCCGCGGGCTCGTCCCGGAGATGTTGTTGTGCCGCAGCGCGTCCGCCGCGCGGTCCAGGCCCGGCGCCTTGCCGTACCAGTAGCCCGCCACGCCGTCGACCGTGCGCGTGGGCATGGTGCTCGCGATCTGGCTGCCCTGCACCGCGGTGGCGGCGAGTTCCTCGTTGACTCCCGGCTGGAAGACGATGCCGAGTTCGTCGAGGGTGCTCTTCCAGCGCATCAGTTCCAGGTCGTACCCGGCGAGCGGGGAGCCTTCGTAACCGGAGATGAACGCGGCGGTCCGGCGTCCCAGCCGCGCGTCCCTCCGGCGCTGGTCCATCGGCACACGGACCAGCGCCTGAAGGCCCGACAGGTAGATCTGCCCCTGTGCCTTCTCGTACTTCTCGTCGAGGCTTCGCAGGACGGTGGTGTCGGTCACAGTTAGCACCCGCTCAATGGGCTCGGTTACTCGATGATGGGAAGGGCGCCCGCTCAGGCAGCGGCGACGCGCTTCAGTGCGGCGTCCAGGGCTTCGCGGGCCTCGGCCGGGATCGGCGAGACGGGCAGGCGCGGATCGCCGGCGGAGCGGCCGATCAGGTCGAGCCCCGCCTTGACGCCGGCGACGTAGGGCACCTCGGTCAGGAAGCGCAGCACCGGGTAGACCACGTCCCACACCTGGCGGGCACGGTCGATGTCGCCCGCCTGGACGGCGTTCCAGATCGCGACCAGCTCGGGCGCGACCACGTTGGCGGCTCCGTTGATCGCGCCGGCTCCGCCGGCCACCAGGGAGACGAGGTAGAACGTGTCGAGCCCCACGAACGTCTTCACGACGTCCCCGTACTCCTGGATCAGGATCCCCGCCTGGTGCATGTCCAGGCTGGTGTCCTTGATGTACTTGATCTGCTCGACCTCGCGCGCCAGCTGCCCGATCAGCTCGGGGTCGATGTTGACACCGGTCGCGATGGGGATGTTGTAGATCATCGAGGGGACCGACAGCGCGCCGGCCACCGAGCGGTGGTAGTTCATCGCGTCGTCCGGGGTCAGCGGCTCGTAGAAGGGGGCGACCGTCAGCACCGCGTCCGCGCCCTTCTGCTCCGCGTGCTTGCCCAGGGCTATCGCCTCGCCGGCGGTCAGGGCGCCGATGTGGGGAACGACGGGTACCCGCCCGGCGGTCTGATCGATGACGATCTCCGTCACGAGCCGGCGCTCGTCGTTGGTCAGCGTGGTGAACTCGCCGGTCGACCCGCACGGGATCACACCGTGCACACCCTCGTCGATCTGCCGGTCGACGAGCGCCCGCAGGCCCTGCTCGTCGATCTCGGCCCCGTCGGCGGTGAACGGGGTCACCAGCGCGGACAACAAGCCTTGAAGGTCCATGTTCTCTCCTCGTCTATTGTCAACAATCTACCATCGAGGGATGTTGTTGACAATCACTTTTTTCGGGAGGGTCAGCCGACGACGACGTCGGCCTCGATACGCGCGTCCATCGGCAGTGCCGCGACGGCGATGGCGGTGCGTGCGGGGTACGGAGCCGCGAAGTACTCGGCGTACACGCCGTTGACCGCGTCGAAGTCGCCCATGTCGGCGAGGTAGAGGGTGACGCGCAGCACGTCTCCGTGGTCCTTGCCCGCCTCGGCGAGGATGTCGTCGAGGTTGGCGAAGATTTGTGTGAGCTGGTCGGTGGCTGTCGGGCCCGCCAGTTCGGCGGTTCCCGGGACGAGTCCCAGCTGTCCGCTGAGCCACATCTCGGCACTGCCGAGGACGGCGGTGGAGTACGGGGCGAGCGGGGCGGGCAGACGGTCGGAGACAAGGGGGCGGCGTGGCATCGGGTTCTGCCTTTCAGTGGTCGGGGTCGAGAGGGGCTCCCGGGGCCGCGGGCCGGCTCATCCATGCCTCGGCGGTACCGCCCGAGGTGACATGTGCCAGCAGCGCCGGGTCGAAATTGCCACCCGTGGCGACGGCGACCTCGAGCCCGCCGTTCCACCGGGTGGACATGAGTGCCGCGAGCGAGGCCGCGGCGGACGGCTCGACGGCCACCCGCAGCGCTGTCCAGGCGAGTTCCATCGCCCGGCAGATGGCCTCGTCGTCGACGACCACGACGTCGTCGACGTAGTCGCCGATCAGCGAGCAGGTGAGGTCGCCGGCCTGTTCGAGGACCAGGCCGTCGGCTATGGAGTGCGCGGGGCGGTCGAGGGCGACGGGTGTACCGGCGGCGAACGACCGCCGCACCGCGTCGCTGCCGACGGGCTGGACGCCGATGACCCGGACCTTCGGGGCGAGCGACTTCATCACCAGGCCCACCGAGGCGAGCAGGCCGCCGCCGCCTGCGGGAACGACGACCGTCCCCACCTCGGGGCAGTCCTCCAGCACCTCCAACGACAGAGACCCGTGGCCTGCGATCACCTCCGGATGGTCGAAGGGATGAAGCAGCGTCCAGCCGTGTTCGGCGACCAGTTCGTCACAGGTACGGAAGACGTCCTCCGTCGTCGTTCCGGCGGAGACGACCGTGGCGCCGAGCGACCGCACCGCCCGCACCTTGGTGGGAACGGCGTCGTCGCCCATGACGACCGTGCACCGCACTCCTCTGAGCGCCGCCGAGAGCGCTGCGGCCTGCCCGGCGTTCCCGGAGCTGACGATCACCACGCCGCGGGCCGCCGCTGCCGGATCGAGGCACTCGACGGCGTTGTCGATCCCCCGGAACTTGAAGGAGCCGGCGCGCTGGAGGAACTCCGCCTTGACCGCCACCCGGCGCCCCAGAGCGGTGTCCAGACGCGGATCGGTGAGCACGGGAGTCCTGCGGGCCCGGCCTTCCTGACGTCTGCGGGAGCGCAGCACGTCCTGGAGATCGGGGGCGCGTGATGCCGTCGGGTCGTTCACGGGCTGTCCTCTGTGCTTTCGCGGGAGGGGAGGATGCGCCCGCTGGGCCTGCGGCGAACATCTCCGGGCACGGTCCGCGCCCGGAAGGGGGACCTCACGAGGGGCTGCAGTGCCGGTCGCGGCTCTGGCTCGGGGTGGGCCGGAAGACGGGGCCCCGTGCCAGGACGGGGTCCAGGATGCCGTCGGAGACCTCGTCCGCGCCCCTGTCCACGGGAGCCGGCGCGGCACGCTGCCCCGGGTAGCCGATCCTCTCGCGCGTGGCCGGACCGATCAGCCACGCGCCCGCCACCACGGTGGACAGCGCCTGGAACGCCTCGGGCTCCGACTCCGACAGTCGTCGCAGCGCGTGGTGCACGTCGGGGGCGGCACGGCCGGAGAGTGCCGCGAGCATCCGGGTGATGGACTCGAAGGCGTCCACCCTGGCGTCCAGCGCCCGGCTCAGATGCGCCGCGAAGTCCGGGTCGTCGGTCGCCGCCGGACGGGAGCCCGTACCGGGAACCAGTACGTCCGCCACCGTCCGCACGGTACGCGTCTCGTCGTCGGTCAGCGGCCTGGGAGCCTTTGGTCTGCGCGGAGTCGACAGCCGCTCCACGCTCCCCTTCTGTCCTGTCATGACGACACCTGCCCGTCCTCGGCGTACTCGGCGATGCCCTGCGCGACACGCAGGGCGAGAGCGTGGATGGTGCCGGTCGGGTTGACCGAGCCACTGGTGACGAAGATGCTTCCGTCGGCGATGAACAGGTTGTCGACGTCATGCGCCTGGCCGAAGGAGTTCACCACCGAGGTGCGCGGGTCGGCTCCCATCCGGGCGGTGCCGAGAAGGTGTCCGGGCTGGTCGGGGATGAGCCCGAAGGAGAGCATCTCGACCGCGCCGGACGCCTCGTGCAGTTCCCGCATCCTCGCGAGACTGAAGTCGAGCAGTCTCTGGCTGTTGTCGCTGATGCGGTAGGTCACCTTCGGTGCGGGCAGTCCGTCACCGTCGACCAGGTCGGGCGAGAGGGTCACCCGGTTGTGCTCCTCGGGCAGGTCCTCGGTGTTGGCCGCCCACGCGAAGGTACGCGAGTGGGTCTCGGCGACCTCGTGGACGGCCGGGCCCCAGAGCTCGTCGAAGGGGCGCTCGCGGCGCATCTCGATCGCGCTGAGCGGCCCCGGCACGGGCACGGCGTGGAACTTGGCGCCCCGTACGAAGTCGTGCTCGGGCCGTGTGTCGTAGAACTCCAGCGAGTGCACGGCCTGGCCCGACGGCCCGAGATGGCTCTCCAGATCGTCGGCGTACGTTCCGATGACCGCGCAGTTGGGGTGCAGTTGGAGGTTCCGGCCCACCAGACCGGAGGAGTTGGCCAGGCCGTCCGGGTGGGTGGACGAGGCGGACATGAGCAGCAGGCGGGGTGTGCCGATGCCGTTGCCGCACAGGACGACCGTCTTCGCGGCCTGGAAGTGCTCCCGTCCGGCGCGGTCGATCCAGGTGACGCCCGTGGCGCGCCCGTCGCGCCCCGACTCGACCCGGCGGGCGCGCGCGCCGGTGATGAGAGTGGCCCCGGAACGCAACGCGTGGGGCCACCACGCCACATCGGCCGATCCCTTCGCGCTCTGCGGACAGCCCCACTCGCACACGCCCCAGCGCGCGCACTGGCTGAGCAGCCTGAACTTGTTGCTCGGGATGGCGTTCGAGCCCGGCCACCAGTGCCAGCCGAGTTTGTTGGCCCCCTCCGCGGCCCGTCTGCCGACCTTCCCCAGGGGGAGAGGCGGAAGCGGGTAGTCGTCATGGTCGGGGTAGGCGGGGTCACCGGGGACACCGGACACCCCGACCAGGGCGTCGACCCGCGCGTAGTACGGCGCCAGGTCCTCATAGGTGATCGGCCAGTCGTCGGCCACGCCGTCCAGGGTGCGGACCCGGAAGTCGCAGGGGAGCAGCCTGTGCCAGTGGGCGCCGTAGTAGATCGACGAGCCGCCCACCGCGTTGAACATCACCGGCGCCAGGTCCGACTCGGACACGTCGACCGGATAGTCGGAGGCCAGGGAGCGCTCGTTCGGGTCGTGCGACCACTGGGCCTGGATCAGCAGCTCCCACTCGGGGAAGTTGCCGGGATAGTCCGTGGGGTTCATCCAGTCGCCCTGCTCCAGGCACACCACACGATGTCCCTGTGCGGAGAGGGTCGTACTCACCACGGCACCCGACGGGCCGGCACCCACGACCACCACGTCGGCTGGTTCTGCGTCGACTCCGGGGATCACCGCTCACACTCCGTTGCATGGTACGGACCTGGGCCTTCGGCTCAGGTCAGGCTGATGGTGACCTGCTTGGTCCTCGCGTACTCGTCGAGGCCCGCGAGTCCGCCCTCCTTGCCGTAGCCGGAGCCGTGGAAGCCGCCGATCGGCAGTTCGACACCGGACGCCATATGGGCGTTGACCCAGACATTGCCGACCTCGAGGGAGTTGACGACGCGCAGCGCCCTGCCGACGTCCCGGGTCCACACCGAGCCGGCCAGTCCCTGTTCCACGTCGTTGGCGAGGGCGATCGCCTGCGCCTCGTCCGTGAAGGACTGCACCGTCGCCACGGGCCCGAAGATCTCGGACTGGACGATCTCGTCCGTCTGCTCGACCCCCGTGATCAGCGTGGGAGGGTAGAAGTAACCGTCGCGCTCCACGGGCGAACCGCCCGTCACCACCTCGGCGCGTGCCGGCACCCCGTCGACCAGACGCCGCACACGGTCACGCTGGACCTGCGAGATGAGGGGGCCGAGGGTGGTCGAGGGATCCATCGGATCGCCGATGACCGTCTCGCTCACCATCTTGCCGGCGACCGCTTCGACCAGCTTGTCGTGCACGCTCTCGTGGACGATCAGACGGGTCGCCGCCATGCATTCCTGGCCCGCGTTGTAGAGCGCGGTCGCCGCGAGCCATTCCGCCGTCACCTCGATGTCGGTGTCCTCGAACACGACCACCGGGGCGTTCCCGCCCAGTTCGAGGACGAGGCGCTTGGTACCCGCCCCGGCGGCCTCGGCGATCTGCCGTCCGGCCCGGGTCGATCCGGTGAACGACACCAGCTTCACATCGGGGTGCGCCACCAGCGCCCGGCCGGTGGTGCCACCCGTACCGTTGACGAGGTTCAGCACGCCCGGCGGCAGGATGCCGGCCGCCATCCGGACGAAGGCCAGCGTCGACAGGGGGGTGTTCTCGGCGGGCTTGACCACGATCGTGTTGCCCACCGCCAGCGCGGGCCCGATCTTCCAGATCGCCTGCCACAGCGGGAAGTTCCAGGGCGTGATCGCGGCGACTACCCCGACGGGCTCCCGGCGCAGGAACGCGGTGTTCCCGGCAACGTAGTCACCGGCCGGCTGGCTGACGGCCACCCGGGCCAGGGAGCCGAAGTGCCGCAGCGCGTCGACCATCCCGGGGACCTCGTGCCCCCGGCTCTCCGACCAGGGTTTGCCCGCGTCGAGCACTTCGAGGCGGGCGAACTCGTCGAGCCGCTCCTCCATCGCGTCGGCGACGGCCCGCAGCAGCGCCGAGCGCTCGCCGGGGGTCTTCGCCGCCCACTCCGGCAGCGCGGCCCTGGCGTCCCGCACGGCGAGGTCGACGTCCTGGGCCGCCGAATCGCGGAAGCGCCCCAGTTCCGACCCGTCCGCCGGGTTGCGCACCACAACGACGTCGGTGCCGGTCGCCTCGACGGCTTCCCCGTGCACGAAGTTGGTGATCTCGCCGATCGCTGTCACGTTTCCCATTCACCCTCTCCTTGTCAGTTCCGGAGTTCGCGTACGAACGCGGTGATCTCGGCCGCGACGGCCCGGTGGTTCGAGTCGTTGAGGATGTCGTGGTAGCCGCCGGGGAAGACGACCAGTCGGCCGTTCGGCAGGGTCGACGTCCACTGGGCCGCCCTCTTCATGTCCGTGAGGACGTCATGCTCGCCGTAGATCACGAGAGTGGCCGGATCGATCGCGGCCGTCGTCGCTTCGAGCCCGGGGAGGAAGGCGCTGACCGCCCGCCAGAGAGCGGCCTCGCCCTCCTCGCTGTCCACGGCGAGCGGATCGTGCGTGACGTTGTCGACGTAGCTCTCGTCGTCGGACCAGACCGCGTCGTCGTCGACGTGGTCGGGCGGGCCGGCGACGGGCGCGCCGGAGACGACGAGGCCGCGCAGCACGCCCGGATTCCGGGCCGCGAGTCCGAGCGCGGTAAGCCCGCCCAGCGAGTGCCCGACCACGATGACCGGCAGGCGCGGCTGTTCCGCAGTGATGCGTCCGAGCAGTGCCTCGGCGTTGTCCACGAGCTGGTCGACGGAGTCGAACACACCGTCGTGCCGACCGGACAGCCCGTGTCCGACGTGGTCGGGCGCCCAGACGTCCGAACCGTCCCGGGTCAGCTCCGCGGCGAAGCGGTGGAAGTAGCCGGACTGCTCACCCCAGCCGTGCAGGAGGAGCACGGCGGAGCTGGGCTCGGCAGCAGCCCAGCGCCGGTAGAAGAAGGAGCTCGAAGGCTCACCGAAATAGGGCACGGTCGGTCCTCTCTCGATCTTGCCGCCCGCGCGGTGAGGGCTCTGCCCTCGCCGAAGGCGGATCCGCTGCACCGGGGAGCGGCTTCACGCGCCGGGTGCCCGGTCCGGGCCGGCCGCGTGGCGGTCCGGGCCCGGCGGACCGGCCACCAGGATGACGTTGGCGGCCACCGAGTGGTCCCCGGTCTGGATGTGTGCACGCGCCCGGTCGCGCAGCTTGTACCACTCGGGAAAGTGCTGCACCTCGGTCACGCGGGCCTCGCCGAAGTGGTCGACGAGGAAGGCGTGCATCGGCTGGTTGTACTCGACGGTGAAGTTGCCGACGACGGCGGCCCGGAAGTCGCCGGCCCGCACGAGCGCGTCGACGACGTCCGTGACGAGGGGGACGCCGGTCGCGATCCCCAGGTCGATGCGGCGTACGCCCGGATCCAGCGGGATCAGCGTCTTGCTGTGCGTCCCGGCACCGGCGTCACCGACGCAGACCGTGTCTCCGTGACGGAGGTCGGCCACGAGCGCGGCGAGTTCCGCGTGGAGGAGCCGCCCCTTGGGGGGTCCGCCCGTGCCGGGCTCATGCGGCACGGCCTGACGGCCCGTCGGCGAGTTCACGGACGACATGACGGGTTCAGCCGTCCGTGTCGGCGTCGTCGACCCGGTGCCAGGTTTCGCCGTCGCTCACGAATTTGCCGCCTTCGTCGAGGAGCCGCTCGTACCACTCGTTCGACTTCAGCCACTCCAGGGGAATGTTCGGGCTCGGGTAACCCGCCACGAGGATCGTGCTCGCCGCCAGACCGTAGTCACCGGTCTGGATGAACACCTTGACCCGGTTGCGCAGCTCGTACCACGTCGGCAGGTAGTCGACGACGTGCACACAGTCGTCGCCGAATGTCTTCACCAGGTACGACATGAGGGGTTCGTTCGCCTCGGGGGTCACGTCGGCCACGATCGCGGCTTCGAAGTCCCCTGCCGCGTGCAGCGCGCCCACCACCTCCCGACAGGTGGGGATGTCCGTCGCGATTCCCAGATCGATGCGTTCCACGTCGGGGGCGAGCGGGACGAGCGACTTCTCACTGGAGCCGCTTCCGGCGTCGCTCACACAGACCATCTCGCCGTGCCGCAGTCCCGCGAGCACGGCCGCGAGTCGCGGGTGGAGGAGTCGGGCCTTCGGCTGCTCCTGGGGGGATTCAGTCATGCTCTGGCTCACTTTCACGTGATCACGTCATGAGGACCGTTCCGCGCCGGTCAGGGACCTGGTCGCAGACACTGGCGAGCTTCCTTCATCTCTTGTGGCGAGGTGAAGGGCATCCGACAGAATGAGCCTGTCGATTGTCAACAAACTTCACACTAGGCCGAGGGGACGCAGCAGGCAAGAGGGAGCGTGAGGGGGAAATGTCATTAACTCCGCCAACCTCGGAGTGATACATTGTCGACAGTCGACAGCTGAGAGGTGATGATATGCGGGTCGTCGAACTTGCCTGTTTCGAGGTCAGGTCGAGAGTCTTCAGCGACGACAGTTACGTGATGTCCGGCGGCCGCGTGGTCGACCAGCTGATCAGCACCGTCGTGCGGGCGCGAGCGGACGACGGCACCGTGGGGTTCGGCGAGACCTGCACGCTCGGCGGCAACTACCTCGACGGGTTTCCCGGAAGCGTCAAGGCCTCCGTCGCGGAACTCGCGCCTGCCGTCCTCGCCTGCGACGCCTTCGAACCGGGCGTCCTGGTCTCGGCCATGGACCGGGAGCTGCGCGGACATCTCGCGGGCAAGTCGGCCATCGACATCGCTCTGTGGGATCTGCGGGGCAAGCTCCTGCAACAGCCTGTGGCCCGTCTCCTCGGTGGCGTCAAGCAGTCGACTTTCGGCACCTTCACGGCGATCGGCATGGGCGCTCCGGCCGAGATGGCCGCGAAGGTGCGCGACAACGCCGATGTCGGCTTCCGGCAGTGGCAGCTCAAGCTCGGGGACGATCCGCTGGAGGACGCGGCACGGGTCCACGCGACGCTGGCCGCGCTGCCCGACGACTCCACCTTCCTCACCAGCGACGCGAACCGCGGCTGGTCCGTCGCTCAGGCCCTGCGGTTCCTGTCGGCCGTCCAGGGCGTCGACACCTATCTCGAGCAGCCCTGCGAAACGCTCGCCGAACTCGCACTCGTCCGCGCCCGCACGGCCCTGCCCATGATCGTCGACGAGAGCGTCAGAGACACCTCCGATCTGGTGGCCGCCATCGGGCTGGGGTGCGCGCAGGGCCTCAATCTCAAGCCGAGCCGTGTCGGCGGCCTGACCAAGGCCGCGCGCCTGCGCGATCTGGCCGAGGCCTCGGGGGTGATGCTCCTGGTGGACGAGCCCATGGGAGGAGACCTCGCCACGGCCGCGCTGGCGCAGCTCTCCGCCACCATCGACCCGGACCGTTTCCTGTCCACGTCGTACTTCAGCCACGAGGGGATGCCGTTGTCGTACGGAGCCTCGGACAGTGTGCTGCCGGGGATGGCGTTCGAGGACGGTGCGATCACGTGGAAGGACGTACCGGGACTCGGCGTCGAGATCGACGAGTCCCTTCTCGGCGACCCGATCGCCGTCTTCACCCGTTGACCGTCCGGGCCGCGGCCCGGACGGACGACGCCCTGCCCACAGCCCCTGAAAGGAAGTCGGCGCGTATGTCCGCCACGTTGGGTCTTCTGGTCGCGGCGATTCTCGTCGAGGTCGCCGCCACCACCAACCTCGCCCGTACGGACGGGTTCCGTGATCCGCTGTGGAGCGTGGCGGTCCTCTCCGGCTACGCCGTGTCTCTGTGGATGCTCTCCGTCGTGGTGCGGAGCATGCCGGTCTCGGTCGCGTACGCGCTCTGGTCCGGCCTCGGTACCGCCGCCGTCGCCCTGGTGGGTGTCACGGTGCTGGGAGAAAGCTGGGACCTGGTCAAGACGGGCGCACTGCTGCTGATCGTCGTCGGCGTGGTCGTCCTGAACCTCCACGGGACGCACTGACGCATGCTCCGGCCCTTCGCACTGGGCCGTCGTCGGCGACGGCGACGGCCCAGGTTCGAGGAAGGTCTGGGGTGGCCCAGGTTCCGGCACGCCCGTGCCGGACATTGCGGCGCCCGGCACCACCCGTCCGCCGCCGTCATCGGCACCGCGCGGCGACGCCCCTTGCCTTCTCCGGCCCGGCCGGTTCGGCCGCTGCCGCGCTGACGCGACGTGGGGTGCCGGTTTCCACACCACCAGAGACCTCCTGGAGCCCGCGGAACCCGGACGCGCCGAGGTGGGCGACGGCGGAGACCTGCCTCCGCCGTCGCCCACCGCTCCCGCCCCGACTCATCCACGCCGGTCCGGGTCCCGGATCTCCCGTCCCGTCAGCCGCTCCGGACCCGCGGTTTCCATCCCGGGCGCGGCACGGCGTCGATGAGCTGCTGCGTGTACGGGTCCGTCGGCGAGTCGAGGACCTCCTCCGTCGCGCCCTGTTCGACCACGACACCGTGCCGCATCACGATGCATGTGTCGCTGATCTGACGCACCACCCCGAGGTCGTGCGAGATGAAGAGGTACGTCAGCCCCTCCGCCTCACGAAGGTCCGCCAGCAGATTGATGACCTGCGCCTGAACCGAGACGTCGAGCGCGGAGACCGCTTCGTCGAGTATGAGCAGGCGCGGCTGAACGGCCAGGGCCTTCATGATCGCGACGCGCTGACGCTGGCCGCCCGAGAGCCGGCGCGGTTTCGAGGAGCCGACCCGCTCGGGCAGGCCCACCTTGTCCAGGAGGTCGTTGACACGCCGGGCACGCTCGGCCTTGCTCGCGACGCCGTGCACCTTGAGGATCTCGGCCACCGCCTCGGTGACCGTCTGGCGGGGGTCCAGGGACGCGTAGGGGTCCTGGAAGACCATCTGGACCTCCCGCGCCCTGCGCAGCCGCGGTGACAGCTCGCGTTCGCCGGCCGCCGACGGCGGCTCGGCGAAGAGCACCGATCCCGAGGTCGGCTGCTCCAGTCGGCAGATGAGCCGCGCACAGGTCGTCTTGCCCGAACCCGACTCCCCGACGACGGCCAGGGAGCCGCCGGAAGGGACGGTGAACGACACGCTCTCGACGGCCACGATCGGCTCGCCTCCCCGTACGGGGTACTCCTTGCGGAGGTCTCGTACCTCCAGCTGCGGCTGCATCACGCCCGCCCCCCTACGACGGGAGCCCGATCGGCGACGATCTCGTCGGCCCGATGACAGGCGACCCTGTGTGTCGCCACCTCGCGCAGGGATGGCCGGTCCGTCCGGCACACGTCCTCCACCAGGTCGCAGCGGTCCGCGAAGACGCAGCCGGAGGGAGCCTCGAAAGCCGCGACGGGGCGGCCGGGTATGACCTTGAGACGCTCCTTGCACGACGTGGAGGGCCGGGAGGCGAGCAGCCCGCGCGCATAGGGATGGATGCCGTCCTCGTGCATCGTGGCGGACGCGCCCAGTTCGACCACCCGGCCCGCGTACACCACTGCCAGCCGGTCCGTCACGGCTGCCGCCAGGTCGAGGTCATGGGTGACCATGAGCAGGGAGACCCCCTCGGCACGGCGCATCTCGTCGAGGATCACCATGACCGCCTCCTGGATGGTCACGTCGAGCGCGGTGGTCGGCTCGTCCGCGATCACCAGCTTGGGCTTCATCAGCAGCACCGACGCGATCATGACGCGTTGCAGCAGGCCGCCGGAGAGCTGGTGCGGGAACTGCCGGATGCGCACGTCGGCGTTGCCGACCCCCACCCGCTTCAGCAGGGCCTCCGCCTGCTCGTAGGCGTCGGAGGTGCTCACTCCGCTCTGGCGCAGGCCCTCGGTGAGGAAGTCGCCGATCGTACGCAGGGGATTGATGTGTGCCCGGGGATCCTGGTAGATCATGCCGACCTCCCGGGCGTGCCAGGCACGCAGCCGGGACTTCGACATGCCGTAGACGTCCTCGCCTTCGAAGCGCACCGATCCGCTGACCTTGGCGTCCCGCTGGAGCAGCCGCAGAATCGCCCGGGCCGTCATCGACTTCCCCGACCCGGACTCGCCGACCAGTCCCAGCGATCCGCCGACGGGCAGACCGAACGACACGTCGGTGACCAGGGGCCTCTGCTCCCGTCCCACCGGAACGGACACGGCGAGATCTCGGACGTCGAGCAGCAGTTCTTCCCCTGCCGCCGGCTTCTCTGTCATCGTGCACCTTCCTCGCGCTTGGCGAGCCGATCAGCCAGCAAATTGAACGCGACCACCGTCACCACGATCAGAAGCCCGGGGAAAAGCGCTTCCTCCGGGTGTCCGTCCAGCAACGACGTGCGGCCCGACGAGACCATCGCGCCCCACTCCGGGCTCGGCGCCTGCACACCGAGGCCGATGAAGGAGATCGCCGCGAAGTCGGTCAGGGCACCGCCGAAGGTGATCGCGGCCTGGGTCCGCATGACCGGCCAGAGCGAGGGCAGCATGTGCCGCAGGGCGACCCGCGTCCCGGACATGCCCAACAGGGAGCAGGCCGCGATGTACGGAGCGTTGCGTTCCCTGCGTGCCTCCACGCGGGCCAGTCGGGCCAGATAGGGAACATAGGCCAGGGCCAGCGCGAGGATCGGAGCCATGGCCCCGGTCCCGAAGACGGCCACGGCGATGAGAGCGAACAGCAGACTCGGGAATGCGAACAGAATGTCGAGAACCCTGGTGATCGACGTGTCCACCCAACCGCCGAACCATGACGACACCAGGGCCAGGAAGACCGCGGCCAGCGACGACAGCGCCACGATCACGGTCGGTGCGAGCAGGCTCAGGCGCGCGCCCGCCGCCGTCCGCGCGAAGATGTCCCGGCCCAGCTGATCCGTACCGAACCAGTGTGCCGCCGAGGGGCCCTGGTTCCCGCTGAGTATGTCCGTCTCCTCCGGTGAATGGCTCACCATGAGCGGACCGACGACCGCGAACGCCACGATGAGGAGACAGAGGGCGAGGGAGATCACGAAAAGGGGGTCGAAATCCCGTGTACGGAGTTTCGATCCGGTGCGCCGCCCGGCGAGGGAGAAGGTGAGTGTCATCGGCTTGCTCCCGAGTCGCGCAGGCGCGGATCAAGGACTGTGTGCAGCAGGTCCAGCACGGTGGTCAGCACGACGACCAGGAGCACCAGGAAGAGACTGATCGCCTCGACGGACGCGTAGTCCTTCGTCTGCACACTGCGTACGAAGAACGATCCGATCCCGTCGATACCGAACGCGACCTCGACCACCACCGACCCGACGATCAGGCTGGCGACCACGAGCGCCGAAACGGTGACGATAGGCACCGCGGCGTTGCGCACGACATGCCGCCGGAACACCGTCAGGTAGGGGATACCGCGCGCGACACCGGTCTCGACGTGTTCACGACCCGCCTGTTCCCGGAGAGCGGCGCGCGCCACCTGGCTGAGGTAGGCACCCCAGCCGATGGCCAGGGCCACGGCCGGCAGGGTGAGATGCCACAGCCGGTCCGTGAAACCCTCGCCCGCGCCGAGCGTCGGGAACCAGCCCAGGCCTGTCGCGAAGACGATCGACAGCACCGAGGCGGCGACATAGGCGGGGATGGACACGCAGATTCCACTCACCACGGTGAGCAGGGAGGAGAGCGGACGCCAGATGGTGCCGGCCACCGCCGCCGCCAGTCCGAACCCGATGACGAGCAGACCGGCGTACGCCACCAGGAACAACGAGGTGCCGAGTCGGGGGGCCAGCAGGCTCCACACCGGCGCGCGATAGGCGATGGAGTGGCCGAAGTCGCCCTGCGCCACGCCGCCGATCCAGTGCAGGTACTGCATGATCAACGGACGGTCGAGCCCGTACTGGCGCTCCAGCAGGGCCCGGGTCTCCGGTGTGGGATGCGAGCCGGTCACCGTCGCCAGAGGGTCACCCGGCGCCACCGACAGGGCCATGAAGATCACGAACGAGGAGATGACGACGGTCACCGCCGGCAGCCCCACCCAGCGCCACAGAGGGCCGAGCCAGCGCCTGGCCGTCCGGCCCCGCCGCGGGCTCTCCCTCCGTCCTGGGCGGTCGGCGGCCAGGGGATTCTTGGAGCGTGAATCGAGCGCGTTCAACTTTTCTCCCCGTTCCTGCGTCGCCATCTGACCATTCGGCGCGAGAGATTTTCCATGACCAGCCGACCGATTCACCCCGGTCCTACTTGGTTCCGATCAGAGCGAGTGACGGCAGATTGAGATAGGCGCCCGAGGTCACCACACCCCCGATGCCATTCTTGACGTAGGTGAGTTCCTTCGGCATGAGGAAGCTGGCGAACGGCGCCGCCGCCTCCCACTTCTCCTGGAGCCGCACAAGGATTTCTGCCCGCTTCTCGGCATCGAAGGTGGCGCGCGCCTCGGTCAGACCCGCCGTCACCTCCGGGTCGGAGAAGTCGGTCCAGTTGTAGGTCTCGTCGGGGCCGAGGAAGAACGTGATGAACTCCAGGGGGTCCTTCGCGTAGCCGTAGTTCCCCATCATCATCAGGTCGAGCGAACGCCGTTGGCTCGGCGTGTACGTGGCGGTGAGGAAGGCAAGGGGCTCCATCGAGATGATCTTCACCTTGACACCGATGCCCGCGAGTTGCTCCTGAATTATCTGGGAGAGAAGGCTTTGCGTGGCGTCACCGGACGGATATGCGAGCTTTAGAGTCTGCCCCTTGTAGCCGCTGGATTCAACCAGCTTCTTCGCTTGCTCGACCGTAAGCTTATTGGATTTCTCGTAGGGTCCGTAGGCCTTCTCGTACACGGCCGTGGCGCCCTCGTCCCAGTAATTGGGGGCCACCACGGTATAGGACGGGTCAGCCGTGCCCTTGAACACCTTCTCGCCGATGGCCTCGCGATCGATCGAACCCAGGATCGCCCGCCGCAGATCGGGGTTGCCCGTCACGCCTCCGGCGTTCGCGAAGCTGACCATCGTCTGCGCGAGTGAGTCACCCACGACCAGGGATCCCTTGTCGCCCCCCTTGAGGGCGTCGACCTGGGACGGGCGGACGTTCCAGGCGCCGTCGAACTCGCCCGCCAGGAGCCCCTGGGTGAGCGCCGCGGTGTCCGTGACGAAGCTCAGCTCGACCTGCTTGGCATGCGCGCGATAGGTCGGGTTCCAGTAGGCGTCGTTCCGGGTCAGGGTCATCGAGCGGCCCTGGTTCCACTTGCCCAGCTCGAACGGGCCGGAACACATGAGTCCGCCACCGGCGGTACCGTAGGCCGCGCCCTTGGCCTCGGCGTAGTCCTTCTGCCAGACCATGCCGATCGGAGAGGCCAGTTCCTTCACGAACAGCTCGTCCGGCTTCTTGAACTTGACGGTCACCTGCCGGGCGCCGGTCTCAGAGATGGACGAAACGCTCTTGAACGCGAAGCCGAACTGCGCGTCCGGCCGCATCTGCTGCTTCAGGCTGAAGACCACGTCCTCCGCAGTCACCGGCTTGCCGTCCCAGAACTTCGCCTTCTCGACCACGTCCAGCGTGACGGTGGTGTCGTTCACCTGCGTCGCCTTCGCCAGATGAGGACTGATCTTGTAGTCGGCGTCCTGGACGAGCAGTTGGTCGCAGAGATTCGCGAGAATCGCCTGCCCCGAGAAGTTCGCAGCGAAAATGGGGCTCAGCGACGTCGGCTCGCCATCGGGCACGTCCCACTTCAGCGTGTCGAGATCGCCTGCCGCTTTGCCGAACACATTGGTCGTCGTCAGACCGTCGGGAGAGCCGGACCCACCACCCCCCGAAGCCTTCCCGTTCGACTCCGAACACCCGACCAGCGAGGCCGCGGCAACAATGACGGCACACGCCCCCTGATACATTCTTCTGATCGTCAACGTGATCTCCTGACAGATGTCGTTGCGAAACTGTGCTCGAATATCACCGACCAGTCCAGGGGCTTTGACCAAAGAAGACCATGTAGGCTTCAGTCGCCCGTCTCCCCGCCGCGATCGGTAAGCGGATGATCTCATTGCGGGGCTTCGTACAACGCCTCCGCTTGAACGTACAGAGATGGCAAACGACACCCGTCGCGCCGTGCTCTCAAAACCATTTCAAACGCCTGAGGGAGCCGATCCCGCACGTCACATCTCCACGGTGACGATCGACCCACGCGATCTTCCGCCCTTTCCCCGAAGGTTCCGTCAGCATCCTGCCTGCAACGCCGACTGTCAACAATCCACAGGAATTTTTTGATACCGACGCGCCCACTGAACGGGTCCGCCACCGAGACCCGTCCAGCCCGCCGCAGTCCTCGTCGACCTCGCATCACCGGCGGTGGGTACACGACTCGGCGTACTACGCACTCCGCCGCACGTTCATGGCCGGGCAGGCATGGGGCTCGGGCGATGGCGTCGGTGTCGGGCAGGAGATGTGGGCCGTGCGCTCACCCTCCCCCGGGCACCGCGGACCCTGATGCCGGAGGCGGCCGAGAGTCCCGGGCGGGCACCGGTCCGGACCGGTGCGGCTTCGCCACGGCCACGCAGACGGTTATCGATCTCTTCGTCCAGGCCGGTCGAGATCACCAAGCCCGCCAACGGGCACTGGCGTGAGTGCGTCGCCGGGTACGGTCACCTGGGCACCCGCGGCTCGAACCGCGCACGGACCCCGTGCGAGGTGCGGCCGGGCACGCACCGCCGCCCTCGGCATGGACCCGTAAGCCACCCCGGCCCACTTCGCCGACCACGTCGGTCCCGCCCGAACGCCAAGGGTCGGCCGAGGTCGGAGAATCCACCGACCAGCACTATCGCGGCCTTGTCCTCGACGAATGAAAGAGTGGCAGGGTCCTTGACCTTGCGCGGGTGGCGTTCGGACCGGAGTCGGGCGACCGGGCCACGTTGCCGTGAGCCGGCCCTCTCAGCACCGGGGCACGCGGGACGAAGGTTGTTCCGCTCGCCCGCGTTCACTTGTACGCGGACACGTCCGGCCGAACAATCATCACCCGACCAGGGAAAGCGGTCAGGGCGGGCCCCTAGGGCCTGTCTGGAGTTTGGATCAGGAGTTCGGTAGATCGCCTGCGCGCGAGGGCTCGGTCTTGATAGGCCATCAGTCATGGCGCGAGGCGATCTCACCGATGAGCAGTGGGCCCTGATCGAGCCGCATCTCCCGATTGCCGCGGTTGGTCCCATCCCTGACCTGCGGAAACACTTCAACGCGGTGATGTGGCGGTTCCGGACGGGTAGCCCCTGGCGTGACCTGCCGACCGAGTTCGGGCCCTGGCAGAGCACGTACGACCGCTTTCGGATCTGGGCGAGGCGGGGCGTTTTCCAGGACCTGATGCAAACAGTGATCGCTGAGGCCGCCGCCCGCGGCCAGGCCGACTTGGGCCTGGTCAGCGTGGACTCTGCGACCGCCCGGGCCCATCATCACGCCGCCGGGATGGCCCTGGACCCCGAGCAGTTGGCGGCCTTGGAAATGGCCGTCGAGGCCGAAAAGGGGGCGAGGGCAAGGCACAAAGAACGCAGGACGGACAGGCTGAGGATGAGGCGCGCGTCGAGCGGCGACGGGTCCGCCGACGACACCGGGCCCGGTTGAAAGCCGCCGAGCTGGGGCGTTCCCGGGGCGGACTGACGAGCAAGATTCATGTGGCGGCTGACCGACGCTGTCGCCCGCTTGCGTTCGTCCTCACGCCCGGGCAGGCCGGTGACAGTCCGCAGTTCGCCCCGGTCCTGGAACGGGTGAAGGTGCGCGGCCCGATCGGGCGCCCGCGGACCCGGCCGGATGCGGTGGCCGCGGACAAGGCGTATTCGTCCCGACGCAACCGCCGCTACCTGCGACGACGCGGGATCCGAGCCGTGATCCCGGAGAAGGTCGACCAGGCCGCGAACCGCAAGAAGCGTGGCAGCGCCGGCGGCCGGCCAGTCTCATATGACGCGACGCTCTACAAAGAGCGCAACACCGTGGAACGGTGCATCAACCGGCTGCGGAACTGGCGCGGTATCGCTACCCGGTACGACAAGAACCCGGAGAGTTACGAGGCCGGACTGCACCTGTGTGGTGCGATGCTCTGGCTCCGTAGCATCGCACCACACTTGTGATCCGAACTCCAGACAGGACCTAGGGGCCCGCCCTGACCATACGGGGCAGAGGGGGAGTGACCGATACGGTCACCGCCCCGCGTTCTTGGTGCGCGCAGCGGCTACCCGGTGATCTTCTGCTTGAGCGTCGCCACGCCACTCTTGACCTTCTGCTCGGCCTCGGCACGCTTGCGGTTGCGCTTCTCCTTCGCCTCATCCTTCCGGATCCGCTCGGCGGCCTCCTCCATGGCCTTCAACTCGGTGCGCACGCTGTCGACCGGGCGGCGCTGCAAGGTGGCGTCGTAGCGCATGGCCAGCAGGTCCAGCACCTCAGGGTCGGCCTCCCTCACTTCGGCCAGGATCGCCGTGCCGTTGGGCGGAATGTGCGGAGTGAAGGCACCGACCGTGCCCGTGGCCTCGGCGACCCGCTTGTAGTCGTAGCCTCCGCCGATCACCGCGCCTATGCCCCAGCCCATCAGCACCCCCAGGGGGCCGCCGATGATGCCGACCAGCGAGCCGACCAGTCCGCCGACCGCCGTGTTGCGGCCGGCCTCGGTCTCCAGGCCCTCTGGAACACGGACCGTGCCGTCCTCCAGGCGCTCGATCAGGACCGCACCTCGGACTTCGGCGGCAGGAGAGGCGATGCGCTTCAGCTCGCTGAGCGCCTGGTAGGCGATGGCACGGTCGGCGAAGCGCAGGGCGATGGCGTTGTCGTGCGTGGTCACGGACATGGAGGACCTCCTCGGGGAAGGGGATGCTGCCCCTCTTCATCTGTGAGACAGTATGTATCGAAAATCCATTGTGAGTCAAGCTGTCTCACAAATGGGTTCGCCAAGCGAAGGAGGTTCCCCCATGCCCCGGGCCAACAACGACCCCCGCGCCCTACGCAGCCGCGCAGCCGCGCTGACCGCCGCCACCGAACTCCTCACCGAGGGAGGTCCGGAACGTGTCACCCACGCCGCCGTGGCCGAACGGGCCGGCATGGGCCGCGCCACCGTCTACCGACACTGGCCCGACGTCCCGTCGCTGCTCCTCGACACCCTGGCCATCGGCGCCCACCCTGTGCTCACCCTCGACGACGGCCCACTCCACGACCAACTGGTCACCCAGATGCAGCAACAGGCCGACTGGCTCAACCAACCGGTCTCCGCCTCCGTCATCGCCACTGTCATCGAACGAGCCGAACGCGACGACGACATACGAGGAATCCGCGAAGAGATGTTCGGTCGCGCCGACGAGCGCTTCACCGACGCGCTCACCGCCGCCGTCGCACGCGGTGAGCTACGCCCCGGCACGGAGAAACACGCCCGCGAACTCATCTCGCACATCCTCGGCCCGCTGCTGTTCCAACGGTTCATGCTCGGCGCTCACCTTGGCAGGGACACAGTGGCCGACACGGTCGACGCCGCACTTGCCCCCTGGCAACCCGGCACCTGACAGAAAACGTCGGTGTGCCGCGTCTCGAAGGCTCCGAGTGCCCAACTTGACGCACAGGCGCAGAACTTGGGTTCGGTAGGTCGAGACGGTGACCGAGAGCGGCGCCGGGCAGCTCTCAGGTCAGGCCGTCAGTGCCCCGGGCACTCCGTCTGCCGGGGCAGCGCGCCCGTGGCCAGGTAGTCCATGGTCGCGTTCCAGGCGCACTCACTGCCCGTGCCTGTGTGGCCCTCGCCCCGCACGGTGAGCAGGTGCGCGTTGTCGAGGGTCCGGGAGAGTGTCACGGCGTCCTGGTACGGGGTGTCGGGGTCGCCGGTGTTGCCGACGACAAGGATCGGCGCCGAGCCTTTCGCGTCGAAGGGCCCGCTGTAGCGGGACAACCGCTTCGCCGGCCACTGGGTGCAGGCGGTGGCGTGGCCCTGGTCGTAGTTCGGCGGTCCGTAGGCGAGGGCCGGGCCGTTCAGCGGCGCCTCGGCCGTCTCACTCCGCAGCCGGTCGTGGAGCAGGTCCAGGCTGCGCGGAAATGCCCGGTCCGCGCATTCGATGGCGGCGTTCTCGGTCTGGAACTGGGCCTCGCCCTCCATGCCGGACAGAAGGTCCCCGGTCCGGTGCTGCGCATCGACCAGTTGCTGGGCCAGGGTCGGCCAGTAGTCGTCGCCGCTTCCGAGGGCGTAGGTCACCATCATGGTCAACCAGGCACCGTTGGCGACCAGTCGGCCGTCCGCGTCCCTGATCGGTTCGGCGTCGAGCGCGGCTTGCAGGTCCAGGTAGGCCTGTCGTGGGTCGCCGTCGCCGAACGAGCAGTCATCCGGAGTGCGCTCGCACCAGTCGAGGAAGCGCCCGAGCGCGGCGTCGACGGCCAGGTACTGCCCGCGGTCGTACCGGTAGGGATCGTTGGCGTAGGCATTCGGGTCGTAGGCGCCGTCCAGCGCCATCACGCCCACTTTCTCGGGGAAGAGGCTGGCGTACACGGTGCCGAGGTAGGTGCCGTAGGAGAGGCCGTACCAGTTGAACTTCTTCTCGCCGAGTGCGGCCCGGACCACGTCCAAGTCCCGCGCCGAGTACTCCGTCCCGATGTACGGCAGCAGGTCGCCGGAATGACGTTGGCACGCGTCGTTGAACTGCCGCCCCAGAGATACGGCACGGTCGAAGCCGCCCTGCGTGGGGCGTGCGGTCGCCGTCTCCCAGGAGTCCATCCACTCCCTCGTGGACTCGCACCGCACCGGCGCGCTCCGGCCGCCCCCGCGGGGGTCGACGATGACGAGGTCGTACCGGCTGCGGATCTCCGCAGGACCATCGGTGCCCATGTAATAGAGGAGACCACCGGAAGAGCCACCGGGTCCGCCCTGGTTGAGGAAGAGTGTCCCGATCTTGTGAGCCGGGTCGGCAGCGGACTTACGGCTGAGCCCGAGGGAGATCGTGACACCGTCCGGGTGCCGGTAGTCGAGCGGCACCTCGGCCGTCGCACAGTCGAAGCCTCCGCCGCAGTCGGTCCACTTCAGCTCCGGCAGCCGCACCCCGGGCACCCCACCCGGCGGGGCCGGCTCCGTGGCCGCGACCGCCGGTGCCACGCCGGTGCCCCAGAGAATCAGCGCGCCCGCCACCGTGGCGGCTGTCGCTCTCCACCCGGCGACCATACGGCCAGGAAGGTCTTTCACTTCATCGATTCCTGTCTCAAACAAGCACGGAACGCCCCATGAGCCGTCACCTCACACGCCGAAAGAGCGGGCGAGATGGCGTCTTCCCCATGATGGCGTTCCGTGCTTGGCGAATATTTGACGGATGTCGAGGAACGGCCAGGGATGATTCGGCTTGCCGACCGCCTGACCTCTACGGCCTCACTTGCCCGAATACGACACGGAAGACCGAATCCCTGTGACGGCGACGGACATCAGTAGTAGTAGTTGCACGTCCTCGCCGACCCGTCCGCCAGGCTGGATGCGAGTGAGCACGATTCCGACGTGGTGCTCGTGTACCCCTTCCAGGACAGTTCGAACTTCAACGTCTGGCCGGTCCGCCACCTCGCCGAAGGCAACGTGCAGTTGTTGGAAGAGGCCCCGATCCAACTGGAAGTGCTGCTTCCGTCCGCGCGCACGCCGGTGACCTTGACCGCCTCCAGCGTGCGACCGCCGTTGTTGCAGATCGCCACTGTCACACTTGAGGTTGCGGCCTGAGCCTGTACCGGCAGAATCAGACCGCCCAGGGCGATCCCCGCCAGTGCCCCCAGGGTTACCGTCTTCCTTCGGGTAATAGCCATGCTGCTGACGCTCCTTCATGCAGGAATGAGAAAATCCGTCATCCGCTCCATGCCAGAGCAAATGACCTGGATCAGATTCTCGCGGGTGTGATCAAGGAACGCATAGGGGCAGATGTCCCCTTTGGCCGGCACGCGCTCATGGCACGGGAAGAACGTCATACCAGGTGACCGCGACCTGCCGCTTGGCGCGAGGAGAGTCTTTCCAGGCGGCATTGAGGGCCTCTGGGTTACCGGTCGCGGATCTCCCGATCCATTCCCGATCCCCAGGGGCCCTCACGCCGTTCAACCTGGCTCAGAAGGTGGCTCAGGTGGTGTCGCCCGCCACCGACGTGCCGGACACCACCGCTTGGTTCGTGACCTTCTCGATGTTCACGGTGCCCTTGCCCACGGTCGTCCCGCGGTCGTTGACCAGGCGCACCTCACCGAACAGGCGGCGGCCCTCCGGTGCGGTGGTCGCGGCGGTGACCTGTGCGGACACGGTCGTGGAGTCGCCCGTCCCGAGCGCTACCGGCCCCGGGTCGTCCGACGTGATCGTGCCGAGCGTGGTGGAGAAGAAGACGTCGCGGTAGTCGTAGGCGGTCGAGCCGGACGGGACGTCGTAGCCGTACACCTCGATCGTGTATGTGCCGGCGGCCGGGTCGGTGACGGAGACGGACTCCTCGGAGTCGCCGTCCGCCGACCGGCCGACCAGGTCGCCGTTCGCGTCGTAGACCATCAGGTCCAGGTCGGCGGAGGAGTCGGCGGGGCTGCCGATGGCGGCGTCCAGGGACGTGGCGCCCTTGGGCACCTCGACCGTGGTGGTCTGCGTGGCCCCGGTGGCGATGGCCGGCCGCGCGGTCCTCGCGGAGCCGAGCGCTCCGCCCTCGATGGTGCCGTGCACGGGTGCGTAGCCGTTGGCCGCCTTCCAGGAGACGGCGGCCGGGGTGCCCACCACGGCCGCCGGTACGGTCGCGGGGTCCGGGTCGAAGGAGGCGCCGTAGACGGTGACGTCGAGGTCGTAGGGATTGTCCAGCGGCTGGGTGGCGTAGTACGACTGGACCACGATCTCCCAGACACCGGGCCGCGGGTCCGGGTACGTGGTCACGCCCGACGCCCCGGAGTCGTCGCCCTTGGCGAGGACACCGTACGGCTGGAGCGCGCCGGTCTCCGTCCAGCTGCCGTCCGCCAGGCCGCCGAGCCTGACCTCCAGCGTCCTGGCGCCCTCGGGGACGGTCACGAAGTAGCTGTTCGCGCTGTTGCGCTGCACCGAGCCGGAGACGGAGTAGGCGTAGTGGGCCGGGGTGGAGACCACGACGGTCGCCAGGATCTGCCGGTCGACGCCCGCGGTGGCCGGGTCGTCGACCTCCAGGCGGGCGCTCTTGATGCCCGCGGCCGTGGGCGCGGCCTGGACCTTGACGGTGACCGGCTGGTCCAGCGGCAGCTCGACGGTCTGCGAGCCGACGATCGAGAAGGTGTCGGCCTTGTTGTTCTTCAGCCGCAGCTCGTGCACGACCGGCGTGTCGGGGCCGGAGGTGCGGGTGAGCGTGACGTCGTACGTCTTCTTCTGGCCGGCCTTCAGTCCGCCCTCGCGGTCGTAGACGCCGGTGCCGAAGCCGGGGGTCTTCAGCTCCTGGTCCAGGGCGGTGTCGACCGGGGCCTTCACGGTGTAGTCGTGGGCGCTCGCGCCCGCCTCGATCTCCTTCCACGCGGCCGGAACGTCGACGAGGCCCGCGCCCTCCTCGTAGGCCTGGGCTCCCTTGATGTGGCGGGCGGTCGAGGTCAGTGCCGTGCGCAGTTTCTGCGGGGTGAGGTCGATGTGCCGGGCCTTGGCGGCGGACAGCAGCAGCGCGGACGCGCCGGCCGTCTGCGGGGAGGCCATCGAGGTGCCCTGGTACATGCCGTAGCCGGCGGGCAGGTCCCAGCCCGCGTAGTCCTTGTAGAACTGGTCGCCGGGCATCCAGGTCGGGATGGAGGAGACCGCCGAGCCGGGCGCGGTCAGCGTGGGCGTGAACCCGCCGTCCTCGCGCGGGCCGCGCGAGGAGTAGGCGGACATGCTGTAGTTCTTCTCCACGGCGGAGCCGTAGTTGGCGGCCCAGGTCTCCTTGGAGATGCCCGAGCCGGCCGAGATCACCTTGTCGGCGTAGCTCGGGTAGCCGATGGTGTTGGCGCCGGGTCCGCTGTTGCCGGCCGAGATCACGATCTGCACGCCGTAGGTGTCGATCAGGCGCGTGTACAGCTCGGAGGTGGCGTCGTTGCCGTCGTTGAGCGCGGTCAGACCGCCGATGGACATGTTGATGATGTCGACGCCCCGGTTGACGACGAGGTCGATCATGCCCTCGGACATGGCGATGTTGGTGCAGCTGCCGGGGCCGAAGGCGCAGGCGCGGGAGGAGACGATCCGCGCGCCGGGGGCGGCGCCGTCCATCTTCCCGCCGAACAGGCCGTTCGCGGCGGTGATGCCGGCGACGTGGGTGCCGTGCGAGCCGGAGACGACACCGATGTTGACGAAGTCGGCCTTCTTGCCGACATGGGGCCCGCCCAGCGGGTCCAGCGGGACGTCCTTGCGGATCTCCACGACGAACGGCTGGCGCTCGGCGATGGCGGTCCCGGGGTCGTCGGTGCCGAAGTACCCGACCTGGTAACCGTCCTTGTACGGCTTCATCGGGGTGTCGTCGGTGAAGTCGCCGTTGTCGTCGACATCGACGGTGACCGTGCCGGCCGCCGGGTCGTACAGCACGCCCCAGTCGTCGGTGGTGTCACCGTCACGGTTCACATCACCGTCGGCGTCGCCCTCGGCGACACTGCCGCCGTTGGTGACGGACTCACGGAAGAGGCTGACGCGGTACGAGCCCGACGGTGCCTTCCAGCTCCGGCCCTCGTAGGTGAAGGACGGTCCGGACACCTCGCTCGTCATCGGCCGCCAGGTGCCGTCGCCGTCGACGACCGGGTCGGTGGCGGTCACCCAGTCGACGATCTTGCGCTCTCCCGTGGTGGTCTTCTGCAGGGCCGGGTGCGCGAGGTCGACGCCGGTGTCGAGGACACCGATGGTGACACCCCGGCCGTCCGCCTCCGGGTGCTTCTTCACGAAGTCGACGGCGCCCGTCTCGAAGACCGGGTTGTACGGGTTCGCGGCCGGGGTGTCCCTGCCGGGCGCCGGGTAGGTCTCCGACGTCGCCTTCGTCGCGGCATCCCGCACCTTGCGGGCGTCGGGCAGCGGATCCTCCAGCGCGATCCCGTGCCGCAGATCGATGGCGTGCACGGAGGGCAGCTTCGCGGCCGCCGTGATCGCCGCCTCGGCCCTGCCGGTCGGGACGGTGGCGCGGACATAGCCGAGCTTGTCGTAACTGCGGCCGACGGAACCGCCCTTGACCGCGTCCAGCTCCTTCGCCACCTGCTCGGTCCGGCCCGGCGCGGTGACGACCATCATCGTCACGTTCTTCTCACCCGAGGCCCGCGCCTCGGACAGCAACTCGGCATCCGCCGAACCGAGCTTGTCGTGTACGGACTTGGCGGAGCCGTCATCGGCCGGCACCGCGGCGGGCGAACCGTCGGCGGCGAAGGCCACGGGTATCGCGCCGGTTATGGAGAGCAGCACGGCGAGACCGGCTGCCACGGCGGTACGGGCGACGCGTCTCCCGCTCGGCGGCGGAACGGTGTGGGGGGTGGTGGGGGGCATGGAAGTCCTCTGGTACGACGGAGTGAACGAAGGGCACGACGGCAGGGGTCGGCAGGCCGAACTCGACAGATCGAATGCGGAATTGGCCTTGGGGACGCCAGAACGTCATTCAAGTGACGCCGGTCCAACGAGAGTTGCGGGCGCCTACCTGTAGATCATACGTACACCCACCACGCCCAACAGACACCTGTGTAAAGACTCCGCCATTTTCCGCATTCCTCGGGCCGGGACACCGGCAAGCCGCGTCCCGGTCGGCGACCGAGGACATTTGCCTCTATGCGCCCCGAGGCCACGGCTGGGAAGCTGCGGCCAAGGTCACCCCTCTCGTGGGACATCCGACGGATCCCTGAGGCGGGCTTCCCACTCCCACAGAAACGGATTCACATGCGCAGCAAGAGCACTCGCGGCTTGCGGGCCAAGCAGCTAGTCACCACCGCCGTGTTGTCAGGAGCTTTGGTGGCTCTGGCAGCGCTGCCGGCAGCGGCGGCGACAGTCCGGGGCGGCCCCGCCATCAGCCAGGGCTGGGCTTCACAACTCGCCGCGGACGCCTGCTACTCGCGGGGCGGAACCCCCGCGAACGACTATTGGTACTGGAAAGACGGGGACAACTGGTACGCCTATGTGACGTGCCAGGGCATTTAGTCACCGGGCCCACGCTTTCACCACGGCGAGGCCCTCCACCACTACGCGATCAGCGTGCCCGTACAGTCGCCGCAGAAAGCTGTCGCCCTGTCATGGGCGTTGGCGACTGCGGCGCTGTACGTCGACAATAACTCGCGCTGATATTCGCGGCCTTCATCGCGCCGGATGTACGCGGCTCGCGCTCCGACGGATCGAAGGGAGTTCTCCTGCGTCGGTCCGGGATGCCACTCAGCTCGTGAGGACATCCGCCTCTACGCACTCCACGGAGATGACATGCGCAGGACGAAATGGGCATCTGTGGCTTCAGCCGTCGCGGTGCTCACCATCGGAGGCTCCGCCCTGACGGGGCTCGCGTACACGATCTTCACAGTGCCGATCAACCTCTGCAGCGATGTCGACGGCACGCTGATCGTGCTGGACCGGTGCGGGCACGCCGGCGATCGCCGGCTCAAGGACGCGCGACTCGGACCAGGGGAGCAGGGGTGCGGCGAAACCGGGGGGAACGGTACGGGCCGGACAGTCACCGTCCTGGAGGTCGTGGTTCCCTGACCGGAACCGAACCGACCGCGGCCAGATCCGCCACTACGGGCGCAAGCCCGAACGTCCCCTCCCCTTCACCGCCACCCTCATGTGCCGCCCCGGACTCACCGGCTGACGTGGCCCCCGACCCGCCGTCCCGATTCCTGGTCCGGGGATGCCGATCAGGCCGTGGAGCCCACGCGCTCACCCGCTGCGCCCTCGGCGGTGACCGGATCGGGTGTCGGCCGTGAGGGCTTGTCAGCTCTCCGCTCCAACCGCGCCGCGAGGCGTGTGAGGGGGAAGCAGAGCAGGAAGAACACGGCGAGGACACCGGTGAAGATCGGTACCGCGTGGCCCTCGCCCGAGGAAAGCTGGTAGAACTCCACGGCCTGCCGCGATCGTTGCAGCACATCGATGACACCGATGAGCGAAGCCAGGGTGGTTGCCTGGATGAGGTCCACGACGAGGTTCACCAGAGGCGGCAGTGCGCGCCGGATCGCCTGTGGCAACACGACCCACCGCATCGCCGGGGCCCAGCCGAACCCCAGCGCGGAAGCCGCTTCGAACTGAGCGGTGGGGATCGATCGCACCGCGCCACGCACCACTTCCATCACATTGGCGCTCCCCCACAGGGAAAGGCCGAGCGCCGCCGCGGAAAAGGAGTCGAGCCGCAGTCCCAGCGAAGGTGAAACGAAGAACACGATGAACAGGGTCACCAGAACCGGCAGCCCTCGGAACAGCTGGAGATAGGCCGTCAATGCCCTGCGTGCCGGTGTGGTCCAGCGTCCTTCGGGAAGGCAGAGCAGCACTCCCAGGAAGGTGCCGGCCGCCACGGACAGCGTCACCGCCGTGGACGCGAGTGCGATGGTGCGCACAACGCCACCCGAGACGAGTTCAACGGTGGGGCCGATCCATTCGGTGTCCGCCATCAGACGCCTCCCTGGAGAGTGAAACGTCGGCTCGTCATGTGCATGAGCCAGGTGAGGAGCAGCACGAGGGCCAGGTAGATCACGCCGAGAACGACATACAGCTCCACCGTTCGGAACGTGTCGGCCGAGAGCTTCTGTGCGACGAAGGTCAGTTCCGCGAGGCCTATGCCCAGCATCAGTGCCGAGTTCTTCAACACGGAGATCAGGGTGTTGGTCAGGCCCGGAGCCGCCAGGCGTATCCCGATCGGCGCGGTCACGTGCAGGAAGGTCCGCCATTCGGAGAAGCCGAGAGCTCGCGCACCTTCGTGGTACCGGGGTCCTACCGAGGTGAGACCTGCCCGGAAGTTCTCCACGTTGTACGCGCCGCCCCAGGCGACGAGGCTGATACAGCCCACCTCGTAGGGGCTCAGCGTCAGCCCCATCGACGGGGCGGCGAAGAAGAGGAAGAACACCTGGACCAGTAGGGGGGTGTTGCGGATGACCTCCACATAGATCCGCACGGCGTGGCGGAGAACAGGCACCCGCAGGATGATCGCTGTCGCCCCGGCGAGCCCGACGGCAAGCGATCCGATCATTCCGATCGCGCTGATCTGCAGTGTCATCAGCAGCCCGGACCACAGGACGTCGGCGTACTTGACTGCGGCGAGGTCGCCGAACGCGGCCGGCGTCATCAGGAACACCGCGTGAGGGTGTCGGTGTCGGAGTAGGTGATGTTCTGGCCGGGGCGCGGCATGTTCTTGGCGAACGCCTCCACGGCCTCCTTGTTGCTGACGGTCTTCTTGAACAGGCCCCAGAGTTCGTCGTTCTTCTGGCGGCGACCATACGCACCCGCGGCAGGTCGGTGGCGGCTCCGCGAGCCTCGGCGATCACTCCGGCCATGTGTGCGGCCTCCCGCACCGGGACCACACCGCCGTCGGGATGCGGAGCGCAGGCGATGGTTCCGCCGAGGGTCACCACCGCGACAGTCGTGCCGGACACCGCCCTCACCCGATCTGCCGGGTGCCGAGGGCCTTGCTGATCGCCGTGCTGGCGGACAGCAGCAGCTTCGCCACGCCCTCGATACGGCCGATCATGCGAGGTGTCGGTCCGGAGACATTGATCACCGCGAGCAGATGTCCATGCGCGTTGCGGACGGGGACACCTACGGACGTCAGTCCCACCTCGATCTCCTCCGAGGCCACGGCGTAACCCCGTCGGCGCTCGGCCCGTAGACGGTCGAGCAACTCGTGGAGGTCTCGGGGTGCCTTCGGGCCCGAGCGCGGGGAAGGACAGAAGTCGTCGGCGGTGAGCGCCTCGACGAGTTCGTCGTCGGTGTCGAACATCAGGGCACGGCCGGAGGCCGTGTGGTGCATCGCCGAACGGCGGCCGACCCAGCCGCCGCCCTGCAACGTGTTCTGCGACTCCTCACGCATGACGGACAGCGAGCGATTGCCCTCCTGCACCGTCAGCAGGGCCACCTCCCCCGTACGGGCCACGAGCGCCTGGAGCATGGGGCGGGCCGCGCGTATCAGCACCTGGTCGCCTGCTCCCGCGGCCATCACTCGCACTCTCCAGCCCAGCCTGTAGCGGCGGGAGTCGGGGTCCTGATCGACGACGCCGGCCCGTTGCAGGGACTTGAGCATCCTGGAGACCTGGCTCCGTTCACGCCCTACGATGCGGGCCAGCTCACTGACCGATCTGTCAGCGTGGCCGCTCGCGTTCTGCGCGTCGAAGGCCAGCAGCAACTGGGCCACCCTCTCAGCGGTCGACATCGCCATCACCGAAGACCCCTTTCCCGTGTTGCCACGGAGACAACAGTCCCCGCGATGATGCTCGTCCCGGCCGCGTCGCAGAAGTCGGCGTGCTCAGACAGCAACAAACGTCGATCCGGTCGTCCCTCCGTACTTAGCGTGACCACAACCGCCACCCGCCCGGCAGAAGAATGGTGAACCGTGCAGTACACATCCAAGGAAGCCGAACCCGCGAACACGCATGGCACGCTCTACGGGACACAGACGCAGTTGTCGCTGCGGAACTTCGGGTCTCCCGGGCGTCGTATCGCGGACGTGCCGTCTCTGATTCGTATGTACGCGCTCATAAAGAGGGCAGCCGCCACGGCCAACCGCACCTTGGGGGTTCTGGACGACCGGCGAGCCGACGCGATCATCGCCGCGTGTGACGAGGTCGCCGCCGGCCTGCACACCGAGCAGTTCCCCACGGCGCTGGTACTCGGTGGCGGTGGCACGACGACGAACATGAACGTCAACGAGGTCATCGCCGCGCGAGCAGCACAGCTCGCGTCGATCACGGTGCACCCGAACGATCATGTCAACGCCTCGCAATCGACCAATGACTCCTTTCCCACGGCCATGGCTCTGACGATCATCGAGGTAGCCGAGGGGCCACTGGCGGCGCTGCGAGGGCTGTCCGAGACTCTAAAAGACAAAGCGGCTGAATACAATGAAACGCCCTATCTCGGCCGCACCTGCCTCCAGGACGCGGTGAGCGTCCAGGCCGGCCGGACACTGCGCGCCCAGGCCCGCGCCGTCGAGCGGGGCGCCGACGAACTGGAGGCCACGGTGCGCGAGCTGTCGGCCGTGCCGCTCGGTGCGACGGTTCTCGGCACCTCCATCGGCGCGCCGGAGGGATTCACCGACGCATGTGTCAGTGAACTCGCGAAGCTGGTCGACTTCGACGTGGTCGGTGCCCGGGATCTCTTTGACGCGCTGGCGCATCTCGACCCCTACGCCGCGGTCGCCGACGCAACGGCCCGAGCGGCCATCACCGTCGCGAAGATAGCGTCTGACCTGCGTCTTCGCTCGTCCGGTCCGCGTGGCGGACTGGCGGAGGTGACCATCCCGGCGCTGCAGGCCGGGTCGTCCATCATGCCGGCCAAGGTCAATCCGGTGGTGCCGGAGTACGCCATGCAGCTCAGCTACCGCATCCGCGGATCGGCCAACACCGTCAGCTGCGCCGTCGCCGCCGGTGAGCTTGAGCTCAACGTCATGGAACCGATCATCATCGACGCCTTGCTCACCATGTTCGAGGACCTCGAACGCGCCGCAGCGAGCATGGCGACGCTGTGCGTCGCGGGACTTGAGTGGGACGGCCCGCGCCGTGCCGAGAATCTCGGCCAGGCGCTGGACCGATGGGTCGAACTCGCCGGTCGCTCCGGCTACGAGGCGGCGTCCAGCAGCGCCAGGCAAGCATGGGGGCATGCCGACTGACAGCGGGGATCGGTCATGGCATGACCGGGAGATCCCTTGCCCCTCCCGGTGCACTCATATCCCGGTGGCATCGGCCTCGGAGGAACCCACATGCCCCAGCCAGTGGAGGATGGCCTGGTATCGGGACCGTACTCCGAGTTTTCCGTAGATACGGCTCAGATAGTTTCTGACCGTCTTCTCCGACAGGTACATCTCCTGTGCCACTTCCGGCAGCGAACGGCCGGCGGCGGTCAGTGTCATGATCCGCTGTTCCTGGGGCGACAGACGCTTCCTCACGGCGGCTGAGCAGGACGCGGTCGGCCAGTTCACATAGCCGGGAGAGTCCGGCGGGACGATCTCCAGTTTCTCGGCCATGGCCCGGGTGGCCGCTCTGGCCTGTTCGGTGGCGACCGCGAGGGAGATGAGCACCCGGCTGTTCTCGAACGTGCCGACGTCCAGCACGTTGTAGCCGAGGGCGCTCAGTAACCGGGACACCTCCGCCTTGGCGTCCGCGTCGTCGCCGGCGACGGGCAGGACGCTCCGGTCGAGGACACCCAGCCGGGGGCCGGGGCGCAGTCGACGGAAGTCGATGTCGCTGAACACCTTCACCACGGGGGACCCGACGAGGTGCCGCTGGACCAGACGGCTGGGCGTCAGCTCGCCCGATTCCAGTGCGGCGATGCGGCCGTGCCGGTCCGGGTGATAGTTCATGAGGTCGATGACGGTCCTGCCTGCCAACTCCCGGACGGGAAGCCGGTCATAGGCGTTCAGGGGGACGGCCACGGCGACCATGTCGCTCACCCGGGCGGCCTCGGGCGGCGTGGCCGCGCGCGTGCGCGGGCCGAGTTCGGCGACCAGGGCGGCGAGGGACTCGGGACCGCGCGAGTTGCTCAGTACGACGTTCAGGCCGGAGGCGACGGCGAGACGGGCCAGCGCGCCGCCGACCATTCCGCATCCGATGAGTCCGAGTGTGGGGGGCTGGATCACGGTGTGAGATCTCCAGTTCAGCGGATGGCCTGGATCTCAGGACATCGGTCAGAAGGGTCTGCGTCGACCTCCGCCGGCGAATCCGCGTGCTGCGCGCCCCGGCGGCGGTCTGAGGGCAGTGACAGACCGCCGGGACGGTGCGATCGCCGGGGTGGGACCGTGACGGTCAGTGGGTCCGGGCGGCCGTGGGGGTGCCATGGCCGGACTCCGGAAGGCCGACGTCGGAGGTGGTCGGCCCAGCCGAGGAGAGGTCCTTCCAGCGGACGGGGATCTCCGCGGCGGCCCTGCCGGTCACCCGCCGGTGGCGGGGTCGGCCGCGGCCGGGCAGCCGGGCCGGGTGATGTCCCCGATGCCCCCGGCGCGGGTCGGGCTGGTGACGTCCCGCGGCGGGCCGCACCGGTCGAGCCGGCCCACGTTCGTGCCCGGCTCGCGTCCGGCGCGATCGTCGTCGCCGTTCTCGTCCACGAGCCGGCCCTCGACGGCGCGGATGTGCGCCGCCCGGTCGGCGGCGGCGGAGTTGTGGACCGGTCCGGGGTCGGCCGCCGCGTTCGGGACCGCCCGCCCGGCTCCATGGTCGAGGGGCTTGGCGTCCACGCCGTAGGCCACGGACCGGCCGATCGCGGCGGCCGTGTCGGCCGTGTCGGCCGTGTCGGCCGTGTCGGCCGTGTCGGCCGTGGAACAGGCGTCGCTCCCCCATGTCTTGTGGGCGGCGATGCGGGCCGCGGGCGCCACCGCCGATGTCCGGCCGGACATGCCGCTGTCGGGGGCGACGGCGTCGACACCCTTGATCCCGGCGGCCGTCGGGGCGCGTGTGCCCTGGCGTTCCTTGGCGGTGGCCTCGGTGTCGGGCCCGGACAGGGCGCGCACGCGCACCGGCGGGTTGCCCGTAGCGATGCCGAGGCCGGCGACGCCGAGGATCATCCCCGCGCCCGCGCCTCGCCGCCTCCGGGGGAATCCGTCGGCGGCCCGTGCGGGCGGGATCACCTCGTCGCGGGTCAGTGAGACGGCCCCCGCCGTGCGGACCGGCCGGTTCGCCTGAGCGGTGGTCAGTTCGGCGGCGGAACCGTTCGGAAGAAGACGCACCGGTCTGCGGCTGTGGCCGTCGCCGGATTGGTCGTGGGACAAGTTTCTGCCCTCTCTGCGCAATGGTGTTCGTTTTCACCCCCGTCGTGATCAATATTGTGGGGATCTGTTGACGGTCGAGGAAGAGGCCGCCGACAGTTACTGACAAGTCCTCACGAGCTCTGCACAGTTGACAGGAAGACCGCGACCGCGGTCACCGCCCACGCGGCGCCGCGGTCACCAGGAGGACACGCCTCCACGGCCCGTCCCGGCTCAGTTCCCGGTCAGCGCGGCCTCCGGCTGACCTGGGGTCACATCGGGGCCGACGTCATCGTTGCCGTCGGCGAGCTTCTTCTCCGGGAGGAGGAAGGCGAGGACGAGGCCGACGACGAACACGGGGACCAGATAGCGGAACACCGGTGTCAGGGCGTGCTGGTACGAGAGGATCACCGCGTCCTGGACCTTGTCCGGGAGGGAGTGGACCAGGGCCGGGGTGAGGGAGCGGGTGTCACCGACCGCGTCGGCGGAGGCTCCGGTGAGACGGTCGCCCAGCTGGTCGGTGAGGCGGTGGGTGAACACCGCCCCGACACCCGCGGTGCCGAGGGTGGCGCCGATCTCGCGGAAGAAGTTGTTGGCGGAGGTCGCGGTGCCCACGGCGGACCCGGGGAAGTCGTTCTGCACGGCCAGGACCAGAGGCTGCATCGTCAGACCGAGCCCGGCACCGAGCACGAACACATAGACGCCGATCAGGACGAGCGAGGTCTCGGTGTCCAGCGTGGACATCAGCAGCGCGGCGACGCCCACGAGGACGGTGCCGACGATCGGGAAGATCTTGTACCGGCCCGTCCTGCTCATCAGCTGCCCGGAAGGGATGGCTGTGGCGACGATGCCGACCACCATGGGGATGAGCAACAGCCCGGACTCGGTGGCGCTGACGCCGTAGACCATCTGCAGATACGTCGGCAGGTAGCCGATGATCGCGAACATGCCGATACCGATGACGAGCAGGCCGATCAGGGTGGCGATGTTGAAGATCCGGCTGCGGAACAGCCACAGCGGGATGATCGGCTCCTTGGCGCGGCTCTGGGAGAGGAAGAAGAGGGCCCAGACCAGCAGGCCGCCTCCGGCCAGGCCGAGGATGAGCGGGTCGGACCAGGCATAGTCCGTGCCGCCCCAGTCGGCCACCAGCACGGTGCAGGTCACCGCCGTCGCCATGAGGGTGAAGCCGAGGTAGTCGAAGGCGACCGCGGCGGTCCTGCGGGGCAGGCGCAGGGCGAACGCGCCGACGGCGAGAGCCAGCACACCGATCGGCAGGTTGATCCAGAAGGCCCAGCGCCAGCCGATGCCGTCGGTGAACCAGCCGCCGAGCAGGGGGCCCGCGACGGAGGAGAGGCCGAACACGGCGCCGATCGGGGCCATGTACTTCGCGCGCTGCCGTGGCGGTACGAGGTCCGCGATGATCGCCTGCGAGGTGATCATCAGTCCACCGCCGCCCAGCCCTTGCACGGCACGGCCGATGATCAGCCAGGTCATGTCCTGCGCCGCGCCCGCGATCACGGAGCCGACGAGGAACACGCCGATTCCGCCGAGGAACAGGGCCTTGCGGCCGAGCAGATCACCGAGGCGGCCGTAGACGGGCATGGCGATGGTGGCCGCGAGGATGTACGCGGTGGTCACCCACGCCAGATGGTTCAGGCCGTGCAGCTCGCCGACGATGGTCGGCAGTGCGGTGCTGACGATCGTCTGGTCGAGAGAGGCGAGCAGCATCGCGGTCATGAGGGCGGCGAATATGAGGCCGAAGTGGCTCGGAGTTCCGGAGGAGGTTCCGTCCTCCGCCTCCGCGGCCGGCGTCGAGTCGCTCAAGGGGGCTCCTGGCATCGGTGAGTTGGGGAATGAGCACGTCACACACGGGGCGCCCGGAAGACCGGCCCGGCGGTCATGGGGTCAGCAGCGAGAGCAGGAGTTTCGCGGAGCGTTCGACGTGCGGGACCGGGGAGTCGTCCTCGTCGCTCGGGGACTCCTCGTTCGCCCAGCGCTCCAGGCCGTCGCGCATCACGGTCAGGGCGAGCGCGGCGATCAGGGTCGGCACCTCGCCCTCGGGTCGCGCCCCGAGCCGCCGCGCGACCAGCTCGGCGATCGAACGCCGGAAGCCGTCGAACCGGGCCAGCATCGTGGCCAGCAGGGCGGGATGGCTGCGCGTGAGCGCGAAGGCGGCGTGCGTCTCCTGGCGCAGCGGCGGGTTGTCGGTGAGATCGCGCACGAGCAGGCGAGTCAGGTCCGCGAGGACTTCCCGGGGATGCGCGTCACCGCGCGAGACGAACTCGGCGGTCAGCGCCTGCGGCAGTTCGGCCGGGGGCCCGGGCAGGACGGCCGCTTCCTTGTTCGGGAAGTAGTTGAAGAACGTACGCGGCGACACACCCGCCTCGGCGCTGATCAGGTCCACGGTGATCCCGTCGAACCCCTGTTCCTGAGCCAGCCGCAGCGCGACCGCATGGATCTCTCGCCGTGTCTGCTGCCGCCGACGCTCACGCAGACTCTCACCCGTGGAAGTCATGGAGCGGATTTTTGCACACTCTGCAAGGTATGCGTTGCGTGCATGAAGTGCGGATAGCGCACACCGTCGGACGGACAGGCCGCGACGTGATGGACAGCGCACAGGCCAGCCGCTATCGTCAGGCGCACAATATGAAACTGGCTTTTACTCAGTGAAAATGGGAGGCATCCATGGGATGGCTGGGTCTGGAGGGCGGGCGCGCTCTGGTGTTCGGAGCGGGCGGGCTCGGAGCGGCCTGCGCCCGAGGGCTGGCCGAAGCCGGAACGCGCCTCGTGGTGGTGGACGCGGACGAGAGCCGGCTCAAGGCCTTCCGGGAGGACCCCCGGATGGCGGAGGCGGACATCGAGACCGTGGTCGCCGACGTGACGTCCTCCGAGTCCTGTGACGAGGCGGTCGCCGCCGCCGCCCGTCTGCTCGGCGGGCTGGACGTACTGGTCCACGCGGTCGGGACGAACGACCGCCGGCCGGTGGTGGACATACCCGACGAAGTGTGGGACCGGATTCTCACCCTGAACCTGTCCAGCGCCTTCTGGATCGGCCGGGCGGCGGGTCGGGTCATGGGCGAGGCGGGAGGCGGCCGGATGGTGTTCTTCTCCTCGGTCTCCTCCAAGCTCGCGCACCGGCACCACGCCCCCTACGCCGCGACGAAGGGCGGACTCGACCAGCTGATCAAGGTCATGGCCCGGGAATGGGCCGCTGACGGCGTGACGGTCAACGCGGTCGCGCCGGGCTACACGGAGACCGAGCTGACACGCGCGTACCTCGACAAGCCCGGTATGCGCGACGAGATGACCGGCCTGGTACCGGCAGGACGCCTCGGCACCCCCGAGGACGTCGTCGGCGCGACACTGTTCCTGGCCTCACCGAGGGCGTCGTTCGTGACCGGACAGGTGCTGTACGTCGACGGCGGTCGCACGCTCGTCTGATCCACCGGAACGACATCGCACCGAGTGCAGCGTCCGTCGCGCGGACGGGATCAGCGGCCGCCGAGCAGCCGGGAAATCTCGCGGCAGGCGTCCTTGAGGGGCTGGCACATTTCACCGAGCAAGCGCTCCATGGGAAACTCGCGCGCCGGAACAGCGACATTGGCAGCCGCCACGACGGATCCGGTCGCGTCCGTGATCGGCGCGGCCACGGAGCGCAGGCCGTAGGCGAGTTCCTCGTCCTGTACGACATGGCCCTGTTCGCGAATCCCGCTCAGCGCGTCACGCAGCCCGTCGAGGGATCTGATGGCGTTCGGTCCCGTCGCCCCGGAGAAGGACTTCTCGGTCAGACGCCGCTCCAGCTCGGTGTCGTCGAGCCCGCTCAACAGCATCTTCCCGATCGAGGTGCCGACCGCCGGGAGCCGTGACCCCACCTGGATGTTCGCGGTGACCAGGTCGTTGTTGCGCAGCCGGATCAGATAGAGGACGTAGTCGTCGGACAGCGTGCCCAGGTTCACCGTCTGGCTGGTCGCGTCGGCGAGACGACGCAGGGGACCTTCCGCGAGCTGGACCAGGTCAAGGCCGCGCAGTGCCGAGAAACCGAGCGTGAGCACCTGCGGGGCGGGGCGGTACGCGCCGTTGGGCAACTGCTCCAGGAACCCCTCGGTCACCAGCGTGGCCGCCAGCCGGAACGCCGTCGGGAGGGGTACGCCCGTCTCGGCAGCCATGTCGGAGAGCTTCATGGAAGGCCGCTGCTCGGAGAACAGGCCGAGCAGGCGGAGCCCCTTGGCCAGCGCCTCCACGTGATAGCTGCGCTTGGCGGGTGCATCCCCGGCAGAGGCGTCGGGCACCTCTACGGGCTGGGACTGGCGCGGCGGCAAGGTCGGCTCGCTTTCTTGTCGGGACGACTGACAGGGACTCTCTCATTTTCACTCTACGGAAGCCAGTGTCACAGTGACTTTTGTCAAGCGAAATGGACTTTCACTGAACGAAGAGAAAGATTAGGCTGTGGTTCTCTCGACGAGCCGGCCGAAGGAGCACTGATGACAGTTCGACTGGCTGGGCTTTTGCCCGGGGAACTCGACGAACAGCAGGCGGAGGTCTACCGGGCCATCACCGGGGGACGGCGCTCGGCCGGGCCGCAGTCGTTCGCCCTGGCCGACGAGGACGGCCGCCTGCGCGGTCCGTTCAACGCGATGCTGCTCAGCCCGCCGGTCGGCCTTGCCGTACAGGCGGTCGGAAGCGCGGTGCGCTACGACAGCGCCCTCACCGACCGTGTGCGTGAGATGGCCATCCTCGCCGTCGCCGCACACTGGGGCAGCGCCTTCGAACGGGAAGCCCATGAGGCCGTGGGCCGCGGCTGCGGACTGAGCGAGCGGGACATGGCCGCACTGCGCGCCGGCTCCGTCCCCGAGTCGGCGGACCCGGCGGAGCGGACCGCCCTGCGGATCACTCACGCACTCCTTCGCGCCGGGGAACTGACCGGCGAGGAGTACGACGAGGCGGTGCTCGCGGTAGGGGCGCGCGGCGTGTTCGAGCTCACCACACTGGTCGGGTACTACGGCATGCTCGCCCTCCAGCTGCGTGTCTTCGCAGGTGAGAAGCCGGCGGCCGGTCAGGCGACTGCCCTGCCGCAGCCACAGACCCCCTCATAGAAGCGTTATCGACAACAGACCTCAGAAGTCCCAGACGTACAGATAGGCGGAACACATGAAGCTGGTCACCTTTGACGACGGGCGCGTCGGCAGGCTGGAGTTGGAGGAGCGAGTCGTCCTCGCCCTGGAGGTCGGCTCGACCCGTGAGTACTTCGAGCGCGACGGCCGGGTGACGGAGACCGGAGAGCGCCTGTCCTTGGACGACGTACGGCTGCGCGCGCCGATCGTGCCGAAGAAGTTCTTCCACACCTCCGGCAACTTCCGCGAGCACGAGGACGAGTCGAAGAACGTCGACTGGTCGCACCCCATGCACAAGGGCATCGTCTTCTTCCAGAACGTCGACGCGATCGTCGGCCCCGACGAGCCCGTGATCTACCCCGAGCACCTGACCAGCGAGCTGGACTACGAGCTGGAGATCGCCGTCGTCATCGGCAAGCCCGGCAAGTTCTTCGGTGTGGACGACGCTCCCGACCACATCGCCGGATACGTCGTCTTCAACGACATCACCGCACGCGACATCCAGCGCCGCGAGATGGAGTCCGGTGTCTTCTCCTTCTGCAAGGCCATCGACACCTTCTGCCCGGTCGGCCCCTACATCGTCACCGCCGACGAGATCCCCGACCCGCAGAACCTCGACATGGAACTGCGGGTGAACGGCAAGGTCCGGCAGAAGTCCAACACCAGCCGCATGTCGGTCTCCATCCCCCACCTGGTCGCCTACCACTCCCCGCAGGGTTACAGCGCCGGCGACCTGATCACCACCGGCACCGTCCAGGGTGTCGCCGGCTTCAGCGGCGACCCGGACATGTACCTCAAGCCCGGTGACATCATCGAGGCCGAGGTCGAGCGCCTGGGCGTCCTGCGCTCGCCGATCGTCAGCTGGGAGCAGGGTCACGGCACCCCCGTACCGCAGAAGGTGGACTGGTGAGACTCGCTGTCACCGGCGGACGCGCCGTCCTCGTCGAGGGGGACCGGGCGGCCGACATCGCGTCGGCGTCCGGGAACCGGTTCTCCTCCGACCCCATGGCACTGCTCGACAACTGGCAGGAGCTGCGGCACTGGGCCGCTTCCGGCCTGCCCGCTGACGCCTTCGGCATCCCCGTCGAGCCGGACGCGCTCGGCGCCCCGGTGCCGCGCCCGCGCCAGGTGTTCGCGGTGGCGCTCAACTACCCGCCGCACGCGGCCGAGGCGGGCTACACACCACCGGACGAACCTCTGGTCTTCACCAAGTTCCCGACCTGTGTCACCGGCCCTCGCACCACCGTCGAACTCCCGCCCGGCAAGGTCGACTGGGAGGTCGAACTCGTCGCGGTGGTCGGCCGGCACACACACCGTGTGTCCGAGGACCGCGCCTGGGAGAGCGTCGCCGGGCTCACCGTCGGCCAGGACCTCTCCGAGCGGGTCGTCCAACTGGCCGGGAAGCCGCCGCAGTTCAGCCTGGGCAAGTCCTTCCCCGGCTTCGGCCCGACCGGCCCGGTCCTCGTCACACCCGACGAGTTCGCCGACCCCGACGACCTGGAGATCACCGGGCTCCTCAACGGCGACGTCGTCCAGCACGACCGTACGAAGTCCATGATCTTCCCGGTCCCCGAGCTGATCGCGCGTCTCTCGGCCATCGTGCCCTTGCTTCCCGGCGACCTCGTCTTCACGGGCACACCCGCCGGGGTCGGCAATCGCATGAATCCGCCCCGCTATCTGACCGAGGGCGACGAACTGGTCAGCCGTGTCTCCGGCATCGGCGAGATCCGGCAGCTGTTCTCGGCACCGGTTCTCTGACCCGGGTCGGGCAGGTCGCGGAGAGAGGGTCGGCCTTCTCTCCGCCGCCGGCCTCGGGCCTCATCGCTGCACGGTGGTGTCGCAGGGACGAGGAGGCCAGGGCGCGTCTGCCAGGGGCTGAGCGCACTCGTAGGTCCGGCGACGGTCGCGTAGTGCGGTGTGGTTCCGTCGGACGCATGGGTGTCGTGGAAGACGGCACCGTTGTCGGCACTGAAGGGGAAGGTCTTGCCCGCGTAGGTCAGGTCGCTCATCGTGCTTGCCTCACCCTCGGAACAGGCCGTTGGAGTGCGGCAGTTCGGCCGGCACGGGGACGATGACGCCCCATGCTCGACGATGCGGCCGTCGGCCACGCGGAACATGTCCCAGTTGGCGACCGGCGCCCCGAAACTCGCCCTCGGTTGGCCGCGGCGGCGCCGAAACCGTCCAGGCCGGCGGCCTGCAAGCGGGCCACCGAGGTCACCCGCACCGCCTGGACGAGAGCGGGCGGGCCCTCGTGGGCCCGCCCGCTCTCGTCGAGATCCGTCGCCTACCGGCAGGCGAAGTACATCGTGTACACCACGGTGCCGTCGCTGCGCTGCTGCGCGAGGCTCTGGTTCTGGTCGAGCACCGTACGGCTGCCGCACCGGGATTTCGCCTTGTTGATGGCATCGTTCTGTGCCGCCTGCAGTGACTTCCCGGTACCGGTGACCGAGTAACACGGCGTGTCGGCGCACACCGCGGCCTGGGCGGCACCCGCGGTCCCCACCAGGGCTCCCAGCGAGAGACCACCCGCGACCAGCACCGAGGCGACCCTCTTCTTCACCGACGTCGAAGCACGCATATGTCCTCATCTCAAGTTCCTGACGGTATGTGCCCACTGTCCCAGCCCCGACCTCCTCGGGAGTAGGGACGAATGTCCTCTCTCGACAGACCGAGCGGGACGCCGTCGGGAGTCCGGCGGAACCGAGTCGGTCGAGCCGAAGGACCGTCCGGGCACCCTTCGGCGAGGCAGCTCACGTCACCGGCGGCCAGTGGTGACATCCACCTCTACGCACCCCTCCCGGCGATCGCGGGACTTCGGCTTTCCCGGCCTCGGGCTCGCGGGCTCCGCCACGGTGGATCGGTGCGTGAACGCGGACAGCCGGCCGAAGGACTCGCCAAGTCGTGGCGGCCGGGCCACCAGCAGATACGGCGGCCCCAGTCGGTGGCCGCGCGTCAGCCCACGGGCGGTGCGTCCGTCACCTCCGCCCCGGCAAGGGCACGGTCCACGGCAGGACGCCGGTCCCGGCGCCCTTGACGCGCCCTGCCCTTGACGCGCCCTGCCCTTGACGCGCCCTGCGCTCGGAGTGATCTCCGAGGTGCCGCGCGACGACATCGGCGATCGACCCCCGCAAGGCACGACTCACCCACGAGCAGGCAGAACCAGGCGGAAGGTGCATCCGCGGCCGACCCGCGTGTCGAGTTCGATCCGGCCTCCCTGGCCTTGGGCGATCGCCATGGCGATGGCGAGACCGAGGCCGCTGCCGCCCTGGTCACGGGAGCGGGACGGGTCGACACGGTAGAAGCGTTCGAAGACCCGCTCGGCCTCCTCCGGTGGCAGACCCGGTCCCTGATCGGCGACTTCGATCACGCAGATCGGCGTGCCCTCGGCCAGCGGAGGCGAGCCGCTGGTGCGTCCCGGGCGGTCGGTGCCACCCGTGGCCGCCCCCGCCGACGCGGTGCCCACGCGGACATCGACCGGGGTGCTCAAGGGTGTGTGGACGAGCGCGTTGGACAGGAGGTTGCTGACCACTTGGAGCAGTCGGTCGGGATCCCCCATCGCTTCCACGACCTCGAACTCCGGGTGTGGGACCGTCCGGTCGAGCGGGTTGAGCGACACCCTGTGCGCGCCCCCCTCGCGCACGGCGGCGGCGCTCACCGCGTCGGCCGCGAGGGACAGCAGGTCGACGGGGACCACCCGGTTCTCGGGCTCCAGGTCGAGCTTGGCGAGCAGAAGCAGGTCGTTGACGAGCAGATTCATACGCTCGGCGTTTCTCGCGACCTGCTCGTCGGCCTCCCGGCGCTCGGCGGCGGGGCGGTCGGGATGACGCAGGGCGAGTTCGGCGAAGCCCTGGACGGAGGTGAGCGGCGTACGCAGCTCGTGCCCGGCGTCAGCGACGAAGCGGCGCAGCCGGGCTTCCGAGAACTCCCTTTGCCGCAAGGCTTGTTGGAGGCGGTCGAGCATGCTGTTGAGTACGGTGCCCAGTCGGCCGGTCTCGGTGTGCGGATCGGTGTCGGACAACCGTGTGCCGAGGTCCCCCGCGGTGATGTCCTGAGCCGTGTGCTCCATCCGGGTCAGGGGAAGGAGACCGAGGCGGACCACCCACCGGCCGACGGCGATCAGCCCGACCACGGCCACGGCGAGGACGGCCGCGTTGAGAGCCAGCAGCTTCGACATGGCGCCCTCCACCGTGTCGAGGGGCAGGGCGACCACGAACGTGGTGCCCTCGGACTTTCCGTCCTTCCACAGCACGCGCCAGCGGCCGTCGCCGGCCTCGGCCGGGACCGAGACGGGACGGCCCTTGGCCCAGTGAGGGTCGTCGATGGACCGGGGAAGCTCGGGCCCCGGCTTCTCCCCGCCCCCGATGGTTCCCTGCTCTGCGCGCGAGGAGTCGTAGAGGGTGACCCGGAAGTCCGAGGGCAGCGTCATGTCGTCCGGGCGGGGTCCGGTGGGTGGCAGACCCGCGCCTTCCGCGAAGGCGCGATCCGGGAGCATGAACTCCGTCAGCTGCTGGTCCACCCGGTTCAGCAGCCAGGAGTGCAGAACCAGAACCCCGATGGTCTGCGCGGTGAGAACCGCGGCGGTGGCCAGCAGGGTGGTCCCCCACACCAGTCGGCCACGCAGCGACCGGGGACGGCGGCGGATCACCGGTCCGTCCCCTGCCGGGGCAGGCGCAGGCAGTAGCCCACGCCACGGACGGTGTGCAGCAGGGGCGGGTCGATGCGGTCGATCTTGCGTCGCAGGTATTTGACGTACGTCTCCACGATGCGGCCGTCACCCGCGAAGTCGTAGCCCCACACGTGGTTGAGGATCTTGGCCTTGCTCAGCACCCGGCCCGCGTTCTCCATCAGATAGGTGAGCAGGTTGAACTCGGTCGGGGACAGCGGAATGTACTCGCCCGCCCGGTGCACTTCATGGGCGTTCTCGTCCAGCTCCAGGTCGGCGAAGCGCAGGATCCCGCTGTCGGCGCCCTCGGCCTCGGCGAGGTGGTCAAGGTCGGTACGGCGCAGGATGGCGCGAATGCGCAGCAGCACCTCCTCGATGCTGAACGGCTTGGTCACGTAGTCGTCGCCGCCCGCGGTCAGGCCCGCGATGCGGTCGACGACCGCATCGCGGGCCGTGAGGAACAGCACCGGTGTCCGCACTCCCGCCGCCCGCAGACTCCGGGTGACCGCCAGTCCGTCGAGGTCGGGCAGCATGACGTCCAGCAGGACGAGGTCGGGGCGGAAGCCCTCCACGTCCCGCAGGGCGTCCAGTCCGGTGGCCGCGCCGGCGACCTCGTATCCGGACAGCCGCAGCGCCGACTCCAGCAACAGGCGGATTCCGGGGTCGTCCTCCACCACGAGGAGGCGGTGCCGGGCCGGGACAGCGGGCGGTTCGGGCATGGTGCGGTGTCGTCCGTTCTGCCGCTTCCGCTACTTGGCCGAGCTGTCGGCGGCGCAGTCGTACAAGGTGGTACCGGTACGACCCATCATGCCGCCCGCGGCCGAGCCGTCGCCTGAGCCACTGCTGCTACTGCCGCCGTACGCCTTGGGGGACACCTTGGCGCAGTGGTCCTTGATCCACGTCGACCGCTGGGAGGCCGCGCCGTTCTCTCCGCCCAGCATGGCGGCCATGCCGCCCGAGGAGTCGGAACCGAGGATGTAGCGCAGTTCGCCGCTCGTGGTCCACTTCCGCAGCTGAGCGACCGAGGGCGCGTCGTCCGAGCCCGCGAAGCCGCCCATGCCGATGACCGTCTCGTCGCTGTTGAGGATGAACCCGGCCGCGCCCTGGGATCCGCCCTCGACCGCGAGGGTGATGCGGGCGTCGCCGGAGTGCTCGGTCACGTAGGTGAGGATCTTGCGCTGGTCGGAGCTGAGCTCGGTGTCGTCGCCCGGACCGCCGAAGCCGCCGCGCGCTCCTCCTGAGCCGCTGCCGCCGCCGAAGCCGGGGAACGAGGGAAGCGATCCGCTGGAGCCCGAGCCCGAGCCCGATCCGTTGCCACCGCCAGAGCCCGATCCGTTGCCACCACCCGCGCCGGGGAACCCGGGCATTCCGGAAGGCATCCCGGAAGGCATCTCCGAGGGCATCCCCTGGGGCAGCTCGTCCGAGGATCCGCCGGGCGCGCCCGAGCCTCCGGTGCCGAATCCCCGCGGAAGGTCGAAGGTGCCACCACCGGCGCCGGGCAGGCTCCCCGCCGCGAAGGGCATCGTCGCCGGGCCGGCTGTCGGGTTGCTGCCGCCCATCGCCGAGCCCGAGCCGCCCGGCACGCTCACCGCCCACGCGGCCGGCGCGAACAGGGCCGCCAGCAGCGCGCCGCCCAGCGCGACCGGAGCCAGCCGCACCGTCCGCGACGCGGCGACCAGCAGTCCGACGGCGACCAGACCCACCACCAGCACGACCCAGGCCAGCCACCCGTGCCAGGACGGCACCCGGCGGATCACCACGGCCGCCCAGACCACGGTGACCAGCACGGTCCCGGCACCGAGGGGCAGCGCCCAGCGCGCCCCGGCCCGGTGCGCGCGGACCAGTGCCGTCACGAGACCGGCGGTCAACGCGGCTACGGCGGGGGCGAGTTGGGTCGTGTAGTACGGGTGGAAGATCCCCTCCTGGGTGGAGAACACCAACCCGCACACCACCAGCCAGGTCCCCCACAGCACCCACCCGGAGCCCGCCAGGGCCTCCCCCGCCGAGCCGCTCCCCCGCCGGCGCAGAACCGCCCCGGCGACCGCGAGGGCCAGTGCCACGGCACTCGCCGGCAGCAGCCAGCTGATCTGCCCGCCCACCTGGTCGTTGAAGAGCCGCAGCAGTCCGGCCTCGCCGCCGAATCCACCGCCGAGGGCGCCCAGGCCGCCGCCGCCAGGGCCCGCGCTCTCGCCGAAGATCCGGCCGAATCCGTTGTAGCCGGTCACCAGGTCCCAGGCACCGCCGTCGGTGCTGCCACCGATGTACGGACGCTCCCCGGGCCACCAGGCGACCACCGCCACCCACCACAGTGACGAGACGGCGCACACCGCTCCGGCGATCAGGAGCCGTCCCCCGCGCACCAGCCAGGTGCCGCTCGCACCGACCAGCCAGGCCGCGGCAAGGGCGGGAAGCACCATCCAGGCCGCCATCATCTTCGTGAGGAATCCGCAGCCGATCAGGAATCCGCTGGCGCACAGCCACCACGTGGCGTGCCGATCCGAGCCGGCTTGCAGGGCCCGGGTCAGCGCGTAGGCGGCGGCGACCAGGAACAGCACCAGCAGCGTGTCGGGGTTGTTGTCCCGGTTGATCGCCACGGTGATCGGGGTCAGCGTCATCACCAGGGCCGCGAGCAGCGCCGCGCCCTCGCCCGCCCAGCGGCGGACCGTGCGGTGCAGCACGAGGACGGCGGCGACGCCCTCCACCACCTGCGGCAGGATCAGCGCCCACCCGTGCATGCCGAAGATCTTGCTGCTGACGACCTGCGGCCACAGCGCGGCCGGCGGTTTGTCGACCGTGACGACTCCGGCCGGGTCGAAGGAACCGAAGAGGAAGTTCGTCCAGTTCCGGCCCATCGACTTCACGGCGGCCGAGTAGTAGGAGTTGCCCCAGCCGAGCGAGCCGAGGGCCCAGCCGTACAGCAGGGCGGAGAGGAGAAGGATCGCTCCCAGGGCGGCCGGGGCCGCCCAGCTGGGCAGGGCGCGCCGTGTTCCGGGCAGAAGCGTGACCGTACTGGGTGGCGCCTCGGCGGTGTGCGTCATGATGGATTCGCTCTCAGGGGAGTCGTGAGGGGATCAGGGCGTACGGCGGCGGAAGACGGCCAGCCGCAGCACCAGGAAGCGGATGCCGGTCACCAGGACCGAGGAGGCGGCGAGGACGAGGGCCTCGGCCGCGGCCGAGGCGTCCGGTACCGCGTGGCGGAAGAGCAGCACCGCGCCCGAGGTGACCAGGTAGCCGACGACGAACAGCGCTCCGGCGCCCGCGTGCGCCCGCCCGGCACCGATGCCGTCCGCGGAGTGGCGGAAGGTGAGCCTTCGATTGGCCTCGGTGTTGAGGAGGGTGAGCACGAGCAGGGAGACGAAGTTGGCCACGGCAGGCTGCCACCAGCCGCGCAGCAGCCAGTACAGGAGGGCCTGTCCGACCGTCGACGCGATGCCGATGGCAACGAAGCAGCCGACCTGCCAGGCGAGTTGGGAGCGGGCCGCGTCCGAGGCGAGGACCGCGTCGGGATGTTCGGCAGCGGGTTGCGGGCGGCGCGGAAGCGGGACTCGCGCGGCGCCTGACGCCTTGAGGCGCGCCATGCGCCACAGACCCTTGAGATCGTCGGTGGCGGTGCCGACGACGTGAACCCGGGTGTCGACGTCCTCCACCCAGTCGACGGGGACCTCGTGGATACGCAGTCCGTTGTGCTCGGCGAGCAGCAGCAGCTCCGTGTCGAAGAACCAGGCGTCGTCCCGGGTCCGGTCCAGCAGGGGGCGCAGTACCTCGGTACGGGCCGCCTTGAACCCGCACTGGGCGTCGCTGAAGCGAGCACCATGGGTGACTCTGATCAACGCGTTGTAGCAGCGTGAGATCAGTTCACGGCGAGGACCGCGCACCGTGCGCGCGCCGGGTGCCAGCCGGCTGCCGATGGCGAGATCGGAGTGACCGCTGGCCAGCGGGGCGATCAGCGGCAGCAGTCCGTCCAGGCCCGTGGACAGGTCGACGTCCATGTAGACGACGATGTCGGCGTCGCTCGAACCCCAGACGGTACGCAGGGCGAGACCGCGCCCCTTGCGTCCCAGGTGGACCATGCCGACACCGGGCAGTTCCTCGCAGAGGTCCCGGGCCACAGTCAGGGTGCGGTCGACACTGGCGTTGTCCGCCACGGTGATCCGCCAGGGGTAGGGCAGTTCGTCACACAGACGGGCGTGCAGGGTACGGATGCAGCCGGGCAGGGCCCGTTCCTCGTTGTAGACGGGGATGACGATCTCGACGGTCGGCGCGTGTGACGTGTTCGTACCAAAGGTGTCGGCGCCCCTCGGCGACTGAAAGCGCCGAGGGGCGTGCAGACCACTGCTCGTGTGCGTCATGGATTCCTCGGGTGTGGGGGGATGTGGGGCGTCCCGTGCGCACCGGCGCATCGGCCGTGCACGCGGTCGACTCTGACCGGCTTCGCAGGGGATACGCGGGGAGAAGGCAGGGAACTGACGGGGAGTCGGATATGGATCCACCCGCTGCCGGTGAGCAGGGGGGATGTCGCCGATCTTCGTCATGGACCCTGGGAAGCCGAGGTCAGCAGGCAGGGAAACGGCCGAGAGGACGCTGTGAATCCGCGGCACCCGGTGGGCCGCGGTCAGGATCGGGAGCGTGAATCCGCGCCACCCGGTCGACCGGGATCAGGATCAGGATCAGGATCAGGGCGCGGGACCGTCTCGCCGGCCGAGCGTGGATCAGCGGGCTGTCAGGTGTGTGCCAGGGGCCCGGCGGTCAGGTCCGCGAAGTCGCCGAACATACGGGAAGTGTGCGGGGCCAGCCCCGTGACGAGCCGAAAGGCGGCGGCCGTCTCGTGCACCAGCACTCCGCCGCCGTGCAGGACGCGGCAACCCAGTTCGCTGCCCGCGCGCAGCAGCGGGGTACTGATCGCGTGGTGCTGATGGGCGTCGAAGATCCATAGACCTGGGTGCAGGCTCTCGCACAGCGCGGTGTCCCGGAATCCCCGGCTTCCCGGGGTCAGGGTGTGGACGAGACCGTCGGCCTGCTTCAGCCGCGAGGCCAGCGCGTCGACCGGGAACGCCTCGGCCCAGTCGGGGCCGGTTCCCTGGTTGAGCCGCTCGGCCAGTGCTTCGGCGCGGGAGGGGGTCGGATCCGTGACGGAGATGTGCCGCACTCCTCGCTCACGCAGCGCGTGCGCGGCGGCGATGCCGGCAGCGCCCGCTCCGATCTGCACCACACGGTCGAGCGGGACTTCGGGCAGACCTCTGACGAAAGAGGCCACACAACCGGCGACGTCCGTGTTGTGCCCGATCGCTCGACCGTCCGGAGTGAAGACGATGAAATCGACGGATCCCACGCGCGCCGCGGTCTCGGACAGTTCGTTGACGAAGGGCACGACGCGAGTACGGAACGGATGGGCGATGTCGAGGCCGGAGAAGCCGAAGTTCCGGCAGGTGCGCAGGAGTTCACCCGTGCTCCGGCCGCGGAAGGCGGGTGCGTCGGCGTTCACTCGTCGGCAGAGGTAGCGCAGCCCGCCGTGCCGTTGCGCCTCCCGCTCGTGCAGTTCGAGGCCCAGTGAGCGGCCGATGCCCGATCCGATGAACCCGACGAGGTACGAGAACTGGGCCACGGCGACTCCACCCACGTTATGTACGAACCAGTTCGTTATAAGTATCAGGAGATCCGTGCCGCGGGAAGAGCGCCGACGTGCGGGGGCGACGCGGGACGCGTCGCCCCCGCTCATAGCCCCAGATACACCTCTCTGACCCTGGGATCGTGGCTGAGTTCGGCGGAGGTGCCGCTCATGGCGACCTCTCCGTTCTCCATGACGACGCAGTGGTTGGTCGCGCCGAAGGTGAGTTTGGCGTTCTGTTCCACCAGCAGCAGGCTCAGCCCGTCCTCGCGCAGTCGGAGCAGGACGTCGAGGATGCTGCCGACCAGCTTGGGCGACAGGCCCATGGACGGTTCGTCCAGGACGAGCAGACGTGGCCGGGTCATCAGGGCCCGGCCGATGGCCAGCATCTGCTGCTGCCCTCCGGACAGGGCGCCCGCGAGCCGTTCCCGCATCTCCCTCAGGACGGGGAACAGGGCGTAGATCTCGTCCAGTTGGCGGTCGGTCTCCTTGTCCCAGGGCCGTGAGTACGCTCCGAGGAGCAGGTTCTTCTCCACGGACAGACCAGGGAAGACATGCCGTCCTTCCGGGACGTAGCCGATGCCGTGGCGCACCATGTCGCGGGCCTTGACGCCGGTCAGGTCGCGGTCGCCCAGACGGATCCGGCCGCTGCTGCGGGGGACGAGGCCCATGAGCGCCTTGAGGGTGGAGGTCTTCCCGGCCCCGTTGGCGCCGATGATGCCGACGGACTCTCCCGGCTCGACGGTGAACCCGATGGAACTCACGGCGCAGACACCGCCGTAGTGCACACTCAGGTCCTCCACGGTCAGACGCTGGACCTTTTCGGCTCCGCCGACCTTCATGAGGTGGCCTCCTTCGCACGGTCCGGTGGTGCGGCGGACCGGGGTGTTCCGAGGTCGAGTTCGGCGAGTTCGGAGTCGCCGAGGTAGGCCTCGATGACCTCCGGTGCGGACACGACCTCCTGGGGCGTGCCTTCCGCGATGACCCTTCCGCTGGACAGGACGGTGATCTTCTCGCAGAGGGACATGACCAGTCCCATGTTGTGTTCGATGAGGACCACGGTGGTTCCGCTGTCGCGGATGGAGCGGACGATACGGATGAGCTGCTGGACCTCCTCGCCGTTGAGCCCCGCCGCCGGCTCGTCGAGAAGCAGCAGCCGTGGCCGGGCCGCCATGGCGCGGGCGATCTCGATGCGGCGCTGGATGCCGTAGGGGAGGGAGGAGGGGTCGGCTTCCGCGAAGTCGACGAGGCCGTACCGTTCGAGGATCTCGTCGGCCTGGGCGCGCAGCCCGCGTTCGCGTGCGAGGACTCCGGGCTGCCAGACGGCGTACTGCCAGATGGTGTGCGCGCGGGTGCGGTCGAGTGCCACGAGGATGTTCTCGCGGACGGTGAGCTGGCCGAACAGGCGCAGGTTCTGGAAGGTGCGCGCGAGGCCCGCCAGGGACAGTGTGTAGGGGCGGGCCGTGGTGGTGTCGGAGCCGGCGAAGCTCACGGAACCCGCCGTCGCGCGGTAGAAGCCGCTGATGACGTTGAAGAGGGTGGTCTTGCCGGATCCGTTCGGGCCGACGACCCCACGGATCTCGCCGTGGTGCACGGTGAGCGTCACCTCGTCCAGCGCCCGAAGCCCCCGGAACTGCTTGCTGACGGCTTCCACGGACAGCAGGACGCCGGTGTCGGCGGAGTCGGCGGAGTCCTCCGCGACGGCGTAGGGAATGAAGGGGCGCAGCTCCGCGCGGGTGGTCCGCTGGGCACGGCGGCGCAGGTACAGCGCGCGCAGCCGGGTGGGGACGCCTGCCAGGCCGGTCGGCGCGAAGACGACCATCAGGACGACGACCACGCCGTATCCGAGCTGGGCGTAGGTGGAGAAGTCCGAGAGCCATTCCCGTACGAGGGTCAGGCCGACGGCACCGACGACACAGCCCACCAGTGAGCGCCGGCCGCCGATGACGACCATGGCCAGCAGGATGAACATGTTTCCGATGGAGAAGGTCTCGGGGGCCACGTAGCGGATGAGGCCGGCGTAGAGGACGCCGGCCAGGCCGCCGTAGAGGCTGGCGAGCAGGAACGCCGTCATGCGCAGGAACGGGATCTCGGCGCCCATGGCCCCGGCGGCCAGCGCGTCGTCCCGCATGGCGCGCAGTCGGCGGCCGAGCGAGGTGTGGACGACGAACAGGCCGAAGAGCAGGGCGAGGCCGAAGACGACGGCTTCCAGGTAGTAGTAGAGGTATTCGCTGGAGAGGTCCACTCCGGGCAGCGGGGGGAGAGGGATTCCCGAGATGCCGTCGGCGCCGCCGCTGATCTCGGCGTTGGTGATCCAGTTGATGAAGCCCAGGGCGAGGCCGAGGGTGACGATGCCCAGGTAGTGGGACTGCATCCGCAGGGCGGGGATGCCCACGAAGAGGCCGACGACGACGGTGGCCAGGACGGCGAGCAGTGCCGAGACCCAGAATCCGTGGCCGTAGTGGGTGGTGAGGATGGCCACGGTGTAGGCGCCCACACCGAAGAACGCGACCTGGGCGAGGTTGATCTGGCCGGAGACCCCCATGGCCAGGCCCATGCCGATCGCGAGCAGGGCGTAGATGAGGGCGATGTTGACGACATGGATGGTGTAGCCGCCCAGGCCGTACGGGAGTGCCCAGGCGGCGAGGACGACGACGCCGGTGGTGATCAGGCGGGACCTCATGCGCGGCTGACCGTCCTTTCGCCGAAGATGCCCATGGGCCGGACCATGATCGCCACCGTGAAGACGAGGAAGGTGACCAGTACCGAGTAGCCCTGGAAGTGGCCGGCGGCGTAGGAGTCGAGGACGCCGATGGCGATCCCGCCGACCACGGCTCCGGGGATGGAGCCGAAGCCACCGAGCATCGCCGCGGCGAAGCCCTTGATGCCGAGGGCGCCGCCGAGGGAGGCGTCGACGTAGAGCATGGGGCCGACCAGGCCGCCGGCGAGGGCGGCCAGACCCGCTCCGATGGCGAAGGCGAGGGCGTTGCTGCGGCCGACGTCGATGCCGACGGCGGTGGCCGCCTCGTGGTCCATGGCCACGGCCTGCATGGCCGCGCCGCGTTTGGTGCGGGAGAGGAAGTAGGCGAGGGAGACCACGGCGAGCGCGGCGACGGCCATGACCAGCAGGTCGTAGGTGCGTACCCGGATGCCGAAGACGTCCAGCGGCGCGGAGTCCAGTGGTGAGGGCACCGCGCGGCCGGTGGTGCCCCAGATGATGATGGCCAGGGCCTGGAGGACGATGCCGAAGCCGATCGTGCCGATCAGCATCAGGTCGAAGTCCTTGTTCTCCAGCGGGCGCAGGACCCGCTCGATGACCAGGCCGATGACCCCGGTGATGACGATGGCCACCACCATCGAGACGGCGAAGGGGAGTTGGGAGGTGAGGTAGAAGGTGGAGGCGGCGTAGGCGCCGATCATGGCGATGTCGGCGTGGGCGAAGTTGACCAGTCCCATGGTGCGGTAGACGAGGGAGAAGCCCATCGCCACCAGGGCGTAGACGGCACCGAGGCTCAGGCCGCCGACAAGGGTCTGAAGGGTGTCCTGCACGTCGTTCTCATCTCACTTCTGCTCGACGAGCTTGCCGTCCTGGATGACGCCGATGGTCGTCCTGGTGATGCCGACGCCGTCGGGTCCGTAGCGGAACTGGCCGAGCAGTCCGTCGTGGTGGGTCGCTCGGATGGCGTCGGCGAGCTTCTTGCCGGTGGCGACATCGCTGTTCTTCAGGGCGGTGAGCAGGATGGTGGCGCCGTCGTAGGCCTTCGCGCCGTGCAGCTCCGCCTCCTCGTCGTAGGCCGCCTCGTACGCGGCGGCGAACTTCTGCGCCGCGGGGCTGATGTCGTTGCTCAGATAGGGGGAGCTGACGATGGTCCCCTCGGCGGCTTCCTTGCCCGCGGTGTCGATGAACACGGGGGTGCCCTGGGGGGCCGCGCCGGCGAACGGGACGGTGATGCCGAGCTCCCGGGCCTGCTTGACGATGAGGCCGGCCTCGACCTCCTCGGAGCCGATGAAGACGACCTCGGGCTTCTTGGAGCGGATCGCGGTGAGGGCGGCGCTGAACTCCTTCTGGTCGGTGGTGACCACCTGGTCGGTGACCGGGGTGACACCGAGGTCCTTGGCCGCCTTGGCGAAGGCGTCGTGCTCGCCCTTGCCGAAGGAGCCGTTGTTGGTGATCATCGCGATCTTCTTGTAACCCTTGTCCTGGATCAGGTACTTGGCCAGGGTGGTGTCGTAGGTGGTGCTGGTGGGGCCGTTCAGGAACAGGAACGGGCTCTTCAGGGCGACGAGGCCGTCCGACTGGCCGGAGGTGATGTTCGGTATCTCGGCCTGCTGCAGCACCGGCGCCATGGCGATGGTGACCGCGCTCTCGGCGGTGCCGATCATCGCGATGTAGTTCTCACTGTCGATCTTGCGTGCCAGGTTGGTGCCCGCGGTCGGGTCGCCCTGGTCGTCGAACGACTTCAGCTCGATCTTGCGGCCGTTGATGCCGCCCTTGTCGTTCCATTCGTCGATGGCGAGCTTGGCGCCCTTGTACTCCCAGTCCCCCAGCGAGGAGAGCTGTCCACTGCGGGCGTTGACGACTGCGATCTTGATGGGGCCCGAGCCGGACCCGGTGTCACTGTCGGACTCGCCCGGGGCGCTGCATGCTGTCAGGGCCGCGGTCAGGGCGATCGCCGCGGCGAGTGCGGTACGCGGAGCGGAGGGGCGGGATGAGCGGGGCATAGGAGTCACCTCGTGCAAGACGTGGGATGGACAGTGGCTGTGTGGGGGGAGGCGACGCGTCCCCGCCTGCCCGCCGTGGTCCGGTCGGCGAAGTCGGTGCGGGCCTGCGCGGTGGCTCCGGTCAGACGGCGTCGGCCGGAAAGCGGCCGGCGTAGATGTCCTTGATGTTCCAGTGGCCGGGGGTGGGGACCGGTTCGTTGACCATGGGTACGTCCAGCACTGCGGGGCGGCGGCGGGCGACGGCGGCCTCCAGTGCCTTGCGCAGCTCGCCGGGCGCGGTGACGGTGTAGCCGTCGGCGCCGCAGGACTCGCCGTACCGCGCGAAGTCGGGGCTGTAGGGCCGGCCCTCGGCGTCGGTGAACTCGCATCCGTAGGACCGTCCGAAGGACGAGGCCTGTAGATCGGCGATGGTGCCGTGGGCGCGGTTGTTCATCACCACGAAGATGACGGGCGCGCCCTGTTCGACGGCCATCGGCACCGCGGGCAGCTGGGCGCTCATGCCGCCGTCACCGATGAGGGCGACCACGACCTGCTCGGGCCGGGCGATCTGCACGCCCACCGCGGCGGCGGGGCCGAAGCCCATGGTGGAGGCGCCGCCCGGGGTGATGAAGCGTCCCTGGTCGGGCAGTTCGTAGCACTGGGCGACGCCGTTCTTGTTCCAGCCGACGTCGGTGACGAGGACGGCGTCGTCGGGCAGGGCGTCGCGCAGGTCCGCCAGGATGCGCTGGGGGCGCAGCGGGAAGTCGTCGCCGCGTCCGGCCTCCCGGGCCGCGTCGAAGACGGCGCCGCGCGCGGCGGTGATCGTGTCCCGCAGGCCCGGACGGGTGAGGGCGGTGGTCTGCCGGGCCCTGACCGCCGCGACGATCTCGCCCAGGGCGAGCTCCACGTCGGCGACGGCACCGATGTGCACCGGGTAGTTGCGGCCGATCTCGGCGGGGTCGATGTCGATCTGGATGAGTCGGCTCGGCGGGAAGTTCCAGGTGTGGACGGCGTCCCAGGAGCTGGCGTCCGTCTCGGCGAAGCGGGTGGCGAGCGCGAGCACGACGTCGGCGCCCCTGGTGTGTTCGTGGGTGGTCTCCAGCCCCCAGAAGCCGGGCATGCCCAGGAGCAGGGGGTGCCGGTCGGAGATGACGCCCTTGCCCATGAGGGAGTGGGCGAGGGGGATGTCGAGGTGCTCGGCCAGGGTGAGCAGTTCGGCGCGGGCGGCGGGACCGCGTAAGCCGCCGCCGAAGTAGATCAGCGGGCGCTCCGCCCCGAGCAGCGCGTCGGCGATCCGGCCGGCGGTCTGCTCGTCCAGTCCGGGCCTGCCGAGGTGGCCGGGGAGCGGGTGGCCGTCGGCGTAGGGCGAGACCTGCCGGTTGAAGAGGTCCATGGGGATGTTGACCAGGACGGCGCCGGGGCGTCCGCTGGCGGCCGTGAAGAAGGCCCGCTCGGTGACGCGCGGCAGGTCCCGCACGCGCTGCACCGCCCAGGTGCGCTTGCAGAACGGCCGGTAGATGGAGCTCTGGTCGGCGTCGGCGTGGAGGTTGACCTCCTGGTGGGGATGGCGGCCGTGGTAGTAGGAGGGGATGTCGCCGGTGATGACGACCAGCGGGACGGAGTCCAGGGCGGCGGTGGCGACGCCGGTGACGGCGTTCATCATGCCGGGGCCGACGTGGGTGAGCAGGACGCCGGGGCGGCCGGTGGCGCGTGCGTAGCCGTCGGCGGCGTGCGCGGCGGCCTGTTCGTGACGGGCGATGACGAATTCGATCGCACTCGGTCCGAGGGCGTCGAGGAGGGCGATGTTGGTGTGTCCACAGGTACCGAAGACGTATTCGACGCCGTACGACTCGAGCTGGGCGACGAGGGCCTCGGCGGCGGTCACGGTGGTCACGGGTTCTCCTTGGGCAGCTCGCGGCTGTCGCCCCAGACGGACAGGCCGCGCAGCATGAGGGTCTTGACGACGGTGTAGTCGTCGATCAGCCAGCGGGGGGCCTCGCGGCCGAAGCCGGAGTCCTTCACACCGCCGAAGGGCACGTGGTCGAGGCGGAAGTTGGAGGAGCCGTTGACGATCAGTCCGCCGACCTCCAGTCGCCGCCAGGCGGTGAGGATACGGGTGATGTCGTGGGTGAAGAGGCCGGCCTGGAGTCCGTACCGGCTGGTGTTGCACTGCTCGATCACGGTGTCGAAATCGTCGTAGGGCAGTACGGAGACCAGCGCGCCGAACACCTCGTGCACGACCACCGAGGCGTGCGGGGGCGGGTCGGCGACGATCGTCGGTGCGGCGGTGGCGCCGTCGCGGGTGCCGCCCCGGATCACGCGCGCGCCCAGTCGCCGGGCCTCCTCCGACCAGGCCACCACGCGTTCGGCCGCGTTCTCGTCGACCATGGAGCCGATGTCGGTGGTCTCCAGCAGGGGATCACCGATGACGAGGTCGTCGACCGCCGCCGTGAAGGCGTCGAGGAACTCCTCGTAGCGGCCGCGGTGAACGTACACCCGCTGTACGGAGATACAGCTCTGGCCGGAGTTGCTGTAGCCGGTGCGCGCGCAGACCTTCGCCGCGGCGGCGGTGTCGGCGTCCTCGCAGACGACGGTCGCGGCGTTCCCGCCGAGTTCGAGGGCCAGCCGTTTGGCGCCGGCGGCACGGGCCACCGCCGCCCCGGTCTCGGCGCTGCCGGTGAAGCTGATGACGCTCACCGCGTCGGCGCCGCACAGGGCGGCGCCGACCTCTCCCCCGCCGTGCAGCAACTGGACCGCCTGGTGGGGCATGCCGCTGTCGAGGAGCAGGGCGACGACGGCGGCGGAGGTGGCCGGGGCCTGGGGCGGAGCCTTGACCAGGGTGGTGTTGCCCGCGGCGAAGGAGGCGCCCAGCTTGTGCGCGAGCAGGTTGGCGGGCGCGTTGAACGGGGTGATCGCCAGGGCCACGCCGGCCGGTGCCCGGTAGGTGAGGGCAGTGTTGCCGATGCCGGTGTTCCAGCCGGCCACGGGCAGGTTCTCGCCGTCGACGCGGCGGGCCTCGGCCGCGCAGACGGCGAACGTGGAGGCCACCCGGTCGATCTCGGTGCGACTGTCCTTCAGCGGTTTGCCCAGTTCCAGGGCGAGGAGGCGGGCGAGCCGGTCGCGCTGGGCGGTGGCGCCGCGTGCGGCGGCCTCCAGGATGTCGGCCCGCGCGGCGGGGGCGAGATCGGCCATCTGCCGGGCGTAGCGGCCGGCCAGGGTCACGGCGGTGTCGATGTCACCGGCCGTCGCGGTGGGTACGCGACTGACCGTGCGCCGCAGGTAGGGACCGGTGCGTTCCAGGGGTGGACCCTCACCACCCCACGATCCGGACAGATAGGGAAGGGCCTCGACCACCTCGTTCTGGTCGGCGGCCTTGAGCAGGTCTTGCAGCATCACGTCTCCCCAAAAAACCATCTGATGGTTTTCGTGGACTGCTCTATGGACTGGCGTGTAACGTACGGGCACCAGGAGACCGTGGCAATAGGTCGGCGCCAGGAAGTTGGGACCCGGGATTTCCGAAGACGGCTCCCCTGATGGAAGCTGTCGCTCCAGACGTCGCGCCCGTTCACCGGGCAGCGGCGGTCCCCCACTCGCGAAGGAGAGAACGTGGACGCGGAGCAAGGACCGGGCGGCGGTGTACGCAGCGTGCGCCGCGCTCTGGACATTCTGTCGCTGCTGACCGAGGATCAGCCCACCGTCCCTCTGAAGAACATGGTCGACGCCACCGGTCTGCCCAAGACCACCGTGGTACGCCTGGTGCAGACCCTGGAGCAGTACGGACTGCTCTGGGCCACACCGGGCGGTTACGCGGCCGGCCCCGGCCTGTGGCGCTGGGCCCATCTGGCACACACCAGCTGGGAACTGCCGCCCGACACACAGAAGTTGCTGCGCGAGCTGGTCGAGCGACGGGGCGAGACGGCGAATCTCATGATCCGCCGCGACATCCATCGTGTCTGCGTCGCCCAGCAGGAGAGCCCGCAGCCCCTGCGGCATGTGGTGCGCGTGGGCGACGAACTGCCCCTGTGGGCCGGCGCCTCCTCCAAGGTGCTGCTCATCGGTGCCACCGACGGCCTTCTGCAACGGATCGCCGCCGACTCGCCCCACGGAGTGCCGCACGTCGAGCAGTTGCGGCTGTGGGCGCAGGAGTCGGCGACCCACGGTTACGCGGTCAGCCACGGTGAGCGCGATGTCGGCCTCACGGCCGTCGCCGTACCGATCCGCAGCCAGTCGGGGGTGGTCGTCGCCTCACTCTCGCTCAGCGGCCCCAGCGCGCGTATCCCGGCGGGAGCCACCGAGGACTTCGCGGGCGATCTGCTGGAGACGGCCGCCCGCATCGCCTCGCAGGGCTTCCAGCATCCCCTGGGGCCGCGAACCTAGCCAGTACGCCGACAGCGGAGCCGCGCGCGGTACCGCTGGAAGGAGACGCTGTATGCACGTTCGCCCACTTGACGGAGTACGCGTTCTGGACCTGACGAACGTACTCGCCGGGCCCTACTGCAGCTATCAGCTGATGCTCATGGGTGCCGAGGTCGTCAAGATCGAACGCCCCGGGCAGGGAGATCTCGCCCGCAGCCTCGGCCCCGATCCCTCGCTCAACCGTGACGGAGTCGGGGCCTCGTTCCTCGCTCAGAACGCGGGCAAGAAGTCGCTCGAACTCGATCTGAAGGACACGGCGGACCGGGCCCTCTTCGAGGAACTCCTCACCGGTACGGACGTGCTGCTGGAGAACTTCCGGGCGGGCGTGCTGGAGAGGATGGGCTACGGCGCCGAACGCCTCGCCCAGCTCAACGAACGCCTCGTCTACTGCTCCATCTCCGGCTTCGGGCACACCGGCCCGCTGAGTGACGCTCCCGCCTACGACCAGATCGTCCAGGGCCTGACCGGAATGATGAGCGTCACCGGGACCGAGGACACCGCCCCGCAGCGCATCGGCTTCCCGGTCTGCGACACCACGGGAGGGCTGATGGCGGCGTTCGCGATCAGTGCCGCGCTGCTGCGCCGCGAGCGCACCGGTGCCGGCAGCAGACTCGATGTCTCCATGCTGGAGGCGTCGCTGTCCGCGATGGGCTGGGCCGTCTCCAACTACCTCGTCAGCGGCGTCCCGCCACAGCCGCTGGGCGACCAGAATCCGACCGCCGCTCCCTCCGGCACCTTCCACGCCCTGGACGGCCCGCTCAACATCGCCGCCAACCAGCAACAGCAGTTCGAGACCCTGTGCCGTCTCGCGGGCGTCCCCGAGCTGATCACCGACGTCCGCTTCAGCGAGCGCGAAGGGCGCAAGAGCCACCGGGCCGAGCTCAACACCGCGCTGAACCGGGCCCTGGCCGCACGCCCGGCCGCCGACTGGGAACGCGAGCTGAACGCCGCCGGTGTGCCCGCGGCTCGTGTCCTGACCGTGCCCGAGGCCCTGGAGCAGCCCCAACTGGCGTACCGCGGCTTCGTCACCGAGCTGAGTCACCCGGGACGCGCGGGGCAGCCGCTCCGGGTGGTGGGAAGCGGTGTGCTCGTCGACGGGGAGTCGTTCGGTCCGCCCGCTCCGCCACCCTTGCTGGGCCAGCACAACACCGAGGGACGGAAGCTGGCACGACGCTGGTCCACCCCGGTGGCCGGGGCCACCGCGTCCGCCGGAGAGGCCGCCGCCTCATGACGAGTTCCCCGGACGAGGCCGCCCTGTGGTGGGCCACGGCGGTCAGCCATATCGAGCCCGGCAGCATCGAACTGCGCGACCGACCGGTCCAGGATCTCATCGGCAGGGCGAGCCTGGTGGACGTCATCTGGCTGATGCTGCGGGGCACGACGCCCTCACCGCCGGAATCCGCCCTGCTCGAAGCGGCGTTGGTCGCGGGCGTGGACCACGGCCCCCAGGCCCCCTCCATCGCCGCCGCCCGGATGGCGGCGACCTGCGGGATCGGGCTCAACAACGCCGTCGCGACCGGAGTCAACATGCTGGGGGACGCTCACGGCGGAGCGGGTCAGCAGTGTGTGGAGATGCTCACCGACATCCGTACCCTGCACACCTCCGGCCTCGGCTGGGACGACGCCGCCCATGAGGTCATGGCCGCATGGCAGAGCCGTTCCCGCTATCTCCCCGGGTTCGGGCACCGCTTCCACCCCGTCGACCCCCGCAGCGGCCCCCTGCTCGGCCTGGTGCGGCAGGCGGTCGCCGACGGCGTCGTCGGCGGAGACTTCCTGGACGGCGCCCTCGCCGTCGAGGAGGCCCTGCGCCGCCGCAGGGCCGGAGCCCGGCCGGTCCCGATGAACATCGACGGCGCGACGGCCGTCATCTACGCCGAGCTGGGCTTCGCCGCGCCGCTCGCCCGGGGCCTGTTCGTGCTCAGCCGTTCCGTGGGGATCCTCGCCCACGCCTGGGAGGAGAGCGGACAGGGCCGCCGCAACAAGGGCCCCCTTCCGCGCAACGTGCTGCCGGCCCGGCTGCCGCAGCCGAAAGACCCGTGACAATCCACGTCGCCCCCCTTGTCACACCCGTGGCACATCCCTAACGTAGCTTTCCGCCCATCGGCAACCACGGTACGGATCGCTCGAACCGTACAGCGGACCATGATCCGCTTCGCTCCTCGCTCCTCGCTCCTCCCTCCCCAGCTGAGACACATCGGCACCGTCACCGACGTGTCCGTCAGCGCCCGCCAGGCACCCGCCATGAAAGAGGGACCATGGACAGACGTAGTTTCCTCACCTCGACAGCCGCCGGGACGGCGACCACCGTCGCCCTCCTCAACAACGGCACCGCCGAGGCGGCCGCACCGGACAAGTTAGGCCGCCCGGTGCCCACCCAGTCCCACGCCGCCACCGGCAGGAACTTTCCCAAGGCCGGCGGCAACCTCGGCAACCAGAACCACTCCTCGCTGAAGAAGATCAACGCCGGGAACGTCGGCAAGCTGGGCGGCGCCTGGCATGTGAACCTGGAGGGCGGCTCCACCTCGAACCACCAGCAGTGCGCCGTCATCGCCCAGGACGGTGTCCTCTACCTCGCCACCACCCAGCAGAACGTCTTCGCCGTCGACGGTCGCACGGGCGACGTGAAGTGGAAGACGAAGGTCGGTACCAGAACCACCAACATGAGAGGTCTCGCCCTCGGCAAGGGCCTGGCCTTCACCATCTCCGGCGACAACAAGGTGCACGCCCTCGACCAGAAGACCGGTGCGGTCGTCTGGTCCCGCGAACTCATGACCGAGGACGGCAGCGGCAGGGGCAGTCTGGCCGGAGCCGCCGTGTACTGGGACGGGCTGGTGTACATCGGCACCCAGGGCAGCACCGGCGGCGCGCGGGGCCGCGCGTACGCGCTGGACGCCTCCACCGGCGAGGTCGCCTGGGTCTTCTGGGGCGCCCCCGGTCCCGGCGAGTACGGTCACGACACCTGGGAGGGCGACACCTGGAAGACCGGCGGCGCGGTGTGCTGGATCCATCCCGCGGTCGACCCCGAACTGGGCATCGTCTACTGGACGTTCGGCAACCCCTATCCCCGCACCGACGGTTCCACCCGGGGCGGCGACAACCTCTTCGCCAACAGTCTGGTCGCCATCGACGCCAAGACCGGCGAGCGCCGCTGGCACTTCCAGTCCGTCCACCACGACATCTGGGACTACGACGGGGTCATGTCCCCGGTGCTCGCCGACATCCTGATCAAGGGAAAGAAGCACCGGGTCGTCGTCTACGGCAGCAAGACCGGCATGTACTACATCCTCGACCGCGCGACGGGCGAACCCGTGCACGGCATGGAGGAACGGCCGGTGCCCCAGCACAAGGCGCAGAAGACCTCACCCACCCAGCCCTTCCCGGGCGGCGAGCCCTTCGTCGACACCGCACCGCGCTTCGACAAGGCCACCCGGCCGGTGCCCTTCTACCCCACCGGCGGCCTGTTCGAGGTCCACTGGGACCGGGCCACGATCCTGTTCCCCGGCGCGGGCGGCGCCGCCGACTGGTCCTTCCCCTCCTTCAGCCACCGCACCGGCCTGGTCTATGTCGGCTACGGCCTGATCAACTCCGCCTACTCCAACACACACGGCGGCCGGGTCAACACCGCGCGCCCGCTCGGCGAGTACTTCGCCGGCGGCCTCGTCGCGGTCGACCCACGCACCAACACGGTCGCCTGGCGGCAGGAGGGCGACTGGTCCCTGGCACACGGCAACAGCATCCTCAGTACGGCCGGCGGTGTCCTCTTCCAGGGCCGGCCCGACGGTGTGCTCACCGCCCTCGACGACCGTGACGGCAGCGAACTGTGGACCTGGCAGTGCGGAGCGGGCGTCCACACCAGTCCGCTGACGTACGAGATCGACGGTGAGCAGTACGTCGCCGTACTCGCCGGAGGCAACGGCCTGCCCTACCCGGACATCCCCAAGGGCGACCATCTGTGGGCGTTCAAGATAGGGGGGAGCGTGGAGCCCGCGGCGGCACCCACACCGCCGTCCAGGCGCAACCAGATCCGGACCGCCGCCGTCACCGGCGAGACCGCCCAGAACACGATCACCCTGGGCCGCGTCTGGGACAGCGCCAAGAACGCCCCCGGCACCACCGAGAACCTCGTGGTCCAGAACGCCATGTCGCCGCAGCACCTGAGCATCGCCAAGGGCACCGCCGTCACCTTCGTCAACCCGGCCGACAACAGGTCCGCGCACGGCGCGGTCGCCTTCTTCGACGCCGAGTTCGACACCGGCCTGCTCATGCCGGGCCAGTCCTACACGTACACGTTCGACACCCCCGGCGAGTACTTCTACAACGACCCGGCCGCGCCGCAGAGCACCGGCAAGGTCGTCGTGAAGTAGCGCACCGCTGCCCGGCACCACCTCACCCGCCACCAGACACCGTGAGGACCACCGCATGACGACAACCGCCAGACCGAGACGCCGTATCCGACCTCTCACCGCCGCTCTCACCAGTGTCGCCGGAACCCTCGGCATCACGGTCGCGCTGGTGGCGACCGGCACACTCAGCGTCGCTCAGGGCGGCGGCGACCGGGGGGCCCGGCAACTAGGCGACCCCGACTACGGCGTGTGCCGCGGTGTGGACGTGCGCTGCTACCACGACTGGGGCAACTTCGACACCTCCAAGGGGTTCAAGGTCCTGCTGTACACCCGTACCGCCGGCCCCCGGCACGCCAACCTCGGCCCCGCCCTGGGCACCGGGCTGAACCCTCCGGTGAGCGACGCCAACGTCGTGCAGAAGGCCTTGCTGAGGATGGGGTCCGACAACGGCTTCCAGGTCGACTACACCGAGGACGTCACCCAACTCGCCTCGGCCGCGGCCCTGTTCAAGTACAACGCCGTCATCTTCTTCTCGACCAGCCGCGACACGCTCGACGACGCGGCGCAGACGTCGCTGCGACAGTACATCCGCGGGGGCGGTGGCTTCGTCGGGGTGCACAACGCCTTCGGCACCGAGTACAACTGGCCCTGGTACGAGGGTCTGCTCGGGAACGCGAACTTCTACGACCACGGTCCCGCGCAGCCCGGCACGGTCCGCACCGTCAACAGCAAGGACGCCTCCACCAAGTCGCTGCCGCGCAGGTGGGAGTTCTCCGACGAGTGGTACAACCTCGTACCCGCCCCGACCCGGGTCCGTGTCCTCGCCGAGGTCGACGAGACCACCCTCGCCAGGGGCGTCAAGGGCAACTACCACCACCCCGGGCACGGGGACGACCACGCGGTCGCCTGGTGCCAGTACTACGACGGCGGTCGCGCCTGGCTCACCACGCTCGGACACGACGCCAAGGCCTTCAGCACCGACGGATCCTTCCCGGGAGCCGCCGAGTTCCAGAAGCTGATCCTCGGCGGCATCGAGTCGGCCATGGGCAAGAAGCCGTTCTGCACATGACGTGTGGCCGCCGTCGGCGGGCGGCGGCCACCGGGCATCGCGGGTCCCGGGACCCGCGATCCGTTCCACACCCACCACATCCATCTCAACCGCCACACCTACGTCACCCACTCGAAAGGCAGGTCGTCATGCACAACGAACCGCAGCCCCAGCTCCACCACCAGCCCCAGCCGTCCGGGCAGCCGTCCGCCGACTGGCAGACCCCCGACTTCACGGTGGTCGACACCGCCCTGGAGGTCACCGCCTACTCGCTGCGCGAGAAGTAGGCGCCGGCCGTGCTGCTGCGCGTTCTCGGGACAGCAGCCGGTGGCGGCCTACCCCAGTGGAACTGTGCGTGCCCCGGCTGCGCCGGGGCACGCCGGCACCCCTCCCGCCGCCGGCTCCATGACGGCCTGGCCGTGCACGCGGCCGACCCGGGCGCCTGGTTCCTCGCCAACGCCACACCGGACGTCGCCGAACAGCTGGAAGGCCACCCCTCGCTGCGGCCCGGGGCCGGACAGGAACGCACCCCCGTGATCCGGGTCGTCCTCACCGACGCGGAACTGGACCACACCCTCGGGCTGCTGCGGCTGCGCGAGGCCGCGCGGATCGATGTCTGGTGCACGGAACCCGTGCACAAGGCCCTGACCGCACGGCTGCCGCTCACCGACATCCTCTCCCCCTACACCACCCTCACCTGGCACGAACTCCCACTGACCGGCGTCGGCGAACCGGCCGAGATCGCGGGACTGCGGGTGAGCGCCCTGCCCCTGTCGGACAAACGACCGCGCTACGCGGCGGACGAACCGGCCCACCCCGCCTGGAGCACGGCACTCAACGTGCACGACCCGGAGACGGGCAGGAGCGCGCTGTACGCGCCGGCCCTCGCCGCCTGGAGCGACGCCCTCGGCGACGAGATCGCCGGAACCGACTGCGTGCTGCTCGACGGCACCTTCCTCGACGAGGACGAGCCGCGCCGCCTCGGCATCTCCCGACGCACCGCCTCGGGGATGGGGCATCTGCCCATCGAGGGTCCCGAAGGCACCGCCGGACGCCTGAGCCGGGTCGGCGCGCGGGTCTACTACACCCATCTCAACAACACGAACCCGCTGGTCGACCCCGGCGACCCCGCACACGAACGGCTCGCCGGCCTGGGCCTGCGCGTGGCCGAGGACAGGATGGTGGTGTCCCTGTGACCACGACCGGCTTCGAGACCGCCCTCGCCACACGGCCGGAGCCGGGCGGGGCCGACCCGGGCAGCCCGGGCCTCGGCGCGTGGGACGAGGAGCAACTGGAGGCCCGGCTGCGCGAGCTGGCCACGGCCCGCTACCACGACCGCCACCCCTTCAACCGGCGTATGCACCAAGGCGAACTGAGCCCCGCCGAACTACGGCTCTGGGTGGCGAACCGCTTCTACTACCAGTGCAACATCCCCATCAAGGACGCCCACATCCTGGCCAAGCTCCACCTGCCCGCCCAGCGTCGCTCCTGGCTCCGGCGCATCCAGGACCACGACGGGCTCACCGACCAGGACGGAGGACTGGAGAAGTGGCTCCGGTTGGGCGAGGCGGTGGGTCTCGCCCGACATGAACTGCTGACTCACCGGCATCTGCTGCCCGGTGTCCGGCTGGCCGTCGACGGCTATGTCAACTTCTGCCGCAACAACGACAGACTCGAAGCCGTTGCCTCGTCCCTGACCGAACTGTGCGCACCATCGATCATGCTGACCCGTCTGGAGACGTTTCCGCTGCACTACCCCTGGATCGATTCCGCCGGTCTGTCCTACTTCCGCGGCCGTGTCCCCCAGGGACGCCGCGACGGAAGCGAGGCACTGGCCTGGGTGAAGGAGTGGGCGGTGAGTCGCGACCAGCAGGACCGCGCGCTCGCGGCCCTCTCGTTCAAGTGCGACGTGCTGTGGAGCCTGCTCGACAGCGTGCAGGGGGCGGAGCGGCGGGAGACACCGTGATGGGCGAGCCACAGCTCTGGCGGCCCCGTGTCCTCCCGGCGGCGGTGCTGCGCCACGACCGGGTGCGGGGGGCCGATGTCCTGCTGCTCCCCGAACGGGTCGTCGTCCTGCACGGCTCCGGGCGGGCCGTCCTCGAACTGTGCGACGGCAGCCGGACCGTCGACGAGATCGCCGCACGCCTCTCGGCCGGCGCCGACACCGACATTGGCGCCGGCGCCGGCGGCGAGTCCCGCGTACGCCATGAGGTCACTTCGTTCCTGCACCGGCTGCGCACGGAAGGCTGTCTGCGATGACCGTTCCCGCTCCGCCCTGGGCCCTGCTCTCCGAACTGACCCACGCCTGCCCGCTCCGGTGCGGATACTGCTCCAACCCACTGGAACTGACCCGACGTTCACAGGAACTGGGCACGTCACAGTGGGCCGACGTCTTCCGGCAGGCAGCGGAGCTCGGCGTACTGCACACCCATCTCTCCGGCGGCGAACCCCTGTTGCGCCGGGACCTGGAGGAGATCACCCGGTCCGCGGTGGACGCCGGGCTGTACACCCAGCTGGTGACCAGCGGCGACGGTCTGTCCGCGGAACGGATCGACTCCTTGGTCGACGCCGGTCTGCACAGTGTGCAGTTGTCCGTCCAGCACGCCGATCCCGGCCGCTCCGACGAGATCGCCGGCCGTCGGTCCTTCGACGCCAAGCTGGCGGCGGCCCGGCTCGTGAAGGAGCGGTGCCTCCCGCTCGGCGTCAACGTGGTCCTGCACCGCCACAACCTCGACGCCGTGGCCGACCTGATCGCCCTGGCCGTCGACTGGCGGGCGGACCGCGTCGAACTCGCCAACACCCAGTTCTACGGCTGGGGCCTGCTCAACCGGGCCGCGCTCATGCCGAGCCGGGAACAACTCCGGGCGGCCGGCGAGGTGGTGGAGCGCGAACGGAAGCGTCTGGACGGCACCCTGGACATCACCTGGGTGGTGCCCGACTACTTCTCCGGCACGCCCAAGCCGTGCATGGGCGGCTGGGGTGCCGTATCGCTCACCGTCACGCCCGACGGCACGGCCCTGCCCTGCCCGGCCGCGGCGTCGCTGCCCGGCCTGGACCCGCCGAACGTCGCCGACCGGTCGCTGCGCTGGATCTGGGAGGAGTCACCGGCCTTCAACGCCTACCGCGGTACCGACTGGATGCCCTCTCCCTGCCGTTCCTGCGAGCGCCGCACCGAGGACTTCGGCGGCTGCCGGTGCCAGGCCCACGCCCTGACGGGGGATGCCACCCGCACCGACCCGGCCTGTTCCCTCTCCCCCGACCACGCCGCCCTGGTGGCTCTCACCGAGGCCGACGTCGCACCACGGCTCGTCCCTCGGCGCCCGACCGTGAAGCGCGCCTCGCCGCACCGGACGGCCTCGGCCAGGCGCGGCAGCCGGTAGCCGGCAGCCGGTAGCCGACCTCGTCGACGCCCTGCCGAAGAAACGGCAGGGCACCGGGCACTCCCCCTCCTCCCCCGGGCTCCGGACAGAGGCAGAGTGTACGTTCGTACGCTCTGCTTGTAAGGTCCCCGCATGACTGTTGACACCCTGCGCGGACCTGCCCAGGCCGCACGGCAGGCCCGTGTGGCCGTTGCCGTGCTGTTCTTCACCAACGGGGCCCTGCTCGCCAATCTTCTGCCGAGGTATCCGCAGATCAAGGAGGATCTCGGCATCGGCAACGCGGCCTACGGACTGGCAGTGGTGGCCTTCCCGGCAGGCGCCATCGCGGCCGGGATGGCAGCCTCGATCCTCATCCGCAGGATGGGCTCGGCACGAGTGGCGGTCATCGGTACCACGCTGACGGGCATGGGAATACTCGCCGCCGGCATGGCGGACTCGGTGATGGTGTTCGCGGGAGCGTTGCTCCTGGCCGGAGCGACGGACGCGATCACCGATGTCGCGCAGAACGCCCAAGGCCTGCGTGTACAGCGCCGCTACGGACGCTCGATCATCAACTCCTTCCACGCCGTCTGGTCCATCGGAGCCGTAGTCGGTGGATCCATGGGGGCCGGCGCGATCGCGCTCGGACTCTCCCGGGGACAGCACCTGCTGATCTCGGCGACGCTGTGCGCAACCGTGGCCTGTGTCGCCCTGCGGTTCTGCCTGCCCGGTCCCGAAACCGAGCCGGCCGCGGACCCTGACGCCGAAGCCCGCCCACCACAGCGGACACGGCGAGCCGCGACGGGCACGCACCCCCGTCTCGTGCTGGCCGCGCTCGTCCTCATCGCCGTGGCCGGCACACTCGTCGAGGAGGCCGGCAGTTCCTGGGCCGCCGTCTATCTCGCCGACTCCCTGCGTACGACGGCGGCGCAGGCGGCCTGGGGCTACATCGCCCTGGTCGGTGCTCAGTTCGTCGGCCGCCTCATCGGCGACCGGCTCGTCGACCGGTTCGGCCAGCGCTCCGTGGCCCGTGTCGGCGGCTTCGTCGCCGCGGCAGGCATGGGCCTGGCCCTCGCCGTGCCTACCGTCCCCGGGACGGTCCTCGGTTTCGCCGCGGCCGGATTCGGAGTGGCGACCCTGGTGCCTGCCACACTTCAGGCAGCCGACGAACTCCCCGGTCTCAAGCCGGGATCGGGGCTCACGATCATTTCCTGGCTCATGCGCCTGGGCTTCCTGTTCTCCCCACCGGTCGTCGGGCTCGTCGCCGATGCGGCCGGCCTTCGGACCGGGCTGTTGGTGATACCGCTCGCGGGACTGCTCGTGATGCTGCTCGCGGGAGTTCTGCAGACCCGGCGCGCATGAGTCCCCAGGCCGGCCGACCTCGTTCGCCGGGGCCCGCGACAGCCCGGGATGTACGTTCGTACGCTTGGGCTGTATGTTGCGTACATGTCGGAGGAATACTTCGCGCTGGACCCGCGCACGAATCTGGAACGCATGTTGGCGGGCGACCTCTACATCGCCGACGACCCCGAGATCGCCCGTAAGCTGCGGCGGGCCGGGATGCTGGCGGCCCGCTACCAGGCTGCCTACATCGAGGACCCCGCTGCCGCCCAGGCCATCCTCTCCGAACTCCTCGGTTCCGTGGGAGACGGGACCCACGTGCGGCCACCGCTGTTCGTCGACTACGGCAGCAACATCACGATCGGTGCCCGCACCTTCGTCAACTACAACCTGACCGCGCTGGACGTCGCCGCGATCACCATCGGCGACGACTGCCAGATCGGGCCCGGCGTCCAACTGCTCACCCCCACCCATCCCGTGGCTCCGCAACCTCGCCGCGACAAACTCGAAGCCGCCAAACCGATCACCATCGGCAACAACGTCTGGCTGGGGGGCGGGGCCGTCGTCCTGCCAGGCGTGACCATCGGAGACAACTCCGTCATCGGCGCCGGTGCCGTCGTCACCCGGGACGTACCGGCCGATGTCGTCGCCGTGGGCAACCCCGCGCGACCCGTCCGGAACCTGTGATCCTGACACCATGGCAACCGGACACACGGACCCGAAGCGACGTGAACGCATCATCGCCGCGACGCTCGACCTCATCGCCGAAGAGGGCATCGCGCAGGTCTCGCACCGGAAGATCGCCGCACGGGCCGGCGTACCCCTCGGATCGATGACCTACCACTTCAGTGGTATCGACCAGCTGCTCCAGGATGCCTTCAGTCGCTTCGCCGATCACATCGTCGCGGTCTTCGACGCCCACCTCGCCGCCGCGGCCGACCGCGACCAGGCCCGAGTGGCCGTGGCGGACCTCGTGCACGCGCTGTCCGAAGGCAGCCGACGCGACCTCGTTCTCACCCAGGAGCTGTACACACTCGCCGCTCGCCAGCCGATCTACCGGCACCTCACCCACGAGTGGATGCGCCGCAGCCGAGTCCATCTTGAGAAGCACTTCGACCCGGACACAGCCCGCCAACTCGACGCTCTCATCGAGGGCTTGACGCTCCACCGCGCCCTGGCCACCGAACCGCACCCGTATGACTTGACCCTCGAAGCCATCTCCCGCATCACCGCGACCCGACCGGCCATGGGAGCCAGCCGATCACCGACGGGTACCGGGCGAGCGGCGTCACAGTGATGTCCCCGCACCAGCCACTACGAACAACGCGGACACAGCCCCTGAAAACTGCCCAGCACTCAGAACAAGAACCGTTGCAGTACTAGGCCGTTTCTGATGGCTCTTGGACGGTGTCGCGGAGCAGGATGACGATCGCTGTGACGGTGAGGGTGCCGTTGAAGATGTAGGCGCGCTTGTCATACCGCTTGGCCACGGCTCGGAACTGCTTCCACTTGTTCACGCATCGCTCGACTGGCTGTGCGGGTGAGTGGTGGCACCGCCTGTCGGTCAGCGGCGACAGCACCCGGTCTCGTCTGGGATCGGTATCGCTGAGTTTCACCACCAGCGGGGTGCTTGCGGTGGGAGCATCGAAGTGCTCCAGGTGATGAGGGGGCGTGTATGCCGCCGATGTCCAAGGTCGATCTGCACGCGGCGCTCCGCCGTGATTCTCGGGCCGGGCTGTCGAACCGTGCTCTGCATCACAAGTACGGGGTGGGTTTCCGGACGGTGCGCAAGACGCGCCTGGACCCCTACAAGGGGCTGGTCGATCAGATGCTGCGGGCGGACCCCACCGCTCCGCGGAAGCAACAGCACACGGCCAAGCGGGTCTTCGACCGGCTGGTCGCCGAGTACGGCGCTGTCGACCTTGCATACGGGCTCGTCCGCGCCTACGTCGCGGAACGTCGTGACGAGATCCGGATCGCTGCGGGCCGGGGCATCGCGAAGGCATTCGTGCCGCAGTCCCACCGTCCGGGCGCCGAAGCGGAGGTCGGCTTCGGGGACGTGACCATCCGTCTGGCCGGCCAGCAGGTCAAGTGCAGCCTGTTCTCCTTCCGCCTGTCGTACTCCGGCAAGGCGGTGCACCGGGTCTCCGCCTCCGGCGGCCAGGAGGCCTTTTTCGAAGGGCACGTCCACGCTTTCAGCGTGCTCGCAGGTGTGCCCACCGGCAGGGTCCGCTGCGACAACCTCAACTCGGCTGTCGCCCAGGTGCTTGGCTTCGACCGGGCCCGGGTGGAGACCGAACGGTGGACCGCGTTCCGTGTCGGCGTGCACATCGAAGTACCCGGGCAGGTACGGGCGAACGTGGTCACTACGTCACGCACGATGGCTTTGCCCGGCCCCACCTTGGCTGCTGGAAGAGCCGAGCCGATCGCCCTATGGCTCCGGTCTCACGGCCGGATCGGGCAGGTCGAGAACACAGGCGAGAGCAGCTGTGACGGGAGTGCGGTAGTCAGGCACGTGCTCGGATGTCCAGTCGGTGCCTGACGATGTCTCCGAAGCGCTCCGCAACGGGTGACACGGGATCGTGGCCGAACCCGAGCAGATTGCCGTCGTCGACGAACCGATGCCAGTCGCGCCGGCTCTCCAGCCCGTCACAGCAGCCGGGCAGGAAGGTGACGCTGGTGGAGGTATCGATGACTCCCAGACCGCCGGGAGCGACGATATCGTCCTCAAGTCTGAGCAGTCCGTGCGAGAAAGAGCCGAGTGCGTTGGCTGGCTGTGGCGCCTGCTCGCCATCGGAGTCGACGTTGTTGTGGTCGGCGATGCGCATCACCACCGTCCCCACCTCAGCGGATGACAGCTCCCCGCTGAGAGGCAGGAAGCTGAACGGCTCGACCTCAGCGACAGGCCAGAGGTCGAGACCGTCAACTGTGCGTACCTCCAGGACCGCCCGCATCGCCTCCCGATTACGCCGAGCATCCCCGTCACGGCTGACGAGGCTGAGCACCTTCGGCTGTACCGCCCCGAGTAGATACGGGTGTACGCCGACACGCGGCCATCGAAGCATCCTGCAGGGCCCTGCGACTGCCCACGATCCGGAGCCAGTTCGCCGACATCGCCACCGACGCGGCCAAAGGCCAGATGACCTACCGCGGGTTCCTCGCGGAACTGCTGCTGGCCGAGTGCGACGACGGGGCCCGCCGACGCTCCGAGCGCCGGATCAAGGCCGCCTCATTCCCCCGGGAAAAGTCCCTGCGGCAATTCGATTTCGACGCCGACCTGAACATCGACCCGGCCGTGATCCACACCCTCGCGTCCTGCGAATTGGTGAAAAAGGGACTCCCGCTCTGCCTCATAGGAGACTCCGGAACAGGAAAATCCCACCTGCTGATCGCGCTGGGCACCGAAGCCGCTACGGTCGGCTACCGGGTGAAGTACGTCCTGGCAACCAAGCTGGTCAACGAGCTGGTCAAGGCCGCCGACGAGAAGCAGCTGACCAAGACGACCGCCCGCTACGGACGCGCCGATCTCCTCGCGATCGACGAGCTGGGCTACATGGAACTCGACAAACACGGCGCAGAGTTACTGTTCCAGGTACTAACCGAAAGGGTGGAAAAGAACAGCGTCGCCATCGCCTCCAACGAAGGTTCGGAGGGGGGACAAGAACGTTACCGACCCCCGGCTCTGCGCGGCCATCGTCGACCGTCTCACCTTCGGCGGGAACATCATCGAGACCGGCACGGACTCCTACCGCCTCGCTCAGACCCAGGCCAGGGCCGAGCAGGCTGCTGACTGACGATCACAGCTGGCCTCCATAAAGGTTGTTCCGTAGGTGTGAGCTGGCCCTAGGCTGAGCCGATCACTTCGACAACGATCTCGCGGAGGCTGACACCGAGCCCATGAAAATATACCTGCGCGAACTTCAGGACAGCGACCTGCTGGTCTTCTGGGAGCAGTTGACCGATCCGGAACTGCAGCAGATGGCGGCTGTGACCAGGAAATATCACTACGACCGGGGCCACTTCGACCAGCACTGGGCGAAGGTCCGGTCCGATCCAGCAGTGATCTTGCGAACTGTCCTGGCTAATACTGCAACCGCATCTGCGGGTTGTGGCCTCGGCGTTTGTAGTGGGAGCGGCGGGCACGGGCCTGGCTGCGTCGTCGGAAGCGTGACCAGTGCAGATGATGGTCGTTGCTGTGGTGGCGGGGCGTGACGATGATGTGGCCGATCAGTCGGCGGATCTCCGGGACGCTGAGGGGTATGAGGTCTTGCTCGTCGTCCGCTCCGCCCCTTTTGCGGCTTCTGCGGCGCGGACGGCGGTCAGGTAGGCGAGGGCGGCCATGGCCAGGGTGATGTGGCGGTACCAGGCCCGGTAGAGCCTCACCTGGTAGTGGTCCAGGCCGCACTCGCCCTTGGCGGTCTGGAAGCACTCCTCCACCGCCCACCTCGCGGCGGCTACCTTGACCAGGTCTTTCAGCCGGGAGGCCACCGATCCGTAGCAGACGTAGTAGGCGATCTCGGTGGGGTCGCTGATGCTGCGGCGGGCCAGAACCCAGTGCCCGAAGCCGTTCTCCCAGTACGGGCGGATGGCGACGCGGGCCCAGTCGTAGATCCGTTCGCCGTGCGCGCCCTGGCCCCCGGAAACCCGCTTCCACGCTTGCCTGGGCAGGGCGGCGACCAACTGGTCCACCCTGGCGTCGCCGCCGTCCGCCGTGGTCACGGTGTCGTTGACCTTGGTGGCCAGTACGTGCGCGATCCTGCGTTCCTCCAGCCATACCCGCAGGTGCTTGACCTGCCCGTATGCCTCGTCAGCGGTGACCCACGCGAACGGGATGCCTGCGTCGACGGCACGTTGCAGCATCCACTTGCAGTGCTCATTCTTGGTCGCGAAGGGGATCTCGTCGTCGATCCCGGCTGCGCGGCAGCGCTCACGGTCATCCGTCCAGGAAACGGGGATGTAGAGCTCACGGTCGATCAATGCCCGCCCCCTGGCGGAGGCGTAGGCCAGGAAGGTCCCGATCTGGCAGTTCTCCGTGCGGCCGGCGGTACCTGTGTACTGCCGCTGGACTCCGGCGGACTTGGTGCCCTTCTTCAGGAAACCGGTGTCGTCGCAGATCAGGACCGCGTTCTTGGCTCCGATGGTCTCCACGACGAAGTCGCGCACATCGTCGCGGACCGCGTTCTCGTCCCAGTCGGAGTGGTTGAGCAGGCGCTGGACGCCGTCCGGGCGGAGCTGCCCGACCTGCTCGGACAGCGTCCACCCGTTCTTCTTCTCCAGCGGCGCGACGAGTCCGTTCAGGTAGTCCAGCGCCCGCTCGCGGGGCTCCGACCTGCCGAAACGGTGGGCGAACCGGGCATGGAGCCCGGCCACCCCCTCGGACCACGACTCGACCTGCTCAACCGTCAGCGCATCAGCACACAGTCATACCAACGAGACCGCCGACCATCCGTCACGCCAGATGCGGTTGCAGTACTAACGGCCTGGTCGTGGGGCATGGCGCGATATTCGGCCCGCGCTCCGAGCGTGAAGTCACCTATGTCGTCGGGCGACCCCACTGGGGGCAAGGGATTGCCAGCCAGGCACTTGCTCAGCTGATCAAGTTGGAGAGGACTCGGCCGCTGCACGCCGACGCCGCTGCTGACAATGCCGGATCCATCCGTGTACTGGAGAAATGCGGGTTCATGGTGACCGGGCTCAGCCGGTGCTTCGCACGAGCCCGGGGCCAGGAGATCGATCTCGTGCACCTGACGCTGAGCTGAGCGGGATGACCAGCACAGGTCGCTCATCAGACAGCCAAGGCGAGGTTCACCATGCACAGCCCTGGGGATGCTGCTGACCTGAGGCCATGAGTGGACCGGGTGGCGAGCATCGGACTCGGCTCGCGACTCGGCCAAGGATTGGGCGACCAGGCGACGTCGGCCTGGCCCAGCTCATGGTGGTGCTGGACGGCACCATCGTGAACATCGCACTCCCCTCGGCCCAGCAGGACCTGGGCTTCTCCGACGGTGACCGGCAGACGCCGGCGTCGCCTCCGCCACCGTCAACACCATGCAGCAGGTCGGCGGCTCGATCGGTACGGCCCTGCTCAACACCCTCGCCACCGGCGCCGCCACCGACTACCTCGTCGGCAAGGACCCCAGGGACCCGGCCGTCCAGGTCCAGGCCGGCCTCGACGAGGCCTACGCCACCGCCTACTGGTGGTCCGCCGCCCTCTTCGTCGTCGGCCTGGTCATCAGCCTGGTCCTCTACCGGCGCGGCGCACCGCAGCAGGACTCCGAGGCCGCTCCCGCGGTCCACATGTGACATCACTGCCTCACGGCCCGATTCACGAGGATCCCCTGCTCCGACTACGGCCCGCCGGACTTCCGGCGGGCCGTTCGGCTTGCCTCGACCCGCGAGCGGCGCCTCGGGCTCGCGGACCGTTGAGACCCGGAGTCGCGGCGCACCCGAGTCCGGCCGGAGACACGGCTGTCGGCCCGCCGTCACGTGGGCCACCGGGATCAGGTCCTGCCCGGGCCACCACCGCATGGGCAGATGGCGGTGGCCCGGGCCTGCGGTTACTGCGTGACCTTTCCGATGGTCACGGTGCCCTCGCCCACGGCCGTCCCGCGGTCGTTCACGAGGTGTACCTCGCCGAACAGGTCGCGGCCCTCCGGTACGGTCGCCGTGGCTGTGACGTGTGCGGACACGGTCGTCGCGGCGCCCGTGCCGAGCCTCACCGACCCCGAGCCGTCCGGCGTGACCGAGCCGAGCGCGGTCGAGAAGAAGACATCGCGGTAGTCGAAGGCGGTCGAACCGGACGGCACGTCGTAGGCCAGCACCTCGATCGTGTACGTACCGGCGGCCGGGTCGGCGACGGAGACGGATTCCTCGGCATCGGCGTCCGCGTCCGAGCCGACCAGGTCCCCCTTGGCGTCGTACACCATGAGATCCAGGTCGGCGGCGTTGTCCGCGGGCGAGCCGATGGCCACGTCCAGCGATGTGGCGCCCTCGGGGACCTCGACCGTGGTGGTCTGTGTCGCACCGTCGGCAATGGTCGGGCGGGCGGTCTTCGAGGAACCGAGTGTGCCTCCCTTGAGCGTCCCGTCCACGGCCGCGTATCCGTTCGTCGCGGTCCAGGAGACGGCGGCCGGGGTGCCCGCCTCGGCCTCCGGCACGGTCACGGGGTCCGGGTCGAAGGACGCGCCGTAGACGGCGACGTCGAGGGTGTACGGATTGTCGAGCGGCTCCGTGGCGTAGTACGACTCGACCACGATTTCCCAGACTCCGGCCTGCGGGTTCGGGTACGTGGCGACGTCCGACGTCGTGGGGTCGTCGTCATCGGCGGGGAGCCCGGACGGCTGGAGTGCGTCGGCGGTCGTCCAGCTGCCGTCCTTCAGGCCGCCGAGCCTGACCTCCAGTGTCCTGGCGCCTTCCGGGACGGTCACGAAGTAGCTGTTCGCGCTGTTGCGCTGTACCGAGCCCGGGACGGAGTAGGTGTACTCGGCCGGGGTGGAGACCACGACGGTCGTCAGGATCTGCCGGTCGACGCCCTCGGTGGCCGGGTCGTCGACTTCGAGGCGGGCGCTCTTGATGCCCGCGGAGGCGGGCGCGGCCTGGATCTGGACGGTCACCGGCTCGTTCAGCGGCAGTTCGGCCGTCGGGGAGCCGAGGATCGCGAAGGTGTCGGCCTGGTTGTTCTCCAGCCGCAGTTCGTGGCGGACGGGGCCGTCGGGGCCGGAGGTGCGGGTGACGGTGACGTCGTACGTCTTCTTCTGGCCGGCCTTCAGCCCGCCCTCGCGGTCGTAGACGCCCGTACCGAAGCCCGGCATCTCCAGCTGCTGGTCCAGGACGGTGTCCACCGGCGCCCGGACGGTGTAGTCGTGGGCACTCGCGCCCTTCTCGACCGCCTTCCACGCGGCGGGGATGTCGATACGGCCCGCGCCTTCCTCGTATGCCTGAACTCCCTTGATGTGGACGGCGGTGGAGGTGAGTGCGGTGCGCAGCTGCACCGGGCTGAGGTCGGCGCCCTGCTGCTTCGCGGCGGACAGCAGCAGCGCGCTCGCACCCGCGGCCTGGGGGGAGGCCATCGACGTGCCCTGGTACATGGCGTAGCCGGCGGGCAGGTTCCAGCCCGCGTACTCCTCGTAGAACTGGCTGCCGGGCATCCAGGACGGGATGGTGGAGACCGCCGAGCCGGGTGCGACCAGTGTCGGCGTGAACCCTCCGTCCTCGCGCGGACCGCGCGAGGAGAAGGTGAACAGCCCGTACTCGTCGGCCACCTCGGAGCCGTAGTTGGCGGCCCAGGTCTCCCTGGAGACTCCCGCGCCGACGGAGATCACCTTGTCGGCCAGGCCCGGATTCTCGATGGTGTTCGCGCCGGGGCCGGAGTTGCCGGCCGAGATGACGAGCTGGACACCGTAGGTGTCGATGAGCCGCGTGTACAGCTCGGAGGTGGCGTCGTTGCCGTCGTTCAGCGCCGGCAGCCCACCGATGGACATGTTGACGATGTCGACGCCGCGGTTGACCACGAGGTCGATCATGCCCTCGGTGAGGGCGATGTTGGTGCAGCTGGTGGGCCCGAACGCGCAGGCGCGGGACGACACGATCTTCGCACCGGGGGCCGCGCCGTCCATCTCGCCGCCGAACAGCCCGTTCCCCGCGACGATTCCGGCGACGTGGGTGCCATGGGACTCCGAGACGACGCCGATGTTGACGAAGTCCGCCTTCTTGCCGACGTCGGAGCCGCCCAGCGGGTCCAACGGGACGTCCTCGCGGATCTCCACGACGAACGGCTGGCGCTCGGCGATCCCGGTCCCGGGGTCGTCCGTGCCGAGGTACCCCACCTGGAAGCCGTCCTTGTACGGCTTCATCGGCGTGTCGTCGGTGAAGTCGCCGTCGTCGTCGACATCGACGGTGACCGTGCCGGCCGCCGAGTCGTACAGCACGCCCCAGTCGTCCGTGGTGTCACCGTCGCGGTTCACGTCGCCGTCAGGGAGGCCGTCCTCGACCTTGCCGACCTCCGTCGCGGACTCGCGGAAGACGTTGACGCGGTACGAGCCCGCCGGTGCCTTCCAGCTCTTTCCGTCATACGTGAAGTCCGGTCCTGACACTTCGGTCCTCATGGAGCGCCAGGTGGCGTCGCCGTCGATGACCGGGTCGGTGGCGGTCACCCAGTCGACGATCTTGCGTTCGCCGGTCGTGGTCTTCCGCAGCGCGGGGTGGTCGACGTCGACACCGGTGTCCAGGACACCGACGGTGATGCCGCGGCCGTCCGCCTTCGGGTGGTCCCTCACGAAGGCGACGGCGCCCGTCTCGAAGGACGGGTTGTACGGGTTGACGGCCGGAGTGTCCTTCGCTGGCCCCGGATAGGTGTCCGAACTCGCTTGCGCCCCATCGCGCCCGGCGGCGCCGACGCCCTGCCGCGGGTCGTCGACGCGCATCTCGTGCCGCATATCGACGGCGTGCACGGAGGAGAGCTTCGCGGCGGCCGTGATGGCCGCGTCCGCCCCGGAGGTGGGCACGGTGGCCCGTACGTAGCCGAGCCTGTCGTAAGCGCGGCCGACGGAACCACCCTTGACGGCGTCCAACTTCTTGGCGACCTGCTCGGTCCGACCGGGTGCGGTGGCGATCATCATCGTGACGTACTTCTCGCCGGTGGCCTTCGCCTCGGCGAGCAGCGCGGCGTCGGCAGAACCGAGCTTGTCCGCCGATGACTTGGGGGTGCCTTCAGCCGGGGCGTCGTGGGACGAACCGTCGGTGGCGAACGCGGAGGACGGCGCGCCGAACGCGCAGAGCGCGGCGGTCAGCGCGACGGCCGCGGTCGCGCGGGCCACTCGTCTCACGCCCGGTATCGGGCCGTTGTGGGGGGTGATGGTGGGCATGGAAATCCTTGCTGTCGAGAAAGGAACGAGGGCACGACCGTGGGCCGAGAGCAGGCCCGACATGACCGCTCCGTTTCGGGAAGTGCCGCCGAGTGAATGCCGAGCACCGTTCAAGTGACGCTCGTCTGCTACGAGTTACGGCAGTCACATCTCGATGATTCTGCAGGCCAACAGCGCCCGGTGAACAATTGCGAGGAGATTCCGTGATGGTCCTGCATTCATTTGGGTCGGCGCGTCGAAGATGGCACCTCCGCACCGGAACTGAGGACATTTGCCTCTACGCGCCACCCGACAGTCACTGCGAAAATCGAGTCAGGCGACAGCTGGTACGCCTGTGCAGAGCGCAAGGGCCCCAGTCGGAGTTTCCGCGCTGCCGGTCCAGACGCAGCGGGGAAGTCAATTGCACCGCTCCGAGAATCGGCAAGTGCGGTACGGATGAACCAAAGAGAGAGACAGACCATGCCTGAAATCGTGTCGAAGCGCAGCCGTCGCGCCCGTTGGGCCGTACCCGCCGCGGCAGCCGTCCTGGTGGGCCTCCAGATCGCGGGGGCCGGTTCCGCGTTCGCCGGACGGGGGGACGGCGCCTATGTGTGGCGCGACCGCTCTGGAGTGCGGACGGTTCTGGAAGGGCAGTGCTTCGCCGACGGCGGTTCCCAACTGGTCAGCAGCGGCAGCACATACGACTGCAGGCGTTGAGAGGTCCCCGGCCGCGTACGCCCGGAGCCCTCTCTCCGCGACTCACGGACCTCCTCGGCCGGCGCGGCCGCGGAGGTCCGTGAGCGTTCTGGTTGCTCTCGACGACTCAGAACAGCCGACCGTTCACCTCCTTCCGTCATGGACGGCCGGGCGACGCCAACCTGCGTGGGCTGTCAGCGCGCCGCGCCGCTGCCGTGGCGGTCGCCGTTCGCACGTGCTCGCGGCGGGGAGCGACGCCCAACCGGGTCCAGGCATCCCCACCAGCCCGTAGCGCAGTCCCACTGCCTCGTCACGTCTGCCGACAGGACCGCGAGGCCGATCGACGCGCGCCCCTCCGTCCCGCCTCCGCTGCTTCGTCGCCGCGCCGGACCGAGTCGTCGGCCTGCCGCGCGCTCACGCCGGGCGATGCTCGGCAGCCCAGGAACGCGCTGCCCACTCCGCATGGCGGGCGTGCCCCGCAGACACGGCGGCATCCTCATCAGCCGACCTGCCCCGCGGCACACCTGACGCCGCCCGCCCACGGGCGCGCCCGACACCCTCCCCGCGCCGGGCGCGCCCGCGTCCACAGACCTCCCAGGGCCCTTCGTCGGGTCTGCGGCCAGCCGGTATGGTGCTCTACCGGCCGGAGCTGGCAGGCGTGCCGGCGGATGCCGCGCGCCGCGAGGGTGTCAACCTGCTGCCCCTCGGGCTCACGGTCACCGCGCTGGTCAACGGTCCCTCCGGTGTGGAAGTGACCTTCACCGACGGCGGCGAAGCGCACTACGGCCTGGTCGTCGGCGCCGACGGCATCCGCTCGACCGTCCGTCGGCACGTGTTCGGCGAGCGCTACCAGCCCCGCTACGTGGGCGGGATGAGCCTGCGCTGGATGGTGCACGGCGACGGGCTGGACCTTCAGCAGGGCTTCCACTTCGGCCCTGGCGGGGGGCTCGTCGTCGCGCACCTGAAGAACGGGCCAACCCACATCTCCAGCGGCTTCACCACGGAACCGATCGAGTACCAGGACCGCGCGCAGGGCGTGGCCCGGCTGCGCTCGATCATTCCGACCGCCAGCGGGACATCCTCGGCGCCCACCGCGCCTATCTGGACCGGCTCGCCCGCACCCTGACCAGGAGCGGACGCGGCCTCGACTGATCCGCATGCCCCGGTCACGTTCCACCTGTCAGACGGTCCGCTCACCCACACATTCGTGCGGGTGCGACGGCCGTAGGGGAATCGGTGCGCCCAAGCCATCGGAGAACCGCCTCGGTTCGGGTTCGCACCCCAAGCTTTCTGTAGATGCGGCTCAGATAGTTCCTGACCGTCTTCTCCGACAGGTACATCTCCCGGGCCATCTCCGTCACCGACCGGCCTGCGGCCGCCAGCGCCATGATCCGCTGCTCTTGAGGTGCCAGGCAGATCCTTGTGGAGGCGGACCAGGAAGCGGCGGGCCAGTTCACGTATCCGGGAGCGCCCGGGGCAATGACATCCAGCCTCTCGGCCATCACCCGGGTCACAGCCCTGGCCTGTTCGGTGGCGATCGCCAGGGCTGCGAGGGCTCGGCTGCTCTCAAAGGTCCCGACGTCCAACGCGTGGTAGCCGAGGAGGCCGAGCAACCGGGTCACCTCGGCCTTGGCCTCCGCATCATCGCCGGCGATCGGCAGAGTGCTCCGGTCCGCGGGGCCCCGTCTCGGATCGGGCTGCAGGAGACGGAAGTCGATGTCGCTGAACACTCTCACCACGCGGGAGTCGACCAGATGGTTCTGGACGAGACGACTGGACGTCGCTTCTTCTCCCGAGTCCAGTTCGGCGATCCTGCCGTGTCGCTCCGGGTAGTAGTTCATGAGGTCGACAACGGTTTTTCCCCGCAGTTCCGGAGCGGGGAGCCGATCGTAGGCGTTCAGAGGAACAGCAAGGGCGACCATGTCGCCGAAACGGGCGGCCTGGCACGACGTTGCGGCACGGGCATGTGCGCCAAGTTCCGCCACGAGGGCGGCGAGCGACCCAGGGTCACGCGAATTACTGACCACGACGTTCAGGTCGGCGGCGACAGCGAGCCGGGCAAGCGCGCTGCCGGCCCTTCCGCAGCCGATGATTCCGAGGGTGGGGGGCTGAATCACGGTGCCGGATCTCCAGTTGGGGCGAACGGGCTTTTCAGACCGCCCGCGAAAGAGGGCTATTGCAGACCCTCCCGCCGTCGAATCCGCCTGCCGTACGCGCGCACGACTCCGCGCACACGGGACAGATCCCGCGGAGGAGGGAGCACACCCGGTGGGGGGTGGGGGTGTGTCAGGTACCTCCGCCCAGAGCAGACCGCGCCACGCATCGGCACTCCCCGGCGGGGAGGCAGCCGCGCCGCCGCATTTTCCGGTCTTGGGCAATAGCAGTCGAAGAATCCCGTCCGATCACCAGGCGGCGTCCGGGACCTTCGGATCCCTCACGCGGCAAGCCTCTGCTGTCGCGTCACGGGAGAGAGCCCTCGGCCGACTGTCCGACCACGGCACACGCGCTGCCGAGGTCGCTTCCCGCCGTGCCCTTCCTGATCCGGTCGGCCGCCTCCTTCATGGTCTTCAGCTCGGTTCGTACGACACCGGCCGGGGAGCGCTCAAGAATCGCGTCGTGGCCCATGGCCAGCAGGTCCAGGGCATCGGTGTCGACCTCCCCGACCTCGGCGAGAATGGCCGTAGCCCCGCTCCGCGTGCAGTCATGACCCGAGGCGATGATCGCGCCGATACCCCACCCCAGCGACATCCCCAGAGGGCCGCCGAGGACGCCGAGGAGCGCACCGGTCAGCCCACCGTTGACCGCGTCGCCCCGCACGCCGGTTTCCATGGCCACGGGAACACGGATCGTGCCGTCCTCCATGCGCTCCATCAGGACGGCGCCCCGAACCTTGACCGCGGCAGAGTCGAGCAAGCTGAGGCCGGCGAGGGCGTGGTAGGCGGCGTCCCGGTCGGCGAAGCGGAGGACAACGACGTTTTCCTGCATACGCGCAGTCATGGGCTCTCTCCTTGGATCGTCGAGGAACGTGGCAGTCCCGACCAGCTCGGGTGGCTGCCCGCCCGATCTATGAGACAGCATGTATTAGAGTGAGCGTGTGAGTCAATCTGTCTCGAAGATTGGCTGTCCAGGAAGAGGCGACCCGGGAGGCCCTCTCGCAAGCGCTCGGCCCCTGCCCTGCCGACGACTGGACGTGCCCGAGGAGCTCGTCCGCAGGCTGCACGCGCAGCCATGGCCGGTGAAGCTGTCCGACAGACACTGTTCGGCCGGCCATGGCTGCGCCCGTGGAACTCAGTCCGGGATGTGGCAACTCACGCTGGCGTAGACCGTGTCACCGCTCTGCCCGTAGACAAAGTCGCTGCCGACCGTCCCACGCTACGCCGCATCCGCGAGGAGACGTTCGACCGCGCCGACGCACACTTCGGTGACGCGCTCGCGGCGGCGGTCGCACGCGGGGAACTCCGGCCCGGAGTCGTCCAACATGCCCGGGAGCTCCTCGCCCAGGCCGGTCGGGCCTCTGCTCTTCCAACGGTTCGTGCTCAGTGTGCACCTGGACAGCGACATGGTGGCGAACGCCGTCGACACGGCACTCGCCCCCCGGCTGCCGCACTCCTGACGCCCCCTCCCGCCCCGCGGTCGAAGGCCACCGTTCAGATGACCGAACGCACCGCACGGCGGCGCCACCGACCCGCACCCTCGGGACAAGGCGAGACCGGATGCGACGAGGGCCCCTACGGTCAGCCGCCGGAGAGCGGCTCGACATCGACCACACGCGGGACGACCGCGCTGGGCAGCCTCTTCCAGGGCGCGTCCACGGGATCAGCTCCGACAGGGCGTCTGACTTGGTGAGGGGCTAGTGGTCGTCGCACACCTTCCGGTACGTGGCGTCCGGCAGGTACGTCCGCCAGGTGGTCCGGGTCAGGCCCCGGTCCCCCGCGCGGGCGCAGACGCGTCGCAGCGCGTGTGCCGGGTCGAGGTCGTAGGGCTGGACAGGGACGTGGGTGCCGCTCGCGTACAGGGTGTGGCCGTCGGGGGTGAAGGCGAGGGAGGTGATCGCCTCGCCGGGGGTGGGCAGGGGCCCGCCCAGGGGCTGGCGGGCGTCCGTGTCCCAGAGTTGCAGCGTGCCCTCGTCGCCGCCGACGGCGAGGGTGCGGCCGTCGGGGCTCAGGGCGACGGCGCCGATCTCCTCCGGGCTGTCGGCCGGGGAGTCGGGGAAGACGTCGCGCAGGATGTCCGCGTGGTCGCCGAGGTCGCCGTCCCAGAGGGTGACGCGGCGGGTGCGGTCGCCCGCGGCGAGGCGGGTGCCGTCGGCGGTGAAGGCGAGCGCGGTGATCCCGTCGTCCGGGGCCGGGCCCAGTTCCGTGGGCCGGCCGGAGGGGACGCGGACGGCACGGCTGTCGCCGGCGAGCAGCCGGCCGTCGGGGCGGACCGCGAGCAGGGAGCCCGCCGGCTTCGCCACCGTGCCCGTCCGGCGGCCCCGGGTCACGTCCCACACCTCGTTCACCACACCGCCCTCGGCGTTCTGGCGGGCCGTGTACAGGGTGTGGCCGCCGGGGCCGAGCGCGATCGAGAGCACGCTGTCGGCGGACTGCCGCGCCGGGGCCGTCCCCAGGGTGGCCAGGACCCGGCCGCGGGCCACGTCCCAGACGGTGATCCGCTGTTCGGCGGGGTCCTGCGCGAGGGCCGAGACCCCGTACGCGAACATCTCGCCGTCCGGGCTGAACGCCATCAACGGCGCCGTCTCCCCCGCCACGACGGGCCGTTCGGGGTCGGCCGGGCCGGGCAGCGGCACGGCGGGCAGGGCCTGGGTGCCGGAGCCGCGGCGCGTGCCGTCCCCGGCACCGGCACCGGTGTCCTCGGCGGTCCCCCGCAGCTCGAAGCGGTAGCCGCCGCCGGTGAGCCGTGCGGTGGCCACCGTGCCGCCGTCAGGGGCGAGCAGCGCGTCGGCCAGGGCCTCCTCGCGCCACGCCGCCGTGGTGGCGGTCGTGGTGTCGTAGGAGTGGACGGTGTCGACGTCCAGGTAGCGCAGCGTGCTGTGGTCCGGATCCCAGGCGAGGGTGCCGTAGTCCTGCTGTTCGTCGAGGGGCTGGTGGAACACCGGCGCGTCGGGGGACGCCGCCCGCCAGACCGTGATCCCGGTGCCGTTGACCGTCGCCAGGAACGCCCCGTCCGCGCTGAACACGGCGGAGGTCACCTCCGGGTCGGAGAGGGTGGCGACCTCGCGCCGGGTCCCGGTGTCCCAGACGCTCACACCGTTCGCGTCGACGGCGGCGAACCGCTGGGCGGTACCGCGGGCCCCGCCGCCGAACAGCAGCCGTACGCCGTCGCCGCACAGTCCGTCCGCCTGCTGCCAGGCCCCGCTGATCTCCCGGCCGTCCCGGGTGTCCCAGAGCCGTGGCGCCTTCCCGGCGGGGCAGACGGCCATGTACCGGTCGTCGGGGCTCGGGACGACCTGGGCGCCGCCGGGCACCTGCGTGGCGAACAGCAGCCGACCGTCGGCGACGGAACGCAGCTGCACCTGCCCGTCGACCCCGTCGGCGCCGTCGGCCCGGACGTCGCCCACCACATAGCCGCGTCCGCTGCCGCCGAGGGCGAGATACGTGGTGCCGCTCGGCCGCGGCCGGGGCTCGCCCACCCAGCGGTCCCGTGCGGTGTCCCACAGCCGGATGCCGTCGTCCACGGTGAGCGCGAGCGTGCGGGCGTCGGGGCCGGTGGCGAACACCTCGGCGTCGGCCGGCAGGGTTCCGGAGGCGGTGCGGCGGTGCGTGGCCACGTCCCAGGTGCGCCAGTTCCGGCCCTCCACACCGAGCAGGGACCGGCCCGCGTCGACGAGGTAGTGCGCGGACCTGGCGCCCGGCTCGGGGGCGGTGAAGGTGTCCAGTTCGGGCTGGGCGAGGGCGCCGAGCAGGGCGCGGCGCGACTCGGGCAGCTCGGCAAGCCGCCAGGCGGCGGCGCTCAGCCCCATCGCGGTGCGCGGTTCGGTCGTCCGCAGGGAGTCGGCGACCGCGGAGGCCCGGCGGGCGGCGGCCTCCGTGCGCTGCCGCTCGCCCGCGCGGGCCTGTGTCACCGCGACCAGGCCGACGGCCATGGCCACCGCGACAACGGCGGACAACGTGGTGAGCAGCAGCCGGGAGCGGCGCGCGGCCCGGACGGCCGTACGGTGTTCCGCGTCGCGGGCCTCCAGGGCGGCGGTGAGGAAGCCCCGCTCGGCCGCGGTGAGCGTGTCGTCGTGCGTGAACTCCTCGCGGGCGAGGTCGAGCCGGGTGCCGCGCCAGAGGGCGCCGGGGTCCCGGTCGGCCTCCAGCCAGGCGCGGGCCGCCTCCGCCAGCCGCCGGTGATGGCGTAGTCGCTCCCGGTCCTCCGCCAGCCACCCGGCCAGCCTCGGCCAGCAGCTGATCAGCGCCTCGTGGGCGAGCTGGACGCCGTCCTCGTCGACGGTGAGCAGCCGTGCCCCGGCCAGCCGCTCGACGACGCCGGGCACCTCGGGGTCGGCCCACTCGGCGAGCTCGGTGGCGCTCAGCGGGCGCCGGGTGTCGGCGGTGGTTCCGCCGGACTCCCGGCCATGGGGACCGGCGGGCTCTCCCCCGGGCTCCACCATCCGCAGCAGCAGCCGACGCGCGGCGGCCTGCTCGTCGGGGTCGAGGCCGCCGTAGACCTCCTCGGCTGTCGCCGCGATCGCACCGCGGACCCCGCCGGCCGCCTCGTACGCGGCCAGACTCAGCATCCGGCTGCGACGGCGCCGCCAGGTCTCCAGCAGGGCGTGGGAGAGCATCGGCAGCGCGCCCGGTTCGTCGAGGATCTTGTCGACGAGGTGAGCGGTCAGCTCCCGCTCCACCAGCAGACCGGCGGTCGCGGCCGGCTTGACGACGGCTTCGCGCAGTTCGTCGGCCGTCATCGGGCCGAGGGCGAGCGCGGCGCCGCGCAGCGCGTCGGCGAGGCCACGGTGTTCCAGGCAGCGGGGGTAGAAGTCCGCACGGACTGCGATCAGTACCCGCAGCCGGCTGTCCGGGTCCCGCGCCGCCAGCAGCAGGTCGATGAACCGGGCTCGTTCGGCCTGGTCCTGGCAGAGTGTGAACACCTCTTCGAACTGGTCGACCACCACCCAGCTCTCCGGCTCGCCCTCGGCGGGCGCCAGCAGATGACCGTGGGTGGCGGCGGGCCGCGCCCCCGGCGCGAGGATCCGCAGCGCCACCGGCGGCCCACCGCCGCTGTTGTGACGCCCGGCCCTCTCCTGCAGTACGGGAATCAGCCCGGCCCGCAGCAGCGACGACTTCCCGCTCCCCGACGCCCCGAACAGCACCGCCAGCCGGTGGTCGCGGACCAGCCCGCTCAACTCCCCCACCGCCCGGTCGCGCCCGAAGAACAGATGCCGGTCGGCGGGTTCGAAGCGGGCGAGCCCCCGGTACGGCGCGCTCGTGGCCTCCTCGGCAGCCGCCGGTACCGCGGTTGTGGTGGCCGCCTCGGCCTCCTTCCAGCGTGTCTCCCACTCCGCGAGCTCCTCGATGCCGCCGCAGGCCCGTACGTAGCCGCGCAGGACGTCGAACGACGGCAGCCGCGCGCCACCCGCGGCCCGGGACAGCGTTGTCGCGGAGCAGCCGGCGGTCCTGGCCATGACCTGGTACGACGGGCTGCCCGCGGCACGGCGCAGTTCACGGAGGCCGTGCGCGAGCCGCTGCACGGGCCCGGACTCCGGGTCGAGCGGTCTCTCGGGACGTGCCACGGGTCAACCTCTTCCTGTGGACGGCTCACCCGGGTTGAGGCCGACCAGTACGACGGGTTCCGAGTTGTTTCACCTGGTGGAGGGGGCTGTGCATCAACGTTCCGCTTGCCAGCCTCGGTGTCGTCGGCGGATCCCAGTGGGCCCGGAAGACCCGGAGGACCCTGCGGATCTCCGCCGCCCAGCACATCCCAGCAGATCGATCGACATGCTCCAAGAGGGGGAGCCTTGCACCAGCGCGTGAGATACGCCGCTGTCGCGGCCACGGCGGCGACGGTGGCGCTCAGCACCGGTCTGACCGTCGCGGGCCCGACCGCCGCGGCCCAGGCGGCGCCGGCCGGTACTACCACCGGATCCGCCGCCGTACCGACCGCCCGGAAGGCCGCCGAAGGCACCGCCGGGAACCCGGCCGGCGGCGGCTCCCGCCGTATCCCCCTCATCACCGGCGACCGTGTGATCCTCGACACTCGGAACCAGGTCGTCGGCGTGGAGCGGGCCAAGGGGCGCGAACGCGTGCCCGTGCAGGTGCGGACCGTCGGCGGTCACACCCTGGTCGTGCCGATGGACGCGGCCCGGCTGGTGGCGAACGGCAAACTGGACCAGCGGCTGTTCGACGTCACCGAGCTGAGCGAGGTGGCCGGCCGCGGGAGCCGACAGAACGGCCTGAAGGTCATCGTCGGCTACCAGGGCACGGCGAGGACGGCCAAGGCCGACGTCCGGGACACCGGAACGCTGCGTTCGGCCTTCCGGACCCTCAACGCGGACGCCGTCCGCACGCCCCGGCAGGACACGCCGGAGCTGTGGGACGCCGTCACCAACGGTGGCGCGGTCACCCGGGGCGACACCCTCGCCCCCGGTGTCTCCCACGTCTGGCTGGACGGCATCCGCAAGGCGGCCCTCGACACGTCCGTGTCGGGGATCGGCGCCCCGGCCGCGCATGCGAAGGGCCTGGACGGCAAGGGCGTGAAGGTCGCCGTGCTCGACACCGGCATCGACACGACCCACCCGGACCTGAAGAACCAGGTGATCGCGGCCAGGGACTTCACCGGTTCCAAGGACACCGCCGACCGCGTCGGACACGGCACGCATGTCGCGTCGATCGTGGCCGGCACGGGCGCCGGATCCAACGGGAAGTACCAGGGAGTCGCGCCGGGCGCGAAGCTGCTCAACGCGAAGGTGCTGGGCGACGAGGGCGGCGACGACTCCTCGATCGTCGCGGGGATGGAGTGGGCCGCCGCGCAGGGCGCCGACATCGTCAACCTCAGCCTGGGCGGCGAGGACACTCCCGGGGTGGACCCGCTGGAAGCCATGGTGAACAAGCTGTCCGAGGAGAAGGGCATCCTCTTCGCCATCGCCGCCGGCAACGAGGGCGAGGCCGGCGACTCGACCGTCGACTCCCCGGGCAGCGCGGCCGACGCGCTCACCGTCGGCGCGGTCGACGGCAAGGGAAAGCTGGCCTACTTCTCCAGCCGGGGCCCGACCGTCGACGGCAGGCTCAAGCCGGACGTCACCGCACCCGGCGTACAGATCACCGCGGCTTCGGCCAGGGGCAGTGAGGTCGCCAGGGATGTCGGCGAGAAGCCCGCCGGCTATGTGACGCTCTCGGGGACGTCGATGGCGACCCCGCAGGTCGCGGGCGCCGCCGCCCTGCTCAAGCAGCAGCACCCCGACTGGACGTCCGCCGAGCTGAAGACCGCGCTCGTCTCCTCCGCGCAGGGCGGCTCGTACACGGCGTTCCAGGGCGGCGCGGGCCGGATCCGCGTCGGCCGGGCCGTCACGGGGACGGTGGTCGCCGAGCCGGCCTCGCTGGACCTCCCCCTCCAGCAGTGGCCGCACACCGACGACACCCCGGTCACCCGGCGCCTGACCTACCGCAACAGCGGGACGAAGGACATCACGCTGAGCCTCTCCGGAGCCGCCCGCGACCCCAAGGGCAAGGCGGCCCCGGCGGCCTTCCTCACCCTCGGCGCGGGCAAGGTCACCGTGCCGGCCGGCGGCAGCGCGTCGGTCGACGTCACCGTGAACACCCGGCCGGGCGGCAAGCTCGACGGCGGCTGGTCGGCGCGGGTCACGGCCACGGGCGACGGCCAGAGCGTCACCACACCGCTGGGCGTCATCCGCGAGACCGAGCACTACGACCTCACGCTCAGGTACGTCGACCGCCCCGGGCAAACCTCCGCGCACGTCGCCTACCTGCTGTCGGTCGACAGCCCGGAACAGAGTGCGACCCTCACTCCCGAGCACACCGACGACACCACCACCCTCCGGGTGGCGCCGGGCACGTACATGCTGGAGTCGGCCAGCTCCAGGAACCTCACGACCTACGAGGGCGGCCTCGACTGGCTGGTGGCGCCCAGGCTGACCGTCACCAGGGACATGACGCTCACGCTGGACCTGAACAAGGCGAAGTCACCCGACATCACCGTGCCCGACCCCAAGGCCAGGCCGCTCAACGCGTGGGTGTCGTACAAGAACTACGGGGGTCCGAGCGGGCAGAACGGCACCGGCATCATGCTGCGCTCCTTCGCCGACATCCGGCTCGCGCACATCGGCCCGAAGGTCGACAGCCTGTCGCAGAACTGGTCCGGGCAGTGGACCACCGCCAAGAACACCGAGTACGACATCGTGGCCGCCGCACCGGTGAAGGAGATCAAGGGCGCGTACGTCCACCACTACACGGCGGGCGAGTTCGCCACCCTGAAGGTCGGCATGGGCTCCTCGGTGCCGGGGAAGACCGGCGCGGTCTCCCTCACCGCCTCGGTGCCCGACGGCTTCGGCTACCGGTCCGGCTTCGCCGACGCGGTCCCGCAGAAGCTGCCCGGCACCCGCACCTACCACGTGTCGGCCGTCGAGGGCGCCCAGTGGCGGCCCGACTTCTCCCAGTACTCCGGGAAGAAGGACTCCGAGGGCAACCCGGTCCCCGAGGTGGTCTCCTCGGTCGACGACTATCTGACGCCCGAGGCGGGCCGCACGTACCGGTTCCGCTTCAACACGGCGGTGTTCGGCCCGCGGATGCCGTCCGGCAGCGACAGCGGTGTCCGCCGCGACGGCAACACCATCTCGGGCGTGCTGCCCCCGTTCACCGACGGCGCGGGCCACTCCGGCGACTCGGACACCACCTCCGCGACGACGACGCTCTACCGCGACGGAAAGAAGCTCGCCACCCGCCGCGCCCCGCTCGTCACCGGCACCACCTTCAAGGTCCCGGCGGGCGAGGCCGCCTACCGGCTGACCACCTCGGTCAGGCGCAGCGCCCGGCTGTCGGCGGTCTCCACCCGCACCGACGCCACCTGGACGTTCCGCTCGAAGAAGACCGGCGCCGACGGCGTCCGGCTCCCGGCCTCCACGGTCCGCTTCAGCCCGGCCACCGGCCTGGACGGCAGGGTGACCGGCAAGGCCGCCACCTTCCCGGTCACCGTCGAGGGGCCCGCCAAGGGCCGCAACCTCAAGTCCCTCGTGGTGTGGGCGTCGTACGACCACGGCCGCATCTGGAAGAAGGCCACGGTCACCCACGGCAAGGTCACCGTGAAGAACCCGGCCCGGGGGAAGTCCGTCTCACTGCGGGCCGAGGTCACCGACAAGAAGGGCAACACATCGGTGATCTCGATCTACGACGCCTACTACCGCGAGTAGGCCGAGCGGCGTCAACTGGCGCCGTCCGTACGGCGAACCGCCGAGTCGAACTCACTGGCGTCATCACCCCGTCACCCCACCCGACATGACACACGTATCGAGGCACCTCATGCATCTCCCCTCCGCAGTCCGCAGCAGTGGTCGTCATCGCAAGGCCCGCACGCCGAACCCGGCGCTGCGCCGGGCGGCCGTGCTCGCGGTGACCGCACCTGTCGCCGGAGCGATCCTGTCCGGCCCGTCCGCGTTCGCCGCCGACAAGACGACCGACAAGGCGACCGGCGGGACCACGACGAAGGCCGGTGTCACCGAACTCGACGCCGCCGAGCAGAAGATCGCGGACAACCTGAACACCCGCAGCCAGGACACCCGTCTCGGCAGCACCCTCAGCGGGGTCGTCATCGACGCCAAGTCCGACAAGGTGGTGTGGGGACACGACGCGGACACCGCGCTGATGGCCGCCTCCAACACCAAACTCGCCACCTCCACCGCCGCGCTGACCGTGCTCGGCCCGGACCACCGGCTCACCACGAAGGTCGTCTACGGCGACGGCACGCTCACCCTCGTCGGCGGCGGCGACCGCACCCTGACCACCGACGACCTCGACGCGCTCGCCAAGACCGCCGTCGCCGGGCTGAAGAGCGCCGGGCTCACCTCGGTGAAGGTCCGCATCGACGACAGCCTCTTCCCCGAGCCGAGTCTCGCCACCGGCTGGAACACCGGCTACTACCCCGACTCCGTCGCCCCCGTACGCGCGCTCGTCGTCGACTCCCACAACGTCGACGACACCTCCCTCGACGCGGGCGACGTCTTCGCGAAGCTGCTCGCCGAGCGCGGGGTCACGGTCGACGGGACCGTCACGCGCGGGGTCGTCGGCAAGGGCGACGTGCCCGTCGCCACGCACACCTCCGACAAGCTGTCCACGATCGTCAAGCAGATGCTCAAGGTCAGCGACAACGACATCGCCGAGTCCCTGCTGCGCCTCACCGCGCTCGGCGCCGGCCGCTCCGCCACCTTCGAGGACGGCACCGCCGTCGTCCGCGACGTCCTCACCCGGTACGGCATCTCGCTCGACGACTTCGCGATGTACGACGGCAGCGGGCTGTCCCGCACGACCCGGATCCCGGCGAGGACCATCGCCGACATCGTCGACCTGGCCGCCGACCCCCGGCACGCGCAGACGCTGAAGTACATCATCGACGGGCTGCCCGTCTCCGGCGAGGCCGGCGCCACGCTGGGCCCGGAGTTCGGGCGCTTCGACACCGCCGACTCCAGCTGCGCGGTCGGCCAGGTCAAGGCCAAGACCGGCACGCTCACCGGCGCCGTCGCGCTGAGCGGTCTGACCAAGGCGCAGGACGGCCGCTGGAAGGTCTTCTCCTTCATCGAGAACGACTCCACCGCCGGCCCGTCCGACATCAAGGACGCCCTCGACGGCCTGGCCGCCACCGTCAACGGCTGCTGGGCGTAGGGGCCCTACCCCCCACGAGGGCCTCCCGCCGCCTCCGGAGCGCCAGGGCCAGACCGCCCGGCGCTCCGGGGGAGGTGTCGTCCTGGTCCACCGTCCGCTCACCGACGAACTCCCGTGGTTCCAGGCCGCATTCGACGACATGTGGGGCGGTTCCGAACTTCGTCCGAGCGAACCAGGCACATCCATCAAGGAGAGCTGGTACTACAGCCGTGACTCGTTCCCGTGTCCGGTCCGTGTGTGACGCGTTGTCCGGTTCGTGGATACGGAACGGGCGGTGCTGGTCTGGGCGGGCTGGTTCGATGACTTCTTCGCCTCTTTGGCGGGGGTCTTCGGGCGGGTCGAGCCGCGCCGGATGGCGATGTCGTATGTGAAGGCGTTGATCGCGCCGGTCGAGCGGAAAAACGGCTGGCAGATCGCTGAGCATGTCGGGCACGCGACGCCGGACCGGGTGCAGTGGTTCCTGGCGCGTTCGACCTGGTGCGCGGATCAACTCCGCGACGCTCTGCGGTTGTTCGTCGTGCAGTTCCTGGCCCGCCCGGACGGGGTGCTGGTGCTGGACGAGACAGCGTTCTTGAAGAAGGGCCGGATGTCGGCCGGGGTGGCCCCGCAGTACGCCGGGATCACCGGGCAGATCGAGAACTGCCAGGTCGCGGTGTTCTGTGCCTACGCCACCGACACCGGCAGGGCGTTGATCGACCGCGAGCTGTACCTGCCGGCCGCATGGTGCGAGGACGCCGGTCGCTGCCAGCTCCAGCGCATCCCCCGCCCCCGCGCGAAGGCCGTGGTCACCAAGCCCGAACTGGGGCGGCGCATGGTCGAACGGTGCCGCCGGGCCAGGGTCCCGTTCGGATGGGTGGCCGCCGACAGTGCCTACGGCCAGGACCGCAAGCTCCGTGCCGCCCTCGAACGCCGCCGCATCCCCTACGTCATGGCCGTCCCGGTCGACGAGACCGTGCACACCCGCGGCACCGGAAACCTGCGCGTGGATGCGTTCGCCGCCGCCGTCCCGCTCCTGTTCGAGCGCCGCTCGTGCGGAGCCGGCGCCAAGGGGCCGCGCTCCTACGACTGGGCACTGGCCGAGGTCACCTGGCCCGGCGGCGCCGAGGGCGGCCCCCGCCGCGGCTACGTCCATCTCCTGCTGGTGCGGCGCTCGGTCACCGACCCCACCCGGATCGCCTACTTCGCCGTCCACGCCAGGGCCGGCACCCCGATCGGCGAGATCGTGCGCGTGATGGGCCTGCGCTGGAGTATCGAGGACTGCTTCGAGACCGCGAAGTCCGACTGCGGCCTGGACCACTACGAAGTCCGCACCTGGGACGCCTGGCACCGCCACATCACCCTGTCCATGGCCGCCCTCGCCTTCCTGACCATCACCGACACCCGCACCCGCCACCTCCCAGAACCCGACAGCACTGCCGACCTGCCCACGCCGACCGATCCGGCCAGGACCTCCGAAAAGGGGGAACACCGAGGGCTGTTGAAAAGCTGATCCGCTACACCGCCGAAGAGATCCGCCGCCTGCTCAACCGGCTCCTCTGGGCCACCGCACCCCCACCGCCGGCAACCGTGATCAAGCAGTCACGCTGGCGCCGCACCCACCAGACCCGCGCACAACGCTGCCACTACACCACCCGCGACAGACGAGATCACGAGTCACGGCTGTAGTACTGGCGCGACTACATGTTCCGCGTAAACGAAAAGGCGCATTTCGAATGAGCCGGTTCGCGCGGTGCGAAAAGCCCTGAGAGCAGGACCGGATCCTCGCTGGATTTTCGCAATCTTCACAAGAAAAACGTCCAGCACACGCAAAGCGTCGTGTAAATTGAAAAGCGACGGGGAAATGGGCAAGATTTACGTCGCCTTGAAAGTTCCCCGTTAATTACTCGGAATTAACAAAAGGAGAAATCTCATGCGCAGGAAGCTCGCACTGATCGCCGCAGGTGTCGCCGTGGCCATCGGCGGCGGTCTCGCGACCGCCGGTTCCGCTCAGGCCGCCACCTACTACAGCACGAAGGCCGAGTGCGACGCGGCGCGGGTCAAGCTCGCCGACGGCGGGCAGCGGAAGTGCCAGCAGAGCTGGGGTGGCGCCTCCGGGGGCTGGTTCATCAACGACATCGCAGCCCAGGGATAATCGGGCCGCAATACGCCGCACATATGGCCTTGCCGAGATGTCCTGGCCACACGCTCGGAACCGTCGCGGTTATTCCCCCGCCCGGAACCTGCGAGCCCCCGGCCGTGAATAGCGGCTGACGAATCGCGGGCACCGATCGCCCTCCAGGAATATCACCTGGCCCCGGGATATTCCCGTCCGTGCCCGTTCGACGACGCTGTCGGATCGGGCACGGACGGTCTCGGCAGCGGGCTCAGGTCGTGCGAGGCCCACGCAGCCGGCGCCTGACACTGAGCGCGGTGGGGACGCCGGCGCCGAGGGCGACCAGCACGAGCAGCGTCAGCGACAATGGCCGCTCGACGAAGACGGCCCAGTCGCCGTTGGAGATGATCAGGGCACGCCGGAGGTTGTCCTCCAGCAGCGGTGTCAGCACCGCGGCCAGGATGGCGGGAGTCAGCGGGAAACCGTTCTCCTGCATGCAGTAGCCGAGAAGTCCGATGCCGAGCAGCAGCACCAGGCTGGACAGGCTGAAGGTGAGCGCGTACGCGCCCAGCACGGTGAAGACGATCACGGCACCGTAGAGCAAGGGCGGCGGCACCGTCAGGAGCTTCACGAAGATCCGGACCATGGGCAGGTTGAGGAACAGCAGCATCGTGTTGCCCACGATCATGCTGGCCACGATGGTCCACACGAGATCGGGGTCCGAGTTGAACAGCTGCGGCCCCGGCTGCAAGCCGTACATCTGGAAGACGAAGAGCAGCAGCGCACTGGTCGCCGAGGCCGGAACGGCCAACGTCATCATGGGGATCAGAGAGGCACCGACGCCTGCGTTGTTGGCGGTCTCGGGCCCCGCGACACCTTCGATGGCGCCATGCCCGAAGAGGCGTCGGCGCTCGCCGCGCGCGACACGCTTCTCCAGCGAGTACGACGCGAACGTCCCCAGGGTGGGCCCGACCCCCGGCAGCAGACCGGAGAAGAAGCCGACGAGCGTGCCGCGTACGTAGGCGGGCCAGGAAAGCCGCAGGTCCTCGCGCGTCATCCAGGCACGACCGGTCATGGCCACCGGCCCGTCCGGTCGCGTCCGGCCGACCGACAGCTGCCGCAGTGCCTCGGGGACGGCGAACAGCGCCATGGCGACCAGCGCGATCGAGACACCGTCGGAGAGTTCGAGCACGCCGAAGGTCCAGCGCCTGACCGACGACTGACTGTCGGTGCCGACCAGGGCGACACACATCCCGAACAGGACGGAGATGACCGCCTTGAGGCGGGAGCCGGTGATCAGCGAGGCCGTCATGGCCAGGGCCCCGGCCATCAGCACCGTGTACTCCGCCGATCCGAAGGCGACGGATACTTTCACGAGCAGCGGCGCGACGAGGACCAGACCGAGGACGGCCGCGATTCCGCCGAGGTACGACCCCACCGCCGCGGTGGCCAGCGCGACTCCGGCGCGGCCTTTCCTCGCCATCGCGTAGCCGTCCAGCGCCGTCACCGCGGAGGCCACCTCGCCCGGCGTCCTGATGAGGATGGACGTGGTCGAACCGCCGTACATCGCGCCGTAGTAGATCCCGCAGAGCAGGATCAGGCCGGCGGCGGGATCGAGTCCGAAGGACAGGGGGATGAGCAGGGAGATGGCCGTAATGGGGCCGACCCCGGGGAGAACGCCGACGACGGTGCCGACCAGGACGCCGAGGAACGCGAAGAGCACGTTCCCGGGGGTGAGGGCGTGTACCAGCCCTGAGAGCAGATGAGTGATCGATTCCATGGCTCTCCTCCCGTCACCCGAGCAGTCCGGCGGGGAGTTCGACCCCGAGCAGTCTGGTGAACGTGAGGTGGACGGCGACACTGAGGACGACGGCGAAACAGCCGTTCCGCAGCCACCGTTCCCGTTCGATCAGGGTGCTGGTGGCGAGCAGGTAGGCCGTGGTCGCGATCGGCTGGCCGAGCGGGATGAAGGCCAGGACGTAGGCGGCGAACAGGGCGATCATCAGTGCCAGGCGCCGCCAGGGAACCGGAGGTTGGCCGGATTCCACCGTCTCGTCGGTGGAGTCGCCGGACTGCCGGATGTTGCCGGCCGCGGTGTCGGCGCCGGTGCCGCCGCCGGCCGTCCGTTCCTGGCCGGCCAGGCGTCGTGTTCTGCGCCGGCCGAGTACTCCCCGGCCCGCGAGGACCAGCCCCGACAGCGCCAGCAGGAGACTCACCGTGACGGGGAAAGCGGAGGGGCCGACGGTTCTCGATCCGCCTGGCGGCGCTTCGATGCGAAGCGCCGCCAGGAAGAGCCCGACCCCGGCCGCCGCGACGACCAGACCCGCCGTGACGTCCGCACGGTGCGGCCGCGACCAGGACTCGTCGGGCGGCGTGCTCACAGCTGTCCCGTCTCCTGAAGGCCCTTGCGCACCGAAGCCTGGGTCTGTGCCAGAAACGCGGAGAGCGTGTCCCCGGTCATGAAGGTCGTGTTCCACTGGTTGCGCTTGGCAATGCGCTTCCATGTGTCGCTCCGCACCGCCCGCTTCAGGGCGTCCTGCCAGTACTTCACCGCGTACGCGGGCATGTCCGGAGGACCGTAGATGCCCCGCCAGTTGGCCAGCGTGACGTTGTATCCCTGCTCGGCGGCGGTGGGCACGTCCAGTCCGGGCAGCCGCTTCTCGCTCAGTACGGCCAGCCCGTTGAGGTCGCCGGACTTCAGGACGGCGGAGAACTCACTGACACCGGCGATGGCGACGTCGACGTCCCCGTTCAGCAGGGCGGTGGTCTGGTCCCCGCCACCCTGGTACTCCACGTACTTGACCTTCCTGGGGTCGGCACCGGCCGCCGACACCAGCAGGCCGAAGGGGACCTGGTCGTCGGACGCGGCGCCGACCGTGACGGAGTCCGGCTTCTTCCGCAGAGCCGACAGCACGGAGCCGACGTCCTTGTACGGAGAGTCGGCGGCGGTCACGACGACGTAGTACTCCGTCATCAGACGGGCCAGCATGGTGACGTCCTTGTACCCGTACTTCGACGTGCCCTTGAGCTCGTTGGCCATCATCGACAGCGACGTCACGGATATCTCGTCGTCCGCCTTCCTGTGGCGTTCGACCATCTGCGCGAGCCAGACGGCTCCGCTCGCCCCCGGACGGTTCTCGACCGGAAGGGGGACATCGACGATTTTCTCCTTCTTCAGCGCTTCGACCACCGAGCGGATGGTGAGGTCGAAACCGCTGCCCGGGTCCGCTCCCGCGGTCATGGTGATGGAACCCGAGGGGTAGTCCGACCCGTCGGACGCCTCGTCGTCGGTAGTGGTGCATCCCGTCACAAGAGATGCCACCACAGCCGTCGTCACCAGATATCGGGCAGATGCCATGGGCTTACTCCTAGCTGGTCGTGCCTCGTGAACGGCACATCGTTTCGATGGGAACGGGGGAGCCGAACGAACGGAGATGCCGAACGAACGGAGGAACCGGCGAACAGGAACCGGGTGGACGGAGGAACCGATGCGCGAGGGATTCGCCGCGCAGGACGCACAAGGAAGGTCGCGCGGGCGGGTCGCTCGCCGGCGGACGGGGACAGCCGGGTCGGTGCGCCTCGGCGACCCGCCGGGCCTCTCGCCGCCAAGGCCCGGGCAGCGGCGCGCCGCCCCGGCCCGGCACCCGTGGATCGCGTCGTGCCGCCCAGCACGGTGGCGCCCGTCACGGACGACTGGTCAGGTGACCTGTCCTGCCTGTGCCATGGCTTCGGTGCCTCGACTCGCGCGAGCCGGGAGCCGGTCGGCTCTTGAGCCGACCAGGGGCCGCGCCGGATACGGGCCCGGTGGCACGCCCGCCGCGCGACCGCCCCGGGCCGTACCCGTCGGCAGGGCAGGCCCGACGCGTCCGCCACCGGGAACCGGTGACGCTCCGGATGACGGATTCGTCGCTCGGGTCCGACCGTGGTGCTTTCGCGGTGCCAGGTGGAGACACGACGGCCGATACCGGGCCGGCCGACGCCGAGAAAATGATCGCGCGCTTGCCGTGCGCGAAGGGCTTGCCATGGGTCAACGCCTCGTGGGGGGTGAGGAGTCCAGCGGCTGCACAGCAGCCTGTGTGCGTCACAACCTCCCAGCTCACGGCACCCCAGGAGAAGTGTGAGACATCAAGATTCACAGAAGCCGCACACATGGCCCCGGCGGGCCGAAGTCCCCGCAAGACGTGCCGCCCCCACAGCAGCTCGCGCCGGTCGTCCTGGTGGGCCTCGTCAGGCCGATTCCCGGCAGCAGGTCGAACAGTGGCGCCGTTCCTCATCCCGACACCGAAGCGACTGGGACCCGAGCCCGCGACTCGTCGCCACTCTCGCGCGGTACATGTGCGACTCCCCGTCGGTTCCCTGTCGCCGCCGAGGGCCGGCAGGGGATGGCGAGTTGAGCCAAAGGGGACGGCGGAGGTGCGTCTCTGTTCACAGGCAGACCGGAAGATCCACCGACCCACCACCTCCACTCTGTGACGGAATGTCCCACAGAGTGGCCAAGGGTACTGGCACCCGCCTTGAGTACGGAGGAAGCACGACTGCCGAAACGGCGAAGAACCGGCCCTGGACAAAGCAGCGAACGCCTCGCCGGGCGACAGCGGTCACACTGCTCGCGGCGACCGTCGCCGCACTGGTCGCCGTCGCCGCACTGGTCGCCGTCGCCACACCGGCGCAGGCCCGGGATGTCCGGTACGTCAACGGCCCCGTCCGCGCGACCATCGGCGAGGCGTCGGCCGACATGGGGGCGACCGAGCGGAAGTGCCGCAACCAGGGCGGGCAGGTCCTGTCGAGCGCGATCGTCGGCACCCCCGACCAGATCTACGCCAGGGTCGAGTGCGGGGCCCTGCGCGGATAGACGCTTCCGAAGGCGTGACGACGAGTCGCCGTCACGCCTTCGGGCACCAGGGCTCCCATGGCACGTCAGCCGTCCCGGCGAGCAGGTCACCGTCGAGGCGTACGCCGAACCAGCACCAGGAAGGAGAACCGGCGGCGCGCCCTCGCTCTTACCCGCCTGCGGGCTGCGGCAGCCGAGGGGGCCTTTGACCTGGACCTCGGCTGGGGCGTCGGCGCGGTGGTCGGCAGCGGCTACGACTACAGGCGGGCCGAGAAGGCCACGGGCACCGTCGCCCTGGTCACCCGGCACATGCCGCCCGGCGGCACCGCGATCCTCGCCGAGGTCCGAGAGGACACCCCAGAGACCCTGGACCTGCTGGCCATGCGCTACGACGCCGTCCTCGAACGCCGTCCCTGCGACACGGTACGCACCGAGCTCAAGTCCATGAAGGAGGCCGCCGAACGGATCAGGAGGGAGGAGGCGAAGGAGCGGCGCGACCACAAGAGGGCCGAGGCCGGGCGGAAGTTCAAGGACGGGGTCACGCAGCTGAAGCAGAAGATCGCCGCCTGGTCGGCGCCGCGAGCGCGGGGTCACACCCCCCGACCCCGCAGGGCGGGGCGGGTCAAGCCAGACCCGCCCCGCCGCCGCATGCCGCGACGCAGACGGCAGGCCTCGACCGAGGAGAGGTGTCCATCCCAACTCCGCACCCGCCTCCCAAGGGCAGGCGGCCTGTTCGAGCACCCCGGCCCGATCGACGGTCGATGCCCTCGTCACCCGTCACAACCGTGATCCGACGCCCGGAGCGAGACCGTCGCCAGTGGCGTTGGGTACACACGCAAGCCACCCCGGCGACGGTCGCGTCGGTCCTGATCAAGACCCACCGACTGGTACCGCGGTACCAGTGGGCCACCGAAGATTCCCCCGCAGTCCCAATGTCCTGACCTGCGGGGCTCGTAGATTCGAAAGCAGACACCACGTCGCAACCCGCGGACGGGTTCGATGTTCGAGGCAGGAAGGGCCCACTCCCATGATCGAAGCGCGTGAGCTGACGAAGCGGTACGGCGACAAGACGGTCGTCGACCACCTGAGCTTCACCGTCAAGCCCGGCGAGGTGACCGGCTTCCTCGGCCCCAACGGGGCGGGCAAGTCCACCACGATGCGCATGATCGTCGGCCTGGACTCCCCCACCAGTGGCTCGGTCACGGTCGGCGGCCGGTCGTACGCCGGGCACGCCGCGCCCCTGCACGAGATCGGCACCCTGCTGGAGGCCAAGTCCGTCCACCCGGGGCGCAGCGCGTTCAACCACCTGATGGCGCTCGCGTACACCCATGGCATTCCGCGCCGCCGGGTGGACGAGGTCATCGAGCTGGCCGGGCTGACCAGTGTGGCCGGCGAGCGGGTGGGTGCCTTCTCACTCGGCATGGGCCAGCGGCTCGGCATCGCCTCGGCCCTCCTGGGCGACCCGGCGATCGTCATGCTCGACGAACCGGTCAACGGCCTCGACCCCGAGGGCGTGTTGTGGGTACGCAACCTGCTGCGCTCCCTGGCCGACGAGGGCCGGGCCGTGATGCTCTCCTCGCACCTGATGAGCGAGACCGCGCTGATCGCCGACCATCTGGTGATCATCGGACGCGGTCGGCTGCTCGCGGACACCACGGTCGACGACTTCACCCGGGAGGCCGGCGGTGGAGGCGTGAAGGTGGCCACCTCCGAGGCCATGAGGCTGCGTTCGCTGCTGGCCGGCCCCGACATCACGATCAGCTCCACCTCCGCCGAGGAACTCCTCGTCTCCGGACGCGACGCCCGGGAGATCGGGGCGATCGCCGCCCAGCACGGGGTGGCGTTGTACGAACTCACCCCGCAGTCCGTCTCGTTGGAGACGGCGTTCATGGAACTCACCCGCGATGTCGTCGAGTACCAGAGCGCTCCCGCCGACACCGAGCGAAAGGCCGCCTGATGACCGTCACCAGCCTCGCCCCCTCCCCCGCCCACACCACGAAGTACAAGGTGACGGGCCTGCGGGTACTGCGTTCGGAGTGGGCCAAGTTCTGGTCGCTGCGCTCCAGTTGGATCACCCTGGGTGTCGCCGTCTTCCTGCTGGTCCTCTTCGGGGCGGTGGCGGCCTACACCTACAGTCCCGACGCCGCCGCGACCGGCGGACCGCCCGGCCCGGGAGGCTCCGGCGGCGACAGCGACGCGGTCAGTCTGGCCCTGACCGGCGTGACCTTCGCGTCCCTGGCCGTCGGCGTCCTCGGCGTGCTGGCTTCCGCGGGCGAGTACACCACCGGCATGATCCGCTCCACCCTCACCGCCGTACCGCGACGGCTGCCCGTCCTGTGGTCCAAGGCCGCCGTGATCGGCCCCATCGCCCTGGTCCTCACCGCCGTCGGCGCGCTGGCCGCCTTCCAGTTGGGCGCACCGGGACTGGACGACGAGAAGATCTCGCTGGCCCTGTCCGACGACGGGGTGTTGCGCAGCCTGGCCGGAGCCGGCCTGTACCTCGGTCTGGTGGCCGTGTTCGGCGTGGCCCTGGGCGCGCTGATCCGCTCCTCCGCCGGAGCCATCGCGGCCCTGGTCGGCGTCCTGCTCATCCTTCCCGGCCTGGCCTCGCTGCTGCCGGACTCCTGGTACGACACGCTCAGCCCCTACTTCCCCAGCAACGCGGGGGCGGCCGTCTACGCCCTGCACGAGTCCTCGGACGCCCTCTCGCCCGGCGCGGGTCTCGCGGTCTTCGCCGGCTGGGTGGCGCTGACACTCGCCGGGGCCGCCGTCCGGCTCGTCAAGACCGACGCCTGACCAGGGCGTGAGGACAATGGTGTCCATGAGCGCGGAACGCGCGGCAGCCGCCGCGGACACCGCCCAGGGGGCTTCGCCGCCCCCTGGGTTCGACGCCGACTGGGCGCACCCCGTACTGGGGCGCATGTGGCGCGGCCAGCGGGACCGGCAGCGACTGGACCGCAGGCAACCGTGGCTGCTCGACACCGCGGTCGTACTGGTCGTCGCCCTCATCAGCCTGCCCGACCTGCTCTCCGACACCAGCCACGGACCCTTCGGGGAAGCGGTCCACCGCGGTCAGCTGCCGTCCGGCGTCGTCCACCTCTTCGCCGCGGCACTCATCGTGCCGCTGTGGTGGCGTCGCCGGGCCCCGGCCGTCACGTTCTTCGTGATCGCTCTCGTGGCCCTCGTGCAGTGGTCGTTCGGCGTGTGGCAGCAGGCCGGGGTCAGCACGCTGATCGCCCTGTACTCCCTGGCTCTGCACGGTTCGTTGCGGGTGCTGGGCTGGGCCGCCGCGGTCACCGTCATCGAGACGACCGTGGCGGTCTGCGTCCTGGCGGATATCGGCAATCCGCTGCGCGGCCTCTTCTTCCTGCTGGGGACGGCGACGGCCGCCATGGCCGTCGGCCTGACCCTGCGTATCCGCCGGATGTACCTGGCCTCGCTGGAGGACCGTGCCAGGCGCCTGGAGATCGAGCGCGACCAGCGCGTCCAGCTCACCGCCGCCGCCGAGCGCTCCCGGGTCGCGCGCGAGATGCATGACATCGTCGGCCACAATCTCTCCGTCATGGTCAGTGTGTCCGACGGCGCCGCGACCCTCGCCGCCAACAGGAACGAGCAGTCCGCCGAAGCCCTGCGCATCCTCGGCGACACCGGCCGCCAGACCATGAGTGAACTGCGCCGGGTGCTGGGCGTCCTGCGCGAGGAGCGGGACGACGTGCGCATGCTCAGCCCACAGCCGGGGATCGGCGATCTGGATCCCTTGCTGGCTCGGGTACGTGCGGCGGGTCTGACGGTGACCTATCGGACCGTCGGCGACCTCGACTCGCTGGGGAGCGGCGTGCAGCTCACGGTCTATCGCATCGTGCAGGAAGCGCTCACCAACACGCTCAAGCACGCGGGTCCCGGCTCCACGGCCGACGTCACCGTGGCGGTCGATGCCGGCAAGGTGCGGATCGGGGTCGCCGACACCGGAACACCGCCGGGGGTGCCCGTACGATCGCGGCCGGAACCGCCCATCGACTCGGGCGGCGCCGGACACGGCCTGGTCGGCATCCGCCAGCGCGCCGCCATGTACGGCGGCGCCGTCAACATCGGACCGCGACGGACCGGACATGGCTGGCATGTGGACGTCGTGCTGGACGTACCCTCCGCCCCCACCCCGTCGGCCCCAGGAGACCCCCTGCCATGACCACCGTACTCATCGCCGACGACCAGCCCCTCCAGCGCATGGGCGTGCGTATGCTCCTGGAGGGCACGCCCGGCCTGGAGCCCGTCGGCGAGGCCGAGCACGGCGCCGAGGCCGTCCGCATGGCCGCCGAACTCCGCCCGGACGTCGTCCTCATGGACATCCGCATGCCCGGCATGGACGGCATCGAGGCCACCCGCCGCATCATCGCCACCGGCGGCCGCACCCGCGTGCTCATCGTCACCACCTTCGACCTCGACGAGTACGCCTACGACGGCCTGCGCGCCGGAGCCAGCGGCTTCCTCCTCAAGGACGCCCGCCCCGAGGAACTCGTCGCGGGCATCCGCGCGGTCGCCACCGGCGACGCCGTCGTGGCCCCCCGGCTGACCCGCCGGCTGCTGGACGCCTACGCCCACCAGGTCCTCGCACCGGCCGGCGCACCGGCCCCGCAGGACCCCCGGCTGCAAACCCTCAGCGACCGCGAACGCGAGGTGCTGGAGGCCATCGGCCAGGGTTGGACCAACGCGGAGATCGCCGAACGGTTCGTCCTCACCGAGTCCACGGTGAAGAAGCACGTCGGACGGGTCCTCGCCAAGATCGGGGCCCGCGACCGCGTCCAAGCCGTGATCATGGCCTACGACGCCGGACTGGTCAGGGCCAGGTCGTGACCGCGTCCCGCGCCAGGTCGATTCCCAGCAGCTCCGCACAGTGCTCGACGTGCGGCGCCGGCGAGTCGGCCGCGTCGCTGGGGGTGTCCGCAGTCACCCATCGCTGTATGCCCATGCGAACGGCGGATACCGCGACGGTGGCGATCAAGGTCGGCATCTCGTCCTCGGGTTGCCGGCCGAGGCGCTGCGCGACGACTTCGGCGATTGATCGCTGGAAGCACTCGAAGCGTGCCGACAGCGCGGCCAGCAGGACGGGGTGGTTGCGCGTCAGCTCGAAGGCCGCGAGCATCTCCTCGCGTGGCGGCGGGTTCTCCGCCAGATCTCTGACGATCTCCCGGGTCACCGCCGCGAACACGTCCTGGGGATGCGTAGCACCCGTCGCGGCGAACTCCGCGGTGAGCGCACTCGCCACCTCGTCAGGCGGCCCCAGCAGGACGGCGGCCTCCTTGTTGGGAAAGTAGTTCAGGAACGTACGCGGCGAGACACCCGCCTCCGTGCTGATCATGTCGACGGTGGCCTTGTCGAAGCCGTGTTCTTGGACGACCCGTAGGGCAGCCGCATGGATCGCACGCCGGGTCCTCATGCGCCGACGTACACGTCGGCCCTCACCCGTGGAAGTCAAGGAGAAGCTCTTCTCGTGAATCTCGCGCCGCTGAGCCGGGCGGTGGGGGCGAGCCTGGTCCGACCCGCCCCCACCTCGCGAGGCAGGGGGGTGTTACCCCGCGTCTGTGGCCGCGACGGCTCGGTCGAGGGTGACGTGGTCGGCCCAGCTGCCGTGGAAGCCGAAGGGGACCCGGCTGGGGAGCTTGACCCGCGCCAGGGGGATCCTCCGCAGGTCGGCCGCGTCATGGATCAGGAGTTCGCTGAGGTCGGTGGACCGGTTCCACCACAACGACAACAGGTAGCCGTCGTCCTCGCTGCGGGCGTTCTCGCGCGCGACGAAGACGGGTTCGCTCGGGCTGGTCAGATAGTCCGGGCCGTCGACGACGGTGGTGCTGTCCAGGAGGTAGTCGTGGCGGGCCAGTCCGTCGGACATGGTGTCCGGGGTCAGGCCTCGCGTGGTGACGAAGTAGCCGTAGCGGTGCTGCCGCCCGAGACAGGCATCGTTGATCTTGGGGAACTCTCCGGCGATCCCGCTGGTCATCTCCTCCGTGGCCCGCCCGGTCGTGAGGTCGACGCGCCAGCGGCAGGGCAGAGCGGGAGGAAACCAGTCATGGGAGCCCACGGGTGCGGACAACCGGTCGGCAGGGGTGCCGAGCCTGGTGATGCGATGCCCGTCGATGATCAGCTCGCCGTCCTGCTCGTAGGCGTTGAAGAAGTGGGTGTTGGCGAAGTACCCGCCGACTTCGTGCCAGGTGACCTCGTGGGTACGGCGGTCCATCAGGACGATCTGCACGCCGTGTTCCAGGGAGTCCTCGTCCCAGATCACCCCCGGCTGTCCCTGAGCGATCAGGTCGAGGCGGAACTGGGCGGGGGTGACGAAGAAGACGGCGTAGTGGCGGCTCACCACGAAGTCGTGCATCAGGACCGGTACGCCGATGTCGAAGGAGTGCGAGTCGACGATCCGGCCTGTTTCCACATCGGCTCGGTACCAGGTGATGGTCGGCCCGACAGCGGCGAAGAACAGCATGTCCCCGGTGTCCGGGTCGATCTTGTAGTGCGCGGTGCACAGGACGTCGACGCCGCCCTGGAAGTCGTACGTGCCGAGAGTACGGAGCGACTCGGGGTCCAGTGCGTGCGGCAGTCCGCCCTCGTAGTACACCAGCAACCGGTCGTCGAAGATGCCGACGTTGGTGTTGGCGACGTTCTTGCCCGGCGGTGCCCCCTCGAGAAGCCGGCCCTGGCTGCCGCCGTTGGCGAACCCGCTGTAGACCGCTTCTCCCGCCCGGACCTCGACCTTCATCGAGTCGGTCTCCACCCAGCGGGTACGGTACGCGGCCTTGCCGTCGCGCACGTAGATGCCGCACACCATGCCGTCGCCCTCCCACCAGTGGTAGCGGTCGGTGTTGCGGGGCTGGAAGCGGGGGTTGGGGGACATGCGGAACAGGGCGCCCCGGAGATCGGGCGGGATCTCTCCGTCCACCCTCAGGTCGTAGGCCTCGTTCTCCTCGGTCCACGGTGCGAAAGGGCCGTTCAGGAACTTGTTGTCGGTTGGCCAGGACGATGTCATGTACTTACTCCAGGGCAGGCCGGGACGCGGGTGCGGGTGTCTCAGAACGGGTAGCGCGGGAGTTCGCCGCGTACGGTGACCCACTGCTGTTCGGTGAAGGCTTCGAGGTTGGCGGCGGTGCCGCCGTGGCGGGAGCCGGTGCCGGAGTCGCCGACACCGCCGAAGGGGATGACGGCCTCGTCGTTGACGGTCTGGTCGTTGATGTGGACGAGGCCGGTGGGCACGCGGTCGGCGAGGGCCAGGCCCTTCATCACGTCCCGGGTGAGGATGCCGAGGGACAGCCCGTACTCGGACTCCGCGGCCAGCCGGGCCGCCTCGTCCATGTCCTGGAAGGGAACGACGGGTGCGACGGGGCCGAAGATCTCCTCGGCGTAGGCGGGCGCGGTGAGCGGTACGCCGGTGAGGACGGTGGGGCGGTAGAAGAGGCCGTCGTACGTACCGCCCGCGGCGAGCCCGGCTCCGGCTGCGACGGTGTCCGTGACGATGCGGTGCACGTTGTCGCGCTGTCCGCTGTCGATGAGCGGTCCGACGGCGACGTTCTCGCCGACCGGGTCGCCCACGGGCAGCGCGGCGGCGTGCTGGGCGAGCAGGGCCGCGTACTCGTCGGCGACCGAGGCGTGCACCAGGTGCCGGCTGCTGGCCATGCAGATCTGGCCCGCGTGCACGAAGGACCCCCATGCTCCGACCGAGGCCGCCCTTTCCAGGTCGACGTCGTCCATCACCACGAGAGCGGAGTTGCCGCCCAGTTCCAGGTGGGCCCGCTTCAGGTGGCGGGCCGCTGCGACGCCGATGGCACGGCCGGCGCGAGTGGAGCCGGTGAACGCGATGACAGGGACCCCCGGATGCTCGACCACCGCAGCGCCCACGTCCGCTCCGCCCGGGAGAACGTGCAGCAGACCGGGCGGCAGGCCCGCCTCCTCGAAGACGCGGGCGAAGACCACGCCACCACTGACAGCCGTACGGGGGTCCGGCTTGAGAACGACGGCGTTGCCCAACGCCAGTGCCGGGGCCACGGCCCGCATCGCCAGGATGATCGGCACATTGAACGGGGCGATGACGCCCACCACCCCGACGGGAACCCTGCGGGCGAAGGACAGCCGCTCCTGGCCGGAGCGCAGCACTTCGCCGTAAGGCACCCCGGCCAGAGCCGCGGCCTCGTGGCACTCCTCCGCGCCACCACTGGTGACCTGCAGGGCCGCGAACGGCCGGATGGCCCCGGACTCCCGCATCAGCCAGGTCTCGATCTCCGGCTGATGGTCCTCGAAGAGCCGCGCGGCGCGGCGCAGCACGGCGGCGCGGTCGGAGTACGGCCGCGCGGCCCATTCCCGCTGTGCCCGCACCGCCCGTTCCACCGCCTCGTCCACGTCAGCGGGGGTGGCCGAGCCGACCCGGCCCAGCGTCTTGCCCGTGGCGGGCTCGACGGCGTCGTAGATCTCGCCGGAGCCGCTGATCCACTCGCCGGAGAAGATCCGGCCTTCCCAGGTGCCGCTGTCCAGAAGAGCCATCGTGTTCCGTTCCGTCCTGTGTACCTTCGGATGACGTGTCGTGCGGTGCCGTCGCGGTGGACGGTCAGGAATGGGGCAGCGGCTCGGCGGCCGGGGTCGCGCCCTTGGTGGGTGTCCCGTGCGCCGAGTCGGTGTGCCGCAGGGCGAGAACAGCGATCACCGCGGCGACCAGACTGGCACCGGCGCTTATGTATATGCCGAGGTCGAGACCCTTTTCCAGGGCTTCGCGGGCGAGCGGGACCACGGTACGCGACAGCTCGCCGAGGTCGGCGTTGGCGGCGGCGAGCGCACCACCGTCGTCGTTGACGGCGTTGGCGACGCCCAGGGCCTGCGCGGGGAGCCCGGAGGAGGCCAGCTTGTCGGTGAGGACCCCGCTCGCCGTGCCCAGGGCGACGGCACCGACGACCGCCGGTCCGAGTGCCTGGCCGGTCTCGCGGACGAGGCTGGTGACCGCGCTGGCCATACCGGCATGCCGGATGTCGGCGGCTCCGACCGCGACCGCCGTCAAGGCGGAGAACATCGTGATGAAGCCCGCCCCCAGCAGGAGGATCGGCCCGGTCATCGAGGCGAGGTCCGTGGCGTCGCCGGGCAGCAGAGCCATCCAGCCCTCGCCGACTGCCAGCGACAGCAGACCGCCGACCAGCAGCGTCCGCGGGTGCACCCGCTGCAGCAGCTTCGGCAGGAGCGGGGTGAGCAGCAGCGGCACGGCCTGGATGAGGGCGAAGGGCAGGGCGGCCCGCAACGGGGAGAGGTGGTGGACCGACTCCAGTTTGATGCTCAGCGCGTACGCCGTGCCGATGAAGCCGAACAGGGCGAGCAGCCCGATGGCGGCGGCAGCGGCGAAGGCGGGCGTGCGGAACAGCTCCAGCCGCAGCATCGGCGCCCGTGATCTTCGCTCGGCGACGATGAAGGCCACGAACGCGGCGAGGGCGACCACGAAGGCGAGCACGATGTGGGGCTCGGAGTAGCCGTCGCCGGCGCCCTCGATGACCGCGTAGAGCAGGGCGAGAAGAGAGACGGCGACCGTGATCTGCCCGGGCCAGTCCAGTCCGCGTCCGGCCGGCTGCTGGGAGTCGGTGATCCAGCGGGCGCTGACGGCCGCGGTGACCACACCGAACACGGCGAGCGGTACGAAGGCCCAGCCCCAGTGGGTGTGTTCGGCGGTGAACCCGCTGATCAGCGGGGCGATCATGGCGCCGAACGCAAGGCTGACCGCCCAGTAGGACAGAGCTCGCGCACGAGTCGCGGCCTCCGGGGTGCCTGCGACGATCACCGCGAGCGAGGAGGGAAAGATCGCCGCGGCGCCGAGCCCGGCGACGGCCTGGCCGGCGATCAGCTGGGTCAGCGAACCGGCTGAGGCGACGACCAGGCACCCGGCCGTGATCAGGAGGCCGCCGACGACCAGTAGGCGTCTGCGGCCGAACAGGTCGCCGAGAACGCCGAAGTTCAACTCCAGGATCGCGGTCGGAAGGATGAACGCGGCCGGTATCCAGGCCAGGGCGGCGGCCGACGCCCCGAGGTCCCGCTGGATCTCTCCGATGATCGGGGAGGCGAGGGGGATGCCGATCTGGGCCACGCAGATGGCGAGGCATGCGGCGATCAGGGTGTTGCGGTCGAGGGGAGCCGGTCTCGCAGCATCGGAGTGGGTCATGAGGGATGCCTCCTGCAGTAAGCGCCCTGCGCGTCCTGAATAGTCGGACGTGTTAATCGTTAGCCAGGACAATGCCTTCACAGCTTCACCGAGTCAAGGGGTCAGACCTGCGGATCGCTCATTGACTCACCAGAAAGCGAGACCCAGTGTCCCGATATGCCGAGTCAATGTCCTGCAAAGAGAGACAGGAACCTTATCGTGGCGATCACCGGCCTCGGACACACCGGCTTCTGGGTCGACGACCTGGAAGGCTGGAAGGAATGCGCGACTTCTACACCCGCGTCCTGGGACTGACCGTGACCGACGAGGACGAGGAGCGGGTTCGGCGTCGGCGGACGCCCGCTCCCGTATGCCCGCGGCACCGGCGATCAGCGTTTCGGGCACCCCTTCAGGAACCCTTTCGCGCAGCCGGATCTCGAACGGGTGCTGCGCGAGGCCTGCGAGGACTGCCCACCGTCGAAGTCCGGTTCGGCACCCGATTGACAGCCCTCGCCCAGGATGACGACCGGGTGCGTGTATCCCTGCGGACAGGCGGCCCGGACGGGACCGCCGAGGACGTGGAGGTGTCCTACGTCCTGGGCTGTGACGGCGGCCGCGGCACCGTGCGGGACCTGTCGGCCATCCCCGTGCAGGGACGCAGTTTCCCCGAGGTGTGGCTGGTGGCGGACACCCTGGAGGACCCGCACGACCAGCCCCCGATGGCGACACCGCACCACCGGTCGCAGTTCAGCCCGACCCCCAGGGAGTACGCCGATGAGGCTCGCCACCGTCCGTCTCGACGACGGCCACCACACCACCACCGTCGCCCGGCGGGAAGAAGACGAACTCGTCCTGCTGCCACACGCCGATGTCGGCACACTGCTGTCCGGCGGCACCGGTTGGCAGGACCGGGCCGCCTGGGACGGCGAGCGCATTCCGCTCGCCAAAGGCCGGCTGGCCCCTCTGGTGCCGCACCCGAACAAGATCGTCTGCCTGGGCCTCAACTACGCCACCCACATCAAGGAGATGGGCCGGCCCACCCCCGCCCACCCCACCCTCTTCGCCAAGTACGACGGCTCACCCGTCGGCGCGCACGACGACATCCACATGCCGCCGGTCAGTGACGGCCTCGACCGGGAGGCCGACCTAGGGGTGGTCATCGGACGCCGAGGCCGCCACGTGCCGCGCGAGCGGGCCCTGGAGTACGTAGCCGGTTGCACGGTCGTCAACGACGTCACCGTGCGCGACTGGCAGCACCGCACCCGGGAGTTCCTCTCCGGCAAGACCTTCGAGGCCACCGCCCCCGTCGGGCCCGTGCTGGTGACACCCGACGAACTCCCGCCCGGGGCCGCCGGACTGACCATCGAGTGCGGCGTGGACGGCCACACCACGCAGAAGTCCGACACCGCGGACCTGCTCTTCGACGTGGCCGACGTCATCGCGTACGTCAGCACCATCATCACGCTGCTGCCCGGCGATCCGATCCGCACCGGGACTCCCGGAGGGGTGGGCGCCGGCCGCGACCCGAAGGTGTTCCTGCGGCCGGGTCAGGAACTCGTCGCGACGATTGAAGGCATCGGCGAACTGCGCAACACCGTCGTCAAGGACCGGCTGTAGCGGGGTGGCCGCAGCCCCCGCAGCGCGCGATCGGTTACAGTGTCTCGCATGTCAGGAAACGAGTCCCCCACCTACCGCGACCGCAACTCGACAGCCGACCGGGCGCTGGACATCCTGACCATGTTCGACGACACCCGGCTGATCGTCTCGGGAACCGCGGTGGCGGAACACCTCGGCGTCGCCCGCTCCACCGCCTACCGCTATCTGCAGAGCCTGGTGGCCGGGCGCTTCCTGGAGGAGGCCCCCAGCGGCGGATTCCGGCTGGGCCTGCGTGTCCTGGAGGTCGCCCGGCTGGCGCGGCGCAGCTACGGCCTGTCGGAGGTCGCGCTGCCCGCCATGGCGGCCCTCGCCGAGGAGGCGGGTGAGACGGTTCTGCTCACCCGCCGGGCCGGAGACCTGGTGGTGTGCGTAGACCGCGCGGAAAGCGGCACGCGCGCGGTACGGATCTCCTACGAACGCGGCAGCACCCTGCCCATCAACGCCGGCGCCTCCGCCCTCGTCCTGCTCGCCTGGGGCCCCGAGGACGAGACCCGCCGTCTCCTGGAGAGCGTCGAACTGCGCCGCTTCACGGCCGCGACCCTCACCGACGTCGACGCCCTGATGGGACGCCTGGGCCGCATCCGCCGCCTGGGCTACTCCATCACCCGCGGCGAACTGGACCCCGACGTCGTCGGCATCGCGGCTCCCGTCCGCGACGATGCCGGCGCCGTCGTCGCGGCAGTGAGCGTGGCCGCCCTCGCCACTCGCGTCTACCCCGAGGCGGAGGCGGAGATCGCCCAGCAGGTACTGGGGACCGCGCAGAAGATCACCGACCGCATGGCCGCCGTCTCGGGATGATGTCCCGGGGCCGCGGTTCCGATGTGCGGTCCGCAACCGTGGAACATGGCCACGGACCGCACACCGGCGCCGGTCACAGTCGGCGCAGCCAGTCGCTCAGGGCCCTCGCCGTCGTGACAGCGTGCTCGTTCATCATCGTCTGGTGGTTGCCGGGGGCGTCGAGCATGTCGTGCTCGAAGTCCCAGTCCGCGCTCCACCCTCGCGGTGCGGCCCCCTCGGCGTTCTCCCGCCGGGGCATCCGCTCGGCCGCCCGCATGAGCGGGACCGGCGCGGCGACGACCTGCGGCTCCCAGCCGTCGAACAGCTCCGAGTACGCGCCCTGGGCAGTGACCTGAGCCTCCGTCATCAGAGCGAAGGCGTGCTCGTTGACGGCGATGCCCTCCAGCTGCTCCTGGACCTGCTCCTCGGGGATGTCGTCCTTCGGGAACCATGTGTCGAGCAGGACGACCGCTTGCGGGGAGTGGCCGCGGGCCTCCAGCCGGGCCGCGACGGCGTGGGCCAACCAGCCCTCGGGCGCGAACATCACCTGCCGTAGGGATCGTTCGAGGTGGACGTCCATCCGGGCACACACCTCGTCCGCCTGGGCGTGCCCGATGTTCGACTTCAGCGAGCCCAGGTACAGCGGCCTGCCCTCGGGCCGCGCCTGGCCGTACGTGGCGATCAGCGCGTTGGCCTCGATCGGATCGCCGAGCGCCGTGCCCCTCCCGTGGGCGCGGGCGGCTGGGCGCCGGCCGGACTGTCGTCATCCGGCAGCCAGGGCGCGAGTGCGGCGTCAACCGCGCCGACCACCGTGTCGTTGTTCAGGCGCGTGCCGAGCATGAACCGCTGGAACAGCAACGGTCCGAGAACCCGGGAGATGAGTTCGCCGGCGTGCTCCTCGGCGCCGGGGCGGAGTTCGCCGCGTGCGGCGGCGGTGGTGAGGGCGCCGGCGAGGTGTTCGTCGGCGCGGCCGAACATCTCCTGGCGGATGTTCCGTACTCCTTCGTCCCGTTCGGCCCGTTCGATGATGGTGGCGATGACCGAGGCGGAGGCCGGCTGGTTGAGCCACTCGGCCTGTCGTTGCAACTGGGTCACCAGTTGCCTGCGGACGGGGCCGTCGCCGAGGGTGAGCAAGGGGTGGGCGTCGGCGGCCAGGGCGTCGAGGAGCAGCATGTTCGCATTGGGCCAGTGCCGGTAGACGGTGGCGCGGCCCACGCCCGCGCGTTCGGCGACGGCGGCGTGGGTGACACGTTCCGGTCCTCCTTCCACGAGGAGTTCGGTGGCGGCGGCCAGGGCGGCGGCGCTGCTGCGGCGGGCGCGGGGGTCGTTGCTGGTCCGGGACATCAGGAGCGCCTCCTTCGCGAAGCTCTCTGTGAGACGAGTTGACTCACACTTGCTTATGATACATGCTGTCTCACATGAGGGCGGGATTCACCCCCCAGCGCGTACCGGCCACCAGTCCGTGGGCTTCCAGGGAGACACGTCATGTCCGTAACCATGAACGAGAACGCCATCACCCTCCGCTTCACCGGCCGAGCCGCCGCCTACCAGGCCTTCGGTGAACTCACGCACCTCGGCTCCGCCGCCGAGGTCCATGGCGCCGTCCTGGTCGAGCGCCTGGAGGGCGGTGCGGTTCGCGTGTCCGAGACTCTTGGGGCGGTACCGGGGCGGAACACGGGGGGTGACGGGCTGGTCGGCTCGCTGGTGGGCCTTCTCGACGGCCCCCTCGGGATGCTGGTGGGCTGGGGTGTCGGGGCGATGATCGGCGGCGGCCACGATCGCTCGCGGGCCGCCGGGACCACCAGGCCCGTCAGCGAAGTCACCGCGGCCGGTTCCTTCGCGCCGCACCTCTCGCCCGGGGGTGGGGCAGTCATCCTCGCCGAGGCCGGAGAATCCGACACCGACGCCCTGAACCTGCTGGCCATGCGCTACGACGCCGTCCTCGAACGCCGCCCGGCGGGTGCCGTACGGGCCGAACTGAAGGTGATGGAGGAGGAGGCCGAGCAGATCCGGAAGCGGGTGGCGAAGGCCGGACGCCGCCGCAGGCGGGCCGAGGTCGCGCGCAGGGTCGACCGGCGGCCCGGTGTGCGTGAGGGCGGCGGTGCGGCGTCGAGGCGGCTGCTCGCCGCGTGACCGCCGAGGGCTCCGCGAACGCGGGGCGGTAACCGTGCGGCGGTCCAACTCCCCTGCCCCGCACGGTCCGCCCCGACCCGGCACGTCGTCCGCGCATCGCGCACCGAACCGACAGCCGGGGCGGTGCCGCCGGGCCGAAACGGTACGCGGCCGTACGGTCGCCGCGTCCGCCACAGACGCGAGGTAACACCCCCCTGCCTCGCACGGTGGGGGCGGGCCGAGCCGGTCCGCCCCCACCACACACGCCTGTCGCCGGGAGCCTTGCCCGAGCAGTGGTGCGAGCGCCCGAGCGGTCTCCCGTCGGTGTCCGAAGCCGTGTCCCGCTTCGCGGTGTGTACTTCGCCACGAAGCCGCTGGACAATCCCTACGACCTCGCCGTAGATGTCGACCTCGACGTCTACGGCGTCTCCTTCGACCCTGACCCCGCGACCGTACCCGAGGCCGAGGCCGGCACCCCGGCCGCCATCTCCTGGAAGGCGGCCGACAACCACGCACCTGTGCACGGCACCATCAAGGGCGGAGCGCTCGGCTCCGCGAGGACCGCGCGGCCGGCCATCGCCACCGGGGCCACCCGGACCACCGCGGTCGAGGTGCCCGGGACGGCTTCGGCCGTCCCGGGCACCTGGCGTAGCCGGGCCATCAGCCATCCGGCGGTGTGGTCCTCGCGGTGGACGGTGAGCGCTCGTGCGTTGCCCAGGGTGACGGCAGGGAGTGTCCCGTTCGCCGGTGTTTCCCCACGACACGGGTCAGTGCCGAGCCCTCGGCGGTGCGGTCCGCCGTAGTGGGACAACCCTCGGGCCGGACACCGGGCGCAGGAGAGGGCGGGACCGTCCGGCGCCCCGGTTCCCGTCCGGGCACCGGGCCTCGCAGGGAGAGGGAAAGACGCGGACCGGCGACGGGACCGGCACACGATGAGGGGCCGGTTCGCACAGGGCGCCCCGCCTCCGCCAGGGCGCCCCGCCTCCGCCGGATCCGGTCCCGCTGTGAGACGGTGTGTTCCGGAGCCAGGTGGTGAGTCGGCCTGTCTCAGGAAACCGCTGTGCTTGAAGAGGTGTACCGATGCCCAAGCCCCATGACGACCCCCGTGCGCTCCGTAGCCGCGCCGCCGCCCTGGCAGCCGCCGCACAGCTGCTGGTCGAGGGCGGACCCGAACGCGTCACGCACGCCGCCGTGGCCGAACGCGCCGGAATCGGCCGGGCCACCGTCTACCGGCACTGGCCCGACGTGCAGTCCCTGCTCCTGGACACCCTGGCCGCCGACGCCCGCCCCCTGCTGGGGCTCGGCGACGGCCCGATCCGCGAGGAACTGATCACCGATCTCCAGCGGCAGATCGAGTGGTTCAACCAGCCCGTCTCCGCTTCGGTCACAGCCGCGGTCATCGAACGTGCCGCGAGGGACGAGGGCGTACGGCGTATCCGGGACGAGATGTTCGGCCGTTCCGACGAGCACTTCGTCGCCCGCCTGACCGCCGCCGTCGACCGCGGCGAACTCCGCCCCGGCGCCGAGGAGAACGCGAGAGAACTCATCTCCCACATCATCGGCCCGCTCCTCTTCCAGCGCTTCATGCTAGGCGTACGACTGGACACCGACATGGCCGTCCGGACGGTCGACATGGCGCTCGCGCCCTGGTTGCCCGACGCGTGACGACGCGGCCCGCCGCACGGCGTCGCACGGCCCGCCCCGCCGCCGTGACCGAGCCTCTCGGCCTCACCACCGGTGCCCTCGCCCCCGCCGCGGGGCGTTCACGGGCCCACCCACCGGCAGCACACCGCTGAGGTCGCGGTCGGGAACCGTACCCGGCGGTTCGGCGGCCGGTCACCGGGACGGGCACGGACGGCTCGGCGATCCTCAGTCCGCCGACCGGCTGGAACGGCACGCCCACCACCCTGAGTCGACGGCTCCTGTACGCGGGCACGGTGGAGACCGGCACCCCGCCCTCCACCGGCGGGGACCTCGACGCGACCGAGCCGCCCGGCAGCGGCGAGGTCCTGTGGTGGCCGCCGAGGGGTACGGCCGGGCAGCGATCCGCATCCGGTCACCCCGTGGTCGTTCTCACCGCCAACTTCGGCGGTACAGTGCGGAGTTGAGGATTCCACATCAGTCAATCCGTCCCGGAAGCCCTGCCCGCCGTGCTGTCCCGGCACGGGGACGTGCACGGCGACCGTGTCCACATCAGCGAACTTGTTTCAGAAATCGTTCTGGAGACATACTCGATGAAGCTCACCAAACGCCTTTTCCTCACCACCACCGTTCTCGCCGCCGTGACCGCCGGTGCGCTCCTGAGCGCGACGATCGGCCAGGCGGCCACGCCGGGGCCCGCCCGCTCCGACGCCCCCGCCGCGCTGAAGGTCCCCGCCCCGCTGAAGGTCCCCGACGGCAACCGGCTCACCGACGTCCTCTCCGCCGCGGGCGTCCAGACCTACACCTGCGCCGACGGCGCCTGGAAGCTGCTGGAACCCGCCGCCACGCTCTGGGCCGAGGGCGACCGCTCCCACCGCCCCCTCGCTCTCCACTCCCGCGGCCCCGTCTGGGTGTCCACGGTGGACGGCAGTGCCGTCAACGCCGCCGCCGTCGCCAGTTCCCCCAGGCCCGGCACCATCCCCGAGCTCCTTCTGCAGTCCACCGCGACCCGCGGCACCGGGGTGTTCGCCGACGTCTCCTACATCCAGCGTCTCGACACCCACGGCGGGGTCGCCCCCACCACCGTCTGCACCGGCGGCGACCAGACCAGCGTCCGCTACTCCGCCACCTACGCCTTCTACAAGCCCGCCGGATGATGCCGCGCGCGGCGTGAACGGGCTCTGCGCCTGCCCCGGGGGTCCGGCCGGCCGGATGGCCCGGCCGGCTTGGCCTGCCCGGATGGCCGGGATGTACGGGATGTCCGGACCGCTGAAGTCTTCGCGAACGCGCGCCCCTGTCGCTGAAAGCGCGTCCTGGTCGAGGTGTCGGCCGCCGCGGTTCCCGAAGGCGGCCGGGGTGCGGATTCCCGCACCCCGGCCGCCTTCGTGCCGTACCGCCGACAGGTTGAGTCACGGGGAATCTATGAGACAGGTTGACTCGCAGGTGGCCTCTGATACATACTGTCTCACAGAGGGCGGGAGGGAAAGCCGCCGACGCACACACCGCCGGACCGGCTCGTCGGAGCCCTGTCCCGCCGGAACCCCAAGGAGACGCACCATGTCCGTGAACGAGAACGCCATCGCCCTGCGCTTCGCCGACCGGGCCACCGCCTACCAGGCCCTCAGCGAGCTCAAGCACCTCACCTCCGCGACCACCGACGTCCGCGGCGCGGTCCTGATCGAGCGACTGGAGGACGGCACGGTCCGTATTCCCGAGGGCCTGGAGACCGAAGCGGGGCGCAACACGGCGGTCGGCGGGCTGGTCGGCTCGCTGGTCGGCATCTTCGGCGGCCCGCTCGGGGTGCTGACGGGCTGGGGCGTCGGCGCGGTGATCGGCGGCGGTTACGACTACAAGCGGGAGGCCGAGGCCACCGGCACGATCGGTGCCTTCACCCCGCAGGTCCCGCCCGGCGGCACGGCGATCCTGGCCGATGTCAGGGAGTCCGACACCCAGGTGCTGGATCTGCTGGCGATGCGTCACGACGCCGTCCTGGAGCGCCGCGCGGCCGACGATGTCCGGGACGAGCTGAAGGCGATGGAGGAGGCCGCCGACCGGATCCGGAAGGAGGAGGCGAAGGAGAAGCGCGACCGCAAGCGCGGCGAGGCCGAGCAGAAGGTCAAGGACGGCGTGGCGACGCTGAAGCGGAAGCTCACCGTGTGACCGGCGTGGGCGCCACTTTTCGCGGGGGCGGTCCTCGTCCCCGCGATCAGCGGCCTCGGTGACGCGTGGCCCGGCGGTCCGGCACCGCCGGGCCACGCGCATGCCGGGCGCGCCCGAACTGCCGCAGGACCGGGGCGCATCGCGTTCCGACTGCGCGCAGAAGCCGGTTGGTCGAGGCTCGGGCCCGCCAGACCCTCTTGTCCGGAAGATCGACAACTGTTTAACCGTAGACAAGTCTTTGTGTCCGCTGTGGGCGACAAGATCGACGGGACTGTCCGTGGACAGCCCCAACCCCCCACTCCCAGCGGAGACTTACATGCACAACAGAAGAACAGACGGAACCGGAAGGCGAGTTGTCCTCACCGGGACGCTCCTGCTGAGCGTTCTCGCCCTGGGCGCCGCCCCCACGACGGCCGCCCCCACGACGCCTGCCTCCACCGCCGCGACGACCGTCGCCGCGAGCACCGCCGGCGGCGGCGCACAGCGTGTCATCGTGCTGCTGCGCGACCAGCACCCGGAGCTGTCGGCCAGGAAGGACGCCGCACGGCGCGACAAGGTGGTGGCCGGCGACCAGGGACCGGTCCTGTCGCTGCTCAAGGACAAGGGCGCCACGCACGTGGCCCGGATGAGTCTGCTCAACGCCGTGGCCGCGACGCTGAAGCCCTCGGCGATATCCCGCATACGTGCCGACCGGCAGGTGGCCGCCGTCGTGCCCGACCTGCCGATACGGCACCCGCAGCAGCGCAGGACGGCAGCCACCGCGGGCTCCCCGGCGAACACCACCGCCACGGCCTGCCCCAAGGACCCGGAGCACCCGGTCGTGGAGCCGGAGGGGCTGTCGCTGACGAAGACCGACGTCGCCCAGAAGCTGGCCACCGGCAAGGGCGTGAAGGTCGCCTTCATGGCCGACGGGATCGACGTCGACAACCCGGAGTTCGTCCGCCCCGACGGCAGCCGTGTGATCACCGACTTCCAGGACTTCACCGGCGGCGGCACGAACGAGGCCACCGACGGCGAGGAGGCCTTCGGCGACGCCAGTGCCGTCGCCGCGCAGGGCAGCCGGACGTACGACATGGCGGACCAACTGCCCTACTCCACCAAGGTTCCCCAGGGCTGCACCGTCCGCATCCGCGGCTTCGCGCCGGACGCGGAGCTGATGAGTCTGAAGGTCTTCGGGCAGAAGACCGCCTACACCTCCGGGTTCGTCCAGGCCATCGAGTACGCCGTCGAGCACCACGCCGACGTGCTCAGCCAGTCCTTCGGCGCCAACCCCTACCCGGACCCGGACACCAACCCGATCCGGCTGGCCGACCGGGCTGCCGTCGCCGCCGGGACCACGGTCGTGGTCTCCTCCGGCGACTCCGGTGTCTCCGGCACCGTCGGCGCCCCCGCCAGCGACCCGCGGGTGATCGGCGTCGGCGCCTCCACCGCGCTGCGGTTGATGGCCCGGGGCTACGGGTACGAGGGCTGGACCAGCGACAACATCGCCGCCCTCTCCTCCGGCGGCACCACGATCGGCAACAGACTGGTCGATCTGGTGGCGCCGGGCGCGTACGACTTGGCCGCCTGCACCCCCGGCCCGCGCTGGTCGGGCTGCTCGCTGCCGACCCAGATGTTCGGCGGCACCAGTCAGTCGGCCCCCTTCGTGGCGGGCGCGGCGGCCGACGTCATCCAGGCGTACAAGGACACCCACGACGGGACACGTCCTACCCCCGCCCTGGTCAAGCGGCTCCTCACCGGCACCGCCACCGACCTGGGCACCCCCGCCGACGAGCAGGGCGCCGGGCTGCTGAACACCGACGCCGCCGTCCGGGCGGCCCGGGCCCTGGACACCTCGGGCGGAAGCGCGGACAGCGCCTCCCTCGTCCCCTCGGTCGCCCAGCTGAACCTCACCGGGACACCCGGCTCCGAACAGCACGACACCGTGACGCTGACCAACACCTCGGACCGGCCCCAGAAGGTCACCATGACCTCCCGTGCCACCGGTTCGACGACGTTCCGCGACGCACGCACCGTCACCGTCGGAGATCCGCTGGACGACACCCCCCAGGGCCGCCTCGCGGTCAAGCCGTTCACCGTCCATGTCCCGGCGGGCACCCCTCTCATGGGTGTGACCACGGCCTGGCCCGGCACGGACGGGTCCGGCTACCTCACCCCGGTCGTCATCGACCCCGAGGGCCGCCTGGTCCAGGTCGGCTACGACTACGGGGGCGGCGGACACAGCAACCACCAGTACGTCGACGTGCACGACCCGGTTCCCGGCGACTGGACCATCAAGGTGGTCTGGAACTTCGGCATGGACGGCCTGACGTGGAAGAACGAGGAGCCCGGCAGCTACCGCGGCCCCCTGCACATCCAGGTCACCGGCCACGACTGGACCTCGGCCGGCGTGAGCGCGCGGACCAGGACCGTCCCGGCGGGAGGCACGGCCGACTTCCCCATGACCGTGCCCGTTCCGAAGGCGGCGGGTGACGCGCCGTTCTCCCTCCAGTTCGACTCCGACACCGGGACGCACCTGTCGCTGCCGGTGGCCCGCCGGACGCTGATCCCGGTCGACCCCGCGGCCGGCCACAGCACCTCGTTCACCACGGGCGTCACCGGCGGCGTCGGCCGCGATGTCGGCCAGACCAACGGCTACTACCTCGACGTCCCGGAGGGCCGCCGCGACCTGACGGTCGACCTCACCGCGCAGAACGCCGAAACCGAGCTCGTCGCCTACCTGGTCAGCCCCCAGCAGCAGATCCTGGCCCGCGACGTCAACCGGACCGGCGACAAGGGGACGACCCCCACGAAGTACGCGAGCCTGACCGTGGACCGGCCCGCCCCGGGGCGCTGGACGCTGATCGTCTCCGTACCCGGCGCCGTCAGCGGACAGCAGATCGGCGAGCAGATCACCGGCACGGTCCGCCTCGACGCCGTGACCGCCACCGCCCCGGACCTCCCGGACAGCGCGGCACACGTCATCAAGCGGGGCAGCGAGCTCAGGGTCGCGGTGCGGGTGCCCAACCCGGGACCGGCGAACCGGTCCTACTTCCTCGACCCGCGCCTGGCCGACCCGGCCGACGTCGTCCTCCCGGAGATCGATGGCAAGAGCACGGTCCCGGTGAACGGCGACAACCCCACCTGGTGGGTCCCCACGCACACCACGGCCCTGAAGGCCACGGTCACCGCGGACATCCCCGTGGACGCGTCGATCCTGCCCTGGACCGGCGCGCCCGAGTTCCTGGGCGCACCCGGTCCCGACGGATCGGTGGTGGCCACGGCCACCGCCGGCCAACTCGCCGCGGGGATCTGGTCCGTGGGCGTCTCCGCTCCCGGCCCGTTCACCGACACCGCCGCGCCCCAGGGCACCGCCAAGGTGACCGTGACCGCCACCACCCAGCCCTTCGACCCCGCGGCCCAGGCGTCGACCGGCCAGTTCTGGGACCTCGGCGCGGACTACCAGCCCCTCTCCGTCGCCGCGGGCGAGACGGGCACGATGACCCTCACCCTCGCCCCGACGGCACCCGTCGGCACGGTCGTCCACGGAATCCTGTACGTGGCCACCGACACCGCGATGGGCATCGCGAACGGCTCCGAGATCACCGGAATCCCGTACACCTACACCGTCGGCTGACCGGGCCCTCGGGCCGACCGTGACGCGGTCGGCCCGAGGGGCACGGGGGCGTCTCGAACCAAGTCGGCCGCACTTCCATTCGCTCCCGGCCACGGGGGAGGGCCTGGCCGAACCTGAGGACCGCGCCCGGCTGCCCGCCCTGCGCGATCAAACACCGCTCGGCCCGAGCGGCCGGCCCCTGAAACAGCGCCGAATCCCGCACCGGTGGGCCGACCACAGCGCCTGACCCCGTCCTCTGCTGCCGGGACGTGGCGACAGCCGGGTGTCCGACGCCTTCGGGAACGACAGGCTGACATGTCGGCACACGAGGCCCCGGGCGCACCGGCGCAATCCTTGAGGTGCCGGGGACGTCTTTGCCGTCGTCGAAGACTCTGCTGCGCAATTCGGCTGAGCAGCAGGGACCCGCCGGGAAAGCCGCACCGGCCACCGCGTCATCGCAGGTCGCGGTCCGGGCGGCGGAGGCTCCCTGGAATTGCGCAGCAGAGTCGGTGTCCCGGCTCAAAGAAACCACTTTGTGAGACGAGTTGACCCATAGAGCACTATGATGCATGCTGTCTCATAGACGGTGAGGTAGTCAGCCCGAGGAGCCAGGCCATGTCCACGAACGAGAACGCAGTCGCCCTCCGCTTCGCCGACCGCGGCGCGGCCCGCCAGGCGTTCGGCGACCTGACGCGCCTCGGCTCCGCCGCGGAGGTCCGCGGGGCCGTCCTGATGGAACGCCTGGAGGACGGCACCGTCTGCGTCCCCGCGGTCCTGGAGACCGCCCCGGGGTGGAACGCGGAGGTCGGCGGGCTGGTCGGCTCGCTGATGGGGGTCCTCGACGGCCCTCTGGGAATGACAGTGGGCTGGGGCATCGGAGCAATGATCGGCGACGGCCACGACCACCGGCCGTCCACCGGGGCCACCGGGGCCGCCGGCACCGTCGCCGCCGTCACGTCGGACCTCCCGCCCGGCGGGACGGTCGTCCTCGTCGAGGTCGGCGAGTCCGACCCCGAGGCCCTGAACCTGCTGGCCATGAACTACGACGCCGTACTGGAGCGCGGCTCGGCGGACGCGGTACGGGCCGAACTGAAGACGATGGAACAGGTGGCCGAGCTGGTCCGGGAGCAGGAGGCGCGGGGGCGGCGGGAGCGCGGCATCGCCGAGGCCGCGGAGACGGCCGGGCGGCGCGGTGGCCCGGCCGAGAACGGCGGCGTGCCGCCGAGGCGGCAGCTCGCCGCGTGACCGCCGCGAGCCCCATGGACGCGGGGCGCGACCGCACGGCGGTCGAACTCCCCCTGCCCCGCATGGTCAGGGCGGGCACTCCTCCCCCACCCGCCCTGACCGCTCCCGCTCCACGCCGCCGGCCGTAGCCCGGCCCGCAGGCTTTCGGGGTGGACCGGTACGGGTACTGGCCTGTGCCGGTCCACCCCCTCCCTCACTCGGCCACCGCCAGGCCGACGGCTCCCGTGGTGTGGTGCTGTCCCGTCGAGGCCGGGTCCGCGCACCCGCCGGAGCGGCCGGGGTCCGTCCGCCCTGTGGCGCGGCCGTGAGGGCTGGGTTCCGTTGCCCGGCATGTGAGGGGTGGACGTGACGGCAGAACGATTCGAGGTGCGGCGGGAGATCGCGGCGCCGACGGCCGGGACCTTCGTCGCGTCGGCTTCCGGGCCGTGCGCTCCCCGGGCCGCCACACGGCATCCCGGGGGTGCTGCCGGTCAACCCGCCGCCGTGTCGTCAGCGTGCCTGCCGGTGCCGGAGCCCCAGCCGCGGAAGGGACTCGGGCGGCCGTCACCTCCAGGCGGCGGGCTGAGGGCGCGATCCGTGAACCTCGCGGTCGGGACCACGAAACCGCGGGCGGGTCCGTGCGCGTCCCCAGGGACGCCGCTGACCTGAGGTGGGGCGTGGACCGGGTGGCGAGCGCCGGACTCGCGCGCACCTCGGCCAAGGACGGCGGCCAGGCGGTCCGCATCACGCAAAGCGTAAAATTCCGGTCATACAGTAAAGGCGAGGAATGCCGTGGGTGGCGGAAGAGCGGTGAGAACTGATGAGCGGTCCTGGAGTGCCCCGCCGCCACCGGCAAGCTGCCGGGAGGCCACCCGCCGACAGGTCCGACGAGACGCGTGCCGCGCACGCCACCATTGACGACCACGGCATCGTGACCAGCTGGAACGCGGGCGCGGAACTCCTTCTGGGGTACTCGGCCGCGCAGGTGGTGGGACGGCCGGCGGCCGGTCTGCTCGCCGAGGAGAGCGCCGGACGGGACCTGCCGCCCCTCGCGGAGCTGCCCCGGTGGAACGGGACGATCGCCGTCCGGCACCGCGACGGTCACCGCCTGGAGATCAAGGCCCTGGCGCACAAGAGGACACCGGACACCGGCCGGCCGGAATGGCTCCTGGTCTCCGCCCTGCGGGATGCGGCGTCCCGGGACGACGACACCACCCACGACGACGACACCGTCGCCGGCCGGGCTTTCATGGAGGCCGTCGCCTGCGTGACGACGGTGTACGACACCGGGCTCCGCCTGCGCCGGGCCAACGACGCCGCCCAACGGGCCATCGGCCTCCCCGAGGACGAGCTGCGCGGGCTGCGGCTGTCGGAGTTCATCGACCATCCGGAGATGGACAAGGTCGAGCGGTCTCTGCGACAGGCGCTGGAGACCGGGGAGCCGCAGTATCTGGAGGTCTATCTGACCACCCCCGGCGAGAGCCGCGAGCACGCCTGGTCGGCCTTCGTCACCTCGATGAAGGACCGGGAGGGCCGGGTCCAGAGCGTGGCCATAGCCAGTCACGACATCACCGAGCAGTACTGGGCCCGTAAGCGGATGGTGCTGCTGGCCGAGGCCAGCAACCGTATCGGCAGCACCCTCGACGTGACGCGGACCGCCCAGGAACTGGCGGACGTGGTCGTCCCGGAGTTCGCCGACTCCGTCAGCGTCGACCTGCTCGCCTCCCTCGACGAGGGCCCGAACGAACCGCCCCCGGGAACGGAGACACCGAGCGGGCCCGTCGGGCTGCGGCGCATCGCCCACCAGTCGGCGAACCCGGACATCCCGGCGGCGGCCGTCGCGCCGGACGGGGTGGACCACCACCCGGAGGGTTCCCCGCCGGTCGAGAGCCTCCGCACGGGACGCGCGCTGCTGCACGACGCGACCGACCCGGCGATCATCGAGTGGGTGGCCCGCGATCCGATGCGGGACGCCGTGGCGCCCGACGCCAGGGTCCACTCGGTGATGACCGTGCCCCTGACCGCCCGTGGCGCCACCCTCGGCGTCGCCGTCCTCACCCGCCACCAGAACTCCGAGGCGTTCACCGAGGACGACCTGGTACTCACCGAGGAACTCGCCGCCAGAGCGGCCGTCTGCATCGACAACGCCCGCCGCTACACCCGCGAACGCGGCACCGCCGTCACCCTCCAGCGGACCCTGCTGCCGCAGGGGCTGCCCGAGCAGACCGCCGTGGAGGTCGCCTACCGTTATCTCCCGGCCGGCGCCCACGCCGGTGTCGGCGGCGACTGGTTCGACGTGATCCCGCTGTCCGGCGCCCGCGTCGCCCTCGTCGTCGGTGACGTCGTCGGTCACGGCCTCCAGGCCTCCGCCTTCATGGGGCGGCTGCGTACGGCCGTGCTCACCCTCGCCGACATCGACCTGGCCCCCGACGAACTCCTCACCCACCTCGACGACCTGGTCATCCGCCTGTCCACCCGGGCGGGCAACACGGCGGGGCCGGACCAGGAACCGGAAACCGCCGGGGACCTCGGCGCCACCTGCCTGTACGCCGTGTACGACCCGGTCTCCCGGCGCTGCACGCTCGCCCGCGCCGGACACCCCGAACCGGTCGTCGTGAGCCCCGACGGCACCGCGACCCTGCTCGACGTTCCGGCCGGTCTCCCGCTGGGCTTCGGCGGTCTGCCCTTCGAGTCGGTCGACGTCGAACTGCCCGAGGGCAGCCTCCTCGCCCTCTACACCGACGGGCTGATCGAATCCCGTGAACAGGACATCGACATCGGGATGTCCCTGCTCCGCCGGACCCTCGCCCGGCCGGCCGCCCACCTGGACACCCTGTGCGACACGGTTCTCAACGCCCTGCTGCCCGACCGTCCGACCGACGACGTCGCCCTGCTCATCGCCCGCACCAAGGTCCTGGACACCGACCGGGTCGCCACCTGGGACATCCCCGCAGACCCGGCCGCCGTCGCCCAGACCCGCAAGGAGGCCACCACGCAAGTGGAGGCATGGGGACTGGACGACGCCGTCTTCGTCACCGAACTGATCGTCAGCGAACTCGTCACCAACGCCATCCGGTACGCCGAACCCCCCATCCAGCTACGTTTGATCCACGACCGCAATCTCATCTGCGAAGTCTCCGACGCCAGTGGCACGGCCCCCCATCTGCGCCGTGCCCGTACCTACGACGAAGGCGGCCGTGGTCTCCTCCTGGTCGCCCAGCTCACCGCCGCCTGGGGCACCCGCCAGACCACCGAGGGCAAGACCATCTGGGCTGAACAAGCCCTCGCGATGAATCCGCACGAAGGGTCTCTGTGACCGGACCGACAGGAGCAGGCACTCCGCGTTGCACGGAAGGAGAGCCGGGGTTGGTGGCACCCGTTCGGTGGGGGACGCCCGAGGACCGTGGCCCGGGGCGACGGGGGCACGCGGGGAAATGCGCTCCTCCGGCAAGCGCTGCCGGGTGGTGCGACCGAGAGCCGGCCGCTGCCGACGATCTTCCAGCCGGTCGCGGGTCGCCGGTCCCCCGTGCGACGCGGTTTCCTTTCGGCGCATCGCCCTTGCGAACCTGCGTTCACGACGCGAACTCGAGGGCCGCCCGCAGGATGTCGCCAGGAGCCGTTCCGCACTCGGCCCATGTGATGCCGATACCTGCGTGCACGTGCACGGCCTGGTCGCCCCCGCGTACGGTCTGACCGAGCCGCCGGGCGACCACTGCCTGGTGAGAGGGGTGCCCTGTTCGGCCCTCACGGCGCTCGCCCTAGCCCAGGCCGGCCGTCAGGTGCGTGGCTCCGCGTGGGGGGCGGACCATCACGCGCACGGCTTCACCAGCGTGAGCAGAGAGTGATGTCCGGGCCCCTGCAAGCGTGCTCCGAACGCGTCCAGGGTCCGTCAAGACCGGCCGAGTGCGTACGTCGTCCGGGCCACCGCGTACGTCCCGGCCCTTCCGTAGAGCGTGTTGCACAAGGCTGTGATCAGGGCATCTTCCTTGGCTGCGGATCGCCCAGTTCGCGCGGCTGCTGAAGGTGGTGCGGGAGCGGGGGGCAATGGCACGCTGCAGGGCCGGCCGTGGTCGTTTGCCGTTGGCCGAGCGGGTGCTGATGGTTGCGGTGTACTACCGCACGAACCTGACGATGCGGCAGCTGGGTCCACTGTTCGGCGTCTCTTCCTCCACGGTCTGCCGTGTCATCCAGCGGCTTGGTCCGCTGCCGGCGCTCAAGCCCGTCTCTCGCACTGTCGAGGCGGCGGACCGGTCGTGGATCGTGGACGGCACCCTGGTCCCGGTCCGCGACCGGAACGTCGGCTCCTCGTCACGCGACTACCGGTTCTCGGCGAACGTGCAGGTAGTCGTCGATGCCGACACCCGCCTTGTGATCGCCGCCGCCCACCCGGTGCCGGGCAGCACCGCGGACGCGCACGCCTGGCGGGCCTCCGGCCTGGCCGAACACTGCCAGGGCGTGACCGTCCTGGGCGACGGCGTCTACCTCAACTGCGGGATGGTCGTACCGCACCGCAAACGGCCTCACCGGCCCTGCTGCCGGGCGAGGAAACTGACCCCGTCCCTCGCCACCATGAAGCTCGCCGATACGGCGACGCGAACATGGAACTCGCCCTGCGCGGACTGGAACTGAAGACGCGCGACCCCTATCTGTCGGGGTGGCGGCTACGGCGCCGCTGAGTCGACGATGATGCCGGGACGGCAGTGTTCATGATCCCAGCCGGGCCGAACGGCGTACCCGCGATCGCTGGGTTCCCCTGGGGAATGACCACGTTCCTACACCGCCGCGTCGGCGGCTTCGGGCTCCCCCTTCTCGAACTGGGTCCGGTACAGCTCCGCGTAGCGGCCGTCCGCCTCCAACAGCTCTTCGTGGCGGCCTCGTTCCACGATCCGGCCCGCCTCGACGACGAGGATCTGGTCGGCGGTGCGGACGGTCGAGAGGCGGTGGGCGATGACGACGGCCGTGCGGCCCTCCAGGGCCTCGGCCAGGGCCTCCTGGACGGCGGCCTCCGAGGTGTTGTCGAGGTGGGCGGTGGCCTCGTCGAGGATGACGACGCGTTGGCGGGCCAGGAGCAGCCGGGCGATGGTCATGCGCTGGCGTTCGCCGCCGGAGAGGCGGTAGCCGCGTTCGCCGACGACGGTGTCGAGGGCGTCGGGCAGGGCGCGGACGAGGTCGTCGAGGCGGGCCCGGCGGAGGACCTCCCAGAGGTCGTCGTCCGTGGCCCCGGGGCGGGCGAGCAGCAGATTGGCGCGGACGGTGTCGTGGAAGAGGTGGCCGTCCTGGGTGACCATGCCGAGGGTGGCGCGCAGCGACGCCGCGCTGAGGTCGCGGACGTCGACGCCGCCGACGCGGACCGTGCCCGCGTCCGTGTCGTACAGGCGGGGCAGCAGTTGGGCGACGGTCGACTTGCCGGCGCCGGAGGAGCCCACGAGGGCGACGGTCCGGCCGGGTTCGGCGCGGAAGGAGACGCCGTGCAGGACCTCGGTGCCGCCCCGGGTGTCGAGGGCGGCCACCTCCTCCAGGGAGGCGAGGGAGACCTTGTCGGCGGACGGGTAGCCGAAGCGGACGTCGTCGAACTCCACGGCCACCGGGCCCTCGGGGACCTCCTGGGCGTCCGCTTTCTCCTCGATCAGCGGTTTCAGGTCCAGTACCTCGAAGACGCGCTCGAAGCTCACCAGGGCGCTCATGATCTCCACGCGCGCCCCGGCGAGCGCGGTGAGCGGCGCGTACAGCCGGGTGAGCAGCAGGGCCAGAGAGACGATCGCGCCCGCGTCCAGGGTGCCGCGCAGCGCGAACCAGCCGCCGAGGCCGTACACCAGGGCGAGCGCGAGGGCCGAGACGAGGGTGAGGGCGGTGATGAACGCCGACTGCGCCATCGCCGTACGCACGCCGATGTCCCGTACCCGCTCGGCCCGTCGGGCGAATTCGGCGGACTCGTCGTCCGGGCGTCCGAAGAGTTTGACCAGGGTGGCGCCGGGCGCGGAGAAACGCTCGGTCATCCGGGTGCCCATGGCGGCGTTGAGGTCGGCCGCCTCGCGCTGGAGCCGGGCCATCCGGCGGCCCACGCGGCGGGCGGGGATCACGAAGACGGGCAGCAGGACGAGCGAGAGAAGGGTGATCTGCCAGGAGAGGGTCAGCATCACGGCGAGGGTGAGCAGCAGGGTGACCACATTGCCGACCACCCCGGACAGGGTGTTGCTGAACGCCCGTTGGGCGCCGATGACGTCGTTGTTGAGTCGACTGACGAGCGCTCCCGTACGAGTACGTGTGAAGAACGCGACCGGCATGCGCTGCACATGATCGAAGACGGCGGTCCGCAGATCGAGGATGAGTCCCTCGCCGAGCGTCGCCGACAGGCGTCGGCCCAGCAGCCCGAGCGCCGCCTCGGCGACCGCGATCAGGGCGATGAGCACGGCAAGGCGGACGACGAGTGTCTCGTCCCCGCCCGAGACGATCACGTCCACGACGTTCCCCGCGAGCACCGGCGTCGCCACGGCGAGCAGCGCGGTCACGACACCGATGCCGACGAACCACGTGATACGGCGACGATGTGGACGGGCGAAGGCGCCGACGCGTCGTAGCGTCGCGCGGGCGAGGGGGCGGCTGCGGTGCTGGGCGGTCATCATGCCCTGCAACTGGGTCCAGGCGGTGGTCTCCATACTCATGGGGAGGACGCTAGAACCTCGACCAAACTTGAGGTCAAGGAGCGGGGGCTGATACGCCGGGCGCGGCCTGGTCCCCCGTCGGTCAACCCCCGTCCCCGTGGCCGCAACCCGCCGTTGGCCGGGCGGGGAGAGCCTCTCCCGGTGTGACGGCGATACCAGTGCGACGACGACTCACCTGGCGTGTTCCGGTGCGGCGGATCCTCTGCCTACTCCCCCTCGTCCTGGTGCTGGCGGTCGCCGTACGGCACCGCTCCGTCCTCGTCGAGGGCTTCGCCCATCTGGCGACCGCGCGTTGGCCCTGGCTGGTCGCGGCGCTCGGTGTGACCTGTCTGACCTGGGTCGCGGCGGCGGTGACCCGGCAGGGGGCGCTCGTCGAACGGCTGCCCGCCGGGCGGCTGTTGGCCACCCAGTTCGCGGCGGGCGCGGCGAACCATCTGCTGCCGACCGGGCTGGGCGCGAGCGCGGTGAACCTGCGGTTCATGACGGTGTGCGGGGTGTCGCTGTCCCGTTCCTCGGCGGCGCTCGCGCTGTATCTGCTCGCCGAGTCCATCGCCCGCGTCGGGCTGCTGCTGGCCCTGCTGCTCGCGTTCCCGCAGGCCCTGCGGCTCGGCCCGCTCCTCCCCGACGGCACCTCGGCCCCCTTGCTGATCACGGCCGTCGCCGTCGTGTGCGCCGCCGCGGCCGTGGTGCTCCTCGTCGGACGGCTGCGTACGGCCGTGTTCGGCTTCGTGCGCACGGCGCTCGGCGAGGCCCGTTCGATCCACACCCGGCCGACGCGCGTCCTGGCGCTCTGGGGCGGTTCGCTCGCGTTCCCGGCGCTCCAGGCGGGTGTACTGGTCACGGTGGGGCTGGCGTTGGGGCTGGACATCCCGGTGACGCACATGGCGCTCGCCTATCTCGCCGCCACCGTCGCGGTCGCCCTGGTACCGACTCCGGGCGGTCTGGGTTCGGTGGAGGCCGCGCTCGTGGTCGCCCTGGTGGCGGCCGGCGGTCCGGTGGCGGTGGCGACGGCGGTGGTGCTGGCGTTCCGGATCATCACGGTCTGGCTGCCACTGCTGCCGGGCGCGTTGACGCTCGGCGCGCTGGTCCGGCTGAAGGTGATCTGACACCGGGCGCGGGCGATCTGACGCCGGGTGGGCCACCGCGGCGGTTCCCGGACGGGGAGGTCGCGGTTCCGGGAAGGGGAGGTCGCCGTACCGCAGTGCACATCCGGACATTCCCCGGAGCGCGGGCGCCGGTCGTCGGCCGATCCGCGCAGGTCCGGTGCCGATCAGCCGTGCGGATACGGCAGGATGAGCGGTCGCGCCCGAGGTCGTACACACGTCCGGCAGGCGTGATCGCGCACTACGGATTCGAGCAGGTGGCAAGGTGACGACACATCACATACGGCCCACGGGAACCGGTATACGGCCCGTCGACCGCTCCCCCCGCACCCCGGGAGGCGACCGATGACCCGGGCCCTCACCCTCGACGACTACCTCGTGGCCGGAATCACCCTGGTCGCGGGCCTGTTGGCCGCGTTCCTGCTGCGGCTGCTGCTGCGCTGGCTCGGCGGACACGCGACGAAGACCCGCTGGGGCGGTGACGACGTCATCGTCGACACGCTGCGCTCGCTGGTGCCGTGGGGCACGTTCGTCGCCGGCGCGGCGGCAGCGGCGGCGGTGCTGCCGCTGACGAAGACCGTGCAGCACAACGTGAACCAGTCCCTGACGGTGCTGTTCATCCTCGTCGCCACGATCACGTCGGCCAGGGTGATCGCCGGTCTGGTGCGTACGCTCGCCCAGTCGCGGGCCGGGGTCGCCGGCTCGGTCACCATCTTCGTGAACATCACCCGGGTCACGGTCCTCGCGATCGGCTGCCTGGTGATTCTCCAGACGCTGGGCATCCCGGTCGCCCCGCTGGTCACCGCCCTGGGCGTCGGCGGTCTCGCGGTGGCGCTGGCCCTCCAGGACACGCTCGCCAACCTCTTCGCCGGCATCCACATCCTCGCCTCCAAGACGGTCCAGCCCGGCGACTACATCAAGCTGAGCAGCGGCGAGGAGGGCTATGTCGTCGACATCAACTGGCGGCAGACGACGATCAAGTCGCTCTCCAACAACCTGGTGATCATCCCCAACGGGCAGCTCGCCGGCACGAACATGACCAACTTCAACCAGCCCGAGCAGGACATGACGCTGCTGGTGCAGGTGGGGGTCGGCTACGACAGCGATCTGGAGCATGTGGAGCGGGTGACCAACGAGATCATCGCCGAGACGATGAAGGAGGTCGAGGGGGCCGTTCCCGACCATGAGCCGGCCGTACGGTTCCACACCTTCGGTGACTCGCGGATCGGGATGACCGTGATCCTGGGGGTCGGGGAGTTCAGCGACCAGTACCGGATCAAGCACGAGTTCATCAAGCGGCTGCACAAGCGGTACCGGGCGGAGGGGATCAGTGTGCCGGTGCCCCGGCGCGCGATCACGCTCCAGACGGGGGCCGGGACCGGGGGTGGCGGCGTGGAGATCCCGCACCAGCGGGGCACTGCCGTGGAGACGGCGCCGTAGGAGGGTTGCCGGGTGCGGGTGGGTGGGGGCCGGTCGCGCGGTTCCCCGCGCCCCTTGAGGGCCTACGGCCACTCAGGGGCGAAAAGCACGGGGCGCAGCCCCTGCTTTTCGAGGGGCGCGGGGAACCGCGCGAGAAGCCCCACCGGGCCCGCACCCGACAAGGCACCCGACAAGGCACCCGACGGCACACCCACCGTGGCGGTCCCCACACCCCGGCCCCTGTCGAGTCCCACCCCCGTACGAGATATCTTGATGTCGAGCAATGTTGCAGACGTGGAGCGGAGCACCCGGTGACTGACTCGACCATCATCTACACGCACACTGACGAGGCGCCCGCCCTGGCGACCCACTCGTTCCTGCCCGTGATCAAGGCGTACGCCTCGCAGGCCGGTGTCTCCGTCGAGACCCGTGACATCTCGCTGGCCGGACGCATCATCGCCGTCTTCCCGGAGTACCTGGAGGAGGGGCAGCGCATCCCGGACGCCCTCTCGGAGCTGGGCGAGCTGGCCAAGACCCCCGCGGCGAACATCATCAAGCTGCCGAACATCTCGGCGTCGATCCCCCAGCTGAAGGCCGCCGTGGCCGAGCTGCAGGGCCAGGGCTACGCGCTGCCGGACTACCCGGACGACCCGAAGTCCGACGAGGAACGCGAGATCCGCGCCCGCTACGACAAGATCAAGGGTTCCGCCGTGAACCCGGTCCTGCGTGAGGGCAACTCCGACCGCCGCGCCCCCGCCTCGGTCAAGAACTACGCCAAGACCCACCCGCACCGCATGGGCGCCTGGTCGTCGGACTCCAAGACCAACGTCGCGACGATGGGCGAGAACGACTTCCGCTCCACCGAGAAGTCCGCGGTGATCGCCGAGGCCGGTTCGCTGAGGATCGAGCTGGTCGGCGACGACGGCTCCACCACCGTGCTGCGCGAGTCCGTACCCGTCCTCGCGGGCGAGGTCGTCGACGCCTCCGTGATGCGCGTCGCCGCGCTGCGCGAGTTCCTGACCGCGCAGGTCGCGAAGGCCAAGGCCGAGGGCGTGCTGTTCTCCGTGCACCTCAAGGCCACGATGATGAAGGTCTCCGACCCGATCGTCTTCGGTCACGTCGTGCGCGCCTTCTTCCCGAGGACGTTCGCGAAGTACGGCGAGACGCTGGCCGCCGCCGGTCTCTCCCCGAACGACGGCCTCGGCGGCATCCACAAGGGCCTGGAGACCCTGCCGGAGGGCGCCGAGATCAAGGCCTCCTTCGACGCCGAGCTGGCCGAGGGCCCGGCGCTGGCGATGGTCGACTCCGACAAGGGCATCACCAACCTGCACGTGCCGTCCGACGTCATCGTCGACGCCTCGATGCCGGCCATGATCCGCACCTCCGGCCACATGTGGGGCCCGGACGGCGCCGAGGCCGACACCCTCGCGGTGCTCCCGGACTCCTCCTACGCCGGTGTCTACCAGGTCGCGATCGACGACTGCCGCGCCAACGGCGCCTACGACCCGTCGACCATGGGCTCCGTCCCGAACGTCGGCCTCATGGCACAGAAGGCCGAGGAGTACGGCTCCCACGACAAGACCTTCGAGATCGCCACGACGGGTACGGTCCGCCTCGTCGACCAGGCCGGGAACGTGGTCATCGAGCAGGCGGTCTCCGCCGGTGACATCTTCCGCGCCTGCCAGACCAAGGACGACCCGATCCGCGACTGGGTGAAGCTGGCCGTCACCCGCGCCCGCGCCACCGGCGACCCGGCGGTGTTCTGGCTGGACGAGACCCGCGCGCACGACGCCAACCTGATCGCCAAGGTCGAGGCGTACCTGCCGGAGCACGACACCGAGGGCCTGGACATCCGTGTCCTCGCCCCCGTCGAGGCCACCAAGCTGTCGGTGGAGCGCATCCGCCGCGGCGAGAACACCATCTCGGTGACCGGCAACGTGCTGCGCGACTACCTCACCGACCTGTTCCCGATCCTGGAGCTGGGCACCAGCGCCAAGATGCTGTCGGTCGTCCCGCTGATGGCGGGCGGCGGCCTCTTCGAGACGGGCGCCGGCGGCTCCGCCCCGAAGCACGTCCAGCAGTTGGTCAAGGAGGACTACCTGCGCTGGGACTCCCTCGGGGAGTTCTTCGCGCTGGTCCCGTCGCTGGAGCAGTACGCCGAGACCACCGGCAACACCCGCGCCAAGGTCCTCGCCGACACCCTCGACCGCGCCACGGCGACCTTCCTCAACGAGGACAAGTCCCCCTCGCGTCGCGTCGGCGGCATCGACAACCGCGGCAGCCACTTCTTCCTGTCCCTGTACTGGGCCCAGGAGCTGGCCGCGCAGACCGACGCCGCCGACCTGGCGAAGGCCTTCGCCCCGCTCGCCGAGACCCTCACGGCGAACGAGCAGACCATCGTCGACGAGCTGATCGCCGTCCAGGGCAAGCCGGCCGACATCGGCGGCTACTACCAGCCCGACCCGGCCAAGGCCGCCAAGGTCATGCGCCCGTCGGCCACGTGGAACGAGGCGCTGGCGAACTTCGCCTGAGCCTGACCCGTACAGCACACGGCGGACCGCCCCGGCCGGGATCACTCCCGACCGGGGCGGTCCGCCGTGCTGTGGGTTCGCCCGGTGTCATTCCGTGCCGAGGGCGGCACGCAGGGTCGCGACCGCCCGCCCGATCGCGGCCTCGGCGGCACGCGTCCCCCGCAGAGCGTTCAGCATGACGAAGTCGTGGATGATCCCCTGGCAGCGCACGGCGGTCACCGGTACGCCCGCCTCGCGCAGCTTGTTCGCGTACGCCTCGCGCTCGTCGCGCAGGACATCGGCCTCGGCGGTGACGACCAGGGCCGGGGGCAGCCCCTTGAGCCGCTCGGGGGGTGGCGCGCAGCGGTGAGGCGGTGATCTCGGCGCGCTCGCGCCGGTGGGCCCGCCCGGCACGGTCGCCCACTCCTCGTCCACGGCCGGCTTCTCGATGTCGCCCGACCGGATCTCGTCGACGGTCTCGCGGCCCGCCACCGGACCGAGGTCGAACAGGTACGGCGGGTTCGCGCTCGCCCCGGCGACACATCAAGAACAGTAGCTCGCGACTAGGTCGTACACAACTGAATAGCTCTCGCCGCAACCTGGAGGCTGACGGTAGGGTTGGAGATCGTCAAGCGGAGCACAGGGCGGAGGAGCGACACCGTGAGCACAGTCGGCGACATCGCGGACACGGCCGGGGCGCAGCCGACGCGGGGGCAGAGCCTGCTCCTTGACGACCAGCTCTGCTTCGCCCTGTACGCCGCCTCGCGCGCGGTCACGGCCCGCTACCGGCCGCTGCTGGACGAGCTGGGGCTGACCTATCCGCAGTATCTGGTCATGCTCGCGCTCTGGGAGCAGGACTCGATCTCCGTCCGCGATCTGGGCGCCGCGCTCCAGCTGGAGTCGAGCACGCTCTCCCCGCTCCTCAAACGCCTGGAGACCGGTGGCCTGCTCCGCCGCGAGCGCCGTACGGACGACGAGCGTTCCGTCGCCATCCGGCTCACGGAGTCCGGCGCCCTGCTCCAGGAGCGGGCCCGGACCGTCCCCGTGGACATCGGCGCGGCCATGGGGCTGCCCCCCGAACAGCACACCATGGCCAAGCAGTTGCTACGGCTGCTCACGGCGAACGTGGGTCAGGGCTGACCCGTCGGGGCCGTCCCGTACGCCACGCTAGTGCGCGGCATCGAGCCTGAGCCGCTGCTCCCCCGTCAACTCCAGCTCCACCGCGGCGAGGTTCTCCTCCAACTGCGCGAGCGACGACACCCCGGCCAGCGGGACGATCGGGAACCGTCCGCCCGACTGCCAGGCCAGCACGACCTGGTTGACGGTCGCCCCGGTCTCCCGCGCCACCTCGCCGAGCACCTTCAGCCGGGCGGGGGTGCCGGGGTGGTCGTAGTCCGACGGGAGTGCGTCCGGTCGTACGTAACCGCCCTTGAGCAGCGGGGAGTAGGCGACCAGGGTGAGGTCGGGCTCTGCCTCCAGATAGCTCAGGAGTTCGGCGGTGGTCGCGCCGAGGGTGCCGTCCGCCCACAGGTCGCCGGGTACGTCGGTGCGCGGGCGCAGCAGGCTGTGGTGGTACTGGAGGACCTCGTAGCGGGGCAGCCCGGCAGCGGCGGCGAGGGCGCGGGCCCGCTCCACCCGCCACACGGCGTGGTTGCTGACGCCGAGCAGTCCGACCGTGCCCTCGGCGACGAGTTCCGCGAAGCCCTCGACGGTCTCCCGCGCCGGCACCGTACGGTCCTCGATGTGGGCGTAGAGGAGGTCGAGCCGTTCCACGCCGAGCCGTTCGCGGCTGCGTTCGGCCGACTCGCGGATCGCCTTCGCCGACAGCCCCTCGGCGTTGTCGACATAGCCGGTGCCGGGTGCGAGGGGCCGGGCGCCGAGCTTGGTGGCGATGACGATCTCGTCGCCGACGCCCCGGTCGCGCCGCCAGCGGCCGAGGAGTTCCTCGCTCTGGCCGCCCTGTCCCGCGTCGGTCCAGAACGCGTAGTTGTCGGACGTGTCGATGAAGTTCCCACCCGCCTCCACATAGCGGTCGAGCAGCGCGAAGGAGGTCTTCTCGTCCGTCCGCGAGCCGAACAGCATCGCGCCGAGCGCGAGCACGCTCACCTCGCGGCGGGTCGCCGGGTCACTGCCGATCGTGCGGTACTTCATGCCGTCGCCTCCGGTTCCGCCCGTCTCTCGGGCCCGAAGGGGAGTCTTCAACTTGAAGCGCACGCGAAGTCAACGCCCTACGCGGGGCGTTCCTCGCTCACTATCCTTCGACCGTGACCGAGACCGAACCCCCACGCCCCACGGACCCGCACCACGCCGACCCGCGCCGCGCGGACCTGCGCCACGCCGACGGCGTTGGCGGCGACGGGGACGGTGGCGATCCAGGTGTGTGCCTCGGTGAGCATGCCCGTCGGTACGATCCGGCCCACGAGGGAGATGTAGACGGTGAGGCAGGGGGCGATGACGCCGCCGCCGAGCACGAGTGCGGCGCCCAGCGCGGTGGGACCCGGCATGACGGCGAGCGCCGCGAGGCTCACGGATACGCAGCCGAGCAGCCACGCGAGCTGCTGGGGCAGGGGTGAGCGGGGCGGCCAGGCTCCGTACCAGAGTCCGCCCAGTCCGGATCCCAGGCCCCACACCGCGAGCAGCAGACCTGTCAGCCCGGCGGAGTCGTGGCCCGAGTGCTGGGTGGCGTAGGCGGGCACGGCCACGCCGACGGCGCCGAACCCCGCCCCGAGCGCGCCGACGCAGCCCAGGAGCACGGTGAAGCCGGACGACCGCAGCGGGCCCAGGCCGCCTGTCCTGACCTGGGAGCGCTGGGGACGCTGGGCACGCATCACGACGCCGCCGGCCAGCACGGTGGTGCCGGCCAGCATGACACCAGCGGCTGCGAGGATCGCGGCGGCCGGGGTCGCGACCACCCCGAATATCCCCACCAGCAGGGGGCCTACGACAAAGACGAACTCGTACAACGCCGTGTCCGCGGCCAGCACGGTCCCGCGCAGTCCGCCCCGGCCGGTCGTCGGCGCGGTCAGCTGGTTGCACGCACGGCGGATGGCCGGGGTGAGCGGCGGGTAGGTCGCGCCGGCGGTGACGGCCGTCGCGCACAGCAGAGGCAGTCCGCTGTCGTCGCGGACCGTGAGGACCAGTACGGCGAGCGCTGCCGCGTGGGCGAGGGCGGCACCCAGAAGAACCGGTGAGGGGCCCAACCGGTCGGCGAGCCGCCCGATCACCGGGCTGGCCGCCACCCCGGCCAGGGCGTACAGGCCGACCGCGAGGCTGGCGTACGCGTAGCGCCCGGTCGCGCGTTCGGCGGCCACCACGGCAACCGCCGCCAGAACGAAGCCGGTTCGGCGCAGGACAGTGTCCGGCACTCGCGACAACGACGGCACGAACCCGGTGTCGCGCGCCACGACGCCACGCACGCGGTCAACGTCGTCACCGACCTCGTCTCAACCTCGAACATGACACGGTCAAGGGCACTGGTCCGCGACCGGACCCCGACCGGACCCCCGACCGGACCTCCGAGCGGTCCCAAAAACGATCAAGGGGCCGTCCTGGATTGCTCCAGAACGGCCCCTGAACTGCGACTCCGTCGAGTCGGGACGACAGGATTTGAACCTGCGACCCCTTGACCCCCAGTCAAGTGCGCTACCAAGCTGCGCCACGTCCCGTTCGCGCCGTCCACGATGTTCCGTGTGAAGGCGCAGGTAAACCCTACCCTACGTACCCCTGACATCCGGCTCGGGCAAGACCTGCGACGCGCCTGCCAGGTCGGCCCGGACCCGGTTCCGGATGTGCAGGGTCAGCGCGGCCAGGTCGGCGCAGTAGACGGAGGGATTGCGGAAGCCGCTCCCGGAGGCGTACCGATGGGCGAAGAGTCCGCCGCCGCAGACGGTGAGCAGGGGGCAGCGCCCGCAGACGGGTCCGAGTCCCCGCGCGCCGGACTGCCGTTGCCGGATCAGCGGCTGGTCGAGGACGTCGTCGAGGGTGTGGCGGAAGACGTCGAGGCCGGTCTCCGGCGCCCCTTCGTAGGCGATCTTGAGGGAGTCGGACTGCTCGATGGAACCGTCGGTCTCGATGACGGCCAGGGTCGCCGGGGCCAGTCCGACGGACTCGGTCCGCATCGAGCCGCCGAGCACGCCCGCCATCAGCTCCTCGAAGAGCCGGACACCGGTCTCCCGCACGGGGGCGTCGTACCAACGGTCGAACACCTGCCGCAGCCAGTCCGCGTACGGGGTTTTTCCGGGGAGGGCCGTCATGCCCCGGGCGTCGACGGGCGGGTCCGCGGGCAACCGGTCGCGGCGGTCGGTGAGTCCGGGCGGCGGGGTGTCCCAAGTGCCGTGCGGCAGAAGGAGATCGATACGTGGCGGGCGAGAGGCGAGCAGCGCCTCGTAGGTGTCGACGGGGTCGTTGGCCAGGTCGATCGTGCACAGCAGGCCCGCGTACAGGGGGCGGTGCTCGGTGGATCCCAGTCGGCCGAGGCCCTCCGTCACCCGGCCGTGGCTCCCCTCGCCCTTCGGGAAGCGGCGGTGCCGGTCGTGGCCGGCCCGGGTGCCGTCGAGGCTGACGCTGACGCCCACCCGATGCCGGTGGAGCACGTCCAGGATGTCGGGGGTGAGCAGCACACCGTTGGTCTGCGCCGAGAAGCGGACGGGGACTCCCGCCGGTGCCAGTCCGCCGCCGAGAATCCCCAGCAACTCCCCCAGGCGCTCCGCCCCCAGCAGCAGCGGCTCCCCGCCGTGCAGCACGATCCGGACGTCGGGCAGGCGATGGGTCACGGCGTGCTCGGCGATGCGCCGGGCCACCTGCTCGGCCACGGCCGGTTCCATGACCCGGGGTTTGGCGCGCCAGCTGGTGTCGGCCGAGTGGTAGACGTAGCAGTAGTCGCAGTCCAGGTTGCAGCGGCTGTGCACCTTGAGGACGAACTGCCGCAAGGACACGGGCGTCGGCCGGACCGGCGGGGAGGTCACTCCATCGACGCTTCCGCCGCGTCGGTGAGCGAGGGAAGCGAGGACTCGAACTCGGCGATGTACGAAGCCTCCGGATGCGCGGCCTCCCGGGCGAGACGGCGCAGTACGTGACCGAGGGCGCTGTTCTCGGCGACGGTACCGGGGCGGTCCTCGGCAGGCCTGACCGGACCCGCGCCGGCAGGGGCGCGTCCAGCAGACACATCCGGCGAGGACAAGAAGGGTGACACCGCACTCCTAGGGGCCATGCTGACACGGGATGTCCGCCCGGCGGGTGACGCCCGTGGCGGTGAGCGGAGAATAGCAGCGAAGCAAAGGAAATCGGCGGGAAGCAACACAAAGCGCCGTAAAGAAGACCTCACCCCTCCGGATGGGACTCACACGGGTCCCCGGGGCGCGGAATCAGAAGGTGAAGGGTGGCTCGATGTCCGCGTCCAGTCGCACCCCGCTGTCCACCGCCTCGTAGGTCGGGTGGTCCACTCCCAAGGTCTGGGCGGCGAGTTGCAGAGCCTCACTGTAGTGCTCCTCCGACTCCTGAGTCACACCAGCCCCCGCGAGGTCGACCGCGAGGTTGGAACGCAGGGTGACGACGTCGTAGTGGTCGGCGCCCAGAGTCTCCAACACCCCGGCGAGCGCCTCGCGTTCGAGAGCGATGGCGGCTTCCGTCTCACCGGTGTCCACCAGGCAGTTGGCGTAGTTGATCATCGCGTCCAGGGTGTAGGGATGCCGTTCCCCGAGGGTGTCGGTCAGTGCCCGCAGGGCGCGTTCGGAGGTGGCGCGGGCGGCTGCCGCGTGGCCGCCGAGCCGTAGATAGATCGCCAGGTTGTTCTGGCAGCCGAGGGTGTAGGGGTGCGATTCCCCGAGCGTCTGCCGCTGGCGGGTCAGGATGTGATCGGCGTGATCGCGGGCGCTGTCGACATCGCCGAGGGCCGCGAGCACATTGGCCAGATCGGCGCGGGCGGCCAGGGTGTCCGGGTGGTCACGGCCCCGGTCCTCGGCGTACATCAGATGGACGGACCCGACGAGTTCACGGGCCTCCTCGTAGCGGCCGGCCCGGCGCAGCGCCACCGCGTGGTTCCGCTGAGTGGACAGGGTCTGGGCGTGGCGCGGGCCGAGCCTCTCCCACAGGAGTTGGCAGGTCTCCTCCAACAGGGCGAGGGCGGCCCGGAGATCGCCCGTCTCGCGCAGGTCGCGTGCGTAGTTGGAGGCCGCGCTGAGGGTGTAGATGTCCGTGGGTCCCTTGAGGTCGAGCCGGTCGCGGTAGACCCGCCGGTGGATCTCCAGTGCCGCGCGCCGGTCCCCGCACAGGTACTCGGAGACCCCGAGATTGCTGGCGTGCATCGACAGCCGCAGGTCGTCGGGCGGCCAGACCGCCTTGCTGGCCTCGTAGGTGGCGCGGTCCCATTCCCGGGCCTCGGCGTAGCGGCCCAGGGCGTTGAGGTCGGCGGCCACGTTCGCGGCGGCGATCAGCGTACGGCGGCGGCCCGGACCCATGAGGGCGGCCAGCCGTCGGTGGACGTCCAGGTCGTTGCGCCAGGCCTCGCGCGAGGCGCCCTGCGAGCGCAGGATGTTGCCGAGTTGGGTGCGCAGGCTCAGTACCTGGATGTCGTCGGGGCCGAGGCGTTCGGTCCACTCGGCGAGGACGCGTTCGGCGGTGTCCCGCCCGGAGCCCAGCAGATTGCGGCGCCACAGACAGCGGACCGTGTCGATGATCCACTGCTGCACCCCGGGGTCGTCGCTGCGGGCCGCCCGGCTGGGCCACAGATGCGGCAGCAGCTGCGCGTAGCGTGGCCAACTCTCGGGCGCGCCGGGGAACTTCGGGTTGCCTGCGGCCAGCACGGAGTGCACCACCGCACGTAGTTCCAGGCGTCGTTCCAGGGGCATCGAGTGGCGGATCTCGGCCTGCACCAGGCGGTGGACGACGACCGTGCCCTCCTCCTGGTCCGCCTGGGCCAGCCCGAACCGGTTGATCTCCTGGAAGACCTCGCTGATGGTCACCTCGTCCCGGGGTTCGTCCTCGCCGAGGGTGAGGGCGTCCATCAGGGAACGGGTGTAGAGCAGTTCCATGGGGATGGGATCGGCTCCGAAGAAGGAGCAGATCTCCAACAGGTCGGCCGCCGCAGGGCTGTTGGCGCGGATCTCCTCCAACGACACCAGCCAGCCCGCCATTTCGAGCGAGCGTTTCTCCGTGCGTTTGAGCAGCTCCGTCGCATGGGTGCGCAGCAGTTGCAGATAGCGGTCGACGGGCATGGCCGTGGCACTCAGCCAGACGGCGGCCTGGTGCACGGCGAGCGGGAGGTCGCCGAGTTCGTGGGCGATCTGCCGGCTGCTGTCCGGGGCGAGGCCCGGGTTGTGCCGGCCGAGCAGTGCCACGCTCTCGGCCCGGCTGAACACCTCGACCGGCAGCACGTCTCCGGCCTCTTCCCAGGTGCGGTCGCGGGAGGTGACGAGCACATGTCCGCCCCGTGAGGTCCCGGCGGGCAGCCACTCGGCGGTCTCCTGCGGTGAGCCCGCGCTGTCGAAGACGATCAGCCAGCTGCGGTACGGCGTCCCGCCGGCCAGGGCCCTGAGCACCCGTTGGGCGGTGAGCGCGGTGTCCTCCCCTTGCTCGATGCCGAGTTGGGGTGCGAGTCGGGCCAACTCACTCGCGATGACGGTGGGTTCGGCGGCCGGCACCCACCAGACCACATCGTAGGAACCACGGAAGCGATAGGTGTACTCGAGTGCCGTCTGCGTCTTGCCGACCCCGCCGAGGCCGACGAGCACCTGAGGCCTGGCGGAGTCCGAGGAGTACGAGGAGTCCGAGGAGTCCTCCGCGGTGAGCCGGTCCCGCAGCTCGTGCAGCAGCGCGTTCCGGCCGGTGAAGCCGCCGTTCCTCGGTGGCAGCGACTCCACGGACGGGTTGGTGCCCGGATAGCGCGGGGGTTCGGCGGTCGGCGGGGCGGGCGTGGCGCGTGCCGGGGTCGGCGCCGAGGGCGGCGGGCCGACGCTCTGCCGCAGCCGTCGTACCGCGTTCGCCGCGGTGAGGTGGGCGATGCTGGGGGCCGCGGCGAGGTCGAAGGGCGGGTCCAGGGCCCGTTCGCCGCCGTGGACGCGGACGGCGACCAGTTCGGGCGCCAGCGCGCGTTCCCGGCCGGTCAGGGCCCGCCAGAGCGCGGCGGACTGCGGTACCTCGGCGTACTCCTCGGACAGCAGGGCGAGGACCCGGCCCTCCTCCGCCAAGGCGCGCACCACCTCCGGGGCGGTCTCGCCGGACCCGGTGGCGGTGATGTCGTGCAGGGTGACACGGAAGCCCGCGGATTCCAGATGCCAGGCCGCCCACTCCGCCCAGATCCGGTCCTCCGGCGCGTAACTGACGAAGAGACAGGCGCTGATGGCGCGGCTCTTGTTCATGTACGCGGTGAGCAGCCGCTGCCGTTCCTCGTCCGGCAGCGGCACACCCCGCCGGACCTCGCCGTCGGTGAGCCAGTCCGTCAGCCGCTCACAGGCCTTCAGTACGGTGCCCTCCTGCAACGGCCGGTCACCGACGGGCGCGACGATCTCCTCGTAGGCGTAGAACGTCTTGTACGGGATCTCCACATCGCCCCAGTACCGTTCGACGCTGCTCTCCTCCAGCCAGGACAGATGGCCGCCGAAGACCTCGCGGGCGCGGTCGCGGCTGATCTCCAGGCGCTCGCGCTCGGCGTCCTCGACGCGCATGGGCACCGGCAGCAGCCGTATCGGCCGGCGGGAGCCCTTGGTGACGGCGCGGGCCACGTGCGCGGAGCCGCGCATGTTCTGCACGTTGTAGACGAAGCCCAGTACGAGGGTGTCGGGGAGGAGCACCGTGCAGATGCCCGAGCTGTCGGTGACCCCGGTGCGGCTGTCGATCAGGACGTAGTCGTAGCGGGCGGCCATCTCCTCGCGCATCTCCAGCAGGAACGATCCGCCGCCGAGCCGTTCGTAGAAGGCGTGCCAGTCGAAGGAGGTCACGGAGTCCGAGTAGGCGGCGTTCTGCCGGCCGGCGGGCAGGAAGTCAAGCCGTCCGCCGCTCGCGAATCTGAGGTCGAGGCCGACGACGTACGGCGTGAGGTCCAGTGTCCGGCGGAACCAGCCGTCGTCCTCGGGGGCCTCCTCGCGGCCGGGCAGGAGCACCGCCTGCTGGTAGGCGCGCAGCAGGTCGATCAGGCCGTCGGTGTCACGCAGTTCGGGGTCGGTGAGCAGCGGGTGGAAGTAGCTGTGCAGGCCCGGGGCCTCCAGGTCCCAGTCCACGGCCAGGACGCGTTTGCCCCGACTGGCCAGGATCCAGGCCACGTTGGCCAGGGCCATGGTGCGGCCGACGCCACCCTTGAACGAGTAGAAGGTGACGACCTGGCCTCGGCCGTCCGGCGCGCTGGAGGGGCTCATCCGGTCTCCTGGGCAGTCGTGGTCGGGTGGGCGGTCGGGGTCGGGCGGGCGGGGCGGCGGGTCGCCCGGTGGTCGAAGAGGCGGTCGAAGAGGTGGTCGAAGAGGTGGTCGAAGGGGCGGTCAGAGGCGGGGCATCGAGGGTGGCGGGGCGCCCGGCGGCAGGCGTCGGACATGGCCGCTGGCGGCGATCCGGTTCTGGGTCACGGTCACCGCGCGGGCCAGCGTGTCGTCGAACTCGTGCTGGTCGACGTGGACCCAGAACACCGGGTCATGGGGGTCGTTGCGCCGCATCCAGTTGCGTTCGAAGACTCTCTTGACCGCGTCCCACAGTGCCTGGTTGTCCGTGCCGGACTCCCGGTCGTGCTCGTGGCAGGGCACCAGGACCGCGGTCGTCGGGTGGTACAGCTCGTCGTAGCGCAGGAGCGCGCCCCGGTACGGTGCCTCGCGCGCCGACCAGGCGTCCACCAGCAGGACACACGCCTGGTTGAGGTGCCGGGCCCGGTTGAGATGCCGGATCAGCTGGGGGCTCACCGCCTCGACGCTCGCGGTGTGTCCGTCGCCGGTGATGACCCGCTTGGCCCGTTCCACCACGGTCGGCACCCGCGGTGGACTGTAGGGCGCCCACATCCAGGGCGCCTCCCCGTAGTACGCGGTGTGCGAACGGCCCATCGGCGGCTGCTCCTTGGTGCAGGCCGCGACGAATATCCGTACGTGGCCGGTGAGTTCCGGCACCTCGTTGACGGGAAAGCAGCCCCGCACCTCGGAGAGGTCGAAGGCGGGCGGCTCGTCGGTGGGCAGGTTGAACGGGTCCGCCGCCATACGGACCCGGCGGGCGATCTCCCGGACGACGTGCCGGTACGCGGGTCCGCCCGGGTCGGACTGCATCAGTTGCAGCAGCCCGTGTCTGAGGTACTCCTCCCCCAGCCCCGGTTCGGTGTACTGCACGGCCCTGACCTCGGCGGGCATCCTGCGCTGCGGCACCGGCTCCCAGAGCACGGGGACCAGCGCGCGCGGCGGTACGGAGGTCATCTCCTGATAGCGCCTCACCCGTGCGGCGAAGTGGGTCCACTCCTTGCCGCAGTACTCGCTGCGGAAGTACGCCGGAGAGTAGAGCGCGACCATGGATCTGCAGGAACCGACGGCACGGCTCAGCTCCAGCAGCCAGTCGTCGCCGAGCATGATGTTCACGACGTCACGGAAGGTGGGCTGCCTGGCTGTCACCGGGCCCGGGAGGTCGAGGGCCTCCAGCAGGTCGTTGTAGAACCGCCCCACGTACGCCGCCCGGTCGTCCCGCCTGGCGTAACTGAGAAAGAAGTACGGCTGATCCAAGGCGCCCCCCAGCATGCCCCACCGCATCAACGGCATCGAGGGTCCTACCCTGCCGCCGCCGATCTCAGACATACGGACGACCATCGAGTGAACGCGCGGCGACCGGGGCCGAGTTCGGGGGACGGACCGGGTTCGAGGGAGGGGGACGGACCGGGTCCGGGCGGCGGGACCGGAGCGGCCGGGGCCCCGCGGGCGGGTTCGCCCGCGGGGCCCGGTCGTCGTTCTCCGGCCGCGTGATCCGCCGACGCGGCGGCCGTCAGGTGACCGGCGGCTCGATGTCCGCGTCGATGGGCTGCCGGCGGGTCACCGCCCGGGTCATCGGATGGTCGCCGCCGAGCTCCCGGCTCTCGCGGGCGCGGCGTTCCGCTTCCGTGTGCAGCCGCTCGGCCTCGCCCGACTCGTCACCGCGCAACTGGACGGCAAGGTTGGAGGCGCCCGCGATGGCCAGATGGTGATCGGGGCCGAGCACTTCGCCGAGTCCCTCGTACGCCTCGCGCCCCACCACCGCGGCCCGGTCCCGCTCGCCGTTCCCGGACAGGTCCGTCGCGTGATTCAGCATGCAGGTGAGGGTGTAGGGGTGGCGCGCTCCGAGGAGTCGACGGAAGCGGTCCAGGGTGCGGGTCGACAGTGCCAGCGCGGCCTCCGACTCACCGGTCAGCCGGAGCAGTACGGCCAGGTTGGTGGCGCAGGCGAGGGTGAAGACGTGGTCCGGTCCGAACCGGCGCTCGTAACGGCCGAGGGTTTCCGTGACCAGTCGCCGGCCTTGAACCGCGTCCCCCCGGTCGTACAGGTCCGCGCCCAGATTCGTCGCGACGGCGAGCGTGTCGGGATGGTCGGGACCCAACTGCTTCTTCGCCTGTTCGAGAGTGTCGCTGGTCAGCGTGTACGCCGTCTCGTAGTCGCCGAGCCTGCGGTGCAGGACCGCGGCGCCGAGGGAGGCCCGGAAGGTGATCAGGTGGTCGGGTCCCAGCACGCGCCTGCTGCGCTTCAGCGTGTCCTCGATGAGCTTCAGCGCCTCCCGGAACGCTCCGGCCGCGCGGAGGTCCCGGGCGTAGTTGGTCGCGGTGTTGAGAGTGGAGCGATGGTCCGGTCCGGAGATCTCCCGGCGCAGCTTGAGCAACTCCCGGTCGGTGTCCCGGGCCGCCTGCCGGTTCCCGGAGAGGAACTCGGACACGGCGAGGTTGTTGGCCGCCGAGAGCGTCCGCGGGTGGCTGTCGCCGAAGACCCGCCGGGTGCCGCGCAGGGTTTCCCGGTCGCGTTCCATGGCGTCCGCGTACCGGCCGACACTGCGCAGGTCGGAGCCGAGGCTCATGGCCGCGCCCAGGGTGTAGGGGTGGTCCTCGCCGAGGATCCGGCTGGCCCGCTCGTAGACGTCCCGTGTCACGTCGTACGCCTCCGGCAGACGGCCCTGGTCGCGCAGCGCGTTGCCGAGTTCGGTGCGCAGCCGCAGGACGAGCGCGTCGTCCTCGCCGAAGCGGGGCAGCCAGCTGTCGAGCACCCTCTCCGCCGTCCTGTTGGCCGTGTCGGCGTCGCCACTGCGCCACAGGTAGCGGACCGTGTCACAGATCCACTGCCGTACCTCCAGGTTGTCGCTCTCGTCGGCTTCGGTGGGCCACAGGTGACGAAGGAGCGCGGCGTAGCGTTGCCAGTTGTCCGATTCGTCGGGTGCCTTGGGGTTGGCCTGTCCCAAGGCGGATCGGGCTCGTTCCCTCATGGTGACCTGTTGTTCCGTGCTGAGCTGGTCCCGGAACACATGCTGGATCAGGCGATGCATCATCAGAGTGTCGGTCCGCTGGTCGGCCTGTGCGAGTCCGCTGCGGACGGTCTGTCCGTAGAGCCGCCCCATCAGCAGCGGGTCGGAGAGGCTCGGGTCGTGCCCTTCGAGCAGTTCGAGCGCGGGCCGGCTGCTGAACAGGTCCCGCGGAATCGGGTCCGGTCCGAAGAAGGCGCACAGTTCGAGCAGGGCAGCCGCGGCTGGTGTGCGCGTTTTCAGCCGGTCGAGTGACCAGCTGACCGCTGCCGACGTCGGGTAGTCGGGGGCAGACTGGCTGCCCAGAATGTCGGTCATCTTGGTTCGGAGCATCTCCACATAGGTGTCAACGGGCATGGCCGACTCCTGAAGCGAAGCGGCGGCGAGGCTCACGGCCAGCGGGAAGTCCCCGAGTTCCTCGGCCACTCGGGCCGCTTCCACCGGCTCAAGCCCCGGGTTGTAACGGCGTAGCAGCGCGACGCTCTCCTCACGGGTGAAGAGGTCCACCTCGATGCGCGCGGCGCGTTCGGTCCACGCGGGATTCCGCGAGGTGATGAGGATGTGACGACCAGGCCCACCGACCGGCACCAGGCCCTCCAAGTCCGCCGGCTTCTCGGCGTTGTCGAAGACGATCAGCCAACGCGCGTGAGGGATACCTCGACGCAGCTTGTCCCAGACCTCGTTGCGTACGGCCGCCGTCAAGCCCCCATCATCGAGGGGCACACCGAGGTACCCGGCGAGAAGACTCACCTGCTGAAGGATCTGCGTCGGCTCCGCGGCGTTGATCCACCAGACGAGGTCGTAGTCCGACTCGAAGCGGTAGGCGTACTCGAGCGCGAGCTGCGTCTTGCCCACTCCGCCCAACCCGTGGAGCGCTTGCGGCAGGACGGCCGTGGTGCCACCGAGCAGGCCGTCACGCAGACGCTCCATGAGTGCGGGGCGGCCGGTGAAGATCGCGTTGCGCTGGGGTCGCCCCCCGACGACTCGCGGTCGAGTACCGGGAAGCCGGGCCGACCCGGCCAGAGCGGCGACTGTGGAACGGGGCCCCCTCTCCCCCGAATCGGGGTGGTCGACGGCGGCGAGCAGACGGGCCACGGCCTCTTCCGCCGCGATGCCCACGAGACTGACAGTTGAGCGAGGCGCGAATTCCGCCGGAGCTGTTGATTCGTCCACCAGGAGGGGGACCACCGACCCGATCCGGCCGGACGGGTCCCTGCGGCTGACCCTCTGCCAGACATCCCGCGCCCGCGGCAGCGCGGTGTACCGCGGGGAGAGCAGGACGACCGTGCGCGCTTCACCGGCCGGCGTGCGTTCGAGGCCCGTCGGTATGACGGGTTCGGGCGTGACGTCGTCCACCTCGATCGGGGCGAGCGTCGCCTCGTAACCGGCCGCCCGCAGCACGGCCACGGTCCAGTCGGCCCAGAGCCTGTCGGTCGCGGTGTAGCTGACGTGGAAGTCCTCGCGCATGATCGGGGAGGTGCGCTCGTACTCGGCCCGCAGCGTCTGGCGGTACGGCTCCGTCATGTTGCTCAGCCGGGTCACCCGGTTGTCGGTGAGCCGGGCGGTCAGCCGTTCGAACGCGGCCAGCAGGGTGCCGTCCTGTCGGCGCTCCCCCACCGTCGCGGGGATCTCCTCGTACGCGTAGCCGGGCTTGTACGGGATCTCGACGCCGCTCCAGTACCGGTCCTGCTCCTCGGGCGGCACCCAGCCCAGGAACGGGGCCAACAGGCTGCGCGCCTGGTACCGGCCGGCCTCCAGGCGGTCGTGGCCGGCGTCCTCGACGCGCATGGGGACGGGAACGATACGGATGTCGCGGTGGGTGTGGGCGACCTGGCGGATCGAACGTGCGATGCGGGCCGCGCCGTTGACGCCCTGTCGGCTGAGGGTGAAGCAGTCCACGACGATGTCCGGCATGACGACCGTGCAGATGCTCGCGGTGTCGCTGAGGCCGGACCGGCTGTCGATCAGGACGTAGTCGTAGCGGGCGGCCATGTCGTCGCGGAGCGCGGTGAGGAAGTCGGCGCCGCCCACTCGGTGGAAGGTCCCCCAGTCGAAGGTGCTGACGGTGACCGCGTAGGTGTCGGGGTCCTGTACGCCGGCGGGCAGCAGGTCCAGTTCTCCGCCCGGCGGCAGGCGTAGTTCGGTGCTTACGGCGTACCGGTCGACGCGGGCCAGTTCCCGAATGCCGGGCCCCTCCTCACCCGGCACCACGACTTGGCGAGCGAAGTCGCCGATCATCTCCATGACACCGGCGCTCTCGGTGAGTTCGGGGTCGGCCAGCAGGGGTCGGAGATAGGTGTGGAGTCCGGGGGCCTCTAGGTCCTGTCTGGAGTTCGGATCACAAGTGTGGTGCGATGCTACGGAGCCAGAGCATCGCACCACACAGGTGCAGTCCGGCCTCGTAACTCTCCGGGTTCTTGTCGTACCGGGTAGCGATACCGCGCCAGTTCCGCAGCCGGTTGATGCACCGTTCCACGGTGTTGCGCTCTTTGTAGAGCGTCGCGTCATATGAGACTGGCCGGCCGCCGGCGCTGCCACGCTTCTTGCGGTTCGCGGCCTGGTCGACCTTCTCCGGGATCACGGCTCGGATCCCGCGTCGTCGCAGGTAGCGGCGGTTGCGTCGGGACGAATACGCCTTGTCCGCGGCCACCGCATCCGGCCGGGTCCGCGGGCGCCCGATCGGGCCGCGCACCTTCACCCGTTCCAGGACCGGGGCGAACTGCGGACTGTCACCGGCCTGCCCGGGCGTGAGGACGAACGCAAGCGGGCGACAGCGTCGGTCAGCCGCCACATGAATCTTGCTCGTCAGTCCGCCCCGGGAACGCCCCAGCTCGGCGGCTTTCAACCGGGCCCGGTGTCGTCGGCGGACCCGTCGCCGCTCGACGCGCGCCTCATCCTCAGCCTGTCCGTCCTGCGTTCTTTGTGCCTTGCCCTCGCCCCCTTTTCGGCCTCGACGGCCATTTCCAAGGCCGCCAACTGCTCGGGGTCCAGGGCCATCCCGGCGGCGTGATGATGGGCCCGGGCGGTCGCAGAGTCCACGCTGACCAGGCCCAAGTCGGCCTGGCCGCGGGCGGCGGCCTCAGCGATCACTGTTTGCATCAGGTCCTGGAAAACGCCCCGCCTCGCCCAGATCCGAAAGCGGTCGTACGTGCTCTGCCAGGGCCCGAACTCGGTCGGCAGGTCACGCCAGGGGCTACCCGTCCGGAACCGCCACATCACCGCGTTGAAGTGTTTCCGCAGGTCAGGGATGGGACCAACCGCGGCAATCGGGAGATGCGGCTCGATCAGGGCCCACTGCTCATCGGTGAGATCGCCTCGCGCCATGACTGATGGCCTATCAAGACCGAGCCCTCGCGCGCAGGCGATCTACCGAACTCCTGATCCAAACTCCAGACAGGCCCTAGGTCCCAGTCCACGACGAGCACGCGCAGACCGTTGCTGGCGAGGATCCAGGCGGTGTTGACCAGCGCCATGGTGCGGCCGGTGCCGCCCTTGAAGGAGTAGAAGGTGATGACGGTGCCCCGGCCGCGGTTGTCACGGGTCATGTTCCTGATCCTTCTCATAGGGCTGCGGTGAGGAGGCGAGACGGAGGTGATCCGGGATGTCCCCGGTGAGTTGAGCTTGAGAGTCCCGAGAAAGGAGACCGGTGTGTTCTGGCCGCTGGTAACCAGGCCGTTGACGGGCGGTATGCGGGCCGCGCCCGAGGGGATTCCGGACCGGCGCCCAGAGAAAAACGGGAATGAGCGCCTTCGCGTCCGCTCCCGACCTCAGAAATCGCTTCTGAAGTAGTTGGGAGTGTGAAGGGCGGGGAGGGTGGGACAGTGGGCACGGCATAGCTTTAACACAGTCGCCGAACTCATGACTCAATTCCGCGGAAGGGTCTTCGTGGAACCACTTGTCAAGCATCCCGTGTCCCGTGCTTGCGCGCATAGTTCAGGAAGAAACAGGGTTCCAACGAGCCCCCGAACTGCCGTACTCACGAGTTCCCTGTCGTGGAACGGACGGAATCGCTCGCCTCGGACGCTCGTCAACACCGGCGGATGCACAGGCGGTTCGGTCGCCTCCCGCCCCTCCTCACTCCATGACCGGTACCCCTCAGGGCTTGGTTCGGTCGAGTCGTACGGAGACAGAGAACGCACGCCTGCTCACGAAATGCCGCACAGCCGTTGCGCGTGCGCTCCCAGTCGCACTCCGAGCCGATGCTCGTCGGCGTGTTCGGCGATACGGTCCACGGCCTGCCGGAAGGGGACCACGGGTGAGCCCCCGGCCCCAGCCCCGGCCCCCACCCTCATCGCAGCGCGCTGTCGCAGGCGACATCGGTCGTCCCGGTCTCACCGTCTCGTTGCTCAAGGTGGCTGTCCGTGCTCTTCGCACGTCCCCAAGGCAGGCGGCGGCGTCAGCCGGCCTCTACACGCATCGGCGATCCGGGCTATTCCGGCGGAATGGGCGTGTCGTGCGTGCGGTACATCGCCTGGACGTCGAGTTCGAGTTGGATGGTCGGGCCGACGACCGCGATGCCGCGGGCGAGCATGGAGCGCCAGTTGAGGGTGTAGTCCTCGCGGTGGAGTTCGGACTTGGCGAGGGCGGCACAGCGGAGTTCCTCGCCGTAGCCGCCGTTGACGGTGCCGAGGTAGGTGGTGTCCAGGGAGACGGAACGGCTGACGCCGTGCATGGTGAGGCTGCCCTGGAGCGTCCACTTGCTGCCGCCCCGGTAGGCGAACCGGGTGCTGACGAAGTCGATGTAGGGAAAGCGTTCGACGTCGAGGAAGTCGCCGGAACGCAGGTGCGCGTCACGGGTGTTGTTGCCCGTGGTGATGCTGGACGCGTCGATACGGACATGCACGCGGGACTGCGTCATGTCCTGGGCTATCGCCAGACCGCCCTCGAAGCGTTCGAACCGGCCGTGCACATGCGCCATCCCGACGTGCTTCGCGATGAACCGGATCGCGGTGTGCGGCGGGTCGAAGAGCCAGGTGCCGGGGGCCGGGAGTTCCAGCGCCCTCGCCGACTGGAGCCACACCCGCTCCCGCGAGACACCCGCGTCCGGGAGCACCTCGACCGTCTCACGGTGCGGTTCCAGGCCCTCGGCCATGACCAGCATGCTGTAGGTGCCCGGCGGCAGGACGGCCGTGAAGAAGCCGTACGGGTCGGTCGTGCCGCGTGCGGCGACGCGGTGGCTGCGCAGTTCCGTGACCGTCACATCGGCCGCGCCCATGGGCTGGTTGACGGGGTCCAGTACCTCCCGGAGGACGACTCCCGCGCCGTCCGGGACGGGGAACGTGGAGCCTGCGGCGCCTCCGGGGGCATTCCTGAATCGCCGCCGGAGCAGTCCGAGGGGCATGGTGTTCACCTTTCGGTTTTCGTCGTTCGGTGCGCCTGATGGGGTGCGGGTCCGGTCGGTGCGCGGCTGGTCGGTGCGCGGCTGGTCGGTTCGGAGCTGGGCGGTTCGGAGCTGGGCGGTGCGCGGCTGGTCGGTTCGGAGCTGGGCGGTTCGGAGCTGGGCGGTGCGCGGCTGGTCGGTTCGGAGCTGGGCGGTTCGGGGCGGTCAGGGGTGTGCCGGTGGTGGTGTGCCCTCGTAGGCCGTGTTCAGGAGCTTCAGGGCGTCCGCCGTGGTGATCGGGCGTGGGTTGGGGTACGCCTGGGCGGTCACCTGTGCCGCGGCTGTCGCCAAGTCCGCTTCGCGTAGGCCCAGTTCGGCGAGGGAGCGAGGGGCGCCGAGGCTACCCGACAGGTTCCACAGGGCCAAGGGGGCGTTGTCCGCGCCCAGGGCGCGGCCCAGGGCCGTCATCGCTTCGGGCGCGGCGGGGGCGTTGTACGCGAGGGCGTACGGGAGGACGACCGTGTGGGTCTCGGCGTGCGGGAGGCCGAAGGTGCCGCCGAGGACGTGGCACAGCTTGTGGTGCAGGCCCATGGTGGTCGCGCCGAGCGCGGTGCCGCAGAGCCAGGCGCCGTAGAGGGCACGGCCGCGCGCCTCCGGGTCCCCGGGGTCGGCCGCCACGCCGGGGAGCGCGCCCGCCATGGCTCGGGCGCCCTCCTCCGCCGTCAGCGACACCAGCGGCGAGGCGTCCGGCGCGTACAGCGCCTCGGCGGCGTGGGCGACCGCGTTGATGCCGCTGGTCACGGAGAGGGGGACCGGGAGGGAGAGGGTGAGTTCGGGGTCGTAGACGACGCTGCGGGGCAGGACCGACGGGGCGCGGCCGGTGCGTTTGGCGCCGTGCTCGGTCAGCCCCCAGACCGGGGTCATCTCGGAGCCGGAGTAGGTGGACGGCACGGCGATCAAAGGCAGTTCGGTGCGCAGGGCGATCATCTTGCCCAGTCCGATGGCCGAACCGCCGCCGACCGCCACACAGCCGTCCGCGTCCACAGCTCGCGCCGCCCGCTCCGCCTCGTCGGCGATCTCCACCGGCACGTGCTGGCGGGCTTCCGTGAACAGTCCGGCGCACGCGTCGCCGAGCGAGTCCGCGACGGCACGGGCCGTCTCGGCGCCCCTCGGACCGCACACCACCAACAGCCGCCGCGGGCCCAGCCGTTCGGCCTCCCCCGCGACCGCAGTCACCGCCGCGCCTGGACGCATGACGACACGCATGGGCCGGGCCTCGTACACGAACTCCATCACACACGCCCCGAGTCGCGCGCGTCGGACCCAGGGGTCCGGACGTTGAGCACGAGGTCGAAGCGGGCGTGACGGAACGGGTTCGGGATGCCGAACTCCCGTGCCAGGGAAGGGTCGTCGGTCTCCGTGAAGTCCTGGACGAGGCTGTCCTTGACCGCGAACACCGCGTCGGAGTCTAGGTGGTCGCTGCCGGCCACGAAGATATGGGTGGTGACCGGGGTGTGCCCGTCCGCCGAGGCGATGAAGTGGATGTGGGCCGGGCGGTAGGGGTGCCGGGCGGTCGCGCGGAGGAGGTCGCCGACGGGGCCGTCCGTGGGGATGGGGTACGGGCTCGGCACACAGGTGCGGAACCAGAAGCGGCCCTCGGTGTCCGCCGTGAACAGTCCGCGGCCGTTGCCCGCCGGCTGGACCTCGGGCTGCTGGACGTCGTAGTAGCCGTCGGCGCTCGCCTGCCAGACGTCGAGGACCGCGCCGGGCAGCGGGGTGCCGTCCCGGGACAGCACCCGCCCGCTGATCACACACGGTTCGCCGCCGCCGACCAGGTCGATGTCCGCGCCGAGTTCCCGTACCGGCGACTCGGTCATGTGGAACGGACCGAGGACGGTCGACTCGGTCACGCCGCCGGGTGCCTCGCTCCTGTGCTCGTCACCCTCGTCACCCTCGCCGCTGTTGATCGTCTCGACGAGCATCGAGACGCCGAGGACGTCCGACAGGAGGACGAACTCCTGCCGGGTGTCGGTGCAGGTCTGCCCGGTGGCGGTGAGGAAGGCGATCGCCCGCTCCCATTCCGCCGTCGTCGGTTCGGTCTCGCGGACGAAGGCGTGGAGGTGGCGGGTGAGGGCGGCGAGCAGCTCCCGCAGGCGCGGGTCGGCCGTGCCGTCGAGGCTGTCGACGACCGCCTCGGTGATCCGGGTGGTGAATTCGGTGGTCATGCCCCAACTCCTACGACTGTTCGTGCGCCCGCGCCACAGCCGCGCGCGAGACCGTTCCTGTCCAGGTCCTCTTCAGGCAAACCGCGCCCGCCCCCGTTCAGGCACGGCCGAGAATGCGCGGCACCGCCTCCGTCAACAACCGCTCGGCGTCCGCCGAGGACGCGGGTGCCGTCGCGTGCCGGAAGGCGACATACCCGTCCGGCCGTACGAGGAGGGCTCCGCCGTCGGCGGTCTCGCGGAGCCGGGCCCAGTCACCGTACGGGTCCTCGTACTCCTGGCCGGGGCCGATGACGGCGGTGGCGATCTCCAGGTCCTGGGCGCCGGCGGCCCGGAGCCAGTCGGCGCCGCCGATGCCGGTGAGCAGGGTGAAGCGGCCCCGGCCGACGGTGTCGAGGGTGGAGAGGGTGCGGGTGCCGGAGGTGATCCAGGCGTGCGGGAGTTTGGCGCCGGGGCGGGAGGTGGGCTGGTGGTACAGCTCGGGGTCGCGGTCGAAGCCGGGGTCGGGTGTGCCGTCGGGGACGATCGCCGCGGAGCTTTCGGCGGAGTACCGCTGGTTGAGGTCGACGCCGTGCGCGTTGAACTCGTACACCTTGAACGCGATCGCCTCGCGGAGCCTCGCCCGCTGCTTCTCGGCGGCCTCGGTGGCGTCCTTGCGGGCGGCGATGTTGGCCCAGAGCTGTTCGGGGGTCTGCGGGGAGAGTCCGTCGAGGGCCTCGAAGACGGGGGCGGTCTCGCCGATGGACTTGTTGGCGCGGGTGACGATCTGCCTGCCGATCGGGGCGCGTTCGGCGGTGTAGGTGTCGAGAAGAGCCGGGGACGCGGTGCCGTCGAGGACGAGCTTGAGCTTCCAGGCCAGGTTGTAGGCGTCCTGGACGGACGTGTTGGAGCCGAGGCCGTTGGACGGCGGGTGGCGGTGCGTGGCGTCGCCGGCGCAGAAGACCCGGCCGTTCGCGTACGTCTCCGCGTACATCTCGTTGACGGTCCAGGCCGCCGACGACTTGATCGTCACCGGGATCTCGTCGTCGCCGACCAGCCTGCGGACGATCGACTCGGCGTACTCGGTGGTCAGATCGGGGGCGCCCGCGGTGACGTCGTACCCCCAGACGATCAGCCACTCGTTCCACGGCCGTACGCATCGCACGAGGCCCGCGCCGATGCCGCCGACGGTGGCGCCGGGGGCGAGCACCCAGTAGAGCGTGGACGGGCGGTGCGCGGTGTACTTCGACAGGTCCATGTCGAAGACGATGTTGATGCTGCCGGCCACGCCCATCTGGCCGCCCATGGGCAGTCCGGCGTCCTCGGCGACCTGGGAACGGCCGCCGTCGGCGCCGATCAGGTACTTGGCGCGGATGGTGTACTCGTCGCCGCGCAGCCGGTCCTCGACCGTGACCGTGACGCCCTCGTCGTCCTGGACTAACGACTTGTAGACCGTGGAGAAGCGCAGGTTGGTGCCGCGTGCCACGGCCGCGTCGACGAGCACGGGCTCCATGAGGTGCTGCGGCATGTCGCACATCCGGGTGGGGCTGGCCAGTTCGTGCGCGGCCTGCACGAGCGGGTCGTTGCCCCAGGAGCGGATCCGGCCCAGCTCCTCGCCCGCGAGGCTGGTGCAGAAGGTCGTGTTCCCCATCAGGTGCTGCGGGGTGGCCTTCGCGACGACCTCGTCCTCGACGCCGAGGTCGCGCAGCACCTCCATGGTGCGCTGGTTGGTGATGTGCGCGCGGGGCGTGTCCGCGAGGCTCGCGTAGCGGGTGACGACGATGTTCGGGACGCCGTACGTACTCAGGGCGAGCGCGGCGGAGGCGCCTGCCGGGCCACTGCCCACGATCAGTACGTCGGTCACGACATCCGGCCTTGCGACTGGTTCTGCTACTGGCTCTGCGACCGTCTCGACGGTGTGCACGGGGGACGCTCCAGGGAAATGAGAACAGGCACCGACCGTTCAAGATCATGGAGGGCGGCGCGGGAGCGTGGGTGTCTCAATAAGAGACAGTGCGTGCGGTTCGGGCCCGTTGTCGGCTGTTCGACCGCGCCGGGTACGGTGAGTGGTGTCGTGACCACCACGGAGCATCTCCCCGTCCACCCTGCCCTGGCCTCGCTGCGCAGGGCTCGTGAGTTGTTCCTCGAAGGGCGCCAACTGCCGGACGGGGTGCCGGAGGAGATCGTCGCCGCGTGGAGGCGGGCCCGGTTCTTCGGCGTACGCCATGACGGCGTACGCCATGACGGCGGGCGGGACGACGTACGGCCGGACGCCGCCAGATCCGACACCATACGCTCGGACGCCGTACGGCCGGACGCGTCCGCTCTGTTGGCGGCGGCGCGGCCGGTGCTCGAACGGCTCGCCCCCGCCGTCGGCACCGGACGGACGGCCCTTCTGCTGACCGACGAGCGGCTGCGGGTGATGTGGGCGACCGGGTGCGCGCCGGACGATCCCTGTTGCGAGGACCTCTCCGAGCAGGTGGTCGGCCACAACAGCGCGGCGCTCGCGCTGCGCACACGCCGTCGCTCCGAGGTGCACGGGCCGGAGCACTTCCTCGATCTGTGGCAGGACGTGTCCGCGGTCAGCGTGCCCGTGCTCGCGCCGGAGACCGGGCGGACCGTCGGCACGGTGACGGTCGCCTCAGGGCTGTGCGCCGAGTGCGCGCCGCATCCGTGGGCCTCCCTCGCCGAGGCGGCGGCCGGTGCCGTCGAGGCGGAGCTGCTGGCGCGGTCGCAGCCGGCCGAGCGGGTCCTGCTCGACGCGTATCTGCGGGCCGCGCGGGAACGGGGGCGGGCGGTCGTCGCCCTCGACGGCCGCAACCGCCTGGTGAACGAGGCAGCGGGGCGCCTGCTGTCGCCGGAGGGACTGGACGCGCTGGAGCGGGGCGTGGCCGTGCTGCTGCGGGATGCGAATGGAGGGTGGGGGGCCGATGTGACGCTGGCCGGCTCGGCGGAGGCCGGTGCGGTGCAGGCCGACTCGGTGCAGGCCGGTGCGGTGCAGGCCGGTGCGGTGCAGGCCGGCGTGGCACCTGGCTCGGCCCGGATTCGGTTGCCGGACGGTGTGCGGTGTTCCGCGACGGTCTCGCCCGTGTCGCACCGAGGGGCGGGGTGTCGTCGCGCTGGCCGGGCACTCGGTGCCGTGGCGGCACGCGGTGGGCCGCGCGACGGAGTTGGCCCGGTCGCCCGAGCCCTTGCTGCTCGTCGGCGAACGCGGCACCGGGAAGACCGCGCTCGCCCACGAACTGGCCCCCGAGCTGCTGGTGGTCGACGCGGCGGAACGCGAACCCGGCTTCCTGATCGGCGAGTTGACGGACGGTCACGCCCTCCTCATCCGCCATGTCGAGCGCCTCTCACAACCCGACACCGCGGCCCTCAACTCACTCCTCGACACCCACCCGGGCGCTCCCCTGCTCGTCACCTACACCCCCGGAACCCCGCCGGGCCCGTGCCTCCAGCGACTCCTGGACACCCTGGCCGCCCGCTCGGTCACCCTCCCCGCGCTGCGTGAACGGCCCGAGGACATCAGGGAGTTGCTGACAGCACTGGCCCCGAAGCCGGCACCCGGACAGCCCCCGCTCACCTGGACCCTGGACGCCCTGCGCGCCCTGGAACAGCATCCGTGGCCCGGCAATGTCACCGAACTCGTCCATGTCGTGCGGGCGTTGGCCGAGCAGCGACGTGCGTCGGGGCCCGTACGGCGCGCCGAACTGCCGGACGCCGTCCGCGAGGGTCCCGCGACCCGGCGGCTCAGCCCCATGGAACACGCCGAACGCTCCGCCATCCTGGAGGCCCTCCGCCGCAACGGTGGCAACAAGGCCCGCGCGGCGGCGTCCCTGGGCATCGCCCGCGCCACGCTGTACCGAAAACTCCGGGGCTATCGCGACTGACCGCACACACCCGGCACGTACACCCACCAGCGCGTACGCCCGCGCGGGCAAGCGGGCAAGCGGGCAAGCGGGCAAGCGGGCAAGCGGGCAAGCGGGGGATCCGTCCGTGAGGCCGTCGTGTGGCGATCAACGGGTGGCCGCACGACCATGGAATTGCCGGTCCACCCGTAGGTCCCGTACGTCCTGTAGGTCCCGTACGTCCCGTACGCCAGGAAGGTGGTAGCCGATGTGCCGGTGGCTCGCCTACTCGGGAACGCCGATCCTGCTCGACACGATCCTCTACAGGCCGGCGCACTCCCTGATCGACCAGAGTCTGCACTCACGGCTGGGCGTCGAGACCACCAACGGTGACGGGTTCGGCGTCGGCTGGTACTCGCCGGACCTGGAGACACCCGCGGTCTTCCGCGACATCGGTCCGGCCTGGAGCAACCGCAATCTGCGGGAGATCGCCGACCATGTCCGCTCCCCGCTGTTCTTCGCCCACATCCGGGCGTCGACCGGTACGGCGGTGCAGCAGACCAACAGCCACCCGTTCCGCCACGGCCGCTGGATGTGGATGCACAACGGGGCGATCGCCGACTTCCATCTGGTCCGGCGGGACCTCTCCATGGCCGTCGCCCCGGAACACTTCGCCGACGTCGAGGGATCGACGGACTCCGAGCTGATGTTCTATCTGGCGCTCACCTTCGGTCTGGAGGACGACCCGCCCGGCGCGGTCGCGCGGATGGCGGGCCTGGTGGAGCGGACCGGCCGGGAGCACGGAGTCGAGTTCCCGCTGCAGATGACGGTGGCCGTGACGGACGGACAGGCGTTGTGGGCCTTCCGCTACTCCAGCCAGAAGACATCACGCTCGCTGTTCTACAGCACCCGGGTGGAGACCCTGCGCTCGCTCCATCCCGACCTCGCCTTCCTGCGGGAGGTCTCCGACGAGACCCGCCTCATCGTCTCCGAGCCCCTCGGCGATCTGCCCGGCGCCTGGAACGAGGTCCCCGAGAGCAGCTACGGCGTAGTCCGGCCCGGCGCGGACGTACTGCGCTCCTTCACCCCACAGGCCCCGTAGCCACCCCCGCCATAGCCGTAGCCATAGCCATAGCCATAGCCATAGCGGTAACGGTAACGGTCGGTAGCAACAGCGGCAGCGGTACGGCGGCAGCTCAGTCGAATCGGAGGACGCGCGGGGCGAAGGTGCCCTCGGGGCCGTCCGCGCGGCCGACGGACCACACCGAGGCCGTGCCCGGCACCGGTGCCGGCCGCAGCACCGAGGAGCCGCCCTCCCCGGCCACCGCCGGTTCACCGTACCCGGTGAACGACTGTCCGTTCCAGGCGAGGAAGGCCGGTCCGGGGACGAGCGGCGGGGTGCTGCCCGGTGGTCCCCAGGCATGGACCCGGGACGCCACCTTCCCCGGCGCCGACGAGCCGGGCCGGCTCGGCAGGGTGCGGCCGCAAGCCGTCGGCGGCCTGCTCGTACCCGGTCGCCCACGCCTCGCGGGACCCTCGGGCGGCGAGATCGGCCACGGTCACCGGCGGCGCCGCAGCCGGCACGTCCAGCGCCGACCAGCCCGGCCGCACGGCCTCGGCCGACACAGCGACCGTAACCGCAGCCGATGGGTCTGCCCCGGCCGGTGGCACCACCACCGCGCACGCGATCAACAGCCCGACAACGACCTTACGGAGACCGTTCACGAGCCCCCCCCAGGACGCGAAGGCCGCACAAGTTACTGGCGTTCGCCCACTCGTGCACAGACCGCATCCGGCCGATCACGGCTCCCTCCGGAGGCCCGTCGCAACACGGGCCCCTGGAGCGGCCGTTGGGTCAGACGGCCTCCAACTCTGCCTTGCGGGCGAGGAGTTGAACCTGCCGGAACTGCCGTCGGTCGTCGGGCTGGGGTTCGCGGACCAGGCGGGCCACCTCCGCCAGCCCGTTGTCGCGCAGCAGCGTGGCCAGGTGGTCGGGCCACCACCGGTAGGCGGGCGCGACGGCGTGATCGAAGACCTGCGTAGGACGCGACACGTCCTCGCTCGCCGAGAAGCAGATCAGCAGGTGCCCGCCGGGTGCCAGCACCCGGTGGAACTCCCGCAGGACGGCGGGAAGTTCGGGAGGCGGGATGTGGATGACGGACCAACGGGACAGTACGCCGTCCAGCGCGCCGTCGGCGATGTCCAGCGCGGTCATCGAGCCCACGTCGAACCGCAGGCCCGGACAGGCCTCGCGAGCCAGCTCGATCATCGTGGGAGAGGCATCGACACCGAACGCGGAGAGCCCCAACTCGGCCAGATGGGCGGTGACATGGCCGGGCCCGCACCCCAGGTCCGCGACCCGACCGTCCCCGCTCTCCCGTACGGCCTCGGCGAACACCCCCAGGATCGCGCGGTCCAGGGGCCGGTCACGCAAGGTGTCGCGGAACATCTCGGCATAGGTGGGGGCAACGGCGTCGTACGCCTCACGGGTTGTCTGAAGAGCATCGTGTTCGACCATGAGCGCGACGGTAGCGGAGACCTTCTGCCGGGCTGTCTCGGTCGACGGCCCCCGCTACGGGGTGCTAGAAGTGCCGTAGGCGCAGCAGGAACCGGCAGCCGCCGGCGCGGCCGTCGGTGTCGAAGAACCACCCCGCCCCGGAGCTCCAAACAGAGCATGGCCAACGCCGGCATGGGTCACCGCGACCGGCGGCGCCGCCCAGGACAGGCAGCGCCGACTGATCGGCCGTGGTCCGGGCCAGCTGGAGCCCGATCGATACGGGCGGCTTCGCGCTTGCTGTCTGTCGGCGGTTGCGTCGACCAGGACGCCGCTGGGCACGCGTACGCCTGCGGCGGACACGACGGTCTTCGCGGCGTGCTTGTTCATCCCGATCGCCGAGGCCGGCACCCCGGACCCGGCGTAGGGAACACCCAGCGTCTCCAGCAGTCCCTGCACCCGGCCGTCCTCCGCGCCCCGGCCGGCGATCGCGAGGAAGGCCGCCTGAGCACCGTCGAGCGCGGCAAGCTTTGTCCCGCAGCCGAAACGGTGGGTGGTCGAGCAGGTCAATGGCACCCTGATGCCGCACCGGCGCCTGGCCCGCGAGTACGACCACTGCCCCGACACCTCCGCCTCACGGTCCACTGTGCCTCCACCGCGAACATGACCCGCCGCCTCAACACGCCCACTCCCACCTGGCGCGGCACCCTCCGAGCGGCCGTGTGGACATCACCGAGTTCCTGACCGATCTCCAGGCCCGCCATGACGGAACCGTTGCCCGTGCCGATGAACTCCGCAGCCAGATAGAGGACTTGACCGGCGCACTCGCCGAGACCGAAGCGCGTCTCGCGGAGTTGGCCACCACCCGAAAGGTCATCGCCGAAATCGCGCCGACCGGCGACGGACGTGAACTCGATCCGCCCGAACAGGCCACCGCCTACCAGGCCATCGTGAACGCCTTCAACCAGCACCCTGACCAGGCACTCCGGGTCCGTGGACTGCACGAACTCCTCGGCATGCCAACCGACGACCCGACCATGAACGTCACCCGCAGCCGCCAGGACGCCTCACCCGTCAAGGCTTCCTCACTCAACCTGGACGCGGCCGCTACCAGAGACGGGCCTAACGCCGCTCTTCGCGGGCTGGATCGGCACGGCCGCTGGCTGCCACTCTCGCCTGATCAACCCGAACACCCACGAGTCGGATACCTCGCCGTTCACGACGCAGTCCTCCCGCAACGTCCCTTCACGCATGAATCCGATCTTCTCCAGGACCCGGGCCGATGCCATGTTGCGCGTATCGGTCTCGGCCTGAACTCGATTCAGGTCCAGTGTGTCGAATGCCCACCGCAGCAAGGCGTGCGCGGCCTCCGTCGCGTAGCCGTGTCCCCACATCGCTTCGTCGAGGACGTAGCCCAACGACGCGCTGCGGTAGTCCGGGTTCCATCCGGTCAGACCGCACCAGCCGACGAAGGCCCCGTCAGCAGCGCGGTCGATGGCCACCCGGGCCCCGGTGCCTTCGTCCGCCATCTTCCGGCACATGGTGATGAAGCGTTCGGCACGGGCCCGTTCGTTCCACGGCGGGGAATCCCAGTAGCGCATCACGTGGGTGCTGCTGTGCAGGGCGAAGAGCAGGTCCGCGTCGGCGTCGGTGAAGGGGCGCAGTCGCAGGCGAGCGGTGTGCAATATGGGGGTGGCCAAAGTCATGCGCACCATCCTGTGTCCTCACGGGGCGGGCAGAACACCGAATATCCGATACCGGTCCGATGCTCACGACCAAGGCCCGGCCTACCAGCAGATCGTGCACGGCACGACTACTCGGCCCGCCCACCGACGACCCGGACGAGGTCACTACTGTCATCACCAACCACCACGGTGATGTGATCGACGTCTGGCGCACCGACTTCCGTCGATCGTCGATCGTCGATCGCCACAGTGCTCAGCGAGTCGGCGAGAGGAAGAGGGGCAGCTCATGAGCGGTGATCAGCCGCTTGAACCGGATACTGCGCAGCGGTACCCGGGCCGCACAGCGCCGCCGATCCGTCCCCTCGTCTCCCGGCTCGTCCTGGCAGCCGGCCCCAACCCCGACGTCCACAAGATCACCGCCGCGGGAAACGCCCTCTCCGCACACCTCAGCGCCCGGCGTGCCCCCCGCTCCCTGCCGGGCCCGATCGTGATCGCACGCTGACGCGGTCAAGGGCGTTGGTCCCCAACTGGTCCCCAAAAATGATCAAGGGGCCGTTCTGGATTGCTCCAGAACGGCCCCTGAACTGCGACTCCGTCGAGTCGGGACGACAGGATTTGAACCTGCGACCCCTTGACCCCCAGTCAAGTGCGCTACCAAGCTGCGCCACGTCCCGGTGCGCTGTCCGCGGTGAACCGCGTGATCGCGCAGTGAGCACTTTACCGTACGTCGGCCACTGCCCCGGAGCCGGTGAGGGGCGGGGGACAATCGAGGTATGAGCGGTACAAGCGGTACAGCGCAGGACGACGGGACGACGCGGGGGCGGGACCGGGACGAGGAGGGGCGGGCGCGGAGTGCGCGGCCCCGGGACGGGCTGGGGCGCCCGTTGCCTTACGGGGCGCCGGGGGTGGAGCGGCAGCCCGAGGGGGTGGTGCGGGCCCCCGAGGACACGGTCGTCGAGGCGCAGGCGCTGCTGGACGCGGGGAAGCCGTTCCACGCGCACGAGGTCTTCGAGGACGCGTGGAAGTCCGGGCCGGACGAGGAGCGCGCGCTGTGGCGGGGCCTCGCCCAGCTCGCGGTGGGTCTCACCCACTCCGCGCGCGGCAACGTGAAGGGCGGTGCGCTGTTGCTGCGGCGCGGGGCCGGTGCGGTCGAGGAGTGGGGCGCCGGGAGCGGGCGGCGGCGTCCGTACGGTGTCGATCTGGCCGGGGTGGGGGCGTGGGCCCGGCGGCTGGCCGGGGTTGTGGAACGGGAGGGGCATGCGGTGGACGCGGGGGTGTGGGCGCCGAGGTTGCGTGGGGACTAGGGGGCGACTGGAACGCCGTGGAGTGGGGTGGGGTGGGGTGGGGTGGGGTGCGTTGTCGGGTGCGGTCCGGTGGGGCTTCTCGCGCAGTTCCCCGCGCCCCTAAGAGACCAGGCCCCTGCGGGCCTGAAAGACCAGCCCTCTGCGGGCCTGAAAAGCACGGGGCGCAGCCCCTGCTTTTCAGGGGCGCGGGGAACTGCGCGACCAGCCCCCACCGGACCCGCACCCGACAACGCACCCCACCCACCCCACCCACCCCACCCACCCCAGACACCCCCACCTGAAGCCACCCCCACCCCCACCCCACCCCAGAAGGCGCACCCAAAGCCGACTCCGCATGCACGGGCCGGAGCCCGGTGTGATCGTGGCCGTGTGACGATCACCGAGGACGCCGCCGCCCCGCCCGCCGCGCAGGCGCCCGTGCTGAGCAAGCGCCAGCGCAACGTCGTGTTCGTGACGATCATGCTGGGGATGCTGCTGGCGGCCCTCGACCAGACGATCGTGGGGACGGCGCTGCCGACGATCGTGTCGGACCTCGGTGGTGCGGAGCACATGTCGTGGGTCGTGACGGCGTATCTGCTGGCGGAGACCGTGTCCACGGCCCTGGTGGGGAAGTTCGGCGACCTGTTCGGCCGGAAGGTCGTCTTCCAGGTGTCGGCGGTCGTGTTCATCACGGGCTCGTTCCTGTGCGGCCTCGCCTCGAACATGACCCTGCTGATCGTGTGGCGCGGGCTGCAGGGCGTGGGCGCCGGTGGGCTCATGGTCACGGCGATGGCGTTGATCGCGGATGTGATCCCGCTGCGGGAGCGCGGGAAGTACCAGGGGGCGATCGGCGCGGTGTTCGGGGTGGCGACGGTGATCGGGCCGCTGCTCGGCGGGCTGTTCACCGACCATCTGACCTGGCGCTGGTGCTTCTACGTCAACGTGCCCATCGCGATCCTCGTGGTGGTGGCCGCCGCCCGCACGATCCCGGTGGTGAAGTCGGCCGCCAGGCCCGTCATCGACTACCTGGGCATCGGTTTCGTCGCGGCCGGCGCGAGCGCGCTGATCCTGGCGACGAGCTGGGGCGGGAACGAGTACGCCTGGGGTTCCGGCGTCATCGTCGGGCTGTTCGTGGGCGGCGCGGTCGCGCTCGGGCTGTTCTGCTGGGTGGAGACCCGCGCGGCGGAACCGATGCTGCCGATGCGGCTGTTCCGCAACCCGGTCTTCACGGTCTGCTCGATCCTCAGCTTCATCGTGGGCTTCGCGATGCTCGGCGCGATGACGTATCTGCCGACCTATCTCCAGTACGTCGACGGCGACTCGGCCACCGTCTCCGGCGTCCGTACGCTCCCCATGGTCATCGGGCTGCTGATCGCGTCCGTGGCCAGCGGAAACGTGGTCAGCAAGACCGGGCACTACCGGACCTTCCCGATCGTCGGCTCGTTCGTGATGGGGGTCGGCCTGTTCCTGCTGTCGCTCATGGAACCGGGTACGAACGTCTGGCTGGAGTCGCTCTACATGTTCGTGCTCGGCACCGGCATCGGGCTGTGCATGCAGGTGCTGACGATCGCCGTGCAGAACACCGTCGACTACGCCGACCTGGGCACCGCGACCTCGGGTGTCACCTTCTTCCGTACGCTGGGCAGTTCGTTCGGCACGGCCGTGTTCGGCACGATCTACGCCAACACGCTCGCCCCCAAGCTGTCGGCGGCCGTCGAGGAGGCGGCGCGTACGGGGGTGGCGGAACCGGCGGCGATCGCGCGGGCCTCACAGAGTCCCGAGGGGTTGCACCGGCTGCCCGCCGAGGCAGCCGAGCCGATCGTCCAGGCGTACTCGGAGACCCTGCAGACCGTGTTCCTGTGGACCGTGCCGGTCGCGGCCGTCGGGTTCGTGGTGGGGCTCTTCCTCAAGCAGGTGCGGCTGCGGGACAGTGCGCGGGCGGGCTCGTCGGACATGGGTGAGGGGTTCGCACGGCCGCCCGCCGGGGACTCGCAGCGGCTTCTGGAGACGGCCGTCGGGAAGATCATCGGCGGTACGGAGCTGGAGACCGCCCGCCGGATCGTCCTCGGTTCGGACACGCGGCTGGACATCGCGGGCGCCTGGGCGGTCATGCAGGTCGAGCTGTTCACCCGGATGGTCGGGCACGCCAATCTGACGCTGATCGCCGCCCGTCGCCAGATGCCGGCGGAGGTGCTGGTGCCGGTCTTCGCACGCATGGTCGAGGAGGGCTATCTCACCCGGCACGACACCCTCTTCGCCCACACCGAGGCCGGTGCCCGTGAGGCCCGGGTGATCAGCGAGGCCTGGGGCGACTGGCTGCGGCAGCGCCTGGAGAAGGACTACGGCCGGCCCGCCGACGCGGAGCTACGGGCCGCCGTCGACACCATCGCCAAGCGGCTGCTGCGGGAGGACCTGTCCCACGGGCTGCACATGCGGGCCCCGGCGCCGACGCCGTCCGGGGCGGGGGGCGGGGCGGCGGCTGAGCGGTAGGCGTCATGGGGCTCAGCGGAGCAGGAGTTGCAGACCGCCGACGATCGTCGCCGCGATCACCAGCTGTTCGAACACCTTCTGGTTGATGCGGTTCACCGCCCACTTGCCGAGGAGGGCGCCCGGTACGACGAACAGGGCGAGTGCGGCGTCCAGGAGCAGCGAGTTGGCGTCGATGAGGCCGAGGCCCACGCTGAAGGGGACCTTGGAGACGTTGACGATGAGGAAGAAGAAGGCGGACGTGCCGAGGAAGCCGAGCTTCCGGAAGCCCGCCGAGAGCAGATACATCGACATCACGGGGCCGCCGGCGTTGGCGACCATCGTGGTGAAGCCGCCGAGGACACCGTACGAGCGGGCCTTGACGCGGCCGGTGCGGGTGGTGATCGCGTCGGGTTCGTCGTCCTTGTCGACCGTGCGCCGACGCCAGATCGTGACGGCCGTCATCAGCAGCAGGATCGCGCCGATCGACGTACGGACCGTCTGGTCGTCGGCCCGGATCAGGAAGAGGGTGCCGAGGACGACACCGGCGGCGACCGCCGGGAAGAGCTTCCACAGGGTGGGCCAGTGGGCGTGCCTGCGGTAGGTGAGGACGGCGAGGACGTCTCCGACGATGAGGATCGGCAGCAGGACCCCGGTCGAGGCGCGGGCCGGCAGGACGGCCGCGAAGATCGCGAGGCTGACCGTGTTGGCACCGCTCACGGCGGTCTTGGAGAAGCCGACGAGCAGGGCGGCGAAGGCGAGGGCCGCGAACTCGGCTGTGGACAGCTGCCAGAGAGTCATCGTGTTCATGCGGAGACCGATGCTAGGCGCACCTATCGGCACACGACAGGACCGTCTCGCCAGTTGATCCTGCCGCCGCCCGCTTCGAGCACCGGCCGCTTCGAGTGCCGGTCACTTCGAGCACCGGTCACAGGTTCGATCTTTCGCTCACGCGTTCGGGCTTTCGCCCCGGACGGCCCATGGACCATCGTCCGACGGGCTGGCAAGATCCCCCGGGTACCTTCACCGACGTAGTTGGAGGAGTCATGGCCGACTCGCGCGAGCACAGCTTCGCCGGCACGCGGGGCGGTGTCACCGCACGGGAATGGCCGTGCGAGGGGGCGCGGTACGTCGTGCTCCTGGTGCACGGCTACGGGGAGCACATCGGCCGGTACGAACATGTGGCCGACGCCCTGGTGCGGCACGGCGCGGTGGTGTTCGGCCCCGATCACATGGGCCACGGCAGGTCGGCGGGCGAGCGGGTGCTGATCGAGGACTTCGAGGCCGTGGTCACCGACGTGCACGCCGTGGAGGTGCTGGCGCGGGCCGCGTATCCGGGGCTGCCGGTGGTGCTGATCGGTCACTCCATGGGCGGTCTGATCGCCGCGCGGTACGCCCAGCGGTACGGCGCCGGGCTCGCCGCGGTCGTCCTGTCCGGGCCGCTGATCGGGATCTGGGAGCCGCTGCGGGCCCTGCTCGCGCCGCCGGAGGTGCCCGAGGTCCCGCTCGACCCGAAGCTGCTGTCACGGGACATGGCGGTCGGTGCCACGTACGCGAACGATCCGCTGGTGTGGCACGGCCCGTTCAAGCGGCCGACGCTTGAGGCCATCGACCGCTCCCTGGAGACGATCTCGAAGAGCGGGACCATCGGTCCGCTGCCGCTGCTGTGGCTGCACGGCGACGACGACCGGATCGTGCCGCTCGCGGGCAGCCGTACCGGGATCGAGGAGTTCCGCGGCGCCGAGTGGACCGAGCGGATCTATCCGGGCGCCCGGCACGAGGTGTTCAACGAGACGAACAAGGGTGAAGTGCTCGCGGACGTCAAGGAGTTCGTGGACGGCGTGCTCGACCGCTGAGACCACCGGCGGACCGGGACGGGAACGGGAACGGAACCAGGAACGGGAGCGGAATCGGAACCACCCGGCCCGGATGCAGCGTTTCGCCCCATCCGTCCTGGGCACCCGGGCCCGTATGGAGTGGTTGCTGAAAGCTGCCTGCGTGGGAGAGGACCCCGAACTGTTCTTCCCCGTGGGCACCACGGGACCGGCGCTCGACGACGTCGCCGCCGCCAAACGCGTCTGCGCCCGCTGCCCGGTGCGCCGCGAGTGCCTCGACTGGGCGCTCGACAGCGGGCAGACGGCCGGTGTGTGGGGCGGCATGGGCGAGGAGGAGCGCACCGACCTGCTGCGCAGGACCGGAAGCGCCGACGCCGCCCGGCACGCGGCACACGCCACTACGAGAGACAGCGGCGGCACGGTTCGCCCCGCGAGGGCCGACGGACGGCTGGTTGCGGGACACCGAGGTCGTACGGCCGCGTGAGCGGATCGCCGATGCGGTCCATGTCGATGCGGTCGGTGTCGATGCGGTCGGTGCCGATGCGGTCAGCGCTTTCCGTTCCGCCGCCGGGAACCCCCAACCGCCGTACGGTGGTTGGGGGTTCCCGGCGTATCGGCGCGGCGCCCGTGCGTCATGCGTCGCGCTTCCTCGCGGCCACCGCCTCCAGCAGGCGGTCGCGTGACTCCTCGACCAGGCGGCGGGCCCGGCCGGTGTCCGCGAGGAGCTTGCCGTCACGCTTGTGGACCGCGCCGTCGACGATGACCGTCTCCACGTTGGAGACGTCCGCGCCGAGCGTCACGGCCGCCGTCGCGTCGTGCACGGGCGCCATGTTGAGGGCGGTGGCGTCGAGGGCGACGACGTCGGCCCGCTTGCCGGGGGTCAGGGAGCCGGTGCGGCTCTCCAGGCCGGCCACGTGGGCTCCGTTGAGGGTGGCGATCTCCAGCATCTGACGTGCCGTCAACATGGTGGCGGGTACGGGAAGGTTGGCCTGCCAGCAGTCGGCGTTGACACGGCCGCGTTCGGCGCCGAAGGCGGCCCGGATCTGGGTGAACATGTCGCCGGGGACGGTGGTGACGACGTCGATGCTCAGGGACGGCCGCAGCCCGTGTTCCAACGCCTGCATCACGGGCGGCCAGCCGTGACCCATCTGGGTCTCCACCTGGGCGGCGATGGACACCGTGCCGCCGCTGTCGGCCACCATCCGCCACTCCTCCTCGCTGAGGTGACAGCAGTGGACGTATGTCGTGTCGGGTCCGAGCAGGCCCAGTTCGCGCAGCTGCCTGACCAGGCCGAAGCGTCCGGCGAGGCGGCCCATGGCGACGTGCACGGTGAGGGGGATGTCCAGCTCGCGGGCGAGTGCCCACTCCTGGGTGACCACGTCGTTCGTGCAGAAGCCGGGGCCCCGGGTGGCCAGGCCCATGGTCAGCAGACCGTCGTCGGAGGAGAAGTGCTCGGCGCGGATACGGCGGACGTCGTCGCCGGGGACCGCGATCTTGCTGTCGAACCAGTAGTCGGCGAGGGAGGTGTTGGCGCTGCCGTAGGCGTACTGGGCGCGGATACCGGTCTCCGCCAGCGCCCGGATCGCGGCGTCCGGGTGCTCGGGCGTGTTGTTGATGTGCGACCAGTCGACGAGGGTGGTGATGCCCGCGTTGAGGCACTCCAGGGCGCCGGCCAGATTGCCCGCGTAGACGTCCTCGGGGGTGTAGACGGGCGCGAAGGTGTCGAGGACGTCGACGAAGTAGTCGTCGAGGGTGGCATCGGGGGCGCAGCCGCGGATCGGCGCCTCCCAGGTGTGGCGGTGGGTGTCGACGAAGCCGGGGATGACGATACGGCCGGTCATGTCGAGCACCTCGGCGTCCACGTCCGCGTCGATCGCGGGCTCGACGGCCGTGATCGTGCCGTCCTCGATGAGGACGTCGCCCACGGGCAGATCGCCGATGGCCGGATCCATCGTGACGACATGGCCCGAGCGCAGCAGCATCCGTTTGGTCATCGCCGTTCCTCCCAGAGGTGGGTCCGAATGAAAGCTGACGGGGAGTCAGTATGCGGCGAGGTCGCGGACGGTCCTCATGACCCGGCCGACGGTGGGGACGACCCGCTCTTCAAGGGTGTCGGCGAACGGCAGCGGCACGCACTCCCCGCCACCCGCCGGACGGGCGCGTCCAGCAGGCCGAAGCCCTCGTCGGCGACGACCGAGACGAGGGTCGCGCCCCAGCCGCCCTGGTACGGGTTCTCCTCGACGGTCACCAGACGCGAGGTCCGCCCGAGCGGGCCGAGCACGGTGGCCGTGTCCAGCGGGATCAGCCCGCGCAGGTCGATGACCTCGGCGTCGATGCCCTCCTCGGCCAGGCGCCGGGCGGCTTCGAGGGCGACGGGGACCATGGCGGCGAGCGCGACGAGGGTGAGGTCGTCGCCCTCGCGGACGACCCGCGCGCGGCCCAGTTCGACGACGTGGTCCGGTGGCGGGGGCGGGCCCTTGGCGGCAAGGAGGGCCTTGTGCTCGAAGAAGACCACCGGGTCGTCACCGCGGACGGCGGCGGCCAGCATCCCGATGGCGTCGGCCGGGGTCGAGGGTGCCGCGATCTTGAGGCCGGGGACGGTGAGGGCCCAGTTCTCGGTGGACCGGGAGTGCTGGGCACCGAAGCCGAAGCCGAGGCCGCCGCCGTTGGCGGTACGGACGACGAGCGAAACGGTGATCTGACCACCCGTCATATACCGTACTTTCGGTATCTCGTTGGCGAGGTAGTCCCAGCAACAGGCCGAGAAATCACTGAACATGATCTCGGCGACCGGTCTGATGCCGGTCATCGCGGCGCCCATCGCCGCGCCCACGATGGCCTGTTCGGAGATGGGCGTGTCCCACACACGCTCGGGCCCGAACTCCTTCAGCAGTCCGACGGTCGTCCTGAACACTCCCCCGGTCTCCGCGATGTCCTCGCCCAGGCACACCACGGTCGGATCGCGCCGCATCTCCCGGGCCGGGGCCTCGGCGACCGCCTCGCGATAGGTGATCACGTCCGCCATGCGGCACCTCCGTCGGCCCATACGTCGGTGAGGGCCTCGGCGAGATCGGGGCCGGGCGCGTTCCTGGCCGCCTCGACGGCATCGGCCACCGTCCGCTCGACACGCGCGTCGGCGTCGAGGGTGGACTCGCCGAGGGCGGCGAGCCGGGCGCGGGCCAGATCGAGCGGGTCGTGCCGCAGCCAGTGCTCGACCTCGTCGGCCGGGCGGTAGCCGGCCGGGTCGGCGCGGCTGTGCCCGTAGTGCCGGTACGTCCGCGCCTCCAGCAGTCCGGGCCCGTCTCCCGCTCGGGCCCGGTCCGCGAGGCGGGCCACCGTAGAGCCCGATATGGTCGCCTTGCCCAACTCGGGCACGGTTCGGGCTGGACCGCAGCCTTCGGGCTGGAAGCCTCCATCCTCGCGATGGGGTGCGGAGTCACGTAGAGGTTGTTCTCGCGCGAATGAGAACTGGCAACCTCCATCCCGCGGTTGGCCAAGCGCCTCCGTAAGCGCCCTGTCGGCGCGATCAAGAAGCCGCCGTGATGTGGTCCGGTGTACACCACCGACGACGTCACGGCGGCTTCTTCGGCAAGGGAACCGGCGGCGCCACGGCGTACGAGCCGAGCATGCCGACCGAGGCCTTCGTGAGATGCATCGGGCCGCCCTTGGCCCGGCACAACCCCGTTGCCCTGCTCATGAGTTCGGCGAGGTACTCCTCGGGGGTCGCGCCCCGGGCGAGGGCGTGGTGAGGGCCCCGGTAGGTGGCGAAGACGTAGTCGTCGGGGCGCAGGGCGGCGCTGGCGCCGACGGCGACGGCGACGGCGACGGCGACGGCGACGGCGACGGCGACGGCGACGGGCTCGTGTCCGGCGGCGAGATGGGTGATGCCCTTGACGAGGCCGGAGAGGAACAGGTCGTGGGCGGCCTGCTCGGTGCGGCGGATGAGCGCCATCTGCGCGTGGAGGGCCAGGAGTTCGCCCGGGTCCATGGTGTCGTCGGTGCCCGCGCCGCCCCAGGTGTCCTTCGTGAGCCGTGGGTCCTCCAGGTCCTCCAGGCTGTCGGCCATCATGTGCTCCCGTTCGGGCGGGTGTTGAGGTGGGACTGGGCCTCGCGGCGGTGTTCAGGGGGCCGTCGACCGTCCAGTACCGGCGGCCGACGACGAGGAGTTCCTCGGCGGGGAACTTGGTGATGACCTCGCAGCCGTCGGCGGTGGCGACGAGTTCCTCCTCGATTGGGGCGGCCGGCCAGTACGTCTCCAGGGCGAACACCATGCCCTCTTCGAGGACTTCGGGGTGGTCGAGGGAGACGAGCCTGCTGAAGATCGGCTTCTCCCAGATGGACAGGCCCACGCCGTGGCCGTACTGGAGGGCGAAGGCGGCCGTCTCGTCGGGGAACCCGAATTCCTAAGCGCGGGGCCACACTTGGACGATGTCGGCGGTGGTCGCGCCGGGGCGGACGAGGGCGATGGCCGCGTCCATGTACTCACGGCAGCGGACATAGGCGTCGCGCTGGGCGGTCGAGGCGCTGCCGACGGCGAAGGTGCGGTAGTAGCAGGTGCGGTAGCCGAGGTGGCTGTGCAGGATGTCGAAGAAGGCGGGGTCGCCAGGGCGGATCAGCCGGTCGCCGAAGACGTGCGGGTGGGGTGAACAGCGTTCCCCCGAGATGGCGTTGACGCCCTCGACGTACTCGCTGCCCAGGTCGTAGAGAACCTTGCCGACGAGCCCCACGCACTCGTTCTCGCGCACCCCCGCCCGGAGGAAGCCGTACAGCTCCTCGTACGGGCGGGGGTGGGTTGTCGCTCGCCGGCGCTTGCCGGGTGCCGCCCGCGCCCACCCTCCCCCGCTCTCGGCTACGCCGGCGCGTCCAGGCCCAAGTGGTCGCGCAGGGTCGTGCCCTCGTAGTCCGTGCGGAAGACTCCCTGTTCCTGGAGGAGGGGGACGACCTTGTCGGCGAAGGGGTCGAGGCCGGTGGGGGTGATGTGGGGGACGAGGATGAAGCCGTCGGCCGCGTCGGACTGGACGTAGTCGTTGATCGTGCGGGCGACGGTCTCGGGGGTGCCGATGAAGTTCTGGCGGTTGCCGGTCTCGATGACAAGGTCGCGGATGGACCAGTTGTTGGCCTCGGCGCGCTCCCGCCATTCGCGGGCGATGGCCAACGGGTCGCGGTACATGCGTACTTGGGCGCGGCCCTTGGAGATGTGGGTGTCGCTGACGTCGGGGTCGACGTCGGGGAGCGGGCCGTCCGGGTCGTAGGAGGACAGGTCCCGGTTCCAGACGAACTCCAGGTGCTTGAGGGCGGTGGCCCCACTGACCTGCTGGCGGCGGACGTCGTGGGCGAGTTCCCGTGCCTCCTCGTCCGTGTCGCCGAGCACGAAGGTCGCGGCGGGCAGGACGAGCAACTGGTCGGGGCGGCGGCCGTGGCGGGCCAGGCGGTTCTTGACGTCGGTGTAGAAGGCGCGGCCCGTGTCCAGGTCGGCGTAGCGGCTAAAGATGGCGTCGGCGCTCGACGCGGCGAACTCGCGGCCCTCGTCGGAGTCACCCGCCTGGAAGATCACCGGGCGGCCCTGCGGAGAGCGCGGAACGTTGAAGCGGCCCTCGATGTCGAAGTGCTGGCCCGAGTGGACGAAGGCGCCGGCCTTGGCGTCCCGCAGGAAGACTCCCGTCTCCTGGTCGGCGACGATCTCGTTCCCGTCCCAGGAGTCGAAGAGTTCGTTCGCCGTGGCCAGGAACTCCTTGGCGCGGGAGTAGCGCTCCTCCTGCGGCAGGAAGCCGCCCCGGCGGAAGTTCTCGCCGGTGAACGCGTCCCAGGAGGTGACGACGTTCCACGCGGCGCGCCCGCCGGAGAGATGGTCGAGGCTCGCGAACTGGCGGGCCACCTCGTAGGGCTCGTTGAAGGTGGAGTTGATGGTGCCGGTGAGGCCGAGGCGTTCGGTGACGGCGGCGAGCGCGGACAGCACGGTGAAGGTGTCGGGGCGGCCGACGACGTCCAAGTCGTAGATGTGCCCGCCCTGTTCGCGCAGCCGCAGGCCCTCCGCGAGGAACAGGAAGTCGAACTTGGCGCGTTCGGCGGTGCGCGCGAAGTGGGCGAAGGAGCTGAACTCGATGTGGCTGCCGGCCCTCGGGTCGCTCCAGACGGTGGTGTTGTTGACGCCGGGGAAGTGGGCGGCCAGGTGGATCTGCTTCAGGGGCTTGCTCATGGGGTGTCCTCTCCCGCCCGCTCAGGCGGCGGCGTAGCGGTTGGCGGGGCGGGCGAGGCCCAGCAGGCCGCGCAGGGTGTCGGCCTCGTAGGCGTGGCGGAAGGCGTCGCGGCGCTGGAGTTCGGGGACCAGGCCCCGGGTGATCGCCGGGAGGTCGTGGCCGGCCACGGCGGGCCGCAGCCGGAACCCACTCAGCCCGGCCGCCGCCAACTCCTGGAGCAGGTCGGCGAGTTGGGCGGGAGTACCGGTGAAGATCCGGGCGTCGCTCGTGTACGGCTCCCCCGCGAGCGCGTCGAGGCGCTCGCGGCGGGCCGCCGCCTCGGCCGGGTCGTCGTCGAGGAAGACCACCAGGTCGCCGAAGATGTGCAGCGGTTCGTCGGCGCGCCCGGCGGCCAGTCGCTCGGCCCGGATCTCGGCGACGATCGCGCGCGCCTGGTCGGTGTCCTGCGGCGTGACGAAGCCGATGTCCGCCTGTCGGGCCACCAGCCGGTACGGGACGGTGGCATGGGCGAGGGCGGTCACGACGGGCTGGCCCTGCGGCGGGCGGGGGGTGATCGAGGGGCCCTTGACGCTGAACCGGCGGCCCTGGAAGTCGATGTAGTGCAGCTTGTCGCGGTCCACGAACCGGCCGGTGGCCACGTCCCGGATCTCGGCGTCGTCCTCCCAGCTGTCCCAGAGGCGGCGCACGACCTCGACGTAGTCGGCGGCCTCGTCGAACAGTTCGGTCACCAGCTCCTGGGTGTCCGGGCTCTCGTAGGCCTCGATGCGCGGGATCGTACGGCGGCCGAAGTGGGCGGCCTCGTTGGGCCGGGCGGTGATCTGCACCCGCAGGCCCGCGCGGCCGGAGCTGACGTAGTCGAGGGTGGCGATCGCCTTGGAGATGTGGAAGGGCTCGGTGTGGGTCGCCACGGTGGTCGGCACGATGCCTATGTGCCGGGTGAGGGGGGCGATCCGGGCCGCGACGAGGACGGCGTCCAGTCGGCCGCGGACCTGGTCGGTGCGCTCGCCCGGGTCCAGGAAGTGCGAGGACTGCGGGCCGAGGCCGTCCTCGATGGTCACGAGGTCGAGCAGTCCGCGCTCGGCCTCGGCGACCAGGTCGGCCCAGTATCCGGCGGTGAACACCTCGCGGGGGCGGGCGACCGGTTCACGCCAGGAGGCGGGATGCCATCCGGTGCCGTCGAGGGCGACGGCCAGGTGCAGTGCGGCGGGAGGGGTCGAGGTGGAGGGAGCCGGGGAAGCGGGCGAGGGGGATGCGGCGGAGGGGGACACAGGTGGGTGCCTTCCTGGAGTTGCGTACGGCGTCCGTCACCGGCCCCGGGGACGACACGGGCACGGCGGTTGGGAAACAGGGTCAGGAGCGACAGAGCGCGCCGGCCACGCGCAGGAGATCGATATGGGGCCGGGAGTGGAGGTGGACGGCGCGCGGCGCTCGGGGCACGGCCGTCGCCTCCTTCGTCCGGGCGCGCGGCGGCGCCTCGCGGATCTCGTCGTGAGTCACAACACCGGGGCCTCACCGGGTGTTCCCGGGCTGCGGACCGCCAGGATCGTGGAGCGGCGGCGCAGGGTGAAGCCGAGGGACGCGTAGAGCCGGATCGCGGAGACGTTGTCGGCGGCGGCGTGCAGGAAGGGTGTCTCGCCTCGTTCGCGGATGCCCGCGGCGACCGCGCGGATCAGCCGAGTGGCGAGGCCCCGGCCGCGATGGTCGGGGTCGGTGCAGACCGCGCTGATCTCGGTCCAGCCGGGCGGGTGGATGCGCTCCCCGGCCATGGCGATGAGCCGTCCTCGCCCGTCCCGGATGCCGAGATAGGTGCCCATGTCGATGGTCCGCTTGAGGAAGGGGCCCGGTCGGGTGCGGGCGACGAGGTCCAGGATCTCGGGGACGTCGTCGGGCCCCAGCCGTACGGCTTCGGGCGCGTACTCGGCCCGGAGCGCGGTGTCCACCAGTTGGACACCTTGTCCACCGCCGATCACCTCCCAGCCTTCCGGCACCCGGTGGACCGGCTTGACCCGTACGTCGGCCCCGGGGCCGACGAGGGTGCGCAGGTCGGCCCAGGCCGCCGGGTCCTCGGGGTCAGCCAGGGCGGCGAAGGCGTACATGCCGTCCCGGTAGCGGGCGGCCCGGCCGACCCGTTCGGCGAAGCGGACGTGCGGGCCGTCGAGGGAGGCCCAGACGGCGTTGTCGAGAACCGGTACATCGGGGAGTGCGAGCGGGGCTCCGCCCCCGCGGAAGTCGGTCTGGTGGGCCACGGGGGCGGAGTCCTCTCCTCATTCAACATTCAACGGGCATGTGGTGCGGTCGGGTTGGCGGGTGATCAGGAGTTGGTGAGCGGCAGACCGGGCGGGTTGACCTCGGACTTCTCCACGGACTCGTTGGAGAGGTTCCAGGCCTTCAGCCAGTCCGCGTACTGCCCGTTGTCGATCAGGTAGTTGATCGCCTCGGCGAGCGGTTCGGCGAGACCGCTGTCCTTCTTCGCGGTCGCGGCGATCAGACCCTGGAGGGTCTCACCGGCGCCGGAGAACTGGCCCGCGATCCGGGTCGCCTGGGGCGTGCCCTCGGTCTTGGCCGCGTGGTAGGCGAGGTTGGGGCTGGGGCCGAAGTAGGCGTCGATCTTGCCGCTGCTCAGCGCCAGGTAGAGGCTGTTGGTCTCCTGGAAGTACTTGACGGTGAGGGGCTTCCTGCCCTCCTTCGCCAGCTTGGCCTTCCACTCCAGGAGGATCTTCTCCTGGTTGGTGCCGTTGCCGACGGAGACCGTCTTGCCGGCGAGGTTCTCGTAGTTGCCGTCGAAGCTCCAGTCGTTGTCCTTCTTCGTCTCGAAGGCCAGGTCGTCCTTGCGGTAGGAGGCGAACTCGTACTTCTGCTTGCGCTCCTCCGTGTCGGTGATGTTGGAGAAGCCGACGTCCACCTTGCCGCTGTCGATCCCGATGAACAGGTTCTCCCAGGTCGACTGACGCACCTCGGGTTCGAGGCCGAACACGGCGGCCACCAGTCTGGCGAGGTCGGGCTCGGAGCCCGTGACCGTCTTCTGGTCGCTGCCGATGAAGCCGAGCGGCGGACTGCCGGACGGCAGCGTGCCGGATCCGATCACCAGCTTGCCGCTCTTCTTGAGCGCGGCGGGCAGCTTGGCGCTGATGGACTTCACCTCGGAGACCTTGATCTTGGTCTCCTTGGCCGCGCCGTTGGACAGTTGTCCGACGGTGACCGTGCCGGCGAAGGCGGATCCCGTCTTGGTGGCGGCCTCGGTGTCGCCCCCGCAGGCGGCGAGCCCGGTGGCGAGGGTGACGGCGGCGGTCGCCGCGGTGATGCCGCGCAGCAGGCTGCGCCGGGAGAACCGGGTGTGCGTGGGCATGGCTGTCCTTGTCGTGTCGAGAGGGTGGTGAGGGCTGTTGCGGGGTGTGGGGGTGGCGTGGGGGGAAGTCCGAGGGGCGGGCGCGGTCAGAGGACCTTGCTGAGGAAGTCCTTCGTCCGCTCGTGCCGCGGCTTGTCCAGGACCTCCGCGGGCGGGCCCTGTTCGACGATCCGGCCGTCGTCGATGAAGACGACCCGGTCGGCGATCTCCCGGGCGAAGCCGATCTCATGGGTGACGATCACCAGCGTGGTGCCGCCGCGCGCCAAGTCCTTGATGACGGCCAGGACTTCACCGACGAGTTCGGGGTCGAGGGCGGAGGTCGGCTCGTCGAAGAGGATGACGCCGGGGCGCAGGGCGAGGGCGCGGGCGATGGCCACGCGTTGCTGCTGTCCGCCCGACAGCTGCCGTGGATAGGCGTCGGCCTTGTCGGCGAGGCCGACGCGGTCCAGGAGTTCGCGGGCGAGTTCGTCGGCCTGGGCCCGGCCGAGCTTGCCGGTCGCCACCGGGGCGGCGGCCACGTTCTCCAGCACGGTGAGGTGCGGGAAGAGGTTGAAGTTCTGGAAGACGAAGCCGATCCGGGAGCGCTGGGTGAGGATCGCCCGCTCGCTCAGCTCCTTCAGCCGGTCGCCGTGCCGTCGTACGCCGATCAGCTCGCCGTTGACGCTGACGTGCCCGATCTCGGGCTTCTCCAGGTGGTTGATGACCCGGAGCAGCGTGGACTTGCCGGAGCCGGACGGGCCGAGGATCACGGTGACCTCGCCGGGCCGGACGGTGAGGTCGACGCCGTTGAGGACGCGATGGGCGCCGTACCACTTGTGCACGTCGTGCACCTCGACGGTGGCGGCCTCCTGGCCGAGCGTCCCGGCGCCGCTGTCGAGCGTCCCGGCGGTCATACGGCGGCCTCCTTGCGGATGCGGGCCCGGAGGTCGGTGACCCCGGCCCGGAGTTTCTGCAGCGGTGTCGGCGGCAGGGTGCGGGTGGCGCCCCGGGCGTAGTACCGCTCGACGTAGAACTGGATGACGGAGACGACGCTGGTGAGGATCAGGTACCAGACGGTGGAGACCAGCAGCAGCGGCACGATGTCGCCGGGGTAGGTGGAGCCCATGGCCTGGGCGGTGCCGAAGAGGTCGAGCAGGGAGACGTAGAAGACCAGCGAGGTGCTCTTGATGAGGCCGATGAGCTGGTTGACGTAGTTCGGGGTGATCGAGCGCAGGGCCTGCGGGAAGACGATTCTGCGGAACTGGTAGCGCTTCGGCAGGCCGAGGGCGGAGGCCGCCTCGTGCTGGCCCTGGTCGACGGAGAGGATGCCGCCGCGGACGACCTCGGCGGCGTAGGCGGCCTCGTTGAGGCTGAGGCCGATGACGGCGACGGCCATGTCGGTGGCGAGGCGCGACTCGTCGAAGGTGAAGAAGGCGGGGCCGAAGGGGACGCCCAGGCTGAGGGTCTGGTAGAGGGCGCTGAAGTTGTAGAGAAACAGCAGGACGACGATCAGCGGGATCGATCGCAGGGCCCAGATGTAGACCCAGCTGACCGAGCGCAGGACCGGGCTGTCCGAGAGCCGGGCGAGGGCTAGGAGGATGCCGCCGATCAGGCCCAACACCGCGCTGTAGGCGGTGACTTCGAGGGTGATGAGCAGTCCGTCGAGGATGGTCGGCCGCAGGAACCAGTAGGCGAAGCGGTCCCACTGGTAGAACGGGTTGGAGATCAGTCCGTGGATGAACTGGGCCGCGAGGACCAGGACGACGGCGGTGGCGATCCAGCGGCTGGGGCGGCGCAGCGGCAGCACCCGCTGGGCGGAGAGCTGCTTGGACGGGGTGTCGGCGGGCGGTGGTGCCTCGGTCAAGGACACGGCGGTGCCTGGGGGTTCACTCATCAAGGGCTCCGGAAGAGTGTCGAAACCCCAGGCGACGCAGGCGACTTCGGCCGTCAGAGGCACGGCGGGCGGGGAACCGCTCGCCGCGCGGAGGGCACGGAAGACACACGGATGCGCACGACACCGGGGCTGGCGGAGAGAGGACGGACCGCTGGTGCGGCGCCTCAGGGGTTCAGGGAACCGTCAGCCTCGACGGGAGCGCGGCGCCGGGTCGGGCCCGGACCGCGCGTTAACGTGCGCTACACAGTGCGCTGTTGACCCGGAGCAGATCGACGGCGCGGTCGGCGCAGAGCGGCACGCAGCCCTGGCGGCGCCATGCGGCGGGCCTCGGGGTTGCGTACATGTCCGTCACCATCGTTCTTCCGGCGGTCTTGCGGCCCAGCGGGCCTTGTGCTCTTCGGGTGGCCGTAAGTAACTCAGGCCCGGCGGGCCGCTGTCAACGTCAGTCCAGTACATGGGACGCCTGTCCGTCTGTCGATACGGCCTGGTCGGGGACGTGGGCGGCCCAGTCCAGGATCTGTACGGCAGCGCCGGCCGCCTCCAGGCCCTGACAGTGGGCGTGGTGGCGGCGGGCGATGCCGTCGAGGTCGAGGTGGGGGCCGAAGGCGGGGTGGGCGGCCAGGCGGCGGGCGTACGCCCACAGGTGCGGGTGGTCGGCGACGCGGTGCACGGCGGAGGCGTCCAGGTGCCAGCGGTGCACGGTGTCGAGCCGCACCAGGGCGACCCACAACTCGACGTCTGCGGCGGTGAGTTCGTCGCCGAGGATGTGCCGCTGTCCGGCGAGCCGGGCGTCCAGGGAGCGCAGGGTGCGCAGCAGGGAGCCGAGCGCGTCACGGCGTTCCGGATCGTCGGCGTCGGCGCGTCCGGCGCGCTGGGCGGTGCCGTCCATGCCCTGCTCGCACAGGCGCGTGACGCCCTCGATCTCGGCCTCCGCGCCCGCCGGGTACAGCTCGGGCCGGCTGCCGCCGAAGCGCCGGGCGAGGTCGCGCATGATGTCGGGGGCGTGAGTGCTGACGATCCGTCCGGACCAGTCGTCGCTGAGGACGGGCGCCACGGCCGCCCCGGGGTAGCGGTGGGCGCTCGCCTCGTACAGCGGGCGCAGCGCGGGGTGCTCGCCGTTCGGGCCGTCGGGCACGGCGGGCAGGAGGGTCACGGGGCAGACGTCCGCCAGCCCGAGGAGGCTGTGGACGACGGCGATGCGCAGGGCGCCCGGACAGGACAGCGACAGATGGAGCCGGTAGCGGCGCGGCACGGCGTAGTGGCCGCTGCGCGCGTCGCAGCCGATCCTGCCCCGGAAGGAGGGCAGGGGGCGCGGCGACGGAACGGCGTTCAGGGCGTGGACGGGCATGGCGGACATGTGTCTCCCCGGGGGATCTGGTGCGCGGTCGCGTGGTGACGCGAGTACACGAGGGGCGAGGGCGCGGTGGCGCGCGACGCCGACGGCTCAGGCCAGGGGGCTTCCCGCGCCGCAGACACGCAGCAGATCGATGTGACGGCGGGAGGTCAGAAAGAGGGACGGCCGGCGCCTGAGCGGCACACGAGTGATCACCGGCTTCAGGCGCCCCATCATTCCCTACCTGTTCACTAGGAAATACCCCACCTGGAGTGTCGAGCCGACCACGCCGTGCGTCAAGAGGGTGTCCGCGAAATGGTCCCGCCGTCCGAGGGGTGGACATCGGGTCGGGGGTGACCCACGCGGCTTCGGGCGTCGGCGGTCAGTCGCCGTCCCCCTTGGCGCCGAGCATCCGCTCCAGCCGGTCGAACCGCTCGTGCAGGGCGTGCGCGGTCTCGTCGCACAACTCATGTGCCCGGTGGGTCAGTTCATGCCGCTTCTGCTCCCGGCCCACGAACCAGGTGGCGAGGGCGGCGGTGACCATGCCGTACGTGGTGATGCCGACGACCATGACGACCGCGCCGACGACCCGGCCCCAGAGCGTCACCGGGAAGAAGTCGCCGTAGCCGACGGTCGTGGCCGTCTCGACGGACCACCACAAAGCCTTCGGGTACGAGGTGAGATTGGCGCGCGGCGCGCCGTGCTCGGCGACGATCACGGCCCAGGAGCCGAGCAGCATCACCACGACCAGCACGGCGGTGGCGGCGCCCGCCGCCTGCAGATGGAGGGGGCGGCCCTTGCCGTCCCGGCCGAGCAGCAGCTCGACGGCCCTGGTGAAGAACCCGGGAAGCACCGCTCACCCCTCCTTCGCGCCGGAGGGCCCGCCGGGCGGCGCCTTGGGGTCCTCACGGCGGGCGTCCAGGGCGTGCCGGTCGAGTTCGTAGGCGACCCGGATCAGCGGGACATGGGTGAACGCCTGGGGGAAATTGCCCAGTTGGCGGCGGGCGCGGGGGTCGTACTCCTCGGAGAGCAGGCCCACGTCGTTGCGCAGCTCCAGCAGCCGTTCGTACAGGGCGCGGGCATCGTCCTCGCGGCCGATCAGCCGCAGGGCGTCCGCCAGCCAGAACGAGCAGGCGAGGAAGGCACCCTCGCCGCCGGTGAGGCCGTCCGGCGAGTCGGCGGTGCCCACCGAGTAGCGGGCCACCAGCCCGTCCTGGAGGAGTTCACGCTCGACGGCCTCGATGGTGCCGATCACCCGCGGGTCGTCCGCCGGCAGGAACCCGGTCTGCGGGATCTGCAGCAGCGCGGCGTCGAGTTCCGGGGAGCCGTACGACTGGGTGAAGGTGTTCCGCTCCGGGTCGTAGGCCTTCTCGCAGATGTCGCGGTGGATACGGTCGCGGACCTCGCGCCACCGCTCCACCCAGCCCGGCCGGGCGTGCGACTCGGCCAGCTTGACCGCCCGGTCGAAGGCCACCCAGCACATCACCTTGGAGTGCGTGTAGTGGCGGGGGGCGCCGCGCATCTCCCACAGCCCCTGGTCGGGCTCGGACCACACCTGCTCCAGGTGTTCCAGGAACACCGCCTGCAGCGAGGCCAGATGCTTGCGGGGGCGCAGACCGCAGCCGATGGCCAGATGGATGGCGTCCATCACCTCACCGGGTACGTCCAACTGCCGTTGCGCGGCAGCCGCGTTGCCGATCCGTACCGGGCGCGACCCCTCGTACCCCGGCAGCCAGTCGGCCTCCCACTCGGTGAGCCGCCGCTCCCCCGCGATGCCGTACATGATCTGCACGTCCTCGGGGCGCCCCGCCACCGCCCGCTCCAGCCAGCCCCGCCAGGCGTCCGCCTCGGCCTTGAAGCCGCTGCGCAGCAACGCCTCCAGCGTCATGCCCGCGTCCCGCAGCCAGCAGAACCGGTAGTCCCAGTTCCGCACGCCGCCGATCTCCTCCGGCAGGGACGTGGTCGGCGCGGCGACGATCCCGCCGGTCGGCTGGTACGTCAGCGCCTTGAGCGTGATCAGGGAGCGGGCGACGGCGTCCCGGTACGGCCCGTCGTACGTCAGTCTGCGCAGCCAGCGGCGCCAGTACGTCTCGGTGCTGCGCAGTGCCTCGAAGGCGTCCAGGGGGCGGGGGGCGGCCAGATGGGAGGGGTGCCAGGTCAGGACGAAGGGGATCCGTTCGCCGGCGGTGACCGGGAAGACGGCGGTGTGGGCGGTGCCGTGGGCGACCGGCCGTACGGGGGTGCGCAGCCAGACCGACTCGGGGCCCGCGGTGCCCGTCAGCGCCCCGCCGCGCCGCCGCATCCAGGGCAGGACCCGGCCGTAGTCGAAGCGGAGCCGCAGGTCCATGCGCATGTCGACGGTGCCGGAGATGCCTTCGACGATGCGTACGAGGCTGGGGGCGCCGGTCTTGCGGCACGGCATGAAGTCGGTGACCAGGACCTGGCCGCGGGTCGTCTCCCACTCCGTCTCCAGGATCGCCGTGTCGTCGCGGTAGCGGCGCTGGGAGTACGGGCCGTTCTCGTCCGCCGGGGCGATGCGCCAGCGGCCGTTGTCCTCGTCGCCGAGGAGGGCGGCGAAGCAGGCGGGTGAGTCGAAACGGGGGAGGCAGAGCCAGTCGATGCTGCCGTCCTTGCCTACGAGGGCGGCGGTGAGGAGGTCGCCGATGAGGGCGTAGTCCTCGATGCGGCTGGGCTGTCCTGGCATGGGGTCAGTGTCAGGGGGTTGTCCGTTGTGGGCATGCCGAGTGGGGCGTTCGAGTTCTCGCCGTGGGGGCTTCGGTGGGTCGTCGGGTGCGGGTGGTACGTGGCCGGGGCATCACACCCGCGCGCGAGGAGAACCTCTGGAAGCCGGCGGAGACCCGTGTGGTCGGCGGCACGATCAAGCCCCTCACGGCGGAGAAGGTCGCGGAGGCGATCGTGAAGGGCATCGAACAGGGGCGCTTCACGATCTGCCCGGACACGGGCACCCGGGCCCTGGTCCGCTTGGGCAGCGTGCTGATGCCGCTGCCCAAGCGCGAGTTCGACCGCCGGGTCAGGGCGGTCCAACGGTCGACGAGACCGGTCCGGCGGTCCACGCCGGGCGCCTGAGTGCCCGACATCCGGCTGGGGCCGGGCATCGGACCGAGGCCAGGCATCCGGCTGGGGCCGGGCATTCGAACGGGGCCGCCCTTCAGACCGCCGCCACCACCCGGAAGCCGATGTTCCCCGCCGCGCTGTCCGGGGTGTTGGAGGAGCGCGCGGCCACCCGGTAGCGGTTGCAGTAGGAGGCGTGGCACAGGTGGGAGCCGCCGCGCATCACCCGGGCCGTGCCGTCGGGCGGGCCCGTCGGATCCGTACGCGGGCCGGTGGCATGGAAGTCCGGGCTGAACCGGTCGGCGCACCACTCCCACACATTGCCGACGGTGTTGTACAGGCCGAAGCCGTTGGGCTCGAAGGCGTCCGCCGGGGCCGTGGCACGGTACCCGTCGGCGGCGGTGTTGTCGGTCGGGAACGTGCCGCGCCAGATGTTGCAGACGTGCCGGCCGCCGGGGGCGAGTTCGTCGCCCCACGGGTAGCGCTTCCCCTCCAGGCCACCACGGGCCGCGTACTCCCACTCGGCCTCCGTGGGCAGCCGGGTGCCCGACCAGGCGCAGTAGGCCCGCGCGTCGTTCCAGGAGACGTGCACCACGGGGTGGTCGGGGATCGCGTCCACGGAGGACCCGGGTCCTTCCGGCTGCCGCCAGCTGGCACCCCGGACGCCGCGCCACCACGGGGTGCCGGGAACGCGCGGCGAGACGGCACGCAGGTCGGCCGGCAGGAACCCCTCGAAGACGAAGGAGAAGTCGAAGAGTTCGGACTCCGTCACATGCCCGGTCGCGGCCACGAACGCCCCGAACCGCTCATTGGTCACGGTCGTCGCGGCGATACGGAACGGGCTCACCCCGACCTCCCGGACCGGACCCTCACCGTCCGCCGGATAACCGGCCTCGTCCTCGGTGCCCATCAGAAACTCCCCGCCGGGCAACGACAGCAGCGGCTCACCACCCCACGACACCGCCGCGCCGGACGGAACACCGGACGGAACTCGGGACGGAACTCGGGACGGAACGTCGACGGGACCACCGACCGGCCCGGCCGGCGGCCCGACCTCAGCCCCTGTCACCGGCTCGGCCACCGGCTCGGGTCCGGGGGCGCAGCAGGGCTTGTCGTGTGCCATCGCGGTGTCCTCGGCCGGGGAGCGGGGTGTCGGGGGTACGGCCCGCAGCGTAGTCCGCGCCTCGCCCCGAGCCCGCTCGGGGTATTCCACGACACAGCGCCATGTGACATAGTACTGCCGTGACCGAGCGACTGACCTGCGACGTCGTGGTTGTCGGAGCGGGAATGGTGGGCGCGGCCTGCGCCCTGTACGCGGCCCGAGCGGGCCTGAGCGTCGTCGTGGTGGACCGTGGCCCGGTGGCCGGCGGCACGACCGGCGCCGGCGAGGGCAATCTGCTGGTCTCCGACAAGGAACCCGGCCCCGAGCTGGAACTCGCCCTGTTCTCCCAGCGTTTGTGGGCGGAGCTGGCCGCCGAGCCGGGCCTGGGCGCGGCGTTCGAGTACGAGGCGAAGGGCGGCCTCGTCGTCGCCTCCGCACCGGAGGGCCTCGCCGCGCTGGAGTCGTTCGCGGCCGGGCAACGCGCCGCCGGGGTCGAGGCGGTGACCGTCACCGAACAGCAACTCCCGGATCTGGAACCACACTTGGCTCCCGCGTCGGCGGGCGGCGTGTACTACCCGCAGGACGCCCAGGTCATGCCCACCCTGGCCGCCGCCCATGTCGTACGGGCCTCCGGCGCCCGGCTGCTCACCGGCCGGACCGTGACCGAGGTGCTGCGCTCACCGGACGGTGCCGTACGCGGCGTACGGACCAACCGGGGTGACGTGCACAGCCCGGCCGTCGTGAACGCCGCCGGAACCTGGGGCGGCGACCTGGCCGCGCTCGCCGGAGTCACCCTGCCCGTCCTCCCGCGGCGCGGCTTCGTCCTGGTCACCGAACCGCTGCCACCGCTGGTGCGGCACAAGGTGTACGCCGCCGACTACGTGGCCGACGTGGCCAGCGACTCGGCGGCACTGCAGACCTCCCCGGTCGTCGAGGGCACGGCCGCCGGGCCGGTACTGATCGGCGCGAGCCGCGAACGGGTCGGCTTCGACCGGTCGTTCTCGCTGCCCGTCGTACGGGCGCTGGCGGCGGGCGCGACCGCGCTGTTCCCGTTCCTGGAGCGGGTGCGGGCGATGCGGACGTATGTCGGCTTCCGGCCGTACATGCCGGACCATCTGCCCGCCATCGGCCCCGACCCCCGTGTCCCGGGCCTGTTCCACGCCTGCGGCCACGAGGGCGCCGGGATCGGACTCGCCACCGGCACCGGGCAGTTGATCGCCCAGGCCATCGGGGGCGGGACACCCGACCTGGACCTCAAGCCGTTCCGCCCGGACCGGTTCGACGCGTACGAGGACGAGGACGAGGGGAACACGACGTGAAACCAATGGAGTTGGCGCGGGCCGAGCCGGGGCCCGCCTTCACCGTCACCCTCGACGGCCGTCAACTGGATGCGCTGCCCGGCCAGACGGTCGCCGCCGCGCTCTGGGCCGCCGGGGTCACATCCTGGCGCAGCACCCGGGGCGAGGGCCGGCCGCGCGGGATCTTCTGTGGCATCGGCGTGTGCTTCGACTGCCTGATCACCGTCAACGACCGCCCCAATCAACGGGCTTGTCTGATCCCGCTCCGGCCGGGCGACGCGATCCGCACCCAGGAGGGCACGGGCCATGAGCACTGACCCCACCCGCTCCCATGCCCCCGGGCCACCCCATCTGGCGATCATCGGCGCCGGTCCCGCAGGCCTCGCGGCGGCCCTGGCGGCGGCCGGGGAGGGCGTACGGGTCACGGTGGTCGATGCCGCGCGGGCACCCGGCGGACAGTTCTACCGGCAGCCCGCGGCCGGGCTCGGGGCGCGGCGCCCGGGGGCCCTGCACCACCAGTGGCGCACCTGGCGGCGGCTGCGCGACGGCCTCCGGCGCCAGATCGACGCCGGGCACGTCACCCATCTCCCGGACCACCATGTCTGGTGCGTGGAACGCCGCCCCGAGGGCGGCGGCATTGACGGCGGCCCCGCGCGCCTCACCGTCCACGCCCTGCTCGGGCCCGGCCAGGAGACGCCCGCCGAGGTACGCGCGGACGCCGTCCTGCTCGCGACCGGCGGCTACGAGAAGGTGCTGCCCTTCCCCGGCTGGACCCTGCCCGGTGTGGTCAGCGCCGGGGGCGCGCAGGCCATGCTGAAGGGCGGGCTGGTGGTGTCCGGCCGCACGGCGGTCGTCGCCGGGACCGGACCCCTGCTGCTGCCGGTGGCGACCGGGCTCGCGGCGGCGGGCGTCACGGTGGCCGCGCTGGTGGAGTCCACCGGCCCGAGGGCCCTGGCGCGACGGGCCGGAGCACTGGCCGGCCGGGCGGACAAGCTCGCCGAAGGGGCCGGGTACGCGGTGGAGTTGCTGCGCCGCCGGGTACGGACCCTCGTCCGGCACACCGTCGTCGAGGCGCACGGCGCCGACCGGCTGGAGGCCGTGACCGTCGCCGCGCTCGACGCCGAGGGGCGGGTGCGGCCCGGCAGCGAGCGGCGAATCCCCTGCGACACGCTCGCCGTCGGGCACGGCATGCTGCCGCACACCGACCTCGCCGAGACGCTCGGCTGCCGGGTCGAGTCCCCCGGGCAGCGCGTGTGGGTCGACGGGGAGCAGCGCACGGACGTGCCGGGTGTCTGGGCGGCGGGCGAGACCACCGGCATCGGCGGCGCGGCCCTCTCCCTGGCCGAGGGGCACATCGCCGGACGGTCGGCCGCCGCCCGTCTGCGGGGGTGGGTGCCGGACCCGGGCACATGGGCGGGGGCCGCCGAGTCCCGTGCGGAACTAAGGCGGTTCTTCGAGGCGCTCGACACCGTGTACGTTCCGCCGGCGCACTGGACCGAGCAGGTCCGGGACGACACGGTCGTCTGCCGGTGCGAGGAGGTCACCGCCGGGGCCGTCCGCGAGGCCGTCGGGGAGCTGGGAGCCGGGGACGTCCGCACGGTGAAGCTGCTCACCCGTGCCGGGATGGGCTGGTGCCAGGGCCGGATGTGCGGACCCGCGGTCGCGGGGATCGCCGGGTGCGAACAGGCCGTGGCCCGGCGGCCGTTCGCCCAGCCCGTGCCGCTGGGCGTGCTGGCCCGGACGGGAGAGGTCCGGACGGGAGAGGTCCGGACGGGAGAGGTCCGGACGGGAGAGAGCGAGCAGGACGATGACGACCGGTAGAACCGCTTCACCGGCAGCCCGTCACCACCACAGGACTCAGTGATATGTCACACCCCATCGAGAGGGAACCCGATATGACCGGCAGCCCGAACCACCACCCCTGGCGCGGCGTCCTCGTCGCCACCGCGCTCCCCCTCCGCGACGATCTCTCGGTCGACCACGACAAGTACGCCGAGCACTGCGCCTGGCTGGTCGAGAACGGCTGTGACGGTGTCGTCCCGAACGGCTCGCTCGGCGAGTACCAGGTGCTGACGCCCGAGGAGCGCGCCAAGGTCGTCGAGACGGCCGTCGCCGCGATCGGCGGCTCGCGTGTGATGCCGGGCGTCGCCGCGTACGGGTCCGCCGAGTCCCGGCGCTGGGCCGAGCAGGCGCGGGACGCGGGCTGCGCCTCGGTGATGCTGCTGCCGCCGAACGCGTACCGCGCCGACGAGCGCTCGGTGCTCGCGCACTACGCCGAGGTCGCGAAGGCGGGCGTCCCGGTCGTCGCGTACAACAACCCGATCGACACCAAGGTCGACCTGGTCCCCGAACTGCTTGCCAAGCTGCACGGCGAGGGGTGCATCCGGGCCGTGAAGGAGTTCTCCGGCGATGTCCGCCGGGCGTACCAGCTCGCCGAACTCGCCCCGGAACTTGACCTGTTGATCGGCGCCGACGACGTCCTGCTGGAGCTGGCGCTCGCGGGTGCGAAAGGCTGGGTGGCCGGTTATCCGAACGCGCTGCCCGCCGCGACCGTCGAGCTGTACCACGCGGCGGTGGACGGTGATCTCGCGACGGCGAAGGCGCTCTACGCACAGCTGCACCCGCTGCTGCGCTGGGACTCGAAGGTCGAGTTCGTGCAGGCGATCAAGTTGTCGATGGACATCGTGGGGCGCCACGGAGGTCGCTGCCGTCCGCCGCGCGTGGAGCTGCTGCCGGAGCAGGAGGCCGTGATCCGGGCGGCCACCGAGAAGGCCGTGGCCGCGGGACTCGCGTAACTCACACCGGAGGGAGAGCGGTTCATGCGCAGCACACTCGTCCTGCACGCCGTCGACTCGCACACCGAGGGCATGCCCACCCGGGTGATCACCGGCGGGATCGGCACGATCCCCGGCGCCACCATGAACGAACGCCGGCTGTGGTTCCGTGAACACCGCGACGACGTCAAGCAGTTGCTGATGAACGAGCCACGCGGGCACGCGGCGATGAGCGGCGCGATCCTGCAGCCGCCGACCCGCCCCGACTGCGACTACGGCGTGGTCTACATCGAGGTCTCCGGCTATCTACCCATGTGCGGCCACGGCACGATCGGCGTGGCGACCGTGCTCGTGGAGACCGGCATGGTCGAGGTCGTCGAACCGGTCACCACCATCCGCCTGGACACCCCGGCGGGTCTCGTCGTGGCCGAGGTCGCGGTGGAGGACGGCGCGGCGCGGGCGGTCACCCTGCGGAACGTGCCGTCGTTCTCCGTCGGCCTCGATCGCAAGGCCACGCTCGCCGACGGGCGGACGGTGACCTACGACCTCGCGTACGGCGGCAATTTCTACGCAATCCTGCCGCTGGAGCAGTTCGGGCTGCCCTTCGACCGCGACCGCAAGGACGACATCCTCAAGGCCGGTCTCGCGCTGATGGACGCCATCAACGCGGAGGAGGAGCCCGTCCATCCGGAGGACCCGTCGATCCACGGCGTCCACCACGTCCATCTGTACGCCCCCGGCGCCACCGCCCGGCACTCCCGCCACGCCATGGCCATCCACCCCGGCTGGTTCGACCGCTCCCCCTGCGGTACGGGCACCAGCGCGCGCATGGCACAACTGCACGCCCGGGGTGAACTCCCGCTGCACACCGAGTTCGTGAACGAGTCGTTCATCGGTACCCACTTCACCGGCAGACTGCTCGGCGAGACCGAGGTGGCCGGGGTGCCCGCCGTGCTGCCAAGCTTCACCGGCCGCGCCTGGATCACGGGCACGGCGCAGTATCTGCTCGACCCGACCGACCCGTTCCCGTCCGGGTTCGTTCTCTAGGAGAGGTGCCATGGCCCCGTCAGCCCCTGCCGCCGGTCCCGCCCTGCCGGTGCTCGGCGGCAAGAAGAGCAGCTACCGCGAACGGGTCGCCGACGCGCTGCGGGCCGCGCTGATCGCCGGTGAACTGCGGCCGGGCGAGGTGTACTCCGCCCCGGGGCTCGCCACCCGCTTCGGTGTCTCGGCGACACCGGTGCGGGAGGCCATGCTGGATCTGGCCAAGGAGGGCCTGGTGGACACCGTGCCCAACAAGGGGTTCCGGGTCACCGTCGTCACCGAGAAACAGCTCGACGAGTACACCCATGTCCGCGCGCTCATCGAGATCCCGACCACGGTCGGCCTGGCCCGGACCGCCGACCCGGTCTCCCTGGAGGCGCTGCGGCCGGCCGCCCGGGAGATCGTCGCCGCTGCCGCCGCCGGGGACCTCGTCGCGTACGTCGAGGCCGACACCCGCTTCCATCTCGGACTGCTCGCCCTAGCGGGCAACGCACATCTCGTCGAGGTCGTCGGTGACCTGCGCAAACGCGCCCGGCTCTACGGTCTGACCGCGCTCGCCGAGTCGGGCCGGCTGCTGTCCTCGGCGCAGGAGCACCTGGAACTCCTGGACGCCCTCCTGGCCCGCGACGAGGCCGCCGTACACACGGTGATGACCCGCCATCTCGGTCATGTGCGCGGAATGTGGGCCGCGCACGACTGATCGTCGGCGCCGCGCATGCGGGCGGGGCGGCCGGGGCATCTCTGACAGGTGTGATCGGAGCGACGCGCGCTCCGGCTGACGTTGAAAGTATGATCGGCCAATGTCTGACATGACCGAAACCACGCCCGGCTGGCTGCCGTCCGACGAGCTCGAGTCGGCGCGCGCCCGGATGCCGATCCTGTATGTCGAGGCCGTGCCCGTGCGCGTCGACGACAGCGGCGAAGTCACCAGCATCGGGCTGCTGCTGCGCATCGGCCCGGACGGGACGGTCAGCCGCAATCTGGTCTCCGGCCGCGTGATGCACCACGAGCGGGTACGGGACGCGCTGCTGCGTCATCTGGAGAAGGACCTCGGTCCGGTGGCGCTGCCGCGCGTCCCGTCCGCGCTGCAGCCCTTCACCGTCGCCGAGTACTTCCCGACGCAGGGCATCACCCCGTTCCACGACCCGCGTCAGCACGCGGTGTCGCTCGCCTACATCGTCCCCGTGGCCGGCGACTGCCGCCCCCGGCAGGACGCGCTCGACCTGGTGTGGTTCAGCCCCCAGGACGCGGCGTCGGAGTCGGTCCAGAGCGAGATGCCGGGCGGCCAGGGAGTCCTGCTGAAGCAGGCCCTGGCCCACGTGGGCTGCCTGTCCTAGCCGGGAGCGGGTCGTGACGGCCGGGTCCGCGGGTCGCGCGACGGCCTGGTCCGCGAATCCCGGCCGGGGCGGGTTCCTCGGGCCGGGGCGGGTGCTTCAGGCCGGGGATCAGGGCCTCCGTACGAGATACGTGTCGTGCGGGTTGCGGCTCAGCCGCTGGGCCGCGGGTGCCGCCAGTTCGGTCGCCGTGTCGCGGGCGACGGCCGCGCGGCCCGCTTCGCCGAGGGCGTCCGCGAGCCGGGCCTGCCCGAGCCAGTTGTAGGGGCTGTGGGGGCTCAGACCGGTGCGTTCACCGAGCAGCAGCCGGGCCAGGTCGTCCCGGCGGGCGCGGAGGGTCGCCTCCAGCAGGGTCCGCTGGATCACGTCCCGCTGGGCGTGGCTGCCGCCGAAGGTGTGCAGCCGGCGGCGGACGGGCCAGAGCAGGTCCACCACCGCCGCGTAGTCCTCACGGGCGTACGCCACCAGCGCCTCGCACACCGGCAGGCCGATCTCCCCGGTCATCACACGGTTGGTGTCGCCCCCGGAGGGCCCGCCCCGCCGGGCCTCCGTCAGCCAGCGCCGCCGGTCGGCGACGAACTCGTCCGCCGTGTCCAGCCGCCCCGCTCCCGCGAAGGCCATCACGGCGTGCGCGTCGTTGAAGGCGTAGAACGGCGGATCCTCGCGCGCGGCCCACGCGTCGGCCAGGGCCTGCCAACGGGCGTCCTGGTCCGAGCCGTCCAGGAGGAACCGCCACAACAGCGAGGCCGCGTCGAGGAGTTCCATGACGAACCCGGACGAGTCCTTGTGGTGCAGTACGGCGTCGTAGACCCGCAGGGCCGTGCCGGTGTCGCCCGCCTCCAGCGCGTACAGGGCGTAGTGCCACCAGCTGTGCACCGTCAGCAGACTGCCGCTCGCCCAGCCGTCGAGCCGTGCGTCGAGGAAGTCGATGCCCTCGGCGAACCGCCCCTGCATCTCGTGCACATGGACGACCGCGTGGATGGCCCAGATGTCATGGGCGTTGCGTTCGACGGCGGCCCGAGCCACCTCCTGGGCGCGGCCGTAGTGCCCCGACTCCTCCAGACCGAAGGCGTACATGCCCAGCAGCGGACCGCGATGGGGGTCGTCCTCGTCCCACGAGGGCAGGGCACCGCCGATCCGGTCCCGCAGCCGTGTCGCGTCGCCGGTGAAGAAGTCGAGCTGATGGCCCACGGCCAGGGCCAACGGATCACGCGGGCACTCCACGACCAGCTCCTCCAGTACCTGCCCGGCCCGGCCCAGATCGCCCCCGAGCCAGGCCTCGGCCGCCGCCATGTGCATCCGCTCCCGCCGGGGCAGCGCCGAGTGGTCCAGCCCGGCGCCGAACTCCGTGAACCGGCGGCGCGCCTCGGCGGCGTCCCGGGACTCGGTGCCGAGCACGCCCAGATAGGCGGAGAACGCCTGTGCCATCGGCGAGGTGGGGCACGCGGCCACCGCGTCCGCGACGGCGGTCGGGAAGTCGGGCCGGAAGAACAACAGCCCCTCCACTGCCCGGTCCAGGTGTCCCGCCCCTTCGGCGGTGCACTCGTGCAGGCGGTTGCCGTACCGGTCGGTCACCATCGCAGCTCATCTCCGGCGCGTGTCGGGTGTCGTGGGCCCGCGGTCGTCGACCCGTGACGGCACGGATCACCCCGCGCCCCCATCAAACCGACCGGCGCTCCCTCCGGTCCACCGTGCACCCCCGACACACCCCGAATCACCACCGTGCGCCGAGCGCCGATCCACCCGGGGACCTCGTGGTCCGTCCGCCCCGGGTGCTCGGCGCACAGACATCCGACGCCGCGTGCGATCCACTCCTGGCCGGCCCACTCCGGATGGCGTTCGATCATCAGGGCCCGGACCTCCTCGACGATCGTCGCCTCACTCGTCACCGATCTCGCCGTGGCCGGGCACGACGATCCGGGGGTTGCGCTCCGACAGCCGCTTCAGCACCTCGATCCAGCCGTCACCGGACACATCGGTGTCGTACGGAGAAGAGGTCGCCGTAGACGGTGTCCGGCACGACCGGTTCGACGCCCGTCGGCCGGCGGGCCACGCCTGACCGCCCCGGCCCCGGACATGCGAGAAGCCGCTCCCCCTTTGCGAGAGAACGGCTACCGACCTGCGAAAAGCTGGTCGGGACGACAGGATTTGAACCTGCGACCCCTTGACCCCCAGTCAAGTGCGCTACCAAGCTGCGCCACGTCCCGTTGCCCGTCTGACCTGGGGTTTCCCCTGGTTGAACGCGCACGGAAACAATACCGCACTCGGGCCGGTGGTCGCGCACCCGTTTACGGGGGCGAAGGGGCGCGACGGTCGAGCGCGACGGCCGCCGCTTGACCTGAAGTTCGCTTGAGGTTGCACGCTCGTGCGTATGACGACGACAGCGGAACGTACATACGGGTGCACGGATCTACCCGGCCTGATGGGGCTGATGACGGGAGCCGAGAAGCACGGACCTGCGGCCACGTCCACGCTGGACGTGCTGTGGGTGCTCTACGACCGGGTGCTGCGGGTGGGTCCGGAACGGACGGACGATCCGGAGCGGGACCGGTTCCTGTTGTCGAAGGGGCACGGGCCGATGGCGTACTACGCGGTGCTCGCGGCGAAGGGGTTCCTGCCCGTCGGCTGGCTGCCCGGGTTCGGGTCGTACGACTCGCCGCTCGGTCACCATCCGGACCGGGTGCTGGTGCCGGGCGCGGAGATCGGCAGCGGGTCGCTCGGGCACGGGCTGCCGATCGCGGTCGGGACGGCGCTCGGGCTGCGGGCCCAGGGGCGGACCGACCCGGCGGTGTGGGTGCTGACGGGGGACGCGGAGCTGGACGAGGGCAGCAATCACGAGGCGATCGCGTACGCCGGTCCCGCCGGGCTGGACCGGCTGCACACCGTGGTGATCGACAACTCCTCCGCGAGCCATGCCCGGCCGGGTGGGATCGCCGCGCGGTTCGAGGTGGCGGGCTGGTCCGCCGAGACCGTGGACGGCCGCGATCACGAGGCGCTGTACACCGCCTTCACCACGCCGCACCCGGGCCGGCCCCGGGTCGTGGTGGCCCGGGTCGAGCCGAAGAACGCCTGAAAGGAAAGTGACTTCATGGACACCATGCGGGACCGTCTCGCCCCGGTCGTCTCCCGGCTGCTCGACGAGGATCCCCGGGTCGCGGTGGTCCTCGCCGAGATCGGCAGGGACTGCTTCACGGAGGCCTCGCGCAGGCATCCGGACCGGGTGCTCAACGTCGGCATCCGGGAACAGCTGCTGATCGGCGCGGGCGCGGGCCTGGCGCTGGCCGGGATGCGGCCCGTGGTGCACACCTTCGCGAGCTTCCTGGTGGAGCGCCCCTTCGAGCAGGTGAAGCTGGATCTCGGTCACCAGGACGTGGGCGCGGTCCTGGTCAGCGCCGCCGCCTCCCACGACTGGCCGGCGGGCGGCTTCACCCACATGGCACCCGGCGACGTGGCCCTGCTCGACACGCTCGACGGCTGGACCGTCCATGTGCCGGGGCACCCCGACGAGGCCGAGACCCTGCTCCGGCACGCGGTCGGCGCGGGCGAGGCCAAGGACGACAAGGTGTACGTACGGCTGTCCGCGCAGTCCAACGGGCGGTCGCTCCCGGTGGACGGGCAGCGGTTCCTCACCGTGCGCGAGGGGCGGCGCGGGGTCGTCGTCGCCGTCGGACCCGTGCTCGACTCCGTCCTCGCGGCCACGGAGGGGCTCGATGCGACCGTGCTGTACGCGACCACCGTCCGCCCCTTCGACTCGACCGCGCTGCGCCGGGCCACCGGGGCGGCGGGCACGGACGTCGTCCTCGTCGAGCCGTACCTGGCGGGCACCTCGACGGCCACCGTGAACGACGCTCTCGCCGACGTCCCGCACCGGGTGCTCGGACTGGGGGTGGGCCGGCGGGAGCTGCGGCGGTACGGGCAACTGGAGGAGCACGTGACCGCGCACGGACTGGACGCGGCCACACTGCGGGAGCGGATCACGGGCTTCCTGCGCTAGGTCGTGTCCGCAAGGTCCCGTCGTCGCCCGGAGGGCGGCCTCGCGGCGTCGTGGGGTACCTCCCGGTCGAGCGAAGCCGAGACTGGGGGAGCGTGCTCTCGGCGTGCCGGGCGTGGAGCCTCGTACCGGACGTACTTGGGCTTGTGCCCGGTGCGGCGAGAGTGCGTGCCAGGCGTCGCGGGGCAGGCGGGACTTTGCGGACACGGCCTAGGACTGGCCCAGGACCGGGGTCCCGGGGCGGGATGCCCGGCCGTCGGATCAGTCGGCGGTGGGGAGTCCCAGCTCCGGGTGGTTGTCGAGGAGTTGGGTGGGAGCCGCCTGGCGCCAGGAGTCGGCGAGGATGTCCGCCAGCTCGGGCTCGTCCTCCAGGGCGGAGAGCCGCACGCGCACCCAGGCGAAGCCCGCCTCGTGGTCGGCGATCCAGAACTTCTCGGGCTCGGCGAGCACCAGCTCGTCCCGCTCCACCTTGGGGCAGCGCACGGCCATGGACGTCTCGTCCTCCGGCAGGGTCACGAACATCTTCCCCGCCACGCGGAAGGTGGGCATGCTCCAGGCGACCTTCTCCGTGGTGTCGGGCAGGGAGAGGGCCACACGTCGTACGTCTTCTGCATCGGGCATGGGACGCACGGTAGCGGTGACCACTGACAATCGCCGAGCACGGACGATCACCGGGCAAGGACGATCAGTGGGCGCGGACGATCACCGGGCAGGGACGGTCATCGGGCGGGCTCCCGCGTCCCCGGTCTCTTGTAGTAGATCGACGTGGGCCGCAGGGTGCCGTGGGGGTTCGCCGCGTAGTCGGGGATCGTCCCGATCCTGGTCCAGCCGGTCCCGGCGTAGAGCCGCTCGGCCGGGCTGTCGGTCTCGGTGTCCAGGTGCAGCAGGGAGATGCCCGCGTCGGCGGCGGCCCGTTCGGCGGTCGCGAGGAGCGCGCGGCCGAGTCCCTGGCCACGGGCGTCCCGGTGGACCATGAGCTTGACGAGTTCGGCCCGGTGACGGCTGTTGGGCTTGTCCGGGAGCACGAGACCGACCGTGCCGACCACCCGGCCACCGTCGGACGCCACCCACACGACGAGGCCGCCGGCGGCCACCGCGGCGGCCCGTTCCCGCCACCAGCCGACGGCGGCCGTCCGGTCGAGCGGCGCGAGAAAGCCGATCGAGGCACCGCCGTCCACGGTGTCGACCATCAGGTCCGCCAACTCCTCGGCGAGGGCGAGCAGTCGTCCGCCGTCGAGCCGGGAGATCGCGGGGGCGGCCGGGATCGCGGGCGTCGCGGGGACCGCCGTCACGGCTTCACCACCACCAGCGCGTACCGCGCGTCCTCGGGCCCAGGGCACCTGAACCGGGTCGCTCCCCACACCCGAATCCGCAGACAGTCCCCGACGGCCAACCGGTGCTCCGCCTCCCGGTCGGTCACGTGCAGGGTGCCGTCCAGGACCCAGATGTGCTGTTCGAGGCCGGGCACGGGCGGTCCGTCGTAGACGAGGTCCGCGCCCGCCGCGAGCAGTCCCTCGACGAGTTCGCCGCGCAGCCCCGCCGCCGGGGGTGACACGGACCGTCGTACGAATCCGGCGGCGCCGTCCTGCCACACCGTCTGCTCCCCCGCGCGCACTACGGGGACCGGCTCGGACTCGACCTCGCTGAGCAGCTGGGACATCGTGCGGCCGTAGACATGGCAGAGGCGGTTCAGGAGGGCGGCCGTGGGGCTGGTCTCCGCGCGCTCGGCCCGGGAGAGGGTGGAGCGGCTGACCCCGCTGCGGTCCGCCAACTCGCCCAGGGACCAGCCGTGTTCGGCCCGCAGCTCGGCTAGACGGGCGGCCAGGCGGAGATCGACGGGGTCCAGCACTGCCGCTTCTTCGACGCTTCCCATATCCGGGATGATATCCCGGATATGAAACACCTATGCCGTGCCCCGCCTCACTCCGCCGCCTCCCCCAGCGCCTCCAGCACCTGCCGGATCAGCGGGTGGCCCTCCGCGCCACGACGTACGGCGGCGAAGACACGGCGCGTGGGAGCCACCCCGTCCACGGGGCGTACGACCACGCCCGTGAGGTCCGTGCCGCGCAGCGCCGAGCGGGGGACCAGGGCGACTCCCGCGTCGGCGGAGGCGAGGGCGACGACGGCACGGAAGTCGTCGGAGGAGTGTTCGAGGCGCGGTTGGAAGCCGGCGTGCTCGCAGGCCAGGACGACCACGTCATGGCAGGGGTTGCCGGGGTAGGGCCCGATCCAGGGGTCCTTGGCGAGTTCCGCGAGCGGCACCTCGGCAGCGTCGGCGAGACGGTGACTCACCGGTACGACCGCGTCGAAGGGCTCGGCGTAGAGGGAGACATGGGTGAGACGGGGGTCGTCCGCGGCCGGGGCGCCCCGGTACTCGACGGCCACGGCGATGTCGACCTGCCGGTCCAGGACCATCGGGAGGCTGGCGTCGCCCTCGGCGTCCTGGACGCGGATCCGGATGCCGGGCGCGGACCCGGCGAGCAGGGCGAGCGCGGGCGCGACGACCTGGGCGATGCCGGTGGCGAAGGAGGCGACGGTGACGGTGCCCGCCTCGCCCGAGTCGTACGCGGCCAGTTCCGCCGCCGCCTGCTCCAGCTGGGCGAGGACCGCGTTGGTGTGACCGAGCAGGATCTCTCCGGCCGGGGTGAGCCGAACGCCCTTGGCGCCGCGTTCGACCAGGCGGTGGCCGGTCTCCTGCTCCAGGGCGGTCAGCTGCTGGGACACGGCGGACGGGGTGAGGTAGAGCGCGGCGGCAGCCGCCGTCACCGTGCGGTGGTCGGCCACCGCACGCAGGATGTGGAGCCGCCGTGCTTCGATCACGGGATCGATTCTCTCAAACGCCCGATCCCCCGACCCGCGCCCGCCGGGACGTCCACCCTGACGCCAAGGCGTCCGCCGTGATACCGAGGCGTCGGCCCTGACGCCGAAGCGTCCGCCCTCAGGCCGGCAGCTCGGCCCGCGCCGCCACGAACGCGTCCACCGCCCGGTTCACGTCCGCCGTCGAGTGGGCGGCGGAGAGCTGGACGCGGATGCGGGCCTTGTCCTGCGGGACGACGGGGTAGGAGAAGCCGATCACATACACACCGCGCTCCAGGAGCAGTTCGGCGAGACGGCCCGCCTTCGCCGCGTCGCCGATCATGACGGGGGCGATGGGGTGGTCGCCGGGGAGCAGGTCGAAGCCCTCCTCGGTCATCCGGCGGCGGAACAGCGCGGTGTTCTCGGCGAGCCGGATCCGCAGGTCGTCGGCCGACTCCAGCAGGTCGAGCACCTTCAGGGAGGCCGCCGCGATCACCGGGGCGAGCGTGTTCGAGAAGAGGTACGGGCGGGAGCGCTGGCGCAGCAGGGCGACGATCTCGGCGCGGGCCGCGACGTAACCGCCGGAGGCACCGCCGAGGGCCTTGCCGAGGGTGCCGGTGATGATGTCGACGCGGTCCATCACGCCGTGCAGTTCGGGGGTGCCACGGCCGCCGGGGCCGGTGAAGCCGACGGCGTGGGAGTCGTCGACCATGACCATGGCGTCGTGGCGGTCGGCGAGGTCGCAGATCTCGCGGAGCGGGGCCACATAGCCGTCCATGGAGAAGACGCCGTCGGTGACGATCAGTTTGCGCCGGGCGCCGCCCTCCGCCGCCTCCTTCAACTGCCTTTCCAGGTCGGCGAGATCACGGTTGGCGTAGCGGAAGCGGCGGGCCTTGGACAGCCGGATGCCGTCGATGATCGAGGCGTGGTTGAGGGCGTCGGAGATCACCGCGTCCTCGGGGCCGAGCAGGGTCTCGAAGACACCGCCGTTGGCGTCGAAGCAGGAGGAGTAGAGGATGGTGTCCTCCTGGCCGAGGAACGCCGACAGCCGCGCCTCCAGTTCCTTGTGCACCTCCTGCGTCCCGCAGATGAAGCGGACGGAGGCCATGCCGTAGCCCCAGCGGTCGAGGGCCTCGTGGGCGGCGGCGATCACCTCGGGGTGGTCGGCGAGGCCGAGGTAGTTGTTGGCGCAGAAGTTGAGGACCTCGCCGGGGCGGCCACCGGCGGTGACGGCGACCGTCGCGGACTGCGGGGTGCCGATGACGCGCTCGGGCTTGTGCAGCCCGGCGGCGCGGATCTCGTCGAGGGTGGTGCGAAGGTCGTCGCGCACGGAGTCGAACATCAGGAACTCCCAGAAGAAGCAGGTGACTTACGCGGTCCAGTCGAGAATGACCTTGCCGCCGGTGCCGCTGACCGCGTCCGCGAACGCCGCCTCGTGGTCGCGGTAGCCGTGCCGGCCGGTGATGACGGGGGCCAGGTCGAGACCACCCTCCAGCAGGACCGTCATCGCGTACCAGGTCTCGAACATCTCCCGACCGTAGACACCCTTGATGGTGATCATGGAGGTGACGATCCGGGACCAGTCGACGGCGAACTCCTCGGCCGGCAGCCCGAGCATGGCGATCCGGCCTCCGTGGGTCATATTGGCGATCATGTCGCGCATCGCGACGGGGCTGCCGGACATCTCCAGACCGATGTCGAAGCCCTCGCGCAGGCCGAGGGTCCGCTGTCCGTCGGCGACGGTCGACTCCCGCACGTCGAGCGCGAGGCTGACGCCGATCTTCCGGGCCAGTTCCAGCCGGTCCGCGCTGACGTCCGTGATCACGACGTGGCGGGCGCCGGCGTGCCGGGCGACGGCGGCGGCCATCAGCCCGATCGGCCCGGCGCCGGTGATCAGGACGTCCTCCCCGACCAGCGGGAACGACAGCGCGGTGTGCACGGCGTTGCCGAACGGGTCGAAGATCGCGGCCACGTCGAGGTCGACGGGGACCCGGTGCACCCAGACGTTGGTCGCGGGCAGGGCGACGTACTCCGCGAAGGCGCCGTCGCGTCCGACGCCGAGCCCGACGGTGGCGCGGCACAGATGGCGGCGGCCGGCGAGGCAGTTGCGGCACTTGCCGCAGACCAGGTGTCCCTCGCCGCTGACCAGGTCGCCCGCCTGGATGTCGGTGACGGCCCGTCCGGTCTCCACGACCTCGCCGACGAACTCGTGACCGGCCACGAGCGGGGTGCGTATGGTCTGCCGGGCCCAGCCGTCCCAGGACCGTATGTGCAGATCGGTGCCGCAGATCCCGGTCCGCAGAACCTTGATCAGTACGTCGCCGGGGCCGATCTCGGGCTCCGGGACGTCGACGAGCCACAGTCCGGGCTCCGCCTTCTCCTTGACCAGCGCCTTCAACGCTACGGCTCCTGTGGGTGCGCCCCCGGCGCGGGGCATGACGAACGGGCCCGTACCGGGGAGAGGGGTGGGAACGCCGATCAATCTGCCGTACGGCGGCACCCTGGGTCCATCGAGGTTTTCTTAACCTCCGCCGCAGCTTTCCTTCACGCCGATCCGCCATGAAGTGCCGGCCGCCCCCGGCCTCACGGGAACGCCTCCCGGCCCTCGATCCGGGCGGTCAGCTCCGCGGCCATCGACTTGATCGTCTCCAGTCCGGCCCGGCCCCAGGGGCGGGGCCGGACGTCCATGACGCAGACCGTGCCGAGGGCGATGCCGGTGCTGTCGAGGAGAGGGGCGCCGAGGTAGGAGCGAACGCCATGGTCGTCGACGACGGGGTTCCCGGCGAACTTCGGGTATTCGCGCACGTCTTCGAGGACAAGCCCTTTGCGGCGGACCACCACATAGGGGCAGAAGCCGTGGTCACGGGCGAGGTGCCGGTCCACCCCGAGCACGGTGGTGTCCGTCGTGGGCTCCGCCGACACATGCAGTCCGGCGAAGAACTGCCGCCTCTCGTCGATGAAGTTGACCATCGCGTACGGCACCGCGGCGACCTCGGCGAGGCGGTCCGCGAAGGCGTCGAAGGACGGTTCGGCGTACTCACCGAGCCCCAGCAGCCGCAGCCGCTCCACACGTTCGGGAGCGTCGCGGTCCTCGGGGGTGAGCAGCAGCCGGCCGACCGGACGCGGTGGGTCGTACGTCACGTGTGGGCTCCGTGGCTCGGCAGCTGGGCCGGGGTGTGGGCGAGGAGGTGCCGTACGAGGGTGAGCAGGGTCTGGACGCCCGAGCTGGAGATCCGGGCGTCGCAGCAGACGACGGGGATCTCCGGGTCGAGATCGAGGGCCGCGCGGACCTCGTCGGCGTCGTAACGGAAGGAGCCGTCGAACTCGTTGATGGCGACGATGAAGGCGAGGCCGCGCTGCTCGAAGAAGTCGACCGCGGCGAAGCAGTCCTCCAGGCGGCGGGTGTCGGCGAGGATGACCGCGCCGAGGGCGCCCTCGGAGAGTTCGTCCCACATGAACCAGAACCGCTGCTGTCCGGGGGTGCCGAACAGATAGAGCACATGGCGCGGGTCGAGGGTGATGCGGCCGAAGTCCATCGCGACGGTCGTCTCGACCTTGTTCTCGATGCCGTCGAGATTGTCTGTGGCGGCGCTCACGGTGGTGAGCAGTTCCTCCGTGCTCAGCGGCGCGATCTCGCTCACCGCGCCGACGAAGGTCGTCTTGCCGACCCCGAACCCTCCCGCCACCAAGATCTTCAGTGCGGTGGGAAAGGGGTCAGAGCTGTCGTCGTAGTCCATCGAGCACTGCCTCCAGAAGAGACCGGTCTGTCGGGTTGTGGTGGAAAACCGGGGGCTTGGTGGTGAGGGCCCCGCAGTCGACGAGGTCGGACAGCAGCACCTTGGTGACCGCCGCCGGCAGCTTGAGGTGAGCGGCGACCTCGGCGACCGAGACGGGTGCCCGGCACAGGTCGAGTGCCTGTGCGTGCTCGGGGCCCAGATAGCCGAGGGGGGTCGCCCCGGTGGCCATCACCTGTGAGAGGAGATCGAGCGCGGTCGTCGGCCGGGTCCGGCCGTTGATGACGGTGTAGGGGCGCACCAGACGCCCGGCGGCGTCGTCGTACAGGGGTCCGTCGCCGGCCGTGGGCACGGTCAAGGCCTCATCGCGGAGGGTTCGACGGCCTGCCGGGGCTGGGTGACCAGGTAGGGGCGGACGCTCTTGACCAGCATCGCCATCTCGTAGCCGAGGACGGCGGCGTCGGCCTCACGTCCGGCGAGCACGGCGAGGCAGGTGCCGGAGCCGGCGGTGGAGACGAACAGCAGGGTCGAGTCGAGTTCGACGACGACCTGGCGGACGTCGCCGCCGTCGCCGAAGCGGACGCCCGCGCTGCGGCCGAGGGAGTACAGGCCGGAGGCCAGGGCCGCCATGTGGTCGGCACTGTCCGGATCGAGGCCGTGGACCGACTTCACCAGCCCGTCGCAGGAGAGCAGCACCGCGCTCGTGGTGTGCGGTACGCGCTGGACGAGGCCGCTCATCAGCCAGTCGAGATCGGAAACCTGGCCGGTCGGCGCATCGCTCGCCATGGTGGATCGACTCCTTGGGGTGCGTTGGTCTGCGGGAGCGGAGGGGGTGGAGGTGAGGACCGTGGTGGGGGTGGGGTGGGGGGTGGTCATCCGGCCGGTGTGCTCCCGTCCTGCCGGGGCGTGAGGTCGTGCGCCGCGTCGAGGGCCGACGGCGGTACGGCCATGGGGGCGATGCCCCTGGGGTGTCCGCCCAGGGGACCGAGGGGCTGGACGGCGTCCTTGTGGGGGGCGTCCATGTGGGCCAGTTCCATGCGGAGCGCCTCCACGTGGCCCGTACCGCCGTGGGACGCGGGGGCCGGGTGGCCCGGGGTCGGTGGTCCCGGGGTCGGTGGTCCCGGGGTCGGTGGTCCCGGGTTCAGCGGTCCCGGCTTCAGCTGTCCCGTGTTCAGCTGTCCCGTGTTCAGCTGTCCCGTGTCGATGCGGGACGCGGCGTCGGGGGCCGGGGGTGTCAGGTCCACGGCGATCGTGCCGAGCGACGACGTCTCCAGTGGCGACGTGTCCAGTGACGACGTCTCCAGTGACGACGTGTCCCAGTCGGAGCTCTCCATCTGGCGGGCCTCGGCGAGTCCGATGCCGCGCTGGAAGGCGGCCATCAGCCCGGGGTCGTGGCCGATGTAGTGGTCGGGGTCCTGGCGGGGCGTGGGCGGGGGGCCGCCGCGCAGCTGGGGCACGATGTGCTGCTGGGCGCGGCGGCGCGGCAGTTGGGGCTTGCCCATGGTGCCGCGGACGGCGCCGCCGACCCGGGGGGTCGGGGGTGCCCCGGCGTTGTCGGAGACGGTCCGCCGGTCGTCGGGGCGGATGCCGGGCATCGCCTCGGCCGGGTTGGGCCGCTCCTCACGGGCGCCGCGCACCGGCAGCGGGGTCGGCCCGGAGCCGCCTCTGCCCGGTCCCTGGCGGTCGGCACCCCGGTCGCCGCCCCGGTCGCTGCTCCGCCCGGGACCCTGCTGCCGGGGCACGGAGGCACGGGCCGGGCCCGGGACGGAACGGTGGCCGGACTCGGGTCGCGCGGACGGCGTGGACGCCGGGCGGCCGGGCTGCGCGGGCGCGGGCCTGCCGGTGGCGGACCGGCCGGAACGGTCGGGACGGCCGGGACGGTCGCTCGCGGGACGGTCGGCGTGGCCGGGCGCCGGGACCCGCTGGGGAGTGACGGGGTGTGCGTGGCGGGGCCCGTCCGGGCGGCGTACGCCGGTGCTCTCCTCGGTGCGGGGCTGGTTCTGCGGCTGGTCGCCGGGCTCGGCGCCGAGCAGGCCCTGCGGGACGACGAACGCGGCCTGCACCCCGCCGTAGATGTTGGTCTGCAGACGGACCTGGATGCCGTGGCGGCGGGCCAGCTGGGAGACCACGAAGAGGCCGATCCGGCCGTCCTGGAGCAGGCTCGCGACGTTGACCTGGTCGGGGTCGGCGAGCAGGGCGTTCATCTTGTTCTGCTCGGTGACGGGCATGCCGAGACCGCGGTCCTCGACCTCGACGGCCAGCCCGGAGGTGACGAGGTTGGCGCGCAGCAGGACCTGGGTGTGCGGGGCGGAGAACACCGTGGCGTTCTCGACGAGTTCGGCGAGGAGGTGGATGACGTCGGCGACGGCGTGCCCGCGCAGGGTGCCGTCGACCGGGGGCACCAGCTTGACCCGGGAGTACTGCTCGACCTCGGCGATCGCGGAGCGCAGCACCTCGGTCATGGAGACGGGGTTGCTCCACTGGCGGCGGGAGACGGCGCCGCCGAGGACGGCGAGGTTCTCGGCGTGGCGGCGGATGCGGGTGGCGAGATGGTCGACGTGGAAGAGGCCCTTGAGGAGATCGGGGTCCTCGATCTCGTTCTCCAGGTCGTCGAGGATGGAGATCTCGCGCTGGACCAGGGACTGGAGCCGGCGCGCCAGGTTCACGAAGACTTCGAGCTTCTGTTCGCTGCCGGCGTGGCTGGAGAGCTGGGAGGCCTGGACGACGGCGGTGACGGCGCTGTCGTGGGCGCGGGTCAGATCGGCGGTGAGCAGTTCGAAGTCGTCGGCGCCGGCGGCGGGTTTGGTGCGGGCGCGCGCGGGCGGCTGGTCGCCGCGCCGGAGCGCGTCGACGAGGTCGCGCAGGTCGTCCTCGCTCCTGGTGCTGACCTGCCGCAGGGCGCCCAGCCGTTCACGGACGGCCCTGGCGGTGCGGCCGGCGGCCACGGCGGCGATCGCGATACCGGCGAGGGCCACGGCGGCGGCTCCGGCGAGGACCGCCCACAGGGTGAGGCTGGGGCGGGCGCCGCCGGCGCGGAAGGTGAAGAGGACGGCGGCGCAGGCGCTGAGGGCGACGGCGGTGGGGGGCAGGACCGCGAGGCGCACCAGCTGTTGCCGTATGTGGATCTCGGGCAGTGAGGGGACGGCACGGGGGGCCGGTCGCCCGTGCCGCCCGCCTTCACGGCGGTCTGCGCGGGCGGCCGGTGCGCGAAGGTGAGACATCAGCGTCCTCGTACTGTCCGTCTGGGCGTGGGGGTGCCGCGCCTGGGCGACTTGGGCATGCGCCATCGCGTGTCGGTCGCGAGAGTCGAAGAATTCGGCCCAGCGTCGTCCGACGGCAACTCACAGTAGTCGGCAACGCGTCATGTGCGATGCGCAGTTGACAAAGACCTCCGTAATGCGTCCCGCTCTGGTATGAGGCTTCGTGCGACAGTCCGATAATTCTTCGGACGCCTGTTCCTGCGGGATTCCTTCTGTACCCGAATTTCGATCAGAGCCGATCAGAAAAGGGCGCGAAAAGACGTCGAGGGCCGGGGAGCAATTCGCTCCCCGGCCCTCGACGTCAATCGAAAAATCACCCTGTCGGGAGAATTCCCGACCTGTTTTCCGTTCCCGGCTTGCCGGTCCCGGTCTCTCAGCTCTCGGCCACCAGGTCCAGTCGCTCGCCCACCGGCGGCCAGGCCGCCCAGCCGCCGACCGGTTGCTGGGACACCGGACGCCACCACGGGTCGACCGGCGGTGTGCTCTTCGGCTCGAACGGCTCCCCCGGCCGCGGTGCGGCCATGGTGACCCCCGCGTCGTGCGTCGCCCACATCATGCGCTCGCCCGGCTCGGCCCAGGCGTGCATCGCCAGGTTGAACGTCGCCCAGTGGATCGGCATCATCACGCCGCCGGGCTCGCCGCCCTGGAGGTCGAGATGGGTCCGCAGCCCCTCGTCGGGCGTCATGTGGATGTCGGGCCAGAACTCCGAATAGGCGCCGACCTGGATCATGGTGATGTCGAACGGGCCGTGCGCGGCGCCGATGTCCTTGAAGCCGTCGAAGTACCCGGTGTCCCCGCTGTGGTAGATCCGGTGCTCGTCACCGGCGACGACCCAGGAGGCCCACAGGGTGTGCTGGATGTTGCGCAGCCCCCGGCCGCAGAAGTGCCGGGCGGGGGTCGCGGTCAGGGTGAGACCGCCGACCTTGGTGGCCTCCTGCCAGTCCAGCTCGCGGATCCGGTCCGCGGAGACGCCCCAGTGCTCCAGGTGGGCACCGACACCGAGCGGCACGGCGAAGACCGTGTCCGTCCCGGCCAGCTCCTTGATCGAGGGCATGTCCAGATGGTCGTAGTGGTCGTGCGAGATGACGACGACGTCGACCGGGCCGAGCGCGGCCAGCGGCACCGGCACGGGGTGCAGCCGCTTGGGCCCGGCGAAGGCGAACGGGGAGCAGCGCTCGCCCCAGACCGGGTCGAAGAGCACCCGGTGGCCGTCGATCTCGGCGAGCACACTGGAATGTCCCATCCAGGTGATCCGCAGCCCGCTCGCCGGGGGTCTCGCCAGGTCGGCGAGGGTCGTGGGATGGACGGGGATCAGGCCCGCCGGGGCCCGGCGCACCCGCTCGTCCTTGCGGAAGTAGCTCTTCGCCATCTCCATCGCGGCATTGCCGGAGGGACGGATCTTGGCGCCCTCGGGATTCACGAAGACCCCGTTCGCGAAATGCGGGGATCTGCGGATCCGCTCCAGCCGGGCACCGCTCGGGTCCGCGCCGAACGCGGCCGGCCGCGCGGCGCGCAGCCCCGAGCTGAGAGAACGGGATCCGGAACCGGACACGGCACCTCCAGGTGGATTCGCTCAGGCATCCCATTATGGTCCGCCCCTCCGACAGCGTCGGGTCCGACCCGTCCCCGCACGATGCAATACTGACCAACTATTCAGTAGCCCCCTTTGTTCCCGCCGCCCCCTCCCGCTTCCGCCCCCTCCCGCTTCCGCCCCTCTCCTCTCCTCCCCTCTCCTCCCCTCCCCTCTTCTCCCCTCTTCTCCCCGCCACTCCGCAGCCCAGACCACTCCGAGGAGCGCCATGACCACGCCCCCCTTCATGTCCCTCACCTGGACCGACCACGTCACGGGCCGACGGGGCTTTCTCGTCGTGGACCGGCTGGTGCGCGGGGTCTCCAGCGGCGGACTGCGGATGCGCCCCGGCTGCACCCTCGACGAGGTCGCCGGGCTCGCCCGCGGGATGACGATGAAGGAGGCGCTGCACTACGACCCCGAGGGCCGGTATGTCCCGCTCGGCGGCGCCAAGGGCGGCATCGACTGCGACCCCCGGGACCCGGAGGCGTACGACGTCCTGGTCCGCTATCTGCGGGCGACGCGCCCGTACATCGAGAACTTCTGGACCACCGGTGAGGACCTCGGTCTGAGCCAGGATCTGATCGACCGGGCAGCGGCCGAGGCGGGTCTCGTGTCGACGATCCAGGCGGTGTACCCCCTCCTGGACGACGAGGAGACGGCCCGGCGACGCCTCACGGACGCGTTCGCGGTCCGGGTGGACGGCATCGGCCTGGACGAGCTGGTCGGCGGCTGCGGTGTCGCCGAGTCCGTCCTCACCGCCCTGGACCGGGTCGGCGCGCCGTACGCGGGGACGCGGGTCGCCGTGCAGGGCCTGGGCACGATGGGCGGGGCGACCGCGCGCTTCCTCGCCCGCGCCGGCCTGACGATCGTCGCCGTCGCCGACATCAAGGGCACGATCGCGAACCCGGCGGGCCTGGACGTCGAGTCGCTGCTCGCCGCCCGCGACGCGCACGGCACGATCGACCGGTCCGCCCTCGGCCCGGACGACCGGGAGGGCCCCGCCGACGCGTGGCTGGCCGGCGAAGCCGACGTACTGGTCCCGGCGGCCGTCTCCTACGCGATCGACACCACCAACCACCATCGCGTCACCGCCCGACTGATCGTCGAGGCGGCCAACATGCCCGTGCTCCCGGCGGCCGAGGAACTCCTCACCGCGCGCGGGGTCACCGTCCTGCCCGATGTGGTGGTCAACTCCGGGACGAACGCCTGGTGGTGGTGGACCCTGTTCGGCGACATCGGCCCCACCTCCGACGAGGCGTTCGCGCACACCCGCCGCTCCATGCGCGCCCTCGTCGATCTGATGCTGACCCGGGCCGAGACCGACGGCACGACCCCGCGGGCCGCCGCCCACGCGATCGCCGCCGACCGCCTGCCGACGATCGCGGACCGGTTCGGCCTGCACCGCTGACGACGGCGCCGGCGCGTGCCGGGCGTCGCGGCACCCCGGAGAGCCTCCGAGAGCCCCGGCGATCCGGCGGAAGGGCCCGGGTGGCTCGATCGCGGCGGTGACCGTCAGTGGGCCTCGGTAGGGTTGCCGCGTGGGCAGGGTGCGGTTGAGTGTGGCCGAGCGGCGTGGGGAGCTGCTCCGGGCCGCCATCGAGCAGATCGAGGCGCGGGGCGTGGCGGCGGTACGGATCGCCGACGTGGCCGCCGTCCTCGGGGTGAGCAACGCCTTGGTGCTGTACCACTTCTCCACCAAGGAGCGGCTGGTGGCCGAGGCGTTCCGGTACGCCGCCGAGGACGATCTCGCCCATCTCCGCAAGCTGCTGGGCCGCCGGACCACGGCTCTGCGCCGGCTGCGGGCGGCGGTCCGCTGGTACGCGCCGACCGGTCAGGCCAAGGGCTGGCGCCTGTGGATCGAGGGCTGGGCGGCCGCCCTCCGCGAACCGGCCCTGCGCGAGGTCACCCGCGACCTGGACCGGCAGTGGAAGGCCGCCCTGACCGAGGTCATCGAGGCGGGCGTGGCGGCCGACGAGTTCCACTGCCCCGACCCCCCGGCGACGGCCCTGCGCCTCACCGCCCTCCTGGACGGCCTGGCGGTCCAGCTCACCGCGTACGACGGGGCGGTCTCCCGCAGCCGCGCCCAGGACTGGGCCGACGAGGCCCTGGCCCACGAACTGGGCCTGACGCGCGCATCCTTGACAGCGGCAACCCGCTGACCGCCTACGCCTGAAGCCACCGCCCCGCCCCGCCCCGGCGCACTCGTCAGAACGCCGGAGAACAGACCGTGCCCCGTGAGGGGCGCGGGGAACTGCGCGAGAACCCCCACCGGACCCGCACCCGCCCACGACCGCGAACCCGCCGACCACCGACCACCGACCACCGACCACCGACCACCCAAGGCAACCCCTCAGGCCACCGCCCTGATCCGCATCTTGATGTCGTCCGGCGACAGATGCCCCTTCGCCGACACATGGTCCCCGGAGGACTCCCCGCGCAGCCGCCGCGCGATCCACGGGACCAGATACTCCCGCGCCCAGTGGATGTTGTCCCGTCGCGCCTCCAGCGTGCCGCGCGGCGGCAACGGCGGCCACGGCTGATCGGGATCGGCCGGGATGTCGACGCCCAGCACCTGCCCGGCCCGCAGCGCGACCCGGGTGTGCCCCTCCGGCGACAGATGCAGCCGGTCGAGATCCCAGGCCCGCCGGTCCTGCACCGTCTTGAGGGACCACAGGTCGAGCACGGGGCAGCCGTACCGGTCGGCGATGGCCCGGACATGCAGGTTGTACGTGGCGATCTTGCCCCGCATATGCCTCAGCACCGGCACGTCACGGGTGTCGAACCCGGTGGTCACCATGACCGTGCCGACGGCCGAGGTGAGCCGGACCACCGCCCGCTCGAACCGCTCGGCGACCTCGTCGGGATCGGTGCCGGGCCGGATGATGTCGTTGCCGCCCGCGCAGAAGGAGATCAGATCGGGCGCCAGTTCCAGCGCCCGTGGCACCTGGTCCTCCACGATCTGATCGAGGAGTTTCCCCCGCACGGCGAGGTTGTCGTAGTCGAAGTCGCCCTCGGGCAACCGGTCCGCGAGAAGCACCGCGAACCGGTCGGCCCAGCCCACGAACCGCCCGTCGGGCCCGGGGTCGCCGACGCCCTCGGTGAAGCTGTCCCCCACCGCCACGTACGACCCGATCATTGATCTGCTGTCATTCGAATCGTCTGCCACATCGGGCCATGATTCACCTTCCGATGTGACCTACGCGACCGTAATAAGGGGTTGACGGGCGGTGAGATAGACCACGCGTCAAGTATTGGTCAACCCGGAATACGCCTGGTCGGGACGGCCGAGCCGCCACACGCGGAAGTCCTCGATCCGGAAGTGGCTCCAGGTGGTCCGGAACGCGAAATGTCCCTCCGTGTACGGCTCGGGATCGGTGTGGTCGAACACGAGACGCCCGTTGTTCCACCACCGCACCTTCGACCCGTCGGAGACGATCCGCACATGGTTCGGCTCATTGGCGACGAGCAGCGGCTCGGTGTAGTCGTAGATCAACGGCCGTACACCCGCCTGCCCCACGTACCGGCGCAGCCGCGTCGTCGTATTGGTGTTGGCGCCGTACCCGACGTAGTACGTCCTCAGATGGTCGTACTCGGCGAGGGCTCCCCCGCGCGGGGTGGCGAACAGGTCGTCGGGCGACCGCGCGTCGACGGCGTTCCAGAAGTTGTTCAGATCGGAGACCCGGTCGTTCACCCCGCCCGCGGCGACCGGCGTGGCCGTGTACTCGATCACGTAGGGCCCTTCCAGTCTCCGCCTGAACCAGACCGTGGCCCCGGCGGGTACATCGACCTCCAGCACACCGCGCGCGGCGGTGACGCTACCGCCCCGCTCCAACTCCACGGCCCACTGCCCGAGTCCGTGCCGGAAGTCGTCGGCGGCGATCAGCCGGCCGCGTCGCCGACGTGTGTGCGCGGACGCCGTCCCCGCCGGGGCGAGCGCCGCGAGGGCGGCACCGGCGGCGACGGCTCCGAATGCTCTACGGGTGGTCATGACGCTCCTTCTGTCCCTGCCGTACGGGGAGTCGTGGTGATGACGGGCCTGGGTGCCCGACGGGTCTCGGCGCCGAGGTAGTAGTCCGTGTACGTCGACTGGAGATAGCCCCGGACCGTCCAGCCGAGCCGGTACGCCGGGTTCTGCGCGAGCGTGTAGAGCCGGGTCCGGGTCGGCTCGGTGGTGGTGTGGAGGCGCAGGGCGGTGTGGTCGGCGGTCTCGGCGAGGATCTCCTCGCGCCAGTCGCCGACGATGTCGCCGTAGAACGGGGTCGCGTTGCGGGCCCCGGAGACGACTCCGGCCGGGTCGAAGATCCTCGTACTGGTCTCCGTGGCCGGGTCCCACTCGGAGACATGGGTGAGGTCCAGCAGCTCCGAGCCCTTGTCGCCGTCCCACCAGATACGGAAGTTGACGCTGGGGGTGGTCGTGGCGACCTTGCCGTCCTGGACGTTGTACACGCCGGCGCCGGGTGCGGTGACGTCGGCGGTGGACGTCCAGTACTCGTAGCCGGGGTGGTCCGGGTCGATGTCGCCGGTGCTGCCCCGGCCGACGTCGATGTCGGTGTCGTTCTCCCAGTCCGCCGGATGCCGCCCGGTCACCAGGCGCTCGCCGGTGTCGGCGTCGTAGTAGTACCAGGGGAAGTTCGGGATGACGCCCAACTCGGCCTGCTGGATGGCGAAGCCCTCCAGGCCGGGGCGGTCGGGGTCGAGGTCGGCGATGTGGAAGCGGTCGCCGTGTCCGGCGCCGTCGACGACGTACCGGAGCGTGCCGTCGCCGTTCACCACGTAGTTGCCGTCGGCGATCTCGTCCCTGCCGTCGCGGTCGACGTCGACGGTACGGATCTGGTGGAAGCTGGTGGCGCCGCTGCCCGCGGGGACGACGTACTTCCAGCGGCGGGTGAGGTCCGTGCCGTCGAAGTCCCAGGTCTGGAAGAGGACACGGAAGGCGCCGCGCCGGGCGCCGACCCGGGTGACCAGTTTGGTGACGAGGCTCGGGTGGACACCGTCGAGGTAGGCGATGCCGAAGTGGCCGCCGGAGGGGCCGTCGGCGACGAGGTCCTCGGGCACGGGCTGCCGGGCGCGCTCGGTGCCGGTCGCGCCGTCGACCACGGAGACGAACTGGCTCGCGGGCGACGCTGCCTCGACCCGAGCCCCGTCCGCGAAGGTCGTCCCGTCGGCCGTGTGCACCAGCACCTCGGCCCGGCCGTCGCCGTCCAGGTCGAACACGGTCACGTTGTCGTCGTTGCGGTATCCGCCGATCGCCGTCGAACCGCTGATCGCGGCGGGCGCCGGGTCGTTGGCGCCGTTCCCGCCTGCCTGGGTGTAGGAGCCGGGTCCGAGGTCGACACGCCAGAGCCGCTCGCCGGTCAGCGTGTACGCCTCCAGCAGGTCGGGCCGGTCCCGGGTGCCGGAGAGCCGGCTGACGACCAGCTCGTAGCGTCCGTCCCCGTCGAGGTCACCGGGCCAGGCGTGCTGCACGCTGTATCCGTCGGCGGCGGCGAGCGGGATCTCGGCGTACCCCTTGCCGAAGTCCGGTCCCGGACCCGGCCTCGCTCCCGACCCCGGACCCGGCTTCTCCTCCCGCCCGTCGACGACGGCCCGCACGCTGTACGCGCCCGTGCCCCGGCTGTCGTCCTGGAAGGTCGTCGACCGGGTGATCGGCGCCCGGTTCAGCCGCTTGCGGCCCTTGTACACGTTGAACGCGACGGTGTCGCCGTACCGGGCGTACTCCGTGCCGAGCAGCCGCCAGCTGAGGAAGGTCCCGTCCCCGGACGGCACGGCGACCAGGCCGCGGTCCAGGTTCTCCACGACCCTGCGCGGTGCCTCGGCGGCATGGCCGGCGGGCGCGGAGAAGAGCAGGGCGGTCGCGGTGAGGACGACGGTTCTTCGGGGTCGGGTTCTTCGGGGTCGGGCGGTACGCACCAACACTCCTTCGACGAGGTGGAAAGCGCTTACGCCGAGCACTCTTCCCGCGCCTCGTGGAAGTGTCGAGATGTTGATCAGCCATGCCACAAGACCGCAACACGGCGATCATGAAACGCCGAAGGCCGGCCCCGGATCACGGGAGCCGGCCTTCACCGCGCGCGGTGGGCGGGGGTGCCGTCAGACGCTGACGCCCTTCGAGCGGAGGTAGGCCAGGGGGTCGATGTCCGAGCCGTAGTCGGGGCTGGTGCGGATCTCGAAGTGGAGGTGCGGCCCGGTGACGTTGCCGGTCGCGCCGGAGAGGCCGATCTGCTGGCCGCCGGTCACGGACTGGCCCGCGGAGACCGAGAGCGAGGAGAGGTGGGCGTACTGGGCGTAGTAGCCGTCGGCGAGCTTGATGACGACCTGGTTGCCGTACGCGCCGCCCCAGCCGGCGGAGACGACGGTGCCCGCGCCGACGGCCTTGAGGGTGGTCCCGGTCGGGGCCACGAAGTCGACGCCCGTGTGGTAGCCGCTGGACCACATGCTGCCGGCGGTCTTGTACGCGGTGCCGACGGTGGCGCCCTGGATCGGCACGCTGAAGCCGGAGCCGCTGGACGACGAGGACTGCTCGGTCGACGTGGAGGTCGACGCCTGGGTGTCCTTCGACTCCTGCTTCGAGGTCCCGGCCGACTTCGACGACTGCGACGACTCGGACGACTCGGCGGCCTTGGAGGACTGCGACAGCTGCGGCTTCGACGACTGCGACGAGCCGCCCGAGGTCGCCCGGCCGTCGATGCTGAGCTTGAGGCCCGGGTGGATGAGCGAGGGGTCGGAGCCGATCGCCTCACGGTTGTCCGAGTACAGCTGCTTCCAGCCGCCCTCGACGTCCTGCTCGTCCGCGATCTTCGCGAGGTAGTCGCCGACCTTCACCGAATAGGTCTTGGTCGCCGCCTTCTTGGTGGCGGTCTTCTCGGCCTGCGCGGCCTTCTCGGCCTGCTCGATCCGAGCGCCCGCCTGTGCCGCGGCCTTCTCGGCGGCGACGGTGTCCGTCTTCTCGGACACCCCGGAGACGGCGGCGGTCGGGGTCGCGGCATGGGCGCCCGCGGCTCCGATCAGCGGCAGCGCGAGCGCCGCGCCACCGGTCCCGGCGGCGGCTATCGATCGGGTGAAACGCTGGGACTTCGGACGGCGGTGCTTACCCTTCGCGGGCATGGCGAATTCCTCTCCGGCGCCTACGAGGTGAGCTGTCGGGTGCGGACTGGAGATGTCCGGCCGTGCTTGCGCACGGCTTTACCCCTAGCCGTTCCGGAGACCGGAACAGGCGGTGATTCCTGTGGGTCCCCCGCTCCTGCCGTGGATCGGGTCGGTACGCGGCTCCGGTCGGCGGCAGGATTGGGCGTCCGTCCGGATTGACGCCGAACTTAAGCGACTTGTGCCCACAGAGACAACCATTGGGACTTCCTGTGCGTCTTCCTCCCTGAGCCTTACATGAATTCACGCTCACGCTCCGTTAGAGACCGGTCCTGAGCATTTCCAACCGCCCTGGAAACGCCCAAGAATTACGTGAACATGGCGACAGCGGAACGTCACGAATATGACGCTACTCACGCACCTACGACTCAGTAGGCTTTATTCCAGGGCTTGTTGGAATTACAGCTGCATTACGGACAGATCACTCAAGTGCGACACAGGCGGATAACTGCCGCATCGAAGTCACCGCGCAGCCCCGTCCGCATCCCGTGATGCAACAGCACCGCCCCCCGGTGCACTTCGCCCGTTTCGCGGCATTCATACGTCCCCGCCGGGTCGAGTCCACGCAGCCGGAGCGGGGCGGGCGGCTCGCCGTAGTGCTGGGCCTGGAGCCAGGCGAGGACGACCACCTCGTCGCCGTGGACGTACTGCACGGCGCTCAGCCCGCCGGTCGGGGGCCGCAGCCGGTAGAGATCACCGCGCTGCACGACCGGCCGGATCTCCTTGTACCGCTCGATCCAGCCGCGCGCCTCGGCCAGCTCCTCCTCGGTCCACTCGGTGAGGTCGCCGCCGACGCCGAGCACCCCTGCCATCGCGCTGACGAACCGGAACCGCAGCGAGCTGACCCGGCCGTTGAGCTGGTTGTTCGGGCTGTCGGTGACCCAGGCGGCCATGGTCCGGGCCGGATGGATCTGGCTGAAGCCGTGCTGGATGGCGAGCCGGTCGAGCGGGTCGGTGTTGTCGGACGTCCACACCTGGTCCGTCCGCGCCATCACCCCGAGATCGATCCGGCCGCCGCCGCCCGAGCACGACTCGAACGCCACCCCCGGATGCGCGGCCCGCAGCCGGTCCAGCAGGGCGTAGAAGGCGCGCACATGCTCGACCCAGAGCTTCTGCGGATAGGGCTCGCCGGGCCAGCCCGCATCGGTGAAGCAACGGTTGAAGTCCCACTTCACATAGTCGATCGGCGCGCTGGAGAGAAGCGCGTCCAACCGCTCCCAGAGGTATTCCTGAACGTCCTCGCGGGCGAGATTGAGAACGAGCTGATTGCGCAGCTCCGTCCGCTTTCGTCCCGGTTGGAACTGTGCCCATTCGGGGTGCGCCCGGTACAGCTCACTGTCCGGGTTGACCATTTCCGGCTCGACCCAGATGCCGAACCGCATCCCGAGGGCGTGCACATAGTCGGCGAGCGGCTTGAGCCCCTTCGGGAATCGGTCCGGATTGGGCGCCCAGTCGCCGAGCCCGGCCCGGTCGCTCGTACGCGCCCCGAACCAGCCGTCGTCCACCACGAACAGCTCGACCCCGATGGCCGCCGCCGCCCGCGCCAGCGTCCCCTGCTGATCCTCGGAGATGTCGAACTCGGTGGCCTCCCAGGAGTTGAAGAGCACCGGCCGGTCCTGGTCCGCGTCCGGGATGACGTACGTCCGCTGGTAGGCGTGCCAGGCGCGGCTGGCCCCGCCGAAGCCGCCGTCGCTCCACAGGCCGGCGAAGACGGGCGTGGTGAACGTCTCCCCCGTCTCCAGCCGCAGCAGCCCGGACTCGTCGTAGCCGGCGCCGCCGGTGATCTGCACGCGCGCGTCCGGGAGTTGGGCGACCGCGATGCGCCAGGACCCCGACCAGCCCAGCGCGCAGCCGTAGACCTCGCCGCGCTCCTCGGTGGCGTCGGTGTCGAGGGCGACCCAGGGCAGATGCTGGTGCCCGGTGTGGCCGCGCCGGCTGCCGATGACTTTCTCGCCGTAGGTGAGGTCGCCGCGCACGAGCCGGGACTCGGCCGCCCACCTGCCGTGCAGCTGCGAGAGGTGCCAGGACTCCTCCGCGCGCGGCGGCAGTGTCCAGGTCGCCGAGTCGGCGCGCAGCAGCTCCACCGCCGGGCCCTCGTTGGCGAGGGTCACCCAGCGCTCGACCACGTCGTCGCGCATCCGGTAATGCAGGGTGATCGCGAGTCCGTCGTCGCCGAACCGCAGCCGCAGCTCGTCGCCGTCGGCCTCCGCCCCCGCGAAGGACCACTCGGTGCCGCGCCGCTCGTCCGTGCGCACGGAGAGCGCGGGGCGGGTGAAGCGGGGGCCGCCCTCGACGGGGTACTCCTCGTGTCCGTCGACCGGCGCCTCGAACGGCCAGTACGGCAGCTGCTGCCGGGCGGACAGCTCCTCCGCGTCGGCGAGCGCGATTCTGGGACCCCAGTGCAGATGCAGCAGCTCGTCGTTCTCCGTGAGCCGCAGGGCATAGCTGCTCCTGGGCCCCGTGAGAAGCCAGGTCCGGCCGTCGGCGCCGATTTCCAACATCAGGTCCCCACAATTTCGAACAGGTGCAATCGGGCTTCAACATCATCGCAGGTCGTCACGGGCGCTCGCGGCCCCTGTGGACAACTCTCGCGGGCCCTCGCCACCGCCCCTGTGGACAACTCATTGGCGTACGCACCCATGTCGTATGGTCGAGTGCGCGCCTCGATGTCGAGCGCGCGTCCGTCGGCGTTCGGCGCCGGCGGCCGGATGGGAGGGAGCCCCCAGTGACGCAGCAGATCCCGTCGACCGAGCCCGAGCTGACCGGAGTGCGCAATTTCCGGGACGTGGGCGGTCTGCCGACCGTGGACGGCCGCCGGGTGCGTCACGGAGTGCTGTTCCGCAGCGGCCACCTGGCGCACGCGAGCGACGAGGACGCCGCGTTCCTGGCCTCCCTCGGCCTGCACACGGTCTTCGACTTCCGCAACGCGGCGGACCAGAAGCTGGAGGGCCCGGACGTCGAGCTGCCCGGCGTGCTCAATGTGAACCTGCCGCTGAGCGACCCGGCGGACGGCGCCGAGTTCTGGAAGATGGTCCGCGACGGCGACCTGGACCAGCTGCGGGAGCTGCTGGACGACGGCAAGGGCGCCGGCCGGATGATCGCCTCCTACCGGCGGATCATCAAGGACCGCACGGCCGAGCACTCCCGGGTGCTGCACGCGCTGGCCGAGGACAGCGTGCCCGCGCTGATGCACTGCGCGGCGGGCAAGGACCGCGCGGGCCTCTCCGTCGCGGTCACCCTTCTCGCCCTGGGCGTGGAGCGCGAGGCCATCGTCGCCGACTATCTGGAGTCGAACGCCAAGCACCGCCGGTACAAGGTGCACCGCAGCAGTAGCGCCGCGAGCGCCTACTCCCCGGAGGTCATGGAGCTGCTGAGCCCGCTCTTCGACGCCCGCGCCGAGTACATCGAGGCGGCCTTCGACACGGTCGACGAGACCTGGGGCGATGTCGACACCTATCTGGAGCAGGGCCTGAAGCTCACCCCGGAGACCCGGGAGCGACTGCGCGAGCGCCTCCTCGACTAGGGCCTGTCGTTTGGATCACGCCTGGGCCGCGGGGCGTGGCACGCACTCCCCCACTGCCTTGAGGGGCCTCAAGGCAGTGGGGGGACCCCCAGCCGCGTTGTCGTCACTCGCCGACTCCCCCACTCTCGACTTCGCGCGAGCGGGAGCTACCCCCATCGCGTCGACGCCCTCCTCCACCTCGCGGCCGCACGCACCACGCCCCGCTCACCGGCGGTCACCAGGCACCGTGACCCGAAGCCGGCGTGATCCGAACGACAGGCCCCAGCCCCCCGGCCCGCCCCCGGCCGCCCCACCGCTCCCGCTGCTGCTCCTGCTACTGCTTGGCCCCCAGCTCGAACAGCAGATAGATGAAGGCCGCGAAGACATGGCCGACCGCGATGTAGATGATGAGCCGCACCCACAGGGCGCGGGGGAACTTCTCTTCCAGGTCGGTCATGGGGTCTCTCCGGGGGTGATCGGCCCGAGGCACAGCGCGGCGGTCGGGCTCTGCAGCAGGGTGTGGACGAACAGGAGGTCGGCGCCGTCGTGGTCGGCGGCGGCGATGCGGTGCGGGGTCAGCGAGTCGAAGTGCGCGCTGTCCCCGGGCGCGAGCAGATGCGCGGTGTCCCCGAGGCGCAGTCGCAGCCGCCCCTTCAGGACGTACAGCCACTCCTCGCCGGGGTGGACCCGCACGATGTCGCCCTGCGAGCCGTGCGGCACATGGACGCGCAGCGCCTGCATCCCTCGCCCGGACGCGCCCGCCTGCCAGTAGGTCCAGCCGCCGGCCCGCGTGGGCTCCATGTCGGGCGCGCGCAACACGGCGTCCCGCTCGGCGACGGTCTCACCGAGCAACTCCGAGACGGTCGTCCCGTAGATACGGGCCAGCGCGAGCAGCATCGGCAGCGAGGGCTGGCGCTGCCCTGTCTCCAGCCGGGAGAGATGGGCGGGCGACAGAGCGGCGGCCCGTGCCGCGGCCTCCAGGGTGAGTGCCGCCCGCCGCCGCAGGGCCCGCAACTGCGGGGCGACGGAGGGCAGCGCCTCGTGCGCCGACGACTCGGAAGGCTCGGAAGGCTCGGAAGGGTGCGTACCCTCGGAGGGGCTCATGCCCTCCATTCAGCCGCAGCTTTGCCTCTGCGGCAAATTTCTTGCCTCAGAGGCAAAGCCGGGCGGAGCCGCACCACCGGCGGTCCCACCCCGGCCCTGTCCTAGCGGTTGGCGACCGCCTGTTTCACCAGCGTCCTCCCGAAGTCCCACATCAGTCCGCCCCCGCCGTGCGCGTCATCCATCACCTCGGTGAAGGCCGCCACGAACCGGTCGACCTCCCGTTCCCCGACGACCAGCGGCGGAATCAGCTTGATGACCTCCAGATGATCGCCGGAGACCTGGGTGAGGATGCGGTGGCGTTGCAGCAGCGGGACGACGACCATCTGCGCGAAGAGTCCCTTGCGGGCCGCCTGGAGCATGGTCCAACGGCCGCGCAGCTTCAGCGACTTGGGCCGGCCGAACTCGATGCCGATCATCAGCCCCCGGCCGCGTACGTCACTGAGCAGCTCGTACTTGTCGATCAGTGCCGTGAGGCGCGACTTCAGCAACTCCCCCGTGGCCCGCGCCCCGGCCACGATCCGCTCGTTCTCCATGACCGACAGGACGGCGAGCCCGGCGGCCATGGCCTGGGCGTTGGAGCCGAAACTCGCCGAGTGGACGAGGACGCGGTCCATCGACGAGTAGACCTTCTTGAAGATCCACTCCTTGCCGAGGGTCGCGCCGACCGGGACATAGCCGCCGGAGAGCGCCTTCGCCACACAGACGAGGTCCGGCTCCACGCCGTCCTCGTGCTGGTAGGCGTAGAAGTCGCCGGTCCGTCCGAGCCCGGTCTGCACCTCGTCGACGATCAGCAGCGCCTTGTGCCGGTGCAGCAGCTCCTGGGCGGCGCGCAGATAGCCGGGCGGCGCCTCGTGCACGCCCTTGCCCTGGATGGGCTCGACGACGAGCGCGGCGACGTCCCCCTTCTTCAACTCCCGTGCCAGGGCGTCGAGATCGCCGAGCGGTACGGCCGTGTCGGGCAGCAGCGGGGCGAAGCCGTCCCGGAAGCCGTCCTCGCCGTTGACCGAGAGCGAGCCGGTGGTGAGCCCGTGGAAGGCGTGGTCGCAGTAGAGGACGCGCGGTCTGCCGGTGGCGTACCGGGCGAACTTCAGCGCCGTCTCGACGGCCTCGGTGCCGCTGTTCCCGAAGAACACCCGGTCCAGGTGCGGACTGTGGGCGAGCAGCCTCTCGGCGAGCAGTCCGGGCAGCGGCTGGCAGTCGAAGCGGGTCAGGTCGGCGAGCTGAGCGTCGAGCACGTCGTGCAGCGCCTTGCGGACCACGGGGTGGTGGCGGCCGAGCCCCATCACTCCGAACCCGGCGAGCATGTCCAGGTAGTCGTTGCCGTCCGCGTCCCAGAAGTACGCGCCCTCGGCCCGCTCGTAGACCTTGTCGAAGCCGATGGTGTGCAGCATGCGCGGGAGTTGGTGGTTGAGGTACCGGGCGTGGAGTTCGTAGCGCTCGGCGCCGCGCTCGGCGAGGAGCTTGCCGAGGTCGAACTCCCCGCCCCCGGCGGCGGGTCGCACAGTGGTCATTCCGGTTTCTCCTTGGCGGGCTCGGCCTCGGACAGGTCCCCCTTCACGTCGCCCTTCGCGAAGTCGTCCCGGGCGGTCAGAGAGGCGCTGATCCGCCCGGCGATCTCGACCGGCGTCAGACCTATGTCCGCCAGCACCTCCCCGCGCTTGGCGTGCGCGAGGAACTGCTCCGGGATCCCGAACCGCCGTACGGGGACGTCGACCTCGGCGTCCCCGAGGGCCAGGGCGACCGCCGAACCGACCCCGGCCGCCCGGCTGTTGTCCTCCACGACGGCCACCAGCCGGTGGTCGGCGGCCAGCCACGGCAGCGCCGGATCGACCGGCTTGACCCAGCGCGGGTCGACGACGGTGCAGCCGATGCCCCGGCTCTCCAGCAGCTCGGCGGCCTGGAGGCACACGGACGCCATCACACCGACGGCGACCAGCAGCACCGCCGGGCCGCCCGAAGACACCGAGGACCCCGTCGAAGACCCCGCAGTCGGGGACCGGTGCAGGACGTCCATGCCGCCCACCCGGTCCACGGCCGGGATCTCCGGGCCCACCGACTCCTTCGGGAACCGGATCAGCGTCGGGGCGTCGTCCACGGCGACCGCCTCCCGCAGCTGGGTCCGCAGCTGTTCGGCGTCGCGCGGCGCGGCGATCCGCAGCCCCGGTACGACCTGGAGGACGGACAGGTCCCACATGCCGTTGTGCGAGGCGCCGTCGACGCCGGTCACGCCCGCGCGGTCGAGGACGAAGGTGACCCCGCACCGGTGCAGCGCGACGTCCATCAGCAGCTGGTCGAAGGCCCGGTTGAGGAAGGTCGCGTAGACGGCCACCACCGGGTGCAGCCCGCCCGTGGCGAGCCCCGCCGCCGAGACCGCCGCGTGCTGCTCGGCGATACCGACGTCCCACACCCGGTCGGGGAACTTCTCCGCGAACCGGCCGAGCCCCACCGGGTGCAGCATGGCCGCCGTGATGGCGACGACGTCCTCGCGCTCGTCGCCGATCCGGACGATCTCGTCGCCGAACACCGACGTCCAGGACGGTCCGCCGGCCGGGGTGAGCGGCTCGCAGGTCAGCGGGTCCATCACCCCGACCGTGTGGAAGTGGTCCTCCTCGTTGGCGAGCGCGGGCTCGTAGCCCCGCCCCTTCTGCGTCAGACAGTGCACGAGGACGGGCCCGTGGAAGCACTTGGCGCGGCGCAGCGCCGACTCGACCGCCTTGGTGTCGTGTCCGTCGATCGGGCCGACGTACTTCAGCCCCAGGTCCTCGAACATGCCCTGGGGTGCGAAGGCGTCCTTGAAGCCCTTCTTCGCGCCGTGCAGTGCCTCGTAGACCTCCTTGCCGACGATCGGGGTGCGCAGCAGGACGTCCTTGCCCCAGGCGAGGAACTGCTCGTAGCCGTCGGTGGTGCGCAGGGTCGCGAGGTGGTTGGCGAGGCCGCCGATGGTCGGGGAGTAGGAGCGCTCGTTGTCGTTGACGACGATGATCAGCGGCCGGTCCTTGGCTGCGGCGATGTTGTTGAGGGCCTCCCAGGCCATGCCGCCGGTCAGGGCGCCGTCGCCGATGACCGCGACGACATGGCCCTTCTCCCCCTGCACCTGGCGGGCCTTGGCGAGGCCGTCCGCCCAGCCGAGTGCGGTGGAGGCGTGGCTGTTCTCGACGATGTCGTGCGCGGACTCCTCGCGCGAGGGGTAGCCGGACAGACCGCCCTTGCCGCGCAGTTTGGAGAAGTCCTGACGCCCGGTCAGCAGCTTGTGCACATAGCTCTGGTGACCGGTGTCCCAGACGATGCGGTCGACGGGTGACTCGAAGACCCGGTGGAGCGCGACAGTGAGTTCCACCACCCCCAGGTTGGGCCCCAGGTGACCACCGGTCCTGGCGACCGCGTGCACCAGGAACTCCCGGATTTCTTCGGCCAGTTCACCGAGTTCCGCCTCGGTCAGCGCCTTCAGGTCGCGCGGTTGCCGGATGCTCTCCAGAATCGTCACGTCGGGCCCCCTCTCGATCCGTGCCTCTCAGCCCGTGTTGTCAGCTCACGGTGACCGCCGGCTCCCCCGACGCGACGCCGTCCCGCTCCATCCGCTCGGCGATCTTCATCGCCTCGTCGATGAGGGTCTCCACGATCTTCGACTCGGGCACGGTCTTGATGACCTCGCCCTTGACGAAGATCTGCCCCTTGCCGTTGCCGGAGGCGACCCCCAGGTCCGCCTCCCGCGCCTCCCCGGGTCCGTTGACGACGCAGCCCATGACGGCCACCCGCAACGGCACCTCCATGCCTTCGAGACCGGCGCTGACCTCGTCCGCGAGCCGGTACACATCGACCTGCGCCCGCCCGCACGAGGGGCACGAGACGATCTCCAGCCGCCGCTGCCGCAGGTTCAGCGACTCCAGGATCTGGATGCCGACCTTGATCTCCTCCACCGGCGGAGCGCTCAGCGAGACCCGGATCGTGTCCCCGATCCCCTCGCTGAGCAGCGCCCCGAAGGCGACGGCGGACTTGATGGTCCCCTGGAACGCCGGACCGGCCTCCGTCACGCCCAGATGCAAGGGGTAGTCGCACTGGGCGGCCAACTGCCGGTAGGCCTCGATCATCACGACCGGGTCGTTGTGCTTGACCGAGATCTTGATGTCCCGGAAGTCGTGCTCCTCGAACAGCGAGGACTCCCACAGCGCGGACTCCACCAGGGCCTCGGGCGTCGCCTTGCCGTACTTCTGGAGCAGCCGCCGATCGAGCGACCCGGCGTTGACCCCGATCCGGATCGGCGTCCCGTGGTCCCCGGCCGCCCGCGCGATCTCCTTGACCTTGTCGTCGAACTGCTTGATGTTGCCCGGGTTCACCCGCACCGCCGCGCACCCGGCCTCGATCGCCGCGAACACGTACTTCGGCTGGAAGTGGATGTCCGCGATCACCGGGATCTGCGACTTGCGGGCGATGGTGGCGAGGGCGTCCGCGTCGTCCTGCGTGGGGCAGGCGACCCGGACGATCTGACAGCCGGACGCGGTGAGTTCGGCGATCTGCTGCAAGGTGGCGCCGACGTCCGACGTACGGGTCGTCGTCATCGACTGCACCGACACCGGGGCCCCGCCCCCCACGGCCACCGCGCCGACCTGGATACGCCGCGAGGGGCGGCGTTCCGCGATCGGTCGGGCGGGCAGCTCGGGGACGCCCAGCGACACGGCGGTCATCACATCACCCCTGGTTCCCGTGGTTCACGTGGTTCCCGGAGACGGTCTCGCGCAGGGCGCGCAGGGACTCCTTCAACGATCCCATGGTGGCGAGGACGGCGGTCGGCTCGTAACCGCAGTGCGCCATGCAGTTGGCGCAGCGCGGGTCCTTGCCCCGTCCGTAGGCGTTCCAGTCGGTGTCCTCGATCAGCTCCCGGTACGTGGTGACGTACCCGTCGCTCATCAGGTAGCAGGGCCGCTGCCAGCCGAAGAGCGAGTAGTTGGGGATCGCCCACGCCGTGCAGGGGAAGTCGACCTTGCCTTCCAGGAAGTCGAGGAACAGCGGCGAGTGGTTGAGGCGCCAGCGCCGCCGGTTGCCGCCGGAGAAGGCCTTCTTGAACAGTTCGCGGGTCTGCTCGACGCCGAGGAAGTGCTCCTGGTCGGGGGCCTTCTCGTAGGCGTAGGCGGGCGAGATCATCATCTCGTCGACCTGGAGGTCGTCATTGAGGAAGTTGAGGACCTCGATGATGGTCTGCGGGGTGTCGGTGTTGAAGAAGGTCGAGTTGGTGGTCACCCGGAAGCCGCGCTTCTTGGCCTCCTTGATGGCGGCCACGGCCTCGTCGAACACCCCTTCCTTCGCCACGGACTCGTCGTGCCGCTCCCGCAGCCCGTCGATGTGCACGGCGAACGCGAAGTACGGCGAGGGCTTGAACTTCTCCATCTTCTTGCGCATCAGCAGGGCGTTGGTGCACAGGAAGACATACTTCCGCTTCGCCACCAACTGCCGGACGATCTCGTCGATCTGAGGGTGCATCAGGGGCTCGCCGCCGGCGATGGACACCATCGGCGCACCGGACTCCAGGACGGCGCCCACGGCCTGCGCCACCGGCATGCGCTGCTTGAGCACACCCGCCGGGTGCTGGATCTTGCCGCAGCCCTCGCACTTCAGATTGCAGGCGTAGAGCGGTTCCAGCTCGACGATCAGCGGGAACTTGTCGCGCTTGCGGAGCTTCTGTTCGGCGAGATAGGTCGCCACCTTGATGGACTGGCGGAGCGGCATGGCCATCTGGCTCACCTCCTGGGGAGCAGCAAGGAACGGTGCCATTCGTAGTAAGCGGGAAGGACGGCACGAAGGACGCGGAAGGCTGATATTCCACCGCGTACCGTGCCGATCCGGACCAGTTCATGTTCTGGAGCGTCCACGACCACCCGGACGGCCGCAACCGGGCGTGCGCCGGATCTCACGGCGCAATGGAGTGTGACCGCGGATTCCATGTCGACCGCGATCGCGCCGGTCGCGCACAGGTCGGACCGTTCCTGACCTCGTACGACGTGGTCGGATCCGGTGAGCGGGCCGGTGTGGACCGTACGTCCGGGCACCAGGCGCTCCAGCTCTTTCACCAGACGTCCGATGGAGTCGCAGGGCGTCACGGCGCCGCCCGGCCCCCAGGTCTCCTCCGCGACCACCACGTCACCGGGGTGCATGCCGGGCGCGAGTCCGGCGCAGAACCCGGTGGCCAGCACCGCCGCGTCGCGCAGCGCCGGGTCGGCGAGCAGCCTCGTGACGGACCGCTCGGCGGCCCGCGGCCCCATCCCGGTGCGCAGTACGGTGACCGGGCCTCCGGCGCCGCCCCGCTCGCCGCTGCGCAGGGCGAGCTGCTCGATGCCGAGCGCGCAGGCGATCAGCAGCGGGGCCGGGGCGGCGGGCGTGTTCATCAGCGTCCCCGTGCCGTCAGGACGGGCGGCTCGCCGTGGACGTACCGGCCCAGCGCGGTGAGCGGGAAGACCTGCCGGTAGAGGTGGTAGTTGATGGAGAAGTCCCAGGGGAAGCCGGTGCCGGTGAAGTGGGGCTCGTCCCAGGAGCCGTCCGCGCGCTGGGTCCGCGCGAGCCACTCGACGCCGCGTTCGGTGGCCTTGGCGTCCCGTTCGCCCGCCGCCAGCAGCGCGAGCAGCGCCCACGCGGTCTGGGAGGCGGTGGAGGCGCCCTTGCCGCCCCATTCGGCGGGGTCGGGGTAGGAGCGCAGGTCCTCGCCCCAGCCGCCGTCGTCGTTCTGCACGGTCTCCAGCCAGGCCACGGCCCGGCGGATCGCGGGGTGCGCGGCGGGCAGTCCGGCGGTCACCAGCGCGGGGACCACCGAGCCGGTGCCGTAGACGTAGTTGACGCCCCAGCGGCCGAACCAGGCGCCGTTCGGCTCCTGTTCGGCGAGCAGCCACTCGATGCCGCGCCGGGTGCGGGGATCGTGGGACAGTCCCTCGACGGCGAGCATCTCCACCACGTGCGCGGTGACGTCGGCGGACGGCGGGTCGATGACCTCGCCGAAGTCGCAGAACGGCAGCCGGTTGGGGAACGGGCTGGTGTTGTCGACGTCGAAGGCGCCCCACGCCCCGTTCCTCGACTGCATGCCCACGGTCCAGCGCACGCCGCGCCGTACGGCTCTGTCCACCCGCTCCGGGTCGTGGTGCGCGACCCGGCGCAGTGCGAGGACGACCTCGGCGGTGTCGTCGATGTCGGGGTAGTTGTCGTTGTGGAACTCGAACGCCCAGCCACCGGGCGGCAGTTGGGGCCGCTTGACCGACCAGTCGCCGGGGCGGACGATCTCCTCGCCGAGCATCCAGTCGGCGGCCCTGACGAGTTGGGGATGGTCGGCGGGCACTCCCGCGTCGGCGAGCGCGATGACCGCGAGGCAGGTGTCCCACACCGGGGACTGGCAGGCCTCGATCATCCGGGCCCCGTCCTCGCGCCACACGGCGAACCGGTCCAGGGACTCCAACCCGGCCCGCATCACGGGGTGTCGGAGGTCGTAGCCGAGCAGATGCAGCGCGATGATCGAGTACACGGCCGGGGGCTGGATGCCGCCCCAGCAGCCGTCGTTCTCCTGCCGCTCGACGATCCAGCGGGCCGCGCTGTTCATCGCCGCCTTGCGCAGCCGCTTCAGCGCCACCTTGTGGTAGCCGTGCAGCAGCTTGTCGAGCCGCTGGAAGGCGCCTTCCCAACTGCCCAGTGGATCAAGGGGTCTGGGCGGGTTGGGCCGCCCGGGGTCGGTGTGCAGTTCGTCCAGCGGGAACGGCGCGGGCCGCACCGGACGCTTCGCGGAGACGACGGTCAGCGGCACGATCGTCTGACGGGCCCAGCAGCCGAAGTCGTAGATGTTCAGCGGCATCCACTTCGGGAACCAGACGATCTCCGGCGGCATCTCCGGCAGGTCGTCCCACTTCCACCAGCCGAACAGCGCCAGCCAGATCCGGGTGAAGACCCGGGCGGCGGCGATCCCGCCGCGCTCCCGGACCCACGCGGACGCCCGCGCCATGTGCGGTTCCTCGGGTCCGTCCCCGGCCAGCCGCAGCGCGACATACGCCTCCACGGTGGCGGAGAGGTCGGGCGGGCCGCCGTAGAAGGTGGCCCAGGTGCCGTCCGGGCGCTGCTCGCCCCTGATGAACAGGGCGGCGGCCCGGGTGGTCTTCTCGTCGCGGATGCCCAGGAACTGACGGAGCAGCAGATCCTCGGCGTCCATGGTGACGTTGGTCTCCAGGTCGCCCTTCCACCAGCCCTGGGCGTCCTGTCGGGAGAGCAGGAAGTCGGTGGCGCGGCCCATGGCGTGCGCGGCGGCGTCCTGGACCCCGACCGCCACCGCGGAGTCGTGGTCGGTGTCGCTGGCCGAGGGGGCGCGGGGCGGCAGCGCCCCGGTGCTTCCGTCGGTCGTCGCTGTCATGGCTTCCCCTTCGTGCAGTGGACGGATCTCTCTGCGGTGGGTCAGCCGTCGGCCGGTGCGTGTCCGGTGACGGGCACCGGCCGGCGACTACGCGAGGGCTATTCGACCGATGACGGTCGGCTCCTGGGGGATGGCGGTCATCTCTTCCGTACGACGACGAAGTCGGCGAGCGCCGCGAACTCTTCCCGTACCCGCTCGGGCATCCGGATCGAGTCCAGTGCCTCGATGGCGATCGTGTGCTGGCGGCGCGCCTCCTCGGCGGTCCACTCCCGGCCGCCCGCCCGCTCGATGAGGGCGGCGCGCGCGGCGAACTCCTCCTCGGAGAAGTTCTCGAAGTCGTTGCTCTTGGCGTCGGCGGCGAGCAGTTCGCCGAGTTCCTCGGAGGCGGGTCCGCCCGCCGCGAGCGCGGCCACGACCGGCAGGGACTTCTTGCGCTGCCTCAGGTCGCTCCAGGTCTGCTTGCCGGTGGCGACCGGGTCGCCCCAGATGCCCAGCAGGTCGTCGACGGCCTGGAAGGCGAGGCCCAGGTGGTAGCCGTACTTCTCCAGGGTGTCGGCGGTGTGGTCGTCGGCGCCGCCGAGGACGGCGCCGATGGAGCAGGCGCAGGCGAGCAGGGCGCCGGTCTTGTTGCCCTCCATCTCCAGGCACTCCTCGACGGCGACCCGCTCGCGGTGCTCGTAGGAGATGTCCTGGGCCTGCCCGTCGATGAGCGCGCGGGTCGCCGTGGTGACGCGGCGGGTGGCGCGGGCCGCCTCGGCGGTGCCCAGTTCGAGAAGGACCTCGTTGGCGAGGACCATCAGGGCGTCGCCGACGAGGATGGCCTGGGCGGGGCCGTGGACCTTCCAGACGGTGTCGCGGTGACGGCGCTGTTCGTCGCCGTCCATCAGGTCGTCGTGCAGCAGCGAGAAGTTGTGCACCAGTTCCACGGCGACCGCGCCGGGGATGCCGACCTCGGGCGCCGAGCCGGTGACCTCGGCGGACATGACGGCGAGCGCGGGGCGTACGGCCTTGCCGCCGTCGCCGTCGGCGGGCTTGCCGTGGGCGTCGATCCAGCCGAAGTGGTAGGCGGCGACGGTGTCCATGGGGGGCGCCAGCCGTTCGACGGCCGCCCGCAGCACGGGGGTGGCCAGGGTCCGCCCGCGCTCCAGGAGCGCGGTGACGTCCACCGCGGTCCTCGCGGCGGCCGTCACGGCCGGGGGCACAGTGGGCACAGTCTCTCCAGATGTCGATGTGTTCGTGGTACCGAGAGTGCGGGATCCGGTCCGGTGCGCTTCGAGCGTCACGCCGCCTCCTCAAAGCGGAAGAGGTGTCCGCGGGGGCGGCCCAGCACGGCGAGGGCGGCGTCCGCCGCGCCGATGCCGCTGCGGACCGCACTCTCCATGGTCGCGGGCCACCCGGTGGCGGTCCACGCTCCGGCCAGGTACAGGCCGGGTGCCTTGGTGCGGGCGCCGGGCCTGAGCCGTCCGACGCCGGGGGTGGGGGCGAACGTGGCGGTGCGCTCCCGGGTCACGAAGAAGTCCTTCACCTCGGCGTCGCGGGCGCCGGGCAGCAGCCGTTCCAGCTCGGGCAGATACCGCGCCCGCAGCTCGGCGACGGGCGCGTCGATCTCGTCCTGCGCGGCGGACTGCGACAGCGCCAGATACTGGCCGGCGCGCAACCCGGACGCCTCGGTCCGGTCGAACACCCACTGCACCGGGGAGCCGAGGGCCGCGAAGAACGGCCTGCTCAGCACCTTCCGGTCGTACACCACATGGACGTTGAGGATCGGCGCGGTGCCGATCCCCAGCAGCCGTCCGGGCTCGTCGAGCGCGCCCTCGGGCAGCAGGTCGTGGGTCTCGCGCTGCGGTACGGCGAGGACGACCGCGTCGGCGTCGAGGCTCTCGCCGGGCACCTCGACCCGCCAAGTCCCGTTCGCCGCGCGGGAGACGGAGTTGACGCGGGTGCGCAGTTCGGTGCGGACGCCCGCCGAGTCGAGCGCCTTGCGGGCCAGCCGGTCGTGCAGTTCGCCGAGCGGGACATGGGCCCAGCCGATGTCGGCGGCGCCCGGGTCGGACAGCAGACCCGTCCTGAACACCATCGCGGCGAGTCCGAGCGAGGCGTCCTGGGCCACCGCGTTGAGGGTGGCGACCCCCACGAGGTCCCACAGCGCCTCGATCGCCCGCGCCGACTGACCGTGCGCGGCGAGCCAGCCGCCGAAGTCCCGTTCGTCCAGCGCGGGATCGGCGAGGTCGAGTGCCTTGAGCGCCAGCGCCGCACGCCCGACCCTGGCGCGCTCGGCGAGCGAGAGGTGGGTGTAGGTGGCGAGGCTGCGTCCCAGATGCAGGGGGACGGGCAGCGCGTCGCGCCGCAGCCGGCCGAGCCGTCGTCCGGGCGGTCCCTCGGCGTCGAGGACCGGCACGTCGAGACGATCCTGCAAGGGCGCGAGGGCGGTGCCGTCGACGCGGTCGAGGAACCAACGGTAGGCGGTGCAGCAGCGCAGATACACATGCTGTCCGTTGTCGACGGTCAACTCGCCCCGCTGGAAGGAGAAGGCGAGCCCGCCGAGCCGGGGCCGCCCTTCCACGAGGGTGACGTCCACGCCCGCGTCGGCGAGCGAGAGCGCGGCGGTGACGCCGGCCAGCCCCCCGCCGACCACCACGGCCGTGCTCCGGGGCCGGCCCGTACGGTTGGTGTCGAGCAGTCCCTCGGACTGTGCGCCGTCGGTCATCGTGCACCCTCCCCTGCCGGTCCGCCGGGGTGCCGGAGCGGTTCGCGGCGGACCGTTGAAGTCAGGGACGCCCGCACGTTGCGGAGGGTTGCGTACCACTTTTCCCCGATGGATTCACCTTGGACCGGATTGTCCATCAGACGCGCCTCCTGACGGTGCGGCGCGACACATGGCGGGCGTCCAGACCGGAGAGACCGCGTACGGCGACGTACGCCTTCTCACGGCCGGGCAGCGAGACCCGGCCGCGCAGCACGGCCTCCGGCTCGCGCTCGATACGGTCGAGGAGGCGCCGGTAGATGCCGGCCATCGCGGCGACACAGGCGCCGCTGCGGCGGTCGAGCATCGGCAGCAGTCCGTAGCCCTCGGCGAAGAGGGCGCGGGCCCGGCGCACCTCGAAGTGCACCAGACCCGCGAAGTCGGAGTCGGCGGGCGGGAGCGGCCCGGCGAACCCCGCCGAGCAGCCGAATTTCGCGAGGTCGTCGGCGGGCAGATAGACCCGCCCGCCCCCGGCGTCCTCCCGAACGTCCCTGAGGATGTTGGTCAGTTGGAGCGCGAGCCCGAGGGTGTCGGCGTACTCCGGCGCGCGTTCCGCGCCGCGCGCCCCGGGTTCCGTGCCGAAGACGCCGAGGGAGAGCCGGCCGATGGCACCGGCGACACAGCGGCAGTAGACCTTGAGGTCGTCCCAGGTCTCGTAGTGCTCGCCGCGTACGTCCATGAGGACGCCGTCGATGAGTTCGTCGAGGGCGTCGAGCGGGATCGGGAACGCGGTCGCCGCGTGGGCGAGGGCCACGGCGACGGGGTCGGTGTCGTCCTCGTCGACGGAGCGGTCCCGGACCCGGGTGAGCAGCGCTCTGGTCTCCTCCAGCCGGGCCGCCTTGATGTCGACCGCGAGCGCGCCGTCACCGATGTCGTCGACGCGCCGGGAGAAGGCGTACAGCGCGGACATCGCACGGCGCTTGGGCGTCGGCAGCAGTCTGATGCCGTAGGCGAAGTTACGGGCCTGCTGTCCGGTGACGGCCTCGCAGTAGCTGTAGGCGGCGAGTACCGGCGCGGACGCGTGTGGTTCCGACTCCACGGCCTGGATCACCCCTCTCCTCGCAGGGTCGCGCCCACCTCGCGCAGCAGCCGGAGCTTGCCGGGCTTGGGCGGGCCGGGAAGTACGTCGAATTCGGCGGCGGTGATCGCGTGGACGGCCGCCCTTCCACCCGCCACGAATCCCGCGAGGAGCAGCCTCAGCCTGCCGTGGACGCTACCCACGAGCGGGGTGCCGTCATTCAGGAGGTTTCGGGCACGTTCCGTCTCGTACGCGATCAGCGCGCGCACCGACGCACCCGCGCTGGGCGCGGCGAGATCCGCCTCCTGGACGTGGAAGCGCTTCATGTCCGCGGCGGGCAGATAGATCCGGTCGCGGCCCAGGTCCTCGGTGACGTCCTGGAGGTGCTCGACGATCTGCAGCGCGGTGCAGATCGCGTCGGAGTGCCGGATCCGCTCGGGGGTGGTGGCGCCGGTGACGGCGAGGACCAGATGTCCGACCGGGTTGGCGGACAGCGCGCAGTAGGCGAGCAGGTCGTCATAGGTCTCGTACCGCTTGACCAGCTGGTCCTGGCGGTTGGCGGCGATCAGGGCGAGGAACGGCTCGGGGGTGAGGGAGCGGCGGCGGACGGTGTGCTGGAGGCGGCGCAGCAGGGGGTGGTTCGGGGCGCCGTCGAAGACCCTGCCGAGGTCGGCCTCGAAGGCGTCGAGGAGGAGGAGCCGGTCGTCGGCGTCCTGCGGGGAGACGCCCAGGAGGCGGGCGTCGGCGCCGCCGGGGGCGAGGTCGCCGTCGCCGATGTCGTCGACGAGGCGGGCGAAGCCGTAGACGGCCAGGAGATCGTCGCGCCAGGCCCTGGGCAGGAAGAACGGGGCAACGGGAAAGTTCTCGGCCCCGGCCTTGTCGAGGGTGTCGCGCTCCGGGTTCCCGGTGCGCGCCGTCCCGGTTTCGGTCACCGCTCGTCACCCGGCACGGGAACGGCAGAAACGTGCTTGAGCTGGGGAGTCTCCGTAGCCATGGCCGTCACATCTCCCGTTCTACACTGCCGACCCAATACGCACTATTTCGGACACGCCGCCCAGTGGGCGGCGTCTGCGGCTGATGCCGGGTGTCGCGCATTATGGACCCACTTGCCGCGATTCGGCACCGGTACAGCTTACGTTGTACAACGCACCATGCTCCGTCCGGGTGTCCTGCACATCACAAGAACGCACCGATTGCCCCCAAGATTCCTATGGGTGGCCGGAGTTGACACAGTCCTTGCCGGAGTTGGCGTTCCCTTTGCGGACACCGGTCTCCGCCCTCTCGCGAACACCGGCCCCGGTACCGCTTGCAGACGCCGGGCCCCGCCGGAACAGTTCCGGCGGGGCCCGGGTGATTTCGGGCCAGGGCCTGTCTTTCGGATCAGCCCTGGGCCGCGGGGTTTGGCACGCGCCTCTGCCGCGTTGTCGTCGGTCGCCGACGCTCCGCGTCGACTCCCTCCTCCGCCTTGCAGCCGCACGCACCAAACCCCGCTCACCGGAAGCAACTGCACGCCGCCACCGGAAGTCGGCCTGCTCCGAAGACAGGCCCTACTTCCCCGTGAACTTCTCGTATTCCTTCAGGACCTCGTCCGTCGGGCCGTCCATGCGCAGTTCGCCGCGTTCCAGCCACAGGACGCGGTCGCAGGTGTCGCGGATGGACTTGTTGTTGTGGCTGACCAGGAAGACCGTGCCGGCCTCCTTGCGCAGCTCGCGGATGCGGGCCTCGGAGCGCTTCTGGAAGGAGCGGTCACCGGTGGCGAGGGCCTCGTCGATCATCAGCACGTCATGGTCCTTGGCCGCCGCGATGGAGAAGCGCAGGCGGGCCGCCATGCCGGAGGAGTAGGTGCGCATCGGCAGGGTGATGAAGTCGCCCTTCTCGTTGATGCCGGAGAAGTCGACGATGCCCTGGTAGCGCTCCCTGATCTGCTCGCGGGACATGCCCATCGCGAGCCCGCCCAATATGACGTTCCGCTCGCCCGTGAGGTCGTTCATCAGGGCCGCGTTGACACCGAGCAGCGAGGGCTGGCCGTCGGTGAAGACCTTGCCCTGCTCCGCCGGGAGCAGACCGGCGATGGCGCGCAGCAGGGTGGACTTGCCGGAACCGTTGGAGCCGATCAGGCCGATGGCCTCGCCGCGGTAGGCGATGAAGGAGACGCCCTTGACGGCGTGCACCTTGCGCACCCCGCGCTCCTCGCCGCGCTTGACGATACGGCTGAGGGCGGCGGTGGCGCTGCCCTTGCCGGTCTTGGCGCCGTTGACGCGGTAGACGATGTGCAACTCGTCCGCGATGACGGTGGGGATGAGTGACTCAGCCACGGCCGTACCTCTCCTCCGCCTTCCAGAAGTACACGAAGCCGCCGAGCGCGATCAGCAGGGCCCAGCCGCCGGCGACCGCCCATACGTGCGGGGGCAGGTTCTCCCGGCCGTAGCCGTCGATCAGCGCGAAGCGCATCAGGTCCATGTAGATCGCGGCCGGGTTCCACTGGAGGACGCTGGCGATCCACTTGGGGTGGTCCTCCAGCATCACCGGGATGGAGAACATGACGCCGGAGGCGTACATCCAGGTCCGCATCACGAACGGCATCAGCTGCGCGAGGTCCGGGGTCTTGGAACCCATGCGGGCCATGATCAGCGCGAGGCCGGTGTTGAAGAGGAACTGCAGCACCAGCACGGGGACGATCAACAGCCAGGACAGCTTCGGGTAGCTGCCGAAGCCGACCGCCACACAGAACAGCACGATCATCGAGAACAGCAGTTGCTGGAGCTGCTGGAGCGCGAAGGAGATCGGCAGCGAGGCGCGCGGGAAGTGCAGCGCGCGCACCAGGCCGAGGTTGCCGGAGATCGCGCGGACGCCCGCCATCACCGAGCTCTGGGTGAAGGTGAACACGAACACACCCGTGACCAGGAACGGGATGTAGACCTCGCGGGGCATGCCGCGGTCGGCGCCCAGGATCAGACCGAAGATCAGGAAGTACACCAGCGCGTTGAGCAGCGGGGTGGCCACCTGCCACAGCTGGCCGAGCTTGGCCTGGCTGTACTGCGCGGTGAGCTTCGCCTGGGAGAAGGCGAGGATGAAGTGCCGCCGCCCCCACATCTGGCGGACGTACTCGGCCAGTCCGGGCCGGGCGCCGCTCACGGCGAGCCCGTACTTGGCGGCCAGTTCCGTCGCGGAGAGCCCGTCGTCGGGCGACGGACGGTCGCTCACCACAACCCTGCCGTCATGCGTTGTCTCACTCACAAATGGAAACTTTCGTCCTCAAAGTGCGCAGCCTGGTCGGGCCGAGGCGGAAACCTGGACCGGGTACGGCCGAATGCTCTCAGATTTCGAGCTTGTCAGATGACGGGAGGCCGGCCCAGTCTGGTCAGCCGCCACACCGTACGCCACTTCATGGGCCGACGGGGGCCGCAGGGGCTGGTCCAGCCCTCCTTGAAGCCGCCCAGCCAGGCCCGCAGGGCGGGGCGGGAGGGTTTGCGCAGCAACGTCAGCAGCAGCCAGACGCCCAGATAGACCGGGACGAGGGGGGCCGGGAGGTTGCGGCGCGCGAGCCAGACGCGGTTGCGGGCGACCATGCGGTGGTAGACCGCGTGCCGGGAGGGCGCGGTCGTGGGGTGGTACAGCACCATGTCGGACCGGTAGTCGATCATCCAGCCCGCGTCGAGAGCCCGCCAGGCGAGGTCGGTCTCCTCGTGCGCGTAGAAGAACTCGTCGGGCAGACCGCCGACTTCGGCGAAGACCTGGGTGCGTACGGCGTTGGCGCCGCCGAGGAAGGTGGTGACCCGGGAGGAGCGCATCGGGTCGGCGGCCCGCAGCCGGGGCACATGGCGCCGCTGGGTCCGACCGCTCTCCGGGTCGGCGATACGGAAGCTGACGATGCCGAGTTCCGGGTCGGCGTCGAATGCCTGACGGCAGAGTTCGGCGGTGTCGTGGTGGGCGAGCAGACCGTCGTCGTCGAGGAAGAGCAGGACGTCGACGTCCCGGCCACTGGGTCCGAACGCCTCGATGCCTATGTTGCGACCGCCGGGGATGCCGAGGTTCTCGGGCAGCTCGACCGTCCGTACGCCCTCGGGGACGTCCGGGACGGGCGAGCCGTTGCCGACGACGACCGCCTCGACCCGGTCGCCCTCCTGCTTGGCGACCGAGTCGAGGAGGGCGCGGAGTTCGTCGGGGCGGTTGCCCATGGTGATGATCACCGCGCCGACCTTCATGCCGCCGCTCACTTCAGCCTGCTGGACGCGAGGATGGAGACCAGGTGCAGCAGGGTCTGGAGCAGCGCGATCCCGGCGAGTACGGCGACGCCGAGCCGGGAGAAGAAGAGGTCGCCCCGGGCCTGGTCCACGATCGCGAGGACCAGGATCAGCAGGGAGGCCTCGACTCCGAGGATCAGCCGGTGGAACTTCAGGGCGGCGGCGGCCTTGCGGGCCAGCGCCATGCCGGAGGTGCGCGGCTCGGAGGCCGACTCCTGGACCGGCGGCTTGCCCTGCTGGTGCCGGGCGACCCCGACGAGGTCCGTCTCCGCCTTGATCAGGATGGCGCCGAGGGCGGCGAGGGTGCCGAGGAAGGCCCACAGCCAGTCGATCCGGCCGGTGCCCCACAGATCGGCGGCGCGCAGGCCGAAGCCGACGAGCACGGCCGCGTCGCACAGGTAGGCGCCGACCCGGTCGACGTAGATGCCGGCCATCGAGTACTGCTTGCGCCAGCGGGCGATCTCGCCGTCGACGCAGTCGAACAGCAGATACAGCTGGACCATCAGCACACCGAGGACGGCGCCCGTGATGCCCGGCACCAGCAGGGCCGGGGCGGCGAGGACGCCGAACACGGTCATCAGGTAGGTCAGCTGGTTGGGCGTGACCCGGGTGTTCACCAGGTGCCGGTCGATGCGCAGGGAGATCTCGCGCATGTAGAGCCGGCCGGCCCAGTGCTCGCCGCTCCGCCGGTCCTTCACACCCGGCGGGTGTACGACCGGGCGGAGTTCAGCTACCGATGGCTTTGGCATAGTCGGCGTAGGCGTCCTTGATCTGTTCGGTGCTCAGTTCGAGGTGTTCCAGGATGGTGTAGCGGCCCGGCCGGGTCTGCGGGGCGAACTCCACGACCTGGACGAACTCGTCCACGGTGAAGCCGATCTCGTCGGGGAGGACGGGCAGTCCGTGGTGGCGCAGGACCTCGACCATCTGGCCCGCGACCTCGGTGTTGCCGCGCAGGAACGTGGCGAACGCGCCGCCGAGACCGCACTGTTCACCGTGCAGGGCGTTGCGCTTGGGAAAGCTGAGGTCGAAGGCGTGGCTGATCTCGTGGCAGGCGCCCGAGGCGGGACGGCTGTCGCCGGCCACGGACATGGAGATCCCGCACAGCACGAGGGACTCGGAGAGCGTGGTCAGGAACTCGTCGTCGCCGACGCCGCCGGGGTGGCGCAGGACGGCCTCGGCGGCCTGGCGGGCCATGGCGGCGGCCAGTCCGTCGACCTTCTCACCGGTCTCCCGGCTGGACAGCTCCCAGTCGGCCACGGCGGAGATCTTGCAGATCACATCGCCGATGCCGGCCCGCACGAAGCGCACCGGGGCCTCCCGGATGACGTCCAGGTCGATGACGATGCCGATCGGGTTCGGCACACCGTAGGAGCCGCGGCCCGCGTCGTTGTCGAGGGTGGCGACCGGCGAGCACAGACCGTCGTTGGCGAGGTTCGTGGCGACGGCGACCAGCGGCAGGCCGACCCGGGCCGCCGCGTACTTGGCGCAGTCGATGACCTTGCCGCCGCCGAGCCCGACCACGGCGTCGTAGTGACCGCCCTTCTTGATCGAGTCGGCGAGCCGGACCGCTCCGTCGATGGTGCCGTCGGCGTCACAGAACCAGTCCGCTTCCGGGAACGCGGGGGCGAACCGCTCCTGCAGCGCCTTGCCGGAGCCGGCGCTGATCGCGAAGGCCAGCCGGCCCGACGGCGCGATGCGCTGGTCCGACAGGATCGTCGCCAGATCATCGAGCGCGCCGGGACGGATGTCCACGACGACCGGCGAGGGGATGAGCCTCGTCAGTACTGGCACGCGATCTCACGTCCCTTGGCGAGGTCCTCGTGGTTGTCGATCTCGACCCACCTGACGTCACCGATGGGCGCGACGTCGATCCGGAAGCCGCGGTTCACGAGCTCCTGGTAGCCGTGCTCGTAGAACTGCTGCGGGTCCGTCTCGAAGACCGTCTTCAGCGCGTCGGCCAGCTCGTCGGCGGCCTCGCCCTCGATCAGGGTGACGCCGATGTACTCACCGGTCGCCTCGGCCGGGTCCATCAGCTTGGTGATCTTCGTCATGGAGCCCTCGGGGCCGACGACGACCTTCATCTCCTCGTCGGCGAGGGACTTCACCGTGTCGAGGGCGAGGATGATCTTCTTGCCGTCGCCGCGGGCGGCGAGCAGCGTCTTCTCCACGGAGACCGGGTGCACGGTGTCGCCGTTGGCGAGGATCACCGAGTGCTTGATGGCGTCACGGCCGCACCACAGGGAGTAGGCGTTGTTCCACTCCTCGGCCTTGTCGTTGTCGATGAGGGTGATCTTGACGCCGTACTTCTGCTCCAGCGCCTCGCGGCGCTCGTACACGGCCTCCTTGCGGTACCCGACGATGATCGCGACCTCGGTCAGGCCGATCTCGGCGAAGTTGCCGAGGGTCAGGTCGAGAACGGTCAGGCTGTCCTCGTTGCCCTCCGGACCGACCGGCACGAGTGCCTTGGGAAGGGTGTCGGTGTAGGGGCGAAGACGCCGTCCGGCGCCGGCCGCCAGCACGAGGCCGATCATGCGGGTTCTCCTTCATCGTGTACGGCGGGTGCGCCTGTCTTATGGGCGGTCACCCAGAAGCGGATGCTCTCGAGAAGCACCAGCAGCGCCACGGCCACGGCGAGAGCCGTGAGCGCGACCTTGAACTCTGTGGGCGCGAGCAGCGCGGCGAGGACGGTGACCAGCAGGGTCCTGCCGTCATGACCGCCGATCGCCCGCACCAGCCACCGGGGTGGCGCGCCGGCGTCGCCGCGGATGCGGTACACCGTGTCGTAGTGATGGTAGGCGACGGCCGCCACCAGCCCGAAAGCCGCGGGAAGGGCCCCGTTCACCTCGGCTTTGGCCGCCAGCAGCAGAACGGTGCAGTACTCGGCGGCGCGGAAGAGCGGGGGGACCAGCCAGTCGAGGGGGCCCTTGAGGGGGCGTTCGACGGCTTCCGCCGACAGCAGGACGTACAGACCGGCCACTGCCACGACCTGCCAGGCCGGGCCCCAGACCCAGGCGGCGGTCACCACGGCCACGGCTGCGAAGGCCGCGCTGAGCAGTGCCGTCTTGCGGGGCGGGCCCGGCAGGAACCGTGCCAGCGCCTCGGCGAGCGGGCCGGTGTCCGTGAGGTCCGCCAGCGCCCGCGCCGCCCGGTCCGTGCGCCGGGCCTTGCGGGTCAGCGAGCGCAGGACGCGGCCCGCCGTGGTGTACGTCGCGGCGAAGGCGCAGCCGATGAGCAGCGCGTAGAAGGTGATACGGGGCGTGGTGACCGCCGTGAGGACGGCGATCATGGCCCAGCGCTCGCCGATCGGCAGGACGATCATGCGGCGGACCCAGACCGTCCAGCCGACGCTGTCGAGCTTGCCGGAGAGGGCCGCGGTGGGGCTGGTGTTGGCGGTGGCGTCGTGGTTCGCCTCGTTGAAGGAGAAGTCGACGACATGGCGGCAGGTCTGGAGGACCATCGCGCCGAGTGCGAGCGCCCATACGTCGTCACTGCCGCCGCCCCGGGCCGCGCCGAGGGCGAGGCCCGCGTAGTAGGCGTACTCCTTGGCTCGGTCGAAGGTGGCGTCGAGCCAGGCGCCGAGCGTGGAGTACTGCAACGAGTAGCGGGCCAGCTGCCCGTCGGCGCAGTCGAGGACGAAGGAGAGGAGCAGCAGCAGGCCGGCGGCGACGAAGCCGCCGCGGGTGCCGGTGGCCGCGCAGCCGGCCGCGATCAGGGCGGTGATCAGCGAGGCCGTGGTGACCTGGTTCGGGGTCAGGCCCCGGCGGGCGCACCAGCGGGCGAGGTAGCGGGAGTACGGGCTGATGAAGTGGGTGGTGAAGAAGCCGTCGCGGGACTTCACCGCCGTGCGCAGCCGTACGGCCTCGTCGTCGACGGCGGCGACCGCCTGGCGGGCCTCGTTGCGGGCCTGCGGGTCGGCGGGGACGGCGGCGACCAGGGTGCCCAGCTCGGGCCGGTACAGGCTGACGCCGTCCGTGTCGAGGGCGGCGACCACGCGGTCGGCGACGCTGTCGACGGCGACGGCGGTGGTGCCGCTCGCGGCGGAGTTCTCGCGGGCCAGGGCCCGGGTCAGCGCCTGGCGGGCGGCGGCCTGCGCGGTCACGGCGCCCGGCAGGGCGGCGGCGTCGAAGCGGGGGTCGGTGAGTCCGAGGCGCAGCGCGTGCGGGTGGCCCACGAAGCGGGCGTCGACGATCGCGACGCGCTGGTCGGCGGGCACCGTCGCGAGGAGCGTCTGGGCGTCACCGGCGTCGGAGGCGACCCGCACGTCGAAGCCGAGCGACCGCAGATCGCCCTCCAGCGACGACCCGGGCACCGGCTGACCGGTGAGGATGGCGGTCGACAGACGAACTCACTCCCTGGGTGCCGACGCGACCGCGCCGGACATGTGAACGTGGTGATGGAGGCGCACAGGGCCCGGGGCCTGTCGTCGAATTCCCGTCGTCCGCCCGAAGGGCGGGCCTCGCGGCGTCAGGTGCGTGCTCTCGGCGTGCCGGGCGTGGACCCGCGTACTGGACGTACTCGGGTCTGCGCCCGGTGCGCCGAGAGTGCGTGCGTGGCGGCGCGAGGCAGACGGGAATTCGACGACAGGCCCTGGGGCCCGGCGGCGTGTCGGCAGAGGTTATCGGATGAAGGGAAGCAGGCGTTCACCGCCCGTTCACGGCCTGATCAGTTGCACCTGCTCAGGACGTCGGCCCTCCGCCGCGATCATCATCGGGGATGTGGGGGTTACGCCACAAACTCCGATGCGGATATCGGTTGATAGCCACGCAAGAGGAAGGGGCAACTGCTCTGGAAAGGGCCTCTGCCGCGCCTCGCCGAGGGGCGCGGGCACTCACGCACGACGTCGCACCCGCCATCCCTCCACACCCCCCACGGCGAATGGGCACAACGAACACCCCGCATAAGGTTGACCGCATGACATGGCTGATCACAGGCGGGGCGGGCTACATCGGCGCACACGTGGCGAAGGTCATGACCGGGGCCGGCGAACAGGTGGTCGCGCTGGACGACCTCTCCGCGGGGGTCCGGGGCCGCCTCCCCGAGGACATCCCCCTGATCCACGGTTCCGCCCTCGACGGCGACCTCCTCAAGCGCGCACTCACCGAGCACGCGGTGACCGGCGTGGTCCACCTCGCCGCCCGCAAGCAGGTGGGCGAGTCCGTCGCCCAGCCCACCCGTTACTACCAGGAGAACGTCGGCGGTCTCGCCACCCTCCTGGAGGCGGCGGCCGGTGCCGGGGTGGAGCGCTTCCTCTTCTCCTCCTCCGCCGCCGTCTACGGCAACCCGGACGTGGACCTCATCACGGAGGACACCCCCTGCGCCCCGATGAGCCCGTACGGCGAGACCAAGCTCGCCGGTGAATGGCTGGTCCGGGCCGCCGGTCAGGCGCACGGCATCGCGACCGTGTGTCTGCGTTACTTCAACGTGGCGGGCGCCGCCGCCCCGGCCCTCGCGGACACCGGCGTGTTCAACGTCATCCCGATGGTCTTCGACCGCCTCACCCGCGACGAGGCCCCGCGGATCTTCGGCGACGACTACCCGACCCCGGACGGCACCTGCGTCCGGGACTACATCCATGTCGCCGATCTCGCCGACGCGCACCTCGCGGCGGCCCGCCGGCTCACCGGCGAAGGGGCCACCGGCGATCTGACCGTGAACATCGGCCGCGGCGAGGGCGTTTCGGTCCGCGAACTCGTCGATCTCATCGGCGAGGTGACCGGCGACCGCCGTCCCGCACTGGTCGGACCGCGCCGCCCCGGCGACGCCCCGCGCGCGGTCGCCTCGGCCGCGCTGGCCGAACGGGAACTCGGCTGGACGGCCCGGCGCGGGGTGCCCGAGATGGTCGAGTCGGCCTGGGCGGGCTGGCGGGCGCACCGCGGCATCTGACCGCCGACAGCCCCGCCCCGACCTTGGCAACGCTCTGACCTGCATATCGTTTCCGCAGGTCAGAGCACATGACAACGGTGTTCAGTGCCGCGTTGCCGGATACCCCCCACCCGTAGTTCACTGTGATCCGGAACCGAACACACGGACGCAATGGACGCATCGGAAAGGCGGATTCCATGGGGGTCGGTCACGACCACGGGCACGCGCATCACGCGCCGACCACCGGTACGGCGGCAGCGGCGTACCGCGGGCGGCTGCGGATCGCGCTGTCGATCACGCTCACCGTCATGGTGGTCGAGATCGTCGGTGGTGTGCTCGCGGATTCGCTGGCGCTCATCGCCGACGCGGCGCACATGGCGACGGACGCGGTGGGCCTCGGGATGGCCCTCCTCGCGATCCACTTCGCGAACCGCCCGCCCAGCGGCAACCGCACCTTCGGCTACGCCCGCGCCGAGATACTCGCGGCGCTCGCCAACTGTCTGCTGCTGCTCGGCGTCGGCGGGTATGTGCTGTACGAGGCGATCCAGCGGTTCATCACACCGGTCGGCACCGAGGGCGGGCTGACCGTGGTGTTCGGCGCGATCGGTCTGGTCGCGAACATGATCTCGCTGACCCTGCTGATGCGCGGCCAGAAGGAGAGCCTGAACGTCCGGGGCGCCTTCCTGGAGGTGGCCGCCGACGCGCTCGGCTCGCTGGCGGTGATCATCTCGGCGGTGGTCATCCTGCTCACCGGCTGGCAGGCCGCCGACCCGATCGCCTCGCTGGTCATCGGTCTGATGATCGTCCCGCGCACGGTGAAGCTGCTGCGCGAGACGCTCGACGTCCTGCTGGAGGCGGCACCGAAGAACGTCGACATGGCCGAGGTCCGGGCCCACATACTGGCGCTGCCGGGTGTGGAGGACGTCCACGATCTGCACGCCTGGACGATCACCTCCGGTATGCCGGTGCTCTCCGCCCATGTGGTGGTCGGCTCCGACACACTGGACTCCATCGGCCACGAGAAGTTGCTGCACGACCTCCAGGGCTGCATCGGCGACCACTTCGACGTCGAGCACTGCACCTTCCAACTGGAGCCGAGCGGCCACGCGGAACACGAGGCGAAGCTGTGTCACTGACGACCGTCTGGACCACACGACCGGAGACGTCCGCCGACCGGGCGGAGGTGTTCGGCGTCAACGCCGCCGCCTTCGAGACGGACGCGGAGGCCCGACTGGTCGACGCGCTGCGCGAGGACCCCGGGGCCTGGCTGCCGGAGCTGTCGTACGTGGCCGAGGCACCGGACGGCACGATCGCGGCGTACGCGCTGATCACGCGCTGTCATGTGGACGGGACGCCCGCGCTGGCGCTGGCCCCGGTCGCGGTGCTGCCGGACCGTCAGCGGCAGGGGGCGGGGGCGGCCGTCGTCCGCGCGGCGCTGGAGGCGGCACGCGCGCGTGGGGAGCGGCTGGTCCTCGTCCTGGGGCATCCGGAGTACTACCCGCGCTTTGGATTCGTACATGCGTCCGAGTACGGCATCCGGCCTGATTTCGACGTGCCGGACGAGGCGATGATGGCGCTGGTACTGGACGGTTCCGCTTCCGCGGCACCCGGCACCATCAGGTATCCGGCCGCGTTCGGGGTCTGACCCCTGGTCCGCAGGTGTCTTCGGGCGGGGTGCGCGGGTAGGACATGCAGGTTGGCGCGAAGTGCCGGGAGTGCCGGTTTTCGTGCGGCAAACTTGAGACTCGAAGAACGAGGCGAAGGATGGGCATGCCGATCACACCTGCCACCGCGATGCACAGTCCCCAGAGCGGCACCACGGAAGCGATCCTGCTGGAGCTGGTCGACGAGGACGGCACCACGATCGGCACCGAGGAGAAGCTGGCCGCTCATCAGCCGCCCGGTCGACTGCACCGGGCCTTCTCCGTCTTCCTCTTCGACGAGCGCGGGCGGCTGCTGCTCCAGCAGCGGGCCCTCGGCAAGTACCACTCCCCCGGTGTCTGGTCGAACACCTGCTGCGGCCACCCCTACCCGGGCGAGTCCCCCTTCGCGGCGGCGGCCCGGCGGACGTACGAGGAGCTGGGCGTCTCCCCGGCGCTGCTCGGCGAGGCGGGCACGGTGCGCTACAACCACCCGGACCCGGCCTCGGGCCTGGTGGAGCAGGAGTTCAACCATCTCTTCGTCGGGCTGCTGCGGGGCCCGCTCCGGCCGGACCCGGAGGAGGTCGGGAGCACCGCCTTCGTCACCCCGGCCGAGCTGGCGGAGCGGCATGCCAAGGACACCTTCTCGGCCTGGTTCATGACGGTCCTGGACTCGGCCCGGCCGGCGGTCAGAGAGCTGACGGGACCGGCCGCGGGCTGGTGATCCTCACCCCTGGATCAGGTGTGCGGGTTCGAGCGGCAGGGCGACCCAGATCACCTTGCCGCCACTCGCGGTGTGTTCGACGTCGCAGGCCCCGCCCGCCTCCAGGGTGATCTCGCGCACCAGGAGCAGTCCACGGCCGCCGAGCCGGCCGTGGTCGGCCTCCAGGGCGGTCGGGCGGTAGGGGTGGTTGTCCTCCACGGAGACCCGCACCCACTCCGCCCCGACCGCGACCTCGACGGCGAGCGTGGGCGACAGCAGCGCCGCGTGTTTCACGGCGTTCGTCACCAGCTCGGAGACGATCAGCAGAAGTCCTTGGACGAGGTCGTCCGAGAGGGGCACGCCCTGGCGGGCGAGCAGGTCCCGGACGGCGCGCCGCGCCTGCGGCACCGAGGCGTCGACGGCGGCAGCGGTGAACCGCCAGACCCCTTCGTAGGGCAGTGGCTCCGGCGGCCTCGGGGCGTCGGAGCCGTGCCCGCCGCCGTCAGGGCGTGGGTCGCTCCCGCGCCCTTGGTCGTCCATTGTCCGGTCGCCACCCTTGCGCTCGATTGTCACCACATGTCGAGTGTTGGTAACTCAGCGCTGCGCACGGAGAACTGAACAGAAGTCAGCGCCTATCGACGACTTTCGGATCACTCGTGAGCGAGTCGGCCAGGCACACGAACACTTCTGTTCGGTTCGTGCCGCTTTCGGAACTATTCGGGTTGTACGGGTTTGCCGCCCGAGCCGTCCGCCGTCTCCGCCGGCCGCTCACTCTCCGTGAGCCGCTCCGAGACCAGCCCCACCACGCGCCGGCCGCCGAACCCGGTGGCGATCAGACCGAGCCCGTCGAAGAGCAGGGCCAGCGAGAAGAAGGTGCCTATGACGTACTTGCTGCTGCTCGGCCAGGAGGCGAGGACCAGGATGCCGAGGAGCAGCCCGAAGGCGCCCTGGACGAGGGTCCAGCCGAACTGGGGGCCGCGCACCACGAGACTGCCGACCAGCCGGAACACCCCACCGGTCAGGAAGAGCAGCGCGGCGAACATGGTGAGCGCCTCGGCCGCCGCCTCCGGGCTCTTGATGACGACCACGCCCGCCGCGATGTTGAGGGCGGCGACCACGACACCGAGCCAGAAGAAGTTGGTGCCGCGCGCCTGGACCGCGTGCAGCAGTCCGATCGCGCCGCCGACCAGCAGCAGCCAGCCGAAGAGGACCATCGAGGTCAGGGTGGCGAAGCCGACGTAGAAGAGTCCGACGATCCCCGCGATCACCAGGACCACGCCGAGTACGGCGAGCCGGCCGAAGCCCCGGCTGAGCCGGGCGGTCTCGGCGTCGACGTCCTGGACGGCGTACACCCCCGTCCCGGCCGGCGCGGGCGCGGTGTCCCGCGCGGCGGGCGTGGCCTTGGCCTTCCTGGATCCGAGCATGCGGGGCCTCCTCGCGGTTCCGGGCCCCTTCTTGATCGTATGGGCGGGAGGGGTCGCTAGCATCCGGTGCATGGAGCCTCAGTTGTCGGACACCGTCGCCGACGGGGTCGCGACCGTCGTCGTCCACCACCCGGCCAAACGCAACGCCATGACGGCCGGGATGTGGCGGGCGCTGCCGCCGCTGCTCGACCGGCTGGCCGCCGACCCCGGCGTACGGGCTCTGGTGCTCACCGGGGAGGGCGGGACGTTCTGTGCGGGGGCCGACATCTCCACGCTACGGGAGTCCCCGGCCGAGGCCCAGGGGTCGGCGGTGCGCGCCGAGGAGGCGCTCGCCGCCTTTCCGAAGCCGACGCTCGCGGCGATCCGCGGGCACTGTGTGGGCGGCGGCGCGCAGTTGGCGGTGGCCTGCGATCTGCGGTTCGCGGAGGAGGGGGCGCTGTTCGGGATCACCCCCGCGAAGCTGGGGATCGTCTACGCCTCCTCCTCCACCAGGCGGTTGGTGTCGCTGGTCGGGCCGGGCACCGCCAAGTACCTGCTGTTCTCGGGCGAGTTGATCGACACGGAACGGGCGCTGCGCACGGGGCTGGTGGACGAGGTGCTGCCGGCCGGTGAACTCGCCGCTCGTGTCACGGAGTTCACCCGGGTGCTGGTCTCGCGCTCGGGGCTGACGCAGGCGGCGGCCAAGGAGTTCGCGAACGGCCGTACCGACCGGGACGACCACTGGGCCGGGCAGGCGCGGGGCAGTGGCGACACCGCGGAGGGCGTCGCCGCGTTCCTGGAGCGCCGACCGCCCCGGTTCACCTGGACGGTGTGAGGCGGACCCGGCGGCGGGTCACTCGACGGCGAACCGGCTGCTGGTGCGGAACTCCTCCACCAGGTGGGCGGGCGCCTTGTGCGGGGCGCCGGCGTCGTAGGGCGGCCGCGGGTCGTACTCGGTCAGCAGCTGTACGGCGCGGGCGTGCTCGTCGCCCGCGATCCGGCCGACCAGGGTCAGGCCCATGTCGATGCCCGCGGACACCCCGGCCGCCGTGACGTACTTGCCGTCGATCACGACCCGCTCCCCCGTGGGCTCGGCGCCGAACCGCTTGAGATATTCCAGCCCGAGCCAGTGCGTGGTGGCCCGGCGGCCTTCGAGGAGCCCCGCCGAGGCCAGCAGCAGCGAGCCGGTGCACACGGACGTCGTCCAGGCGCTCGTACGGTCGGCCGCGCGCAGCCAGGCGAGGAGGGTCTCGTTCTCCATCTGGTCGAGCTGGCCGGGGCCGCCCGGCACCACGAGGATGTCCGGGTCCGGGACCTCGGCGAGCGTCCGGTCGGCCGTGAGCGCGAGCGCGCCGGTGTCGGAGCGGACGGGTCCGCTCTCCTCGGCGACGAAGACGAGTTCGGCGTCGGGGAGCCGCACGAGCATCTCGTACGGGCCCACCGCGTCGAGGGCGGTGAAGCGGTCGAACAGGACGATGGCGATCCGCATCGGGGGCCTTTCGGTTCGGTCGGGTCGGTGAGGTCAGGTCGGAGGGACCGGGTCGGAGGGACCGGGTCGGGCCCGTCGGCTCAGCCGGCCGGGACGGGGCGGAACCGGCGGCGGTACTCCGCCGGAGAGGTGCCGAGGGCCTTCACGAAGGCGCGGCGCATGGCCTCGGACGTGCCGTAGCCGCTGCCGCGGGAGATCTCCTCGACGCCGTCGGAGGTGTCCTCCAGGAGGCGGCGGGCGTGTTCGAGGCGGACCCGGTCGACGTACCGGCCCGGGGTCATGCCCGTCTCGGCCTGGAAGGCGCGGGCGAAGTGGCGGGGCGAGAGCCGGGCACGGGCGGCCAGCCGCTCGACGGCCAGGTCGTCGCCGGGGTGCTCGGTGATCCACCGCTGGACCTCGCGGAGCGGTTCCCGCCGGGCGGTCTGGGCGGCCAGCTGGGCGCTGAACTGGGCCTGGTTGCCCGGTCTGCGCAGGAAGACGACCAGGTGACGGGCTATGGCGAGGGCGGCGTCGCGGCCGATGTCCTCCTCGACCAGCGCGAGTGCGAGATCGATACCGGCCGTGACACCGGCGGAGGTGGCGACGCGCCCGTCGCGGACGTAGATGGGGTCGGGGTCGACCTCGATCGCCGGATGGTCGCGGGCCAGCGTGTCGCAGTACGCCCAGTGGGTGGTGACCCGGAGGCCGTCCAGGAGGCCCGCCTCGGCGAGCAGGATCGCGCCGGTGCAGACCGAGACCAGGCGCTCCGCGCGCGGGCCGCGCTCGCGCAGCCAGGCGACGACCTCGGGGTCGGGGTTCCGGGTGCCGTGGCCGCCCGGGACGAGCAGGGTGTGCGGGGCGGGCGCGGCGGCCAGGGAGTGGTCCGGGACGAGGGTGAGGCCGCTGGAGGTCCGTACGGGCGTGCCGTCCAGGGAGGCCGTGGTGACGCGGTACGTCCCGGGGGTGTGCTGTGCCGCGCCGGCGAAGACCTCCAGCGGGCCGGTGACGTCGAGGCTCTGCACGCCGTCGAAGAGGACGACCAGGACAGTTCGCATGCCCTCGATTCTTCGGCGGGCGGGCCATGGCCGCAATGACGAGTACCCCACCTTTCCTGCCACGGCCCCCACCGGTAGGCGACCGACCAACTGGTCGGTAACCTGCCGGGCATGACTTCCTCTCTGCCGGAGCGCGCCGGGCGGCGCTGCCACAGCCTCCTCAATCCGTTCCACTCCGCGCACTACTTCTCGCCGGATCTGGGCCGGGAGCTGGCCGCCGTGGGGGTGGAGGACCCCCGGGCGGCGTACTTCGCGGTGCGGGCGGCGGCCCTGGGCGGTGTCGGCGCGGGCGCGGTGACGGCCACCTTCTTCAACTTCCGGCACGAGCTGGTGGCGGCACACGTCCCGGCCGTGTGGGAGACGGCGTCGCCGTCGGTGGTGCTGGCGGCCCGCGAGCGCGTCGCGGACGCCACGCTGCGGCGGCTGCTCGGCGAGGAGCTGATCGCCTCCTCGGAGGTCGCCGAGGCCGCGGAGCTGGCGCTGCGCGCCACCGAGGCGTGCTCACGGACCGCGCGCCCCCTGTACGCCGCGCACGCCGATCTGCCTCTACCCGAGCGCCCTCATCTCGCGCTCTGGCACGCGACCACGCTGTTGCGGGAGCACCGGGGCGACGGACATCTCGCGGTGCTCCTCGACGCCGGTCTCGACCCGGTCGAGGCGCTGGCCAGCCACAGCGCGACCGGGAAGGGCATGTCCCCGAAGTGGGCCGTCGGCACACGCGGTTGGACCATGGACGAGTGGGACGCCGCGACCGCCCGGCTCCGCGCGCGCGGGCTGCTCGACGCCGAGGACGAGCTGACGGAGGCGGGCGTCGCCTTCCGCAGGGAGATCGAGACCGCGACGGACCGCCTCGACCTGGCGCCGTACGAGCATCTGGGCGCGGCCGGGGTGGAACGGCTCACCGAGCTGATGACGGGGCTGGTGACGACGATGCTCGGGGCGGGGGCTTTCCCGGCGGGGATGATCGGCAAGCGCTGAGCGGACCGCGCTGAGCGGTCGGGCCGGTCCAGGCATGAACCTTGTGCGGCGCGGTACCCGATCGTTCCTGGCCCAGCCAGCCGGGAGACGAAAGGGGAAGTACGTGTTCCGTGCGATCGCAGACGTGTTGCGCCAGATCGGCGGGGCCATCGCGACGGTGGTCACGCTGCCGTTCCGGGCCCTGGCCCGGCTCTTCGGCGGCGCGTCGAGTTCGACGCGCCGCGGCGGGCGGACCCGCCGGGCCTGAGCGGGACGGACCCGCCGGGCCTCGACGAGACGGGCCCGCAGACCTCCGGAGCCGGACACGGCCGACGTGTCCGGCTCCGCCCGCGTCCCGGACCCGCGCGTTTCGCTCCCTGATCCCCCGCTGTCGGTGCCACCTGCCACAATTGCCGCGCAACCTCAGTGGAGAAGGCGGTACGGCAACGTGACGACACCCCTCGTAGGGTCCATCGAAGGCAGGATCGCCGAGGAGCTCGGCGTACGGGAGCGGCAGGTCAGGGCCGCGGTGGAGCTGCTCGACGGCGGTTCGACCGTGCCCTTCATCGCCCGCTACCGCAAGGAAGCGACCGAGATGCTCGACGACGCGCAGCTGCGCACGCTGGAGGAGCGGCTGCGCTATCTGCGGGAGCTGGAGGAGCGGCGGGCCGCGATCCTCGACTCGGTGCGCGAGCAGGGCAGGCTGACGCCCGAGATCGAGGAGCGGATCCGCGCCGCCGAGACCAAGGCGCGGCTGGAGGACATCTACCTCCCCTTCAAGCCGAAGCGGCGCACGAAGGCGCAGATCGCCCGCGAGGCCGGTCTCGAACCGCTGGCCGAGGGCCTGCTCGGCGACCCGGGCGTCGATCCGCTGGCGGCAGCCGCCGCGTTCGTGAACGCGGACAAGGGCGTCGCCGATCCGCAGGCCGCGCTGGACGGCGCGCGAGCCATCCTCACCGAGCGGTTCTCGGAGGACGCCGACCTGATCGGCGAGCTGCGCGAGCGCATGTGGGTACGGGGCCGGCTGGCCGCCAAGGTCAAGGACGGCAAGGAGGAGGCGGGCGCCAAGTTCGCCGACTACTTCGACTTCGCCGAGCCGTTCACCGAGCTGCCCTCCCACCGCATCCTGGCGATGCTGCGCGGCGAGAAGGAGGACGTCCTCGATCTCGTCCTGGAGCCGGAGGAGCCCTCCGAGCAGCCCGGCCCGTCGTCGTACGAGGGGATCGTCGCCCATCGTTTCGAGATCACCGACCGTGGGCGGCCCGCCGACAAGTGGCTGAAGGACACGGTCCGTTGGGCCTGGCGGACCCGGATCCTGGTCCACCTCGGCATCGATCTGCGGCTGCGGCTGCGGACGGCCGCCGAGGACGAGGCGGTGAACGTGTTCGCGGCGAACCTGCGCGATCTGCTGCTGGCCGCGCCCGCCGGTACGCGCGCGACGCTCGGCCTGGACCCCGGTTTCCGTACGGGCGTGAAGGTCGCCGTGGTCGACTCGACCGGCAAGGTGGTGGCGACGGACGTCATTTACCCGCATGTCCCGGCCAACAGGTGGGACGAGGCCATCGCCAAGCTGGCCCGCCTGGCCAAGGAGCACGCGGTCGATCTGATCGCGATCGGCAACGGCACGGCCTCCCGCGAGACCGACAAGCTGGCCGGTGAACTGATCACCAAGCACCCGGAGTTGAAGCTCACCAAGGTGATGGTGTCGGAGGCGGGCGCGTCCGTGTACTCGGCGTCGGCGTTCGCCTCGCAGGAGCTGCCGGGCATGGACGTCTCGCTGCGGGGCGCTGTGTCGATCGCGCGTCGGCTCCAGGACCCGCTGGCCGAGCTGGTGAAGATCGACCCGAAGTCGATCGGGGTCGGGCAGTACCAGCACGACCTGTCCGAGGTGAAGCTGTCGCGTTCCCTGGACGCGGTGGTGGAGGACTGTGTGAACGGCGTGGGCGTGGATGTGAACACGGCCTCCGCGCCGCTCCTCTCGCGCGTCTCCGGCATCTCCTCCGGGCTCGCCGAGAACATCGTGGCCCACCGTGACGCCAACGGTCCCTTCACCTCGCGTTCCGAGCTGAAGGGCGTGGCACGGCTCGGCCCCAAGGCGTACGAGCAGTGCGCGGGCTTCCTGCGGATCCGGGGCGGCTCCGATCCGCTGGACGCGTCCAGCGTGCACCCGGAGGCGTACCCCGTCGTACGGCGGATGGTGAAGACCTCCGGTCAGGAGGTGGCGGCGCTCATCGGCAACACGGGGGTGCTGCGGTCGCTCAGGGCCGGGGACTTCGTGGACGAGACGTTCGGTCTGCCGACCGTGTCGGACATCCTGAAGGAGCTGGAGAAGCCGGGGCGTGACCCTCGGCCCGCGTTCAAGACGGCCACGTTCAAGGAGGGCGTCGAGAAGATCTCCGACCTGGTGTCCGGGATGGTGCTGGAGGGGGTCGTGACGAACGTGGCGGCGTTCGGGGCGTTCATCGACGTCGGTGTGCACCAGGACGGTCTGGCGCATGTGTCCGCGCTGTCCAAGACCTTCGTGAAGGATCCGCGCGATGTGGTCAAGCCCGGGGACATCGTGAAGGTGAAGGTGCTCGACGTCGACATTCCGCGCAAGCGGATCTCGTTGACGCTGCGGCTGGACGACGAGGCGGCGCCGAAGGGGGCCGCCGCCGGGCAGGGCGGTGGGGGGTCCCGGCCTCAGCGGGGGGCTCGCGGGGGTCAGCCGCCGCGGCAGCAGGGGCGTGGGGGTGGTTCGCGGCAGGGTGGTGCGGCTGCGCCGCCGCCGGCGAACAGTGCGATGGCTGACGCGTTGCGGCGGGCGGGGTTGGTGAACAAGAAGCGGGGGTGAGTGGCAGGGGGGTGCGTTTTTGGCTGCGGGTCCGGTGGGGGCTTCTCACGCAGTTCCCACCCACCCGCAGCCGACAACGCGGGCTCAGCTCTCCGTCACCTTGCCCGCCTCCACCGCGAAGCGCCTCGTGACCCTCACCGCGTCCAGCATCCGGCGGTCGTGGGTGACCAGGAGCAACGTGCCCTCGTAGGTGTCGAGGGCGGATTCGAGTTGCTCGATGGCCGGGAGGTCGAGGTGGTTGGTGGGCTCGTCCAGGATCAGGAGGTTGACGCCTCGGCCCTGGAGGAGCGCGAGGGCCGCGCGGGTGCGTTCGCCGGGGGACAGCGTCACCGCCGGGCGTAGGACGTGGTGGGCCTTCAGGCCGAACTTGGCGAGGAGGGTGCGGACTTCGGCGGGTTCCGTGTCGGGCACGGCCGCGCAGAAGGCGTCGAGGAGGGACTCGGGGCCGTGGAAGAGCCCCCGGGCCTGGTCGACCTCGCCGACCAGGACGCCCGAGCCGAGCGCGGCGTGGCCCGAGTCCAGGGGGACCCGGCCGAGCAGCGCGCCCAGGAGCGTCGACTTGCCCGCGCCGTTCGCGCCGGTGATGGCGATCCGGTCGGCCCAGTCGATCTGCAGGGACACCGGTCCGAAGGCGAAGTCCCCCCGGCGCACCTCGGCGTCGCGCATCGTGGCGACGACCGCACCGGAGCGCGGGGCCGCCGCGATCTCCATGCGCAGCTCCCACTCCTTGCGCGGCTCCTCGACGACGTCCAGCCGTTCGATCATGCGCTGCGTCTGCCGGGCCTTCGCGGCCTGCTTCTCGCTCGCCTCGCTGCGGAACTTGCGGCCGATCTTGTCGTTGTCGTTGTTCGCCTTGCGCCGGGCGTTCTTGACGCCCTTGTCCATCCAGGAGCGCTGCATCTGGGCGCGGTCCTGGAGGGCGGACTTCTTGTCGGCGTACTCCTCGAAGTCGTCGCGGGCGTGCCGGCGGGCCGTCTCGCGCTCCTCCAGATAGGCCTCGTATCCGCCGCCGTAGAGGTTGATCTGGTTCTGGGCGAGGTCGAGTTCGAGGACCTTGGTGACCGTGCGGGTGAGGAACTCACGGTCGTGGCTGACGACGACCGTGCCGGCGCGCAGGCCGGAGACGAAGCGTTCGAGGCGTTCCAGGCCGTCCAGGTCGAGGTCGTTGGTGGGCTCGTCGAGGAGGAAGACGTCGTAGCGGGAGAGGAGGAGGGAGGCGAGGCCGGCGCGGGCGGCCTGGCCGCCGGAGAGGCCGGTCATCGGCTGGTCCAGGTCGACGGCGAGGCCGAGGGAGTCGGCGACCTCCGCGGCGCGCTCGTCGAGGTCGGCGCCGCCTAGGTCGAGCCAGCGCTCCAGGCTCACCGAGTACGCGTCGTCGGCGCCCGGCGCGCCGTCCACCAGTGCCTGGGTGGCCTCGTCCATCACGCGCTGGGCCTCCGCCACGCCTGTGCGCCGGGCGAGGAAGTCCCGTACGGTCTCGCCCTCCCGGCGCTCCGGCTCCTGCGGGAGGTGGCCGACGGTCGCCGTGGGTGGGGAGAGGCGTAGCTCGCCGGCCTCCGGGGGGAGCAGGCCGGCGAGGAGGCGGAGCAGGGTGGACTTGCCCGCGCCGTTGGCGCCGACCAGTCCGATCACGTCCCCGGGGGCTACGACTAGGTCGAGGCCGGAGAAGAGTGAGCGGGCGCCGTGGGCGGCGGTGAGGTTCTTGACGACGAGGGTGGCGGTCACGGTTGGGGATCCTAACGACAGGGGGGTGGGTGGTCCCAGCCGCGTCCGGGGCGGCCATGGCTTTTTCGCCCCCGCCGCCCCTACCCGTCCCGTCCTTCAGGGGCTGCGTGCCCCTTCCACCCCCGTCAAAGATTCGGGGCTCCGCCCCGGACCCCGTTCGCGCGGTTCCCCGCGCCCCTGAAGGGCGCGGGTCCCCTCGGTCCTAGTCGGCTGTCATCGGTTCCACCAGTACCGTTCCTGCCGTGCGGGCCACGATGAAGGAGTTTCCCTTTGTTGTTCCGGGGTCGAGGCCGATGCGGTGCTGGCCGGCCGGGAGGATGCCGTCGAAGAAGCGGTAGGTGTGGGGGCGGTAGAGGCGGTCCAGGCGGTAGGCGGTGAGTTCCACGCGGCAGGTGGAGGTGATCTCGATGCCGGCCTGGCCGCCGACGGCGACGAGGCGGGTGAGGCGGCGCTGTTCCGTGGGGCTGCGGTCGAGGGCGTGTTCGATCTGGGCGACCAGGAGCGGGATGATCGGGGCGAGTCCTTCGACGTAGGCGACCTGGACGCCCGCCCGGTCGAAGGCGAGCCGTACCGCCTCTCGGTCCGTCTCGCCGACGACCCGGCCGAAGGCCACGACGCCGTAGGTGCGCAGTTCGTCGGGGCTCACCCCGGTGGCGTCGTGCGCTATGTCGGCGCCGATCCCGATCGCGCGCAGGGCGGCGGCGAGTTTGGCGAGGACGGCGACCCGGGCACCGATGAGAAGGACCCGGCGCCGGGCCGACGAATCGGCGGCGGACTCGCGCAACAGGGACTGCAGCGCGCTGCGGTACTCGGGGCCGTGGAACCGGAAGGGGCCGATGCCCGTGTAGCCGTTGAGCCTGAGGTCGGCCTCCTCCTCCGTCTGCCAGGCGAAGTCCCGCCACACGAAGTCGTCGCCGTCGCGCTCTATCACCGCGGTCACGGCACCGCAGGCGAGGTCGGCGCATTCGGGGCAGCCGTAGATGACGTAACGGCCGCGGGTGAGGGGTGCCTCGGCCTCCAGGAGCAGGCCGCGCACCTGGGCGGTGAAGATCGAGGGCGGGACGTCGGAGGCGAGTGGGGAGACGGCGTCGAGGTCGGAGAGCTGGAACAGCAGCGGGCGTCCGTCGACTATGAAGTCCACGAAGTCCCGGTGCGCTTGGTAGTCACCGTTGGCGAGGACGCCACCGGCTCGCATCGCCGGTGCCAGGCCGAAGGTCGCGTACTCGGCAGACATGGTGTGAGTATCCCCACAAAGCCAGACTTGTGAGCACTGCATGTCATATTCCGTTAACGTCCCTGGGTGGCCAATGAATCGAACAGCGATATGAGCGACGTGATCGTGGTCGGTGGTGGAGTCGTCGGTCTCACGACGGCCGTCACGCTGGCGGAGAGCGGCCTGCGGGTGCGGATCTGGGCGCGGGAGCCCGGAGAGCGGACGACGTCCGCCGTCGCGGGCGGACTGTGGTGGCCGTACCGGATCGAACCGGAGGAACTCGTGGGCGGCTGGACGCTCGACTCCCTGTCCGTGTACGAGGAGTTGGCGGGCCGCCCGGACGCGACAGGCGTACGCATGGTCGAGGGCGTACACGGCGAGACCTCGCTGGACGGGCTCGGTCCCTGGGCCTCTCGGGTGGCGGGGCCGCGGGTGGCGACGGCCGAGGAGTACCCGGGCGTCGGCCTGTGGGCCCGGCTGCCGCTGATCGACATGCCGGTCCATCTGCGGTGGCTGCGCGCGCGGTTCCTCGCGGCGGGCGGCGCGGTGGAGGAGCGTACGGTCACCGACCTCGCGGCGGTCGAGGCGCCCGTCGTCGTCAACCGCACGGGGATCGGGGCGCGGGAGCTGGTCCCGGATCCCTCCGTGCGGCCGGTGCGGGGGCAGTTGGTCGTGGTGGAGAACCGGGGGTCGACACCTGGCTGACCGCCGCGGATCACTCCGGTTCGAAGAGTACGTACTTCATGCCGCAGCCCGGTGGGTTGCTCCTCGGTGGTACCGCGGAGGAGGACGACTGGTCCCTGACGCCGGATCCGGTGATCGCCAAGGAGATCGTGGAGCGGTGCGCGGCGTTGCGGCCCGAGATCGCCGGGGCGCGGGTCGTCGAGCACCGGGTGGGGTTGCGGCCCGCCCGCCCGGCGGCGCGTCTGGAGCGTGAACTCCTGCCGGGCGGGCGGGTGTTGGTGCACAACTACGGGCACGGTGGGGCCGGGGTGACGGTGGCCTGGGGGTGTGCGGGGGTCGCCGCACGGCTGGCCACGGGGTGAGCGCGGCTGGGTGAGGGCGGGTCGTCGGTCACCGGCCCCGTCGCGTTCCTACTCGGGGTGACGGGCGCCGACCGGGTCCCCCTCGACATCCGTTCCCTGGCCCGGACCGACCCTGATCTCGAACTCGCCGTCGTACCGCTTGTGGCCCTCGATGACGGCGAGTTCGACCGCTTCGGAGGCCATCTCCTCGCGGACGATCACATGGTCGCGGCGCAGGTCGCGCATCATGGCGACACACATGCCGATCATGACGAGGACAAAGGGCGCGGCGGCGAGGATCGTCAGGTTCTGCAGGCCGGTGAGCGCGTCGCCCTGCCCGCTGCCGACGAGGAGCATGATCGCGGCGACGGCCCCGGTGACGACACCCCAGAAGACGACGACGAAGCGGCCGGGTTCGAGCGCGCCGCGCTGGGAGAGCGTGCCCATGACGATGGACGCGGCGTCGGCGCCGGAGACGAAGAAGATGCCGACGAGGATCATCACCAGGAGGCTGGAGACCGTGGCGATGGGGAACTCGTGGAGGACGGCGAAGAGTTGGCCCTCGGGGGTGGCCTCCTCACCGATCCGGCCCTGCTCCTGGAGCTTCATCGCCGTACCGCCGAAGACCGCGAACCAGACGAGGCTGACGGAGCTGGGGACGAGGATGACACCGCCGACGAACTGGCGGATCGTGCGGCCACGGCTGATGCGGGCGATGAACATACCGACGAAGGGCGTCCAGGAGATCCACCACGCCCAGTAGAAGACGGTCCAGCTGCCGAGCCAGTCGGCGACGCCGTCACCGCCGGAGGCCTCGGTGCGGCCGGCGAGCTGGGGCAGGTCACCGAGGTAGGAGAAGACCGAGGTGGGCAGCAGGTCGAGGATCAGGATGGTCGGGCCGGCGACGAAGACGAAGACCGCGAGCACCAGGGCCAGCACCATGTTGGTGTTGGACAGCCACTGGATGCCCTTCTCGACACCCGACACCGCGGAGGCGACGAAGGCCAGGGTGAGGACCGCGATGATGCCGACGAGCAGCCCGGTGCTGACCTTGTTCATCCAGTCCAGCTCCTTGAAGCCGGAGCCGATCTGGAGGGCGCCGAGGCCCAGGGAGGCCGCCGAGCCGAAGATCGTGGCGACGATCGCGAGGATGTCGATGACCCGGCCGCAGGCGCCGCCTGCGTGCTTCTCGCCGATCAGCGGGGTGAAGACGGCGCTGATGGTCTGGCGGCGCTGCTTGCGGAAGGTGCTGTAGGCGATGGCGAGGCCGACGACGGCGTAGATCGCCCAGGGGTGCAGGGTCCAGTGGAACAGCGTGGTCGCCATCGCCGTCTCCATGCGCTCGCCGGAGCCGCCGGGGTTCGTGCCCGGCGGGGGCGAGGTGTAGTGGGCGAGGGGCTCGCTCACGCCGTAGAACATCAGGCCGATGCCCATACCGGCGCTGAACATCATGGCGACCCAGGAGACCGTGCGGAACTCGGGTTTCTCGCCCTCGACGCCCAGGTGGATGCGGCCGTAGCGGCTGACCGCGAGCCACAGGGCGAAGACGACGAAACAGGAGGCGGCGAGCATGAAGGCCCAGCCGCCGTTGTGGATCAGGCCGTTCAGCAGCTTGCCCGAGGCGGTTTCGAGGGAGTCGGTCCAGATGGCGCCCCAGAGCACGAAGGCCAGGGTGAGTGCCGCCGTCACTCCGAACACGACGCGGTCCGTCCGGGGCCGCCCGCCGCCGGAGAGATCCGCCTCCGAACCCGGAAGCGCGCCTCCCCCGTGGTGGGTGGTGCGATGATCGTGCGTCACAGGTGGAACCTTTCGGCGAGTGGCTGGAACTGACCTTCTCCTGCCCAGGAACCCCTACCACATGTGACGCCGACCCCTACTTGTTCAACAGGCGATGTCGGGAGCCCCCTCCGCCAGGCGGTACGGCGCCCGCGCGTCGAGCAGCAGCGGGACCAGCGCGCGCAGTTGCCGGCGCAGCGGTACGAGGACGTCGGCACCGTCTTGACCTGGGCGAACGCGAATGCCGTGCAGGGCAAGCTCGTCGGCGAACTCCGCGTACTGCTGTGCGGTGAGCCGGTAGCCGCAGGGCGGGTCCTGGATCACCTCGGCGGGTTCGGCGGGGTCGTTGTCGGCACCGCCGAGGTAGACCGGGCCGGTGTCGCGGAGTCCGGCGCGCCGGGCCGCGCCGGTCGCCCGGTCGATCTGTCGGCCGCGTTCCCCGGCGAAGTCGAACAGGCCCTCAAGGGCGGCGAGCTGGGAGTCGACCCGGCGCCGGTTGTTGACCGGTTCCGGGGTGTCGGCCGTCGGCGGGTCCACCCGGCTCTCGATCAGCAGCCCGACGGAGTGCTTGATTCCGGACATGTTCCGCAGGATGCGTTCCTGGCCGTCGCCCGCGACCTGGCGGATCGGGTCGCCGGTGACCGGGTCGGTCCAGATGCCGTAGGTGCCGGTCGAGTAGCCGGCGGCTCCGGCGGTCGGACGGACGTGGTCCAGGGACAGGCCGCGGGCCTCGCTGTGGACGGCCGGGTCGGTGTTGAGGTTGCGCGGCCAGAGGTCGAAGAGGTCCTTGTCGTAGAACCGGGGTGTGGCGCCGTATTCGTGCAGGTCGTAGACGATGTCGGGCCGGTGGTCGCGGACGACGGCGGCGAGTGCGCGGGCCTCGGCGGTCTGCAACGCGAGGTGGTCGCGGTTGATGTCGACGCCGTCGCTGTTGCCCCGGGTGTCGGCGACCCGGCCATCGGGGTTGGCGGTGGGCACGACGAGGACGGTGGTGGTGTTCAGCAGCCGTGCGGTCCGCTCGTACCTGGCGAAGGCGAGGTCGCGGATCGTGGTGAGGCAGGCGTCGCGGCCCGAGGGCTCGTCACCGTGCTGGCTGCAGACGAGGAGGACCGTGCGGGAGGTGGGGCGGGTGCCGATGCGGACGAGTCGCAGCGGACGGTCCTCCTTGGTGGTGCCGATGCGGGTGATCGACACGCGGTCGCTCGCCCGGTCCACGGCGGCGAGGAACTCCCGCTTCTCGGGCTGACCGGTCCAGCGGGCGCCGCCCGACCGTTCGAAGCCGGTGCGCGGCCAAGCTGACGGGTTCGTGGATTCCTGGAGGGGAAATCCAGAGAACCGGAGGGTGGCTGCGCCTCGAGAGGCAGAGTAGCCCGTGGGTTCCGGGCTGCTGGTTGGCTTCGACAGTCCACTTCGGCTCCGCGCTTGATCCGCGCCAGTTCCTGGTGCGGAGTGCTTGGCCATGGCTTGGCGCTCTGGCGCGTCTCAGGCCCTGCGCGGCGAAAAGGAGCTGAAGGGCGAAACCTGGCCGTGCTTCCATGGGCGCCATGGTGTCTGCTGAGCGTTTACTTGCCTTCGCGGCTATGTCGTTCCTGTTGATCGTGATCCCCGGGCCCAGTGTGCTGTTCGTGATCGGGCGGGCGCTGGCTCAGGGGCGTCGGGCTGCGCTGACCACTGTCGTGGGGAACACGTTGGGCGCCTATGTGCTCATCGTGGCCGTGGCTCTCGGGGTCGGGTCGATCGTGGAACGCTCCGTCCTCGTCTTCACGGTGCTGAAACTGGCCGGGGCCGGCTACTTGGTGTATCTGGGTGTCAAGGCGTGGCGGCAACGCCGCTCGTTGCAGGCCACGTTCGCTGCTGACAAGGCCCCGCAGGGCGGACTGCGCACGTTGTGGGAGGGGTTCGCGGTCGGTGTGGCCAACCCCAAAACCATTGTGTTCTTCGCCGCCGTGCTGCCGCAGTTCGTCGACCGCGCCCAAGGACACGTCGTGGTTCAGATGCTGTTGCTCGGGCTGGTCTTCAACATCATCGCGGTGGCCTGCGACAGCCTGTGGGGACTGGCCGCGGCGACCGGACGGGACTGGTTCGCCCGCTCACCCCAGCGGCTCTCTCTGGTCGGAGGAGTCGGCGGGCTCGCGATGATCGGCCTCGGTGTCACTGTCGCCGCGACAGGACGCAAGGACTGATCATCCCGTATCAGGCAGGCGCGCCGGGTCAGCGGGCGGCGGCTCGTTCGGCCTGGCTTTGGTATGGGAGAGGCGGTGGGAGCCCCTGCCGGTCTCGATGATGCTCCCACCACAAGAAGAGGGGCGGGGCGGCCAGACCCTGGAGGTCTCCCACCGGTCCGGGTGGCGTTCGATGTCGGCCATGGGCTCGTCGTCGATGCCGCTCGACAAGGCCACCTACGACGTGTCCGTGCTCGTACCGGACGGCTCGCAGGCCATCGCCAACGGCACGCTCCAGTCGACGAGTTCACGCGCCGACTGGACCCGCTGGAACTGGCGGTCCAACAAACCGCAGGTCACCTATCTCGCCACCCTCGCCGTCGGGAAGTTCGACGTCACCACCGGGCGGACCGCGAACGGCATCCCGATCGTCAACGCGTACAGCAAGGACATCGGCGACAGTTACGGGGCGGCGCGGGCCAGCGTCGACCGGGGAGTCCTTGGTGGGTCTGTTCGACACGTGGCTGTATCAGCCGGTGAAGCCGGGGGCTGCCGCGGCTCAGCAGGGGGGCTTGGCCGCGGTGGGTGTTGTGCCCAAGGCGCCGAAGTCGTGGAAGAAGATCGTGGCGACCAACTCCGTTCATGGGCGTGAGGATGGGGGTGGGGGCGGGCAGGGGCGCGGGCACGCGCACGCGCACGCGCACTAGAAGCTCGGGGGGTGGGTCAGGTCGGTTCGGTTGTCGGCCGCGGGCTCGTCGTGGCTTGTCGCGCGGTTCCCCGCGCCCCTGGAAGGAGGGCTGCGCCCCCTTCAGGGGTGGGGGTGGACTCCCGCTTCGATCGGTTCGCCGATGATTCTGCTCGCCAGGGCCGAGGCCAGTTCCGCCGCGTGGGTGCGGAGTTCGGCCTCGGCCGTGGCGCGGGCGGTGGTCAGGTGGGTGTGGCCCTCGGTGAGGAGGGTGGTGTACTCGCGGTGGCCGTCGGCGCGGGCCTCGGCGATCAGGGCGGTGCCCTCCTCGAAGGCGCGCTGGCGGATGCGGGCGGCCTCGTGGCGGGCGTCGGCCAGGGTCGCCGCCACCTCGGCCCGCTTGATCTGGATCTGCTCCTGGAGGGCCTGGGCCTCGGCCTCGGTTCCCTTGGTCGCGGCCTCGCGTTCGTCCAGGACGCGCTGGATCCGTGGGACGAGCCGGACGAAGAAGAGCAACACGAGGGCGAACAGGACCGCCGCGACCGCGAGTTCCTCGACGACGGGGTTCAACGGGCCGATGTCCATCGGAAGGAGATCCATACCCGTGCCCTACCCGCTCACCCGCGCGAAGTACCGCGTCCGGTCCGGGTTCGGTCCCCGTGGTCGTACACCGTCACGGCTGTCCCGCGCCGCACCAGCCGGTCGTTGACCAGCGGCTCCACCCGCGACCACGTGCCGCCCGCGAGACCACAGCCGATGCGGGGCATATGAACCGAGGCGTCCAGCTCCAACGCCTTGTCGGCGAGCAGGCCGAGCGCGGTGTCGATGGCCTCGTAGCGGACGGGCACCCCCTTGCTGCCGGTGCGGGTGCCGCGCTGGCCTATCAGATTGGCGACCCAGGTGTAGGGGCCGACCTGGACGAACTGCGCGGCGCCGAGTCCGAAGTCGTTGTGCGCGCGCTCGCGGTGCCAGGCACGGTAGGCGGCATCCGGCTCCGGCCAGCGACGGGACAGGGCGAGGACGAAGCCCTTGCCCCAGCCGCCCAGGTCGTTGCAGACATGGGCGATGACCTTGACTCCCTTGCCCAGCGGCACGGTGGCGTCCCCCCGGACGTAAGTGATCCCCGACATGACGCCACCGTACGGGGCGGCACTGACAATCGGCGGTGGCCGAGGTGTCACGGCACCTCCGAGGTGTCACAGCGGCGGTGGGACAGCGATACTGCTGTGCATGACGACCGACACCGGAGAGAGCGCCGGCACCGGCTCCGGGGAGGGCGCGGGAGAGGCGGAAGGGGTCGTGCTCACCGTCGACGAGCTGGCCGCTCGGGCGGGGGTCACGGTGCGTACGGTGCGTTTCTACGGTGCCCGGGGCCTGCTGCCGCCGCCGGTGATCGGGCCGCGGCGGGTCGGCCGGTACGGGCGGGATCATCTCGCCCGGCTCGCGCTGATCGAGGAGTTGCAGCGGCAGGGCATGACCCTCGCGGCCATCGAGCGGTATCTGCGGCGGCTGCCGCCGGACCTCACCCCGCGCGACCTCGCGCTTCAGCGCGCGATGGTGGCGTCCTGGGCCCCGGACGCGGTGGAGACGGTCACCCGGGAGGAGCTGGACCGGCGGGCGGGGCGGGCGCTGGGCGAGGAGGATGTGGAGCGGCTCGTCGCCATGGGGGTGGCCGAGCGGGACGGTGACGGGCTGCGCGTGGATCCGGGGCTGCTGCGGCTCGGGGTGGAGCTGCTCGACGTACCCCTGTCCGAGGAGTCGGTCCTCGCCGCGCGGACCGTGCTGGTCGAGCACTCGCGCGCGGCGGCCCGTGAATTGTCGCGGCTCTTCCGCGACGCGGTGGCCGAGCGCGATCCGCAGGCCGTGAAGTCGCTGTCGGCCGATATGCAACCCCTGGTCGTGCAGGCCTTGTTGACGACCTTTCAGCGGTCGTTGCGGGAGGAGCTGAGCCAGTGGCTCGCGGAGTCCTGATCCCGCGTCACAGGTAGGCCGAGCCGCCGGACACGTTGAGGGTCTGCCCGGCCAGGAAGCCGCTGGCCTCGTCGACGACGTACAGCAGCGTGGAGACCAGGTCGCCGGGCTCCTGGGTGCGCGGTACGGCCTGGCGCTCCCGGACATGGGCGAACCGCCGTCGGCGCCGACCGTGCGTTCGGCGGTGTGGGTGCGGACCATGCTGGGCGCGATCGCGTTGTCGCCGCGTGCCGAGGGCACCCATATCGCGGTCGTGTCCCAGGAGTTGAGTCTCTTCCCCGACCTCACCGTCCGGGAGAACCTCTTCCCGTACCGGCCGCCGCGCCGCTTCGGGCTGCTCGACCGGGGGCCATGGACCGCGCGGCCCGCCCGGTCCTCACGGATCTCGGACTCGACGTCGACCTCACCGCGCCGCACCGCTCGGCGAACTCTGCCTCGCCGAACAGCAGTTGGCGGAGATCGCGCGGCGCTGCTGCGGCGGCCCCGGGTGCTCGTGCTGGACGAGCCGACGTCCGCGCTGCCGGCCGCCGCGGTCGACCGGCTGGAACAGGTCCTGCGCACACTCACCGGGCAGGGCATCGCCGTCCTGTACGTCACCCACTTCCTGGAGGAGGTGATGCGCCTCGCCCGGCGGGTCACCGTGCTGCGGGACGGCCGGGTCGCGCTGCCGGGCGTACGGCGGGAGGAGACGGCCGTGCCGGAGCTGGTGACGGCCATGCTGGGCGCCCGCCCGAGCCGCCGCGTCGCGAGGCCGGGAAGGCGGACCCGGGCGAGGACACGCGCGGGGAGCCGCCGCCGGTCGTGCCGTCCGGGGTGAGCGGGTGCGTTGTCGGGTGCGGGTGGGTGGGGGCTGGTCGCGCAGTTCCCCGCGCCCCTGAAAAGCAGGGGCTGCGCCCCCTGCTTTTCAGGCCCGCAGGGCCTGTGTCTTCTAGGGCCTGTCTGGAGTTTGGATCAGGAGTTCGGTAGATCGCCTGCGCGCGAGGGCTCGGTCTTGATAGGCCATCAGTCATGGCGCGAGGCGATCTCACCGATGAGCAGTGGGCCCTGATCGAGCCGCATCTCCCGATTGCCGCGGTTGGTCCCATCCCTGACCTGCGGAAACACTTCAACGCGGTGATGTGGCGGTTCCGGACGGGTAGCCCCTGGCGTGACCTGCCGACCGAGTTCGGGCCCTGGCAGAGCACGTACGACCGCTTTCGGATCTGGGCGAGGCGGGGCGTTTTCCAGGACCTGATGCAAACAGTGATCGCTGAGGCCGCCGCCCGCGGCCAGGCCGACTTGGGCCTGGTCAGCGTGGACTCTGCGACCGCCCGGGCCCATCATCACGCCGCCGGGATGGCCCTGGACCCCGAGCAGTTGGCGGCCTTGGAAATGGCCGTCGAGGCCGAAAAGGGGGCGAGGGCAAGGCACAAAGAACGCAGGACGGACAGGCTGAGGATGAGGCGCGCGTCGAGCGGCGACGGGTCCGCCGACGACACCGGGCCCGGTTGAAAGCCGCCGAGCTGGGGCGTTCCCGGGGCGGACTGACGAGCAAGATTCATGTGGCGGCTGACCGACGCTGTCGCCCGCTTGCGTTCGTCCTCACGCCCGGGCAGGCCGGTGACAGTCCGCAGTTCGCCCCGGTCCTGGAACGGGTGAAGGTGCGCGGCCCGATCGGGCGCCCGCGGACCCGGCCGGATGCGGTGGCCGCGGACAAGGCGTATTCGTCCCGACGCAACCGCCGCTACCTGCGACGACGCGGGATCCGAGCCGTGATCCCGGAGAAGGTCGACCAGGCCGCGAACCGCAAGAAGCGTGGCAGCGCCGGCGGCCGGCCAGTCTCATATGACGCGACGCTCTACAAAGAGCGCAACACCGTGGAACGGTGCATCAACCGGCTGCGGAACTGGCGCGGTATCGCTACCCGGTACGACAAGAACCCGGAGAGTTACGAGGCCGGACTGCACCTGTGTGGTGCGATGCTCTGGCTCCGTAGCATCGCACCACACTTGTGATCCGAACTCCAGACAGGACCTAGGGGTGCGGGGAACTGCGCGAGAAGCCCCCACCGGGCGGCACCCGACGACGCACCCCTCACTCGTCCCCGAACCGCTCCCCCTTCTCCGCCATCTCCACCAGCAACTCCGGCGGCGCGAAGCGATCACCGTACTGGTCGGCCAGTTCGCGGGCCCGGGTGACGAAGCCGGGGAGGCCGCCGTCGTAGCCGTTGATGTACTGGAGGACACCACCGGTCCAGCCGGGGAAGCCGATCCCGAAGAGCGATCCGATGTTCGCGTCGGCGACGGACGTCAGCACGCCCTCCTCCATGAGCCGGACCGTGTCCAGCGCCTCCGAGAAGAGCATGCGTTCCTGCATGTCACGGAAGGGGATCCGATGGCCGGGCCGCGTGAAGTGCTCACGCAGACCGGGCCAGAGCTTGCCGCGGCCGCCGTCGGGGCCGTAGTCGTAGAAGCCCGCACCGCCGCTGCGCCCCGGCCGGGCGAACTCGTCGACCATGCGGTCGACGACCGCCTCGGCGGGGTGCTCGACCCACGTGCCGCCCGCCTCCTCCACGGCCCGCCGGGACTCGGCCCGGATCTTGCGCGGCAGGGTGAGGGTCAGCTCGTCCATGAGGGAGAGGACCTTCGCGGGGTAGCCCGCCTGCGCCGCCGCCTGTTCGACGGACGCGGGCTCGATGCCCTCCCCCACCATCGCGACACCCTCGTTGATGAAGTGCCCGATGACCCGGGAGGTGAAGAAGCCGCGCGAGTCGTTGACGACGATCGGGGTCTTCTTGATCTGCCGGACGAGGTCGAACGCGCGGGCGAGCGCCTCGTCGCCCGTCTCCGCGCCCTTGATGATCTCGACGAGCGGCATCTTGTCGACGGGCGAGAAGAAGTGCAGCCCGATGAAGTCGGACCGGCGGACGACGCCCTCGGCCAGTTCGGTGATGGGGAGGGTCGAGGTGTTGGAGCAGAGCAGGGCGTCCGGCGCCACGACCCCCTCGATCTCCTGGAACACCTTGTGCTTCAGCTCGGTGTTCTCGAACACGGCCTCGATGACGGCGTCACAGCCCGCGAGGTCCGCCGGGTCTGCGGTGGGGGTGATACGGGCGAGCAGCGCGTCGGCCTTCTCCTGGGTGGTGCGGCCCCTGGCGACCGCCTTGGCGCAGAGCTTCTCCGAGTAGGTCTTGCCCCTGGCCGCCGCCTCGGGCGTCACGTCCTTCAGGACGACGTCGATGCCCGCGCGGGCGCACGAGTAGGCGATGCCCGCGCCCATCATCCCGGCGCCGAGGACGGCGGCCCGGCGGACCTGACGCGGCTCGACGCCCTTGGGCCGGTTCGCGCCGGAGTTGACGGCCTGGAGGTCGAAGAAGAAGGCCTGGATCATGTTCTTGGAGGTCTGGCCCGCCGCCAGCTCCACGAAGTAGCGCGCCTCGATGACCTGGGCGGTCTCGAAGTCGACCTGGGCGCCCTCGACGGCGGCGGCCAGGATGTTGCGCGGCGCCGGGTAGGGCGCGCCGTTCGTCTGCTTGCGCAGGGTGGCGGGGAAGGCGGGCAGGTTCGCCGCGAACTTCGGGTGGGCGGGGGTGCCGCCGGGGATGCGGTAGCCGGGCTTGTCCCACGGCTGCTGGGATTCGGGGTTGGCGTCGACGAAGGCGCGGGCCTTCGCCAGCAACTCCTCCTGCGTGGCGGCCACTTCGTGGATCAGGCCGTTCTCAAGGGCGCGCTGCGGGCTGTACTGGGTGCCCTGGAGCAGCACCTTCAGCAGGGCGTCGGCGATGCCCAGCAGCCGTACGGTACGGGCGACGCCACCGCCGCCGGGGAGCAGGCCGAGGGTGACCTCGGGGCAGCCGATCTTGGAGCCGGGGGCGTCGAGGGCGACGCGGTGGTGGCAGGCGAGGGCCAGCTCGTAACCGCCGCCCAGGGCCGCGCCGTTGATCGCGGCGACGACGGGCTTGCCGAGGGTCTCGATGCGGCGCAGATTGCGCTTGATCTCCAGGCCGCCGTCGAACAGTTCCTGAGCGGTGTCGGGGGTGACCTTGATCAGGTCGCGGAGGTCGCCGCCGGCGAAGAAGGTCTTCTTGGCGGAGGTGATGACGACACCGCGAATGGTGTCCTTCTCGGCCTCCAGGCGGTCGGTGATCACCGCGAGCGAGTCGCGGAACGCCTGGTTCGTGGTGTTCGCGGACTGGTTCGGGTCGTCGAGGACGAGAGTGACGAGCCCCGTGCGGTCCTGTTCCCAGCGGATGGTGGTGCTCTGTGTCATGACAGGTTCTCCGTAGCGTCTTTCCGCAGAAGTCTTGGTGGGGTGATCCGCCGGTCGGCTCAGACGCGTTCGACGATCGTCGCGATGCCCATGCCGCCGCCCACGCACAGCGTGGCCAGGCCGTACCGCTTGTCCTGCCGCTCCAGCTCGTCGATGAGGGTGCCGAGGATCATCGCGCCGGTCGCGCCGAGCGGGTGGCCGAGGGCGATCGAGCCGCCGTTGACGTTGACCTTGTCGAGCGAGAGACCCATGTCCCGGACGAAGCGGAGGACCACGGCGGCGAACGCCTCGTTGATCTCGACGAGGTCGATGTCGTCGATGGTCAGCCCGGCCTTGGCGAGGGCCTTGCGGGTCGCGGGGGCCGGGCCGGTGAGCATGATGGTGGGCTCGGAGCCGGAGACGGCGGCGGAGACGATCCGGGCGCGCGGGCGCAGACCGTACCGCTCGCCGATCTCCCTGCTGCCGATGGCGACGAGGGAGGCGCCGTCCACGATGCCGGAGGAGTTGCCCGCGTGGTGGACGTGGTCGATCGCCTCGACCCAGTGGTACTCCTGCAGCGCCACCGCGTCGAAGCCGCCCAGCTCACCGATGTCCGCGAAGGACGGCTTCAGCTTGGCGAGGGAGTCGGCGGTCGTGCCGGGCCGCATGTACTCGTCGTGGTCGAGGACGACGAGACCGGAGCGGTCCTTGACGGGGACGACCGAGCGGTCGAACCGGCCGTCCTTCCATGCCTCCGCCGCCCGCTCCTGCGACAGCGCCGCGTACTCGTCCACCTCGCGCCGGGTGAATCCCTCGACGGTGGCGATGAGGTCGGCGCCGATGCCCTGGGGCACGAAGTTGACGGCCAGATTGGTCATCGGGTCGTTGAACCAGGCGCCGCCGTCCGAGGCCATCGGCACCCGGGACATCGACTCGACGCCGCCCGCGAGCACCAGGTCCTCCCAGCCCGAACGGACCTTCGCGGCGGCCAGGTTGACGGCCTCCAGACCCGAGGCACAGAAGCGGTTCTCCTGGACTCCGGCGACCGTGTCCGGCAGTCCGGCGGCGATCGCGGCGGTCCGGGCGATGTCGGAGCCCTGGTCGCCCACCGGGCCCACGACACCGAGCACGATGTCGTCGACGGCGGCCGGGTCGAGGCCGGGGAAGCGGCTCCGGACCTCGTGGATCAGGCCGACGACGAGATCGATGGGCTTGGTGCCGTGCAGGGAGCCGTTCGCCTTGCCGCGACCACGCGGGGTGCGGATCGCGTCGTACACATACGCTTCGGTGCTCACGAGTCTGGCCTTTCCAGTGGCGGGAGGGTGCGGCCCGGGGGCCGGTGTCAGTCGGTGTCCTGGGCGGAGGGGTCCGCCGAGAGGCCGGGTATGCCCCAGTCGTCCGCCACGTCCGCCAGGTCGGCGCCCGGCTGGGCCGGGCCGGTGCGGACCGAGGTCGGCGTGGCGGAGAAGCGGGGCGCGGGGGCGGGCTGGGTGATGCCGCCGAAGTCGGTGAAGGTGCCCCGGGCCGCGAGATGCGGGTGCCGCGGGGCCTCCCGGAGCGACAGGACGGGGGCGACACAGGCGTCGGAGCCCTCGAAGACGGCCGTCCACTCGTCCCTCGTACGGGTTCTGAAGCGGGCGGCGACCGTCTCGCGCAGCTCGCCCCAGGCGGCGGTGTCCTTGCGGGCCGGGGCCCGGTCGGCGATGCCGAGGAGGTCGACGAACTCGGCGTAGAACTGCTGCTCCAGGGCGCCGACGGCGACGTACCGGCCGTCGGCGGTCTCGTAGGTGCCGTAGAAGGGGCAGCCGCCGTCGAGGAGGTTGGCGGCGCGGCGGTCCTGCCAGCCGCCGGCGGCGAGCATGCCGTGGAGCATCGCGGAGAGATGCGCGGTGCCGTCGACGATGGCCGCGTCCACGACCTGCCCGGCGCCGGTGGCGCGGGCGTGGTGGAGGGCGGCGAGGACGCCGACGACGAGGTAGAGGGAGCCGCCCGCGTAGTCGCCGAGGAGGTTGGCGGGGGCGGGCGGCGGGGTGTCCGGGGTGCCGATCATGCCGAGGGTGCCGGTGAGGGCGATGTACGCGATGTCGTGGCCGGCGCGCGGGGCGAGCGGGCCCTGCTGGCCCCAGCCGGTCATCCGGCCGTAGACGAGGCCCGGGTTGCGGGCGTGGCAGGTCTCGGGGCCGACGCCGAGGCGTTCGGCGACGCCCGGCCGGTAGCCCTCGATCAGGATGTCGGCGCGTGCGGCCAGGTCGAGGACGGTGTCCGGGCCGTCCGGGGACTTCAGGTCGACGATCACCGACCGTTTGTTGCGGTTGGTGACGTCGTACAGCGGGTTCACGGCGAGTCCCGCGCCGCCCGGCCGGTCGACGCGGACGACGTCGGCGCCGAGGTCGGCGAGGAGCATCGCGGCGAACGGCCCTGGGCCGATGCCCGCGAGTTCCACCACGCGCACACCGGCGAGCGGACCGTGTCCGGGCGTCTTCGCCACCGCCATCGAGCCCCCAAGCTCTGTGACACATCCGATGTGACACCAGTGATGCTAAGAACGTGTTCCACTCCGCACAAGCCCCGAATGAGCAAACGCTTAGTCATTGTGCCCGGACTCGCGGCATGTGTCAGCCCGCCCCGGCCGGGCTCGCGGCGCCGGGCTCAGCCGGCGTCCAGCTCCGCTATGAGCTTCTTCGGGGCGATCACGCGGTAGCTCTCCTCGACCCAGTCGCACAGCAGCTCCGCCGCCGGGGCGCCCTTCTCCTCCAGCGGGACGCGCACCCAGCCGGCCTTGCCCAGGCCGTACCCGGCGGGCTCGGCGCCCGGACAGGTCAGGGCGTGGGCGTGGGTCTCCTCGTCCCGGAGCTTCACGGTGACACCCAGCGGATAGCCGCCGTCGTCCGTCCCGAGGAACACGAACACCTTCTTGTTGACCTTCGCGACGCTCTCGCCCCACGGGAACTCCTCGACCGCGCCGGGCATCCCCAGGGCGAACTCGCGCACCTTCTCCCATTTTTTCAGGGCGTTCCTCGATACGGTCACGACCACCTCCGGATCCCGCGCGCTCGGCTGCTCGTTCCTCACGCTAGCCTCAGCCACCGACAACGGCGCGTGGGCAGGGTCGCGGGCGAGGCTTGAGGGGTTACATGAGCAGCGGACAGGGCAGGGCGGAGCGGGCGTACGACATCGTGCTCTACGGGGCCACGGGGTTCGTCGGGCAGCTCACCGCGGAGTATCTCGCCGAGAACGCGCCCGAGGGACTGCGCTGGGCGATCGCCGGGCGCGACGCGGACAAGCTCGCGGCGCTGCGGGAGCGGCTGCCCGGCGGCGCGGACATCGGTGTGCTCCGGGCGGACGGCTCCGATCCGGACGCCGTGCGCGAACTCGCCCGCCAGGCACGGGTGGTGGCCACGACCGTCGGTCCGTACATCACCCACGGCGAGGAGCTGGTGGCCGCGTGCGCGGACGAGGGCACGGACTATCTGGACCTCACCGGTGAGCCGGAGTTCGTCGACCTGACGTTCGTTCGGCACGACGCACGCGCGCGCGAGACGGGCGCCCGGATCGTGCACGCGGCCGGCTTCGACTCGATACCGCACGACCTGGGCGCGTACTTCACCGTGCGCCAGCTCCCGGAGGACGTGCCGATCACCGTGGACGGTTTCGTGCGCGCCAAGGGCATGTTCTCGGGCGGTACGTTCAACTCCGCGCTCACCGGATTCTCCCGGGGCCGGCAGACGATGGCCGCCGCGCAGGACCGCAAGCGGCACGAGCCGCGCCTGGTGGGGCGCCGGGCGTACGCGCCGGTGAGCGCGCCCCGGTTCGCCAAGGAGGTCGGGGCGTGGGCGCTGCCGCTGCCGACGATCGACGCGCAGGTGGTGCAGCGCTCGGCGCGCGCCCTGCGGCGCTACGGGCCGGACTTCCGCTACCGCCACTACGCGGCCGTGAAGACCCTGCCGTTCGCGGTGGGCGGGGTGGCGTTCGTCGGCGCGGTCGTCGCGGCGGCCCAGGTGCCGCCCGTGCGGCGCTGGCTGGGCGACCGGCTGAAGCCGGGCGAGGGGCCGAGCGAGGAGAAGCGGGCGAAGAGCTGGTTCTCGGTACGGTTCGTCGGCGAGGGCGGCGGGCGCCGGGTCTTCACGGAGGTGTCGGGCGGCGATCCCGGTTACGGCGAGACGGCGAAGATGTTCGCCGAGTCCGCGCTGTGCCTGGCCTTCGACGATCTCCCGGCCACGGCCGGGCAGGTCACGACGGCGGTCGCGATGGGCGACGCGCTGATCGAACGGCTGCGCGCGGCGGGGATCACCTTCCGGGTGGCGGCGTCCCGGTGACACCCGTACGGACCGGACGGGCCCAGCGGGCCGGTGGGCTCTACTGGGCCCATCCGGTCAGCGTGTAGACCATCCCGGCGATCCAGGCCAGTCCGGCGATCACGGCGAGCAGCAGCCCGGTCGTCACGGCACGCTCGACGGTCTGGGTGGGGCTCACGGCGGGCTTCGGGGCTCGGTGCGTCGTCATACGGCACAGCCTGCCGATCATGACCACGCCCCGGCATCCGTACACGTACTCAGTTCGTACTCAGGTACCCGGTCCGCGCGTACACCTCAGGGATGCCCCGGGGCCGGGTCGGCCGTGCCCTTCAGCACCCGGCGGCACAGCGAGTCGGCGTGGCGGGTGGTCTCCGGGAGGCGGTACGCCGGGGTGAGCGCGAGGGTGTGGGCGCAGGCGTTGGGGAGGGTGACGCGGTGGCCGACGGAGACGAAGACCGGCTTGACGCCGTCGCGGGTGCGCAGGGCGCGGCCGACCTCCTCGGTGCCCGCGAGGAGCGGCGTGGCGCTGCCGCGCGGGGCGGCCGGGTCGTCGTGGGTGAAGGTGAAGGGGTTCTTGGCGACGCCGATCGTGGGGAGCCCGGTGAGGACGCCGAGGTGGGCGGCGAGGCCGAAGCGGCGCGGATGGGCGAGACCGTAGCCGTCGCAGACGACGAGACCGGGGTCGCACGGCAGCGCGTCGAGCGCGGCCAGCACGGTCGGGATCTCACGGAACGCGAGCAGTCCGGGGACGTACGGGAAGGAGACCTGCCCGATCGCCGTGGCCTCCGCGACCACGTCGAGGGTCGCCGCGTCCAGCACCACGGCCGCCGCCACGACCACGTCCCGCCCGTCGTCGTACGCCACGTCCACGCCGGTGACACGCCCGGCCCCCGGCGGCGGCCCGGTCTCGTCGAGGACCACCTTCCCCCGCAACTCGTCCTGCACGGCGAGGGCTTGCTCTTCGGTGGCGGGCCAGCCCGCGGGGATGCGTACGGTCGTCATGGTGCCGACGAGCGTACGCAGCCCGGCGTGGCGGCGTGGCCGGGGGGTGCTCCGGGTCCGGGGGCTATTCGTCGCCGAGGGCGCGCTCGAGCTGGCTCTTGTTCATGTCCGAGCGGCCATGGACGCCGCGTTTCCTGGCCTCCGCGTAGAGCTGGTCGTAGGTGGGGCCCCGCGCGCCCTTGTGGGAGCGCTGTCCGCCGCGCCCGCCCGACGACATGTCCTCGGTGGAGGTGCGGCTCGCGGTCTTCGCCTCGCCGGACCGGGCCCGCTCCTTGTTGACGGTCCGGGCGGCGATCTCCTTGGCGCGCGACTCGCTCTCGCCCCGGTTCTCGGCGCTCTCCTCGATGTGCTCGTACTGGCGTTCCCTCTTGGGGCTCGACCCGCGTGGCATGCCGATCACTCCCTTCCGCTCCCGCGTGATCGCTCGCGCTCGCTCGTCCTCGCTCGTGGTGCGAACACGCCACGGGTACCCCGTCCGCCCGGCCCCATCCGGGACGGTCAGTTCTCCAGCCGGGCCACCCGCCCCCGCTCCCCCGCCGCCCAGCAGCCCCGGTCCGGAGTGCAGTCGACGGTGTCGTAGGAGCCGGTGTCGACCGTGCGCCAGGTACGGCCGCCGTCGGTGGTGAGATCGGTGCCGGTGGGGCCGACGGCGAGGGCCTTCGTACGGCTGTACGGGAGCCAGGCGACGCCGGAGCGGTAGGCGGGCGGCGGCTGCGCGGCGGCGGTCCAGGTGCGGCCGGAGTCGCCGGTGACGGCCGCGGCCCGCGGGGACGGCTGGTCGGCGCGGTAGTCGCCGCCGACCGCGATGCCGTGCGCGCGGTCCCGGAAGGCGAGCGCGAAGACGCCCCGGGCGGGGTCCCCGGCCGGGACGGTCGTGTCGGCGACCCTCCAGGTCAGCCCCCGGTCGGCGGAGTGCAGCACCCGTGCGCGGGCGGCCCCGCCGGTGGCCAGCCACACATCGCGCGGCCCGGAGTTCACCAGGCACTGCCCGCTCGCGGCGAAGCCCGCCTCGCCCTCCAGGGCCGGCGGCATGCCCTCGTTCGGCAGGACCTTCCAGGAGCGACCGCCGTCCTTCGTGGACAGGATGCGGAACTTGCCGTCCACCGGGTCGCTCATGGCGAGGCCGTGGCGGGGGTCGAAGAAGGTGAGGCAGTCGTAGAAGGCGCGCGGATCGGTGTTGCGGAACGACTCGGTCCACGTCGCACCGCCGTCGCCCGTGCGGTACACGCGGGAGGCCTCGCCCTCGCCGATGGCCAGGACGACCGCCCTGCGTGCGTCGAATGCCTCGATGTCCCGGAACTGCAGTTCCTGTGCGCCGGGTGGTGAGACGTTGCGCCAGGTCCTGCCCCCGTCGCCGGTGCGCAGCACGGTCCCGGCTGAACCCGCCAGCCACGCGCTGTTCCGGCTGACCGCGGCGAGCCCGCGAAAGCGCACGTCGGTGCCGGTCTCCTTCAGCTCCCAGTGCGGTGGCCGACCTTCCCCGTGTGCCCGCGCGGGCACCGCCAGGGCGGCGGCGAGCGCCGCCGCGGCCAGGCCTGTCGTCATCGTCCGACTCGTCCGACTCATCCGTCTCGACTGCCCCGAGCGCCTCATGGCGGGCGAAGCTAGTGCACCGATCCGGCGCCGTCCAGATGGCCTCGGCCGGGAACCACGGGGCGGCGTCCGGTGTCCTCTCCCATATCCCGCGACGCGGGACGAGAAAGGGATCACCCCAGGGATTGGGCTCGGTGACAGAGGTCACTCGACCCTCATGTGCACGGATCGGCCCGATCCGGCGTCTTCGCAATTGCCAGGCTTCAGCCCTCCGGAATCCGTCCACCCGTCACAAGGGAGCAAGGCGTTGTCCACCGTCATCGAGCAGCCCGTAGAGGCCCGTCTCGTCGCCGCCGCGCCGCGGATGCCGAGCATTCCCGCAACGCTCCACTACGACCGCGACGACCCGTTCGCGGTCCGTATGACCTTCCCCGCCCCGGCCACGCTGGAGGGTGTCGACGTCTGCTGGACCTTCGCCCGCGAACTCCTCGTGACCGGTATGGAGGAGCCCGTCGGCCACGGGGACGTGCGCGTCCGCCCGTACGGCTACGAGCGGCTCGTGCTGGAGTTCCACGCGCCGGAGGGCACCGCCGTGGTGCATGTGCACGCCGGTGAGATACGGCGCTTCCTGGAGCGCTCGATGGAGCTGGTGCCGCTCGGCCTCGAACACCAGCATGTCGACCTCGACCACGACCTCGCCCAGCTGATGCGGGACGCCTGCTGAGGCCGGGCCCGCGTCGCGTTTAATGCGTTGACACTCTTCCGAGCCCCTCCGTACGTTGGTGCACGGTCCTGTTGCCGTCGATTGGAGAAGGACGTTGCTCGTCTGAGGTCCTGAGACACCGCGTCACACACCTTGCCGTTTCCCGGCGTCATGCCGCTTCCCGGCATTTGCTGTGTGCGTTGCGTGCGACCTCGGCGTACGAGCCGTCCTGCCGGCAGCGGGCCTTTCTCACGAACCCGGCTGCCCGCGCCGCTCGCTCCCGTCGGGCCGCCCCTCGCGGTGTTTCGCACGCGTCCCCCTGGCCGCATCGCACCCGCGAGGTTCCTCATGTCTACTCCCCTGTCCCTCACCTGCACCTCCCTGTCCTTCGCCTGGCCCGACGGCACCCCCGTCTTCGAGGATCTGCAGATCGCCTTCGGCCCCGGCCGTACCGGGCTCGTCGGGGTCAACGGATCAGGGAAATCAACCCTGTTGAAGCTGATCGCCGGTCAACTCACCCCGTCCGAGGGCACCGTCCGCGCGAGCGGCGAGGTCGGCCACCTCCCGCAGAACGTCACGCTCGACACCGGCCTCAGGGTCGACGAGGCGCTCGGGATCGCCGCCGCCCGCGCCGCGCTGCACGCCATCGAGGCGGGCGACGTGGCGGAGGAGCACTTCGCGGCGGTCGGCGACGACTGGGACGTCGAGGAACGCGCCCTGGCGACCCTCGGCCAACTCGGCCTGGGCCACATCGACTTGGACCGCACCATCGGCGAGGTCTCGGGCGGCGAGTCGGTGCTGCTGCGGCTGGCCGCACTGCTGCTGCGCCGCCCCGACGTCCTCCTCCTGGACGAGCCGACCAACAACCTCGACCTGTACGCGCGGCGCCGGCTGTACGACGCCGTCGCGTCCTGGTCCGGGGTCATGATCGTGGTCAGTCACGACCGTGAACTCCTTGACCTGGTCGACCAGATCGCCGATCTGCACGCGGGCGAGGTCACCTGGTACGGCGGCAACTTCTCCTCGTACGAGGAGGCGCTCGCCACCGAACAGGAGGCCGCCGAGCGGATGGTGCGGGTCGCCGAGTCCGATCTCAAGAAGCAGAAGCGCGAACTCGTGGACGCCCAGGTCAAGTTGGCCCGGCGCAAGCGGTTCGGGCAGAAGATGCAGGATCAGAAGCGGGTACCGAAGATCGTCGCGGGCCTGCGCAAGCGCGCGGCCCAGGAGTCCGCGGGCAAGCACCGCGTCCTGCACGAGGAACGGCTCGCCGGGGCGAAGGAGCGCCTCGACGAGGCGGTGGAGGCCGTACGGGACGAGGACGAGATCCGCGTCGAGCTGCCGTACACGGCCGTACCGCCGGGCCGGACCGTGCTCACCCTGCTGGATCTGGAGCTGAGGTACGGCGCCCGGGTCAAGGGCGGGCTCGATCTGCGCGGCCCGGAGCGGATCGCGCTGATCGGCCGCAACGGCGCGGGCAAGACCACGCTGCTGCGGACGATCGCGGGCGAGCTGGAGCCGGTGAGCGGCGAGACGAAGGCGCATGTGCCGACGCGGTTCCTGCCGCAGCGGCTCGACGTCCTCGACGACGATCTGACGGTCGCCGAGAACGTGGCCCGATTCGCGCCGGACGCCACCAACAACCGGGTCCGGGCCCGGCTCGCCCGCTTCCTGTTCCGGGGCGCCCGCGCCGACCAGCCCGCGGCGACCCTGTCCGGCGGGGAGCGCTTCCGGGCGGCCCTCGCGGCCCTGATGCTCGCCGAGCCCGCCCCGCAGCTGCTGATGCTGGACGAGCCGACGAACAACCTCGACATGGCGAGCGTGCGGCAGCTGACGACCGCCCTGGAGTCGTACGAGGGGGCGCTGATCGTGGCCGGCCACGACCTGCCGTTCCTGGAGTCGATCGGGATCACCCGGTGGCTGCTGATGGAGGAGGGAGAGCTGCGGGCGACCACACCGGAGGAGATCGAGACGACCGGCTGACCGGGCCGGGCGGCGGGGCGGACGGCAGGGGCGGGCGCACCGGGCTCGGCCTCGCCCTCGGCTACCGCCGAGTATCTCAGGAGGGCCACAGCCCGCGCACGGGGGTTTTGTCCTCGTGCACCGGGACTGCATGATGGCGGACCGGCGTCGCCTCACGGGCGCCGGAAAACCGTCGTTCGATTCGGAGTCACCCACGTGCCCAGCAGGAAAGCCCTCGTCCGCCGCCCGAGCCCCCGCCTGGCCGAAGGCCTCGTCACGCACATCGAACGCACGAAGGTGGACGTCGACCTCGCCGTCGAGCAGTGGGAGGCGTACGGGAAGGCCCTGCGCGACCACGGCTGGGAGACGATCGAGGTGGACCCGGCCGACGACTGCCCGGACTCGGTGTTCGTCGAGGACACCGTGGTCATGTACAAGAACGTGGCGCTGATCGCGCGCCCCGGCGCCGAGTCCCGGCGGGGCGAGACCGACGGGATCGAGGAGGCCGTGGCCGCGCTCGGCTGCTCGGTGAACTGGGTCTGGGCGCCGGGCACCCTGGAGGGCGGTGACGTCCTCAAGGTCGGCGACACGGTCTTCGTGGGCCGGGGCGGGCGTACCAACGCGGCCGGGGTGCAGCAGCTGCGGGCGGCGTTCGAGCCGCTCGGGGCCCGGGTGGTCTCCGCGCCGGTGAGCAAGGTGCTGCATCTGAAGTCGGCGGTCACCGCGCTGCCCGACGGCACGGTCGTCGGGCACATCCCGAAGATGGACACCCCGTCGCTGTTCGGACGCTTCCTGCCGGTGCCGGAGAAGTCCGGGGCGCATGTGGTGCTCCTCGGCGGCGACAAGCTGCTGATGGCGGCGAGCGCGCCGAAGACGGCGGAGCTGTACGCCGACCTCGGGTACGAGCCCGTCGTGGTCGACATCGGCGAGTTCGAGAAGCTGGAGGGCTGTGTGACGTGCCTCTCGGTGCGGCTGCGGGGTCTGTACGCCTGAATCGGCGCTTCCTCACCCTTTCGGCCCCGGGACCTGCGGGTCCACGGGGCCTTCGGCATACCCGTCGACCCCGTGCGGAACCCTGCTGATCAGCACTCTTTACAGCGCCCTTAACCTACGGCATCGTAACCTACGGGTACGTAGCCTACGATGCCGTAGGTTGAGGTCACCCGGCCGTGACCGCCCACAAGATCCTCGCCCCTGTTCGTCCCCCTGGAGCCTCTGTGTCGATCACTTCTCCTCACCTCGGCAGCCCGTCCAACGAGTGGACCGACGCGCGGCTGCTGTACGCGCTGGAGGAAGTCGTCGAGACGGAACTCAACCGGCATCTCAAGGTCACCAAGGACTGGATGCCGCACGAGTACGTGCCGTGGAGCGACGGCCGCAACTTCCCCGGCTTCTTCGAGGACGGCGAGGCCTGGGAGAAGGGGCAGTCCAAGGTCACGGAGGTCGGCCGGATCGCCCTCGTGGTGAACCTGCTGACCGAGGACAACCTGCCGAGCTACCACCACGAGATCGCCACCCTCTTCGGCCGTGACGGCGCCTGGGGCACCTGGGTGCACCGCTGGACCGCGGAGGAGGGCCGGCACGGCATCGTGATGCGCGACTACCTCCTCGCCTCGCGCGCGGTGGACCCGGACAAGCTCGAACAGTTCCGTATGGCCCACATGGGCGAGGGCTTCGAGTCGGACAACCGGCACTCGATGCTCCACACGGTCGCGTACGTCGCCTTCCAGGAGCTCGCCACCCGCGTCTCGCACCGAAACACCGGCCACCACTCCGGTGACCCGGTGTGCGACCGCATGCTGGCGCGTATCGCGACCGACGAGAACCTGCACATGATCTTCTACCGGAACCTGCTCAAGGCGGCGTTCGAGTTCGCCCCCGACCTCACCATGCAGGCCGTCCGCGACGTGGTCGTCGACTTCCGGATGCCCGGCCACGGCATGCCCGGCTTCGAGCGCGCCGCCGCGCAGATGGCCATCGGAGAGGTCTACAACATGCGCATCCACCACGACGACGTCCTCGCGCCCGTCATCCGCTTCCTGAAGATCATGGAGATCGACGGCCTCGGCCCCGAGGGCATGAAGGCGCAGGAAGAGCTGGGCCTCTACATGGGCGGACTCGACGCGGAAGCCAGCAAGTTCGACGAGAAGCTCGCGGCCCGCAAGGCACGCATGGCCGCACGGGCCGGGGCGTAGGCAACGGCGAGGAGGCGGCCCGTCGGGCCGCCTCCGCCGGGTCAGCCGTTCTCGGTGCGTCGCAGTCGCAGTCGCTCCTTCTCGGACAGTCCGCCCCACACGCCGAACCGTTCGTCGTGGGAGAGCGCGTAGTCGAGACACGCGGTACGCATCTCGCACATGCCGCAGATGCGCTTCGCCTCACGCACCGAGCTGCCGGGCTCGGGAAAGAAGAAATCGGCCCCCGTCTGCGCGCACAGCGCCCGCTCCTGCCAGGCACGGTCGATTGGGGTGATCGTGTCGTTGTGCATGCACGGCATCGTGCCCGGCCCCGAAAAACGTTCGATCAACGCCGCATCAACACGGCCCTCGACAGGACCTGGGCTCCGCCATGGTCCCGTCGCCCGCCCGGGTGATGCACGGCGGCGCGCGGGAGAAGGCGAAAGCTCCGGCTGATCGGACTGCGTCGGGCGCACGGGCGATCGGGCGCACGGGCGATCGGGCGCACGGGCGATCGGGCGATCGGGCGATCGGGCGATCGTCGCTGAGTCGGCCGATGGACGCGGCGGACGAGAGCCGTCGCGGTGTGGGATTGAGCCGGTTCAGTGACAGCTCGCGCACACGTTCCCAATGGCAGTAGGCGTTCGAAGTTTCTAGATCGGCCGGTTCACCCCAGCTTCCCGAACCTGCTCCACCTGCGGCATGGACAACGGACCCAAACCGCTGAGCGTCCGGGAATGGACTTGTGCCGCCCGCGGCACTGTCCACGACCGGGACACCAACGCCGCACTCAACATCAAATCGGCCGCCGGACTGGCGGTGACGGCCTGCGGAGCGCCGGTAAGACCAGGAGCGGTCCCGGCACAGCGCGAAGAAACAGGAAGCCACGGATTCCTGACCGGAAACCGTGCCGCTAAGCGGCACAGCACAAGTCGAGGAAGGCCAGAATCCTCGCTCTTCACTTCAGGGCAAGGAGCATGTCAAACCTGTGTGAACCCGGCGGCTGCGCCTCACCCAGCCGCAGATCACCCAGATCTGGGCCGACCGAGGCCACGCTGGCGAACTCGTGGACTGGGCCCGCGACCACCTCTGGCTCACCCGGCGCATAGTCTCCCAGCCCAAAGGCGCCAAGGGCTTCGTCGTCCTGCCCCGCCGCTGGAAAGTAGAACGCACGATCGGCTGGTGCATGAACGCCCGCCGCAACGCACGCGGCTACGAACGTCTTCCCGAGCACTCCGAAGCCCACCTGAACTGGGCACTCATCACCATGATGGCCTGACGCCTGACCCACAAAAGCCCCCACACCAGCCAGTGGACAAAGACAACTCCCGTGCAAATAGCCAAAGTTGGCCCGCCCGCATGGCGTATGACGACGGCTCGTCTTCGGCTCTCCGGCTTCGAGTGCATGCAAGACCATGAAGCATGCGTCCAGATGCCTGGCACCTCACCGAAGACATCGACGACTTCCTCGACCGTGCCGGAGACTTCCTCCGCTCACGCCCCGTCCTGCACAACACGCCGCTCACGACCCTGGAGAAGTGGCGAACCAACCCAAGCGCCCTTCCCGGACCCGTCCTCTTCGGCCGACTGGAGTCGGACGGCGGGACCCAGGCGATCTTCTACCGCCCACCGACCCGCCGGCTGGCCCTCACACCGCTCTCCGCCGAACAGACCGACGCCCTTGCCACCCATCTGACCGGCCTCGGCCGCACCCTCGCCGGCGTCACCGCGGACCACGACACCGCCGGCGCGTTCGCCAAGGCCTGGCAAGAGCACACCGGCGCGACGATCACACTCCGCGTCCAGATGCACCTGTACCGCCTGGACACCCTCACCCCGCCGAAGCCGCACCCGGACGGCCACAGCCGCCTGGTCGGCGAGCAGGACCACGAGCACCTCCTGCGCTGGTGGCGCGAACTCGCCGCCGACCTCGGGGAGACCGTGACCATCGACGCCGCCTCCTGGGCCAGTACGCGCTTCGCCGAAAAGCGGTACACCTTCTGGGAAACCCCAGACGGCACCCCAGTCTCCATGGCCGGCCTCAACCCGATGGTCGCCGGGATGGTCCGGCTGGACCCCGTCTACACCCCGGCCCACCTCCGCGGCCGCGGCTACGCGGCCGCCGTGACCGCCGAGGTCAGCCGAGCCGCACTCACCGCGGGCGCGACGGAGGTCGTACTGTTCACGGACGCGGGCAACCCCACCAGCAACGCCCTCTACCAGCGTCTCGGCTACCACCAGGTCACCGACTGGGCTCCATATGACTTCGCGTACGCCGAGCCGAAGGCCAACCAGGAACGCGGAACACGACAGGCACAGCCAACATCACACTGTCTGGCTGTGCCTCCTTCATGAACAGCGCAGGTAGAAGAACACCTACTGACGTGAGGTGAGTGCGGCTCGTAGTCGCTCCGCCCGGGGTGCCGGGATGGGTTGTCGGTCGGCTGCCGCGTCGTCGTGGCCGGTCGCGCAGTTCCCCGCGCCCCTTGCGGAGCGCGGGCGCGGGTGTGGGCCGGGGGCTACGCGGAGGATCGGTGGACCAGGGTGGTCGGGAGGACGACGCTGGAGGGGGCGGTGGCGAGGCCACGGAGCAGCAGGCGGGCCATCAACCGGCCCATCTCCTCTATGTCCTGACGGACCGTCGTCAAGGGGGGCTCGGTCTGTTCGGCCACCGGGAGCATGTCGTCGAAGCCCACCACGGCGACGTCCTCGGGAACCCGCCGCCCCCGCTCCCGCAGAACCCGCAGCGCCCCGGACGCGGACACGTCGTTGGCGGCGAAGACCGCGTCCAACTCCGGGCAGCGGTCCAGGAGTTCACGCATCGCGCGCTCGCCGCCCGCCGGGGTGAAGTCGCCCTCGACGATCAGCCGGGGGTCAGCGTCCACCATGACGTCCCGGAACCCGTCCAGCCGGTCCACGGCGGAGGTCTGGTCCAGGGGCCCGGTGATATGGGCGATCCGGGTGCGGCCGAGGCCGACGAGATGGCGTACGGCGTCCCGGGCGCCGCCCCGGTTGTCGCTGTCGACGTACACGGTGGAGGTGTCGCCGCGCGTGCCGTCCGCCCAGCCGGGGCGTCCGCCGAACACGGTCGGGACCCCGGCGCCCCGGATCAGCGCCGGGAGCGGGTCGTCCAGATGCAGCGAGAAGACGAGCGCCCCGTCGACATGCCCGCCGGCGAGATACCGCCCCACACGCGCGTAGTCCTCCGGTCCTTCGGTGAGCAGCAGGACGAGCTGGGAGTCGTGTGCGGTCAACTCTTTACTGATGCCCCGGAGTTGCAGGGCGAAGAAGGGGTCCGCGAAGACCCTGGTCTCCGGCTCGGCGATCACCACGGCCACGGCGTCGTGCCGCCGGGTGACGAGGCTGCGGGCCGCCTGGTTCGGTACGTAGCCGAGTTCCTCGACCGCCCTGCGCACCCGCTCGACCAGCGGCTCCCGAACGCCCTCGCCCCCGTTGACGACCCGCGACACCGTCGCCCTGGACACCCCGGCCCGCGCGGCCACGGCCTCCAACGTGGGACGGGACGCTGTCTCGGTCACTTCGGGGCTCTCCTCCGGGCGGGTGCGCCCAGGATAGACCCGCGCGGGGCGGTCCTGAGAGCGCTCCCGGATCACTGGTGGGCGGCGGGAAGGGACCGGTGGGCGGCCCGATGGGACAGTGTGGGCGGCGAACGGCAGGTGTTGGCCCGGCCGGGCGGGTGTTGACCTTCGAGTTGGTCGAAGCCCAAAGATGGCCGCGTGCCACATTCCGAACTGATGCCGATCGGTGTCTTCGCCCGCCGCAGCGGTCTGACCTCCAGCGCGCTGCGGTTCTACGCCGACTCCGGGCTGCTGCGACCCGCCGAGGTCGACCCGGCCTCGGGCTACCGCTACTACACCGCCGGCCAACTGGACCGGGCCACCGCGCTGCGCCGGCTGCGCGAGATCGCCATGCCGCTCACCGGTGTCGAGGCGGTCCTCGACGCCGGTCCCGAGGAGGCGGCGCGGCTGATCGACGAGCATGTCGCACGGGTGCTCGGGGGCGCGGTGGCGGCGCAACGGACGGCGGTTCGCCTCAAGTCCGCCCTGGGTGACGTGCCGGGCCTGCCGGTCGTCACGCTGAAGGGGCCCGTGCTGGCCGACGCGGTCGAGCAGGTCCTGACCGCGACCGCGCGGGAGCCGGATCTGCCGGTGCTCGGCGGTCTGCGCGTGGAGGTCGACCAGGAGTCGGTCACCCTGACCGCGACCGACCGCTACCGGCTGTCGACGCGGACGCTGGTGCCGTCCGAGCCGCCGACGACGGCATGGGCGGGCACGGTCTGCGGCGACGAACTACGGACGGCGGTCGCCGAGGTCCGGCGCGGCGCGCTGGTGCGCGTCGAGGTGACGGCGCTGGGGATCCGGCTGCGGACGGCGGGCCGGGAGGACCGGTACTGCCGTGCGCTCACGGAGGAGTTCCCCGACGTCCGGTCGATGCTCGCCGCGCTGCCCGAGGTCACGACCCGTGTGACGCTCGCCAAGCAGCCGCTCCTGCGAGCCCTGGAGGAGCGCTCCGGCGAGCGGATCGCCCTGAGCGTGGCCGGTCACGGGACGGACGCCCACGAGGCGGAGGTCGTGGTGAGCGGTGACGAGCGGCCCGGGACGCGGCTTCCGGCCACCGTGACGGGACGGGATCTCGACATCTGGTTCGAGGGCATCTGGTTCGAGCTGACGACGCTCTACCCGGCCGTCAGCACCGCGATCGGCCCCGACGTGATGCTCGATCTCCGGGGCCCCGACCTGCCCGTCACGATCCGCTCGGCCGACCGCGGCGATCTCACGACCCTGGCCATGCCCATCCACCCGAACTCCCCGACCGAGCACCGGCGATGACGACCGAGACAAGAACGAGAACGAGAACGATATCGACACCGATGACGATGACGATGACGCCGACGACAAGGCCACGCCCATGACCGACGCCTCCACCCCCACCGACACCCCTGCCGACGCCTCCACCCCCACCGACACCCCTGCCGACGCCGACGCCTCCGCCTCCGCCGACCCGACCATGGACGCCATCGGGCGGGCCGTCGCCGAAGGTCACGCCGGGGACGTCGTATCCGCCCGCCGCCGGCTCCTGGGGCTCTGGTCCACGATCGGGGTCACCGGCGATCCGCTGCACCGCTGCGCCCTCGCCCACCACCTGGCGGATCTCTACCCCGCCGATCCCGCACGGGCGTTGGCCTGGGACGTGCGGGCGCTGGACGCCGCCGACGCCGCGACCGAGCGGCGCGTCCAGGAGCACGACGGCCGACTGCGGCTCGCAGGCTTCTACCCGTCCCTGCACCTCAACCTCGCGGACGGCTACCGCCGACTGGCGTCCTTCGCAGCCGCCGCCGAGCACATCGACGCGGCCCGGAGGCATGTCCCGCACCTCGCCCAGGACGCGTACGGCGATCTGCTGCGGACGGCGATCGAGCAGGTGGCCGAGGCCGTCACCCGGCGGGACACGGCTGAGCGGACACCGCCCAAGCGGACACCGCCCGAGCAGCCCGCCGCCGGCTGAACCTCAGTGCTCGTGGGACGCGCCGGACTCACCGGAGTCGCCCGACGCGTCGGCCGTGCCGGACCCGTGTGGTTCGTGCGGCTCGTACCCCGGGATCGTGCCGTCCGTCCTGCGCACCAGGAACAGGCCGACCATGCCCATGTCGGAGTGGCTCTGGACGTGGCAGTGGTACATCCAGGCGCCCGCTCCGACGCCTTCACCGGCGATGACCTGGAAGCCGAAGGAGTCGGCCGGGCCGACGATCTTGTTGTCGATGACCTGGCTGGGGTCGTCGGGACCGGTCAGCAGGCCGGTGCGATTGTCGGCCCAACGGTGACCGTGCATATGGAAGGTGTGGTAGTACTCGCCGTGCGTGATGACGACGAACTCGACCCGGTCGCCCACGGTCGCGTCGAAGTTGGGGCCGGAGTGCGCGGGCTTGTTGTTGATGAGCAGGTCGTTGAAGACGACGGTGACGGTCTTGTCGGGGAGGACATCGCCCTTGCGGCGGACGATGACGGGCCCGTAGAGCCCCTTGCGGAGGCCGCCCGTGCCGTGCTCGGTGCCGACGACATGGTCGTGGTAGTGCCAGTAACCGGCGCTGCCCGCACGCCAGGTGCCGTCCTTGCGGGCGCCCGGGGCATGGGTGCGCCAGGTGTAGGTGCGGGTGCCGCCGGGTTCGACATCGCTCTTGTTGAGCTTGGTGCCGTCGCTGGAGATCTCGTAGTCCAGGCCGTGGACATGCAGGCTCGCGGCCACGTCCATGGTGTTCTCGAACTCGATGTGGACCGTGTCGCCCTCGTTGAGTTCGATGAGCGGGCCCGGTATCGAGGCCTTGCCCTTCTCGAAGCCGTAGCCCATCTGCCCGTCGGGCAGCTTCTCGGCGTACATCTTGAGATGTCGGACCACGCCGCCCGCGGGGGCCGTCCTGACCTGCGCCGCGGCGCTCGCGGTCCCGGAGGCACCGACGGTCTCGATGGCCACCGACAACGATGTCGCGGCGACCGCGCCACCCAGCAGCACCCTCCGGTTGAACCCTCGTCTGTCCATCCCGTCCATGCGGAACTCCCCACCCTGATACGGATCTCGCGGAGACGCACCTACGATCGGCCTGTGATCAACCTGTGAGACGGTAGCGGCCCCGTGACCGTTTTTCCACACCCAGGACAAAGTTCAGACCATTCCGGTCATAGGTATTGGCGAGTCCCGGCAAAGCGGGCTAGCTTCCTTGGCGCTGTTGCTGTGACCGAGGAGGTGCCCATGTACTTACGAGGGTTGAGCGACGCGAAGAGACGGGCCTGGGCGGCCACCGTGACCGCCTCGGTCGTCACCGCGGGGCTGCTGTCGGGTCCCGCGGCCCAGGCGCGCCCGGCGCCGGAGCCGCCGCTGACAACGATGTCGATCAAGTCGCCGCCGGGCGGCTCGGGCCCGCGGGTGCTGATCTTCCACGGCTCGGCGGCGTCGGGGGACGAGTCGCCCGTGGTGAACGCCGGGATCGAGGCGATCGAGAGGATCGGGCTGTCCGGGCCGGCCGCCGAACGGTTCGGGGTGGTCGCCACCGACGACGCCGCCGTCTTCACCGACGAGACCCGGCTGAGCGGATTCAACGCCGTCGTCTTCCTGACCGGCGGCGGCGATGTCCTGGATCCCGAGCAGGAGGCGGGACTCGAGGCCTATATGGAGGCGGGCGGCGGTTTCGTCGGCGTCCATGACGCGGCCCGCGCCGAGCCGTACTCGGACTGGTTCACGGGCCTGATCGGCGCCCGCCCGGCCGCGTCCAGCCCCACGACCGTGCAGCGCGCGACCGTGGAGGTCGGTGACCGGCGGAATCCGGCCACCAAGGACCTGCCGGTGCAGTGGAAGCGCCCCGACAAGTGGCTCAACTGGACGAAGAACCCGTCCGGCACCGTGCACACGGTGGCCCGGGTGCGCGAGTCGACGTACCAGCCGGGCGCGAGCGCCAACGGCTGGGACCACCCGGTGAGTTGGTGCCGCGACTACGACGGCGGCCGTTCCTTCTACACCGGCATGGGCGGGACCGTCCCGGCCTACGACGAGACGGACTTCCGTACGCATCTGCGCGGCGCCCTGCTGTGGACGTCCCGGCTGGCGCAGGCCGACTGCAAGGCGACGATCGACGCCAACTACAAGGCGGAGCGCCTCACCCAGCCCAACCAGCCGGGGCGGAACGACCAGATCGGCGAGCCGCACGGCCTGGTCACCGCGCCCGACGGGCGGGTCCTCTACATCGGCCGGGGCGGCGCCGACTCGTCCCAGCCCGTGGTCACCGACTGGACCAACCCGGACATCGGCAAGGGCAAGGGCGAGATCCACGTCTACGACCCGAGGACGAAGAAGGCGACCCTCGCGGGCGCGCTCACCGTCTTCGGCAACAAGGGCGGCGGCGACGAGCTGATCAAGGTCGAAGAGGGCCTGCTCGGCATCGAGTTGGACCCGGACTTCCAGCGGAACGGCTGGGTGTACCTGCACTACACGCCGCACTCCGGGATCGACCGGGACACCCGGACGGCCGAGCGCCGTGTCTCCCGCTTCACCCTCGACCTCGCGACCGACAAGCTGGACCTGGGCAGTGAGAAGACACTGCTCAAGTGGCCGGTGCAGATCCACAGTTGCTGTCACTCGGGCGGCGGGATGACCTGGGACTCCAAGGGCAACCTGTACATCGCGACCGGCGACAACAACTCCAGCGGCTTCAGCAGCGGTTACTCGGGCAACAACCCGCAACCGAACTACAAGGGCGTCTCGTTCGCCGACGCCCGCCGCACCGCCGGCAACACCAACAACCTCAACGGCAAGATCCTCCGCATCCACCCGGAGCCCGACGGCACGTACACCCTGCCCTCGGGCAACCTCTTCACCGGCGAGGAGACCGCCGAGGGCGGTGGCAAGACACGCGGCGAGATCTATGTGATGGGTGTCAGGAACCCCGCCCGGATCTTCGTCGACCGGCAGACGGACGTCCTCTACGCCGGCTGGGTCGGCCCGGACGCGAGCGCGCCGTCGACGACATGGGGCCCGGCGAAGTACGACACGTTCGCCGCCATCACCGAGGCGGGCAACCGGGGTTGGCCGTTCTGCATGGGCAACAAGCAGCCCTACCGGGACCGCAATCTCCCTGACCCGTCGAAGCCGCTCGGCTGGTACGACTGCGACCACCCGAAGAACGAGTCCCCGAACAACGACGGCCTCGTCAATCTGCCCCCGGTGACCGGCAACAACATCTGGTACGCGCCGCAGGGCGGTGCCCCGGACTTCCCCCGGGACGCGAACGGCATCCCCTCCTACAAGAACGAGGAGGCCAAGTACCTGCTGCCGTGGCTGAAGGGCGGTGGCCAGGCCACGATGAACGGTCCGGTCTACCGGTACTCCGCGTCCGGCGACAACTCCGTCCGGTGGCCCGCCTACTGGGACGGCAAGTGGTTCGTCGGTGACTTCTACGACGCCGACCAGCCGCGTCACGCGGTGGTCATGGAACCGAAGAACCAGGGCAGCGGCGGACTCCCGGTCCACGCGGAGTCGTTGAAGAAGATCGTGCCGGTCGGGACCAACGGCATCCGGAACCTCATGGACTGGAAGTTCGGGCCGGACGGCGCGCTGTACGTCCTGGACTACGGGCGTGGTTTCTTCACCTCGGACGCCAAGTCGGCGTTGTGGCGCGTCACTTACACGGGCGGCGGTCCGACTCCGGCGACCGGCGAGCTGGCCGGGAAGGCGGAGTGATGGGGGAACGACGCGCGATGCGCGAAAGACGTCTGTGGGCGGTGCTGTTGACGGCCCTGCTGATGGTTCTCGGCCTCACCTCGACGCCCGCGTCCGGCCGTACGGAGGAGACACCGGACCGGGCGGTCGCCGCCCAGGTGCTCACCTGGACCGCCGGTGACGACATCACCAAGTATCTGTCCGCCCCTCGGACGGCGGTGGCGGGCCCGACCACCATCGTCTTCGAGAACAGCACGGCGACCGGCAACACCATGGGGATGCCGCACACGTTGACGTTCGACGTGTCCGACCCGGAGTACAACAACGACGTCCCGCTCAACATCCTGGCCAACCCGAGCGACGACCAGGCCGGCCGCCACACCGCCGAGGTCACGCTCACCCCGGGCCGCTACCGCTACTACTGCACGATCCCCGGGCACGGCCAGATGCAGGGCATCCTCGTGGTGACCGAGGGCACCGGCGAGGACACCACCGCGCCGGAGACCTCCGCGAAGGTCACCGGGACGCAGAACTCGGCGGGCGAGTACGTCGGTTCGGCGTCCGTCGCGGTGAGCGCGACCGACACGGGCGGCTCGGGGGTCGAGCGGATCGAGTACGCGCTCGGCGACACCGGGGCCTGGCTGCCGTACACCACCCCCGTGGTGATCGACCAGGTCGGCGCCCACAAGGTCCGCTACCGCGCGGTCGACAAGGCGGCCAACACGGCGGCCGAGAAGAGCGTCGGCTTCACGGTCGTGGCACCGCCGACGGACGACACGACCGCGCCGGAGACCTCGGCGACGGTGGCCGGTGAGAAGAACCCGCAGGGCGACTACGTCTCCATGGCGACCGTCACCGTCACCGCGTCGGACACCGGGTCGGGGGTCAACACCATCGAGTACGCGCTCGGCGACTCGGGGGCCTGGCAGCCGTACACCGCGCCCGTCATGGTGCACCAGGTCGGCACGCACAAGGTGCGCTACCGGGCCACGGACAAGGCCGGGAACGTGGCGGCCGAGAAGAGCGTCGGCTTCACCGTCGTCGCGCCGCCGGCCGACGACACCACTCCCCCGGTGACCGGGGTGACCGTCGAGGGAGACCGGAACTCCGCCGGGGCCTATCTCAGGAGCGCGAAGGTCACCGTCAGCGCCACCGACCACGGCGGCTCGGGTGTCGCCGCGATCGAGTACTCGCTCGACGGCGGCCCCTATCTCGCCTACACCGCACCCGTGTCGGTCGACCGCGCGGGCACGCACACGGTGGTGTACCGGGCGAGCGACAAGGCGGGCAACACGGCCGCCGCGCGCTCGGTGAGCTTCACGGTCGTCGCGGGCGGCGGGGTCCCGGCCCCCAACTGCGCCGAGTACGACGAGCGGTTGACGGTCTTCGTCGGGACGGTCGACTCGGGTGTGCCGAACCGGGTCACCAACAACCGTTGCCGCATCAACGAGTTGATCGAGGACGAGAAGGAGTGGACCTCCCACGCGCTGTTCCTGAAGCATGTGGACACCGTCCTGGACAAGCTGTTCACGGAAGGCGTCGTGGATCTGCGCGAGTACACCGCCGTGAAGGAGGCGGCGGAGGAGTCCGGCATCGGCAAGCCCGGCCAGACGGAGGGCTACCGCACGATCCTCGACGGCACGGCCGAGTCGTTCGCCAAGTGGCAACAGGTGGGCGGCGGTTCGTTCGGCCTGAACGGCGACGGCGCGATCACCTCCGGTACGACGAAGGCCGGGCTCGGCATGCTGTGGTTCCCCGAGCGGAAGTACGGCGACTTCTCACTGCGCCTGCAGTGGCGGGACGACGCGCCCGGCACCGGCAACGCCAACTCCGGTGTGTTCGTGCGCTTCCCCGGGGTCCACGACCACCCGGAGGAGTCACGGCCGGAGTGGGTGGCCATCAAGTACGGCCATGAGGTGCAGGTCCTCGACCGGCCCGACGGCGACATGTACAAGACGGGGTCGGTCTACGGCTTCGACCGGGTGGGGCTCGCCGGTGCGGGTGTCACCCAGAAGGGCACCTGGAACGACTGCGAGATCCGGGTGGTCGACCAGCACTACTCGGTCTACCGCAACGGCGTCCTGATCAACGAGTTCGACAACATCGGCGGCCAGGACTTCACCCCTCCCCGCTCGGACGACCCGGGCACGGACGGGCGACGGTTCGCCTCCGGCTACCTCGGCCTCCAGGTGCACGGCACCACGGATGTCGTGTCCTACCGGGACATCCGGATCAAGGAACTGTAGGGGAACCCCGGGCTCCGCTTGGGCCCGGCCCGTTGTCAGTGGCGTACGGCATGCTGTGATCGGTGGCTGCCGTACGCCGCCGCTGTGCGACGGGGAGGCTTTGTGCTCACGGGGATCGACGACGTCGACTGGGCGTCGATGGGGCATGCGTACACCGAGTCGGCGACCGATGTTGCGCGGCGACGTCACCACGGACGAGAAGCTGCTGCACACCTGCCGCCGAATAGCGGCCGAGGCTCCGTAAGGGACTCACCCCTTCTTGGCCCGGCTCGGCTGGACCCGCTTCGGCTCCCCCGGCATCTTCGGATACTCCGGCGGATACGGCAGATCCCCGAGCCCGTGGTCGTGCTCGTCCCGCGCCGCCAGCTCCAACAGCGCCTCCAGGGAGAACGCGTGCTCGTCCATGTCGGCGTGGACGTCACCGAGCTCCGCGAAGCGCGCCGGCATCGTCGCGAGGTCGAAGTCGCGCGGCACGGCGACGCCCACCTCGTCCCAGGTGAGGGGCGCGGAGACGGGTGCGTGCGGGCGGGGTCGTACGGAGTACGCGGAGGCGATGGTGCGGTCGCGGGCGGTCTGGTTGTAGTCGACGAAGATCTTCGCGCCGCGTTCCTCCTTCCACCAGGCCGTGGTCACCTGTTCCGGCATCCGGCGCTCCAGTTCGCGGGCGACGGCGATGGCGGAGCGGCGTACCTGGGTGAAGGTCCAGTCGGGGCGGATCGGTACGAAGACGTGCAGGCCACGGCCGCCGGAGGTCTTGGGCCAGCCGCGCAGTCCGCCGTACTCGTGCAGGACCTCGCGCAGTTCGTGGGCGGCACGGACCGCGTCGGTGTAGTCGGTGCCGGGCTGGGGGTCGAGGTCGATGCGGAGTTCGTCGGGGCGGTCGACGTCGGCGCGGCGGACCGGCCACGGATGGAAGGTGAGCGTGCCGAACTGGGCGGCCCAGACGACGGCGGCGACCTCGGTGGGGCACATCTCGTCGGCGCTGCGCCCGCTGGGGAAGGTGATGTGGGCGGTGGGGATCCAGTCGGGCATGTTCTTGGGGGCCCGCTTCTGGAAGAAGTTCTCGCCCGTCACGCCCTCCGGGTAGCGCTCCAGGGTGGTGGGCCGGTCGCGCAGGGCCCGCAGGATGCCGGGGCCGACGGCGATGTAGTACCGGGCGAGGTCCAGCTTGGTGAAACCGCGCTCCGGGAAGAAGATCTTGCCGGGGCTGGACAGCCGTACCGTCCGCCCCGCCGCCTCCAGCTCCACCGCTTCGCCCATGCGAGCCACGGTAGGCGGAACGGTCATACACCGCATACCGGTATGAATCAGAAGCCACATGCCGGGCCTGTCTCGGCGCGCGCCCGCGGTGTCGCGGTCGCAGAATCGAAGGCATGGATCTTCCGGTGATGCCGCCCGTGAAACCGATGCTCGCCAAGTCCGTGGCGAAGATCCCGCCGGACATGCACTACGAGGCCAAGTGGGACGGGTTCCGGGCGATCGTGTTCCGCGACGGCGACGAGGTGGAAATCGGCAGCCGTACCGGGAAGACGCTGACCAGGTACTTTCCCGAGCTGGTGGCGGCGCTGCGGGAGCGGTTGCCGCGGCGCTGTGTGATGGACGGCGAGATCGTGATCGTCCGGGACGGGCGGCGGCTGGACTTCGACGCCCTCACCGAGCGCATCCATCCCGCGGACTCCCGTGTCCGGATGCTGGCCGAGACGACCCCGGCGTCCTTCGTGGCCTTCGACGTGCTCGCCCTGAGCGACGAGTCGCTGCTCGACGTGCCGCTCACCGACCGCCGCGCGCTCCTGGAGCTGGCCCTGTCGGAGGTGACGGCCCCGGTGCATCTCGCCCCGGCGACCACGGACCGGGAGCTGGCCGAGCAGTGGTTCGAGCAGTACGAGGGGGCGGGTCTGGACGGGGTGATCGCCAAGCCGCTCATGCTGCTCTACCGGCAGGACGAACGGGCCATGTTCAAGATCAAGCACGAGCGGACGGCGGATGTGGTGGTCGCCGGGTACCGCTTCCACAAGAGCGGGCCGGTGGTCGGCTCCCTGCTACTGGGCCTGTACGACGACGGGGGCACCCTCCAGCACATCGGTGTGTGCGCGGCCTTCCCGATGAAGCGGCGCGCGGAACTGGTGGAGGAGCTGGAGCCGCTGCGGCTGGCGGACGTCGGGGAGCATCCCTGGGCGGCCTGGTCCGACGAGGCGGCGCACGAGACGGCCCGGTTGCCGGGGGCGCCGAGCCGGTGGTCGGCGAAGAAGGACTTCTCCTGGGTGCCGTTGCGGCCCGAGCAGGTCGCGGAGGTCGCGTACGACCACATGGAGAACGGGGTCCGGTTCCGTCACACGGCCCGCTTCCGGCGCTGGCGCCCGGACCGTACGGCCGACAGCTGCACCTACGCGCAGCTGGACGAGCCGGTCAGCTACGACCTGGCGGAGGTCCTCGGCACCTGACCGGACCGCCGGGGCGCGCTCAGGGCTCCATCAGTATCTTCACGGCGCCGTCCTGCTTCCGCTGGAACATCTCGTAGGCGTGCGGGGCCTCGGTGAGCGGCACGCGGTGGGTGGCGAAGGAGTCGACGCCGAGGGGGTCGTCGTCGGTGAGGAGGGGGAGGATGTCGTCGCTCCAGGCGCGGACGTTGGCCTGGCCCATGCGCAGCCGGATCTGCTTGTCGAACAGGGTGAGCAGGGGCAGCGGGTCGACCATTCCGCCGTAGACGCCGGAGACGGAGATCGTGCCGCCGCGTCGTACGAGGTCGATGGCGGTGTGGAGGGCGGCCAGCCGGTCCACACTCAGATGTTCGGCGAAGCGCGCGCCGACCGCGCGGGGCAGATGTCCGGCCGCGTTCTGGACGAGCCGGGCGGCCTCGCTGCCGTGGGCCTCGGTGCCGACGGCGTCGATCACGGAGTCGGGTCCGCGTCCGGCGGTGCGGTCCTGGATCGCGCCGATCAGTTCCTTGTCGCTGTCGAAGTCCCTGAGGTCGAAGGTCTCGACGCCCCGTTCGCGCGCCCGGCGCAGCCGCTCGGGCACCAGGTCGACGCCGAAGACCTGCTCGGCGCCGCGTCGCAGGGCCACCCGGCAGGCCATGTCCCCGATGGGGCCGAGGCCGAGCACGGCGACGCTGCCGCCGGGCGGGACATGCGCGTACTCGACCGCCTGCCAGGCGGTGGGGAGTACGTCGGAGAGGTAGAGGAACCGGTCGTCGGGCGGCCCCTCGGGCACCTTGATCGGGCCGAACTGGGCCTGCGGGACGCGCAGATACTCGGCCTGGGCACCCGGCACCGCGCCGTACAGCCGGGTGTAGCCGAAGAGGGCGGCGCCCATGCCCTCACCGGTGCACTGGGTGGTCTCGCACTGGGTGGGCAGCCCGGTCAGGCACATCCAGCAGCTGCCGCAGGCGATCTGGAACGGCACGACGACCCGGTCCCCGGCCGCCAGGTCCGGTACCCCGGCGCCGACCTCCTCGACGATGCCCATGGGTTCGTGGCCGAGGATGTCGCCCGGCGTCATGAACGGGGTGAGCACCTCGTACAGGTGCAGGTCGGAACCGCAGAGTCCGGTGGAGGTGATCCGGACGACGGCGTCCGTCGGCTCCTGGATCACCGGATCGGGCACGGTCTCCACGCGTACGTCGCGCTTGCCCTGCCACGTCACTGCCTTCATCGCGCCCACGCTCCGTTCCCTCGGCTCGGTCAGCGGGTCCGCCACGGGTACCCGGCACCCCGTCCACGAACCAGTCGGAAACGAACCCGTATAGCCATCGATGAAAGGAAAAGTGCACAATCGAAGACACGATGGACGGGTCGAGCACGATACGCAGGGGATTCCGGGTACGGCGGGCGCGGCGCCGCTCACCGACGGGGCCGCTGCTCGCCGCCCTCACGGTGGCCGCCCTGCTGGCGGGCTGCACCGTGACCGGCCCGGACGGCGACGACGAGCGCGGGCGGGGCGACGACGGGCGCCGGGACGACCGGGTCAGCGCGCCGCCGGTCGGCTCCGTGCTCGCCGTGAAGATCGACAACGTCTCCGCGGCCCGCCCCCAGACCGGTATCGACGCCGCGGACATCGTCTACGCCGAGCAGGTCGAGGGCGGCCTCAGCAGGCTGATGGCGGTGTACGCGACGAAGTTCCCGGAGTCGGTGGGCCCGGTGCGCAGTGCCCGGGAGTCCGACCTGGAGCTGCTGCGCCAGTTCGACGAGCCGACGCTCGCCTTCTCGGGCGCGCAGGGCAAGCTGCTGCCGTTGATAGACCGGGCGCCGCTGCGCGCGGAGACCCCCGAGGACGCCGAGAGGGCGTACTTCCGGGGCGACGAGAAGCCCGTACCGCACAATCTGTATCTGCGCCCCGACCGGCTGATCGACTCCCCGCCCGGCGCCGACGCCCTCACCACCGGCTTCCGCTACGGCCCCGCTCCCGTCGGCGGCACCCCTGAGGACTCCCGCACCGTCCGCTATCCGGCGGCCCGCTTCACCTTCACCTGGTCCGAGGACAGCGACCGCTGGCAGGTCTCCATGGACGGCACCCCGACGATCACCACCGACGACGTCCGCGTCGCCCCGGCCACGGTCGTCGTCCAGTACGTGACGATCCGCGAGTCCCGGTTCCACGACTACCTGGGCAACAACACCCCGTACACGGAGACGGTCGGCTCGGGCCGCGCGGAGGTCCTGCGGGACGGCAAGGCCTTCGAGGCGGACTGGCGCCGGGAGACCCCGACGAACGGCACGACCTTCACCACCCCCGACGGCACACCGATGAACTTCGCGGAGGGCCAGGTATGGGTGGTGTACGCCGCCGCTCAGTGAGGACTAGCGCGCGCCCAGGGACTCGGCCGGGGTGCGGAGTTCCTCCGCGGCGTCCGCGACCCTTCGGATCAGGTCGAAGAAGACGCTCTGCTCCTCCGTCGAGAGCGGTGCCAGGAACACCTGGTTCATCCGGGCCGTGCGGACCGTGAGCCGGCGATGCGCACGTACCCCGTCCTCCGTGAGCCGCAGCAGGAACCGCCGGCCGTCCTGCGGGTCGCGCACCTTGTCCAGGAGTCCGCGGCGGCCGAGGCGGCTGATCACCTCGGACATCGTGGAGCGGTCGAGGCCCACCCGCTCCCCCACCGTGCGCTGGTCGAGCCCCGGCTCGGCGACGAGCGTGTTGAGGACCGCGAACTGCGGGGAGGTGATCTCCTCGGAGACCATCACGTTCCACAGCAGATAGTGGGCCTGCTGCAGCCGTCGGGCCAGATGCCCGGGGTGCGTGGTGAGGTCCACCGCCGCCATGTTCGCTCCTCGACTCGGACAGTTCGTTCGTGCACTGAACAATATCCGCGACTCTCCACGCCGTGTCCAGAAGCACGTACTCATATAACCTCGCCGTTCTGGTGGGCCTTGACGGAGGGGCCACCGAGTGGCAGCGTGAAGGAAACTTCACTGAAATACTCAGTGCCCTGATTAACTGGTCACCGGGCGCACGGACGAGATGGGGCCTCACGGATGGACAAGGTGGTCGCCACAGCCCTGGAGGCAGTGGCCGATGTGCCGGACGGCGCGACACTCGCCGTCGGCGGGTTCGGGCTGAGCGGTGTGCCGAACGTGCTGATCCAGGCGCTGTACGAGCGCGGGGTCTCGGGTCTCGGAGTGGTGTCGAACAACTGCGGTGCCATGGAGTCCGGCCTCGCGGTCCTCCTCGCGGCGGGCCGGATCGCCCGGGTGACCGGTTCGTACATCGGAGCGAACAAGGAGTTCGCGCGACAGTACCTCGCCGGTGAGCTGGAGGTCGAGATGATCCCGCAGGGCACGCTCGCCGAGCGGCTGCGCGCCGGCGGCGCCGGTATCCCGGCGTTCTTCACCCCGGCCGGCGTGGGCACCCAGGTCGCCGAGGGCGGCCTCCCCTGGCGCTACGACGGCAACGGCGGTGTCTCGCTGGCCTCGCCGCCGAAGGAGGTCCGCGAGTTCGACGGCACCGAGTACGTGCTGGAGCGCGGCATCCGCACCGACTACGCGCTCGTCCGCGCGGCCCGGGGCGACCGGCACGGCAACCTGGTCTTCAACAAGTCCACCCGCAACTTCAACCCGCTCGCCGCGATGGCCGGCAGGATCACGGTCGCCGAGGTCGAGGAGCTGGTCGAGCCCGGCGAGATCGACCCGGACGCGGTGCATCTGCCCGGGATCTTCGTGCAGCGGGTCATCGCCCTCACCCCCGAGCAGGCGGCCGACAAGAAGATCGAGCAGCGCACGGTCTCCGCGCCCGCGGCACGAGAGACGGTGAGCGACTGATGGCCTGGACCCGCGAACAGATGGCCGCCCGCGCCGCGCGCGAGCTTCAGGACGGCCAGTACGTCAACCTCGGCATCGGCCTGCCGACACTGATCCCGAACTACCTCCCGGACGACGTCGAGGTCGTCCTGGAGTCGGAGAACGGCATCCTCGGCACCGGCCCCTACCCGACCGAGGACCAGGTCGACCCCGATCTGATCAACGCGGGCAAGGAGACCGTCACCGTCCTGCCGGGCGCCTCCTACTTCGACTCGGCGCTGTCGTTCTCGATGATCCGCGGCGGCCACATCGACGTCGCCGTCCTCGGCGCCATGCAGGTCTCCGCCGACGGCGACCTCGCCAACTGGGCCGTCCCGGGGAAGATGATCACCGGGATCGGCGGTGCCATGGACCTGGTCCACGGCGCCCGTACGGTCATCGTGGTCATGACCCACACCGCCAAGGACGGCTCGGCGAAGGTCCTCCAGGAGTGCGCGCTGCCGCTGACCGGCAAGGCGTGTGTGAACCGGATCATCACCGATCTCGGTGTGCTCGACGTGACCGACGAGGGCCTGGTGCTGGTGGAGACCGCGCCCGGGGTCACGGTCGAGGAGATCGTCGCCAAGACCGCCGCCAAGGTGCGCGTCCCCGAGGAGATCCAGTCATGAGGGACGTCTACATCGTCGACGCGGTCCGTACGCCCATCGGCCGGTACAACGGCGGCCTGGCGGGCCTGCGCCCCGACGACCTCGCCGCGCACGCCGTCCGCGAACTGCTCGCCCGTACCCCGGACCTGGACCCGGCCCGGATCGAGGACGTCTACTTCGGCAACGCCAACGGCGCCGGCGAGGAGAACCGCAACGTCGGCCGCATGGCCGCGCTGCTGGCCGGGCTGCCCACCTCCGTACCGGGTGTGACGGTCAACCGGCTGTGTGCCTCCGGCCTCGAAGCCGTCATCCAGGCCGCCCGCGCCATCGCGCTGGGTGACGCCTCGATCGCGGTCGCCGGCGGTGTCGAGTCCATGACCCGCGCCCCGTACGTCCTGCCCAAGAGCGACCGGGCCTTCCCCGCCGGGCACACCGAGCTGTACTCGACCACGCTGGGCTGGCGCATGGTCAACCCCAGGATGGACCCGCAGTGGACCATCCCGCTGGGCGAGTCCGCCGAACTGATCGCCGACAAGCACAAGATCGGCCGGGAGCAGCAGGACGAGTTCGCGCTCGCCTCCCACCGGAAGGCGGCCGAGGCGCGGGCCGCGGGTCTGTTCGACGGCGAGATCGCTCCCGTCCCCATCCCGCAGCGCAAGGGCGACCCGGTCGTCCTCGGCGCCGACGAATCCGTACGGGCCGACGCGTCCCTCGCCGCCATGGCCAAGCTGAAGCCGTCGTTCCGCCCCGACGGGGGCACGGTCACCGCGGGCAACGCCTCGCCGCTCAACGACGGGGCCGCCGCGCTGCTGCTGGTGGACGAGGAGGGGCTCGCGGCCACGGGCCGCGAACCGCTCGCGCGGGTCTCGGCGACCGGGGTCGCCGCGATCGACCCGCAGTACTTCGGGCTCGCGCCCGTCGAGGCGGTTACGCGTGCGCTGGCCAAGGCGGGCAGGGGGTTCGGTGATCTGGACGTCCTGGAACTGAACGAGGCGTTCGCCGCGCAGGTGCTCGGGTGCGTCGCCGAGTGGCCCGAGTTCGACCCCGCGATTCTCAATCCGCAGGGTGGGGCGATCGCGCTCGGGCATCCGCTGGGAGCGTCGGGTGCGCGGCTGGCCGGGACGGTCGCGCATCAGCTGGCGCGCAAGGGCTCGGGAGTCGGCGTCGCCACGCTGTGCATCGGGGTGGGGCAAGGGCTCGCCCTCGTACTGGAACGTTGAGCACCGCTCGCGACTGCGGGCCGTAGGTGGCTGGTCGCGCCCGCGCGGCGGAGCCGCATATTGAAACAGCCCCGAGCCCCTTCACGGGGCGCGACATCGACCCCGACCCAGACGTGAACGTCAGACACCCCCAGGAAACCCCTCATGACCCTCACCCAGCACGACATCGACCAAGAGATCGCCGCCGAGCACGCCGCCTATGAGAAGCGGGTCGCGGACGGGGCGCCGGTGGAGCATCAGCCGCGTCGTGACTACGCGCCGTACCGGTCCTCGGTGCTGCGGCATCCCAAGCAGCCGCCGATCTCGATCGACGTGTCCAAGGACCCGGAGCTGGTGGAGCTGTCCGCGCCCGCGTTCGGGGAGCGGGACATCACCGAGATCGACAGTGATCTGACCCGGCAGCACAACGGCGAGCCGATCGGTGAGCGCATCACCGTCTCCGGGCGGCTCCTCGACCGGGACGGGCGCCCGCTGCGCGGCCAGCTGGTGGAGATCTGGCAGTCCAACTCGGCCGGCCGCTACGCCCACCAGCGCGAGCAGCACGACGCGCCGCTGGACCCGAACTTCACCGGCGTCGGCCGCACCCTGACCGACGCCGACGGGCACTACCACTTCACGACGATCCAGCCCGGCCCGTACCCGTGGCGGCAGCACCTCAACGCCTGGCGCCCGGCGCACATCCACTTCTCGCTCTTCGGCTCGGCGTTCACCCAGCGGCTGGTGACGCAGATGTACTTCCCGAGCGACCCGCTGTTCCCGTACGACCCGATCATCCAGTCGGTGACGGACGACGCGGCCCGGCAGCGGCTGGTCGCGACCTACGACCACAGTCTGTCCGTACCGGAGTTCTCGATGGGCTACGTCTGGGACATCGTGCTCGACGGCCCGCGGGCCACCTGGATCGAAGAAGGGCGCTGACCTGCCATGACGAAGATCGACACCAGCCGTCCGGAGACCGTGCTCCCGACCCCGTCGCACACCGTCGGCCCGTTCTACGGCCACGCCCTGCCCTTCCCCGGCGGCGGGGACATCGCGCCCGTCGGCCACCCCGACACCGTCTCCCTCCAGGGCTACATCCTCGACGGCGAGGGCAACCCGCTGCCGGACGCCTTCCTGGAGTTGTGGGGCCCGGACCCGGACGGCAACCTCTCCCGGGTCGACGGCTCGATGCGGCGCGACCCCGCGAGCGGTGGTTTCCTCGGCCGCAACGGCGTGGAGTTCACCGGCTGGGGGCGCATCCAGACCGACGCCAACGGGCACTGGACGGCGCGTACGCTGCGGCCCGGCGCACGCGGGCGGAACGCGCCCTACCTCAGCGTGTGCGTCTTCGCGCGGGGTCTGCTCGTGCACCTGTTCACCCGGATCTATCTGCCGGGCGACGAGGCCGCGCTCGCCGCCGACCCGCTGCTCTCCCGGGTGGACGAGGCGCGCCGGGGCACGCTGATCGCCGAGGAGCAGGGGCCGGGCGCCTACCGTTTCGACATCCGCCTTCAGGGCGAAGGCGAAACGGTCTTCCTGGAGTTCCAGTGACTTCTGCCGACGTCGACACCGGTCTGCTCGCCCCCGGGTGGACCGGATCCCCGGCCGCGACCGCGACGAGCGACCACGCCTATCTGCGGGCGCTGCTCGACGCCGAGGCCGCGCTGACCCGCGCCCAGGCCGCGCTGGGGCTGGTCCCCGCCGGGGCCGGTCCGGCGGTGACCTCGGCGGCGGACCCGGCCGCCCTGGACGTACGCTCCCTCGCGGAGCGCGCCCGCGCCGGCGGCAACCCGGTGATCCCGCTGGTCTCGGACCTCACCGAGGCGGTCGGCACGGAGTACGGGCCGTACGTCCACCGGGGCGCGACCAGCCAGGACATCCTGGACACGGCGACGATGCTGGTCTCGGCACGCACCCTCGACCTGGTCCTGGCCGACCTCGGCCGCACCGAGTCCGCGCTCGCCGCGCTGGCCGCCGCGCACCGGGACACCGCGATGCCGGGCCGTACCCTCACCCAGCACGCCGTCCCCACGACATTCGGGCTGAAGGCGGCGGGCTGGCGCTCGCTGGTCCTGGACGCCAGGGACCGGCTCACGGTCGTACGGTCGGGGCTGCCCGCGCAACTCGGGGGCGCGGCGGGCACGTTGGCGGCGTTCACGGTGTTCGGGGCGGCCGACCCGCAGGCACTGAGCGCCGCGTACGCCCGTGAACTCGGCCTCCGGGAGCCCGAGTTGCCGTGGCACACCCTGCGCACCCCGATCGCGGACCTCGCCGGAGCGCTCGCCTTCGCGGCGGGCGCCCTCGGAAAGATCGCGGCGGATGTGCTCACTCTGGCCCGTACGGAGATCGCGGAGGTCGCCGAGGGCAGCGGGGGCGGTTCGTCGGCGATGCCGCACAAGGCGAACCCGGTACGGTCCACGCTGATCGCGGCGGCGGCCCGGCGGGCGCCCCAGCTGGCCGCGACGCTGTACGGCGCGTCGGCCGGCGAGGACGAGCGCCCCGCGGGGGCGTGGCACGCGGAGTGGGAGCCGCTCCGCGATCTGCTCCGGCTGGTCGGGGGCGCCGCCCGGGACGCGGTGGAACTGACGCGGGGCCTGCGGGTGGACACCGACGCGATGCGCCGCCATCTGGACCTCACCCACGGGTTGATCGTCTCCGAGCGGCTGGCCGCCGAGCTGGCCCCGGTGCTGGGCCGGGCCCGCGCCAAGGAGCTGCTCACCCGGGCCGCGAAGCGGGTCTACGCCGAAGGGCGTCCGCTGGGCGAACTGCTGGCGGAGGAACCGGAGTTGAAGGGTCTCGACCTCGCGGACCTCACCGACCCCACCCACTACACCGGCTCCGCCGGAGCCCTCACCGACCGTGCCCTGGAGCGACGTTGACCGAGAAGCTGCTCAACCACCGTGCGGAGGGCCCGACTTCCGCTCCCCCGCTGCTGCTCGGCCCCTCCCTCGGTACGTCCACCAAGCTGTGGGACAAGGTGGCGCCCGAGCTGTCGGTCACGCACCGGGTGGTGCGCTGGGACCTGCCCGGACACGGCGGCTCCCCCGCCGGTCTGATCGCCCCGGGGGCGACGGTCGGCGAACTGGCCGCCCTGGTGCTGGACCTGGCGGACGCGCTGGGCATCGAACGGTTCGGGTACGCCGGGGTGTCCCTGGGCGGCGCGGTCGGTCTGCACCTGGCCGCGCACCACTCGGAGCGGATCTCCTCTCTCGCCGTGATCTGCTCCTCGGCCCACTTCAACGGGGAGGGGCCGTGGCGGGAGCGGGCGGAGCTGGTGCGCCGGGAGGGGCTGGCCGGGCTCGCCGGGACGGCCGACTCGCGTTGGTTCACCCCCGGGTTCACCGTGCCGGAGCTGGTGGACGACCACCGGAGCGCCGATCCGGGGGCGTACGCCGCGTGCTGCGACGCGCTCGCCGCGTTCGACATCCGCGCGGAGCTGTCCGGGATCTCCGCGCCCACGCTCCTCCTGGCCGGCCGCGAGGATCCGGCGACGCCGCCCGCGCATCTGCGGGAGATCGCGGACGCGGTGCCCGGGGCGTCGCTCACCGAGATCCCGGGGGCGTCGCATCTCGCCCCCGCTGAGCGCCCGGAAGCCGTACTGGCCGCGCTGCGCGGGCACTTCGACGGATACGCGAAGCGAGGGATGGAGGTCCGCCGCCAGGTCCTCGGCGACACGCACGTGGACCGCGCCCAGTCCCGGCAGGTGCCTTTCACGGCCCGTTTCCAGGACTTCATCTCCCGCTACGCCTGGGGCGAGATCTGGACCGACCCGACCCTGTCCCGCCGTGAGCGCAGCATGATCACCCTGACCGCGCTGATCGCCCACGGCCACTACGACGAACTGGCCATGCACATCCGAGCCGCCCGCCGCAACGGCCTCACCCCCGACGACATCGCCGCCGTCCTCCTCCAGTCCGCCGTCTACTGCGGAGTCCCCGCGGCGAACTCCGCGTTCGCGACGGCGCAGCGGGTGTTGGCGGAGGAGGACGGGGAGCCGCGCTGAGCTAGGCGAGCCGGTCGAGTGCCTCCCTCGCCCGCTCGACCAGGCCGTCCGCGCCGCAGGCGTCGGCCAGGTCCATGCCCCGCTTGAGCTCGGCGGTCGAGCGGATGGCGATGCCGTGGTCGACGCGGGCCGCCGCGTGTTCGTAGGCGGAGGGCGACGCCTCCAGATAGGTGACCGCCTTGGCGTACAGAGCAGCGGCCTGTCTGCCGGTGGCGAGATGGGCCTCGACGCGAAGGGCCTCACCGATGGCGGTGTCCGTGCCGAGGCGTTCGGCGCGGCGGCGGACGCTCAGGGCGAGTTCGGCGGCACGGCGCGGGTCCTCGGTGGCGAGCGCACGGGCGAGGTCGCCGCCCCAGGGAGCGATGATCGTGTTGTGATGGCCCCGGGCGGCAGCCGCCTTCTCCGCGGCCTCCAGTTCGTTGATGCCGTCCTTGGTGCGGCCGACGGCGAGCAGCAGCCGGCCCCGGATGGAACGGGGGTCGGGCAGGACGACGGTGGACGGGTACGGGGGCGCGAAACCGTGTTCCTCGGCCACCGCCCAGGCCTCCTCGACATGGCCGCGCGCGAGCAGTGTGTCGACCAGATTGCAGGTCGCCGTCCAGTGCATGGGCAGTCTGCGGCCGACCCGCTCGGCGAAGGCCAGCGACGTGCGCAGGGACTTCTCCGCCTCCTTGAGACGGCCCCGCAGGCGATGGCCGTGACCGACATAGGCGTGGGCCAGGGCAAGATGGCCGCCGGTCCATCCGGCGCTCTCGTAGGTGCGCAGGGCCTCCGTGTAGAGGCTCTCCGCCCGGTCGAGCCGGTCCGCGTAGGCGTACGCGACGGCCAGCATCAGCGGCAGTTCGATGCCCCACTCCCTGTCGGTCCAGCCGAGGCCCGGGGCCAGCCGGCCGTTGACGAGGGCGCGGTCGCAGAACTGGACGACCTCCTCGGCGTTCTCGCCGCGCACCACGGCGTCGAAGCCGCGCAGGATGAGCAGCGCGCGCTCGGAGTTGTCCCTTCCCGTGCAGTCCGTGGCGAGGGCGGACAGTTCCTGGGAGCGGGTGGGCGAGAATTCCACGTCGGCGTGGATGACCGCCCACATGTAGTGCGCGGCCTGGAGCCGCATCCGGGCCGGGCCCGGTTCCAGCCGGGCGGCCTCCGCGTCGACCGTGCGGACCGCCTCCTCCAACTGGTCGTTGTGCAGCAGCACCTGTGACAGGCGGAAGACGGCGTCCACGCGTTCCGTGCTGTCCAGGCCCGGCTCCGCCAGGGCAGAGCGGAGGTATTCGACGGTGGTGGCGGGGGAGGTGAGGAGGGTGGCGCAGCCGAGTTCGTAGAGGACTCGGACGCGGATCTCCTGGGGCGGGGGTTCCTTGAGGGCCCGTTCCAGGCAGCGGCGGGCGGCGTCCGGGGCGCCCACGGCGAGGTGTTCGCGCGCGGCGGCGCGCAACTGCTCGACCAGTTCGGGGTCGCCGTCGGCGTGCACCTCGACGAGATGGCGTGAGGCCGCCGCCGGGCCACGCCCGGACTCGCTGACGACCGTCGCGGCCACCCCGTGGAACGCGGTGCGGATGCCCGGCGGGATCGACTTGTAGACCGCGGTGGCGATCAGCGGATGCACGAACTCCAGGTCCCCGGCCCCCGCGCGGCGGTCGACCGGGCTGGGTTCGGCGAGGATCCGGGCGTCGGTCAGCAGTTCGGCGCACTCCGCCGCCGTCTCCTGGCTCAGGGAGGCGAGCCGGGCCACGATCTCCACGGAGATCCCGGTGTGCAGGATGGCCGCCGCGTAGGCGAAGCGGGTGGCGTCGACGCCGAGCGACTCCAGCCGGGCCACGAGACCGAGGCCGCGCGCCGTTCTGTTCAGGGCGCGCAGTTCGGCGGCGGACCCCTCGGTCGGCTGCAGGTCGCTGTCCTGCACCTTGGCGAGAAGCTCGACGGTGTTGTACGCGTTGCCGCCGGTCACCGCCCACACCTCGCGGCAGAACGGGTCGTCTGCATGGCGGCCGACCGTGGCCCGGGTGAGCCCCGCGGTGGCCTCGGGTGTGAGCAGTTTGAGGGTGGGGACCGGGCGGGACGCGGCGGCGACCCGGGTGAGATGGCGGGTGCCCTCACCGGTGGCGTCGCTGGGCCGCCGGGCCACGACGACGAGGACGCACATCTCCGTCAGCCGGTCGGTGATGGCGGACAGCCAGTGCAGGGTCTCCTGGTCGGCCCAGTGGGCGTCGTCGATGAGCAGCACGAGCGGCCAGGTGCGCCGGGCGAGCCGGTTCAGGGCGGCGACCAGCCCGTCGCAGACGGCCTGCGGGTCGGCCGGGCCTCCGCTCGGCTCCGCCAGCCCCAGCGCGGGCCCGGCGATGTCGTACCAGTCGCCGAGGTACTCGCGGACCTCCTCCGGCATCAGCCCGATCAGCGCGGGCTGCAGCAACTGCCGTACGACGTGGTAGGGAACGGACGCCACGGTCTCGCCGCCGCGTGCGTACCAGGCCGTGCAGCCGCGCTCCTCGGCGATCCGGCGGGTCTCCGCGAGGAGGGCGGTCTTGCCGATGCCCGCCTCGCCGCTGAACACCAGGACACCGCCCGGGGACGCCCTGTCGACCCGGAGTTCGTCGATCGCCTGTGTGATGGCGGCGATCTCCGCGTCGCGCTCCCACAGGGAAGCCGAGGCGGCCTCATCGGGCCGTCCCTCCGTCATCCCGCTACCTCCCCAGCGTCGCCCGAACGACGTACAGGTGATTGAGCGTAGCCCTCCGGCTGCCGAAGTGGAGGCTGGTCCGGGCACCTATTGCCGTGTCGGGTGACAACACGGGGCACCGGGACGACGCATCCGGCCGCCCACCTGCCGCGTTGAAGGTGATGGACAGTCAACTCCCCGTGATCCACCGCCGGTTTTCGCGTTCTCCGGCGTTGACGGCCCCCACCCCTCCCAGGAGACACCATGACCGCGCCCGACCCCGGCCAGGACCCGCGCCCCACCCGGCCGGAGCGGCCCGAGCGGTCCCGCAGGGCACTCGTCGCGGGGTCGGTGGGCAACTTGATCGAGTGGTACGAGTTCGGTGTCTACGGCTACTTCGCGACGGTCGTCGCCGCGCGGTTCTTCACGCCGGAGGGCGGCGGCGAGGCCGAGGGACTGGTGCGGACGTACGCCTCGTTCGCGCTGGCGTTCTTCTTCCGGCCGGTCGGCGCCGCCCTGTTCGGCCGGCTCGGCGACCGGATCGGACGGCGGCCGGTGCTGATCCTGGTGATCGTGCTGATGACGGTGGCGACGACACTGATCGGCGCGCTCCCCACGTACGACACGGTCGGCGCCCTCGCGCCCCGGCTGCTGGGCTCGGTGACCCCGGGCGCCGGGGGCCGCTCCCGCCGGGAGGGCGCGCCAGGCCGGAGGACGGGCCGCCGCCGGGGAGTTCGGGGCGGCCGGGAGCGGCGTCCACGGTACGGCCACCGGTGCGGCTGGTCGTACGGTGAGCCGCCGGGACCGCCAGGACCACCCGGCACCCGCCACCCGCCACCCGCCACGGAAAACACGGGTGGATGGGCCGAAAACCGTCCCCTCTCATCCGGTTTTCACTCCGGCCTCATACGGTTGCCCCATGACGCAGGTGACTCCTCCCGGCTGGTACCCCGATCCCGGGCAGACAAGTGACGCTCCCGCCACCGAGCGCTGGTGGGACGGCGACGCGTGGACGGACCAGATCCGGCCCGTGGGCTCGGCCGCGGGGTTCGGGCCCCCGGCATATCCGCCGGGCGCCGCACCCTATCCGCCGGGGCCCGGGATCCACCCCGGGTACCCGGGCTATCCCGGGTACCCGACCGCGCCTCCGAAGCGCGGTCTGCGCACCGGGATAGCCGTGGCCGTGGCGGCGGCCGTGCTGGCGAGCATCGGGGTGGGCGTGTACGCCCTGGCCGGCGACGACGGGGGCGGCGGGGGCAGTGCGACGTCCCAGGGCCCCGGCGGCCAGAACGGCACGGGCGGCACCGACGGCGGGCCGGGCGGCAGCTCGGGCGGCCAGGGCGGCCCCGGCGACTCGGGCGGGTCCGGTGGCTCCGGCGGTCAGACCCCGGCGCCGGACGGGTCCGGGCAGCCGCCGCAGATCGAGGAGGGGTACGCCACCGACACGACCAGCGGTATCAGCATCCCGGTGCCGGACGGCTGGCTGGGCTCGCCCCTCCAGGCCGGCGCGCAGGTGACGACGGAGGCCTCGTACGAGTGCCCGGCCGACGCCACGAAGACCTGCACCCGGGGCGGCGCCTACTCGTCGCCCGCCGAGCTGCTGAAGCTGAAGGCCACCACCGCCGAGGCCGCAGCCAAGGAGGACATCTCCCAGGCCGCCGAGGACGCCTACGGCTCCGAGGGCTACGGGAAGATCACCTCGCACGAGGAGCTGGCCTCCAAGGCGGTGACCGTGGCCGGTCAGAAGGGCTACTACGTCCGCTGGAAGGTGATCACGGGCAAGGGCGACGACGGCTATGTCGAGTCGCTGGCCTTTCCCTCCCCCGCCGACTCCTCGCAGCTCGTCGTCGTCCGCTTCGGCATCGACGTGAGCGACCAGGCGCCCAAGCAGACAGTGATCGACGAGATCACCAAGGGCATCAAGAAGGCGTCGGTCACCGGCGGCGGCAGCGGTCAGGACGTGTGATCCTTCCCACGCCCGAGCGCGCGTCCCCCGCGCCCCCGCACCCCTGCATCCCCGCACCGACATAAGTCGGCCGGGTGGGATTCCTCTCCGCTCCAGAGGAATCCCACCCGGCCGGGGTCGCGCCGCCCCCGTCCCCACGGTGCGGCGCGATCAGGTCGTCGTCCGGATCCAACCCGCGGACGGCGGCCTGAGTCTCACGCGAGGCCGAGCGTCGGTAGCACGGCCGCCTCGATGAACTTGATGATGTACGTCTCGTCCGCGTCCTGGCCCTCCAGGACCGGGCGGGCCCGCAGGACGCCGAAGATCTGCGCCGGGATGAACTCCAGCGCCGGATGGTCGGCGGGCACCTCGCCCCGGGCCACCCCCCGGTCGATCATCGTCCTGAGCGCCTCGATCTCGGGCTCCACCAGCGCGTCCCGCAGCGCCGCCTGCAACTCCTCGTCCTGCACGACGGCATGGCCGAGGGCCTGGAACAGCCGGCCCTCCAGAACGTGGCCCTCGCCCGCGTGCCGGGCGACCTCGCGCAGATCACCGGCGAGGGTGCCGGTGTCGATCCCCGCGAAGCGGACACTGCGGCGGGCGCGCAGCGCCGCCGCCACGAACTGCGGTTTCGTCCTCCACTGCCGGTAGAGCGTCGACTTGCTGCACCGCGTGGTCGCGGCGACGCCCTCCATGGTGACCGAGTCGTACCCGCACTCACGGATCTGTTCGAGCACAGCGTCGAAGAACTCCTGCTCACGCTCGGGCGTGAGTTTGGAGCGGCGCGAGGCGACGGCCGTCTCCGGCCCGTCCGCTGCCTGCGACGTCATGACTCGTGTCTCCTTCGGTCGTCCCCATGCCGAAAGGCCTGTCGATACGCCACTGTACCGGAACGCCACCGTATCGGTACAGTGGCGTATCGATACCCCATCGTTTCGGTACAGTGGCGTATCGGTACACTCTCGTATCGGTACTAGCTCGTATCGGTACTACCGCGTATCGATCGTCTGTGCCGCCAAGGGAACCAGCGCCACCAGCGCCGTCAGTGAAAGGGCCGGGGGATGGAATGCCGCACCGAGCCTGTGAAAGAGCCGGCCGCCGCGATAGCACGGCCGCCTCTCATCCGTGAGTTCCTGCTCGTCGCAGGGCTCTTCCTCGTCTACAAGTTCGGCCGGATGCTGGCCGACGGCCACACCGCCGAGGCCTTCCGCAACGCCCAGCACGTCTGGGACTGGGAGCGGGCGCTGCGGCTGCCCGGCGAGGGGTCCGTGCAGTCGGCGCTGCTGCACGGCGACACGCTGGTCCACCTCGCGAACGTCTACTACGCGACCGTCCACTTCCCGGCCACCGCGGCCTTCCTGGTCTGGCTGTATCTCCGGCGCCCCGCGCACTACGTCTGGGCGCGCCGGGTCCTCGCCGCCCTCACCGCCGCCGCCCTGCTGCTGCACCTCGCGTTCCCGCTGGCCCCGCCGCGGATGCTGGAGGTCGCGGGCCTGGTCGACACCGGTCAGGTGTACGGGCCGACGGTCTACTCGGCGGCGCCGACGACCGACACCATGGCGAACCAGTTCGCGGCGATGCCCTCGCTGCACTTCGGCTGGGCCCTGATGGTCGCGATCGGGCTGATCGCCGCGACCCGCTCGCGCCGGCGGTGGCTGTGGCTGCTGCATCCGCTGGTGACCCTGGTCGTGATCGTCGGCACCGCGAACCACTACTGGCTGGACGCGATCGTGGCGGGCACCCTGCTGGCCGTCGCCCTCGCCGTGATCCAGCTCCCGCACCGGACGGCCACCACCGCCGGTCAGCACTCCAAGGCCCTCGTGCCGGCCGAGGAGCCCGCCTTGGTGGGAGCGGGCCGATGAACGCCACCCTCGTCGCCGTCGCCCTGTCCCTGGTCTCCGCCGTCGCCTACGCCGCCGCCGCGGTGGCCCAGGAGCGGCTGGCCGCCCGCAGTACCGACACCGGTGTGCGGCGGATGCTCGCCAGCGCCGCCTGGTGGAGCTCGGTCGCGCTGAACGCGGGCGCCGCGCTGCTGCATGTCGTGGCGCTCAAGTACGGTCCCCTCACCGTCGTCCAGCCGCTCGGCGCGCTCACCCTGGTGGCGGCGGTGCCGCTCGGGGCGCGGGTGGCCGGGCGGCGTGTCACCGCGACGGAGTGGCGGGGCACCGCGCTGACGCTGGCCGGGCTCGCCGCGATCCTGGTCGCCGCGTCGGGGCCCGCCCCGGACGACGTGCTGAGCCTTCCGGAGGCCGTCGCCGTGGCCGGGGTGACCGTCGCCCTGGTCGGCCTGCTCTCCCGGCCCGGGGCGAAGCCCGGACTGCGGCACGCCGGGGCCTCCGGCATGGCCTCGGGTGTCGCCTCCGCGCTCACCCAGACCGTCACGGTCGCCGCGACCGACCGCTCGGGTTCCCTGCTCGACGTCGAGGTCGTCGTGGTGGCCCTGCTGGTCGCCGCGTTCGCCGTGGGCGGGCTGCTGCTCTCCCAGACGGCGTACCGAGGGGGGCTGGGCGCGCCCCTCGCGGTCGTGACCCTGTCGAACCCGCTGACCGCCGCCGTGATCGGCCTCACCCTCCTCGGGGAGGGCCTGCGGGGCGGGGTGGCGGGAGTGGCGCTCGCGGTTGCGGGAGCGGTGGTGGCGGCGCGGGGTGTGGTGCTGCTGACCCGGGTGACGGCTCCCACCCCGGTGGACGAGGACCACCCGGTGGCGGCCGTCCTGGCCCTGGAGCCCCACCACGCCCCCACGGAACCGTCGTTGCGACCGCGTCGCCCGAGCTCCCCCTCACCCGGACACCTCACCCCCCTCTGAGCAGGTGGGGGCGGACGCGCCCCTGGGGCCGCGGGCCTTCAGGGGCGCGGGCCTTCAGGGGCGCGGGGAACTGCGCGATCAGCCACGTACGGCCGGTGGCCGCCCGATCACAGGTCCCGCCGAGCTCTCAGGCACCGCACCCCCCTCACGCGCCCTACCGCACCCCCAACGCCGGATCACTCACCCCCGCCCGCCCGTTCTCCACGTGCCCGGCGAACCTCCGGAGGAACCCCCCGTCGCCGGTGGCGGTCAGGTCGTACCACCGGCGGCTGGAGCGCAGCTCGAAGACCTCGCGCACACTCGCCCCGGCCCGCACCCCGACCGTGCGCGCCCGCCCCCCGTACGCGCTCGCGACCTTCAGACTCACCGCGGCGGACCCCTTGTTGGTGAAGGTCAGCTCCACGTCGTCGCCGACGTGCCGCGCGGTGACCTCGGGCCCACGCACCGTCCCCCGGCCCTCGAAGACCCGCAGGAAGCCGTTCGGGCCGTGCACCGTGAGGTCGTACGAGCCGCCGGAGTACGCGGAGTTCCAGGTGTCCGACACGGCCTTGCCCGCCTCGGTCGTGTACGTCCAGGGCCCGTCCGTACGGTTCCCGGAGGTGACCAGGAACGCCGCCCCGGCCTTGCCGCCGGAGGCGAACGTGAGGGTGAGGGTCCCGGCCTTCGGATCGGCCGAACCGTCCACCCTGGGCGCGTACTTGAGCGGCCGGGCGGGCCGCAGGCCGCGCTCCTGCCTGGGCATGCTCGGGTCCGCCGGCACGGCCGGCCTGTAGTCGGGGTGCCGCTCCCGGTCCTGCGGCTCGTACTCGTCGGTGTCCGGCAGCGCGGCGGGCCGGCTGTCCTTGCGGGAGAAGTCGAACGCGGCGGTGAGGTCACCGCAGACGGCCCGCCGCCACGGTGAGATGTTCGGCTCCCGCACCCCGAAGCGGCGTTCCATGAACCGCGCGATCGAGGTGTGGTCGAGGGTCTCGGAGCAGACGTAACCGCCCTTGCTCCAGGGCGAGACGACCAGCATCGGCACGCGCGGGCCGAGCCCGTAGGGGCCGGCGACACGGTTGGCGTCGCCCTGGTAGAGGTCGAGGGAGACGTCGACCGTGGACTTGCCGTGGGACGCGTCGCGCGGCGGCAGCGGCGGCAGGAGGTGGTCGAAGAAGCCGTCGTTCTCGTCGTAGGTGATGAACAGGGCCGTCTTCGCCCAGACCGCCGGGTTGGCGGTGAGCGCGTCGAGGACCTGGGAGATGTACCAGGCGCCGTAGTTCGAGGGCCAGTTGGAGTGCTCGGAGAAGGCCTCGGGCGCGGCGATCCAGGAGACCTGCGGCAGCTTCCCGGCCTTGACGTCGGCCTTCAGCAGATCGAAGTAGCCGTCGCCGGCCTTGGCGTTCGTCCCGGTGCGGGCCTTGTCGTACCAGGGGTCGCCGGGCTTGGCGTTCCGGTACTTGTTGAAGTAGAGCAGCGAGTTGTCGCCGTAGTTGCCCCGGTAGGCGTCCTGTATCCAGCCCCAGGATCCGGCGGCGTCCAGGCCGTCGCCGATGTCCTGGTAGATCTTCCAGGAGATCCCGGCCGCTTCGAGGCGCTCGGGGTAGGTCGTCCAGTCGTAGCCGAGTTCGTCGTTGCCGAGGACGGGGCCGCCGCCCTTGCCGTCGTTGCCCGTGTACCCGGTCCACATGTAGTAGCGGTTGGGGTCGGTGGAGCCGATGAACGAGCAGTGGTAGGCGTCGCAGACGGTGAAGGTGTCGGCGAGGGCGTAGTGGAACGGGATGTCCTCGCGGGTCAGATACGCCATCGTCGTGGTGCCCTTGGCCGGCACCCACTTGTCGTACTTGCCGCCGTTGTAGGCGGCGTGCCCGTCCGGCCAGCTGTGCGGCAGGCCCTCCAGGAACTGCATCCCGAGATCGTCGGCCTCGGGGTGGAACGGCAGCACGTCCTTCGTGCCGTCCGACTGGTGCCACACGCTCCTGCCGTTGTCCAGCGTCACCGGGTGCGGGTCGCCGAACCCGCGTACGCCTCTGAGCGCGCCGAAGTAGTGGTCGAAGGACCGGTTCTCCTGCATGAGGACGACGATGTGCTCGACATCCTCGATCGTCCCGGAACGGTGGTGCGCGGGCAGCGCCGCGGCCCGCTGAATACTGGCCGACAGAGCGCTGAACGCCGTTGTGGCGCCCGCGACCTGAAGAAATCGCCGCCGGTTGACTTCAGGCATGGGTGGATGACCTCTTGTCCTGACGTGGTGCGTCGGATGTGACCTGCGAGCAAGGAACGAAAGGGAATGGTCCAAGAGGAACGAACGCCGGGGAAGGGTCCGTGGCGTGGATGTGACACGTCGGGGTCCGCCGCGCGAACAGCGCCGGGCGGGCGCGCCACGGCCGGGCAAAGCGGTCCTTCCGTCTGGCGGAAGCGGTATTGCCCGGTGCCTCGCACGGTCAGGAATGTGGTGGCACGCGGGGCGACGCGGCTCCGCTCTCAGGGTTCTGAGGGTTCTCAGGGACGGGATCTCCATGCCTCACATGACCGCCTTCGCCAGGAATCAGTGGTACGTCGCCGCCTACGCCGAAGAGGTGGGGCGGGAGCTGCTCGGCCGGACGATCCTCGGAGAGCCGCTCGTCTTCTACCGGACCGAGGCGGAGGGGACGCCGGTCGCGCTGCACGACCGGTGTGTGCACCGCCGGTACCCGCTGTCGGAGAGCGGGCTGGACGGGGACCGGATCGTGTGCGGGTACCACGGGTTCACGTACGACACGACCGGCGCCTGTGTGTACGTGCCGGGGCAGAAGCGGATACCGCGCACGGCGCGGGTGGCCTCGTACCCGGTGGTGGAGCAGGACTCGCTGATCTGGGTCTGGATAGGCGACCCGGCGCTCGCCGACCCGCAGGGCATCCCCCGCGCGAAGCACCTGGCCTCCCCGGGCTGGACCACCGTGCGCGGTATGGAGCCGATCGACGCCGACTACGGGCTCCTCGTCGACAATCTGCTCGACCTCTCCCACGAGACCTATCTGCACGGCGGCTACATCGGCACCCCCGAGGTCGCCGAGACGCCGATCACCACCGAGGTCGACGAGGGCGCGGGGGTCGTGCGGGTGAGCCGGCACATGGACGACGCCGAGTGCCCGCCGTTCTACGCGAAGTCGACCGGTATCGAGGGCCGGATCACCCGATGGCAGGACATCGAGTACTTCGCCCCGTGCCTGTATCTGCTGCACAGCCGGATCGCCCCGGTGGGCGTGGTCCCGGAGGCGGACGGCAGCGACCCGAACGGTTTCCACACCGAGATCACGTACGCGATCACCCCGTCCACGGACGGCAAGGTGTACGACTTCTGGATGGTCTCCCGGGACTGGGCGACCGACAGCGACGAGGTCACCGAGTTCCTCAAGGGCAACAACCACACGGTCGTCATGCAGGACGTCGTCGCGCTGAACCTGCTCCAGGAGACGCTGGGCACCGAGCGCACCGGCTACCAGGAGCTGAGCATCAACATCGACACCGGTGGTCTGGCCGCCCGCCGGATCCTCGCCCGGCTGGTCGAGCAGGGCGAGAAGCCGGTGGAGAAGGTCCAGTGAGCACACCGCCCACGTTCCGGACCGGAGGGACCGGAGAGGTCTACCGCATCGACTGGCTGCCCGGTACGGACATCCTGCACGGCACCTGTCACTGCGGGCGCGAGCACAGCGCCCAGGACCCGATCGAGATGTGGGAGTGGATGCTCGCCCACCCCCAGGGACATGATCCTCAAGGACACGAGCCGCAAGGGAACAGCTCATGACCTCGACCGTCTACGAGGCCGACCTCGTCGTCGACAGCCGGGAGTTCGCGGCCGACGGCGTGCTCGCCCTCACCCTCCGGCATCCGCTCGGCGAGGAACTTCCGGCCTGGGAGCCGGGCGCGCACATCGATGTACTGCTGGGGCCGGAGCTGGAGCGGCAGTACTCGCTGTGCGGCGACCCTGCGGACCGTTCGGTGTGGCGGATCGGGGTCCTGCGGGAGCCCGACGGGCGCGGCGGATCGGCGTATGTGCACACGGAGTTGGCGGCGGGCGACAAGGTCCGGGTGCGCGGGCCGCGCAACAACTTCGCGCTGGAGCCGGTGCCCCGCTACCGGTTCGTGGCCGGCGGCATCGGCATCACCCCCATCCTGCCGATGCTGGCCGCGGCCGAGGCGGCGGGCGCGGAGTGGTCGCTGCTGTACGGCGGGCGCAGCCGCGAATCCATGGCGTTCCGGGCGGAGTTGGGCGCGTACGGGGACCGGGTGACCGTGGCCCCGCAGGACGAGAGCGGGTTGCTCGACCTCGGGTCCGTGCTGGACGGGCTGCCCGAGGACGCCCTCGTCTACTGCTGCGGGCCCGGCGCCCTGCTCGACGCGGTGGAGGAGCGGTGCCCGGGGAAGGCGCTCAGGGTCGAGCGGTTCCGGCCCAAGGAGCAGGAGACCGGCCCGGACAGCGAGTTCGAGGTCGTGCTGGAGCGGACGGGGAGGACCGTCACCGTGCCGGTCGGGGTGTCCGTGCTCGACACCGTGCGGGCCGCCGGCGTCGAGGTGCTGTTCTCCTGCGCCGAGGGCACCTGCGGGACCTGTGAGACGGATGTCCTGGAGGGCACCCCCGACCACCGTGACTCGGTGCTCAGCGAGGACGAGCGCGCGGCCGGCGAGACCATGCTCATCTGTGTGTCCCGCTGCCGGGGGTCACGGCTGGTGCTCGACCTGTAGGGGCCCCGGCCCGGCCGGTGGCGGCGCCGCCCGGGTGCGGCCCGCCGCCGTCCCCGGCACACACAGGTCCGCCTCGATCCGGGCGACCGTGGCCAGCAGATGGGGCAGCAGATCCCGGCGTACCGACTCGACCGAGGTGCGGCCGGCGTGGACGGGGATGTTCACGGCGGCCACCACCTCGCCGCCCCGGTCCCGGACCGGGGCGGCGACCGAGCGCAGCCCCTCCTCCAGTTCCTGGTCGACGACGGCGTACCCCTGCCGCCGGACCCGCCGCAGCTCTGCCCTGAGCCGGTCGGCGGAGGTGAGGGTGTGCCGGGTGAACGGCTCGGGGTCGGCGCGGGCGAGCCGGGCGTCGATCTCCTCGTCCGGCAACTGCGCGAGGATCACCCGGCCGACCGAGGTGACCTGGGCGGGGAAGCGGGTGCCGACGGTGATCGTGGCCGTCATGATGCGGCTCGTGGGCACCCTCGCCACGTACACGATGTCGTCGCCGTCGAGGACGCACAGCGAGGACGACTCCCCCACCTGCGCGACCAGCCGCTCCAGATGCGGCAGGGCGAGGTCGGGGAGGGTGAAGCTCGACAGATAGGCGTAGCCGAGTTCGAGCACCCGCGGGGTCGGCCGGAACAGCCGGCCGTCGGTGTGGACGTATCCGAGATCGACGAGGGTGAGCAGGAAGCGGCGGGCGGCGGCCCGGGTCAGCTCACAGGTGCGGGCGACCTCGCTCAGGGTCAGCGCGGGGTGCTCGGCGTCGAAGGCGCGGACGACCGCGAGGCCCCGCTCGAAGGACCGGACGAAGTGCGGTGCGCGGGCTCCGCCGAACCGGTCTCGCTCGGGCATCGTCGCCTCCAGAAGGCCGCTCGGACGCTGGTCGTACGCCGGTGCGCTCTGCGCACGCTAGGAGCACACTTCGGCAACTGTCAACGCGCTTGCACAGCAAGGCCATTGACCCACACCCAACGGCGTTCTACCTTCCGGCTGAGCACTTCTGTGCGGTCTGCGCACAGCCTGTCGAGGACATCCGTCGAAGCGCGTTCCCGTCTGGGGGAGTCATGCGTCGTCTGCTCATCGGCCTCGCGGCCGGCACCTTGTTCACCGCCGCGACCGCCTGCGGTTCGTCCGACTCCGGGTCGGACGGCGGGGGCTCGGCCTCCGGCGGCACCACCACGCTCAAGCTGGGCGTGATCCCCATCATCGACGTCGCCCCGATGTACCTGGGCGAGAAGAAGGGCTTCTACGGCGAGCGCGGGCTGAAGCTGGAGCCGACGCTCGCGCAGGGCGGGGCGGCGATCGTGCCCGGTGTCGTCTCCGGGCAGTTCGACTTCGGCTTCAGCAACATGACCTCGCTGCTGGTCGCCCGGTCCAAGAACGTGCCGGTCAAGGCCGTGGTCAACGGGGTCGCCTCCACCGGGAAGCCGGGCGCCGACTTCGCGGAGATCGCCGTGCCGAAGGGCAGCGCGCTGAAGTCCGCCAAGGAGCTGGGGGGCAAGAAGGTCGCGGTCAACACCCTCGGCAACATCTGCGACACCTCGGTCAACGAGTCGGTCCGCAAGGACGGCGGCGACCCGTCGAAGGTCGAGTACGTGGAGATGCCGTTCGACCAGATGCCGGCCGCGCTCGCCAAGGGCCAGGTCGACGCGGCCTGCGTGGTGGAGCCCGCGCTCGCCACCATCAAGTCGCAGGGCGGCACGGTCCTCGCGTCGAACTTCGTGGACGTGTCCCCGGACCTGACCGTGGCCATGTACTTCACCTCCGAGCAATACGCCGCGAAGAACCCGGAGTTGGTGAAGAAGTTCCAGGAGGCCACGGCCGAGTCGCTGGCGTACGCCGATGAACACCCCGACGAGGTACGGGAGATCATCACCACGTACACGAAGATCCCGGAGAGTCTGCTGAAGACGGTCTTCCTGCCCCGCTGGCCCGCGGAGCCGGACCGCGCCTCCATCGAGCGGCTGGCCGAACTCGGGCAGCAGGACGGCCTGTTCGAGAAGGCCCCCGACCTGGACAAGCTGCTGCCGTGAGGGGTTCCGACGCCGTCCTGGGGGCGGCCGGGCTCGCGGGCTTCCTCGCTCTGTGGGAGGCGGTGCCGCGACTCGGCCTCGTCGAGGACGCCTACCTCCCGCCGGTCAGCGGGGTCGCCGACGCCCTCGCGGCCGAACTCGCCGACGAGACGTTCTGGACGGCGCTCGGCGACACCCTCACCGGCTGGGCGGTGGGCCTGCTGATCGCCGTGACGGCCGGGATCGCGACGGGGGTCGTCCTCGCCGTCGTACCATATCTGCGCGAGGCGACGGCCTCCACGATCGAGTTCCTGCGCCCGATCCCCTCGGTCGCCCTGATCCCGCTCGCCGTCCTCCTCTACGGCAGCGAACTGCGGTCGGTGCTGCTGCTGGTGGTCTACGCGTCGTTCTGGCAGATCCTGATCCAGACCCTCTACGGCGTCCAGGACGTCGACCCGGTCGCCGAGGAGACCGCCCGCTCCTACGGTCTGGGCACCTGGGCCAGGGTCCGGCACGTGCTGTGGCCGACCGCCCTGCCGTACGTCATGACGGGTGTCCGGCTGGCCGCCGCCGTGGCCCTCATCCTGGCCGTGACCGCCGAACTGGTCATCGGGGCACCGGGGTTGGGCCAGCGGATCGCGGTCGCGCAGACCTCGCAGGCGGTGCCGGAGATGTACGCGCTGGTGGTGGTCACCGGGCTGCTGGGGCTGCTGATCAATGTGGGCGCCCGCACGGTGGAGCGGCGGGCGCTGGCCTGGCACCAGTCGGTGCGCGGGGAGGTGGCGGTGTGAGCCGTCTGCCGCTCCGGCCGCTGTTCGTGGTCGCGCTCCCCCTGCTGCTGGTCGTCGTGTGGTGGCTCGCGTCGGACGACAGCACCGATGTGTACTGGCCGCCGCTGCGGACGATCCTCGGCGCCTTCCCGGACGTCTGGACGGCCGAGCGGCTGCGCGGCGACGTCCTGCCCAGCCTGCTGCGGCTGTCCGCCGGTTACGCGCTGGCGGCCGTGGTCGGTGTGGCGCTCGGCACGGTGATCGGCTCCTACCGGCGGGTGCGCGCGGTCTGCGAACCGGTCCTGGAGTTCCTGCGGGCCGTCCCGCCACCGGTGCTCGTCCCGGTCATCATGCTCTTCGCGGGCATCGGCGACACGATGAAGATCGCCGTCATCGCGAGCGGCTGCGTCTGGCCGATCCTGCTCAACACCGTGGAGGGCGTCCGCGCGGTGGACTCCGTGCTGTCGGAGACGGCCCGGTCGTACGGCATCACGGGGGCGGCCCGGCTGCGGAACGTGGTGCTGCGCTCGGCGAGCCCGCAGATCTTCGCGGGGCTGCGGCAGGCGCTGTCCATCGGCATCATCCTCATGGTCATCAGCGAGATGACGGCGTCCAGCAACGGACTGGGGTACACCATCGTCCAGTTCCAGCGCGGTTTCGCGATCCCCGACATGTGGACCGGCATCCTCGTCCTCGGGCTGCTCGGGTTCCTGCTGTCGGTCGTCTTCCGGCTGGTCGAGCGGCGCGTGCTCGGCTGGTACCACGGGCTGCGCGCATCCTCCCGGCGGTCGTCGTGAGACTCGACAAGGAACGGCGGACCATGCTGGACGTACAGGGTCTGAAGAAGGTCTACGAGGGTTCCGGGCGGCGGGTGGAGGCGGTGCGGGACCTCACCTTCACCGTCGACCCGGGTGAACTGGTCTGTCTGGTCGGCCCGTCGGGCTGCGGCAAGACGACCCTGCTGAAGTGCGTGGCCGGGCTGCTGAGGCCGACGGCGGGCCAAGTCCTGCTCGGGGGGCGGCCGGTGGACGGGCCGCCGCCGGGCATGGCCGTCGTCTTCCAGGAGTACGGGCGCAGTCTGTTCCCCTGGATGCGGGTCCGCGACAACGTCGAACTCCCGCTGAAACAGAAGAAGTCGAGCAGGGACCGGCGGCGCGCCCTGGTGGACGACGCGCTCGCCTCGGTCGGACTGTCCGACGCGGCGGGCGCGTACCCGTGGCAGCTGTCCGGCGGGATGCAGCAGCGGGTCGCCATCGCCCGCGCGCTGGCGTACGAGCCGGAGGTGCTGCTGATGGACGAGCCGTTCGCGGCGGTGGACGCGCAGACCCGCGCCGATCTGGAGGATCTGGTGCGGGGCCTGTGGCGGGAGCGGGGCATGACGGTCCTCTTCGTCACCCATGACATCGACGAGGCCGTCTACCTCGGCGAACGGGTCCTGGTGCTCTCCGCCTCCCCCACCGTCGTACGGGAGCAGCTGAAGATCGATCTGCCCGCCGGGCGCGATCAGTTGCACACCCGGGTGTCCCCGCGCTTCGCGGAGCTGCGGACGCATGTGTACGAGCAGATACAGGCGGCCAAACGGGGGGTTCCCCGGGACAAGGAGCGGGGCGTTCCCCTGGACAAGGATTGACCTCCGGCGCCGTCAGCGACCTGAACGCCGGCGGCGCCGGAGGGGGTGCGGCTCACCGCTCGGGGGAGGGCACCACGCTGAGATGGCCGATCGCGGCGTGCCGGGGGCGGCGCGGTCTGCGTACGGGGTGGGACGGGCGGTCGACCTCGCGCAGGACGAGGGTCATACGGTGGTAGCCCAGCTCGCGGAGGGTGTCGGGGGTCTCGCCGACGACCCGGCAGTCGGTGGCGCCCCAGCGGGGGTCCGGGTGGACCACGGGGCGGACGGCGCCGTCGTGCCGGCCGGCCGCGGGGCCGACCGTGCGGAGCCAGTGCGGGAGGCCGTGGCGGTAGGCGGCGTCCATGATCGGGTCCTGGGCGATGTCCCGGCGGATGGACTGCAGACCCCGGTCCTGGGGGTGGTGCTCCACCGCGGCGGCGAAGTGGGCCAGCATCGGCAGGCACCAGCCGGCCTCGTGGTCGCCGAGGACGGTGGCGGCGTCCGGGTGGAAGAGCACGAAGCGGAGGAAGTTGTCGTCGGGCATGGCCGTCGGATGCGGGCCCACATTGCCGAAGAGCGAACGGAACGCGGCGTTGGCGACGACGACGTCCCAGCGGTGGTCGAGGACGACGGACGGGAACAGGACGGAATCCAGCAGCACGGCGTAGTCCTGGAGATACGCCTGCGCGTCCCGGGTTTCGAGACTGTCGGGGACGGACCGCGGTACCGACCGCCGCCCACCTGCCTGATATGCCATCGGGAGGTCACCCCTCTTGCCTATGCGGCCTTCTCGCGGCGCCTTGATCCTGCTGCCCCGGCCGGAGGCGTGTCAACTATCGTGGCATTTGGCGGCGGTTGACGGCTGAATCTCGCCACAGTTGTGGCGAGACCTGGATGTGAGTTCGACACAACCGCTAGTCTCCCCGCAGTTCACGGTGTACTTGCCGGGACCAGGGTCTCGCGCCAGGCTTGGATCCACGGATTCCGCAGTACCGCGAAATTGGCCTGAGAGAGACGTAGGAGACCTGTCGGTGACGGATGGCTTCGAGGTTCCGGACGCCGCGGCGACGGTTCTGCTGCCGGCCGTCGTGGCCCGTGTCACCGCGCTCGCGGACAAGCTGCGCGTACGGCACTCGGAGGTCTTCGACGTCCGTCGGCTCTCGGTCGCCTCGGGTGTGCCGGAGACGGTGGTGAAGGCCCTGCTCAGCGGGCAGCCCGCCGGGGAACCGGACATCCAGGCCCGCTTTCTGCAGCGTCTGGGCCTGCTGCGGCGCACCCGGCTCAAGCCGGGCGGCCGGAAGTACACCCAGCAGGAGATCGCCGACGGCGCCGGGATGTCGCGCCAGCAGGCGGGTGCCCTGATCAACGGCGACCGGCGCCCCACGATGGAGCACTGCGACGCGATCCAGCGCTTCTTCAGAGTGCACGCCGGCTTCCTCACCGCCGAGGATCCCGAGGCGCTGGCGAGCGCCCTGATGCGGACCGAACAGGAGCTCCTCCAGCAGCTCGCCGACCGTGAGCGGGCGGCGGCCGAGGCCGCGGACGACCCGCTGCGGCGGCTGCTGCAGAACCACGGTGTGCGCTCCATCGCCTGGCGGGCGGCCCAGCTGCCCACCGACCAGCACCGCGACAAGGTCGCGGAGTGGCTGGACATGCTGCTGGAGAGCGTCAAGCGGCCCGAGTCCTGACCGGGGGAGATCTGTGGGCATCGGAAAGGAAATGCGCCGTCTGTGCGGCGAGTTGGTCGGCGAGATCGACCTGCCGGCACCGGCGGACCCCGCCGACCTGTACGGCGCCCTGTGCGACGCCATGAGCAGACGCCGTGGCCGCCCCGTCCACTACCGTACGGCCGCGTTCCCGCCGGGTACGGCCAGTGGGCTGTGGCTGGACATGGCCGAACAGGATCTCGTCGTCATCGAGGAACGCACCGCACCCGACCACCAGCTGGTGATCCTCGGCCACGAGCTGTGGCACATGCAGGCCGGGCACTGCGGCCGGCAGGTGGACGGCGCCGCCGTCGCCGCGCGTTTATTGAGCGAGGACGCCGATCTGCCGGCGACCGTGCTGAAGGTCGCCGCCCGTACCCGTTTCGATCTCACGGACGAGCAGGACGCCGAGAGCTTCGGACTGCTGCTGGCCAGCAAGTGCCGTACCTGGCTCGCCGGTTCGGCACTGCGCGGGCCAGTGCGCCGCGACCACCTGGCGGGCCGTATCGGTGCCTCGCTGGGCTACCGCGGCCCGCAGGGCTGAGCGGCCGGAACGCCGAGACGCGAGAGACGCAGAGACGCAGCGGACATGGACGGGCCCAGCTACTACCTCCCGGGCGTCGCGATGACGATCGCGCTCGCCTCGAAGACGCCCGCGCTGCTGCGGAACCGGCGCGACCCGCTGATCAGATCCGTGTGCGCGCTGATGACACTGGCCGCCCTGGTCTTCTGCTTCGCCGCGCCGCCGACGATCACCGAGGTCAACCGCGCCACCGGTGTCACCAACATCTCGGCGGCCGTCGTCTACCTCCTGCTGAGCGCCTTCAGCGGCTCCTGTCTGGTGCTGATCACCAACTGGCGGGGCGGCCCGCCCGAGACGACCCGCCGGCTCTCCCGCCGCTGGATCGCCGGGTACGGCGCGGTGTGCGCGGCGATCGTGGTGCTGTTCGTGCTCGGCGAGGCGCCCGTGGAGCGGGTGCGGGACTTCGACACGTACTACGCCAACACCCCGTTCCTGCGCGAGATGATCGTGCTCTATCTGATCGGGTTCACCGTCGCGGGCGTCGCCATGAACGTCATGTGCTGGCGCTGGGCGCTCCAGGTCCGCGGCTGGCTGCGCGCCGGGCTGCTGATCATCGCGTTCGGCTTCCTGCTCAACGTGCCGTTCGCGGCGGTCAAACTGGTCGCCGTGGTCACCCGCTGGCAGGGCGGCGACCTGGACCATCTGAGCACCTATGTCGCCCCCGTGCTGTCGTCCGTCGGCGCCCAGGTCTGCGCGGTCGGCTTCTGTCTGCCGCTGGCCGGGGAGCGCCTCGGCGACTCCTGGACCATCTGGTCCATGTACCGTCGACTCGGCCCGCTGTGGCGGGAGTTGCGCCCCGTATGGGCCCAGGCGAGCCACGAGGTGCGGATCTCCTGGTGGGCCCCGGCGAGGCTCCAGATGACACAGCGGGAGTCCGACATCCACGACGGCATGCTCAGTCTGTACCCGTACTTCGACTCCGAGGTACGGGCCAAGGCGTACGACGCGGCCGTCGCGGCGGGCTCCGAGCCCGTGCAGGCGCGGGCCGAGGCCGACGCGGCGATGGTGACGGCGGCGGTACGGGCCAGGGAGGACGATCCGGAGGGCCGGGTCATCAGCTCGGCCACGGCCGACGCCCCCGCCACGCCCACCGAGAACCCCCGTGACCTCGTACGGATGTCCATCGCCCTGCGTCAGTCACCCGTCGTAGCGGCCGCCCGTGAATGGGCCGCCGCGACCAGGTCAGAGAGCGACTTCCATGAAAGAACCCGTTAGCGGCCCGAGCGACACCGAGGCCACGGCTCCCCGGCGGGCCGTCGTCGTCGGCGCGGGCCTGGCCGGTCTGCTGGCCGCCGCCGCGCTGCGCGAGCACGCCGAGGTCACCGTCGTCGAACGCGACGCGCTGCCCGAGGGGCCCGCGCCCCGCAAGGGCGTGCCCCAGGCCCGGCACGCCCATCTGCTGTGGTCCGGCGGGGCGCGCGCGATGGAGGAGCTGCTGCCGGGGGTCACGGACGCCTGGCTGGCGGCCGGTGCCCGGCGGATCCCGCTGCCGACCGGGCTGGTCTCCCTGTCGGCCCAGGGCTGGGTGCGGCGCTGGCCCGAGATGGAGTTCATGATCGCGTGCAGCCGTGAGCTGCTGGAGTCGGTCGTCCGCGCCCACCTCCTCGCCGGGCCCCGGGTCACCGTCCTCGACCGCACCGAGATCCTCGGCCTGGCGGGCGACGCCTCCCGGGTGACGGGGCTGCGGGTGCGTTCCGTCGACGGCGAGGAGCGGGTGCTCGGCGCCGATCTGGTGGTGGACTGCGCCGGGCGCGGTTCGCGGGGCACCGCGTGGCTGGACGCGCTCGGGGTGGCGCCCGCGCCGATGGAGGAGGTCGACTCCGGGCTCGTGTACGCCACCCGGGTCTTCCGGGCGCCCGCGGGCACCGAGGAGTACCCGGTGGTCAATGTGCAGCCGGACGGGTCGCGGCCGGTGCCGGGGCGCAGCGCGACCCTGGTGCCGATCGAGGGCGGGCGCTGGCTGGTGACGCTGTCGGGCACCCGGGGAGGCCAGCCGACCGCCCTCGCCGAGGAGTTCGAGACGTTCGCGCGCGACATCAGGCACCCGCTGGTGGGTGAGCTGATCGCGCGTGCCGAGCCCCTGACGGACGTGGTGGTCACCCGCAGCACGATCAACCGGCGGCGCTACTTCGAGAAGGTGTCCGGCTGGCCCGAGGGGTTCGTCGCGCTCGGCGACTCGGTCGCCACGTACAACCCGATCTACGGCCACGGCATGTCCGTCGCCGCGCAGGGCGCCGTGGTGCTGCGCGACCGGGTCGCCGCGCACGGTCTGTCGGCGCCGGGGCTCGCGCGCCGGGTGCAGAAGGCCGTGGCGGTGCCGGTGGCGCTCGCCTGGGAGCTGGCGACCAACGCGGACATCCGCTACCCGGAGGCGATCGGCAAGCGGCCGAACGCGGCACGGAAGCTCTTCGGCCGTTATCTGGAGCGGCTGATCCTTACCGCGCTGGGCCGGCCCCTGGTCTTCAAGGCGTATCTCGGCGTGGTCACCCTCACCGAGCCCGTCGGCGCCCTCGTCCGGCCGGAGGTGGTCCTGGCGGTGCTGCGGGGCCCGGTCAAACCGCCGCTCCCGGAACCGCCCCTGACGGACCATGAGCGGGAGACGGTGCTGGGCGCGACCACCTGAGGGGGCAGCCTCCCCCGCGCCTCGAGCGCCGGGCGACATCGGCGTGCGGGAGAGCGGGATTGTCAGTGGTGGACGGCAAGCTGGGAGGGTGCCCCCCGTCCGTCGGGGCGGCACGGAGTTTCGCCGATCCGACCAGGGGAGAGCCGTTCGATGCCGACCGCCGTACTGACCGACCGCGAGCGTGCCGCCGTCCAGGCCTATCTGCGGCTGCTGGGGACCGTACGAGCAGCCTTCGACGGGCCGCCGGAGTCCCGCCGACCACCCGTGGTGCCACCCGCCGCGCTCGCCGAGGCGGAGCGGGCGCTGGCGGCGGCCGGACTGGCGGGCAACGAGGAGGAGTTCTTCCGGCTGCTGCGGAGCTGGTGCCCGGAGCGGTGAGCCGCTTCGCCGAAGGTCCGCCGGACGCGTGGGTTCCCGTGGTCCCGGCGGACCGTCGGCGCCTCGGCGGCCTCGGTGCTAGGTCAGGTGCATTCCGGCGGCCTGGTCCACCATCTGCCGCAGGGCCGGCAAGTAGGCCTCGTCGCCGCCCAGTTCGTCGAGCACCTGGTGCGCGTCGTCACGGAACTTCGTCAGGCCCTTCTCGAAGCGACGGAGCACCGCGGGGGTGAGGAGCAGCGTGCGGAGTTCCGTGCGGGCGCGCCCGGAACCGCGTGCCTCGACCGCGAGTTCCACGATCCGCCCCCGTGATCGGAGTGGGGTCTCCTCCAGGGCGCAGGCGAGGAGATAGGTGGCCGTGCCGTTGCGCAGATCCTCGTCGCGGCCGGTGAGCAGGTCCTCCTGGTCGTTGAAGAGCTGCCAGAGAATCCCGAACACCTCCCCGAACTCCCGCCACAGTGCGACGCGTTCGGTTCCGGCGTCGGCCAGTATCCCGGCCATCGCCGTGATCATCCCGAACGGGACACCGGATTTTCCGTGGTAGGTGGCGACGGCCGCGGCGGGCGAGGTGTCGCGCCCGTCGCCGCGCAGATCCCGCAACTGGCCTTCCACGGCGTCGATGCAGCAGTTGACGATCTCGACGGTGAGGGCGTTGCGCACGGCGTCCGGGACCGGTTGGGCCTGGACGATCCTGATGGGCAGGGCCTGGGCGCTGAGGAAGGACGCCAGGAGCGCCTCGTCCGGGCCGAGTCCGGCGGGGGTGTGTCTGCCGTGGCCGTCGGCGAGGTCGTCGAGGTAGCAGGCGGAGGTCCACCACAGCACATGGACGGCCGACAGGGGGACGGCCGGTCCGGGGGCGCCCGTCTCGGCGGCGTGCACGAGCAGGGGGAGCACGGACAGCGGGTATCTCATCCGCTGATGGCCGAGCAGCCCGGTGATGGATCTCCGTACCGCGCCGGACGAGGGCCCGAGGCTCTCCAGGGCGGTCGCTATCTCCGCGTCGATGTCGGGCGATATCCGTCTGTGCAGCTCCACATAGGCGAGCGGGTTCATCTGGTGTCCTCGTCCTCCGTCGGGAAGGGAACCGAAACCGCCGTCGCCACCAGCCCCTGCCGGACGGTCCAGCGTCCGTCGAAGGCGTCGATACGACGACCGTCCACCACCGGTCCTGGTACGAGGAGTTCGGCGCGCAGGGCGCCGGAGCGACCGCCGGGGTCGACGGTCACCTCGATGTCGGCCTCCGAGAAGTCCAGCCACCGCCCGGTGAGCGGGAACCATGCCTTGTACACGGACTCCTTGGCACTGAAGAGCAGCCGGTCCCAGTGGACCGAGGGGTGGTCGGCGGTCAGACGGCGCAGTCGGATCTCCTCCGCCGGGAGGGCGATCGCCGTCAGGACGCCCTCGGGCAGGGCGTCGTGGGGTTCGGCGTCCACGCCGAGGGAGGCGAGGTCACCGACGCGGACCAGCGCTGCGGCGGCGAACCCCTCGCAGTGGGTCATGCTGCCGGTCAGTCCGTCCGGCCAGCCGGGGGCGCCGCGGTCACCGGGCACGATCGCGCGCGGCGCCACGCCGAGCTTCTCCATCGCCCGGCGCGCGCAGGCGCGGACGACGGTGAACTCACGGCGCCGCTTGGCCACCGCCCGTGCCACGACCGCCTCCTCCTCGGGGTACAGCTCGATCCCCTCGACGGCGGCCGTGTCAGGGCCGTGCGCCTCCACGACCACGACCGCTCCCGGAAGCAGTTCCTCGATCACCGGCTTGGACCTCCATCGGCAGAATGCGGCGCAGCCTGCCCGGCGGTTCCGGACGGGGCCGCCACTCGCGGGGGTAACCCACGGACACCTCTTCGAAGCGGACCCCGTCCAGCCAGGTGGTCCGCGGGATGTGCAGATGGCCGTAGACCATGACCTCGACGCGGAAGCGCCGGTGCCAGTCGGCCGTCAGTTCCGTGCCGCACCACATGGCGAACTCGGGGTAGCGCAGGACGTCCGTCGGGTGCCGGTCCAGGGGGTAGTGGTTGACCAGCACCGTGGGCAGATCGGGCGGCAGTTCGGCGAGCCTGCGCTCGGTCTCGGCGACCCGGGCGCGGCACCAGTCGTCGCGGCTCGGATACGGGTCGGGGTACAGCACGTGCTCGTCGGTGCAGACCACACCGGTGCCGTGCGCGTACTCCAGGCCCTCTTCCTTCGTGGCGCAGCCCTTGGGCAGGAACGAGTAGTCGTACAGCAGGAAAAGCGGAGCGATCACCGCCGGGCCGCCGGGACCCTCCCAGAGGGGGTACGGGTCCTCGGGGGTGACGACATCCAGTTCGCGGCAGACGGAGACGAGGTGTTCGTAGCGCTCGACGCCCTTGTACGGGACGGTCTCGCTGGGGTGGGTCCACAGTTCGTGGTTGCCCGGCGCCCAGACGACCTTGGCGAAGCGGTTCGCGAGAGTCTCCAGGGCCCAGCGGATGTCGGCGACCGTCTCGGAGACGTCGCCGGCCACCAGGAGCCAGTCGTCGTCGGTCTCCGGTCGCATCCGTTCGACGAGGGCGCGGTTCTCGGGATAGCCGATGTGCAGATCACTGATGGCCAGCAGATTTCCGTGCCGGCCTGCCCTCGACTCCACCCGCACTCCCTTCTGAACGCCGAACATCAACACGAGAACACACGGGCACGCCGGTGGACAAGACCGACCTGCCGGACCGTCGCACCCGTGCCCCGGTGAGCCCCCCGGTGACCCCGCCGCGCAAGGATTAACACGCGCGTGACAGAAACATGGGCCTCAGTGGCCGTATGATCCGTCCTACACCACCGCCACGCCTCTCTTTCGCGTACGGCGGTTCGGTGTACCTCCATCCCCCCTGGCCGGGCACGGCCTGCTCCGCTGTGCCCGCGAACCCTTGAAAGGCGGCCTGCATGGTCTCTCGCGTACGCGTCTGGCTCAACCGCACGTACGCGGAGAACGTCTTCTTCATGGATCAGCTGCGGCATAATCCGCACGCTCGTCCGGTGGACATCCATGCCACGCACGGTGACGCCGACTCCCCCGTACTGGCCGCCGCCGACACCGCCGACCTGGAGCCCGAGGGCCTCTCCCCCGCCGCGTACGTCGAGTACGCGCTCGACCAGTGCGCCAAGCGCTCCATCGACGTGTTCGTGCCCCGGCTGCACCAGGCCGCGCTGGCCGCGCACCGCGAGGAGTTCGCGGCGGTGGGTACGGCGCTGCTGGCGCCGCCCGTCGCGGGCATCGAGGTCTTCGAGGACAAGGTGACCGCGTACGAGGCGGTCCAGGAGTACGGGGTTCCGGTGCCGCCGTGGTTCCGGGTCACCAACGCCGACGAACTGATCGCCGCCGTCGAGGAGTTGGAGGACGCCGGGCACAAGGCGTGCTTCAAGCCTGCCTCCGGGGCGGGTGGTGTGGGCTTCCGTGTCGTCACGCGCGCCCCCTTCTCGCTCTCGCACCTCAGCGGATTCCCGAGCCCGTATGTGCAGCTCGACATGGTCGTGGAGGCGGTGCGGGCGGCCGAGGAGCCCGTCGACTGGATGGTGATGCCCCGGCTGGAGCAGCCGGAGGTGTCCGTCGACTGCCTCACCGGTCCCGACGGGCGGGTCCGGATGGCCGTGGGCCGCACCAAGAACGGGCGGCGGCGGGGCTTCACGCTGAACCCGGCGTGGATCGAGCCGGCGCGGCTGATCGCGCAGCGGTTCGGGCTGCACTATCTGACGAACATCCAGTTCCGGATGTACGGCGACGAGCCGGTGCTCATGGATGTCAACACGCGGCCGGCGGGTGGGCTGCACCAGCTGGCGCTGTGCGGGGTCAACGCGCCCTGGGCCGCTGTGCGGTTGGCGCTCGGGGAGGAGACCGGGGACGTGGTGCCGACGCGGCTGGGGGAGGACTACACCGTGGTGTCGGGGACTCGGCCGGTGCGGGGGGTGACGTTGCCTCAGCAGGTGGCCGAGGTGGCGGTTCCGGTGGAGCCGGTTGCCGCGGGGCCGGTGGAGGCGCGAGCGCTGGCTGTCGCGCCCGGCACGGTGTGCAAGCCTGCCGCCGACCGGCCCCTCGCGGTCTGACCCACCCAGCCTTTCCTCGCCCCCGCCGCCCCTACCCGTCCCATCCCCAGGGGCTGCGCGCCCCTTCGACCCCCGTCAAAGCCTTCGGGGCTCCGCCCCGGACCCCGTTCGCGCAGTTCCCCGCGCCCTTTCAGGGGCGCGGGGAACTGCGCGAGAAGCCCCACCCACCCGCACCCGACCACGCACCCTCGGGGTCGAAGGGGCAGCGCCCCTGGGGATGGGACGGGTAGGGGCGGCGGGGGCGAGGAAAAGTCAGGTGGGATAGCCCCAGGCTTCGGCCAGCTCGTGGAGGCGGGGCGGGAGTTCGGCGGTGGGGTCCGCCGCGCGGGCCGGTTGGATTCGGCCGGACTTGATGGTGGTGGACCAGTCGCCGAGCTGGGGACGGAACGTCCCGTGATCCTTGGTGCCGTAGTCGAGCATCCCGGGCTCCCAGGCAAGCCCGAGGTGGTCACAGATACCCCGCGTGACCTTCTCCGGCTCGGCGGTCAGCTCCTCGTAGCGGATCACATGGACGGGAAGATTCTGCCGCGCCTCCTCCAACTTCTCGCTGTAGGAGAGGACTTCGGCCCGGATCGCCTCATGGTCCGGGTCGGTGCGACGGCTCGTGAGGGACTGCGCGACCGCACCGGGGTGACGCAACAGCAGGATGTACCGCGCGTTCGGCCAACATCGGTGCAGCCGAGGCCAGATGAGCGTGTTGGGCGGCGTCTTGTCGACGATGACCCGCTTGCCGCTACGGGTCAGCTCATGGTGGAGGATCCGGTCCCACAGGATGTGCTCCAGCTCGCACTTGTCGAGTTCGAGCGCCTTCATCGCGTCCCCGGTGAAGTCCCGGGAGAGATGCACGTGCACGGTCCGCAGGTGCATCTCGTGCGGGGCCCGGATCTGGCTGTGGCTGTTGAGGATCACCCGCAGCAGCGTCGAGCCGGAACGCACCGAGGAGAGCACGAACACCGGCGCGTCCACCAGCCGGGACGCGCGCGGTGCCACGTACGGCGGTTCCACGGGCGCGGTGTCGGTGCGGGGCGCGGGCACGGCGTCGAGCTGCTTGCGCGGCGGGCTCACCGCCTCGGCGATCAGCCTGCCCCGGCGCCTGAGCCCCTTGCCGATCGCGGACTTGCGCGGATCTCGCACGATGACACCTCACAACTTTTCTTCGCACTGTCGCGTTGCCCCGTATCACAGGGGTAGCGGGCGAATTCCAGGTGTCGGGGAGGGGAAGGGCAGTGGTCGCGGCGGGCGACACACCCGCCGCGACCAGCTGTTTTACGCTCCCTCAATTTCTGATGGGAACCCCGGTCACCGCTCCCCCACCGCCAGCCGCAGCGTCTGCACCTCGAAGGGGCGCAGCGTCACCGGGACGCCGTTCCCGTCCGTGGCCGTCTCCGACAGCGGGCGCTCCAGCAGGTCGGTGATCCGGGCGCCGGCGAGCGGGAAGCCGGTGCGCAGGACGCCGCGGGCCCGGCCGCCGCTCGACTCGTAGATCCTGACCACGACATCGCCGGAGGCGTCGTCGGCGAGCTTGACCGCCTCGACGGTCACGCCCTCGCCGTCAACGGAGACGACCGGCTCGGGGGCGCCCGCCGCGTCCGCGACGCGCAGCGGCAGGTTGAGGGCGTAGCCCTCGGCGACCGCGTCCTCGATGGTCGCGCCGGGGAGGAGCGAGTAGGTGATGCGGTGCTTGCCCTGGTCGGCCTCGGGGTCCGGGATGCGCGGGGCGCGGACCAGGCTGAGGCGGACCGTGGTGGTCGTACCGCCGTCCTCGCGAACCGTGCGGGAGACGTCGTGGCCGTACGTCGAGTCGTTGATCACCGCGACGCCGTAGCCGGGCTCGCCGACGTGCACCCAGCGGTGGCCGGAGACCTCGAAGCGGGCCGCTTCCCAGCTGGTGTTGGTGTGGGTGGGGCGCTGGATGTGGCCGAACTGGATCTCGGCGGAGGAGTGGGCGGCGCGGACGTCGATCGGGAAGCCGGCCTTGAGGAACTTCTCGGCCTCGTGCCAGTCGATGTCCGTCTCGAAGTCGATCCGGGGGCTGCCTGCGCGCAGGGTGATCGTCTGCGTGATGCGGGAGCCCTTGCCGAACGAGCGCTCCACGCGGATCGCGCCGAGGAGGGGGTCCTCCTCGACGACGGTGATCGAGTCGGCGTCCAGCAGGTCCGTGTAGCGGTTCCTGTAGTGCTTGTCGACGTCCCAGGCGTCCCAGTAGTTCGGGAGGTCGGTGTGCAGGCGGAGCAGGTTGCCCTTGTCGCCGAGCACCTCGCGGTCGGCGACGAGGTCGCGGACCGAGGCGAGGGTTCCGTCCTCGGCGAGTTCGACGCGGACCAGGCCGTTGTCGAGGACGCGGCCGGTGACGGTGACGGGGTGCGGGGTTTCGGCGGGGGTCAGGGGCGCGCTGCCGTTCGCGGGGACCGTGACGTAGGCCGGCGCGCCCTCGGACGTACGGACCACTTCGGCGCGGTCGCGCGGGCTGGTGTTGAAGACGCGCGCGTCGCCGCCGCCCAGGGCCGCCACCGCCTCCGTCGTCAGCTCCTCCAGTTCCTTCGCCACCCGCGCGTACTCGGCCTCCGCCTCGCGGTGGACCCAGGCGATCGAGGAGCCCGGCAGGATGTCGTGGAACTGGTGGAGGAGGACCGTCTTCCAGAGGCGGTCGAGCTTCTCGTGGGGGTAGGTGTACTCCGGCGCGTGGAGCGCGGCGGTGGTCGCCCACAGCTCCGCCTCGCGCAGCTTGTGCTCGCTGCGGCGGTTGCCCTGCTTGGTGCGGGCCTGGGAGGTGTAGGTGGCGCGGTGGAGTTCGAGGTACAGCTCGCCGTTCCAGACGGGGGCGTCCTCGTACTCGGCGCGGGCCTTGGCGAAGAACTCGTCGGGGTGTTCGACGACGACCTTCGGGGAGCCCTCCAGGTCCGCGAGGCGGCGGGCGCGTTCCATGATCTCGCGGGTGGGGCCGCCACCGCCGTCGCCCCAGCCGAAGGGGGCCAGGGAGCGTGTACCGGCGCCCTTCTCCTGGTAGTTGCGGACGGCGCGGTCCATCTCCTCGCCGCTGAAGCGGGCGTTGTAGGTGTCGACCGGCGGGAAGTGGGTGAAGATACGGGTGCCGTCGATGCCCTCCCACCAGAACGTGTGGTGGGGGAACCTGTTGGTCTGGTTCCAGGAGATCTTCTGGGTGAGGAACCAGTCGTTGCCGGCGAGCTTGGCGAGCTGCGGGTAGGAGGCGTTGTAGCCGAAGGAGTCCGGCAGCCAGACGCCCTTGGTCTCGATGCCGAAGTGCTCGATGAAGAACCGCTTGCCGTGGACGAGCTGGCGGGCGATGGCCTCGCCGCCGGGCAGATTGCCGTCGGACTCGACCCACATGCCGCCGACCGGGACCCACTGGCCCTTGTCGACGGCCTTCTTGATCCGCTCCCACACCTGCGGGTAGTTGTCGCGCACCCACTCGTACTGCACGGCCTGGGAGCAGGCGAAGATGAAGTCCTCGTACTCGTCGGCCAGCGCGGTGACGTTGGAGAAGGTGCGGGACGTCTTGCGCTTGGTCTCGCGGATGGGCCAGAGCCAGGCGGAGTCGATGTGGGCGTGGCCGACGCCGGAGATGGTGTGGGCGCTCGCGTGGGCGGGCTTGGCGAGGACGGGGGCGAGGATCTCGCGGACGGCCGTGGCGCTGCCGGAGACGTCGTCGAGGTCGACGGCGTCCATGGCCCGGTCCAGGGCGTGCAGGATCTCGTGGCGGCGGGGCTCGTGCTCGGCGAGGTGGACCATCAGCTCGCGCAGCACCTGGAGGTCCAGGTCGAGATGCCAGACCTCCTCGTCGAGGACGGCGATGTCGGCGCGCTGGAAGGTGTAGAGGGGCTTGTCACCGGCGGTCAGGATGTCGCCGAGCGGGGTGATCTTCGAGAAGTTGTCGGCGAGGATGTCCGGGTTGGAGGCCGCCTCGACGAGGTAGTCGATGGTCTCGCCGCCGCGTACGGGGTTGCCGATCGGCACGTACTGGTTGAGCGGGTTGACCGCCTTCAGCGGGGTGCCGTCGGCGAGGTGGACCAGGGCCTCGGCCTGGTTGCCGGGCCAGTCGCCGACGAAGCCGAGGTCGATGACGGCCTCGACGCGGCGGCCCGCCCACTCGGCGGGGACCTGTCCGCGCATCCGGAACCAGGTGGTGCCCCACGGCGGGCCCCAGGGGGTGTCCATCGCGAACGGGGTGTACGAGGCGCCCGCGGCCTCCTCGAAGGGGACGGGCTCGCCCGGCGCCTGCCAGGCCTCCACCTCGAAGGGCACGGAGGCGGCGTAGACGGCGGGCTTGACGCGCTGGGTGTGGACGCGCTCGACGCGTTCCTCGATGCGGCGGCGTTCGTCGTGCATGACGGGTCTCCAGAGAGGGAGCGAGCGGGGGAAAGCGCTTTCCGACGGGGGGCCTACTTAAGGTACGCCAGGCCAGGGTGGACCTCGGTGTACCCCTCCACCAGCCTGCGCGCCACATTGACCGAGTCGACCAGCGGGTGCAGGGCGAAGGCCTTCACCGCGGTGGTACGGGAGCCCGCCTCGGCGGCGGACAGGACTTCGCGTTCGACGGCCTTGACCGCGCAGACCAGGCCGGTGGCGTGGTCGGGCAGGGGGGCGACGGAGACCGGGTGGGCGCCGTTGGCGTCGACCAGGCAGGGCACCTCGATGACCGCCTCGGTGTCGAGGGCGGCGAGGGTGCCCTTGTTGCGGACGTTGAGGATGAGGGTGGTGCGCTCGTCGCGGGCGATGGCCCGCATCAGGGCGAGGGCGACCTTCTCGTAGCCGCCGGACAGGTCGTCGGCGTCGCGTTCGCCGGCGCCGGCCGTCTCCCGGTTCTCCGCCATGTAGGTGGCCTCGCGCTCGGCGCGGGTGCGGTCCCAGGCCTTGAGGGCGTGGGCGTCCGGGCGGCGCATCTCCTCGTAGAACTGGGCCTGCTGGTCCTTGAGGAAGGCGCCTCGGGTCTTCTCGACCGCCTGGTAGGCGCGGACGGCCTCGCGGTTGAAGTAGTAGTAGTGCAGATACTCGTTGGGGATCGCGCCGAGGGACCGGAGCCAGTCGACGCCGAAGAGCTTGCCCTCCTCGAAGGAGCCGAGGAGGTCGCGGTCGGCGAGCAGGCGCGGGAGTTCGTCGCGGCCGGCGATGTGCAGACCGCGTACCCAGCCGAGGTGGTTGAGGCCGACGTAGTCGATCCAGGCCTCGGCCGGGTTGGCGGCCCCGAGGACGCGGGCGATGCGGCGGCCTAGGCCGACGGGTGAGTCGCAGATGCCGATGACGCGGTCGCCGAGGTGGCGGGACATGGCCTCGGTGACCAGGCCGGCCGGGTTGGTGAAGTTGATGACCCAGGCGTCGGGGGCGAGCCGGGCCACGCGCCGGGCGATGTCCACGGCGACCGGGACCGTGCGCAGGCCGTAGGCGATACCGCCGGCGCCGACGGTCTCCTGGCCGAGGACACCCTCGTCGAGGGCGACCCGCTCGTCGTTCGCGCGGCCCTGAAGACCGCCGACTCGGATCGCGGAGAAGATGAAGTCGGCGCCGGTGAGGGCCTCGTCGAGGTCGGTGGTGGCGGTCACCTCGGGGGCGCCCGGGACGTCGGCGGCCTGCTCGGCGAGGACGCGGGTGACGGCGGAGAGCCGCTCGGCGTCCAGGTCGTGCAGGACGACATGGGTGACCCGGCCCTCGGCGCGGTCCCCGAGGAGCGCCCCGTACACGAGGGGCACCCGGAATCCTCCGCCGCCCAGAATCGTCAGCTTCACGCAACTACCACCTTTGCCGATCGTGCTTGTGCGGGCCGTGCGGATCGTCCGACACGTGTCAGCCCTCCCCTCCCGGGGGCGGTCATGCGGTGACCACTTCGACCCCCGCGTCCTCGAAGGACGACCGGGTGCCCGGATCCACCGACCCGTTGGTCACGACCACGTCGAGTTCCCCGGGTCCGCAGACCTTCGCCATCCCCGTGCCGGGGAACTTGGCGGAGTCCGCGAGCAGGACGACCTTGTCGCTCGCCCTGATCATCGCGCGTTTGACGGGGACCTCGACGACGGTCGTGTCCATCACCTGTCCGCCGGGCCGCACTCCGCTCGTGCCCAGGAACAGCCAGTCGGCGTGGAGTTGCCGCAGGTTGTCCTCGGTGAGGAAGCCGACGAGGGAACGGTACTCGCGGCGGACCATGCCGCCGAGCAGCACCAGTTCGATGCCCTCGTCGTCGGCCAGCTCCTCGTAGACCACCAGATTGCTGGTGATCACGGTGAGCCGGCGGCCGTGCAGCTGCCGGGCCAGCCGGTAGGCGGTGGTCCCGATGTCGAGGAGCACGGACTGACCGTCGTGGAGCATCGAGGCGGCCTTCGCCGCTATCGCGTCCTTCTCGGCCACCCGGACCTCGGCGACCTCGGCGAAGGGCTGATCGCCCTCGTCCACGACGGCACCGCCGTGCACACGGGTGAGCAGCCCCTCCTCCTCCAGCCGGACGAGGTCTCGCCGAATGGTGGCGGGGCTCACACCGAGCTGTTCGGACAGGTCGGTGACTGCCGCCGGGCCCCCTGATCTCAGGGCCCGCAGGATGAGTTGGTGTCGTCGCTCTGCCAGCACGCGCTGAACAGTACTCGTCATCCCCAATCAAATCCATGCTCACTTCTGCTCGGGTATTGACCAATCTCTCGGATCGGCGCACGATTCCCGGCATCGAATTTGAAGAGTTCTGACGAGAGGTGCACACGTGGACGACGACCGGCCCGATGTGCTGCTGACCGGGCTGCTCTTCTACGACCTCGTGCTGACGGGGCTGGGAAAGCCGCCCACCCCCGGCGAGGAGATCTGGACCGACGGCATGGGCTGTGGTCCGGGCGGCATCGCCAACCTGGCGGTCGCCGCCGCCCGTTTCGGCCTCAGGACCTCCCTGGCCACGGTCTTCGGCGACGACTACTACGGCGAGTACTGCCGTGAGGTCCTCGCCGGGCAGGAGGGCGTCGACCTCTCCCTCTCGCGCACCGCGGACGGCTGGCACACCCCCGTCACCGTCTCCCTGGCGCACGGCCACGACCGTGCCCTGGTCACCCACGGCCAGGAGCCGCCGTACTCGCAGGACGTCCTCATGGGCGACCCGCCCGAGTCGCGCACGGCGCTCGTGCACATCGAGGCCGAGCCGCGCGAGTGGCTCGCCAAGGCCGCCGCCAACGGCACCCGCATCTACGCGGACGTCGGCTGGGACCCCACCCAGCGGTGGTCCCGCGACCTGCTCGACCAACTCGCCCTGTGTCACGCCTTCCTCCCCAACGAGACCGAGGCGATGGCGTACACCCGCACCGACAGCGCGGTCGCCGCGCTCGGCACGCTGAGCGAGCTGGTGCCGGTGGCCGTGGTCACCCGCGGCGGCGAGGGCGCGGTCGCGGTGGACCAGACGACCGGTGAGTACGCCGAGGTCCCGGCCCTGGACGTCGACGTGCTCGACGCGACGGGCGCCGGCGACGTCTTCGGCGCGAGCTTCGTCGCCGCCTCCCTCGGCGGCTGGCCCCTGACGGAACGCCTGCGGTTCGCCGTACTGTCCGCCGGACTGTCGGTCGGCCGGCACGGCGGCGGCCTGGCCGCGCCCGGCTGGTACGGCGTCGACCGCTGGTGGCGCTCCCTGACCGACCCCGGCCTGAGGAAGGCCTACGGCTTCCTCACGGACCGCATCCCCGCCGACGTCGGCCCACCGGCGCGCCTCGCCCCGGTCACCCCGCCCGCGCGGCCCCACTGACCCCCCGCGTTCCCCTGCACCCCCTGCACCCCCTGCACCCCCTGCACCTCCGCACCAAAGCCCCGAAGTACCACGAACAGGAACAAACAGGAGTGACCCGTGGACCTTTCTCGTAGAGGCTTCCTCCAGGCTGCCGTGTTCACCGCGGCGGCCTCCGGACTGACCGTCGCCTGTGGCGGCGGCTCGGATTCCGGCGGCACCAAGAACGGCAAGAACCTCACCCTGTGGTACTGGGGCGGCGCCCTCAGCGACAAGGTGGTCGCCGAGGCCAAGACGCACTTCAAGAGCCAGATCAAGCTGACCAGTTCCTCCATCGGCGGCGACTTCAAGCAGAAGCTCACCACCACCCTCGCGGCCGGCGGCTCCTCCGTGCCGGACATCACCGGCATCAAGGGCGAGGACATCGCCTCCTTCCTGCCCAACGCCGACCGCTTCCTCGACCTGAACGACCTGGGCTTCAAGAAGATCTCCTCGCAGTACCTGGAGTGGAAGACCAAGCTCGCCCAGACCGAGGACGGCAAGCAGATCGGCTTCCCGATCGACATCGGCCCCACCGCGCTCTTCTACCGCGCCGACCAGTTCGAGAAGGCGGGCCTGCCCAGCGACCCGGCGAAGGTCGCCGCCGAGGCCAAGACCTGGGACGACTACTTCGCGCTCGGCAGCGAGCTGAAGAAGGCGCTGCCCGGCACCTTCCTCATCAACAACATGGGCTCGGTCTTCAGCATCGCGGTCGGCCAGGGCACCACACGGTTCATCGACAAGGACAACCACTTCATCGGCGACCAGGACCACATCCGCGCCGCGTGGGACCACGCGATACGCGCCTACACGCTCGGCCTCGACGCCAAGATCAACGACCAGAGCTGGAACGCGGCCGTCGGCAAGAGCCTGACCACCGAGGTCGGCGCCGCCTGGCACGCGCTGGACATCGAGTCGGCGGCCCCGGCCACCAAGGGCAAGTGGCGGGTCACCGCGACCCCGGGCGGGCCGGCCAACCAGGGCGGCTCCTATCTGACGCTGCCCAAGCAGTGCCGGAACCCCGAAGAGGCATTCAAGATCATCAACTGGATCCTGAGCCCCGACAACAACGCCAAGAGCTTCACCGACGCCGCGATCTTCCCCGCCTCGCCGGAGACGTACGCGATGCCGGCCATGACGGGCCCCGACGCCTTCTTCGGCGGACAGAAGATCATCGAGGTCTTCGGCCCGGCCGCCGAGGCGATCCCGATCAGCTACGAGGCGCCCGCCGACTCCGCGGTGATGGCTCCCTTCATGGCCGAGCTGACCAGCATCGAGGCCAAGGGCAAGAAGCCCGACGACGCCTGGAAGGACGCGGTCTCCCAGGCCAAGCAGATCGCCAGGCGGCAGGGGGTGAACTGAGGTGTCGTCACCTCCGGTCACCGGCTCCGCCACGGTGCCAGAGCACCGTGGCGGGCCGGGCCCGGCCCGCTTCCGCCCGCGGCGCACCCCGCCCGCGGGCGCCGTGCGGCCCACACGTCGCGGGGTGCTGTCGTACTGGCGGCAGTACCTGGCGATCTCGCCGTTCTATCTGGTCTTCCTGGTCTTCTCGTTCGTCCCCGTCTTCTACTCGCTGTATCTGTCCTTCCAGCGCTACGACGGCCTGGGCACCAAGCAGTTCGTGGGCCTCCAGCAGTTCGAGTTCCTGTGGAGCGATCCGGTCTTCTGGCTGTCGATCCGCAACACCCTGCTGATCTGGGTCCTGTCCACCGTGCCCACGCTCTTCGGCGCCCTGGTCCTGGCCACGCTGCTGCACTCGGTGCGCCGCTTCAAGGGCTTCTACCGCATCGCCCTCTACGTCCCGAACGTGACGTCGATCGTCGCCGTCGCGATCTTCTTCGGCGCAGTGTTCAGCAACGACTTCGGTCTGGTCAACGCGATCCTGGGCACGGTCGGCATCTCGCCCGTGCCGTGGCTGAGCAACCCGTGGCTGATCAAGGTGGTCATCGCGCTGCTGATGACCTGGATGTGGACCGGCTACAACATGATCATCTATCTGGCCGGCCTCCAGGCCATCCCGCAGTCGGTCTACGAGGCGGCCAAGATGGACGGCGCCGGTCCGATCCGCACGTTCTTCCAGATCACCATTCCGATCATGCGGCCGATCATCCTGTTCACCGTCGTCGTCTCCACGATCAACGGTCTGCAGAGCTTCAGCGAACCCCAGGTGCTCTTCGCCAGCAACGCCGCCAACCAGAACCTCGGCGGACCGGGACAGGCGGGTCTGACCACGCTGCTGTACTTCTACCAGTCGGCCTTCCTCGACAACGACTACGGCTACGGCGCGGCCATCGTGTGGGCCTTCTTCGTACTGATCATCGTGCTCGTCGTCATCAACTGGCGCATCGTGCAACGAGGGAGGAAGTCATGACGACCGCCGCCACGCCACGGCCGACCACGGGCGCGAAGCCGAGCAGGGGCGCAGGGCCGACCACGGGCGCCAAGCGGTCGCGCCGCCCCAAGGGCCTGTCCGCGCACGTCTTCCTGATCATCGCCGTACTGATCTCGGTCTTCCCGTTCGTGTGGACGATCGTGATGGCGACCAACACCACCCGGGACATCTACAAGAGCCCGCCCAAACTGATCTTCGGCTCCCATCTGCTGGAGAACATCCGGGGTGTGCTCGACACCATCGACTTCTTCGGGTCGATGCTCAACACGATCGTCATCGCGTCCGTCACCACGGTCCTGGTGCTGTTCGTGGACTCCCTGGCGGCCTTCGCCTTCGCCAAGTTCGAGTTCCCCGGGCGCAAGATCCTCTTCGGCACGCTGCTGGTGTTCATGATGCTGCCGCTGCAGCTGGCCGTGCTGCCGCAGTTCATCCTGATGTCCGAGGTCGGCTGGGTCGGCATGCTCAAGGCGCTGGTCTGGCCCGCCCTGTCCAACGCGTTCGGCATCTTCTGGCTGCGCCAGTACATCGAGAACGGGGTGCCCGACGAACTGCTGGACGCGGCCCGTATCGACGGCGCCGGGTTCTTCCGGCAGTACTGGAACATCGCGCTGCCGATGATCAGGCCCGCGATGTCCTTCCTCGCCATCTACGCCTTCGTCGGCGCCTGGAACGACTACGTCTGGCCGCTCATCGTGCTCACCAACCCCGACCACGTCACGCTCCAGGTGGAGCTGGCCCAGCTCAACGTCGGCCACAACACCGACTACAGCATGGTCATGGCCGGTGTGCTGATGGCGTCCCTCCCGCTGGTCATCGTCTTCGCGATCTTCGCGCGCGGCTTCATCGCGGGCGCCACCGAGGGCGCGGTCCAGGGCAGTTGAACGGCCTGCCGGAGAGGGGTGCGCGGTGACCGACAACGGCGAGGCGGGGCGGCCGGGGCGCGGCAAGGTGCTGGTGGTGGGAATGGACGGGGTGCGCTTCGACCTGCTGACCCGCTCCCGTCCTCCGGCCGAAGGCACCCCCGCCCCGCCCCCTCTGCCTCCCTCGTCCCCGGCGCCCGTGCTGCGCGGCCTGATGGCGGCGGGCGCGTACGGCAGCGGTCTGCTGCCCTACGGCGAGATGGACGGTCAGGCCGAGGGCGGGCCGTCCACCAGCATGGCCTACACCGATTCCGGGCCCGGCTGGTCGAGCGTGCTGACCGGGGTGTGGCCGGACCGGCACGGGGTGACCGGCAACGACTTCGTGGGCGCCGACTACGCCGCCCACCCCGACTTCCTCAGCCGCGCCGCCGCCGCGCGGCCCGGTCTGCGCACGGTGGCCGTGGTGTCCTGGCCGGAGCTGATCGACCGCGGCGCGCTGGGGCCCGGCATCGGTGAACGCGTGCGGTACGACGGCGAGTCCGACGGCTACGCGAGTGCGGACCGGCTCGTCGCCGACGCCGCCGTGCGCCGGCTCACCGAGGACGACCCGGACCTCCTGTTCGTCTACTTCGGCGCCACCGACGAGGCCGGCCACGCCACGGGCCCCCTCAGCCCCGCCTACGACCGGGCCCTCCTCGCCCAGGACGCCCACCTGGGCCGCCTCCTGCACGCCCTCACCGCCCGCGCCGACGAACACTGGACGATCCTGATCACCACGGACCACGGCCACCTCGACACGGGCGGCCACGGCGGCGACACGCGCGCCGAGCGGGAGGTCTTCGTGGTCCTGGCCGAACTCGGAACGACAGGAGATCTCGCCCCCTCCCGCACCACCCTCCTCGACTCCCCCGCCCTCATCGACATCGCCCCCACCGTCCTGGACCGGCTCGGTGTTCCCGTCGATCCCGTGTGGGGTCTGGCGGGTCGGGTGTTGCCCCGGCCGGTCACCTCCTGCTTCCCGCTCCCGACTTCGGAATGGTCATGACCGACGCACTCTTCGTCCTGCGCCCCTGGGAGTCACCCGAGGTGACCTCCTGGGGGCGGTTGCCCATGAACGCCGTGGACCGGCGGGAGCGGGCGGTGTCGCTCGACGGCCGGTGGCGGTTCCAGCTGCTGCCGTCGCCCGAGCGGGAACCCGGGCCCGGCTGGTCCTGGGCCGAACTCCCCGGCTCCTGGGCGCTCGACGTGGCGGAGGATCCACCGCAGTACACCAATGTGCGGATGCCGTGGCCGGAGTTCCCGCCGGGCTCCCCGCCCGCGAACCCGACCGGGGTGTACGAGCGGGACGTCGACATTCCCGCCGACTGGGCCGGGCGCCGGATCGTGCTGCAGGTCGGCGCCGCCGAGAGCGTGCTGCTCGTCCAGGTGGACGGGCGGCCGGCCGGTGTCTCCAAGGACTCCCATCTGGCCGCCGAGTTCGACCTGTCCGGGCTGGTCAGGCCCGGCCACAGGGCCACCGTGCGGCTCACGGTGGTGAAGTGGTCCGACGCCTCGCACATCGAGGACCAGGACCAGTGGTGGCTGGGCGGCATCACCCGCCCGGTGCTGCTGTACACCACCGATCCGCTGTATCTCGCGGACGTGACCGTACGGGCCCGCCGCGACGGGGAGCTGCGGGTGGACTGCCGGGTGCGTGCGGCGTCGGGGACGGCGACGGGCGCGCTGCCCGCCGGGTGGTACGTCGGCGGGCAGCTGACCGGTCCGGGCCTGGACGGTCTGGAGCTGTCCCAGGACCGGGAGTTCGACCGGTTCAACACCGAGGACGACCGGGTCTCCGACTTCCTCGGCGAGGCCCGGATGGGCACGGTCGTCCCCGGCGTACGGGCCTGGAACGCCGAGACCCCCGAGCTGTACGACCTCACCGTCCGCCTGCACCGAGCGGACGGCACGGTCGCCGACACCTCGCACCACCGGATCGGCTTCCGCGACGTGCAGATCCGGGGCCGGGACCTGCTGGTCAACGGGGAGCGCGTCTACATCCGGGGCGTGAACCGGCACGACTTCCATCCGCTGACCGGGCGGACCGTGTCGTACGAGGACATGCGCGCGGACCTGCTGACGCTGAAGCGGTTCGGCTTCAACGCGGTCCGCACCTCCCACTATCCGGGCGACCCGGCCCTCTACGACCTCACGGACGAGCTGGGCTTCTACGTCGTGGACGAGGCGGACATCGAGTCGCACGACCACGCGCACGAGATCGCCGACGACCCGCGCTATCTGAACGCGTTCGTGGACCGGGTCTCCCGGATGGTCCTGCGGGACAAGAACCATCCGTCGGTGATCGTCTGGTCGCTGGGCAACGAGTCCGACTACGGCGCCAATCACGACGCGGCGGCGGGCTGGCTGCGGCGCCACGACCCGACCCGGCCGGTGCAGTACGAGGGCGCGGCGAAGCTGGACTGGGCGGCGACGGACGACGCCTCCGACATCGCCTGCCCGATGTACGCGCCCATCGAGGACTGTGTGGCGCACGCGCTGTCGGGCGAGCAGACCCGGCCGCTGATCCAGTGCGAGTACTCGCACGCCATGGGCAACAGCAACGGCACCCTCGCCGACACATGGGCCGCCATCGAGGCCACACCGGGTCTTCAGGGCGGGTTCATCTGGGAGTTCTGGGACCACGGCATCCTCCAGCACGTGAACGACGGACGACCGGCCGGGCGTGGGGGCGCCGGGCTGTACGAGAACGGCGTCGCCGGTCCCGGCCTGCGCTGGGCCTACGGCGGCGACTTCGGCGAGACGATCCACGACGGCGCCTTCATCGCCGACGGGGTGGTCTTCCCGGACCGCACGCCCAAGCCGGTGATGTTCGAGCACCGGGAGATCGCCGCCCCGGTGCGGCTGTCCGTGGAGGGCGAGGGCACCTGGCGGGTGCTGCGGGTGCACAACCGCCAGCACTTCCGCGATCTGTCGTGGCTGGCCGCCGAGTGGGAGTTCGCGGCGGCCGACGGCGGCGCCTGGACGCTGCCGGCCCGGCTGCCCGACGTGAGCCCCGGCGATTCGGCCGTGATCGACCGGCCCGAAGTACCGGGCGGGGCGGGCGAGGTCTGGCTGACGCTGCGGGTGACGACGGCCGCCGACGAGCCCTGGGCGCCGCGCGGCACCGAGGTGTGTCTCCCGCAGGTGCGCTGGTATCCGGCCGAGGAGGGCGAGCCGGTGGTGGGCGCCGAGGAGGACCTCGGGCACATCCCGCCGCCGGAGACGGACGACACCGGGCTGCTGCTGCACCCGCTGCTCGTCTCCCCGCCCGTACTGAGCCTGTGGCGGGCCCCGACCGACAACGACGTCCTCGGCGGCATGGCCGAACGCTGGCGCGAACTGGCCCTGGACCGCGCGGTGCGTGAGCCGGTCGCGGTGGAGCGCAAGGGGTCGACGGTGCGGGTCCGGTCCCGGTGGGCGACGGGTGCCGGGGTCGTCGAGCACGAGCAGGCGTTCACGGCGCTGGTGGACGGCCGGGTGCTCGTCGAGGAGACGGCCGTGCTGCCGGAGGAGCTGACGGACGTGGCCCGGGTCGGCACGGTCTTCGAGACCGGCCCCGGCCTCGACCGCCTCGCCTGGTACGGGCAGGGCCCCTGGGAGAGCTACCCGGACCGGGCGTCCGGAGCCCCCGTCGGACACCACTCGGCCCCCGTGGACCAGTTGTTCACCCCTTATCTGCGCCCCCAGGAGAGCGGAGGCCGGCACGGAGTACGGCACTTCACGCTCTCCGGGGACGACCATGTGCTGTCGGTACGGCTGGACGGACCCCGCCAGGTCTCGGTCACCCGGCACCGCGCGGAGGATCTGACGGCCGCCGCGCACCACGACGAACTGACGCCCCGGCCGGGCTGCGTGGTCCACATCGACGCGGCGCACCGGGGACTGGGGACCGCGTCGTGCGGGCCCGACACCTCTCCCGAGTATCTCGTCACCCCGGGTGTCCACCGCTGGTCGTGGACGCTGCGGGCGCTCTGAACCACGAACCCCTACGGAGTCACTGTGTGCACCTCGCACGAACCGGGGCAGGAGTCTGCCCAGGCCCACTCGGGCAGACGCAACTTCCTCCGTGCCACGGCCCTGCTCGGCGCGGCGGCGACCGTGTCGCTGCCCGCCGTCGCGCAGGCGGCCCCCGCACGCTGGAGGCCCGACACCATGAGCCGCCGCTTCACGCTCGCCGTCATGCCCGACACCCAGTACCTGTTCGACGGGCCCAGCATCGACAGGGAGCCCGTCGAGGCGTCGCTGCGCTATCTGCTGGAGCAGGGGCGGGAGGAGAACATCGTCTTCCTCTCCCATCTGGGCGACCTCACCCAGAACGGCGCCAAGGAGGAGTGCGCGGCGATCGGTGACGCGTTCCGGATCCTGGACCGCAAGGGTGTCGGCCACAGCGTCCTCGCCGGCAACCACGACGTGCGTTCGTCCACCGACGACCAGCGGGGCCCGACCCCCTACCTGGATGTCTTCGGACCCGCCCGTTTCGAGGACGGCCCGACCTTCGGGGGCGCCTCCCCGGACGGCTACAACTCCTTCCACCTCTTCGAGGCGGCGGGCCGGCAGTGGATGGTGCTCGCCCTGGACTGGCGGCTCTCCGCGAAGGGTTTCGCCTGGGCGAAGGACGTCCTGGCCCGGCACCCGAGGACACCGGTCGTCCTCACGACACATGAGCTGGTGGACGGGGACGACTCCCTCTCGTCGTACGGGCAGACGCTGTGGGACCGGCTGATCAAGGACCACGACCAGATCTTCCTGACCCTCAACGGGCACTACTGGCCGGCGGCGCGCGCGACGCGGAGGAACACCGCTGACAACGATGTCCATCTGCATCTCACCAACTACCAGAACCGGTACTTCGGCGGCGCCGCGATGATCCGCCTCTACCGCTTCGACCTCGACCGGAACACCATCGACGTGGAGACGGTCTCCCCGTGGATCCTGGGCCGGGCCGCGAAGGGCCTCAACGAGCTGGAGCGGCAGGAGGGCGAACTCTCGGGCGACGCCGACCGGTTCACGGTCGACATCGACTTCGAGAAGCGGTTCGCCGGGTTCGCGCCGGTGCCCGCGCGGGCCGCGCGGCCGGTCTCGACGATGCTGATACCCGGTACGGTCGCGTACTGGCGGTTCGACGGTCAGCAGGACGGGTCGGCCGTCGGCGGCACGATCCGGGACCGCTCGGGGCGCGGCAACGACCTCGGCCTGGTCACGGTCGGCGGCGGCACGCTCACCTGGTCCGCCGACCACCACCCGGACCAGCCCGGCCACGGCAGCCTGGAGTTCCACGGCGGCAAGCCCCCGCTGAAGGGCGCGTATCTGCGGACGGTCGACGGGGCGCCGCTCAACTCGGCGACGTTCAAGGACGGTTACACCATCGAGGCGTTCTACCGGCTGCCCGCCGACTGGAACCCCTCGAACCACGCCTGGGCCGGCATCCTCGGCCGGACCGGCACGGGCGGCGCGGCGGGCAAGACCGCCGACGACCCGGACGAGCCGCTGGCCACGCTGTCGCTGTCGAACGACCGGGAGCCGCAGTGGGCGGTGCGTCCGCTCAACCGGCAGGGCATCGCCACCAACTGGGGCCAGGAGACCCCGTTGGAGACCTGGTGGCACCTGGCGGTCGTCAACGACGGCAAGCACACCACGCTCTACGTCCAGGGCTGCCCGGTCGTGCGCAACCCGAAGGCCACCGCCGTCGGGCTGGCCTCCGTCGGGCTCCCCTGGGTCCTCGGCGGCTACGAGTACGCCGGGAAGATCGACCAGATCCTGCACGGGCGGCTCGGTGACGTCCGCGTCGTCGAACGGGCGCTGCCCGTCAAGTCGTTCATGAACCACTGAGCCGTTCCACTGGGCCGTATCACTGGGCCGTATCACTGGGCCGAACCACTGAGCTGTTCCACTCAGACGCGAAGGAATCCCACAGACCATGTCCGACCTGTCCGGCACTCCCGAGCAGCAGCTGCCCGCCTGGGCCGATCCGTCCGTCTCCCCCGCCGATCTCGACCCGCAGGGTGTGTCGCGGCGCGGCCTCATCCGTGGCGCGGGCCTGTTCGGCGCCGCCTTCGCGATGGGTGCCACGGGCGCCCTCGCCGCACCGGCCTCCGCCGCCTCCCGTCACTACGGCGGTGAGGACCCCCGGCTCGCCTACCTCGTCGGCGACCACCACATCCACACCGTCTACAGCCACGACGCCAAGTACACGTTCTCCCAACTGGCCGCGGCGGGCGCCGAGTACGGTCTCGACTGGATGGTGTTCACCGAGCACTCCAACTTCGGGCACGCCGACTTCGGGGCCTCGCTGGAGCACAAGGAGATCCTGAAGGCCCGCGCCGAGAACCCCCGGCAGCTGATCTTCCAGGGCCTGGAGTGGTACATCCCGGCCGCCGAGCACTGCACGGTCTTCACCACCCCCGGCCGCCACGAGGTCGACCTCCTCACCCGCTTCGAGCGCGCCTACGACGGCAAGCTCCTCAACTACACGGACGGCTCGGTGGGCGGCGCGGACACCGCCCGCAACGAGGCGCACGCCGTCGACGCCATCAAGTGGCTGGCGAAGCAACGGCGTTCGGGTTACGTCGACGATGTCCTCGTCCTCGCCAACCACCCCCTGCGGCTCGGAATCGACTCCCCGCACGAGATGCGCAACTGGCGGGACGCGGCCCCCGAGATCATGATCGGGATGGAGGGCGCGCCCGGCGCCCAGGGCGCGGCGATCCCCGGCCGGCGGGGCGCGACCTCGATGCGCGGCGAGTACGAGAACAAGCCGTCGGCGCAGTCCTGGCCCGGCTATCCGGCGGAGGCGTTCCTCACGTACGGCGGTTTCGACTGGTCGACGGCGACCGTGGGCGGCCTGTGGGACGCGATGCTGGCCGAGGGGAAGCTGTTCTCGATCACCACCAACTCGGACGCGCACCGGATCGTCTTCGACACCTGGAAGAACGGTGACTGGCCGGCCGGGCAGAACTTCGACACCACCGGCAAGCTGCCCGACCCGGTGAACACGGACACCCCGCAGCCCGGCAGCGACTTCTGGCCCGGCCAGTTCAGCCGCACCCATGTCGGTGTCACCCGCCACGGCTACCGCTCGGTGATGGCGGGGCTGCGCGCGGGCCGGGTCTGGGTCGACCACGGGCATCTGCTGGACGGCCTAGACGTCCGGGTGCGGCGCGACCGCGACCACGGGCGCGGGGTCACCCTGGGCGGGCGGCTGCGGGTCCGCAAGGGCGAGAGGCTCACCCTGAACGTGACGGTGACGACCGCCTCCCGCGCCAACCCCCAGGGAATACTGCCGGAGTTGGCCCATGTCGACGTCATCCGGGGCGCGGTGCGCGGCCCGGTGGCCGACCGGGACGGCTGGCAGGCCCCCGCCACCAAGGTCGTCCACACCAAGGACGTCGCCGGCCGCAGGGGCACGTACACCCTGCGCGTCCCGATCACGGCCGGGGACGAGTCCTTCTACCTCCGGCTGCGGGGCAGCGACGGCAAGCGGAACGGGGCCGGCTATCTGGGCGCGTCCATCGACCCGCACGGCCCGATCCCGCACGCCCCGGGCAACGGGGACCCGTGGGAGGACACCTGGTTCTACTCCAACCCGGTGTTCGTGGAAGTGAGTTGAGCATCAGCGTGCTCAGTTCCTACGGCGAGGGGGACGGGCTCGGGCTGAACGCCCGGTCGCAGTGCGGCCAGTCGCTGAAGTCCCGCCCTTCGCTCCACAGCCGCTTCGCCGCGCGGATGTTCCACTCCGGGTCGAGCGCCTGGCGAGGCGTGCCGCCCAGCTCCCGCAGCCGCGCGTCGGAGATCTGGAACAGGCCCCAGTTCCGGGTGCCGTTGGTGTTGGGGAGGATGTGCAGCGGGTCGAGGAAGGACTGGCAGTCGGCGATGGCGACCGCGCGGTCCGGTGCCTCGGTGAACACCTCGCGGATGCGCCGCCGCGCCTGGTCCGGCGTCCAGGTGTCCATGCGCTTCTTGGACTCGTACAGCGCCTTCTTGGTGGTGTCGCCGACCACGCCGTTGGGCGGTTCGATCCCGGCGATCACCTGGAAGGCGGTCACACGGCGCAGTGTCTGCGGTCCGAAGTCGCCGTCCACGCCGATCTCCGCGCCCCTGTCGTGCAGCAGTTGCTGCACCTCCCGTACGCAGGTGTCGTGCTGACCCATGGCGACCACCTCGCGGCAGGCGGACGTGAAGAGCGGTCGGCTGTCCTTGAGCTGCCGGGCGTCGGCGCCCTTGGCGGGACCTGCCTCGCTCCCCCCGGCCGACCGCAGCGACGGAAGGGTCCAGGCCACCCCGCCGAGGAACAGCACGGCCAGCCCGGCGGCCACGGCGACGCGCAACCACCGCCGCCCATGCCCCTCGGGCCCGGGGCGGTCCGGGGGCTCCGGCTGCCCGACGACCGGCTCCAGCCGGACGACCTTCGCGTCGGGCGACACCGCCGGGGCCGCCGAGACCGTGGACTCGGCCTGCGCGGGAACGGGCTTCGTGGTCCCGGGCTTCGTGGTCCCGGGCTTCGTGGTCCCGGGCTTCGTGTTCTCGGACTCCGCGGATTCCGGCCCCTGGGGCGCGGCCCCCTCGGACCCCGCTTCCGTGGCCTCCGGCTCGGCCTCCGTCGCCTCCTGTTCCCGCGCGGCGTCCGCCACGGCCCACAGGCGGTGCAGCGTCCGTAGTTCCTCCGGGGTGGCTCCGCAGGCCACCGCGAGACGGTGGACGGTGCCGTAGTCCTGCGGTATGGAACCGCCCAGGCAGTAGCGGTGCACGCTGGACCCGCTCGTTCCCGCCTTCGCGGCGAGCGCGGCGTAGCTGAGGCCCGATCGCTCCTTGAGCGAGCGCAGACAGGCGGCGAACCGCTCGGACTCCGTGGACGCGGACATGGGCGTCCCCCCTTTTTCACTTGCTGCCGCGCTCAGCACGGCGCCGCGCGTGGGTCAGACGGCGGTGTGTGTACGTAGATGAGAGGGCGCCCCCTGGATCCCCCGATCCCCGCGCCCTCGGGCCTGTCGTCACCTTCCCGTCGTCGCCCGGAGGGCGGCCCCGCGGCGTCGTGGGGGTACCTCCCGGTCGAGCGAAGCCGAGACCGGGGGAGCGTGCCGGGCGTCGCGGGGCAGACGGGAATGTGACGACAGGCCCGAGCACACTGTGCCAGAAACAGACCGCTGGTAACCCCGTCAACTCCAGCCACTTCCATAACGGATTGCTGACGACCGTCGCCGCGGCGCGCCGAGCAGACGACTGTGGGGCGGAGCACCCCGGAAGGTGTTCCGCCCCACGGCTCGACTCGACTCTCAGGCGTAGAACCGGGACAGGCTCCGCAGCACGGCCGCCGGCTTCGGGGCGCCCTCGATCTCGATCGTGCCGTCGACGGTGATCTGCACCCCGCCCGGTACGTCCTCCACGGAGGCCAGTGTGCCGACCAGGCGGATCTTGGAGCCGACCTTCACCGGGGAGGGGAAACGCACCTTGTTCAGGCCGTAGTTGACCTTCGTGGACACGCCCTCGACATCCAGCAGCTCGGTGAAGAGCGGGATGAACAGCGACAGGGTGAGGTAACCGTGGGCGATCGGCGCGCCGAAGGGGCCCTCGGCCGCCTTCTCGGGGTCGACGTGGATCCACTGGTGGTCCCCGGTCGCGTCGGCGAACGTGTCGATGCGCTCCTGGGTGACCTCGATCCACTCGCTGGCCCCGAGGTCGCTGCCGGCAAGCTTCTTCAGCTCGTCGATGCCGTTGACGGTGATGCCCATATGAGGTTCCTTAGCTGAGAGTTGGGGGGCCTGGGGACTACGGCCCTAGGAGTCGGCGCCGTAGCGCTTGCGCACCCGGGCCTTGAGGAGCTTTCCGGAGGCGGTGCGCGGCAGTTCGTCCGCGATCACCACCGACTTCGGGATCTTGTACTTGGCGAGCCGCCCGGCCAGCGAGGCCAGCACCTCGTCGGCGTCGAGGGCGGCGCCCTCCCGGGGCACGACCACGGCTCGCGGAACCTCGCCCCACTTGTCGTCGGAGATGCCGATGACCGCGCACTCGACGATGTCGGGGTGGGCGAGGAGCTGGTCCTCGATCTCGGCGGGGTAGATGTTCTCGCCCCCGGAGATGATCATGTCCTTGATGCGGTCGACGATGAAGACATAGCCGTCCTCGTCGATCCGGGCGGCGTCCCCGCTGCGGAACCAGCCGTCGGCGAAGACCGCGGCCGTTTCCTCGGGCAACCCCCAGTAGCCGGGCATGACATGCGGTCCCCGGACCACGACCTCGCCGGGCTCGTCGACGTCGACCGGGGTCATGTCGGGCCGTACGACCCGTACGTCGCTGAAGAAGTGCGGGACGCCCGCCGAGCCCGCCTTGCTCACGGCGTGCTCGGCGTCGAGGAAGAGCGTGCCGGGGGCCGCCTCCGTCATGCCGTAGCCCTGGAGGAAGGTGAGGCCGCGCTCCTGGAACCTGGCGATGAGCGGGGTCGGCACCGGGGAGCCGCCGCAGGACAGCATCCGCAGCGAGGACAGGTCGGCGTCGGCCCAGCGCGGGTGCCGGGCGATCTGGTCGAACATCGTCGGCACACCGAACATGAAGGTGATCCGGTGGCGTTCGATCAGATCGAAGGTGGCCTCCGGGACGAAGGCCTCCACCAGGACGCAGGTGCCGCCCTTGAGGAGGACGGGCAGGGTGAGCATGTTCAGCCCGGCCGTGTGGAACAACGGGGCGGAGACCAGGGCGCGTTCGTCGGTGATGACGTCCTGGTCGACGAGCACGTTGACGGCGTTCCAGACGATGTTGCCGTGCGTCAGCATCGCGCCCTTGGGGCGGCCCGTCGTCCCCGAGGTGTACATGATGATGCAGGTGTCGTCGGCGGTGACGGGCTGGTCGATGGGCTCCGCCTCGGCCCCGGCGAGCAGCGCCTCGTACTCCGGGCCGGTCTCGACGTACGTACGGACGTCGGTGCCGCCCGGCAGTCCCGCGACGAGCCCGGTGAACGAGGGTCCGTACACCAGCGCCTTGGCCCCGGAGTCCGCCAGCTGGTAGGCGATCTCGGGGCCCGCGAGGCGGGTGTTGAGCGGGACGAAGACCGCGCCGAGGGTGCCCGCGGCGAACAGAGTCTCCAGATACGAGGGGTGGTTGGGCCCCAGATGGGCGATGCGATCGCCGCGGCGTACGCCGGAGGCGCGCAGGGCGTGGGCGAGGCGCGTGGTGCGCTCGTACAGCTGCCCGTAGGTGAGGCTGGTGTCGCCGTGGATCAGCGCGACGCGCTGGGGGGTCTTGCGGGCCCGGCGGGCGGGCCACGACCCCAGTCCCTCATTGCGCATGTCTGTGCCCCTGTCCGTCATTGCACATGGGGAGGTCCATCTGCGTCCTCTACGGTTTCGTCAGGCCGAGCAGGCGGGCGGCGTTCTCCTTGAGGATCTTCGGCTTGACCTCGTCCTTGATCGACAGCTTCTCGAAGTCGGCGAGCCAGCGGTCGGGGGTGAGGACGGGGTAGTCGGAGCCGAAGAGGACCTTGTCCCTGAGCAGGGTGTTCGCGTACTGCACGAGCTGCGGCGGGAAGTACTTCGGCGACCAGCCGGAGAGGTCGATGTGCACGCCCGGCTTGTGGGTGGCGACCGCCAGCGCCTCGTCCTGCCAGGGGAAGGACGGGTGCGCCAGGATGATCTTGAGGTGCGGGAAGTCGGCGGCCACGTCGTCCACGTGCAGCGGGTTGGAGTACTTCAGGCGGATGCCTCCGCCGCCGGGGACGCCCGCGCCGATGCCCGTCTGGCCGGTGTGGAAGAGGGCGATCGTGCCGGTCTCCTCGATGACCTCGTACAGGGCGTACGCCACCGCGCGGTCGTTGGGGAAGAAGCCCTGGACGCTGGGGTGGAACTTGAAGCCCTTCACCCCGTACTCCTCGACCAGACGGCGGGCCTGCCTGACGCCTGCCTTGCCGCGGAAGGGGTCGATGGAGGCGAAGGGGATCAGCACGTCCGCGTTGGCGGCGGCGGCCTCGGCGACCTCCTCGTTGGGGACGGGCTCGGTGCCGGTCGCGGACTCGGCGTCCACCGTGAAGATCACGGCGGCCATCCTCCGCTCCCGGTAGTAGGCGGCCGTCTCCTCCAGGGTGGGCTTCCGCTTCCCCTCGACCTTGAAGTACGCGGACGAGGCGTCGTGCAGTTCGTCGTCCAGCGACGACGTGCCCTTCTTCGACGACACCTCCGCGTGGGTGTGGACGTCGATCGCGACCAGCTCGTCCACGTTCATGGCGGGAGTCTCGGGGGTTGCGGAGCTCATCACGCCTCCGGGATCTTCGGGGCGGGGATGCCCACGGTCTGCGGCTCGGCGCCCAGCGAGGTCGGCCAGACGTCGGCGAGGGCCTCGGGGGTCCAGCCGCCGTTCGCGTACGCCGTCTTGATCTCCTGCGGGTGCGACCAGAGTGCCACCTTGTCGCCGCCGATGCCGATGGCCTGGCCGGTGACACCGCGTGCGGCCTCGGAGGCGAGGAAGGGGACCAGGGCCGCGCAGTCCTCGGGGGTGCCGAAGCCCTCGCCCTTGCGCAGGAAGTCCGGGAAGGGCTTGCCCTCGCGCAGGGCCTCCACGTACGGGGCGAAGACCGGGATGGTCTCGGTCATCGCGGTGGCGGCCACGGGGACGATCGCGTTGACGGTGATGCCCGCGCGGCCCAGCTCCATCGCCCAGGTGCGGGCGAAGGCGGCGATGCCGGCCTTGGCGGCGGCGTAGTTCGTCTGGCCGAAGTTGCCGCGCTGTCCGGCCGGGGAGCCGACCAGGATCAGCGAGCCGCCCTCGCCCTGCTCGCGCATGCGGATCGCGGCGGCGCGGGCGCAGGTGAAGGTGCCCTTGAGGTGGGTGGTGATCACCGCGTCGAAGTCGTCGTCGGACATCTTCCAGAGCACCTTGTCGCGCAGGATGCCCGCGTTGGTGACCAGGATGTCGAGGCGCCCGAACTCCTCCACCGCGCGGCCCACCAGCCGGTCCGCGGCCTCGGTCGTCCCGACCGGGACCACCTCGGCGACGGCCTTGCCGCCCGCCTCGGTGAGGGACTTCACGGCCGCCTCCGCCACGGCCTCGTCGATGTCGTTGACGACGACGGAGGCGCCGGCGGCGGCGAGGGCCTGTGCGTAGGCCAGGCCGAGGCCACGGCCACTGCCCGTGACGACGGCGACCTTGCCGGTGAGATCGATGCTGGGCACGAGGGGGTCCCTTCGAGTGGCGGTGCGGCTACGAAATCGAAGTTAAGAGCAATAGTTGTTGACGTCAATAGTTGTCGTTCCCCGGGCGTTGCGTCATGCTGGGGCGGTACGTACGCGCCGCCCCGACCGGGGCGCAGGCCTGATCCCCGGGACAGGCCCCGGACCAGGGAGCCCGCCATCGCCCGCCAGCAGACGCAGGACGCCGCCTCGATCGACGCGCACGAGCCGTGGATGCGCGGGCTGCACGCGGACACCGGCTATCTGCTGTACCGCCTGGGGCTGCGGTCCGGGCAGCTGTTCAACTCCTCCCTCCAGGAGTCGGGCCTCCGGCTGCGGCACTACGCGCTGCTGCGTTTCCTCGCCACCTCCCCGGGCGCGCTCCAGCGCGAGCTGAGCGCGTCGCTCGGCTACGACCCGAGCGCGATCGTCGGGCTGGTGGACGACCTGGAGAAGCTCGGTTTCGCCGAGCGGCGGCCCTCCCCCGACGACCGGCGCAGCCGGATCGTCCTGCTCACCGGGGACGGCCGGTCGTTCCTGCGCGACACCGACGAGGCCGGGCAGCGCGTCACGAACGAACTGATGGAGCCCCTCGACGCCGACGAGCGCGAGACCCTCCATGTACTGCTGCAGAAGATCGCCGAGGCCGGACTGGGGTGATGGGGCCATGACGAGGACGACCGACGGGCGCGCGGCGCGGGAGACCGTGCCGCCCGGGTCCGGCTCCGGGTCCGCCCGCTCCGCGCCCGACCGGCTGCTCGCCGTGCTGGCCGCCTTCGACCACGACCACCCGGCGCTCACCCTGACCGACATCGGCCGCCGCGCCGGACTCACCCTCACCACGGCCCACCGGCTGGTGGGCGCGCTCACCGAGTGGGGCGCCCTGGAGCGGGACGCGTCCGGGATCTACCACGTCGGGCTGCGGCTCTGGGAACTGGCGGCGCTCGCCCCGCGCGGCCTCGCGCTGCGCCAGATCGCGCTGCCCTACCTGGAGGACCTGTACGAGGCGACCCACGAGAACGTACAGCTCGCGGTCCGCGACGGCGACGAGGTCGTCTACATCGAGTGGCTCTCCGGGCGCTCGGCGGTCGGTGTGCACATCCGGGTCGGCGGACGCTGGCCCCTGCACGCCACGGGCGTCGGCCTGGCGCTCCTCGCCCATGACGACCCCGCCTCCCAAGAGGTCTACTGCCAGAGCCCGTTGACGCCCTTCACCCCGTACACCATCGCCGACGCGCCCCGGTTGCGGCGGGTGCTCGCCGAAGTCCGGCGCACGGGTGTGGCGGTGAGCAGCCGTCAGGTCACCGAGGACGCGCTGTCGGTGGCCGCCCCGGTGCGCGGGCCGGGCGGGGCGGTGGTGGCCGCCGTGTCGGTCGTCGTGCCCCAGGCAGGCGCGCAGGTGCCGGTGCTGACGCCCGCGGTACGGGTGGCGGCACGCGGGATCTCCCGCGCTCTGGGCTGGCAGCCGGACGAGCCCCGCCGGGGGTCGCTGATCCCGGGCCGGGGCACGACCACGCCCTGACGGTCTACTTCCCGGCCGACGCGCGGGCCGTGTACGTCACCGCGGCGCCCGCGTGGGTGGCGGTGCCCCGGGCCGTGAGCCATCCCTGCGCGGTGTCCGCGGCCGGGGTGACCTCCCAGCGGGCGGTGAACCGGCCGCTGGGACGGATACGGTCCGCGGTGACCGTGCCGAGGCTCACCACCCGCCAGCTGTTCGGCGCGGTGAGGGCGAGCCGGGCGGCGGTCCAGGACCGGGCGGAGCCGTTGGCGAGGCTCGCGGTGACGAGGAACTTCCCGCCCCTCGGGGTCACTTGGAGGGTGACGCCGTAGGGCCGGCGCCGGTAGTCGTCCACCCAGGAGGACCGCATCAGCCGGACCAGCGCGTCGGCCTGGGCGGGTCGCGCCGCCGCCAGGTCGTCGCGCTCACCGGGGTCGCGGGCGAGGTCGTACAGCTCGACCTGCCAGCGGTCGTCGGGCGCCCTCCGGTCCTGGCCGGGGGCGAAGCGGACCGCCTTGAGGTCGCCGCGCCGCACCGCCTCGGCCAGCCGCCGGGCCCGGCCGCCGTCGACCCGGTCGGCGCGCGGGGTGACACCGCTGTGGTTGCGGTAGAAGTACAGATGGTCGTGGCGGGCGGCCTCGGCGCCGCCGGGGCGCAGCAGCGGGGCGGCGGAGAGGCCGTCGATGTCCGTCGGGGCGGGCGCGCCCGCGAGTTCGGCGAGGGTCGGCAGCAGGTCGATCAGCGGGGTCGGCCGGTCGGTGGTGCCGACGGGGACCCGCTGCGGGGACCAGGCGATGAGGGGGACGCGGATGCCGCCCTCGTACAGGTTGCGTTTGTAGCCGCGCAGCGGGCCGTTGCCGTCGAAGAGGTCGGGGTCGGTGCCGCCCTCCTCGTGGGGGCCGTTGTCGCTGGTGACGAGGACGACGGTACGGCGGTCGATGCCGTGCGCCTTGAGCCGGTCGACGAGGGTGCCGACGAGTGTGTCCAGGCCGGTGACCTGGGCGGCGTGGGCCTTGTTCGGCCGGGTCCAGGGCTCGTCGGCGTAACGGCCGAGTTCCGGGGCGAGGCTCGGGGCGTGCGGCACGGTCGGGGCGAGGAACAGCAGGAACGGCTCGTCCTTGTGGGCGTCGAGGAAGCCGAGCGCCCGGTCCTCGATGAGGTGCGGGGCGTAGACCTTGCGGGCGCCGTCCCGGTTCTCGGGGATGTCCTGCTTCTCGTCGTTGTCCCAGAGGTACGTCGGGTAGTACTCGTGCGCGTGCTTGTGGGTGAGATAGCCGTAGAACTGCTCGAAACCACGGGAGTTGGGGTGGCTCGGCTGGTTCGGCCGCTCGGGGCCGAAGCCCCACTTGCCGATGAGGGCGGTGCGGTAGCCGAGGGCGCGCAGGGCGTCGGCGAAGGTGAAGTCCCGCTCGGTGAGCGCGCCTTGGCCGCCCGGACCCCACGGGTTCTCGCGGACGGTGGCGTGGCCGCTGTGCAGGCCGGTGAGGAGGGAGCAGCGGGAGGGGGCGCAGACGGGGGCGGCGGCGTAGGCGTCGGTGAAGCGCAGTCCCTCGGCGGCGAGGGCGTCCAGGCGGGGGGTGTCGATGAGTTTCTGGCCGTAGGAGCCGAGTTCGCCGTGGCCGAGGTCGTCGGCGAGGACGACCACGAAGTTGAGCCGCTGCGACGGGGTCCGTGCGGCGGGCACCACCGGCGCGGAGGGCCGGTTCACCTCAGGGGCGGCGACCTCTCGGGGCCCGGCCTTGCGTCCCTCGTGCGCGACACAGCCGGCCGCCGCCCCGGTCGCGCCGACGGCGGCGGTCCCGGCGAGGAAACGGCGGCGGCTGGACATGCGAACTCCTGGGTGATGACTGGGTGACGATCGGTGGGTGGTCGTGATCCGATGGTGGACGGGACGCTCGGAGCAACACCATGCACAGGGCATGAACACCTTGTTGCGGTGCCTTGTCGCCGCAGGTCAGCGGAGGCCGCGGTGCTGTGGTGCGCGTCCCCCGCCCCTGGAGAGGGGGAATGCGGGGTTCTGGTTCCACCGGATGCGGATGATCTTTCCAGACGGCCGTGGCACGCCGCGCACCGGCCCCGGGGGCTTCCCTGGGCCGGTGCGTTCGGACCGGGTCGTTCAGGCCGACAGGCCCTCGTAGACGGCCGCGAGGATCATGAAGCCGCGGTCGTCGCCGAGGCCCTCGTCGATCATCTGGTTCATCACATACGCCACGCTCATCCGGGCGTCGAGGTCGACCAGGACGATCGAGCCGCCCCAACCGGCCCAGAAGCAGGTGCGGGGGTTGGGCAGTTGGCCGCGGTTCAGGCCGTAGCCCATACCGTAGCGCATCGGGACCCGCAGCACGCTGTCCGTGCCGTCGAACTGCTCCTCGAAGATCCGCTCGCATCCCTTCTCCGACAGCAGCCGTACACCGCGCGCCGCGCCCCCGCAGGCCAGCAGCGACTGGACGGCGGCGACGGAGCGGGCGTTGCCGTGACCGTTCGCGGCCGGGATCTCGGCGCGGCGCCACGCGGTCGTGTTGGCGGTTCCTTCCGGGATGATCGGGTTGGGCCGCGGACCGCCCCGGGGCGGGGAGGAGGGCGGCGGGATGATCGGCGCCACCCGGTGGTCGTGCTCGGCGGCGAGCCCGATGTGGAAGTCGGCGCCCAGCGGGCCGGTGACCTCCTCGGCGAGGAAGGTGCCCAGGCTGCGGCCGGTGACCCGGCGGACGATCTCGCCGAGCAGATACCCCTGGGTGACCGCGTGGTACCCGGCCTCGGTGCCGGGCTCCCAGGCCGGTGCCTGGGCGGCGAGCCGCGAGGTGACCGTCGGCCAGTCGTAGAGGTCCTCCAGCGTCGTGGGCACCTCGAAACGGGGCAGTCCGGCCGTGTGCGACAGCACATGCCGTACGCGTACGCCTTCCTTGCCCGCCGCCGCGAACTCGGGCCAGTACGTCGCCACCGGCGCGTCCAGGTCCACCTCGCCCCGGTCGGCGAGCATCAGCACGCACAGGGCCGTCATCGTCTTCGTGGTGGACCACACAGGGGTGAGGGTGTCCCGCTGCCACGGTGTGGTGCGGGCCGCGTCGGTGTGTCCGCCCCAGAGGTCGACCACCGGCTCACCGTCCACGTACACGGCGACCGACGCCCCCACGTCCTTGCCGTCCAGCGAGGCCGCGAGCGCCTCGCGCACCGCGGCGAACCGATCCGTGCACGTGCCGTGAGTCAACGCCATGAGGGGAAGGTAACGGGTCGCACCGGGCCGTTCCATCGATTAAGTCGCCGGAACGGTGTCACGCCCCGGTGCCGGAGGGTGCCGCCGGGCGGTGCGGCGGGGCGGCCGTCGGCAGCTCGCGCAGTCGGCGGACCGGGGAGTGGAAGACCGGCAGGAAGGCACCGGCCAGGCAGAGCGCGCCCGCCCAGACCGCCGCGCTGACCCCCGCCACCTCGCCGACGAGACCACCGAGTACGGAGCCGACGGCCAGCGCACCGGTGAGCAGGAACCGGAAGGTGGCGTTCATCCGGCCGAGGAGCGGGTCCGGGGTCAGATGCTGGCGCAGGGTGACACCGAGGACGTTGTCGATGCCCGTCTTCGTCATCACCGCGAGCCATCCGGCGCCCGCCACCCACAGCCAGGGCCCGTCCCCGATCAGCGCGACGGCGAGTGCGCCGGGCGCGAACCAGAGCCCGGCCAGTCCCAGGGCGCGGCCGTGGCCGAGGCGGGCGGCGAAGCGGCGCGCGAGCCCGGCGCCGAGCAGGATGCCCGCGCCACCGGCCGCCCAGTACGCGCCGAGCGCCCCTGCGGACAGCTGGGGATCACGAGTGAACAGCACCGGCAGTACGGCGTTGATCATCTGTGCGCCGAGGTTGGTGAGGGTGGCGGTGAGGGCCAGCGCGCGCAGCTCGGGGCTGCCGAGGACGTGCCGCAGCCCTTCCGCGATCTCGGCCGACAGGCGTCTCGGGCCGGTCGGCGCCGCCTTCGCGCCCGTCTCCGCGTCCGCCGTGGGTGCGCGTCGTCGGCCGATGCCCAGGAGGCCGAGCGCGGAGGCCAGGTAGGCGAGCGGTTCAAGGAGACGCGGATGGAGTCCTCCACGGTCGGGCTCGGCGACGAGTACGACATCAAGGACGTCCCGCACGCCCAACGGCTCACCACCTCGGGCACGTTCATCCACGGCAACTACTGGGCCGCCGAGTCCGTCTTCGGCGGCGGCAACGTCAGCCACGGCTGCGTCGGTCTGCGCGACACCAAGGGCGCGGACGACAGCTCGGTGCCCGGCTACCGGTTCTACGACAGCTCGATGCTCGGCGACGTGGTGCTCGTGAAGAACTCGGGCGAGCGGACCGTCGACGCGTCCAACGGCCTGAACGGCTGGAATCTTTCCTGGTCGGACTGGAAGGCCGGGAGCGCTCTCTGACGCCCCTGGTCGGGCACTCCCACCCGCATCGCCTAGGCTGATCCGCCGCAGCTGTCGTACGGACAAGAGCGACGGACACGGCCTACGGACAAGAGCGGGGTGGGGTGGGCAATGCCGCTGAGGGACGACGATCCCACCTCCGTGGGCGAATACGTCCTGGAGGACCGGCTCGGTTCGGGCGGCATGGGCATCGTCTATCGCGCCCGGTCCGCCTCGGGCCGGCTGGTCGCGCTGAAGCTGGTGCACGCCCAGTACTGCGACGACGACGAGTTCCGCTCCCGGTTCCGTCAGGAGATCGCGGCGGCGCGCCGGGTGAGCGGCGCCTTCACCACCCCCGTGGTGGACGCCGACCCGGAGGCGAAACGGCCGTGGATGGCGACGCTGTACGTGCCGGGGCCGACCCTCTTCGATCTGGTGGGCGCCGAGGGGCCGTTGAGCGTGGCCCGCATCCGGGGCCTCGCGCTCGGGCTCGTGGAGGCGCTGCGGGACATCCACCGGGCGGGGGTCGTGCACCGCGACCTGAAGCCGGCGAACGTGCTGATGGCCGAGGACGGTCCGCGCGTCATCGACTTCGGTATCTCTCGCGCCGGTGACAATCTGCCGCTCACCGTCACCGGCCGGGTGATCGGCACACCGCCGTTCATGTCGCCGGAGCAGCTGCGTTCGCCGAGGGACGTCACCGCCGCGTCGGACGTGTTCTCCCTGGGCTCGCTGCTGGTGTACGCGGCCAGCGGGCACAGCCCGTTCAAGGCGGAGAGCCCCTATCTCGCGGGCTACCAGGTCATGTTCGAGGCGCCGAAGCTGCACGCGGTCCCCGAGCCGTTGCGCCGCATCGCCGAACGCTGCCTGGAGAAGGACCCGACGGCCCGACCCGGCCTCGTCGAACTGCACCGCCTCTTCCTGGAGTTGCCGCCCTCGGCCGGAACGGGCCACGTCACCGGGGAGCAGGCGCCCGAGCCGGCCCCCGGGACACTCGACCGCCCGACGGACACCGGTCCCACGGACACCGGTCCCACGGACACCGGGCCGACGGACACCGGTCCCACGGACACCGGGCCGACGGACACCGGTCCCACGGACGCCGGGCGGGCGTACGACGACACGGCGAACGACAGCGCACCGCACGGCGGCGGGACGCCGAGCAACCACCCCGCCGACAAGCGCCCGGCGGACGGCCCCCGCGTCAAACGCCGTGCCGCCAAACGGCAGTTGATCCTCGTCGGACTCGGCGCCGCCCTCACCGTCGGCGCGCTGAGCGCCGGACTGCTCGGGTACGCGGGGTTCGAGGACAGCTCGACCGCGTCCGACGCCGGGCCCACCGTCCGCTACCGTGCCGTGTCGCTCCCCGAGGGCTGGCGGCCGTGGCGCACGGCGCTGCGGGCCGACAGCGGGCTGCCCGCCAAGTACATCCCGATCAACTACGACCAATCGGGCTGCCGGACGGACGGGACGGACCTGTACTGCGCGGGCGCGGGCTTCGTCGTCGCGAAGGTGGACGCCGCCACCGGGAAGACGGGATGGCGGTACGGCACCCTGCCCCAGACCGCCCGGCCCATCGGTGAACGGGACGGCCTGGTCTACGTCTACCAGGAGGCCGACAACACCCGGCGGAACCTGGTGGCCCTGGACACGGGGACCGGGAAGCAGCGGTGGACCCGGCCCATCAGCGCGAGCGAGGCCGTGCTGCTCTACGACGGCGGGATCCTCACCCTCACGCCCGACCACGCGGAGATGGTCGCCTACAACACGGCGGGCGAGGAGTTGTGGCGGGTGTCCGAGCCGACCGGCGACAACTGCGTGCCCTCGGTGCTCGGCGACGACCCGTACGCGCTGTGCTGGCAGGGCGACGAGTTCCTCGACACCCGCCCGTTCCGGCTCGTCCGGCTCGATCCGGCGGACGGCACCCGGCAGAACCTCACCCCGATGCCCAAGAAGGCGCTCGCGCTGGGCGCCGTCGGCGGACGGCCGCTGTTCCTCCGGGCGGAGACCACCGAGGAGGTGTACCAGGCGGGGTACGAGCGGCCGTACAACGCGTTCCTGCGGGTGGACCCGGACACCGGGAAGGTCACCCGGATCCCGCTGAAGCGGGCGCTGCGCGGCGCGGCGACGCTGGTGGACGGGGTGGTGTACTTCGTGCGGACCAACGGGTCGGTCACCGCCGTGTCGGCGACGAGCGGCAAGTCGCTGTGGGAGCGGACCACGGACATGGAGAACCTGTCCGCGCCGGTGGTGTCGAAGGCCCGTGGTGAGATCTACTTCGCCAACCGGTTCGGCCGGCTGCTGGCCCTGGACAGCGCCACGGGCGCCGAGTTGTGGCGCACGGACGCGCTCGACGACCCCGGGGACACCGCGACCGAGACCCCGCCCCAGGTCCTGCTCGTGGACGACGCGATCGTGGCGACCGCCGGCACCATGGCGTTCTCCCTGAACCCGGACGACCCGACGACCCGACCGACCACGCCCGCCGTCGGGGACTGACCGCGTCCGCTCTCGGGGACCGACCGCGTCCACTGTCGGTGACCGACCGCGTCCGCCGTCGCAGAACCGACCGCCACCGTCCGAGAACGTCCGATCTTCACATCGTGAACTCGCCCCTCCCGCACGGACTTTCTCCGCTTTAACTCTTGACGACCGCAGCGCCGGAGCGCACATTGACCCCACGCTCTTCTCTGAGAGCGCTCTCAGGACGGGACTCCACGGAGCGCTCTCCCACGCACACCCCCACCCGCGTATTTCACTCCGTACACCCGAAGAGGCCGCCATGAGTGAAACCCCCGGCATACCCATCAGACGGCGCCGCCCGCTCCGGCGCGCGTTCCTGGCCGTGGCCGCCGCGCTGGCGCTGGCCACGGCGTGGGCGACGACCGCGCAGGGCGCCGCCCCCACCCCGCCCGCCGGCTGGACACAGGTCTTCGTCGACGACTTCAACGGCACCGCCGGTACCGGCGTCTCCACCACCAACTGGCAGTACGCGACAGGGACTTCGTACCCGGGCGGACCCTCCAACTGGGGTACCGGCGAGGTCGAGACGATGACGAACAGCACCAGCAACGTCTCGCTCGACGGCAACGGCAATCTCCGTATCACCCCGATCCGCGACACGGCGGGCCGATGGACCTCGGGCCGCATCGAGACCAACCGCACCGACTTCCAGCCCCCGGCGGGCGGCAAGCTGCGGGTCGAGTCCCGGATCCAGATGCCGAACGTCACCGGGACGGCCGCCGAGGGCTACTGGCCCGCGTTCTGGATGCTGGGCGCGCCCTACCGGGGCAACTACCAGAACTGGCCGAGCGTCGGTGAGCTGGACATCATGGAGAACGTCCAGGGCCGCAACCAGGTCTGGGCGACGATGCACTGCGGCACCAACCCCGGCGGCCCGTGCAACGAGACGACCGGTATCGGCAACTCCATCGCGTGCCCCAACACGACCTGCCAGTCCGGCTTCCACACCTACACCATGGAGTGGGACCGCTCGGTGACCCCGGAGACGATCCGGTTCCTCGTCGACGGCACCCAGTTCCACTCGGTCAACGCGGGCCAGGTCGACGCGACCACCTGGTCCAACGCCACCAACCACGGCTTCTTCATCATCCTGAACGTGGCGATGGGCGGCGCCTTCCCGGACGCGTTCGGCGGCGGCCTGGACGCCGACACCCGGTCCGGTGTCCCGATGGTCGTCGACTATGTACAGGTGCTGTCGGCCACCGGCGGCACCACCACACCGCCGCCGACCGGCACCCGGGACGCGTACAGCGCGATCCAGGCCGAGTCGTACAACAGTCAGAGCGGCACGCTCACCGAGACCACGACCGACACCGGGGGCGGCCAGAACATCGGCTCGCTCGCCAACGGGGACTGGGCGCTGTTCCAGAGCGTCAACTTCGGTTCCACTGCGGCGACCCAGTTCGTCGCCCGGGTGGCCTCCGGCGCCAACACCGGGGTGAGCGGCCTGGTCGAGGTGCGGATCGACAGCCGTACGAGCACCCCGGTCGGCAGTTTCTCGATCGCCAACACCGGGGGCTGGCAGTCCTGGCGGACCGTCCCCGCGAACATCAGCGGGGTCACCGGCACCCATGACGTCTATCTGACCTTCACCAGTGGTCAGGCGCAGGACTTCGTGAACGTGAACTGGTTCAACTTCGGCCGCTGAGCGGCGGGTTCACGGCTCCGGAGGGGCTTCGCGCGGACGCGCGGAGCCCCTCCGTCATGTCCGGCTCCCCCGAGGGTCACCGCAGCTCCGCCCGGAACGCCACCGGTGTCGTCCCGGCGCGCAGCTGGAAGAACTTGGAGAAGTTCACCGAGTCGGGGAAGCCGGCGGCCACGCCGACCCGGCCGATCGGCGGGTCCGTGTGGGCCAGCAGCCGTTTCGCCTCCAGGACGACCCGCTTGTCGAAGTCGCTGTTGTGGCCCCGTCCAGGGGTAGGTCCGCGCGCCAGGGCCCGCGGTCGCCCATCGGGCCGATCCACATGCCGACACCGGAGAGCCCGCGATCGACGGGGAACCGAAAGGTCTTGATCCGGTCGCCGTCCGGGAAGTCTCTGTCCGTGATGCTCTCGCCGCCGCGTCGCCGTGTCCCGGTTTCACCGAACGCCGGCACACGGCAACCTTCCTCGATCCCCATCCTGATCGCCACCGGGTCCGAGGAGCGGCTCGCCGTCGCCGCGCGGGAGCGGCTGGAGGCCGAGGGGGTCGGGACACGGGTGGTGTCGATGCCGTCCGTGGAGTGGTTCGAGGAACAGCCGCACGAATACCGCACACGTGCGCTGCCGCCGTCCGTGAAGGCCCGCGTGGCGGTCGAGGCGGGGATCGGTCCGACCTGGTACCGCTACGTCGGTGACCACGGCCGCATCGTCTCCCTCGAACACCTCGGCGCCTCCGCCGACGACAGGACCCTGTTCGCCGCGTATGGCTTCACCCCCGAGAACGTCGTCGCCGCGGCGAGGGAATCACCGCACGCCGTCCGCGGTTGACGCGAGCGCCCGAAGGAAGATGATCACTGTGATCACCGAAGCGACCGTGACGACCGCCGTCACGGTGGAACCCCTGACGCGCCTCTCCGACGGGGCGAACAGCAAGGGAGTTGATGGGGAATGACCGCCGAGTGGCTCAACCCGCTCCGGGACGCGGGCGATCGCAGGCTCCCGAGGATCGCGGGCCCGTCCGGGCTCGTCATCTTCGGGGTGACCGGCGACCTGTCCCGCAAGAAGCTGATGCCGGCCGTCTACGACCTGGCCAACCGGGGTCTGCTGCCGCCGGGTTTCTCCCTCGTCGGTTTCGCCCGCCGGGACTGGGAGGACGAGGACTTCGCGCAGATCGTGCACGACGCGGTCCGCGACCACGCCCGTACCGAGTTCCGTGAGGAGGTCTGGCAGCAGCTCGCCGAGGGGATGCGGTTCATCCCGGGCGACTTCGGCGACGACGAGGCGTTCGAGCGGCTCCGCAAGGCCGTCGAGGAACTGGACGGGTCCCGGGGCACGGGCGGCAACTTCGCGTTCTATCTCTCCGTGCCGCCGAAGATGTTCCCGAAGGTCGTCAAGCAACTGAAGAAGCACGGGCTGGCCAGTCCGCCCGAGGGGTCCTGGCGGCGCGCGGTGATCGAGAAGCCGTTCGGCCACGACCTCACCAGCGCCCGCGAGCTGAACGCCGTCCTGCACGACGTGTTCGACCCCGAGCAGGTCTTCCGTATCGACCACTACCTCGGCAAGGAGACCGTCCAGAACATCCTGGCGCTCCGCTTCGCCAACCAGATGTACGAGCCCATCTGGAACCGGAGTTACGTCGACCATGTCCAGATCACGATGGCCGAGGACATCGGCATCGGCGGCCGGGCGGGCTACTACGACGGCATCGGCTCGGCCCGTGACGTCATCCAGAACCATCTGCTCCAGCTGCTGGCGCTGACCGCGATGGAGGAACCGGCGGCGTTCGACGCCGGGTCGCTGCTGACCGAGAAGCTGAAGGCGCTCAGGGCGGTACGGCTGCCGGAGGATCTGGGCCCGCACAGTGTGCGCGGGCAGTACGCGGCCGGCTGGCAGGGCGGCGAGCAGGTGGTCGGCTATCTGGAGGAGGACGGCATCGACCCGTCCTCGACCACGGACACCTACGCGGCGGTCAAGCTGGGCATCGACAACCGCCGTTGGGCGGGGGTCCCGTTCTATCTGCGCACCGGCAAGCGGCTGGGCCGCCGGGTCACGGAGATCGCGGTCGTCCTCCAGCGCGCCCCGCACTCCCCGTTCGACTCCACCGCCACCGAGGAACTGGGGCAGAACGCGATCGTCATCCGGGTGCAACCCGACGAGGGGATGACCGTGCGCTTCGGTTCGAAGGTGCCGGGTACCTCGATGGAGATCCGGGACGTCACCATGGACTTCGCGTACGGCGAGTCGTTCACGGAGTCCAGCCCGGAGGCGTACGAACGGCTGATCCTGGATGTGCTGCTCGGCGACGCCAACCTCTTCCCCCGCCATCAGGAGGTGGAGGAGTCCTGGAAGATCCTCGACCCGATCGAGGAGTACTGGGCGGGGCACGGCAGGCCCGCGCAGTACGCCTCGGGGAGTTGGGGCCCGGAGGAAGCGGACGAGATGCTCGCACGAGACGGACGGAGCTGGCGCAGGCCATGAAGATCGACCTGACTGACACCACGGCAAGCAAGATCAACAAGGCCCTGGTGCAGGGCCGGCGGGCCATCGGCACACCCGCCGTGGGCATGGTCCTCACGATGGTGATCGTGACGGACGAGGAGAACGCGTACGACTCGATCAAGGCGGCCGAGGAGGCCTCGCACGAGCACCCCTCGCGCACCCTGGTCGTCATCAAGCGGCACGCCCGCACCCCCAAGGACCGCACCAAGTCCCATCTGGACGCCGAGGTACGGGTCGGCGCCGACGCGGGCACCGGTGAGACGGTCGTGCTGCGGACGTACGGCGAGGTGTCCGACCACGCCGACTCGGTGGTCCTGCCGCTGCTGCTGCCGGACGCGCCGGTCGTCGTCTGGTGGCCGGTGGACGCGCCGGAGAACCCGGCGAAGGACCCGCTGGGCGCGCTCGCCCAGCGCCGGATCACGGACATGTACGCCGTGGAGACCCCGCTCGCGGCCCTCGCGCAGCGCGCGGACTCCTACACGCCCGGCGACACCGACCTCGCCTGGACCCGGCTGACGCCGTGGCGTTCGATGCTGGCCGCCGCCCTCGACCAGGCCAAGGAGACCATCGTCTCGGCCGCCGTGGAGAGCGAGGCCGACAACCCGAGCGCCGAACTGCTGGCCCGCTGGCTGGAGGCCCGGCTCGGTGTCTCCGTGGAGCGCGTCCTGACCGCCGGTCCGGTCGTGACCGGTGTGCGGCTCGGCACCGCGAAGGGCGAGGTCGTCATCGACCGCCCCGAGGGGCCGCTCGCCACCCTCAGCCTGCCGGGGCAGCCGTCGCGCACCCTGGCCCTGAAGGTGCGCGCCACCTCCGAACTGATCGCCGAGGAGCTGCGGCGCCTCGACGCCGACGAGATGTACGCCGTCGCCCTGCGCGGCGGCGACCGGCGGGGCCCTGCCCCTGACGCACAGAAGGAAGCGCACTGACATGACAGCGATGCAGTTGGGCCTGATCGGTCTCGGCAAGATGGGCGGCAACATGCGCGAGCGGATCCGCCGCGCCGGCCACACCGTCATCGGCTACGACCGCAACCCCGACGTCTCCGACGTGGGCAGCCTGGCCGAACTGGTCGAGGGCCTCGACGCGCCGCGTACGGTCTGGGTGATGGTCCCCGCCGGCGGTGCCACCCAGTCCGTGGTCGACGAACTGGGCGGGCTGCTCTCGCCCGGCGACACCGTCGTCGACGGCGGCAACTCCCGCTGGACGGACGACGAGAAGCACGCGGCCGAGCTGGGCGCGAAGGGCATCGGCTTCGTCGACGCCGGTGTCTCCGGTGGTGTGTGGGGCCTGGAGAACGGCTACGCCCTGATGGTCGGCGGCGACAAGGCGCACGTGGAGCGGCTCCAGCCGATCTTCGAGGCGCTCAAGCCGGAGGGGCCGTACGGCTATGTCCACGCGGGCAAGGTCGGTGCCGGGCACTTCTCCAAGATGGTCCACAACGGCATCGAGTACGCCATGATGCAGGCGTACGCCGAGGGCTGGGAGCTGCTGGAGAAGGTCGAGTCGGTCGACAGCGTCCGCGAGGTCTTCCGGTCCTGGCAGGACGGCACCGTTATCCGGTCCTGGCTCCTCGACCTCGCCGTCAACGCGCTCGACGACGACGAGCACCTGGAGAAGCTGCGCGGCTACGCCGAGGACTCCGGTGAGGGCCGCTGGACCGTGGAGGCCGCCATCGACCACGCGGTGCCGCTGCCGGCGATCACCGCGTCCCTGTTCACCCGGTTCGCCTCCCGGCAGGACGACTCCCCGCAGATGAAGATGATCGCCGCGCTGCGCAACCAGTTCGGCGGGCACGCGGTCGAGTCGACGAAGTAGAAGAACCAGCGGTAACCGCTGGTCGGACGGCTCCCCGTGTCCCTGGAGGGCGCGGGGAGCCGGATGTTCCGGCGCATTGCCCGTCAGATGCGCACATGGCGCGAACTGTCGCTGTGGCCGGAACCCTTCCGCCGGTAGCGTGCGGCCCCTGTCCCGTATGCATCGCGTGCGCATGAGCGCGTGTGCTTACCCAGCGCGTCCGTCAGGGGGAAACGGCGATGGCAGAGACAGGGCGGCACGATCAGCGCTACGAACGGTACGACGGGGGCAGCCCCGAGGCCGAACGGCTCGTGTCCGAGCGGCTGGCGCGGGAGCTGATGAAGGTCCAGGTCAGGAACCGGCGGGCCGGGGGCGGCGGGATCGCGCGGGCGTTCCACGCGAAGGCGCCCCTGGGGGTGGAGAACGCGCGGCTGCGGTTCCACGACGACCTTCCGGTGGCGCTGCGGGTCGGTTTCGCGCGGCCCGGCGCCGACTATCCGGCACTGGTCAGGCTGTCCAACGCGAGCGGCATCCGGCAGGGCGACGGTTCCCCGGATCTGCGGGGCGCGGCGGTGCGGGTGCGGGTGGCGGACGGGGTGAGCCACGATCTGCTGGCCACCAGTTTCCCGGTGTCGCACGCGAGCGACGCGCGGGAGTTCGTGGCGTTCGCCAAGGCCATGGCGGGGGCGCGCGGCCGTCTGGCGAAGGCGTTCGCGCTGTTCGTGAAACTGCCGCTCGCGGTGGGGCTCGGCACCGCCGCCCGGATGCAGCGCAATGTGCGGGCCGCCACCCGACGGTCCGTCAACTCGCTTGCCACCGAGACCTATTGGAGTCGCGGGGCGATTCTGTGGGGCGAGGCCGGCCCCGTGCGGTATCTGCTGCGGCCGGCGCCCGGCACACCGACGGCGGCCGAACCCGACCGCCGGGACCCGGACTTCCTCCACCGTGAGCTGGCACGACGGCTCGGGCAGGCGGACGTGGCCTTCGATCTGTGTGTGCAGCGGTATGTGGACGAGCGGCGCACTCCGGTCGAGGACGCGGCGGTGGAGTGGCGGGACGCGGTGGCCCCGGCGGTGCCGATCGCCCGACTCACCATTCCCGCACAGGAGTTGGACGCCGCCGAGGCACGGGCGGCGGCGCGGCGGATCGAGGAGCTGACCTTCAACCCCTGGTACACCACCGATGAGTTCCGGCCATTGGGGAACATCAACCGGGCGCGGAAGGCCGGATATCGGGCAAGTGGCGCCCACCGTCTCGGGCAGCGCTTCGTCACCGAGGAACCCGTGCGCAACAGGCTGCTCGGCCGTCTCGTGGGCCCCGTCTTCGGGCTGCTGAACCGTGTCGTGCCATGGCACCGGCTGCCGTTGTCCCTGAGCCTGCTGAACCTGGTGTTCCTGCGGAAGGTGCTGCGCAGGCTGAATCTGATCGACACCGAGATAGGCGAGGCCCCGCCGCAGGCCCAGCCCGCACCCGAGCCGATCCCGGAACGGCTGCGCACGGAACGGTCGTACGACGGGACGTACAACGATCTCTCGGAGCCGGGCATGGGCGCGGTGGGCGCCGCGTTCGGGCGGAATCTGAAGCCGGACCACCGGCCGGACACCTTCGACACCCCGAACCCGGTCACGGTCAGCAGGCAACTCCTGTATCGGGAGAGCTTTGTGCCGGCGACCTCGCTCAATGTGCTGGCGGCGGCGTGGATACAGTTCCAGGTGCACGACTGGGTGAACCACCGGCGGTACAAGACCGGTGACCGCAGTGTGGAGGTGCCGCTGCCGCCCGGCTTCGACGAAAACTGGCGGAACGTGCCGGGCGGGCCCACCGAGCGGGTGATGCGGTTCGCGGAGAACGAGGGCGTCGAGGTGCCCGGCCGCCCGCCGATCCTGTTCGCCAACTCCGCCTCGCACTGGTGGGACGGCTCCGAGGTGTACGGCGAGAACGAGCGGACCGCACGGTTCCTGCGGGAGCCGGGCGGGGGCGCGAAGCTCCGGCTGGAGGACGGCCATCTGCCGGGCGGGGCGAGCGGTGTTCCGCTCACCGGGTTCAACGAGAGCTGGTGGATGGGGCTCAGCGCGCTGCACACGCTGTTCGCGCGGGAGCACAACGCGGTGTGCGACGCGCTGCGGGCCGCGTATCCGTCGATGAGCGAGGAGAAGACCTACCACACGGCCCGGCTCGTGGTGTCGGCGCTGATCGCGAAGATCCACACCGTGGAGTGGACCCCGGCGATCCTCGCCACCGAGGCGATCGACCTGGCGCTCAACACCAACTGGTCGGGCCCGCCGAAGAGTTGGCTCAACCAGCTGGGCCTGTGGCTGTTCGAGGCACACTCGCTGACCGGTATCCCGAAGACACTGCCGGACCACCACGCGGCGCCGTACTCGCTGACCGAGGACTTCACGACCGTCTACCGGCTGCATCCGCTGATCCCGGACGACTACGAGCTGCGGGAGCACCAGTTCGGGCGGCGGCTGGAGACGGTCGGCTTCATGGACATCCAGGGCGGGGCGGGCGAGGCGCAGATCCGCAAGACGGGGCTGGCGAACGCGCTGTACTCGTTCGGCATCGCCCACCCGGGCGCGATCACCCCGCACAACTTCCCGCGTGCGCTGCAACGCTTCGAGCGGGACGGGGAGATCATCGATCTGTCGGTGGTCGACCTGGTCCGTACACGCCGGCGCGGGGTGCCGCGCTACAACGACTTCCGGGCCGGGCTGCACCGGGGGCGGATCCGTTCCTTCGAGGAGCTGACCGAGAACCCGCGGACGCTGGCGCGGCTGAAGGACGTCTACCGGGACGTCGACGAGATCGACACGGTGGTCGGGCTGTTCGCGGAGAACCCGCCGGAGGGCTTCGGGTTCAGCGACACCGCGTTCCGCGTCTTCATCCTGATGGCCAGCAGGCGGTTGCAGAGCGACCGGTTCCTGACCGTGGACTACCGGCCTGAGGTGTACACCCCGCTCGGCATCGACTGGGTCGAGAAGGGCGGCATGAACTCCGTACTCCTGCGCCACTGCCCGGAGTTGGCACCCCTGCTGCCGCGCGACGCGAGCGCGTTCGCGCCGTGGCGGACGGTGCCTACGGCCACGGGCAACGGCGGGACGAGCGGCGACGGCGGGACGAGCGGCAACGGTCCTACGAGCGACGGCGGTTCATCGTGACGCCGTGACACACGGCCCGGGGTGCGACACCCGGGTCGACGAACCACAACGGGGGAAAACGGGGGAAACACGCATGACGTTCACCGACAACCACTCCGAGCTGCCCGAAATCCAGCCGCAGCCCGGCACGACCGTCGACATCGCCGGGGGTGCGCCCCACCCGGGGCTCGCCGATCTCTTCACGCGCCCGCTGCTGCGGACCGTGTGGCGCCGCCGTACGCACCGGGTGAGCCGGGGCGCCAAGGTGTCCGCGGGCACCATGACCTACACGTCCCGCAACGCGGTGCAGCCGCTCTCCGAGCTGGAGGAGGCGGTGCTGATCGCGATCACCGGCACCACGGGACTCACCATGCCCGACCGGCCCTTCGAGGACCCGGACAACGGCACACCCATCATGTCCAAGCCCAATCTGACGATGGCGGGCCGTACCGCCGGGAGCCCGGACAACGCCCAGGGCACGCACTTCTTCCTCGTCAACGACTCGGGCACCTACTTCCTGCGCAGGCTGGAACCGGCGCCGGAGGAGCCGTTCGACGCCGCGACGCTGGTGGCGCGGGCGCGCCGGGCGAAGGTGAAGGTCCTGGACCACCGGCTCGACGTCGCGCCGGACAAGCGGGACTTCCCGGCGTATCTGGACTCCAACCGCTTCCTGTCCAACCTGCCCGGTACGACGCTGCTGTTCCCGGTGGTCGACCTCTCCCATCAGTATGTGAACGCGCTGATGTATCTGCTCACCCAGCCGGACGGGGCCCGCCCGACCCTGGTGGACGACCGCAACTTCTACCGCGCGGCCGGGGTGAGGAAGTGGGTCAAGAACGGCTTCCTGAACGGGGAGTTGAAGCTGCCCCTCGGCGCGCTGGGCCCGATGCGCACCCAGATCGAGGCGGATCTGCTCCTGCAGAACCTGATGCTCACGGCCGAGGCGATGGGCCTGGGCGCCTGGATCCACGCCACCATCAACCCGCAGATCGCCCTCGGCGACCCGAAGTTCTCCCGGGCGTACGGCAGGATGCTCGGCTTCGACTTCGTCACCCCGCGCTGGCGCCCGGCCGACATCTGGCGCTGGCACATCCCGCTGCCGAAGTACGCGAAGGTGCGCTCACACCCGGTCCGGCTCCCCGCCCCCGACGGCGGCGCCCCGCTGATCGCCGCCGCGTGCCCGCCGATGTACGGGAGCATGTCGGAGGCCGTGGAGACCATCATCCAGGAGAAGTTCGGCCGGAACGGTGTCTACACCGACCGGGACGTCTTCGCCCGGATCTACCGGGAGGACTACGGGCAGCGCTATCTGACGGAGGCGAGCGAGTACGAGGAGCGGGTGATCGACTGCGCCCGCGACATCTGCGAGTACATCCTCCGTACCCACGGCCGCTTCCCGGCCCACACGGACGCGATCCATGTCCCGGGGGTGTGGCTCCAGGTCCACCACGTGGAGAACGAGTACTACGAGCAGTTCTTCGCGAACGGGCTCACGGACGCGCACCGGTCGCACGACGAGGCCTGGGCCCACTAGGGACGGCCCGGTAGGTGTGGTTGACAGGCACAAGCATCGCGGGTGAGATTCCCGGTGATGATGATCAACGATCTGACGGCGGCCGAGCGGCGGGTGTGGGACGCCTTTCCGCTCGGCGCGGCGGTGGACTTCCGGGCCGTGGACTCCGCGTCCGCCGTGGCCGAGGACGCGGCGGACGGCGCCGGCTGGGGCCCGGAGCGGACCGTACGGGCCCGGGTGCTGCGGGCGTTGCTGCTCACCGCTCCGCAGGAGGAGGGCGAGGTCGCCGCGCTCAAGATCGAGGGCGCCCGGATCACCGGCGGACTGGACCTGAAGTACGCGACGGTGGACAGCGTCGTAAGGCTGAGCGGCTGCCACTTCGACGAGGTCCCCGACTTCTCCGGGGCCCGGTTCACCTACCTCAATCTCACCAAGTCCGTGCTGCCCGGCCTGCGTTCGGCACGGATGCGGGTCGACGGCGGGCTGCGGCTGACCGCGTGCCGGTTCCGGGGACCGGTGAGGCTCACCGGGGCGCAGATCTCCGGGACCCTGTTCATGGAGCGGGCCGAGTTCACCGCACCGGACGACGAGGCCGCGTTACGGCTCAACCAGGCGGAGATCGGCGAGGAGTTGTGCGCCCCCGGGCTGCGGGCGAGCGGCGAGGTCCAGCTCGGCGGGGCCCATGTCGCGGGCGCGGTCGATCTGAGGCGGGCCCGGCTGCACCGGCCCGGCGGTACGGCGCTCGGCGCGTCGGGGCTCGTCACCGAGTCCGATGTCGTCCTGCGCCACGCGGACGTAAGCGGCCGGGTCGAGCTGCGCGGCGTCCGGGTGGGCGGCTGGCTGGAGCTGTCGTACGCCCGGCTGTCGAACCCCGGCGGTACGGCGCTGCGGGTGAGCAGCAGCGTCATCAGCGAGCTGTGGCTGCGCAACGGCCCCCCGGTGGAGGGCGTCCTCAATCTGCGCCGCGCCCAGATAGAGGTGCTGTTCGTGGAGCCGGACATGCTGCCGGAGCAGGTCCTGCTGAACAGCCTCACCTACACCTCCCTCATCCCGCACGAGCGCGCCGAGCGGCGGCTGCCGATGCTGGAGAGCGACGGGGAGGCGTATCTGCCGTACTCCTACGAGCAGTTGACCACCGCGTACCGCAGGATCGGCGACGAGGACGCGGCCCGGCGCGTCCAACTCGCCAAGCAGCGCCGCCATCGCGCCACACTCCGCTGGTACGGGCGGCTGTGGGGGTACGCCCAGGACGCCACCGTCGGCTACGGCTTCCGCCCGCTGCGCGCGGCCGTGTGGCTGCTGTCGCTGATGGCGGTGGGCTCGGTGGCGTACGCGGTGCGCCCGCCGAGCCCGCTCAAGGCGGACGAGGCACCGGACTTCAACCCGGTCGTCTACACCCTCGATCTGCTCCTGCCGATCATCGACTTCGGGCAGGAGCGGGCGTACGCGCCCGAGGGCGCGACCCAGTGGCTGTCGTACGTCCTCGTCATCACGGGCTGGATCCTGGCGACGACGGTCGTCACCGGTGTGACGCGCACTGTCAGCCGCCAGTAGCCCCGAATCACTGAACTCCCTTTACCTGAGCGGGCGTTGGGCGTGCTGGGCGGCGAGCCGCACGGGGGCGTTCTGCGCGCCGTAGCCCTTGTACCCGCCGTCCCGCTGGACGAGTTCGAAGAAGACCCGGCCGACGGTCTCGGTGTAGCAGTGGCGGAACTCGCCGTCCGGGTCACGGTCGTAGAGGATGCCGAGTTCGCGGTACGACTCCAACTCCCCCTCGACGAACTCGAACCGGGCGGCCAGATCGTCGTAGTAGTTCGCGGGGACGGCCAGCAGGCGGCCCCCGGCCGCGCGGAAGGCGCGGGCCGCGGCGACGACGTCGTCCGTGGCGAGGGCGATGTGCTGGGCGCGCGTGGTGGTGTCGGTCGGGGCGGGGCCGACGCTGAGCGCGATCCGGACGCCGCCGTCCTCGCTGGTCACCGGCCTGCTGCGGAACAGGCCGTACGGGTCGGCGACATCGACGCTGTCGCGGGCGTGCAGTCCGAGCACCGTACGGTGGAAGAGGGCCGCCTCGTCGAACTGGTGCCAGGGCTGGGTGAGCGCGAGATGGTCGACGCGCCGGACGTGGCCCGCGGCCCCGGGGTGCGCCACGGGCCGGAAGTCCCCGGTCCAGCTGGGGAGTTCGGGGCGGTCCGTGGCACAGAAGAAGAGTTCGGTGCCGTCGGGCGCGGCGACCGCGTCCAGGGGCGCGTCCTCGGCGGCCCGGCGGCGCGGCAGCACCGGCGCGAGCAGGGCCTCGGCGCGGCGGGCGGCGCCGGCCGGGTCCGGTGACTCCAGTCCGATCGCGGCGAGCTGGGTGCCGTCGCGGCGGGCGGCCGGGCCGGTGTTGACCAGTACCCGGGCCTCGCCCTGCGACCAGAGGTCCACCGGCTTGCTGCGGTGCCGGGCGGTCCGGGCGAAGCCGAGGGCGCCGAGCAGCGCGCCCACCGGTTCGGCGTCGGGGGTGACCAGCTCGGCGAAGGCGACCCCGGTGGGCACCACCCGCTCGGGCAGCGCGGCGATCCCGGCCGCCTCCTGGAGCATCAGCAGCGAGCGGTGGGCGTCCACGGCGGTGGGCCCGGCCTCGGACTGCCGGAAGACGTCGTTGAACACCTCCAGCGACAGCGGCCCGTCGTATCCGGCGTCGATCACATGCCTCACGAGCCCGGCGACATCGAAGCCGCCCTGCCCCGGGAAGCAGCGGTAGTGCCGGCTCCACTGGAGCACGTCCATCGCCATCAGCGGTGCGTCGGCGAGCTGCAGGAAGAAGATCTTCTCGCCGGGGATGTCCTCGATGCCCTTGGGGTCGGAGCCCCGGGCCAGGATGTGGAAGCTGTCCAGACAGGTCCCGAGCGCCGGATGGTCGGCCGCCGCCACGATCCGCCACGCGTGGTCGTACGTACTGACGTGCCGCCCCCACGCCAGCGCCTCATAGGCGACCCGGATCCCGAACTCCTGTGCCTGGGCGGCCAGTTGACGCAGATGGTCGGCGGCGAGCGCGTCGTCGTCCTCGGCCAGCGGATGGACGCTGGAGCAGACGAGCACGGTGTCGCAGCCGAGCCGCGCCATCAGCTCGAACTTGTGCCGGGCCCGCCGCAGATTCCCCTCGAACACCTCCGCCGACACGGCCTCGATGTCCCGCATCGGCTGATAGAGATCGATGCTCAGCCCCAGATCCGCGCACCGGACCCTGATCTCCTCGGGCGTGAGCGGACTGGCCAGCAGATCGTTCTCGAAGATCTCCACCCCGTCGAACCCGGCCCGCGCGGCGGCGGTCAACTTCTCGGTGAGAGACCCACTGAGGGAGACGGTGGCGATGGATGTACGCATGGGGGGACTCCTTGGATCGAGGGGCGCGCCCGTCCCGTGGGGGGCGCGTCCCGTAAGGGGCGCGGGGAACTGCGCGACCAGCCACGACGAACCCGCGGCCAACACAGCCGACCGACCGTCGCGGCGCTCAGTTACGGACGCCCGCGACCCCGGCCAACTCGCCGATGTCCGCCAACATCCGAATCGCGTCCGGCTCACGCCCGGTGAACAAGCGGAACGCGTCCACCGCCTGGAACACCGCCATCCCTCCCCCGTCCAGCGTGGCGCAGCCAACCCCCCGGGCGACCCGCAACAACTCGGTCTCCAACGGCCGGTACACCACCTCCGCCACCCACAGCCCGGGATGCAGCAACTCCGCCGCGAACGGCAGCCCGGGATGCGCCGCCATCCCCGTGGGCGTCGCGTGCACGACCCCGTCGGCCGCGCCCAGCAGCACCGGCAGCGCGTCCGGCGTCGCCGCGGCGGCCCGGCCCGGCCCGAAGTGGCGGTTGAGGGAGGTCGCGAGGTCGGTCGCCCGGTCGGGCATCGCGTCGACGACGGTCACATGCTCCGCGCCGAGGGTGAGTGTGGCGTGCGCGACGGCCGCGCCCGCGCCCCCGGCGCCCAGCTGCACGACCTTCTCCAGCGGGGCGTCGGGCAGCCCGCGGGCGAAGGACGCGGCGAAGCCGGTGACGTCCGTGTTGTGGCCGATGGCACGGCCGTCCTCGAAGACGACGGTGTTGACGGCGCCGAGCGCGGCGGCCTGCGGGGCGAGCCCGTCGAGGTGCTCGATGACGAGCTGCTTGCACGGGTGGGTGATGTTCAGCCCGTCGAAGCCCAGGTCCCGGGCGGCGCGCACGAGATCGCCGACCGCCTCCGGCCCGACCCCCAGCTCATCGATGTCGATCAGCCGGTACAGATAGCGCAGACCCTGCCGGTCGGCCTCGCGCTCATGCAGTGCGGGGCTGAGCGAGGGGCCGATTCCGGAGCCGATGAGACCGACGAGATACGAGTCCCCCGGAGAGAGGGGGTTCGAGACCTTGGGCACGGCGGGGCCTCCTGAGCGGTCACTAATGTACGAACTAGTACGTTAGTCATAGCAGGCGTGGTCGAGCAGGGGAAGCCCTCTTCTACAATCGCGGACACTGCCCCCTTGCCCGAAGGAACGCGATGACCAGCGTCGAAGAACCGGCACGACCGAACGGGCGGATCCGTGACGCCGCCCGCACCAAGGCCGAGATCCTCGACGTCGCGACCAGGGAGTTCGCCCGCAGCGGGTTCGCCGGGGCCCGGGTCGACGAGATCGCCGCCCGGACCCGCACCACGAAGCGGATGATCTACTACTACTTCGGCGGCAAGGAGCAGCTGTTCACCGCCGTGCTGGAGCGGGCGTACTCCGTGATCCGGCAGCAGGAGCAGGACCTGGACGTCGAGCATCTGGACCCGGTCGCGGCCATTCGCCGGCTCGCCGAGGTGACGTTCGACCACCATGAGGCGCACCCCGACTTCATCCGCCTGGTGAGCATCGAGAACATCCACGAGGCCGAGCACATCGCCTCCTCCGAGATGCTCGCCAAGATCGGTTCGCCCGCGCTGGACGTGATCCGCCGGATCCTGGAGTCGGGCCAGAAGTCGGGCCTGTTCACGGCCGACGTCGACGCCGTCGACCTGCACGCGATGATCAGCGCCTTCTGCTTCTTCCGGGTCGCCAACCGGCACACCTTCGGTGTCCTGTTCGGCCGCGACCTGATCGACGCCGGTCGGCGCGACCACTACCGCCAGATGCTCGGCGACATGGTGATCGCCTATCTGACGGCGGACCGCGCGACGGACTGAGTCCACACACACGTTCCGCGCTGAGCCCGCACGTACGCTCCGCGCTGAGCCCGCACGTACGCTCCGCGACGAAATCCTTCGGCGGGATCGGCGGCACCTCTTGACACCCGGGAAACGTCGGCGCAACATCCGTAGCCAACCGCTACTAACTATCCAGTGCGTTAATTAAGCCGGGTAGCACCCGGCACGGCCGTCCCGTCACCCCCAGGGATCGGCTCCTCCCCCACTGTGACCTGCCCCGCCCTGCCTTGCCTTCCTCCGCTTCACTCCCCTCTCATGGTGGAGACCCCTCGAAGGAGCACGCCGTGTCCGTCCCCGCCGCACCTCCCGGCCAGCCCAAGAAAGCCGCCACGGCCGCCTGGATCGGCAGCGCCCTGGAGTACTACGACTTCTTCATCTACGGCAGCGCCGCCGCCCTGATCTTCCCGACGGTCTTCTTCGCCGAGTCCGACCCGGCCACCGCGACCCTGCTCTCGCTGGCCACGTTCGGTGTCGCGTACGCGGCACGGCCGGTGGGCGCGCTGTTCCTCGGGCACTACGGCGACCGCCTGGGCCGTAAGAAGATCATGGTCTTCACGCTGATCCTGATGGGTGTGTCGACGTTCCTGATCGGCTGCCTCCCCACCTACGACCAGGTCGGCACCCTCGCCCCGGTCCTTCTGGTGCTCTGCCGTGTCCTCCAGGGCATCTCGGCCGCCGGTGAGCAGGCGAGCGCCAACTCCATGACGCTGGAACACGCGCCGTCGCAGCGGCGCGGCTTCTTCACCAGCTTCACCCTCAGCGGCACCCAGGGCGGGCAGCTGCTCGCCACCCTGGTCTTCATCCCGATCGCCGCGCTCCCCGAGGACCAACTGCTCTCCTGGGGCTGGCGCGTCCCGTTCTGGATGAGCATCGCGGTCGCCGTCGTCGGCTATGTCATCCGCCGCACCCTGGACGAGACCCCGGCCTTCACCCAGCAGACCGAGTCCGAGGGCGTCGCCAAGCTGCCGCTGGCCATCCTGATGCGCGAGCACTGGGCGGATGTGCTCCGGGTGATCGCGGGCGCGCTGGTCGCCTCGGTCTCCACGATCTTCACCGTGTGGGCGCTGGCGTACGGCACGAGCGAGTCGGTGGGCCTGTCCCGTTCCTCGATGCTGTGGGTGGGCGCGCTCGCCAACCTGGTGGCGCTCGCCGCGATCCCGCTGTGGGCCACGCTCTCCGACCGCATCGGCCGCCGCCCCGTCTTCCTGATCGGCGCGGCCGGCAGCGCGGTGATGATGTTCGTCTACCTGTGGGCGATCTCCACCGGCGCCTACCCGCTGATCCTGACCCTCGGCATCGTCACCTTCGGTGTCGTCTACAGCGCCGCGAACGGCATCTGGCCCTCCTTCTACGGCGAGATGTTCTCCACCCGGGTCCGGCTGTCCGGCATGGCCATCGGCACCCAGATCGGCTTCGCCATCGCCGGTTTCGCCGTCACCTTCGCCGCGCAGATCGCCGGCCCGGACGGCGACGACTGGTTCGCCGTGGCCCTCTTCACCTCGGCCCTGTGCATCCCGCCGGTCATCGCCGCGCTCACCGCCCGCGAGACCCACAAGATCCCCACCGAACTCCTCGGCACCCGCACCCCGAACGAGAAGAACGACCGGGAACGCGTCGCGGCCTGACCCACGACCATGCGTCCCACCCCGAGTCCCCGGCCACCGATGAGGTGTCCGGGGACTCGTGCGTGACGCCGGACGGCACGAGGCTCCCGAGCACGACCCTGCACCGAGGGCCCGCGTAGCTCGGCGGCATGATGATCTCAACGCCGCGAGAACGCGGCACCACATCAGGGGGAAGACTTGAAGCGCGCCGAGGACCCTTACAGAGGCACTCCGCCGCCATGGCAGGGGTGGCCGTCGGCCGAGACGAGCAGGCGGCGTTGGCGGATCGGTCTGCTCGTCCCGCTCGTCGGTCTGGCGGGGTGCGGGCTGCTGTTCGTGCTCGGGATCGGCGGTTTCCTCCTGCTGATGGTCGTGAGCCGCCTGTCGACACCCATCCCCGACGGCGAGCCCCTGACCATGAGCGCGGCCGAGGTCACGGGCACGTGGGTGGACGAGCAGGGTGGGCGTCTGGTGCTGAAGGAGGGCGGGGCGTTCACGTCGGCCAGGATCTGCGGCGACTTCGACGACAACGACGACGACGGTTTCGACGACGTCGCCTCCCCGACCCCCGGCGCGGGCACCTGGGAACACAGCACCTCGAACGTCACCGGCGAGGACGACCGCGTATCGACGGTCCACCTCACCTTCACGCCCGGCGGGGTGTGGGGCCAGTACGAGGCACGGGGAACGTCGAAGAACCCGGTGCTGTGGGCGTACATCGGCGACCCCGACGAGGGCCGGCTGTGCGTGCTGGAGAGGGCGGACGACCGCGGCAAGGAGTAGATCAGCGAGCGGATCCGGTTCAGCCGGTGCAACCCGTCCGCCCCGTCCGCCCCGTTCGACCCGTCCGCCCCGTTCGACCCGTTCGACCAGGCCGGTAGACACTGTCTACGCCTCTCTGGTAGACAGTGTCTGTGAGCGAGCCGAACGCGGGGCTGCGGGCCCGGCTGGTCGACGTCGGGGTCGAGTTGGTGACGACGGAGGGCGTGCAGGCGCTGTCCCTGCGGGAGATCGCGCGGCGGGCGGGGGTGTCGCACGGGGCGCCGCGCCGGTACTTCCCCACGCATCTGGAGTTGCTGTCGGCGATCGCGCGCCGGGGCTTCGAGGAACTGGCGGACCGGGGCACGGCCGCCCTCGGGGAGGGCACGGGGAGTCCGCGCGAGCAGATCGCGACGCTGGGGCGGGTGTATCTGGACTTCGCGCTCACCAACCGGGGCATGCACGAGCTGATGTTCCGTCATGATCTGCTGGAGAGCAACGAGTTGGGGCTGCGCGACGCCAGTCTGCCGATCTTCTCGCTGCTGGTGGACCTCGTCGGACGGGCCCGGCCCGACGCCGACGCCCGGCTGGTCGCGGGCGCGTTGCTGGCCAACCTCTACGGCATAGCCCAGCTGTGGACCTGGGGCAGCCTCCAACTCACCACCGGCGCCGCCGACTTCGCACCCCTGCTGCGCACCGCGCTGGACGCGCATCTGGGGAGCGAGGGCCGATGACGGCCACCACCGCGCAGGCCGGGGCCGACCAGGGGCGGGGCCGCCCGATATCCGCCGCCCGCCGCCGGCTCACCCTCGCGAACAGTGTGCTCGGTGCCGTGATCGTCGCCCTCGACGGAACGGTGCTGACGATCGCCCAGCCGACGCTGCGTCGCGACCTGGACGCGTCGCTCACCGAGGTGCAGTGGACCAGCACGGGGTATCTGATCGCGGTGGCGGGGCTGTTGGTGTTCGCGGGGCGGCTGGGTGACCGCTTCGGGCATCAACGTGTCTTCGCCTTGGGGGTGTTGGGGTTCAGCGCCGCCTCCGCCGGGATCGGGTTCGCGCCCGGTGTGGGCTGGGTGATCGGGTTGCGGGTCGTCCAGGGCGTCTTCGGCGCGCTGCTCCAGCCCGCCACGCTCGGGATGCTGCGGGCCGCGTTCCCGCCCGACCGGCTGGGGATGCCCATCGCGCTGCGGACCAGCGCCATCGGGGTCGCGGTCGCCACCGGGCCACTGGTCGGCGGTGTGCTCGTCGCGCGGCTCGGCTGGCGGGCGGTGTTCTTCCTCAACGTCGTACCGGCGCTGGTCATGGGCGTGCTGGCGCTGACGGTACGCCCGGCGGTGAGCGCCCCGGAGACGGTGGACGGGCCACGGGTCCGCGGCACCCGCCTCGACCTGCCCGGCGCCGCCCTTCTCGCCGTGGCCCTGGCGGCTCTCGTGCACACCCTGGTCGGGGTGCCCGAGCACGGCTGGACGGTGACCGGTGTGCTCGGCCTGCTGATCGCCGCCGTCTCCGCCTTCGCCCTCGTCCGCCATGAACGCCGTACGCCCGAACCGCTGTTGCCGCCGGCCGTGCTGGGCTCGGCCACCGTCCGTGCGGCGCTCGGGGTGCTGGTGGCAGCGTCGGCGGCGATGCTCGGCGCGCTGTTCGTGTGCAGCTTCGTCCTCCAGGACGTCCTCGGCATGGACCCGCTGCGCACGAGCCTGGTCGCGCTGCCCGGCGGCGTGATGATGGTGCTCGGAGCGCCGCTGTCGGCCGTACTGCTGCGCCGGTGGGGCGCCCGGCCCACGGCCCTCACGGGGACGGTGCTGCTCACCGCCGGTGTGCTGGCGCTGTCCGGACTCGGCCCGGGATCGTCCGCCGTGTCGATCGGGGGCGGATTCCTGCTGCTGGGGGCCGGTTTCGGCGCGCTGATGGTCACCGCGACCGCCGTCGTCGTACGGCATGCCCCGGCGGAGTCGGCGGGGGTGGCGGGCGGGCTTCAGCAGACCGCGATGAACGTCGGCCCGGCGCTCGGGGTGGCCGCCGCGACCACGCTGATGCCGCTCGGCACGGGCACCGCGCTGCTGCTCCTGTCCGGTGTGGCCGCGCTCGGTGCGCCTCTTGCCCTACGAATGCCCCGACCCGCCCGCCCCGCGAGGGATGGAACGCGATCAGTACGGAACGATGAAGGCAAGAAGCGTGAGGGCGACAAGCATGAACGCGAGCCGTGACCCGGGCCACCGGAGGAGAACCACCATGGAACGACTGCGCCGAGAGACAGAGCCGCGCGAGGCCGGCCTCGACCCCAGGACCCTGGCCCGTCTGGACGAGTACCTGGCCCTCCAGGTCGACGAGGGCCGGCTGCCCGGCTATCTGCTGTCACTGGCCCGCGGCGGGCGCGTCGCCCACCTCACGACGTACGGACAGCGCGACCGCAAGGCCGGACTCCCCGTCGGGACGGACACGTTGTGGCGGGTCTACTCCATGACGAAGCCCGTCACCTCGGTCGCCGCGCTGATACTGATCGAGGAGGGGCGGCTGTCGCTCACGGACCCGGTCTCCCGCTACCTCCCGGAGTTCGCCGAGCCGCGCGTGTACGAGTCCGGTGCGGGCGCCGACGTCCGGACCCGTCCGGCCGAGCAGCCGATTCTCGTCCGTCATCTGATGACCCACACCTCGGGCCTGACCTTCGGCTTCTACTACGACCACCCCGTGGACGCGCTGTACCGCGACGCGGGCCTGGAGAACTCCGTCCGCCCGGGTGCCACCCTCGCGCAGACATGCGCGGAGTACGCGAGCCTGCCCCTGCAGTTCGAGCCGGGCTCGCAGTGGAACTACTCCGTCTCCACCAACGTCCTCGGCCGGATCGTCGAGGTCGTGTCGGGGCAGGACCTCGACGTGTTCTTCGCCGAGCGTATCCTCGGGCCGTTGGGGATGACGGACGCGGGGTTCCAGATCACCCCCGAACAGGGCGAGCGGCTCGCCGAGTTGTACGGCGAACAGGAGGACGGCTCGATCGCTCCCGTCCCCGGTCTCCCGGTGCGCGGGCGTCCGCGCTTCCTGTCCGGCAGCGGCGGCATGGTCGCCTCGGCCCACGACTACCACCGGTTCGCCGAGTTCCTGCGGCGGCGCGGTGAACTCGACGGTGTGCGGCTGCTGTCCGCCGAGTCGGTCGCCATGATGGCCACGAATCAGCTGCCGGGGGGTGCGGACATCCGTACGTACGGCAGTCCGACCCACCGGCAGTCGGGCAATACGGGCATCGGGTTCGGCCTCGGGGTGTCCGTGGTGATCGACCCGACGGCGACGGAATGCCCTTCCTCCCTCGGCACGTTCGGGTGGACCGGGGCCGCGACGACGGTCTTCTGGGTGGATCCCCGGCGGGATCTGACGGTGCAGTTCATGACGCAGGTGCGACGGCGGTCTTCGTTCTCGGTGTATCCGGAGTTGAAGCGGTTGGTGCATGAGGCCGTGGTGGGCTGAGACCGAAATCGGAGCGACGTCCGACCGTCTCCGCGGCCGGGCAAGGATTCTGCAAGGAACCGGCAAGGGCGGTGTCCGGTCGCGCGGGAACGAGTGCTCGTATCCAATCGGCTGTACGACACGGGGGATGTCATGTCGGCATTCAGTACACCCGCTCAGTCCTCGCGCCTCCCGCGGATCCACAGGGCCCCGGCCCGGCAGTGGCTGACACTGACCGGGCGCAGAACCGTCCTGGTGGTCGCGCACACGGTCACGTACGTCAAGCGTCTCCTGGACGTCGTCGCGTTGCTGGAATCGGACTTCCGCATCCAGGTCGTCTTCACCGTCCCGCCGCACGAACTCAGCGACGGCACCGTCCGCTACCTCAGGCAGACGGGCGGCATGGTTCTGCCCTGGAAGGAGGCGGCGCGCACCGACTTCGACCTCGCGGTCGCCGCGGGTCCCCGCGCGATGGAGCGTGTGCGGGCCCGTGTGGTGCTGTTGCCGCACGGCGCCCGCTTCCTGAAGCGCTTCGCCGGAGTGGCGGACTCACCGGTCTTCGGGTTGCGCCGGGAGGACCTGTGCCCCGGGGGCGAGCCCCCGGCCGCTGTGGTCCTGGCCCACGAGGGCGATCGTGACGCACTTGCCCGCTCCTGCCCCGAAGCGCTGCCCGTCGCCCATGTGGTCGGAGACCCGGCGCACGACCGCATCGCCGCCAGCCTGCCCGAACGGGATGCCTACCGGCGGGCGTTGGGGCTCCACGACAGCCGGCGCATGATCGCGGTTGCTTCGACCTGGGGCCCCGAGTCGGCCTTCGCCCACTTCGAGAATCTCCTGCCTCGCCTCGTGGACGAGCTTCGCGACGGCGGCGATCGCCTCGTCGCCCTCGTCCATCCCAACGTATGGTCCGGCCACGGCTCCCGTCAGGTACGCGCCTGGCTCGCCTCCTGGACCGAACGCGGCCTGGGGGTCGTACCCCCCGACATGGACTGGCGTCCGGTCCTCTGCGCCGCCGACCTCGTAGTGGGGGACCACGGCTCGGTGACCCTGTACAGCACACTCACGCAGGCCCCGATCCTTCTGGCAGGTGCGTCGGAGAACGAGACCAACCCTGCCTCACCGGCAGCCGACCTGGCCCTGGTGGCTCCGGTCCTCTCGCCGTTCCATCCCTTGACCGGGCAGTTCGCGTACGCGACCACCGAGTACCGCCGCTCCGCGTACGAGCCGATCGCGGCCCGCATCACCTCGCAACCGGGATGCTTCAACCGCAATATGCGGGCGCTGCTTTACCGGCTGCTGGGACTTGGCCAGCCGGCCCACGCTCCGGCGACCCGGATCCTTCCCGTACCCGACGCCGCAAGGATCTGGCCCGACGCCGACCTGGGAGTATCGGCATGACCGCGTCCAGGAGGAGCCGTGAGGAGTCGGGTGACCGATCCCGGACAATCGTCTCCAGCCCGGTCACCCACGTCCTTGTGCGGCCCCGGACCAGCCACGAGCCCAGGCCGACCTGTCACACATGGTTCGCCGAGTGCCTGTGGGGCGACGTTGATGACCTCGCCTGCCGCCGCGATCTGGCGGACGTGCTCCTCGGTGGCCGGCCGAGGCCGAGCCTCGAGGTGGCGGTCCGGGAAGCGAGCGTTCTTCTGGCCGCGTACCCCGGCTGTCTCCTGGTGGTCCTGCGGTTGACGGGTGCGGCATGGCTGACCGTTACCCGGACGCGTCAACCACCCGACAGGCTGTCGAGTCGCGCACTCACCCGGCGCGCGTCGTCCACACTGACCGTCGTGGACAACGGCAGCGCCCGCTGATAGTGCTCGCGGGCGGCCTCCAGGTCGCCCGCGTCCTGCGCGGACTGTCCCAGCATCTCCAGGGTGCGTGCCTGCCAGTGCACCGCACCTGAGCGCTCGAACGTCCCCAGAGCGAGGCGGAGTTGCTCCATGCCCTCCGTCTCGCCGGAACGGGCTCGCGCCCTCCCCAGGAAGGCCAGCGCACGCGCGGCATCGTGCGCGTCCCGCACGGCCATGAGGATGGCATACGCGCTCTCGAAGTGCCGGACGGCCGAAGTCAGTTCACCCGAGGCCATGGCGATCTCGCCGAGCACCGTGCGAGCCAGTCCCGTGCCACGCGGATAACCGACGTCCTCCCACAGGGAGATGGCCTCCTCCAAGTACGGGACGGCTTCGGTGAGACGCCCGGTCTCGTAGTGGACCGCTCCCAGACCGAGCAGCGCCTGCCCTTCGTCCCTGCGGTCACCGGCCGCCCGTGCGGCGTCGCGCGAGGCGGCGTACCAGGTGATGGCCTCATCGGTACGGCGGGCCGCGCTCAGTCCGATGGCACCGGAGTTGAGCATCTGGCGCTCCGCCTCGGCATGCCCGGCACACCGCGCGGCGGCGAGGCCCAGTTCATGGGCTTCGATCCACAGATCGTAGGGACGCAGACGGAGGAAGAGTGGCCACATGGCGTCGACTAGCTGCCAGGTCAGTGTGGACCATTGGCGTTCGGCGGAGGCACGCAGTACGGCCATCAGATTCGCGCGGTGCCGGTCCAACCAGGTCAGGGCACCCGGTTCGTCGGTGAACGGCGCTTCGGGATCCGGTCGGCGCTCGTCGGCGCGCTCCAGGGTGGACTGCGCGGGAGTGATGAGCCGTTCAGCGGTGGTGGCAGCCGCCACATACCAATCGGCCGACCGGCGCAACGCCTCGTCGCGTTCGTTGCCGACTCCGCGCTGACGGGCGTGCAGCCGGATGAGGTCGTGGAAGCGGTAGCGGTCCTCGCCGAGGTCCTGGAGGAGGTGGGACTCGACGAGGACGTCGAGCAGCCCGTCCGCTTCGTCGAGGGTGAGGGCACCGGCCGCCGCGGCGAGCCTGCTGTCCAGATCGGGTGTGGGCAGTTGCCCCAGCAGGCGGTAGAGCCGCGCAGCCGGGGCAGGCAGGACCCGGTAGGACTCGTCAAGGGCTCCGCGCACCGCTGCCTCTCCCTCAACGGCCAGGACGGCCAGTCGGTCGTCGGGTCGGGCCAGCGCCTCCGCCAGGGCTCGCAGAGGCTGCCGTGGGCGGGCAGCCAGCCGGGCCGATGCCACGCACACCGCGAGGGGCAGACCCGCGCACAGGCTGACCACTTCACGCGCGGCTGCCGGGTCGTCGGCCACTCGCTCCCGGCCGACGGCTCTGCTCAGCAGTTCCTCCGCCGCGTCGGGCGGCATCACGTCCAGGGTGTGGAACACCGCTCCGTCGATTCCGAGCCCGGACAGCCTACGGCGGCCGGTGACGACGACGAGGCTCTCGTCGGAGCCCGGCAGGAGCGGCCGGGCCTGAGCTGCGGTGCAGGCGTTGTCGAGCAGGATGGCGAGGCGCATGCCGGAGGTGAGGGAGCGCCACAACGCGCTCTGTTCGGCCGTGTCGGCCGGCACCGGGCCGGAGTACAGCGAGCGGAGGAATCGTCCGAGGATCTCACCCGGCCGGGCCGCGTCGGCAAGGTCGTGGCCGCGCAGGTCGGCGTAGAGCTGCCCGTCGGGAAAGTCGTCGCCGATGCGGCGGAGCCACCGGTTCACCAGAGAGGACTTGCCCACCCCGGCCTGCCCGGACACCACGATCAGCCCGACGCGGCGCGAAAGCAACCGCCCGAGTGCGGCAAGGTCGCCTTCTCTGTCCGTGAAGTGACGTACAGCAGGGGGCAGTTGACGAGGGGCAGGCACAGGGGTGACCGGCGCGGCGGGTGGGGACACATGGGTGTGGATGTCGCCGTACACATCACCCGTCTGGACCACGCCGCCCCACACCTGAGCGGCTCCGCCGATGATGTTGCCGTGGCCGCCGTTGCCTTCCTCGCCGCCGCTCATGTTCTCCGCCTCCGTGGTCGAATCCGAGCCCACGACGGGCACCGAAATGTGGCGCCTACACACATCGGAGGTGGTCTACCCGCCATCACCCCCGCACAAAGGACAATGATTCGGCCAACAGTTCGATGGATGTCTGGTTTCCCAGGTGACGAGGTGTCATCCTGTGCAATCTGCGCGGTCCAGGAACGGGTATGCCGGCGAGAGGAACGCTGGTGGAGATCCATGTTCTCGGCTCCGTCGGCCTCGGCTCCCCGGAGCGTCGGCTGGGTGTCGGCTCCGTCAAATTACAGCTGCTCACGGCTGCCCTTGCCCTCGACGTGGGGCGCCCCGTGTCTCTGGACACCCTGGTCGACCGGCTCTGGGACGACCCTCCGGCACGGGCCAGGGAGAACGTCCACACGTATGTGTCCCGCCTGCGCAGGGCGATCCGAACGGTGGCGCCGGGCTCGACGGCTCCCTCCGTGGCCCAACGCACCCACACATACACCCTGATCGCCGATCCCCGGACCGTCGACTGGCATCGCTTCCTCCGGCTCGCCGACCGGGCCGGGACCGTCGCGGCGGAAGGCGACGACGCGGGGGCGGCGGAGCTGTTCCGGGAAGCCGAGGACCTCTGGGAGGAGCCACTGGCCGGCCTTCCCGGCTTGTGGGCCACGCGGATGAGGAGCACCCTCACTGAGCGGAGACGCGCGGTGGTCATGGCGCGCACCGACGTGGAACTCCGCCTCGGTCGGTTCGCCGAGGTGGTGGGCGAACTGGCACCTCTGGTCGACGAGTACCGCGGCGACGAGACCCTCGCCGGCCGGCTCATGACCGCCTACTACGGCGGGGGACGGCATGCGGAGGCCTTGCACGTCCATCAGAGCGTCCGCGGCATCCTGAGATCCGAGTTCGGGACCGACCCCGGAGAGGAACTGACCCGCATCCACCGGCACATCCTCGCCAGGGGTCCCGTCCACGAACTCACCCGACGCCCACCGGACAGTCGGATCCCGCCGCCCGCTGTGGAGCCGGCCCGACCACGCCCTGCGCCCGACCATCTCCCCCGCCAGGCACGACTCGTCGGCCGCCGCGCCGAGATGGACCGAATCCGCGCGGCCATCGACACAGCTTCCCGCGACGGTGCGGTCGTCACACTGGAGTCCATCTCGGGGATGGCCGGGGTCGGCAAGTCCGCGCTGGCGATCCGCGCGGCTCACGAGTTCTGTGATCGCTTCCCCGAAGGCTCGATCTACCTCAATCTACGTGCCCACGCCCAGGGCCAGGAACCCCTCGCGCCGACTGCGGCCCTGGCGACCCTCCTCCGCCACGTGGGAGTACCCCCGCAGTCCATCCCCTCCGACATCGAGGAACGGGCAACGCTCTGGCGCCGGGCGCTGGGCCACCGGCGAGCACTGATCGTCCTCGACGACGCGGCGGATCCCGAGCAGGTACGACCTCTCCTGCCCGGCACGACGGAATGCTTTGTCCTCATCACCAGCCGCCGTCGGCTGGTCGGCCTGCCGCGCGGGCGCTCCCTGGCGCTGGACGTGCTGCCCACGGCGGACGCGATAGCGCTGTTCCGCGAGTTCGCGGGGTTGGAAGAGCTCCGCGGTCCCGATGAGCAGGGCGGGTCGGACGACACAGCCGAGATCGAGCGTATTGTGCGGCTCTGCGGCCATCTGCCCCTCGCGATCGAGATCGCGGCCAACCGGCTGAGCGCGCATCCGTCCTGGGACCTGACCGTCCTGCGCGAGTTGCTCTCCCGGCCCGCCGACCGCCTCTCACAGATCCGCGACGGCTACTCGGAGATCGCTCGCGCCTTCGAGGTCTCGTACCAGACCCTCTCCCGCGACGAGCAGTCCGCCTTCCGCCTACTGAGCCTGCATCCGGGCCCCGAATTCGGCCCCTGTGCGGCCGCCGCACTCCTCGGCCGCCCCTTCGACGAGACCGAACGCCTCCTGGAGTCACTCCTGCAATGCCACGTACTCCAGGAACCGGTTCCCAACCGCTTCCGCTTCCACGACCTGTTGGGCGAATACGCCCATCTCCTCTGCGCAGCCCAGGACTCCGACACACACCGCGAGGCGGCACGGTCTCGGCTCGCCGACCACTACCTCCGTACGGCGGACCACTGCGACCGACTGCTTTATCCGCGCCGGATACGCCTGGCCGTCCCCGACACGGCTCCGACCCGGGCCGCAGCGATGAACACCACCGCGTCGCGTGGCCCCGAACCTCACAACGCCGACGACGCCCTGTCCTGGTTCACCACCGAGCGACAGAACCTGCTGAGCACCGAGAACCAGCTGCGGCAGCGAGGATCGCGGGAACGTGCCGCCCTGCTGAGCCACGCTCTGGCGGGGTTCCTCGACGGCGAGTGCTACTGGACGGATTCGGTGCGGCTGCACGAGACCGCCACCGAGTACTGGCGCACGGTCGAGCACGAGGAGGGCCTGTGCCATGCTCTGTTGGATCTGAGTACGGCGTACATGGCGACCGGCCGGTTCCCGGAAACGGACCGGACCGCCAGGGAGGCACTCTCCCGGGCGCGGGCCGTCGGCGACCGGGACACGCAGGCCGAAGCACTGCGTGAACTGGGCATACTGCACTGGCACCTGGGCCAGAACCAACAGGCGCTGGCCTTTCAGAAAGAGTCTCTGGCGCTCAGCGTCGCGACGGGGGACCGCTGGCGCGAGGCCCGTTGCCAGAACAACGTCGCCATCTGTCTGCTCTACCTCGGTGAACACGAGGACGCGCTCTCCTGGTTTCAGGACGCGCTCGCGGGGTTCGAGGCCACGGACGACCAACGCATGCTCCTGAAGACCCTCAACAACCTCGGCCATCTGTATCTCCGGACCGGGGATCCGGAAGGCGCCCGGCAAACCTCCGAGCACTCCATGCGTCTCGCGGAACGCACGGGAAGCCCGTCGGACCGGGCGATCCTGCAGATCAACATCGCGGAGATCCACCTGGCCACGGGTGACGCTCCCGCCGCGGTCTCACTGTGCCGGGCAGCGATTCCGGTCTTCCACAGCATGGGCGCCCGCAAGAACGAGGCGATCGCCCTCACCCGGCTGGGGCGGGCATACCACGCCTTGTCCGACCCCGATCGGGCCGAGGACCTCATCCGACGCGCGCTCACCCTGGCCGAGAGCATCGGCGCGGCACTGGAGGAGGTCCAGGCTCAGCTGGCCCTGGGTGACTGCGCGCTCGTACGCGGACGGACGACAGCGGCCGAACACCTCTTCAGGTCCGCGCTGGAGGCGGCCCGGCGCATCCATGCCGATGAGGAGGAAGCACGAGCCAAGGCCGAGCTGGAACGCATCCGCTCACAACTGATCGAGTTTGATAGGTTGCGTACGTAACCGCGAACATGATCGACAAATTCATGATCTTGGATGCGCACGCACACAGGGAATCACTAAGGTTTCTCACGCAACGAACACTGGTTCCCATTTCAGGAACAAGTGTTCCAACCCCGCCTGGAGAGGTGTGCGTTGAGAACGATCCCCAAGGTGACTGATTCCGCGCGACGCAAGTATGTGAAGTTTGCAATAGCAACCTTCACGTGCATCCCGACGCTGATCGAGGTGTACAACAAGTTCGTGGCGCCAGCCGCCTGACCAACCCTGGGGGCGGCTCCTCAACCGCCCCCACCCCTCTCACCCCTCGACCCACAACCCGAACTGCAAGCCCTCCCGCCCCAGTTCGCGCAGCCACACCTCCGACCGCTCCCCGGTCTCCGCCCCCCTGCTCAGACCCGCCGGCAGTGAACCGTCCAGGATGTGTCCCACCCCGAGGGCCAGGGGGCGGGACACCAGGCGGGCCATGGCGCTCTCCTCCTTCGTGCCGACCATGTCGAGGAGGTAGCGGCCGGACCAGTGCTCGTCCGGACCTGTGTGGACGTCGAGGGAGACGGCGAGGACGACCCGGTCACGGTCGGCGTCGGTGGTGGGGTAGCGGGTCGCCAACTCCCGTGCCAGGGAGGCGATGCGCCGGTCGTCGCCCTGCTCCAGTTCCGCGAAGACCGGGGCCCACGCGGTGAGCCAGCCGTCGAGGCGGAGGGTGCCGCGGACGAAGGTCAGCGGCTTCCAGGCCGGGGGCAGACCGTACTGGGTGACGAAGGGGACGCTGTCACGGTTGGGGTAGGCCTCGAAGGTCTCGCCGTCGATGACATGGGGGCGGGTGACCGTCCAGGGGCGGTCGGCCGTCGTCTCCGCGCCGTCCTCGATGTAACGGGCGGGCGAGCGCAGGGCGTTGAGCACACCGACGGGGGCCCAGCTGAAGCGGTACCGGAAGTCGTTGGGGACGGCGGGGACGCCGCCGCAGTACGAGGTGAGGGTGTACGAGGCGGCGGTCCCCGGGCCGATCGCCTCCGTCGCCCGCGCGATCAGGCTGTGCGCGAAGAGGTGGTCGATGCCCGGGTCGAGACCCGTCTCGGTGAGGACGGTGATCCCCGCCGCCTCGGCCGCCGGTACCCGCTCCAGCACGGCGTCCGAGACATAGCTGGAGCAGGCGAAGTGGGCCCGCGCGCCGACGCAGGCGGCGAGCAGCGGACCGTGCTCCGGCGCCGGGAGCATCGAGACCACGATGTCTCCGGGTGCCAGCTCGGCCGCCAGCGCCGACGGCGTGTACGCGCGGGGCTCGGCGCGGCCCGCCAGCCCCAGCGCGGCCAGGGCCTGTTCGGCGCGCTCCTCGGTGCGGTGCCACAGCCGTACCCGGGCGGCGGTGTCGCACAGTGCCGCCAGGCCGCTGCCCGTGGACAGGCCGGCGCCGATCCAGTGGACGGTGCCGCTCGCGGGGACCACCTCTGTCATCGGGCAACTACCTTTCCGTGAGGCCCAGTTCGCCGCTCACCCGACGGAACCGGTCCAGGCAGCGGCCCCAGGCCCCGCTGGTCTCGAAGTCCAGCAGCTGCGGCAGCAGCGCGGCCGAGAAGTCGGTGCTCGCCTCGCGAGGCAGGAGGGAGGGCAGGTTGTCGATGGCGATGAGATCGAGCGGAGGCTGTTCGCGCAGCCGCCGCACGGGGTGGTCCCATTCCGTCGTCGTGTCGTAGACGGGCAGGACGTTCATGGGTGAGCCGACGTCGACGGTGACATCGGAGAGGGTCCTCAGACGGCGGTCCGGGCCGTCGAGGTCCTTGTCCGTCAGGAACGGCGGGACGGGGCTGGTGGTCAGGACGGTGTTGACCATCAGGTCGTGTGCCAGCAGGGCCGGCCGGTCCAGATCGCGGGTCTCCGGCAGGTCCCAGCAGGTCGGTTCGACGCCCGCCTCGTCGAGCGCCGTGCGCGCTCCCCGGCCGCTGCGGCCCAGGGCGCCGATCACCAGCGCGGTCAAGTCGCCCTCGGAGGCGCGGAGTTCGGCCTCCATCTCCTCCTTGGTGGTGGGGACGAGCGGGGCCCGCAGCGCGCCCCTGTGGTGGAGCACGGCGAGGGCCGCGCCCAGATAGCCCGCCCAGAAGCCGAAGGCGGCGAGCCTGCGGCCCTGGTCGTCCACCAGGTACTCCAGGTCGAGCAGCGCCCCGCCCCCGGCGGCGAACCTGCGCAGCAGGGCCTGAGCGCCGGGCTGCCCCTTGTAGGCGTGCCCGAAGAAGATGTGACGGTGAGTCAGTTCGGCGGGCGCGTCCGGGAGTTCCTTGAGGCCTACGATCACCGCTCGGGCCGAGGCCGACACCCATGAGCCGGGGTCGGCGACCTGGCAGCCGGCCTCCTCGTACGCCTCCACGGGGAAGATCCGCTGGGGGGATTCCTCGACGGTGATCCGTACGCCGCTCGCGACGAGCCGTCGGGCGTCGGACGGCACGATCGGGGTGCGGCGTTCGGTGGTGCGGGTCTCGTGGCGCAGCCACAAGTGGAGATCGGTCATACGAGGTTGGCCTCCGGGCGCAACGCGTCGGCCGTGAACCGGTCGACGTTCAAGGGGCTGATGTCGACGAAGGGTACGCGGCCCAGGTACAGGTCGCGGACCACCTCGCCGACCGCCGGGCCCTGGAGGAACCCATGGCCGGAGAACCCGGTCGCGTACAGGAAGCGGGAGCACGAACCGGCCTCGCCGATCAGGGCGTTGTGGTCCGGGGTGATCTCGTACAGGCCCGCCCAGCCGCCCGTGCGGCGCAGGTCGAGCAGGCCGGGCGCGCGGCGCTCCATGGCCTCGTAGAGGCGGGGGATCCAGCGGTCGTGGGTGTCGGTGGCGAAGCCGGGCCGTTCGTCGGGGTCGGACATGCCGACGAGGAGGCCGGGGCCCTCGGTGTGGAAGTAGAGACTGCTGGTGAAGTCGATCGTCATGGGGAGGCTCGGCGGGAGGCCGGGGACCGGTTCCGTGACGGCGATCTGGCGGCGCAGGGGTTCCACCGGGAGGTCGACGCCGACCATGGCGCCGACGGACCGGGACCAGGCGCCGGCCGCGCAGACGACCGTGTCCGTGACGATACGGCCCCTGCTGGTGACCACGGCGGTGATGGTGTCCCGCCAGGTCTCGATGCCGAGGACCTCGCAGTCGCGCAGCACGGTCGCCCCGCGGCGGCGGGCCCCGGCGGCGTACCCGTGGACCACGGACTCCGGCGTGCAGTGCCCGTCGTCGGGCGAGAAGGCGGCGGCGAGCAGGCCCTCTGTGGAGATCAGCGGGGAGAGCCGCCGGGCCTCGGCGGGGTCGACCATACGGCTGGGCACGCCCAGGTCGTTCTGGAGCTGGACGCCGGCCTCGAACTGGGCGACCTCGTCGGGGGTCGTCAGGAGGAAGAGATAGCCGACCCGGTGGAGTCCGATGTCGTGGCCCAGCTCCTGCTTGAAGCGGTCGAACGCCTCCAGGCTGCGGGCGCCGAGCTGGATGTTGAGTTCGTCGGAGAACTGCGCGCGGATCCCGCCGGCGGCTTTCGCGGTGGATCCGGAGGCCAGTTCGTCGCGTTCGACGAGGACGACGTCGTCCACTCCGGCGGCGGCCAGGTGGTAGGCGATGCTCGTCCCGATGACTCCTCCGCCGATGACGACGACCCGTGCGCTGCGGATCACGAACGCTCCCTTCGTCCGACCGTGGTCGGATTGCCCGACGGAGTCAGGTCTTCCACCACAGACGAACGTTCATGCGGAGCGCCCGCTTACTTGCCCGAAGGGGCAGCGGACGGGGGCGGGGTGTGCGGTACCCCGGGCGGGCACGGCGGCCGGTGTCGGAGTCGTCGGAGTCGAGCGTCTCCGGGTCGGCCGCCGCGCGAACCCCGGCCCTCAGGACGAGTGGACCACCGCGTCCAGGTGCGGCAGGAGGTGGTCGAGCCGCTCGCGCTTGGTGCGCAGATAGGTGATGTTGTCCTCGCACGGCGTGATCAGCAGCGGCACCTGTTCGGCGACGTCGATGCCGTGGCGCAGCAGCGCCTCCCGCTTGCGCGGGTTGTTCGACATCAGCCGGACCGAGCGGACGCCGAGGTCGTGCAGCATCTCGGCGGCCACCCGGTAGTCCCGGGCGTCCACCGGCAGACCGAGGGCGAGATTGGCCTCGACGGTGTCCAGGCCCTCCGCCTGGAGTTTCATCGCCTGCAGCTTGGCGAGCAGACCGATACCGCGTCCCTCGTGGCCTCGGAGATACACGAGAATGCCGCGGCCCTCGGCGACTATCGCCCGGAGCGCGCTGTCGAGCTGTTCACCGCATTCGCAGTGCTGGGAGCCGAACGCGTCACCGGTCAGGCACTCCGAGTGCAGCCGGATGAGAATTCCCGCACCGCCGCTGATGTCGCCGTACACCAGCGCCACTTGTTCCTCGCCGCGGTCCTGGTCGAGATAACCTACGGCCTCGAAGTCGCCGTAGGTCGTGGGCAGAGGAGCGTTCACCACGCGTACGGCGCCGGAGGACTGGGCATTCGTGCCGAGTACACCAACATTTTCTGTCATGATCTGGTTCCTATCTGGTGAGTCCTGACGTCATGCGAAAATGACGGAGCATCAGCAGAGACGAAAGGCCGGGAAAAGATGAGCAGTTCGAGTTCTGTACGGACCCTTGTACCGACGGACACCACCGCGGACGTCCGGGCGCGGGGAGCGGAGGCCGGCCGACAGGTCGCGGTGCTCCCGGTCGGGAGCTACGAGCAGCACGGCCCATATCTGCCGCTGGCCACCGACACGCTCGTCGCCTGCGCGATCGCCGGCGAGATCGCCGCCGCGTACCCGGTGCGCCTCCTGCCGCCCGTGACCATCGCCTGCTCGCACGAGCACGCGGCCTGGCCGGGCACCGTCAGCATTTCCGCGACGACGCTGCACGCGGTGGTGAGCGATATCGCCGCGTCCCTGCGCCGGTCGGGCGTCGAGGCGCTGGTGGTGGTGAACGGACACGGCGGTAATTACGTTCTGGGCAATGTCGTCCAGGAATCCACCGCGGCGGGACATCGAATGGCGCTTTTCCCGGCGATGGAGGACTGGGACGCCGCGCGTCAACGGGCGGGCGTACAGACCTCGTTGCTCAGTGATATGCATGCGGGAGAAATAGAGACCTCCATACTTCTGCATTGCCATCCCGAATTGGTCCGGCCCGGTCACGAGACCACCGATTTCCTTGCCGACGACCGCCGTCATCTCCTCTCCCTCGGTATGTCGGCCTACACCGATTCCGGTGTCATCGGCCGTCCGTCCCTGGCGTCCGCCGCGAAGGGGAAGGAGTTGCTGGCAGGGTTCGTGGATTCCTTCGGGGCGTACTTCTCGTTGGTCACCTCGGACGCCTGGGGCACGGATACGGTTCCGGCGCCGGTCTTCCCCGTGGACGACTGACGGCGGGCACGCAGGGAGCCGTACCAGCGTCCGACGAGCACGAGGGCTCCCGGCAGGGCCGCCGCGAAGCTGAGGACACCGTAGACGACGGCGACGGTGAGCCCCTGGGATGCGCCCAGACCCGCGGCGCCGAACGACCAGGCGGTGACGCCCTCGCGGGGGCCCCAGCCGCCGACGTTGAGCGGCAGGCTCATGGCGATCAGGGCCAGCAGCGCGAGGGGCAGCAGTCGCGCCGCGCCCGCGGTGGATCCGGCGACGCGGGCGGCGAACAGGAACGTCACCACGTATCCGGCCAGGACCGCCACCGACGAGACCAGTACGGCGGGGCCGCTGTCGCGGTTCAGCAGTACACCGCGCGCCTCGACGAGGGCGGCGCGGACCCGGCGGCCCCTGCCCCCGGCGGTGCTCGGCCTGCGGCCCATACGGACCGCCGCCCAGATCGCCAGGGCGCCCAGCGCGGCGAGCGTCGTGATGCCGGCGACGTGCCGGGTCTGCTCCAGCACCGGGGACGGCAGCACCAGCAGGACCGTTACGCCCACGACGGCCAGCACCAACTGGCCCGCGGTGCGCTCGATCACCACCGCGCGCACGCCCCGGCCCATGTCGCCGGAGCTCTGTCCGTGGCGCACCGCCCGGTGCACATCGCCGAGGACTCCGCCGGGCAGGGCCGCGTTGAGGAAGAGCGCGCGGTAGTAGTCCGCGACGGCCGGGCCGAGCGGCAGCCGGAGCCCGAGGGCCCGGGTCACCGCGCACCAGCGCCACGCGCTGAACACCGTGGTCAGCACGCCGATCCCGACCGCCGCCGCGAGCGTCCCGCCGTCGATCCGCCGCAGCCCGTCCACGAACACGCCGGTCCCCATCCGCCAGAACACGACGGCGAGGATGACCGTTCCGGCAAGCGTGCCGAAGTGGGCGCGCAGGGCGCGGGTGAACCGGGAGGAGAGGCGGGACCCGGTGTCCGGTGTCGTGCGGGACTCGGTCGGGGGCTCGGCGGGGGCACCGGTCGGGGCTGCCTGGGAGGGCGCCGCGGCGGCCCCGTCCCGGCTCCGGCCGCCGACCTGGTCGTACGCCGCGTCCACCGGCTCCGCCACGGCCGTACGGCCGTCCGGCGCGCGCGTGCCCGGTACCGCCGGGACGGGCGGGAGTCCACGGGGGGTGCCGGTGGGGGTGAGGGCGCGTACTCTCGCCCGCGCTCCCGGCGTACCCGCCATCACTCGGGCGCGTACGCCGCGCGGGCGTACGCGTATGCGGTCGCCCGGTGTCGGCGGGTGGGTCTCGACCGTCTCCTCCACCGGCGCCGTCATGACACTCCGCCCGTCGGCCGGGGCAGGGCCAGTACGTCGCTGTGGTGGACGACGGCGCGGAGTTCACCGGCCGTGTTGGCGGCCAGCCGGTCGCGGAGGTAGGCGTCGGCGCGCTCGGCGAGTTCGGGGCGCTGTTCGCACGCGGCGCCGACCCAGCCGCGCAGCCACTCCTCGGTGAGGGCGGTGTGCCGGGTGTCGAGCTGCCAGGGGCTCGGGTGGACCCGGACGGTCGCGCCCTGCTGGGCGAACGCCTCGCAGGCCGTGGTGATCGCGTCCGGGCCGAGCAGTTCGCTCGCGCGCTGGTGGGCGTTGAACGCCTCGGCGATCTCGGCGTCCATGGGGTGGGCGGGGACCAGGTCCACGCGTCCCACGACCGAGAGTGTCAGCAGGGCGGGGACCCCGGCGCCCGCGCAGGCCGCCGCGAGCGCCTCGATCTCCTCACGGGTGAGGACGTCGAGCAGCGCGGACGCGGTGACCAGCGAGGCCCCGGCGAGGTCGTCCGCCGTCAGCCGGCCGATGTCGCCGCGCCGCGTGGTGACCGTGACGGGGCTGCCGTCGGCCGCCGCGCGCGGCGCCCGTGCGACGGCCAGCCGCAGCAGGTTCGGGTCCTGGTCGTGCAGGATCCACCGCTGGGCGCCGTCCAGCCGGGGCGCGAGCCAGCGGCCCATCGAGCCGGTGCCGCAGCCCAGGTCGTGGACGACCAGCCCGGTGGCCCGGCCGGGCAGGTTCGCGAGGCGGATGCGCAGCGGGTCCAGCAGCTCCGCCGCGCGGGCGTCCGCGTCGGCGCTCTCGCGCAACTCCAGCCACTGCGGCGCGTACTGGTGCCCCTCGGGCGCCGGTGTGTCACCACCGCGCCCCGCCATGCTCAGCGCCCCGGCGGAGGCGGACCCGGCGGCGGCCTCGGCCCCACCGGCGGCGGCACCCGCGGCACCGCCCGGCCCGGCCGCCGCGGACGTGGTCATATCGGCTGAAGTGGTCATGCGGCCCTCCGAGGTTCGTGCCGCAGCCGGCCCAGTACATGGGCGAGGCTGCGGGCCGTGGTCGCCCACCCGTCCAGCGCGGCCCGGCGCCCGCGCGCCGCCGCCTTCAGCCGACGCCGTACGTCGGCCTCCCCGAACCAGCCGCGCAGCTCCGCCGCGATGGCCGCGGGGTTCTCCGGCGGGACGAGGATGCCGGGGACGCCGCCGTCGGGGGCGCGCCCGACGGCCTCGGGGAGACCGCCGACATCCGTGGCCAGGACCGGGATACCGCGCGCGAGGGCCTCGGTGACCGCCATGCCGTACGTCTCGGCGTAGGAGGTGAGGACCATGAGGTCGGCGGAGGCGTAGCTGGCGTCGAGCCGCGCGCCCGCCTGCGGTCCGGCCAGGTGCAAACGGTCCTCCAGGCCGAACTTCGCGATCAGCGTGCGGATGTGGTCGACGTACTCGGGGTCCTGGTCGAGGCCGCCCACCAGCACGCAGCTCCAGCGCAGTTCGGTGACGGTCGCGAGTGCCTCCACCAGCCGGTGCTGCCCCTTGCGCGGGGTGACCGCGGCCACGCACAGCAGCCGGGAGACCCCGTCGGTGCCGGAGGCGAGGGGCGCGATGTCGGCGCCGGGGGCGGCGACATGGACCCGCTCGGGGGCGAGCCCGTGGTGTGACACGAGTCTGCGGACCGCCCAGTCACTGGTCGCGATCACCGCGGACACGCCCCGCAGGGTGGTCCGCTCCTTGGCGTCGAGTTCGGCGGCGAGTTCGGGCTCCAGGCCCGTCTCGTCGCCGAGCGGCAGATGCACCAGCACCGCCAGGCAGAGGCGTTCGGCCTCGGGAAGGATGATCTCGGGGACCCCGCAGGCGACCAGACCGTCGAGCAGGACGACCGTGCCGTCGGGGAGTTCACGCAGCGTACGGGCGAGTTCGGCGCGTGCCGTCTCGTCCGGGCGCGGCCAGCTGCCGCCGATCGCGTGCTTGTGCACCTGCCAGCCGAAGCCGGGCAGGTCCAGGCAGATCCGGCGGTCGTAGGCGTTGCCGCCGCTGGGCCGGGCCAGGTCGTCCACGCCACCGGGCATCACGAAGTGCATCGAACGCAGCGACATGGGAACGATCGCCGCGTTCTTCAGCGCCGCGTTCTGCACGGGCACATAGCCGAGCCTCACTTGCTCTCCCCCGTTCGCGAGCCGCACTTGCTCTCCCCCGTTCGCCGGAGCGGTGGTGGTGCCCACGGTCGCCCGGTCGATGGTCACGTCGGTCACAGGGCACGCTCGTAACTCGCCCAGGCGATGTGCGACTCGTGCAGGGTGACCGTGAGGTTCGCGATGCCCTTGGCGTTCTCCCCGAGGCCGCCCTTGTGGATCCGCTCGGCGAGACGGTCGGCGATCACCTTGGCCAGGAACTCCGTGGAGGTGTTCGTGTGGGCGAAGGCGGGCTCGTTGTCGAGGTTGCGATAGTTCAACTCGCTCACCACGGCACCCAGCTCCTGGGTGGCCAGCCCGATGTCTACGACGATGTTGTCGTCGTCCAGTTCGGCGCGCCGGAAGGTGGCGTCCACGAGGAAGGTGGCGCCGTGGAGGCGCTGCGCGGGTCCGAAGACCTCCCCGCGGAAGCTGTGGGCGATCATGATGTGATCGCGGACGGTGATGCTGAACAACGGACGACCCTCCAGTGCGGTGCGTCTGCCCCCGGGCCGGGGCATGCCGTGTAGTACGGCTGCTCCCTACCCGTTGTTCAGCCGAGTTTTGCGGTTTCTTTGGAGGTCAGCGTTCCGTTCGGGCAGTTCAGGGGCGGGTGGGGCGACCCGGAACGCTCAACCTCTGGGCTCACTCGGCGTCGTAGCGCACCCGGTGGCACATCCCCGGCAGCTCGCCGCTCGCCAGCTTCGGCAGGACGTCCGGGAGTTCCTCGAAGGCGCACTCTCCGGTGACCAGCGCGTCGAAGCGGGCGTCGGCGAGGAGTTCGAGGGCGAGTGCCAACCGGTCCGCGTACGTACGTCCGACGCGTCCGGCCGGGGAGACGGTTCCGACCTGGCTGCTGCGGATGGTGAGCCGGCGCGAGTGGAAGGCCTCGCCGAGCGGCAGGGCGATCCGGCGGTCGCCGTACCAGCTGAGTTCGACGACCGTGCCCTCGGAGGCGAGGAGTTCCAGGGAGCGCACGAGGCCCTGTTCGTTCGCGCTGGCGTGCACGACGAGGTCGCACTCGCCGAGGGCGTCCCCCGGTAGCGCGAAGTCGACACCGAGTGCGCGGGCGATGTCGGCGCGCGCCGGGTCCGCGTCGACGAGCTGGACGCGTACGCCGGGGTAGCGGGCGAGGAGCGCGGCGACCGAGCAGCCGACCATGCCGCCGCCGACGACGGCGATCCGGTCCCCGACGAGGGGGGCCGCGTCCCACAGGGCGTTGACGGCGGTCTCCACGGTCCCGGCCAGGACCGCCCGCGCGGCGGGGACGGAGTCGGGCACGACGGTGACGGCGCTCACGGGAACGACGTAGCGGCTCTGGTGCGGATACAGGCAGAAGACGGTCCTGCCGACCAGTGCGTCCGGCCCCTCTTCCACCAGCCCCACGCTGAGATAGCCGTACTTCACGGGAGCGGGGAACTCGCCCTCCTGGAAGGGCGCGCGCATGGTCGCGTACTGGTTCTCGGGCACTCGGCCGCGGAACACGAGTGTCTCGGTGCCCCGGCTGACTCCTGAGTACAGCGCGCGGACCAGGACCTCGCCGTCGGCGGGCGCGGCGAGGGTCTCCTCGCGGATCTCGCCCCGCCCGGGGGAGCGTAGCCAGAAGGCGTTGGCTGTCGGTTTCATGTGCGTCTCCGTGAACGGTCCGGCGATTCTCCACGTACGCAGCGGTGGGAGTCGCGCTTCACGGTACGCGGCGATGATCGTTTCTGTCACACACACGTTCGGAAGGTTCGCGGTGGCCCTGATCAACACATACGACGGCCGGCTGTTGCTCTCGGAGACGACCGTGGGCGCGGGTGCCCAGGTCCTGCTCCTCGCCTTCCTGGGCACGGCGATCGGACTGGGACCCGCGGGCTGGCTGACCGGGCTCGCCTTCGGGCTCGCCACCTGGGCCGTCCTCAACCGCGCCCTGCTGCGCACCCGGACCCGTACCTTCGGCCCCGCCAACCGCGTCACGCTCGGCCGGGCGATACTCGTCGGCGCCGTCACCGCCCTGGTCGCCGACTCCTTCCAGAGCTCGCCTCCCGTCTCGCTGTTCGTCGGTCTGACGGCCGTGGCGCTGATCCTCGACGGCGTCGACGGCAAGGTGGCCCGCCGCACGAACACCTCGACCGCGCTGGGCGCCCGCTTCGACATGGAGGTCGACGCGTTCCTGATCCTGGTGCTGAGCGTGTACGTGTCCTTGTCGATGGGCCCGTGGGTCATGCTGATCGGCCTCATGCGGTACGTCTTCGTGGCCGCCGCGAAGGTCGCCCCGTGGCTGAACAACTCCCTCCCGCACAGCATGGCCCGCAAGACGGTCGCCGCGGTCCAGGGTGTGTTCCTGCTGGTCGCGGCCTCCGGTCTGCTGCCGTACGCCGTCGGCTTCGGCCTGGTCGCGCTGGCGCTGGGCTCGCTGCTCTGGTCGTTCGGCCGGGACATCGCCTGGCTGTTCCGCAACCGGGAGGGCCGGGGCGGGGCGGCCACCGCGGTCGCGTCCGAGGCGGTGACCGTGACCGTGTCGGTGGAGTCCTCCATCGACCGCCGGGCGCCCGAGCTCGTCACCAGCTGACGCGGCCGACCCGGCGGACTCTCCGCGAACCGCTCTCGTACGGGCCTGGCTCAGGGGCCCCGTACGAGAGCGGTCGTGCTTACGAGAGCGGTCGCTGTCGCCGGCTCGCCCGGCTCAGCGGACCGTGAGGACGATCTTCCCGGTGGTCCGGTCGGTCTCCCCGTGGGCGTGCGCCTTGGCCGCCTCGGCGAGCGGGAAGGTCGCGTCGATCAGCGCGCGCAGCCGGGCGGGGGCGGATGCTGCGGGCCGGGCGGACGCTCCCGGCGGGGCCGGTGTTCCCGGCAGGGCCGGTGTTCCCGGCAGGGCCGGTGTTCCGGGCGGGGCCACCGCGCCCTCCTCGGCTAGCCGGTGACCGTGCCCGCCCCCGGCGGCATGTTGTACGGAGTCACGACCTGGATCGCCGACGGGAGGAACGGACCCTCGTCGGGGAGGGCGTGGTGGGCGCGCATGATGGTCTGGCAGGCGCGGCGCACGTCCTGGCGCAGATCGTGGTGGAGCACGGCGGAGAGCCGGTGCTCGCGCAGCAGCCGGGTGTTGTCGTGGTCGAGATCGTGGGCGACGAAGACGTGCGGCTCGCGCTCGAGCGCGGCGAAGGCGTCGAGCGTCGCGGTGTTGCCGCCGCCGATCGAGTAGACGGCGGCGATCCCCGGCTCCCGCCGCAGCGCGTCGAGAACCAGGTCCCGCTGGGTGGCGTCGAGGCCGTCGCTGTCGGTGACCTCCACGAGCGTCCGCGCCGGTGCGACGGCCCGCATCACACCCCGGAACCCCATCTCGCGCTCCTCCTCGTTGCGGTAGAAGCTGCGGCTGAGCGTCACCAGCACGGCCCCCGGCCGGTCGCCCAGCCACTGCCGGAGCAGATACGCGGCGGTGGCCCCGGCGGCCCGGTTGTCTATGCCGACGTACGCGCCGCGCGGGCTGCTCGGCAGGTCCGTCACGAACGTGACCACGGGAATCCCGGCCGCGACCAGCCGCTCCACGGCGGCGGTGACCTCCGGGACGTCCGGCGCCTTGAGGATCACGCCCTGCGAACCGCGCCGCCCGATCCGGTCGAGCACCCGCACCATCTCCGAGGCCGACCCGGTCTCCCGGAAGTGGAACCGGGACCGTACGACCGCCGGGTGCAGGGACGGCAGCTCCGCCTCCAGCGCCTCCCGGACCGCCGTGGAGAACCGGTCCGGGGTCTGCATCACGATGTCGACCATGAACGTACGGCCGCCGATGCGCACCTGCGTCCGCTGCCGGTCCAGGTCCTGCACGGCCTGCCGCACCTCGCGGGCGGTGCTCTCCCGCACCCCGCCCCGGCCGTTGAGCACCCGGTCGACCGTGGCCTGACTCAGCCCGGCCTGACGGGCGATCTCACGGATCGTGTAGGGGTGTGCCATGGGGGGGTGCTCCCTGGGCCGGATGATGGGTTTTTGATGGTCCTCTGCGGGTTGTACGAGGGCCCTCGCGCCCCAAGACTGACAGAGGCGAAGCCGCCGCGAAAGCTCCCGCGACCAGGCCTGTCGTCCCGGCCGGAAGCGGCGCGCGCGGCACCCGCCGAGCGGACCGAAAGGAAACACCCCCACATGGCACTACTGGAGGACAGGGTCGTCCTCGTCAACGGCGGCAGTCAGGGCGTCGGCGCGGGCATCGTCCGGGCGGCCCTGCGCGAGGGCGCGACCGTCGCGTTCACCGGGCGCCGTGCCGAGGTCGGCGAGAATCTCGCGGCCGAGACGGGCGCGACCTTCGTACGGGCCGACCTGGCGGACCCGGCACGGGTGCGCGGCGCGGTGGAAGAGGTGATCGCGGCCCACGGCCGGGTCGACAGCCTCGTCAACGCCGCCGGCCTGACCTCCCGGGGCTCGCTCCTCGACACCTCGCCCGCACTCTTCGACGCGCACATCGCGATCAACCTGCGCGCGCCCTTCTTCGCGATGCAGGCCGTGGTCGCGCATCTGATCGCCCGCGAGGCGCCGGGCACGATCGTCAACATCGGTTCGACCAGCGGGCACGGCGGCCAGCCGTATCTGGCCCCCTACTCCGCCGCGAAGGCCGGTCTCGCGGGCCTCACCCGCAACGCCGCCCACGCCCACCGCTGGGACCGCGTCCGGATCAACGACCTCAACATCGGCTGGACGGAGACCGAGGGCGAGGACGCCGTCCAGCGCGAGTTCCACGGCGCGGGCGACGACTGGCGCGAACGGGCCGCCGAGACCCTGCCGATGGGCAAGCTCGGCCAGGTCGACGAGATCGCCGACTTCGTGGTCTTCCTGCTGTCCGACCGCAGCGGCGTGGTGACCGGTTCGGTGCTCGACTGGGACCAGAACGTCCTGGGCACCACCGACTGACCTCCTTCCGTAGACCTCCTTCCGTAGACCTCCTTCCGTAGACCTCCTTCCGTAGACCTCCCTCCGTCCCCTCCCACCCGAGACATCCGCACTTCCGAAAGGGACACTCGTCATGCGTATTGGCATCCTGGGGCTGGGCCGTATCGGCGCCTTCCATGCCGGGACCCTGGCCGGGCTCGACGTCGTCGAGCAGCTGGTGGTCTCCGACCCGCTGGCCGCCGCGGCGCAGGCCGCCGCCGAGAAGTTCGGCGCGACCGTGGCCGACTCCCCCGAGGCCGTGTTCGCCTCCGGGATCGACGGCGTCGTGGTCACCGCCGCGACGGACGCGCACCCCGGGCTGATCCTGGCGGCGGTCGAGGCGGGCATCCCGGTGTTCTGCGAGAAGCCGGTGGCGAAGACGATCGAGGAGAGCCTCGCCGTGCTGCGCGCCGTCGAGAACGGCGACGTACAGGTCCAGATCGGCTTCAACCGCCGCTTCGACGCGGGCTGCGTGGCGGCGAGGGACGCGTTCCTGAACGGCGAACTCGGCGATCTGCACACCGTACGCTCGACCACCCTGGACCCGGCGCCCCCGCCAGCCGGGTACGTGGCGTCCTCCGGCGGCATCTTCCGGGACTGCGCGGTGCACGACTTCGACGTGGTCCGCTGGGCGACGGGCCGGGAGGTCGTGGAGGTCTACGCGACCGGCGGCAACCGGGGTGCGGCCTACATCAAGGAGGCGGGTGACGTGGACACGGCCTCCGCGCTCCTCACCTTCGACGACGGCACGATCGGCGTCATCTCCAACTCCCGCCACAACGCACGCGGTTACGACGTCCGCCTGGAACTCCACGGCATGAAGGACAGCATCGCGGCAGGCCTCGACACCCAACTCCCCCTCCGCTCCGCCGAACCGGGCGTCACCTTCCCCGCGGGCGTCCCGCACAACTTCTTCATGGACCGCTTCGCCCCCGCCTACCGCGCCGAACTCACCGCCTTCACCGAGGTCGTCGCCGGCACCCGCACCTCCCCCTGCACGGTCGCCGACGCCATCGAGGCCAGCTGGATCGCCGAGGCCGCGACCCTGTCGGTGGCGGAACACCGACCGGTGTCGCTGGACGAGGTACGCAAGACGGTTTCCTAGCTTCTCCGGCGGCAGCCGACACACGAACCGAACCGCTCGCGCCGGCGACCGTCCCCCTGGCGGTCACCGGCGCGAGCGGCGTTCATGGTGCGGATGACGTCATGGCTCGGGAACGGTCAAGCCGCAGGAGGTTTGTCCCCGCAGTCGGGCACCCCCTCCAGCCATGCCGGGCCCTTGATGTAGATGTTGGTGACCCAGGCCTTGTAGTCGGGGAGGTAGGACCAGACGTCGTTCTCGTAGCCCTCGGCGGAGACCCGTTCCGCGTGTTTCTGGCAGTGGACGCGGATGGTGGTGGAGTAGGGGAAGGCGTAGACGCGGTCGGACGCGAGGCGGGGCTCGGCCTTGGTCCAGACGCCGGTGCCCCAGGTCTGGTGGATGTGGCCGGTGACCTGGCCGGTGTTGACGCGGACCGCGCCGAAGTAGCCGCTGCCCAGGCGGACGTCGCTCACCATCAGCTTGGTGCCGGACTGCCTGGCCTCGACCATCTTGCCCGCGCCGAGGTACATGGCGATGTGGTGCAGGTCCTTGGAGGTGCCGTAGGCGAGGAGGTCGCCGGGGAGGAGCGGGGCGAGGCCCTGGGCGGCGGTGAAGCGGGCGGCGGCGCGGTGCGTGTAGTACTGCTGGCTGGCGACGCCGTTGAGGATGTCCGAGCCGGCGGCCTGCGCGTAGGCGTACCGGACCAGGCCTGAGCAGTCGAAGCCGCGCCGCTCGGGGTCGTGTTCACTGGCCGGGTCGGTGGGGTCGACCTGCCCGTACGTGGCGCCGGGCTGGGCGCCGTGGCCGCCGCCCCAGGTGTACCAGGTGCCGGCCGCGACCTCGGCGCAGGCGGCGGCGATGGCCCGCTCGGCGGCGGCGGACGCGCCGGGCGCCAGGGCGCGGCAGTCGGCGGCGGGAGCGGCCGGTGCCGCGTGCGCGGTCGCCCCCAGGGACACCGGCGCCCAGAGGAGGACGGCCAGCAGTGTGATCAGTGCGCGGATGAGTGTGCGGATGAGTGTGCGCGTGCGTGCGGTCCGGCTCACCATGCCGGGACCCCCGTTTCCTGTCTCGGTGATGCTGTGGTCGTACGGCAGCCTGCTGGTGAGGCTCCCCGTGCGTCGAGATCCGGGTGTCGCCCCACCCGAACGGGCAACCGGGAAACACCTGGGAAACCCCCTCCGAACAGGGAAGTCAGCTACGGGCGCAGGCCTGTTCCGCGTCCGACGACACGGGGACCCCCGGGAGCAGGACGTCCCGCTCGTCGGGGCCTATCCCGGCGCTCAGCCGGCAGATCTCCGCCAGTCTGGCGCCGGGGTCGAGGTCCCACAGCCGTACCGTGCCGTCGGTGCTGCTGCTGGCGACCGTCCGGCCGTCGGGGGCGAAGTCCACGCCCCACACGGCGTTGGTGTGACCGGTCAGGGTCGCCCACGGGCGCCGGGCGGTGACGTCCCAGAGGCGGACCGTACGGTCGTTGCCGCTGCTGGCGAGCATCCGGCCGTCCGGGGAGTAGGCGATGCCGCGCGCGGAGCCGGTGTGGCCGGTGAGGGCGGTCTCGAAGCGGCGCCCGCGGACGTCCCACAGGCGGACGGTGCCGTCGTTGCCGCTGCTGGCGAGGGTGCGGCCGTCCGGTGAGAAGGTGACTCCCCGTACCGCGCCGGTGTGGCCGGTCAGTGCGGCGAGGGCCCGGTGCGAGCGGACGTCCCAGAGCCGTACGGTCAGGTCGTCGCCGGCGCTCGCCAGGGTGCGGCCGTCGGGGCTGAACGCGACGGCGTTGGCGTAGTCCTCGTGGCCCTCGAAGGTGGCGACGCCGTGCCGTGAGGCGAGGTCCCAGAGGCGGACCGTGCGGTCGGCGCCGGCCGAGGCGAGGGTCTTCCCGTCGGGCGCGAAGGCCACCGAGAAGACCTCCCCGGTGTGGCCGGTGAGCGTGTCCAGTGGCTTGCGCGCGGCCACGTCCCAGAGGCGGATCGTGCCGTCGGAACCCGCCGAGGCGAGGGTCTTCCCGTCGGGCGCGAAGGCCACCGAGAAGACGGTCTCGGTGTGGCCGACGAGCCGTTCGAGGAGCCGGTGCGCGCGGGCGTCCCAGAGCCGCACGGTGTGGTCGGTGTCGGCCGTGGCCAGCAGTGACCCGTCGGGGCTGTACACCGCCTGCCACACCTCCGTGAACGGACGTGCCGTCAACACCGGTCCGCCCAGCTCCCAGAGGACGACGGACTGGTCGAAGCCGGCCGTGGCCAGCAGGGCGCCGTCGGAGGTGACGGCGACGCCCATGACGTAGTCGGTGTGTCCGGCGAGAACGGCGGTCTGCCGGCCGCCGCGCACGTCCCACAGCCGGGTCGTGCCGTCGCCGACCGCCCCTATCACGGTCGCGCCGTCGGGGGTGTAGGCGACGGCGTTGATGTCGTCGCTGCTGCCGGTGAACGTCGCGGCCGTCCGGCGTTCGCGCACGTCCCACAGCCGGACGGTCCGGTCGACGCCGCCGGAGACGACCTGCCGTCCGTCCGGGGAGAACGCGACGCCCAGCACCTCGTCGGTGTGGCCCTTGAGGACGGTGATCCGCCGGGCGCGGTCGGTGTCCCACAGGCGTACGGTCCGGTCGGCGCCGGCGGAGACGAGCGTCCGGCCGTCAGGGGCGTACGCCAGCGCGTGGAGCGTGCCGTCGTGGCCGGTGAGGGAGGCGGTGCGCCGGGGTGTGCGCCCGGTGTTCCAGAGCTGGACCGTGCCGTCGGGGGTGGCGACGGCGAGGGCCCCGCCGCGCGGGTCGAAGGCCACCGCGCGGGCGCCCTGGGTGTCGGCGGAGAGGAGGGCCGTGCGGCGGCGGTCGGCGATGTCCCAGAGGGTGACGGGTCCGTCCGTCGAGGTGGCCGCGAGGGTGAGGCCGTCGGGGCTGAAGGCGACCGAGCGGACGCGGCCGGGGACGCTGAAGGTGGCGAGCGTCCGGTGGTCGCCGCCCGTGGCGCGCAGGGTCACGGTGCCGTCGGAGCTGGCCGTGGCGAGCGTCCGGTCGTCCGGGGCGAAGGCGACCGCGTTGACCGGTCCCCGGTAGCCGTCGAGGCGGGCGGAGAACGGCTGGGACTGGGTGGAGAGCAGGGCGCCACGTGCCTCGGCGGTGGTGTCGGCGCGGTAGGCCTCCCCCGCGAGCAGCATCGACGCCTCCGGCTGTCCCCCGGCGAGGGAGGCGGAGCGCACGGCGAGAGCCTGCGAGCGGGCGGCGCGCTCCTGTTCGAGTGCGCCCTCCCGCTGCTGGTAGGCGAGGCCGCCGGCGGTGACGGCGAGGCCGAGCAGGACGACGAGCGTGGCGAGCAGGGACTGCCGCAGCCGGACCTGGCGTCCGGCCTGTCTGCGGCGGCTGTCCTCCTCGGCCTGACTCGCCCTCAGGAAGGCCTCCTCGCCGGGCCCGAGGCGGCTCCAGCCGTCCGACTCGTCGGCCCAGGACCGTACGGTGTCCAGCCGGGTGCCCCGGTAGAGGGCGGACGGGTCGTGGTCCTCGCGTCCCCATTCGGCCGCCGCGTGGGCGAGTTGCTGGTGGAGGAGGAGTCCGGCGAGGTCGGCGTGGATCCAGTCGCGCAGCCGGGGCCAGGCGTGCAGCAGCGCCTCGTGGGTGATCTGGACGGTGTCGCTGTCCAGGGTGATGAGCCGGGCCCGTACGAAGGCGTCGAGGGCGGCGGCCGTGCCGTCGGCGTCGCCGAGCTGTTCCATCAGGGCGGTCCGGCTCATCCGGCGGCGGGTCGCGCCGGCGCCGTCGGCGACCAGCACCAGCCGGGACAGGATGCGGCGGATCGTCCGCTGCTCGGCCTGGTACAGCCCGGCGAACACGGTCTCGGCGGTGCGGGCGATGGCGCCCTGTATGCCGCCGGCCCGTTCGTACCCGTCGACGGTCAGGAGCGCGGAGTCCGTGCGGCGCTGCCAGGTGGCGAGCAGTGCGTGGGAGACCAGGGGGAGGGCGCCGGACGGTGTCTCGTGGGCGCCGATCCCGCTGGTCCGCGCGGTGTCGGGGGACGTACTGCCCGGTTCGTCGCGCAGTCCGGCGTCGCGCAGGAGGAGGGGGAGGAGGCCGGGTTCGAGGGTGACGCCGGCGAGTGCGGCGGGACGGGTGATCGACTCCCGCAGTTCCGTCACGGACATCGGGGCCAGGACGAACAGGCCGTCGGTGAGGACCGGGGTCAGTTCGGGCAGGCCCAGACAGCTGCCGGTGAAGTCGGCGCGTACGCCGAGGACCACGACGGCAGGGGGGCGGGTGTCCGGTTCCGTCCCGGCGGTGGACAGGGCGCGGAGCACCCGGACGAAGGCGCGCCGCTCCTCGTCGTCGGAGCAGAGGGTGAACAGCTCCTCGAACTGGTCCACGATCAGGACGGGCCGAGGGGGCGGGGGTTCGCGGTCCCCCGGGGCGGCCGGCGGGGGGACGGTCGGCGGGCCGTCGCCCGACATCGCGCGCGCGGCCGGCGGGGGCGGGGCCGCCGCCGGTGCGGTCGCGACCTGGACGGCGTCGAGCAGGGCCGCCGGGTTCTCCCGCACCTCCTCGGGGGTGAGGCCGAGATCCCCGCCGAGGGCCTTGGCGGTGCGCTCCAGCAGCTCGTCCAGGGGGCGTGAGGTGGGGGTGAGCAGCACCACCGGCCAGCGGTCGGCGCCCGGCATCGGGAGGTCGCCGCGCCGCAGGGCCGGGACGAGGCCGGCGTTGAGCAGGGACGACTTGCCGGCGCCCGAGGGGGCGACCAGCATCAGCGGTCCGCCGCCGATCCGTTCGAAGATCCGTTCCACCAGCGCGGCCGTCGCGCGGTCCCGGCCGAAGAACCATTCCGCGTCCTGTGGGGTGAACGCCGACAGCCCGCGGTAGGGGCATGTCCCGCCCGGCTGCCGGGGCACGGAGTCGTTCTCGGGCAGACGGTCCCCGTCCCCCTCACCGGCTGGCGCCTGCCGCACCAGCCGCAGCAATTCGCCGTCCGCGCGCAGGACTTGGTCGCAGAGGCGGGCGACGTCGACGGTGGCGCGTTTCGTACCGGTCTCGATCTTGCTGAGATAGCCCTTGCTGTAGTGGGTCTGGCGTGCCAGGTCGGTGAGCGACAGTCCGCGCTCCCGCCGCAGTCGTCTCAGCTGGGCGGGGAAGGACTGTTGTGCGGGGAGGGATCGCGTGGTCGGCACGGTCCGCTCCCGGTCTTCGCGAGGGTCCGGATCGTCTCCGGGCCGCGGGTCCCCCAAGGTGTCCCCCAAGGCAGTACTGGCCGTGCTACGGCAGATGCCCAGGCTACTGTCGGGGTGGTCGGGGCAGCCATGACTTTCACCCGGAGTGGCGAAAACCCGAACGTCCGGAACCCTGGTGCGGTTCCGGACGTTCGTACGAGGCTCCCGGTCGGGCACGGGCGGCCCGGGGTGGTCGGTCCCGGGCCGCCCGTGCCGGTGGGGGGATCAGGTCAGGAAGGCGCCGCAGGCGCTCCTGGCCACCCAGCGGTGCGAGGTGATGCTGTCGTTGGCTCCCACGCCGCTGGTGAGGCGGTTGTCGGTCAGGTTGTCGGCGTACAGCTCGCCCGGGGCGAGACAGGCGTGGCCGCCCCCGAAGTTGTCGTGCTCGTAGAACGCGACGTGGTCGAGGCCGCCGGTGAAGCCGCGGTTCATGACGGACGTGGCCTTGTCGTTGGAGCCGGCGCCCCAGTTGGCGCTGTTGCCCGCGGCGACGATCAGCTGTGTGCCGGAGCAGTCCAGGTCCTGCCAGGCGTACATGTTGCCGTTGCGCGGGCCCCACTTGCTGTCGCAGCCGGGACCGGCGACGGCGGCCTGCGAGGTGGCGGCGGGTACGAGAACGCCCAGGGCGGCGAGCCCGAGAAGCGCTGCCGTGGCGGTGAACTTGCGCATGGTGTTTCCCCTCGTTTTCTTTGTTTTCTTGGTGCTGCGACAGGTCGGTACTGCGGTTGGTCGGTACTGCGGTTGGTCGGTACTGCGGTTGGTCGGTGTGCGCCCGAAGGCCCCCCGTGGACGGTGTGCGCCGGAGGCGCGCGGTGGTCAGTCGCGCTCCGGGACGATGCGCACCGCCCGGTCGTAGGCCTGCCGGCCGAGGCCGCGGTAGGTGTCGACGTCCTCGCCGAACCGGTCGCGCAGGCGGTCCTGGTAGTACGTCTCCCGGGCCGAGGCCACGGCCTTGAGGGAGGTCTCGCGGGCGCAGGTCGCGTCCGCGACGGCGGTCCTCCGCTCGGCGGCGAACGCCTCGTCGGCGCGGGCGGTGCCCAGCCGGCTGGTGTCGACGCGGACGGCGTCGCGGGCCGCCTGGGGGTCGTCGTAGGGCTGCCCCGCCTTCTTCATGCAGCGGGCCCACGCCCGGAGCCGGTCGGTGAGCTGGGGGTCCTTCATCAGGTCACCGCCGTAGAGGGCGTTGAGGCCCGTGGCGATCTTGCCGGTGCGGAACCATTCGGCCGGGTCGCCGTACAGCTCGCGTTCGGCCTCCTCCATGCAGCCGCCGCTGCGTTTGCGGATCTCCCCGCCGCCCGGGAGCGGTGCCGTGAGCGTGCGGGCGTCGCCGCCGCCGTCGAGCGCGGTGTCGAAGGCGGCGCGCCGGGACGCGGAGAGGCGCTGGCGGTAGGCGCCGAGCGGGTTGTCCTCGCGGGCCCGCTGGCTCTTGGCGTCGATCCGTCCGCCGTAGCCGTGGGCACGGGCCCACGCCACGTCGTCCTGGACGTACCGCACCGGACGGCTCTCCTGGAGGGTCAGCGTGCGGTCCTCCCAGTAGATGAAGCCCTGGCGTCGCATGCACTCGGCGGTCAGGTGCTGCTGGGCGTCGCTGTTGCGCAGTTCCTGCTGCCAGGTGAGCGCCTCGGGACGCGGCTTCCGGTCCGCCCGCTCCCGGCCCCCGTCGCCGCTGTCCCCGCCGGCGCAACCGGTCGTGACGGCCGCGGTGGCCGCCATGACCACACACAGAGACTTGAGCGCCCGTCTCATGGTCTCCACCCCCCTGGCCTCGTCCGTCCCGTCGCCGGGTTCCGCCGTCGCTGACGAATCCAGAGTTGCCCCGCCGCTCACCGGGGTCGACGGGTTTCCTGTTGCCCTCCTGTGCGGCGTCCGGGAAACGGGGGATGAGCTGCGGAAACGCGGCATCGAAGGCAACGCCGGAGCGGTACGCGGGACCAACGCCGGAGCGGAACGGGGGCCGACGGTCGGCGGACACAGCGACAGCACAGCGGAGTCATGGCGGACCCAAAGCGGAATCCCGCTTCGCAGAAAGCCTGGCTCAATCCATTGACGCGAACATGCCCCACTCTTATCTTCTGATCGAACTTCCGCACAAGAGCCGATATTTCGAACAACATCCCACGCCTCAGGGCAGTTCACGCGTAGATGGGACGAGCGTTGAACAGAACCCTCAGGGCGGTCCTCGCCCTCCTCACCTCGGTGGCCGCCCTACTGGGCCTGGCCACCGCCCTCGCAGCCCCGGCCGGAGCCGCTCACCCGGCGGCCGGGCAGGCCACGCGCTACACGATGACCGCGTTCACCAACAGCAGCGAGTCGAACATGTACGTCTACGACTCGCCGGACGCGACCGGCTTCACCCTCCAGAAGGGCCCGGCGTACACCCCGCCCTCCGGCCTGATCCGTGACCCCAGCATCTTCAAGCACACGGACGGCTACTACTACCTGACGTACACCACCCGCACCTGGTCGGCGCTCTCCACCACCATCGGCTTCGCCCGCTCCACCGACCGCCTCAACTGGACCTTCCTGTACGACTACACGGTCCCGATCAGCGGTCTGCAGCGCGCCTGGGCGCCCGAGTGGTTCGTCGACAGCAACGGCAGCGTCAACATCATCCTGTCCGCGTCCATCGCGGCCGACGGCGAGTGGATCTTCAAGCCGTACAAGCTGACGGCCACCAACTCCGCGCTCACCGCCTGGTCCGCCCCGACCGTGCTCTCCGGCATCAGCCCGAACTACATCGACACCTTCGTCGTCAAGGTCGGCTCCACCTACCACGCGTTCACCAAGAACGAGACGACGAAGTACATCGAGTACGCCACCGCCTCCAGCCTCACCGGCCCGTACACCATCCAGAAGACGGGCAACTGGGCCGGCTTCGGCTCCGGTATGGAGGGCCCGGCACTCGTCCAGCTCGACAACGGCGGCTGGCGGATCTACTACGACGCCTACGGCGCCGGGAAATACTGGTACAGCGACAGCTACGACAACTTCGCCACCTGGTCGACGCCGACCGAACTCCCCGGTCTCACCGGCTTCGTACGCCATCTGACGGTCCTCAAGGAGACGGTCTCCGGCGGGGTCACCCTCCCCACCAACACCACCCGCTCCCTCCAGTCCGTCAACTACACGGGCCGCTACGCCGTGGTCCGCTCCGACAGCCTCGGTTATGTCGACCCGGTGACCTCCGCCAGCACCACCGCCGTCAAGCAGAGCGCGACCTTCACGATCGTGCCCGGCCTCGCGGACGCCAACTGCTACTCCTTCCGTGACTCGTCGGGCCGCTATCTGCGGCACTGGGACTACCGCGTCCGCTTCGCCACGGACGACGGCACGACCGTCTTCGACAAGGACGCCACGTACTGCGCCCGCCCCGGCACGGCCTCCGGCTCGGTCCGCCTGGAGTCGTACAACTACCCCGGCCGCTACATCCGCCACTACAACTACGAACTCCGCCTGGACGTGTACCAGGCCACGGACACCTTCCGAGCCGACAGCTCCTTCACGGCGGTGAGCCCCTGGGCGTGACGGCGAAGCAGTTCCCCGCGCCCCGTCAGGGGCGCGGGGAACTGCGCGAGAACCCCCGCCGACCCGCGGACGGGGGTCAAAGGGGCACAGCCCCTTGAGGATGGGACGGGTAGGGGCGGCGGGGGCGACCAACCCCACGCGCACCCCCACCCGCCCCCACCTCACCGCTCACTCACCACCACACCCGGCGCCCTCACATACCCGGCCGGCCGCGCCGTGAACGTGCCCCGCCCCTGCGTACGACTACGCAGCCGCGTCGCATACCCGAACAGCTCCGCCAGCGGCACGGTCGCCGTGACGACCACCGAACCGCCCCGGGTCACGGAGTCCGTGACCCGCCCCCGCCGCGCCGCGAGATCCCCGAGCACCCCGCCCACGGCGTCCGCGGGCACGGTGACGGTGACCTCGGCGACGGGTTCGAGGAGCCCCATCACCCCGACCCGCATGGCCTCCCGCAGCGCCAGCCGCCCGGCCGTGCGGAACGCCATCTCCGAGGAGTCCTTGGAGTGGGTCGCCCCGTCGGTCAGGGTGACACTCAGCCCGGTCACCGGGTGACCGCCGAGCGGCCCCTCGGCGAGGGCGTCACGGCAGCCGGCCTCGACCGCGCGGACGTACTCCTGCGGCACCCGCCCGCCGACGACGGTCGACCGGAACACGAACCCCGTGGCGGCACCGTCTCCCTCCGCCTCCAGAGGCGCCACGTCCAGCACCACATGGGCGAACTGCCCCGCCCCGCCGTCCTGTTTGACGTGCCGGAAGACAAGACCGGACACCCCGCGCACGACCGTCTCCCGATAGGCGACCCGAGGCCGCCCGACGACGACTTCGAGCCCCTGCCCCTGCCCCTGACTCTGGCTCTGGCTCTGGCTCTGGCTCTGGCTCTGGCTCTGGCTCTGGCGGATCTTCTCCACCGCCACCTCCAGATGCAGTTCGCCCATGCCGGACAGCAGGGTCTGACCGGTCTCGGGGTCGGTCCGTACGACCAGCGAGGGGTCCTCCTCCGCCAGTCGCGCGAGGGCCGTCGCGAGCCGGTCGGTGTCGGTGCTCCGGCGTGCCTCGACGGCCACGGACACCACCGGGTCGGCGACGGACGGCGGTTCGAGCAGCAGCGGCGCCGCCGGCGCGCACAGCGTGGTGCCCGCGCGGGCCGACTTCAGCCCGACCACCGCGACGATGTCCCCGGCCGCCGCGTGGTCCAGTTCGGCGTGCCGGTCGGCCCGGACCCGCAGGATCCGGCCGATCCGCTCGGTGCGCCGCGTACCCGCGTCCAGCACGGTGTCCCCCTTCCGGATCGTGCCCGAGTACAGCCTCAGATAGGTCAGCCGTCCCGTGGCCGTGGCGCTCACCTTGAACGCCAGGGCCGCGAGCGGTACTCGCTCGTCGGCGGCCCGCTCCTGCTCCGTACCGTCGTGCGTACCGCGTACGGGCGGTACGTCCAGCGGCGAGGGCAGATACGCCACGACCGCGTCGAGCAGCGGTTCGATGCCACGGTTGCGGTAGGCCGAGCCGCACAGCACGACCACGCCCTCCCCCGTGCGGGTAAGGTCGCGCAGCGCGGTGACCAGCGTCCGCGCGGAGAGCGTGGACTCGGCGCAGAACTCCTCCAGCGCCCCCGGATGCAGTTCCGCCACCGCCTCCTCCAGCCGCCGTCGGCGCAGCTCCGCCTCGTCCCGCAGGGCGTCCGGAACCGGGCCCTCCGTGGCGTTGTCGTCGCCGTCCGCCCAGACCAGGGCCCGCATACGCGGCAGGTCCACGACTCCGACGAACCCGTCCTCCGCGCCGATCGGCAACTGCACCACCAGCGGCGCCGGATGGAGCCGCTGCCGGATCGACTCGACGGCGGCGTCGAGGTCGGCGCCCGCGCGGTCCAGCTTGTTGACGAAGGCGATACGCGGTACGCCGTGCCGGTCGGCCTGCCGCCACACCGACTCGCTCTGCGGTTCGACGCCCGCGACCGCGTCGAACACGGCGATCGCGCCGTCGAGCACCCGGAGCGAACGCTCCACCTCGTCGGCGAAGTCGACATGGCCCGGGGTGTCGATCAGATTGATCCGATGCCCGTCCCAGGCACAGCTGACCGCCGCCGCGAAGATCGTGATCCCGCGATCGCGCTCCTGCGGGTCGTAGTCGGTGACGGTCGTGCCGTCGTGGACCTCGCCGCGCTTGTGCGTGGTGCCGGTGGCGTACAGGAACCGCTCGGTGACGGTGGTCTTGCCCGCGTCCACATGGGCGAGGATGCCCAGGTTCCGCACGGCGGTCAGAGGGTTGGTGAGGTGGTCGACGTTGCTGCGCATGGCCCATGGCCTTTCAGCTGAGCTGTTTCAGGGCAGCGCGATTCCCGTGCGAGGGCGCCGAGCGAAGACGTCAGAAGGCGTCAGGCGTACGTCACGGGCGTCCGGTACCGGCCGCGCAGCGGGCACCGGCCGGACGAGGACACGAGGATCACGTCGTAGAGGGAACGGGGAACGACGACAGCGGTGCGCTCACGCATGGCCGGGCTCCCCTCTCTCGTCGTTCGATGAGGTGAGCTTAGGGAAAGGATCAGCTCGGGGCACCGCATTTTTTCGCGGCCCCCGAAGTGCCTCGACGGCCCCGGACGACGAGAAACCCCACCGACCGGAAACCCGGTGGATGGGGTTGATGTGTCCGAGGGGGGACTTGAACCCCCACGCCCGATAAAGGGCACTAGCACCTCAAGCTAGCGCGTCTGCCATTCCGCCACCCGGACCAGGTGTCTGCCGCCTGGCCGGGAGTGTTCCCGGCGGCGACATGGACAACAATACCAAGGTTTCGGAGCGCCCTTCACCTGCATATCCGGGCTCCGGAGGGGGTCGTGCGGGCCTCGGCGCGCGGGCCCTTACGACCCTCCGGAGGGTGATCGGACGGTCACGATCCGGCCAGGTCAGGCCGCGGAGGGCATGAGGTGGTACTCGGGGAAGTTGCCCGGCAACCGCTCCCCCGCCGGGCCGTAGGTCACGGCCTTCACCAGCAGCTCGCCGCCGACGAAGGCGCCCCGCCAGGACGCGCCGAAGCCGCCGAAGAGTTCCTCGCGGTCGCCGCGCGAGCGGGGTGTGCCATGGCCGATCTTGAACGCCCGGGTCTGGGGTGCCAGCCGCTCGTACGTCGCCCGGTCGTCGGTGGAGAGGGTGGCGACGAGCGCGCCGTTGGAGGCGTTCATGGCGGCGAGCAGTTCGGCCTCGGTGTCGACCAGGACGATCCTGTCGACCGGGCCGAAGGGTTCCGCGTGGTGGAGCGGGGAGGAGGGCGGCGGGTTGAGGAGGGTGACGGGCCGGACGTACGCGCCGGTGTCCTGGCCGGGCAGGAAGCGCGCGTCGGCGAGCCTGCCCCGGTGCAGGGGGACGGCGCCCCGGTCGACGGCCTCGGCGACCTGGTCGGTCAGCTCCTTGGCCTTGGCGGCGTTGATGACGGGCCCGAAGTCCAGGCTCGGGCAGGGGTCGTCGGGGTGCTCCACGGCCAGCGGGTGGCCGACGCGGAGGGTGCGGACCGCCGGGAGGTACGCGGCGAGGAAGTCGTCGAAGGACTCGCGCTGCACGACGAAGCGCGGGTAGGCGGTGCAGCGCTGTTTGCCGTAGTCGAAGAGCTTGGGGACGACGTCGGTCAGGATGTCCCAGTCGGTGTGGTTCCAGATACCCCAGGTGTTCAGGCCCTCCTGTTCCAGGACATGGCGTTTGCCCAGGTCGGCGACGGCGGTGGCCACGGCGGCGCCGGTGTCCCGGCCGCCCACGAAGGAGACGCAGCCGATCTCGGGGGCGCGGACCAGTGCCTCGGACAGTTCGCGTCCGCTGCCGCTGACCAGGGTGACCGGGATGCCCTCGCGGGTGGCGGGCGCGGCGGCCAGGGTCAGGCAGGCCACGCCGCCGTCGGTGGGCGTCTTGGCGATGACCGCGTTGCCGGCCAGGGCCTGGACCAGCATGGCGTGGACGAGCGCGCTCATCGGGTAGTTCCAGCTGGCGATGTTGGAGACCGGGCCGTCGAGGGGGACGCGCCCCTCGACCATGGGTTCGATGCCGTCGACGTACCAGCGGGCGCCGTCGATGGCCCGGTCCACGTCCGCCCGCGCGAGGCGCCAGGGTTTGCCGATCTCCCAGACGAGGAGCAGGGCGAGCAGTTCACGGTGCTGGGTGAGGGCGTCGAGGGTGGCGGCGACGCGGGCGCGGCGTTCGTCGAGGGGGACGTGGCGCCAGGCCCGGTGCTGGTCGAGGGAGGCGCGTACCGCGCGGTGAGCGGTGGTGCCGTCCAGGCGGGGCGGGCCGTCGACGGGGCTGCCGTCGACGGGGGTGGTGGCGGGCAGTGCCCGGCCGTCGGCCTGCCAGGTGCCGTTCCAGAGGTTGAGGACCCGGTCGTCCCGGAAGGCCTCGGGGGCGACGGCGAGACAGCGCCGCCAGGCGTCGGTCCAGGCGCTGCCGGATTTGAGGGTGAGGGTGGATGCCATACGTTGCTCCGCTCTCGGTGCACAGTCGGGGGCGGGTGGTGCATGGGCCAGGGGTGCGGTCAGGCCCCGGCTTCCAGGGCGGCCAGCACGAGCCGGGCCGTCTCCGTGGGTGTGCCGCCGACCCGCACCCCGACCGCTTCCAGGGCCTCCTTCTTGGCCTGCGCGGTACCGGAGGAGCCGGAGACGATCGCCCCGGCGTGGCCCATCGTCCTGCCCTCGGGGGCGGTGAATCCGGCGATGTAGCCGACGACGGGTTTGGTGACGTGGTCGCGGATGTACGCGGCGGCCCGTTCCTCGGCGTCGCCGCCGATCTCGCCGATGAGGACGATCAGTTCGGTGTCGGGGTCGTCCTGGAAGGCGGCGAGGCAGTCGATGTGGGTGGTGCCGCCGACGGGGTCGCCGCCGATGCCGACGCAGGTGGAGAAGCCGATGTCCCGCAGTTCGTACATGAGTTGGTAGGTGAGGGTGCCGGACTTGGAGACCAGGCCGATGCGGCCCGGTTTGGTGATGTCGGCGGGGATGATGCCCGCGTCGGACTGGCCGGGGGTGATCAGGCCGGGGCAGTTGGGGCCGATGATCCGGGTGCCCTTGGACCGGGCGTACGCGGTGAAGGCGACGGAGTCGTGGACGGGGATGCCCTCGGTGATGACGACCGCGAGGCCGATGCCCGCGTCTGCGGCCTCGGTGACGGCCGCCTTGGCGAAGGCGGGCGGGACGAAGACGACGGTCACGTCGGCGCCGGTGACCTCGATGCCCTCGGCGACGGAGCCGAGGACGGGGACGGCACGGTCGTCGAAGTCGACGGTGCGGCCCGCCTTGCGAGGGTTGACGCCGCCGACGACGTTCGTGCCGGCGGCGAGCATGCGGCGGGTGTGCTTCATGCCCTCGCCGCCGGTCATGCCCTGGACCAGGACCTTGCTCTCCTTGGTGAGGTAGATGGCCATGTCCGGCTCCTCAGTTCGCGTGGGCGAGGTCGGCGGCGCGGCGCGCGGCGCCGTCCATGGTGGTGGCCTGGTGGACGAGGGGGTGGTCGCGGTCGTCGAGGACGGCCCGGCCGCGGGCGGCGTTGTTGCCGTCCAGGCGGACTACCAAACGTTTGGTCAAGTCCACCCTGTCCAGGGCCCGCACGATGCCGTCGGCGACCGCGTCGCAGGCGGTGATCCCGCCGAAGACGTTGACGAGGACGGACTTCACGTCGGGGTCGGAGAGGATGACGGAGAGGCCGTCGGCCATGATCTGGGCGGAGGCGCCGCCGCCGATGTCGAGGAAGTTCGCGGGGCGCGCGCCGCAGCCCGCGACGACGTCGAGGGTGGACATGACGAGTCCGGCGCCGTTGCCGATGATTCCGACCTCGCCGTCCAGCTTCACGTAGTTGAGGCCCTTGGCCGCCGCTGCCGCCTCCAGCGGGTCGTCGTGCGCGAAGCCCTCGTCGCCCCAACGGGTCTGCCGGAAGCTCGCGTTGTCGTCGAGGGTGACCTTGCCGTCGAGGGCGAGGATCCGGCCCTGTGCGGTGCGGACGAGGGGGTTCACCTCGACGAGGACAGCGTCTTCGCGGGTCAGCACCCCCCACAGTCGTACGAGGACGTCGACGGTCTGCGCGGGCAGGCCCGCCGCGTCGGCGATCTCGGCCGCCTTCGCCGGGGTGACGCCCTCGGCGGGGTCGATGGGGATACGGGCCACGGCCTCCGGCCGGGTCGCGGCGACCTCCTCGATCTCCATGCCGCCCTCGGCCGAGGCGATCGCGAGGAAGCGGCCGGCCGCGCGGTCGAGGACGTACGAGACGTAGAACTCGCTCTCGATCGCGACGGGTTCGGCGACCATCACCGTGTGGACGGTGTGGCCCTTGATGTCCATTCCGAGGATCTGCCGTGCCGTCAGTTCGGTGGCGGCGGGGTCGGCGGCGAGCTTCACCCCGCCCGCCTTGCCGCGTCCGCCGGCCTTCACCTGGGCCTTGACGACGACGCGTCCGCCCAGCCTGCGGGCGATCTCGCGGGCCTCCTTGGGCGAGTCGGCGACCTCGGCCCGTGGCACCAAGATGCCGTGTTCTTCGAAGAGTTGCCTTGCCTGGTGCTCGAAAAGGTCCATTCCGGCTCCTGACTCAAGAGTGCCGCACGCCCCCTGGACACCACCCACCGGATGCGGGATAACAAGCTTCATACAGTATTCGTCGACTGTATGCAATCAACCGCGAGAGCACTCCAATCCCCTACGAAGGGACAGGACTTCGCCATGCCCGACGGCAACAGCCAGGAACTCATCTCCGGTGGTCACCTCGTCGCCAAGGCACTCAAAGCGGAGGGTGTGGAGGTCATCTACACCCTGTGCGGCGGCCACATCATCGATATCTACGACGGCTGCGTGGACGAGGGCATCGAGGTCGTCGACGTACGCCACGAGCAGGTCGCCGCCCACGCCGCCGACGGCTACGCCCGGATCACCGGCAAGCCCGGCTGCGCGGTCGTCACCGCCGGCCCCGGTACGACCGACGCCGTCACCGGTGTCGCCAACGCCTTCCGCGCCGAGTCCCCGATGCTGCTGATCGGCGGCCAGGGCGCGCACACCCAGCACAAGATGGGGTCCCTCCAGGACCTGCCGCACGTCGACATGATGACGCCGATCACCAAGTTCGCGGCGACCGTGCCGGACACGGCTCGCGCCGCCGACATGGTGTCGATGGCGTTCCGCGAGTGCTACCACGGCGCCCCCGGCCCCTCCTTCCTGGAGATCCCGCGTGACGTCCTCGACGCCAAGGTGCCCGTGGAGAAGGCACGGGTGCCGAAGGCCGGCGCCTACCGGGCCTCGACCCGCTCGGCCGGCGACCCCGAGGCCATCGAGAAGCTCGCCGATCTGCTGGTGCACGCCGAGAAGCCCGCGATCCTGCTGGGCAGCCAGGTGTGGACGACCCGGGGCACCGGGTCCGCCATCGACCTGGTGCGCACGCTGAACATCCCGGCGTACATGAACGGCGCGGGACGCGGCACCCTACCGCCCGGCGACCCGCACCACTTCCAGCTCTCCCGCCGGTACGCCTTCTCCCACGCCGACGTCATCGTCATCGTCGGTACGCCCTTCGACTTCCGCATGGGCTACGGCAAGCGGCTGTCGCCGGACGCGACCGTCGTGCAGATCGACCTCGACTACCGGACCGTCGGCAAGAACCGCGACATCGACCTCGGGATCGTCGGCGACGCGGGCCTCGTGCTCAAGTCGGTGACGGAGGCGGCCTCCGGACGCGTCAACGGGGGCGCGTCGCGGCGCAAGGAGTGGCTGGACGAGCTGCGCGCCGCCGAGCAGGTGGCCATCGAGAAGCGGCTGCCCAGCCTGAAGTCCGACGCCTCCCCGATCCACCCCTACCGGCTGGTCAGCGAGATCAACGACTTCCTCACCGAGGACTCCCTCTACATCGGCGACGGCGGCGACATCGTCACCTTCTCCGGGCAGGTCGTGCAGCCCAAGTCACCCGGGCACTGGATGGACCCGGGCCCCCTCGGCACGCTCGGCGTCGGCGTCCCCTTCGTGCTGGCCGCGAAGAAGGCGCGGCCCGACAAGGAGGTGGTGGCCCTCTTCGGTGACGGTGCCTTCTCCCTCACCGGCTGGGACTTCGAGACCCTCGTCCGCTACGACCTCCCCTTCGTCGGGATCATCGGCAACAACTCCTCCATGAACCAGATCCGTTACGGCCAGGCCCAGAAGTACGGCCTGGAGCGCGAGCGGATCGGCAACACCCTCGGCGACGTCCACTACGACAAGTTCGCCCAGATGCTGGGCGGTCACGGCGAGGAGGTCCGCGACCCCGCCGACATCGGCCCCGCGCTCCGGCGCGCCCGGGAGTCGGGCAAGCCGTCGCTGATCAACGTCTGGGTCGACCCGGACGCGTACGCCCCCGGAACCATGAACCAGACGATGTACAAGTGAGGTGCCCCCGATGACCCCTATCGCAGGAACGTCCGGCGCAGGAACGTCGGCCAAGGCTCTCGAAGGCATCCGTGTCCTGGACATGACCCACGTCCAGTCCGGCCCGTCCGCCACCCAACTGCTCGCCTGGCTGGGCGCGGACGTGGTGAAGCTGGAGGCGCCGAGCGGGGACATCACGCGCAAGCAGCTGCGCGACCTCCCGGACGTCGACTCCCTCTACTTCACGATGCTCAACTGCAACAAGCGGAGCATCACCCTCAACACCAAGACCGAACGCGGCAAGGAGATCCTCACCGAGCTGATCCGGCGCTCGGACGTCATGGTCGAGAACTTCGGACCCGGCGCGGTCGACCGGATGGGCTTCACCTGGGACCGTATCCAGGAGATCAATCCGCGTATCGTCTATGCCTCCATCAAGGGGTTCGGGGACGGTCCGTACACCAACTTCAAGGCGTACGAGGTCGTGGCGCAGGCCATGGGCGGGTCCATGGCGACCACCGGCTTCGAGGACGGGCCGCCGCTGGCGACGGGGGCCCAGATCGGGGACTCGGGCACGGGCATCCACGCCGTGGCGGGGATTCTCGCGGCGCTGTACCAGCGGGAGAACACCGGGCGTGGCCAGCGGGTCAATGTGGCCATGCAGCATGCCGTCCTCAACCTCTGTCGGGTGAAGCTGAGGGATCAGCAGCGCCTGGCACATGGCCCGCTCCGTGAATATCCCAACGACGACTTCGGCGACGAGGTTCCCAGGTCCGGGAACGCGTCCGGCGGCGGTCAGCCCGGCTGGGCCGTGAAGTGCGCGCCGGGCGGCCCGAACGACTACGTCTACGTCATCGTGCAGCCGGTGGGCTGGCAGCCGATGAGCGAGCTGATCGGCCGGCCCGAACTGGCGGACGACCCCGAGTGGGCGACGCCGGAGGCCCGGCTGCCCAAGCTCGACAAGATGTTCCAGCTGATCGAGGAGTGGTCCTCCACGCTGCCCAAGTGGGAGGTGCTGGAGCGGCTCAACGCCCACAACATCCCGTGCGGGCCGATCCTCTCCACCAAGGAGATCATCGAGGACGAGTCCCTGGTCTCCAACGAGATGGTCGTCACCGTCCCGCACCCCGAGCGCGGCGACTTCGTGACCGTCGGCAGCCCGCTGAAGCTGTCCGACTCTCCCGTGGACGTGACCAGTTCACCCCTGCTCGGCGAGCACAACGAAGAGGTCTACGTCGGCGAGCTGGGCCTCGGTGACGAGGAACTGCGGCTGCTCAAGTCGAACGGAGTGATCTGATTGATGGCCGAAGACCGGGTGCTGAGGGTGCGTGGACTCCTCGACGCCGTACGGGCCGAGGGCCGCAGCGCGCTGACCGCGCCGGAGGGCAAGGTGATCGCCGACGCGTACGGGATCGCCGTACCCGGCGAGGAGTTGGCGCGGGACGTCGACGAGGCGGTGTCGTTCGCGGCGCGCTTCGGCGGACCCGTGGTGATGAAGATCGTGTCGCCGGACATCCTCCACAAGACCGACGCGGGCGGTGTGATCGTCGGAGTGGAGGGCGCAGCCGATGTGCGGGCCGCGTTCCACACGATCGTCGACAACGCGCGGGCGTACGCGCCGGACGCCCGTATCGAGGGTGTCCAGGTGCAGGAGCTGCTGCCGAAGGGGCAGGAGGTCATCGTCGGGGCGGTCACCGACCAGACGTTTGGGAAAGTCGTCGCCTTCGGGCTCGGCGGGGTGCTGGTCGAGGTCCTCAAGGACGTGACGTTCCGGCTCGCGCCGGTCGACGCGGACGAGGCGCTCTCCATGCTGGACTCGATCCGCGCGGCGGAGATCCTGCGCGGGGTGCGCGGGGCGCCTCCCGTGGACCGGTGGGCGATCGCCGAGCAGATCCGGCGGGTCTCCGAACTCGTCGCGGACTTCCCGGAGATCGCCGAGGTGGACCTCAACCCGGTGATCGCGACCCCGGAGGGGGCGGTCGCGGCGGACATCCGGGTGATCCTCGCGGAGTCGGTGCCGAAGCCCCGGCGGACGTACACCAGGGACGAGATCCTCGTCTCGATGCGCCGGCTGATGCAGCCCTCGTCGGTGGCCGTGATCGGGGCCTCCAACGAGCAGGGCAAGATCGGCAATTCGGTGATGCGCAACCTCATCGACGGCGGTTTCGCCGGGGAGATCCATCCGGTGAACCCCAAGGCCGATGACATCCTGGGCCGCAAGGCGTACAAGAGTGTCACGGACGTTCCCGGTGAGGTGGATGTGGCGGTCTTCGCGATCCCCGCCAAGTTCGTGGCCGCGGCGCTGGAGGAGGTGGGCCGCAAGGGCGTCCCCAACGCCGTACTGATCCCGTCGGGTTTCGCGGAGACCGGCGAGCACGCGCTCCAGGACGAGATCGTCGCCATCGCCGAACGGCACGGCGTCCGGCTGCTGGGGCCGAACATCTACGGCTACTACTCGACCTGGCAGGACCTCTGCGCCACGTTCTGCACGCCGTACGACGTCAAGGGCGGGGTGGCGCTCACCTCGCAGTCCGGCGGGATCGGGATGGCCATCCTGGGCTTCGCGCGGACCACGAGGACGGGTGTGTCGGCGATCGTCGGGCTCGGCAACAAGTCGGACCTGGACGAGGACGATCTGCTGACCTGGTTCGGCGAGGACCCGCACACCGAGTGCATCGCGATGCACCTGGAGGACCTCAAGGACGGGCGGGCCTTCGTGGAGGCCGCGCGGGCGACCGTCCCCAAGAAGCCGGTGGTGGTCCTGAAGGCGGGCCGTACGGCGGCGGGGGCGAAGGCGGCGGGGTCGCACACGGGCGCGCTGGCGGGCGACGACGCCGTGTACGAGGACGTCCTCAAGCAGGCCGGTGTCATCAGGGCCCCTGGGCTGAACGAAATGCTTGAGTACGCGCGCGCGTTGCCGGTGCTTCCGGCTCCCCAGGGCGACAACATCGTGATCATCACGGGCGCGGGCGGCAGCGGCGTACTGCTGTCGGACGCGGTGACGGACAACGGGCTCTCCCTGATGGAGATCCCGCCGGACCTGGACGCGTCCTTCCGGACGTTCATCCCGCCGTTCGGGGCCGCCGGCAACCCGGTCGACATCACCGGGGGCGAGCCGCCGTCGACGTACGAGGCGACGATCCGGCTGGGCCTGGAGGACCCGCGCGTCCACGCGCTCGTCCTCGGCTACTGGCACACCATCGTCACTCCCCCGATGGTCTTCGCGGAGCTGACCGCGCGCGTGGTGGCCGAGTTCCGGGAGCGCGGCATCGAGAAGCCCGTGGTCGCGTCTCTCGCGGGCGATGTCGAGGTGGAGGAGGCCTGCCAGTACCTCTTCGAGCGGGGGGTCGTGGCGTACCCGTACACGACCGAGAAGCCGGTGGCGGTGCTCGGCGCCAAGTACCGGTGGGCGCGGGCGGCGGGGTTGTCGGGGGGGCGGTCGATGAGCTGAGCGACGGCTCGAACCACGGGGTCCGCGGCGACCGCTCACCGCGGGCCCCGGCGCAGAGAAGCACGGACAGGGGGCGCTGGCCAGACTTCTTCCACGCGGAGGGTTCGATCGACATGGCAACAACTGACATCTCCACACCCGTCCCCTACCGGGAGGTGACGGACGCCAACGGCCGGATGTACCGGATCGGCGAGTCCGACCTGGACATCATGGGACGCAAACGCAAGTGGATGGTCATCCTGCCGTGGGTGGGCATGATGGGCATCAGCTCGGCGGAGTACGCGTTCGCGTCCGCCGAGGACACGCTGCACACCGCGCACAGCTGGAGCAGCGCGCACATCTTCTGGATGCTGGGCGTCTGGGTATTCTTCCAGGCGGCCGTGGCCTTCCCCGCCGGCAAGCTGCGGGAGAGCGGCAGGCTCCCGGCGCGCTGGGCGATGATGTGCGGCGCCGTCGGCACCCTGCTCGGCTATCTCTCGCTGGCGTTCGCGCCGCATGTGATCGTCGCCTACATCGGCTTCGGCATGTTCAGCGGCATGGGCGCGGGCATGGTCTACGCGACCTGCGTGAACATGGTCGCCAAGTGGTACCCGGAGCGCAAGGGCGGCAAGACCGGCTTCGTGAACGGTGGTTTCGCCTACGGTTCGGTGCCGTTCGTCTTCATCTTCACCGGCTACATGGACCTCACGAACTTCCGCTGGGTGCTCGTCGCGGTGGGTGTCTTCCTGGCCTCCGTCGTGGCGGTGGCGGGCTACTTCTTCCGGGACCCGCCGAAGAACTGGTGGCCGGCCGAGGTCGACCCGCTGAAGAAGCCCACCGACGCGCGCGCCCGGCGCGCGATGGAGAAGAACCCGCCCGCCGTGCACCAGTACACCCCCAGGGAGGCGTGGAGGACGGGCCGGGTGGCCCTCATGTGGTTCTGTCTGCTGTGCACCTCCGGTGTGAACATCTTCGGCATCGCGTTCCAGGTGCCCTTCGGTGACGAGGCGGGCTTCGCGGGCGGCATCGTGGCGACCGCGATGTCCCTGAAGGCGATCGTCAACGGCACCGGCCGCGGTGTCATCGGCTGGCTCTCCGACCGGTACGGCCGCAAGCAGTGCCTGATCTTCGTCTGCATCGTCCTCGGACTGTCGCAGTACGGCATCCTGTTCTCCGGGAACATCGGGAACCTGCCGCTCTTCCTGCTGTTCTCGTCCATCTCCGGCTTCGGCGGCGGCGCCATCTTCCCGATGTTCGCCGCGATGACCGCGGACTACTTCGGTGAGAACAACAACGCCTCCAACTACGGCCTGGTGTACTCGTCGAAGCTGGTGTCGGGTCTGCTCGGTTCCGGCATGGGCGCGGTCGTGGTCTCCGCCTGGGACTACTCCGGCGCGTTCGTCCTGGCCGGCACGATCTCCCTCTTCGCGGGCTGTGTGGCCACGTTCCTGCACCCGCCGGGGCGGCCCCGCCCCCGGCGCATCGCTCCCAACCCCCGTCCGCTCGGTGACGAAGTGGCCTGACGCCCAGGCGTACGGCAGCAGGCGACCGCCCCGTGGTCCCGCACCACGGGGCGGTCGCCTGCTGCCGTTGTCGTCCGGCTCGGTCAGCACTTCTCCCGCAGCGAGTGCAGATGCTCGCTGGAGCGGCGGGCGAAGGTGAAGGACTCGGTGGGGTTGTCGTGCTCGGCCTGCCAGTGGTGGGCGAGACGGTGGCCCTTCAGCCGGGTCACGGCCGAGATGAACTTCTGGTAGTCGATGTCACCGTCACCGACGTCCGTCATGCGGTAGCCGAACGGGTTCGACGGGTCGCTCTCGCCGTCCTTGACATGGAAGAGCGGGTAGCGGTTCGGGCGGCGCAGGACGTAGTCGAGGGGCTCGAAGGGTGCGGCGGTGCCGTCGGGGCGCTTGGAGAAGCGGAACTGGGCCACGTACGCCCAGAAGATGTCCATCTCCAGGAAGACCAGGTCGGGGTCGGTCTCGCGGAGCAGGACGTCGTAGAGGCGGACCTTGGGGTTGTCGGTGGCGAAGGAGAACTCCTCGCTGTGGTTGTGCTGGTAGAACTTCATGCCGCGCGCCCTGGCCGCCGCGCCGTAGGTGTTGAACTCGTGGGCGGCTCGCTTCATCGCGTCGACGGTCATGCCGTAGCGGAAGGGACCCGAGGCGGTGCCTATGTGCTTGAGGCCGAGGGCCTGGGCGTCGTCGAGGACCTTGGTGAGGTTCTGGGCGAAGGTGTACGCGTTGGGGTCGTTCGCGTAGTAGCCGACGTGGCTGCCGATCGGGGTGAGCCCGTGGTCGCGGGCCAGTCGCTTCAGCTGGGCGAGGGTGATGGGGCCGGCCGAGCCCTGCGTGTAGCCGGCGAACTCGACCTCGTCGTAGCCGTACTTCTCCAACTCGGCGAAGACGGGGGCGAAGCCGAGGGTGGAGACCTTGTCGCGGAGGCTGTAGAGCTGGATGCCGAGGCGGCCGGGCGGCAGGACGGGGCGGCCCCGGCCCTTGCCCGCGGCGGCGGACTCGGTGCCCGCGGCGGCCTCGGCGGGGGCGGCCGTGCCCAGCAGGGCGGCGACGGTGGCGCCCGCGGCGACGCCGAGCATGCCTCGTCTGCTGAGGCGGTGGGTCAGTTCGGGATCCGGCTGGTGGATGCGGCTCATGCTGGAACTCCTCCGGGTGGGCGGGCGTTGTCAGTGGTGAGTGCTTCACTTGTGACCAGTCAGGACCTGTGGGTCCTGGGCACCGGTCAGGAGAGACCGGCAAGTCGGAGCAGGAGTGCTTTCACATCGGTGGCCGCCACACGGTCACCGACGGCTCGGGGGGTGGAGCAGATGATGAGCGGACCGTCGTCGTCGCTCGCGGGAAGGCGGCCGTGGCTGCCTCGAATAGGCGAGGGGTGCAGCGGCACGACCGCCATGCGGTAGCGCATGCCGAGTTTCTTGCGGGCCAGTGCCGTGGCCGCCTTGAGCTTCACCAGCGGGTCGAGCGGGTCCATGAACAGCTCGACCGGGTCGTAGCCGGGTTTGCGGTGGATCTCGACCAGTCGCGCGAAGTCGGGCGCGCGGTCGTCGTCGAGCCAGTAGTAGTACGTGAACCAGGCGTCCGGCTCCGCGACGGCAACGAACTCGCCGGAGCGCGGATGGTCGAGGTGATGGGCCTTCTTGCCCTCGTCGTCGAGGAGTTGGTCGATCCCGGGCAGATCCGCGAGGGCTTCCCGGGTGGCGTCCAGGTCCTCGGGGCGGCGTACATACACATGGGCGATCTGGTGATCGGCGACCGCGAAGGCACGTGAGGCCATCGGGTCCAGGTACTCCATGCCGTCCTGGGTGTGTACGTCGAGGAGGCCGGCGCGGCGCAGGGCGCGGTTGATGTCGACGGGCCGCTCGGCGCGGGTGATGCCGTACTCGGAGAGCGCGACGACGGTACGGCCCTCCGCGCGGGCGTCGTCGAGCAGGGGCGCCACGGCCCTGTCCAGGTCGGCGGCGGCTTTCAGGGAGCGCGGGTCGTCGGGGCCGAAGCGCTGCGGGTCGTAGTCGAGATGGGGGAGGTAGCACAGGGCCAGGTCGGGTCGGCGGGTGCGGAGGATGTGGCGGGTCGCGTCGATGATCCAGCGGCTGGAGACCAGGTCGGCGCCCGGTCCCCAGAAGTGGAACAGGGGGAACGTGCCGAGTTTCGCGGTGAGTTCGTCGTGCAGCGCCGGGGGCCGGGTGTAGCAGTCGGGTTCCTTGCGGCCGTCGGAGTAGTAGATCGGACGGGGGGTGATGGTGATGTCGGTGTCGGCGCCCATGGCGTACCACCAGCAGATATTGGCGACCGTGTAGCCGGGGTGGGCGCGGCGGGCGGCGTCCCAGAGTTTGTCACCGGCGACGAGACCGTTGTGCTGGCGCCACAGCAGGACGTCGCCGAGTTCACGGAAGTACCAGCCGTTGCCGACGATGCCGTGCTCGGCGGGGAGTGTGCCGGTCAGGAACGTGGACTGGGCGGCGCAGGTGACGGCGGGCAGGACGGTGCCCAGCGGGGCGCGGGAGCCGGACTGGCCGAGGGCCTTGAGGTGGGGCATGTGGTCCAGGAGACGGGGGGTGAGGCCGACGACGTCCAGGACGAGGAGAGGGGTGGGCCGCCCCGCTTCGGGGCGCGGGCTCACGGCAGCTCCTTGAGGCCGAGGTCGGTCAACAGGTCGCGGGCGAGGGCGAGTTCGGCGGCGATCCCGTCGGCGAGCTGGACGCGGGTGCTGGGGCGCAGCTCGGCCGGGAGGGCCTGCCAGGTGTAGGTCTCGACCTCCAGGTGGTGGGTGAGGGGGTGGGCGCCGCCGACGAGACGGGTGAGGGCGGCTTGGAGGACCGGAAGGGTGGAGGTGAGGGGTGCGGTGGGGGCCGCGTGGAGCGGGACGTGGAAGTGGGCGCGCCAGGGTGAGGCGTCGGGCAGGGCGTCGCCGCCCAGGGCCTCGGCCAGGTCGTCGGTGCCGCGCAGGCCGGCGGTGGTGGACGTGCGGGTCTGGTGGAGGAAGCGGGGCTCGTCGAAGGCGGCGAGGGCTTCGCGGACCTCGGGGAGGTGCGGGTGCTCGGCGTGCAGGGCGGCCGAGAGCTGGGATTTGACGATGGGGACGCCGGCTCGGGTGAGCGCGTCCAGGGCGGTGTGCGGGTCTTCGAAGGAGGTGGCGAGATGGCAGGTGTCGACGCAGACGCCGATGCGGTCGTGGCCGATGTCGGTGAGCGGGCCGATGGCGTCGGCGGTGGTCTCGACGGTGCAGCCGGGCTCGGGTTCCAGGCCGACGCGGATGGAGCGGCCGGTCAACTCGGCGACGGCGTCGAGGCGTTCGGCGAGGGTGCGCAGGGCCGTGCGGGCGCGGGCGGCGCGGGTGTCGTCGTGGGCGGTGCGCCAGGCCAGCGGCAGGGTGGAGATGGTGCCCTCGGTGACGTCGTCCGGGAGGAGCCGGGCGAGGACACGGGCGAGGGAGGTGGTGTGGTCGAGGCGCTCGGGGTCGGCCCAGTCCGGCTGGTAGACGCGGTACTTGACCTCTTCGGCGCCGAAGCCCTGATAGGGGAAGCCGTTGAGGGTGACGACCTCCAGGCCGCGCCGGTCGAGTTCGGTGCGCAGGCCGCGCAGGGCGGACGGGTCGGTGACCAGGGCCGCGGCGGCGTCCTTGGCCAGCCACAGGCCGATGCCGAGGCGGTCGCGGCCGAGGCGGCGGCGTACGGGCGCGCAGTGGTCGCGGAGTTGGGCGAGGACACCGTCGAGGGTCTCGGCCGGGTGCACATTAGTGCAGTAGGCGAGGTGGACGGTCGAGCCGTCGGGGTGGCGGAAGCGCATGGGTCACTCACCGCCGCGCAGGATGCTGTTGCCCTCGTGGGTGGGGCCGGTGGTGGCGGCGTCGAGGACGAGGCGTCCGCCGAGCCCGTAGAAGGCGACGGGGTTGCGCCAGAGCACCAGGTCCACGGTGTCCTCGTCGAACCCGGCGGCGAGGAGGGCGTCGGCGACCCGGCGGGTCTTGAGGGGGTCGCTTCTGCCCCAGTCGGCGGCGGAGTTGACGAGCACCTTCTCCGGGCCGAACTCCTTGAGGACGGCGACCATCCGCTCCTCGTCCATCTTGGTGTCGGGATAGACGGAGAAGCCGAGCCAGGCGCCGCTGTCCCTGGCCTCCTCGACGGTGGTCTCGTTGAGGTGGTCGAGCAGCACCCGGTCGACGGGCAGGGCGGAGGCCCGTACGGCGTCGAGGGTGCGGCGCAGACCGGCGAGCTTGTCCCGGTGCGGGGTGTGCACGAGGGCGGGCAGGCCGTGGTCGGCGGCCAGTTGCAGCTGGTGTTCGAGGGCGTGGTCCTCGGCCGGGGTCATGGAGTCGTAGCCGATCTCTCCGACGGCCACCACCCGGTCCTTGAGGAGGTAGTGGGGCAACCGGTCGAGGACGGGCGTGCAGCGCGGGTCGTTCGCCTCCTTGGGGTTGAGGGCGAGGGCGCAGTGGTGGGCGATGCCGTACTGGGCGGCGCGGAAGGGCTCCCAGCCCAGCAGGGAGTCGAAGTAGTCGATGAAGGAGTCGGGCGAGGTGCGGGGCTGGCCCAGCCAGAAGGCCGGCTCGACGACCGCGCGGACACCCGCGTCACGCATCGCCTCGTAGTCGTCGGTGGTGCGAGACGTCATATGGATGTGGGGATCGAAGATGCGCATCAGGACTCCTTGGACTCCTTGCCGTCGATACCGATCTCGTCGGCCGGTGGGGACGCGGTCAGGGCCAGGACGCGGTACAGGTCCTCGGGTACGGGACGGCCCGCGGCGGTGCGTTCCTCGGCGTAGTCGCCGAGCATGCGGGCGAGTTCGCCGTCGCCGGGGGCGCGGCGGGTCAGGTCGGTGATCTCGTCGACGGGCACCGCGGTGAACAGGCACTTGAGCACGGCGTGCCGCCAGTGGTGCGGGGCCAGATGGCGGGCGGCGTACGGGCCGAGGGCGGCGGCGACCAGACGGGTGTCGTTGGTGCGCAGGGCGTCCTCGACGAGGTGCAGCGCGTCGGGGCCGGGCACCAGGTGGGGCAGGGCGTGCAGGACGGCCCGGCGTTCGTCGGCGGTGCCCTGGCGGTAGACCCGGGTGAGGGCGTCGGTGTCGGCGTGGGCCGCGTGCAGGATCAGGACACGGACGGCGTCGGCGTGCTCGGTACCGCAGCGGCGGCCCGCCTCGGCGAGGCGCAGCTCCCAGGCAGGGAGGTGCCCGGGTCCATGAGGGCCGGGACGGTCGGTGGCCTCGTCCAGCGCCCGGCCCAGCCAGGCGCGGGCGTCGCCCGCCAGCTGGGTGTTCAGATGGCCGCGCAGGTCGGTGGGGGTGCGGTGGTGGATCACGGGGTGCTCCCGGGAGAGGCCGTGCGGCCGGTGGCTCGGTGCAGGAAGGAGAGGGACCGTTCGGCGAAGTGGGGGCCGGCGTGGGAGTGGCGGGGCAGTTCGACGACGGTCAGGGCGCGGTAGCCGACGGCGGACAGGGCTTCCAGCACGGGCGGGAAGTCGATCTCGCCGTCGCCCAGGGGCAGATGTTCATGGACACCGCGCCGCATGTCCTCGATCTGGACGTGCCGGAGCCAGGGCGCGGCGGCGAGGACGCAGTCGGCGGGAGGGAGGGGTTCGAGGCACTGGCAGTGGCCGAGATCGAGGGTGAGGCCGAGGGCCGAGGGGCTGTCGAGGGCCTCGCGGAGACGGTGGAAGTCGGCGAGCGTGGCGAGGAGGTGACCGGGTTCGGGCTCGATCGCGAGGGGGACACCGGCGGCGGTGGCGGCGTCGAGGACGGGGGTGAGCGCGTCGGGGAGGCGTTTCCAGGCGGTGTCCTCGTCGGTGCCGGGCGGGGTGACTCCGCTGAAGCAGTGCACGGCGTGGGCGCCGAGGTCGGCGGCGACCCGTACGGCACGGGTCAGCAGGTCCACCCTGCGGGCCCGGTCCTCCGGGTCCGGGTCCAGCAGTGTCGGGCCGTGCTTGCGGCGGGGGTCGAGGACATAGCGTGCCCCCGTCTCCACGGTGACGGTCAGGCCGAGCCGGTCCAGCCGTCGCGCGAGCCGCCGGGTGCGCGTGGCCAGGTCGGGGGCGAGCGGGTCGAGATGCATGTGATCGAGCGTGAGACCGACCCCGTCGTAGCCGAGGTCGGCGAGGAGGGCGAGGGCGTCGTCGAGTCGGAGGTCGGCGAGGCCGTTGGTGCCGTAGCCGAAGGAGAGGGGGGTGGTCGGGTGGCTCATCGGGTCTCCTCGCGCGGCTCCGGCCCGCCCACGCCGTGCCCGCGCAGTCGCTCCGCGAACCCCGCCAGCTTCGCGTACTGCTCGCCCAGTGCCGTCGGAGCGTCCCCCAGCGGGTCCTTGAAGTAGAAGGCCAGGTCGGGCAGGGGGCCGGAGAGGGACGCTTCGTGGGCGCGGGCGAGGAGGCGGGCGAGGTCCAGGACCAGGGGTGCGGCGAGCGTGGAGTCGCAGCCCTGCCAGGTGGTCTGGAGGACCATCCGCGTGCCGAGGAAGCCGTCGAAGGCGATGTGGTCCCAGGCGGTCTTCCAGTCGCCGAGGGCGGGGACGTCGTCGATATGGGTCTCGCCCTCGGGGGTGGCGCCCAGGCTGTCGGTCAGGACACGTTCCTTGCCGGCGTTCTTGGCGGCGGCGGCGGCCGGGTCGGCGAGGGCTGCGCCGTCGCCCCCGCCGAGCAGATTGGTGCCGGACCAGGCGCGGACGGTCAGCGCCCGCTGCGCGAACATCGGGCCCAGCACCGACCGGAGCAGGGTCTGCCCGGTCTTGCCGTCGCGGCCCGCGTACGGGAGTCCGGAGGTGGCGGCGAGGGCGGCGAGGGCCGGGTGGTGCAGGCCGGTGGAAGGGGTGAAGTTCACATACGGGCAGCCCGCGCGCAGGGCAGCCGCCGCGTACAGGGAGCTGGGCGGCAGGGCGGCGCCCGGCGGCGCGAGGCGCTCCGGCCGGCTCCCGGTGGGCGCGGGTTCCGTGGACGCGACGTTCACCACCACGGCCCGGGTCAGCCCCCGGCGTCGTACGAAGTCGTCGATGTCGGTGGCGAAGGCGGAGATCAGTTCGTCGGGGCCTCGGGTGTCGCCCGGGAGAGGGCCTCCGGGCCTGATCTCCCGTTCGGCGGCGGCCAGTTCGGCGGCGACGGCCGTGGGGAGGCCGTGCGGCAGGACACCGCCGGCGGCCAGGGCCTCGGCGCGTTTGGGCAGGGGGCAGTCCACCGTGTCGTGGCCGCCGAAGACGAGGGAGGAGAGCGGGGGGAGGCCCGTGCCGGTGAAGAGCGCGGTCTCGGTGACCATGCCCGTCGGGGTGTGCAGGCCCGCCGTGAGGGCCGCGCGGCCCGCGACGACGGTGGTCGCGACGGACCCGCGCGCTCCGATCAGCCAGACGCCGACGCCCGGCGGGGAATCGGACACGGCCGTGGACACGGACACCGGCACGGGTACCGACATGGGCGCGGACATGGGCAGCCTCCTCGTCGAGCGAGTGGTGGGGAAAGCCGGGCCCCCTCCGGGCGAAGGGGCAAGACGGCGGGCGGAGGTCCGGCGTCCCCCGCCCGCCGTCGCTCAGTCGCCCGGGGGCCGGTCCGCCCGGTCGGCGGCCCGCGCGGGCAGTTCCTTGATCCGGATGTCACGGAAGGACACCTGGTCGTCGGCCCCGTGGTTCTGGATGCCGAAGTGACCGTCGCGCAGGCTCCGTACCGGATCGGTGTTGGTGAAGTCGTTGATCCGCACGCCGTTGAGCCAGACGCGGAGGCGCTCGCCCTCCACGCGGATCTCGTACGTGTTCCACTCCCCCGGCGGGTTCAGCGCGCGGTCGCGCCTGCCGATGTCGGCGGACCGGAAGCCGTAGACGGACCCGGTGGTGCGCTCGGGTACGTCGGTGGCGTCGATCTGGACCTCGTAGCCGTTGTTCACGGCCGACCAGGGGTCGTCGGAGGGCGGGAACCCCACGAACACACCGGAGTTGTCGTCCCCGGAGGCACCGGACATCCTCCAGTCGAGCTTCAGGGAGTACGACCCGAAGCTCTGCCCGGCGTACCAGAGCATCCCCATCCCGCCCGCCGACGTGATCGTGCCGTCGTCGGACAGGGTGAAGGAGCCCGGACCGGCCTGCCGCCACGGCGCGAGCGAGGCGGCGGTGCCGTCGAACAGCCGCCGGTAGCCGTTCTCCGGCCGGCAGTCGGCCCGGTCCTCGCCGATCGCCCACCGGATGCCACCCAGCAGGTGCTGCCGGAAGGCGGGTTCGGCGAAGGACTCCTTGGTGTGGCCGCCGCCGGTGTAGAAGGCACGGCCGCCCTGGTAGTCCTGGCACCAGGCGATCGGATGGTCGCCGTTCATGGTGCCGCCGCTGTACGACGACTCGTCGAGCGAGGCGAGGACATGGGCCCGTTCACGGGGGTTGGAGCGGTAGTTGTACCACTCGTCCGTGCGGTTCCAGGTCGCGCCCAGTCCGGCGGTGGCCGGGTGGGCGTGGTCCTCGACTTCGACCGTCGCGGACTGGATCGCGGGGTGCGACTGGAAGTACGCGCCCGCGAGCCCGCCGTAGAAGGCCCAGTCGTACTCGGTGTCGGCGGCGGCGTGGACACCGACGTACGCGCCGCCGCGCTTGATGTACCGCTCGAACGCGCCCTGTTGGGCCGTGTTCAGGACGTCACCGGTCGTGGAGAGGAAGACCACGGCGTCGTAGCGCCCGAGGTTGCGGGCGGTGAAGGCGCCGGCGTCCTCCGTGGCGTCGACCGCGAAGCCGTGGGCGGCGCCCAGTTCCCGTACGGCCGTGACGCCCTCGGGGATCGAGTCGTGGCGGAACCCGGCGGTCTTGGAGAACACCAGCACCCGGCGCTCGTCCCCATGGTCCCCGTGACTCCCGGAGCCGCCCGCCTCATCGGACACGGCCGGTCCCGACACGCCTCCGATCAGCAGCGCGGCGCCGGCCAGCGCGGTCAGCAGTCGTCGGTTCGTCGGCATGACGCCCCCTCACCGCTTCGTGAAGGTGAAGTCGTCCACGTCGAACAGGCCGCCGGAGCCGCTCCCCTTGAACACCAGGTAGAGCGTGGTGGTGCCGCGCGGGGCCTTGGACAGGTTGGCGGTGACGTCCTGGAAGGTGTCCCAGCCGCCGGTCACCGGCACGGTCGCGCTGCCGAGGACCCGGCCGGTCGCGGAGCCCGCGCGGACCTCCAGCTTGCCGCCGGCACCCCCGGAGGAGACCCGTGCGGTGATCTTCGTGGCGTCGGACAGGACGTACGGCTCGAAGGAGATCCAGTCGCCGTCGGAGATGTCACCGACGGTCTTGCCGCCGTGGGCCGTGGCCTTCGACTGGACGACGACGCCGGACGAGTCACCGTAGTGCTCGGCCTGGCGGTGGGTGGGCTGGACGACGTTCTGGTCGTGGGTGGTCAGCGGGGCCTGGCCGCCGCCTCCGCCGTCGGTGTACTCGGCGTCGAACACCCCGAAGATGTTGGCGTTCTCGTCGTGGCCGCCGTCGGCGCTGGTCTGGATGGTGCCGGTGCAGCCGTTGGCGGAGGTCACCGGGTGGCCGTGGCTGTCGTGGCCGAGGACGAAGGTGACCTTGACCTTGGCGCAGTCGATGGGACGGCCGTCCTCCGGGTCGCTGACCTTCACCTTGAACGGTACGGCGTCACCGAAGGCGAACAGCTGTCCGTCCTCCGGGAGTTTCAGCTCGACCTCGGGCGCGGTGTTGCCGACGACGATCCGCACGCTCGCGCTGCCGGTGCGGCCCGTGGTGTCCTTGGCCGTCACGGTCGCGGTGTAGGTGCCGTTCTCCTTGTACCTGTGCTTGGGGTCGGCGGCCGTGGAGGTGGCGCCGTCGCCGAAGTCCCAGCTGTAGGTGAGGGCGTCGCCGTCCTGGTCGCTGGTGCCCTCGGAGGAGAAGCGGACCCTCAGTTTCGCCTGGCCGGAGGTGCGGTCGGCGGAGGCGGCGGCGACCGGGGAGTGGCCGTCGGTGGCGTTCTCGATGCGGTACAGGGCGGAGTGTTCGTCGCCGCCGAACCAGGAGACGCCGTAGTCGAGGACGTACAGCGCGCCGTCCGGGCCGAAGGCCATGTCCATGACCTGGGTGCCGGTCCACGGGACGTTGTTGATCGACTGGACGGTGCCGTCGGTGTCGCTGGTGATGCGCTTGATCCAGCGGCGGCCGAACTCACCGGCGAAGAAGTCGCCGTCGTACTCCTCCGGGAACTTCACCGGGGAGTCGAGCGCGGCGTCGTAGTGGTAGACCGGGCCGCCCATCGGGGACTCGGAGCCGTCGCCGAACTCCGGTACGGACGCGCCGTTGTAGGGGATCCACGCGGGCTCGGCGGGCGGCAGGTCGGTGAGGCCGGTGTTGTTCGGTGAGGTGTTCTTCGGGGCCGCGCAGTCGAAGGCGGCGCCCGAGGTGCCGGTGGCGAAGTCGTGGTCGACGTAGGCGTCGTTCTTGCCGGTGCAGTACGGCCAGCCGAAGTTGCCCGGCTTGGTCACGCGGGCGAACTCGACCTGTCCGGCCGGGCCGCGCGAGGGGTTGGCGGCGCCGGCGTCGGGGCCGTACTCGCCGACGTAGAGGACGCCGGTCTTCTTGTCGACGCTGAAGCGGAACGGGTTGCGGAAGCCCATCGCGTAGATCTCGGGGCGCGTCCTGTCCGTGCCGGGCGCGAAGAGGTTGCCGTCGGGGACCGCGTACGAGCCGTCCGTGTTCACCTTGATGCGCAGGATCTTGCCGCGCAGGTCGTTGGTGTTGCCGGAGGTGCGCTGGGCGTCGAAGGCCGGGTTGCGGTTGGACCGCTCGTCGATGGGGGTGAAGCCGTCCGACTGGAACGGGTTGCTGTCGTCGCCCGTCGACAGATACAGGTTGCCCGCCGCGTCGAAGTCGATGTCGCCGCCGACGTGGCAGCAGATGCCCCGGGAGGCCGGGACGTCGAGGATCTTCGTCTCGCTGGCGGCGTCGAGGGTGCCGTCGGTCTTCAGGACGAAGCGGGAGAGCCGGTTGACGCCGTCGAAGGGCGCGAAGTCGGCGGCCGTGCCGGTCTCGGGGGCGTCACCGGCCGGGGTGTCCAGCGGGGGCGCGTAGTACAGGTAGATGAAACGGTTGTCGGCGAAGGCCGGGTCGACGCCGATGCCCTGGAGGCCCTCCTCGTCGTGGCTGTACACGTCGAGCTTGCCCGCGAGCCTGGTGTTGCCCGCCGCGTCGGTGAGGCGCAGTTCGCCGTCGCGCGAGGTGTGCAGGACCGAGCGGTCCGGGAGGACGGCGAGCGACATGGGCTCGCCGACCTCCGGTTCGCCCTTGGCGAGGGTGACCTGCTGGAAGTCCTCGGCCGCGGCGGCGGGGGCCGCGGTCCTCGGTTCGGTGTCCGCCGCCCCCGCCGCCGGCGCGGTGAGGGAGAGCGAGGCGCCCGCGAGCAGCAGACCGCTCAGCAGGGCGATCGGCCCGCGTAGTCCGCGGCGTCTGAAGGGGCTGGTGGTGCGGGTGGGGCGTCTGTTGTCGTCGTACGGGTGCACGAAATGCCTCCAGTAAGGGGCTGGTCGTACGGGGGTGTACGGGTGTGTGCGGTACGCCGGGGTGCGCCGTCACCCCGGAAGACACAAGGGGGCCGTGGGGCCCTAGTCGTTGCCGCCGAACGCCGCGTCGAACGAGGCCGACGGCGGGTCGAAGTCGTACGCCTTGAGGTGGGTCAGGGCCTCGGGGGCGCCCTGGAGCCGGTCCATCCCGGCGTCCTCCCACTCGACGGAGATGGGGCCCCGGTAGTCGATCGAGCGGAGCATCCGGAAGACGTCCTCCCAGGGGACGTCGCCGTGGCCGGCCGACACGAAGTCCCAGCCCCGGCGCGGGTCACCCCACGGCAGATGGGAGCCGAGGCGGCCGTTGCGGCCGTCGAGGCGCTTGCGGGCCTCCTTGCAGTCGACGTGGTAGATCCGGTCGCGGAAGTCCCACAGGAAGCCGACCGGGTCGAGGTCCTGCCACACGAAGTGCGAGGGGTCGAAGTTGAGGCCGAAGGCCGGGCGGTGGTCGACCGCCTCCAGGGCGCGCTGAGTCGTCCAGTAGTCGTAGGCGATCTCGCTGGGGTGGACCTCGTGGGCGAACCGCACGCCCTGCGCGTCGAAGACGTCGAGGATCGGGTTCCAGCGCGTCGCGAAGTCGTCGTAGCCGCGTTCGATCATCGACTCGGGGGCGGGCGGGAACATGGCGACCAGATGCCAGATGGCGGAGCCGGTGAAGCCGATGACGGTGTCCACGCCGAAGGCGGCGGCGGCCCGCGCGGTGTCGGCCATCTCGGCGGCGGCCCGCCGACGTACGCCCTCGGGCTCGCCGTCGGCCCAGATCCGGGCGGGCAGGATGGCCCGGTGGCGCTCGTCGATGATGGCGTCGCAGACGGCCTGCCCCACAAGGTGGTTGGAGACGGCCCAGCACTTCAGGCCGTACTTCTCCAGGAGTTGATGGCGGGAGTCCAGATACGACGGGTCGGCGAGGGCCTTGTCGACCTCGAAGTGGTCGCCCCAGCAGGCGAGTTCGAGACCGTCGTAGCCGAAGTCGCGGGCGAGGCGGCAGACCTCTTCGAGGGGGAGGTCCGCCCACTGGCCGGTGAAGAGCGTGAAGTCGCGCGGCATGTCCGGGGGCCTCCTCAGACCGTCGTGGGGGTGTGGGTCGGGGTGTACACGGAGTTCTTCTCGGCGCTCTCCTCGACCGCCGCGAGCACCCGCTGCACCTGGAGTCCGTCGGCGAAGGACGGTTCGGGCCTGGTCCCCGCCGCGACGGCGTGGACCAGGTCGCGGGCCTGGTGGACGAAGGTGTGCTCGTAGCCGAGGCCGTGGCCCGGCGGCCACCAGGCGTCGAGGTAGGGGTGGTCGGGCTCGGTGACGAGGATGCGGCGGAAGCCGGCGTGGGTACCGGGTTCGGTGTGGTCGTGGAAGGAGAGTTCGTTGAGGCGTTCCAGGTCGAACGCCAACGAGCCGCGCTCACCGTTGAGTTCGATGCGAAGGGCGTTCTTGCGGCCGGTGGCGAAGCGGGTGGCCTCGAAGGAGGCGACGGCGCCGGAGGCGAACCGGCCGGTGAACAGAGCCGTGTCGTCGACGGTGACCGCGCCGCGCCCGGCGGTGCCACCGGCGGACGCCGGGCCGCTGGACACCCCGGCGGGCAGCGGCCGTTCGCGTACGAAGGTCTCCATCAGCGCGGACACCCCGACCACCGGCTCGCCCGCCAGATACTGCGCGAGGTCGACGATGTGGGCGCCCAGGTCGCCGAGCGCGCCGGACCCCGCGGACTCCTTGCGCAGCCGCCAGGTGAGGGGGAACTCCGGGTCCACGAGCCAGTCCTGAAGGTACGTCACCCGCACGTGCCGCAGGGCACCGAGCCGCCCCTCGGCGACCATGCGACGGGCGAGCGCGGTGGCGGGGACGCGCCGGTAGTTGAAGCCGACCATCGCCAACCTGCCTCGCCCGTACGCCTCTTCGGCCGCCTCCGTCATCGCCTCGGCCTCCGCGACCGTGTTGGCGAGGGGCTTCTCGCAGAGGACGTGCTTGCCCGCGGCGAGCGCGGCGAGCGCGATCTCGGCGTGGCTGTCGCCGGGGGTGCAGATGTCGACGAGATCGATGTCGTCCCGGGCGATCAGGGCCCGCCAGTCGGTCTCCGTCGCCGCCCACCCGTGCCGGTCCGCCATGGCCCGCACCGCGTCCCCGTCCCGGCCGCACACGGCGGCGAGCACCGGGCTGAGCGGCAGATCGAACACCCGCCCGGCGGTCCGCCACCCCTGTGAGTGCGCGGCGCCCATGAAGGCGTAGCCGACCATCCCGACCCGCAACGACGGCTTCCCCGGCCCTCCGGCGAGCCCGGCGGGCCACGTCCCGGAGTGCGGCCCCGCGGATCCTGACTCCTCCGCCTCGGCCTGGTCGGGCTGCTGCGGCTGTCCCATGCGTGTGTCCTCCTCGTGGTCGCGCGGTGGGGGGGTGGGGCCCGACCCCGGGGCCGGGCGCACGCGTCCGGGTCCTCGGGCCCCGGGTCCGGCACCGGGATGTCGGCCGCCCGGCCCTCGGGCCCGTGCTCGGCGCCGACCCCCGGCTGCTCGGTCTCGGTACCGACCGCCGGGCGACGAGTCCTCGCCGCCGGTGACCAGCGTCCGGCTCCCGGTGATCGGCAGCCGGTGGCCGGCAGCGTGTGCCCGGCACCCGTCGCGGTGCTCGGTCCCCGGTGGCCCGTCCTCGTGCTCGGCCCCCGGCCCCGGTCTCCGGATGCCGGTTCCCGGTCAGGCCCGGCCGGCGGGCCCCGTCACTTGAAGCCGGTCGGCATGTACTGGTCGACGTTGTCCTTGTCGACGACCGCCGAGTAGAGCGTGAGCGAGGCCGGGATCTCGAACTCGGCGAGGCCGCCGACGCCCTTGCCCTGGCCGAGGGCGCGGGCGAGGTCGATCGCGGAGGCGGCCATGGTCGGCGGGTAGAGGACGGTCGCCTTCAGCACCCCGTCGCCCTTCTTGATGGCCTGGAACGCGGAGAGCGCGCCCGCGCCGCCGACCATCAGGAAGTCGTCGCGCCCGGCCTGTTCGATGGCGCGCAGGGCGCCCACGCCCTGGTCGTCGTCGTGGTTCCACAGCGCGTCGAAGTTCGACTGCGCCTGGAGGAGCTGGGCCATCTTGGCCTGGCCCGACTCGACCGTGAACTCGGCGGCCTGCCGGGCCACCTTCTTGATGTTCGGGTAGTTCTTCAGCGCGTCGTCGAAGCCCTGGGTGCGCTGCTTGGTCAGCTCCAGATTGTCGAGCCCGGCCAGCTCGATGACCCGGGCGTCGTCCTTGTCCTTGAGCTGTTCGCCGATGTAGTGCCCGGCGTTGAGGCCCATGCCGTAGTTGTCGCCGCCGATCCAGCAGCGGTACGCCTGCGGGGAGTTGAAGATCCGGTCGAGGTTGACGACGGGGATGCCGGCCCGCATCGCCTTGAGGCCGACCTGGGTGAGCGCCTTGCCGTCGGCGGGCAGTACGACCAGGACGTCGACCTTCTTGTTGATGAGGGTCTCGATCTGCCCGATCTGCTGGGCGGTGTCGTTGGAGCCCTCGGTGATCTCCAGGGTGACGTCCTCGTACCGCTCGGCGCGGCTCTTGGCGTTCTGGTTGATCGCGTTGAGCCAGCCGTGGTCGGCCTGCGGTCCGGCGAAGCCGATGGTGACCGCCTTGCCGGGTGTGTCGGCGGCGGCCGGCTGCTCGTTCGAGGCCTGGTCGTCCTTCGTCTCGTTGCTGGTGCAACCGGTGAGGAGGGCGCCGGCCGAGACGGCGGCGGTCCCGAAGAGCAGTCCTCTACGGCTGGTGAACTGTGACATGGCGGTGGACCTTTCCGGTTGCGGCTCTTCCCGTCGGCTCTTCGGAGTGTCAGGTCGTGCTTGCCGTGCGGCGCTGGACCAGGACCGCGGCGACGATGATCGCGCCCTTGGCGATCTGCTGGACGTCGCTCTGCAGGTTGTTGAGGGCGAAGATGTTGGTGATCGTGGTGAAGATCAGGACGCCCAGGACGGAGCCGGTGATGGTGCCCCGGCCGCCGGTGAGCAGGGTGCCGCCGATGATCGCGGCGGCGATGGCGTCGAGTTCGTAGAGGTTGCCGTTGGTGTTCTGGCCCGAGCCGGAGAGCACGATCAGCAGGAACGCGGCGATGCCGCAGCACAGTCCGGAGAGCAGATAGAGGTAGAGCCGTTGACGGCGGACGTCGATGCCCGCGAGGCGGGCCGCCTCCGCGTTGCCGCCGACGGCGACGGTACGGCGGCCGAAGGTGGTGCGGTTCAGCACCAGCCAGCCGATGATCGTCACCAATGCGAAGACCAGGACGAGGGGCGGGATGCCGAGGACGTACGCGTCCCGTTCGCCGAGGTCCAGGATGGCGTCGACGCTGACGACCTGGGTGCTGCCGTCGGTGATCTGCAGGGCGAGACCGCGGGCCGAGGCGAGCATGGCGAGGGTGGCGATGAAGGGGACCATCCCGCCGTAGGCGATGAGCAGTCCGTTCACCAGGCCGCAGCCGACGCCGACGATCACCGCCGTGAAGAGGATGCCGGCGAAACCGTACTCCTGGGTGGCCACGGTCGTCGCCCACACGGACGCCAGGGCGACGATCGCGCCGACCGACAGGTCGATGCCGCCGGAGGTGATGACGAAGGTCATGCCGACGGTGACGACACCGATCACCGAGGCCTGGGTGAGGACGAGTTGGAGGTTGCGGGTGTCGAGGAACTCGTCCGGCTTGGTGAAACCGCCGATGAGGATCAGCGCGGCGAGGACGCCGAGCAGCGACAGGGTGCGGACGTCGGCGCGGAACACGAGCGCGCGCCAGGGCGGCGGCTCGTCCACGGGTGTCACCTTGTCGGCGCCCCGGGGCGGGGACACGGGCTGGGTCATGACGCCGGGCTCCCTTCAGCAGTCACCGGGCTTCCTTCCATCACGAGGTCGAGGACACGGTGTTCGTCGAGTTCACGGGCGGGCGCGGTGTGCACGACCCGGCCCTCGCGCAGGACGAGGACCCGGTCGGCGAGGCCGAGGACCTCGGGCACCTCGCTGGAGACCAGCAGCACGGCGAGCCCCTCGTCGGCGAGCCGGCGCACCACCGCGTACAGCTCGGCGCGGGCGCCCACGTCGACGCCCCGGGTGGGTTCGTCCAGCAGCAGGACCCGGCAGCCGCGCAGCAGCCACCGGGCGAGGACCGCCTTCTGCTGGTTGCCTCCGGAGAGGGTGCGCACGGGGACGTCGGGGTTGTCGGGGCGCAGCGACAGCTCGCGGGTCGCGGCCCGTGCGGCGCGGTGTTCGGCGCCCCGGTCGATCCAGCCGACGCGGGCGAAGCGGGACACCGAGGACACGGAGACGTTCCTGGTGACGGACTCCAGCATCAGCAGCGCCTGCGCCTTGCGTTCCTCGGGGGCGAGTCCGAGCCCGGCCCGCACGGCGGCCCGTACGCTGCCCAGCCTCAACTTCTCTCCGTCGACGCTCACTTGACCGGCGGTGGGCCTGCGCGCCCCGTAGATCGTCTCCAGGATCTCCGACCGTCCCGAGCCGACCAGTCCGGCGAGGCCCACGATCTCGCCGGGCCGTAGGTCCAGGTCGAACGGTGCGAACTCGCCGGCCCTCGCCAGTCCCCGTACCTCCAGTACGGGCGCGGTCCCGGCCGGCGGCCCGGGCGGCCGGTCGGGGAAGACGTACTCGACGTTCCGCCCGGTCATCAGCGCCACGACCTCGCGTGTCGGTGTCGACCTGGCGGGCAGCCCGCCCGCCACGGCCCGCCCGTCCTTCAGTACGGTCACGCGGTCGCCGATCCGGCGGATCTCCTCCAGCCGGTGCGAGATGTAGACGACGGCCACCCCGGCCGAGGTCAGGTCCCCGACGATCCTGAACAGGTTGTCGACCTCGTCCGGGTCGAGCGCGGCGGACGGTTCGTCCATCACGATCAGCCGTACGTCGTGGGAGAGCGCCCGCGCCATGGACACGATCTGCTGCTGGGCGGCCGACAACTCCCCGACGAGGCGGGCCGGATCGACCTCCGGGTGCCCAAGTCGCTTGAGCAGTGCGGCAGTTGAGGAACGCGCCGCCTTTCCGCGTACGACGAAGCCGGCGGTCGTGGGCTCATGGCCGAGGTGGACGTTCTCGGCCACCGACAGGCCCTCCACCAGGTCGAGTTCCTGGTAGATGGTGGCGATGCCGAGGCGCATGGCGGCGATGGGGGACTTCAGGGTGACGGGTTCGCCCCGCCAGGTGATCGTGCCGTCGTCGGGCTGGTGGGCGCCGGCCAGGACCTTGATCAGGGTGGACTTGCCGGCGCCGTTCTGGCCGAGCAGACAGTGGACCTCTCCGGCCTGGACGTCGAGGTCGACGCCGTCCAGGGCCCGGACTCCGGGGAACGACTTGGTGATGCCGGACATGGTGAGCAGCGGTGCTTCTGGTGCCATGAGTTCCCCTTGGCGGGCGTGCGGGCCGGTTGCAGGGCGAATCCGCTTGCTGGGCATGCTGGTGCGGGCAGGCGTGTTCGGACAGGCGTGTTCGGGCAGCCGTGTTCGGGCAGGGCGGAGCAGGGAGCTGTGCCGGTGATCTCTGTCGGTGATCTCTGTCGGTGGCGCCGCTCGTGCGGGCCTACGCGGGTGAGAACAGGTGGTCGCTGATGAGGCGGGCCGCGCCGATGACTCCGGCGGTGGGCCCCAACTCCCCCAGCACGATGGGCAGATTGCCGGTCGCGAGGGGCAGTGACTGGCGGTAGACCTGGGTGCGGATGGCGGCGAGCAGTGTGTGGCCGAGGCCGGTCACCCCGCCGCCGATCACCACCAGGCCGGGGTTGAAGAAGCTGACGAGTCCGGCGATGACCTGGCCGGTGCGGTTGCCGCCCTCGCGTATCAGGTCCAGGGCGGTGGCGTCGCCGGCGGCGGCAGCGGCGGCCACGTCGACGGCGGTGAGGGTGCCGTTGGTCTCCAGACGGGTGGCGAGTTCCGCCGAAAGTCCCTGCTGGGCGGCGTCCTTGGCGTCGCGGGCGAGCGCGGCGCCGCTGAAGTGGGCTTCCAGGCAGCCCCGGTTGCCGCAGGCGCAGGGGCGGCCGTCCGGTACGGCGAGGATGTGCCCGATGTCGCCGGCGCTGCCCGTCGTGCCGCGGTGGACCTCGCCGCCGGCGACGATGCCGCAGCCGATGCCGGTGCCGATCTTGACGCAGAGGAAGTCGCCCACGGAACGGGCCACGCCCGCGTGCTGCTCCCCCATGGCCATCAGGTTCACGTCGTTGTCGACCATGACGGGGCAGCCGAGTTCCTGGCTGAGCGCCTCGCGCACCGGGAACCCGTCCCAGCCCGGCATGATCGGCGGGGCGACGGGGACGCCCTCGGGAAAGCGGACCGGTCCGGGGACGCCGATACCGGCGCCGTCGAACCCTTCCGCGAGCCCCGAGGCCTTCAACTTGGCGGCCATGGAAAGGACCTGCTCGAAGACGGCGACCGGACCGTCCCGCACGTCCATCGGCTGGTTGATGTGCCCGAGGATCTCCAACTCCGCGTTGGTGACGGCCACATCGATCGAGGTGGCGCCGATGTCGACGCCGAGGAAGCGGAGTTGGGGGTTGAGCCGGACATTGTGCGACCGGCGGCCACCGCGCGAGGCGGCGAGCCCGTCGGCCACGACCAGTCCCGTCTCCAGCAGCCGGTCCACCTCCACGGCCAGCTTCGACCGCGAGAGATCCACTCGATCCCCCAGCTGTGCGCGGGAGTTGGGCCCACCGTCACGCAACAGCCGCAGCAGCCGCGCCTGATGCGCGTTGGCGGGTCGAGCCGTCATACGTCTCACAAGCCCCTCCCCGCCTCATCGGCACCGCCGTGCATGGCTTTCGAGGGGAACGTAGCAGTGGATGCCCGAGCCGGGAAGAAGTCGCGCGGCAATTACCGCAGACTTTCTCCACTGAGAGGACAAAGGAGGGTGGGCAAGGACGGTGGAGAGTGCGGAGAGGGCGCGTCAGCGGGTGAACGGGTCGCCGTGCACCGAGAACCAGGCCGCCGGGCTGTACACGATCAGGAGCTGGGCTTCCGCCGAGGTGATCTTGCCCCGCTTCACGACGTGCTGCCACACGTAGACGAACAGGGAGCCGTTCGCCGCGACCTTGTAGCGATACGTGTTCGACTGAGTCGTGTCGTCCGGCCAATCGGTGTAGCTCACCACTTCGCGGCTGCGGTCATGGAAGTCGATGGTTACCGTCACACCCCGAACCTGGCCCGCCGCCGGGCCGTTCCGCCCGGCTACTTCTCCCGCTCGTGGTACGTCTTCCGCGTGTGTTCCGTGTGGGCGCGCATGACCTCGGTCGCGCGGGTCTCGTCGCGGGCGGAGATGGCGGCGATCAGGGCCCGGTGTTCGATCCAGGACTGGTGGCCGCGTTGGCGGGCGACGGGGGTGTAGTACCAGCGGACGCGGCGGTCGACCTGGGCGGCGAGTTCGGCGAGGACCGTGTTGCCGGCCAGGTCCATGACCTTGGCGTGGAAGCGGGCGTTGACGGCGACGGCCGCGTCGACGTCGTCGGCCTCGACGGCTTGTTCGCCCTCCGCGCAGAGTTCCTCCAGGGCCGTGATGCCCGCCGTGCCGGCGTTCGCCGCGGCGAGGCGGGCGGCCTCGGCCTCCAACAGGGTGCGGACCGTGAGGAGTTGGTCCGCCTCGGCCTCCGTCGGCTCGTGCACGAAGGCACCCTGGGCGGGCCGCAGGTCCACCCACCCCTCGGCGTTGAGGCGTTGCAGCGCCTCGCGGACGGGCTGCCGGGACACCCCGAGGTGCCCGGCCAGCTCGCTCTCGACGAGGTGCTGGCCGGGGCGCAGCGCACGCGTGGTGATGAGTTCGAGCAGGGCCTCGTAGACGCGGTCGCGCAGCGGACCGGGACGTTCGAGCCTGGGCACCGCCCCTTGCGGAAGTCCTGTCGACAACATCGCGGTCCCCTCCGAGCGCCACCGGGCACTGCAAACGGAAAGTCAGTCAAAGGCCCGCCAAAGGCAAAGCCAGTATGAATTGCCTTTCGTCTACAGTCTACGACCCACGATGGCCAGGGAACCGGCGGGTACGCCTCGTCACACCCTTCGTCACGCCCTCGTCACGCCCCTCGTCACCACACCCCGAACGCCCGGCTCACGGGCAGCGGATGACCTGCCCGGCGTACGACAGGTTGCCGCCGAAGCCGAACAGCAGCACGGGGTCGCCGCTGGAGATCTCGCCGCGTTCGACGAGCTTGGAGAAGGCGAGGGGGATGCTCGCGGCCGAGGTGTTCCCGGACTCGACGACATCGCGGGCGACGACGGCGTTCACCGCGCCGATCTTCTCGGCGAGGGGCTCGATGATCCGCAGATTGGCCTGGTGCAGGACGACCGCGGCGAGGTCGGCGGGCGTGAGCCCGGCCTTCTCGCAGGCCGCGCGGGCGAGCGGCGGCAGCCTGGTGGTGGCCCAGCGGTAGACGCTCTGCCCCTCCTGCGCGAAGCGCGCGGGCGTGCCCTCGATACGGACGGCGTTGCCCATCTCCGGCACCGACCCCCACAGCACCGGCCCGATACCGGGCTCCTCGGCGGCCTCGACGACGGCCGCGCCCGCGCCGTCCCCGACGAGGACACAGGTCGTGCGGTCGGTCCAGTCGGCGACCTCGGACATCTTGTCGGCGCCGATGACGAGCGCCCGGGTGGCGGCACCGGCGCGCACGGCGTGGTCGGCGGTGGCGAGGGCGTGGGTGAACCCGGCACAGACGACGTTGACGTCCATGGCGGCCGGGTTCGGGATGGAGAGCCGGTTCGCGACCCGGGCCGCCATGTTCGGGGAGCGGTCGACGGCGGTGGAGGTGGCGACCACGACCAGGTCGATGGCCTCCGGGCCGAGGCCGGCCGCGGCGAGCGCCTTGGCGGCGGCGTGCCCGGCCAGCTCGTCGACCGGCTCGTCGGGTCCGGCGATGTGCCGGGTGCGAATGCCCACACGGCTCGTGATCCACTCGTCACTGGTGTCGACCATGCCCGCCAGATCCTCGTTGGTGAGGATCTTGGCGGGCTGGTAGTGGCCGACGGCGGCGATTCGCGAGCCGTTCATGGGTGGTTCCCCTCGTTGCCTGTGGTCAGCGGGATTCACCAGTCTGATCAGTGACTCACGGGTACGAGGGCGGGTGAGGCGACAGTAAAGCGTGGTCCGAGTTGTGGGCTTCTGTCAGACCCCGGGCGGGCCCTGGGGCGTCCGGCCGCTCATCCGGTGAACAATTGCGTGGCCTTCCGTACGAGTTCGTACAGTCCGTAGGTGAGCGGCACGCCCACCCACACCCAGGCAAAGATGATCAAGGGGCGCCGGTCAGGCGGATTCGGACTGCTGTCGCTGGACGACATCGGCGGCCTCCCTCGGGGCGGGGATGTGGAAGCGGGGGTGGACGGGCCGGACCAGCTCGTTGGCGACGAAGCCGACGACGAGGAGCCCGATCATGATGAAGAAGGACATGCCGTAGAGGTCGGAGCCGGACTTGCCCGCCTCCTCCTGCCGGTCGGCGATCCAGTTGACGATCAGCGGTCCGAGGACACCGGCCGTGGACCAGGCGGTGAGCAGCCGGCCGTGGATGGCGCCGACCTGGTAGGTGCCGAAGAGGTCCTTGAGATAGGCGGGGATCGTGGCGAAGCCGCCGCCGTAGAAGGACAGGATCACCAGGGCGCAGACGATGAACAGCGGCTTGGAGGAGTCGCCGAACTGCGCGATCAGCAGATACGTCAGCGCGCCGACGCCCAGGTAGACGCGGTAGATGTTCTTGCGCCCGATCAGGTCGGAGGTGGACGACCAGACGATACGGCCGGTCATGTTGGCCGCGGAGAGCAGTGCGACGAAGCCCGCCGCCGCGGTGACGGTGACCGGGGTGGACGAGTCCGCGAAGAAGTCCGTGATCATCGGGGCGGCCTTCTCCAGGATGCCGATGCCCGCGGAGACGTTCATGCAGAGGATGACCCACAGGCACCAGAACTGGGGGGTGCGGATCGCGTTGCGGGCCGAGACCTGCGGGCCCTCCAGGACGCTGGGTCCACTGTCGACCGGCTTCCGGGTCCGCGGCACCCGGACGAGCAGCACACCGAGCAGCATGAACACGGCGTACGACAGTCCGTGCACCAGGAAGGCGACAGCGATGCCGGAGGAGTCGGAGCCGAAGGACTCCAGCATCTGCGCGGACCACGGCGAGGCGATGAGCGCGCCGCCGCCGAAGCCCATGATGGCGATACCGGTGGCCATGCCCGGCCGGTCGGGGAACCACTTGATCAGGGTCGACACCGGCGAGATGTAGCCGATGCCGAGGCCAATGCCGCCGACGAAGCCGTAGCCGAAGACGATCAGCCAGTACTGCTCGGTGGCCGCGCCGAGCGAGGCGATCAGGAAGCCGGAGGAGAAGCAGATCAACGCGACGGTCATCGCCCAGCGCGGCCCGTTGCGCTCGACGAGGGTGCCGCCGAACGCGGCGGACAGACCCAGCATGACGATGCCCAGCTGGAAGGGCAGCGCGCTCTGGGTGCCGCTGAGGCCGAGCGCGGATTCGAGCGGCGGCTTGAAGACGCTCCAGGCGTAGGCCTGCCCGATGGAGAGATGGACGGAGAGTGCGGCCGGGGGCACGAGCCAGCGGCTCCAGCCCGGGGGTGCGACGGGGGGACTCATGATCCCGGACGGTAGGGAGTGACAGGGGAGTTGAGAAGGCGGCGCGTCGACCGTATGCGATGAGCGGTATCCACCGCGCGCCGAACGGTCGTTCCCCGGCCACCTTCCCGTCCGTACCTGTCCGAGTACCGCCTTGCCCGGCCGTTGCGCGAACCCTTGTCGACCCAACCTCCATACTGTAGACAATATTTCGTCGACACAGTTCGCCGGAGTTCACCGGAGTTCACCGGAGTTCGCCGGAGTTCGCCGGAGTTCAGCGAACCCGGCAGTGCGCCACCTCCGCGGTATCCCTCGACCGAACGGAGTTCCCTCACCATGAAAGTCGCAGTTCGCGGCGCCGGTGCGATCGGCACCTATGTCGGCGCCGCGCTCCACCGCGCCGGCGCGGACACGTATCTCGTCGCCCGTGGACCGCGTCCCGCGGCCATGAGGCGGGACGGGGTGCGGGTGCTCAGCCCGCGCGGGGACTTCACCGCCCGCGCCCACGCCACCGACGACCCGGCCGAGATCGGCCCGGTCGACTTCGTCTTCCTCGGCCTCAAGGCCCACTCGTACGCGGCGTGCGGGCCGCTCATCGAGCCCTTGCCGCACGACGGCCACCGGGTGGAGAGCGTGGACCCGGGCGGAGCCGTCGGTGCGGTGCTCGCGCCCGAACGGGCCGTCGGCTGTGTCGTCTACGCGGCCACCGAACTCGAAGGGCCGGGCGTCGTACGGCACTTGGAGGGCACCCGGTTCTCGATCGGCGAACCGGACCGTACGCTCTCGGCGCGGTGCGGCGCGTTCAGCGAGGCCATGGTCGCCGGTGGCCTGAAGTGCCCCGTGGAACCGGACATCCGGGGCGACACGGGAGGTCACCGACTCGGGCCTGGTCGGGCGGGGCGGCGCCGCCTTCCCCACCGGCCGGAAATGGCAGGCCACGGCCGCCCGGCCCGATCACCCCCACTACCTCGTGTGCAACGCGGACGAATCCGAGCCGGGCACCTTCAAGGACCGCGTGATCATGGAGGGCGACCCGTTCTCGCTGGTCGAGGCGATGACGATCGCCGAGTACGCGACCGGCGCGCACAAGGGCCACCTGTATCTGCGCGGCGAGTACCCGCGCGCCCTGCGCCGCCTGGAACACGCCCTCGCGCAGGCCCGTGCGCGGGGACTGCTCGGCGACGACGTCCTAGGGCAGGGGTACGCCTTCGACATCGAGATCCGCCGGGGCGCCGGCGCCTACATCTGCGGCGAGGAGACCGCCCTGTTCAACTCCATCGAGGGCTATCGGGGCGAGCCGCGCTCCAAGCCGCCGTTCCCGGTGGAGAAGGGCCTGTTCGGCAGGCCGACGGTGGAGAACAACGTCGAGACGCTGGTCAACGTCCTGCCGATCCTCACCGGGGGCGCCCCGGCGTACGCGACGATCGGCACCGGCCGCTCCACCGGCCCCAAGCTGTTCTGTGTGTCGGGGAGCGTGGACCGGCCCGGCATCTACGAGCTGCCGTTCGGGGCCACCCTGGGCGAACTGCTCACGCTCTCCGGCGTACGCGACGGTCTGCGCGCCGTCCTCCTCGGCGGCGCGGCCGGTGGTTTCGTCCGCCCCGACGAGCTGGACATCCCGCTCACCTTCGAGGGGACCCGGGAGGCGGGCACCACGCTGGGCTCGGGGGTCGTGTTGGCCTTCGACGACACGGTCCCGCTGCCCCGGCTGCTGCTGCGGATCGCGGAGTTCTTCCGGGACGAGTCCTGCGGGCAGTGCGTGCCCTGCCGGGTCGGGACCGTACGGCAGGAGGAGGCGCTGCACCGGATCGCCGAGCGGACCGGGGCCGCGGCGGCCGGGGACATCGCACTGCTCAGGGAGGTCGGCCGCGCGATGCGGGACGCCTCGATCTGCGGTCTGGGACAGACCGCGTGGAACGCCGTGGAATCCGCGATCGACCGTCTGGGAGCGTACGAATGACCGTGATCCCGCTGGGAGTGCCGCGTCGTCTGCTGGAGTTCACCCTCGACGGTGAGCCGGTGCGGGCGCCCGAGGGCTCGACGATCCTGGACGCCTGCCGGGCCGCCGGCAAGGACGTGCCCACCCTCTGCGAGGGCGACACGCTCACCCCGAAGAACGCCTGCCGGGTCTGTGTGGTCGAGGTCGAGGGGGCCAGGACCCTGGTCCCGGCCTGCTCCCGCGAGGCCGAGCCCGGTATGGAGGTGCGGACCGACACCGAGCGCGCCCGGCACAGCCGCAAGATCGTCCTCGAACTCCTCGCCTCCTCGGTCGACCTGTCCACCACCCCGAAGGTCGCCGGGTGGCTCAAGGAGTACGAGGCGAAACCGGACCGCTTCGGCCCGGACGCGGCCCGGCTGAACGAGGAACCCCGGGTCGACAACGAGTTGTACGTCCGGGACTACGACAAGTGCATCCTGTGTTACAAGTGCGTGGACGCCTGTGGGGAGCAGTGGCAGAACACGTTCGCGATCTCCGTCGCGGGCCGGGGCTTCGACGCCCGGATCTCCGTGGAGCACGGCGCTCCGCTCACCGACTCCGCCTGTGTGTACTGCGGCAACTGCATCGAGGTCTGTCCGACGGGCGCGCTCTCCTTCAAGTCGGAGTTCGACATGCGGGCGGCGGGCACCTGGGACGAGTCGGCGCGGACGGAGACGACCACGGTGTGCGCGTACTGCGGTGTGGGCTGCAACCTCACACTCCATGTGCAGGACAATGACATCGTGAAGGTCACCTCGCCGCACGACAACCCGGTGACCCACGGCAACCTCTGCATCAAGGGCCGCTTCGGCTACCAGCACGTACAGAACCGGGACTGAGACACGACATGGGACGAGTCACGGAACGACGCAAGGTGATCCGCATCCGGGACGGCGCGGTCTCCACCCGCCCGGACACGCTCGTCGCCGAGGAACCGATGGAGATCCGGCTGAACGGCAAGCCGCTGGCGATCACCATGCGCACCCCGGGCGACGACTTCGCGCTCGCGGCGGGGTTCCTGGTCAGCGAGGGCGTGCTCGCCGAACAGTCGGACCTGCAGAACATCGTCTACTGCGCGGGCGCCACGGCCGACGGCTCGAACACGTACAACGTGGTGGACGTGCGGACCGCGCCGGACGTGGTCGTCCCCGACATCACGCTCGAACGGAACGTGTACACGACCTCGTCCTGCGGGCTGTGCGGCAAGGCGTCGCTGGACGCCGTCCGGACGACCGCGCGCTGGGCCGTCGACGACACGCACGGCGGCGGGACTCCCCCGGTCCTGCTCGATCCCGAACTCCTCGCGGGCCTCCCCGACCGGCTCCGCGCGGCCCAGCGGGTCTTCGACCGGACCGGGGGTCTGCACGCGGCTGCCCTGTTCAGCGAGGACGGCGAACTGCTCGACGTACGGGAGGACGTGGGCCGGCACAACGCGGTGGACAAGCTGGTGGGGCGGGCCCTCCAGAGCGGGGCGCTGCCGCTGTCCCGGGCGGTGCTGCTGGTGTCGGGGCGGGCGTCGTTCGAGCTGGCGCAGAAGGCGGTGATGGCGGGGATCCCGGTACTGGCGGCCGTCTCGGCGCCGTCGTCCCTCGCGGTGGACCTTGCGGCCGAGACCGGGTTGACGCTGGTGGGGTTCCTGAGGGGGGCGTCCATGAACGTGTACGCGGGCGAGCACCGTATCGCTCTGCGGGCCGCGGCCGCGAAGGGCTGACCGGCTCCCCGCGACACGGCGGCGGGGCCCCTGCGGCGGGGAGCGCCCCCTGCGCCACGGGGGCCCCGTCCCTTTCACCGCCGGGTGCGGGTCCGGTGGGGCTTCTCGCGCAGTTCCCCGCGCCCCTGAAAAGCCGGGGCCGCGCCCCGTGCTTTTCGGGCCCGCAGCCCCGTCGCTGTTCAGGCCCGTAGGGGCCTGGTCTTTCAGGGGCGCGGGGAACTGCGCGTGAAGCCCCCACCCACCCGCACCCGCCAATAAATCCGCACCCCTCAACCCCGCACGCGCCCCACTGACCGATCGTCACCTAGTAGTACGACACGCCCAGTCACGACCGACGCACGGTTCTTGTGAGGCCCCTGAACCCCCGCGTACCGTCTGTGGCCGCACATCGGACGTGGGACGTCCGATGTCCCATCACCCAGACGGATGAAGGGCTGGCCGCACCGTGCTGTCGAGTTCTCGCGCACGCCTCAGATCCCCCCTCACCTCCCTCAGCTCGCTCACCTCCCCCCTCTCCTCCCTCACCGCGGTGCTCACCACCACCGCCCTCCTCACGCTCGCCCACCCCGCCGGGGCCCAGCCCCTACGGACGGGGGTCGCCACCGCCGAGTTCGAGCAGCAGGTGCTCTTCAAGGCCTCGCAGGACCCCGGCTACGCCTGCTTCCGGATCCCGGCGATCGTCCGGACCACCGAGGGAACCCTGCTCGCCTTCGCCGAGGGCCGCGTACTGAACTGCGGGGACGCGGCGGACATAGACCTCGTGGTCAAGCGGTCCACGGACGGCGGCCGTACCTGGGGCCCGCTCCAGGTGGTCAACGAGGGCGGGGGCGACACCCACGGGAACCCCGCCCCGGTCGTCGACCGCGAGACCGGCCGGATCCTGCTGGCCGAGACGTACAACACGGGCCGCCTGGAGAGCGCGAGCTGCGACGTCCCCTGCGACCGGACCCCGCACCTCCAGTACAGCGACGACGACGGGCTGACCTGGTCCGAGCCGCGCAGCATCGTCGACCAGATCCGCCCCGCGAGCTGGAACTCCTGGTACGCCACCGGCCCGGTGCACGGCATCCAGCTCACCCAGGGCCGGCACGCGGGCCGGCTGGTCCTCGGGGTGAACGCCGAGAGCTGGGCGGACGGCCGGGTCACCGCCAATCACGCGGCGCTGGTGACCAGCGACGACGGCGGGGACACCTGGAAGGTCGGTGCCACGGACACCTGGCCGATCTCGGCCGACGGCACCTTCCGGCAGAAGCCCTCGGAGCTGACCCTCACCGAGCGCGCCCACGGCACGGTGCTCGTCAGCGGGCGTGAGCAGGACGGCACCGACCTGGGCCATCGCGGCCAGACGATCAGCCGGGACGGCGGCACCACCTTCGCCGAGCCCTTCCGGACGCTCCCGGACCTGTACACGCCCCAGGTCCAGGGTGCCGTCCTGCGTCTCGGCAACCGGATGCTGCTGGCCGCCCCGGCGGATCCCGACCGCCGTCGGACGATGGCGGTCCGTTCCTCGTACGACGGCGGACGCGCCTGGGAGAGCGTGGACCGGGGCACGGTCGTCACCACGGACTGGTCCGGCTACTCGGACCTGGTGCGGATCGACGCGGGCGAGGGCGGCAACGATGTCGTCGGGCTGCTGTACGAGGGCGGCGCGGTCGACGCCCGCGACGAGATCCGCTTCGCCCGCTTCACGGAGGACTGGCTCGCACCGCGCCGGGGCCCCGACCCGACGACACCCGACCGGGCGCCCGGCGGCAGACCGGCGGCTGTGCTCGGCGGAGCCCGGCCGACGGACGGGGTGTTCGGCGGCGCGATCGAGTTCGACGGCGCCGACGACGCCGTACGGCTGCCGTACCGGTCCCAACTCCCGCTCGGGACACAGGACTTCACCGCCTCGCTCTGGTTCCGGTACTCGGCGACCACCGGCGAGCAGCCGATGCTGTGGATGGGCGGGGTCGGGACGACACAGCCGCAGGTGTGGCTGCGCGGGGAGCCGGCGGCCGGGCGGCTGACCGGGCTGATCACCGTGCGGGACGGGGCCTCGCCGCCGCGGACCACGTCGGTGCGGTCCTCGGGCGCGTACAACGACGGGCAGTGGCATCGGCTGGTGCTGCGGCGGGGCGGCGGGGCGCTCACGCTCTTCGTCGACGGCACTCCGTTCGGCACGCCCGACATCCCCGGATCGGTCAGCCGGAACTCGCCGTTCGGGGTGCACATCGGTCAACGGGTGGACAGCCGGGTCCACTTCGCCGGAGCGATCGACGAAGTGCGGGTGCACGACCGGGCGTTGACCGACGCCGAGGTGGCCGATCTCGCCACCCAGGAGGCCACGACGCGGGGCGAGATCCTGCGACTGCCCATGGACCGGGTGGACGGAGGCAACTAACGTCCCTTCCGTGTCCGACGACGCGGGAGCACGACAGCGGACGGGGGCCGGACCGGTCCTGATCCTGGCCCTGGTCCTGGCCCTCGCGGCCGTGCTGCTCACCGCCCTCCCGGACGACGACCGGGAGGGCGGCGGCACCTGCACGGCCCGTACGGTCCGGGACTGGGACCCGGACGCCTCGCTGACCGGCGAGTTCACCCGGTACGGCGACGACACGACCCGCACGGACGACTGGACCGGCGGCGACGGCACCCACTCGGTGCGGCTGCCGGACGGCCGGGTGCTGTGGCTGTTCTCGGACACCTATCTGGGCCAGGTGTTCCCGCCGCCCAACCCGGCCGGTGAGTCGGTCACCTGGCGGGACGTCTCGACGCCCCTGGTGCGCAACTCGGCCGTGGTGATGTCCCCCTCGGGCCGCCTCGAAGCCACGCTCCCCGCGCCGGTCTTCCCGGATCCGGGCCCCGACCGGTGGCGCTGGCCGGTGGCCGCCCGGGTCGAGCCCCGCTCCCCCGGCTCGGCCGAGAAGGTCGTGCGGGTGCTGCTGTGGACGCGTACGGCGGGGCGGTCGCCGTGGATCTACGGGGTGCCCACCGCGACCGAGGTGGCCACGCTGTCGCTGCCGGATCTGCGGCTGGAGGGGATCACGACGGTGCTGGACCAGGCGTCGGTCGCCGATCCGGCCCGGCGGGTGCTGTTCGGGACGACGGCCGTGGACGCGGGCGAGTGGACGTACGTCTTCGGCGGCACCGACGCCCAGGCCGCCTCCCGGCCGACCTCGCACGCCCATGTCGCCCGGGTGCCGCGCGGCCGGCTCGGGGAGCCGGGGGCGTGGGAGTACTGGGACGGCGGGCGCTGGGCGGTGCGGGGGCGGCCGACGGCGGTGCTCGGGAACGGGGCGGACAAGGGGGTCGGCAGCGCCTTCACCGTCGTACGGGACGGCCGTACATATGTGCTGCTCACCATGGCCGCCGGGACGGCGGGGCTGACGACGGTGACCGCGTACTGGGCCTGTTCCCCCACCGGGCCCTGGCACGGGCCCACCAAGGGGTTCAGTCTCCCGCTGCCGAACGCCGGTGTCGCGGCGTACAACCCGCAGGCGCACCGGGCGGTCGGCGACGACGGGCGGCTGGTGCTCAGCTACGACGTCAACTGGCTGGACGCCGACGCGGCGGCGGCGCAGCTGAACATCACGCGGAACGTGTCCCTGTACCGACCGCGGTTCGTATCGCTTCGTCTGGCCGCTCCGTGACCGACGCCCCGTCCGCCGACTCGCCCGCCGACTCGCCCGCCGCCCCGTCCGCCGACTCGCCCGCGGCGTCCTCCACCGGGTCCTTGGCGCGGCGCTTGGCGATGACGGCGCAGACCATCAGCTGCATCTGGTGGAACAGCATCAGCGGCAGGACGGCGAGGGAGGCCTCGGGGCCGAACAGGACGCTCGCCATGGGCAGTCCGGCGGCGAGGGACTTCTTCGAGCCGGCGAACTGGATGACGATCCGGTCCTCCCGGTCGAAGCGCAGGGCCTTGCCGCCGTACCAGGTGAGCAGCAGCATCACCGCGAGCAGCACGGCCTCGACGACGAGGAGTCCGCCGAGCCGCAGCGGGCTGACCTGGCTCCAGATCCCGCGCACCATGCCCTCGCTGAACGCGACATAGACGACGAGGAGGATCGAGCCCCGGTCGACGAGCCCGAGGATCTGCTTGTGCCGGGTGATGAAGCCGCCCGCCCGTCTCCCACCACCACCCTGCCTGACGCGCTTCGCGCGGCTCCGCCTGATTCCGCAGCGGCGGGTGAGCTGTCCGGCGACGAACGGCACCAGCAGCTGGAGGACGATCTTCAGCACCGAGTCGGCGGAGAACCCGCCGACGCTGCCGCCGATCAGGGCCGCCGCGAGGAGCGGGGTGATGACGATGCCCGCGAGGGAGGAGAAGGAGCCCGCGCAGATCGCGGCGGGGACGTTGCCCCGGGCCATCGAGGTGAAGGCGATCGACGACTGGACGGTCGACGGGACGAGGGTGAGGAAGAGCAGCCCGGTGTAGAGGGAGTGGCTCAGGAACACCGGTTCGAGGCCGCGGGCCGCCAGGCCCAGCAGCGGGAACAGTACGAACGTGCAGGCCAGGACGGTGATGTGGAGCCGCCAGTGCTTGAGGCCGTCGAGGGCCTCGCGGGTGGAGAGCCGGGCCCCGTAGAGGAAGAAGAGCAAGGCGATCGCGGCCGTGGACGCGCCCGACGCGACCTCGGCGGCCGTACCCCGCGCCGGGAGGAGCACCGCGACGCCCACCGTCCCCAGCAACAGCGGGATGTACGGATCGATCGGCATCCGACTCGGCCACTTCAGGCGTTTCACTGTGCTCCACGTGCTTTCGATGAGGGCAATGGTGACGCGGGTGATGCGGGTGATGCGGGTGGGTGCTTCAAGGCCGAAAGGCCCCGCTCCATCGTCCTCCTCGGACCCTTGATCGGGAATCCGTCATACCGCTCTTACTGTCATCGCCTTTCGCGATAAGCGGGTAGGGTGGCGATCGTGTACGACCCCTCCCACTTGCGCACCTTCCTCGCCGTGGCCCAGACGCTGAGCTTCACGCAGGCGGCCCGGCGGCTGGGGCTGCGGCAGTCCACGGTCAGCCAGCATGTGCGGCGGCTGGAGGACGCGGCCGGGCGGCAGCTGTTCTCCCGGGACACGCACGCGGTGGAGCTGACGGAGGACGGCGAGGCGATGCTCGGCTTCGCCCGGCGGCTCCTTGAGGTGCACGAGCAGGCGACGGCGTTCTTCACCGGGACCCGGCTGCGCGGGCGGCTGCGCTTCGGCGCGTCGGAGGACTTCGTGCTGACCCGGCTCCCGGAGATCCTGGAGGCGTTCCGGCACGACCATCCCGAGGTGGATCTGGAGCTGACCGTCGAGCTGTCGGGCACGCTGCACGAGCAGCTCACGGCGGGCAAGCTCGACCTGGTGCTGGCCAAACGCCGCCCGGAGGACCCGCACGGCGAGCCGGTGTGGACGGACAGGCTCGTCTGGATCGGCGCGGAGCGGCTCCGCCTCGACCCCGACCGCCCGGTGCCGCTGATCGTCTATCCGCCGCCGGGCATCACCCGGGCCCTGGCGCTGGAGGCGCTGGAGCGCGAGGGCCGGTCCTGGCGCGTCGCCTGCACCAGCGGCAGCCTCAACGGACTGATCGCCGCCGCCCGCGCGGGCCTCGGCGTGATGGCGCATTCCCGCCGTCTGGTGCCCCCCGGTCTGGTCCGTGTCCCGGAGCGGGCCGGGCTGCCGGAGTTGGGCGAGGTCGACTTCGTCCTCGTCCACGGCCGCCGCCCGGGAGCGGCGGCGGGCGCGGCGGACGCCCTCGCGGCGGCCATCCTCTCCGGCGGCGACCGGCTCCACGGCCAAGCGCGCGGGGTGTGACGGGCGGCCCGCGTCCGGGGGACGTCGGCGCGTCGGACGTGAGCGAGGGCGCGTCGGACGTGAGCTCGGGGTGGCGCGTCGGACGTGAGCGGTGTTCGCGTTTGCCCAGGCCAGACCGTGTCCACGGGGACGCGGACCGTAACCGCGGCGTGCGGGTTCGGTGGAGATTGCCCTGCCCGGACTTGCCGAGGCGTCAGGAATTACGCCGGAGACCTCCCCATCTGCGTATGTTTATCGGCGCTCACTCACGCCACGCCTCCCAATGCGCCCCCTCCACAACCCTCCCGCCCGTTCTCGCGGTGAGGTAGCTTTCACGCGCTGTGCGGAGCGCCACGAGGAGCGGGTTTGCGCGAGTTCACCAACCCTCCGTTGGCGTCGGCGCCGCCGGTGGGCGGCCTGGCCGACGTCGTCTTCGAGTACGCCCAGGAGGACCCCACCTATGTCGCCCTCGGCCGCAAGGACGAGCGGGGCGAATGGCACGACCTGACCTCCGCCGAGTTCCGCGACGAGGTCCTCGCGCTGGCGAAAGGGCTGCTGGCGCAGGGCATCCGGTTCGGCGACCGGGTCGCCATCATGTGCCGTACGCGCTACGAGTGGACCCTCTTCGACTACGCGCTGTGGACCGTCGGCGCCCAGGTCGTCCCGGTCTACCCGACCTCCTCCGCCGAGCAGGTCTTCTGGATGCTGTACGACTCCCAGTGCACGGCGGCCATGGTCGAACACGAGGACCACGCGATGACCGTCGCCACCGTCATCGACCGGCTGCCCCAGCTGCGCCGGCTCTGGCAGCTGGACGTGGGCGCGGTGCAGGAGCTGTACGAGTCGGGGGCGCACCTCGACGACGAGGTGGTGCACCGGCACCGGCGGGCGGTGACCCCCGAGTCGATCGCGACGATCATCTACACCTCCGGCACGACGGGCCGCCCCAAGGGCTGTGTGATCTCGCACGCCAACTTCACGGTCGAGGCGGACACGGTCATCGAGCGCTGGGCGCCGCTGTTCAAGTCCCGCCGGGGCGACGAGGCGGCGACGCTGCTGTTCCTGCCGCTCGCGCACGTCTTCGGGCGGATGGTGCAGGTCGCGGGCATTCGCGGGAAGGTCAAATTCGGTCATCAGCCCCAGCTCAACGCGGCCGTGCTGCTGCCCGACCTGGCCGCCTTCAAGCCGACGTTCTTCCTCGCGGTGCCGTACATCTTCGAGAAGGTCTTCAACGCGAGCCGCCGCAAGGCCGAGCGCGAGGGCAAGGCCGGGCCCTTCGAGAAGGCCGTCGAGGTCGCCGTGAAGTACGCGGACGCGATGGAGGCGCGGGCCTGGGGCACCGGTCCCGGCCCGTCGGCGACGCTGCGGATGCAGCACCAGTTCTTCGACAAGATGGTCTACGGCAAGATCCGGGAGGCGATGGGCGGCCGGATCAAGTACGCGATGTCCGGCGGCTCCGCGATGGACCGGCGGCTCGGGCTGTTCTTCGCGGGCGCGGGCGTCCATATCTTCGAGGGCTACGGGCTGACGGAGTGCACGGCGGCGGCGACCGCCAACCCGCCGGAGCGCACCCGGTACGGCACGGTCGGCCAGCCCATCCCGGGCATGACCGTGCACATCGCGGACGACGGCGAGATCTGGCTGCGCGGCCCCAATGTCTTCCAGGGCTATCTGAACAACCCCAAGGCCACCGACGAGACCCTGCACGACGGCTGGCTCGCCACCGGTGACCTGGGCTCCCTCGACGAGGACGGCTATCTCACGATCACCGGGCGCAAGAAGGAGATCCTGGTGACCTCGGGCGGCAAGAGCGTCTCGCCCGTGATCCTGGAGGAGCGGGTGCGCGACCATCCGCTGGTCGCCCAGTGCATCGTCGTCGGCAACGACCGTCCGTACATCGCCGCGCTCGTCACACTGGACTCGGAGGCGGTCGAGCACTGGCTCCAGATGCACCACAAGGCGAAGCTGTCACCGGCGGAGCTGGTGCGCGATCCGGAGCTGGAGACCGAGGTGCGGCGGGCGGTGGTCGCCGCCAACACCCTGGTCTCGCAGGCCGAGTCGATCCGTACGTTCCGGATCCTCGCGCACCAGTTCACCGAGGAGCACGGTCTGCTGACGCCTTCGCTGAAGCTGAAGCGGAAGGCGATCGAGAAGGCGTACGGCACCGAGGTGGAGGCGCTGTACCGGGCGTGAGCCCCGTCCGCCGGCCGAACCGCCCTCCCGGTCAGACCAGTTGATAGCCCTTCATGTTCCGCAGCAGCAGATGGCAGTTCCGCAGGGAGCCCGAAGTGTCGCCGAGAGAACGGTAGATGCCCCACTTGGGGCGCAGCCGGTCGGCGAGGAAGGTGTCGACGCCGCCGCGGGAGACGTCGATGAGGGTGGTCGAGCCCTTCTTGAGGATCCAACGCACCGAACCGGCCGCGCCCTTGCCGACCTTGACCTGGAAGTCGACGTCCACCCAGGAGTTGTGCAGGGGCGCCAGGTCGGTGCGGCCGATCAGGATGTCGTCGATCGGCAGCTTCAGTTCGATGGTCTGTGCCCCTCCCCCACTCTCGGCTTCGCCCGAGCGGGAGGTGCCCCCATCCCGGCGCAGGGACTGCACGACGAGCGGCGAGGTGCCGGCGCCGGGCTGCTTCATCTGCATGATGTGCGTGAAGCTGGTGGTCGCCTTCAGCGAGGTCGGGATGTACATCTCGTAGGTGACGCGCCAGGTCTGTCCCTCGGTCCAGCGCAGGAACCCGCCGCTCGTGCGCAGGCCGGTGACCTCGTGGCGCTGGCGGTCGGTGGAGGTGTCCCGGTCGACGGTGTGCATGTCGAACCGCCAACTGTCACCGGTGGCGTGGATGTGCGGCGCGGCAGAGGTGTGCGAGTCGGCGCGGTCGTCCTCCAGGGTCTCGAAGGCGCGCAGCCCGTCGGCGCTCGCCGAGGGGGACCACTTCAACTGCCAGGAGGCGGCGTGCGCGGCGGGGGCCGGAGTCGCGACGGTCGCCGCCGCGGCACCGCCGAGCGCGGCGCCGAGGAGGTTCCTTCGTGTGGGGGCCATGAGCCATCCATTCACGTATGTGACCATAATTCACCGACGCGTGATGCGGCAGAGGACAGACTCCCCGCGTGACAGTGTCCGGTCAATGGTCCAGACCGATACTCTTGAATCGCCCGATCCATTTCCGGCCATTCTGCGGTCGGGGCTGTGATTCGGGTCCTGAGCGGCCCGCTCAGGAATGCACGGCGGGCCGTGATCGTTGACGATGGGAAGCACCAACCGACGACTTAAGGATCGAGAGCTCGTGAGCAGCAAGGTCCCCCCGATCATCCTGAACAACGGCGTCGAGATGCCCCAGCTGGGCTTCGGCGTGTGGCAGGTGCCGGACGACGAGGCCGAGCGGGCGGTCACCACCGCGCTGGAGGCCGGCTACCGCAGCATCGACACGGCCGCGATCTACGGCAACGAGGAGGGCACCGGCAAGGCCCTCGCCAAGGCGGGCGTCGCCCGCAAGGACCTCTTCGTCACCACCAAGCTCTGGAACGCCGACCAGGGCCACGACTCCACCCTCCGCGCCTTCGACGAGTCCCTGGACAAGCTGGGCCTGGAGTACGTGGACCTGTATCTGATCCACTGGCCGATGCCGGCCAAGGGCACGTTCGTCGACACGTTCAAGGCGTTCGAGAAGCTCTACGCCGACGGGCGCGCCAAGGCCATCGGTGTCTCCAACTTCCTTCCGGAGCACCTGGAGACGCTGATCGAGGCCACGGACGTCATCCCGGCGGTCAACCAGATCGAGCTGCACCCGCACCTTCAGCAGCTCGCCGCGCGTGAGTACCACGCGGAGCAGGGCATCGCCACCGAGGCATGGTCGCCGCTCGGCCAGGGCAAGGGGCTCCTGGAGGTCCCGGCGATCATCGCGATCGCGCAGAAGCACGGCCGTACCCCGGCCCAGGTGGTCCTGCGCTGGCACCTCCAGCTGGGCAACGTGGTCATCCCCAAGTCCGTGACCCCGTCCCGCATCAAGGAGAACATCGAGGTCTTCGACTTCTCCCTGGACACCGAGGACATCGCCGCGATCAGCGCGCTGAACGAGGACCGCCGCATCGGCCCGGACCCGGCGACCTTCAACCAGGCCTGAGCACGGCCGACACCCACGGCCCGGCCCCGGCTCACACCGATCGACGAGACCGCCCACCGGACGACCTCCGGCGGGCGGTCTCGTGCGTACGGGCCGGGACGTGCGTACGGGCCGGGACGTGCGTACGGGCCGGGACGGGCGACGCGTCCGCTGCCGGGCCGGCAGGGAGATCGCAAGCCCGGCACCCCGGAACGTCACCGCCGCGCCACGTGCACCGTGTGGGCCGCGAGGACGAAGAGGTCCGTTCGGTGGTGCAGGCCCGCCTTGTCGTCGGGGTCGAGGAGCCGGTCGACGGTGGCGAGGTCGGAGGCGTCGAGGAACTCCGCGAGCATGCCCCGGCCGCGCCGGAACTGGTCCACGGCGTAGGCACGGGCGGCCTCCGGGACCGGGGCCGGCAGGTCCAGCAGAAAGGTGCGGGAGGTGGCGTCGCGCAGGCCCACGGCGGTGAGCAGCCCCGGCCAGTCCTCGACCTCCGGGACGCTGCCGGGCTGCGCGGCCCGCATCTCGCCGAACCACCGGTCCTCCGCCGCGTCGAGCCGCGACTGGAGCCCGGGGCGTCCGATGCCGATGTCACGCGGCAGGAAACGGCTGGGCAGCCCACCCTCGACGAGGGCCAGAACGCCGCCGGGCGCGAGGCGTTCGGCGAAGGCGGCGAGGGCGGCCCGCTGGTCGCCGAGGTGGTGCAGGCTGCGGCTGGCCCAGAGCAGGTCGGCGGGATAGTTCACGTCGCCCAGGCCGTGCGGCAGTTCGGCCTCCAGGGTGTCGAACCGGTCGGCGAGGCCCTGGCGTTCGGCACGGGCGCGGGCCCGCTCCAGCAGGGGCCCGGAGCCGTCCAGGGCGACGACCCGGGCGCCGGGGAACCGATCGGCCAGCAGACAGGTCACGACCCCCGGCCCGCTGCCGACGTCGACGACCAGTCCCGGTTCGGGCTGCCGCGCGGCCACCCAGGCGGCGGCTTGCCGGTTCAGCGGCGCGAACAGCTCCGCCTGCCCCTCCAGGTGCTCGGCCAGCGCGGCCCAGTCGAGGTCGGTGTGATGCTGATGGCCGTGGTCGTGCTGATGGCCGTGGTGGTGCTGTCCCATGACGGTGAGCCTCTCTTCCGGGTGCCGTCAGCTTGCTCCGACGCACCGGAGAACGGCCACCCTTCTTGCCGTATCGGCAAATCCGATGTGCCGATACGGCCCTGTCCTCCCGCCGCTCAGTCCTTCTTCTCGGCCGTCCGGTAGACGCACACGTTCACGCCCGTGCCGCTGGTGGTCGTGGAGATCAGTTCCAGGAGGTGTTTGGCGCCCTCGTCGGGGAAGATCGTCTTTCCGCCGCCGAGGAGGACCGGCATGACGATCAGGATCAGCTCGTCGGCGAGACCCTCACCTATCAGCGTGCGGGCGAGGGTCGGGCTGCCCATGACGAGCAGATCGCCACCCCCGGTCTCGCGCAGCTCACGGATCTGGGCGACGGCCTCCTCCCCCGGGATGCGCGTGGTGTTCTCCCAGGCCAGCTCGGAGTCGGCGAGGGTCGCGGACACGACGTACTTGCGGATGGAGTTCATCCGGTCGGCGAACGGATCGCCCGCCCGGTCCGGCCACGCCCCGGCCATGGCCTTCCAGGTACGGCGGCCGTACAGCAACGCGTCCGCTTTCGCCAGCGCGGCGTCCCACGCACCGCCCACGACCTCCGGGTCGAAGAACGGGTGCGTCCAGCCGCCGTGGGCGAACCCGCCCTCGGTGTCCTCGTCGGGACCGCCGGGCGCCTGCACGACACCGTCCAGGCTCATGAACTCGCAGATCACGATGCGCATGGGGTTCTCTTTCCTCGTTCTGTTCCTCGTCCCGGCACGGGCTCACGACGATGAAGACCGCCGAGCCGCCCGGAACTCATCGCACCCGCCCACCTCCCGCCATCGTGACGTGGCTCACCCGGACCTGCCACCGGTCCGCCAGGGGCTGGGGAAGCAGAGCTCACCCCTGGCGGACCGGTTCACACGAGCGTGCTCAGAGCGCGGAGTACGTACTCAGAGCGCGGGATACGCGTTCTGCATCAGCTGCTGGAACTGGGCGGAGAACCAGTGCCCGGAGATCGGCGCGTTCGGCAGGGAGCCGGACATGCTGTTCCCGTTGCGCGGGTTGCCCGTGTACGTCGGGTCGCACATGCGGTCGAAGCCCTTGCCCTCGTCGTTCGGGATGGCGGAGCTGGACCCGTCCGACTCACCCGGCGGCTTCATCCACACATAGGCGTCGATCCCGGCCTCGGGTGCGGCCTTCGGACGCTCGCCGAGCCCGGCACCGGACTGGTTGCACCAGTTGCCGATGTGGATACGGCGGTCGTAGCGGCCACCGTTGACATACGTGTCCACACTGGTCGTCGCCCCGGGACCGGTGGGCCGGGCGCTGCCGCCCCAGCCGTTGCGCGAGGTGTCGATCAGCATGCCGATGCTGGAGTTGAAGCCCACCGAGACCAGCTGGTTGCGGAAGGCCTGGGCGAAGGACAGCTCGTCGACATAGCGGTTCCAGTCGACCCACTTCGACTCACGGACGGAGGTGCCGTTCACCGTCGAGTTGATGGTGAAGTTGTTCTCCTTCAGCGCGCTGTAGTTCGCCGTGTTGGTGATGAAGCCGTGGACGTCGTTGACCGTGGCGCCCTCGGCGGTCGCCGCCTCCTTGAAGGTGGTGGCGGAGGCGCCGAAGTTGTCGTCCCAGCCGATCCAGCCGTGGTGGCCGGCGTCGACGTAGTTGTAGACGTTGCCCACGTCACCGAGCTTGTTGAGCGCGTAGCCGACGCCCTTGACGTAGTTGCCGTTGGCCTTCATGACATCGCACTGGGGGGTGGCCGTCGGGCGGCTGCCGGTGTTGGTGACGAGGTTCGGCAGCGAGTCGATCTCGACGGTCGTGACGATGCGCAGGGAGGCGTACTTGGGGTCGGCGAGGATGGCCGCGATCGGGTCGATGTACTCGGTCTTGTAGCGGCCCAGCTCCGTCGGGCCCAGCTCGCCGTTGGAGGCGAGGGCCGCGCAGTCACGGCCGGGCAGGTTGTAGATCACCAGCTGGACGGCCAGTTCGCCCGAGCCCTTCTGGGTCAGCGCCGCGTCGAGGTGGTCGCGCAGGCCCATCCCGCTGCCCACGCCCTCGATCGCGGCGATCCGGTCCAGCCAGACACCCGTGGGCTGGTTGGAGATCCGGCTGCCGCCCGGCTCGGCGGCGGCCTTCGCGGACCACTCCGGGTTCACGTACACCTTGGCGCCGGCGTACGGGTTGTCCACCTTGGTGCCCGGTGTGCCCGGCCCCGGCGGCTCGGAGGGGCCACCGCCGCCGTCGTCGACGTTGCAGGTCACCCCGTCGAGCGTGAAGGTCGTCGGCAGCGCGTTGGTGCCGCTGTAGCTGGCGTTGAAGCCGAAGCTGACCGAACCGCCGGTCGCCAGCGTGCCGTTGTACGTCTCGTTGGCGGCGGTCACCGACGTACCGCTCTGGGTGATCCGGGAGTTCCAGCCGTTGGTGACCTGCTGGTTGCCCGCGTACGACCACTTCACGGCCCAAGAAGTCTTCGCGGCGCTGTTGTTGGTGACGGTGACGGCGGTGGTGAAGCCGGTGGACCACTGGTTCTGCACCTTGTAGTCGACCGTGCAGGGGATCGCCTGGACGCCGACGTCGTCCGGGACGGCGCCCATCGCGGTCCCCGCGGCGGCGGCGACCAGCGCCATCGCCGCCAGGAGTGCTGTTCTGGTACGGCTCATGAGTGCGGGTTCCTCTTCCGTAGTGGGGTGTACGAGGAGGAGTCGTCGCGCTGTCGCCGAGGCGAGTAAAAGACCTGAACACTGGGGTGTTCTCCGAGCGTCCCTCGCAGCTCGGACGCGCCTGGGGCAAACGCGTCGACTGATGGAACCGCTCCCACTGGTGCTGGTGAAGGTAGCGCCAAGTGACGGTAAAAGACAGAGGTGTTGCGTTATTGCGCTTCACGAATCTTTTCCACTGATCGAATCTTTTCGACTCTTCAAACGCCTTGACCGCTTGCGCCCCCCTCCTCAATATGGGAGCGCTCCCACTGGTTCAAGGCTTGTTGTTGCCGCTCCGCCCCCACTTCGCAAGAGCCGCACGGAAGGAACCAGAGCATGCACCCCAGACGGAGACGTCGTGCCTCGCGACGCCTGTGGACGGCCGTGGTCGCGGCCCTCACCCTCCCCTTGACGATGCTCGGCACGGGTTCGACCCCCGCCAGTGCGGCGGCGGTTGCCTGCAACGTCGACTACAAGACCAATGACTGGGGCTCGGGTTTCACCGCCGAGCTGACGATCAGCAACCGGGGTACGGAGGCCATCAGCGGCTGGACCCTGACGTACGACTACGCGGGCAACCAGACGCTCAGCAACGGCTGGAGCGGCACCTGGTCGCAGTCCGGGAAGACGGTGACGGCACGCAACGCGTCCTGGAACGGCACAATCGCCGTCGGGGCCGCGGTGACCACCGGCGCCCAGTTCACCTACAGCGGCACGAACACCGCGCCGGCCTCCTTCGCGATCAACGGCACCCCGTGCGTGGGCGCGCACCAGCCACCGATCACGGTGCTGACCAGCCCGGCTCCGGGCGCGGTGTACTCGCAGGGCACGGCGGTGCCGATGGCGGCCACCGCCGCCGCGGCGGACAGCGCGACGGTCACCAAGGTCGAGTTCTACGACGACACGACCCTGCTGGGCACGGACACGACCTCGCCGTACACGTTCTCGGCCACCGGTCTGTCCGTGGGCGCTCATTCGCTGGTGGCCAAGGCGTACGACAGCCTGGGCGCGTCGGCGAGTTCCACGCCGGTCGGCATCACGGTCGCCTCGGGTCCCGCCGTGGTGGTCTCGCCGACCCAACTGGGCGTCCGCCAGGGCCAGTCGGGCACCTACGACGTAAAGCTTTCGACACAGCCGTCCGGCAGTGTGACGGTGACGACCGCGCGGGCGTCCGGCAACACCGGGCTCTCCGTGACGGGCGGCGGGTCGCTGACGTTCACCTCGTCGAACTGGAACACCGCGCAGAAGGTGACCATCGGCGCGAACGCCTCCGGCACCGGCTCGGCGGTCTTCGACTCGACGGCCACCGGCCATGCCAAGGCCTCGGTGACGGTGACGCAGCTGGCGGCGTCGAGCACGTACGACGAACGGTTCCTGGAGCTGTACGGCAAGATCACCAACCCGGCGAACGGCTACTTCTCCCCCGAGGGCATCCCGTACCACTCGGTGGAGACGCTGATCGTCGAGGCGCCGGACCACGGCCATGAGACCACCTCGGAGGCGTACAGCTACCTCCTGTGGCTGCAGGCCATGTACGGCAAGGTGACGGGCGACTGGTCCAAGTTCAACGGGGCCTGGGACATCATGGAGCGGTTCATGATCCCGACCCACGCCGACCAGCCGACCAACTCCTTCTACACGGCGAGCAAACCGGCGACGTACGCGCCCGAGCACGACACCCCGGGCGAGTATCCGGCGCAGCTCAACACCGGTGTCTCGGTCGGCCCGGACCCCATCGCCGCCGAACTGAAGAGCGCGTACGGCACGGACGACGTGTACGGCATGCACTGGCTGCAGGACGTCGACAACGTCTACGGCTACGGCAACTCGCCCGGCAAGTGCGAGGCGGGGCCGACGGACACCGGGCCGTCGTACATCAACACCTTCCAGCGCGGGCCGCAGGAGTCGGTGTGGGAGACGATCCCGCAGCCGACCTGCGACCAGTTCAAGTACGGCGGCAGGAACGGGTACCTGGACCTGTTCACCGGTGACGCCTCCTACGCGAAGCAGTGGAAGTTCACCAACGCCCCGGACGCCGACGCGCGGGCCGTGCAGGCCGCGTACTGGGCGGACATCTGGGCCAAGCAGCAGGGCAAGGGCGCCGACGTCTCCGCGACCATCGGCAAGGCCGCGAAGATGGGCGACTATCTGCGCTACTCGATGTACGACAAGTACTTCAAGAAGATCGGGAACTGTGTCGGGGCCACGTCCTGCCCGGCCGGCACCGGCAAGGACGCCTCCCACTATCTGATGTCCTGGTACTACGCGTGGGGTGGCGCCACCGACACCGCGGCGGGCTGGGCCTGGCGCATCGGCTCCAGCCACACGCACGGCGGCTATCAGAACCCGCTGGCCGCGTACGCGCTCGCCAACTACGCCCCGCTGAAGCCGAAGTCGGCGACGGGGCAGGCGGACTGGGCCAAGTCCCTGGACCGGCAGATCGAGTTCTACCGCTGGCTGCAGTCCAACGAGGGCGGCATCGCGGGCGGCGCCACCAACAGCTGGGCGGGGCGGTACGCCACTCCCCCGGCCGGGACGCCGACGTTCTACGGCATGTTCTACGACGAGAAGCCGGTGTACCACGACCCGCCGTCCAACCAGTGGTTCGGCTTCCAGGCGTGGTCCATGGAGCGGGTCGCCGAGTACTACCAGCAGACGGGCAACGCCGCCGCGAAGACCGTGCTGGACAAGTGGGTGGACTGGGCGTTGTCCAAGACGACCATCAACCCGGACGGCACGTACCGGATTCCGTCGACGCTCCAGTGGTCGGGTGCGCCCGACACGTGGAGTGCGTCGAGTCCCGGCGCCAACGCCGGACTTCATGTCACCGTCGCCGACTACACGGACGATGTGGGGGTGGCCGCCGCGTACGCCAAGACGCTGACGTACTACGCGGACCGCTCCGGTGACGCGGACGCGGCGCGGGTCGCGAAGGCGCTGCTCGACGGCATGTGGGACCACCATCAGGACGGGCTGGGGATCGCCGTTCCCGAGACGCGGGCCGACTACAACCGGTTCGACGACCGGGTGTCTGTGCCGAGCGGGTGGACCGGGACGATGCCGAACGGCGACACGATCAACTCGTCGTCGACCTTCGACTCGATCCGGTCCTTCTACGAGGACGACCCTGCCTGGTCGAAGATCGAGGCGTATCTGGCCGGTGGGGCCGCGCCCTCGTTCACGTATCACCGGTTCTGGGCCCAGGCGGACATCGCCTTGGCCATGGGGTCGTACGCGGAGCTCCTGGAATAGCACCGCCGGTCCCCGCGCCCCTCGGGGCGCGGGGACCTTTACCCCACTGTCAGGAGAGGACCCCCACTGTGCGAAGAACCCGCATCCTCACCACCGTTCTGGCCCTCGCGGCCGGCCTTCTCGCCGGATCCCCACCCGCGTTGGCCGCTGACAAGGCAGAGAAGTCGGTGGCCGTCGCCGCCGACACCTATACGTGGAAGAACGCCCGGATCGACGGGGGCGGATTCGTTCCCGGGATCGTGTTCAACCGGAAGGAACGGAACCTCGCGTACGCCCGGACCGACATCGGTGGGGCGTATCGCTGGGTGGAGTCCTCGAAGACATGGACGCCCCTGCTCGACTCGGTCGGGTGGGACAACTGGGGGCACACGGGGGTCGTGAGTCTGGCCTCCGACGCGGTCGACCCGAACAAGGTGTACGTGGCGGCCGGGACGTACACGAACAGCTGGGACCCGGGGAACGGGGCGATCCTGCGGTCGTCCGACCGGGGGGCCAGCTGGCAGAAGGCGAATCTGCCGTTCAAGCTGGGCGGCAACATGCCGGGGCGGGGCATGGGCGAGCGGCTGGCCGTGGACCCGAACCGGAACAGCGTGCTGTATCTCGGCGCGCCGAGCGGCAAGGGCCTGTGGCGGTCGACGGACTCGGGGGCCACCTGGTCGCAGGTGACGAACTTCCCGAACGTCGGCAACTACGTGGCCGATCCGACCGACACGAGCGGGTACTCCAGCGACAACCAGGGCATCGTCTGGGTCACCTTCGACGAGTCGACGGGCACCTCCGGGAACGCCACGCGGACGATCTACGTCGGGGTCGCCGACAAGGACAACGCGGTGTACCGGTCCACCGACGCGGGCGCGACCTGGTCGCGGGTCGCCGGGCAGCCGACCGGATATCTGGCCCACAAGGGCGTGCTCGATGCCTCGAACGGCTATCTGTATCTGTCGTACAGCGACAAGGGCGGGCCGTACGACGGCGGCAAGGGCCAGCTGTGGCGGTACGCGACCGCGACCGGCACGTGGACGAACGTCAGTCCGGTGGCGGAGGCCGACACGTACTACGGGTTCAGCGGGCTGACGGTCGACCGGCAGGATCCGGGCACGGTCATGGCGACGGCGTACAGCTCCTGGTGGCCGGACACCCAGCTCTTCCGTTCGACGGACAGCGGCGCCACCTGGACCAGGGCGTGGGACTACACGTCGTACCCGAACCGTGCGGACCGCTTCACCATGGATGTGTCGTCCTCTCCCTGGCTGACCTGGGGCGCGAATCCGTCGCCGCCGGAGCAGACGCCCAAACTCGGCTGGATGACCGAGGCGTTGGAGATCGACCCGTTCAACTCGAACCGGATGATGTACGGGACGGGCGCGACGATCTACGGCACGGAGAACCTGGGGAACTGGGACAGCGGCGGCCAGTTCGCCATCAAGCCGATGGTGCGGGGCCTGGAGGAGACGGCCGTCAACGATCTGGCCTCTCCCCCGTCCGGTGCCCCGCTGCTCAGCGCGCTCGGTGACATCGGCGGCTTCCGGCACACGGATCTGACGAAGGTCCCGTCGATGATGTTCACCCAGCCGAACTTCACGACCACGACCAGCCTGGACTACGCCGAGTCCAACCCCGACACCGTGGTGCGCGTGGGCAATCTGGACTCCGGCCCGCACATCGCGTTCTCCACGGACAACGGCGCCAACTGGTTCGCCGGCACCGACCCGTCGGGCGTCAGTGGCGGCGGTACGGTCGCGGCGGCCTCGGACGGCAGCCGGTTCGTGTGGAGCCCGGCGGGCACGGGTGTGCGGTACGCGACCGGGTTCGGTAGCTCCTGGTCGGCGTCCAGCGGCATCCCGGCAGGTGCGATCGTGGAGTCCGACCGGGTGGACCCGAGGACCTTCTACGGCTTCAAGTCGGGGAAGTTCTACGTCAGTTCGGACGGCGGGGCGACCTTCACCGCGTCGAGCGCCACCGGGCTGCCGAGCGGGGACAGCGTGCGCTTCAAGGCGCTGCCCGGGGTGAAGGGCGATGTGTGGCTGGCGGGCGGCGCGACCGACGGGGCCTACGGTCTGTGGCGCTCCACGGACGGCGGGGCCACCTGGACGAAGCTGTCGGGCGTCGAGCAGGCCGACACGATCGGCTTCGGCAAGGCGGCGACCGGGGCCGCGTACCAGACCCTCTACACCAGCGCCAAGATCGGCGGCGTACGCGGCATCTTCCGCTCGACGGACAAGGGCGCGTCCTGGACGCGGATCAACGACGACGCCCATCAGTGGGGCTGGACGGGTGCGGCGATCACGGGTGACCCGAGGGTGTACGGGCGGGTCTATGTCGCGACGAACGGGCGCGGGGTCGTCTACGGCGACTCCTCCGACACCGGCGGCGGGGGCGGCGGTACCGATCCGGACCCCGAGCCCGAGCCGACGGGGGCCTGCGCGGTGACGTACGCGGTGACCAACGAGTGGTCGGGCGGCTTCCAGGCGGACGTACGGCTGTCCAACACGGGCACGAGCGCGTGGACCGGCTGGTCGCTCGGCTGGACCTTCCCTCATGGGCAGACCGTCTCCCAGGTCTGGAACGCCTCCCACACCCAGTCGGGATCGGCGGTCACGGCCAGGAACGTCGGCTGGAACGGCAATGTGGCGGCGGGCGCGTCGGTGAGCTTCGGCTTCACCGGAAGCTGGTCGGGGAGCAACGGGAAACCGACCGCGTTCAAGCTCGGTGACCAGTCCTGCACGGTGACCTGACACCCGAGCAGGACCAGGTGAGGGCGCGCGCCTGGGTCGGGCGCGCGCCCTCTTCGAACCCTGTGCACCCCGCGCTGTCGAACCCCGTACACCCCGCTCTATCGGCATGTTCATGGCGGGCACAGAGGGGCATCCCAGAGTGTGTACGCACGGCTCGCCCGGAGACCTTCACAGAAGGAGCCCCTGTGCCGAACCACAGCCGCGTCACGCGCCGACTGGGCCTCAAGACCGCCCTCGCCGCGGCGGTACTGTTGCCGTTGTCCCGCACCACCGGACTGACCAGCGCACCGGCCGCCTCGGCGGCGGAAGAGGAGGCCGCCGTGCCCCCGCTCTCCACCATGTCGTTCAATCTGCGCTACGCGAGCACCGTGCAGCCCAACAGCTGGGGCGTACGCAGACCCGTGATGCGCGCCCTGCTGCGGCAGGAGGCACCCCATGTCATCGGCACCCAGGAGGGTCTCCACCAGCAGTTGCTCGACATCGAGACCGACCTCGGCGGGAACTACCGCTGGATCGGCACCGGGCGCGCGGGCGGCAACCTCGGCGAGTTCATGGCGGTCTTCTACGACACCCGCCGGCTCGCGCCCGTCGAGTACCGGCACTTCTGGCTCTCCGACACCCCGGAGGTGCCCGGCTCGAACACCTGGGGCGGCGGCTCCATCCGGATGGTCACCTGGGTGCGGTTCCGCGACCGACAGGACGGCGACCGGGAGTTCTACTTCCTCAACACCCATCTCGACAACGTCAGCCAGTACGCCCGCGACCGCGCCGCCGCCCTGATCGTCCGGCGCGTCGCCGGGTTCGACCGGTCGCTCCCCCTCGTCGTCACCGGCGACTTCAACGTGCCCGCCCACCGGAACACGGTCTACGACACCATGCTCGGCGCCGGGCTCGTGGACACCTGGGACTCGGCGGCCGAGCGCGGCGACCTGTACGCGACGTTCCACGGCTACCGCCCGCTGACCCCGGACGGCGACCGCATCGACTGGATCCTGACCACCCCGGGTGTCACCGCGCACCGGGCGGCCATCAACACCTTCGCGTCGAACGGCCAGTTCCCCAGCGACCATCTGCCCGTACAGGCGTCGCTGACGCTGGGGTGAGGACCTGGCCCCGCGCGGGAACGCTCCTTACGGCGTGTACACCGTCGGCCGGGGCGGCGTCGGCATGTTGTTCCCGATGAAGAAGCCGGTGTGCGGGGGCTGGTTGTAGGCGGTGTTCTGCCAGGCCAGCCCCGTGCGGTACATCGGGTCGTGCAGCAGGGTCGTGATCTTCGTGCTCGTCTCGACCGGCGTCGAGTAGATCCGCAGGGCCGTGTTGCCGCTGGTGCGCCAGACGACCTCCTCGCGCCAGTCGCCGAGGATGTCACCGGAGAGCGCGGGCGTGGCCTTGGTGCCGTTGTTGGAGGACACCCCGGAACCGGTCAGCAGCCGGGTCTCGGCGGAGGTGCCGTACTTGTCGATCCGGGTGCCGTCGAGGAGTTCACGGACCGGGTCGCCGTCCCACCAGGCGAGGAAGTTGACGGAGGAGGGCTCACGGCCCTTCGTCGCGCCCGTCTCGTCACGGATGGAGGTGTCGGAGGCCGACCACATCTCGGGGCCGTCGTTGCCCGCGTAGATGTCACCGGCCACGCCCCGGCCGTTGTCGCAGCAGGCGGCGAGCTGCCAGCGCACGGCCCCGTTGGCCGGGTTGATGTACAGCTCGGCGGGCTGGGAGGTCGACTCGGAGACCTTGAAGTACTCCAGGCCGGCCGTGGACGCGTCGAGGTCCCCCAGGTGCTGGGCGTCGCCGTGGCCCGTCCGCGTGGTCCACAGCGCGTTGCCGTTGTCGTCCACGGCCATCGCGCCGTACACGATCTCGTCCCGGCCGTCGTTGTCGACGTCACCCACGGAGAGGCTGTGCGAGCCCTGCCCGTCGTAGCCCCGGCCGGAGTTGGTGGAGGAGCTGGTGTCGAAGGTCCAGCGGCGGGTGAAGGCACCGCCCCGCCAGTCCCAGGCGGCGATCACCGTGCGGGTGTAGTAGCCGCGCGCCATGACGAGCGAGGGCCGGGCGCCGTCGAGATACGCCGTCCCGGCGAGGAAGCGGTCCACGCGGTTGCCGTACGAGTCGCCCCAGGACGAGACCGTGCCCCGCGCCGGGACGTAGTCCACGGTCTGCATCGCGCGGCCGGTCTGCCCGTTGAACATGGTCAGATACTCGGGCCCGGACAGGACGTATCCGCTGGAGTCGCGGTGGTCGGCGGAGGAGCTGCCGATGACCGTCCCCGCCCCGTCGACAGTGCCGTCCGCCGTCTTCGCGGCGATCTCCGCCTTGCCGTCACCGTCGTAGTCGTACACCTGGAACTGTGTGTAGTGCGCGCCGGAGCGGATGTTGCGGCCCAGGTCGATCCGCCACAGCCGGGTGCCGTCGAGTTTGACGCCGTCGAGGATCGTGTTGCCGGTGTAGCCGGACTGGGAGTTGTCCTTGGCGTTGGTCGGCTGCCACTTGAGGACGAACTCCAGGGCGCCGTCGCCGTCGAGGTCGCCCACGGAGGCGTCGTTGGCCTCGTAGGTGTACGCGACACCGTCCGGGGTGGTGCCGCCGGTGGGCGGACTGATCGGTACGTCCTTGTAGCCGGTGCGGAGTTGGACCGCGTGCACCGAGTCGGCCTGCTCCACACCGCCGACGATCGCGCGAACCGTGTAGTCGGCCTGGGCGGGCGCACCGGAGTGGAAGTAGTTGGTGGAGCCGGTGATCGGGGCGGAGTTGACCAACGCACCGGCCCGGTAGACGTTGAACGACACGTCGTTGGGGTCGGTGCCCAGCCAGCGCCAGCTGACCAGATTGCCGCTGTCGACGTGCACACTGACCACGCCCCGGTCGAGGCGTTCGACCTGGCGGGCGGTGGCGGCCTCGGCGGGCGTGCCGGTGAACGTGGTGAGTCCGGCGGCGACGAGGGCCGCTGTCAGGACCGAGCGCAGGGCTCGGCGTCTGTGGTGCCTGGGGTGCCTGGGGTGCCTGGGCGGGTGCTGCACGTGACGAACCTCCAGAAAGGACGGACGGGTTCCGCTCTCTCAGTCGCCGCCGTTCCCGGCCGCGTTGCCGTAGCTTTCGGCCAGTTCGGCCACGGTCCGGGCGATCGCGCCGCGCAGCTCGGCCGGTGCCAGCACCTCGATGTCCGCGCCTAGGGCCCTTCTGATGGATCTCCGTGGGAAAAGGAGCGGCGTCCGGTGCGTGCTCTCGGCGTGCCGGGCGAAAGGCCTCGTACTGGACGTACTTGGGCTTTCGCCCGGTGCGGCGGTGGGGGCCCCTCCCGCTTGAGCGAAGCCGAGAGTGGGGGAGCGTGCCGGGCGTCGCGACGCCACGGAGATCCATCAGAAGGGCCCTGGCCGCAGGAACTCGCCGTGCGCGCGCTCGACGGACTCGATGGGCACCCTCGCCGTGATCCAGCCGTCGTCCCCCGCGCCGCTCCCCTCGACCGGCACGGCCCCCGGCAGGCTCAGCCCCGGTGCAGCCGGGCGTGGAAGTCCCGCTGGTACGCCGTCCAGTACGCGGCCAGGTCGAAGGCGTCCGGGCGGCCGAACTCCTCGTTGGAGGAGTCGAGTTCGAGGATCTGGTCCATCCGGAGGGTGCGGGGTCCGGGGCCCGCGACGACGTACCAGCGGCCCGCCTTGAGGACGAGGCCGTACGGTTCGAGGCGGCGCCGTACGTCGGTCGGCTCGGCCCAGCGGCGGTAGCGGATGTGCAGCACCCGCAGAACGTGCTGATCCGATTGCCCGCTGTTGCTGCAGGTGAGCCGTCTGGCGGCACAGTCAGGCCTACCGTCGGGCGGGCGGAAAGCGACGCCTGTGGAGGCCCCGTAAGACCCCGCTCCCGGGCGCATGTCCGCGACCTCGGCCCGCTGGGAGCAGGCGTTCTCGCCGGACGGGGGGGGAGCTGGCTGACCAACCGGGTCATGGAGTTCACCCGGCCGCGGCGCCCTACGGCTTCCGGAACGCCCGGAGGTTGAACGTCGGCTCCGGGCGGTCCCGGTCCTGGTCGGGCAGGGCCGCCAGGTGCACGGCGAAGCGGTCGGCGAGCGGATCGCCGGGCGGGAGGGTGACGAACCAGCCACGCCGCAGATCGGTCAGCGCGCGCCGGGGGCTGCGGCCCTGTCCCCGGCCCGTGAAGGTCGCCCGGCCGGCCGGTTCGAGCCCGTGCCCGGCGGCGTGGGTCTCGATGTCGGCCGGGGCGTCGGTCGCCGGGCGCCTGGGGCGCGCGGCGAGCACGGCGTCGATGTCGCTGCCCACGTTGTGGGAGGCGCCCTTGTCGACGGTCGTGACATAGACACCGCCCGGTCGCAGCACCCGGGCGCACTCGCCGACCACGGCCCGTACGTCCTCGGGGCCGTCCAGCAGATGCAGCAGCCAGACGCTGGCGACGGCGTCGAACTCCCCGTCACGGAAAGGGAGTCGGCGGCCGTCGCCGATGACGACGGAGCCGGGCAGCCGGGCGGCGGCCCGGCTCGCCATCGCGTGCGTGAGGTCGACGCCCGTGACCCGCGCGCCGGGCAGGGCCGCCGCGAGCCGCCGGGTCACGATCCCGGTGCCGCAGGCGATGTCGAGCAGACTGCGGGTGCCCTCGGGGAGCAGGCCCAGTACGGCGCGGGCGGCGGCCTCGGCGCGGGGCTCGCCGCCGCGCAGGGCGTCGTAGGCGTCGGCCTCCTTGTCGTAGTCCAGCACCCGTCTCAGCTCGCCCCGTGGCCGGGTGCGAGCGCCTCCACCCTGCGGGCCAGCGCGAAGTCCTTCTCGGTGACGGCGCCGCCCGCGCTGTGTGTGCTGATGGTCAGCGAGACGGTGTTGTAGCCGAGGGTGAGGTCGGAGTGGTGTCCCAGCTCCTCCTGGGTCTGTGCGATGTGCACGACCAGCGCGGTGGCCGCGAAGTGCGAGCCCAGCCGGTAGGAGCGGGCGATCCGGTCCCCGTCCGACGACCAGCCGGGCAGCTCCGCCAGCCGGTCCTCGATCTCCTTCTGCGACAAGGGTGCGACGGTCATGGCCCACTCCTTCCGAAGCGTCCCCTCCGTGGTGCGCGGTCCCTCTCAGCGTGCCACAGCGGGGCCGCCGAGTCCCTGGTAAGGCATCTCTCGGAGTCGGTGGAGGAGGGCCGGTACGGAGGAGGGTCGATACGGACGAGGGTCAGATCCGTACGCACTCCGTCGCGAAGTCGTCCGCGAGGACGGTGATCTCGGCGCGGCCCTCCGTCGCCGCCACCCACTCCTGGGGCAGCCCGTGGTCGCCGTAGTGGGCGCCGAGGATGTTGCCGCACAGGGAGCCGGTGGAGTCGCTGTCGCCGGAGTGGTTGACCGCGAGCAGCAGTGCCTCGGTGACGCTGTGCGTGGCCAGGGCGCAGTAGAGGCCCATCGCGAGGGCCTCCTCGGCGACCCAGCCCGCGCCCAGGGACTCGACCTTCGCGGCGGTCGGGGCGCCCTCGGCGGCCAGGTCGAGGGCGCGGGTCAGGGCCGTGGTGGTCTCCTCGTGGCCGGGGTGGCGGGCCAGCAGCCGTAGGGCGCGGAGCACGGCGCCTTCCAGGGACTCGTCGGCCACGAGATACGCGACGATCGCGGCGAGCGCGCCGGCGGCGTAGTAGCCGGTGGGGTGGCCGTGGGTCATCCGGGCCGCGAGCACGGCCCGCTCGAACGCGGTCTCGGCGGGGACACGGGCCAGCCCGAAGGGCGCGGAACGCATGACCGTGCCGCAGCCCTTGGAGTCCGGGTTGATCGGTCCGGGACGCCCCGGCGGGACGGCCGGTTCGGACCGGAACGGCTGGGCGAGACCGGAGAGGCAGGCGTTGCCGGGGGCGCGGCGGGCGTACAGCCAGGACCGGGAGGCGAGGCCGGAGACCGCGCGTGGGTCGGGGCCGGGCTGTCGCTGGGTGTCGAGCCAGCGGCCGTAGGCGCTCCGGAGCAGTTCGGCCCAGACGCCGTCGGCGCCCTTGAGGCGTTCGTGTTCACGGGCCTGGTGGAGGCCCTCGACGGTGAACAGGGTCATCTGGGTGTCGTCGCTGACCCGGCCAACGACGCCGTCGCCGTCCGGTACCGGCCCGGTCACGCCCCGGTCGCCGTACGTGGCGCGGATGTGCGCCAGCGAGGTGAACTCGACCGGATAGCCGAGCGCGTCCCCGACCGCGCCGCCCAGCAGGCACCCTCGTACCCGTGCCCGGTAGACGGCCGTCGCCTCCCAGGACGGGTTCCACGGGTTGTACACGCGCCACTCCTCGATCGCCTCGGTTACGTTTTCCGCATGACCATTGTCCCGACCGGTTCACCGGGCCGCCCCACCACCCCTCCCGACCGGGGCATGGGCCCGCTGCTGCGGGCCTGGCGGGAGCAACGGCGGGTCAGCCAGCTGGAGTTGGCGCTGCGGGCCGGTTCCTCGGCGCGGCACATCAGCTTCGTCGAGACGGGCCGCTCCCGTCCCAGCGAGGAGATGGTTCTGCGGCTCGCCGAGCAGCTGGACGTCCCCGTGCGGGAGCGCAACGCGCTGCTCCTCGCGGCCGGTTACGCCCCGCACTACCCGGAGACCCCGCTCGACGACCCGTCGATGGCCGCGCTGCGGGAGGGCATGGAGCGGCTGCTCCAGGGCTACGAGCCGTATCCGGCGCTGGTGATGAACGCGACGTACGACGTGCTGGCCGCCAACCGGGGCATCGTCATGCTGCTCGACGGGGTCTCCGAGGCACTGCTGGCGCCGCCGGTCAACGCGATGCGGCTGACCCTCCACCCCGAGGGCATGGCGCCGCGCATCCGGAATCTGCGCGCCTGGCGCGGGCACCTCCTGGAGCAGATGGAACGCCAGGTCGCGCTGCACCGCTCGGAGCCGCTGCGCGCGCTGTACGAGGAGGTGGCGGCCTATCCGCTGCCGCCGGACATGTCCGAGGACGGGTCCGGCGAGGGGTCCGGGGCGGAACCGGGGGCGGCGGCCAGTGCCTACTTCGCGCTGCCGATGCGGATCGAGCACGAGGGCCGGGTGCTGTCCTTCATCTCCTCGGTCTCGACCTTCAACACCCCGATGGACGTGACCGTGGCCGAGCTGGCCATCGAGACGTTCCTCCCGGCCGACCCGGCGACGGTCAAGTATCTGCACGAGCTGCTGTCCTGACGGTCAGTCAGCGTTCTTCCGGCTGTCGGCCGCGCGGAGGGCGACGTACTGGACGGCCGCGAACCAGGCCACGGTGACCGCCTGGAGCAGCGTCCACACCGCGCCCGCCGTGCTCGGCGTCAGCCACAGAACCAGGGCGACGAGGCTGAGGACCGCCCAGCCGAGGTTGGCCTCGATCACGGCCCGCACGAGCGGCGCCGCCGGACGCTCCCGCGCGGCCAGCAGGGCGACACCCGCCGCGTAGACCGTCAGAAACGCGCCGAGCCCGAGGAGCAGCCCGGAGCCGACCCCGAGGAACCGGTCGAGCGGACCGGCCGCGAGAAGGTAGGCGAGCCCGTTCGCGCCGGTCACGACGGCGTCGACGGCCAGGAAGCGGCGCAGCATGGTCCGGGGGTCGGTGGTGCGGGCGAGTACGGCGAGCCGGGCAGCGGGCAGGGTGGTCACGGACATGACGAACCTCACTCTCCGTGGAGGTGGCTGTCGGAAACGGTGACCTCACCCTGCCTCGTGGGGTGTGCGGCGGTCGATTACCTCCGAGGTCATGGCACCCCGTACCCTCGGGGGTCGTCGTGGCCGGAAACCACCGGAGACATCACGTCCCGGCCGACCCTGTGAGATGTCCACCGGGGCATGACAGACTGTTGGTGTACTCGGCGCGTGGGGAGGCGTGGCGTGAGTGAGCGGCGGGCCGCGCCCACCGTGGGTCAGGTGGTGCTCGGAAGACGGCTCCAGGAACTGCGGGAGTCAGCCGGGCTGAAGCGCGAGGAAGCGGCACGCGTCCTCCGGGTCGCCCCGGCGACCGTACGGCGCATGGAGACCGCCGATGTCGCGCTCAAGATCCCGTACGTCCAGGTCCTGCTGACGACGTACGGCGTCACCGAACCCGAGGTCGTCGCCTTCGTGAAGCTGGCCGAAGAGGCGAACAAACCGGGCTGGTGGCAGCGGTTCCACGATGTGCTGCCCGACTGGTTCAGCGTGTACGTCAGCCTGGAGGGCGCGGCGCATCTGATCCGGCAGTACGAGCCGCACTTCGTACCGGGGATGCTGCAGACCGAGGAGTACGCGCGGGCGGTGATGGAGGCCGGGACGATCGGCCAGACAGGGCCCGAGACCATCGAACGCCATGTGTCGTTGCGGATGGCGAGACAGAAGCTCCTCACCCAGGAGAAGCCGCCGCATCTCTGGGTGATCATGGACGAGACGTCCCTGACGCGCCCGGTGAGCATCCGCTCCCGGGTGATGCGCGACCAGATCGACAGACTCCTGGAGATCACCGAGAAGGACCATGTGATTCTCCAGGTCTGCGAATTCGCCAGCGGCCCCCACCCCGGCACCTACGCCCCCTTCTCCCTCTTCCGCTTCGCCGAACCCGAACTCCCCGACATGGTCTACACGGAGTACCTCACCGGCGCCCTCTACCTCGACTCCCGCACCGAGGTGTCCCTCCACCTGGAAGTCCTCGACCACATGGCCGCGCACGCGGCATCCGCCGCGACCACGCGGGACATCCTCAAGCGGTACCGCGACAAGTACTGAGCCGCGGGGAGCCGAGGGCCTACGCCTTGTCCCGCGCTCCCCCCTTCGGTCCCTTCTCCTCGTCCACGATCTCCGCGTCGACGACGCCCTCGTCCTCGACGGGGCCGGGCGGCGGCTGGTCGGTCGGGGCGGCGGAGGCCGCCGCCGCGTACATGGCCTGGCCCATGCGTTGGCTGACGGTGGAGAGGTGGTCGGCGGCTGCGCGGAGGGGGGCGATGTCCTCGGGGTTGTCCAGGAGACGTTTCACCTCCGCCGCCGCGCCCTCGACCTCGGCACGGCTGTCGGCCGGAACCCGTTCCTCGTTCTCGCGGAGGAACTTCTCGGTCTGGTACACGAGTTGCTCGGCGTGGTTGCGGGTCTCGGCGGCCTCCCGGCGCCGCCGGTCGTCGTCGGCGTACTGCTCGGCCTCCCGCATCATGCGGTCGATGTCGTCCTTGGGCAACGCGGAGCCGCCCGTCACGGTCATCTTCTGCTCGCGGCCGGTGGCGAGGTCCTTCGCCGAGACATGCATGATGCCGTTCGCGTCGATGTCGAAGGCCACCTCGATCTGCGGGACCCCGCGCGGGGCCGGCGGCAGACCCGTGAGGTCGAAGACGCCGAGCTTCTTGTTGTACGCGGCGATCTCCCGTTCCCCCTGGTAGACCTGGATGCCGACGGAGGGCTGGTTGTCGGCGGCGGTCGTGAAGATCTCCGAACGGCGGGTGGGAATCGTGGTGTTGCGTTCGATGAGCTTCGTCATGATGCCGCCCTTGGTCTCGATGCCCAGGGACAGCGGGGTGACGTCGAGCAGGAGGACGTCTTTCACATCGCCGCGGATGACGCCCGCCTGGAGCGCGGCGCCGACCGCCACCACCTCGTCGGGGTTCACCCCCTTGTGCGGGTCCTTGCCGGTGAGTTCCCGCACCAGATCGGTCACGGCGGGCATCCGTGTCGAGCCGCCGACGAGCACGACCCGGTCGATCGCGGCGACCTTCACCTTCGCGTCCTTGACGGCCTGGTGGAACGGCGTCCGGCAGCGGTCGAGCAAGTCGGCGGTCAGCTCCTGGAACTGAGCGCGCGTCAGTTTCTCCTCCAGATGCAGCGGACCCTCGGAAGAGGCGGTGATGTAGGGAAGGTTGATGGAGGTCTCGGAGGAACTGGACAGCTCGATCTTGGCCTTCTCGGCGCCCTCGCGCAGCCGTTGCAGCGCCATCTTGTCGTTGCCGAGGTCGACGCCGTACTTCCCCTGGAAGCGTTTGACGAGGTACTCCACGACCCGCTGGTCCCAGTCGTCGCCGCCGAGGCGGGTGTCGCCGTTGGTGGCCTTCACCTCGATGACGCCGTCGCCGATCTCCAGCAGGGAGACGTCGAAGGTGCCGCCGCCGAGGTCGAAGACGAGGACGGTCTGCTCCTCGCCCCGGTCCAGGCCGTACGCGAGGGCCGCGGCCGTGGGCTCGTTGATGATCCGCAGGACCTTCAGGCCCGCGATCTCCCCCGCCTCCTTGGTGGCCTGCCGCTGCGCGTCGTCGAAGTACGCGGGGACGGTGATGACGGCGTCGGTGACGTCCTCCCCGAGATACGACTCGGCGTCCCGCTTCAGCTTCTGCAGGACGCGCGCGGAGAGTTCCTGGGGGCGGTAGCGGGTGCCGTCCACGGCGCCCTGCTCGGGGAACCGCCAACCCCCGTCGCCCATATGGCGTTTGACGGAACGCGCGGTGCGCTCCACGTTCGTCACGGCCTGCCGCTTGGCGACCTCGCCGACCAGCACCTCGCCGTTCTTGGCGAACGCCACCACCGACGGTGTGGTCCGCTGCCCCTCCGCGTTGACGACGACCGTCGGCTCGCCGCCCTCCAGCACGGCCACCACCGAGTTCGTCGTACCGAGATCGACCCCGACCGCACGCCCCATCGCCGTCCCCTTTCAGCAAGGTTCCGCCACATGTCCCCACCACCAGCACAAAACTTGAGTGGGTTCTTGTCAATGGGGCGGCGACGGGGCGCGCGAAGCAGACCGTCAGGCCAGTTCGGCCGTCAGCGTGATCGTCGTGCCGGTCAGGGCCTGGCTGACCGGGCAGTTCTTCTTTGCGCCCTCGGCCGCCTCCTGGAAGCCGGCCGCGTCCAGGCCGGGGACCTCGCCGCGGACGGTGAGGTGGATACCGGTGATGCCCTCGCCGGGCTGGAAGGTCACGTCGGCCTTCGTCTCCAGGCGGGTGGGCGGGGTGCCCGCGCCGGTGAGACCGTGCGAGAGCGCCATCGAGAAGCAGCTGGAGTGGGCGGCGGCGATCAGCTCCTCGGGGCTGGTCTTGCCGTTCGCCTGCTCCGCGCGCGACGGCCACGACACCGGCTGCGAACCGATGCCGGAGGAGTCGAAGGTGACGGTGCCGGTGCCCTTGAGCAGCTCGCCTTCCCAGACGGTGTGTGCGGTGCGCGTGGTGGCCACGATGAGTCCTTTCTGTGGGTCACGATGCCGGTCCCGTTGCCAGGAGCCCCCTGCCGGGGTCCCGTTGCCGGGTTCCGTACCCCATCCGATCACACTCCGGCACGTCCGACGCTCATCTCACTGTCAACTACTCAGCCGTAAACCACCGAGCTCGTTGCCTCAGCTCGGCAAGGCGTTGTTCATGCTCCCGACTGCCCCCTACGGCGGGACGGTCACGGGGGCACATCTACCGGTCCCCGCTCAGGCGGGGACCGGGTCGGGCATGTTGACGAATACCCACGCCGTGGCTCCGCGCTTGGCGATGTTGGCCCCGGCGACGTGGTCGGCGGGCCCAGCGAGGCCGCACCGACGACAGTGGAAGTGGTCCCGCGTGCGCCGGTTGGCGCGCTCGGTGTGGCCGCAGCGTGGGCAGCGCTGCGATGTGTAGGCCGGATCCACCTCGATGAACGGGACGCCGGCACGCTTGGCCTTGTAGGCGATGAACGCGCCGAGCTGGTGGAACGGCCAGGAGGACTGGCGCGCTCGCTGGTCGCGCGGAACCGTGACCCGCTCGCGGATACCGCCGAGTTCTTCGAGGGCGATACCACGATCGGTGCGTTGGGCGACAGCAACGACAGTCTTGGAGATCTTGTGGTTGACGTGGGTCGCATGCCGTGACTCGCGCCGGGCACGCCTTTTCAGCAGCTGCTTGGCGCTGCGGGTCTGTTTGGCCTGGAGTTCGGCCCTCTTGCGGGCTTGCCACCTGCGGTAGCGGCCCAGACGGCGGCCGGAGTGGTTGTCACCATCGGACGTGGTGGCCAGGTTGGTGATGCCCCGGTCCACGCCGATCCAGCCCTTTGGCTCGAAGACCTCAGGTTCGGGGATGTCGAGGGTGGCGATCAGGAACAGTCTGCCGTCCCGCTCGATCAGGTCGGACTCGCCCTTTCTGTACTCGGTGAGCTGTTTGAGTGTGTCGGGTGAGCAGGCGAAGCGGACGCTTCTGCTCACCCGATCGGGTGAACCCATGGGATGGGCACCAGCCTGGGGTCCCGGACACGTCCGGCGATCTCGGTGATCGGGACGAAGCCCGCGTCATGCGAGGCCGCGTGGGGAAGACGACACGGGCGGGGGTCTGGGCACGAACTCGTCGAACCAGCGAGGCGAGCGGTTCGCGGGAGCGCAGCCGAATATTTCCGGGCGGGTGCCTATGCGTCTGCCGGGTTCTGTTCCTTGGCGGGTGCGGGTTGTTTCGTGGCCGGTCGCGCAGTCCCCCGCGCCCCTTCAGGGCACTCATGCTCAGCCAAGGGGACTTGGGGGCCGTTCGATTCCCTCAGCCAGTGCCTCAGCACCCGGTGGATCTGTTCCGCGCCGACCAGGGTCTCGTCCTCCTCCACCGGCTCGGACAGGGCCAGGGGTGACATCAGGAACGCGCGGGACTGGCAGCCGCCGAGGCCGCCGTGGGAGCCGATCTGCTCCTCGAAGGCGAGGACTTCGCCTTCGGTGGGGTCGTACCAGGAGTTGACCATGATGTCGGCGGTGTGCGGGAAGCCGTGGGTGCGGCGTACGGCGTCGGCGGCGCCGGGGCCGAAGTCGGCGAGCGGGCCGGGGTGTTCGTCGCTCAGCTCGTCGACCGGGACCTCCGCGCCGTGCGCGCCGAGCACGACGCCGCCGTGCTCCTCGCTGCGGACGAGGACGAAGCCGATGCCGGGGTGGTTGGCGAGGGTGGAGAGCAGGGCCGGGTGGCGGGCGTCGATCTCCTCGCGGCTCAGCCGGTGGGAGACGTCCGGGAAGGAGACCAGGCCGAGGTTGCCGGAGGCGAGCACGATCGGCTCGGAGCGGCGCGTCGGCCGGTGCTCCTCGACGCCCTCCTCGACGGGGATGCGCAGCGCCGCCCGGACCGCCGCGCGGGCCTCGGCGCCGCTGTGGGTGCGCTGGGCGCGGCGCGGTACGGGCAGTCCACAGCCGGCGCGGACCAGGTTGCCGAGGGTGAGGCCGTAGCGGCCGAGGAAGGTCTCGCCGGGGCTCTGGCCGTGGTCGGAGAGGAGCACGATCCGGTAGGCGCGCGGGGCGTGTTCGGCGACCTGGGCGATCAGCGCGAGGGAGCGGTCCAGGCGTTCGAGGACCTTCGCGGCGTCCCGGCTGTGCGGGCCGGAGTGGTGGGCGACCTCGTCGTACGCCACCAGGTCCGCGTAGATCGCCGCGCGGCCCGCGAACATGTCCCCGATCACCGCGGCGACGACGACATCGCGCTCGACGACGGTCGCGAAGGCGCGGATGAACGGGTAGAGGCCGCCGCGCTTGACGCGGGGCCGCTGCTGGGCGAACCGGGCGCGGGTGGACTGGCCGATCTCGCGCAGGACGTCGGCGACGAAGGACATGGCGGTGCGGACGGCGTTGGCCGGGTCGGAGAAGTAGGCGAAGTACCCGGCGCGGGAACGGTTCCGCCGGCCCCGGCGGGCCGCGATCGACAGGACCAGCGCGAGCTGCTCGGCGCCGCCGCTGAACAGGTTGCCCCGGCTGGCGCCGTCGACGGTGAGCAGACCGCCGTCCCCGGTGCGCTCCACGGCCCGGCGCTGGAGCTCGGCGGCGCTGGAGGGCCGGTTGCAGACCATCACCTCCCGGGTGTCCTTCTCGTACCAGCGGAACGCGGGCACGTCGTGGTTGGTGCCGTGCAGGATGCCGAGCTGGCTGGCGCCGGTCTGGCTGGACCAGTCGGTCCGCCAGGGGGTGAGCCGGTGGGTGGGCCGGGGCGCGGGCCGGGGGGCGGGCCCGGGGTGCGTGGTGCCGGCCGGTGAGCGGCCGAGCCAGGCGGCGACCGTGGGCATCAGGCCCTTCTCCGTCGCCGCCTCCAGGACGTCGTGGCCGACACCGTCGAGCTGGAGGAAGACGGTGCCGGGTCCGGCGGGCCCCGGGCGGCCCTCGGCGTGTCTGCGGCGGCGGTCGGCCAGCCGGTACAGCCGGCGGCGGTAGGCGTCGTCGTCCCGTACGGCGAGGGCGCCGCCGGTGGCGGAGGCGACGGCGGACATCACGGCGGCGACCACCACAGCGGTCTCGGGGGCCGCCGCGCCCTGGCCGGAGGGGTTGAGCCGCAGGGCGAGGAGGAGCAGGGAGCCGTTGAGGAAGAAGACGAGCAGGCCGAGGACGAGCGCCGGGACCAGCAGCAGGGCCCGCACCAGCAGCGGCCACACGAGCGAGGAGAGCAGACCGAAGGCGCCGGCGCCGAAGGCCGCGGTCACCGCGATCCGCGTGGCGCTCTCACCGGACTCGGACTGCAGCCGGAAGTCGGGCAGGGCGCCCGCGAGCACGAGCATGGTCAGGGTGGACACCGCCCATACGGCGAGCATCCGCCACACGCCGCTCAGTAGCCTCCGCCAACGACCACCACCCACGTTCGGCCACCCTTGCATCCCGTTTCCTGTGTTCAGACTGTCATACGGGGTGGGGGCGCCGGGGTGACGTTTCGGGGTGGCGTGGAAGCAGGGAGATGGGTCCGGGGAGGGGGTGGGGGTGCCGTGCATTGCGGACTGCGGGTGCGTGGGACTTCTCGCGCAGTTCCCCGCGCCCCTTCAGGGCGCGCAAGCCCCCGGCGCTCGAAAGGGTGCCCTCGTCCCCCGCTCAGCGGCCGTCGTAGCCCGCTGTCGGCATCGAGAGGCGGCGGTGGACGTGGGCCTTCATCTGGGCGTCGTAGGCGGGTTCGGCGTGGCCGACGGTCTCTACGCGGATGCCGCGTCTGGCGCACTCGGCGGTGAAGTCGTCGACGGAGGCGAGGGCGCGTTCGAGGACACGGCGGCTGGGGGCGACGAAGAGGTCGACCAGACCGGCGTCGACATCGGCCCACAGGGCGCAGTGGTCGGGGCGCAGACCGCGTACGAGCAGCTCGCGGGTCACGACATAGCCGCGCTCGGCGGCCCAGCCGGCGCACATGGCGTGCTGGCTTCGGGAGTCCACCAGGAAGGGATCCGCCTCCAGCTCCTCCAGCGGTGTCAGGCTCGCTATGGCCGCGACCCGCACCACGGCCCCGCGCCCCGCCGCGCCGCCACACCCGCGAGCGGCGTCCCGGCACGCCGTACCGGAGGCGCCACTCATGTCTCCCTTGTCTGCCACGGTGTCCCCCTCAGACCCAGGCCGCAGACCCTACTCCAGCCCGTAGGCTCGGGGGAGTAGCGCGAAGGAGGCGAACGGAGTGCCGGTGGAGATCACCTGGTGGGGTCACGCGACCTGCACCGTGGAGGACTCGGGTACGAGGGTGCTGACCGACCCCCTGTTCGCGCGCCGGCTCGCACATCTGCGAAGGCGCCGGGGTGCGCCTCCCCCGCCGGAGGCGGCGGTCGCGGACGTCGCGCTCGTGTCGCATCTGCACGCCGACCATCTGCACGTCCCCTCGCTGACCCGGCTCGCCCCGGGGACCCGGCTGGTGGTGCCGAAGGGCGCGTCGCGCCAGGTGCCGGGGCTGCGCAGACTGGCGCATCTACGGCTCTCCGAGGTGGCGGCCGGGGACGAGATCAGGGTCGGTGACCTGGTCGTACGTGCCGTTCCCGCCCGGCACGACGGGCGGCGGCTGCCGGTCGGGCCGCACCGTTCGCCCGCGCTCGGCTTCGTCGTCGAGGGCGAGGCGCGGACCTACTTCGCCGGGGACACCGGGCTGTTCCAGGAGATGGCCAAGGAGGTCGGTCCGGTCGACGTGGCGCTGCTGCCGGTCGGCGGCTGGGGGCCGTACCTCGGCGAGGGGCATCTCGACGCGGGGCGCGCGGCGGAGGCGCTTGCGCTGCTCGCGCCCCGGAGCGCGGTTCCGGTGCACTACGGCACGTACTGGCCGATCGGGATGGACGCCGTGCGCCCCCATGAATTCCATGCCCCCGGCGAGGAGTTCGTGCGCCTCGCCGCCGCCCGCGCCCCCGAGGTGGCCGTGCACCGGCTGGGACACGGCGAGAGCGTACGGCCGGGGGCGGCCCGGTGAACTTCCTCGCCGCCGTGAGCAGTCCCCTGCCGCAGCAGTCGACCCAGCAGGCGATCGGCTATCCGACGCTGTTCCTGCTGGTGCTGATCGGGGCGCTGGTGCCGGTGGTGCCGACCGGGGCGCTGGTCAGCTCGGCGGCGGTGGTGGCGTTCCACCAGGCGGCGCCGTTCGCGCTGCTGCTGGTGTTCGTGGTGGCGTCGGTCGCCGCGTTCCTCGGTGACATCGCGCTGTACTGGCTGGGGCGGCGCGGGATGGGCTCCAAGAACGGTTCGCGGTGGCTGGAGGCGATCCGCCGCCGGGCGCCGGAGGACCGGCTGGCGCAGGCCCAGGCGAAGCTGGAGGACCACGGGGTGGCCGTGCTGGTGCTGTCCCGGCTGATGCCGGCGGGGCGGATCCCGGTGATGCTGGCCTGTCTGATGGCGAAGATGCCGTTGCGGCGGTTCGCGCGGGGGAATCTGCCGGCGTGTCTCGCGTGGGCCGTGACGTACCAGTTGATCGGGATTCTGGGTGGGTCGTTGTTCGCGGAGCCGTGGCAAGGGGTGTTGGCGGCGGTCGTGTTGACGTTGCTGATCAGTGTGGTGCCGAGTGTGTGGCGGCGGGTTGTGCGTTGAGAGCTCGGGACCTCGGGTGCGTTGCGGGGGGGGGCGGGTGCGTGGGGGCTGATCGCGCAGTTCCCCTCGCCCCTTTGGGACGGGGGGTGCTGGGGCCCGGGGGTCACTTCGGGTCGCTCCCGAGGGACCCTCGTCATCGAAGGTCCTCGAAAGCCGCTCCGAAGAGCGTCAACGCGCGTTCCACATGCGGTAGTTCCAGCGGGTCCGGCGCGTCGAGGACCTGGGCGCGTTCCGCGTCGGTGGTGCCGAGGAACGGGGCGGTGGACAGCCGGACGCGCAGCGCGCCGAGGTCGTCCCCGAACCGGTGGCCGCCGGGCGCGGGCATCCCGAGCCGGTCCGTGAGGAAGTCCTCCGCCTCCTGGGCGTCGCCGACGCCGTGGGCGGAGAGGGCGGGGCGGAGTGGGGCGAGGTCGGCGTACAGATGCCGTCCGGCGCGCGGCGGCAGGGCGAGCGCCCCGGCGCCCACCACGGCGCGGTGCGCGGCGGTGGCGAGTCGGGCGTGCAGCCGTACGGAGGCGGTGAGCCGTTCGGTGACGGGGGCGGGCTCGGCGAGGGCGTACGCGGCGGCTGCGGCGACCGGGGTGGCGACCCGGGCGCCCAGCGCGGTGAGCACGTCGAGGACCCGGTCGCGCAGTCCCGTACCGTCCCCGTCGGCCGGGAAGCGGGCCACGGCGGCCGGCCAGCCCGTCGGCAGGAAGGCGCCGGCCAGGTCGCTGACGACGGTGACCCGGTCGGGCAGCATCTCGGCCGGGCTGAGCAGCACGGTGTCGTGCGGGTCGTGGACGGTGTCGCGCCAGGTCTCGTCGCTGACCAGGTGCAGCCCCTCCCCCAGGGCCGCCTCCATGGCCTCGTGCACCAGCTCGGGCGGGGCCACGGTGGCGGTCGGGTCGTCGGCGACGCACAGCACGAGCAGCCGGGGGTCACCGCCCTCGGCCCGGATCCTGCGCACGGTCTCCAGCAGCGCGTACGGGTCCGGCACGCCCCCGCACTCGGCGGGTGTGGCCACATGGAACACGGATCTTCCCAACGCCCGTGCCTGCGGCTCCCACCAGGCGGCGCACGGCCGGGGAAGCAGGACGTCGCCGCCGATCGCGGCGGTCAGCGCGAGGAGCAGGGCGGGGGCGCCGGGGGCGGCGACGGCCCTGTCCCGTGCGGTGGGCAGTCCACGCCGGTCCCAGTAGCCGCAGGCGGCGTCCAGCAGGGCGGGATCGCCACCGGGCGGTACGGGGTGGGGGTGGGCCGCGGCTGCGGAGAGCACGGCGGCCAGTTCGGGGAGCACGGGCAGTCCCTGGGCGGGAAGGGGCGGGCCGTAACGGACCGGACCATGCCCTTCCGGATCCGTCCGCCGCATCTGTGCCTCCGCGCTGTCGTTGTGCGTTGCCCGGGGGCGACGTCACGCCCCGGCAGGCGGCGTACGCACCCTCGGCCGGTCAGTACCCAGGCTCACGCGCCCCATGGCCCCCGTACGGGTTGCGCCGGTCACAACGGCCTCGTGTCCCCCGTGTTCAGGGGGAGTTGGTGACTCCGGCGCGTCAGGGGCCCTTCGGTCGTGGTGACTCCGGCGCGTCAGGGGCCCTTCCGTCCGTCTTCGTGACTCCGGCGCGTCAGGGGCCCTTCCGTCCGTCTTGGTGACTCCGGCGCGTCAGGGGCCCTTCCGTCCGTCTTGGTGACTCCGGCGCGTCAGGGCGTCCCCCGGTCACGGCGGCGCAGTCGGTGGACGGCGGCGCCGAGTGCGCCCGCGATGAGGAGGCCGCCGGCGACCATCGCCGGGACGGAGTCGGTGAAGGCCCCGCCGCCGCCCGCGTGGACACCGCGCTGGACCGGCGCGGCGGGGTGCGTGGCGTGATGGGTGGGCTCGTGCGTGGGCCGGTGGGACGGCTGATGCGTCGGCTGGTGGGTCGGGTGGTACGGGTCGTCGCCGCCGCCGAGGGAGACGGCGAAGGCGGCGCTCCACTGTTTGCCCTCACCGCCGGGTGCCGCCGGGCAGATGCCGTCCACTCCCCACTCGGTGGCGGAGTTCGCCGCCGCGACGCCGGTCTCGAAGTCCGCGGCGGGCGCGATCTTGGCGGTGCCCTGGTAGGAGGGTCCGCCGGCGGAGTCGTCGTTGCCGGGGAGGCGTTGCAGGGTGACGGTGCCCTGTTCGAAGGCCTGGGAGCTGGCGTCGATGGTCTCGGGGGCGGGGCCGCCGGTCGGGTCGCAGGAGACGGAGAAGGTGAGCGTGCCGCCCGGTTCGACGGAGTGCGGGTTCACCTCGGCCGCGGGGTCCGCGTACGCGGACGGGGCGGTGGCGGACAGGACGGCGCCGATCAGCGCGGCGGAGGTCAGGACGTGGGCGCCGCGGCGCAGGGGCGGGCGCGTGGGCGGGGACGGAGGCATGGGGGGCGGGGGCATGGGCGGGGCTCCTTCGGCCGGCTCCGGCGGGTGGGGCACGACGGCCGTGCCCCGCGTCCATCAGAGCGCCGAGCCCGGCGGGGCGCGCGCGGCCGGGCACCATTTGCGGGACGCGGGGCCGCCAAGCGGGTGACGGCGCACCGGAACACCCGGTGCGGCACCGGGGCGGACGCCCCGGCCGGACGCCCGGTGCGCTCAGCCGGTGCGCTCAGCCGGAGAGCGAGACGAGTTCCCGCTCCAGGCCCCGGCCCCTCTTCTCCACCACCGCCGACGCGACGTCCGACAGTTTGCGGTTGGTGCCCTGGGAGATACGGCGCAGGACGGTGAACGCGGTGTCGGCGTCGCAGCCGAGGACATGCATGACCATGCCGCAGGCCTGGTCGACGACCGGCCGGGAGCGCAGGGCGGCGCCGAGCTGGTCCAGCTCGGTGAGGGCCGCCCGGTAGGAGCGGTCACGGACGATGCAGGTGGCGGCGAGGTCGCCGAGGGCGCGCGCGGGGCCGTGCGGGGCGCCGTCCAGGGTGTGCGGGCGGAAGCTGTAGAGGCTGAGGGTGACGGTGAGACCGGCCCGCCTGAAGGGAAGGGTGACGCTGGACCGTACGCCCGCGTCGAGGGCCACGGCCCGGTACGCCGGCCAGCGTTCCTCCCGCAGCAGATCGGCGGAGTCGACGGGCTCACCGCGCTCCAGCGCGGCCGGGATCGGCCCGTCGCCCGAGCGCAGTTGGACCGCGACGAGTCCGGCGAGGTCGGGGTGGGTGACGGCGGCGGGCCGCTCGGTGCCGCAATCGGAGACCATGCCGCTGGCTCCGCAGCAGTCGCTGGTGCAGCGGGCGGCCTGTTCGACGAGTTCGGAGAGTCTTCTGCCCGGATGTGCGGATTCCGCCGATTCCCGGCCCACGCGGCCGAGTTGTTCGCTTTCCGGCATGACGCACGCCTCCTCTTCGGGTCGCCTGCCCGCTCCCCCGCACGGAAAACGAACGTGCCGCTTTCGATCCCGCCGCCCCCTCCCCCGTGAACGCCTCCCAGGCATTACTTTCGTCGCATGACGCAGACGGACGAATTCGGTGAAGAACTCGCGGACTTCGTGCGCCGGGTCGCCGAGCTCAAGGCGGCCCGCTCGGTACCGACCGGTGATCTTCCGACGGTCCTGGACGCGGCGATCTTCGAACTCGACCACGCGGCCGACCGGTTGTGGCCCCGGTACGAGCGGCTGAGCACATCGGGACAGGTCGGCGGCGCCCCGTCGGCCGCGCGGGAACACCAGTTGCTGAAGACCGTCTTCCAAAGTCTGCCGCTGCCCGTGCTGTTGGTGGACCGTGAGACGGTGGTGCGCCGTCTCAACCGGGCCGCGACCGCCTTCACCGGTGTTCGGTCCGGCTATGCGACGGGGCGTCCGCTGAGCGGGTTCCTCGCCCATTCCGACCGGGGCGCGTTCCGTTCGCAGGCGGCGGCCGTGGCGCGCGGCGAGGGCGACCGCAGCCTCAATGTGTTCCTCCAGCAGCGCCCCTCGCTCCCGGTGCGCGCCACGCTCACCGCGCTGCGTCCCGGCGGTGAGCCGCGCAACACCGTGCTGGTCACCCTGCAGCCCGCCGGGCACCGGATGCCCGCCGTCGAGCCGCTCCGCCCGCTGCCCAACCTCACCGAGACCACCCGTCACGCGGCCCTCATGGATCTGGTCGACGCCATGACCACGGCGCTGCTCGGCGCCCCTTCCGACGCGGCCCTGGACCGGGCGGCCCATGTCCTGCACGGCCGTTTCGCCGACTGGGTGATCGCGGACACGACGGCCCCGGGCCTCACCCGTACGACGGTGCTGGCCCCCTCGGAGCGCGAGGCGAAGCTCCTGATGACCCAGGACCCCGCCACCTGCCCCCTCGTCGTCGACGCCGCGCGGGCCGGCTCCCCCGCCCTCCAGATCCGCCCGGCCGACCCCACCGCCTTCGGCCACGACACCACCGGCGCCCCGGTCCTGGTGAGAGCCGACGTGACATCACTGCTGACGGTGCCCCTCCCTACCCCGAACGGGCACGTCAAGGCCGTCCTGACCCTCTTCCGCGCGGGCCCCCGCCCGGCCTTCTCCCTGGCCGAGGCCCAGGCCATGGACACCATGTCCCGCCACATAGCCCTGGCAATGCAACCCCGCCCCAGCTGAGGGGGCGCATGGATCCACGGCCCACCATCAGGGGGCACATGGAACTCCGGGCCGATCGTCAAGGGGCGCGGGGAACCGCGCGACAAGCCACGACGAACCCGCACCCGACAACGAACCCAACACGCCCACCACACCACCCCCCACCCACCCCGCGGAGCTACACCGCGTCCTTCATCACCTGATCCCGCAACCGGTCACAGCACCGACTGATCAGCCGCGACACATGCATCTGCGAGATCCCCAACTGCTCCGCGATCCGGCTCTGCGTCATGTCCCCGAAGAACCGCATGTACAGAATCGCCCGCTCCCGCTCGGGCAACGCGGCCAGCCGTGGCTTCACGGCCTCCCGGTCCACCACCGTGTCCAGCGCCGGATCGGGCGACCCCAGCGCGTCACTGAGCGAGTACCCGTCCTCGCTGCCCGGCAGCTCCGCGTCCAGCGACAGCGCCGTGAAGCTCTCCAGGGCTTCGAGCCCGACCTGCACGTCCTCCTCGGTCATGTTCGCGTGGGCCGCGATCTCCGCGACGGTCGGCCGTCGCCCGGGGATCGTCTGGGACAGGTCCTGACTGGCGAACCGCACGCGATTGCGCAGGTCCTGGACCCGGCGGGGCACGTGCAGGGTCCACATGTGGTCGCGGAAGTGCCGCTTGATCTCACCGGTGACGGTGGGGACGGCGTAGCTCTCGAAGGCGTTGCCCAGCTCGGGGTCGTAACGGTCGACGGCCTTGACCAGGCCGAGCGACGCGACCTGACGCAGATCGTCGTAGCTCTCGCCGCGGTTGCGGAACCGTCCCGCCAGCCGTTCGGCCATCGGGAGCCACGCCTCGATGATCTGGTCACGCAGGGTGTCCCGCTGCTGACCCGGGGGAAGCGCGGCCAGCTTGCGGAAGGCCTCCGCGGTGTCGGGGGCGTCGTCGTGCGGGTGGTGCTTCGCCTGAGTACGCATGGTGCGTCGCAACTCCCTGGATGGTGCTCTGGGATGGACGGTCACCGTGGGGGCGCGGACGTGCGGAGGAGACAGCACACCCGTGAGGGAAACCTCGCCACTTCCACGGACGTGCCTCCTGTCCGAAGCACTGTTATGCGCCTGCCCCGGATCATGCACGGCAAACACATTCGGGATTTCTCGTTCCGCCCGCGGGTGACTGTCTCGGGAGACCGCACCCCGGGACATCCAGTATGGGCACGACGGCCGCGGACCACATCTCGCGGCGGAACCGGACGGAACGCGTCAGTGTCGGCGAGGGGTGTTCGGGTACGCGAGGGCCACGAAGATCCCATCTGGAGGGGAGTCATGCAGCGAGGCAGCGACCGCCTGAGCGCCCACCGCGACGACGAGATGAAGCAGGAACTCCAAGGACTGCTCCGTTCGGGGCATCCCACGCGCACGGAGGAGTGGCACGACCCGGAGCCGTACGCCGAGGACGACCCGGAGGTGGCGTACGGGCCGGTGACCCCGAGCCGTGATCCCGCCGGGGTGGAGACCCTGCGGCTGGAACTGGCCCGGGTCCTGGGCCGTACGTCCTTCCCGGCGGGCCCCGCCGAGCTGATCCGGGTCCTGCGGGACCGGCACGCCCCGGACGCGCTGGTGGAGCCCCTGGAGCGGCTGCCGCGCGAGGCGCGCTACGAATCGGCGCACCGGCTCGCGGAGGCGGTGGTCCACGCCCGGGACGAGACCGGTGGGGATTCCGCGCCGGACCGGCTCACATAGGCCTCCTGCTCGCGGGTACTGCGGGCCACGGCACGCCCGCGTGGGCGTGCCCCCCGCGGTCGGGGCGGCGCGACGAAGGGCCCGGAGAGCCATGGCCGAGTTCGTGAGGGAAGTCATGACGGCGGGTGCGGTGGCGGTCCGTCCGGACGCCTCGCTCGTCGGGGCGGCGCAGCTGATGCGGGACCAGGGCATCGGGGGTGTCCTCGTCGCGACGGACGGGCGGGTCGTCGGGGTCCTGACCGACCGCGACATCACGTTGCGCGCCGTCGCCGACGGCGCCGACCCGCTCACGGTGAGCGCCCAGGCCGTCCGCACCCCGGACCCGGTGGTGATCGGCCCGGACGACGCGGTGTCCGCCGCGGTCGGGCTGATGCGCGCCCACGCGATACGCCGGCTGCCGGTCCTGGAGGACGGGCGGGCGGTGGGCATGGTCGGCCTCGGCGACCTGGCCGTCGCACAGGACCCGGATTCGACACACTCGTCCACATCAGCCGGGCGGCACCCTGAGGCCGATTCTCAGGCCCCGGGCGGCACCCTGAGGCGCTAAGGCCGGCGCCCGAGCAGGCACAGCAGCCTGGTCTGGGCGTCGGCCCGCGCGGGTGGCTCCACCGGCGCCCCGAACAACCCGCTCTTCTCCAACTCACCGGCGTACGGAGCGATCTCCTCCGCCGCGAACCGCACCAGCACCCCCGGCAGCCGCTCGTCCGCCCCGATCGCCCGCGCGAGATCCCACGTGTGCACGACGAGATCGGCGACCATCTGCGCGCAGTACGCGGTCGCCGGGGTGTCCCCGTAGGACAGATGAACCGTGCGTTCGAGGGCGCCGGGCGCGCCGAACGCCTCCCGTGCGGAGTGCGCGGCGGTGTCCCAGGAGACCGCGGGGTCCGGCCCCAGCAGATCCCCCTCGAACGTGTCGCCGACCTCCTCGATCATGCAGCCGTCCCGCACCAGCGACGGCACCCACAACTGCTCGGACACGAGATGGTTGACGAGGTCGCGCACCGACCACTCGGCGCACGGGGTGCCCGACCCCCACTGGTCGTCACGGACGGCGTGGACCCGCGCGCCGAACAGGTCCTGCGCCTCGGCGTGCCGGGTGAGCAGCACGCTGTCCCGCGACTGCGGTGTCGTGCCGTCCGTCATGCCGGCCCTCGCTCCCGCGCGCCGTCCCTCGTGCGGCCCGGGACGACCGGCCGACGCGGATGGCGGCGCAGATACTCGCCCTCCAGCTGCGCCATCCGCTCGTTGTGGGTGCGCAGCGCCTCGATCGAGCCGTGCAGCAGCGTGTCGTGCCGCGTACGGTGGATCGACTCCAGCTCCTTCATCAACTGCTGATCGTCCAGCTGGTCCGGGTGCACTCCGGTCATGGTGGTACCCCGATCGTCGTGGTCCTCCCTCCACTGTACGAACATCCCGGGCCCGGCCCCTCGTGCGACGGCCCCGCGCGGCCGGCCCGCGCGGCTGCCGCCGTGCGGGCCGACGGGCTAGCGGGCGCGCGCCACCCGGCGCTCGTCCCACACGGGCTCCTGGGTCTCCCGTACGCGGCCGTCGGAGCCGAAGACCAGAAAACGATCGAACGAGCGCGCGAACCAGCGGTCGTGGGTGACGGCGAGGACCGTGCCGTCGAAGGCCTCCAGGCCCTCCTGCAACGCCTCCGCCGACTCCAGGTCGAGGTTGTCGGTGGGCTCGTCGAGCAGCAGGGCGGTGACGCCCTGCAACTCCAGCAGCAGGATCTGGAAGCGGGCCTGCTGGCCGCCGGAGAGACGGTCGAAGGACTGTTCGGCCTGCTTGGTCAGCTCGTAGCGGCGCAGCCGGGACATGGCGGCGCCCCGGTCCTGGGCGTGCTCCTTCCACAGGATGTCGAGCAGTGTCCGCCCCTCCAGCTCCGGATGGGCGTGCGTCTGCGCGAAGTGCCCCGGCAGGACCCTGGCGCCGAGCTTCCACTCCCCCGTGTGGGCAACGTCGTCCCCGGCGAGCAGCCGCAGGAAGTGGGACTTGCCCGAGCCGTTGGAGCCGAGGACGGCGACCCGCTCGCCGTAGAAGACCTCCAGGTCGAAGGGTTTCATCAGGCCGGTCAGCTCAAGTGCCTTGCAGGTGACGGCCCTTACGCCGGTACGGCCGCCCTTGAGCCGCATGGTGATGTCCTGCTCGCGCGGCGGCTCGGGCGGCGGGCCCGCCTCCTCGAACTTGCGCAGCCGGGTCTGGGCGGCCTGGTAGCGGGAGGCCATCGCGACGCTGTTCTCGGCCGCCTGCCGGAGGTTCAGGACGAGCTTCTTCAGCTGCTCGTGCTTCTCGTCCCAGCGCCTGCGCAGTTCCTCGAAGCGCTCGAAGCGCTGTGCCCGCGCCTCGTGGTAGGTGGCGAAGCCGCCGCCGTGCACCCAGGCGTCCGCGCCCGCCGGGCCCGGCTCCACGCTCACGATCTTCTCGGCGGCGCGGGAGAGCAGTTCGCGGTCGTGGGAGACGAAGAGCACCGTCTTGCGGGTCTCCTTGAGCCGCTCCTCCAGCCAGCGCTTGCCGGGTACGTCGAGGTAGTTGTCGGGCTCGTCGAGGAGGAGGACCTGCTCGGTGCCGCGCAGCAGCGCCTCCAGCACGAGCCGCTTCTGCTCACCGCCGGAGAGCGTCCGCACCTGCCGCCACTGCGCCTTGTCGTACGGGACGCCCAGCGCGGCCATGGTGCACATGTCCCACAGGGTCTCGGCCTCGTAGCCGCGGACCTCGGCCCAGTCGGAGAGGGCCTGCGCGTACGTCAGCTGGGCCGCCTCGTCGTCCACGGTCATGATCCCGTGCTCCGCGGTGTCGACGGCCCGCGCGGCCTCGCGGATCCTCGGCTGGGCCACCGACACCAGGAGGTCCCGCACGGTCGTCTCGTCGCGCACGGACCCGACGAACTGCCGCATCACCCCGAGCCCGCCGCTGACGGTCACCGAACCGCCGTGCGGCTTCAGCTCCCCGGAGATCAGCCGCAGCAACGTCGTCTTCCCGGCCCCGTTCGGCCCGACCAGCGCGACGACCGCGCCCTCCCCCACCCGAAAGGACACATCCCCGAGCAGCGCCCTCCCGTCCGGCAGGTAGTACTCCAGATGAGCGGCTTCGAGATGTCCCATGCGCCGCATTCTCCGAGCCGAGCAACCCCCCGAGCAAATCCATTTCCCCAGCGACCGTGGTCCGGCCGCGGGGTGGGGTTGGGTTGCCGGGCGCGGGTCCGGTGGGGGCTTCTCGCGCAGTTCCCCGCGCCTCTCAAGAGCCTCCGGCCCTTTCGGGCCGAAAAAGCACGGGGCGCAGCCCCTGCTTCTTCAGGGGCGCGGGGAACTGCGCGAGAAGCCCCACCGAACCCGCACCCGGCAACGCAACGCCACCCACACCCACCCGACCCCGCCCCGTCACCCAACCCCACCCCGCCCGACACGCTTCCCCCGGCATGGGGTACCCGTGGACACATGACCCCAGACGTCGACCTCACCGTCCGCCCCCCGGGCCACCACATCCTCCGCGACCGTTTCCTCGCCGCGGACAGCCGCCTCTTCAACGCGGTGGCGACCCGCGACTGGCCGGGTGCCCACCCCCTCCTGCCGAAGCTGAGCCGCGCCGCGAACCACGGCGTGCTGTGGTTCGCCACGGCGGCGGCGATCGCGGCGACCCGGAGCCCCCGGGCCCGCAGGGCGGCCGTCCGGGGCGTCGCCTCCCTCGCCCTCGCCTCGGCGACGATCAACACCCTCGGCAAGCGCTCGATCCGCCGCCCCCGGCCGGGCCTGGACAACGTCCCGCTGCCCCGCCGGCTGAAGCGGCAGCCGATCACCACGTCCTTCCCGTCGGGCCACTCCGCCTCCGCCGCCGCCTTCGCGGCCGGCGTCGCCCTGGAGTCCCGCGGCTGGGGCGCCGCCGTCGCCCCGCTGGCGACCGCCGTCGCGCTGTCCCGCGTGTACACGGGCGTGCACTTCCCGAGCGACGTCCTGGTGGGCGCCGCCCTGGGCGTGGGCGCCGCCTACGCCGTACGCGGCATCGTGCCGACCCGCGACCAGCTCCCGCCGCCCGGCCGCCCGTACGTGGACGCGCCCGCGCTGCCGGACGGCCACGGCCTGGTGGTGATCGCCAACCGGGCCTCGGGGACCTCGGACCGGGCGCGCGCCCTGCGGGACGTGCTGCCGGGCGCCGAGACCGTGGAGTGCGAACCGGAGGACGTGAAGGCCGAGTTGGAGAAGGCGGCCACCCACGCCCGGGTACTCGGCGTGTGCGGCGGCGACGGCACGGTGAACGCCGCCGCCGAGGTCGCCCTGCGCCACGGCCTCCCCCTCGCCGTACTCCCCGGCGGCACCCTCAACCACTTCGCGTACGACCTCGGGGTGGAGGACGTGCGCGACCTGGGCCGTGCCGTGCGCAAGGGCGAGGCCGTCCGGGTGGACGTGGGGCACTTCGCGACCGGTGACACGGAGGGCCACTTCATCAACACGTTCAGCCTGGGCGTCTATCCCGAACTGGTGCGGGAGCGCGAGCGCTGGGAGCGGATGGTCGGCGGCTGGCCGGCGGGCGTGATCGCGGCACTGCGGGTCCTGCGCTCCGGCCGGCATCCGCTGCAGGCCACCTTCGAGGGCCGCCCCCGCCCGATCTGGCTGCTGTTCGCGGGCAACGGCACGTACCACCGGCTGGGCCTCGCCCCGGTCCGGCGCTACGACCTGGCCGACGGGCTGCTGGACGTCCGGGTCGTGCACGGCGGTCGCCGCCCGGCCCTGCGGCTGCTGGCCGCGGCCGTCGCCGGTCCGCTGACCCGCACCCCCGCCCACGCGGCGGTCCGCGTACGGCGGCTCCGGGTGGACGGTATCGCGCCGGGCACGCTCCTCGCGTACGACGGCGAAGTCACCGAGGCGCAGGGGGATCTGACGCTCCGGAAGATCCCGGAGGCACTGACGGTCTACCGGCCCGTGCCCTTCCACTGACTCTCGTGACTCTCGCCGCCCTCCTTCCACGAGTCCACAATTCAAGACGACGGTCTCATTATTCGGCCGGGTCGCGTACCGTTCGAGCACGAACTCGCGGCCCTCATGGTCCTCGCGGACCGAAGCGGACCGCACGGGCCTCGTGGAAGGGGAACGGCCATGTCGAAGGCACGGGAGACCGCCGTCTACACGCACGGACACCATGAGTCGGTGCTGCGCTCGCACACCTGGCGGACGGCCGCCAACTCGGCGGCATATCTCCTCGGTTCGCTGAAACCCCATATGAGGATCCTGGACATCGGCTGCGGTCCGGGGACCATCACCGCGGACCTGGCCGCCCTGGTCCCGGACGGCCATGTCACCGGCGTCGACCACGCGCCCGGCATCCTCGGTCAGGCCCGCGCCACGGCCGCCGAACGCGGCCTGGAGAACGTGGACTTCGCGGTCGCGGACGTCCACGCGCTGGAGTATCCGGACGACACCTTCTGCGTGGTCCACGCGCACCAGGTGCTCCAGCACGTCGGCGACCCGGTGCAGGCGCTGCGCGAGATGGTCCGGGTCACGAAGCCCGGCGGGATCGTCGCCGCCCGGGACTCCGACTACGCGGCGATGACCTGGTTCCCCGAGTCACCGGGCATGGCCGACTGGCTGGACCTGTACCGCCGGGTGGCCCGCGCCAACGGCGGTGAGCCCGACGCGGGGCGCCGGCTGAAGTCCTGGGCGCTGCGGGCCGGGCTCACCGACATCACGGCCGGCTCCTCGACCTGGACCTACGCCACGGCGGACGAGCGGGCCTGGTGGAGCGGGCTGTGGGCGGACCGGACGGTCGCCTCCGCGTACGCCGAACGGGCGACGGCGGGCGGTCACGCGACGGACGAGCGGCTGCGGGCGATCGAGGCGGCCTGGCGGGAGTGGGGGCGGGAGGAGGACGGCTGGTTCGCCGTACTCCACGGAGAAATTCTGTGCCGTAAGAAGCCGTAAGAAGCCGTAAGAATTCTCTGCCGCAGGGCGGTCTGAACGCGCGTATTCGGGAAACACGGACCAGCAGGAGGTTCGCATAATGGTTCCCATCCTGCTGGTACTGCTTCTGGTGCTGATTCTCTTCGGTGCCGGATTCGCGGTGAAGGTTCTCTGGTATATCGCACTGGCCGTTCTGGTGCTGTGGCTTCTCGGCTTCCTGGTTCGCGGAACGTCCGCGTCCGGTGGAAGGGGCCGCTGGTACAGGTGGTGAGTTCACTCGCGCGGTAGCAACGGTCCCAGCGGCCCGAGGTCCAGATTGAGGTCCTCGGGCCGCAGGCCGTAGCGCTCGCGCAGCTCGGTCATCCGGTCGTCGAGCAGCATCAGGGTGAGCCCGATGCGCTCCTCCTGGTCCTCCGAGAGCTCCCCGGTGTCGAAGCGGCGCAGCGCCTGCCGCTCCATCAGCTGGCGGAGCAGTTCGACGACGGTGAGGACCAGTTTGACCAGGTCCCTCTCCACCGTGTCGGGCTCCAGTTCGAGACGGTTCCGGCCGGTCACTCGATGCCTCCCCAGGGGGACGGGACCTGTGCGTTCACGGAGCTGATCAGGGCGTTCAGGTCGATGCGGACGAGGTCGACGTCGGCGACGCGCAGCGTGAGGTCGCCGGTGATGACGACCCCGCCGGCGAGCAGCCGGTCGAGGAGATCGACGAGGGCCACCTCACGGCGTTCGATCACGGTCACGAGCCGTCCTCCCCGCTGAAGGAATAGGCCGCCCACGGCCCGGTGAGTTCCACCCGCAAATCCGGTTCCTCGTTCTTCGTACGGTCCACGAGTTCCACGAACTCCTCGGAATGGGCGCGCGGCACCAAATAGGCCGCGTTCAGCACATTGCGTCCGGGAGCACCGGAAAGAGCCGAATTCTGCGGGGTGTGCAACCGGGTGTCCTCGGCGAATTCCGCGAGGGTGTCGTGCAGCCGACGCGCGAACCGGTCGGCGTTCTCCCGCTTCTCCTCGTGGGCCCGGTGACTGCGCCGCCGCTGTCGCAGGTAGTCCCGCCCGCTGGAGACCTTCGCGGGCGCGGACGTCCGGGACGGCTCCCGCTCCTCCGACTCCGCCCGCTCCCGCGGCTCCTCGGGCTCCGTGTACACCTTGACGCCCCACTCCACCCGGCCCGCCAGCCGGTCCAGGGTCTGCCGGAAGCCCTCCTCGCGGGCCTCCAGCATGACCCGTACACCGCTGTCGTCGTGGAACACGGTGCCGAGCCGGAGCGGCAGGGGTGTGGTGACGACGGTGAGGGCGTCGATGACGCTCTGGTGGGCACGGGCCGTCGCGGTCAGCCAGTCCAGGTCCTCCAGATGGGCGCGCAGCGGCTGCTCCGCGAAGTCGCGCTCCGGCACCTCGCTGACCACGGCGATCAGATCGTGGTGCCGCAGCTGCCGGGGCGGCGCTCCCGCGACCCCGGTGAGCTGGGACTGGAGTGCCGCGTCGAAGGGGCGGCAGACGGCGTACACATAACGCAGTCCGGTCATGAGGGCTCCTCTCTGGCACGACCGCGCTGGATGGCCGGCTCCGGCTCCCGCCGGTACCCGCCGTCGTCCAGCTCCGCGAGCCGGGCACGCAACTCGGCGTTCTCACGGGAGAGTTCGTCGCGGCGGGCGTTGGACGACAACGCCGGGTCGGTCTCCCACCAGTCGATCCCCATCTCCTTGGCCTTGTCGACGGAGCAGACGATGAGGCGCAGCTTGATGGTGAGCAGTTCGATGTCGAGCAGGTTGATGCGGATGTCGCCCGCGATCACCAGCCCCTTGTCGAGCACCCGCTCCAGAATGTCGGCCAGATTGGCACTCCCGTTCTGCCCGTACGGCTCGGGGACCCGGCTGGGGAAGGTCATCGTCGGCTCCCGCCCACGTCGACCCGTTCCTCGTCCTCGTGCTCATCCTCGTGCTCATCCTCGTACGGTTCCTCGTCGATGTCCTCCCCGGCGTCGTCCTCGGCCTCGGGAACGTCCTCGTACTCGTCCTCCGGGACGTCCTCGACGTCCTCAGCATCCTCGTCGAGGTACTCATCGTCCTCGGCTGCCTCGGCTGCCTCGACGTCCTCGGCGGCGTCGGCGGCGTCGCGGGGCTCCTCGTCCGGCTCCGGCTCCCGCTCCTCCTCCGCGAGGGCGTCCTCGTGGCTGACGACCACCTCGCCGTCGCGGATCTCGCCGCGCCAGCCGTCCTCGGCCTCTCCCCTGAGGGTGATGAAGCGGGCGAAGTTCTTGAGCCGCTCCCGGTAGTGCTCCGCGCGTTCGGCGAGCACCCCGGTGACGGACGCGTCGTCGGGGGCGACGCTGCCGAACCTCATGGGCAGCAGCGGGCCGCCCGCGCCCGCCTCGCTCAGGACGTTCTGATGGGCGAGCAGATCCTTGCGCTTCGGGCGCAGCCGCTCGGGGGCCTCACTGACGAGGGCTTGGCCGCTGCTGCCGCCTCCGCCGCCGGACTGCTGTGCCGGGACTACGGTCATACCGACCGAACCTCCTATGTCTCTGGTGTCTCTGGTGTCTCTGGTTGCTGGGAACAAGGGCGGGACGACGCGCCCTAGCGGCGATGCGGGTCCGCCCTGCCGCGCTCGTAGCGGCGGACGCGGCGGTATCCGGTCAGCTCGCCCTCGGAGTCGAGTTCCACCCGATAGCTCGCGAGCAGGCTCATCGTGTCGGGGACCCTGGCGATCTCCAGGACCTCGACCTCCAACGTCCAGCCGCCCTCGGTCTGTTCGAACGAGGACACGGACTCGGGCGCCATGCCGGTCAGCTCCGCGAGCTGGGTCCGCGCGTGGCGCAGCACCTCCATGGGGCGGGGTCGGTCGCCCGTGGACTCCCGCGCCTCGTCCGCTTCACCGGACTCATGGGAATCATGGGAATCATGGGACTCATGCGCTTTACGTGAGTTACTGGCTCTTGATGTGTTGGATGTGTTCGACATGGCCACCTCGAACACCGAGTGGCCGCACGCCCGTTGGCCAAACCTTCGGCGCGGTGTACGAATGCGCTGGATGTCGAGGTAGGGCCGTTCAGGGCACGATCGCGTGTTCCACCAGCAGCCGTCCGGCGACGGCGATCGCCTCCGCGTCGATGCCCGCCTCGCGCAACTGCTCCGCGGGGGAGGCCGAGCCCGGCATCGTACGGACGGCGAGGCGCACCAGGCGGGGCACCGGGCGGCCGTCGAGGAAGGCGTCGAGGACCGCGTCGCCGAGGCCGCCCTCCTCGTGGTGGTCCTCGACGGTGAGGAGGCACCCGGTGCGTTCGGCGGCCTCGCGCAGGGTGCGGCGGTCGACGGGCTTGACCGAGTAGAGGTCGATGACCCGGACCTGGATGCCCTCGGCGTCCAGCGCGTCGGCGGCCTTCAGGGCCTCGCGCACGGTGACCCCGGCCGCAACGACGGTGAGCCGGTCGGTGTCGGAGGCGCGCAGCACCTTGCTGCCGCCGACCGGGAACTCCTCGGTCGGGCTGTAGAGGACGGGCGCCTCGCCCCGGGAGGTGCGCAGATAGCGGACGTCTTCGAGGCCGGCCATGGTGCCGACGAGCTTGGCGGTCTGATTGGCGTCGCACGGGTACAGCACAGTCGAGCCGTGCACCGAGCGCATCATCGCCAGATCCTCCAGACCCATCTGGGAGGGCCCGTCCTGGCCGATGGCACAGCCCGCGTGCGAGCCGACGAGGTTGACGCCGGCCCCGCTGATCGACGCCATCCGGATGAAGTCGTGGGCGCGGGTGAGGAACGCCGCGAACGTGGCGGCGTACGGCACCCAGCCGCGGGCCGCGAGGCCCACCGAGGCGGCCACCAGCTGCTGTTCGGCGATGTAGCACTCGAAGTAGCGGTCGGGGTGTTCCTTGGCGAAGAACTCGGAGCGTGTGGAGTCGCCGACCTCGCCGTCCAGGGCGACGACGTCACCGCGCGCGGAGCCGAGCGCGGCGAGCGCCTGCCCGTACGCGTCGCGGGTCGCGACCTCGTCGCCGACCGCGAAGCGCGGCAGCTCCAGATGCCCGGTGCGTACGGCGTGCAGCATCCGGGCGGCGGGCGGCTGGGGGACCTCCACCTGGAGGTCGCGTACGCCGCCGAGTTCCGCGGTCGCCTCCTCGGCGTCCTTGAGCGGTTTGCCGTGCATGCCCTCGCGGTCCTGGACGGCCGCGACGCCCTTGCCCTTGAGGGTGCGGGCGAGGATCACCGTCGGCTGCCCCTTGGTGGACTCGGCCTCGCCGTACGCGCGGTCGACGGCGTCCACGTCGTGGCCGTCGATCTCGATCGTGTGCCAGCCGAAGGCGGCGAAGCGGCGGGCGTAGGCGTCCAGGTCGTGTCCGTGCCGGGTGGGCCCGCGCTGGCCGAGCCGGTTGACGTCGACGATCGCCGTCAGATTGTCCAGATGCTCGTACGCGGCGTGCTCGGCGGCCTCCCACACCGAGCCCTCGGCGAGTTCGCTGTCCCCGCACAGCACCCACACCCGGTTGCCGGTGCGGTCCAGCCGCTTCCCGGCCAGCGCGATGCCGACGCCGACGGGCAGCCCCTGGCCGAGCGAGCCGGTGGCGGTCTCCACCCACGGCAGCCGCCGGGGCGTGGGGTGCCCCTCGAGCCGGCTGCCGAGCTTCCGGAACGTCATCAGCTCGGTCTCGCTGATCGCGCCGGCCGCCTTGTACGCGGCGTAGAGCAGGGGTGAGGCATGGCCCTTCGACAGCACGAAGCGGTCGTTGCCGGGGTGTTGGGGGCGTTCGAAGTCGTACCGCAGATGTCCCGCGAGCAGTACGGCCATCAGCTCGGCGGCCGACATGGACGACGTCGGATGCCCCGAGCCCGCGGCGTCCGACGCACGCACACTGTCGACGCGCAACTGCTGGGCCAGCTCGGTGAGTTGACGGCTGTTCATGACGGTCCTTCCGAACTCTTGGCGGGCTTGCGGGGGTTGTCGGGGGTGAGGGCCGGGGCCGGCCGCTTGGCCAGCTCGGGTGACGCCGTGTCCAGCGGTACGGCCCAGGACCGGACCAGGCCCAACTGGACGCCCTGACGCGGCAGTACGGCGTCGAGGAGCCAGTCGGCGGCGACGCGGACGCGGTTTCCGGGCATGGCGGCGAGGTGGTAGCCGCGGGTGACGGCACCGGCGGCGAGGCCGGACAGCGGCACGCCGAGGGGGTCGGCGGCGGCCTTGACCCCGCCGAGGTCCACGACGAAGCCGAGGTCGCTGTGCCGGTAGGCCTCGGGCTCGCCCCGGCCGAGGGACGCGGCGACGTTGAGCGCGGCGACCCTGCCCTGCCGCCAGGCGTGCTGCGCGGTCATCGGCGTGTACTCGCCGGGCCTGGTCAGATCGGGTACGGCCGCCGCGTCCCCGCAGGCGAACACCTCGGGCCTGCCCGGCACATGCAGGGTGGGCTCGACGAGCAGCCGGCCGCGTTCCATGGGCAGGCCCAGCGACTCGGCGAGCGGATCGGGCCGTACGCCCACACACCACACCAGAGTGCGGGTGTCGACGAACTCCCCGTCGCTCAGCAGCACTCCGTCCGATGTCGCCTCCTTCACGGAGGTCCCCATGCGTACGTCGACGCCCCGCTGCCGCAGCACCTTGTCGGCGGTCCGCGACAGCTTCTCGTCCATCTCGGGCAGCACCCGGTCCGCGATGTCGAGCAGCAGCCAGCGTGGCCGCGCGCTCTCCCGCAGCGGATGTCTCCGTACCAGCGCGTCGGTGAGCATCTGGCCCTGGGCGGCGACCTCGGTGCCGGTGTACCCGGCGCCGACGACCACGAAGGTGCGGCGCGCGTCACGGCTCCCGGGGTCCTCGCCGCCGGCCGCCAGCTCCACCTGCCGTGTCACGTGGTCCCTGAGGTACAGCGCCTCCGGCAGCCCCCGGAAGCCGTGGGCGTGCTCGGCGACACCGGGGATCGGCAGCAGTTTGTTGACGCTCCCGGCGGCGAGCACCAGCCGGTCGTAGGTCAGGGTGCCGACACCGCCCTCGGGGTCGGTGTAGCGCACGGCGCGCGCGTCGAGGTCGATGTCACCGGCCTCGCCGAGCACCAGCCGCACCTGCCGCAGGGTGCCGGTCAGGGAGACCGTGACCCGGCGCGGTTCCAGGATGCCGGCGGCGACCTGGGGCAGCAGGGGCAGATACAGGAAGTAGTCGGTCGGGTTCAGCAGGGTGATGTCGGCCTTGCCCCGGCTCAGCCGGGCGAGGGTGCGGGCCGTGCGGTAACCGGCGAAACCGGCACCGACGATCACGATGCGGGGTCGACTCACGGTTCGCCTCCGACGGGGTCGCGCCTGCGGTCGGTGAACGTACGAGCCTTCCGCGTCCCCCCGGCCACGGCGCCCAAACCGGTCGGCCGCCGGAACGTCCACGGGTTTCCACTGCGACGGCCGGCCTCCCGGCCCGCGACCGCGACGGGGCCGTGCGACGGGGGGAGCCCTCCGCTCAGCGGTCCCGGGGCGGCTCGTGGGGGTCGACTCCGACCTGCGGCGCGGCGCCGGTCGCACCACCGGGGGCGGGGGCCACGGGCGGCACCGGCGGATAGCCGGCCGGGCCCGTCCCGCCCGGGGGCGTCCCCGGAGCCGTACCGCCGGGCACCCGGTCACGGCCCGCCGCGTGTTCTGCCGCGGCTTCTCCCTCGCGCCCGGCCGTCGGCCGGGACGCGGAAGGCCGCGCCGCGCCCCGCAACAGATACGCCGCCGCGCCGAGCACGACGGCGGTGATCAGGGCGGCGGCCCAGTCGGGCACGCCCAGCGAGAGTGCCAGACCGAGGGCCAGCGCCAGAGCGGCACCCGCGTACAGGGCGAGCGCCCCCGACCCGGCGTACAGCGCGGCCCTGCGACGCTGTTTGCGGGTCTGCTGCCGCAGTTCGTCGCGGATGGTCTCGCGCGCCACCCGCGCCAGTTCGTCGGCCAGGTGCTTGTCCAGTTGTTCCCGATGATCCAAGCGGTCCATCGCGCCCGGGTACCCCTGCCGGTGCCCGAGTAACGCGGTGCGGGCCGGCCCCAACTAGGCTTTCCCCATGGAGATTCTCGGCACCACGCTCCGCATCTGCGTCGACGACCTGGAAGCCGCGGTCCCGTTCTACGAGAGACTCTCGGGCGGACCGGCGATGCGTTTCGAACGCGGTGGCGTCCAAGTGGCCGCCGTCGGCTGCTTCCTGCTGATGAGCGGCCCGGAGTCGGAGTTGGAGGTCCTGCGGAAGGTGACCGCCACCCTCGCGGTCGAGGACGTCGACGAGGCCAACCAGGTCCTCACCGCCTCCGGCGCCCAGGTCCTGGCCGGTCCGATCCCCACTCCCGTCGGCCGCAATCTCATCGCGGTGCACCCCGACGGCTCGGTCTACGAGTACGCGGACCGCCGGTCGACCGGATGAACCGGCGAACACCGGTGAATGCCGGCGCACGCCGGGTGGGTGTCACCGGCCGAACGCGGCCACCACGAGGTCCGTGAGCAGCGCGCCCGCCGTGCCGTCGGGGTCCAGATCGGGGTCGTAGATCGTGATGTTGAGGCCGACGCAGTGCGGTGAGCGGACCAACGGGGCGAGCAGCGCGGTCAGTTCGTCGGGGAGGAGGCCGTCGGGGTCGGGGCTGTCGACGGCGGGCATGACGGACGGGTCGAGGACGTCGGCGTCCAGGTGCACCCAGAAACCGCCGAGTTCGGGCGTCTCGAAGCTCTGAGCGGTGACCCGGGCGAGATCGTCCGCGCCCCAGGTCCGCAGATCGCCGACCGTCACCACGGGGATCTTCAGCGCGGCCAGCTCGGCGCGGTCGTCCTCGAACTCGTCGCGGATGCCGAAGAGGCGTACGTCCTCGTCGCGCAGGTAGGGCCCGAGGCCCTCCAGATCGGTCAGGTCCGGCTGTCCGCGCCCGGTGGCGAGCGCCAGTTCCTCGCCGCCGGCCGCGCCCACGCCGTCGGAGTTGCCCGGGTGCCGGAAGTCGGCGGACGCGTCGAGCGCGACCAGTCCGTACCGTCCGATCCGCCGCAGCGCGAGCGAGGCACCGAGCTGGATCGAACAGTCCCCGCCCAGGACGACGGGCAGCTCACCGGCCCGGACGTGCCGTTCGATCCGGTCGGCGAGCCGGCGCGTGTACGAGGCGATCGCGGCGGCGTTGAAGACACCGTCGCCCTCCCGCCAGTCCCCGCGGTCGTAGCGCGGCGGCACCACCACCCCGCCCTCCAGCGCGCCGAGCCGGCGCACGATGCCCTGTTCACGCAGGGCACCGGCCAGCTTGTGGCAGCCGGGCACGGTACCGGGGGCGGGCGGCCGGAGGCCGAGGTTGGAGGGGGCGTCCACAACGACGATGCTGCGCATGGCTCTCATCCTGTGGGACCCGACCGCCCGCCGGGACGGGAATGGATCATTCCGGCCGGGTGGGGCGTTTCATCTCTGTCGTGAGCGCCCACCGCTGGTGGTCACGCCATGCCCCGTCGATGAACAGGAAGTCCGGCGAGAACCCCTCCAGCCGGAACCCGCAGCGCTGGGCGAGGGCGATGGACGCGGCGTTCCCGGGCTGCACATTGATCTCCAGCCGGTGCAGCCCCATGAAGGTGAACGCGTATTCGACGACCAGCCCGAGCCCCTCGGCCATCAGCCCCCGCCCGGCGGCGTGCGCGAAGGCCCCGTAGCCGAGGGCGCCGCTCTGGAAGCCGCCCTCCACGATGTTGTTGATGTTGATGAACCCGGCGATGCCCCCGCCGTCCCTCTCGCACACCAGGAACCCGGCCTTCGTCGGGTCCTCGATGAGCCGCCCCGCGTAGGCGGTGTACGCGGTGGCCGTGATCGGCGGGAACAGCCACGGCTGGTGCAGGGCCTTGCTCTCCCGTGCCCGCACGGTGAACTCGGACGCGTCGGCGGCGGTGAAGTGCCGTATCCCGACGCGGGGGCCTTCGATGAGGTGACGCACGTTCTCGGACACCCCGCCACGGTACGTCGCCGCGCCGCGTCGGCGCGGACGTCACCTGCGCCGTCGCATCACGTACGCCCCGCACACCGCCCCGACCAGGCCGGTCCCCAGCAGGGCCAGCCACAGGGGCATGGTGACCTCGGAGACCAGCAGCCGGATCTCGGTGCTCTGGGTGTTCTGGAAGACGAAGACGAGCGCGAGGATCGCGAGGAGCCCCACGACGACCCTGCCGGGTGTCAGCAGCTCGCCCCATCGCTTGCGTCCGTGCGTCCCGACCCGTTCCTGTGTCTTCGGGCTCATACCTCCAGGATGACGCGAGCCGCCGGGACGCGCCCGGCGAGGACCGTCAGGTCAGCGCCGGCTCGTCCAGCGTCAGCGTGCCCGCCTCGGTGTCCAGCTCCGCCGTCACCCCGAACGGGATCGTCAGCGCCCCCTCCCCGTGCCCGAACCCGAACTCCTCCACCACCGGCACCCCGACCCCGCCGAGCCGGTCCACGAGCAGCGCCCGCACCTTCTCGTACGGGTCGCACTCCGCCCAGGAGCCGAGGACGACACCGGCGACACCGTCGAACCAGCCCGCGCGCAGGAGCTGGGTCAGATAGCGGTCGAGGCGGTAGGTCTCCTCTCCGACGTCCTCCAGGCAGAGCAGGGCGCCCCGGGCGGAGGGCCGGGCGTGGGGGTTGCCCAGCTCGGCGGCGAGCAGGCAGAGGCAGCCGCCGAGCAGCACTCCCCGGGCGCGGCCGGGTATCAGGGCGGTGCTGCCCTCGGCGGCCCGGATCGTGCGGACGGTCTCGGGGGCGAACAGGGTGGCCCGCAGATGGTCCTGGGCCCGGCCGTTCTTGATGAAGTCGACGCCCGCGGCCATGGGGCCGTGCAGCGTGACCAGTCCGGCCCGGGTGGCGAACGCCTCGTGCAGGGCGGTGATGTCGCTGAACCCGACGAGCGCCTTGGGGCCCGCGGCCCGGACGGCGTCCCAGTCGAGCAGGTCGACCATGCGCTGCACGCCGTATCCGCCGCGGGCGCAGAGCACGGCGGACACCGACGGGTCGCACCAGGCGGCCTGGAAGTCGGCGGCCCGGTCGGCGTCCGTGCCCGCGAGGTAGGGGAACTCGGGGTGCCGGTCCAGTGTGCGCGGCGCGACCACGGGGTCCAGGTCCCAGCCGCGCAGAATGTCCAGCCCGGCGCTGAGCCGCTCCTCCGGCACCGGCCCGCTGGGCGCGACGACGGCCACCCGGTCACCGGGGGTGAGACGGGCAGGTCTGGTCAGTGGTGTCACGGGTGTCACTTGGTGAGCTCCAAATTCGGGATTCCCGGAGGATTCAACCCGAAGACCTGCGCGTACAGCGACAGCTCCGCCTCCAGGACCCGCACGGTCGTCTCCGCCCGGCGGAAGCCGTGCCCCTCCCCCTCGAAGGCGATGTAGGCGTGCGGCACCCGCCGCTCCTCCAGCCGGGCCAGGAAACGCTCGCACTGCGCGGGCGGGCAGATCACGTCGTCGAGGCCCTGGAGCAGCAGGAAGGGCGCGGTGATCCGGTCGGCGTGCTCACTGGGCGACCGCTCCGCATAGCGCATCGGTTCCTCGGCCAGGGGCCCCACCAGGCTCTCCAGATACTGGGATTCGAAGTCATGGGTCTCCCCCGACCCCCAGTTCGTGAGGTCGAGGATGGGGTACAGGATCGTCCCGCAGGCGTAGACGTCGGTGGTGGTGAGGGAGACGGCGGCGGTCCAGCCGCCCGCGCTGCCGCCCCGGATGGCCAGCCTGGTCCGGTCGGCGGTGCCCTCGTCGGCGAGGGCGAGCGCGACCGCCGCGCAGTCCTCGACATCGACGACGCCCCACTGCTCGCGCAGCCGGTTGCGGTACTCCCGCCCGTATCCGGTGGACCCCCCGTAGTTGACCTCGGCGACCCCGATGCCGCGTGAGGTGAAGTAGGCGATCGCCAGGTCGAGGACGAGGGGCGCGCGGCCGGTGGGTCCGCCGTGCGCCCAGACGACGTACGGCGGCAGTTCGGTGCTGAAGGCGACGGCGCCCGGGTTGTGCGGCGGGTAGACATGGGCGTGGATCTCGCGTCCGGCGGGGCCGAGGAAGCTGCGGATCTGAGGTTCTGGGTAGTGGGAGGGGTCCACCGGGTCGTCGTGCGCGGCGCCGATCACCCGGGCCTCGCCGGTGGCGGCGTCCAGCTCGACCACCTCGTACGCGCTGCGGGGGCTGGCCCCGATGCCGATGACCCGGCTGCCCCGCGCGGCGAGCGAGGGGGCGAACTCGGTCCAGGGTCCGGCCGCGTCGACGACCTGGCCGGTGTCCAGGTCGAGGATGCCGAGCGCGGTGGCGCCCCGGCCGTGCACCACGGCGGCGAGCCCGTCGTCGAGCAGCGCGAACCAGCGGGAGCCGACCTTCCACAGCGGTCCGCCGAACTCCTCCTCGCGGGCGCACAGTGCCGTGCGCTCGCCGCTGTCGGGGTCGAGGCGGTAGAGGTTCCAGTAGCCGGTGGTGTCGCTGGAGTGGACGAGGGTGCCGTCGGCGGCCCATTCGACCTGGGCGACGGACTCCTCCGGGCCGCCCGCGACGGTCCGGGGCTCGCCCAGCAGGCCGTCCCCGGTCACCTCGGCGACCAGCAGCGAGGTGCCGTCCCAGGGCATCCGAGGATGGTCCCAGCCCAGCCAGGCGGCGCGGCGGCCGTCCGGGGAGAGCCGGGGGCCGGTGACGAACCGGTGGCTGTCGTCGGTGAGTTCGCGTACGGCGTCCCGGTCCTCGGCCGCCGAGCCGTCCAGCGGCACCGCGGCGACGACCCGGCGGACGTCGGTGGGGCCCTCCCCGGTGAACTCCTCCAGGACGCACCACACCTCGTCCCGCTCCGGGTGCGGCCTCGGGTCCACCCAGCGCAGTCCGCCGCCCACCGACGACACCGGGGTGAGCGGGCGGGGCTCGCCGCCGGGTTCGTGGCGGTAGAGGCGCTGGTCGGCGAAGTTCACGAAGACCACGAGGGGGCCGGTGTCCCGCATCAGGCCGGCCCAGGCCTGGCCGCCGTACTCCATGACCCGACTGCGCACGTTCCACGGGGCCGGCAGCACCGACTCCTCCGTGCCGTCGGCCGTGCGCCGCACCAGGGTGCGCCGGCCGCCCTCGGTGGGCCGGGGCTCGGTCCACCACGCCTCGTCGCCGACGAAGCCGACGGACTCGGGATGCCCGTCGTGCGCGGCGGCGAGCGCCGCGTCGATCGGCGAGGGCCATGAACCGTACGCCAGGGTCTGCACCTTGTCCCCCATTTCCTTTGGTCCCCCGTGTGTTCCCCCGTGTGCCGTCACTCAGGCCGTCCGCAGGAAGCGGTCGAGGACATGGACACCGAAGTGGAGCGCCCCCACGGGGACGCGTTCGTCGACCCCGTGGAACATCGCCGCGTAGTCGAAGCCCTCGGGGAGTCTCAGCGGCGAGAAGCCGTAGCCGGTGATGCCGAGCCGCGAGAACTGCTTGGCGTCCGTGCCGCCGGGCATGCAGTACGGCACCACATGGCCCTCGGGCGCGAACTCCTCCACGGCGGCCCGCATCCGGGCGTACGTCACCGAGTCCACGGGGGCCTGGAGTGCCACCTCCCGGTGTTCGTACTCCCACTCCACGTCGGGTCCGGTGAGCCGGTCGAGGGTCTCCCGGAACTCGTCCTCGCCGCCGGGCAGATACCGGCCGTCCACATGGGCGACGGCCTCCCCCGGGATCACATTGATCTTGTAACCGGCGTCCAGCATGGTCGGGTTGGCGCTGTTGCGCATGGTCGCCTCGACCAGGGCGGCGGCCGGGCCGAGCTTGTCGAGCAGCCGGTCGACGCCGTCGGGGTCGTCGAGATCGGCCTCGACGCCGTACAGCGCGGCGAGTTCGGTGAGGGCCGCGCGGACGGTCGGGGTGAGCCGGAGGGACCACTCGTGGCTGCCGATCCTGGCGATCGCCGCCGCGAGGCGGGTGACCGCGTTGGCCCGGTTCACCTTGGAGCCGTGGCCGGCCCGGCCGCGCGCGGTGAGCTTCAGCCAGCCGGTGCCGCGCTCCCCCGCCGCGATCGGATAGATCTGCCGTCCGGAGCCGTCGTGGAAGGTGAACGCCCCCGACTCGCTGATGCCCTCGGTACAGCCCTCGAAGAGCCCGGCGTGCCGGTCGGCGAGGAACCCGGAGCCGTCCTCGGCGCTCGCCTCCTCGTCGGCGGTGAACGCGATCACGACATCCCTGCGGGGGCGTACGCCCGTGCGCGCCCAGTGCCGGGCGACCGCGAGGATCATCGCGTCCATGTTCTTCATGTCGACCGCGCCCCGGCCCCAGACCACGCCGTCGCGGATCTCCCCGGAGAACGGGTGCACGGTCCAGTCGGCGGCCTGCGCGGGCACCACGTCCAGATGACCGTGGACGAGCAGCGCGTCGGCGGACGGGTCGGTGCCCTCGATCCGCGCGACCACGTTCGTACGGCCCTCGGTGCGTTCCAGCAGGGTGGGCTCGATGCCGACTTCGGCCAGCAGGGCGGCGGCGTACTCGGCGGCGGGCCGCTCCCGGCAGTCCCCGCCGCCGCGGTTGGTGGTGTCGACGCGGATGAGGTCGGAGGTGAACCGGACGACCTCGTCCAGCGCCCGCTGGTCCACCGGTGCTGTCTGCTCAGCCATACGCTTCCTCCACCGCGGCCGAGACGATCGTGGTGACCGCCTTGAAGGTGCGGATTCCCTCGTACATGGTCGGGCTCGTGTACGCCACTTTGCGTTCACCGGTACGGGTCACGCCCGGGACGACGGTCGCGGCCATCGCCAGGTGCTCGGCGTCGAACTCCAGCGCCACGGTGAACGGGCCGCCCCTGACCGGCTGGTGGCGGACGGCGAGCGCGGCGGCCTCCTTCGCCGCCGCGCGGATGTCGGCGGCCGTTCTCGCCGGGGTGCGGCACACCGCCGCGTACCGCGAGACATGGTCCTTGACCGCCACTTTGAGCGCCTCGGGCGCATACCCGAGGGCGTCCTCGCACGCCACGTCGTCACCGGTCACCAGCACCACCGGTACCCCGTACTCGGCCACCACATGCGAGTTGAGCAGTCCCTCGCTGGCCCGCTCGTCGTTCACCCAGACCCCGGTGATCGAGTTCGCCAGGTAGGTGTGGGCGAGGACACCCTCCATGCCGGCGCCCGCGTGATAGCCGACGAAGGCGATGCCGTCCACGTCGCCGTGCTGCACGCCCTCCACCATGGACAGGTCCTTGTGGCGTCCGGTGAGCATCCGCGCGCGCTCGTCCAGCTCCTCCAGCAGCAGATTGCGCATGGTCCAGTGCGCCTCGTTGATCAGGACCTCGTCGGCGCCGCCGTCGAGGAAGCCGAGCACGGCTGCGTTCACGTCGGAGGTGAACATCGAGCGGCACCGCTCCCACTGCGGTGTCCCCGGCAGCACGTCGGCCGGCCAGGTCACACCGGTGGCGCCCTCCATGTCGGCGCTGATGAGGATCTTCATGGCTCGAACCGTACGCGTTCCCGCCCGATCCGTGGCAAGCCTGTGGATAACTCTCACCGCCACGGCCCACCGGCGCGCCGCCCCGACGTCCACCGGGGCGGCGCGCGGCCCCGCCGGAGCGGCTCCTACACCGTGCGTCCCACCACGTACCACCTGGACGGGAGTTCGATCCGGGTGCCGTCGGCGGTGTGTTCGGTGGTGATCAGTGGGAGTTCGCCTTCGGCGACGAGGCCGAGGCCGGACACGCCGAGATAGCGCGGGATCGCGGCGTCGGAGACCTCACCGGGGGCGATGCCGTGGCGGAAGATCGGGGCGAGCTTGGCGGGCGGGCCGCCCGGACCTGCCGCGAGGCCCATGAGAACGGGTTTGGCGGCCTCGGAGAGTTCGACGAGGCAGGCCCGCCCGCGCTCGCCGACCAGCGTGGCGACGGTGTCGACGAGGCGTTGCCGGTCGTCGGGCTCGCACTGGTGGAGGACGCCCCGCACATAGACGTTGGCGTCGCCGAGGTCGGCGTGGAGGGTCTCGGCGTCCGCCTTGTCGGCCGCGTCGAGCGGGCGGTAGCCGGCCCGGCCGTCGGGGTCGGCGCGGCGGGCCCGGTCGAGGGCGGCGGTGGAGAGGTCGGCGCCGATCACCCGGCGGAAGCGGTCGGCCAGGAACCGGGTCTGGGTGCCGTTGCCGCAGCCGAGGTCGACGAGGGGCAGGTCGGGGGCGGTCAGATACGGCTCGAACAGCGCGAGATGAACGGCCGCGGTCCGTTCGGGCCCGGCGTCCCAGAAGACCGCGCCCGGTTCGTCGGGGGCCTCCCGCCAGAACCCCTCCCAGGACTCCCGGTACCGGCTGGTCACGCTCATGCCCACCCCCGCGGTAGTGACGCCGGGCCCGCCGCACCGGGGGCCCAGATCGGTGTACCGCGCCCGGATCGCGTGGGCAAGCACCCTGCGCGCACCTTCACCTCTCGTTCAGAACCCGTGCGCCTCCGCGCGCCCCGCACGCCCCCTGACCCCACGGTCACCGGACACCGTGGGCTCAGCGCCGCCTCGGCAGCGTCAGTTCGCACCACACCGTCTTGCCCGCGCCCGTCCGGCTGGTCCCCCATTCGCGGGCGAGGGTGGTCAGGACGCGCAGCCCTCGGCCGTGCTCGTCCGTGGGCCCCGCGCTGAGCAGGGTCGGCAGGGTGGGGTCGTCGTCGTAGACCTCGCACTGCAGGGTGTCGCCGCGCACCAGGCGGAGTTCGACGCGGCGTCCGCGCGCGTGCCGTACGGCGTTGGTGACGAGTTCGCCGACCAGGAGGACGGTGGTGTCCACGAGGCCGGCCAGGCCCCAGACGTGGAGCTGTTCACGGACGACGGCACGCGCGCGTGCGGCCTCGACCGGGTCGGGGGCGAAGCGCCACTCGGCGACGTCCTCGGGTTCGATGCCGTTGAGCCGGGCCATCAGCAGGGCCACGTCGTCCTTGCGGCCACCGCGGGTGTTGAGGGCGCGGATGATGGTGTCGCAGGCGTCGTCCATGGAGGCGGCCGGGTGGGCGGCGGACTCGCAGAGGGTGGCGAGGCCGACACCGATGTCCTCGCCGCGCACCTCGACCAGCCCGTCGGTGCACATCACCAGCCGGTCGCCGGGCTCCACGCGCACGCGTACCGCCTCGAAGGGCACCCCGCCGACGCCGATGGGCGCGCCCGTGGGCAGGTCGAGGAGCTCGCTGCGGCCGTCCACCGCGCGGACCAGGACGGGCGGGATGTGGCCGGCGTTGGCCAGGTGCAGTTCGCCCGCGATGGGGTCGTAGACGGCGTAGAGGCAGGTCGCGAGGTAGTGCTCGCCGAGGCGCCGGGCGAGGTCGTCGAGATTGCGCAGGAGCTGCGCGGGCGGCAGGTCCAGGGCGGCCATGGTCTGTACGGCCGTGCGCAACTGGCCCATCATCGCGGCCGAGTTGAGGCCGTGCCCCATGACGTCGCCGACGACCAGGGCGGTGCGGGCGCCGGGCAGTTTCACCGAGTCGAACCAGTCGCCGCCGACGCGCCCGAGGAGGGTGCCGGGGAGGTAGCGGGTGGCGATGTCGCAGCCCGCCATGTGGGCCTCGATCTGCGGGAGCATGCTGTCCTGGAGCGTCTCGGCGACGTTCTCCTGGTAGGTGTACATACGCGCGTTGTCGAGGACGAGGCCCGCGCGGGCGGCGAGTTCGGCGCCGGTGACGCGGTCCATGTCGTCGAAGACCTCGCGCTCCGGGTGGCGCAGCAGGATCATGAAGCCGAGCACGACGTTGCGGGCCTTCAGGGGGACGACCAGCATGGAGCGGCCGGTGATCAGCGGCCGGATGTCGCGCTTCTCGAACTGCGCGGCGATCGCGTGCCCCATCCGCTCGCTGATGCGCGGGACGAGGACGGGGTCGCCGGTGGTCATGCACTGGAAGAACGGGGTGTGCGCCGGGAAGGGCATGGCCTCGCCGACGGGCACGACGTCGTCCCAGCGGCCCGGTTCGTCCGTGTGCTCCACGGCGACCCGGTGCCACAGGGTGGTGGTGTCCGGGACGCCGTCGGGGAAGCCCTCGCCGGCGACGACCTGTTCGCGCAGATAGGTGCCGGCGACATCGGTGAAGCGGGGCACGACCGCCCGGCTGACCTCGACGATGGTCCGGGACAGATCGAGCGAGGTGCCGATGCGTCCGCTGACCTCGTTGAGGAACTCCAACCGCTCGCGTACGGCCGCGTGTTCGAGGTCCTCGCCCTCGTCCCGTACGTCCTCCGGGACGGGCAGGCCCTGTGCGACGGCGCGCGCGGCGCGTGCCCGCCGGGCCTGGCGCTCCGCGCGCCGGGGCACGCCCCAGTCGGGGGTGACGGGCACCCGGTCGTTCTGGCTGAACTCCAGCACCGGATAGCCCAGTTCGAGGACCTGGGCGACGATACGGGCGCTCTCGCCGACGCTCATGCTGGGCAGGATCTCGGGGAGTCCGCGGGCGAGTTCCTCGGCGCCGGGGAAGTCGGTGTGCAGGGCGAAGCCGGGCGCGATGCGTTCGACGGCCACGGCGGTCACGGCCGTCTCCTCGTCCCGCCCGCGCGGTGCCTCGTCGTGCCGTCCGCGCAGGGTCTCGGCGTCGGCGGCCAGCACGAGGAGCCGCTCCCGGCCGGGGCCGACCAGGGGGTAGGCCCACCACAGGACGTCTATCCGGTCGCGGTCCGGCACGGTGAGCCGGGCGCGGCCCGCCGCCGGGTAGGACAGCTGTCCGTCGAGCGAGGTCTCCAGGTCGTGGCCGAGGGCGTCGTATCCGCCGTACGCCCCGTGGCGCGGGCGGTCGTCCTCGTCCGGGAGGGCGCCGGAGACGGGCAGCAGGTCGAGGGCGGGGCGGCCCACCGCGTCGTCCTTGGTGGTGCCGAAGAGCCGGCGTGCGCCGGTGCTCCAGTGCGACACGAGACCGCCGCGGTCGACGACGACCACGGCCAGGGGGATGCGGCCGACCGCGGTGTGCTCCGCCGTGCCGTCACCGGCTCCGTGGCCGGTGGTCGCACCCGTGTCGGTGCCACGGTCCATGGCCAAGGCCCTTTCTGCCCCCGGGTCGCGAGATCTGCGCCGCCTTCACCACCGTACGACCGCGTAGCTTCGCGATGTGTGGCAATACGCGAATTGCTCCCTCAGAGGCTCCGGCGCACGCGCGGATCGCACGGGAGGCGCACGATCACTCGCACGCCCCCCACATGACCACCGGCCCGCTCAGTCCGCGTACCCCAGTTGCAGATCCCGTTCCGTGCGGCCTCCGCCGGCGATCTGGAGCACGGTCGCGACGGGGGGATAGCCGGTGGCGATGACCGTGTACTCGCCGGAGGAGAGGTCGACGAACCGGAACGTTCCGTCGATGCCGGTGGTGAGGCTGTCGACGACGTTCCCGGCGGCGTCGAGGAGCGTCACGCGGGCGTCCTCCACCGGTCGGCCGCCCCCGGCGCGGACCGTGCCCCGCAGGACGGCTCCCCCGGCGAGTTCGACGTCCTGACGGGTCTCGCGGGCGGCCCGGACGGTGACGGGGAGCGCGGCGGGGCGGTAGGCGTGGGCGCTCGCGGCGAGGGTGTACTCCCCGGCGACCAGTTCGGTGATGAGGTACTCGCCCTCCTCCCCGCTGCGGGTGGTGACGACGACCTCGCCGTGCACATTGGTGAGCGTGACGGTCGCGTCGCCGACCGCCCGGCCGTCCGCCGTGCGCACCGTCCCGACCAGGCGTCCCGCGCCGCCGAGCACGATGTCGACCTCCACCGGCCGCTCCCCCACGGTGACGCTCACGGCCTGCGGCTGGTGGCCGCCGGCCGCCGCGATCAGCACATACGCCCCCGGCCCGGGGGTGGACAGCGCGTACCGCCCGTCCTCGCCGCTGCCGCCGCGCCCGGTCTGCCGTCCGGTGCCGTCGATGAGGGTGAGCGCGGCCCGGGGCACCACGGTCCCGTCGGGATGCTGGACTGTGCCGCAGACGGGCACCCCGGGGACGTACGGCGAACGCGCGTGCGGGATCTGGACGGAGGGCGTGGGCACGGGCCCGGACGCGGACACGGACTCGAACTCGGACACAGACTCGGACGTGGACTCGTACGCGGACTCGGCGGGAACCTCGTCGAAGGACACCGGGGTTTTCTCCTTGAGGAAGCAGGCGATCAGGAGCCCGAGGACGAGCACCGGCGTGAGGTACAGGAAGATCCTCGGCAGGGCCTCCGCGTAGGCGTCGACATAGGCGTCGCGCAGCGGGGCGGGCAGGGTGTGGACGAGGCCGGGGGTGAGGGAGCCGGGGTCGGGGAGGACGGCGCCCGTGCGCTCCGGGAGGCGGTCGGCGAGCCGGGCCACGAGGAGCGCGCCGAAGGCGGCCACGCCGACGCTGCCGCCGATCTGCCGGAGGTAGTTGCCCGCGGCGGTGGCGGGCCCGAGGTCGGCGGGGCGTACGGAGTTCTGCACGGCGAGGATCAGGACCGGCATCACCATGCCGATACCGGCGCCGAGGACGGCCGTCCAGATGCCGAACTGCAGCCGGGGCGTGTCCGTCTCCAGCCGGGACAGCAGCCAGACGCCCAGCGCGGTCAGGGCGGTGCCGAGGACGGGGTACGTCCGGTAGTGCCCGGTGTGCGCGATGAGCCGGCCGGAGAGGACGGACGCGCCGACGATGCCGGCCGTCATCGGCAGCATCAGCAGTCCGGCCTCGGTGGCGGAGATCCCGCCGACCATCCGCAGCTGGGTCGGCAGAAAACCGGCGGTGGTGAACAGGGCGATGCCGAGGGCGGCGCCCACGAGGCCGGTCACGACGAAGACCGGGTCCCTGAACAGCCGCAGGGGGACGAGGGGTTGGACGGCGAACCGTTCGGCGACGAGGAAGAGGACGGTCGCCAGGGCCGCGCCGGCGGCGAGCCCGAGGACGGGCCGTGAGTGCCAGGCGTACGCGGTGCCGCCCCAACTCGCCAGCAGGACCGCGCAGGTGGAGGCGGCGGCGAGCAGCAGCGTGCCCAGGACGTCGAGGCGGCCCCTGGCCGTGGGCCTCGGCAGCCGGAGCGCGAAGGTGACGACGGTCAGGGCGAACAGCCCGAGGGGCACGTTGAGGTAGAAGCACCACCGCCAGGACAGTTGGTCCGTGAGCCATCCGCCGAGCAGGGGTCCACCGACGGAGGCGAGGCCGAACACGGCGCCCACCAGGGCGAGATGGCGGCCCCGGTGCCGGGTCGGCAGGATCTCGGCCATGATCGCCTGCACACCGATCATGAGGCCGCCCGCGCCGACACCCTGGAGCGCGCGGAACGCGATGAGCTGGTCCATGCCGCGGGAGGACCCGGCGAGCGCGGAGCCGGCCACGAAGACCACGAGCGCGCACTGGAAGACGCCCTTGTGGCCCCGGAGTTCACCGAGTCTGCCGTAGACGGGCAGGGTGACGGTGGCGGTGAGCAGATAGGCGGCGATCGTCCAGGACATACGGTCCACGCCGTGCAGCTCGCCGACGATCTCGGGGAGGGCGGTGGCGACGACCATCTGCTCCAGCGCGGCGAGGAGCAGGACGAGCAGCAGTGCGGCGAAGACCCACCGGACGCGGTGCGGGCCGAGTGGGGGAGGTCCGTCCGCCGGTGGCGGTGGAGCGGGTGTGGTGGTCGGTTCGTCCTTCACCAGTGTGGTCGCGCCCATGCGTACCGCTCCCCTCGTCGCACTTACCGCACAATTCCCGCGTTAAGCGGCAACTGTCGGCAAGTGCGGCGAGTTACGGCATTCCGGGGAGCGTCACGGAGATCCACTCGAACCGGTGAGGGGGGCAACGAACCCCGGACGGGCGCCGGTTGGGCCCGGCGTTCCCGGCGCTACTTCTCCACCTCGGCGGCCAGGTTGGCGAGCAGGGCGTCGTAGATCCGGGCGAGGCCCTTGGGGGCGAAGGTCTTCTCGAAGAAGCCGCCGATGCCGCCGGCGCCCTGCCAGGTGGTGGTGACGACGACACGGGAGCCGCCCTCGCCGGCCGGGGTGACCCGCCAGACGGTGACCATGGAGGAGTTGCGGTCCTTCTCGACCAGTTCGCCGTCGGAGGGCTCGGTGACCTCCAGCAGACAGTCGCGTACGCGCTTCTTGGTGGCCTGCAGCTTCCAGTGGACGAGGGTGCCCTCGCCGTCGCCGCCCTCGCGCACCTCGTACTCACTGAAGTGCTGCGGCATCAGCTTCTCGCGCGCGCCGTTGTACTCGGCGAGGGTGTCGAACACCGTTTCCGCGTCCGCCGCTACGACTCGTTCGGTCGTGGCCTCGACCTGCGCCATTGCACTTCCTCCAGCACTTGGTAACTCGGGGATGTGCGGAAAGCCAACCACCCCCCGGCCGGAGGGCCCAAATCGGGGTGCCCCCAGGGCCCGCGGCGGCCTGCCCGGAGGCACCCCGACAGTCCCCGGCCGGCCCCCGTGGCGAGACCTCCACATGTTGTTCGAAAATCAGTTCGCACGATCAAGAGAACATGTGTTCTATTCTGACCGCGAGAGCAACCGAGGAGGCGTCCATGCGCTGGGACCATCTGGCCGAGAACACCGCCACGGCCCGGGACGCCGCGCTGTTCGGCGCGGACAGGGTGACGAGCCGGACCTTCGACACCCCGGAATTCCGCGGCGTGACCTTCCACGAGGTCCGGGCGAGGACGATCGTGAACCGGGTGCCGGGCGCCTCCCGGATGCCGTTCGAATGGACGGTGAACCCCTATCGGGGCTGCGCGCACGCGTGCGTCTACTGTTTTGCCCGCAAGACCCACAGCTATCTGGACCTCGACACGGGCCTCGACTTCGACTCGCAGATCGTGGTGAAGGTCAACGCGCCCGAACTGCTGCGCCGGCAGCTGGCCTCACCGCGCTGGCACGGCGAGCACATCGCCATGGGCACCAACGTGGACTGCTACCAGCGCGCGGAGGGCCGCTACCGGCTGATGCCGGGCATCATCGCCGCCCTGCGCGACCACGCGAACCCGTTCTCGATCCTGACCAAGGGCACGTTGATCCTGCGCGACCTGGATCTGATCCGGCAGGCGGCGGAGGTCACCGAGGTCGGCATCTCCGTCTCCGTCGGCTTCACCGACCCCGAGCTGTGGCGCACGGTCGAACCGGGCACCCCCGCCCCGGAACGCCGGCTGGACGTGGTGCGCGCCTTCACAAGCCTCGGCATCGACTGCGGGGTCCTGATGGCCCCCGTACTCCCGTTCCTCAGCGACCACCCCGACCGGCTGCGCGCCACCGTGCGCGCGATCGCGGCCTCCGGCGCCACCTCCGTGACCCCGCTGGTGCTGCATCTGCGGCCCGGCGCACGCGAGTGGTACACGGCCTGGCTGGAGCGCCACCACCCCCATCTCGTACGGCGTTACGAGCTGCTGTACGCGGAGGGCGCCTACGCCCCCAAGTGGTATCAGCGGCAGATCACCCGTCAGGTCCACGAACTGGCCCAGGAGTACGGCATGGGCCCCCGGCGCGCGGAGCTGCCGCGCCGGACACCGGTACGCGAGCCTGTCGCGCCGGAACCGGGCCAAGACACGGCCCCGACCCAGCTGACCCTGCTCTGACACCTGACACTTGACGCCTGACGCCTGATGCCTGACGCCTCTCCCGCCTCGGGCCGACGGCCCCTGGGAGGCATCCGGGCGCTTCTCCCTCCCCGATCGGGTCAAGTCCGGGCAGAACGAGTTCTTCCGCCCTCTCGCTCCGGGACGATGCGACGAAGGCCGTGGCGTGCACGGCCCGAAATCCTCCGTCCTGGGAGGCCTGACGAATGAAGAAACGCGCAGCTGCTCTGTGCGGTGCCGCGGCCGTGTTGGCCGGAATGGTCACGGCGGTCCCGGCCGGCGCGAGCGGCGCCCTGGTCACCGTCCCGGTGGCCAAGCCCGCCTGGAAGAAGTGCGCCACCGCCGACTATCCGAAGCTCCAGTGCGCCACCCTGAAGGTGCCGCTGGACCACGGCAAGCCGAACGGCAAGAAGATCACGCTCGCCCTCTCCCGCGTCGCGCACACCGCGAAGACGTACCAGGGGCCCCTGTTGGTCAACCCCGGCGGCCCCGGCGGCAGGGGCCGCTCACTGGCCGGCTTCGTGGCGTCCTCGCTGCCGAAGAAGGTGGCGGCGCAGTACGACGTCATCGGTTTCGACCCGCGTGGCGTCGGCGCCAGCAAGCCCGCGCTGAACTGCCGGACGGGCCACTTCGCACCGGTGCGCCCCGACTCCCTGCCGACCAGCCCCAAGATCGAGCGGGCCAACCTCAAGCGCGCCAAGGCCTTCGCCGACGGCTGCGCCAAGAAGTACGCGGACGTGCTGCCGTTCATCGACACGGTCAGCACGGCCAAGGACATGGACGCCATCCGCGCGGCCCTCGGCGCCAAGAAGATCAACTACTTCGGGTACTCGTACGGCACCTATCTGGGCGCCGTGTACGCCAAGCTCTTCCCCAGCCGTCTGCGGCGCGCGGTGCTGGACTCCGTGGTCGATCCCACGGGGGTCTGGTACGACGCCAACCTCCGCCAGGACCAGGCGTTCAACGACCGGCACCGGGCGCTGATGGCCTGGATCGCCAGGCACGACAAGACGTACGGGCTGGGCACCGATCCGGAGAAGATCGAGGCCAAGTGGTACGCGATGCGGGCGGCGCTGGCCAAGAAGCCGGCGGACGGCAAGGTGGGCCCCTCCGAACTGGAGGACACCTTCATGCCCGGCGGCTACTACAACGGCTACTGGCCCTACCTCGCCGAGGCGTTCGCGGCCTTCACGAAGAAGAAGAACGACGATCCGCTGGTCGAGGCGTACGAGAACTTCGGCGCCGTGGACGCGGCCGGCGACAACGGCTACAGCGTCTACACCTCGGTGCAGTGCCGTGACGCGCGCTGGCCGCGCGACTGGAACGAGTGGCGCGACGACAACTGGGCGGCGTACGAGAAGGCGCCCTTCATGACCTGGAACAACGCCTGGTACAACGCGCCCTGCGCGTTCTGGCCCACGAAGTCCCAGGACCCCGTGGACGTCTCCAACACCGCGCTGCCGCCGGTCCTGATCTTCCAGGCGACGGACGACGCGGCCACCCCGTACGAGGGCGGGGTCGTCACCCACCATCTGCTGCGCGGCTCCAGCCTGGTCGTCGAGCAGGGCGGCGGGAACCACGGGATCTCGCTGAGCGGCAACGCCTGTCTCGACAAGCATCTGTCGGCGTACCTGACCGACGGCAAGGTGCCGCGCGGACAGGGCGAGATCGACGCCACCTGCGAGAAGCTCGCCGAGCCGAAGCCCCTGAGCACCAAGGCCGCGTCCGCCTCGTCCCGGGGCTCGACGCTGCACGGCCTGCTGGGCTTCCGCGGCTGAGCAGCCGGAACAGGTGGAGCACGGCCCGACGGCGGGGCCGGGGCGCGAAATTCGCGGCCCCGGCCCCGCCGTCCCGTCTACCGTGCCGACATGAACGACGACCTCCCCGGCCACCGCATCCGCGTCCGCGTCCGCATCCGCGAGATGACCCCGGCCGACTGCCGCGCCGTCGCCGAGATCCGCGTGGGCGGCTGGCAGAACGCGTACGCGGGGCTCGTCCCGCAGGCGTACCTGGACGCGATGGACGTGGACGAGGACGCCGAGAGGCGCCGTGCGATGCTCGCGCGGACCGACAGCCCCGTGGTCAACCTGATCGCCGAGCGCGCCGGGGAGATCGTCGGCTGGGCGGCGTACGGCCCCTACCGGGACGGCGAACTCCGCACGGAAGACGCCGAGTTGTACGCCCTCTACGTACGACCGGGCCGCTTCGGCGGTGGTGTCGGCAGCGCACTGCTGAAGGCCTGCGCGGAGGAGTGCGCGACCGCCGGCCACGACCGCGTCCTGCTGTGGGTCCTCAAGGAGAACGGACGGGCCCGCCGCTTCTACGAACACCACGGCTTCGCGGCGGACGGCACCGAGGAACCGTTCGAGGTGGACGGGGTCGAGGTGCCGGAGGTCCGGTACGGGAAGGCACTCGGCGCCTAGCGCTGCCTGGGGATGCGCGCCAGTGCCCGTACCGCCGCCTCCGCGAGCTTCGGGTGTGCCAGGGCCTCGTTCAGGACGGTCCTGGCCCGGACGTCGCCCAAGGCACCCAGCCCGTCCACGCACGCGAGGGCCACCCGGCGGTAGGGGTCGTGCGGGCCGAGCCGGCGCCGGAGCGTGGTGATCAGGGCGGGTACGGCCTCGGGGGCGCGGAGTTCGACGAGCAGACGGACGGGGTGCAGGGCGTAGGCGACGCGGAGTTCGTTGGTCGCGAGGGCCGCCGCCGCGCGGGCGGTGCGCGGGTCGCCGAGCCGGGCCAGCGCGTACGCCGCGGAGGCGCAGCGCGGTGGATCCCGGTGGTTGAGCAGCAGGACGAGGGACTCGAAGGCCCGCCGGTCCCCCGCGACGCCCAACCGGAACGCGGCCAACTCCCGCGCCCACAACGGCTGCCCCGGCTCGGTCAGCAGCGCCGCCAGCTCATCCGTGGACTCGGTCGTGACGAGCCGCTCGTATCCCGCCGCGCCCCCCGACTCGCTCCGCACACGCTCCGTGAGTGATCGCAACTCCTCGTCCATGTCATCGAGCGTACGGGCGCGTGGCGCGGTTGGGGGACGTACATCACAAACACGGGGGCTGGCGCGCTCGTTACCCACCGGTTAAGCTCAGACGAGCGAGATACCCACTCGTGTTCGCTTACGACGGTTTGGTGACGCAGCCGTTGTGAGCACAGTCGGTTCGGTACCTGGAGTACCAGTACGGCTCGGCCTCGGGACAGGGCCGGTCGGTTCAGCCGTTCCCGCCGGGCGTGTGCACGCCCCTCGGTGACGGCACCGGGCGTGTGCGTTCATCAGCCCGGCAGCACCAACACCCGCACTCCACGCGCTGCTTGCGCGCTCTTCGCGCACCCCGCCGCGTTTCCCTCAGTCGTCACCTCATCCTGGAGTCCCGCGATGGCCGCTCCCCTTTCCGACTCCCCCCTGTCCCCGCAGTCTCCGCAGTCCCCGTTCCGGACGATCGCCGTGGTCGGTCTCGGCACCATGGGCACCGGTATCGCCGAGGTGCTCGCCCGGTCCGGCCGCGAGGTCGTCGGCATCGACCTCAGCGAGGCCGCCGGCGCCCGTGCCGTCGCCGCGCTGGAGGCCTCGACCGAGCGGGCCGTGACCCGTGGGCGGATCACCGAGCGGGAGCGTGGTGACGTCCTCGCCCGCTTCCGCACCTTCACCGACCTCCAGGCCGCGGCCGACGCCGACCTGGTGATCGAGGTCGTCCCGGAGTCGTACGAGATCAAGCAGCAGGTGTTCCGTGAGCTGGACGCGATCGTGCGCCCGGAGACGGTTCTCGCCACCGGCACCAACGCGCTGTCGGTGACGCGGCTGGCCGCCGAGTCGGCGCGGCCGGAGCGGGTGCTCGGGCTGCACTTCTTCAACCCGGCCCCGGCGATGAAGCTGGTCGAGGTGGTCTCCTCGGTGCTGACCGCGCCGCAGGCCGTCGTCGCGGTCACGGATCTCGCGCTCGACCTGGGCAAGGAGCCCGTCGCGGTCGGCGACCGGCCCGGTTTCGTCGCCGACGGGCTGCTGTTCGGCTATCTCAACCAGGCCGCCGCGATGTACGAGGCCAAGTACGCCTCCCGCGAGGACATCGACGCGGCGATGCGGCTCGGCTGCGGGCTGCCGATGGGCCCGCTGGCGCTGCTGGACCTGATCGGCATCGACACCGCGCGCACGGTCCTGGAGGCCATGTACGCGGCCTCGCACGACCGGCTGCACGCGCCGGCGCCGATCCTCCGGCAGCTCAGCGAGGCGGGCCTGACGGGCCGCAAGTCGGGGCGCGGTTTCTACTCCTACGAGGCCCCCGGCTCCGCCACCGTCGTGCGGGACGCGCCGACACCGGCGGAGGGGGTCGCCTCGACCTCCGGCCGTACGGTCCGCTCGGTGGGCGTGGCGGGCTCCGGGACCATGGCGTCCGGCATCGCCGAGGTGTTCGCGAAGGCCGGGTACGGCGTCGTGCTCGCCGCGCGCACCGAGGAGAAGGCACAGGCCGCGAAGGCCCGGATCGGAAAGTCGCTGGCCCGGTCCGTCGACAAGGGGCGAATGACGGTCGAGGCCGCCGCCGAGACGCTGGACCGGATCACCCCGGCGGGGTCGTACGACGCGTTCGCGGACGTCGATCTGGCGCTGGAGGCCGTGGCCGAGGACCTGGACGTGAAGCGGCAGTTGTTCGCGACCTTCGACAAGGTCTGCAAGCCGGGCGCGATCCTCGCCACCACCACCTCCTCGCTGCCCGTCGTGGCCTGCGCCCGCGCGACCTCGCGCCCGCAGGACGTGATCGGGATGCACTTCTTCAACCCGGCGCCGGCGATGAAGCTGGTCGAGGTGGTCCGTACGGTCCTGACCGCCGACGAGGTGCACGCCACGGTGCGTGAGCTGTGCGCGAAGGTCCGCAAGCACCCGGTGGACTGCGGTGACCGGGCCGGTTTCATCGTGAACGCGCTGCTGTTCCCGTACCTGAACAACGCGATCAAGATGGTGCAGGAGCACTACGCGACGCTGGACGACATCGACGCGGCGATGAAGCTGGGCGGCGGTTACCCGATGGGACCGTTCGAGCTGCTGGACGTGGTCGGTCTCGACGTCTCCCTGGCCATCGAGAAGGTCCTGCACCGCGAGTTCCGCGACCCGGGCCTCGCCCCGGCCCCCCTCCTGGAGCACCTGGTGGCCGCGGGCTGCCTCGGCCGTAAGACCGGCCGCGGCTTCCGCGAATATGCCAAGCGCTGAGCGGGCGGACGACGGGGCCGGGGCGGAGCCGACCCGGGCGGGACGGCCGACGGCGGGCACGGACTGGGGCGGGCTGCTCGGGCCGGGCAGCCGTTCCCCGGCCGCCCGCTCCGCCGTCCCCGGGGGCGGCCGGTCCGTCGCTCCCCCGGCCGCCCACCTGGCCGCCGCCCCGCCCGAGCGGGGCGGGGGGATGGCCGGACACGCGCGCTCTCCTGCACGGATGCAGTACGTTCGGGGCATGTCCCAGCCCGCCAAGTCCTCACGTACACCAGCTGCGCCCGACGCTCCGGAGAGCGCCGCGGGAAGTCGTGCCGCCGCCCAACGCCTCAAGATGCGCAGGGAACTGGCGGCCGCGGCCATGGAGCTGTTCTCGACCAAGGGGTACGAGGCGACCACCGTCGACGAGGTCGCGGCGGCGGCCGGGGTCGCCCGCCGCACCTTCTTCCGCCACTTCCGCTCCAAGGAAGAGGCGATCTTCCCGGACCACGACGACACCCTGATCCGCGCCGAGGCGGTGCTGAACGCGGCGCCCCCGCACGAGCACCCGCTCGACACGGTGTGCCGCGGCATCAAGGAAGTCATGAAGATGTACGCGGCCCGGCCGGAGATCTCGGTCGCCCGCTACAAGCTGACCCGTGAGGTCCCCACCCTCCGGGAGGCGGAGATCGCCTCCGTGGCCCGCTACGAGCGCCTCTTCACCCGCTATCTGCTGGGCCACTTCGACGAGCACGCCCACCACGACACCGGCAACGACGACCCGCTGCTCGCCGAGGTGGCCGCGTCGGCGGTCGTCACCGCGCACAACCACGTACTGCGCCGGTGGCTGCGGTCCGGCGGGCAGGGCGATGTCGAGACCCAACTCGACCACGCCTTCGCCATCGTCCGCAGGACGTTCGGCACGGGGATCGGCGCGGGCCGCACCCTGGCCCCCGAGCCGGCCGCCGCGACGGCCTCCACGCACGGTGAGGTCCTGGTGACCGTGGCCCGTACCGACGCACCCCTCGACGAGGTCATGCGCACCATCGAAGAGGCACTCCGGGACCGCTGAGCCCCCGGCCGGGCCTGGGTCGAGTCCGGCTCGGGCTCGCTTGAAACCACCTTCTACTCATTGGTAACTATGAGAACGGCCACCCTCCGGGGTGGCCGTTTTGGCACGTCAGAGGCCCTTTTCTGCCCCCCTCTGATCGATCATCGCTCAGGTGTTACGTAAAGATTTCACCTGAGCGAACTTTCTGGCACTCGGTGCCTTGCGGGGTGACACGGCGTGCCATACGTTGAAGGAGTCCGGGCGGCCGGCGTGCAGAGATCTCTCGTACGTCGGCTGTCCCCGCAGACCACGGTCCGCGTGCCCGGACGCCTGCGTCACAGGCACCCTTCCGCGCCACACCCAGCGCCGCCGAAGCACCACCTCCGCCGAACCGACGGCATCAGCACCCAGCTCAGCACCGACGTAACCCTCAACAGCGTCTTCCCTCAGGACGCTCGTCGCCGGAGGCACCACCGTGAAGGACATCCTGGACGCGATCCAGTCGCCGGACTCCGTGTCCGCCGACTTCGCCGCACTGCCGCTCCCCGAGTCGTACCGCGCGATCACCGTGCACAAGGACGAGACGGAGATGTTCGCGGGCATGCAGACCCGCGAGAAGGACCCCCGCAAGTCGATCCACCTCGACGACGTCCCGGTCCCGGAACTCGGCCCGGGTGAGGCCCTGGTGGCCGTCATGGCGTCCTCGGTCAACTACAACTCCGTGTGGACCTCGATCTTCGAGCCGCTGTCCACCTTCGGGTTCCTGGAGCGCTACGGCCGCACCAACGACCTGGCCAAGCGCCACGACCTGCCGTACCACATCATCGGCTCCGACCTCGCGGGCGTCGTGCTGCGCACCGGCCCCGGCGTCAACGCCTGGCGGCCCGGTGACGAGGTCGTCGCGCACTGCCTGAGCGTGGAGCTGGAGTCGTCCGACGGCCACAACGACACCATGCTCGACCCCGAGCAGCGGATCTGGGGCTTCGAGACCAACTTCGGCGGCCTCGCCGAGATCGCGCTCGTCAAGTCCAACCAGCTGATGCCGAAGCCCGACCACCTCAGCTGGGAGGAGGCCGCCGCCCCGGGCCTGGTGAACTCCACCGCGTACCGGCAGCTGGTCTCCCGCAACGGCGCCGCCATGAAGCAGGGCGACAACGTCCTCATCTGGGGCGCCAGCGGCGGACTGGGCTCCTACGCCACGCAGTTCGCCCTGGCCGGCGGCGCCAACCCGATCTGCGTCGTCTCCAGCGACCAGAAGGCCGACATCTGCCGCTCGATGGGCGCCGAGGCGATCATCGACCGCAGCGCCGAGGGCTACCGGTTCTGGAAGGACGAGCAGACCCAGGACCCCAAGGAGTGGAAGCGCTTCGGCAAGCGCATCCGCGAGCTGACCGGCGGCGAGGACATCGACATCGTCTTCGAGCACCCGGGCCGCGAGACCTTCGGCGCGAGCGTCTTCGTCACCCGCAAGGGCGGCACCATCACCACCTGCGCCTCCACCTCGGGCTATATGCACGAGTACGACAACCGCTACCTGTGGATGTCGCTGAAGCGGATCATCGGCTCCCACTTCGCGAACTACCGCGAGGCCTGGGAGGCCAACCGCCTGATCGCCAAGGGCAGGATCCACCCGACGCTGTCGAAGGTCTACTCCCTGGAGGAGACCGGGCAGGCCGCGTACGACGTGCACCGCAACCTCCACCAGGGCAAGGTCGGCGTCCTCGCGCTGGCCCCCGAGGAGGGCCTCGGCGTGCGCGACCACGCCAAGCGCGCCCAGCACATCGACGCCATCAACCGCTTCCGGAACATCTGAGGTCCACACATGAGTGAGCGTCAGCCCGCCGAAGGCAGGCAAGCGAAGGACCGGCCGTGGCTCATGCGGACGTACGCCGGTCATTCCACGGCCGAGGCGTCCAACGAGCTGTACCGGCGCAACCTCGCCAAGGGGCAGACGGGTCTGTCGGTCGCCTTCGACCTGCCGACCCAGACCGGCTACGACTCCGACCACATCCTCGCCCGCGGCGAGGTCGGCCGGGTCGGCGTCCCGGTGGCCCATCTCGGTGACATGCGCAGGCTGTTCCAGGACATCCCCCTGGAGCAGATGAACACCTCGATGACCATCAACGCCACCGCCATGTGGCTGCTGGCGCTCTACCAGGTCGTCGCAGAGGAGCAAGGTCTCGATGCTGAGGCCATCACGCGGCTCCAGGGGACGACGCAGAACGACATCGTCAAGGAGTACCTGTCGCGGGGCACCCATGTGTTCCCGCCGGGACCCTCGCTCCGGCTGACGACGGACATGATCGCGTACACGGTCTCCCACATGCCGAAGTGGAACCCGATCAACATCTGCAGCTACCACCTGCAGGAGGCGGGCGCCACGCCGGTGCAGGAGATCGCGTACGCGATGTCCACGGCGATCGCGGTGCTGGACGCCGTACGGGACTCGGGGCAGGTCCCGGCCGAGAAGTTCGGCGATGTCGTCGCCCGTATCTCCTTCTTCGTGAACGCGGGCGTCCGCTTCGTCGAGGAGATGTGCAAGATGCGGGCGTTCGGACGGATCTGGGACCGGATCACCCGCGAGCGGTACGGCATCGAGAACGCCAAGCAGCGGCGGTTCCGGTACGGCGTCCAGGTCAACTCCCTCGGACTGACCGAGGCGCAGCCGGAGAACAACGTCCAGCGGATCGTGCTGGAGATGCTGGCCGTGACGCTCTCCAAGGACGCGCGGGCGCGTGCTGTCCAGCTGCCGGCCTGGAACGAGGCTCTGGGCCTGCCCCGGCCGTGGGACCAGCAGTGGTCGCTGCGGATCCAGCAGGTGCTGGCGCACGAGAGCGATCTGCTGGAGTACGAGGACATCTTCGAGGGCTCGCACGTCATCGAGGCGAAGGTGGCCCAACTGGTCGAGGAGTCCTTCACCGAGATCGAGCGGATCCAGGAGATGGGCGGCGCGATGGCCGCCGTCGAGTCCGGGTACCTCAAGTCCCAGCTGGTCTCCTCGCACGCCGAGCGCCGGGCCCGGATCGAGTCCGGCCAGGAGAAGATCGTCGGCGTCAACGTCTTCGAGTCCACCGAGCCGAACCCGCTCACCGCCGACCTGGACGCGGCCATCCAGACGGTCGACCCGGCCGTCGAGGCACGGGTGGTCAAGGCCCTCCGGAACTGGCGCGACACGCGCTACCAGCCGCCCTTCAACCACCCGCGCCCGTGCAAGGCGCTGGAGCGGCTGAAGGAGGCCGCGAAGGGCACGGACAACCTCATGGAGGCCACCCTGGAGTGCGCGCGAGCCGGGGTCACGACCGGCGAGTGGGCCGGGGCCCTCCGTGAGGTGTTCGGCGAGTTCCGGGCGCCGACCGGGGTCTCGTCGGCGCCGGTCGCCGTCTCCGCCGAGGAGGGCTCGGCCATGTCGGAGGTGCGCCGCAAGGTGGAGCTGACGGCGAAGGACATGAACGTCGGCAAGCTCCGCTTCCTGGTCGGCAAGCCGGGCCTCGACGGGCACTCCAACGGCGCCGAGCAGATCGCCGTGCGGGCCCGGGACGCGGGCTTCGAGGTGGTCTACCAGGGCATCCGGCTCACCCCGGAGCAGATCGTGGACGCGGCCCTCGCCGAGGACGTGCACGCGGTCGGGCTGTCCATCCTCTCCGGCTCGCACGCCCAGCTGGTCCCGGACGTGCTGGACCGGCTGCGGGAGGCGGGCGCCCACGACATCCCGGTGATCGCCGGGGGGATCATCCCGCACGCGGACGCCGCGCAGCTCAGGGCCGCCGGAGTGGCCGCCGTGTTCACCCCGAAGGACTTCGACATCACCGGGATCATCGGCCGTATCGTCGACGAGATCCGCAAGGCCAACAAGCTCGACCCCCTGGAGGTCCCCGCATGACCGCCCACCCGTCGCCCGCCACCACCCTTCCAACGGGCGGCTCCGCCGCACACCCTTTCAACCGTCTGCGTCCGCGCCGCTCGTGTCTCGCGGTCCCCGGAAGCAACCCCCGCTTCCTGGAGAAGGCGCAGGGCCTCCCGGCGGACCAGGTCTTTCTCGACCTGGAGGACGCCTGCGCCCCGCTGGCCAAGCCGGAGGCGCGGCACACCATCGTCAAGTTCCTCAACGAGGGCGACTGGACCGGCAAGACGCGGGTCGTGCGGGTCAACGACTGGACGACGGAGTGGACGTACCGCGATGTCGTGACCGTCGTCGAGGGGGCCGGCCAGAACCTCGACTGCATCATGCTGCCGAAGGTGCAGACCGCCCAGCAGATCGTCGCCCTCGATCTTCTCCTCACCCAGATCGAGAAGACGATGGGCTTCGAGGTCGGGAAGATCGGCATCGAGGCGCAGATCGAGAACGCGCAGGGCCTGAACAACGTCAACGAGATCGCGACGGCCTCCCAGCGCGTCGAGACGATCATCTTCGGCCCGGCCGACTTCATGGCGTCCATCAACATGAAGTCGCTGGTCGTGGGCGAGCAGCCGCCCGGTTACCCGGCGGACGCCTACCACTACATCCTGATGAAGATCCTGATGGCCGCCCGCGCCAACGACCTCCAGGCGATCGACGGCCCCTACCTCCAGATCCGCAACGTCGAGGGCTACCGCGAGGTCGCGGGCCGCGCCGCCGCGCTCGGTTTCGACGGCAAGTGGGTGCTGCACCCGGGCCAGGTCGAGGCGTCCAACGAGATCTTCTCGCCCTCGCAGGAGGACTTCGACCACGCCGAACTGATCCTGGACGCGTACGACTACTACACGTCCGAGGCCGGCGGCAAGAAGGGCTCGGCGATGCTCGGCGACGAGATGATCGACGAGGCCAGCCGCAAGATGGCCCTGGTCATCTCGGGCAAGGGGCGGGCGGCGGGGATGACCCGGACGTCCAAGTTCGAGATCCCCGAGAACTGAGGAGCCTGAGCGCGATGCAATTCGGACGCACCTACGAGGAGTTCGAGGTCGGGGCGGTGTACAAGCACTGGCCCGGGAAGACGGTCACCGAGTACGACGACCACCTCTTCTGTCTCCTCACGATGAACCACCACCCGCTGCACATGGACAGCAACTACGCCGAGAAGACGACCGACTTCGGCAAGAACGTGGTGGTCGGGAACTACATCTACTCGCTGCTGCTGGGCATGTCCGTGCCGGACGTCTCCGGCAAGGCGATCGCCAATCTGGAGATCGAGTCGCTGAAGCATGTGGCGCCGACCTTCCACGGCGACACGATCTACGGCGAGACGACCGTGCTCGACAAGTGGCCGTCGAAGTCGAAGAACGACCGCGGCATCGTCCATGTCGAGACCAAGGGCTACAAGCAGGACGGCACGCTGGTCTGCGTGTTCCGCCGCAAGGTCATGGTGCCGACCGAGACCTACATCAAGGAGCGCGGCGGCGAGCAGCCGGGCCGCCCCGAGCTGAAGCAGCAGGAGAAGTAGCCATGGCACGACTCGCCCAGACCGCCGGTCTGACGGACATCCAGCAGGAGATCCTGTCCACCGTCCGCGACTTCGTGGACAAGGAGATCATCCCGGTCGCGACCGAACTGGAGCACCGGGACGAGTACCCGCAGCAGATCGTCGACGGCCTCAAGGAACTGGGCCTGTTCGGGCTGATGATCCCCGAGGAGTACGGCGGTCTGGGCGAGTCCCTGCTCACGTACGCGCTGTGCGTGGAGGAGATCGCCCGGGGCTGGATGTCCGTGTCCGGGATCATCAACACGCACTTCATCGTGGCGTACATGCTCAAGCAGCACGGCACGCAGGAGCAGAAGGACCACTTCCTGCCGAGGATGGCGCTCGGTGAGGTCCGGGGCGCCTTCTCGATGTCGGAGCCGGCGCTCGGTTCCGATGTGTCGGCGATCACATCGAAGGCGGTCAAGGACGATGGGGGCACCTCCCGCTCGAGCGCAGCCGAGAGTGGGGGGGAGTACGTCCTGAACGGTCAGAAGATGTGGCTGACGAACGGCGGAACGTCAACACTCGTCGCCGTACTCGTCCGAAGTGACGAAGGACACCCGGAGGGCACCGCCCCCCACAAGTCGATGACGACCTTCCTGGTCGAGAAGGAGCCCGGTTTCGGAGAGGTCCGCCCCGGCCTCACCATTCCCGGGAAGATCGACAAGATGGGCTACAAGGGTGTCGACACCACCGAGCTCATCATGGACGGACTGCGCATTCCGGCCAATCGCGTACTCGGCGGCACCACCGGCCGAGGGTTTTACCAAATGATGGACGGCGTCGAGGTCGGCCGGGTCAATGTGGCCGCACGTGGCTGCGGAGTCGCTCAGCGTGCTTTCGAACTCGGTGTCCGGTACGCCCAGCAGCGCCACACTTTCGGCAAGCAGATCGCCCAGCACCAGGCGATCCAGTTCAAGCTGGCCGAGATGGCTACCAAGGTCGAGGCCGCGCATGCGATGATGGTGAACGCGGCACGCAAAAAGGACTCGGGCCAACGAAACGACCTCGAAGCGGGGATGGCGAAGTACCTCGCCTCCGAATACTGCAAAGAAGTCGTCGAGGACGCTTTCCGGATCCACGGCGGTTACGGCTTCTCCAAGGAGTACGAGATCGAGCGTCTCTACCGTGAGGCGCCGATGCTGCTCATCGGTGAGGGTACCGCCGAAATCCAGAAAATGATCATCGGTCGTCGACTGCTCGAAGAGTATCGATTCCAGGGCTAGCACAGGGTCGGCCCAGGGCCGGTTGTCCGGTTCGGGGTGTTTTCTTCGAGAAGAAGATCACACCCCGTCAGCACTCTTCGGCCGTCGACTCGGCTTCCTGGCTTGCCCAGTTGCGGTCCGCGACCGGTACGATCCCCGGAAAGCCGCCGTCCCCAGTCACCGCGCGGCATCATCCGCTACGAAGGTCATCCATGCCCCACAGCCAAACCTCTGCACCACGCGACAGCCTGGCCGGCGTACGGCTCGCGCGCGGAGCATCGCCGTGGCTTCTCCCGACCGTCGCCACCGCAGCACTCAGCCTCGCCCGCGCGCGCCGCTCCGGCGCCGCGCGCGCCGTGGCCGTACCCGCCACCGCGCTGGCGGCGGGCATGCTGTGGTTCTTCCGCGACCCCGAGCGTGAGATCGCCCAGGGCCGGGTCATCTCGCCCGCCGACGGAGTGGTGCAGAGCATCATGCCGTGGAAGGACGGCCGCACCCGCGTCGCGATCTTCATGAGCCCGCTCAACGTCCACGTCAACCGCGCGCCGCTCTCCGGCACGGTGACGTCCGTGGAGCACATCCCGGGTGGGTTCGTACCGGCGTTCAACAAGGAGAGCGAGAACAACGAGCGCGTCGTCTGGCACTTCGACACCGAACTCGGTGACATCGAGATGATCCAGATCGCCGGCGCCGTGGCTCGCCGTATCGTCCCGTACATCCCCGAGGGCACCAAGGTCGAGCAGGGTGACCGGATCGGGCTGATCCGCTTCGGCTCGCGCGTCGACATCTACCTGCCCGAGGGTGTGGAGATCGACGTCGAGGTGGGTCAGAAGACCGTGGCTGGGGTGACTCGCATTGACCGTGATTGATCCGGAGACCCAACCCGGCCAGACGGCCGCGACGGGCTGGGTGCCCGAAGTCGACGAGGTGGAGGACGACGCGGAGGAGATGCCGCTGTCGCTCCGGCTGTCGATAGCGGACACCCTCACCCTCGGCAACGCCACGTGCGGCTTCATGGCCGTGTACTTCACCACCACGGGCATTCTGATCCCGCACCTCACCGGCAGCCAGGAGTCGGGCATGGCCCGGCACAGCGCGGCCACGGCCGTGATCCTGATGCTGTGCGCGGCGATCTTCGACCTGTTCGACGGGCTGGTGGCGCGCAAGCTCCGCTCCTCGCCGATGGGCGCGGAGCTGGACAACCTCTCCGACCTGATCAGCTTCGGCCTGGCGCCGGCGTACTTCGTCCTCGTCTACGGCATGGTCGCGGACGACGCGCACCAGCGGGTGGCGGCGGTGGGCGCGATCGTGGTGCTGCTGGCCGTGGTGCTGAGGCTCGCCAGATTCTCCTGCGTGACGGTGAAGGACGGCACCTTCCAGGGCATGCCGTCGCCGTTCGGCGCGCTGACCGTCGTCTCGATCGTCCTGCTGGAGCTGCCCTTCGTGGCGACGCTCCTGGCGATCATCGGCACGGCCTGGCTGATGGTGAGCCGGGTCGAGTACCCGAAGCCGCGCGGTCCGCTCGCGGGCGCGATGCTCTCCTGGATCGTCCTGTCGATGGGCCTGCTGATGGCCTGGGCCTTCGACGCCCCCGGCGGTCAGCTCCTCCTCCAGACCGGCTGCGCCCTGCAGCTCGTCATGGGCGCGGTGATCCCCCTGTTCGCCACGGCCCGCCGGGTGAACAACTTCCGCGACAACCGGCGCGAGTCACGCGCGGCGCAGCTGCCGTAACGCTCCGCTCGGAGGGCCCCGGACCTATGGGTTCGGGGCCCTTCGTGTTTCTGTTTCGGCCGCGGGTGCGTGGGGGCTGGTCGCGCAGTTCCCCGCGCCCCTGAAAAAAGCGGGCTGCGCCCTGCTTTTTTCGGCCCGCAGGGGCGCGGGCCCGCGCCCGGCAACGGATCTAGATCAGGAAGTCGCGCCCGATCCGCTCCGCCACCGCCTCGAGGATCGGTCCGGGGTCGGCGACGCACCGCGAGACATCGGGCTCGACATCGGTCAGTGGATAGGCCCGCCGAATCCCCGCCCGCCCCAACGCCTCCGGCGCCAACGCCAACCGCCCGCACACCGCCACGACCTCCTTGCCCGCGGCCCGCGCCGCCGCGGCGACCCCGGCGGGAGCCTTCCCGTGAAGGGTCTGCTCGTCCAGCGACCCCTCCCCCGTGATCACCAGCGTCGCCTTCTCCAGCGCCCCCGCGAACCCGAGGACGTCGAGCATGACCTCGATCCCGGGCCGGAACCGCGCACCGAGGACGAGCGCGCCGTACCCGATCCCACCGGCCGCCCCCGCCCCCGGCGCGAGCGCGTGCCCGGCCGCCCGCTCCCCGAGCGTCTTCTCCAGGACCGCCGCGAAGTGCCCCAGCGCCGCGTCCAGCACGGCCACGTCCTCGCCGCTCGCGCCCTTCTGCGGCCCGTACACGGCGGGCGCGCCCTTCGGCCCCGTCAGCGGGTTGTCGACGTCGCTCGCGAGGACGAGGTCGATCGACGCGAGCCTCTCGTCGAGGCCGGACAGGTCCGCCGTGGCCAGGGCGCGCAGGCCGCCGCCCCCGGGACCGACGGGCTCCCCCGCCGCGTCCAGGAAGCGCGCCCCGAGCGCGACGAGCATGCCCGCGCCGCCGTCCGTCGTGGCGCTGCCGCCGACCCCGAACACGATCACGCGGGCGCCCGCGTCGAGCGCGGCGCGCAGCAGTTCCCCGGAGCCGTACGTGGAGGCGGTGAGCGGGGCGAGCACCCCCTCGGGGAGCCGCTGCAATCCGCTGGCCTCGGCCATCTCGACGACGGCCGTGTCCCCGCGCAGCGCGTACGCGGCGGTGACGGGCTCACCGAGCGGCCCGGCGACGCGTGCCTCGCGGCGTTCGAAACCGGCCGCGACCGCCGCGGCCACCGTGCCGTCGCCGCCGTCGGCGACCGGCAGTGCCTCGACCGCCAGGTCGGGCAGTACCCGGCGCAGCCCGGCCGTGACCCGCTCGGCGACCTGGACGGCCGTCAGCGTGCCCTTGAACTTGTCCGCGGCGATCAGCACCCGCGGTATTGCCGTGTCCGTGGCCGTATCCGTGTCGATGTACTTGCCGGTCCCGTCCACTGCGGCGTTCGCCACCTTGCGTTCCCCTCGCTCATCGGGCCTTGCGCACGTCAAGGCAGTCGCGCCGCTGCGACCCTAGCCGCCCCGGCCCGGGTACGTCATGCACCCTCCCGCTCACCGAACACCGTGCGCACCGGCGTCGTACGGGGCGACGGGCCCGGAAGCGGGTACACCTCGACCATGACGCCCACCACCGCCGCGCCCCGCACGCCCCCCGTGGGCGCCGTACTCGCCGACCGTGTCCTCGGGGGCTGGCTGGGCCGGATCGCGGGGAACATGCTCGGGAAACCCGTCGAGCAGGGGGAGGTGTGGACGCGGGAGCGCATCCACCGGTATCTGCGGCAGGCCGGGGCCCTGCCGCTCACCGACTACCTCCCGGAACCGGCCACCGAGAGCGACCGGCGCGCGCTGCGGCCGGAGTGGCGCGGCTGTGTGCGCGGCCGGATCCACGGCAGCTGCCGTGACGACGACATCGACTACGCGATCCTCGGCCTCCATCTCCTGGAGACGCACGGCTTCGGCTTCAGCACCGAGCAGGTCGGCGACCTGTGGCTGCTGCGGCTGCCGTATCTGCAGACGTTCACGGCGGAGCGGGCGGCCTATCGCAATCTCGCCCGGGGGCTGAAGCCACCGCTGACCGCCACCTACGAGAACCCGTACCAGGAGTGGATCGGCGCCCTGATCCGCGCCGATGTCTTCGGCTGGACCTCCCCCGGCCTGCCCGTGCGCGCGGCGTCGCTGGCCCGGCGCGACGCGGTGCTGTCGCACACCGGCAACGGGGTGTACGGCGCGATGTGGGCGGCGGCGCTGGTCGCGGCGGCGTTCACGGCACCGGGGGCGCGGGCGGCCGTGGAGGAGGCGCTGGCGGTGATCCCGGCGAGCAGCCGGCTCGCCCGGACCGTGCGGCGGGTCGTGGCGCTGTACGACGCCGGGCTGGGCTGGGAGGACACGCTCGACACGGTGGGCGAGGAGACCGCCGGGGCGGGCTGGATCCATGTCGTGCCGAACGCGGCGGTGCTGACCGCCGGGCTGCTGTACGGCGAGGGCGACTTCACCGAGACGATCACGCTGACCGTCCGCGGCGGTCTGGACACCGATTCAAACGGGGCCACCGCCGGGTCGGTGGCGGGCGTGCTGTGCGGGGCGGCCGTGATCCCGGCCCACTGGAAGGACCCGTTGGAGGACACCGTGCGCAGCGCCGTGTTCGGTTTCGACGGGGTGCGTGTCAGCGAACTCGCGGAGCGCACGGTGCGGTTGGCGGAGACCTCCGCCCACTGAGCGCCGGTCCGTCCGCTCCCCGAGCGCCGATTTCACGCCCTTCGAGAGCCGTCTACGCTTCCTGGATGACCACTTCGGACTTCGCCGCGTACCTCGCGAGCCTGCCCCGTGTCCTCGCCGGCGCCGCCGCGCTCTTCCGGGACGCCGAGGGGCGGGTCCTGCTCGTCGAGCCCAACTACCGCGAGGGATGGGCGCTCCCGGGCGGCACGATCGAGTCGGACGACGGGGAGACCCCGAGACAGGGCGCGCGCCGCGAGACGCTGGAGGAGATCGGGCTGGACGTCGTGCTCGGGCGGCTGCTCGCCGTGGACTGGGTGCGGTGGCCGGGACGGCAGCCGCTGGTGGCGTACGTGTACGACGGCGGAGTGCTCGGCGAGGAGGACCTGAGGCGGATCCGGTTGCAGGAGGAGGAGCTGCTGTCGTGGCGGCTCGTGCCGCGCGCCGAACTCACCGACCACCTGTTGGGGGAGCTGGGCCTGCGGGTGCTCGCCGCCCTCGACGCCCTGGCGGACGGCACGGGTACGGTCGAGCTGGAGAACGGCGTCCGGGTGGGCTGAACCGTCGAAGATGAGCCACGGTGGTGCCGTTCGACTCTCCCGCCGCTTACAGGAGTCACCTGACATCGCGTCAACTCCCCTTGTACAGAACGTGAGAAGGATGAACCCTTCACCTAATAGAAGTTTAAAGCGCTGGCTGAAAACGCTGCCCGTTTGTCACCCCAGCATCTAGGCTGACACCAACCCCGCCCGAGCGATCGCGCCCCGTTGCCTCGCTCGGCGACCGGGGCAGCACTCGGGACACCCATGACCGGCGGCCCGTGCGCGGGCCGTGGCTCCGGGAGATCCGGAGCCTCTGGGGGAGCGGTCACCGGGAGTCGCCCGGAGCAGTCGGTCTCCCCCCACCCGCGGGCCGTTTTCGCCCGTCCTCACCGAACAGGCAGCTGAGGTCATGGAACCACTGGGCTCAGACGATCCCGAGGAGCTAGGTCCCTACCGTCTCGTGGCACGGCTCGGCGCAGGAGGGATGGGGCGGGTCTATCTGGCGCGCTCCCCGGAGGGGCGGACCGTCGCGGTCAAGGCCATCCGTCCCGAGCTGATGGGGGACAAGAACTTCCGTATCCGCTTCCGCCGGGAGGTGGAGGCCGCCGGAGCGGTCGGCGGCAGATACACCGCGCCCGTGGTGGACGCCGACCCCGATGGCCCCATTCCGTGGCTGGCCACGGACTACATCGCCGGTCCCACCCTGGCCGAGGCCGTCGCCGCGCACGGCCCGCTGCCGGTGGAGTCGGTGCTCGTGCTGGGCGCCGGCATCGCCGAGGCGCTGATCTCGGTGCAGGCCGCCGGTCTGGTGCACCGCGACCTCAAGCCGTCCAACGTGCTGCTCGCCGCCGACGGGCCGCGCGTCATCGACTTCGGCATCGTCCGGGCGAGCGACGGCTACGACCTCACCCGGTCCGGCGCGCTCTTCGGCTCCTTCGAGTACATGTGCCCCGAGCAGGCCACGGGCGAGCCGCTGGGCCCCGAGGGGGACGTCTTCTCCCTGGGCTCGGTGCTCACCTTCGCCGCCGCCGGACACGCGCCGTTCAGCGGCACCGCGGCGGCCACGCTCCTCTACCAGGTCGTGCACAACGCTCCCGATCTGACGGGGGTGCCCGAGCCGCTCGACAAGATCATCAGCCTCTGTCTCACCAAGGACCCCCGGCTGCGGATCACCCCGGACAAGCTGGCAGCGGCCTGCGCGCCCGGCGGGGTGGAGCAGATGACGGCCGAAGGCTGGCTGCCCTCGTCGGTGACCTCCTCGATCGCCCTGCGCGCGGCGGCGGTGAAGACCCTGGACACCACGCCGTACACCGAGGTCGCGTTCCCCTCCGCCGGTCCCGGCCCCGCGCCGGACCCGTACGGCCGGGGCCCGTCCCCCCAGGACCGCGACACGGACCGGACGGCCCAGCCCCAGGACCGGGCCGCGTACGACTTCCAGCGGGACGGGGCATACGGGGTCGCGGCCACCCCGTCGGCGGGCGTGCCGGACCGCCCGTACGACGGCTCGGGGTACCCGGTGTACCGGGCACGTCAGGCCGAGGTCCCACCGGTCGGCGCGGTCGGCGCGGTCGGCGCGGTCGGCGCGGTCGGCGCGGTCGGCGGCGAGCCGCGGGTATCCGGGGCGCATTCCCCTGCGGAGCCCTATTCCGCCCCCGAGGAGCCGAAGCCGTACCGCTCCGGACCGGCCTCCGCCGGGCGTCGCCGCGCCGCACGGCGGTCGGGTCCGTCACGGCGTACGGTCCTCACGGCGGTGGCCGGCACCGCCACGGCGGCCATCGGCGCCGCCCTGGTGCTCGGCGGGCGCGAGGATCCGGCCGCCCGGTCCACGGAACCCGCCGGGCCGCCCCCGGAACCGCTGTGGACCTACCGCGGCGCCCCGCTGCTCCAGGTGCCCGCCGTCTTCAACGAGGGCACGGCCCTGCTGAAGACCCGCCCGGGTGACATGCTCTGCCTCGACCTCAAGGACGGCACCCGGCCCAAGTGGGTCTACCAGGGCATCAGCCAGTCGCCCACCCCCGCCGTGCTGGCCTTCGACGCCGCGATCGCGCTCGGCGAGGGTTCGACGGTGATCGGGGTCGACCCGGCCGACGGCACGGAACGTTTCACCATCGACTTCGGGCCGAATTTCCGGTTCGACACGCTGCTCGGCGCCACCGCCGACCGGGTCATCTCCGTCATCGGGGTGCGGCTCCAGCGCGAGTCCGGCAAACAGGGCGTGGCGACGTCCACGGACGCGGTGTTCAGTGTCGACCTCGTGGCCCGCCGCGCCCAGGTCATCCCCATCGACCCCGAGGACGTCGGTGCCCGTCTGACACCGGTCACCCTCCCCGGGTTCTTCGTCTACGCCGACGGCCTGCGCAACATCACCGCCCGGAGCACCGAGAGCTCCGGCGTCCTGTGGCGGCATCCCGTCGGCTACGACCTCCGGCCCGGCCTGATCGTCCTCGACCGCACGGTGTACTCGATCGGCCCGGAGCTGGAGGCCCTGAACCTCACCACCGGCAGACTCCGCTGGCGGGCGAAGCCCGAGCGCGGCATGTTCGCCTCCCTCGGCGGCTACGGCAACACGCTCTACGTCACCGGCACCGACCCGGCCGGCGTGTACGCCTTCAACGCCGGTACCGGCGCCCGCCGTTGGTTCTGTCCCACCCCCCGCCTCAACATCGACCAGCCGGTCACCGCCGGTCCCGACGGCGTCTACGTCCCCGCCTACCAGAACAAGAACGGCATCTACGCGATCGACGCCGCCAAGGGCACCCTCCTGTGGAACTTCACCGACGGCGTGGAGACCGGCGTCAACGACTGGCAGCTCGCCTGCGACCGCAGCGGCGTCCTGGTCGCCCAGCACTACGACCGCACCTACGGCCTGCCGGTCTCCTGACCGCACCGCGCGGCCGGGGCCCTCGATATCCACTCGCCCCGGCCGGACGGCCGACCTACCCTCACCCCATGGACAAGCCGCTGGTCGCCCTCCTCAGCGGAGCGGGCATCTCCACCGACTCCGGCATCCCCGACTACCGAGGCCCGAACGGGTTGTGGCGGCGGGATCCGGAGGCCGAGAAGCTGGTGACGTACGAGTACTACATGGGTGATCCGGAGATCCGCCGGCGTTCGTGGCAGATGCGGCGGCGGAACCGGACGCTGAAGGCGGAGCCGAACGTCGCGCACCTCGCGGTGGCCGAGCTGGAGCGGTCCGGGGTGCCGGTGCGGGTGATCACGCAGAACGTGGACGGGCTGCACCAGCTCGCCGGGATGCCGGCCCGCAAGGTCCTCGAACTCCACGGCAGCGCACGCTCCGTGGTGTGCGTGAAGTGCCGTGCCCGGGGGCCGATGCAGGACGCCCTCGCCCGGGTCGAGGCCGGCGAGGACGACCCGCGCTGTCTGAAGTGCGGCGGTGTGCTGAAGTCCGCCACCGTCATGTTCGGCGAGCGTCTCGACCCGGTGGTCCTCGGCGAGGCCGTCGCGATCACCAAGGCCTGCCAGGTCTTCATCGCCGTCGGCTCCAGCCTCCAGGTCCAGCCCGCCGCCGGGCTCGCCGGGGTGGCCGCCGACCACGGCGCCCGGCTGATCATCGTCAACGCCGAGCCGACCCCCTACGACGACCGGGCGGACGAGGTCGTACGGGAGCCGATCGGGACGGCGCTGCCGGAGATGCTGCGGGGGATCGCCGCCGCCGCGGACGCCTGACGGGCCGGGGGCGCCTGACGGGCCGGGGGCGCGTGGCTCAGAAGAGAGCCGTCCCCTGTGCGCCGCGTTCGAAGTCGAGCAGGCGCCGCTTGCGTTCCGTGCCGCCTCCGTAGCCGGTGAGGCTGCCGTCGGAGCCGACCACGCGGTGACAGGGGACGATGATGCCGACGGGGTTCTTGCCGTTGGCCAGACCGACCGCGCGGGACGCCTTGGGATTGCCGAGCGCGTCCGCGAGGTCACCGTACGAACGGGTCTCGCCGTAGGGGATGCGCACCAGCTGTTCCCAGACCGAGCGCTGGAACGGGGTTCCACGCAGCCGGAGTTCGACGGTGAACTCCTTCGACTCGGCGGCGAAATAGGCCTCAAGCTGCTCCTCCGTCTCGGTGAAGAGCGTGTCGTCGCGTGGGCCGAAGCTCTCCTCCGGTGGGCGGTGGCGCTGTTCGGTCATGTAGAGCCCGCACAGGACACCGTCGTCGGCGACGAGGGTGAGGGGGCCGTAGGGGCTGTCGACGACGGTGTGCCGCTTCTGCTGCTTCATGGCGGTTCCTCGGAGAACGGGCTTACACGGGAAGGAAGTTGATGGGGTGGCTGTCGGTCGCCCACAGATACTGGACGGCGTACGCCCGCCACGGCCGCCAGGCCGCCGCGCGGGCCGTGAGCGCGGCCGGGGTGGACGGCAGGCCCAACTCCCGTGCCGTGCGCCGGATTCCGAGGTCGGTGGGGAGGAAGGCGTCGGGGTCGCCGAGGGCGCGCATGGCGATGACGTCCACGGTCCAGGGGCCGAACCCGGGGAGGGCGAGAAGCCGGGCGCGAGTCTCCGCCCAGTCGCTGTCGACGCCCAAGTGGATTTCCTCGGCGGCGAGTTGTCGTACGAGTGTGGTGAAGGTGGTCCGGCGGGTGCGGGGCATCGCCAGGGTCTCGGGGTCGACGGCCGCCAGCGCCTCCGGGGTGGGGAAGAGGTGGGTGAGGCCGCCCTCGGGGTCGTCGACGGGTTCGCCGTGCGCGAGGACCAGCCGGGCCGCGTGCGTCCGCGCGGCGGCCGTGGACACCTGCTGGCCCAGCACCGCCCGTACGGCGAACTCGGCCTCGTCGACGGTACGCGGCACCCGGCGCCCCGGCGCCCTGTCCACCAGCGGCGCCAGCACGGGGTCGGTGCGCAGCTGCTCGTCCACGGCGACCGGGTCGGCGTCCAGGTCGAGCATGCGGCGGCAGCGGCTGATGGCGACGGGCAGGTCCCGCAGATCGCCGAGGGTGAGCCGGCAGCCGATGTGGTCGGGCTCCGGTGTGAGGCCCACGATGCCGTGACCGTACGGCAGCCGGAGCGTGCGCCGGTACGCGCCGTCGCGCCACTCTTCCACTCCGGGTACGGCCGTCGCGGCGAGGTGGCCGAAGAGGTTGTCGGGGTTGAGCGGGGCCCGGAACGGCAGCCGCAGGCTCAACACCCCTGACGCGCCAGGGGAGTCGGAGCGCTGCCGGGCGGATCGTGTGGCCCGCTCGCGCAGTTCGCTGGGCGACAGTGCGAAGACCTCCCGCACGGTGTCGTTGAACGTCCGGATCGACGCGAACCCGGCGGCGAACGCGATCTCCGCCATCGGCAGCGCGGTCGTCTCGATCAACAGCCGTGCGGTCTGCGCCCGTTGGGCTCGGGCGAGGGCCAGCGGTCCGGCGCCCAGTTCGGCGAGCAGCTGCCGTTCGATCTGCCGGGTGCTGTAGCCGAGCCGCCGCGCCAGACCCGGCACGCCCTCGCGGTCCACCACGCCGTCCCCCATGAGCCGCATCGCCCGCGCCACGAGGTCGGCCCGCTGGTCCCACTCGGGCGACCCGGGGCTGGTGTCCGGCCGGCACCGCTTGCACGCCCGGAACCCGGCCTGCTGACAGGCCGCCGCGCTCGGGTGGAACGTCATGTTCTCCGCCTTCGGCGGCACCACCGGGCAACTGGGCCGGCAGTAGATCCGGGTGGTCACCACGGCTGTGAAGAACCACCCGTCGAACCGCGCGTCCTTCGACCGCACGGCCCGCACACACCGCTCCGTGTCCCTGTACATCCCGTTCCGCATGTCTCAAGCATCGGGGACGGGAAGGGACGGGGCTGGCGGAAATCCGACATCAGCGTGGGGCGACCTGCGACCGCCGGCCGCCCCTCGTTCTTCAGGGGCGCGGGGAACTGCGCGACCAGCCACAACACACCCGCGGCCGCCCTACGACGAACAACCCGTCCCCCTCACGCGCGCGTGGCCCGAAGCCACGCCCCCTCACGCAACAACCGCAGCCCGTTCAGCCCCACCACCACGGTCGACCCCTCGTGCCCGGCCACCCCGAGGGGCAACGGCAGATGCCCCACCAGATCCCACACCACCAGCACGGCGATGCACACCCCCGCGATCACCAGGTTCTGCACCACCAGCCGCCGAGCCGCCCGCGACAGCCGCACCACCGCCGGAATCGCCCCCAGCTCGTCCCGTACCACCACCGCGTCCGCCGTCTCCAACGCGAGATCGGACCCGGCGCGCCCCATCGCCACCCCGGAGTGCGCGGCGGCGAGCGCGGGCGCGTCATTGACCCCGTCCCCGACGAACAACACCTTCGCGCCCCCGTCCTGAAGCTCCCGTACGGCCGCCACCTTGTCCTGCGGCAGCAGCCCGGCCCGTACGTCGGCGATCCCGGTGTCCGAGGCCACCTGGGCGGCGGCCCGTGCGTTGTCCCCGGTCAACAGCACCGGAGACGCCCCGGTCACGGCGGTGAGGGCGGAGACGGCGGCGGGGGCGTCGTGGCGGAGCCGGTCGGCCAGGGTGAGCGTCCCGACGGCGGCCCCGTCGCGCTCGACGAGCACGGTCGTGCCGTTCGCACTCTCCCCGTGCTCCCCCGGCCGCCCCACCGTCACCACGCGCCCCTCGACGGTCGCCCGCACCCCCCGTCCGGGCAGGGCCACGAAAGCCTCGGCGGCGGCGACCCGCAGCCCCCGGGCCCCGGCGGCGGCCACCACCGCGCGGGCCAGCGGATGTTCGCTTCGGTGCTCGGCGGACGCGGCCAGCGCCAGCAGGCCGTCCTCGTCCAGCCCGGAGCCCGGCGGCGGCCGTACGGCGACGACCTCGGGCATGCCCTCCGTGAGCGTGCCGGTCTTGTCGAGCGCGGCGACGTCGATCTCACCCAGCCGCTCCATCGCGACGGCGGACTTCACGAGGACGCCATGGCGGCCGGCGTTGGCGATGGCGGAGAGCAGCGGCGGCATGGTGGCGAGGACGACCGCGCAGGGCGAGGCCACGATCATGAAGGTCATCGCGCGGAGGAGGGCGGCCGTGAGGTCCTCTCCGAAGGCCAGGGGGACGCCGAAGACGGCGAGGGTGGCGACGACGACACCGACGGCGTACCGCTGTTCGACCTTCTCGATGAACAGCTGGGTGGGCGCCTTGGTGCGGGAGGCCTCCTCGACGAGGCTCACGATGCGGGCGATGACGGAGTCGGCGGGGTCGCGGGCGACGCGGACACGCAGCGCGCCGGTGCCGTTGAGGGTGCCCGCGAAGACCTCGTCGCCGGGGGACTTGGGGACGGGCAGCGGTTCGCCGGTGATGGTGGCCTGGTCGGCCTCGCTCTCGCCCTCCAGGACCCGGCCGTCGGCGCCGATGCGTTCGCCGGGGCGGACCAGCACCACGTCCCCGACGGCGAGTTCACCGGTCGGCACGGTCTCCTCGGCGGAGCCGTCCGCCGGCAGCCGGGTGGCCGTGGTGGGAGCCAGATCGAGGAGGCCCCGTACGGAGTCCGCGGTCCGGGCGGTGGCCAGGGCCTCCAGGGCGCCGGAGGTCGCGAAGATGACGATGAGCAGGGCGCCGTCGAGGACCTGGCCGATCGAGGCCGCGCCCAGCGCCGCGACGATCATCAGCAGATCGACGTCGAGGCTCTTCTCGCGCAGCGCCCGCAGCCCTTCGAGGGCGGGCTCCCAGCCGCCGGCCGCGTAGGCGACGGCGTAGAGCGGGCCGTGGAGCCAGGCGGAGGCTCCGGCCAGGTCCAGCGGGAGGGCGAGCAGGAACGCGACGGTCGAGACCAGCGCCCAGCGGGCCTCAGGCAGGGCGAGGACGCGGGTGCGGCGGCGGGGGGCCGTCGGCGCGGACGGACGACGGGCCGGTGACGGGGCAAGGGTGGCGGACACGGGCACACCGTACAGGAATACTGGAACACATGAAGACTCATTCATGCCTTCATGGGTGAGAGGTAGGATACCCGCCATGGGTCATGGAGCGGTCACCTCAGCGCGGGACGCCACCCCTCGGGTGCGTCTGGACGCGGCCAACGCCGCCAAGGTGGCCACCACCCTCCAGGCCCTCTCCACCCCGTCCCGCCTGCTGATCCTGGCCCGGCTGCGCGAAGGCCCGCTCCCGGCGACCGAGTTGGCCGCCGAGGTCGGGATGGAGCAGTCCGCCTGCTCCCACCAGTTGCGCCTGCTGCGCAACCTCGGCCTGGTCGTGGGCGAACGGCGGGGCCGTTCGGTCGTGTACGCGCTGCACGACCACCATGTCGCCGAACTGCTGGACCAGGCCGTCTACCACGTCGAGCACTTGAGGCTGGGGCTCAGCGACGCGCCGGACGGGGACGGGGACGTCGAGTGAGGTGCCGCTTCCGGGCAACGGGCGAGGCCCCGGCCTGAGGGCCGGGGCCTGTGCGCGGGCGGGCGTCCGGGCAGGCACCGAGGCGGCTGCCCGGGGTGGGGTCACGTCGCGGGAAGCGCGGGGAGCGTCACGGCCGGCAGGCCGCCCAGCAGGCCTCCGAGGAGACCGCCGACCAAGCCGGTGACCAGGCCGAGGACCGGCTGCAGAAGGCCGGTGACGACTCCGAGGACCGGGGCGAGCAGACCGGTCACCGCGCCCAGCACGGCGCCCAGGTCGAGCGAGGTCAGCGCCTTGAGCAGCGCGTCGACCGCGGCCTGGAGCGCGGCCAGCAGATCCGCGACCGGGTCGGCCGCCGCGGCGGCGCGGTCGGTACCGGCCGGGGCCGCCGCCTCCAGCTTCTGGAGCCGCTGCTGCACGGTGGTGTTGGCGGTCCGCAGGGCGGCGACGTGCCGGGCCGCCTCGACCGTGTCCAGCTTGTCGGCGTCCAGCTTGGTGATGGCCCTCAACTCGCCCAGCAGCGGGGCGAGTACGTCGTCCTCGTCCATCCGGTCGAGCAGGTCCAGCTGGTTGAGCAGCAGGTCGGCGTCGGTCTCGACGGCTTCCGTCACCGTCACCGTCTCCGTCTCCGTGGTCGTCTCTGTGACCGTTTCCGTGGCCGTTTCCGTGGCCGCGTCCGTCTCGGCGTCGAGGTCCGCCAGCAGCTCGTCCATGTCGAGTTCGATCTGTGCGAGGAGCGCCTCCACGTCGGCGATCTCCTTGTCGACGATGGCGTCCGCCTCGGCCTCCTCCTTCTCCAGGAGCGCGTCGATCTCCACGTCCAACGCGTCGAAGAAGGCGTCCAGATCGGGTTCGGGGACCGCGGCGGTCCTCTGGGAGGCGCGGTCCGAGGCGGTGCGGCCCGCGTCGACGGCCGCGGTGGCGTTACCGACCGGACCGAAGACCAGTGCCCCGCAGACCAGGGGCGACAGGAGAAGGGCACGGGAGACGAGGGCGCGCATGCACGTTCCTTTCGAAGCAGCAGTCCTTGCGCTCACCGTGAAACCCGCCACGACCCACCGCAACCGATCACCGCCCCGGGCCCCGCCCCGCCCATCGACGACGCCCACGACTCTGACCAGCGCGTTTCTCCCGGCGGACGGCGCCGGACGACTCCGTTCGACTCGCTCGGGCGGTTCGTCCGTCAGAGTGCGGGAGGCCGACACGCCGGACCTCGGCCGACGTCAGCCGGTCTGTTCGGCGAACGCCGCGTACGCCTCGTCGTCGAAGAGGACGAATCTGACCTCGTCGACCGAGGTGTCGGTGGTGCGCACGGTCTCCACGGCGATACGGGCGGCGTCGTTCATCGGCCAGCCGTAGACGCCGGCGGAGACGGCCGGGAAGGCGACCGTGCGGGCGCCCAACTCGTCGGCGACGCGCAGGGATTCGCGGTAGCAGGAGACGAGGAGGGCGGAGCGGTCGAGGCTCTGGCTGTAGACGGGTCCGACCGTGTGGATGACCCAGCGCGCGTCCAGGTCGCCCGCCGTGGTGGCGACGGCCCGGCCGGTCGGCAGGCCCCGGCCGTAGTGGGAGGCGCGGAGCTTGCGGCAGTCGGCGAGGATGGCGGGGCCGCCGCGCCGGTGGATCGCGCCGTCCACTCCTCCCCCGCCGAGGAGGGAGGAGTTCGCGGCGTTGACGATGGCGTCGACGGACTGCTGGGTGATGTCGCCCCGGACGAGGGTGATGGTGGTCATGCCCGCCTCTATATCAGCCGACGGGGGCGGTGGGCCCGCCCATATATCGGCCGATGGGACCGGCCCGGCCCGCCCACATGTCAGCTCACTGGCGGCGGCCCTACCCCCGTGGATCGGGGCCGTCGCCCAGGCCCGCGAGGCGCAGCAGCAGCGACTTGATCTCGGTGGCGGCGTACGCCTCACGGCGCGGCTCGCCGGTGGAGCAGAGCAGTACGGGTCCGTCGTCGGGGTCGGCGGGGAGGCGGCCGTGGCTGCCGCTGACGCCTGCGGGGTCCAGCGGGACCGTGCTGATGCGGTAGCGGAGGCCCAGTTTCTTGCGGGCGACCTGGCCGACCGCGCGGAGCTTCACCGCGGGGACGGTCTCGTCGTAGAGCAGCTCGGCGGGGTCGTAGCCGGGCTTGCGGTGGATCTCGACCTGGCGGGCGAAGTCGGGGGCGTGCGCGTCGTCGAGCCAGTAGTAGTACGTGAACCAGGCGTCGGGGTCGGCGACGGCGACGAGTTCGCCGGAGCGTTCGTGGTCCAGGCCCTGGGCCGCCTTGCCTTCGGCGTCCAACACCTGTTCCACGCCGTCGAGTTCGGCCAGGATCTTGGCGACGTCGGCCGTGTCGGCCGGGTCCCGTACATAGACGTGGGCGATCTGGTGGTCGGCGACGGCGAAGGCGCGGGAGGTCCAGGGGTCGAGGTACTCCATGCCGTCCTGGGTGTGGACTTCGAGCAGTCCGGCGCGGCGCAGGGCCCGGTTGATGTCGACGGGGCGGGAGACGGGGGTGATGCCGTACTCGCTGAGCGCGACCACCGTGGCGCCCGCGTCCAGGAAGTGGTCGATCAACGGGCGCAGCGCGTCGTCGAGTTGGCGGGCGGCCCGGGTCGTGGCGGGCGAGTCGGGGCCGGATCGCTGGGGCTCGTAGTCGAGTTGGGGGATGTAGACCAGGGTGAGGTCGGGGTCGTGCTCGTCGAAGACCTGGCGGGCGGCGCCGAGGATCCACTGGGTGGAGGGCATGCCGGCGTTGGGGCCCCAGTAGGTGAACAGGGGGAACGGGCCCAGCCGCTCGGTGAGTTCGTCGTGCAGGGACGGTGGCCAGGTGTAGCAGTCGGGTTCCTTGCGGCCGTCGGAGTAGTAGACCGGGCGGGGTGTGACGGTGAGGTCGACGTCCGCGCCCATGGCGTACCACCAGCAGATGTTGGCGACCTTGTACCCGGGGTCGGATCTGCGGGCGGTCTCCCAGATCTTCTCGCCGCCGACGAGCGCGTTGTGCTGGCGCCACAGCAGCACCTCGCCGAGGTCCCGGAAGTACCAGCCGTTGGCCACCGCGCCGTGTCCGGCGGGCGGTTCGCCGGTGAGAAACGTGGACTGGACCGTGCAGGTGACGGCGGGCAGCACGGGGTCGAGCCGGGCCCGGAAGCCGCGTTCGCCGAGGGCGGCCACGGCGGGCATGTGGCGGAGCAGTTTGGGGGTGAGGCCGACGATGTCGAGGACGACGAGCCGGTTCGCGGGGGTGGTGCTCATTGGTGCTCCTCCTTGAGGCCGAGGCCGGTCAACCGGGCGCGGGCCCAGGCGAGTTCGGCGGCGATGCCGCCGGGCAGGTCGGTGGGCGGTTCGGGCAGGACGGACCAGGTGTAGGTCTCGACCTCGATGTGGTCGCAGTCGGCCGAGGCCCCGCCGAGCAGTCCTGCCAGCACCCGGCTCAGTTGGTCGGCGGTGGTGCGCAGCGGCGGTTCGGGGTCGGCGTGCAGCGGGGCGTGGAAGTGGACGCGCCAGGGGCCGGTGTCGGTGGGCAGCCCGCCGTCCAGCGCGTCCGGGAGATCATCGACGCCCCGCACCTCGGACGCCTCCCACACCTCCTGCACCGCTTGTGTCTCCTGCGCCTCCTGCGCCTCTTGCACCTCTTGCACCGCCGCCGTACGCGTCTGATGCAGGAACCGTGGCTCCGCGAGGCGCCGCAGGGCGGTGCGGGCGGCGGGGGCGGACGGGTCGGTGGCCTCGATCGCGCAGGACGCCTGGAGCTTGACGACCGGCAGCCCGGCCTCGGCGAGGCGGCGCAGGGCCGCGCCGGGTTCCTCGAACTGGACGGCGAGATGGCAGGCGTCGAGGCAGACGCCGAGCCGCTCGGGGTCAAGGCCGCGCAGCTCCCGTACGGCCTGGGCGGTGGTCTCCACGACACAGCCCGGCTCCGGTTCGAAGCCGACCCGGACACGGCGGCCGGTCTCCGACTCGATCGCGGCGAGCCCGGCGGTGAGCCGGTCCAGGGCCCGGCGGGCGGTGTCGGCGCGGTCCGCCGGCCAGGGGGTGCGCCAGGCCAGCGGCAGGGTGGAGACGCTGCCGCGTTCGGCGTCGTCCGGGAGGAGCGCGGTGAGGACCCGGGCGCAGTCGAGGGTGTGGCTCAGCCGGGCCTCGTCGGCCCAGTCGGGGAGGTAGACGTCCTTCTTGACCACCTCACGGTGGAACCCGGCGTACGGGAAGGCGTTGAGGGTGACGGTCTCCAGGCCGCGCGCGGCGAGTTCGTCGCGCAGGCGCCGCAACTCGCCCGGTTCCGCCACCAGTTGACGGACGACATCGCGGGCTAGCCAGAGGCCGATGCCCAGCCGGTCGACGCCTAGGCGCTCGCGGACCGGTTCGGCGTGGGTGGCGAGTTGGGCGAGGACGCCGTCGAGGTCCTCGGCCTGGTGGACGTTGCTGCAGTAGCCGAGGTGGACGGCGGTGCCGTCCGGGTGCCGGAAGCGCATGGCCCGCCCTCCCTCATTCCCCGCCGCGCCGGATGGAGTTGCCCTGGAAGCTCGACTCCTCGTCCGGTTTGGGCTCGTCGAGGTCCAGCCGTCCGCTCTGCCCTTAGAAGGCGACGGGGTTGCGCCACAGCACCCGGTCCACGGCGTCGTCGTCGAACCCGGCGGCGAGCATCGCGTCGGCGGTCCTCCGGGTCTTGAGCGGGTCCGAACGGCCCCAGTCGGCAGCCGAGTTGACGAGGACGCGTTCCGTGCCGTGCGAGCGGAGGATGGTGACCATGCGATCCTCGCTCATCTTGGTCCTCGGGTAGATGGAGAACCCGGCCCAGCAGCCGCTGTCGAGGACCATGCCGACGGTCAGTTCGTTGAGGTGGTCGAGGACGACCAGTTCGGGGGCGATGCCCGACTCCCGTACGACGTCCAGGGTGCGGCGGGTGCCGGTGGCCTTGTCGCGGTGCGGGGTGTGCACCAGGGCGGGCAGTTCGTGCTCGATCGCCAACTGGAGCTGGAGCGCGAGCGCCTCGTCCTCCTCCGGTGTCATGGAGTCGTAGCCGATCTCGCCGACGGCGACCACCCGGTCCTTGGCGAGGTAGCGCGGCAGCTCGTCCAGCACCGGCCGGCAGCGCGGGTCGTTGGCCTCCTTGGGGTTGAGCGCGATCGTGCAGAAGTGCTGGATGCCGAACTGGGCGGCCCGGTAGGGCTCCCAGCCCAGCAGCGCGTCGAAGTAGTCGTAGAAGCTCTCGGGCGAGGAGCGGGGCTGGCCCAGCCAGAACGCCGGCTCGACGACGGCGCGCACCCCGGCCGCGTGCATCGCCTCGTAGTCGTCGGTGGTGCGGGAGGTCATATGGATGTGGGGATCGAAGATGCGCACGAGTGGGCCTTTTTTCCTCGGGTGGTCCGGTGAACGCCGCCGACCGCAGGGGCGAGGCGGCGGCCGTGGGGGCTGTGGGGAGGGGGTGGCTGTGGGAGGTGGTGGCTGGGCGGAAGGGGACGCTAGGCGGAGGAGGCAGAGGGGGCCGGGGTGGTGGTCGCGCTCCGGAGGGCCGTCAGGGCGCGCTCGGCGGCCTCACGGCGGTCGGGGGAGGCGGCGGCCGTCTCGGCACCGAGTCCGCCGATGAGGTGTTCGGCGGCGGGGAAGGCGCGGACGACGGGCCAGATGTCCGCCGGTACGTCCCGTCCGGCGGCGACCCGCTCGTGCGCGAAGTCGGCGAGCATACGGGCGAGTTCGGCGTCGGCGCGGGCGGCGAGCCCGGCGATCCGGTCCAGCGGGATCTCCTGGAAGACGCACTTGAGCACGGCCTGCCGGTACTCGGCGTCCGGCAGCCTGGCGGCGCCGTACGGTCCGAGGGCGGCCTCGACGATGCTGCCGTCGTTGCCGCGCAGGGCCTCGCGGACGAGGGGCAGGGCGAGGTCGCCGAGGGGTTCTTCGGAGGTGTCGCCCCCCTCCGCGTCGGCGAGCAGCGGCAGCGCCCGCAGGACGGCCCGCTGTTCGGCCGGGTCGCCGTGGCGGAAGAGGCCCGCCAGTTCGTCGGCGAGCGGCTGCCCGTCCAGCGGCAGCGCGCCGAGCAGGACGGCGCGGGCCGCCTCGTCCACGGTCCACCGCCCGTCCAGCCGCGCCCGGCCGCAGCGCCTTCGGGCGGCGGGGAACAGGGCGCGTACGGCGGCGGGCCGTTCGGCGATCCGGGCCACGGCCTCGTCGAGCCAGGCGCGGCCCGCCGGGTCGAGCGGATGGCGGGCGAGCAGACCTCGGGGGTCGACGGCTTCGGAGGAGTCGGCGGAGTCGGCGGAGTCAGAGGAGTCGGTGGGTTCGGCCGCATCGGGGAGCGGTGTCGCGATCGGGACCATGACGGAACAACCTCATGTGGGGTGGAGGGGGGTGGGGTGGGGAGGTGCTGGGCCGTGGTGGGGTCAGGCCGTCGCCGCGCGGAGGAAGTCCAGTGAGCGACGGGCCACTTCGGGGGCGTCGAGGGAGCCGCCCTGGATCTCCACGGAGACCAGTCCGCGGTGGTCGAGGTCCCGGAGGGCGGCGAGTACGGGCGGGAAGTCGATCTCGCCGGTGCCGAGTTCGAGGTGCTGGTGGACGCCCCTCCGCATGTCCTCGATCTGCACGTTCAGCAGGCGCGGGGCGGCGAGGCGGACGCATTCCAGCACGGTCCGCTCCTCCACGCAGTGCGCGTGCCCGATGTCGAGGGTGATCCCGAACAGTTCGTGTCCGCCGACCATCTCGGCGAGTTCCAGGCACCGTTCCACGGTGTCGACGAACATGTACGGCTCGGGTTCGAAGGCCAGCGAGACGCCGTACTTCCCCGCCGTCTCCAGGACGGTCTCGACGCCCGCCGCGAGCCGCTTCCACGCGTCGCGTTCGGGCAGCCCTTCGTCGGGCGCGGGGCCGCTGCACAGGTGGACGGTGGGCGAACCCAGGTCGGCGGCGATGCGTACGGCCCGCCGCAGCAGGTCGATCCGGCGCTCGGCGCCTTCCGTCATGAGGGTCGGGTGGTGCTTGCCCCAGGGGTCGAGGAGGTAGGGCGCGCCGGTCTCCACCGTCACGTCGAGCCCGTGCCGGGCCAGGTCCCGGGCGACGGCGGTCACCCGCCGGGGCAGATCGTCGGCGGTCGGGTCGAGGTGGCCGTGGTCGAGGGTGAGCGCGACACCGTCGTAGCCGAGGTCGGCGAGGACCGCGAGGACGTCGCCGAGCCGGTGGTTGGTGAAGCCGTTGGTGCCGTAGCCGAACCTGAGGGATGCAGGAGATGTCAGGGGCGTAGGAGATGCCAGGGATGTGGGAGATGTGGCAGACGTGAGGGATGTGGGAGATGGGGAAGGTGTGGGGTCATTCCGGCTCTCCTCCCGCGGAGGTCCGTGCTGTTCAGGTGGGGGATATGCGCCGGGCCAGCCGTCGCGCGAGAGGGTGGACGACACCGAGGGCCGCCGCGGCGGCCGTGGCTCCGCCGCGTGCGGTCAGCGCCGCCTGCAGGGGCATCAGCCCGAGGATCCCGGCCCCGACGGCCCGCCGTACGTTCTCGCCGGACGGCTCCCGTACGGCACGGGCCTGGGCCGTCCCGTAGCTGCCGAGGTAGACGAGGGCCCCGGCGGTGACGACGACGGCGCGGGCGGCGGTGGCACGCGAGACACCGGCGGTCGCGGCCGTGCGGACGGCCGGGAGCGCGGCGGCGAGGACGGTGGTCGTGGAGGCGGCGAGGGTCGCGGCCGGCAGCCGGGCGGGGGCGCCGGAGATCTCGTGGCGGCTGAGCGCGGTCAGGGTGTAGGTGTGGGCGCCGACCAGCGCGGCGGGGACGGCGCCGCGCCGCAGGGCGGCCCCGGTCCCGGTCGTGCCGCCCGTCCCGGGCCCGGCGGCGAGCGCGCCGGCGAGGACGTCCAGGGCGCGGGCGGCGGCCATGGCGGCCGGACCGGCCGGGGTGGACTTGAGCTTGAGGTCGTACGCCCAGACGGCACCGGCCAGCGGAAGCGCTCCCACAAGGCTGCGGCGGCCCCCGGAGACGGCGGCGAGCGCGAGGCCCCCGGCGGTCAGGGCAGCCGCGACGGCGAGGGCGGTTCGGCGTGGCACTCGGCCCGACGGGACGGGGCGCCCGGGGCGCTCGACCGCGTCGATCGTGGCGTCGGCGTAGTCGTTGAGGGCCATGCCGGCCCAGTAGAGGCAGACGGACGAACCCATCACGCCGAACGTCCGCGCGCCCAGTGGGTGTCCGGCCGCGGCGGCACCCGCGAGCACATCGCCGGGGACGCTCAAGGCGGCCGGTGCCCGCACGAGTTGTGCCAGGTCGGCGAGGCCCACGGCAGGTCGCGAGCCGGAACCCGGTACCGCTGTCCGATCTTCCATGGCGGCAACTTACCCACGTCACTTGAACATTCACATGGAGAAAGTGTGAAGACCTTTGTCGATCCGTGACGTTGCCTTGCGCGTCGATGAACCTCAGGGTTCGAACCTCAGGCTTCCTGGCGCAGCCTGCGCCACACCGCCTTGGCCGCGTTGTGCCCGGACATGCCGTGCACCCCGGGGCCCGGCGGGGTCGCCGAGGAGCAGATGAAGACGGCCGGGTGCGGGGTGCCGTACGGGAAGAGGGAGAGCTTGGGGCGGAGCAGCAGTTGGAGTCCGGAGGCGGCGCCGCAGGCGATGTCGCCGCCCACGTAGTTGGCGTTGTGCGCGGCCAGCTCGGGCGGGCCGGCGGTGGCGCGGGCGAGCACCCGGTCGCGGAACCCCGGGGCGAATCGCTCCAGTTGACGCTCGACGGCGTCCGTCAGGTCGCCCGTCCAGCCGTTCGGGACATGGCCGTACGCCCAGAAGACATGCTTGCCCTCGGGGGCCCGGCCGGGGTCGACCAGGCTGGGCTGCACGGTGATCAGGAAGGGCGCGTCGGGCGCCCGGCCCTGCCGGGAGGCCGCGTCGAGCGCCGCGCCGATCTCGGCCCTGCTCGCGCCGGCCTGGACGGTCCCGGCGCGGCGCGCCTCCTCGGCGGTCCAGGGCACGGGGCCGTCCAGCGCGTAGTCCAGCTTGAAGACGCTCGCGCCGTAGCGGTACGAGGCGTAGTGGTTGCCGAAGCCCGCGATCCTGGCCAGCGCGGTGGGCGAGGTGTCGAAGACGTACGCGCGGGCGGGCGGCAGGTCGTCGAGGCGCTTGACCTCGTAGTCGGTGTGGACGGTGCCGCCGAGGTCCTTCAGATACGCGGTGAGCGCGTCGGAGATGGCCTGGGAGCCGCCCCGGGCGACCGGCCAGCCGGCGGCGTGCGCGGCCAGCGCGAAGACCAGGCCGACGGCGCCGGTGGCGAGGCCGCCGAGCGGGGCGATGACATGGGCGACGAGCCCGGCGAACAGCGCCTGGGCCCGCTCGTCCTTGAAGCGGCGCATCAGCCATGTGGACGGCGGCAGCCCCACCAGGCCGAACCGGGCGAGGGTGACCGGGTCGCGGGGCAGTGCGGACAGCGGCAGGGACATGAAGTCCCGGACGAGCGTCTCCCACTTGGGCAGGAACGGCTGGACCAGCCTGCGGTACGCGCCCGCGTCACGCGGTCCGAAGGAGGCGGCCGTCTCCGCCACCGAGCGCGCCAGCACGGCCGCCGAGCCGTCCAGGAAGGGGTGCGCCATCGGCAGCTCGGCGTGCAGCCACTCCAGGCCGTACCGGTGGAGCGGCATCGCCCTGAACGCGGGCGAGTTGACGCCCAGCGGGTGCGCGGCCGAGCAGGGGTCGTGGTGGAAGCCGGGCAGGGTCAGCTCCGCGGTGCGGGCGCCCCCTCCCACGGTGTCCTTCGCCTCGAACACGGCCACGGAGAAGCCGCGGCGGGCCAGCTCCACGGCAGCTGTCAGGCCGTTCGGCCCCGCCCCCACCACCACCGCGTCGAGCATCGACGGCACGTCCGGACCCCTTCGTCAGCCGATGGCCAAGCGTCGCCGGCGGAATCCCCGCCCGCCGACAGACCTGCGCTCAGGATATGCCCGGCCACCGACAGGCCTGGGGAAGGGTGGGCCCCACCCACGGACGCGCCGGTTCCGCTTCAGACCCCGCCCACGGACGCACCAGTTCCACTTGAGGCTCCGCCGGACAGCAGGCCCACCACCCGGCGGGCCGTCGCCGCGTCCCGGGCGGTGGTGAACGGCAGGGTGTTGCCGCCGGTTATCCGGAAGGGCTCGCCGGCCAGGGTGAGGTGGGCGCCGCCCGCCTCCTCGACCAGCAGCAGTCCGGCGGCGTGGTCCCAGGCCGCCTCCCAGCTGAAGGCGGTCGCGTCCAACCGGCCCTCGGCGACGGCGAGATACTCCAGCCCGGCCGAGCCGCAGGCACGCGGGGCCACCCCGTCCGTCCAGAGGCCGAGCAGCGCCCGCTTCTGCTCCTCCGTGGTGTAGTCCGGATGGGAGGTGGCGATGACGAGGTCACGGCCGGGGTCGGGTGATCCGGCGCGCAGGGGCTCGCCGTCGAGCGTGGCCCCCTGGCCGCGTATCGCCGCGGCGAGCCGGTCGAGGGCGGGTGCGTACGTCCAGGAGGCGCGCAGGACCCCGCCCTGGGCGAGGGCGACGAGCGTGCAGAAGCCGGGCTCGCCGCGCACGAACTGCCGGGTGCCGTCCACCGGGTCGACGATCCAGACCGGCGCTTCGCCCTGGATCGCCTCGTACGACGCCGGATCGGCGTGCACCGCCTCCTCGCCGACCACGACCGAGCCGGGCAGCAGCGCGGCGAGCGCCTCCGTCAGATACAGCTCGGCCTTGCGGTCGGCGTCGGTCACCAGGTCGTGCGGGCCGCTCTTCTCGTCGATCTCGTGCGCGGCGAGCTGCCGGAAGCGCGGCATGATCTCCGCGGCGGCGGCCTTGCGGATCGCTTCCTCGACGTCCGAGGCGTGCCGAGCGAGAAACTCGTCGATGGTTTCGTTGTCTTCGATCATGTCTCCATGACAGCACGCGGCACTGACAATCCCCACCCGTCCGGTGTATTCGGGAGGGAATCGCCGTGAATACCCGGGGTCGGCCGATCCCCGTCAACGCCCGACCGCGTACCCCTGCATCCCGCGCGGGTTCGCCGCCGCCGAGAGCACCCCGGTCTCCGGGTCGCGGGCGACCGCGCACAGTCTGCCCTCGCTCCAGCTCTCGCCGACGACGACGTCATGGCCCCGCCGCCGCAGTTCCGCGACGGTCTCCGGGGGCGTCCGGGACTCGACGGTGACGCTGCCGGGCCGCATGCCGCGCGGGTAGAAGGAGCCGGGGAAGCTGTCGTTGTGCCAGTTCGGGGCGTCGATGGCGCCCTGGAGGTCGAGGCCGCCGCGGACCGGCGGGCGGAGGGCGACGGCGAGGAAGAAGTGCAGCTGCCACTGGTCCTGCTGGTCGCCGCCGGGGGTGCCGAACGCCATCACCGGCACGCCGTCGCGCAGTGCCAGCGACGGGGTGAGCGTGGTGCGCGGGCGGCGCCCGGGGGTGAGGGAGTTGGGCAGTCCCTCGTCCAGCCAGGCCATCTGCAGCCGGGTGCCGAGCGGAAAACCCAGCTCGGGCACGACCGGGTTGGACTGCAGCCAGCCGCCGCTGGGCGTGGCCGCGACCATGTTGCCCCAGCGGTCGACGATGTCGAGGTGGCAGGTGTCGCCCCGGGTGCTCCCGTCGGTCGCGACCGTGGGCTCCCCGGCCCCCATCGGGCCGGCGCCCGGCTCGTCGGTGGCCACCACGCGCGCGTGGGCGCTCAGCCGCGGGGTGCGGCCCCCCGGACCGCCCGGCAGCAGCTCGTACGACGCCTTGTCGCCGACCAGGCCCCGCCGTGCCGCGTTGTACTCCTCGGACAGCAGTTCGTCCAGCGGTACCGGCGCCGCGTCCCCGTACCAGGCCTCCCGGTCGGCCATGGCGAGCTTGCAGCCCTCGACGAGGAGGTGCACATAGTCGGCGGACCCGTACGCGGGCAGTTCGGGCGGCAGCAGGGCGAGTTGCTGGAGGAGGACGGGGCCCTGGCTCCAGGGGCCGGCCTTGCACAGGGTCCAGCCGTTCCAGTCGTACGTCGCCGGGGCCTCGTAGGACGCGGACCAGGCGGCGAGGTCGGCCATGGTGAGTGTCCCGGTGTGTCGTTCGCCGCTGGTGTCGAGGGTGGGGCGGCCGGACTGCCGGACGAGGGCCTCGGCGATGAAGCCGGAGCGCCACACCTCGCGCGCCGCCTCGATCCGGGCCTCCCGGTCGCCCGCCCCCTCGGTCTCGGCGAGCAGCCGCCGCCAGGTGGCGGCCAGCGCCGGGTTGCGGAACAGCTCGCCCGGTCGGGGCGCCCGTCCGTCCGGGAGGTACACCCGCGCCGAGGACGGCCACTCCCCCTCGAAGAGCTCCCGTACGGACTCGACGGTCGCCCCCACGTTCTCCACGGGCGCGTGTCCGTCCTCCGCGTAGCCGACGGCGTACTTCAGGACGTCGGCCAGGTCCTTGGTGCCGTGGTCGCGCAGGAGGAGCAGCCACGCGTCGAAGGCGCCCGGCACGGCGGCGGCCAGGGGTCCGGTGCCGGGGACGAGTTCCAGTCCGAGCCCCCGGTAGTGCGCGGCCGACGCCCCGGCGGGCGCGACGCCCTGCCCGCACAGCACCCGGACCTCGCCGCCCGCCGGGGCGAGGATGATCGGCACCTCACCGGCGGGCCCGTTGAGATGCGGTTCCACGACATGCAGGACGAAGCCCGCCGCCACGGCCGCGTCGAACGCGTTGCCGCCGTCCTCCAGCACCGCCATCGCCGACTGCGAGGCGAGCCAGTGCGTGGAGGACACCATGCCGAAGGTCCCCTGGAGCGTCGGGCGGGTGGTGAACACGGGTGGACTCCTCGCTGCGCGACGGGTGTTCGCCGATCGTACGCAGCGCCCCGGCGGGCCCTCTGGGTCAGCCCTCGCCGGAACGCCGCCCCACCGTCAGCACATGCCCGCCAGGTCGTGTCCGCAAAGTCCCGCCTGCCTCGCGACGCCTGGCACGCACTCTCACCGCACCGGGCGAAGACCCAAGTACATCCAGTACGAGGGCCTTCGCCCGGCACGCCGAGAGCACGCACCAGACGCCGCGAGGCCGCCCTCCGGGCGAAGACGGGACTTTGCGGACACGACCTGGCACCCAGCAGCGACGGCTCCGACTCGATCCGCCGGGTCGCCGCCGACACCGCCTCCCGGCGCTCCGGGTCGTCCAGCCACTCCGCCACGCCGCCCATCAGCCAGGCGACACCCTCGACGCCGTACTGCCCGTCGAGCGCGAGCCCCGCCTCGGTGAACTCGCCGGGCACCTCGGCCGGATCGGCGAAGTAGGCGGTGGTGAAGTCCGGGTTCTCCGGCGAATGCCGGTGCCTGCCGTCGGCCGAGGCGGCGTCGGTGCGCACCCGGCGTTCGGGGATGAAGTAGTTGCCGCGCCGGAGCGTGTCGTTGAGCGCCGCGAACCGGTTGATCGTGGCCGCGACCACGAGACCGCCCGGCCGCACGACCCGGCCGGCCTCCGCCAACGCCCGTACGCGGTCCGGGCGTTCGGGGAGATGGTAGAGCGGCCCGAGGAGCAGGACGACGTCGTACGTGGCGTCCTCGGCGGGCGGCGCGCAGGCGTCCCCGAGGCGGGCGGTGACCCCGGGCAGTCGCCCGGACCGCTCCACGTGCGACGGCACCGGGTCGACGACCTCGACCTCGTGCCCGTCCTCCCCGGCCAGCCACTCGGCGTGGATCCCGGTGCCGCCGCCGACGTCGAGCACACGCGCGGGGGCGTCCGGCAGCAGCCGCCGCGGGATGTCCTGGGTGCGCCAGAACTCCAGCCGCCCGGCGCCCTCCCTGAGGCGGGTGTTCTCCCCGCCGCGCTCGTAGTGGGCGAGGATCTCCTCGGGCAGGGACGGGAGTGGGGAGTCCGGGGCGTACGGTGACGGGTTCATGCGCCCAGGGTGCTCATCGCCCCTCGGGCCCCGCAAGCGGTCAAGACCCTTCGTCGACCCGTGCCCACGCGGTCGTGCCGAGGCGGCCCGTGTTGCCGAGGTCGAGGCCGCCGTCGGGGGTGAGGACCTCGGCGGGCCGGCCGTCGAGCGGGGCGATGCGCAGGTACGGCGCGTCGACGGCGGGGACGTCCGCCTCGGTGACCGTGTTGCGCCAGACCAGTCCGGTCCGGGCGGACTCGCCCGGAGCGAGGGTGACGCGGTGCGGCCCGGGGTCGGGCACACCGGTGGTGATGTCCTGGGCGCCTCGCAGCACACGTACGTCGTCGTGGCGTTCGCCGTCGTCGTCGAGCAGTTGGACCGACGGGTAGCCGTCGACGGTGTAGGGCTTGTCGCCGCAGTTGGTGAGGGTCACGCTCATCGCCCGCAGCCCCATCGCCGCGTCGACCGGGCCGGGCAGCATCCGCACCCCGGAGGACGGGCAGGCGGCCGAGGTGTCCCCGGTCGGCCGCGCGCCCGACGGGGACCGCGTGACAGCGGGTGACTCCGGGGTCCCCGGGTCCCGGGGCGCGTACGTGACGGTCGGCGAGGCCTCCGCCGAGGATCCCGTGCGGGCGGGGTCGAGTTCGCGGTCGAGTTCCTCCGAGAGTCCGCAGCCGCCGACGGCCAGGACAAGTGCCGTCACGAGCAGCGCGCGGGAAGCCGTACGGCCGGATATCGGGATCATGGACCGATCCTGACACGCGCGTGCTGAACCGGAGGCCCCTGTCACCACGTATACACAGAGCGAGTTCGCACTTTCGTCCCACAGACAGTCGTGTGACACTGACGTACCCCACCGCCCGGCGGTACCGCCGCCTCGACCCCGAGAAGTGCGCTGTGCGTGATCTCCCTCTGCCGCTCGCCCTCACCGTGCGACTGATGCCGGTCGTCGTACTCGCCACCGCGGGCTGGGCGTTGTCGTCCGGTCCGCTGTCGGCGAGCCCGGCCAAGGAGGACTCCGCGCAGGACACCGCGTCGGGGCCCGTCTCCACCGACGAGTCCGCGCCGTCGACGGCGACCGAGACCAAGACCTACACGAAGGCGCCCTCGCCCTGTTCCGGCGTCAAGGAGAAAACGGTCAAGTCCCTTGTTCCGGGCGCGAAGACGGCCGGCAAGGAGATCGCCTCGACGGACGAGTCCGTGCGCCGCACCTGTTCCTGGAACGCGCTCAAGGGCTTCGACTACCGCTGGCTGGACATCTCGTACGAGATCCAGCAATCGGACGACAAGGCCGAAAGCGCCTATAAGGCGCGCACCACGGAGAAGAGCGGCGGTGGCGCCGTCCCCGGTCTGGGCGACTCTGCCTACTCGGTGGTGAATCTCACCACCGAGGACAAGCAGCAGACCCGCGAGGGCGTGGTGTACGTCCGGATGTCCAACGCGCTGGTGGTCGTCACCTACAACGGCAGCGACTTCGAGTCGCGGAAGGCGCCGAGCACGGACGAGATCAACAAGGGTGCCATCAAGGCCGCGAAAGAGGCGGCGGCCGTGCTGGAGGACGCCCGGTAGGGCTGCGACTCTCCGGCACGACCGACACATCCGACACGGCCGACACCGCCGACACCGCCGACACCGCCGGCATTCGTCAGACGGACACGCTCTCCGCCTGCGCCTTCTCCGCCCGCACCTTCTTCCGCTCCCCGGCCATCAGCGCCACGTACAGCAGCATCGAGGTGCCCAGGCCCACCGCCCAGCCGTAGTCGGCCAGCGGCTTGAGGAACGGGATCATGCCGTCGTGCGGGAACGGTCCGGACGACACGCCGTCCTCGGAGACGGTCGAGTACGAGCCGCCGACCGCGAGGACACCGCCGACCACGAAGGCCGCTATCGCCCGCCAGTTCCAGCCGGACGCGTACCAGTAACGCCCGCCGGGCGTGTACAGGTCCGCGAGGTGCAGGACGGTACGGCGGACGATCCAGTAGTCGGCGATGAGGATGCCGGCGACCGTGCCGAGCAGTCCGCCGACCACGCCGAGCCAGGTGAAGATGTAGAACTCGGGCGTGGAGATCAGCTTCCACGGGAAGATCAGGATGCCGACGACACCCGTGATGAGCGCGCCCGTACGGAAGTTGATGAGCTTCGGCGCGAGGTTCGCCAGGTCGTACGCCGGGGAGACCACGTTCGCCGCGATGTTCACGGAGATGGTGGCGACCAGCACGGTGATCAGGGCGAAGAGCAGACCGAAGACGTTGTCGGCCTTGGCGGCCAGGGTGACCGGGTCCCAGATGGCCTCGCCGTAGACGACCTCGGAGCCGGAGGTGACCAGCACGGCGAGGATCGCGAAGAGCGTCATCGTGGTGGGCAGGCCGAGGGACTGGCCCCAGGTCTGCGCCTTCTGACTGGCGCCGAAGCGGGTGAAGTCGGGGATGTTCAGGGACAGCGTGGCCCAGAAGCCGATCATGCCCATCAGGGACGGGAAGAAGACCGGCCAGAAGTCGGGGCCCCAGCCGAGCTTGGACGGCTGGTCGAGGAGCGCGCCGAAGCCGTCGGCCTCGACCGCGATCCAGATCAGCAGCACCAGCGCGCCGACGATCACGAAGGGCGCGGCCCAGTTCTCGAAGTGCCGCAGGAAGTCCATACCGCGGTAGATGATCGCGATCTGCAGCGCCCAGAAGAGGAGGAAGCAGAGCCACAGCGGCCACGGATTGCCCGCGACCTGCCCGGCCTTCTCCCACTCGCCGCCGGTGAGCTTGGAGCCGAGGGCGAAGACGCCGGAGCCGCCGATCCAGGTCTGGATGCCGAACCAGCCGCAGGCCACGGCCGCGCGGATCATGGCCGGGATGTTGGCGCCGCGCAGTCCGAAGGAGGCGCGGGCGAGCACCGGGAACGGGATGCCGTACTTGGGTCCGGCGTGCCCGGTGGCCAGCATCGGCAGCAGCACGATGATGTTGGCCAGGGCGATGGTGAAGACGGCCTGCTTCCAGTCCATACCGAGGGCGACCAGGCCGGAGGCCAGGGTCCAGCTGGGGATGCAGTGGGCCATGGAGATCCACAGCGCCGCGAAGTTGTACGTCGTCCACTTGCGCTCGGAGACGGGTACGGGGCGCAGGTCCTCGTTGGCGAAGGGGCTGTCGGCGGGGAACGCCTCGGGGGCCAGCTCGATCCGGCCGGAGGAGTCGGCGGACTGGGCTATCGACGACCCCGAGGGGACTGTTTCGGTCATGGGCAGGCCAATCAGGGGAGGCGGGACGGGAGAGAAAGGCCGTGCGGAGGCCTTGGGCCCCTCCCCGGGGACGGCCGGGGAGGGAGTCAAGGTGTGGGGGGAGGGTGAGCGGAGTGCGGGTCAGCCGTTGAGCGCCGGGATGACCGTCGAGCCGTACACGTCGATCACCCGCTCCTGCGCGTCGTGCATGTCGTACACGGCGAACTGGTCGACGCCGAGCGCGCGCAGCGCGTTCAGCTTCTCGATGTGCATCTCGGGAGTGCCGATGACGCAGAACCGGTCGACGATCTCGTCCGGCACGAACTGGGTGTCGGGGTTGTCGGCCCGCCCGTGGTGGGAGTAGTCGTACCCCTCCCGGGCCTTGATGTAGTCCGTCAGCTCCTCCGGTACGGCCGCGGAGTGCTCGCCGTACTTGGAGACCAGGTCGGCGACATGGTTGCCGACCATCCCGCCGAACCAGCGGCACTGCTCGCGCGCGTGGGCCAGCGCCTCGGGCGAGTCGTCCTCGGTGACGTACGCGGGGGCGGCCACGCAGATCTTCACCTCGGCGGGGTCGCGCCCGGCGGCCACGGCCGCGTCCTTGACGGCCTTGACCATGTACTCGGTGAGGTAGAGGTCGGAGAGCTGGAGGATGAAGCCGTCGGCCTCCTCACCGGTCATCTTCAACGCCTTGGGGCCGTACGCGGCCATCCAGACCGGGAGTTCGGCGCCCTCCTTGATCCAGGGGAAGCGGATGACCGTACCGCCGAGGTCGGCCTCTCCCCCGCTGCCCAGCGCGCGGATGACCTTCATCGCCTCGCTGATCCGGGCCAGGGTGTTGGGCTTGCGGCCCGCGACCCGCATCGCCGAGTCACCGCGGCCGATGCCGCAGACCGTGCGGTTGCCGAACATGTCGTTGAGGGTGGCGAAGGTCGAGGCGGTGACCTCCCAGGTGCGGGTGCCCGGGTTGGTGACCATCGGGCCGACCGTCAGTTTCGTCGTGCTGGACAGGATCTGGCTGTAGATGACGAACGGCTCCTGCCACAGCACGGCGGAGTCGAAGGTCCAGCCGTAGGTGAAGCCGTTGTCCTCGGCGCGCTTCATCAGCTCGATGACGCGCGAGGCCGGTGGGTCGGTCTGGAGGACGAGTCCGAAGTCCATCTGCTCCGCTCCTAGGTGAGGTACTGACAGGTGGAGCGGGGGGTGTACGTGCCGTGCCCGGCGTGCCCGGTGTACTCCCGCTCGGTGATGACGGGTTCGCCGCGCGAGAGGACCGTCTCGACCCGGCCGGTGGTGCGCTTGCCCTCGTACGCCGAGTAGTCGACGTTCATGTGGTGCGTCTCGGCGGACATGACCTGCTCGGCGTGCGGGTCGTAGATGACGATGTCGGCGTCCGCGCCCGGCGCGATCGTGCCCTTCTTCGGGTACATGCCGAACATGCGGGCCGGGGTCGCGCAGGCGATCTCGATCCAGCGGCGGCGCGAGATGTGCCCGTCGACGACCGCCTGGTGGAGCAGGTCCATGCGGTTCTCGACGCCCGGGAGGCCGTTGGGGATCTTGGAGAAGTCGCCCCGGCCCAGCTCCTTCTGGCCGACGAAGCAGAACGGGCAGTGGTCGGTGGAGACCACCTGGAGGTCGTTGGTGCGCAGGCCCTGCCACAGCTTGGCCTGGTGTTCGCGAGGCCTGAGCGGTGTGCTGCACACGTACTTGGAGCCCTCGAAGTCCGGCTCCGCGAGGTTGTCCGTGGACAGGAACAGATACTGCGGGCAGGTCTCGCCGAAGACGTTGAGCCCCTCGTCGCGTGCGCGCGCCAGCTCGGCCACTGCCTCCATGGCCGAGACGTGCACGACGTACAGGGGGGCGCCGGCGACCTGGGCGAGCTTGATGGCCCGGTGGGTGGCCTCGGCTTCGAGGAGGGCCTTGCGGACCTCGCCGTGGTAACGGGGGTCGGTCTCGCCGCGTGCGAGGGCCTGTTCGACGAGGACGTCGATCGCGATGCCGTTCTCCGCGTGCATCATGATCAGGCCGCCGTTCTCGGCGGAGCGCTGCATGGCGCGCAGGATCTGGCCGTCGTCGCTGTAGAAGACGCCCGGGTAGGCCATGAACTGCTTGAAGGAGGTGACGCCCTCCTGCACCAGCAGGTCCATCTCCTTGAGCGTGTCCTGGTTCACGTCCGACACGATCATGTGGAAGCCGTAGTCGATCGCGCAGTTGCCCTCCGCCTTGGCGTGCCAGGCGTCGAGGCCCTCGCGGAGGGTGTGGCCGACGCTCTGCACGGCGAAGTCGACGATCGTGGTGGTGCCGCCCCAGGCGGCGGCGCGGGTGCCGGTCTCGAAGGTGTCGGAGGCGAAGGTGCCGCCGAAGGGGAGTTCCATGTGGGTGTGGGCGTCCACGCCGCCCGGGATGACGTATTTGCCGGTGGCGTCGAGGGTGCGGTCGGCGGTCCAGGCCTCTGTGGTGGCCGTGCCGCTTGCCGCGAGCGCGACCACACGGCCGTCTTCGATCAGGACGTCTGCGTGCAACTCGTCTGAGGCTGTGATGACGAGACCGCCGCGGATTACGGTACGGCCGCTCATTGGGTCACGCTCCGTTCGGTTGTCGGGACAGTGCCGGTCGTTCGTGGCTGGTCGCGCGGTTCCCCGCGCCCCTGGAGGGCCCCTGCGGGGCCCATCAGGGGCGCGGATCACGCATTGCTACGGCGCCGTCAGCGGGCCGTACGCGTCCGGGCGGCGGTCGCGGAAGAACTGCCAGCGGTCGCGGACCTCGCGGAGCTTGGCGAGGTCGAGGTCGCGGACGACGAGTTCGGTCTCCTTGTCGCTGGCGACCTCGCCGACGAACTGGGCCTCCGGGTCCACGAAGTAGGAGGTGCCGTAGAAGTCGTTGTCGCCCAATTCCTCGACGCCGACCCGGTTGATGGCGCCGATGAAGTACTCGTTGGCGACGGCCGACGCCGGCTGCTCCAGCTGCCAGAGGTAGCGGGACAGACCGCGCGAGGTGGCCGAGGGGTTGAACACGATCTCGGCGCCGCCGAGGCCCAGTGCGCGCCAGCCCTCCGGGAAGTGCCGGTCGTAGCAGATGTAGACGCCGATCCTCCCGACGGCCGTGTCGAAGACGGGCCAGCCCGCGTTGCCGGGACGGAAGTAGAACTTCTCCCAGAAACCGGGGACTTGGGGGATGTGGTGCTTGCGGTACTTGCCGAGGTACTTGCCGTCGGCGTCGATCACGGCGGCGGTGTTGTAGAGGACGCCCGGCTGCTCCTCCTCGTACATCGGCAGCACGAGGACCATGCCCAGTTCCTTGGCCAGCGCCTGGAAGCGCTTGACGATCGGGCCGTCGGGGATCGCCTCCGCGTACTCGTAGAACGCCTTGTCCTGGACCTGGCAGAAGTAGGGCCCGTAGAACAGCTCCTGGAAGCACATGACCTGCGCGCCCTGGGCCGCAGCGTCGCGGGCCGCCTGCTCGTGGACCTGGATCATCGACTCCTTGTCGCCGGTCCAGGCCGTCTGGAAGATGGCTGCGCGGATGACTCTGCTCATCGGGACCTCCGGTCACTCGGTGTGCAGCGAGCGTAGGAAGTCCGGCAATCCGGTTTGAGTTGCACGGTGTCACGTCTGCGGGCCTTCTCCGTTCCACCGTGTCACCCTTTCCTGGGCGCATGTTTCACCGCCGTTTTCGCAGGTCGCGGCATGTTTCAAGCCTGTTGCGCGTCGTGCGCGAGGAGGGCGATGTGCACGGACGCGGCCTGTTCGAAGTCGTCGAGGTCCACGCCGAGGCGGGCCTCTATGGCTTCGAGCCTGCGGTACAGCGCGGGCCGGCTGACGTGGTGCAGCTGGGCGGTGTGCGACTTGTTGCGGCCGGTCGCGAGATAGGTCCGCAGCACGGGCAGCAGATCCTGCTCGGCGTGCCCGTCGCCGCGGAGCAGACCGTCCAACTCCCGCTCGGCGAAGGCCTGGACATGCGGATCGTCCCGCAACAGCCGGACCAGGCCGCGCAGATGCACGTCGCGGAGGCGTACGACGACGGGGAGGTCCAGCCCGGTCGTGGCGGACTGGGCGACGGCGTCGGCCACATGCCGGGCCTCGCGCAGCCCGCCGGGTACGTCCTCCCAGGTGGTGCGCGCCTCGGCGGCGGCCACGACCGTCCCGCGGACCCCCGACTCCGACCGCAGCCGGGCCGCGAAGTGCGCGGTGAGCGCGGTCGCGTCCTGGTCCCGGGCGAGGCTGAGGAGGACCGCGGTGGCGCCCTCCGCCAGCTCGGCGACCAGTCCGGGGAGCCCCAACATCCGCAGCACCCGGTCGAGTTGGGCCGGGTCGCCGTCGCGCACGACGAGGGGTACGAACGTACGGCGGTTGACCGGCAGCCCGGCCGCCCGTGCCCTCGGCAGCAGCTGCCGGGCCGGGACGACCCCGGAGACGAGGTCCGTCAGCAGGCCCTGCGCGGACTGTTCCTCCCAGGAGTGCGCGGAGCCGCCGAGCATCCGGTGCAGGACGAGCGCCTCGGCGGCCCGGTCGGCGAGCAGCCGCCCGGTGGCGATGTCGCCCCGGTGGCCGCACAGCACGATCTGGCCCCAGCGTTCGCCGCGTCCGCCCAGTTCGGCGCGGACCCAGCCGTCGCCCTGGTTGCCGCCCGCCTGGCGGGAGATCCGCTCCCAGTCCCGCAGCACGTCGTCGACCGCCGACCGCTCCCCGGCCGTGGCGAGGACACGGTGGGCGAGGTTGGTGACGACGAGCGGACAGCCCGCGTGGTGGGCGATCTCGTCGAGCAGCCGTTGCAGCGGGGCGCCGGCGGTGATGAGCCCGGTCAGGGCCGTGCGGACGGCCTCCGACAGGCTCACGGCCGCGAACTTCCGCCGTACCAGCCGGGACTGGACCTCCTCGGTGAGTTCGGCGAAGGGGAACGGCCGGTGCAGCACCACCATGGGCAGACCGCACCGCTCGGCCGCCCGGCGCATCACCTCGGGCGGCGTCGGGAAGGCCCGGCCCAGTCCGAGGACGACCGCGGCGGCCTCGGCCCGGTACAGCGAGCGGATGTACTCGGCCTGGGCGTCCTCGTCCCCGGCGAGCAGGACCCCGGTGGTGAGGACCATCTCGCCGCCGCTGAGCATCACGCCCACGTCGGGCGCCTCGGCCACATGCACCCAGCGCACGGGCCGGTCGAGCTGACCGGCCCCGGCCACCACCTCGGGCTCTCCGGCGAGGACCCGGTCCAGGCCGAGGACCTGGCGTACCGACAGGGCGGGTTCCAAGGTGGTGGTCGTGGTCATGGCGGTGTTCCTCAGATCTGTTCTTCTGGTGCTAGTGAATGCTCCTCAGAGCCCGTTCGAGGGCGTCGGCGCCCTCCTCGGCCTCGGCGACGGTCAGCGACAGCGGGGGCGCGACGCGCAGCGCGCTGGTGTTGTGGCCACCGCCCTTGCCGATCAGCAGGCCCTCCCGGCGGGCGGCTTCGAGGACGGCGGACGCGGCCTCCGGATTCGCCTCCTCGGTGCCGGGCTTCACCAGCTCGATACCGATCATGAGGCCCCGGCCGCGTACCTCCTTCACCGCCGGGATCTGCGCGGTGATCGCCCGCAGCCGCTCGATGAGCAGTCCGCCGACGCGCCGGGCGTTGCCCTGGAGGTCGTGCTCGATCAGGTAGTTGAGGTTGGCGAGGCCGGCGGCCATGGTGATCTGGGTGCCGCCGAAGGTCGAGATCGAGTTGCTGTCGAGGCAGTTCATGACCTCGGGGCGGGCTACGACACCGCCGATGGACATGCCGTTGCCGATGCCCTTGGCGAAGGTGACGATGTCCGGCGGCCCGTTCTGCCCGTGCGCCTGCCAGCCCCAGAAGTTGTCGCCGGTACGGCCCCAGCCGGTCTGCACCTCGTCCGCGATCCACAGCACACCGTGCCGTTGCAGCACCTCGCGGAAGGCGGCGTACAGGCCGTCCGGCGGTGAGGTGAAGCCGCCGACGCCCTGGATCGGCTCGGCGATCAGCGCGGCCGGCGGGCGGCCGTGGCCGAGCAGGTCCTCCAGGTCGGCGACGCAGGCCGTGATGAAGTCGGCGTCGCTCAGATCGGCGTACGGGCCGCGCGTCCGGACGCCGCCGTGCACGTACAGCGTCTGGAGCGGGGACAGCGAGGTCGGGGACCAGCCCTTGTTGCCGGTGATGCCGACCGCGCTGAACGAGCGGCCGTGGTAGCTGTTGCGCATCGCCAGGATCTGGTTGCTGCGGCGGTACGTCGTCGCCAGCATCAGCGCGGTGTCGTTGGCCTCGGTGCCGGAGGTGGTGAAGAAGACACGGGCGTCCGGGATGCCGGACATCTGCGCGATCCGCTCGGCGAGTTCGACCATCGGCCGGTTGAGGTAGAGCGTGGAGGAGTGGATGATCCGCCCGGCCTGCTCGCTCACCGCCTTGGTGACCTCGGGCAGCGCGTGCGCCGTCATGGTGGTGAGGATGCCGCCGAAGAAGTCCAGGTACTTGGTGCCCTGGGCGTCCCAGACATGGCGGCCCTCGCCGTGGGTGATCTCCAGCGGGTCCGCGTAGTAGAGCGCGAGCCAGTCGGGCAGTACGGCCTTGTGGCGTCCGAGCAGTTCGTCGGTCACGGCTGCACCACTCCTTTCACTGCGGTACGGGTTCTGCGTGGGTCACGGCTGTACGTGCCCATGTCGGGGTCGGACGAGTCCTGCCCATGTCAGGGCTGTACGAGTCCTTCGTAGGCGTCGGGCCGGCGGTCGCGGTAGAACGCCCACTGCTGCCGTACCTCCTCGATCAGGTCGAAGTCGAGGTCCCGTACGACCAGTTCCTCGCCCTTGTCGCTCGCGACCTCGCCGACGAACTTGCCGCGCGGGTCGACGAAGTAGGAGGTGCCGTAGAAGTCGTTGTCCCCGTACTCCTCGACGCCGACCCGGTTGATCGCGGCGACGAAGTACTCGTTGGCGACGGCCGCCGCGGGCTGCTCCAGCTGCCAGAGGTGGGAGGACAGGCCCCGGTGGGTGGCGGACGGGTTGTACACGAGCTGGGCGCCGTTCAGGCCGAGTTGGCGCCAGCCCTCCGGGAAGTGCCGGTCGTAGCAGATGTAGACGCCGACCTTGCCGACGGCCGTGTCGAAGACGGGCCAGCCGAGGTTGCCGGGCTTGAAGTAGTACTTCTCCCAGAAGCCCTTGACCTGCGGGATGTGGTGCTTGCGGTACTTGCCGAGGTAGGTGCCGTCGGCGTCGATCACCGCCGCGGTGTTGTAGTAGAACCCGGACTGCTCGACCTCGAAGACCGGGACGACGATCACCATGCCGGTCTCGCGGGCCAGCTCCCGCATCCGCGTCACGGTCGGGCCGTCCGGGACGGGTTCCGCCCAGGCGTAGTGCTCCGGCTCCTGGACCTGGCAGAAGTAGGGCGCGTTGAAGACTTCCTGGAAGCCGATCACCTTGGCGCCCTGCCGGGCCGCCTCACGGGCGTGCTCGATGTGCTTGGCGACCATGGATGCGGTGTCGCCGGTCCAGGTCGCCTGGACGAGGGCGGCGCGTACGACGTTGGCCATGTCAGGTGCTCCTTCGACAGGGACCTCAGCGAGCCTCTACGCCCGTAGACGCAGGCCGTAGAGGCTTGAAACTAAGCCCCGTCGACGGGCTGGGCAAGACCATCGTCGTCAACCGGCCGAGTCGATCACGTTTCGCACTCCAGTGGAGGATTACGCCTGCGTTTCGCCCGTCGGCCCGGTCGGGCGGGGGCGGGGGTCCGTGGGCGGGGGCGGGGGTTCGTGGGCGGGGGCGGGGGTTCGTGGGCGGCTGCGCGCCCGGTGGGGCTTCTCGCGCAGTTCCCCGCGCCCCTGAAAGAGCCAGGCCCTGCGCGGCCGGCCTCCGCCGGACCCGCGGTCGCCCGCGCGGATGGGGTCAGGTGATTCCCTGTACACGGAGGGCGTGCACCACCTCGCGGTAGCGCTCCTCCGAGACCGCGCGCGCCGCCGCCAGGACGAGGGGCTTGAGCCGGCGCGGATGGGCCTCGGCGGTGCGCGCCGCCTCCTCCGGGGTGCGTACGCGGACGTACACGGCGAGCAGCGCACGCGCCTCCCGTTCGCGCCCCTCGGTGGTGAAGGCGAGCACGGCCTCGCCGATCTCCTCGGCGGGTCGCGAGACGCCCTGCCGCAGCATCTGCTCGCCGTCCGAGGCGCGGCCCACCGCGTTCAGGGCGTCCGCGACCGCGACCAGCCGGTCGGCGGGCAGCGAACCGGCCTCCCACAACAGGGTGGCCCAGTCGGCGCCGAGGCCCGCGCGTTGCAGGTCGGCCGCGAGCAGCGGGAACCGGGCGGCGGGACCCTGCGCGACCTCCACGAGCAGGGCGTGCGCCTCCCCGCTGCGGCCCTCCCGGCGCAGCCGCACCAGCCGCTGCACGGTGTCGGCGACCTCCCGCCGGGCGTCGTCGTCCAGCGCCTGCCGGGCCTGCGGCTGCTTCGGCTGCGCCGTCTCGGCCCGCTCCGCGACACCCGCGTACCGGGCTCCCCGGGGCGCGCGCCCCTTGCGGCCGGCGGCCGGTGCCGTCCTGGGCACGACGGCCGGCGGAGCCTCCTCGACCTCCGCCGCCCCGGCGAAACGGGCACCCCCTCGGGGGCGGCGCTTGGCCCGCTGCTTGGCGGGCGACGCGGGGGTGGCTCCCGGGTCGGGGGCCTCGGGGTCGGGCGCAGGGGTGGAGGTGGGGTCGGAGGTGGAGGTGAGGTCGGAGGTGGGGTCGGAGGTGGGGTCGGAAGCGGGGGTGGACGCGGGGGTGGACGCGCGGCTGGGGCTCCCTTGGGCGCCGCCGCCGTCGCCGTACCGGTCCGCCCGGTCCGCCCCGTCCGCGTGTATACGTCCGCCGGGGCGCTCCTCCGCGTCGGTCGCGCGCTCCTCCGCTTCCGGGACCCGGAAGACGTCCCCGGCGGGGTTGCCCGGAAAGCGCGTCGCGCCCCGCGCGGGGTGGTGCGGGGCGCGGCGGTCGGCGTCCTCGATGCGGGTGCGCAGTTCCGCGCAGCGGGCCGTGGCGCGTTCGTGGTCGTCGTGGGCCCAGGCCAGGTCGAGACGGACGGAGTCGGCCTCCTGCTGGGTGGTGGCGGTCCGGAGGAGGCGGGTCAGTTCGGCGGTGCGTTCGGCGGCGTAGCGCTGTTCGCGGAGCATGACGTCGAGCCGGTCGCCGAGGGCCTCACGGCCGCCGGGCCGGGAGTCGTGGGCGGCCAGGGAGGCGTGGTGCAGGGCGCGGGCGCGCTCGGTCTCCTGGGCCGCGGCGGCGGGACCGTACGCCGTGACGAGGTCGTGCATCAGCGCCTCGACGACGTCCCAGGGCGGCACCTCCAGGCCGTCGAGGCAGGCCCGCATACCGTCCGGGTCGCGCTGCCAGAAGACGGCGCACCAGCCACCGCCCTGGTCGAGCTTCGTCATCAGCTTGTTCAGGTATCCCGCGAACTCCCGCACTTGACCCGGGAGTTGATCCACAGCCATCGCATACTCCCCGGCAGACCGGTGTGCTCCGGTCCGTAAGAAAACACCAGTTGTGTTACAGGACGGCTACGCGAAGTTTTCGGAGCGGACGCAGTGTGCTGTGCGCGGCCGTGCGGCGGCTGTGCGTGCGGGGTTCATACCATCCGGGCGCAGGAGTCAGGCCACTGCCGCCACCACCGCAGCCGGGGCGGTCTCGGCGGTCGGCGCGCACCGCGTGATCAGTTCGTCCATGGACAGACCCAGGGTGCGGGCGAGGGCGGCGATCGTGAAGAAGGCCGGGGTGGGGGCACGGCCGGTCTCGATCTTCCGGAGGGTCTCCGCGGAGAGACCCGCGCCGGCGGCGATCTCCGCCATGCTACGACCACCGCGGGCCTCGCGCAGCAACCGGCCGAGCCGCTCGCCGCGTTCGCGCTCTTCGGGGGTCAGTGGGGTGCGCACCATGACCCCATTCTAATACCGACCCACCACCACGGGACCGGTATATTAATTGGGCATCGACCGGTATAGTAATTGGCATGGTGGAACTGAAGACGGATGCGTCGATGGACGCGATGTACGAGACCGGGCAGATCGTGGGGCAGGGGCTCGCCGCGGTGCGGGACGCCGCCGACGTGGGCGTCTCCCTGCGCGAACTGGACGAGGTGGCGCACGAGGTGCTGCGCGGGGCGGGCGCCACGTCGCCCTTCCTCGGCTACCGGCCCTCCTTCGCGCCCACCCCCTTCCCCGCGGTGATCTGCGCCTCCGTGAACGACGCGATCGTGCACGGCATCCCCACGTCGTACCGCCTGCGCGACGGCGACCTCGTGTCCGTCGACTACGGCGCCGAACTCGGCGGCTGGGCCGGGGACTCGGCGATCAGCTTCGTGGTGGGCACGCCCCGCACGGCCGATCTGCGGCTCGTCGAGACCGCCGAACGCGCCCTCGCGGCGGGCATCGAGGCGGCCGTCGTCGGCAACCGCATCGGCGACATCGCGCACGCGATCGGCGGTGTGTGCCGTGGCGCCGGGTACGGGATCCCCGACGGGTTCGGCGGTCACGGCATCGGCCGCCGGATGCACGAGGACCCGGCCGTACCGAACGAGGGGCGACCCGGGCGCGGGATGCGGCTGCGGCACGGGATGGTGCTGGCGATCGAGCCGATGGTGATCGGTGGGGGCGGCGACGGATACCACGCGGCGCCCGACGGGTGGACGCTGCGGACGGACGACGGGTCGCGGGCGGCGCACGCGGAGCACACGGTGGCGATCACGGAGGCGGGGCCGCGGGTGCTTACCGCGTGGCGGGGGTAGCCGGGGGGCGCCGTTGGGGTGGGGCGCGTTGTCGGGTACGGGTGCGTGGGGGCTGGTCGCGCAGTTCCCCGCGCCCGGCGTGGGCAAGACGGAGCTGGCCCGCGCGCTGGCGGAGGCGCTCTTCGGCGGCGAGGACCGGATGGTGCGGCTCGACATGAGCGAGTACCAGGAGCGGCACGCGGTCAGCCGGCTGATCGGCGCCCCGCCCGGCTATGTCGGCCACGAGGAGGCGGGCCGGCTGACGGAGGCCGTGCGCCGACAGCCGTACGCGCTGCTGTTGCTGGACGAGGTGGAGAAGGCGCATCCGGACGTCTTCCATCTGCTGCTCCAGGTCCTCGACGACGGCCGGCTCACCGACGCGCAGGGGCGCACGGTCGACTTCGGCAACACCGTGGTCGTGATGACGAGCAACCTGGGCTCGGAGGCCATCGGCCGGGGCGGGTCGGGGCCGGGCTTCTCGGCGGGCGTTGCCGAGGCCGAGGAGGCGGACCGGCGCGAGCGGATCCTCAGGCCGTTGCGGGAGCACTTCCGACCCGAGTTCCTCAACCGCGTCGACGAGATCGTGGTCTTCCGCCGGCTCACCGACGGCCAACTGCGGCGGATCACCGGCCTGTTGCTGGAGCGCACACGGGAGCGGCTGCGCGCGCGGGGCGTCACCATCGAGTTCGGCGAGCAGGCCGTGGACCGTCTCGCCGAGATCGGCCACCAGCCCGAGTACGGTGCCCGGCCGCTGCGCCGCACGATCCAGCGGGAGGTCGACAACCCCCTGTCCCGGCTGCTGCTCGACGGTGAACTGCCGTACGGCAGCCGGGTGGTGGCGGAGATGGAGGACGGGCGGCTCGCCTTCCGTACGACGCCGCCGCCCGCCCCGTAGGGGCCGACCGCCCCTGGCTGAGACCTACTTGGCCGGTCGTACGACCATCGCCGCGCCGCCGCCGCGTCGTACGGTCTCGGCGGCGGCCAGCCACTTGCCGTTCGACAGACGTTGGACGGCGGTGGCGGCGCCGATCTCCGGGTTCTGCCGGAAGCCGTGGCCGATGGCTTCGAGTTCGGTCCTCAACGGGCTGTTCCACAGGCCCGGTTCGAGTTCGGTGGTGGTCTGGTTGCGCTGGCTGGCGCGCGGCGCGGCGATCGCGTCGACCAGCGGCAGCCCCCGGTCGAGGAAGCCGGTCAGGGTCTGCAGCACGGTCGTGATGATGGTCGCGCCACCCGGTGAACCGAGCGCCACCACGGGCTTGTCGTGCCGGTCGAGGACGATGGTCGGTGACATCGACGAGCGGGGCCGCTTGCCCGGACCGGGCAGGTTGGGGTCGTGCACGGCCGGGTTGGCCGGGGTGAAGGAGAAGTCCGTCAGCTCGTTGTTGAGCAGGAACCCGCGCCCCGGCACGGTGATGCCGCTGCCGCCGGTCTGCTCGATGGTGAGCGTGTAGGAGACGACGTTGCCCCACTTGTCGGCGACCGTGAGATGCGTCGTGCTGTCGCCCTCGTACGTCGTCGGCGCCGCCGTACCGCCGGCCGCGCAGGGCGTCGGGTTGCGCGGGTCGCCGGGCGCGACGGGGCTGGTGAGCACCGCGTCGTCCTTGATCAGGCACTCGCGGGAGTCGGCGAACCGCTGCGACAGCAGCCCCTTGGTCGGGACGTCCTCGAAGGCGGGGTCGCCGACCCAGCGGCCCCGGTCGGCGAACGCGATCCGGCTGGCCTCGATGTAGCGGTGCAGGTACTGGACGTCGCTCGCCTTCGAAAGGTCCGTCCGCTCAAGGATGTTGAGGGCCTCGGCGACCGTCGTGCCGCCGGAGGAGGAGGGCGCCATGCCGTAGACGCCGAGACCTCGGTACGAGGCCTTCGTGGGCGCCTGGCGCTTGGCGCGGTAGGCGGCGAGGTCGGCGGTCGTCAGGTCGCCGGGGCGGGCGTTGTAGCCGGAGGCGGGGTCCACCGGCGGCTTGTTGACCGTGTCGACGATGTCCTGCGCGAGGTCGCCCCGGTAGAGGGCGCCGACGCCCTTGCGGCCCAACTCCGCGTAGGTGCGGGCCAGATCGGGGTTCTTGAGGGTCGAGCCGACCACCGGCAGCTGTCCGCCGGGGAGGTACAGCTCGGCGGTGGCCGGGAAGTTGCGGAACCGGGCCTCGTTGGAGGCGGTCTGGGAGCGGAAGGTCGCGTCGACGGTGAAGCCGTCGCGGGCGAGCTTCTCGGCGGGCTTCAGCAGCTTGCCGAGCGGTTCGCTGCCCCAACTCCGCAGCGCCGTCTGCCAGGTGGCCGGGGTGCCGGGGGTGCCGACGCTCAGCCCGCTGGTGACGGCCTCGGCGAACGGGATCGGCTGGCCGTTCTCCAGGAAGAGGTCCTCGCCGGCGCTCAGGGGCGCGGTCTCCCGGCCGTCGATGGTGTGCACCGTGCGGGACCCGGCGTCGTAGTAGACGAAGTACCCGCCTCCGCCGATGCCCGCCGAGTACGGCTCGGTGACGCCCAGCGCGGCGGCCGTGGCGACGGCCGCGTCGACCGCGTTGCCGCCCTTGCGGAGCACCTCGATCCCGGCGGCCGAGGCGTCCGGGTCGACGCTGGAGACGGCGCCGCCGTAGCCGACGGCCACCGGGACCTTCTCCACGGGATCCGTCGCGGCGGACGTCGGCGGGGCCGCCCCCACCGCCACCACGGCGGACGTCGCCGCCAGTACAGCCAGTTTCCGCGCGACAGGGCGACGCAGACGCATCCGTACCTCCAGTCAAGGACCGTCCGCGCAGAGTAACGCGGGCCCCACGGCCCCGTCAGCGGTGTCTCGGCCATCCGGCGGTCCCGCAACACCGCCGCAACAGCACCTCGAACCGGGACGCCCCGCATGGAATCGGACAGGGATTCGTACAGTGTTCGGCCGCGCCCGCTACCATGCGCGGCCATGAATGACGACCTGCGCAATATCGTCCTCGGTGTGATCGCGGCCGGGCTCAGTGCCTCGGTGGGCTGGTTCTTCCGGACGTACCTGTGGAAGCGGAAGCTCCGCCGCAAGCAAACCTTCTTCGGGCTGCCGGAGAACTCCGAGTCCCTGCTGGTGGTCAACCGCGATCCGTCCAGCGCGGACCTGGCGGTCCACCGCTTCGACGTGTTCGCGCTGCTGGAGCTCTCGGCACTGATCAAGGACTGCGGATCACACGCGCAGATAATCACCCAGGACGCGGCTCAGCAGGGTTTCGGCGAGCGCACCGAGTTCTGCGTGGGCGGACCCATATCCAATCGCCGGATGGCCGCGCACATCTCGGCGATGCTGCCCGGCATCAGCTTCAACATGGACCCCGAGCCGGGTCCCCACCGGGCCGCCTTCCAGATCGGCGACGAGCAGCACCGCCTCGACCCCGGCATCACCGAACACGTCATCCTGGCCCGGCTCACCACCGGCCAGCCGGACCAGGCCCGGCCCGTCTTCCTCTTCTGCGGTCAGCGCGCCATCACCAACCAGGCCGCCACCCGCTATCTCGCCCGCAACCACGAGCGCCTGCACCGCAAGTACGGCACCGGCACCTTCGTGCTCCTGCTGAAGGTCGTCAACTCCCAGGCGTACGGCGCCGACGTGGTCGAACTCGTCGCGGACGTCACCCGCGCGGCCCAGACACCGGCTCCGGCACCGTCGACCCCGGCCCAGATCTCGCACCGCGCCTCCTAGCCGACCTCCACTCCCCCTTCGCCGTCACCCCTTCACCACCGCCCCTTCACCACCACCCCCTTGACCGCCGAACGTTACCGTCACGTAACTTACCGAGGAGTTACTTCCGGTAAGGGCGGCCGGTTACCGTCGGGTCACTTTGCACTTACACGAGTGAGGAGCGACCCGTGGGACACCCGCACGGCACCACATCGCGTACGACCAGGGCGCTGCGGACGAGCGCCGTCGGCGCCGTCTCGGCCACCCTGGTCGCCGGCACGGCCCTGGGCCTCGCCCCCGCCGCCCAGGCGGCCTCCGGTTCCACCGCCGCCCCGACCGTCCGCTTCGTCGACATCAAGGGCGACGGCGGCACGGTCCTCAAGGCCAATGTCGTCGCCCCCGCCGACGCCTCGCGCGCGTACCCGCTCCTGGTGCTGCCCACGAGCTGGGGCCTCCCCCAGATCGAGTATCTGGCCCAGGCGCGAAAACTCGCCGACGCCGGCTATGTCGTCGTCAGTTACAACGTCCGGGGCTTCTGGGAGTCCGGCGGATACATAGAGGTAGCGGGGCCACCCGACACCGCCGACGCCTCCAAGGTGATCGACTGGGCCCTCGCCAACACCCCGGCCGACGCCGAGCACATCGGCATGGCGGGGCTGTCGTACGGCGCCGGCATCAGCCTGCTCACCGCCGCGCACGACAAGCGCGTCAAGGCGGTCGCCGCGCTCAGCGGCTGGGCGGACCTGATCGACTCGATCTACGGCGGACGCACCCCGCACCTCCAGGCGGCGGCCCTGCTGGACGGCGCCGGACGGATCACCGGCCGCCAGGGCCCCGAACTCCAGCAGATCTTCGCGGACTTCTACGCCTCGAACCTGGCGAAGGAGGGAGACATGATCACCTGGGGAAAGAAACGTTCCCCCGAGACCTATCTCGACCAGCTCAACACCAACGGCCCGGCGGTCATGCTCGCCAACGCCTGGGGCGACTCGATCTTCCCGCCCAACCAGTACGCCGACTTCTACGAGAAGCTCACCGGCCCCAAACGGCTGGAACTGCGCCCCGGCGACCACGCCACCACGGAGGCCACCGGACTGTTCGGGCTGCCCAACGACGTGTGGACGGACACCCGGCGCTGGTTCGACCACTATCTGAAGGGCACGGAGAACGGCATCGACAGCGAACCGCCCGTCCGGCTCAAGTCCCGTACGGGCGGCGCCTTCGAGGGCTATCCGGACTGGAAGTCCGTCACCGCGACCCACCGGAAGATCGCCCTGACGAGCGGCACCACGATCCGCGCGAACGTCGACTCGGGCGCGAACGGCGGCGTCGTCTTCCTCTCCAGCATCCTGGACCAGGTGGCCCAACTCCCGCCCATGGCCTCGATCCCGCTGCTGCCGCGCCGCTGGGCGGCCGTGTGGCAGTCGGAGAAGTACCCGCGGACACAGGCCGTGCGCGGGACGGCCAGGCTGCACACCACGGTCACCGCGACCAAGGAGAGCGGCACCCTCGTCGCCTATCTGTACGACGTGGGCCCGCTCGGCCTCGGCAAGCTGGTCAGCCACGCGCCGTACACCTTCCACGGCGAGACGCCCGGCCGACCGTTCGGCGTGGACCTGGAGTTGCTCTCCACGGCCTACGACGTTCCGGCGGGCCACCGTCTCACCCTGGTCGTCGACACGGTCGACCCGCTCTACATCGAGCACAACCCGACCGGCGCGCAGCTGACCTTCTCCTCGCCGCCGAACGACCCGTCGTACGTGTCGATCCCGCTGCGCGAGCAGTGATCTCCGGCTGCCGCCGGGCGGGCCTGGCCCCTGGCTACTGCGCGCCCGGCAGCAGCGTCCCTTTTTCTCGGCCGGGGTGGCGTCCACGGCCTCGCTCACCCCAAGTGGATGAACCGCTCATCGTAGTCGAGGCCCGCGCCCGGTCCAGTGGCGGTGGTCAGTGCTTGAGGATCTTGGAGAGGAAATCCTTGGCACGATCGCTCTCCGGGTCCGTGAAGAACGCGTCCGGAGCGCGGTCCTCGACGATCCTGCCGTCCGCCATGAAGACGACCCGGTTGGCGGCCGAGCGGGCGAAACCCATCTCATGGGTGACGACGACCATGGTCATGCCCTCGCGCGCCAACTGCTGCATGACGTCGAGGACTTCACTGATCATCTCGGGGTCGAGGGCCGAGGTCGGCTCGTCGAACAGCATGACCTTGGGGTCCATGGCGAGGGCGCGGGCGATGGCCACCCGCTGCTGCTGACCGCCGGAGAGCTGCGCCGGGTACTTCGGCGCCTGGTCGGCGAGACCGACCCGGTGGAGGAGTTCGCGGGAGCGTCGGTCGGCGTCCTCCTTCTTCCGTTTGCGGACCTTGATCTGACCGAGCGACACATTCTGCAGGACCGTCTTGTGCGCGAAGAGGTTGAAGGACTGGAAGACCATGCCGACGTCCGCGCGGAGCGCCGCGAGGGCCTTGCCCTCGTCCGGCAGCGGCTGCCCGTCGAGCAGGATCGTGCCGGAGCGGATGGGTTCCAGCCGGTTGATCGCCCGGCACAGCGTGGACTTCCCCGACCCCGACGGGCCGATGACCACGACCACCTCCCCCTTGCCGACGGTGAGATCGATGTCCTGGAGGACATGCAGCTCACCGAAGTACTTGTTCACTTCGTGCATCTCGATCAGCGGTTCGACCGCCATGCCCTGCCCGCCCTAGGCCGTTTCCTGCCGTGCCGTTCTACTGCCGCGCCGTTTCACAGGTGCCGCAAACTATCCGGACGAAAGGCGCCTCAATACGCGACACGCGTTTCCCGGGAATAGCCGTATTGTCAGGAGGCCGTCACTGCTCCGCGAGTTCGGCGTACCGCTGGGAGAGTTCCGGGGCGCCACTGGCGGCCCACTCCCGGCCCGCCTCGACCACGTCGATCTCCCGGCCGGACGCCAGCCGCACCACGGGCTGGCCGTTGGGCCAGATCTCCCAGCGGGCGCCCGGGACGGTCCGTACGACGACCGTGCCCAGATAGAGCCCGGCGTCGTTCCCGAGCCAGGCCACGGTCTCCTCGTCGTCGCGCCAGCGGGGGACGAGCTGGTCCAGTGCCTCCAACGAGGCGGCGGAGTCGTCGAGTCGGACACCGGCCTGGGCGGCCTGCGCGCGCAGCAGTTCACATTCGGAGAGGAGTTCGGCGAGTCCCTCGTGACCGTCGTCGTCACCGTCGCCGCCGGTGAACGCCCCGACCCCGAACACGGGGTCACGCCTCTTGCGCCAGTTGCCCAGGAAAGAGATGTTCATGCGCTCAGCGTGTCATCCACCTCTCCCTTCGCACCACAGGCGCGCGGGGACCGGTTGTTCGCCGGGAGTTCGCCCGTGGTTCGCGCACACCTCATTGACGGGTCCCTGACGTCTCTTTAGTTTCGTGGCGCATCTGTCGTCTCATCGTTGTACCGATGTCGCATCCGCCATGATCGTCGCGGTCATGGTCAGCAGCGAACGGGAGGGGTCGCGCGTGCGCCGACGCGTCTGGGGAACGGCCGTCGTACTGGCACTGTCGGCGGCGGGAGCACCCGTCGCCACCGCCCGTGCCGCCGAGGACGGGCGGGCCGAACCGGCGCCGCTGGAACGCCTCTTCGACAACCGGGCGGTCAGCGACGACGCCCGGCCCACCGAGGCGGACTTCGACGGCTCCGGCGGTTCCCTGTCCGCCGCCGATCTCACGGCCGCCGGATGGACACCGGGGCGCACGCTGACCGTGCAGGGCGCGCGACTGACCTGGCCGCGCCGCACGGCGGGCGAGCCCGACAACGTCCGCGCCGCCGGCCAGTCCGTCCGCGTACGGGGCCGTGGCGACGCCCTCGCCTTCCTGGTCGCCGCCACGGGCGGCACGGACGCGACCGGCAGCGGCACGGTCCGCTACGCGAACGGCGCCCGTTCCGCGTACCGCCTCACCGCCCCCGACTGGCGCACCGGCCCGCTCGCCACCAAGGCCGTCGCCCTCCCCCACATCAACACCCCCGGCGGTCAACTCGCCGAGAAGTCACGGCTGTACGTCGTCACCGTGCCGGTCGCGCGGGGCCGCGAGGTCGCCTCGGTGACCCTGCCGCGCGACCCATCCCTGCATGTGTTCGCACTGTCGGTGCGCCCCGAGTCGCGCGGCTGGACCGGCGGTTGGGCCGCCTCCCCCTCCGGCTACACGGCCGTCGGCCCCTGGACCGACCGGACGCTGCGGCTCGTCGTCCACACCTCGGCGGGCGGTCCCCGGGTGCGGATCCGGCTCGACAACACCTTCGCGTCGGCGCCGGTGCGGGTGGGCGGCGCGACGGTGGCGGCGCAGGCGGCGGGCGCGAGCGCCCGGAGCACACCGGTGCCGCTGGCGTTCGGGGGCGCGGCGGGCACCGAGATCCCGGCGGGCGCCCAGGCGTTCAGCGACCCGCTGGGCTTCGAGGTGCCCCCGGACACCAACCTCCTGGTGAGCTTCCATCTGCCGGGCACGGTGACGGCCGCGCCCGTGCACCGGCTCGCCCAGCAGACCTCGTACGTCAGCGAGCCCGGCGACCACGCGAGCGACGGCTCGGCGGCGGCGTACACCTCCACGATCACCACCTGGCCGCTGCTGACCGGTGTGGACGTGGGCGGCGGGCCGGGCTCCGTCGTGCTCCTCGGGGACTCGATCACCGACGGGGAGCGGACGACCGTCGACGCGAACCGGCGGTGGCCGGATCTGCTGGCCCGACGGCTGCTGGACCAGGACCGGGTCCCGCGCCACGGCGTCCTCAACCAGGGGATCTCGGCGAACCGGGTGGTCACCGACCGCTATCCCGGCGACGGCGTCTCCACCGACACGGGCGGGGTCAGCGCCCTGCACCGCCTCGACCGGGACGTCCTCGCCCAGACCTCCGCCCGTACCGTCGTCGTCTTCCAGGGCGTCAACGACGTCCGCTGGGGCGCCACGGCGGACGAGGTGATCGCGGGGCTGCGGGAGATCGCGGCCCGGGGGCACGAGCGGGGCCTGCGCATGCTCGTGGCGACCGTCGCCCCCTGCGAGGGCGAGGCCCGCTGCACGGCCACCGCCGACGCCCACCGGGTCGCGGTCAACGACTGGATCCGGGGCAACGAGGAGTACGAGGCCGTCCTCGACTTCGACGAGGTGCTGCGCGACCCCGACCGCCCGGCCCGGCTGCTGCCCGCGTACGACAGCGGGGACCATCTGCACCCGAACGAGGCGGGGCTGGCGGCGCTGGCCGAGTCGGTGGACCTGAAGCTCCTCTGAGACCCCGGGATCGGGCGGGATCAGGGGGAGCTACACCTCCAGGTCCACCACGACCGGCGCGTGGTCCGACGCGCCCTTGCCCTTGCGCTCCTCGCGGTCCACGTACGAGTCGGTCACCGCCTTGGCGAACGCCTCGTTGCCGTAGACGAGGTCGATGCGCATGCCACGGTTCTTCGGGAAGGCGAGCTGGCGGTAGTCCCAGTAGGTGTAGGGGTGGTCGTACTTGAGGGGGCGGGGGACGACGTCGGAGAGGCCGGCCTCGCGCAGGGCGGCGAGGGCGGCGCGCTCGGCGGGGGTGACATGGGTGAGGCCCTCGAAGGCGGCGACGTCGAACACGTCGTCGTCCGTCGGCGCCACGTTGTAGTCGCCCAGGACGGCGAAGGGGCGGTCGCCGGACGCGTCACCGGCGACGGCCGCCTTCAGGGCCTCGAACCACTGGAGCTTGTACGCGTAGTGCGGGTGGTCGACCTCGCGGCCGTTGGGCACGTACACCGACCAGACGCGGACCGGGCCGCAGGTGGCGGAGATCGCGCGGGGCTCCACGGCGCCGTCGTAGCCGGGATCGCCGGGCAGGCCCTTGACCACGTCCTCCAGACCGACGCGGGAGATCACCGCCACGCCGTTCCACCGGCCCGTCGCGTGCACGGCCGCCTCGTAGCCCGCCTCGCGCAGGGCGTCGAGCGGGAAGGCGTCCTCGGCGATCTTGGCCTCCTGGAGGCAGAGCACGTCCGTGCCGCTGCTCTCCAGCCAGGCCAGGAGCCTCGGGAGGCGGGCGGTGATCGAGTTCACGTTCCAGGTCGCGATGCGCATGCCTCACAACCTACCGGGCGGGTACGACAACGCCGTCCGGCCCGGTCGCCGGTCAGAGGTCGGCCGAGGTGCCGGGGGCCAGCCGCAGATGCTCCGCGCCGCCCAGGGCGCCGATCTGGCGGTCGTAGATGGGGCGGGCGAGGTCGGTGAGGAGGGCGTCGTGGATGTCGTACGCGCGCTGCGGCCCGACCTCGCGGACATAGTCGATGACCTCGGAGATCTTGCTCCAGGGGGCCATGACGGGGAGCATCAGCGTCTCCACGGGGTGGCCGGGGACGGTGAGGGCGTCGCCGGGGTGGAAGACCCGGCCGCCGTCGACGAGATAACCGACGTTGGTGATGCGCGGGATGTCCGGGTGGATGACGGCGTGCAGTTCGCCGTGGACCTGCACGTCGAACCCGGCGGCGGTGAACGTGTCGCCGTGGCCGACGGTGTGCACCCGGCCCGGGAAGGCGGCGGAGATCTTCTCGGCGACGGCCGCCAGAGTCCAGATCTCGGCGGCCGGGTTGCCCTCCAGGGCCGCGCGCAGCCGTCCCTCGTCGAAGTGGTCGGCGTGCTCGTGGGTGACCAGCACGGCGTCCGCGCCGAGCGCGGCGTCCTCCTCGCTGAACCCGCCCGGGTCGATGACGAGCGTGCGCCCGTCCTTCTCCAGACGGACGCAGGCGTGCGACTTCTTCGTGAGCTTGATGGTCATGGATCCATCCTGCCCCCGGTGACCGGCCTGCGGCTCACTCCTCGGGGGTGGTCTCCTCGCGGATGACCTGCTGGGCCACCCGGAACGCGCTGTTCGCGGCCGGGACCCCGCAGTAGACGGCGGCCTGGAGGAGGACTTCCTTGATCTCGTTCGGGGTGAGGCCGTTGCGGAGGGCGGCCCGGGTGTGGAAGGCGAGTTCGTCCTGGTGACCGCCGGCGACCAGCGCGGTGAGCGTGACGCAGCTGCGGGAGCGGCGGTCGAGGCCGGGCCGGTTCCAGATCTCGCCCCAGGCGTAGCGGGTGATGAACTCCTGGAAGTCGCCGGAGAACTCGTCCGCCGAGGCCAGCGCCCGGTCGACGTGCGCGTCACCTAGCACCTCGCGTCGGACCTTCAGCCCGGCGTCGTACGGGTCCGGTCTGCCCAGCGCCTCGGGCTGGGCGGCGGCCGGGGCGATCTCGGCCACCGGTCCGGTCTGCGGCGGCACGGCGGCCAGCGCCGGCTTGACCGGGGCCGCCGGGATGGCGACCTGGCCGGTGGTGGAGTCGTAGGCGGGCTGCCAGGCGGTGGAGAAGTGGCGGACGAGGAGGTCGGTGACGGCGGCGGGCTGCTCGACCGGCACGAGATGCGAGGCGCCCGGGACGACGGCGAGCCGGGCGTCCGGGATGCCCGCGACCAGCGTACGGGCCTCCGCGGGGCCGGTGACCTGGTCGTCCGAGCCGACGAGGACGAGCGTGGGGACCCCGATACGGCCCAGCTCGGCGCGCACGTCGAAGGAGGCGAGTGCCTCGCAGGCGGCGATGTAGCAGCCGGGGTCGGTGGTGCGGACCATCTGCACGGCCCACTCGGTGATCGCGGGCTGCGCCGCCGCGAACCCGCCGGTGAACCAGCGGTCCGGGGACGTACGGGCGATCGGGTCGAGGCCGTTGGTCCGTACGATCACCCCGCGCTGACGGAACTCGTCGGCCGTCCCGAAGCGGGGCGAGGCCGCGATCAGCGCGAGCGAGGCGAGACGTTCGGGATGACGCAGCGCGAGCTCGGCACCGATGGCACCACCGAGCGCGCATCCCGCGTACCCGAACCGCTGCACACCGACGGCGTCGAGCGTGGCCAGCAGCCGCGCCGCCAACTCGGTGACCGACCCACCGGGGTACGCGGGCGCGCCACCGTGGCCCGGCAGATCGAAGCGGAAGATCCGCCACTGTTTGGTCAGTTCTGGGATCTGGCGGTCCCACATGTGCCATGTCGTACCGAGCGAAGGGCCCAGGATCAGGACTGGCGCCTCTTCCGGCCCGTCAAAGCGGTATTGCAGGATGCTGCTGGGCGTACTCTCACTCACCCGGCTCACACTTCCACATCTCACGATTTCCCACGCGCTTGGGGCGGAACTCCGTGCAGTCCGTCCCCTGTTGTGGCAGCCTCGCGAAGATCCTTGGCAGCGGCCTTCACATACCGGCGGCCGACGCCCCCGTCGTCTTCGCGGTGTGCCGGGTGCGGCCATGTGACCAGCGGCATTTTGACCATGTCTATGGCGCTGTGGCTAATCTGTGCGTGCTGCGGAGCTTCTGTCCGGGTCGACGGCACGTGTGCGTGGTCCGTGTTCGGCGCTGTGTACGAGACGGGAGGTGAGAGCGGGAGTGACCAGCTTGATCTCGGAGGCGGGCAACCTGCCGGTGGCCCTGACCAGCTTCGTGGGCAGGCGGCGTGACCTCGCCGACGTCCGTCGTCTGCTGGGCACGACGCGGTTGCTGACGCTCGTCGGCATGGGCGGGGTGGGCAAGACGCGGCTGGCGCTGGAGGTGGCCGCCGCGTCCAGGAAGGCGTTCCCGGACGGGGTGTGGCTGGTCGATCTCGCTCCGGTGCGGGATCCCTCGACCGTGGCCGACGCGACCGCGGTCGCCCTGGGCGTGCCGGACCGGAGTGCCCGGTCCACCGTCGACCAGCTCACGAGACATCTGTCCGGGCGCCGGACCCTGATCGTGCTGGACAACTGCGAACATCTGATCCACGCCTGCGCCGAGCTGGCGGACACCCTGCTGTCCGCCGCCGCCGGGTTGCGCATCCTGGCCACGAGCCGCCAGTCCCTGGGCATCGTGGGCGAGCACACCCTTGTCGTACCGCCCCTGTCGGTACCCGACGAGGCGATCGAACTGCTGCGGGACCGGGCCGCCGCCGTACGGCCGGAGCTGCGGATCACGGAGGCGAACCGGGCCGGGGCGTTCCGGCTCTGCACGGATCTGGAAGGGCTGCCCCTGGCGATCGAGCTGGCGGCGTCCCGGCTGCGGACGCTGACCGTCGATCAGACGATCGACCGGCTGGAGGACCGTTTCGCGCTGCTCACCGGGGGCAGCAGGACCGCGCTCCCCCGGCAGCGCACCCTGCGGGCGATGATCGACTGGAGTTACGAGCTGTGCTCCCCCGCCGAACGGCTGCTGTGGAACCGGCTGTCGGTGTTCTCGGGCGGTTTCTGCCTGGACGGGGCCGAGGACGTCTGCTCGGGGGACGGCATCGACCGGCACGAGGTGCTGGACCTGCTGGACGGGCTGGTCGCCCAGTCCGTGGTCCTGCCCACCGAGGAAGAGGGGCTGCCGCGCTACCGGCTGCTGGAGACCATCCGCCAGTACGGCAGAGCGCGGCTCGCGGAGTCCGCCGAGGAACAGCGGGTGCTCCGCCGGCACCGCGGCTTCTGCCTCCACCTCGCCGGCCTGTCCGCCTGGGGGCCCCGCCAGGAACAGGCAAGGGTCCGGTTGCGCGCCGAGCACAGCAATCTGCTCGCGGCACTGGATCACGGAGGTGATCCACAGGGTGAACTGGCTCTGGCGGCGGCCCTGCGTTTCCACTGGTGCGTCGGCGGTTTCCTCGGCGAAGGGCGACGGCGGCTCGACCAGGCGCTCACGGCCGCGCCGGAGCCCACCGCCGCCCGCGCCTGGGCACTGTGGGTCGCCGCCTGGGTGGCCCTGCTCCAGGGCGACCACGAGACGGCCGACCGACGGCTGGCCGAGGCCGACGAGCTGAGCCGGCAACTGGACGACCCCGCGATACGCACCCTGGTGATGGGCCTGCGCGGCACCTCGGCGCTGTTCCAGGGCCGGCCGGAAGAGGCGGTGTCCCTGTGCGAGCGCGCGGTCGCACAGGACAGCGGGGCGGCCGCGGGAGCCGGGGGAACCAGGGGTGTCGCGGGACCCGGGGCGCCCGGAGGAGTCGCGAGCCCCGGGGGACGCGGTGGCGGCACAGGGCCCGGAGGACCCGGAGCAGTCGCGGGACCCGGAGGACCCGATGGGGCCGGGGGAGCCGGTGAGGCCGGTGGGGCCGGGGGAGCCGGGGCGGTCTTCAGCCTGTTTCAGCTGACCGTCGCGCGGGCCTACCTCGAAGACCCCCGTGCGCGGGAGACGGGCCTGCGGGCGGTCGCTCTGGCGGAGGCCCGCGGTGAACGCGAGGGCCTCGCCCACGCGCTGGGTGCCCTGGGCCTCGCCTCCTGGGTGTGCGGCGATCCGGAGGAGGGCACGGCACGGTTCCGGGCCGGGCTCACGATCTATCTGAGCTTCGGTGACCACCTCGGCGTGGCCCTGATGCTGGAGGCGCTCGCCTGGGTCGCGGCCTCCCGGGGCGACCATCGGCGGGCGGGACGTCTGCTGGGCACCGCACGGGCCATGTGGCGGCACATCGGCACCACCCTCTCCGTCTTCGGCCCCCACAAGGTCGCGTACCACACGCGCTGCGAACAGGCCGTCCTCGAAGCCCTGGGCCCGGCCGCGTTCGAGAGGGCCCTCGCCGACGGCGAACGCCACGACAGCCTCGCCCAGGCCGCCGCCTACGCCCTGGCCGACGACGCCGACACGGGCACCGGCACCGGCACGCGCGCCGACACCGGGTCACCCGTGACGGGAGCCGCCGCCGGCCCCTTGACCCGCCGCGAGCGGGAAGTGGCCGCGATGGTGGCCCAGGGCATGACCAACCGGCAGATCGCCGCCGCGCTCGTGCTCTCCCCCCGCACGGTCGGCGGGCATGTGCGGAACATCCTCGCCAAGCTCGGCCACGGGCGGCGCGCCCAGATCGCGACCTGGTGGGCGGCGAATCAGGTACCCGACCCGTCCGAATGACGCATGCGCCGGGGCCACCCCCTCGGTCACCCTTCACCCCGTGACGGCGCACCACGGCGTCACCCCACGAACGGGTGGCACCGGCCTGCCACAGCCACGAGCCCGCCGGGCTGTCGGCCGCAGGCCCCCTCACCGGTGCGGACACACCCTCCCTCTCGTATCACCGCGTACTCACACCAGCGCCCCTGTTCAGCCAGGAGAACCCATGTTCAAGCGACCCTCAGCGCACCCGAGTGAACGAGCGAGACCCCGCAGGACCCGGAAGATCGGAAAGGGCAGAGCCCCGCTCGCGGCGACCCTCGTGGTGGCCGTCGTGATGACACTGCTCCAGACCCTGCTGTCGGCCGGACCGGCCCAGGCGGCCAACGTCACCGACTGCCCGGGAGGCAGCAGCTCGGGGGGCGGGAACTCGACCTGCCCGGTCCTGATCAACTCGGGCCTGCTCAATCAGCGGGCGTTCCCGAGGACCGTGTACCGCGGAGACTCCCGCACGCCGTTCGCGATCTTCCAGACCGGCTTCCGTTCCCGCGGCCCCAACGACAACGTCGTGCAGCACGTCCAGGGCGACCGGGCCGGAAACAGCAACTACATCTCGACGACGGGCACGCTGTCCGTGGCCGTTCCGTTCGCACGGAGCCAGGGCCTGCGCAACCTGGAGGCCTCGGCGAGGATCCCGGTCTGCACGACCACCCTGCGCTATGCGTTCCTCCGCGGCCAGACGCTCCAGCGAACCTGCCAGAACAGCGGGACGGTGACCGCGGACACGTACATCTACCTGATCGACACCGCCATGGCGAGAAACGCGGTGTACATCCCCGACCAGATCCGAGGGAACTCGTCCCTGTACAACCACTACGCCTCCCAGGACGAGTGGGCCTACGTCAACCGCATCCGGCCCGAGGCGATCATCGGCGCCAACGTCTACCGCATGACGGCGCGGCACACCAACGGGCTGATCGACACACGGTCCATCACGTTCAGGTACGACCGCTTCGTGGGGAACAACCGGCACGCGGAAGCGCTGGCGGCCGGGACGAGCACCTACCGGCCGAACAACGACCCGGGCTCCAACTTCACCTCCACCTCGAGCCTGAACATCCCCCCGCTCGCGGCGAACCTGTGGACCCGGTCCTGCCTGCCGTCCAACCGGTGCAGGCGGTGACCATGCCCCTCCACGAGGACTCCGGCCGCCATCGGCCGGGGCAACCGGCGCCACGACGACGGGCGCACCCCGGGGAAGCCCGCTCGGAGCTCCCCACCGGCACATATCGACACCGTGAGACGTCTCACTCCGACATGAAGGACAGCACATGCGGCACTTGCTGAGACACGACGACTCAGGGCTGAGGGTTGCGACGGGCGCCCCGCTCCGACGCCGGCTCCGGGCCGGCCTGTTCGCCTCGCTCTCCCTCGCGCTGGTCGCCGGCGCCGGAGCGCTGACGACCGCCACCCAGGCGCAGGCCGAGGACACCGACGGTCTGGTTCTGCGCTACAAGCTGGACGAATGGTCCGGCACGGTCGCGCAGGACTCCTCGGGCCACAACCACGACGGCCAGGTCAACGGCACCGTCGACTGGGACGGCGCGGGCCTGTCGTTCAACGGCTCCAACACCTACGTCAAAGTGCCCAACAACATCATGGCCGGGCTCAACTCGATCACCGTCTCGTTCGAGGTGCTGATCGACCAGGACATGGGCACGCCCTACATGTTCTACGGGCTCGGCAACACGAGCGGCAGCAACGGCAACGGCTACCTGTTCACCACCGGCAACGGCCTGCGTACCTCGCTGTCGTTGACCGACTACACCGCCAAGCAGGACATCAAGCCCGCGGACTCCTCCTACCAGCTGGCCCGCGGCACCTGGAAGCAGGTGACGTACACCCAGACCGGCCAGACGGGCATCCTGTACGAGGACGGTGTGGAGAAGGCCCGCAAGACCAACGTCACCATCACGCCGGGCGCGATCGGCGGCGGGACCACCACCGCGAACTACATCGGCCGGTCGCTCTACGCCAACGACAAGTACTTCAAGGGCCGGATGCGGGACTTCCGCATCTACGACAGGGCACTCTCCGCGTCCCAGGTCGCGGAGAGATCGACCCAGCGCGCCCGGGACTGGGAGCAGACCCAGGCCCTGGCCAGCCACAACGGCGGGATCTCCGCGTTCGAGGACCCCGACATCGGCCCGGTCATCATCTTCCCCAAGGACCACACCGGCGACATCGACAACCTGGAACACCCGCCGGGCTGGACCGACTCCAACGGTCAGACACCGACCAGCTGGGTCACCCCCACCACCGCGAAGAGTCTGAGGTTCACCTACGACGACGTCATCGACGCGGAGCAGGAGGTCTACAAGGCGATACAGCCCGAGGGCGACCCGACGTACGCCGTGAACGTCCACTTCGACGGGATGACGGACCGGATGCTGGTCGAGACGCAGGCCCCGGCCTCGGTCACCGACCCGCTGGCCGCCACGTACGGCGAGAGAATGCTGATCACCCGGATCACGGACATGGCGACGCCGGCGCCCGCGTGCACCGTGCCGGAGGGCCCGCTGACCTCGGGACTGCTGTCGGACTCCCTGACCCAGGTGCAGGTGCTGGCCGCGCAGAACTGCGCGCTGGCGTACTTCGAGGACCCCGAGGTCGGGGCCGTCATCATCTTCCCGAAGGACTACACCGGCGACATCGACGACCTGCAGAGGCCGACCGACTGGAAGGACCAGGCCGGGGAGGCGCCGTCGAGCTGGCCCACCCCCCTCACGGCGAAGAGTCCCACGTTCACCGCCGAGGACGTCCGGGAGATCACCACGGCCGCCTACCAGCGGATCGCGCCCGACGGCTCCACGACCTACAAGGTCTCGGCCGTCTATGACGGGATGACCGACCGGATCGTGGTGAACACCGACGCCCCGGCATCCGTCACCGATCCGCTGCTGAGCGAGTACCCCGACCGGATCACCGTCGCGGCCCCCCTGCCCTGACGGAAGATCCGAACCGCACCAGGGAGGGGCCCGGACCGTCCGGGCCCCTCCCCGTCGGTTCAGTCGTCGGTGGTGCCCAGTCCGGTCAGCGCGCCGACCGGGTCGAGGTCCGGGGTGCCTCGGGGCCACCAGTCGTCGTGGCCCGGTTCGGACTCGTAGGCGTACCAGAGGCCGTCGCGGCCGAGGCGGAGTTGGACGTGGCCGTGGGGGTGGGTGAGGTGGTTGCGGCGGGGGCGGAAGGCCGGGAGGTCGGCGGCGAGGAGAAGGGGGCGGGCGCGGTCGAAGCGGCCGGCCGGCGGGTCCCAGGGTTCCTCCAGGACGGCCAGCCCTTCGAGGCCGCCCTGGCGCCAGGCGGCGACCGCGCGGGCCAGGTCGGCGGGGGTGCGGCCGGTGGCGGCGGCCAGGGAGGCGTACAGGGCGCGGGTGGTGGCGGTGAGACCGGAGCCGGGGCGGGCGGCGGCGAGGCGTACCGCGTCCTGCCACAGCGTCAGTTCGGCCACCGGGTCGCGTCCCGTGGTGAGCAGCGCGTGCGCGCGGGCGGCGGCGTCGGTGGCCAGCTGGTCCAGCGCGAACGGGTCCGGGCCGCCGGGCGCGCCCGGGTACACCGGCGGCTGTTCCGGGTGCGGCGGCGGGGGCGGCGGGGCGGGCAGCGGCGGGAGGGTGCGCGGGGCGAGGGCGTCGCGGGCCGGGACACCGGGGAGCGGCGCGGGTTCCCGTTCCCGCGCGGCACGCGCCGCCCGCGCCGCGTTCCGCCGGGACAGCGCGTCGATCAGCTCCCGCTCGCCCCGGCCGCGCAGCAGCAACAGCACGAACGGGTCCTCGTCCAGCAAGCGCGCCGTCTGATAACAGAGCGCCGCCGCGTGCTTGCAGGGGTGCCCGAAGTCGGGGCAGCCGCACCGGGGTTCCAGCTCGCGGGCGCCGGGCAACAGGCGTACGCCGTGGTCACCGCTCGCGGCGAGCGTGTGCGGGAGTTCCTTGTCCAGCAGGGCTGCGATATGGCCCGGGTGTTCCGCCGCCGCGTCCAGGAAGCGGTCCCATTCGTCGTCGTCCAGGGTCCGCAGGCGCAGTTGCACCCGGTACGGCCGAGGCCTGCTTCCGTGGACGTACGCCAGAACCTGTCCCGGTGTCACGGTGATCGCGTCCACGTGCCCCTTGTCCGCGTACGTCCGCCCGCGCGCCAGCCGCGCCGCGTCCAACGCGCCCTCCTCCAGCGCCGTCACCCACGCGTTGCCCCACCAACTCCCCGCGAACGCCTCCCCGGTGGAGGAGCGCGGCGGGAACGGGCGGAACGTACGCCGCAGTTCACCGTCCCGGGAGGGGGCGGCCATGGTGCGGGGGACGCGGGGGGTGGTGTCCGGTCGCGGGGGGTTCACCGGGTCGGGGGCGGGCGCCGGTCGAGGGGCGCCGGGCGGGGTGGGGGCGGACTTCGGGTCGGGAACGGCAGGGTCGTGGGGCGTGCGGTCGCGGGGAGCGTCCTCGCCAGGTCGCGGTGACTCGTGGGGTCCAGCCGGCGCTGCCGGACCGCCACCGTCCCTTGCGGCGGCCGGGGCCACGGTGGGGGTCTCGTCGGGTTCCGGTTCGTCGGAGGGCGGCTTGAAGACGTCGGCGAGCAGTTCGCGTACCTCGTGGGCTCGGCTGCCCGAAGCCCGGTCCCGTCCCGCCGCCGACTCCCGCCCCGCCGTCGGCTCCCGTCCCGAAGCACGGTCCCGTAGCGATGCCGGGCCCCGTCCCCGCGTCGTCCGTCGCGGAGTCCGGTCTCGCTTGCCCGCGGCCTCGGCACCAGTGCCCCCAGCCTCGGTACGAGCGGCCTCCGTCTCGGCTCGGGCACGCCCGGCGGCCTCGCGTGCGGCCCGCAGCGCCTCGCGGGCGATGTCGCCGGGGCGGGCGGCGGGCCTGCTCGGCTCGACGGGGGGAGCGGCGGTGTCGGGCAGGCCATCGGGCCGGGAGTCACCGGGCTCGGCGGAGGGGCGGTCCCCAGTCCTCCGCAGCGCTTCTCGTGCCACGTCACCCGGCCTGGCGGCGGGCTGTGGGGCTGTCCGTGTCCCGGATGCCTCCGTCGGCTGCGACTCCCCGGCCCCCGGCGCGGGGCCCGAACCCTGGTGGTCAACGGCCTCGGTCCCGTCCCGGTCCCGTTCCCGAGCCGCCCGCAACGCCCGGCGGGCGACATCGGCGGGCCGGAGCCCAGCACCGGAATCCGGCCCGTCCGCACTCCCACTTGTTTCCGCGTTCCCGGCCCCGTCCGCACCCCCCAGCTCGTCCGTCCCCCTCGTCCCGGCCGGAGCCTCCACGACCGCGGCGGCGTCCCCGGCCTGTCCGCCCTCCTCCGCACGCCTCCGCACATCCCCGGACACGTCCGTCCCCCTCGTCCCGGCCGGACGCTCGACCGCCGAGACCTCGCCCCCGGCCCCCTCGGCCTCCTCCGCGCGCCGCCGCGCACTCTCCGGGGTCCCCGCGCCCCCGCTCACGCCGACCTCCGCAGTGACACCAGGTCGGTCAGCTCGCGGTCGGTCAGCTCGGTGAGGGCCGTCTCGCCGGAGCCGAGGATGGCGTCGGAGAGGGCGCGCTTGGACTCCAGCATCTCGGCGATGCGGTCCTCGACGGTGCCCTCGGTGATGAGGCGGTGGACCTGGACGGGCTGGGTCTGGCCGATGCGGTAGGCGCGGTCGGTGGCCTGTTCCTCGACGGCCGGGTTCCACCAGCGGTCGAAGTGGACGACATGGCCGGCGCGGGTGAGGTTGAGGCCGGTGCCGGCCGCCTTCAGGGACAGGATCAGGACCGGGGTCGCGCCGCTCTGGAAGCGGTCCACCATGTGTTCGCGGTCCTTGACGGGCGTACCGCCGTGCAGCAGTTCGACGGGGACCGCGCGGGCGGCGAGGTGTGCGGTGATCAGCCGGGCCATGCCGACGTACTGGGTGAAGACCAGGGCCGAGCCGTCCTCGGAGAGGAGCGTGTCCAACAGCTCGTCCAGCAGGGCGAGTTTGCCGGAGCGGGCGGCGAACCGGTCGCCGGTGGCGGTGCCCGGCTCCTCCTTCAGATAGAGCGCCGGGTGGTCGCAGATCTGCTTCAGGGCGCCCAGGAGTTTCAGGACGAGGCCCCGGCGGGCCATGCCCTCCGCCGTCTCGATGGCGAGCAGCGACTCGCGGACCACGGCCTCGTACAGGGCGGCCTGTTCGCGGGAGAGGGGGACGGGGTGGTCGGTCTCGGTCTTGGGCGGGAGTTCGGGGACGATGCCCGGGTCGGACTTCCTGCGGCGCAGGAGGAAGGGGCGGACCAGGCGGGCGAGGCGGGTGACGGCCTCCTGGTCCTCGCCGTTCTCCACGGCGCGGGCGTGGCGGGCGCGGAAGGACTTCAGAGGGCCGAGGAGCCCGGGGGTGGTCCAGTCGAGGAGGGCCCACAGCTCGGAGAGGTTGTTCTCGACGGGGGTGCCGGTGAGGGCCACGCGCGCGGGGGTCGGGATGGTGCGCAGGGCTTTCGCCGTCGCCGAGTAGGGGTTCTTGACGTGCTGGGCCTCGTCGGCGACGACCATGCCCCACGTCTGCTGGGCGAGTTGGGCGGCCGTCGAGCGCATGGTGCCGTAGGTGGTGAGGACGAAGCCGCCGGTCACGGGGCCCTCGGTGCCTCGTGGGTCGTCCAGGGTGCGGTCGGGACCGTGGAAGCGGCGGACGGGGACGCCGGGGGCGAAGCGGGTGATCTCGCGCTGCCAGTTGCCCAGCAGGGAGGCGGGGCAGACGACCAGGGTGGGGTCGGAGCGGGCGCGGCGCAGGTGCAGGGCGATGACCGTGATCGTCTTGCCGAGGCCCATGTCGTCGGCGAGGCAGCCGCCGAGACCGAGGGAGGTCATGAGGTCCAGCCAGGCCAGGCCCCGGAGTTGGTAGTCGCGGAGGGTGGCGTGGAGGCCGGGGGGTGGGTCCACGGTGCCGATCCCGGCCGTCAGACGGTCCCGCAGGGTCGCCAGCGCGCCCATCGGTACCGCCTCCACCGTCTCCCCGTCGACCTCGGCGGTGCCCGTGAGGGCCACGGAGAGGGCGTCCACCGGGTCCAGCAGGCCCAGTTCGCGTTTGCGGGCCTTGCGGACGAGGGCCGGGTCGACGAGGACCCACTGGTCCCGCAGGCGGACGATGGGGCGGTGGGCCTCGGCGAGGGTGTCCATCTCGGCCTCGGTGAGCGGGTCTCCGCCGAGTGCCAACTGCCAGCGGAAGCGCAGCAGTTCCTCGCTCTCGAAGAAGCCGGTGCCGTCCGTGGCGGAGCCGGGCGCCGGGCGCACCTCGGCGCGGGCGGCGAGGTCGTGGGCCAGGTCCCGGGGCCAGTGGACGGCGACCCCGGCGGCGCCGAGGCGGGTGGCGGCGACGCCCAGCAGATCGGACAGCTCGTCCTCGGAGAGGGCGAGGACATCGGGGACGTCCTGCTCGGAGAGCCGGTCCAGGGGCGGCCAGACGCGGGCCGCGCGGCGTACGGCGAGGGCGGCGTCCACGCGGGCGCGGGGCCCGAACGCCGCCTCCGCGTCGCCCGCCCACAGGGCCGCCGCGTCGGCGACGAGGGTGGGGTCGGCGAGGCTGTGCACCTGGACGACGGCCGCGCCCGCGCGCGGGGCGCCTTCGCCGTCGTCGAAGAGGTCGAACGCCGACAGGTCCAGGCGCAGGGAGATCCGGACGCCCGCGTCCATGCCTGCGGCGACCTCGGCGGCCCAGTCGCGCGCGTGCGGGAGCCGCTGTCCGGCGTGGGCCGCGAACGGTTTCCCGGAGACGTACGGTGCGGCCGGGCCGCGTGGCAGGGTGTCGGCGACCGCGTCCAGGAAGGACCGCATCAGCGACTCCGGCTCGGGCAGCCTGAGCGGCCCCTTGCCGGGCAGCGGTACGGCGTGGCCCTCGTACGGCAGGGCCGCGGCGACGGCTCTGAGGTGTGCGATGTCGTCCGGGTCGAGCGGTCCCGCCCGCCAGGCGTCGTACCCCTCGGCGGTCAGCCCCGGGAGCAGCCGCCCCCGGGCGGTCAGACGCAGCGCGTGCAGTGCGGCGGCACCCCAGCAGGCCGTGGCGGGGTGGGCGGCCGGGTCGCGCCGGGCGCGGGTGAGCAGGGGCAGGGCCTCGCCGACGGTCAGGTACACGGCGGGGACGGTGCCCCGGCGGGCTCCGGAGCCGTGCGGTCGTACGACCGTGAGGTCCTCGGTGGCGCCCGGTGGCGGGTCGCCGCCCGCCGGGTCCCAGAACGCGAACCGGCCGTGGCGGGGCAGCGGGGCCGGGAGGAAGACGGCGGCCAGCCGGACGGGGACGGACGCCCGCGCGGGGACGGCCGTGTCGGCCCCGGGAACAGCCATGTCCCGCATATGTCCGGTCACCTCCCCGCCCGTGGACGCCCGCGGGCGTCCGTCGACACTCATGGACACCGGTCGACACCCCGTCGACGCCTGTCGATTCGATCAGCTGCCTTCGACTCTACGGGCGGGGTCTGACAATCGGTGCCGAGGAGCGGGCGAGGGGCCCGTCCGGAGCGGTGTCCGAGCAGGTCAGGGCCAGGTCAGGGCACGGTTCGCGACACCACGTACACCATCGGATGGTCCGGATTGGTGCGGTTCACCACGACGTCGTGGGTGGGTGCGGGGTTCTTCTGGTCGCTGACGAGGCCGTACCAGGGGCCGGAGCCGGTGAAGTCCCAGCCGACGATCCCCCGGTCGCGGGCGTTGATGGCCATCTTGTCGTGGTCCAGGTCGGCCGTGCCCGCGCCGATCTGGTCGAGGAAGCTCTCCAGGCCCTCGTTGCTCGTATAGAACTGCACGTAGAGACGGCTGGTCTTCCAGTTGTTCGTCTCGTAGTACGCGACGTGCTTGGAGTACGGCGGGATCGGCACCTGGTAGAGGCGCTGCTGGACCCGGGAGGGCCAGTGGGCGGTGAGGCCGGTCGCCGAGTACTTCTTCTCCTTGTCCTTGCCGCTGTCGCGGCTCTGGTTGGCGGAGATCACCAGATAGCCGGCGGGTACGCCGATGAGCAGCACGATGATCGACAGGGTGATCGCCCGGCGGCGGATCCGGCGGCGGCGGTCCTCGGCGGGCCGCTCCGGCTCCTCGGGCGAGGATCCCTGGTGCGGGACGGAGGTGGTCATGCGGAGTCCTGGGTGGTGCGGCGGGCCTCCACGTACCGCGCGTAGCGCTCGTACCGCTCGACTCTGCGCCGGTTGGCGCGGCGGAAGCGGCGGGCGACGAGCCGGGCGAGGTCGGCGGCGCCCACCATGCCGGCCTCGGGTCCGAGCTGGGCACGCGCGATACGGGCCTCGGGACGGTAGCCACGACCGGTGAGGTGGCGGCGGAAGGCGTCCCGGGCCGGGCCGATCAGCAGGTCGTCGGCGGCCGAGACACCGCCGCCGATGACGAAGCAGGACGGGTCGAGGGCTGCGGCCAGGTTGGCGATGCCGACGCCGAGCCACTGGCCGATGTCCTGGAGCAGCTCGATGCACATCGCGTCGCCCTCACGGGCCAGCTCGGTGATCATCGGGCCCGTGATGTCGCCGATGTTCCCCTTGACGTGTTCGATGATCCCGTACGCCACCGGGGAGTCGGCCGCCGCCAGCTCGCGGGCCTCTCTGACCAGGGCGTTCCCCGAGCTGTACTGCTCCCAGCAGCCGCGGTTGCCGCACGGGCAGCGGTGGCCGCCGGGCACGACCTGCATATGGCCGAACTCGCCCGCGACACCGAATTTGCCGCGCTTGACCTGGCCGTCCTCCAGGATCGCGCCGCCGATTCCGGTGCCGAGCGTGATCATGACCAGGTGGTCCTCGTCGCGGCCGGCGCCGAAGCGCCACTCGGCCCAGGCGGCGGCGTTGGCGTCGTTGTCCACCAGGACCGGCACGGCGAGGCGGCCGGCGAGGCGGTCGCGCAGCGGCTCGTTGCGCCAGGACAGGTGGGGGGCGAACAGCACGCGGTTGCGGTCCGCGTCCACCCAGCCGGCGGCGCCGATGCCGACGGCGTGCACATCGTGCCGGTCGGAGAGGTCCAGGACCAGTTCCGTGATGGTGTCCTCGACGACCTGGGGGCTCTTCGACTTGTCCGGGGTCTCCGTGCGGAGCTTCTCCAGGATGTTGCCGTCGGCGTCCACGACGCCCGCCATCACCTTCGTACCGCCGATGTCGATGCCGACGGTGGGGACGCGGGGGGCCGTCAGATGGGAGCGGCGCTCGCGCGTTCCCACGGTCCGCAGGACGGTGGCCCGCGCGGAGCCGCGGTGGGTGAAGTCGCGGTAAGTGCTCATCGGGCCGATTCTGCCCTAGCGCTCCGCTTGGTGCGCCGTGGGGGCGGGGGGTGCCATGGGTTGTTTTTCGGGTGCGGGTCCGGTGGGGGCTGATCGCGCAGTTCCCCGCGCCCCTGAAAAGCAGGGGCCACGCCCCTCAAGAGCAGGAGGTGCCCTCTCCTATGACCTCACCAGGAGCTGGAAATCGAACGAATAGCGGGACGCGCGGTAGATGTGGGTGCCGTGTTCGACCGCTCTGCCGGTGTCGTCGAAGGTGGTGCGTTGCATGGTGAGGAGGGGGGCGTTCGGGGGCTCGGCGAGGCGGTCGGCCTCCTCCGGGGTCGCCGACTTCGCGCCGATGGTCTGGCGGGCGCTGTGGAGGGTGATGCCGGCGGCGCGCATCAGGCGGTAGAGGCCGGTGGCTTCGAGCTGGGGGGAATCGAGGTCGAGGAGGTCGGTGGGGAGGTAGTTGCAGAGGTAGGCCATGGGCTCGCCGTGGGCCAGACGGAGTCGCTCGATCCGGTGGACTTGTCCGCCCTCCGCGACGGCGAGGGCGGCGGCCACCTCGGCGGAGGCCGCGACGGTGGTGTTGACCAGGACACGGGTGGCCGGGCGCTGGCCGGCGGCCTCCAGGTCGTCGTAGAGGCTGCTGAGCTCCAGAGGGCGTTTGACCTGGGAGTGGACGACCTGGGTGCCCACTCCGCGGCGGCGGACGAGCAGGCCCTTGTCGACCAGGGACTGGATGGCCTGGCGGACGGTCGGGCGGGACAGGCCCAGGCGTGCGGCCAGCTCGATCTCGTTGCCCAGCAGGCTGCCCGGGGTCAGCTCGCCGTGCTCGATCGCCGCCTCCAGCTGCTGGGACAGCTGGAAGTAGAGCGGGACCGGGCTGCTGCGGTCGACGCTGAGCTGGAGCGGCACGGTCGGATCCACTTCTGGTTTCGGCACGGGCCGAGCGTAGCCCCGGTATCTGGTGACGGGAAGTTGCGTGGTTCGGTTGTCCGGACAAACCATTGACACGGCGGCAGGTGCGACCCCACTTTGTTTCTCATGCGCATCGGACTCATCGGGGCGGGTCGCATCGGGACGTTTCACGCGACCACCCTCAGCCGCCACCGTGATGTCGGCTCTCTGATCATCACGGACGTCGATACGACTCGGGCCCATGACCTCGCGGATCGCCTCGGCGAGACGGTCGCGCCGGGCGTGGACGAGATCTTCACCTGGGGTGTGGACGCCGTGGTGATAACGGCCGCGACGGCGGCCCACGGCGAACTGATCGGTCGGGCAGCACGCTCGGGACTGCCGGTCTTCTGCGAGAAACCCATCGCCGTGGATCTGCCGGGCACCTTAAGCGCGCTGACCGAGGTCGACGCGGCCGGGACGGTGCTGCAGATGGGCTTCCAGCGGCGCTTCGACTCCGGGTACGTCACCGCGCGGGAGGCGGTGCGCGCGGGCCGGCTCGGGCGGCTGCACACCGTACGGGCGCTCACGGCCGATCAGACGCCGCCGCCTGCGGAGTATCTGCCGGTGTCCGGCGGGATCTACCGGGACTGTCTGATCCATGACTTCGACATCGTGCGGTGGGTGACCGGGCGGGAGGTCGCCACGGTGTACGCGACCGGGTCGGACGCCGGGCATCCGATGTTCCGGGAGGCGCACGACCTCGACACGGCGGCGGCCGTGCTCACGCTGGAGGACGGCACGCTCGTCACGGCCACGGCGGCGCGGGTGAACGGGGCCGGGTACGACGTGCGGCTGGAGCTGGCCGGGGAGCTGGACACCGTGGTGGTCGGGCTGGACGACCGTACGCCGGTCGCGTCCACGGAGCCGAGTGGGCCGCCGGCGGCGGACAAGCCGTGGACCGGGTTCCTGGAGCGGTTCGCGTCCGCGTACGAGGCCGAGATCGGGGCGTTCGTGGAGGTGGTGCGGGGGGAGCGGGCGAATCCGTGCGACGGGCGGGAGGCGTTGCAGGCGTTGCGGGTGGCGGAGGCGTGCGAGTTGTCGCGGCTGGAGCATCGGCCGGTGAATCTGGGGGAGATCGCGGGCGGCCGGGAGTAGGAGTAGGAGAGCGGTTGGGGAGGGGGTCGGGTGGTGTCGCGGCTGCGGGTGGGTGGGGGCTGGTCGCGCAGTTCCCCGCGCCCCTCAAGGGGCGAAAAGCAAGGGGCGCAGCCCCTGCATTTCAGAGGCGCGGGGAACTGCGCGGGAAGCACCACCCACCCGCGCGTGACTAACCGTCGGGCTCGTCGAGCAACCCCGCGTCGTAAGTCAACAGAGCGATCTGCACCCGGTTGTTGAGGCCGAGTTTGGCGAGGACCCGGGAGACGTGGGTCTTGACCGTGGGGACGCTCAGGAAGAGCTCGGCGGCGATCGCCGCGTTGGAGGCGCCGCGGCCGACGGCGACGGCGACCTCGCGTTCGCGGTCGTTGAGGGCGGCGACGCGGGAACGGGCGGTGGCGCGGCGGGTGTCGGCGGTGGCGCCGGCGGCGTGGGCCATCAACTGGCGGGTGACGGCGGGTGAGAGGACGGGGTCGCCGGCCGCGACCCGCCGTACCGCCTCGACGATCTCGGCGGGCGGGGTGTCCTTGAGGACGAAACCGGCGGCGCCCGCGCGCAGGGCGCGCAGGACCTGGTCGTCGGCGTGGAAGGTGGTGAGGACGACGACCTGCGGCGCGTCCGCGCGGGCGCGCAGCCGCTCCGTGGCCGCGAGGCCGTCGACGGTCGGCATCCGGATGTCCATCAGGACGACGTCGGGGCGCGTGCGGTCGACGAGGGCGTCCACCTCGTCGCCGTCGGCGCCCTCGCCCACGATCTCGATGTCGTCGGCGCCGCCCAGCATGAAGGAGAGTCCGGCGCGCACGAGGGGATCGTCGTCGACGAGGAGCAGTCGGATCGCGGTCATCTGTCGGCCGTTCGGATGTCGGTCATGGAGCACTACCGTAATGACGCTTCGGCCGGACCGCCGCGTTGTCGTGGGCGCACCCGTTAGTGTCGGCCGGTACGGCTTTCAACTGACGGAGGAATCAGGTGCGTTACCGACTCCTGGGCCGGACCGGGCTGCGCGTCTCCGAGCTGTTCCTGGGCGCCATGACGTTCGGGGAGCAGGGCGGGGTGGGGGCGCCCCGGGAGGAGTGCGCGCGGATCCTCGACGTGTACGCGGAGGCCGGCGGCAATGTGATCGACACGGCGGTCAACTACCGGGGCGGGGAGAGCGAGCGGATCGTCGGCGAGCTGCTCAAGGGGCGCCGCGACCGGTTCGTGCTGTCCACCAAGTACACCGTCTCCCGTGACAGCAGCGATCCCAACGCCGCGGGCAACCACCGCAAGAACCTCGCGCTGTCCCTGGAGACGAGCCTGCGCCGCCTGGGCACGGACTACGTCGACATCTACTGGGTGCACATCTGGGACCGGAACACCCCGGTCGAGGAGACGATGCGCGCCCTCGACGACGCCGTACGGTCGGGGAAGGTGCTGTACGTCGGTATCTCGGACGCCCCGGCGTGGGTGGTCTCGCGGGCCAACACCCTTGCCGAGTGGCGGGGTTGGTCGCCGCTGTCGGCGCTCCAGGTGCCGTACAGCCTGCTCAACCGGGACATCGAGCGGGAGCTGCTGCCGATGGCGGAGGCGTTCGGGATGTCGGTGGCGGCCTGGAGTCCGCTGCAGAACGGTGTCCTGTCCGGGAAGTACACCCGTCCGGGCGGGCCGGCGCCGGGCACCGCGACGCGGCTGTCCGTCGGGGCGGTCGGGGAGCGTGAGCGGGCGGTCGCGGAGGCCGTGCAGAGCGCCGCCGACGAACTGGGCGCGACCCCGGCCCAGATCGCCATCGCCTGGACCATGGCCCACTCCCCCGCCGTGCACCCCATCGTCGGCGCGCGCCGCGTGGAGCAGCTGGTGGACAACCTGGGCGCCGCCCGGCTGGTGCTCCCCCCTGAGGTGCTGGCCCGGCTGGAGGAGACCACCGATTTCCGTCTGGGTTTCCCGGGCGACTTCATCGACGAGGCGTCGGCGTGGGTGTACGGGTCGGCGGGGCAGCGCGTGGTGCCCCGCCCGGCGTGACCCCGCGGCCGGTTCGTGTCAGGCGGCCGGTCCCGGTCAGGCGCGCAGTCGTACCCCGTGGCGGGTGCGCAGCCGGCGTACCTCCCACCAGGCGACGGCGGTCACCGAGGCCGGGCCGCCGACGAGGGCGGCGAGCTGGACCAGCGGCGGGCCCGGCGGCAGTCCGCCGACGGCCAGGCTGAGGGCGGCGAACTCCCACACCAGGGCGCCGGTGAGCAGCGCCGGGAGCGCCGGGTGCACATCGGCGGTGTTGAAGGCGCTGCGCACGGCGGGCCCGGTGGCGAAGACGATGAAGAGCAGCGTCCACAGCAGCGGCACGAGCAGGGCGAGCGGCACCCAGAGGTTCATGTCGGGTGCCAGATAGGTGCGGGTGTAGTAGATCGCCCCGCCGAGCAGCGGCACCGTCGTGAAGGCGCCGACGTACCAGAGGGCCGATTTCCCGGCGGTGCGCAGGGGTGCGCGCATGGCCCGGCGCGCGGTCGGCGAGGACCAGCGGAAGAGGGCCGCGACGACCACGGGCGCGCTCAGGAACAGCAGCCAGGGGGTGATCGTCAGCCGCATCATGAACTGCTGCTGCGCCTGGTCGACGTCCTCGGACTTGCCGTACACGGCCAGGATCAGCAGGGACATGAGGGTGGCCGTCCAGGCCCGCCGGCGATGCATCCGTGTCACGTCGTCGTCCACGAGGCGGTGGCGGGCGCGGGAGGGGAAGATCCGCCGGGCCGGACGACGGGCCGAGCGGGCCAGCGGGTAGCCCACCAGCAGGCCGACCACCAACGGCCACGCGCACATCGCGGCCAGCGCCCAGAGACAGCCGTGCAGCCGGAGCCCGCCGAGGAACTCCCGGAGCGGCGGCCATTCGTCCTCCCGCATCCGCCGCACGAGCGAGGGCGGCTGCGGGACGTTGGGGTAACGCCCGTACGGGAGCGGGGAGTCCGGGCCGTACGGGGGCCGGCCCGGCTGGGGAGGTACGTACGGTCCCCGGGGTGGAGGCGGGGGGTTCGGCCCTCCGCTCGGCTGCCAGGGCGGCTGATACGGGTTGCGTCCCCCGAAACTCACGCTGCTGTCCCCTCCCGAGACTCACCATGCGCGCGGTGCCGTGCTCGCCGTGCGCGCTGTGCCGTACGGCTCGCTCGCGTCGTCCGAGGCGTCCGTGTCGTACGGGTCAACTGGCCATCATGGAGGACGAGATGGCGTCGCGCACGCCGAAGCCGGGTTCAGGGCCAGGGCAGCCGGGCCCGTACGCCGAAGCCGCCGCCGTCCTCGGGGCCGTGGTCCAGGTGGCCTCCGGCCAGCGTGGCGCGTTCGGTGAGGCCGATGAGGCCCTGGCCGGAGCCGGGGACGGGCGGGACCTCGCCCGGGGGTGCCGGGTTGCGTACGGAGACGGTGAGTCCGTCGCCGGGGGCGCCCGCGACGGTGACGGTGACCTCGGCGCCGGGGGCGTGCTTGCGGGCGTTGGTCAGGCACTCCTGGGCGATGCGGTAGGCGGTGCGGCCGGCGGAGGTGGGGACGGCGGCGCGGTCGGTGACACGCTGGTCGAGGACGACCTTCATGCCCGCCTCGCGGCACTCGGAGACGAGGGTGTCGAGCGCGGCCAGCGTCGGCTGGGGGCGGCCCGCGTCGTCGGGCTCGCCCGCCCGGAGGACCCCGATGATCTCCCGCAGGTCCTGGAGGGCCTCGTGGGCGCTCTCCCGGATGACGCCCGCCGCGCGGACGATCTCGGGACGGGGCGCGTCGGGCCGGAACTCCAGTGCGCCCGCGTGCACGCTCAGCAGGGTGAGGCGGTGCGCCAGGACGTCGTGCATCTCGCGTGCGATGGCCTCGCGGGCGAGGCGCTGCGCCTGCTCGGCCCGGAGCGCGGCCTCGGTCTCGGCGCGCCGGGCGCGGTCCCGGAAGCTCAGCAGGAGCTGCCGCTTGGCGCGTACGAACATGCCCCAGCCGACCATCGCGGCGGTGAGCAGCACCGAGAGGAAGACCGCCCAGAGGTAGCTGATGTCGGGGTCGGGGCGCAGCCAGAAGAACAGCGGGTTCAGGACGAGGGAGGCGCCGCCGATCCAGGCCACGTACCGGAAGGGCCGGTGCACGGTGAGGGTGAAGAGGGCGACGAGGCCGGCGCCGCCCGCGGTGTTGGACACGAAGCAGACCGGGACCATCGCCACGGCGAGGCCGACCGGCCAGCGTCTGCGCAGCCAGACGGCGGCGCAGGCGAGCGCGCCGAGGACCTGGTCGAAGACGGCGAAGGCCTGCGGCAGATCGGTCTCGTTCCTGACCGTGTCCGCGCCGAGGAGGCCGATGAACACGGCCAGCAGGAAGCAGGTGAAGTCGACGACCCAGTCGCGCGCGGTCCGGCCTGGCCGCCGTCCGGGGCGTCCGTCGCCGGGGTCCCGGCCGGGGTCGGGGTCGGGGTCGAGCAGGGCCGACGGCAGGAGCCAGCTCCGCCCCGGGAAGGTCGGGGGCTCGGACATCCGCCCCGGGAAGGTCGGGGGCTCGGACACCGGCTTGTCAGCTCTCACGGTCGACAAATCTATGCGGAGACGGCCGCCACCACCTCCCCTCGGCCGGGGATCGCGACCGAAGTCGCGCCTGCGTCGACCTTCGGCGGTCCGCCGCCGCACGGATCGGTACTTCCGTCGGACAGGCCTCGCCCCGCGGCCGATGAACATGGGGGGACCGCGGGGCGAGGATCCAGGACATGAAGCAGTTGTTGGAGTTTCTCGGGTTCCTCGCCCTGCTGCAGGGCTCCGGCGGTCTGGTGTACGAACTCACCGGCAAGCTGCGGTGGGGGGTGATACAGCGGTGGAGCGCCCTGGACGGCTACGAGATCTATGTGAGCATCGCGCTGGTCGTCCTGGCGTTCGCCCTGTTCGCGGCGGCGGAGAGCCGGAAGTCGGGGTGAGCGGAAGGCAGGGCGAGCGGAAGTCGGGGGGAGTGGGAGTCGGGGGGAGTGGAGGCCCGCCCGGCCGTCTGTCCGGTGGGGGGAGGACGGACGGCCGGGACGGGCGGCGCCGAACCCGGTGGGGCGGGTTCAGCAGTCGTGGTCGACCAGGTCGAAGGACGCGTAGTGGTCGGCCGTGTAGTAGTCCTCCTCATGGGCCTGACCGGTGACGATGCGGCGGGCGCCGCGGGTGGAGGAGCCGGGGGTCTTCACGGTGTACTCGTGGTAGTACCCCGTGGAGCGGCTGGGCAGGATGCGCTCCCGGTTCTGGAAGACGCCGCCGTCCTGCGAGTACGGGTACGGGCCGCCCTGGGCGATCAGGTTGAGTGTGGTGTACGCCTGCGACGGCAGATCGCTGTAGCAGATGCTGCCGACCGCGGCGGCGGCCGGGGTGGCGGTGACGGTGCCGCCGACGAGGAGAGCGGACAGGAGGGCTGCCGCCGCTCCGATACGTGTTGCCCGTGGGGGGAATCTCATGGCTTCATGATGACGCGCGTAGACAGTGGCATGTCAATGACAAGTTCCATGATTTTCCGGGCACGTCCGCTAAGTTTTCCGGGAGTTAACCGGAGTTCACGCGTTCTCCGGCAGTTCATAGGTGCCGTACTCGGGGCGGCCCGCGCGTTCGTACGTCTGGATCGAGACACCGGTGCCGCTGATGCTGCCGCCGGCGTGCCGGAACGCGGTCGGGAGGGCGCCCTCGACGAAGAGGCGGCGGCCGGCGCCGAGGACGACCGGGAACGTCAGCAGGTGCACGGTGTCGACCAGGTCGAGGGCGAGCAGCGACTGCGCGAGGTGCCCGCTGCCGTGGATCTGCACCTCGCCGTCGGTCGCCTCCTTGAGGGCGGTGACCTCCTTGGCGAGGTCGCCGGAGAGCACGGTCGTGGCGTTCCACTCCGGGGCGGTGACGGTGTGCGAGACGACGTACTTGGGCAGGGAGTTGAGCTTCGCCGCGACCGGGTCGCCCGGGTCGGTGACCTTCGGCCAGTGGGCGGCGAAGATCTCGTACGTCCTGCGGCCCAGCAGGAACGCGCCGACCCGGCCGAAGACTCCGTCGATGAACCGGCCGAAGTCCTCGTCGCCGTACGGGACGCTCCAGCCGCCGTGCGCGAAGCCGTCGCGACGATCCTCGTTCGGGCCGCCGGGGGCCTGGTGGACGCCGTCGAGGGTGACGAAGGAGGTGAGGGTGAGCTTGCCCATGACGAGTGCCTGCTTTCGATGCTCCGGTGGGAGCTCGGGGGTCTGTTGTCATCAGGGCAGACCCCCGGGGTGGCCGCAACTCATCGGTGGGCGGGGATCCTGGGGGCCGGGGGGAGCGAGGTCGGGTGTCGGGTGCGGGTCCGGTGGGGCTTCTCGCGCAGTTCCCCGCGCCCCTGAAAAGCGAAGCAGGGCCTGCGGCCCTTTCAGGGGCGCGGGGAACTGCGCGGCCCGCCCCCACCGGGCCCGCGGACGCGTACTAGCCACCCAGCCCCTGGTGGCGGGTGGACAGGGCGGTCCGGCCCGTTTCCGTCAGGGAGCCGTGGAGGCGTAGGCGGGAGATGCCGCCGTCGGGGTAGATGTCCACGCGGGCGTGGGTGGCCGTGACCGGGGTGTCGAGGACGAAGCGGTGGTTGGTGTCGGGCTGGAGGCGGGTGCGGGGGAGGATCTCGGTCCAGTCGCCGCCGTCGCCGTGCTCGCCGTTCTCGCCGGCTTCGTCGTTCTCGTCGTTCTTGATCGAGACCGTGGCCCAGCCTGCCGCGTTGCCCTTGAGGTAGGCCGTGTCGATCTCCAGGGCGCGGATCTCGGACTGGGCGACGAGGCGGTAGCGGATCCAGTCGTTGCCCTGGTCGCGGCGGCGGCGGGTCTCCCAGCACTCGTGCATCACCCGGGCGCGGCCGGGCTGGATGGTGTTGGTGGCGGGCGAGTAGAAGAGGTTGGAGGCGTCCTCGGCCAGGCCGCCGTTCTCCAGGGCGACCACGTCGAAGGTACCGAGCGCGTCCAGCCAGACCGGGTCCGGCACGGCCTCGCCGTAGACGCGCAGGCGGGCCACGCCGCCGTCGGGGTGCTGGTTGAGGCGGAGGTGGGTGAAGCGCTGCTCGACGGTGACCGCGAAGCCGTTGGCCGCGTGGCCGCCGACGGGGGTGCGCGGGACGAGGGTCGTCCACTTCACGTCGTCGGCGAGGAGTTCCTCCGGCGACGGGGCACCGGCCACCGACGCGGCCTCGACGGACACCGCCTGCGGATAGTTGCCGCGGAAGTGGGCCGTGTCGACGACGATCCCCCGGATCACACCGGGCGCGCCGAGCCGGATCAGCGCCCAGTCGTGGTCCTCGGCCGTCGGCCAGGGGTGGTCGGCCGAGGCGCCCCGGCGGCGGCGGGTCTCCCAGCCGTCCATGACCTTGCCCTTGTGCCCGAAGTGCTCGGGGACGAACTCGGCCGGCTCGGGCACCAGCAGGTTCTCCCGGTGGGCGAAGAACTCGTCGTTGGCGGCGACGACCCCGGCCCCGAGCCTGCGGTCGGCGAGGTCGGCGTAGCGGGTGAAGGGGAAGTCGGTGGTGCGGTAGTCCGCGTACGGGTCGCCGCCGCCGTAGGGGTTCGCGTCGCCGGTGAAACTCGCGGGCGGGGTGTGGTGCTGCGCCGTCACGATGATCAGGTCTGCCTTTCGGTTGCCGGCCGCCACTGCGGGTGCGGGGGGTACGTGAATCAGGGGGTGCGGGTGAGGAGTTGCCCCTTCGGCTCGGTGAACTCGCCGTCCGCGACGATGCGTTCGCCGCGCAGCCAGGTGGACTTGACCACGCCGTACAGGGTCTTGCCGGCGTACGCGGTGACATGGTTGCGGTGGTGGAGGGCGGCCGGGTCGACGGTGAAGGTCTCGTCGGGGGCGAGGACGGCGAAGTCGGCGTCGCGGCCCGCCTCGATGGCGCCCTTGCGGTCGTCGAGGCCGACCAGGGCCGCCGTGCGCGTGGACATCCAGCGGACCACGTCCTCCAGGCCGAGGCCGCGCCGGCGGGCCTCCGTCCAGACCGCCGCGAGGCTCACCTGCAGGCCGGAGATGCCGCCCCAGGCGGTGGCGAAGTCGTCGGTCTTCAGGTCGGCGGTGGACGGGGAGTGGTCGGTGACCACGCAGTCGATCGTGCCGTCCGCGAGGGCCTGCCACAGGAGGTCCTGGTTGGCGGACTCCCGGATGGGCGGGCAACACTTGAACTCGCTCGCCCCGTCCGGGACTTCCTCGGCGGTGAGGGTGAGGTAGTGCGGGCAGGTCTCGACGGTGATGCGGACGCCGTCCCGCTTGGCCTCGGCGATCAGCGGGAGCGCGTCACTGGAGGAGAGGTGGAGGACGTGGACGCGGGCGTCGAGCCGTCGGGCCTCGGCGACGAGGGTCGCGATGGCGGTGTCCTCAGCGTCGCGGGGGCGGGAGGCGAGGAAGTCCGCGTATCCGGGGCCGCCCCGCTGCGGGGCCGCGTCGAGGTGGTGCGGGTCCTCGGCGTGCACGATGAGCAGTCCGCCGAAGCCGGCGATCTCGGCCAGGGAACGGGCCAGGCCCTCCTGGTCGAGGTGCGGGAACTCGTCCACGCCCGACGGCGACAGGAACGCCTTGAAGCCGAAGACCCCGGCGTCGCGCAGCGGCCGTAGATCCTTGACGTTGTCGGGCAGCGCGCCGCCCCAGAAGCCGACGTCGACATGGGCCTTGTCGGCGGCGACCTCGCGCTTGGTCCGGAGGTGGTCGACCGTCGTGGTCGGCGGGAGGGAGTTGAGGGGCATGTCGACGAGGGTGGTGATACCACCGGCCGCCGCCGCGCGCGTGGCGGTCCAGAAGCCCTCCCAGTGGGTGCGGCCGGGGTCGTTCACATGCACATGGGTGTCGACGAGGCCGGGCAGCAGGACATGGTCGCCGAGGTCCTCCAGGCGCGCGCCGGGCGGTACTTCGGCGTCGTACGGGAGGACGGCCGTGATCCGGCCGTCCGCGACGGCGACCGCGGCGGGGCGCGACCCGTCGGGGGTGAGGACGCGCGTCGAGCGCAACACCAGTTCAGCCTCGGACACCGGGACCCCTCTCGCCGTACCGCTGTTCACTTCCGCCGTTCAGTTCCGCCGTTTACTTCCGCGTAACGGAATTCAACGTTCTGTTGAAGGAGTTTTCCCGCCTCCCTCCGCCCCGTCAAGGGCACCCTCACACTGGATGTTTTCACGAGACGGAATCAGAATTCCACTGAGCAGAACGTAGTGACGTACAAGCGAGTAGTCAATGAACTGCCCGGTAGGCTGCGATCTCGCCCGCCATCCCGAAAGGACCGCGCCCCGTGCCGACGTCCAGCGCCAGCGCCCACACGGCCGACTCCCCGAAGTCGCCCTCCGGTGGTGTCCAGTCCCTAGAGCGCGCCTTCGATCTGCTGGAGCGGATGGCGGACGCCGGCGGCGAGGTGGGCCTCAGCGAGCTGTCCGCGAGCAGCGGGCTGCCGCTGCCGACCATCCACCGGCTGATGCGGACGCTGGTCGTCTGCGGCTACGTACGCCAGCAGCCCAACCGGCGGTACGCCCTCGGCCCGCGTCTGATCCGTCTCGGCGAGTCCGCGTCCCGGCTGCTCGGCACCTGGGCGCGGCCGTATCTCGCGCGCCTCGTCGAGGAGACCGGCGAGACGGCGAACATGGCGCTCCTCGACGGCGACGAGATCGTCTACGTCGCCCAGGTGCCGTCCAAGCACTCCATGCGGATGTTCACCGAGGTGGGCCGCCGGGTGCTGCCGCACTCCACCGGGGTCGGCAAGGCCCTGCTCGCCGACTTCCCGGCCGACGAGGTCCGCGCGCTGCTGGCCCGTACGGGCATGCCGGCCGCGACCGACAAGACGATCACCACACCCGAGGGCTTCCTGACCGCGCTGGAGGAGGTCCGCCGGCTCGGCTACGCCGTCGACGACAACGAACAGGAGATCGGCGTGCGCTGCCTCGCCGTCTCCGTCCCCGACTCCCCCACCGCCGCGGCGATCTCCATCTCCGGCCCGGCGGGGCGCGTCACCGAGAGCGCGACGAAGCGGATCGTGCCGGTGCTTCAGCAGGTGGCGGTCGAGCTTTCGGAGGCGCTGGCGAGTTCGGGGGCGGGGGGCTGAGGTCAGGGGGTCGCGTTGTCGGGTGCGGGTGAGTGGGGCTTCTCGCGCGGTTCCCCGCGCCCCTTGAAGGCCTACGGCCCCTTCGGGCCGAAAAAGCAGGGGCGCAGCCCCGCTTTTCAGGGGCGCGGGGAACCCGCGCGAGAAGCCCCACCGGGCCCGCGGACAGGGACGGTCAGCGGCGAGGCGGCTCCCCGAACAGCTCCACCGCCGTACGAACCTCCGCCAGCCCCCGGGCCAACGCGCTCACCGACCCGATCGACCCGGCGATCAACAGCAGCGAACGACGTAACCGCGGCACCTCCGGCATCCCGGTGACCGCCATCGCGGCAAGCGCCGCCAACTCGTCCTCCGCGATCCCCCGGTCGGGGAACTCGGCCGGATGCGCGGCCAGTTCACGCCGCAGCCGGGACACGGCCGACCGCAGCCCCGCCACCCTCGGATCCTCGTCACTGCCGGTCACTGACCTCTGCCCCAAGCTCCGCAACACAGCCCTCTCCCCCCTCGCCCACTCCCTCGTACGCGAGTCATGACCGCACGCCCGAGCACGGCCGACCACCCCGTGGCGTCGGTCGGGCGCCGGGAGTGGCGCGGGCCAGTAAACGCCAATCAGTGTGGCGAGCGCCACTACGGGGACCGAAATTCAGTCCCCGGGCATCACAAAGCCGGCCCCCGGTCCGTCCGGCTTCACGCGACACCCGCGCCGGGTGCGGTATGCGTCGGGTATGCAAGGGAACATGACGCACCATGAGGCCCGGAAACCAACCCGGAGCGAGGTCGCCGGACTGCTGCTGGCGGCCGGCGGCGGGCGGCGTCTCGGCGGCCGGCCCAAGGCCCTGCTGACCCATCACGGCCGCCCCCTGGTCGAACACGCGGTCGCGGTGCTCCGGGCGGGCGGCTGCGCCCGGATCCACGTGGTCCTGGGCGCCGGGGCCGCGACCGTACGCGCCCGCGCCGAGCTGTCCGGCTGCGTGCTGGTCGACAACCCGGACTGGGCCGAGGGCATGGGCTCGTCGCTGCGGGCCGGCCTGGAGTCGCTGGCCGGAACGGGCGCCGAAGCCGCCCTGGTCTCCCTGGTCGACCAGCCCGGCATCGGCCCGGAGGCGGTGGCCCGCGTCCTCGCCGTATACGAACCGACCCCACCGGCCGCGGCGCTCGCCGCAGCCGCCTACGACGGCGTACGCGGCCACCCCGTCCTCTTCGGTGCCGACCACTGGGCCGGGATCGCCGCGACCGCGACCGGCGACCGAGGGGCGCGGGCCTATCTGAAGGCCCACGGCGACGCGATCACGCTCGTCGAGTGCGGGGACGTGGCGCGGCCGTACGACATCGACACCGAGGCCGACCTCGTCCACCTTGATCGACCCGAAGAATCTCGACATCAACAAAACATTGAACTTCCACCATGAGGAAACTAGTATCCATTGAACAGAAGCCCCGCCGAAGGAAGTGACCGCTCATGTCCGCACCAGCGCCGTCCCCGCTGGCCATCGTCGACGCCGAGCCCCTGCCCCGCCAGGACGAGGTCCTGACCGACGCCGCCCTCGCCTTCGTGTACGAGCTGCACCGCCGGTTCACGCCCCGGCGTGACGAGCTGCTGGCGCGCCGCGCGGAGCGCCGTGCCGAGATCGCCCGCACCTCCACGCTCGACTTCCTCCCGGAGACCGCCGCGATCCGCGCCGACGACTCCTGGAAGGTGGCGCCCTCCCCCGCCGCGCTGAACGACCGCCGCGTCGAGATCACCGGTCCCACCGACCGCAAGATGACGATCAACGCCCTCAACTCGGGCGCGCGGATCTGGCTCGCGGACTTCGAGGACGCCTCCGCGCCGACCTGGGAGAACGTGGTCCTCGGCCAGGTGAACATGGCCGACGCGTACACCCGGAACATCGACTTCACCGACGAGCGCACCGGCAAGTCGTACGCCCTGCGCCCGAACGAGGAGCTGGCGACGGTCGTCATGCGCCCGCGCGGCTGGCATCTCGACGAGCGCCACCTCGTCGACGCCGACGGCCGTGCCGTCCCCGGCGCGCTCGTCGACTTCGGCCTGTACTTCTTCCACAACGCCCAGCGGCTGCTCGACCTCGGCAAGGGCCCGTACTTCTACCTCCCGAAGACGGAGTCCCACCTGGAGGCCCGGCTCTGGAACGAGGTCTTCGTCTTCGCGCAGGACCATGTCGGCGTCCCGCAGGGCTCCGTCCGCGCGACCGTCCTGATCGAGACGATCACGGCCGCGTACGAGATGGAGGAGATCCTCTACGAACTCCGCGACCACGCCTCGGGGTTGAACGCGGGCCGCTGGGACTACCTGTTCTCCATCGTGAAGAACTTCCGTGACGGCGGGCAGAAGTTCGTCCTCCCGGACCGCAACGCGGTCACGATGACGGCCCCGTTCATGCGGGCGTACACCGAACTCCTCGTCCGCACCTGCCACAAGCGGGGCGCGCACGCGATCGGCGGTATGGCCGCGTTCATCCCGTCGCGGCGCGACGAGGAGGTCAACAAGGTCGCCTTCGAGAAGGTCAAGGCCGACAAGGACCGTGAGGCGAACGACGGTTTCGACGGGTCGTGGGTGGCCCACCCGGACCTGGTGCCGATCGCGATGGCGTCCTTCGACGCGGTCCTCGGCGACAGGCCGAACCAGAAGGACCGTCTCCGCGAGGACGTCGACGTCAAGGCCGCCGACCTGATCGCCGTCGACTCGCTGGACGCGAAGCCCACGTACCCGGGTCTCGTCAACGCCGTCCAGGTCGGCATCCGTTACATCGAGGCCTGGCTGCGCGGCCTCGGCGCCGTCGCCATCTTCAATCTGATGGAGGACGCGGCCACCGCCGAGATCTCCCGCTCCCAGATCTGGCAGTGGATCAACGCGGGCGTCGAGTTCGAGAACGGCGAGAAGGCCACGCCCGAGCTGGCCCGCGAGGTCGCCGCCGAGGAACTCGCCGCCGTCCGCGCCGAGATCGGCGAGGAGGCCTTCGCCGCCGGCCACTGGCAGCAGGCCCACGACCTCCTCCTCCAGGTCGCCCTCGACGAGGACTACGCCGACTTCCTGACCCTCCCGGCGTACGAGCGGCTCAAGGGCTGAGCCGCCGCCCTACTCCGCCGCGGCGCTCCTGTCCGAGTGGCCCAGGGGCTTCCCCGGGGCCACTCGGTCGCGTACGGCCCGCTTGACGGCCGTGGGCTCGGGGAAGCCCTGCTCCTTGCGGTCCCAGACCACCTCGTCGTCGACCCGGACGACGAAGACACCGCCGGTACCGGGCTTGAGCGAGAGTTCGCCCAGCTCCGTCTCGAACGTGGTGAGCAGCTCCTGTGCCAGCCAGGCCGCGCGCGGCAGCCAGCGGCACTGGGTGCAGTACTCGATCTGTACGACGGGACTCATCCGAGGTGTACCGACCAATCCTGTTCCGCGGCCGGCTTGCCGTGCAGATCGGGGACCCGCTTCAGCCAGTTCGGCCTGCCCTGCTGTGTCCTCGCCGCCCGGAGAGCCTCCTCGGCGGCGAGTTCCTCCCGGGTGGGGAAGTCGGTGGGGAGCCAGGCGGCGGTGGCCCGTACGCGCGCGTGGAGGTATTCCACGTACGCCGCACGCGCCCGGTCCGGTGTCCCGGAGTCCGTGAGCCAGGCGTCGGGGACCTCGGCGACGATCCGCCGCAGCAGTTCCTCCGTCACCCTCGGCGCGAGTTCGGCGTCGGCCGCGCGGACGTCGGGGGCGTAGTGGCCGAGGGCGTGGTGGCGGAAGTCGTACGCCTTGGCCGGGTCCGAGGTGTCCCAGCGGTGGTGGAAGACGAGGGCCGCGCCGTGGTCGATCAGCCAGAGCCGCGGGGGCGCGATGCCGAGCGTGGGCCAGATCATGAGGTTCGAACTGTGCACGGTGCGGTCGACGTTGACGGTGAGGGCGTCGAGCCAGATGATCCGGCCGGCTTCGAGGGAGTCCACCCGGAACTCCTTCGCGACCTCCGGGGTGAAGTCCTTCGCGCCCGGTAGATAGTCCATGCCGAGGTTGAGACCGGCGCTGGCGCCGTGCAGTTCCCGCACCTCCTGGTGGGGCTCGCTCTCGGCGATCGCCGGGTCGAAGTGCGCGAGGACCAGCTCGGGGAACCGCAGACCGAGCGCCCGCGCCAGCTCGCCGACGATCACCTCTGCGACCAGCGCCTTGCGCCCCTGCGCCGAGCCCGTGAACTTCACGACGTACGTCCCGAGGTCGTCGGCCTCGACGATGCCCGGTACGGAGCCGCCCGCCCGGAGGGGTTCGACATAGCGGGTCGCGGTGACTTCCCTCAGCATGTCCTCAGCATTCCCACCAGCCCACTCGCCTCGTCGGCCGCCTCGTCGGCACCCCGGGGCCTGTCGTCGAATTCCCGTCGTCGCCCGAAGGGCGGCCTCGCGGCGTCCGGTGCGTGCTCTCGGCGTGCCGGGCGAAAGTCCGCGTACTGGACGTACTCGGGCTTTCGCCCGGTGCGGCGAGAGTGCGTGCCGGGCGTCGCGAGGCAGACGGGAATTCGACGACAGGCCCTACGGAGCATAGTCCCGGCGCGCCTTCGGCACATGTGGATAGTGGCCGGGTGGCCGGGCTGCCTCCGTGGCTGCCCTTCCGGCCGTTGTGCCGCCGCCCGTCCCCTTGAGAGCCTGGGAATCTTATGCCCGAGCCCGAGGAGTGACGATGCGTGCGCAAGAGGAGCGTCCGGGCGAGGCCGCTGCCGGGCGGCGCCGGCCGGTGGTCGCCGGAGGTCCGGTCGGCCCCGCCGTCACGGGGGCGTTCTCCGCCGGGTGGACGGCCGAGGCGATGGCCGCCCTCCAGAGCACCGCGGGCAATGCCGCGGTGCAGCGTGCGCTGGCCCAGGAACGCCACGAGCACGGGGCGGGGTGCGGCCACCCGGAGTCGGCGCCCGTGCAGCGCTCCGCCGTCGCGGATGTCCTGAAGAGCGCCGGCCGGCCGCTGGCCGCCGACGTACGGGCGGACATGGAGCAGCGGCTCGGCGCGGACTTCTCCGATGTGCGTCTGCACACCGACGGCGTGGCCCAGCGGTCCGCCACCGAGATCGGCGCCCGCGCCTACACCTCGGGCAGCCATGTGGTCGTCGGCCCCGGCGGCGCCGACAAGCACACCCTGGCGCACGAGTTGACCCATGTCGTCCAGCAGCGCAGCGGCCCGGTCGCCGGTACCGACAACGGTGCGGGACTGCGGGTGTCGGACCCCTCCGACCGGTTCGAGCGGGAGGCGGAGGACAACGCCCGCCGGGTGATGAGCGGCCCCGCCCCGCAGAGCGCTCCTGCGGGCACCGACGCGCCGCCCGCGCCGGGCGGCGGGGCCTCCGGTTCGGAACTCCCCGTGCAGCGGGCCTTCTCGGGCGACCTGAACGGCTACGACACCCCCGGGGCGGTCGCGAGGCTCAAGGAGCTGTTCCCGGGGTCGAACCCCCGGTGGACCAAGGTCGACACGGCGCGCAGAGGCCCGGAGGACTACACCACCTTCGACGCCCTCGCGACGGTGGCGTGCGCCCAGCCGCCGCAGCAGGCGTCCGGGACGACGTCGGCTTCGCAGCCGACCTCGGCCTCGACCTCGGCCTCGACCTCCGCCTCGGGAGCCGTTCCGACGCCCGCCACCCCGGCTGTCGTCCCTGCCGTCACGACTCCTCCCGTCACTACTCCTGCCGTCACCGCCCCGGTCGTCACCGCCCCGGTCGTCCCCTCGCGGCCGGTCCCGAGGCCCAAACCGGCCGGACTCACCGCGACCAACCGCCCGTCGACCTCGGCGGGCAGCCGCCCGTCGACCTCGGCGACCAGCCGCCCGTCGACCTCCGCGGCACCCCGGCGGTCGACCTCCACGGCTCCCTGGCAGGCCCCGGGCGCCCACACCACCGCGCCTCCGGCGCCGGTCGAGGCGGGAGCACCTCCGGTACCGGTCGAGGCGGGCGAGGCGGCGGACAAGGAGATCTCGGTGGAGGCGTTCGCGGCGAACTCCGCGGAGGCCCGGAACGGACTGCGGGAGGAACGGTCCACTCCCGGCGACCACCTGCGCCGGAACGCCGCGAGCCGACTGAACAGAGCGGTGTTCGAGGAGATGGCCGCATCCGTGAAGAGCGGCAACGGCGGACACCTCCTGCCGCTCTTCATCGACCAGCTCTACAGCTGCCTGCAGTGGACCGGCCGGGCCCCCATCGCCGTCTTCACCCATGAGGCCCAGGGCAGGGGCGATCTGATGCTGGGTGTCAAGACCGCCGACGCGCTGCGCGAAAGCTTCCCACGGACCGAGGCCAACAAGGACGACATCGTTCTGCTGACCGCCATGGCGGCGCACGACAGGCAGCCCGGGGTCTTCAAGGACTCCGCCCACCCGTTCGCGAGGCTCGGCGGCAGCAAAGCCGTCCCTGACGCCCCGCGACTCGACCCCGCCGGGGCGCCCACCCATGTGGTCGTGGCGCCGCAGCTGAGCGCCACCAGGAACTTCCAGCGGAGCGTCGGTCAGTGGGGAAGCAAGGTCTCCTCGATGACCGAGTACTCCAAGAGGGAGGACCTCACGTCGGGTGCCCCGGGCATCGGTCGCACCACCGGGCTCGGTGCGGACGAGGTCGGCATCACCTTCGACGCCGGTCTGCGCGACTACAAGCAGGAGCAGGACGCCCTCCCGGACGAGGCGGCCAAGCGGGCGGCCCGGCTGGAGCACGTCCACGCGCTCAGGTCCAAGCAGATGCTGACCGCGCTCTTCCCGGAGGAGCAGGAGGAGACCGCGAGAGACTTCGCCGCCGCCGCTTCCTCCCGGCTGTATTTCGCCTACTCCTACAGGAGTTCGGTGCGATTCGCGCTCACCGTGGCCGAGATCGAGAGCGGCGGGAGCGGTGATGTGCACGTCGTCCAGTCCACGGCCAAGCAGAAGCCGACGGAACTGACCCCCGCCATGAAGAACGACCTCGCGGCACTCGGGGTGGCCAAGGTCCGCTTGGTGACGGTCAACACCAAGGCGAACACCACGGAGACCTCGGTCCAGGAGACCGGCGGGGGCGGCAAGACGATGCACTGGATCACCGCCGACCGGGTACCGCACGAGGACATGCTGACGCTGATCAGGGCGAGCGAGCCGATCGTGATGACGACCGGCAACCAGAGCACCTCCGAGGCACTGTCGGCGGGCAAGACGATCATGTACGAGAGCATCGGCATGGATCAGAGCAAGGCCTTCCGGAACTCGCTGTACAGCGGCGCCGGGGTCCGCCGGCGGGACGCCGACAGCATCGCCGCCGTCAGCCGCGACTACGACGCCCCCGGGACCCCCGCTCCCGGGCAGCCCGAGTTCAAGGCAGCGGCGGCGGCCCTTCAGAACATGCAGAAGGACGACAAGATGGGTGCCTACAGCGACAAGGCCTCCGCCACCAAGGACCTCGGCCGCTGGATCGGCGGGCAGCATCTGCGCGACTTCCTGATGCAGACCCCGTTCCGTGGCGAGTTGGAGGAGGAAGAGCGGAAGGTCACCGCGAACTCCCAGAGTCCCGACGCCTATCAGAACCTCGTCACCCACCTGCGGACACTCCCGGGCAGGCGGTAGCGGCCACCGGGCCGCACCCCGCGGCGCTACTCCGTCCTGCCCCGCCCTCGCCGGATCGGGTTGGGCAGGGGCAGATAGCGGGCGTCGGCTCCGTCCGCGCCCGTCCAGCGGAGCAGCAGGTTCGTCTTGCCGGGGAGGGTCGGCGAGTCGGGCAGGTCGACGGCCTCGGGCACGTCCGGGTGGCGGGCCAGTTCGTGTCGTACGGCGGGCCAGGGGTCGAGGCCCGGGTGGTGTTCGGCCAGGGCCGCCGCGATCTCCAGGAGGTTGTTGACGAAGAGGCAGTACACCAGCCGTTCCCAGCCCGCCTCGCGGGTCATGTCCGGGAGGAGCTTCACGCCCTCGGCGTCGCGGTACACGGCCCGTACGGGTGTGCCGGAGGGGTCGCAGGCGATGACGGTGTTCTGGAGATGCGCCTCCAGGACGACGCCGTGGCCGTGGAAGGCGGCGAGGGCCGGGGGGACGACCGCCCTCAGATACCCCTCCCACCAGGCCTCGGGATCGGTGGCGTCGGCCAGCGGGTTGCCCGGGAACGCCTCGGTGCCCTCGGTGAGCGCGGCGGCGAGGAAAGGGGTGGTGCCGGGGGGCACATGGCCGAACAGACCGTCGCGGACCAGTACCGCCAGTTCCTCGAAGGCGAAGTCGGCGGTGCGGTAGCCCCGGTCGCTCAGCCAGGCGCCCGGCAGTGCGGCGAAGGCCTCGGTGACCGCCCGGTCCGTACGACGCAGCTTGAGCAGGTCGTGGCGCCACAGGCGGCGGATGTCGTTGGTGATCCGCACGTCCAGGCTGAACTTGAGGAAGAGGTCGGATACGGCCGGCGCGCCCCCGGACTCCGTTCCGGACTCCGCCCCGGGCGCGCTGCCGGGCAGGTACACCGTGCGGATCGCCGCCGTCGGCCAGACGTCACCGTCGGTGCGGCCCAGCCGTACGAGGCGGCCGTCGGCGAAGGCCTCCGTCAACGTGTCGCCGAGCAGGTCGAGTTGCCAGGGGTGGGCGGGCAGCAGCCGGTAGCCGGGCGGGGCCGGGGCCAGCGCGTCCAGGGCGGTGGTGTCGCCCTCCTCGACCACCGTGTCCGCACGGACCCCGAGGAGGGTCAGCGGGAAGTGGGCGTACACCTCGGGCGCGTACGGCAGCCAGCCGGCGGCCGGGCCGCCGCCCCGGGCCTTGGGGGCGGGGTGGAAGGGGTGCCCGGTGATCAGGGACTGTTCGGAACGCCGGTACGGGTCCCCGGGCGCCGGGGTCCGGTCGCGCGCGGTGAGGACGGCGGCCACGGCCTCGCGGCTGTCGAGCATCTCGGCGGGCAGTTCGGGGTTGGACAGGCCGGTGAGGGCGCGGAGTTCCTCGGTGGTGAGCTTGACGAGTTCGGTGTGGGTGAGGGGCTGCCAGGCGTCCGCCGTGCGCACCTCGGGGTGGGTGGGGCGGCGGGTGCCGCGTACGCGCAGCAGCCGGCCGCTCGCCCTGAGCCGGTGCGCTCCGGGCGCGTCCGGCCCGACCGGTTCCGCCACCTCCCGCAGGAGACAGTTCAGCAGCGGCGCGGCGGCGCGGGCGTCGGCGGCGGCGCCGATGTCGTCGCGGGGCGGGGTGGCGTCCACTGGGTCCACTCGGTCCACGGGGTCCATTCGTTTCCTACGGTCGATCCCTAGGTCGTTCCCTACGGTGCGCTCCCTACGGTGCGTTCGTGATCAGTATGTCCGTCCGGTATGCGTCGCGGTGGAGGTGGGCGGGCAGTGGTCGTACGCCGACGTCGATAGCAGTCGCAGGTTCCGATGCGGGTTCCGTACCCGCCCGACACCGTCCCCGCACCCGAGGAGCCCGTCCGTGGACCGTCACCCGTTGTCCGACGCCGACGCCGAGGCGGCGCTCGGCGCCGAGCTGGGCGCCGTACGACCCGATCTGACGCAGCCGTACACGACCGCGCTGCCCGGCGCTCGGGCGGCCGTGCTGTCCCGGCTGTGGCGGGGCCTGGTGCATGAGCCGCTGCCCTGGGTGACGCGCCGGGACGCGGGCGGCGACGGGGTCACGCTGCACCTCGCCGACGGCCGCAGGCTGCACGGCCCGGCCGTGGACCCGTACGGCACCGCCGCGCGGGTCGGGGAGGTCTGGTGCGACGGGCGGGCGTACGACCGTCCGGGGCGGCTCATGACCGCCCTGACCGTGCCGCACGGTGCCGCCTTCGCCGCCGAACTCGACCACAGCGTGGCCTCGTTGGCGCTGTCGCGGGCCGGTCGGCCGGCGACCGCCGTGGCCCCGGCGACCAGTTGGGAGTGGGAGCAGGCGATCGTCGACGGGCATCCGTTCCACCCCAACTGCCGTTCCCGGCCCGGGTTCTCGGCGTGCGACCAGCTCGCCTACGGGCCGGAGCACCGGCAGGTGGTGCGGCTGGGGCTGGCGCCGGTGGAGGAGGCGCTGGTCGTCGGGGAGTGGCCGGAGCGGTTCCGGGACGGGGGGCGGGTGCTGGTCCCGGTGCATCCGTGGCAGGCGGCCCATGTCCTCAAGTGCCCTCTGGGGGAGGTGATCGAGGCGCATCCGCTGATGTCGCTGCGCACGCTCGCCCTCGCGGACGGCGGGCCGCACGTCAAGACCGCGCTGAGCGCCCGGCTGACCTCCTCCGTGCGGGACATCTCGGTCTACTCGATCGAGACCTCGGGGATCGTCTCGGACTTCATGGCGGAGGTCGCCGCCCGCACCGACGGGCTGCTGCACGTGACCCGGACGCTCGGCGCGGTCACCGCCGGTTCGCCCGATCTGGCGGCGGTGCTGCGGGAGTCGCCGGAGACGTACGCGGACACGGCGACCGGTGAACGGGTCCTGCCGGTGGCGGCGCTGGCGACGACCGAGCTGCCCCGGTCGCCGTCCTGGCTGGCGGACTTCACCCGACTCGCGCTCACGGTCTCCCTCCGGCTGCTCGACCTGGGCGTGGCCCTGGAGGCGCACGGCCAGAACCTCCTGGTGGTGCTGTCCCCGTCGGGTGCCCCCCGCCGTCTCGTCTACCGCGACCTCGCGGACATCCGGGTCAGCCCCGCCCGGCTCGCCCGGCACGGCGTTCCGGCCCCGGCCATGTCCGGCCGCATCATCACGGACGACGAGACGACCCTGCGCCGCAAGCTGTTCGGGGCCCTGATCACGGGCACGCTCGGCGCGACGGCCGGTTCGACGCCCGTGCTGCGCGAGGCGCTCGCCACCGCCGTACGGGATCTGCCGCGCACCGCCGATCTGGGCACGCTGCTGGAGGGGCCCGTACCGACGAAGGCGTTGACGCTGATGCGCCTTTCGCCGGAGCGGCCCGGCGACATCTGGGCGGAGGTACCGACGCCGCTGCGGTGAACGGATCGTCAACAGGTGGTCTCGTTTTGAAGGGTGGCCCTCCGGATCAATAGGATCCGCCGATGATCACAAGACAACGGCTGGCAGCAGGGGTGTTCGTCCTGCTCGCCGTCCTGACGGCCGGGATCGCGGTCCCGACCACGGCCGTCGCCGACGAGACCACGGCCCTCGCGCCCAAGGTCAACCTCCTGCTGGACGTGAGCGGTTCGATGCGGGCCAAGGACATCGACGGGCAGTCCCGGATGGCCGCGGCGAAGCAGGCGTTCAACGAGGTGTTGGACGCCACGCCCGAGGAGGTCCAGCTCGGCATCCGTACGCTCGGCGCGAACTACCCGGGGGACGACCGGAAGACGGGCTGCAAGGACACCGCGCAGCTCTACCCGGTGGGGCCGCTGGACCGCACCGAGGCGAAGGCGGCGGTGGCGACGCTGGCGCCGACCGGCTGGACCCCGATCGGCCCGGCGCTGCTGAAGGCGGCCGACGATCTGGAGGGCGGCGAGGGCACCAAGCGGATCGTGCTGATCAGCGACGGCGAGGACACCTGCGCCCCGCTGGACCCGTGCGAGGTGGCCCGGGAGATCGCGGCGAAGGGCATCGGTCTGACCATCGACACGCTCGGTCTGGTCCCGAACGCCAAGATGCGGCTCCAGCTGAGCTGTATCGCCGAGGCGACCGGCGGTTCGTACACGTCGATCGAGCACCGTGACGAACTCACCGACCGTGTCAACCAGTTGGTCGACCGGGCCGCCGATCCGGTGGTCGTGCCGAAGGCCGTCGAGGGCGCGGAGACCTGCGCCGAGGCGCGCACGATCGAGTCCGGTCTGTACACCGACCGCGAGGAGTTCGGTCAACAGCGCTGGTACCGCGTGGAGGTGAAGCCGGGTCAGGAGCTGCGGGCCTCGGTGAGCGTCGCCGCCGACCGTGACATCAACCCGGACTACGGGGTGCTGCTGCGCGCGGTGACCACGAAGAACCGCGAGATCGTACGCGGCGAGGCGGCCGGCAACGGCCGTACGGACGTCATCTCGACCGGCTTGCGCTACCCGAAGGCGGAGGTCGAGGACGAGGACGACTCCGGGGGTTCCTCGGACGAGGACGCCGCCGAGACCGTGTGTCTGCAGGTGACCCACTCCTACTCACCGGCGAGCGGGGTGAAGACCACGCCCGGTCTGCCGCTGGAGATCACCGTGGACGTCGTGGAGGGCCCCGACCGGTCCGCCGACGTGGCCTCCTTCGGCCTCGGCCGCGGCTGGTGGCTGCTCGGTGTGCTGGTGCTCGTCGGATTCCTGGCGGGTGCGCTGTGGGGCTGGCTGTCACGCTGGCGGCTCGCGGTCTGGAGGACCAACTGATGCGGATCACACGTGTGTCGATCGCGGCCCTGCTGATGCTGGGCCTGGCCGTGGCCCCGGCCGTGGCCGACTCCACCCCGTCCGCGAGCGCGTCTTCGGAGGACGGTGACGCGCCCACCGAGGCGGGCACCTCCTTCCGTACGGCCACGGAGTTCGAGCAGGGCCAGAAGGCGACGGCGAGCGCCTCGACGGGCGACTACCTGTACTGGTCGTTCCCGGCCGACGCGGGCCGGCGACCCACCGTGCGGGCGAGCGTCGAACTGCCCGAGGGGGCGCAGTCCGCGTCGACGTGGCAGCTCGACGTGTACGACGGGCTGCGGCGCCGCCAGGCCTGCCAGTACGGCGCGCAGACCCGGACCGCCGCGGCGGGGGCGGCCTCCGTCGAGCTGTCCTGCACGCTGCGTACGGTGCGGGCCTGGTCGGAGCAGTGGGCCGATGATCCGCTGCCGGGCACGTACTACGTCCGGCTGACCACGACCCGGCTGGCCACGGGCGATCTGGGGCTGCCGGTCAGCACGTCGGTCGAGGTCGACTCCAAGGACATCGGCGGTTCCGCGGCGGTCGACGGGGCGCTGGCGCAGCCGTTGGTGCCGGGGGTCGCCGTCACGTCCGGGCAGGACGAGGAGGGTGAGGATTCCTCCACCGAGGCGGTCCTCTCCTCCCTCGAACCCGACGACGGGTGGGCGTCCGGCTGGTGGAGCGATCGGTGGGTGTGGACGGCGCTCGGTGCGGTGTTCGCCGCGCTGGCCGGGATCGGGGGGTACTCCCTGACCCGGGGGTCGGGACGGCCGGCCCGGGTGCCACCGCCGGGCGTGTGACCACCGCGCGTCCTCACCAAGGCCCGCCGAACCTTGCCGGTTCGGTGGGCCTTGTGTCTGGGGTGGGGGCGGGTGGGGCGCGTTGTCGGGTGCGGGTGAGTGGGGCTTCTCGCGCAGTTCCCCGCGCCCCTACAGGACACGGTCCTGGCGGGCCGTGAAAAAAGCAGGGCGCAGCCCGCTCTTTTCAGGGGCGCGGGGAACTGCGCGACCAGCCCCCACCGGACCCGCACCCGACAACGCGCCCCACCCGCCCCCACCCCAACTCACCCGTCCCTCAACTCCTTGGCCAACGCCCCCTCCCCCACCACCCCCACCCGCCCCGCCCGCACCGCATCCCTCAACCCCAGCTCTCCCCGGCCGAGCTCACCGCAGGTGCCCGCGTCGAAGGTGAGCCGTACGTCCGCCGCCTCCCCCGCGGGCCCGTCCCCGTACACCGGCCGCCCCTTCTCCGCGCCCACCCACACATGGAACTCCCCTTCGTCCAGCCGGACTTCGACGAGCCCGGGGGCGAACCCGTCGAGCGCCCGGAGCAACGGCAGCGCGAACCAGTGCGCCCGCACCGCGTCCGTGGCCCGCCGCTCCCCGAGCGCCGCCTCCCCCCACGTCCCCAACGCCTGCAACACCGGCAGCAACTCCCGCCCGCGCCCGGTGAGTTCGTACACGTACACCGCTCCCGGCGGCGGCAGTCGGCGCCGCGTGGTCAGCCCGTCGCGTTCCATGTCCTTCAGCCGCCCGGCGAGGACGTCCGTGCTCACTCCCGGCAGGTCGGCGTGGAGATCCGTGTAGCGGCGCGGGCCGGCCAGCAGTTCGCGGACGATCAGCAGGGTCCAGCGGTCGCCCACGACATCGAGGGCGCGGGCGGCGGAACAGTACTGGTCGTAGCTTCGGCGTGGTGACATGCGACGCAGTCTAGACATGTCATTGGACTTTCCAAGCTGGAACTTGGTAAAACCAAGCAACACACGAAACCGGAGGGGCGAGCGCGCATGGAGTTCCGGCAGTCGAACAAGCTCAGCGAGGTCTGTTACGAGATCCGCGGCCCGGTCATCGAGCACGCCGACGCACTGGAGAAGGCGGGGCACAGCGTGCTGCGCCTGAACACCGGCAACCCCGCGCTGTTCGGTTTCGAGGCGCCGGAGGAGATCCTCCAGGACATGATCCGGATGCTGCCCCAGGCACACGGCTACACCGACTCGCGCGGCATCCTCTCCGCCCGCCGGGCCGTGGCGGGGCGCTATCAGACCCTCGGCCTGGAGGTCGGCGTCGACGACGTCTTCCTCGGCAACGGCATCTCCGAGCTGATCTCGATGGCCGTACAGGCGCTGGTCGAGGACGGCGACGAGATCCTCATCCCCGCCCCGGACTTCCCGCTCTGGACGGCCGTCACCACCCTCGCGGGCGGCAAGGCCGTCCACTACCTCTGCGACGAGCAGGCCGACTGGTACCCGGACCTGGACGACATGGCGTCGAAGATCACGGACCGCACCAAGGCCGTGGTCATCATCAACCCCAACAACCCCACCGGCGCGGTCTATCCGAAGGAGATCATCGAGGGCATCCTCGACCTCGCCCGCCGCCATGGACTGATGGTGTTCGCCGACGAGATCTACGACCAGATCCTGTACGACGACGCCGTGCACCACTCGGTCGCGGCGCTCGCCCCCGACCTGGTCGTGCTGACCTTCTGCGGGCTGTCGAAGACGTACCGGGTGGCGGGCTTCCGCTCGGGCTGGCTGGTGGTGACCGGCCCGAAGCAGCACGCGAGGAACTATCTGGAGGGCCTGACCATGCTGGCCTCCATGCGTCTGTGCGCCAACGCGCCCGCCCAGTACGCCATCCAGGCCGCGCTGGGCGGCCGGCAGTCCATCCACGACCTGACCGCGCCGGGCGGCCGACTGCACGAACAGCGCACGGTGGCCTGGGAGAAGCTCAACGAGATCCCCGGGGTGTCGTGCGTGAAGCCGAAGGGCTCGCTGTACGCCTTTCCCCGTCTCGACCCCAAGGTCCACAAGATCCACGACGACGAGAAGTTCGTCCTGGATCTGCTCCTGCGGGAGAAGATCCAGGTGGTCCAGGGCACCGGCTTCAACTGGCCCACCCCCGACCACTTCCGCATCCTCACCCTCCCCCACGCCGACGACCTGGACGCGGCGATCAGCCGGATCGGACGATTCCTGAGCGGATATCGACAATAGCGACCCATTTTATTTTGATACTGATCAAATATCGATCAGAGCAGAGCATTTCGCAGAATTTCATAAAAGCTTATTCCTCTGGCTCGCAGCCTCTGACATATCCCTCTATAGTCCCCAGCACACGACGGGCACACGGGTTCGGGGGTAGGGATGAGCTCCGGTTCGGAAGTGGTCACGGGGGCGGATGTCATCGGTGCGGCACTCCATCTGCTCGCCTCGCGCGGGGAGTTGGACCTGTCGGACACCGAACAGGTCGAACGCGAGCTGCCGGACCTGTTGGACCGGTATCGCGCCGACCCGGTGACGGTCGATCAACTCGGTGCCCGACGCGGTGGGTTGTTGTCCAGCGGTCTGGTGACCACGGTCCTCACCGAGCCCCTGGTGGTGGCCGTGGTGGCGACACTCATCGGGGAAGGCGTCAAGGCGGGCGCCCGCACGGCGCACGGAAGACTCAGCCGCTGGCGGGCGGGGAGCAGAGAGCGGAGACTGGTCGCGGCGCTGGAGGAGTCCGCTCCGCACGTCGACGCGCGGCACCTGGACTGGCTGCGCGGCAATGTGGCGGCCCGGATCGAGGCGATCGGCTGTCCGCCGGAGCGGGCGGCGGTGATCGCCGACGCCATAGCCACCGCCTGGATCGCGCGCGGCCGGGGCCCGGCCCCCGACGGTGACGAGCCGGGGAGCGGCGCCGGGTGACGGAGCCGCGCGCCGGGGCCTCCCCCGCGCTGCCGCATCCGACGTCCACCCAGTTCCTGTTGCTGCTGCTCATGGTGAGCGCCGCGTCGCTCTTCGCCGGGACCTGGTGGGGCGTCCTCACCCGGGACGGCTGGACGGCCCGACGCGAGAACTGTCTGCGCCGGGCCGCCGAGACCGCCGGAGCCACCGGCGACCTGAGCGCCACGACCCGCTGCCTGGACGACCTGCTGTCACGGGAGTCGGCCGTCAGCCTGCTCGGCCCGGCGGCGGTACTCGCCCTCACCGCGCTGGCCGTCCTGGTCACCACGTTCTGGCGGCTGCTGCGCTGGCACCGCCACCCGCTGCCGGTCCCCGCCCGGACGGTGGCGGCCCTGAAGACCTGCCTCGCCGAGGCCGGTCACGCCCCCGCCCTCCCGCCGAAGCCGGTCATCGAGCGCAGCGGCGGCCTCTGCCGCCTCCGCGCGGAGGCACAGGCGTACGGGCTGTTCGGCCGCCAGTACGTGATCGTCGCCAACCACAAACCCCTTTCCGAGCCCAGGTCGGTGGGCCCGGAGCACGACCGCGGCGGCATGGCGACCCTGCGCCACGAGGTCGCGCATCTGCGCACCGGGGACGTGGGCCGCGGCCGGTTCGCCTTCCACGCCCTGTGGCTCTTCCCGACCGTCGTCGTCCTCCCTCTGGCGGTCGCCGCGATCGGCCGTCCGGCGGACCTCGCGCTGTCCCTGGGCTGGCGGCTCGCCGCGGTGACCGCCGTGGTCCTGCTGGCCTTCGCCGCGTTCGTCCGCATCCGCGAGTACGAGGCGGACCGCGCCGCCGACACGGCCCCGGCGGACCCGGGCGGGATGGCGTTCGCCGTGGAGCAGTCGTTGAATGCGGGGCGGAACGACCGGTCGGCCCGGTCGCGGGCGCGGCTGCCCGGGGTACTGCGGCTGCATCCCCACGACCGCAGCCGGTTGCAGGCGCTGAAGGAGCCGGGCGGACCCCGTCGGCTGCTTCTCACCTCGTGTCTGATCGCGGGCACCGCCGTCGGGACCGCCTTCCAGGAGATCGCCCTGCTGTTCGAAGCCGGCACGGCGGGCGACACCTTCCTCTCCTACTGGCTCACCGGACTGCTCACCGGCACGGCCGTCGCCGCCGTGGTGTCGGTCTCGGTGTGGCGCGACGGCCACGGCACACGGGACACCCTGCTCCCCGGCGCGCTGCTGGGACTCGCGCTCGTGGCGGGCTCCCAGCTGTCCCCCCGAGCCGCGGGCGCCTGGGAACGGCTGTTCCCCACCGCGCTCGTCCGGGGCGACAACTACGCGCTCCTCGGCGCCCGGCCGGTCGCGGTACTGCCGCTCGTGGCGGTCGCGGTCGTCGGCGGAACCGTCTTCGTGTCCTGGTCCCGGGCGCTGGCGCCGGTACGGTTCCGGTCGGCGCCCAGGCCCTGGGTGGCGATCGCCCTCGGGGGCCTGGTGCTCTCCGTACCGCTGGCGGTCTGGTTCCAACTCCAGCGGCTGGTGGCCACGTCGTACGTCTCCCCGCGCGCCGTCGCGCGGCTGCTGCTGACTCCGGTGGTGTACGGCGGGTTGTGCGCAGGCGGGGTGGTCGCGCTCGTGGTGCTGTGGACGGCACGCCGGAGGTCATGGCGCTCCGCGGCCGTCGCCGGGGCCTGCGTCTGCGCCACCGCGCTGCTGCCGCTCACCGCGGTGGCCGTGGGCACGGTGGTCGACCGCCGTGCCTCCCCCGACCCGCCGCTGATCCGGCCGACCGACGACCCCGACCGCCCGGACGACTTCCCGGAGGGGGACCTGCCCGTTCTGCCGAGTGCCACGTCCGCCGACCGGAACCCGGCCGTCGAACCGGCGCTCGCCTGCTTCGTCTTCGTGAACGCGTCCACCGAGCGCCTCCACTCCCGCGACGGTCTCCGGGAGGTTCTGGAGCAGATGAGGGTGACCCGCGACGCGCGACTGCGCGCGGTCGTCCTGCGCGTCCTCGGCGACCTGGAGGGCGACACCGGCTTCGACACGGGAGCGGCCGTCCGGGAGGTCCATTCCGCGTGCAAGGTCGTGCTGGCCCGCTGAGCCCGCCGACAGCGACAGGAGCAAGAACAACCGGGGGAATCCATGAAGATCACTGGGGTATCGTTCGTCGCCGTCACCATCGCCGTCGCCCTGCTGACCGGCGGCTGCGGGGGCGGGGGTGGAGGTGGGGACCGTCGGCTGCCCACCCGGGCCGAGGTCTCCGCCGCGCTGCTGCGGGAGGCCGATCTCACCGGCTACGACCAGATCCAGCCGGACAAGGAGGCCGTACCGCCGGACGGTTCGGACCGGCCGAAGTGTCTGCGCGCCCTCAACGACCTCGACTACGGAACCCCGGCCTCCGACACGGCGGCGCAGGCGCGGATCGAGTTCGGGCACAGCCAGTTGGGGCCGTGGATCCGCCAGACCCTCCGGGTCTACCGTGACGACTCCGCCGCCGGGAAGGCGTACGAGCGGGTCCTCGCCGACCTCGCGGACTGCGGGGAGTTCACCATCACCTGGTCCGATCTCGCGCGGTCCGGGACGGAACGGCTGCGGGAGACGACCGATCCCCGTCTGGGGGACCGGAGTTGGGCGGCCGACATCCAGGTGGAGCTGGGCGGCTTCCCCTCCGGGGAGACCAAGACGCTCGTACAGCGGGGCAGGCTCCTCGTCGTCATCAGCCACGCTGCGGCCCCGGACGCACCGCCGAGGCGGGAGACCGAGGACATCACCCGACGGGCCACGGACCGTGCGACCCGCGCACTCGATGTCTGAACGCCCACGCACGGGACGCTCGAACGCCCGCGCACGGAATGTACGAACGCCCGCGCACCGGATGCCCAAGTGCCGCGTATCCGACCGACATCCGAAGTGGGGCGCGCCGGGCGGCCTCGCTGGGTAGCCCTCTCCCATGACTGACCGACCGCTGCTGCTCCTCGACGTCGACGGCCCCCTCAACCCCTTCGGCGCCCGCATATGGCGTCCCCGGGGCTATGTGACACGCCGGGTGCACCCCGCCAACTGGTCCGCACGGCAGAAACCGGGATCCCGGCGGCTGCGCCGGGGCCTGCGGATCCGGCTGAACCCGGCGCACGGGCAGCGACTGCTCGGGCTGCCGTACGAGTTGGCGTGGGCGACGACGTGGATGCACGAGGCCAACGAGATGATCGGGCCGGTGATCGGGCTGCCGCGCGATCTGCCGGTCATCGAGTTCGACAACCTCTTCACCGAGGACCCGGACGGGCTGTACTGGAAGACCCGGCGGGTCCTGGAGTGGGCGGCGGGGCGGCCGTTCGTCTGGGTCGACGACATGATCACCGACCTCGACGTACGGCATGTGGCCGAGCACCACGACACGGCGGCCCTGCTGCTGCGGATAGATCCGCGCCGGGGGCTGCGGGAGGAGGAGTTCACGGAGCTGGAGCGGTGGGCCCGTGCCCTGTGAGGCGAGGACGCCGTCGGCGGCACGGGCTCGTAGCCTGGGGCCATGGGTGATCTTCTTCTCGTGCGGCACGGTGAGACCGAGTGGTCGGCATCCGGGCAGCACACCAGCTGGACCGACATCCCGCTGACCGACCACGGCCGTGAGCAGGCGCGCGGCCTCGCCCCGCTGCTCGGCTCGCACCGCGTCGGCACCGTCTTCGTGAGTCCGCTCAAGCGTGCCCGGGAGACGGCCGACCTGGCCGGGCTCACCGGGGCGCGGGTCGACGCGGATCTCGTCGAGTGGGACTACGGCGGGTACGAGGGGATCACGACCGTCGAGATCCATCGCACCCGGCCGGACTGGTTCCTCTTCACGGACGGGGTCGCGGCGGGGCCGCCGGAGCATCCCGGGGAGAGCCCGGAGGAGGTCGGGGCGCGTGCCGACCGGATGCTGGCGAAGGCGCACGCGGCGCTGGGGAACACCGAGGGGAGCGTGGCGCTCGTGGCGCACGGGCACTTCCTGCGGGTCCTCACCGCCCGCTATCTCGGTCTGCCCGCTTCCGGTGGCGCGCTGTTCCAGCTGGCCACGGGCACGGTCTGCCGACTCGGGACGGAGCACGGGCGTCCGGTCGTCGCCGGGTGGAATGTCAGACCCGCCTCGTAGTCTTCGAGGGAGTCGGCCCACGCCCGGCTCGGGTGAGGGAGGGTGCCGTGACACGACCGCCAACCGCCGCCCAGCGGCGGATCATCGATGCCGCCGAGCCCGTGACGGGGCGGCTGAGGGGTACGGAGGCGCAGCTCGCGGCGCTGGTGAGGCGCGGGCTGGCCTTCCGGCATCCACGCCCGCCGCACGACCATTTCCTGACCCCGGCCGGGCATCGCGTACGGGAGACGGCGGAGGCACCGGAGGCGCTCCCGGAAGCCCCCGCTCCGGCCCCTGCGCCGGCCTCCGTCCCGGCCGGTGTCTTCGCCGCGCGGGTGGGCGGTGAGGAGGCCGCCGTGAACGGCCCGGCACGCGCACGGGAGGTGCACAGCGCCTGGCAGGGGTTGCTGGAGCTGCGCCGGATGACCAACCCGGGTGGTGCTACGGACCGTCCGTGCGCGTGGGAGCGGGCGCATCTGGTGCGGGCCGCCGCGCTGGCGCTGGAGGCGGCGGGCCACCGGCCGGAGCCGGCGCCGACGCCTGGGGCGGGGTCGGCGGAAGGGGGTTACCGGGTGCGGGCCACGCCCCAGCCGGAAGCCGTGGCCGTACGGGAGCCGGACGCGGAGGCGTTGCGGGCTTGTGCGGCGACGTTGGAGGGGGCGGGGTGGCAGGTGGGTGAGCATATGGAGCCGCGCACCCGCCGGCGATACCTGCTGGCTTCGCCGAGACGGTCCTAGCCAGCGCCTCGGCGAAGCCGGCTTCGGGTGCGGGCCCGGTGGGGGCTGGTCGCGCGGTTCCCCGCGCCCCTGAAAAGCCGGGGCTGCGCCCCGCGCGTTTCAGGCCCGCAGGGCCTGATCTTTTAGGGGCGCGGGGAAGCGCGCGAGAAGCCCCACCGGACCCGCACCCGACAACGAACCGCGCCCCTCAGCCCAGCGGATTGAGCAGCTTCGGGTCGTTCTCGAAGGCGAAGAGCAGCAGGTCCGTCATGGTGAACCGGCCCTTCCGGTGGGACGGAAGGCTCGGGCGCCAGCCCGGGTGCTTCACGATCGACCTCCGGCTGCCCTCGATCGCCCGGTGGAACACTTCGGCGACGAGCGTGCCGCCGACCCCGGTGAGGCTGCCGGGACGGGCCTCGTTCACCTCGGCCTCGCGCAGGACGTAGAACCACAGCGGGGTGTGCTCCACGAGCTGGGCGCGCTCGGTGTCGGTGAGGCCCTCCAGGACGGCGCCGCCGTCGCCCCGCAGGATCTGGTCCTCCGTGAGCGGCTTGAAGCCCATCTGGGCGGCCAGTTGCGGCCCGGTTGCCAGTTCGACCATCGAGGCGCGCACGAGGTTGCGGAACGCCAGGTTGCGCTGGATGACCGGCGGAGCCGGGCGGCCCCGGCCGTCGAACGTGCCGGTGGGCAGGGTGGACAGCGGGTCGACGAGGAGCGTGTCGAGTCGCTTGGCCACATTGAACTCGTCCTCGGGCACGACCAGGTCGTCCCGGCCGATCTCGCCGAAGTCGAACAGTCGGCGGAAGTCGACGATCCAGTTGCTCGGCAGCCGCAGGTTGTCGCCCGAGTTCGGGTCGTCGAGGTCGCTCAGGTCGTCCGGGCCCAGCGAGAGGTTGCCCGCCGTGCCGCTGAACCGGAACAGCAGCCCGAGCGAGGCGATCGGGCCGGGTCCGCCCGCGCGGAAGACGCTGTTCCACTGGTAGGCCCCGCGCACCATGCTGTGTCCGAGGCGGTAGGCCGCTACGGAGAACTCGATGGGCATGGTCGGGAAGTCGCCGGGGCGGGTGTACCCGGGCCGCTCGAAGTGCTTGCGGCCTCGGGTGAAGACCCGTTCGACGATGTCCGGGTCGACGATGCGCGGCAGGAAGTCGGTGCGCAGCACCCACTGGTAGTGCTTGACGACGAGGTCCCGGGCGTCCTGGAACAGCCGGTGCTCGGGCACTCCGCGCTCGGCGAGGAGGTCGACGACGCGGTTGTGGAAGCGGATGAACGCCAGGTGGAGCTGGCCGACCGCCAGGTTCTCGTCGTTGCGCGCGTCCGGGATGAGCGGGGCACGCTGGTCGGCCTTGGTGCCGCCGACCGCCTCGCCGGCCCTCGGCAGGTCGAAGCCCTCGTGATCGACGTTGGACGTCGACTCGGGCGGGAAGCCGACCCCGAGCGTGGTGCCCATCCGCAGCCGGACACGGTCGGACTCGTAGAAGCGGGCGCTGCCGGTGTGGCGCGGGCCCATGCCGTAGAGCGAGTCCAGGTCGAGCGCGGGGCTGCGGCCCTGCACCAGGTCCTCGACCGGGACGGGTTCGCCCAGGCCGACCTGGGTGCGATCCAGGGTCAGGTCGTGGTCGACGAACTGACCGAGGTAGGTGAACCCCGCCGGGACAAAGGTGCCGGGCTCTCCCGAGTCCGGGTCGGCACCGCCGGTGCCCGTGGTCATGGCCACGGCCAGTTTGCCGAGCAGTGCCTCGTCGAGCTGGACTCCCTTCTCGCCGAACCGGGAGAAGCGGAAGGCCATCTGCTGCTCGGTCGCGCTCGGTACGCGCGCGACCGCCTCCCCCTTCTCGAACTCCAGGATCCGGCCCTCGTTGACGACGTAGTAGGTCTCGCGATGGTGTCGATGCACCATGTGTTGTCCCCGTTCTGTCCCCCGGCTCCGCGAACGGCCACAACCGGACTTACCGGTTCTCCCCGTCGGTACCGGCCCCCACCGGACGCGAAGCGATCATTCGGATAAATCCCTTTTACCGACAACGTGTCGTCCGGCACAAGGGGTTCCCGAAGGGGGAAAACTACTCATATTGACGTACCGTCAGGTTGACGCTCCCCGTCATACGACGCACATGACATGGATCGCGCGAGGGACCGGGCCCCGAAATCCGGATGCGCCGCGCACTCCCCCGCCGTCATGATCGTCGTATGGCGGCACGCACGATCAAGCCCAGTCTGTACATCTCCGTCGACATCGAGGCGGACGGACCGATACCGGGCCCGTACTCGATGCTCAGCCTCGGCGCGGCCGTCGCCGGGCGGCAGGGGGCGGGCGGGTTCACGGCGACCGATCCGCGGCGGCGGACCTTCTACCGGGAACTGCGGCCGATCAGCGCGGAGTTCGTGCCCGAGGCGCTGGCGGTGAGCGGCCTGGACCGGGAGCGGCTGGCGGCAGAGGGGGCCGACCCGGGCGCGGTGCTGAGGCAGTTCGCCTCCTGGGTGCGCGAGGTCTGCGGCGACGCCCAGCCGGTGATGTGCGGCTACCCCGCCTCGTACGACTGGACGTTCCTGTACTGGTATCTGATCCGCTTCACCGGGGCGAGCCCCTTCGGGCACTCGGGGTGTCTGGACATGAAGACGCTGTACGCGACGAAGGCCGGGGTCCCGCTGCGGGCGGTCTCCAAGCGGGCGATGCCCCGGCATCTCCTCCCCCGGAGCCCCCACACGCACCACGCTCTCGACGACGCGATCGAGCAGGCGGAGCTGCTGGCGAACCTGATGGCCTGGGACGGCACCACCACCGAGTAGACGTGTGCCGGACACCCGGATGCCCTCCGGCGGCCACCGGGCATCCGCGATGATGTGGGGCGAAGACAGGCCGACACGCCGGAAGGAGCCGTTCATGGCGGGTTCTCCCCCGTGTGGCCCTGTGTCTGCGCACAAGTGTGGTTTCGGCGGGTATTCCTCCCACTCCGTACCCCCACCGCGCCCCGGAGACACCATGCCGCTCGCCCGCCGTGCCCTGCTCGCCGCGTTCGCCGCGGGTCCCGCCGTCGCCTGTACGCCGGCCCGCGCGATCCCCTCGGACGACGCGCCCCGCACCGACAGGGCGCGGAGCACGGCCTCGGTGACGGCACGGCGGCTGCTGCCGGACCACTGGCGGCAGATCACGTTCACGCAGGGCCAGGACCCGGACACCTTCCGGGTCTCGGGGAGCACCGGACGCATCACCGTCGCCGGTGATACTCCGGCCACCCAACTCACCGGCCTGAACTGGTACTTGCGGCATATCGCGTACGCCGAGATCAACTGGGCGGGCGAGCAGACGAACCTGCTGCCGCGCGAGCTGCCCGGCCTCGACGAGCCGGTGAGCCGCCGCGCGAACGTCACCCACCGCTTCGCCCTCAACGACACCAACGACGGCTACACGGGCGCCTACCTCGACTGGACGTACTGGGAGCGCGAGCTGGACGTGCTGGCGTTGCACGGCTACAACGAGGTCCTCGTCTACGCGGGCGCGGACGCGCTGTACCACCGGGTGTTCCAGGAGTTCGGGTACACGGAGGCGGAGCTGCGGGAGTGGGTGCCCGGCCCGGCCCATCAGCCCTGGTGGCTGCTGCAGAACCTGTCCGCGTTCCCCTCCCCCGTCTCGCGGCAGCTCCTGGACGCGCGGGCCGTCCTCGGCCGCCGGATCGCCGACCGGGCGCGTGAGCTGGGGATGACGCCGGTGTTCCCCGGCTACTTCGGGACGGTCCCGGCCGGGTTCGCGGAGCGTGTGCCGGGGGCGCGGACCGTGCCGCAGGGCGACTGGATGGGCTTCGCGCGCCCCGACTGGCTGGACCCGCGCACGGACGAGTTCGCGCGGGTGGCGGCGGCCTTCTACCGGGTGCAGGACGAGATGTTCGGCCCGTCGACCCTGTACAAGATGGATCTGCTGCACGAGGGCGGCGACCCGGGTGACGTGCCCGTCGCCGACGCGGCGAAGGGCGTCGAGCGGGCGCTCCAGCGCTCCCGTCCGGGGGCCACCTGGGTGATCCTCGGCTGGCAGCACAACCCGCCGCGCGCGATCGTCGACGCCGTCGACAAGGAGCGGATGCTCGTCGTCGACGGTCTCTCCGACCGTTTCCCCACGGTCGTCGACCGCGAGGCCGACTGGGGCGACACCCCGTACGCCTTCGGCTCGATCTGGAACTTCGGCGGTCACACCGCGCTCGGCGCCAACACCCCCGACTGGGCCGCGCTGTACGAGAAGTGGCGCACCAGGAGCGGCAGCAGGCTGCACGGGATCGCCCTGATGCCGGAGGCGGCGGACAACAACCCGGCCGCCTTCGCCCTGTTCTCCGAACTCGCCTGGCGGGAAGGCGAGTTGGATCTGAAGACCTGGTTCGCGGAGTGGGCGCACGCCCGGTACGGGGCCCTCGACGCGCATGCCGAGGCCGCCTGGGACATCCTGCGCCGCACCGCGTACGGCACCACCCGTGCCGACTCGTGGAGCGAGGGCGCCGACGGTCTCTTCGGCGCCCGGCCGGCACTGAACGTCGTACGGGCCGGCCGCTGGTCGCCGAAGCAACTCCGGTACAGCGCGGCTGACTTCGAGCCCGCGCTCGGGGAACTGCTGAAGGTGCGGGCCGAGTTGCGGGCGTCGTCGGCCTACCGCCGCGACCTGCTCGACGTGGCCCGCCAGGCCCTGTCCAACCGCAGCCGGGTGATGCTGCCGCAGATCAAGGCCGCGTACGACGGCGGCGACCGGGCCCGCTTCGACCGGCTGAGCGGTGACTGGCTCTCGCTCATGGATCTGCTGGACCGGCTGGTGGCCACCGACTCCCGTCATCTACTGGGCCGTTGGGTCGCCGACGCCCGCGCCTGGGGGACGAGTGCCGCCGAGCGGACGGAGCTGGCGTACGACAATCTGTCGCTGCTGACCGTGTGGGGCACCCGCGAAGGTGCCGACGCGGGGCTGCGGGACTACGCCAACCGGGAGTGGGCGGGGCTGGTCGGCGGGCTGTACCGGCTGCGCTGGTCGACGTACTTCGAGGAGCTGCGGACCGCGCTGGCGGCGGGCCGGGCGCCGAAGAAGATCGACTGGTTCGCCCTGGAGGACCGCTGGGCGCGGAACCCGGGGACGCTCGCGACCGAGCCGACCGGGGACACGTACACGGTCGCCGCACAGGTCCGGGACCGGCTCACCGCGCTCTCCTGACGGATCACAGGTCACTGCCACGGCACACTCACGGCTTTCCCAGTCGGTCGCGCGACCCTCAGCTACCGCCAACTCCCTTTACCGCGCGCTTACTTGGAGATCACCCGTGTCGTTGCCGCCCACCCGAGCCGCATCCCGTCGTCTGCTGCTGACCGCCCTCGGCGCCTGTCTCCTCGCCGTCCCCGCCCTGGCGTACCAGGCGGCGGACGCGGCCACCACGGCGGAAGGCACGACGGACACCACCGCGGACGCCGGGCTCGACGATCCGGCGAAGAAGGACATCGCCATGCGGCTGGTGTCCAGCGCGGAGAACTCCTCGCTGGACTGGAAGGAGCAGTACGACTACATCGAGGACATCGGCGACGGCCGGGGCTACACCGGCGGCATCATCGGTTTCCGCTCCGGTACGAGCGACATGCTCGCCCTGGTCGAGCTGTACACCGAGCGGGTCGCGGACAACCCGCTGGCCACCTGTCCGCCGGCGCTGCGCGCGGTGAACGGCACCGACTCCCACGACGGCCTGGACCCGGACTTCCCGGACGTCTGGCGCGAGGCCTCCGGAACCGCCGCGGTCCGCACCGCCCAGGACGACGAGCGCGACCGTGTCCACTTCGACCCGGCGGTGGCGCGGGCCAAGGAGGACGGTCTCGGCACCCTGGGCCAGTTCGTCTACTACGACGCCATGGTCATGCACGGCCCCGGCACCGACGCCGTCAGCTTCGGCGGCATCCGCGCTCGGGCCCTCCTCCAGACGGCCTCCCCGGCCGAGGGCGGCGACGAGACCGCGTTCCTGCACGCCTTCCTCGACGCCCGGGTGTGGGCGATGGAGCAGGAGGAGGCCCACAGCGACGTCAGCCGGGTGGAGACCGCCCAGCGGGTGTTCCTGGCGGCGGGCAACCTCGACCTCGATCTGCCGCTGAACTGGCAGGTGTACGGGGACAGTTACTCGCTGGACTGAACGGACACCGTTCCGGGGCGCGCACGCTCGTGCGCGCCCCGGACACGGCTGCCGTGTACCCGCGCGCGGGTCCACGGCTCTGGCCGAGGGCCGTCCCCCTCGGCCAGAGTTCAACAGGTCACGCCTCGGCGGCGATCCGGGCCAGCCGCCGGGCCTCTTCCCTGGTGGAGCGGGCGATCGCGTCCTCGTCGACGTGCAGCAGACGGCCGTTCTCCACGATCTGCCGGCCGTTCACGAACGACGCCGTCACCGGGGCCGGCGCGCCGAGGACCAGGGCGGTCACCGGGTCGGCGATCGACGCGTGGGCGAGGGTGTCGAGCCTCCAGAGCACGAGGTCGGCGAGCTTGCCCGGCTCCAGGGAGCCGATCTCCCCTGCCCGGCCCAGGACTTGGGCGCCGCCGAAGGTACCGAGCCGCAGCGCCTGGCGGGCACTGAGCGCGGCTTCGCGGTGGGCACCGAGGCGGTTGATGAGGAGCGCGTTGCGCAGCTCGGTGTGGAGTTCGCCGGACTCGTTGGACGCGGTGCCGTCCACGCCGAGGCCGACCGGGACACCGGCGGCCAGCATGTCCGGGACGCGGGCGATCCCCGCCGCCAGCCGGGCGTTGGACGAGGGGCAGTGGGCGACCCCCGTCCTCGTACGGGCGAAGGCGTCGATGTCGGAGTCGTTCATATGGACGCAGTGGGCCATCCACACGTCCTCGCCGAGCCAGCCCGTGGACTCGAAGTAGTCGGTGGGGCCCATGCCGAACAGTTCGTGGCAGAACTTCTCCTCCTCGACCGTCTCCGAACCGTGGGTGTGCAGGCGCACCCCGAGGCGGCGGGCCAACTCGGCGCCCTCCCGCAGCAGTTCGGTGGAGACGGAGAAGGGGGAGCAGGGGGCGACGGCGATCTGGGTCATCGCGCCGAAGGAGGCGTCGTGGTGCCGCTTCACCGTCTCCTCGGTGGCGGCGAGCGCGCCGTCCAGGGTCTCGACGGCGAAGTCCGGGGGCAGGCCGCCGTCCTTCTCGCTGCGGTCCATGGAGCCACGGGCGAGCGTGAAACGGACGCCCGTCTCCCGCGCGGCCCGGATGATCGAGCCCGACAGATCGCCGGAGCCCTTCGGGAAGACGTAGTGGTGGTCCATGGCCGTGGTCACCCCACCGCGCGCCATCATGCCCAGCGAGCCCTGGGCCGCCGCGTACGTCATGCGCTCGTCGATGCGCGCCCAGGTCGGGTAGAGCGCGACGAGCCAGTCGAAGAGGTTGTGGTCGGTGGCCAGGCCCCGGGTGATCCACTGGTAGAAGTGGTGGTGGGTGTTGACCAGGCCGGGGGTGACGAGATGGCCGGTCGCGTCGATACGGCGTACGACGTCCGGCAGTCCCTCGGGGGCCTTGCCCGCGCCGAGCGACTCGATGCGGTCGCCGGCGATGACGAGGTGACCGGTGGGGTGTTCGGTGTCATGGGCGTCGACCGTCGCGAGGGAACAGTTCTCGATGACGATGCGCTGTACGGCTGCCATGGTGGGTGCGTCCTTCGGGGATGCTTCAGAGGTTGGTGAGGTCGGCCGGGATCTTCGCCTCGCAGCCGTCGCGCAGGACGGTGGCCTCGATCAGGCCGTAGGGACGGTCGGCGGCGAGATACACCTCGTTGTCGTTCTTCAGGCCGAACGGGGCCAGGTCCACCAGGAAGTGGTGCTTGTTCGGGAGGGAGAAGCGGACCTCGTCGATCTCGTCGGCATGGTCGATGATCCGTACGCCCATCTGGTACAGCGTCTGCTGGAGCGAGAGCGAGTACGTCTCCGCGAAGGCCCGCAGCAGATGCTGCTTGACCTGCCCGTAGGACGCCTCCCAGTCGGGCATCTCCCGCGCGTCGTCGGTCCAGTTGAAGCGCCAGCGGGCGGAGACCTCGGTGGCGAGGATGCGGTCGTGCGCCTCGGGCAGGGTCGTGTACTTGTCCTTGACATAGCCCCAGAACTCGGAGTCGGTCGAGTTCATGACGGTGAGGTCCTTGAGGCCGGAGACGACCTCCCACGCCGAGCCGTCGTACATGATCTGGGCGAGCCGGGTCTCCTGGCCCTTGCGGACGAAGGAGTGCGCGCCCTCGTTGCCGTGGGCCACGCGCTCCCAGGAGTACTCCTCGATCCGGATCCGGGCCCGGTGGATGGCCGGCTGGGAGGTCACGAAGTGGCGGGCGAGGTGGATGCCGAACTGCTCGGCGGAGGCTATGCCGTGCTCCTTGGCGAAGGCGTACACCGTGTTCTTGGTGGTGTCCGTCGGCAGGACGTTCGCGTTCGAGCCGGAGAGGTGGACATCGTCCATGTCGCCGCTCAGCGACACGGAGACGTTCAGGTCCTTGATGTGGTGGGTGGCGCCGTCCCGTGTGATCCTGACGACTCGGTTCTCGGCCTTGCCGTACTGGTTCTGTCCCAACACAGCGCGGGCAGGGCGGGAATGGTCGGGCATGGGTGCTAGCTCCCTCGGTATACGGAGTAGCCGAACGGGTTGAGCAGCAGCGGTACGTGGTAGTGCTCGCCCGGCGTCACCGCGAAGGTGATGACGACCTCGGGGAAGAACACGGCACCGCTGTCCCGGTTCGCGGGGGCGTCCTGCTGCGCATCGGCCTGCTCGATCGCGGACTTCTCGATCGCGGACTTCTCGATCGCGGACTTCTCGAGATACGGCTCGACCTCGAAGTCGAGCCGTACCTGGGTGGTGCCCTCCGGCGGCGCCGGGAGGTCCCTGCACCGGCCGTCGGCGTCGGTCGCGGAGCCGCCGAGCGCCCGCCAGTCCGCGTCGCGCCCGGCGCGGGCGGCGAGGCGGACGGCGACGCCCGCGGCGGGGCGGCCGACGGAGGTGTCCAGGATGTGCGTGGACACCGAGACGGTGCTGCTGGTGCTCATGAGCGGGCTTCCCTTTCGACAGCGGCGTCGACAGCGGCGTCGGCGTCGACGAGCCGGGCGAGGCGGATGCGGTTGATCTTGCCCAGTTCGGTGCGGACGATCTCGCGTTCCCGCTCCGGCGCGTTGCCGATCCGGTCCCGGACCGCGTCGCGCATCTGCCCGCCGGTGCGGCCGGTGGCGCAGATCAGGAAGACATGGCCGAACTTCTCCTGGTAGGCCAGGTTCAGTTCGAGCATCTCCGCCCTGAGCGCGTCGGAGGCTCCGGCCATCCCGCGCTGTTCACGGGCCGAGGTCGGGTCGCCCGGCTTCGGGCGGCCGATCGGGGGGTGCCCGGCCATCGCCTCCGCGAGATCCCCCTCGGTCAGCGCGGCCATGGCGGTGTCACTGGCGGCGAAGAGGTCCTCGGCGGTGGCGTACGGGCGGCCGGCGAGCAGCCCGCGCCCCCATTCCGCCGAGGCGCACGCCTCGTGGAGCGCGGCGGCTGCCGCGTGCTCCTCCAGGGCGTTGAACCGGGCGAGGCCCGGTGTCGAGGAACGCGATGAACGCGAAGTCACGGGTGCCTCCGTCGCCGTGGTGCTGGACTGGCTACGGCAAGCTAACGCCTCACGACGACACCACGTCAACAGTTTGTTGAAAAATCCCGGTTACGGCGGGCCGGACCGCCCCTCAGGCCTCTTTCTCACGGTTGAGGTAGTTGTAGACGGTGAAGCGGCTGACGCCGAGCGCGCTCGCGACGGTCTCCACGCCATGGCGCACGGAGAAGGCGCCGCGCGCCTCCAGTATCCGTACGACCTCCTGCTTGGCCTTGCGGTCGAGGTCGGCGAGCGGCTTGCCCTTCTGGCGCTCCATCGCGGCCAGGATGTGGTCCAGCGACTCGGCGAGCTGCGGCAGACGTACGGCGACGACGTCGGCGCCCGCCCAGGAGAGGACGACGTCGTCGGGGCCGGCCTCGGCGGGCGGCAGCATGACCCCGCCCATGGCGTCGACCAGCGGTTTGACGGCCGCGACGAAGGGCTCGTCACCGGCGCCGGTCACGCGCCGCCCTCCTCGATCACATTGACCTGGAGCGAGATCCGGGTGGCGCCGGACTCCAGGGTCCGGCGCAGGAGGGTGTCCACGGCGGTGAGCACGGCGTCGGCGCCCCCCTCCGCCGTATTGCCGAACGGGCCGACGTCGACCGCGTCCAGCTCGGCCGCCTCCACGACCTCACGCGCCACGAGCGCGTGCGCCGGGGCCTCGTCGAGGTCGAAGGGCTCGGTCGTGAACTCCACTCTCAATCGCACGGGCACAACCTAACGCGCGGTGCCGTTTTCCACCGAGCCCTCTTGACAACCCCCGACCACCGACGGCAATCTTCCATCAATCAGAAATTACTTTCCATAATTCGGAAGAAAAGTGAAGATACGCGGGGAGAAGGCGCACACGGAAGGGACCGTCTGAGGCCCCATGTCCGTTTTCGGATCCAACGCAGCCGCAGCGCAGCGCTACAACGTCAACCTGTCGATCCTCTTCACGGAACTCCCGCTGCTGGAGCGCCCCGCCGCCGCAGCCGCGGCGGGCTTCACGGCGGTCGAGCTGTGGTGGCCCTGGGTCGATTCCCCCACTCCCCCGAGGTCCGCACTCGACGCCCTGCGGGGCGCGCTGGACGACGCGGGGGTCCGGCTGACCGGGCTCAACCTCTACTCGGGAGTGCTGCCGGGACCTGACCGGGGCGCCTTGTCGATCCCGGGCGAGGAGTCGGAGCGGTTCCGCGCCGACATCGAGGTGGCCGCCGAGTTCGCCGGGTCCGTCGGCTGCACGGCGCTCAACGCCCTGTACGGCAACCGCGTCGAGGGCGTGGACCCGGCCGAGCAGGACGCGCTGGCCCTGGACAACCTGGTGGCGGCGGCCCGCGCCGCCGACCGGATCGGCGCGATCCTGCTGATCGAGGCCCTGAACAAGGTGGAGTCTGCCGCTGTACCCCCTGGTGTCGGCGCAGGCCGCCGTCGATGTCGTCGACCGGGTCGACGAGGCGTCGGGCCTCGGCAACGCGCGCTTCCTGATGGACCTCTACCACCTGTCCATGAACGGCGAGGACCTGCCGAAGGTGATCGCCGAGTACGCCGCGCGGACCGGCCATGTGCAGATCGCCGACAACCCCGGCCGTGGCGCCCCGGGCACCGGGACCCTCCCGCTGGAGGACCTCCTCGGCCGGCTGACCGAGGCCGGTTACGAGGGTCTGGTCGGCCTGGAGTACGAGCCCGGCGACCGGCCGAGCGCCGAGGCCTTCGAGTGGCTCCCCCGAGAGACCCGCGCGGCGCGCTGAGCGCCCACCCCACCGCCGTAGCAGCGCAGTCAGAGAGGCACCCTCACCATGAGCGATCTCCCCAAGGTCGCGTGGACAGGGCTCGGCATCATGGGCTCCCCCATGTCCGAGAACCTGGTCAAGGCGGGTTAGGACGTCACCGGTTTCACGCTGGAGCAGGACAAGCTCGACCGGCTGACCGCCGCCGGCGGGACGGCGGCGGCCTCCGTCGCCGAGGCCGTCCGCGACGCCGATGTGATCATCACGATGGTGCCCGCCTCCCCGCAGGTCGAGGCGATCGCGTACGGCCCCGACGGCATCCTGGAGAACGCCTCGGCGGGCGCCCTGCTGATCGACATGTCGTCCATCACCCCGCGGACCTCCGTCGATCTGGCGAAGGCCGCGCGGGAGAAGGGCGTCCGGGTGCTCGACGCCCCGGTGTCCGGCGGTGAGGCGGGCGCGGTCGAGGCCGTGCTGTCCATCATGGTCGGCGGTGAACAGGCCGACTTCGACGAGGCCGAGCCGCTCTTCGAGGCGCTCGGCAGGACCATCGTGCTGTGCGGTCCGCACGACGCCGGGCAGACCGTGAAGGCCGCCAACCAGCTGATCGTCGCCGTGAACATCCAGGCGTGCGCCGAGGCCGTGGTCTTCCTGGAGAAGTCGGGCGTGGACCTGACGGCGGCGCTGGACGTCCTGAACGGCGGGCTCGCGGGCTCGACCGTGCTGACCCGCAAGAAGGACAACTTCCTCAACCGGGACTTCAAGCCGGGCTTCCGCATCGACCTGCACCACAAGGACATGGGCATCGTCACCGACGCCGCCCGCACCGTGGGCGCCGCCCTGCCCGTAGGCGCCGTGGTGGCCAACTGGTCGCCTCCCTACGGGCTCAGGGCCACGGCGACCTCGACCACTTCGCCCTCCTACGCACCGTGGAACGCCTCTCCGGCGCCCAGGTCCAGGCCGGGTCCCACCGGGTCCCACCTCCCGAGCTTCCGGTCCGTGGCGGTGCTGACATCTGTCCTGTCGCGCCCAGGTGCCGTCGCGGGCCGGAACCGCCGTCGTGGGTACGCCGACTTCCTGAGGGGTGTCGGTGGGCGTACCTCGATGTTCGTACGACTCTCGACGGTGGGTGAAGGTCTGGCCGAGGCCGGCGGAGGTGCGGACCGTCCGCCCCGGCGATCGACTTCTTCCATCCCCGAACGGCGTCCGGTCCCTGGTGAACACTCATCAGCCACCGGACGCACCGCCCGCGACCGTTTCCGACCGACCCGGATGAGGGGTGTGTGTCGGTCACGCGCGGGCAGGGCACGGACCGCGGCGGCCCGCGCGCCAGTGCGGTGGTGAAGGCTCCGGCCCGCGTCTCGACGTGAGGGACGCGGAACCGGCGCCGCCGCGACCGCCGCGGTCCGGCCCGACAAGGACCCGGGAGCCTGCGAGGCTCCCGGGTCGCACGCGTTGGGGCGGCGGAAGAGCGCCCCTCCGCGCGCCGATCACGGACACGGTCACGGCTCTCTGTCTACGCAAGGGTGCGTAGACCGTCTACGGAACCCTCAAATCAACCTCTGAACCCGTGCGTGAGGGCTTCAACTGCCCTTGGTTCAGGGCACATTCTCGAAGCACGAGGCCCGCCGGCACGGGGGCGGCGGGCCTCGAACGGGGGAAGGCCCCACGGGGGATCGGGGGATCGGGGGATCGGGGGAAACGGGGCCCGGGGATCGGGGGTGAACCGGGAGAACGGGGGAGGCCATGAGCGGCGGCGTGACAAAGCGGCTCGCTTCCAGCGAGGTCACGCCGCCGCGCGGCTTCCCCTCCCCCGGGCGCGGGACGGGGCGGCCCACCCCCCGGATGAGCCGCCCCTGACGTCCGTACGTCTCAGACGCGCAGCGCCCTGATCGAGGTGGGCGCGTGCCCCGGTTCCGTCGCGGTCTCCTCGAACTCGACCACGTTGCCGATGTCGTTCGTCGTGGACATCGAGATATTGGTGACGCGCTCCAGGATCGCCTCGACGACGACCGGCACCCGGTACTCCGCCGCCAGCTTCTTCGCCTGTTCGAACGCGGCGCCCAACTCGGCCGGGTCGGTCACCCGGATCGCCTTGCAGCCGAGGCCCTCGGCGACCTTGACGTGGTCGACGCCGTAGACGCCCAGCTCGGGCGAGTTGACGTTCTCGAACTCCGGGTTGACCTGGAAGTCGATGTCGAAGGCGCGCTGGGCCTGGCGGATGAGGCCCAGATAGGAGTTGTTGACAAGGACGTGGACGTACGGGATGCGGTGCTGCGCCCCGACGGCCAGTTCCTCGATCATGAACTGGAAGTCGTAGTCGCCGGAGAGGGCGACGACGGACGCCTCCGGGTCGGCCTTGGCGACGCCGAGCGCGGCCGGGACCGTCCAGCCGAGGGGGCCCGCCTGACCGCAGTTGATCCAGTGGCGCGGGTGGTAGACGTGCAGCATCTGGGCCGGCGATCTGCGAGAGGCCGATGGTGGAGACGTACCGGGTCTCGGGGCCGAAGGCCTTGTTCATCTCCTCGTAGACGCGCTGCGGCTTGATGGGGATGTCGTCGAAGTGCGTACGGCGCTGGAGCCGGGCCCTGCGGTACTGCGCGTCGGCCGCCCAGGCCGAGCGGTCCGGCAGCCTGCCCTCGGCCTTCAACTCCCTTGCCACGGACACGAAAAGCTCCGGCGCGGCCTTGGCGTCGGACGCGATGCCGTAGTCGGGGGCGAAGATCCGCCCGATCTGGGTGGGTTCGATGTCGACATGGACGAACTTCCGTCCGGCCGTGTAGACATCGAGCTTTCCGGTGTGCCGGTTGGCCCAGAGGTTGCCGATGCCGAGGACGAAGTCGGACTCCAGGAAGGTCGCGTTGCCGTAGCGGTGCGAGGTCTGGAGGCCGACCATGCCGGCGTTCAGATCGTGGTCGTCGGGCAGGACGCCCCAGCCCATGAGGGTCGGGACGACCGGGACACCGGGCAACTCGGCGAATTCCCGCAGCAGTTCGCTCGCGTCCGCGTTGACGACCCCGCCGCCCGCGACGATCAGCGGACGCTCCGAGGCGTTCAGCAGCCCGAGCGCCTTCTCGATCTGGGCGCGGGTGGCGGCCGGTTTGTAGACCGGGAGCGGCTCGTAGGTGTCCCGGTCGAACTCGATCTCGGTGAGCTGGACGTCGATGGGCAGGTCGACGAGGACGGGCCCGGGGCGGCCGGAGCGCATCAGATGGAAGGCCTGCCGGAAGACGCCGGGGACCTGCGCGGCCTCCAGCACGGTGACGGCCATCTTGGTGACGGGCCGTGCGATGGAGGCGATGTCGACCGCCTGGAAGTCCTCCTTGTGGATCACAGCCGTGGGTGCCTGGCCGGTGACGCAGAGGATCGGGATGGAGTCCCCGATCGCCGAGTAGAGCCCGGTGATCATGTCGGTCCCGGCGGGCCCGGAGGTGCCGACGCAGACCCCGATGTTGCCGGGGTGGGTGCGGGTGTGGCCCTCGGCCATGTGCGAGGCGCCCTCGACATGCCGGGCGAGGGTGTGCTGGATGCCCCCGGCGGCCTTGAGCGCCGCGTAGAAGGGGTTGATCGCGGCGCCGGGGACACCGAACGCGTCACGGACTCCCTCGCGCTTGAGGATCTCGACTGCCGCGCGGGCAGCGGTCATACGAGCCATTGCGTACTCCTGCTTCAGCTGCCGGACTCGCGCTCCCGTCGCGCCCCGCGGTAAGCACTGCCGTGATCTCGTCAGTGGACGTTCCGCACTCTCGATACTTCCGCATCACGGAAAATATCTTCTGCTATCTGGAATGAATGTAGGGGCGAGGTAAGGGGCTTCAAGGGCGTGGGCAGCGGAATCCACCCGGGTGTCTCAGGGTGTTTCCCTGCCGGAACGGCACGGGCTGGAGGACGATGAGGAGGCGTTTTCGATGTGACTCGGCGGTGGGGTGGGGAGCATGAGCGAGAGCATGGCGGTGCGATGCCCGGACTGCGGGCGCGAACATCGGTACGCCGCTCCGGCCTATCCCTGCGCGTGCGGCACCCCGGTCGCCCCGGCCCTGAACCACCGTGCCGCCGCCACCTCCGTCACCCACCACACCTGGGACGAGGACTGGGTCACGGTCCGCTGCGGGAACTGCGGACGCGCCGACCAGTGGCCCCAGCCCGAACTGGGCTGCTCCTGCGGGACGGTGCTGCGGGTTCCCGTGGCCGGCGCGCTACGGCCACTGAGCGCCGACGGCTCCCTGGACCCGGCCGGAGCGCCCGCCGGCCCCCGGGCGACCTTCCGGCCCGTCACCATCCGCACGGCCCGTGACGCGGTCACCGCCGTCGCGCTGTATCTGCGCTGGCTGGGCTACCGGGACATCCGCCGCGCCGACCAGCGCCAGCCGTCCGGGATCGGGCTGGCCGCCCGGGGCGTCCTGGCACAGGTGGACCCCTCGGTCGGCCCGGCCTCGCTGCGCGATGTCGAGTGCCTGTGGCTGACCGCCATGACGGAGTCCACCGACTGCGTCTACTTCTCCCTCGCCGGGTACGCGAACGACGCCCGCGACCGCGCCGACGGCCTCGGCGTCTCCCTGTTCGTCCTGGACCTCACCGGCACCCCGCAGCCGGTGAACGGCGCGGCGACGGAACTGGTGGCGGCGGGCGCGGAGGGTTGAGGGCCGATGCGCAAGAGGCGAGCGGCAGTCGCGCCGAGGGGGAGCTAACCGGTCGCGTACCGCTCCCGCAGTTCGATCTTCCGCACCTTCCCCGACACCGTCATCGGGAAGGCGTCCAGCAGACGCAGCGCGCTCGGGATCTTGTAGTGCGCCAACCGCCCGTCGCAGTAGGCCCGTAGCTCCTCCAGCGTGAGCGGTTCGGCGGTCTCGGTCTCGCGCGGGATGACGCAGGCGAGGACCTCCTCGCCGTACCGCTCGTGGGGCACTCCGACCACCTGGACATCGGCGATCTTCGGGTGGCCGTACAGGAACTCCTCGATCTCGCGCGGGTAGATGTTCTCCCCACCCCTGATGATCATGTCCTTGATCCGGCCGACGATCTCGACGTACCCGTCCTCGCGCATCACCGCCAGATCCCCGGTGTGCATCCACCGCCCGGCGTCGACGGCCTCGGCGGTCTTCTCCGGCTCCTCCCAGTAGCCGAGCATCACGCTGTAGCCACGGGTGCACAACTCCCCCGCCGTGCCCCGTGGTTGCGTCGCTCCGCTCGCCGGGTCGACGACCTTCACCTCGATGTGCGGAAGCACCCGGCCGACGGTGCCGGTGCGGTGTTCCAGGTCGTCGTCGCGCCGGGTCTGGGTGGAGACGGGCGAGGTCTCCGTCATGCCGTAACAGATCGAGACCTCGGTCATGTGCATCTCGGCGACCACGCGTTTCATCACCTCCACCGGGCAGGGCGAGCCCGCCATGATGCCGGTGCGCAGGGAGGAGAGGTCGTACGCGGCGAAGCCGGGGAGGTTCAACTCCGCGATGAACATGGTCGGTACGCCGTACAGGGAGGTGCAGCGCTCCTGCTGGACGGCATCCAGGGTGGCCTTCGGGTCGAAGGACGGGGCGGGGATGACGACGCACGCGCCGTGCGAGGTGGCGGCCAGGTTGCCCATCACCATGCCGAAGCAGTGGTAGAAGGGCACGGGCACACAGATCCGGTCCTGCTCGGTGTAGCCGATCAACTCCCCCACGAAGTAACCGTTGTTGAGGATGTTGTGATGGGAGAGGGTGGCCCCCTTGGGGAAGCCCGTGGTGCCCGAGGTGTACTGGATGTTGATCGGGTCGTCGCAGGACAGCTCGCCGAACGGCACCGGCGTACCGCGCGCGACCAGCGCGTCCCAGCTCGGGTCGCCGATGTAGACGGCTTCTCTCAACTGCGGGCAGCGGGACCGGACTTCCTCGACCATCGCCCGGTAGTCGCTCGTCCGGTGGCTGAGCGAGGCGAAGAGCAGGGAGACACCGGCCTGGTTGAGGACGTACTCGACCTCGTGGGTGCGGTAGGCCGGGTTGATGTTCACCATCACCGCACCGATGCGGGCGGTGGCGTACTGGACGAGCACCCACTCCGGGCAGTTGACCGCCCAGATGCCGACACGGTCGCCCTTCCCGACACCGCTCGCGAGCAGCGCGTACGCCAACTCGTCCACGTCGGCGGCGAATCGGGCGTACGTCCAGCGCCGCCCGGACGGCATGTCGACAAGGGCCTCACGGTCGGGCCAGGCCGCGACCGCCCGGTCCAGGTCGGCGCCGATGGTGTCGCCGAGGAGCGGGGTCGTGCCGGTGCCGTGGGTGTAGGAGGGCAGGCTCATCGGTGGTCCTCCTCGCGGTACTCGGCGTCCGAGCCGGCGGCCGTGGCCTCGCGCAGCTCGATGCGGCGGATCTTGCCCGACACGGTCTTCGGCAGATCGCCGAACTCCAGGCGGCGCAGGCGCTTGTAGGGCGCGAGGACGGTCCGGGAGTGCTCGAAGAGCACCTTCGCGGTGTCCGGGCCCGGCTCCCAGCCGGCCGCCAGCACGATGTACGCCTTCGGCACGGCGAGCCGCACCTCGTCCGGCGCGGGCACCACGGCCGCCTCGGCGACCGCCTCGTGCTCCAGCAGGGCGCTCTCCAGCTCGAACGGGCTGATCTTGTAGTCGCTGGCCTTGAACACGTCGTCCGCGCGGCCCACATAGGTGAGGTAGCCGTCCGCGTCCCGGGAGCCGATGTCGCCGGTGCGGTAGTAGCCGCCGGCCATGACCTCGGCCGTACGGTCCGGGTCGCCGTGGTAGCCGGTCATCAGGCCGACGGGGCGGTTGGAGAGGTCGAGGGCGATCTCGCCCTCGTCGGCGTCGGGAGCGCCCGAGACCGGGTCGAGGAGGACGACCTCGAAGCCGGGGCCGGGGCGACCCATCGAGCCGGTCTTCAGTTTCTGGCCGGGGCTGTTGGAGACCTGGACGGCGGTCTCGGTCTGGCCGAAGCCGTCCCGGACGTCGACACCCCAGGCCCGGCGCACCTGCTCGATGACCTCGGGGTTGAGGGGCTCACCGGCGGCGACCACCTCGCGGGGCGGGGTGCGCAGCTGGGTCAGGTCGGCCTGGATGAGCATCCGCCACACGGTGGGCGGGGCACAGAAGGTGGTGACGCCCGCGCGTTCCATCTCCGCGAGCAGCCGACTCGCGTCGAAGCGGGTGTAGTTGTGGATGAACACGGTCGCCTCCGCGTTCCACGGGGCGAAGAGGTTGGACCAGGCGTGCTTGGCCCAGCCGGGCGAGGAGATGTTGAGATGGACGTCGCCGGGTTTCAGGCCGATCCAGTACATGGTCGCCAAGTGGCCGACGGGGTACGACACATGGGTGTGCTCGACCAGTTTGGGCTGGGCGGTGGTGCCCGAGGTGAAGTACAGCATCAGCGGGTCGTCGGCGTTGGTCGGGCCGTTCGGCTCGAAGCGGGCGGGGGCCGCGTAGGCCTCCTCGTAGGGCCGCCAGCCGTCCACCGTGCCGCCGACCGTGGTGCGGCTGTAACGGCCGGGCACATCAGCGAACTTGGGCGCGTCCTCGGCCCGGACGATCACATGCTTGACGCGTCCGCGCTCCACCCGGTCGCGCAGATCGGCGGGGCCGAGCAGCGGGGTCGCGGGGATGACGACGGCCCGCAGCTTCATCGCGGCGAGCGCGGTCTCCCACAACTCCGCCTGGTTGCCCAGCATGACGAGGATCCGGTCGTCGGCGCGGACACCCCGGTCGCGGAGCCGGTTGGCGACCCGGGACGAACGCTCGGACATCCCGGCGAAGGAGATCCGGGTCTCGGTGCCGTCCTCGTCGACGATGTGCAGCGCCGTGCGGTCGTTCCCACGTGCGATCACGTCGAACCAGTCGAGCGCCCAGTTGAAGTACTCCGGGCGCGGCCAGGAGAAGCCCGCGCAGGCCGTGGCGTAGTCCTCACGATGGGCCAGCAGGAAGTCCCGGGCGGCCCGGAACTCGTCCGTGGCGCTCGTCCTCGCCGACATGTGTCCTCCTCATTGCCGGACCGTTGCCTGACATCGTGTAATGCGTGATACACGTCTCACTACCCCCGAACGGGGGTGCGCCGCGCGGAAGGGGCGAGTTCATGGCCTGGGATCCCTCGGACTCCGTCGGGACCGCCCGGTCCGGCCGGGCGGACCTGCGGGGCGCGCTGCACCGGCTGCGGCGGGCCACCGGACTGCCGCTCGCCTTCGCGGGACTGGTCGAACCAGGCCCCGGGCAACTGCGCATCAGCGAACTCCAGGGCAACCGGACCACCGCGCTGCAGGGCCTCGCCGTGCGCTCCGGGAACGGCCTCGGCGGCAAGACGGTGGCCCTGGCCCGCCCCTGCTGGGTGACCGACTACTCCGTGTCGCGCCAGATCAGCCACGAGTACGACGCCGCGGTCGCCGCCGAGGGCATCCGCTCCGTCCTCGCGGTGCCCGTCGTCGTACGGCGTCAGGTGCGCGGGGTGCTGTACGGCGCCCTCCGCGCGGCCCAGCCACTGGGCGACCGCACGGTCGGGGCGGCGCTGGAGGCGGCGCGGGACATGGAACAGACGCTGGTGGTGCGGGACGAGGCGCGGAGCCTGCTGGCCGCGACGCGGGTGCCCGAGGGGGACTCGGCCGGGGCGTGGGAGGAGGTCCGGGAGGCGCACGGCGCGCTGCGCGCGCTCGCACCGCGCATCGATGATCCGGAGCTGCGGGCGGAGTTGCTACGGGTGTGCGGGCGCCTCTCCGGGGTGACCGGCGCGGAGCACACCGAGGCGGAGGGCGTCTCCCGGGTCGCGCTCACTCCTCGTGAGACGGATGTGCTGGCCTGTGTCGCGACGGGTGCGACCAACGCGGTCGCCGCGGAGCGGCTGGGGCTGCGGCCCGAGACGGTGAAGGCGTATCTGCGGTCGGCCATGCGGAAGCTTGGGGCGCGTACGCGGTGGGAGGGGGTGGTCGCCGCTCGTCGGGCGGGGTTGTTGCCGTAGGCGAAACGGAGGGGCGGTTCTCACACTGCGGGGCGCGGCTGCCGCGCACCAGGGCCATTCATGTAACGCGCATGTGAAATTCCCTATGCCGTACCCTTCCTGTTATTTCCCACACCGGGGCTACGGTTCCGAAATTCAAGGACTGGACGCCTAATATTGGCCCGGACACGACACTTGAGGGGAGCGGTGGCCCGTGCGACGGGAGTTCAAGGAGCCTGGGAGACCCCGCCCCGACCTGGTCATAGGCAGGGAGGAGCTGTTCGCGGGGGCGCGTGATCAGCTTTCGCGGGGCGGCAGCGTGCTCGTGCACGGATCTGCGGGCATCGGGAAATCGACCGTCCTGCGCGCCCTGGCCGCCGAATACGACGAAACGGCACGGACGGTGCTGCGCTGCTCGGCCACCGAGTCCGAGTCGCATCTGCCGTTCCTCGCGCTGACCGATCTGCTCGGCCTGGTCGTGGACGAGGTCTCCGACCAGCTGCCCGCGCCGCAGCGCACCGCGCTGGAGTCCGCGCTCACCGGCCGTGGCGAGTCCACGCTCCAGCGTGACGGGCTCGCGCTCCGGCTCGCCGTGCTGTCGACGCTGCGGGCGCTGGCCGCCAAGGGTCCGGTGCTGATCGTCGCGGACGACCTCCAGTGGCTGGATCCGGCCAGTGTGGAGCTGCTCGGGTTCGCCGCGCGGCGCCTCGGCGAGATGCCGGTGCGCATGCTGTGCGCCGTACGTACGTCGACGGACCCGCACGGTCACGAGCAGGACAGGTATCTACGCGCGTCCCCGCCGGACACCCTCGCCCTGCGGGTCGCCCCGCTGTCCCGGACGCATGTCGCCGAGCTGCTGGAGAACCGCGGCTACACCGGGCTGCCCCGCTCGACCGTGCGGGACATCCACCGCACCAGCGGCGGCAACCCGCTGTTCGCGCTGGAGCTGGGCCGCGCCCTCGCCGACAGTCCGACGCCGCCGCGTCCGGGCGAGCCGCTGCCCGTGCCGACCTCACTGCGGACCCTGGTCCTGAACCGGCTGGACATGCTCTCGGCCGAGGCCCGCCGCACCCTGCTGGTCGCCAGCGCCGGTGCCCGGCCCACCGTGGCGCTGCTGCGCGCCGCCGGGCGGGAGAACGCCGAGGCGGAGACCGCGCAGGCCGTCGAGCTGGGGCTGCTCGCGCCGGAGCGGGAGGGGCCGGGCGTTCGGTTCGCGCACCCCCTGGTGTCGGCCGCGCTGTACGCCGAGGCCACCGCCCAGGAGCGGCGGGCCGCCCACGCGGCGCTGTCCACCGCGGCCGTCGACCCCATCGAGCGGGCCCGGCATCTGGCGCTGTCCACCCATGGCACCGATCCGCAGGTCGCCGGGCAGCTCGGCGAGGCCGCGGCCGTCGCCCGGGACCGGGGCGCGCCCTCGGTCGCCGCCGAGCTGGGGCTGCTGTCGGCCCGGCACACCCCGGCCGACGCGACACCGGGTCCGGACGAGCGGCGGTTGCAGGCCGCCGAGGACGCGCTGACCGCCGGGGAGAACGACCTCGGCCGGGACATCGCCCGTGAGGTGCTGAGCCGGGCCACCGAACCTGCCGAGCGGGTCCGGGCCTGGATGGTGGTGATCGACGCGGCCGGGCAGTCCCTCGCCGAGGTCGACGCCGTCTATCCGCAGGTCCTCGCCGACGCGGGCGACGATCCGCGGCTGCTCGGCCTGGTCCGCTACCAGCTGGCCTGGCGGGCGCTCGTCCTGGAGGGCGACTTCGCGCAGAGCCGTGAGGAGGCCGCGCGGGCGGCGGAGCTGGCCGGGAAGGCCGAGGACCGGCGCACGGAACTGCTCGCGCTCGCCTTCCAGGCGCAGGCCGAGATACTGATGGGCCACCCGGACGCGCCGATGACGATCAAGCGCGCGCTGAAGGAGCCGCAGGACCCGCAGCTCGCCTGCCATCACAACGGGGCGGGCGCGACCCGCTTCCGCTGGCTGATGATGAGCGACCAGCTCGGCGAGGCCCGCGCCACCATCACCTCGCTGCTGCGTGAGGTGCGCCGGCGCGGCATGGTCGAGAGCGAGGTGCACTATGTGCGCTTCCTCGCCGAGACCGAGCTGCGCTCCGGGCACTGCGGGCGGGCCCTCGACCTGGCCCGCGAGGGCTATGTCCTGGCCCGTGACTCCGGTATCGGCGAGGGCGCGTCCGCCATGCTCACCTCGCTCGCGGAGGCCGCCGGCGGTGACGTCGAGCGGGCCCAGGCGCTCGCCCGGGAGGCCGCCGAGCGCGCCGAGCAGGACGGCGACCTGATGTACCTCTCCCGCGCCCTGGGCGCCCTCGGACACGCCCGGCTGGTGGCGGGGGACGCGCCGGGGACCGTTCAATCCCTGCGCCGCGTACGGGAGTTGGAGGACGGGCTCGGGGTCAACGACCCGGCGCGCGGACGCTGGCACGGGGATCTCGCCGAAGCGCTGGTGCGGGTGGGCGAGTTGGCCGAGGCACAGGACGTCATCGACGTCACCCGGCAGCAGGCGCTGCGGCTCGGCCGGGAGAGCGTGCTCGCCGTGCTCGACCGGGCCGAGGCGCTGGCGCGTGCGGCACGGGGTGAACAGGACGCCGCCGTACGGCAGTTGACGTCGGCTCAGGACCGTCTCGCCAAGCTGGGCTACGGCCTTGAGGAGGCGCGGGCCGCGTACGCCCTGGCCGGGCTGCGCACCCTTCCGCAGTCGCTCGGTCTCGCCCGGCCCGGGGGGACGCCCACGTCCGGGCCCGGCTCGTACGACGAGGCGTCCCGGCTGTTCCGCCGCTGCCGTGCCCTGCCGTGGCTGAAGCAGGTGGAGGAGGCCTCCGTCGCCCCGGCGCCGCAGCAGCCCGCGATCGCCCCGTCGGCGCTGGACGCCCTCGCCGTGCTCGCGGCGACGGAACGCCAGGTCGCGGAGCTGGTCATGGAGGGCGCGACCAACCGGGAGATCGCCGGCCGGCTCTACATCAGCGTGAAGACGGTCGAGGCGACACTCACGCGGGTCTACCGGAAGCTGGGCATCCGGTCGCGTGTGGACATCGTGCGACTGGCGGCGGGACACCGTACGAACTGACCTCCCCGGGACCGGCTGACGAGCCCCTCCAGGGGACAGGTGCGCGCAGCGAGCTTGGGGGGCGGGTGCGCGCAGCGACCTTGCGGGTCCAGCCTAGGCTCAAACCCCGGCCGGGGTCATCGAGGGTTTTCCCTCCCCAACTCCCCTAGGGGGATCCCCCCTTGGGAGGGGATCACTCCGGCTCATAGCTTTTGAGCCGTGCCGCACGCCAGGGCACACAGACCGGCCCGCCGCCCCCGCTCGGCTCCCCCGAGCGAGGGCGGTACCGCAGGCTCTGTGCACCTCCCCCACCCGCGCGCCCCCCACCGGCAACCCCCCCATGAGGAGAACCATGTTCGGGTTCAACCGCGCAAAGAAGTCGATGATCGCAGCCGCGGCCACCGCCGCCGGCGCCGCCGCCGCGCTGCTCACCGCCCCCGGCGCCGTCGCCGCCCCCCAGCCCATCGTCGGCGGTACGACCACCACCGCGAGCGCCTACCCGTACGTCATGCAGATCACGGACTCCTCGCAGAACCAGTTCTGTGGCGGCACCCTGGTCTCGGCCACCAAGGTCGTCACGGCCGCGCACTGTCTGGTCGACGAGACCGCCGGCAGCATCCGCGTCGTCGGTGGCCGCACCTACCTCAACGGCACGAACGGCACGGTGGCCCGCGCCAGCAAGATCTGGATCCACCCGAGCTACAACAGCTCCACCATGACCAGCGATGTCGCCGTGATCACCCTGGCGACGTCGATGCCGTACACCACCGCCTCGTACGTCTCCGCCTCGCAGACCGGCGTCTACGCGGCCGGCACCACCGCCCGCATCATCGGCTGGGGCACCACGTCGTCGGGCGGCTCCTCCTCCAACCAGCTGCGCACCGCGACCGTGCCGATCGTGGCCAACTCGGTATGCGGCAGCTCCAGCTCCTACGGCTCGGAGTTCGTCGCCAGCTCCATGGTCTGCGCCGGATACTCCTCCGGTGGCGTCGACACCTGCCAGGGCGACAGCGGCGGTCCCCTGATGATCGGGGGCGTCCTGGCAGGCATAGTTTCCTGGGGTTACGGCTGCGCCGACGCGCAGTACCCCGGTATCTACACCCGGCTGACCACCTTCTCCAACACGGTGGCGACGCAGATCGCCTCGTAGCCGAGGCCCAGCGCCGGCCGATGGACTCCTGAGGTACTCCCTCAGGAACTGTCAGGGGGCGCCGCGAACCTGCCACGAGCGGTTCGCGGCGCTCCCTCTCCATGTACGACGTCGTCTCCCCTGCCGATCAGGCGGCCACGGTGCCGAAGCGGATGTCGTAAGGGCCGTCCCCGTCCGCGTCCCCGTCCACGTCCCGGTCCCCATCCCCGTCCCGGTCCCCATCCCCGTCCGCGTCACCGTGCAGGACCGTGAGCGTGCGCTCCGCCTCCGTGACGAGGTCGGACCGCTGTTCCTTCGTGAGACGGCCGAAGGGTTCGAGGGTGAGGACGCCCGTGTCGAGCTTCCAGACACCGGCGAGGAACCCGTCGACGAGGAAGGTGCGGTGGGCCTGATTCCCTTGCCAGGTACGGCCCTTGAGGTCCGCGGGGACCACGCGGGAGCGGTCGGCGTGGGAGAGGAGCAGGTTGTCGAACTCCGGGAGCAGCCGGGGCGGGGCCGGGGTCTCCGGGTCGGGGCGGGGCGCGTCGGGGAGGTCGAAGAGTTCGGTGCCGCGGTCGTCCCGGAAGGTGACCAGCTCGGGGCGCAGCCGCTCGAACGCCTCGCGCAGCCGGGTCAGTCCGGCCCAGGTCTGCATGTCCTTCACGGAGGCGGGCCCGAACGCGGCGAGAAAGCGCCGGACGACGGCCTCCGGCGCGGGCGCCTCCTCGGCGGGGCGGCCGAGCCAGTGCTCCGCGGTGGTCAGCGCGACCTGTCCGCTCCTCCCCCACAGACCGCGCGGGGTGACCTGGACCAGCGGCAGCAGACACCGCGCGGCGACCCCGAGGGACTGCGGATCGGCGTCGGGCCACTCCACGAGCAGGGCCTCGCGCAACTGCTTCAGCGTGCGCGGCTCGTCCTCGACCAGATCCCGGGCGAGTGCCGTGAGCCGGTCGAGATCGACGCCGGCCAGCCCCTTCCGGAACAGCTGCAGCTCCCGCTCCCGGGCCGGCTGCACCAACGGCCGCAGGGTCAGACAGTCCTCGGCGGTGTGCGTGTGGATGGTGGACCGCATGGTGACGATGCGGACGACCTCCCGCTCGGCCATGAGCGTCGACAACTCCTCGGGCGCGAACCCGTCCAGCCGGGCGGCGAGCGCGTAGTACGGCGGTCGCACGTTCTGCGCCTGCAGACCGAGGAGGTGGGTGATGGCGGCGTGGGCGGACAGGGGTGCCCGGCGCAGCAGGTGCTGACGGGCCAGGGTCGCGCGGTTGAGCGCGCGGGGGCTGAGCCGGGGAGCGGTCTGGGGCGCCTTGTTCGTCATGCTGTGCACGGTAGCGAGGGTTGCGGACAGCTTCTGTCCGCGACGGTCCGGAACCGGTCCGCGTCTGTGCCGTAGGCGCCTGTGCCGTAGGCGCCTGTGCCGTAGGCGCCTGTGCCGTAGGCGCCTGTGCCGTAGGCGCCTGTGCCGTAGGCGCCTGTGCCGTAGGCGCCTGTGCCGTAGGCGCCTGTGCCGTAGGCGCCTGTGCCGTAGGCGCCTGTGCCGTAGGCGCCTGTGCCGTAGGCGCCTGTGCCGTAGGCGCCTGTGCCGCGGGCATCGCCGCCGTACGCGCCCTCGCCGTACGCGCCCTCGCCGTAGCCGCTGGCCACGACACCGATCACGTCACCAGCCACCTCTCCGGCCACATCACCGGCCGTGTTTCCGTCCACCCCTCACCCGCTCCCGCGCCCTTTGCCCCGTATATCCTGCTCGGTGATCACATCGTCGTACGTGTACGCGCACCTCGGGAGGCATCCGCGATGGCCGATCGACGCGCCCAACCGGCCTCGAAGAACACCGACCCCACCGCGAAGGGCGGCCGGAAGACCGGCTGGCGCCGTGCCCTGCCCCCCGGGTCGGCACCGCCCGCCGGGTCCCCGGCACCGGGTGCACGGCCGGAGTCGGATGCCGTGGCCGAGCGGGCGGCCAGTGTGGTGGAGGCGGCGCTGTACCAGGACGGCGTACGGGTCTCCACTCCCGCGACGCTCGCGGACACGTTCCGTGAGCTGCGGGAGGAGCCGGCCGGTATGGCGTGGATCGGGCTGGCCCGCCCGACCGAGTCCGAACTCCTTTCCCTGGCAGCCGAGTTCGACCTCCATCCGCTCGCCGTCGAGGACGCGATGGAGGCCCATCAACGCCCCAAGCTGGAGCGGTACGGCGAAACCCTCTTCGTCGTCCTGCGCGCCGCCCGCTATCTCGACGCGCAGGAGGAGGTCGACTTCGGCGAGCTGCATGTGTTCGTGGGGCCGGACTTCGTCATCACGGTCCGGCACGGGGCGGCACCCGATCTGTCGGCGGTCCGCCGCCGGATGGAGGAGACACCGGAGCTGCTGAAGCTCGGGCCGGAGGCGGTCCTCTACGCCATCCTCGACGCGGTGGTCGACGGTTACGCCCCCGTGGTCGCCGGCGTCCAGAACGACGTCGACGAGATCGAGACGGAGGTCTTCCGCGGCGACCCGGCGGTCTCCCGCCGCATCTACGAACTCTCCCGCGAAATGGTCGAGTTCCAGCGCGCCACCCGCCCCCTGGTGGGCATGCTCCACGGCCTGATGGCCGGCTTCACCAAGTACGAGACGGACGACGAACTCCAGCGCTATCTGCGCGATGTCGCCGACCACGTCACCCACACCAGCGAACGCGTCGACGGCTTCCGCCAGGCCCTCACCGACATCCTCACGGTCAACGCCACGCTCGTCACCCAGCAGCAGAACGCGGAGATGCGGGCACTGGCGGAGGCGGGCTTCGAGCAGAACGAGGAGATCAAAAAAATCTCGTCCTGGGCCGCGATCCTGTTCGCCCCGACCCTCGTCGGCACGATCTACGGCATGAACTTCGACCACATGCCGGAACTGAGCTGGGGCCTCGGATACCCCTTCGCGATCGTCCTGATGGCGGTCGTCTGCACCAGTCTGTACATCATCTTCAAACGCCGGGACTGGCTCTGAGCAGCCGCTGGAAACCCGAAGGCCGCAGCGAGGGCGGGCCCGTGCCAGGGGGACTACGCCCACGACATGCCGTACGAACGTCACGTCACGTCACGTCACGTCACGTGAGACACCCTCTGCGCCTTGATCGGTGCGGCTGACCTGGCGGCCCGCTCGATCTTCGCGCAGTAGGCGGCACGGGCTTCCTCGTCGGTCTGGTTCTCGTATTCGGGGCGTACCCCGGTCCGGCCGTCGAGGCTCTCGCGCAGGATGTCGGCGTGCCCTGTGTGTCGGATGGACTCGCCGAGGACATGGACCATGACGGCGAACAGGTTCGTGTTGGGATGCGGCTCCGGCCACCAGGGCACATGACCGGAGGCGTCGAGGGGAAGCTCGTTGATCGTCGCGTCCGAGTGTTCCCCGGTACGCCGGTAGAACTCGATGATCTGATCGCGGGTCTCGTCCTCGGTCGCCCACAGATCGCTGCCGTCGTGATCCTGCCAGCGGGGCAGCGGTTCCGGGGAAGGGCGGTCGAAGACCTCGCCGAAGTACCTGGCCTCGACGGTGGCCACGTGTTTGACCAGGCCGAGGAGGTTGGTCCCGGTCGCCGTCAGAGGCCGGCGGGCGTCGTACTCGGACAGGCCGTCGAGTTTCCAGAGCAGCGCCTCGCGGTCCCGCCGCAGTCTTCCGTGCAGGTTGTCCTTCGCGAATTCATCGATCATGCGGCATGAGCCTGCCATGGCCATCCCCAAGAAGCTCACCCCGGTTGGGGCTACGTCCTGGCGATCTCTTGCCGGAGGTGATGGGTGAAGCGGCGGAGCAGATCCTCGGTTTCCCGGGTCTTCGAAGTTAAGCGGTGCGGAGGTGCCCACGGGCTCGCCGCGTGGTGACGCAACGTGTGCGTAGTCGCTGGTTGTCGGCGTTGCGGAAGCCGAACGCGTGGCGGGCGACGAGCTTGATCACGCGGTTGATCCCTTCGCTCTTGGCGTTGCTGTGTCCGGTGTCGATGAACGCCTGGATTTCGGGCCACCAGCGGTCGACGGTGGCCGCGAGGGTGCGGACTTCGGGGATGTCGGCGTCCGCGCACCAGGTGAGGAACTTCCAGCGGGCATGGCCGACTTGGTTCCGGCCGGCGTCGGTGCGGGCCAGGGCGAGGAGGGTGCGCAGGCTTTCTTTGGCGATCCACGCCGTCAGCAGCGTCTGTCCGATCTTCCCTTCGTCCAGCAGCGGGTTCCACATGCGCTCGAACTGCTCGTGGTCAAGGTCTTCGCGGTTGCGGAGCAGGCGGCGTCGGGCTTTCCACTCGGGGTCACCGGCGCGTCCGCGCCGGCCGCGGATCTCGGCGGTCGTGCGGCGCCGGACCAGGGAGAGCATCTTGTTCGCGAGCTGCACCACATGAAAGTGATCGACCACGACGGTGGCCTCGGGCAGGCCGGTGCGGATCGCGGAGCGGTAGACGGCCGACATGTCGATGGCGACGTATCGGATGGCCTTCCTCCAGGTCAGGGGCGTGGTGGAAAGCCAGGCCAGCACGTCGGCGACGGTGCGGCCCTCGACCTGCCCGAGCAGTCCGCCGGATCCGAGGGCGTCGACGAACCCGGTGTGCCAGCGGTCCCTGGTCATCTTCCACTTCCCGGTGTCCGGATCCTGTTCCCACCGGGTCCGTCCGCGCCGGGTCTCATCGATGCCCAGCACTTCGACCTCGGGCAGCGGAGCCCCGACGACCTCGCGGGCGGCGGTGCGGAAGGCGTTCATCACGGTCGGCCAGGACAGGTGCAGATCGCGGGCCGTCTGGATGACCGTGGAACCGGCATCCCTCACGCGCCGCCCGGACGCGGCCCGCAGCCGCCCGGTGATCCGGGCCCCGGCCGGTATCTGCTCGATCTGCTCGGTGAACGACCGTCGTGGACAGGCCGTCTCACGGCACCACCAGCGCCGCTTGTGCCAGACGAACTCCAGCCCGCTCTCCCCGTAGGGCAGATCACGAGGCCGGGTGGTCGCCCAGCCCTTCACCCGGGTTGCGAAGACCCCGCAGGCCGGACAGGCCCGGGCCGAGGCGTCCGCCGTGGCCAGGTGAACCCGGCGCCCACCGCACTGAAGCCGCTCGACCCGCATGACGGACACTCCGTCGAGGTCCAGCAGCAACGTCGTATCGTTGACCAAGCCCGTGGCTCCCAGACGATCATTCTGCGTAGAGAACAGAAATGATCACCCAGGACCACGGGCGTCCTGCGTCCAGGGCCCACCAACAGTTCTCCCCATCACGTGCAGTGACTGTCAGTCAGCGCACGCGAAGGGCACACCGCTCAAGTTCGAAGACCCGGTTTCCCTGTGTTCGGCCTTGCGATCGTCCCTGCCCTCGCTGGGCCGGGCGCTCCAGACCCGGCGCGCGAGGGTGTCGGCGAGAGCGACGGTGTCGTCGGCACACAGCAGGTAGAGGGCGGACCGGGCTTCCTGCATCCGGCTCACGAGTTCGTCGGCCCCGGCACCGTCGTCGCTCAGTCGTGTTTCCCGCAGGTGGTCGATGAGCTGAACCACGGCGGTGTTGAAGCCGACCCCGGCTTTCAGCTTCTGTTCGCGCAGCCACATGCGATCCTGCCGCCGCGCGGTGAACCAGGATCCGAACACAGCCCCTATCAGGCCCAGACCGGCCCCGATGGCCACGGCCAGGATGTTCACCACGCCAACTCCCCCCGCCACACAGTTAGCTGACACACAGCTGGAAGCAGGCTACAGAAGTCGTTCAGCACCCCACTCGATGGGTGACTCGATGGGTGACCGTCCGGATCCGAGCCGGGCGAGGGCCCGTCCGGTGGACAGTCACGAGGGACCCTTCGGGGCGGCGATCGTGTGCGCCACGGCCCTCGCCGGTGGTGAGGCCGTGCACTGGGTTCGCGGGCCGGGCGTGGTCGAGTGACGTGGCATCAAGCCAAAGTGGTACGGGCCCTGTCGGGCGTCTTTCGGGATCGGTGGGGCGCTCGTATTGTCGTGCGCCGACTGTTACCGATGGTCAGGGTAGTAGTGATGGGCGGCACTACGCGCAGAGGGTTCCTGGGGACGGCGACGGTCGCCGGGGGTGGGGTGGCGCTCGGGCTGCCACTGCGGGCCGCGGCCCGCAGTGGCGCCGCCCCGCAGAGCGTGGCCGTCCTGGGCGGCGGCGTCGCCGGGCTCACGGCCGCGCACGAACTCGCCGAACGCGGCTTCCGGGTCACGGTCTACGAGCGCAAGGCGCTCGGCGGCAAGGCCCGCAGCATGGACGTACCGGGCACCGGCACAGGCGGCCGGGCCCCCTGCCCGGGGAGCACGGCTTCCGCTTCATCCCCGGCATCTGTCACAACCTGCCCGACACCATGCGGCGCATCCCCTTCCCCGGCAACCCGGGCGGTGTCCACGACAACCTCGCGGCCCCCAAGGAGATGCTCTTCGCCAGGTCGGGCGGCCGTGAGGACATCCGGGTCCCCCTCCCCTGGCCCGGCGACACACCGGCCGAACTCACCCCCGACGAGATCCGCCGCGCCCTCACCTCCCTCCTGGACACCGCCTTCAACCTCCCCCTCCACGAGGCCCTGTACTTCGCCAACCGCGTCCTGGTCTTCCTCACCGGCTGCGACGAACGCCGCGACGAGACCTGGGAGCGGACACCGTGGTGGGAGTTCGTACGGGCCGGCCGGATGTCGTACGACTACCAGCGCATCCTGGCCGTCGGTATCACCCGCAACATCGTGGCCACCAAGGCCGAGGGGGCCGGCACCCGTACGGTCGGCACGCTGCTGGAGGCCTTCGCCTTCAACCTTCTGGGGCGCGGCGCGGACGGACCGCTGGACCGGATCCTCAACGCGCCCACCAACGGGGCCTGGATCGACCCCTGGGTGACGCATCTGCGGTCGCTCGGGGTCGAGTTCCGGGTCGGTTGGACCGTACGGGACCTGACCCTGGACGCGGGCCGGATCGCCGGGGCCGTGATGGAGGACCCGGAGGGCGCCCGTGCGACCGTGACCGCCGACCACTACATCTCGGCCATGCCGGTCGAGCACGCCCGCCGTACCTGGAACTCCGCCGTACGCGCCGCCGACCCCCAACTGGCCGCGTGCGACCGGCTGGAGACGGACCGGATGACCGGGATCCAGTTCTACCTGACCGAACGTACGCCGATTCTGCACGGCCATCTCGACCTCATCGACTCCCCCTGGTCGCTGACCGCGATCGCCCGGGCCCAGCACTGGCCGAACCATGACTTCCCGGCCGACTTCGGTGACGGCACGGTCGCGGACTGTCTGTCCGTGGACGTCTCCGAGTGGGACCGGCCGGGCATCCTGTACGGGAAGACGGCCAAGCAGTGCACCCGTACCGAGGTCGCCCGCGAGGTGTGGGCGCAGTTGAAGGCGTCGCTCAACGACAGCGGCCGTACGGTCCTGAGGGACTCCGTGCCGCATTCCTGGTTCCTCGATCCGGCCGTGGACGGACTCGGCACCCCGAACCCGGTCAACGAGGAACAGCTGCTCATCCATCCGACGGGGACCTTTCACCACCGTCCGCGGTCGGCCACCAGGGTCCCCAACCTGTTCCTGTCCGGCGACTACGTGGCCGTCCCCATCGACCTGGCCACCATGGAGGGTGCCAACACCTCGGCCCGGCAGGCCGTCAACGCCCTGCTGGACCGGATCGGTTCGACCGCCGAACGATGCGCCGTCACCCCGCTGTACCGGGCCCCCGAGTTCGAGCCGCTCAAGCGCCACGACCGCACCCGGTACCTCCTCGGGCTGCCGAACCTCTTCGACGTCGGGTGACCGGCCGGCTCCGAGCGTCGCAGGGGCATGTTCGCCGCCGCCACCGCTGCCGCCGCCGCTACATGCCTCGGGGGCCAGTCCGGTGGCGTGGACGAGGGTGACGTCGGGGCCGAGGACGCCGTCCTTGGCCCAGCGCAGGACCGCCTCGGAGCCCGACGCGCCGAACACGGCGTCCACGCCCACTGCGATGCCCAAATCCCTTGCCATTCGGGCGAGTTCGGGGCCGTAGGCGATTGCCGGTCCGGCGATCTCGTCGGTGGCCAGGGTCGCCAGGCGCAGCGTGAGCAGTTGGTCGTCGCTGCTGAAGTACCTGTCCTTCATACGGGCCAGGTCGCCGGGCCACTGGCGGTCCCAGGCACCGAAGTGCGGGCCCATGGAGGCGTGTACGCCACGGATGCCGGTGCCGACGAGGGCCTCGACGGCGGCGTCGGAGTGCTCGCGGGTGCGGGAGCTGTTCGAGGACGGCAACGCCGGTGATGTCGTTGACGCTCGCGCTCGTGCTCGCGCTCGTGCTCGCGCTCGTGCTCGTTTTCGTGTTCGTGTTCGTGCTCAAGTTCGTGTTCATGAGAGGTCTTCCTTCGGTACGGCGGGGAGCGTGGGTGGGGCGAGTCGGAGGGGTCGGCCGAGCTTCATGACGTAGCCCGCGTGGTGGAGTTCGTCGCCCTGGAACTCGCCGTAGGCCCAGAAGCCCAGGTCGTCCAGGTCGTCCAGGTAGTCGACGCGGTCGCCGGCGATCCAGTACCGGCCCTGGTAGGCGTGCGAGCGCTCGCCCCGGGTCTCGTCGTAGCGGCCGTCGGCGGTCAACTCCTGGTGCAGGAAGTCGTTCCTGTCGATCCAGACCCCGACGCGCGGGCTGCCGGTCAGATCGGCGGCGGCCGGGACACCCGTCTCGGGGGCGGTGGCCCGGCCGGGGGCGTCGGCGCCGGCCCACAGCACGGGGCGGCCGGCCGCGACGAGGGCGCGGACCTGCTCCGGCCGGGTCGTGAGGGTGGCCATCGCGCCGGGCACGTCGGCGGCCAGTTCGTCGGGCACCACCAGGAAGTCGGGGGTGTTGCCCGGGGTCAGCGTGGCGACGTACTCCGCGCGCCGGCCACGGCCGCCGGCCAGCGCGACGGTGTCCACGACGGCGGGGCGACGGTCAGTCCCGTGCGGTCGACGACGATGGCGTTGTCGTCGCCCGCCGCGGTGATGACGCCCGGACCGACGCCGACGAGCAGGGAGCCGACGTACAGGAGGTCGGCGCCCGTCATTGTCCCGATCAGCGGGTCCATCGTCAGGATGCGGGCGTTGGTGAACAGGACGGGACGGCCGTCGTCGTTCGCGAGGATCTCGTCGAGGGCCTCGGCGTTCCAGCCCGTGGCGGCGACGGTGGCCGTGGCGGCGTTATCGGTGGTGGCGGCGTTATCGGCGGTGTCGGTGGTGCTCATGTGCGTGCTCATGTGCGTGCTCCTCTGTTCTGTGGGGTCGCCGCATCGGGATCCCCGCCGCGCGAGATGAGCGCCGGTGCGGGTTTCGAGGCGGGTCCTCGGCAGCCACGGCGGCTGCCCGAGCACCAGGTTCGTCGCGCCGAGGAGTCGGAACCAGGCCGCCGTCATCCCAGGTGTCCGGCACCCAGGAAGCGCCCACCTGGGGAGGACGCGGCCTGGTCGCCACCCGCCGCCGGGGCGATCGTGGAGCCATGACCAGCGACGACACACCCCGCGCCCCGCATCCGTACGTCGGCATGGGGGTGACGGCGGATGGATTCATCCGCCAGGAACTACTGCCCGACGGCCGCTACGACGAGGCCCGCGGCAACCGCCGCAGCGCCTACACCGGCAGCTACACCGTCAGCGGCGACCACATCGACTACGTCGACGACACCGGCTTCACCGCCACCGGGGACGTCCGCGACGGCGTTCTCTTCCACGAGCACCTGGTCCTCTACCGTGAGAGCGACCGACACACCCGCCGCTAGTACTGCAACCGCATCTGCGGGTTGTGGCCTCGGCGTTTGTAGTGGGAGCGGCGGGCACGGGCCTGGCTGCGTCGTCGGAAGCGTGACCAGTGCAGATGATGGTCGTTGCTGTGGTGGCGGGGCGTGACGATGATGTGGCCGATCAGTCGGCGGATCTCCGGGACGCTGAGGGGTATGAGGTCTTGCCCGTCGTCCGCTCCGCCCCTTTTGCGGCTTCTGCGGCGCGGACGGCGGTCAGGTAGGCGAGGGCGGCCATGGCCAGGGTGATGTGGCGGTACCAGGCCCGGTAGAGCCTCACCTGGTAGTGGTCCAGGCCGCACTCGCCCTTGGCGGTCTGGAAGCACTCCTCCACCGCCCACCTCGCGGCGGCTACCTTGACCAGGTCTTTCAGCCGGGAGGCCACCGATCCGTAGCAGACGTAGTAGGCGATCTCGGTGGGGTCGCTGATGCTGCGGCGGGCCAGAACCCAGTGCCCGAAGCCGTTCTCCCAGTACGGGCGGATGGCGACGCGGGCCCAGTCGTAGATCCGTTCGCCGTGCGCGCCCTGGCCCCCGGAAACCCGCTTCCACGCTTGCCTGGGCAGGGCGGCGACCAACTGGTCCACCCTGGCGTCGCCGCCGTCCGCCGTGGTCACGGTGTCGTTGACCTTGGTGGCCAGTACGTGCGCGATCCTGCGTTCCTCCAGCCATACCCGCAGGTGCTTGACCTGCCCGTATGCCTCGTCAGCGGTGACCCACGCGAACGGGATGCCTGCGTCGACGGCACGTTGCAGCATCCACTTGCAGTGCTCATTCTTGGTCGCGAAGGGGATCTCGTCGTCGATCCCGGCTGCGCGGCAGCGCTCACGGTCATCCGTCCAGGAAACGGGGATGTAGAGCTCACGGTCGATCAATGCCCGCCCCCTGGCGGAGGCGTAGGCCAGGAAGGTCCCGATCTGGCAGTTCTCCGTGCGGCCGGCGGTACCTGTGTACTGCCGCTGGACTCCGGCGGACTTGGTGCCCTTCTTCAGGAAACCGGTGTCGTCGCAGATCAGGACCGCGTTCTTGGCTCCGATGGTCTCCACGACGAAGTCGCGCACATCGTCGCGGACCGCGTTCTCGTCCCAGTCGGAGTGGTTGAGCAGGCGCTGGACGCCGTCCGGGCGGAGCTGCCCGACCTGCTCGGACAGCGTCCACCCGTTCTTCTTCTCCAGCGGCGCGACGAGTCCGTTCAGGTAGTCCAGCGCCCGCTCGCGGGGCTCCGACCTGCCGAAACGGTGGGCGAACCGGGCATGGAGCCCGGCCACCCCCTCGGACCACGACTCGACCTGCTCAACCGTCAGCGCATCAGCACACAGTCATACCAACGAGACCGCCGACCATCCGTCACGCCAGATGCGGTTGCAGTACTAGGCCTTGTCCTGGCGCGAATCAACTGCGGTACGGCGGAAGCGGCTTGAGGCGCAGGTCCCTTCCTCTCCGCCGTCCTCTATTCTCGAACTGACCGCAAGGTGCTGGAATCCCCGTCGGAGGTCGCCTGTGGACCCGATCGCACCTGAGCTGTTGATGGCGCTCGCGGGCGGCACCGCGGGAGCGGCCGGTCAGCAGATCTGGGCATCGCTGCGTGAGCTGGTATCGCGTCGGCCACGGGGTGAAGAGGCCCATGGGGAAGGCGAGTTGAACGCGTTGGCGCGGACGGCGGACGACACCGCGCGGGCCAGGGAACTCGCCGACGTACTGACCCTGAGAGCCGCCCGGGACGCCGCGTTCGCGACGGCGCTCGACGCGTGGCGCGGCCGGGCCGAAGCCTTGGCCGCGCCCCCGGCCACCGGCACGGGGGATGTGCGCAACGAGGTCGGCGGCACGGTTCACGGCCCGCTGATCCAGGCGCGCGACATCCATGGGTCCATCCACCTGGGGCCCCAGGGACCGGGACCGGCCTGAAAGGTCGAAGGGCGTCCGGCGAAGGGCGTCCGGCGAAGGCCGAGGGACGTCCCGGAAAGGCCGAAGGTTGTCCGGAGGAGACCGAGAGACAGGTTTCGAACATACGCCCGAGACTGGCGGGTGAGGCCACCGTTCCGTTTGATCCATGAGTGAGGCTTATTTATCTTTTTGTCGGGAACTCGGGCGACGCAGGGTCCTCGCCGGTCCTCGGACCGGTGGGCGATCTCGGTACGGATGAGGGAGAGGCCGTGACCGTTCGTGTGGGCGTAGAGGAAGAGTTCCATGTTCTGGACGCGGAGAGCGGTCGATTGGTCCCAGGAGCCGGTACGGTCCTCGGTCGATTGCGCGGATCCGAGTTCAAGACCGAGCTTCAGCGGTCGGCGGTGGAGTGGAACAGCCTGGTGCACGACTCGCTGGACTCCCTGCACGCCGACCTGTCCGGCGCCCGGCGGCGACTGGACGCGGCGGCCTCCGGGCTGGGCCTCGCCGTCGTCGCGGCCGGAACCGTACCGTTCGCACGGCTGACGCCCGGTGACGCCACCCCGGACTTCCGTTACCGGCACATGGTCGACGAGTACCGCCGGGTCGCCGACGAGCATCTGGTGTGCAGCGCGCAGGTCCATGTCGACGTGCCCGACCGGGACACTGCCGTACGGATCATGTGCGCGGTCTCGCCGTGGCTGCCGCCGCTGCTGGCCCTGTCCGCCAGCTCGCCGTTCTGGCTCGGCGCGGACACGGGGTACGCGAGCTGGCGGACGATGCTGTGGCAGCGCTGGCCCACCGCGGGGCCGGTCGGCTGCTTCGCCGGGGCCGCCGACTACGACGCCGCCGTCGAGGGACTGATCCGGTCCGGCGTGATCAAGGACTCGGGGATGGTCTACTACGACCTGCGGCCCAGCGAGCACCAGCGGACCCTGGAGCTTCGCGTCTGCGACGCCAGTCCGCGCACCGAGACAGTCGTGCTCATCGCCGGGCTGTTCCGGGCCCTGGTCGAGGACGCGCGGGTCCGGCTGGAGCGGCCCGGGTGGGTCTGCGACGGACGGCACGAATGGCTTCGGGCCGCGATGTGGCGGGCGGCCCAGTCGGGTCTGGAGGGCGATCTGGTCGATCCGGAGACCCGTCGCGCCGCGCCCGCCCCGACCGTCCTGCGCGACATGCTCCGTCGGCTGCGCCCGGTCCTGGAGGCCCAGGGCGACTGGGACACCGTACGTGTGCTCCTGGAGGAGGCCCTGGCCAGGGGCAGCGCGGCGCATCGGCTGCGCGGGGTCGCCGAGGAGGAGGGCCTGCCCGCCTGTGTCGGGGCGCTGGCCGCCGAGACCCGGGGCGAGCGGGGGCGGAGCGGCGGTCCCGGAGCGGCCCCGGCCGTGCGCCGGCGGCCCGTCGCGGCGGCCGGGGCGGGTCCGCCCGAGGCCTCGGCGGCGTACTCGGTGGAGTCCGTCGGCGGCTGATCCGCGTGGCGGTGCGGACTGGTCAGGCCGGTTCCGGCCGCCGTCCGCCGACCGCCGTCCCCGCTGTGGTGCCCGGTGCCCCGGTGATCAAGGAGTGGCTCGCATGCCCAGCAGCAAGAGCGACAACAGCGATACGTGTGACACCAGCGATATGAGCGACACGAGCGACACGAGTGGCATGACTGGCGCGAGTGGCATGACTGGCGCGAGTGGCGCGAACGCGCCCCAGCGAGGGGGTGCGGTCTGATGTGCGGTCTCTGCGGTGAGATCCGTTTCGACGGCGGACGGCCCGATCTGGCGGCCGTCGAGCGCATGACCGACCGCCTCGCCCCCCGAGGGCCGGACGGCAGGGGCCTGTGGTCGCAGGGCGCCGTCGCCCTGGGGCACCGCCGGCTGAAGATCATCGATCTGTCCGAGTGCGGGGCCCAGCCGATGACCGACCCGGCCGGGCGGATCTCCGGTGTCTTCAACGGCTGCGTCTACAACTACAAGGAGCTGCGCGCGGAGCTGCGGGGTCTCGGCCATCGCTTCTTCTCCGGCTCCGACACCGAGGTGGTGCTCAAGGCGTACCAGCAGTGGGGCACCGCCTGCGTCGAACGGTTCTACGGCATGTTCGCGTTCGCGATCGCCGAACAGGCCACCGGACGCCTGGTGCTGGCCCGTGACCGGCTGGGCATCAAGCCGCTGTATCTGGCGCACGCGCCGGGGCGGCTGCGGTTCGCCTCCTCGCTGCCGTCGCTGCTGGCGGGCGGCGGTGTCGACACCTCGCTCGACCCCGTGGCATTGCACCAGTACATGAGCTGGCACGCCACCGTGGCCGCCCCGCGCACCGTCCTCGCCGGGGTGCGCAAGCTGCCGGCGGCCACCGTGCGGGTCGTGGAGCCGGACGGACGCCACCACGACATCCGCTACTGGCAGCCGTCGTACACCCGGCGGCCCGAGGACGCGGGGCTGAGCGCCGACGACTGGCGGGACGCGGTGCTCGACGCGCTGCGCACCGCCGTGCGCCGGCGCATGGTGGCCGACGTGCCCGTGGGTGTGCTGCTGTCCGGCGGCCTCGACTCCAGTCTGATCGTGGCGCTGCTGGCCGACGAGGGGCAGCGGGATCTCGCGACCTTCAGTGTGGGGTTCGAGTCCGAGGGTGGTGAGGAGGGTGACGAGTTCCGCTGGTCCGACCTGGTCGCGCGGCACTTCGGCACGGCCCACCATCAGCTGATGGTGCCCTCGGACCGGGTGTCGACGGCGCTGGACGCGGCGATCGCGGCGATGAGCGAGCCGATGATCAGCCATGACGTGGTGGCCTTCCATCTGCTGGCGGAGCAGGTGGCGAAGGAGGTGAAGGTCGTCCAGAGCGGGCAGGGCGCGGACGAGGTCTTCGCCGGTTACCACTGGTATCCGGACATGGCGGTCGCTTCGCGGGAGCGCGCGGCCGAGGCGTACGCCACGACGTACTTCGACCGGGCGCACACCGACCTCACCGGGGTGCTGCGGCCCTCCGTGCTGGCCGATCACGATGTGTCCGGGCGGTTCGTACGGGAGCACATGGCGCGTCCGGGGGCCGAGACCGCGCTCGACGCGGCGCTGCGGCTCGACGCGGAGGTGATGCTCGTCGACGATCCGGTCAAGCGGGTGGACAACATGACGATGGACTGGGGGCTGGAGGCCCGGGTGCCGTTCCTCGACCACGAGCTGGTGGAGCTGGCCGCCGTCTGCCCGCCGGAGCTGAAGCTCTCCGACGGCGGGAAGGGCGTCCTCAAGGCCGCCGGGCGCCGGGTGCTGCCCGCCGAGGTCGTCGACCGGCCCAAGGGCTACTTCCCGGTCCCCGCCGTCAAGCACATGGCCGGCCCCGTGCTGGGACGCGTCCGGGAGGCCCTGTCCGCGCCCGAGGCGAGGGCGCGCGGCGTCTTCGAGGACGCGTACGTCGCCGAACTGCTGTCGGCACCGGACGAGCACCGGACCCGACGCGGGGCGAACGCGCTGTGGCAGATAGCCCTGCTGGAGATATGGCTGCAGACGCACGGGATCAGGTGACCGGGGAGCGCGGGGCGCGTACGCCGGGGGCCCAGGAGCAGGGGGCTCGTGGGCGACAGGAGCGTGAGCCGGGGCCTCGTACGCCCCATGCGCCCCATGCGCCCAGTACACCCAGTACGTCCCGTACGCCGGAGGGCCGCGCCCCACGGACGGGAACGGGAAAGGGGACGGGAAAGAAAACGGGACCGGGGGCTGCGGCCCCATCGGCCCCGGTCGCCCCATCGGCCCCGGCGGTCTCGGCGGCCCCGTCGACCACCGCGCTCCCGCGCGCCGGTTTCGTCGCGCGCGTCGCCGTCGATGAGGACGTCATGGACGGGATGCCTTGGCGGTACGCGGACCACGCCTCCACCTCCACCTCCACCTCCACCTCCACCTCCGTGGGAACGGTCGGCGCGGCCGGGGCGGTCGGCAACCCCGCCGGTGCGGGCACGGCGCCGGCCTCGGCCTTCACCGCGCCCGTGCCGGTGCCGCTTCCCGGGACCGCCGGGCCGCTGGACACCCCGCAGCCGCTGCGGTCCCACGGCTGCTGGTACCCGTCCGTGGACCCGAGCGGCAGGTATGTCGCGTTCATCTGCGACCGGGGCGGGGTTCCGCAGCTGTGGACCGGGCCGGTCGACGGACACGAGGTCCATCTGCTGGACTCCGATCCCCACCCCGTCAAGGAGGTGGCCTGGTCGCCCGACGGCCGCTGGATCGCCTACACCACGGCTCCCGGCGGCGGTGAACACACCCGGGTGCTGTGCGTCCGCCCCGACGGCACCGGACGCCGTGTCCTCGCCGGTGCCGAGCCCGGCAGCTCCGCGTATCTGGGCTGCTGGCAGTACGACGGCTCGGCGGTGGCCGTCACCGTCGCCGAGCCGGTCCGCACACCGGGCGGCGCCGAGACGGAAGAGAGGCCCGTCCCCTCGGAGCCGGGCCTCGCCGACCCGCGCACCTACACCACGCGCCGCCCGGCGGGCTGGACCGCACGGGACGGCCGAGCCGTACTCCTGGGCGGCCCCCACCACGGCGACGCCGCTCCGACGGCCCGCACACCGGGAGGGACCGCCCCGGGAGGGACCGACACCGACCGCGTACCGGAGGCGGCCGGCGTACCCGCCGAACGTGACGGCGGGGACGGTGACGGCGGGCGGGGCGACGGCGCGGCCTCGAAGGAAGGCGGCGGGACCGGCGTCGTCGGTGGAGGGCTGGCGGCCTATCTCGTGGATCCGCTCGGTGTCGTCGCGCCCGCCCTGTTGGCGGTGGAGCGGGGCGCCGCCACCCTGCGGGTGTGCGACATCAGCCGGGACGGGCGGCTGGCGTTGGTGCGGCGGGGGCCGCGCGGGCGGCGTGAGGCCCTGGTCGTGCGGACCGGGGATCTGCGGACGACGTTCGCCCTGCATGTCGCCGACGGCGATCCATGGATCGGCCGGTTCTCCCCGGACGGCGGGACGCTGTGGCTGCGCAGCGACGCGGCACGCGAGTTCGCCGCGCTGTTCGCCGTACGGCTGGACGGCGAAGGGGAGCGGCGGGGCCTGTCCGTGGCGGCGGAACGGGCCGACTGCGGGCTGGAGTTGCTGGCCTTCGGCCACGACGGACACACCGCGGCCCTGGCCTGGAACGTGCGCGGGGCCACCGAGCTGGAGGTCGTCACCGTCGACTCGGAGGGCGGGGAGGCCCGGCCGGGGCCGCCGCGGAACGTGCCGCTGCCGCACGAGGTGGTGACCCGTATCCCTCGGGTCGGCGGCCGGGCGGGACTGGTGCTGGCGCTGTCCGGCTCACAGCGCCGCCCCGGGGTGTGGTGGTACTCCGAGGGCAGCGCGCGGCGGACCCCGTGGTCGTCGCGGGACGAGGACGCCGTGCCGCCCGGCCGCCCGCCCGTACGGCCGGTGCCGCTGCGGCCGACGGCCCGCGACGGGCTGCCGCTGAGCGGCTGGTACTACCGGGCGCCGGGCCGGGCCCCCGGGGTGCCCGCGCCCTGTGTGATCCATCTGCACGGCGGCCCGGAGGAGCAGGAACGGCCGGTGTTCAACCCGCTCTACCACGAACTGCTGGGCCGGGGGCTGGACATCTTCGCCCCGGATGTGCGCGGCTCCTCGGGGCACGGCCGGTCGTTCGTCGACGCCGACCTCGGCACGGGACGGTTCGCCGCGATCGAGGACGTCGCCGACTGCGCGGCCCATGTCGTCGTGGCCGGTCTCGCCGATCCGCGCCGGCTCGCCGTCATGGGCCGCTCGTACGGCGGCTATCTGGTGATGGCCTCCCTGGTGTGGCACCCGGCCCTCTTCCGCACCGGCGTCGCGGCCTGCGGCATGTCCGACTTCGCGACCTTCTACGCCGGCACCGAGCCGTGGATCGCGGAATCGGCCGCGCACAAGTACGGGCACCCGGAACACGACCGGGAGCTGCTGCGGGAGTTGTCCCCGATGACCCGGGTCGACGCGCTGCGTGTGCCCGTCCTGACGGTCCACGGCGAGCACGACACCAATGTGCCGCTCGGCGAGTCCGAGCAGTTCGTCCGGGCGGCCCGCGAACGCGGTTTGCAGGCCGCGCTGTTGATGCTGCGCGACGAGGGCCACGACTTCCTGCGCGCGGACAGCCGGAAGCTCTTCCGCCGGACCGCCGCCGACTGGATCGAGCGCCATGTCGCCGGCTGAGCCGCCGGCCGAGCCGCCGGGCGGCCCGTGACGGCCGGGCGGTCCCGGGGCGTTGTGAACCTATCGGGTTGATGTCGTCCAATGGCGGTCGGTGTCGTCGTGCTCCGTGCCAGACTGTGGGGCAACGGGGAAACTGCCACTGGCTCCGGCCCGCTCCGCGAAGACGGACGCGCCGGGAACGGGTACGGGGATGCTGTCGTGCTGTCGCTCTTCTCGGAGGGGATCTTCACTCCGCACACCCTGCTTGACGAACGGGTGATCGATGTCCTCTCGGCGGCGACCCAGCGCTGCTCGGGCACGGTACGGCCGAGCGACATCCTCTACTCCGCGATCGACTCCGGCGACCAGGCGGTGCTGTCGGGCCTCGCGCTCGCGCTCACCGAGGGCGCCCGGCCGCAGCATCTCCTGGAGTCCATCGCCGCGTACAACCCGCGGAGCCCGGACGGCGGGGACTTCGACTTCGACGGGCGGCGCGAGCGGTTCGCCCCCGAGACGCTCGCCGCGCTCGACGGCTTCGCGACGGAGTTCGCCCGGGACCCCGACCGGCTGCGTCCCGTCTGCCTCGAACTGCTCGTCGCCCGTGTCCTGGACCATCCCGACGCCGGCGACCGGCGGTTCCTGCGCATCCTCGACGCGACGGCCGCCGCGCGGACCCTGCGCGACCAGGTGCGCGTCACCACGGAGCCGCCTCCCCCGCTGCTGGACGACGCCGGGCGGCTGCGCTCCGAGGAGTTCTCGGCGGACGCCTGGGCGGTACTGGAGCAGTCGGCGGAGCGCGCGGGCGAGTTGGGGTACGACCGGCTGCTGCCCCCGCACTGCTTCCTCGCGCTGCTCGGTGAGACGGAGGGGCTGACCGAGCGGCTGGTGCGGCTCCAGATCCCGCCCCAACTGGGCCTGGCGAAGGTCGCGGAGCTGCTCGGCGGTGCCTTCCGGCTGTCGCAGCACGGGAAGGAGACACCCCCGCTGCACCGCGACGGCCTGGGCGAGCCGACGCTCGACCTGCTGCGGCGGGCCCGGCGCGCCGCCACGGTCTGGGGCGCCGAACAGGTCGACACACCGCATCTCCTGGACGCCCTGCTGGAGGACCCGCCGCCACGGCTCGCGTCGGTGTTCCGGACGGATCCGCTCCGGGTGGACCTCGCCAGGATGCGGGAGTTGCTCGCCCAGTCCGTCAGGGAGACCCGCACCTCGGGGCCGCGTGAGATCGCCTTCCGCTTACCGGCCGACTCACCGCCCGCCGAGGACCTGACGTGGCTGGCCCGCACCCAGGGCATCCCGGCCGCCCGGCACCTGGAGCGCTACTTCGACACCCTGGGCCGCGCCCTGCACCGTACGAGCGACAACCATGTGCTGATCACCGGCCCCGCCGGAGTCGGCACCACCACGCTGGTCCGTGAACTGGCCAGGCGTGCGGCGGCCGGAGAGCTGCCCTTCCTGCGGCGCAAGCGGCTGCTGCGCGTCGACTGCCGTGACGTGCCGGACACCGACAGCGGCGCCAAACTCGCCCGGATCATCGCCCATGTGGCGGGCCGCACCGATCTCGTCGTCTGCCTGGACGGACTCGGCGCCCTGCTCCGCGGCCCCCACGGCACCGACCACGTCCAGGCCCTGCGCAGCGCGCTGAAGGAACGCCGGATCCATCTCATCGGGATCCTCTCCGGCCAGGAGTACGACGATCTGCTGGCCGCCGACCACGCCCTGCGGGAGCTGACCACCCGTATCGACATGACCGAACCGGACCGGGCCACGGCACGGGACATGGTCCGGCAGGCGGCGGACGCGCTGGAGGCGGAGTTCGGCACCGAGGTCGCCGACCGGGTCGTCGACCGGGCGGTCGTGCTGTCCGGGGACTACATCCTCGCCCAGCGGATGCCGCTGGCCGCCGTCAAGGTGCTCCGCCGGGCCTGCGAGGACCTGGACTACCGCCGTACGCAGCTCGGGGACACCCGGACCGTCGTGGACACCGACGACGTGGTGCGGGTCATCGCCGAGATGTCGGGGGTGCCCGCCGGGCAGATCGCCGGTACCGGCGACGACGGGATCGACTACGAACAGGCGCTCGGCGGCTCGGTGTTCGGCCAGCGGGACGCGCTGGAGGTCGTCGCGAACGAACTGCGCCGGATCAAGGCGGGCGTGGCCGGGGCGAGCGGCGGCCCGGCGTCGGTGATGCTGTTCGCCGGGCTGACGGGGACCGGCAAGACCGAACTGGCGAAGACCGTCGCGGGGTTCTACTCCTCCTCCAAACGCCTCCAGACCTACCCCATGGAGAACTTCTCCGAGGCGCACAGCGTGGCCGGGATCATCGGCTCCCCACCGGGATACATCGGCTTCGAGCGCGGCGGCCGGCTGATCAACGAGCTGAACGCGGACCCGTACTGCGTCTTCCTGCTGGACGAGGCGGAGAAGGCGCACGCCGAGGTCTGGCGGCCCTTCCTGAACCTCTTCGACGAGGGCTGGATCATCGACCAGCGCGGGGTCAAGGCCCACGGCGACCGGGCGATCTTCATCCTCACCACCAACGCGGGCCAGGAGATCATCGCCCTGATGAGCCGGGAGGGACGGCCCGAGGAGGAGATCGTCGCCCGGGTGAAGGAGGCCCTGCTCCAGGTCGGGAAGGGCGCGCACGGCGGTCCCGTCTTCTCCCCCGAGTTCCTGGCGCGCATCCGCCGGATCATCGTGTTCCGGCCGCTGGACCTGGACGCGATGACCGGCATCTGCCGCAAACTCGTGGAACGGCAGCGGGCGTTCTGGCGGGACAAACGGGAGAAGGAACTGATCGTCCCGGAGGCGCTGATCCTGCACGCCGCCCGGCAGGGGCATCTGCGGAACGAGAGGTCCGGCGGCAAGGAGGGCGGCCGTATCGTCGCGAAGATCCTCTCCGACCTGATCGAGAGCCCGGTCCTGCTCGAACAGCAGCGCAGGAAGGACGAGTTCCGGCGGTGCGCCCGTATCGAGCTGGACTTCCGTCCCGAGGGGGCCGGTGCCGACGGACGCGGGCCTCGGACGGACGTCCGCTTCGTCGCCGCCGACGACTCCACCGCCCCCGCCACAGACTCAGCCACCTCCATCGACACCGACACCTCCATCGACACCGGCACCGGCACCGGCACCGGCACCGACGGAGCGGGCCATGGGTGACGGTGGGGCCGGGACGGACCTGCGGTCGTTCGAGGGCCGGATGATCGACGACCGCTATCTGCTCACCGAGTGGGTCGGCGGCGGTAACTTCGGCGCCGTCTTCCTCAGCGAGCAGCGCATCCTGGGCCGGCCCGTCCGACGGGTCGCCTGCAAGATCTCCCGGGAGACGGGGATGACCGAGGAGGACGCCCGGCACCGGTTCTCCGACGTCCTGCGGCTGGCCGAGGCGATGGACGGCATGACCGACGCCGAGGCACGCCGCCACCTCGTCCATGTGTACGACGGCGGGCTGGCCCATGACGCCGGCGGCCGGGCGTTCCTGGTGATGGAGTACGTGCAGGGCACCACGCTCGCCGACCAGTTCCACAGCCGGCGGACGGTCTCCGCGAAGCAGCTGTTCACCTGGGCGCGGCAGATCTGTGTGGCGCTGCGCGGACTGCACGCCCTGGACCAGCCGTTGCTGCACCGCGACCTCAAGCCGGACAACGTCCTGCTCGGCACGGACCTGACCGTACGGCTCATCGACTTCGGTCTCGCCGCCAGGCTGCTGGAGTCCGGGACCGTCCCCGGAGTCGCCGGCACCCTCACCTATATGGCGCCGGAGACCTCGCAGGGCGAGAGCGTGCCCGCCTCCGATCTGTACTCCCTCGGGGTGCTGATGTACGAAGGGCTCACCGGGCGGCTGCCCTTCGAGCATCTCGTCCCGCCCCACGAACTGCCCGACGCCCTGCACGGAGACTGGCTGTACCGGCGGAAGAAGGAGGGCCGTGCGGTGGCACCGCCGTCCCGGCTGAACAACACCGTGACCCGCGAGATCGACGCCGTCGTGCTGCGCTGTCTGGAGTTCGATCCCGCGCGGCGCTTCCGCAGCGCGACGGAACTCCTGGGCGCGCTGGCCGAGGCCGAGGCCGGGCCCCGCCGTCCGCCGCCCGGCGCGAACGCGCTGGAACGGGCCCGTGAGCAGGCCGCCGCCGGTGACACGGCCGGCGCCTGCGACACCCTGCGCGGCTGTCTGGACTCCGGCGCGGAGAATCCGTCGCCCGCCGTCCGGCTGGCGCTGCTCAACGAACTGGCGGGGCTGCTCGACACCCGGGGCGACCCGGCCGGGTCGGCGCGACGGCTGGCGGAGTCCTGGCAGTTGGTGCGCGGCAGCGCGCTCCTGCGAACCCGCAAGGAGCGCTGCGCGCTGCTGACGCGGACGGCCGACACCTATCGGCGGGCCGGGAACGCCTACCAGGCACGGCACTTCGAGGATCTCCTGCGACGCGAGAGAGACAGGGGGTGAGCACGGCGGCATGAGTGCGCCCGCGTCCTTCGGTGACTTCTTCTCGTCCTCGGGACGGCTGCGCAGACAGTGGCTGTCGGCACTCCAGGACCCCGATCCGCACAGTGGTCTGACGAAGCTGCGCAAGATCTGGGCGCAGTGGGAGAAGCGCCCCGAGGCGGTCACTCCCTTCTACGTGGACTTCGTACGGTCCGTCGCGGAACCGCCGTACCGGCCGCTGCTCACCGAGGCCGACTTCGCGGCGCTGGAGAGTCTCTCCGGGCGGGTGGCGGAGGCCGGTGACGTCCCCCTCGACGAGGCGGTACGGCCGCTGGCGGCGGCCCGGTTCGGGCGCGGCGAGGAGTTACCGGCCTGCGAACTGCTGACCCGGCTGTACTGGGCGGAGTCCCTCCCGGAGGCGGTCAGGGCCTCGGTGGCGGACGAACTGGCCCGCTCCGGCGTGCGGGACGCGCCCCGGATCGAGGTCTGCGCGGATCTGCTGGGCCGGTCCGGGCCACGGCCACCGGCGGTCCTGGCACTCGCCGCCGAGGTGCTGCGGGTGGACTTCTCCTCGGACGCGGAGCGGTGGGGGCGGGCGGTCGCGCTGGCCTCGACCGGGCTGCCGGGGTCGGACCGCGCGGCCGGGCTCCACGCGTTGCAGATCACCGGGGAACTCGACACGGCCCGGGAGCGTTTCCTCGCGGCCCGCGCGGCCGACCCGCACGACGCGACGGCCCTCCTGGGGCTGCTGCTGGCCTGCATCCGGGCGGGTCGGGTCGCCGACATCCCGGGGTGGGCGCTCGACGCGGCCGACGAGACGGGGTGGCCCGCGCCTGCCGGGCCCGCTCCTGCCGGGCACGGTACGGAGGGGCACGGTGCGGAGGGGCACGGTGCGGAGGGGCACGGTACGGAGGGGCACGGTGCGGAGGGGCACGGTGCGGAGGGGCACGGTCCCGCCGCACCGGGGCTCGCCGCGACGGCCGCGCTCGGACGGGTGCTGGCCTGGTTCGACGAGGGCTCGGACCGGCCGCCGCCGGTCACCGCCGCCCGGCTGGCGGCGCTCGCCCCGCCCGCCCAGGTGAGCCCCTGGCTCGGCTACGCCCGTGGCCGCCTGCTCCTCCTGGACGGGGACGCCGCACGCGCCCGCGACCTGCTCGTCCCCCTCGCCCAGGGCAAGGACTCGGTCCCCGCCTGGCGCTATCACGCCGCCTGGACGCTGTATCTGACCGGCGACCGCGCCGGACTCTGGCTCCTCATCGAGAAGATGACCCGGACCGCGGACGACTGGGCCCTGGCCTGTCTCCTGCTGGACACCGAACCGCACGCGGTGACCGGCACGGCCGCCGAGGACGCGGCGGCTGCCGTCCCGCCCGGCTACGAGGGGATCGCCCGGCTCCGCCGAGACCTGGCCGAGGGCCGACGGCGACCCGACACCCCGGACGGGGCCGCGCCGGGGCCGCCCACGGAGGGCCGGGGCGCGCCGGAACGGCTGGAGGCGCTGCGTACGGCGCTGGGGGCGGCGTACGGCCGGTCGGCGGGGGCGGCGGACATGGCCGGGCTGCTGAAGGAGCCGCTGTACCGGCGGCTGCCACGGGCCGACCGGCTGCTGTGGTCGGGGCTGCTGGCGCTGCGCCGGGACGCGGAGGAGGGGCGGCGGCTGCTGGAGGCGGCCCGCGCGCTCGGGCACGGGCGGGCGGCGCTGGTGCTGGCGGCCCATCATCTGGAGGAGCTGCGTCCGGGCAGGGCGGGGCGGCTGCTCGCCGAACTGAGCGGTGAGAAGGCGGAGTTGCTGCGGGTGTGGGCCGAGGCGGTCGGCGGCGCGGCGGACGAGGTGGTCGAGGAGGGACTCGGGCGGCTGACGGCCCATCGGCTGCCGCAGGTGCCGTACGCGCTGGGCGCGCTCCGGTTGCACCGGATCGCCGGGGAGGGCAGCACACAGGAGCCGGAGGACGCGCCGTACCACGCGCGGCAGGCGGCCAGGGAACTGGGCAGGGCCCTCGCGACCGCGCCGGACGCCGTACCGGCGGACGCGGCCGTGCTGGCGCGGGCCGCCCGGACGGTCGCCCACGCCACCGCCGTCGCGGCCGGCGACGGGCCGGCCGTGCTGTCGCCCTCCGTACGGCAGCACCCCTGGGCGGAATGGGTCCTGGGGCTGGCGCGGCTGGCCGAGGATCCGGAGGCCGCCGACCCGGAGCTGTGCCGCCGCCTCGTCGCCCTGGCCGAGGAGGCCACCCCCGGGGCCGCGACCGCCCTGGCCGCCGCCCTCACCACGGCGAGCATGCGCGGCACGACCCCCTACCACCGCGACACCCTGGCCCACCTGCTCCGCACCCTGGCAGAACGGCACGCCCTGCCAGAGATCCACGCCCTGTCCGCCCGGGCCACGGCCGCGGCCCTGTCCCGCCCCGCTGCGGGACGACCACCGGTCCGGGAGGGGCGACAGTTCGACGAGCCGCAGCGATTGGCTGGGCTGCGGGAGGGGGGCGGTGCAGGGCAGGGGGGCGGGTCGGGGCACGCCGGGGGTGTCCTGGAGACCGGGGAGGTGCGGCACGCCGGGGAGGTGCAGCCGGCCGACGCGGTCCGGGCGACCGACACGGGGACGCCGGCCGACGCGGGGACGTCGACGGAAGAGGGGCGGCGCACCCGCGAGGGGCGGCCGAGCGAGACGGGGCCGCCGGTCGAAGGTGGGCGGCGGCAATCCGAGGAGGGACGGTCGTCCGACGGGGGACGGTCGTCCGAAGGAGCGCGGCCGTCCGAAGCCATGCAACCCGTGCTGGCGTTGGCGTCCGCCGTGGGCGAGTTGGCGCGGGGTGATCGGGTCGCCGCCGTACGGCTATTGAGGGCGGTGTCGGCGGACGGCGAGGTGTGTGCCCTGCTCGCCGACGCCCTGGAGGGCCGCGCGCCCTCGGCTCCCCCGCCGGACGGGCCCGGGGAGCGAGCCGCGCTGGTCCGGGTCGTCCACGCGGCGGGCCTCGTCGAGAGCGACCCGCGACGGTCCCTGGAGCTGCTGTCCGCCGCGGCGATCGACTGCGACCTGGCCACGGTCGCCGACCTGGCCCACCTCCTGCCGGCCCTGTTCGCCCACGCCGACGACGGCAGGGCGGGAGCACGCGGAGCGGCAGGCGCGAGGCCGGGCGGCGGCGCGGGAGGCGCCACGGCGGGTGACCGCGAAGCCCGTGCCCGCACCCCGCGCGGCGGCGAGGCCCAGGGCGGTGGCACCCCGGACGAGGACGCACCCCGTGGCCCCGCGACCGGCAGCCGCCGGGCCGGTGGTGTCACGACCCACCGGCAGCGGGTGGGACGTGGGCAGGCGCGGGCGTTGGTCGAGTTGGTGAAGGGTCTGGCGGGGGCCGAGCCGCCGCCGGTGGACGCGGGGAGTCTGGGCGACTGCGCGATCGCCGTCGGGGAGTACGCGACGGCGGCGGAGCTGTGGGAGCGGGCCCTGCGGGAGGCGGAGCGGCAGGGTCGCGACGACGACGCGGTCCGCACCCGGTACGCCCTGCTCCTGTGCCACCGCGCGGTGGCCGCCCACCGTTCCGGCGACCCGCTGCGCGGCGCGCTCTTCCTGCACCGGGCCGCCGCCGTACTGCCCACGGCCGGTCCCGCCACCCGACGCCTCCCCTCCCGCGGCAGAACCGCGGCACTCGCCCGCGGCCTGGAACTCGACACCTTCGTCCGCCGTCTCCTGAGCCGGCTCTTCCCCGGCGCGGAGCACGAGCCCGTCCCCTGGGACCGGCCCGGTCGCTACCCGGCCCTGGAGGTCGCGGTCCGGGCGGACGACGAACTGACCGACGCCCTGCGGTCGGCCGACTCCCTGCGGATAGAACGGAGTTGGGCGGACGGCCTGCGCACCTGGGCGTACGACGTCCGCCTCCACCACACCCTCGCCCTGCTCCACCGGGACACGGCACTGGGCGGACCGCCGTCCGTCGCACGCGGAGGCGGTCATCTCGCCCGCGCGACCGTGCTGTGGACCCTGCTGCTGGCCTCGGAGCGGTTCTGGGAGCAGCACGGCGAGGAGCCCGCCGGGCCCGGCGCGGAGACCCGGCTGCGCACCACCGTGTGCCGGGAACTGTTCGCCCTGCACCGCCGCCTCGGCGCCGAGGCGCTCCAGGCCGGTGAGCGGGACACCGCCCGGCTGCATCTGCGGGTGCTCACGGCCGTCCGCACCGGAGAGTCCGAAGTACACGGTCTGCTGGGCGAGTTCGGCATCGGATGGTCCGTGCCGGTCGACGGGCGGCGCTGGGCCGAGATCTCCGCGCTGGCCGGCACGGTCACCGACGAGTGGTGCGCCGAGGCCGTCCTGACCGCCGAGAAGGCGCTCAGGGACCCGGCCGCCATCGCCGGACTCGCCGAGGGGATCGACCAGGACTACGAATCCGCCATCGACGCGCTGCGACCGCTGACCGGCCTCGGTGTTCCGCTGCCCCGGCTGCTGCAGACCGCGCTCGACTGGCACAACGCACTGCAGAACTGCCTCTACCAGATGAAACGGACCGAGGAACTGTGCACGGTCATCGGAAGGGCACGTGTCTTCGCCGACCAGCTCGCCCCGTTCTGCGCCCCCGGCAAGGGCCACCTTCCGGGCAACCGGTCGCTGTGCGTCCACTTCAAGTACCGAGGACTGTTCGTGGCGACCGACAGCGCCTCCGCCTCCCGTATGTACCGGCAGGCGCTGAGGTGGGATCCCGGCGACGACAACGCGGCCGAACTCCTGGCCCAGGGCGCCTACACACCACGGTGACGCCCGCGAGCGAACGAAGGAGCGCCATGAAGCCGAACCCCTTCCATGTTCTCGGGCTTCCCGTGTCGGCGGGCGACGAGGAGGTGGCGGAGCGTTTCCGGGAGCTGTCCCTGACCGGCGCGCAGGACGCGGGCGCGCTCGCCGAGTGGGCCAAGGACGAGTTGATGGGCCTGCCCGAGAGGCGGGAGCTGCACGCCCTGCTGGAGGCGCCCGGCGCGGACTACCGGGGCGACCGGTGGGAGGACTTCGCCAAGCAGTACGGGCGCCGCCCCGTCGCGTTCGCGTCACGGCAGGGGCCGGCGGAGGCGCCACGGGCGGCGGACATCGATCTCGCCGCGGTGGCCCGGCGGCTGCTGGACGGCATGCTGACGCCCCCGGAGGTCGACATCCGGCCCGCCCTGGACCACCCACCCGTCCCGCTGTACCTGGAGCGCCCCCCACTGGAGGTACGCGATGTCCTCTTCGGCTGACACATCTCCGGCGGACACGTCTCCGCCTGACACATCTCCGGTCGATACGTCCCCGGTCGATACGTCTCCGGCCGGCTCCTTGCCGGTCGGCTGGGACGAGTTCGACACGCGCCAGGTGCCCGACGGCGCGGAGGAGGCGGAGGCGGCGGCGGAGGCCGCTGACCGGTTGAGCCCCGGCCGGGAGACGGCCGTTCTGCTCCAGCGGTACTGGTCCGATCTCCAGGACGAGGGCAACCGGGTGCAGAAGGAGACCGCGGCGGCCCGCCAGGCACTCATCGAACTCGCCGTGCACGTCGCCCGGTTGGAGGCGCTGCTCGGGGAGGCGGCCGGTCCGCTGGACGGTGCGGGCGACCGGTCGCTGGGCCGCCGGCTGCGCGTGGCCGGGAAACAGGTGCTCGAACCGCTGCACGCGATGGGCATCACCACCCGGGACCCCGTCGGCGAGCCCTACGACGCGGTCGCCGACGTCGTCGACATCGCCGGGTGGCGGTACGGGCCCGAGTTCACCGCCGAGGTGGTGGCGGAGACCGTGGAGCCGATCGTGCTCGACCGCGGCACGGTCGTACGACTGGGACAAGTGATCATGGGCGCCCCGTCGAGCGCCGGAGCGGAGGACGACGCATGACGCAGTATGTGAGCAAGGCCGTCGGGATCGACCTGGGGACCACCAACAGCGCGGTGGCGGTGATGAATCCGACCGACACCGACATCGTGATCCACCGGGACGCCATGAACGCCCGTACGACACCGAGTTGTGTGTGGCACAACCCGCGCAACGGCGAACTGGTCGTCGGGCGGAAGGCGTTCGCCCGGGTGGGCAGCGAGCCGGAACCGGTGACGTCCGTGAAACGCCTGATGGGGTCGCGCCGGACGGTGACGCTGGCGGGCCAGGAGCGCACCCCCGTCGAGATCTCGGCCGAGATCCTGAGGGAGATGAAGCGGCAGATCGAGCAGGACGTCGCGGAGTTCGACACCCCGGAGGTGCGCTGGGTCGTCGACCGGGCCGTGGTGACCGTGCCGGCGTACTTCGACCAGCCGCAGATCGACGCCACCCGCAAGGCGGCGGAGAGCGCCGGGCTGCGGGTGGTGGACCTGCTGCACGAGCCGACGGCCGCCGCGAGCTACCACTGCTGGCGGACCGGCATCCGGGACGGTGTCTTCCTGGTCTACGACCTCGGCGGCGGCACCTTCGACGTGAGCGTGGTCCGCTGCAAGGCGGCCGACTTCAAGGTGCTCGGCATCAGCGGCAACACCATGCTCGGCGGGGACGACATCGACACCGAACTCGCCCACCACCTCCAGCAGTTGATCCTCGACGACGACTGGGCGATGGATCTGGACCTGGAGGACGACCCGGAGGACCGGCTGCGCTTCCGGCGGCTGAAGTCCCTCGCGGAGTCCGTGAAGAAGGGCCTGTCGGACCGTACGGAGTTCATGCTGCGCGACTCCGGCGGGCTGACCGACAAGGAGGGGCGGCGCGTCGTCATCGACACGGTCGTGGAACGCGCCCAGCTGGAACGGATCGCCCGGCCGATCCTGGAGCGCACCTTCCAGTACTGCGACGAGGCGCTGGACCAGGCCACCCGGGAGGCCGGGATCACCCTGGCCGACGTGGACCAGATCATCCTGGCCGGTGGGTCCACGCATCTGCCGCTGGTACGGGAGATGGTGCGCGCCCGGTTCTGCGCCCTCGCCCCCGGCTCCCCCGACCCCGGCCCCGGCCCCGGCCTCGATCCGGGCGGGCCGCGCGCCAAGTGCGCCGAGCCGGTGTACGAGCAGGTGGACACGGTCGTCGCGCTGGGCGCGGCGGTGCGGGCCTCGGCGGTCGGCGGCCTGGACATCCTGAACGAGGAGCGGACGGTCCGGGTGAGTTTCCGGGGCACCGTGGTCACCGCCTCGGACCGTACCGTGGTCGGCGGGACGGTCGAGGCGCTCGACCCCGGCCTCGATCTCACCGACGGTTCGGTGCGGCTCAGCATCGAGGAGTACGAGGACGAGGCGCCGATCAAGCCGGACGGCGGTTTCGCGTTCACCCGCATTCCCGTGCAGCCGGACGCGCAGGGCCTGCTCACCGTGGAAGTCTTCGACGCCGACGGTGGGTTGCTGGCGACCGTGGGGCGGGCGGTGGTGCACGACCGGGTCACCGCGGCCAAGCCCGGGGGCAGTACCACCAGCGCGGCCATCAACGCCAAGCCGATCCTGCTGGAGGTGACCCGGGAGGGGCGCACCCAGCGCGATGTGCTGGTCCCGGCGCTGCGTCCGCTGCCGTTCAAGGACCGCTACGACTTCAGCCACCCCGGTGACACCACCACCGTGGAGTTCCGGCTCTTCCAGCACTCCCGGCAGATCCAGGTCATCAAGGTGCCGGTGCCGTCCTCCACGCCCAGGGGCACGGCCATCGACCTCGACGTGGAGATGGACGTGCACGCGCTCATCACCGTGCGCGGCTCCATCGGCGACCACCCGTTCGAGGCGGTCGTCGAGGTGCCGCCGGAGGCCGGGCTGCCGGGCAGCGCGGAGGTGGCCGAGCTGCTGCGGCGCTTCGAGGAGGACGTCGAGTTCCTGCCCGCCGGCGAACGGAACGTGAAGCAGGTCCAGATGGACATGGCGAAGGAGGCCTTCATGACGGCCGTCGACCGGGGCGAGACCGCGATCGCGTGCCATGAGTTCGAGCAGATGCAGGCGATCGCCGACTCCGTCCGCAAGCACCACACCGGTGAACTGCAGCCGCCCAGGGCCGACTTCGAGCGGCTCGTCAAGGACTGCACCGAACTCAACCGGTACGTGACCATGGTCGGCGCCGAGACGGGGACGCCGCACGACGAACGGGAGATCGCCCTCGCCGTCGAGGCCCAGCGCGAGCACGGCGAGGGGGCGCTGACCGCCGGGGACCAGCGGTCGTACTCGGAGGTCATCACCCAGCTCCAGCACATCTTCGACCATCTGCGGACCGTGGCGTTCCGGCAGCAGCGCAAGGAGCAGCCGATCAGCGAGACGGAGCGGGCGGAGGCGATGCTGGGCGCCGCGCTGGAGGCCTTCGTGGAGGTGCGCACGCTGGTGCAGGCGTCCCCCGCCGCGACGCCCGCGCACCGGGTGGAGGTGGAGGAGATCGGGCGGCGGCTCGACGGTCTGCGGTCCCTGCTCGCCCGGGACCCGCAGCAGGTCCAGCAGCAGGCCGCGCGGGAACGGCAGCGGCTGCTCCAGCTGAAGAACATCTGCCTGGGCTCGCCCGGTGCCCCGGACCGTCTCGGCGGCGCCGTCCCCGAGGCCACCTGATGACGTCCGCGTCGGCGGGCGTCCCCTGCCCGGTGGTCCTGTGCCGCCGTGAGAACGCGTACGGGGCGGAGTTCTGCGCGGGCTGCCGTACGCCCCTGTCCGGCTACGCGCGGCTGTACGCGCATCCCGCCCTGCTCTTCAACCGGGGTCTGGCGGCGGCCCGCGAAGGCCGTCTCAGCGCGGCCCGGGACTGTTTCGCGGCGGTGGTGCACTGGTGCCCCGCCGACACCGAGGCCCGTAACGCGCTGGCCCTCGCCTGCCTCGGCCTCGCCGACCATGACGAGGCCCGCCGTCAGTGGACGGAGGTGCTGTCCCGCAGACCGGCCGACCCGAAGGCCGACCGGGGGCTCGCCCATCTCGCGCGGCGGGCCGGGGTCAGCGGGTCCGGCGCAGGAAGTCGATGAGGGGGGTGGGGTCGAGGCCGAGTCCGCGGATCAGTCTGTGGCCCGAGGAGCGCTCGTCCTCCAGCAGGGCGAGGAGGAGCGTGGCCTCGTCGACCTGGCCCGGCGGGGTGCCGTCGGCGGCGTGCAGCCGGGCCTGGGCCAGTACGTCGCGGACCCGGGGGGACAGGTCGGCGCGGCGGGGGGTGAGCATCCCGGAGAGCCGCCGGAAGGCGCGCTCCCCGGCCGGCCCCTGCTCGTACATGCCGCTGCGCAGCACTTCGCTGTCCATCGCGCCGAACGCCGCCAGCAGGGTGTAGGTGCCGACGATCTCGCCGCGGGTCTTGGCCAGCAGATTCGCGAGCCGCAGTATGCCCATGGTGCTGCGGCCCAGGCCGTCCACGGGCAGCCGCTGGTCGCCGTTCGCCCCCGCTCCGGCCGTGCCCTGCTCGGCCGTGCCGCCCTGATCGGAGTCGTCCTGGCCTGAGGCGCCCTCGTCGGAGGCGCCCTCGTCGGAGGCGCCCTCGTCGGAGGCGTACTCGTCGGAGGCGCCCTCGTCGGAGGCGTACTCGTCCGGCGGCAGCAGGTGGGAGAGGGGGACGCCGCACAGTTCCAGCAGCCGGGAGGAGATGCCGCCGCCCACGGCGACGAAGGCCACCGCGATGTCGGCGGTGGTGATGGTGGCCCTGCCGTCCGCGGCGGCCCGGGTGGCCGCGTCCGCGAACACCCGGTTGACGGTGTCGGAGAAGACCGGTCCCCCCACGGCCGGGAGCGGGTCGCCGTCAGCGGCGGCGCTGCGGCTGAAGACCTCGTTGATCACCTGGTCGAGGGCCTCGGCGGAATCCTCCCCGATGCTCTCCTCGATCCGCTGCCGGATGTCCGGCTCGCCGAGCAGCCCTTGCAGCAGATCGACGGAGGCGACCACACCCCGTTCGGCGGCGGACGCGCGCACCCGCCGCATCAGCCGCTGCGCGTCGGGGGAGAGCGGGACCGGCAGGTCGTCGTCGTCCTCCGGGCGCTCCTCCGGCCGCGCGGCGCCGGACCGCGCGTCCCGGGTGATGCTCGCGGCCGGGTCGCCGTACAGGATGAACGACGCCCACGCGGCGTCCGGCCGGGCGCGGAGCGCGGCACGGGCCGCCCGGACCGCGGCACCGGCCGACGCACCGGCGAGCAGCCGGTCGTAGAACTCGGCGGCGAACTGCCAGGCCCCGTCGTCGGCCACGTCGGTACGGGTGCCGACGACGCTCTTCGCGCCCATCACCATGAAGGACATGCAGATGTTGGCGACCTCGCTCTCCCGGGCGGAGGCACAGCCGTTGATGAAGGTCACCGGGGGCGCGCCGGTCGACGAGAGCCCTTGGAGGGCGACCTCGCTGAGCATCTGCCGCTCGTGCATCAGCAGCGCGGTCGTACCGGCGTCGTTGCCCACATGACCGCAGAAGTGGAAGAGGTCGTACGGCGCCTCCTCCGAGGCCAGTTCGGCGACGACATCGATCAGGTTGGCGTCCTGCCCCACCAGCACCGTGCACGCGATGCCCCGGCCGCGCAGCCACTCGGCGACCCTGGTGACCTCCTGGCGGGCGGAGGGGAGGTCGCCGTTGGGGTCGCCCACGACGAGGGCCCGGCCGACCCGGCTGATGCTGCGCCCGCCGAGCACGGGCCGCTTGCCGACCATCCGGCGCCCCAGGTCGTACTTGAGGCCGAGGAAGTCCTCGCCGTCGTGCAGCAGTTCCCAGGGGACGCCCTGTCTGTTGGTGCGCACCAGGACCGGGCCGGTCGACGCGCGCAGTCTGCTCACCAGTTCGGCCGCGTTGCCCTGGACCGGTGGGAACAGCTGTCCGTAGAGCAGCCTGCCCCATCTCTCCAGGTCCCTGAGCAGCCCGGGGCCGGGGTTCCGGCCCGGGGCCGCCGCGCCCGTCAGCGCGTCGTCGATCCGGTCGCGGTAGCCCCGCACCAGCTCCCGGGAGACGGGGATCGTGTACTCCATCTCCAGTGGCGGGCTGTCGCGGCCGGGGCCGCCGCCCACCCGTAGTTCGTACTCGTAGCGATCGTTGGGGCCCTGTTCGGTGACCCGGACGTTCAGCGTGGCCGGTTCGCTCATGAGGGGGTGTGCCGCCGGACGAACGCGTCGACGAGCCGCTGCTCGGCGGTGGTGGAGGGCTGGATGATCTCCACCTTGTCGTCGCCCATGATCACCGTGATCGAGGCGACCCGACCGGCCCCGTCGGCCCCGTCGGCCCCGTCCGGCGCGGGGGCGTTGCGCTCCTCGGAGAGCCAGCCCCGGACCGTGTCGATGATCGCGACCAGGGCTCCGGCCGAGGTCACCGCCAGCGTGGCCACGTCGACCATGCCGCTCGACCGCCGGCCGGGGGCGGGCCGCGCGGCGTAGACCGGGACGACCCGCACGGCCCCGTGCTCAGTCAGTCTCCGGCCCAGCGCGGCGGGTGCGCCCGCCCGGACGTTCCCGTCTCTTCCGTTGAGAACCAGTTCGCATGCGAACCCCCCGTCGGGCTCCCGCTCCACCACGTGCGACCTCCGTCTTCCGAAACCCCACCAGCCTATGACGGACCGTCACTGTAGGGGAGCGCTTCGAGCGACCCCGTGCGGCCCGTACGCTGTCCGCGCGATCCCGAACCCGACACCCGAAAGCGGTACTGCCGTGAAGGTCCACCACCTCAACTGCGGGACCATGCTCCCGCTGACCGGCGCGCTGGTCTGTCACGTCCTGCTGGTCGAGACTCCGGGCGGACCGGTCCTGGTGGACTCCGGGTTCGGGCTGCGCGACATCGCCGAACCCGGGCCCCGTCTCGGCCCCGCCCGGCGTCTGATCAGGCCCGTGCTCCGGGCCGAGGAGACGGCCGCGCGTCAGGTGGAGGCCCTGGGGTTCCGGCGGGAGGACGTCCGTCACATCGTCGTCACGCACTTCGACGCGGACCACATCGGAGGGCTGTCCGACTTCCCGGACGCGCGGGTCCACACGACCGCGGCCGAGGTCCTCGGCGCCGTGACCGCCCCGTCCCGGCAGGAGCGGTTCCGGTACCGGCCGGCCCAGTGGGCGCACGGCCCGAAGCTCGTCGAGCACACCCCGGACGGCGAGGCGTGGCGCGGGTTCGCCGCCGCCAGGGAACTCGACGCGATCGCCCCGGGGATCGTCCTGATCTCCCTGCCGGGACACACCCGGGGCCACGCCTGCGTCGCGGTGGACACCGGGTCCCGCTGGGTCCTGCACGCGGGCGACTCCTTCTACCATCGCGGGACGCTCGACGGGCGCGCCCCGGTGCCGCGGGCCCTTCGCGCGATGGAGAACCTGGTGGCGTACGACCTGAAGCGGGTGCGCGACAACCACGCCCGCCTGGCCGAGCTGTACCGGCGCGGCGACAGCGACCTGTTCGTCGTCAACGCGCACGACCCCGTCCTGTACGAGCGGGCTCGCGGTACGGCCTAGGGCCTGGACGGCGCGGGGGCGCGGGTGTCAGATCCAGCCGTCCAGGGACTTCATGAAGCCGTCGAAGTCGTCGCGGTGGATGGTGTGTCCGGCGCCGGCGACCGTGCGGACCTCGAAGCCGCTCGCCCGGAGCCGGTCCGTGTCCTCGGCGCCCACCAGGAAGCTGGGGTCGGCGAGTTGGACGAGGGAGGGCACGGCGGGGCGGTCGGGAACGAAGCCGGTGAGCGGTCGGCCGCCGAGGAAGTGGGCGGAGGCGGCGTCCCAGGCGGCGAGGGTGGCCATCTCGATGTCGACGTCCTCGGTGTCCCAGCGCGGGTTCAGCGCGGTGGTCTGCGCGCGGGTGGCGCGTTTGAAGGCGGCGAAGACCTCGGGGCCGATCTGCCGGTCGGGGTCGGCCGACGACCAGGCCGGGTCCGAGTAGACCGCCCGCAGGGGTTGTAGCCGCTCCACGGCGAGGGAGAGGGCGAGCCCGCCCAGGGAGTGGCCGAGGGCCAGGTCGGCCCGGTGCGGCAGGGTGTCGACCAGGTCGTCGGCGAAGAGCCGAGGACCGTACGCGCCGCGCGGTGAGTCGCCGTGGCCGCGCAGGTCCACGGCGATCACCCGGTAGCCGCGCTCGACGAGCGCCGGGGCCACGCGTCGCCAGGTGCGGGAGTCGGACATGATGCCGTGGACGAGCAGCGCCGTCCGCCGACCGGCGCCCCGTTCACGGGTGTTGAGCCGCAACGTCGTGCCCTTCGTTCGTCCGAGCGTCACCCCACGTCCCGTTGCCGTCAGGCCGCGTCGGGGACCGTCGCGTCGAGGGCGGCGCGGAGGGTGTCGGCCATCAGTTTGATGGCCTCCTTGCCGGCCGGGACCGGGCCGGTGTGGGTGAAGTAGTGGTCGACGCCCTCGAAGACGCGGTGGGTGACGGGGACGCCCGCGGCCTCCAGTGCCTCGGCGTAGGCGTCGCCCTCGTCGCGCAGCCGGTCGTTCTCGGCGGTGATGACGAGGGCGGGCGGCAGTCCGGCGAGGTCGTCGGCCAGGCCGGGCGAGACCAGGGGGTCGGAGAGGTCGGCCGGATCGGGGACGTAGGCGGCGGTGAAGATCCGCATCAGCTGGGGGGTGAGCAGCGGCTTGGGGATGCGGGTCCGCTTGGTGGCGGGGTCGGCGGCCTGGTCGAGGGGCGCGGAGTCGATGATCTGGAGGAGCGGGGTGAAGGTGCCCCGGTCACGGGCGGTACGGCAGATCCCGGCGGCCAGGTTGGCGCCCGCGCTGTGGCCGCCGACGGCGACCCGGGAGCCGTCCCAGCCGTGGACCGGGCCGTTCTCGACGACCCATTCGGTGACGTCGTAGGCCTGGGTGACGGCGGCGGGGAAGATCCGCTGCGGGGCGACGGCGTAGTCCACGTTGATCACGACGCAGCCGGCCGTGGCGGCGATGTAGCGGCAGAGGTGGTCGTCCTGTTCGGGGCGGGCCACGATGAAGCCTCCGCCGTGGAAGTTGACGTAGACGGGGGCGGGGGCGGCGGTGTCGACCGGGGGGCGGTAGACCGTGCAGTCGACCGGTCCGGCGCCGGTCTCCACCCGGAGGGTCTCCATCCGCTTCGGGATCTCGGTGAAACGCAGCTCCTTGTGGACCCGGGTCATGACGCCGCCGAGCAGCAGCTGAACACCTCTGGCCTGGATTCTGGCACTGAACGGCATGATCGGCCCCGCCCATCCCCACAACGTTGAATTAACAGGATTCCTGTTAATGGTGGTGAAGGGATGATGGACTCTGTTCCCGTTTCGCGCAACGGGAGAGGCGGGGCCGGCTCGGGGACGGGCTCAACTCAGGGACAGGGCCGAGGGACGGAGCTGAGGGACGGGGCTCAGCTGGGGGACGGGGTGAGGAGGACGAAGTCCGCGTTCGACGGGTCGAGGCAGACGGCCAGCCGGCCGACGCCCTCCGCGTCCTCCGGGCCCATCTGCACACTGCCGCCGTTCCGGGTGACGGCGGCGACCGCGGTGTCGCAGTCGGTGACCGCGAAGACCGGGTGCCAGTAGGGGCGCCCGTCCGCCAGGGAGAGGTCCTCCGTGCGGAGTTCCATCACTCCGCCCTGCATCCGCTCCTCGGGGAGTCCGGCGGGGGTGATGAGGCTGTACGTGCCTCCGCCGCCCGGCAGGGGCATGTCGCCGAACTGCCAGCCGAAGACGTCGCCGTAGAACTCCTTGGCCGCCGTCGCGTCGGTCGTGTACAGCTCGGTCCAGGACAGCGAGCCCGGCTCGTCCGCCAGCTCGAACCCCTCGTTCCGGCTCGGCTGCCAGACGGCGAACTGGCCGCCCAGCGGATCGCTGTACTGGGCCATCCGACCCCACTCGCCGAGGTCCCTCGGCGGTACCCGTACCGTGCCGCCCGCGCGCTCCACGGCCTGTGTCGTGGCGTCCGCGTCGGTGACGGTGTAGTAGATCATCCAGGCCGAGCGGGCGCCCTCCTCGGTGAGCGCGCCGAGCCCCCCGATGACCTTCCCGTCCTTCTGGAAGGCCCCGCCCTCGCCCTCCGTCTCCGCCCCGTCGCCCCCGCCGTCGCTGTCGCCGTCGCCCATCGGCTCGTACTCCCACCCGAGCACCGCACGGTAGAAGGCCGCCGTCGCCGGTACGTCGCGGGCGCCGAGGTCCAGCCAGCACGGGGAGCCGGGGGTGAGGTCGGTGGTGATCACGGGATTCCCCTTCGCGTCGAACGGTTCCGATCCTGTGTTTTCAGCCTGACACCGGCCCCGGACACTCGCGCGCCGACCACGGTCACGAGCGGTTTCCGACGACGGCGCCCGGCGCCCGGCCGTCACCGGGGCGGGAGGAGCGGCACGCGACGGCGGAGGTGGTCTTCCCGTGACCCGTGACCCGTGCCCCGTGTCCGTCAGGTGGTGGTGACGGCCTCGGCGCGGGTGACGGTGGTCGTGATGCGGGACCACGTCTCCGGAGCGTTGGAATACATGGGGAAGCGGGCGCAGGGGCTGATCTCGGCGGGTTCGACGCCGTGTTCGGCGAGAGCCGGGAGGTAGGAGAGGGAGGTGTTCCGCTCGCCGTACATGAAGGTCCTCGGCATCGGGAGGGCGAGGAAGCGGTCGAGCAGTGCGCCGTGGTCGGAGAGGTCGACCATGGACGCGAAGATGCCCCTGACCGCCCCGGCCCGGACCTTGTGGGGCAGCGCCGAGGCGTACAGGGCGCTCCCGTGGTGGCGGGAGGCGCCGACGCGCGCGGCGAAGCGGGCGAGGAAGGTGTCGGGGTCGTCGTCGGCGTGGGTGACGATCTGGCGGCTGAGGAGGCGGTCCTCGGGGGCGAGATTGCCCTCGATGTCGGTGAAGCTCACGATCCGGGCCGGGTCGGCGTCCGCGAGGAGCGGCGCGGTGAGGCCGCCCATCGAGTGGCCCACGACATGGAAACGGTCGATCCGCCGGGCCCGCAGCACCTGCCGGGCGACCTCGACGAGGAAGGGGACGGAGAGGGCGTCGAGGTCGGCGCGGGTGCTGGCGCCGCAGCCGGGGGCGTCGTAGGCGAGGACGGGGCGGTCGGCGAGGGCCGGCTGGTGGACGACGTCCGCGTAGTCCTCCTTCGTCGCGCCGAAGCCGTGCAGGAAGACCAGCGGGGTGCCGGTGCCGGGGCGGTACAGGGCGGACACCTCGACGCGGGTGCCGTGCGCGGTGAGCGGGAGGGTGAGACGTGCGAGCCGGTCGGTGGTCGGGGTCATCGGATCACCGTCCCGGCGAGGTGAAGTCGTACAGGTCCAGGGTGCTGCGGCCTTCCCTCAACTGTTCGACCGTGAGCCCGGCGACGGTGACCGGCTCACCGGTGGAGCGCTGTTGCGGCCGCCCCCGTGCCGTGGCGGGCACCGAGCCTCGGGCGAAGACGGGGAAGGCCGGCTCACGGGCCTCCTCGACATCGCGGCACACCCCGTCCGCGACGACCCCGCGCACCCCGCGCCGGGCGGCGCCAAGGCTGAGGATGCCGCCCCAGCAGGACACGTCCGTACGCCCCTGGTTGTCGACGACGATCACACTGCGGTCGTCCGCGCGCTCGACGGCGGTGGTGGCGATGTGCGCCCCGGCGGGTCCCTCGCCGCCGACCCCTGGGTGTGGCTGCCCCGGCGCATCTCGCCGGACTACCACGACGCGATGGCGGCGATGTGCAGGGCCGCCGGCTTCAGCCCCGTCCCCGCTCACCGGGCGCGTTCGGTGACCTCGCAGATCGCCATGGTGGAGTGCGGCCTGGGTGTCACCGTGGTCCCCGCCGGGGCCGCCGCCGCCCGCCCCGCCGTACGGTTCCGCCCGCTCCGGCACACCACGGCCACCATCACCCTCACCGCCATGACCCGCTCCACCCCCGGCGCCCTCCCCGAACACCTCACCACCATCGCGACCCGCCTGACGACACCACCCGCGACTTGACCGAGGGCGGCGGTCAGGGCCTCCGGGTCACGGACGTCGGCCGTGAACCCCTGGGCCGTGACGCCCTGTTCGGCAAGTTCGGCGGCGAGTGCCCTCGTACGCTCCGGGTCGTGGGCGGCCAGGGCCCTTCTGATGGATCTCCGTGGGAGGAGGAGCGGCGTTCGGTGCGTGCTCTCGGCGTGCCGGGCGTCGCGACGCCACGGAGATCCATCAGAAGGGCCCTGGCGCCACGGCGAACCCCTCCCGGCCGAAGCGACGCGCGACGGCCGCGCCGAGCCCCGGCCCGGCTCCGATGACGGCGATGGTGGTCATGGCTTCCTTGCTGCCCCGTCACGGCGCGACGCACGCCCGGCGCCGCCCTCCTCCCCTGGTCGGCCGCCCGTCGGGGCGTCGGCGGGCGGTCGTACTCTTGCCCGTGTGGAGGACTACGACATCCTGGACACCCGGGACGGCGACACCCGGGACGGGGACACCCCGGACGGCCCGCAGCCGCGCCCGCAGTCGCTCATGCTCGCCTTCTTCGGCAACCATGTGCTGGAGGAGGGCGACCGTGACCTGTGCGTGTACTCGGGCAGCATCATCGACGTCCTGGGCCGGGTCGGGGTCGGGGAACAGGCCGTACGCTCCACGCTGACCCGGATGGTCAACCGGGGCCTGCTGCGGCGCCAACGGGAGGGCCGCAGGATGTACTTCGGCCTCACCCCACAGGCGACGCGCGTCCTGGGGGACGGCCGTACCCGTATCTGGAAGCAGGGTGCCGTCAACGACGACTGGGACGGCACCTGGACCCTTCTCGGCTTCTCCCTCCCCGACTCGTGGAAGCGCCGGCGCCACGACCTGCGTTCGCGGCTGACCTGGTCCGGGTTCGGGGCGCTGTACAGCGGGCTGTGGATCGCGCCGGGGAACGTCGACATCGCCGGGGCCGTCGCGGAGTTGGGGCTCACCGACCATGTCAAGGTCTTCCACGCCCGCGCGGACGTCGCCACCGACATCGAGCTGATGATCCGCGACACCTGGGACCTGGAGTCCGTCGCGGCCCGCTATGTCACCTTCGACAAGCGCTGGACGGCCCACCTCGGCGCCGACTCCGGTGACGACCCGATCGGCACGCGGCTGCGGCTGGTCAGCGAGTGGCTCTGGACCATCCGCACCGACCCCCGCCTCCCCGCCCGCCACCTCCCCCCGGCCTGGCCGGCCCGCCCCGCCGAGGACACCTTCCACCACGTCGCCGACCGCACCGCGGAACCGGCCCGCCTGCTGGCCCGGGACCTGCTGGACACGGTGCCGACGCGGCCGGACACGGACTAGCCGTCGGCTCACGAGGTCACGAGGTCACGAGGCCGTCAGGGTGTCGTGACCCTCAGGGTGTCGCGGTCGGAGCCTTCGCCTCCGTGCCGAGGAGGCCGTTGAGGACGAGGGAGGCGAGGGACTCCGCCGTGGCGGCGATGCGTTCCGGCGAGGCGGGGTCGGAGCGGCCGAGGCGGCGGGCGAGGGGGACGTCGAGCATGCCGGAGACGGTCGGGACGATGGCGAAGAAGAGCACGTCCATCGGGATGGGCGCCATGCGTCCGGCGGCGACCAGGCCGTCGATGCTGGACGTCATGTTCCGTACGACGACCCCGATGTAGTTCTCGTAGAGGTAGTCCAACCGCTCGGTGTCCTGGTTGAGTTCGTCGACGAAGAGCCGGGCGACGAGGGGTGTGTCCGCGGCGACCCGGTAGAAGCCGGTGATGAGGCGCCGCAGGTTCTCCGCGTCGTCGGCCGCGGGGTCGGGCTCGGGCAGGAGCGCCAGCTGTGCCCCCATCGCGGAGTCCACCACCGCGCGCCAGAACGCCGCCTTGGAGCCGTAGCGGTCGTTGATGAAGTTGTGGCTGACGCCCAGCCGGCGGGCCAGTTCACGGGCGGACGCCCGGTCGTAGCCCAGCTCCGCGAAGGCCTCCAGCCCGCCCCGCAGGATGCTCTCCTCCTCGGGCACCGCGGGAGTGTCCGCGCCGGGGCGCCCCGGCCGCCGAGCGGATTCGGCTCTTGCTCCCACCCTTTGTCTCCCTCACGTCCGACGCACGTCCGGCCCATGTCCGGCTCAGGTCCGCATACCTTGCGGATGGTCCCGAGCCCATTCTAGGGACCTGGTCCCATTTTACTTGACGCATGTCAGATTGGCGATAATCTGACATGCGTCAGAGCGTTTCTCTCGCCTGGAGAACCCCCCATGACCGCACCCCACGCCTCCCACACACCCCACGCGTCCCCCACGACCGTGAATCCGCTCGCCACGACCGTGGACCCCCTCGCCGACGCCGTCGTCGCCGAGCTGGACCTTCTCGGCGAGCCCGCGCTGCGCGCCCTCGACACCGGGCTGCGGCACGGCCCGGCCGCCCTGCACGAACCGCCGCCCGCGGCCGTCGTCGCGCTGCTGCGGCAGCTGGAGTCCGGCCCTTCCGGGGTGGACCCGCTGATGCTGCACCGCGGCGATGTCGTGAGCCTGTCCGTGCCGCCACTGTGGTTCGGGCTCTGTTCGCTCACCGGCGCGCTCGCCCACGCCTACGCCTCCCCGGCGGTCGCCGCCCGCCTGGCCCGGGTGGGCAGCCCGGCGGCCATGGCCCCGCGCCGGCTCGCCGGGACCGGTGTCTGGGCACGTCAGACCATGCGCCCCGGAGGGCTGCTGCGCGGCGCCCCGGGCTATCTGGCCACCGTCCGACTACGGCTGCTGCACGCCCGGACCCGGCTCACGGCGCTCGAACGGGACCGGGAAGCCACCGGGGGCGACGCGTCCGGCCGCGTCCCCCTCGCCGGGCGTGGCCCCTCCTCCCCCCTCTCTCTCCCGCACGACGACGAACGGGCCCGGATGTGGCTCGGCCTCACCCTCGTCTCCTTCCGCGCCCTGGCCGCCGTCGGCATCGAGATCGGGCCCGAGGAGGAGCACTACCTCTACCGGTACTGGTCGTACGTCGCCCATCTGCTGGGCCTGGACGAGAGCTTCTACGGGAACGTGCGCGACCACGCCGACGCCGAGCGGCTCCGGGCCCTGCTGGACACGGCGACGGACGCGCCCGACGAGAACTCACGGGCGCTGACCACCGCCATGGTGGACGCGCAGGCCCGCGCGATGGCCGGGGCACCGGGTGCCGTCCTCTCCGAGGAGCAGTTGAGCTACCTCATCCACAGCGTGCTCCGACAGGCCTTCGGCGACGGGACGGCGGACCGGCTGGGTGTCCCCGTCCCCACCGCGACCGACCTGATGCCGCTGATCGGCAAGCTCAACCGCCAGTCCCGCTACTGGCAGACCTTCTCCCCCGCCTCGGCCGGCGAGGCCCGCCGCCGAGCCCTCCGGGGCCCCGGCCCCGAACTGATCGCGACCGTACTCCCCACCGGGGGCGCCACCGACCGGAGGAACGGGGGAGGAGAAGGGGAAGGGGAAGGGGGCACCGACGGGAGGAGCCGAGCAACCGGCCTCCGGGGCGGGGACGCCGACGGCCGGGGCGGGGACACCGGGCGCCGCGGCGGCAACGCCGGGCGACAGAGCCGGGAAGCCGACCAGAGGAGCCGGGCAGCCGACCAGAGGAGCAGGAAGGGCGAGCGGCAGAAGAGGGGAGGCGACCGCCTGGGTCCGGGCGCCGAACCGCAGATCGGGGAAGTCGATCTCCGGGTCCGGGACGCCGAACGGCGCGGCAACACAGGGATCAACCGCCAGGGCTGGGAATCCGGACGGCGGAGCCGGGAAGCCGACCGGCCGGGGATCCCGGCGGCATGATCCGCCCACCCCCGCCCCGCCACTCCCCGCTTGAGCCGCTCGCCGCCGCACACCGGCCCCGTAGGTGCCCGGCACCGGCCCATTCGCCGGACTCCGCTACGGCTCCGGCTACCACATCGGCTCCGGCCTCGGCCTCGGCCTGATCATGCCCGCGTATGAGGCGGCGGTTCCCGCGCCTCCCTATGCCCGGTCGGGGTTGCTTCCTCCCCCCTCCAGCGCCCCGACCTCCGCGAAGCGGCCCGCCGGATGTCCGGCGGGCCGCTTCATACGCGTCCTCGATACCCCTCGGCCGCGCGGTTCAGAACAGGCCGTTGGTGTGCGGCAGTTCGGCCGGTACGGGGGCGATGACGTCCCAGTGCTCGACGATGCGGCCGTCGGCCACGCGGAACAGGTCCCAGTAGGCGACCGGCACCCCGAACTCGCCCTCGGACTGCAGCAGCACGAGATCGCCCTCGGCGACGACCCGGTGCACGGTGCGGTAGACGAGGTTCTTGCCCTGCCCGGCCCACGCGGCAGCCGCGGCGCCGAAGCCGTCCAGGCCGTCGGCGGCCTCGGGGTTGTGCTGGTGGTAGGTCTCGGTGGAGATGTAGTCGGTGAGCACCGAGTAGTCGGCGCCGACAAGCACCTTCTCCGCGAACTCGGTGACCAGCGCGCGGTTGGCCTCCGTACGGTCCGGGTCGCCCGGTGCGGCCGGACCGTCGGTCTGCGAACGGCCGGACGCGGTGTCCGCGACGACCGGGGTCAGCGCGTCCCAGTGCTCCGCCAGCCTGCCGTCCGCGTCGACCCGGAAGAGGTCGAACGCGACCAGCGGCTGCGGCCCGAAGCCGTGGTAGGTCCCGTGCAGCGCCACCAGGTCACCGTCGGCGATCACCCGGGCGCCCTCGTAGCGGAAGCCCTCCGGCAGACCCGCGACCAGCTGCCGCAGCGCCTCCGGGCCGTCCGCCGCCAGGCTGCTGTGCTGACGGTAGTCAGCGGCCACCCAGCGGTCCACCGCGCTCGGGTCCTTCTCCCCGAACAGTTCCCCCGCCGCCTTGAGGACGATTTCCTTGCTACCCACGGTACGTCTCCGATCTGCGCTTTCCGATGTCGCTTCACTCACCGGCCCGCCTCCACTCTCGCCGCGCGACGCCCTCGGCGCACGGTAGAGTCGGGCATGAACATGGTCGAAACGGGACAGGATCCGGTCGTCGAGCGGGGCTACCGCAACCCCACACGACCCGATCTCGGGCTGGAGGTCCTCACCTTCGCCGACCTCGGGACCCGGCTGCCGGGCGAGCTGTACACCCGGCCGAACCGGCTGGATTTCCACCGCCTCACGCTGGTCCACCGGGGCGAGGGCACCGCCATGGTCGACTTCGTCGACCACCCCTGCGGACCCGGCACCCTGCTGCACATCCGCCCCGGCCAGGTCCAGCGGCTGCCCACCGCCCCGGGCGGCTCCCCGGCCGGTCTGGACGCCACGGTCGTCCTGTTCACCCCGGACTTCCCGCCCCGGCTCCCATCGACCGTCCGGGTCACGGACGACCCGTTCGGCCCGGCCTCCTGGCAGCTCTCCGCCACCGACCACGCCCGCTTCCGCCGCGCCCTGGCCGACCTCGCCGAGGAGTACGCCGCCCTGCCGGCCGAGGACCCGGAGCTGACCCGGGAGCTGCTGCGCCAACTGCTGGCCGGAGTCCTGCTGCGCATCGCCCGCCTCTCCGCCCCCACCCCCGGAAAAGGCAGCGGCGGCGACCGGCCCCCGGCCGCCGCGCAGGAGCCGTACCGCCTCTTCCAGCACGAGCTGGAACGCTCCTTCACCGTGCTGCGGCAGGCCCATGACTACGCCGCCCGGCTCGGCTACTCCCTCAAGACCCTCAACCGGGCCTGCCAACGGGCCACCGGGCACACCGCGAAACACCTCATCGACGCCCGCGTCACCCTGGAGGCCAAGCGGCTGCTCGCCCACACCGACCTGCCCGTCGCCGCCATCACCCACCGTCTCGGCTTCACCGAGCCCACCAACTTCGCCAAGTTCTTCCTCCGGACGACCGGCCGGACGCCGGGGGCGTTCCGCGGGGCCCAGAGCTGACCGGCCGCGGCGGGGCCGTGGAGGGCGGCGAGGGTTCAGAGGGCGGCGGCCACCGCCGGGAACATCGTGTCGGCCGAATCGCTCAGTTCGGCCCAGACCGTCTTGCCCTGGCGGGAGCGGCGGGTGCCCCAGTGCTCGGCGAGCTGGGCGACGAGGAGGAGGCCCCGGCCGCCCTCGTCGAAGACACGGGCGCGGCGCAGATGCGGGGTGGTGCCGCCGGAGTCGCAGACCTCGCACCGGAGGGTGCGGTCGTGGATCAGCCGCAGCTTGACGGGGGGCCGGCCGTAGCGGATGGCGTTGGTGACCAGCTCGCTGACCACCAGCTCGGCGGTGGACTCCAGCTCCTCCAGGCCCCGTTCGGCCAGCTGCCGGGTGACGTACGCCCTGGCCCTCGCCACGGCGGCGGGTTCGGCCGCCAGCTCCCAGGTGGCGACCTGACTCACGCCGAGGGCATGCGTGAGGGCCAGCAGCAGCGCGACGTCGTCGGGCGGCTTGGCGGGCAGCAGCGCTTCGAGTACGGCGTCGCAGGTGGCCTCCAGGGAGGGGGCGGGCCGGGCGAGGACGGCACGGAGCCGGTCCAGGCCCGCGCCGATGTCGTGGTCCCGGGCCTCGATCAGACCGTCGGTGTAGAGCGCCAGGAGGCTGCCCTCGGGCAGTTCGATCTCCGCCGTCTCGAACGGCAGCCCGCCCAGCCCGAGCGGCGGGCCCGGCGGCAGGTCCACGATCTCGACGGTGCCGTCCCCGGTCACCACGGCGGGCAGCACATGCCCGGCGCGGGCGAGCGTGCAACGGCGCGAGACCGGGTCGTACACGGCGTAGAGGCAGGTGGCACCCAGGTCCCCACCACCACCTCGGGTGGCATCGGCCGCCGCGCCGACGGACGACTCGGCGGAGGCGGAGGACGCGGAGGCATCCGTTCCCCCGGCTCCGCCGTCGCCGGTCTCCTCCTCCGTGCCGGTCTCCTCCATCTCGGCGGACAGGCGGATCACGACGTCGTCCAAGCTGGGTGAGGAGTTCGTCGGGCGGCAGATCGATGTCGGCGAGGGTGCGTACGGCGGTTCTGAGACGGCCCATCGTGGCGGCGGCGTGGATGCCGTGGCCCACGACGTCGCCCACGACGAGGGCGACCCGGGCACCGGAGAGCGGGATGACGTCGTACCAGTCGCCGCCCACACCGCCGTGTGCGGCGGCAAGAAGATCTGGGGCCCCGGCCGGCACATGGCGGGCGACAACACCTTCACCTACTTCCTCGACCCGCAGGGCAACACCGTCGAATACACCACCGAACTGGAACTCCTGGACGAGGACACCTGGCATCCGCACGTCTACGACTTCTCCCGCCCCGAGGTCACCGACCAGTGGGGCACCGCCAACCCGATGAACGAACTGATCGCCAAGGAGTCCTTCAACGACATCGACCGAGGCGTGTTCGTCGCCCCACCGGTGTGACGTCGCCCTGCCGGTGCGAGCCGTGCTCCGCCGAGGTGCTCCCTGTCCCGCCGATGTGCTCCGTCCACGAGTGGGCTCGCCCTCCTCTCACGCCCCTGACCGGTCCTCCTTCCCAGCCCTTGCCCCGGGCCGGTTATGGTGACCAGGCGAATCGAACGTACGCAGGGCTGGCGGAGGGCACGTGGTGTCGGACGTAGGGCGGCTCGTCGCCGGGCGCTACCGGCTCACGGAGCAGATAGGCCGTGGCGGCATGGGCACGGTGTGGCGGGCCGGGGACGAGGTCCTCGACCGCCAGGTCGCGGTGAAGCGGCTGCATGTGCAGCCGCATCTGTCCCCCGACGACCTGGTCACCCTGTACGAGCGCACGCGCCGCGAGGCCCGGAGCGCGGCCCGGATCGCCCACCCGAACGTGATCGTCGTCCACGACGTCGTGGACGACCATGTGGACGATCACCCGGACGGCACCGCGCACGGCGTCCACGGCGGCTTCGGTACCGGCAGCGGCGGCGGCACAGGTGACGGTCGGCCCTGCATCGTCATGGAGTACGTCCCGGCGCCCACGCTCGCCGACCTCCTCACGGACGGCCGGACCCTCCCGCCCGAGGAGGCCGCCCGGATCGGTCTCGGCATGGTCGCCGCACTGCGCGCCGCGCACGCCGCCGGTGTCCTGCACCGTGACGTCAAGCCCGGCAACGTCCTGCTCGGCGCCGAGGGCCGGGTCGTCCTCACCGACTTCGGCATCGCGATGACCGCGGACGCCTCGACGCTGACCAAGACCGGTGAGATGGTCGGCTCCATCCACTACATGGCCCCCGAGCGGATCCGTGGCCAGAAGCCGGGCCCCGCCTCCGATCTGTGGGCCCTGGGCGCGACCCTCTATCAGGCGGTCGAGGGCCGCCCGCCGTTCCGCCGCCTCACCGCGATGGAGGCCGCGTACGCCATCGCCGTGGACCCCTTCGAGCCGCTGAAGCGGGGCGGCGCCCTGGAACCCCTCGTCGCGGCCCTCCTCGCCAAGGACCCCGCCGACCGCCCCACCGCCGAGCAGACCGAACAGGCCCTGCGCGCCGTGGTCTCCGGCCAGCCCACCATCGCCCAGCCGCTGCCGGCGCCCGGCAGCCGGGCCGCCCACGAGGAGCCGACGACCGGCGGCCGGCACACCGGCCGAGCCACCCTCACGGGAGCCGGATCGGGAACGGGAACGGCGACAGGAGTACGAACGGGCCCGGGGACCGACACTCGGACGGGAGCGGGAGCGGGAGCGGGAGCGGGAGCGGGAGCCGGAGCGGGAGCCGGAGCGGGAGCCGGAGCCGGAGCCGGAGCGGGCGCCGGATCCGGCGGCGGGCCGGGCCCCGAGGGCGGCCTGCCGTCCCCTCGGGGGCGCGGGAAGCGCCGGATCCTCGTACCGGCCGCCGTCGCGGTGACCGTGGCCGCCCTGGCGGCCGGGGCCGCGCTCCATGTGACGGGGAACCCCGTCGGCGACACCGCCGCACCCGGCGGTAGGAGCACCGCCACCCCTTCGTACTCCCCCTCCCCCGTCCCCGACGGCTTCCACCTGGTCACGGACAAGACCCTCGGCATCTCCTTCCCCGTCCCGGACGGCTGGACGGCGGGCAAGCGGACGGCCGAGTCGATCACCTACACCGACGAGACGAAACTGGCCGAACTGACGATCGGCATCGTGGACCCCGCCGGCTCGCACCCGATGGCCCACTTCGAGGACATCGAGGCCAACACGAAGATCAACTACCCGGGGTCGTACCGGCGGCTGCGGATGCAGCGGACCACCTTCCGCGGACAGCCCGCGGCCGTCTGGGAGTTCACCTTCCAGGGCCGCGCCCGCGCCTTCCGCGCCATCGACCTCGGATACGGCCGCGAGGGCGAACGGGAGTACGACATCTATCTCTCGGCCCCGGACCTCGACTGGGACAGCCACCGTCCCCTCTTCAACAAGGTCAGGGACGGCTTCGTCACCGACGTCTCCTGATCCCCCGCCCCCGTCAGGGCCCTGGAAGCGCCCGCTCCCCCAGCGGCGCCACGTACAGCCGGAACCCGGCGGCCCGGTGGGCGGGCCAGGACCGGGCGAACCCGGGCGGGCCGCCGCCCGGGGCGACGAGGGCGGCCACGGGCATGCGGGCGGCGGCGCGCAGGATGCCGTCCGGGGTGGTGTTGGCGTTGTTGCCGCGGGTGTGGGCGGAGCCGCAGCCCGCGTAGTAGGCGATGGGGATGGCGTAGTCACCGGTCAGCAGACAGGGCGGCCGGACACCGAGGCGCCGCAGTTCGACGACGGCACGGTCCCAGTCGCGATGGGACGCGGTGGTGCGTTCGACGGTGCGGGCCAGCACCGCGTACTGCGCCGCCAGATGCCCGACGACCCCGAGCACCACCACCGCCCCGAGGACCGGCCGCCAGGCCCCGCCCGGTCCTCTCACGAGGCCCAGCAGCGCGTCGGCGACCGGGATCGCGAGCAGGGCGTACGCGGGCAGCAGGAAGCGCGGAGCGGCGTACCCGATCAGGAAGAGATACGGGACGGCGGCCGTGGTGGCGCAGAGCAGCGGCACCGCCGTGGGCGTCGCGCGCCCGGCGCGGACCGCGACGGCCAGCCCGATCGCGGCCAGCACCGGCAGCACGAACCACCACGCGAGGATCGCCGGATGGGGCAGGTCGCCGGTGCACGGACGGCACAACGTACGCCCCACCAGGCTTCGCAGCTGGTCGTCGACGGCGATGTTCCAGCCCAGCCCGCCCTGCACCCGAGACGCCTCGGCCAGCCGCCGCGCGAGCCCGCCGTACTGGGCGTACGCCTCGACGACCCACGCCCCCGCCCCGGTGCCGGCCCCGACCGCCATCGCCGCCAGGAGCCGGGGCCGCCGCCACTCCCGTACGCCGAGCAGCAGCACGAACAGGGGGAGCGTCACCCACACGGTGTCGGTGGGCCGCATCCACGCCATCAGCGCGGTGCCGACGCCCGCGCCCCACACCGCCGCCCGGTTCCCGGGGTCGTTCCGCACGCGCAGGAAGCAGCCGACGCAGCCGAGCGCGCCGACGGCGACCCAGTAGTTGGGCATGGCCTGCGGTCCGTAAAAAAGGGTCACCCACAGGGACGCGAACAGCGCTCCCGCGAGCGCCGTCACCCGTACCGGGAACAGTCCCCGCCAGGCGCGGAGGGCGAGGTACAGCCCCACGCCCGCCAGCACCGCCAGATACACCCGCAGCACCACGGTCGACGACGACCACACCGCGACCGGCGCCACCAGCAGCGGCACGCCCCGCGCACGCGGCGCGCTGAAGAACGCCGCCGGAGCGTGCGGGCTGACCTGGCTGACGTACACCGTCTCGTCCCAGCCGAGGCCCATCCCCGGTGGTACGAGGAGGAGTTGGGCCAGGGTGAAGGCCGCGGCCACCACGGCGACGGGGCCGAGAACCGGCGTGGCGGACCGCCGAACGGTGACGGGTGTGACGACCGGAGCGATGTTCGAACCCATGCGCGTGGACCCATCCCGGAGCGATACCGACAAGCCTCTAAAGAGACAAGAGGATGAGACGACGGCCGTGCGTCGGCCGACGCGACGCACCGCGTCGCGGCCCTCCGTCACCCGCCCGGCCCAGCCCGCCCCGCCCGTCCGGCCAGTGCCGGTCCGCCCGTCCCCGTCCCGCCCGTCCCCGTCCCGCCCGTCCCCGTCCCGCCTCGCGCGTAGGGCCTCTTCCTCACGGGGCGCGCGCCGCCTAGCGTGCGCCTCATGGATCATCGACAGCAGCCGTCCCTGAGCCGTTTCGACCACTGCCCTTGGCTGTTCGAGAAGGAGGCGACGCGGGAGCAACGGACCGCGCAGCGGGAGCGGCAGCGGTCGCTCGACGGGGACGGCGAGGTGGGCGAACGCTGTTATGTGGCCGAGTCGGCGGCGGTCCACACCGATGTCCTCCGGCTCGGCGACGACTCGTACATCGCCGCCCACGCCTATGTCACCGGCACCCTGACCACCGGCACGGACTGCACCCTGAACCCGTTCACCGCGGTTCGCGGCACCGTGTCCCTGGGCACCGGCGTACGCGTAGGCGCCCACACCTCGCTCCTCGGTTTCAACCACTCCACCGCGCCCGACCTGCCGGTGTTCCGCCAGCCCCAGACCAGCCGGGGCATCACCGTCGGCGACGACGTCTGGATCGGCTCCCATGTGGTCGTCGTCGACGGCGTCACGATCGGCGACCACTGTGTGATCGGCGCGGGGGCGGTGGTGACGAAGGACGTTCCGGCGTGGACGGTGGCGGCGGGGAACCCGGCGCGACGGATTCGGGACCGGCGCGAGACGGCGGGCGGGGAGGGGGCACGAGATGGACGTGCCGGTGCCGGTAGCGCTGGCGGTGGCCGCTCCCGTGACCCTCTGACCCGGTTCGCCGACACCGCCCGCGCCCAGGCCGCCGACATCCTCGCCCGCTCCTGGGACGGCACCCACTACGCCGACCGCCCCGGCACCGCCCCCACGGTCCGGGCCCACTGCGACGCCGTGGAGATCGCCGACCTGCTGCTGTCGTCCGCCCCCGACCAGCTGGACGCGGCGGAACACATCGAGCGCCTGGCCTCCCTCCAGGACCGGGAGACCGGCCTGGTACCCGAACTCGGGGAGCGGCCACCGCCCATGGACGCCGACGGCTTCCTCGGCGAGGGCCCGGCCCTGTACCACGTCCTGTCGGTGGGCTACGCGCTGGAACTCCTGGGCGCGTCCTTCCGTCAACCGATCGCCGGGGTACGGGACATGACGGCCGGTCAACTCGTCGCGCGTCTGGAGGAGTTGCCCTGGCGGGAGGGTGCGTGGAGCGCCGGGGCCTGGATCGACTCCTGGGCCACCGCGGCCCATTGGAACCTACGGCACCCCGCCGCGACGGCTCCCACCGCCTCGACCGCCCTCACCTCCGGCACCCTCGAAGCCCTCTTCGGCTGGCTCCTCACCCGGGCCGACCCCTGGACCGGCATGTGGGGGACCCCGTCGACCGTCACCGGGCGGCTCCAGGTGGTGAACGGCTACTACCGGCTCACCCGGGGCTCCTTCGCCCAGTTCGGGGTGCCCGTGCCGCACCCGGAGCGGGTCGTGGACACGGTCCTGGACCACGCCCGCGACACCCGTTACTTCGGCGCGGGCCGCGAGAACGCCTGCGACGTCCTGGACGTCGCCCACCCGCTGTGGCTGTGCACACGGCGGTCGAGCGCCACCGGGGACGGCGGCTACCGCTCGGCGGAGATCCGGTCCTGGGCCGAGGGGCGGCTGAGCGCCGCGCTGCGGCGCTGGCACGACGGTCAGGGCTTCGCCTTCAGCCCGGACAGCACCGGGCCGGGCCCGGAACCGGGCCTCCAGGGAACGGAGATGTGGCTCGCCATCATCTGGCTCCTGGCGGACCTGGTGGGCCGGTCCGACAGCCTCGGATACCGCCCGCGCGGCGTGCACCGCCCCGAGCCGGCTCCGAAGCCGGACTGACGCACCGGCAGGATGAGACATGGGCGGCACGCGGAACGGCGTACCGGCGGAACGACGACGTCGTCGCACGACGAACGGCCGCGGTCGTCAGGACGCCTGTCCTGGACGGCCCTTCCGGGGGATCCCGGAGGGGACGTCGTGGCAGGAAAGTCGTCCTGACGACCGCGGCCGTCGTCGTCGGCGTGGCCGCTCACGGGGAGCAGCAGCCGGAGGTGTTACGCGGCGCCGTCCTTGGCGGAGACCACGGGTGCGGTGAGGTCTCCCTCTTCCGGGAGTTCTTCGACGTCGACGCCTCGGACCTGGGCCAGCTCGTGTTTGAGGGCGGCGAGTTCGGTGCCGCCGGCCATGTGGTTGGTGAGTTCTTCGAGGGTGACCTGGTCGCGGGCGGCGGAGAGTTCCATGGTGCCCAGGCGCAGGACGCTGAAGTGGTCGCCGACCATGTAGGCGTGGTGGGGGTTGTGGGTGATGAAGATGACGCCGAGGCCGCGTTCGCGGGCGGCGGCGATGTACTTCAGGACCACGCCGGACTGCTTGACGCCGAGGGCGGCGGTGGGTTCGTCGAGGATGAGGACGCGGGCGCCGAAGTAGACGGCGCGGGCGATGGCGACGCACTGGCGCTGGCCGCCGGAGAGCGTGCCGATGGGCTGGTCCAGGTCGTCCAGGACGATGCCCATGTTCCGCAGTTCCTCGTCGGCCGTCTTCTTCATCCGCTCGATGTCGAGACGCCGCACCGGCCAGGGGCCCTTGGTCATCTCCGAGCCGAGGAAGAAGTTCCGCCACACGGGCATCAGGGGAACGGTCGCCAGGTCCTGGTAGACCGTGGCGATCCCCGCGTCCAGCGCCTCACGGGGGGTCGAGAACCGCACCGGCTCGCCGTCGATGACGAACTCGCCCTCGGTGTGCTGGTGCAGACCCGAGATGATCTTGATGAGGGTGGACTTGCCGGCGCCGTTGTCACCCAGCACACAGGTGACCCGGCCGGGATGGACGCTCAGGTTCACGCCGTGCAGGGCGCGGATGTTGCCGTACGCCTTGCCCGCGTCGCGCAGTTCGACGATCGGCTTGTCCTGGACGGGCGCCGCCGCGTCCCGGACGGCGTCCTCGCCGGTGCCGTCCTGCGCGGACGCACCATCGGCCGCTGATCCGTTGGTGTTGGTCATGGGGTGGTTCACCTCCGGGTCGCCTGGCTGCGGACCCACAAGTTGACGAGGGCGGCGATCAGGAGCATCACGCCGAGGAAGGCCTTGAACCAGTCGGGGTTCCAGTTGGCGTAGACGATGCCCTGGGAGACCATGCCGAAGATGAAGGCGCCGATGACCGGGCCGACGGCCGAGCCGTAGCCGCCGGTCAGCAGACAGCCGCCGATCACCGCGGCGATGATGTACAGGAACTCGTTGCCGACACCCTCACCGGACTGCACCGTGTTGAACGAGAACAGCAGATGCATACCGACGAACCAGGCGCCCACGCCGACCCCCATGAACAGGGCGACCTTGGTGAAGTTCACGGGCACGCCGACGGCCCGCGCGCTGTCCTTGTTGCCGCCGACCGCGAAGATCCAGTTGCCGAACTTGGTGCGCAGCAGCAGCCAGGTCGCGATCGCCGCGAACGCGAGCCAGTAGAAGACCGTGATCTTGACATCGACCCCGCCGATGCCGATCTCGGAGGCGAAGACGCTCTTGGCCTGGTCGAAGCCGTCCATGTCGCTGATGGAGTCGCTGGCGACGTTGCCGGTGAAGATCTTGGTGACGGCGAGGTTGGAGCCCTGGAGGATCAGGAACGAGCCCAGGGTGACGAGGAAGCTGGGGAGACCGGTCCTGATCAGCAGCCAGCCGTTGAACGCGCCCACCGCCAGCGAGACGATCAGCGCGACGAGGACGCCGGTCCACACGTTCACCGTCAGCTGGAAGCTGAGGATCGCGGCGGTCAGGGCGGAGGTGGTGACCGCGACACCGGCGGACAGGTCGAACTCCCCGCCGATCATCAGCAGGGCCACCGGGATCGCCATGATGCCCATGACGGAGGCCTGGTAGAGCACGGTCGCCAGCGAGCCGGCCTCACGGAACGACGGGGCCACCGAGAAGAAGAAGGCGTACACGCCGATCGCGGCGATCAACGCCCCGACCTCGGGACGCGCGAGCAGCCTGCGCCCGAGCGAGCGCTGTACCGTGCGCCCGTCCTTCTGCGTGCCGGCCGGCGGAGCCGGCGGCGAGGAACTCGCCGCCGGTGCCGTTGCTTGGGACATTCAGATCACCGGGTGCCCTTCGCGGCGAACTTGGCGATCGCGTCGACGTTCTTCGCGTCGACGAACGCGGGGCCGGTCAGCACCGCTTCCTCACCGCCGCCGCTGTAGTTGCCGTTGTTCTTGTAGAGCCACAGCGAGTCCACGGCCAAGTAGCCCTGGAGGTACGGCTGCTGGTCGACGGCGAACTCGATGTCACCGCTCTTGATCGAGTCGGTCAGCTCCTTGTTCAGGTCGAAGGTGGCGACCTTCGCCTTGCTGCCCGCGTCCGCGACCGACTGGACCGCGGTCAGGGCGTAGGGAGCGCCGAGGGCGACGACGTAGTCGATGGCGGTGTCCTGCTTGAGCTTGGCGGTGATCGTCGACTTCACGGACGGCATGTCGGTGCCCGTGACGTTGAGGATCTCGGTGTCGCCCTCGAAGGTCTTCTCCACACCGGCGCAGCGCTGCTCCAGGCCGACGTTGCCCTGCTCCTGCACGACACAGACGGCCTTCTTGGCGCCGACGTCGTTGAGCCGCTTGCCGAACGCCTCGCCCGCCACGCTCTCGTCCTGTCCGAAGAAGGACATCAGACCGAGGCTCTGCCAGTCGCTCAGACCGGAGTTGAGGCCGACGACGGGGATGCCCGCCTTCGTCGCCTTGGCCACGACGTCCTTCATGGCGTCGGGCTTGGCGAGGGTGATGGCGATGCCGTCGACCTTCTGGTCGATCGCGTTCTGCACCAGGTTGGCCTGGGTTCCGGCGTTCGGGTCCGCCGAGTAGATGAGCTCGATGTTGTCCTTGTCCGCCGCGGCCTGGGCACCCTTGCGGACGATGTCCCAGAAGGTGTCGCCGGGGGCCTGGTGGGTGACCAGCGCGACCTTCATCCGGGCGGTGTCGGCCTTGCCGGCGGACGAGTCCGCGCCGCCTTCCTCGGATTCCTTGCCACCGGAACCGCTGGAACAGCCGGCTATCAGCAGCGCCGATACGGCGGCCATGGCGAAGAAGGGGGCCACTCTGCGCGAGCGGGGGTAAAACGTGCGGTCCATCTTTCCAAGCACCTCACTGTGCGACGGGGGAAAGGGAACGGGACAGCGTCGGGCGGAGTGCCCGCGCGGGCCCGGACTTCGAAAGTCCGGATCATTGTGCCGGTAGGCCGACTGCGCTGTTTCGTTGGGACGGGATACAAACCCCTGGCGGACCCCCCTGTCAAGACTTTGTTAAGACATCATTTCACGAGCAGGTCAGGATGTCAGTACAAACTCTTGACAGAGAGTCGCTTCGGGTCCTACACCTGGGATACATCCGGACCCGACCGCTCGCATCCCCGCGCGCCGCGGCCCTCCGGTGGCCCGCATCCCCCCGCCCGAGGAGCGACGCGTATGCCCGAGTCCGCCGAATCCTTCGATCCGATCACGATGGGCCGTATCGGAATCGATCTCTATCCGTTGCAGATCGGCGTCCCGCTCGCGCGCGTCGAGTCCTTCGGAAAGTTCCTCGGCGGATCGGCCGCGAACGTCGCGGTGGCCGCCGCCCGGCTCGGCAACACCACCGCCGTGATCACACGGACCGGCGACGACCCCTTCGGCACGTTCCCGCACCAGGCACTCAAGGAGTTCGGCGTCGACGACCGGTTCGTCACGCCCGTGGCGGACCACCCGACGCCGGTCACGTTCTGCGAGATCTTCCCGCCGGACGACTTCCCGCTGTACTTCTACCACCGCCCCAAGGCCACCGGCCTGGAGATCCGGACCGAGGAGCTGGGCTGCTTCGCCATCCGCGCGGCCCGTATCTTCTGGATCACCGGCACCGGTCTGAGCGAGGAGCCCAGCCGCTCGGCCACGCTCGCCGCGCTCAAGGCGCGCGGGCGGTCCGGCACCACCGTCTTCGACCTCGACCGGCGGCCCGCGCTGTGGAGCGACACGGCTTGGGAGGACCCCGAGGCCGCCCGCCCGTACTACGCCGAGGCCCTGCGGCACGCGACCGTGGCCGTCGGCAATCTCGACGAGTGCGAGGTGGCCACGGGGTTCCGGGAGCCGCGGGCGTGCGCGGAGGCGCTGCCGGAGGCCGGGGTGGAGGTGCCGCCGGTGCCGGTGGAGGTCGTCAACGAGCTCGGGGCGGGGGACGCGTTCGGGGGGCCCTGTGTCATGGGCTGCTGCGGGGGTGGGACCTGGAGCGGATCATGCGCCACGCGAACGTGGCGGGCGCGATCGTCGCGTCCCGGTTGGCGTGCTCGTCGGCGATGCCGACGGAGGGGGAGGTCGAGGAGTTGTCGGGTGGTGGGTGAGGTAGGGGTGTGTGGTCGGGTGCGGGTGAGTGGGGGCTGGTCGCGCGGTTCTCCGCGCCCCTGAAGAAGCGGGGCTGCGCCCCCTCGCTTTTTCGGCCCGAAAGGGCCGCAGGCCCTTTTAAGGGGCGCGGGGAACCGCGCGAGAAGCCCCACCCACCCGCACCCGACCACACACCCCCACCCAACCCACCCCTGGTCCACCCGTACGAAATCCCACCACCACCCAACCCGTGAGGTCCCGATGTCCCAGTCCCCCACCCGCCGTCTGACCGTCGCCCAGGCGCTGGTGCGGTTCCTGTCCGCGCAGTACACCGAGCGCGACGGTGTGCGCCACCGGCTGATCGCCGGGACGTGGGGCATCTTCGGCCACGGCAATGTCGCGGGGCTGGGCCAGGCGCTCCTGGAGGCCGGGGAGGAGACGATGCCGTTCCACCAGGGCCGCAACGAGCAGTCCATGGTGCACGCCGCCGTCGGCTACGCCCGCCAGCTGAACCGGCTCTCCGCGCAGGCCGTCACCACCTCCATCGGCCCCGGCGCCACCAACCTGGTCACCGGCGCCGCCCTGGCCACCGTCAACCGCCTGCCCGTACTCCTCCTGCCCGGCGACTACTTCGCGACCCGCGCCGCCGACCCGCTGCTCCAGCAGCTGGAGCACCCCACCGAGGCCGACGTCTCCGTCAACGACACCCTGCGTCCGGTCTCCCGCTGGTTCGACCGGATCACCCGCCCCGAGGCGCTGATCCCGGCCGCCCTGAACGCCATGCGGGTCCTCGCCGACCCGGCCGACACCGGCGCCGTCACCCTCGCCCTGCCGCAGGACGTCCAGGCGGAGGCGTACGACTGGCCGGAGGAGTTCTTCGCCGACCGCGTCTGGCGCGTACGGCGTCCCGCGCCCGACCCGGTCGAGCTGGCGGAGGCGGTCCGGGCGATCCGCGCCGCGCGTCGGCCCCTGATCGTCGCGGGCGGCGGCGTCCACCACAGCGAGGCCGAGGCCGCGCTGAAGGCGCTGGTCGACGCCACCGGCATCCCGGTGGCGTCCACGCAGGCCGGCAAGGGGTCGCTGCGGTACGACCACCCGGGCGACCTCGGCGGCATCGGCCACACCGGCACGGCCGTCTGCGACGACATCGCCCGCGGCGCCGATCTGATCGTCGGCGTCGGCACCCGCTACACGGACTTCACCACCGCCTCGAACACCCTCTTCCAGAGCCCGGACGTCCGTTTCGTCAACCTCAACATCGCCGCCTTCGACGCCCACAAGCTGGCCGCCCGGACGGTGGTCTGCGACGCGCGGACGGGACTGGAGGCGCTCACGGACGCGCTCGCCGGTCACCGGGTGGACGGGGCGTACGAGGCGGAGTACCGGGCGGGCAAGGAGCGTTGGGAGCGGGTCGTGGAGGCCGCCTACACCGCCGCCGACGAGCACGCCGTACCGACCCAGACCCAGTTGCTCGGCGCCCTGGACGCGATCGTCGGCGACGAGGACGTGGTCATCAACGCGGCCGGTTCGCTCCCCGGCGACCTGCACAAGCTGTGGCGGGCCCGCGGCCCCCGCCAGTACCACCTGGAGTACGGCTACTCCTGCATGGGCTACGAGATCCCCGCCGGGATCGGTGTCCAGCAGGCGGCGCCCGGCACGGCCGTCTGGTCGCTGGTCGGGGACGGCACCTATCTGATGATGCCGACGGAGATCGTGACGGCCGTCCAGGAGGGGCTTCCGGTCAATCTGATCCTCATCCAGAACCACGGCTACGCCTCCATCGGCGGCCTCTCCGAGGCGGTCGGCGGCGAGCGTTTCGGCACCGCCTACCGCTATCGCACCGCCGACGGCACCTTCTCCGGCGCCCCGCTGCCGGTGGACCTCGCCGCCAACGCGGCCAGTCTCGGCATGGACGTCATCCGCGCCAGGACCGTGAAGGAGCTGCGGGAGGCACTGGCCACGGCACGTGCCTCGGACCGGCCCACCTGTGTGTATGTCGAGACGGACCCGACGCCCACCGCTCCCCCGGCGGAGGCCTGGTGGGACGTGCCGGTCGCGCGGACCGCCTCCCGTCCGGCGGCCGTCGAGGCGCGGGTGACGTACGACCGCGAGGTGGCGAACCAGCGCCGCCACCTCTGACCGGGGGCCGTTCGGCCGGGGCGGTGCCTCCGGCCGAACCCCTGATCACGACTCGATCAGGACACGATCATGTAAGGACAATGCGATGACAGGGGTTCCTGTCATCCGGACGGACGGATACCCTCATGGGCGTGACCAGCGCGACTACGGGGAGTACAGGGAGTCTCGACCTCAGCGTCGACCGGAGCAGCCCGGTGCCGCTGTACTACCAGCTGGCCCGGCAGCTGGAGTCGGCGATCGAGCACGGCGCGCTCGGACCGGGCAGCCTCCTGGGCAACGAGATCGAGCTGGCCGGCCGTCTGGGCCTGTCCCGGCCGACCGTGCGGCAGGCCATCCAGTCGCTCGTCGACAAGGGCCTGCTGGTACGCCGCCGGGGCGTCGGCACGCAGGTGGTGCACAGTCAGGTCAAACGGCCGCTGGAGCTGAGCAGCCTGTACGACGACCTGGAGGCGGCCGGGCAGCATCCCACGACCAAGGTGCTGCGACGCGAGGTCCGGCAGGCCACCGCCGAGGTCGCGGCGGCCCTCGGCATCGCCGAGGGCTCCGACGTGCACCTCTTCGAACGGCTGCGGCTGACCCACGGCCAGCCGGTGGCGTTCCTGTCCAACTTCGTCCCGGCCGGGCTGCTGGACCTGGACACCGAGCGGCTGGAGTCGACGGGCCTGTACCGGATGATGCGCAACGCCGGCATCACCCTGCACAGCGCCCACCAGAGCGTCGGCGCCCGCGTCGCCACCCCGGACGAGGCCGAGCGCCTCGGCGAACCGCAGGGCGCGGCGCTCCTCACCATGCAGCGCACGGCGTACGACGACACCGGCCGCGCGGTCGAGTACGGCACCCATATCTACCGGGCCTCGCGCTACTCCTTCGACTTCCAGCTCCTCGTCCGCAACTGACGTCGTCCGCGAGTGACGTCCACCGGCCGTGCGCCGAGGGTCAGTTCGGCGGCAGCAGGCAGTGGTCGTCCGGGGCGACGGACTGCCAGATGCGCCGCCCGATCTCGCGCAGCTGGCGCTGCTGGGTCTTGCTCAGCGCGTCGAACACATACCGCCGTACGGCGTCGGCGTGGCCGGGCGCGCTCGCGACGACCTTGGCGTATCCGGCGTCCGTGAGGACGGCCAGGGTGTAGCGGCCGTCGGAGGGGTCCGGCTCGCGGCGCACCCACTCGCTCTTCTCCAGCCGCTTCACCAGGTGGGACAGCCGGGACAGCGACGAGCCGGCGTATCCGGCGAGGTCGCTCATCCGCAGGGTGCGTTCCCCGGTCTGGGACAGCATGGCCATCACCAGGTACTCGACGTGGCTGACGCCCGAGTCCCGCTGCAGCTGCGCGTCCAGCGCGCTCGGCAGTCTGACCATCACGCCCGCCAGCGCGTGCCAGGTCTCCATCTCCTCGTCGGTCAGCCAACGCGACTGCTGCGGTGTCTCCATGGCGCCCACTCTACGTGCCGCTTCAAGTGATCAAGCGCCGAATGACTTGACTCTTCAAGTCAACCGCCCCTACGTTGATCCCCTCCCCTCTCTTGAATATTCAACTCATAAACCGGAAGAGTCTGCCATGAACGTCACCCTCTGGATCATCGCGAGCCTCCTCGCGGCGGCCTTCCTCGCCGCCGGCCTGATGAAGACCCTCCAGTCCAAGGAGAAGCTGGCCGCCTCGGGCATGACCTGGGTCGAGGCGTTCTCCCCGGGCATGGTGAAGACCATCGGCGCGCTGGAGGCGCTGGGCGGCATCGGCCTGATCCTCCCGGCCGTCCTCGACATCGCCACGGTCCTCGTCCCCCTCGCGGCGACCGGCCTCGCCGTCACGATGCTCGGCGCGGTCGTCTTCCACCTCCGCCGCGGCGAGACCAAGGAAACCGCCCCCGGTCTGGTCCTCCTGATCCTGGCCGCCGCGGTGGCCTGGGGCCGCTTCGGACCGTACGCGTTCTGAGGACGAGGGTTCCTGGGCCATCGGAAGTAGGTCCTTCGCCTCAGGTGTGCGGTGCGCCCGCTGGTTAGGGTCGGGTCATGGAGACCACGGGAACCGTCCGCCGCCGGACGGCGGAGCGGAAGCACGACACGCTGGCGCGGCTCGCCGCCGAACGGGATGTGTGGGTGTCGACGGCTCACCCCGAACACGGGCCGCACCAGGTGCCGTTGTGGTTCCTGTGGGACGGGCGAGCGGTGTGGATGTGCACCAACGCCGCGTCCGCGACCGCCCGGAACGTCCGCGCGGAGCCGCGCGTGCGCCTGGCGCTGCCGCACACCTTCGACGTGGCGCTCCTCCAGGGTGAGGCGGAGTGCTTCCCGGACCGGGAGGTGCCCGAAGGCGCGGCGGACGCGTTCACCGGCAAATTCGGGTGGGACCCGCGCGGGGAGGCGGGCTCCTTCCTGTACGTCCGCGTGGTCCCGAGGACGGTGCGCGCGTGGCGCGGCGAGCACGAACTGCGCGGCAGAGTCATCATGCGCGACGGGACGTGGCTGGAGTGACGGCCGCCCCAGCAGGGGCCTTTCGGGAGCGGGGACGTTAGGAACCGCCCCCGCCCTGCCCGTCGTGCGTCTCCTGAGCGTCCTCGGCGTTCTTGATGAAGTCGTCGGCCAGGGCGGCGGCCCGTTCGGCGGCGTACGGCAGGACGGCGGCGACCCTGGCGGGCGACAGCCCGCGCACGATCGGTGCGCGCAGCTCCTGGTGCAGGGTGCCGTCGGAGGTGACGACGACGGGACGGCCGCCGAAGCCGCCGCCGAGCACGGCCAGCGCGGCGGGCGCGGGCATCACGTCCGGGCGGAGCGCGTTGGCGGAGGAGAAGTCCTCCGGCCGTCGCAGCACCTCCCGTACGTCGGCGTCCCGCGCCACCAGCCAGGAGTCCAGCTCGGGCACGTACGTCAGTCCGTCCGCCGCCCTGGCGCGCGCGTAGTGCGGATACGGATCCCGCTGCAACTCGTCGAGCCTGCCGTGCAGTTCAGAGTCCACGGGAGCACCTTCCGGCCAGGGGCGGGCGTGCGGTCGCGCTCATGGTGCCGTACGGCGCGGTAGGGCGGTAGGGGCCCCGCGAGGGGACCGTCCGGCACGGTCAGAACACCACGGTCCAGCCTTCCCGGCCCGCCTGTTCGGCGGTGTACGCCACTCCGTGCGCCTTGGTGCCGGTCGCGTCGAGGAGGGTGATCTCGCCGCCGTGGTTGGCGAGTTGGGCGCCGTCGGTGACGGGGACGAGGAGGGTGGCGCCGGGGGCTAGGGCGCCCGGCGGGACGGTGCCGCCGTGGCCGAGGCGGTCGACGACGCGCCAGCCGGTGAGGTCGACGGCGTCGGGTGAGGCGTTGAGGAGGGTGACGGTCTCGGCCTCGGGGGCGGGGCCCCGGGGGTTGACCAGGGCCGCGACGATCCGGACCGCCCGGCCGCCCGGTTCGGGCCGGGGGTCGGCGCCGGGGAGGGCGTGGCCCGTGGCGTCGTCCGTGGTCCACTTCTGGCTCTGGAAGGCGAGGAAGACGGCCACCCAGCGGGACTGCTGGGGGAAGTGGATGAGCAGTCCGCCGTCCTGCCAGACCCCGTCGTCCTTGCGGAACCGGGTGCTGTTGCCCTGGTTCATGTGGATGTCGTGGACGCCGTTCCCCGGCAGGAAGCCGAAGACCTTGTCCTTGACGCCCGATTCGGGTCCCCAGCGCTCGCCGAAGACGTACAACCGGGCGGTGGGATCGGCGACCGCGCGGCGGACGTAGTGGTCGAGGACGTCGGCGAGGTCGTTGTCCGGGCCTTCCAGATGCGGTGGCAGGGACCGCATCCGCGACGGATCGAAGAGATTCCCGCGGACGAAGTCGAGGTTGGGGCCGCCCGGCCCGGACGGCAGCGTGTTCCAGCCGCTCGCGAGGCCCGTGAGCCGGTCGGTGACCGGGTGCCGGAAGTCCTCCTCGACGAGATACAGCAGCTCGGACGGCTTCTCCTGCGACTTCACGTTCACCGAGGCGCGGTAGTGCGTGCCCTGATCGTCCGTCAGATGGATCTGGTGGTGCGGTGTGCCGTCGGCGCCCTCCCGGCGGGTGTCGACCGCGCGTGTGATCAGTACGCCGTAGCTCTTCAGCGGCATGCCGGACCAACTCCCCCGTGTTTCCGGTGCTTCCCGGGCTTCCGGTGCTCCCCGGTGGGACGGCCGGTCGGCCCGCCCCCTGGCACGCATGGTAGGCGCGTGACGGTCCGGGGCGCCCGCCCCGTCCGCAATTGTTCACTTACGATCACCCCGTGGTTCTCTTCCGCCTCGAACGGCTCTCGCGGCTCCCGGCCGACCGCGCCTGGCAGCGCCTCACCGACTGGCCCCGGCACGCCGATGTCGTCCCGCTGACCCGCGTCACCGTGCGCACCCCGTCACCGACCGGCGAGGGCACGGTGTTCGTGGCCCGCAGCGGGGTCGGCCCGCTCGCCTTCGACGACCCGATGGAGGTCACGGTGTGGCAGCCGCCGGAGGGCGCCGCGCCCGGGAAGTGCCGTCTCGTCAAACACGGTCGGTTCGTCACCGGGTGGGCCGAGATCGAGGTCCGTCCGTACGGCGACGGCGCGTCCCGCGCGGTGTGGCGGGAGGATCTGCGGGTGCGGTGGCTGCCGAGGCTGTTCGACCGTCCGCTGGGCCGGCTGGCGCGGCGGATGTTCGGGCGGGCGATGGACGCGCTGCTGGCGGGCGACGACGAGGGAGCGGGCTGACGCCGACAGGAGCTCCCCCCGGCCGATGGACGCCAACAAGGCCTCCCCCGGCCGGTGTTCGAGGTCGTTGTCAGAACCACCGACTACCGTCCCGGACCATGACCACTCACCACCTGCGCACCACCCGGGAGTCCTATGACACCGTCGCCGCCGACTACGCGGCGCTGCTGAAGGACGAGTTGGCGAACAGCCCCTTCGAGCGGGCCATGCTGGGGGTCTTCGCCGAACGGGTGCTGGCCGCCGGGGGCGGGCGCGTCGCGGATCTGGGGTGCGGTCCGGGGCGGGTCACCGGGCATCTGGCCTCACTGGGGCTCGACATCTGCGGTGTCGACCTGTCGCCCGAGATGATCGCCGTGGCCCGCTGGGCGCACCCGCGGCTCCGGTTCGACGTGGGCACGATGACCGCGCTCGACTTCGAGGACGGCTCCCTGGCGGGCGCGCTCGCCTGGTACTCCACGGTCCACACCCCACCGGCCGAACTCCCGCCGCTGTTCGCCGAGTTCCACCGGATCCTCGCCCCCGGCGGCCTCCTGGCGCTCGCCTACAAGGTCGGCGACGAGTCCGTCCATCTGTCCCACGCGTACGGTCATCCCCTCGACCTCGACGTCCACCGCTTCCCGCCGGAGCGGATCGCCGGGCTGCTGGGGGACGCCGGGTTCGTCGAGTCGGCGCGGCTGGTGCGGGAGGCCGACGGGCCCGGCACCACGGCGAACACCCCGCAGGCGTACGTGCTGGCGCGCAAGCCGGGGTGAAGCGCCGGGAGCGTGGTGGGGAGCGGTGAGGCCGGGGGCGCGGTCAGGACGCTCCCGGGTCCCCTCTGCGGGCGGCGGCCAGGCCGTCACGGCGGTCGCGGTCGCCGTCGCCCGTGGTACTGAGCAGGGTGTCGCAGATCTCGCGGAGCTTGTCGGTGGCCTGCTTGGAGAAGAGTCCGCAGAGCCCGGCGATGCCGGAGAAGCCGTACGGGTTGGTCGCGCCCGCGCCGGAGCTGCCCGCGAACAGGCCGCCGCGCAGCAGGAAGTACACGAGGAGAGACAGAGCCACACCGATCCCGGCGCGCAGGAGGTACCACCACAGCCAGCTCGCGTAGAGCCGCCGGTTGCCGACGTAGGTCGCGAAGGAGGTGGCCGCGTGCACGAAGCTGCCGAGCGCGCTGCACACGACCACGGCCAGCAGCATCGCGGTGTCGGCGGTCAGGGACCAGTCCCCGAGGCCGAACGGCGCCCACCGCGCGGTCGCCGTGGGCTCCGCCCCGGGCTCGACCGTCGCCAGCACCGTCGGCCAGAGCGTCACGAGGGCCCCGCAGACGAAGACGACGTCGGCGAGGAGGAAGAGCCCGAGCAGGGTCGTCGAGGTCGTCGACAACCGCCGCCGATCAGGCGACCCGCCGACCTCCGAACCGGCCTCGGCCCCGGCCCCGGCCTCGACCTCGGCCCCGGCCCCGGCCCCGGTATCAGCACCGGCCCGCGCTTCGGAGCCGGAGCCGGAGCGGGATGGGGGTGGGAGTGGGGATGGGTGTGGGGATGGGGATGGGGATGGGGATGGGGAGTCGGCGTCCGCACCGTCGCCCGCACCGGCGTCCGTACCGGCGTCCGCACCGCCACCGTTCGGCGCCGCGTCGCCTCCGCCGGGGCCTCCACCGGGGCCTCCGCCGGAACCCGCCTGACCGTCGTGCGCGCTCCCGCCGGAACCGCCCGAGCCCGCGCGGCCGTGGTCCGAACTCCCCTCCCCCACCGAGCCGTTGTCGTCCCGCTCGCCGGAGTCCGGAACACCGCCGCCCGCGCCCGCGGCGCCGTCGGCCGAACTCGCGGCCCCACCAGCCGTGGTGCCGCCGCCCGGCCCACTGCCGTCGGCCGCTGTCGCCCCGGCGGACGCGTCGGCGCTCTGGGCCGCTCGGGTCGTTTCCGGGGCCGTATCGCCGCCCCGGCGTCCTGTGGCCTCGCTGGTGTCGCCGCTCGGGTCCCGGTGCACGTCTTCGCCCACGCCCTGGTCGTCCGGGCGCTCCCCGCTGCTCCCCGTGCTCAACTCTTCGCCCCCGTACTGCTGTTGTCGTATCGCAACGGTCGGGCCTGGTGGGCCGGTGGTCAAGTCGGCGGGGCGGGTTCGGGGTCAGGAGACGCGGAGGGTGGGGAGTCGGCGGAGGTCGGGGGTGGTGTCGTGATGGATGGGGGTGTGGGCGCCTGTCAGGGAGACGCCGGTGCCGCCGCGCCGGTCGGCGACGATCTCGGCGGCGATGGAGAGGGCGGTCTCCTCCGGTGTGCGGGCCCCGAGGTCGAGGCCGATGGGTGACCGGAGACGGGCCAACTCCAGTTCCGTGACGCCGACTTCGCGGAGGCGTTCGTTGCGGTCGAGGTGGGTGCGGCGGGAGCCCATCGCGCCGACGTAGGCGACGGGGAGCCGTAGGGCGAGCCGCAGCAGCGGTACGTCGAACTTGGCGTCGTGGGTGAGGACACAGAGGACCGTGCGGGCGTCCACGGCGGTCCGCTCCAGGTACTTGTGCGGCCACTCGACGACGATCTCGTCGGCCTCCGGGAAGCGGGCGCGGGTGGCGAAGACGGGGCGGGCGTCGCAGACGGTGACATGGTGGCCGAGGAACTTGCCGACCCGGACCAGCGCCGTAGCGAAGTCGATCGCGCCGAAGACGATCATCCGGGGCGGCGGCACGGACGACTCGACCAGAACCGTGAGCGACGCTCCGCAGCGGGAGCCCTGCTCGCCGATCTCCAGGGTGCCGGTGCGGCCGACGTCAAGGAGGGCGCGGGCCTCGGCGGCGACCGTACGGTCCAGTTCGGGGTGGGCTCCGTAGCCGCCGTCGTACGAGCCGTCCGGGCGGACCAGCAGGGCGCGGCCCCGCAGCTCCGCCGGGCCGGAGACGATCCGGGCCAGGGCCGCCGCCTCCCTGCCCGCCGCGGCGGAGAGCGCGGCGGCGACCACCGGGCGGACGGGGTCGCCGGTCCGCACCGGGGTGACGAGGATGTCGATGACGCCGCCGCAGGTCAGGCCGACCGCGAAGGCGTCCTCGTCGCTGTAGCCGAAGCGTTCGAGGACCGGCTCGCCGTCCGCGAGCGCCTGTTGGCACAGGTCGTAGACGGCCCCCTCCACGCAGCCGCCGGAGACCGAGCCGATCGCCGTGCCGTCGGCGTCCACCGCGAGGGCGGCGCCCGGCCGGCGGGGCGCGCTGCCGCTCACGGCCACGACGGTGGCCACGGCGAAGTCACGCCCCCGCTCGACCCACCGGTGCAGTTCTTCGGCGATGTCCAGCATCTCTCTCGGTCTCCTAGAACAACGGTTGCGCGGACGGTACCTGCGGGGTGGGGTGCGTTGTCGGGTACGGGTCCGGTGGGGGCTTCTCGCGCAGTTCCCCGCGCCCCTGAAAAAGCGGGCTGCGCCCGGCTTTTTCGGGCCGAAGAGCACGGGGCGCAGCCCCGGCTCTTCAGGGGCGCGGGGAACTGCGCGGCCAGCCCCCACCGGGCCCGCGGTCGCCGACGAACCCGCACCCCCGAGTTCACAGGCGCCCGGCGCCCCCTAAGCCGTACCGGTCAAATGCTCCGGCCGCACCGGCGTCCGGTTCAGTTCCAACCCCGTCGCGGAGCGAATCGCCGCGAGGACGGCCGGAGTCGACGACAGGGTCGGCGCCTCACCGACCCCACGCAACCCGTACGGCGCGTGATCGTCGGCGAGTTCGAGCACGTCGACGGGGATGGTCGGCGTGTCGAGGATCGTGGGGATGAGGTAGTCCGTGAAGGACGGATTGCGCACCTTCGCGGTCTTCGGGTCGACGACGATCTCCTCCATGACCGCGATGCCCAGCCCCTGGGTCGTACCGCCCTGGATCTGGCCCACCACGGACAGCGGGTTGAGCGCCTTGCCGACATCCTGCGCGCAGGCCAGTTCGACGACCTTGACCATGCCCAGCTCGGTGTCGACCTCGACGACCGCCCGGTGCGCGGCGAAGGAGTACTGGACATGTCCGAAGCCCTGCCCGGTCCGCAGATCGAACGGTTCGGTCGGCCGGTGCCGCCACTCCGCCTCGACCTCGACGGCCTCGTCACCGAGGACGTCCGCCAGATCGGCCAGCGCCTCACCGCCGTCGGTGACGACCTTGCCGCCCTCCAGCACCAACTCGGCCGTGGCCCAGGCCGGATGGTAGGTGCCGAACTTGCGGCGGCCCAGCTCCAGCACCTTCTCCCGGACCAGTTCGCAGCTGTTCCTCACCGCGCCGCCCGTGACGTACGTCTGCCGGGACGCGGAGGTCGAACCGGCCGAACCGACCTGTGTGTCGGCCGGGTTGATGGTCACCTGGGCGACGCCCAGTTCCGTGCGGGCGATCTGCGCGTGGACGGTGATACCGCCCTGACCGACCTCCGCCATGGCCGTGTGGACGGTGGCGACGGGCTCTCCGCCCACGACCTCCATCCGCACCCGCGCCGTCGAGTAGTCGTCGAAGCCCTCGGAGAAGCCGACGTTCTTGATGCCGACCGCGTAGCCGACGCCCCGGACGACACCCTCGCCGTGGGTGGTGTTGGAGAGGCCGCCCGGCAGCTGTCGTACGTCCGCCGCCTCGCCCGCCGCGAGCCACTGCTGCTCCGGCGGCAAGGGCATCGCCTTGACGCGGCGCAGGAGTTCGGCGACCGGCGCCGGGGAGTCGACGGGCTGGCCGGTGGGCAGCAGGGTGCCCTGTTCCATGGCGTTGAGCTGCCGCAGCTCCACCGGGTCCATGCCGAGCCTCGCCGCCAGCTTGTCCATCTGCGCCTCGTAGGCGAAGCAGGCCTGGACCGCGCCGAAGCCGCGCATCGCGCCGCAGGGCGGGTTGTTGGTGTAGAGGGCGACGGCCTCGATCTCGACGTCCTCGACGACATACGGTCCGGCGCCGAGCGAGGCCGCGTTGCCGACCACCGCCGGGGAGGCGGAGGCGTAGGCGCCGCCGTCCAGGACGATGCGGGCCTTGAGGTGGGTGAGCTTGCCGTCGCGGGTCGCCCCGTGCTCGTAGTGCAGCTTCGCGGGGTGGCGGTGGACGTGCCCGAAGAAGGACTCGAAACGGTTGTAGACGATCTTGACCGGTTTGCCGGTGCGCAGCGCGAGCAGACAGGCGTGGATCTGCATCGACAGGTCCTCGCGCCCGCCGAAGGCCCCGCCGACGCCGGCCAGCGTCATCCGGATCTTGTCCTCGGGCAGCCCGAGGACGGGCGCGATCTGGCGCAGGTCGGAGTGGAGCCACTGGGTGGCGATGTAGAGGTCGACGCCGCCGTCCTCGGCGGGCACGGCGAGTCCGGACTCGGGGCCCAGGAAGGCCTGGTCCTGCATGCCGAAGACGTACTCGCCCTCGACGATCACGTCCGCGCGCTCGCGGGCCGCCGCCACGTCGCCGCGGATGATCGGCTGCCGGTGGACGATGTTCGGATGGGCGACACGCGCGAAGAGGGGGGTCCCCCCGGTCGAACGAAGTTGAGACTGGGGGAGGTCGTCGCGGCCCTCGTGGACGAGGACGGCGTCCGGGGCGGTCGCGGAGGCCTCGTCGGTGATGACCGGCAGTTCGCGGTACTCCACCTTGATCTTGGCGGCGGCGCGGCGCGCGGTCTCCGGGTGGTCGGCGGCGACGATCGCGACGGGCTCGCCGTGGTGGCGGACCTTGCCGTGGGCGAGGACGGGGGTGTCCTGGATCTCCAGGCCGTAGTTCCGTACGTCGGTCGGCAGGTCGTCGTACGTCATCACGGCGTAGACGCCGGGCGTGGCCAGGGCCTCGCCCGTGTCGATGGAGAGGATCTCGGCGTGGGCGACCGTGGAGCGCAGGATCTGGCCCCAGAGCATGTCCTCGTGCCACATGTCGGAGGAGTACGCGAACTCGCCGGTGACCTTGAGGGTGCCGTCCGGGCGGAGCGTGGACTCGCCGATGCCGCCCTTGGTGCGGGAGCCCTGGGTGAGGTTGGTGGGCAGGCCGGTGGTTCCCATGGTCAGACCCCTTCGGACTGCCGGGCGGCGGCGAGGCGCACCGCGTCCATGATCTTCTCGTAGCCGGTGCAGCGGCACAGATTGCCCGACAGCGCCTCGCGGATGTCCGCGTCGCTCGGGTTCGGGGTGCGCTCCAGCATCTCGTCGGCGGCGACCAGCAGACCGGGTGTGCAGAAGCCGCACTGCACGGCACCGGCGTCGATGAACGCCTGCTGGATCGGGGAGAGTTCCGTGCCCTCACCGGTCTGTGAGTCGGTGCCCCGGGCCGCCCACCGCTTGGCCTCGTCGGGCGAGGTCCCGTCCCCCGCGGGCGAACCGCACGCACCGGACGCGCAACCGCCGTGCTCCGCACGCTGCTTGGCGTAGTCCGCGAGCCCCTCCACCGTGACGACCTCGCGGCCCTCCACCTGTCCGGCGGCGACCAGACACGAACACACCGGCACGCCGTCCAGACGGACTGTGCAGGAGCCGCACTCCCCCTGCTCACAGGCGTTCTTGGAACCGGGCAGGCCCATCCGCTCGCGCAGCACGTACAGCAGGGACTCGCCCTCCCAGACGTCGTCGGCTTCCTGCGGACGGCCGTTGACCGTGAAACTGACGCGCATTACGCGACTCCCTCCGTGGCGCGGGCGGTGCCGCGGTAGGACTCCCAGGTCCACATCAGCGTGCGGCGGGCCATGACGCCGACCGCGTGGCGGCGGTAGCTCGCGGTGCCCCGGACGTCGTCGATGGGGTTGCACGCGCCGGCGCACAGGTCGGCGAACTGCTTGGCGACGGACGGGGTGATGATCCGGCCGTCGTCCCAGAAGCCGCCCTCGTCGAGCGCCGCGTTCAGGAACTCCTCGGCGGCCCTGGCCCGGACGGGCGTCGGCGCGGCCGAGCCGATGCCGGTGCGGACGGTGCGGGTGGCCGGGTGCAGGGCGAGCCCGAAGGCGCACACCGCGATGACCATGGCGTTGCGGGTGCCGACCTTGGAGTACTGCTGCGGGCCGTCCGCCTTGTCGACGTGGACGGCGCGGATCAGCTCGTCGGGCGCGAGCGCGTTGCGCTTCACGCCGGTGTAGAAGTCGTCGATGGGGATGAGCCGGGAGCCGCGTACGGACTCGGCCTCGACCTGGGCGCCCGCCGCGAGCAGGGCCGGGTGGGCGTCGCCGGCCGGGGAGGCGGTGCCGAGGTTTCCGCCGACGCCGCCGCGGTTGCGGATCTGCGGGGAGGCGACCGTGTGCGAGGCCAGGGCGAGGCCGGGCAGCTCGGTACGGAGGTTCTCCATGATCCGGGTGTACGGGACGGACGCGCCCAGGCGGACCGTGTTCTCCCCGACCTCCCACTCGGAGAGTTCGCCGACGCGGTCGAGGTCGAGCAGATACTCGGGCCGACGGTGATCGAAGTTGATCTCGACCATCACATCGGTGCCGCCGGCGATCGGCACAGCGGTGGGGTGCTCGGCCTTCGCGGCGAGCGCCTCCTCCCAGCTGGCGGGGCGAAGGAAGTCCATGGAACCGGCTCTCTTCTTCGTCTGGAGTCGTTCTCTTTGAGCCAGATCGTGTGCGGCGGGCCCGGCTCGTGCCTGTGCTGTTCAGGTGTCGTGAGCTTCAGTACACAGCGTTCTCCCGCGCCCCGGTCAGTCACGGAAAACATGAAGGAGTTAGCTGGCCAGGGGGCGCATCTTGTAGATTCGTATGAACGGAGGGCATCTGCAACCTCTTGGTATTGCCTCAGAAACATCCTTGTTCTCGACACAGGAACGGCGGCGACGAGAATGCGCCTGCGCGCACTGCTGGACACCGACGCGCTGGGCCTCAGGCTGCTCGGCGGCGAGGACGAGCTGGACCGCACCGTGCGCGGTGTGATGACCACCGACCTCAGGGACCCCAGCCGCTACCTCTCCGGCGGCGAGCTGGTGCTCACGGGCCTCGCCTGGCGCCACGACGCCGGCGACTCCGAGCCCTTCGTACGGATCCTGGCCGGCGCCGGGGTCACCGCGCTGGCCGCCGGCGAGGCCGAGCTGGGCGACATCCCGGAGGACCTCGTCGTGGCCTGCGCCCGGCACCGGCTGCCGCTCTTCGCGGTCAACGAGTCGGTGGCCTTCGCGACGATCACCGAGCACGTCGTACGGCAGGTCTCCGGCGAGCGGGCCGGGGATCTGGCGGCCGTGGTGGACCGGCACCGCCGGATGATGACCTCCGGCCCGGCGGGCGGCGGCCCGGACGTCGTCCTGGACCTGCTCGGCTCCGACCTGGACCTGCGCGCCTGGGTGCTCTCCCCGGCCGGCCGCCTGGTCGCGGGCCCCAAGGTCGCCGGGCCCGCGCTGCCGGCCGAGCTGTGCGCCCGGCTGGCCGCCGAGCATCTGGCGTCGACCCGTACCGGGCGGCGCGGCCCGCACCGCGTGGCCGTAGGCACCACCGTCTACTCCCTCTTCCCGATCAGCAGCACGGGCCGTACGCCGGGCGCCGCCCGGGACGTGCGCGAGACCGTGCTGTCCGACTGGCTCCTCGCGGTCGAGGCCGACGCCGGGGACTGGCCCGCCGAGCGGCTCGACCTGCTGTACGGCGTCACCCAGCTGATCGCGGTGGAGCGCGACCGGCGCGACGCGGCCCGTACGGTTCGGCGCAGGCTCGCCCAGGAGGTCCTGGAGCTGGTGCAGACGGGGGCGGCCCCGGCGGAGATCGCGGCCCGGCTGCGGGTCGCCGCGCCAGTGCTGCTGCCGGGCCTCGGGTCGGCGCCGCACTGGCAGGTGGTCGTCGCCCGGGTCGAGTGGGACGGCGGCGAGGTCGACAGCGGCCCGGTCACCCAGGCGCTCCTGGAGGAGATCCTCGTCGACCCACTGGCGACGGGCCCCGAGCCGTCCGACCGGATCGCGGTCGCCCACACGGGTGAGGAGGCCATCGCGCTCGTCCCCCTCCCGGCGGTCTCCGCGGAGCACGACGGCTCCGAGTCCGGCCTCCACGCCGACACGCTCCTCGCCGCCGTACGGGACCCGCTGACCGCCGGTCTCGACGACGACGGGCGGCTCACGCTGGGCGTCAGCGCGGCCGTGCACTCGGCCGAGGGGTTGCGCGGGGCGCTGGAGGAGGCCCGGCACGCCCGCCGGGTGGCGGCGGCCCGCTCGGGGCGGGTCTGCGCGGCCGGCCACCAGGAACTGGCCTCGCACGTCCTGCTGCTCCCGTTCGTCCCCGACGACGTGCGCCGCGCCTTCACGGCCCGGCTCCTCGACCCGCTGCGCGACTACGACCGCCGGCACCGGGCCGAGCTGATCCCCACCCTGGAGGCGTTCCTCGACTGCGACGGCTCCTGGACGCGCTGTGCCGCGCGGCTCCATCTGCACGTCAACACGCTGCGGTACCGGGTGGGCCGCATCGAGCAGTTGACGGGCCGGGACCTCTCCCGCCTGGAGGACAAGCTGGACTTCTTCCTGGCCCTGCGCATGAGTTGACGTCACGGGGTGGTGGGCGAAGATCCAAGTGCGCCGTCCGCACCCCATGACTTTGTGAATTCCTTCACCCACCCCCTTGGCCCGGCCCCTTGATCCGTGCTGAGATGCGCCCACCACTCAAAGCTCAAGGGCGTGCTGGGCCTGTCCCTCGGATCAGGTCGGAGTCGGGGAACGGTGCCTTGCCACGCCACCGGTGAGCGGGGCGCGGTGCGTGCAGCCGCAAGGCGGAGGAGGGCGTCGACGCGGAGCGTCGGCAACCGACGACAACGCCGCGGATGCGCGTGCCGCGCCCCGCGCCCCCGGGCTGAGCCGAAGGACAGGACCCCGGGGAGGGCAACGTGGCGCATTCCGCCATGTCTGGTGAGGGAACGACCGCCGGTGACGAGCCACTCCAGACCGCGGTGTGGCGGTTGCGCTCGCGCGCGTGCTGGGTCGACGCCGCCGCCCTGATCGAGCCCGACACCCCACAGGCCTCGCTGCAGCGGACCTCGCTGCTGGTCGAGCGCTGTCTCTACACCGAGCAGGGCTGGGAGGACGCGGAGGACGCGCTGCGTACGGCCGAGGCGCAGGCCCGCACCGACGAGGAGCGGGGCGCGGCGGCCTGTGAACGCGGTCAACTGGCGTACGCGGCCACGGTGCTCACCGTCCGGGACCGCGCCGACGAGGCACGGGCCGCGCTCGGCCGGGCGGCGGCGCTGATCGCCCCGGGCGCGCCGGGGCGGGCGCTGCTCGACTTCCGCCGGGGTGTCGTCGCGGAGAACCTCGCGCGCTCCCCGCAGGCCGCGCGCGCGGCGTACCGGCGGGCGCACGCCGGGGCGACCGCCCACGACGATCTGCTTCTGCAGTCCTTCACCTGGCGGCATCTCGCCGGACTCGCCTTCCGTGACGGCGAGTTGGCCGAGGCGCGGCACGGCTTCGCCGAATCGCTGCGGATCCGGGAGGAGTTGGGCTATCTCGTCGGTACGGCGCCGGCGCTCGTGTCGTTGGCCGACACGGAGTCCGAGCCGGAGGCGTCCCGTCTGCGGGAGGAGGCGGGGCGGTTGTTCCGGCTTCTGGGGGGTGTGCCGACGTGGCTGGCACGGCAATTGGCACCGCCACCGGCCGCGACGGCGTGAGGCGGCGCGTCATGACTCGGGGGTGCGGGTTCCGTCGGCGGGTGCGGGTGAGTGGGGGCTGGTCGCGCAGTTCCCCGCGCCCCTGAAAAGCAGGGGCTGCGCCCCGTGCTTTTCGGCCCGCGGCACCGTCACCTTCAGACCCGCAGCCCCGTTTGCCTTTCAGACCCGCGGCCCCGCCGCCTTTCAGACCCGCAGGGGCCTGGTCTTTCAGGGGCGCGGGGAACCGCGCGAGAAGCCCCACGCACCCGCGGCCGCCGGCGCTCCTCAGCCCACCGCCCCGAAATGCTTCTCCACCAGACAACAGGCCGCATCCAGGTCCCCCGCGACCAACGCGTCCAGCAACGCGATGTGCTCGGCGGCGTCGGCCATCAGCTCGACACGCCCCCCGCTCCCCACCTGCCCACCACCCAACGGCAGTTGCGTACGCCTGTGGAGATCGTCCGTGAGCTGCAACAGCTGCTCGTTGCCGGCCAGCCCCAGGACCCCCCGGTGGAAGGCCCGGTCCGCCTCGCCGTACGTGGCCCGGCACCCGGAGGACGCCGCGCGGGCCGTCTCGTCGGCGAGGGGCCGCAGCTCGCCCCAGCGGTCCGCCGGCACCGTATGTGCCAGCCGGACGATCACCGGCACCTGGAGCAGGGCCCGCACCTCCGCGAGTTCGGCCAGCTCACGGGCGCCCCGCCGGACGACACGGAAGCCCCGGTTCGGCACGACCTCGATCGCGCCCTCGATGGCCAGTTGCTGCATCGCCTCGCGCACGGGGGTGGCGGAGACCCCGAACCGCTCGCCGAGGGCCGGTGCGGAGTACACCTCGCCCGGGGTCAGTTCCCCGCCCGCGAGCGCGGCCCGCAGCGCGTCGAGGATCTGCCCGCGCACGGAGGCCCGCTGGACCACGGGACGCCCCGGGGTGCGCGGCAGGGGGATCGGCGTCTCGCTGTGCGTGTGCTCGCCCCGGGCCGCGTCGCCCCCGGGACGGGTGTCGCCGGAGCGCGTGTCGCCGCGTACCGGGGCCGGGCGGCCGTCCGCCGCGATGCCCCGCTCCCGGTCGACGTCCGCGACCCCGGGCTGCGCGGGCACACGGTAGGCCGACGCCGGACGAGCGGCGACGGCGTCCGGCGCACTCGCGGCCGGGGCCTGGCGCGAGCGCGTTCCGGCCTGCTCCACGGGTCCTCCTGCGAGCCGAGTCGAGTGCCGAGCGGGCCGAGCGGGACGGCCGACTGGGTACATGGGGGCGCTTACATCACTACTGGGGTTGTTACCGGTCGTAAAGCACCATAGGCGCACATGCCCTCAGTTCAAACCTCGACCATCTCGGGTAAGGTAAGCCTTACTTGGCAGCGATGGTGAAACGGCGGTCCCCGTATGCCCCCCTCAGCTCCGGCACCGGCCCCCACTTCGCGCACGTCACCCATGACGGCGGCGTACACGCGTCTCACCGAGGTCCTGCCGATGGTGAGCGTGACAGAACTCTCTCCCACGGAGCCATTGCCCGAGGGCGAGGGGTGGGTCTCCGCCGCCGGACTCGCGGCGGCCGGGGCGGAGCTGGACGCGTTCCTCGCCTGGGACGAGGCCCAGATCCTGCGGGACTACGGCCGCGAGGGCCGCCCGGACGTGGTGGCGGCCTTCGGACTGCACCGCTACGCCTGGTACGCCTGCCTCCTCTTCACGGTCCCCTGGTTCCTGCGGCGCCGGGTGCCGCGGTTCCCGGCCGGACAGGTGGCGTTCCAGCGGGAGCACAGCCGGCTGGTGGTGCGTGGCGAGACGTTCGGCTGCCTGCCGGACGATCCGGCGGCCGGTGAGCCGGGCGCCCGGGTGGTCCCGGACGAGGAGGCGCTGCGGGCCGAGTTGCGGGCGGCCTTCGCCGCGCACATAGAGCCGGTCCTCGGCGGCTTCGGCCCCCGGATGCGGCGTCGCGGACGCGCTCTGTGGGGCATGGCGACCGACGAGATCGTCGAGGGGATCTGGTACGTCTCCGAACTCCTCGGCCCCGACGAGCACCAGCGCTGCCGACGCGAGCTGGAGCTGCTGCTGCCGGGCGCGACCAAGCCGTACGTGGGCGCCGCGGGCTTCCGTGAACTGACCGGCCCCGGCGGCGAGTCGCTGCCCACCCGGGACCGGGCGAGCTGCTGCATGTTCTACACGATCGCCCCGGACGACACCTGTGTCACCTGCCCGCGCACCTGCGAGGCGGACCGGATCACCAAGCTCACCGCCGCCGCGAGCAGTTGACGGACCCTCGCGACCCGAGGATGCTTCTCGCCTGGCGACCCCCCGGCGATCGCCCGGGGCATGTGCCGTAAGATCAAATCCGGGTGGGACTCTCGTTTGGTTACAGCTGGTTCACAAATTCCTCACTTGCCGCAGGAACTTTCCGTGGAACCACTCGAACGGGTAATCTCACTCGCACTCAACTCCCGTCCCTCGCGCGGTAGTTCGAGCAGAATGCCGCCTGGCGTCACTCATTGCACTTCTTTGGCGGTCTCTTGCCCCGAAACCCCCTGAGGGCCGCGAGGATTGGGCCACTATGGCGGGCGTTACGCCCTATCCCAATGCAAGGGACCCCTGATGAGATTGACCGACATATCGCTGAACTGGCTGCTTCCGGGCGCCGTACTGCTCCTGGGCATGCTGGCGGCGGTTGCGGTGCTCGCGCGCGGCAAGCGCGCCGGGGAGCACGCGAAGACCGAGGATTCCTGGGAACGCAGCGAGGAACGCCGCAGGCGCAAGGAGAGCCTCTACGGTCTCTTCTCCTACATCCTCCTCTTCTGCTGTGCCGCGGTCGCCGCCGCGCTCTCCTTCCGCGGCCTGGTCGGCTTCGGTGAGCAGAACCTCGGCCTCACCGACGGGTGGCAGTACCTGGTTCCGTTCGGCCTCGACGGCGCCGCCATGTTCTGCTCGGTCCTCGCGGTGCGCGAGGCCAGCCACGGTGACGCGGCGCTCGGCTCCCGGATACTGGTGTGGACGTTCGCCGGTGCGGCGGCCTGGTTCAACTGGGTGCACGCGCCCCGGGGTCTGGGCCACGACGGCGCCCCGCAGTTCTTCGCCGGCATGTCCCTGTCCGCCGCGGTGCTGTTCGACCGCGCGCTGAAGCAGACCCGCCGGGCCGCGCTGCGCGAGCAGGGTCTCGTCCCGCGTCCGCTGCCGCAGATCCGCGTGGTCCGCTGGCTGCGCGCCCCGCGTGAGACGTACAGGGCCTGGTCGCTGATGCTCCTGGAGGGCGTGCGCAGCCTGGACGAGGCCGTGGACGAGGTGCGCGAGGACAAGCGGATGAAGGAGGAGAACAGGTCGCGCAAGCGGGAGCAGGAGCGCCTGGAGCGCGCCCACCTCAAGGCGATCAGCCGTGGCCACCGGGGTCTGCCCGGCCGGGGCGGCGGCGGCGGTGGACGCCAGGTCGACACCACCGTGGAGCGGGTGCCGGCGGCCCAGGTCGCCTCGGACTCCGCCATATCGACGCCCGAGCAGCTGCCCGTGCGTTCGCGTCCCTCCCTGCAGCCCGTCCGCAACGGCGCTGACAAGTCGATCACCGTCGACCTCACCGCGGAGGACGACACCATGGCCCTGCCGCGGCTCGACTCCCTGGAGCGCAAGCTCAAGGACCTGGAGCAGCAGTTCGGCTGAGCGAGCGACAGCGGGCACCGGACACCGAGTGCCACACATCGGACAGGGGCGCGGCAGGAAGCCGCGCCCCTGTCCGTTGCCCGTTCCGGTGTCACGGCATGGAACTAGGTGAGGCCGCCGTCGAGGTCGAACCACACCGCCTTGCCCACCCCGTGCGGCCGTACCCCCCAGGCGTCGGCGAGGGACTGGACGAGAAGGAGGCCGCGCCCATGAGTGCTGTCGTCGGCGGGCGGCACCCTCGGTCTGGGCCTGCGCCCCACGAAGTCCCGTACCTCCACGTGGAGTCCGCGTGGTGAGACGGTGGCGGTCAGCACCGCGTCGTGGTCGGTGTGGATGAGCGCGTTGGTGACCAGCTCACTCGTCAGCAGTTCCGCTATCTCCGATCGTTCCGGCCGCCCCCATTGCCGCAGCAGTTCCCGCAGGGCCCTGCGGGCCTCGGGCACCGCCCTCAGGTCCGCCCGCCCGAGTCTGCGCCTGAGCTGTTCGGCGTCGGTCCTGTCCGCCGCGTCGCCGGCCGCCTCCTCCATCTCTGCCGAGGAGGCCCCGATCGCCATGGGACCGCCCCCTCGTGCCTGCCTCTTCATGACCCCCGCCCACAAGCCGATGACGATTCCCCTCCTGCTCGAACACGTACACGGGGATCCATGCCCCCTCCGGATCGCGGCACTCATGTCGAATCGTCAATGACCCTCCGTACGCTTTCAAACGCACAGAGTCAAGCCAGCTGTCGGTACCTTGCGAGAGCGCTTCCCCGCCCGCGAAACCACCCCACAGCCCGACGAACCCGGCACCCCGCCCGCCCCGGACACCCCCGGCCCGACCGCGACCGCGGGACACGACTTCCCACGCGGGGCCGCCGATCCGGCCGTACGCCACCGGGACACGACGTGCGCGAACCACTTCGACCACCCCGTGTGAGGCGGATCACTCACCCCGATGATGTTGATTGGCCGGAATCCTGCGCCGGTATCGGCCAACCCTCGGCCGGGCACGGCTGATTGACGCCCCCACCGGTCCGCCGGGCGCCCTTCTCAGGCCTCCCAGACTGCGGCGGCCGTACGGTCGTCGGCATAGCCCTTGACCCTGACCTGGGCGTCGGCGAGGAAGGCGGCGAGGCCGGGCGGTTCGGCTCCTCCCCAGCGCGTCGCCAGATGCTCGGCGAGCGGCGCCTCGCCGCGCAGCGGTTCGGCCAGACCGCCGGTGCACAGGAGGAGGACGTCGTCCTCGCGGGCCACGGAGGCGCGGAACCGGAAGGGTTCGCGCGGCGGCGCGGGCGCGGGTTCGTACGGGCTCGGGGGCGTCGCGATACCGAGGTCCATGGTGAGGCGGTCGCCGTCGGGGGTCTCGTGCGGCAGCGAGCCGAAGCCGACCACCGGCGCGCCCGCCGTGTCCGCGACCCGGGGCTCTATGTCCTGCCACTCCCCGTCCCGCAGCCGGAACAGTCCCCCGGCGCCGACCCCGAAGAACACCCGCGTACGGCACCGGGGGTCGGCCGGGAGCAGCAGACAGCGCAGGCTCGCCGTGTACTCCTCGGGGTCGAGCCCCTGTTCGACGGCGCTGGCGCGGAGTTTGCCGAGGCTGCGGTCGGTGAGACGGTGCAGCCCGGACTTGAGATCGCCGCGCCGGGCGGCCCGGATGTCCTCCACCAGCCGTACCTGGCTGAGCCCGACGGCCCGCCCGATCCACCGGCACGCCTCCGCCGCCGCGCGGTGGGCGCCCGGGACGGCGCGGGCGCCGGTCGCCATGGCCACCAGCACGAGGGCCTGTTCGCCGAGGCCGAAGCGGGCGGTCAGGAGCGCGTCACGGCGTGGCTCGCCGCGGTAGCGCGCGGAGTCGCCGCGAAGCGACGCGGCGCGCAGCGTGCACGCCCCGTAGCGCGCGCCGTCCAGCACCGTGTCCGCCACCAGATCTCCCAGATCCTCCGGGTCCGCCGTCGGCAACGCGGTCGGCTCCGCCTCGTACGTCGGCGGCCCCGACCCGACGTACGCGACCCCGGCGACCAGCGAGACCTCCTCCGCCCGGAGGGTCGGGAGATCGAGCTGGGTGGCGGGCCGGGCGTCCGAGGGCTCGGGGATGCCGGCGGGGGGCGCGTCCTGCGGTGGCGCGGCGTCGGAAGGCGTGTCCGCCGGGCGCCGGGCGCCGTAGGCGGGTGTCACTTCCGTCGGGGGGCGTGAGGGGGGCGCGCCGAGTGGCGGTGACGGTGGCTGCCTGGGTGTGGGGGGCCGGGGCGGGTCCGTGCGGAAGCCCGGCGGGGTGGGGCCGGGCGGGAAGGTCACCGGGCCCGTCGGCTGCGCCGCCGGTGGCTCCCAGGGCGCGGGCTGCGGAGTGAGACCGCTGCGGCGGAGGGAGTCCACGGCCGGATGGGAGGGGTGGGAGGGCCGGGTGGGGTGGGAAGGTCGGGTGGGAACGGGCGGGCGGGGTGCGGCAGGCGTACGGGGGGTGGCGTCGGCGGGTGGTGGGTCGGCCGGAGCCGGGCTTGAGGTTGGGGTTGGGGGCGGGGTTGGGGTTGGGGGCGGGCTTGGGGTTGGGGTTGGGGGCGGGGCCGGGCTCGGGGCCGGACCCCAGGGGTAGCCCGGCCGGCGGTCGCCTCCGGCCCGGTTGCCGCGATCGTCCCGCCCGAGGGGTCCCCCGGGCGAGCCCTGAGGGGGCACCCGGTCCGACAAGGCGCCCGGCACTCCCCTGGCGGCCGACGTCCCCGGCACGGCCGCCCAGGCACCCGACGTCCCGGGGACGGCACCCCAGGCACCCCGCGCGCTCGACGCACCCGAGCCACTCGACGCACCCTGCGCTCCAGGCACCCCCGGCACTCCAGGCACCCCCGTCGCCTCCCCCACCGTGTCCGCCGCCGAGGCGAAGCGGTCGTCGAGGGAATCGGCCGCCACCGAGGGGCCCGTGTCCCCGCTCGCGTCGTCGTACAACTGCCGCCACCAGTCGTCCTCTTGACCGGTCGGCCTCTCCCCCTGCTGGCTCATGCCCCTAATTGTCCACCTCAGGAGCCGTATGAAAACGGGGCATCCGGAAAATCGGTCCGCGGAGCCGACGACCGCACGGCGTGTCGGACTACATGTCGAACTCCGGTGCGAGGCAAGGGAGTAGAGAAAGAGGAGGGCAGCGGGGGGATCCGGGGCGGCGGAGGAGTCGGCGTGATCAGACCGCCGGGCGGTGCCACCCCCCACAGGAGAAACCGCCCGGCGGCGCCGGAGTGACCGGGGCGCGGTACGGGCGCGTGGGCCGGTCGGCCCGAGTGTGAGGCATGTTCCTGGGATTGAGCTGTGGACCCCGCCGCGTCGGCGGGACACCCGGTGCGGTGATGATGTGCCGAGGCGGAACGGCAGCGCGCCGCGAGGGTGCGGCAGACGGTGAGGGGCGTGACCGCATGCTGGGAGCGATCGGACTCGACGAGACGCACGAGTCGGCGTACCGCGCCCTGGTGTCCGTGGGCGCCGCCGACATACCGGACCTGGCGCGTCGGCTCACGCTCGGGGAGCACGACACCGAGCGCGCGCTCCGGCGCCTGGAGCGGCACGGTCTCGCCGCCCAGTCCTCCGCGCGCCCCGGCCGCTGGGTCGCCGCACCCCCCGGCGTGGCCCTGGGCGCCCTGCTCACCCAGCAGCGGCACGAGCTGGAGAAGGCCGAGCTGGCGGCGGCGCTGCTCGCCGAGGAGTACCGGGCGAGCGCGGCCGAGCCCGCCGCCCACGACCTGGTCGAGGTGGTGATCGGCTCCGCCGCGATAGCGCAGCGCTTCCTGCAGCTTCAGCTCGGTGCCACGGAGGAGGTGTGCGCCATGGTCACCGGTGCCCCGATCGCGGTCTCCGGGCCGGAGAACAATCCCGCCGAGGAGCAGGTCACCGGCCGTGGCGTCGGTTACCGCGTGGTGGTCGAGCGGGCCGTCCTGGACGAGGACGCCGGTCTGACCGAGCTGTCCGCCGCGCTGGGCCGGGAGGAGCGGGTCCGGGTCATGGACGAGGTGCCGACGAAGCTCGTGATCGCCGACCGGTCCCTCGCCATGCTCCCGCTCACCACGCACACCGCCGAGCCCACCGCCCTGGTCGTCCACGCCAGCGGTCTGCTGGAGCTGCTGTCGGGTCTGTTCGAGTCGGTGTGGCAGCAGGCGCTGCCGCTGCGGCTCGGCGCCGGCCGTGTCACCGAGGACGTCCCCGACGGCCCCGACGACACCGATCTGGAGATCCTGTCCCTGCTGCTGGCCGGGATGACGGACGCGAGCGTCGCCAAACAGCTCGATCTGGGCCTGCGGACCGTACAGCGCCGGGTGAAGCGGCTGATGGAGCTGACCGGTGTGACGACCCGGCTGCAGCTGGGCTGGCATGCGTACGAGCGGGCCTGGGTGACCCGGGACTGACCCCAGCGACCAGCGCTTGACCTGCGCTTTCTCCCGGGGTCCTGCACCCTGGGCAGATGGGAGCGTGGGAACTCCTGCTGGTCGCGGTGGTGCTGCTGCTCGGCCTGTGCGGAGTGCTGGTGCCCGGCGTACCGGGGTCCTGGCTCGTATGGGCCGGGGTCATGTGGTGGGCGCTGGAGGACCCGCGGCCGAGCGCCTGGTGGGTGCTGGTGGGCGCCACCGTCGTCCTGCTGGTGTCCCGGGCGGTCCGCTGGGGTCTGCCGCCCCGGCGCCTGGCGGAGAGCGGCGCGACCCCCCGCATGGGCGTGTTCGCCGGTGTCGGCGCGTTCCTCGGTTTCGTCCTGGTCCCGGTGCTGGGCGCGATCCCCGGCTTCGTCGGCGGCATCTATCTCTCGGAACGGCTGCGCCTCGGGCGCTCCGGCGCCGCGAAGGACGCCACCCGCACGGCGATGCGCGCGGGCGGGTCCAGCGTCCTGACGGAACTCTTCGCGTGCCTGCTGGTCGCGGGCGCGTGGGTGGGCGTGGTCTTCGGCGTCTGAGACCGGCCCGCCCTCAGGACGCCACGCCGGACAGATCGGCCACGCGGGACTGATCCGCCAGGTCGGCCAGGTCGATCGTGTCGGCCAGCGCCCGCATGCCCGCGTCGTTGAAGTGCAGATGGTCGCCGGGGTCGTACGCGGGGCCGATGCGGTGCGGGAGGAGGGGGTCGCGGACGGCCCGGTCGAAGTCGGCCACCGCGTCGAAGATGCCGTCGCCCCGGATCGAGGCGTTGACCGCCTGCCGTACGCGCTCCCGGGCCGCCGTGTACGCGCCGTGGCCGCCGTACGGGGTGAGCGTGGCGCCGATGACGCGGATGCCTCGGGCGTGGGCGCGGTCCACGAGGTCGCGGTAGGCGGCGGTGAAGGCGGACGGGTCGGTGGCGTTCGGGGTGCCCTTGATGTCGTTGACGCCCGCCATGACGATCACCGCACGGACGCCGGTGCGGGTCAGTACGTCGGCGTCGAACCGTTCCAGGACGCTCGGGCCGACGCCCGCGCGCAGCAGCCGGTTGCCGGAGACGCCCGCGTTGAGGACGCCGAGCCGGCGGTCGGCGGGCAGCGCGCGCAGCCGTTCGGCGAGCCGGTCGGGCCAACGGCGGTTGGCGTCGGCCGTCGAGCCGTTGCCGTCCGTGATCGAGTCGCCGAGGGCGACGACGCTGCCGGCGGCGGACGAGCCGAGGACGTCGACACCGGTGACGTAGTACCAGCTGCCGAGGGTCGTCGTGTACGCGGAGCCGTCCTCGTCGGCGGTCCGATCGCCGTCCGGGGCGAGGAAGTTGGTCTGCCGGGCGGAGCGGTGGTAGGTGGCCGGGCCCGAGTCGTCCGGGGTGTGGAGCGTGACGAGGAGGTTGCCGTGCGCCGGGACGCGCAGTGCGACGGGGTCGGTGACCCGGTCCCGGCCCGCCGGGACGACGACCGTGGGGGCACCGCCGAAGGTGGCGGTCCGCAGGGAACCCGGCAGCGCGTGCGGGCTGTCGGGCACCCCGGGTTCCTGGGCCGCGACGGTGAGGGCGCCGAGGTGGAGCGGGGCCGTGCCGAGCCGGTTGGAGATCCGGACCCGTACCGCGTCGCCGCCGACGCTCACATGGACGACGTTGCGGATCGACGCCCCCGGCAGCGCGGGGGCCGTACCGGAGGCGGCTGCCGCCCAGGTGCCGGTCCAGCGCCGGGGGTCCGCCGAGGCGCCGGCGCTCGCGGGGAGGGCACAGGCGAGGACGAGTGTGGCGAGGAGGGCGAGTGCGAGGGTGACGGCCGTGAGGCGCGTGGGGTGGGGGATGCGGACCGTACCGGTCATGCGGGACCGCCCTTCGCTCGGCGGAAGCGACAAAAAGTCCCTCATCACTTCCCCGAGCGCCGACCCCACGCACGCCCCCTCACACCGTTGGCCGCACGGGGCCCTGGAGCGCGCCCTCCAGACCGAGCAGGAGGCGCTTGCGGTCGAGGCCGCCCGCGTAGCCGGTGAGGCCGCCGTCCGCGCCGATCACGCGGTGGCAGGGGCGGACGATGAGGAGGGGGTTCGCGCCGATCGCGCCGCCCACGGCGCGGACGGCGGCGCGCGGCGCGCCGATCCGGCTCGCGATGGCCCCGTACGTGGTGGTCGCGCCGTACGGGACGTCGTCGAGCGCGGCCCAGACCCGCCGCCGGAACTCGGTGCCCTCGCCGCGCGACTCCAGCCGGAATTCCTTGAGTTCACCGGCGAAGTAGGCGGCGAGCTGTTCCTCGGCCGCCCGGAAGGGCCCCGGGTCGCGTGTCCAGCCCGGCAGCGGCACCCGGCCGCCCTTCTGCCCCGGCACGGAGAGGGAGGTGAGAACGCCGAACTCGTCCGCGGTGAGGAGGAGTTGCCCGGCGGGGCTGTCGACGAAGGCGCAGTAGGTCCCTTGCTCGGTGCTCACGACTGAACTCCCTGTTCCTGTACGGGCTTTGATGCCCGCGTCTGTTCCGGTGACCGTGTCCGTGGGTGGCTGAGGTGGTGCAGGTGGCAGAGGGCGTACGACCGCCAGGGGCGCCAGGTGTCCGGCGTCGGCTCGTCGGGCGGTGCCACGTCCGGGTCGCCGAGGGCCCGGGTGCGGATCGCGGCGACGGTACGCGCGTCCAGGCCCGGCAGCGCGCGCAGTGCCGTCCCGGTGGCGTCCCGGTCGGCGCCCACGTCGAGGCGGACGGTGCCGTCGGCGAGGGCGGTGGCGAGGGCCCCGAGCGGGCCGTCGGCCCCGGCCAGCGCGGCCGGTTCGGGGAACAGATGCGTCAGCGTCCCGTCCGGGGCGTCCAGCCTCTTCCCGTACGCCTGTACGAGCCGAGCCGCTTCCTCGGGTCCCACGAGCGCCCGTACCGCGTACTCGTCCGGATCGGCCGTGCCCGGTGAGCGCAGTCCCGGCCGGGCGGCGACGAGCGGGGCGAGCCGGGGGTCCTCGCGGAGGCGCTCGTCCACGGCGTACGGGTCGGCGTCCAGATCGAACTGCCGGCGCAGCCGTTGCACGGCGGTGGTGAGGTCCCGGGGGTCGGTGAGGTGCAGCCGGGCGTCGAGCCAGCCACCGGCCGTGGGCCCCCGGCGGGCGTCGAGCCAGCCACCGGCCGTGGGCCCCCGGCGACCGCCCCCGGGTCGTTCGTCGACCTCGGCGACCGCGGTGCCGTAGGGGAGGCGGAGGGTGCGCCGGTAGGTGCGCCGGCCGCGTCCGCCGGTCGTCTCCTCGATGCCGGTGACGGTCTCGGCGGCGAGGACGTCGAAGAGCGCGGTGGACTGGTAGGGGCCCCGGTAGGCGAGCCGGAGCGGGATTCCGGCGGTCGGCGCGCCGGCGGGCCGCCGGGGTGCCCCGGCACGCAGGGCGCTCGGTGTCATGGCGTACACGGCCCTGATCGTGTCGTTGAACTGGCGCACGCTGCTGAAACCGGCCGCGAAGACGATCTCGGTGACCGGGAGCGCCGTCGTCTGGAGGAGGACGCGGGCGGTGTGGGCGCGCCGCGCGCGGGCCAGGGCGACGGGCCCGGCGCCGACCTCGGCGGTGAGCTGCCGCTGGACCTGCCGTGCGCTGTATCCCAGCCGCACGGCCAGCCCGGCGACGCCCTCCCGGTCGACGACGCCGTCCCCGATGAGCCGCATGGCCCGGCCCACGGCGTCCGCGCGCACGTTCCACTCGGCCGACCCGGGCACGGCGTCCGGCCGGCACCTCCGGCAGGCCCGGAACCCGGCGCCCTGGGCTCCGGCCGCGGTCGCGTAGAAGCGGACGTTCGCCCGCTTCGGTGTCACCGCCGGGCAACTCGGCCGGCAGTAGATCCCGGTCGTCTCGACGGCGAAGAAGAACTCCCCGTCGAACCGCCCGTCCCTGCTCCGCACCGCCTCGTACCTGGTGTCCTCGTCCTTCATGCCCTCAAGTGTCGACGACGCGGACACCGAGGGCTGGCGGATTTCGGACATGGCTCTGGAAGGCAAGGGCTGCGCCCCTGGAAGGCAAGGGGCGCAGCCCATGCCTTCCAGGGGCGCGGGGAACGGCGCGATCAGCCCCCACCTACCCGCGCCCAGAACTCAACGCCGGCCACCCCTCTTCGCCTCCATCGCCGCGCGCCCCTCCGCGCCCCGCCGCTTCCACTCCTTACGGATCTCCGCCCGCACCCGCGCGTCGCTCTTCGCCACGATCCGCTGGTTCTCGCGCAGCAGCTTCCGGTAGCTGTCGAGCCGCCGCTCGGGCAGTTCGCCGGAGTCGACCGCGCCGAGGACCGCGCAGCCGGGCTCGGCGAGGTGGGCGCAGTCGTGGAAACGGCAGTCCGCGGCGAGCGCCTCGATCTCGGCGAAGACCTGCCCGACGCCGCTCTCGGCGTCCCAGAGGCCGACGCCGCGCAGCCCGGGGGTGTCGATGAGGACCCCACCGCCGGGCAGGGCGAGGAGGTTGCGGGTGGTCGTGGTGTGCCGTCCCTTGCCGTCCACGTCCCGGATGGCCTGGACGTCCATGACGTCCTCGCCGAGCAGCGCGTTGGCGAGGGTCGACTTTCCGGCGCCGGACTGCCCGAGCAGCACGGAGGTGCCGCCGGAGAGCACCGCGGCGAGGACGTCGAGGCCCTCCCCGAGCGCCGAGCTGACCGTGAGCACGGCGACGCCGGGCGCGACGGTCTCCACGTCCTGCACCAGATGCCCGAGCGTGACCGCGTCGGGCACGAGGTCGGCCTTGGTGAGCACGACGACGGGCTGTGCCCCGGACTCCCAGGCGAGCGCCAGGAACCGTTCGACGCGGCCGAGGTCGAGTTCCGTGGCCAGGGACACGGCGACGACCGCGTAGTCCACGTTCGCGGCGAGGATCTGGCCCTCGGCGCGCTTGGAGGAGGTGGAACGGACGAAGGCGCTGCGGCGGGGCAGATACGTCCGGACGTACCGCGGATCGCCCGTCGGTTCCACGGCGACCCAGTCGCCCGTGCAGACGACCCGCAGGGGGTCATGAGGGGTGACGAACGCGGTGTCGGCCCGCACCGGACCGCCCGCGGTGACGACGTCGCACTGCCCACGATCGACCCGGACGACCCGCCCGGCGAGCAGCCCTTCGGCGTCGTACGGGGCGAAGGCGTCCGCCCAGGAGGTGTCCCAGCCGTAGGGGGCGAGGGCGGAGAAAGAGGAAGTCAAGGGAGACCCTTCACAAGGGTGGTCCCGGCGGCCGTACAGACGTACGGAACGTACAAGAAGTACAGAAAGTGGGTGTCAGCCGGTGACCACGGAGGTGGACTGAATGGATTCCTGGATGCGGGCAGCGCCCATCGCCGTGACAGCCATTGGTCGACACCTCCTGTCTCACTCGTAGGGGGCGACGACGGCCGGAAACGGCCGCCGTGCGCGGTGATCTCACCCTAGCGGGGGCCCATGGACCCCCGTCAACCGATTAAATCGCGTTCAGTCCGCCTGCTCGCAGGAGCGCCCGTTCAGGGTGAAGTCGACGGGGTCGGGGTTGTCGAAGCCCTGCCAGATGCCGAGGAAGCCGACGCCGAAGGTGCCGCCCGCGGCGACGGTCTTGTTGTAGTCGGCGGCGGTGACGGTGACCTTGGAGCCGTCCTGGTCGAAGGTGCCGTCCCACATCTGGGTGACGCGCTGGTCGGCGGCGTGGGTCCAGCCGACGCGCCAGCCGTCGACGGCCTTGGCGGAGGTGACGGTGACGGTCGCCTGGAAGCCGCCGGGCCACTCGTTGACGATCTGGTAGCGGACGTGGCAGGTGGCGTCGGAGGACTTGCCGGGGTCGACGGGCTCATGGCTGACGCGGGCCGGTGTCGAGGCGTCGCCCTGGGGCTCCTCGTTGGTGTTGCCGTCGCCCTTGCCGTCCTTGTCGGCCTCGCCCTCGTCGGCGTCGGAACCGGTCTCCTGGGGCCGTGTCGTGCTCTGCAGTTCGGAGTCGCCGCCGGACGGGGATCCGGTGACCGGGAACCTCGGGTCCTGCTGCACCACCGAGGTATCTCCGGCGGACGCGTCGGTGACGGTGTCGTCCTCACCGAAGGGCATGAGGGAGACGGCGAGGGCCAGTACGGAGACGAGTCCGGCTCCGGCGAGCAGGCCGTTGCGGCCGAACCGGGGCCGCTGTTCCTTGCCCGGCGAGAGTCCCCGATCGGTGCCGGTGGAGTCCGCGCGCCCGGGGAGCAGCCCGGCGTCGGCGGCGCGGCGGCGGCGCTCCAGGTAGGCGAGTCCGCTCCAGCCGATCACCCCGCTGGCGAGCGCGGCGGGCAGTCCGCCGCCGTGCAGACCGAGGCAGGCCGCGGCCTCGGCGCACTCCACACAGGTGGCGAGGTGCCGCGAGAGGTCCTCGGGGGTGTCGGTGCCGGGTGAGCGGGTGACCGCGTCCAGCAGCCGGGCGTAGCCGCGGCAGTCGGGGTTCATGGGCGCGTCGAGTTGGCTGCGGTGGCACCGGTCCCTGAACAGCGCCCGGATCTGGTCGAGTTCGGTCCTGGCGACCACCGGGTCGAGGCCGAGCCGGCGGGCCACCGAGCCCAGCGGCAGCGATTCGACCTCGGCCAGCCACAGCAGGGCCGCGTCGGGTTCCTGCATGTCGCGCAGGGCGCGCAGGGCGAGGGGGCGGTGCAGCGGCGGGCCGGTGTACCGGGCGGCCTTGTCCGAGTTGAGCCACAGCCGCAGTTCGGGGTCGAGGCGGTGGCCCTGGCCGTTGGTCTCCCAGGCCGCGGCGGTGGTCCTGACCCAGGTCAGGAGGAACGGTATTCGAGGCAGTCGCGGAGCGCGCCGTCCGACGCCGCGCTCCGCGACTGCCTCGAATTCCAGGGCGTGCGCCTCGTGCATGCCGTTCGTGAAGGCCTCGGTGGCCAGTTGGGTGGCCGCGGTCGAACCGGACGTGCACAGGTCGGCGTACGACAGGACCGCGTCCCAGCACTCCGAGAACAGCGCGGCCTCGGCGGCGTCCTGGGGCTTCGGCAGGTCGGGCATGGGTCTCCTGCATCCACAGAGCGAGGGGGGAATTTCGCAAAAATGGTCAACTACCCTCTGATTCAAGGGAGTTAAGGGGACCATCTTGCAGTGGCCCAGAGCTTTTCACGCTTCCCACACAACTGACAAGCCGCGTCTTCAAATGCGGTTACCAACGGTCACACACTATGGAGTTGTACGTACGCCGATCCCGATCGACTCAACCGCCACAGGAGTTACTGGGCGGGAACCTCCTCGGCGGCCGGGAGGCTGTCCATGAAGGAGCTGACGGAGAAGACGGCGTTGCCGGGTCCGGGCGGGCCGTATCCGGGCGGTGAGGACAGCCCGAACTCCTCCATCGTGGCGCGGTAGGCCTGCAGCAGCCGGATGTGGTACTCCAGCGGCGCGCCCTGCGGGTTGGCCTTGCCGAGCGGGGTGGTGGGCTCCGGGCACCAGGTGGTGAAGCGGGGCGTGATGCCCTGGGACATGAAGAACCGCAGGCCCTCGGTGGTGGAGGCGATCGCCTCGTCGACCGTCTTGAACCCGAACGGCTCGGCCATCTCCACGCCCGCCACGAAGTTGGGGATCACATTGCGCGCGCCGAAGACACCGGCCGAGTCCAGGATCCGCTTGTGCCACTCGTCGCGGCCGACGTACCGCTCCTTGCCGGGGCAGTACATCTTGAAGAGGTACTCGTCCCACACCTCGTAGTTGGGGTGGTAGATCTTCACGCCGTAGTCGTGGAAACGCTTGACGTCGTCCAGCGGCAGCGCCTGCGCGACGACCTTGCCGATCCAGCGGTCCGGGAAGCGCTCCTCGATGGCCTTGGCGTAGTGGCCGTAGAAGTCGGCCTCGTCACGGCCCGAGACCGTCTTGGTGATGGCGCCGCCGGTGAGCGTGTACGCGGTGGACGTCTTCGCGGTGTCGTACCGGTCGATGATCTCCAGCGCTTCGAGGACCTCGTCGACGTCCTTGACACCCGTGTACGGCCGGCCCGCCGCCTTGTGCTGGCGCCAGTTGTGGTTGATGTCGCAGTACTGGCACTCCTCCTTCGCGCCGAAGTACTGGCAGACGCGGAAGACGGTGAGGTAGATCAGGTAGCCCCACTGGATGGTGGGCGCCACCTCCATCACGGACTTCCCGTTGGAGAGGGTGTGCCTGTAGTACTCGGGCATGGGCGGGACGCCGACGTCCGCGATGCGCTTGCCGTCGAGGTACAGGCCGAGCAGGCCGTCCTCGTCGGAGGCCACCCGGTAGGGCGAGGACGGGTTGACCCGTACGGAGACGACCGTGCGCCGCAGGTCGTACGGGCCGCCGGTGAGGATGATCTCCTCCGGCGGGCGGCGCAGGGCGGCCTCGCCGAGTTCGGGGAGGGTGCCGTGGTCGAAGGAGAAGATGAAGTACGACTTCGGCTTGACGTCGCCCTTCTCGTTGTCGCTCAGCGCGGAGGCGTCGAAGGCCAGACCGCCCCTGAGCAGGTCCTCCTTGAAGACGGCCTCCCGTGGCACGTGCGGGAACCTCTCCATCAGGTCCTCCACCAGTGCGGTGCGGCTGCCATCCATCCCGTTGTCTCCTCGCTCCCGACGTCGTCCGGGGATCGCCCGCACGCAATCCCCACGGTATGCCTCCGGCGGTCGGAGGGAGGGGGCGGGGGGCGTTTGGGGGCGCGTCGTCGGGTGCGGGTCCGGTGGGGGTTGCTCCGGAAGCCGCTTGGCCTGTTTCCTGGACTGCTTGTACGCCTGCCACAGCTCGGTGGCGCGCTCGCACTGGACCTGTCCGTAGCCGCAGTCCGCGCAGGCGATCATGTGCTCGATGAACAGGCCGTACTCCGTCTCGCCGGGCAGGTGGTCCGGGGCCACGAGCGGCTTCGGCCGAAAGGGGACACCCGGCCCCTGCTCACCACCGCTCATGCCGTCCTCCGCTTGCGGCGCGGGGGCCGGTGATGGTTGCGGATCCCGACGTTGCAGTCCGAGACGCGGGACAGATCGCCCTGGGCCCTGGCCTCGGCTCTCCGCGAAGCCAGTTCGGCGCACACCTCGCAGTCCGCCGGCGGTACCGGCTCTTCGGGCGGCAGCCCGAGGAAGGGGGGTGGGTCCATCGTGGTGTGGGGGTTGGTCAAAGTCGGCTCCATGGACGGAGTGATGCGTACCGTCACATCGTGCCGATCCGGCAAGGCCCCGGCGTTGACCGACTGTCAACACCCAGGTCCTTGACCGGCGTTGCCCGATCCGCTACACGCCGCACCAGCTCGCGAACTCCAGCAGCTCCCCCGGCGCCTTCGCCCGCGCCCGCAGCAGCGTCGCCACGGTCTCGTGCACGCCCGGGTGGTAGCGGGTCTGCTGCGGCGCCACCTCGCGCGCCCGCGCCAGCGAGGCGAACGCGTCGCCGTGCTTCGCCGTCCAGGTCTCCGCGCGGGCCCGGTCCACCCAGTAGTGACCGGCGCGGGCCTCCGGGTAGTCGTCGGGGAGGCGGACCTTGCGGGCCTTCTCCAGGGCGCGGGCGTGGCGGTCGCGGTCGTTGGAGGTGGACATGGTGTGGAGCGTGCAGTTCACCGGGCCGAACACGAGCCCGTAGTCACGGGTTTCGCCGGTCTCCTCGGCGATCTCCCCGGCCGCTTCCAGCCAACCGTCCGCGCCGACCGTGTCGCCGCCACGGCTGGACAGGACCGCCGCCTTGAGGTGCAGAGCGCCGCGCACGGCTTTCGTGGCCTGCTGACCGTCGTCGTCCAGGTCCTTGAGCGCCTGTCGGACGAGGAGGACCCCACGATCGTGCCGGGCGCCGTCGGCCATCAGTTGAGCGCGGTACCAGCGCTCGATGGCCACCTGTCGTGGGTCTCCGGACAGTGGCGCGGCGACCGCCATCCGGGACAGCGCCAGGCGGGCGAGATCCATGAACCCGATGTTGCGGCCGACGACGCACATCGTGCGGCACACCTCGGCCTGCAGGGCTGCGGCTTGCTCGCGGCGGCGTCCCGGCTGGTCGTTGAGGAGGAAGTAGGCGTTGACTTCGGCGATCAGGCTGGGCAGTTCGGCGGCGATCCTGATGAACTCTCCCTTGGCGCGCTGTTCCTTCAGTTCGGCCACCTGAGCCTGCAGCGTCGCGAGGTCCGGCGGCGGCGGGTCGCCCTCGCCGAGCGGGATGTCCCAGTCGTCCAGCGCGGCACTGATCGGTGCGATCAACTGGTCGAGCTGGTCGGCCTGGAGCTGGTGGATGTAGGGCTGACCGTGCAGGACCGAGATGCTGACGGACAGGGCACGGGCGACGGCGGAGACGATGGCAGGGCTGGCCTGCCGCTGCCCGTTGATCACGCGCGAGAGCATCGACGGGGAGACACTGGCACGACGCCCCAGTTCCCGGAGGGAGTAACCGCGCAGGGCCATCACTTCCTCGATGCGCGCCCCGATTCCACCGGCCTCCCGGCGACTTGCGTACGGCATGCTCAACTCCGTTCTGGCTCGACACCCAGAACGGTACGCCGATCGGCCCACACGAGCGGTCGGAGCCGACGTACCGTCAAAAAACCACACTCAACCGTGTTGCCGTGCGGCGGCGGGCGAACCGGATCGCCACCCGGTTCGCGCGGGTCGGAGGGCTCGGCGGTCATGACGGTCCCGATGGCCGAGGCCTTCCGGACGACCGGCACCGGCGACCCGGGGACATCGCTCGCGCCGGTCCGCCCGGCCAGGTCGTGGTCCTTCTCGATGGGGATGCGGAGGTCGCGTTGTCCCGGGCCGCGCGGAGGGAAGGTGGGCAATGGCTGGATCGGTACGTCGGAAAGCTCGCCCGGTACGAGGTGAGTCCTCCGGTGGCGGACGTCGCGTCGGCGGTGACGTACCTGCTGCGCGAGCGGGCGGTGACACTTGGCGCGGTCCGCCGGAAGGACTGGGGCCTCGTCGTGACCGTGCGAAGCGCTGAAATCCAGCCTTCATCGGGCAGAGTAGCCAGGTTCCCGTGGCGTCGGCCACGCGCATCGGACCCGGCCCGTTCACGCCGTCCGCTCCAGCACCCCCCGGTCCAGCCCGTACGCCAACTCCTCACCGGCGGACAGTCGTTCCGCCTCCTCCGTGACCGTGAGGCCGAGGCGGGCGACCTCGTTGCCCTGGGAGCCGGCCAGGTGGGGGGTGACGAAGGCGTTCGGGAGGTCGAGGAGGGGGGAGTCGGCGGGCAGCGGTTCGGGGTCGGTGACGTCGAGGATCGCGGAGAGCCGGCCGGCGCGCAGTTCGTCGACGAGGGCGTCGTGGTCGACGAGGGCGCCGCGCGCGGTGTTGATCAGGGCGGCCCCGTCGGGCATCAGGGCGAGGGCACGGCGGTCGATCAGGCGGTGGGTCTCGGGGGTGTCCGGGGCGTGCACGGTCACGACGTCCGAGGTGCGCAGCAGGTCGTCGAGCGGGAGCAGGGGGACGCCCAGGGCGGCGGCCCCGGCCTCGTCGACGTACGGGTCGGTGAGGCTCACCCGCAGGTCGAAGGGGCGCAGCAGTTCGATGACGCGGCGGCCGATGCGGGAGGCGCCGATGACGCCGACGCGGCGGCCGTGGTTGCCGATGCCGGGGACGAACCCCCAGCCGGGCGAGACGCGTTCGGCGCGGAGACGCTCGCGGCGGCCCAGGATGTCCTTCCCGGCGAGCAGGATCATGGCGAGCGTGTACTCGGCGACGGGTACGGCGTTGGCGGCGGCGGCCGTGGAGACCGCGATCCCGCGCTCCCAGACGGCGGGGGCGACGAATCCCTTCACCGAGCCCGCCGAGTGCAGCACCGCGCGGAGCCGGGGCGCCGCGTCGAGGACCGTCTCGTCGAGGCGGGGGCAGCCCCAGCCGGTGATCAGCACCTCGGTCTCGGCCAGCGCCTTCCGGATCCGGGGGTCGGTGAAGTCCTCGGCGATCAGGGCGGGATCGATGTCCACGGTGGCGCGCAGCCGGGCCAGCACCTCCGGCGGGAAGACCTGCGGAACGTTCTCGGCCGTCATGGCGAACAGTGCGCGCGGACGCTCGGGCAAGGAAGAACCTTCCGCAGGGAGGGGGCCGGGTGCAGTAAGCGGTAAGCGGTAAGCGGTAAGCGGTAAGCGGTAAGCGGTAAGCGGTAAGCGGTAAGCGGTAAGCGGTAAGCGGTCTCTACCGTAGACAGGGGCTCGCCAGGGGGTCAATGAACGGGACGGAGCCCGGGGCGGGGAGGATGGCTCTCCACAGCTACGGCCGGCGGAGGACATCAGGCATGACTACCGAGACCTTGACCAACTGGGCCCGGAACATCATCTACACCGCCGAGAAGCTGCACCGGCCGCCCTCCGTCGACGCGCTGCGGGCCCTGGTCGCGGGCGGCGAACGGGTGCGGGTGCTGGGCAGCGGGCACTCGTTCAACGAGATCGCGGAGCCCGGCCCGGAGGGCGTCCTGCTCTCCCTGACCGGGCTGCCGCCGGAGATCGAGGTGGACACGGCGGCCCGTACGGTACGGGTCGGGGGCGGGGTCCGGTACGCGGAGCTGGCCCGCGCGGTGCACGCCCACGGTCTCGCCCTGCACAACATGGCCTCCCTGCCGCACATCTCGGTGGCGGGCTCGGTGGCCACCGGCACCCATGGCTCCGGTGACGGGAACGGTCCGCTCGCGGCGGCCGTGCGCGAGGTCGAGCTGATCACGGCGGACGGGACGACCCTGACGCTCGCCCGGGGCGACGACCGTTTCGGCGCGGCGGTCACCTCGCTGGGCGCGCTCGGCGTGGTCACCGCGCTCGTCCTCGACCTGGAGCCGGCCTTCGAGGTGAGCCAGCGGGTTTTCGGTGAACTCCCGCTGGCGGGGCTGGCCTTCGACGCCGTGTCGGCGGCGGCGTACAGCGTGAGTCTCTTCACCCGGTGGACCCGTCCGGGCTTCGACCAGGTGTGGGTCAAGGCGCGCACGGACCGGGCCGAGGCGGACTTCCCGTGGGCCGCGCCCGCGACCGAGGCGATGCATCCGGTGCCGGGGATGCCGGCGGTGAACTGCACCGAGCAGTTCGGGGTGCCCGGCCCGTGGCACGAGCGGCTGCCGCACTTCCGGGCCGAGTTCACGCCGAGCAGCGGGGACGAGCTGCAGTCGGAGTATCTGCTGCCCCGGACGTTCGCCGGGGAGGCGTTGCACGCGCTCGACGGGATCCGGCATGTCGTCGCGCCGGTGCTCCAGGTCTGCGAGGTCCGTACGGTCGCCGCCGACGAGCAGTGGCTGAGCCCGGCGCACGGCCGGGACACGGTCGCGCTGCACTTCACCTGGATCGCGGACGCGGCGCCCGTGCTGCCGGTGGTGCGGCGGGTGGAGGAGGTGCTCGCGCCGTTCGAGGCGCGACCGCACTGGGGCAAGGTGTTCACCGTGCCGGCGGCCGAGCTGGGGCGGCTGTACCCCCGACTGGGTGATTTCCGGCGGGTGGCCGACACGCTGGACCCGTCGGGCAAGTTCCGCAACGCCTTCGTACGGAGCGCGCTCGGTGAATGAGCGCTCCGCCGGCCGGGACTTTATAAAGCCCCTTTCCTAACCCCTTGTAGAAAGCCACCACTCGCCATAGCCTTGGCGACCGCGCCGGGGCAACAGGCCTCGTCATGGCCTGGAGGGATCGAGGGGATCATGTCGTCGGTGAAGCGCACCTCACGCGACATCCGCACCGCGAACCGCTACGAGGTGCTGCGCCAGATCATCGCCAAGTCTCCCACCTCCCGGCAGGAGCTGGCGGCGGCCACCGGACTGAGCCTGGCCACGGTCGCCACCCTCGTCGGTGAGCTGCTCGACCTTCGCATGATCACCGAGGTCGGGTTCGAGGACTCGGCGGGGGGCCGCCCCCGCGGACTGGTGGCCGTCAACGCGTCGGGGGGCGCGTTGATCGGCGTGGACATCGCGGAGACGTATGTCCATGTCGAGCTGTTCGACCTGGCGCTGAACGTGCTGGCGCGCGCCGAGGAGGACGTACGGGCGGGTGAGACGCTGCCCGAGCAGATGGTCGGCCATGTCGCCGCCGCCGTCGGCTCGGTGGTGGCGCAGGCCGGTACCGAGGGTGCCCGGGTGCTCGGGGTCGGGGTGAGCGTGCCGGGGCAGGTCGACCGGGCCACCGGTATCTCGGAGTACGCGCCCAACTGGGACTGGCACGACGTACCGCTGCTCGACCTCCTGACCGAGCACATCGCCTATCCCCTGTACCTGGACAATCCGCTGCGCGCGGTCGCGGTGGCCGAGCTGTGGTTCGGGGCCGCCCGAGGGCGCGGGGACGCCGTGGTGGTCACCCTCGGGACCGGTGTGGGCGCCGGGCTCGTCCTGGACGGCGGACTGCACCGGGGGGTGAGCAACAGCGCCGGCGAGTGGGGCCATACGACGATCGCGCTGGACGGCCGGCTGTGCCGGTGCGGCAACCACGGCTGCGTGGAGACGTATGTGGGCGCCGCCGGGATCATGCTGAACCTGCGGGAGCTGAGTCCGGACAGCGCGCTGCTGCATCCCGAGGACCAGACCGCCACCATCGCCGCGCTCGCCCAGGGGGTGGCCCGGCGGGATCCGGAGGCGCTGGAGGTGGTGCGGGACACCGCCCGATATCTCGGCGCGGCCCTCGCCGACCTGGTCAATCTGTTCAATCCCGAGGTCGTCGTGCTCAGCAGCTGGGTCGCGGCGGCCCTCGGTGAGCCCCTGGTCGCGGAGGTGCGCGAGGCCGTCGCCCGGCACGCGCTGCCGCGTCCGATGGCCGCCACCGAGATCGTGCTCTCGCAGATCCCGACGGACCCGGCGTGCCTGGGCGCGGCGACGTTCGCACTGGAGGGCGCGCTGCAGTCGGTCGGCCAGAAACCGGGTAAACGCGCCACCCCGGCCGCCGCTCCGGTCGGCGCCCCGGTCAAGTCCGCCGTACGCCATCGAGGGCGCTCCGAAGAGCGCGAGCGCCTGCGTCCCCACCCCTGAGCCGAGGGCCGCCTGACCCTGACCCGGCGGCCCTCACCTTCCCGGCACCTCCGTCATTCCCGTCGTCACCGCCCTGACCAACACCTTTGCGCCGCACGGACGTTCGGACCACCGAACCGAATACAACGCTTCGAACAGACTTCGTCCAACCCCTTGCCGAAGCCTTAGCCGAAGGTTAACGTCCCGCTCCGCAAGCCCCTTTGAGCCAACCGAGCCAACTGAGCCAACTGGCACTGAGCCGCCGAGCCATGGGCGCAGAGCCGCAGCCGTACTCGAGACAAGGACGTCAGCATGTCGGCATTCAGGAACAGCAACTTCGACCGCCGTACCGCCCTGCGGGCCGCGCTGGGTCTGGCCGCCGCCGGCGGACTGGCCGCGTGCGGCGGCAACACCGGCAGAAGCGGCAGCGGTGGCGGCGCGGGCCTCACGCAGTACTTCCACGCGTACGGCGAGGCGGGCACCGAGCAGGCCATCAAGAAGTACGCGAAGGCCTACAAGGAATCGAACGTCACCACGCAGTGGATCACCGGTTCCAACTTCGAGAGCAAGCTGTTCGCCTCGCTGCTCACGGACAAGGCGCCCGACTGCTTCGAGTTCCACCCGCAGTTGCAGATGATCGAGAGCGGGCAGGTCGCGGACCTGAGCGATCTGATCAACCCGGTCAAGGACGACTTCAACCCGGCCGACATCGCCTCCCACACGGTCGACGGGAAGATATACGGCATCCGGATGATCGACGACCCGCAGTTCTTCTTCTACCGCAAGTCGCTCTTCGAGAAGGCCGGTGTCGAGGTCCCCCAGACGCTGGAGGAGCTGGTCGAGGCCGCCGCCAAGCTGACCACGGACAAGGTCAAGGGCGCCTACCTCGGCAACACCCTGCACTCGATCATCAATCCGCTGATCTGGTCGGCGGGCGCGCAGCACCTCGACGACAAGAACCAGATCGCCTACCACACGGACGCGGTCGTCGACGGCTTCAAGCAGCTGCGCAAGCTGTTCACCAGCGGTGACCTGCTGCTCGACGCCCCGACCGAGTCCTGGGACCCGGCCTCGCTCAACCAGGGCCTCACCGCGATGCAGTGGTGCGGTATGTGGGCGATGCCCGTGCTGCTGGACACGTTCGGTGACGACCTCGGTGTCTTCCCGTTCCCGAAGATCGGCGACGCGGGCAAGCAGTCCGTGTACAACGGCGGCTGGTCGATGTTCGTCAACGCCAAGGGCAAGAACGTCGACGAGACCAAGGAGTACGTGAAGTGGCTGTGGATCGACCAGAAGGAGTACCAGGAGGACTGGGCGCTCTCCTACGGCTTCCACATCCCGCCGCGTACCTCGCTCGCGCAGTCCGCCGAGAAGCTGAAGACGGGTCTGCCCGCTGAGGGCGTCAAGCTCTTCAACGAGTTCGGTCACTTCGACAACATCGGCTGGACCCAGGCCAGCATCACCGCGCTGGAGGACGTCATGGCCAACTGCGTCCGCAAGGGCGGCGACCCGGACAAGGAGCTCACCAAGGCCGACGCGAAGGTCAACAAAGAGCTCAAGAAGCTCTTCGGATAGGTCTGCGGACAGGTACTCACGACATGTCGACCATCACCAGGGACGGCGTCTCCAGCCCCGCCCCGGCCAAGGCCTCCCCGGCCGGGCCGCGGCGGGGGCTGCGTGGCTCCCCCACCCTCAACTTCTGGATCTTCACCGGGCCGTTCCTCGCCGGACTGCTGATCTTCGTCTACGTCCCGATCCTCTGGAGCCTGTGGCTCTCCTTCTTCGAGGCGCGCTTCACGGTCACGCCCAGCACGTTCGTCGGCTTCGACAACTACGTGAACATGCTGACGGACGAGGACTTCATGGGCTCCCTCGTCACCTTCACCGTATTCGCCGCGATCATCGTGCCGACCACCTGGGCGGCCTCGCTGGGACTGGCACTGATGGTGAACCGGCTGCGGTTCATGAAGGCGTTCTTCCGCTCGGTCTTCTTCCTGCCGACGGCGGTCAGTTACGTCGCCGCCTCGCTGATCTGGAAGATGTCCATCTTCAACGGTGTCCGCTTCGGCATGGCGAACACCTTCCTGGGCCTGTTCGGTATCGACAACACCGCCTGGCTGGCCAGCCCCGACCCACCGTGGTACTGGCTGGTCATCGTGAGCGTACGGCTGTGGCTCCAGGCCGGCTTCTACATGATCCTCTTCATCGCGGCCCTGCAGAACATTCCGCAGGAGCTGTACGAGGCCGCCTCGATCGACGGCGCGAAGCCCGGCTGGCAGACCTTCTGGCACATCACCCTGCCCCAACTGCGGGCGACCTCCACCGCCGTGATCCTGCTGCTCCTGGTGGCCGCCTACCAGGCGTTCGACGAGTTCTTCAACTTGCTGTCGAAGACCACGTGGGGACGGCCACCACTGATGGAGCTGTACTACAAGGCGCTCGGCGAGAGCCAGGACTACGGCTCGGGCAGCGCGGGCGCGCTGATCCTCACCGTGCTGATCTGCCTCGTGACCCTGCTCCAGGGCAAGTTCCTGGGATTCGGAAGGGGTGAGGAGTCCAAGTGACCACCACCACGACACCTCCGGCGGACCGGGCGGACCGGGTGGCCGTATCGGCCAAGCCGCGTCGCGTCCGCACCGGCAGCGTGATCGGCTCGACCGGTCTGTACCTCGCCACCGGCTTCGCCGCGCTCCTCTTCCTCATCCCGTTCTATCTGATCGTCCGCAACGCGCTGATGACGGACCCGGAGATCACGGGTGAGGAATGGAAGTGGTTCCCCACCGACATCCAGTGGGGCAACATCAGCGAGCCGTTCGACGACCCGTCGGTCGACTTCGCGCGCTCGCTGTGGAACTCGGCGGTCGTCGGCGTCCTGCACACCGTCGGCACGCTGCTGGTCTGCTCGCTGGCCGGCTACGGCCTGGCCCGCATCCCGTACAAGCACGCCAACAAGGTCTTCTACGTCGTTCTCGGCACCCTGATGGTCCCGACGGCGGTGACCTTCGTGCCCAGCTTCGTGCTGGTGTCGTCCCTCGGCTGGATCGACACCTACCGGGGTCTCATCATTCCGGGGCTCTTCAGTGGTTTCACCTGCTTCCTGTTCCGGCAGTACTTCCTGGGGTTCCCCAAGGAGTTGGAGGAGGCGGCACGGGTGGACGGGCTCGGTTACATGGGCGCGTACTGGCGGGTCGTGGTACCCAACTCGCTGAACTTCTTCGCCGCGATGGCGACGATCACGTTCATCAGCGGGTGGAACTCCTTCCTGTGGCCCCTGGTCATCGGCCAGGACCCGAGCGCGTGGACCGTGCAGGTCGCGCTCTCGAACTACATGACCGGCCAGACCATCACCTACCACCTGATCTTCATGGCCACGGCCATTTCCATCCTGCCGTTGGTGTTCGTCTTCCTCTTCCTCCAGCGCTGGCTGGTGCAGGGCATCGCGCAGACTGGCATCAAGGGCTAGGAAATCAGCAAGGAGACCGATGTCTTTCCGCACCACCGGCAGCACCGGCAGCACCACCGCATCGTCCGTCGGGTACGTCGAGGACGTGTCACCGGGCCGCGGGGCCCTGCCGCCCCGCGCCTGGTACGCGTCCTCGGACGCCCGGTCCCTGTCGCTGAACGGCGACTGGAGCTTCCGTCTCTCCCCCACCGCCGACGCCGAGGACGACTCGTTCGCGGCGGAGGGGTACGACGCCGGGGGCTGGGCGCGGGTGGCCGTCCCCGGCCACTGGGTGCTGCAGGGTGACGGGGCCTTCGGGGCGCCGATCTACACCAACCACCTGTACCCGTTCCCGGTGGACCCGCCGAGGGTGCCGTCGGAGAACCCGACCGGTGACCATCTGCGGTACTTCGATCTGCCGGGCGACTGGTCCTCGGACGGTGGCGCGGTGATCGACGGTGGCGCCGTGCTCCGCTTCGACGGTGTGGAGTCCTGCGCCCGGGTGTGGCTGAACGGCACGGACATCGGTGAGTTCAAGGGTTCCCGGCTGCCGCACGAGTTCGCGGTCGGGCACCTGCTGAAGCCGGCGGGGAACGTCCTCGCCGTCCGGGTCCACCAGTGGTCTGCGGGCTCCTATCTGGAGGACCAGGACCAGTGGTGGATGCCCGGTATCTTCCGGGACGTCACCCTGCTGCACCGCCCGGCGGGCAGTGCCCTCGACTTCTTCGTGCACGCCTCCTACGACCATGTGGGCGGTATCGGGACCCTGCGTGTCGACTCCGACGTCGACGGCCGGGTCCTCGTGCCCGCCCTCGACATCGATGTCGCGACCGGCGAGGCGGTGACCGTCCCGGTCGAGCCGTGGACCGCCGAGACGCCGAAGCTGTACGACGGCGAGCTGGTCACCGAGGGCGAGCGGGTCCCGCTGCGGATCGGCTTCCGGACCGTCGCCCTCGAAGACGGGCTGCTCAAGGTCAACGGGAAGGCGATCCTCTTCAAGGGCGTCAACCGGCACGAGTGGCACCCGGTCAAGGGCCGCTCCCTCGACCTGGAGACCATGCGCGAGGACGTGCTGCTGATGAAGCGGCACAACCTCAACGCGGTCCGCACCTCCCACTACCCGCCGCACCCGGCCTTCCTCGACCTGTGCGACGAGTACGGCCTGTGGGTGATCGACGAGTGCGACCTGGAGACCCACGGCTTCACCGAGCAGAACTGGCGGGACAACCCCGTCGACGACGACCGCTGGACCCCGGCCCTGCTGGACCGCGCGGCCCGCATGGTCGAGCGCGACAAGAACCACCCCTCGGTGGTCATCTGGTCCCTCGGCAACGAGGCCGGCACCGGCCGTGGCCTGACCGCCATGGCCGAGTGGATCCACGGCCGCGACGACTCCCGCCTCGTGCACTACGAGGGCGACTGGGACTGCCGGGACACCGACGTCTACTCCCGGATGTACGCCGACCACGCCGAGACCGAGCGCATCGGCAAGCGCCTGGACGGCGGCACCCACAAGCGCCGTCAGCTCCCCTACATCCTGTGCGAGTACGGGCACGCCATGGGCAACGGCCCCGGCGGCATCGCCGACTACCAGCGGATCTTCGAGGCCCATGAGCGCATCCAGGGCGGCTTCATCTGGGAGTGGATCGACCACGGCGTCACCCACCCCGAGCTGGGCTACGCCTACGGCGGCGACTTCGGCGAGGAACTGCACGACTCCAACTTCGTCTGCGACGGCCTGGTCTTCCCGGACCGGACACCCTCCCCCGGCCTGATCGAGTTCAAGAAGGTCATCGAGCCCGTCCGTATCGACGGCGACGGCTCGGCCGGGACGGTCCGGGTGCGCAACGCGTTCGACTTCACGGACCTGTCCTCGCTGGCCTTCGAGTGGGCCTACCAGGTGGACGGGAAGACGATCGAGGCCGGGGCCCTCTCGGTGCCCGCCCTGCTGCCCGGTGAGTCGGCCGAGGTGAAGCTGCCGCAGCCGCCGGCCGGCGGACCGGCGGGCGAGGCGCTGTGGACCGTACGGGCGCTGCTGGCCGAGGACACCGCCTGGGGCAGGAAGGACCATCAGGTGGCGTGGGCCCAACTACCGGTCGTGGAGCGGCTGTTGCCGACGGTGACACCGGGCGGCGGCCCCACGGCGAGCGAGAGACTGATCTACCTGGGCCCGGCCTCCTTCGATGTCCGCACGGGCGCGTTGAAGACCATCGGCGGCATCGACGTCACCGGGCCGCGGCTGGACGTGTGGCGGGCGACCACCGACAACGACGAGGGCGCGTGGAACGGCAACACCTGCTACAGCAGGCTGTGGCGGGAGCTGGGCCTGCACCGCGTCCAACACCGCCTGGACGGGGTGGAGTTGGGCGCCGACGCGCTGACGGTACGGACGCGGGTGGCACCGGCCGCCCGGGAGGTCGGCCTGCGCACGACCTACCGGTGGACCGCCGACGACAGCCGGCTGAAGCTGACCGTGACGGTGGACCCCGAAGGCGACTGGACCGTGCCGCTGCCGAGGCTCGGCATCCGCTTCGGGCTGTCGTCGGCGGACGCGGTGACCTGGTACGGCGGCGGCCCCGGCGAGGGCTACCCGGACACCAAGTCGGCCTCCATGGTGAGCCGTTACCACTCCACGGTGGACGAGCTGCAGACCCCGTACGTCCGCCCGCAGGAGAACGGTGTCCGCCCCGATGTGCGGTGGGCCGAGCTGGGCGGGCTGCGGATCGACGGCGACCCGGAGTTCGGGTTCGCCGCCCGCCGCTGGACGACCGAACAGCTGGACGCCGCCGCGCATCTGACGGATCTTCAGGCCGGTGACACCGTGTGGGTCAACCTCGACCACGGCCAGATGGGCATCGGCTCCCAGTCCTGCGGACCGGGCCCGCTGCCGCAGTACCACCTGCTCGCGGGGCCGACGGAGTTCTCGTTCGTGTTCTCGGAGATCGGCTGACCGACGGGCGCGCGAAGGGGGCCTCGACCCTGAGGCAACCTTCGCGCGCCCTGCGGCGACGGAGGGGTGAGGCGGCGCATCCGCGCCGCTCCCGAACCCATGCTCCCCTCCCCCCCTTCGCTTCGCTTCGCGAGGAGTCGCCGTGCAGCACACCACCCCCCACCACCGCCGTCGTCGTCGTGTCCCGCGCCCCCTGTTCGTCGTGGGCGCGCTGCTGGCCGCCGGAATCGTGGCGCTCCCCCCACTCGCCCCGGACGCCTCGGCCGCGACGACCCTGCGCGGCCACGCCGACGCGCGGGGCGTACGGATCGGCGCGGCGGTCGCCGACGGGCCGCTCCGGAGCGAGGCTGCGTACACCACCGTGCTGGACCGGGAGTTCAACTCGGTCACCGCCGAGAACGCGATGAAGTGGGACGCGCTGGAGCCGAACCGGGGCTCGTACAACTGGGGCGCGGCGGACCGGCTGGTCGACCACGCGACCTCGCACAACCAGGGCGTACGCGGCCACACGCTGGTCTGGTACGCGCAGTTGCCGTCCTGGCTGAAGAACGGGAACTTCACGGCGGCCCAGCTCAACACGATCCTGCAGAACCACATCAGCACGACCGTGGGCCGGTACAAGGGGAGGATCTACGCCTGGGACGTCGTCAACGAGGCGTTCAACGAGGACGGTTCGATGCGTTCCTCGGTGTGGCAGGACAAGCTCGGCACCGCCCATATCGCGAGCGCCCTGCGCTGGGCGCACACGGCCGACCCGGCCGCCAAGCTGTACATCAACGACTACAACATCGAGGCGGACAACGCGAAGAGCGACGCCCTGTACGCGCTGGCACGGCAACTCCTCGCGCAGGGCGTGCCGTTGCACGGGGTCGGCTTCCAGTCCCACTTCGTGCTCGGCGGGGTGCCCGCCTCGATGAAGGCGAACCTGAAGCGCTTCTCCGACCTCGGTCTCGAGGTCTCCCTCACCGAGCTGGACATCCGTATCCCGCTGCCCGCCTCCGGCGCCGAACTGGCCCAGCAGTCCACGGACTACAAGACGGCGAGCGAGAACTGCCTCGGTGTCCCGCGCTGCGCCGGTGTCACCGCGTGGGGTCTGACGGACAAGCACTCCTGGGTGCCGGGCACGTTCAGCGGGTACGGGGCGGCCCTGCCGTACAACGAGGGCTACGGGGCGAAGCCGGCGTACACGGGGTTGTCGAACGGGCTGAACCCGAACGCCTGAACCGGCCTCCCGGTGGTCGGCCGGAACCGCCGTCGCTCGACGGTCAGCCGGAAACGCCGTTGCTCAGGGCCGTCTCGCAGAGCCGGTCGGCCAGTTCACCGAAGGCGGCGCTCAGCTTGGGGTCGGCGACGCCGTCGGCGTAGGCCTGGAACGCCAGCCCGGCCGTGGCCTGGACCGCGGGGGTCATGAACTCCGGGTCGATGTCGATGGGGTACGGCTCTCCCGGCGGCCACGGTCCGGGCCAGCGCCTGGGCCAGGGGATCTTGGAGTGCGGCGGGGGCGGGCACAGGTCGTCGCCGACCTCGTGCAGGGTCTCACCGGCGTCGCGGCCGATCTGGTCCGCCACGATCGCCGCCTCGGCGACCCCCTTGACGGTCTGCCGCACGGCGAGCAGCAGGGCGTCGCGCGGTGGCAGGGGCTGCGGATTGAGCGCCGTCTCGACGGTGTCGCCGGCCTCCGCCGCCCGCGTGACGCTGCTCATGAGCAGCGGGCCGTGCGGATCGAACAGATCGTGCAGTTCGGGGTGGAGCCGGGTGATCAACCGGACGAGGCCGGAGGTCCGCGCCCCGACGGTGAGGGTTCCCATGATGTCGCCTCCTTGGCATATTCATGACGAAATGGGCTGCTTCTGCGACATGGGCTGCTCCTGATTCCAGTCTGCGCCCGCCCCGGTCATCCGCAACCCAGGTCATGTCCATGAAGGGCGGATCGCCTCGGCGTTCGCTGTTCCCCGGCAGACCTCTCCCGTCACACTGGTCGCCACAGAACATGAGCACTGTTCAAATCCCCTTGGTTTCCCCCTCGTTCCCCCTGACCGGAGACACCCCACCATGAGAAGACTCCTCGGCACCCTCGCCGCCGGCGCACTGGCCGTCACCGGCCTCGCCACCACCGGGGCGACACCCGCTGCCGCGGCCACCAGCGGAACGTTCAACGTGCTGACGTACAACGTCGCCGGCCTCCCGGAGCTGCTCAGCTCCGGGAACCCGGAGGTGAACACCCCGCTGATCTCGCCGCGCCTCGGGGCGTACGACATCGTGAACGTGCAGGAGGACTTCAACCACCACGCGGCGCTGTACGCGGGCGACAACCACCCGTACCGCACGGCGACCAGCGGCGGGGTACCGTTCGGCGACGGCCTCAACACGCTGTCGGACTACGCGTTCGAGGACTTCGAGCGGGTCAAGTGGAACGACTGCACCGGCACCAACTGCCTCACCCCGAAGGGCTTCTCGCTGGCCCGGGTCCGGCTCGACGAGGGTGTCTTCGTCGACCTCTACAACGTGCACACCAACGCCGACTCCGACGACGCGGCCCTCGCCGCCCGCCGCGCCAACGTCACCCAGCTCTCCGAGTTCATCAAGGCCAACTCGGCGGGCAACGCGGTGATCGTCATGGGTGACACCAACACCCGCTACACGCGCACCGGCGACAACATCCGCTCGCTCGTGTCGGAGAACGGCCTCACGGACCCGTGGGTGCAGCTGATCAAGGGCGGTGTCGCCCCGGCGCCGGGCGCGGACGCGCTGCTCTGCCCGACGACCGCCCCGACCAACGACTGCGAGGTCGTCGACAAGGTCTTCTACCGGGACAGCAACGTCGTCGACCTGACCGCGAACCGCTACGGCGACGACTGGGCGAAGTTCCTCGACTCGGCGGGCGGCAACCTCTCCGACCACTTCCCGCACACGGTCGACTTCTCCTGGAAGGTCAACTCCGGCCTGCGGACCAGTGACTTCTTCGGCGGCCCGCACGGCACCGCGTACAACGACGCGGACAACCTCCCGTCGACGGTCTCGCCCCGCACCCTGACCCTGCGCGGCGCCTCCCGCCTCGACGCGGTCTCGCTCACGCACGACGGCGGCACGACCCTGACCCACGGCGGTACGGGCGGCACGGCGACCTCCCTCACGCTGGCCTCCGGCGAGCACCTCACCTCGGTGAGGCTCACCCAGGGCCAGAAGGACGGCCGTACCCGGATCTTCTCCGCCGCGTTCGGCACGGACAAGGGCCGCACCCTGACCTCCGGTACGGCGACCTCCGACACGAAGACCTTCACGGCCCCCTCCGGCTGGCAGATCGTCGGCTTCACCGGCCGCTCGGGCGACGAGATCGACAGGCTGGGCGTGCTGTACGCGCCGATCGGCTGACCCGCGGACGGCCTGGGACCGACCCGCGGTTCGGCCGTCACACGGCCTCGGGGCCCTTGATCACCGGGCGGTAGCCTTGGCGTTCCGGGTCCCCGAGGTGAAGAGGTGGTCTCCATGGCCCGTGCCGGGCTCACCGTCGACCGGGTCGTGGAGGCCGCGGCCGATCTCGCGGACGAGATCGGCTTCGAGAAGGTCACCCTGTCCGCGCTGGCACGGCACTTCGGGGTGAAGGACGCGAGTCTGTACTCGCACGTCAGGAACCTCCAGGATCTGCGGACCCGGGTCGCGCTGCTGGCGGGCGGCGAGCTGATCGACGACATCGCCGAGGCCGTCGCCGGACGGGCCGGCAAGGACGCGCTCGCCGCCTTCGCCGGGGCCTACCGGGAGTACGCCCTGCGCCACCCCGGCCGGTACGCGGCCACCCAGATCCCCCTCGACCAGGTCCTCGTCACCGACTCCCCCGCCCTGCGCCGCACCGCCGAGATCACCTACGGCATGCTCCGCGCGTACGGCCTCGACGAACCCGACCTCACCGACGCCGTACGGCTGCTGCGCAGCACCTTCCACGGCTTCTGCGCCCTGGAGGCCGGGGGCGGTTTCGGGGCGCCCCGGGAGGTGCGCAGATCGTGGGAGAGATCCGTCGAGGCACTGCATCTGGCGCTGACGCACTGGCCCCGGGAGGCCCCGGGGAACCGCTCCGACGAGGGCCACTCTTGAGGTCTCGAATATTTTCGGCCGGAGCGGCAACCTTCGGCCCTCCGGTGGCGACCACAGCACATGACATCTGCAACACCCACCCCCTCCGCACCTCCCGCCCCGGCCAGACACCGCCGTCGCCACCTCGCGCGCAAGCCCGTCATCGGCTCGCTCGTGGCCGCGTCCGTGCTGGCCGGCGCCTGGTACGCGACCGCCGGGGCCGCGCCCTCGACCACCGCCGCGGCCGGTGATCTCACCGTCACGAACACGACCGTGACCCTGTCGGCGAAGTTCCCCTATCTCTCGGCGGGCTACAACAACAGCCGGGAGTGGACGCGGACGGCGACGGCCGTGGCACCGAACGGCACCCTGCGGGTGGCCTGGCCCGCGTCGGACGGTATCCATGTCACCCCGCTGACGGCGGCCGGGAAGCGTTCGGGCGCCGACACGGTCGTCAAGGGCACCAAGGAGGTCGGGGGGCTCGTCGCGCACAACGACGGGTTCGCGCTGCTGACCCGGGTCGCCGACACCAACAAGTGGAAGGAGACGGCCGCCGCGCTCATCCGCTACCAGAACGGCAAGCAGACCTGGCGGACCAAGCTCACCGGCACCTCCTCCGACGACACGGCCCCGCTGCTCGACGGCCAGCTCGCCTGGAACGGCAAGAAGTACGGCGCCTACTTCGTGGTGCACGGCGCGGGCGGCTTCGCCGACGGCCACTTCGGCGACAAGCTCGCGTACGTGGGCCCCAAGGGCAAGAAGCTCGGCGGCGGCTGGGGCTGGGGCTGCTCCCACAACGAGGGCATAGCCCTGCGCGCCGAGACCACCGGCGACTTCACCTCCCTCTGCTTCGACGACTGGCGCTCGGGCCTGTTCGTCTCCACCGGCATAGCCGCCCCGGACAACGCGCCCGTCGTCCAGCGCGAGCAGTGCTGGGCCGGCTACTGCGGCGGCACCTTCTCCGGCCGCACCGGCGAGATCGTGAAGTCCTCCACCGGCCGCTACGCCACCGCGTTCGCCTCGCGCGGCGCCGCCTCCGCCAAGAAGAACCCGGACGACTCCAGCGGCCGTGGCTGGACGGTCAAGCCGAAAACCAGCACCCACCAGGTCGCGATCGCGTTCCTCAAGAACCGCAACACCCCGTCGGGCAAGCCGGTCTACCTCACCTCCGCCAAGGGCACCGAACACGTCAACGTGCGCGTCGCCCCGTACGGCAAGGACCGGCTCCTCGTCTCCTACGAGACGCTGAAGAACGCCAAGTGCGCGAGCGGTACCTGCACCGGCACCTTCACGGGCACCCACTTCCGGCTCGTCGACTGGAACGGCAAGCCCCAGGGCGCCGACAAGGTCGTCAAGGCCCGGATCTCCGGCGATATCGCGGTCCTCAAGGACGGGACGCTGACCTGGGCCTACGCCCCCGTCACCCCGTCCTACACGAGCGCCCTCAACGGGGCGTCACCGACCACGAAGACGCTGAAGATCGCCCGTCTGACGCCGTGAACACGAACCGGGTCCGCTCGTCGCCGCGGGCCCGGTTCACGGACACCTCGTACGTCCCCGGCCCCTCCCGCACCTCCACGGAGACCAGCTCCGGGAGGGGCCGGGGGGCGGGGTCGGCGGTGAGTCGGGCGAGCGCCACGAAGAGGGTCGCCCCTTCACCGACACCGCCGACGAGCCCGGGTGCGTCCGCGTCCGCCGACAGACCGTGCGCCGGGAGGAGTTCCGCGTGTACGCCGTCCGCGCCCGCCCATCCCGTGATCCGCACCGCCGTGCCGGGCAGCGCGCCCGCCACCAGATGGGCCCGCACCTCCACCGCCCCGCGCGCCAGCACGAGGCTCGTCACGCGCGCCCCTGTCCCGGCGGTGTGCCGGGACGCCGCCCACCCCTCGCCGACGCCCAGCGGCTCGATGTCGGTACGGCTCGCGTCGCCGCCGACGATCACGCTGTTGTCGTACGTCTCGGCGGGCTCGGCCAGGGGCACGGGCTCGGTCACCGTCGAGTAGGCGAGCCGGGTGTAGAAGGGGTCGTAGCGGACGTCCTCGCTGCCATGGTTGTGGAGGCGGACCAGTCCGTCCGAACTCGTGGACTGGAGAAGCCAGTTGGGCGGACCGACCGGGCGCAGCTCGTCCGCCCGCTCCACCGGGCCCGGCTCCTCCGTCGCCGTCCACACCTCGTGGTCCGGCGGCAGCAGGAGGCCGAGGAAGCCCTTGCTGGCCCAGTACGGGGAGGCGGGGCCCGAATAGCCTTGCAGGACGGCGGAGTCGGGGCCGTGCCAGCCGAGGGACAACAGGCCTCGCTCGTCCACGGCTCCCCGGTCGAGGAAGTACTTCAGCGCGCCGGACGCCAGCCGCCTCGTCTCGCCCGGCGACAGCGGCGTACGGCCGGTGAGGGCGCCCAGCCAGAGCGGGACGGTGGTCGCGAAGCGGTAGGTGAGGGAGCGGCCCTGGTGCAGGGGGGCGCCGTCGCCGCCGAACAGGCGGGCGTAGTCGGCGAGATGGGTGGAGAGACGGTCGCCGTAGCGGGCGAGGAGGTGTTCGTCCTTGGCGAGCCAGGCGTGCAGCACGGGGTAGAGGTGCATGGCCCAGCCGTTGTAGTAGTCGAACTTGCGGCCGTCGCCGTCGGTGTACCAGCCGTCACCCAGGTACCACTGCTCGATGCGGTCGAGACGCCGGTCGATGACCCGACGGGCCAACTCCGGTTCGTGGCCGATCTCTTCGAGGAAACCGCCGACGGTCACCGGGAACAACTCCCAGTTGCAGGGCCAGGGTTCGGCGGTGAGCGCGTCCCCGAGCCAGGCCGCCGTGCGCTGCTGGACGGCGTCGTCGAGGCGGTCCCAGAGCAGGTCCCGGGTGACGCGCAGCGCGAAGGCGATCGACGCGGCCTCGACGAGGGGCTGGCCTCGGTCCTCGATACGCGGCCAGACGCCCGAGACACCGGCGGCGAGGCCGTCGGCGTAGCGGGCCAGCGCGGTGCCGTCCCGGCGGAAGGCGGCGAGCAGGAGGGTGCGGGCGTAGCCCTCCAGGCCGTCGGAGAGCCGGCCGGACCAGCTGGTGCGGTCGCCCGGCAGGTCGTACAGCGCGCCGTCGGCGGACGCGTACGGTTCGACCGCCGCGAGCAGTCCGTCGGCCGCGGCCTCCCAGTGGGCGCGGGTGTAGCCGGTGTACGGGCTGAGGCTGCGATCGTCCTGCGGCTGGGAGGGCATACGGTGCGCTTTCTGGCCGGGGTTGATTCAGGAGGGGGGTGGATGGGGTGCGTTGTCGGGTGCGGCTCCGGTGGGGCTTCTCGCGCAGTTCCCCGCGCCCCTAGAAGACCAGGCCCCTGCGGGCCTGAAAGACCACGGCCCCGCGGGCTTGAAGGGCGATGGGGCCGCGGGCCTGAAAGGCAACCCGGGCCGCGGGCCGAAAAAGCACGGGGCGCAGCCCCTGCTTTTTCAGGGGCGCGGGGAACTGCGCGACCAGCCCCCACCTGGCCCGCACCCGCAAACGCACCGCACCCCCCACCCCCTCCCGCGTACAAACCTGGGACGCCCCGGTTCCGGTCGGAACGCCCCAGGGGTCTCATCCCACCCTGGTCCGCCCCTCACGCACCAGCCCCTGGGCGACGAGTTCGTCACGGACCAGCCCCGCGTAGACGGTCGCGCCATGCACCGACGTATGCGTGTTGTCCCGCTTCTCGTTGTACAGGTACAGCGCCTTGGAACCCTCCGTACCCAACGACTCGACCAGCGCCTTGGTCCCGGCGGTGAGATCGATCAGCGGCACGGAGTGCGCCGCGGCGACCGCGCGGGTGACCGCAGGATGGTCCACACCCAGCCCGTTGACCAGCAGCGCCGTGCCGTTGTTCAGCGTGCCGTCCGCGTTGAACCAGCGGCGGACGATCGGGGTCACCAGCACCGGCTCGCCGCCCTTCGCGCGGACACCCGCGACCAGGGTCTCCAGGTTGCCCCGATACGTGGCCTCGTCGGTCTGCTTGTCGTTGTGGGCCAGCTGGATCAGCACCAGATCGCCGCCCCGGATCCTCGGCTGGACCGTGGCCCACAGCCGCGAGTCGGCGAGGTAGGACACCGTGCTCTCGCCGGAGTCGGCGTAGTTGGCGACCGAGAGACCCTTGCGGAGGTACTGCGGGAGCTGCTGCCCCCAGCCGGAGTACGGGTCGCCGGGCTGGTCGCAGACCGTGGAGTCGCCGACGAGGAGGATCTGCCGGGCCCGCTTGGCGGGGGTCACCCGGATGTCGGCCAGCGCGGGCGCCGAACCGCCGATGACGAGGTCCAGACCGGGTGTGCCGTCGGCGCCGGTCGGCTCGCCCTCGGGCGTGCGGACGTCGACGGTGAAACTGCGGGAGGTGGGCCGCCCGGCCGCCGTGGCCGTCTCGGCGAGCAGCGTGCGGCGCGTCTCGCCGGTGACGCTCGTGCTCGCCGCAGTCTCGCCGCCGAGGCGGACCGTCACGTCGTACGTCCCGGCCGGGACGTCGAAGTGGCAGGCGTTCGCGGCACAGTTCTCCAGGCCGAGCGCGGGCCGCCCCCGGTGCGCCTCGGCCGGTACGGCGGTGAGGACGGTGCCCAGGGCCGTCGCCGCCGTCAGCGCGGCGATGGTGAAACGTCTCATTGCGGCTCCTCCCGAGGAATGACAAGTCCCGGCTGGTGGACGGTACATCGTTTGACAAGCGCTTTCTAGATGTCCGGCGTTTTTCACATGATTGCCAACTTCTCTACGGCGAAAGCCCTTTCGCGAAAACGATTCAACTGTCACCCTTCCGAATCACCCGCAGTCCCCCCACACCACCCGAGGAGGACCCCCATGTCCGAATCCACCGACAGACCCGCCACGACACCCCGTCTGGGCCGCCGCGGCTTCGTCGTCGGCACCGCCGCCACGGCTGCCGGAGTCACCGGAGCCGCGCTCGCCGGGCCGCTGGCCGGTACCGCCCGCGCCGCGGCCTTCGGCTACACCGACGACGGCACCCACTACGTCATCGACACCGGCGCGAACCTGGTGTTCAAGGTCAGGAAGAGCAACGGCGACCTGGCCTCGCTCGTCTACCGGGGCACGGAGTACCAGGGCTACGGCGGCATGAACTCGCACATCGAGTCCGGCCTCGGCAGCTCCACGGTCACCATCACGCAGTCCGGCTCGACGATCCTCGTCTCCGTCACCTACGGCACACTGAGGCACTACTACGCGGCCCGCAGCGGCGAGAACAACGTCTACCTGTGGACCAACAAGGCCGACACCTCGGTCTCGGCGACCCGGTTCATCCTGCGCGTGAAGGCGGGCCTGTTCCTCAACGACGAGCCCGATTCCTACACTTACGCCCCCACCACCATCGAGGCCTCGGACGTCTTCGCCAAGTCCAACGGCCAGACCCGCTCGAAGCACTACTCGAAGCTGCGGGTGATCGACTACAACTACGTCGGCTGGACCACGGGCAGCGTCGGTCTGTACGTCGTCCGCAGCAACCACGAGAAGGCCTCCGGCGGCCCGTTCTACCGCTCCCTGCTGCGCCACCAGAGCGCGGACGGCGGCGGCCTCTACGAGATCCTGTACTACGGCCAGAACCAGACCGAGGAGCAGCGGTTCGGCCTCCAGGGCCCGTACGTCATCGCCTTCACGGACGGCGGGGCGCCCTCCTCGGCGCTGTTCCCGGGCACGCTGACCACCTCGTGGGCGGACTCGCTCGGCCTGTCCGGGTACGTCTCGGCGAGCGGCCGGGGCCGGGTCGCGGGCGTCGGCATCACCGGCCGCAACACGGCGTACGCGTACACGGTGGGCCTCGCCAACTCGGCGGCGCAGTACTGGGGTTCGGCGCGGGCCTCGGACGGCAACTACTCCGTCCCCGGGGTGCTGCCGGGGACGTACACGCTCACGGTGTTCAAGGGTGAGCTGGCGGTGTACACCACCTCGGTGACGGTCACGGCGGGCGCGACGACGACGCTGAACTCGATCGCGATCCCGTCCTCGAACGACCCGTCGAACGCGGGCGCGATCTGGCGGATCAACGACTGGAACGGCACGCCCAGCGGTTTCAAGAACGCCGACCTGATGACGTACGCGCATCCGTCGGACGTCCGGGCCGCCGCCTGGACCGGCAATGTGGTGATCGGCAGCGGCACCGAGACCTCGGCGTTCCCCTGCTACCTCTGGAAGGACGTGAACAGCGGTCTCCTCGTCTACTTCCGGCTGACCGCCGCGCAGGCCGCCGCCGCGCACACCCTGCGCATCGGGGTGACGACGGCCTACGCCAACGGCCGGCCGCAGGTCGTCGTCAACGACGCCTGGACCTCGGCGATCCCCTCCCCGCCCACCCAGCCGAACACACGCTCGCTGACGAACGGGTCCTACCGGGGCAACAACCACACGTTCACCTACAGCGTCCCGGCGTCCGCCTGGCTGACGGACACGAGTCAGTACAACGTGCTGCGGATCAACGTGGTGAGCGGGTCGGGGTCGACCTCCTATCTCAGCGCGGGCACGGCGATCGACACGATCGACCTGCTGAGCTGACCGACGGATTGGACTGACGGAATGAACTGACGGGACGTCATGTCCCGCGCGTCCACTGCTGGTTCGTACCGCCGTTGCACGTGTACGTGATGACGGCGGCCGCGTCGGCGGTGGACGCGCCGTTCACGTCCAGGCACTCGCCGGTCGCGCGGGAGACGATGTTGACGTAGGAGCCGGAGGTCACCACCGACCACTGCTGGGCGGTGGAGGCGGAGTTGCAGTTCTCCTGGGTGGTCGTGGAGGCGTTCTCCTGCACGCACAGGGAGCTGTGACGGGTGGTCAGCTGGTAGTAGCCGCTGCCGACGGACTTGAACCAGTACTTCTGGTTGTTGCCGCTGTTGCAGGTGTACTGCTTGATCTGGGCGCCCGCCCACTGCGACTGACTCGTGACATCGGCGCACTTGGACGAGTGCCGGGCGATCAGGGTGTTGTAGGTGGCGCTGGTGCCGGTGAGCGTGCCGGTGGCCGTGTCGACGGTGATCTCCGGGGACCAGGACAGGGACATCGTGGTGGAGGTCGGGAAGGTCAGCGGCAGCCAGACGTACCGGGAGTCGTTGACCGTGCCGCTGAAGGAGTTGCCCCAGCGGTCGCCCAGGTAGAGGTACGAGGTGGTGGAGGTGCCCTGCACGGGCAGCACGTACGCGGTCTGCGAGCCGAAGGTGGTGGAGTCACCGACGTTGGCCATGGCCGTCCAGGGGCCCGCGACGCTGGTGGCGGTGGCGTACTGCTGCTGGTTGGGGCTCCAGCCGGTGGCGCCCGAGGTGAGCATGAAGTAGACGCCGTTGCGCTTGAACAGGGCCGGGGCCTCGCGGTGGCCGCCGTGCCAGGGGTCGGCGACGAGGGCGGCGATACCGGTGTAGTCGGCGGTGAGCCGGTAGATCTGGAGGTCGTAGTTCTCGCGGGCCGCCGAGATCATGTAGCCGGTGCCGTCGGTGTCCACGAAGACGGTGATGTCCCGGGACATGTGCGTACCCAGCGGACGGAAGCTGCCCTGCCAGGTGTAGTTCCCGTCGACGGTGTCGGAGACGGCGACGGCCGCGCGGGCCTCGCTGTAGTCGACGCCGTTCTCCTTGTGCATCCACATCACGAACTTGCCGGTGGCCGCGTTGTACATGACCTTCGGCCGCTCGATGTTGGCGGTCTCCAGCTCCGGGTCGGTGGCCTCGGTCAGAACGTGATTGCGGAACTCCCAGGTCTTGAGGTCCGTGGAACGGTAGGCGGAGACATAGCGGAAGGTGTTGTCGGCGTTGCGGTTCTCGCCGAACCAGTAGTAGTACGAGCCGACCTTGAGGACGCCACCGCCGTGGGCGTGGAGGGCGTTGCCACTGCTGTCCGTGAACTGGGTGCCGTTGGGGACGGTCTGCGGTGCCGCCTGGGCGGGGCCGGCGGTGACGAGGGCGCCGGCCAGCGCCAGACATAGCGCGAGGAGCATCGCGTACGCACGTCTCATCTCAGCTCTCCTTACTGGGTGTTCGCGGTGTTCGCGGTGTTCGATGTGGGCGTGTCGGCTACGGGGACTCCGAAGTCGGGGGTGCCGTCGGGCTTCCAGCCGAGGCGCTGGATACGGGTGTGGCGGTTGGGGTCGTTCAGCGGGTCGCCGACGATGTCCTTGTACTGGCGGGCGTGGTAGACGAGGACGTCGGTGCGGCCGTCCTCGGCGACGGTGAAGCTGTTGTGGCCCGGCCCGTACTGCCGGGTGGTGTCGTTGCTGGTGAAGACCGGGGTCGGGGACTTGGACCAGTTGGCGGGGTCCATGAGGTCGGCGTCCGCGTCGACGGTCAGCAGGCCCATGCAGTAGTTGAAGTCGGTGGCGCTCGCGGAGTACGTCATGAACAGCCGGCCGTTGCGCTTGATGACCGACGGGCCCTCGTTGACCTTGTAGCCGATGACCTCCCAGTCCAACTCCGGTGTGGTCAGCCGTACTTGCGGTCCTGTCAGGGTGAGCGGGTCGGCCATCCTCGACAGCCAGACCGCCGTGTTGTTGTTCATCCCGGGCTCGTGCTGCGCCCACGCGAGATAGCGGGAGCCGCGGTGGGTGAAGGTGGTGGCGTCCAGGGAGAAGGTCTCCCAGGCCGTCTTCAACTGGCCGCGCTCGACCCAGGTGCCCTTGAAGGGGTCGCGGTGGGAGTTCTCCAGGACCCAGATGCGGATCGCCCAGACGTCCTCGGCGGGCGCGGAGGCGAAGTAGATGTACCACTTGCCGTCGATGCGGTGGATCTCCGGCGCCCAGATGTGCGCGCCCATCACGCCCGTGGCGTGCTTGCGCCAGATCACGGACTCGGCGGCCGTCGACAGTCCGCGCAGGGTGCGGGATCTGCGCAGGATGATCCGGTCGTACTCGGGCGAGGTCGCCGTGAAGTAGTAGAAGCCGTCGGTGTGCCGGTTGATGTGCGGGTCGGCGCGGTTGCGGACCAGCGGGTTGACGTACGCCGGGCGGGAGCCGGACGTGTGTGTCGTGGCCGCTCGGGCGACGCCTGCGGGCATCGCGGTGAGGGCGCCGGCGGCCAGGGCGCCCTTCAGGAGCAGTCGGCGGTCGGGGGGTTCGGGGATTTCGGGGATTTCGCGCTCGCGGCTCACGCGGTCTGCCTCTCTGCGGGTTTCCGCACGTGGGGGGAGGTGGGGGGAACAAAAGGAAACAGAATCGTTCGACATATCGCACAAGATCAGTCATTCCGAACGGCGAAAAGGTAAGGGTGCGTTACGTCTAGGTCAACGGGTCGGGCGGAACGAACACAAGCTCACAGGAACGAACCGAACCACCGAAGCCGGGCTTCGCGAAGTTTCTGTTATCGAGGTGAGCCCCGGACCGTCTCCCCTGGCGTGCGCACCCATATCCACAAGACAGCTTCGGCCGCCGGAGCCCTGGCGGTCACCGCCCTGATGCTCGGCGCCCCGACCGCGACCGCCGCCGGACCCCGCGACGCGACAGCCGACGTCCTGGCCGGGCGGAACGTCACACTCACCGGGGACACGGTGGTGACCGTGCCGTCCGGGACGACCACGTACGACGGCGTGTTCAGCGGCACCGGCACACTCACCGTCCGCGGTACAGGCACGCTGGTCCTCACCAGGGACAGCGACTTCACCCTCCCGAAGGCCCGGCAGCGGCAGAGCGTGAAGACGCTCGGCGGCAACCACCCGTACGTCACCGTCACCCACCCGGACCCGCCCGCCGTGACCGTCGAGCGGGGCGCGACCCTCCAGTACGGGAACAGCGGCTCGACCGGGGTGATCGGCCACTACCCGTACGGCACCCCGGCGTTCCGGCTCAACCAGAACAACATCCGGGTCGACGGCACCCTGCGGCTGGCCCTGAAGAACACGCAGTACAACCTGGGGACCATCAGCGGTTCCGGTCTGGTCAGCCAGCCGAGGTTCCTGTGGGCCACCTGGGACCTCTCGGGCACCCACCCCTTCAGCGGGGTCATCGACAACGGCACCCAAGTCAACGCCGGGCGCCCGGAGTTCGCGACCGCGCTGCCCAACGCGCGCAAGGTCCTCAACCAGGGCACCTGGACCGTCGACACCCCACTGGGCCAGACCGTCACCCAGGGCATGGACTTCTACCAGCGCGAGTACGGCAGCGACATCAACGTCCAGTCGCGGCCCGGCAGCAAGGTGATCCTCACCGGCCAGTACAGCTGGTCGGACCGGGGCGGCGACACGAACCCCTCGCTCAGCGACCCCGCCCTGAACTGGACGCCCGCCCGCAAGAACGTCAACAAGCGCGGCACCAACATCAAGGGCGCGAACGTCCAGTGGGGCGACGGCACCACCAGCAGGATCTTCATGCCGGGCACGGCCGAGACGGTGTACATCAACCTCCTCGCCGCCCGCTCCCGTTCCCTGCTCACCTTCGACTACAACGGGCCGGTGACCCTGGGCGCCCCCATCGGCGGTGGCCGCTTCCACGACACGCTCTCCGCGCCCGGCGCCGGGGACATCGTCATCGCGGGGACCAAGGGCAACGACGTCACCTTCGCCGCCGTCCAGTACTACAACGGCTCGACCACGGTCGAGAAGGGCGCGGTGCTGCGGCTGGGCAGCGGCAAGTCCGGTGGGGACGGCGGGCTTTACACCAAGGGCGACCTGTACAAGGTGGTCAACAACGGTGCGCTGATCGTCCGGAACACCTCGAAGCCGGTGACGCTGTCGCGGGTCGGCGGCAGCGGCTCGCTCACCCAGTCGGGCGCCGCCACCACGACCCTGACGGGCTCCGCGATCACCTACACCGGGGCGACCACCGTCGCCAAGGGCACGCTGGCACTCCGCTCCGGAGCGACTCTCGCCCGCAGCAAGACCCTTCGGCTCACCACCGCCGGGGCGACACTCGACGTGGGCACGGCCGGGCTGAAGGTGACCAGGTCGCTGTCCGGCAAGGGCACGGTGAAGGGCTCGGTGACCAACGAGGGCGTGGTCGTGGCCGGTCCGACCGTGACCGGCGGCTACACCCAGACCGCGAAGGGCCAACTGGTGCTGCGGGAGAAGCCGTTGAAGGTGAGCGGGGCGGTGCGCCTGGCCGGTGGGCTGGACTTCGCGGCCCTGGCCGCCGTCGGCGGGCCCGGTGAGCGCGTCACCGTGATCGACCACCGCGGCAAGGGCACCAACACCGGGACGTTCACCGGACTGCGCGAGGGCGCGAAGGTGAAGCTCGCCGACAGCACCTACCGGATCAGCTACAAGGGCGGCGACGGCAACGACGTCGTCCTGACCACGGCGAAGGCGAGCCCCGCACCGGCCACCGAGGCCGCCGCGGGCACCGCCTCCGGCGCCGGCTCCGACGCCCAGGACACCCTGACGAACACGAGCGCCTCCGCCGACAGCGGCCTCGGCTGGTGGCCGTACGCCCTCGCCCTCGGCGGCCTGTCCGGGCTGCTGGTACCGGTGACCAGGCACCGCAGGAACAACCGGCGGGGCGGCGGCGGCAGACACGCGGCCACGGGCTGAGAGCGGGGTCTCAGCCCTCGATACGACGGCCCCGAGGCCACCCCCTCAACCGTCCCCCTCAACCGCGTCCCGCCCGGCCTTCCCGTTCAGCAGGGCGGCGCCGAGCGGGGTCAGGGTGTGCAGGACCGTGTTGGCGTGGCGGTGGCTGGTGATCAGACCGGCATCACGCAGTACGGCGGTGTGATGGCTGGCGGTCGTGGGGGTGACTCCGGCCCGGCGGGCGGCCTCGGTGGTGGTGGAGCCTGTCACGCAGGCCCGCAGGACGGCGGCGCGGGTGGGGCCGAGCAGCGCGTTCAGGGGCGGGGAGCCGGCCTGCCGGGTCGCCGCAGGCTGGTGGTGGAGGGGGTAGAGCAGCACGGGCGGGAGTCCGGGGTCGGCCAGGGCGATGGGCGCGTGCCAGCAGAAGTGGGAGGGGATCAGGAGCAGCCCCTGTCCGCCGAGGTGGACGTCGCGGTGGTCCGGATACGGATCGATCTCCAGGACGGGTGACCGCCAGCGGATCGTGGGGCCCAGACCGCCGAGCAGACCCTCGGTCCCACTCTGGAACAGGGTGTGCGCGTGGCGGGCCCGTTCGGCGTGCAGACGTTCCTGGATGTGCTCCTCGTGCGGGGCGATCGCGGCCCGGTGGTAGGCGCGCAGGGCGCTCACGAGCTGTTCGCGCAGGTCCGGCTCGGTCAGCCGACGGGTCCAGGCGGGGGCGCCGACGGTCCGACCGAGCATGTCGACCTCGCGCACGACCCGCTCGCGCGGTACCGCCAGGACGGCGTCCAGCCCGGCGTCCAGCCCTTGGACGCCCTCCGGCGGGGTCAGGAAGTCGGGGAAGTAACCGGCGCGAGGAAAGAGCGGCAACAGGAAGGTCCTCACGGCCTGTTCGAGCCCGGCCTCACGCAGCGCGACCCGCGCGGTGCGGAACCAGGGGGCGTAGGCCCAGCGGCCCTCGCGGGTCTGGAACCGGTGCAGACTGACCGCGATCTCCCAGAGCGCGTGCGGCTCGGTCGCCACGCGCACCTTCGTGAGGTCCTCGGCCGTGAAATGAAAGCGGAGCATCCCGTTCCCCGTGGTCGCCGGTCTCCGACCTGCGTGTTTTCACTCCCCTCGCATGAGCATGACAGTGCCGGGTGGGGCGGGAAACATGAATTCCCGCCAGCCGTAGGTCCGCTGGCACCCTCCATGAGAGAGGCACGGGATGTTCTCGTACGAGCAGAAGCAGGACCGGAAGTCCGGCCGCACCCCCCGCCGGGGCCGCAGGGCCTTCGCCGCCGCGGCGCTCACCGTCGCCACGGCCGGCCTGGGTCTCGTCGCACCGAACGCCGCGAGTGCGGCGCCGCAGGCGTTCTCGTGCGGCAGCGGCAACCTGTGTGCCTACACCGGCGGCAGCGGCAACGGCAGCCGCTGTTCGTGGTCCAACGCCGACGCGGACTGGTGGAGCGGTACCGTCCAGTGTTCATGGTCCGACACCCAGAACGTCGGGTCGGCCAAGAACAGCGGCACATCGTCCGCGTACGACTACGTCATCCTCTACACCGGCGCCAACTTCAACGGCACCGGCTACTGCATCCCGCAGAACGGCGGCGAGTGGCCGAACCTCAACGTCAGGATCCGGTCCCACCGCTGGGAGGCCAGTTGCTGATCCACGCCTGACCCCGGCCGGTGGGGGCCGACCCTAGGCGGCGACGTCGCCCGCCTCGCCCTCGGCCCCCTCCTGCCCCTCCTGCCGCCCCCGCAGCCACACGTACACCGGGATGCCCGCGAAGAGGAACAGGGCGCCCTGGTAGACGGCGGCGTAGCCCGCGCCGGCGATCAGCCAGAAGGAGAAGGCGAAGGAGAGGGCGGCGACGATCAGGTCGCGGACCAGGCCCGCCGGGCGGACGCGCTCGCGGGTGCCCCGGGCCAGCCAGTAGAGCTGGGCGGCGGCGGAGAGCAGGTAGGGGACGCAGCCGGTGAACGTGGTGATGAGGACCAGGACGCGGAAGGCGGTGTCCGGGTCGTCCGCGTAGTTCACTGCGATGAGGAGCGTGCCGAGGACGGCGGTGGCGAGGACGCCGAAGCCGGGGACACCGCCCTTGCCGACCCGGGCGAACGGCTTCGGGAAGAGACCGTCGCGGGCGGCGGCGTACGGCATCTGGGCGCTGAGCAGGACCCAGCCGTTGAGGCAGCCGACGATCGACGCGACGGCGACCAGCGCGATCACCGTGCCGCCCCAGCTGCCCCCGGCGATCGAGTTCACGGCGTCCGCGAAGGGCGCCCCCGAGTCGACGAGTTCCTTGTGCGGGACCAGGCCGAACACCGCGACCGTGCCGAGGATGTAGACGAGCGCGGAGGCGAGGGTGCCGAGGACGCTGGCGCGGCCCACGTTGCGCTCGGGGTCCTTGACCTCTCCGGCGCTGACGGCGGCCGACTCCACGCCGAGGAAGCTGTAGAGAAGGAGCGCGGCCGCGGCGGCGAGCGCGCCGGGGGTGCTCTCGCCGGAGGCGTTGAACGGGCCGTAGTTGTCGAGGTCGATGAAGAACAGCCCGATGGTGGCGACCAGCAGCAGCGGCACGAACTTCAGGACCGTGGAGACGATCTGCACGGCGCCCACATAGCGGGTGCCCGCGAAGTTCGCGGCGGCCGGCAGCCACAGCGCGGCCAGGGCGACCAGCGCGAGGACGACCTTGCTGTCGCCGAGGGGTATCAGCACGTCGACATAGCCGACGACACCGACGGCGAGCGCGGCGATGCTGACCCAGCACATCGTCCAGTACGACCAGGCCGACAGGAAGCCCGCGAAGGGGCCGAAGGCGTCGCGCGGGTAGACGTAGAGGCCGCCGGTGACCGGGCTGCGCCGGGCCAGCTTCCCGAAGAGCAGCGCCAGCAGGACGGCGGCCACGGAGAGGACGGCGAAGGCCAGCAGACTGACCGTGCCGTACGGGGCGACGGCGGCCGGGAGCGTGAAGATGCCGCCGCCGATGATGTTGCCCATGACGAGGGCGGTCGCCGCGGCGAGACCGAACTTGCGGCCCGGGGCGGCGGTGCTCGCGCCGGTGGCCGGTTCCGGCTCGGTGGTCTCGGGGGTGCTGGTGGTGGTCATGGCGGTTCCCGGGGGATGGGGAGGGGTGGGGACGGGGAGGGCGTGATCGTACCGCCGGGTTCCACATCGTGGTCAATCTGTTCATGGACTGGACACAATCGGCTGCGGGCGCCCGCGCCTGGACTACCGTCGTCGGCATGACCAGCAACGCACCCGGCGGCTTCCCGCACATCCCCGGTCCTCCCGTCGGCCCCTTCGCGGCGGCTCTCGCCGCCGAGGTCCTCGTCCTCGACGGCGGTATGTCCAACCAGTTGCAGACGGCCGGGCACGATCTGAGCGACGAACTCTGGTCGGCGCGGCTGCTCGTGGAGCGACCGGAGGCGATCACCGAGGCCCATCTCGCGTACTACGAGGCGGGCGCGAGCGTGGCGATCACCGCCAGCTACCAGGCCACCTTCGAGGGCTTCGGCAAGCGCGGGATCCGGCGCGAGCGGGCGGCCGAACTCATGTCCCTGAGCGTCGAGTTGGCCGTGGACGCGGCGGTCGAGGCCAAGGCGAAGGGCAGCACGCGCCCGCTGCTGGTGGCCGCCTCGGTCGGCCCGTACGGGGCGATGCTCGCGGACGGCTCCGAGTACCGGGGCCGGTACGGGCTGAGCGTGGCCGAGCTGGAACGGTTCCACCGGCCCCGGCTGGAGGTGCTGGCCGCCACCCACCCCGATGTCCTGGCCATGGAGACGATCCCGGACACCGACGAGGCCGAGGCGTTGCTGCGGGCGGTCCGCGGACTGGATGTGCCCGCCTGGCTGACGTACACCGTGGCCGGCGACCGCACCCGCGCCGGGCAGCCGCTGGAGGAGGCCTTCGCGCTCGCCGCCGACGCCGAGGAGGTCGTCGCCGTGGGCGTGAACTGCTGCTCGCCCGACGATGTGGACGGCGCGATCGAGACGGCCGTCCGGGTCACCGGCAAGCCGGTCGTCGTCTATCCGAACAGCGGCGAGGTCTGGGACGCGTCCGCGCGGCGCTGGACCGGGCGGTCGACGTTCACCGCCGCGCAGGTGGAGGGGTGGCGGGCGGCCGGGGCCCGGCTGATCGGCGGCTGCTGCCGGGTCGGTCCGGAGGCGATCTCGGACATCGCGAGGACACTCGGCTGACCGACGGGGGTCACCCGCCGCCGGTGCGCGCTGCTAGCCTCCGTTCCGGGGTAACCGGTTACCGAGGTGTTGCCGAGAGGCGGGTGGGGCGGGCATGACGAGGAAGAACGCCGACGGCGGGGGCCGCAGCACGATCCGGGACGTCGCCGCGCGGGCGGGGGTCTCGGCGGCCACCGTGTCGCGGGTGCTCGGCGGGGTCTACCCGGTGAGCACGGCGACCCGGACACAGGTCCTGCGGGCCGTCCGTGAACTGGACTACGTCGCCGACGCCCGCGCCAAGGCGATCGCCGGGGCCGGCACCCCCACCCTCGGTTTCGTCCTCGACGACATCACCGGCCCCTCGTTCGCGCTGATGGCGCACGGGGTGGAGCGCGAGGCGACCCGGCTCGGGCATCTCTGCCTGGTGTGCAGCACCGACGGTGACGCGGCGCACGAGTCGGACTTCATCGAGACGATGCGGGCGCAGCGGGCCGCCGCGGTCATCCTGGTCGGCGGCGGCGCGGACACCCCCGAGTACCGGTCGCGCACCGCGCGGTTCGCCGACGCGCTGGCGGCGGCCGGGTCCCGGCTGGTGCTGTGCGGACGGCCGCCGCTGGATCCCGGGGCACCGGTCACGGTCATCGAGTACGACAACGAGGGCGGCGCGTACGCCCTGTGCGCGCACGTCCTGTCCCGGGGCCACCGGCGGATCCTCTTCCTGGGCGGCGAGCCGGAGCACACGACCGCGCAGGGGCGTGAGCGGGGGTATCTGGCGGCCCATCACGCGCGGGGGGTCGAGGCGGACCCCGCGCTGCGGCTGGCCGGGGACTTCACCCGGGACTCGGGGTACCGGTCGATGCGGCGGGCGCTGGAGACGGGGCTCGACTTCACGGCGGTGATGGCGGCGACGGACATGGTGGCGGCGGGGGCGCTGACCGCGCTGCGTGAGGCGGGGGTGGATGTGCCGGGGGAGGTGTCGCTGGTGGGGTACGACGACATTCCGTTCGCGCGGGATCTGTGGCCGCCGTTGACGACCGTGCGGGTGCCGTACGAGGAACTGGGGCGGCTGGCGGTGCGGACCGCGTTGCGCTCCGCTGGAGTTGGGGACGAGCACCTGTTGTTGGGGACGCATGTGGTGGTGCGGGGGTCTGTGGGGGTGGTCGGGGGCGGGGTCTCGTCTGCCGGGTGAGGTGGTTGGCCGGGTGCGGGTTCGTTGGGGCTGATCGCGCAGTTCCCCGCGCCCCTGAGGGGCGCGGGGTGCGGGTACCCGGTGTCTACTTCGAGCCCGGTGTGGGTCACTTCGGGTCGCTGTTGAACTTCGCCGAGGACCAGGTGTAGCCGAGGGCCGCCAGGGCGAGGCACCAGGCGAGGGCGAGCCAGCCGTTGTGGCCGATCTCGGTGCCGAGGAGGAGGCCGCGCAGGGTCTCGATGGCCGGGGTGAAGGGCTGGTACTCGGCGATGGGCTGGAACCAGCCGGGCATCGTGTCGGCGGGGATGAAGGCGCTGGAGATGAGCGGCAGGAGGATCAGCGGCTGGGCGCTGTTGGCCGCGGCCTCGGCGTTCGGGCTGGACAGGCCCATGCCGACCGCGATCCAGGTCAGCGCCAGGGAGAAGAGGACGAGCAGCCCGAACGCGGCCAGCCACTCCAGGACGGTGGCGCCGGTGGACCGGAAGCCGATGGCCACACCGACCGCGCCGACGAGGACCACGCTGGCCACGCACTGCAGCACGCTGCCGACGACATGCCCGATGAGGACGGAACCCCGGTGGATCGCCATCGTCCGGAAGCGGGCGATGATGCCCTCGTTCATGTCGGTGGAGACGGACACCGCCGTTCCGACGACCGTGCCGCCGATGGTCAGCAGCAGGATGCCCGGGACGATGTAGGCGATGTAGTCGGAGCGGTCGCTGCCGCCGATGCCCGCGCTCATCACGTCGCCGAAGATGTAGACGAAGAGCAGCAACAGCATGATCGGGGTCAGCAGCAGGTTCAGGGTGAGCGACGGATAGCGGCGCGCGTGCAGGAGGTTGCGGCGCAGCATGGTGTTCGAGTCGCGGACGGCGAGGGCGAGGGCGCTCATCGGGCGTTCTCCTTGGGCTGGTTGGGGACGGTGCCCGTGACGGTGGTCGGGGCGGTGCCCGTGGCAGTGGTCGGGCCGGTCAGGGCGAAGAACACGTCGTCGAGGTCGGGGGTGTGCACGGTGAGTTCGTCGGCCTCGATGCCGGCGGAGTCCAACTGGTCCAGGACGGCGCGCAGTTCGCGCTGGGTGCCGCCGCTGGGGAGCTGGAGGGCGAGGGCCTCGTGGTCCCGGGTGACCTCGCGCAGCGCGGAGGCGGCGGCGCGGTAGGCGTCCGGGTCGGTGAAACGGAGGCGGACGTGCCCGCCGGGGATGAGGCGCTTGAGTTCCTCGGCGCTGCCTTCGGCGGCGATCTTGCCGTTGTTCAGCACCGCGATGCGGTCGGCGAGTTCGTCGGCCTCTTCGAGGTACTGGGTGGTGAGGAAGACGGTGACGCCGTCGGAGACGAGTTCGCGGATGATCTGCCACATGTTGTGGCGGGAGCGGGGGTCGAGGCCGGTGGTGGGTTCGTCGAGGAAGATGATCCTCGGGGCGCCGACCAGGGTCATGGCGATGTCCAGGCGGCGCTTCATGCCGCCGGAGTAGGTGGAGGCGGGCTTCTTCGCGGCCTCCACCAGGTCGAAGCGCTCCAGGAGTTCGGCGGTGACCCGTCGCCCCTCGGCCCTGGTCAGGTGGTGCAGGTCGGCCATGAGGAGCATGTTCTCCTCGCCGGTGATCAGCCCGTCGACGGCGGAGAACTGCCCGGTCACCCCGATCGCCGCACGCACCGCCTGCGGATCGGCGACGAGGTCGTGGCCGCCGACGAGGATCGCGCCGGAGCCGGGGCCGGCGGAGATGAGGGTGGAGAGGATCTTGACGGCGGTGGTCTTGCCCGCGCCGTTCGGGCCCAGCAGGGAGAAGATCGTGCCCTCGGGGACGGTCAGGTCGATGCCGTCGAGGACGACCTTGTCGCCGTAGGACTTGCGCAGCCCGTGCGCCGCGATGGCCGGGTCGGTCATGACAGATGCTCCTTCAGAGCCTCGGGTCGGAGAGCGTGGGCGGGGGTCAGAGGCTGCGGGCGTCGATGTCGCCGTAGCCGGTGGTCGCGCGGATGTCGAGCTGGGCGGTGGCGCCCTCGCTGTTCTTGAGCGTGTTGCGGACGCGGCCGTAGGAGGTGCCGGCGTCCAGCGAGGCCGAGACCCCGGTGGCGGCGCCGATGGAGATCTCGCCGTGCCCGGTGCGCAGGGAGACGGTGCCGCGCACGGCCTCGGTGACCCGCAGGTCGCCCTTGCCGCTGGTGATGTCGGCGGGGCCGTCCAGGCGGCCCACCAGGGCGTCGCCGGCCAGCAGGTTCAGACGGGCGCTCGCGGCCTCGTCGAGCTTGACCCGTCCGTGCGCGCCGTCGATGGCCACATCGCCCAGCCGTCCGACGCCGCGGAACTCGGCGGCGGCGGCCTTCGCCTCGACCCGGGAGCCGGACGGCAGTTGCACGGTGACCTCCAGGGTTCCGGAGGGGCCGAACAACTCGTTCCTGGCTTTCGGGGCGTCGATCCGCAGCACTCCGTCGCGGTAGTCGACCGTGGTCTCCTCGGCGGCCCTGATGTCACGGCTCTTGGAGGCGTTGGCGGGCCGGACCTCGACGGTGGTGTCGGCCCGGTCGGCCGCGATGAGCTGGACGCGCCCTGCGGTGATGTTGAGGACCGCGGCGATCGGGGCGGGGGTGTCGAACTTCTGCATCGTGCTCTCCTCGGCTCGTCGTTTCTGACGATGGAAAAGCTACGTTGCATTCAAAGATCTAGCAACACACTCGTTGCACGTGAATAGCATTTCCCCAGTTCAAAGCCGCTAATTTGTTGCAACGGCCTACCGAGTAACGCAACAAGCGGCACAGTGGGCGTTGCAATGAATTGGCAGTGAACGCTATAGTGGGCGCACCACGGAGCACGAAGGAGACAGCGATGCCGGGAGGCAGGCTCACTCAGCAGGAACGCCAGCAGATCGCACTGGGGCTGGCCGACGGCCTCGCCTACGCCGAGATCGCCAGACGGCTCGACCGCCCGACGTCGACGGTCACCCGTGAGGTGATGCGCAACGGCGGCCCCACCGCCTATCGCGCCGACCTCGCCCACCGGGCCACCGAGCGCCGCGCGCACCGGCGCCGCCAGACCACCTCCCGGGAGGCCCGGACGCCCGAGCAGGCCCATGGGCGTGACGCCGAGGCCGTACGCGAGTACGAGGAGACGTTCACGACCGTCATGATGGCCTCGGGCATGCCCACGATGATGGCGCGGGTGATGGCCTGCCTCACCCTCACCGACTCCGGCAGCCTCACCGCGGCCGAACTGGCGCAGCGCCTCCAGGTCAGCCCGGCGTCCATCTCCAAGGCGATCGCCTACCTCGACAGCCAGGGCATGGTCCGCCGGGAGCAGGGCGAACGCCGCCGGGAGCGGTATGTCGTCGACGACGACGTCTGGTACCAGTCCATGATCGCCAGCGCCCGTGCCCTCGCCCGGATCGTCGAGATCGCCCGTCAGGGCGTGGGCGTCCTCGGCGCCGGCACCCCTGCCTCCTCCCGGCTGGAGAACGTCGCCCGTTTCCTCGACTTCGTCGGCGAGAGCTCCATCCGCGCCGCGGAACAGGCCCGCGAGATCCTCCACACCAAGCCGCGCACCCCCACGGCCGAGGCGGACGACACGGCCGAGCCCGGTACGGGGCCCGGTACGGGGCCCGGTACGGGGCCCGGTACGGGGCCCGGTACCGGGCCCGGTACGGGGCCCGGTACGGGGCGCGGATAACCGGTCCGGGTTCAGGGAGTCCGGCGGAAGCGGCGCAGGGCCGGGAGGGGCCCTCCGCCGGAGGTGACGAAGGTGCCGGCGCCCTGGACTCTGCGGGGCCGTCGCGCGTCCGCGTCCCAGAGGGCCAGCTCGGGGTCGTAGGGGCCGAGGACGATCCGGTCGCCGCCCGGGGCCTCCGGGGTGTCGAAGACCCGGACCGGATGCCCGGCGTGCCAGGCGGGCCAGCCGGGCGTGCCGTCCGTCGCGAAGCGGACCCAGGCGGAGTGCAGGGCCGTGGCGAGATCGCGCGGGGCGTGGTCACCGGCGAGCTTGGCGGAGGCGGGGGTGTCGCCGGTGTCGAAGACGAAGCCGAGTTCGAGGGCGTGGCAGGAGCCGAGGCCGGGGACGCCGGAGGACCAGGCGAACTCGTAGAGGTAGGACCGGGCCCGCTCCTGGCCGAGGCGGGCGTCCGCCACCCGGTGCAGGGGGACGCGCAGGAGGTGGTCGGTGACGAGTTGGCCGACCAGGTCGGCGGTGCCCTTGTCGGGGTGGAGGTCGCGGTAGCCGCGCGGGACCTCGGGGCCGCAGTGGCAGCGGGCGCGGGCACCGGCGAGGGCGACCGTGCCGAGGCGGTCGACGCGTTCCTGGAGGCCGCCGGGGACCAGCCAGAGGCGGTGTTCGTCGCGGGTCCAGCCCATGAGGAGGTCGACCCCGGGGGCCGCGCCGTGCTCGGTCAGGGCCCGCAGCGGGTCGGTGGGCAGCAGATCGCCGTCGACGACGATGCCGAAGGCGGGGCCGCCCAGCACCGGGCTGCCGAGCCTGCCGACCTCGGTCTGCGCCTCGACGAGGACGGAGCGGTCCACGGCGGCGAAGGCCTCGGCGGTCGCCGGGACCTTCAGCCGGTTCGCCATCCGCCGGACCATCCGGCGCACCTTGTCCCGGTCCAGCGCCTCGGGCGGGCCGCTCTGCAGCACGGCCCGCCGGAACAGCCCCCGCGCCCGGGGGACGGCCAGCAGCGCGCCGACGCTGATGGCGCCCGCCGACTGGCCGAACAGGGTCACCCGGTCCGGGTCGCCGCCGAACGCGGCGATCGACTCCCGCACCCACTCCAGGGCGGCCAGCTGGTCGCGCAGTCCGAGGTTGGGCGGGGCGTCCGGGAAGAGGCCGTAACCCTCCACGCCCAGGCGGTAGTTGACGGAGACCAGCACCACGCCGTCGCGGGCGAAGGCGGCGCCGTCGTAGACGGGGACCGCCGACGAGCCCCGGGTGAGGGCGCCGCCGTGCAGGAAGACCATGACGGGCAGCCGGGCCCCGGGGTCCGGCCGCGGCGTCCACACGTTCAGGTTGAGGCAGTCGTCGCCCGGCACGACGGGGTCCGACAGATAGCGGGCGAACGCCTCCGAGTACGGCGGTTTCGGAGGCGTCGGACCGAAGGCGAGGGCGTCCCGCACCCCCGCCCAGGGCTCGGGCGGCACGGGCGGGCGGAACCGGCGGGGGCCGAAGGGCGGGGCCGCGTACGGGATGCCCCGGAAGACCGCGATCCGGTCCGGGTGGCCGTCCCGGTCCACGTAGGTGCCGCGTACGTCCCCGTACGGCGTCCTGACCACGGGGCCGTCCTGCCGGTCTGCCGCCATCGCGCACCAGCTCCTCACGCCCGCTCGCTCACTCGTGCACCCTCGTTCACCTCAGAGCACCACATCCCTTCGCGGTATTCCGGTCGTACCGGGGCTCAGACGGCCGTTCGGGCGACGGTGGACCTGCGGCTGCCCCGTGGCGGACCTGCGGCTACTTGGCGTACATGAGCGTGCCGAAGCCCAGCTGGTCGTAGCCGCCGCTGGCGGAGCCGTAGTCCCCGCCGCCGCCCTCGGGGCGGACCTGTTCGGCCATGGCGGTGATGTACGGGACGGACAGGCCCCGGCGGCGCGCGTAGTGGTAGTGGACGAGGTCCCAGACCGGGCGGAGCTGGCCCCGGCTCGCGGAGGAGACGGCGGTGTGGGTCTGCTGGGCGCAGTTCTGGCCGCTGCCCCAGGTGTAGGTGGTGAAGGGGACGTCCTGGCCGAGGTTGTACTTGGCGACGTACTGGGCGCCCTTCATGAACCGGTTGCCGTCATAGCCGTAGAGGTCGTCGCCCTGTGACCAGGCCGTCTCGCAGAAGGCGCCCATCAGGCCGATGCCCATGACGCTGTGGCCCTGGTCGCGGCCCGCCTCCTGCCACTGGCCGAGGGCGTAACCGGCGGAGTCGGTGTGCGGATACGGGACGGCGTGGGTGATCGAGCCGTTGCCCGCGCCGGTCTTGAAGTAGTTCACGGCCTGGTCGTACTTGGCGCCGTCGTCGCACAGGATCCCGATCGCGAGGATCGAGTTCATGGTGCACAGGTCCCAGTTGGCCCAGTAGTTGGTGACGCAGGCGTCGTTGTGGCCGGTCAGGAACTGGTTGTTGAGCGGGTAGAAGACGTTCAGCATCATCGTCCTGAAGCGGTCCAGGTCGAATCCGCTGTGGCCGCGCATGAGTTCGGCGGCGTTGGCGAACTGGTAGCCGTAGATCCCGGCGGCCAGGAACCGGTCGGCGTTGCCGGTGACGGTGGTGAGCGTCGCCGACCAGGCGTTGAGGATACGGACGGCCGTGTCGCCGTGGGCGGTGGTGCCGGCGATCCTCCAGCGCAGGGCGTTCTGGTAGGCGGCGTGGATGTCGTTGTAGAGGATGCCGTAGTTCTGGCCCGTGCCGCCGCGGATGACGGTGGCCTGCGGGTTGGGGGTCCAGGTGCTCGCGGAGTGGGAGTTGGCGGTCAGCCGGTTCCAGCCGGACAGCCAGGGGTCGTCCCCGGCGGCCACCCGCACCTTGGCGCGGTTGAGTTCGCCGTAGGCGTGCAGCATGCCGGGGTGGGTGAAGGTGGCCGGGGCCGCCTCGGCCGTCGTCGCGACGGAGGCGGCGCCCAGTGCGAGGGCGGCGGTGAGACCGCCGGCGGTCCTGAGCAGACCGCGACGGCCCAACTCGCCCTCGGGGACGGACTCGTCGGTGTTCCTGTGGGGGGAAGTGCGGCTCATCGGTACATCTCCGATCCTCAGATAGGGGTGATGCTCACCAAAGGTGACGGTATCGCCGCCGACCTCGTGCGCGATGCCGTACGACAGGGGGCGGATCCGCGCGGAGGGGATCGTGCCCTTGGAGGAGGTGACCTGGACCTCCACGGTGCCTCGGAAGTCGAGGTTGGCGACCGAGGAGCTGCGGACGACTCCCGCGCCGGTCTTCTCGTCGATGGTCTTGGTACGGGCCCGGATGACGGGCACCGGCCGCCAAACGCCGCCCGGGGTACGGGCCTTGACGGAGAAGCTGGTGTTGAGCGGCAGTTCGGCCGGCACCGGGTGCACCACCAGCCGGTCGGCCCCCGGTCCACCGGCCGCGCTCGCGGTGCCGGTGGCCGTTCCGATCAGGGAGTACGCGGCGGCCGTGGCACCGGCGGCCTGGAGAAGGGGGCGCCGGGACGGACCGGAGCCCTGGGTGTCGGTCAAGAGCAACGTCCTTGCCTGCGAGGAGAGTCAGGGGGTGACGTGGGCGATCGCCCTGGGGCGCCCGGGAGCCGTCTGAGCCCGAAGACGGGCATCCGGGTCGGCCCGTCGTTGGACAACCGGTTTCTACCTGCCGACGAAGCAGAGCTTGTTCCTGACCGCAAACCGCGTCAAGGGTCTTGAACCGGTTTTCGAAAACTCTGCGGGAACCGGTTGTTTCGGCCGGCACCCCTCCGCCACCCGATCAAGACGATTGACCACCCGTCGAAGCCGCGCCTACGGTAGAAGACGTTTTCTGAACTGATCGCGCAGCAACTCCCGCGCCCACCCCCTCCCGACTCTCCAGGAGAGCCATGCCCAGCGCCCAGCCGACGCGAGCCGTGTTCGCCATGGATCCGGTGCATCTGCCCCTGCTCTTCCCGCCGCAGCTCATGGCACGGTTGCGCCAAGTGGCCGAGATCGACCCCGAGTTCGTCGTACGGGACTTCGCCGACCCCGCCGCCGCCGCGGTACTGGCCGGGGCCGAGGCGCTGATCACCGGCTGGGGCTGCCCGCATCTCGACGCGGACGTCCTGGCGGCGGCGCCCCGGCTGCGTACCGTCCTGCACGCCGCGGGCTCGGTCCGGGCGCTGGTCGGCGAGGCCCTGTGGCAGCGCGGGGTCAGCGTCTCCAGCGCGGTCGCCGGGAACGCGCTGCCGGTCGCCGAGTACACCCTCGCGATGATCCTGCTGGCCGGGAAGGACACCTTCGACCAGCGCGAACGCTTCCGGAGGACCCACACCTACCCCTCCCCCGCCGAGACCGCCACCCTCGGCAACGTCGGCCGCCGCGTCGGCGTCATCGGGGCCTCGCGCGTGGGCCGCCGACTCCTGGACCTGCTGAAACCCTTCGACTTCGCCGTCTCGCTGTACGACCCGTACGTCAGCGCGGCGGGTGCCGTCGCGCTGGGCGCCGAACCGATGACGCTGGAGGACCTGCTGCGCACCAGCGACATCGTCAGCCTGCACGCCCCCGACATCCCCGAGACCTATCGCATGCTCGACCGCGGCAGACTCGCGCTGATCAGGGACGGCGGTGTCGTCATCAACACCTCCCGGGGCGCCCTGGTCGACCCCGACGCGCTCGCCGAGGAGCTGCTCTCCGGCCGCCTCCACGCGGTCCTGGACGTCACCGAACCCGAGCCGCTGCCCGTCGGCTCACCGCTCTACCACCTGCCGAACGTCTTCCTCACCCCGCACATCGCGGGCTCCCTCGGCAACGAGCTGGAGCGCCTCGGCCGCACCGTCGTCGAGGAGTTGGAGCGTCTCGCCTCCGGCCTGCCGCCCGCCCACGAGGTACGGCACACGGATCTGGCCCGGGTCGCCTGACCGCCGACCGCATCAACCCGCCCTCGCCACAAACGTTTTCGCGCCCCGAGCGGTCCCGCGCCCCGCGCCTGCGGCACCGTCACCTCGCGCGGTACACCACCGACCTGGGCACTCCCCGCCACACCACGGCCCTCGAACGACGGCTTCCGGCAACCCCACCGACAATCCGGCGTAACAATTTTCCGTCGCGCTCTTGCGATGAGCCGATCGAGGCACCTACGTTTCATAGCAACCGTTTACTACAGCGTTTCCGCAGGGGTTCCGCAGGGGTTCCGAGACCCGAGCCGACAGCCGCATCGCCAGGGCGTGTTTCGGAAGTCCCTTCTGCTCTGCTCGGAAGTCCCTTCTGCTCTGCGACGCCCGGCACGCACTCTCGCCGCACCGGACGCCGCAGAGCCGCCCTTCGGGCGACGAAGTGACTTCCGAAACACGCCCTGTCCGTCGCCCCACCGAGCCGCCCCTCGCTCCCCCTCGCTCCCCCTCGCTCCCCACTTCCGCGATCGTCTACGTCTCGAAGGATGACCGTTCGATGAACTCCCTCAGCCCCCGGAGAAGGTTCGCCCGTGTCGCCGTCGCGAGTGTGGCGCTGACAGGTCTGCTCGCCGCGTGCGGCGGCTCGGACTCCGGCGACGACGGCTCCTCCGGAGCCACCGGCCCGGTCACCCTCCCCTTCTGGGGCTGGGCCAACGGCCAGGAAGCCGTGGTCAAGGCGTTCAACGCCTCCCACAAGGACGTGCAGCTCAAGTACACCAAGGTCACTGACCAGTTGACCATGCAGAAGCAGCTCAGCAACGCGGTGAAAGCGGGCAACGCGCCCTGTCTGCTGCAGAACACCGCCGAGTACGTGACCACTTGGGTGTCGCAGGGCGCGCTCGCCGACATCACCGAGTACGTCGGGTCGAGCGCGGACAGGTTCAACCCCGGCGCGTGGGCCGGTGTCCAGGTGCAGGGCAAGGTCTACGGCGTACCCACCGCCTCGGCGCCCGCGTTCACCATCTACCGCACCGACGTCTTCGAGAAGTACGGCCTCAAGGCGCCCGCCACCTGGGACGACTTCATCGCGGCCGGCAAGGTCCTGAAGAAGCACGACATCCACATCACCAACTACGCCGGTGAGGACCCGAGCACCCTGGAGGTGCTGGCGATGCAGGCGGGCGCCCACTGGTACGCGATAGACGGCGACTCCTGGAAGGTCGACTTCCAGGACGAGGGCAGTCTGAAGGCCGCCGATGTGATCCAGCAGATCATCGACGGCGACCTCAACTCCAAGCTCTCCTTCGCCGACTACGCGGCCGTGCAGCGCAACTTCGACAAGGGCGGCACGGTCACCCGCCAGATCTCCACCTGGCAGATGTCCGGCATGGTGCAGAACTTCACCGACTCCTTCGGCAAGTGGGCGCTGTCGCCGTGGCCGACGTACGAGGGCGAGGCCGCCAAGACCCCGGCCGGCACCAACCAGAGCGGGGGCATGAACCTGGTCACCGAACAGTGCGAGTACAAGAAGCAGGCGGCCGAGGCGGCGCTGTGGCTGTCCACCGACACCGGTGCGGTGAAGACGATGGCCAGCCCGGAGACCGGCAGCGGGGTGATGCCGGCGCTCGCCGACAGCGACTCGTACGTCTCCGAGGCGATCTCCGAGAAGCTGCTCGGCGACCACTACGCGCCCGGTGAGAAGGTCGTCACCGACAGCCTGGGCACCGTCACCGACGACTGGGTCTACGGCCCCAACTGGACGGCCATGTTCACCGAGTTGCAGAGCGAGTGGGGCAAGGTCGTCAGCAAGGAACAGAAGGTCACCGATCTGCTCGCGCACATGCAGGAGTGGACGGTCAAGGACCTGAAGTCGCGCGGTATCAACGTCAAGGGCTGAGGCATCCTTCGATGATTCGCTCCCAACGCTGGAAGGGCGCCGCGTTCACGGTGCCCTTCCAGGTCGGCTTCGTCTTCCTCTATCTGCTGCCCATCGGGTACGCGGCCTACGAGTCGCTGTTCCAGGAGAAGCAGTCCGGGCTCGGGCTCGGCGGCGCGACCCGGGAGTTCTCCGGGCTCGACAACTACCAACTCGGGCTGACCGACTCGGCGTTCATGGGCTCGATCCTGCGGGTCGTGCTGTTCGCCTGTGTGCAGATCCCGTTCATGCTGCTGGTCAGCCTGGTGCTGGCGCTGTTCCTGGACGCGCTCACCTCGAAGGCCGCGAACCGCTTCCGGATCGTGCTGCTGGTCCCGTACATGATCCCGGGCGTGGTCGCGGCGATCGTCTGGATCAATCTGTACAGCCCCGAGGTGGGCCCGCTGACCCCGATCGGCGACCTCTTCGGCTTCGACTGGAACTTCTTCGCGCCGTCCATGGTGTGGCCGTCCATCGGCAATCTGCTCACCTGGCACGGCATCGGCTACAACATGGTGATCATCTACTCGGCGCTCCAGGGCGTCCCCCGCGAACTGTTCGAGGCCGCCCGCCTCGACGGCGCATCCGAGTCCCGGATCGCGCTGAGCATCAAGATCCCGTTCGTACGCGGTGCGTTGGTCCTGACCGGGCTGCTCTCCATCATCCAGATGCTGCAGATCTTCAACGAGCCGGCGCTGTTCCGGAACATCACCCCGGAGACCGTCGACGACAGCTTCACCCCGATCATGATCATCTACAACCAGGCGTTCAACGCGGGCAACTACCCCTACGCCGCCGCCCTTTCGGTGCTCCTCGCCCTGATCCTCGGCATCGCCTCCCTCCTCTTCTACCGGCTGACCTCGAAGGAGGTCGACTGATGGCCACGACCACCGAGTCCCCCAAGAAGGCCCGCGAAGCCGGGAGGTCCGGCGTGCCTCCCGTACGGCGGATCACAGGCCCCGACCCCGCCTCGCGCGGGCGCGGCGGCCAGCGGTTCATCCTGCTCGGTCTGATCCTGGCGAGCCTGTACAGCCTGTTCCCCGTGTACTGGCTGATGATCGCCGCCACCAAGGACCAGGTGGGCCTGTACCAGAGCAACGGCCTGTGGTTCTCCGGTATGCACCTCTGGGACAACCTGCATCAGGTGTTCACCTACGAGGACGGCATCTTCCTGCGCTGGACCGCCAACTCGTTCCTGTACGCCGGTGTCGGCTCCCTCGGCGGCACGCTGATCGCGCTGGCAACCGGTTACGGTCTCGCCCGCTTCGACTTCCCCGGCCGGGGTGTGGTGTTCGCGGCGGTGGTGGGCTCGTTCCTGATCCCCATCGCCCTGCTCACGCTCCCGCTCTATCTGATGTTCTCGAAGATCGGCCTGGTCGACACCCCCTGGGCGATGCTGGTCCCGTGCCTCATCAACCCCTTCAGCGTGTATCTGGCGAAGGTCTACACCGAGGCGACGATCCCCTTCGAACTCCTTGAGGCGGCCCGTATCGACGGCGCCGGCGAGCTGCGGATCTTCTTCAGCATCGTGCTGCGGATGATGACCACGGGCGGGGCGACGGTCTTCCTGCTGGCCTTCGTCAACACCTGGAACGCGTTCTTCCTCCCGCTCACCGTGCTGCGCGGGAAGGAGAACTGGACGCTCAACCTCGGCCTCTACAACTGGTCGGGCAAACGCGCGGAGTCCGGAATCGATGTGACCAGCCTGGTCCTGACCGGTGCGCTGCTGTCCATCATCCCGCTGGCGATCATGATGACCGCGATGCGCCGCTACTGGCGGTCGGGTGTGACCCTGGGGGCGCTCAAGTGACCGTGGCCCGCAACCCGGTCATCCGCGGCTTCGCCCCCGACCCGTCCCTGATCAGGGTGGGCGAGTGGTACTACGTGGCGACCAGCTCCTTCGAGTGGTTCCCGACGATCCCGATCCACCGCTCCAGGGACCTCGCGCACGGGGAGTACGCCGGTCATGTGCGCGGCGCGGCCCCGGGCGGCTCGCTCGCCGGGGTCCCCGACTCGGGCGGCGTCCGGGCCCCGTCACTGAGCTGCGACGGCGACCGTTTCTGGGTGGTCTACACGATCGTGCGGTCGGTCGGCACGCGCTACTTCGACCTCGACACGTACGTCAGCACGGCCCCGGCGGTCGACGGCGACTGGACCGCGCCCCGCCGGGTCGTGAGCCATGGCTTCGACCCGGCCCTGTTCCATCACGAGGGCCGGCTCTGGCTGCTCGACATGCAGAGCGACCACCGGCCCGGCGGGGAGAGGTTCGCCGGGATCGTCCTGACGGAGCTGGACCGCTCGACGCTCCGCCCCCTCGGCGACACCCATCTCCTCCTCCAGCACGACCGGTTGATCGAGGGCCCGAAGCTCCTGCCGCACGACGGCTGGTACTACCTGGTCCTCGCCGAAGCGCGCGATCGGGCGTGGTCCGCCTACTGGGCCGGCGACACGGGCATGGTGAGTACGTACGCGTCGCGCGTCATGCTGGAAGGGCAAGTCAGGTTCGCCAGTGCGACCGGCGCCGAGCGTGAACGGTTGGGGTCCATCCTGGCGAGCACCTACCGGGTCGTCGCCTCTTGCTCGACCGGCTTCGGACAACGGGATCTTGCACTCAGCGCGCTCACAACCGCGAAGAGCCTGGCTCGGGAAGTCGGCAACCCCGTCCTCAGCGCACTTCTCGACTCCACCCTGTCCTGGGTCTACCTACGCGGTGCCAAGCTGCCCCGAGCCGTGGCCGTGGCAGAGCGTGCGGCCCTGGCCATCGAGCCGAGTTTCAGCGACGGCAGTCGGCCCCAACTGATCGCGTACGGGCGAAACATGATCTCGGCAGCCGTGGCCGCATCCCGGCGGGAAGACGGCGAGTCCGCCGACAACTATCTGTCACAGGCCCATGCGGCAGCTGCGCGCCTCGGTCGGGACGAAAAGCTGTACGGAACGTCCTTCGGTCCAACAGCCGCCAAGACAGAGGCAGTTGGCATTCACGTTGCCTTGAAGGACTACGGTCGCGCCCTGCAACTCGCCAACCAGGAAGACCTGCAGAAGCTACCCCAGGGCATGTCGAAGATTGCTCGCAATCGATACAAGCTCGATGTTGCTCTCGCTCAGGCTTCAACGGGCCTGTACGACAAGGCGGGAGACACACTCGTCGAAGTCGGGATGGATGCGCCCGAGTGGGTCAGGCACCAGGCCCTTCCGGGCGTGATCGGCAAGCGTCTGGCGAGGGTCTCGACGGCGAAGGTTCGTCAGATCGGCGACCTCATCGGGGTTCCCCTGATCTCATAACTCCTACGGAGCGTAGGAGTCGAGCCCGTATCACTTCGCTGGGTCGTATGCCACATCACTTCACCTTGCGTGCTCACAGAACCACAATTAGTGCATGGTCAGTGAGCGCAGGAAGCGTCGGCGCGCAACCCCCGGATGGCGCACCACCGAGGACGTCGCACGTCGGCAGAACATCGCCGATGCTGCGACCGAGTTCGAACCGGTCGGCCCCGGAGCGTGGAAGTCCCAGGTCAGCAGATTCCGAGTGATCATCTATCTCTGCGCAGCGCCGAACGCGAACATCAGCGTCCCGCGCGAGCAGTGCGGCGAGTACGCCACGGCGTTCGGGTGGGACGTCGTGGCGGTGATCGAGGACCGCGACGGCCTCGGCCACCCCGGAGAGCGCGAGGGTCTGAAACGGGTACTTGAGCGGATCGAGCAGCGGGAAGCGGGCGCGGTCCTGACGCCTTCCCGCTCGATGATCTCGCCGGTGGCCGAGGAGTACGCCGAGATCTCGCGCCGGATCGAGAAGTGGGGCGCCTTTCTTCAGGTTGCGCATACGGAGCCCGCGCGAGCCCGCGCCGAACGGTGACGCCATGCGTAGCGTGATCAAGTACGTGCCCTACAAGGTGCGACCGGACGACACCGCCGAGATCGAGCACGAGGCTCGGTGTGTCTTCGGGGACGAAGTGGAGTGCGGAGCGGAATCCGGCCCCCGCTCCGACCCCGCCGAGGTTGACGTGTGGATGCGCGAGCACACACGGGAGACGCGCCACGGTCGGTACAGGCAGTCGATGGCTGGCTATGTGCTGTGGGAGGCGATCGAACCCGTACCCTCGCCGGTTGCACCCTGACGGTCGAGCAGTGCAGCCCGCTGACCGCCTAGAGGCGGCCCCCTCTCGAACTCCGTTCAACTACGTGCACGACGACTGTAGTTGCACGGTCCCGTCCGCCAGCAGCAGGGCTGACGGTCGGATGAATTCGACCGACATTGACCGATGTCGGCGATACGAATGAAAGGACGTGCCAATGAGGTGCACACTGGGAACCCTCCGTGGTGACGAGGACAACCAGGGCAACAGCCCGGGCGACCCCGGCAACCCGGTGCCGCAGCCGCAGCCGCAGGACGACCCCCCGACCCCTTCCTGAACGGGTGATCGCATGACGAGTCGCTACAGGCCCATGTCTCCGAGAGAGTTGGCGGAGGATGAGTGGGCAACGGACAACAGGGCCGGTCGGCGCTACTGCCCGACTCATCCGAACCAGCAGATGATTCCCCTGGTCCGGGGCATGGTCGACGCTTGCCCACTCGCGCACGATCAGGCCGATAGCGACCCGTCCTGACCCTCCGAACCGACCCTCCGGCTGTCCCTCACCGCGGCCGAGCCAGAGGCACGAAGGGGCGCCCCTTCTGTGCTCCAGCCGGTGCCCTGCGCGTCGAATTCTGCTCTACGAAGTACGCGTCACGAGCCTGACGGTACCGCCGGGACTCTTCATCCCTCCTGCGGCGCTCTGCTTCCCGCCTCTACCGGAAATCCCCGCGCGCCGCGCTGAGTCCCGAGGTGTCCGACGGTCGTAATGTCGAACCCCCTACGGAGGAGGACCGCTGATGCGCAGCGTGACCTATTCGATGAACGTATCGCTCGACGGTTACATCGTCGGGCCGGACGGCGGCTTCGACTGGTCGGGGCCCGAGCCGGACGTCTTCCGCTACTGGATCGACGAGATCCGCGAGGTCGGCGTCCATCTGATGGGCCGACGGCTGTACGAGACGATGCTGTACTGGGAGACCGTCGACCAGGACTCGCTCGGCGAGGCGGAGCTCGAATGGGCCGCGCTCTGGAACCCGCTCCCCAAGGTGGTGTTCTCCACCACGCTGTCGACCGTGCGGGGCGGTGCCCGGCTGGCCACCGGCGGTGTGGCCGAGGAGATCGAGCGGCTGCGGGCCGAACCCGGGGAGGGCGACATCGCGATCGGCGGCGCGACGCTCGCCGCCGAGGCCGCCGCTTCGGGCCTGATCGACGAGTACCGGACCATGGTCTATCCGGTACTGGTCGGCGGCGGCATCCCGTATTTTCCCCGGGACGAGCGCCGGGTGGATCTCGAACTCGTGGAGACCCGCCCCTTCGGCTCGAACGTCGTCCATCTCCGCCATCGCGTGGTGCGCTGACCAGAACTCCACCTGATCAGAGCTCCACCTGCCGGAACTCCACCTGTTCGAAGTTTCGAAAGTTTTGCCTGGGGCCGTCCAGTGAATCCCCGCTTCTTCCCGCCGTGTTGAGTTGGGCTTAACGTAGGAAGCGCTTGCTACGCGGCTCGGGATTCCGCCGTGTGCACCGTGCTGTTCGAAAATTTCACGGGCCTCGGGACGGGCCCTGAGAGGTGGAGTCGCGATGGTGCGTGGCGGGAGCGCGACGGCCGGGCCGACGCTGGCGGTGGTGGCGCGCGAGGCCGGGGTCTCCGTACCGACGGCCTCCAAGGTGGTCAACGGCCGGGAGGACGTGGCCCCGGAGACCAGGCGCCGGGTCACCGAGGCGTTGGACCGGCTCGGCTATGTCCGCAGACCCCGGTTCGAGGCGTCCAAACCGCCGCGCATGGTCGACCTCGTGGTGCACTCGCTGGAGAGTTCCTGGTCGGGCGCGGTACTGCACGGCGTCGAACAGGCCGCCCACGACGCCGGTCTGGAGGTCGTGGTCTCGGCCGGCCTCACCCGCACCCGGGGCGCCCGCCCCGAACGCGGCTGGTTCGACAAGCTCACCGCCCGGGGCTCGGCGGGCGTGCTGTTCAACCTGGCCGAGCTGTCCCCCGCCCAGTACTCCTGGCTCACCCAGCACCGCATCCCGTTCGTACTGATCGACCCGGTCCTGGAGCCGCCGCCGGGCGTGGTCTCGGTGGGCGCGGCCAACTGGCAGGGCGGGATGACCGCCGCCGACCATCTGCTGGCCCTGGGGCACGAGCGGATCGCCGTGATCGCCGGATACCGTCGCAAGATGTGCGGCAGCGCCCGGGTCGCGGGCTACCGCTCGGCACTGAGCGCCGCGGGGGTGCCGTACCGGCCGGAGTACGTCCGCTACGGCAACTTCATGGAGACCACCGCCCGGCACCGCATGCTCCAGCTGCTCGATCTCCCCGAGCCGCCGACCGCCGTGTTCGTCTGCTCGGACAAGATGGCCCTCGGTGTGTACGAGGCGCTGGCCGAGCGGGGGCTGCGGGTGCCGGACGACATCAGCGTGGTCGGTTTCGACGACCTGCCCGAGGCCCGCTGGGCGACTCCCGGGCTGACCACCGTCCGCCAGCCGCTCTCGGAGATGGCCCAGACCGCGCTGCGGCTGCTGGTGCGGATGATGGAGGGCGACCAACCGGAGGGCACCCGCACCGAGTTGTCGACGCGGCTGGTGGAGCGGTCCAGCACGGGGGCGCTGCGGCCGGCCTGAGGCGGTGGGCGCGGGGCGCGTTGCGGTTCGGTCAAGTGGTTGCGGAGACCCTGAGTTCGGGTGAACGGTTGGCGACGTGGGACCGTACGGATACGGATGCCCCTCCGCACCACCAGCACTGAGCTCCACATGCTCCACAGGGAAGGACCTTCGGGTTGTCGCACATACGCTCTCCGCAGCTTCCGGGACCGACACCGGCACCGGACGACGACAAGGCCCCGGAGAAAGCCGCCCCTCCGGAGCGGACGTCGAAAGAGAGTTCGGGAGAGAGCTCGGGAGAGAGCTCGGCGGACGCGGGAGCGAAGGCCGAGCCGGAAACCGAGCCGGAAACCGAGCCTGAGACTCAGCCGGCGGCCGAGCCGGACGCGGACAAGGAAACCCCGGCCGAGGCTGCTGGTGAGGTCCCGGCCGAGGAGGCGGTCTCCCCCGGCGGCTGGCGGGCCGAGCACCCCCGGGCCGCTCGGGGTGTCGCCTGGGGTGTGAGTGGGCTGGCCGTCGTGCTCGTCATGGTCGCGCTGCTGCTGCCGAACGACGTCACGAAGATCGAGTTCGGCCGGTTCCTGCGTCTCCCGGCGGAGGGCATCCTCGTGGCCGGGCTGCTGCTCGTACTGCCGGCGAGGGCGCGGCGCGTGACCGTGGTCGTGGTCGGCGTGCTGCTCGGGCTGCTGACGACGGTCAAGATGCTGGACATGGGGTCGTACTGGACCCTGGACCGCCCGTTCGACCTGGTGCTCGACTGGATCCTGCTGAACAACGCGCGGACGTTCGTACAGGACTCGCTCGGTGACACGGCGGCGCTGGCGGTGACCGTCGGGGTGATCGCGCTGACGCTGGCGTTGCCGGTGCTGATGACGCTGGCGGTGGCGCGGATCAGCCGGCTGATGACACGCAACCGGCAGACGGCGAGCCGGACGCTGCTGGTCCTGGGCACCGCGTGGATCACCTGCTCCACGCTGACGCTGGAGGTGGCCGACGTGCCGGTGGCCTCGCACAGCGCGGCGACGCTCGTGGAGAACCGGATCGAGTCGGTGAGCGGCGGACTGAAGGACGCCGAGGCGTTCCGCAAGCAGTCCGCGGTGGACGCCTTCGCCGACGTACCGCCGGACCAGTTGCTGACGGGGCTGCGCGGCAAGGACGTACTGATCACGTTCATCGAGAGCTACGGCCGCTCCGCGATCGACGACCCGCGGATGGGTGAGCCGCTCTCCGAGACGCTCGCGCAGAAGACGCAGGAGCTGAAGGACGCCGGGTACGCGTCGCGGAGCGGCTGGCTGCGTTCCCCCATCACGGGCGCCGGCAGCTGGCTGGGGCACTCCACGTTCCTGTCCGGCCTGTGGATCAAGAACCAGTCGCGCTACTCCAACCTCGTCGTGAGCAAACGCCTCACCCTGACCGAGGCCTTCCGCCGGACCGGGGCCTGGCGCACGGTCGGGATCGTGCCGGGTACCCAGAAGGCCTGGCCGGAGGGCAAGTACTTCGGCCTGGACCACATCTACGACTCCGACCAACTCGGCTACCAGGGGCCGAAGTTCAGCTGGTCGACCATGCCCGACCAGTACACGCTGAAGGCGTTCGAGGAACTGGAGCACGGCAGACAGGACCGGGAGCCGATGATGGCGGAGATCATTCTGACCTCCAGCCACAACCCGTGGGCGCCCATCCCGAGCACGATCCCGGAGGACCAGATCGGCGACGGGTCGGTCTACGACTCGCTGCAGAAGGCCGAGGGCAAGGACCCGACGGAGGTCTGGAAGGACCCGCTGGCCGTCCGGGACGAGTACCGCAAGTCCATCCAGTACTCGGTGAGCAGCATCGTCGACTTCGTCGCGAAGTACGGCTCCAAGGACACCGTCCTGGTCTTCCTCGGCGACCACCAGCCCAACAAGACGGTCACCGGCGACAACCCCAGCCACGATGTGCCGATCTCGATCGTCGCCCAGGACCCCGAGGTGCTGGAGAAGATCGCCGACTGGGGCTGGACGGACGGGCTCCAGCCCGCCGATTCCACACCGACCTGGCGGATGGACAAGTTCCGCGACCGCTTCATGACAGCCTTCGGCCCCGAACAGCCGGGCGGTGGTACGTCCTAACCCGAGGCGCCCACCTCGTTGTCGGGTGCGCCGTCGCCCGCCGGGGGCAGGTCGCCGCGTTCGAACGGGGGGCCGTGGTCCGGTGGGGGCGGGGGCTTGTCGTGGCGGCGGGGCGGGAGGAGGACGGCGAGTTCGCCGTCGGTGGGGCGGCGGGCCGCGAGCGCGGCGGCCCGCAGGGCGTTGCGGTCCACCACGGCCTCGGCGGCGCTGATCCGGACGAGATGGCCGTCCTCCGGCACGGCGTACTCGTGCTGCCCCGCCGAGGTGCGGTACCAGGCGTCCCCGTCGCGCTCACAGCCGATCCGCGCGCCGGTGCCCTGCCCGATCGGCCGCTCCGGGCAGCTCTCGGCGGTCATCGTGCCGCGGTCGACGAGCAGCAGGAGTTGGGCGCTGCTCTCCCGGGACCAGTAGGCGGCGGAGAAGCCGTCGGCGCCGTACACGCCGACCGACTGCCGGGCCAGCGTGAACCCGGGGGACTCGGTGATGTAGACGAGCCCCGGCGCGAGGCCCAGCGCCTCGGCGCGGGCGTTCAGCTCCGCCCGGTCGGGGGCCGGCCGCAGCGGCTCGCGGCCCGCGATCACGGCCTTCTCGGTCCCGCAGGCGGTGAGCGCCAACGGCAGCAACGCCAGGGGCAGCAGAACACGCGCGGTACGGGGCATGAGCATGCCCACCATCCTGCCGCACAGTTGTTCCACAGGTGAGCCAAAGAGTACGTTCTCCCGAGAGCGCTTACTCCCAGTGCCCCCGGGGCCATGGGCGGAGACCCCGGAACCGGCGGGGCGGGGCGGGGCCGACGATCGCCTCCCGCCCGCATGTGTCCGATTCCTTCAAGACCGGCCGCCGACGGTCCGCCTACGGTGGCCGTATGACTCCACGACTCGATGCGATCGGCATGGTGGCCTCGGACATGGCCGCCTCCGTCACCTTCTACCGTCGGCTCGGTTTCGCCTTCCCGGAGGGCGCCGAGGACCAGCCGCACGCCGAGGCCGAACTGCCCGGCGGACTGCGGCTGTTGCTCGACACCGAGGAGACCGTCCGCTCCTTCCACCCCGGGTACCGGCGGGGGACGGGCGGCGGCGCCGGGCTGGCCCTGCTGTGCGACAGCCCGGCCGAAGTGGACGCGGTGTACGAGGAGTTGGTGAACGCCGGGTACCACGGTGAACTCAAGCCGTGGGACGCGGTGTGGGGCCAGCGGTACGCCGTGATCCACGACCCCGACGGCAACGGCGTCGACCTGTTCGCGCCCTTGCCGACGCCCGCCCCCGAGTAGCCCCGCACCCCGCGGGGGCCCGCTACCGTCCGCCGAGCAGCTCGCCGAGCGGCAGGCCCGCCAACTCCCGTACGTCACGCGCCAGATGCGCCTGGTCGGCGTACCCGGTCCGGGCCGCCGTCTCGGCGTAGGGCACACCGTCGCGGGCGAGCGCGAGTGCCCGTTGGAGGCGCAGCACCCGGGCCAGCGTCTTGGGTCCGTACCCGAACGCGGCGAGGGATCTGCGGTGCAACTGCCGTGCCCCGAGACCGAGTTCGTCGGCGGTCGCGCCCACGGGCCGCCCCGCGTCCAGGGCGTCGACGATCCGTCGCAGCACCGGATCGGGCCGCCCCAGCTCGGCCGCCCGCCCCAGGACCACCTCTTCGAGCCCGCTCGCCCGATCGCCCGCCGCGTTCACCCGGGCGGTGAGCCGCCGCACCACCGCCGGCGACCACAGCTCGGCCAGCTCCACCCGCCGGTCCCGCAACGCGTGCGCGGGCACACCGAGGAAGGCGGGCGCCTGCCCGGGAAAGAACCGGAGCCCCGCCCAGCCGCCGGGCGCCCCTTCGTCGACGTACGCGTGCGTATCGGGTCCGGCGACCATCAGCCGCCCGTCGTTCCACAGCAGATCCATGCATCCGTCGGGCAGGATCCGTCCGGTGCCCGGCCCACTCGGACTGTTGGTCCACACCACGGCCCCACGCAGCCGAGAAGCCCTCTCCACATACACATCGAAAAGGCTACGCCTGTGGCCACCGGGTACCACCGCGCTCGGCCCTGCACCGACCGCCGATGCTCCTGGGGATGATCCAGGCGTCGCCCTCCCGCAGGCCGGTGAGTGCGTCCATGTCCGTCAGCGTGGACGCGCGCTCATGGGAATGAGCCGTTCAGCGATGGGGTGCGGAAGCGGGGGCCGTTCACTGGAGGCATGACGGAGAACACGCCACGCACTCAGGACATGACGGTGGTGGCGGCGAAGCGGAGATCTCGGCGGTGGTGGGGCGGGAGTTCGTCCATGTGCCGGTGTCCGCGCGGGACCACGGGGATCAGTTGCCGGGGTTCGGGGTGCCGGCGGAGGAGGTGGATTCTCTTGTGGCGGCGTTCGAGGGGTTGATGGACGGGCGCGACGCGCGCGTCTCCGACGGGGTGCGGGTGCGCCGCCGGGTGCGGGTCGTGCGTGGTTGCACGCGCAGTTCCCCGCGCCCCTGAGAGGCCTGGGGGTGCCCGGGGGGCCGACAGCCGCTGGCCTCGCCTAGTCCTCCCCCTTCTTCGCCGGTGACCGCAGCCTCGATGTCACGTCCTCCGGTGGGAGGAAGCGGGACCAGCGTTCGGGGAACTCGGAGGGCATGTCGGGGTCTTCGGGGTCGTGGGAGCGGGCGGCGGCGGCGCGGGCCACGTACTCGGCGGCCTGTTCCTCGCGGAGGCGTTCGTTGGCGGCGCGGGCCGCGGCCGTGGCGGCTGCGGGCCAGACACGGTCGATCGCGGCGTTGACGGCGGCGCCGACCAGGACGGCGAAGGCGCTGACGCCGATCCAGAGGAGGACGGCCACGGCGGCGGCCAGGGAGCCGTAGATGGTCGCGCCCTCGACCGTGTTGGTGAGGTAGATACGGAGCAGGAAGCTGCCCAGGACCCACATGCCGAGGGCCACCAACGCCCCCGGTACGTCCTCGACCCAGGGGGAGCGGACCGGTACTGACACGTGGTAGAGCGTGGTCAGGAAGACGATGGACAGGACGATGACCACGGGCCAGTAGAGGACCTGGACCACCGTCGCCGACCACGGGACGATCCGGACGACCGCGTCGGGTCCCGCGACCATCAGCGGCAGGGCGATCGAACCGATCAGCAGGGCCACGAGGAAGAGCAGGAACGCCATCAGCCGGGTCTTGACGATGCCGCGGACGCCGTCGAGGCCGTACATGACGGTGATGGTGTCGATGAAGACGTTCACCGCGCGGGAGCCGGACCACAGGGCGAACAGGAAGCCTATGGAGATGACGTCGGGGCGACCGCCCTTCATCACGTCGTCCAGGATGGGCTGCGCGATCTGGGCGACGCCCTTGTCGGACAGGACGGTGCGCGAGGCCTCCAGGAGGTTGAGCTCCAGGCTGGCGATGGTGTCGGCGCCGGTCCAGTCGTCGACGTAGCCGAGCAGGCCGATCATGCTGAGCAGCAGCGGCGGCACGGAGAGCAGCGTGAAGAACGCCGCCTCGGCCGCGAGGCCCAGGATGCGGTACTCGATGCAGGAGTTGACGGTGTCCTTCAGGAGCAGCCAGGCGGTCCTGCGCTTCGAGACGTCCCGATAGAGGGCGCGGGCGCGGTGGAGACGTCCATGGGGGCTCTCGGACGTCCCGGGCGGTGGGGGTGACTGACTTGCTGGCTGCACGCCCTAAAGGTATCCGGCCAGACGTGCCGCCCTCACCTCCCGGTGCCGTCGGCGGTGGCAGGGCCCGCGTGCGGCACATCCTCCCGTCCGCGTGCGGCGCACGCTTCCCTCCGGTCGCGTCACGGGGCAGCAAACGAAGGGAAACCCAGCAGAAACCAAAGGTGATTCCGAATCGCCTTTTCTGTCATGCACGTGCTGGCCGAATCATTGAGGAGGCCGGAAGTGGAACCTCCGGGCGCTTTTGTACCGCCCTTTTGGAAAGTTCCCCGCTGAAGCCCGGGACGGACACAGGTCCGACACTTCGACAGAGATCGAGGAAGAGGCCGGAAAGGGGCGGGAAATCGTCAAATACCCGACCCTGCTTGACCTGTTCCCGAATGTACCGAAAGAATCCGGATTGCATTCCGCTGCGCCCCTCTGGACCAGATGCCGGCACAGCGCACACCGGGGATTCGTCCAGGCTCCGACCAGGCCTGATCAATTCCGCCACATACGTCACCGCTTCCCTTTCCCGCAACTCCTCTCCCCCTCCTTCTGTCATTCCGCGCGCCGTCCCGTTCACCCCCGGGCGCCTTCCATCGCAATACCTGTCGCGGAGAAATTCAATGACATTGCCAGCGCCACGACCCGTGGCGGAAACACCGGGCGAGGTCCAGGGGGCCGAGCCGGACGCGACGGAATCGTACACCGCCGTCGAGCGACTCCTCGCCGAAGTTCTGGCCGGCGTCGCACGCGTCGAACACGTGCCCGCAGAAAGCCATTTCTTCGACGACCTCGGTGCCAACTCGCTGACGATGGCGCATTTCTGTGCCCGCGTCAGGAAGCACCCCGATCTGCCGTCGGTGTCCATCCGGGACGTCTACGGTCACCCCACGATCCGTTCTCTCGCCACCGCGCTGACCGAGGCGCCGGCGCCACCGGCCGCCCCGCCCGCGCCCGCCGAACCCGCGCCCCCGGGCAGCACCTTCCGCTACGCCCTGTGCGGGGCACTGCAGTTGCTCCTCTTCGCCGGCTACTGCCTGCTCGCCACCTCCGGATACGTCCAGGGGTACGAGTGGGTGGCGGACGCCCCGGGGATCGTGGAGATCTATCTGCGCTCGGCCGTCTTCGGTCTGCTCGGCTTCCTCGCCCTGTGCGCCCTGCCGGTCGTCGCCAAGTGGCTGCTGGTCGGGCGGTGGAAGCCCGTGGAGTTCCCCGTGTGGGGCCCGGCGTATCTCCGGTTCTGGACCGTCAAGGCGCTCCTGCGCACCAGCCCGATGATCCTCTTCGTCGGCAACCCGCTGTACGTGCTCTATCTCCGGGCCCTCGGCGCCCGCATCGGAGCGGGCGTCACGATCCTCAGCCACACCGTCCCGGTCTGCACCGATCTGCTCACCATCGGCGCGGGCACGATCGTCCGCAAGGACTCCCACTTCCTCTGCTACCGGGCGCGCGCCGGGCGCATCCGCACCGGCCCGGTCACCCTCGGCCGGGACGTCTTCGTCGGCGAGCACACCGTCCTCGACATCGGCACCGCCATGGGCGACGGCTCCCAGCTCGGCCACTCCTCCGCGCTGCGCGCCGACGAGTCGGTCCCGGCCGGACAGAGCTGGCACGGCTCACCGGCCCGGCCCACGGACGTCGACCACGTCCGGGTCCCGCCGCTCCCGTGCGGCACGCTCAAGCGCGCCGGCTACGGGCTCGCCGCCCTGCTCCAGACGCTGCTGCTGTACCTGCCGCTGACCGTCGGCGGCGCCTGTCTGCTGCTCACCGCCGCACCCGAGCTGGACACCCTGCTCGACCCGGCGGCGCACCACGTCTCCTCGGCGCGCTTCTACATCGAGGCGATGGTCCTGTCGCTCGCGCTGTTCACCGGCTCGATCGCCGTCGGAGCCTTCGGCGTGTTCGCCGTGCCCCGGCTGCTGCGGCCCCTGGTGAAGCCCGACCGCGTCTATCCGCTGTACGGCTTCCACTACTCGCTGCACCGCGCGATCACCCGGCTGACCAACCTCAAGTTCTTCAAGTGGCTCTGCGGCGACAGCTCGTACATCGTCCCCTACCTCAAGGCCCTCGGATACGACCTCTCCCGCGTCGACCAGACCGGGTCCAACTTCGGCACCGAGATGCGGCACGAGACGCCGTACCTGGTGAAGGTCGGCAGCGGCACGATGGTCGCGGACGGACTGTCGGTCATGAACGCGGACTACTCGGGTACGTCGTTCCGGGTGTCCCGGACGGCGATCGGCGGGCACAACTTCCTGGGGAATCTGATCGCCTACCCGGTCGGCGGCCGGACCGGCGAGAACTGCCTGCTGGCCACGAAGGTGCTGGTCCCGCTGGACGGCGAGATCCGCGAGGGGGTCGGGCTGCTCGGCTCACCGCCCTTCGAGATCCCCCGCTCGGTGGAGCGCGACAGCCGCTTCGACCATCTGCGCGAGGGCGACGAACTGCGCCGGCGGCTCGCCGCGAAGAACCGCTTCAACCTGCGCTCGATGGGCCTGTTCCTGTTCCTGCGCTGGCTGCACACCTTCGCCCTCACCGTGCTCGGCTTCACCGCCTACGACCTGTACGGACACGGCGACGGCCTGGTGGGACCGCTGGCGCTCGCCGCGCTGCCCGGGGCGGCACTGCTCTTCACCGTCCTCTACTACGCGCTGGTCGAGCGGTCCCTGACCCGTTTCCGGCCGCTGCGGCCCCGGCTGTGCTCCATCTACGACCCCGTCTTCTGGCGGCAGGAGCGGCTGTGGAAGCTGCCGGACAAGCATCTGGAGGTGCTCAACGGCACCCCCTACAAGAACCTCGTCTGGCGGCTGCTGGGGGTGCGGATCGGGCGGCGGGTCTTCGACGACGGCGTGTTCATCACCGAGCGCACGCTGACCGCCGTCGGCGACGACTGCACGCTCGCGGCCGGCAGCAAGATCCAGGCGCATTCGCAGGAGGACGGCACCTTCAAGTCCGACCACGTCACGATCGGCGCCGGCAGCACGCTGGAGGTCCAGGCGTTCGTCCACTACGGCGTGACGCTGGGCGAGGGGGCCGTGCTGGCGCCGGACTCCTTCCTGATGAAGGGCGAGGAGGTGCCGCCGTACGCGCGCTGGGGCGGAAACCCGGCGACGGAGAACACCGGATCACGGTGAATCGGGGGAAGAACATGGAACTGTCGGATGCGGGCGACACCGCCCGGACGTACTGGCACGAGGTGCTCACCGCCGGGGGGCGGACCGCGATACCGCGGTGGAGCGCCGAACCGGCGAAAGGGGTCGCCGCCTACGAAACAGCCCTCCCGGAAGGGGTGTTGACCGCCGCGGACGGTACGGCTGCGCTGCTCGCCGCGCACGCCAAGGTGCTCGCCGCGCTGTCGGGGGAGAGCGAGGTCGTCACCGGCTGGCTGGAGGACGGCCGTCTGCTGCCCTGCCGGCTCACCGCCGAGCCCGGCGACACCTGGCGGGCACTCCTTGAGCGCACCCACCGGACCGCCGCCGCGCTGCTGACGCACGCCGGGTTCCCGGTCGACGCCCTGCGGCACGAACTCGGCCTGGAGGAACCGCCGTTCGAGACCGTGCTCGACACCGGCGGGGGCGACGGCGACCTCGACGAGGACGTGGTCCTGCGCATCGGGCTGGTGCACCGCGACGACGGTCCGGCGCTGCGGCTGCGGTACCGCACGGATGTGCTCGACGAGGACGGCGCGGCCCGGATCGCCGGGTACCACGTCACCGCGCTCACCCTGCTGGCCGCCGAACCGGACGCCGGGCACGGGCGGCGGAGTCTGGTCGGCGACGACGAACTCCGGTTCCAGCTGGACGGGTTGGCCGGACCCCACCGCGAACTGCCCGACCGCCGGGTGCACGAGCTGTTCGAACAGCGGGTCGTGGCCCACCCGGACGCGGTCGCGGCCGTCCAGGGCGACCGGCGCTGGACGTATCGCGAACTCAACTCCCGCGCCAACCAGCTCAGTCGGGCCCTGCTGGTCCGGGGTCTCGGCCGTGAGGGCGTCGTCGCCGTGGTGACGGAACGGAACCTGGACTGGATGGCGGCCGTCCTCGCGGTGTTCAAGGCGGGCGGCGCCTATCTGCCCGTCGAGCCGCACTTCCCCGCCGAGCGCGTCGCCCGCATGCTCACCCGCGCCGGCTGCGAGCTGGTGCTCACCGAACGGGGCGGCACCGCCACCCTGGACGCGGCCCTGGCCACACTGCCCGGGACACAGCGGCTGCTGGTGGAGGACGCGTACGACGAGGCCCATCCGGACTCCGACCTCGGTATGGAGATCGGGCCGGACCGGCTGGCGTACATCTACTTCACCTCCGGTTCCACGGGCGAGCCCAAGGGCGCGATGTGCGAGCACGGCGGGATGCTCAACCATCTGCACGCCAAGCTCGACGACCTCGACATCGGCGAGGGGGACGTGGTCGCGCAGACCGCGCCCCAGTGCTTCGACATCTCCCTGTGGCAGCTGCTGGCCGCGCCGCTGGTCGGCGGGCGGACCCTCCTTGTGGAGCAGGACGTGATCCTGGACGTCGAGCGGTTCGTCGACCGGATCGCCGACGGCCGGGCGAACGTGGTCCAGGTGGTGCCGTCGTACCTCGAAGCGGTCCTCGCCCATCTGGAGCGGCACCCCCGTGAACTGCCCGCGCTGCGCCGGGTGTCGGTCACCGGGGAGGCGCTGAAGAAGGAGCTGGCGGAGCGCTGGTTCGCCACCGAGCCGGGGATACCGCTGGTCAACGCCTACGGGCTGACCGAGACCTCGGACGACACCAACCACGAGGTGATGGACCGGACCCCGGAGGGCGGCCGGGTGCCACTGGGCCGTCCCGTCCGCAACGTCCGGGTGTACGTCGTCGACGAGCGGCTCTCCCTGGTGCCGCTGGGCGCGCCGGGGGAGATCGTCTTCTCCGGGGTGTGTGTCGGACGGGGGTACGTCAACGATCCCGAGCGCACCGCGCGGGCGTTCACCACCGACCCGTACCGGCCCGGTGAACGGCTCTACCGCAGCGGGGACCACGGGCGCTGGCGGCCCGACGGCAAGCTGGAGTTCCTGGGCCGCCGGGACACCCAGGTCAAGGTGCGGGGCTTCCGTATCGAGATCGGCGAGGTGGAGAACGCGCTGCTCAAGGTGGCGGGCGTCCGGGACGGCGCGGTGGTGGTCGCCTGGGGGACACGGCTGGTCGCGTTCCACTCGGGCCGGCCGCTCGCGGCCGAGGAGCTGCGGGACCGGCTGGCGGCCTCGCTGCCGGCGTACATGGTGCCGTCGGTGTTCCACCATCGGGAGAGTCTGCCGCTGACCGCCAACGGCAAGATCGACCGGCGGACGCTGACCGCGCTGGCCGAGCGGCTGGACGCCGGGGACTTCGAGTCGGGGGAACCGCCGGTCACCCCGACCGAGCGGCGGCTGGCCGAGGTGTGGGCCGAGGTGCTCGGGGTGCCACGGGCCCGGATCGGCCGGCACGACCACTTCTTCGACCGGGGCGGCACCTCGCTGTCGGCGGTGAAGCTGGCGATCGCCCTGGAGCGGGCGGTGTCCCCCAGGGACGTCAACGGGCATCCGGTCCTGGCCGAGCTGGCCGGACTGATCGACACCAGGGCGGCCGGTGCGCGGAACGTCTCCGGGACACCGCGCTCCGCCGCCGGGACCGTGGGGAGGGCGTCGTCATGAGCTTTCTGAGCCGTCGCCGCGCGGCGGGACGCCACCGGAAGGAGACGGCGACCGTGCCATCGCCTTCGACTCCCCTGCCGCTGCCGGACATTGAGACAGCGCCCGGTAGTCCGCCGCTCCTCACCGTCTCCCCCGGCGAACCCGCCGCCCACTGGGCCGCCGGGCAGCGGGACGCGCTGCGGGCCGTCGTCGCCGAGCACGGCTCGGTGCTCGTCCGGGGGCTGGGGCTGCGGAACGCGGCCGAAGTCGGCGCGGTCTTCCACGGGTTGGCGGACACGCTGATGACCGAGAAGGAGGCCTTCGCGCCCCGGCGGACGTACGCGGACGGGGTGTACTCGTCGACGGCCTGGCCGTCGAACCAACCGATGTGCATGCACCACGAGTTGAGCTACACGCTGGAGTTCCCCGGCCTGCTGCTCTTCGCCTGCCTGGAGGCCGCCGGGCGGGGCGGGGCCACCGGGGTCGCCGACGCGGAGGCCGTACTCGCGGCGCTGCCGAGGGAGTTGACCGAACGGTTCGAGCGGGACGGCTGGCTGCTCACCCGCTCCTACAACGACGAGATCGGGGCGTCGGTGGCCGAGGCGTTCGGCACCGACGACCGGACCGTCGTCGAGGCGTACTGCCGGGCGCACTCCCTCGCGTTCGCCTGGCGGCCCGACGGGTCCCTGCACACCCGGCAGCGGCGGGCCGCCGTGCTCCGGCACCCGGTGACCGGCCGGCGCTGCTGGTTCAACCAGATCGCGTTCCTCAACGAATGGACCATGGACCCCGAGGTCCACGAGTACCTGGTGGACATGTACGGGCCCGACGGGCTGCCCTTCAACACCCGGCACGGCGACGGCGAACCGATCGGCGCCGAGGTCGTCGAGACCCTCAACCAGGTCTACGCGGCGCACACCGTCCGCACCCCGTGGCGGCCGGGTGACCTGCTCCTCGTCGACAACATCCGCTGCGCGCACAGCCGGGAGCCCTTCGAGGGGCCGCGCGAGGTGCTGGTGGGCCTGGCGGACCCCGTGCGGCCGACGCACCACTCCATGCAGCACTCCGACGCGAAGGACGAGGTGAGCTTCACATGACCGAGGTTCCGGGTTTCGCCGTGATCTCCGGTGCCCAGGTGCGGCAGGCCCTGCGGGGCCGGGAACGGGAGGTCGTCGAACTGGTCGAGGCCGCCTATCTGCTGCACGGGAACGGGGACACCGGCGACACGGTCAACCCGCCGTCGTACTTCCTCCGTTTCCCCGGCCGTCCGTCCTCGCGGATCATCGCGCTGCCCGCCTCTCTGGGCGGCAAGTACCAGGTGGACGGGTTGAAGTGGGTCTCCAGCTTCCCGGAGAACACCGCGAGCGGGCTGCCGCGCGCCTCCGCCGTGCTGATCCTCAACGATCACGCCACCGGGTATCCGTTCGCGTGTCTGGAGGCCTCCATCATCAGCGCCACGCGGACCGCCGCGTCGGCGGCGCTGGCGGCCGACCGGCTGAGCGACGCGCGCCGGGGGGCGCCGCGTCCGACCCGGGTCGGCTTCCTCGGCACGGGTCTGATCGCCCGGTACATCCACACCTTCCTCGTGGCGACGGGCTTCGCGTTCGAGGAGGTGGGGGTGTACGACCTGGCCGCGGAGAGCGCGACCGGGTTCCGGGGGTATCTGGAGCGGTCCGGGGCGGACGGGCGGGTGACGGTGCACGACAGCGCCGAGGACGTGATCCGGGCGAGCGACCTGGTGGTCTTCGCGACGATCGCGGGCGAGCCGCACATCCATGAACCGAAGTGGTTCGCCCATCATCCGCTGGTGCTGCACGTGTCGCTGCGCGATCTCGCGCCCGAGGTGCTGCTCGCGTCGGCGAACTTCGTCGACGACGTCGAGCACTGCCTCAAGGCGAACACGTCACCGCACCTGACCGAACAGCTCACCGGCGCACGGGACTTCCTCGACGGAACGCTCCATGACGTCCTCACCGGCCGGGCGACCGTGCCGGCGGACCGTCCGGTGATCTTCTCGCCCTTCGGCCTCGGGGTCCTGGACCTCGCGGTCGGCGGTCATGTTCACGATGAAGTGGCCCGCTCCGGCGGACTGCGGATCGTGGACGACTTCTTCCACGAGCTGCGCCGCCACGGCTGACCGCCGGGGGCACAGCGAGTACGACGAGTACGACATTGCACAACCAGGGGGGCAGCGGTGCCAGTCATATCCGTTCCCACGGACTTCAACGAGGAGGAGCTGTACGTCGATCTGCGTCAGGTCGTCGGACACAAGCTCTTCCTGAAGTGCGAGGGGTTCAACTTCGCCGGTTCGATCAAGCTCAAGGCCGCGTCCGAGATGGTGCGGGCAGCCGAACGGGAGGGACGTCTCCGGCCGGGCTCGACGCTCGTCGAGTCGTCGTCCGGCAATCTGGGCGTCGCGCTGAGCATGATCGCGGCGAGCCGGGGCTACCGGTTTCTGTGCGTGACCGATTCCCGGTGCAATCCGCAGACCCGGCGCATGATCGAGGCGCTGGGCAGCCGGGTGCACGTCATCTCCGAGCCGGACCCGCTCGGCGGCTTTCTGGGGGCGCGGATCTCGTACGTCCGCGCGCTGTGCGCCACCGACCCGACCTACGTATGGCTCGACCAGTACACCAATGAGGCGAACTGGCAGGCGCACTACCGCACCACCGCGCCCGCCGTCGCCCGGCAGTTCCCGCGCCTCGACGTGCTGTTCGTCGGGGTCGGCACCTCCGGGACGCTGATGGGGTGCGCCCAGTGGTTCTGGGAGCGGCGGCGCCGGGTGCGGATCGTCGCCGTGGACAGCGTCGGGTCGGTGGCGTTCGGCGGGGCGCCGGGCCGCCGGATGATCCCGGGGCTCGGCACCAGCGTGACCCCGGCGCTGCTCGACGCGTCCTATGTGGACGACGTCGTGCGGGTGGAGGAGATCGACACCGTACGGGCCTGTCATCGCATGGCCCGGCGCGGCTTCCTCTTCGGGGGCTCCACCGGCACGGTCGTCAGCGGCGCGGCCGAGTGGCTGGCGCGCAACGGCACGCCCGACACCACGGCGGTGGCGATCTCCCCGGACCTCGGGGAGCGCTATCTCGACACCGTCTACCGGCCGGGCTGGCCGCTGGAGCAGTACGGGGAGGCGGTACTCGACCCGGATGGGGAGTTCGGGACGGGCGAACTGGGGACGGGCGAACTCGCGGCGCCCGTCTGAGCCGGCCTCGGCGGTCCGGTGCCGGGCCGTCGCGGTCCGGCGCCGGACACCGGTGAGCGTCGTCCGCGGACGCGATGCCGACGGGTAGGTTCCTGCACATGGCAGCCAGCACCCATGAAGTGACCAATCAGCCTCCGCCCCTGGTGGACTACGACGTCTTCACCGCCGACGAGGTGCTGACGGAGGCGGTCGACCGGCATCTGGCGCCGGAGGTGCTGGAGGAGGCGCGGGACGACCTGGCGGGGTTCGGGCGTACGGCGGGCTCCGCGCAGGTGCGGGAGTGGGGGCGGCTGGCGAACGAGAACCCGCCGAGGCTGCGGGCGTACGACCGGTACGGGAACCGGGTGGACGAGGTCGAGTTCCATCCGTCGTGGCACCGGCTGCTCGGCAAGGGGGTCTCGGCGGGGCTGACGGCGGCCTGGACCCGGCCCGGCGGGCATGTGCGGCGGGCGGCGGCGTTCGTCGTGTGGACCCAGGTCGAGGCGGGCAACGGCTGCCCGCTGTCCATGACCCACGCGGCGGTGCCCGCGCTGCGCACGGACCCGGTGCTCGCCGCCGAGTGGGAGCCCCGGCTCACCTCGCCGCTCTACGACTGGGACCTGCGGCCCGCCGACCAGAAGGCCGGGGTGCTGTTCGGGATGGGCATGACCGAGAAGCAGGGCGGCAGCGACGTCCGCGCCAACACCACCGCCGCACGGCCGCTGGCCGAGGACGGGACGTACGAGCTGACGGGCCACAAGTGGTTCTGCTCGGCGCCGATGTCGGACGGGTTCCTGGTGCTGGCGCGGGCGCCGGGCGGGCTGACGTGCTTCCTGGTGCCGCGGGTGCTGGCCGACGGGTCACGGAACGTGTTCCGTATCGAGCGGCTGAAGGACAAGCTGGGCAACCGGTCGAACGCCTCCGCCGAGGTCGAGTTCGACGGGACGTGGGCGCGCCGGGTCGGGGACGAGGGGCGGGGGGTGCGCACGATCATCGGGATGGTGGCGGCCACCCGGCTGGACTGCGCGCTGGGCGCGGCCTCGCTGATGCGGCAGGCGGTGGCGCAGGCCGCGCACCACTGCGCGTACCGGGAGGCGTTCGGCGGGCCGCTGATCGACAAACCGCTGATGCGCAACGTTCTGGCCGATCTGGCGCTGGAGTCGGAGGCGGCGACGACGCTGGCGATGCGGGTGGCCGCGGCCTACGACGCCGTGGACGCGGCCGGGCCGGATACCGAGAACGAACGTTCGTTCCTGCGGCTGGCGGTGCCGATCGCCAAGTACTGGATCACCAAGCGCTGTACCCCGCTCGTGGTCGAGGCCTCCGAGTGCCTCGGCGGCAACGGCTACGTCGAGGAGTCCGGTATGCCCCGGCTGGTGCGCGAGGCGCCTCTCAACTCCCTCTGGGAGGGCGCCGGGAACATCCAGGCGCTGGATGTGCTGCGCGCCCTGGGCCGTGAACCGGGGGCCCTGGACGCCTACTTGCGGGAGGTCGGCCGGGCGCGCGGCGCCGACCACCGGCTCGACGCCGCGATCAAGGGCCTGCTGACCGAACTCGCCGATCTGGACGGCATCGAGGCCCGCGCACGTCGGCTCGTGGAACGGCTCGCCCTCGTGCTGCAGGGCGCGCTGCTCGTGCGGTACGCGCCCCCGGCGGTCGCGGACGCGTTCTGCGCCTCCCGGCTGGGCGGCGAGGGGGGCTCGGCCTTCGGCACCCTGCCGCACACCCTGGATCTGGCGTCGATCGTGGAACGGGCGCGTCCGGTGGCTTGAACCGACACCGGCCTTCACGGGCGCGGAGGGCGCCCCCTCCAAGGTGTCGGCGTCCTCTTTCGAGTGGTGCGCCCCGGCGGTGGGACACGGGGTGCGACGCGGGGGTGGTGCTGCGCCGACACGGCACCACCCCCGCTTTCTGAGCCCCTTTGAGCGGAGCGCGTACGCCGCAGTGGGCGACGTTGAACAAGTTTCAAGGAGCGTGGGGCGGTACGCCAGGGTTGCAGGGGGTTGCAACTCATCTGCGCTCTGTGGCCGGAGCGTGTCCCTCCGTGGCCGAAGAGCGGCAGACTATGAAACCCGCAGTCAACGCCGTAACGCAGATCCGGACTTCCACGGCCACCAGGGGCCGGGGAGCGGACCGGCCTGCCGGGGAGGAACGAGTGCCGCACTCGCCGATGGAAGTCACGCGGCTCACCGCCACGGACGCCGCCCGAGCGGCCCGGGTCCTCGGCGAGGTCCGCGCCTCCACCCTCGACGGCCGGCCCTCGAAACCCGCCCCGCGCCCGGCGATCCGCGAGTCCTGGGGCCGCATGCTGCAGAGCGGTATCGACCCCGACCACGACTTCCGGGCCGACCTCCTCGGCCGCGACGAGGTCGAGCGGCGCCGCCAGACCTCACGGCTGCGCCATGTCCTGCCGGTGCTGCGCGAGGGGCTGCTCTCCCTCGCCGACACCGCGCAGCACATCATGATGGTCGCGGACGCCGACGCCCGGGTGCTGTGGCGCGAGGGCAGTACGGCGGTGCTCCGCAAGGCCGACGGGCACGGTCTGGGGATCGGCGCGGACTGGCGCGAGGAGACCGTCGGCACGAACGGCGTCGGTACGCCCCTCGTCTCCCGCCGCGCCGTCCAGGTGTTCTCCGCCGAGCACTTCGTACGCGCCCTGCACCCCTGGACCTGCACCGGCGCCCCCATCACCGACCCGCGCGACGGGCGGCTGCTCGGCGCGGTCGACATCAGCGGCCCGCTGGAGACCCTGCACCCCTCCACCCTCGCCCTGGTCGACTCGGTCGCCAAACTCGCCCAGGCCCGGCTGCGGGACCTGCACCTCACCTCGCTCGAACAACTGCGCGCGGTGGCGGCGCCGGTGCTGGCCCGGCTCGGCGGGCGCGCGGTCGCCGTGGACCGGGACGGCTGGACGGCCGCGGTCACCGGCATGCCGTACACCAGCCGGGTCGCGCTGCCCAAGTCGCTCTCCCCCGGCCGCTGCTGGCTCCCCGCGCTCGGCCTGTGCACCGTCGAACCGCTGCCCGCGGGCTGGCTGATACGCCCCACCGCGGAGCCCGCGCCCGCCCCGACCGCCACCCACATCACCCTCGACGTCTCCCATCCGCGCCGCTGGACCGTCACCGTGGCCGGCTGCGCGGGCTCCTGGACCCATGAGCTGACGCCGCGCCACGCCGAACTCCTGTACCTCCTCGCCCTGCACCGGGCCGGGCGCAGCGCCTCCGCGCTCGCCGACGACATGTTCGGCGACCCCGCCCGCACCGTCACCGTCCGCGCCGAGATGTCCCGGGTACGCCGCTATCTCGGCGCCTTCCTCGACCACCGCCCGTACCGCTTCACCGAACGGGCCGACGTCGAAGTCCTCCTCCCCGAAACCCCGTTGGACCTGCTCCCGCACTCGGTGGCCCCGGGGGTGATCCGCACCCGGGGAAGCACACCCAGCGCCCCGACCTGGGCGGAGCGGCCCCCGGGGCACGAGAGAGAGCGGTCGAACCCTTGAGCGTCCGTCAAACATCCGCGAACCCTTCACGGTGAACGGATCATGGCCCCGGAGTGAGGGATCTCCCTGTATTTCCCGGGACCTCGGCGTGACACGTGTCCCACTGCCGTAGCATCGCAGCCAGGCCGACCCACCTGCCTCGCCGTCAAGATCTTGTTCGCGGTTGGCAGTTGGCCGTCCCCGGGAGGTTTTATGCAGCACCGCGGCAGACACCGTCGACGCAGAAGGGGACGTGCCCTGCGCGCGTCCCTGGCGGGAACCGCGCTGGCGCTCACGGCGGCGGCCACCCTGATCAGCACCTCACAGGCGGCGGGCGGCCGGACACCGGGCGCGCTCTCCTCGATCACCTCGGCCGCCGAGCTGCGCGGACTCCAGCTCCGGGAGACCCTCACCGACCGCGCCGAGCTGCGCGCCCTGACCGACGACATGGGCGGTCCGGTCGGTGTCGACGAGGTGCTGGCGAGCGCCAACCACGCGATGCGCGACGAGAGCGACTGCTTCGACTCCGAGCAGGACAACCTGCCCGTCGAGCCGGTGGCCTCACGGGCGTACTGCTGGGAGCCGGGCGACGCGGTCGACGACCGGTGGATCCCCCGCTCGGTCACCACGTCCCGGGACAACCAGGTCATCGCGGCCGGCTGGACGCACAGCGGGGCCGAGAGCGGCACCCCCGACGCGGACGGCGGCAGCGGCGCGGACGACTCCGGGCTCGCCCGGGTCGCCTTCGTGGACGCCGCCGACCCGGCGAACCTCCGCTACCGCTGGGTCCTGCTCGTCGTGCCGACGGCGGACGCGCGGGGCTTCGAGGGTCTGCGTTCCCGGCTCGGCGGCATGGCCTGGTACGAGGACAAGCTGATCGTCACCGCGCGCGGCCCGGAGAGCCGCGGCGGCCAGGACGACTCCCTGTACGTGTTCGACCTGTCCCGCTTCCTCCGCGCCGACGTCACCGACAGCGAGGCGATCGGCAGGGCGGACGACGGCTGGTCGGCCCACCACTACCGGTACGCGCTGCCCGCGGTCGCCGCCTACCACCCGGCGGCGGGCGAGGGCTGCGACGCCCGCGGCGACCACGACGGGGCGGCCTGTCTCGGCTCGCTCTCCCTCGACCGGACGTCGATACCGCCCACGGTCGTCGCGAACGAACGCTCCCGCCCCGGCGACGAGGAACCCGCCCGCGTCTGGCGCTACTCCCTCGACATCACCGCCGACCGCACCGGCCTGCTCACCACCACCGGGCGCCGGGGCGCCGCCGTCGCCACGGAGGCGTACGAGACGGAGGCCTCCGGGGTCCGGGGTGTCCTCGCCCACAAGGGTGACTGGTACGTCGACCAGAGTGCCGAGAAGCCCGACGGGCACGGCACCCTCTGGCGGCAGGACGAGGACGGGGCCGACGCCGCCAAGTGCGCGGACGGCGGACCGAGCGGCACCTCGGGCTCGGACCTGGAGTCGTACGCCTGCTGGGGCCGCGACTCCGCCTCCCTCTCCTACTCACCGGCGACGGGCGAGCTGTGGACCCTCACCGACCCCATCCCGGAGCGGGTGCTGTACGCGGTGAAACTGAACGACGTCGACAGCTCCCTGAACTAGGACCTTTCGCCGCGTTTCCGCCCGAGTGGGCACCCGGTCCGGCCTTGGAGGCGGGCCGGGGCCCATGATTCCCTGGGCGTATGAGCACCAGCCCCGTCACCACCTGGTCCCTGGAGCAGACCTCGCCCGGCGATCTGCTTCCCGCCGCCGCGCCCGAGGGCGACGACATCCGTGTCGTGCGCGCCGAGGTCCCCTCCCCCGAGTTCAGCCGCTTCCTGTACGCCTCCGTCGGCGGCGACATCCGCTGGATCGACCGGCTGTCGTGGCCGTACGAGCGGTGGCAGGAGCACCTGGGCCGGCCGGGGGTGGAGAGCTGGGTCGCCTACGACCGGGGGACGCCCGCCGGCTATGTGGAGCTGGAGCCGCAGGACGACGGGGTGGTGGAGATCGTGTACTTCGGGCTGATCCCGGCGTTCCGCGGCCGGCGCATCGGCGGGCATCTGCTGTCGTACGGCGCGGCCCGCGCCTGGGACCTCGCCGAGCGGTGGCCGGAGCTGCCGCCGACCAAGCGGGTCTGGCTGCACACCTGTACCCGGGACGGCGAGCACGCGATGGCCAACTACCAGCGGCGGGGCTTCACCCTGTTCGACACCAAGGTGACCGAGGAGACCGACGCCCCGGCGCCGGGGCCCTGGCCCGGCGCGACCGTTCCCACACCATGACCCACATCACATCGTCTCGGCATGCGAGACATCCTTGTCCGGAATATGGATGACGGTGGACTCGGTCTAAAGAGCCGTGACACGCTTCCGTCATGTCTGGAACTGGAATTGCCTTGGTGAGTCGGCGCCATGTCGACCTCGGCCGCATGTCCAGCGCCATCTGTCCGGTGAGCTGACGCCCCCTGCCGCGAGGGGTTGGACAACCCCGGGCAATAGCGCCGCACCCTCCTCTGTTTCAGCCCGCGCGAGGACGCGCAGGCGTCGCACACGCTGCCCGCGTGTGCGCGCATGCGTGTGCAAGCGCAGGTCAGAGCCGCCACCCCGCCTTTCCCGAAGGACATACACCCATGGCCGCCACCCCGCAGAACCCCGCCACGCCCCGCCGCAAGGTGAGCCGTCACCGTGGCGAGGGTCAGTGGGCCGCGGGACACTTCACCCCGCTGAACGGCAACGAGCAGTTCAAGAAGGACGACGACGGTCTCAATGTGCGGACACGCATTGAGACGATCTACTCCAAGCGAGGCTTCGACTCGATCGACCCCAACGACCTGCGCGGCCGGATGCGCTGGTGGGGGCTGTACACCCAGCGCAAGCCCGGGATCGACGGCGGCAAGACCGCGATCCTGGAGCCGGAGGAGCTGGACGACAAGTACTTCATGCTGCGGGTGCGGATCGACGGCGGACGCCTGACCACCCGGCAGCTGCGGGTGATCGGCGAGATCTCGCAGGAGTTCGCGCGGGGCACCGCCGACATCACCGACCGGCAGAACGTCCAGTACCACTGGATCCGCGTCGAGGACGTCCCCGAGATCTGGGAACGCCTGGAGGCCGTCGGCCTGTCCACCACCGAGGCCTGCGGTGACACCCCCCGGGTGATCATCGGCTCGCCCGTCGCCGGGATCGCCGAGGACGAGATCATCGACGGCACGCCCGCGATGGACGAGATCCACCGGCGGATCATCGGCAACCCGGACTTCTCGAACCTGCCCCGCAAGTTCAAGTCCGCGATCTCCGGCTCGCCGCTGCTCGACGTGGCGCACGAGATCAACGACATCGCCTTCGTCGGTGTCCGCCACCCCGAGCACGGCCCCGGCTTCGACCTCTGGGTCGGCGGCGGTCTCTCCACCAACCCCAAGATCGGGCAGCGGCTCGGCGCCTGGGTGCCGCTGGACGAGGTCGCGGACGTGTACGAGGGCGTCATCTCGATCTTCCGCGACCACGGCTACCGGCGGCTGCGCACCCGCGCCCGGCTGAAGTTCCTGCTCGCCGACTGGGGCACGGAGAAGTTCCGCCAGGTCCTGGAGGACGACTACCTCGAGCGGAAGCTGATCGACGGCCCGGCGCCGGACCAGCCGGTGGCGCGCTGGCGCGACCACGTGGGTGTGCACCGGCAGAACGACGGCCGCTACTACGTCGGTTTCGCCCCGCGCGTCGGCCGCGTCGACGGCACCACCCTGACGAAGATCGCCGACCTCGCCGAGGCGCACGGCTCCGGCCGGGTCCGCACCACCGTCGAGCAGAAGATGATCGTGCTCGACGTCACCGAGGAGCAGATCGACTCGCTCGTCTCCGGCCTGGAGGCCCTGGACCTCACGGTCAGCCCGTCGCCGTTCCGGCGCGGCACGATGGCCTGCACCGGCATCGAGTACTGCAAGCTCGCCATCGTCGAGACCAAGGCGCGCGGCTCCGCCCTGATCGACGAACTGGAGCGCCGGATCCCGGAGTTCGACGAGCCGCTCACCATCAACATCAACGGCTGCCCGAACGCCTGCGCGCGTATCCAGGTGGCGGACATCGGTCTCAAGGGCCAGCTCATGCTCAACGACCAGGGCGAGCAGGTCGAGGGCTACCAGGTGCACCTGGGCGGCGCGCTCGGCCTGGAGGCCGGCTTCGGCCGCAAGGTGCGCGGCCTCAAGGTCACCTCCGACGAACTCCCCGACTACGTCGAGCGCGTCCTCAAGCGCTTCCAGGACGAACGCGAGGACGGCGAGCGCTTCGCCGCCTGGGTCACCCGCGCCAGCGAGGAGTCCCTGTCGTGAGCGAGCGAGCCGCGCCTTTCTACTGCCCCTACTGCGGTGACGAGGACCTGCGCCCCAACGAGACGGGAAACGGCGCGTGGGAATGCGGAGCCTGCAATCGAGCCTTCCAGTTGAAGTTCCTCGGGCTGTTGTCCCGGGGGGTTCAGCGAGCCGACAGCGGAGGGGATCACATATGACTGCCGTTCAGACGGACTCGGACTCCGATACATCCGAGTCCACGGACGTGTCTTCCACGGACGTGTCTTCCACGGACGCGGCCGACCCGGACGCGGCGAAGCGCGCCCGGCTCAAGGCGCTCGCCGAGCAGGCCGGCCGCGATCTGGAGGACGCCTCGGCGCTGGAGATCCTCCAGTGGGCCGTGGACACCTTCGGCAAGCGCTTCTGCGTGACCTCCTCGATGGAGGACGCGGTCGTCGCGCACCTCGCCTCCCGGGCCAGGCCCGGCGTGGACGTCGTCTTCCTCGACACCGGTTACCACTTCCCGGAGACCATCGGCACCCGCGACGCCGTCGAGGCCGTGATGGACGTCAACGTCATCACGATCACCCCGCGCCAGACGGTCGCCGAGCAGGACGCCGAGTACGGGCCGAAGCTGCACGACCGCGACCCCGACCTGTGCTGCTTCCTGCGCAAGGTCAAGCCCCTCGAAGAGGGCCTGACCCGGTTCGACGCGTGGGCGACGGGCCTGCGCCGCGACGAGTCCCCGACCCGGGCGAACACCCCGGTCGTCGGCTGGGACGACAAGCGCGGCAAGGTCAAGATCTCCCCCATAGCGCGCTGGACGCAGGACGACGTGGACGCCTACGTCGCCGAACACGGAGTGCTCACCAACCCCCTGCTGATGGACGGCTACGCCTCCGTCGGCTGCGCCCCCTGCACCCGCCGGGTCGCCCCGGGCGAGGACGCGCGGGCCGGCCGCTGGGCCGGGAACACCAAGACCGAGTGCGGGCTGCACCTGTGACCGCCACCGCGCCCACCGCGGGCGGCACCGTGCCCGCGCGGAAGAACGACGTGCCCGTGCCAGCGAAGAACCAGGAGAACCCAGTGACGACCGGAGCCACCGGAGCCACCGTCTGGCTCACGGGTCTGCCGAGTGCCGGCAAGACCACCATCGCCCACGAACTCGCGGGCCGGCTGCGCGAGGAGGGCCACCTCGTGGAGGTCCTCGACGGCGACGAGATCCGCGAGTTCCTCACCGCGGACCTGGGCTTCAGCCGCGCCGACCGGCACACCAACGTGCAGCGCATCGGCTTCCTCGCCGACCTGCTCGCCCGTAACGGCGTCAAGGCGCTCGTCCCGGTCATCGCGCCCTACGCCGACAGCCGCGAGGCGGTCCGCAAGCGGCACTCGGCGAGCGGCGCCGCGTATGTCGAGGTGCATGTGGCGACTCCGGTCGAGGTGTGCTCCGAACGCGATGTGAAGGGTCTGTACGCCAAGCAGGCGGCCGGTGAGATCTCCGGGCTGACCGGGGTCGACGACCCGTACGAGGCCCCCGAGACCCCGGAGCTGCGGATCGAGTCGCAGGACCAGACGGTCCAGGAGTCCGCGGCGCTGGTCCACAAACTGCTCACCGAGAGGGGTCTGGCATGACGACGACCGTCACCGCCGTCCCCGGGGAGACCGGCACCCCGTACACCCTGTCCCACCTGGACGCCCTGGAGTCCGAGGCGGTCCATATCTTCCGTGAGGTGGCGGGCGAGTTCGAGCGGCCGGTGATCCTGTTCTCCGGCGGCAAGGACTCCATCGTCATGCTGCACCTGGCGCTGAAGGCGTTCGCCCCGGCCGCGATCCCGTTCACGCTGCTGCACGTGGACACCGGGCACAACTTCCCCGAGGTGCTGGAGTACCGCGACCGCACGGTGGCCGCGCACGGGCTGCGGCTGCACGTCGCCTCCGTGCAGGACTACATCGACCGGGGTGTGCTCAAGGAGCGCCCGGACGGGACGCGGAATCCGCTGCAGACCGTGCCGTTGACGGAACGGATCCAGGCGGAGAAGTTCGACGCCGTCTTCGGCGGTGGCCGTCGGGACGAGGAGAAGGCACGCGCCAAGGAGCGGGTGTTCTCGCTGCGGGACGAGTTCTCCCAGTGGGACCCGCGTCGCCAGCGCCCGGAGCTGTGGAACCTGTACAACGGCCGGCACGCGCCCGGCGAGCACGTCCGTGTCTTCCCGCTCTCCAACTGGACCGAGCTGGACGTGTGGCAGTACATCGCCCGCGAGGGCATCGAACTGCCGGAGATCTACTTCGCGCACGAGCGCGAGGTGTTCCAGCGGGCCGGGATGTGGCTGACCGCCGGTGAGTGGGGCGGCCCGAAGGACGGCGAGACCGTCGAGAAGCGCCTCGTCCGCTACCGGACCGTGGGGGACATGTCCTGCACGGGCGCGGTGGACTCGGACGCGACCACGCTGGACGCCGTGATCACCGAGATCGCGGCCTCCCGGCTCACCGAGCGGGGCGCGACCCGTGCCGACGACAAGATGTCCGAGGCCGCGATGGAAGACCGTAAGCGCGAGGGGTACTTCTAGGCATGACCACGACCACGGAACTCACCGAGACGACCCTGCTGCGGTTCGCCACCGCCGGTTCGGTCGACGACGGCAAGTCCACCCTCGTCGGGCGGCTGCTGCACGACTCCAAGTCGGTCCTCACCGACCAGCTGGAGGCCGTGGAGCGCGCCTCGGCGAGCCGTGGCCAGGAGGGCCCCGACCTCGCGCTGCTCACCGACGGTCTGCGGGCCGAGCGGGAGCAGGGCATCACCATCGACGTGGCGTACCGCTACTTCGCCACCCCGCGCCGCCGGTTCATCCTCGCCGACACCCCCGGGCATGTGCAGTACACCCGCAACATGGTCACCGGCGCCTCCACGGCCGAGCTGACGGTGATCCTGGTCGACGCCCGCAACGGTGTCGTCGAGCAGACCCGCCGGCACGCCGCGATCGCCGCACTGCTGCGCGTCCCGCACGTCGTGCTGGCCGTCAACAAGATGGACCTCGTCGCGTACGAGGAGCGGATCTTCGCGCGGATCGCCGAGGAGTTCACCGGGTACGCGTCCGAGCTGGGCGTCCCGGAGATCACCTCCATCCCGATCTCCGCGCTCGCCGGTGACAACGTGGTGGAGCCGTCGGCCAACATGGACTGGTACGGCGGCCCGACCTTCCTGGAGCACCTGGAGTCGGTGCCGGTCGCCCACGACCTGGCGCACTGCCACGCCCGGCTCCCCGTGCAGTACGTGATCCGTCCGCAGACCGCCGAGCACCCGGACTACCGGGGGTACGCGGGGCAGATCGCGGCCGGTACGTTCCGGGTCGGCGACCCGGTGACGGTCCTGCCGTCCGGCCGGACCACCAAGGTCACGGGCATCGACCTCCTCGGCGAGCCGGTCGACGCGGCCCACACCCCGCAGTCGGTGACCCTCCTGCTGGAGGACGACATCGACATCTCGCGCGGTGATCTCCTCGTGCCCAGCAAGGACGCGCCCGCGACCACCCAGGACATCGAGGCGACCGTCTGCCATGTGGCGGACGCGCCGCTCACCGTGGGCCACCGGGTGCTGCTCAAGCACGGCACCCGCACGGTCAAGGCGATCGTCAAGGACATCCCGTCCCGGCTCACCCTCGACGACCTGTCCCTGCACCCGCACCCGGGACAGCTCGTCGCCAACGACATCGGCCGGGTGAAGGTCCGTACGGCGGAGGCGCTCCCCGTCGACTCCTACGCCGACTCCCGGCGCACCGGCTCCTTCATCCTGATCGACCCCTCCGACGGCACCACGCTGACCGCCGGCATGGTCGGCGAGTCGTTCGCCTCCCCCGAGCCCGTCAAGGACGAGGCCGAGGACGACGGGTGGGACTTCTGACATGAACCCCGTGGACTACTACGCGACGTTCGCGAAGGAGGGCGGCCGGGTCGGCAGCGGCGCCCTCGGCAGCGGGCAGGGCGGAGTCGCGCGATGTGTGCGCTGACGTACGCGCACCGCCTGCGCGCCCCGTCCCCCCACCCGACGTCCCGGTTGCGACGAAGACCGTTTTCCTGACCTCCCGGCCACGACCTGAGAGACCGTGACCGCCGGGCCTCCGAGAGGAACACCTCCCGTGCCTGCACACCGCTCCGCCGCCTTCCGGCGTACTTTCGCCGCCATCGCCGCGCTCCCTCTCCTCACCCTCGCCGCCTGCGGTTACGGTTCCGAGTCCACCGAGTCCAAGACCGACAAGGTCGCCGCCGGGGCCGAGAAGATCGACGGTGTCGACACCGTCAACATCGGCTACTTCGGCAACCTGACCCACGCCACCGCTCTCGTCGGCATCCAGAAGGGCTTCTTCCAGAAGGAGCTCGGCGGCACCAAGGCGAAGTACACGACCTTCAACGCCGGCCCCTCCGAGATCGAGGCCCTCAACGGCGGCTCCATCGACATCGGCTGGATCGGCCCCTCCCCGGCGATCAACGGCTACACCAAGGCGGACGGCGCCAACCTGCGCATCATCGGCGGCTCGGCCTCCGGCGGCGTCAAGCTCGTCGTCAACCCGGACAAGATCAAGTCCCTGAAGGACGTCAAGGGCAAGAAGATCGCCACCCCGCAGCTCGGCAACACGCAGGACGTGGCGTTCCTCAACTGGATCGCGGAGCAGGGCTGGAAGGTCGACGCGAACACCGGCAAGGGCGATGTGTCCGTGGTCCGCACGGAGAACTCCGTCGCCCCGGACGCCTACAAGTCCGGTGCCATCGACGGCGCCTGGGTGCCGGAGCCGACCGCCTCCAAGCTGGTCGCCGAGGGCGCGAAGGTCCTGCTGGACGAGGCCGACCTGTGGCCGGACAAGAAGTTCGTGATCACGAACATCATCGTGCGCCAGGAGTTCCTGAAGGAGCACCCGGACGTCGTCGAGGCCGTGCTGCGCGGCTCGGTCAACTCCAACGCGTTCATCAACTCCAACGCGGACGAGGCGAAGGCCGCGGCGAACGCCCAGCTCAAGGCCGACTCCGGCAAGGAGCTGCCGGCGGATGTGCTCGACCCGGCATGGACGTCCATCCAGTTCATCAACGACCCGCTGGCGTCCACCCTGCAGACCGAGGCGGACCACGCGGTCAAGGCCGGTCTGCTGGAGGACCCGAAGCTCGACGGGATCTACGACCTGACGCTGCTCAACAAGGTCCTCAAGGCCGAGGGTGACGACGAGGTCGACGACGCCGGTCTCGGCGTCAAGTAACCGCGTAGTCCGATGAGTTCCCAGGAGGTGACGACCATGGCCACCACACTCGCCAAGGCCGCCGACAGCGCCGAGGCAGCGCTGTACGCCGCCCGAATAGAGCACGTATCGAAGTCCTTCGCCGGGCCCTCCGGGCAGCAGCTCGTCCTGGACGACATCACGCTCGATGTCGCTCCGGGCGAGTTCGTCACCCTCCTGGGGGCCTCGGGCTGCGGCAAGTCGACGCTGCTCAACCTGGTCGCGGGTCTCGACGACCCGAGCGCGGGCAGCATCACGACCGACGGGCGACCGGCTCTGATGTTCCAGGAGCACGCCCTCTTCCCGTGGCTGACCGCGGGCAAGAACATCGAACTCGCCCTGCGGCTCAGGGGAGTTCCGAAGAACGAGCGGCGCGAACGGACCGAGGAACTGCTCGGTCTGGTCCGGCTCCAGGGCGCCTACGGCAAGCGGGTGCACGAGCTGTCCGGCGGTATGCGCCAGCGGGTCGCCCTGGCCCGCGCGCTGGCCCAGGAGAGCAAGCTGCTGCTGATGGACGAGCCGTTCGCCGCGCTCGACGCCATCACCCGGGACGTGCTCCACGACGAGCTGACCCGGATCTGGAGCGAGACGGGGGTCTCGGTGCTGTTCGTGACGCACAACGTGCGCGAGGCGGTACGGCTCGCCGAGCGGGTCGTCCTGCTGTCCTCGCGCCCCGGCCGGGTGGCCCGCGAGTGGACCGTGGGCATTCCGCAGCCCCGCCGTATCGAGGACACCGCCGTGGCGGAGCTGTCCGTCGAGATCACCGAAGAACTGCGCAGGGAGATCCGCCGCCATGGCCAGCACTGAGACCAAGAGCGACGCCGTGCCCGGCGAGAACGTCAAGGACGTCGAGGACGTCAAGGACACGGACGACCTCGCCGGGCTGGAGGCGGGCCTCGACGCGCTGGACTCGGTGCAGACCGGGCGTCCGCCGCTGCGGCAGGTGCTCGTCCAGAAGGTGCTGCCCCCGATCACCGCGATCGCGCTGGTGCTGGCGGTCTGGCAGCTCCTCGTCCTGGCGGAGGTCGCGCCGGCCTACAAGCTGCCCTCGCCGTCCGCGGTGTGGGACGAGGTCCGGGACGCCTGGCTGCAGGGCACGCTCCTGGAGTCCATCTGGACCAGTGTCTCCCGTGGTCTGCTCGGCTTCCTCGCGGCCCTGGCGATCGGCACGCCGCTGGGTCTGCTGGTGGCCCGCGTCCGGATCGTCCGCGCGGCGATCGGCCCGATCCTCTCCGGTCTGCAGTCGCTGCCGTCGGTGGCCTGGGTGCCGCCGGCCGTGGTCTGGCTGGGTCTGGAGCCGTCGGTGATGTACACGGTCATCCTGCTCGGCGCGGTCCCGTCGATCGCCAACGGTCTGGTGTCCGGCATCGACCAGGTACCGCCGCTGTTCCTGCGGGCCGGACGGACGCTGGGCGCGACCGGGCTGAAGGGGACCTGGCACATCGTGATGCCGGCCGCGCTGCCCGGTTATGTGGCGGGGCTGAAACAGGGCTGGGCGTTCTCGTGGCGCTCGCTGATGGCCGCCGAGATCATCGCCAAGGCGCCCGACATCGGCTCGGGCCTCGGCCAGATGCTGGAGGCGGGCCGCACCAACAGCAGCATGCCGCAGGTGTTCCTCGCCATCTTCCTCATCCTGATCGTCGGCATCGCGATCGACCTGCTGATCTTCAGCCCGCTGGAGCGGTGGGTGCTGCGCAGCCGCGGTCTGTTGGTGAAGAGCTGATCCCTGTGCACCTCAGGAAGCCGGTTCTCCTCGTCGTCGCCCATGGCAGCCGCGATCCGCGGCACGCCGCGACCGTGCACGCCCTCGTACGGCGGGTACGGGCGCTGCGCCCCGGGCTGCGGGTGGAGACCGGCTTCCTCGATTTCAACATCCCCTCCGTCCAAGGGGTGTTGGAGTCACTGGCGGCGGAGGGCGTCCGGGACGTGGTGGCCCTCCCGCTCCTCCTCATCCGCGCCTTCCACGCCAAGGCGGACATCCCGGCGGTCCTGCGGGAGGCCCCGCCGTCCCTGCGCGTCCGCCAGGCGGAGGTCCTCGGCCCGTCGCCGCTGCTGCTCTCGGCGCTAGAACACCGGCTGTACGAGGCGGGGTTGAGCCCCGCCGACAAGTCCTCGACCGGGGTCGTGCTGGCCTCGGCGGGGTCCTCCGACCCGGAGGCGATCGCGGTGATCGCCGACATCGCGCGGGAGTGGTGGCACACCGGTTGGTGCGCCGTGCGACCCGCGTTCGCCTCCGCATCACTGCCCCGCACGGAGGACGCCGTACGGAAGCTGCGGGCGCTGGGCTGCGAACGGGTGGCCGTGGCGCCGTACGTCCTCGCCCCCGGCCGACTGCCGGACCGTATCGCACGGGGCGCGGCCGGAGCGGACGTCCTCGCCGACGTACTGGGCCCGGCACCGGAAGTGGCCCGACTGCTGCTGCGCCGCTACGACGAGGCGTCCGTGGAGGCCCTGACCCGGACACGGGTGGGCGCGAGCGCCTGACCGCCCGACCGCCCGACCGCCCGACCGCCCTACCGTCCGACCACCCGACCGCCCGACCGTCCTACCGTCCGACCGTCCGACCACCCGGGTCCTATCGGACTCCGAGTTTCGGGTCCCGGCCGCTCGACGCCAGCGCCCTGTCGAACACCGGTGCGTTCGGCGGGACGGGGATCGGGTCCGCGAAGCCGTCGTACTGGCGGTAGAGGGCGCCGTGGGTTTCCACCACGGTGAGGACGAAGTGGGCGGCGGGATCCGAGATACGGAAGGGCTGTCCGGTGGCCGTCGCGACGTCCCAGCCGTGGACGGCCATTTCCTTGATGATCATGCCGGCGAGGTCGGTGGCCGGCAGTGGGCCCATGCCGAGGTCGATCTCGCCCTCCCACAGGGACGGGTCGGCCCAGGCAGTGACCGCGCGGTCCAGCTGGGCGGCGTAGGCGTCGGCCCAGTCGGCGGCGGTGGTGAAGTCCCGCTTCGTCAGCTCCTCGGGGAGCGGCTTGCGCAGGGCGCGGTGTTCCAGGCCGTGCGAGGTGTACACGACCCAGTGGTTGACCAGGGCGCGGACGTCCCAGTCACCGCAGTGGGTGGGGTGGGCGAGCTGTTCGGCCGTGACGCCCCGGGCGACGCGGGCCGCCTCGGCGGCGCATTCGACCATGTGGGCGTGGTGCGGGTGGTGGGGATGGTGGGGACGGTGAGGCTGCGTGGTCTTCTCGTGGGTCTCCATGCGCTCCACGCTAGGGACGGGGCGCCGCGTCCTCTTGAACAAACGCGACAGCCTCGTCCGCCAGCCGCGTCAGCTCCCCCACCGGCAGCGATCCGGCCTCCCGGCGCTCCCGGGCGAACGTGTTGGCGAGCCGTCGCAGCAGGTCGTTGAGCGGGGTCGGTACGCCGTGCAGACGGCCCAGCAGGGCGATCTCGCCGTTGAGGTGGTCGGCCTCGATGGTGCCGGTGCCCCGGGTCAGTGACTGCCAGGAGGAACCGCCGCCCCGTGGAGCGCCCTCCAGCGGGACCAAAGTGATCTTGTCGCCGCGGGTCCGCCGCTGCTCCTCGGCGCCCGCGTACGCGATCCCGGCGGCGTCGAGCACCCGCTCGCCCTCCGCCCGCACCCGCGCGTACAGCGCGCCCGCCGCCTCACCGGTCGTCGAACCGCTCACCGCCTCCAGGGCGTTGCCCAGATTGGCCAGCAGCTTGGCGTACTGCCAGCGCTGGACGTCCGGTACGACCGGGGCCTCGAAGAACCGGGACTTCTCCAGATCGGCGGCGACGCGATGAGCCGTCTCGTCGGTGCCGTGGGGGTAGCGCCCCAGGTGGAGCATGCCGGTGAGCGGGGTGCCGGACGCCGATACGACGCCGGGCTCCACGAAGGTGGCGGGCAGCCAGACGCAGACGCCGTACACCCGGTGGAAGCGGCGCAGGGCGAGCCGCTGGCCCTCGACGCCGTTCTGGACGCAGACCAGGGGGAGTCGCTCCGCGGCGGTGCCGCCGCCCGCCACCGGGGCCGGGGCCCAGGCCGCCAGGGCCGCGTCGGTGTCCTGGGTCTTCACGGCGAGGAGGAGGACGTCGTCGGGGCGGAGGTCACCCGGTTCGGCGGGGCCGGTGACCGTGGGGAGGTGGTGGGTGTGGGGGCCGTCGGGGGTGATGAGGTGGAGGCCGTGGGTGCGGAGGGCGGTGTGGTGGGGGCCGCGGCGGGCCACGAGGACGACCTCGTGGGCGGACTGGGCGAGGCGCCCGCCCATGGCTCCGCCTATCGCGCCGGCGCCTATGACGATGTATCGCATGGGGGTATTAAACGGCGCGCCCAGAGGGTGGGGGGTTACGGGCTCATGGCGAGTGCGGGTTGTGGGGGCTTCTCGCGCGGTTCCTCGCGCCCCTTAAGGGGCGCTGCCCGTCAGCTCCGCCAGTTTCTTCACCGTGTTCCAGTTGCGGGTCGTCGCGATCAGGCCCTTCGACAGGCGTGGCTTCGCCAGGGTTTCCGCGAGCTTGGAGCGGCCCAGGCCCTCGGGGGCGTACAGGTACAGCGCCCGGTCGCCGATCCTGAACTCCTCGGGCAGGAAGGCCTGTTGGTCGATGTCGGCGAAGCGGGACCCGTCCGGGGTCTCCGACAGGTACGTGACGTGGAGCTGTTTGCCCTCCAGCTCCGCCGCCGGGAACGGGCAGGTCTCGCGTACCGCCTCCAGATACGCGTGGTCGCGGACCAGGACGTCCACCGTGAAGCCGAAGTGGTTCTCGACGGCGGTGGTGATCTCGGCGGCGAGGGAGGTCTCGTCGCCGTGGTCGCCGGTGAAGACCGCGTTGCCGCTCTGGAGGTAGGTGGCCACGCCGGTGTGGCCGAGGCCGGTCAGGAGGGTACGGAGGTCGGCCATCGGGACCTTCTTGTTGCCGCCCACGTTGATCCCGCGCAGGAGTGCCGCGTACGTCGTCATGGGCTCACGATAAGCACGTCAGGGGCGCACGTCGGGGGCGATCACCCTGAGGCGCGGCCCTGAGAGGCCGGGATGGGTGTAGGGGGTCGCCGTCCTCCTTGGTGGGGAGGGGGTGGGGTCCGAGGGGAGGAGTCCTGGGGGTCGGGGTTCACCGGAGAGCACGAAGAGATGCCTTTATCCGGCCCATACCTTCGAAGCGAAGGGCGACGGCAGGGGGCCGTCACCTGATGACGAGGGGACTGGCCGGCGATGGCTGAGGGAGACATACGGGTGCGGGGTGTGGCCGCCCGAGCGGGCGGCTGGAGCGCCCGGCACCGCTGGGCGGCCGTCGGGATCTGGCTGCTGTTCGTGGTGCTGACGATGGGGATCGGCACGGCGATGGGCTCGGTCGAGGTCAAGGACAGCGACCAGCTCAAGGGGGAGACCAGCGCGGCGACCCATATCGTCGAGGAGGCGGGGATCGAGGAGCCCGCCGGTGAGTCCGTCCTGATCCAGGCGAAGGACGACGGCACCAAGGCCACGGACCCCGCGTTCCGGGCGGCCGTGGACGAGGTGATGAAGGCCGTCGAGGGAACCGGGAAGGTCACGGACGTGACCTCGCCGTACGACACGGGGACGCTCTCGAAGGACGGGCGCAGCGCTCTGGTGCAGTTCGACGTACGGGGCGCGTCGGACACCGCTGGTGAGCGGATCGAGCCGGTGCTGAAGGCCGTCGAGGGTGTCCAGAAGGAGCACGGGTCGCTGCGGATCGAGGAGATCGGCGGCGCCTCGATGATGAAGACGTTCGACGACGCGTTCGGCGACGACTTCCGCAAGGCCGAGTACTCGGCGGTGCCGGTGGCGCTCGGCATCCTGCTGATCGCGTTCGGCGCGGTCGTCGCGGCGCTACTGCCGGTGGCGCTGGCGATCACCGCGATCATGGCGACGATGGGTCTGATGGCGATCGTCAGCCATGTGATCCCGATGAGCGACACCGCCAACTCCGTGATGCTGCTGGTGGGTCTGGCCGTCGGTGTCGACTACTGCCTGTTCTATCTGCGCCGTGAGCGCGAGGAGCGCGCGGCGGGCCGGGACGCGCGGACCGCGCTGCGGGTGGCCGCCGCGACCAGTGGCCGGGCCATCATCGTCTCCGGTGTCACGGTGTGCGTGGCGATGGCGGGCATGCTGTTCACCGGGCTCGCCGAGTTCGAGGCGATGGGGCTGGCCTCGCTGATGGTGGTCGCCGTCGCGATGGTCGGTTCGGTCACGGTGCTCCCGGCCCTGCTGTCGCTGCTGGGCGAGCGGGTCGAGAAGGGCCGGCTGCCGTTCCTGCACCCGGACAAGCGGCGGAAGAACGGCCGCTCCGCGGGCGGCGGTTCGGAGAGCCGTTTCTGGAACGCCGTGCTGCGGGTCGTCCTCGCCAAGCCGGCGCTGTCGCTGGTCGTCGCGACCGGCGCGCTGCTCGCCGTGGCCGCGCCCGCGGTGGGGATGAAGACGCAGAACCTCACCCTGGACCAGGAGTTCGGCGACTCGCTGCCGATCGTGCAGACGTACAACCGGGTCAACGAGGCCTTCCCCGGCGGTACCGAACCGGCCGAGGTCGTCGTGAGGGCGAAGGACATCAACGCCCCCGAGGTGCGGTCGGCGCTGGCCGCCTTCAAGTCGGAGGCCGTCGCCTCGGGTGCCTCGCGCGGCCCGGTGGAGATCAAGGTGCACGACGCGCAGAACGTGGCGTTCGTGTACGTGCCGCTGGTCGGCGGCTCCGACCAGGACAAGGCGGGCGCGAGCCTGGACACACTGCGCGACGAGGTACGGCCCGCCACGCTCGGCGAGGTCGACGGCGTCGAGGCGCCGGTCACCGGGCAGGTCGCGGGCAACCAGGACTTCAACGACCAGCTGGTCGGCTCCGTCGTCCCGGTCTTCGCCTTCGTGGTCGTCTTCGCCTTCCTGCTGATGCTGCTGTCGTTCCGCTCGCTGACGATCGCGATCACGTCGATCGTGCTGAACCTGCTGTCGGTGGGCGCCGCGTACGGCATCCTCGTCGCGGTCTTCCAGCACGGCTGGGGTGCCTCGCTGGTGGGCGCGGAGGGGGTCGGCGCCATCATCACCTGGCTGCCGCTGTTCCTGTTCGTGATCCTGTTCGGGCTGTCGATGGACTACCACGTGTTCGTGGTCTCCCGGATCCGTGAGGCGCGGCTGCGGGGCCGTACGACGAAGGAGGCGATCCGGCACGGGGTGGTCACCACGGCCGGGGTGGTCACCAGCGCCGCCGTCATCATGGTCGCCGTCTTCGGGATCTTCGGGACGCTGTCCATGCAATCCATGAAGCAGATGGGGGTGGGCCTGGCGGCGGCCGTCCTCATCGACGCGACGATCATCCGGGGTGTGCTCCTCCCGGCGGTGATGGCCCTGCTCGGCGAGCGCAACTGGTATCTCCCGAAGTGGCTGCACCGGCTGCCGGACCTCACCCACGACGAGTCCCCGGAGCCGGGCCCTGGCCCGGTGCCGCCGGCCAGGGAGGACACGAGGGTACGGGTCTGACCGGGATCCCAGGGCCTGTCCGGCAATTCCCGTCGTCGCCCGGAGGGCGGCCCCGCGGCGTCAGGTAGGTGCTCTCGGCGTGCCGGGCGTGGACCCGCGTACTGGACGTACTCGGGTCTGCGCCCGGTGCGGCGAGAGTGCGTGCACGGCGTCTCGGGGCAGACGGGAATTGTCAGACAGGCCCTGGTACGGGCGTGGGCCGGGGGTGGTGTGGCCGCCCCCGGCCCACGCCCGTGTGCGCGTCGGGCGTGCCGCGCGGCTCAGGCCGCCGTGGCCACCTCGCCCCGCATGTCTCCCCGGTCGAAGGAGTCGAGGGTGCGGGTGAAGTCGCGGGTGGAGAGCAACAGCTTGTAGACGATGGCCAGTTCGAAGACGAGGAGCAGGGCGCCGGAGACGATGGTCGTCGTCAGCACCGAGTCGACGATCGGGCCGATCATGAAGACGCCCATCTGGAACTCGATGCCGCTGATCAGATGCGGGCGGACCCGGTGGCGCAGCAGGAAGGAGCGGACCCGCAGATAGGCGGGGAAGCGGCGGCGGAACTCCTGGTGCAGATCGACGACCTGGGTCTGCGGGGCGGTCTGGGTGACCTCGGCGGTGGCCGTGCGCAGATCCTGCTCGATGTCGGCCTCGGGGTTCTCGCGCAGCAGGTCCTCCATGAAGGCGAGTTCCCGCTCGTTCTCCGCGCGGCGGGCCTCGCGGAGCCGGGCCTTGATCTGCTTGCGCATGGTGTGGCGGACCTTGAAGGTCTCCAGGGAGTTGATGTAGCGCAGCGCGTCGCAGCCGATGACGGCGGCGGCGAGCCAGATGTAGAGCGTGTCCCCGGTGCGGTGGTACTGCCCCGCCATCAGGGCCACCGAGCACGCCGCGACCCGGATGCGGTCGAAGACGAAGTCGAGCCAGGCGCCGAACACCGAGCCCTGGCCGGTGAGCCGGGCGACCTTGCCGTCCATGCAGTCGAGGATGAAGCTCAGGTGGTAGACGACGGCGCCGGCGATCAGCCAGCGCCAGTCGCCCAGCGCGAAGAGGGCGGCCGAGACCAGGCCCAGCAGGAACGCGCCCCAGGTCAGCTGGTTGGGCGTGATCCTCGTGTACTTCGCGGTGAGCCGCACCAGCGGTGTGGCGACCGGGTCGACGAGCAGCACGGTCCACCAGGCGTCCCGCTTCTTCTGCGTGACGCGGCGCACTTCCGCGAGGTCGGGTATGTCTCGGCGCATGGGTCAACTTCCTGGCGTTCGAAATGAGTTCACGCTCAGCTTGGAAGCCGTTCACCCGAGGCACAAGAAATGCCCGGCACAACCTTTCGTAGGGGGTAAGGGTCGAACCCGGTATCAGAGTCAGTGCGCTTGCCGCGCGGACCGGGCGTTACCTGAGCGTTATCGGGTGACCCGATCGTGACCCAAAAAGTGCCGGGAATTCACGACAGGCGTGGAACCAACCTGCTTGCCCGGCTATCAGGGGTTTCGGAGTTCCGCCTCGATGAGGTCGGCGGCCCGTCGGGTGCCGCCCTCGGCCGCCATCTCCCGCTGGATCTCCTGGAGCCTGCGGGCCACTTCGGGGTCGTCGACGAGGGCGAGGACCGCCTCGCGCAGGGTCTCGGCCGTCGCCTCCTCCTTGGGCAGACGGCGGGCGACACCGAGGGCCTGGAGCATGTCGGCGTTGCCGAACTGGTCGACGGCCTGCGGTACGGCGACCATCGGTGTGGCGGTGGCGAGGCCTTCCTGACTGCCGCCGGCGCCCGCGTGGGTGACGAACGCGTCGGCCTGCTTCAGGATCGCCAACTGCGGCACCCAGTCCCGTACCTCCACATTGGCCGGGATCTCGCCCAGCTCCGCCGGTTCGACGTGCCGGCCGACCTGGAGCACCATGTGCCAGCCCGGCAGATCACCGAAGGCCTGCACGCACTCGCGGTAGAAGTCGGGCTGCTTGGTGAAGGACGACCCGAGCGAGACGAGCAGCACCTTCTCCGCACCGGGGGGCCGCGTCCAGTCACCCTGTGCCGCACGGTCGCCCTGGCACGCGCCGACGAAGGTGTAATGGCGCGCGTCGACCCGGTCGGCGTGCGGCTGGAGCGCCTTCGGGATGAGGACGAGGGAGCGGGCGGGGCGGCCGACGAAGGGGTCGGGGTGCTCGGTGATCCCGTTCTCCTTCAGCCAGGCCTCGAAGCGGGCGTAGTACGCCCGGCCGCGTTCCGTCTTCCTCGGTTCGGCCCACATGGGTTCGGCGACCTCCTCCTCGTAGCCGGTCCAGGCGACCAGGTTCGGGGAGAGCGAGATCGCCTTGACGCCCCAGCGGTGGGCGAGGACTGCGGCCGGGTACGAGGTGATGTCGTGCAGCACGAGGTCGGGTTCGTCGCCCTCGTACGCGTCGATGAGCTGGGGCAGGGCCTGGATCGCGTCGTCCAGGAAGGGCTCCACGTTGTCGAGGAGCGTGGTGCCCCAGGCCTCGGGGTCGGCGTCGGGGCCGGGCAGGGTGGAGTGCCAGGGTTTCGGTTCGGCGCCGGTCTCCGCGACCTTCTCGGCGAAGGCCGGCGGAATCGCGTACGTCACCCGATGCCCCCTCGCCACCAGCTCCCGAACCACTTCGAGGCTCGGGTTCACGTGGCCGTGGGCGGCGATGGAGAACATGGCGATGTGGGAGGTCATGAACCCGACGGTACGCGAGACGATACGTATCGTGCAATCGGGTTTTTGTTGGGGGGTGCGATGTCGGGTGCGGGTGTGTGGGGCTGGTCTTTTGAGGGGCGCGGAAACTGCGCGACCAGCCCCAACCGGAGCCGCACCCGACGACGCACGCTCTCGCCCTGGCGCTGATGGCGCGCCAACACCAGGTCCCGTCGCGCTCCGAACGGGCAGTGGCACATCGCGTTCGCGGTCGTCCCCGAGCCGGTTCCGGCGCCCGGCACGGGCGAGGTGATCGGCATCGACCGGGGTGTCACGATCACCGCCGCCCTGTCGGACGGCCGGAGACTGAACTGCCCCCAGCTCACCGTCAAGGAACGCGCCCAGGTCCGCACACACCAGCGGCGCGCGGCCAGATCCCCGAAAGGCAGCGACGCCAAGGCGGCCGAGTACGCGAAGGTGGCCGGGCTCAAGGCGCGGGAGGCGAACCGGCGCAAGGACTGGTGCGAGAAGACCAGCACCATGCTCGCCCGCGGCTACGACCTGGTCCGGTTCGAGAAGCTCAACGTCAAGACGATGACCCGCTCCGCGAAGGGAACCGTGGAGCAGCCCGGCAGGAGGGTGGCGCAGAAGTCCGGCCTGAACCGGTCGATCCTCGCCCGGGGCTGGGGCCTGCTCCGGCAACGCACCGGGCACAAGGCCCCCGGCCGGGTCGAGGACGTTCCCGCCCCCTACACGTCACTGCGGTGCAGTGCCTGCGGTTGGATCGACAAGAACTCGCGCAAGAGCCAAGCCGGGTTCGTCTGTTCCTGCTGCGGCTTCACCTGCAACGCGGACACCAACGCCAGCATCAACGTCGCGGCAGGACAGGGCGGGATCCCCCGCCCCCGGCGCACAGCCGGTGCCGGAGGGACGACAACGGCCACCAGCCGTTCGAACACCCGTGAACCTCAACCCACCTGGGTCGGAATCCCCCTCTTTCGAAGAGGGGGAGGATGTCAACGGGTGGGCTCGGTCCGGCCGGACTGCGCGTCGGTGAACGCCGGCGCGATGCCGTGGAGCAGCGGTCCGACGCTCAGCACCAGGATGGGGATCAGCGCGGGCAGGACGAGGAACCAGGCGCCGTGGTCGAGAAGGCGCCGGTCCCGGCCGTCCGCCGGGGTTCGCCGCTTGGCCGGTCGCGGGCGTTGCTGCTTCGCGGTCGCCAAGGTCATGTCCGTCATGGTGCTGAGGGCATGACAGGGCATCAAGGCACCGCGCACAGGGTCCGACCTGTGCGAATGCGAGACTGTCCGCTGGATGGCGTGAACCCGACGTCCCCCGAGGGGGCGTCGGCCGTACGGACTCGGTCGGACACGGAGGCGAAGGATGGACGAGGCACGGGCTCGGGACGTCCTGGGCGCGGCCGGTGTGCTGCCCGGTGCGGCCGGGGAGGCACGGCTGCTCGCGCTGGGCGAGAACGCGGTGTTCGCCGCCGGTGACCTGGTGGTCAAGGTGGGCCGCGACGCCGAACTCCTGGACCGGGCCCGCCGCGAGCTGGACGTCGCGGCCTGGCTCGCCGAGGCGGACGTCCCGGCGGTGCGGGCCGCCGAGCCGAAGGCCCTGCTCGTCGAGGGGCACCCGGTGACGGTGTGGCACCGTCTCCCCGACTCCGTACGCCCCGCCGGCGCACGCGATTTGGCCGAACTCCTACGGCTGGTCCACGCTCTCCCCGCCCCTCCCTTCGCCCTGCCCCGCCGTGAACTGCTCGGCGGTGTGGAGCGCTGGCTGCGGCTCGCCGGTGACGCGATCCACCCGGCGGACGCGGCCTATCTCCGCGAGCGCCGCGACGGCTTCGCGGCCGCGGCGGCCTCTCTGGTCCCGCATCTGCCGCCGGGTGCGGTCCACGGCGACGCCCTCCCCCGCAATGTCCACATCGGTCCCGACGGCCCGGTCCTCGTCGACCTGGAGACCTTCTCCGGCGACCTGCGTGAACATGACCTCGTCGTCATGGCCCTCTCCCACGACCGTTACGGGCTTCCGGCCGAGGAGTACGACGCCTTCACCGCCGCGTACGGGTGGGACGTACGCGAGTGGGAGGGCTGCTCGGTGCTGCGCGGCGCCCGTGAGACGGCCAGCTGCGCCTGGGTCGCCCAGCACGCGCCGAGCAACCCCAAGGCCCTGGCCGAGTTCGAGCGCCGCGTCGCCTCACTGCGCGACGGGGACGAGACGGTCCGCTGGTATCCGTTCTGAGCCGCGCCCGACTCGGGGCTCAAACGGCCCGGAGTATCAGCGCCACTTCGTCGATCTCGGCGTCGCGGGCCACGGCGAAGCCCCGGTCGTGGCCGGTGAGGACGAAGCCGCACTTCTCCAGGACCCGGATCGAGCCGGTGTTGTCGGCGGCGGCGTGGGCGTGCAGCGGCCGGGTGGGGTCGAGGCCGATCAGGGCGGTGAGGGCGGCGGTGGCGATGCTCCGGCCCCAGTGGGCGCGGCCTATCCAGTAGGTGACCTCGCGTTCGTCCGGCGGGCCGAAGACCGCCGCGTTGCCCACGACCTCACCGTCGGCGACCACCGTGCGCGCCAGGATGTCGGGGTTCGCGCGGATTTTCACCCAGTGCCTGTCGAAGAGCGCCCGGTCGTAGTGGTACTCCCTGGTGAAGGCGGCGATCCGCTGCGCCTCGGGATCGGACAGATGCTCCCAGAAGAACGGCAGGTCGCTGTCCCGTATGGCGCGCAGGGAGATCGGCGCGGTCGTCATACCGTCTCCTCCGCCGACTCGCGCAGCGGCCACACCGCGTCCACGACCGCGTCCGGGTCGCCCTTGCGGCGCAGGAAGGCCTGGAAGTCGGCGGCCCATTCGGCGTACCACTCGATCTGGCTGCGGTGCAGTTCGGCCGGGCCGAGGGCGGCGACCTTCGGGTGCCGCAGGGCTATCGCGCGGGCCAGCCGGGCGGCGGCCAGGGCGTCGGCGGAGGCGTCGTGCGCGGCGTCGAACGGGACGCCGTACTCCCCGCAGACCGCTTCGAGGTTGCGTTTGCCCCGGCGGTAGCGGTCGACGGAGCGGTCGATCGTGTACGGGTCGACGACCGGGGCCGGGTCGAGGCCGCCCAGGCGGTCGCGCAGGGACGGCAGGGAGTGCCGGCGCAGCTCGGCGGAGAGCAGGGTGAGGTCGAAGGCCGCGTTGTACGCCACGACCGGGACGCCCGTCCTCCAGTAGGAGACGAGGACGTCGGCGATGGCGTCGGCGACCTGGTCGGCCGGTCTGCCCTCGGCCGTCGCGCGGGCGTTGGTGATGCCGTGCACCGCCACCGCCTCCTCCGGGATCTCCATGCCCGGGTCGGCGAGCCATTCCCGGTGTCCGACCGGCTCCCCGTCCTTGACCTCGATCACCGCGCCCGTGACGATACGCGCCTCGCGCGGGTCCGTCCCGGTGGTCTCCAGGTCGAAGCCGATCAGCAACTGCCGGTGCCAACCCATGCTGGCCCCCCTTCTTGGTGGTGCTTTCCCCCAGTGACCACCACCATCGCATGGGCCACTGACAATCCGAGGGCCGCATTCCGCTTCGCCGCTCCCGGGGCCCGGGAGCACCGGGCCGCGACCCCTCCCGGCGCCCCGCTCACGACACCGGCCGGGAGTCCGCCCAGGCCACTTCGAACTCCTCGCGGTATGTATCGAAAAGCCCGACTTCGCCGTTCTCGTGGGCCTTGAGGACGCGGTTGCCGCCGCGCAGGACGAGGACCGGCGCCTCCATGCCCCGGGTGCGCCGCAGATAGGTCTGGACGACCGCGACGCCGTCCGTGCCGTCGCCGTCCACGAGGTAGGCGGTGAAGCGGGGGGTCTCGTCGAAGACCTGGATCTCGAAGGCGCCGGGGTCGCGCAGCCTGGAGCGGACCCGGCGCATATGGAGGATGTTCATCTCCACGGCCCGGCTCAACTCTCCGCGCTTTATCCCGAGTTCGCGTTCGCGTCGCTTGACCGCGCTGGACGCGGGATTGAGGAAGAGCAGCCGGACCCGGCATCCCCCCTCGGCGAGCCGGACCAGTCGCCGTCCGGAGAAGTTCTGCACGAGGAGGTTCAGGCCTATCCCGATGGCGTCGAGACGGCGGGCGCCGCCGAACAGGTCCTCGGCGGGGAACTGCCGCAGCAGCCGCACCCGGTCGGGGTGGACGCCGACGACGTCCGCGTACCGGTCGCCGACCAGGTCCTCGACCGCGTCGACGGGCAGCCGGCGCGCGGAGGGCACGTCGCTGCCCGCGCCCAGGATCTCCAGCAGTTTGGCCGAGGCCCGCTCGGCCTGGGCGAGGACGGCCTCGGACAGGGCCCGGTTGCGGGAGACGACGTTCCGGGTGACCTCCAGCTCGTCCAGGGCGAGTTCCACATCGCGCCGCTCGTCGATGTACGGCTCGAAGCACGGCCAGTGCTGCACCATCAGCTCCCGCAGCTGCGGGAGGGTGAGGAAGCTGAGGACGTTGTCGTCGGCGGGGTCGAGCAGATAGCCCTTGCGGCGGCTGACCTCGCGTACCGCGACGGCCCGCTGCACCCACTCCTGTCCGGCGGGCCCGGCGGCGGCCACCACCCAGTCGTCGCCGTGGACGGGCTCGTAGATGGGGCGCAGCACGGCGGCCACCACGGCGCGCAGCCGCTGTTCGACGAGGTTCAGCCAGATGTAGGCACGGCCGGCCCGCTGGGCGCGCGTACGCACTTCGAGCCAGGCGTCGGCGTTCCAGTCCAGTTCCGGGCCGATGGATCCCCTCTCCATCGGCCGTGCCAGGGACACCGCGCCGGGTGGGACATCTGTGGAGTTCCCCTCGTGACCCGTCTCGCCCGCGTCACCAGGAGGCAACTCCAGCCCTCCCGAGCCCACCCACGCACCGCCTTCCGCTCCCCCGAGCTCACCCCTACTCAACGATCAAGGAAGGGTACTCCGGTAGCGGGTGACGATACAGCCGGATGGACAGGTCGTTTCCCAACTACCGCACGTGACTTGGCCGTTCCGGGCCGTCACCGCGCCGGGAGTGAGCTGATTCATAGCGATCGGCCCGCCGGGGCCCGACACCGGCGGCCCGCGGAGCGTCACCATGTGTCCACCGCTGGGCAGAAGGGACGTATGTCCTAGGAGGTTGCGTCAGTTTGGGGGAGACTCCCCCCGGAGTGGCCCCCAGCGGCGCGCGACAACTGGAAGAGTCGTATCCATGCAGGTCTGGCCTGGACAGGCGTATCCGCTCGGTGCCACGTACGACGGCGCCGGGACCAACTTCGCGGTCTTCTCGGAGGCCGCGCACCGAGTCGAGCTGTGTCTGCTGGACGACGACGGCTCCGAGACCGCGGTGGAACTGCGCGAGACGGACGCGTTCGTGCGACACGCGTATCTGCCCGGTGTGATGCCGGGACAGCGGTACGGCTTCCGTGTGCACGGCCCGTACGCGCCCGAGCGCGGACTGCGCTGCAACTCCGCGAAGCTGCTCCTCGATCCGTACGCGCGTGCCATCAGCGGCTCCGTGAAGTGGGGGGAGGAGGTGTACGGCTACCGCTTCGGGGCGCCCGAGGAGCGCAACGACCTCGACTCGGCACCGCACATGATGACCTCGGTCGTGGTCAACCCGTACTTCGACTGGGGCGACGACCGGCGGCCCCGCACCGAGTACCACCACACGGTGATCTACGAGGCCCATGTCAAGGGGCTGACGATGCGGCACCCCGGGCTGCCCGAGGAGCTGCGCGGTACGTACGCGGCGCTCGCGCATCCCGCGATCATCGAGCATCTGACCGCGCTGGGCGTCACGGCGCTGGAGCTGATGCCCGTACACCAGTTCGTGAACGACCATCGTCTGGCCGACATGGACCTCAGCAACTACTGGGGCTACAACACGATCGGTTTCTTCGCCCCGCACAACGCGTACGCCTCCTGGGGCGACCGGGGACAGCAGGTGCTGGAGTTCAAGTCGGCGGTCCGGGCGCTGCACGAGGCGGGGATCGAGGTCATCCTCGACGTGGTCTACAACCACACCGCCGAGGGCAACCACCTGGGTCCGACCCTGTCGTTCAAGGGCCTCGACAACTCCTCGTACTACCGGCTCACGGACGATCCGCGCTACTACATGGACACGACGGGCACCGGGAACTCGCTGCTCATGCGGTCGCCGCACGTGCTGCAGCTGATCATGGACTCGCTGCGGTACTGGGTGACCGAGATGCATGTCGACGGGTTCCGCTTCGATCTCGCGGCCACCCTGGCCCGGCAGTTCCACGAGGTGGACCGGCTGTCGTCGTTCTTCGACCTCGTGCAGCAGGACCCGGTGGTCTCCCAGGTGAAGCTGATCGCCGAGCCCTGGGACGTCGGCGAGGGCGGCTACCAGGTGGGGAACTTCCCGCCGCTGTGGACCGAGTGGAACGGCAAGTACCGGGACACGGTCCGGGACCTGTGGCGGGGCGAGCCGCGTACGCTCGCGGAGTTCGCGTCCCGGCTGACCGGCTCGTCCGACCTGTACCAGGACGACGGGCGGCGCCCGCTGGCCTCCATCAACTTCGTGACCTGCCACGACGGGTTCACGATGCGGGATCTCGTCTCGTACAACGAGAAGCACAACGACGCCAACGGCGAGGACAACCGGGACGGGGAGAGCCACAACCGGTCCTGGAACTGCGGGGCCGAGGGCGACACCGACGACCCCGGGGTGGCGGCGCTGCGGGTGCGGCAGATGCGGAACCTCATCGCGACGCTGATGCTGTCGCAGGGGGTGCCGATGCTCAGCCACGGCGACGAGTTCGCGCGGTCCCAGGGCGGCAACAACAACGCGTACTGCCAGGACAACGAGGTGTCCTGGGTGCCGTGGCCCTCCGAGGAGTCCTCCGGGGAGGGCGGCGGCGAGGTCTTCGGGGATCTGCTGGAGTTCACTCGGGCGATGGTGTGGCTGCGGAAGGATCATCCGGTCTTCCGGCGGCGGCGGTTCTTCCACGGACGGCCGGTGGAGGGGACGCACGACGAGCTGTCGGACATCGCCTGGTTCACGCCGGAGGGGGCGGAGATGGTGCGGCGGGACTGGGATTCCGCTCAGGCGGGGGCGTTGAGTGTGTTCTTGAACGGGAACGCGATCTCCGAGCCGGGGGCGCGGGGCGAGCGGATCAGCGATGACTCGTTCTTGTTGATGGTGAACGCGGGGGCGCTGCCGCTGGAGTTCGTGGTGCCGGTGAACCATGGGCCCGAGTGGCAGATGGTGGTGGACACGGGGCGGGACGACGCGGTGCCGGTGGATGGGGTGAAGGTGGCGGCCGGGGAGACGGTGGAGTTGGTGGACCGGAGTCTGGTGGTGTTCCGGAGGCCTGCGTAGGGTGCGGGGTTCGCCGTAGGGGTTGATCACCGCTGCCGACCACCGGTTGTGTGTGGCTGGTCGCGCAGTTCCCCGCGCCCCTGAAAGCATGGCGTCCTCGCGTGTCCAGGTGCTCCAAATTCGCTGTGGCGGGTACTTAGGTCTGCATGACCTCTGTCGTGCCTGCCGCCACCTATCGGGTTCAGCTTCAGCCCGACTTCCCCTTTGCCGCCGCTTCCGCCGCCGTGCCGTACATCGCCTCGCTCGGGGTGTCGCATCTGCACCTCTCCCCCGTGCTGGAGGCCGTGCCGGGGTCGGCGCACGGGTATGACGTGGTCGATCACGGGCGGGTGCGGGAGGAGTTGGGGGGTGAGGAGGGGCTGCGGGGGCTGGCCCGGGTCGCGCGGGAGCATGGGCTCGGGCTCGTCGTGGACATCGTGCCCAATCACATGGCCATGGCTCCCCGGCACAACCGGGCGCTGTGGGAGGTGTTGCGGGAGGGGCCGGGGTCGGCGTACGCGCGGTGGTTCGACGTCGACTGGGAGGCGCAGGGCGGGCGGATGCTGCTGCCGGTGCTCGGAGGGCCGCTGGGCGCGGAGATCGAGCAGTTCGTGGTGGACGGGCGGGAGCTGCGGTACTACGACCATGTGTTCCCGCTCCGGGAGGGCACCGAGAAGCTGCCGTTGCCGCAGCTGCTGGACGCGCAGTGGTATCGGCCGGTGTGGTGGCGGCTGGCCCGTACGGAGCTGAACTACCGGCGGTTCTTCAGCATCTCGGAGCTGATCGGGGTGCGGGTCGAGGAGCCGGAGGTCTTCGACGCGACCCACGCGAAGATCCTTCAGCTGGTACGGGAGGGAGTTGTCGACGGGCTGCGGATCGACCATCCCGACGGGCTCGCCGATCCCGACGCCTATCTGCGGCGGCTGCACGAGGCGACCGGCGGGCGGTGGACCGTCGTCGAGAAGATCCTCGCCGACGGGGAGGCGCTGCCCGCCGCCTGGCCGGTCGCCGGGACCACCGGCTACGACGCGCTGCGGCACGTCGACGGGCTGTTCACCGACCCGGCCGGGGCGGGTGAACTGCTGGGGCAGTACCGACGGTTCACGGCCGCGCAGGCCGACCGGGGCGGCGAGTGGGAGTCGACGGTACGGCGGGCCGCGTACCGGGTGCTCACCCATGAGCTGGTCGCGGAGGTGGAACGGCTCACCCGGGTGACGCACCGGTTGTGCGAGCGCTCCCCCGATCTCTCCCTGCGCGACCAGGCCCCGTGGGCGCTGCGCACCGCGCTGTGCGAGCTGCTCGCCCGGATGGAGGTGTACCGGCCGTACCCCTCCCAGGACGCCTCCCTCGTCGTCACCGAGGAGGCGGCGGCCGAGGCGCGGGCGGTGTTCGTGGTGCCCGAGGAGGCCCGGTCCGTGGACGCCGTACGGGATCTGGTGCTGGGCCGGGTGGGTGACGGGCCGGAGCACGCGGAGTTCCGGGCGCGGTTCGCGCAGACCTCGTCGGCGCTGCGGGCGAAGTCGGTGGAGGACACGGCGTTCTACCGCTATGTGCCGTTGGTGTCGGCGAACGAGGTGGGCGGCGATCCGGGCGGTCCCGCCGTGTCGGCGGAGGACTTCCACGCCTACTGCGCCCGGGTGCAGCGCGACTGGCCGGCCACCGGGACCGTGCTGTCGACGCACGACACCAAGCGCAGCGCGGATGTCCGGGCGGCGATCGCGGTGCTGGCGGAGTGCCCGGGGCGGTGGGCCGACCTGCTCGCGGAGGTGACGCGGGACGGCGCGGGGGTGCCGGATCCGCAGCTGGCGTGGGCGGCCTGGCAGACCGCGTTCGGGCTCGGCCCGGCGGACGAGGAGCGGCTCCAGGGCGCCCTGTTGAAGCATGTGCGGGAGGCGGGGCTGCACACCTCCTGGACCGAGCGGAACCCGGCGTACGAGCGCCTGGTGGCGGACTTCGTCGCCCGGGGGCCCGCGCTGGACGCCCGGGTCGCCGCGCTGCGGGAGGAGCTGGAGCCGTATGTGCGGGCGAACAGCCTAGGGGCGGCCCTGGTGCAGCTGACCATGCCGGGGGTGCCGGATGTCTATCAGGGGACGGAGGGCGAGTACCGGGCGCTGGTGGACCCCGACAACCGGCGGGCGTTCGCGCCGCGGGAGGGGGAGTCCGACAAGTTCCGGCTCACCTCGGCGGCGCTGCGGCTGCGCGGGCGGCGGCCGGAGGTGTTCGGGGAGGCGGCGACGTACGCGCCGCTGTCGGCGCACGGGCCCGGCGCCGGGCATGTCCTGGCCTTCGCGCGGTCCGGGGAGGTGGTCACGGCGGTGACACGGTTGTCGCTGCGGCTGGCGGAGGCCGGGGGGTGGGGGGACACCCGGCTGACGCTGCCGGAGGGTCGGTGGGTCGAAGTGGTGGGCAGGGAGCGGGAGTTCACGGGTGAGGTGCGGGTGGCGGAGCTGTTCGCGACGCTGCCGGTCGCGCTGCTGGAACGGGTCGGCGGGTGACGGGGAAACGGGCGTCGGTGGGTGACGGGGAACGAGGTATCGGGTGCCGGGGACTTGACCGCCGGGTAGCGGTGACTCCCGTACCGGGTGACGGTGAATGCGACTGGGCGCCCCTGGGCGCCGCCCCTTCGGTGACCGGACAATGGAGATGTCCCCCCACTCGGTGCCGCCGGGTGTGCGGACGCTGATGCCAGGCGGACGGGGCGGGGGTGGGTCTGCTGTCGGAGCTCGGTTTTCCCGGTGGTACCGGATATCCCACGGTGGCTGAACTGGAGTCGGCGGCCCGGACTTTGACGGTCCGTCGGCCGGGGCTGTGCGCGCTGCGGCGGATCGGTGTGTCGCGGGCGGGCCGGCCGCTGCGGCTGCTGTCCGTGGGCCATGCGAGACGTGCGGTGCTGGTCGTCGCGGGGGCCCACGCCAATGAGCCGACCGGCGGCTCCACGGTGCTCGCGCTCGCCGAACGGGTCCTGCGGCAGCGGGAGTTGCGAGCCGGCGTGTCCTGGCACTTCGTGCTCTGCGCGGACCCGGACGGGGCGAGTCTGCACACGACTCCCGCGCCGCGCACGCTCCTCGACTACCACCTCGGGTTCTTCCGGCCGGCCGGTCCCGAACAGCCCGAGTGGTCGCCGTCGGTGCTGCCGCCGGACCGGCTGCCGCCCGAGACGCACGCCCTGCTCGGAGTCCTGGACGAGCTGCGGCCCTACCTCCAGGTGACCCTGCACGGCACCGATCTCGGCGGCAGCTGGGTGCAGTTGACGAAGAACGTGCCGGGCCTCGCCGAGCCGTTCGCCAAGTCGGCGGCCGAGCTGGGCATACCGGTCGAGCGGGGCGCCTCGGACGCCGCCGGTTGGCCCGCGTCCGGACCCGGGGTGTTCGTGATGCCGCCGCCGGGCGCCCATGTGGCGTACCCGAGCATGCCGGACGACGCCCGGCACAGCACCTGGTACCGCGCCCATCGGTACGGCGGTCTGACGGCCGTCGTCGAGGTGCCGATGTGGGCGAGCGACCTGGTCGACGACACCGCCCCGCACCCGGCACCGGCGGCGGCCCTGCGGTATCTGGCACGGCGGCTCGTCGTGGACGCGGGCCGGGTGGAGCGGGTGCTCGCCGAGGCGCTGCCCCGGCTGCCGGGGCCCGAGGGGCCGTTGCTGCGGGCGGCCCGGTGGGCGCTGGCGCTGGTGCCGGGGCTGGCGCGGGACTGGACCGACGGGCCGCCGCCGGACCTGTCGGCGGCGTACGTCGGCAGTGTGGACGCGTTCGGGCGCCGGCTGCCGTTGCGGGCCGCGGCGATGTTGCGGCGGGCCCTGGTGGAAGCGGATGCGCCGGGGGCGGCCCTTCTGGAAGAGCTGGTCGCCCAGTGGTGTGAGTCGTTCGGGGAGCGGTTTCGGGCGCGGTGGGTGCCGGTGGCCGACCAGGTCGAGCATCAGGTGCGGACTGTGGTGGCGGCGGCGGATTGCGCGCGGGTGGATGGGGGGTTCTGAGGGCGCCTATCGGGGTGCCTCAGAGGGGTGTTGGGCGGGTGCGGGTGCGTTGTGGCCGGTCGCGCGGTTCCCCGCGCCCCTTTGGGGCGCGCCCCTAGTTCGACAGGGCGAACACCGCTCCCGTTCGGGCCGACATCACGCAGGTGTTTGCGAAGGTGTGTTCGTAGGTGATCGTTCTGCCGTTCCACTGGCCTTCCGCGGTGGCGCGGATCGGGGCGTAGATCTCGGTGCAGATGGCGTCGCGGTGGGGGATGCGGGTGATGTCGCCCTCGGTTCGGCGGAGTTCCGCGCAGGCCTGGGCGGCGTGGCCGTGGCCCTGGGGCGGGTCGCAGAGGAGCAGGGTGCCGCGGGTGTCGGCGGAGCGGGGGGCGGCGGGGTGGGCCTCGCCCCGGGTGAGGGAGACGTAGAGCCAGTCGCCCTGGACGGCGGTGGCGCGGTCCGGGGCCGTGGCGCCGACGGTGAGGAGGGCGAGGGCGGCGAGCAGGGCGGCGCGTGCCGCGCGGGTGGGGAGCGTCATTCCCGGTGCATCGGCACGACGGGCTCGGAACTCCATCCCGGCTCACCCGAATGGGATTCCGCGTGCCCGTCCGGGCAGGACGTCTGCGGCGAGGTGTACGGACGTCCGGCAACCAGTTCGAAGGCGGCGAGGACCACGCGGGTCTGGTACTCGGCCTGTCGGGCGACGGGGATCCAGCGCGCCGCGTAGCCGTCGCGGTAGTCGGCGCACCATTCGTCGATGAGCAGGTCCAGCTCGGGCAGCGCGTCGGCCGGGTCGCGTCCGGCGCGGGTGACCAGCTGGTGCAGCAGCCCGGCGGTGCGCAGGGCGACGCGGCGCCCGGAGATGGCGAGGGTGGTGAGCCGGGCGGTGTCGAGCGGGGGGAGCGGCCGGGCGGCGCCGTCGTGGACGTCGGGGTCCCAGGAGTCGGCGAGGCCCGGCCCGACCAGCAGGTAGTCGTCGACCGGGGCCAGCAGCCGGGCCGCGTCCGGGTCGCCGCCCACCGAGGGCCGGACCCGGGCGAGGATGCCCGCGAGGAGCCGGGTGTCGCGGCGCAGGGCGCGGCTGACGCGGCGCAGTACGGCGTCGGCGTCGGGTGACGGGGAGGCGTCCTCGACGGCGGTGACGCCCCACATGGGTGCCTCGACGACGGCGGTGAACGTGCCGTAGCGGTGCGGGTGGTACCAGGTGGACTCGACGGCCGCCTCGGTGATGGCGGCGGCGAGGTCGCCCCGGCGCGGGGGCGGGATGCGGTAGACGGCGGGGCCGAGGCGGGGCCAGTACAGGGTGTCGTACGGGCTCAGTTCGCGCGGGATGCCGAGGCGGGCGGCGGTGCGGGCGACGCGCTCGGCGAGGCCCGGCAGTTCACGGGTCAGCTCGACGAAGCCGCCGCCGACGTCGACGCCGTGCAGCGAGCACTGGAACAGGGGCCGCAGCTCGTCCTGGAGGTCGAGCAGGGCGCGGGTCTCCGGCAGGGCGGCTTCGGCGGCGCCGTCGGGCAGCCACTCGGGCTGTTCCAGGAAGCCGGGGCGGAAGAAGCGCCGGAAGTGGTGGCCGAGGGTGTAGGGGCCGGAGAGCCAGCCCTCGTTGCGGCGGGAGCCGTCGGGGTCGAGGCTGAGCAGCAGGTTCCAGGTGGTGTCGGCGGCGTCGGTCAACCGGGGGTCGGCCAGGGCCCGTTCGGCGAGCCGGAGGACGGTGGCGCCGCCCACGGGCTCGTTGGCGTGCGGGCCGGCGACGATCAGGGTGTGCCGGGTGCCGTGGCCGACGGAGAGCAGCCACATCGGCGTACCCGCCCGTGAGGTGCCCACGCGGCGCAGTCGGGCGCGGTGCGGATGTCGGGCGACGAGGGCCGCGGCGCGGGCGGCCAACTCGTCCACGGTCGGATAGCGGAGGAGTGGCGGCAGGGCACACACCTCCACGATCTGGGCACGCTTGCGCGCATATGTGGTGCCGTCGGTTCACCTGGTGTGCATGGTGTAAGCACAGTCAGTCATGGCCGAGAACACACGTCAACACCCTGGAGCGGAAGCCGAGTTGAGAAACTCGCTGCGTAAATCCCAGGCCAGAGCTTTGCGGTGGGGTCGGCGGGGCGGTCACTCCGAGGAGAGGCGGAAGTTCATACGGCCGAAACTCACCTGATCGCCGTCGCGGACGACGGCCGCGCCGATCACCCGACGGCCGTTGACGGTGGTGCCGTTGGTGGAGCCGAGGTCGCGCAGGATCCACAGGCCGCCCTGCCGGCTCAGCTCGGCGTGCACCCGGGAGACCGTCTCGTGGCTGAGCCGCAGTCCGCTGCCGGGGTCACGGCCGATGCGCAGGGCGTGGCCGCTCGCCGGGTGCGGCAGCTGGAGCTTGGGGAGCCGCTCGGCCTGCCAGGCCCGGCGCAGCTTCACCCCGAAGCCGGAGACCGCGCCGACGGTGCCGAGCACCAGCCGGGACCACCGCTTCTCGGCGGGCAGGTCGGCGGTGAGCGCGGCGAGTTCGTCGGAGCGGCGGGCGGTGAGGGCCAGTTCCATCCGCCGGATGAACGTGTCGTGCGACAGACGGCCCAGTGCGACGCCGTCACGGAGCGCCCTCAGCGCGCGGTCGCGCTCGGCGTCCGACAGCCGCGCGGGGTATGTGTGGAACTCGAAGGACGACGTCACGCGTGTGATTGTCGGTCAGGGGGACATGAGGTGTCCAGACAGACCGTGAACGGTGACCATCCCCGGACATGCCGGAACATGCCCGAACACGCCCGCCGGACGATGCGAGGCGTACGGGCAAAAGCGGCGATCCGAGCGCGCGGCGATCTCGTTTGCCGCACGATGGACAGCGGCGGTGACGGACGACGGCGGTGGAGGGCCTCGCCCGGCTCCGGCCGCCGACCCCTGACCACCCAGGCCCCCGACCGGCAGCCGAGGGAGAAGCGTTCCGTGCAGTTCGAGGTGTGGGCACCGCAGGCCGACCGTCTGACACTCCACCGCGCGGGCGCCGCGCACGCCATGGAGCGCGATCCGGGGCGCCCCGGGTGGTGGACCGCGCAGGCGGAGGCGTCGGACGGCACGCGCTACGGCTTCGCCGTCGACGACGGCCCGGTGCGGCCCGATCCACGCTCACGCCGCCAGCCGGACGGCCCCGACGGGCTGAGCGCGGTGGTCGACCACGGTCGCTACGACTGGCGGGCGGAGTGGGCGGGGCGCGGGCTGCCGGGCGCGGTGCTGTACGAGCTGCACATCGGCACGTACACCCCCGAGGGCACCCTGGACGCGGCGGCCGAACGCCTCGGACATCTCGTCGAACTGGGCGTCACCCATGTGGAGTTGATGCCGCTGTGCCCGTTCCCGGGGACGCACGGCTGGGGTTACGAGGGCGTCTCCCTGTGGGCCGTGCACGAGCCGTACGGCGGGCCCGAGGCGCTGAAGCGGTTCGTGGACGCGGCACACGGGCTGGGCCTCGGGGTCGTGCTCGACGTGGTGCACAACCATCTGGGGCCGTCCGGCAACCACCTGCCCGTGTTCGGCCCGTACTTCACCGAGCGGCACCACACGCCGTGGGGCGCGGCGGTCAATCTGGACGCGCCCGGCTCGGACGAGGTGCGGACGTACTTCCTGGACAGCGCGCTCGCCTGGCTGCGGGACTACCGCCTCGACGGGTTGCGGCTGGACGCGGTGCACGCGCTGAAGGACACCCGCGCGCTGCACTTCCTGGAGGAGCTGTCGGCGGCGGTCGACACGCTCGCCGAGGAGGTCGACCGGCCGCTGTTCCTGATCGCCGAGTCGGACCTCAACGACCCGCGGCTGATCACCCCGCGCGAGCGGGGCGGCCTCGGACTGCACGCCCAGTGGAACGACGACTTCCACCACACCCTGCACACCACCCTGACCGGTGAGTCCCAGGGCTACTACGAGGACTTCGCGCGGGCCGGTCTCGCGGGTCTGGCGAAGACGCTGACGGGCGGCTACTTCCACGACGGCTCCTACTCGTCGTTCCGGGAGCGCCGCCACGGCAGGCCCCTGGACCGTACGAGCGTCTCCGCGCACCGGCTGCTGGGCTACACCCAGACCCACGACCAGATCGGCAACCGCGCGCAGGGCGACCGGCTCGCCGCGACCCTCTCCCCCGGGCTGCTGGCCTGCGCGGCCACACTGACGCTCGCCGGGCCGTTCACGCCGATGCTCTTCATGGGCGAGGAGTGGGCCGCGTCCACGCCCTGGCAGTTCTTCACCGACCACACCGATCCGGAGCTGGCGGAGGCGGTACGGCGGGGGCGGCGGCGGGAGTTCGCGGCGCACGGGTGGGCCGAGGAGGACGTACCCGATCCGCAGGACCCGGCGACCCGTGACCGGTCCTGTCTCGACTGGGCCGAGCCGGCGCGTGAGCCGCACGCCCGGATGCTGGCCTGGTACCGCGCCCTCATCGCCCTCCGCCGCGCCTTCCCCGACCTCTCCGACCCCGACCTCTCCGACGTCAAGGTCGCGTACGACGAGGAGGCGGGGTGGTTCGGCTTCCGCCGGGGTGATGTCCGCGTGGCGGTGAACCTGGGCAAGGAGACGGCCACGATCCCCGTCGGCGTGCCGCACGCGAGGGTTCTGGCGTCCTGGGATCCGGTGGAGGCGCCGGGCGCGGACGGGGTGCTGGCACTGGGCGGGGAGTCCTGCGTGGTGCTGACGGTGGCGTGAACGGGCGCCCGGCGACAGGGGGCGTGGGAGGCGCTTACCGGCGCTGACAGGGTGCCGCCCGCGCCCACCCGGGCCGCCCCGGCGGCACGGGTGGGCGCAGCTGAGACTGGCGGCGACGACAGCGGGACCCGCCCCTCAGTCCTCGCCCCGCAGATCCGTCACCCTCTCCAGCAGGATCGGCTCCCAGGTGCGGCGCAAGCGGTGGCGGAGGGTGGGGAGAGGGGCGGGAGCGCGCCCCCGGACGCCCTCCGCGAGGTCGACGACCGTGTCGCAGCGGGCCAGCCAGAGGCCGCGCAGACAGGGGCGGGCGCCGTACCCCGCGAGGGTCGCCGCACGGACGGCGGCCGGGGAGCCCACGGCCGTGGCGAGGCCCGCGATGTCCTCGGCGGGGTCACCGATCGCCGCGTCGGTCCAGTCGAGAACCCCCCGCACCCGGCCGTCGGCGCTGACCACGAGCCGGCCGCCGGTCAGCCCGTGGTGGACCAGCACCACCCCCGGCGCGGTGAGCTGCGCCGCACTCGCGGACGTCAGCTGCCCGAGCCGCGCCGCGTCGAACTCGTCGGCCTCGGCGAGCAGCCGCGCCGCCCGCCCGGCCGCCGCCCGCAGCGCCTCCGGCGAGCGCGGGGCGAGCCGTGGCACCCCGAGCGCCTCGGCCTGCCGCAGCGGCACCTCGCGCAACCCCGTGAGCAGCGCCGCCAGATCGGCCTCGCCGACCGCGGACACGTCGTGGTCCTCCGCCGTACCGCCCGGCAGCCGTGTGTCGAGGGTGTAGGTGAGGCCGCCGGACCACTCGCCGTGCGCGACGCTCACCGGCACGGCGACACCGACGTGCGGACGGACCAGGTCCCGCAGCCGCAGCTCGCGCCGCTGCCGCCCGACGGCGTTCCGGTCGGTCGCCAGACGCAGCACATGCCGGGTGCCGACCCACCAGGTGCCGCCCGTGTCGTCCCCGGCGACGGGCCGCACCTCGGGGCCGTCGCCGCCCGTGCCGCCGCGCCGGCCCTCCCCGTTCTTGAGCAGGGAACGGACCAGCCGGCGGACGCTGTCCGCGGTGGGTGTCGGTGCCTGGGTCATGGTCGCGCCGTCGTCCGGGGGGTCAGGGGAGCGGAAGCACGCGGTCGGTCACTCGACCACCGCCAGTTCGCGCGGCGTGTTGTTGAGGCGTCGGCCGCCGTCCTGCGTCACCGTCACGATGTCCTCGATCCGTACGCCGAAACGGCCCGGCAGATAGACACCGGGTTCGACCGAGAAGCACATACCGGGCACGAGGGGCCGCTCCTCCCCCTCGATCATGTACGGCGGTTCATGGGTGGTGACGCCGATGCCGTGCCCGGTGCGGTGGATGAAACGGTCGCCGTACCCGGCCTCGGTGATGACCGCGCGGGCGGCCCGGTCGACGTCCTGGCAGGCCGCGCCCGGCCGTACCGCGCGGAACCCGGCCTCCTGGGCGGCCCGTACGAGGTCGTGCACCGCGCGCTCCTCGGCGGCCGGTTCGCCGACGTGGACCGTGCGGGAGGTGTCGGAGCCGTAGCCGTCCTTGAGGCCGCCGAAGTCGAGGACGACCATGTCGCCGTGCCCGATGACCCGGTCACCGGCCTCGTGGTGCGGGTTGGCGCCGTTCGGGCCCGAGGCGACGATGGTGAAGTCGACCTGGGAGTGCCCGAATTGCCGCAGCAGATCGGCGAGATCGGCGGCGACCTCGGTCTCCCGGCGCCCCGCGAACGCCACCTGGCGGATCTCCTCGTAGGCCCGGTCGGCCGCCGCGCCCGCCGCCGCCATCCGCTCCAGCTCGGCCGCGTCCTTCACCGCCCGCAGCATGGGCAGCGCCTCGGTGAGCGCGACGTACTCCGTCCCCGGCAGCCGCCGTCGCAGGCCGAGCAGGTGCAGCGCCCAGGTGTTGTCGCTGACGCCGAAACGGCCGCGCGGGCCGAGGACGGAGACGGCCGCGTCGTACGGGTCCTTGCCGTCGGTCCAGTCGAGGAGGGTGAGCGCGGGGCCGCCGGGCGCGCCGACGGCGTCCGGGGCCTCCAGGGTGGGGACCACCAGTACGGGGTCCCGGCCGTCGCGGAGCACCAGCATGGTCAGCCGCTCGGTCTCCGGCGGGCGGTGTCCCGTCAGCCACACCAGGTCGGGGCCGGGTGCCACCAGCAGCCCGTCGAGCCCGGCGTCCGCGGCGGCCCGTGCCGCGCGCCGCATCCGCGCCCGGTGGTCGTCGGCGGTGAACGGCGCGGGCGGGGCCTCGGTCGGGGCGGGCGCGGGCCCGTCGCTGGGCGTGCCGGTCATCCATGCCTCCGTCTGCTCGGAGTTCCCTGGTGCTACGGGCAGCATCCTGCCCCTCCGCCGCGGCGCACGCGAGCCGATTGGCAAGTGGCGTCGTGGGCTCTCCGGCGCGCCCCCTCGCACCCGGCTAACGCTCACGGGTTGCCCACCCATTAGAACTAATGCTTGGATTCATGTGTTCCATTAAGGCACGACCCCCGAGGGAGGCGTACGACGATGCTCGTACTCGCGCACATCAGTGATCTGCGTCTGGACGGGAGCGACCGGGCGACCCGGCGGGCGGAGCGGGTGCGGGACGCGCTGTGGGGGCTGCCGGGGCGGGTGGACGCGCTGCTGGTGACCGGGGACATCGCCGACCACGGCACGGAGGCCGAGTACGAGGAGGCGGCGCGTCTGCTGGGGCCGCGGGAGGGCGGGGCGCCCTTCCCGGTGCTCACCTGTCCGGGCAACCACGACAGCCGGGCGCCCTGTCGCAAGGCGCTGCTCGGGGAGCCGCCCGCCGACGGGCCGGTCAACAGCGCCCATGTCTTCACGGACGCGGCCGTACTGATGTGCGACTCCAGTGTTCCGGGCCGGGACGAGGGCGAGTTGGACGCGCAGACGTACGCCTGGATCGAGGAGACCCTCGACGGTCTCGACGGCGACCGGCCGGTACTGCTCGCCTTCCACCACCCGCCGGTGGCCCTGCACCACCCGCTGCCGGACGGCTACCGGCTCGGTCAGCCGTCGAAGCTCGCCCGGCTGCTGGAGCGCCGGCCGGAGATCGCGGGGATCGTCACCGGGCACGCCCACACCCCCGCCGCGACCACGTTCGCCGGGCGTCCGCTGGTCGTCGGCCCCGGGGTCGCCTGGACGCTGCGGCTGCCCTGGGAGGGCGAGCGGGTCGCGGACCGGGAGGCGCCGCCCGGACTGGCGTTCCACGTACTGGACGACGAGGGGCGGCTGACCAGCCACTTCCGGGTCGTCGTGTAGGGGTTCGGCCGAGGGGTCTCAGGTGACCACTCCCGGTACGGCGACCAGATGGCGACGGGTGCCGTTCGTGTGCCGCACGAGGAGTCTCACCGCCGTGCCGGGGCGGACGGTGGTGACGGCCCGCGCGAGCTCGGCCGCCGATCCGGTCCGGGTGCCGTCCAGGGCGAGGACGGTGTCCCCCCGGACGAGGCCCGCGCTGTAGCCGGGCCCTGGGACATGGACACCGACGACACGGGCACCCGCGCCCGCCGCGCCTCGGGAGTCTCCGGTGCCCCGGGCCCCGCCCGGGGCGTCGACGACTTCGACGCCGAGGGTGGGGCGGGTGGGCGCGCCGGCAGCCGCGCCGGTGGGCGCCGGAACCGAACTCCCCTTCCCCGAAGTCGACTTGGGAACGCCGTCCGGCCGGGCGGAAGCGCCCGGTGCGTCCGGCGCGCTCCCCCGCTCCCGCAGCTCCGCGAGCCTGCTCATCCCGATCACCGTGGCGCCCATCGTGCCGAGTCCGACGCCCGACAGGACCAGGGCCGCGCAGGTGACCAGGGCGAACAGCAGGGTGATCAGCCGTTGCCGGGCCCGGCGGGGCGCGGCGTGCGGGCGCCGGGCGGTGCCGGACGGACGGTCGGCACCGGTCTCCCGGCCCGGCATGGGCTTGGGCCTCAACGCGGTCTGTTCCATGATGTCGCCACCTCCGGCCGCAGACCTACCCGGGGCGCCACCGCACGACGAGCCACGAAAGAGTGAGACTGACACCCCGTCACCTCGGGCCCTCCGTCGCCCCCGGCCCGGTCAGCTCCCGCACCAGGGCCCCGGCCGCTCCCCCGGGCTTGCCGCCGTACACCAGCTCGGTGCGGTGCACCAGCCGTGGTGCGACGAGGGGGACGGCGACCGCGCCGGGCACGTCGGCGGCGAAGCCGTGGGGCAGGACGGTCAGGCCGTGTCCGGCGGCGGCGAGGGTGGTGAGCGTCCGCAGGTCGGTGCCCTCGTAGCGGAGGGCGGTGCGGACGCCGCCGGTGCCGCTCGCGGTGCGGAGCCGGTCCAGCGGGAGGCCCGCGCCGGGGGCGTCGAGCCAGCGCGCGTCGACGAGATCGGCGAGGCGGAGTCCGGGGCGGCGGGCCAGCGGGTGGCCGGCGGGAAGGAGGACGCAGACGGGTTCCTCGCCGACGCCCCGGGTGGTCAGGGGTGCCACGTCGGGGAGCCGGAGGGGGTCGCTGGGGGCGGCGAGTCCGTCGACCAGGCCCAGATCGGCGGCGCCCGTGGCGACGGCCGCCGGGATCTCGTCGCGGGCGAGGGTCCGCAGGGTCACCCCGGCGGCGGGCAGCGCGGCGAGCGTACGGGGGCCGAGTGCCGTCGGGGTCGCCGCGAGCGTCAGTCCATGCGCGGGTGCCGCCGCCATCCGTACGACATCGGCGCGGGCCGCCTCCAGGCGCAGCAGCAGGGGTCCGGCGTGTTCGAGGAGCCGCTCGCCCGCGGCGGTGGGGACGACGGGGCGCCGGGTCAGCAGCGGGGCGCCCAGGTCCTGTTCCAGCGCGGCGATGTGCTGGGACACCGCGGACTGGGTGTAGCCCAGCTCCCGCGCGGCCTCGGAGAAGGAGGCGAGCCGGGCCACGCTGACATACGTACGCAGCAGATGCGGATCCATGGCGGACAGGATCGCGTACCTGTCGTCAGCAGGTCATCAGCGGTGCTTATCGGGAGTGCGGAAATCATCGTTGGACGTGAACTCGGGGTGACGCCCAGGATGACGGACATGACCAACCACGCGGCTCCGCCCGCCTCCTCCCCCGCGTCCCCTGCCGCCCGGCTCGCCCTCGTCGGCGACCGTTCCCCGGACGTGGTCTCGCACAGCCGGATCCCGCTGCTCCTCGACGCCCTCGCCGGACGGGACCGGCTCGTCCTCGACGCGTACTGGATCCCCTCCGAGGACGCCGCCGCCGACGCGGAGGCCGTACGGGGCTTCGACGCGGTGTGGGTGGTACCGGGCAGCCCCTACCGCAGCGAGGCCGGGGTGCTCTCCGCGATCCGAACCGCGCGGGAGGAGGGCATCCCGTTCCTGGGCACCTGCGGCGGCTTCCAGCACGCCCTGCTGGAGTACGCCCGGAGCGTGTGCGGGCTCACCCGGGTCGCGCACGCCGAGAACGACCCCGGCGCCGGGGACTTCCTCATCGAACCGCTCGCCTGTTCCCTGGTCGGGCACGAGGCGACGGTCGCCGTCGAGCCCGGCTCGCTCGCCCAGTCCGTGATGAACGCCGAGCGGTCGGTCGAGCGGTACTTCTGCGCGTACGGCCCGACCCGGCACCTCGACACCCTGCGCGCGCACGGGCTGCGGTTCTCCGGACACGACGAGGACGGGCACGTACGGATCGCCGAACTCCCCGGTCACCCCTTCTTCCTGGCGACGCTCTTCCAGCCGGAGCTGGCCGGCGACGGCAGCCGTCCGCATCCGGTCGTACGGGCCTTCGCCCGAGCCGCGGTCGAGCACGCGGCCCGGGTGGTGGCGGGGCGGGCGGTGTGAACCGGTCGCCGACGGCTCAGCCGGTGCGCGCCGGGGCGAACGGCAGCGCCGGGGGCCGGTCCGGGACGAAGCCGTGGGCGCGGCGGGCCAGGAACTCGGGCTTGTAACGGTCCACCCGCCGGTGCCAGTTGAGGATGCCGGCCAGCCAGTTCCGCAGGTCGTCCACATAGCCGTCCATGATGGTGCGCGCCTCCCGCGAGAGCGCGAAGTCGTCGTAGACGACCGGGAGTTCATGGGCGACGACATGCTCGAACTGCCGCATCCGCTGGGTCATGAGGTCGTGGATCACACCGAGCGCGGTCGGGTAGTCGCAGCCGAAGAAGTTCTGCACGACCAGGATCGCGTTGTGCACCTCGCCCTCGTACTCGATCTCCTTCTGGTACGAGAAGACGTCGTTGATGAGGCAGCCGTAGTCGATCGCCGCGTTCTCCAGGGAGCGGACGGGGCCGCTGCGGTAGACCTCGGGCGGGATCTGCGGGCCGTGGCCCATCCGGCACAGGCTGAGGGTCATGTCGGAGCCGAAGGTGGCGCGCCGCATCTCCAGATAGTCGACCGGGTCGGGGACCCGGTTCTGGATCTGGTTGAACAGCTCCCACACCCAGCTCTCGGTCATCTTGTCGACGGACGCCTTCAGCCCGCGCCGCTCGTCGGGGGTCATCCGCGCCGTCGTCCGTGCCCAGAGGTCGACGAGGCCCCGTTCCATGCCGTTGGCCGGGACGGGGACCGGCTCCCCGTCGACGGGCATGCAGTCGGAGAGCCGGGCCGTGGTCAGTCGGGCGGCGACGAGGTCGCGGCGGTGGCCGAAGACGAGGGGGTAGTAGTCGTCGCCGTAGGTGCCCCAGGCCAGCCAGCCGGAGCTGAGGTCGAGTTCCTCGGCCGTGGCGTCCGGGTCGAGGCCGGCCGCGCAGAGCGGGAGGTCGGCGGCGGCGAGCCGCTCCTCGTCCCAGACGCCCTCGCCCAGCATGCCCATCTCGTGCATCCAGGCGGTGAGCCGGGGGCGGGCGCCGTCCAGGTGCGGGCACAGCTCCACCTCGAACGGCAGGTAGAAATCGGGGAGTCGGGACGGACCTACCTTCTGGTACGGCACATGGGTGTGGGCGCGCAGCCGTTCCTGGGCGGCGGTCGCGAGCAGCGCCCCGACGTCCGTGCCGGAGGTGCCGAAACCGGCCTGGGCGATCAGTGCGGGGCCGGAGAGGACCGCTCCGCCGAGATCGAGCGGGCCGCGCGCGGAGGCGGCGCCCTCGTTCATGTACCGGCTGGACCGCATGTGCCATTCGTGGCCGCCGGACTGCCAGTCCTGGAGGCCCTTGGTGTACGCGGCGACGGCGGCGACCTCGCCGGGGGTGAGGCCCTTCTCCAGGGCGAGCCCGGGGACTTCGGTGAGCGCGGTGTTCTCGAACTGGTGCAGCCGGGAGGTGAGGATGTCGTTGACGGTCTCGGCGGCCTGCTGGGTGCCGCAGCCGAAGAAGGTCTCCAGGACGAGCACGCCGTTGCTGTTCTCGCCCTCCTCCTCGACCTCCCGCTGGTACGAGAACAGGTCGTTGCGCAGATGGACGGCGTCGGAGAACGTCTCCATCAGGACGCGCAGGGGCCTCGACTCCGCGACGGACGCCGGGACTTCGGCGGTCGCGTACTCGACGAGGCCGGCCGACCAGGGTGCGCCGCCGACCTTGCGGCGCATCTCGATGTACTCGACCGGGTTGGCGATCCGGCCCTCGTTGATGTTGGACAGCTCCCACAGCGACTCGTTGAGCAGATGCTCGGTGGCCACGGCGAAGCGGCGGCGCCAGTCCATCGACATCGCCGGGACCGTGCGCGCCCAGAGGTCGGCGAGGCCCGCCTCCACCGGGTTCTCCGGCTCGGGGACGGGGGTCGCGAGGTCCAGGGGCATGAAGAGCGGGAGCCGGTCGAGGTGGGCCTTGCCGCCGGGGCGGTCCTGGGAGCGCTTGAAGAGTTCCAGGAAGTGGTCGTCGAAGAAGAACACCCACACGTACCAGTCGGTGATGAGGGAGAGGGCCGGGCCGTCGCAGTCGGGGTGGGTGTAGGCGCACAGCAGGCCGTAGTCGTGCGCGTCCAGGTCCGCCCGGTCCCATACGCCGGAGCCCTCCAGCATGCCCATCTCCCGTGCCCACGCGGAGGAGTGGGCACGGGCCTCTTCGAGGTGGGGGTTCAGCCGCGCGGGGTACGGCAGGTAGAAGTGCGGGAGTGCGAACGGCTGCGTCATGGCCGGGCCCTACCCGTGGCCTCCGGTGGGCATCCGGATGGGGGCACATGATCACACCATCGCGTGAATCCCGGGCGTTTCGCGTGAATCCGGGGCGTCTCAAGGATCCAAGGCGTCTCAAGGATGGCGGGCGTTTCAAGGATGCGGGGCGCTGTCCTGGACCCCGTTCGTGTGGTTCCCCGCGTCCCCGGTGGGGGTGCGTACCGCGCTGCCCACCCGGGAGCGCGGGGTCACGAACTCCGGCAGGCCCCGGTTCCTCCGTTCCTCCGTCAGACCTTGACCTGGATCAGGGCCCTCGTCCCGCTCGTACGCCATGTCTGGCCCTCCGCCGTCACCAGGGCTGACTCCGTCCGCGGGGTCAGGCCGGTGATGACGTCGGACTTGAGGGTGCGCAGGGCCGCGACCGGGCCCGGGAAGTAGGAGGTGACCTCGGTGAAGGGGGTGGTGGGGGGCCAGAGTCGGTCGCCGACCAGGCGGCGGTAGTTGAGGTCGCCCTTCATGACGGTCAGGTCGGCCGAGGCGAAGTCCGCGCGCAGGTCGGCGGGCATGTCCGCGTACGGCAGGGGCGCGCAGGAGAAGGGGTGGGTGCGGAGGGTCAGTCGGCCCTCGGTGAGCGCGGTGTGGAGGCGGGTTCCGGCGTCGGTCTTCGCGGTCACCAGGTGGTGCACCGCGTCGAGGGTGTCGGCGGTGGTGGCGTCCGAGACGAAGTACGGGTACGGCTTCAGGTGCAGGACGGCACGGTCGAAGTGGCCGTGGGTGAGGAGGTGGTCGACGAGGAGGAGATCGGGGATCAGTTCGCGGCCCGCGTTGTCGGCGACCAGGCAGAGGGTGCGGTCCCCGGCGGAGGCGGCGGTGGGCGCGCCGGTCGGGAGGGACCGCCCCGTCAGGAGGGACAGCAGCGACTCGGTGTCGTCCGCGACCAGTTGGGACGACCCGGCGGTGTCGCTGTCCCCGGCCCCGGTGGTCTGGAGGCGGAAGCCGAGGTCGGCCCGGTTGCCCCAGAGGGAGCCGTGGAGGAGGGCCCTGAGCTGCTCGGGGAGGGGCCGTTCCGACAGGGGGCCGAGGGCGGTGAGTTCGGCGGCGGCCTCGGGGGTGTCCAGTTCGGCGAGTTTGAAGGGGCGGAACGGGTCCACGCCTTGGAACGGGCCGGGGCCGAAGTAGCCGACGGCGCGCAGGAGTTGGCGGTAGAAGCAGCTCTCGGCGGCGAGGAAGGGGAGCGAGTACCAGGAACGGCCGGTGTAGCGGCGTACGTTCCAGGTGTCCCACCAGTCGTCGTCGGCCGGCGGGTCGAGCACGCTCTCGGTGCCGTTGCGCAGCAACTCGTCCAGGGCGCGGCGCTGTTCGGGGCCGTAGGGGGTGGCGTCCCGCACCTTGCGGATGAGGGCGGGGTGCCGTTCGGCGAGGACGCTGTGCGGGAAGGAGGCGGGGTCGTCGCTGCGGATGACCGGGGCCGGGGTGGGAGCGGGCGTGTCAGGCATGGCCGTGGGCTCCTCCGGGGGCGGCGGGGCCGGGTGCGCCTCCGGGGGCGGTGGGGCCGGGTGCGCCTCCGGGGGCGGTGGGCGTGCGGGGCGGGAGTTCCACCTGCTTGAGCTTGTCGTCGAGTTGCTCGTGGAAGCCGGCCTCGGTCCACACGTACTTCCTGAACTGGTCCGTCGTCAGCGGGCCCGGCCAGGGGCTGCCGCTCGGGTAGAACACCGAGTCGCAGGAGGCGCAGTGGTGGGCGGGGTTCCACACGGCTTCGGCGCGGGGCCGGCCCGCCCTGACGGTGGCGCGTTCGCGGGCCTCGCCGCGGATCACCCAGAGGGTGCCGAAGAAGAGGAGGACGGCGAGGACCGAACCGCCGATCGTGAAGAGGGGTTTGTCGTCCTGGACGCCGTGCTGGGCGAGGCCCGCGCAGACACCGGCCAGGACCATGCCCTCCAGGAAGTGCATCACGCTGTCGAACCTGGACTCCGCGCCCGGTGCCTTCGCCAGCCGGTCGGAGAGGCCGGACCCCGGGGAGTCGGGGGCGGCACAGGCATCCGGGACCGTACGCACCGCCGGGCCCGAGGCCCCGCAGCGGGGGCAGACCACCTGGACCGGAGCCGGGCCGGATCCCTCGTACTTCTCTGTCGCCATGCGCATACGCTAACGCCCGCCGACGCGGTCGTTCCTACGTGCCATGGATGCGCCGGCGGCCGACCGGTGCCCGCTCGCATCGGTCGGCCGCCGGCAGTGGGGGGTGGCGGTCCATCGGTCCGGTTGTTCAGCCGGACTCTTCAGTCGGACTGAACAACCGGGGTCAGGCCTCTCGGCCCGGGCCTCAGAAGGTGAGCTTCCAGTTGTTGAGCGTGCCGGTGTCCGTGGCCGCGACGTCCTGGACCCGCAGCTTCCAGGTGCCGTTGGCGACCTCGCTGGAGGCGTTCACCGAGTAGGTGGTGACCAGGTTGTCCGCGGAGTCGGAGCTGGAGGCCTTGAGCGGGTAGGTCGAGCCGTCCGGGGCCACCAGGGTCAGGACCAGGTCACCGCGGTAGGTGTGGGTGATGTCCACGCCGACCTGGAGGGTCGAGGGCGCGTTGCCGGTGCGGCCGGTGACGGCGATCGAGGACTCGATCGCCGCGCCGTTGTCCGGGATGGAGACGGCCGTGGTGTTGGTGAAGGTGGTGCCCCCCGTGGAACCGCCACCGGTCACCGCCTGCACCGTCTTGGCCGCGTCGGCGAGGCCGGCGCCGCAACCGCCCGAGCAGGTACCCGGCAGAGCACGCGAGTTGGTCTTGATCGCGGACTCGATCTGGGCCGGGGTCAGCGAGGAGCTCGCCGACTTCAGCAGCGCGGCGAGGCCCGCGATGTGCGGGGCGGCCATGCTGGTGCCCTGGTAGTAGTCGTACGACTCGCTGCTCGGACCGGCGGTGCCGCTGTTCAGCGTGGACAGGATGCCGCCGGACTCCGCGGTCCGGGTCTCGCCGCCGGGCGCCGCGATGTCGACGACCGAGCCGAAGTTGGAGTAGTACGAGCGGGAGCCGGCGCGGTTGGTGGCCGCGACCGAGATCACGTTGGCGCAGCTGGCGGGCGAGTAGTTGGCCGCGTTGGCGTTGCTGTTGCCCGCCGCGACGACGACCGTGGTGCCGCGGTTCACGGCGGCGTTGATCGCGCTCTGGGTCGCGGTGGTGCAGGCGCCGCTGCCACCGAGGCTCATGTTGATGACCTTGGCGACATTGGTGTTGGCGGGCACGCCGGAGACGGTGCCGCCGGAGGCCCAGGTGATGGCGTCGATGATGTCGGAGTCGTAGCCGCCGCACTTGCCGAGGACCCGCAGCGGGGAGACCTTGGCGCCGTAGGCGATACCGGCGACACCCTTGCTGTTGTTGGTGACGGCGGCGATGGTGCCGGCCACGTGGGTGCCGTGCCAGGAGGAGGTGCTGGCCGGGTCGCCCGCGGCGCACTCGTTGGCGGCGGTCGAGTCGCCCGGGTCGGCCGGGTTGCTGTCACGGCCGTTGCCGTCGTTGGAGACGGCGGTGTCGACGATGAAGTCGTAGCCGCCGACGATGTTCGCGGCGAGGTCGGAGTGGGCGACGTAACCGGTGTCGATGACGGCGACCGTCACTCCGGTGCCGGTGACCTTGTCCCAGGCGCCCGGCAGGTTCATGCCGGCGGTGGACTCGTAGAGGTCCCACTGCTTGGTGTACTCGGTGTCGTTCGGGGTGGCCTGCGCCTTGTTCAGGCGGTCCGGGACGACATAGGCGACCTGCGGGTCGGCCTGGTACTCGGAGATGACGTCGGCGACGTCCGTCTTGGTGACGTCCTCGCCCAGGTCGACGAGGGCGGCTCCGCTGCCGAGGCGGCGCTGGAAGTCGAGGCTCTCGCCGGCCTCCTTGCCCTTGGCGGCGGCGTCCGCGTCGGCGGCCTTGTTCGAAGTGGCCTCGGCGGCACCGGACTTGTAGCCGACGATCAGGCGCTCGGCGACGGCGCCGGGCGCGGCCTCGGTGGCACCGGCGACGGCCGGCGCGGCATCGGCCTTGGCGGTCGGGCTCTGCGCGACGGCGACCGAGGTGGTCATGCCGGCCACCAGGGCGACGGAGACCGCGGCGACGGATATGAGCTTCCGTCCGGCGGTACGAGAGGGGGAGGTACGCAAGGGCTTCGCCTTTCGTGGCCTGCTCATGTCAGGGGAGGAGCGGCAGTGAAACGCTTCTTCATCGAAGCGGCGGGGGGTCCAGAAAGGGTTGGCGCGAAGGCCGGCCAGGCGCGTGCCGTTCCACCAGGGGTTACCTGTGGTTCGGCTGTGCGATGACACTAGGCAAGGCCCAGGTCATGGGGATACGGGGAAAACCCTCGACCCCCTGGGAACTCCCCTATGCCGCCCGACAGTCGGGCCCGGATGCACCGCTTCGCCGGGTTTGCCGAGGATTCACCGCCGCGCCGCGCGTGGCCGGATCCGACCGGTCGAACAAGGGCCTGTCGTTCGGATCGCGCCGGCTTCGGGTCACGGTGCCTGGTGACCGCCGGTGAGCGGGCTTGGTGCGTGCGGCTGCGAGGCGGAGGAGGGCGTCGACGCGATGGGGGTACCTCCCGCTCGCGCGAAGTCGAGAGTGGGGGGAGTCGGCGAGTGACGACAACGCGGCTGGGGGTCCCCCACGCCCTTGAGGCAGTGGGGGAGCGCGTGCCAAGCCCCGCGCCCCAGGCGTGATCCGAACGACAGGCCCTCGGCCACGCCGTTGAACACCGCGCCCATGGGTCCCGTACGACACGGTGGACCCCTGTGAAGCCTCGCCCCCCATGGATCGGACGTACCGGATGTACCGCTTGTCCGCCCGCCGCACCGACGGCTGCCGCGTCGGCCGCCGTCGCACCCCCGGCCGCCGTGCCGGGGTCACGACCGCCGCCGCGGCCGTCGTGGCCCCGCTGCTGCTCACCGCCGGGGCCGTCGGCCCGGCCTGGGCGCACGGTGCGCCGACGGATCCGGTGAGCCGGGTGTCGGCGTGCTCGCCGGAGGGCGGGAGTCAGGGGTCGGCGGCGTGCCGGGCGGCGATCGCCGCGAACGGCGGGCCCTTCACCGCGTGGGACAACATGCGGATCGCCGGGGTGAACGGGCGGGACCGGGAGGTCGTCCCGGACGGTCAGCTGTGCAGCGGCGGGCTCGCGCCCTACAAGGGGCTGGACCTGGCCCGCGCCGACTGGCCCTCGACCCGCCTCTCCCCCGGCAGCACGCTGGATCTGACGTACCGGTCGACGATCCCGCACACCGGTACCTTCAAGCTGTTCCTGACGAAGCCGGGTTACGACCCGACCGAGCCGCTGAAGTGGTCCGATCTGCCCGAGAAGCCGTTCGCCTCGATCACCGACCCGCCACTGCGGAACGGTTCCTACGAGTTCTCGGCGAAGCTGCCGGCGGACCGGGCCGGGCACCATGTGCTGTACACGATCTGGCAGAACACGAGCACGGTCGACACGTACTACTCCTGCTCGGACGTGGCGTTCCCGAAGGCGAAGAGGGCCAATCCCGGGACGGATACGGGGAGTTCGGCGAGGACGCCCGCCGGGGACGAGGAGAGCGCGGCCGGGAAGCCGGCCGCGGAGAAGTCGGAGTCCGCCACGCCGACGGCGTCCACGGAGGCACCGCCGGCCGACACCGAGGACTCCACCGGCGACGCCGCCCGGACCGCCGACCCCGGCAGCCCCGTCGCCTCCACGACCGACGAAAGCGGCGTCTCCGTACCGCTGGTGGCGGGCGGCGCCACGGCGCTGGTGCTCGCCGCGGGCGCCGCCCTGTACCTGCGCGGCCGGGGACGCCGCTCCCGTCACGGCAGTTGATCGCGTCGACCGCCGCTTCACTGCCCGAGGTCGGTTACCGGCCGCCGGACCGGTAACCGACCGCTTTCTGCGGGGAGTTGAGGTCAGTTGGTGTAGACCGTCGCCCCGCCCTGGGCGGTGTCCAAGACGGGCGCGTACTTCGCCGTGAAGTAACCGGTGGCGAAGCACAGGGACGAGCCCGAGGTCCTGGTGAACGGCTGGGCGGTGAAGTTGATGCTGTTGTCGGTGTTGTCGGACGTGCCGGTGATGCTCGGCGCCTGGTAGACGCAGTTGATGGTGCCCAGCAGAGTGCGCAGCACGACGGTGGTCTGGATGACCGAGTCCGCCGCCGGGGTGACCGTGAGGGCACCGCCCGAGGTGACGGCCGTGGTGTAGGGCAGGTTGTTGACGGTGATGCTGTTGACGCCGAGGACACCGAGGACGTTGCTGGTGCAGCTGCCGAAGGTGTGGGCGTCCACGGACTCGGTGGCCGTGCCGGGCGCGGCCGGGTTGTCGGTGACGGTCGCGGTGAAGGTCGACGCGGCACAGGAGATACCGCTCGTGCCGGTCGCGCTGGAGCGGAACGTGCCGGCGGTGCCGGACGCCAGCGAGGCACTGAGGACGTCGCCGACGGCGACCGCGTCACCGGCGAGGCCGCCGGTGGTGAGCACGGTGTCGGCGGCGGAGGCGGGGCTGATGGCCGACACCATCAGGGCGGCGGTGCCTGCGGCGAGGGCAAGGAGGGATCGCGTACGCATGGGGGTGCCTCTTCTCATGAAGTGAGGGCCGGTGACGACCCTCGGAAGGTGCGGGTGACAGCCCGCGCCAAGCGTGGGCTGCGGTGGTTGCGCGCGAGTGGACACCGTTCGCGCGGGGGAACGCGGCGATGTCGCACGGCGCCGTACGGTCGCTGCCGATCCGTGACACGCCTTCTCCGTACGTGACGGATCGACAGCGACAGACAGCCGGGGACCGGACACGGCCCAGTGGAGGGGAAGGCGACCGTGCCCGGCACCGCGGCGAGGGGTGGTGCTGTGCTGGGCCGCGCAGCGCGTTCGGGTTGCGCCACCCACACCCTCGTCTGCGACGGGGTGTTCGGGACGGTGGCATGCGCTGCGCGTCGGATCCGGCGCCACGGATCCGAGGGTGAAACCCGGGAGAGTTGTAGACCTGCGAAAGAGTCAACGTCAAGGCGTTGTAGGGAAGTTGATGATCGGAGCCCCTGCGCGGGATGGCCGAAATCAGCGGCTCCGGACGACAAAACCAAAGGTGAGAGATGTTCACCTTTCACAGAGGGCGCACAACCAACATCCTTTTGCCACAAGCGCCTTGACCCTTGAAAGTAACCACCGGTAACTTCGCGAATGGCTACTGCGGCGTAGCAAGTAAGCCCTTGCACCCACGGGAGGTGCGCCGAGGCGTGCGCCGCGACCGCTGTCCGCGCCAGGACAACGGGCCGTCGAAGCTTCATCTGCAATAACTTGGAAGTCCAGGGAGCACACATGGCCTCGTCCTCGGACGCCACGGCGTCCACCAACGAAAGACCCGAGGGTCCCGCGGCGTCCGGAAGACGCGGGCGGGTCCGCCTGAAGCGCGCCGCCGTGATGGCGGTGCCGGCCACGGCGGTCGCCGCCGGTCTGATGATCCTCACCGCGCAGGGCGCTCTCGGCGTCCAGTTCGCCATCTCCGGCATGCCGTTCGTGGTCACCGCCGACAAGCTCGAAGGTGAGGGCTTCGCCCAGTACGGCTCGCTCGACCACATGATCGAGAACAGCCCGAACGAGGGCGACACCGGTGGTCAGGTGCTGGTCGTCACCTCGGTCGTGAAGAACGGCAAGCTGACGAACCTCTGCCAGAGCGTCGACCTCGGCGGCATCCAGCTGGTCCTCAGCGCCGGCGACAAGGGCACGCCGGTGAGCGTGAAGAACCTGGCGATCGACTCCGACGACATCTCGGGCGACGCCTCGTTCAACAACATCGAGATCGGCCGTGACTCCAGCACGTTCGACAAGGTGGACCAGAAGGGCATGCCCGGTGTCTACGGCCAGCAGGCCGACACGGTCACCATCACCGATCTGTACCAGCACAACTACGCCGCCACCGCGGCCGTCTTCAAGCTCCCCGACCTGCACATGAGCTTCACAAGCGAGGGCTGCGACTAGTGGGCGACTTCCGGGAGTGGAGGGGGCACCGGCCGTTCGCCGGTGGTCTGTTGCTGGTGCTGGGCGGCACGGAGATCCTGCTGACCATGAAGGCACCGCTGCCGGTCATCCTCAAGATCGGCATGCAGGGGCTGGCGGGCTATCTGCTGCCCTCGCTGATGGTCCTGTGCGGGTTGCTGATCCTCTTCAACCCCAGCCAGCGCCTGTTCTACTCCATCCTCGGGATCATGCTCTCGCTGGGCACCTGGCTCACGTCCAACATCGGCGGGTTCATCGTGGGCCTGCTGATGGGGGCGGTGGGCAGCACGCTGGCCTTCGGCTGGCTGCCGGACCAGGAGCCCCGGGTCAAGCGGTCACGCTCCGCGAAGCGGGCGGAGAAGCACGCTGCGGAGATCGGGTAGTCGCGGTTGTTCGGCGGCCTCGGGTGATTCGTGGTTGATCGCGCGATCCCCGCGCCCCTTCAGGGCGCGGGGATCGCGGCCGTCAGGGCCGTGCGGAGGCGGGTCGTGTTCGTCCAGTAGGTGTCGTGGGTGAGCGGGACGCGCCAGTAGAGGCCGGGGCCCGCCGTACGGCGCAGGGGCGGGACGGCGACATGGCTGCCGCGGCCGAGGACCTGGACGTCGGGCAGCCGCCATTCGGACGCGTCGCCCGGGAGGACCAACCAGTACATGATGCCGCCGTAGCCGTCCTTGATGACGGCGCCCGTCTCGTCCCCGAGGGACTCCAAGGCGAGGGCACCGAGAGCGACCGGCACCCGGACCGCGTTCCACCAGCGCCCGGCCGGCACGGTGCGAACTTCGGGGCTGTAGGAGCACATCCAGCGCGGGGCCCTGCTGACAGTCATGGCACTCACCGGCATTTCATGGGGGGGGTGAGCCCGATCCTAGGAGTGGGCCCTCGACCCGACTTGCGAGTACGCGCACGGAAGTTGCCGTCGTACGCAGCACCCACCACGCGATCTCGCCCGGCGACGCTACGGGGTCGTAGCGTGACCGGTCCCGCACGTTGTGTTGGTGGACCTTTTACGACGCAGGAGGGCCCGATGGGCAACCCCACCCCCTTGGTGATTGACGCGACCGGCCATGACATCCACGGTGAGGCCGCCCGGATCCGCGAGACGGGTCCGGCGACCCGGGTCGTGCTGCCGGGGCCGCCCACCGTCGAGGCCTGGGCCGTCAGCAGCCCCGATCTGCTCAAGAGACTGCTCACCGACCCCCGGGTGTCGAAGGACGCGCGACAGCACTGGCCCAGGTTCGCCGCCGGTGAGATCACCCCGGAATGGCCGCTGTTCACCTGGGTCGCCGTGCAGAACATGTTCACCGCGTACGGCGGTGACCACAAACGGCTGCGCACCCTGGTCGCCAAGGCGTTCACCTCGCGCCGCACCAACGCCCTCCGGCCGCGCATCGAGGAGATCACCGAGGGGCTGCTCGACCGGGTCGAGGAGGGCCTGCGGCGCGGCGAGGCGGTCGATCTGCGGGAGGAGCTCTGCTATCCGCTGCCGATCCAGGTGATCACCGACCTGTTCGGGCTGCCCGAGGAACGGGGCCTGGAACTGCGGGAGTTGGTGGACAAGATCTTCGACACCTCCGCCGACCCCGGTGAGATGACCGCCGCCTACGGGCGGTTGCAGGGCGTACTGGCCGAACTCGTCGCCGCCAAGCGGGAGTCACCCGGCGACGACCTCACCTCCGGGCTGATCTCCGCCCGCGACGAGGACGACACCCGGCTCAGCGAGCAGGAGCTGATCGACACCCTGGTCCTGATGATCAGCGCCGGGCACGAGACCACCGTCAACCTCCTCGACCAGGCCATCCACGCCCTGCTGACCCACCCCGAGCAGCTCGCCCATGTCCGGGAGGGCCGCGCGGGCTGGGACGACGTGATCGAGGAGACGCTGCGGACCGAGGCGCCGGTGGCGAGCCTGCCGCTGCGCTACGCCGTGGCGGACCTGGACCTCGCCGAGTTCGGCGGCCCGGAGGGTGTGGTGATCGGCCGGGGCGAGCCGATCCTCGCCGCGTACGCCGCCGCCGGGCGGAGCCCCGAGCGGCACGGGAAGGACGCCGACGTCTTCGACGTCACCCGCGCCGACAAGGAGCACCTCGCCTTCGGGCACGGCGTCCACTTCTGCCTGGGCGCCCCGCTCGGCCGGATGGAGGCCCGGATCGCGCTCCCGGCGCTCTTCGAGCGGTTCCCGTCGCTCGAACTCGCCGCCGGGGAGGGAGGCTTGGGCACCGTGGAGTCGTTCATCTCCAACGGCCACCGCCGCCTCCCCGTCCGCGAGGCCTGACGGGCATCCCCATCGGGCCTCCCCGGGACGGCTACTCGCCGCGCCACCAGGACAGCAGCCGGGCCCATCCGCTCCTCGGGCGGGTGGGCTCCGCCGGCCGGGCGTCGCCGCCGCCGTACGGGCCCTCCGTACGGCGTGCGGCAGACACCGGCGCCTCGGCGCCCGCGCCCACCACCGGGGCCGGCGGGAAGGTCACCGGCAGCGCGGCGAGCGCCCGGTGGAAGGGACCCGGGCGCCACTCCAACGCCCCTACGGGGACGGCGAGTTCGACGTCGGGGAGCCGGTCGAGGAGCTTCTCCACCGCCACCGAGGCGATCAGCCGGGCCTCGCTCTGCGCGGGGCAGTTGTGCGGGCCCGCGCTCCACGCCAGATGGGCCCGGTTGCCCGCCCGCTGATCGTTCGCCAGGGCCGGGTCGGTGTTGGCGGCGGCCAGGGAGACGACGAGCGGATCACCGGCCCTCAGCAGCGCGCCCTCGTACATCACGTCCCGTTTCGGGTAGTGCACGGCGTAGTTGGCCATCGGCGGGTCGGTCCACAGCACCTCGTCGAGGGCGTCCTCGACGGGCAGGCTGCCACCGGACAGATCACCCGCGAAACGGTCGTCGTGCAGCAGCAGCCGCAGCGCGTTGGCGATGAGGTTCTGCTGCGGCTCGGTGCCCGCGCCCATGAGCACGACGAGGGTGTGGATCATCTCCTCGTCGGTGAGCTCCGCCGGATGCCGGGTGAGCCACGACGTCACGTCCGGGCCCGGCTGCCCGCGCTTGAGCGTGACCAGCTCGAAGAGGGTGGCGCCGAGCAGTTCGTTGGCCCGCTCGGCGTCCACCCCGTCGAAGATGTCGGACATGCTCTCGACCAGCCTCAGCCCCAGTTCGGCCGGGCAGCCGAAGAGATGGTTGAAGACGAGCAGGGGCAGCACCTGGGCGTACTCGCCGAGGAGGTCCGCCTTGCCGGTGGGCGCGAACCGGTCGATGAGGGTGTCCGCACTGCGCTCGACATAGCCGCGCAGGGTGTGGGGCTCGACCCGGGCCAGGCTGTCGGTGATGGCGCCGCGCAGCCGCTCGTGCTCCTCGCCGTCGGAGAAGATGGCGTTGGGCCGGTACATCATCATCGGGACGACGGGGCTGTCCGGGGGGACCGTGCCGTCGTTGAGGTCGTTCCAGCGGCGCGGGTCCTTGGAGAACGTCTCCGTGCTCCGCAGGACGTGCAGCGCGGCCTCGTACGAGGTGACGAGGGTGGCCCGGACGCCGGGCGCCAGCTCGACGGGGGTGGTCGGGCCGGTCGCCCGGGCCCGCCGGTAGAACGCGGCCGGGTCGGCGGCGAACTCCGGTCCGTACATGGGCTGGTGGGCCGGGCAGCCCGGGGGCGGGGCGGACGGCGATGCGGGGGTCACACATGCTCCAGTTCGGTGTCGTCCTGGCGGCTCAGCAGATACTCGACGAGGGAGATCAGGGCCCGGGTCGAGGAGTCCGGATCGCGGGCGTCGCAGCGCACCAGCGGGGTCTCGTCCAGCAGGTCGAGGGCCTCGCGCACCTCGTCCAGATCGTGCACGGGGGCGCCGTCGAAGTCGTTGACGGCGACGGCGTACGGCAGGCCCAGCTCCTCCAGGACGCCCATCACGTCGAAGGAGTGGGAGAGCCGCCGGGTGTCGGCGAGGACCAGCGCGCCGAGGGCGCCGCGGGTCATGTCCTGCCAGAGCTTGGTGAAGCGCTGCTGCCCGGGGGCGCCGAACAGATACAGCACCAGCGAGTCGTCGAGGGTGAGCCGGCCGAAGTCCATGGCGACCGTGGTGGTCGTCTTGTCCAGGGTGCCGGCGAGGTCGTCGACCAGGGCACCGGCCTCGGTCATGACCTCCTCGGTGCGCAGCGGCCGGATCTCGGAGAGCGTGCCGACGAATGTGGTCTTGCCGACCGCGAAGTGACCGACGACGAGCAGCTTGGCCGCCGTCTTCACCGTCGGCCGCAGGTAGACGTCGTCAGAGGCGGGCGCGGAGCCCATCAAGGACCTCCTGGAGGATTCTGGCGTCCGACGGCCGGGCGGCCGGTATCGGTGCGCGGGTGACGATGTGGCCGCTGTCCATCAGGTCGGCGATCAGCACCTTGGTCACACTGACCGGCAGCCGGAGATGGCCGGCGACCTCGGCGAGGGAGAGGGAGCCGTGGCGGCACAGCTCCATCACACGGCGCTTCTCCGGGGTGAGCCCGGCCAGGGACAGGTCGGTGGTGGCGATCAGCAGGGTGACCAGGTCCAGGGTGTTGCGGGTCGGGTGGGAGCGGCCGCCGGTGACGACGTACGACCGCACCAGGCTCCCCTTCGGCCGGGGGCGGGGCGTCATGCCCTGCTGCCCGTGTCCAGCCGTGCCGGGCTGGACAGCTCCTTGCCGAGCCGGTCGACGAGCTTGTGCATGCGGTAGGTCACGGACTCCATGTCGACCTCGTCGCCGGTGGACACCGCGAGGTAGGCGCCCTCGCCGGCCGCGACGAGGAACACGAAGCCGTGTCCGAACTCGATCAGGGTCTGCCGCCACGGGCCGTCCGCCGGGCCGCAGAACTCGGAGGTGCTGCGGCTGATCGACTGCAGGCCCGAGAGGCCGGCCGCGAGGCGCTCGGCGTCGTCGCGGTCGATGTCGGCGGAGTGGGCGCGGAGCATGCCGTCGGCGGAGAGCAGGATGGCGTGGCGGGCCTCGGGGACCTTCAGCACGTCGTCGAGCATCCAGCCCAGCTCGTTGGTCATGGGCTCGATCATGCGTGGGGGGTCCCTTCGTTCTCATGGGGGGTGGGGCTCGCGGGGTCGGCGGCGGAGTCGGGCGCGGCGTCGCGGACGTACTCCTCCTCGTCGAGGATGCGTCCCGCCGCCCGGCCGAAGCGGGTGCCGCGGGCGAAGGCGCCCATGATGCGGGCGTTCTCCTCGGGCGAGCGGCCGGTGTCGTCCTCGGCCGGTGCCGGGGGCTCCGGCTCGGGGGCGAGGTTCCGTTTGGGGGTGCGTCGGCGGCGCTTGGGCAGTCCGCCCTCGGTGGTGTCCTCGGGCGGTGTGCCGGGGGTGGTCTCGGCGCGGGTCTGCCGGGGGACGGGGGCGGTCCGGGTCAGGGGTGTCTGGTCGATGGGTGGCTCCGGTGCGGCGGGCTCCAGGTGGGTGAGCAGCGCTGAGGGCAGGAACGCTACGGCGCGGACGCCGCCGTACGGCGAGCGGGTGTCCACGGAGACGGTGAACCCGTAGCGCCGGGCGAGCATCCCGATGACGGCGAAGCCGAACTGGGGCGGGTCGTCGAGGCGGGTGACGTCCACCTCGCCGCGTCCGCCGAGCAGTTGGGTGGCGCGCCGCACGGCGTGGGCGTCCATGCCGACGCCCGCGTCGTCGATGACGACGCACACACCGTTGTGCACGTTCTGGACGTTGACCTCGACCGTGGTGTTGGGCTGCGAGTGGCGGGAGGCGTTGTCGAGCAGTTCGGCGACGGCGAGCACGACCGGCTCCACCGCGCGGCTCTCCACGGCGATGTCGACCTGGCCGTGGACGCGGATGCGCCGGTAGTCGCGGATGCGGGAGGTGGCGCCGCGGACGACCTCGACGATCGGGGAGGTGGCGCGCTGCCGTCCCGGCCAGGAGCCGCAGAGTACGGCGATGGCCTGGGCGCGGCGGCCGAACTGGGCGTTGGTGTGGTCGACTTCGAGGAGGTCGCGCAGCACGTCGGGGTCGTCGTGCCGGTCCTGCATCTCGGAGATGGACATCTGCTGCTCGTTGGCCAGGGCCTGGATCGAGCGCATCGACGCCTTGAGGGCGGCCTTGGCGGACTGGTCGGCGCGGGTCTGCGCGTGCTCGACGGCGCCGGTGAAGCGGGCCAGGACCTCGTCCAGGCCCTTGCCGAACTCGGTCTCGGCGAGCCGGGCGTCGAGCGGTCCGACGCCGGGGACGCTCTGGCCGGGGTGGTCGGCGAGAGCGGGCAGGCGGACCGTGACCAGATGGCGCAGCTCCTCCTCCCGGGCCCGCACGTCGTCGGCGAGCGCGGCGCTCCGCGCGCGCTGCCGCCGGGTGATCCCGTGCTGGCGCAGCAGCAGTACGGCGGCGGCGAACAGCGCCACTGCCAGCGCCCAGGTCACCGCCTGCGGTATCGGTTCGGTCATGAAGTACGAATCCTTACGTCCTCAAGTCCCCGTGCGCCACCGGACCGGCCCGCCCGAGGGAGTTGACGGAGCGCCCGACGCCCAGGGTCTGTCGTTCGGATCCCGCCCGGGCCGCGGGGCTTGCCGGCAGTCATGAGGCACTGCCGCCCGGAAACGGCGTGATCCGAACGACAGACCCTAGCGGCGCGACCGCTCGGGCACTTTCCGTGACGCGCAGGGAAGTTGTCACAGAGCGCATGAGTGGCGCAAGGGGCGTGAGTCAAGCGGGGCGATTCCTCCGGCATATTCGGCCATGTGGGCGCGGCGGCGGGGCAACCGCTTGCCACGCTAGGGTGCCCTCCGGGTTCGACCGGGCGATAACTATCTTTGATCAAGCTGAAGTTGAAGATTTCTCCGACGGGGACCGTAAGAGACCACAAGGACGTCGTCGGGGGCCGGACAGAGGAGGAGCAGCGTTGCCCGCGGGAAGTTACAGCGTCGAGGCGCTGACCACCGAGGAGCTGGCCCCGCGCGAGCGGGCCGACTTCTGGACCGAGCAGATCGGCTCCTACCAGTCCCGGATGGGCTTCAAGTACGCCCAGTCGGAGAACTTCCGCGGCACGACCGTCCGGCAGCGCACCGACACCTATCAATTGGTGAAGTACCGGTCCGACGAGATCGAGTACACCCGCACGATGCGTCAGGTGCGCCAGGACCCGGACGAGGACTACCGGCTGCTGCTGCCGATGAGCGGGGAGATCGTGCTGCGGCAGGACGGCGGGGAGGCCCGGCTGACCCCGGGCACGGCCGCGCTGGTCACCTTCGCCTCGCCCTTCCAGTGCCTGCAGAGCGACGCCATCGACGCGTTCATCTTCACCATCCCGGCCCGCGAGGTGGACGGCCGACTCAACAGCAGGTCACCGGTGGCCAGCGGCCTGGACCTCACCGCGGGCCTCGGCCGGATCGTCGGCTCGATGCTGACCGGGCTGCACGAGGAGCGGGAGCACCTCACCGACCCGGAGTTCAACGCGGTCTCCGACCGGGTCGTGGAGCTGGTGTGCATGCTCACCGCCGGCGACGACCGCCCGGACGCCCCCGGGCAGTTGGGGGAGGTGGAGGCGATGGTCCGCCGCTATGTGCGCGACCACGTGGCCGATCCGAACCTCACGGGTACGGCGGTGGCGCGGGCCCTCGGCTGGTCGCTGCGGCAGATCCAACTGGCCCTGCAGCAGGCGGGTACGACACCCCGTGAGCTGATCCGCGAGGAGCGGCTGCGGCTGGTCCGGGACCGCTTACTGTGCGCGGAGTGCGAGCACATGACGATCACGGATCTCGCCTACTCCGCCGGTTTCTCCTCCGCGAGCGCCCTCAGCACGGCCTTCCGGCGACGCTACGGCGTCAGCCCCCGGGAGATGCGGCACAGCACGCGCTGACATCCGGCGAACAGGCTCTCATATCGGCGCTCCCGTCCCATCGGTTGAAGTCCAAAGCTTAGTCAAAGCATGACGCTCCGTCGACCCGGGGCACTTTCGGGCACCCCCGGTGTGAATTTTCCCGGAGTACGCCGTGCACGGTATGTGCGATCGGCCGTACCGCGCACCCGACTTCACATGCCACATCCGGAGTTGACACGAGGCAACAACGCCACGGATTGGCGTGATCCTTACACACCACCCGACCGGGAACGGACCCTCGGCGCGACCGAACCCGCAGGTGACCCGCCGCCCGGCGCTCCCTCTTTCACAGATGGCGCGGCACCGCGGCCGGGGTGTGAAGAACTGTTTCCGCACGGCTCGTGAAGAGAGGGTAAAAAGGCGTCGCGGACCCTTGCCGCCGCTGACGGCACCTCAGGTGACAGACCTCCCCTGAGCATCCAGGACCGCTGGTCAGATAGTTGACGTTCTTCGCTACTCTGTCGCGTACTGGCTGATCGAGAGGACTCCGATGCCTGAACCCCCACCCTTCGCGACGACCCCGGAACACGGTCGTCCGGAGACGACGACTCCCCCGTCCCGTCACCGGCACGGAAAGACCGGGGCATCGGATTCCGCGCACTCGTCCTCGCCCCAGCCCCGGTTGACGCGGCTCGCCGTGCTGCCCGCCGCGGTCATGGCCGGAATATCCACCGCCGTCACGGGCACCGTCCTGCGGCTGCAGGAGGGCACCGCCGACGCCGCCACCTGGGGTGTGCTGGCGGGTGGCGCGGTCCTCGGCTGCGGCTGTCTGGCCGTGGCCGTGGCGGCGGCCAGGAAGCGCGCCAGGTCCGACGCGAAGCGCGCCGAGTCGCTGCGGCAGGCCATCACCACCGGCAACTGGGCGCTCGACGAGGACCTGACCCGCCTCAAGCGCGGCGAGCAGCTGCTCTCCCGCGGCTTCGCGTACCAGGCGTCGCGCGGCGAGGACCCGTACCAGAAGCTGGAGTACGACGTCACCGAGGCCCAGCACCGGGCCCGGGAGGCGCTCGTCTGGGCGGCGAGCTACTTCCAGTCCGCCTCGGACGACAACAGCGACAAGGTCGAGGTCTTCGTCAACCTGGCCCGCCGGCTGCAGTCGCTCGTCCACCGCACCATCCGTGAACTGGACGATCTGGAGAACCAGGTCGAGGACCCGGACCTGCTCCGGCGCATCTTCGGCATCGACCACCTGGCCACCCGAATACGCCGGCACGCCGAGAACCTCGCGGTGCTGGGCGGCGCGGTCTCCCGTCGCCAGTGGACCAACCCCGTGACGCTGACCGAGGTGCTGCGGTCCTCCATCGCCGAGGTCGAGCAGTACTCCCGCGTCAAGCTGGTGCCGCCCATCGAGGGCACACTGCGCGGCCACGCGGTCGCCGACGTCATCCACCTGCTGGCCGAACTGGTCGAGAACGCCACCATGTTCTCCCACCCGGACACCCAGATCCTGCTGCGCTCCCGCCGGGTGACCGCCGGCATCGCCATCGAGGTCGAGGACCGCGGCCTGGGCATCCCCCAGGAGGACCAGGCCCGGATCAACACCCTGCTCGCCGACCCGGCCCGCATCGACGTCGCCAAGCTCCTCGCCGACGGCCGGATCGGTCTGTTCGTGGTCTCCTCCCTGGCCCGCAGGCACGGCATCGCGGTCCAGCTCCAGGGCAACATCTACGGCGGTGTCCAGGCGATCCTGGTGCTCCCGCAGGGGCTGCTGGGCGAGGAGGAGGGGCAGGGCCCCGTACAGGCGCCGGTCCAGGTACGGCCGGCCCCGCCCCAGCAGGCGCAGGCCCCCGCGCCCTCCTGGCAGGGCCCGTCCCACGCGGCTCCCCCGGCCGCCGTACCGTCGCCGCCCGCGCACCCGGGTCCCCGGCCGTCCGTCCCGTCCCACGCCGGTCCGCCGTCCGGTTCCCCGGCGGGACTGCCGCAGCGGTCGGCCGCCCCGGTGCCGCCCCCGTCGGCCGCCCGGCACGAGCGGGCGCGGCCCGTCTCCGACGTACGGTCCGAGTACCGGCCCTCGGGCTACGAGCGTCCGACGGCCGCCCCGCACGGGTCGGGTGGGTCCGGTGGGCCCGCCAGGCCCACGCTGCCGAAGCGCCGCGCGATGGAACACCTGGCCCCCGAGCTGCGGCAGGCACCCGCCCCGCGCCCCGAGGCCCATGAGCAGGAACTGAACTTCAGCCCCGGCCTCCTGGCCGGAATCAATCGAGGCTTCGGTCTCGCCGGCGCGACCTCCGACGCGATCCCCGTCGACGACCCGCGCTGGGCCACGCACCGACCGCAAGGAGAAGAACCCCACCATGGTGAGCGATAGCCACCCCACCGGACAGAACATCGACTGGCTGCTGGAGAACCTCAAGAAGACCGTACCCGGTACCCGCCAGGTCCTGTTGCTCTCGTCCGACGGCTTGAGCAAGGCACATGTGGATCTGAGCGCCGACGACGCCGACCGGCTGGCGGCGATATCCTCCGGGCTCAACTCCCTGGGCCGGTCCTTCGGCCACGACAGGGTGCTGGGCAACGGCGGCACCGTCCGCCAGGTCATCGTGGAACTCCACAACGGCATCCTCATCGTGGCCTCCGCGGGCCATGGCGCCGTGCTGGCGGTCACCGCGGACGCGACGACCCACACCGAGACGCTCGGCTACGAGATGGGCATGCTCATCCGGGCCGTGCAGCCGTTCCTCGCCACACCGGCCCGCCGCCCCAACGCGCCGTCCAGCGCGGGGATGTGACGACGCGATGACGGACGAGCTGTTCCTGGACGAGGAGGCCGGACGCTTAGTCCGGCCGTTCACCGTCAGCAACGGGCGCACTCGGCCCTCGACGTCGTTCGATCTGCTCACCCTGGTGATGGCCACCGGCGTCCGGCCGATCGGCGACCTCGGCCCGGACCACGACCTGGTGCTCGGCCTGTGTGTCAGGCCGGTGCCGGTGGTCGAGGTGTCCGCGCGGATGAACCTCCCGATCGCCGTCACCAAAGTCCTGTTGTCCGACCTAGTGCAGCACGAGGCGCTCACCGCACGGGCGCCCCGTGCCGTGGAGGCGGCCTCCGCCGCCAACCGAGAAGTTTTGGAGGCGGTGCTCGATGGCCTACGCGCACGGCTCTGACCCCTTCCCGACCGCCCTGAAGATCCTGGTGGCGGGAGGGTTCGGGGTGGGCAAGACGACCTTCGTCGGAGCGGTCAGCGAGATCGCGCCGCTGAGTACCGAGGAGGTCATCACCACGGCCAGCGCCGGTACGGACAGCCTCGCCGGGATCGAGGAGAAGTCCACCACCACCGTGGCCCTGGACTTCGGCCGGATCACCCTCGGCTCGGACCATGTGCTGTATCTGTTCGGCACCCCCGGGCAGGAACGATTCTGGTTCATGTGGGACGAGTTGTCCGACGGGGCGCTGGGCGCGGTGGTGCTCGCCGACACCCGGCGGCTCGACGCGTGCTTCCCCGCGGTGGACTTCTTCGAGGTGCGCGGCATCCCGTTCGTGGTGGGCGTGAACGAGTTCGACGGCGCGTACCAGTACTCCGTCGAGGAGGTACGGGACGCGATCGGCCTGAAGTCCCACGCGCCGATCGTGTTCTGCGACGCCCGGCACTGCAGCTCCGGTACGGGCGTGCTCGTCGAACTCGTGCGGCATCTGCTCGACATGACACCCGGCGTGGCGACGCACCAGCCGCCCGTGCTCCGTTGATCCCTACTCAACCCGGCCGAACTGGAACGGAGTTCCGATGAACAGCCCCTATTCCTCCTACGAGCCACCGCTCGACCGTCTGCTCCTCACCCCCGAGGATCCGGTCGGCCCGCAACGCGGCGCGAGGCTGGCTCAGTTGGGGCTCGCCGACATCCCCCGGCCCGAGTTCGACGCGTTCGCGCGCCGGCTGGCGCTGGAGCTGGACGCGCCGTACGCGATGGTCAACTTCGTGGACGACAGGCGGCAGTTCTTCGCCGGGCTCTACACCCCGGACGCCGGGCCGGTGAACATCTCGACGGGGCAGCTGGCCGAGTCCTCGATGAGCCGGGAGATGCGGCTCGACCACGGCTTCTGCCCGCACACCGTCAAGCGGACCGCGGCGCTGGTGCTCGACGACGTCTGCGACTACCCGCGGTTCGCGGGCAACCCGGTCGTGGACGAGATCGGTATCCGCTCCTACATGGGCGCGCCGCTGGTGGACACGCTGGCCGGGATCAATCTGGGCACGATCTGTGTCGTGGACACCGACTCCCGTACCTGGGGGCGGCAGCGGCTGGAGATCATCAAGCACATGGCGCAGGAGATGTCCGACCAGATCCACGCCATCGCCTCCGGCCGCTGAGCGGACCGGGCGCCGCCGGTCCGCCGGGGCTCCTCCAAGCCCCGGCGACGCTCCGCCGACGGCGCCTAGACCAGTTCCCCGACCGGGATGGGCTCCGGCTCGGGTTCCTGCTCCCGCTGCTCGACCTGCGGGGTGCGGACCAGGTCGGCGAGGCGTTCGGACCACTGGCCCTTGTTCTCGCCGAGTGCGAACTCGCCCAGCCTGAGGCCCTGGATGTCCGAGGTGCCGGCGGGGGCGTAGATGTGGAAGGCGTCGCGCAGATAGCGCTCGACCGGGCGGTCGGTGAACAGGCCGCAGGCCGCGTGCATCTTGACGGACGCCTGGGCCGACTCGATGGACGACTCGACGTTGAAGAGCTTCGCGGACATCAGCTCGACGTCGCAGGGCCGCCCCTGGTCCAGCAGATGGGCGGCGAGATAGGCGCTCTGCCGGGCGAGGGTGAGGCGTTGCAGCATCCGGCCCAGCTCGATCTTGATGTTGGGCAGATGCCCGAGCGGCCGTCCGTAGCGCTGGGTCTCGCCGCAGTACCGGGCGGTCTCCTCGAACACCGCCTGGTGGATGCCCAGGGACACCGCGGTGAGGTTGAGGCGGCCGTAGAGCACCGACGAGGAGTAGGCGATGGCCAGCCCCTCGCCCTCCTCGCCGAGGCGGTTGGCGGCCGGGACCCGGCAGTCGTCGAAGATGAGTTCGCCGAAGCTGAAGCCGTGCAGGCCCATGGAGGGCACCTGTTCGGCGAGGGAGAACCCGGGGCGGTCGGACTCGACGAGGAAGGCCGTCATGCCCTTGGAACCGGGCCCGGTGCGGACCACGACACCGTGCACATCGCCCACATGGCTGTTGCCGACGAAGACCTTGCGGCCGTTGAGGATGTAGTCGTCGCCGTCCCGTACCGCGCTGCTCTCCATGCCGGCCACGTGGCCCCCCGACCCCGGCTCGGTGACAGCGATCGTCGGCAGCACCTCTCCCGCGGCGATCCTCGGCAGCCACTGGTTCTTCTGGCTGTCGTCGCCGAAGTGGACGATCTTGGCGACGCCGAGTTGGGAGGCCTGCACCATGGCCCCCATCGCGCCGCTCACCCTGGACAGTTCCTCGATGATGACGGTCTTGGCCAGATGGCCCGCGCCCATGCCGCCGTAGGCCGGGTCGATCGTGGCGCCGATCCAGCCCTGCCTGGCGATCAGCCGGGAGAGCCCCACCAAAGCCGTACGGGAGGCCTCCATCTCGGGTATCAGAGGCCGCACCACTCGCTCGGCGAACTCGCGTACGCGCTGCCGCAGATCCTCATGATCCTGGGTTGTGAAGACGTGTTCCACGCCAAGCCCTTCTAGGCGTTATCCCGCGCCCGGGGGAGACGCGGTGGCTGTGCGTCGGTCGTGTTCTGGTTGGGAGTCTGACCGACGCTCAACATGGTCTACAAATCAACCTCTTACGCCAAGATCGTTTAAGGGGTTTGGCCGAAACATAGGCGGTTGAAACTTGAGCGTGAATGTGGGATACGAGTATGACGATATCCACATTCTGATACTTTCCGAGTCGAACTTGTACGACTCCCTCGCCCCGGAAACGGGCAGCGCCCGACCGGACCACCAGGCACCCCTGGCGCGAACCCCCTTCCCTCCCCGCTGTGCACCGCCAAATACCAAACTGCCGCGCCCCGCGCGCAGGTTTGAGCAGGCTGCCATAGATTTCCGGCCATACCTCCGGGAGCCGGATGTGGCCGGACCGTGCCCTTCCCGAGGGGCTGCCGTGTCGACAAGTCAGCTTTCCGTGACCCTCCGTAATGTTCCGCTCCGTCACATCGTCCCCCACCGGCGCGGACCGTCCCCGGAGCCCCGCCAATTGCTGTGGCGCGGTGCCAAGTTGGGATCGGGCGGGTGCTGACGGCGGGCCTCGGGTCCTGATAGCGTTCCGTCGGCCCGCTGACATTCGCCGACGGTGTGTCGAGCCGGAGCACAGGGGACGCCGGACGCTCACCGTGTCCCCACCGCCAACGGATGTTCACTGTCGTACGAGGAATCAGATGCCAGGCACCCTCCCCCGCATCGGCCCCACGCGCGATGCGACTCGGTGGCCCGGATGAGCGGTGACACGCCCCGCACCGAGACCGGCGGCCCCGCACCCCTCCCCCGGAGCGGCCCCCAGGGCCTGCCCCGGCGCCCCCGGAGCGCCCCGGCCGCGCCGCCCGAGGACGTGGCCGAGCCCCCGGGAGCGGACGACGACGCGGAGGACACGCTCTGCCCGGACACCCTGGCCCGCGCCATGGTGGCGATCCGGCGGGGCTCGACGCGGGCCCGGCTCGCCGGACCGGACGACCCGGTGCCACCCCCGGCGCCGACCGAACCGTGAGGAACACGCACGACATGACAGAGCAGGAACGACCCGGTCCCCAACTGGACTGGCTGCTGGACGGACTCGTGGAACGCATACCCGAGATCCACTGCGCCATCGTGCTCTCCGGGGACGGCCTTCTCATCGGCAAGTCGAAGGACATCCGGTTCGACGACGCGGAGCATCTGTCCGCCGTCGGCTCGGGCATGCACAGTCTGGCCCGGGGTGTGGCCCGCCACTTCCAGGGCGGCGAGGTCCAGCAGACCGTCATCCAGATGGAGCGGGCGTTCCTCTTCGTCACCGCCGCGGGCCGGGGCGCGCGGCTCGCCGCGATCGCCTCGGAGGAGGTGGACGTCGGAATGATGGCTTTCGAGATGGGCACCCTGGTCAAACAGGTCGGCAAGTACCTGAGCGCGGCGCCCCGTTCGGAAACCCCGTCCGGTTACGTGCAGGACGCGTGAGCCGCGACGGCCGCCGGTTCTGGAACTCGTCGAAAGGGTGATGGTCGGTGTCCATCAGCTCCGAGCCCCTCGTACCCACCGCGCTGAAGATCCTCATAGCGGGGGGCTTCGGTGTCGGCAAGACCACCATGGTGGGCTCGGTGAGCGAGGTGACCCCGCTGGCCACCGAGGAGCACATCACCCCGGCCGGCAGACGCGTGGACGACCTCAGAGGCGTCGAGAAGAAGGTCTCGACCACCGTCGCCCTGGACTTCGGCCGCATCACCTTCTCCTCCGAACTGGTGCTCTACCTCTTCGGTACGCCGGGACAGGACCGCTTCTGGTTCATGTGGGACGACCTGTGCAGCGGCGCGCTCGGGGCCGTCGTCCTCGCCGACACCCGCAAGCTCGACGCCTGCTTCCCCGCGGTCGACTTCTTCGAGTCCCGTGACATCCCGTTCGCGGTCGGCGTCAACTGCTTCGACGGCAACCGTGACGTGGACGCCGAACAGGTCCGCAACGCGCTCGACCTGTCGCCCGACATCCCGGTCCTGCTGTGCGACGTACGCCAGCGCCACTCCAGCAAGGAACTCCTGCTGGCGGTGCTCGGCGCGGCCCGCCGCCGGATGGAGGCCCGGCTGGTGGCGGCCGGGCTCCGGCCGGGCTAGGGCCTGTCGTCACATTCCCGTCGTCGCCCGAAGGGCGGCACCGCGGCGTCGTGGGGGTACCTCCCGGTCGAGCGAAGCCGAGACCGGGGGAGCGTGCTCTCGGCGTGCCGGGCGTCGCGGAGCAGAAGGGACTTCCGAAACACGCCCCAGGGCCGAGCGCTCAGCGGGCCGACTCCTGGGCCCTGGCGGGCGGTTCGGCGCGGCCGAGCGCCTCGGCGCGGCCGAGCGCCTCGGCGCGGCCGAGCGCCTCGGCGCGGGCGAGCAGTTCGGTGCGGCCGATGGAGTCGGTGCGGGTCGAGGGGACCGTGCAGGCGTACGCGCCCGCGATCGCGCCGAACAGGCCGCACCGGTGCGGGGGTTCGCCGGTGAGCCGGCCGAGGAGATAGCCCGCCGCGAAGGCGTCACCGGCGCCGTTGGAGTCCACGGCGGGCGACGGCGGGGCCACCGGCGGGATGTGGCTCAGTTCGCCGTCGACGAGGTGGTACGCGCCCCGCGCCCCGTCCGTGGCGACGACGGTCCGGGCCCGGCCCCGCTCGGCGATCCGGCGCATGACGCGCTCCGGGTCCGCCAGCGCGGCGGCGGATACGAACACCAGGTCGGCGGCGTACGCGAAGGGCTCGTGGTACGGGTTGACGCCGTCCCAGTCGTGCAGATCGGTCGAGACGGTGACCCCCAGCTCGCGCAGCACCGGCAGGGAGGCGGCGCAGGGTTGGCTGATGGACACGTGCACATGGCGGCTGACGCCGGCCAGCGCGCGGACCGTGTCCGGTGGCAGTTCGCCCACCTCCTGGCTGCGGCTGCCGTCGTAGAGCGAGCAGCGGCGCCCGTCCGGGCCGACCAGGTTCACCGCGCGCCGGGTGCCGCCGGGCAGGGGCGCCTCGGTGAAGGGGACGCCCCGGTCGCGGTGGAGGGCGCGGACGAGGTCGCCCTCGTGGTCGTCGCCGAGCAGGTCGAGGTGATGGGTCCGCAGACCGAGCGTGTGCGCGGCCACCGCCAGGAAGTCACCGGTCTGCCCGGCCCGGGTCTCGATGGCCGGCACCAGATGACTGTCCGCGAACGGAAGCGGCAGCTCGGGGACGTACACGATGGTGTCGACCCCCGCCCCGCCGAGCACGAGGACGTCGATCTCGGACTCGGTGGACAACGTGCCTCCAGCGGTGACGGCCTCACCCGCGCCCCGAAGGGGCGCGGGGCAGTACCCAATGTGCGGCTCTCTCCGCCGGGCGGGACTGGGCGCTACGTCCAGGACGGGTCGGTCGAATCGGTCAACGGTAGCCCCTGACGCTCACGCGGGGCCGTCGGAGGGGCGGGATCGGCGGTGTCCCGGCCCTCCGACGGCAGTTCTGCCCAGACGACACGACCGGACCGTTGTGGGGTGTCGCGCACCCCCCAGTCGCTGCTGAGCATGCCGACCAGCAAGAGCCCTCGCCCGTTCTGGTCGTCGGGGCCCGGACGACGCCGGGCAGGCTGTGTACGACGGCTGTTCTGGTCCTCGACCTCGATCCGGAGCCGTCGGCCGGTGAGGTGCAGCCGGCACACGATCCACTCGCTGTCCGTGTGCGTCAACGCGTTGGTGACCAGCTCGGACGTGATCAGGAGGGCGTCCTCGCGGGTCTCCGGACGCACCCCCCACTCGCCGAGCAACTCGCGCACGGTTCTGCGCGCCTCGCCCGCCGAGGCGGGCACCGCGGGCAGTCCGAACACACCCGCTCTGTGGGGTTCGTACGCCTCTGCTCCAAGGGGTGGGTACATGGTCGGGGCTAACCGGTCCGTGGACTGGGGGAGGGTGGGCGGAGCCATCGCCGTATGCCTTTCGTCGGCCCTTCGCACCGCAGCGGTGCCGGTGCCACGGCCGTCTCGCCGCCCCTCGCGAACACTGGCAACTCGCGGGGAACAGCGCTGAGTTGCGGCCACATCTCCCCCAACCTGGCCGCGCAGCTTCAGCGTTCACCGAAGCCGTGACGGTATGACCACTGTGGCATCCGCGAACAACACCTCGCAACCAGCAAGTTGAAATTTGCAATTTGTGCGAGGCATGCTGCCCCCGTTCGAGCCAAGATCGTGTCAGACTGCGCTCTCGAAGCGACTCGCACAACAACGCGCAATCCTTGAACGAAAACGCTCAGGACTCGTAATCCAGTTCGACATGACTCGGGTGCCCGGCGTGAGGGGTGGTGGGCGTGACCGCGGAAACGGACTGGGGCGGAGCCCCCTCCGTGCTGCGCATGATCCTCGGCAGACAGCTGGAGGAGTTGCGCACTCGTGCCGGACTGACGTTCGAGCAGGCGGGCGAGGCGATCGGAGTCAGCCATTCCACGATCCGCCGCCTGGAGGCCGCCAAGGTCGCCCGGCTCCGCCTCCCCGATGTCGAGAAACTGCTCCAGATCTACGGCGTCTCCGACCAGCAGGAGATCGAGACCTTCCTGAAGTCGGTCCGCGAGGCCAACAAGCGCGGCTGGTGGCACACCTACCGCGACGTCCTGCCCGACTGGTTCGCCGCCTACCTCAGCCTGGAGCAGGCGGCCCTCCAGATCCGCGCGTACGAGGCGCAGTTCGTGCACGGCCTGCTCCAGACCGAGGAGTACGCCCGTGCCCTGCTCGGCGCCGGCAACCCGCACGCGGCGACGGAGGACACCGAGCGGCGGGTGGCGCTGCGGATGCGGCGCCAGGAACTCCTCACCCGCGAGCAACCGCCGCGGCTGTGGGTGGTGATGGACGAGACGGTGCTCAGATGGCCGGTCGGCGGACCGGACGTGATGCGCGCCCAGATCGACCATCTGATCGAGCTGAACCGGCTGCCGCATGTGACGGTCCAGCTCATGCCGTTCCACAACGGTCCGCACCCGGCGATGCGGGCCGGTGCGTTCCATCTCTTCCGGTTCAGAGCACCCGAGTTGCCGGACATCGTCTATCTCAACGGTCTGGTGGGCGCCGTCTACCTCGACAAAAGGGAGGACGTCGTCGTGTACCGCGAGGCTCTGGACCGGCTGGGCGCGCAGTCGGCGCCCGCCCGCAAGACCGAGGCCCTCCTCGGCGCGCTACGCAAGGAGCTCTGACGTGCACCACCACATGTCCCACAACCCCCACGGAGTACGCAACGGCCTCCACACAGGCGGCGTCCGCAACGGCATGCCGGCCCGCGATCTCGGTGTCCAGGACTGGCACCGGCCGTGGAGCGACGACGCGGGCGGTGCCTGCGTGGAGGTCAAGAAGCTCGCCGACGGCCGGGTCGCCGTACGGCAGTCGACCGATCCCGACGGGCCCGCACTGCTCTTCACCCCCCGAGAGATGACCAGCTTCCTCACCGGTGTGAAAGCGGGCGACGCCGACTTCCTGCTCTGAACCGCTCAACCCGCTTGCTGCCACGCCTCGTTGACGCACCACTTGTTTGAGAACCGACACCTCGTCTGTACGACACGACCTGATGGGAGGGACGGCGTTGCCCGACAACGGATGGCCGGCCGACCGGATCGACACGGAGCACGCGCACTCCGCGCGTATCTACGACTACATCCTCGGCGGCAAGGACTACTACCCGGCCGACAAGGAGGCCGGTGACGCGATGGCGCACGAGTGGCCGGCCCTGCCGGTCCATATGCGCGCCAACCGCGACTGGATGAACCGCGCGGTGCGCTGGCTCGCCGAGAAGGCGGGCATGCGCCAGTTCCTCGACATCGGAACCGGCATCCCCACCTCCCCCAACCTCCACGAGATAGCCCAGTCGGTGGCCCCCGAGTCACGGGTCGTCTACGTGGACAACGACCCGATCGTCCTCACCCTGTCCCAGGGGCTGCTGGCCAGCACCCCCGAGGGCAAGACCGCGTACATCGAGGCCGACTTCCAGGACCCCGAGACCGTCCTCGGTTCCGCCGAGTTCGGGGACACCCTCGACCTGTCCAAGCCGGTCGCGCTCACCGTGATCGCGATCGTCCACTTCGTGCTGGACGAGGACGACGCGGTCGGCATCGTCCGCCGGCTCCTCGAACCGCTGCCCTCGGGCAGCTATCTGGCGATGACGATCGCCACCGCCGAGTTCGCCCCCGAGGAGGTGGGCCGGGTCGCCCGCGAGTACGCGGCCCGCGACATGCCGATGCGGCTGCGCACCATCGACGAGGCCCACGAGTTCTTCGACGGCCTCGACCTCGTCGAGCCCGGCATCGTCCAGGTCCACAAGTGGCTCCCGGACGGCACGGGCGAGGAGGGCATCCGCGACGAGGACATCGCGATGTACGGGGCGATCGCAAGAAAGCCCTGAGGCAGGACGGCACGTTCCCCGCGCCCTGAAGGGGCGCGGGGAACCGCGCGCCCGGCCACCACGAACCCGCAGTCGCCCGAAAACCCCCAGAGGCACCCCCGTAGGCGCCCGGAACCTACCCCGCGCCCCCCGTACTGTCCCGAACGATCAGCTCGACAGGAATCACCGAGTCCCGCCCCGAATCCCCCGGCTCGTCCAACTGCCGCACCAGCAAGCGCAGCGCCATCGTGCCGATCAACGAGAAGTCCGTACGGATCGTCGTCAGCGGCGGCAGCAGATGCGCCGCCTCCGGGATGTCGTCGTAGCCGACCACGCTGAAGTCGTCCGGGACCCGGCGCCCCGCCTCGTGCAGCGCGCGCAGCAGGCCGAGGGCCATCTGGTCGTTGGAGGCGAACACGGCGGTGACGTCCGGACGGGCCGCGAGCCGCCGGCCGAGTTCATAGCCGGAGTCGGCGCTCCAGTCCCCGACGAGCGGCGCGTGGACGCGTGCGCCGGCCCGCTTCAGGGTCTCCCGCCAGCTCGCGGCACGGCGGTCGGCGGACGTCCAGCCGGTGGGTCCCGCGATGTGCCAGACCGTGCGGTGACCGAGGCCGAGCAGATGTTCGGTGGCCAGGCGGGCGCCCGCCGTGAAGTCCGAGGAGACGACGGGGGTGCCGTCGCCGAGGCCGTTGTCCAGCATGACCAGCGGGGTGTCCGGGCGGGCTCGGGCGAGTGCGGTGGCGACCGGGCGCTGTGGGGCGATGGCGATGACGCCGTCCGCGCCCTCGGCCGACAGCCGGTCCACCGCGGCGACGACGGTGTCCCGGTCGGCCGTGTCCAGGGCGATGGAGCTGACGAGGTAGCCCGCCTCCTGGGCCGCCGTGTTGATCGCGGTCAGGGTGGCGGCGGGGCCGTAGCGGGCCGCGTCGAAGGAGATCACTCCGAGCATCCTCGTCCGGCCGCTGGCCAGGGAGCGGGCGCTGCGGCTGGGGCGGTAGCCGAGGGTGCGCATGGCCTCCCGCACGGCCTGGCGGGTCTCCGGGCGGACCGCGGGGTTGTCGTTGAGGACACGGGAGACGGTCTGCTTGGAGACGCCGGCGAGGTGGGCCACGTCGGCCATCACCGGGCGGGTGCCGGCGAAGTTGCGGCGGCTGCGGGATCGGGGGGTGGTGTCGGGGGGGTCGGCCGCGGTGCCGTTCGTGGTGCTTCGGGGCATGCGGCTGGTTCCCTTTCGACGGGGGCCGGATCGGGGGTCTGTCCGGGGCCACAGGATAGATCCGGCGGTTTCGCCCCCGCCGCCCCTACCCGTCCCCTCCCCGGGGGCTGCGCCCCTTCGACCCCCTTCGCGCTCCGCGCGGGGTGCGTCTGTCGGTCGGGGGCGGGTCCGGTGGGGCTTCTCGCCCAGTTCCCCGCGCCCCTGAAAAGCCGGGGCTGCGCCCCGTGCTTTCGGCCCTTTGAGGGGCGCGGGGAACTGCGCGAGAAGCGCCCACCGAACCCGCACTCACCCACCCGCCCCGCCAAGGGGGTCGAAGGGGCGTTCAGCCGGGGCGGAGGTGGTGGGTGTGGTGGGTGATCAGGGCCGCTTCGGTGATCTCCGCCGGGATCTCGGAGTCTCCCGGCCATCCCGGCACATGGACCGGCGCCCCGGCCCGCAGCGGGAGCACTCGCAGCCGCAACCCCTCGGGCCCCCACGCCTCCACCGGCAGCCGGTCGAGCCCGATGTCCCAGACACCGCCCGTACCCGCCCCTGCGCCCTCCCCCGAGTAGAACTGGTCGGCCACAAGCCGGTCCCCCACATACGCCCGCGCCACATCCCCCCTCCACCGCACCCGCAGCAGCGACCCCGCCCGCACTCCCTCCGGCACCCCGACGACATACTCGGCGGCCACCGCACCGAACCACTCCTCCCCCGGCGCACTCGCCCGCCCCAGCACCCCCGTGCCGACGGGCGGCGCCTCCCCCGCGCACCGCACGAGGGTGACCGGCACCCCGCCGGGGGCACACCCTCGGCCGTCCTCCCCCGACACCACCGTGTAGCGGACGAACACCCCGTCCGCCGCCTCCTTCACCGTCGCCCCGGCCACCACCGGAGCCCGCTCCGGCGCGGGCAGCACGGCGAGGGACGGTTCCGGGCTCGGCCCATGCACCCGCACCTCGTCCGCGTACCCGTCGAAGACCACCCCGCCCCCGGCCTCGGCGAGCACCAGCCGCTCGGCGCCCCAGGCCCGGCCCCGGTAGGCGGTACGGGCCGTCGCCGCGTCCAGGACGAGCAGACCGACCCGGCCGCCGTCGGCGGCGTCCACCTCGACCAGCGCGTCGGTACCCGGCCGCAGCCCGGTCACCAGGATGCGGTCACCGACGGTGGCGACCTCGCCCGAGGGAACCGAGAGGGTGGTCACCGTCCTTACGTCCAGGGCGAGTTCGGGGTCGATGCCGTCGACGGCGGCCAGGACCAGCACGGTTCGGCCCCGGCCGTCGTCGACCGTGCAGACGGGTTGCGCGGTGGCCCAGTCGAGCCGCAGCCCGGCGACCTCCAGCCTCAACGGCCAGCAGAAGTAAGCCCCTTGGGGAATCGTGACGGGTGAACTCGGCAACGACAGCACTCCGCCACCCGAGCCGCCCGAACCGCGCGAACCATCCGAGCCGCCCGAACCGTCCGTGTCCGGGAACTCCACCTCGAACGACGTCCCCGGGCGCTCGGGCAACGGCTCGTGCGGCTGATGGTTGTTGACGAAGAGGAAGCCCGAGCGGCCGTCTCCCCGCACCGCCCATCTCAGCGTCTCCCGGTCGTGCTGCCCCGTCGGCCGTCGCTCGGGGAGCACCGAGTCCATCGGCGCGATCAGCCGACCGAAGTCGGCCAACAGCAGGTGCTGGAGGCGGAGTTCGTCGTAGGAGGGGCGGTACTGGCCGTACTCGCCGAGGGGCGCCTGGAAGTCGTAGGTGAGGACGGGGAGGTCGTTGGGGTAGCCGGTGGTGTGGGACTCCTGGAGGGGGGTGCGGTCGCCCGGCGGGTTGGTGCCTCCGTGGAACATGTAGTAGCCCTGCCAGACCGAGCCGCAGCCGATCTTGGTGAGGCCGAGGGCGCCGATGTCGGCGGCCTCGACACGCGGCCGGCGGTGGTAGGCCACCGCCATGCCGCCGCCCAACTCGCAGGTGGCCCACGGGAATCGGGCCGCCGAGGCGGAGAGGTCGCCGCCGCGCACGGTGGTCGGGCGGAGGTCCGCTCCGATGCCCTCGTCGTCGCGCTGGTCGGTGAAGAAGAAGTGCTTGCGGCAGGTGTCGGACCAGCCGCCGTCCGCCTCGGTCCAGAAGGTCTCGGTGTAGCCGCCGTACAGGGGGAGGAGTTCGTCCGGCGGCAGGCGCACGCCGCCCCAGGCGGTCGACGTCCACAGGGGCGCCGACAGACCCGCCTCCTGGGCCGTCCGCTTCAAGGTCAGGAGGTGTCCCGGCTGGTCGTACAGCTCGTTCTCGATCTGGATCGCGACGACGGGGCCGCCGTTCGACCGGCCCAATCCGCGCAGTTGCTCGCCGATCGCCGTGAACCAGGGCCGTACGACGGCGAGGTAGGCCGGGTCGTCGGTGCGGGGCGCGTCCGTGCGGGTCAGGACCCAGTCGGGCAGGCCGCCGTTGCGGACCTCGGCGTGCACCCAGGGGCCGATGCGGGGGACGAGGTCCAGGCCGTGGCGGGCGCAGAGTTCGGCGAAGCGGCGCAGATCGCGGTCGCCGTCGAAGCGGATCCGGCCCTCGGTCTCCTCGTGGTGGATCCAGATGACGTACGAGGCGACGGCCGTCACCCCGCCCGCCTTCATCTTCAGCAGTTCCTCCTCCCACTCCCCGGCCGGGTAGCGGCTGTAGTGGAACTCGCCGGAGACGGGGAACCACGGACGGCCGCCCCGTGTCAGCCAGCGGCTGGTGACCTCGATGGGGTCGGGCACGTCCGGCGCGTCGGCGAAGGGGAGGTGGCCGCGCAGGGGCGGCACCCGCCCGGCCGGGAGCCGCAGCCGGTGCGGCTGCGGCTGCGGCGGTGTCATCAGGGCTTCACCGGGCCCAGGTCGGGCGTGTCCGTGAGCCGCGCGCGGGCGCTGGTCGTGGCGTTGAGTTCCAGCAGGACCAGGTCGTTGGCGCCGGGGCGCAGGACGGGGGCGGGGACGTAGAGGGTGCGCTGTGGGCCCCGGTTCCAGTAGCGGCCGAGGTGGAAGCCGTTGATCCAGGCCTGGCCCTTGGTCCAGCCGGGCAGCGCGAGGAAGGTGTCGGCGGGGGTCTCGATCGCGAAGGTGCCCCGGTGGAAGGCGGGGACGGTGACCGGGGCGGCCTCGGTGCCGGCCGGGGCGAAGGGGACCGTGGACAGGTCGGCCAGCGGGAGGCGGTGGGTGTCCCAGCCGAGCAGCGCGGTGCCGTTGAAGGTGACCGGGCCGAGGAGGCCCTTGGCGGCGCCGATGCGGGGGCCGTAGTTGACGCCGCCCATGTTCTCCACGAGCACGTCCAGCGTGGCGCCGGGGTGCGGGACGCGCAACGGCAGGGTCTCGTCGTGGCGTTCGCGTTCCAGTACGCCGACGGGGGCGCCGTCCACGAAGACCTGGGCGCGGTCGCCGACGCCGCCCTCGAAGTGGAGCAGTCCGTCGCCCGCCTCGGGGAGGGTCGTACGGTAGAGGGCGTAGCCGGAGCGCTGCCCGAACTCCTCCATGGTGAGCGGGTGTTCGGACCGCCCCACGGAGGAGTCGAGGGATGTGGCGTACGGCAGCAGAGGTGCCCTGCGGTCCAACTCCACGGTGATTCCGCCGAGTTTGGGCGAGACGGCCGGGACCGGCTCCTCCGGTACCGGCGCGTGACGGGCGATCACTTCACGGAACGCGTGGTACTTGGGGCCGGGGTCGCCGGACTCGCCGAGGGCGGCGTCGTAGTCGTAGGAGGTGACGATCGGGGCGTAGCACTGGTCGTGGTTGGCGCCGTTGGTGAAGCCGAAGTTGGTGCCGCCGTGGAACATGTAGATGTTGACGGAGGCACCGGCGGCCAGCAGTCTGTCGAGGTCGGCGGCGGCGCTCTCGGCGTCCCGGACGTGGTGCTCCTCGCCCCAGTGGTCGAACCAGCCGATCCAGAACTCCGAGCACATCAGGGGCCCTTCGGGCTGGTGCGCCCGAAGGGCCGCGAGGGACTCCTCGATCCTTCCGCCGAAGGTGGCGGTGGACAGGACACCGGGCAGGCTCCCGGCGGCCAGGTGATGGGCGGAGCCCGCCTGGTCGCAGGTGAGGAGCAGTTCCTCGATGCCGCGTGACCGCAGCGCCTGGTGGACGTGCTTGAGATACGCGGTGTCGTCGCCGTACGCCCCGTACTCGTTCTCGACCTGGACGGCGATGACCGGGCCGTCGTTCGCCGCCATGTACGGCAGCAGCGGGGGCAGCAGGATGTCGAGATAGCGGTCGAGGGCGTTCGTGAAGCGGGGGTCGCTGGAGCGCAGCCGGATGTCGGGGTCCGAGGTGAGCCAGGAGGGCAGACCGCCGCCGTCCCACTCGGCGCAGATGTACGGGCCGGGGCGCAGCAGGACGTGCAGGCCCTCGGCGCGGGCGAGGCTGAGGTAGCGGGGCAGGTCGAGCAGTCCGTCGAGGACGAGCGGGCTGTCGGGGTCGGGCTGATGGAGGTTCCAGGGGACGTACGTCTCCACGGTGTTGAGGCCCATCAGCCGGGCCTTGCGCAGCCGGTCGGCCCACAGGTCGGGGTGGATGCGGAAGTAGTGCATCGCTCCGGAGATGATCCGGAACGGCTCGCCGTGGAGCAGGAAACCGTCGGACGACGTGGTGAGAGCGGGCGTGCGCAAGGCTGTTTCCCTTCGGTGGGGGGTGCGGGGCGGGCGGGAGGGTGACGACACGACCTAGGGGGGCGTCGAGCCGGGGCGGGTGGCGCGGATCAGCCAGAGGGTGGCCAGGAGGCAGATGGCCGAGACCGCGCAGAGCAGCAGCGGGACCGCGCGGACGCCGGACCACTCGATGGCCCTGCCGAGCGCCGGGCCCGCCACCACTCCCCCGACCAGGGAGGCGGCGATCACAAGGGCTCCGGCGCGGCGGGCCCGGGGCGCGGCGGCGTTCAGCCAGGGCAGACCGGTGGGGAAGATCGGCGCGATGAACAGGCCGACTCCGGCGTAGGCGTACGGGGCGAGCCAGGGCACCGAGGCCAGCAGCAGGCAGACGGTCATGCCCGCGCAGGACACGGTGATGATCGTCTGCGGTGAGTGGCGCAGGGCGAGGGGGGCGACCAGGAAGCGGCCGACCGTCATCATCAGCCAGTACACGGAGGTGGCGGTCGCGGCGGCTCCGGCGCCGTAGCCGACCGTCTCCAGGTGGGTGGGTTCCCAGCCGCCGACACCTGCCTCGATGCCGACGTGCAGGACGTAGAGGGCGACGAACACGCCGAGCACCGAGCCCAGGCTGCGGCCCAGCACCGAGCCGCCGGGCCGGCTCTCGGCCGTCTCGGTGCCGGGCCGCGGCACCCGGTCGCGTACGCCCCGCAGACAGAGCAGCAGCGGCAGGTTGGCGGCGGCGAAGGCCAGGAAGAGCGCCGGGTAGTGCTCGGCGCCGAAGGCGGCGATCAGGGCGGGGCCGAGGATCGCGCCGATGCCGAAGTGGGCGTTGAGGATGTTCAGCATGGCGGTGGAGCGGTGGCCGAAACCGACGGCGCAGAGCTGGTTGAGGCCGTAGTCGATACCGCCGAAGCCGAACCCGGCGAGCAGTGCGGCGGCGAGACCGGCGGGCCAGTTCGGGGCGAGCGCGAAGCCCGCCGCGCCGACGGCCATCAGCAGATACGAGGTGCCGAGGAGCCGCCGGTTGCCGATCCGCCCGAACAGCCGGTCGAAGAGCAGTACGCCGACGACACCGCCGATGAAGTGGGCGCTCAGGCCGAGCCCGGCGGCCGACGGCGAGAGGTCGTACTCGTCGCGGAAGGCCGGGATGGCGGGGCCGTAGAGCGCCTGGAGCGCGCCGATCAGGATGAAGCCGACGCAGGAGGCGACCACGGCGGCGGGGCTGAACACCCGTGGTCGCGGGGCCGGTCGGACGTGCTTCACCTCTTGCGCGGTCGGTGTGTCGGGCACGCGGGACTCCGCCTCTCCATGGCTGGGGCTCTCGCAGTGTTACCGGTAACATCACCGCCGTCAAGATCCCGGCAGCGGACGCCGTACGAGAGCGGCGCGGCACCGGGACCGGGACGGAAATGCCACGCGGCCGATGCCCGCCGTGTGCTTCGATGCGGCCGTGACGAGCGGCAGGAGCGAGAGCGTGTCCGGCGGACGTACGACAGGCGAGGTCCGGTCTCGGACCGACCGCGATCTCGGGGGCTGCGTCCGCGTCCTCGCGGAGGTCCATGAACGCGACGGCTACCCGGTGAACTGGCCCGACCGGCCAGACGCACGGCTGTCACCGCCCTCGCTCCTCGCCGCCTGGGTGGTGGAGGTGGACGGCCGGATCGCCGGCCACATCGGTCTGTCCCCCAGCGGCGCCGACGACGCCGCACCCGCGCTGTGGAGCGCCCGCGCGGGGGTGGGCGTGGACGAGACGGCCGTGATCAACCGCCTCTTCGTCGCCCCGTGGGCCCGCGGCCTGGGGCCCGGAGCCACACTCATGGCACAGGCTGTCTCCGAGGCCCGGCACCGCGTTCCGCACCCGGTGCTGGACGTGGTGGCGTCCGACACCGCCGCGGCGGCCCTCCACGAACGGCCGCAACCTCGCCGCCCTCGCGGCAGCCTGCACGACTGGTACCGGAGTGGCCGGAGACCAGGACACCGCCCCGGCGGTGTCGAAGCCTCGTGGAGCCGACCGGAAGACCCGCGCCACCCGCCCCCGCCACAAGGCGGAGGCGGGGCGGGCAGGTGGCGCAACCCTGCCGCGCCGGCGGCACACAGAAGCGAGAGACCGTACTCAAGCCGAAGCCCTCACGCTTTGGTGATGTGACGGACCTTCCGGGCCGAAATACCCGGAATGCCGAGACGCGACTACAGTCTCGATAACGTAAAGATACGAGATATCAGGAGGGCCAATTGGCGCTGGAGCCGGTGCGGTTCGCGGTTCTGGGGTCGGTCCGGGTGGAGCGGACGGGGGTGGAGCCGGCGTGGGGACGTCCGCAGGAGCGGGCGCTGCTGGCGCTGTTGCTGGTGCGGGCCGGGCAGCCGGTGGCGGTCAGCGAGATCGTCGACGTGCTGTGGGGGCCGCTGCCGCCGGACAGTGCCGTGAATGTGATCCGGCGTCATGTGGGCTCGCTGCGGCGGATGTTGGAGCCCGGTCTGCCCAACCGCGCCACCGGCCGGTGGCTGATACGGAACGCGGGCGGGTACCGGCTCCTGGTCGACGCCGACTCCCTGGATCTGCTGCGGTTCCGTCGGCTGCGGGACGAGGCGCGACGGGTCGGCGGCGACACGGGCCGATCGGCGGCCCGGGTCGTGGAGCTGCTCACCGAGGCGCTGGGGCTGTGGCGGGGACCGGTCGGGGCGGGCCTGCCCGAGGAGGTGCGGGAGCGCGCCGGGTTCCCGCCGGTCGACCGGGAGCGGGCGGCGGCGGTACGGGAGGCGGCCGACGCGGCGCTGCGGGCCGGCATCCCCGCCGCCGTGCTGTCCCCGCTCCAGGAAGCGGTGGCCGACGACCCGTTGGACGAACCCCTGCTGGCCCGGCTCGTGCGCGTACTGGCCGCCACCGGACACGAGGCCGAGGCGCTGGGCGCCTACCGGGCCGCCCGCGAGCGGCTCGCCGAGGAACTGGGCATCGATCCGGGACCGGAGCTCCGGGACGCCCACCGGGCTGTCCTCGGCGAGGGCCTCCGGCGGGATGCGGGGTCGCGAGACACCGACACCCACAACTCCCCTTCCCACGGCGCCGGTTCGCCGGAGCCCGTGTCCTCCGGGGCCGAAGCGGAGGAGGTGGTGGCTGCTGCGGCCGTCGGTACGCCTGGTCCGCGGGCGGGAGCACAGGCTCAGGCGCCGACCGCCGTACCCGCCCAACTCCCGCACGATCTGCCGACGTTCACCGGGCGTCGTGCCGAGCTGGAGCAGGTGCTGGCGCTCCTGGACGATCGCGGCGGCCCCGGCGTGGGCCCCCTCGGCACCGTGGTGATCAGTGCCATCGGCGGGATGGCCGGGATCGGCAAGACGACGCTCGCCGTGCACTGGGCGCACCGGGTCGCGGACCGGTACCCGGACGGGCAGCTCTACGTCAATCTGCGGGGGTTCGCGCCGTCGGGTGCCGTGATGGAGGCCGGGGAGGCGGTGCGGGTCTTCCTCGACGCGCTGGGCGTACCGCCGGAGCGGGTCCCGCACGGGGTGGACGCCCAGGCGGCGCTGTACCGCGGCCTGTTGGCGGGGCGACGGTTCCTGGTGCTGCTGGACAACGCGCGGGACACCGAGCAGGTACGGCCGTTGCTGCCGGGCACGCCCGGCTGTCTCACCATCGTCACCAGCCGCGACCAGCTGTCGGGCCTGGTCTCCTCGCACGGCGCGCACACGCTGGCGTTGCGTCCGCTGGACGCCGGGCAGGCGCGGGCGTTCCTCGAACGCCGGCTGGGGACCGGGCGGCTGACCGGGCAGGCGCGGGCGGTGGCCGAGATCGCGGCGCTGTGCGGTGGGCTTCCGCTGGCGCTGGCCTGTGTCGCGGCGCGCGCCGCCGCGCACCCCGGTTTCCCGCTGTCGGCGATCGCGGCGGAACTGCGCGCGGCGCACGGCAGTCTGGACGCGTTCAGCCGCACGGACCCGTCCGCGAACGTCGGCGCGGTGTTCTCCTGGTCGCTGGGTGCCGTGTCGCCGGAGGCGGCCCGTCTCTTCCCGCTGCTCGCGCTGCATCCCGGCCCGGACTTCTCGGTGGCGGCGACGGCCGCGCTCACCGGGCTGCCCGCGCGCCGGGCGCGGCGGCTCCTCGCCGAACTGACCGACGTCCATCTCCTGGGCGAGCCCGCCCCGGGCCGGTACGCCCTGCACGACCTGCTGCGCGCCCACGCGGCCGAACTCCTGGAGGAGCAGCGCCCGGAGAGCGAGCGCGAGGCGGCCGTCGAGCGGCTGTACGCGTACTACGCGCACACCGCGCACACCGCCGAGCCGCTCCTCGCCCCGTACGCGGACCCGTTGCCGCCGGAGCCCGCCCCGGCCGGGGTCCGCGCCGAACCGCTCGCCGGTCATGAGGAGGCGCTCGCCTGGCTGACCGCCGAGTATCCGGTGCTGCTCGCCGTGGTCGGGGCGGCGGCCCGGTCCGGCCGGGACCGGGTGGCGGGTGCGCTGGCCTGGTCGCTGGAGCCGTTCTTCGACCGGCGGGGGCACTGGCACGACTGGGCGACGGTCCAGCGGATCGCGCTCGACGCGGCGCTGCGGACGGGGGATCCCGGGTGGGAGGCCAGGGGGCTGCGCGCGCTGGCACGGGCCGAGAGCCGGCTCGGGCTGCACGGCACCGCCCGCCCCCGGCTCGACCGCGCGCTGTCGCTCTTCGCCGGGCTGGGGGACGACGTCGGGCGGGCCGACACCCATCGCAGCCTCGGCTGGACCCACGACCAGGAGGGGGATCTGCCCGGCGCCCTGCACCACAACCGGCTGGCCATGGAACTGTTCCGGGCGGGCGGCCGGCGCTCCGCGTACGCCAGTGTCCTCAACTCCGTCGGCTGGTACCACGCGCTGCTCGGCGAGTACCGGGAGGCCCTGCGGCACTGCCACGAGGCCCTGGCCCTGCTCCAGGAACTCGGCGACCGCTACGGCGAGGCCGCCACCTGGCACACCCTCGCCTACGCCCACCACCACCTCGGCCGCCATCCGAACGCCCTCGTCGGCTACGGCCACGCCCTCGCCCTCTACCGGGAGCTGGGGGTGCCGTATCTGGAGGCCTGCACCCTCGTCCACATCGGCGACACGCATACGGCGATGGGCGACCACGACACCGCCCACGAGGTCCGGCAGCAGGCCCTCACCCTCCTCATCACCCTCGGCCACCCCGACGCCGACCGGGTCAGGGCCCAGCTCGACGCGAGCGGGCGACGCGGGTGACCCGGACGACGCGGGTGACCCGGGTGACGCGGGCGACGCGGGCGATGCGGGCGATGCGGGTGACCCGGGTGACGCGGGCGATGCGGGCGATGCGGGTGACCCGGGTGAGTGCCGTCAGGCCGTCCGCCGAGGGGACTTGATGCGGTTCGAGGTGCTGGGGCCGCTGCGGGTGTGCCGGGACGACGGGGAGGAGCTGGATCTCGGGTTCCCGCAACAGCGCGCGCTGCTGGGGCTGTTGGTGGTGCGGGCCGGCCGACCCGTGCCGTGGGGTGAGATCGTCGACGTACTGTGGCCCGAGCGGGCACCGGCCAGCGCCCGGAACGTGGTGCGTCGTTACGCCGGTTCGCTGCGGCGGCTGCTCGAACCCGGGCTGCCGCCCCGGGCGCCGGGACGACGGCTGCCGCGCCGCGCCGGGGGCTGTCTGCTGGAGGCGGACGAGGACGAGGTCGATCTGCTGCGGTTCCGCGCGCTGACGAAGCGGGGGATGCGGGCGGCGGCCACGGGGCGGTCCGAGGCCGCGTCGGCGCACTTCCTGGACGCGCTGGGCGAGTGGCGCGGCCCGGTGGCCATGGGCATCCCCGCGGCGGCACGGGTGCACGCCGTGTTCGCCTCGGTGGAAAGGGAGTTGATCCGCACGACCCGGATGGCCGCCGACGCGGCACTCCTCAGCGGCGACTCCGAGCAGCTGCTGCCCCGGCTGCGCCGGTCCCTCGAACTCGCGCCCCTGGACGAGTCGTTGCACGCCGCGCACATCATGGCCCTCGCGTCGTCCGGCCTCCAGGCGGAGGCCCTGACCGCCTATGAGCGCGTACGACGGCTGCTGGCCGAGGAGTTGGCGGTGAAGCCCGGCCCGGAACTGACCACGGCCCACGCGCGGGTACTCCGCCAGGAATGGGCCCCACCCGGCCCGCCGCCGCATCCGAGCCCCACCACCAGCCCGGCCCGGCCCGATGCGGTCGACCGCGCTGCCACCCGCGCCGCCACCCGCACTGCCGACCGCACTGCCGACCGCGGCGATTCCCGCCAACTCCCTCCCGATCTCCCCGTGTTCATCGGCAGGCGGTCCGAGATCGGTCTCCTCGCTCAGACCACGGACTCGGCGGCCGTCCCCGCCGACGCGCCCCCGCACACTCCCGCACAGCCCCCCGCCTCCGTGCTGATCTGCGGAATGCCCGGCGTAGGGAAGACCGCGCTGGCGGTGCACTGGGCGCATCGGGTCGCGGACCGGTTCCCGGACGGCCAACTGCACGTCCGGCTGCGGGGGTTCGACCCCGTCCGGGCGCCGCTGGAGCCGGCGGAGGCGTTGCGGGGGCTGCTCGTCGCGCTCGGGGTGCCGTCCGCGCGTATGCCGGGCCGGACGGACTCCCTCGCCGGGCTGTACCGCAGCGTGGTGACCGGCCGACGGCTGCTGCTCGTGCTGGACGACGCGGCCGACACCGAGCAGGTACGGCCGCTGCTGCCCGCGTCGCCCGGCTGTCTGACGCTGGTCACCAGTCGCCGGGGGCTGTCCGGCCTGATCGCTTCGGGCACCCGTCCGCTGCGCCTGGACCTGCCGTCGGCGGCGGACGCGAGCAGGATGCTCGCGGCGCACACCGGCCCCGCCCTACCCGCCGCCGAGCCCGGGGCGGCCGAGGAGATCGTCACCCGGTGCGGTCGCCTGCCGCTGGCCCTGACCCTCGTCGCCGCCCGCGCCGCCACCCACCCGACCCTGCCGCTCGCAGCCGTCGCGGCGGAACTCCGGCACACCCGGACCAGCCTCGACGCCTTCACCCCCACCGGCGGAACACCGACCGCCCCTGTCGGCGCCCCGGCCCACATCCCCGCCGATATCCCGACCGACCCGCGTACCGCCTTCGCCCGCTCCTACCGCCGACTGCCGCCCGAACCCGCGCGCCTGTTCCGGCTGTTGTCGTCACACCCCGGCCCGGACCTGACCCCGGACACGGCCGCGACCCTGCTCGGCCTCCCGCCCCGACGCGCCCGGCTGCTGCTCGACGACCTCGCCGACGCCCACCTCGTCGTCGAACACGCCCCCGGCCGCTACACCCAGCACACCCTGCTGCGCGCCTTCGCCACCGAACTGGCCGAGCGCTACGACTCCCCGGACACCCCATAACCGCATCCCCCACGCACCCCACGCACCCCACGCACCCCACCTACGGACCTCCACCGGCACTCCACCGTCACACTTTTTTCACATCTCCCTTCCTACGCTCCGAGGGCAGTGACAGACGGGTGGGCTCGAACAGCCGTGGAGGAAGCGACAGATGAGCAGGTCCGACACCAGCGCGATCGGAGCGGCGGCCGACCTCCGCATCTCCGTGCTCGACCTGGGTCCCGGCCTCGACGGGACGACCGCGGAGCTGCCCGGGGACGGCCGGCCCGGGGCGGGCGCGTACCGGCTGACCGCGCGGGCGAGCGGCGCGTATCTGCTGGTGGGCGTGCGCGGCACCGGCATCCCGCCCGCCGCGCGGACACCGGATGTCTCCCTCCGGCCCGGAGACATCTGTTTCTACGACGCCGACCACCCGCCGCGCCTGGACTTCCCCACGCACGCCCGGCTGAAGGTCCTTCTCGTCCCGCGCGAGGAACTGGGCCTCGCGGACGGGGAGTTGCGGCGCGTCGTCGCGACCCCGGTCGCCCGGTCGTCCCGGCTGGGGACGCTGCTGTCGCCGTTCCTGTCCGAGCTGGCCGACACGGCGGTCTCGGCCGAGCCCCTGGTCGGCGAACTGCTCGCCAGGAACGCCGTGAACCTGCTGGCCACCCTCGCCACCGAGCAGTCGGGACGGACCATGACGGACCCACCGGCCATCCCGAGCACACCCGGCACACCCGGCACACCCGGCGGGCCGGGCGCGCCGAGCGGCCGGTCGCCGCTGGTGGCCCGGGTGCTGCGGTTCATCGACGAGCATCTGGCCGACGCGGATCTGTCGCCCGAGGTGATCGCGGGCGCCCACCACATCTCGGTGCGCTATCTGCACAAGCTCTTCCAGGACGAGGGCACGACCGTGGGCCGCTGGATCCAGCGGCGCCGCCTGGAGGAGTGCCGCCGCGACCTCGTGCTCGGCATCCGTAACCGCCGCACCATCGCCTCGGTCGCCGGCCGCTGGGGCTTTCTGAGCGCGACCCACTTCAGCCGGGTGTTCCGGGCGGCGTACGGCATGTCACCGAGCGAGTGGCGGGACGCGGCGGCGCCCCTGGCGTCCCGCCCGCCGCGCCTCAGCCCGCCGCGTGCTCGCCGATGACGGCCTGCGCGTGGACGATGCCGAGGCCGTAGGCCCCGCCGTGCTCCTTGACGACCTCGGTGGTGGGTCCGTACGTCTCCGTGCGGGCCCAGTCGCGCTGGAACTCCAGGAGCACCTGCACCCAGGTCACCGGTACGGCACCGGCCTGGATCATCCGCTGCACGGCGTGCTCGTGGGCCTGCGGGCTGACCCCGCCGGACGCGTCGGTGACGACGTACACCTCGTAGCCCTGGGCGAGCGCGGACAGGGCGGGCAGGACGACACAGACCTCGGTCCACAGCCCCGCGATCACCAGCTTCTCGCGGCCGGTGGCCTTCACCGCCTCGACGAAGGCGACGTCCTCCCAGGCGTTCATGGTCGTACGGTCGACGGTCTTCCGGCCGGGGAAGACGTCCGCGAGCTGCGGCAGCAGCGGGCCGGAGAAGGACTCGGCGGCCACCGTGCCGAGGACCACCGGCACGTCGAAGACCTTGGCGGCCTTGGCCAGGCCCACGGTCGCGTTGATGATCGCGGTGCGGTCGCCACTGCCGGTGCCGAAGAACATCTGCGGCTGGTGGTCCACGAACAGGACCGCGCAGTTGTCGGGGGTGAGCAGGTCGGGGCCGGGGGTTGCGGTGACGTCGTCGATGCCGACCATCGGGGATGCCTCTCCTCGGAGCGCTTTCGCGCGTTCGCCGTTGCTTTCGCGATCGTCTTCGAAGCTAGGCGGGGCGGACGCCGGCCCCTGTTCCGGAGGCGCACCGCGTTCGCGCTCACAGCGCACTGGGGACCGGCGTTCCGGATGCCGTGCGCTCCCGGACCGGAGCCGGTGCGCTGACGGGCAATTCCCCGGGGTCCCCCGGTTCTAGCGTGCTGGGCGAAGTACGGAAGTACCGCACGCATCACGAAGTACCGCACGCATCACATCGGGAGAACCACATGTCCGACACCTTCGACACCTCCGACACCTCCGACACCTCCGACACCTCCGACACCTCCGACACCTCCGACACCTCCGACACCTCCGAGCCGACCCGTCCGGTCCTGGAGCCGGCGGCGACCGCCTTCGCCGAGGCCACCGCCAACCCGCCCTTCCTCTTCGAACTGCCGCCCGCCGAGGGCCGGAAGGCGGTCGACGAGGTGCAGTCCGGCGAGACCGGGAAGCCGGACGTCGACGAGGAGTGGATCACCGTCCCGGGCGGCCCGACGGGCAGCGTCCGGGCCCGGATCGTGCGGCCCGCCGGCGCCGAGGGCGTCCTGCCGGTCGTGCTCTACATCCATGGCGCGGGCTGGGTGTTCGGCAACGCGCACACCCATGACCGGCTGGTGCGCGAGCTGGCGGTCGGCGCGCACGCCGCCGTGGTCTTCCCCGAGTACGACCTCTCCCCCGAGGCCCGTTACCCGGTCGCCATCGAGCAGAACTACGCGGTCGCGAAGTGGGTCGTCGAGCAGGGCGCGTCGAAGGAGCTGGACGGGGCCCGGCTGGCCGTCGCCGGTGACTCGGTCGGCGGCAACATGACCGCCGCGCTGACCCTGATGGCCAAGCAGCGCGGTGACGTCCCGCTGGTCCAGCAGGTGCTGTTCTACCCGGTGACCGACGCGAACTTCGACACCGGCTCGTACGAGCAGTTCGCCACCGGGTACTTCCTGCGCCGCGACGGCATGCGGTGGTTCTGGGACCAGTACACGACCGACGAGGCCGAGCGCGCCCAGATCACCGCGTCCCCGCTGCGGGCGAGCGTCGAGCAGCTCAAGGACCTGCCCCCGGCCCTCGTCATCACGGGTGAGGCCGACGTGCTGCGGGACGAGGGCGAGGCATACGCGAACAAGCTGCGCGAGGCGGGCGTACCGGTGACCGCCGTGCGTTTCCAGGGCATCATCCACGACTTCGTCATGCTCAACGCCCTGCGGGGGACGCACGCCGCCGAGGCCGCGATCACCCTGGCCACGAACACCCTGCGCCGGGCCCTCCACACCGACTGACCCTCCGACCTCCGACCCCACCCACCACCAGGAGCACCCCCATGTCCCCCACCCCCACCGTCCTGCTCGTGCACGGCGCCTTCGCCGACGCGTCCAGCTGGGCCGGCGTCGTCGAGGAGCTGCGCGGCCACGACATCCCCGTCCGCGCGCTGCCGAACCCGCTGCGCGGCCTGGCCTCCGACGCCGCGTACATCGCCTCGGCGGCGGCCCAGATCGACGGCCCGGTCGTCCTCGTCGGCCACTCCTACGGCGGCGCGATCATCACGGTGGCCGGCGCCGCCGAGAACGTCGTCGGACTGGTCTACGTGGCCGCGTACGTCCCCGAACAGGGCGAGAGCCTGGGCGAGTTGCAGGGTCGCTTCCCGCTCGCACCGCTGGTCGCCAACCTCGACGAGTGGACGTACCCCGTCGACGGCGCCGAACCCGGCGTCGAGGTCACCATCAAGCAGGACGCGTTCCCCGACATCTTCGCCGCCGACGTCCCGGCCGAGGTGACCAGGATTCTCGCGGTCTCCCAACGCCCGCTGTCCGCCTCGGTGTTCACCGAACCGGCCGCGACCGCCGCCTGGCAGGACAAGCCCTCCTGGGCCGTCGTCGCCGACGCCGACGAGGCCATCAACCCCGACGTCCAGCGCTTCGGCGCCAAGCGCGCGGGCGCCACCGTCATCGAGATCGAGGGCGCCTCCCACGCCGTGGCGGTCTCCCGCCCCGAGGAGGTCGCGTCGGTGATCCGCGACGCGGTACGAGCGACAGGCTGACGATCAGATCAGATCAGCCCGGCCCGTCCGGGTCGGCCTGGCAGAGGCGAGGCCCCGTCCGGCACCACCGGGCGGGGGGCGCCTTGCCTCTGCACCCCGGCGCACATCGCATACCAGCGCACGCCCCCATGAATACGCCGTGCGCCCCAGGAAAAGGGTAGTTCCCGCCAAAACCCTCGCCTGATGCCCGACGCGCTGCCACTCTGTTGCCGTCGGCACGGGGAGCGGGGGGACCGGTCCCGAGACCGGCATCGGGGGAACGCATGCCATCATCAGGCACGGGGTCAACTCTGTTCATTTCCGGGCGAACAGACCCCACGGACCCGGCGGGGTGACCGGGATGCCGAGCCCACCGGACTTCTCGGCCACCGCACCGCACGACCAGGTCTTCGCCAGGATCGCCCGTGAGATCGACCCGGCCGACCCGCTCGCGGAGCGCCTGCACGCCGTGGTGAACGCCGCGCGCGCCCGTATGGGGCAGCCGATGCGGGTCGCCGTCGCGGGCCAGATCAAGCGCGGCAAGTCGACCCTGGTGAACGCGCTGCTCGGCGAAGAGGTCTCGGACACCGGGCAGTTGGAACTCACCTTCAACGTCTGCGAGTTCCACCACTCCGCGCACCCGCGGCTGACCGTCCACTTCAAGGACGGCCGGACGCCCGAGGAGTGGCCTCCGGACGCGCTGTCCCGGCTGACCGTGCGCTCCCGCGACGGGCTGGGCCTGCTGCGTGCGGTGCGGAAGGTGGAGGTGGGCAGACCGAGCCCGCTGCTGCGCCGCTTCCGGGTGGTGGACACCCCGGGCCTGGGCAGTGTGCACGGCACCGACGCCGAGAACACCCTCGCCTTCCTGGGCATCGACGATCCCGCCGAGCGGACGGAGGCGGCCCGGGTGCTCGCCGAGCTGGGCCAGGACGCCCGTTCCGTGCACGCGGAGAGCGCCGCCGAGATGGACCGGGCGGACGCGGTCGTCTTCGTGTTCAGCCGCGGCCTGGGCCGGGCCGACCAGCAGGCGGTGGATTCCTTCGCGGGCTCGTACGGAGAGGTGGTCAGCCCGCTGAAGGCGTTCGGGGTGCTCTCCCGCAGCGACCAGTACTGGCCGCCCGTGGGCGAGACCGGCCGGGACGGCATGCCGCTGGAACCGGCCGGCTATCTCACCTACGACCCCATGGCGACGGCCCGTCGTATCGCCGAGTCCTACGGTGAACGGCCCCTGGTCCGGCGGGTGTTCCGCACGATCGTGCCCGTCGCCGGGCTGCTCGGGGTGGGCGCCCAGTGCCTGCCGGGCGACGGTTTCGGACCGCTCGCCGACCTCGCGGAGGTGGAGCCCAGGCTGCTGGCCGAACGGATGGAGGACGTCCATCTGTTCTGTGTCCGCGACCATCCGGACCTGCCCGTTCCGGCGGAGGTGAGGGCCTCGCTGGTGGGCCGGCTGGGGGCGTGGGGCGTGTTCCTGGCCTGTGGCTACCTCCGGGAGGGGCTGGCCGAGGCGGAGGTGCGCCGGCGGCTGCTGGAACACAGCGGGGTGACCGAGCTGCGGGGCCTGGTGCTGCGGCACTTCGGCAACCGGTCCGCCCTGATCAAACTGGACCACGGGCAGCGCGAGATCGCCGACGAGGTGGCCCGGCTGCGCGCCACGGCACAGCGCGCCGGGCGGCGGCCCCCACGGGTGGCGGACCGGGTCGCCGGGCTGCTGGAGAGCGCCCGGATCAGCGACCCCGGCCCGTCCGAACTGGCCGCGCTGGGCGCCCACTACCGCGGCCGGCTGAACCTGACCGCCCCGGAGGAGGCCCAGCTCCTCGCGGTCACCGGAGAGCGGGGCCCCGGCTGCGCGGCCCGGCTCGGCCTGCCGCCGGACACCCCGGTCGACGTCCTGCTGAGCACCGCCCGCGCCCGCGCCGCCCACTGGGCCGCCCGCGCCGGGGACCCACTGCTCGACCGCCCCACGCTGACGGTCGCACGGGTGGTGCTGCGGTCGTACGAACGCGTCGCCGACCTCGTCGACCGGGCGCGCGTCCTGCTGTACGGCGACAGGGACGACGGCGACGGCGGCCGTGACGGCGGCGACGACGACGGCAACGACCCGATCGGGCTCGACGGTGAGAGGAGTGCCCCATGAGCTGGGACCCGTACGACCCGGGTGCCGACCCGGACGCGGATCTGACGGACCCGTACGCCGACCTGACGGACCCGTACGCCGACCTGACGGACCCGTACGCCGTACCACCGGACCCGTACGCCGACCCGCAGAGCGATCCGGCCCTTGACCCGGACCCGGCTCCGGACCTCGCCCCGGACGGGGCGCCGGCCACCGACGACGGCGTCCCGGACCTGCCGAACTTCGACCCCGCGCGGAGCGATCCCGCCGCCGTCCTCGGCAACCCCGGCGAGGCCATGGACCTCTGGCAGCAACAGGAGGGGCAGATGGCCTGCGCGATCAGTGCCCAGGGCATGGTCCTGGAGTATCTGACCGGGGAGCGCGTCAGCGAGGAGCAGCTCACCGAGGAGGCGATGAGCAGGGAGTGGTACGACGGGACCGGCACCCTGCCCGAGCACGTGGGGAGCCTGCTGGGACTGCACGGTGTGCCGGTGCGGCAGGTGGAGGGCGCGTCCCTGGAGCAGTTGGAGGGCGTGATCGCGGACGGCGGTGCCGCGATCGTCACCCTGGACGCGCAGGAGATCTGGGCACCGGGACACGACCCGGACGACGACCTCCTCGGTGACGCGCCGGGCATCGCGGGGCAGGACGCCAACCACGCCGTCTGGGTCACCGGCATCGACAACAGCGACCCCGCGCACCCGACGGTGATCCTCAACGATTCCGGGCACCCCGACGGCCAGGGCCTGGAGGTGCCGCTGGACGAGTTCATGGGCGCCTGGCAGGACTCCGGCAACTTCCTCGTCGCCGCGGGCACCTCACGGGAGATATGACCATGGCTGCGCCGAACGTCGAGCGGGCGGACGACCCGCCCGAGGACCTGACCGACCTCGCCACCCGATGCGCCGACTGGCTCCTGGCCGAACGGGCCCGTATCGAACGGGAGTTACGGGCCCGGTACGAGCCCCCGGCAGCGCCGCGGCCCGCCGCGGCCGTGCCCACCGCCCCGGTGCCGGAGGTCGCGGCCCCGCTCATCCGGCTGCTGGACCGGATCGCCGAACTGCCGCCGACGCCCCCGGGGACGGCCGACGCCCGGACGCACGACCCGGTGCTGGACTGGGTGCGCCGCAGCGTGCTGGCCGCACTGGTCGCGGCCGGTGTCACAGCGGTCGAGGACTCCGGCCGGGCAGACCCCACCCGGCACAACGTGGTCGCCACCCGCACCGACCCGTCGGGCCTGCGCTCCGGCACCATCGCGGAGACGGTACGCCCCGGCTACCTCTGGGGCGGGACCGTACTCCGCCACCAGGAGGTCATCGCCTACGTACCACCGACGAAACCGGGCCACGGCACCCCCGACGTCACGCACACCGCCGTCGAACCCGACGACACACCCCCCTGCCCGCCCCACGGCGTACCCGAACCCGACGGCGAGACCCCCGACGTCCCGCAGCCCGGCGAGGAAGGCGACCCCACCCATGACCCGTCCCACAGCGCGTCCCCCGACTCACCACCCGGCTCGTTCCACGGTTCCTCCCGGGAGGCGTCCCATGACGACATCCGGTGACCCGGCGGGGAGTCCGGCGGAAGGCCCGCGCTCGGAGGCGCTGTGCCGGGAGGTGCGTCGTTCGCCGGTGATCCGGCAACTCGTGCCCATGGAGGCGGGGATCGGCTGGCCGCTGCCCGTGCCGGTGGTGCAGGACGGGACGCCCCGGGTCTACGTACGGCTGCCCCTGTTCGTCATGCGGCCCGACCCGGCCGGGGGCGCCGATCTGTTCCCGCCGTTCGCCACGGCGACGGTGGACTGGTCGACCCGGCGGCTGGTCGAGTACACGGACCTGCGGTTCAAGGAGCCGCACCGCTCCCGCGCGGAGTGGTCCCGGCCGGTCGGCCGGTTCCCCCACCCGGCCGTGGCGGGGCTGACCACCAACGCCTACCGCGACCTGCGCACCCGACTCCTCACGCTCTACGACGAGTTGCTCGACGAGCTGGCGCACGGGCGGCAGCCCGGCGGCGGCGCCCGGCCCGGCGAGTTCGGCGGCCTGCTGACCCGGCTGCTGGAACCCGCGCTCGTCCCCCACTACCGCCGGCTCGCCCCCAAGTTCCTGGGCCGCTATCTGCCCGACCCACACCGGCCCGACGAAAGGTGAACCACCATGCCGGACAACGTCTTCAGCCGACTGCGCGCGGACGTACTGGCCGCCCACCCCCGGCTCACCGCAGCGCTTGCCGAGGAACTGGGGCCCCGTCAGCGGGAGTTGCTGGACCGCTCCAGGACTCGCCTGGAGCGGGGCACCTGCCGGATCGTGGTCTGCGGTGAGTTCAAGCGGGGCAAGTCCTTCCTGCTCAACGCCCTGGTGGAACGGCCAGGACTGTTCCCCGTGGACGTCGACGTGGCGACCTGTGTGGTGTGCACCCTCTCCTGGGGCCCGCGCGAACAGGCCGTGGTGCACCTCGGAGCCCCGCAGACCGGAGGCGGCACCACGGCACGCCAAGTGACGGTCGGCATCGACCGGTTACCGGAGTACGTCACCGAGCAGGGCAACCCGCGCAACCACAAGCAGGTCCAACTCGTCGAGATCCAGGCCCCCGTGCCCCAGCTGAAGTCCGGTCTCACCGTCATCGACACACCGGGCGTCGGCAGCAGCGACTCCGCGCACATCGCCGCCACCCGGACGTTCCTGGACCGCGCCGACGGCCTGGTCTTCGTCTGCGACGCCATCGAGCCCCTCGCCACCTACGAACTCGACTTCCTCAGCGAGGCGTTGGAGAAGTGCGAGGTGGTCATCACCGTCGTCACCAAGACCGACAAGGTCGCCGATCCCGCGCCCGTGGTCGCCGGGGCCCGCGAGAAGATCGCCGCCCGCACCGGCCGCCCCGCCGAACAGCTGGTCGTCGTCCCCGTCTCCTCCTTCCGCAAGCACAAGTGGCTCAGGGACCGCACGGACGGCCGGCTGCTGGCCGACTCCGGCTTCCCGCAGCTGGACCACGCCCTGTGGGAGGGGCTCGCCACGACCAGCGGCGCCGTCCAGCTGCGCCGGGCCCTGGACGCGCTCGGCGACGCCGTGGCGACCGCCGGTTCGCCCGTGGTCAACGAACTCGCGGCCCTGGAGTCGGACGAGTCCCTGGACCGGATCCGCCGCGAGGTGGGAGAGACCACCACCCGGCTGAAGGCGCTGGCCACCGGCGGCGCCGAGTGGCGTACGGAGCTGCGGCAGTGCTTCGAGCACGACACCCGCGAGGCGCGTACAGGGCTCCAGACCGGGTTCACCTCGGCGCTGCGCGTCTATCAGGAGCAGGTGAACGCGGGCACCGACCCGGGCGACGACGAGCTGGTCGGCCGGGTCGCCGCCGACATGCTCAAGGCACTGACCACGGCCCATGAACAGCTGGCCGCCGTCGCCGTGGCCGTCATGGAGGACTTCGCCCGGCGCACCAGCCTCGACCTCACCTCGCCGGAGGTGCCCGAACCGCCCTTCAAGCCCGCCATCTCGGTTCCCTCCGTGCCGCTGAACGTGCGTCCGGCCCGGTTCTTCGATCAGCTGCGGGCCAGTTGGTCCACCGGGATGGCGGGCGCGGGCGCGGGCGGGGTCGTCATGATGATGGACCCCTTCCTCATCGGCGGCGCCGCGGCCGTGGTGGGCCTGGGCACGATGGGCTTCGTCCACGGCGTGCGCAACCACCGCAGGGACCTCCGTGAACGTGCCGAGCGCGAACGGGACGCCCGGATGCAGCAGTTGATCACCCAGGAGATCGCCGAGAGCCGCCGCCGCGCCACCGAGTCCTTCAACCAGGCCCACGGGGACGTCGCCCAGGCGCTCATCGCCGACCTCAACGCCCAGCTCTCCGCCCAGCAGGAGTCCCTCGCCGAGTCCGGCCGCAGGCTTCAGGCCGCCACGGGCCGCACCAAGGCCGAACTCGCCAAGCGCCGGGGCGAGTTGCAGGCCCGACAGCAGACCTACCAGCAGTTGCAGAACGAACTGGACCGGCTGCGGGGCCGGGTGGACCGCGTGACGACACCACCCCCACCGCGGCCCTCGGCACCCACCGCACCCGGCCCGGCACGGCCGCGCGGGTCGGCCGCGAAGGACGTGGCGGCCGGCCTGGCCGCGGAGGTCGCCGTGGGCGCGGCCTTCACCCAGGCCGGCACGGCCTTCACGACCACGGCCCCGGACCCGGCCTTCGACCCGGCCCCGGCCCCGGCCCCGGCCAAGGACGCCACACCCGTCGACGCCGCACCGGCCGAGGAGACGACCGTCGACCTCACCCCCCCGGACATCCAACCCCCGCCGGACACACCCCCGTTCAGCGCCGACTCCCCCGGCCTCGGCTCCTCCTTCGACCCCGACCAGTTCGACACCCCATGAGCGGCGGCGGGAACCCGACGGGCCCGGTCTACGGCATCGACTTCGGCACCTGGACGTCCGCGCTGGTGGTCCTGCGGCCGGACCACCCGCCCCTGCCGGTGCGCGACCCGGTGAGCCCGTTCGGGGCCACCTCGGTGCGCAGCGCGGTGTGCCTGCAACCGGACGGCTCGATGGTGGTGGGCCAGGCGGCACAGAACTCTCGGCTACAGCGTCCGGGGCGGTTCCGGGCGGAGTTCAAGCAGGAGTTCGGCGAACCGGACCGGCATCAGCTGGGCGAACGCCTGCTCACCACCGAGCAGTTGACCGCCGAAGTGCTGGGCTTCCTGGTCGACCGGGCGCGAACCGCCGTCAACGCCGCCCCCGCACGCGTGGTGATCACCGTCCCGGCGACCTGGGAGGAGTACCGGCGCGAGCTGATGCTGACCGCCGCCGAGGCCGCGGGGCTGCCGCCGGAGATCGTCAGGCTGGAGACGGAACCGGTCGCGGCCATGGTCTACGCCCTGCACGACCACGGCATGGACCGTGACCGCACGGTGCTCGTCTACGACCTCGGCGGTGGCACCTTCGACCTCGCGGTGGCCCAGGGGACCAAGGAGAGCTACTCGGTCCTCGGCGCCCCCGGCGGTCTGTCCCATGTCGGCGGGCTCGCCATCGACCAGGTCGTACTGGGCCTCCTGCGGGACCGCTGCCCCGACGGCGTGGACCGGCTCCGGCAGACCTCCGCGCACCACGACGACGCGACGGCGCTGCGCCGGGCGATCCTGCTCTCCGAGGCCTGTGTCACGTTCAAGCAGCAGCTCTCCGTCTCCCAGGAGCACTCCGATCTGCTGACCATGCTGGACCCGCCGGCCGAGGTCACCCTGACCCAGGCCGATCTGCGGGAGGCGATACGGCCACTGCTGTGGGAGACGGTCGAGGAGTGCGAACGGGTGCTGCGCGCCTACGGGTTGGAGTGGGGCGACCTCGATCTGATCGTCCCCGTGGGCGGCAGCTCCCGGCTGCCCATGGTCGGCGAGCTGCTGTCCGAACGCTCGGGCCGTACGGTCCTCACCGTCTCCGAGCCGGAGCTCGCGGTGGCGACCGGCGCGGCCTGGCTGGCCTGGCAGGGCTTCGAGGTCCAGAGGGAACCCCCACCCCTGCCGACCAAGGTCCGCGCGCTGCTGGACGCCGGGCTGACCGGCGAGATGGTGAGGGAGGCCATGAGCCATGTCAGACACTGACCCGTCCATGGAACAGCCCGTCGAACTGGCCGTCCACTGGCGGCGGTTGGTGAACGACTGGGTGACCCGCCAGCACCGCCCGTTCGAGGCGGACGCCTCCTCGGTGGGCCTGGAGTTCGAGCATCCGGAGGCCGAGCGGCGGATCCAGCTCGGTTTCACCACGACGAGCACCGAGATGCTGCTGATCATGGTCACCGACGACCGCTATCTGGAGAACGACCAACTGGCCCGAGCCGCAGCCGCCGCGACCGCCTGGAACATCGAACAGCTCGCCCCGACCCTGTCCATCTGCAACCTCGCGGGCGAACAGCCCCCGTACCTGATGGGCTTCCGCACCCTGCCGCTGGCCTGCCAGGTGACCCGGACCGCGTTCCGCGTCATGGCCGACCAGTGGCTCGACGAGTCCCGCGCCCTCTTCACCTGGTGCCACCAGGAATGCCGCCTGTGAACGGCACGAGCACCACGGACACGGACGCCCACCGCACCTACCGCCACCGTCACCCCCGCCCCTACCGTCCCGGCGGCACCGCCACCGTGCGGATCCAGGCGACGGAGGAGAAGTTCTTCGCCTCGATCCGCACCTCCGCGCGCCGGAAGCCCTCGGCCGACAGGCCCGCGTAACCGCTGGCCACCACCAGATCCTGGTAGAGCGGGTCGGAGAACGCGGCCACCAGGTGGACCTCCGGCGCGTCGGCGAGGGTCCTGCGGACGGGCGGCGAGTCGAGCACCCGGAAGAGCGCCACGACGGCGGAGCCCGCGTAACCGCTGTCCGCCTCGTGGACGATGCCCTGGTGCAGACTGGCCCGCATCCGGACCGGCGCGAGGGCGTTGCCCGCGGCGAGACCGGCGGCCAGCCCGTCCAGCAGCGCGGGCACCACCCTGGACTCGTCGATCCCCGGTTCCAGCACCAGCAGATAGCCGTCGCCCTGCGCCTGCCGCCCACAGCGCTCCCACCCGACCCCGGCCCGCGCACACGCCCCCCGCAGCGTCCGCAGCAGCACCCGCTGCAACCGCACCATGTCCGCGTTGTCCCGCGCGCTGTACTTCTCGATGTCGACGGCGAGACACAACCGCCGCACCCCGGGCGGCAGTTCATGCTCCTCACCGCCGAGCCCGGCCAGCGCCCAGGCGCCGGGAAGGGCGGCGTCGTACGCGGGCGGTGTCGCGGCGAGCCAGGTCTCGTCCGTACGGAGCCGGAACGGTGTGTCGAAGGGGGTCGTCGCCACCCGGCGACGGAACGCCCCGCCGAGCACGGGCTGCACGGTCACCGTCTCCAGACTCAGCCGGCCCGACACCTCCACCGTGTCACCGGGCAGCCGTACGACGGCCTGTGCCCAGCGCCCGTCGGGCCGCAGCCCACCGGTCCGGCCCGGCGCCCGGAAGGTCCAGCGGAGCCGGTCCTGCCCCATCCCGTACGCGGCGACCTCCGCCCCGTCCCCGGCCGTCGTACCCGGTGCCGGATGGAGGGCGAGGACGTACGGGCCGTCGTCGAAGCGGACGGTGAGGGTGACCTGCTGGTAGGCGCGACCGTACGGCAGTTCCTCCAGGTCGAACGGGAAGCACAGGAGAACGTCCCGATGGGGGCGGTGCGTGGGCGTCGCCGTACCGCCGTCGGCCTGCACGGGCAGGGCGTAGCCGAGCGGACGGCCCAGCGAGACCCCGCCGAGCCGGTCGGGCGGAGGCCGCTCGCCGCCCGGCCCCTTGGGGACCGAACCGTCGAGGGCGAGCAGATCCGAGGTCGCCAGTACGTCGTCGTCCACGTCACCGTCCACATCGCCCCCCACACTCTTGCCCCCCCACACCCTCGTCCTCCGCGCCCTTGTCCCCCAACACCACCCCTGCCCTGCCATGCCCCCTGCCCTTGCCGGGCCGCTGCTCTCCTACCGCCCGTCCGCCCGCGCCAGCCGTGCCGCGTGGCGAAGCCCGGCCTCCGACAGGACGGTCACCCTGCTGTAGCCGACCTGGATCAGGCCCAGGTCGGAGAGTTCACCGAGGACGTGATGGACGCGGCGGGCCTTGGCGCCGACCAGTCCGGCGAGTTCGGCCTGGGTGAGCCGGGGGCCGATCAGCAGTCCGTCACGGCTCGGCCGGCCGTAGTCCTCGACCAGGTCGACGAGGACGCGGGCGACCCGGGTGCCCACCGGGCAGCCGCTGAAGTCGCCCCGCCGCCGTACCGACCATCGGTTCTTGCGTACGAGCATGCGGCTCACCCCGAGGGCGGTGGCCGGATGCCGGTCCAGGAGACCGAGGAACTCCCGCTGGCCGACCCGCCGGGCGGTGACCGTACCGGCGGCGGTGACCGTGGCCGATCTGGGCCGGTTGTCGAAGGCCGCGAACTCCCCCACCAGATCCCCGCCGATCCGTACGGCGAGCAGCGCGGTGTCGCCCTGTTCCGTGAGCGCGGTGACCTTGGTGACCCCGGTCAGCAGCAACAGCACGAAGGTCTCCCGCCGCCCCTCGGAGAGCAGGATCTCGCCCGCCTCGTACGAGCGTGGGGTCCCCAGCGAGAGCAGTGCCGCGCCGGCCTCCGGGGCCCCGGACAACTCGGCGAGGAACGTGCCGTGCGGCCACCCGTCCATGACGTCCGCGCCTCGCCTCCATGACTTCCCGTACGTCCGCGCTGCCCAGCATGATATCCACCGATCGACGCCTAAATACCCTTTCCGTTCAAGCCAGTTGAGGGAGGGGGTCGGATGGGAGACCGGGGCGGGTGGGAGATCGGGGCGGGAACCCGTGGCGAACCCGAACCGCCGAATTCCGCACTGCTGCGGGGAAGCGGACCCCGCACCGCGCGCATGCTGTGACACGCGGGGGGACACACGGGACCCGGCCGGACGGACGCCGCCGGGTCCCGCGTGTATGCACGCACCGCACCGGGGCGCACGCAATGGCCTTCACGCACCGGCCTCCTCGTCGAGGTGGGCGACGGCGTTCCGGTCCGGGTACGCGTCGGCGTGCACGGTCCACACCCGGTGGTGGAACTCCTCGTTCCCGAGGGGCCGTTGGTCGCGTACGCCGTCCCAGACCTCGCGGAGCAGCGCGTCCAGGGCGGGGTCGGCGCCGGCGCGCGCGGTGCGCTCGCGGGCCTCGGGGGAGGCCAGCCCGCCGAGGTCCATCGGCCGGTCGCCGACGAGGGCGTGCAGGGTCTCCGGCCGTGGCCCCCGCCGGGGCACATCGCCCGGCCAGTAGATCTCGACCGGCGGGGTGACTCGGGTGGCGCGATGTGCCGCGCCCTCCGGCTCCACCCGGAGACCGCTGGGCTGGTCGGCGGTCACCAGGGTGACGCGCCCGCTGAGCCCCACGCCGATCACCCAGAAGTACAGCGGCACACCGGAGCGGTTGGCCACGACCACCCGGTAGCGGTCGCCGTCGTACAGCCGCACCCCCTCCCGCCGCAACGGCCGCCAGACGTCACCGCCGACCGGGTCCTCGCTCTCGAACCGGACCTCCACGGGGGCGCCGAGCAGGCCCGCTCCCACTGGATCGGTGAGCCGCCGCACCCGCTCCCCCCGCGCCAGCTCCTCCAACAGCGAGGCCAGCCGCGTCGGTTCGCCGCACGGCTCCCGAAAGGGATGCCCGTCGCGGTCCAGTACCTCGGCGCGCCCGTTCCGTACGCGTACGGTCGCGAAGGCGTCCTGGACGTGCGGCGTCTCGGCGAGGCGCGGGCAGCCCGCCAACTCCTCGCGCAGGGCGTCGGTGAAGGGCCCTTCGGCGTCGAGGAACACATGACGGCGGTCATGGACCTCGACCGGGATCGCGTACGCACCGGGCGGTGGCTCCGCCGTACGCAGGTCGTCCTCGGAGGGACCCCCGGGGCCCGGCACGGCCCGGAGAACCGCGTCCCCCGCCCCCGCCTCCACCACGACCGCCGACACGGCCACCTCCGATTCGGCCGACTCCGGTGTGACCGCCTCCGGTACGGCGGTTTTCCGTGAACGGCCGCCGGGCGGGGCGCCGGGGGTCGTGTCGACGGGGAACCGCAGGGACACCGTGTCCCCTCGGCCCAGCCCGAACACGGAACCGCCCGGCACGACGAACCGTCCGTCGCGCCGTAGCAGCGGCAGCCGTTCCGGGGTGGGCGGCTCCTCCAGGGAGAAGGGGAGCCGTCCGGCCGGGCCGCCCGCGTCGGGCCACTGCCGTACCTGCCGCTGCTTGACCAGGTCACGGATCCGGGCGATCAGGACCGACCACGGCAGCTCCCGCCCCCACCGCGTGCCGAGCGCCTCGGCGAGCGCGGCGGTGAACACGCCCTGCCTGCCCGCCCCCGGGCGCAACTCGGCCTCGTACGCCGAACCGTGCTGCTGACACGCGGTCAGCCGTACGACGCCGGGGACCAGCGGGTCGCGGGAGCCGGACAGGGCCCGCAGCCGGGCGAACCCCGCGTCCCACACGCTCCGTTCGAGGGCCACCTCCACCGACCGCAGCGCCGACCGCCCCGCCCGGTACGCGGCCTCCCGCACCGCCCCGGTGGAGTGGCAGGCGTCGAGGACGACGGTGACATTGGCCGTCCTCTCGGTGAGGACGCGGACGGCGGCGGTGAGTTCCTCGGCCAGATAGCCGCGGAAGTCCGTGGCCGTACCGTCCGCCATGTCGACGGGCACGAGGCACTGCAGGTCTCCCAGGAGCGCCCCGTGGCCGGAGTAGTAGACGACGAGCGCGTCACCGGGGGCGGTATCCGCGCGCAGCCCGCGCAACGCCCCCTTGATGCCCGCGTAGTCGGCCCGGTCCCCGGTGTGGACCCGGATGTCGGTGAAGCCGTGCCCGGCGAGGAGTTCGCCCATCACCCCGACATCGGTGTGCACCCCGGTCAGACCGTAGGTCTCGGCACCGATCAGTACCGCTCGCCGCGTCATCGCCCACCTCCGGTGTGTCTCATGTGCCTACGTGGATGAAGGGCGCCCAGTGGTACGGGTGCCGGGGGTGTGCCGTGACCCGGCCGGTGCCCAGGGGTGCGCTGTCGCGGGACCGCGGCCGGGGCGCGGCCGGGGCGGGGCCGCGGTCGGCCGGGCCGGGGTGGACTCCGGCCCGGCGGGCGAGTGCGCGGAACTCCTCGTACCGCTCGGCCCCGGACAGATCGCGCACCTCGCGCCGCGCTCGGGCCAGTGCGGTGCCCGGGTGGACGGCGGGTTCCTCGGCCAGCCACGCGTAGGTGCGGGCGAGGACGAGACAGCCGGTGGTGTCGTCGACCGGCCAGAGCGAGACCACGGCGTGCCGGGCCCCGGTGATCAGGGCGGCCCGGGTCAGCCCCAGGACGTCGCCGCCGGCGGTGGCCGTGCCCCGGCCGGTGTCGCAGCCGGACAGCACCAGCAGTCTCGGCTCGTGCGCCACGCCCAACAGGTCGGCGAGGCCCAGGACATCGTCACCGGCGAGGGGCAACCGGCTGCGGTGGGGGGCGAGTTCGTCGACCATGCCGTGGGTCGCGAAATGCAGCACCTCGCAGCCGTGTGCCGCCGCCAGCACCGCGTCACGGGTCGCGGCGGGCCCCGTGAGCGCCCGGCCACGGGGCAACAGCCGTGCGCCCTCGACGACTTCGGCGGCGGTGCCCGGCAACTCCCGCAGCCCGTGGCGGGGATCGCTCGCGGGGGCACCGACCAGCAGCGCGTCCACCTCGGTCCAGGGGCGGTCCGGAGGTCGGCCGTGACGGCGGGTGAGGAGGGAGACCGCCGGGAGGTAGGACACGTCGTGGGTATCGCCGAGGACGTCGCCCTCCCAGGGCAGGGCGTGGAACGGCAGCAGCGCGAAGGCCGCCGGGGGCACGACGATCACTCGCCGGTGGCCGTCGAGCGCCCCGGCGAACGGCCGCAGCAGCAGCTCGGCCAGCTCCCGCCCGGCGGCCTCGCCCTCGTCGTCGCCGCCGGGGCCGGGGGCGTCCGGCCGCGCGCACCAGGCGTGGAAGCGGCGGACGGCGGCCACGGTGGTGTGCGGCCGCCGGGTCTGCCGCTCGTGGGTGAGGCCGTCGCGGGTCATGGCCCAGCCGATCAGGACGTCGTCGAAGACGTGATAGGTCAGCAGAAGCGTGCCGCCGGGCAGGGCCCCGGCCACGGCCGCCGCGTCCGGTAACTCCCCGGCGTACGAGGCCCCCAACGCGGCCGGAGCGAGCCGCCGCACCTTCTCCTCGGCCACGCCAAGTCCCCTCTCGACCTCACCGAGCCACCGCTTCCCATCCATCTCACCGACGCGGTCCTGCCCGGCGCGGCCCCGCTCACCCCCGGCCTGCCCGGCCGCCCGCAGCGTCGCCGCCCTCTCCTCGAACTCCGCCGACCAGTGGACCTCGGCGGCCAGCCAGTCGCGTACCGCCGTGCGGGCGGGCGAGCCGGAGGGCGCCGTGTCGAGGGCGTGGACGGTGTCGAGGAAACCGGCGCGAGCGCGTTCGGCCTGGTCGAAGGCGGCGGCGACGGCGTCGGGGCGTCCGGAGGACAGCAGGGAGACCACGGCGGCGTGGTGGAGCCCGGCGACGACCGGATCGTCGGCGGAGGAGGCCCGCAGGGCGTCGCGGGCGAGGCGGCGCCGATGTTCCTCGAACGCGCGGATCCCCTCCCGGGCATGCGCGGCGGCCTCGTCGTGGGCGTGCCGGGCGAGCGCGAGGTCGGCCCGGATCGCGGGGAGTTCCCAGGGATGTTCCGGGCCGGGACCGTCGACGCCGATGCGCGGCAGATACCGGGCCGCCCGCTCGGGCTCGCCCAGGCGCAGCCAGAGCGCCGCCGCGGCGAGCGCGGTGAGGCTCGGCTCGGCCGCCTCCGCCGCGGCCACGGCGGCGGCCCGTTCGCCGAGATCGACCCGTGCGGAGCACCCCACGACCAGCCGGAACAGCTCGTCCGGGACGCCCTCGGCCTCCCGCAGGGCCCGCCGCGCGAGACGGTCCGCCTCCGCCACCAGCCCGGCGGTACGGGCACGGCGGGAGCGGAGGTACGACTCGTGGACCCGGCCGGAGACCAGGTCCGACCGCAGCAGGGCGAGGACCGTGTCCACCTGATCGCCACCGGGCAGATACCGCGTCCCGACCTCGATCGCGACCTCGATCGACTCCCCCGAGGCGCGCATCAGTTCGGGATCGCGCAGCGCCACGGCCTGCCGGTGGAAGGCCTGGGCCGCCGCGATGACACCCAGACAGTCCGCCAGACCCGGCGCCTCCCCCCGCCCGACACACGCCCCGACGGCGGCCACGTGCTCCTGCTGCTCCGTCCCGGCCAGCACCACCCCGACCAGCCGATGCCGCGCCCGCCGATACAGCCCCGCCTCCACCCCGGCGCCCCCGCCCTCCCCGCCCAACCCCCGAGCCAGCCCCGCCGCCCGCCCGGCCCTGACCGTGTCACCCCGTGCGCTCCAGAACTCCGCTCGTTCCAGGACGAGTTGGCGCAGCCCCCGTAGCCAGGAGGTGCTGCCGTCCGTACGCGCCCAGTGCGCGACCGCCTCGGCGACGCCCGCCCCGGACCGCGCGCCGACGGCGATCGCGTCGATCTCCCGGTGGACACGGATGAGCGCGGTGCACGCCCCGTCACCCGCCGCGAGCGCCGACTCCTCGGCGCGGGCGAGGAACCGCTCGCACGCCTCCGGCCGCCCCCCGAGCCGTTCGACATGGGCGAGCCGCAGCAGCACGGCCGCCCGCCCCCGCTCGGAACCCGCGTCCCGATAGGCGGCCTCGGCCCGCCGATACCGCGCCGCCGCCCGCGACAACGCCCGCGCCCCGGGCGGCTCCACGCCGCACTGCTCCGCCGCACCGGGCCGCCCCAGCCGCCAGTCCCCCACGAGCAGCGCGGCGAACCCGGCCGACGCCGGACTCCCCGACGCGCACCTCACCCCCTCCCGGGCCGACGGCCCGGCACCCGCCCGGTCCCCCGCCCGCACCCGAAGATCGGCGGCGAGCAGCAGATGCTGGGCGAGGGCGTCGCACGCGAGAGCGTCCGCACCCCCGAGCACCCCATACACACCACACGCCCCGTACTCCCCATACTCCCCGTACAGCGCGTCGAACCACTTCAACGGCTCCCGTACGGCCTCCGCACGGTCCCGCTCGGTCCAGTGCGCGTCGACCCCGTGCCGGACGGCCCTCTCCTGCGCGGCCGTCGCCTCGACGCCATGGCCGATGGTCATCCGGGCGGAGAGAAGAACGGGCCAGTGCCGCCCGGCGAGATGCGCGGCGAGCCGCAGCCGCCGGTCGGCGACGGACTCTGCGGCGGCCCGGGTGCCGCCACCCGTCGCGAGCGGCGCGGCGGCGGTCTCCGACCGGAACGGCACGGTCGAGGTGCCGGGCTGCCACTCTGCGTCCATGGCCACGGCGGCGGCCCGCAGCGCCCGTACGAGCCCGGCGCCCACGAGCCGCGCCCGACCATCCGCCCGGGAGGAGGCACCCTCCTCCAACACCGCCGAGGCCCGCTTGGGCTCCCCGGCGGCAAGCGCCGCAGCCGCGACGAGACAGAGGTCCAGGACGCCACCGTCACCATCACGGTCACCATCACTGTCACCGTGACCGTGACCGTGACCGTGAGCGTGACCGTGACCGTGAGCGTCACCCCGAGCACGAACCCCCGGACCCGCCGCCCCCGCCGATCCCACCGATCCCACCGCCCCCGCCACGCGATACGCCCCCGGATCGACCCCCCGCCGCTCGAACATCAGCAGGTCGGTCAACACCCCGACGTCCCACGGAACGTACCGCTCCACACCGTCGCCCACGGACAGGCCTCCCCGCGCCACCCGGAAATGTCCCGCGAGACCCGATCCGGCAGCAACCCGTTTCGTCAAATTCCCGAAATCCGAAAGCAGTCGCGCCGAATACGACACGCACCGGACACCCCGACACCCCGCGCCGGTGACCGGACGCGACACCCGACACTCCGTCAACTGCCTTCCCACGCACCCCGGTTGCCCTGATCCTCTAGGGCGATCGGACGGGCGAATGTACGGTGAAGGCTTCCATCGAGCGCAGGGGGAGCCATGCCGCGTACCGCGGTCGTCATCGGCGCGAGCATGGCCGGCATGCTCGCCGCCGCGGCCCTGGCCCGGTCCACCGACGAGGTGGACGAGGTGATCGTGCTGGAACGCGACGAGCTGCCGGGCGAACCCGGACCGCGCAAGGGCCTCCCGCAGGGCCGCCACGCCCATATCCTCCTGCCCAGCGGCCGTGCCGCGATCGAGGAGCTGGTGCCCGGCAGCGGCGTGCGCAAGCGCCTGCTGGCGGCGGGCGCCCGGGAACGCGGTCTCACCTCCGGTCTGGTGACCCTGGGCCCGCAGGGCTGGTACCGGCGCTCACGCCACCACGACACCCATCCGCTGCTCATCGCCAGCCGCGACCTGGTGGACTGGGCCGTCCGCGACGCCGTCCTCGTCGGCACCCCCCGCGTCGAGATCCGCCACGCCTCGGCCCTCGGCCTCCTGGGCACCGCCGACCGCGTCACCGGCGTCCGCGTCACGGAGAAGGAGCACGGGAGCGGGGCCGACGCGGGGACCGGCGCCGGTGCGGACCTGCGCGCGGATCTCGTCGTGGACGCGACCGGTCGCGGCACCCGTGTCGAGCACTGGCTCGCGGACCTCGGCATCACCGGTATCCGCAAGGACGTGGTCGACGCCGGAGTGGTCTACGCGACCCGTGTCTACCGCACCCCCGAGGGCGCGGAGGACTTCCCGCCGGCGCATGTCACGGCGGACCCGGCGGGCGGCAGGCCCGGCCGGGCGGGGCTCGTCCTCCCGATCGAGGGCGGTCGCTGGCTGGTGAGTCTCAGCGGCACCCGGGGCGGCGAACCCACCGCCGCCCCCGACGACTTCGTCCCCTTCGCCCGAGGTCTGCGCCACCCTCTGGTCGGCCGTCTGATCGCCGGTGCCGAGCCGCTGACGGACGTGCTGCTCAGCCGCAGTACCCGTAACGAGCGCCGCTACTTCGAGAAGTCCGCGCGCTGGCCCGAGGGTCTGGTGGTGCTCGGGGACGCCGTGGCCACGTACAACCCGGTCTACGGACAGGGCATGTCGGTGGCCGCGCTCGGCGCGCGCGAGCTGGGCCGGGAGCTGGAGCGCACCGGCCTCGGCGCGCCCGGCCTGGCGCGGCGGGCGCAGCGGGCCGCGGCGAAGGTGGCGAACGCGGCGTGGACCATGTCCGTCGGCCAGGACCAGTGGTTCCCCGGTGTCCGGGGCAGGTCGCCGACGCTCGCCGACCGGCTGCTCTCCGCCTACATCGGCCGGATGTCCCGCGTGGCGACCGGTTCGTACCGCGTCTCGGCGGCCATGTGCGAGGTGACCACCCTCCAGACGGACGCCCTCCGCCTCCTCCACCCCACCCTGCTCCTCCGCACGGCCCTGGGCCCGGTCCTCCCACCCCTGTCGGGCCCCCCGCTGACACCGAGGGAACGGACCATCCTGAGAGACCTCGGCAACAGCGCGCCCCGATAGGGGCGCGGGGAACTGTGCGAGAACCCCCACCGAAACCCGCACCCGAAAACGAACCCCACAACGAACCCAACGACGAACCCAAGCCCTAGCGACTCGCCGCCCGCACGGCCCGCTCCACCACCCCCGCCCGCACCGCCCGGGACATCCGGATCAACGACGGCTGCGCCGTGTCCAGACTCTGCCCCTGATCCGCCGGCACCACAGACCCCCCACCCCCGTCCCCGCCCCCACCGAACCCCACGATCGCGTCCAGCGCGGCACTGTCCAGCACCCCCTGATCGGCCCCCCCGACACGCTCCCGCGTGCCGGACAACGCCGCGACGGCCACCATCGCCGCGTCCCCGATCGCCTCGGCCTCGCCGACGCTGGAGCCGAGGGAGAGGGCCTGCCGGTAGGCCCTCTCCCGCACGGCCTCGTCGAAGTGCACGGAGACATCCCTGAGGCCGTCGCGGATGGCCGTCGTCCGATGGGTCAGCCGAAGCTCGACGTCACCGAGGGAGCGCCAGGTCAGCAGGACGTCACGGCGTTTCCGGCCGTTGTTCCGGGAGCCGACGAGCCGGAAGAGCGGCCCGAGCCGCAGGAAGGCGAGCAGACTGTCGATGCGCGGTCCGAACAGCGGCAGCACATAGCCGACGGCGGTGAGGGCCGCGCCCGCGGTGACCAGCATCGGGGCCAGCCGGGTGCTCAGCGGATCCCAGTGGTGCCCGCTCCAGCGGCCGGCGACGGCGGCCATCTTGAGCACGCCGTACGCGCTGGTGCACAGCCATCCCACGGCGAGCACGGCCAGCGCCCGCCGCGTCCAGCCGCTGATCTGGAAGGTCCAGCGGCAACACAGGACGGTGGTGGTGAAGGCCGCCACCATATGGGCCACGAGATAGAGGACGATCATCTCGCGGATGAACGGGGTGTCCGCGTAGTAGGTGTCGAAATCCGCCAGCCGCTCGACGGGCGCGTCCCCGAGGGCGAAGAGCACGGTCTGCGCCACGACGATCACGGCGTAGGCGAGCAGCCAGCGGCGGCTGACCCGTAGCAGCCGGGCGGGGTCGTCCGCACCGCGCCAGTGGACGATCAGGACGAGCGACGCGGCGGAGAAGGCGTTCACCACCCCGTAGATGACGCAGGCGGCGGCGTTGGGCACGCCCACGATCCGGTTGATGAAGCCGACGGTGGGCGGGGCGCCGAGGGCGAAGCAGACACCGGCGAGGAAGATCACCGTGCAGAGCGCGCGTTTCAGCGGATCCCGCCAGTCGCGCCACAGACCGGGCAGTTGGACGGCGGACCCGGTCCACAGGACGGCAGCCGCCAGAAAGTAGACCAGTCCGTTCACGTCAGGCCCCCGGGCTCTGTCCGAGAAACCTCTCGCGTCAACACCCTTCACACAGTAGTCACGCAGTCAACCCGGCAACGGGCGTACGGGCGACCACCGGTGAAGGGATCCACCTCACAACCACCTCACAACTCGCCCGCCCCTCCCAAATCTCAGCCCCGGTCGCCCCGGTCGCCCTCGTCGGCGGTCAGCGTCAGCGAGATGCTGTTGATGCAGTACCGCTGGTCGGTCGGGGTGGCGTACCCCTCGCCCTCGAAGACGTGCCCGAGGTGCGAGCCGCAGCGGGCGCACCGCACCTCGGTGCGCACCATGCCGTGCGACCGGTCGGAGAGCAGCTCCACCGCGTCGCTGTCCTTCGGGTCGTAGAAGGACGGCCAGCCGCAGTGCGACTCGAACTTCGTGGCGGAGGTGAAGAGTTCGGCACCGCAGGCGCGACAGGAGTAGACGCCCTTGGTCCTGGTGTCGGTGTACTCACCGACGAACGCGGGTTCCGTACCGGCCTGCCGCAGCACGGCGTACTCGGCCGGTGTCAGCTCCGCGCGCCACTGCTCGTCCGGCTTCTCGACGTCGTACGACATGAGCCTCAGCCCCTCAAACTCAACTCAGCGGGAAAGACGGTCCAGGATCTGCGGGCCCAGGTCCGTCACATCACCCGCGCCCATGGTGAGAACGAGATCACCGGGCTTCGCCATTCCCGCGATCGCGGCGGGCACCTCGGCCTTGTCGCGCAGGGCGGTGACGTCGGCGCCCGCGGTGCGCGCCGCGTCGATGATCAGCTCGCTCGTCACCCCCGGGATCGGGTCCTCGCGGGCCGGGTAGATGTCGAGGACGACGGAGGCGTCCGCGAGGGCCAGGGACTGCCCCATCTCGGTGCCCAGCTCCTGGGTGCGGGAGAACAGGTGCGGCTGGAAGACGACCAGGATCCGCGCGTCCCCGGCGGCGGCCCGCATGGCCTCCAGGTCGGCGGTCATCTCGGTCGGGTGGTGCGCGTAGGAGTCGATCACCTGTACGCCCCGCGCCTCGCCCTTGAGCTGGAGGCGCCGCTTCACGCCGGTGTACGCCGCCAGCGCGGGCGCCAGCTCGGCCGCCGGCACCCCGAGCGCGACACCGGCCGCGAGCGCGGCGACGGCGTTGTGCGCGTAGTGCCGACCGGGCACGGAGACGGTGAAGACGAGTTCCTGCCCGTCCAGCACCACGGTGACCTCGCTCTTGAGCCCCTGCGGTACGACCGACAGCACCCGCACCTCGGCGTCCTCGCGCTCGCCGTACGTCACCACGCGCACCCCGGACAGCCGGGAGGTCAGCTCGCGTGCGCCCTCGTGGTCGGCCGAGATCACCAGCGTGCCGCCGGGCACGATCTTCCCGGCGAACGTCTCGAAGGAGTCGTAGATCTCGTCCATGGAGGCGTAGTTGGCGTGGTGGTCGAGTTCCACGTTGAGGACGATCGCCACCTCGGGCGCGTACTTGTGGAAGCTGCGGTCGCTCTCGTCCGCCTCGGCGACGAAGATCTCCCCGTCGCCGTGCAGCGCGTTCGAGCCGGGTACGTCGAGGTCGCCGCCGATCGCGTACGACGGCTCCAGCCCCAGCGCGCCCAGCGACACGGCCAGCATCGACGTCGTCGTGGTCTTGCCGTGTGTACCGGCCACCGCGATGGGCCGCAGCCCGTCCATCAGCCGGGCGAGCGCGTCCGACCGGTGCACGACGGGAATCCCCAGCTCGGCGGCGCGGGCCAGCTCTGGGTTGTCGGCGCGGATCGCCGAGGACACGACCACACAGGTCGCGTCGTCCGCGAGATGCTCCGCCGCGTGCCCGATGTGCACCGTGGCCCCCAGCGCCCGCAACGCCTCGGCCGTCTCCGACTCCTTGGCATCGCTCCCGGCGACCTTGGCACCCCGCTGCGCGAGAATCTTCGCGATCCCCGACATCCCGGCCCCACCGATCCCGATGAAGTGCGGCCGATCCATGGCGGAAGGCAGTCCGGGTGCCATGCGTGTTCTCCAGGTGACGTACGAAGCCGTTGGACGCCCCCAGCCTATTGCCTGCCGTACGGGTCCCCTACAGCCACCGGCCCGGGGCCGCGCCCTCAAGGGGCGCGGGGAACTGCGCGACCGGCCACGACGCACCCGCACCCGGCGAAGCACAGCACCCCCACGGCGCCCCTCCGTCTAATACTGCAACCGCATCTGGCGTGACGGATGGTCGGCGGTCTCGTTGGTATGACTGTGTGCTGATGCGCTGACGGTTGAGCAGGTCGAGTCGTGGTCCGAGGGGGTGGCCGGGCTCCATGCCCGGTTCGCCCACCGTTTCGGCAGGTCGGAGCCCCGCGAGCGGGCGCTGGACTACCTGAACGGACTCGTCGCGCCGCTGGAGAAGAAGAACGGGTGGACGCTGTCCGAGCAGGTCGGGCAGCTCCGCCCGGACGGCGTCCAGCGCCTGCTCAACCACTCCGACTGGGACGAGAACGCGGTCCGCGACGATGTGCGCGACTTCGTCGTGGAGACCATCGGAGCCAAGAACGCGGTCCTGATCTGCGACGACACCGGTTTCCTGAAGAAGGGCACCAAGTCCGCCGGAGTCCAGCGGCAGTACACAGGTACCGCCGGCCGCACGGAGAACTGCCAGATCGGGACCTTCCTGGCCTACGCCTCCGCCAGGGGGCGGGCATTGATCGACCGTGAGCTCTACATCCCCGTTTCCTGGACGGATGACCGTGAGCGCTGCCGCGCAGCCGGGATCGACGACGAGATCCCCTTCGCGACCAAGAATGAGCACTGCAAGTGGATGCTGCAACGTGCCGTCGACGCAGGCATCCCGTTCGCGTGGGTCACCGCTGACGAGGCATACGGGCAGGTCAAGCACCTGCGGGTATGGCTGGAGGAACGCAGGATCGCGCACGTACTGGCCACCAAGGTCAACGACACCGTGACCACGGCGGACGGCGGCGACGCCAGGGTGGACCAGTTGGTCGCCGCCCTGCCCAGGCAAGCGTGGAAGCGGGTTTCCGGGGGCCAGGGCGCGCACGGCGAACGGATCTACGACTGGGCCCGCGTCGCCATCCGCCCGTACTGGGAGAACGGCTTCGGGCACTGGGTTCTGGCCCGCCGCAGCATCAGCGACCCCACCGAGATCGCCTACTACGTCTGCTACGGATCGGTGGCCTCCCGGCTGAAAGACCTGGTCAAGGTAGCCGCCGCGAGGTGGGCGGTGGAGGAGTGCTTCCAGACCGCCAAGGGCGAGTGCGGCCTGGACCACTACCAGGTGAGGCTCTACCGGGCCTGGTACCGCCACATCACCCTGGCCATGGCCGCCCTCGCCTACCTGACCGCCGTCCGCGCCGCAGAAGCCGCAAAAGGGGCGGAGCGGACGACGAGCAAGACCTCATACCCCTCAGCGTCCCGGAGATCCGCCGACTGATCGGCCACATCATCGTCACGCCCCGCCACCACAGCAACGACCATCATCTGCACTGGTCACGCTTCCGACGACGCAGCCAGGCCCGTGCCCGCCGCTCCCACTACAAACGCCGAGGCCACAACCCGCAGATGCGGTTGCAGTACTAAGCCCTCGCGTGCGAGAACAACTTCAACACCGGCACCCCCACCTTGTGCCGAGCCCGTGAAGCCCAGTCCCGATGGAAGAACTCCTCCACATAGTGCGGATCGGTCAGCACCAGCACCTCATCGGCCGAGACCTCCTCCACCAGCGACTTCAGCGCGTCCAGCGGATGGTCCTCGATCAACCGCCCCTCCGCCGAACTCCCCGCCGCCCGCAACGCCTGCAACGACACCTCCAGCGCCCGCTCCCCCGCGTCGAGCGCCAGCTCCCCCTCCGGCGTCTCCCCTTCCCGCGCCGCTTCGTCCAGCTCACCGAGGGCGAGGTCGTCGATGGCCCGCAGCAGCCGGTCGGCCTGATTCCCCCGCGGCTGGAGCAGCACATGGAAGGAGGCCCGTTCGTCGCCGTGCAGGGTCGTGACGAACTCCACGTCCGCGGACGTCAGAGCCTTCTCGATCATCAATACGCTCGTGAACGACACCACAGGCGCCCTTCTCCTCGGAGGGCCCCGCGGGCCCTCACTCCTCAGGGTTCTAGTGTGCCCAGCGAAAGCTAAACGGAACGGTAGATTCCGCCCGCTTTCACGTACGACGGTAACGACCGAACAGGAACCCGGCCTCCTCCAGCAACGACGCCAGCGCGAAGCGCCTGGGCACCGGCACGGAGGGGCCCCCGGCGATCCGCTGGGCGTCCCCGGCCGTGAGCATCGGCGACACGGTCAGACACAGTTCGTCCAGGACGTCGGCGGCGATCAGCTGCCCCAGCAGCCGGGGTCCGCCCTCGCTGAGCAGCCGGGTCAGCCCGAGTTCGGCGAGGCCCCGTACGGCCCGCGCGGGGTCGACGCCCATGCCGTCCCCGGCGACCACCACCCGGACCCCGGCCTTCTCGGCGGCGGCGATCCGGTCGGGGGCCGCGGCGGCTCCGGTGAGCAGGATCGTCGGGGTGAGCGGCGAGGTGAACAGCGGCAGCGAGAAGTCGAGCTCCAGACTCGCGCTGACCACGGCGACGGCGGGCGCGGGCGGCTGTCCGGCCGTCCGGCGCGCCTCGGCGAACGCCTCACGCGCGCGTGCCGGGCGGTATCCCTCCTGGCGTACCGTTTCCGCGCCGACGATCACCACGTCCGCGAGTCCCCGCAGGGTGCCGAAGATCCGCATGTCGGCATCGCTGGAGATGGGCCGCGAACGCCCGTCGTGCTGGGCGGCGCCGTCGAGCGTGGAGACCATGTTGGCCCGCAGCCAGGGCTCGCGTCCGCCGGGCCCCGGTTCGGGATAGGCGTACGCCGCCGCCAGCTCGTCGAGCGCCCACTCCCGGTCGACGAGATCCGCCCCGCCGCCCGCGCGAGCCCCGCCGCCCGCGCCCGGCGTTCGAACTCCAGTCGCATTCGCATCACCGGTCGCTTCCGGTGTCCGGGCCGCTGTCTCTTCGGTCACAGGGAACAGGCGTCGCATGTCGTGCAGTGTGGCACGACCCTTAGACTCGGTAACCGTGTCGTCGTCCTCAGCCACCGTGTCCGGAATCGGTCCGATACCCGAAGCGGCTCCCGCGTCCCTGTGCACCCGCGAGCCCCATGTCCCCGCGGACCGGCTCGTCGCCGAGATGGTGCCACCGCCCCGCTTCGACTCGGTGCGCTTCGCCACGTACATCCCGGACCCGAACCAGCCCAGCCAGACCGAGGCCGTCCGCGCCCTGAGCGGCTTCGCGGCGGGCCTCGGCGGGGCGCACGCGTCCGGCTCCGGCAGGCGCGGCCTCTTCGGGTTCGGCAGGGCGAAGGCCCCCAAGGTCCCGGCCGGCCCGCGCGGCGTCTACCTGGACGGCGGTTACGGCGTCGGCAAGACCCATCTCCTCGCCTCCCTCTGGCACGCCACCCCGGCCGAGCCCTCCCTCAAGGCCTTCGGCACCTTCGTGGAGCTGACGAACCTGGTCGGGGCCCTCGGCTTCCAGAAGACGGTCCAGACGCTGTCCGGCCACCGTCTGCTGTGCATCGACGAGTTCGAGCTGGACGACCCGGGCGACACGGTCCTGGTGTCGACCCTGCTGGGCAGGCTCGTCGAGGCGGGCGTGGCCCTGGCCGCCACCTCCAACACTCTGCCGGGCAAGCTCGGCGAGGGCCGGTTCGCGTCGGTCGACTTCCTGCGCGAGATCCAGGGCCTGTCGGCCCACTTCCGCTCGCTGCGCATCGACGGCGAGGACTACCGCCACCGCGGTCTGCCCGAGGCCCCGGCGCCGCACTCCGACGAGGTGGTCACCAAGGCCGCGTACGCCATCGAGGGCGCCTCGCTGGACGACTTCCCGCATCTCCTGGAGCACCTCGCGCGTGTCCACCCCAGCCGGTACGGCGCCCTCACGGACGGCCTGAAGGCGGTCTGCCTGACCGACGTCCAGCCGGTTCCGGACCAGTCGACGGCGCTGCGGCTGGTGGTGCTCGCCGACCGGTTGTACGACCGCGAGGTGCCCGTGCTCGCCTCGGGCATGCCCTTCGACCGGCTGTTCAGCGAGGAGATGCTGAACGGCGGTTACCGCAAGAAGTACTTCCGCGCCATCTCCCGCCTCACGGCCCTCGCGCGCGACGCCGGCCGTCTCGCCTAACAGCCCCGAATGCCCCAGGTCAAGGGGCATTTCCGGTCAGCCGTCCCCCGCTTTTCAGGCTCTCTTCAGCTTGCAACGTTAAGTTAACCCTGCAAACAACTTTGCAGGGTTAACGTGTTTCTTGACCAGTGGTTGACCATCAGTTGACCAAGTCGAGCAGGTGTCGATGCGTGGGAGACACCGAGAACTGGCAACGAGGAGGCCCATGTTGCGACGCGAGTCCACCGATACCGGCGCTTCGTCACGGATCACCGCCGCACTCGTCCACCAGTTCTTCACTCCCACGGCTCTCTTCGCATTCGCGCACACGTCTGGTCAAGCCATGGCCAAAGCCGAGCCCGGAAACACGCGCGTGTGTCCGCCGCTGGGGGAGAACCCGGCGACCACGAGCGCACCCCAACGGCCCGACGCCCCGTACCCCGGGGCGTCGAGATACCTCACGGCCCACACCCCGGCCGTACCGCGGGTCCTCTGCCGCTGAGCGGCGGAACCCGCGTCCCCCCACATCTGTCGTGCAAGCCCGACGCGCCGGAGAGGCGCGCCAGGAGGAGTCACCACATCATGCAGCCCCTCATCGACAACGCCCGTACGTTCGGACAGCGCCCTGAGGAGTTCGCCAGGCTGGCCGAAGGCCAGTCCCCCGAGGTCCTGTTCATCACCTGCTCCGACTCACGGGTCGTCCCGGCCCTGATCACGGGAGCCCGCCCCGGCGAGCTGTTCGAACTGCGCACCGCCGGCAACATCGTCCCGCCGTACGCCCCCGACCGCCCCACCGGTGAGACGGCGACGATCGAGTACGCCGTGGAGGTCCTCGGCGTCACCGACATCGTGGTCTGCGGACACTCGCACTGCGGCGCCGTCGGCGCACTGGTGCGCGGCGACGACCTGGACGCCGTACCGGCCGTACGCGACTGGCTGACCCACGCCACACCGCGTCCCGAAGGCGCGGTGGAGGACCCGACCGTCGCCGACGGCGTGCAGAACCACGTCCTCAGCCAGCTGCTGCGCCTGCGCTCCTACCCCTGTGTGGAGAAGCGCCTCGCGGACGGCCGGCTGCGGCTGCGCGGCTGGTACTACGAGGTCCACACGGGTGGTGTACGCGAACACCGCGCGGACACCGACAAGTTCGAGACCCTGTGAGCGGCGGTCAGGTGCCCGAGATGACTTCCAAGACCCCCCTCATATCCAAGTTCCCCCATCTGCGACAGGACTTCGGCGCCTCGCTCGTCGTGTTCCTGGTCGCCCTGCCGTTGTGCGTCGGTGTCGCCGTCGCCTCCGGGGTACCGGCCGAACTCGGCCTGGTCACCGGCATCGTGGGCGGCCTCGTCGCCGGTCTGATGCCCGGCAGCAGTCTCCAGGTCTCCGGCCCGGCGGCCGGTCTGACCGTGCTGGTCTTCGAGGCGGTACGCCAGTTCGGGCTGCCCGCGCTCGGGGTGATCGTGCTGGCCGCCGGTCTGCTTCAGCTCGCCATGGGCGCGCTGAAGCTGGGCCGCTGGTTCCGCGCGATATCCGTCTCCGTCGTCGAGGGCATGCTCGCCGGCATCGGCCTGGTGATCATCGCCGGGCAGCTCTACTCGGCCGCCGGACTGAAGGCCCCCGCCTCCGGCATCGACAAGATCGCGGGCCTGCCCGGCGCCTTCGTCGACGCCGTCGGCTCCACCGCCGCGCTCGCCTCGCTGGCGATCGGCGCGGGCACCGTCGCGGTGATGGTGCTGTGGAAGCGGCTGCCGAAGAAGGCGCAAGTGGTCCCCGGCGCGCTCGCCGCGGTGGTCCTGGCCACCCTCGCCACCGCCGTGCTCCGCCTGCCGGTGGCGAACGTCGAGGTGAAGGGCCTGCTGGACGTCATCCAGCCGCCCGGCCTGGACGCCTTCGGCCAGCTCGCGGACGTGGCGATCCTCGGCACGATCCTCGCCTTCACGCTCATCGCCTCCGCCGAGAGCCTGTTCAGCGCGGCGGCCGTGGACCGGATGCACGACGGTCCGCGCACCGAGTACGACAAGGAGCTGATGGCCCAGGGCGCCGGCAACACGGTGTGCGGGCTGCTCGGCGCGCTGCCGATGACCGCGGTGATCGTGCGCAGCTCCGCCAACCTCCAGGCGGGCGCGAAGACCAAGGCCTCGCGTGTCCTGCACGGTGTCTGGCTGCTGCTGTTCGTGGCCCTGCTGCCGGGTGCCCTGGCCCTGATACCGCTGCCCGCCCTGGCCGGCATCCTCGTCCACGCGGGCTGGAAGCTGATCCCGTTCCGCGAGGTCGGCGCGCTGTGGCGCACCCACCGGGGCGAGGCGCTGATCCTGGTGGCGACGGCCGTGGCGATCGTCGCGGTGAACATGTTCGAGGGCGTGCTGATCGGTCTGGCCCTCTCCGTGGCCAAGACCGCCTGGGAGGCCTCGCACATCAAGCTGGAGGTCATCGACAAGGGCGCGGGCCCCGTACAGGCCTACCTGTCCGGCAACGCGACCTTCCTCCGCCTCCCGAAGATCCTCGACAACCTGGAGTCCCTCCCCCAGGACCGCCCGATAGAGCTCCACCTCACCGGTCTCCACCACCTCGACCACGCCTGCCGCACCGCCCTGGAGAACTGGGCGTCCCGCCACAGCACGACAGGCACGGAACCGGTCCGCATGACGGTCCCGGAACCAGATAGGGCCACGTCGGCAAGGCCCTGACCCGAACCGAACCCGCCCACCCGTGCCGCCCCAGCCGCACGGGTGGGCGCAGGCGGCACCATCCCCCCCTGACGACATTCGCCTACGCCCCCACCCTCGACATATCGTGGAATTCCCACGGATACGGGACGACTCAAGGGGGTCGTCATGCTGGAGTCCCTGCTCATCACCGCCGCAGCACTCGCCTCCGCCGCCACCGTCTACGTCGCCGCGGCCGCCCGAGTCGTCAAACAGTACGAACGAGGCGTGGTCTTCCGCCTGGGCCGCCTCCGCGGTGATCCCAGAACCCCCGGCTTCACCATGGTCGTCCCCGGCATCGACCGCATCCACAAGGTCAACATGCAGATCGTGACGATGCCCGTCCCGGCCCAGGAGGGCATCACCCGCGACAACGTCACCGTCCGTGTCGACGCGGTCGTCTACTTCAAGGTGGTGGACGCGGCGAACGCGGTCATCCAGGTCCAGGACTACCGCTTCGCCGTCTCCCAGATGGCCCAGACCTCCCTGCGCTCGATCATCGGCAAGAGCGATCTGGACGACCTCCTGTCCAACCGCGAGAAGCTCAACCAGGGCCTGGAGCTGATGATCGACAGCCCCGCCGTGGAGTGGGGCGTCACCATCGACCGTGTGGAGATCAAGGACGTGTCCCTCCCCGACACCATGAAGCGCTCCATGGCCCGCCAGGCCGAGGCCGACCGCGAACGCCGCGCCCGCATCATCAACGCGGACGCGGAGCTGCAGGCGTCGAGAAAGCTCTCGGAGGCGGCGAAGGAGATGGCCGACACCCCCTCCGCCCTCCAACTCCGCCTGCTGCAGACGGTGGTGGCGGTGGCCGCCGAGAAGAACTCCACGCTCGTGCTCCCCTTCCCGGTGGAACTCCTCCGCTTCCTGGAACGAGCCCAGGCAGGCCCCCCACCGAACCCCACACCCCCCTCCCCACCCGTATCCCCGCCCCCACCTCCCGTTTCACCACCCGCCCCGCCCCCTCCGACCGAGTGACACCGACACGACTCCTCCCCCACCCCTCTACGCGCGTGGTTCACGCGGCGTTGACCGCGTGATACACACAGGCGGGTCACATCCTGTCCGCCAACAGGAAGGTTTTCCCGTGTCAGTGACCCGCCGTCAGGCCCTCGCCCGCTCGGGTGCGGGCGTCGCAGGCATCGCGTTCACCGGTGCCCTGTCCGAACTCTTCGCGGGCACGTCGTCCGCGCAGAGCCCGCTCGGCCACTCCGCCGGCTACGGCCCCCTGCTCCCCGACCCGAACGGCCTGCTCGACCTGCCGAAAGGTTTCCGCTATCGGGTGCTCTCCCGCGAGGGCGACCCCCTCCGCTCGGGCGAGGGCCCGGTCCCCAGCAACCACGACGGCATGTCCGCGTTCCCCGGCCGCCACGGACGCGTGCACCTCGTCCGCAACCACGAGAACCGCCACAACGCCCGTATCCCGGTCCCCACGATCGAGGGACTGACCTACGACCCGATGGGCAAGGGCGGTTGTACGTCCCTGACGCTCGACGCCCGGGGCAAGGTCCTCTCGGAGCGCGTGGCCATCGCCGGGACCGCCGTCAACTGCGCGGGCGGGCCCACCCCTTGGGGCACCTGGCTGACCTGCGAGGAGACCGAGGACCGGGCCGGCACCAACGGCTACACCAAGGACCACGGTTTCATCTTCGAGGTCGACGCCGCCGATCCCCACCGCTCGGGAGCCGTCCCCCTCACCGCGATGGGCCGCTTCCAGCACGAGGCGATCGCGGTGGACCCGAACCGGGGAGTCGTCTACGAGACGGAGGACGCCTTCGAGAAGCCCTTCGGCCTCTTCTACCGCTTCCTCCCCAACAGGCCCAAGGGCGGCCTCGGTTCACTGCGTGCCGGAGGCCGCCTCCAGGCGATGCGCGTCCCGGGCGTCCCCGACCTGTCCCCCGTGCAGGAACCGGGAACCCGCTTCGACGGCATCGAGTGGATCGACGTCCCCGACCCCCTCGCCGCCCAAACCCCCATCCGCCACCAGGACTTCGGCCCCGGCGGCATCACCCACGCGCAGAAACTCGAAGGCTGCTACTGGGGCGGCCGATGCGTCTACTTCGTCTCCTCCTTCGCCCGCAGCGCGGACGGCTCGGCCGCCGACCACTACGGCCAGATCTGGCGCTACGACCCCGACCACCGCACCCTCACCCTGGTCATCGCCTTCGGCCCCGACACCGACCTCCAACTCCCCGGCGAATCCCCCGACAACATCTGCCTCGCCCCCTCCGGCGGCCTGATGGTCTGCGAGGACGGCAACGGCACCCAACACGTCTACGGCGTCTCCCGCCGGGGCCACGTCTACGCGATGGCCCGCAACGCCCAGGCGATCACATCGGCCGCCGCCGCGGCGGGCGGCACCCCCGACACACCCGAATGGGGCGAGTTCGCCGGCGTCACCTTCTCCCCGGACGGCGACACGATGTACGTCAACTGCTACACCCCGGGAACGACGTTCGCGGTGACGGGGCCCTGGCGTCGTACCTGAGCCCCCGGCGCGGCACGTGTACGGCCCTGGGCCGTACACGTGTGTTCGATGGACAGTACGCGTAACCGTTCGTGACTCTGGGTGAGTTGATGGTGGGGAGATCCGACTCATCTGGAGGTGGCCGGGCATGAGCGTGGACTGGGAACCGGACCCGTCCGACAGTCTGAAGACGTTCGGGGCGTTCGTACAGGCGCTGCGGGAGCATCACGGGTACACGAGGGAGCAGTTCGCGCCGCTGGTGGCGTTCAGTGTGCACACGGTCGCCTCGATCGAGCTGGGCAGGCGCATGGCGGACGAGGTGTTCGTGGAGCGCGCGGACCGGGTGTTGGGCAACACGGGGGCGTTGCTGAGGGCGGCGAAGCACCTGTCGCGACAGCCGGGGTTGGCGTCGTGGTTCAGGAAGTGGGCGCGGCTGGAGGGCCAGGCGGTCAGTCTGAGTACGTACGAGTGCCGGTTGGTGCCGGGGTTGTTGCAGTCGGAGCCGTACGTGCGGGCGGTGTTCGGGGAGAGCATTCCGCCCCTGGCCGACGAGCAGCTCGAAGCCCAGGTGACTGCGCGCATGGATCGACAGCGAGTCCTCCGGGAGCGCCCCAACACCTCGTTCAGCTTCATCATCGAGGAGGCCGTCATCCGGCGGGAGTTGGGCGGACCGGACGTCACGCGCGCGATGCTCGACCATGTCCTGGAACTCATGCGGCTACGGAACGTCGTGGTTCAGATCATGCCGCTGAGCAGCAGGCATCACGCCTGCCTCGACGGCCCTGTGCAACTCGTCGAACTGCCGGACGGGCGCCGACTCGCCTACTCCGAAGGACAACAGAGCGGGCGGCTGATCTCCGACGGGAAAGAGGCCCGACTACTCAACCAGCGGTATGCGACACTGCGCTCGCAGGCCCTCAGCCCGGCTGACTCCGAGGACCTGTTGGAGCGATTGCGAGGAGCGTAATGAGCAGGTCCGAACTCGCCTGGTTCAAGAGCAGCTACAGCGGCACTCAGGGCGACAGCTGCGTCGAGATCGCGCTCGCCTGGCGGAAGTCGACGTACAGCGGCACCGAGGGCGACGACTGCGTAGAAGTCGCCGCCTGCCCCTCCACCATCCACGTCCGTGACTCCAAGCTCCCCGCCAGCCCCGAGCTGACGCTCTCCCCGGCCGCCTGGGCCCCCTTCATCGCCCAGGCGGGTGACTTCGGGCCGGACGCTCCGTAATCCGTCGACCCCGTCGCCGTACGTTCATGCGGTGATCAGACCTGTACGAAGAATCACCGCGCTCGGTGCCGCGCTCGGTGCCGCGCTCGCCGCCCTCACCGCCTGTGGCGGCCCGCAGGCCTCGACGCGTCTCGTCAACGCCAGCGCGAGCCCCTCCGTCGTGTCGTCGTCCCGGCCGCCCACGCTCGCGCCGGGCCCGGCCGGGCTGACCCCCGTGTTCGAGCACGGGCCGCGGAGCCTTGGCCACAAGGAACCCCCGACCGTGGCGCTCACCTTCGACGCGGACATGACCGCGGAGCAGGGGGCGCGGGCCGCCGCCGGTGAACGGTTCGACAACCCGGAGCTGATCGCCGCGCTGCGGCAGCTGAAGGTTCCGGCCACGGTGTTCATGACGGGGCGGTGGGTCGAGGAGTATCCGATCCAGGCGCGGTCCATCGGGCGGGACCCCCTGTTCGAGGTCGCGAACCACTCGTACAGCCATCACGCCTTCACGGCGAACTGTCACGGCCTGCCCACGATGGCCCCGGAGGGTATGCGCGCGGACCTGGAGCGGGCGTACCGCGTGTTCCACGAGGCGGGCGTCCGGGACCCGATGCCGTACTTCCGGTTCCCCGGCGGCTGCTACGACAGCCGCGCGCTGCGGAATCTCAGCGCGTCCGGTGTGACGGCCGTGCAGTGGGACGTGGTGAGCGGGGACGCGTTCGCGACGGACGCCGAGGACGTGGTGCGGGAGGTGCTGGACGGGGTGCGGCCGGGGTCGGTCGTGGTCATGCACTGCACCCGGAGTGCCGCCCCGGTCACGGAGAAGGCCGTACGGAAGATCGTGCCGGTGCTCCGGGCGCGCGGGTACCGCTTCGTGAAGGTGTCGGACCTGGTCGGGGCCGCGACGGCGACGACGCCCTGAGCCCCGGCAGGCCCTGCCCGCGTCGCTCTACGCTGGACATATGAGCGACACGAGCGACATGAGCGACTACTGCGGCACCGAACAGACGGCCGCCCCGGCCACCCCTGTCACGGACGACGGCCCGCGCTTCGCCGAGTGCGTGCTGTGCCGGAAGCCCACCGAGTACCCGGAGTCCCACAAGGGGATCACCCTGTGTCCGGTGTGCGAGTGGCGGGAGGCCGAGCGGACCGCCTGCTCCGGCTGAACCGCTCAGGCCGCGCGGCGGGTGGTCAGGGCGCAGGCCACCGCGGTGGCCGCCGCCGCGAGGACCCCTGCCGCGAGCAGGGGCAGGACGGGCACCGGGATCGTCGCGTGCCGCGAGCCGTCGACCAGGGCCGTGACCGCCGCCCGTGCCGGGGAGCCCGCCACCACCAGGGCCAGCAGCGCGCCCAGCAGGAGCGCGGGGACGGCCCGGCCCCGCGACCGCAGCAGCGGCCGGTTCGTGAGCGCGCCGACGGCCGTGCCGAGGAGGGCGCAGACGAGCGCGGCCAGCAGGCCGGCGCCGCCCGCCGGGAGCGACTCGACCCGGGTCTGGTGGTCCGTGCTCGTGGGCGCGCTGATGATCGTGACGAGGACCGTGGCCGCCGTACCGAGCAGCGCCGCCGCCGAGAAGGCGACCAGGACACAGGCCAGATGCGCCCGGCCGGGACCGGCCGCCGCACCCGTACAACTGCGGGCCGCAGGCGGTTCGTTGGTGACACAGATCCGCATCAGCCACGCGGACACGGGCAGCAGCGCGGCGGCCGTGTACCCGAGCGAGTCGAGCACCGGCTGCCCCTTCTGCACACCGATGCCGAGGAACGCCGCGTACAGGATGACGGGCGGCAGCCAGCGCTGGGAGCGGACGAGAAGAGCTGCCTGGTAACGGAGGAGGGCGGTCATCAGGAGCTTTCCAGTTCGGGGGCAGGCGCAGGCGCAGGTTCGGGATCGGGATCGGGGGCGGGGGCGGGGAGCGCCGCCGGTGCCGGGGTCACGCTCACCACGTGCCACGGCGGCCGGGCGGTCAGCAACGCCCTGAGCAGCTCGTCGGATTCGCCCTGCGGGACGGTGAACCGGTGCGTGCCGGACGCCATTTCCTGCATCAGCGTCGCCGACTTCCTTACGTCCTCCGGCACATCCGCACCCGACGGCGCGCGCACCTCGACCACGACGGAGACCGGGAAGTCCCCCTTTCCCGGCCGGAGTTCGAGCGCTCCCCCGACCACCGCGTACGTCGCGTCCGGTGCCCCCGCCAACCGCCGGGGGTCGTGGTCCACGAACACCACGGCCGCCCCCGCCGCCGTCCGCTCCACCACCGCGCGCTCCAACTCCTCGCGCGCGTCGGCGTCCAGGCCGGTCCACGCCTCGTCGAGGACGAGCAACTCCGGTGCGGCGAGCAGGGCTTGCGCGACGGCGACCTTCTGGCTGCTGCCCTTGGACAGCTCCCCCATGGGCGTACGGGCGTACTCGGCGGCCCCGAAGCGCTCCAGCCACTCGGCGGCGGCGCGGGCGGCGGCCGGGCGGTCCAGACCGTGGACGGCGCCGAGGTGGGTGAGGTACTCGGCGGCGGTGAACGGCAGCGCGGCGGGGAAGCGTTCGGGGACGTACGCCGTGCGCGGGCGGCCCGTGGCCCGGCCCTCGGTGGGCGCGTCGAGCCCGGCGAGGACGCGGAGCAGCATCGACTTGCCGGTTCCGTTGGCGCCCTCCACCCGGGTCAGCGTGGAGGGGGCGATCTCCAGGTCCACGTCCCGCAGCACCCAGTCGCCACGGAAGCCGTAGCGGCGGCCGACACCCTCCAGCCTCAGCAGTAACTCACGTTCCATGCCCCCATCCTCGTACAGACGGACGAGTACGTGTCCGGGAAACGCGTCTTCCGCCTGGCAGACTGGGCGCGTGACCACGAACGACCCGGCCCCCGACCCCACTCCCGCGTCTGGGCCCACGCAGGCCCAGGACAGCCCGTTCCGGGACGAGCGGACCGCGCGCGACGAGGCGCCGCAGTACGTGCTGCCGCTGGTCGCGCGGATCGAGCGGGCCGCTCCCCCGGCGCGTACGGACGCGCTGGAGACAGCGGCGCGCGCCGTACTGGTGATGCTGAGCGACGCCCGGTCGCTGGGCGGTGGGGGAGAGTGGGCCGAGGCGATGCGGAGCTGGCAGGACGCCCGGATCCGCAAGGTGGTGCGGCGGGCGCGTGGTGCGGAGTGGCGGCGGGCCGAGGCGCTGCCCGGGATCACCGTGGCGGGCAAGTCGGCCGAGGTGCGGGTCTTCCCGCCGGTCCCCCTCGACGGCTGGCCCAAGGATCTGGCCCGGCTCCAGGTCTCCGGCACGGACCTCGACGACCCGGAGCCGCCGGCCGGTCCCGACCCGGCCGCCCCGGTGCTCTGGCTGAACCCCGAGGTCGCCATGTCGGCCGGCAAGGCGATGGCCCAGGCCGGTCACGGCGCCCAGCTCGCCTGGTGGGATCTCGACGACACGGCCCGCGCGGCCTGGCGGGACGCGGGTTTCCCGCTCGCCGTCCGCACCGCCGCCCCCGCCCACTGGCGCACTCTCACCACGGCCGGTCTCCCCGTCGTCCGCGACGCGGGCTTCACGGAGATCGCCCCGGGCTCCAGCACGGTGATCGCCGACCACCGGCCCCTGTTCGGCTGACAGCGGGCCCGCGGGCACCCCTGATCTCGTAGTTCTCAGCTCGCTCAAAGCCTGTTGAACAACTCCGCCGCCCCGCGCGTACTTCCCGGTACTGGCCAAGTAACTGCCCCAACGACCAGTTGGCATCATCCGGGAGGATCACTTTGCCTCGTCTCAACGGCTCGGTCTACGCCAGCCTGGCTCTCGTCGTCACCGTCGGCGCACTGGCGTTCCCGATGTGGTCCTACGCCGATCGTTCGGGCACCGCCCAGGCGAACATGGCCGCCAGCACGGTGAACACCCAGTGGGGGCCGCTGACCGCCTCCGACCGGGACCTCATCATCCGTGTCCGGCTGGCCGGACTCTGGGAACTGCCCGCCGCCGAGAAGGCGATGGCGCGGTCGAAGAGCCCGGAGGTCAGGGAGGCCGCCGACCACCTGATCGTGGGCCACAAGGACCTCGACGAGCGGGTGCGGGCCGTGGCGTCCCAGATGGGTGTCGAGCTGCCGAACGTGCCGAACGAACAGCAGCAGGGCTTCCTCGCGCAGATGGACAACGCGACGGACGAGCAGTTCGACCGGGTGTGGGCCAACCTGCTGCGCTCCGCGCACGGGAAGATCTTCCCGGCCATCGGGCAGGTACGGAACATGACCGAGAACACCCTGGTGCGCCAGCTGGCCTCGGACACCAACCAGACCGTGCTCGACCACATCACGGTGCTGGAGAAGACCGGACAGGTCGACTTCGACGCGATCGCCAACGGCACGATCTGACGCGGTCCGGCCTCGGCGCGGCTCCGGTCCCGAGCGGCGCCCGGCGCCGGTCACACCCAGCGGTCACCACCCGCACTCCAGCAAAGTTCCGTCCCCAACGCTCAGTTGGTTTCCTCCGGGAGGCTCATTTGCGACGCTCGAAGGGCTCTGTCCTCGTCGCCCTGGCGATCGCCGGCACACTCACCGCGGTCGCCTACCCGATCTTCTACTCGTACCCCAACCGCAACGCCACGGCAGCGGCGGCGCTCACCGGTGACACGGTGACCACGCAGTGGGGGCCGCTCACCCCCGGCGACCGCGACCTGCTCATCCGTGTGCGGCTGGCGGGACTGTGGGAGCTGCCCGCCGGGCAGCAGGCGCTGGAGCGCAGCGGCAGCGCGTCCGTCAGAGAGGCCGCCGACCACCTGATCGTGGGCCACACCGACCTCGACAAGCGGTCGCGGGTCATCGCGGCGAAGCTGGGCGTCGAGCTGCCCAACCAGCCGACGGCCGAGCAGCAGGGCTGGCTGGACCAGATGACCGCCTCGAAGACCGAGGCCGAGTACAACAAGACCTGGGCGAACCTGCTGCGGGCCGCGCACGGCAAGATCTTCCCGGCGATCGCCTCGGTGCGGAACTCCACCCGCAACACGCTGATCCGTCAGCTGGCCTCCGACGCCAACCAGACCGTGCTGGACCACATCACGATCCTGGAGAAGACCGGCGAGGTCGACTTCGCGACGATCGCCGACAACTCGGTCAGCGGTACCGCCAGCCCGACCGGCCCGCCGGCGCCCGTCCCGGGTCAGGTGCCGCCGGCCGCGCCGCCCGCCGTGCCGTCCACCAACCCGGACGTGAAGTCGACCCCGTCGCCCTTCGAGACCCGTCCGGTCCCCACCGGCCGTCCGGACCCGGAGGAGATCAACAAGGACCAGGGCACGGCGCAGGTCCAGTAGCGGCCGGGCTCGCGGGCCCGGACGGAAAGCTCAAATGTTGCTCTGAAGGTCACCTCCACGGGGTTCGGCCCCGGCAGCCGGGGCCATGACTCCGTCACGCCGGAACACACGTCCGCCGTAAGGAGACACACAGGGTCCTGGTGAGACCGTGGCCGACGTGACCGAGGAGGGGACGGGACGATGGAGCAGATCGCACAGGTGAGGACAGCGGGGACAGCGGGGACAGCGGGGACGCCGAGGACAGCGGGGACGTCGGTGACGTTGGGGACGGGCATCGGCTGGCGGCCGGAGATCGCCGACGCCGTCGAGCGCATGGCCGGGGCGGCGGGCGGTGTCGACTGGGTCGAGGTCGTCGCCGAGAACGTCTGTCCCGGGCACATCGACGCATCGTTGCTGCGGCTGCGGGAGCGCGGTGTCACGGTGGTCCCGCACGGGGTCTCCCTCGGTCTCGGCGGCGCCGACCGCCCCGACGAGCAGCGCCTGCGCTCCCTCGCGGAGCGCGCGGAGGCCCTGGGCGCCCCCCTGGTCACCGAGCACATCGCGTTCGTCCGGGCCGGGGGCGCGCTCACCGCGTCGCCGCTGCTGGAGGCCGGGCACCTGCTGCCGGTGCCGCGCACCCGGGACGCCCTGGACGTGCTGTGCGAGAACGTCCGTATCGCCCAGGACGCGCTGCCCGTGCCGCTCGCGCTGGAGAACATCGCCGCCCTGATCAACTGGCCGGGCGAGGAGATGACCGAGGGGCAGTTCCTCTACGACCTCGTGGACCGCACCGGTGTCCGGCTCCTCATCGACGTGGCGAACCTGCACACCAACCACGTCAACCGGGGCGAGGACCCCGCGAAGGCGCTCGACGAGCTGCCGGTCGAGGCCATCGCGTACGTCCATGTCGCGGGCGGCTTCGAGCGGGACGGGGTCTGGCACGACAGCCACGCCCACCCCGTCCCCCGGCAGGTCCTGGACGTCCTCGCCGACCTGGCCTCCCGGGTGACCCCGCCGGGCGTCCTGCTGGAGCGCGACGACGACTTCCCCGAGCCGGGTGAGCTGGAGGGGGAGCTGACGGCGATCCGGGAGGTCCTGGAGAAGGCCGAGGCGCGCGGCACGGGAGCGACGGCGCCCACCGCCGAGCCGCGGGCCGAGGAGGCAGAGGAGTCCGAGGCCGCCGGGACGGCCGAGGTGGCCGAGCCCGTCGCCCGGCAGCGGCTCGCGCTCGCGCAGGCGGCCCTGCTGTCCGCGCTGGTCGCGGGGACACCGGTGCCCGAGGGCTTCGACCGGGTGCGGCTCGGCGTACAGGCGCGGGCGCTGGCGGCCAAGCGGGCGGACGTCGTCGGGAAGGTCGCACCGGAGCTGCCGGAGATCCTCGGATCGTCGTACCGGCCGACGTTCGTGGCGTACGCGCAGGGTCACCCGATGACCGACGGCTACCGGCGGGACGCGCTCTCCTTCGCCGAGCACGTGCTGCTCACCGGCCGCCCGGACGACGCGGACACGCTCCGCGCGGTGCGCCGGTGGTGGCTGGAGCGCTCGGGACCCGCGCCGCTCTCGCAGCGCCCGACGGCCCGACTGGCCCGAGCGACCCGCAGGGTGCTGCTACGCCGTTGAGCCGGGGGTTCACGCCCAGATGTGCCGCGATTAACAAACCCGTGCCCCCCACACGGGTTTGCCGTCGTTTCTGCCACGTTTACACATGATTCATCCACCACTCCACGTCCCCCGTCCGGCGTGCTTTGTCCCCTCCTCAACCGTTCCTCCGCATACGGCAGTTGACGTAGACCGGGCAGTAACATGCCAGTCGGTAGGCCGATCAGCACCCGTAGCGCATTAGCGTGCGGTGCCGCGAGCAGGAGGCACCATGCGAACCACCAGGGCCAGAGGGGGATTCTTCAGTGGCACAGGACTCATCGTCGCCGGACTGACGGCGACGCTCATCGCGCTGGTCTTCCCGGTCTGGTCGTACGCGGACCGCTCCGGCACCGGGGCGAGCGTGCTCAACGCGACCACCGTGACGACGCGGTACGGCGCGCTGTCGGCCCTGGACCGGGACTTCATCACCAAGGTCAGGCTGGCGGGGCTGTGGGAACTGCCCGCCGGACAGCAGGCCGAGACCAAGGGCACCACCGAGGCCGTACGGGTCGCCGGTGAACATCTCATCGAGGGGCACACCTTCCTCGACGCCCGGGTCCGCGATGTCGCCGCGCGCCTCGGCCTGCCCCTGCCCAACCAGCCGAACGACCAGCAGAAGGCGTGGCTGAACACGCTGACGGCGGCCCAGGGCCAGGAGTACGACCGCGAGTTCGCCAACATCCTGCGCCTGGCGCACGGCAAGGTCTTCTCCGTCGTCGCCCAGGTCCGCGCGACCACCCGCAACTCGCTGGTCCGCGATCTCGCCGACGACGCCAACACCACCGTCCTGGACCACATCAAGGTCCTGGAGGCCACCGGGCTCGTCGACTACGACGCGATCGCCCGCGACACCGTCTCCGCGAGCGCCCCGCCCCTCACCAACTCCCCGGCCCCACCCGTCCCGTTGAACGACCCCGGCCCCCCGATCCCGGTGACCCCGACCCCGCTCCCGGCCACCGAGACCCCGCCACGGGCCGAGCCGTCGGAGCGCTACACCCTGCCACCGGCGGCCAACGGACCGGCGGAGGACGGCGGTTAGCCACTGTCCCCTCGCTCCCGGGGCCTGGCAATTGCGGCCCGCAACAGTGGGCAAACGGGCGAGACCGGGCAGCTTCCCTCCGGATTACGGACATCGGCCGCCACCGGCCCCGGCAGGCGCATAGAAACACGCCATGCTCTGGGTCCTCTTCCTCCTCCTGGCCTGGGCCGCCGCCGGCGTGTCCTGTGCCCGACTGTGCCTGACCTCGCTGCGCGCGGCGGCGGCCGACACCGCCGTCCACGCGGACCACGCCCACCGCTGCCACCGGCTCACGCTGTACGAGGCGGCGTTCCTGTCCGGCGGCCCGGCGCGCGTCGCCGACCTCACCCTCGTCTCCATGGCCCGGCAGCGCAGGCTCCTGCTCGCCCACACCGGCTGGGCGACCGTCGTGGACCCGGACGGGCGGGACGAGATGGAACGGTCCGTCATCGGCGCGATAGGCCCCGGTGGACAGTCCCGGATAGCGCCCGTACGACGGTCCGCCGCGGCGGCGGAATCCGTACGGCACCTCTCCGACCGGCTCGTCGCGGCGGGGCTGGCCGTACCGGAGGCCGCGCGGACGGGCGTGGCCGACGCGGTCACGCAGGTACGGGGCGCCGCGCTCGGCGTGTGCGGGCTGGGGGCGCTGGCGCTGCTGCTGCCCTCGCAGGGGTTCGAGGAGCAGCGGCTGCTGATCGCGCTGTGGTTCGCGCTGCCGCTGGTGCTGACCCTCAGCTGTCTCGTCATCGCCCGGATCGAGGGACCGCCGGGCACCCGGTGGGCGTCGCCGGAGGGCATGCGGGTGCTGGGAGCCGTGGTGGGCCGGGGCGGCGGCGAGGTGGCGGACCTCGTCTCCGTGGCCGTCTGGGGCGTGGGGGCGATGGAGTCCCCCGAGCTGCGGGCGGCGTTCGAGCAGCGGTAGCGGAACGCGCGACAGCGGAACACACGGGCGGCCGGTGCTTTACTTTTGCCCCTTATCGCACGAACCATCCTTTTGTCGCTGTCGGGCTTCGGAGGGACTGAGGGACTGCCATGCGAACTGCCGTTCTTTACGGGGCTGTCGGGGCACTGTTGCTGAGCGGCCTCGCCGCCGCCCCCGCCGCCCCCGCCGCCCCGGCCGCTCCCACCGCCGTCGAGGGCATCCGGTTCGGGAAGTGCCCGGCGGTGGAGGGCCTGCCGGACGAGGTGCGGTGCGGGACCGTCGAGGTGCCGCTGGACCACGCGCGGCCCGACGGCAGGAGGATCACCCTGACCGTCAGCCGGATCAGGGCCAAGGGGAAGGACGCCCAGGGGAGGAAGGTCGCCCGGCAGGGGGCGCTCGTGTTCAATCCGGGCGGCCCCGGGGCCTCCGGCATGTTCTATCCGCTCATCGGCCACCTCCCGGAGTGGAAGCGGATCGGCGCCGCGTACGACCTCGTCGGGTACGCCCCGCGCGGCGTCGGGCGCTCGGCACCGCTGTCCTGCGAGGACCCCGAGAAGCTCCACCGGGGGCCCTCGACGGCACCCACGCACCCTTCGGAGGCGTACAAGAAGGAGCGGATCGCCCGCGCCAAGGCGTACGCGCGGGGGTGCGCGCAGCGCGGCGGGAGCGCGCTGCGGCACTACCACTCCCTCAACAACGCCCGTGATCTGGACGTCCTGCGGGCCGCGCTCGGCGAACCGCGGCTGACGTTCATGGGCGCGTCCTACGGCACGTACTTCGGCGCGCTGTACGCGGCGCTGTTCCCCTCGCACGTCCGCCGGATGGTCTTCGACTCGGCGGTGAACCCGGACCCGGAGCAGATCTGGTACCGCAACAACCTCGACCAGTCGGCCGCGTTCGAGGGCCGCTGGGCGGACTTCCGGGCCTGGATCGCCCGGCACCACAAGGTGTACGGGCTGGGCGACACCCCGGAGAAGGTGCTGCGGAGCTACGAACGGGCGGCGGCCCGGCTGACCCTGAAGCCCGCCGACGGAAAGGTGGGCCCGGGGCAGCTGCGGGGCGCGTTCCTCCAGGCCGCGTACTACGACGACCACTGGCCGCAGCGGGCCCTCGCGCTCTCCGCCTATCTGAAGGGCGACCCCGAGCCGCTCGTGCAGATCGCCGGGCCGTACCCGGAGGCGGCCGTCGAGCAGGAGAACACCAAGGCCGTCTACACGGCCGTCGAGTGCAACGACGGCCCCTGGCCCACGCGTTGGCGGACCTGGGACCGCGACAACACCCGGCTCGCGCGCACCGCGCCCTTCGAGACCTGGGACAACGTGTGGACGAACCTGCCGTGCGCCTACTGGGACGGGCCGCGTCAGCGACCGCTCGACGTCCGGACCGGTCCCGGTGAGCTGCCGCCCACACTGATCCTCGCCGCCGAGCGGGACGCGGCCACGCCCTACGACGGGGCGATCGAGCTGCACCGGCGGCTGTGGGGTTCGGTGCTGGTCACCGAACGGGACGCGGGGAACCACGGCGTCTCGGGTGGGACCAACCGGTGCGTCAACGGGTACCTGGAGGCCTACCTGTTGGAGGGGCGGCTGCCGGAGCGAAGGGCCGCGTGCGCGGCCCGGCCCGAGCCGAACACCGCGCCCCTCGGAAGCAAGGGGCGCGGGTAGCCGAGCTAGGCGAGGCCCGCCACCAGGTCCGCCACCGACTTGCGGCGGCCCGTGTAGAACGGGACCTCCTCGCGGACGTGCATCCGGGCCTCCGAGGCGCGCAGGTGGCGCATGAGGTCGACGATGCGGTACAGCTCGTCGGCCTCGAAGGCGAGGAGCCACTCGTAGTCGCCCAGCGAGAACGAGGCGACCGTGTTGGCGCGGACGTCCGGGTAGCCCCGGGCCATCTTGCCGTGGTCGGCGAGCATCCGGCGGCGGTCCTCGTCGGGGAGGAGATACCAGTCGTACGACCGTACGAAGGGGTAGACGCTGACGTAGTCGCGGGGCGTCTCGTCGGCGAGGAACGCCGGGATGTGCGAGCGGTTGAACTCGGCGGGCCGGTGCAACGCCATGTTCGACCACACCGGCTCCAGCGCGCGGCCGAGCCGCGTGCGGCGGAAGAGGTTGTACGCCTCCTGGAGCTGGTCGGCGGTCTCGGCGTGCCACCAGATCATGAGGTCGGCGTCGGCGCGCAGGCCCGACACGTCGTACGTGCCGCGCACGGTCACGTCCTTCGCGGCGAGCTGGTCGAACAGCTCCTGGACCTCGTCGGCGAAGCCGGAGCGGTCCTCCGGGAGCACGTCCTTCAGCTTGAAGACGGACCACAGCGTGTAGCGGATGACCTCGTTGAGGTCCTTGGCCAGCTTGCCCTTGTTCGGGATGCGGCCGGACTCGGGGGTGGGGGCGACGTCGCTCATGGTGCCTATTCTCCCGCTCCGCCGTGCGGGCTCCGCACCGGGTGGGCGGTGAGATCGCGCACCGCGCGCGGGTCGCCGTGGATCCGGTCGACGGCGGCGGCGGCGCTCGCGATACAGGCCGGGATGCCGACGCCGTCGTACGCCGCTCCGCAGACCGCGAGGCCGGGCAGCTTGCCGACGTGTTCGCGGACGCGGGCCACGCGCGCGTGGTGGCCGACCGGGTACTGCGGGAGGCCGCCGTCCCAGCGGCTGACGCGGGTTTCGAGAGGGGTGGCGGTCAGGCCGGTGGCCTCCCGCAGGTCGATGCGCGACACGTCCACGAGGTGGGTGTCGTCGTGCTCCAGGATCGCCGTCTCGCCGTACCGGCCGACCGAGGTGCGCAGGACCAGCAGGTCCGGGTTCTCCTCCGCGATCCAGCCCCATTTCCGGGAGGAGAAGGTGGAGGCCTTGATGGTGCGGCCGTCGACCGGCGGCACCAGGAAGCCGCTGCCCTCGGGGAGGGCGAGGTCGGCGCGGCGGTAGGCGAGGGTGACCAGGGCCATCGACGCGTACTCGACGGCGGACAGTTCGGCGGCGGCCTCGGGGGACTCGGCGCGCAGGAGGCCTGCGGCGACCGGGGCGGGGACGGCCACGACGACGGCGTCCGCGTGCAGGACACGGTCCCCGGTGACCACCCGCCAGCCGCCCCCGGCCTCGCGGCGCAGCTCCGTGACGGGTGTCCGGGTGCGGATCTCGGCGCCGCGCGCCCGCACCGACTCGGCGACCGCGAGCGGCAGTTGGCCGATGCCGCCCTCGATGCCCATGAACACCGGGCCGGTCTGCTGGGCGGCGGCGGCGCGCTCCTGGATGCCCCGGACGGCCTCGGTGAGGGAGGTGTGGGTCAGGGCGGCCTGGTAGAGCTGCGGGACGGCCGAGCGCATCGAGATGCGGTACGCGTCACCGGCGTAGACACCGCCGAGCAGGGGTTCCACCAGCCGGTCGACGACCTCGCGGCCGAGGCGGGCCGCCACGTACTCCCCCACCGCCACGTCGTCGCCGACCTCGGTGCGCGGCAGGTCGGCGTCCCGCTCGATACGGGCGAGGCCCTCGTCGGAGAGGACCCCGGCGAGCGCGGACGCGGTGCCGGGGACGCCCATGACATGGCCCTTGGGCATGGGCCGCAGGGCGCCCCGGGTCCACAGGGAGGCGGTGGCGGTGGCGGGCGGCTGCAGCCGGTCGGCGAGGCCCACCTCGCGGGCGAGGGCGACCGCCTCGGGGCGGCGGGCCAGCATCGACTCGGCGCCGAGGTCGACGCGGGCGCCCGCGATCTCGCCGGGCAGCAGCTTGCCGCCGACCCGGTCCGAGGCCTCCAGGACGGTCACTCTCGCGCCCCGGTCCAGCAGCCCGTGCGCGGCGGCCAGCCCCGCGATCCCGGCCCCGATGACGACGACATGCCCGGCGTCGCGCCCGACGTCCGTACGTGATCCGCTCATGCCTCCACCCTCTCAGATGTCACTGACAGTGATGCCGTCGGCCCGGCCTCGGCCCGGCGTCGGCGCGGGGAGGAGGCGTGGCCCCGTCGAGTCCCGACCGTGACCGCTTCGGGACCGGTTCCCTCCAACGTTCCGGTGCCCTCAGGCGTCGAAGGAGCGTCAGCAAGGCAGGCGGACAGACCTGCCACGACCCTCGGGGGGTACGCCGCAATGGCCACCACACATGTACGACGCTCTCGGCGGCCCGCAGGGGCCCTGGCCGCCTTGTTCCTGGCCACCGCCCTGGCGCTCACCGGCTGCAGCAGCAGCAGAGGTGACGACGCCGCGAGTCTGAGCGATGGCTCGAAGTCGCAGAGCAGGGTCGACGAACAGGCGGCCCAGGAGGGGGCCCTCGACAGCGACAGCGCTGCCGGCGGCGGCTCGAGCGACGGCAAGGCCGACGACGCCTCGCCGAACCTCACAGTCGGCCACATCATCCGCACCGCCACCCTGACCGTGCGGGTCAAGGACGTGCCGAAGGCCCTGGACGAGGCACGCACCGCCGTCGAGAACGTGGGCGGGTTCGTCGGCGACGAGTCCACGACCCGCGACGGCAAGGACCGCGAACGCACCCGGGTCGTCCTGCGCGTGCCCACCGAGAAGTACGACGAGGTCCTCACCGAACTGGAGGGCACCGGGAAGCTGATCGAGCGCAGGACGAAGGCGGAGGACGTCACCGACCAGGTCGTCGACGTGGAGAGCCGCATCAAGACGCAGCAGGCGAGCGTGGCCCGTATCCGCGAGTTGATGAACCGGGCGACCAAGCTCGGCGACGTGGTCACCCTGGAGGGCGAGTTGAGCACCCGTCAGGCCGACCTGGAGGCGCTGCTCGCCCAGCGGAAGTCGCTGAAGGACCGTACGAGCCTCGCCACCATCACGCTGTCGCTGTCCGAGACCGCGGTGAAGAAGGCCGAGAAGAAGGACGACGAGCCCGGCTTCATGGACGCGCTGGCGGGCGGCTGGAACGCGTTCGTCGCCGTGTTCGTCTGGCTGGGCATGGCCCTCGCCGCGGTCCTTCCCTTCGCCGTCGCCACGGCCCTCTTCCTGTTCGTCTGGTTCCGCGTCACCCGCGCCCGCCGCCCCGCCCCGGCGGCGGCCCCGGCCGGCACCTCCGGTGCGCTGCCGACCGCCGCCCCGGACCGCGAGGAACAGGAGTGAGCCGGGCCTGAGATTCGGGACCGCCGTAGCGTGTTCCCATGAACATGAGCCGCGCTGAAGAACGTTCGAGGGAACGCCTGGTGGTCGTCGGGGGCGACGCGGCGGGGATGTCCGCCGCGTCGCAGGCCCGCCGGATGCGGGGGCCCGACGAGTTGGAGATCGTGGCGTTCGAACGCGGGCACTTCACCTCGTACTCCGCGTGCGGCATCCCGTACTGGGTGGGCGGCGACGTCCCCGAGCGGGACCGGCTCATCGCCCGCTCGCCCGAGGAGCACCGGGCCCGCGACATCGACCTGCGGATGCGGACCGAGGTCGTGGAGATCGACGTCGGGGGCTCCCGCGTCCGCGCGCGGGACCTCGATTCCGGCGCCGAGTCCTGGACGGCGTACGACAAGCTCGTCCTCGCGACCGGCGCCCGCCCGATCCGCCCCGACCTGCCCGGCATGGACGCCCCCGGCGTGCACGGCGTACAGACCCTGGACGACGGCCAGGCCCTCCTGGACACCCTGGCGGCCACCGAGGGGCGGCGCGCGGTGGTCGTCGGCGCGGGCTACATCGGGGTGGAGATGGCCGAGGCGCTCATCAACCGGGGGTACGAGGTCACGGTCGTCAACCGCGGCAAGGAGCCCATGTCCACGCTGGACCCGGACATGGGCCGCCTGGTGCACAAGGCCATGGAGGGCCTGGGCATCACCATGGTCGACGACGCCGAGGTCACCGCCCTGCGCGTGGGCGCCGACGGCCGGGTCCGCGCGGTGGTCACGGAGGAGGCCGAGTACCCGGCGGACGTGGTGGTCCTGGGCATCGGCGTACGCCCGGAGACGGCGCTCGCACGGGCGGCGGGCCTGCCCCTCGGCGACCACGGCGGTCTGCTGACCGACCTCTCCATGCGGGTCCGGGGCCACGAGAACATCTGGGCCGGCGGCGACTGCGTCGAGGTCCTCGACCTGGTCTCGGGCCTCCACCGCCACATCCCGCTCGGCACCCACGCCAACAAGCACGGCCAGATCATCGGCGCGGGCGTCGGCGGCGGCTACGCCACGTTCCCGGGTGTCGTCGGCACCGCCGTCAGCAAGGTCTGCGATCTGGAGATCGCGCGCACCGGCCTGCGCGAGAAGGACGCCGACCGCGCGGGCCTCCAGTACGTCACCGTCACCATCGAGTCCACCAGCCGCGCCGGTTACTACCCCGGCGCCGCCCTGATGACGGTCAAGATGCTCGCCGAACGCCGCACCGGCCGCCTCCTCGGCGTCCAGATCGTCGGCCGCGAGGGCGCGGGCAAACGCGTCGACATCGCCGCCGTGGCCCTCACCGCGGGCATGACGGTGGAACAGATGACCGCCCTCGACCTCGGCTACGCCCCACCCTTCTCCCCGGTCTGGGACCCGATCCTGGTAGCGGCGAGAAAGGCGACGACGGCGGTGAGAAGGGGCACTGCCTGATGGGGGCGCCTGGCCACAGGGGCCGCGCCCCAGGCCTTCAAGGGGCGCGGGGCTGTTTCGCTATGCGGCTCCGCCGCGTGGGCGCGACCAGCCACGACGCACCCGCACCCGCACCCGGCAACGCACAGAACCCCCAACGGCGCGCCCCGCTACACCGCTGACGTACCGGTGATCCGATCGATCGCCTGCCGAGCCTGATCCGCCGGAGGCCGCGAAGGCAACGAGGACACCGACGCCGCCGACGTCATCGCGGAGGTCACCGCGGGCGGCGCCGTCGGCGCCGCGGCCGGCTTCGCGTGCGCCGCCGCCGGCCGGGCGGACCGCAGCCGATGGCTGACCGCCTCGTCCAGGGTCACCGGCCGCTGCATCCGCGCCGCCAGCCGCCCGGCCTCCTGGCCGAGCGCGGCCACGTCTTCCCAGGGCAGCCGCACCACCAGCGAGATCTCGGCCTCACCATCAGGGGTGGCGTGCATCGCCGGGGCAACTCGGTCGTTCATCGCCTGTTCCTCACGTAGATACGTAGATCCGCACGCAGATCCGCGGTTGAGAAGTCATACGCACCACCCGCCCCGCACGTTCACCGGCCCGCGCGCCGGGGGCGCACCGACCCCGGCGCATCCGATTCCGGCCCCGTATCCAGGGCACAAGTCCGGTGTGGTCATCCCCGTCCATGACGTGAACCCCGTGGGCCGCACGCCCTATGTGACATACGCGCTCATCGCCGCGAGCGTCTTCGTCTTCGTCTTCATGCCGGGTCTCGCCGGTTCCGTGCCGGGTGACAGTGAACTGGCCCGGCTGTGCCACACCCAGGCGTTCCTGGAGCGGTACGCGGCGGTACCGCAGGAGTTGATCCGGCATCAGCTGCCGCAGCTGGTGCCCACCGGTGAACTCGCCCGCTCCGGCGGCTGCGCGCTGGGCCCGCCGGGCTACGACAAGTCGCCCGCGCTGTCCGTCCTCACCGCGCTGTTCCTGCACGGCGGCTGGCTGCACCTGCTGGGCAACATGCTGTTCCTGCTGATCTTCGGCAACAACATCGAGGACCGGCTCGGCCACCTACGGTTCGCGCTCTTCTACGTCGCCTGCGGCTACGCGGCCTCGTACGGCTACGCGTTCCTCAACGCCGACTCCGGCGCCCCCCTGATCGGCGCGTCCGGGGCGATCGCCGGGGTCCTCGGCGCGTATCTCGTGCTCTATCCGAAGGCCCGGGTCTGGGTGCTCGTCCCGTTCCTGGTCTTCCTGCCGCTGAGACTGCCCGCCTGGCTGGTGCTGGGCTCCTGGTTCGTGCTCCAGGCCGTCTACTCCTCCGGCGAGGGCGTCTCCGACGACATCGGCTCGGTGGCGTACGCGGCGCATCTCGTCGGCTTCGTCGCCGGGATGCTCCTCGCCTGGCCCCTGCGCCCCGGCACCCCGCCCCCGCCCGAGCCGCGCGGCCTGCTCTTCGGCAGACGGGCGCGGCCCGGCTGGTGACCCGGGAGCGGCTACCGCGCGGTCTGCGTGTGCACGTACTCCACGAGCCGGGTCAGGGCGTCCGGGTCGGTGCTGGGCATGACGCCGTGGCCGAGGTTGAAGATGTGGCCCTCCAGGCCGGTGGCCGAGTCGAGGACCTCGCGGGTCTTGGTCTCGACGGCCTCGGTGCCGGCGAACAGGACGGTCGGGTCGAGGTTGCCCTGGAGCGCCTTGCCGGGGCCGACGCGGCGGGCGGCCTCGTCGAGCGGGACGCGCCAGTCGACGCCGACGACATCCGCGCCGACCTCGCCCATCAGGCCGAGCAACTCACCGGTGCCGACGCCGAAGTGGATGCGCGGGACGCCGTAGGACTCGACGGCGCGGAAGACCTCCGCGGAGGCGGGGAGCACCGAGCGGCGGTAGTCGGCGGGGGCGAGGGCGCCGGCCCAGGAGTCGAAGAGCTGGACGGCGGAGGCGCCGGCCTCGATCTGGACCTTGAGGAAGGCGGAGGTGATCCCGGCGAGACGGTCGAGCAGGTCGGCCCAGAGCTCGGGGTCGCCGTACATCATCGCCTTGGCGTTCTCGTACGTGCGGGACGGGCCGCCCTCGACGAGATAGCTGGCGAGGGTGAAGGGGGCGCCGGCGAAGCCGATGAGAGGGGTCTCCCCCAGCTCGGCGGTGAGCAGCTTGATCGCCTCGGTGACGTAGGAGACGTCCTCGGGGGTGAGGTCGCGGAGCTGGGCGAGGTCGGCGCGGGTGCGGATCGGCTTCTCGACGACGGGTCCGACACCGGGCTTGATGTCGAGGTCGATACCGATGGCCTTGAGCGGGACGACGATGTCGCTGAAGTAGATCGCCGCGTCCACGTGGTGCCGGCGGACCGGCTGGAGGGTGATCTCCGTGACCAGCTCGGGCCGCATGCAGGAGTCCAGCATGCCGATGCCCTCGCGCACCTTGAGGTACTCGGGGAGCGAGCGCCCGGCCTGCCGCATGAACCAGACCGGTGTGTGCGGCACGGGCTCACGCCTGCACGCCTTCAGAAAGGCCGAGTTCTTGACGGTGTCGCGGGTGGCGGTCGGCTGGTGGCCCGAGGGGCTGGCGTTGGCACTCACGAGGCAAAGTCTCGCACGCCCGCTTGACGGTGAGGGCCGGGGCCGTGGACAACCGGGACCCCCGCAGTTCCGGCCACCGCCATCGGCCGTCGTGGCGGCCTCCGTTCGCTGAGCGCGATGCGACAGTGACCCAGCGCACGGGTGTCTTGCCCTGCGCCGAGGCCCGGTTCCCCTTAATGTTCCGGCATGGCTGCGGCTCAGGGACGACTGTCGGACGGCGCTGGCGGGATGGACGACGCGAAAGAGGGGGAGCGCGATGGGATGGACGCGGCACCGTTGCCGTTCCGCTCCGCCGTCGAAGCGCTGCGGTCCACACGGCTGCGGCCGGAGATCGAGATCGAGTCCACCAGGCCGCCCCAGCGCCTCGCCCCCTACGCGTACGCCCTGGAGGCGGCCGTCGTCGAGGGCGACGAGGATCTGGCCGACGGCCGTCTCGTCCTGTTGCACGACCCGGCCGGGCACGACGCCTGGCAGGGCACGTTCCGGCTGGTGACGCTGGTCCGGGCGGAGCTGGAGCCCGAGATGGCGGCCGATCCGCTGCTGCCGGAGGTCTGCTGGTCGTGGCTGACCGGGGCGCTGCAGTCCCGTGGGCTGTCGTACGGCGAGCCGAGCGGGACGGTGACGCGGGCCAGCTCGCACTACTTCGGGGGGCTGGCGACGCGGCCGGCCGCCTCGCAGATCGAGATCCGGGCCTCGTGGACGCCGCGCGAGGTCCTCGGCGGCATCCCGGACACCGCCTCCCACCTCGCCTCGTGGTGCGACCTGCTCGCCCAGATCGCCGGGCTGCCCCCGGCGGTCGACCCGGGGGACGCGGCGGTGGTGACGCTGCCGCAGCGGCGGGGGCCGCAGTCCCGCTGACCTCTCGACCCGACCCTCAGGGCCGTGCTCCTCGGAGCACGGCCCTTTTCGCGTGCGGGCGACCGCACCGACCATCACACCGGCCGAAACCATCACTTTGTCGATACGGCCACTTTCGGCCTCGTATCGACGTGAAGCGACACCGTTCGATCTTCGAATGATCGAAGACGTGTCCGAATTGCACGGATTGTTACTCACTAAATCGTGATCATTCTCTAAAGGAGCAGAGGTTTGGTGCCGAAGACCTCTGTGACCTTGAAAGCACGGTTCGTCCCGGCTTCGACCCCACGAGCTCGGCGAACCCGCCCCCGTCCCGCACCCAGGAGGCCTGGTGTCCGTTCTCCTCGAGCAGCCCGCAAGCCTGGTCGCCTACCGTCCGAACAAGCCGACCGCGATGGTGGTGGTGGCCGACCCCCGGGTCCGGTCCACCGTCACCCGGCACCTGTGGGCCCTCGGGGTCCGCGATGTCATCGAGGCCTCGTCCATCGCCGAGGCCCGTCCCCGCGTCGGCAACCCCCGTGACATCTGTGTCGCGGACGTTCACCTGCCGGACGGTTCCGGCCTGACCCTCCTCTCCGAGACCCGCGCGGCGGGGTGGCCCAACGGCCTCGCCCTCTCCGCCGCCGACGACATCGGCGCCGTACGCAACGCCCTCGCGGGCGGTGTGAAGGGATACGTCGTCACCGGCACCCGTACCAACATCGGACTGCCCACCCGTCCGGGTGCCGCCCCCATCGGCTCCGCCGCCCGTATGCACCGCCGCCCCCCGGGAGCCCCGAGCCACCCGGGCGGCTACCGGGAGCTGTCGGGCCGCGAGGTCGAGGTGCTGCGCCTGGTGGCGGAGGGGCAGTCGAACAAGGCGATCGGCGTCTCCATGGGCCTGTCCGCGCTCACGGTCAAGAGCCACTTGGCCCGAATCGCGCGCAAGCTCGGCACCGGCGACCGCGCCGGAATGGTGGCGGTGGCCCTGCGCACCGGGATCATCCACTGACACCGAGGGCACCACGACAGGAAGGGGCCGGGATCGTTCGCTGATATCCGGCCCCTCCCGTTTCGCCGGGAACATTCACTGACACGTGTGACACATGACTGGTTTACGCCCCTGCATGGCCCGTCGCCGGAACGTTCCGTCGGCGGGCCATGTCCATACACGGATACCCTTGACAGGTGACCGACGCCCAAGAGACCGCAGCAGACAGGACCCTGCGAACCACCGGAGGCGCCCCTCCGGACGACGGCGGATCTTCTGAAGCGGGGGCGCCGATCCCTTTGCTGGAGCCACGGGACGGCATTCCGGCCGTGATCGCCGACGAGTCCTCGCTCGCCGAGGTGATCGCCGCGTTCGCCGCCGGCTCCGGCCCCGTCGCCGTGGACGCCGAACGCGCGTCCGGTTACCGCTACGGTCAGCGCGCCTATCTGGTGCAGCTGCGCCGCGAGGGCGCGGGCACCGCGCTCATCGACCCCGTCGCCTGCCCCGACCTCTCCGGCCTCGGTGAGGCGCTCTCCGGCGTCGAGTGGGTCCTCCACGCGGCCACCCAGGATCTGCCCTGTCTGCGCGAGATAGACATGGTGCCGACACGGATCTTCGACACCGAACTGGCCGGGCGCCTCGCCGGATTCCCCCGGGTCGGCCTCGGCGCGATGGTGGAGGGCGTCCTCGGCTACGTCCTGGAGAAGGGCCACTCCGCGGTCGACTGGTCCACCCGCCCGCTGCCCGAGCCCTGGCTGCGGTACGCGGCGCTCGACGTGGAGCTCCTCGTGGACCTGCGGGACGCCCTGGAGAAGGAGCTGGACCGGCAGGGGAAGCTGGAGTGGGCGCGGCAGGAGTTCGACGCGATCGCGACCGCGCCGCCCGCCGAACCGCGCAAGGACCCGTGGCGGCGTACGTCCGGGATGCACAAGGTGCGGCGCCGTCGGCAGATGGCCGTCGTACGGGAGATGTGGGAGGCCCGGGACCGAATCGCCCAGCGGCGGGACGTGTCGCCGGGCAAGGTGCTGAGCGACGCGGCGATCGTGGAGGCGTCCTTGGCGCTGCCGGTCAACGCGCACGCGCTGGCCGCGCTGAACGGGTTCGGGCATCGGATGGGGCGGCGGCAGCTGGAGCAGTGGCAGGCGGCGGTGGACCGGGCCAGGGCCCTGCCGGACTCGGCGCTGCCGGCGCATGGGCAGCCGGTGACGGGGCCGCCGCCGCCGAAGGCGTGGGCCGACAAGGATCCGGCCGCGGCGGCGCGGTTGTCGGCGGCGCGGGCGGGGGTGTCCGCGCTGGCCGAGCAGCTCGCGATGCCTCAGGAGAACCTGATCACCCCCGATACGGTGCGGCGGTTGTGCTGGGAGCCGCCGGTCACGGCTGACGCCGAGTCGATCTCTGCGGCGTTGGCGGGGTATGGGGCTCGGGCTTGGCAGGTGGAGTTGGTGACGCCGGTGTTGGTGGGGGCGATGGGGGCGGTGGCGAAGGTGAAGGGTGCCTAGTCGTCGTAGGGGTTCTGTGCGTTGGCGGGTGCGGGTTCGTCGTGGCTGGTCGCGCCCACGCGGCGGAGCCGCATATTGAAACAGCCCCGCGCCCCAAAAGGCCTGTGGTGCCCGGCAGTTGTTCCGGACCCCCCTACTTCGTCGCTCCCCTCGTGAAGCCGTTGTAGATGAATCTCTGGAGGAGCAGGAAGGCGATCAGGGTCGGGAGGACGACCAGGATCGCTCCTGCCGAGATCGTTTCCCAGTGGGCGCCGAAGGGGCCCTTGAAGCGGAAGAGGGAGGTCGAGATGACGCCTCGGTCGTCGGAGGGCAGGTAGAGGAAGGGGATGTAGAAGTCGTTGTAGACGGTGATCCCCTTGACGATGACGACCGTGGCGATCGCGGGTTTCAGGAGCGGGAAGATGACCTTTCGGTAGATCGTGAAGGCGTTGGCGCCGTCCAGGCGGGCGGACTCGTCCAGGGAGACCGGGATCGAGCGCATGAACTGCAGGAAGATGTAGATCGAGACGATATCGGTGCCCATGTAGAGAGCGATCGGGGCCCAGAGGGTGTCGAACATGCCGAGGCTGTCGACGATCTGGAAGGTCGCGACCTGGGTGGTGACGCCGGGGACGAGGGTGGCGACCAGGAAGAGGGCGACGACCGGTTTCCGGAAACGGAACGCGAAACGGTCGATCGCGTAGGCCGCCATCGAGCCGATGAGGACCGTTCCGGTGATGGCGAAGAAGAGGATGAAGGCCGTGTTGCCGAAGGCGGTGAGCATCTCGCCGTCGCGGAAGGCCGTGGCGTAGTTCCCGAGGTTCAGGAAGCTGTCGGGGAGCGTGAGGGCGCCGCTGTCGTCGGCCATCTGCCGCTCGGTCTTGAGCGAGGTCAGGACGACCACGAGGAGGGGCAGCAGAACCACGGCCGACGCGCCGACCAAGGACAGGTACGTGAGCGTGCGGGCGACTCGCCTCCGCAGCACGGGAGTCGCGGTCGTCGTGGTCGCCGGTGTCGTCATACGAGGTCCACCCTGTCGTCGGGGACCAGTCGGCGTTGCAGCCATGTCACCGCCAGGATGATCAGCAGCAGGACGACCGCGGCGGCCGACGCGAGGCCCGTCTTGTTGAACTGGAAGGCGAGCTTGACGGTCTGGATCACGAAGGTCTCGGTGCCGGTGGCGCCGCCGGTCATGATGTACGGGATCTCGAAGACCGAGAGGGAACCGGAGATCGAGAGGATCACGCTCAGGCTCAGCACCGGGCGGATGCCGGGCGCGATGATGAACCGGAACTGGTGCCAGCGGTTCGCGCCGTCGAGTTCGGCGGCCTCGTACAACTCCCCCGGGATCGACTGGATCGCGCCGAGGAAGAGCACGAAGTTCAGGCCCGTGTAGCGCCAGACGGAGACGCTCGCGAGGGAGATGTTGGCGGAGGTCGGCGAGCCCAGCCAGGTGCGGTCGGACTCGTGGCCGAAGAGGGCGAGGACCGAGTCGAGGGTGCCGCCGTCCTGGAAGAAGTACAGGAAGACGAAACCGATCGCGACGCCGTTGATCAGGTACGGGAAGAACAGGATGCCCTTGAAGAGGTTCCGGAAGCGGACGTTGAAGCTGAGGATCGTCGCGAAGTAGAGGGCGAGCCCGATCTGTACGGCCGAGGCGGCCAGGTAGTAGCCGCTGACGAAGAAGACCTGGAACAGCTCGGGGCGGGTGAAGATCTCGACGTAGTTGTCGGGACCGGTGTAGGTCAGTTCGGGGCTGACGCCGTCCCAGTCGGTGAAGCTGTACGCCAGCATGTTGGCGACCGGCGCGTAGGTGAACACGATCAGCAGCGTCAGCGGGGCGGCCAGGAAGAGCCAGGGGGTGAGCGTGCGCCACAGGCGCGCCCGGCGCATCAGGACCCCACGGTCTTCTCTGCCTCGGTCCAGCGCTTGCCCAGGTCGTCGAGGAAGTCGTCGATGTCGCCGTCCTTGGCGCCCCGGGCGATGTCGACCAGTTCCTGACGGTAGGCGGGGCCGAAGATGCCGACCTCGGAGGCGCTGTCGATGTTCTTGACCGTGCCGCCGGCGGTGTCGTCCAGCTCGATGAGTTCGACGCCCTGCTCCTCGTACGGCTTGAGCACCTCGGGCAGCGGGGCGTCCTTCAGCGTCGAGATGGACAGGTTGTCCGCCGCGTAGCCCGACTTCTCGGTGAACCAGTCGACCCAGGCGCGGGCCGCCGCCTTGTGCTCGGAGTGGATGCTGACGGCCTGGTTGTAGTCGGGGTTGGCGGTCGCGCAGGCCTTGCCGTCGACTCGGGCGGGGAACGGCATGAATCCGATGTCGTCGGGGTCGGCGCCGGCCTTCTCGGCCGCCTGCCGGAACTGGATGATCGCCCAGCTGCCCAGCCACGCCGTCGCGATCTCGCCCTTGGCCAACTGGGGTTTGGAGTTCTCCCAGTTCGTGGTCGCCGGGTCCTTCTCGATCAGGCCCTGGTCGACGATGTCGTACAACAGCCGGTCGCCCACACGCAGTTCACCGTCAGCGCCCCAGGGGTTGCCCTCGGCGAGCGCGGTGGTGGCCTCGGTGTCGCAGCTGACCGAGCCGTTGACGTACGTCCACTGGGTCAGCGGCCACTGGGCGGCGAAGTTGGTGTAGTACGGGACGGCGTCGGTCTTGGCCTTGATGGCCTTCAGCGCGGTGAGGAACTCCGCCGGGGTGGTGGGCCAGTCGGTGACGCCGGCCTCGGCCCAGATCCGTTTGTTGTAGAGGAAACCGGGGGTCGCGCCCATCGGGCTCTGGCCGTAGACCTTGCCGTCGACGGCGGTGAATCCGGTGAAGCGGTACTTCTCGCTCAGTTCCTTCTGGGTGCCCAGCGAGGCGAAGAACTTGGGGTAGTCGTTCTTCTGGATGACGGCCGGGATCATGAGGACGTCGCCGTAGTTCTCCGTGTTCATACGGATCTTCACTTCGGCCTCGTAGTCGGTGATCGCGTCGAATTCGACCTTCACCTTCGGATAGGTCCTGTTGAAATCCTCGGCGTATTTCTTCATCGTGCCGTCCTGCACGATGTCCGTCCGGTGGGTGAGCACCGTGATGGTTCCGGAGACCTGTGACGGGTCGTCGGCCGCCTCGGCGTCGGCGCCTTTCGAACTGCCTCCGCCGCCGGTGCAGCCGGAGGCGAGGAGTACGGCCGCCAGCGCCGTTCCGGTGAGCGTCTTGAGCGTCTTCCGGTGGTTCATGTGCACCAGCTCCGTTCGGGACGGACGAGCACGGGTGGGATGGGGGGAGGAGGGAGAGACAGATGGCTGGTTCGGCACTCTGGCAGGCAGTTACTGAACCGGTAAAGTCGCTATTTCGCCAAGGCTGTCGAAAGATTTCGCGAGAGTGTCGATGAAATGGACTGGACCGGTTTAGGAGTGCGCACATGCTGGAGGCCACACCACTCACCGAGGGCTGGATCCTGCGACATGAGGGAGATTCCCTTCCCGCCGAGGTGCCCGGGTGCGTACACACCGATCTGCTGGCCGCGGGGCTGATCCCGGACCCCTTTATCGGGCGGAACGAGACCGAGGTGGCGTGGGTCGGGCGCCGCGAGTGGACGTACGAGGTGGAGCTGCCGGGTACGACCGGCGTCTCTGCCGGCGGTGGGCATGATCAGGTCGATCTGGTCTTCGACGGGCTGGACACCGCCGCCGAGATTCGGCTCGACGGCCGGGTCCTCGGCTCCGTGCGGAACATGCACCGCTCGTACCGCTTCGACATCACCGGGACGAGCGGGCGGCTCTCCGTGCGGTTCGCCTCCGCGTACGCCGAGGCGGAGGCGGTGCGTCAGCGGCTCGGCGACCGGCCGAACGCCTATCCCGAACCCTTTCAGTTCATCAGGAAGATGGCCTGCTCGTTCGGCTGGGACTGGGGGCCGACACTCGTGACCGCCGGGATCTGGCGGCCCGTTCGGCTGGAGAGATGGTCCACGGCCCGGATCGCGCGGGTACGGCCACTGGTCACGGTGGAGGGCACGACCGGGCGCGTGGAACTGCTCGTCGACGTGGAACGGGCGGCCGTCGAGGCGGGGTTGCGGCTGGAGGCCCGGGTGGGCGGCGTCAGCGCGGTCGCCGAGGTCGAGGGGACCGGCGGGGTCATCCGGCTGGAGGTGCCGGGCGTGGAGTTGTGGTGGCCGCGCGGATATGGCGAACAGCCCTTGTACGAGGTCGAGTTGACGTTGCACGGCGAGGGGTCCGCGCTCGATGTGTGGCGGCGGCGGGTCGGGTTCCGGACCGTGGAGCTGGACCGGAGCACCGATGAGCACGGAACCGGGTTCACCCTCGTCGTCAACGGCGAGCGGCTGTTCGCGCGCGGGGTGAACTGGATCCCGGACGACGTGTTCCCCTCCCGCGTCACCCGCGAGCGCTACCGGGAGCGGCTGCGCCAGGCGGCCGGGGCCGGTGTCGACCTCGTACGGATCTGGGGCGGCGGGATCTACGAGAGCGAGGACTTCTACGACCTCTGCGACGAGTCGGGGCTGCTGGTCTGGCAGGACTTCCCGTTCGCGTGCGCGGCCTATCCGGAGGAACAGCCGCTGCGGGGCGAGGTGGAGGCCGAGGCCCGGGAGAACGTCGTACGGCTGATGCCGCATCCCTCGCTGGTGCTGTGGAACGGCAACAACGAGAACCTGTGGGGGTTCCGGGACTGGGGCTGGGAGGAGCGGCTTGCCGGGGAGTCGTGGGGCGAGGGGTACTACCTGGGGCTGCTGCCGCGTGTGGTCGCGGAGTTGGACCCGACAAGGCCGTACACGGCGGGCAGCCCCTGGTCGGGGTCGTGGGAGCGGCATCCGAACGATCCCGCGCACGGTACGCACCACTCCTGGGAGGTGTGGAACCGTGAGGACTACGCGGAGTACCGGACGAACGTGCCACGTTTCGTGGCCGAGTTCGGATGGCAGGCGCCGCCCGCGTACGCGACCCTGCGGCGGGCGCTGCCGGGTGAGGAACTCGCCGCCGACTCGCCCGGCATGCTGCATCGCCAGAAGGCGGCGGACGGGAACGGGAAGCTGGAGCGGGGGCTCGCGCGGCATTTCGCCCTGCCGGAAGGGGACTTCGCCCGCTGGCACTATCTGACGCAGGTCAACCAGGCGCGCGCGATCGCCGCCGGGATCGAGCACTGGCGGTCGCACTGGCCGGTGTGCGCGGGCACGATCGTGTGGCAGCTCAACGACTGCTGGCCGGTGACCTCTTGGGCCGCGATCGACGGGGACGGGAGAGAGAAGCCGCTCTATCACGAGCTGCGGCGGCTGTACGCGGACCGGTTGCTGACGCTGCAAGTGCGGGGGGCGGGGCCGGTGTTGGCGGTGGTGAATCAGGCGGCCGACGAGTGGGCGGGGGTCGTGCGGCTGCGGCGGATGTCCGTCGACGGGGCGGTGATCGGGGAGACGGGGGTGGAGTTCGCCGTCGCGGGACGGGCGGTGGCACGGGTGGACGTGCCGAGGGAGCTGGAGCCGGGCGGGCCCAAGGAGTTCCTCGTCGCGGACGCGGACCCGGACGCGGACCCGGACACGGACGCGAGCGTGAGGGCGGGTGCGGGTGCGGGTGCGGGTGCGGGTGGGCCGCGGGCCCTGTACTTTCCGAGTCCTGACCGTGAAATCCCTTATCCCCGGCCGGAGTTCGACGTGACCGTCGCTCCGGGCGCGGTCACGGTGACGGCCCACACCCTCGTACGGGATCTGCTCCTCCAGGCGGACCGGCTGGACCCGGAGGCGCGGGCGGACCGGGGGCTCGTCACGCTGCTTCCCGGGGAGCGGGTGACCATCGGTGTCAGCGGGTGGGGGACGCCCGACCCGGATGCCGCCCGGTCGGCGCTGTACTGCCTGGAGCCCGGCCGATGACGACCCCCCGCGTGACCATCAAGGACGTCGCCGCGCGGGCGGGGGTGTCCAAGGGGGCGGTGTCGCTCGCGTTCAACCGGAAGCCGGGGCTGTCCGACGCCACAAGGGACCGGATCTTCGCGGCGGCACGGGAGTTGGGGTGGGCGCCGAATCTGGCGGCGCGGTCGCTGTCGAGTCAGCGGGTGGACGTCGTGGGGCTGGCCATCTGCCGGCCGGCGAAGCTGCTGGGGCGCGAGCCGTTCTACATGGAGTTCATCTCCGGGGTGGAGGGCGTGCTCACCGAGCGGTCCTGTTCGCTGCTGCTGCGGCTGGTGCGGAATCTGGAGGAGGAGGTGGGGCTGCAGGACGCGTGGTGGCGGGGGCGGCAGGTCAGCGGGTCGATCCTCGTCGATTTCCGCGCGGATGATCCGAGAGTGGCGGCGGTGGGGCGGCTGGGCATGCCGGTGGTGGCCGTCGGACATCCGTCGCTGACCGGGGGGCTCACCTCCGTGTGGACGGACGACACGACCGCCGTGACGGAGGCGGTGCGGTATCTGGTGGCGCTGGGGCATCGGCGGATCGCGCGGGTGGGGGGCGCGGCGTCGTTGGGGCACTCGGCCCTTCGTACGGAGGCGTTCGAGAGGGCGGCCGGTTCGCTGAAGCTGGTCCGGGTCTGGCAGGTGGCGACCGACTTCTCGGGGGAGGCGGGGGCGCGGGCGACGCGGTCGCTGTTGACCGCGCCGGAGGACGATCGGCCGACCGCGATCGTGTACGACAACGACATCATGGCGGTGGCGGGGTTGTCGGTGGCGGCGGAGATGGGGGTGCGGGTGCCGGAGGATGTGTCGTTGCTGGCCTGGGACGATTCGCAGCTGTGTCGGCTGACGCGGCCGACGCTTTCCGCGATGAGTCATGACGTGCATGGGTTCGGGGCGGATGTGGCGCGGACGTTGTTCGAGGTGATCGGTGGGGGTGGGGGTTCTCATCCGGCGGCTACGCCCTTGCTGGTTCCGAGAGGGTCCACTGCGACTGCCCCTTGAGCGCCATACGGGACCGCGGGTTCGTTTCGGCTGGTCGCGCAGTTCCCCGCGCCCCTGCGGTGGCTTCGGGTAACCGGCGGTAACATCTGAAGCCGATGTGACCTTCACCGCTCCCCCGCCCAGGGGTGGGCAGTGCGGTTACTCGCAAGTAGCATGGGGCTGAGCGCCCGCTCAGCGGTTGCGTATCGCAGCAGTGCCGTCCCGCACCTCTGGAGGAGAGCCATCGTGCCTCGTACCGTCAAGGAAGTCGTCTTCGTCGACGGCGTCCGCACCCCGTTCGGCAAGGCGGGCCCGAAGGGCATCTACCACGAGACCCGTGCCGACGACCTCGTCGTGAAGGCGATCCGGGAGCTGCTGCGCCGCAACCCGGGGCTGGAGCCCGCGAAGATCGACGAGGTCGCCATCGCCGCGACCACGCAGATCGGTGACCAGGGTCTGACCATCGGCCGTACGGCGGGCATCCTCGCCGGGCTGCCGCAGTCGGTGCCCGGTTACTCCATCGACCGGATGTGCGCCGGCGCGCTGACCGCCGTCACCTCGGTCGCCGGTTCCGTCGCGTTCGGCGCGTACGACGTGGCCATCGCCGGTGGTGTCGAGCACATGGGCCGCCACCCGATGGGCGAGGGCGTGGACCCGAACCCGCGGTTCGTCAGCGAGAAGCTGGTCGACGAGTCCGCCCTGTTCATGGGCATGACCGCCGAGAACCTGCACGACCGGTACCCGACGATCACCAAGCAGCGCGCCGACGAGTACGCCGTGCGCTCGCAGGAGAAGGCCGCCAAGGCGTACGCCAACGGCAAGATCCAGGCCGACCTGGTGCCGATCTCGGTCCGCCGCACCAACGCGGAGGCCGGTGAGACCGGCTGGGGCCTGGTGACGTCGGACGAGCCGATGCGGCCGGGGACGACCATCGAGAACCTCACGGGCCTGAAGACCCCGTTCCGCGTCCACGGGCGGGTCACCGCCGGTAACGCGGCCGGGCTGAACGACGGCGCGACCGCCTCCCTCATCGCGTCCGAGGACTTCGCCCGCGAGAACAACCTCCCGGTCAAGATGCGCCTCGTCTCGTACTCCTTCGCGGGTGTCGAGCCGGAGGTCATGGGCTACGGCCCGATCCCGGCGACGGAGAAGGCGCTCGCCCAGGCGGGCCTGTCCATCGACGACATCGGTCTGTTCGAGATCAACGAGGCCTTCGCCGTGCAGGTGCTGGCCTTCCTGGAGCACTACGGCATCGCGGACGACGACGCGCGCGTCAACCAGTACGGCGGCGCCATCGCCTTCGGTCACCCGCTGGCCTCGTCGGGTGTGCGTCTGATGACGCAGCTCGCCCGCCAGTTCGAGGAGCAGCCGGAGGTCCGGTACGGCCTCACCACCATGTGCGTCGGCTTCGGCATGGGCGCCACGGTCATCTGGGAGAACCCGCACCACAAGGACGCCGGAGGCGACAAGTGAGCACCACCGAACTCCTCAAGGGCGCGGCCGAGCTGTTCCCCGACGAGGTCGTGACGTCCGCGCACGTACGCCACCTCGACCTGCCGTTCGGCGCCGGGCGCTTCGCGCTCATCACGCTGGACAACGGCTTCGACCACACCAAGCCGACCACCTTCGGCCCGGCGTCGCTGGCGAACCTGAACACCGCCATCGACCAGGTCGAGAAGGAGGCCGCGGCCGGCGAGATCGTCGGTGCGGGTGTCACCGGCAAGCCGTTCATCTTCGCCGTCGGCGCCGACCTCAAGGGCGTCGAGCTGCTGAAGAACCACGACGACGCGCTCGCCATCGGCAAGGGCGGCCACGAGGTCCTCAAGCGGCTGTCCGCGCTCGCCGTCCCGACCTTCGCGTACTACAACGGCGCGGCGATGGGCGGTGGCGTCGAGGTCGGTCTGCACTGCGCCTACCGGACCGTCTCCAAGGCCATCCCGGCGTTCTCGCTCCCCGAGGTCTTCCTCGGGCTGGTCCCGGGCTGGGGCGGCTGCGCGCTGCTGCCGAACCTGATCGGTGCCGAGAAGGCCGTCTCGGTGATCATCGAGAACAGCCTCAACCAGAACAAGCAGCTCAAGGGGCAGCAGGTCTTCGACCTCGGCATCGCGGACGCGATCTTCGAGGGCGTCGACTTCCTGGAGCAGTCGCTGATCTGGACGGCGAACGTCCTCAAGGGTGACGTCACGGTCGAGCGTCCCGTGATCGACCGCGGTGAGGGCTGGGACCAGGCCGTCGCCAAGGGCCGGTTCATCGCGGACTCCAAGGTGCACGGGGCGGCCCCGGCCGCGTACCGCGCGCTGGACATCATCGAGGCCGCCAAGAACGGTGACCTCCAGCAGGGCTTCGACGCCGAGGACGTCGCCCTCGCCGACCTGATCATGGGTGGCGAGCTGCGCGCCGGTATCTACGCGTTCAACCTGGTGCAGAAGCGCGGCAAGCGCCCGGCCGGTGCCCCGGACAAGAACCTGGCCCGCCCGGTCACCAAGGTCGGTGTCGTCGGCGCCGGTCTGATGGCCTCCCAGCTCGCGCTGCTCTTCCTGCGCCGCCTGGAGGTGCCGGTCGTGCTGACCGACATCGACCAGGAGCGCGTCGACAAGGGTGTGGGCTATGTCCACGCCGAGATCGACAAGCTGCTGCTCAAGGGCCGGATCAACCAGGACAAGGCCAACCGCCTCAAGGCGCTGGTCACCGGTGTGCTGGACAAGGCCGAGGGCTTCGCGGACGCGGACTTCATCATCGAGGCCGTGTTCGAGGAGATCGGTGTCAAGCAGCAGGTGTTCGCGGAGGTCGAGGCGGTCGCCCCGGCGCACGCGATCCTCGCCACCAACACCTCCTCGCTGTCGGTGACCGAGATGGCGTCGAAGCTGAAGAACCCCGAGCGGGTCGTCGGCTTCCACTTCTTCAACCCGGTCGCGATCCTGCCGCTCCTGGAGATCGTCCGGGGCGAGACGACCGACGACGCCTCGCTGGCCACGGCCTTCGCCGTCGCCAAGAAGCTGAAGAAGACGGCGGTTCTGGTCAAGGACGCCCCGGCGTTCGTCGTGAACCGCATCCTGACCCGCTTCATGGGCGAGATCCAGAACGTCATCGACGAGGGCACCTCGGTCGAGGTCGCCGAGAAGGCGGTCGAGCCGCTGGGGCTGCCGATGTCGCCGCTGGTCCTCCTTGAGCTGGTCGGCCCGGCCATCGGTCTGCATGTCTCCGAGACCCTCAACCGGGCGTTCCCGGACCGCTTCACGGTCTCCCCGAACCTCGCCGCCGTCGTCAAGGCCGGCAAGCGCGGCTTCTACGTCTACTCCGCAGAAAACGGGTTCAAGCCGGAGCTGGACCCCGAGGTCGCCGCGCTCCTCAAGCAGGGCGATGTCGCCCTGTCCGAGGAGCGGGTCCGGGCCCGCGTCCTCGACGCCGTCGCCCAGGAGATCGGGCTCATGCTCGACGAGGGTGTCGTCGCCGAGGCGCAGGACATCGACCTCTGCCTGATCACCGGCGCGGGCTGGCCCTTCCACCTGGGCGGCATCACGCCGTACCTGGACCGTGAGGGCGTCAGCGAGCGCGTCAACGGCAAGAAGTTCCTGGCGGCCGGGGTGGCTTCGGTCCCCGCGTAACGGTCGTACGGACACGAGGAGGGCCTCCGCTTTCGGGCGGGGGCCCTCCTGTCATGCCGTCGGAGTCACCGTCACCAGTCCCCCGTGAACGGCCGGTGCTCGCAGACCGTGTCGGCGCAGTCGTGCCGGGAGGCCCCGGACATCCGGACGGGGCTGTTCTCGGGGATGCCGACGACCTTGAACGTCCGTGCGGTGGCCGGGGATTCGGTGGCGCCGAAGAGAGCGACGACCTCGACGGTGTGGGGGCCGGGGCGCCAGGCGTGGGCGTGGGTGAAGGACCACTCGCCGCTGTCGTTGACGCCGGTCGCGCCGATGAGGACGCCGTGTTCCAGCAGGACCACCTTGGTGACGCCCTGTTCCGCCTTGCCCGCGAAGCGCGGCCGGGGCCCGGCGAAGGCGCCCTCGGCGGGTGCCGTGACCAGCGGGGCCGGGACCTCGGTGCGCACGGTGAAGCGGTGTTCCAGGACCGGGGTGCAGCCGTCGCCGCGCAGGCCGACGCACTGGACGACGTGCTCGCCGCCGGACCAGTTGACCGAGCGGCGCCAGAGCCACTGGCCGGTGCTGCCGACGCCCGTACCGCCGAGGTACTGGCCGTCCTCGAAGAAGAGCAGGTAGTCCGTGCCGGGCGCGGCGACTCCGGTGAACTTGACCATGGGGCCGGAGAGTCCGCCCAGGGCGGGCCTGCTGATGACCGGTGCCTCGCCGCCGCGTGGCGCGTAGTGCAGCGCGGACTCCGGGGACTGGATGGTGAACTCGCCGGAGACCGGGGGCATGGTCGGCGGTTCCATGAGGGCCTGGACGTTCACCTCGGACTTGTCGAGGACGCCCAGGTTGCACAGGCCGGCGACGACGATCCGGGCGACCTCGAAGGCGCCGGTGTGGTTGAGATGGGTGGAGTCGATACTGCCGTCGGGGTGCCCGGGGTGGTCGCCGGCGTCGACCCAGCAGAAGTACTGGCGCAGCCGCATCGGGCCGATCTCGGCCCACAGTTCCATGGTGCGGCTCGTCAGGTCGACCAGCGGGGCGCCCAGTTCAGCGGCGACCTCGGCCATGGCGCGGGGGTGCCCGCCCAGGGTGTCGAGGACCTCGCCGGTGGCGGAGAAGGCGTACCGGGCCGTGGGGGTGACGAGGACGGGCACCCCGCCCTCCTGGTGCACATGGGTGACGAAGAGGCGGAGCAGTTCCTTGTACTCGGGGACCGGGACGTACCGCGTCCCGTTGTGGATCATGTGGTCCACGCAGCCGAAGCCGATGAGGACGATGTCTCCGCGCTTCATCCGGTTGAGCATCGCCGGGAAGCGCTCGGTGAAGTACTTACGGCTGGTCATGGCGGAGCGGGCGTAGTTGGCGACCTCGATCGGGCCGAGCAGCAGCTCCTCGATCTTCTGGCCCCAGCCCGCCATGGGCGCCTCCTCGTCGGTGCGAGGCGCGGGCACGGAGTCCCCGAGCACGAATATCGTCCGGTTCATCTCTCTCGTCCGTCCTGACGGTCTAGCGGTCTACGACGTTCATGGCCATGGCGCCCGAGGCCGAGCAGTACGGCCGTACCCACACGGGGCGCGCGGGGTGGATCACGGCGTACGCGGAGGGCTCGTCGCCGACGAGGGGCACCGGCGGGTAGGCGAAGGCGCCCTTGACGTCGGGGAAGTCCTCCAGGAGGTGGCAGACACGGAGCTTGCTCCGGTCGGCGGGGTCGGGCTGGAGCCACCAGTCCCAGTCCTCCCAGCGTTCGAGGCGGTGGTCGACCACGCGCCGCACGGGTGCCTCGGCGCGGAACCGCCGGCTCCCCAGCAGTTGCACGGGCACCGTGAAGTTGGTGGAGTGCCGGCCCCGGCGGCTGACCACGAAGAGCGCGCCGGGCTTCAGCAGACGCTTCCCGCAGAGCACGCCCTCCACCGCGATACCGGTGTCGGTCACCTCCACGCCCACGCATTCGGCGTGGTCCTGGCGGAGCACACTGCGCAGCATCAGGCGGCCGTTGGGCTGTGCGTACGGGAGGTTCCAGCCGACCGGGCCGGTCGGGGGCCTGGCCACCAGGCGGTCGCGGGCGTCGATGAGGGCGCGGGTGTCGCGCAGGCCGGCCTTCATGTGGACGGCGCCCGTCTTCGGGGCGCGCATGGTCACCTGCCAGCGTCCGTCGCCGAGGTGGTCGAGGGCGGAGGGGGTGATGGCGGCGGTGTAGCGGGTGCCGCCGTTGTCGAGCGGTTTGCGTACGGTGCGCAGCGGCAGGTCGGGCAGCCGGTCGCCGTCGGAGGGCTTGTGGCGGAGCACGAACTGCCAGCGGTGGCGGCCCTCGGCGGGGCCGTCGGTGGCGAAGCGCAGCCAGCCCGCGTCGTCCGCCGTGACGTCCACGGTGGCCGCGGCGAGGGAGGTCGGGGGTACGACGGCCAGGGCCTCGGCCTTCTTCCGGGGTCCGGCGGGCGCCCGGTACCCCTTCGTCCGGGCGGCGCGGCGGCGGGCCGCGTCCTCGAACAGCTCGACATAGCGGGCGGCGACGGCGGCGGGGTCGTAGCGGGCGGAGTTGCGCTGCGCGGCGGCGCCCATGTCGCGGCGCAGGTTCTCGTCGGCCATCAGGCGCCGCAGCCCCCAGGCGACGGCGTCCACGTCGCCGTTGGTCACGAGGAGGCCGTCCTCGCCGTCGGCCAGGATCTCCCGGGGGCCCACGGGACAGTCGGTGGAGACCACGGGCAGGCCGCAGCGCATGGCCTCGACCAGGGTCATACCGAAGGACTCGGCGCTCGACGTCACGGCGGCGATGGAGCCCTTGGCCCACTCCGACTCGATGGGTGAGAAGCCGCCCATGAGCAACGCCCGTCCCGCGAGGCCGAGTTCGGTTACCAGGGCGCGGAGCTTCCCGGCCTCACCGCCGTCGCCGTAGATGCGCAGCTGCCAGTCGGGGAACTCCTCGGCGAGCATCCCGAAGGCGCGGACGAGAAGGTCGTACCGCTTGATGTGGTGCATCCGGCCGGCGCTGACGACGACCTTGTGCGTGCAGTCGGAGGGCGGGACGGCGGGCCGGGGCACGCTGTTGGGGATGCCGACGACGGTGAGGCCGGGGATCGGGGTGTGCTCCATGAAGGAGCGGGCGTCGGCCTCGGTGACCGTGGTGATGCCGTCGAGCCGGGGGTAGACGCGGGCCATCTCGGCGCGCACGGCGGGCGGGATGGCCAGGTGGGTCATGTGTTCCTGGGCCACCCGCAGGGCGCCGTCGCGGGTGTGGGCGGCGACGAAGAGATTGAGGCTGGGGCGGGTGCCGACCACGACATCGGCGTCCGTCTTCTTCAACTCGCGGATGATGCGCTGGTCGGTGAATCCGCTGTACTGCGCGAAGAACTCCTCCTGGCGCGGCACCACTTCACTGGGCTCGTCGCTGCCCGCCGCGCCCCGGTCGCCGGATCCGGGCCGCAGGTCGACCAGCGCGCGGACGGTGATCCTCGGGGAGATCTCGAACTTGGTGGCGGTCGTGCGGCGGAACACCGAGACGATCTCGACCTCGTGGTGGACGGCGAGCGCCTCGGCGAGGTTGATGACCGTGCGGTTGGTGCCCCCGATGCCGTAGATGTTGTTGATCAGGAAGGAGATCTTCACCGGACCTCACGCTCCTTCCGCTCGAAGGGACTCGGCACGGGGTAGTAGGAATCGAGGAACCGGCCGAGCATCGCCGTCTGCCGGTCGATGTCGTGGCCGTCGGAGAGGGTGTCGTTGATGCAGAACGCCTGCCGGTCGCGGCGGGCCAGCAGGATGCCCAGGCGCCGCTGGATCTCGGGGCGGGCCAGGTCGAGATAGGCGAAGCTGATGTCGGAGGGCACGGCCCGGCCGGTGAAGTACGCGTAGTAGTGGTACAGCGACGACGGGATGGAGATGTCGTCCGCGCTGCGGAACCGGCTGTGCGAGGTGGCCCGGTGGGCGTCCGCGAACTCCCGCTCGATCTCGTGCAGCACACTGCGGCGCAGGGCGTACGGGGCGTGCCGGACCTTCTGCACGATGACGGAGCCGAAGTTGTCCAGCAGCAGCCGGCGGTTGTTCTTGCCGGCCGCGTCGACCGGGCGGTCGCCCTGGGTGCGCTCCCACCTCGGGACCTGGGAGGGCGAGAAGAACGTACGGGTCATGCCGTTGGAGAGGAAGAAGTCCCCCGGGGTGACGGGGCGGCCCAGGAACATGTCGTCGTTGAAGTAGAGGAAGTGCTCGGCGAGACCGGGGATGTGGTGCAGCCGGCTCTCGATGGCATGGGAGTTGAAGGTGGGCAGGGCGCTCGGGTCGGCGAAGATCTCGGAGTGGTCGACGACCGTGACGCGGGGGTGGCGGTCGAGGAGCCAGGCCGGGCGCTGCCGGTCGGTGACGACGTAGACGTGACGGACCCAGGGGGCGTTCTGCTCCAGGGCGCGCAGCGAGTAGCGCAGTTCGTCGCGGCTGATGTAGCGGGCGGCGTTCGCGGACTCGGTGTGGTAGCCGGTGTGCCCGAAGTCGGCGCGGCGGCGCTGCCAGGCCGGGTCGTCGCCGTCGACCCAGGTGTAGACGACGTCGACGGGGAAGCGGACGTCCTCGGGGAGGGCGTCGGCGCAGGGCGCGATGGTGCGGACCGCGCGGGTGCGGCGGGTGTGCAGGGCGGCGAAGCCGGTGAGCCGGCTGACGGGGACGGTGACCCGGGGCTCGGCGGGCGAGACGTCCTCGGTGACCCGGTTGGGGCGCGGGGCGACCAGGCGGCCGTCCTCGGACCGCCAGAACTCGATGTCGCAGCCGTGTTCCGGGCCGAGCACCAGGGAGCCCGCCGGGTCGCTCCACAGCATGCCGACGCGCAGCACCCGGGCCTCCCCCGCGATCCGCCGGCCGGGCTTGGAGCCGCACAGCGCGGTACGGCCGGTGGCGGTCTCGCCCCGGCAGGCCGTGACGTACACCGGTGCGCTCGCGGCGCAGCGGTCGAGGGCCGCGCGCACCCGGTCCCGGTCGGTCTCGGCGACCGCGAGGCAGGAACGGAAGTCGGAGTTGCCGCGGATCGCGAAGTAGTCGACGCCCGCCTCCTCCAGCAGGCTCACCACCAGTTCGAGGTTGGCCTCGCGCAGCCCGAGCGGCGACACCGTGGGGCGTACGAGGGCGATCTGCGCCCCGGGTCCGGCCAGCGCGGCGAGCCGTTCCTCCGCGCGGAACAGATGCGGCCAGCGGCGGCGGGCGCGGGCCGCGCGGAGCAGCCGGGAGCCCAGGGTGACCGACTGGAGGTGGCGCAGCAGCTGCTTGAGCGCCATGCGCAGCCGCGGCGGGACGCGGCGCGCGATACGGCGGCGCAGCCCGGTCGGGACGAGCGTGCGGTACGCCCCGACCAGGGCGGACGCCTCGGGATTGCCCATGCTCACGACTGGTTGTCCGACCCCTCGGAGTCCCCGTGCTCGAAGACGCTGGGCACGGGGTAGTAGCGGCGCAGGAAACGCAGGACGGCCTCGGTGCCGCCCTGGGCCGGGGCCTGCGGCGGAAGCGGCGTCGTCCGCCCGGAGGGCGGGCCGGGCGGCGTCTGGTGCGTGCTCTCGGCGTGCCGGGCGGAAGGCCTCGTACTGGATGTACTTGGGCTTTCGCCCGGTGCGTCGAGAGTGCGTGCCAGGCGTCGCCCGGCAGGCGCCACTTCCGCCGCAGGCCCCAGGGCCTGTGGCGCGCCCAGGCCGGTGAGTTGGAGCTGTTGGCTGTCCCTGCGGACGAGCAGCCGCTCCAGGTGGTGGGTGAGGCCGGGGAGGGCGGTGTGCAGGGTGACGGTCGCCTCGCCGGAGGGGTCGGCGAGTCCGGCGACGGCGCCGAAGTGGTGGATCAGCCCGTCCATGGGGTGGGTGCCGGTGGCCGCCGGGGCCGTCTGGACGTCGGGCAGCGGCAGGAGCGCGGCGGCGCCCGACTCCGCGAGCCGGGACAGGGTCTCGCAGCTGTACGGCTGCGGGCCCTCGGCATAGCCGTGCGCGGTGACCCGGCCGGTCGCCGCGTACGCGGAGCGGGTCCAGGGCGCGAAGGACTCCTGCGCGGTCCAGGGGCCGCGGCGGGGGCGGGTCACACCGTGCGGGGTGAAGTAGTCGAAGGCCCGCACGGGGCGGCCGAGCAGCGCGCCGGGCCGCAGCAGCAGGAAGTGGTCGGCGATGTCGGGCAGTTGGTGCAGCCGCCACTCGGCGCCCGGCCGGGCGGGCACGATGCTGAGGCGTTCGTCGGCCCGCAGCCAGTCGGGGACGGGGGCCTGCGCGACCACGTGGACGACGTCGGTCCAGGGCGCGTACTGGTGCAGCGAGCGCAGGGCGGCGCGCAGCAGTTCCTCGCCCCAGGGGGTGGCGTGCTGGTGGAGCAGGACCGCGTCGACGGGGAAGGTGATCTCCTCCAGGCGGGCGATGTCGAAGTTCTCCAGGGTGATCGTCGGCTCCATGGCGCCGTCGATGTCGAGATAGCCGGAGAGCCGGTCGAGGCCGATCTCGATGCCGAGGGCGTCGCTGGGCACGGCCCGCTGGACCCGGTTGGGGCGCGGGCCGACGACCCGTTCCCGCGGCAGATCGGTGTTGACGGTCCAGAACTCGATCTCGACGCCCTGGTCCTCGCCGACCCACAGGTTCTCGGTGGGGTCGGTGCGCAGCCAGGTGAGCCGGATCACCCGGGCCTTGCCGAAGTGCTTCCACGCCTTCACATGGCTGCCCGGGATGTCCTGGCTCTCGCTGTTCGCGGGCGAGACGGACACCACGTACCCGGTGTGTTCCTCCAGCAACGCGCGTAGTGCCCGGCGGACCGCGCCCTTGTCCCGCTGCTCCACGGCCAGACAGATCCGCCGGTCGTCGAGGGCGGGCACCGCGAACCAGGGGATGTCGGCGGCGTCGAGGGCGTGGGTGACCAGGTTGTGGTCGAGGCGGCGGGCGAGGTCGACGGTCAGTCCGCTGTGCACATGCCCGATCCGGCCGTCGTACGCCTGGGTGCGGCGCTCGGAGTGCCCGAACTCCGCCTTGCGGACCCGCCGCAGGGCACGCTGGTGCAGCCGGGCCTCGCGGCGGCCGAGGGCACGGGCCAGCGACCGCTTGGCCTTGCGTCGGACGCGTCCGGGGACGGTGGTCGCGGCGACGGTACGGACCGGCTGCGGGACGAGGCGCTGATAGACGTGGGCGGCGGAGCTCAACGACGTCTGGTCGGACACGTCATGAACTCCGTTCCATCGCTCGCGGGGGCTTCGTCGCTTCTGGGGACTTCGTCACTTGCAGGGGCTTCGTCACTTGTAGGGGCTTCGTCACTTGTAGGGGCCATGCATCGGGTCGGAGGTCCGCTCGTCGGTCGAGCGGACCCCGTCGGGCGCCGTTCACCGCTCGTACGGGCTCGGGGTGGGGAAGTACGCGTCGAGGAATCCGTCGAGGAGTTCCTGCTGGGCCTCGATGTCCTCGGGCGTGGAGAACGCGTCGTTGAGACAGAAGCTGTCCTGGTTCCGGCCGTCGAGCAGCCGGCCCAGCCGGTCCGCGAGGTCGGGGACGGCCAGCTGCAGATAGGTGAAGGGCATCGAACCGGGCTGGGCCCGCCCGGTGAGCGCCGCGTAGTAGAGCGCGAACGACGAGGTCGGGGAGAGGTCCGTCATCGCGCGGAACCGGCTGGCCGAGGTACGCGCCCAGGCCTCCGGGAAGTCCCGCTCGGCCTCCTCCATCGCCGAGCGGCGCAGCGCGTACGGGATGTGCTCCATCGGCTGGGTGATCACCTTGCCGAAACGTTCCTTCAGGAGCGCACGGTTGTTCTTGCAGGCCGCGTCGACCGGGGTGTCGGTCTCGGTGACCGGGCCCTGCGGGATGCGGTTGCGGGAGGGGAAGTAGCGGGCGGTGCCGGACGGGGTGAAGAAGGCGTGCGGGGCGACCGGGCGGCCCATGAACATGTCGTCGTTGAAGTACAGGAAGTGCTCGGCGAGGCCCTCGATGTGGTGCAGCTGGCTCTCGATCGAGTGCGAGTTGAACGTCGGCAGGTCCGCCGGGTCGCGGAAGATCTCGCGGTGGCTCGTGATCCGCAGACCGGGCAGGTCCTCGCGCAGCCAGGCCGGGACCTGGTCGTCGGTGACGATGTGGATATTGCGGATCCAGGGTGCGAACAGATGCAGCGACCGGACCGAGTAGCGCAGTTCGTCGCGGCTGATGAAGCGCGCGTCGCTCGCCGACTCGGCGTGGTACGCCTCGCCCTTGGCCAGCGCCTTGCGCCGCTGCCACGCGGGGTCGTTCCCGTCGACCCAGGTGTAGACGGCGTCGACGGGGAAGCCGATGTCGTCCGCGCAGTCGACCAGGAACTCCGGGCGGGTGGCGAGCGCGGGCGCGAGGTGCGGCGGGGTCCAGTCCGACACGAAGCGGCTGAACAGCCGGGCGGCGCCGTACACGTTCACGCCCCGCGCGGCGACGGCCCAGGTGGCGCGGTTGGCGCGGGGCGCGACGAGGTGGTCGCCGTGCGGCTGCCAGAACTCGACGGCGCAGCCGTACTCGTGGCCGAGCAGCAGATGCCGGCCGGGGTCGGTGCGGTACCAGCCGACCTGGACGATCCGGGCCGTGGAGACCCCGCGCCAGGCCTTCGGGTCGCGCGAGGAGACGGGGCGGGCGGGCCGGGGCGCGTCGGGGTCGATCACGCTCAGATGGCCGGGGTACTGGCCGAGGCCCCGGAAGACCGCGCCGAGCACCCGCTCGCGGTCCTGCTCGGCGACGGCGACGACGGTGCCGTGGTCCGAGGTGCCGCGCACGGCGAAGTACGGGACACCGGCCGCGTCGAGCAGGGAGGTGAGGGCGCCGCGGTTGGCCTCGCGGGCCGCCAGCGGGGTCAGGCCCGGCTCGACGTAGACATCACCGCGCTCGGCGGCCACCGCGGGGTTGGGCGGGTGGCCGGAACTCTGCGGCGGAGAGGCGGAGGGGATCCGCCGGGCATGGCTGGAATCACCCGGTGTCCGTTGGACGCCGGGCTCGGAAACGGTTGTCACGCCTACTGCCCCTCAACCCCCGTTGGCCACCCGGCTTCGCACCCCCCGGGGCGAAACGTGACCACTTACACACCGACGACACTGTCGGATTCATTCATATAAAAACTTGAACCTTGCACAGGTCTGGCACATCATCACGACCAAATCAGCCAACTGTCAACAGCAGGCAAAAAATGACAGAAAACACACAGCAAACGACATCGTGACCGAACTCTCGGTAACCGAAGGGTGAACAGGGTGCCACCCGACCCGCCCTGACGGTCGGTTTATAGTTCGGACTCGTCGCATTTTGTCGAACATTCGTATGTCTGTGCCTCCTGTGTCGCCAGGGTCGGCATCGATCGCATCAAGCCACACCACGAGAGGACACCGAGGCGCCATGACGCACGCCCTGACGGAGCCGGACCAGAGCCCGAGATCCAGGCGTGCGCCGTCGAGTCGCCGGGCCGGGCGGCAGCGCGGGCGCCGGGTGTGGCGCTGGATCGCGCTCGGTCTGGTCGTCCTCGTCCTGGCGGCCGGCGGCACCGGCTACTGGCTCTACAGCGACCTCGACGGCAACATCGACGGCGTCGACCTCGACAAGGCGATCGGCGACGACCGCCCGGAGAAGCTGCCCACCTCCGGTCAGAACATCCTGGTCCTCGGCTCCGACTCACGCTCCGGGAAGAACGCCGACCTCGGCACGGGCGATGTCTCGGGCGCCCGCTCCGACACCGCGCTGGTGATGCACATACCCGAGGGCCGCAGCGAGGCCGTCGCGATCAGCATCCCCCGCGACACCCTGGTGACCCGGCCCGAGTGCGTCAAGTCAGACGGCTCCACGCTCGCCTCCGCGAAGCGTGTGATGTTCAACTCGGTCTACTCGCTGGCCGGTCCGGCCTGTGTGGTGAAGACCGTGGAGCAGATGTCCGGCATCCGCATGGACCACTTCATGGAGATCGACTTCGCCGGGTTCAAGGGGCTCGTGGACGCGATAGGCGGCGTGACGGTCACCGTCGACGAGGCCATCCACGACAAGTCCAGCGGCCTCGACCTGGAGGCGGGCACCCACCGGCTCGACGGCACCCAGTCCCTGGCCTTCGTCCGCACCCGGCACGGCGTCGGCGACGGCAGCGATCTCGGCCGTATCGGCCTCCAGCAGCAGTTCATGATCGCCCTGCTGGGCGAGATCAAGAAGCAGGACCTGCTGGGCAGCCCCACCAAGGCCTACAGGATCGCGGACAGCCTCACCGAGTCCCTCACCACCGACTCCGACCTCGACTCCCTCACCGCGCTCTCCGACTTCGCCCGCAGCATGAACGGCGTCGACCCGGCCACCATGGAAACGATCATGCTCCCGGTCGCCTACGACAAGACCGACCCCAACCGGGTCGTCGCCGCCGAACCCCAGGCGACGACGCTCTGGAAGGCCCTGCGCGCCGACAAGGAGATCCCGGACTCGGCGAAGAAGTCCCCGGCGACGGGCGGCGCCTCGTAGGTGTGGGTCCGGTCAGGGGCGCGGGGACCCACCCAACACTCCAGGAACACACGTACGACAGATAACCCATAGGGCTGAATTTCGTACGAACACGGGCGCTTTCTGCGTGCCGGAGGTTTGACTGTGCATCCCGCCGATGGTCGCCGCACGACCACGGCGCGGGGACGGACCTACCGGGAAAACGGGAAAGCGGAGCGCGCGAGAGCCGATGAGTGTCGAGTGGTATCGGTCTCCCCACCCGCGTGCGGTGGACGGAGCGCCTCGGCGCCGCACGCCTCTCGTCCTGGCGCTGGCCGCGCTCACGGCGTTCGCCTCGATGATGGCCTTCGGCAGCCCTGACGACCGGCTCCGGCCGGAGCTGGAGGACGGCTCGGTCTGGCTCCCCAGCAGCGGCCCCGGCCTGCTGACCCAGATGAACGGCGTCGCCGTGTCACCCCAGTTCCAGCTGCCCGTACCCGCGTTGCGCGGCCATGACCGGATGACCGTCGCCGAGGTGACGGGTCCCGGGCGGCGGGCCGTGCCGCCGGACGCCTCCGGCGACACGGCGGCCGACCCCCGCTCCCTGGTCGTCACGGACTCCTCCGGCCGCCTCGGCGGCGACTCCTCGTACTCGTTGGTGGACCCCGTCAGCCTGCGTGTGGAGGGACCGTTCGCCCCGAGCGACACCTGTGCCCACACCGTGATCGGGTCCCGCGTGTACTGCGTCGCCCCGGAGCGCGGCGAACTCGTCGAGGTGACACCCGGCTCCCCTCCGGCCTGGGAGCGGCGGACCCGGCTCGGCGGTCGCCTGGGGCAGTCCGCCGAGGACAGCGACGGCACCCTGTGGGTGGCACTGCCCTCGGACGGGACCGTGGCCGCCGTACGGAGCGGGCGCGGCCGTGAGCGGGTCCGCCGGACGGCCGTCGGGGAACCCGGCGACCAGGTGTGGCTCACCTCGGTGGGCGGCGCGATGTACGCCGTCAACGCCGACAGCGGCCACTTCGTCGCGCTGACGGGCGAGCACGCGCGCACCCGTGTGCCCCTGCCCGAGTCGGTGTCCGGCCGCGACCCCGTGACGGGGGTGGGTGCGGCCTCGGCGTCGGCCGCCCATCTCGTCCTGCTCCTGCGGTCCGGAAAGCTCGTCTCCCTCGATCCGCGTACCGGAGCGGGGATCGCCGTCGTCAGCACAGGGGTGCGCGCGGACGCCGAGCTCGGCCGGGCCTTCGTGGAGGCGGGCGATCTGGTGCACCTGCCGAAGGGGCGCAGCGGGCGGGTTCTGGTCGCCGACATGCGTACGGGTCGGCTGCGCGGGTCGATCCGCGTCACCACCCGGGCCTCCGCCCACCTGCGTCTCGTCGAGCGGGCGGGCGTCGTCTGGATCCACGATCCCCGGGGCCCGGAGGGTGTCGCGGTCCGCCGCGGCAAGGCGCAGCCGTTCCGGAAGTACGAGACGAACCAGCCGCCCCGGGGCACGCACGGCGGACCCGACGGCGAGCCGTCCACGTCCTCCTCCCCCTCACCCACCGCCACCACGGACCCGCCCCCGCCCAGCCCCACACCCTCCACGTCCGCCACCTCCTCCGCCGACACCCGACAATCGGCGCCCCCGGACAGTCCGCGTCCCAGCCGCTCCGGTGGGTCCCCCAGCGGTACGCCGAGCGGTACTCCCTCCGGCAGCCCGAGCGGGACTCCCCGTACCGGCACACCGAGCGGCACCGGCGCTCCCGGAACAGGCGGCGACAGCGGGCCCACCGCCTCGGGCGAGCCGCGCAACGGGCCGTCCGGCGGCACGGGCGGCGCCAACGGTCCCTCCGCCGCGCCCTCGTACACGAAAGGGCCGGACGGCGCACCGACCCGCGTGGCCACACTGCCGGCCGCCGGTCCGGCCAAGTTCCGGCCGGACGGCTCGGTCATCGCCCTCGGCGGTGACCTGTGGGACATCAGCGATCCGGCCGACGCCCATCGCCTCGGCCCGTTGTCCGCCGAAGCCGTCAAGGCAGGCGTGTCCAACCTGGTCTTCACACCGGACGGAAAGACCCTCTTCGCCCGCAGCCGGTACGAGATCTTCGTCCAAGGAGTCGAGGACCCGTCCGCTCCCGTGCTGCTGACCCGCTGGGTCGCCCCGCACAGCACGGGCAACAGACTGGAGCTCTCGGCCGACGGCCGACGGCTCGCCTACGGGTTCTCCGACCTGATGGGCAGGAGCGGCAACTTCTTCGTGGACGACGTCTCGGTGCCCCACGCGCCACGCCCGTTCGCAGGCGGTGGCATCCAGGTGCAGAGTCCCGTCTGGAACACCTCGCTGAGTGCCGACGGAAACCTGATCGCCGTCTCCCTCAGCTCCCAGACGGCCATTCTCGACCTCTCCGGCATCGCCCCCGGAACCGAGGAGTCCGGTCCCGGGCCCGCGGCTCAGCAGAGCCTCGTTCCGAAACTGCGGGAGGCGACCTTCGCACCGCGGGGGCCGCTGCTGGTCGCGGCGCACGACGACGGCGGCTGGGCCGTCCTCAGCCTTGAGAACCCGGCCGATCCGCGAACAGTCGTCAGAAACACCGATGTACGTGATGTCTCCGACTTCGTCTTCAGCGAGGACGGCGGACGGCTCGCGTTCATGGCGAACGACCCGGTCACCGGTGCCCGGACCGCACAGCTGTGGGACATGAGCCGGCCGGAGCGTCCACGGCTGATCCACCGGGTGCCCTCCTCGTCCGGCGACCGCCTTGACCTCGACCCGACCGGCAGGCTCCTCGCGGTGAGCGGCGACGACAAGACGGAGTTGTGGCGCTTTCCCTGACGATCGACCACCTCCCCGCCCACCCCCCTCGCCCTCTTCGCCCCTCCACATCCCCCCATATCCCCCCACATACCCCCACATCCCGCTGAGCGGAAGGCTCCCGACCATGTCCCAGTTCCCGCCGTACACGGCCTTCGACGACGGGGGCCGTGTCGCCGAGGGCTTCCACAGCCTCCTCAAGAACGTCGAGCAGGTGATCACCGGAAAGACGCACGCCGTCCGACTGGCCCTCACCACCCTGTTCGCCGGGGGGCATCTGCTTCTTGAGGATGTGCCGGGCGTGGGCAAGACATCTCTGGGGCGAGCCGTCGCCGCGTCGATCGGCGGCGAGTTCCGCCGTATCCAGTTCACCCCCGACCTCCTCCCCTCGGACATCACCGGGGTGTCCTTCCCGCCCGGCCTGGAGGCGGCACGCCAGGGGGACTTCCGCTTCCTGCCCGGCCCGGTCTTCGCCAACATCGTGCTGTGCGACGAGGTCAACCGGGCCTCGCCCAAGACGCAGTCGGCCCTTCTCGAAGTCATGGAGGAGGGGCAGGTGACCGTCGGGGGCGACTCCCACCCGGTGCCCCGGCCCTTCATGGTGGTGGCGACACAGAACCCGGTGGACTTCGACGGCACCTACGCCCTCCCGGAAGCCCAGCTCGACCGGTTCCTGATGCGTGTCCGGCTGGGCTACCCGAGCGAGGAGGCCGAGTTCGGCCTGCTCAAGGCGGAGGGCGGCGGCATGGCCCGGACGGAACCCAGTCCGGTGCTGAACGTCGACGAGGTCAGGAGGCTCACCGAGGCCGCCCGCAGGATCGTGGTCAGTGATCCGGTGCACCGGTACATCGTGGCGCTGGTGACCGCCACCCGGGCGCCCGATCCGAGGATCAGGCTGGGTGCCAGTCCGCGTGCGGCTCTCGCGCTGCTCCGGGCCGCCCGGGTCTGGGCGGCGGCCGACGGTCGCCACTTCGTGGCCCCGGAGGACGTCCGCGAACTGGCAGGTCCGGTACTCGCGCACCGGCTGCCGCTCACGTCCGAGGCGGACTTCACACGGTCCGACGCGGAGGACTTGGTGGCCGAACTGCTCGGCAGGCTGAAGGTGCCGCGTTGATCACTCGCCGGGGTCTGTTCCTGGTGGCCATGAGCGTCGCGCTGGGCGTCCTGTCCTCGGTGCTCGCCTCCCCCGCTCTGGCCGTGCCCGCCTCGGCCGGAGCGCTGGGACTCGCCGCCGCCCTCGTGGTGACCCGTCCCACGACCGGGGCGCGCGCCACGCTGCACACGACGTCGGCGAGCGTGCCCCGGGGCGCGGAGGCGCGGGTGGAGATCAGACCCCGACCCGGCGCGCACCTGCCGAGGTTCGCGCACCTCCGGCTGGAGCACGAGTGCCCGCACGAGGCACCCGCTTCCCTGCCGCTGCCCGTACAGGCGGAGCGGCCCCTGGAACTCGCCCTGCCCACGACCCGACGAGGACCGCTGCGCATCGGCCCCCTCGTGCTGCGCCAGGAGGATCCGCTGGGCCTGTTCCGCCGCGACACGGAACTGGCCGCCGCCAGGACCGTGGAGGTGCACCCCGCCGTGACTCCCGTGGCGGTTCGGAACCTCGCCCGCGGCCCGGTCGACTCCGGCGACGGGCAGCGGGCCGGGGCCTCGCTCGACGCCGACTTCTTCACTCTGCGCGCCTACGACCACGGCGACGACCCCCGGCACATCCACTGGCTCAGCAGCGCCCGCAGCGGGCAGCTGATGGTCCGCCGGTCCGCCGAGCCCGTCCTGACCCGACTCACGCTGGTGCTGGACCTGGATGCCTCGTCGTACGCGGACGGCATGCTGTTCGAGGAGGCCGTCGACGTGACGGCGTCCCTGCTGGTGGCCGTGGTGCGCCAGGGTGCGACGGCCCGGCTCTGGACCGTCGCGGGCGACGCGCCGTCCTACGAGGCCGAGTTCGGCACCGGCGTCCGGATCCTCTCCGAGCTGTCCCGCGTCGAGGCCGTGACGGAGGCGGACACCCGTCCGGGCAGAACCGGCGCGACGGGGCGGACGGCCCCGCGTCGCGGTGCCGTAGGGGGCCCGGTCACCGTCGTCACCGGGTCCCGCCGGTCCGGGGCGCCGGTCCTCCCCCCACCGCTCCGGGGAGCGCGGTCACGCACGGTCCTGCTGCGCCTTGGCCCACCGGGGCCCGGTCCCGCGCACGTCTCCCGAGGCACCGTGGTGCGGACAGCCACCGACGCCGTTCACGCCCTTGCCCTGTGGTCCGCGGCGATGAGGCCGTCCGCGACGGGAGGGACCTGATGACAGGACAGCGATCGGCACCGGACAGGCTCGTCGTGCCCCTGGTGGCGGGCATGGCCGCCTGGGGCGCGGGACTGGTGTTCCACCGCGCCTTCGGGTACGGGCCGCTGCTGCTCCCCCTCGCCGTCGCGGCGTTCGTACCGCCCCTGTGCCTGGCGCTGTGTGCGGTGCGCCGCAGACTGCCGCCCGTGGAGTGCACCGTGCCCGGCTCCGCGGTGCTGGGTCTCCTCGTCTGCGCCCTGACGCTCTTCGGGGACGGCGGCGGGACCGGATGGTCCCCCTGGTCCGCCGTGGGTGCCGCCGCGGAGGCGGCGCCCCGGGGCTGGATCCGTCTGCTCGGACACGGCCTGCCCGCGCCCGCCACCCCCCGGCTCCTGTGTTTTCCCTTCCTCATGACCTGGTTCGCCGCCCTGCTGGGAACGGAGGCGGCGCTGCGGCTGCGGGCCGGCGGCATCGCCTGTCTGCCCTCCGTGTCACTGCTGATCATCGGTGTGGCGTGGTGCGTGCCCGGCGAGGGCTCCGCTCTGCCGCAGGCGGTCGTCGTCACCGCGGCGGCGGGCGCGCTGCTGGCCCTGCCGCACGCGGACCGCGCCCCCGGCGACGCCATCGCTCCGGCGACGCGGCGACCGATGTCCCGCCGGGCCCTGACGGCAGGCGTCTGGACGACCTCGGTGGCGACGGCGGCCACGGCCGTCACCTGGTCGGTGCCCTGGCCCGCGCAGAGCGAGGGCTACGACGTACGGCGGCATGTGACGGCGCCCGTGCACACGTCCACGTCGGTCGATCCGCTGGCGCAGCTCGCCCACTGGCGGCGGTCGCCCGGCACACCGCTCTTCTCGGCGCGCGGCCCCGCCACGGAACGCTGGCGGCTGTGCGCGCTCACGGTGTTCGACGGACAGCGCTGGGCTCCGGAAGGCACGTTCGCACCGACCGGCGGTCTCGTACCGGCGGGCGCCGAGTCGCGTGCGCGGACCCAGCGGACGGTACGGCACCGGGTCGTGCTCTCCGGTCTCGACGGCGGCTTCCTGCCGGTGCCGGCGGAGCCCGTACGCGTCTCCGGTCCGGCGGTGGCGATCAGTCCCCGGGACGGAGCGGTGCTCGTGACCCGGCCGTCCGGGCGGGGCACCTCGTACTTCGTGGACTCGGCGCCGCGCACCACTCCCCCGCCGGTCGAACGGCCGGGGCTGCGTGTGGCCACGGCGGGACGGGCCGGCCCTGCCGCCGGTGCCCTGCCGCCCGGAGCACCCGGTGCCCTGCGGGAACTGACACGACCGTCCGCCGCCGATACCGATGCCGGTTCCGACGGCCCGTACGCCCGTGCCGCCGTGATCGCCACGAGGCTGCGCGAGGGGTACACCCATGTGCCGGACGCCCCCGGTGTCACCACGTACGGCGGTGTCGCGCGGTTCCTCGCGGAGCGGCAGGGTCCGGCCTCGGTGTTCGGTGCCGCCTTCGTCCTGGCGGCCCGGCAGAGCGGTCTGCCCGCACGTCTCGTGGTCGGCTTCGCGCCGGGCGCCTCGGGCGGCGGCGCTCGCGAGCACCGAACCGTCGAGGTGACAGGGCGGGACGCCCGGGTCTGGGGAGAGGTGTACTTCGAGAACGTCGGATGGCTGCCGTTCGATCCGGTCCCCGGGGCGGGCAAGCCGCGCTCGGTCGATGTCCGTCCGTCCGCGACGCCCGAGCGGCCGACACCGTCACCGTCCCCGACTCGTCCCAGCGCGGCACACGCGCCCTCCCCGTCACCCGAGAGCGCCTCCTCCCCACGACGTGCGACTCCGCGCGCGCTCGCGTCCGATCCGTCGACGTGGTTGCTACCGCTGTCCCTGACGCTGTTCGGGCTGCTCTTTCTCACGCGGGCGCTGCGGCTGACCGTCCTGCCCGTGCTGCGCGAGCGGGCTGCCCGGAGGGCGGCGCTCCCGTCCGACCGGGTCCGCGGTGCCTGGGACTCCGCCGTCCGTCGGCTGGGCCACTGCGGGGTGGAGGTGCCGTCGTCGGCGAGCGTCACCGACGTGGGCCGACTGCTGGCCCAGGCCGCGGGCACCGGGTCCGAGGCCGCCGCGAGCGGCTTGGCACGGGCCGCGCAACGGGCTCTGTACGGCGAGCCCGGACCGTCAGGCAGCGGCCGGACCCCGTGTGTCGGCGCGGAGGAGGCCGACCGCGCCTGGGATCTCGGCGACCGCCTCGCGAAGGGCCTGCGGCGGCGCTCGGGGCTCGGCGGTTCGCCGTGGTGGCCGCTTGTCGTGCCGGGGCCGCTGCTCTCGGCCTGGCGCGGCGCACGGACGAAGGCGCGGGAGTCCCGGGAGAAGGCACGGGAGAGCCAGGGTGCCGACGAGGCAGACACCTCACGGAGGTCGCGAACGCCATGACCGAGACGGCCCGACAACGCACCGCGGCCCGGCCCCCGCTGCTGGGCACCGCCGGAGCGGCGGTACTGGTGGCGACGGCGCGCACCGCCGACGACACACGGTTCCCGCCGGTCGAGGCCGCCGAACGCTCCGCCGACGACCTGGCCCGTGTGCTCACCGAGCGCTGCGGTCTCGCCCCGGAGCGGGTGCGTCGAGTCGTCGACCCCGCCGGGCCCGAGGAGGTCATCGCCGCCGTGGAGAGCGCGCTCGCCCTCGCCCCCGACTCGCTGCTGCTGTACTACGTCGGTCACTCGGAGGTCGGTGAGAGCAACGAGCTCCGGCTGAGCACCGGGCGCACGGGCGCGCTCGGTACGGCCATGCACTACTCCTCGCTCGACTTCGCCCATCTGGTGAAGACCGTCGGCTCGGCCACCCCACGACCGCGCGGCGTCGTCGTCGTACTGGACTGCTGCTACGCGGGCCGCGCCCTCTCCGTGAACTTCGGCCCTCTGCGGCAGAGTTACCTGCTGACGGCGGCCTCGGCGGACGAACAGGCACTGGCTCCGGTCGGCGAGCGCCATACGGCGATGAGCGGTCGGCTGATCGAGTTGCTGGAGCGAGGGGCGGCCGGACTGCCCACCGATCTGACGCTCGGGGACGTCGCGGCCCATCTGACACGGCAGCTGAGCCCGACACCGACCGTCCAGTCCCGTGGCAGAGCCGAACTGATGGTGCTGGGCCGCAACGTCCATCCCGAGGCCGCGGCCGACGACTCGGCGCCCGGGGAGCGGCATGTCCGCGACAGCGGGGTGTGTCCGTACCCCGGTCTCTCTCCCTTCGACGCCGGTACGGCCCACTGGTTCCACGGCCGTGAGCGGATCATCAGCCGCCTCGCGGTCTGTCTGACCGCGCCCTTCGGTCCGCCGCTGCCGGTGATGCTGCTGGGTCCCTCGGGTTGCGGCAAGTCCTCGCTGATCCACGCCGGGCTCCTCCAGGATCTGGCGCGGGCCCGGACCGTGGCGGGCAGTGAGCACCGTCCGCGGATCGTGCTGGCTCCCACCCACCGCCCCCTGGACGCGCTCGCGGAGGCCTTCTCCGCCGACCTGGGCAGACCGCGCGCGACGCTGCGCGCCGAACTGGACCGGGGCGGCGCGGCGACCATGACCACCTGGGTGCGCGAGGTGGCCGCGCGGCGGAGCACACCACCGGGCCGGCCCGCGATCCCGGCACCGCAGTCCGCCGGGGCGGTGGTTCCGCGTCCCGGGGCCGCCGACGGCCGCGTGCCGAGGGCGAAGGACCGGGTTCTCGGGCCCGTCATCGTCGTCGACCAGTTCGAGGAGGCCTTCACCCTCTGTGAGGATCCGCGCGAGTCCTCGGCGTTCGTCGAGGCGCTGTGCGCGGCGGCGCGCGCCACGGACCCGGCCGACGGCGAACCGGCCTCGCTGTCGGCCCATGTCCTGCTGGCTGCCCGAGCCGACTTCCTGGGTGCCCTGGCCTCCCACCCCCACCTGCTCGAAGCCCTGAACGGCAATCAGATCGCGGTCGGCCCGCTCAGCCACGACGAGGTGCGCGAGGCCGTGCTGGGGCCCGCGCACGCGGAAGGGCTGGCGGTGGAGGAGGGGCTCGTCGAGCTGATCATCGCCGACCTGGACGTGTCCCCCGACAGCGACCACGGGCCCGGCATGCCCGCCGCGCCGGCACCGGGCCGGAACAGACCTGCCGAAGGAACATCCGTCCGCGGAACGTCCGTCCGCGGAACGTCCGGGCAGGCCGAGTACGACGCGAGCGTCCTGCCGCATCTCGCGCAAGCGCTGCGGGTCACCTGGGAGAACCGGAGCGGCGGCCTCCTCACCCGTGCCGCCTACCGGTCCTCCGGCGGTATCGCCTCGGTCGTCGCCACGCAGGCCGACAGAGCCTTCCAGGGCCTCGGCCCCAAGGAGCGGCGTATCGCGCGGCTGCTGCTGACCCGGCTGGTCCAGTCGGTGGAAGGCAGACCTCCGACCCGGACCAGGACGACCCGTGACCGGCTGCTGCGTGAACTCGGCGACCCCACGGGTACCCGGCACGTACTGGAGCACCTGCGGGCGGCCCGGCTGCTGGCGCTGGACACCGATCCGGCGACGGGCCGGGAGACCGTGCGGCTCATCCATGAGGCGCTGCTGCCCGCCTGGCCGACGATGCGCGACTGGCTGGAACAGGACCGCGACTGGCTCACCCGCCGACAGCGGATCCTCCAGGCTGCCCACGCCTGGCACGAGGCCGGGGGCGACGAGTCGGTGCTGTACACGGGCCGGATGCTGGACGAGGCCTGGGCCGCCGCCGACACCCGGCCCGCCGACGACCTGGGCGCACTCGGATGGCGTTTCCTGCGGGCCTCCGCCCGGCGGGAGCGTATGTCCGCGCGTTCCCTGCGGAGGCTGCGCCGGTGGCATCGGCTGCTCGCGGCGGCCGTGGTGGCGCTGCTGCTCGTCACGGCCGGTGGCGCGTGGGACCGGGCGCGGATCAAGCACTCCCTGACCGCTCATCAACGGGCGGCGCTGTCCCGGTCCTTGGCCGCCCGGTCGGACGAGGTGCGCGAAACCGACCCGGTGCTGGCGGGCAGGCTCGCCGTCGCCGCGTACCGCACCGCGCGGACCGCGCAGGCCCGCGCGAGCCTGTACGCCAGTGCCGCGACCGCGCTGCCCGCCCAGGAGTCACAGGGTTCGTCGACCGTGCTGCCGGCCGCCGAGACCCTGGCGTTCGACCCGCGCGGGAACCGGCTCGCCGTTCAGGCGCACGGGCGGGTGTGGCTGTGGGACACCGTCCGACACCGGCGGACCGCGACGCTCGATCTGCCGCAGGGCTCGGCGCTGACCGCGCTCCGCTTCAGTCCCGACGCCGCCCTGCTGGTCGGCGTGGACTCCGACGGGCGGCTGCTGGTGTGGCGGACCGGTCCCGGCCGGCCTCGTCCGGGCCCGACCGTGGTGAGGGAGGCAGGAGCCGAGTCGCTCGACACCGCCGACCTCACCTTCCGCGCCGACGGCGGCATGCTGGCGGTAGCCCAGACGCTCCCCTCGTCCATGGGCCAGGAGGGAAACCGCGACGTCACGGAGCTGTGGCGGGTGACCGACGGCGGCGGGCTGGTGGCCGACGGCACCCTGCCGGACGCCTTCGCCGTGTTTGGCCCGCACGGCGACATCCTCGCCGAACGTCGTGCCGACGGCCGCCTCCTGCTGCGTCACGCCCGTACGGACGAGGGCCGGACGCTGAGAGGCCCGCTGCCCAGGAGCAGGCGGGCGGATGTGCGCGGGCTGCCGCTGTCCTTCAGCCCGGACGGACGGCGCCTCGCCGAGGCTCGGGCCGGAGGACGCGTGGCCCTGTGGACCGTGCGTCCCGACGGTGGCGGCGCGGCACTGTCGTCCCCCGCCGAGGGGTTCCGACTCGGTACGGAAAAGGTGACCGGTGTCGACTTCTCCCCCGACGGCCGGGCCCTGGCCGTCGCCGCGGACGGCGTACGCCTGTGGGACGTGAGCCGGGCCGGCGAACCACGGCTCGCCACGACCCTGGAGCCCGGCATCGAGTCGCCCCACGTTTTCCACCCCGCGCCGGTCCACAAGGCGGTCTTCGACGGCCACGCGTCACTGCTGGCGACGACCGGCGGGACGACTCGGCTCTGGAACACGGGCTGGCTGCTGAGCCCCGGGCATCTGACGACGCTGCACCTCGCCGCGGCCCCTTCCGCGGTGGCACTGTCCGATGACGCCGGCACGGTCGCGGTCGGCCTGCGGGACGGCTCGGTCCACGCATTCCCGCTGGACGGCGAGGTGGGCCCCGGCACCCGGGCACCCGAGCCGGTGCGGATCTCCGGCTCCACGGCGGGACCCGTCGGCCTGCTCGCGTTCCGGCCCGGCATCGGCGGCCTGCTGGTCGGGCGGAAGCGGACCACCGAGTCGTGGCGGCTCGGCCCGGGAGCGCCACGACCCGGCACCATCCGGATCCCGGGGCGCACGACGGCGCTCCAGTACGCGCCCTCGTCCGACACACTGCTGACGTCCGACGCCACGGGCCGTCCCCGGCTGTGGGACCTGTCGGCCGCCTCGGGTCCGCGGCGGCTGCCCGCTCTCGGGTCGGAGACCCTGGCCGACACCGCGCAGCCGGCCGTTCTCGGCGGCGACGGCACCCGCCTCCTCGTCCAGGGCGCCTCGGCCCCCGCCCTGTACGACGTCACCGATGCCGGGGCCCGTGCCCTGAAGGTCGCGGGGTCCGACTGGGTCTCCTCCTCGTACACGGTGTACGTCCCTTGGTCCCGAGTCGCCCTGTCCTCCGACGGCCGGCTCCTGGCGACAGCTCACGGGAGCACCCTGACGACCGCTGCGACGAACGATCCGGTGCGGCACGGCTCGCGGGCCGCTCTCCCCGCCACCATCACGGCCATGGCCTTCAACGAGCGGGGCACCCTCCTGGCGACCGGTGACGACGCCGGGCACGTCCGGTTGTGGAGCGCGGACACCCGTGGCCGGCTCCGTGCCCTGACCGATTCCGCAGGCCCGAGCCCGGTCTCCGCCCTGGCCTTCGGCCCACAGGACACACTCGTGGTCGGTCATGAGGACGCGACGGTCACCGTGTCCCGGCCGTCCCCCGAGTTCCTCGTCTCCCGACTCTGCGCCGTGACACCGCCCGACGCCATGACGGCGGCCTGGTCCCGGTACGCGAACGGAGTACGCCCGCAGGACGCGTGCCCCGACCCCTGACCCGCCCACCGCCGCAGGTGCCGACCCGAACCCCTTCCGCCCCGCTCCCCTTTCTCACCCAGGAGACCACGTGGACCAGATGATCCTGACCGTCGCGGCGCACCCCTCGCACCCGATGACCGCCGACGACCTGCGCGACCTGTACCGCAGGCTCGGGGAGGAGCCGGACATCGACGGCGTACGGCTGTGTCAGGAGCCGGCGGCGCCCGGCACCCTGGGCGGCCCCCTCACAGCCCTGGAGATCATCATGACCGGAAGCGCGGTCACCGCCTTCGCCTCGGTGCTGCGCGCCTGGATCCGGGTGCGCGCGGTTCCGGTGAAGGTCTCGGTGCGCAGCTCGCACGGTGATCAGGAGTCGGAGGTCGTCGTGGAGGCGAAGGTGACGGGAATCGACACCGAGGAGTTCCGGCAGACACTCAGCGAAGCCATGGACCGAGCCGGCCTGTCGGCCGACGTACGGGGCACGCTCGGGGCGGGCGGGGACGACGGCCGGTGGCCGCCGGCGACGGGGCAGCGGTCCTGAAAGGCATGGGGCGCAGCCCCTGCTTTTCAGGGGCGCGGGGAACCGCGCGAGCAACCACGAACGACCCGCACCCGCCGACGCACCCACCCCGGTGGATTGGCTCTGGCGCCGTCACACAAGGACAGACGGCGCCAGAGCCAATCCACCCTCGTCCCGCTGCACAGCGACCCGCAGCGCCCCGTCCGCCCCGAGCACCCCCAGCACGACCCGCCCGTACGCGTCCCGGGCCAGCGCCGGCGCCCCCACGCACCGCTCGCCCGTGGGCGACCACCACACCCCGGCCTGCTCGTTCTCCGTTCCGCACGCCGCCAGCATCACCTGCCCCTCGATGTCCCGATGGGCCAGCACCACACAGTCGTAGCCGTCGAGCGGCGCCCGCAGCACGGCGACCGGTCCCTCGGCCGGCGCCCCGCCCAGCGGAATCACCCACCCACCGGGCCGGTGCGCGACGACACCCCCGGTGGCCGGGTCGGTCCAGTAGTACGTGGCCCGGTCGGGCCCGGTCTCCAGCCCCACCGCGCTGCCGCGCAGCACCGACAGCGGAATGGTCGGCGTCTGCGCGAACGCGCCGTCGGGCTTGTCCTGGGTCCAGCGCATGATGAGGTCCTGGCCCCCGGCCATCACCTCGACCCGCCCGGAGGCGTACGCCACCACCGCCACCGGGTCCCGCACCCCGCTGCCCTTGAGGTCGGTCCACGGGCTCCACTTGCCGCCCGCCAGCTCCCGGCGCAGCATGACGCCGCCGCCCGCGTTGCGCACGAGGACATGGACGTCGCCGCCGGCGCTCACGGCCCCGGCCGGTATCCCGAACCGCGCGGCCTTCACCGGGTCCTTGTGCGGATTGCCCAGCGAACGCCACTCGGTGACCGGCCGCCCGGTCTGGTACTGGATGGCGTGCACGATGTCCACGGCGGCCGGACCGTCGCCCTTGGCGGTCTCCCGCCGCCCGAGGAAGTGCACATAGCTGTCCGCGCCCCGCACGAGGTGGAGGTCGGTCAGTCCGGCCACGGGGAAGAGGTCCGGGCCGGTCCACTCGGCGCCGCCGGGCCGGCTCTGCGTCCAGCGCAGCAGCCCCGTACGCGCGCGGGCGTACGCGGTGAGCCTGCCGTCCTTGCCGAGGACGAGCCAGGTACCGGCGAGGGTGGTCTCGGCCCGGTGCCGTCCGCCCCCGCCGTTCGCCGAGGTGTCGGCCGCCGCCCCCTGGGCAGCGGCGCGCCCGGATCTGGTCCGCATGACGTGACCTGCCCTTTCGATGACGCTCGGCGCGGCTCCCCGGCCGCCTTCTCGCACAGGAACGCGGAAGGCCGAGCGGCCCCCATCATAGGATGAACGTTTCACCAACCGGGAGGGGCTGCCGGGCGTGCGACCCTGTCCGCATGGACGACCCCCTGCTTGTGATCGTCGACGCGGCCAATGTCGTGGGCTCCGTCCCCGACGGCTGGTGGCGCGACCGCCGGGGCGCGGCGGAACGCCTGCGCGACCGGCTCGCCCGGGACGGGGTCCCCGGCCGGGACGAGCCCGTCGAACTCGTCCTGGTCGTCGAGGGCGCCGCCCGTGAAGTGGAACCGGTCCCCGGCGTACGGGTCGAGGCGGCCCCCCGCAGCGGTGACGACCGCATCGTGGAACTGGTCGCCGAGGAGGCCCGCGACCGCCCCTGCCTCGTCGTCACCGCCGACCGCGAACTACGCCGCAGAGTGGGCGAGTTGGGCGCCGAGGTGACCGGTCCCCGGGCGGTGCGCGGGGAGTCCTGAACGGGCGTCCACCGCGAGGCCCGCCCCCGTACCGACGACGTGGCCCCGTGGGCACCCGCCACAAGCGGAACCCACGGGGCCACAGCCACCACGGGACTACAGGGCTACCGGCCTACGCGGCGCCGTTCCCCGGCGGCCTCCCGCCGACCTCGTCCACGGTGGTCTCCTCATGGCGTCCGAGGCGGCTGTGCGAGCGGCCGTAGACGAAGTAGACGACGAAGCCGAGCGCCATCCAGCCGGCGAAGCGGAGCCAGGTCTCGGTGGGCAGGTTGAGCATCAGCCACAGCGAGGCGAGCACCGAGAGGATCGGGATGAACGGCACCCAGGGGGTGCGGAACGCCCGGTGCAGATCGGGGCGGGTCCGGCGCAGGATGATCACGCCGATCGCGACGACCACGAAGGCGAACAGCGTGCCGATGTTCACCAGCTCGGCCAGCTCGCTCAGCGGGGTGAAACCCGCGAGGACCGCGATGACCACACCGAGCAGGATGGTCGGCCGGTGCGGGGTCCTGAACCGCGGGTGGACATGGGAGAAGAAGCGCGGCAGCAGTCCGTCGCGGCTCATCGCGAAGAACACCCGGGTCTGGCCGAGCAGCAGGATCATGCACACCGTCGTCAGACCGACGGCGGCGCCGAAGCTGATGAAGCCCGCGAACCACGGATGCCCGGTGGCCTTGAAGGCGTCGGCGAGCGGCGCGGTCACCGACAGCTCGCTGTAGTGCCGCATCCCGGTCACCACGATCGACACCGCCACATACAGCGTGGTGCAGATGACGAGGGAGCCGATGATGCCCCGGGGCATGTCCCGCTGCGGGTTCTTCGTCTCCTCGGCGGCCGTGGCGACGACGTCGAAGCCGATGAACGCGAAGAAGACGACGGAGGCGGCGGTGAAGATGCCCATCACACCGAAGTTGGAGGGCGCCCAGCCGAACATCAGCTGGATCAGCGGGGACTGCAGGCTGTCCCCCGCCGGCACCGCCTGCGCCTTCGGCACGAACGGGTCGTAGTTCTTGCCCTCGACGAGGAAGGCGCCCGCGATGATCACGGTGAGGACGACCGTCACCTTGATGGCGACGACCACCGAGGTGACCCGCGCGGAGAGCTTGGTGCCGACCACGAGGATGGCGGTGAGCACCAGGACGAGCGCGGCGGCGAGGATGTCGAAGCCGAAGCCGTCCGCCCCGTCCCTCGTACTGAGCGCCGCGGGCAGTTCCCAGCCCGCGTTGGCCAGCAGCGAATGGATGTAGCCGGACCAGCCGACCGCCACCACCGCCGTCCCCAGCGCGAACTCCAGCACCAGGTCCCAGCCGATGATCCAGGCGGGCAGCTCCCCGAGGGAGGCGTAACTGAAGGTGTACGCGGATCCGGCGACCGGGACCGTGGACGCGAACTCCGCGTAGCAGAGAGCGGCGAGCGCGCAGACGACGCCGGCCACGACGAAGGCGAGGGCCACGGCGGGACCGGCGTTGTTCTTGGCCACCGTGCCGGTGAGGACGAAAATGCCGGTGCCGATGATGACACCGACGCCGAAGACCGTCAGATCCAGCGCGGACAAGGATTTCTTGAGCGCGTGCTCTGGTTCCTCGGTATCGAGGATGGACTGCTCGACCTTCTTCGTCCTGAAGAGTGTGCTGCTCACTGGCGAACCTCCCACGCTTGTCGTCCTCGACATGATCGAGAGGGGGCGTGGTCCGTATGCCCCGGCGCGAGCGATTTCACGCGAATGGGCCGGTCTCACCACCGTAAAGGATGGTGGGACCGGCCCGAACAGCCCAACCGGACGGCTCAGTCGCGCGTGGACTCCACCTCCGCGGCGGTGTCGTCGTACCGGCCGTCGATCTTGGAGACCAGTCCGGTGACCTGGCGGGCGATGTCGGGCGCGGTGAGCCCGATCTCGGCCAGCACCTCGGCGCGGGTGGCGTGGTCCAGGAAGCGCGGCGGGATGCCGAAGTCCCGCAGCGGGATGTCCACACCGGCGTCGCGCAGCGCCTGGGCGACGGCCGAACCGACGCCGCCGACACGGGAGTTGTCCTCGACGGTGACGACCACGCGGTGCTTGTCCGCGAGCGGCGCCATGTGCTCGTCGACCGGCTTGACCCAACGCGGGTCGACGACGGTGGTGGTGATGCCCTGCTTGTCGAGCAGGTCGGCGATCTCCAGGCACATCGGGGCGAGGGCGCCGACCGAGACGAGGAGCACGTCTGGGGTGTCGGTGCCCGGCTCGCGCAGTACGTCCATGCCGCCGACGCGGCGCAGGGCGGGTACGGCGGGGCCGACGGCGCCCTTGGAGAAGCGGACCACGGTCGGCGCGTCCGTGACCTCGACGGCCTCGCGCAACTGGGCGCGGACCTGGTCGGCGTCGCGCGGCGCGGCCAGCCGGAGCCCCGGGACGACCTGGAGGATCGACATGTCCCACATGCCGTTGTGCGAGGCGCCGTCGGTGCCGGTGACACCGGCCCGGTCCAGGACGAACGTCACCCCGCACTTGTGCAGGGCCACATCCATCAGGACCTGGTCGAAGGCGCGGTTGAGGAAGGTGGCGTAGACGGCGAAGACGGGGTGCAGTCCGCCGGTGGCGAGGCCCGCCGCCGACACGGCGCCGTGCTGCTCGGCGATGCCGACGTCGTACACCCGGCCGGGGAAGGCCTTGGCGAACCTGTCGAGGCCGACCGGCTGGAGCATGGCCGCCGTGATGGCGACGACGTCCTCGCGCTCCTTGCCGAGCTTGACCATCTCCTCGCCGAAGACGGAGGTCCAGTCGGCGCCGGAGGAGGCGATCGGCAGACCGGTGTCCGGGTGGATCTTGCCGACGGCGTGGAAGCGGTCCGCCTCGTCCTGGAGGGCGGGCTGGTAACCGCGGCCCTTCTCGGTGAGGCAGTGCACGATGACCGGCCCGCCGAACCGCTTGGCGCGGGACAGCGCGGACTCCAGGGCCTCGATGTCGTGTCCGTCGATCGGCCCGACGTACTTGAGGCCGAGGTCCTCGAACATGCCCTGCGGGGCGATGAAGTCCTTCAGCCCCTTCTTGGCGCCGTGCAGCGTCTCGTAGAGCGGGCGGCCGACGACCGGGGTGCGCTCCAGGAGGTCCTTGCCGCGGGCGAGGAACCGCTCGTACCCGTCGGTGGTCCGCAGGGTGGCGAGGTGGTTGGCGAGGCCGCCGATGGTCGGCGCGTACGAGCGCTCGTTGTCGTTGACGACGATGACCAGGGGTCGGTCCTTGGCGTCCGCGATGTTGTTGAGCGCCTCCCAGGCCATACCGCCGGTGAGCGCGCCGTCGCCGATGACCGCGACCACGTGGTCGTCGCGTTTCAGCACCTCGTTGGCCTTGGCGAGGCCGTCGGCCCAGCCGAGCACCGTGGAGGCGTGGCTGTTCTCGATGACGTCGTGCTCGGACTCGGCCTGCGAGGGGTAGCCGGAGAGGCCGCCCTTCATCTTCAGCCTGGAGAAGTCCTGACGCCCGGTGAGGAGCTTGTGGACGTAGGACTGGTGGCCCGTGTCCCAGAGCACCTTGTCCTTGGGCGAGTCGAAGACCCGGTGCAGGGCGATGGTCAGCTCCACCACGCCGAGATTCGGGCCGAGGTGACCGCCGGTCTTCGACACCGCCTCGACGAGGAAGGTCCGGATCTCCTCCGCCAGCTGGTCCAACTCCTCCAGGCTGAGCCGGTCCAGATCGCGCGGTCCCCTGATGCGGGTCAGCAGCGGCACCCGTGCCTCCTTGCGATAGTGCTGTTCGAGCGTTACCGGGCTCGTCGAAGTCTAATCTTCCGCGTGCACGGCCGACCGCCGGGCGGTCGACTCCCACGTCACACGAACGGCCGTAAACCATCCTGCGCAGACGTACCCGTACGAAACGTCCGACAACAAGGAGAAGTGCCCGGCGCCTGAAAGGCACCGGGCACCTGCGCGCCCCGAAGGGCGCCGGGCCGGACCGCTACGCGCGGCCCGCCGCCTTCTGGCTCCGGCGGCTGACGGAGTCGATGACGACCGCGCCCAGCAGCACCGCACCCGTGATCATGTACTGGATCGAGGTGTTCATGTTCAGCAGGTTGAGGCCCGTCGTGATCGACTGGATGACCAGCATGCCCAGCAGCGCGGACCACACCGATCCCCGCCCGCCGAAGAGGCTGGTGCCACCGATGACGGCTGCGGCGATCGCGAGCATCAGGACGTTGCCACCACCGGCGGACAGCGTCGCGCTCGCGGTCTGACCGGCGAAGAACATGCCGCCGATCGCCGCGAACCCACCGGAGATGGCGAACACGGTGATCCGGACCATCGGCACATTGATACCCGCACGGCGGGCCGCCTCGATGCCGCCGCCGACCGCGAACACCTGACGGCCGTAGGTGGTACGACGCAGCACGAAGTCCACGATCACCAGTGCCGCCAGGAAGATCACCAGCGCGTTGGAGACACCGGCCGCGTCGTTGAGCACGGCGGCAGCGACGAAGGACACGACGGCGAGCGCGCCGACACGCAAGCCGATCTCGCTGGTCGGCCGGAACGGCACACCCGCGGCCCGACGACGGCGCTGCTCGTTGACGTTGCCGACGAGCGAGAGCGCCACAGCGAGGCCGGCCAGGATGTACGCGCCGATGATGGCCTGGTCCATGAAGAAGGAGCTCTTGCCGAGCAGATGGACCGGACCCGTGTCCGACGGGATGTTGATCGTGCCGCTGTCACCCAGCATCCACAGCATCACGCCGTTCCAGCCGAGGAAGCCGGCCAGGGTGACGACGAACGCGGGTACGCCGACCCTGGCGAAGAACCAGCCGTGCAGGGCGCCGATGGCGAGACCGGTGACGATCGCGAGGAGCAGTGCCAACCAGGAGTTCATGCCCTGGTTCACCGCGAGCACGGCGAACAGGGTGGAGGCCAGACCGCTGACCGAACCCACGGACAGGTCGATCTCGCCGAGCAGCAGCACGAACACCAGGCCGATGGAGAGCATGCCGGTGGCCGAGAGGAAGTAGCTGATGTCCGAGAGGTTCTCGGCGCTCAGGAAGAGGTCGTTCTGCAGCTGGAAGATCGTCCAGATGACGATCAGCCCGATGGCCACCGGCAGCGAGCCCAGCTCGCCGCCCTTCACCTTGCGCTTGAACTCGGTGACGTAGCCCTTGAGACCCTCTTCGCGGACCAGCAGACGCGGGTCGACGACGGTGACCGGCGCGGCCGTGGGGTCGTCGGCGGGGGCGACCGTGGTCTGCCCCTCGGCCCCGGTGTCCGGCGCGGAATCGCTCTTCACGGTCTTGGACGTGTCGCTCACTTTGCCGCCTCCGTGGTGCGCCGCCCCGCACGACGGGTCACGGCGTTGTCCGTGGCACCCGTGATCGCGGCGATGATCTCTTCGTGACTGGTGTCCTTCACGGAGAAGGAACCGTTGTTCCGGCCCAGCCGCAGGACGGCGACGGTGTCCGCGACCGCCTTCACATCGGCCATGTTGTGGCTGATGAGGATGACGGCGAGGTCGCGCTCGCGCAGCCGCTCGACCAGGTCGAGGACCTGCGCGGTCTGCTCGACACCGAGGGCGGCGGTGGGCTCGTCGAGGATGACGAGCTTGGGGTCGCCGATGAGGGCGCGGGCGATGGCGACGACCTGGCGCTGACCTCCGGAGAGGCTCGCGATCGGGATACGGACGCTGGGGATCCGGATGGAGAGCGTGGACAGCAGCTCGCGGGAGTTCTTCTCCATCGACACCTCGTCGATGACACCCCTGTGCAGCAGCTCGCGCCCGAGGTAGAGGTTGCCCACGACGTCGAGGTTGTCGCAGAGCGCGAGGTCCTGGTAGACCGTCGCGACGCCGAGTCCCTGGGCGTCGTGCGGCTTGTTGATCCGGACCGGGTCGCCCTGCCACTCGATGACGCCCTCATCGATGGGGTGGACACCCGCGATCGTCTTGACCAGGGTGGACTTTCCTGCGCCGTTGTCGCCCACCAGGGCGACCACTTCTCCGGCGTGGACCTCCAGATCGACGTCGGTGAGTGCCTGCACCGCACCGAATCGCTTGGAGACTCCGCGCAACGCCAGCACGGGCGTAGCGGACACGTGAACCATCTCCTTCGCCGCCTGACCGGCGGGGATGCCGCGCCTGGAATCAGGCGCGGAAATGTGCCGACCCCTTCGACTCGGGGGCCGTGCACAAGGCTTACAAGGGGAACATGGGGGGAGCCGCCGCGCTCCCCGAGCCCTGAAGGGGCGCGGGGAACTGCGCGACCAGCCACGACGGCGCGTTCGACGACCGACGGCCCGTCGTGGCAGTTCCAGCGGAGCGTCGAGGTTCCGTCCGGCGCCCGCCCCGGAAGCGGGGTCTGAAGGTGGGGCGGGCGCCGGACAGGCTCAGCGGGCCGGAGTGACTACTCCAGACCGGCGGACTTGCACGCCTTGGCGTACTCGGCGGTGCAGATGTCGGCGACCGTGTACAGGCCGTCCTTCACCACCGTGTCCTTGATGTTCTCCTTGGTGACGGAGACCGGGGTCAGCAGCTTCGCCTGGACCTTGTCGCCGGAGCCGCTGGTCACCTCGGTGTCGGCCAGGGACTTGATGTCCTTGCCCTCCAGCAGGTTGACCGCCAGCTCGGCGGCCGTGTCGGCCTCCGGCTTGTAGGCCTTGTAGACCGTGGAGGACTGCGTGCCGGCGACGATCCGCTGGATGGCGGCGAGTTCGGCGTCCTGACCGGTCAGCGGGATGCTGCCGATCTTCGCACCCTTGAGGGTGTTGGCGATGCCACCGGCCATGCCGTCGTTGGCGGCGTAGACGCCCGCGATGTTCTTGGCGCCCAGCTGGGTGATCGCCGCGGACATCTTCTCGGCGGCGACGGTGTCCTTCCAGAGGCCGGACTGCTCGTAGGCGATGTCGACCTTGCCGTCGAGGGCCTTGTGCGCGCCCTCCTTGAACTGACCGGCGTTCGGGTCGGCGTCGTCACCGTTGATCATGACGACCTTGGCCTTGGGGGTCGCCTTGTCGCCGAGGGCGTCGAGGAGGGCCTGGCCCTGCAGCTCGCCGACCTTGACGTTGTCGAAGGAGACGTAGGCCGAGACCGGGCCCTGGGCGAGACGGTCGTAGGCGACGACCTTGACGCCCTTGTCCACCGCGGCCTGGATGGAGGACTTGATGGCGGCGGAGTCCTGGGCGGAGACGACGATGACCTTGACGCCCTTGGTCACCATGGTGCTCATCTGCTGAGCCTGCTTGTTCGGGTCGGCCGCGGCGTTCGCGTACTGGACGTCGCAGTCGTCGCAGAGTTCCTTGACCTTGGCCTCGAAGTAAGGCTTGTCGAACTTCTCGTAGCGCGCGGTGACCGAGTCGGGCAGGAGCAGGCCGATCGACTTGCTGTCCGAACCGCTGGTGCTGCCGCTGTCCGAGTCGCCGTCGTCGCCGGCCTTGCCACAGGCGGCCACGGACAGCGCCAGCGAGATCGCGGTGGCGCCGATCGCGACTCTACGCATCGTTGCGTTCATTTGGGTTGTGCCTCCCTGACACGGGCCGCAGCACTGCGGCCGAGGTGGCTGGAAGTCAACTCGGCCACACGTGCGACGTCAAGAAGTAAATCCTTAACGGGTTGGCAACGGCGTGTTTCGTTCTCTAAGTGAAGACAGGGGTTGCTGCGGAGAGGGTCCCGTCCAAAAGGGTCGAATCACCCATCTCACTGAGGGCCAGGGCCAGTGCCCCGAGCACCTCCGCGCGACCGCCAAGCGCCCCTGGCAGCACCGAGAGTTGACGTGCGGCACTCGGGATCGCGTACCGGCCGACCGACTCCCTTATGGGTCCGAGAACCAGCTCTCCGGCCTCGGCGAGATCGCCACCGAGGACCACGCGGCTCGGGTTCAACAGATTGCAGAGATTGGCGACTCCACTTCCGATGTGTCGGCCGACGTCGGCGATCACCCGACGGCAGCCCGGGTCCCCGTCCCTCGCCAACCGTACGACCCCTTCCATGGTCAAACCGGTGCCGTGGCTGGACTGGAGGAGCGGCAGCACATAGCGCGCGGCGGCGAAGGTCTCCAGGCAGCCCCGGTTGCCGCAGCGGCAGACCGGGCCGGATTCATCAAGAGTAATATGCCCGATTTCTCCCGCCGTGCCACCCGGGCCCCTGTAGATCTTGCCATCGATCACCAGTCCGGCACCAACGCCGCTGGACACCTTGATGTACGCCAGGTCCCGCACCCCCCGGCCGCTGCCCCAGACCAGCTCGCCGAGGGCGCCCAGATTGGCGTCGTTGTCCACGTGCACGGCGACGCCGAGACGGCCCTGCATCTCGGCGGCGGGCTTGGTGCCGGTCCAGCCCGGCAGGATGGCGGTGGAGCCGAGCGTCCCGGATTCCACGTCGATCGGGCCGGGCACACCGAGGCCCACCCCCGCGATCTTCGTGGGGTCGACGCCCGTCGCCTCGACCAGCCGGGTGACCAGCTGCTCCGCCCGGTCGAAGCCCTGGGCCGAGGAGGCGTCCACGTCCAGCGGCTCGGACTCCTCGGCCAGCACCTGGTGCGCGAGATTCCCGATCGCGACGCGCAAATGCGTATGGCCGAAGTCCACGCCGATCACGATCCCGGCGTCGCCGCTGAGCGAGACCGCGCGCGCCCGGCGACCGCCCGCCGAGGTGGGCGTGACCTCGACGGTTCCCCCGTCCTTCAGCTCGCGCACGATGTTGGAGACCGTGGCCGCGGAGAGGCCGGTGCTCCTGGCGATCTCCGCCTGCGTCAGCGACCCGGCGAGCCGCACCGCCCGCACGACGCGTTCGAGATTTGCTCGGTGCAGCGACGACTGCGATCCCGGAGTCTCCATCGACTCATCCACTCCCGTCCCAGGACGGGCGGCCCGCACGCCGCCCATGACCCAGGTCACAGCCACGGGACCCGGGTCACTTACAAGTTGTGAACTCCAAACTCCGCTGAACGGGTTACCGCAGTCAAGTCCTTGACGGAAACTGGGGTCGCCGAATGACCACTAAATGTCACTCTGCGGCTACTTGGGGTCCCGGGGCGGGCTACTTGAGCGTGGCCGAGGTGAGGCCCGCCTGTACCTGGCGCTGGAAGGAGAGGTAGACCACGAGCATGGGGATCATGGCGATGGTGACACCGGCGAAGAGGACGGGCAGGTCGGAGGCGTAACCCTGCTGCTGCTGGAGCTGGATGAGGCCCTGGGTGAGGACGTACCGCTCGGGATCGTCGCCGCTCTGCGGCTGCATCAGGACCGTGGGCAGGATGAACTGGTTCCACTGGCCGAGCGTGTTGAAGATCCCGACGCTGATCAGGCCCGGCTTGGCCATCGGCAGCATGACCTGGAAGAACGTACGGGTGTGCGACGCCCCGTCGAGGATGGCCGCCTCGAAGACCGCGGTGGGCAGCGTCCGGAAGAACGCGTGCATGAAGAACACGGTGAACGGCAGCGAGTAGGCGACGTAGACCAGGATCAGCCCCTGGTAGGTGTTCAGCATGTCCAGCCGTCTGACCATGAAGAACAGCGGCACCAGGGCCAGGAACACGGGGAACATCGCCCCGGCGACGAAGAAGTAGTAGAGCAGCCGGTTGCCCCGGAACGGGTAGCGGGCCAGCACGTACGCGGCCATCGAACCGAACAGCATGGTCAGCGGGACGGAGAAGACCAGCACGATGACCGTGTTGACGAAGTAGTCGCCGATGCCCTTGTCCCAGGCGCGGGAGAAGACGTCCAGGGTCCAGTTCTCGGGCCAGCCGAAGGCCGAGCCGCCGATCTGGGCGTCGGTCTTGAAGGCGCTGAGCACCAGCCACAGCAGCGGCAGCACGATCAGCAGGGCCCACAGGGCGAGGAAGCCGTGCGAGAAGACGTTGAGGACGACGCCTTCGCCGCGCTCGTCGCCGGGGCCGCCGGGTCCCCGCTTGGTCACGGTCGGGCCGGTGGGGACCGATTCGCCGCGCGAGGCGGTCTTGAGGGGTGCGCTCATCTTGTGTCGTCTCTCCCGCTCAGAACTCGACGCGCTCGCGACGGGTGGCCCGCAGCATGACCACCGACACGATCAGGGTGAGGAGCAGCATCACGACGCCCATCGCACAGGCGTAGCCGCTCCTGCCGTACAGCAGGAAGTTCCGCATCATCACGGTCGCCATGACCTCGCTGTGGTGGTCGGGGCCGCCCCCGTACTCGCCCGCGGTCATGGTGGAGACCAGGATGAACATGTCCATCGCCGCGATGCCGAGATAGACCCAGGCGGTCTGCACGGAGTCCCACAGCAGCGGCAGGGTGATGCGGAAGAAGGTGTGGGCGCGGCCGGCGCCGTCGATCAGCGCGGCCTCGTAGATGTCTCTGGGGATGGCCTGCATGGCGGCGGAGAACAGCACCAGATAGAAGCCGACGCCGTGCCAGACGACGACCAGGATGAGTGCCCAGAGCACATAGTTCGGCTCGTTCAGCCACTCGACGGGGCTGTTCTCGTCGACGAGCCCCAGGCGCATCAGGAAACCGTTGAGCATGCCGCCGCTGTCGCTGCGGTACACGGCCCCGAACAGGACCGCGAGGATCGCCAGCGACAGCACCTGCGGGAAGAAGTACACGATCTTGTAGAAGCCGGATCCGGCGACCCCGGAGACTCCGCCGGCCCGCCCGCGACCGCCCGCGTTCAGCATGAACGCGAAGAACAGCGCGAGCAGGATGGTGATCACCGGGATGAAGACCAGGAACAGGATGTTGTGCCAGATCGCCTGGAGGAAGATGTCGTCCTCGAACAACGCCGTGTAGTTGTCGAGTCCGATGAACGAGAACGTCTGGGACTGCCCCTTCCAGTCCGTCAGCGAATAGCCGAATGTCTGGATGTACGGCCAGATCACGAAGATCAGATAAAGCGCCACGGGGACGAGGAGAAATCCCGCGACGAACCGGTTCTGCCCTTTACGCATTGGCGTTTCCCTGCCTCGGGTTCCATGAGACGAAAAGCGCGCCCCGTCATCTCAGGGGCGCGGGGAACTGCGCGACAAGCCACGACGAACCCGCAGCTCACCACAGTGCGCAGCTCCCACGGCGCTCCGACGCCCCACTAGTCCCGGCGGTTCTTCTTGGAATCCGGGTCCTTGGCCTGCTTGTCCACCGCGGCCTGCGCCCGCTTGAGCCACTCGGCCGGCTGGATCCGCTTCGCCATCAGTTCGTTCGACGCGTTCTGGATCGCCGTGTCCATCTCGCTGTACCACTCGGTGTACAGGTAACGGAACGTGTTGTCACCGGCGGCCTTGGAGACCTCCACCGTCGACTGCGTACCGGGCCGCAGCGAGACGCCGGTGTCGACGCCGTCCTTCACGATCGTCAGGGAGTTCGCCTCCTTGGCGAACAGCGTCGACCATTCCCTGGAGAGCATCATCCGCATGAACTCCTTGGCCGCCGGCAGGTTCTTCGCCTTGGCCGGGATGATGAACGGCTCCCCGGAGCCGGCCCGGATCGCCTCGAACGGCATCACGCTGTCGGGGAGGACGGGCATCGGCATGAACGTCATCTCGAAGTCGTCCGGCGTCTGCGTCAGCTGCTCGTTCTCCAGCCAGGAGCCGGAGGTGATGAACACGGCCTTGTACTGGTTCCAGCGGGCCTGGGACTCGGTGTGCGTCAGGCCGTTCGTGCCGGGCATCAGATAGCCCTTCTCGACGACCTCGTAGATCGCCTCGACGCCGGCCTTGGCGGCGTCGGAGCCGACGAACGCCTTCGGGTCGAGGTTGTCGATGGCCTTCATGGCCTCCAGGCCGCCCGTCTTGGCGATCAGGTCCATGATGGCGACGTTGATGTAGTACGGGTACTTGCCCTGGTGGGCGAGGCCGCCGATCTCCTTGGCCTTGGCCTCCTTGCAGATGGTGAGGAAGTCGGCCCAGGTCTTCGGCTCCTCCCAGCCGTTCTCCTTGAAGAGCTTGCCGGAGTACCACAGGCCCCACACCGTGTAGATGTAGTTGAGGGCGACGACCTTGTTCTCCTGCATGCCCGCGTCGAGCGTGCCGGGGATCAGCGTGTCGCGGACCTTCTTGCTCGGGTCGTCGATCGACGGCGAGTCCAGCACCTCGGCGAGGTCGAGGAGCTGGCCGTTCTTGTAGAGGACGTCGATCGGGATCTGCTGGGCGCCGGAGTCGTCGACGATGTCCGGCGGGTTGCCCGCGTTGAACCGGGGCTGGAGCTTGCCGGTGATCTCCTGGGTGCCGGTGTGGGTGGAGGTGACCCCCCACTTCTTCTGGAAGGCGGCCTCCCAGGCCTTGGCGTAGGCGTCGCCGTAGCCGCCCTTGAAGATGACGACGTCGAGTTTGCTGCCCTTCTTGACGCCGAAGGGGTTGGACTCGGAGGCCTCGCCCTGGGTGTCCTCGGAGGTGTCGTCGTCCCCGCCGCCCCCACTGGCACACGCGGACAGGAAGCTCATCGTCGGGACGGTGATCAGGCCGAGCGCGGCGGAACGCTTGATCAGATCGCGGCGGCCCACGCCTTCGAGGTCGGTGGTGCCGGCACCCTCGGGGCCGTGGTCGTTCTCGGCGGTTGTGGATCCCATGCTCAAGTCCTCGCCTTCTCCAGGACTCAGGCGGTGAACCGGATCCTCCCGGCACCGCGGTCGGTTCAAGCTGGGGTCGTGCGTGAGGATTCAACAGGGGCAACACGGCGGTCGGCGCGCGGACACGTCCGCGACCACCGGTAATTCCCCCCAGGTAGCGCCTGTCCACGGTTGTGCGACCTGTGCGACCACTATGCGGACGCCGACAGGTATAGTCCACTTCCCGCCAACGGGGCAAGATCGAATGCAAGGTTCGTCTTCGGTCTTTTCCGAGTTGAGACCTCTCGGAAATATGAGCGCCCTTGCGCCACCTGACCGGAAAATCCCCGCCATTCACCCCGGATGGCGCACTCAACACCCTTGACATCAGACGTCACTTCAACCACTACTGGTCCCTGCGTTACACGGTCGACAACGTTGTCCTCTTTCGATCATTTCTTGATCGAAAACTGTCTGCTGGACGTAGGGAGGGTGCTGCTGATGCGGCACGGACGGGGTTCCACGGCGGCGCTCGGCGCCGCCGCTTTCGCTCTGGTGGTGGCCTCGCAGGGCGCGGCCGTCGCGTTACCGGACCGACCGGCGGCCGGGGAGCGGGAGTTCGCCTCCTCCTTCGAACCGGACGACCCGGCTCCGGACTGGCTGAGCACGGTCGACACCGCGCCCGACGGCTCCCCCCGCGCCTCCGGCGTGGACGGCGGCTACACCACCGGCATCCCCGGCAACATCACCGACCATGTCACCGATGTCCGGGCCAGCGGCGAGAACGCGGGCAGCGGGGAGGTGAAGGAGAACCTGGTCGACGGCGAGTCCGGCACCAAGTGGCTCACCTTCCAGCCCACCGGCTGGGCCGAGTTCGACCTCGACCGCCCGACCAAGGTGGTCACCTACGCGCTGACCTCGGCGAACGACTTCGAGACCCGCGACCCCAAGGACTGGACCCTGAAGGGCTCCACCGACGGCAAGGAGTGGAAGACCCTCGACACCCGCTCCGGGGAGAGCTTCGGGGAGCGGTTCCAGACCAGGTCGTACGACATTCCGGGTGACGCGGCGGCCGAGTACCGGCACTACCGGCTGGACATCACGAAGAACAACGGCGCCTCGATGATCACCCAGCTCGCCGATGTGCAGTTCTCCACGGGCGGCGGGCAGGCACCCGCGCCGAAGGAGATGCTGTCGCTGGTCGACCGGGGCCCGAGCGGCTCGGCGACCGCGAAGGCCGGCGCGGGCTTCACCGGCAAGCGGGCCCTGAGATACGCGGGCCGGCACACGGCGGACGGCCGGGCCCACTCGTACAACAAGGTCTTCGACGTGAACGTGGCCGTCGAGCGGGACACCGAGCTGGCGTACCGGATCTTCCCGTCGATGGCGGACGGTGATCTGGACTACGACGCCACGAACGTCGCGGTCGACCTGGTCTTCACCGACGGCACCTCGCTGAGCGAGCTGGGGGCCGCGGACCAGCACGGATTCCCGCTGTCGCCGCGCGGCCAGGGCGCGGCGAAGGTGCTGTACGTCAACCAGTGGAACGACGTGGTCGCGCGGATCGGGTCGGTCGCGGCCGGACGGACCGTGGACCGGATCCTGGTGGCCTACGACTCCCCGAAGGGCCCGGCGAGGTTCCGCGGCTGGCTCGACGACGTGACGCTGCGCGTCCGCGCGCCGGAGCCGCCGAAGAAGCATCTGTCCGACTACGCGGTGACCACCAGGGGAACGAATTCCAGCGGCGGTTTCTCCCGCGGCAACAATTTCCCGGCGACCGCGGTGCCCCATGGCTTCAACTTCTGGACGCCGGTGACCAACGCGGGCTCACTGAGCTGGCTGTACGACTACGCCCGCGCCAACAACGCGGACAACCTGCCGACCGTCCAGGCGTTCAGCGCGAGTCATGAGCCGAGCCCCTGGATGGGCGACCGGCAGACCTTCCAGGTGATGCCCTCGGCGGCCTCCGGGACCCCCGAACTGAGCCGTACGGCACGGGCGTTGGCGTTCCGGCACGAGAACGAGACGGCCCGGCCGTACTACTACGGGGTGCGCTTCGAGAACGGCGTCAAGGCCGAGATGGCGCCCACGGACCACGCGGCGGCGCTGCGCTTCACCTATCCCGGCGACGACGCGAACGTGATCTTCGACAACGTCACGGACCAGGCGGGGCTGACCCTGGACAAGGAGGCCGGGGTCGTCACGGGATTCTCGGATGTGAAGTCGGGGCTGTCGACGGGCGCGACCCGGCTCTTCGTGTACGGGGTCGTCGACGCCCCGGTCACGGACGGTGCCTCGGCCGGGGTGAAGGGCCACCTCCGCTTCGACGCGGGCGACGACCGCGCGGTGACGCTCCGCCTCGCCACCTCCCTCATCAGCCTCGACCAGGCGAAGGACAACCTGCGCCAGGAGATCCCGGAGGGCACCTCCTTCGAGACGGTGAAGGACCGGGCGCGGGCGCAGTGGGACCGCGTACTCGGCAAGGTGGAGGTCGAGGGCGCGACCCCCGACCAGCTGACCACGCTGTACTCCAGCCTCTACCGGCTGTATCTGTACCCCAACTCCGGTTTCGAGAAGGTCGGTTCGACGTACAAGTACGCTTCTCCCTTCTCCCCCATGACCGGCCCGGACACCCCGACCCACACGGGCGCGAAGATCGTCGACGGCAAGGTGTACGTCAACAACGGCTTCTGGGACACCTATCGGACGACCTGGCCCGCGTACTCGCTGCTGACGCCCGGTCAGGCGGGGGAAATGGTCGACGGGTTCGTGCAGCAGTACAAGGACGGCGGCTGGACCTCCCGGTGGTCCTCCCCCGGCTACGCGGACCTGATGACCGGCACCTCCTCGGACGTGGCGTTCGCGGACGCATACGTCAAGGGAGTCGACTTCGACGCGAAGTCGGCGTACGAGGCGGCCCTGAAGAACGCCACGGTCGTCCCGCCGTCGGCGGGCGTCGGCCGCAAGGGCATGGCCACCTCGCCCTTCCTCGGCTACACCGGCACCGACACCCACGAGGGCCTGTCCTGGGCCCTGGAGGGCTGTCTGAACGACTACGGCATCGCCCGGATGGGCCAGGCGCTGTACCGGGAGACGGGCGAGCGGAGATACCAGGAGGAGTCCGCCTACTTCCTCGACCGGGCCCAGGACTATGTGCAGTTGTTCGACGACAAGGCCGGCTTCTTCCAGGGCCGGGACGGCAACGGGGCCTGGCGGGTGGACTCCGCGAAGTACGACCCGCGTATCTGGGGCCACGACTACACGGAGACCAACGGCTGGGGGTACGCCTTCACCGCGCCGCAGGACAGCAAGGGCCTGGCCAACCTGTACGGCGGGCGCGGCGGGCTGGCGCAGAAGCTGGACACGTACTTCTCCACGCCGGAGACGGCCTCCCCCGAGTTCGTCGGGTCCTACGGCGGGGTCATCCATGAGATGACGGAGGCCCGTGACGTCCGTATGGGCATGTACGGCCACTCCAACCAGGTCGCCCACCACGCGATCTACATGTACGACGCCGCCGGACAGCCCTGGAAGGCGCAGGAGAAGGTCCGCGAGGCGCTCTCCCGCCTCTACACCGGCAGCGACATCGGGCAGGGCTACCACGGCGACGAGGACAACGGCGAGCAGTCGGCCTGGTATCTCTTCTCCGCGCTCGGCTTCTATCCGCTGGTGATGGGCAGCGGTGAATACGCCGTCGGCTCGCCGCTGTTCACCAAGGCCACCGTGCATCTGGAGAACGGCAGGGACCTGGTGGTCGAGGCGCCGAGGAACAGCGCGAAGAACGTGTACGTGCAGGGTCTGCGGGTCAACGGCAAGGCCTGGACGTCGACTTCACTGCCGCACTCCCTCATCTCCCGTGGTGGCGTGCTGAAGTTCGACATGGGCCCGAAGCCGTCCCGCTGGGGCACCGGTGAGCAGGCGGCGCCGGTGTCGATCACCAAGGGCAAGCGGGTGCCGAGCCCTCGCTCGGACGCCGTCGAGGGCGACGGCGCGCTCTTCGACGACACGTCGTCGACGAAGGCGTCGGTGGAGACGGTTCCGCTCCCGACCCCGGCCCGGACCAAGGCGGTTCAGTACACGCTGACCTCGGCCGACCGCGCCGAGGCACCGAGCGGGTGGACCCTCCAGGGCTCCAGGGACGGCACGACCTGGAAGACCCTCGACGAACGCTCCGGCGAGTCCTTCACCTGGGACCGCCAGACCCGGGCCTTCTCGGTCCCGGCCCCGAAGGCGTACGACCACTACCGGCTCGTCCTCGACGGCACGGCGACGCTCGCGGAGGTGGAACTGCTGTCCTGACCGCACGGGCTCGGGTGCGGCGACCCGTCCGACCGCACCCGACCCCGTCCGACCCGTCCCACCCCAACCGGCTTGACTTGGTTGCCCGTTGAAACGATAGAGTCTTGTCCAGACCACTCGACAACGTTGTCCAGTTCTTCGAGGGGTCCCACAGCCGCACTCCCACCGCGCCCGGTCTCCCCCGTACCGGGTCGCGGCTCGCGGACCGGGTGGGCACGCACCGCCCGCCCACCCGGTCCGCCCCGAGCGCGCCGCCCGCCCCCGCACAGGGCGGGTGACGTGGTCGGGTGCCGGGCCTCAGCCCACCCGGCAGGGCAGCGTGGTCGCGGGATCACCTCCCGACCCCTGCACCACATAGCCGAACGTCGCCGTTTCGCCGGGATCCAGCGAGCCGTTCCAGTTCGCGTTGTGCACCATCACGTTCTGCCCGGTGTATGTCGCGGTGCCGCTCCAGAGACTGTCGACCCGTTGTCCCGCGGGAAGCGTCCAGTTGACCATCCAGCCGAGCATCGGCACGTCGCCGGTGTTGGTGACGACGACCTCGGACTGATAGCCACCGGTCCAACTGCCCGTCGTACGGCGGGTCGCGGCGCACTGGCCCGGTACCGGCTCGCTGGGGTTGCCGGGCTCCTTGATACCGGTGACCTCGCCGTTGCCGCCGTCGAAGACGACGTCGGAGCAGGAGTAGAAGGTCTCGGCGCTGTCGGAGCGCTGCCACACCATGTAGATGAGGTGGCGGCCCGACTTGTTGGCGGGCAGCTGGCCCCGCCAGGAGTAGTTGGCCTCGACCGTGCCCGGACTGCCGTTCAGCGGCGGGTGGTCGACGCTCAGGAACGGCTGCGCCTCCATGTCGTTCCAGGTGAGCGTCTTCGTCGGGTCGAAGCCGTCCTTGGTGATGTAGACGTAGAACCAACCCGGGTGCGCCGCCCACGCGTTGTACGAGAAGTCGACGGTCGCGCCGGAGGTGAGATGGGTCAACGGCCAGTCCGCGCTGGGGGTGTTGAACCCGGTGAAGTTGGTGTTGCCACCGCTGCACAGCTGGCCGTCCGGGACGAAGCCTCGGGTGCGGCCGGCGCCGTCCGAGCGGAGCACCGAGAACCAGTTGTAGAACGGCGTGGTGCCGCTGACCTGTTGAGCCGTCTTGCAGGCCGGGTTGATCGCCTTGATCTCGCCGGTGTCGGTGAGGGCGTCCTGCCAGCACAGGAAGGTGCGGCTGCCGGGCTTCATCGGAGTGCCGTGCGCCTCCGCCTTCCCGCTGCCCGCCGTGACGACCAGGCCGAGCGCCGGGATCGTGGTCACTAGGGCGAGCAGAACGAGCAGGAGTGCTCTGTGGCGCCGGAGCAAACTTAATCGTGGATCTGTCATGTGCATGACAAATACTCCTTGCGTGTACGGCTTGGAGGTGGGGGAACGTGCGGGTGCCGCTGTGGAGCTGCCGATCCGGACATGCCGGTGTGCGGAGGGCTGGTGTGGGGCGGGAGCGGATCCGACGGCGACGGGTTCCGGTCCGCCACCCCGAATGGGAGCGCTCCCACCCCACCTGCTTCGGAAGCTAGCGCGGAGCGCGGCGCTTGTAAACGGGTGACGCGGACTGACGCGTGCGGGGGGGGCGGGGGGGGAGGGGGAGGGGCGGGCCTGGGTGGGTGCGGGCCTCGGGAGGGCGCCGTGGTCAGTCGGCCGAGCAGACCAGGATCCGTCCGTCGCTGGTCCCGATCAGCAGACGGCCGGGGCCCGCCACGGTCAGCGCGGTCGGGAGGACGGGCACCGCGGCCACCGTCAGCGGACGGCGGTCGCGCACGGTGCCGTCGTGGAGATCGAGCGCGACGATCTCGCCGTCGTCGTACGTGACGTACACGGTCTCGGCGTCGGCGTCGGCATCGAGCGCGGTGGCCTTCCGGTCCGTCCGGAAGACCCAGTCCGGCTCCCCCGTCGTCGCCGAGCGGCGTACGACGAACGAGCCGCCGGGCCGCAGCCCGTGACCGTGGTGGACGGTGCCGGCGTGCACCAGGTCGCCCTCGGCGGTCTCGATCCCGGGACCGGCGAAGTGCGTCTCGCCGGGTACCCAGGAGTACGGGAACAGCCGGCTGGTCGTCCCGGCGGCCGGCTCGCTCGGGCGGCCGGCGGCCGGTGTCGTGACCGGGGCGGCGGCGGAGAGCCAGTGCTCCGCCGGCTCGGGCCATGGCTCGTCCCGCGCCCGCACGGTCTCGCGGAAGTAGCTCCGGCTGCCGCGCCGGATGCGTAGTCTGCCGCGCTCTCCGTTGGACCCGGCGGGCGCGAGGGCCGGCCGGCCGTCGGCGAGACGCACCAGGGACACCGGGGCGGACGGGGTGAGCCGGTCGCGCAGTGCCCCGTCGTCGAGGGCGAGCCGGAGCACGGACTGCGGGCGTTTCTCCCACTCCGGCCGCACGAGCCCGACCCAGGCCGAGCGCTCGCCGTCGGCGACGACGAGGTCACGGCCGCCGCCGGGGGCGTCGTCGGGGGCGTCGTCGGGGACCGCCCACTGTCTGCCGCCCCCGGGCGACCAGCACTCCAGCCGGAGCCCGTCGAGCGTCGCCAGGATCCTGCCGTCGGACAGTTCCTCCACCGCGCGGACGTTGCGGCGCGCATCCCAGCCCGTGGTCAGGTCTGTGGTGAGCCCGGCGTTCAGATCCGTGGTCAGATCCGTGGTCAGGTCTGTGGTGAACCCGGCGTTCAGATCCGTGGTCAGATCCGAGAGCGTTCGGTGGGCGTGCTCGCGGCCGTCGGGGCGTGGGGCCGCCACCCGTGGGCCGACCAGGTCCTCGCTGGGGACGGATCGCGGCGGTACGGCCCTCCAGTTCGGGCGGCGCACCACGGCGACATGCCTCTCGGCCCACGCCTTCTCGTCCTCCCAGTCGTCGTGCGGTGCCATCAGCACGCGCAGCCGCTGTGCGTCGAGCCACTCCAGGCCCAGGACCTGGCGGCCGAGTTCATGCGCGATGAGCGAGGTGGCCGTGCCCGACTCCAGGTCCAGCAGGAGCAGTTCGCCCTCGAAGAAGTAGCCGCCGTCGTAACTCCCCGTGCCGACCGCGAGGAGGGGGAGCCCGGGGTGGAAGGCCAGCGCGTGGACGGGGTGGCGGGCGTGGAGGAGGGCGCGGCAGGTCAGGTCGTCGGTGCCGTAGACAGCGACCGGTGCGATACGGCCGAACTCGTTCATGCCCGCGAGCGCTCCGCATGTGCCCGCCACCGCCAGCAGGCGCCGGCCCCTGTCCTCCAAGGCGAGGGCGGGATCACCGATCTCGGCGAACGGGCGGTCGCCGAGAACGCGATCGAGGCGGAGGTGGAAACGGGCCGTCATGCCGGTGATGGTCGCCAAGGGCGTTCGGCGCGCAGTCGGACGGTGGTCAGGAGGCGGCGGGTGAGTCTGGCGTGGGTGCCGGTGCCGAGGACGAGGAGGCGGTAGAGGCCGCCGGCCGGGCCCGGGAAGGTGGCGCGGGTCTCGGCGCGGAGGCGGACCCCGCCCGGCTCCGCCTCGTCCAGGCGGAAGGTCAGGGTGTACGAGGAGAAGCGGTGGCGGCCCAGGAGGGTCAGTTCACGGGGCGGGATCGCTGTCGCCGTACGGAAGCCCGGGAACGTCGTCGCGCCCTCGACGGGCGGGCGCGGTCCGGCCGCCGTGTGGTCCGCGCAGCCCACGAGCTTCGCGCAACGGACCGCGGAGGGGCGGGAGAAGGCCCAGTCGAGCGTCTCGGCCAGGGCCCACCAGACGTCCTCGGCGTCCGCCGCGACGAGGATCGTGTGCTCGTCGACGAAGGGCAGGGGGCGTACGAGGCGGGGCATCGGTTCATCCGGAGGGACATCCATGGGACGAGTCTTCGCCCTTCGGTGGCCCCGCCGCCAGGGGGTTCCGCCAGAGGGTTCCGCCAGGAGGTTGTCCGACGGGTTCGTGAGACCGGGGCACGGGGGCACGGGGGCTTCGACCGCCGCGCATCACCGCAGACGACCGCAAGTGGCCACGGGTGGCCGCAAGATGGCCACGGGTGGCCACACGTGGTCGCGCCCATAGGATCGCCGCATGGCGCTGCGACCCGTTCATGTGATCATCAAGGCCCTCGACGCCTCGGCGGTCGGCCGGTTCCGGGCGGAGGCGCTCGGGTGGACGGCCCACAGCCCCGGTGTGACGACGTACGTCGGTCCCGGCGAGGAACTCGTCTGGCCCGACCCGGTCGTCATCGGCGTCGACGTGGTTCCCGTCGCGGAGCGCAAGCCGCCGGTGAAGAACCGGGTGCATCTCGATCTCGCCACCACCTCGGCGGCCCATCAGGCGGAGGCCGGGCACGGTCCGGGTGTGCGTGGAGCCGTCGGCCGCGAGGCCGTCGAGGGCGGTCCGCTGCGCGGTGCTGAGGGCCGTCGGATCGCCGTCCGCGCCGACGACCTCGGCGGAGGTGATGTTCCCTGAGCCGTCGAGCCGTGCGACGAGGGTGCCGACGGCCTGGCCCTGCTCGCGGAGGAACGCCAGGTCGGTGTGGTTGCGCGGGCCGACGCTCGCCCCGCCGAGGCTGCGCTCGGCGGCGTCGGTGACCCGTTCGTCGAGGGCGCCGAGCAGTGAGGCGCGCTGCGCGAAGACCGTGGCCAGCGTCATCGCGGCGCACACCGCGACCAGGGTGACGGATCGGTGAGCCCGGGTTCGTCGTCGACGATGAGGACCCGGACTCGGCCGTTTCGGGTCGCGGAGGTGCCAGCCATGTCCTGATCCTGTCCCTGTTGCCTGGGGGAAGCCTGTGTTCCGGCTGACCCGGAGCCGTGCGACCCGGTCGGCGGGCACGGACGGCACCCCGCACCGAGACGTACCGAAACCGCCAACTGGCTTGACCGAAGAGGGCGTTGGCACGGACCGGCCACAGGAACCCCTTGAGCCTCTCTCGGCGCGCCACCCACCCTGATCACTGGCTTCCGCCCATCAGGCCGGAAGCGTTCGTCAGCGTTTCAGGGGAGGACGCACCACCCATGCGAAGACTCCACACCCTCGGTGCCGTGGCGGGAGCGGCCGGTCTGCTCGCGGCGGCGATCACGCCCGCGACGGCCGACCCCACCACCGCCGCCGGCCCAGAACCCGTCAACTCGACCGCCCCCACCACCCGGACCGTCACCCTCATCACCGGCGACACCGTCTCGCTCACCGCCGGACCGGACGGCAAGCACGCCGTCGACGTCCGGCGCGGCGCGGGCCGGGAGTCCGCCACGTTCCTGTCGAGCGAACGGGACGGCGAGGTCAGCGTTCTGCCGGCGGACGCCGTCCCGCTGGTACGGGCGGGCCGCCTCGACCCGGCGCTCTTCAATGTCACCCGGCTGGTGCAGCAGGGATACGGCGACGACAGGACCGGCGCCACCCCGCTGATCGCGACATACGCGAAGGGCCGTACGACCCCCGAAGGCGCCCGGCGCACACTGGCGTTGCCCGGGATCGACGGCGCGGCGCTGAGCGCGGAGAAGTCGACCGCGTTCTGGGCGGACATCGCCCCCGCCCTCGGCACCGAGCCCACCACGAAGGCCGCGCGGCAGCTCGGTGAGGGCATCGACAGGCTCTGGCTGGACGCCCAGGTGAAGGTGTCCCTGGAGACGAGCGTCCCGCAGATCGGCACACCCGAGGTGTGGCGGTCGGGCCACGACGGCAAGGGCGTGAAGGTCGCGGTCCTGGACACGGGCGTGGACACCGGGCACCCGGATCTCGTGGACAGGGTCGCCGAGTCCCGGACGTTCGTGCCGGAGCAGTCGGTGCAGGACGGTCACGGCCACGGCACCCATGTGGCGTCCACGATCGCCGGTTCGGGCGCGGCCTCGGACGGCCTGCGCAAGGGCGTGGCGCCGGGCGCGGAGCTGCTGGTCGGCAAGGTGCTGGGCAACGACGGCCGGGGCCAGTCCTCCTGGATCATCGCGGGCATGGAGTGGGCCGCGAACTCCGGCGCGAGGATCGTCTCCATGTCGCTGGGCGGCACCGCGACCGGCCCCTCGGACGTGCTCAGCGAGACCGTCGACGAGCTGTCCGCGTCCACCGGCGCCCTCTTCGTGATCGCCTCGGGCAACTCGGGCCCCGGCGAGCAGACCGTGGGCACCCCGGGCATCGCCGACTCGGCGCTCACCGTGGGCGCGGTCGACGAGTCGGACCGGCTGGCCCCGTTCTCCGGACGCGGCCCGCGCCCCGGTGACTTCGCGGTCAAGCCGGAGATCACCGCGCCGGGCGTGGCCATCACCGCGGCCCGTGCCGCCGGCACCGCCATGGGGACGCCGGTCGACGACCACTACACGACGGCGAACGGCACGTCGATGGCGACCCCGCATGTCGCGGGCGCGGCGGCGCTGGTCGCGCAGGCGCATCCGGACTGGACGGGCGAGCGGATCAAGGAGGCCCTGGCCAGCACGGCGAGGACGAACGCCGACAACTCCGTGTTCGAGCAGGGCGACGGTCGGGTCGACGTCGTACGGGCCGTCGGTCAGAACGTGTTCGCGACCCCGACGCTGAGCTTCGGCAAGTTCGAGGACGGCGACACGGAGATCGCCACCAAGGACATCACCTACACCAACACCACCGACAAAGCGGTGGGGTTGAAGATCTCGTCGTCGCTCGCCGACATCACCCAGGTCGACGGCACACTGACCGTGCCCGCGCGCGGCACCGCGACGCTCCCGGTCGGCGTGGACCCGGCGGACAAGGCCGAGGGCCGGTACGCGGGCCACATCACGGCGACCGCCGACGACGGTGTACGGGTCACCACGGGCGTCGGCTTCGAGAAGGCACCGAAGACGTACGACCTCGCCGTCTCCCTCCTGGGCCGGGACGGCAAGGCGCCCACCGGCGGGTCGATCTACACCCTCATGGAACTGAGCAACGCCATCCCCGACGAGTACGGCTTCCTCGGCACCGGCTGGACGTGGGAGGTCCCGGCCGGCAAGTACTCCATGTCGACCTGGATCCCGGACCGCGACGCGGGCGGCCTCCCCGTCGGCACCTCGGTGGTCGTCGCCCCCGAGATCAAGGTGAACGGGGACACCAAGGTCGTCCTGGACGCCCGCGAGGCGGTGGAGATCAAGCCGAGGACGAAGCAGGACTCCGAGTTCCAGGGCTTCAGCACCAATGTGCACCGCGAAGGGCCGGGCGGTGGCTGGGGGCTGACGTACAGTCAGGGTTGGTGGACCGACCATGTCTATGTGACACCGACCGAGCAGGTCACCGAGGGCAGTCTGGAGTTCTCCGCCAAGTTCCGGCTGTACGCCAAGGAGTTGACGGCGAGCGTCACCAGCCCGGAGAAGACCGAGCTGTCCTCGCTGTACTACTCGCAGACCTATGAGGACTTCCCGCTGAGGATCAGCGGTGACCACAAGGTCCGCGCGGTGGACGCGGGCGGCGGTACCGAGGCCGACTTCGCGGGGCTCGACGTCAAGGGCAAGGTGGCGGTGGTCGCGCTCGGCGCCACGGAGCGGGCGCAGAACGCCCTGGACAACGCCACCAAGGCCGGGGCGGGTTACCTCATCGCCTACCGCAAGACGCCCGGCTTCTGGATCGAGGCCGTGGACCGCGCCACCACCGTCCCGCTGATGATCGCCACCGGTGAGGAGGGCACCGGGCTCACCGCGCTGCTGAAGACCGGCGAGAAGGTCACGCTGAAACTGAGCGGCACCCCGGTCAGCCCGTACGCCTACAACCTGCTCGCCGCGGACAGCGGCGCCATCTCCGCCGACCAGACGTACACGCTGGACGCCTCCAACACGGTGCGGCGGAAGGCCCGTTACCACGGGGCGACGGCCGGCGAGATCGGCGCGGACGCCCTGTACACCTTCCGTCCCTGGCAGCTGTTCGGCATCGAGAGCAGCGACTACATGGAGCTGGGCACGGATCGCGAAGAGTACTACTACGTCGACCCCGACACCCGTACCTGGCATGTCGTCTACCCGAACTGGAAGACGCTCAGGGGCCAGTGGAGCCCGCTGCGGACCTTCACCGAGCCGGCCACGGAACCCACCGAGAACTGGCTGCGCCAGGTCGTCCGCCCGGGAACCAGCGAGGAGTACGGTCTGTCCACCCGCTCCGGTGACAGACTCACCTTCTCCGTGGCCGAGTTGACCGACTCCACACCGGGCCACTACGGCTACGTCGACGGCACCGACAACACCGCCAAGGGCAAGCTCTACGCGGACGGGAAGCTGGTCGGCGACTCGACGCTCGGCGGGTACGGCACCTTCGACGTGGCGGCGGACAAGGCCTCGTACCGCTTCGAGCTGGATGTGGCGCGCCGGGCGGCCTGGGCCAAGTACTCCACCAGCACGCACACCGAGTGGACCTTCGCCTCGGCGCGCACCGCCACCGAGACGGCGCTGCCGCTGCTCACGGTCGGTATCGCCCCGAAGGGTCTCGACCTCCTCAACCGGGCCAAGAGCGGACAGGCGGTGAAGGTCGATCTGCCCCTCGCCGATCAGCTGGGCGCCGTGAAGGCGAGCAGTCTGCGGGCCTGGGTCTCCTATGACGACGGCACGTCCTGGGAGGAGGTGACGGTGAAGAGCGGCAAGGCACGGTTCACGCCGGCGACGGACGCCGAGTCGGTGTCGCTGCGGGTGCGGGCCACCGACCGCGACGGCAACGGGATCGACCAGACCGTGCTGCGGGCGTTCGGCCTGAAGTAGGCGCCACCCGCCACCCGTGCGTCGGCGTTAACAGAGTTCGTCTACCGTGCCCGGACATGGTGAACACGGCACACGACACGGCGCACGAATCAGTGCACGACACGGCGCACGAATCAGTGCACGACGCAGCGCACGACACCGCAAGACCGGCCCCTGCCGCGAGCCCTTGGTCCGCGGTGGGGGTCTCCGCCTTCGACGAGTTGGTGTACCGGTCGATCCTCCACCAGCCCGACGCGGGCGCGGCCGGCTGGGCGCTGCTGAGCGGCGCCACCCCGGCCCTGGTCCGCGACTCCTGCAACCGGCTGCTCGCCCTCGGACTGCTCCAGCCGCCGGACTCCATGGGCGGGTTACGCGCGGTCGACCCCCGGGTGGCGATCCGTGCGCTGATCCGGCGGCGGGAGACCGAGTCCGAGCTGCTGGCCGCCACCGCCGAGGAGATGGCCACCGCGCACGAGGCCGGACTGCTGCGGGAGGAGCCGTCCCGGCTGGTCGAGGTGGTCTCCGGCGAGGGCGCCAACGCGGCCCGGCTGGAGGAGCTGTACGCGCGCGCCGAGCACGAGGTGTGCGTCTTCGACACTCCCCCGTATCTGGCCCCGCGCACCCCGCAGTTGGACCTCCAGTCGGATCTGCTCAGCCGGGGCATCACCTATCGCACGGTGTACGCGGCGACCGCCCTGGAGGACCCGGACGTCCTCTACCACGCCTGGAAGATGGTCGAACTCGGCGAGCAGGCACGGGTGTTGCCCTCGGTGCCGGTCAAGTTGCTGGTGGTCGACGGCCGTCGGGCGATGCTGCCGCTGACCGCGTCCGAGGCGGGCGGCTACTGCGCGGTGGTCGTACGGCACTCGGCGGTGACCGAGGCGCTGCAGAAGCTGTTCGACCTGGCCTGGCAGCAGGCGACGCCCCTCGGTCAGCCGGTCGGGGACGGTGAACTCTCCGAGGGGGAGCGGACGTTGACCCGGCTGCTGGCGGCCGGGATGAAGGACGAGGCGGTGGCCCGCCATCTGGGGGTGAGCCTGAGAACCCTGCGGCGCCGGGTGAGCGAGCTGCAGGACCGGCTCGGCGCGGCGAGCCGCTTCCAGCTGGGGGCACGGGCGGCCCAGCGCGGCTGGTTGTAGGACCGCACGCAGGTCGCCGAAAGGCCGACGCGAAGGGCCGCACCCCCGTGTCCCACCGGGGATGCGGCCCTCAATCGCCGTACCGGACCGCTTACTTGCGGATCAGGCTGCGCAGCACGTACTGCATGATGCCGCCGTTGCGGTAGTAGTCGGCCTCACCGGGGGTGTCGATGCGGACGACCGCGTCGAACTCGACGCCCGTGTCGGTGGTGACCTTGACCGTGCGCGGGGTGGTGCCGTTGTTCAGCTCCTCGACGCCGGTGAAGGAGAAGGTCTCCTCGCCGGTGAGGCCGAGGGAGGAGGCCGAGACACCCTCCGGGTACTGCAGCGGCAGGACGCCCATGCCGATGAGGTTCGAGCGGTGGATGCGCTCGTACGACTCGGCGATGACGGCCTTGACACCGAGGAGGGCCGTGCCCTTGGCCGCCCAGTCACGGGACGAGCCGGAGCCGTACTCCTTGCCGGCCAGGATGACCAGCGGGATGCCCTGGTCGATGTAGTTGCGCGAGGCGTCGTAGATGAAGGCGACCGGGCCGCCGTCGACGGTGAAGTCGCGGGTGTACCCGCCCTCCGTCCCCGGCGCGATCTGGTTGCGCAGACGGATGTTGGCGAACGTGCCGCGGATCATGACCTCGTGGTTGCCCCGGCGCGAGCCGTAGCTGTTGAAGTCACGACGCTCGACACCGTGCTCCGTGAGGTACTTGCCTCCGGGGGTGTCGGCCTTGATCGCACCGGCCGGGGAGATGTGGTCGGTGGTGACCGAGTCGCCCAGCTTGGCGAGGACGCGGGCGCCGGCGATGTCCGAGACCGGGGTGGTCTCCATCGTCATGCCCTCGAAGTACGGGGGCTTCCTGACGTACGTCGACTGCGGGTCCCATTCGAAGGTGTTGCCCTCGGGGATGGACAGGGCCTGCCACTGGGCGTCGCCCGCGAAGACGTCGGAGTAGGACTTGGAGAACATGTCCTCGCCGATGGCGTTCGCCACGACGTCGTTGACCTCGGCCTCGGAGGGCCAGATGTCGGTCAGGAAGACCGGCTTGCCCTCCTGGTCCACACCGAGCGCGTCACGCGTGATGTCGACCTTCATGGAGCCCGCGAGGGCGTACGCGACGACCAGCGGCGGGGACGCCAGGTAGTTCATCTTGACGTCGGGGTTGATCCGGCCCTCGAAGTTCCGGTTGCCGGAGAGCACCGAGGTCACGGCCAGGTCGTGGTCGTTGACGGCCTTGGAGACCTCCTCCGGCAGCGGGCCGGAGTTGCCGATGCAGGTGGTGCAGCCGTAGCCGACGAGGTTGAAGCCGACCTTGTCGAGGTAGGGGGTGAGCCCCGCCTTGTCGAAGTAGTCGGTGACGACCTTGGAGCCGGGCGCGAGGGTGGTCTTGACCCAGGGCTTGCGCGTCAGCCCCTTCTCCACGGCCTTCTTCGCGACCAGCGCGGCGGCGACCATGACGTACGGGTTCGAGGTGTTGGTGCAGGAGGTGATGGCCGCGACCGTCACCGCGCCGTGGTCGATCTCGTACGTGGAGCCGTCGGGGGCGGTCACGGTGACCGGGTTGGACGGGACGCCGTTGGAGACGGCCGGGGCGTCGGAGGCCGGGAAGGACTCCTTGCCCGCCTCGGAGTCGTCCGCGACGTAGTTGCGCACGTCCTGGGCGAACTGCTCGGCGGCGTTCGCGAGGACGATACGGTCCTGCGGGCGCTTCGGACCGGCGATGGACGGGACGACCGTCGCGAGGTCCAGCTCCAGCTTCTCGGAGAAGTCGGGCTCGGCCTGCGGGTCCAGCCAGAGACCCTGCTCCTTGGCGTACGCCTCGACGAGCGCGAGCTGCTGCTCGGAGCGGCCGGTGAGCTTCAGGTACTTGATGGTCTCGCCGTCGATCGGGAAGGTCGCGGCGGTGGAGCCGAACTCCGGCGACATGTTGCCGATGGTGGCGCGGTTGGCGAGGGAGGTGGCGGCCACGCCCTCGCCGTAGAACTCGACGAACTTGCCGACGACACCGTGCTTGCGGAGCATCTCGGTGATCGTGAGCACGAGGTCGGTGGCGGTGGTGCCGGGGGTCAGCTCACCGGTGAGCTTGAAGCCGACGACGCGCGGGATGAGCATCGAGACGGGCTGCCCGAGCATGGCGGCCTCGGCCTCGATACCACCGACGCCCCAGCCCAGCACACCGAGGCCGTTGACCATGGTGGTGTGCGAGTCGGTGCCGACGAGGGTGTCGGGGTACGCCTGGCCGTTACGGACCATGACGGTCCGCGCGAGGTGCTCGATGTTCACCTGGTGGACGATGCCGGTGCCGGGGGGTACGACCTTGAAGTCGTCGAAGGCGGTCTGGCCCCAGCGCAGGAACTGGTAGCGCTCGCGGTTGCGGCCGTACTCCAGCTCGACGTTCTGCGCGAAGGCCTCGTTGGTGCCGAACTTGTCGGCGATGACGGAGTGGTCGATGACCATCTCGGCCGGGGAGAGCGGGTTGACCTTCGCCGGGTCGCCGCCGAGCGCCTTGACGGCCTCACGCATGGTCGCGAGGTCCACCACACAGGGCACACCCGTGAAGTCCTGCATGATCACGCGGGCCGGGGTGAACTGGATCTCCTGGCTGGGCTGGGCCTGCGAGTCCCAGCCGCCGAGGGCACGGATGTGGTCGGCGGTGATGTTCGCGCCGTCCTCCGTGCGGAGCAGGTTCTCCAGCAGGACCTTGAGGCTGTAGGGCAGGCGAGCCGAGCCCTCCACCTTGTCCAGCCGGAAGATCTCGTACGACTCGTCGCCCACCTGCAGCGTGCTGCGGGCGTCGAAGCTGTTCGCCGACACGACAGTCTCCTTCATTCCATGTGCGCGTACCACCGCATCCTGCCGCCACGCCCCCTCGGCCGATCCGCTAAGGTAAGGCTAAGTTAGGTAGCCCTTACCGCCAGATTGGCCGTGACGTGCGGCCGAGGTGCGCCTCGGCAGATATCTCGATGTCGAGATAACAGTAGTACATGGGCGCGGGCTGGTCATGCCCGGCCCGATGTTGTCCGCTGTCATCCAATCGAGTCGTTTGACAACGGGCCTAGTCGTTTCAGCTTCCTTGCCAGCGAACCTAGTCGTACGAGGTGACGTGCTGGGGGTGCTGGGTGGCCGTACCGGTCGGGGCGGATCTTGCGGAGCCGTACGTAGAGCTGTCGTACGTGGATGCTGTACGCGAGCGTCGACGGCGGCCGCTGCTGGACTGTGCCACGGCCCGGTTCGAGGACGTGCCCGCCGTGCGGCCGTTTCGCTGGTCGCGTGGTGAGCGTCACTTCTCGGGCTGGTACTGGTCGGCGACGACCGGCCGTCACGTCGGTTTCGAGTCGTGGCTAGAGCGGGACCGGCTTGTGCTCATGGACTTCGATCCCGAGATCGCGGGGATCGCCTCGCAGCCGTTCTGGCTGCACTGGCACGACGGCGAGCGTGAGCGTCGGCACGCTCCGGACTATTTCGTACGTCGCGCGGACGGCTCTGCGGTGGTCGTTGATGTCCGTGCTGATGAGCGGATCGGGCCGACAGACGCGGAGGCATTCGATGTCACCCGTCTGGCCTGCGGCCGAGCGGGGTGGGGTTTCGAGCGGGTCGGGGTGCCGGAGGCGGTGCTGCTGGCGAATGTCCGATGGCTGTCGCGTTACCGGCATCCCCGGTGTCTGCGCGGGAGGGTCCAGGACCAGCTCCGGGAAGCTTTCGCGGCCCCGGTCCCCTTGATGGCTGGAGCCGATGCGGCCGGTGACCGGCTTGGGACACTCCCCGCCCTGTTCCATCTCCTCTGGCTCCAAGAGCTGGTCGCCGAGGGACTGGCGGTCGAGTTGCTGGGGCCGTCCACCCTCGTGCGCTTGGCAGGCGGAGGTGACCGGTGACGGAGGTGGGAAGAGGGCGGCGGGTGCCTGCGACGGCCAGGATCGCGGAGTTCCCGCAGACTGCTGCGGAACAGGCCCGCTGGTGGGAGAGGCACATTTTGGAGGTTCTGGACGGCTTGCCGCCGGACGCTCCTGCGGGGACGGCGCCACGGCCGGAGTTCGACCCGGAACGGAACTCGCTGGCTCAGAGGGAGCGGGCCAAGGCTGCCGAGTTGACGGCGGCCGGGCACGCGATGACGGCCAGCGGGGTCAAGCAGCGGCGCCAGCGCTACCAGCGTGACGGGCTGGTCGGGCTGGCCGACGGCCGGTCGGCCAAGCAGATGCCGTCGTTCGGCCGGGTGGCCCCGGCGGTGGTCGAGGCGATGCGGCAGGCAATCGACGAGACGACCGAGGCATCGTCGAAGACGATCGGCTTCGTGGTCTGGCGGGCGACACAGATCCTGGCCTCCCGCGAGGACGCGCGGGACATCGAGGTTCCCTCACAGCGCACGCTCTACCGGCTGTTCGACAGGCTGGCCACCGGCACCCACGCGACGGGCTCGGCGACCACGCGCCGTTCGGTGAACGCGCGTCCGGCCGGGCCCTTCGGGGAGGTGCCAGCCTGCGCGCCGGGCGAGTGGATGCAGATCGACTCCACGCCGCTGGATGTCCTGGTCCGTCTGGACGAGGGCATTGCCGAGAAGGTCGAGCTGACAGCCATGATCGACCTTGCGACCAGGTCACTCGCCGCCGCAGTGCTGCGACCGACGACGAAAGCGGCCGACGCTTCCGCTCTCCTGGCCCGGAGCATCACTCCTGAGACGATGCGTCCTGGCTGGTCGGACGCGCTTCGGATGTCGAGATCAGTGCTGCCACACCGGCGACTGCTGGCTCTTGACGAGCGGCTGGAGCATGCCGCTGCGAGGCCCGTGATCGTGCCGGACACGATCGTCTGCGACCACGGCAAGGTCTTCATCTCGAACAACTTCCGTGCCTCGTGCCGCTACTTGGGCATCAGTCTCCAGCCGACGCACAAGGCGTCGCCCTTCGAGAAGGGCGCGATCGAGAAGACACTGGGTTCGGTGGCCACCTTGTTCGCGCAGTTCGTCGCGGGTTACACGGGCCGGTCGGTGGACCGCCGGGGCCGGGGCCTGGAGGACGGACCGCTGTGGTCCCTGCCCGAACTCCAGAACTTGCTGGACGAGTGGATCGTCATCTGGCAGAACCGTCCGCACGATGCACTGCGGGACCCGGACTCACCGAAGCGGGCATTCACACCGAACGAGAAGTACGCGATGCTGCTGGAGTCTTGTGGCTATGTTCCGGCCCCGTTCAGCGGCGAGGACTACGTCGAGTTGCTGCCCGAGCGCTGGCAGGCGATCAACTCCTACGGCATCCGGATCAACCACCGCACCTACGACGACGGCGAGCTGACTCCGTTGCGCCGACAGCACTCCGGGGTGGCGGAGAAGAAGGGGCTGTGGGAGATCCACTACGACCCCTACGACGTCTCCCGGGTCTGGGTACGCGACCGCCGCAGCGAACCGGCCCGGTGGATCACAGTTTTCTGGAAACACCTGCACCGCGTCGGCGTCCCGTTCGGAGAGATGGCCTGGGACCACGCCCGTGAACAGGTTCCAGGCGGGACGGAGAAACAGATCGCCGCTGCTGCCGCTGCCCTGCTGCGGCGGGCCCACGACGGCCCTGGATCTGAGGAGAAGGACCGCCCGGCCCGACGCTCACGGCGCGACCGGCGGGTCGCTGCCCGCACTCGGGCCACCGCCACCGACCGGCCACCGCCTGAGCCACGCACCAACGAACCCGTGCCCGGCGACGCGACCGGCACCGAGGTGGCGAAGGTCATCCCGCTGGGCCTGTTCGATCCGCTCGCCAACCCCTGGAGACGCACGTGACCCTGGCCGAACCAGCGACCCGACACCCCGCGCTGCACAAGGTCGATGCCGAGGCCAACCGGCAGCTGACCACCCTGGACGGCTGGCGGAAGTTCATCGAGGGACCGCCCCCGCCCCCGGCACTTCTGTCGCCTCGTGATCTGCGACTCCGGACGCCGGTCGAGCAGGACCTTTACGACGAAGACCGGCTGGACCATCACGCCCGGATGCTTGTGGTTGCTACCTCGTTCGTCGAAAAGACCGTGGTCTGCGGCCGACGTCTGGTCCTGCTCAACCGCCATGCGATCAGCGCCCGCCGCGGCCTGATGGTCTCCGGGCGCCCCGGAACGGGCAAGACCAGCGCCATCACCCAGCTCGGACGCGCGCACGAACTCCTCGACCGGACCCGTCATCCGAACGTTCCCGACCGCATCCCGGTGCTTTACGTCACCGTCCCGCCCGCTGCGACCGCCCGCATGGTCGCGGCGGAATTCGCCCGCTTCCTTGGCCTGCCGGTCCGGCACCGGTCGAACATGACGGACATCATCGAAGCCGTGGTCGGCGTCTGCACCGACACCCGCACCGGCCTGGTACTCGTAGATGAGATCCACAACATCTCGCAGGTCACCCGGGCAGGCGCCGAAGTGTCCGACACCCTGAAGTACTTCTCCGAGCGCATCCCCGCGACGTTCGTCTACGCGGGCATCGACATCGAGAACAGCGAGCTTCTGGCCGGCACTCGGGGCGCACAAATCGCGGGCCGCTTCACGCTCGTCCCCACCCGCCCGTTTCCCTACGGCGACGAGTGGAAGGGGCTGGTCGCGACCATGGAGGAGACCTTGCTCCTGCACGATCACCCGCCAGGCACGCTGGCCAAACTGGACCGCTATCTCCACAACCGGACCGACGGCATGATCGGCGCCCTTTCCCACGCTATCCGCGGGGCCGCGATCGACGCCATCCTCAACGGCACCGAACGCGTGACCAAGGACGGGCTCGACGCAATCCCACTGGACCACACGGCAGAAACCCCCAGGACTCCGCTGAAGAGGGCGGCACATCGGTGACCACAACGTTCCCCCGGAGTCTGGCCCGGCTCCCCATCCAGGTCGCGCCACGACTCGGAGAGTCAACCGACTCCTACATCCGCCGGCTTGCCCGCGCGAACCACCTCAAGCCCAGCTACCTGCACTGCTTCCTCTGCGGTCCGCCTCGGTGGTTCGGAAAACCCCGTCTCGAAAGCCTCGCCATTGTCTCCGGCCGATCTCCCGCAGCTCTGGAGCGGGCACTTGCGGATGCCAGCTCACCACGCGGACGCTCCAAGCCGAACCCTCGCTACCCCAGCAGACACCCCTTCCGTGACCGCCTCGACCTGCCAGTCCTCATCGCCAACGATGCCCGCAGGGGCATGACGGTCCGCTCACTGGCCGAGCAATACAAGATCCCGCCACGGACAGTCCGTCTCGCGCTGGACACCTCACGCCCAGCCGAGAGGGAAGTTTCCCGGGGAAGGGACCCGCTCAGAGGCAGGCTCATCGGCCTGATCGACAGCATGATCACCGACAACCTCAACGTCAGGGGCATCTGGACCAAGCTCATGGACGACCACGACTACTCGGTCTCCTACGCATCCATCCGCTACCACCTCAAGCAGCAACAGGACGAGGGAGCTCACCCTGGAGACGAAGCCGCCCAGTCCAGGCTCAACCGAACACCGTGACCGCGGACCACACGCCGTGCCACTCCTCGGCGCCCCACTCCTCGAACCGGAGCTTCCTGGACTCTCTTCAGCACCCTCTATCCCACCACGGCACGCCAGGGTCAGCCGGGATGGCGGCGCACAGTGCTGCGACGTCATCCTGCTGGTCGAGCTTGTCGAGCAAATTCTGGGCGGCCGCACGAGCGCCTGGCGGGAAACAGTCCGGGTTCTGCACCACAACGGTCATCGCATAGCGCCATTCCGACCGTATCTCGGCGCTGTCCGTTTCCTTGTCCAACGTCCCCGTGCGCTGCCCGCTTGCCTTGAGGGACTTCTCCGCCTGCATGCACACGCTACTGGCGTTGTCGTCACCGCCGATGGCAGCTGTTATCCGGCCGATGACTACACCGGCCATCACGAGCGCGGCCGCCACCACGGTGGCAAGCACGTAGCCCAGCACCCCCCAGCGCCGTCGGCGTTCCCGTCTGGCAGACCCCTGATCGAAATCCTGCATCAGCTCGTCGTCCATCCCCACCCCTGTTCCGCCGTGCTGGGCGGATCCTAAGACGCCTCACAACCCCTTTACCAACGCATGAGGGACCACTTCGGTTGGTCTCTCCGTCCTTCATCGGCCCACGGCACACTGACCAGCCAAGAGAGTTTCGATGAACGGCGCACGGTCCCGGACCTCGGACTCGCGGAGCACGAGCCGTTCGGTCCTTATCGGGCACGTGGCCAGGCGACGGGTCCGAGCTCAGTCGTGGCGGGCAACCTATCGCACGCCCGTGAGCGTGATCCGAAAGAGATGGCCCAGGCCAAAGATCCTTTCGAGGCTCTGTCATTCAACATAGTCGCCGCAGATCAGCGCCCGCCTGCCGACTAACTTCACTGCCAAAGGACAGATGTGGCGTGCGCCAATCCCCGGGCGCACGGGCACGGCGCCCCCGGGCGACAGGCAGGGCGCGGGCACCGCGCCGGCGCCGGGTATTTCCCGTTGCGGGGCGTTCCCCGGGGTTCCTAGGTCGTGTCCGCAAAGTCCCGTCGTCGCCCGTAGGGCGGCCCCGCGGTGCCCGGTGCGTGCTCTCGGCGTGCCGGGCGAAAGCCCTCGCACTTGGAGTACTTGGGCTTTCGTCCGGTGCGGCGAGAGTACGTGCCAGGTGTCGCGGGGCAGGCGGGACTTTGCGGACACGGCCTAGCATTGCTGTCCTCATGGGCAGGGGGGCCGGCCCGCCTGCGGCTCGGTGAGTCCCGATCGCGGCCGTGAGCCGGCGGATCGGAGACCCCGCGACATGACCTCCCACCTCCACGCGCTCGGCTTCGACGCGAACGACCCCGTCGGCCTCGCGCGCTTCTGGGCCGGCGTCCTCGACTGGGAGACGGTCGAGGACCCGTATGGCGCCGTCGCGCTAGCGCCGAACGACGACACCGGGTTCCGGCTCCGCTTCCTGCCGAGCCGGGAGAGGAAGACCGTCGCGAACCGGACGCACTTCGATCTGACCAGCCGCTCCCTGGACGACCAGCGGCGGACGGTGGAGCGGGTGCTGGAGTTCGGCGGACGGCACATCGACATCGGCCAGCTCCCGGACGAGGAGCATGTGGTCCTCGCCGACCCCGAGGGCAACGAGTTCTGTGTGATCGAGCCGGGCAACAACTTCCTCGCCGACTGCGGATTCATCGGCGCGCTCGCGAGCGACGGTTCACAGGCGGCCGGGTACTTCTGGAGTCGGGCGCTGGGCTGGCCGCTGGTCTGGGACCAGGACGAGGAGACCGCGATCCGCTCGCCGCACGGCGGCCCGAAGATCACCTGGGGCGGTCCGCCGGTGGCCCCGAAGACCGGGAAGAACCGGCTGCACTTCGACCTCGCACCACCCGCCGACGGCGACCGGCGCGCGGAGATCGACCGCCTCGTCTCCCTCGGCGCGACCCGTGTCGACATCGGCCAGGCCGAGTCCGACCCGGGCAAGTCCGGCCAGGGCGAGGGCGACTGGGCGGTGATGGCCGATCCCGACGGCAACGAGTTCTGCGTACTGCCGTCGCGCTGACGCGACCGGCTCCTCCGGGCCCGGGGAGCCAATTCCCGGCCCGGAAACCGCGGTTGCCGACGCCCGACAGGGATGCGAACCGCCGAGCGGGGTACCCGGCGTACATCGGGAAGGAGGCAGACATGCCGCTCACGTTCCGCAAGAGTTTCCGCATCCTGCCGGGTGTGCGACTAAACATCAACAAGCGCTCCTGGTCCCTCACCACCGGCGCCCGCAACGGCCCGCGCCACACCCACAGCAGCACCGGACGCCGTACGACCTCGATGGACCTGCCCGGCCCCTTCGGCTGGCGCCGCACCCGCAACGCCAAGCGCCACTGAGCACGCACCGAGCAGGAACCGAGCACGCACCCGGCACGACTGACACCCCGTCACCCGAACGGCCCCGTGCCGCCACTCCAACAGACCCTCCAAGAGGTGCCATCTCATATCTGAGATAACCTCGCCCCCATGGCAGACGACTACCTCGAACGCATCGGCAAGCTCATCCGTGACGCAAGGCAGCACCGTGGCTGGACACAATCACAGTTGGCGGAGGCGCTTGGCACGAGTCAGAGCGCGGTGAATCGTATCGAGCGCGGTAATCAAAACATCAGCCTTGAGATGATCGCTCGAATCGGTGAAGCCCTGGACAGTGAGATCGTCTCGCTCGGCTACGCGGGTCCGATGCATCTGCGGGTGGTCGGCGGACGCCGGCTGTCCGGTGCGATCGATGTGAAGACCAGCAAGAACGCGTGTGTCGCGCTGCTGTGCGCCACCTTGCTGAACAAGGGGCGCACAGTGCTGCGCCGGGTGGCCCGCATCGAGGAGGTGTACCGCCTTCTGGAGGTGCTCGGCTCCATCGGCGTACGCACCCGCTGGATCAACGGCGGGGTCGACCTGGAGATCGTGCCGCCTGCCCAACTGGACCTCGACGCGATCGACGCGGAGGCGGCCCGCCGCACCCGCTCGATCATCATGTTCCTCGGCCCGCTGCTGCACCGCATGGACCACTTCAAGCTGCCGTACGCGGGCGGTTGCGACCTCGGGACGCGGACGATCGAGCCGCACATGATCGCGCTGCGCCGGTTCGGCCTCGACATCACGGCCACCGAGGGGCTGTACCACGCCGAGGTGGACCGGTCCGTGACCCCCGGCCGCCCGATCGTGCTGACCGAGCGCGGCGACACGGTGACCGAGAACGCGCTGCTGGCCGCCGCCCGCCACGACGGTGTGACCGTCATCCGCAACGCCTCGTCCAACTACATGGTCCAGGACCTCTGCTTCTTCCTGGAGGCGCTCGGCGTACGGGTGGAGGGCATCGGCACCACCACGCTCACCGTGCACGGGGTGCCCCGCCTCGATGTCGACGTCGACTACTCGCCCTCCGAGGACCCGGTCGAGGCGATGAGCCTGCTCGCCGCCGCGGTCGTCACCGAGTCCGAACTGACCGTGCGCCGGGTGCCGATCGAGTTCCTGGAGATCGAACTGGCGGTCCTGGAGGAGATGGGCCTCGACCACGACCGCTCGGCGGAGTACTTCGCCGACAACGGCCGTACCCGCCTGGTGGACCTCACCGTCCGCCCCTCCAAGCTCCAGGCCCCGATCGACAAGATCCACCCGATGCCGTTCCCCGGCCTGAACATCGACAACGTCCCGTTCTTCGCGGCCATCGCCGCCGCCGCGCAGGGCCAGACCCTCATCCACGACTGGGTCTACGACAACCGCGCGATCTACCTCACCGACCTCAACCGCCTCGGCGGCCGTCTCCAGCTCCTCGACCCCCACCGGGTCCTGGTCGAGGGCCCGACCCGCTGGCGCGCCGCCGAGATGATGTGCCCACCCGCCCTGCGCCCCGCCGTAGTCGTCCTCCTGGCGATGATGGCCGCCGACGGCACGTCCGTCCTGCGCAACGTCTATGTCATCAACCGCGGTTACGAGGACCTCGCGGAACGCCTCAACACGGTGGGGGCGCAGATCGAGATCTTCCGGGACATCTGAGGGTCCTCAGAAAAGGCGCCGTCACACCCCTACTGACCTGCATAAATGCGATGCGGGAGGGGAGGTGGCGGCACCTCTGGGACTTTTCTGGGACTTTTGGTCGGGACCGAGAACTTCCGGTTGCTGCGCACTCGGCACGAGGCGTCATCGGAAAGATGTCAGCCTGAACGAGTCACGTAAAAGACCAGGTCAGGACCTGCATCTCGGCTCGCTGCCCCGCGTGCCACGACCAGTCCCCCTCCACGAGCCCGCTCCCAGCTCACTCCGGACGCAGGCTCGCACATCATGGCCCTCACCACTGCTGGGACCGCCATAATGGAGTCATGCCCTCCAGCACACAGCATCCCGCACCCACGCCGAGCGACGTCTCGGGCGCGGTCGCCGAGGACCTGGCGCTGTACCGGGAGAAGTTCCGGCGGCGTCTGCCGGAGTCGCTGGACGAGTTGCACGGCCCGACCCAGGGGATCGTGGAGCTGCCGCTACACATGGCTTGGTCGGGAATGACCTCGTACGACATGAGCAAGCCGCGCCAGCGCATGGGCCTGTACCGCACCGTCCTGCACGAGGGCCTGCGTGATGACCTGCCCCACTATCTCAACCGGGATCTGCTCCTCCAGCTGTGGCCAGTGCTGCGCACGCTCGTCGGTCGCACCGTGCGCTCCGTATGGGAAGACGCCTTCCCCCAGCTCGCCTCCCGCAACCGGGCAGCCGCGTGACGGACATGCCGGATCTGCACACGCGGCTCCTGGCGGATGTGCTCGCGCTCGGCTCCCCGTATCCCTTGGTTCTCACCGGCGGGTATGCCGTGCGGGCGCACCGCCTCGTGAACCGCCCCAGCCAGGATCTCGATGTCGCCACCGAGAACCCGGCGCCCATGGCCGACATCGCCGCCACGCTCCGCGTCGGCCTGGAGGCCCGCGGCTGGGAGGTGCACGCGCTGGAGACCGCCCCGCTGTCCGCCCGCTTCACCGTGACTGACCCAGCCACAGGGCAGGACTGCGAAGTCGACATCCTCAAGGAGATCTTCTGGCGGCCTGTCACCCAGAGCCCGTACGGGCCGGTCCTCGCGGAAGAGGACGTGATTGGGACCAAGGTCCGTGCCCTGGCCGACCGTGGAGCACCACGCGACCTCATCGACGTGTTCGCAGCATCCCGCCGCTGGACCAATGCCGAGCTTGAGGAGTTCGGCCGCCGCCATGCCCGTGGCCGCTTCGAGCGCGAGGATCTGCAGTCAAACCTCACGGGCGCCGAGTGGACCGACGACGAAGCCTTCGCGGCCTATGGGCTCGAGGACGCCACGATCACCGCTCTCCGCGCCTGGGCCGTGAAATGGGCCGATGACCTCGCCATCCGGCTCCTCGAAGAGGCCGGTGATCCGGACATCGGCTGAGCGCGTCCGGATGCGAGCACAGCTGCAAACAATTTGAGCAAGAGTCAAGAATGATCAGGTAGGAAAAGAGTCGGTCGCGAGCTTGTCGCGCCAAGCGCGCCAGGCAAGCTGCCGCCCCCTCGGCGCGGGTGATCAGCTGGGGGTCGTCCCTCGTGTGTCCCTATGAGCCTGGACTCCAGGACCTCGACCGTAGGCAAGTAGGCGTGAACAGGGCAGCGCGCCGGCGGATATGTGCAACCTCTCTGGTCGCTATCGGCAAAGTGAACGTGAAAGGCCACCGGCCGCCCGGACATGCGGGCGGCCGGACCGGTGTCGCGCACTGTCACACGCGGAGCGCCACGCACTGGCGCAACAGCGGTTCCAAGCGCAATTGGATGTCCTCGCGATCGAATACCTGAAGACAGTCGAGGCAGTTGACGATCCACCGCGCCTCCTCCTCGTCCTCGATCTTGAGCGCAACAGCGGTCACCGCGCCCTCCATGTCGAACGGACCATCCTTGAACTCGTCGTCGAGGGCCCGGTAGCCAGCGGCAAGCAGCGAGTCCGCGTACACTCCGGTCGCCTCGGCGAAGACGCCGGCCTCGGCTCGGTCCGCGCGGAGGCCTGCCAGGTGGCGCAACACCTTGTCGGGGTCGTCCAGTTCGCCGTGCAGGCGATGTGCTCGGCCGACCAGGAGCGGCCAGCCACCGGTCAGCTCGTGGAGACGGTCCAAGCGGTCCTCCGTGTGGAACATGTTGACACGCTGAGCCCAGTTGCGCAGGCTGCGACGGTCATGGCGGCGCAGCACCACCGGGGCGGCCGAGGTGGGTTCGAATCCCGTCAGCAGGGTGCGCCACAGGGCCAGCTGAGTGGTGTCGGTGACGAGGACCACCGCGCGGGTGACCCCCGGAGTGGTGGGCAGCAGCGTCTCGGCCAGGTCGACGGCCTCCCGGCAGGTCTCAGGCCGCACCGGGTCCCGGTAGTTGACGAAGTCACTGATGACGACACGTCGTTCACGAGGGCGTCCGCCGATGAGCTCCTGCTTGTAAACGCTGGGCTTACCGACGGGCGGCAGCGTCCAGCCGTCGATCGGTCCGGCGATAGTACGCAAGGTCCGGGCGACGTCGGTAACTCCGGTGGCGGATGTACCAAGGACGATCCTGGTTCGGCTGGACCGCTCGCCCAGAAGGTCGTCGAGCTGGGTGTTGGTCAGCGGAGCCGGCTGGCCGTCGGGCAGCTCGGGGCGGCCCTCCTGCACGATGCTCTCCTGGAGTTCACAGTCCTGCTCGGCCCTGAGCAGGCGGGCCTCCACCTCGTGGGAGGTACCAATCATGCGCAGGGCGTTGGGGCCGCGCAGATGCCAGCCCAGGCCGTCGTGGTTGGGCGCGAGGATACCGAGGCCGACCATCTCGGAGAGGTAGGCGCGGAAACCCTCGGTGTCGAGCTGCGCGAACCCCTTGCGCCAGTACGTCTCGCACTCCTCGCGCAGCTCGGTGTCGCTCAGCCGCACCTCCAGGCCGCGATGGCGGGCGTGGTACGCCAGCACGTTGGCAATCACGTCGTATCGGTGGTCGAGGCTCAGCGTGTCCTTGAAGGCCGCCGAGATGCCATCTCTGAGCGCGGCGTCCGTCTCCACGACCTCGATGTCGGTCACCTCCACCTCATAAGGGGGTCCCTCGGCTCCACGCCGCGCCCGCTTGCGGTGCATCAGCTCGACCAGCCGGTGCCCGAACATTTGGAGCAGGAAGGGCTGGTAGGAGCAGTAGCCCAGCACCCGGTTGACGAGATCCAGGTCCTTGAACTCGAACCCAAGCGCCCTCATCGGCTCGACCAACAGCTCGGCCGCGGACTGGGGAGCCAGCGGACCGATCACCTTCGGGGTCTGCGCGAGGTGGCCGAACGGTCCGTTGCTCGCGAGCTTGGAGAAACGCTGCACGGAGTGCAGTCCGGCGAAGACGACCTTGGCACGGTCCTTGGTGTCGGACCCGAGACCCTTGAGCTTCTTGGTCTGGTCGAAGCGCGGGGCGTCCGCCTCGAAGAACTGGTCGCACTCGTCGAGCAGGATCAGAAGACGGCGGCGTGAGTCCCCGTCCAGCCAGGTCCGGATGCCGACACGCACCCGCTCGGAGATCTCCTGCCGTTTCCTGCGTCCCTGCGGCCGGTCGTCGAGTACCTGCGCCTCCGTCAGCTCCCGCTCCAGGACGCTCCACAACGTCTCCGGCCCGAACGAGCTGCCCTTGCCGATGTTTTCCTGGTCGAGGTTGACGTACACCACCTGGTGGTAGCCAGGGCGTTGCTCCGTGAAACGTTCCCCGGCGTCGGCGAGCAATGCCGACTTGCCGAGTCCCCTGCCACCATAGATGACCTGGGTGCCGCGCGGGTCGAGAATGCTCTTGCGCTCGGCGTCACGGCCGTAGAACATCTCGCCGCCGATCCGGCCGCGCTTCTCCCTGATGTACGGGTTGACGCCGGAGAAGGGCAGCAGTGTCTGCGTGGCGGTGCTGACCTGGCGATTGCCGCAGGCAGCGAGATAGGCGAGGGCGGCGTCGTCCACGACCAGCAGCGGCTGCAACCGGCCGGAGCCGACGGCGAGTTCGACACGGGCCTCACGGCTCAGCGTGCCGAAGTAGACGACGAGGAGGCTCGCATCGCTGGTGTCGCGCTCTGCCCAGCTCATGACGACCTTGGCGGGCGGTCTGCCCCAGACCATCATCACCCGCAGGTTACCGCCCTGCTCCCTGATCTGCGAGCCAAACGCGGGCGCCTTCGCCCTGCCGTTGATCTCCACCCCGGTTGCTTCGAAGAGACGGTATTCCCGCCGGTGCTGGGACCGGTCGTCGAGCGGCCTGGCGCTTTTGGCGTCATAGCCGAGGAGCTTGAGGAGCGGAGGCACCTGTCTCGTCGGAGCCACTTGGAGCCGGTCCTTCCGCTCGGTGGCAGCCAGCGCGCGCCACTCGTCGAGGGCGTCGGCCGCGAGTGCCGCCTCGTCGGTGGAGAGGCCCCCGTAGTCCAGGACGGGAAGCATCGGATGCTTGCCGCCGGACCGGACCAGGTCGACGAGGTCGTGGCCGATGCCTCCCGGCAGGCCGTCGGGCACGGCTGGGAAGAAGTCGGGCAGGTGGGACTCGCCTCCTTCGATCTCCGGGACGGGCTCGCCGATCTCCAGGAAGTAGACGAGGTCGGCGGCGGTGGCCAGGTCGTTCGTCTCCAGGCGCCGCAGGACCTGGGTCCGCTCCTCCGCCGTGGGGTCCAGGGCGTCGAGCCGGGCGCGGATGCGGTCGGCCGCCTGCTGCCGGAATGCGGGCAGGTCACTCCGTACCGTGTCGAGCGCCCGACGCACATTCAGCAAGTCGTGCCGGTCGGGGCCTTCGAGGCGGTCATGGGCGTCGGCCAGCAGCTCCTGAAGACCCAGGTCCTGGTCCTCGGTCACTGCACCATCCGCCTGCGCACGGTGCAGCTCGGCGACGAGTTCGCCGTGTGCCTTGCGCAGCTGCTTGCGCCGAACGGCCTCCCGTTCGTCGATCTCAGTGTCCGTGGGCGGGACGAACTCCCCAGTTCGGGCGGGAAGCAGCCCTCGTCCGGCCAGTTCGACGATGGTACGGGCCGCGGTGAAGGCATCGTGGGAGAGCCGCTCGTCGAAGGCGTCCCGCCAGCTCCGGTCGACCGCGATGAGAAGCTCGTCGAGCGACGGCCGCTCGTCAGGGGCGTCGCACACCTTCAGCAGTTCCGCGTTCAGCACGAGTTCCGGGTCGACCGGACCGCCGGGACGCGTGGTCACGGTGTCACCGGCCAGCAGAGCGAACAGGCCCTCCATCGAAGCGCGTGCCGCCCAGGCCATCGCGGACGAGACGGCGTCCGAGCGCTGGGCCAGCTGCTCCAGATCGCCCAGCGCGGCCTCCCTGCCGTCCAGCAGAGACTGGCGCAGGGAGGAGATCTCCTTGGCCGCACGGTTGCCGTCGGAACGGTCCCCGCGGCGGGTGCCGTCGACCGCCAGGCACCACTCCTTGACGAGGCCGACGGCTCGCTCCACGAGATGCACCAGATCCTGCCGCCCGGAGCCTTGCAGCGGCTTGCCGCTGGACGAGCGATGCTTGCGGTCCATGCGGTCGATCTCGCTGTTGACCTCGGCCAGTTTCGACAGCCGCTCGGCCTGCTCGCGCACCTGCTGCATCGCGTCGCGGTTGTCGCCGACGACGGTCATGAGCAGCGATCCGAGCATCCCGTCGTCGGGGGTCAGCCAGCGCTTGGCGATCTCCGTCGCCCGCGCGAACCGCAGCCTCTGCGGCGCGAGCAGAGCACGGCTCTGCTCGCGCAACTCCCGCAACCGGATCTCGCTTTCGGAGGCGTCGGCAACCAGCGGGGAAGCGATCATCAGGGCACCGCTGAGAGCACGGTCGGCGACGTTGGTCGCCGCCTCCCCGAGCCGGTCCGGGAGCCGGGGCACCAGCGCCTTGAGCTGAGCGCCTGCGGAGTGGTCGCCCGTGATCAGTGCAGTACGCAACAAGGCAGGTAGCAGCAGGAGTTCGCTGACCTCGGTGTCCCGGCCCACGTATCCGCCGTACTCCCGGAGCAGGTCCGCCGTCAGGCGGGCGCCCTGGCTGTCACCGGAGGTGAGCAGCGCGGCAGCACCTGCCAGGCGGAACGCCGACACCTGGGGCTCGGAGTGGCCTGCAGCCCTCGCCAGATGGTGGGCAAGTCCGAAGCGCCGGTCAACGACCAACTGTGCCAAGGCCCGCTCGGCTGCGGCCTCGTCGATGTCGTTACCTGCCGACGGGACTGATTCTCGGACGGGTGCGTCCTCGGTGGGACGGATCGTGGGTGCGGCGGGCACCTGGACAGGCACGTCCGGGCCCGTGCGGGGTGCCGGGGCGCTGTCGGCAGGGGCCGCGGCCTGTGCGTCGGTGGCGCGGACCGGCTCGGGGACCGTCGTCAGCGCGGGCTCGGCGACTTCCGGTTCGGAGGCAGGGTGAGGCGCGGCCTCCTCTGTCCGGTCGGCTGGTTGTAAGACCCCGTACTCCACGGTCGTCTCGGCAGCGGCAGGCTCGGCGATGCCGTCCGCCTCGGCCCCAGCGGGTTCGCGGCCAGCGTCCTCCGGCTGGGCCAACGTCAGTTCAGGGGCCATGACCACGGCCATGGCACACGTGGGCAGTACCCGCACGACTTGCTCCTGCAGAGCCAGGATCTCCGCCGCGGCATCCGCCTGCCGCCCCAGCCTGATGAGCCGGGCCAAGGCGGCCAGCGCGGCGCTCTCCTCTCGTTGCTGCTCCTCCCACACCGGTGTGTCCAGCAGGCGGCGGGCCACGCCGCGCACGGCCTCGACGGCGATGCCGGCAGTGGCGGAGCTGTTTGGACGGGAGGCGACATCCAGCAGCTCCCGCAGCGACTCCCGTGCCTGGTGCTCACGTTCTTGCGCCGCACGGTGCGCGCGTGCGGCGCGCGTCAAGTCCTCAAGGCGGCTGGGCACCCCCTCGATCCCCGCGGCGCGGAGCACCGCGTCGACGCTGTCGAAGACGGCACCCAGCGCGGCCAGCGGAGCCAGGTCCTCGTCCTGCGGAGGGCAGCCCTCCGCGACCGCGCTGGTCACCTTCTCCGCGGCTTGCCGGGCTTGCGCGAGGGCCGACTCCAGCTGTCGGCAGGTCGCCTCCGGATCCGTCCCCTTGTCGGTTCGGGCACTGTCGGAAGCCGTAGCGGTCATCTCGTAGGAGGTGTCGGGGTCGGGTACCACGGTCTCGGGGGCGGGGGTATTCGTGCCCGGCCGGTCGGCGACGGCAGCACGCACAGGCTTTCCGTCGCCCGCGAGCGGCGACTTGTCGTCTTCCACCGCTCCGGGGGCGAAGTCCGGGTTCGCCTCCACGATGGAGCACGCCGCGGCACCGACAGCGGCGAGCTGAGCCGTCTCCATGTCGTCGGCCGTCGCTACGAACCAGTCTTGGTCCGCCGCCCAGGCAAGGATGTGGGCGTCGGTGACGGAGGCATTGCACCACGCGAACACCGTGGCCCGGACGAGCGTCGCGCCCCACCGAGTAACGGGGTCGGGAACCGTCTCGCCGTCCTGCGTAAAGACGTGCCTCTCGACCTGGTTCATCACGCTGACCGTAAGTCTCTTCATCCCGCATGTGCAGGTGTGCTGCAGCGCCTCACGCCGCAACCTCGCGAGAACATCCCGGCACAGGGCACTGCTCACCCGTCGAGGGGCCGCCATACGGATGCCCAGGCTACCGAGCAGCTCCTGCCGGTCCTTTGGCCGCAGGGAGTTGAAGGCCAGTTCCACCATGTCGACCGTTAGGTCGTTCAGGGCGGCGACGGCCGGGTGCTCCAAAGCGTTGAGCGCGGCGGCCAGGCTTTCGAGGTCCTGGGCCGAGACGCTTGACGGGGACCACGGCGGCCCCGTGACGACGCGGTAGCGGTCCTGCATGTACGCGTACTCCGTTTCTGTGGGCACCAAGAAGAAGGGAGGGGCTGGCGCCGGACCCATGAACACGAAAGTGCCGTGACGGATCAGCGACCGCGCGTGTGCTCGGTGACGAACGTGTATCCGTAGGGCAGTTCCCAGCCGTCCGCCTTGCCGAGCCTGCGGCAGTACTCCCGAAAGGCCACGCGCTGAACGTCGCTGGGCGAGCAACCCGGCCGCAGGCGGCGCAGATGACCGGGGACGAACTGGACGGCTTGCAGCCCATCACTACCCGGTTCGATGCCGCCCCAAGGACGTATCACCCGCGGCCGGGCGGGGCGGTAGCCGATGAGAGGAATGGTCCGCTCTCCGTCGTGCGGCGGGAAATGCGGCTGGTCCCAGGCGTCTCGGCTGCCGAGGGCGGGTTCCAGGAGCCGTTCCGCGAGTAGTTCCGCGACGGCCAATTCCAGGGCGGTGACCTGTGACCGGGTCGGTCGACGCCCGTAGACCGCGCTCGGCAGGACTGAACGGTCCATCAGGGCATGGCCGTCGAGGGTGAGCAGACCGCAACGGCGCACGGTGCGTAGCACCAGCTGCCGGGGACCGAGCCCGACCGCGCTGTCACCGTGGCGGTCACTTCCCGGGGCGTCCTCCCTGGTAAGCACACGAGGGTCGTAACAGTGCCCGGTCTCACGGTCGCCGACCTGCACCCGTTCCTTGAGCCGCGTCGTGGCCAGGCGAATCACCGAACCGCCGCGGAGGCAGCGCAGCTCAAGCATGAGGCCGGGGAAGAAGTCGCGGGGCCAGGCGATCCCGGTCAACCGGCCAGAGTCGTGCCCGAGTTCGGCGGTGACGACGTCCTGCACCGCTTCCTTCTCGTCCAATAACTCGCCGGCGTGGTCGAGTTCGAGCCGAACCGTTGGGCACGCACCGTGAGACCTGCGGAGTTCCTCGACGATGTACGGGTGCAGAGGGAACCAGCCGTCGATGAGCTGGGCCAGCCTCAGGGGTGCCCGCCAAACGATCTCCTGCGCATCGCTCCGCAGGAGTTCGCCGGTGCCGAGAGAGGCGTCGTCGGCCAGGGCCAGATCGACCGGGTCCAACTCTGTTGCCGACTCCGGCTCCGCTGGTGCCGGCAACGTGGACGTCCAGCCGCGTCCGGCCGGGGCCAGGGGATCTCCGGGCGCTTCTGCGTCACCGGGATGATGGGACCGCCACACGCCTCCACCCTCGAAGGCGTCGTCGAGCGTGATCCGGGAGCCGTTCTCGAACAGGCCGTGGTCACTGTCCCCTTGGACGACGTCGGTGAGCGCCACGTTCGCCCGGCACACCGCTGCGGCGTACCCCACTCCCCTGAGCAGTTCCGCCGCGCCCGGGAACCCGCGAAGCCGCGGTCCGACCGCCGTGTACACGGTGACCGGCATGGTGAGACCGTAGCGCCGTCTCCCCGGGGTGGCCGCGCGTTCGACCGCCGCGGCGAGCGACCTGAGGTCATCGCCACCCAGCGGTCCGGTGTCCCGCCAGCAGTCTGCGAGGGAGGTCCGGGTCATGGCGTAGTCACCCCATGTACGCAAGGCGGCACTGGAGTTGAGCACACCCCGCACCGTGTCGAGGAGACCGAGCAACCCTGCCCGCAGGTCGTCGTCGTGCGTGCCGCCCACCAGTGCGGCGAGGGACACGGGGACGAAGGGGCTGAGCAACTGCTCCCGTGCCGTCGTCAGGAGATGGTCCGCATAGGCCGTCAGGTCGTCGCGCCGGGCCGCCTCCGGAGACGGATAACGGACGTCGACGACGACATGTCCGTCCTCGTTGATCCAGCGTCGGCGCGTGCGTAAGCGGTGGAGCTGAGCCGATGACAGGCTCAGAGCCGGGCCGAAGGCATGGAGATCCGGGACCAGGAGCTCTCTTCGCCGTGGCGCGGCGACGTCTCCCGGCCGCCCCGGGCCGTCGGCGCCTGCGGGCGCCCCCGACACCCAGGCTGGTATGTCACCAAGGGCACCCACCTCTGGGTGGGCACCCTCCCGGTAGACGATCTCGGCGTACAACGGGTCCGACCCGGTGGCGACACACACCATTGCACCGACGGGGAGCACAGGGACGCACTCGCCGAAGGTGATCACAGGGAAGTCGTCGAGGCGGAGTGGGCTGCCGCCGTAGCCGTCGCCGCCGAGGTTGTACCCGAAGTACACCGCGTTGAAGGCGACGGTGGTGTGCACGGGCGCCGGGCGGGCCGCGACAACCGCTTCGAGATAGCGCTGTAACCGATCCCGTTCTTCGTCGGGTACGGCGTCGTAGCCGTTCGTCATGGCAGAGGTCAGCAGGGCCCGGTCACCGTAGGGATCAGGCACCTGCGCTCTGTCGCCAGGCATCGATGACGCCTCCGGCCCCCCACATTCGTCAACCGTTGCTGATACATACGGGTCCCCACCCATGACACCTCCGCCGCGCTTCAGGCCGTTGCGGTCTGACGTGCGGTAATCTCCGCAGGGTATGTCGACTCGGAACATTCCGGAAGCACTTTCGTCACTTTGCGATGGCCAGCAGTGACTCTTATCGAACACACTCGCGCGCCGAGATCGGACCGAGCTCACATCGCGGGACCATGCGCACGAGCCCGGCCTCGCCACAGCGCGCCGCGGTGGACGAACTGTCCCGCCGCCTCGGACTCACCGGGACGTGACGCGCTTCGGCCGAGCGCCGGTCGCTCGGCATCCTGGTTCTCTGGCCTTCGTCGACAACGGGGCGTTCAAGGAGCCCGTGCTGCTGGCCGATCAGGGCGGACCACCGATGCACACGATCCAGCTCACACCGCGCCACGTCACCCTGAATCAAGCCGGAAAGGCGTCCGTCAGCGGTGAGAGCTCTCTGGGACTCTTCTGGGACTTCCAGCTGCATTGACGGGCACGAGCGTGAAACAGCCGAAAGGCCATTCTTGCTGGTCAGCGCGCCGTGACGGCCCATCGGTGCAGGTCACAGCGCTGGCGCGTCCCTTCCGGGACATCTGATCGGCGAGGTGCCGTGCCCCTTGGAGGCAAGGGGCACGGCACCTCGAAATGCCTGCTGACCTGTGGATACTCATCTTCACGACCCTCCAGTGATCACTGTTGTTTTTCAACACCTTGTGCAACACACGTGCAAGATGATCTTGAATGGCTGACGGCACGTCAGCGGTACCTGAGTACCTGTCAGCCTTCACGGAGGGTTGCCCCCGAAGCAGCCTCGCAACGTCCGATGTCGGTCGCGTCACGCCGACCGCGTCTGGCCGACGCCCACCCGGCTCGCGCCCACTTCCCGGGGATCACCCGGCTATAGGACGCGCAGCTTCCGGCAGCACCTGTCCGCAGGCCGCCGGGCCGGGGAGGGCCTCCCCAGTTCCCGCTGTCACCGTCGCAACGTTCCATGCCCCATACGCCGGGGAGTCCCTCACGGCTGCATCTCCAGGATCTTCGCCGCTTCCATGGCCTTCGCCCTGATTTCGGGGGCTCGGCACTCCCTGTCCCCGCCTCAAAAGGGCGGGCCGCTAGTACTGCAACCGCATCTGCGGGTTGTGGCCTCGGCGTTTGTAGTGGGAGCGGCGGGCACGGGCCTGGCTGCGTCGTCGGAAGCGTGACCAGTGCAGATGATGGTCGTTGCTGTGGTGGCGGGGCGTGACGATGATGTGGCCGATCAGTCGGCGGATCTCCGGGACGCTGAGGGGTATGAGGTCTTGCTCGTCGTCCGCTCCGCCCCTTTTGCGGCTTCTGCGGCGCGGACGGCGGTCAGGTAGGCGAGGGCGGCCATGGCCAGGGTGATGTGGCGGTACCAGGCCCGGTAGAGCCTCACCTGGTAGTGGTCCAGGCCGCACTCGCCCTTGGCGGTCTGGAAGCACTCCTCCACCGCCCACCTCGCGGCGGCTACCTTGACCAGGTCTTTCAGCCGGGAGGCCACCGATCCGTAGCAGACGTAGTAGGCGATCTCGGTGGGGTCGCTGATGCTGCGGCGGGCCAGAACCCAGTGCCCGAAGCCGTTCTCCCAGTACGGGCGGATGGCGACGCGGGCCCAGTCGTAGATCCGTTCGCCGTGCGCGCCCTGGCCCCCGGAAACCCGCTTCCACGCTTGCCTGGGCAGGGCGGCGACCAACTGGTCCACCCTGGCGTCGCCGCCGTCCGCCGTGGTCACGGTGTCGTTGACCTTGGTGGCCAGTACGTGCGCGATCCTGCGTTCCTCCAGCCATACCCGCAGGTGCTTGACCTGCCCGTATGCCTCGTCAGCGGTGACCCACGCGAACGGGATGCCTGCGTCGACGGCACGTTGCAGCATCCACTTGCAGTGCTCATTCTTGGTCGCGAAGGGGATCTCGTCGTCGATCCCGGCTGCGCGGCAGCGCTCACGGTCATCCGTCCAGGAAACGGGGATGTAGAGCTCACGGTCGATCAATGCCCGCCCCCTGGCGGAGGCGTAGGCCAGGAAGGTCCCGATCTGGCAGTTCTCCGTGCGGCCGGCGGTACCTGTGTACTGCCGCTGGACTCCGGCGGACTTGGTGCCCTTCTTCAGGAAACCGGTGTCGTCGCAGATCAGGACCGCGTTCTTGGCTCCGATGGTCTCCACGACGAAGTCGCGCACATCGTCGCGGACCGCGTTCTCGTCCCAGTCGGAGTGGTTGAGCAGGCGCTGGACGCCGTCCGGGCGGAGCTGCCCGACCTGCTCGGACAGCGTCCACCCGTTCTTCTTCTCCAGCGGCGCGACGAGTCCGTTCAGGTAGTCCAGCGCCCGCTCGCGGGGCTCCGACCTGCCGAAACGGTGGGCGAACCGGGCATGGAGCCCGGCCACCCCCTCGGACCACGACTCGACCTGCTCAACCGTCAGCGCATCAGCACACAGTCATACCAACGAGACCGCCGACCATCCGTCACGCCAGATGCGGTTGCAGTACTAACGACGCCGCAGACTTCGCGTGATGCTACGGACCGCTGCTTTGCTCCCCCTTGCAGGGCTTTCGACACTGGGCTTCGACGCCGGGCGTTTCCTCCCGACGCCGCCAGTCTGCTACCGGGCCTCCTGGCAGCTACCCGGACCGGACTCCCACCGGCAGGCGACAACGAGCTTACGACTCAAGATCAGCTACATCACGAAGACCTCCGAGTCTGCTGGGCGTGCGAACGATCGAGGTTAGCCGGTGGTTGGTGGCGGCGTTTCGGTGCGGGAGCGATGTGCCCGAACGTCCACGGGGCGTCCATCGGGATCACCAGCTGTCATCGTCCACTGCGTGGGCAGCGTCTCGATCTGCCCGACCGGCCACCCGGCATCCAGGATCTGTTCGCGAACCTCACACAGTTGCTTATATGTTCCCACGCGCAATTCCCATCCCGCCCGCCTCAGGGGGTCGAGATCAGCGGTGGGGGTGGTAGCGGTTTCGACGATCATCAGGTGGTCGTCCCCGCCGACATCGATGATTGCAATTCGAGGATCAGAAGGGGTTGCAGCGCGCTCGAATGCGAGCACCGCTCCGAGTAACTCCGTGTAGTACGTCACGAGCCGGTCGAGGTCGGTCGTGGAAAGCGTCAGATGGTTGATTCCCAGGAGATCAGGCATAGTCGACCAACTGTAGTGCAGCCTACGGACGAGGCCTGGGTTTTGTCTGAAATTCACAGTGCCTGGCGTATCAAGGCGAGTTGGACGTTGGCTTCGTAGCGGACGACAAGTTCTCGTAACGCGTCGCGACGCCCCGGACCTCTGCAAGGAGCCCGATCCGGCACTCGACCTTGTGCCTGGCCTTGTATCGGTCACGGAGCTTTTTCAGCGGTACTACTCCAGGGCGAGGAGGGCCTTGGCGATTGACGTCATTCGATTCGGACTGCTTCGTGATCTTCGGAAGCTGCGCCGGGTCTTGAGCCGTGCCATCCCGCGTTCGACGAATGCCCGGGCCTGGGCCAGGGCTCGGTCGCGGTGCGCTTGCAAAGCACGCCACCTGATCCCGTAGTAGCCCTGCGGGGGCGTGTACTGCGGCTGGTTGGCGTACGTCGAGGCAGCGGGCGCCTGCGGCTCGCGCCGATCGGACGCGACGAGGAGCCCCACGCCGACCAGCGAGATCGTGATGCCGGTGTTCTCTACGCCGTTGGACCAAGTGTAGTTGGCCGGGCCCCAGGTCTGGCAGCGCTGCTTGGTCGTCGAGCCGCCGGAGTCGGGGCCGCAGACCCATTCCAGGTTGTGTTCCTTGCGCGCCGGCTCGCCGTCCTCCTCAATGAAGCCGTACAGGAAAAGGCCCAACCCGACCACCACGAAATGGACTTGAAAGGGTTCTCGCAACTGGACGCATGAAGTGCACTCGCCTCATCGGGGCCGTTCACGGACAGGGCGAGGTCGCCGCGCCCGGCGGCGAGCTTGCCCCGGCTGGTGATGCCCAGGCGTGGATAGATCCGGTACAGGTGTGCTCCGACGGTGCGGTGCGAGATGAACAGGCGCCTGCCGATCTCCCGGTTGCTCAGCCCCTGTGACGCCAGTACGGCTATCTGCATCTCCTGGGCCGACAACTGCTCGGCGGTGTTCGCGTGCCGCCGCCGGCTCGACCCACCGGCGGCACGCAGTTGTTCGCGGGCCGGCTCGGCCCAGGGCTGGGCGCCGATCTGGTCGAACGCGTCGCGGGCCGCGCGCAACGGGTTCCGGGCGTCCACGTTGCGGCGCCGACGGCGCAGCCGGCGGCCGTGGTGCAGCCGCAGCCGGGCCCGCGACAGCGTCCAGCCGACGGGCAGCGCGGCGAGTGCGGCGGCGTAGCGCTCCTCCGCCGTGTCGTCCGGGGCCAGTACGGCGTCGGTGTAGGCGTGCGCGACCACCATCATCTCCGAGGGCAGTCGGCGGGCCAGTGCCGGAAGTTCCGCGAACAGCTCCCGGGCCTCCGGGACGGCGTCGGCGGCCACCGCGGCGTCCGCCAGGTCCGGTGCGAGCAGCCAGCGGCTCACCGAGTGGTAGTGCGGGTCGGCCGGATCGAACGCGCGCGCGAGAAGGTCGTACGCCTCGGTCGTGCGGCCGTCGAAGAGGGCGAGCAGGCCGTCGACCTGTTGTGCCATCACCGTGGCGAACGGCATGCCGGGGAACAGCGGGTGGGCGCGCAGTTCGCGGATCGTGCGCGCCGCGGCCTCGGTCTCGCCGCGCAGCGCCGCCACCAGTCCCCCGGTCGCCTTCAGGCCCAGCCAGACGATCCGTTCCCCGGTCTCCTCGGCCAGGGCGAGCCCTTCGCCGGACTCCTCGCGAGCCCGGTCGAGCTGACCGAGGTAGGCCCGTGGCCAGCTGCCGGCCAGTGAGCGTGCCAGCAGTCCGAGCCTGCCCTGCGACCGCCGCACACCGGCCGCCGCCGACAGGTGGCGGACGGCGCGGCCGGTGTCGCCCAGGACCATCGCGCCGCTGCCGAGGAAGTGCAGGATCCGGCCGTCCCTGGCGTCCGGTTCGATGGCGTCGAGCCGGGCGAGCACCTCGGCACCCTGTCGGTACGGTTCGGTGTACGCCCGTACCGTCAGCACATGCGGGTCGTCCGGATCGGGGTTCCAACGAGCCAGTTCGGCCGCGGTCTCGGCGCGCACGGTCGCGTCGCCGTCCTGGAAGAAGCATCGTGCGGCCGCCCACCACAGCAGGCTCTCGGCGGTGTCCGCGCCTCCCGCGTCGAACGCCCCGGCCGCCGTGGTGACCATCTCCCGGATACGTCGATGCGGTTCGCCCGGGTCGAACGCGGCCTTGTCGGACACGACCATGAGGCGGGCCCGCTCCAGGGGGCCCAGCTCGCGCGGGTCGGCGCGGTCCAGCAGCAGCTGGGTGTGGACGCGGTCGTTGATCTCGCTGGCCAGCTCCACCGCCCGGATCAGGATGCCGGTCCTGCGCTGTGTGTCGTGGACGAGATCGGCCGCCCGGCGCAGGGCCGGGACGGCGGCGGCCACCTTGCCCCGGGCCTGCGACACATCGGCGAAACGCTCCAGCCGGGCGGCCAGTTCCTCGTCCGGGCCGAGCGTGGCGGCGGCCGGATGAACGAGCTGACGCTCGGGCATGTCGTCCATCACCTCCGCGAGGGCCCGGTGCACGCCCAGGCGATCGGCCACGGTGGCGCGGGTGTGGATCGCCGAGCGCATCAGCGGATGCCGGAATTCGAGGGTTCGGCCGATCAGGGTCACCAGGCCCGCGTCGACCGCCTCCTGCAAGGTGTCCACGGAAGCCGTCGAGCCGGAGAGGCGACTCGACGCCCTCAGCAGCCGGTCCAGCGGGGCGTTCGGCTCGGCGGCCAGAGCCAGGAGGAACGTACGGCACTGCCTGCTCACCGTGTCGGTGCGCGCGGCGAACGCCTCCTCCAGCCGCTGCGGCAGCGGCAGATCGTCCGGCTCCATGGGCAGGCCCTTCACCGCCTTGGGCAGCTCGACGAGGGCCAGGGGGTTGCCCGCCGCGCGCTCCAGGACGAGTGCCCGTACCGGCGCCGGCAGTCCGGGGGCGCCGAGGTCGAGCAGTTCGGCGGCGGCCGTCCGGCCGAGCGGTTCCAGAAGGAGGTCCGGGTACGCGCTCAGGCTGTTCGACTCGGGGTAGTGGATCCGGGAGGCGACGATGATCGCTATCGGAAGGTCGCGGGGGCGCCGGGCGACGAACCTGAGCACGTCCCGGCTGGAGGAATCGGCCCACTGCACATCGTCGACGAGCAGCAGAAGCGGCTGCCGGTCGGCCGCGTCGGCGAGCAGTTCGAGTACGGCCATGCCGACCCGGAACAGCTGGGGCTCGGTCTCCGTGGCGCTCAACGCGTCGCTCAGCGTCAGCCGGTGGGGGTCCGGCAGGTTCTCGATACCGTCGGCGGCCGGTTGCAGCAGCAGTTGGAGTGCGGCGAACGGCAGCCACAGCTCGGACTCCACGCCGGACGCGCTCAGCACCCGGAAGCCGCTGCCTTCGGCTTCGGCGCCGATCGTGCGCAGCAGGGCCGACTTGCCGACGCCCGCAGTGCCGTGGACCAGCAGCGCGCCGCCGTGCCCGGCCGTCGCGTCCGCCAACACCCGGCGGAGGGTGCGCAGTTCCTCGTCCCGGCCGATCATCGCGCGCGTGCCGGTGCTGCCGCCCTGCCCCGCGAGTGGGTTGCCGTAGTGGTGGCGAAGCGATTCCACGGTGAGCTCCGTGTCATGGTGGCGGATTCCCCCATACGGACCGGGGCGCCCGGCGATACGTGACAGGCAGCCGGTGTGACATCCGTCTCGGCGCTCGGGCCCACGGGGCTCCCCACGACGCCGTACGGCCGGCACCGGGCCGGGGCCGGCTCGTCCACGACACGGGAACGGCCGCCGCGGGAGTCCGCGGCGGCCGTGTGCGGGAGGCGGGGATCAGCACTCACCACGCCAGGTGGCCTGCTTGAACACGACCCCGGCCACGAAGTTCCACTTGTAGTCGCCGGGGCCCGGGTTGTAGTGCAGGCAGTCGCTGTACGTGCCCCCGTTGTAGGTCCAGGTGAGCTGGATGTGGTCGCCGCCGGGGAAGCTCGTGCCGTTGTTGAAGACGGACCGGCCGCTGACGCTGCCGGACCAGTTGCCCTGGCGCTCCACGAGCAGCGAACCGGTCTGGTCCGGGCCGGAGTAGATACAGAAGGCTCCCCGGTCGCAGCCGGGCGGGTTCGGTTCGGCGGAGGCGTTGGGTGCCGCGATGGCCACGACAGCCAGGGCGGTGGACGCGGACAGAGCCGCGACGGTGCGCTTGCGCATCGGTTCTTCCCCCTTGTTCCTTGTTCGGGTCCTGTTCCTTCGTTTCCTCGTTGCCCTCTCACTGTGGGAGACGGTGGTACAGCCCGAGCGCAGTGCCGGTTCAGTCCTGGTTCAGCTCATCTGCCGGGCACCGCGCTCGGGTCCGTCTCCTCGACGGCCCGCAGTTCGGCGTACTCCCGGGTGCCGTAGCGACGGAACGTCAGCAGCGCCTCCTGGCGCAGCGCGCGGGCGCCGGGCCGGTCGCCGAGGAGTTCGTGGAGCCGGGACAGGTCACGCAGGGTGCGGGCGCGGAACAGCGGATGCCTCAGCCGTGTCCAGAGGTCCAGCGCCTGCCGGAGACAGGCCGACGCGTGGTCCACCCGCCCCTGGGCGAGGTGCAGTTCGCCGAGGGTGCGCAGCAGCAGTGCCTCACCGAACACGTCGTCCAGTTCCCGGCACACCCGTAGCGCGCCGAGCAGCGCGGGCAGTTCCGTGTCGTCGGGCCGCAGCCGGAAGCGGACCTTGGCCAACGCCTGTACGGCGTAAGCCTCCATCAGCCGGTCACCGACCGAGCGCAGCAGGTCGAGGGCGCGCGCGCACTGTTCCTCGGCGCGCGCCAGGTCGCCGTCCGCGCGGTGCACCAGGCCGATCGCGCGCAGGACCAGCCCCTCACCGCGCCGGCTGCCGATCGACCGGTGGATCGCGAGTGCCTTCCGCAGCTGGGCCGTCGCCTCCTCGGAGTTGCCCTTCTCCCGCAGGATCGCCCCGAGGTCGTAGAGTGCGCCGGCCGCCCCCGCGGCGTCCCCGAGTGCCTCGAAGGCGGACAGGGCCTGTTCCAGACAGGCCGTCGCCTCGGTGAAGTTGCCCCGCTCCTTGCCGACGACGGCGATCCCCGCCAGAGCCGTGGCCTGCCCGCCGATGTCGCCCAGCCGTACGAACCCGGCCAGCGCCTCGCGGAAGTAGCGGTCGGCCTCGTCGAACCGGTCCTGCTCGTAGCGGAGTTGCCCGAGGCCGGTGAGCAGTACGGCCTCGCCGCGCGGGTTCGCCGCCCGGCGGACGGCGGCGAGGGCGGCGTCGTGCGTGCGCTGCCACTCGTCGAACTGGTTGTTCACCCGGAACGACGCCTGGACGAGCACCGAGGCCAGGTCGCACGCCTCCTCGAGGAGATCGAGGCGCGCGGCCAGCACCACCCCGGCCACCAGCGAACCGTGCTCGGCCTGGAGCCACGCGCGCGGATCGGCCAGCAGCCGTTCGCCGAGTGCCGTGTCGGCCTCCCCGGCGGCCCGCCGGGGTACGAGGTGTGCCAGCCCGGTGGGTTCGAGGTCCCCGGCCCGGCGGCTGAGCGCCAGCCAGGTACGCAGCAGCCGGGACAGTGCCGAGGAGCGGTCCCGCCGGGTGTCCTCCAGGTCGGCCCGTTCCCTGGCGTACAGCCGGACCAGGTCGTGGAAGCGGTACCGTACGCGGCCCGTGTGGTCGGCGCCCAGCGGCTCCAGCAGATGGGCGTCGGCGAGCCGGTCGACCAGGCGCTCCGCGTCGGACATGTCGATGTCGGCGAGCGGTGCGGCCACCCAGGGCGCGAGATCGGGTGATTCGAGCATGCCGAGCCTGCGGAAGACCAGGCGTTCCGGCTCCGGCAGCGCGCGGTAGCTGACCTCGATCCCCGCGCGTACGTCCAGGTCGCCGGAGGCCATCTCGTCCAGCCGGGCGTGTTCGTCGCGGAGCCGTTCGGCCAGGGCGCCGAGCGGCCAGGCGCTGCGGGTCCGGAGCCGGGATCCCGCGATCCGCAGCGCCAGCGGGAGCCCTCCGGACAGCTGGGCGATCTCGGCCGCCGCCTCGGGCTCCGCCGTCGTCCTGTCGGAGCCCGCGAGCCGCGCCAGAAGCCGCACGGCGTGGGCGGGGTCGAGTACCTCCAGGCCCACCCGCTCGACCGAGTCCAGGCCGTGCAGGGCCTTGCGGCTGCTGATCAGCACGGCGCTCCTGCTGCTCGCGCCCGGCAGCAGGGACCGCACCTGCTCCTCACCGGCGGCGTCGTCGAGCACCACGAGCGCCTTCAGACCGGCCAGCACCGTACGGAACGCGGCGGCCCGTTCGGGCAGCGACGAGGGGATCTGGCCCGGTCCGATGCCCAGCGCGCGCAGGAAACCCGCGAGGATCTCGGCGGGGTCGGCCGGCCGGGTCGGGTCCCCGCCGCCCAGTACGGCATGGAGCTGTCCGTCCGGGAAGGCCGTCGCGACCCGGTGCGCGACATACAGCGTCAGCGCGGTCTTGCCCACGCCCGCCATGCCGTGCACGACGCAGATCCGGCTGTGCTCCCCGCCGTCTCGCAGCGCGCCCTCCAGGCGGGCCGTCTCCGTCTCGCGGCCGGTCAGCCACTTCGGCGCGGCGGGCAGCTGCACGGGCGCCGGCGCCGCGCGCGGCGCGGGCCGGCGCACCTCCCACCGTGCGCGCTCCTCCCCGGCGGCTCCGCCCCGGCCGGGCCGGCCCGGCCGGTCGGGCACCAGCAGGCGGGCGTTCACTTCCCGGAGTTCCGGGCCGGGTTCGATGCCCAGCTCGGTGTGCAGCCGACGGCGGCCGTCGCGGTACGCGGCCAGGGCGTCCGCCCGGCGTCCGCAGCGGTCCAGGGCGGTGATGAGCTGCACCCGCAATCGTTCCCTCAGCGGATGTTCGGCCACCAGCCCGGTGAGGTCGCCGATCAGTTCCGCTCCGCCGCCCAGGTCCAGGCGCGCGTCGAGCAGGCGCTCCACGGTGGCCAGCCGGATCTCCTCCAGCCGTGTCGCCTCGGCCCGCAGCAGCGGGGTCGTGGGAGCGCCCAGCGCGGGGCCGCGCCAGAGCCCCAGCGCCTTCTCGAAGAGGTCGGCCGCGCCGCCGTGTTCGCCCCGTGCCGCCGCCCTGTGCGCGCGTTCCAGCAGCGCCTGGAACAGCTGAAGGTCCAGCTGTCCCTCCTCGGGCTCGAACACATAGCCACGGGGCCGGGTCGTGATCACTTCGCGGGTGTCCTTGCCGTGGAGCACCTGTCTCAGCCGGAGGACGTACCCCTGCACCAGCTTGGCCGCCGACGCCGGTGGCCGGTCCCCCCACACGGCGTCGACCAGCCGGTCGACCGACACCAGCTTTCCCGCCTCCATCAGCCCGGCGGTGAGCAGCGCGGTCGGCTTGCGCGGGAACGGCGGCAGCCGCTGCCCGTGGAGCCAGACCTCGACCGGCCCCAGCACCCGGAACTCCACCTGTCCCCCAAGGCTCTTGCTCACCGAGGCCCACCGGTCATGTGTGTGCCGCCACTCGAAGCCCTAGGGGTCCACGATGCTCGGGCTCCTCACCCGACGCCAGACCCCCACCGGCCAGTGGCTCGGAATGGCCGAACCCCAACGACCACGGCGCCGCCACCCGGGCCGGGGCGAGGCCGGGGCCCGGGGCCGTCAGGGAGTCGTCTCCGTGGAACTCAGGGGTCTCGTGGGCCAGTCGAGGAGGCGGGCGCCGAGGACCGCGGTCTGGAGGGTGTAGCGGTCGGTGGGGTCGGCCGGGTCGACACCGGTGAGGGTGTGGACGCGGGCCAGGCGGTAGGTGAGGGCGCGCACGCTGAGGGAGAGCCGCCGGGCGGTCGAGGCGGCCACACAGCCCGTGTCGAAGTACGCGGTGAGGGTGTCGAGCAGGGGCTGTGCCCCGCCGCGTGCCTGCTCCAGTGGGCCGAGCGTGCTGCTCACCAGGTCGACGAGTGCCTGCCGGTCCCGGGCCAGTACGGGGAAGACCAGCAGGTCGGCGGCGCGCAGCAGTGGTTCGTCGAAGCCCATGCGCTGGGCCACGTCCAGGGCGTTGAGGGCCTCCTCGTAGCTGTGGCCGATGCCGACCGTGCCGGGCCGGGAGCGGCCGATGGCGACCTGGGCGCGGCCGGTGGCGGCGTAGGAGTGTTTGGCGAAGTGGGTGAGGACGTCGTCCTGGTCGCCGGGGGCGACGCACACCATGCGGCCGTCCTGGTGGTGAACAGGATGCGGCGGTTCTCGAAGCGGGCGAAGAGTTCGCCGGCCACCTGCCGGGGTACGGGGTCGGTCTCGTCGTACTTCTCCGGGCCCTCGGCCACGGCGACCGCGTGCGCGCGGGACAGGCGCAGCCCGAACCGTTCGGAGCGTGCGGCCAGTTGGCCCTGGTCGCCGCGGCCGTGGAGGAGGTCGTCGATGAACTCCCGGCGGGCGGCCTCCTCCTTGCGGACCACCAGCCGCTGGGCGCGCTCGTAGCCGTCGGCGAACGCGTCCACGGCCTGCTCGATGACGGCGAGGACGCTGTCCGGGTCGGCCGCCCTCGGCCAGTTGTCCCGTCCGGCCACGAGATGCGCCCGCACCAGCGACCGCCAGCCGTGCCCGGCCTCGGCGGCGCGCGCCCCGAGCGCCCGACGCGACTCGATCTCGTCCCGCGTCAGTCGACGACCGGTGGGCGCGGCGTCCGCGAGCACCTGCTCGAACCCGTCGAGGAAGCCCTCGGCCGGGGTGGGATGTGCAGGGGTGGGGGTGGTGGGCGCGACCGACGAGGGGCCGGCTGCTGCGCTGGGGGTGACGGGGACGGGGACGGGGACGGGGAGGGGTGCGCCGGGGGTGACCGGGACGGGGACACGTGCGCCGGGGGTGGCGGCGCGAGGCCCAGTCGGCTCATGGGCGGCTGGAGCGGGGACGGGTGCACGGGCGTCGGCGGCGACTCGGCCGACCGCACCGGGGCCGGCTGACTCACGGGCGACCGGCGCCAGGCCGAGTGCGCCGGGGTCGACCGGTCCCCGGCCGAACGCACCGGAGCCGACCGAGCCTGAGCCACCCGCCCTGGCGCCGACCGGAACTCCGCCCGTGGCACCGGGGCCGGCCGCGCGGGCCCCGGACGGCTTTCGGGTGGTCGGAGCGTGGTCGGCGGCGGGCGAGCCGTCCGTGCCACCGCCGGTCACGCGCCGCTCGGCACGGGCACGGCCGACACCGCCTTCACCGGCCACCGTCTCCGTCTCCCACCTGCCCGCACCCTGACCGACCCCGGCCCGCGTGCCCGCGCCCGAACTCACCGCGCCCGAACCGACCGCGCGCACACCGATCGCACGCGCACCACCACCGTCGCCGCTCCGGGCACCCCCGCTCACACCCCCCGTCACGCTCCTGGCATCCGCGCCCGGACGGGGCGCGGGCGGTGCCGGTGTCGTCCGGGCGGTCGCGCCCGCGCCTCCCACGTTCCGGCGGCCCGGGTCGTTGCCGCCTCCGCGGTCTCCGCCGCTTCTGCCACTTCCGCCGTTCCTGTGCTGGGTGTTCATGTCCTCCCCGTTCGGTTCGTGGGCGATCGGGTGATGGCGGGGGCGGCGGGCTCCGCGATGGTCGACCGCGTCACCGGCCTCCCGCCCCCGTCACAGTCCCCACCCCGTCACGCGTTCGCGTGGACGGCCGGCTCCGTGGGCTCCGGGTCCGGCTCGGGCCGGGTCGGCGCTGTCTCCCGGGGCGGGGCCGGGGCGCGGCGGGTGAGTCGGGTGGCCAGGGGTTCGGTCCAGCGGGCGGTGAGGGGGCCGAGGACGACCAGGATGAGGACGTAGGCCGTGGCGAGGGGGCCGATGCGGGGCTCGACGCCGACCGCGAGCCCGGCGATGACGATGGAGAACTCGCCGCGCGCGACCAGCGTTCCGCCCGCCCGCCAGCGGCCCTTGACGGAGATTCCGGCCCGCCGGGCCGCCCAGTAGCCGGTGGCGATCTTCGTGAGGGTGGTGACGGCGGCCAGCGCGAGGGCCGGCAGGAGGACGGGCGGGATGTCGGCGGGGTCGGTGTGCAGGCCGAAGAAGACGAAGAAGACGGCGGCGAACAGGTCCCGCAGCGGCGTCAGGATGCTGCTGGCCCCCTCGGCGACCTCACCGGACAGCGCGATGCCGACCAGGAACGCGCCCACGGCGGCCGAGACCTGGAGGTGCTGGGCGATTCCGGCGACGACGAGCGTGAGACCGAGGACGACGAGGAGGAGCATCTCGGCGTTGTCGGAGGAGACGGCGCGGCTGATCAGCCGGCCGTGTCGCAGGGCCGCGTAGAGGACGGTGATCACGGTGCCGAGCGCGATCAGCAGGGTGAGCGTGCCGCCCGCCAGACTCACCCCGGCGAGCAGGGCGGTGAGGATCGGCAGGTAGACCGCCATGGAGAGGTCCTCCAGGACCAGGATGCTCAGCACCACCGGGGTCTCACGGTTGCCGAGGCGGCGCAGATCGCCGAGGACCTTGGCGATGACGCCGGAGGAGGAGATCCAGGTGACACCGGCCAGGGCGACGGCGGCGACCGGCCCCCAGCCGAGCAGCAGCGCCATCGCGGCGCCGGGGGCGGCGTTGAGGACGAAGTCGACCGCGCCGGAGGGGTATTGGGTCTTGAGGTTGGTGACGAGTTCGGAGGCGCTGTACTCCAGGCCGAGCAGGAGCAGCAGCAGGATGACGCCGATCTCGGCACCGGTGGCGACGAACTCCTCGCTGGCCCGCAACGGGAGGATGCCGCCGTGGCCGAAGGCGAGTCCGGCGAGCAGATAGAGGGGTATGGGTGAGAATCCCACCCGTCCGGCGAGGCGGCCCAGCAGCCCCAGGGCGAGGATGATCGCCCCGAGTTCGATGAGCATGGCGGTGGTGTTGTGCACGGGCGTCTGTCCTCCGTTGACAAGTGCGGTGACGGCGTCTGTGCCTGTGGTGCGCGTGCGGATGCGCATGGGTGTGCAAGGCATACGGGCGCAGGGGTGCGGGTGCGCCGATCGCGTACGGCCGGTGGCGCGGATGTCGGTGGCCCGCCCGGCCCCCGTACACCGACGGGGCGGGGCCGTGGGAGTCGTACGGGCGCGCGGATTCCCCGCGGGGACGGGTCGGCCGCCCGAGCGCGTCGGGCGGCCGACGGACGTCCGCTACGGCGGTGAGGGGGTCAGTGCGCGGGGCGTTCGCTCGGACGCGCGGCGCGGCCGGTATCGGGTACGGCGTCGCGAGCGGCGTTCACGACGCGCACGCGGATTACTCGACCCATGTCACGCCCCCCAACACGCCGTCGGCTGGACCGCCGACCACCACTCGAACGAATGAGCAAATAAGCGCTCACCAGAGCGTTAGCGCTTGGTAAAGGATTCTAGCGCAATCCGAAAGGGTAAAATCACACAATAGGTAAAGCGCTACCCATTTCCCTTTACCTCAGACTCATTCTGTCACTCGCCGATCTCGACCCTGCCGTTGTCACCGGCACGCACCGCGCGCTCCCCCTCGGCCCCCCGGCCACCGCCCGGACCACTGCCGTCACCACTCCTGGCACCACCGCCGCCACCGCGCTGAACGCCCTTCAGAAGTTCCGCGAGGTCGATCCCCGTGGTGGAACCGAGGAGTTCGATCCCCTGGGCGACGTTCTCGGCGACCACGCGGGGAATGCGCGCGGCACCGTCCGTGGAGATCACCGTCATCTTGTCCACCGCGGCCAGCGGTTCGGCCGCCTTGGCGACGACCTGCGGCAGCACCTCGACGAGCATCTGCAGCACCGCCGCGTCGCCGTACCGTCCGAACGCGTCGGCCTTCTGCCGCATCGCCTCGGCCTCGGCCGCCCCCTTCGCGCCGATCGCCGCCGCCTCCGCCTCGCCCTCCAGCCGTACCGCCTCCGCGATCGCCGACCGCCTCGCCGCGTACGGTCACCAGACCGGCCCGTATGTCGACATCGACCTCGGTGACGCCGGACACCCCGGTGACCGCCTCGGTGACGCTCGTGGCGCAGTGGCCGCAGCTCATGCCGAACACGGTGAAGTACTTCTCGGCCATGGGGTCGCTCCTGTCCTCGATCGGCCCGGTGACCGCGCCGCCGGGGCGCGGGGCCGCATGGCACGAGGTACGACGGACGACCCCATGACGTTCACGTCGGCCCGATAAGTGACCGGCAGGTAACCCGCCCGATTTCAAGGTCGACCCAGAGAGGGCAAGGTCACAGCCGCGCCCCCTGCTGCTCCTTTGTGTCTCTGGCCTAGCATCCGAGCATGACGGTCCTGCCTGACGACGGGCTTGAGCTGGCCGCCGAGTTCCCTGACGCCACCCACGAGCAGTGGCAGCGCCTCGTTGCGGGCGTGCTGCGCAAGTCGGGCAAGGACGTCGAGGGCGCTCAGGCCGAGGAAGCCCTGTCCACCGCGCTGGAGGACGGGCTGCGCACCCGTCCCCTCTACACCGCGCACGACACCGCGCCCCCTCCGGGTTTCCCCGGCTTCGCGCCCTTCGTCCGAGGAGGACGGGCCGCGGGGAACACCGTCGGCGGCTGGGACGTACGCCAGCGGCACACGGCGGCGGACAACGACGCGGTGCTCGCGGATCTGGAGAACGGCGTCACCTCCCTGTGGCTGGTGCTCGGCGAGTCCGGTATCCCCGTGTCGTCGCTCGCCCGGGTCCTCGACGGCGTCTATCTCGATCTCGCCCCGGTCGTCCTGGACGCGGGCGCCGAGGTCGAGCCCGCCGCCCGGGAGTTGCTGCGGCTGTACGCCGAACGGGGTGTCACCAAGGAGGCGGCGCGCGGCAATCTGGGCGCCGACCCCCTCGGCCACGAGGCCCGCACCGGACAGACGTACGACGTCGCACCGGTCGTCGGCCTCGCCCGGCTGTGCGCCGAGGAGTACCCGGGGCTGCGCGCCCTGACCGTGGACGCCCTGCCGTACCACGAGGCCGGCGGCTCGGCCGCACAAGAACTGGGTGCCTCGCTGGCGACCGGCGTCGCCTATCTGCGGGAGCTGACCGGGGCCGGACTCGGCGTCGAACAGGCCTGTGGACAGCTGGAGTTCCGGTACGCGGCGACCGCCGACCAGTTTCTGACGATCGCCAAGCTGCGGGCCGCGCGGCGGCTGTGGGCGCGGGTCGCCGAGGTGTGCGGGGCACCCGCCGCCGGGGCGCAGACACAGACCGCGGTGACCTCGCCGGTGATGATGACGCGCCGGGACCCCTGGGTGAACATGCTGCGCACGACCATCGCCACGCTGGCGGCCGGGGCGGGCGGCGCCGACTCCGTCACCGTGCTGCCCTTCGACCACACGCTGGGACTGCCGGACGCGTTCGCCCGGCGTATCGCCCGCAACACCTCCACCATCCTGATCGAGGAGTCCCATCTCGCCCGGGTGATCGACCCGGCGGGCGGCTCCTGGTACGTGGAGCGGCTGACCGACGAACTGGCCCACGCGGGTTGGGAGTTCTTCCAGGAGATCGAGCGCGCGGGCGGTCAGGCCGCCGCGCTGCGCTCCGGCACCGTACGGGACCGTCTCGCCGAGACCTGGGCGGCCCGCAGCGCCAAGCTGGCCAAGCGCCGCGAACCGGTCACCGGCGTCAGCGAGTTCCCGCATCTGGCCGAGAAGCCGGTGGTCCGCGAGCCCGCCCCCGGGCCGCCGTCCGGCGGGCTGCCCCGCGTCAGCCGCGACGAGGCGTTCGAGGCGCTGCGCGCCCGTTCGGACGCCCATCTGGCCGCGACCGGCTCCCGGCCCCGCGTCCATCTGGCCTCCCTCGGCCCCGCCGCCGCCCACACCGCCCGGACCACCTTCGCGGCCAACCTCTTCCAGGCGGGCGGCATCGAGCCCGTCACCGGGGGCACGTTCGAGGAGAGCGGCGCCACGGAGGCCTGTCTGTGCTCCAGTGACGCGCTGTACGAGGAGCGGGCCGCGACCGTGGCGGCCGAGCTGAAGGCCGCCGGCGCCTCGCATGTGTTCCTCGCCGGCCGTCCCGGGCAGTACACCGATGTCGACGCCTATGTCTTCGCGGGCTGCGACGCCGTGGCCGTGCTGTCCGCGACCCTCGACCGCATGGGAGTGTCCCGATGACCGTCCCCTCCGTCCCCGACTTCTCCGGGATCGAGCTGGGCTCCCCGGCCCTCGACGGCGGCGCCGACGACTGGCGCACGGCGGTCAAGAAGGCGTCCGGCGGCGACGATCTGCTGTGGGAGACCCCGGAGGGCATCCCGGTCAAGCCGCTGTACACCGGGCAGGACCTGGAGGGTCTGGACTTCCTCGGCACCTACCCGGGCGTGGCCCCGTATCTGCGCGGCCCGTACCCGACGATGTACGTCAACCAGCCCTGGACGATCCGCCAGTACGCGGGCTTCTCCACGGCCGAGGAGTCCAACGCCTTCTACCGGCGCAATCTGGCGGCCGGTCAGAAGGGCCTGTCCGTCGCCTTCGACCTGCCCACCCACCGCGGCTACGACAGCGACCACCCGCGCGTCACGGGTGACGTCGGCATGGCGGGCGTGGCGATCGACTCGATCCTCGACATGCGGCAGCTCTTCGACGGCATCCCGCTGGACAGGATGACCGTGTCGATGACGATGAACGGCGCGGTGCTGCCCGTCCTCGCGCTCTACATCGTGGCGGCCGAGGAGCAGGGCGTACCGGCGGAGAAACTCGCGGGGACCATCCAGAACGACATCCTCAAGGAGTTCATGGTCCGCAACACCTACATCTATCCGCCGAAGCCGTCGATGCGGATCATCTCCGACATCTTCGCCTTCACCTCCCAGCGGATGCCCCGCTACAACTCCATCTCCATCTCCGGCTACCACATCCAGGAGGCGGGCGCGACGGCCGACCTGGAGCTGGCGTACACGCTCGCGGACGGTGTCGAGTACATCCGCGCGGGGCGGGACGCGGGCATGGACGTGGACGCGTTCGCACCCCGGCTGTCGTTCTTCTGGGCGATCGGCATGAACTTCTTCATGGAGATCGCGAAGATGCGGGCGGCCCGGCTGCTCTGGGCCAAACTGGTCAGGCAGTTCGACCCGCAGAACGCCAAGTCCCTCTCCCTGCGCACCCATTCACAGACCTCGGGCTGGTCCCTGACCGCGCAGGACGTCTTCAACAACGTCACGCGTACCTGCGTGGAGGCGATGGCGGCCACCCAGGGCCACACCCAGTCGCTGCACACCAACGCCCTCGACGAGGCCCTCGCGCTGCCCACCGACTTCTCCGCGCGCATCGCCCGCAACACCCAGCTCCTCATCCAGCAGGAGTCCGGCACCACCCGCGCCATCGACCCGTGGGGCGGCAGCGCCTACGTCGAGAAGCTGACGTACGACCTCGCCCGCCGCGCCTGGCAGCACATCCAGGAGGTGGAGGCGGCGGGCGGCATGGCCCAGGCCATCGACGCCGGCATCCCCAAGCTGCGCGTGGAGGAGGCGGCGGCCCGCACCCAGGCCCGTATCGACTCCGGGCGGCAGCCGGTCATCGGCGTCAACAAGTACCGGGTCGGGACCGACGAGCAGATCGACGTGCTGAAGGTCGACAACTCGTCCGTCCGCACCCAGCAGATCGAGAAGCTGCGCCGGCTGCGCGCGGAACGCGACGAGCGGGCGTGCCAGGACTCGCTGGACGCGCTCACCCGGGCCGCCGGAGGCAAGGGCAACCTGCTGGAGCTGGCCGTGAACGCGGCCCGCGCCAAGGCCACCGTCGGCGAGATCTCCGACGCCCTGGAGAAGGTGTACGGGCGGCATGCGAGCCAGATCCGTACGATCTCCGGCGTGTACCGCAACGAAGCAGGCGAGTCCCCGAACGTGGAGCGCACCCGCGGCCTGGTGGACTCCTTCGCCGAGGCCGAGGGCCGCCGGCCGCGCATCCTGGTCGCCAAGATGGGTCAGGACGGACACGACCGGGGCCAGAAGGTGATCGCGACCGCCTTCGCCGACCTCGGCTTCGACGTGGACGTCGGCCCGCTGTTCCAGACCCCCGCCGAGGTGGCCCGGCAGGCCGTCGAGGCGGACGTGCACATCGTCGGGGTGTCCTCGCTGGCCGCCGGGCACCTCACCCTCGTACCGGCGCTGAAGGAGCAGCTGGCCGAGGAGGGCCGCGAGGACATCATGATCGTGGTCGGCGGGGTGATCCCCCCGCAGGACGTGCCCACCCTCCTGGAGATGGGCGCCGCGGCCGTGTTCCCGCCCGGGACGGTCATCCCGGACGCGGCGTACGACCTGGTGCGGCGGCTGGCGGGCGAGCTCGGGCACGAACTGTGATCGATGTCGACGCCTATGCGAAGGGGGTGCTCGACGGGAAGCGGGCGATCGTCGCGCGCGCCATCACCCTCGTCGAGTCCGCCCGGCCCCAACACCGGGCGCTGGCGCAGGAGTTGCTGACCGAGCTGCTGCCGCACAGCGGCCGGGCGCGGCGGATCGGGGTCAGCGGGGTGCCGGGCGTCGGCAAGTCGACGTTCATCGACGCGTTCGGCACGATGCTGACCTCGCTGGGATACCGGGTGGCGGTGCTGGCCGTGGACCCGTCGTCGAGCCGTACGGGCGGCTCGATCCTCGGCGACAAGACCCGCATGGAGCGGCTGGCCGTCGACCCGGCGGCCTTCGTGCGGCCCTCCCCCACGGCCGGGACGCTCGGCGGCGTCGCCAAGGCCACCCGTGAGTCGATCGTGGTGATGGAGGCGGCCGGCTACGACGTGGTGCTGGTGGAGACGGTCGGCGTGGGCCAGTCGGAGACGGCCGTGGCGAACATGGTCGACTCCTTTCTGCTGCTGACGCTGGCCCGTACCGGCGACCAGCTGCAGGGCATCAAGAAGGGCGTCCTGGAGCTGGCCGACGTACTCGCCGTCAACAAGGCGGACGGCCCGCACGAGCGCGACGCCCGTACGGCGGCCCGTGAGCTGGCGGGCGCCCTGCGGCTGATGCACGGCAAGGACACGGCCTGGACGCCGCCGGTGCTGAGCTGCAGCGCCCGTGAGTCGACCGGTCTGGACACCGTCTGGGAGCGCCTGGAACAGCACCGCACCCTCCTCGACTCCACCGGCCGGCTCGCCGCCAAGCGCCGGGACCAGCAGGTCGACTGGACCTGGTCCATGGTCCGCGACGAGCTCCTCGGCCGGCTCCGCACCCACCCCGGTGTCCGCTCCCTGGCGCCCGGCCTCGAACAACAGGTCAGGGACGGCGAGCTGACGGCCACACGGGCGGCCGAACGGATCCTGGAGGCCTTCGGGGACTAGGGCCCCCGGTTCACCCGGCTGAGCGCCCTGAGTGGTGGTGGAGTGCGATCCGGCTGACGGTGGATCACGTCGGAGCCGGGTCACGTCAGCTGACGAAGCACCAGCTGCCCGCGCTGCGGCGGAAGGACCATCAGATGCGCATCGCCCGCATGCTGCTCGTTACCGCGGCGGCCACCGCCGTCCTCGGCGTCACCGCACCCGGCGCGTACGCCGACGGTGACGAGTGGGAGCACAAGGACAATGGCTACAGCAAGGAGCACGACAAGGACAGCAGCCACGACGGACCGCGTGGCGGGGTTCACACGGGTGGCGGAGCGCTGACCGCGCTCACCGACGCGCAGGAGTGGGACTCCGAGCGGGCCGCCAAGCCCGAGGCCGGGGGCTACGACAAGGCGGAGGAGTCCACGAAGGAGTCCCAGGAGCCCTGGAAGGGCGAGAGCGACAAGGAGTCGTGGAAGGACGACCACGACAAGGGTTCCTGGAAGGACGAGAACGACGAGGGCGCCTGGAAGGGCGACCACGACAAGCCGCGCGGCGGGGTGCACACCGGTGGCGGCGCGCTCGCCGCGCCCGCGGTGACGGCGGGCGGCATGGCCGTCCTCGCGGTGGCCGGTACCGGGATGTACGCCCTGCGCCGCAGGAAGACCGCCGGAAGCGTGGCCTGAGCCCGTGCCGGGCGAGATACCTGGCCCGATAGCCGGCCCGATAGGCACCGGGCCGTCACACCGTGTGTCGTGTGGCGGCCCGGTGGGGGGCCGGCCGCGCCCTTGGGTAACCCGGGCGCACCCCAGTTCTTCCAAGGGGCGCGGGGAACTGCGCGACCAGCCCCCACGCACCCGCACCCGACAACGCACCCAACGATCCGTCCGCTCCGCTCCACCGATTCGTCCGTTCCGCTGCCGTACCTGGTGAGGTGGTTCCGATGGCAGCCCACTCTTCTCCCCCCGGCACCGCCCCGGTGCCGCCCCGCTCCGGTGCCCGGGTGAATCTGACCGTGCTGTGCGGTGTGGTCCTGGTGATCCTGGCGGTGAGTCTGTTCGGCGGCGAGGGCCCCTCGGCCGACACCTCGCGTCCGCCGAACGCCCGGCACGCCCCGCAGGCCGCCCCCGCCTCCTCCCCCGCCGAGGAGGCCGCCCCCGCCGAACGGCCGGTGGAGCGGCGGCGGGACCCCGGGGCCAGGCCGATCCGGCTGCTCATTCCGCGGATCGGGGTGAGCGCCCCCTTCGTTCCGCTCGCCGTCGGCCGCAACGGGCAGCTCGACGCCCCGCCCGCCGACGACACCAACCTCGTCGGCTGGCACGCCGAGGGCGCCGCCCCCGGGGAGCGGGGCACCTCGATCATCGCCGGGCATGTCGACACGGCGACCGCGCCGGCCGTCTTCGCGGAGCTGAGCGAACTGGAGGAGGGGGACGTCTTCCGGGTCGCGCGGGCGGACGGCGGCAGGGTGTCCTTCGTGGTCGACGACGTGGAGACGTTCGAGAAGGACGACTTCCCCGACGAGCGGGTGTACGCCGACGCGTCCCGCCCCGAGGTCCGGCTGATCACCTGTGCGGGCGCCTACGACCGCAAGGTCATGGACTACACGGAGAACCTGGTGGTCTTCGCGCACCGGGTGTGAGGGCGTGCGGGCACCCCCTCACACCCCGGTGCGCGGTCGGTGTCGGGTCAGCCCGTGGCCTCCGCCGCCGCCTTGCCCGACTGACGGCCCGAGAAGAGACAGCCGCCGAGGAAGGTGCCCTCCAGGGAGCGGTAGCCGTGGATCCCGCCGCCGCCGAAGCCGGCCACCTCACCGGCCGCGTAGAGACCGGGGACCGGGTTGCCGGAGGCGTTCAGGACACGGCCGGAGAGGTCGGTCTGGAGGCCGCCGAGGGTCTTGCGGGTCAGGATGTTGAGGCGTACGGCGATCAGCGGGTGGGCGCTCGTGTCCATGATCTTGTGGGCGGAGGCCGTCCGACTGAGCGTGTCGCCCGGGTACCTGAGGGCGTTGCGGATGCCCATGACCTGGACGTCCTTGGTGTACTCGTTGTCGATCTCGCGGTCGCGGGCCTCGATCTGCCGGGTCAGGTCGGCGAGGTCGATCAGGTTCTTCCCCGTCAGCTTGTTCATGCCCCGGACCATTTCGGACAGGGACGAGGCGACGACGAAGTCCACGCCGTTCTTCTTGAACTTCTCGATCGGCTCCGGGGTCTGCCAGATGCGCGAGAGGAGCATCCAGATGTTCTTCTCGGTGAGGTCCGGGTTCTGCTCGGAGCCGGAGAGCGCGAACTCCTTGGCGAGGATCTTCTGCGTGGTCACGAACCAGGAGTAGTCGTACCCGGTGTCGGTGATCGTCTTGAGGGTGTGGAGGGTGTCGTAGCCCGGGATGTCGGGGGTGTTGAAGCGCTTGCCGGTGGCGGAGAACCACATGGAGGACGGGCCGGGGAGGATGCGGATGCCGTGGCCGGGCCAGATCGGGTCGTAGTTGCGCAGGCCCTCGGTGTAGTGCCACATCCGGTCGGGGTTGACGATCCGGCCGCCGGCCTTCTCTGTGATGGCGAGCATCCGGCCGTCCACATGCGCGGGCACGCCGGTGATCATGGTCTTGGGCGCGGCGCCCATACGGGCGGGCCAGTTGGCGCGGACCAGGTCGTGGTTGGCGCCGATGCCGCCGGAGGTGACGACGACCACCGGGGCCTTCAGTTCGAAGGAGCCGACGACGGTACGGGAGCTGGGCTTGCCGCGTGAGACGCTGCTCGGCTCCAGGATCGCGCCCTGGACGCCGGTGACGGTGCCGTTGGTGGTCACCAGGCCGTCGACGCGATGGCGGAACTTGAAGGTCACCTTCCCGTCCTCGACCGCGGCGCGCACCTTCTTCTCGAACGGCTCGACCACGGCCGGGCCGGTGCCCCAGGTGACGTGGAAGCGGGGCACCGAGTTGCCGTGGCCGTCGGCGAGGCCGCCGCCGCGCTCGGCCCAGCCGACGATCGGGAACCACTGCATGCCGAGGCCCGCGAGCCAGTCGTGCTTCTCCTCCGAGGCGAAGTCGACATACGCCTCGGCCCACTTGTATGCCCAGTGGTCCTGGCCGGAGGGGTCGCTGACGCCCCGGTCGAAGCCGGCCGTGCCCAGCCAGTCCTGCCAGGCCAGGTCCCTGGAGTCCTTGATGCCCATCAGCCGCTGTTCGGGGGAATTGGCGAAGAACAGTCCGCCGAAGGACCAGAAGGCCTGGCCGCCGAGGCTCGCCTCCGGTTCCTGGTCGAGCAGCAGCACCTTGCGGCCCGCCGCGGCGAGTTCGGCGGTGGCGACAAGACCGGCGAGACCGTGGCCGACGACGATCGCGTCCGCGTCGTACGACGTGGCGGCGAAGGCGGGGACCGCCTGCGCGGCGAGGGCGGCACCGGCGAGCACTCCGCCGGTCGTGGTCAGGACCCGGCGACGGCTGACCCCGTCCGGGGAGGCGGAGTTCTCCATGGAGATGGACACGGGCGTGGACCTTCCGAGGGGAGGGACGGGAAGTACGCGCGGGACGGGGGCTGTTCCTGTGACATCAGCACTGTTACCGTCGGTAGCCCTCAAGGAAACCAGGTCGACACAACCGTGGGGTAGTGGCCGGGAATCAACACATCCACCACTTCGTTGTGGCCCGGCGACAGCGCCGGGGACGGAACGGAACGGGTGGGCGAGCAAGGGGAGAAGCGCCCATGACGGTCGTCCACGAGCGCGAGCCGGTCACCGGCGTCCTGCGGGCCATGGCCGCCGACACGGACGTCTGCGAGGAACTGGTCCGCGCGGCCCGCAGCCGCTCCCCCGAACTGGCCCGGCTCGGCGAGGCGGAGACCCTCTCCCATGTCAACGCCCTGATCGGGGCCGCCGAGGCATGGCTCACCACGCTCGGCGGGGTCGAGGAGCACGACTTCGCCGCCGCGCTGCTGCTGGGCGCCGACCGCGCGGCCCAGGGCATCCCGATGACCGCCGTACTGCGCGGGGTGCAGGCCGCGCTCACCCGGGTCGTGGAGATCACCGTCGAACGCAGCCGCTCGGCCGGGGTCTCCGACGCGGCGCTGCTCACCGTCGTACTGCGGCTGAAGGAGTACGGCGACGCCGTGGAGCGGCATGTCGTCAACGGCTACCGGGCCGCCGAGTCGGGCACCCCGCGCGGGGCGGGCGAGGCCCGCGCGAGGCTGCTGCGGCGGCTGCTCACCGAGGGCGACGACAGCCCCGTACCGTCCCGTGAGGAGCTGGCGCGGGAGGGGCTGCGGGCGCACGGCCGGTACCACTGCCTGGTGGCGGACCCCGGCGATCCGGCGCACGCCCGCGCGCTCACCGCCCGGCTCTCCGTGCTGCCCGGGGTCTTCGGGGTGGTCGACGGCCGCCCGGTGGGGCTGTGTCCACGGCTGCCGGGGCAGGAGGAGCTGGCCGAGTGGGGCGGGGAAGGGGTGGCGCTCGTGGTCGCGTCGCCGGTCGCCACACCGGAGCGGCTGCGGTCGCTGTACCGGCTGTGCGTACGGGGGTTGGAGATCGGCGGGCGGCGGGGGCTGCGCGGGGTGCGTGAACTGACCGATCTGGCCGGGGAGATCGCGATGGCGGACCACACGGTGCTGGGCACGGCGCTCAGCGGACGGTATCTCGGCGGGCTCGATCCGGCGGACGACTTCCACCGTCAACTCGCGCTCACCGCGCTGGCGTTCCTCGACAGCGGACGGCGGCTCGACCGGACCGCGACGGCCCTGTTCACCCATCCCAACACCGTCCGCTACCGCCTCGGCCGGCTGCACCACCTCACCGGCACCTCGCTCACCGACGGCCCGTCAGGGACGCTGGCCACGCTGCATTGGTGGTGGGCGCTCACGACGTGGCTGGACACGGGCACGGAGAGCGCTCCCACGCCGTAAAGCGAACAGCAGGCGACCGACTGTCCAAATACCCTCCCAGAAGTGGCCAAGAATCATTCAAGGGACGGCCATGATTGATCAACGCTCGTCCATGATTGCGCAACTTGAACGTTTGAACGTTTAGGCCGGACATACGTTCCTGCCCGTGAACTCTGACGCGACACCCCTCAGAGGTGACGGCGCCGAGGCGACCGCCGCCGACGTCGACACCTCGATATCCCACGCGAAGCCGCGCGGCCGGCGCTCACTCCTGCGCGCCGCGCTGGCCGGTACGGCCGTCATCGGCGGCGGCCTCGCGGTCGGCGCCTTCCCGGCCGACGCCGAGACCGTGTCCCGCTCCACCCGCGCCACGCCCAAGCCCTCCGCCGCCACCCGCACGCGGCCGAGCACGGCGGACGAGGCGCTGAAGGAGCTGTCGAAGGGCAACCGCCGCTGGCGGACCCTCCACCAGCAGCACCCGAACGAGGGCGCCGCGGCCCGCAAGGCCGCGACGACCGGTCAGCAGCCCTTCGCCCTGATCCTCGGCTGCATCGACTCCCGGGTAGCCCCGGAGCTGGTCTTCGACCAGGGCATCGGCGATCTGATGACCGTGCGCAGCGCGGGCGAGGTGCTGGACCAGTCGGTGCTGGGCAGCGTCAAGTACGGCGTCCTCGAACTGGACATCCCGCTGGTCGTGGTGCTCGGTCACCAGTCCTGCGGCGCGGTGAAGGCGGCCGTCGCGGTGGACGAGAGCAGTGAGGAACTGCCGAGCGGCATCCAGTACATCGCCGACGAGATCGCTCCGGCCATCGACCACGGCGTGACCGGTGACGCCCGGGTCGCGGCGACCATCGACGCCAATGTCCGGCTGGTCCGCTCCAAGCTCGCCGCCGACACCGACCTGGCCGCCAAGCTGAAGGCCGGCGAGGTGGCCATCGTCGGCGCCCGCTACGACCTGACGACCCAGCGCGTGCACCTGCTGAAGTAACCAGGCCCTGGCGCCTGGCACAGGGGAAGGCGGCTCCGGTGGACCACCCACCACCGGGGCCGCCTTCGTGTCGTGGCCGGCGCCGCCCGGCTCCCGCCCGGCGGTCGGCTCAGCCCTCGACGAGGGTGATGTCCTGCTGGCGCGCCGCGTGGAACCTGGGCAGCGGCAGACCGCTGCCCGACAGCTCCATGACGGTGGCCTCCACCCGGGCCCGGCCCGGCAGGAAACGGCCCGGCACCGCCCGGTCGGTGTTGGTCCAGATGTGATCGGCGCCGTCGCAGACCGCCGTCGAGCCGCCGACGCCCTTGCGGACCTGGCTGTCGCCCTGCTGGAGCGAGGACGAGACGAACACGGGGCCGTTGCCGCCGAGACAGCGGTAGGTGCCGGACAGGGTGAGGGTGCCGTCCGGCGCGACCGTCCCGGTGGGGTCGATGGTCACCGTCTCGAACGGCTCGGGGGCGGCACCGGCGGACGCGGCGGCGGCGAGCAGGAACAGCGCGGCACCGAGGGCCGCGCCTGCGGCCCGGGGAACACGGGAACGGAACATCCGTTGACCTCCTTGAGCTGGGGTTCCAGGGGTTCCATGGGTACCGGCCGCGCTTGTCCGTTCAGCTGATCATCACCCCTTTGTCGGCGCGTCGGTTCCGCCGTCCTCACTACCGGGTGCGACCCGCGCGCCCAGGGTTATGTCCGCGTCCTGTCACAGGACGTCCGGGTGCTGTCACGTCTGCCGAAACGGTGTGGCGATGAGTTCCGGGCGCGGGCATCGTCTGTAGTGCGAGGCGGTGACTCGCCGCCGGACTCACCAGGACGCACCACAACATGGAGGCGCGCCATGTGTTCACACCAGCCCCTGTGCCCCTCGGCCGACCGCTCCGACCGCGACGCCGCGCGCGTCGTCGCCTTCCACCCCGAGCAGGGCTGGAACCTGCTGTGCAACGGGGCGATCGTCTTCGACGACACAAAGATTTGATTAGAACTCCTCTAGTGTCCCGAGTCTTAGGAAAGCTGCATTTCTAGGGTTTGGGGTTCGGTAGGCGGTTCAGGTAGCCGGCGAGGCGTTCGAAGATCTCGTCGGCGGACTTGGTCCAGCTGAACAGCTTGGGGTCTTCGTTCCAGTGGGCGATCCAGTCGCGGATGTCTTTCTCCAGTGCCTGGACGTTCTTGTGGACGCCGCGCCGGATCTGTTTGTCCGTCAGCAGGCCGAACCAGCGCTCGACCTGGTTGAGCCAGGAGGAACTGGTGGGCGTGAAGTGCATGTGGAACCGCGGGTGCGCCAGGAGCCACTTCCGGATGGCGGGGGTTTTGTGGGTGGCGTAGTTGTCGCAGATCAGGTGGACGTCGAGCTCGGCGGGGACCTCTTTGTCGAGCTTGGTGAGGAACTTCTTGAACTCGGTGGCGCGGTGGCGGCGGTGCGGTGAGCCGATGACCTCGCCCGTGGCGGTGTTGAGGGCCGCGAACAAGGTGGTGACGCCGCCGCGCAGGTAGTCGTGGGTGCGGCGCTCGGGCATGCCCGGCATCATCGGCAGCACCGGGGCCGAGCGGTCCAACGCCTGGATCTGCGACTTCTCGTCGACGCAGAGCACGATGGCGCGCTCGGGCGGGTCGAGGTAGAGGCCCACCACGTCGCGGACCTTCTCGACGAACTGCGGGTCCTTGCTCAGCTTGAACGTGTCGACCTGGTGCGGCTTGAGGCCGAAGGTGCGCCAGATCCGCGAGACCGTCGACTGGCTCAGCCCGCTCTGCTTCGCCATCTCCCGGGTGGACCAGTGCGTGGCGCCTTTCGGCGTCGTCTCCAGGGTCCGCACGATCACGTCCTCGACCTGCTCGTCCGTCACCGTGCGCGCGGGCCCCGGCCGTTTCTCGTCGGCCAGGCCCTCAAGCCGGTTGGCCGCGAACCGCTTCCGCCACGTGGCCACCGTGGTCGGATGGATGCCGAGGTTCGCGCCGACCTGGGTGTTCGACAGCCCGTCGGCACACGCGAGGACGATCCGGCACCGCAGCGCCAGAGCCTGCGAGGACGTTGCCCGCCGCGACCAGCGCAGCAACGTCTCACGCTCGTCATCCGTCAGAACCACTTCGACCGTGCTCTGCCGCACTCCGGCCGCACGGGCCACGAGCCTGGTCCCCCCGTGTTCCAGCCCTATGACCAGCCGACGCTGACGCTCGTCAAGATGCGGCAACAACGTCTCGAACTTCGCCGCCAGGACAGCCTCGGCCCTCTCCGCACTTCCCCTTCCACGACAACGATCCCCGCAACTGGAAGCCACAACTTATTTCCCGGCAACCCCTTCGCGGTGTCGGGGCCGAACTCCGCGTCGAAGGCCATGGGTTGAGCTTCAGAGCGGCTCACCGACGGTCGGAGCTGGCCCGTCAGAACCAGAATCGTTTCTTTCCTTGTGAATATGACATGCACAGAGCCTTAAGATCATCCGATATTCAACCAAGATGACTGAAGGAATCCTTGTGCACCACTCCGCGCCTATCATCCCGGTCCCGGGTCGGCGAAGATCCCGTCGGAAGCAACGGGCCCTGGCGGCAGCCCTGCTGGCCGCTCTCGTGTGCGTTCCGCTGCCGCTGCTCAACGAGCCCGCGTTCGCCGAGGATGCCGCTCCTGCCGCTGACGCCCCGGCGGCGCAGGCAGTCGATACCCGGACCGAGATAGTCTCCGAACGCACCGACTCGACCACCACCTGGGCCAACGCCGACGGAACGACCACCGTCGAGACGTACACCGGCCCGATCCGGGTCAAGCAGTCCGACGGCGGCTGGCGGTCGATAGACACCACGCTCGTGGCGGAGGACGGCGTGGTACGGCCGAAGACCGCGGCCGCTGACATCAGTTTCTCCGGCGGCGGTTCGGGCGAACCGCTGGCCGAGGTCTCCCGCGGCGGCCGTACGCTCGGCCTCGACTGGCCTGGCAAGTTGCCCGAGCCGCGCCTGGACGGCCCGACCGCCGTCTACCCGGACGCCGTTGAGGGCGGCGACCTCGTGGTGACCGCCCTGAAGGAGGGCTTCTCCCACTCCGTTGTTCTGCACGAGCGCCCCGACGGCCCGGTCAGCTACCGGCTGCCCGTCTCCGCCGAGGGCCTCACCCTGCACGAGACCGATGACGAACGGCTGCGCTGGAGCGACAGCAAGGGCCGTACGGTGGCCACCGCGCCGCTGCCGGTGATGTGGGGTTCGGGCGAGAAGCGCGCCTCCGGTGAGCCCGAGGATCTCGCGGCCATCGACGTCACGGTCGAGCGGAACGCGGACACCGGCGATCAAGTTCTGGTCCTGGAGCCCGACGAGGAGTTCCTCGCCGACCCCGACCTGGAGTACCCGGTCACCATCGACCCGACCGACTCTCTGCTCGGCCCGGTGACCGACACCTGGGTCCAGTACGACGACTACCTCACCTCGCAGCGCGGCTCGACCGAGCTGAAGGCCGGTACCTACAACGGCACCGAGAAGGCCCGCTCGTACCTCAAGTTCGACGTGGCGAAGTACGCCGACAAGCACGTCCTCGACACCGATCTGCGCCTGTACTCGTACTACTCGTCCACCTGCAGCACTGCCGGCGCCGGCAACCAGGTACGCCGTATCACCTCGTCCTGGGACCCGTCGGCCATCACCTGGGCCGAGCAGCCGACGACCACCTCGACCGGCGCCGTGACCTCCACCGCGGCCAAGGGCTACAACTCCACCTGCCCGGCCGGGCACGTCTCCTGGGACATCGACGGGATCGTCCAGGCATGGGCCGACGGCCAGCCGAACCACGGTGTGCGGATCGCGGCCGTCGATGAGACGGACCCGCTGACCTGGCGCCGCTACCACTCGGCGAACCAGACGGACGGCTCGCACAACGCCGCCTACGAGCCGTCCCTGACGGTCACCTACAACTCCAAGCCCGGTACCGCGACGGCCGTCTCCCCGCTGTCCGGCACCTACACCTCGGACACCACACCCACCCTGTCCGCGAAGGCCACCGACGCCGACGCCCAGCAGCTCACGCACACCTTCGAGGTCTGGGCGGCGAACGGCACCGCGGCCCTGAAGTCCGGCACGTCCGCCTCCGTGGCCTCCGGGGCGGTGGCGACCCACACGGTCGGCGCCCTGGCGCCGGGCGACTACAAGTGGCGGGCCAGGGCGTCCGACGGCACCGACACCGGGGCCTGGTCGGCGTGGCAGACGTTCACCGTCGACACCACCGTCCCGTCCACCCCCGCCCTCACCTCCACCAGCCACCCCTCTGCGTCGGCCTGGTACGACGCCACCACCTTCACGGGCACACTCGCCTCGACGGACGCCTCCGGCGTCAGCGGATACGCCGTCAAGCTCGACCAGAGCCCGACGACCGCCGCCGGAACCACCGTCACACAGACGGCCGCCGCCGTGAACTGGTCCGGGCGCACCGACGGCACCTGGTGGGTGCACGCGGCTGCCAAGGACAAGGCCGGACTGTGGTCGGCGACGCAGCATCGCGGCTTCAACGTCGACACCACCGCCCCGGGCGCGCCCGGCGGCCTGGTCTCCTCCACCCACCTCGTGGCGTCGAGCGCGTACGCCAACCGCACCGCCTCCTTCAGCTGGTCCGCGCCCACCGACCTGTCCGGCGCAGATGGCTACGCGGTCGCCGTGGACCGCGTCACCGACACCTTGCCGGCCACCACCGGCACCGTGCAGACATCTACGAAACTCACCACCACCGTCGATGCGGACGGAACCTGGTACCTGCATGTGCGGGCGAAGGACCAGGCGGGCAACTGGTCGTCCACCGCCGCGCATCTGCCGTTCCGCGTGGATATGACGCTGCCGCCGAGCCCGGCGATCAGCTCGACCACACACCCCGAACAGACGGACGCGTATAAGAGCGGCTCCTTCAGCGCGACCTGGACCGCGCCCTCCGGCGCCTCCGCCGGATACAGCATCGTCGTCGACTCCATCGCAGACACCGTGCCCGACAGTACGGCCGAGACGACAAGCACCTCGTACACGACGACCCGCACCGAGGGCACCTGGTACCTGCACGTGCGCGGTATCGACGGCAACGGCACGGGAGGGGCGACCTCGCACTTCCGGTTCACCGTCGACACCACCGCGCCCGGCGCCCCGGCCGTGACTTCAGCGGCCTACCCGTCGAATGCCTGGGCCGGCGGTGCGCAGACGACCGGGACGTTCACGCTGACGCCCGACGGAACCGACACCCGCAGCCTGACGTACTCGGTCGACGGCGGTACCGCCCAGACCGTCACCACCACCGGCGGCCCGGTGGCGCTGCCGATCACTCCGGCCACCGAGGGCAGCCACCAGCTCGCCGTCACCGCCACCGACCGGGCCGGCAACGTCTCGGCCGAGACCAAGCGCGCCTTCCACGTCGGACGGGCGGCGGTGACCGCGCCTGCGAACGGTGAGGTGCTCGTCGGCTCGGTCGACCTCGCGGTCAGCGCCCCGGCCTCGCTGACGGACGTCACCTTCCTGCAGCGGTCCTCGTCCGCCGATCCGTGGCAGGTCATCCCGGCCTCCCAGGTGTCCCGCGCCGACGGCTCCGCCGTCACCTGGCCGGTGCCGCTTAGCAGCGGCGAGGCGCCGAAGCTCCTGTGGGACACCTCGTCCCTGTCCGGCAGCGGCGGCCGGCAGATCGGCGCCCGCTTCGGCGGCTCGTACAGCCCGCCGGAGGCCGAACCGGTCTCCGCGATCGTGGCCCGTGTCGAGGTCATCGAGGGCGGTATGGACGACGACACGCAAGAGTCGGAACCCGCCCAGGCCTACGCCCTGGAGCAGGCCGGGGCCCGCGCCGCGGAGGACCCGGACGCCTTCGCCCCGCCCTACATCGACCCGGCGACAGGTGACCTGGTCGCGCCGGTCGTGGAGTCGTCCTCGACCGACGAGGCATCCCACCCGATCCAGGTGACGCAAGCCCCCGCCGACGAGGGCAGCGGCCTGCCCGCCGAGGACACGGAGGACGACGGCAAGCCCGACACCGAGCCCAACGAGACTGAGACTCCGTCGCCGCCCGCGGACGGATCCGTGGAGACCACCGGAGAGGAGTCGTTCGCGATGCCTGAGGACACCACGGAGACCATTCCCGCGCCTGCCGGGCCGACCGTGACCGAGCAGGTCACCCCCCGCACCGAAGTGGTGAAGCACAGCGTCACCGCGCTGGAGTCACTGCGCGACGAAGTCCTCCAACTGTCGGAGGCGGAACTGCCCGGCGCTGGCGCACTGCACGTCGCGTCCGTGGACGCTGAGGCGAACCGTGTCGTCGTGGGGACAGAGACGGCCACCCCGGACCTGGTCATCGCTCTGGGCGAGCGATACGGCACCGACACCGTGGCCGTCCAGATCATGCCCGGTGTCGACGAGCTGGAACCTCAGGCCACCCGCTACAACGACACCTCGCCCTACTACGGTGGCGCCCGCATTTACTCGCTGATGTCCGACAACAAGGCGAGTTGGTGCACGGCTGGATTTCCCTGGAGGTACAACAGCAAGTGGTACATGGTGACGGCGGGCCACTGCACCTCCGGCAACGGGGCCATCACGAACCCCAGCGGTGACGACTACATAGGCCCAGTCGTCCGGGACAACTGGAAAAACGGACACGGCTCGGTGAAGCTCTCCGGCCAGAAGTACTACTCCGGTGATCTGGCGCTGTACCGGATCAACAGCGACAGCTCAGCTTCAGCCCGGATCTACAAGGGCGGCAAGACGGGCAAGTCGTCCCGGCCTGTCAAGGACTACTGGCGGCGCTGGGCGCAAGAGGGTGACAAGGTCTGTACGGGCGGCATGATGACCGGCGAGATCTGCGGCTGGGAGGTGACCGACACCCAGGTGACCTTCGACTACTCCGGCGGTACGACGGCCAGGAACATGGTCGTCGCCAAGAAGACGTCCGGATCCTGCACGACCCACGGGGACTCCGGGGGGCCGGTGTACACCGTCGACAGCAGCGGACGCGCCTACGCCAAGGGCATCCACTCCGGCGGCGGTGGCGGCGGCAGCGACCACAGCGGCGGCCTCTTCGACCCGTGCTGGGCGTTCTTCACCGACATCGGACTGGCCAACAGCGCCTTCCCCGGCACCGTAGCGAGGTACTGACATGCGCCGCACCCTTCTCACGCCCCTGCTGGCGATGGTCCTGACCGGATGCTCGTTCCTCGGCCCGGACACACCATGCACCGAAGCCGACGCGGACTCACAGGTCTCCGCCGTGTGGCAGCCCGCCGACTTCGGCGGCCGGGATGCGGCAAGGATCCGGCTGTGCGTGGACGGCTCCTGCGAGGAGCGGGCATCGGGCAGCCCCGACGACCCGTTCGCCACACTGGCGGTCCAACTCCCCGACGACATCGGTGCGTCCACCGTGCCTGTACGGCTCACCGTGACCTCGGTGAAGAGCGGTGAGAAAGTCGTCGAGGACAGCGCCCAGGCCAAGCTGACGGAGCAGCACCCCAACGGCGCGTCCTGCTCGCCCACCGTCTGGACGGCTACGTTCCGCGCCCACCCTGACAAGGGCCTCACCTCACCCAAGGGCCTGAAGCTCCAGGACTGAGCTCTCTGCCCAAGCGCCCGTCCCCCGGCGCCATCGGAGGGACGGGCGCTTCACATTCGTCTGCCGGTCGCTTCGTCAGATGGTCCGGCACGTGCGTAGCTGGCGGTACTTCCGATTAATCCTGTGACAGATGAGGGTGGTTCGGGCAGTATCGGGCGTCATGGTTGCTCTTCGCTCCCGTCGCCTGGAAGGGCTCTTCGGAGCCCGGCTGGACGCGGTCTCGCACGCCCAGGTCGCCGCCCTGAAGACGAACGCGGTCTCCGAGTCCTACGACTTGGAGTTCAAGGGGGAGCTCTACGGCGGCAATGACAAGGCCAAGCGGGACCTGGCCGGTGACGTGGCGGCCCTGGCCAACACCGCTGGCGGAGTCCTGCTGCTCGGCGTTGCCGAGGACGACCAGGCCCGGGCGGCGGAGCTCCCCGGAGTCGCACTCAGCGACAGCGAGGTGCTGCGATACCGCAACACAAGCCGCTGCCCGCAGACTCGGCACCGCGGCGCCGGTACTGCTCGACCGCGTGCAAGTCAGCCTGGTTCCGCCAGTACCGCCGTAACGGCCGCGCCCTCGACCTCATGGCCGCCCACACGATAGGACGCGGGCCCACCTGCCCCGCGTGCGGCCACCGGCTGGCCACCGGCTACTTCACCCGCGCTGACCAGTTCTTTTGTTCCGGCCGCTGCCGCACAGCGGCCTGGAGAGAACGCGAACAGGCAGGCGCGACGGCGCCGACCGTGTGACGGCTACGCGATCCGGTGGCCCGACCCGCAGTGTCGGACAGGAGGCCCCTGGGGAACAGAAGACGGGATCACGTACATCTCCACCGTGCCACAACACGATCTTTCTGCAAGGACCCCTTATTGATCCGAAACGGTAGGTGTTCTGGGTCGTTGGTCCCCTGCGTGAGTGAACTGGTGGGGGATGCACGGCAGTTGTCGCCGTCGGCGCAGGAGGCCCTTCGGCTGCGGGCGGTGGCCGCACTGGTGGCGGGCCGGACTCGCGAGGATGTCGCGGCGGTCTTCCAGGTCTCGCTCAAGGCGGTGGACAACTGGTGGGCGAAGTGGCTGGCCGGCGGGCGCGAAGCGCTGGTGGCCCAGCCGCGTGGGCGCCGGGTCGGCGAGCATCAGGTTCTCGGTGCGGTCGAGCAGCAGGCGGTCCGGCAGGCGGTTCTGGATCACCGCCCCTGTGACCTGGGGCTGGCGGGGCAGCTGTGGACGCGGGCCGGGGTCGGGGATCTGATCGCGAAGCTGTACCGGGTGCGGCTGACCGAGCAGGGGGTGGGCAAGTATCTGCGCCGGTGGGGGCTGTCGTTCCAGCGCCCGGACAGGCGTGCCGTCGAGCAGGACGCGGAAGCGGTCCGCGTCTGGCGGGAGGAGACCTGGCCGGCGATCCGGGCCAGGGCGAAGGCCGAGGGCGGCGAGGTGCTCTTCGCCGACCAGGTCGGCATCCGTTCCGACCAGGTCACGGGACGCACCTGGGGCGCCAAAGGAAGTACCCCGGTCGTCCGCCGCACGGGCAACCGGTTCTCGGTCAACGCGATGTCCGCGATCAGCACCAGGGGCCGCATGCACTTCATGGTCTTCACCGAGACCTTCGACGCCGACGTCATGTGCCGCTTCCTGGACCGGCTCGCGGGCCACTTCGACCGCAAGGTGCACCTCGTCCTGGACCGCCACTCCGCGCACCGCTCCCGCAAGGTCCGCGCATGGCTCGCCGATCACCCGGACCGCATCGAGCTGCACTTCCTGCCGCCGTACTCGCCGGAGCTGAACCCCGACGAACTGGTCAACGCCGACCTCAAACGGAGCCTGCCCATGCACAGCCGGGCCCGCGACCAGGCCCAACTCGCGGCCGAGACCCGCCGGTTCTTCCACCGCCGCCAACGGCAGCCACACATCGTCCGCGGCTACTTCGGCGGCCCACACCTCCGCTACACCCTCGAATGGAACCGATTGAGTTTCGGATCAATAGCAGTGTCCTGACCCAATCTTCGACTCAATCTTCGACGACACCGGTGAGATCCTGCCCGACGGCAGCATCGTCGCCCCGAGCCGTCTCGCAGTCGCCGCCTGACCCCGGCCGGCAGGGGGTGTCCGACACCCCGCGGGGGCTACGGCAGCACCGCGAAGCCGTCCAGCTCCACCAACGCCCGCTCGTCCCACAGCCGTACGACGCCGACGACCGCCATCGCGGGATAGTCCCGGCCGACCAACCTCCGCCAGACACGGCCGAGTTGCCGTGCGTGGAGCCGGTAGTCGGGGACGTCCGTCGCGTAGACCGTGACGCGGGCGAGGTCGGCCGGTGTTCCCCCGGCGGCCTCCAGCGCGGTGAGCAGATTGCCGAGCGCCCGCTCGAACTGCTCCTCCAGTGTCTCCCCCACGATCTTGCCGTCCGCGTCCAGCGCGGTCTGGCCCGCCAGGAACACGACCCGGGTGCCGGTGGCGACCACGGCGTGCGAGAAGCCGGTGGGCGGTGACAGCCCGGCCGGGTTCACCCGCTCGACACTCATGCGGCCCCCTCCCGCGACTCCCTTGATTCCTGCGGCTCTTGCGGCTCCTGCGGCTCCTGCGACGCGGTCCGCCGGTACAACTCCTTCGCGATGACCGCCCGTTGCACCTCGCTCGCCCCTTCGTAGATGCGCGGCGCCCGCACCTCCCGGTAGAGGTGTTCGAGCAAGTGGCCCCGGCGCAGCGCCCGCGCCCCGTGCAGTTGTACGGCCGCGTCGACGACGTACTGCGCGGTCTCGGTGGCCAGCAGCTTGGCCATCGCGGCCCGCCGGGGGACGTCCGGGTCGCCGGAGTCGTACGCCGCTGCCGCCGCGTAGACCATCAGCCGGGCCGCCTCCGTGCGCAGCGCCATCTCGGCGACCTGGTGGGCGACCGTCTGAAGGTCGCTCAACCTGCCGCCGAACGCCTCCCGTCGGGCGGTGTGCGCGAGGGTCGCGTCGAGGGCGGCCTCGGCCATGCCGACCGCGAAGGCGCCGACGCTCGGGCGGAACAGGTTGAGGGTGGCCATGGCGACGCGGAAGCCCCGGTCGGGCGCGCCGAGGACGTCGGCGGCGGTGACGGGGACGGCGTCGAGGTCGAGGGTGCCGATGGGGTGCGGGGAGAGCATGTCGAGGGCGGTGCCGGTGAGGCCGGGGCGGTCGGCCGGGACCAGGAAGGCGGTCACACCGCGCGAGCCCGCGCCGGGGGTGGTGCGGGCGAAGACCGTGTACAGGTCGGCCTCGGGGGCGTTGGAGATCCAGCACTTCTCGCCGGTGAGCCGCCAGCGGCCGGGGCCGTCGGGCTCCGCCCGCAGGGCGAGGGCCGCCGCGTCCGAACCGGCGCCCGGCTCGCTGAGCGCGAAGGCCGCGACCGCGTCGCCGTCGCTCACCCGGGGCAGCCAGCGGGCGCGCTGGGCCGGGGTGCCGTGGGCGTGCACCGGATGGGCGCCGAGGCCCTGGAGGGCCAGCGCCGTCTCGGCCTCCGTGCAGACGTACGCCAGTGACTCGCGCATCAGACAGAGGTCGAGGGCGCCCGAGGTGAACAGCCGGGCGAGCAGGCCCAGCCGGCCCAGCTCGGCGACGAGGGGGCGGTTGACATGACCGGGCTCGCCCTTGTCGGCCAGGGGGCGCAGCCGTTCGACGGCCAGGGCGCGCAGTTCGGCACGCCAGGCGAGTTGCGCCGGTTCGAGCGAGAATGCCGTCATCGGCCGTCCCGTCCCTTCTCCCCCTCGGGGCCCTCACCGAGGTTATCGCGAACTGTTGACTGCCGTCACCAAGGCGATACGCTCGCTGGTGCCGGGCACCCACGGCATGCGAGCCCACCACCACGTGCGAGTCCACTTCGGCAAGGGCCCCTCTGATGGATCTCCGTGGGAGAAGGAGCGGCGTTCGGTGCGTGCTCTCGGCGTGCCGGGCGGAAGCCCTCGTAGCGGAGCCACTTGGGCTTTTGCCCGGTGCGGCGAGAGTGCGTGCCGGGCGTCGCGACGCCACGGAGATCCATCAGAAGGGCCCTAGACCACGAGGGACCACAGCAGGGGGCGAACGTCATGAACTCCAGGGTCACCGCCCATGTCGACACCTTCGCCCGGGACTGTCTCCCGCCGCCGGACCAGTGGCCCGAGCTGTCGTTCGACCTGCCGGAGCTGCGCTATCCGGACCGGCTCAACGCCGCCGCCGCACTGCTCGACGGCGGGGATCCCGGCCGGCCCGTCTTCCGTACGCCCGCCGGGGAGGTGTGGACGTACGGCGAACTCCGCACCCGTGTCGACCGGGTCGCCCACGCGCTCACCTCCGGCCTCGGGGTGGTCCCCGGCAACCGGGTGCTGCTGCGCGGTCCCACCACGCCCTGGCTGGCCGCGTGCTGGCTCGCGGTGCTGAAGGCGGGGGCGGTCGCGGTGACGGTGCTGGCCCAGCAGCGGCCCCACGAGCTGGCGACGATCTGCGAGCTGGCCCGGGTGTCGTACGCGCTGTGCGACGCACGGCATATGGACGACCTGGTGAAGGCGGACGTGCCGGGGCTGCGGGTCGCCGCCTTCGGCGGGGACGGGCCGGACGGCCTGCTCGGTCCGGCGTCGGCGGACGGGGCGCGGGGGCCGTACGAGGCGGTGGACACGGCGGCCGACGACGTGGCGCTGATCGCTTTCACGTCCGGGACGACCGGGCGGCCGAAGGGGTGCGCGCACTTCCACCGGGACGTACTGGCGATCGCGGACACCTTCTCCAGGCATGTGCTGCGCCCCCGCGCCGACGACGTGTTCGCCGGGTCTCCCCCGCTCGGTTTCACCTTCGGCCTCGGCGGGCTCGTCGTCTTCCCGATGCGGGCCGGCGCCAGCGCGCTGCTGCTCGAACAGGCGGGGCCGAGGCAGTTGCTGCCGGCGGTCGCCGAGCACCGGGTGTCGGTGCTGTTCACCGCGCCGACCGCGTACCGGGCGATGCTGGGCGAGCTGAACGGGTCGAACGCCTCCGACGCGTCGCACGCGTACGACATCTCGTCGCTGCGGCGGTGTGTGTCGGCGGGCGAGAACCTGCCCGAGGCGACCTGGCGGGCCTGGCACGAGCGGACCGGGCTGCGGATCATCAACGGCATCGGGGCGACCGAGCTGCTGCACATCTTCATCTCCGCGGCCGACGACGGGATCAGGCCGGGGACGACGGGGGTGCCCGTGCCGGGGTGGCGGGCGCGGGTTCAGGACGAGGACGGGAAGCCGGTGCCCGACGGGCGGCAGGGGCTGCTCGCGGTGCGCGGTCCGGTGGGGTGCCGCTATCTGGCGGACGAGCGGCAGCGGGAGTACGTACGGAACGGCTGGAACGTCACGGGCGACACGTACGTCCGTGAGCCGGACGGGTACTTCCGCTATGTCGCCCGCGCCGACGACATGATCGTCTCGGCCGGTTACAACATCGCGGGACCCGAGGTCGAGGAGGCCCTGATGCGTCATCCGGACGTGGTGGAGACGGCGGTGGTGGGGCGGCCGGACGAGGCGCGCGGCCAGGTCGTCGTCGCCTGTGTGGTGGTCGCGGCGGGTGCCCGGCGGGACGGCGAGGCGCTGCGCGCGTTCCTCAAGGCGGAGCTGGCGCCGTACAAATGTCCGCGCGAGATCGTGTTCCTGGACGCGCTGCCGCGCACGGCCACCGGCAAACTTCAGCGGTTCCGGCTGCGCACCCTAGATGACCAGCAGTGATGCCGAAGACCTAAAATGATCAACGTGTCCGAACAGCACGCACCACGTTCGCTCATCGTCACCTTCTACGGCGCGTACGGCCGTTCGGTGCCGGGCCCGGTGCCCGTCTCCGAGCTGATCCGGCTGCTCGCCGCGGTCGGGGTCGACGCGCCCTCCGTCCGCTCCTCCGTGTCCCGGCTGAAACGGCGGGGCCTGCTGCTGTCGGCCCGGACGGCGGCGGGGGCCGCCGGGTACGCGCTGTCGCAGGACGCGCGGCAGCTCCTCGACGACGGCGACCGGCGGATCTACGCGACGGCGCCCGAGCAGGACGAGGGCTGGGTTCTCGCCGTGTTCTCGGTGCCGGAGTCGGAGCGGCAGAAACGGCACGTCCTGCGCTCCCGGCTGGCCGGACTCGGCTTCGGCACGGCCGCGCCGGGCGTGTGGATCGCGCCGGCCCGGCTGTACGAGGAGACCCGGCACACCCTGGTCCGGCTGCGGCTCGGCCCGTACGTGGACCTGTTCCGGGGCGAGCATCTGGGGTTCGCGGCGACCGCCGAGGCGGTGGCGCGCTGGTGGGACCTGGCCGGGATCGCCAAGCAGCACGAGGCGTTCCTCGACCGGCACGCGCCCGTGCTGCACGGCTGGGAGCGCCGCGAGGAGACCCCGACGGAGGAGGCGTACCGGGACTATCTGCTGGCCCTGGACTCCTGGCGCCATCTGCCGTACGCCGACCCCGGGCTGCCCGCGGCGCTGCTGCCCGCGGACTGGCCGGGGGTGCGGTCGGCGGCGGTGTTCCGGGCGCTGCACGCGCGGCTGCGGGAGGCGGGCGCGAGGTTCGCGGGCACCGGATCGTAAATTCCTGTAACAGTTTCGTTCACTAAGGGAACGCTCAGGGTTCTACTTCAATCTTCTCAGAATCCTTACTTACCATCCTGACGCATGAGCCTCATGCGCAACCTGAACCGTGCACTCACCGCCACCACCGGTCTGCAAGTCCGCAGGGCGCCCGCGGCGGCGCCCGCCGCGCCCAAGGTCACGGCTCCGAAGCCGGCCGCGAAGAAGCCCACGGCGGTGTACCGATGTCCGGCTCCCGAGGACCTCGCCACGGACCGGTTGCTCAGGCAGCCGGTCTTCATCATGTCTCCCGTGCGGTCGGGCTCCACCCTGCTGCGGATGCTCATGAACGCGCACTCACGGTTGCACTCCCCGCACGAGCTGCACATACGCAGGCTGGAGGTCGGCTACGGCAGCAAGCTGTCGCAGAAGGCGATGAACGCCCTCGACCTGGAGCGCGGTGATCTGGAGCATCTGCTCTGGGACCGGGTCATGCACCGCGAACTGGTCAGGTCGGGCAAGGACTTCGTCGTCGAGAAGACCCCCAGCAACGCCTTCGTGTACGAGCGTATCCGGGACTGCTGGCCCGACGCCCGCTTCGTCTTCCTGCTGCGCCACCCGGTCTCCATCGCCCAGTCCTGGCACGAGGGCGACCCCGACAAGCGCACCTACGACGAGGCCGCCGCCGACGCGCTGCGCTACATGAAGGCCGTCGAGAAGGCCCGCAAGGGGCTCACCGGCGGACACACCGTGCGCTACGAGGACATCACCGCCGACCCCGAGAAGGAGATGCGGGGGCTCTGCGACTTCCTCGACCTCGCCTTCGAGCCGGCCATGCTCGACTACGGCAAGAAGGACGACGCCCAGGTCGTGAAGGGGCTCGGCGACTGGCGGGACAAGATCAAGACCGGTCAGGTGCAGGCCGGGCGGGCGCTGCCCACCGAGGACGACATCCCCGATCTCCTCCGGCCGATGTGCGAGGCGTGGGGCTACAGCAAGTGAGGCCGCACGCCGAGATGGGCGAGGTCTGGCCGCGCGACGGGCGCATCAGACTCGTCGGACGCATCCACGGGGTCCCGGCGGACGGCACCTGGCAGCTGCTCCTCACCCGCCGCGCGCGGGCCGGCCAGACCCTGCGCTACGACGCCGACGTCAAGGGCGACCGCTTCGAGAGCGAACTGCCCGTCGCCGACCTCACCGCGAGCGACCCCGCGCCCGTCGAGGAGTGGGACATCCACCTCACCGACGGCGAGGTCGAACTGCGCGCCGGGAGGCACCTGGACGACGTACGCGGCAAGAAGAAGATCTTCGTGTATCCGGAGCAGCGCACCGGGGACCTCCGGGTGCGCCCCTACTACACGATCAAGGACAACCTGTCTCTGGAGTGCCGCACGGGAGGCTCCGCATGACCGACCGCCGCCCGATCCCCCGGCGCCCCCACATCCGCTATCTGCTGCTGCACGCCTACGGCCGGGGCGGCACCATCCGCACGGTGATGAACCAGGCCAACTCCCTGGTCGCGGCGGGCTGGACCGTGGAGATCGTCAGCGCGCTGCGCCGCCGCGACGACATCCAGTTCCCGCTCGACCCCCGGGTGAGGGTGTCCACGGTCGTGGACCTGCGCGAGGGCACCTACACCCCGCCGTCCGGCCTCGTCGCGCGCTGGCGCGACCGCAAGCGCGGCGAACTGCTGGAGGCGCCCGCCCGGCACGTCCCGAAGGGCGAGTTCGGCTACCGCTACTTCAACCGGTACGTCGAGGACCGGCTCATCGCCTACATGCGGTCGCTGACGGACGGCGTCCTGGTCACCACCCGGCCCGCGCTGAACTTCCTGGCCGCCGAGCACGCCACGTCCGGTGTGGTCCGGATCGCCCAGGAGCACATGAACCTCGGCACCCACAAGCGGGACGTGCAACAGCGCATCCGGGAGACCTACCCGCACTTCGCGACGGTCGCCGTGCTCACCGAACGCGACCGCGACGAGTACGCCGAACTGCTGCCCGGGACCAAGGTCGTCCGCATCCCGAACGCCGTGCACTCCCTGGACCAGATCCCCGCCGACCCCAGGTCGAGGATCGCGGTGGCGGCCGGCCGACTCTTCCCGCAGAAGGGCTTCGACCTGCTGATCCCGGCCTGGGCGAAGCTCGTGGAGACATATCCCGACTGGCAGCTGAGAATTTACGGCAGCGGCGAGAAGAAGTCGGAACTCCGTCATCTCATCGAAGAACACCATCTCTACAATCACGTGTTCCTCATGGGACACACCGACCGCTTGGACGACGAACTCGCCAAGGCCTCCTTCTACGTGCTCAGTTCACGCTTCGAGGGACTGCCGATGGTGATGATCGAGGCGATGAGCCACGCCCTGCCCGTGGTGAGCTTCGACTGCCCGACCGGCCCCGCCGACGTGCTGACGCACGGCGTGGACGGGCTGCTCGTCGCCCCCGAGGACCCCGACGCGCTCGCCGACGCGATGGCCGGGCTGATGGCCGACGAGGTGCTGCGCGCCGACATGGGTGTGGCGGCGGTCCTCACGGCCGCCTCCTACGGTCCGGACTCCGTGCACCACCGCTGGGAGTCCCTCTTCACCTCCCTCCACGAACAACGGCACGGCCATGCCGCCGGCGCCGCGAAAGGAACCCACGCATGACCACCTCGTCCAGGGCGTCCCGGGCCCAGGGAGCCACGGTCTGGCTCACCGGACTGCCGAGCGCGGGCAAGACCACGATCGCCCGGGTCCTCGCCGGCCGGCTGCGGTCCGAGGGGCACCGGGTGGAGGTCCTCGACGGTGACGAGATCCGCCGCTTCCTCTCCGCCGGCCTCGGCTTCTCCCGCGAGGACCGCAACACCAATGTCCAGCGCATCGGCCTGGTCGCCGAGGTCCTCGCCCGCAACGGCGTGCTCTCCGTCGTCCCCGTCATCGCGCCGTACGCCGACAGCCGCGAGGCCGTCCGCAAGCGCCACGACGTCAGCGGCACCCCGTACTTCGAGGTGCATGTCGCCACCCCCGTCGAGGTGTGCAGCGAGCGCGATGTGAAGGGCCTGTACGCCCGTCAGGCCGCCGGGCAGCTCAAGGGGCTGACCGGTGTCGACGACCCGTACGAGCCGCCGGCCGACCCCGCGCTCTTCCTCCCGACGCAGGACCAGACGCCCGACGAGTCGGCCGCGTCGGTGTACGCGCTGCTGGCGGAGCGGGGCCTCGTATGACCGTCCCCACCCTGTCCCACCTGGACGCCCTGGAGTCCGAGGCGGTCCATGTCTTCCGTGAGGTGGCGGGCGAGTTCGAGCGGCCGGTGATCCTGTTCTCCGGCGGCAAGGACTCCATCGTCATGCTGCATCTGGCGCTGAAGGCGTTCACGCCCGCTCCGGTGCCGTTCTCGCTGCTGCACGTGGACACCGGGCACAACTTCCCCGAGGTGCTGGAGTACCGGGACCGCACGGTGGCCCGGCACAGTCTGCGGCTGCATGTGGCCTCCGTGCAGGACCACATCGACCGGGGTGTGCTGCGGGAGCGTCCGGACGGGACGCGGAATCCGCTGCAGACCGTGCCGTTGACGGAGCGGATCCAGGCGGAGAAGTTCGACGCCGTCTTCGGCGGCGGGCGCCGGGACGAGGAGAAGGCACGCGCCAAGGAGCGGGTGTTCTCGCTGCGGGACGAGTTCTCGCAGTGGGATCCGCGGCGGCAGCGGCCGGAGCTGTGGAACCTGTACAACGGGCGGCACGCTCCTGGGGAGCATGTGCGTGTCTTCCCGCTGTCCAACTGGACCGAGCTGGACGTGTGGCAGTACATCGCCCGCGAGGGCATCGAGCTGCCGGAGATCTACTTCGCCCATCACCGCGAGGTGTTCCGCCGGGCCGGGATGTGGCTGACCGCCGGTGAGTGGGGCGGGCCCAAGGACGGCGAGACGGTCGAGAAGCGGCAGGTGCGGTACCGGACGGTCGGCGACATGTCCTGCACGGGCGCGGTGGACTCGGACGCGACCACGCTGGACGCCGTGATCACCGAGATCGCGGCCTCCCGGCTGACCGAGCGGGGTGCGACGCGCGCGGACGACAAGATGTCCGAGGCCGCGATGGAGGACCGTAAGCGCGAGGGGTACTTCTAGCCATGAGCACGAGCACGAGTACGGTCGAGCGGCCCTCGGCCACCATCGACACCCTGCGCTTCGCGACGGCCGGTTCGGTCGACGACGGGAAGTCCACGCTAGTCGGTCGGCTGCTGCACGACTCCAAGTCGGTGCTGACGGACCAGATGGAGGCGGTGGAGCGGTTCTCCGCAGACCGTGGGCAGGACGCCCCGGACCTGGCGCTGCTGACGGACGGTCTGCGGGCCGAGCGGGAGCAGGGCATCACGATCGACGTGGCGTACCGCTACTTCGCCACGGCCCGCCGCCGGTTCATCCTCGCCGACACCCCCGGGCATGTGCAGTACACCCGCAACATGGTCACCGGCGCCTCCACGGCCGAGCTGGCGATCGTCCTGGTCGACGCCCGCAACGGGGTGGTCGAGCAGACGCTGCGGCACGCCGCCGTGGCGGCGCTGCTGCGGGTGCCGCACGTGGTGCTGTCCGTCAACAAGATGGACCTGGTCGGGTACGAGGAGAAGGAGTTCCGGCGGATCGTCGAGGACTTCGCGCGGCACGCCGACGAGTTGGGACTGCCCGGCTTCACCTCGATCCCGGTGTCGGCACTGGCCGGTGACAATGTCGTCGAGCGGTCGGCGCGGATGGACTGGTACGACGGTCCGGCGCTCCTGGAGTTCCTGGAGACCGTGCCGGTGGGCGTGGAGGCAGCGGACGCCCCGGCGCGCTTCCCCGTGCAGTATGTGATCCGGCACGGTGAAGTCCGGCACTACGCGGGGCAGTTGGTGTCGGGTGCGCTGCGGGTCGGTGACCGGGTGACCGTGCATCCGTCGGGTGAGACCTCCGAGATCACCGGCATCGACGTCCTCGGTGAGGCGGCGGAGGCCGCGTACGCGCCGCGGTCGATCAGTGTGCGGCTGGCGGACCAACGGGACGTGTCCCGCGGGGACATGATCACGACGGGGGCGGCCGACACGGCGCCCTCGCTGACGCGGGACGTCCGGGCGGCGGTCTGCCATCTGGCGGAACGGCCGCTGCGGGTCGGCGACCGCGTCCTGCTCCGGCACACCACCCGTACCGTCCAGGCGATCGTCAGGGAACTCGGCGGGTTCCCCGAGCTGACCACGAACGACCTGGGCCGGATCGTGCTGCGCACGGCCGAGCCGCTCGCGCTGGACGACTACGCGGCGGTGCGGCGGACGGGGGCGTTCATCCTGGTCGACCCGGCGGACGGGGCGACGCTGACGGCGGGGATGGTGGAGCTGCGGTAGCGGCCTCCCGGGGCTTGTCCGGTGCTCGTCCGGTGTTCGTCCGGGGCCCGTCCGGCGGGTTGTCGCCGGACAAGCCCCGGCCCGTCGGCTCGGTGCCGGGAAGGGCTCGGCGCTTGAGCGTGAAGGTGAAGGTGAAGTCGCCGGAGAGCCGACCGTTCAGCCGGACCGCCGAGACGAGCTTCCCCTCCGTGATCAGTCGCTCGACCCCGGCCCGTGGGAGACCGAGGCCTTCGGCGATCGGCCGCACCGGCCGGAGGGGGATCCGCGCAGCGAAGCTGACCGACACATCGATCACCTCATGGTCCGGACGATCCGCTCCCCCCGTGTCGAGTGCCAGGGCGGGGTCGTTGTCCTCCACCGGTTTTCGGGCGCCCTCGCGGTACGGCCGCCGTCGGCCAGGACGAGGTCGGCTAGGACAGGGTCAGCCGGGGTTTGGGGGCGTCCGTGCGGCCCGTGGTGGGGCGGCGGCGGCCGGCCAGATAGGGGGAGGGCCAGGCCACGCCCGGCCCCTCGTAGCCCTGCTCCGCCGCCGCGTGGAGCGTCCAGTGCGGGTCGTACAGATGGGGGCGGCCGAGGGCGCAGAGGTCCGTACGGCCCGCCAGGATGAGGGAGTTGACGTCGTCCCAGGAGGAGATGGCGCCGACGGCGACGGTCGGTACGCCCACCTGGTGCCGGATACGGTCCGCGAACGGGGTCTGGTACGAGCGGCCGTACTCGGGGTGTTCGTCGGCGACCACCTGCCCGGTCGAGACGTCGATCGCGTCGGCGCCGTGCGCGGCGAAGGCACGGGCGATCTCGACGGCGTCCTCGGCCGTGGTCCCCCCGTCGGCCCAGTCCGTCGCCGAGATACGCACGGTCATCGGGCGCTCCTCCGGCCACACCGCCCGTACGGCGTCGAAGACTTCGAGAGGGAAGCGCAGCCGGTGGTCGAGCGGGCCGCCGTAGCGGTCGGTGCGGCGGTTGGTCAGCGGGGAGAGGAAACCGGAGAGCAAGTAGCCGTGGGCGCAGTGGAGTTCGAGGAGATCGAAGCCGCTGCGGGCGGCCCGGCCGGCGGCTGCCGTGAACTGTAGGCGGATGTCGGTGAGTTGGGCCCGGGAGAGGGCGCGCGGGGTCTGGCTGCCCGGCTTGTACGGGATCGGGGAGGCCGCCGTCAGGGGCCAGTTGTCCGCGTCCAGCGGCTCGTCGATGCCCTCCCACATCACCCTGGTCGAGCCCTTGCGGCCGGAGTGGCCCAGCTGGACGCCGATGGCCGTGCCGGGCGCCCGCTCGTGCACGAACCGCACCGTGCGGCGCCAGGCCTCGGCCTGCCGGGAGTTCCAGAGTCCCGCACAGCCCGGGGTGATCCGCCCCTCGGGGCTCACGCACACCATCTCGGTCATCACCAGCCCGGCGCCGCCGAGGGCGCGGGCGCCCAGGTGGACGAGGTGGACGTCGCCGGGGACGCCGTCGGTCGCCGAGTACATGTCCATCGGGGAGACGACGACACGGTTGCGCAGGGTCAGACCGCGCAGCCGGAACGGGGTGAACATCGGGGGCGTTCCCGGCGGGCAGCCGAACTCCCGCTCCACCGCGTCCGTGAAGCGCGGGTCGCGCAGCCGGAGGTTGTCGTGGGTGACACGGCGGCTGCGGGTGAGCAGATTGAAGGCGAACTGCCGTGAGGGCTGGTCGAGATGGAACCCGATGTTCTCGAACCACTCCAGACTGGCCCGCGCCGCCCGCTGGGTGGAAGCGACCACCGGGCGCCGCTCCGCCTCGTACGCCGTCAACGCCCTTGCCAGGTCCGGCTGTTCCTCCAGACAGGCGGCGAGCGCGAGCGCGTCCTCGACGGCCAGCTTCGTACCGGAGCCGATGGAGAAGTGCGCGGTGTGCGCGGCATCGCCGAGCAGCACCAGATTGCCGTGCGACCAGCGCTCGTTGACGACCGTGCGGAAGGTCGTCCAGGTGGAGTTGTGGGAGCGCAGGGGCCGGCCGCCGAGCGCGTCCGCGAAGAGTTTCGCGCAGTGCTCGACCGACTCCCGCTCGTCCGCCCGGTCCAGCCCGGCGGCCCGCCACACCTCCTCGCGCATCTCCACGATGACCGTGGAGGCGTCCGGCGCGTAGGGGTAGCCGTGCAGTTGCGCCACACCGTGCTCGGTCTCGGCGATCTCGAAGCGGAAGGCGTCGAAGGCGAAGTCGGCGGCGAGCCAGATATAGCGGCAGCGGTGCGCCTGGACGGTCGGCCGGAAGACCTCCGCGTATGCCTCACGGGTCGCGCTGTGCACCCCGTCCGCCGCGACGACCAGGTCGTACGTCTCGCAGAGCCAGGCGGGGTACGGGGCCTCCGTGCCGAAGCGGAGCTCTACACCCAGTTCTCGGCAGCGGGTGTGCAGGATCTGGAGGAGGCGGCGGCGGCCGAGGGCGGCGAAGCCGTGGCCTCCGGCGGTGTGGCGGGTGTTCCGGTGGACGATGGTGATGTCGTCCCAGCGGGTGAAGTGGGGGCGCAGGGCGTCGTAGACCGTGGGGTCGGCGTGTTCTATGCCGCCCAGGGTTTCGTCGGAGAGGACTACGCCGAAGCCGAAGGTGTCGTCCGGGGGGTTGCGTTCCCAGACGGTTATCTCGCGGGATGGGTTGAGGCGTTTGAGGAGGGCGGCGGCGTAGAGGCCGCCTGGGCCTCCGCCGATGATCGCGATACGGGTGGGGAGGTTCTGTCCGGTTGGCGGCTGCGGGTTTGTTGTGGCTGGTCGCGCCCACGCGGCGGTAGCCGCATATTCAGTACTGCCCCGCGCCCCTGGGTGGGCTGCCCCTGGACTTGGCGTGACAGGCGACGTCGGCATCAGTGGCCCTGCCACTTCGGGGGGCGCTTCTCCGTGAACGCCGCGTGGAATTCCGCGTAGTCCTCGCCGGTCATGAGGAGGGCCTGGGTGGCCGCGTCCAGTTCCACGGACGCGGAGAGCGGCATGTCCAGTTCGGCCGTCAGCAGGGCCTTGGTCTGGGCGTGGGCCAGGGCCGGGCCCTCGGCCAGGCGGCGGGCGAGAGCCTGGGCGGCCTCGTCGGCGCTGCCCTCGTCGGTGAGCTGGCTGATCAGGCCGATGCGTTCGGCCTCGGGGGCGCGGACGGGTTCGCCGAGCATGAGGAGGCGGGTGGCGTGGCCGAGGCCGACGACGCGGGGCAGGAGATAGGCCGCGCCCATGTCGCCGCCGGAGAGGCCGACGCGGGTGAAGAGGAAGGAGAAGCGGGCGGTGGGGTCGGCGACGCGGAAGTCGGCGGCCAGGGCGAGGACCGCGCCGGCGCCCGCGGCCACGCCGCGCACGGCGGCGACCACCGGGAACGGGCACTCGCGTACGGCCCGCACGACCTGCCCGGTCATCCGGTTGAAGTCGAGGAGCTGGGCGGTGTCCATGGCGAGGGTGGCGCCGATGATCTCGTCGACGTCGCCACCGGAGCAGAAGCCGCGGCCCGCTCCGGCCAGCACCAGGGCCCGTACGGACCTCTCGCGGGAGAGTTCGGCCAGCAGATCGCGCAGGTCGGCGTAGGCGCCGAAGGTGAGGGCGTTGAGTTTCTCGGGGCGGGCGAGAGTGACGGTGGCCACACCGTCGGTGATCTCGCACCGCAGATGTCGCCAGTCGGTGGTGCGGGCGGCGGAGCCGGTGAAGGGACTCATGACGGGCGGCCTCCTCGGGGGCTACCGCTGCGCTGCGGCTACTTCCCTGCCTGTACTTCCCCTGCCTACTTCCCTTGCTTCCCCGCCTCTCGAAGTTATCACTGATATCTGACTGTCGTCACGAGTACGCGATAGGGCGTTCGGGGTCGTCGGGGTCCGTGACTCGGTCACGGACGTTCGACAAGCCGGTAACGACGGGCTCGGTCGGGCGCGGCGGGGCGTTGCCAGGGGTAGACCGCCCGCAACGGGGCCGACGGTCCCCCACGGCTCCCGCCGCGCGACTCCGCCGGTCCTCGCCGTACCATTCGTCACGTTGAAAGCAGGACGACCCATGACCTGCTCCATGAACGGATCCGCCGCCTTGCAAGAACCCTCCGCCCCCGCCTCCTGGCGCATCGCGCTGCCGCACACCGCCGCGGCCGTGCCCGTGGCCCGTGCGCTGGTGCGTACGGCCCTGACCGAGCTGGACCACGGGGCGGACTGCGACACGGCGGAGCTGCTCACGGCGGAACTGGTCGCGAACGCGATCGAGCACGCGGCCGGGGACGGGCCCATAGAGCTGGTCGTGGAGCTGGTGCCGACCGGCTGCAAGGTGGAGGTCCACGACCCGGACCCGGCGCCCCCGGGCGACCTCACCGCCCCGGGCCGGATCGACCCCGACCCCTGGCAGGAGCACGGCCGCGGCCTGCTGCTCATCCGCGCCCTCAGCTCCGCCTGCGGCCATCGCCCCACGGACTCCGGCAAGGCGGTGTGGTTCAGGCTGCCGACGGTGCCGCCCCAGCGCCGCCACGCATAAGCGGGGGCGGGGGAGCGGGTGCTTACGCCAGCGTCGCCACCAGTACCGCCTTGATCGTGTGCAGACGGTTCTCCGCCTCGTCGAACACGACGGAGTGCGACGACTCGAACACCTCGTCCGTCACCTCCAGCGAGTCCAGCCCGTGCAGCTCATGGATCTCGCGCCCGACCTTGGTACCGAGGTCGTGGAATGCGGGCAGACAGTGCAGGAACTTGACGTCCGCGTTGCCGGTGGACCGCAGCACGTCCATGGTCACGGCGTACGGGGACAGCGCCCCGATCCGCTCGTCCCAGACCTCCTTGGGCTCCCCCATCGACACCCAGACGTCGGTGGCGACGAAGTCGGCGCCCTCGACCCCGTCGTGGATGTGCTCGGTGAGCGTGATCCGCGCCCCGCTGATCTCCGCGAGCTTGCGCGCGTGGGTGACGATCTCCTCGGCCGGCCAGTACGCCCGCGGGGCGACGATCCGGACGTCCATGCCGAGCAGGGCCCCGGTGACCAGGTAGGAGTTGCCCATGTTGAAGCGGGCGTCGCCGAGGTAGGCGAAGGTCATCCCGTGCAGCGGCTTGTCGCTGTGTTCGGTCATGGTCATCACATCGGCCAGCAACTGGGTGGGGTGCCAGTCGTCGGTGAGGCCGTTGTAGACCGGCACCCCGGCGTAGGCGGCCAGCTCCTCGACGTTCGCCTGGCTGTCGCCCCGGTACTGGATGGCGTCGAACATCCGGCCGAGCACCCGTGCGGTGTCCTTGACCGACTCCTTGTGGCCCATCTGCGAGCCGGACGGGTCGAGGTAGACCGTCCGGGCCCCCTGGTCGGCCGCCGCGACCTCGAACGCGCAGCGGGTGCGCGTCGAGGTCTTCTCGAAGACGAGCGCGATGTTCCTGCCCCGCAGCAGCGGGGTCTCCGTCCCGGCCTTCTTGGCCGCCTTCAGCTCCACGGCCAGCTCGATCAGCCCGCGGAACTCCTCCGCGGTGAAGTCCAGCTCCTTGAGGAAGTGGCGCCCGGCGAGGGCGTGGGGGACGGTCGCCATGGGGGCGCTCCTGGGTCTACGGGGCAGGGACAAGGGCAAGGACAGGATGAGGATCAGGAAGACTGGAAGTCTATACGATGTTCCACATTTCTATACGGCACCCCCTGGTGCGGCAAGAGGCCGCCGCTACACGGCGGATCTCTCCACCGGGCAGCTCATACAGCGCGGCCCACCCCTCCCCCGCCCCAGCTCGCTCCCCGGGATCTCGATCACCTCGATGCCCTGCTTGCGCAGATGCGTATTGGTGGTCGCGTTGCGTTCGTAGGCGACGACGACACCGGGCTCGACGGCGAGGACGTTGCAGCCGTCGTCCCACTGCTCGCGTTCGGCGGCGTGGACGTCCTGGGTGGCGGTGAGCACCCGGATGGAGTCGAGGCCGAGCGCGGCGGCGATCGCTCGGTGCATGTGCTCCGGCGGATGGTCGGTGACCTTGAGTTCCTTCTCCCCGACTCCGGGTTCGATGGTGTACGAGCGGAGCATGCCGAGTCCGGCGTACTGGGTGAAGGTGTCGCCGTTGACCATGGTCATGACGGTGTCGAGATGCATGAAGGCCCGGCGCTTCGGCATGTCGAGGGCCACGATGGTCTGCGCGGAGCCGGCGGCGAAGAGCTTGTGGGCGAGCATCTCGACGGCCTGGGGCGTGGTGCGCTCGCTCATGCCGATGAGGACGGCGCCGTTGCCGATGACCAGGACGTCGCCGCCCTCGATGGTGGACGGGTAGTCGGCCTGCCCCTCCGACCAGACATGGAACGTCTCGGGGCGGAAGAGCGGGTGGTGCCGGTAGATCGCCTCGAAGTGGACGGTCTCACGCTGGCGGGCGGGCCAGCGCATGGCGTTGATGGAGACCCCGTCGTAGATCCAGGCGGAGGTGTCGCGGGTGAAGAGGTGGTTGGGGAGCGGGTCGAGGAGGAATTCGTCCAGCTCCATGACATGGAAGCGGACGGAGGCCGGCTCCATGTGGGCGTCGAGGAACTCGCGCTTGGTCATGCCGCCGATCAGGGCCTCGACCAGTTCGGCCAGGGGCAGCGATTCGAAGGCGGCCCTGAGGTGGTCCGTGGCGAGCGGGCCGTACTCCTTCTCGTCGAAGACGCGGTCGAGGACGAGTTCCCGGGCCTGCGGGACACGCATGACATCGGTGAGGAGGTCGCCGAAGAGGTGGACGGCGACGCCCCGGTCCCGCAGCACGTCGGCGAATCCGTCGTGCTCGGCGCGCGCCCGGCGCACCCACAGCACATCGTCGAAGAGCAGCGCGTCCTTGTTGCTGGGGGTGAGCCTTTTGAGCTCAAGATCCGGCCGGTGCAGGATGACGCGGCGCAGGCGCCCGGCCTCGGAGTCGACATGGAATCCCATGTCCTCATCCTGACCATTCGGGCGCGTGTTCACCCGCCGGTCGGCCGAATCGGAACCCTTCCGCCCGCCCGCCCACCCCTTCATATCGTCCTCTTGACGATAAGAGCGGCGATCCATTATCGTCGGAGTGACACTAATCGGTGTCGCCCGGACGTCACGAGGGGGATCATCCATGGCCGACATCACCAGACGGCTCGGCTGGCGGCATCTGCGCGGCGCGCCCACCGCGCACATCCGTCACCACCGCTCCGGGCGGCTCGCGCACGACGGCCCGGGGCTGAGCTTCTGGTACCGGTCGCTGAGCGCCGCGCTCTCCGAAGTCCCGGTGGACGACCGGGAGTTGGCGATGACCTTCCATGCTCGTACGTCCGACTTCCAGGATGTGGCGGTGCAGGCGACGGTGACCTACCGGGTGAGCGACCCGGCGATCGCCGCCGCCCGCCTCGACTTCTCCATCGACCCCGACACCGGGATCTGGCGCGGCGCTCCCCTGGAGCAGCTGTCGACCCTGCTGACGGAGACCGCCCAGCAGCACGCGCTGGACGTCCTGGCCCGTACGACGCTGGCCTCGGCCCTGGTCGACGGGGTCGCGGCGGTCCGGGAGCGGGTGGCGAGCGGGCTGGCGGCCGAGCCCCGGCTCCCCGCCACCGGCATCGAGATCGTGGCCGTACGCGTGGTGGCGCTGCGGCCCGAGCCCGAGGTGGAGCGGGCGCTGCGCACACCGGCCCGGGAGCAGATCCAGCAGGAGGCGGACCGGGCGACGTACGAGCGGCGGGCCGTGGCCGTCGAGCGGGAGCGGGCCATCGCGGAGAACGAGCTGGCCAGTCAGATCGAACTCGCCCGGCGCGAGGAGCAGTTGGTCGACCAGCGGGGGACGAACGCACGGCGGGAGGCGGAGGAGCGGGCCGCGGCGGACGCGGTGAAGGCGGGCGCGGAGGCGGCCCGGACGGTACGGCTGACCGAGGCGGAGGCCGAACGGACCGTCAGGCTGGCGGACGCGGAGGCCACACGGAGTGTGAGGCTCGCCGAGGCCGAGGCGGTACGGCAGGTCAAGCTGGCCGAGGCGGAGGCACGGGCCGCGCGGGCCGTGGGCGAGGCACGGGCCGAGGCACAGGCGGCATGGCTGCGGGTGCACGCCGAGGTGGACGCGGCCACGCTGCACGCGCTGACCGGGACCCGGCTCGCGGAGAACCTGCCGCGGATCGAGAGCGTGACGGTGTCCCCGGACGTGCTGACCGGGCTGTTGGCGAAGCTCGGCGCGGCGGGCGGCGGAACGGCGGCCGGGCCGGGGGCCGGGGGCTCGGCGTGAGTCTGGCGCCGCGGGTGGTGCTGGTCCATCGCACCACCGAGTACGAGGAGTTGGTGGCCCGGCACGGTACGCACGGGCAGGCCGCCTTCTTCCTGCGGTCCCGGGGGCGGGACATCGAGGACGTGGCCGAGCGGCACCGGCGGGAGCGCGGGGCGCTTGCCGAGGTCACGTCCTCGGTCCCGCTGACCTGGCGTCAGGCACGAGTCGAGCGGGGTGACTTGGACCGGTTCCTGTTCGCGCCCGAGGACGTCGTGGTGGTCGTCGGGCAGGACGGGCTGGTGGCCAATGTCGCGAAGTACCTCGCGGGCCAGCCGGTGGTGGGCATCAACCCCGATCCCCGGCGCAACCCGGGGGTGCTGGTGCGGCACCGGCCGGGGCAGGCGGGCAAGTTGCTCGCTTCCGTGCTCCAACCCGGCTCCTCGACCGATGAGTTGACCATGGTCGAGGCCGTCGCCGACGACACACAGCGGCTGGTGGCGCTCAACGAGATCTACCTCGGCGCGGCGGGGCACCAGACCGCCCGGTACCGCCTGGGGCTCGACGGCGACAGGGGTGCCGTCGAGCCCCAGGCCTCGTCCGGGGTGCTCGTCGGGACCGGGACCGGGGCGAGCGGGTGGATCCGGTCGGTGTGGCAGGAGCGGGCGAGCGAGCTGGTGTTGCCCGGTCCGGGTGAGGCGCGGCTGCTGTGGTTCGTGCGGGAGGCGTGGCCGTCGCCGGTCACGGGGACGTCGTTGGTGGCGGGGGCGCTCGTGGGGGACGGGCGGTTGTCGCTCGCCGTCGAGTCGGACCGGCTCATCGTGTTCGGGGACGGGATGGAGGGGGACGCACTGGAGCTGACATGGGGGCAGACGGTGCGGGTGGGGGTGGCGGGGGTTCGGTTGCGGTTGGTGGGGTGACGAGGGGACGCGGGGGGGGTGCGTTCATCGGGTGCGGGTGCGTGGGGGCTGGTCGCGCGGTTCCCCGCACCCGGCAACGCACAGTCACGCCCCCACCCCTGATCCGGCGGTTACTCGGCCCCCTTCGCCGGGGCAGCCGAAGCCGCCCCCTTGCGACGCTTGCGCTGGGTGTAGGCGACCACCGCCTCCCACAGATCGAGGCGGTCCACCTCCGGCCAGGGCTGGTCGGTGAAGTGCAGCTCGGCGTAATGGGCGTGCCAGGGAAGGAAGTTGGAGGTACGGATCTCCCCGCTGGTGCGCCACAGAAGGTCGACGTCGGGCAGGGCGTGATGCGGCAGATGCGCGGCGAAGAGCTGCTCCGAGACCCTGGCGGGGTCGACCTCACCGGCCAGCGCGGCACGCGCCAACGCCGCGCCCGCCTGGGCGAGTTCGGCGCGACCGCCGTAGTTGACGCAGACGTTGAGGGTGAGACCGGTGCGGTGGCGGGTGGCGTGCTCCTGGGCGCGGAGGACCTCCACCACGTCGTCCGGGAGGCCGTCGGGCGAACCCACCCAGCGCAGCCGCACGTCATGGTCCAGCAACTCCCCGTCGAGGAGTTCGGAGCGCATGATCGCGAAGAGCTTGGAGACCTCGTCGGGCGACCGCTTCCAGTTCTCGGTGGAGAAGGCGTAGACCGTCAGATGCGCGAGGCCGATCTCCAGGGCGCCCTGGACGACGTCCCTCAGGGCGACCGCCCCGGCGCGATGGCCCTCGTCACGGGGCAGCCCGAGGCCGGTGGCCCAGCGGCCGTTGCCGTCCATGACGATCGCCACATGCTGCGGGAGATGGGCCTCGGCTATGGCCGGCGGGCGGGCGCCGTCGCGGTGCGGGCGGGGCGGGAGGGGTGGTTCGGCGATCCGGGTGGTGGGCAGTCCGGTGCCGGTCAGCGGGTCCGGTGCGGTGGCGTCGCCCGGGGTCGCGGGGGCCGCCGCCGTCCGCGCGGGGGCGTCCGCCCGGCCGGGCGGCAGCGTCAGCCGCCACACCACGGCCGCCCGTGCCCGAGCCGGGCCGAGGAGCCGCCACTCGATGTGCCGGGGAACGCGGACCGGACGGTGCAGCACGGCGGATCCGGCCCGGACGATCGCGTCCAGCTCCGCGCCGAACAGTTCGACGGCGCTGTCGAGCACGATGGAGGGGCCCAGCGGCAGTGTGTTCCGCAGCGCCCGGCGGGAGCCCTCCAGCCATTCCCGGGCCTGGCCGGTGAGATGCGCGATCAGCTCCCGGACCTCGGGGGTCCACTCACGGGCGATCAGGTCGGCCGGGGTGACCCGGAAGCGGTCCATGACATCGGCGGGAAACCACACCTGTCCGGCGTCCAGGTCCTCGCGGAGGTCCCGGAGCATGTCGGTGAGGAACAGCCCGTCCACGAAACGGGTGAAGCCGGGCAGGTCGCGAAGGCGTACGGGCACGGGCAGCCCGACCCGGACCAGCATCCGCATCAACTGCTCGGGCCAGCTGATGTTCTGGGAGTGGGCCCGCTCGCGCCACTCCTGCCAGTTCGCGACGCCCGTGCGGCCGTCGTCCCGCTGGACCGCGTCCATGGCGGCGAGCAGGTCGCCGAGGTCGAGCCCCCAGTGCCACACGGAGTCGGTCAGCGCGAGCCGGATCGGGTCCTCGCTGGTGCCGCTCGCCAGGTCGGACTCCAGTGCGACCCGCCACTCCTGAAGCCGCCGGCTGCGCTCCTCGGGGGTGCCCTCGGTGGAGTCGATCAGATCGTCCGCGCGGGAGAAGGCGGCGTACAGGGCCCAGCAGGCGGGGCGGGCCACCGGGGGCATGAGCTGCATCAGGGCGTGCTCGGTGGGCCGGGTCGTACGGACCAGGTGGCGGCACTCGTCGTACGCGGCGTCGAGTGCCGAGCGCTCTCGCCCGGACCGTGAGAGGGACCGGGTGACGGACCGCGTGGTACTGCGACGCATGGGGAACCCCACATACCTTCGAATGGGACCGATGGGACCGACTCGGGTGACAGAGATCGCCTGCGACTGGCCGCGATCACTGTCCCCCGAGCACTGCCGGAACCGCTGGAACCATTCGAACGCAGTGCACGGCCACGCCTGCCCGCGACATTATCAGCCGCATTGTCGCCTCACCGGGGTGGGTCCATCCGCCACGGACGCCCGCCGCGGACACCTGCCCCGAACGGGCGTCCGTGGCGGGCCGGAGGCTCACAGCCGGGGGGCGAGGCTCACAGCCGGGGGTCGACCGGCTCCGACTCCAGGGCCAGTACCCCGAACACCGCCTCGTGCACCCGCCACAGCGGCTCCCCCTCGGCGAGCCGGTCCAGGGCCTCCAGGCCGAGGGCGTACTCGCGCAGCGCGAGGGACCGCTTGTGGTTGAGGAACCGGCCGCGCAGCCGGGCGAGGTTCTCGGGGCGGGTGTACTCCGGGCCGTAGATGATCCGCAGATACTCCCGGCCCCGGCACTTGATGCCCGGCTGGACCAGCCGCCCCTTCTCTCCCCCACTCTCGGCTTCGCTATAGCGGGGGCGACCCCATCGCACCACCGCCCCGACCGGCTTGACGACCATGCCCTCGCCGCCCCGGCCGGTCATCTCCAGCCACCAGTCGATGCCCGCCCGTACGGAGGCCTCGTCGCCGGTGTCGACGAAGAGACGCCGGGTGGTCTGCAGCAGACCGCTGACGTCGAACTCGACGAGCCGGTCGATCAGGGCCAGCTGCTCGTCGTGCGGGAGCGCGGCGAGGCTGCGGCCTCGGACGGCGAGGATCTGGAAGGGCGCGAGACGTACGCCGTCCAGGCCCTCGGTGGGCCAGCAGTAACGCCGGTACGCCTCGGTGAACGCGGCGGCGTCGGCGGCCCGCTCCCGCTGCTCGCCGAGCAGGTCGCCCACGTCGACACCGCGTGCCGCCGCGCCCTCCAGGGCGGCCAGCGCGCCCGGGAACACCGCGCCGGAGGCGGCGCCGACGGCCGCGTACTGGGTGCGCAGCAGCCCGGACGCCTTCAGCGACCACGGCATCAACTCGGCGTCCAGCAGCACCCAGTCGGTGTCGAGTTCGGCCCAGAGTCCGGCCGCCGTCATGGCCTCGCGGATCCGGCCGAGGACCAGTTCGGTACGGGCCTCGTCGTCGAAGAACGGGCGTCCCGTGCGGGTGTAGAGGGAGCCGGTGGGGCCGTCCACGCCGAAGCGCTCGCGGGCCGCGTCCGCGTCGCGGCAGACCAGGGCGACCGCCCGCGAGCCCATGTGCTTCTCCTCGCACACGACCCGCGCGACCCCGTCCTCCTTGTACTGCGCGAAGGCCTCCGCCGGGTGTTCCAGGTAGCCCTCGATGTGCGAGGTGGCGGTGGGGGCCATGGTCGGCGGCAGGTACGGCAGCAGACGCGGGTCGATCGCGAAGCGGCTCATGACCTCCAGGGCCGCCGCCGCGTTCTCCTCGCGGACCGACACCCGGCCCGCGTGCCGGGTCTCGACGACCCGCCGGCCGTGCACGTCCGCCAGGTCCAGCGGCCGTCCCTCGTGCCCGCCGGGCGCCTCGGTGACCAGCGGCCTGGCCGGTTCGTACCAGACCTGCTCGGCCGGTACGTCGACCAGTTCACGTTCCGGCCAGCGCAGCGCGGTGAGCCTGCCGCCGAAGACCGCGCCCGTGTCCAGGCAGATGGTGTTGTTCAGCCAGGTGGCGGTGGGCACCGGGGTGTGGCCGTAGACGACGGCCGCGCGGCCCCGGTAGTCCTCGGCCCACGGGTAGCGCACCGGCAGCCCGAACTCGTCGGTCTCACCGGTGGTGTCGCCGTACAGCGCGTGGCTGCGGACCCGGCCGGAGGTGCGGCCGTGGTACTTCTCCGGCAGACCGGCGTGACAGACGACCAGTCGGCCGCCGTCGAGGACGTAGTGGCTGACGAGTCCGTCGATGAACTCCCGTACCTCCTTCTTGAACTCCTCGCTCTCGCCCTCCATCTGCGCGACGGTCTCGGCGAGCCCGTGCGTGTGCTGGACGTTGCGGCCCTTGAGGTAACGGCCGTACTTGTTCTCGTGGTTGCCGGGCACACAGAGCGCGTCGCCCGAGCCGACCATGGACATCACGCGGCGCAGCACGCCCGGACTGTCGGGGCCCCGGTCCACGAGGTCGCCGACGAAGACGGCCGTACGGCCCTCCGGGTGGCTGCCGTCGACATAGCCCAACTTGCCGAGCAGGGACTCCAGTTCGCTCGCGCAGCCGTGGATGTCGCCGACGATGTCGAAGGGGCCGGTGAGGTGGGTCAGGTCGTTGAAGCGCTTCTCGGTGACGATCGTGGCGTGCTCGATGTCCTCGACGCCCCGCAGGATGTGCACCTTGCGGAAGCCCTCGCGCTCCAAGTGCCGCAGGGAGCGCCGGAGTTCACGGGTGTGGCGCTGGATGACGCGGCGCGGCATGTCCGCGCGGTCGGTGCGGGTCGCGTTGCGTTCGGCGCAGACCTCCTCCGGCACGTCGAGCACGATGGCGATCGGCAGCACGTCGTGCTCGCGCGCCAGCTCGATCAGCTGCTTGCGGGACTCCGACTGCACGCTGGTCGCGTCGACGACGGTACGGCGGCCGGCCGCGAGGCGCTTGCCCGCGATGTAGTGCAGCACGTCGAAGGCGTCCTTCGTCGCGCTCTGGTCGTTCTCGTCGTCGGAGACCAGGCCCCGGCAGAAGTCGGAGGAGATGATCTCGGTGGGCTTGAAGTGGCGTCGGGCGAACGTCGACTTGCCCGAGCCGGAGGCGCCGATCAGCACCACGAGGGAGAGGTCGGTGACGGGCAGGGTGCGCCCGTGCTTCTGCTGAGTCCCGGTCATGCCGCCTTCGCCTCCTTGCTGGTGCTGTCGGTGCTGTCAGTGCTGTCGGTGCTGTCGGTGTCGCGCTGGTCGAAGACGGCCATCTGCGTCGGCGGGCCGACCTCCGGGTCGTCGGGCCCCACGGGCACGAACCGGACCTCGTAGCCGTGCCGTTCGGCCACCGTGGTCGCCCAGGTGCGGAACTCCTCGCGGGTCCACTCGAAGCGGTGGTCGCCGTGCCGGGCGTGGCCGGCGGGGAGCGTCTCCCAGCGGACGTTGTACTCGACGTTCGGGGTGGTCACGAGCACGGTCCGGGGGCGGGCCGAGCCGAAGACCGCGTACTCCAGGGCGGGCAGCCGGGGCAGGTCGAGGTGCTCGATGACCTCGGAGAGCACGGCGGCGTCATAGCCCTTGAGCCGCTTGTCGGTGTAGGCGAGGGAACTCTGGAACAGCCGGACACGGGAGGCCTGGCGCTCGCCCATGCGGTCGAGCTTGAGCCGGCGGGAGGCGATGGTGAGCGCGCGCATCGACACGTCCGTACCGACGATCTCGGTGAAGCGGACGTCCTTGAACAGCGCCTGCACCAACTGGCCCTGACCACACCCGAGATCGAGGACCCGGGCCGCCCCGGACTCCTTGAGCGCGGCGATGATCGCGTCCCGTCGCCGCACGGCGAGCGGCACGGGCTTTTCCCCGGCCGCGCCTTCGCCCTCGGCCACGCCTTCGCCCTCGGCCGCGCCGCCCTCGCCGTTCACGTTGGATTCGGCGTCTTCGGTCTCTTCCGTCGCGTCGGTCTCTTCCGTCTCCGTGACCGCGTTGTCGATCTCCTCGACCTCGCTGTCGTCGGCCTCGGCGAGCCGTACGAGTTCCAGGCGCTCCATGGCCTGCCGGGTCAGCGACCAGCGGCGGGAGAGGTAGCGGCTGGTGATCAGCTGGTGCTCCGGGTGGGCCGGGAGCCAGCCCTCGCCCGCGCGCAGCAGCTTGTCGACCTCGTCCGACGACACCCAGTAGTGCTTGGCGTCGTCGAGGACCGGCAGCAGGACGTACAGGTGGCGCAGCGCCTCGGCCAGGGTCAGCGACTCCGACTCCAGCACGAGCCGTACGTAACGGGAGGCGCCCCACTCCGGGAACACGGTGTCCAGCGCCACCGGCTCGGCGGCGACCGTCCAGCCGAGCGGCTCGAAGAGCTTGGCCACGAGGGCCGGGCCGCCGCGTGCGGGCAGCGCCGGTATCTCGACGCGCAACGGGCGGACCTGTTCCGGGAGTTCGGGCCGGGCCTTGCACTGGCCGCGCACGGCGCTGGAGAAGACGTCGTTCAGCGCGACGGCGAGCAGGGAGGAGGCCGCGTACGGGCGGTCGTTGACGTACTGGGCGAGCGCCGCGTCCGGTGCGCCGCCACGGCCCTTGCCCTTGCCGCGCCGGACCAGCGCCACGGCGTCCACCTCCAGCAGCAGCGCGGCCGTGCAGCGCTCGGCGTCCGCCTCGGGGTAGAGGACGTGCGCCTTGCCGTAGGAGGTGGAGAACGCCTGCGTCTTGTCGGGGTGCTTGTGCAGGAGGAAACCGAGGTCGGTCGCGGGGCGTTCCGGGGTGCCGGTGGTACTGATCGTCAGGAACACGGTGGGGTGCCTCGTGGTGGGTGGTTGAGCTGCGGAGAGCCCAACGTACAGGGGAAGGGGGCGTGCTTACCTGGGCTTTTCGCCCCCGCCGGCTCGGGCGTGCGGGGGCGGGTGCGTCGGCGGGTCCGGGTGGTTCGTGGTTGCTCACGCAGTTCCCCGCGCCCCTTTCGGGGCGCGGGGCGCGGGCCCGGCTTACGACAGCTGGGACCGCACCTGGGTGGAGATCAGCTCCAGGTGGTCCAGGTCGTCGAGGTCGAGGATCTGGAGGTAGACACGCTGGGAGCCGACGGCCTGGTAGCGGGCGATCTTGTCGACCACCTCGGCCGGGGAGCCGGCGAGGCCGTTGGCCTTCAGCTCGTCGACCTCACGGCCGATCGCGGCGGCGCGGCGGGCCACCTCGGCGTCGTCCTTGCCGACACAGACGACCAGGGCGTTCGAGTACACCAGGTCGTCGCCCTTGCGGCCGGCCTCCTCGGCGGCCTTGCGGACCCGCCCGAACTGCCGCTCACTGTCCTCGATCGAGGCGAACGGCATATTGAACTCGTCGGCGTACCGCGCGGCCAGCCTCGGCGTACGGCTCGCGCCGTGGCCGCCGATGAGCACCGGCACCTTGGCCTGCGCGGGCTTGGGCAGCGCGGGCGAGTCGGTCAGCTGGTAGTGGGTGCCCTCGTAGGAGAAGGTCTTGCCGACCTCGGTGGCCCACAGACCGGTGACGATGGCGAGCTGCTCCTCCAGCCGCCCGAACTTCTCCTTGGGGAAGGGGATGCCGTACGCCTTGTGCTCCTCCTCGAACCAGCCCGCGCCCAGGCCGAGTTCGACACGGCCACCGGACATCTGGTCGATCTGGGCGACCTGGATGGCGAGCACGCCGGGCAGCCGGAAGGTGCCGGCGGTCATCAGGGTGCCGAGGCGGATGCGCTTGGTCTCGCGGGCGAGTCCGGCCAGGGTGATCCAGGCGTCGGTGGGGCCGGGCAGGCCGTCCGACGAACCCATGCGGAGATAGTGGTCGGAGCGGAAGAAGGCGTCGAACCCGAGGTCCTCGGTGGCCTTGGCGACGGTGAGGAGGGTGTCGTAGGACGCCCCCTGCTGGGGCTCGGTGAAGATGCGAAGATCCATGCCTCCATCCTGCACGTTCGGCCCTCGGCCCTCGGTCAACGGCATCGGTGCCATCGGCGCCACGGGCCCACGGTCGGGTGAAAATCCGTCAATCCGGCGCATGGGGCGGGCTCGGGCCAGTGACCGGCGGGAACGGTGATCGTTGCTCGGGAGGAGCCGGACCGCCCGGCACCCGTCGCCGGCGGTCGCTGCCGGGACGCCCGCACACGTGCCCCCTCGCGGGGCGAGGGCCGAGGAGGCCGTCACATGTCCCAGGAAGCCGTGCCGGAGCAGGCCACCGTGCCTGCGCAGCCGAAGGGTCTGCTCCAGCAGATGGAGGAGCTGATGGCCGCGCTGAACGCGGACCTGTCCCAGCTCGACGCGGATCTGTCGGCACCGCGTGCCGCTGTCGCGGAGGAGCGCGACACAGCCTGACCTTCCCTGAGCCATGGAACACGACGCCCGGCCCTTCCGGCCGGGCGTTCGTCATGTGCGGGCCCCGGGGGGCGGTCGGGCGTTCGTCATGTGCGGGCCCCGGGGGGCGGTCGGGCGTTCGTCATGTGCGGGTCGGTGGGGCTTCTCGCGCAGTTCCCCGCGCCCCTCGAAAAGCCGGGGCTGCGCCTGCGCCCCTTGCTTCTCGCATGGCTCACCCCGTGGGCGCGTCCCTCTCCGACAGGACCTGGTCTCTCACCGCCAGGCGGCGCAGCATCTCCAGGACCCGGTCGCGGGCCTCGTCCGCCGCGTCGATCGCCTCCATGCACTGCCAGTACGTCGCCTCGTCGTCCGCTCCGCTCGCCAGCCCCACGAGGGCGATGCCGACCTCGCCGAGGAGGACACCGAGGCGGACGAGGGAGTCATGGGCGTCGCCCAACTCGGTGAGCTGGGCGGCACGTAAATCGCCCACACCGAGCGGCGGGGCGCCGAGTATGCCGCAGCCGCTGCCGGCCAACTCGGTCAACCCGAGGGCCTCACCACGTAGTTCGGGTGGTCCCGAGACCGCGAGACGGCTGCCGATCGCCTGGGCGAGGGCATAGGACTGCCACGCCTCCGCCATGAGCTGAGGCCCCTCGGCGCTGCCCGCCAGAGCACGCCTGCTGGCCATGATGAGCCGCACCGCATCCATGCGCTGCCCCCGACTGTCCCGACGCGCTCTCACACGTCCGCCCGAACTCCTGCCTGTTCATTACCCACAGTGAGGGTCACTGAGACAGAAAGCCAGAGGAAGCCTGAAATCTGTGGATAACAAGTCGGCTGTGGACAAGCCCTTAACTCCGGAGAGTGACAACCGGACGAGCGCGCTCGACTTGAGGCGCCCTCAAGGCTTCCCTGGCGCCGGAAATCTCCGCTCGTTGCGGTCGATCTTCGCATCCAGCGCCGACAACGGATCGATGCCCAGCACCGCGCAGAACTGGAGCAGATACGCGAGCACGTCGGCGACCTCGTCCGTGACACGGTGCGCGGTCTCCGGGTCCGCCATCACGCGCGCGGACTCCTCCGGGGTCAACCACTGGAAGATCTCCACGAGTTCGGACGCCTCGACGCTCAGCGCCGCGACCAGGTTCTTGGGTGTGTGGAACCGCTGCCAGTCCCGGGCGGCGGCGAACTCGGCCAGCCGCCGCTGCAGCGCGGGCAGGTCAAGCTCTCGTACGGGTTCTCGTGTTGGTTCCTGCGCGGCTTCTCGTACGGGTTCTCGTGCGGGTTCAGGATCTTTCACGGGTTCAGGTCTACCACCGTCACCCCTGCCACCCCGGCGGCCCAGGACGCGTCGCTCACCGCGCCGACCAGCCGGATGTGCCCCCGTTCGCACATCCGGGCCGCCAGCCGCACCAACTCCAGGGCCTGCCTGGGGTCGAGGGCCCGGTCGAAGCCGTCGGCGAGGACCGTGAGCGTCTGGAGTGCCGCGGGCACCTCCACGACCGGGTCGATCTCCAGCACACCGGGGCCGGTGAACAGCACGAGGGCCAGTGCCAGATACCTCAACTCCCCGTCCCCGAGCAGCCCCAGGGCGGTCCGCACGCCGTCGCCCCGGTCCAGCACCGCCCGTACCGCGCCGTCGCGCAGCGGCTCGGCGAGCAGATCGAGCACCGGTCCCGCACAGCCGTCGCGCACGGCACCGACGAGCAGCGCGTGCCGTCGCCCGCACTCGGTCCGCGTACGCCAGAGCACGTCGGCGAGGTTGTCGCAGCCCCGGAGCAGCCGGCCGGAGCCGAGCGGCACGGCGGCGCGCATCCGGCCGGGGCGCGGATCACAGGCGTAGACCGAGCGCAGGGCGACCACCATCTGTTCGGCGGCGGCGAGGACCTGGCGCTGGCCGTCCGTCTTTCCGGCGACGCGCAGAGGGAGCAGCGCGGTGCCGAGCAGGTCGTCGGGGAGGGGGCCCCGGGTGACCGGGGATGTGCCGGCGGTGTGCCAGGAGGCCTGGACGACGGGGCGGCTCGGGTCGACGAGCGCGGTCTCCAGGAGCGTCAGCCCGCCGGACCTCAACCGCTCGCCCACGATGCGGAGTTCGGGCTCGGCCTGGACGGCGACGTCGAGATGTACGGGTCCCTCCGGGCCGTCGGCCGTGCAGCCGATGCGGAAGCCGCGCCGGCGTTGGGCGTCGGGGCGGGCCCGTTCGGGGACACAGCTGAGCGGGTCGGGGAAGACCTCGCCGAGGTGGACGCCGCCCCCGAGTCTCGCCAGTGCCTCGTACGCCCGCAGCGCGGTGGTCTTGCCGCTGCCGCTGCGGCCCGCGAGGAGGGTCAGCGGCCCCAGTGGGAGGAAGACACCGCGGTGCCCGGCGAAGGCGGACAGCCGCAACTCGGTGACCCTCGGCCGCTCCGGACGCGCCCCGGCGTCCACGCCGGACACCACCGGCGACAGGGATGACACGGTCATATGCGGACCGTAAGGCCCCGCCGGGCAGGCAAACCGTTCCGCCGAGTGGATCTTCCCGCTATCGGGGGAGCGCCCGGCCGAGACGAGGGCGCCCCGAGCAACCGAGGAGCGCGCAAGACCGACTACGGGCGCCCCGAACACCGGGAGCGCTCATTGGGGGCGGTTCCAGGAGAGATCAGGAGAGATGGAGTGCGGTGGAGAGAAGGAAGAGGGACGGAGGCCAGGCCGAGGGGGAGGCGGAGAAGGGAGGTCGAGGGAGGGAGGCGGAGCCCACTGGGCGGCGCCAACCGACTCTCCGTCGAACTCGGCCTCGGCCCGCAGCGCGACCATGCGGCACGCACCCTCGCCGACCCCGCCACCCACGGCCTCGCCAAGCGAGACGCGTCCGATCGCCGGCGCTCAGGGCAGGTCAGGAGTGCCGGGCACCCACCACGAGCGCGCCGAACCCGTACGGACGCCGGGCGTCGCCCCCCGGCGCTCCGGACTCAGCCGGAGCACCGCACCCGGGCCTCGCCTCACGCGGTCCGGACACGCGCGCCGCACCCCACAGGTCCAGGCACCCGCAGGCACCCTCGCCCGCCCCGCCCGTCACACCCCAGGAACCCCCGCGCCCTCCATCAACCCCCGCACCTCGGTTCCCGGGGGCGTGAGAAGGAACACGTTTCGGTCGACGCGGTGCATTCCGCTGGCGAGGCCGAAAACGACCCCCGTACTGAAATCGAGCACGCGTTTGGCGGTGTCGGTCTCCGCGCCGGAGAGGTCGAGCAGCACCGGGATGCCCGCCATCAGCGTCTCCGCCACGTCACGGGCGTCCGCGAAGACGTTGACACGCAGCACCACGAAACGCCGCCGGGCCTCGGTCTCGGCTTCCGGTATGGTCCGGTGGCCGACCGCCGACGGCCAGGCGTCCCGGCCCCGCAACGGCACGACCTGGGCGAGCCCCTCCCACTGTTCGTCGGTGACATCGTGGCTGTTCACCCTGTTCACCGGCCCTCCCCCTGGCTCGCACTGAATGACTGCATCAGCCAATTCTTACGCATGGTCACCCGTTCGGCCCAACAGCGACACGGACCGCGACACCCCTGTCCCGCACAACGGCCGGAACCCGCCCTCACAGCCCCTTGCGCCGCCGTGTGTGGCGGGCGTAACGCTCCATGATCAGGTCATGTGACACAGGCGTAACGGGCAATTCGTACGATCGAACCTCCCGGACGGGTCCCGGACAGCTCCGGACGGGTTCCGGTCGGCTCCCGGAGGCTGAGCGGAAGCCGACCGGCCGCCGTACCAGAACGCAACCGCCCGACCGCACCGCCACCGGACCGACGGCCCGGCCGACCCATGGACCGCCGTGCCGGAGATGCGACCGACCGGACACCCGGACGCCGACAGAGAGGGGCCGCCCGTGGCCGCACAGGGCCCGCGGAGCACCACGAGCAGCACGACCCAGGTGCGGACCGTGTGCTCGTACTGCGGTGTCGGCTGCGGCATGCTCCTGGACGTCGGGATGGGGCCCGACGGCCGGCGCACGGTCCTGAAGGCGTCCGGCGACAAGTCCCACCCGGCGAACTTCGGCCGTCTCTGCACCAAGGGCGCGACCACGGCCGACATGCTGTCCGCGCCCGGCCGCCTCACCACCGCCCTCGTCCGGGACGACCGGGGCGACGAACCGGCCCCCGCGCCCGTCGCGGACGCGATCGCCGAGACCGCCCGGCGGCTGCGCGCGATCATCGACGAGCACGGGCCGGACGCGTTCGCCTTCTATGTCTCCGGGCAGATGAGCCTGGAAGCCCAGTATCTGGCGAACAAGCTGGCCAAGGGCTTCATCCGCACCAACCAGATCGAGTCCAACTCCCGGCTGTGCATGGCGAGCGCGGGCACCGGCTACAAGTTGTCGCTGGGCGCCGACGGACCGCCCGGCTCGTACGAGGATCTCGACAAGGCGGATGTCTTCCTCGTCATCGGATCGAACATGGCCGACTGCCATCCGATCCTGTTCCTCCGGATGATGGACCGGGTCAAAGCGGGTGCGAAACTGATCGTCGTCGACCCGCGGCGGACGGCGACGGCCGAGAAGGCCGATCTCTTCCTCCAGATACGCCCCGGCGCGGACCTCGCCCTCCTCAACGGTCTCCTCCACCTCCTGCACACGAACGGGCACACCGACCCCGAGTTCATCGCCGCCCACACCGAGGGCTGGGAGGCGATGCCCGACTTCCTCGCCGAGTACCCGCCGGAGGCCGTCGCGGACCTCACCGGCATCCCGGCGGACGACATCCGCGAGGCCGCCCGGCTGATCGGCGAGGCCGCCGAGTGGACGAGCTGCTGGACCATGGGGCTCAACCAGTCCACGCACGGCACCTGGAACACCAACGCGCTCGTCAACCTCCATCTGGCGACCGGCGCGATCTGCCGTCCGGGCAGCGGCCCCTTCTCGCTCACCGGGCAGCCCAACGCCATGGGCGGACGCGAAATGGGCTATATGGGCCCGGGGTTGCCGGGGCAGCGGTCCGTACTCGTCGACGCGGAACGGGCGTTCGTCGAGGAGCTGTGGGAGCTGGCCCCGGACAGCCTCCGCAAGGACGGCGTCGGCAAGGGCACCGTCGAGATGTTCCAGAAGATGGCCGACGGGGAGATCAAGGCCTGTTGGATCATCTGCACCAACCCGGTCGCGTCGGTCGGCAACCGGAAGACCGTGATCGAGGGGCTGGAGGCCGCCGAGTTCGTCGTCACCCAGGACGTCTTCGCGGACACCGAGACCAACGCGTACGCCGATGTCGTGCTGCCGGGTGCGCTGTGGACCGAGTCCGAGGGCGTCCTCATCAACAGCGAGCGGAATCTCACGCTCGCGGCCCCCGCCGCCGACCCGCCCGGCGAGGCGACGGCCGACTGGCGGATCATCGCGGCCGTCGCACGGGAGATGGGCTTCGAGAAGGGCTTCTCCTACGACAGCGCCGAGCAGGTCTTCGAGGAGATCAAGCGGGCCTGGAACCCGAAGACCGGCTGGGATCTGCGGGGTGTCACGTACGAGCGGCTGCGGTCCGGGTCCGTGCAGTGGCCGACGGCCTCGGAGGACGGGCCGGCCCGCAATCCGATCCGGTACGCCGGGGCCGGGGCGGACGGAGGGCTCCTCTTCCCCACCGCGAGCGGGCGGGCCGTCTTCCACGCCCGGCCGCACATGCCGGCCGCCGAACTGCCCGACGACGACTACCCGTTCGTGCTCAACACCGGCCGCTTGCAGCACCAGTGGCACACCCTGACCAAGACGGGCAGGGTCGCCAAGCTCAACAAGCTGAACCCCGGGCCGTTCGTGGAGGTGCATCCCGAGGACGCGCGTGAACTCGGCGTCCAGGACGGGGACTCCGTGGAGGTCGCGTCCCGGCGGGGGCGTGCCGTGCTCCCGGCGGTGGTGTCGGACCGGGTGATGCCCGGGTGCGTGTTCGCCCCGTTCCACTGGAACGACCTGTTCGGCGAGTACCTCAGCATCAACGCGGTGACGAGCGACGCGGTGGATCCGTTGTCGTTCCAGCCGGAGTTGAAGGTGTGCGCGGTGTCGCTGGCGAAGGTGGCGGCGCCGGTACGGGTGTCGGCGCCGACACCAACTCTGGCCGACACCAAGCCCGTCGGGTCGCTCGCGCCGGCGACGGTGACCGTACCGACGACGGTCACCCCCGGTGGCAACCCGTTCGGTCTCGAGCCCTCTCCCCCGCCCGTCCTCTCCGCCCAGGAACGCCAGTACCTCACCGGCTTCCTCGCCGGGCTCGGCTCCGGGGTGCAGGGGGTGCCCGTACTGCCGGTGGACGCGCCGTTCAGCCCCGAGCACGCGATGTGGGTGAACGGGGTGCTCGCCGGGATGTACTCACGGTCGGCGACCCCGAGCACGGCGCCCGCCGCCACCGGAACCACCGGGCCCGCCGGACGGGAGGCCCCCGGACGCGAGGTCGTCGTGCTGTGGGCCTCGCAGACCGGGACCGCCGAGGAGTTCGCGACGGCCGCCGCCGAGCACCTCGGGGCCGCCGGACACCGGGCGACGCTCGTCGGCATGGACGAGGCCATTCCCGACCAACTACCGCTCGGCGCCGACCTGTTGCTGATCACCAGCACCTTCGGGGACGGCGACGCCCCCGACAACGGCTCCGGCTTCTGGGACGCGCTCTCCCACCAGGAGGCCCCCCGCCTGGACGGCGTGCGCTACGCCGTACTGGCCTTCGGCGACTCCTCCTACGACGACTTCTGCGGCCACGGCCGCCGACTGGACGCCCGGCTCGACGAGTTGGGCGCCGTACGCCTGGCCCCGCGCACGGACTGCGAGCCGGACTACGAACCATCGGCGGACGCCTGGCTGGGCCAGGTCATCAGCGCGCTCGGCACGGACGCGGAGGCGGACGCGGGTACGGCGACCGCAGGTGGCGCGGGCACGACCGGTACGACGGGTACGGTGGCGCAGCCGCAGTCCCGTCCTGGCTCAGCCCCCGGCTCCGCTCCCGCGTCCGTCCCCCGCGCCCCCAAGCCCGCGCCCGCCGTCGCCCGGCTGGTCGGCAACCGGCTGCTCAGCCTGCCCGGGGCGGGCAAGGAGGTACGCCGGTTCACCTTCGACACCAGCGGGACGGGACTGTCGTACGAGGCGGGCGACGCGCTCGGCGTACGGCCGGTCAACTCCCTGGACCTGGTGGCGGAGTGGCTGGCGGTGACCGGTCTGGACGGCTCGACTCCCGTGGAGGTCAACGGAGTTGGCGAGGTCCCTTTCGCCGAGGCGCTGCACCGGCATCTCGACATCACCCGGATCACCTCGGACCTGCTCCGCTTCGCGGCCGAACGGACGCGGGACAACCGGGAGTTGAAGCGGCTGACCCGCCCGGACAACAAGGACGGGCTGGCCCAGTGGTCATGGGGACGGCAGGCCGTCGACGTGGTGGCCGAGTTCGCCGTACGGGCCTCCGCGCAGGAGTGGACCGGTGTGTTCAAACGGCTCCAGCCCCGGCTGTACTCCATCTCGTCGAGCCCGCTCGTCGACCCGCACCACATCTCACTGACGGTGTCGGTCGTGCGGTACGAGAACCTGCGCGGGCGCCCGCGCGGCGGGGTCTGCTCGCCCTTCCTCGCGGACGGCGAGGCGGACCTGGAAGTACCGGTCTTCGTGCAGCGCTCGCCGCACTTCCGGCCGCCCGCCGACGCGACGACCCCCATGATCATGGTCGGCCCCGGCACCGGGGTCGCCCCCTTCGTCGGCTTCCTGGACGAGCGTCGGGCGCTCGGCCACCGGGCGCCCAACTGGCTGTTCTTCGGGGAGCAGCACCAAGCGTCGGACTTCTACTACGAGGAGGAGCTGACGGCTCTTCAGGAGGCGGGCACGCTCAGCCGGTTGGACACCGCGTTCTCCCGCGACCAGCGCGCGAAGGTGTACGTCCAGGACCGGATGCGCGAGCACGGCCCCGAGTTGTGGCACTGGCTCCAGGACGGCGCCCGCTTCTATGTCTGCGGCGACGCCTCCCGTATGGCGAAGGACGTCGACCAGGCGCTGCGGGACATCGCGGCCACCCACGGCGGTATGACGGAGGGCGAGGCCGCCGCGTACGTCAAGCAACTCTCCACGGAGAAGCGGTACGTGCGGGACGTGTACTGAGCGCCCTCCCCCCTTTGCCATCTCTTTACAACGCGGTCCGTCCCTGTCTCGTCTCTCCGCTCGCTACGTGATGCCGCCGTGCCCCGGGCAATCTGCCGGGTGGCGGCAGGGAACCGACGAGAGAGAGCGACTCATGCGCCGAACCGTCCTCAGTGCCACGGCACTCGCCTTCACCACCGTGCTGGCGACCGCGTTGCCCGCGTTCGCGGACGGCACCAGCCCGTCGGCCGTACCGCAGGAGGCCTCCAAGGCGCCGAGCCCGGTCCCGTCCGCCCCCACCGCGGAGCCTCCGACGGAGGCCGAACCCAGCAAGGTCCCGGCCGACCGCGACGCGACCCCGGCGCCGAGCCAGGTCTCGGTCGTGCCCAGCGGCGCCCCCGACACCGGTGTGGTGGCGGAGTCGAAGGAGTCGGGCGGCGCGAGCGTCCTGGCCGGTACCGGCGCCGCCGCCCTGCTCGTCGGTGGCGGCGCGGCCGTCGTGCTCGTACGCCGCAGGCGGGCGAACGAGGCGTGACACGGCTCTCCAGGCGCGCCTTCGTCACCGCGGCGGGTGCCTCACTGCTCGTGGGCTGCGAGGGCGGCAGCCGCACCGACCACGCCACGACCACGCCTTCCGAGGGCGGCGCGTCCCCGTCCCGGTCCACACCGTCCGACACCGGCGTGGGCGCCGCGCGCGCCCTCGGCCGCTCGGTGCCGGTGCGGCTGCTGATCCCGGCGATCGAGGTCGACACCCCGGTCATCCGGCTGGGGCTGGCCCCGGACGGCACCGTGGAGGTGCCGCCGATCACGGCGCACGACCGGGCGGGCTGGTACCGGCACTCCCCGACACCGGGCCAGACCGGCCCGTCGGTGATCCTGGGTCATGTCACGGTGGGCTCGTACGGGGACGGCGTGTTCCGTCATCTCGCCCGGCTGCGGCGGGGCGAGCGGATCGAGGCGCGCCTGGAGAACGGCACGACACCGGAGTTCACCGTCGACTCGGTACGGACGGTCCCCAAGGCCGACTTCCCGGCGGCCGAGGTCTACGGCAACGTGGACCGCCCCGCGCTGCGTCTCATCACCTGCGGCGGCCCCCGTACGGGACGCTCGGGAGACGAGTACGGAGACGAGTACGGAGACGATTACGACGAGTACCGGGGCGGCCACCGGGACGAGTACCGCGACAACGTGATCGTCTTCGCCACGCTGGACTCCGAGCGGAACGGGGAGCGTTGAAACGGTCCCGTGGATCCCGTGAGCAGGCCGCGTCCGAACTGTTCGCCGCCCTCTACCCGCGCCTCGCCGGCTGGTGCCGTCGGCTGGTCGACGACGACGAGACGGCCCACGAGATCGCGTCGGAGGCGTTCACCCGGCTCTGGGCCCGCTGGACCTCCGTGGCGGAGCCGCACGGTTTCCTCTACGTCACCGCGGCCAACCTCGTACGGGACCACTGGCGCAAACTCGAACGCGAACGCAGGGCGATGCACCGGGCCACCGCCGAGGCGGTGGTGCACCCGCGGTCGTCCCACACCGAACAGTCCGACCCCTCGGTCCGCATGCTCGTGCGGTCCCTGCCGGAACGGCTGCGGGTGCCGATCCTGCTGCACTACTACGCTGACATGCCGATCCGGGAGGTGTCCGAACTGACCGGACGCAAGGAAGGAACCGTCAAGGCCGACCTCCACGCGGCCCGCGAACTGCTCCGCGCCCATCTGAGGAGAAGCCTTGATCACACGCCCTGACGAGGGCCCGGACTTCGAGCCCGACGACCCGCTCACCGTCCTGCTGCGCCCCCCGGCCGACCGTCTCGGCCCGCCCCCCGGCCGCTACGAGACGATCCGCCGCACCGCCGCCCGCCGCCGACTCGTCCGGGCCGCGGCCGGTGCCGCCGCGACCTGCGCGGCCGTCGCCCTCCTCGCCCTCCCCACGTACTTCGCCGGGAACGACGCCCCCGCCTCCCCCTCGGTCCCCCTGGCCCCGCCCCCCGCGACCAGCGGTTCCCCCACCGCACCGCCGACCCCGGCGCCCGACACCCGGCCCCCCACCGAACAGCCCCCGAGCCCGGTCCCCTCGGGCCCACCCACCAAGTCCGCCGCCGAGACCACGGTCCCTTCGGCGACCCCGGCCCAGGGCACCGCACGAGCATCGAAGCCGCCATCGACTCCCTCAACTCCCTGAGTCGTCATCCGTATCCGTCGGTGCGCGGGGATGTCCCGGGAAGTTCCACGGCGATACGGATGCCTCCGGTGGGGCGCGGGGTGAGGGTGAGCGTTCCGTCGTGTGCCCGGGTGATGGTTCGGACGATGGCCAGGCCGAGGCCGACGCCCGCGTGGTCGGTGTGTACGCGCTCGGTGCCGCGCTGAAACGGTTCGGTGAGTGTCGAGACCAGCTGCGGGGTGAGTTCCTCGCCGGTGTTCTCGACGGTGAGCACCACGGCGCCGGGGCGAACGCCGGTGTTCACCCACACCGTGCCCTGTTCCGGCAGGTTGTGGACGATCGCGTTGTGCACGAGATTCATGGTCAACTGCAGCAGCAGCGCGTGCGATCCGCTCACGGAGGCGATGTCGCCGCGGGTCTCGACGGTGACGCCGCGCTTCTCCGCGAGAGGGAGAAGCGTTTCGGTGGCCTCCTCCGCGAGGAGGGACAGGTCGACCGGTTCTCGGGTGAAGGCGCGCTGGTCGGCCCGGCTGAGCAGGAGCAGCGCCTCGGTGAGGTCGATCGCCCGGGAGTTGACGGCGTGGAGGCGGTCGACGAGTTCACCGGCGTCGCGGCCGGGATCGGTGCGGGCCACGTCGAGAAGCGCCTTCGAGATCGCCAGCGGGGTCCGCAGCTCGTGGGAGGCGTTGGCCGCGAATCTCCGCTGCTCGGCGATGTGCGCCTCGTGCCGCGCGAGCATGGTGTCAAAGGCGTCGGAGAGTTCGCGGAACTCGTCCTTGCGGCCCGGTAGTCGGACGCGGTGGGAGAGCGATCCGTTCGCGGCCATGCGTGTGGCGTCGGTGATCCGGTGCAGAGGGGCGAGCATGCGGCCGGCCAGGATCCACCCTCCGACAAGGCCGAACACCAGCAGGAATGCCAGCACCCCGGCCGCTCTCGGGGCGAACACCTCCAGAAGGCCGGACCGGACGGGAAAGACTCCCTGCGTCAGGTCGTCGTCCTGGTCGATGAGCGTCGCCCGCTCGGGGACGTACCGCAGCAGGAACACCCACACGGCGGCGAGCAGCAACGCACCCGCCACCATGAGGAATCCGGCGTAGCTGAGGGTGAGTTTGAGGCGAACGCTCAGCCCGGGTGCCCTGCTCCTATCCACGCCCGCCCTCCTCGTGCCCGGCCTGCGGTCGCGTGTCGATCCGGTAGCCGACGCCGGGCACGGTGGCGATGATCGAGGGTTCGCCGAGCCGTTTGCGCAGTGCCGAGACGGTGATGCGTACGGCGTTGGTGAACGGGTCGGCGTTCTCGTCCCACGCCCGCTCCAGCAGCTCTTCGGCGCTGACGACACCGCCCTCGGCGGCGAGGAGGACGTCGAGCACGGCGAACTGCTTCCTGGTCAGCGCGACATAGCGGCCGTCCCGGTAGACCTCACGGCGGAACGGATCCAGCCGCAGACCGGCGAGCGCTCGCACGGGAGGTCTGTTGTGGGCACGTCTGCGGTCCAGCGCCCTGAGCCTGAGCGCGAGTTCTCGGAGTTCGAACGGCTTCGTCAGGTAGTCGTCGGCGCCGAGTTCGAACCCCGAGGCCTTGTCGTCGAGACGGTCGGCCGCGGTGAGCATCAGGATCGGCATACCGCTGCCGGAGGCGACGATCCGTTCGGCGATCTCGTCACCGGACGGTCCGGGGATGTCGCGGTCGAGGACGGCGATGTCATAGGCGTTGACGCTCAGCAGTTCCAGAGCGGTGTCGCCGTCACCGGCGAGATCGGCCGCGATCGCCTCCAACCGCAGGCCGTCGCGGATGGCCTCCGCCAGATAGGGCTCGTCCTCGACGATCAGCACACGCATACCGCCGAGGCTACGAGTCGGCACATATCGGCGGCGTATCGAAATCCACATACGGGCCGGCAACACCGCGCCGCCTTCACTGACGGCATGAACGATGTGAACGGCAAGCAATGACAGGGGTGGAGACGCCGGAGACGGGGCGGGGAGACGTGGACGGGGGCGGCGCGGGCCGAGGCGACATGTGCCGGGGTGGCTCGGGCCGTCGCGAAGGCACCGCCGGGAGTCGGCGCGCGGGGCGCCGCGAAGGCACCGCCGGGAGTCGGCGCGCGGGGCGCCGCGATGGCACCGCCGGGAGTCGGCGCGCGGGCATCCGCCGGGTGATGCGCATCGTGTCCCGGCCGGGGCCCTGGAAACGCGGCCTGCCGCTCGCCGCGTCGGCTCTGCTGCTGGGCCTGCTCCTCCTCCTGCACGCGTGGATCCCGAACCGCATCGGGGGCCTCGGCAGCCTGGTGGAGACGTTCCTGCCGTGGTTCGGACTGTTCGTCCCCGTACTGCTGCTCGCCGGGCTGTGGCGCCGATCCGCCGCTGCGGTGGCCGCACCGCTGCTGCCGGCCGTGGTGTGGCTGGCCCTCTTCGGCGGTCTCCTCGGCGACAAGTCGCACGGCACCGGCGACCTCACCGTGGTCAGCCACAACGTCGGCGCCGAGAACCCCGATCCGGCGGGCACGGCACGCGACCTGGCCGCGTCCGGGGCGGACCTGCTGGCGCTGCAGGAGGTGACACCGGAGGCAAAGGGCACGTACGAAAGGGAGTTGGCGCGGGCGTTCCCGTACCACTCGGTGCAGGGCACGGTCGGGCTGTGGAGCAGGCTGCCGCTGTCGGACACCCGGCCGGTCGACATCAAGATGGACTACGGACCGCTGGCGGACACCAAGCCGGCCGACGTCAAGCTCTCCTACAACCGCGCGCTGCGCACCACGGTGACCACGGACCACGGGCCCCTCGCCGTGTACGTGGCCCACCTGGGATCCGTACGGCTGAACCCCAGGTCCGGCTTCTGGACGACCACCCGGGACAGAAACGCACAGGCACTCGCCGAGGCCGTCACCGCCGAGAAGAACGAGCGGGTACTCCTGCTCGGCGACCTGAACGCCACCACCGACGACCGCGCCCTCGCCGACCTCACCTCCCAACTGCGCTCAACCCAGGAAACGGCCGGAGACGGCTTCGGCTTCAGCTGGCCCGCGCCTCTCCCGACGGCCCGCATCGACCAGATCCTGTTCCGCGGAGTACGACCGAACAGCTCCTGGGTACTCGCGGCCACCACCAGCGACCACCTTCCGGTGGCGGCCGACATCAGCTGGTGACCAACGGGCGGCCGGACGCAGGCAGCCGTCCGGGCGGCCCCAGGCCCAAAGCCCGACGGCTCGATCCACCGCCGGATGCCGAGACCGCCGAGCTGACGTGGAGCGATCCGAGGCAGGGGCAGGGGCAGGGGCAGGGGCAGGGGCAGGGGCAGGGGATGACTATGGCGCGGACACGCTCACGGCGGCGGCGGCGGCGGCCACGGAGACCGACTCGTCGCGGACCTCGGTGCTCGTGATGCGCCCGGCCCCCGCTTTCGGGATCCTCACCCTCCGCAACGTTCACGCCACATCGACGCCGTAGCCGCGCGCGAGTTCGGCCAGGCCATGGTCGTAGCCCTGCCCGACGGCACGCAGCCGCCAGCCCGGTCCTTCGTGTTCGGCTCACTTGCGGTGAAGTCGCGGCCGATCAGGTCCGGGGCCTTCGCCGCAGCCGGGTCCGCGGTCGTGGTGCGGTGCCTGCGCCGCAGTCGCACTCCGGCCAGGCCGATGCTCCGCATCACCCGGGCGATCCGCTTGTGGTTGATGCGCTCGCCCGTTTCGCGGAGTTCGGCGGTGATCCTGGGGACGCCGTAGGTGCCGCCCGATTCGTGGTGCACGGCCCGTATCCGGGTGGCGAGGCGGACGTCGGCGGCCTGACGGGCGGCCCGGTCCTCAGCGGTCCGGCGCCAGTAGTAGAAGCTGGAACGGGCGATGCCCAGGATGGTGCACAGCCGCTTCACGCCGAGCGGCGCTGGTGGTCGGCGACGAACTGGAAGCGGTTCACCAGCGTGTCTCCCGGGCGAAATACTTGGCCGCCTTGCGCAGGATCTCGCGTTCTTCCTCCAACTCACGGACCTTCTTGCGCAGCGCTGCGTTCTCCGCCTCCAACGGCGTGGGCGGATCGGTGGGCACCTCCGCCCGGCGTCCCCGCGGCCGGCTCGCGCCAGCCGCCCGGACCCAGTTGCGCAGGGTCTCGGGATTGATCCCCAGATCGGCGGCAACCTGCCGGATCGTCGCCTCGGGCCGCGACTGGTACAGCGCGACCGCGTCCGCCTTGAACTGCGGCGGATAGTTCTTCATGACCACGAGATGTCCGTTCTCAGATCCTCAGGATCCAGTGTCTCGTGTGTCCAAAATCAGGGGTCAGGGCCCGCCGAGGGCTACACCGTGATCCGTCACCAGCAGGAAGTTGGCACCAGCTGTTTCGATCTGGTCAGCACCGTGGCGAATCCGGGCGGCAACACCGTGGCACTGACGGAGCCCACCGACGCGACGCAGTTCCACCGACCCTTGAGGTCCGACCGTCGCCAGCTCATTTGGGACAGTATCTTTTGCGGTATTCCCGAGGTGGCACACCGTAGGCGGATCGGAAATTCTTGCTGAGCATCGCTGAGTCCGGCATGCCCCAGGCGGCGGCCAGTTCACTTATTTTCCGGTGTCGCAGATCTGGATCGACAAGGTCGCGTGCGAAACCCTCCAGACGCCGGCGCCTGATGTACTGCATGACACTCTCGCCGGCAGGTTCGAACAGCCGGTGCAGTTGCCGCACTGATATGTGATGCTCGGCCGCAATTGTTGCCGGTCCGACGCCGAAAAAGCTGAGCTGCCTTTCGATGGATTCCTTCACATCGATCAAGAGGGGGACACCGCCGGCCGGGTGGTAGTCGCTCATATCTGCGTACGCGATTCTCGCCATGGACATACCGAGAAAGCAAACGATATGCCCCAGGCCGGGACCTAATTCACCGTCGACGTTCCAAATTTCCGTGGCAAGAGTCCTGAGGAGGGGAAATAACAGCGATCCCGTCTGTGACTCCTCGGGTCTCCGTACCACGCGGAAAGCTCCCCGGTGTGCGGTCGGCATTGCGTCCATCATCTCTCCCGCGAAGCGGAGGACGAGTAGTCGCGAGACACCCGGCGTGTGAAATGAGAAGTCGGCACAGTTATCGGTGACAATAAGAGTGCCCGTATCGATTTCCACACAATGTCCCTCGTGGACCGTGAATGCGACCCCCGACAGCATGTAAAAGATGACGCATTGTGGCGACGCATGGGGATCGCTTGAGTCATTCTCGAACCTGATGGCGGCCGGTCCGCAGTCCACGGTCGTCACTTCAATTCCGTCCGCACTGATAGAGTTCATGTCCATGTGCGACATCGGCGTGCGCAAATAACTGCCGTAAGGATGCTCACCGGCAAGAAAGGGAAACTTCTCAGGATTGACCACGGAGGACCACCCTCCAATGCACAGAATCGGCAGGCCTTCTTACTTACCTTTCTTCTTACTGTCTTCGCCATCCAACTTCCAACGAAGTAATCATTTCGATTTGCAGTCAATAATATGAAGGCGATTTTCAGCCAACTTCCAGGCTTGCGTGAACGAATTAAAGCAGACAGCAAAGGCACCCCACCCTGTCGCCTGCATATGGTTATCTAATGGTAAGTAAACTTGCAGTGAACTAAAAATTGCCGAGAGGTTCGCGGTCTCGATGTGGTCGGCGATGTGGTCGGCGGCAGCTTCTGACATGGCGTCAGCGCCTGCGATATCGCCTGATCCAGCCGGGCTTGCGGGCCGTCTCCGTCACTCCGAACGTCCCCAGCCGCGTACGGGTGAAGGTGGCCAGTTCCTGATGCGATGCGAGTGGTTGCTCGGCACTGTGCTGCGTAGTCGGTGTGCTGTGGCAGGAGGTGGTCGGCGATGGTCTTGGATACGCGTCGCTGGTCAGAACCACGGCGATTCCGGGGGTTGTTGGGGCCCTTGGCGATGGGCTTGTCGGAGATCGCCCGAGAGATGAGTTCGGCGATCACGCATGGCGACGAGCTTTGGCTCGGTACTCCTGCATGATCAGCTCACATGCTCCGGCCCTCACCATGACCAGATGAACGGCCTACCTGAGCATCGAGCCATCGCTGACCCTGCGGGAGTTGTAAGCGGAAGCGGCGTCTCGGCGGCGTACGAGTCATATGGCACCGTCTGTCGCGAAGATCACCGTGAGCTCGATATCGATCCAGGCGCTGAGCGACGGCCAGGCGTCGTCGTGCTCCACGCCTTGGCGGCGAGGGACGGCGACTGCTCAGTCTCCTCGGCCGGGACGCCGACGAAGCGGTCTCGGTCTCGCTTGGGGACGGACTGAGCTTCTTCAGCGTTGCCGCTCCAGAGTGAGTACGGCCGCCGAGATTGCCGACATTCGGTTCGGGCCGCACCGGGATCTGCGGAAGATCCGCCACGACTTCAGTCGTGCGACGCCGCGTTCGACGGGCGCCCGTGCCGCGGACAGCGCGCGGTTGACGGTCTGCTGGGTCGGTGTGAGGTCGCCGTTCGGTGGGCGTCTGAGGGGTGTCGTCACCCATGGGCCTGCTCCCATGTAGGCGCGGTCGGCGAGGATGGGAACGCCCTGGCGTTCACAGATCCGGATGATCCGGTGGGCGCGGGCCGCGGTGAGGTCGTGCGCGCGGCCGGGCAGTGCGGGTGAGATCCACAGCAGCCGCCCGACAGGGTCGGTCACGACCTGCACGTTCACCCCGTGGCGTCGGTGTTTGTGGGAGAAGTCGGCCCGGCTGTCGCCGACTCGGTCGCACTCGGCGAGGGTGCCGTCGAGCAGGACGTGGTCCGGGTCGGCTACGCGCAGGGCGCGCAGCAGGCCGGGGCGCGGTCGGCGAGCAGGTCGACAACGGCTGTCGTGTAGGCGTGGGCGGTGCCCACGGAGATACCGAAGCCGGCCGCGAGCTGGGCGAGGGTGTCGTGCCGGCGCAGGTACACCAGGCCGACCAGCGCACGCTGGTGCGGCGATAGCTTGCAGCGGCGGTCACCCTCGCGGGTGACGATGAGCATGGTGACCCACTCGACCAGGGCGTGAGGAAGGTCGAGTGCGGCAGAATACGGAACCAACGCGGCTCCTGCGCCTGTGGGTTGAGACTTCGAACACCTCCCCCGACGGCACGGGAGCCTCGTGCGTTGCGGGCACCGATCCCGTCACCCGATCAGTGGCCACGCTGAAAGAGCTCACTGATCGACAACCGGGTCCGGGCATGGTTCCACGAAATGTCCGTTGATCCACATCCGTGCGAAGGAGGGGAGGGTAAAGCCACCGGCCCTTCGCCGGTCGGCCATCGGAAGACGGGCAGTGAACACCAACTGATCTGCAGGCGAGAGCGGCACCCGTTCAGGGGCATCATCACTGCGACCAACGTCAACGACGTCACCCGAATCCTGGCCCTGCCGGACGGCATCCCGCCCGTCACCGGCAAGCCGGGCCGTCCACGCGGGCCCCCGGTCCTGCTCCACCAGTTCAATCGCCTGGCCGCCCAGTGGGAAAGACGGCTCGACCTGCACGACGCTCACGTCTCCCTCGTCCTCTGCCTCATCTGCTGGAGATGCCTCAAGAAGGCTCGCCCATGATCGGATTGCGAGCTCTGCGCACTCTCATTGCACCGTTTCAGCCAGTTCGCGCGGCCTTTGCCCGTCGCCTCGGGAGGACCGGACTACCGAGGCGACGGGCAAAAGGCCGCGCTCAGCGACCGGACCCACCGCCGACTCCGGTGGCGTGGCACGTACTGACAGAAAACTGCGCACTGGATGACAAGTATCAGGAAAAATAACCTGGCACCATACACAGAAGTAGCCGCGACTTAGTTTTCAAATAACGGCGACCGAACTGGCGGAATTGACCAACCCGCACAACTCGCGTCCAGGACCGCTTCCTGTGCGACAGAACGCGACCAGGTGGCGGAAACCCTCATGGGCTGTTCTGAGGGGCTCGACGTTCTTGCCGACGCCGGATTCATTTCCATCCGGATCGCCGAGCAAAACTCCACGAAACCCTCTATCGCATTCGCATTCGCAGGAAGGCGAACACACGTGACCGAAGAAAACGTTACTCCGTTCACCCCGCACAATGCGGGTCACGTGGCCGATCCCGACGACGCTCTCGAAGCCGCGCGCCGCGAGTGCCCCGTCACCCAAGTCAGTGATGTCTTGTTCGTCGTGACCTCTGACAGAGATGTCCGAGCCCTGTTCAAGGATAGTGCGGCCTTTTCGAACAGGGGGAACTTCACGATTGGCCGCGAAGATCGGAATCACGCATTTCCTGGTATTACGAACCTCGACCCGCCAGTACACACGGAACTACGGTCGAGGCTTCTTCGGAGCATGGCTCCCAAGAAGCTCCGCTTGCTCGGTCCACATGTCGCACGAGTCATAGCGAAGACGATGGACGGGCTACCGCTCTCCGGCGAAGTGGACCTCCACAAGGACTACATATCGCACATCCCGTCGGCCGTGACGTACTCCATGATCGGCCTTTCCGAGGAGTACTGGTCCGAGGTCGAGGTCCTGGCGGACGCGCTGGTCGAGGCGGTCCCTGCGCCCGAGACGACCATGCCGGAATACGACAGACTGATGGAACTGATGGGTCAGATCGTGCGCGACCGGCGCGAACATCCTGAGCACCGCCGGGACGACGTCCTGGACAATCTCTGTTTCGCTGCTCCGGGAGAGCGCGAGATGGAAGACCTTGAGGTCGTCATGCACTTGAGGCAACTCTTCGCCGCTGCTACGGACACAACCCGTGCGTTGATTGCGAATTGCATATACCGGCTCTTGGAACATGGCGACTGGGCGCGCATAGTTGCCGACCGATCGCTGCTCAAAAACGCAATCGAAGAGTCTCTGAGGTTTGACTCGCCGGCGCAGTTCATGACGCGATCCGTAGTACAGGACACCGTCATCGGCGAGTGCCCCGTGACCGCGGGTCACAAGGCTTACCTCAGCATCCAGTCTGCCAATCACGACGACGCTGCCTGGGGATCGACAGCTCGTCATTTCGATATCACACGACAGGTTGCCGTGCAGCATGTCGCCTTTGGACGCGGTATTCACAGTTGCCTCGGTGCGCCGTTGGCCCGAATGGAGGCGTATATGGCGATCGACGCCCTCATGGATCATTATCCGCGCATGGCTGCCGGCCGCCGAGCGACGTGGGAGAAGTGTGATGGGCTGCTCCTGAGGCGCCCGAGGGAAGTATGGGCCCAGCTCGTGGGGGAGACGCCCGCAGTGACCCGCACCAGCGGCAACGCTGGGCAGGTGACCGGATGAAGCGGGTCGTACTGGACCGTGTCACCTGCGAAGGGCACGGCATGTGCGAAGTTGCGGCACCGGCCTACTTCGAGCTTGACGATGAGGGTGCGCTGACGGTACTCGAGCCGCAGATCAGCACTGATGATGAATCGCGGGTCCAGGAAGCGGTTCGAAGTTGCCCGGTCGGTGCTCTGCGACTCGAAGCATGAGGCCGAGGGAGGAGTACGACTCCGTGCTGCGGACGCTTCCCTACCGTCGATGAACCGCGGCTCTGGCCCACGTTCCCGGAACTGCGGACCAAGTCGTTTCGATCGCCATCAGCGCGATCGCGGCACGTCGGCGAATAGCCAATGCGGCGAAGTTCAGTCCAATGTTCCGCGCGGCCTTTGCCCGTCACCGCGGCAGGACCGGGCTACCTCGCCGGCCACCCTCCACGACCGTACCCACCGCCAACTCCGGTGACGTGGCACGCACCGACAGAAAACTGCGCACGGGATGACAAGTGTCAGGAAAAATAACCTGCCACCATAAACGGAGTAGGCGAGATCTGGTCGTCCAAATAACTACGACCGGACTGGCGAGTGAGTTGCGCGACCTCGACCGCTCCGGCGCATGCACCGTTGCGGTGCCCTACGGGGCAGTTTGATTCTCTCATCCTATCGCTTCCGGGAGATACCTTATGACCGCTCGAAGTAGTATGGATATCGCCGTCGTAGGGAACGGCGTACTCGGACTCTCGATCGCTGCCGAAATCGCACGCCGGGCACCGAAGCTCAACATCGCGGTAATCGGCCCTCCGGGACGGAACCTCTCGGCATCCATGGCGGCCGGCGCAATGCTGAATTGCTTCGGCGAAGCGACAAAATACACCCATCAACATCCTGCCGCCGAAGCCAAATTCGCCATCGCACGCCAAGCGCTCGACGAGTGGCCCGCGTGGCTGGACCGGCTCTGCGACGACGTCGGGCACGACGCCACGGCCCTGCGTGCCTCGCGAACCGGGGGTACGTTCGTGCTGCTCAGCGGCAGGTCGGGGCAGCTCGCCCAGGAGAACTTCCAGGCCATGCGCGCAGCGCTCATCAAGTACGACGAGCCGCACGAGCAGGTCGACCCCCAGGACATCGAGGGCCTGGATCCCAGCCCCAGCGCACGCCCCTCGCACGCCGTGCACCTGCCCCGCGAAGGCGCCATCGACGCACGGGCCGTCGTCACCGCGCTGGAAGCAGCAGCGTGCCGCCATGGCGTCCACATTCTTCCCGCCACGGTGCAGGCCCTCCTGGCTGGCGCCGACACAGTCACCGGCGTGCGGTTCACCGACGGCAGCACACTCAGGGCCGACACCGTCATCCTCGCGGCCGGAAGTGCCAGCAGCGCTCTCGCCGACACTGTCCTGCCTCCCGGCGAGACCCCACCCATGCTGCACGGCAACGGTCTGTCACTGCTCACCCGGCGCACAGTCCCCCACCGCGCCCGCGAGGTACTGCGCACACCCATCCGCGCCGGATCATGCGGCCTCCACCTGGTGCCCCTGGCCCGAGAGGACTGGGAGTACATAGGCGCCAACAACATGGTCACGCTCCATCCGGCACACGGACCCGGGGTCGGCGACGGCCACGCGTTCCTGCGCCAGATATGCGAGCACCTCGACCAGAAGATCGCGTCCTCGCAGGTCACCCAATGGCTGCACGGAGCGCGCCCGATGTCCCTGGACTGCTTCCCCCTGATCGGTGAGAGCAGCCTCCGTGGGCTCCACTTCGCCACCGGAACCTACCGGGACGGATTCCACTGCTCACCGGTCATCGCCCGCCAGGTCGCCGATACCGTCCTGAACCAGGCCACCACCAACCCGGACTTCGACTGGTTCACCCCGAAACGCCTGCCGATCCAGACCATGACCGTCGAGCAGGCCATCGCGGAATTCGCTTCGCACGAAGTGGATGCCGCCTACGAATACGGCCTGACCCTTCCCTTCTGGCTCGACAGCGAAACGGTCGCTCAGCACTCGAGGCAGCGGGCCCGACGAGTTCACGAAGAGCTGGACGAACTCGTTGCTCTGCCGCCGGACAACCTCATGGCTCTCCAGGGCCTCACCGCCTCGGAAGGTCTGGCCGACTTGCGCCTTTACCTGCACGCGGCGCGCACCTACCACCAGAAACCCACACAGGCCACGGCAGTTTAGCCCTGGGCGCCACCTCGCCGACCTGCGCCGCAACAAGTCGACTAAATTCCAAGACCCGTAAAGGTGTCGGACCAGTGCGAGAATGTGTTCAGTTCTTGGGATTGCCAGGCCCTTCAGGACAGCGCCCTGAAGCCTCTGGATTCATCAATCTTCGATTCAATGAGAATCCTTTCGGCGGGCAGTATCTTCGCTACCCCGAGCACTCACCGGATTTCCTTGCTCCTTTATATCTGAGCGCGCTGGAAATCCTCGATCCAACTACCGAAGGCAGCGTGCGCCGTCCCTCAGCAGCGGATGCGGTGATCACTCGGGGTGCCACGGAAGCACTTGATCTGGTACTGCGGGCGCTTTTCGAACCGGGGAAGGATGCCGTGGCGGTCACATGGCCGAGCTTCGGCTTCTTCGAGCGGCTCGCGACACTGCACAACGTCGCACATCATCGTGTGGCACTCGGCGGGGCGCGGTACGACCGACTGGACATCGATCGCCTGCTGTCGCTTCCGGTGAAAGGGATCTTCCTTTGCGATCCCAACAACCCGACCAGCACCTGTCTGAACGCCGGTGACCTGGACCGCCTGCTGGATCGCTTTGACGGGCTCGTCATCATCGACGAGACCTATTCCGAGTTCACCGCTCGACCTTCGCACCGACACAAGCTGGACGCCCACCCCAACCTGATCTCGGTGCGGTCGATGTCAAAGGCCCTGGGTATGGCGAATCTGCGGCTCGGAGCGTTGTTCGGAGCATCCGCCGTCCTTGACGAGGTACGCAAGGTACGCATGCCCTTCCCCGTCCCGAGCCTGGTCGCCGAGGCCGCCACAGGGGAATTGACCAAACCCGCACAGCTCGCGTCCAGGATCGCTTCCTGCGTGGCGGAACGCGACCGGTTGGCGAAAAACCTCATGGACTGTCCTGACGTGCTCGACGTCTTTGCGGACGCCGGATTCATTTCCGTCCGGATCGCCGACCAGGACTCCGTGCTGCCGAAACTGCACGATGCTCGTATCGCCGTGGCACCCGAGCCGGAAGGTTGGCGCGATCATCTGCGGATCTCTGTCGGACCCCCGTCCGAGAACGCGCAGTTGCTTGCCGCTCTCCAGCGGAACGCTCGACGTGCCGCTCCCTGACTTCCCTCTCTCCCATTCGCGTTCGCAGGAAGGTGAACACACGTGACCGAACAACTCGCCGTCGATGAGCAGCAGTTGGACACCGCTGTCCTGACCGTCTCACGCAATGACATCCGACAGATATCCTCCGTCATCGTCGAGGGCAACACCCACCAGCTCGGAGAACAACGGGACTTCCGGCGGAACGACCTCCTAGCCGGCTTTCTCCCGGAAACCGGCCGCCTCTCGGTCTCCTGGGTCCGCCTTGCCGACGGCGAGCAACTGGACGTCCACCAACACCCGATCAAGTCGATGATCATCGTCTGCAAGGGCTCGGTCCGACTCCTCGGGGACAAGGAGCAAGAGCTGGCCGAGGGAGACACCGTCGCCGTTCCCCCGGGCGCCCGGCACGGCTTCGTGACCAGGCCGGGTGAGGAGTTCTACGGACTCTCGGTGCAGTTCGAGGGAATCGGGCTCTACGAGAACCAACACGCGGCACGAGTCGAGTTCAGCGGGGACTCCACGCCAATGGCCAAGCTGGAGGAATACAACGCCGAGCGGCTGCGCAAATTCAGCGATCACCACTTCTTCGACCTGTTCGACGGCGGCCATGTGCGACGAGACCGAAGGATGCGCGACCGCTTCGTCTCCGCTCTCTACGTCTGGTCCGTGTACTTCCAGCGCATGCTCTACGCACGGCAGGCGACCTGCGCCGATCCACTGTTGCGTGAGGTGTACGCGGGCCATCTGCGCGAGGAGTTCGGACACGACCTCCTGCTCAAGGAAAAGCACGGAGTCAGCGACACGGTGTACGACCCCATTCTGGAAGCCGTCGGCAACTGGTTCGTGATGCACATGCACGGAACGGACGAGGCGTCGAAGATCGTCATCGTTCACATGGCCGTCGAGACATGCTGCCAGGTGTTCGGCGAACGCACCACCGTGGCCTTCACCGAGGAAAACGCAGCCGGCACCGACACATCCGGCACCTCTTACTTCGATCTCCATTCCGAAGTGGACGAGGATCATCGGGAACTGGGCCGTGACTACCTCAGGGGACTGTCCGCCGCGCAATTCCCGCAGCTCATGCAGGTCTGTGCCCAGGCATGGGACCAGATCGATCTGCTCTTCGAACGGATCTCCGCCCACATGGTGCGCTGACGGGACGACGCGGGAAAGGAGGGCCCATGCGGCACACGCACTCGGGTGGGGGACTGTTTCCGCACCCGGAGAACCGCGACATGTTCACGGAACTGCTGCGACAAGTCATCGACGACTACTACCGGTGGCACGCGCAGTGCGCGGAAGCTGCCGCACCGGCTCTCATCGACCCCACGCACGAGGCCGTAGCGGATTGTCCCGCAGGTCCTGCGGGGGACATGGATGCCGTCGCAAGCCTGGTGCGCGAGTTGTCCGGGCGGCTTGCGCACCAGGCGACGCCCGTCCCCTCGCCGTTGTATTTGGCCCACATGACGCCGGACATCCCCGTAGCGGCGAGCCTCGCCTACCTCTGCGCGATGCTCTACAACCCCAACAACGTCACACCGGAGACCGCTCCGGTGACCACCGAGCTGGAACACGAGGTCTCCGACGACCTCTGCCGCCTGATCGGCTACCAGCTCGGCACCGGGTGGGCGCACCTCTCATCGGGAGGCAGCTCGGCCAACTTCGAAGCCCTGTGGATCGCCCGCAACCTGCGCAGCGTGCCCTCCGCTGCCGAGGCCCACCCCGCAGCAGCCGACCTCGTCGCCGATCGCTCCCCCCTGGTGTTGGCCAACATGCCAGTACCCCAAGTGCTGGATCTCCTCGCAGCCCTGTCCGCGCGCGGGCTGCTCCCCGAGGTGGGGCGGCTGGCCGCCGAGCAGCGCCGGGAGGCGAACACATCGGGCACGCTGCTGCTCGCCCAGAGCGCGCACTACACCTGGGACAGGTGCGCCGACCTGCTCGGGCTGGGCCCCGCCGATGTGGAGAAGGTGGAACTGACCCAGACGCACAGGGTGGACGTACGGGCACTCGGCAGGCGAGTGCGCGCCCTGTTGGCGAACAGGCAGCCGATCCTGGCCGTGGTGGCGATGTGCGGCAGCAGCGGAGAAGGCGCGGTCGACGACCTCGACGCCATCCTGCAGTTGCGGGCCGATTGCGAGCGGCGTTTCGGCGCATCGTTCTATGTCCATGTCGATGCCGCTTTCGGCGGATACTGCCGCAGCCTGTGGCTGCGACCCGACGGCACGATGGCTCCTTTCGAGGACCGACCGCTGGACGGAAGCGGCGCCCGCATGAAACCGGAGGTCCACGCCGCCTTCCGTGCACTGCACCTCGCCGATTCGGTCACGGTGGATCCCCACAAGAGCGGCCACAGCCCCTATCCGGCAGGCGGCTTGGTGTTTCGCGACAGACGAGCCGTCTCCCTCGTGGCCCGGGAGTCGATGTACTTCGGTCAGGGGAACGGCACGCGCATCCCCTTCGGTCCACACACGCTCGAAGGGGGTCGCCCTGGAGCGGCGGCTGCCGCCGTATGGGCCGCGCACCGACAGATCGGGCTGCATTCGCAGGGCTACGGCCGTTTGCTGGGCGGCTGCGTCGCGACGGCTCAGAGACTGCACAAGCGGTTCTCCGAGACCGGCCGGACCGGGCCAACGGCAACCTACGGCGTGGATTCCGAGGTCATCAGCTGCTTCGCCCCGGACCTGAACATCCTCAATCTGTCCGTCGGACCGCGGGAAAGTGAATGCCGGCGCGTCGGTGGGGGCGCCTTCGGCCGCTTGGCGCTCGACTCGATCCTTGCCGAGGCGGCTGATGAACCGCTGACCAGCCTCTACGTGTCAGGAAACTCCTTCACCGGCCGTCCATTGCCCGGAGGGGTGGAGCAGGTGCTGCGGTTGTGCACGATGAAAGAGCTCGGGCCGGCGGCCTTGGACGTCGTCGAGCTACGGCTGCGGGCCGCCGTTTCCCGGTCCGTGGCCAAGGTGGGCACCGATGGCGTCGCCGCCCGACCGGTCTCCGTTCCTGCTTCAGCGAAGGAGTGGAAGTGACCCCCGCACACACGGACAGCAGTGACAGACCGTCAAAAGTCAGCTGGGACCCCCAGTTGTACCTGCGTTTCCCGGAACACCGAATACGCCCGGCGCTGGAGCTGCTGGACCGCGTCTCGTTCGACACGCCTCCTGCGGTTGTGTACGACCTCGGGTGCGGCCCCGGGACGCTCACGCGCGTGTTGACCGAACGCTTCCCCGGCGCCGAGGTTCACGGCGTCGACAGTTCCCCGGAGATGTTGCGGACTGCGGCCGAGGCCGCGCCCACGGCACATCTGCACCAGGTGGAGATCAGCTCTTGGCGCCCGCGGCAGCGTCCCGACCTGGTGTTCGCCAATTCGCTGTTCCACCTGGTCCCCGACCACGGCGACCTCCTGCGGCGCATGGTCCGCGACCTCACTCCCCGCGGCGTACTGGCGGCGCAGATGCCGGTGTTCCACCGCACGCCGTGGTTCCGGCTGATGACCCAGACGCTGGAGGACGGTGGGCGGGGCGGCACGCCCCTGGGCGCCCCCGGTCTGCGTCGGACGCTGTACCGCCGGCACACGGTGGAAGCGATGGGCTACTACGACCTGCTGGCCGGCCCGAACACGGAAGTGGACATCTGGAGCACCGAGTATCTACACGTCCTGGACGGTCCCGATCCGGTGTGGGCCTGGGCGGAGGCCGCCGGACTACGGCCCGTCATCGACGGGCTGACCGCTGCCGAGTTCGCCGAGTTCCGTACCACCTACCTGGAACGGCTGCGCGCGGCTTACCCGCCCCTGCCGGACGGTCGCACTCTCTTTCCGTTCCAGCGGCTCTTCCTCGTCGTTCACAGCGCCTGAGCCCGGATCCACAGGATCATCTCTGTCTCTGCTCACAGGACAAGGTCATGACATGAGCGACTAAACCGCTTTCAAGCCGACAGAGCCGACAGAGCCGACAGAGCCGACAGAGCCGACGGCGGCAGTATCCGGGGCTGGCGCCCTCGAAGGTGCGAGCCCCCAACTCCAAGGGCGCATGGGTGTCATGGAGGTCGCCTTCACCGTTCTGGCCTTCGCGGCTCCCCTGGCCAGCGTTGTGGGCGTGATACCGCTGGTCATCGGCTCCGCCGGCGCGGGAGCACCACTCGCCTTCGTCGCGGCGACCCTGGTGCTGGTGGTCTTCTCCGTCGGCTACACCACGATGAGCCGCTATCTCCCCAACCCCGGCGCGTTCTACGCCTACATCACCGCCGGTCTGGGCCGGGTGGTCGGGATGGCCGCGAGTCTCCTCGCTGTCCTCGGGTATTTCATGATCGGTGTGGGCGCCTCCCTCTTCTTCGGGATCGTCGCCAACGACATGGTCGCCGACTCGCTCGGCGGCCCATCGTTGCCCTGGTGGTCGTACTCGCTGACTCTCGTCGTGGTCGTCGGGATCTTCGGATACTTCCGGATCGACGTGTCCGCCAAGGTGCTGTCGCTGGCGATGGTGCTGGAGATCGTGGTGATCCTGATCTTCGACCTGGCTGTCGCCCTCCGAGGGGGGCCGCAGGGGCGCTCGCTCACCCCGTTCGCCTTCGGCTCCTTCAGGTCAGGAGCCGTGGGGGTCGCCCTGCTCTTCGCCGTGACCACCTTCATAGGCTTCGAGGCCACGGCGATCTTCCGTGAGGAGACCAGGGATCCACGGCGAACGGTCCCTCGGGCGACCTATCTGGCCGTGCTCTCCATGGGTGTCTTCTACATCGTCGTCACGTGGCTGCTCGTGGTCGCCTACGGCACGGCGCATGCCACGCAGGTGGCTACGACCAACCCACCGGGCATGTTCTCGGACGCCATGGGGCGGTTCGTAGGAACGTGGGCACGGGATGTGATCTCGGTGCTGGTGGTGACCTCTGTGTTCGCAGGGGTGCTTTCGTGCCAGAACATCATCGCCCGGTACGGGTACTCCTTGGGCACCGACCGGGCGTTGCCGTCGCCCCTCGGCAGGGTGCACCCGCGTCACGGATCGCCCTACATGAGTTCCGTCATGGTGAGCGCCGTCTTCGTCGTCGCTGTACTCGCGTTCACCGGCAGCGACCCGGCGACGGCGTACGCCTGGCTGACCGGTGCCGGCGGTTTCCCCATTCTCGTGCTCATGTTCCTGACCAGCCTGGCCGTTCTCGTGTTCTTCCACCGATCGCGCGGGAAGGTCGACGACGCGACGCGCTGGCACACCGTGATCGCTCCCGCACTGGCCACAGCGGCTCTGGGTGCGGCGCTCTACCTGGCCTTCACCAATTTCGTCCTCCTGACCGGAGGTAGCCGCGGGACGGCAGTCACCTTGCAGGTGATCGTCTGGGGGGTCTTCCTCGCCGGGCTCGTCCTCGCCTTGGTGTTCCGGTCGCGGCGTCCGGACGTGTATGCGCGGATCGGCCGACAGTCGATCACCTGATCTGGCGCGCAGGTGCGCACGGGGTGCCGCTCTTGCGGGACTTGCGGTCGTTCGCGCAGCCACTTCAGCACCGCTCAGCCCGGCGATCGGCTGCGATGCTACCTCTGTTGCACATCACATCGCTCGACCAGGAATGCTGCACGACAGTCAGCTCCGCGCGAGCGGAGGTGTTCCGGTACAGCAGTCACATCGCCTGACCAGGGGCACAACGCGCCTGACGCCCCATCAGAACGAGCGTCAAATGAGCGTCACGAGCGTCATTTCAGCGTCACGATATCGCCCGTAACGCCCACACCGCACATAATACGCACGCAAGAAACCGCAGGTCAGGAGCCTTTCGCGACCGGTTCCAGGATCGCGACGCACTCCACATGATGAGTCATCGGAAACAGATCAAACGCCCGAAGCATCCGCACCCGATACCCCCCATCCCGGAAGTACCCCAGATCCCGCGCCAGCGCCGCCGGATCGCAGGCCACGTACGCGATGCGGCGCGCGCCCAGCGACGAAAGGTGCTGGACGGTCTTCTTGCCGGCGCCCGCGCGCGGTGGGTCAAGGACGATGAGGTCGACCTCCGTGATGCCCGTGCGGGGCAGGACCGCCTCGACCTTGCCCTGTTCGATGCGGACGCGTTCGAAGTCGGCGAGGTTGTGCCGCGCGTCCTCGACCGCGCGCTTGCCGGACTCGATGCCGAGAACGGCGCCCTTGTCGCCGACACGGTCGGCGAGGGCGCCCGCGAAGAGGCCGACACCGCAGTACAGGTCCAGCGCCATGTCCCCCTTGCGCGGCAGCAGCCCCTGCATGACGGCCTTGACGAGGGTGTCGGCGGCCTTGGGGTGGACCTGCCAGAAACCACCGCTGCCGACCCGGTACGTACGGTCGTCCGCGCGCTCGCGCACGAAGGGGCGGCCATGGACGCGATGCACGCCCCCGTCCTTCTCCTCGACCCGCATCACCGACACCGGCCTGTCCAGCTCCACCAGCGGCAGCCGCGCGCCCGGCCGGGGCTCCAGGATCACCTGACGGTCCTGCGAGCCCGTCGCCGCGATCGCGTCGATCGACGCCATGCCCGTCCAGTCGCGCTTCTCGATGCCCAGTTCGGAGACACCCGGCGCCGCGATCATGCAGTGGTCGATCGGCTCGACCTCGTGCGAGCGGTGCCTGCGCAGTCCCGCCCGGCCGGAGTCGTCCACCGCGTACTGCACCCGCGTACGCCATGCCGGGACCTCGCCCGACGGCAGCTTGTCGCCCTCGGCCGGCATCACCGTGCCGTCCCAGCCCGCCTCCTCGGGCGTCAGCCCCGCGAGCCGCTCCAGCTGCTCGGCGATCACCTCGCCCTTGAAACGGCGCTGGGCGCCCGGCTTGGCGTGCTGCCAGTCGCAGCCGCCGCAGGCGCCGGGGCCGGCGTAGGGACAGGGCGCCTCGACGCGGTCCTTGGAGGCCGACAGGACCGAGACCGCGTCCGCCCGCAGGAAGCGCGCGCTCTCCTCGCCGTCGGTCACCCGCGCCACGACCCGCTCGCCGGGCAGCGTGTGCCGGACGAAGAGAACCTGGCCCTCGGACGTACGCGCGATGCAGTGGCCGCCGTGGGCAACGGGGCCCACCTCGACCTCGTACTCCTCCCCCACCAGCGATTTCTTCGGTTCTGCCTGCATGGTGGGGTGACTCCAGAAGAGAGAAGCGGGAGGGGAAACGGCAACGGCCGGACAACAGCCCACCAGTCTACGTGGGTGCCGTCCGGCCGCCGACCACGAACATCAGCCCTTGCTGCCCGAGGACTCCTTGCTGTCCGAGGACTCCTTCGCCGAGTTCTTCGACGACTCCTTCGTCCGGTCGTGCGCCGGCCCCCGCCGCACCGACCCCGGCGCGCTCCAGTCCTGCCGCTTGCGCGCCCGGCGCTTGGCGACCTCGGAGGACTCCAGCTGGTAGGGCACGGAGGTCACCATGACACCCGGTGTGAAGAGGAGCCTGCCCTTGAGCCGGAGTGCGCTCTGGTTGTGCAGCAGGTGCTCGTACCAGTGACCGACCACGTACTCGGGGATGATCACCGACACCGCGTCGCGCGGGGACTCCTTGCGCAGCCCCTTGACGTACTCGATGACCGGCCTGGTGACCTCGCGGTACGGCGAGTCGAGGACCTTCAGCGGGACGTCGATGCCGCGCCGGGTCCACTCCTCCTGGAGCGCCTTGGTCTCGGTCGGGTCGACGTTGACGCTGAGCGCCTCCAGAGTGTGGGAGCGCATCAGCTTGGCGTAGGCGAGGGCGCGCAGGGTGGGGCGGTGGATCCGGGAGATCAGCACCACGGAGTGGACGCGCGACGGCCGTACGACGTCGTCGCTCGGGCCGTCCGGCGCGGCGATCTCCGCGGCGACCCGGTCGTAGTGCTTACGGATCGCCGTCATCGTCGCGTAGAAGATCACCATGCCGAGCAGGGCGACCCAGGCACCGTGCGTGAACTTGGTGATCAGGACCACGATCAGGACCAGGCCCGTGAAGAAGGCGCCGAAGGTGTTGATCGCGCGGGAGCGGACCATGTGGCGGCGCTTGGCCGGGTCCTTCTCGGTGCGCAGATGACGGTTCCAGTGCCGGACCATGCCGGTCTGGCTGAGCGTGAAGGAGACGAACACCCCCACGATGTACAGCTGGATGAGGCGCGTCGAGTCGGCGCCGTAGATCCACACCAGCAGCACGGCGGCGCCCGCGAGGAGCACGATGCCGTTGGAGAAGGCCAGGCGGTCGCCGCGGGTGTGCAGCTGGCGCGGGAGGTAGCGGTCCTGGGCGAGGATCGAGCCGAGCAGCGGGAAGCCGTTGTACGCGGTGTTGGCGGCCAGGAAGAGGACCAGCGCGGTGGCGGCGGCGAGGACGACGAAGAAGAAGGTCCCGTCACCGAAGACTGCTGCGGCGACCTGGGAGATCACCGGGTTCTGGACGTAGGAGTCGCCGACCGGGGTGCCGTCGCGCACCAGGTCGACCGCCGGATTCTCGGCCATCCGCACCTTGGTGGCCATGGCGAGGCCGATGATGCCGCAGAACATCGTGACGGCGAGGAAGCCCATCAGCGCCAGGGTGGTGGCCGCGTTCCTCGACTTGGGCTTGCGGAAGGCGGGGACACCGTTGGAGATCGCCTCGACTCCGGTGAGCGCGGCACAGCCGGAGGAGAAGGCGCGCAGCAGCAGGAAGACCAGCGCGAAACCGGCCAGTCCCTGATGCTCGGGCTTGATCTCCAGATCGGCGGTGGGCGCCCGCATCGTGTCGTCGAGGACGAGGCCGCGGTAGGCGCCCCAGGCGATCATCAGGAAGACACCGACGACGAAGACGTACGTCGGGATCGCGAAGAGCTTCCCGGACTCCCTCACCCCGCGCAGGTTCATCAGCGTCAGCAGCACGATGATGCCGATCGCGCACAGCACCTTGTGCTCGACGAAGAAGGGGACGGCCGAGCCGAGGTTCTCCACACCGGAGGAGATGGACACGGCGACGGTCAGGACGTAGTCGACGAGGAGCGCGCTGGCGACGGTGAGTCCGGCCTTGGGGCCGAGGTTGGTGTTGGCCACCTCGTAGTCGCCGCCGCCGCTCGGGTACGCGTGCACGTTCTGCCGGTACGACGCCACCACGGTGAACATCAGTACGACGACCGCGACGGCGATCCAGGGGCTGAAGTGGTAGGCCGACACGCCCGCGATGGAGAGGACCAGCAGTACCTCGCCGGGTGCGTACGCCACGGACGAGAGCGGGTCGGAAGCGAAGACGGGGAGTGCGATGCGCTTCGGCAGGAGCGTTTCGCCCAGCCGGTCGCTGCGCAGGGCCCGCCCGATCAGAATCCGTTTGGGCACGTCGGTCAGTTTGGACACGCAGAGGATCGTAAGCGCCCCGGCTGGTTCTGGGCACATCCGGGTGAAATCCCGGCGGGCCACGGGGTGAAATCCGTCCGCCGACGACTGCGAGGTGCGTCACGTCACGCATCCTCCGGTCAGATGGGCGGCGTCCTCACGTCCATATGACGAATCCCATGACGCTCTCCGCCCCCCTCCCCCCTCACTCCCCCCCTCACCCCTCCCACCCCATCCCACTCCCCTCCCTTTCACCTCCTCCTCCCTTTCACCTCCCTCCCTCCCTCCCTCCCTCCCTCTCACTCCCTGGAGACTCCATGCAGGCCGCGACCGCGGAGCTGATCGGCGCTCTCGCCTCCCTCGTCGGACTCGGCTTCCTGACGAGGATCAGCGTCCGCCGGATCAGCCGACGTCGTCCCACGATGTGACCCGGGCCTGCACGGGGGTGCCCCCGGTGGACCGCACGTGTGTAGCTTGGGCGACGGTCTGAGACCCTGGTTTCGACGTTTCGGCTGAACAGTAGCTATTGACACCGGAAGGACGGTCGTGCACATCGTCATCATGGGCTGCGGGCGAGTGGGTTCCACCCTCGCCCAGACCCTCGAGCAACAGGGGCACACGGTCGCCGTGATCGACCAGGACCCCACGGCATTTCGTCGTCTGGGCTCGGGATTCGGCGGCCGGCGCGTCACCGGGGTCGGCTTCGACCGCGACACCCTCCGCGAAGCGGGCATCGAGGAGGCGGGCGCCTTCGCCGCCGTCTCCAGCGGCGACAACTCCAACATCATCGCCGCCCGCGTGGCCCGCGAGATGTTCGGCATCGAGAACGTGGCGGCCCGGATCTACGACCCCCGCCGCGCCGAGGTCTACCAGCGTCTGGGCATCCCGACGGTCGCCACGGTCCGCTGGACCGCCGACCAGATGCTCCGCCGGCTGCTGCCGTCCGGGGCCGAGCCGCTGTGGCGCGACCCCACCGGCGGCGTCCAGCTCGCCGAGGTGCACGCCTCGTCGGCCTGGGTGGGCCACAAGATCAGCAAGATGCAGGAGGAGACCGGTGTCCGCGTGGCCTTCCTGACCCGCCTGGGCGAGGCGATCCTGCCGTCCTCCCAGACGGTGCTGCAGGAGGGCGACCTCGTGCACGTGATGATGCGGACGGACGACGTGGAGAAGGTCGAGGCGTCCTTCGCCGAGGGCCCCGACGAGGAGGGCGGTCACTGATGAGGGTCGCCATTGCCGGAGCCGGAGCGGTCGGCCGCTCGATCGCGGGCGAACTGCTGGAGAACGGCCACGAGGTCCTTCTCATCGACAAGGCGCCGACCGCCATCTCGGTCGAGCGCGTCCCCCAGGCGGAGTGGCTGCTCGCCGACGCCTGTGAGATCACCTCCCTGGACGAGGCCGCGCTCCAGCGCTGCAACGTCGTCATCGCCGCGACCGGCGACGACAAGGTCAACCTGGTCGTCTCACTGCTGGCGAAGACGGAGTACGGCGTGCCGCGCGTCGTCGCCCGGGTCAACAACCCCAAGAACGAGTGGCTGTTCAACGAGTCCTGGGGTGTCGACGTGGCCGTGTCGACCCCGCGACTGATGTCGGCCCTGGTCGAGGAGGCCGTCAGCGTCGGCGATCTGGTCCGGCTGCTGCGCTTCAGCCACGGTGACGCGAACCTGGTCGAGCTGACCCTGCCTCCCGAGTCGGCCCTCGCCGGCACGCAGGTGGGCGACGTCGAGTGGCCGGAGGACACCTCCCTGGTCACGATCATCCGCGGCACCCGGGTCCTCACCCCGACCCCGGACGACTCCCTGGAGGCCGGCGACGAACTCCTCTTCGTGGCCGCCCAGGCCCGCGAGGAACAGCTGGAGGACCTGCTGTCGGTACGGCGCGAGGACGCGACGAGCTGACGCGGGAGGCCGCGAGAGGCCGCGACGACGAAGGGGCGCCCCGGCGATTCGGGACGCCCCTTCGTTCATGCCGTCTTCGCAACGCTGTTTTCGCAGCCCAGTCCAGGTCCGTCCAGCCCCAGTGAGCCCCGCACCACCGCCGGGCGCCTAGTCAGCCGCCCGCGCCGCGGCCTTCCGCTCCTTCTCCGCCCGCTCTTCCGCTTCCATCTCCGCGAACACATCGATCGGCGCGGGCGCCTTCGCGAGGAAGATCCAGGTCAGCCACACGGCGAGCAGGAACGGCGGGATCTTCAGGGCGATGAGCACCCAGCCCAGCTGGGTGGTGTCGGCCCACCAGTACAGCGGGAAGAGGATCGCGCACTTGGCGAGCAGGATCGCGCCCCAGGCGTAACTCGCCTTCGCGTACGCCTTCTTGCGCCCCGGGTTCCGCTTCCGCCAGGACAGGTTCTCCTTGAAGACCGGGCCGAGCATCAGCCCGATCAGCGGCACCCCGGCCAGCGTCGTGATGATGTACGCGAGCCCGAGGCCCAGCGTGTAGAGCATGCCCGGCAGATAGAAGTCCTTGGCGTTGCCGGTCATCATCGCGAAGACCACACCGAAGGCGACCCCGAAGACACCGCTGAAGGCGTGCTTGACGGTGTCCTTCATGACGAGGCGCACCACGACCAGCAGGACGGAGACGCCAAGGGCCGCGAGGGCGGCGGAGTGCAGGTCCTTGTTGATCGTGTAGATGGAGACGAAGAGCAGCCCCGGGAGCACGGTCTCGACCATGCCGCGGACGCCACCGAACGCCTCGAACAGCGCGGCCTCCGTCACCGCCCTGGAGTCGTGCGAGCCGTCGGCTCCGTCCGGGCCGCCCTCGGCGTCCCGGACGCCGTGCTGGGCGTCTTCCGTCGGCTTGTCGAGCGACGTCACCGGCTACTCCCGTCCGAGCGGTCTGAGTTCGTATTTCGGATTGAACAGCACCCTACGGCCCCGGCTCATCGAGATCCGGCCGGATGCGATCAGCTTGCGCCCCGGTTCTATCCCGACGATGGAGCGCCTGCCCAGCCACACCACGTCCAGCGCGGCCGAACCGTCGAACAGCTCGGCCTCCAGGGCCGGGACACCGGCACGGGGGCGCAGCGTGACCGTGCGCAAGGTACCAGTAACCGTCACTATCTGTCGGTCGTGGCAGTCACATATGCGCGTGCAGCCCGCGGTGTCCGCGTCCTCGCGCAGCTCCTCCGACTCCAGGTCCGTCTGGGACGAGGAGAGCCGGTCGAGCATGCGCCGGAACCGGCCCGTCGGCTTCTCGGAACGAGGAACAGCACTCATGACAAAAGCGTACCGGGGCCCGCCGACAGAGCCGCACCCCCGTACGCGGACCCGTCCACGCGCGCGTGCACGCGTGCGTGCACGCGCGCGGGAACGGCCGCTCACTTCTCGAAGCGGTATCCCATGCCCGCCTCGGTGATGAAGTGCCGGGGCCGCGAGGGGTCGCCCTCCAGCTTGCGCCGCAGCTGGGCCATGTAGACCCGCAGATAGTTGGTCTCCGTCCCGTACGACGGCCCCCAGACCTCCTGGAGCAGCTGGCGCTGACCGACCAGCCGCCCGGTGTTGCGGACCAGCACCTCCAGGAGGTGCCACTCGGTGGGGGTCAGCCGGACGTCCTTGCCGTCCCGGTTCACCTTCTTCGCGGCCAGGTCCACGGTGAAGTCGTCGGTCTCCACGATCACGTCGCCCTCCTCGCCGCCGACGGGCTCGGCACGGCGGACGGCGGCGCGCAGCCGGGCGAGCAGCTCGTCCATCCCGAAGGGCTTGGTGACGTAGTCGTCGGCGCCCGCGTCGAGGGCCTCGACCTTCTCGTCGGAGGAGTGCCGGGCCGACAGGACGAGGATCGGGACCCGGGTCCAGCCGCGCAGCCCCTTGATCACCTCGACCCCGTCCATGTCGGGCAGCCCGAGATCGAGGACGACGACGTCGGGGTGGCGCGCGGCGGCGAGTTCGAGGGCGCTCGCGCCGTCGTGGGCCGCGTCGACCTCGTACTTGCGGGCCTTCAGGTTGATCACGAGCGCGCGGACGATCTGCGGCTCGTCGTCGACCACGAGCACCCGGGTCATGTGGTTCGCCTCTCTGCGGATCCGGCCGCGTCGGACCGTACGGCCGCGTCGGACCGTGCGGCCGCGTCGGACCGTGCGGCCGTACGTGCTGGTGAAGCCGTGTCGGCCGGTACGGACGTGCCCGCCGCGGTAGACGCGGCAACCGGTGCGGAGGTTCCCTCCGGGGCGGTCCCCGCTCCCGGTGTCGACGTGTCGGCTGACGAACCCTCGCCCGCCACGGAACCGGCCCCCGCCGTCGGGGATGCGGCAGCCGGGGCCGCCGATGTGGCCGCAGACGCGCTCCCGGCCCCCGACGCCGACGTGTCCGCCCCGGACGGGGCCACCGGTGGGTCCGTGCCCGGCCCGGAGGGCTGCTCCGCGGCCCGCACGGTCAGCACCATGGTGAGTCCTCCGCCGGGGGTGTCCTCGGCGTCGAGCGTGCCGCCCATGGCCTCGGCGAAGCCCCGGGCGACCGCGAGCCCCAGGCCGACGCCGGTGCCGCGCGGGGCGTCGCCGTGGCGCTGGAAGGGCGCGAAGATGCGGTCCTTGGCCTCGTCGGGGACGCCGGGGCCGCGATCGGTGACCCGGACCTCGACCCGGGCGCCGAGGGCGCTGGCGGAGACCTGGACGGGTGTGCCGGGCGGGCTGTACTTGACGGCGTTCTCGACGACGTTGGCGACCGCGCGCTCCAGCAGCCCGGGGTCGACGGCGACCATGGGCAGGCTCTCGGGGATCTCCAGTCCGACGCTGCCCTCGGGGACTCCGACGAGGGCCATCGGCACCACCTCGTCGAGGTCGATCTCGCGGATCAGCGTGCTGACCGTGCCGGTCTGCAGGCGGGACATGTCGAGGAGGTTGCCCACGAGGTGGTCGAGCCGGTCGGCGCCCTCCTCGATCCCGGCGAGCAGTTCGGCCTCGTCCTCCCGCGACCAGGCCACGTCGTCGGAGCGCAGGGACGACACGGAGGCCTTGATCCCGGCCAGCGGGGTGCGCAGGTCGTGGCTGACGGCGGCGAGCAGCGCGGTGCGGATGCGGTTGCCCTCGGCCAGCTCCTTGGCCTGGTCGGCCTCCTGCCGCAGGCGCCGCCGGTCCAGTACGACGGCGGCCTGGGCGGCGAACGCGGCCAGTACCCGGCGGTCCTCTGCGGGCAGGACGCGCCCGGAGAGGGCGAGCGCCATGTGGTCGCCGACCGGCATGTCCACGTCGGCGGCCTCCGGACGGTCCACCTGCCGGGGCCCCACACTGCCCGCGCAGGTCCACGGGTCGACCTCGCTCCCGCGCTCCAGCAGTGCCACCGACTCCATCCCGAAGGTCTCGCGCACCCGTTCGAGCAGCGCCTCCAGGCTGGTCTCGCCGCGCAGCACGCTGCCCGCGAGGAAGGACAGGATCTCCGACTCGGCCCGCAGCCGGGCCGCCTGCTGGGTGCGCCGGGCCGCGAGGTCCACCACGGACGCCACCGCCACCGCGACCCCTATGAAGACGGCGATGGCGACGATGTTCGTCGGGTCGTCGACCGTCAGGGTGTGCAGCGGCGGGGTGAAGAACCAGTTGAGCAGCAGCGAGCCCAGCACGGCGGCGGCCAGGGCGGGCAGCAGCCCGCCCAGCAGGGCCGCGGCCACCGTCAGGGACAGGAACAGCAGCATGTCGTTGGCGAGACCGAGGTCGGTCTCGACGTTGGCGAGCAGCAGCGCGAGCAGCAGGGGGCCGGCCGTCCCGACCAGCCAGCCCCAGACCATCCGGGCCCGGCCGAGCCGCGCGCCCCGGGCGACCGGCAGGCCGCGCCCCTTGCCCGCCTCGTCGTGGGTGATCAGATGGACGTCCAGGTCGGGCCCCGACTCCCGGGCCACGGTCGCGCCCACGCCCGGCCCGAAGACGTACTGCCAGCTCCTGCGGCGCGAGACACCCAGCACGATCTGGGTGGCGTTGACCCCGCGTGCGAAGGCGAGCAGCGCGGCCGGGACGTCGTCGCCGACGACATGGTGGAAGGTGCCGCCGAGGTCCTCGACGAGGGTGCGCTGGACGGTGAGTTCCTTGGGCGAGGCGGAGGTCAGCCCGTCGCTGCGGGCGATGTAGACGGCCATGACCTCGCCGCCCGCGCCCTTCTCCGCGAGCCGGACGGCCCGCCGGATCAGGGTCCGCCCCTCGGGACCGCCGGTGAGGCCGACGACGATCCGCTCCCGCGAGCCCCAGATCTTCGACACCTGGTGCTCGCTGCGGTACGCGTTGAGGTACTCGTCCACCCGGTCCGCCACCCACAGCAGCGCCAGCTCCCGCAGCGCGGTCAGGTTCCCGGGCCGGAAGTAGTTCGACAGGGCCGCGTCGACCTTGTCCGGCTGGTAGATGTTCCCGTGCGCCATCCGCCGCCGCAGCGCCTGGGGCGACATGTCGACCAGCTCTATCTGATCCGCCCGCCGCACCACCTCATCGGGCACGGTCTCGCGCTGCCGTACACCGGTTATCGACTCGACGACATCGCCGAGCGACTCCAGGTGCTGGATGTTGACGGTCGATATCACGTCGATGCCGGCGGTGAGGAGTTCCTCGACGTCCTGCCAGCGCTTGTCGTTGCGCGAGCCCGGCACATTGGTGTGGGCCAGTTCGTCCACCAGGGCCACCCGGGGCCGCCGGGCGAGGACGGCGTCCACGTCCATCTCGGTGAAGACCGTGTCCCGGTACGCGAGCTCCCGGCGCGGAATCTGCTCCAGACCGTGCAGCATCACCTCGGTGCGCGGGCGGCCGTGGTGCTCCACGAAGGCCACCACGCAGTCGGTGCCGCGCTCGATCCGGCGGTGCGCTTCGGACAGCATGGCGTACGTCTTGCCGACGCCCGGTGCCGCACCGAGGTAGATCCGAAGCTTTCCGCGTCCCATGTCCCCATTGTCTTCCCGTGACCGCTGCCTACGCAGCGTCGACCCTACCGGCCAACAATCACGGCAAAATGGACAGAGGCGGCCGGAGGCCGCCTCTTTGACACAACCCTGACGCCCACGCCCCCGGAGGGGCGGGGAACTGCGCGACCAGCCACGACGGACCCGCAGTTCCCGGACGGCCTCGGCCGGAACGCCGCTAGCGGACCTCGGTGATCTCCGGCCCGCGCTGCAGCTGCCCCATGCCGCCGGAGAAGCGGGAACCGGCCTGCTCCTCCTGCTGGACACCCTCGGGGACCATCTGCGCGTCGTTCGGCAGCTTCAGGACGATCGGGTCGCGCGGAGCCATGGGCCCCTCGCCGCGCACGACGACCGTGTCCCGGAAGATCTGCTCCAGCAGCCCGGCGGTCTGCGGCTCCACCGCGCCCCGCCCGGAGATCACTCCGCGCAGGAACCAGCGGGGCCCGTCCACCCCGACGAACCGGACGACCTGGAAGCCGCCCGTGCCGTCCGGCAGCTGCACCGGCACCTGCGCGCGCAGCTCCCAGCCCAGCGGACCCTCGACCTCGTCGATCACACCGCCCTGCTGGGTGATGCCGGAGGCGATCTCCTCACGGACCTCGCCCCAGATGCCCTCGCGCTTGGGTGCGGCGAAGGCCTGCAGCTGGACCGCGCTGTCCCGCAGCACGACGGTCGCCGCGACGATCGCGTCGCCCGCGACCTCGACCCGCAGCTCCATGCCGTCGACCCCGGGTACGAAGATGCCGCCGAGGTCCACCCGGCCCTCGCCGGGCTCGCGCACCTCGGTGCTGTCCCACGGCCCGTCCGGCCGCGGCTCGGGTTCGAGCCGCACGCGCTCCCGCTCGACCTCGTCCGCCTCGCCGTCGGCTTCCCCGGCAACGCCGTCGACCTGCTCGGCCTCGCTCGCCGCGTCCGCCGCGTCCTCGGCGGAACCCTTCTTCTTGCGACGTCCGAACACGTCACTGTCCTTCCCGGTCGGATACGACCGATGCGTATCGATTCCCACCCGTTGTGCCGCTTGTTGTGCCGCTCGCTGTACCGTCCACGGCGGCATGACCGCCGGTGGACCCGAAGCCCCCCTCGGCCCGCGCCGAGCCGGGAAGCTCCGCCACCTCCTGGAAGCGCACCTTCTCGACCTGCTGGACGACCAGTTGGGCAATCCGGTCGAAGCGCTCGAACCGTACGGCTTCATACGGGTCGAGATTCACCACGATCACCTTGATCTCCCCACGGTACCCGGCATCAACCGTCCCCGGGGCATTCACCAGGGCGACGCCGCAGCGGGCGGCGAGACCGGATCGTGAGTGCACGAAGGCCGCGTACCCCTCCGGGAGCGCGATGGACACGCCCGTGGGCAGTACGGCCCGTTCGCCGGGCTTCAGCTCCCGGCTCTCCGTGGTGCGCAGATCGGCTCCCGCGTCACCGGGCCGCGCGTAGTCCGGCAGCGGCACGTCGGGGTCGACGCGCCGGATCAGGACGTCGAGAGGGGTACGGCCGCCGCTCACGGGTTCACCTCGAAGGCACGCGCCCGCCGGACCTGGTCCGGGTCGTTCATGGCCGCCCGGATCTCCTCGTCACGGCCGTGGTCGATGAAGTGGTCGACCTTGACCTCGACGAAGAGCGCGTCGGCGCGGACGGCTACCGGTCCTTCGGGACCCCCGATACGGCCCTCGGCACTGGCGAAAATCTTCCGCCCTGCCACCGCCGTCACCTCGGCCCGCAGATGCAGCACGGTGTCGACGGGGACGGGCCGCAGGAAGTCGGTCTCCAGCCGTCCGGTCACCGCGATGGTGCGCAGCAGCCAGGTGAGGGAGCCGAGGGTCTCGTCGAGGGCGCTGGCCAGGACTCCGCCGTGCGCGAGGCCCGGGGCCCCCTGGTGCGCGGGCCGTACGGTGAACTCGGCGGACAGGGTGACGCCCTCACCGGCCGTCGCCTCCAGATGCAGCCCGTGGGGCTGCCCGCCGCCACAGCCGAAACACTGCCCGTAGTGCGCGCCGAGCAGCTCACCGGGGGCGGGTGCGTCGGGATGCCGTACGGGCGCCTTGGCGTCCGCCGGGGGCCGCAGGGCCGCGGAAGTACCTCTCACAGGCGCAGACCTTACCGGTCCGTCAGCGTCCGGCCATCGTCCCTACGGGCAGGGTTTCCCCTCGGACGCCCCTATTCCGGGGCGGGAGGGCCCGCATGCCAAGCTTGACGCCATGCAGCTCTCCGCCTCGCCGTACGAAGAACGCCTCACCGCCCCCCGCACCTGGTGGCTCGTCTGCTTCCTGGTCGGCGTCTCGATGGCCCTCATCCTGCTGCCGTTCGGCACCCTCCCCCTGCTGGGCGGTCTGGCCGGCGGCACCGCGGTCGCGGCGGTCGTCGCCAGTTCCTACGGTTCGGTCCGCATCCGCGTCGTCGGTGACTCCCTGGTCGCGGGCGAGGCGAAGATCCCGGTCGGCGCCCTCGGCGAACCGGAGATCCTGGACCGCGAGGAGGCCCAGGCCTGGCGCACCCACAAGGCCAACCCGCACGCCTTCATGCTCCTGCGCGCCTACATCCCCACGGCCCTGCGCATCCCCGTCACCGACCCGGCCGACCCGACCCCGTACGTGTACCTGTCGACCCGGGAACCCGAGCGCCTGGTGGCCGCCCTGAAAGCCGCGAAGACGACCACGCAGCCAGGCTGAGCCCGCCCCGCCGGCAGGCGGCACAGCTCGGCGGCGGCGCGGTTTTCTCGTCGAACTCTTACCGCCGGGAACCCTGCCGCCGCCGCGACGGCGATCAGCCACGACGGCGCGTTCCCTGCGGTGCCGAACTCGCGGGCCTCACGGAACCTCCGCGCCCGCCCGACGGACCGACCGCGTCCGCGACGACCGCTCAGCCCCCACCCAGTTCCTTCGGCAGCTCCCCCACCGCCAGCGGATCCACCGGCTCCTCCAGCGGCGGCAACTCCGGCAGCGCCTCCCACGGCACCTGAACACGCCGCAGGTCCTTACGGATCCGCTCGGCGAGGTGCTTGGTGTCCCGGCGGTTCATGACCGCCCCGACCGCGGCGCCGACCAGGAACGGCATCAGGTTCGGCAGATTCCGCACCATCCGCTTCATGATCTGCTGCCGCAGCTGCCGCTTCATCTGCCCGCCGAGCGCCGAGTTGATCGTCGACGGCTTGGTCACGTCGATCCCGCGCTCACCGGACCACGAGTCCAGATACGCGGTGCTGCGCTGCCGCAGATTCCCCGGCGGTCGCACCCCGTACACCTCGTGCAGCTCGGCGATGAGCTTCAGCTCGACCGCGGCGACCCCGGTGATCTCGGCGGCCAGCTCCGCGGGCATGGCGGGCGGCGCCGGCAGCATCGCGGCGGCCCCGACACTCGCGCCCACCGTGGAGGACGCGTTGGCCGCCCCCGCGACGAGCTTGTCGGCGATCTGCTCGGGCCCCAGCCCCGGGAAATGGGCACGCAGGGTCGCGAGGTCGCGTACGGGGATCCGCGGGGCGATCTCGACGACCCGGTCGGTGATGTAGGCGAGGCCCGCTCTGGCCCCGTCACCGCTCTTGCGGGCCCCTACCTTGAGGCCCTGTTTGATGCCGTCGCGGACGACGGCCGCGCGCCGTCGGGCGACCGGCGCCGGAGTGTCCACCGGTACGGGCAGGCGTCCCTGCTCATCCGTGGCGCCCCCCGACGCCGTGCCGGACGCACGTTCGAGCGAGGCCGCTCCCTGGCCGGAGGAGCCCCGCTCGTCGTCACGCACGCCGTCGGAGCCGTCGTACGGCCCCGGGTCCGCCCCCTTGCGGGAGCGGCGCTTCCAAGGAGGGGTCGAGCCAGTCACGGCCGACCCTGCCTCAGTCGCAGTCGCGGCAGATCGGCTGACCGTTCTTCTCGCGGGCCAGCTGGCTGCGGTGGTGCACCAGGAAGCAGCTCATGCAGGTGAACTCGTCCTGCTGCTTGGGCAGCACCCGGACGGCCAGCTCCTCGTTCGAGAGGTCGGCCCCGGGCAGTTCCAGGCCTTCGGCAGCCTCGAACTCGTCTACATCCACGGCGGAAGTCGACTTGTCGTTCCGGCGAGCCTTGAGCTCTTCCAGGCTGTCCGAGTCGACGTCGTCGTCGGTCTTGCGTGGGGTGTCGTAATCCGTTGCCATGTCGCGCTCTCCCCCTCTGGGTGTCTGCGGTGTCTCCAGCGCACGTAACGCGTGAGAGGCCGGACTTGTGCCCGACCTGAGGCGGAGATTTTGCCTCACATCAAGGTCTGTTACTCAATCGACACCCAACCGGACTCCTCAAGAGTGATCGGCTTGGATGGCGAACGGGACCGTACACGGTCCTGAGGCTGCATATCAAAGGCGCCTCAGCATGTACTTCCCGTGATCTCAACCCCCGAAAACCCGGATTTTCCCGGCTTTCCGACGGCCACATGATCACGCTCAGTAGATGGCTGGAAATTCGCCCCTGTGATCGATCACACATCGGTCGTGCACGACCGTTTCGATCAGGCGCCCGGGAAATTCCGCGCAAAGCGAACACGTCCCGGAACCGGGGGTCATTTTCTCAGACGGGAAGGGTCACGCGCATCACGAGTCCGCCTCCCTCACGTGGCCGGGCGGCGATATGGCCGCCGTGCGCGCGGGCCACGGACCGGACGATCGACAGGCCGAGGCCCACGCCCTTGTCGCTGCCCGTGCGCTCCGTACGCAGCCGCCGGAACGGCTCGAAAAGGTTGTCGATCTCGTACGCCGGGACCACGGGCCCGGTGTTCGTGACCACCAGGACCGCCTGCCCGTGCTGCAGCTCCGTCGTGACCTCCACCCAGCCGCCCGGTCCCGGCACGTTGTACCGGACGGCGTTCTGGACGAGGTTCAGGGCGATCCGCTCCAGCAGGACGCCGTTGCCCTGGACGACCGCCGGGGCCCACTCGCCGCGGATCTCCACCTTCTTGGCGTCCGCTTCGGAGCGCACCTGGTCGATGGCCTGGGAGGCGACCTCGGCGAGGTCCACGGGCTTGCGCTCGACGATCTGGTTGTCGCTGCGGGCCAGCAGCAGCAGACCCTCGACGAGTTGCTCACTGCGCTCGTTGGTGGCCAGCAGCGTCTTGCCCAACTGCTGCAGCTCGGCCGGCGCACCCGGATCGGAGAGGTGCACCTCCAGGAGGGTGCGGTTGATCGCGAGCGGTGTCCGCAGCTCGTGCGAGGCGTTCCCGACGAACCGCTGCTGGGCCGTGAAGGCCCGCTGGAGCCGCTCCAGCATGTCGTCGAAGGTGTCCGCCAGCTCCTTCAGCTCGTCGTCCGGCCCGTCCAGCTCGATCCGGCGGGACAGGTCCGAGCCGGCCACCGCGCGCGCGGTGCGGGTGATCCGGCCGAGCGGCGCCAGCACCCGGCCCGCCATCGCGTACCCGAACGCGAAGGCGATCACGGCCAGCCCGAGGAGAGCCAGCAGGGAACGGCTGAGCAGGGTGTCCAGCGCGACCTGGCGCTCATGGTCGATACAGGCGGCGATCGCCCGGTTGAAGTCGTCGAGCTGGAGATTGGTCGGAGCCGTGTCCGCGTCTACCGCCGGACATATGTTGCTGGACACGCTGATGTTGGTGCCGCCCTCGATCTTGAACACCGGGGTGTTGCCGGTGCTCACGGCCTGGGCGGCCAGCAGGTAGATGATCGACAGCAGCAGGATCCCGGCGATCAGGAACATGCCGCCGTACAGCAGCGTGAGCCGTATCCGGATGGTCGGGCGCAGCCAGGGGAGCGGGTTCTGCCCCCGCCGGGGGTCCCAGGTGGGCTTCGGGGGCGCCTGGGGCGGCGCGGGGGTGGCGGCCACGGCGGATCAGATCCGGTAGCCGGAGCCGGGCACGGTGACGATGACCGGTGGTTCGCCGAGCTTGCGGCGCAGCGTCATGACCGTCACGCGCACGACGTTGGTGAACGGGTCGGTGTTCTCGTCCCAGGCCTTCTCCAGGAGCTGCTCCGCCGAGACGACGGCGCCCTCGCTGCGCATCAGCACCTCCAGGACCGCGAACTCCTTGGGCGCGAGCTGGACCTCCTTGCCGTCGCGGAAGACCTCGCGGCGGTTGGGGTCGAGCTTGATGCCGGCGCGCTCCAGGACGGGCGGCAGCGGCAGGCTCGTACGCCGGCCGAGGGCCCGCACGCGCGCGATCAGCTCGCTGAAGGCGAACGGCTTCGGCAGATAGTCGTCGGCGCCGATCTCCAGGCCCTCGACGCGGTCGCTGACGTCTCCGGACGCGGTGAGCATCAGCACGCGCGTGGGCAGGCCCAGCTCGACGAGCTTGCGGCAGACGTCGTCGCCGTGCACGAGGGGGAGGTCCCGGTCGAGGACGACCACGTCGTAGTCGTTGACGCCGATGCGTTCCAGGGCCGCCGCACCGTCGTACACGACGTCGACGGCCATGGCCTCCCGGCGCAGTCCGGTGGCCACCGCATCGGCGAGCAGCTGCTCGTCCTCGACGACGAGTACGCGCACGTCGCTTGTCCTTCCTGTGTCCACCCGCGTAGCGCGCGAGAGGCGCGCACGGGCAGGGTGTTCGTGGGTGTGTGACCTCCATCCTGCCTTTTTCGGCCGTAAGTCGGCTGTAAGACGACCCCGTGACAGGAAGGGTGAAGGCGTCCGGCCGGGAATGCGGGATTTTTTCGTCCGGTTGAGGTTTCCGTCCGAGAGACCGGGGGGAGGACGGCTTTACACCCCGCGATCACACTCTGCTTGTGCCGCACCACCATGCGGTACGCGGCGATCCGCTTCTCCGCAGAGCGGGCGTGGGTGTCCGGCACCGTCGCCGCCCGGCCAGGGCAGCGCTGGGCATCCACAAGAGACGTGATCGCCCCTTCCGAACGGCACACCCCCGTGCCGACGACCCACGACCCAGGACGAGGGGGCGCAGCATGGACGCATTCACCGCAGGACTTCTGCAGCGCATAAGGGCGACCGAGTCCGACCTGACCAGGGCTCGCGACGAGGGCGACGACTTCCTCGTCGAGGTGGAGCAGGGCGAGCTCGACGACCTGCGCCGCCTCGCCGCCGACCACGGTGTGGAGGTCGGCGCGCAGAGCGTCTGATTCCCGGCCCGATACGCACGACGGCGAGACCCCGGCAGATCCAGGCCGGGGTCTCGCCGCGTTGTCGTACCGGCCCCTCAGTCGTGCCAGGCGCCGAGGCCGTCCAGGCGGGTCTGGAGGGCCTCGAAGAGGGTGGGCGGGGCGGCGATGGTCAAATCGGGTGAGAGGGGCTCTCCGGGGCGGCCACCGGTCAGGGCGCCCGCCTCCCGGGCGACGAGGTCGCCCGCCGCGTAGTCCCAGGCGTTCAGACCGCGCTCGTAGTACGCGTCCAGGCGGCCCACGGCCACGTCGCACAGGTCGATCGCGGCCGAGCCGCCGCGCCGGATGTCCCGCACCTCGGGGATCAGCGCGCGCAGTACGTCGGCCTGCCGGGCGCGGCGCTCGGCGCGGTAGCCGAAGCCGGTGCCGACGAGGGCGAGTCCCAGCTCCGGGGCGGGCCGCACGCGCGCGGGACGGTCGTTCAGGAACGCGCCCTCGCCGAGGACGGCCCGGAAGGTCTCGCCGCGCACCGGGGCGTGGACCACACCGACGACCGTCTCGCCGTCCACCCGGACCGCGATGGACACGGCCCAACTGGGGAGTCCGTAGAGGTAGTTGACGGTGCCGTCGAGGGGGTCGATCACCCACTGGACGCCGCTGGTGCCCTCGACGCTGGCGCCCTCCTCGCCGAGCACGCCGTCGTGCGGCCTGCGTTCGGCGAGGAGGCCGGTGATCAGCTTCTCGGAGGCGATGTCCATCTCGGTGACGACGTCGACCGCGCTGGACTTGGTGGCGGCCACGCCCAGATCGGCGGGCCGGCCGTCGCGCAGGAGGGCGCCCGCGCGGTCGGCCGCCTCCAGGGCGATCTCCAGCAGTTCGGCCCGCAGGCCGTCCGGACGGCCTGAACGCTCTGACTGGTCGGTCATGGTGCTCCTCACGCGTACGGGCTGTCGGCGCCCGCGGCGGCGGGCCGGGGGGCACGGGCCGGGCAGCAGCCGACCGGGCACAGGTTGTGGCTCGCGCCGAGCGCGCCGAGCGCGCAGGGGGTCACGTCCTCGCCCCGCTCCGTGGCGGCGCGCTCCAGGACGAGATCGCGGATCGCGGCGGCGAACCGGGGGTCGGCGCCCACGGTGGCCGAGCGGCGGACCGGCAGACCCAGCTCCTCGCCCTTGGCCATGGCCTCGGTGTCGAGGTCGTACAGGACCTCCATGTGGTCCGAGACGAAGCCGATGGGGGCCATCACGACGGCCGGGGCCCCGGACCCGTGCCGCTCCTCCAGGTGGTCGCGGATGTCGGGCTCCAGCCACGGGATGTGCGGGGCGCCGGAACGCGACTGGTAGACGAGCTGCCACGGGTGCTCGACGCCTGTCCGCTCGCGCACGGCCTCGGCGATGAGCCGTGAGACGTCCAGGTGCTCCGCGACGTACGCGCCGCCGTCGCCGTGCTCCTCGACCGGGCCGGAGGTGTCCGCCGAGGCGTTCGGGATGGAGTGGGTGCAGAAGGCGAGGTGCGCGCCGTCGCGGACGTCCTCGGGGAGGTCGGCGAGCGACTCCAGAACGCCGTCGATCATGGGTTCCAGGAAGCCCGGGTGGTTGAAGTAGTGCCGGATCCTGTCGATCCTCGGCGGCTCCAGGCCCTCGGCCGCCAGGGCGGCGAGCGAGTCGGCGAGGTTCTCGCGGTACTGGCGGCAGCCCGAGTACGAGGCGTACGCGCTCGTGGTGAGGACCAGGACGCGGCGGCGGCCGTCGGCGACCATCTCACGCAGGGTGTCGGTCAGGTAGGGCGCCCAGTTGCGGTTGCCCCAGTAGACGGGCAGATCCAGGCCGTGCCCGGCGAAGTCCTTGCGGAGGGCGTCGAGCAGGGCCCGGTTCTGGTCGTTGATGGGGCTGACCCCGCCGAACAGGAAGTAGTGCTGCCCGACTTCCTTCAGGCGTTCCTTGGGGATGCCGCGACCCCGCGTCACGTTCTCCAGGAACGGGACCACGTCGTCCGGGCCCTCCGGGCCGCCGAACGAGAGCAGGAGCAGGGCGTCGTAGGGGGTGGCGTCGTGCGCGTGTGGCATGCCATCGATCCTGCCACCCGACGCCGACAGCCGGGATCCCGGCCCATGCCCGAGGATGGCTTAGGGTGACCTGGCCTGTAAGCTGTACCAGCCGTCTTCACGCCTTACGAGGAATCAGTTCCTCCCCTTACCGGACCGACCGGAGCCCCCGTGCCCAGCCCCTACACCGCCCTGTTCGCCGCCCCCGGCACCAAGGGCTTCACCGCCGCGGGTCTCCTCGGCCGGATGCCGCTGTCCATGATGGGCATCGGCGTGGTCACGATGATCTCCCAGCTCACCGGCCGGTACGGCCTGGCCGGCGCGCTCTCGGCGACCATCGCGCTGTCCGCCGCCGTGTTCGGCCCGCAGATCTCGCGTCTGGTGGACCAGTACGGGCAGCGGCGGGTGCTGCGCCCGGCGACCCTCGTCGCCCTGGCCGCCTCCGCGGGGCTGCTGTTCGCCGCGTACTACGGCTGGCCGGACTGGGTGCTGTACCTCTGCTCGGCCGGCATCGGCTGTGTGCCCAGCCTCGGGGCGATGACCCGCGCGCGGTGGGCGGCCCTGTACCGGGACACCCCGCGGTTGCACACCGCGTACTCGTTCGAGTCCGTCATCGACGAGGTCTGCTTCATCTTCGGGCCGATCATCTCCATCGGGCTGTCCACGGCGTGGTTCCCGGAGGCCGGGCCGCTGCTCGCCGCCTGCTTCCTCGCGGCCGGTGTCTTCTGGCTGACCGCCCAGCGCGCCACCGAACCGGCGCCGCACCCGCGCGCGCGGCACGACAAGGGCCGTTCGGCGCTGCGCTCGCCCGGACTTCAGGTGCTGGTGGCCACCTTCGTGGCGACCGGGGCCATCTTCGGAGCCGTCGACGTGGTCACCGTGGCCTTCGCCGAGGAGCGCGGCCACAAGGCCGCCGCGAGCGTCGTGCTGGCCCTCTACGCGGCCGGTTCGTGCGCCGCGGGCATCGTCTTCGGGCTGTTGCGCTTCGGCGGGGCGGCGGAACGCAGGTGGCTGCTGGGCGTATGCGGCATGGCCGTGAGTATGATCCCCCTCCTACTGGTCGGAAACTTGCCGTTTCTGGCCGTGGCGCTCTTCGTCGCCGGACTGTCCATCGCACCCACGATGATCACGACCATGTCCTTGATCGAGGAGCACGTACCACGCACGCAACTGACCGAGGGCATGACCTGGGTGGGCACCGGGCTCGCGGTCGGGGTCGCGCTCGGCTCCTCGGTCTCCGGCTGGGTGATCGACGCGGCCGGGGCGAAGGCGGGGTACGTGGTTCCGGCGGCGTCCGGGGCCGTCGCGGTCGCGGTCGGTTTCCTCGGGTACCGCCGGCTGCGCAGGCCGGCTCCAAGGCGGGGAGGGCCCCATGAGCACCACCGTGATCGGGAAGAGCGGCACGTGGCGTAACTGGGCGGGGAACGTCACCGCCCGGCCCGTACGGGAGGTCACCCCGGCCACCGTCGAGGAACTCGCCGCCGCCGTACGGCAGGCCGCCGAGGACGACCTCCGGGTGAAGGCTGTCGGCACGGGCCACTCCTTCACGGCCGCCGCCGCGACCGACGGCGTACTGATCCGCCCTCAACTGCTGACGGGCATACGCAAGATCGACCGTGAGGCCATGACCGTCACGGTCGCCGCCGGCACCCCGCTCAAGCGGCTCAACCTGGCTCTCGCGCGCGAGGGACTGTCGCTCACGAACATGGGCGACATCATGGAGCAGACGGTCTCGGGCGCGACCAGCACCGGCACCCACGGCACCGGGCGGGACTCGGCCTCGATCGCCGCCCAGATCCGCGGCCTCGAACTGGTCACCGCGGACGGCTCGATCCTGACCTGTTCCGCGACGGAGAACCCCGATGTCTTCGCCGCCGCCCGGGTCGGCATCGGCGCCCTCGGCATCGTCACCGCGATCACCTTCGCCGTGGAGCCGATCTTCCTGCTCTCGGCGCGCGAGGAACCGATGCCGTTCGAGCGGGTGCTGGCCGAGTTCGACGAACTGCACGCCGAGAACGAGCACTTCGAGTTCTACTGGTTCCCGCACACCGGCAACACCAACACCAAGCGCAACAACCGCAGTGCGGGCCCCGAGAAGCCCGTACCGCAGCTGAACAGCTGGTTCGAGGACGAGTTCCTCTCCAACGGCCTGTTCCAGGTGGCCAACTGGGTCGGCCAGGCGGTGCCCGCCAGCATCCCGACGATCGCGCAGATCTCCAGCCGCGCCCTGTCCGCGCGGACCTACACCGACATCCCCTACAAGGTCTTCACGTCTCCGCGCCGAGTGCGCTTCGTGGAGATGGAGTTCGCCGTTCCGCGCGAGGCCGTGGTGGACACGCTGCGTGAACTCAAGGCGATGGTCGACCGGTCGAACCTGCGCGTGAGCTTCCCCGTGGAGGTCCGCACCGCCCCCGCCGACGACATCACGCTCTCCACCGCCTCCGGCCGCGAGAGCGCGTACGTCGCCGTGCACATGTTCAGGGGTACGCCCTATCAGGCGTACTTCACCGCCGCCGAGCGGATCTTCACCGCGCACGAGGGGCGCCCGCACTGGGGCAAGGTGCACACCCGGGACACCGACTACTTCGCCAAGGTCTACCCCCGCTTCGGTGAGTTCACCGCGCTGCGTGACCGGCTCGACCCCGAACGGCGTTTCCAGAACGACTACTTGCGCCGGGTGCTCGGGGCGTAGCCGGGCGGGCGTTTGTCGAAGATCGCGTGAAGCACGTCCCTCCCGAGGTCACGAAAAGGTCTGTTCCGGCGGCGGATTGACGTCTCCCATGAGAAGTTGGGCGGCGTGCCGATCCACGCAAGTGGCCCGAATGGAGTACTGTTGCGAGCCCTGGGTCCGGACTCCCGCCAGGGTGTCCGGGGCCTTCGAGGACCACCGGGAGGGGGATCGTTGCACAGGGTGATGAGGTTCGTCACTTAGCGTTGCGAATTGATAACCGTGCCATAACGGCAGCCTCGGGCTCACGCCCGACACGCCGGGCAACTCGGCAAGGTTGTGGCAGGCTGCACCCGGGCAGGCCACACTCGACTAGCGGAACACTCGACTAGCGGAAGCAGCGACGCACGTGACGTCGGCAGGCACCACCCGGGAGGTCCCCATGCCCGAACTGCGTGTCGTGGCCGTCTCCAATGACGGCACACGGCTGGTGCTCAAGGCTGCCGATTCCACGGAGTACACACTTCCGATCGACGAACGGCTGCGTGCCGCCGTGCGCGGCGACCGGCCCCGCCTCGGTCAGATCGAGATCGAGGTGGAGAGCCATCTCCGCCCCCGTGACATCCAGGCGCGGATACGCGCGGGTGCCACGGCCGAGGAGGTCGCGCAGCTCGCCGGCATCCCCGTCGACCGGGTCCGCCGGTTCGAGGGCCCCGTCCTGGCCGAGCGCGCCTTCATGGCCGAGCGGGCCCGCAAGACCCCCGTCCGCCGCCCCGGCGAGAACGCGGCGGGACCCCAGCTCGGCGAGGCCGTCCAGGAGCGTCTGCTGCTGCGCGGTGCCGAGAAGGACACCGTCCAGTGGGACTCGTGGCGCCGCGACGACGGCACCTGGGAAGTCCTGTTGGTGTACTGCGTCGCGGGCGAGCCGCACTCGGCGAGCTGGACGTACGACCCGCCCCGGCGGCTCGTCCAGGCCGTCGACGACGAGGCGCGTTCGCTGATCGGCGAGTCCGACGACCTCGGGACGCCCGAGCCCAGCTTCCCGTTCGTGCCGAGGATCGCGCGGCTGCCCCGTGACCGCCCCCTGGACCGCCAGGCGGAACGTCTCGCCCTGCCCTCCCCGGCCCTGGAGTCGGACGAGGAGCTGGTGAGCGAGCGCGACTCGCTGACCAGCATCCTGGAGGCCGTGCCCAGCTACCGGGGCGACCTGGTGGTGCCCGAACTGCCCTCCGTCGAACCGCAGGAGGAGTCCGCCTCCGTCGAGGAGGTGGCGGAGGAGGAGTCCGCGGCCCCCGCGGCCTCGGCCGGTTCCGCCTACGCGGACGTCCTCATGCCACGGTCGGTCAACGGCCACCGTGACCGGCTCATCGGTGCCACCGACCGCCAGGCGGAGGCCGACGGCGTCCGGCCGGGCCGGCGCGCGGCGGTGCCGAGCTGGGACGAGATCGTGTTCGGCACCAGACGGAAGAAGCAGGAGTAGCGGGCCTGCGGCGATGGGGAGTTGGACGGGTCGTACTTCAAGCAGATCCGTTTCTCTTCGGTCCTCGACTCTCTTCGGTCTTCTCGGTCTTCTTCTTCCTTGGTCTTTTCTTCGTTGCAGGATCGGTCATTCATACGTGTGTGGGGCCCGTGTCGTTCAGACGCGGGCCCCACGGCATGCCGTCAGCGGAGGGTCATCGCGGGTCGGGCCCGGTGGCCACCGGTCGGCTGCCGTCCCGGGACCACTCCGACCACGAACCCACGTACAGGGCCGCCGGGATGCCCGCGACGGCCAGCGCCAGCACCTGGTGGGCGCCCGAGACCCCGGAGCCGCAGTAGACGCCGACCTCGGAGTCGGCGGTCACCCCGAGTCCCTTGAAACGGTCGGCGAGTTCGGCGGCGGTCCGGAAGCGGCCGGATTCGGCCACGTTCTCGGTGGTCGGAGCCGACACCGCGCCCGGGATATGGCCGCCGACCGGGTCGATGGGCTCCACATCGCCCCGGTAGCGCTCGGCGGCGCGCGCGTCCAGCAGGAGCCCGGTGCGGGCCAGCGCGGCGGCGCCGTCCGCGTCGAGCAGCGGCAGCGCGCCGGGGACGGGCGCGAAGGTGCCGGGCACGGGCTCCGGGATCTCGGCGGTCAACGGGCCGTCCCAGGCGGCCAGACCGCCGTCCAGCACCCGCACCGAGGGGTGGCCGGCCCAGCGCAGCAGCCACCACGCGCGCGCGGCGGCCCAGTTGAGACCGCCGTCGTACACGACGACGGCGCGGTCCGCGGAGACCCCGGCCGCCCTCATCGCCGCACCGAAGGTGTCCGGGTCGGGCAGCGGGTGGCGGCCTCCGGAGCCCGCCGGGCCGGCGAGTTCGGCGTCCAGGTCGACGAAGACCGCTCCCGGGAGGTGTGCCTTCTCGTAGTCGGGGCGCAGGTTCGGGCCGCCCAACTGCCAACGGACGTCCAGGAGGACCGGCGGGCGGGCTCCCGCCAGCTCGTGTCCGAGGTCGGGGGCCGAGATGATGGCGTTCATGGCCCCATCCTCGCGCACGGGGTGGCCGCGTCGCCCCGGTCCGGTTACTCTGCCCGCCGGGCGGTGCCGATCACGAGGCGTACGGGGTCGGGCACATGCCGTACAACCGATGGACACCGCACGGCGACGACGTGGCAAGCGAGGGGTACCGGCGAGGCGGGCATCCTCGTCCACGGACGTGTCGCGCGGCGGTGCGGCGCGGGCCCGTGGCACTACGGGTGGTGCGAGCATCGGCACGGGGCGTGATCGCGCGTGGACGCGGTACACGCGTACGGAGGGCGGACGGAGACGGCCACCGCGAGGGGCCGGAGGAGAGAGTGACGATGACCGAGGCACGGGGGTCGACCGGCCGGCACGGTGGGGCGTATCCACCGGGCACACCCTGCTGGGTGAGCCTGATGGTGCACGGGATGGCCACGACCCAGGACTTCTACGGGGCGCTGTTCGGCTGGGAGTTCCAGCCCGGCCCCCAGCAGCTCGGCCCGTATGCGCGGGCACTGCTCGACGGGCGGCAGGTGGCGGGCATCGGCCAGTTGCCGCCCGACCGCCATCTCCCCATCGCCTGGACGCCGTACTTCGCCTCCACCGACGCGGACCGGACGGCGGAGACCGTACGGCACTGCGGTGGCACCGTCGGGGTGGGACCGCTGGACGCGGGCGAGGCGGGCCGGCTGGCGATCGCCTCGGACCCCGCGGGCGCCGTCTTCGGCATCTGGCAGGCGGCGGAGCACCTCGGCGCGGACATCACCGGGGTTCCCGGCACTCCGGCGTGGGACGAACTCCTCACCGTGGACAGCTCGCTGGTCGCCAAGTTCTACGAGACGACCTTCGGTTACGAGGAGGAGCCGGTCGTCTCGGACGACCTGGACTACGTCACCCTCCGCATCGACGGCCGCCCCGTCGCCGGCATCCACGGGGTCGGCGGTGACCTCCCCCGCGACCGCGGCCCCCACTGGCTGACGTACTTCGAGGTGACCGACCCCGACGAGGCCGCCGACCGGGTCATCGAACTCGGCGGGCACGTCCTCAAACCCACCCACGACACCCCGCACGGCCCGGTGGCCTCGCTCGCCGACCCGGAGGGGGCGAAGTTCGCGGTGGTGCGCTCGGCACGCTGAACCGGCGGACCGTCTCGGCGCCAGGTGTCAGACCGCCTCGACCGGCAGGACGTCCGGGGAGAGGGCGCTCGCGCGGGCGGTGGCGGCCGTCATCCGGCGGCGGTGGTGACGGCGGCAGAGGACCTCGTAGCCGATGTCGTCGGGCTGGTTGACGTCGCCGACGACGACCTGGGCGCCCTCGACCACCATCTGACCGCCTATGGTGCGGGCGTTGTGCGTGGCACGGGCGCCGCACCAGCACAGGGCCTCCACCTGGAGGACCTCGACGCGGTCGGCCAGCTCGACCAGGCGCTGGGAGCCGGGGAAGAGCTTGGAACGGAAATCGGTCGTGATGCCGAAGGCGTAGACGTCGAGGCTCAGATCGTCAACGACGCGGGCGAGTTGGTCGATCTGCTCGGGGGCGAGGAACTGGGCCTCGTCGGCGATCACATAGTCCGCGCGGCGGCCCTGGGAGAGATGGTCGACGAGATACGCGTAGAGGTCCTGGCCGTCCTCGACCTCCACGGCGTCGGTCACCAGGCCGAGCCGGGAGGACAGTTTGCCCTCGCCCGCGCGGTCGTCACGCGTGAAGATCATGCCCTGGAGGCCGCGTGCCGAACGGTTGTGCTCTATCTGGAGGGCCAGCGTCGACTTCCCGCAGTCCATGGTTCCGGAGAAGAACACCAGCTCGGGCATGGTGAGTTGAGCACCTTTCGGCATGGAGGGCGAGGGGGCGGACGGACGGGCAGGGCTTCAGGAGCGTACTTCGAGGAGCGGGACCAGCTGTTCCACGGGGGTCATCGAGCCGTGGTTGCCGACCATCGCCGACTCGTTGGGCTCCCGCTCGGAGGCGATGATCAGGACGTCGTCACGGGCGGCGGCGACGACGTCGCCGATGCGGGCGTACACCCGGTCGTCGATGTGCGGGCCGAACCAGCCCGCCGCCATCGCCTCGTCGCGGGAGGCGATCCAGAACTGCTCGCCCAGCACCTCGCGCCAGCAGGTCAGGACGTCCGACTCGGCGCCCCGCACGGCGTACACATGGCGGGCACGGCCCTCGCCGCCCAGCAGGGCGACCCCGGCGCGCAGCTCCCAGTCCTCGTCGAAGTCGATGCGGTGCTGCTCGTCGAACGGGATGTCGATCATGCCGTGGTCGGCGGTCACATACAGGGCCGTGCGCGGCGGGAGTTGCTCGGCCAGGCGCTGGACCAGCCGGTCGACGTGCATCAACTGGCCGCGCCAGGCGTCCGAGTCGACACCGAAGCGGTGGCCCGCGCCGTCCAGCTCGGAGTAGTACGTGTAGATCAAGGCGCGGTCGCCCGCCGCCAGTTGCTCGGCGGCCACATCCATGCGGTCGTCGCCGGAGAGACGGCCGTGGAACGTGCCGCCGCTCAGCGCGATCTGGGTGAGGGGGGTGTTCTGGAAGGCCGGGGCGGTGACCTGGGCGGTGTGCACACCCGCCCGGTCGGCGAGCTGGAAGATCGTGGGGTACGGCTGCCATACGCGCGGCGGGGTCCACGGCTGCCAGCGGAGCTGGTTCATCAGCTCCTCGGTCTCGGGGTTGCGGACCGTGTAGCCGGGCAGGCCGTGCGCGCCCGGCGGCAGACCGGTGCCCACGGAGGCGAGGGAGGTGGCGGTGGTGGCGGGGTAGCCCGCGGTGATGGGCCGGCCGGTGCCGCCGCGCGAGGACGCCAGCAGCGCGGTCATGTACGGCGCCTCGTCCGGGTGCGCCCTCAGCTGCTCCCAGCCCAGGCCGTCGACCAGGAACACACAGACCCGGTCGGCCGCCGTCAGCTCCGGTATCGAGGCGGTCGTACCGGGCACGCCCATGCCCGCCGCGAGGGTGGGCAGGAGGTCGGCGAGCGAGCCGACGCCGTACTCCGGGACGGGGGCCGTGTCGAGGGCGAGGGGTTCCGGGTCGTCCCAGGTGGGCAGTGCCATCAGCGGGCGGGGTCCGCGGTCGCCTCGGAGAGCGACTGGGCGAAGGCGAGGGCCTGACGCACGGTCTCCGGGCCGTCCCCGGCCTCGCTGACGCGCAGGCTGAGGTCGTCCGCCGTCGAACTGCCCGTGTACCCGTGGTCCGCCTCGCAGTTGGGGTCGCCACAGGCGGCGGGCTCCAGGTCGATGCGGGAGACGGCGCCCCAGCCGATGGTCAGGACGACCTCGCGGGGCAGGGTGCCCGGGGCGTACGACTCCGGGTTGGCGACCACGCGGCTGAGCACGACCGACGAGATCCGGCCGATCTTGACCGACTCGGTCGAGGTCGTGGCGTACGGCGTCGGCGAGGTGGTGTCCGCGGCCTGCTCGTCGGTGTGGCTCACGATGAAGCGGTTGCCCGTGAGGACGAGGACGGTGACATGCCGCCGCACCTCGTTCGCGTCGAACGTCGTCTCCTGGTGGACCAGGTACGACTTGATGGCCTCGCCGCCGACAGCGGCCTCCACCGCCTCGGCCACGAGGGCCGGGTAGTAGCCGCTGCGCTCGATCGCCGCACGCAGCCCCTGGGTCGTCGTACTGGTCTTGGCCATGACGTCCATCCTACGGTGGCGCACTGACTGCGAGGGACCGCTCTGCCGTCTCTGTTCTGTCGTGGACGGTTCAATGCGCGGGCCCGCGCGCCGCCCGTACGGGGTGCGCGCGCCGCCTTCGGCGGGCCGGCGGCGGGGCCGTCAGTACACCGGGAGCGTCCGGGGGCCGAGGTCGTCGCGGGCGGGCGGGCGCGCGAGCCGGACGGTGGCGCCGAGGACGCTCAGGCCGTGCGGCGCGACGACTACGGGCTCCAGGGAGACCGCCACGACCTCGGGGTGGTCGTCGACCAGCCGGGAGACCCGCAGGAGCAGCTCCTCCAGCGCCGCCGTGTCGACGGGGGCGGAGCCCCGCCAGCCGAAGAGGAGCGGGGCCGTCCGGATGGACCGGACCAGCGAGGCCGCGTCCCGCTCGGTGGCCGGAATCAGGCGGTGCGCCATGTCCCCGAGCAGCTGCGACGCGGGCCCGGCGAGCCCGAACGAGAGCACCGCTCCGGCCGCCGGGTCCACGACCGTCCGTACGATCGTGTCGACCCCGCGCGGGGCCATGCCCTGGACGACCGGGCGCAGCTCCTCCGGCCCGCCGAACAGCTCCGTCAACTCCGCGTACGCCCGCCGCAGTTGCTCCTCGTCGGCGAGATCGAGGCGTACGCCGCCCAGGTCGGCCCGGTGTCGCAGGTGCGGGGCGGTCGTCTTGAGCGCCACGGGGTAGCCGACGGCCGCCGCCGCGCTCGCCGCCTCGTCGGGTGTGGGCGCGGGGCGCGCCTGCCGCGGGTGGATGCCGTACCGACCGAGCAGCGCGCCCGTCTCCTGCGCGCCGAGCGTGAGCCCCGCGCCCCCGGCCAGCGCCGCGTCGATCTGCTCGGCCGCCCCCTTCTCGTCGATGTCCTCGAACTCCGGCACCCGCCCCGGCTCCGCCGCCTCCCGTCGCCACTGGGCGTAGTGCACGGCTTCGGAGAGGGCCCGCACGGCTCGCTCGGCGGCGGGGTAGGCGGGGATGAGGTGTGCTTCGGCAGGAAGGGGTGGTGACGCTTCCTGTCCCTCGGTGGGCAGTCGTTCCGCAGCCGAGAGTGGGGGAGGGTGGGCACCGCCGACAGCGCCGGGCGCCTTCTCGCCGACCTGTGGTGCGGTACTGGCCGCGGCGGACAGCGCTTCGGCCAAGCCCCCCAGCTCGACGTGCACCACGAGCACCGGCTTCGACGGCTTCCCCGCGACGGCGCTCCGCAGCGCCTCCGCCAGCGCCGCGTCCCCCGGCGACGCCTCCCCCAGCGCCGGTATCGCCGTCACCACCACCGCGTCGCACGAGTCGTCCGCGAGCGCCCGGGACAGCGCCGCGTGGAAGTCCCGTGCCGAGGCCCCGGTCGTCAGATCCAGCGGGGGCAGCGGGCGCAGCCCCTCGGAGAGGCACGCGTCGTACGTCAGCAGCCCCAGCGACTCGGAGTTCCCCAGGATCGCCACCCGCGGCCCCGCCGGCAGCGGCTGCCGGGCGAGCAGCAGCCCCGCGTCGACCAGCTCGGTGATCGTGTCGACCCGGATCACCCCGGCCTGGCGCAGCAGCGCGGACACGGTGGTGTGGGGCAGCTGGGTGGCGCGCACGGCGTGCCCCAGGGGCGCGGAACCGTGGCGCGCCCCCTGCACCACCACGAGCGGCTTGACCGCCGCCGTGCGCCGGGCGAGGCGGGTGAACTTGCGCGGGTTGCCGATGGACTCCAGATACATGAGGACGACATCGGTGTCCGGGTCCTCGTACCAGTACTGCAGGACGTCGTTGCCGGACACGTCCGCGCGGTTGCCGGACGACACGAAGGTGGAGACGCCCGTGACGCCGGTGACCCCTCCCCCGCGCCGGTGCAGCCGGGAGAGCAGCGCGATGCCGATGGCGCCGGACTGGGCGAACAGGCCGATGCGTCCGGAGCGCGGGGTCTCGGGGGCGAGCGAGGCGTTGAGCCGTACGTCGGGGGCGGTGTTGATGATCCCGAAGGCGTTGGGGCCGATGATGCGCATGCCGTACGTGCGGGCCTGGCGGACCAGTTCGCGCTGGCGCTCGCGCCCGGCGGGGCCGCTCTCGGCGTACCCGGCGGAGACGACCACGAGCCCCTGCACCCCGTGCTCACCGCACTCGGCGACGACCTCGGGGACGTAGGCGGCGGGGACGGCGACGACCGCGAGGTCGACGGGGCCCTCGATGTCGGTGACGGAGCGGTGCGCGGGCACCCCGTCGAGTTCCTTCTCGTCCGCCCCGAGGGCCTTGTTCACCGCGTACAGCCGCCCGGTGAAGCCGGCGTCCTTGAGGTTGGCGAGCAGGCCGCGGCCCACTCCGCCCGGCGTGCGCCCGGCGCCGACGACGGCGACCGAGCCGGGGGCCAGCAGCCGCTGGACGGATCTGGCCTCGGCCCGCTGCTCCCGGGCGCGCTGCACGGCGAGGGAGCGGTCGGTGGGCTCCAGGTCGAACTCCAGTCGGACGACGCCGTCCTCGAAGCTGCGCTTCTGCTGGTACCCGGCGTCCGTGAACACCTTGATCATCTTGCTGTTGGCGGGGAGCACCTCGGCGGCGAAGCGTCGGATGTCACGTTCGCGGGCGACGGCGGCGATGTGTTCGAGGAGGGCGGAGGCGACACCGCGGCCCTGGTGGGCGTCCTGCACGAGGAAGGCGACCTCGGCCTCGTCGGCGGGGGCGGAGGCGGCCATCCCGTCGGCGCCGATGCGGTCGTAGCGTACGGTGGCGATGAACTCGCCGCCCACCGTGGCGGCGAGCCCCACCCGGTCCACGAAGTCGTGGTGAGTGAAGCGGTGGACGTCCTTGGCGGACAGGCGAGGGTAGGGCGCGAAGAAGCGGTAGTACTTCGACTCGTCCGAGACCTGCTCATAGAAGCTGACAAGACGCTCGGCGTCATCGACCGTGATGGGCCTGATGCGTGCGGTGCCGCCGTCGCGCAGCACCACGTCGGCCTCCCAGTGGGCGGGGTACTCGTGCCGGTCCGACGAGGTCTGCATGGGCCCCAGAGTACGGCTCGCGTACGCATGCGGCGCGGGGCAGCCTGGGGAGGCACGACAGAGGCAGGACGAGCACAACACAAGCGCGACAGCCGGTTCGTGGTCAGGCCGTGGGCCCGTTCCGGTACGTCGCCCCATATGGGAAACTGGTCTAGACAACCCGGTCTAGACCTCTCTGCAACACCCGACACACCTGAAGGGCAGCATCAACATGGCTGAGCGCCGCGTCAACGTCGGCTGGGCCGAGGGCCTCCACGCCCGCCCCGCATCCATCTTCGTCCGGGCCACCACGGCCTCCGGTATCCCCGTGACGATCGCCAAGGCCGACGGGAACCCCGTCAACGCCGCCTCCATGCTGGCGGTCCTGGGCCTCGGCGCCCAGGGCGGCGAGGAGATCGTGCTCGCCTCCGACGCCGAGGGCGCGGACGTCGCGCTCGACCGTCTGGCGAAGCTCGTCGCCGAGGGGCTCGAAGAACTCCCCGAGACGGTCTGAGCGACCGGGCAACCGAAGCGGAAAGGCCTGAAAGGCTGCCCGCACGCACCACCCGCACACATGACGAAGGGCTCGTCCGATTTATCGGGCGGGCCCTTCGCATTTACGTCCTTTTTCCGTTCTGCGGGCAGCCGAAAAAATGCCCCACGGAATTCTTCCCTCTTTGTATACGGCTCCCGTGTTAATGCCGCAGACTCGGTGTGTTTACGGGGTGTTGCGAAGTCCTCACACGGTCGGCGCGCTCCGCCCCGGCGGCCCCGCCCGGAAATCGGAGCCGGTGCGCGGCGGTGGCGCGCTCGGTGTGCACGGACGTGATGGTCCGGGCCCGGTCGCTGTCGCCGCGCGCGACGGCGTCCACGATGCCGCCGTGCTCCGCCCAGGACTCCACGGGGTTGGCAGGCGCCTCGACCGCGTACATCCAGGCGATCTTGTGCCGCAGCTGGGCGAGTGTCGAGGTCAGGGCGGGGCTGCCGGACGCCTGTGCGAGCGTCTCGTGGAACCAGCCGCCCAGGGAGCGCAGATCCTCGCTGGTGCCCCTCCTGGCCCGCTCCTGGCCCAGTCTGACCAGGCCGCGCAACACCTTGAGGTGCGCCTCGGTGCGCCGCTGGGCGGCGCGGGCGGCGCCCAGCGGCTCCAGCAGCATGCGCATCTCCAGCAGGTCGGCGGCCTCCTGCTCGGTCGGCTCGGCGACGCACGCGCCCGCGTGCCGCCGGGTCACCACGAACCCCTCGGCCTCCAGGGTGCGCAGCGCCTCGCGCACGGGGACCCGGCTGACGCCGTAGCGGCGGGCGAGCAGTTCCTCGGTGAGACGGCTGCCGCGCTCGTAGACACCCGCGACGATGTCATCACGGATCGCCGTGCATACCGAGTGCGCCGGAATACGCATGACCGACCTCCGCCTTAATCCCCGTGAAACGTCGATGATTGACGTGTGTTCCAGCGACTCTATTGCAGTGAGCCGGAATTTCCGATGGCGGACCGGAATCCAGGGATATTTTTTGGACAGGAGGTGCGTCACAAGAGGTTCGCACAACAGGGAAAGCCCCGGCTCGGTGAGCCGGGGCCTCCTGGGAAGCGGTGGGTCCGTCAGACGTTCACGCCGTGCGAGCGCAAGTACGCGACGGGGTCGATGTCCGAGCCGTACTCGGCCGTCGTCCGGGCCTCGAAGTGCAGATGGGGGCCGGTGACGTTGCCGGTCGCCCCGGAGAGGCCGATCTGCTGGCCGGGGGTGACGGTCTGACCGACGGAGACGCCGATGGACGACAGGTGGCCGTACTGGGTGTACGTGCCGTCGTTCATCTTGATGACGATGTTGTTGCCGTACGCCCCGCCCCAGCCCGCCTCGACGACGGTGCCGGCGCCGACCGCGAGGACGGTGGTGCCGGACGCGGCGTGGAAGTCGACGCCGGTGTGGCTGCCGGAGGACCAGACGGCACCGCCGGCCTTGTAGCCGGTGGAGATGTAGGAGCCGCTGATGGGGGCGACATAGGCGTTGAGGCGCTCGCGCTCGGCCGCGCGGGCGGCACGGGCCTTGATCTCCTCGCGCTCCTTGGCGGCGGCACGTTCCTGCTCGGCCTTCTCGGCGGCGGCCTTGCGGGCCTCCTCCTGCGCCTTCTTCTTGACCGCGGCCACCTCGGCGGCCTGCTGCTGCGCGACGGCCTGGGCGTCGACCTGGTCGGCGACCGTGTCGCCGAGGACGATGATCTGGTTCAGGCCGGTCTGCTCGACTGCGGGCTCCTCCGCGGCGAGCGCGGGAGCGGCCAGGGTGCCGATGACACCGGTGGTGGTGAGAGCGGCTACGCCCACGTTCCTCGTGGTCGTGCGCTGCACACGGCCGGGACGGCGGTGCTTCCCGGGGGCGCGGGTGAACGCCATGAAGTGGCTGGTCCTTTCCTTCCCTCTCGCCTACCGGGTTAGCTGACGGGTTCGGAGCAGGAAGGTCTCCTACGGCTGCCCCCCGTTTCGCGTCGCTCGCGAAGGGCACCCGATTCACCCCAGGGACTTCGGTGGGTCCCCGGCTCCCCTGGCTCGCGCCATGCGGGGACTCGGCGATGACTGTCCGGTGCCGCGGCTGCGGCGAACTTCTGACGAACAGCCGGACTGACGCTAAGTGCGTCGTCTTCGAAATAACAAACGGATCACAGGATTTGTTAAGTACGCCACAGGTCAGACACACAACCTCCGCCATCAATACGGACAAACAAGGGCCCTGGTGACTCTTCAGTCACCAGGGCCCCACGGACACGCGTCCTTCTGTCCGGTTTCTCCTCGGCCTCCGCTCGGCTTCTACTCGGCCGGTACGACCGTGACTTCACCGATTCCGAGGGCCCTGACCGGCTCCTCGATCTGCGCGGCGTCCCCGACGAGGACGGTCACCAGACGGTCCACCGGGAAGGCGCTCACGGCGGCGGCGGTGGCCTCCACGGTGCCGGTCGCGGCGAGTTGGCGGTACAGCGTCGACTGGTAGTCGTCCGGCAGGTACTGCTCGACCTGGTCGGCCAGCGTGCCCGCCACGGCCGCGGCCGTCTCGAACTTGAGGGGGGCGACCCCCACCAGGTTCTGTACGGCGACATCGCGTTCGGCGTCGGTCAGGCCCTCGGCCGCCAGCGTGCGCAGAACCGTCCACAGATCGTCCAGCGCCGGACCGGTGTTCGGGGTGTCCACCGAGCCGCTGATGGCGAGCATCGCGACACCGGAGCCGTCGGACGCCGAGCGCAGCACCTGGCCGAACGCGCGCACCCCGTAGGTGTAGCCCTTCTCCTCGCGCAGGACGCGGTCCAGCCGGGAGGTGAGGGTGCCGCCGAGGCAGTAGGTGCCGAGCACCTGGGCCGGCCACACACGGTCGTGCCGGTCGGCGCCCACCCGGCCGATGAGCAACTGGGTCTGCACGGAGCCGGGACGGTCCACGATGATCACACGCCCGGTGTCGTCGGCGCTCACCGACGGCACGACGCTCGGCTTGGCCGGGGAGCCCGTCCAGGCGCCCAGGGTGTCGCCGAGCAGCGCGTCGAGGTCGACCCCGGTGAGGTCGCCGACGATCACGGCGGTGGCCGTCGCGGGACGCACATGCCGCTCGTAGAAGGCGCGTACGGCCGCGGAGTCGATGCCCTCGACGGTCTCCTCGGTGCCCTGGCGGGGCCGCGACATCCGGGACGTGGCCGGGAACAGCTGCCGGGAGAGCTCTTTGGCGGCCCGGCGGCCCGGGTTGGCGGTCTCGTGCGGGATCTCGTCGAGCCGGTTGGCCACCAGCCGCTCGATCTCGCTGTCCTCGAACGCGGGTGCCCGCAGGGCGTCGGCGAGCAGGCCCAGGGCCTTCTCCAGCCGCGACACGGGCACTTCGAGGGAGAGCCGGACGCCGGGGTGGTCGGCGTGCGAGTCGAGGGTGGCGCCGCAGCGCTCCAGCTCGGCGGCGAACTCCTCGGCCGTGTGCTTGTCGGTGCCCTCGGAGAACGCCCTCGTCATGATGGTGGCGACACCGTCGAGGCCGGCCGGTTCGGCGTCCAGGGGCGCGTCGAGGACGACCTCGACGGCGACGACCTGCTGGCCGGGGCGGTGGCAGTGCAGCACGGTCAGGCCGTTGTCCAGGGTGCCGCGCTCGGGCGCCGGGAACGCCCAGGGGCGGGCTTCGCCGGCCTGGGGCTGCGGGTGGAAGTCCATGGTCGCGAGCTCGGTCACTTCGCCGACTCCTCGGTCTCGTCGGTGGTTTCGGCGGCCTCGGCCGCGGTGGCTCCGTCTTCGGCGGCCTCTTCGGTGTCGTCCTCGCCGGCGACGGGCTCGTACACGAGCACCGCGCGGTTGTCGGGCCGCAGGCGCGCCTTGGCGATCTCCTGGACCTCGTCGGCCGTCACCTCCAGGACGCGGTCGACGGCGGTGAGGGCGAGCTTCGGGTCGCCGAACAGGACCGCGTACCGGCACAGTTCGTCGGCGCGGCCCGCGACCGTGCCGAGCCGGTCCAGCCACTCGCGCTCCAACTGGGCCTGGGCGCGCTCCATCTCCTCCGCCGTCGGGCCCTCGGCGGCGAACCGGGCGAGCTCCTCGTCGACGGCTGCCTCGATGACGGGGACCTCGACGTCACCGGAGGTCTTCACGTCCATCCAGGCCATGGAGGGCGCGCCGGCCAGCCGCAGCAGACCGAACCCGGCCGTCACGGCCGTGCGGTCACGGCGGACGAGCCGGTTGTACAGGCGGGACGATTCGCCGCCGCCGAGGATCGTGAGCGCCAGGTCGGCCGCGTCGCACGCGCGCGTGCCGTCCTCCGGCAGCCGGTAGGAGGCCATCAACGCGCGCGCGGGGACGTTCTCCTCGACGACCTCGCGCAGCTGCTCGCCCATGACGTCGGGCAGGGCGCCGTCACGGGGCGCGGGCTTGCCGTCGTACGAGGGGATGGAGCCGAAGTACTTCTCGACCCAGGCGAGGGTCTGCTCCGGGTCGATGTCGCCGACGATCGACAGGACGGCGTTGTTGGGCGCGTAGTACGTCCTGAAGAACTGCTGGGCGTCCTCCAGGCTGGCCGCCTCCAGGTCGTCCATGGAGCCGATCGGCGTGTGCCGGTAGGGGTGGCCCTCCGGGTAGGCCAGGCGGAAGATCTTCTCGAAGGCGGTGCCGTAGGGCACGTTGTCGTACCGCTGGCGGCGCTCGTTCTTGACGACGGCCCGCTGGTTGTCCAGGTTCTTCTGGTCGAGCGCGAGCAGCAGGCTGCCCATGCGGTCGGCCTCCAGCCACAGCGCCAGCTCCAGTTGGTGGGTGGGCATGGTCTCGAAGTAGTTGGTGCGCTCCCAGCTGGTGGTGCCGTTCAGCGAACCGCCCGCGCCCTGGACCAGCTCGAAGTGGCCGTTGTCCTTGACCTGGCCCGAGCCCTGGAACATCAGGTGCTCGAAGAGGTGGGCGAGGCCCGTGCGGCCCTTCACCTCGTGGCGCGAACCGACGTCGTACCAGAGGCAGACCGCGGCGACCGGGGTCAGGTGGTCCTCGGAGAGCACCACGCGCAGGCCGTTGTCCAGGCGGTGCTCCCTCACTGTCAGGCCTTCGGAGCCGGCCTCGGCTGTGGCCGTGTGACCCATGGGCGGTACGTCCCTTCGATCGCTGTGCTGTGGTCGTCGCTGTGTCGTCGTCGCTGTGCTGTGGTCGCTGTGCTGTGGTCGCTCTGTTGTGGTCGCTCTGTTGTGGTCGCGGAATCCGTGGTCGTGTTCCGTCGTGGAATCGTCGCGGAAACCGCCGTTTTCCTGCCGGTCCTGCCACTGTATGCAAGCGCGCGGACCCCTGGAGAAGTTCCCGGGGCTCGTACGCCGAGAGCGAGACCGGGGTTGCGGGCGACGGTCAGTGGTTAAGGTCGGCGCACGCTGTTGACGCGGCGGCCCGCGAGGGCGTGCCCGGCCGTCGGCGCCGGGTCGTGTCGGGGTTGTCAGTGCGGCAGTCCACAATGGTGCGCGTCAGATCCCGTTCACGTCTCGGAGAGAGTGGACCGACACACGTGAGCGCCCCGTAGGTGAGCGACCAGAAAAAGAGGAGCCGGCAGCGATGGCCCGCCGCAGCACGAAGACCCCGCCGCCCGACGACGCGTTCGAGGAGCGGATCCTCGACATCGACGTCGTCGACGAGATGCAGGGCTCCTTCCTGGAGTACGCGTACTCGGTCATCTACTCCCGAGCTCTGCCGGACGCCCGTGACGGTCTGAAGCCGGTGCACCGCCGGATCGTCTACCAGATGAACGAGATGGGCCTGCGCCCCGACCGCGGCTATGTGAAGTGCGCCCGCGTCGTCGGCGAGGTCATGGGCAAGTTGCACCCGCACGGCGACTCGTCGATCTACGACGCCCTGGTGCGCCTCGCCCAGCCCTTCTCCATGCGGGTCCCCCTGATCGACGGCCACGGCAACTTCGGCTCGCTGGGCAACGACGACCCACCGGCCGCCATGCGGTACACCGAGGCCCGGATGGCCGACGCGACGAGCCTGATGACGGAGTCGATCGAAGAGAACACGGTCGACTTCACGCCCAACTACGACGGCCAGGAGCAGGAACCGGTGGCCCTGCCCGCCGCCTTCCCGAACCTGCTGGTCAACGGCGCGTCCGGGATCGCCGTCGGTATGGCCACCAACATGCCGCCGCACAACCTGAGCGAGGTCATCGCCGCCGCCCGCCACCTCATCAGGTACCCGAACGCCGACCTGGACACGCTGATGAAGCACGTCCCGGGCCCGGACCTGCCGACCGGCGGCCGGATCGTCGGTCTCTCCGGGATCAGGGACGCCTACGAGTCGGGCCGCGGCACCTTCAAGATCCGTGCCACGGTGGCGGTGGAGACCGTGACGGCCCGCCGCAAGGGCCTCGTCGTCACCGAACTGCCGTTCACCGTCGGCCCGGAGAAGGTGATCGCCAAGATCAAGGACCTGGTCGGCTCGAAGAAGCTGCAGGGCATCGCCGACGTCAAGGACCTCACCGACCGCGCGCACGGCCTGCGCCTGGTCATCGAGATCAAGAACGGCTTCGTGCCGGAAGCGGTCCTGGAGCAGCTCTACAAGCTGACGCCGATGGAGGAGTCCTTCGGCATCAACAACGTGGCCCTGGTCGACGGCCAGCCCCTCACCCTGGGCCTGAAGGAACTCCTGGAGGTCTACCTCGACCACCGCTTCGAGGTCGTCCGCCGCCGCTCGGAGTTCCGCCGCGGCAAGAGGCGCGACCGGCTCCACCTGGTCGAGGGTCTGCTCACCGCGCTGGTGGACATCGACGAGGTCATCCGGCTGATCCGCTCCAGCGACAACTCCGCGCAGGCCAAGGAGCGCCTGATGGAGCGCTTCTCCCTGTCGGACATCCAGACGCAGTACATCCTCGACACCCCGCTGCGCCGCCTCACCCGGTTCGACCGCATCGAGCTGGAGTCCGAGAAGGACCGGCTCAACGCCGAGATCGCCGAGCTGACCCGCATCCTGGAGTCGGACGCGGAGCTGCGCAAGCTGGTCTCCGGCGAACTGGCCGCGGTGTCCAAGAAGTTCGGCACCGAGCGCCGTACGGTGCTGCTGGAGTCCTCGGGCACCCAGGTGGCCACGGTCCCGCTCCAGGTCGCGGACGACCCGTGCCGGGTGCTGCTGTCGTCGACGGGTCTGCTGGCCCGTACGGCGAACGGCGAGCCCTTCGCGGCGGACGAGGACGGCAAGCGCGCCAAGCACGACGTCATCGTCTCGGCGGTCCCGGCGACGGCCCGGGGCGAGGTGGGCGCGGTGACCTCGACGGGCCGTCTGCTGCGCCTGAACGTGGTCGATCTGCCGCAGCTGCCGGACACCTCGGCGGCCCCCAACCTGTCGGGCGGCGCCCCGCTGACGGAGTTCCTCTCCCTCCAGGACGGCGAGACGGTCATCTGTCTGATGACGCTCGACGAGTCCTCGCCGGGCCTGGCCATCGGCACCGAGCAGGGTGTCGTCAAGCGTGTGGTGCCCGACTACCCCACCAACAAGGAGGAGTTGGAGGTCATCACGCTCAAGGAGGGCGACCGGATCGTCGGGGCCGTCGAGCTGCGCACCGGCGAGGAGGACCTCGTCTTCATCACGGACGACGCCCAACTGCTGCGCTACCAGGCCTCCCAGGTCCGCCCGCAGGGCCGCCCGGCCGGCGGCATGGCCGGTATCAAGCTCACCGAGGGCGCGAAGGTCATCTCGTTCACGGCCGTCGACCCGGCCGCGGACGCCGTCGTCTTCACGGTGGCGGGCTCCCGAGGCACCCTCGACGACTCCGTGCAGACCACGGCCAAGCTGACCCCGTTCGACCAGTACCCCCGCAAGGGCCGCGCCACGGGCGGCGTGCGCTGCCAGCGGTTCCTTCGCGGCGAGGACTGCCTCTCCATCGCCTGGGCGGGCCCGGTCCCGGCCCGTGCCGCCCAGAAGAACGGCACCCCGGCCGACCTCCCGGAGATGGACCCGCGCCGCGACGGCTCGGGCGTGTCCCTGGGCAAGACGGTCGCGTCGGTGGCGGGACCGGTGTGAGCCCGAGCCCTCAGACGGCGTCGTAGGAGGCCTCGGGTTCCTCGGGCTCCTCGGCCTCCGTCCCCCGGACATAGCGAAGGACGCCCCACATGCCGTGCTCGTCGGCGTGCGGGGCGTCCTTCTCGCCCTCGCACGCCTCCAACTCCTTGGTCAGGGCCGGGGCGTCGATCCCGGCCCCGATGAGCACGAGCTGACTGAGCCGGCTCTCGTCGCCGCTCCCGTCGAGGTCGGCCCAGGGCTCGGGAGTGAACCGCAGGAACCGCCCGACGGCGTGCACGGCGTACCGGTTCCGGGGGTCGTGGGGCCCGAAGTCGACGTATCCCTTGATGCGGTAGAGCCCGTCCGCCCGCCCGTCCAGGAACTCCATGAGCCGCCGGGGGTCGAGCGGCACATCGGAGACGAAGGAGACACTGTCGTAGCCGCTGTGCAGATGCCCGGCGTGCTCGTCCCCCTCGTGGTGCGCGTCGTGATGCCCGTCGCCGTGCCCGTCGTGGTCCTGTCGGGGGAGGTCGTCGAAGGACAGCTGCCCGACGCGCTCCTCGGAGGGCCGGCAGTCGAAGAGGAACTCGGGGTCGACGCGCCCGTAGGTGGCGGGTACCACGGCGGCGCCTTCGGCCAGCGAACGGACGAGCGTCAGCACCCGCTCCCCGTCCTCGGCCCGGTCGAGCTTGTTGACGACGACGAGGTCGGCGATGGCGAGATGCCGGTCGATCCCGGGATGCCGCCGCCGGGTCTCCAGGAACTCGGCGGCGTCCACGACCTCGACGAGCCCGCCGTACACCACCCGGGGATTCTCGCCGGCGAGCACCATCCGCACGAGTTCCTGCGGCTCCGCGAGCCCGCTGGCCTCGATGACGATGACATCGATCCCGGCGGACGGCTCGGCGAGCCGGTCCAGATAGACGTCCAGCTCACTGGCGTCGACGGCACAGCACAGACACCCGTTGCCCAGCGACACGGTGGAGTCGCCGAGCGCGCCCGCCACGGCCATCGCGTCGATCTCGATCGCCCCGAAGTCATTGACGACGGCACCGATCCGGCTGCCGCCGCTGCGGTGGAGAAGATGATTGAGCAGCGTCGTCTTACCGGAACCGAGGAACCCGGCGAGAACGACGACGGGGATCTGCGACACACCCTGCGCGACAACACTCGGGTTCGGACTCGACGACTGGCTCAACACGCGCCCTCTCTCACACCGTTGCGCGCGCCGGCTCGCGGCCGGTCACCGCACGAGGGCGACTCATGGACCGGCTCTCACCGGAACGCAGCAGCTCTCGTACGTCCCTTGAATGCCGCCCCAGGATACGAGTGCGGGTGGGCACCCCGTGGAGCGCACGGTTGTCAGCGGCGCCCGCAGGGCACACGGTGGGCATGGCGCCGGTTCGCGCGACCCGCGCATCCCTCCGTGCGCCTCCTCTCCGCCTCCAGCCGACCAGCGCCTCTCGGCGACACTGAGAGGCGGCAAGCGCCGCCCACCGCTCGCCGGTCCCCATCCCGTCGCCCCGGACCCGACGACCGGCGGACGGCCGCCTGAACCGGGGGTTGACATGGCCACACGGAATTCCTGGATACGGAGGCTTCGCTCCACCGCCACAGCAAGAGCATCGGCCCTGCTGCCGGTCTCCCGCCGCCACCGGCGAGCCTCACTCAGCGAACAGCACCGGCTCCACTTCGATCTGCTCTGCAAGGCCATGGACGACCCGGCCCTCGCCGCCGTTCTGGACACCTACGAGAGCGACGTCCCGCCGGAGGCGCAACGCCAGTACCTGTTCGCGAACGCCCTCTACATCAACGCCCTCCATTTCCATCGGATCGGGACGCTGAACAGGGCGGAGCTGTACGGGCATCTGCGGATCATGTGCCGGAACAAGATCTTCCAGGAGTACTGGGAGTCGACCCGGCATCACAGGAAGAGCCTCGCCGAGGCCTCGGAGGAAGCCGAACTGGGGCGGATGACGGACGAGTTGATCCAGGAACTCACCGACGCCGACACCGATGAGTGGTGGGTGGTGGGAGAGCCACCGGACGAGTCCGCATGACCTCGCGCTCCACACCCGGCGCCCGTGCGCCGGTGACTGCCCCCGCACGCGGGCCGGGGCCCTGACCTGCCGAGGACATCGCCGATCGGGCCCCCGCACGGCATCAGGAGGGGTCGTCAAGCGGGTACGGAGAACTTCACCTGCCCGCCCGCCTCCATCTCACGTACCCGGACCGGCCGAGTCGCCTATCTTGTCGTCTGGCCCTCTCCGGGCACTCCGGCGATCATCCTTCGGCTCGGAGACAGGACGCTCCGAAGCACACCTCCGCCTCGGCGGCCACTGCACTCGGAGGGCATTCCTCTCTCTCCGAGTCCTTAAGGCTGGTACCTCTCCGTGAAAATCGTTCGACGTGTCGGGGCTTCGCCTCGTGAGCGCGGCAGCGCCACCGGGCAGACGTGTCCCGACATCTTCGAGCTCAGCGACGGCAGCTTCGCCGTCATCGGGCGCGAGGCCACCGCGGAGCTCGACCCCGAGCTCCCTCCCGACGCCGCACGTGCCGACTACGAGCGGATCGTGATCATCACTCGCGAGACGCTGGTCCGCGCGAAACCGGAGATCCCCGACGCCTGAGCCTCGTCCCGGCGCCGGCGGAAGCAGTCGCCGCGCCGGCGGAAGTAATCGCCGAGCCGACGAAACGGTCGCCGCGTCCGCGTCAGGGCCGAACGACGCACGGGCCCGCCACCCCCAGGTGGCGGGCCCCGCTCATGACCACGCCACGCCAGGTCGGCCCGCGGATCCCACGCGAGGTCCCGTATGCGCCCCTCGCGGACCCCCTTTGCACCCCTTCGGCCCGGCCGGAATTCGCTCGCGGGCAAGTCAGGTTAGGCTCACCTCTGTGAGTACGTGCACATCCGCGTCCCGACACCTCGACGAGCCTCTCGCGGGGACCGCCGCCACGGCGAGGACATGGCTGCTGCTGGAACAGCCCGGCCCCTGGGGCGTCAAGGCGCTCACTTCGAGCCACCTGGACCCCGCGCTCGGCCGTGCCCTCGAAGCCGCGACGGAGGGCGCCGGCGTACGCGTGGCGCTCATCCGGCGCCCCGGCCGCCACGCGGACCGCCGTGAGGTGCGTGAGCGCCGGGTGTACGTGGCCCACACCGTCCCCGGGAACGTCTGGCTGCACAGCGCCACGACGTCCGCCCCCGAACGACTGCTCGACCTCGACTTCGCCGCGCTCGGCCGGGGCGATCACGACTCCTTCGGGACGGTTCTGCGAGGTCGGCCCCACACCGGCGACCCCCTCGCGCTCGTCTGCACCAACGGCAAGCGCGACCGCTGCTGCGCCCTCCTCGGCCGTCCCCTCGCCGCCGAACTGGCCGCCTCCGGGGTCGAGGGCACCTGGGAGGTCACCCATCTGGGTGGCCACCGCTTCTCCCCCACCCTGCTCGTGCTGCCCTTCGGCTATGTGTACGGCCGCGCCGAGGCCCACCACGTCAAGGAGGTCCTCCAGGGCGTACGGGAGGGCCGTGTCGTCACCGAGGGGTGTCGTGGCGGCTCCGCCTGGGAGCGCCCCGGACAGGCGGCCGAGCTGGCGGTGCGGACCAGGACCGGCGAGGGCGCGGCCGACACGCTCACCGTCCTGCGCACGGACGGCGCGGCACCCCGCTGGGACGTGACGGTCGCCCACACCGACGGCCGCCGCTGGACCGTCACCGTCTCCCAGGGCGCCGCCCAGCCGCCCCGCCCGGAGAGCTGCGGCTCGGCGCTGGGTTCCCCGGCGAGGATGGACGTCCTGACCGTACGAGAACTGTCACCGGCCGCGGCGACGCGCTAGCGACCCGCTCCCGCCCCCGACCGGGCGCTGTACGAACGCCAAGCATCTGAGATCCGCGCCACACCCCACTACGAGCGGCCCGTCCCGTCCACGTACCGTCATGGGTATGAGCCCCACTCCGCCCGCGCGCCGCCTGCGTCTCGGCATGCCTCGGCGGGTGTTCTCGCAGGTCCTGCTGATGCAGGTGGCGATCGCCGCCGGCGTCGCCGTCCTCGCGACCGGGCTGTTCCTCGCGCCGCTCAGCGAACAGCTGGACGACCAGGCGATGCGCCGGGCGCTCGCGATCGCGCAGACCACGGCGGCCCAGCCGCAGATCGCGGAGGACCTGGTGTCGTCGCGGCCGTCCGTGAACGGCCCCGTGCAGATCGAGGCAGAGCGGATCCGGAAGGCCAGCGGGGCCGAGTACGTGGTCGTGATGGACCGGGTCGGCGTGCGCTGGTCGCACCCCGACCCGGCGGAGATCGGTGGGCTCGTCTCGACCGATCCGCGCCGCGCCCTGGCCGGGAACGAGGTCATGGAGATCGACTCGGGGACGCTGGGGCGCTCCGCCCGGGGCAAGGTGCCGCTGCGTGACACCGACGGGAGGATCGTCGGCGCCGTCTCGGTGGGCATCGAGTACGACAGCGTGCGCGCCCGGCTGATCCACGCGATCCCCGGGCTCCTGGCGTACGCGGGCGGGGCCATGGCCGTCGGGGCGCTGGCCGCGTATCTGATCTCCCGGCGGGTGCATCGCCAGACCCGTGACCTGGCCTTCTCCGATATCGCGGGGCTGCTTGCGGAGCGCGAGGCGATGCTGCACGGCATCCGGGAGGGCGTGGTCGCGCTGGACCGCGCCGGGCGCGTGCGCCTCCTGAACGACGAGGCGCGACGGCTGCTCGGGATAGGCGACGAGGCGGTCGGCCGGTCGCTCGACGACGCGCTCGGCCCCGGCCGTACCACCGATGTGCTGGCGGGCCGGGTCACGGGCACCGATCTGCTGACCGTGCGCGGTCAGCGCGTACTGGTCGCCAACCGCATGCCCACGGACGACGGGGGCGCCGTGGCCACCCTGCGCGACCGCACCGAACTGGAGCAGCTCGGCCGCGAACTCGACTCCACGCGCGGTCTCACGGACGCCCTGCGCGCCCAGGACCACGAGCACGCCAACCGGATGCACACCCTCCTCGGCCTGCTCGAACTGGAGATGTACGACGAGGCGGTGGAGTTCGTCGGCGAGGTGGTCGGCGACCACCGGGCGACCGCCGAGCAGGTCACCGAGAAGATCCACGATCCGCTGCTGGCCGCGGTCCTGGTCGGCAAGGCGACCGTCGCGGCCGAGCGCGGAGTGGCCCTGTCGGTCGCGGACACCACGATGCTCCCGGACCGGCTGATCGACCCCCGTGGGCTGGTCACCGTCGTCGGCAACCTCGTCGACAACGCCCTGGACGCCGTCGCGGGCACCCCGCACGCGCGCGTGGAGGTCGATCTGCGCGCCGAGGGACGCACCGCGATCCTCCGCGTACGGGACACGGGTCCCGGAGTACCGCCCGACAGGCGGGAGTTGATCTTCGCGGACGGCTGGTCCACCAAGACCCGCCCGGCCCACCGCGAGCGCGGCATCGGGCTCTCCCTGGTGCGCCGGCTCGCCGAACGGCAGGGGGGCAGCGCCCGGGTCGCGGAGGCGGAGGGCGGCGGCGCGGAGTTCACCGTCGTGCTGCCCGACGCCCTCGCCGAGCCCGACCCGACGACGCGGCCGTCCGCACCGGCGCTCGTCCCCACGGCACCCGACACCTCCACGGCACCCGACGACGGACCGGCCCGGCAGGACGAGCCGACGGCCGGCCACGACGGGCGACCGGGCCCCGAGCGGGAGCCCGGAGCCGCCATCACAGCCGCCGACAAGGAGTCGCGATGATCGAGGTCCTGATCGTGGACGACGACGTCAGAGTCGCCCGCGTCAACGCCGCCTACGTGGAGAAGGTCGCCGGTTTCCACGTCGTCGGCGTGGCCCACAACGCGGCCGAGGCGCTGCACCGGCTGGAGTCGTTGCCCCACGTGGACCTGGTCCTGCTGGACCACTATCTGCCGGACGGCACGGGTCTCGTGGTCGTCCAGGAGATGCGGCGCCGGGGCCACCAGAGCGACGTGATCATGGTGACGGCGGCCCGCGACGTCTCGACCGTCCAGGCCGCGATGCGTCAGGGCGCGCTCCAGTACCTGGTCAAACCGTTCGCGTTCGCCGGGCTGCGGGCGAAGCTGGAGGCGTACGCGGAGCTGCGGCGCACTCTGGACGGCGGCGGCGAGGCCGAACAGGCCGAGGTGGACCGGATCTTCGGCGCCCTCTCGACGGGCGGCGAGCCGGACCTGCCCAAGGGCCACTCCGCCACCACCACCGAGCTGGTGCGCCGCGCCCTGATGACCGCCGAGGGCGCGCTGTCCGCCCAGGAGATCGCCGAGCGGACCGGTCTGAGCCGCCAGACCGCCCAGCGCTATCTGAAGCTCCTGGAGCGCACGGGACGGGCCCGGCTGACCCTCAAATACGGCGACGCCGGCCGCCCGGAGCACCGCTACGAATGGGCGACCCGCCCCTGAGGTCCCCCGACGCGCCCCCGTTCTCACACCGCCCCGGCCCCCGTCAGCGACCGCACCTCGGTCTCGGCGTGCTTCGCCTCGTCCGGCGGCTCGGCCGAGGCGACGGTGCCGAGCCAGCCCGCGAGGAAGCCCAGCGGGATGGAGACGAGACCCGGGTTCTGCAAGGGGAAGTACTGGAAGTCGACGCCGGGGAACAGGGAGTCGGCGCTCCCCGACACCACCGGCGACAGCAGCACCAGGACCACGGAAGGGACCAGTCCTCCGTACACGGACCACACCGCCCCCCGTGTGGTGAAGCCGCGCCAGAACAGCGAGTACAACAGCACGGGCAGATTGGCGGAGGCGGCGACCGCGAAGGCGAGGCCGACCAGGAAGGCCACGTTGAGGTCCTTCGCGAGCAGCCCGAGCCCGATCGCCACCACACCGATGCCGACGGCTGCCGTGCGTGCCACCGCGACCTCGCTGCGCGGCTTGGAGCGACGGCGCCGCAGCGACGCGTACAGGTCGTGGGCGACGGACGCCGACGAGGCGAGGGTGATCCCGGCGACGACCGCGAGGATCGTCGCGAAGGCGATCGCGGCGACGATCGCGAACAGAACCGTTCCGCCAGTGGAGTCGGCGCCACCGCCCAGGTCGAGGGCCAGCAACGGCACCGCCGTGTTCCCGGCCGCGTTGGAACCCCGTACGGCGTCCGGGCCGACGATGGCCGCCGCGCCGAAGCCGAGCACGATCGTCATCAGGTAGAAGCCGCCGATGAGGCCGATCGACCAGACCACCGAGCGGCGCGCGGCCCGCGCGGTGGGCACCGTGTAGAAGCGCGACAGGATGTGCGGCAGCCCGGCCGTGCCCAGCACCAGGGCGAGTCCGAGGCTGATGAAGTCGAAGCGGGCAACCCAGTCACCGCCGTACTTCAACCCGGGCGCGAGGAACGAGTCGCCGTGTCCGCTGCGCTCGGCCGCCGTCCGCAGCAACTGGTCGAAGTCCCCGTGGAACCGCACCAGTACGAGCACGGTCAGCGCGATCGCCCCGCCCATGAGCAGGACCGCCTTCACGATCTGGATCCAGGTGGTGGCCCGCATCCCTCCCAACGACACATAGACGACCATGAGTGTGCCGACGCCGATGACCGTCCAGGCCTGCGCCGCCTCGCTCTCTCCCCCCAGCAGCAGCGCGACGAGGGTGCCCGCTCCCACCATCTGCGCCACCAGGTACAGAACGGACACGGTCACCGAGGAAGTTCCCGCCGCGATCCGCACCGGCCGCTCGCTCATCCGTGCCGCGACCACGTCGGCGAGTGTGAACCGCCCGCAGTTGCGCACCAGTTCGGCCACCAGGAAGAGCACCACCAGCCAGGCGACCAGGAATCCCACCGAGTAGAGCAGCCCGTCGTACCCGAACAGCGCGATGAGCCCGGAGATACCGAGGAAGGAAGCGGCGGACATGTAGTCACCCGCGATGGCAAAACCATTCTCCATCGGCGAGAACAACCGCCCGCCCGCATAGAACTCCTCCGCCGAACCATGCCGGTTGCGGCTCACCCATGTCGTGATGCCCAAGGTGACCGCCACGAACGCGCTGAACAGCACCAGCGCCAGCGTCTGATGGTCGGCGGTCACCGCTCGCCCCCTCTGACGCCCCGCGTCAACTCCTGGGTGTCCCACCGCAGATCGAGCGCCGCCCGGTCCCGGCGCAGCCTGGCGTGCCGCGCGTACGCCCAGGTGAACAGGAAGGTCGTGAGGAACTGCCCGAGCCCCGCCAGCATCGCCACATTCACCGCGCCCACCACCGGCCGCGCCATCAGCCCCGGCGCGGTGGTCGCCGTCACGACATAGGCCAGATACCAGCTGAAGAAGAGGGCGACGCCCGGGATCACGAACCTGCGATAACGGCTGCGCACCTCCTGGAAGGCCGCACTCCGCTGGACCTCCAGATAGACCTCCGCAGCGCCCCCGCCCCGGCTCTCCCGCGCCTCGGCCACGACCGGCGCCGGCCCGCCCGTGCCGTCCAACTCCCCCCAGCCGGAGGCCAACGCGTCGTACCAGGGATCGTCGAACCGCACGTCCGCGCTGGCGAGGCCGTGCTCCTCGTACTGCTCAACCGGGCTCTCAGAACCACCCCCGCGTCGGCGGGGACGGCCGGTGCTTGACTGCATGCCCAAGCATGGACAGAACGGAAAGACCCCCGACGCACCTCTTCCCGATTCTTCACCCCATCAGGTGAACCCCCGGCCAGCCTCCCCCACCCGAGCCAAAACTCGGAAAGCCATGTCCGGCAGACAAGCGCACCCCGACGGCGGGTCGGTGGCGTACGGCGAGAAGGGGGCGTGTCGGGGGGTGTCCGCCCGCAGCGGTCGGCGCGTCAACCCGTCCCACTTCTCAGCCGACCGATTCCGCGCCGTTCCGAGGACGGACACCCCCGACACGCCCCCGACCCACCCACGAACGGAAGCCACCCCGGCCCCGGCCCCGGCCCCGGCCCAAGCCCAGCGCAGCGACTACGCGTCGATCCGAGACCGATCCAACGTCGCCGCCGAACTGGAGATGAACTCCTTGCGCGGCGCCACATCGTTCCCCATCAGCAGATCGAACACCTGCTCAGCCGCCTCCAGGTCCGACAGATTGATCCGCCGCAGCGTCCGGTGCCGCGGATCCATCGTCGTCTCCGCCAACTGGTCCGCGTCCATCTCGCCGAGACCCTTGTAGCGCTGGATCGAGTCCTTGTACCGGACCCCCTTGCTCTGGAAATCCAGCAGCTTGTCGCGCAGCTCACGGTCCGAGTACGTGTAGACGTACTTGTCCTGCCCCTTCTTGGGCTGGACCAGCTCGACCCGGTGCAACGGCGGCACCGCGGCGAAGACGCGCCCCGCCTCGACCATCGGCCGCATGTACCGCTGGAAGAGCGTGAGCAGCAGACACCGGATGTGCGACCCGTCCACATCGGCGTCGGTCATCATGATGATCTTGCCGTAGCGAGCCGCTTCGATATCGAACGTACGCCCGGACCCGGCCCCTATGACCTGGATGATCGCGCCGCACTCGGCGTTCTTGAGCATGTCGGTCACGGACGACTTCTGAACGTTGAGGATCTTGCCCCGGATCGGCAGCAGCGCCTGGAACTCGGAGTTCCGCGCGAGCTTCGCCGTACCGAGCGCCGAGTCACCCTCCACGATGAACAGCTCACTGCGCTCGACGTCGTCGCTGCGGCAGTCGGCGAGCTTGGCCGGCAGCGAGGACGACTCCAGCGCGGTCTTCCGCCGCTGCGCGTCCTTGTGCTGACGTGCGGCGATCCGCGTACGAGCGGCGGCGACGGCCTTCTCCATCACGACCCGCGCCTGAGCGGCGGCGTCCCGCTTGGTGGAGGTCAGGAACGCCTTGAGCTCCTTGGCGACCACCTGCGTCACGATGCGCCGGGCCGCCGAGGTCCCGAGGACCTCCTTGGTCTGCCCCTCGAACTGAGGTTCGGCAAGACGCACGGTGACGACCGCGGTGAGGCCCTCCAGGGCGTCGTCCTTGACGACGTCGTCCTCGGCGACACGCAGCAGCTTCTTGGCGCGCAGCACCTCGTTCATGGTGGCGGCCACGGCCTGCTCGAAGCCCGCGACATGGGTGCCGCCCTTGGGGGTGGCGATGATGTTCACGAACGACTTGAGGGTCGTGTCGTAGCCGGTGCCCCAGCGCATGGCGACATCGACGCCGAGTTCACGGGTGACCTGGGTGGGTGTCATCTGGCCGTGCTCGTCGAGAACGGGCACGGTCTCCTTGAAGGTGCCCTGCCCGGAGAAGCGGAGGACGTCGCAGACCGGCTTGTCGGAGGCCAGGTACTCACAGAACTCACTGATGCCGCCGTCGAAGCGGAACGACTCCTCGCCCTTGCTGCCGCCGTCGCCCAGACCGAATTCGTCACGGACGACGATCGTCAGTCCGGGCACGAGGAACGCGGTCTGCCGGGCGCGCTGGTGCAGGTGCTCCAGCGAGAGCTTGGCGTCCTTGAGGAAGATCTGGCGGTCGGCCCAGTAGCGCACACGGGTGCCAGTGCGCGTCTTGGGAATCCGCTTGCCCTTGCGCAGACCGCCGGTCTCGAACTTGGCGTCCTGGCCGTTGCCCGTGAAGGCGCCGGGCACACCGCGGCGGAAGCTGATGGAGTGCGTGGCGCCGTTGCGGTCGACCTCGACGTCGAGGCGGGCGGAGAGCGCGTTCACCACGGAGGCGCCCACACCGTGCAGACCGCCGGAGGCCGCGTACGAGCCGCCGCCGAACTTGCCGCCGGCGTGCAGCTTGGTCATGACGACCTCGACACCGGACAGGCCGGTCTTGGGCTCGACGTCGACCGGGATCCCCCGGCCGTTGTCGCGCACCTCGACCGAGGCGTCGTCGTGGAGGATCACCTCGATGTGGTCGCAGTAGCTCCCGAGGGCCTCGTCGACGGAGTTGTCGATGATCTCCCAGAGGCAGTGCATCAGGCCTCGACTGTCCGTCGAGCCGATGTACATGCCGGGGCGCTTCCGCACGGCCTCGAGGCCCTCGAGGACGAGCAGGTGCCGCGCGGTGTAGTTGGAGCCGTCCCGGTCTGCTCCGGTCAGCAGCGCTGTGGACGGCACGGACGTATCGGCGGTCACGCGGTTCGCTCCTCGCTGAATTTCAGGTGAGGCCCTTTGGGGTAAGGGGCCGGGCTCTGTTGCCGGTCCGAGGGTACCGAGGCCTGGTAGAGCCGTTGTAACGCCACCCTCGTCCAAAACTCAGAGTAGTCCAGAGTCGCATACACGTTCGATCCCTCGATGGGGTGAAGTACATATCACGTTCCCTTCGAGGCATGAACCATTTAGGCTCCGGGCACGTCCTCATGAACAAACGGCAACCCAGCCGGTAGGACCGTACAACCGAAAGAACAACCACCAGAACCACCCGACAGACAGCGCGAACCCGTACGACACGAAGACACGCACTACGGCTCATTCGCCGCCAACCGGCAGCAGACAGCCGGCCCGGAAAGATTTTTTCGAGTTAAAGCCGCGAGCGGGAACGTTTTCGGCCTGGTTGGATGTTGACCCTGGTACGACAGCTCGTCGAGCTAGAGAAGAGGCGACGTGACTACTGTTCTGACCCCCGCGACCCCGCTGACGGCCGCTGACCGATGCGACCGCTGCGGCGCCCAGGCCTACCTGCGCGTCGTCCTGCTGAGCGGTGGAGAGCTGCTGTTCTGCGCCCACCACGGCCGCAAGTTCGAGCCGGAGCTCAAGAAGATCGCCGCGGAGATACAGGACGAGACGGAGCGGCTCACGGCTGCTCCCGCGACCGCAGAAGAGGACGAGCGCTGACGCTTCGCACCTACGACGAGCCGCCACCGGCTCGAGGCCGGTGACCGGGCGGCCACTCCCGTACACACGGGGTGGCCGCCCGCTCTCATGCCGCGCACACGGCTCGCGCCTGACACCGAGGCACGGGCGGCGCAGGCGACCGCGCAGGGGCTCCTGAGCACCGCCTCAGCGGCTCTCCTCCAGCACCCGGGCCACGTAGGAGCCCCTGGTGTAGACGCCGGGATTCCCGGCGAGTCCACAGCCGCTGCCCCACGACACGAGCCCGATCAGCTTCCCCTGGGCGACGAGCGGCCCTCCGCTGTCCCCCTGACAGGCGTCCCGGCCGCCCTGCTGCTCCCCGGCGCACACCATGGACTCGGACAGGTATCGGCCCTCCGCGCTGCCCGGATAGGCCCTCTCGCAGACCGAGTCGGCCAGCACCTTCACCGGCGCGGCCCGCAGACCCCGTGCGTAGTCGCCGGCACCCGTGGTGTCCCCCCAGCCGTAGACCGCGGCCGGTGTGCCCGGCGCGTACGCGGGGTCACCCGCCCCCGCCAGTCCGATGACGGAGTCCTCGGGCAGCGGTGAGGCAAGGGTCACCACCGCGAAGTCCCCGGCATTCGTATAGGGGTCGTACTCCGGATTGACCCAGGCTCCGCTCACCGGGATCTCCAGACCCTCGGCCGACTGCAGTTCGGCGCGGCCCGCGATGATCCGCAGATCGGGGAGGCGTTCCGGGGGACCGCCCAGGACGCTCTCGCTGAGGCAGTGGGCGGCGGTCAGGACGGTCGAGCGGCCCACCGCCACACCGCCGCAGAACTGTCCGGCCCGCGTACCCCCGAACCGGTCACGACTGGACAGCGCCACCGTCCAGGGCGCCTGGGAGATCTCGACCGGATGACCGCCGATGATGACCTCGGCCGTCGCCGGTGGCGGTGACACCAGCGGTATGACGGCCGTGGTGGCCGCGACGGCCAGCAGTCGGGCGAACGATCGACGCATGCGGGCTCCTCACTCCGGGACATGGATGGCACACCCAGAGTGATCCACCGGATCGGCTTCCGCATGCCGCACACACGCCGAAGGCCCGGCTCCTTCGAGGGAACCGGGCCTTCCGAACAGACGCGCGGGCGGGTGCCGTGTCGCCTAGTCGAGGTAGTCGCGCAGGACCTGCGAGCGCGACGGGTGGCGCAGCTTCGACATCGTCTTGGACTCGATCTGGCGGATGCGCTCACGCGTGACGCCGTACACCTTGCCGATCTCGTCGAGGGTCTTCGGCTGACCGTCGGTGAGACCGAAGCGCATGGAGACGACGCCGGCCTCGCGCTCGGAGAGCGTGTCGAGGACGGAGTGCAGCTGCTCCTGGAGGAGCGTGAAGCTGACCGCGTCGGCCGGGACGACCGCCTCGGAGTCCTCGATGAGGTCACCGAACTCGCTGTCGCCGTCCTCGCCCAGGGGAGTGTGCAGCGAGATGGGCTCACGGCCGTACTTCTGGACCTCGATGACCTTCTCGGGGGTCATGTCGAGTTCCTTGGCCAGCTCCTCCGGGGTGGGCTCGCGGCCCAGGTCCTGGAGCATCTGGCGCTGGACGCGCGCGAGCTTGTTGATGACCTCGACCATGTGCACCGGGATACGGATGGTGCGGGCCTGGTCGGCCATGGCGCGGGTGATCGCCTGACGGATCCACCAGGTGGCGTACGTGGAGAACTTGTAGCCCTTGGTGTAGTCGAACTTCTCGACCGCGCGGATCAGACCGAGGTTGCCCTCCTGGATGAGGTCCAGGAAGAGCATGCCGCGGCCGGTGTAGCGCTTGGCCAGGGAGACCACCAGACGGAGGTTGGCCTCCAGGAGGTGGTTCTTGGCGCGGCGGCCGTCCTCGGCGATGATCTCCAGCTCGCGCTTGAGCTTGGGGGCGAGCTTGTCGGCGTTGGCCAGCTTGTCCTCGGCGAACAGACCGGCCTCGATGCGCTTGGCGAGTTCGACCTCCTGCTCGGCGTTGAGCAGCGGGACCTTGCCGATCTGCTTGAGGTAGTCCTTGACCGGGTCGGCCGTGGCACCGGCCGCGGCGACCTGCTGGGCGGGCGCGTCGTCCTCGTCCTCGTCGGACAGGACGAAGCCGGCGTTCTCGGTGCCCTCGGGCTCCTCGCCGGGCTTGCCGCCGGGGGTCTCCTCGAGGACCTCTTCGTCGACGAGCTCGGCGTCGTCCTTCTTGGCGGTGGTCTTCTTGGCCACCGTTTTCTTGGCGGCGACGGTTTTCTTGGCGGGGGCCGCCTTCTTGGCGACCGCCTTCTTGGCGGCGGCCTTCTTGGCGGGTGCGGCGTCCTCGGCGGAGGCGTCGGCGGTGGGCACCGCGGGGGCGGCTGTGGCGGTGGCCTTCTTGGTGGTCACCGTCTTCGCCGCGACCGTCTTGGTGGCGGTGCGCTTGGCCGGACTCTTCGCTGCGACGCTCTTTCGGGTGCGCTTGGGCTCCGCGGCACTGACCATCAGCGTCACACCCTCTTCCTCGAGGATCTGGTTGAGGCTGCGCAGTACGTTCTTCCACTGAGTGGCCGGAATCTGGTCAGCTTCGAAGGCCCGACGCACATCGTCGCCGGCGATCTGCCCCTCAGCCTTTCCCCGCTCAATGAGCGCCATGACAGAGACGGACTCGGCGATCTCCGGCGGGAGCGTACGGGATGTGCTGGCCGACACGAACAACCTCTCGGAACGTTGGAAAACGGCTTCCGGCCCCGTCCACTGCGGACAGGAGCCGACCACCGGCTTGGGAATGGGCCGACGGTGCGGGCGGGGGCCGGGAAGATGCACAGCGCCGTGAACGGCGTCCGTATTCCCTCCGCGGCTGTCACCTCTTAGGTCATCGCGCTGTTCCCACGAGCGTTACGCCCAATCTGCGTGGCCCGAGTCACACCCCGTAAGCGCTCAAAAGCGGTCAGATACTGCCAGAGGTAATCGACCAAGGCCACAACCGATTCTGCTTCAACGGGTACCCGAACGATTCCCGAACGAACTCCTCAATGCGGATCATCGTTCCCACCAAGATCGGCACCCTCTCCGGGGACATCCGCCGCACGGGACCCGCCGCCCCCGCCGGGGCCGCGCACCGCCCCCGCCGCCCCGCCGCCTTCCGGACGGCGCCCGACGCCGGTCGTGCCGCCGGACCCCGCCGAATCCCGGGGGGATCCGATGGGGCCCGGCGGCACGGGCCGCCGGTGGAACGACGTCACGGAAGGGCCCGCGCCCGAGCCGCGCCGCCCTTGTCCCGCTCTCGGCGCCCTCAGTGCTCGCGCGGCGCCGGCACCACACGCTCCACCTCGGGGTGGACGGTGAGCAGTTGACGCATGGCGGCCTCGGCCGCCCCTCCGTCGCCCGCGGCGAGGGCGTCGACGATCCTGGCGTGGTGCGTCAGGGACGCCTCCGTCGGCCGGTCGCACCCGGTGACCGGGCTGCCGGAGACCTGCAGCGCCGCGGAGACGATCCCGGAGAGGTGCTCCAGCATGCGGTTGCCCGCGAGCTGGATGAGCAGCGAGTGGAACTCGGCGTCCGCGCGCGAGAAGGTCAGCGGGTCACCTTGCGCCATGGCGTGGCCCATCAGCTCGACCATGTCGCCGAGGCGCTGCTGCACGTCGTCACGGCCGTGGCCGGCGGCGAGGCGGGCGGCGAGCGGCTCGATCGTCCAGCGCAGCTCACTCAGCTCACGCCGCTGGTCGTCGCGCTGCGGACCGAAGGCGCGCCACTCGATGATGTCCGGGTCGAGCAGGTTCCAGTCGCTGACCGGACGGACGCGCGTGCCGACGTTCGGGCGGGCGCTGACGAGGCCCTTGGCCTCCAGAACGCGCAGGGATTCACGGACGACGGTGCGGGAGACCTCGAAGCGCTGGCCGATCTCCTCGGGCACGAGGGGGCGGTCCGCGCCCAGGTCGCCGGAGACGATCATCTGGCCGAGCTGCTGGACGAGTTGGCCGTGCAGCCCGCGTCCGCGGCTCCCGGCGGCGCGTCGGCCCACGCGCCCCAGCTCGGGGTCCGCGCCGTCCCAGGCGGGGAGGCTCACGCGGTCGACACCGGGGTGCTCGGCGTAGGGGTAGCGGTCGAGTTCGCCCGGTCCTGCGAGGCCGGAGTCGGCGGAGCGGGCGGCGGTCATCATGGTGTGCGCAAGGGTACTCACGCATCCTTTGTCGGCTGCGTTCCCAACTCCCTTGAGGTCTTTGGTGAAAAGCACACGAAAGGGTGATCGCTCACCCCGTCGCAATTGACGCCTTATCGGAAAGAAGTGGGCGTTCTACGAGGAGTTGTGCGCAATGCGCCAACGGAAGAGTACGGACGGTGAGCACGAAAGGATGACGACGATCATGACCGGACCCGGCCGCGCAGGTTCGTGAGCACGTAGGCGCCCAGCAGCGCCGTCAGCGACAACAGCAGCGCCCCGCCCACGGGTTGGGAGACGGCACGGGCCACGGCCTCCAGATAGCGCTCTCCCCCGAACGGCCACTGCATCAGGACCAGCTCACGCAGCCGCATCGGAAACCCGACCGCACTCCGCGCAGTCGCCCCCTCCAGCGCCTTCTGCACCAGGGGTACGACGACGAGGGGCACGGCGACCACGGCGGCGAGCCCGGCGGACGTGGAACGGAAGACACCGGCCGCGAGCACGCCCGCCCAGGCGCACCCGACGACGAGCCCGACCCAACTCGCGCCGAGCGGGAACCAGTCGGCGGGGACCGAGACGAGTTCGGGTCCGTAGACGAGATAGAGCACTTCGAGGTCGCAGCCGACGGTGAGGACGGCCAGCAGCAGGGCGGTGGCCGCCGCCACGAGGAGTTTCGCGACCAGCAGCCCCAGCCGACGGGGCACGGTGCCGCGATCGGTGGCCAGGGCCGGGTGCCGGAACTCGTCGCCGAAGGCGATGGCTCCCAGCAGCCCCGCCCCGATGGCGGCGGGCGGCAGCGGCAGCTCCCTCGGCCATGCGGCCAGCAGCCGTGGCTGCGGGGTGTGCCCGATCCTGGCCAGGACCACCGCCATGAGAACGGAGGTGACGAGCACGGTCGCGGCGGTGACGTACGCCGTGCCGACTCCGCCCGCCCGCCGCAGCTCGTAGCGCAGCGGACGCAACGGACTGGGAGCCGGGCGCACGGCGATGGGCGGCGGCAGCGGCAGCGGACCCGTCCCGGACGACCGGCCGGCGTGCTGCGGCGCGGGGTGATCATCGGTCGCGGGGGTGGCGTGGGGCTCGCCGGGAGCCTCGAAGCCGGCATCGGCGTCCGTCGTGAAGTGATCACCGGGCTCGGAGTCCGTGTGTGGCGTGAAGTGATCACTGGATCCGAGGTCCGCGCGCGGCACGGAGCGAGCATGCGACCCGGCGTCGGCGAGAGGCGCGGAGTTGACGTCCGGTACGTCGTCGGCCGATCCCCATGATCCGACCGCGCCCGCCTGAGGCACTCCGGCGGGTACCGAGTCATGCACCGAGTCGGGCACCGAGCCAGGTGCCGAGCCGGCTGCCGGATCGGGTGCCAGATGCCCCTCCACCGGCCCCTGGACGGCCTGGACCGCCTGGAGCGCGCCATGGGCACTCTCGGCCGCCTCCCGCTCTCCGTCGGCGGCGGACAGCCGCACCGGCGCCTGCGTGGGCCCCATGTCCCCGATCTCGTCCGCGAGTTGGTGTACGAGGATGCCGTGCCGGAACACGATCTCGCCGACCTCGGCGCAGGTACTGCCGTAGACCGAGAGGCGGTTGCCGTCCTCTCGCACGATCTCCACGGAACGCCGCGCGGTCCGGGCCTCCTTGGTGAGCAGTGCTCCGAGGCGGGCGGCGTGCGGGGTACGGACGGCGACCCGGGGCCGGAGCCGGGTGCGGGAGAACTCGGCGACGTCCTGGTCGGCGACGAGCCTGCCCTGCTCCAGGGTGAGGACCCGGTCGGCGGTCCGCGCGGCCTCCTTGGGGTCGCCGGTGGTGAACAGGACCGTGCCGCCCTGCTCGGCGTGCGCCCGCATGATCCCGTGCAGCCATCGGCCCTCGCGGACGGCCAGCCCGTCGGCGGGGTCGTCCAGCACCAGGGTGTGCGGGTCGGACAGCAGGGCGCAGGCCAGGCCCAGGCGGCGGTCCATGCCCCGCGACAGCGTGTTCAGGCGCGCCTCGCACAGGCTGACCAGGCCCACGACCTCCAGGACCTCGTCAGCACGCCGGGTGGGCAGCGCCGCAGCCGCGCAGAGCATGCGCAGATGGTTCCGGACCGTCCGGGCGGGGTGGCCGGGCACGTCACCGAGGAGCACTCCCACCTCGCGCGCGGGGTGGGCGATGCGGTGCAGGGGGCGGCCTCTGAAGTAGGCGACCCCACGGCCCCGTTGGAGTTCGAGGAGGAGTTTCAGCGCTGTCGACTTGCCCGCTCCGGGGGCCCCGAGGAGTGCGGTGACGCGGCCGGAGTGCGCCTCGAAGGAGACGTCGTCGACTGCGGGGGGAAACTCCTTGCGGGGATTGCTGGTCAATCCGATGGCCTGGATCACCTGAAGCAAGATAGCGCGGTATGTCCGTTTTTTCGGTCACCTTGGCGCTCGCCGCACGCCCGAGACCGTGGAACGCTGCGGCGCGGACGAACCGGCTTCGCGGTGTCAGACCTCGGGACGCAGCATCGGCGGATTGAGGAGGGTGGCGCCACCGGCACGGAAGAGCTGGGCGGGGCGGCCCCCCTGCCGCGTGGTGGTGCCCCCCGTCGGCACCAGGAAGCCGGGCGTACCCGTCACCTTGCGATGGAAGTTGCGCGGATCCAGCGCCACGCCCCACACCGCCTCGTAGACGCGCCGCAGCTCGCCGACGGTGAACTCCGGCGGGCAGAAGGCCGTGGCCAGCGAGGAGTACTCGATCTTGGACCGGGCACGCTCCACCCCGTCCGCGAGGATCTGCGCGTGGTCGAAGGCCAGCGGCGCCACCGGCTCGCCGTCACGCCCGTAGCCGCCCTGCTCCAGCAACTCCTCGACGGGCGCCCAACGCGCGCTGTTGGCGTCCCCGCCCGGCCTCGGCGCGGGCAGGTCGGGAGCGAGGGCGAGATGAGCGACGCTGACGACCCTCATCCGCGGGTCCCGCTTCGGGTCGCCGTAGGTCGCCAACTGCTCCAGGTGCGCGCCGTTGTCATGAGCGGGCTCGGACGGTTCATGGGCGGTCAGGCCGGTCTCCTCGGCCAGCTCCCGGGCCGCGGCCTGCGACAGGTCCTCGTCCGGCCGCACGAACCCACCGGGCAACGCCCACCGCCCCTGGAACGGCTGCTCGCCCCGCCGTACCGTCAGCGCGCAGAGCGCGTGACGACGGACGGTCAGCACGACCAGGTCCACGGTGACAGCGAAGGGCGGGTAGTCCGACGGGTCGTAGGGCATGCCGCGATCATAGTCGTCTGCCTGACGATAAACACTCCCTTCGCGGCCGCTTCCCCACTTGATCCACTTCTGTCCGATCCCGCTCCCCCGAGCCGACCACGGGCCACGTCGGAGACGGCGGCGCCCGCATTCCCCGTTCACCCGTCGCCGGAGGTCGCACTCCCCGTCTCAGGAGGTCACACCCCCAACTGCAGTCCGTCTGCCGCCTCCTCCACCATCGCGAGCCCCAGCCTGCTGACCCGTACGGCGAACGGGGCGCCCGCGACGCGCAGTCCCGTCATACCGATCTCGCCCAGCGGCGCACTGCGCACCGGCCGCAGGGTCACCGTCCCCGCAGGGGCGTCGGGACGGATGCCGACGAGGGTGGTGAGGAGCAGCACCCCCGCGGCGGCAGCCGTCGCGGCCGGTCTGCAGGCGGCCGGATGCGGCAGCGGGGCACTCCCCGCAGTCCGCTGCTCCCCCGCGTACATCTCGGGCAGCCGATGGCCGAAGCTCTCCGCCGCCGCCAGCACGCCCCGCAGGAGCGAACTCGCCTCCTTCTCGTATCCGGCGCCGGCCAGCCCGGCCACCGCGACCGCCGTCTCCTGCACCCGCACGGCACCGCCACGATGGCCGAAGGGGTTGTAGGCGGCCTCTTTCGCCCCCAGGCTCCGCAGCCCCCACCCCGAGTCCATGGCGGGTCCGCCGAGCAGCCGGGCCAGTTGTTCGGTGCGCACCTTGTCGAGGAGTCCCGGAGCGTGTTCTCCCGAGCCGAGCAGCCCGGTGTCGAGGAGGTGGGCGGCGCCGGCGCCCAGGTGCGGCACGAGGCGCCCGTCCGGGGTGCGGGCCGCCGCGGGTCTGCCGCCGCCCCGGTCCTCGACCCAGAAGTCGGCCCCGAACCGGCTCCGCAGTTCTCCCGCCCAGTCCCGCAGCGCGGGCCCGCCCGGCCTGCCGTACGCGTCGAGGAGGTCCGCGCCCAGCAGCGCGGCCCGGTAGGCGTGTGCCTGGGTCTCGCACCGCAGCGGTCCGCCGGGGCGCGGGTCGGGCAGATAGGCACCGCCGCCCACCGCGCCGCGCAGCCACCGCAGGCAGCGTTCGGCGACGGGCAGCAGTTCCTCGGTCTCCTGCTCCGGCAGTCCCCAGCGGCGGGCCTCCGCCAGGAGCACGGGGAACAGGAGGGTCGCCTCGGTGCCCGTGCAGCCCGGCGGCAGATGCGGGCCCGCGTCCCGTCGGGGGCCCGGGATCATGCCGGACTGCCTTTCCCTGCCCCCGAGTTGGGTGCGGGCGAGGGTGCGCAGGGTGCCTGCGGCGAGGCGGGTGCCGAGGGGCAGTGTCATCCGGGCCGCGACCAGCGCATCGGCCGGAGCCATGCCGCAGCGCCAGGGCGCGCCCGCCGCGAGGTGAGTGTCGGACGGGTTCTTCGGGTCGCGCAGCAGCAGGGCCTCCAGGTCCTGCAGACAGGTGTGCAGCAGGGCCGCTGCCACCGGGTCGTCGCCCGCGACCCCGGCCTGGGCGAGGGGGCTGGTGGCGCCCCGCCCGACCGGTCTGATGGGCCCGGCGCCGTCCGGTCGTACCCGCAGCTCCACACTTCGGGTGCCGCCGGGCGGGAGCTCCAACTCCCAGCGCAGCAGCCCCGCGGAGGCCAGGGCGTCGGCGGGCGGGGGGTGCGCGGTCACCGTGGAGTGCCCGTTCGCGCAGGACCAGCGGAGGCCGGAGTCGTGCACGCTCGCGGGCAGTTCCGGGCCGGCGCTGCCGGAGGCCACGGCGCCCAGTTCCGCGAGGTCCGTGCCGAGGGACACCTCGACGGGCAGGCGCAGGGGGCGCGGGGCGGTGCTGTGCAGGGTGATCCGCTCGGTGCCGTCCGCGTACCGTGTGCGCTCCACCATGACGTCCGGGTCCGGCCCGGCGTCGGCGGAGACGCACAGCGTGGCGATGAACCGGGCGCGGTCGGCCGTGACCATGCGCGCCTGCACGGCGAGCGGTTCCCTACCGGCCACCCGTACCTGGCAGCGGGAGAGCATCCGCCGTCCGGCGCGGTAGAAGCCCTCCAGTCCGCTGCCGTTCAGCTGGCCCTGGTCCGTCGAGATCGCGAGGCCCGGCAGGGCTACACAGATCAACGTGGTGTGGGCCGGTGGCAGTTCGGTGGGACGGCGTGTGGCGGAGGTCGGTGCCTGGGGGGTCGCGGGGCCTCCCGTGGGTGGGTGCGGGAGGCCCTGAGCGCCGGTCGTTGCGCCGGCGGAAGGCGCCCGGCCGATCGGGCCGCCCAGGCGTGATCCGGTGGGACGGGTCGCCTGGCTGCGGATGTCCGCCAGTGGAGCGCGGGTGTCGTCGTCACGGGCGCGAGCCGGGCGCGGGACGGACCTGCGGAAGGACGGGATGTCGTCGTGGGTGTCGGGCGTGGAGGGCAGGGGCATGGGGCGGCTTCTTCTGTCTTCGGCGCGCGTGGGGTGCGCTCGGCACCAGGTGGGGAGCCGGAGAGGGACGGGGTGCGTGGGCGGCGAGGCGGGGTCTCGCATACCGCCACTCAGGTGAACGGAACGGCTCCGCTCCGGGTCACGCCTCCGCCCCGGGAAGCCGAGGAAGCCGAGGAAGCCGAGTGATCGACGGCGTCGTGCCGTGCCCGGGACGGCCGGGAAATGGCGGGCGACAGCGGACTCGGGCGGGTGGGGTCCGCAGCGGGCCCGCCGACCGATCGGCACCAGCAGGCTGAGCCAGAACCCGATCCAGAACAGCACGCGTGTGCGGGGTCCGAACCGGACCTGTGCGGTCACGTCTCCCCCTCCGCGGACTGGCCGCCACCACCGCGGCGGACCTTCGCCCTACCGTCGGCGCCGTCCGCCCTACCGCTCGGGCCGTCCGCCGTGCTCCTCGGCCGTCGGCCGGCGGGTGGGCCGTCGGCGGAACGCGGGCGCCGGGAGCGCGCGGTGGCAGGTGATCGCCGGGTGGCGCGGACCTCGGGGCTGCTTTCGGAGCGCGGCCTGCGTCGGCGGCGGGATCCCGGGGCGGCACAGGCCTGTTCCGAGGCCGGCTGCTCACCCGGCGACCTGTCACAAGGGGTCTTCACGTCGGCGGTCCCCTCGGCGGCGGCCCCCTCGGTCTCTGTGGCGGCCCCCGCAGCAGCCGTCCCCTCAGCGGCCGTCCCCTCAACAGCGGTCGTCCCCTCGCGTCCCCTGCGCTCGGCGCGCAGGCAGCGGCGAATGGACTCGGGGTCGAGGCCTTCGTTGCAGGCCTGGTGGAGGAGGCGGGCGAAGAGGTAGTCGGGGTCTGCAGCGAGGGCCATGGCCAGGGCTTCGCGGGCCTCCAGTTCGTCGCCGGAGGACCAGGCGACCCAGCCCGCCAGCGTGAGCGGGGCGGCGGCATGCTCGCCGTAGGGGCCGACGCAGCGACGGGCGAGGGCGCGCCAGAGGCGGAGGGCCGGCCCGGCCTCGTCGCCCTCCATCCACTCGGCGGCGCGGTCGCGGGTGGCGCGGTCCTGGAGTCCGAGGATCAGGGCTGCCGCGTCGTCGTGCCCGACGAGTTCGTCGTCGCGGAGGTCCGCGTCCAGCGGGTCGGACACGGTGGGGGTGTCGGCCAGGCGCCGGATGACGCGTCGGGCCACGGTCAGGGTCTCCTCGGCCACTTCCGCGCGGCTCTCCGCGTCGAGGATCTTCGGGACGAGGGCGGACTGCGCCGCGTCGAGGGCGGCCTCCTGCCGCAGCGCGGCGGCGGTCTCCCAGGGCAGGAGCCTTGCCCGCAGTTGCTTCAGCGTGCCCCGGACCTGAAGCCCGGCGTAGGTCGCGGCGGCGGCCAGCACGGAGGTGCCCGGCAGCCCCATCGCCTCTCCGTCGGCCGAACAGCAGCCGTTGCCCGGACAGCAGTAGGACCAGAAGCGGCCGTCGGAGATGCACAGGGCCTCCACCACCGGCACGTCCAGGCTGCCGCAGGCCCTGCGGAGCAGTTGGGCGAGTGGCCGCAGGCGTTCCATGACGTCGCGTGGCGACTCGCCGCTCGCCGGGTCCTGACAGAGGAAGGCGACCATGCTCTCCGGTTTGGCGCCCCGCCGCTCACTTCCGGTCACCAGACCTTGGGCCAGTTGCTGGGCCACGGACGGCCAGTCGTCCGTCTGGGCCGGGATGCCGAGCCGTGCCCGCCCGCCGAATCGGCCGCGTGCGTCCCGGTCGTGCAGGGCGACGAGGACGATGCTGTCCTCGGGGTGGTAACCGAGCAGGTAGGGCAGGGCGTCGGCGAGTTCGGCCGGGGTGCGGAGGGTGACCTGCGGTTCCCCGTCGGGTGTGGTGGGCGCTCCGTGCCTCAGATAGGCGGAGGGCTCTCCGTGTCCCCGGAATCCGTTCCGCCCGCTGATGTCACTGTTGCCGGGGGTCCCGGCGGCTTCGCTGTGATTCGTCATGCGGCGACCATCTCGCGGATCTTGAAATTCCGCTTTGGCCTGTGGATAAGTCCGACCATGATCACGTCAGAAACTGTCCACAGTTCGCCCCGCTCGTTCGCGCGATGTCCGAGGCATCGGGTTGCATGGGGCCATGAGCGACGAAGACCTGCCCACCACGGACCGCCAAGATCTGCGTACGGCCGCCGATGCCGTGCTCGCCCGCCTCGTCGGTGCCGCGGCGGGCGCCGCGCGACTGCGCGAGGACCAGTGGCACGCCATCGAGGCGCTGGTCGCGGACAAGCGCAGAGCCCTGGTGGTGCAGCGCACGGGCTGGGGCAAGTCCGCGGTGTACTTCGTCGCGACCGCGCTGCTGCGCGAGCGGGGCGCGGGCCCCACCGTCATCGTCTCCCCGCTCCTCGCCCTCATGCGCAACCAGGTCGAGGCGGCGGCCCGCGCCGGCATCCACGCCCGGACCATCAACTCCTCGAACACGGAGGAGTGGGACACGATCCGCCAGGAGGTCGCCGCGGGCACGGTCGATGTGCTCCTGGTCAGCCCCGAGCGGCTCAACAACCCGGACTTCCGCGACCAGGTCCTGCCCGAGCTGGCGGCGGCGACCGGTCTGCTCGTGGTCGACGAGGCGCACTGCATCTCGGACTGGGGCCACGACTTCCGCCCCGACTACCGCCGGCTGCGCACCATGTTGGCCGACCTCCCGCCCGGCGTCCCCGTGCTCGCCACCACCGCGACGGCCAACGCGCGCGTGACGGCCGACGTCGCCGAGCAGTTGGGCACCGGCGGCGGCACGGACGCGCTGGTGCTGCGGGGACCCCTGGACCGGGAGAGCCTCAGCCTCGGAGTGCTCGAACTGCCGGACGCCGCCCATCGGATGGCCTGGCTCGCCGACCACCTGGGCGAGCTGCCGGGCTCCGGCATCATCTACACACTCACCGTGGCCGCCGCCGAGGAGGTCACCGCGTTCCTCCGCCAGTGCGGGCACACCGTGACGTCGTACACGGGCAAGACGGAGAACGCGGACCGGCAGCAGGCCGAGGAGGACCTCCTCGCCAACCGGGTCAAGGCGCTGGTCGCCACCTCCGCCCTGGGCATGGGCTTCGACAAGCCCGACCTGGGCTTCGTGGTCCACCTGGGCTCGCCGTCCTCCCCCATCGCCTACTACCAGCAGGTGGGTCGCGCGGGCCGTGGTGTCGAGCACGCCGAGGTGCTGCTCCTGCCCGGCAAGGAGGACCAGGCGATCTGGGAGTACTTCGCCTCGGTCGCCTTCCCTCCGGAGGAGCAGGTGCGCCGCACCCTCGACGTCCTCGCGCACGCGGAGCGACCGCTGTCGCTGCCCGCCCTCGAACCACTGGTGGAGCTGCGCCGCTCCCGGCTGGAGACGATGCTGAAGGTGCTCGACGTGGACGGTGCGGTCCGCCGTGTCCAGGGCGGCTGGCTCTCCACCGGCGTGCCCTGGATCTACGACACCGAGCGGTACGCCTGGGTCGCCAAGCAGCGCGCCACGGAGCAGCAGGCCATGCGGGACTACGTGGCGACGCCGGGTTGCCGCATGGAGTTCCTGCGACGGCAGTTGGACGACGAGGAGGCCGTCCCGTGCGGGCGCTGCGACACCTGCGCGAAACCCAGGTTCACGGACTCCGTCTCCCCGGCGGCGCTGGACGCGGCGCGCGGTGAGCTGGGGCGCGCGGGTGTCGAGGTCGAGCCCCGCAAGATGTGGCCGACGGGGCTGCCGGCGGTCGGGGTCAACCTGAAGGGACGTATTCCGGCCGGTGAGCAGGCCACTCCGGGGCGGGCGTTGGGCCGGCTGTCGGACATCGGCTGGGGCAATCGGCTGCGGCCGATGCTCGCTCCCCAGGCCCCCGACGGACCGGTTCCGGACGATGTGGCGAAGGCCGTGGTGGCCGTGCTGGCCGACTGGGCGAAGGGGCCCGGCGGTTGGGCCTCCGGGCAGGCCGACGCCCAACCCCGCCCGGTGGGTGTGGTCACCATGGCGTCCCGTTCCCGGCCGCGGTTGATCGGTTCTCTGGCGACGCGGATCGCCGAGGTCGGCCGACTGCCCCTGCTCGGCTCGGTGGCGTACACCGGCGCGGTCTCCCAGGTCACCCGTAGCAACAGCGCGCAACGGCTCAAGGCGCTCGACGGGGCGCTGACCGTGCCGCCCGAGCTGGCCGTCGCCCTCCAGGAGGCGGGCGGGCCCGTGCTCCTGGTCGACGACGCCACCGAGACCGGCTGGACACTCGCGGTCGCCGCGCGCGTGCTCCGGCGCGCGGGTGCGCAAGGGGTGTTGCCGCTCGTTCTCGCCGTCCGGGCGTGACCGGCCGACCGACCGGACGCGGGCACGGTGGCGCCCGGACGGTGCCGACGAGTTCTCTGTGCAGGGATATAAGCATTGAATCACCACAAAACTGTCAGTGGCCCCAATTGCTCGTTGCCGCAACCAAGTTCGCCAGGAAGAATTGGGGTCCGCTCCCCGCACGGCCTCCCGTGAATCGGTAGGGCTCCTGCTGCGGCGTGCGCTCCCCCAAGTCCGACCCCCGCCCGCAGTGGGCGCGTAGCCGAAGGGAGGATCGTGACCTTCGGATTCGCTCCGTCCTCGGCGGCCTCCGTGTCGACGTCTGCCGACCTGTCCGCCGCTTCCGCCAACCGGATGCTCGAGCCCGCGGAATGGGCCGCCGCCGGGATTCCGCTGCTGCGCAATCCCCGGGAGGTCGTCAGCGGGCTGCACGCACGGCATCAGCCCCGGCCCGCGACGGCGGTCATCGCCGTCCTGGATCCGGACGAGCGGTTGAGGGCGAGCGCCTCGTTCATCCGGCGTCCGGCCCCGGCCGACGGCTGGATGTTCCGCAACGCGCTCCTCGCCCAGCTGCGGCGGGTCATCCCGCACGACCTGCGCCGGCGCACTCCGGTGCGGACCGCCGTGCTGCTCTACTGCCGTGACGGCGACGCGCGTTGGACGGAGGAGGACGGGGCGTGGATGTGGGGGCTGCGGGACGCCTGCACCCTGCACGGGCTGCGCTGCGGGGCGTACATCACGCTGACCCGTGACGGCTGGCAGGTCCTCGGCGAGGGCCGTGGCGGCCGTCGCCCCCACGCGGACTCACCGGCCGAGCCCTTCGCCACGGCCATGGCCCCGCCGCCCATGCCACGCACCGGGGGCGTCGCCTCGGAGGTACTGCGCCGCGCCGCGGCACGCTGAGCCGCTCTCGGCCGCCGCAGCGACCACGGAGAACCGGCCCGCACCCACGCTCGATCCCACGGGCGGGGGTGCGGCGAGCACCGGGCCCCAGCACCGCCTTCGCCCCGGAATGCGGAGGGTGCGCTCAGCGGGCCGCCTCGTGGAGGCGGCTTCGTGGGATGCGGTCACATGGCATGCCCCAGGCATGCCGAAACACCCCGCAGGCACGCCGAAGCGCCCCCTGGCGGGGTGTGGCCGTCATCGCGCCCTGAACGCCCTGAGCCGTTCTCCGGGCACGGACGGCTCCCCGGTGAGCCCTGACAGGCCGACCGGGGCGAGGTCCGCAGTCGCTCAGACTCCGGCGCCCAGCACCGAGTTGATCGTCTGCGGGTCGCCGCACACGATCAGCAGGGTCCGGGCCCGGCCGAGGGCCTTGGGCAGCGACTGTGCGGTGACGGCGTCGGTTCCACCGTTGACGGCGACCACGACCACGGGACGCGGCGCGGCCCGGTCGGTGGCCGAGGCATCGGCGTAGAAGACGTCGTCGCCCGCGTCGTGCTGCGCCCAGTAGGCCGCCTCGCCGAAGGAGAGTTCGTGGTCGGCCCACGGATGCGACTGGCCGGTGGTGATCACCAGCACGTCACCGGGGGCACGGCCCGACTCCAGCAGCAGGTCGACGGCTTCCTCTGCGGCGTCCAGCGCGCCCTCGACCGAGGCCGGGATCAACTGGATCTGCGGGGTGGCGGCAGGAGCGGACGGGCCGGGCTTGACCGCGGCGTGCGCCGCGCGCTGGGCCGGCACCGGCCGGGCAGGACCCGGACGACCGGGCCGCGGCGGAGCCGCGGGACGGGGACCGGGTACGGGACGGGGGGTCGGCGCGACCCGGCCGCTGGCCGGAGTGGCACGCGGGCCCTGGGCACTCTCGTGAATCTGAGGCTCCTCGGGAATGAGAGGCATGAGCTGATTTTTATCAAACGCCGGTGCGACTCGCGTCGGCGGGTGGCACATGGGCACGAACGAATCCGTCAGAAATCGAAGCCGAGCTGACCCTCGATCTCCGGAACGTTTCCGTCCGCCCCGTTGCGGGCCTTCTTGAGGTGCCGCCACTGGGGCAGCGCATCAAGATACGCCCACGACAAGCGGTGGTACGGGGTGGGGCCCCGATCCGCCAGCGCGGCCTTGTGGACAGGCGACGGGTACCCGGCGTTGGCCGCGAAACCGAAGTCTGCATGGTCGACACCCAGTTCGGCCATCATTTTGTCGCGCTGAACCTTGGCGATCACGGAGGCGGCCGCCACGGCGACACAGGACTGATCGCCCTTGATCACCGTACGGACCCGCCAGGGTGACCCCAGGTAGTCGTGCTTGCCGTCGAGGATGACCGCGTCGGGCCGTATCGGGAGCGCCTCCAGGGCCCGTACCGCGGCCAGCCGCAGCGCGGCCGTCATGCCCAGGTCGTCGATCTCCTCCGGAGAGGCGTGGCCGAGGGCGTGGGACGTCACCCACTTCAGCAGCTCCTCGGAGAGCGACTCGCGTCGCTTGATCGTCAGGAGCTTGGAGTCGGTGAGGCCCTCGGGGGGTCGGCGCAGTCCGGTGACCGCCGCGCAGACGGTGACGGGACCGGCCCACGCTCCGCGCCCCACCTCGTCGACACCGGCGATGACCTTGGCCCCGGTCGTGGCGCGGAGTGAGCGCTCGACGGCGTGAGTAGGTGGTTCGTACGGCATGGCGCCCTTAGCCTACGCCGCCCGCGCCCCCGCCGGACACCCAGGTTTCCCGGGGCAACCTCAGCTCCCTCGCCGACCCGGTTCAGACGCCTCGCCGACGGAGCAGCGGCACCATCAACTGGTCGATCATCTCCTCGATGTCCCGCTCTTCCCATTCGCTCCCGCACATCTTCGAGCGGTACATCATCATGGCCGGAATCGCGTCGAAGACATAGCCGTTGGCCGCGTCGGACCGGACCTCTCCCCGGCTGATTCCGCGCTCGACCACCTCTCGCAGAAGCTTGACCGTGGGCTCCACGACGCCCCCGATGATCACGGCATGGAAGCGCTCGGCCTGAATGGTGTCGCATTCGTGAATCACGGAGCGCAGTGCGAACCCGGGTCGCGAGAACATCGCCTCGCGCGCCTGCCGGCACAGCTCCAGCAGATCCTCGCGCACGTTTCCGAGGTCCGGCACCCGATCGAAGCGCGGCAGCCCGGCCTTGAGCGCGTCGGCCACGAGGTCCTCCTTGGAGGGCCAGCGACGATAGACCGCCGCCTTGCCCGTCTGGGCGCCCGCGGCGACCCCCTCCATGGTGAGACCGCTCCAGCCGACCGTGCTGAGCTGTTCGAGCGCGGCGTCGAGGATCGCGCGCTCGAGCACGGCGCCGCGCCGGCGTGGGGAGGCCGTCCGATCGGGAGCGGCCGTCCAGCGCGAAGTGACCATCTGTGTTTCTCCGTTGAGCCGAGGGGCGGGGATACGAGAAGCGGAAGCGGACGGGCGACGCGCACCACGGCGATGGCTTCAATGAACGCTTGCGTTCACTAAGGGGGACTCACTACCGTTGACGCGTCAGTGAACGCAAGCGTTCACTAAGGCACTTGTGGGGGACCTATAGTGACAACCTCTCCGTTGATCCAGGATCAGAAGCCGGGAGCCGCCCGCCGGGAGGGGCGCCCCGGCATCGCGCTCACCGTCATCGCGGCCTGCCAACTCATGGTGGTACTCGACGCGACGATTGTGAACATCGCCCTCCCGCACATTCAAGACGCGCTCAAATTCAGCACCACCGACCTGACATGGGTGGTCAGCGCGTACACGCTGACCTTCGGCGGACTGCTGCTCCTCGGCGGCAGGGCCGGTGACATCCTGGGCCGCCGCCGTGTGTTCATGACCGGAATTCTCGTCTTCACCCTCGCCTCGCTGCTCGGCGGACTCGCCCAGGAGCCCTGGCAGCTGCTGGCGGCACGCGCCCTCCAGGGCGTGGGCGGGGCGATCGCGTCGCCGACCTCGCTGGCGCTCATCACCACGACGTTCCCCGAAGGGCCCGCGCGGAACCGGGCGTTCGGTGTCTTCGCCGCGGTCTCCGCGGGGGGTGGCGCCATCGGGCTGCTCGCGGGCGGGATGCTCACCGAGTGGCTCGACTGGCGCTGGGTGCTGTTCGTCAACGTGCCCATCGGTGTGCTGATCGCCGTCCTCACCCCGATGTACATCAGCGAGTCCGAGCGCCACCCGGGACGGTTCGACATCGCGGGCGCGCTCACCTCCACGGCCGGCATGGCCGCGCTGGTCTACGGGTTCATCCGCGCGGCGGAGGAGGGCTGGCGCGACAGCCTGACCATCGGTTCCTTCTCGGCGGCGGTCGTCCTGCTGCTGACGTTCGGCCTCGTCGAGCGGCGCGCCAGGGAACCCATCACCCCACTGCGGATGTTCACCGACCGCAATCGCTCGGGCACCTATGTGATCATGCTGAGCCTCGCCGCGGCGATGTTCGGGATGTTCTTCTTCATCGTGCTGTTCGTGCAGAACGTGCTGCGGTACACACCGATCGAGGCCGGCCTGGCCTTCCTGCCGGTGACCGTCGCGATCGTCACGGGTGCCGGTCTGTCGCAGCGGTTCCTGCCGGTGCTCGGGCCCAAGCCGTTCATGGTGGTCGGCTCGACGCTCGTCGTACTGGGCCTGACCTGGCAGACCTTCATCAGCCCCGACAGTTCCTACGTCGGCGGGGTGCTCGGCCCGATGGTGATGTTCGGCTTCGGCATGGGGCTGAACTTCGTGACCCTCACGCTGACCGCGGTCTCGGGGGTCGCCCCGCACGAGGCGGGCGCGGCGTCCGGTCTGCTCAACGTCACCCAGCAGGTGGGCGGGTCGCTCGGTCTGTCCATCCTCACCACGGTCTTCGGCACGGCCAGCCGTGACGAGGCGGAGAAGCAGGTGGGGCTGTTCATGGCGCAGGCGACGGACGAACAGAAGGCGGAGTTCGCCAAGACCCGGCAGCTGCCGGCCCCCTGGAGTCACGAAGTGCTCTCCCAGGGCATCTCGACGGCCTTCATACCGGCCGTCGCGATGGCCGTGCTCGCCCTGGCCACCGCCGTGGTGGTGATCAGGGTCCGCAAGAGCGATCTGGAGGCCCTCTCCGGCACGGCCGGCCCCACCGCCGGGGGCTGACGGGACGGCCACGCGAGCGGGTGCGGACAGCCGGACCACGCCCACGGAACCGACGACCGGGCGTGGTCCTGGCGCGCGCGGCCCCGGCCGGGCACCGCCGCCCCGGCCCGCGCGACGGCCTCTCAGCGGTAGTACTCGGGCCCCAGCTCACCGCAGGCCGGGCCGTCCGCTCCCACCACCGGCGGACGCGCGTCCAGGATCCGCCTGGCCTCGGCCTCGCCCCAGCTCGTGGCGTACCAGGGAAGGCGACCCCCCTCGTCCAGTCCCTCCTTGATGTCCCACAGCACGCACGACCGCATGGGCTCCTCCAGCCGGTCCAGGGCGGGCACGGCGTCGGCGGACAGCCCTCGCGCGTAGGGCAGGTCGAAGCGGCCCGTCGTCTCGTACCGCTCGACATTGCGCTCGGCGATCAGCGCGTCCGGCGACGCGAGCCCGAACACCAGCACACCGGCGACCGCACTGGCCGCCACGGCACGCGGCAGCCAGCGGGCGCCCCACACCCCGGCGGCGATGATGAGCACGATGACCAGGCCGAGCCAGAGCTCCATGGCCAGCACCGAGATCCTCAGCCGCGTCAGCCCATAGGCCTCCACATACATGTCCATACGTCGCACGGCGGACGCCACGACAACGAGGGCCAGGGCGCACAGGGTTCCCAGCACACCGCGTACGAGCGTCCGGTCACTCGATCGAGTGCGCGGTGCCCAGCGCAGGGCGAGGACGATGACCAGCAGGGTCAGCAGTGTGGCCATGAGCAGCTGCCAGAACCCCTGGCGCGCGTACTGGGCGTACGTCTGACCGGTCTCCTTGAGGACGGCGTCGTAGCCGCCGAAGAGCACGGCGAGCTGCACCGCGTTGAAGACGGCGAAGAGGGCGACGAGCCCGACCAGGGGCAGCGCCCATTCGACGCGGCCCCGGGCGCGTCCGGCGGGCACCTGGACGCGGTCCCAGCGGGCGGGCGCCGCCGCCGTACGTGCCGCGGCGAGGGTCCCGAACAGGCCCAGCGCGAACAGCAGGATCCGCCAGGGCCCGTCGGAGACGGAGACGTCGGGCACCAGGGCGCCGAGCAGATCCGCGAAGGCCGCGTCGGCGCCGGCGAACAGCGTGCCGAAGACGACGAGCAGGACCGTGGCGACGACCAGCGCCCTCAGCACGGGCACCAGCCGGCCGCGGTCGCCGCCCACCCGTTCGCGGAGCCCCTGCCAGGCCCAGGCCGGGCCGGTGACCAGTGAGGTGAGAACGCCGATCGGGCCGAGCAGTACGGCGGGCCAGCTGCGACCGCCGTGCAGGGCGAGCGAGCCCGCCGCGAGGGCGGCGACGACGGCGAAGAAGGTGGGCCACTCGGCGGCGTGCAGCGCGGGCACGATCAGCAGGGCCAGCCCGCCTAGGCCCCAGACCAGCGCCCACGAGCGGGGGCGGCGGCCCGCACGCCGACCGGCGAAATACACGGCGAGTGTGGCGGGCACGGCGACGACGAGACCGTTGACCGCCAGCCCCTCGCCCAGCAGCACCATGCTGAGGATGCCGGCGGCCAGGGCGGCCCACAGGGTCGCGGTGCGGATGGGCGCGGGATCGTCAGGACGGAAGTCGATCAGCTTGGGCGGCGGGGGCGGCGGCGCCGGTATGGGTATCGGTGCGAGCCCAGCCGGTTTCCGGTCCGGTGCGGCGTCCTTGGGCGCCGTCGGCCCGGAAGGGCTCGCGTCGGTCGTGGCGCGTGCCCTGGGTGCCGGGCCTTCGGGCTCCGGCGTGGCGGGCGCAGCTGGTGTCTCGGACATGGGACCCCCTCCCCGACCGGCCCTCCCCGCCCACCGTACGCAGCGCGTGGCTGCGGCAGAAGGCACGGGGCCGGTGTCTCGTCGCCGCGTCCCGTCATGATCAACAGGCGGCGTGGCGGACAGGGTACGCCGCGGAGGAGCGCCCATGGCCGACCAAGGAGCGCACTGTGGCACTCCTGTGACAGTGGGGACGATTGGGGCCGGTGGGTCTGGGAACGCGGGCTCCCTTCGACCGGCTATCCCACCTGGAGCCAGCCCGGGAACGCCTCGGTCCGCTCCACCCAGGCCTCGGGAGGCGTCCCGGTCTTCCCGGAGGCGACCACTCCGCCCACGATGGCGCAGGTCGTGTCGACGTCACCGCCCACCTGGGCCGTCGTCCAGAAGCCCCGCTCGTAGTCACCGAGGGCGCGGGCCGCCGACCAGAGCGCGAACGGCACGGTGTCGTGCGCGGTGGTGCGCCGTCCGCAGCCCAGGACGGCGGCGACGGTGTCCGCGTCGGCGTAGTCGAGCATGTCCCGGGCACGCCGCAGACCCGCGCCGACGGCGCTCTTCGGGACGAGCGCGACGACGCCGTCGAGCAGCGCCCCGGGGCTCGGCGGCCCGGCCGGGTCGGCCGCCAGCGCCGCGGCGGCGGCGACGGCCATGGCGCCGACGACGGCCTCGCGGTGCTGGTGCGTGGGGTAGGCCGAGATCTCCGCCTGGTGGGTCGCCTGCTCGGGGTCGTCCGCGTACCAGGCGCCGAGCGGGGCGATCCGCATGGCCGCGCCGTTGCCCCAGGAGCCCTGGCCGTTGAAGAGCGCGGACGCCAGCTCGCGCCAGTCGCCGCCCTCGCGGACGAGCCGGAGCAGACGGTTGACCGCCGGGCCGTAGCCCCGGTCGAAGTCGTGGTGCACGGCGAAGGAGCGGGCGAGCGCGTCCTGGTCGACGCGGTGGTGGGCCGCGAGGACGGCCACGACCGAGCAGGCCATCTCGGTGTCGTCGGTCCACTGCCAGGGGCCGGACGGGGTCTCGCGGCGCTTCAGCAGCGGGTAGTTCACGGGCACGAAGTACTGCGAGCCCAGCGCGTCTCCCACCGCGAGGCCGCGCAGACTGGACAGGGCGCGCTCCAGGCGGCCGTCGGAATCGGAAGAGGGGTCAGCGGTCATCGCCATGCCACTCTATCCGGTGGCCCCGTACGATTCCGGGTCGCGCCAGCGGTCGAACGGCCGGTCGAGGGTGTACTTGCCGTCCTCCCCGAGAACGAGCATCCGCATCTCCGCGTTCCCGGGGTTCGACAGCGACTCGAACTCCGCCACGGTCCAGTGGAACCAGCGCATACAGAACAGCCGCATGGCGAGCCCATGGGTGACCAGCAGGACGTTCGGCGGGTGGTCGGGATCCTCGAAACTGCGGAACAGGCTCTCCAGGAACCCGCCGACCCGGTCGTACACATCGGCGCCGGACTCGCCCTGCGCGAAGCGGTAGAAGAAGTGCCCGTACGCGTCCCGGTAGGCCTTCTGGAGCCGTACGTCGTCCGGGTCCTGCCAGTTGCCCCAGTCCTGCTCGCGCAGTCGGGGCTCCTCGCGCACACGCACCTGTTCGGGGTCCAGCCGGAACGCCTGGAACGTCTCGTGCGTGCGGCGGTACGGGGAGACATAGACGCTGACGCGCTCATGACCGAGAACGTCACGGACGCGTCTGCCGGTCCTCTCCGCCTGCCGCCAGCCGAGATCGGTGAGCGCGAGGGCGTGGTCGGGTTCACGCTCGTACACGGTGTCATCAACATTGCCCGTTGACTCGCCGTGTCGGACAAGGATGATGCGCCGTGGTCGTGCCATGCCAAGACCCTAAAGGGGACGACGGCCGATCGAGCACTCGTCCGGGCGTCATACGGCGTAGGTCACACAAGTCCCGCACATCACTCGGGAGGGTTGGAGATCCGAACCGACCCGGGTTCGGATCTCACACCGTCCAGCTCGGCTCCAGTTCCACGATGTCGCCCGTCATGGCGGCGATGTCCGCCTCGATCTGCGCCCGCAGCGCGAGGCGCTCGATGCGTTCGACGCGGTACTTGCCGTGCTCGGCGGCCGAATGCCACATGGAGAGGATCATGAACTCATGGCCCGGTGCCTCACCGAACAGTCCCCGCAGCATGCCCGGGGATCCGGCCATCGCGGGGTTCCAGACCTTCTCCTGCATGAGCGCGAAGTGTTCGGCGCGCTCCTCGTGGACGCGACAGTGCGCCACCCGTACGAGATCGGTGTCCGTGAAGCGCGGCTCGAAGCCGGTCTTCACATCGAAGCGGTGGTCGAAGAGCTTGACCTGCATGTCCTTGAACGTGCCCGACTGCGAGGCGGCGAGCCGGTCGTGGGAGCGCGCCATGAAGGAGTCGTAGAAGGCACGGCTCTCCCAGAAGGAGAAGATGTGCGCCACACCCGCCCGCCCCCGGCTCCAACCCCCGCCCTGTCCACGAAATCCCGGTTCCCCCAGTAGCCCCGCCCATTTTCGCTGCCCCCGCTCGAAACCGCGGCGGTCCACCACGGTGCAGCGAATCCACTTGACCAGCACCGCGCCATGGTAAGGCCACGGAACGTGGCGGCGGTCACTCTCCGGCCGGTTGCACCCGGGCGAGCGGCGGCGCGCGCATGCGAGGATGGACAACTGGCCTGGACCGCCAGGCAGTTCGGCCCGCACGCACAGGAGAACGGGGAGGAGAGTTCTGTTGAACGGCCTCAACAAGGGCATCCGCAAGGTCGAGGTGTCGGTGAAGTGGGACCCGAGCCCCGCCGGACAGCCGCCGACGGATCTCGACATCGTCGCGGCGACCTACCCGGCGGCCGATCCGAGCGGCGGCCCCGCCTATGTCGTGCACTTCGACAGCCGCTCGCCCGACGGCACCATCACCCTCAACCGCGACAGCAAGACCGGCCAGGGCCTCGGCTGGGACGAGATGATGGCCGTCGAACTCGACCGTCTCGACAGCCGGTACGGGCGGGTCGTCATCGGTGTCGCCATACAGCAGGGTTCCGGGACGCGGACGTTCGTCAACGTCCACAAGCCGGGCCTGCGCATCCGTGAGGGCTACACCGTCCTGGCGGAGGACGACTTCGGCGGTGTCCTCGGCTCCACCGCCGCGACCGTCGCCGAGTTCCTCCGGGACGACACGGGCGAGTGGACCTTCCACCCCGGCATCACCGGCTACGACGAGGACCCGGCCGCCTTCGCCCGCGTCATGGGCGCCCCGCCCCGGTCCTGACCCACCCCCCGGCGCACAGCGAAGGGCGGTGGAGCCCGACTTCGGCTCCACCGCCCGATCCCGCCGACCGGCGCCCGGGGGCGCTCAGATCAGCTGCAGCCGCTCGTCGAGCCGCAGCCCTCGCAGATGTAGCAGGAGCCGGCGCGCTGCATCTTCGTACCGCAGGAGAAGCAGAGCGGGGCGTCGGCCTGGATACCCAGCTGCATCTCCACCAGCTCGGCGCTGGTGTGAGCCTGCTGCGGGGCGGGCTTGGCGCCCTCCTCGTCGGCCTTCGGCGCGGAGACGGCCTTCAGCGACTGGCGCGGCGCCGACTGGGACAGGCCCTCGACGTCGACCTCCACGTCGTCGAGGATCGGCTCGTACGAACCGGTCTCCAGGTGCCGCTGACGCTCGTCGGCGGAGTGGATGCCGAGCGCGGAGCGGGTCTCGAAGGGCAGGAAGTCCAGCGCCAGGCGGCGGAAGATGTAGTCGACGATCGACGCCGCCATCCGCACGTCCGGGTCGTCCGTCATACCGGCCGGCTCGAAGCGCATGTTGGTGAACTTCGAGACGTACGTCTCCAACGGCACGCCGTACTGCAGACCCACCGAGACGGCGATCGAGAAAGCGTCCATCATGCCCGCCAGGGTCGAACCCTGCTTGGACATCTTCAGGAAGACCTCGCCCAGGCCGTCGTCCGGGTAGGAGTTGGCGATCATGTAGCCTTCGGCGCCGCCGACGGTGAAGGACGTCGTGATGCCGGGACGGCCCTTCGGGAGGCGCTTGCGGACCGGTCGGTACTCGATGACCTTCTCGACCGTGGCCCGGATCGTCTCCTCGGCCTTCTCGGTGATCTCCGCCTTCTCCGTCTCCTTGGTCTTGGCGGAGAGCGGCTGGCCGACCTTGCAGTTGTCGCGGTAGATCGCGAGCGCCTTGACGCCGAGCTTCCAGGCCTCGAAGTAGATCTCCTCGACCTCCTCGACGGTCGCCGTCTCCGGCATGTTGACCGTCTTGGAGATGGCGCCGGAGATCCACGGCTGGATCGCGGCCATCATACGGACGTGGCCCATCGGGGAGATGGCGCGCTCGCCCATGGCGCAGTCGAAGACCTCGTAGTGCTCGGGCTTGAGGCTCGGGGCGTCGATCACATTGCCGTTGTCGGCGATGTGGGCGACGATCGCCTCGATCTGCTCCTCCTGGTAGCCCAGGCGGCGCAGGGCCTGCGGGACCGTGCCGTTGACGATCTGCATCGAGCCGCCGCCGACCAGCTTCTTGAACTTGACCAGCGCCAGGTCCGGTTCGACACCGGTGGTGTCGCAGGACATGGCCAGACCGATCGTGCCGGTCGGGGCCAGCACGGAGGCCTGCGAGTTGCGGAAGCCGTTCTTCTCGCCGAGGCGCAGCACGTCCTGCCAGGCCTCGGTGGCCGCGGCCCACACCGGGGTGTCCAGGTCGTCCACGCGGACGGCCGTGCCGTTGGCGTCGGAGTGCTGCTTCATGACGCGGTTGTGGGCGTCGGCGTTGCGGGCGTAGCCGTCGTACGGGCCGACGACCGAGGCCAGTTCGGCCGAACGCTTGTACGCCGTGCCGGTCATCAGGGAGGTGATGGCACCGGCGAGGGCGCGCCCGCCCACGGAGTCGTACGCGTGGCCGGTCGCCATCAGCAGGGCGCCGAGGTTGGCGTAGCCGATGCCGAGCTGGCGGAAGGCGCGGGTGTTCTCGCCGATCTTCTGGGTCGGGAAGTCGGCGAAGCAGATGGAGATGTCCATCGCGGTGATGACCAGCTCGACGACCTTGGCGAAGCGCTCGACCTCGAAGGACTGGTGGCCCAGGCCGTCGTCCTTGAGGAACTTCATCAGGTTCAGCGAGGCGAGGTTGCAGGACGTGTTGTCCAGGTGCATGTACTCGCTGCACGGGTTGGACGCGGTGATGCGGCCGGACTCGGGACAGGTGTGCCAGTTGTTGATGACACCGTCGTACTGGATGCCCGGGTCGGCACAGGCCCACGCGGCCTCGGCGAGCTTGCGGAACAGCGCCTTGGCGTCGACCTTCTCGATGATCTCGCCGGTCATGCGGGCGCGGAGGCCGAACTCGGTGCCGTTCTCCACGGCCGTCATGAACTCGTCGTTCACGCGGACCGAGTTGTTGGCGTTCTGGTACTGGACGGACGTGATGTCGTCGCCGCCCAGGTCCATGTCGAAGCCCGCGTCGCGCAGGGCTCGGATCTTCTCCTCCTCCTTCACCTTGGTGGCGATGAAGTCCTCGACGTCCGGGTGGTCCACGTCCAGGACGACCATCTTGGCCGCGCGGCGGGTGGCGCCGCCCGACTTGATCGTCCCCGCGGAGGCGTCGGCACCGCGCATGAAGGAGACCGGACCGGAGGCGTTGCCACCGGAGGAGAGCAGTTCCTTGGAGGAGCGGATGCGGGAGAGGTTCAGGCCGGCGCCGGAGCCGCCCTTGAAGATCATGCCCTCTTCCTTGTACCAGTCGAGGATCGACTCCATGGAGTCGTCGACGGCCAGGATGAAGCAGGCGGAGACCTGCTGGGGCTGCGGGGTGCCCACGTTGAACCAGACGGGGCTGTTGAAGCTGAAGACCTGGTGCAGGAGGGCGTACGCCAGTTCGTGCTCGAAGATCTCGGCATCGGCGGGCGAGGCGAAGTACCTGTTGTCCTCGCCGGCCTTCGTGTACGTCTTCACGATGCGGTCGATCAGCTGCCTGAGGCCGGTCTCGCGCTGGGGGGTGCCCACGGCACCGCGGAAGTACTTGCTGGTGACGATGTTGACCGCGTTCACCGACCAGAAGTCGGGGAACTCGACGCCGCGCTGCTCGAAGTTGACCGAACCGTCGCGCCAGTTGGTCATGACGACGTCACGCCGCTCCCAGACCACCTCGTCGTACGGGTGCACGCCGGGGGTGGTGTGGATGCGCTCGATACGCAGCCCCTTGCTCGCCTTGGTGCCCTTGGCGCGGGAACTCCGTGCCGGACCGCTCGCCGTCTCTGTCATGCCGCCTCCCTGTACGGGCGAAAACGCCCTGAAGTGCCACGTTGTTCCCATGACACGGTGTTTCTGTCTTGTGCCGCGACCTGGCTGACACAGCCCTTCGCGACAGGTCTGGATCGCCGCCGATCGTCCGGACCCCACGGTCCGGGGTTGCGGCCCGCCGTCAGTCGGCGGCGTTGGCGGGCACGGGGACCTGGACAGTCCCTCCGGACCCGCGGTCGCTCTCCGGGCGCTCCGCGACCGCGATCTCGACGTCGTCGTCGTTCGCGTCGGGGCGCTTCTCCTGCTCTTCCCTGAGTTCCGCGATGGCGGCCTCGAAGTCGTCCAGCGAGTCGAACGCCCGGTATACCGAGGCGAATCGCAGGTAGGCGACGAGGTCGAGTTCCCGCAGCGGGCCGAGTATGGCCAGACCCACGTCATGGGTGGTCAGTTCGGCGCTTCCGGTGGCGCGCACCGCCTCCTCGACCCGTTGGCCGAGCTGGGCGAGCGCGTCCTCGGTGACAGGCCTCCCCTGGCATGCCTTGCGGACGCCGTTGATGACCTTGGTACGGCTGAAGGGCTCGGTCACGCCGGACCTCTTGACCACCATCAGCGAGCACGTCTCCACCGTCGTGAAACGACGGGAGCAGTCGGGACACTGGCGGCGCCTGCGGATCGACGTGCCGTCGTCCGTCGTACGACTGTCGACGACGCGGCTGTCGGGGTGCCTGCAGAAGGGACAGTGCATAACTCCAACCCTCCTCACAGCACGACTCGATAGCCCCCACGGGCCACTCGGGCCCCGCGGAAGCAGCCCCAAGCATAGGGGATGACCAAGAGCCCCAGGACCGGGGGGACCACAACTTCTGGGCCGTTGCGGCAATCCAAGCACTAGATGTAGGGCTTGGCACGTAAATCCACCCGCAGAGCGCGTGTCGCCCACGTATCGGCATGTGACAGACGGAGGCACCGTCGCGGAGCGCATCCCTACCGTCGCGTAGCGGACGCGGATACGGTGGGACACCAAGGGAGAAGGGGTCAGTCACCGACCGGCGGAGCACCGGGTGGCAGACTGGCCCACGCGGCGTCCCGGGCCCACAAGGCCCTTCGTCCCGGCGGTGAAGAGTACAGCAATCGGCGCTTTTGTCCGCCGGAGCCGCGAGCCCTACACCCAGACACATGGTCACGTCAGGTAATCCACGGTTTTTCACTCGAACGTGTGTTTGGCGCAACCTTTCGAAAGCAACTACCGTTGTGCTGCACGGGAGACCATCGAGAGGGGCCGACGTGACCACCACCGCTGACAGTGCCACCATCACTGCCCAGGACCGCTCCCAGAGCCGACTCGAGCCGGTGCATGCGATGAACGAAGCCACGAACCATGAAGGGCCCAAGCGAGCCCTGCCCGGCCGACCTCCAGGCATCAGGGCGGACAGCTCCGGGCTCACCGATCGCCAGCGCCGGGTCATCGAGGTGATCAGGGACTCGGTGCAGCGGCGGGGATACCCGCCGTCGATGCGGGAGATCGGCCAGGCGGTCGGCCTGTCCAGCACGTCTTCCGTGGCACACCAGCTGATGGCACTGGAGCGCAAGGGCTTCCTGCGCCGCGACCCGCATCGCCCTCGTGCGTACGAGGTCCGCGGTTCCGACCAGTCCTCGGCGCAGCCCACGGACACGGCGGGCAAGCCGGCCGCGTCGTATGTGCCGCTCGTCGGCCGGATCGCCGCCGGTGGCCCGATCCTGGCCGAGGAGTCCGTCGAGGACGTGTTCCCGCTCCCCCGCCAACTGGTGGGTGACGGCGAGCTCTTCGTCCTGAAGGTCGTGGGTGACTCGATGATCGAGGCCGCGATCTGCGACGGGGACTGGGTGACGGTCCGCCGTCAACCGGTCGCCGAGAACGGCGACATCGTGGCCGCGATGCTGGACGGCGAGGCCACGGTCAAGCGTTTCAAGCGCGAGGACGGCCATGTCTGGCTGCTCCCGCACAATGCCGCCTACGAGCCCATCCCGGGTGACGACGCGACCATCCTCGGCAAGGTGGTGGCCGTGCTGCGCCGCGTCTGACACCAGCGGCGGACGGTCGCCCGTGCCGTCCCCGCCCCTGATCCGGGCCCCGGAATCCACTGCGCCGGTTCCGGGGCCCCGGCCTGTCCAGGGCCCGTGGCGGAATCCCGCCGCGGGCCCTGAGGCCGTTCGTCATGCCCCGGCCTTCTCCACTTCGCTGTCCTTCTTCGCTTCGCCGTCGTTCTTCGCCTCGCTGTCCGCCGCCGCTTCTCTGTCCTTCGCCGCGCTGTCGATCGCGGCGAGCGACCTACGGACCTGGTTCCTGTCCGTCGTGTACCAGAAGTCGGGCAGTGACGCCTTCAGATAGCTGCCGTATCGCGCGGTCGCCAGCCGCTGATCCAGTACGGCGACCACACCACGGTCCCCCTGCGCCCGTACGAGGCGGCCGGCGCCCTGGGCCATCAGCAGGGCCGCGTGGGTGGCGGCGACGGCCATGAAGCCATTGCCGCCCGCCTCCTCGACGGCCTTCTGGCGGGCGCTCATCAAGGGGTCGTCGGGGCGCGGGAACGGGATCTTGTCCATGACGACCAGCTGACAGCTCGTCCCGGGCACGTCCACGCCCTGCCAGAGCGACAGGGTGCCGAACAGGCAGGTCCTCGGGTCGGCCGCGAAGCCCTTGATCAGCTCACCGAGCGTCTCCTCGCCCTGGAGCAGGATCGGGTACTCGGGGATGCGGACGCGCAGTTCCTCCGCCGCCAGCTGGGCGGCCCGCATCGACGAGAACAGACCGAGCGTCCGGCCGCCTGCCGCCTGGATCAGCTCCGTGAGCTCGTCGAGCATGTCCGCCCGGTCGCCGTCGCGCGCGGGGCGCGACAGATGCTTGGCGACATAGAGGATGCCCTGCCTCGGGTAGTCGAACGGCGATCCGACGTCCACGCCCTTCCACTGCGGAAGGTCGTCCCCCTGGGCGCCCTCCGGTGCCAGGCCCAGTGACGCGCCCACGCCGTTGAAGTCGCCGCCCAGCTTGAGCGTGGCCGAGGTCAGGGTGACGGAGCGGTCCGTGAAGAGCTTCTCCCGGAGGAGACCGGACACGGACATGGGGGCGACGCGCAGCGAAGCACCGAAGCGGTCGTGGCGTTCGTACCAGACGACGTCCCACTCGGATCCGTTGCTGATCCGCTCCGCCACGTCGTGCACGCTCTCCACCGCCGCCAGCGCCTGCTTGCGGACGGCGTCCTCGTCCTGGACGGACTTGTCGCGGGTGCTGCCGATCGCCGAGATCACCGTACGGGCGGCGTCGCGCAGCGCCATGAGGACGTACGCCAGGTCCTCGGGGACCTCCTCCAGGCGGCCCGGCAGGGCCAGCTCCATGACCCGTTCGAACCCCTCGGCGGCGGTCTGGAGCTGGTCGGCGACCTTCTCGTCGACGAGCTTCGCCGCCCGCTTCACGGCGCGGTCGACCTGGCCGGGGGTCAGCTCGCCGGTCGCCACGCCGGTCACCCGTGAGACGAGTTCGTGCGCCTCGTCCACGATCAGCACCTCGTGCTGCGGGAGCACCGGAGCGCCCTCGATGGCGTCGATCGCGAGCAGCGCGTGATTGGTGACGACGACCTCGGAGAGCTTGGCCCGCTCCCGGGCCATCTCGGCGAAGCACTCGGCGCCGTACGCGCACTTGGTGGCGCCCAGGCACTCCCGGGACGACACGGAGATCTGCGCCCAGGCACGGTCGGACACACCCGGGGTGAGGTCGTCCCGGTCGCCGGTCTCGGTCTCCTGCGACCAGTCCCGCAGCCGCAGCAGGTCCTGGCCCAGCTTGCTGGAGGGCGCGGCGGCCTCGAACTGGTCGAAGAGGCCCTCCTCCTCGTCCTGCGGCACGCCTTCGTTCAGGCGGTGCAGGCACAGGTAGTTCGACCGGCCCTTGAGCATCGCGAACTGGGGGCGGCGGCGCAGCAGCGGATGCAGCGCGTCGACCGTTCTCGGCAGGTCCCGCTCCACGAGCTGGCGCTGCAGTGCCAGGGTCGCCGTCGCCACGACGACGCGCTCTCCCTGGGCGAGGGCGGGCACCAGGTAGCCGAGCGACTTTCCGGTGCCGGTGCCGGCCTGGACCAGCAGATGGGAGCCGTCGTCGATCGCCTCCGCGACGGCTTCGGCCATGGTCACCTGGCCGGGGCGCTCCATACCGCCGACAGCGGTGACGGCGGCGTGCAGGAGTTCGTGGAGTGAGGGCTTCGTCATAGCGCGACCACCCTACGGGTCACCACTGACAACCGGGTGATCGAGGCGGAGGCGTGGGGCGTGAGGGACGGGATCAAGACCGGTTCTTCTCTCTACATCAGATCGCGCAGTAGCCGGTCCCGGATCATGAGGGCGGCCCGTTTGTCGGGCAGGTCGACCTCCGACGAGAACCGGAAGCCCGCGCTCAGGAACGCGGCGACGGAGGGGAAGTTGCGAAGGTCGGGTTCCGCGATCACGCGGGCGCACGACGGTCTTCTGTCGAGGACGAGATCGGCGACGGCACGCAGCAGGACGGAGCCGAGACCCCGTCCACGATCGGCCACGGGTCCGATGAGGAGGTGGATTCCGGTGTCGTGCGGGCGGGCGGGGTAGTGGCGGGCGACGGGGTCGAGGTCCGCCCGGTAGATCTCCCAGTAGCTCATGGGGGCGCCGTTCAGCAGTCCGAGGCAGGGCACGCTGCGGCCGTCTCCGTCGAGCTGCGCCCGGAGGTGGTGCGCGGTCACGTCCTCGGGGCCGGCGAGCTTCCAGGAGGAGGCCACCGCCGCGTCGTTCATCCAGCGGGAGATCAGCGGCAGCTCTCGTTCGAGGCGGACGGGAACGAGGCGCAGGGTGCCCGCCGGAGTGACGACCGGCCCCCAGTCGGCGAGGTGGTCGAGCAGCTCGCCCTTGGCCGAGAGTGCCTCCTGTTCGGCCTCGGTCCGGCCACCGCGTGTGTCGCCGTCCTCGGACAGGAACGCGAGGAGGTCGTCGGGCAGGCGCAGTTCGAGCGTGTCCTCGTTGCTCGTCGGGGCCGAGGCGGTGTCGGTGCTCGCCGGGGTGCTCGCGTCGGTGGGAGGCACGGCGACGCTCCTCTCAGGAGATCGGGTGGGTCATGTTCCTCGGAGCTGAAGGGGGTTGGTGACGCTGACGTAGACGGACTGGGTGGCGACCGGGCCGACGAGTTCGTCGAGGCCGTGGAGACGGGTCAGGAGGTTGGCCTTGCAGCGCAGGACGGGTGAGTCGAGCAGCCGGGCCGGCAGGGTGCCGCGCAGCCGGGCGGGGCCGGTGGCGACACCCGTGAGGAAGCGGCGGAAGGCTGCCAGGAGGAGCCGTTCGTCGCCGAGGCGCTGGGAGCCGAAGGCGCCGATGAGGCCGAGGACGTTGTTGACGCCCAGGTAGTAGGCGAACCGCTCGTCGGTGACCTCGTCGGGGACGAACGTGTCGCTGTGCTCGCCGATGCCGGGCAGCCGGGCCGAGAGATCCGCGCGGCGGGACTCACGGAAGTAGTAGCCCTGGTTGTCGCGGTACCGGCCGCCGATGGGCCAGCCCTCGGGGTCCAGCAGGACGAGGGTGTTCTGCTGGTGCGCCTCCAGGGCGATCCCCGCCTCGCCGTCCAGCCACAGCACGGGCCGCACGACCTGCTCCAGATAGCGCAGGAACCACTCGACGGCGACGGTGCCCCGGGGGCGGCCGGTGCGCTCGGCGAGGCGGGTGACGATGTCGGCGAGGCGCGACCGCGTGGTGAGGCCGAGGAGGTCGCCGGGAGCGGTCTCGCGGCCCTGCCGGAGAGGGGCACGGGTGTACGGCCTCGGTGACACGAGTCCCGCGACACAGCACGCGTCGTCCGCCGGGCCGAACGGGTTGTGCCGGATCACCACGTCCAGGCCGGGCAGCTCGGCGCCGTCCGGTGCGGTGACCGCCAGCCAGGCCGGGTCGCGGACGATGTCGAACCCGGGATGGGCCGCCTGCCACTGCTCGGTCAGCCCGGTGCGCAGCAGGCGGTGGACCTCCACGCCCCGGTGGAGTTCCTTGCGGAGGTTCTCACGGCGGGAGTTGGTGATGCGCAGGCCCAGCGAGAGCTTCAGCATCGCGGGGGCGCCGGTGCGGTGAACGGTGCGGACGGAGGAGGTGGGGTGCCAGGGGGCGCCGTGCGGACCCAGATCGCGGAGCAGACCCGCGTCGAGCAGTGCGGCGACGGCCGGGCGGTGGCGGACCTCGCGGAACTGCCAGGGGTGCAGCGGCAGGGCGGCGTACCCCTCCGGCAGCGGGAGACGGGGGCCGGCCAGGCGTGCGGTCAGCTGTGGGGCGGGGACGGGGCGACCGCGTTCGGTCCAGGCCGAGTCGGTCGACAGGACGGAGGGGGCGACCGCCATCCAATGGAGGGGGAAGGAGCCGCGCGACTCCGGTGAGTAGAGCCGTGCCTCGGCCTCGGACAGCCCTTCTCTGCTCTTCGGGGTGGGGTGCAGGGGATGGCCGAGGATGAGGGCCTGCTCGGCGGCGAGGAAGCGGTCCGGATGATCGGTGGGATCGGCCCGGCGCTCGGCGATGAACACGGCGACACGACGGGCGGAGTCGGCGACCCTGTCGACCAGGTCGCGGTGGTCCGACGGGGTGCCCGGCCCGTGCGTGGATCGGGCGGCCACCTCCTCGGCCAGCAGGGACGCCACCGTGGCCGCGTCGACAGGGGGTGCGGTCGCGCGGGTGCCGGCGAGATGCGGCGGGCCGAAGCGGTGCCAGCCGGTCGGGGACCAGTGGAGCACCGGGGCGAGGAGTGTCGTGCCGGCCGTGGGGAGCGGGACGCGCAGGACGCCGTCGTGGGGGGCGCCGAGGTCGTGTTCGCGTACCCAGCAGCGCAACAGGTTCTCGACCGCCGCCGCCTGCGCCGCCCTGTGCGGGTCGGGGTGGTGCAGGGCGTCGACGGCGGGGCCGGGCGAAGCCTCGGTGGCCTGGGCATCGTCGGGGGTCGGCTCGGTCGGGAGGTGAGCGGGCTGGGCTTGGCGGGGGACCGGCAGGTCGGGGTGCGGGGGCCGGTCTGGTCGGCCGGGGACCGTGTCGTGATCGTGGGTGCGGGCCTCGGGGGCGGAGGGCGGCGTCAAGGCGGTTCCTGGGGTCGCTCGTGCGGGAGGGCGGGCGCGGCTGCTCGGAGGGCCCGGCGGTCATCCCCCGGGCAGGCGTCCCGGGTCTGCGGCGCGCTCGGGCATCCGGGCCACCGGGCCCCGTGTCTCGGCGGCGGACGCCACCGCGGCGATCGCGTCCGTCAGACGGTCGAGTACGGCGTCGGTCTGCTCGTCGGTGATGGTCAGGGGTGGGAGGAGACGGACGACACCGGCGTGACGGCCCCCGAGTTCGACGATCAGACCGCGGCGGAGGCACTCGCGCTGGACGGCGTTGGCGAGGGAGGGGGCGGGTGGCCGCGGGCCGGTGGCGTCGATGGGAGGGGGCGCGTCCGGGCTGACCATCTCGATGCCGATCATCAGCCCCCGCCCCCGTACGTCACCGACGCAGGCGAAGTGCTCGGTGAGGACGCGGAGTCGGGCGAGGATACGGGCGCCCAGGGTCTCGGCGCGTTCGGCGAGGCCGTTCTCACGGACGTGGGCGAGGGTGGCGGTGCCGGCGGCCATGGCGAGCTGGTTGCCTCGGAAGGTGCCCGCGTGGGCGCCGGGCTGCCAGACGTCGAGGTCGTCGCGGTAGACCACGACGGCCAGCGGGAGGCTGCCGCCGATGGCCTTGGACATGACCATCACATCGGGGACGACACCGCTGTGTTCGACGGCCCAGAACCGGCCGGTGCGGCCCACGCCCGTCTGGACCTCGTCGGCGATCAGCGGGATCGAGCGCGCGGCGGTGATCTCGCGCATACGACGCAGCCAGCCGTCGGGGGCGGGCACGACGCCGCCCTCGCCCTGGACGGGTTCGAGGATCATGCCGGCGGGCAGCGGTACGCCGGATTTGGCGTCGTCGAGGACGGACTCGGTCCAGCGGGCGGCGAGTTCGGCGCCGCGTTCACCTCCGATACCGAAGGGACAGCGGTAGTCCTGCGGATACGGCAGACGTGCCACCCGTACGTCGTAGGCGCCCCCGGAGGCTTCGAGGGCACCGGCGGTCATGCCGTGGTAGGCGCCGGTGAAGGCGAGCATCCCGGTGCGTCCGGTCGCCGCCCGGACCAGCTTGAAGGCGGCCTCGACCGCGTCGGTGCCGGCGGGCCCGCAGAACTGGACGCGGGCGCGGTCCGCGAGCCCCGGGGGAAGGGTGCGGAACAGTTCGGTGGTGAAGGCGTCCTTGACGGGGGTGGCCAGGTCGAGGACGTGCAGGGGGGCGCCCGAGTCGAGGACCTTTCGGATCGCTTCGAGGACGACCGGGTGGTTGTGGCCGAGGGCGAGGGTGCCGGCGCCGGACAGACAGTCGAGGTAGCGACGGCCGTCGGCGCCCTCGACGGTCAGCCCTCGCGCGCGTACGGGCACGATCGGGAGGGCGCGCGCGTAGGTGCGTGCCGCCGACTCGCGGGCGGCCTGCCGCCGCAGGATCCCCTCGTGTCCCGCATCCGCCCGCTCGGGCTCACGCCCCACCGGCGCCACCGCAGACTCGGTCACCGCCACGACTGCACTTCCTCCCGCTGTTCAGACCGCTGTTCAGAGGCGAGTTGGCAGGGGTCACCGAACACCGGCGGGTCCCCCGCACGTACCAACGACGTGACTCGCACGGGGAAGCGGGTGAGGCGAAGATCCTTGCCGTGACGGAACCGTTGCCGTTCCCTCGGATGTCCCCCACAACGACCGCATAGTGTGTGGTGCCGTTCCGTAGGGACGCGGCTCGGCGGATCCTCACCGAGCCGCGCGTACGACGCCTACGTACGAAGAAGCAGAGGTACCGAGCCGCGCGAATGCCGTGTCGGCTACGTACAAGGGGGCGGTGGGCGCGCGGAGGAGCCGTGCGCGATCCGCTTCGGCAGCACAGAAGTTCTCTTACGCCCCAGGGGGAGTCCAGACCATGCGACCCATACGATCGCTCTTCGCCGCTCGTCGTGGGAGGAGCGCGCGCCGCGGAACCTCCCCCGTCGTGGCCGCGGTCGGCCTTGCCACGGTGCTGTCGCTGACCGCCACCGCGTGTGGCTCGGGCGACACCACGGCGGGCGCCGACGCGTCGGCTTCCGCGCAGGACAGTGGCAGCGCGGGCGACGGCAAGATCCGGATCCCGGACGACATCAAGGACAAGCTCAAGGAACACGGCATCGACCTCGACAAGTGGCGGGGCGGGGCCTGGAAGAACTGGGACAAGGACGACTGGCTGCGCGAGGCCGAGGACTACGTCAACCCGATCATCGAGGACCTGTGGGACCCGGACCGGATGCGGGACGCCGAGGAGCCGGAGAAGGAGGTCGACGAGAGCGACCTCACCGGTGACCAGGGCGTGACCGACCCGACGCCGCAGTCCGTGGACGCGGAGGCGGTGCCCGCGAAGTACCACGCCAACGCGGCCGAGGCTGGCAAGGTGTTCTTCGACGCGCCCGAGGGCACCATGGTCTGCTCGGCGACCGTGGTCCAGGACCCGGCCAACCCCGGCAAGTCCAACATGGTGTGGACGGCCGGGCACTGTGTGCACGCCGGCAAGTCGGGCGGCTGGTACCGCAACATCGCCTTCGTGCCCTCGTACAACGACAGCGGGTTGTCGGCGTCGGAGGTGAAGACGGCCACCAAGGAGCAGGTCGCTCCGTACGGGGTCTGGTGGGGGGACTGGGCGCAGACCTCGGACCAGTGGATCGAGCAGGGCGGTCAGACCGGTGGTGACGGGGCGCCGTACGACTTCGCGGTGATCCATGTGACGCCGGAGGAGGGCAGCGGGGGCAAGTCGCTGGAGGAGACGGTCGGTTCGGCGCTGCCGGTGGACTTCGACGCGCCCGCCGTGCCGCAGGTGCGCAGCATCACGGCGACCGGCTACCCGGCCGGGGCTCCGTACGACGGCGAGACGATGTACCAGTGCACGGACAAGCCGGGGCGGCTCTCGCTCGTGGAGGCCGACCCGACGATGTACCGCATCGGCTGCACCATGACCGGCGGTTCGTCCGGTGGTGGCTGGGTGGCGACCGGTTCGGACGGTCAGCCCACGCTGGTGTCGAACACCTCCATCGGTCCGGTGAGCGCCGGCTGGCTGGCCGGGCCTCGGCTGGGCAAGGAGGCCGAGGGTGTGTACCAGGCGGTGAGCGACAAGTTCGCGTCGCGGTGACGCCGCGCACGCGGTGACGGCCGGGAGGGCGCGCGGAATTGGTCGGTCGCGCGCCCTCCGCCGATCCCCCGGCGCGCCCCCATAGTGGGCGTGACACACGGATAGTTCCGACGGGGGTCGAGAACCATGCGTTTCTCACATCGGCGGCATCGACGACCTCAGCCGCACCGACGGCATCGGCGGCTACGGCTGCTCGCCGTCACCGGAGTCGTGGCGGCGCTGGCGCTGACGGCGGCGGCCTGTGACTCGGCGGAGGACGGAGGCGCGGGCGACAAGGCCGGTTCCGCCGCGTCCCGCACCTCCGACAGCGACGGTGACGGGATTCCCGACGTCCTCGCCGACCGGCTCCGGGAGCACGGCATCGATGTCGGCGAGTGGACGGGCGGCGCGGGTGCCCCGTACGACTACGCGCTGCTGCGTGTGCGGCCCGAGTCGGGCGACGGGTCCCTGGAGGAGACGGTCGGGGCGGCCCTGGACGTGGACTTCTCCGCGCCGTCCGCGGCCGAGGCCGGGGCGATGGGTGCCTGGGGGTATCCGGCCGCGCCGCCGTACGACGGGCTGGCCATGTTCCGGTGCGTCGACAGGCCGGGGCGGTTCTCGCTCGATCCGTCCCTGCCGACGATGTACCGCATCGGCTGCACCATGACCGGTGGTTCGTCCGGCGGCGGCTGGTTCCGCATGGTCGGTACGGAGCCCCTGCTCGTGTCGAACACGTCGATCGGCCCGGCCGACGGCACCTGGCTCGCGGGACCTCGGTTGGGCGACAAGGCCAAGGCGTTGTACGACGAGATGAGTAGTTCGTACGGCGGGCGGTGAGCGTGGCCGTGGTCGATGTCGGGGACGGATGTCACGCTGCCGCCTTGCGGCGGTCGGCGGCGGCCCGGTCGCGCAGTTGGTCGGCGTGGCAGGCCAGTCGGTCCAGTGCCTGGGGGAAGTGGTCCTCGGCGCCGGGGCGGAGCATCGCGGTGTGCGGGAGGACCACGGAGGAGTCGTACAGGCGGGCGCAGTGCGGGAGTCGGGCCCGGCCGGGGTCGATGGCCTCCCAGTACTCCTGGGAGAGACGGTGCCGGGGCTTGCTGTGCGGGAGATAGGCGGGCGAGGTGTCGAGGGGGCGGTAGCAGGCGTCGACGGGGACGCGGAGTTCGGCGGCGAGGGCGGCTCGGACGATCGCCACGGGGAGGTCGCGCAGGAGGTCCGTGTCGGGGACGTACGACAGGGCGAGGGCCTGTCCGGGTGGTCGTTCGACCTCGGGGAGCAGGCGGGCGGGGCGCAGGAAGCCGGAGGCGAGCGCCGCCTCGCGCCAGCGGCGGGTGACCGTCTCCCGTCGTTCGCGTTGTTCCGCGAACCGTTCGCACTGGGCGAGCAGGATCGCCGCCTGCCACTCGGTCATCCGGTGGTTGCCGCCCTGGAGGGGCCGCCAGCCGGACGGTGAGCCCGCCGGTGGGCGTCCTCGGTCGCGGAGGCCGGACAGACGGCCCGCGAGCAGGGGGTCGGCGGTGGCCACGCAGCCGCCCTCACCGGCGGTGAGCGTGCTGCTCATCCCGAAGCTGAAGCAGGACAGGGTGCCGACCGAGCCGGCGCCGTACCGCTCCCAGCGCGCGCCGGGCGCGTGGGCGCAGTCCTCGATCAGGGCGAGGCCGTATCGGGCGGCGAGGGCGGCCAGGGCCATGAGGTCGGGCATGGTCCCGTAGAGGTGGACGGCGACGACCGCGCGCGTCCGCTCCGTCACGGCGGCCTCCACGGCGGCCGGGTCCAGGCACCAGGTGTCGGGGTCCACGTCGACGAGGACGGGTACGGCGTTCGCGTCCAGGACCGCTCCGGCCGTACCCGGGCGGGTGAGGCCGGGGACGATGACCTCGTCGCCGGGGCCCAGGCCGAGGGCCTCGCAGGCGAGTTGCAGGGCGGTGGTGCCGTTGCTGACGGTCAGGACGCGGCCGAGGCCCTGGAGCGCGGCGAAGCGGGACTCGAAGCGGGTGCAGCGGGTGCCGCCGTGCAGCGACCACTGGCCGTCGTCGAGGACTTCGCGCAGCATGCGGGCCTCCAGCGGTCCGCGCTGCGGCCAGCTGGGGGGTTCGGCGACCACCGGGTCACCGCCGAGGAGCGCGAGGTTGGTCTCAGGCACGGCTCGCCTCCTGGACGGGGTTGTGGACGGTGGTGGGGGCGTCGGCGTCGTGCGGGTCCGCCGGTCCGGGGACGCGTGACCGGCTCCGTGCGTCCGGTTCTCCCGGCGCGGGGGTGCCGTGGGACGCGTGGCGCAGCCGGTCGACGACCTCCTGGACGTGCAGGGCCTCGGCGGTGGTGACGGGCGCGGGGCCTCGGCCGAGGCAGGCGTCGACGAACGCGGCGATCTGCCTGCGGCGGGCGAGTTGGAGGTCCCAGGGGTTGCCGGGCAGGGGCGGGCGGGTGTGGCGCGGGGCGGGCCGGTTCGCGTGGGACAGCAGCAGCGGGAAGATCTCCAGCGCTCCCCGATCACCGACCAGCCGCACCCGGACGGCCTCCGCGTCGGGCGGATCGGCGGCGTACGGGGTGGCGTACGAGGTGGCGTACGAGGTGGCGTACGGGGTGGCGTACAAGGGGGCGTGCGCGCCGGGGTACGAAGGGGTGTGGTGCGAGGCGGGGAGGTGCGAGGCGGCGTGGGACGTGGTGAGGCTCAGGGACATGCCGTCGCGGCAGCGGATGAGGGCGGTGCCCCTGTCCCCGAGCGGGCCCCTGCCGTCGGCGGCGGTGAGGCCGGTGGCCGCGTGCGCCACGGCTCGGGCGGCCCTGGCGTCCGCGGCGGCGGTGCCCTCCTCGGGGCGCCCCGGCCGCCCTGGCGCCCGCGCCGCCTGGGCCTCGGCGCGAACGCCCTCCCGCCCCGCCGTCTCCCCTCGGCCGAGGGGCCGGTCAGGAGTGGTCCAGAGCGTTTCGACGGGTTCGGGGAAGCCGGTGATCCACATGGCCAGGTCGAGCAGGTGGATGCCGATGTCGGTGAGGGGGCCACAGCCGCCGGGGGTCTGACGGCGGGGGTGCACGTCGGCGGCGGACGGCTCACGGAGGCCGTCGGCGCTCCGGGACCGGGCGCGGACGTCGTCCTCGGCCCGCTCGTCGCGGAGCCCCCGGTCCCGATCGGCGCACCACTCCCCGCCCACCACCTCACCACACCCCCGTGCCACGAGTTGGACCTCGTGGATCTCGCCGATCTCACCCGCGTCGACGATGCCGCGGGCGGTGCGGGTCTCGGTGAGGTGACGGTAGGGGAAGGCGTGGGTCAGGACGCGGTGTTCGGCCTTGGCGATCTCCGCCATCCGGGCCAGGTCCGCCGAACCGGCGGCTACGGGCGGCTCGCACAGCACATGGCAGCCGGCCCGGAGCGCGGTCCTGGTGAGCGGGGCGGACAGAGGGGGCGGGACGCAGACGCTGACGAGGTCCACGTCCGTCGTGGCGAGCATCTCCTCCAGGGAGGCGAAGACCTCGCGTACCCCGAACCGGCGGGCCAGGGCACGGGCCCGGCCGTGGTCGGGGTCGACCACGGCGGCCAGGTGCACGCGGGGGTCGGCGGCATGGGCGGAGGCATGGGCGGCGGAAGCGCTACGTCCGCAGCCGACAATGGCCGCGCGGAGATTCACCACGGTGAATACCCTTCAGCGATGTGGCGGCCGGAGACCATGGGCCCGGTGGTCCGGTAGCCCGGCCGGGTGGCTGGTCCTTCCCTCCGAATGCTCGCAACGTCGAACCGACAGCGTCCAATAGATTCGTTCATGCCGGGATGGAATGTTTGCCGTCGAGTCGGCGCCGACCAAGGAGAAACCATTCCGCACGTTTCCCGGAAGAGGGTTCGCCGGGTGATTCACCCCGGGGATTCACCGCGCGATTCAGCCGGTGAATTCGAGAGCCGATTCGACGGACCGGCGCATTCCGGATTCACCGCCGAAGTCAGCTCCGCCACCGCTCCGCCACCGCTCAGCCACCACTCGGCGACCGCTCGGCGACCGCTCGGTCACCTTCCGACCTCTGCGCCCCCCGCGCCCGGCTCGCCACCGGACCCGGACTCCCCACCCTGCTCCCCACCCTGCTCCCCGCTCTGCTCCGCCCCCGCCACCGTCTCCGAGCAGGCCGTGACGAAGTCGGCCACCACCTGGCGGTTGTCGGCCGCGCGCCAGGCCACGGCGACCTCGGTGGGCGTGATCTTGTCGATCGGGCGGCAGACGACACCGGGGCGGGGATAGAACCGCGCGGTCGAGGCGCCCGTCAGACAGACCCCGAAGTTGTTGGCGATGGCCTCCATCCACTCGTCCGTGCTGTTCACCTCCGCCCCGATGACCACGGGATGGCCGTCCCGGTGGTCGAGCGCCAGCCAGAAGTCGCGCCAGACACCGGACTCCACCGGCACGGCGACGAACGGCTCGTCCAGCAGCTGTTCGAAGCGCACGACGTCCTGCCCGGCCAGCGGATGCCCGGCCGCCATCAGCACCCAGCGGTCCTCGGTCAGCAGCACCCGCGTACGGATGCTCGACGGCCCGTGCGGCAGCGGCAGCCGCACCAGCGCCACATCCACGTCACCGCCCGCCAGCCCGGCGGTGGGGTCGATCCACGGTGCCTGGGTCATCACGACCCGCCAGTCCGGGCGGATCATGCCGAAGGTCGCGAGGATCCGGGGGGTGAGTTCGCTGGCCGCGTTGGCGATGAACCCGACCCGCAGCGTCCGCTCCTCCGTGGCCGCCGCCTCCTGGGCCGCGCCGACCACGCCCTGCCAGTCGGCGAGGATCCGGCGCACCCCGGGCAGCAGCGCGCGGCCCGCGGCCGTCAGGGTCACGGAACGGCTGGACCGCTTCAGCAACGGCAGCCGAAGGCTTCGCTCCAGCTGTTCGATCTGTTTGGAAAGCGCGGGCTGCGTAATGTGCAGGCGCTGCGCCGCGCGGGTGAAGTGAAGTTCTTCCGCGACCGCGACGAATGATCGCAGCAAGCGCAGATCCACATCCATGCCGAGAGGTTATCAACGAATCTATTGGACACGGCGCGCCCCGTACTGCGACATTCGAATGGCCACCGCGGACGGCGAATGAACCGCCTGCCCCACGGGACGACCCATGGGCCGGAAATGGCATATCAGTGCGAGTCCGTATGGTGCGCACGCACCTGTACCGGCAATCCGATACCGGGGTTTCTCATGACCGATGACCGGACGATGAACCGCAAACTGCTCGTCAGTGTCTTCAATCCGCAAGAGGCGCGCGAGGCCGTGCTCGGGGGCGGCAGAATCATCGACAGCGAGGATCCGCGCAGCGCCCTCGGCAATATCAAGCCGCAGCAGATCATGGCGGTCAGCGACGCGGTCCTCGGCTTCCGGCGCGATCTGGAGGTCCAGCTCTCCACCAACATCGGCGAGGACCAGCTGCTCTTCGACCGTTCCGGCACCGGGGCGGCGATCCAGAAGTCCGCGTACGAGATCGCCGGCAAGGCCTCGCAGGCCGCGCTCGGGGTGGCGGTGTCCATGGGGACCCGGGTGCACCCCTGCGGCATCGTGAAGGTGGGCCTGGACGGCATGGAGACCGGCCTGCTCACCGAGGTGCTGCGCGAGTGCGTGCAGACCCTGCGGCGCACCGAGGGCTTCTCGCACACCCAGGTGATGTCGGTGCTGTTCGCCCAGGACCTCGATCTGTGGGAGGAGCGCCGCTCGGTGGACGCGATCCGCCGGGCCCTGGTGGGCCTGCGCGAGTTCCACCCCTGCGCGCCCGGCACCGAACACGGATTCGACCTCACCGGATATGTGGCGGGGACGCTGCGGGACGAGGACGGCAGGCTGCTGTTCACCGACCCCGGTCAGGTGGACCTGGAGTCGCTGATCGACCATGGTGTCCTGCCCGAGGGCACCCGGCACACCACGGTCGCCCTCAACGAGCTGTTCCCGCACGCCCGTTACGGCATCACGGGCGACCCCTCCGCCCGTCGCACCGACCGCGAGGCGATCGCCCGGATGGTCGACGCGACCGTACGGGCCGGCGCGGGCGCGATGATGCTCGACACCAGCGTGCTGCTGAAGGTCGCCCGGGTCGGTCTCGTCGCCACCGAACGCAGCCCGGACATGGTCGACTTCAACTCCCTGGACGTGGACGAGACGACCGGTCTGCGGCGGCGGGGCATCCTCAGCCTCGACGACATCCGGTTCTTCGTCGCCTACTGCCACCACCGGGGCATCGAGGCCAACCTCGCGGGTTCCGTCACCAGTCACCAGGCCCAGCAGCTCTGGCGGCTGGTCCCGGAGGTCGACCAGATCTCCACCCGGGGCGCCGCCTCGGCCGTGGCCCAGAACCCGCACCGGCCCGAGGGCGAGGGCGAGGACTCCCGGCGCGACCGGGTGATCGTCCGGAGCCTGGTCCGCGGACTGGTCCCGCCGGAGCAGGGCGGCCACCTGTGGCTCCCGCAGGAGATGAAGCCCCGTTCCGGAGAGGCCGTACGGGAGGTGCTGGACCGCTTCCCGGGCCTCGCCGGCCACTGGGCGGACCGCTACGGCCGCCTGACCCCGTTCGGCTGACCCCGTTCGGCTGACCTGGCCCGACCGCGCCCCTCGACCGACCGCCCTCACCTGCCCCCCCTGCACCCCGACCCCGCCCGGCCGACAGCCGACGCGTCCCCACTTGGAGCCGACAAGGAGCGTGACCCCCATGTCCGATCTGATCCCGCCCGCCGCCCCCGGCCCCCGGGTGCCCGTGCTGCCCGCCGGGCGGACCGAGGCCCGGGTCCGGACCGAGCTCGACAGATCGATCCGGGACTGGGGCATTCCCAGCAACCTGTTCCGGACGATGGCGTGGCTGCCCGGCCTCGCCCTCACCGAGGTCGAGTACGCCAACTCGTTCATCTTCGACGCGCCCCGGTACGCGCCCGCGCCCCGCCCTCCCGGGGACCCGGCCGGGGAGAGCGTCCTGTTCCCGCAGGGCGGCTTCGTGGACCGGATGACGAAAGAGCTGGTCATCAACCTGGTGAGCCTGCTCAACCGCAGCCGGTACTCCCTCACCCACCACAGCTTCATCGGCTACGGACTGCTGAGCGGCCAACTGCCCCATGGGGACCCGGCGCAGCGGGCGGCGCGCGCCGAGGAGATGCTGCTGCGGCTGGTGGACTCGGCGGGGCGCCCGGACTGGGAGGACCGGACCTTCACGTGGGAGGGGGTCACCGAGCCCCTGTACACGGTGCCGCAGCAGCACTGCCTGCGGCTGGCGGAGGCGATCCAGCGGGACCCGCACTCGGTCACCGACCGGCAGTTCGCCGAACTGCGCGAGGTGCTGCGGGGCGTGGCCGCGGAGAACATCGCCAAGGGGCCGCTCGCGGAGGTGCCGGGCACCGGGACGGAGGCCTACCTGGAGGCCTGGGTCAACGCGATGACCGTCGAACTGACCTGGTGCATCGTGCACTTCGACGGCCTGCTCAACTCCTGGTTCACCGTGCTGCGCGTGATGGACGAGACGGGCGCCGAGGACGAGGTGGGCGTGGACTTCGTCGCCGCCTACAACGCGGGGGTCCCGGACCGCGTCAAGGTACGCAACAACAACCTGCTCGGCCCGACGGGCTGGGGAAGTTGAGGACGGACACACCATGCCCGAGAACCCGACCCTGAGCACGACGTCCACCGCGCCCACGACCACCGACGCAGCTCCCGCTCCCACGCCCCCTACGCCCTCCTCCCCCACCGGACCCACCGGACCCACCAGACCCACCGGACCCACCGGACCCACCGGACCCACCGGGGCGGTCGTGCCCACCGAGACCGGTGTCCCGGTCCCCGGCGGCCCCGCCATCCGTTTCGAGTGGCACACCGGCGACTGGTTCGACGTCTTCGAGAAGCATGTCGCCCTCATCCAGTCGGACATCGCCCGCGCCCAGGCCGAGGACCGTGTCGTCGTCTATCTGAGCTGCCCGATCACCTCGCGGGGCGGCGGTCACTTCCGGACCAACACCGAGATCGCGAACTTCGTGACCCGGCGGCTGGCCTCCGAGTGGGGCGAGCGGTTCTTCGTCGTCAACCCGGCCGCGTACCAGCTGGAGTCGAAGGAGGGCACGGGCCTGGTCGCCCGGCACATCGAGGCGCTCTCCCGGGAGACCGGCCGGCCCCTGTCGCTCAAGGCGCTGATGGACACCGCCCGGCCGACCGGCGGCGACTACATGCGCATGTGGACCCGGGTGCTGGCCGAGGACCACTACCTCACGGACCCGCCCGGCGGCCGGTCCTCGCGCCAGAAGCTCCAACTGGGCGGTCTCTTCGACGCGTTCTACTTCCTCGGCCCCGACGACGTGCACGGCTTCTTCCGCGCGGACTCCGGCGGCGGTGGCGCGCTGGTGGCGGCGGTGGAGTCGTACTTCGCCCGCAGGTACGCCGTCGACCCCGACTTCTGGACCGACTACGGCACCGTCCCGGACGGCCCCGAGGGCGGCCGGCGGACGCTCGATCTCACCGATCCGGACGACGCGGCGATCTGGGAGGCCCGGCGCAAGGAGTTCGTCCGCTTCTACACCGTGCGGGCGGGCGGCTCGTACAGCCTCGGCTGCCACGACGAGTGGAACATCTTCGTCCGGCTGAACAGGGCGCGCGCCGGGCACCCCGCCTACGGCCCCGGTGAACTGATCGCCGCCTACTACGGCGGACGGGCCCGCTCGATGGCCGAGAGCGAGATGGAGACCTCCCCCGGTTACGAGGTCAAGGAGAAGACCGCGTAGCACGGGGGCGGACGGGGGGTGTGCGGGGGCACCAAGCGGCCGGTGCTCCCGCACACATGCCGAAGGCCCGCCCCTCGGCGGAGGGCGGGCCTTCGGCCATGCCTGGGACGGCCGGTGCGGCGGACGGTCGGACCGCAGCGCCGCCCGGCCGGACGACCGTCAGGCCGTGGTGGCCGACGGAACGTACGGCGCCAGGTCGGCCGCCAGTTCCTCGTGCACCCGGGCCTTGAGCAGGGTGCCCTCCGGGGTGTGCTCCTCGGAGATCACCTCGCCCTCGGTGTGGGCGCGGGCGACGAGCTTGCCGTGGGTGTACGGCACGAGCGCCTCGATCGCGACCGACGGGCGCGGCAGCGCGTCGTCGATCAGGGCGAGCAGTTCCTCGATGCCCTGGCCGGAGCGGGCCGAGACGGCGATGGACCGCTTCTCGATCCGCAGCAGCCGCTGGAGGGTCAGCGGGTCGGCCGCGTCCGCCTTGTTGATCACCACGATCTCCGGCACGTTCGTCGCGCCCACATCGCGGATGACCTCGCGCACGGCGGCCAGCTGCTCCTCCGGCGCGGGGTGCGAACCGTCGACCACGTGCAGGATCAGGTCGGAGTCGCCGACCTCCTCCATCGTGGAGCGGAACGCCTCGACGAGGTGGTGCGGCAGGTGGCGTACGAAGCCGACGGTGTCCGCCAGCGTGTACAGCCGCCCGCTCGGGGTCTCGGCCCGGCGCACGGTCGGGTCGAGGGTCGCGAACAGGGCGTTCTCGACCAGGACGCCCGCGCCCGTGAGCCGGTTGAGCAGGGAGGACTTGCCGGCGTTGGTGTAGCCGGCGATGGCGACCGAGGGCACCTTGTTCCTGCGGCGCTCCTGGCGCTTGATCTCGCGGCCGGTCTTCATCTCCGCGATCTCCCGGCGCATCTTCGCCATCTTCTCGCGGATCCGCCGCCGGTCCGTCTCGATCTTGGTCTCACCGGGACCACGGGTGGCGAGGCCGCCGCCCTTGCCGCCGCCCATCTGCCGGGACAGCGACTGACCCCAGCCGCGCAGCCTGGGCAGCATGTACTGCATCTGCGCGAGCGCGACCTGTGCCTTGCCCTCCCGGGACTTGGCGTGCTGGGCGAAGATGTCGAGGATCAGGGCCGTACGGTCGATGACCTTGACCTTGACGACGTCTTCGAGGTGGATGAGCTGGCCAGGGCTCAGCTCACCGTCGCAGATGACGGTGTCCGCGCCCGAGTCGAGGACGATGTCCCGCAGCTCGTTGGCCTTGCCGGAGCCGATGTAGGTGGCCGCGTCCGGCTTGTCGCGGCGCTGGATCACGCCGTCGAGCACGAGCGCGCCCGCGGTCTCCGCGAGGGCGGCCAGCTCGGCCAGCGAGTTCTCCGCGTCCCGCGAGGTTCCCGTGGTCCAGACACCGACGAGTACCACGCGCTCCAGACGGAGCTGGCGGTACTCGACCTCGGTGACGTCCTCCAGCTCGGTGGAGAGGCCCGCGACGCGGCGCAGGGCCGCGCGGTCGGAGCGGTCGAACTGCTCGCCGTCCCGTTCTCCGTCGATCTCGAAGCTCCAGGCAACGTCCTCTTCCATCAGGGCATCGGCCCGAAGACCTTCGGGGGTGTTCTGCGCGAAGGCGCTCTGTGCGGCCTGGGAAGGGGAAGAAGAGGAGGTCATTGGGTCCTTACGTCGATGAGGGATACCGAAGGGGCGACGGGACCTGTGGGCCCTTGCGGGTCCCGGCCCGTCATTGGCGACAACGTCCGGGGATTCCGGGAGATTCCCGGGGATTCCCGTCGCCGACCCGAAGATGGTCGCACGGTACGCCCCGTCTCGTCACCCGGGTTGTTTCCCTTCCGCAGCCGGGGTCACACCCCCGTGGATCCCGGCTGGCGCTCGGCGGAGGTCTCCACCGGAGCGGACTTCCAGTCGGGGTGACCGGGCATCGGCGGTGTCCGCACCTCGTACAGCCAGGCGTGGAAGAAGGCGTCCAGGTCGCGTCCGGAGATCCGGGCGGCGAGGTCGCGGAAGTCGGTGGTCGAGGCGACGCCGTCCCGGTGGACGACGACCCAGGCGCGCTGGAGCAGGTCGAAGGCGCGGGCGCCGATCTCCTCGCGCAGGGCGTACAGGAAGAGCGCGGCCCCGTCGTAGACGTTCGCCCGGAAGATACCGATCTTCTGGCCGTTCGCGGGCTTCCTCGGTGCGGCCGGCGGTCCCCCGGCGGCCCGCCAGCGGTCGGAGGAGGCGTAGGCGGCCTTCATCCGCGCCTCCAGGGTCCGGCCCGCGGTCTCCTCGGCGTACAGGGCCTCGTACCAGGTGGCGTGTCCCTCGTTCAGCCACAGGTCGGACCAGGTGCGGGGGCTGACGCTGTTGCCGAACCACTGGTGGGCCAGCTCGTGCACCATGATCGACTCGACGTACCACTTGGGGTACTCGGGCCGGACGAACAACTCCCTCTCGAAGAGGGAGAGGGTCTGGGTCTCCAGCTCGAACCCCGTCTGCGCCTCGGCGATCAGCACACCGTACGTCTCGAAGGGGTACCGGCCGACCTTGTCCTCCATCCATGTGATCTGGGCGGGGGTCTTCCTCAGCCACGGTTCGAGCTTCTCGCGGTCCTTGGCGGGGATCACGTCGCGCACCGGCAGACCGTGCGGGCCGGTGCGGTGGAGGACGGCGGAGCGGCCGATGGAGACCTGGGCCAGTTCGGTGGCCATGGGGTGCTGGGTGCGGTAGCTCCAGGTGGTGCTGCCGGCGGCGCGTTCCGTGCCGGTGACCAGGCCGTTGGAGACGGCCGTGTAGCCGTCGGGCGCGGTGATGCGGACGGTGAACATGGCCTTGTCGGAGGGGTGGTCGTTGCAGGGGAACACGACGTGCGCCGCGTCGGCCTGGTTGGCCATCGCGAGGCCGTCGGCGGTCCGCAGCCAGCCGCCCTCGTCGTCCCCGGTGTACACGGGGTCGCTGGTGTGCCGCACGGTGATGCGGGTCCGGGTGCCCTCGGGCAGCGGCGCCCGGGGGGTGATCACCAGGTCCTCGCCCGCGCTCGTGAAGGCGGCGGAGGCCCCGTCGACCTCCACGGAGGCGACCTTCCCGTGGGTGAAGTCGAGGTTGACCCGCTCCAGCCTGGCGGTCGTCCGCGCGTCGATCGTGGTGACGGCGGTGAGCGGCTCGCTGTTGCTGCCGGGATAGGTGAAGTCGAGGTCGTACGACCGCACGTCGTATCCCGGGTTGCCGAGGTGCGGGAAGAGCCGGTCGCCGATGCCGAGCGGTTCGGCGGGTGAGGGGGCACTCGCGGCGATCAGGCAGACGGAGACGGCGGAGGCGAGCAGCGCGGCCTGGACGCGGCGGCTCCCGGTGCGTGGGGTGAGCGGCATGGACCACCGCTACCAGCACGCCGGCGCTCCGTGCCGCCGACGCGCAGCGGCCCCACCCGAACGAGCGGCTCCCCCTCTGCCGGGCCGCCCCCGCCCGCCCGGTGCCGGTCAGTGCGTGGCCGCCGCCTGGTGCTGGGCGCGGCCCACGTCGTACACGCCCGGTACGTTCCGCATGGCCCGCATCAGGTTCGGGAGGTGGGCGGCGTCCGGGAGTTGCAGCGTGTAGGTGTGGCGGACGCGCTGCTGGGTCGGGGGTTCGACGGTGGCGGTGACGATGTCGACGCCTTCGAGGGCGATGGCCTCGGTGAGGTCGGCGAGCAGATGGGGCCGCTGGAAGGACTCGGCGACGAGGGTGACCCGGAACTCGGTGGTGTCGCCCCAGCGCACCTCGATCTCCGGGCGCCCCAGGCCCTTCATCCGGGTCACGGCGGCGCATTCGACGCGGTGCACGGTCACCACTCCCCCGCGCACGGCGAACCCGGTGACCTCGTCGGGCGGTACGGGCGTACAGCAGCCTGCCAGCCGGACGGTCGCCTCGGGCCGGTCCACGACGACCACGGCGCCGACGGTGTCGGAGGTGGGGGCGGGCTCGTCGAGGGCGGGGCGCAGGGCGGTCGTCCCGTCCTTGCGCGCGCCGTCGCGCTCCTCGCGCTCCTCCTGCCCGGCGTCGGCGGCGGGCGAGGGGTGGGTGGCGAGCCAGCGCTGGATGGCGATGCGCGCGGCGGGCGTGTGGGCGTGCTCCAGCCACTCTCTGGAGGGCTCGGAGGCCGGGTCCTGGCCCATGAGGAGCTGGACGGTGTCGCCGTCCTTCAGGACCGTGCTCAGCGTCGCCAGGCGGCCGTTGACGCGGGCGCCGATGCAGGCGTGCGCGTCCTCGCCGTACTGCGCGTACGCCGCGTCCACGCAACTGGCGCCCTCGGGGAGCCCCAACGTGCCCCCGTCGGGCCGGAACACGGTGATCTCGCGGTCCTGGGCGAGGTCCTCGCGCAGGGTGGACCAGAACATGTCCGCGTCGGGGGCCGCCTCCTGCCAGTCGAGGAGGCGGGAGAGCCAGCCGGGGCGGGTGGGGTCGACGCGCTCGCCCTCGCCGTCGGTCCGCTGTCCGTCGGTCTGCTCGTCCACGGGGGCGGCGTACGGATTGCCCAGCGCGACCACGCCGGCCTCGGCGACCTTGTGCATCTGGTGGGTGCGGATGAGGACTTCGGCGACCTGGCCGTCGCCGCGGGCGACGGCGGTGTGCAGCGACTGGTACAGGTTGAACTTCGGTACGGCGATGAAGTCCTTGAACTCCGAGACCACCGGGGTGAGACAGGTGTGCAGTTCGCCGAGGACCGCGTAGCAGTCGGCGTCCTCGGCCACCAGGACCAGGAGCCGTCCGAAGTCGGAGCCGCGCGGCTGTCCGCGTTTTCGGGAGACCCGGTGCATCGAGACGAAGTGGCGGGGCCTGATGTGGACTTCGGCCTGGATGCCGGCCTCGCGCAGGACACCGCGCACCTCGTCGGAGATCTCGGCGAGCGGGTCGTTCTCCCGGGCCGCGTTCTCCGTGATGAGGGCGCGGGTGTGCCGGTACTCCTCGGGGTGGAGGATCGCGAAGACCAGGTCCTCCAGTTCGGTCTTGAGCGCCTGGACGCCGAGCCGTTCGGCGAGCGGGATGAGCACGTCCCGGGTGACCTTGGCGATGCGTTCCTGCTTCTCGGGGCGCATCACGCCGAGGGTGCGCATGTTGTGCAGCCGGTCGGCGAGTTTGATCGACATCACGCGGACGTCGTTGCCGGTGGCGACGAGCATCTTGCGGAAGGTCTCGGGCTCGGCGGCGGCGCCGTAGTCGACCTTCTCCAGCTTGGTGACGCCGTCGACGATGTAGCAGACCTCCGCGCCGAACTCCTCGCGCACCTGATCGAGGGTCACATCGGTGTCCTCGACGGTGTCATGGAGCAGAGAGGCCGTCAGGGTCGTGGTCTCCGCGCCGAGTTCGGCGAGGATCAGGGTCACGGCGAGCGGGTGGGTGATGTACGGCTCACCGCTCTTGCGCATCTGACCGCGGTGCGAGGACTCGGCGAGGACGTACGCCCGGCGCAGCGGGTCGAGATCGGCGTCGGGGTGGTGCGCGCGGTGCGCGTCGGCGAGATGACTGATCGCGTCGGGCATCCGGTCGCGGGTCGTCGGGCCCAGGAGTGCGGCGCGGCCCAGACGGCGCAGGTCGATACGAGGTCGGCCCTTCCTGCGGTGCGCTGGTGGCGGCGCAGGGGCGGGCGATACGGCGGGGTTCGTGGCCTCCGCGCTCATGGGCACCTCCGGCTGCGTGGACCGGCGGACGGGTGCCCCATGGCGTGCGGCGGCTCAGGGGTTCCGTGTCGTTCCCCCGTCCGTGCCGGTGCTTGATGCTACCGAGCCCATCACGCCCGTCCGACCGCCTCTCGCCGAGCGTGAAACGGATCACCCATTCGAGCGAAGGTTCCGAGGTTTACGGTTTCGGGTCACCCCGACCGGGGTGCGCCATGGATTCGCACGCCTGAACACCCCGTTGGCTTGGATGCCTACGGAACCCTCGCCCCGGACACCCCCATGTCAAGCCCTACCACACCTCAACGCGCCATGTATTCCAGCCACTTGGCATCGATCTCGCCCTCGGCGACGATCACGGCGGGACCGGTCATCTCGATCTCGCCGTCGGGTCGTTCGGTGATGACGAGCGTGCCGCCGGGGACGTCGACGGTGTAGGTCGCCGGGGTTCCCGTGATCGCGGGGTCGGCGCCGTCGCGGCGGGCGGTGGCCACGGCGACGGCGCACGCGCCGGTGCCGCAGGAGCGGGTCTCGCCGGAGCCGCGCTCGTGCACACGCATCGCCACGTGCCGGGGGCCCCGGTCGACGACGAACTCGACGTTGACGCCGTCGGGGTAGGCGGAGGCGGGGCCGAAGGGCGGCGGGGAGAGCAGGTCGCCCGCCTGGGCGAGGTCGTCGACGAACGCCACCGCGTGCGGATTGCCCATGTTGACGTTGCGCGCGGGCCAGCTGCGCTCGCCCACGCTCACCGTGACGTCGCCCTCGGGGAGCCGGGCGCGGCCCATGCCGACCGTGACATCGCCGTCCTTGTCGATGTGGACCTTCTTCACGCCCCCGCGCGTGGCGACGGCGAGGTCGCCCTCGGTGACATGACCGGCGTGCAGGAGGTAGCGCGCGAAGACCCGGACGCCGTTCCCGCACATCTCGGCGATCGATCCGTCGCCGTTGCGGTAGTCCATGAACCACTCCGCCTCGGCCGCCAGCGCCTTCGCCTCGGAGTGCGCGGCGGACCGTACGACATGCAGCACGCCGTCGCCGCCGAGGCCCGCGCGGCGGTCGCACAGGGCGGCGACGGCGGCCGGGGAGAGGTCGATGGCGTTCTCGGGGTCCGGGACGATCACGAAGTCGTTCTCGGTGCCGTGCCCCTTGAGGAAGGCGATGCGCGTGCTCATTCCTCGATTTTAGGGGGTGCGGGAGACAAACGCGCCGAGCGCCGGGTCAGCGCAGCCGGGCCACGCGCCATACGGCCAGGAAGGCGACCGCGGCGACGATCAGGGCGTAGCCGAGGACCAGGCGCCAGTCGGGGCGGCGGCCGGAGCCCCGGGCGGGCAGACCGGGCCACGTGTAACCGACCCGGCGGGCGGCCATCATGCCCCAGCCGGCCGCGGTGGCGCAGATCAGCAGGCCGAGCATGGCGACCACGGCACCGCCGTCACCGAACTCGAAGGCGAGCGGGAAGGCGAACATCAGGGAGCCGACCGCGGCCAGGCCCACGATGGGCGCGAGCTGCCAGAGCCGCAGCCTGCGCTGGGGGCGCAGTTCGACCTCGACCTCCGGCCCGGACATCTCGTCGGGTTCCGGTCCGTCGTCGCTCACACCGTCGGGTGTCTGGTCGTCGGGACCGTCGGGGCTCAGCGGTTCGCCTTCGGGATCCAGTGCGTACCCCTCGGTAACCAGCTGCTCCACGTCCTCAGCGGTGCCCTGCTCCGTGCCTTGTGCGGTGTCGCGAGGGCCGGCCTCCATCGCCACGCGCCCTCCCAACTCGGACTCCACTTGGTCGATCGAAGCTCGATGATGGCACGCCCCCGGAGGCCGGGATGACCGCCGGGGCGACCCGATGCCATGACGTGATCAGGCTGTGACCGGTCGTTCGACCAACGCCAGTGCGAGCTGCGGGAGTTCCGTCAGGTCGGCGAGACCCCCCTTGAGCCAATGCACCCGCGGGTCGCGTCTGAACCATGAATCCTGGCGGCGCGCGAAGCGCTTGGTGGCACGCACGGTCTCGGCCCGCGCCTCGTCCATGGTGCACTGCCCGGCGAGCGCCGCGAGGACCTGCTGGTAGCCGAGCGCGCGCGACGCCGTACGCCCCTCGCGCAACCCCTGCGCCTCCAGCGCGCTCACTTCGTCGACCAGTCCGGCGTCCCACATGCGGTCGACGCGGCGGGTGATGCGCTCGTCGAGTTCGGGGCGTGCCACGTCGACACCGATCTGGACGGTGTCGTAGACGGAGTCATGGCCCGGGAGGTTCGCCGTGAACGGCCTGCCGGTGATCTCGATCACTTCGAGGGCGCGGACGATCCGGCGGCCGTTGCTGGGCAGGATGGCGTGGGCCGCCTCGGGGTCGGCGGTGGCGAGCCGGGCGTGCAGCGCGCCGGAGCCGCGCAGGGTCAGCTCCTCCTCGAGCCGGGCGCGGACCTCGGGGTCGGTGCCGGGGAACTCCAGGTTGTCGACGGCCCCCCGGACGTACAGCCCGGAGCCGCCGACGAGGATCGGCCAGCGGCCGTCGGCGAGCAGGGCGTCGATACGGGCGCGGGCGAGCCGCTGGTACTCGGCGACGCTGGCGGCGGCCGTGACGTCCCAGATGTCCAGCAGGTGGTGCGGGACTCCTTCGCGCTCCCCGGGGGTCAGCTTGGCGGTGCCGATGTCCATCCCCCGGTAGAGCTGCATGGAGTCGGCGTTGACGACCTCGCCGCCGAGACGCCTTGCGAGGAAGACGCCGAGATCGGACTTTCCGGCCGCGGTCGGTCCGACGACGGCGATGACTCGTGGAGGGGGAACTGCGCTACTCACCGACCCAGTCTCGCAAATGTCGGGGCCTCTTCTCGAACGAGCTACGTGACGCGGGGGAGCCGGGGTCGTTGCGTGTTGCGAGTTCCAAGCGCCGGTTTCGAGTGCCGGTGGCCCGGATGACGCAATGGGACGCTCCGGGAGAGCGCGGGAATTAACCCGCATGATTAGCATTGAGGTTGATATGGGCGTTTTTTCACTGTTCCGTCGTAAGGCGAAGGACACGGAAGAGGCCGCCGTGACGGCGCCCGAGCCGGCCGCCGAGACGGAGGCGGAGAAGTCGGACGAGGCGAAGGGATCCACCGAGGCCGCCCGGCCCGAAGCGGAGGCCGAGAACGAGGCCGAGGCGGAGGAGGCGGCGGCCGAGCCCGTGGCGGAGGCCGTCGACGCGGCGGACGACGTGGAGATCCCCAAGCAGCAGACCGCCGAGCAGGCGGCCGACAACGAGGCCAGCGAGGGCGCCCGCAAGTGACCGACCCGCGCGGGAAAGGTGAACCATGGGCCTGCTGGATAATTTGAAATCCAAACTCTCCCCGGCCAAGGACAGGGTCTCGCACCTCGCACAGAAGCACGAGGGCAAGATCCAGCACGGTCTCGACAAGGCCGCGCACACGGTCGACAGGAAGACCAAGGGCAAGTACAGCGACAGGATCCAGTCGGGCACGGGCAAGGCGAAGGACGCCATGGGCCGACTCGCGCACCAGGACGAGGGCGGCGGCCCCACGCCTCCGCCTCCGGCTTCCTGAACACACGCACATCGTCGGACGGCCGCGGAGCCTCACGCTCCCGGCCGTCCGCCGTGTCCGGTCACCTGTGCCGGTCCACGTCCGCTACGACCAGGCGGCGACCAGATAGCCCACCCCGTACGGCGCGTCGTCGTACAGCAGGCCGCCGGCCAACCCGGCGTCCTCGGCGGCGCCCGCGAGGATCTGCCAGGGGGCGCGGCCGGAGGCCTGTAGTTCGCGGGCGAGCCCGGCGTCCAGCGCCTTGAGAGCCCCGACGTCGGCGGCGCCGAGCGCACGCGCCACCTCCGCGTCGAAGCCGGCCGCGCGGTCGTCCAAATACCCCGGGGCCTTGAGCGTGCGGCACGCGCTGGCGTCGCCCATCACCAGCAGGGCCACCCGCTCGGCCGACGCGGCGGCTGTCCTGCCGACCTGGACGCACCGCTCGACGGTGCTCGGTTCCGCCACCCCGAGCCCTTCCACCGGGGCGTCGGCCCAGCCCGTGCGGTCGAGCAGCCAGGCGGCGACGGAGAGGGCGGCGGGCAGCCGGGCCTCCGTACCGTCCCCCTGTCCCAGACGGACGTCGAGGGCCACACCGAAGCCCCGGAACGACCCCCGGGAGCCTTCCGGATACGACGCGTCCCGCCCGGCGGGGCCGACGACGACCAGCCGGTCGGGCCGGGCTGCGGCGAGCACCCCGACCACGTCCGCGCAGGCGTCCCGCACCGGATCCAACTCGGGCGCGGCCCCGGCGGCGACCGCGGTCACGAGCAGCGGCGGACAGGGACAGACTGCGGCGGCGACAAGCATGAGGCGCAGGGTAACTTCCGCAGCCCAGGGGTGCCCCTTCAGGGGCGCGGGGCTGCATTCGATATGCGGCTCCGCCGCGTGGGCGCGAACAACCCCCACTCACCGGCAGCCCGCGAACAACCGTCAAGACCGAGCTGGACCCGCTACTGAAGAACCCCACACCCACCGGTGGTCGCCACCGGCAACGGCTCCGGAACCCCGATCCTCGGCAGCCCCAGCATCACCCCGGCCGCCTTCTCCGCCGGAAGGCCGTTCCGCTTCTCCCAGGCGTCGCCCGCGCGCGTGCGCCGCACATCGAGGACGGCGCCCTCGGCGAGCAGGTGGTGCGGGGCGGCGTAGGTGATCTCGACGGTCACGACGTCCCCGGGGCGGACCTCCTGGTCCGGCTTGGTGAAGTGGACGAGGCGGTTGTCGGCGGCGCGGCCGGAGAGGCGGTGGGTGGCGCCGTCCTTGCGGCCCTCGCCCTCGGCGACCATCAGTTCCAGCGTGCGGCCGACCTGCTTCTTGTTCTCCTCCCAGGAGATCTCCTCCTGGAGGGCGACCAGGCGCTCGTAGCGCTTCTGGACGACCGCCTTGGGGATCTGGCCCTCCATGGTCGCGGCGGGGGTGCCGGGGCGCTTGGAGTACTGGAAGGTGAAGGCCTGGGTGAAGCGGGCCTCGCGGACCACGTGCATCGTCTGCTCGAAGTCCTCCTCGGTCTCGCCGGGGAAGCCCACGATGATGTCGGTGGTGATGGCCGCGTGCGGGATGGAGGCGCGGACCTTCTCGATGATCCCGAGGTAGCGCTCCTGGCGGTACGAGCGGCGCATGGCCTTGAGAATCGTGTCCGAGCCGGACTGGAGCGGCATGTGCAGCTGCGGCATCACGTTCGGCGTCTCGGCCATGGCGGCGATCACGTCGTCGGTGAAGTCACGGGGGTGGGGCGAGGTGAAGCGGACGCGCTCCAGGCCCTCGATCTCTCCGCAGGCCCGCAGCAGCTTGCCGAACGCCTCGCGGTCGCCGATGTCGGAGCCGTACGCGTTGACGTTCTGGCCGAGCAGGGTGATCTCGGAGACGCCCTCGCCGACCAGGGCCTCGATCTCGGCGAGGATGTCGCCGGTCCGGCGGTCCTTCTCCTTGCCGCGCAGGGCCGGGACGATACAGAACGTACAGGTGTTGTTGCAGCCGACGGAGATCGAGACCCAGGCGGCGTAGGCGCTCTCGCGGCGGGTCGGCAGGGTGGAGGGGAAGGCCTCCAGGGACTCGGCGATCTCGACCTGGGCCTCGTCCTGGACGCGGGCGCGCTCCAGCAGGACGGGCAGCTTGCCGATGTTGTGCGTGCCGAAGACGACGTCGACCCAGGGCGCCTTCTTGACGATGGTGTCCCGGTCCTTCTGGGCCAGACAGCCACCGACGGCGATCTGCATGCCGGGGCGGGCGGTCTTCATGGGGGCGAGGCGGCCGAGGTTGCCGTAGAGGCGGTTGTCGGCGTTCTCCCGTACGGCGCAGGTGTTGAAGACCACGACGTCGGCGTTGCCCTCCCCCGCGTCCTCGGGGGCGCGGACGTAGCCGGCGTCCTCCAGAAGACCGGACAGGCGTTCGGAGTCATGGACGTTCATCTGACATCCATAAGTACGCACTTCGTATGTCTTGACGCCCACTGCCTGACTCCGGTCGCTGCTGTTGGTCACTCCGTAAGCCTAAGGCAGCGCCCGGGGAGCCCTCGTCCCCAGGCGCTGCGGTCTCAGTGGTCCGGCTGGTCCGGCCGGTCCGCGTCGAGCACGGTCTCCGGGATCTGGACGTTGACCAGTTCGCCGGTGCGCTGGTCGACGGTGAGGCCCCGGCCGAGTTTGCGGCCGCGCAGATGGGCGTGGGCGAGGCGGGCGCCGATGTAGTCGCCCTCCAGGACGCTCTGCGGGCCGAGGAGGACGCCCTTGCGGTGCCGTTTGAGGGAGCTGAGCCAGCCCATCGCGCCCGTCATGGTCTCGGCGGTGGCGGCGATGACGATGCCGATGCCGTGGTCCCTGCCGGACTGGGCCAGGGAGCGCAGGTTCTGGTCGATGTCCGGCAGGACGAACAGGTCGGCGTCGTCGACCATGACGACCCGGGGTCCGTCGCCGGATTCCAGGGCCTCGGTGAACTCCTCGACCGTGGGTTCGGTCGCGGTGATCAGCCGTACGCCGGGGTGGCCGCCCAGGGTGCGCAGGGGTGACTCGCGGGGCGCGAGGATCACCAGCCGGGTGCCGGCGGCGAGCAGGGAGACCGCCAGGGCGGCCAGGGTGGTGCTGCGGCCGGAGCCGGGCGGGCCGACCACGGAGAAGGTGGGCGAGGTCTCCGCGAAGTCCACGCCGACCGGGGAGACGTCGTCGCCGCCGAGGCCCAGCAGACCCCACATCGGCCGCCGGAACTCCGCCCCCACCTTGTCGTAGGCGTCGGTGAACGTGACCTTCACCGGCAGGGTGCCGATGCGGGCGGGCCGGCGGTCGGTGGGGAGGCCGGTGTCGCGGCGGGCGGCCTCGGCGCCGATCGCGCGCAGCGCCTCGGCCTGTTCCTGGCCGGTGGCGCCGGGGGCGAGCAGGGCGACCTGGATCTCGGTGCCGCCGTCGGAGGTGAAGCCCCGGCCCGGGAGGATCAGGTCCGGGATGTCGCGGGCCCGCTTGCCGACGGCGTGGTAGTCGGTGCGGTCGTTCAGGCGCAGCAGCAGTTTGTTGTCGTTGAGGGCGGTGGCCCGGCCGGACAGCAGGGCGCGTTCGGAGGTGGCGACGATGTGCAGGCCGGCGGCGGCGCCCTCGCGCAGGAACCGGTTGAGCTGTTCCACCAGGCGCCCGCCGTTGTGGTCGGCGACGGCCTCGATCAGCGCGTCCCAGCCGTCGATGAACACCATGATGTGCGGCGGGCGGGCGCCCGCGCCGACCGCCCCGCGGAGTTCGGTGAGGTTGCCGGCGTGCTGTTCGGTGAGCCGCTCCTGACGGCGTTCCAGTTCACCGTCGAGCCTGGCGAACAGACGTTCGAGCCGCTCGATGTCGCCCCGGGGCACGACCGCGCCGCAGTGCGGCAGGACGCCGAGGGCCGTGAGGGCGCCGCCGGCGAAGTCGATGCCGTAGAGGTGGACGTCGGCGCTGGAGTGACCCCGGGCGAGGGCGCCGGCCATGGTGCGCAGCACCTGGGAGCGGCCGGAGCGCGGGATGCCGATGACGTACAGGTGTCCGAACTCGGCGAGGTCGAGGCGGACGGGCAGCTGGGCCTGGGCCTCGGGCAGGTCCGACAGGCCCCAGGAGACGGGGGCCAGACGGGCGCCGCCGGGCTCGTCGGGCTGGGGCAGGTCGTCGATCAGGAGGTACTGGTCGAGGGCCGGGAGCCAGGGGCTGGGCTGTGGGGCGCAGCCGGCGAGCGCGGACGCCTCGGAGACCGCCGCCACCAGGGCGTTGAGGTCGGTGGGCACGTCGTCGCCGGCGGTGTCGGCGGCCGGGTCGCCGCCCTGGTCCGCCTCCGCGGTGCCGGGGAGTCCGGCGGCCCGGCCGAGGCGCTGCCAGTGGAGTTCGGTGCCCCAGACGCGGGACTCCTCGGCGGGCCGCTGTTCGGGGGCCTCCGGGGTGGGCTGCGCACCGGGCATGGGGGTGCCCGCGTAGGCGGTCTGGAAGGGGACGACGGTGCCGTGGCCGAGGCGGGCGAGGGCGCGGCCGGGGGTGGCCGGGGAGATGCTGACGGCGTCCTTGGTGTCGATGACGTCCATGCTCTCGGAGGCGTCGGTGACCCGGAGCGCGATCCGCAGGTTGGTGTTGGCCCGGATGTCGGAGCTGACCACACCGGCCGGGCGCTGGGTGGCCAGGACCAGGTGGATGCCGAGGGAACGGCCGCGCTGGGCGATGGACACCAGGCCGGGGATGAAGTCGGGGATCTCCCGGTAGAGGGTGGCGAACTCGTCGATGACGATCACCAGGCGGGGCACCGGCGGGAGTTCGGGGGTGCGGCGGCGCATGCCCTGGTACTCGGGCAGGTCCTTCGCCCCGGCGTCGGCCAGGATGTGTTCGCGGCGGGTCAGTTCGGCGGACAGCGAGGTCAGCGCGCGCTGGACGAGGTGGCTGTCGAGGTCGGTGACCATGCCGAGGGTGTGGGGCAGGTCGACGCAGTCCTTGAAGGCGCTGCCGCCCTTGTAGTCGACGAGGACGAAGGTGAGTTCGTCGGGCCGGTTGACGGCGGCGAGGGTGGCCACGAAGGTCTGGAGGAGTTCGGACTTGCCGGAGCCGGTGGTTCCGGCCACCAGGCCGTGCGGGCCGTCCTTGACCAGGTCGAAGGCCACGGGGCCGTCGTAGCCGGCGCCCAGCAGGACGCCGGTGGAGGCGGGCCGCCGCTCCCAGCGGGCCGCGATCTGCTCACCGCTCGGCTCGGGCAGGCCGAGGAGTTCCAGGAGCCCGACCTCGGTGGGCAGGCCCTCGGAGGCGTCCGGGGTGACGTCGCGGATCGGGGCGATGCCCCGGGCCACGCGCTCGCACCACTCGGGTTCGACCAGGTCCGGGCGGATGTCGGTGATGTCGGGCCGGCCGGTGCGGCGCAGGGTCAGCCGGTGGTTCTCGTGGCGGACGACGGCGGTGCACTCCTCGGGCAGGAGCCGTTCCTCCTGGTCCAGGCAGAGCGGGAAGATCCGCACGGCCGGGCCCTCCTTGAGGATGGAGACCACGCCGGGCACGTCGCGCAGCCGCCGGGCGCCGTCCATCACCACCAGGACGTCCGGTTCGCTCAGCAGCGCCTTGCTCATGGTGGACTCGGCGGCCCGCTGGCGGGTGCGCAGGGTGGATACCAGTTCGGCGACGCGGTTGGCGACCGTCTCCGGGTCGTTGCCGATCAGGGTGACGGCGCCGCCGCGGATGCCGGGCAGGCCGTCGCGGGAGTGCGGCAGCCAGCGCGCCCAGTGCCAGGACTCCTCGGCGGCCTTGTCGGTGAGGACGACGATCCGCAGATCGCGCGGGGTGTGCAGGACGGCGGCCTGGGCCGTCATCCAGCGGGCCAGCGCCCGCACCGGGCCGGTCGCGCCGGCCAGGCCCACCACCCCGCTCTCGACGAGGCCGACGCCGACGGGGGCGTCCGGGATCGTCCAGTGGACGGCGGTGTGGTTGTCCTCGCGGGCGGTGTCGTCGATGCCGAGCAGGGACGGCTGCGGGGCGGTGCCGATGCGCAGGGACAGATGGTCCGGGTCGCCCCGGCGCCGCTCCCACAGCCGGCGCCCGGGGCCGACCGCCCAGAGGCCGGCCACGGCGGGGTCGGGCGCGCTCTCGGTGCGCAGTCGCCGCTCGGTGGCGACCTTCTGCCGGACGTCCTCCTCCAGCGAGGCCCGGCGCTGCCGGTAGACGCTGGACTTCTCCTCGTAGTCCTTGCGGGCCTGGCGTCGTCCGCTGACGTAGTTCGCGGCGATCAGGACCGGCGAGAGGAACATGAAGATCAGATAGAAGTATGAATTCAGGAAGAACATCATGCTGACGCCGAAGACCATCGGGGCGAGGGCCACGAGCAGCGGTATCGGGCGGCGGGCGGGGGGATCGGGCGGTCCGGGGAGCCGGAACCGCTCGGGGGCCAGATGCGGCAGGATGCGCGGCGGCCGGTTGTAGTCCAGCCCTCCCCCGCCCTCGGACGGCACCACCGCGGCGTCCCGGACGGCCGGTTCGGTCAGCCGCAGCAGATGGTCGCCGACGGACAGCTCCGCGCCGACGGGCCAGAGCACCCAGCCGTCGGGGAGTTCCGCGCTGTCGTCGTCGGCCTCCTCCGGCGCTGTGTCCTCGGTGTATTCCTCGTCCTGCTCCGCGAGCGGCAGCAGCGGGGTGTTGGGCCTGCCCCGGTGCTCCGGCGGCTCCGGGACGGACAGCCGCGCCGGGCCACCCTCGGGCAGCTCCACCACGGCCGAGCCGTCCGGGCGCACGGTCACCCGGAGGCCCTCGCCCGGCATGCCCCTCCCGTCCAGCGGGACGGCGGCGTCCGCGAGCGGGCCGATGCCATGGGTGCCGAGGCCGAGCGGGTGGACCCGTCCGGCGTCCGGGCCGCCCACCACCTGGAGTTCGACCACGGGTGAGTGGTCCGTCCGGTGCGGCTGCGGCATGGCGTCGCGCTCGGGGCCGTAGGCGGTGGCCGGGGACGGCTGCGGGGCGCCGAGGGCGACGACGCTGCCGTCCATCAGCCGGGTGGCGGCCAGCGGGGTGCCCGGGGCGAGGGGTTCGTCGCCCAGATAGCAGGCCGGGGCCGGTCCCGGGGCGGCGGGCGCGGGTCCGGTCTCGTCCGTGTCACCGGAGCGCAGCCGGGCCAGATGGGCGGCGACGTCCTCGACGGGGGTGCTTCCGGAGGCGCTCAGCAGCACGTCCTGGCGACCGGTGGCGTCGCCGTCGGCGACCGTGGTGATGAGGAGTTTCACTGCTCCCCTTGGGGGTGCTCGGGGGTGGGTGGTTCGGGTGGGGTGGTGGCGGGCCGGGCCGCCGGTCACGGGGCTCGGAACTCGGGGCTCGGAACTCGGGGCCCCGCCGACGGCTGTCGGTCCGCTCCGGTGAGGACGTCAGTCCTCGCGGACACCGGAGGAGGCGGCGGTGGTGGTGCGGTCGCGGGCGGCGGCCGGTTCGGCGAGGAGTTCGGAGCCGGTGGTGGTCCGGGCGGGGGCCGGGGCCGGGAGGCCGGGCGCCGGTGTCTCCTCCCGGAGGGTCTCGGCCTCCGCGAGCACCTGGGTCACCTCGGCCGTCCGGGCCACCGCGATCCGTCGCGTCTCCTCCGCCTCTCCGGCCGAGGGGATCCGTCGGGTCTCATCGGCCTGCCGGGACTCCCCGGCCTCCTGCGGCCGAGACTCGCGGTGGTCGGGCCGGGGCGCCAGGGGAGTGCCCCGGCGCGGGGCCGACTCGCGGCGCAGTCGGCGGCGGTCCGCGCGGACGGCGGCGGCGACGGCCCCGCCGAGCGGGGACGCGTCCGCGTCCAGCCCCAGTTCGGGCGCGACCACCCGGCCGCGGCCGTCGACCCGCAGGGCCCAGCTGTGGCCCGCGACCCGGCCGTCGATCAGACAGACGACGGCCCCCGAGGCGGCGAGGGCGCCGAGCCGCCGAGCCTGGTCCGGGCCGGGGGCCGCGCAGACGACCACGGTCGTGCCGGCGCTCCCCGACTCGTCGAAGCCATCGGTGCCCTCGGTCTCCCGGGGCTCCTCGGCCGTCTCCTCCAGATCGCGCAGGACGGCGTCGAGCCGGGGCCCCCGGTAGTGCGGATGGACCCCGTCGGTGACGGTGACCGAGGCCCCGCTGCCGGGCCGGTCCAGCTGGGCGGCCAGCGCCTGGAGCAGCCGGCCCCGGGCTGCGGTGTCGCCCTCGACGGTGATCAGCCGTGGCCCGGCGGTCAGATCGAGGTGGACACAGGCGTCGCCCGCCATGCCGACGGCGACCGGCAGCGGACGGATCCGCGCGCCGGTGCGCGGGCGGCCCTGCGGCAGCCCGTCCGCCTCGGCGAGGGGCAGCTCCCAGCGCTGCGGGCCGGGTTCCTCGGCCGTCTCCCAGGGGGCGGGCGGTTCGGGCAGCGGACGGGCGGCGATCTGCACGGCCGCGAGCCCGGCCTCCGTGCGCACGGCGTGCGGGACCGCGCCGGGCGCGTCGGCGAGGGCGGTCGCCGCCGCGTCCAGCAGCCGGCGTACCAGCAGGCCGCCCCGGGGGTCGGAGAGATGGCGGGCCAGGGCGCGCACACCGCGCCGGTGGCGCCGGTAGCCGCGCAGCGGTTCGCCGAACGCCCGCCGGGTCAGGGTCAGTTCACGGCCGACCCGGCGCCGGAAGCGCCGCCAGCCGCCGCGTTTGCGGATCAGGTGCCGGAGCAGCAGGACGAGCAGCAGCAGGACGACCACGGCCACGATGAGCAACGTGAGCAGCGATTCGGTGGGCTTGCCCAGCGCGAGGACCGAGCCGTACGCAGGGTCGGCGGCGGCCGGGTGGGACAGGGCAGGGCCGGACCCGGCGGGCGCGGTCACGCCGCTGCCCGCGTGTGCTCCGGGTGTCTGCGGCGCAGCTCCCGTATCGCGTGATGGGTGCGGGACTTCACCGTGCCCGGGGGTATGCCCAGGGCGTCGGCGGCGTCGCTGCCGGTGCAGCCGAGGACGTAGACGTAGAAGAGCACCTCGCGGTGGGAGTGCGAGAGCCGGGAGAGGGCGTGGACCATGAAGCGGCGCTGGACGGCCTGGCTCATGGGGTCCACGGTCTCGGCGTGGTGCTCCAGGGCGTGTTCGTGGGCGACCTCGTGGTGCGGGCGCTCGCGGCGGGCCCAGTCGATCACCAGGTTGTGCGCGACCCGCATCAGCCAGGCCCGGGACGGCGACCAGTCCGGCGGCTGGGTGGCGGTGCTCTGCCAGGCGCGGACCAGGGTCTCCTGGACGAAGTCCTCGGCACGCTGCCGGTCACCGCGGATCAGACCGGAGACATAGCGGAGCAGCGGTCCGTGGTGTTCCTCGTAGAGTCTGCGGATCGAGCCGTCGGCGGCGGGCGGCGCTTCACCGGAGGCGGGAGCGCTTCCCGTCGCGACGGGACTGGGCATGGACGTTCTCATAGATTCCCCCAGGGCCGGCGTGAGTCTTCTGTGCCGGTCCGGTCGGGCGCCGCGACGGCGGCGTTGCTGGGCAGGGCTGAGCAGGGCTGAGCGCGGGTACCCGGGATGACCTCGCGGTTCATGGGTGGAAGGCGAGGTTCCGCAAGAGGGAGTCTATGAGTGGTTCTGCAGCTTTCAAGGGTTCCTGAGAGGAACCTGAGGTTACCGATGAGTTGTCCGAAAAACCGAACAGGGGTGCCGGCCCGGGGGAGTGGGCCGACACCCCTGCGCAAGGGACACCGACGGAAGGGGGAGTCCGGGTCGGTGTCCCGGCTCGGGGGGACCCGGATCAGTCGGGGATGCCGCTGGCGATCTGCTTGTCCAGGTTGTTCACGGCGTTGCAGATGTCCCGGAACTGCTTGGAGAACTGCGTGATGTTGGTCACGGCCTCGGTCAGCGACTTGTTGAAGTTCGCGTAGGACGTCTGCATCTTCGGGCTGGTCGCCGCCAGCAGCAGGCCCCCCTGGAGGAGGTTGTCGACCTCGGCCTGGATCGAGGACAGCCGCGGGACCAGCGTGTCGCTGACCGCGGAGTCCAGCTTCCTCGCCGTTGACTCGACTTCCTCGTCGTCGATGACGTTCTTGGCCATGGGGCACCTCGTTCTGTGTCGTCGTTGTCTTTGTCGGACCCGGCGACGCGGGTCGCGCGGGGGGGGCTTCGGGTGGGGCGTCCGGGCGGGCCGACGCCCCGGGTGGGTCAGCGCCAGTTCTCGCCCAGCGTTCCGAGGGGTGGTTCGGCGCTGGAGCGTTCGTGACGGGTGATCGAGTCCCGCAGGTACCAGGACCCGTCCTCCGCGCGCTGCCAGATCTCCTGGATCTCGTTGTTCCCGTCGGCGACGAAGCGGGTTCCGGTGTTCTCGTTGGTGACGACCTTGGTGAGGGAACCGTCGGAGCCCGTGTAGTCGGTCCGGGTGACGCCGTCCTGCACCGTGGTCGTCGTCCCCGGAGCGGTGGAGCCGGAAGGGCGGCCGGTCGTGTCGACCAGGGGGTTCTCCACCGTGAGATACGCGGGGGGACGGTCCAGGAACCGCTGGTCGTCCTCGCTGCCGGCCTGGGAGTCGAGGTAGGTCTCCTTGTCCATGGTCAGCTCCCAGTCACCGTCCGGCCGCTTCGTCCAGATCTGGAGGGTGTCCCGGCCCGTCTCGTCGGTGACGTAGCGCTTCATCCACCCGTCGGGCGAGCCCTCGGGGTCGGAGTCCATGTAGACCTTGGTGACGGAACCGTCGGAGCTGCGGATCGTGGTCACGGAGTCACCGTCCCGGGACAGCGGGTGGTACGTCTCGGAGTACGTCAGGCCCGTGTTCTTGTTGGTGACGGTGGTGGTCGTCTCGACGGGGTCGCCGTGCTCGTCGACCTTGATCTCGCCGTTCCCGTCCAGCTGGTACGACACCGTGGTGGTGCTGTTGCCGTCGTCGATCGTGTAGCCCTTGGGCACGAAGGCCTCGTCCGGCAGATCGTCCAGCTGACCGCGCAGGCCCCTGAGCCGGCCGACGTCGGCGTCCTTGTCCGGGTCCCAGTCGCGGAGCTTGTCGTACTCCTCGCCGAAGGTGTCCTGGAGGTCCTGCTGCCGCTGCTGGACGGGCTTCTCCTCCTCGGTGAGCGCGGTCTGCTCCTTGTCGGTGGCCGACTGGTCGTCCCACAACTCCTGCTGACGGGACTGCAGATCGTCCGACTCCCGGTCCAGGGGGTCCAGCCGCGTCTGGAGGTCGGTGCGATCGGCCTCCAGGTCGTCCCGCTCGGCCTTGAGCGCGTCCTCGACCTCCTTCTGCGTGGACTTCTCCAGCGCCCAGAGCTCCTTCTGCCTGGCCTGGAGTCCGTCCTGCCGCTCGGAGAGGGGCTCCTGGGCGCGGCTCAGCGCGTCCCGCTCGTCGTCGAGTTCCTTCTGCCGGGCGCGCAGCGGGTCGAACGCCTTGTCCTGGTCGCGCTGTTCCTGCTCCAGGGCGTCCCAGCGCGCGGAGAGCCCCTTGCCCTCGGACTCCCACAGGTCGTCGCGCTCCTTGTCCAGGGCGTCCTGGCGGCGCTGCCAGTCGTCGAGGTCCTCCTGGGTGGCCCTGCCGCCGCTCAGCAGGGTCTCGCGTTCCTCCCAGAGGGCGTCCTGCCTGGCCTGGAGGGCGTCCTGCTTGCCGTCGTAGGCCTTCTGCTCCTGCTCCAGGGCGGTGGCCTTCTTCTCCAGGGCCGCGTCCTGTTCCGCGCGCAGGGCCTTCTCGTCGGCCCACAACTGCTGCTGTCCGCGCTGGAGTTCCTCCTGCCGGGCGATCAGGGGCTCCTGCTCCTTGCGGAGGGCCTCGTAGTCCCGCTGCAGTTCGTCCCGCTCGGCCTGGAGCTTGGCCTCGCGCTCCGCGAGGAGGTCCTTCTCCTCCTGCCAGAGCTGCCGCTGTCTGGCCTGCAGCGCGTCCTGCTCCGCGATCAGGGGCTCCCGCCTCCTGGCGAGCTCCTCCTGCTCCTTGTTGAGCTCTTCCTGGCGCTTCTGCTGGGCCGCGGTCCGCTCGTCGATCCGGTTCCGCTTCTCGACCAGCGCGTCCTGTTCCTTCTTCAGCCGCGCCTGCTGGGTCTGGTAGCGGGCTTCGAGGTTTCTGGCCTCCTGGGCGCGGAGCTTGCCGTTCAGCGCCTGCTTGCGGATCTCGTTCTGCCGGTGGGCCTCGTCCCGGACCTGGGCGGTGACCTGCTGGGCCGCGCCGGCGGCGTGGGAGGCGTCCTGGTCGTAGAAGGCCTTGCCCGCCTTGTCGAGGAGGTTGCCGAGGTCGGTCATGGCCTGCCAGCCCTCGCCGAACGACTTCTTCCAGGCGCCGTAGAAGTCCTCCAGCGCCTCCGCCGTCTCCCGGCGCGGGCCGATGTCCCCGGCGGCGAACGTCTTGTCCGTCTTCGAGGCGACGTCGAGTTCGTCGCGCAGGTGCCACAGATGGCGGGCGAGGACGGTCATCAGGTCGTAGTCGTAGGAAACGCGCACCATGTCCGCCGTCCTTTCCTCGAAGCGGTCGTGTTCGTGCCGAACGGCTTGTGGACGCCGAACCGCCCTGTAGACGAGGACTCGGGTCCGGATGGTTCAAAGAAATTTCGTCCGCACCGCGTTGACCGGCGAAAACTGTGGCGTGCGCCACTTTCTTGAACTCCTGGGCCACCTCGGTACGTCTGCTTTCGGTACCCCAAGTCCCGGACCGCCTGGAGGACTCCTTGGCCACCTCCGACGAGTGGAGCAGAGTCGGATTCACCGGCAATCCGGTGTCGGGGAATCCGGGCGTCCTCGACATGGTCACCAAGGAGCTGCGTGACCTCAGCGATCTCTCCGGGCGGGTCAGCAACGGCCTCGACACCCTGCTGACCAAGGCCGAGGACGGCGGCTTCGAGGGGCGGACCGCGGACGCGCTGCGCACCTACGTCAAGGACGAGCTGAAGACGTTCATGGCGAACATCAACCGCTCGTTCGACATGGCGGCCGACGCCACCGCCCGCTACGCGCGCGCCCTCGGGGACTCCCAGGACCGGGCCGAGAACGCCGCCGACACCGTCGCCGCGCTGGAACGGGTCGGCGGTACGCCGCTCGCCGAGAACGATCCGGAGATGACCCGCGCCCGGAACGAGGTGGACGCGGAGATCGACACCGTCCAGGCCGAGGCGAAGATCCTGGAGGACACGCTGCGCGAGGCGGCCCGGCTGGTGTCGCGGCCGGTGAAGAAGCCGAAGCAGAGCTTCTGGAAACGGTTCGTGTCGACGTTCTTCAAGGTCCTGGAGATCGTCGCGCTGGTCATCACCCTCGTCGCGGCCGTGATCGGCGGCCCGCTGGGACTCGTGGCCTTCGGCCTGGGCACGGTGCTCTTCGCCAAGGCCCTCGTCGACTACGCCATGGGCAACGGCAACGCCCTCAGCCTGGGCCTCGCCTTCCTCGGCATCCTGTTCCCGTCGACGAAGGGGCTCACCACCCTCGGCGGGCTCGCCCGGATGGCCTCGGCGGGCGGGAAGGCGCTCGGCGGCGCGCTCTCCGCGAGCGGACGGCTGCTGTTCCGGGGCGGCGGGATGCTGTTCTCCTCCCCCGGCCGGCTGCTGTCGCTGGCCGGACAGGGCCTCGTACGGTTCGGCGGCGGGCTCGGCACCCGGGCCGTCGGCGGGTTCATGGCACTGCCCCGGGTCCTGTCGAAGACGCCCGCGATGCTGGGGTCGGCCCTGCGGTTCATGGGCGGATTCGCCCGGGGCACCTTCCGGCAGGGCTGGTCCGCGCTGACCCGCGACTTCGTCGAGTCGACCGCGTTCATCGGCGGCGGCACGGCCGGCCGGCTCGGTGTCTTCACCTTCATGAGCCTGGGCCGGCTGACGATGACGGCCCTGCTGCCCATGCGGTACTCCGAGATCGCCCGGTTCGGCTACCGGGGCGCCGCCCGCATGGGCTTCATCGACCGCGGTCTGCACTTCACCCCGCGCGCGCTCCGGCCGCTCGGCAGAACGGGCTCCCTGGCAGCCGACCTCACCAACCAGACGGGTCGCAACCTCGACCGGGGCGGAACCCTGCGTCCCGTGACCGGCACGGACACCGGGCAGCTCGCCGTGCCCGGCACCCCGGAGTTCACCACCACCCTCGACGAGCTGGCCGAGATCTCCGTGACGCCGGTGGCCACCCCGCGCACCCCGGCCTTCAGCTCCCTGACCGGCACGGGCAGCCCGCGGATGCCGTCCGGCCTCGACGAGCTGGGCGGCAGGCTCGACACCCTGGACACCCTCGCCACGGTGGGGCTGCCGGTCGGCACGGTCCCCGGCGGTCAGCGGCTCGGCGTGCTGGACCCCCTGACGGGCCGGGTCGCCGACGATCTGACACCGCCCCGGCCGCGCACCACGCTCGGCCTGTTCGACCAGGTGAACGAGTTCGGCGCCCCCCTCACCCCCGGCTCCCCCACCACCCTGCTGCCACCGCGCACCGCCGTCGACCAGCTGCGGGAACTGGACGAACTGATCGGCATGGAGCGGACCTCGACCGGGCTGCTCAAGCCCCTGGACGAGCTGACGGACCTGGCGGAGGTGAGCCTCGACGGCAGGCTCGGCGGTCTGACCGAGTTCCAGGTGGGCAGGATCCTGGACGGCGAGATCGACCTGGTGAAGGTCACCCCGGACGGGGTCGTCCTGCGCGTCGGGACGACCGATCCGGTGGACGTCCGGGTGCGGTTGAAGGACGGGGTGAGGGTCGATGTCCTCGGACCGTCCGACCCCCGCGTCCCGACCTGGAGTGCGGCGACCGGCGCCGACGGCCTGGACGACCTCGGGATCAGGCTCGACGACCTCGCCCGGCTGATCCCCGACACCACCGACGGCTCCCGGGGCGCGCGTGATCTGCTCGGCCTGGGCCCGGTCCGGACCGACCTGACCACCCCGGTCGGCAAGGGCACCACGTTCACGCCGCTGACGCTGCGGGACATCGTCACCGGCGGGGCCACCGGCAGGCTCGCCACGGAACGCTTCCAGGCCTGGCTGCGCACCCAGACCACCCAGGTGCGGCTGGACACCGCCGGGCGCGGACTCGGCGAACTCGACGCGCTGACCGACGTACCGCCGCTGAGCCGTGCCAAGGCCGAGCTGGATCTGAGCGCCGCGCGGATCGACTTCGACCGGTCCCGGCTCGCGTTCGACCGGCTCGGGATGAACCTGGACACGGTCCGGCGGGACATCACCGTGATGATGACCCGGATCGACGGTCCGGGGGCCGCCCTGCCCACCGGTGAACTCCGTCTGCTGGACGACCTCGGACGGCCCACCGGCCGGTGGATCACCATGGAGCCCGGACCGACCGTCACCTGGGTGCTCAGGTCGGACACCGGGATCGTCCCCGACGTCCGGGTGCGGATGGTCGACGGCGCGTTCACCGTCACCACGCCCGAGGGCGTCGTCACCCGGTTCGGCGCCGACGGCAGGCCCGCGGTCCTCGGCGACCCGGGCTCGGTCACGCTCCCCCGGCTGCCCGGGACGGGCCTGGACGAGGTGGTCCTGCCCCCGCCCGCGCAGCTGGACCGGCTGGCGTTCGCCGCCGACCGCTCGGTCGACATCCAGACCATCACGCCCGCACCGGTCTGGCGCACGACCGAGGAGACGCTGTGGCGTATCGAGGGCAAGCGGCCCCTGGACCAGATCTTCAGCGAGGGGTTCACCGTCCGCGATCCGCTGGAGACGAGTCTCGACGTCATGGTCAGGACCGGCCAGCCGTCGGCGTTCCTGAGCACCACCACGGACCGGAACCTCGTCTGGGACGGCATCCTCAAGTTCGAGATCGAGGCGTCCGGCGGCATCGACGTGGGCAGGACGTTCGAACGCTCCATGGGTACGGACGCCTGGCGGGCGTCGGGCTGGGCGTCGGAGAACGAGATCGCCTTCCCCGGCGGTCTCGCCTCGGAGTTCATCCGGGGCGCGTACCGGCTGGACGCCCAGGCCAACCCCCTGGAATGGATCCCGAACCCCAACTTCGGGGGCAACAACCCCTTCCCGGAGCTGGCGTTGGCGCCGAGGGGCGCGGGCGAGGGCACCTCGGGCATCAGCGCGCTGGACTTCCAGGGCCTGTCCCTCGACGACCAGCTGCGGCTGCTGGACCAGCTCGACCTGGGCGGGACGAGACCTCTCGACGACCTCGGCTCCCTCGACGGGGCCGGCTCCCTGGACGGGATCGGCAGTCAACTGGACGAGATCGGCAGCCAGTTGGACGATCTCGGCTATCTGTCGGACGACTTCACCTTCGACCGCTTCGACGCGCCCGCGCCCCGGACCGACACCGTGCTGGTGGACCCGGCGGACTTCGCGGGCACCACCGGCCTCCGCACGGAGTGGCAGCGCGCCCCGCTGGAGAACAGCGGGTTCACCTTCACCGACGGGGCCGGGGACATCCGGCTGGTGTTCGGCGCCGACGACGTCCGGCAGTTCACCGACATCCGGCTCCCCGGCGGTGACGGCTTCGTCCGCTTCGACGCCGGGGCGGGCCCCGGGTCCCTGCCCCGGGTGGTCGGTCCGGACGGGGTGCCCCTGCCCGGCGGGGCGACGATCGAGCCGGTCCGGGGCGCGCTCGGCGTGGTCACGGGAGTGCGGGTGCAGTCGCTCGACGGCGCCTGGATCGGCCGGTTCGACCTGGACGGGACGCGTCTGTCCGAGCAGCTGACCCTGTCCGGCCCCGTCGGCGGCCCGCTGACCGGCTCCCGTCTCACCACCACGTTCACCTCGCTCCCGGGCGGCGACCGGTCGGCGACGTTCCGGCTGACCGTGCCGGGGCTGGGCGAGGGCGCCTTCGACGTCGTACGCCTGGACGGGGAACTGGCCCAGCGGCTGCCCGGCGGGTTCTCGATCACCGACACGGCGACGGGCGGGCGGTTCGTGTTCGACCGGGGCGGCCGTTTCGTGGACCTCCCGACGGACGGGGCGCCCCCGATACGCCTGGACGTCTCGGGCTCGACGACACCGAACTCGACGACGGACCTGCCGTCGACGCTCAATGACCTGGGCGACCTCGGCGGCGCGGGCGGCCTGGGCGACCTGGCCCGACTCGGCGATACGGGCAGCCTTGGCGAACTGGGCGATCTGGGGCGCCTGGGTGACCTCGGCGAGGCCGGGGACCTCAGCCGCCTGAGCGATGTCGGCGACCTCGGGCGCCTCGGAGACGCCGGTGACCTCGGCCGCCTGGACGAGCTGGGTGACGTCGGCGCGCTGAACCGGCCCACGCTCCCCGATCTGCCGCGCACGGATCCGACGTCGCAACCCACCACGTTCGACGCCCGGTTCACGTCGACCGTGGGCGATGGCGCACCGACCCCGCTGAACCCGGCCCGGTTCGACGGCGTAGCCCTGTCCGGTGCCGACGAGTTGGCGAATCTGCGGCTGCGGGTCACGGAGTTCCCGGCGACCGATCTCGCGCCGGCGTCCTTCCGGATCGATGTGCTGGACTTCGGCGCCCCGGGCGGTCCGGTGCGGCTGGAGAACGTGAACGTCACCCTCCGCGAGGGCGGCGGACTGAACGTCACGGGTCCGCAGGGCGGCGTGCGCTGGCAGATCGACGCCCTGGGGCGGCTGGAGTACCGGGAACTGCCGCTGACCGGCACCGATCTGGCCCTGCGCCTCACCGACGACGCCCTGAACCCGATGCCGAGGGTGGTCGGCCCGGACGGGGTCCCCGTCCAGGGCGCGACGCTCACACCGGTCCGGGCGGCCGACGGCACGCTGGGCGAGCTGACCGTACGGGTGCCCGTCGCGGACACGGGCGGGCTCACGGCGGTGTGGCGGTTCGAACCCGGCGGCACCCTGCGCGGGCAGGAGCTGCCGCTCACCCTGCCGGGCCTGGACGGACCGGCGGGCCTGGGCGTCAAGGTGACGATCACCCCCGGAGCGGGCGCCACCACGACCAGGGTCCTCGAACTGACCGGGCCGGCGAACCTCACCGGCTCCTTCCGGCTGGGCCCCATGGACGGCTCGCTCGCCGGACGGCTGCCGAACGGCTTCACGGTCACCGACACCATCACCGGCTCCCGCTTCCACTTCGACGCGAACGGGCGGCTCGTGATCCGGGACGTACCCGCCCGGGACGGCTCCGGCTTCCTCCGCTTCACCGAGGACGCCGCGCCCGGCACTCCCCCGGTCCGGCTCGACGACCTGGGCGGCCCCGCCGATTTCGGCGGCGACCTGGGCGATGTGGCGCGTGTCTTCGAGCGCACGCTCGACGAGGCGGGCGGCCCGCGCGGCCCCCTCGACGACCTCAACCGCTTCCCGAGCCCGGACGCCCCGCACACCACCCCGCTCCGAGGACTGGACCATCCCACCCCGGAGGAAGGGTCCCTCGTCGACGGCCTCTGGAACGACCTGACCCAGGACATCCGCCCCCTCTCCACCGACGAACTGAACCGCCTCCTGAACCCGGACTCACCACGCACCGACGCGCTCTCGGAGATCGGCGACGTGGCGGACGCCGAGCTGGACTCGGCCCTCCAGGCACGCCTCGACGCCCTCCGGCAGGCGAACGACGGACTCCGGGGCGCCGACGACCCGATCCGCGTCCCACTGTCCGGGGTCGACGACCTGGCGGACTTCGACCTGCGGGTGACCCGCCTCCCCGCGACCGACGAGGCGCCCCGGGGCTCGATCCGGCTCGACCTGGCCGACCGCGTCCCCGGCGGCACCGGACCGGTGCGCGCCTCGGACTTCACGGTCGAACTCCTCGACGACAGCGGCAGGTTCGCCGTCATCGACCCGGCCGGCACCACCCGGTTCACATTCGCGCCGGACGGCGCCTTCCTCGGCCGGCAGACCGCTCTCGCCCATGACGGGTTGCCGCAGGGGATGCGGCTCGATGTGACGATCACCCCCCTGGGGGACGGCACCAGGCGGGTCGCGGTCGATGTGATCGGCCCTCCCGGCACCACCGGCTCCATCCGGTTCACCGGGGTGGACAACACGCTGTCCGGGCGGCTGCCCGGCGGATTCACCCTCACCGACACCCTCACCGGCTCACGCTTCCACTTCGATCACACCGGCCGTCTCGCCTTCCGCGATCTGCCCGACCCGGAGGGCTCCGGATTCCTCCGCTTCACCGAGGGCGCCGGGTCCGACACCCCGCCCGTCCGGCTGGACGAACTCGGTGGCCTCGGCGACCTGGGCAACCTCGGCGGCGATCTGCGCGAGCGCTTCCCCCTCCACTCCGTCCCGGAGCACGAGGTCCTGGACGAGGCCCTGGACGACGCCCTGAGCAACGCCGAACTCTCCGACATGTTCGGCCGTACGCTCGACGAGGCCTCAAGCCTGCGTACGGCGCCGGAGGGCGCCCCGGCCGACATGTCCGGCATCGCCGGTGCCATGGACTTCCTGCACACGGCGCCCGACTCCGCCACCTTCCAGGGCCTGGACCTGCCCGGTGTCCAGCGGCTCGCCGACGACGCGGCCCTCTCGCTGGACCGCCTCGGTCTGCGCCCGGGGCTGCTGGGCGACCAGCTGCGGGAGATGACCACGCAGGCCCGGCTGGTACTGCGGCGCCAGGGGGCCTCCGCCCTCGGCGACTATCTGGACCTGCCGCTCGCGACCCGCCTGGAAGACCTCCAGGGGGCCACCCCCGCGGGCCGCGTCCTCGGCGACTTCACGGTCACGCCGACTCCGCACGGCGGGCCCGGCGGCAGCCGCTACACCGTGCACCACACCCCGTCCGACATCACGCTGGGCTTCGACGCGAACCGCGGGCTGACCTACCAGGAGGTGTTCCTGCGGGGCGGCCCGACCGACCTGGACGGACTGAAGCTCGGCGTCGCCGGCCGTTCGGCGGACGGCGGCCCGTGGACGCCCACCGCGGTCGACTTCGTCGGCACCCGTCCGGCGGACGACCTCCTCACGGTCGCCCCGAGCACCCACGTGCCCGGCGGCCTCACCCTCACCGACGCGGCCGGCACCACGCACTGGCACTACGGCCCCGAGGGCGTGCACGCCTTCCAGGACGTCCACCTGCCCGGCGACCGGGGCCTGTTCCGCTTCGACGCCGACGCCCCCGGCGGCGTCCCCCGGGTGCTGGACCGGGCGGGTGGTGACCTGCCGGGCTTCCGCGCCGAGCTGCTCGACGACGGCCGGATCGCCCTGATCCCGACCGGGAAGGCCGCCCAGCCCCTGGAGCGCACGGTGTTCGACCCGGCGGGCAGGCTCCTGGAGGAGACCGTCGCCGTCCGGGTCAAGGGCGGCAGGGCCAACGGCCAGTTCTGGAGGATCGACCACGCGACGGGCAAGGCCGTACGGCTCGACTCCTCGGGCACCCCGCTCACCGGCCGCTTCGACACGGCCACGCTGGAGAAGTCCGCCACCGGCCAGGTCAAGCTGATCGGCGAGGGCAAGGTGACGCTGTTCGAGCGGGAGGTGCTCGGCAACGGCAATGTCCTGCACCTCGATCTGGACCGGTCCGGGCGGGCCCGCTGGACCGAGTTCGACGAGGCCGGGAACAGACTGCGGGCCGGGGAGCGGATCTTCGACGGCGACCGCCGGACCTTCCACGACACGCTGCCGTACCGCTGGGCCCCGATGGACGTCCTCGACGTACGCACCTACACCAAGACCCTCGACGGCGGTCTGATCCGGGCGGAGAAGAACGCGGAGGGCGACTGGGTCTGGACGCGTTTCGACAAGAACGGCACCGAGGTGCTGCACGGCACCCGTGACTGGTCCTGGACCAGGATCGGCTACAAGGACACCTATCTCGACCCGGCCACCGGGCAGCGGGCCGTGGCCCAGCGGCGGGGCGACGTCTGGCCGTTGGACGGCTACCACGGCTCCCGCCAGTATCTGGAGCACCCGGTGCTGTCCGGCCCGGCCCCCGGCGGAATGCGGGCGAACCCCCTGGTGCACACGGCCGTCGGCCCGAACAACAAGCCGATCGACTTCATCGACGAGCTGACCGAGGAGGTCACGCAGCTCGCCGACGGCGGCACCCTGCACGTCGCCCGGATCTCCGACCAGCGCCTCCCGGCGGCGGCCTGGTACCCGCGCGCGGGCCATGGCCGGTTCGACGGCTTCTTCCGCAACTTCTTCACCGGCGACTCCATGTTCCAGGTGTCCAAGTGGACGGAGACCGCGGCCGACGGCACCGAGCTGAAGGGCGTCCGGCTGGCCGCGCACGGGGGCCGCGGCTGGCAGGACATCGACCAGTTCGGCCGGATCGTCCGGGAGACCCGCACCCTGGAGAACGGCAACGTCATCGAGGTGGGCCGCAGCGCCACCGACCCCAGGCAGTGGGGCACCGCCCCGAAGTGGAACGGCTCGGCGGACGCGTACGAACTGCCCTGGCTGGACACCAGGAGCGGCACCACCGGCACCCGGCACGTCTCCGCAGACGGCGGCTTCGTGGACGTGTTCGAGGACGCGGACGGCAACGAACTGCTGTCCCTGCGCTCGCAGGGCACCGGGGTCCGCGAGTACCTGGGCGAGAACCCGGCGCGCGGTATCGGCGCCGACGACGTCTCCGGGGTCTGGGTGGACAAGAACACCCAGCTGCAGATCACCGGCCGCCGCGACCACTGGGGCGACCTGTACGTCGAGGCCCACGGCAACCCGCGCAAGGACCACTGGACCTGGAAGGCGACCGGCCCGGACGGCGAGGTCACCGAGGGCGTCCGGATCCAGAACCGCGGCTCGCTGGTGCGGACCCGGACCTGGGACGACTCGTTCGTCGACTTCGAGCGGCTGCCGAACGGGCGGCGGGGCGACGCGATCCGGGAACGCAACGCCACCGGCGACGGCTCCGTCTGGGTCGACGCCACCCGGGGCTCCGACGGCGTCTGGACCTGGCAGAAGACCGGCGCCGACGGCACGGTCACCTCGAAGGGCGTCCGCACCTACCAGGACCTCGCGGGGGGCCGCTGGAGCGACCACATCGGCACCGACGTCGTACGGTTCCGCGACGGCGGCCGGGTCCGCGAGTACGCGTACACGGTGAACGAGCGGGTCGTCCCGCCGCCCGTGGACCCCGGCCGGATCACCCTGTCCGATCTGCTGTCGCGGTCCGCGCGGCACTTCGAACCGGATGTGTCGGCCACCGTGAACCGGGAGGTCTGGCAGGAGTTCGACATGGGCAAGGTGCTCCACCGCCGTGATCCGGTGGAGGGTGTCGAGGGCCGGTTCCGGGAGTCGGAGTCGCTGTGGGGCCAGTGGCGCGAGTACCAGGACGGCCGGATGGTGGCGCAGCGCACCATCACCGGACGGGTCTGGGTCACCGACGCCTTCGGCCGCTGGGCGAACTTCGACATCGCCAAGCTGCCGGAGATCAGCAGTCTGCCCAGGGTCGGCGGGGAGGTGGGCCTCGACGGGCACCGCAGCTGGCGGCTCATCGGCCGCGAGGCGGACTTCCGCGGCTACACGGCCGAACTGCGCGGCTTCAACCGGGAGTTCCGCGATGTGTTCCACGAGATCTGGACCGGTGTCGAGGACGGCTCCTCGGCCGCGATGCCCATGTGGCGGCACCAGATACGCAAGGCCGTCACGGACTTCACCATGGGCTATCTGATCGAGTTCGGCACCAGCCTCGCCGTCTCCGCCATCACCGCGGACCTCGGCAACACCAAGTTCGACCCGACCGTCGCGCTGCAGCGGGCCGCCCTCAACGGCGCGATCGGCGGCGGCATCCGCGTCAGCGTCAACGTCGCCTACGACACCACCCGTCTCGGCTACGTCAAGTACGGCCTGACCAACCTCGACCAGGGCCAGGACTGGCACCGCCACCCCCTCGCCTCCAGCGACGACTGGGACGGCGAGTGGACCGTGTTCGAGAACCCCACCCGCTGGCGCTCCGGCTCCTACGACTTCTTCAACGGCCTGGGCGTCGGCGTCCTCACCGGCTTCGTCAACAACGCCGTCAACGCGGCCGTGTTCGGGGTGAACGGGCAGAAGCGCACCGGCCTCGACGCCCTCGAAGCCGGTGCCTGGGGCGCGGCCGGCTCGGCCTTCTCCGGCATCACCAGCGGCCTCCTGCGCTACACCTGGCACGCCACCGCGGGCTCGCGGATCTTCCACCGCGGCGGCCCCGGTGAGCTGATCTGGCAGGCCGCCGAGGCCCTGGGCGCGGGCACCCTCAGCTACGGGCTCAACAACAAGGACACGGCCAACATCCAGCCGTCCCGCGCCTTCCCGCCCACAACCACCGCACCCACCGCACCCGCCCCGACAGCACCCACCTCACCGCAGCCGCTGACCCTCGACCCGGCCGCGCTCCCCGACGGAACGGAGCTCCTGTGACCCCCACCGCCACCGTGCACCGGGTGGCCCCCAAGGGCCGCGGCACGCACCGCACCATCGCCTCCGCCGTGCACGCCGCCCGCGACGGCGACGAGATCCGTATCGCCCCCGGCGAGTACGTCGAGCAGCTGCTCCTGGACCGCGCGGTCCGGCTGCTGCCCGAGGACGGCCCCGCACACGCCGTACGGCTGCTGGCCGCCTCCCCCGGCCGCCCCGTGCTGGAGGTCACGGCCCCGGGCGTACGGGTCGAGGGTCTCGTCCTGACCGGCCAGGACCCGGCGCTGCCCGCCGCGCTGGTGGCCGCCGGCGCCCTGGAGCTGGTGGGCTGCGAGATCTCCGGCGGCCGGGTCGAGGCGGGCGGCGACGCCTCGCTGACGCTGACCGACTGCCGGGTGTCGGGGACCGAACTGGCCGCCGTGCACCTCAACACCACCGGCCCGGCCCGGCTGACCCGGGTCGTGGTCGAGGACGTCGAGGGCACCGGTGTCGTCGTCGGCGCCCGTGCCGTCGCCGAGGCCGCCGAGCTGACCGTACGGCGGGTCACCGGCTCCGGTGTCCGGGTGCGCGGCGCCGCCCGCGCGGTGCTGCGCGAGTGCCGGATCTCCGGGCCGGGCCGCAGCGGTCTGCTGGTGGAGGACGAGGCGGCCGTCGCCGCGCTGGACTGCCGGGTCACGGAGACGGGCGCCGAGGGCGTGCGGGTGCTGGGCAGTTCGGCCCGTCCCGAGGACCCGGAGGGCCGCGCGGGCCGGGAGAGCGGGCACGGCGGTGTCCTGCTCACCCGCTGCGAGATCCTGCGCACCGGCACGGACGGGGTCGCCGTCTCCGGCACCGGTGACGTCCTGCTGCGGGACTGCCGGCTGCGGGACGGCTCGGGGCCCGGGGTGAGCGCGGACGGCGAGAGCCGCGTGGAACTGGTGGACTGCCACGTCGACCGGGCGCACGGCTCGGGTCTGGTGGCCCGGGGCACGGCCCGGCTGACCGCCGAGGGCACATCGGTGACCGGCAGCCGCGCCAACGGGCTGCTGGCGGGCGACCGTTCCGAGGTCCGGATGGCCGCCGGGGACATGACGGACTGCTCGTTCAGCGCGGTGCACGCCTGCGACGACTCCCGGGTGACGCTCACCGCGTGCCGGATCGCCTCGACGGCCGAGCACGGGATCCGGGCCACCGACCGGGCCGGGCTGACCGTCGAGGGCGGGCGCGTCACGGACTGCGGGCTGTCCGGGGTACGGATCGACAGCGCGGCCGAGGCCCGGATGCGCGGTCTGTCCGTGGTGCGCGGCCGGGCCGGGATCACCACCGAGTCGACCGGGACGGTGGTCCTGGAGGAGTGCGACGTCACGGACGCCGAGCGGGCCGGGATCTCCTGCGGCACGGGGACGACCCCGGTGCTGCGGGACTGCCGGATCAGCGGGTCCGGCACGGCCGGGCTGGTGATCGGCGAGCGTGCCACGCCCAGCGTGGAGGGCTGCACGGTCCGGGACGCGGCCGGTTCCGGTGTGGTGGTGGGCCCGGGGGCCGAGCCCCGGGTCAGGTCCGTCACGGTGGCCAGGACCGGCAAGAACAGCCTGTTCGTCGGCGAGAGGGCGCGCGGCACCTTCGAGGACTGTGTCTTCGCCGGGGCGGGCAGCGACGGTACGGCCTTCCCGGCGCTGCATGTCGCGGCGGGCGGGGCCCCCGTGCTGCGCGGCTGTCTGGTCCGGGACACCGAGGAGGACGTGGCGCTGGAGAAGGGCGCCCGCCCGGTGTTCGACGACTGCCTCTCCCGGGACGTGAGGAACCCGTCCCTGCCGACCGGCGCGGACCAGTCCCTTGCGGCCTCCGGGAGCCCCGGCGCGGACCCGGGCTCCACGGCACGGGAGACCGAGGCGCCCCCCGAGGACACGATCGAGGACCTGCTCGCCGAACTCGACGGCCTGGCCGGGCTGGACCGCGTCAAGCAGGACGTCTCGTCCCTGGTGAAGCTGATGCGGATGGTCCGCCGCCGCGAGGAGATGGGCCTCGCCCCGCCCCCGCTCAGCCGCCACCTCGTCTTCACCGGCAACCCCGGCACGGGCAAGACGACCGTCGCCCGGCTCTACGGCCGCATCCTGGCCGCCGTCGGTCTGCTGGAGCGCGGCCATCTGGTCGAGGCCGACCGCTCGGCCCTGGTCGGCGAGTACGTCGGCCACACCGGCCCGAAGACCTCCCGGGTCTTCCAGCAGGCCCGGGGCGGGGTGCTGTTCATCGACGAGGCCTACTCCCTCACCCAGTACACCGGTTCGAACGACTTCGGCCAGGAGGCCATCGCCACCCTGCTGAAGCTGATGGAGGACCACCGCGACGACGTGGTGGTGATCGTCGCCGGTTACCTCAAGGAGATGGAGGTCTTCGTCCGCTCCAACCCCGGCCTCGCCTCCCGTTTCAACCGCACCCTGCTCTTCGAGGACTACGGCAGCGCCGAACTGGTCAGCATCGTCGAGCACCAGGCCGCCCAGCACCAGTACGAACTCGCCCCGGACGCCCGCGAGTCGCTCACCGCCCGCTTCGACGCCATGCCCCGGGACCGGGGCTTCGGCAACGGCCGTACGGCCCGCCAGCTGTTCCAGGCCATGACGGAACGCCAGGCGTACCGGATCGCCGAACTGCCGGACGCCACGGAGTCGGACGTGATGACGCTCAGACCCGAGGACATCCCGCAGACCCCTTGAGCCACCCCGCGCACCCTCCTGTACCGCAGCCCAGCCCACGGACAACCCGAACCCGCTAAGGACCGCCCCATGCCGCACACACCCACCCCCGGCGACCGCAGGGACGGCGAGTTCGCCGACCTCTTCGCCCGGAAGACCCGCACCCCGCTCCGCGGCTTCCTGCCCGGCCGCCGGGTGTGGAACGCGGTCGGCGGGTCCGCCGCCGCGGTCCTGGTGATCGCCGGCTCCGCCACGGCGGTGGCCGCCATCGACTGGGACAGCGGCTCCGCCGGGAAGGTGACCACGGCCGCCGAGGAGCCCACCCGGCGGAACTCCTCCCCGGGCGACGCCGAGAAGGCGTCGGCCGCCCCGTCGCCGCGGGAGGGCACGAAGGACGAGGACGACCCCGACGTCGTCTACGTCCCCGTCTCGGGCGGCTCGGGCGCCGGCACGGCAGCGGGCGGCGCGGCCGACTCGGCGCCGGACGCCGAGACGAAGTCCGACACCGACGGCACCACGGGCGGCGGCTCCGGCTCGACGGGTTCGTCCGGCTCGACGGGCACCGAGGAGAAGTCGACCACGACCACCAAGAACACCGAGTCGCAGACGACGTCCGGTTACCTCTGGGCCGACGGCAGCGTGGAAACCGACTCCAACGACTTCTGGGACCAGAGCACCATCACCGTCAAGTCCACCAAGCCGCTGACCTCGCTCAAGGTCGTCGTCCGCGTCATCCAGACCGGCGGTGTGTCGAGCACCGGCGCCTGGACCTCCCTCGGTGACAAGGCGGCCGTGGGCCAGAACTCCACCGCCGACCAGATCGGTTACGTCATCACGCTGAAGTCGGGTGTCACGCTCGCCCCCGGCACCTATGTCTTCAAGGTCCAGTACAACCACGCCGAGGGCGGGCGGGACGCGGGGCGCGACCTCTACACCGTCACCGCCGTCGCCTCCGACTCGGACGACGAGTTCCTCTCCGGCCGCTTCTGAGCATCCCGGTCCGCCCCGCCGGGGCGCTCACCCGGACCAGCCCTGCTCGCGCAGCACTGCGGAGACATCGGGCGCCCGGTAGTGGTCCCCCTTGAGCACCTTGCCGTCGTCCCGGCGGGCCACCCGCCCGTCGGGGCCCAGCTTCGTCATGTTGGAGCGGTGGATCTCGGCGATCACCTCGTCGAGGTCGATGCCGTGCACGAGGGCGGTGCCGTACGCCACGTACACCACGTCGGCCAGTTCGTGGGCCAGCCGGTCGAGCGGGCCGTCGACCGCCACCTCGGCGACCTCGGCGGCCTCCTCGGCCAGCAGCTCACCCCGGTGGGCGGCCAGTGCGGGCGAGACCTCGGTGGGCGCGGTACGGGCGTCGAGGCCGAAGGCCCGATGGAACTCGCGGACCAGGCGAGCGGGAGAGGAACTCATCCGGCGACCCTATCGATCCCGTCGACCGGCCGGCCCCGCGCCGACAGCCCTGTCCGTCCCGTACGGTCATGACACACCAAGTCCCTTTGCGTCATGGATCTTTGACGTTGCGTCAGCACAGGGGGCAGGTGCCGGAACCGGTGACTCCACTCTGTACTCTCCGTTGTGTCTTCACGTACCACCTCGTACCACCCCGAGCGATTGAGGACCCATCGTGAGCGTTCCCCCCACCTCCCCCACCCACCGGGCGAGGTCCCGGGTGACCCGTCGTGCCGTGATCGGCGCCGCGGGCGCGGTCGCGGCCGGCGCCGTGATCACCCCGACCGTGATGGCCACGACCGGCGACTCCGGCACCGCGGACGCCGCGGACACCGGCACCGCGGCGGAGACCAAGGCCGGTACGACGACCGAGACCTTCCCGAAGACCCGCAGCGAGGCCGCCACCGGCGAGGCACCGGTCGAGGCGGCCTTCCCCATCGGCTATGTGGGCGTCCGCTGGGGCGGCACCGACGAGACCACCGGCGGCGGCATCCGGCTGACGGACGCCGACGGCGCCCAGGGCGCGTGGAAGTCCCTCGGCGACGGCGGCTGCTCGGTGGCCAACGGCGGCGGTGTCCTGCTCGCGACCGACCGGGCCGCCGGCTACGAGCTGAAGGCGCCCGACGGCGCGACCGGCCTGCGCTCGCTGGCGCTGGACACACGGCACGGCCCGGACCGCAAGGTGACCGTGCCCTCCGACCCCACCCGTGTCCGGGGTGTCGAGTTCCTCACCCGGGCCGCCTGGGGCGCCGACGAGTCGCTGCGGTTCAAGCCGGACGGCACGGAGAACTCGCCGACCGCGTTCTACCCGTTCCAGACGATCACCGTGCACCACACGGCCATGGCCAACGACGACCCGGACCCGGCCGCCACGGTCCGCGCGATCTACCAGCTGCACGCCGTCACCAACGACTGGGGCGACATCGGCTACCACTTCCTCATCGACGAGGCGGGCCGTATCTACGAGGGCCGCTACTCCGGTACCGACGGTCTGCCCGCGCACGACGCCGACGGCAAGCTGGTGACCGCCTTCCACGTCGGCGGCTTCAACTCCGGCAACCTCGGTATCGCCCTGCTCGGCACCTTCACCGAGCAGGGCCCGAAGGAGGCCGCCCGCGCCGCGCTGACCCGGCTGGTGAAGGTCCTGGTCCGCCAGCACGGCGTCGACCCGCAGGCCCGCGTCACCTACACCAACCCGGTCAACGGCACCCAGAAGGAGGTCGCCGAGATCAGCGGCCACCGCGACTGGCTGGCGACGGAGTGCCCCGGCGAGGTGATGTACGGAGAGCTGGAGCGCCTGCGCACGGCGGTGGCAACGGGCCGATGAAAGGACAGGGGCGCAGCCCCTGTCCTTTCAGGGGCGCGGGGCTGTATCCGATACGCGGCTCCGCCGCGTGGGCGCGAGAAGCCCCACGCACCCGCACCCGAAGAACAAGGTCGCGGCCCCCAGGTCACAGCCTCGCACCGGATGGGTCCGACCCTGGCCGCCCGTCCGGTGACCTGGCAGGATCTCGTCGCATGGTCCAGGTACTCCCCCGCATCGCCAAGCGGCACGCGCTGCTGGGCTCGGTGGCCGCGCTGGTGGTCCTCGGACTGCTCGCCTGGTGGCTGTGGCCGCGCGAGGAAGCGCCGACCGGGACGATCACGTTCATGACCGGAGCCCCCCGAGGCGTCTACCAGCAGTACGGCAACCAGCTGCGCACCGCGATCGTCGGGGACATGCCGGGCCTGCGGGTCGACCTGGAGGCCAGCGACGGCTCCCAGGACAACGTCCGCGCGGTGGCCACCGGGGAGGCCGACGTCGCCATCGCCGCGGCCGACGCCGTGCAGACGTACATCGAGGAGGGCCGTCCCGGCGCCGAGAAGCTGCGCGGCGTGGCGCGCCTGTACGACGACTACATGCAGTTGGTCGTGCCCGCCGACTCGACCATCCAGAACGTCTCCGAGCTGAAGGGCAAACGGGTCGCCGTCGGCCCCGAGGGCTCGGGCGTACGGCTGATCGCCGAACGCCTGCTGGCGGCGGACGGACTGGACATCGACAAGGACATAGACGCGCGGCCGGACACCATCGGAACGAGTCCCGAAGCGCTGCGCACCGGCAAGATCGACGCCTTCTTCTGGTCGGGCGGGCTCCCCACGAAGGGGCTGACCAACCTCGCGGATCAGCAGAAGTACAACTTCCGGCTCGTTCCGATCAGCAGTGACCTGGTGACGAAGCTGCACGACCAGGGCGGAGTCTTCAGTCACTACCGGACGTCCGTGGTGCCCACCGACGCCTACTCCGTCCTCTCCGGTTCCGTGCCCACCCTGACCGTGGCCAACCTGCTCATCACCCGCGAGGACATGGACCCCCGGCTCGTCGAGTGGCTGACCCGCGTCGTCCTGAAGAGCCGGGACAAGATCGGCGAGGACGTCCACGCCGCCCAGGTCGTGGACCTGCGCACCGCGATCTACACGGACCCACTGCCACTGCACGAGGGCGCCCGCGCGTACTACCTGTCGGTGAAGCCGTAGCACGACGCGCGACGCCTGACGTGACGGGCCCGCTCGGTATCAGACCGGCGGGCGCGACCGCGGCACCGTCACCGTCACCCGCAGCCCGTGCGGCTCGTGGTGGGCGTACCCGATGGAGCCGCCGCCCGCCACGATCAGCGCCCGGGAGATGGAGAGCCCGAGGCCGGAGCCCTTGATGTTCTGGTGCGCGGTACTGCGCCAGAAGCGGTCGCCGACGCGCTCCAGCTCCTCGTCGCTGAGACCGGGCCCGCCGTCCGTGACGACGACCGTGGAGGTCTCGCCGTTGGACGCGACCCGGACCTCGACACTCTCCCCGGCGGGCGTGAACTTCAGCGCGTTGTCGATCACCGCGTCCAGGGCGCTGGACAGGGCGATGGGGTCGGCCCAGGCGGTGGTGGCCGGGCAGTTGCCGGCCAGCGTCACGCCCTTGTCGGCGGCCAGCGGCGACCAGGACGCGACCCGCTCGGCGGTCAGCTCGCCCACGTCGATCAGCCGCAGATCGGACTCCGCGTGCTCGGCGAGCGCCAGATCGAGCAGGTCGTCGAGGACCGAGGCGAGCCGCTTGCCCTCGGTGCGGACGGAGGCGATCTCCTCGTTGGCCTCGGGCAGTTCGAGCGCGAGCAGATCGATGCGCAGCAGCAACGCGGCCAGCGGGTTGCGGAGTTGGTGGGAGGCGTCCGCGACGAAGGCGCGCTGCTGCTCCAGCACATCCTCGACGTTGTCGGCCATCTCGTTGAACGACCGTGCCAGGCGCCGGAGTTCGGGCGGCCCGCTGGCCACCGCGACCCGTGACTTGAGGCGTCCGGAGGCGATGGCGTGGGTGGTGACGTCGAGCACCCGGACGGGCTTGAGGACCCAGCCGGTGAGCCGCAGCGCGGCGCCGACGGCGAGGAGCATCGCGGCGATCTCACCGGCTCCGATGATCAGCCAGCCACGCAGGATCTTGGAGCGCATCTGATCGGTGGGCGAGTCCGTGACGACGGCGGCGACGACGTCACCGTCGTGGATGACGGGCGAGGCGACGACGAGCCGGCCCTCCTGCCACGGCCACACCTGCTTCGGATCGTGCGGGCGGCGCCCCAGCAGTGCTTCCTTGAGGGCGGCGAGTCCTTCGCCCTCCGTGGGCCGGCCCCAGTCGTGGGGGGCGTTGGCCATGGCCGACTGGCTCTTCTCCCGGTAGAAGACACCGACCTTGATGCCGTACACCTTCTCGTACTGCTCCAGCTCCCGCTGCAGGGTCTCGCCGCGGCCGTCCGTCGTCTCCACGCGGGAGCCGCTCGGACGCTCGGTGACGAACTGGGCGAGGGAGGCGAAGCGCGCCGTGTCGTCGATGCGGTCGACGACCACCTCCTGCTGCCGCGCCGCCGCGAGGCTCACCGCCAGCGGGATGCCGAGGGCCAGCAGCACGGCGGCCATCAGGACGATGAGCAGCGGAAGAAGACGAGTGCGCACGCGGGGCACGCTACGGCGTCGGGGCGACCAGCCGGTAGCCGACCCCGCGCACCGTCTCGATCAGGGCGGGCATCCGCAGCTTGGACCGCAGCGAGGCGACATGCACTTCCAGGGTGCGGCCGGTCCCTTCCCAACTGGTCCGCCACACCTCGCTGATGATCTGTTCCCGGCGGAAGACCACCCCGGGCCGCTGGGCCAGCAGCGCGAGCAGATCGAACTCCTTCCGCGTCAGCTGGACGACCGAGCCGTCCACACTGACCTGGCGGGTGGGCAGCTCGATCAGCACGGACCCGAGACGCAGCCCGCTGTCACCGGAGGCCGCCGCCTCGTCGGGCGCCCGGCGCCGGGCGACGGCATGGATACGGGCCAGCAGCTCACCGGTGTCGTACGGCTTGACCACGTAGTCGTCTGCGCCGAGGTTGAGGCCGTGGATCCGGGAGCGTACGTCGGAACGGGCCGTCACCATGATCACCGGGGTGCTGGTGCGCTTGCGGATCTTGCCGCAGACCTCGTATCCGTCCTGGTCGGGCAGGCCCAGGTCGAGCAGGACGACCCCGAAGCCGTTGCCCTCCGGGACGAGCGCCTGGAGCGCCTCCTCGCCGCTGCGGGCGTGGGTGACGTCGAAGCCGTGCCGGGCCAGGACCGCGGACAGGGCGGCGGCGACATGGTTGTCGTCCTCGACGAGGAGCAGCCTCATTCCGGCCCCTTCCGGTTCGTTGGAGAGCGTGTTTCGGTCATCTGTACGCCTCGGCTGGCACACATTACGCGGATTCGCATCCCGGGACGCGCGCGTCGGCCTCTTCGCAGTCACACTGATGAGTGAGGACGCCGTCAAGGCCGTACGAGTTCCCGGCGGGTTCCGTTACCCAGCCGAAACGCCCCGCCCAGGCCCGTCACGTGCAGTGTCCGTCCGGCTACCAGATCGTTATGCTCAATTCTCGCTCAGATGTAATGACGCTGGTCGTCGCAGGTCACTACTGTCCTCCGAAACCGAGGAGGACGGAGCCACAAAGCGATGACCGAAGTTTCGGTGGTCAAGGACGCGGTGCCCGCGGCCGACGACCTGGTCGTCCTGAAGAGCGTCAACAAGCACTTCGGCGCGTTGCACGTACTCCAGGACATCGATCTGACGATCACCAGGGGCGAGGTCGTCGTGGTGATCGGACCCTCAGGGTCCGGTAAGTCCACCCTGTGCCGCACCATCAACCGGCTGGAGTCGATCGACTCCGGCGACATCCGGATCGACGGCAAGCCGCTGCCCGCGGAGGGCAAGGCACTCGCACGACTGCGTGCGGACGTCGGCATGGTGTTCCAGTCTTTCAATCTCTTCGCGCACAAGACCGTGCTCGAGAACGTGATGCTGGGGCAGATCAAGGTCCGCAAGGCCGACAAGAACAAGGCCGAGGAGAAGGCGCGCGGTCTGCTCGACCGGGTCGGTGTCGGCACCCAGGCGGACAAGTACCCCGCGCAGCTCTCGGGCGGTCAGCAGCAGCGTGTCGCGATCGCGCGGGCGCTGGCCATGGACCCCAAGGTCATGCTCTTCGACGAGCCGACCTCGGCGCTCGACCCCGAGATGATCAACGAGGTGCTGGAGGTCATGCAGCAGCTCGCCCGGGACGGCATGACCATGGTCGTGGTCACGCACGAGATGGGCTTCGCCCGGTCGGCCGCCAATCGGGTGGTCTTCATGGCGGACGGCCGCATCGTCGAAGAGGCTGTGCCGGACCAGTTCTTCAGCAACCCCCGCAGCGACCGGGCCAAGGACTTCCTGTCGAAGATCCTGCACCACTGACGGCCCTGCCGAAGCCGTTCACGGCCCCCGGCACCCGCACCATGACGGTCCGCATCTCTTCACCACTCAAAGGATGTTCACCATGAAGCTTCGCAAGGCCTCCGCCGCAGCGGCCACCGCCCTCGTCCTCGCCCTCACCGCCACGGCCTGTGGTGGTGACGACAGCAGCGACAGCAGCTCGGGCTCCGGTTCCGGCTCCGGTGGCGGCGACAAGATCAAGATCGGTATCAAGTACGACCAGCCCGGTCTCGGCCTGAAGGAGCCCGACGGTTCCTTCGCCGGCTTCGACGTCGACGTGGCGACGTACGTGGCCAAGGAACTCGGCTACGAGCCCGACCAGATCGAGTTCGTCGAGACCAAGAGCGCCGACCGCGAGAACGCGCTGTCCCGCGGCGACGTCAAGTTCATCGCGGCCACCTACTCGATCAACGACGAGCGTCTGGACAAGGTCGACTTCGCCGGCCCCTACCTGCTGGCCCACCAGGACCTGCTGGTGAAGGCGGACTCGGACATCAGCAAGGCCACGGATCTCAACGGCAAGATCCTCTGCTCGGTGACCGGTTCCACCTCGGCGGAGAACGTCAAGAAGGACATCGCTCCGGACGCGCAGCTGAAGGAGTACGGCGGCTACTCGGAGTGCATCGCCGGTCTGCAGAGCGGTGCCGTGGACGCGGTCACCACCGACGACTCCATCCTCGCGGGCTTCGCCGCGCAGGAGAACTACAAGGGTCAGTTCAAGCTCGCGGGCCTGAAGCTCAGCAACGAGAACTACGGCATCGGTGTCAAGAAGGGCGACAAGGCGACCGTCGACAAGATCAACGCCGCCCTGGAGAAGATGGTCAGCGACGGCGCCTGGGAGACCGCGGTCAAGGAGAACTTCGGCCCGGCGAACTACAAGAACGAGCCCGCCCCGAAGATCGGCGACATCGTCAAGTAAGCGGGTACCCGCACCCAGCGCGGGTCTCGTAGTCGCGCCGCCGCCCGCCGCAGAGCGCGGTGAGGGCGGCGGCGCGGTGCGCCTGCCTCGTATGCCACACACCCGGAAGCGCGGGAGACAGTGTTCGACTTCCTTTCAAACTACAACGACCCAACCTTTCTGGGTGCGTTCTGGATGACGGTCAAGCTCACCGTCTTCTCAGCCATCGGCTCTCTGATCTGGGGAACCCTGCTGGCCGCCATGCGCGTCAGCCCCGTGCCCCTGATGCGCGGCTTCGGCGCCGTCTATGTGAACGTCGTGCGGAACATCCCGCTGACCGTCATCATCGTCTTCACCTCGCTCGGCCTCGCCGACATCTTCCGGGTGACGATGGGCGCCGGCGGCGACGTCAAGCTCCAGGCCTTCCGACTCGCCATTCTCGGTTTCGTGGCCTACACCGCCGCATTCGTCTGCGAGGCGCTGCGGTCCGGCATCAACACCGTCCCCGTCGGCCAGGCCGAGGCGGCCCGCGCCATCGGGCTGAGCTTCACCCAGGTTCTCGGCCTCATCGTGCTGCCGCAGGCGTTCCGCGCGGTCATCGGCCCGCTGGCCAACGTCCTGATCGCGCTCACGAAGAACACGACCGTGGCCGCCGCGATCGGTGTGGCTGAGGCTGCCTACCTGATGAAGGGCATGATCGAGAAGGAGGCGCAGACGCTGCTCATCGGCGCGATCTTCGCCTTCGGGTTCGTGGTACTGACTCTGCCCACCGGCCTGATCCTCGGCTGGCTGAGCAAGCGACTGGCGGTGAAGCGATGAGTTCCGTTCTCTACGACGCCCCCGGCCCCCGGGCCAAACGGCGCAACGTGATCCTCACGGTGGTCTTCGTCGCCCTGATGGCGCTCCTGGCGTGGTGGCTCTGGCGGGCGCTGGACAGCAAGAACCAGCTGGAGTGGAAGCTCTGGAAGCCGTTCTTCACCTCCGAGGCGTGGACCACGTATCTGCTGCCGGGCCTCGCCAACACGCTCAAGGCCATGGCGTTCTCGATCGTGATCGCGCTTCCCCTCGGTGCGCTCTTCGGCATCGCGCGCCTCTCCGACCACCGGTGGGTGCGGATCCCGGCCGGTGCGGTGGTCGAGTTCTTCCGGGCCATCCCCGTCCTGCTGCTGATGCTGTTCGCCAACGAGGTCTTCGCCCGCTCGACGGACGTCACCACCGAGGATCGGCAGCTCTACGCGGTCGTCACCGGCCTGGTGCTGTACAACGCCTCGGTCCTCGCCGAGGTCGTACGGGCCGGCATTCTCGCCCTCCCCAAGGGCCAGACGGAGGCCGCCCAGGCGATCGGTCTGCGCAAGGGCCAGACGATGTCCACCATCCTGCTGCCGCAGGCCGTCACCGTGATGCTGCCGGCCATCGTCAGCCAGCTCGTGGTCATCGTGAAGGACACCGCGCTCGGCGGCGTGATGATCGGCTTCACCGAACTGCTCAGCGGGCGCGCGACATTGGCCGCGGTCTACGCCAATGTCATCCAGAGCTTCGTCGTGGTGGCGATCATCTACATCGTCCTGAACTTCATCATCACGAGTTTCGCCAGCTGGCTGGAGCAGCGGCTGCGGCGGGGCAAGAAGTCGACGGGCGCCGTGCTCCCGGCAGCGGCGGTCGGCGGCACGACGGCCACCGGCGGGGAAGGCGGCGGCCTGCCCGGCCTCGGCACCTACGTCGACAAGCAGGACACCTGACGAACGATCAGGTGACATCCGCCCAGGATGTCCCCCGATTCGCTCCCCGGAGGGCAGTGGCATGATCGCCACTGCCCTCCGTCACTTGACGCAAGCACCGGCAATGGGTTGCATACGTTCTGTGATCGTGCACCCTGCTCCAACTTCCTGTTCGCCCACGTCCGCCGGGACGTCACGTCGGGCGGGGGGCACCGCGCCGTGGACCCGGTGATCATCGTCGGAGCGGGGCCCGTGGGGCTCACGCTCGCCCTCGCGCTGGCGCGCCAGGAGGTACCGTCCGTGGTCCTCGACGAGGGACCGGGCAAGGACGAGCAACGGCTCGCGCGGACGGTGGTACTGAACGAGGACACGGCCGCCCTGCTGGAACGATTGTCCGGCGTCCCGCTCTCCCGGGCCGGCCACCGCTGGACCGGATGGCGGTCGATGCGGCGCAAGCAGGTGATGCGTCAGGTCCGGTTCGGCGAAACCGACTTCGACGAGTCGGAGGCCCCGCCCCGGGACGGGGCGAAGGCCACCCGAGGCGGCCCCGAGGACATCGTCGAAGGATCCGCCGACCTCCCCCCGCTGCACATCGCACAGCACGTCCTGACCGCCGCGCTGCGTGAGGCCATCGCCGGCGAACGGCTCGTCAAGGTCGCCGTGGAGAGCCGTCTCGACGCGATCGAGCAGGAGAAGTCCGGCGTCACCGCCCACACCCGAGGCCCCAAGAGCACCTGGTGGCGCGGGAGTTACCTGGTCGGCTGCGACGGCCCGCGCTCGACCGTCCGCAAGCTCCAGGACATCCGCTTCCCCGGCCGTACGGCGGTGGAACGGCACGCGGTGGCCGCACTGCGCGCCGAACTCCCCTGGCCCGGCGAAGCGTTGCTGCACCGTATGCCGCCGTGGCGCACGGCGGGACCGTCCGGCGGGGAGATCACCGCGCGCCCCCTCGACGGCGGCGTCTGGCGCCTGGACTGGCTGCTGCCGCCGGGCAAGGACCTCGTCACGCCCGAACTCCTCGTGGCCCGCGTCCGCGAGACCCTCGCCGGCTGGACGGGCGGTTCCACACCGCCGTACGACCTGCTGGACACCGGCGTGCACACCGTGCACCACCGGCTCGCCCGGCGGTGGCGGGTCGGCCGGGTCTTCCTCGCCGGGGACGCCGCGCATCTGCTCGGAGCGCTCGGCACCCAGGGGCTCGACGAGGGGCTCCGGGACGCCGACAACCTCGCCTGGAAACTGGCCCTGGCCTGGCACCACGGCCCGCACGAGGCCCTGCTCGACAGCTATCAGGCGGAGCGGCGCGCGGTCGTCGCCACCCGACTGCGCGCCGCCGACCAGGTGCTGCCGCTGCTGCGCGGCGGCAAGGGCCTGCGCGCCTACGTCCCCGGCTCGTCCCGGGGCCATGACGCGCTCCTCTCGGACGGCCACCTGGGGCGCGGGGCACTGGGTGCGCCGGGGGCGTACTCCGACTCCCCGCTGATGCCTCCGCGCGCCGCCGCCGAGACTCCGGTCGAGACACCGCTCGGCCACCAGGTCGTGGATGTGGAGGTGACCGCGGAGGACGGCACCTTCGTACCGCTGCGGGACCGGCTCGGGCGGGGGGCGCTGCTGGTGGTGCTGATCGCGCCGGGCACCGGGGTGTGGGAGCGCAAGCACTGGATGAGCGCCGGGCTCATGCCGCGCCTCGCCGCCGCCGTCGCCGCCCTGCCGCACCCCGCCGAGCTACTTGTCGCCGAGGCCTACCCGGGCGCGGGCGCCCACACCGTCCTCCTCGTCCGCCCCGACGGCTATCTCGTCACCGCCCTGAGCGGCGTACGCCCCGCCGACCTGTACACGGCGGCGGTAGCGACGCTGGGCGGACCGGAGCAGCGGTCCGAGACGACCGAGGCGGCCACGGGTTCCCGCTGAACCGCCCGAGCCGACGAGAACACCCGCCCCCGTCAGACCGTCGCCGTGTCCACCTCGACCGTCGCCGTGTCCACCTCGACCGTCGCTGTGTCCACATAGTGACGGTCAGTTGACCGCTCCGCGCGGTCATGGTCTACTCCGGACCGTGACCGACACCTCTACGCGCCTGTGGCGGAGGGTCCATATGGACCTCGTCCGCTACGCGGGCTGCGTGTGTCGTCCGTCCTGCTGAATTCGCCTCCCTCTTCTTTCCCCGCGCACACCGCCCCCGGGCCGCCGCGCGGTCCCGAGCGAACGCACCTCAGGACGGTACCCGTGTCTGTGTCCCCCGTTGTTCCCCCCGCCTCCGCGCCGACCCTCTCCGCCCCCACACAGGCGGAGCTGCTCGACTTCGCGCGTCGAGCGGCGGCCGACGCCGAACTGATCGCCTCGCTCCCGCTCGACCCCGAGGGCCGGACCTGGGTGCGCCTCGAAGGTCCCGGCGGCAGCGAGGCCTGGCTCATCGGCTGGCCGCCCGGGACCGGTACCGGCTGGCACGACCACGCCGACTCGGTCGGCGCCTTCGTCACCGCCGCGGGCGAACTCAAGGAGTACTCGCTCACCGCCCGGCTGCCCACCGACGGCTGGAAGACCCTCGAACTCACCGAAGACATCGACCGCGAGCGTCAGTTGTCCGCCGGCAAGGGCCGCTCCTTCGGACGCCACCACGTGCACGAGGTGCTCAACGAGTCCACCGAGGAGCACGCGATCTCCGTCCACGCCTACTACCCGCCCCTCCCCCGCATCCGCCGCTACAGCCGCACGGGACAGGTACTGCGCCTGGAGCACGTCGAGCGCCCGTCCGACTGGCAGTGAGCCCGGGGCCGCGCACGAGCGGGCTCCCGCCCAACTCCGCTTGACCGCGACCATGTCGTCCGCGTGCGTGTGCCCTCCCCCGCCCTCGCCAGCCCCCTCGGTTCAGTACCCGTCGTCCTCCAGCCCCTCCGTGTCCTCCCCCTCCTCCTCCAGCGCCTGCCGGACGACACGGAGAGCCATGCCCTCGGGGTAGCCCTTGCGGGCGAGCATGCCGGCGAGTCGGCGGAGGCGCTTATCCCGGTCGAAGCCCCGGGTGGAGCGCAGCTTGCGGGCGACCAGCTCGCGCGCCGTGCTCTCCTCCTGCTCGGAGTCGAGCTGGGAGACGGCCTCGTCGATCAGGGTCGAGTCGACGCCCTTGGTACGCAGTTCCTGGACGAGGGCACGCCGGGCCAGGCCCCGGCCGTGATGCCGGGACTCCACCCAGGCGTCCGCGAACGCGCCGTCGTTGATCAGCCCGACCTCCTCGAACCGCGACAGCACCTCGTCCGCCACGTCCTCAGGGATCTCGCGCTTGCGCAGGGCGTCCGCGAGCTGCTTGCGGGTGCGCGGGGTCCCGGTGAGCAGGCGCAGACAGATCGCGCGCGCCCGCTCGGCCGGGTCCCCTGAGGATTCGCCTTTCTCGGCCCTCGACGAGAAAGACGAACCCCCGTCCTGCGGCCCCCCGCCGTCCGGGCCGTCGCCCGACTCCCCGAAGCCACGCCCCCTGCCACCCCGGTCACCACGTCTGCCGCGCCGCCGAGCACCGGCACCGGCGGCCGAGCCCCCATCGGCACGCGAGCCGCCCTCCCGTCGCGCGGCGCCCCCGTCGCCGTAGGGCTCACCGCCAAACCCGTCACCGCCGTACGCCTCGCCACCGTATGCTTCGACGCCGGACGGCTCGTGCCCGTCCCCGGCGGATCCCCCGATGCCTCCGCCGGTACCCCCGCGCCCCCGGCTCTCGGGGGCACTGGGGCATGCGTAGTCGCCCCAGTCCGTTCTGCGTGTCACGGACTAGCTCTTCGCCGCCGTGGCCTTGGTCTTGGCGGTCTTGGCAGCCACCGCGGGCGCCGTCTTCGCGGCGTCGTCCGCGGGCGTGGCAGCCACCGCCGCGTCCGCATCCGGCTCTGCGGTGGGCTCCTCGGGCCGGACACCGACGCCCAGCTTCTCCTTGATCTTCTTCTCGATCTCGTTGGCGAGATCGGGGTTGTCCTTCAGGAAGTTACGGGCGTTCTCCTTGCCCTGGCCGAGTTGGTCGCCCTCGTACGTGTACCAGGCACCGGCCTTGCGGACGAAGCCGTGCTCCACGCCCATGTCGATCAGACCGCCCTCGCGGCTGATGCCCTGGCCGTAGAGGATGTCGAACTCGGCCTGCTTGAAGGGCGGCGCGACCTTGTTCTTGACGACCTTGACACGGGTGCGGTTGCCGACGGCGTCGGTGCCGTCCTTCAGTGTCTCGATACGGCGGATGTCGAGACGCACCGAGGCGTAGAACTTCAGCGCGCGGCCACCGGTCGTGGTCTCCGGGCTGTTGTGGACCATGACGCCGTCAACGAAGTAGTTGTGCGTCCCCTCTACCTCGATGTCGAACTTCTTCATGGAGCGCGTCGGCGGCTTGACGTGGATGTCGAGGATCTCCGAGGCCACGAGGCGCTGTGTTTCCTCGACGAACTCCGGCTCGACACCGAATCGACCGCGGAAACGCGGAAGCAGCTTGTACTCCATGGAGGGGTGCACGTAGGAAGCCACCATGTCCTGGAAGCGAGCCGACGAGTCAGTGCTGAACTGCAGTACTGCCATCTGCCGTTCTCCTGCCAGGCGAAGGCTCACGTCGAGACCGTGCGTGTCTCGCAGGTAGTCGACGACGCGCTCCCGTGAACCTTCACTCATGGCTTCGACGCAGATCTCGATCCGTCCCGAGCCGCCTTCCGTACGCTCCTGGAGCCCCTTGGAACGCACCGTGAAGCAACCGTCGTCCATGTACCAGACCGCCAGGGCCAGCGGAGTCATCGCCTTGAGATGCTCCCCAGTGATGTGCTTCTTGCCTCCGCCGAAGTAGACGACTTCCCTCAACTCGTCCAGCTCCGGCAGCGGAGAGAAGTCCGCGAAGACCGCACCCTTCTCGTTCTGCGTCCGAGAGCATCCGATATTTCCGAGCAGCGAGACCTTCCAGTCCAGGTACTCGGCCTGCTTGGCACCATGCCCCATACGGAAGCGGGCCCCGGTACGGCCCTTCCGGTTCGGAGAAAGGTTGCCGTCGCCCATCAGCGCCCCGAGGACAACCTGCTCCTGCTGTCCACTCAATGCCTTCTTCTCACTGATGAGTACGCGATCACCAGCGATCAGTTCGCCTGCTTCACGCCAGCCTCCCGGCGTGCGGATCAAGTGGTTCTCCGTCGCGGCGAACTGTGCCTTGCCATTCTTGCCGGACTTGGCCACGGTGAACTGCAGGAACCGCTCGGCGTTCCCATTGTCGAACCAGTTGGTGATGCGGCGGGGGACGACCTTGTCTGTCTCCGGGTCGTAAGAGAGGACCTCCACGTCCATCCGCTGATTGACGATCTTGCCGATCTTCTCCTGCGTGCCGTCGGCGAGCGTGACCCGGGTCGAGTAGTTGAAGCACCCGAACATCACGCCGATCTTCTCGCGGAGCTGGTTGATGAAGATCGCGGTGGTCTTGGACTGGTTGAGCGCGCTGGTGATCTTCCGCAGGGCCTGGCTCATCAGACGGGCCTGCAGACCCACGTGGCTGTCGCCCATCTCGCCCTCGATCTCCGCGCGCGGGACGAGCGCGGCGACGGAGTCGATGACGATGAGGTCGAGGGCGCCGGAGCGGACCAGCATGTCCACGATCTCCAGGGCCTGCTCGCCGTTGTCCGGCTGCGACAGGATCAGGTTGTCGATGTCGACACCGAGCTTCTTGGCGTACTCGGGGTCGAGGGCGTGCTCGGCGTCCACGAAGGCCACCTGGCCGCCGGCCTTCTGCGCGTTCGCCACCGCGTGCAGGGTCAGGGTCGTCTTGCCGGAGGACTCCGGGCCGTACACCTCGACCACTCGGCCGCGCGGCAGACCGCCGACACCGAGGGCTACGTCGAGTGCGGTCGACCCGGTGGGGATGACCTCGATGGGCTCGTTCGGCCGCTCGCCGAGGCGCATCACCGCACCCTTGCCGAACTGCCGTTCAATCTGTGCGAGTGCGGCGTCCAACGCCTTCTCGCGGTCGGTTCCTGCCATGGGTTCCACCCGGTTTGCTTGAGTCGATCGCTTCACGTGAAAGACGCTAACGCCTGCCACTGACAATGGGCCCCGACGCCCGCCCGGCCTGTGGATAACTCGGGCACTTCTCCACGAAAACCCTGCCGAACTCCTGTCGGACTCCGGCCGAGGTCCCCACCAGAGCCTCCATAAGAATGGATGTTCGATTTTAGTGTCAAGCGACACCCCGGGACTTCCGAAGGACTTCCGAAGGACTTCCACGACCGGGTCCCCACCCGTCGCACGGTCCATGCCGAAGGCGGCACGGACTCGTCTCCCGCCCGTGCGCTACGGGGCGGTGTCGCCGTCTCCGCCCGCGTTCTCGGAGTCGTCCGCCGACCGTCCCGTGCCCCGCTGCCTCGCGAGCGTCTCCTCCACCCGCCCGCGCAGCCGGGCGACGAGGTTGCCCGTGCCGCGTCTGCGGTGACCGTGCACCCGGGGGTCGTCGGTGACGTCGTACCGCTTCACATACGCCCCGAGGAAGGCCTGCAGCGTGGCGATGGCGGGGATGGCGATGAGCGCTCCCACGGCGCCCAGCAGCGCGGTGCCCGCGATGACCGACCCGAAGGCGACGGCCGGGTGGATGTCCACGGTCTTGGCGGTCAGCTTGGGCTGCAGCACATAGTTCTCGAACTGCTGGTATATGACCACGAACACCAGGACCCACAGCGCGTACCACGGGTTGACGGTGAAGGCGATCAGCATCGGCAGGGCACCCGCCAGATACGTGCCGATCGTGGGGATGAACTGCGAGACCAGACCGACCCACACCGCGAGCGCGGGCGCGTAGGGCACGTCGAGGTACTCCAGCAGGACGTAGTGCGCGACACCGGAGATCAGCGCCATCAGCCCGCGAGAGTAGAGATATCCGCCGGTCTTGTCGACGGCGATCTCCCACGCGCGCAGCACCTCGGCCTGCTTGGCGGGCGGCAGCACGGAGCACAGCGCGCGCCGCAGCCGTGGCCCGTCGGCGGCGAAGTAGAACGAGAACAACGCGATCGTCAGCAGCTGGAAGAGACCGCCGAGCACCTGCGCGGAGACGTCGAGGACGCCCGTGGCGCTGTTCTGCACGTACTTCTGCAGCCAGTCGGAGCGGAGCAGGCCCTCCTGGATGTCGACGCGCTTGAGCTCCGTGTGGAAGCTCGTGTTGATCCAGCTGATGACGGAGTCGAGGTACGCCGGGAAGTCCTCGACCATCTTGATGATCTGGCCGGCGAGCATCGACCCGAGCAGGGTGACGAACCCGGCGGCCCCGATCAGCGTGATCAGGAAGACCAGGAAGGTGGCGAAGCCCCTGCGCAGCCCCTTCGAGGCCATCCAGCTCACCGCCGGCTCGATCGCGAGCGCCAGGAAGAACGCGATGAGGATGTTGACCAGCAGTCCGATCAGCTGGTGGAACGCCCAACTGCCCAGCTGGAACACGGCGACGAGGGAGAGCGCGAGCACCATCGCGCGCGGCAGCCAGCGCGGCATACGGCCGCTCGGCACCACACCGGGACCCGGGCCGGCCGGGGGGCCGGTGGGCGGTGTCGTGCCGAACGGGGACGCCTGGTGGTCGAACCGCTCGGTCTCGTCTGTGGGGGCCACGGACCAAGTCTCGCCCACGCCACCGACAATCGGTCGCCGCCCCCGGATCTTCCGGTCCAACGACCGGCGTCCACGTGGTGAAGCCCCTGTGTTTTCAGCCTCTTTCAGCGGTTTTCGGCCGGTACGCCCATGGTCGAGCACACCACGCGCCACACGTCCTTGGCCTCCCAGCCGGCGTCCAGCGCCTGGTGCACCGTGCGCTCGCCGAGGCCGGACATCACATGATCGCGCGCGAAGGTGTCGGCGTACCCCTCACCGAAGTGATCCGCCATCCGCTGCCAGAAGACCGTCAACCGCATGAGTCCAGTATCCCGCCCCAGGGGGTGGGCCTGGCCGGGACCGCTTGCCGATACCGCTTTCCGCCCTACGGTCGGACCCATGGCCGAAACCGGAGCATCCCCACTCCCCTCGTCGTCCCCGGCACGCACCCCGCTGGCGCGCGCCGAACAGTTCGTCTGGCTGACCGCGCGCGTGCTGGAGCAGCGCCGTTTCGCGTACCACTTCCTGGACGGGAGCGCCGACGCGGTGGAGACCGCGCTGGCCGCCTACCGCAACACCGACGAGGGCTACGGCCACGCGCTGGAACCCGATCTGCGCGGCCCGGTGAGCCAGCCGCTGCACACCGGGCACGCGCTGCGCGTCCTGGACTCGATCGGGCGCTGCGGCGGACAGCGGGTGGAGCGCGTGTGCCGCTATCTGACATCCGTGTCCACGCCGGACGGCGCCCTCCCCGCGGTGCACCCCGGGCAGCGCGGCTACCCGGCGGCCCCGTTCGTGCCGATCGTCGACGACCCGCCCAGCGATCTGCTGGCCACCGGGCCCGTGGTGGGCCTGCTGCACCGCAACCAGGTGTGGCACGCGTGGCTGTTCCGGGCCACCGACTTCTGCTGGCAGGCCGTCGAGTCCCTGGAGCGGTCGCACCCCTACGAGGTGCATGCCGCCGTGGCGTTCCTGGACTCCGTGCCCGACCGTCCACGCGCGCGTACGGCCGCCGACCGGCTCGGCCGCCTGGTGCGCGAACACCGGCTCGCCACACTGGATCCGCAGCGGCCGAACGACTACCGGGTGTCCGCGGGCTACGCGCCTGGCGAGCACCACTACCCGCACGACTTCGCGCACACCCCCGAGTCCGTCGCGCGCGCGTGGTTCACCGACGAGGAGATGTCCCGCTCCCTCGACTTCCTGGCGGGCGAACAGACGGAGGACGGCGGCTGGCCGATCCGCTGGCGCCAGTGGGCCCCGAGCACGGCCATGGAGAGCCGCCCGATCGTGACGATCGAGGCGCTGCGGACGTTGCGGGCGTACGGCCGGCCGATCGGCTGAGGACCGACCGGTTCCGCAGCCGCCCTGACGTCAGCCCGTCAACGCCCGCACCCCCGCCGTGACGACCACCGCCGCGGCCACGACCAACAGGAAGGGCGCGCGCAGGAGCAGCGCAACGGCTGCCGCGGCGAGCCCCGCGGCCCTCGCGTCCAGCACCAGGACATGTCCGTCGGCGAAGGTCTGCTGGGCCGTGAGGGCGGCGAGGAGGGCCACGGGCAGCAGGGCGGCGAGACGCTGGACGAGCGGGCGTTCCAGGACGCCCTCCGGAACCAGCAGGCCGATGAGCTTGACGGCGTAGCAGCCGACGGCGGTGACACCGATCGCGATCCAGACGTTCATCGGCCCTCCCCGCCTTCTTCGCCCTCTTCGCTCTCTCCGGCCTCGCCGCCGTCCCGCCGGTCGTCGGTCTTCCCCTGACCGTCCGGCCGGTCGTCCGCCCTGCGGCGCCCTTCCGCCCAGAGGACGACCGGGGCCGCCACCGCCGCGACGAGGACCGGGACTCCGGCGGGCAGTACGGGCAGCAGGCCGAGCCCCAGGACGACGGCGATGCCCGCCACGGCCCGCTCCGCGGTGGTCCTCAGCATCGGCGCCAGGAGCGCCAGGAAGACGGCGGGCCCGGCCGCGTCGAGCCCCCACGCGCCGGTGTCGCCGATGGCCTCGGCCCCGAGCGCGCCGAGCAGCGTGGTGAGGTTCCACAGCACATAGAGGCTGAGTCCGGTCACGGTGAAGCCGATGCGGGCGGCACGACGCGTGGGCTGGGCGAGGGCGACGGCCGTCGTCTCGTCGATGACCCACTGCGCGGCGAACGGCCGCACCGCGCGCGGGAGGGCCAGCAACTGGGAGAGCCGCAGCCCGTAGAACGCGTTGCGTACGCCCAGGAAGAACGCCCCGGCCGCCGCCGTGAACGGGTTGCCCCCGGCCGCGAGCGCCCCCACCAGGGCGAACTGGGAGGCCCCGGTGAACACCAGAAGGCTCAGCGCGCAGGTCTGGAGCAGACCGAGCCCGCTGCCCGCCGAGGTCACCCCGAAGGCGAACCCGGACAGCCCGACGGCCACCCCGACCCCCAGGGCGTCCCGGACGACGGCTCCCTCCGGTTTCGCACCGTCGCCGCCACGTGTCTCCACCGTCTGCACTGTCGCCTCTGTCGCCTCTGTCGCCGCGAGACCTGTCTGTTCAGTCACCACAGCCGGGACGGTACGAGCGGCGACCCTCACGGGTCTTGTACGTTCTTGCGCGCCTCCCCCGCCCCACCCGTACGTTCCCGCTGGTACGCGCCCGGAGGCACCCCCACGATCCGGCTGAAGTGGCGGTTGAGATGCGGCTGGTCCGTGAAGCCGACGGAGACGGCGGCCTCGGCGGGGGCCGTGCCCGTGTCGAGCAGGGCGCGGGCCCGGCGGACGCGGGCGTCGGTCAGCCAGGTGTGCGGCGGCATGCCGTAGGCCGTGCGGAAGGCCCGCAGCAGGGCGAAGGGGCTGGTGCCGAGGTCGTCGGCGAGCCGCTCCAGGGTCGGCGGATCGGCCATCCGTTCCTCCAGCACCGCACGCGCGCGTGCCGCGACCGGAGCGCCGGCGGCCCGGACGGCACGCTGGGGCAGCGGCCCGCCGTTGAGGCGCAGCAGCCGGGTCACGGCGACCCGCAGCAGCGTGTCCGCGGCCAGCGCGTTGCCCTCGTCGACGGCCCGCAGCACCTGATGGACGAGGCCCGCCGCGTACGGATCCTCCAGCACGGGGGAGACGAAGCCGGGAGTGCCCCGGATCGTGGTGGTCTCGGCGGCGATCTCGGCCACCACGTCCGGCGACGGGTAGACGGCGCCGTACCGCCAGCCCTCGGGTACGCCGGCGCGGCCGGTGTGCGGGGTGTCGGGGTTGACCAGGGCCAGGGCTCCCGGGCCCGCGTACTGGTCGGCGCCGCCGTGGTGGAACACCTCGACGCCGTCGGCGATGGCCGCGATCACGAAGTTCTCGTGGGTGTGCCGCACGAACTTCTTCTCGACGTAGCTCGCCCGCAGCAGATCGACACCGGGTAGTTCCGCGTACCGCCAGTGCCTCGCCCGCTCCACCGAACCCGCCATACCCCCATTCTGCGTCCGGCGACGACCGCCCCCTGCCTCTCTCCCCCTCCTCCCCCTCCCTCCCGCCCCGTTCCGAGCCGTTTGCCCAGGTCCGGGTCGTTGTCAGTGGTCGGGTGCAGGATGGTGGCATGGTCAGCTCCGCAGATCGAGCCCTCGACGGCTTCTCCCCCGCGACCCGCGGCTGGTTCACGGGGGCTTTCTCCGCGCCCACCGCGGCCCAGGCCGGGGCGTGGCTGGCGATCGGCGAGGGCGCGGACGTGCTGGTGGTCGCCCCGACCGGCTCCGGCAAGACGCTGGCCGCGTTCCTCGCCGCCCTGGACCAGCTGACGTCGACCCCGCCCCCGGCCGACCCGAGGAAGCGCTGCCGGGTGCTGTACGTGTCACCGCTGAAGGCGCTCGCGGTGGACGTGGAGCGGAACCTGCGCAGTCCACTGACCGGTATCCGTCAGGAGTCCGTGCGTCTGGGGCTGCCCGAGCCCGAGGTCAGGGTGGGCATCCGCTCCGGCGACACCCCGCCCACCGAGCGCCGCGCCCTGGCCACGCGCCCGCCCGACATCCTGATCACCACCCCCGAGTCGCTGTTCCTGATGCTGACCTCGGCCGCGCGCGACGCGCTCACGGGCGTGGAGACGGTGATCCTGGACGAGGTGCACGCCGTCGCGGGCACCAAGCGCGGCGCTCATCTCGCCCTCTCCCTGGAGCGGCTCGACGAGCTGCTGCCCGCGCCGGCCCGCCGGATCGGTCTGTCCGCCACCGTGCGCCCCGTGGACGAGGTCGCGCGCTATCTCTCCCCGCACCGCCGGGTGGAGATCGTCCAGCCCCCGTCCGGCAAGGAGTTCGACCTCTCCGTCGTCGTGCCGGTGGAGGACCTGGGCGAGCTGGGCGGTTCCCCGGTCGCCGAGGGCAACGAGGGCGCGGAGCGGCCGTCGATCTGGCCGCATGTCGAGGAGCGGATCGCCGACCTCGTCCAGGCCCACCGCTCCACGATCGTGTTCGCCAACTCCCGCCGCCTCGCGGAGCGGCTGTGCAACCGGCTCAACGAGATCGCGTACGAGCGGGCCACCGGTGTGCCGCTGGACCAGCACCACGCCCCGGCGGAGCTGATGGGCGGCTCGGGCGCGGCCCAGGGCGCGCCCCCGGTCCTCGCGCGCGCCCACCACGGCTCGGTCTCCAAGGAACAGCGCGCCCTGGTCGAGGAGGACCTGAAGGCGGGCCGGCTGCCTGCCGTGGTCGCCACCTCCAGTCTCGAACTGGGCATCGACATGGGCGCGGTGGACCTCGTCGTCCAGGTCGAGTCGCCTCCCTCGGTCGCCTCGGGTCTCCAGCGCGTGGGCCGCGCGGGACACCAGGTGGGCGCGGTCTCCACGGGCGTGGTCTTCCCCAAGTACCGCGGCGACCTGGTCCAGTCGGCCGTGGTCACCGAGCGGATGCGCAGCGGCTCGATCGAGTCCATGCGGATCCCCGGCAACCCGCTCGACGTGCTGGCGCAGCAGCTCGTCGCCATGACGTCGATGGACACCTGGCAGTTCGACGATCTCCTCGCCGCCGTCCGCCGCGCCGCGCCGTTCGCCGCGCTCCCCGAGTCCGCGTTCACGGCCGTCCTCGACATGCTCGCTGGCCGCTATCCGTCCGACGCCTTCGCGGAGTTGCGCCCGCGCGTGGTGTGGGACCGCGTCGCGGGCACGATCACCGGACGGCCGGGCGCCCAGCGCCTCGCGGTCACCTCCGGGGGCACGATCCCGGACCGCGGCCTGTTCGGTGTCTTCCTCGCGGGCTCCGACCCCAAGAAGGGCGGCGGCCGGGTCGGCGAGCTGGACGAGGAGATGGTGTACGAGTCCCGGGTCGGGGACGTGTTCACCCTGGGCACCAGCTCCTGGCGCATCGAGGACATCACCCGTGACCGGGTGCTGGTCTCCCCCGCGCCGGGCGTCCCGGGCCGACTGCCGTTCTGGAAGGGCGACCAGCTCGGCCGCCCGCTCGAACTGGGCCGCGCGGTCGGCGCGTTCCTGCGCGAGGTGGGCGCCCTGTCCCAGGAGGACGCCCGGCTGCGCCTGCTGGCCGCCGGTCTGGATGCCTGGGCCGCCGACAACGTCCTGTCCTACCTGACCGAACAGCGCGAGGCCTGCGGCCATGTGCCCGACGACCGCACGATCGTCGTCGAGCGCTTCCGCGACGAGCTGGGCGACTGGCGGATCGTCGTCCACTCCCCCTTCGGCGCCCAGGTCCACGCCCCCTGGGCCCTCGCCCTCGGCGCGAAGCTCTCCGAGCGGTACGGCATGGAAGCCCAGGTCATGCACGCCGACGACGGCATCGTGCTGCGTCTGCCCGACGCCGACCTGATGGGCCTGGACCTGCTCGACATGGAGCCCATGAAGGCGGGCACACTCCTGAACACGGCGGCCGACGCCGAGCAGGCCCCGGTCGGCGCGGCGGACGTCGCCTTCGACAAGGGCGAGGTCGACCGGATCGTCACCGACCAGGTGGGCGGCTCGGCCCTGTTCGCCTCCCGCTTCCGTGAGTGCGCCGCCCGCGCGCTCCTGCTGCCCCGTCGCAACCCCGGCAAGCGCACCCCCCTGTGGCAGCAGCGCCAGCGCGCGTCCCAACTCCTCCAGGTCGCGAGCGAGTTCGGCTCGTTCCCGATCGTGCTGGAGGCGGTCCGCGAATGCCTCCAGGACGTCTTCGACGTGCCGGGGCTCACCGAACTGATGGGCGACATCGAGTCCCGCAGGGTTCGCCTCGTCGAGGTCACCACCCCGGAGCCCTCTCCCTTCGCCCGCTCCCTCCTCTTCGGCTACGTCGCCCAGTTCCTGTACGAGGGCGACTCCCCGCTCGCCGAGCGCCGCGCCGCGGCCCTGTCGCTGGACTCCCGGCTGCTGGCCGAGCTGCTGGGCCAGGCGGAGCTGCGGGAGCTGCTGGACGCCGAGGTGCTCACCGAGCTGGAGCGTGAGCTGCGCCGGCTCACCGAGGACCGCCGTGTCAAGGACGCCGAGGGCGTCGCGGACCTCCTCCGGCTCCTCGGCCCCCTCACGGACGCCGAGCTGGCCGAGCGCGGCGCCGAGCCGCGGTGGGCGCGGGACCTCGCCGGGACCCGTCGCGCCATCCGGGTCCGGATCGCCGGCACCGACCACTGGGCGGCGATCGAGGACGCGGGCCGCCTGCGCGACGCGCTCGGCACCGCCCTGCCCGTGGGCGTCCCGGAGGCCTTCACCGAGCCGGTCAAGGACCCCCTCGGCGACCTCCTCGCCCGGTACGCCCGCACCCACGGCCCGTTCACCTCGGCCACGGCCGCCGCCCGCTTCGGCCTCGGCGTGGCCGTCACGGACGGCGCCCTCCATCGCCTGGCGGCGAACGGCCGTGTCGTACAGGGCGAGTTCCATCCGGCGGGCATCGGCCAGGAGTGGTGCGACACCACCGTGCTGCGCCGGCTGCGCCGCCGTTCCCTGGCTGCTCTGCGGCATGAGCTGGAGCCGGTGCCGCCGGCCGCGCTCGCCCAGTTCCTGCCGCAGTGGCAGCACGTCGGCGGCGGCCACGGGCTGCGCGGCATCGACGGACTGATCCGCGCGATCGAGCAGTTGCAGGGAGCGTCGGTCCCCGCCTCCGCCCTGGAGAAGCTGGTCCTGCCGTCCCGGGTCGCCCACTACAACCCGGCGATGCTCGACGAACTCACCGCGGCCGGCGAGGTCGTCTGGGCGGGCGCCGGGGCCCTCCCCGGCAAGGACGGCTGGGTCTCCCTGTACCTGGCGGACTCGGCCCCGCTCCTCCTGCCACCCGCGCACCCCCTGGAGCCGACCGCGCTCCACGAGTCGATCCTCAACACCCTCTCCGGGGGCTACGGCCTCTTCTTCCGCCAGATCGCCGACCAGGTCCGCGCCACCGCCCACCCGGACGCCACCGATCCCCAACTGGCCGACGCCGTCTGGGACCTGGCCTGGTCAGGCCGCCTCACCAACGACACCCTCACCCCGATGCGCTCCCTCCTGGGCTCGGGCCGCACCGCGGGCTCCACCGCCCACCGCGCCAAGCGCACGATCCCGCGCGGCCGGTACGGCTCCCTGACGGCCGCCGCCCGCCCCCAGTCCCGTACGGGCCCGCCCACGGTCGCCGGACGCTGGTCCCTCCTGCCCGCCCACGAGCCCGACGCCACGGTCCGCGCCCATGCCCGTGCCCGCACCCTCCTCGACCGGCACGGCGTCGTGACCCGCGGCGCGGTGGGCGCCGAGGGGGTCGAGGGCGGCTTCTCCGCGGTCTACCGCGTCCTGTCCGTCTTCGAGGAGAGCGGTCAGGCCCGCCGCGGCTATGTCGTCGAGGGCCTGGGCGCCGCCCAGTTCGCGATGGACGGCGCCGTGGACCGCCTCCGCTCGGTGTCCCACGCCCGCGACCGCGACGAACCCCTGCCCGGCCCCGCCGCGGACGGCTTCACGGACGGCCCCGGCACCCCCCGGACCCCCTGGGACGGCTCCCCCGACCACACCACCCCCACCCGCTCCTCCACCCCCTCCCCCCGAGCCGTGGTCCTGGCCGCCGCCGACCCCGCGAACGCCTACGGCGCCGCCCTCCCCTGGCCCGATCCGCCCACCGAGGCCGGACACAAACCGGGCCGCAAGGCGGGCTCCCTGGTCGTCCTGGTCGACGGCGAGCTGACCCTCTACATGGAGCGAGGCGGCAAGACCCTGCTCGCCTGGCCCGCCGACCCCGACGCCCGCCCCCAGGACGACCCCCGCCTCCGCCCCGCCGCCGAAGCCCTCTCCGCGGCGGCCCGCGCGGGCTCCCTCGGCACGGTCACAGTGGAACGCGTGAACGGCACCGCGGCCCTCACCGCCCCCCACGGCCCTCTCCTGGAAGCAGCGGGCTTCATCGCGACCCCCCGCGGCCTCCGCATCCGAGCATGATCACTGGGCGCCTCACGACAAGAGCCGGGCACCTCGAAGGGGCGCGGGGCTGTACCGATATGCGGCTCCGCCGCGTGAGCGCGACCAGCCACCCACGAACCCGCACCCGCCAATCAATCGCCCGCCCCCAACCCATCAGGCGCCCGGTCCCACCCACATGCCACCCTTGACCCATGCCCGAAGGCGACACCGTCCGGCAGACGGCGAGGCGACTCCACACCGCCCTCGCCGACAAGGTCCTGTCCCGCTCCGACCTCCGCGTCCCGAAATACGCCACCGCCGACCTCACCGGCCGCACCGTCCTGGACGTCACCCCCCGCGGCAAGCACCTCCTCACCCGCGTCGAGGGCGGCCTGACCCTCCACTCCCATCTGCGGATGGACGGCTCCTGGAAGGTGTACGCCAACGACGAGCGCTGGCGCGGCGGCCCGGCGCACCAGATCCGCGCGATCCTGGGCACCACCGACCGCACGGCCGTCGGCTACCGCCTCCCCGTGCTGGAGCTGATCCGCACCGCGGACGAACACCGAGCCGTCGGCCATCTCGGCCCCGACCTGCTCGGCCCGGACTGGGACCCCGACCGTGCCCTCACCAACCTCCTGAGCGCCCCCGCGCGCCCCCTCGGTGAGGCCCTTCTCGACCAGCGCAATCTCGCCGGCATCGGCAACGTCTACAAGAGCGAACTCTGCTTCCTGCTCCGGGCCACCCCCTGGCTCCCCGTCGGCGCCCTCCCCGACGACACCGCCGCCCGGCTGCCCGCCCTGGCCAAGGACCTCCTGGAAACCAACCGCGACCGCCCGATCCGCAGCACCACGGGCCTGCGCCGCCACGACCTGTTCGTGTACGGCCGGGCCCGCCGCCCCTGTCTGCGCTGCGGCACCCCCGTCCGCGCGGCCGACCAGGGCGACGGCTCCCGCGAACGCCCCACGTACTGGTGCCCCACCTGCCAGCCGGGCCCGGCCCCGGATCCCGGAGCGCCCGGAACTCCCCGCGCGAACCCCCGGTTTCGACGCCGCACACCCAATTGACGGACCGTCAGAAACGCTCGTACCGTCGCCTCATGCCCATCCCGGCGTACGACCTCACCGGCCGCACCGCGTTCGTCACCGGCGCCGGCAGCGGTATCGGCCGCGCGTCGGCCGTCCTGCTCGCCGAGGCGGGCGCGACGGTGCACTGCGCGGACCGCGACGCACAGGGCCTGCACGAGACGGCGACCCTGATCAAGGCCAGGAACGGCACCGCCCACACCCACCACCTGGACGTCACCGACCGGTCCCAGCTCACGCGGGCCGTGGCCGCCTGCGAGCAGCTGCACGTGATGGCGGCGATCGCCGGGATCATGCACAGCAGCCCGGTCCTGGAGACCCGGGACGAGGATCTGGAACGGGTGTGGAGCGTCAACTTCAAGGGCGTGCTCCACGCCTGCCAGGAAGCGGCCCGCCGGATGATCGCCGACGAGACACACGGCAGCATCGTCACCATGGCCTCCGGAGCCGTCGACACCGGCGGCCCGGGACTGCTCTGCTACGGCGTGACCAAGGCGGCGGTGGTCCAGCTCACAAAGACCCTGGCGACCGAGGTGGGCCCGCACGGCATCCGTGTCAACGCCGTGGCACCGGGCTGGATCCGTACCCCCATGACCGACCGCCACGACAAAGAGGCACAGGCACGCACGGAGTCCGTCATGGCACGGCTGTCACCCCTGGGCCGGGTCGGCGAGCCGGACGACATCGCGCACGCCGTGCTGCACCTCGCCTCCGACGCCTCGGCGTTCACGACGGGCCAGATCCTCCGCCCGAACGGCGGGGTGGCCATGCCCTGGTGAGCGCGGCCCCCACCGCGTCCCCCAGCACAGGACCACCCCTCGCGCCCCCTGACGCGCCCCCCGGCCGTCCCGGCACCCGTCTCTTCGGCACGCAGTGGACAGGCAGGAGGCTGAGCCCCCACCCCCCGGCCGCGACCGCCCCCTCCACCGCGCCGGCGTCCGGCACCAGCGCGAGTCGCAGCACACCCCACCACCACAGCGCACCGAGCCCCAGAGCCGCCCCCCAGCGAACTATTCGCATGGCCGCCACCTCCAAGGCCTTCGGGCCCCCAGAACGACGCTAGACGGCCGTCGTCACGGCCGGAGAGGGCGCACCACCGGCACAGGGACGCACGGCCCCCTCACAAGGACCGCGCCCACGGGACACCCGATGCGCCCCGCAGCCACTCACCGCCGTCCTCACGCCCCCACCGGCCACCCGCACCGCGCCGCGCCGCACTATCCGTTCTCCGCCTGGAACATCCAATGGTGAAGCTACGGACTACGCGTTGACCTGGGTCAGAGCACCCTTCCGTGCCATGGATTCCGGTTTCCTTCCGGTGGGCCGGGGAATTTCCGCTGGCCCGGTCTGAGTGTCACCCGGGGTGGCCCACGCCGCATCCAGAACAGACCGCGTCTGCTCCTCGGCCTCGGTGAACAAGTGGGCGTAGATCCGCATGGTGAATGCGACGTCCTTGTGCCCGAGCCTCCTGGAGACGACCTTCGGATTCTCTCCGCCCGCGATGAGCACCGAGGCGAAGTGGTGGCGCAGGTCATGCCACCGGTATGCCTTTGCGCCAGCCTTGGCGCACATCGCTTTGAACGCCCAGTCGAGAGTGCTTTCGCCAATTGGCTTGCCCCCCGGCATGGTGAATAGCAGTCCGGCAAATGGGCCGGACGTCGGGGGAGGATACTTCGCGATGTACCAGGCGAGCAGATCCACCGCCCGCTGGTTGAGCGGAATCGTGCGGCGGCCGGCACCGGTCTTCAGCTTGTCGAAGTAGTGGCCCTTGCCCGGCTCGTACACCAGCTGCCGGTGGACGTCGAGGGTCCGCGGCAGGAAGTTGACCTTGTCGAGGCACAGCCCGCGTATCTCGCCCGACCGTAGGCCGGTGAGGGCGTCCAGCTCGGTCATCACGGCCCACCGGTCGTGGTGCGCCTGGTCGACGATGAGCCGGACGGTAGCGATGTCGGGCGGCTCGATCTGCGGTTCGACCAGCGTGGGCGCCTTGACGCCCATGAACGGGCTGGTAGGAATCATCCGGTCCAGTACGGCGAGCGTGAAGACACTGCGCACCAGGCGGGCGGTCCGGTTTGGCGTGGTGCCGGCCAACTCGTACTTCGTAGTCAGCAGGTTCTGCCAGGCGCTGGCCTCGCTCGGCCGAATGGACCAGATCTCACGGCCCTCCCACTCAGGGATCAGATACCGGTTCATCACTCCCCGGTACTCACGCTTGGTGCGCTCGATGGTGGCCGTGGCCGGAAGCCAGATGTCGAAGACGACCTTCTCAATCGGCGTCTTGCCGCGGTCCGGGTCGATCCACGAGCCGGTGAGCTTCGCTCCTTCCTGCTTGTTGACCTCGTTCTGGGCCTCGGTCTGTGTGCGCCACAGCGCGGTCCGTTCCTTGCCGTCAGGGCCTTCGTACCTTGACTGCCACCGCTTGCCCTGCCCGTGACAGGCGGACGCCACCTTCCCCTTGTGTTCTCCGCACTCCGTCGCCCCGTCGGGCGGTCGGGAGAGATGCCACCGGTCAACGACGTATCCCATGAAGAACCTCGTGGATCGTTTCTGCCTCAACCCCGGCGGCCGCGAGGAGGCGAGCCGCCTCCTCGCGGACCGCTGGGTCGTATCGAGCCAGCTGATTGATGACTAGATGTGGGATGCCGTTCAGGTCGGCGGTGAACGCAGCCACACTGGCCGACCCAAGATCGGCAACCAGGACAACGGCTCTGCGCGCGGACACGGGCAGCCCTCCCCTCCCCCAGGCGGAACATGAACGTTCCGAGGGGAATCGAGACTAATCCCGTTGTGTCTCGTTGCTAAGCGTTTCGGTTCGATTCGTTTTGGTGAGCGCCTGTCAGGTCGGCGAGGAAGCCGCGACGGCGCAACTCGGCCAAGGCGGACTCGGTCGCCTGCCGGATCTCCACGCCGGTCGCACCGTCGATCGACCTGACCATGGCGTTCGTCATGATCGCCGCCACCTCCTCGTCGGCAATCTCCGCGCGCACGTCGTGCCAGCCCCCGGGTGGCTCGCCTCCGGCGATCACCCTCTCGACCGAACCGGCAGGCCAGCCCAGCGCTCGCGCGATCGGGGCCAGCGTTTGCGGCATGCGAGTCTTCGGAACCCTGCCAGCCTCGGCGCCCTGCACAGCCCCCTTGGAGACGCCGGCCTCGGCGGCCAGTTCCTCCTGGGACCACCCGCGCCTCTCTCGCGCTTCCCTCAGCGCCCGCCCCAGGCGGCGCCACACTTCCGGATCTTTGTTCAGTTCCACGAAGCGCCCCTTCGTGTTCCGCGCCAGTCAACGACCGGCAACAACAGGCAACAGAGTACGGGGGGCACACGCTTCCTTGAGCTCAAGAATGCGCCAGCTTTACTCGCGGTAAACCCGATGGACTTAGATGAGCCTCGTTGTGTTGCATCGTTGTGCTTCGTTGGGTACCGTCAGGTCATGCGAGTCGACGGACCGAGAATCCGCCGCCGGCGCGAGCTGAGTGGGCACGGCCTACGCGCCTTCGCGGACTCCGTCGGTATCTCAGCCAGCTATCTGTCCCGGATCGAACGTGGCCAGCGCGCCCCGCAGCCCGAGGTCCTGGCAGCCATCGCTGGACGCCTGCAGTGCCCCATCGAAGAGCTCGAACAGAGGAGCCGAAATGAGCGAGGCGAACACGAACTCGCCCTACATGACGACCAAGGAACTCGCGGTCCTCGTCCGTAAGTCGCCCGCGACCGTCCGCGGGTGGCGGCACCGGGGTGCCGGACCGCGCGGGACGAAGGTCGGCAAGGAGGTCCTGTACCACCGCGACGTCGTCCGCAAGTGGCTGCAGGCCAAGGAGAGCGCGGACCCGGTGGGTCAGCGCGCGTCCGCCTGACCCGCGCATGGTTCGGGGCCGCGCCCGGCTGGACCCCGGAACACGACCCCTCCGGCACACCTCACCCATCAGAAATGAGGACACCGTGACCGCATCATCCCATTACCCCCACCGCCCCGAGCCACAGCCGTTCGGTTTCCAGGCGGCCGTCTCTACGCCGGTGCTGCCGCTGCGGCACGTTGCGGCGCTGCAGACCCGCACGCCTGTCCCGCCGCCCGTGGCGCCGGTTGTCGGGCGGCCGGAGCCGCTCATGCCGATGTGCGTCACCTGCGGCAGCCGGCGCGGCCCGCTCGTTCCGCGCGGCGACCACTACGACAACGGCGCCCAGGTCCTCGTCTGCGGCGGCGACCGGCAGTGCACCGCCGGGCCGCCCGAGCCGGCCGACCACGTGGTCCGTACGTACGACGGCCTGACCGTCGAGGCGATCGCCGAGGCGGCCTGCGCCCAGGCCCGCGCCGAGCTGCGCACCGAGATCGAGGCCATGGCCGAGGCGGTGGAGTGGTTCCATCAGCGGTGGCTGGCCACCGCCCCGCTGTTCGCGGGCTGCCACGCCGTGCATGCCCTGTGTGCGGGCCGTCCGGGCTTCTACCACCTGCCGGTGAGCGAGATCCTGTCCGCTCTCGACGGCGGGCAGCCCGCCACCGTCGGCGGGGAGCGGGCTCTGCGTCTGACGTGGGACGGGCTGATCGCCCCGCCCGCCGGTGACCGCCCCGGTGAGGGCACCCTGATCGGCTGCGAGACCGGGTTCGGCGGTACGGGGGTCCTGGCCCTCGACGACGACCAGCGCGCCGACCTGACCGCCCGTCTCCTGGCGACCGTGCATCAGGCCGAGGCCTGCGCCACCCCCGGCTGCGGTCTCGCCGTCGATGACCTCGACGAGACGGACCCGTCGGTGTGGGGGTGGATCCTCGTCGACGTCGTCGGCACCGAGGGCGGCCCGCGCTGGTGGTGCACCCCGCTCTGTGCGAGCGCGGCCATGGCCGCCGCCGGCGCCGAACTCGCGGCCGCCGACCAGGCCGCCGCCACCGACCCCACCCAGCAGGCCCCCCAGGCGCCGGACACGACCGCCGTCGTCACGGCCGTCGAGGACGACGTGGCCCGCTGCGCGCGCTGCGGCTGCACCGAGGACCGCGCCTGCGACGGCGGCTGCCACTGGGTGCCCAACCCGCAGATGCTCGACCTGTGTTCGGCCTGCGCCAGCCCGGACGAGCTGGCCTTCGCCGCCGTCCGTCCCGAGGGCGGACAGGGGGCGGCCTCGTGATTGTCTCGATGATCGCCGTCGTGTTCGCCGCGTGGGTGGTGGCCATGCTCATCGCCTACCTCTGCGACGACCAGGCCCACGGCCGCCGGACCGGCGGTGACCTGTGAGCGAGTCAATGAACCTGATCGAACTCGCCCTCGCCACCTACACCGAGGGCACGGCATCCCTGACGGATCCGGACGCCGTGGCGCAGGACCGGGAGCGATTCCTGCAGTACGCCCGGTCGCACGCGGACGAGACGCTGTCCCAGGCCGCCGGTGAACTCGTCTGGCAGTACGTCACCGAGGGACTGCCCGACCAGGTGGAGGAGGCCCGCGCCGTCCTCGCCGCCGGGCGCCCCGACTACCTGCGCTACCGCCACGACCCCTCCACCGACTCGGTCGACGCCGAGGTGTCCTTCGACCTGGTCCAGCCCTGCCTCGCCTGCGGCGAGGACCGTGTGTCGCCCGTGAGGGGCCTGTTCCACCTCGGCGAACTCCTCCACGAGGAGCCTCACCCGGACCCGGACCCGGACCCGGCCGTGCAGCGCGAACCGGGACCGCTCGCGGCCGTCGAGGCGTTGGACGCCCGCGCCGCGGACGTGTCCGGCCTGGCCCGCCGTCTGATGGCGCGCTACCCAGACACCGGCCTGACCCTGTCCCACATCCACTGCAGCGGTTGGGACGACGGCGGCGGCAGCACCACGGTGGATGTCCAGGCAGCCAGCGTGGACGCTGTCCGCGAGGTCGCGGCCGGACTCGGCATCGAGGTCACCACCCACCACAACGACACCCCCGGCCCGTACGGGGGCGTCCTCGAACACGCCAGGGCCAGGGGCACCCTCGGCGCCGACGTCGAGGTCACCGTGCGCGGCTGCACCCGGCTGACCGACGACGAGGCCGCCGTATGGCGCGCCCAGCAGGACATGCCCGCCGAGGCTGAGACCGGGGCGGCGGGTGGTGGGCAGTGACCGCCATCGATGAGACTCGCGCGGCGGGCCCGGCCGGGAAGGACACCCACGGCCGCGCTGTGGGCGGAGTTCACCCGGCGCCGGGTCTGCCGGACAAGGTCCTCGCGCAGCTGCGGGCGAAGGCCTTGGTGCTGCCGCGGGGCACGCGCCCCGGGCAGGGCTGGTCGCCGCGGACCGACGCGGAGATGCATCTGCTCACCGAGGGACGTCGCCTCGACCACGCGCGGCAGCTGCTGCTCGCCGAGGTCGGGCGTCTGCGGCACGCGCTCGGGACACCCCGCGGTGACGTACACGAGAAGAAGCCGGAGGCGGAGAAGGGCCCGCAGGGCCGCTGCCCGCTGAGTGCGACCCAGCTGTCGGCGCTGATCGGCGCGTCACGTGGGGAGACGCTGCAGGAGACCGCGGAACGTCTGCGGATCCCCTACGAGACCGCCCGCACCCGCCGTAGCCGCGCCATCAGCCAGCTGAAGGCACGCTCGGCGACGCACGCGGTCGCGATCGCGATGGCCGCCGGCTGGATCACGCCGTGGCAGCCCGGCGGGGGTGAGGGCCGGTGACCGGGACCGTTCAGCGGCTGACGCTGCTGCCGCACCTGCCCTACGGCGACGCCGTGCACATCGTCCTCGGCCGGGCCGGACTGGTCCCCGACGTGCTGGAGGCGGGCCTGCGCGTCGAGGACCCCAAGCGGGGCCCGGAACTCTTCCTCACCTTGTCCTGGCTGCCGCAGCACCCGGACCTCACCGACCCGGCCGGCCTGGACCTGCTGTGGTCGCACCTGACCGGCTGGTCGGCACGGTCCGGACCGGACGTGCGGCGGCTGCTCGTCAGCGCGTTCGCCGCCCCGCCCGTTCTCGCCGACGCGGCCCTGACCCTGCTCACCGGCGGCCTCGGCGCCCCGTGGCAGCCCGCCACGGTGCTGCACGAGTGGGAGGACGGCCGCGCCCTCGACCTGGCCCTCAACTCGGCGGCCGAGCAGGGGCTGATCGCGTGGTGACCCGTCCGATGCCGGTGCTCGGCCTGCGGCCGGGCGATCAGGTCCGTCAGCCCTGCGGGGCGTGGCTGACCGTCGGACGCCGACCGCGGCCCAGCCGCACAGGCGCCGTCCTGACCTGGCTCTACCAAGGCGGCGGCATCGGCCAGGCCGACTGGCTCGACCTGGTGCCCTGCCGTCCCGACACCCGTCGCAAGGGAGCGTCATGAACCCCGTCCACTCCGTGCTCGCCCGGCTGATCGGCAGGCCCCTGCCCGAGAACCTGCCGCCCGTCAGCCCGCACACCGTCGCGTCCGCCGAAGCCAGCGCGGCGGACGCCGGCCGGACAGCCGCCGTGACCGCCGCCGGCGCCATGCTGCCGCCCCGGCCGACCCCGGCGCTGCTCGCCAAACGCCCCGCACCGCCCGTACCGGCGGTGCGGGAGGCGGAGAGCCCGGACGTCGAGGCGCTGCGCCTGGAGGTGGAGCGGCTGCGGCTGTTGCGGACGCCCGCCGACGTGCGGGCCCTCGCGGTCCGGCTGCAGATGTCGGAGGCGGCACGCGCCGCGCTCGACCAGCGGGTCCTGGACCTGCGGGCCGCGAACGAGTCGCTGACCCGCACGGTGCTTCAGGCGGCCCTGGAGAACGAGCGGCTCACCAACGAACTGACGCTCGCGCGTCTCGCGGCTCGCCCGTGAGTCCCCGCCTGGGCCTGGTCGCGGACGCCGTGACGGCGCTCCTGGCCGACCGGCTCACCGAGGAGATGCCGCTGCTGCCCGCCTACGACATCCAGCGCATCGCCGACGCCCAGACCGAAGCCCTGGCCGCCGCCGGAGCCCGGATCACCCTGCCCGTCACCGCCCTGACCCGCACCACTGCTGGAGACACCCCGTGAACCTCACCGACACCGGAGCGCACATCGCCGTCTTCCTCGGCGGCCTGGCGATCGCCACGGCGTTCATCGGGGGCCTCGTCCTCGCCCGCCGCCCCCGCTACCAGGGCCCGGAGCCGTACGCCGGTTTCCGCACCGGCGCCCGCGCCGACAGCGGCAGCCTCGTGCTGCTGGCATGCGAGGGCCACTGCGACGGGGACACCGCGCACGAGACCGACGGCGAGGACACCGCGACCTGCGTCCTGTGCGGCACCCCCCGGCCGGTCCCGGCACCTGACCCGGCCTGACCCGGCCCCTCCGATCCGCCGGGCGGGCGGCACGTGACCTGAGACCCGTCCCGCCCGCCCGGCCCCATCCCTTTTCTGGAGTTGTGCATGTCCCGTACCACCGCCGCGCCCACCGCCGCCTGGTTCGAGCACCTGGTCGACAGCGTGCGCGCCCTCGGCGAGGCCGCGCACGAGTGGCAGATCGCCGACCAGCAGGCCCGGCTCCTGCAGGCGAACGTGCAGATCGAGCGCCGTGTCCTGCACGAGGGCAAGATCACCGGCCAGCCCGCCGCCGACACCCGCGGCTGGGAGAGCAGGCCGGCCTCACGCGAGCCGCACCCCGACGCGGTGTTCGCCCTGCAGAAGATCTATCTGGAACTCGGGTTCACCACCCGCCGCCGCTACGAACACGCCGCGATGCTGTACGCGTCCGGCGCGGCCTGGGCGATCGCCCGCGTGCAGGCGGGCGAGACGCCGGCCCGGGTCACCTTCGCCCTGGACACCGAACGCCGTCACATCCCCGGCTCCTGCGCGGTGGACGGCCTCGACCGGTACACCGAGGCTGGCCGGATCGCCGCGGCGTACAAGCGGCTGATCAGCCTGCAGATCGCCGGCGACCACGCCGAGGAGCTGGCCGGCCGGGACTACATCGCCGACCACGAGGCGGGCGAGATGTTCGACGCCGCGCAGGCGGCCGAGGGCCTGGCCGACGCCGCGTACGCGTACGGGCTGCTCGCCGAACGCGCCGTCGGCTTCGTGCTGCTGGAGCCACGCAAGAAGCACGCCCAGGAGCTGGCCCGGGTCCGCGAGGCCGCCCAGGCCGAGACCGGCCGGCAGCCGGGCGGTGACCAGTGAGCACCGCGTACTACGACGAGGCCGAGCTGGGCGTCGACGAGGCGTGCGGTGAGGGCATGTGCCAGTGCCGCTGCGGCACCGGCTGTGTGTGCGGCTGTGAGTGCCCGGGTGACTCGGACGAGTGGCAGCCCGGCGAGTGCGACGGCTGCTACGGCGGGCCCTACTGCGCCTGTGAGGCCGGGCAGGGAGCCGACTACGCGGAGGACTGCCGCTGCGGCCCTCCGGTCGACGAGCCGCCGTCCGAGGCCGCCCTCGCGCTGGCTCGCGAGCTCGGGGAGGCAGGCCTGTGAGCGCCGTCGACCAGCGCGCCGAGGCGCACCGGTTGAAGACCGAGTGCGGGTACGGAGAGCGGCGGATCGCGGGCGAGCTGGGCATCAGCCGGCACGCGGTCAGGCGGCTGCTCGGCCGTCCGCTGCCGAAGCCAGTGGTCGACGTGGTCGGCCAGGAGCGGCCGGTGGTCGACCATGTTGAGGAACCGGTCGGCCTGGTCGACCGGCAGGCCCGACCGGTCGACCAGGAGCGGCCGCCGTCCGGTCCGGTGGTCGGCCGTCGGCCCTCGGTGGTCGAGCCGGTGGTCGAGGGCGTGGTCGTGCCGGTCGGCCACGCGGTCGGCGCAGTGCGGTTCCCGCTGCCGGGGGCGCGCAGTCCCTGGTTGCGGGTGGATCTGTCCGGTCGCCGGGGACTGCTGCGGGACCTGATGAGCCTGGTCCGCCTCGGCCTGCAGATCCCGTACGTGGTCGAGGACGTCCTCTCCGCGTTCGCCGCCGCCTACCACCAGGCCGTCACCACCGGGCAGTTGGCGCCCGGCCAGGGCTACGACCTGCAGATCCGCGTACGGCCCTGCCGGCACGCGGCGTGAAGACCGGCCGTCCGCCCCGCCCCGCGAACGGGGCGGGCGGCCACTGTCCGGCCGCTGGTCGACGACCGGTTGAGGAGGACCCCGATGCGGAGGCGCTACCTGGTCGCGGTGGCCGGCCACCTGCTCAACCGCAGGCGGCCACCGCCGTGCGAGATCCCGTCCGTGCCGCACTCGCTCACCTACGCCCGGCCGTATCCGTGCGGCTGGCGGTGCGACCGGCACAGCCCCTGGGGCCTGGCCGGCCACAAAAGCCCCACCCCCCGCGTCGCCACCGACACCCCCGAGAAGAGGTCTGCATGACCGAGCCGAGACGTACTCCGACCCCCGGCGACCTCGCCGCCGTCACCCCCGCCGCCACCCTGCGCGTGGGGCCGCCGTACGAGCGGACGAGGTGGGAGGCCGCGGTGCTGGAGCGCCGTCTGCACCGCCTGGACGTCCTGGTCGCGCTCGTCCTCGCCCATTACGCCGGGCCCGGCGGCATCCTTCCCGAGGACGGCATCCAGCGCACGGACCGGCTGCGGGACGTGGCCCCGATCTCCCCGGAGTCGATCCGCGCGGCCCTGCGCAACCTGGAGAACCGCGGGCTCATCACGCGGCTGCCGCTGAACCCCGGCTCGACGTCCGAGGCAGCGCGCGCGATCGCCCTGACCATTCCCGCCCGGCGACAGCGGCCACCACGGGCCGGGCGGCCCCGATGAGCGACCAACAGGTGCCAGGGCAGATCGAGTTACTGCCCGACGACCCCCCGGCGTACGGCGGCCCGGCCGCCGTCCCCGCGACCCCGATCCGCACCTCCGGCCGTACCGAGTACACGGTCCGCTGCGACGGCGCGACCGGCTGCGGCGCCCATCACCGCCACACCGGCCCCGGCGTACGGACGGCCCCGTGTGGCGCCACCTACACCGTTCCAGCCCTCAACGCCCCTCAGGAGTCCCCGCCTTGACCCGCCACCGCCCGGACGGCGTCTGACCGATGGTCCGCCTGCCCGTGTCCTCCGCCGAGCCCCGCCACCACACCGGTGGCGGGGCCGGTGGCGCGGGCCGTGCGGACCTCCCGCCGTGGCACGGGCAGAAGATCAAGCTGCCCAAGTGGGTCTGGGGCAGCGGTTATTACTCCGCGGGCGCCGTCCGCTACATCGCCCAGGTCACCGCCCTGGACCAGCGCGGCCGCCGATGCCGCGCCGGCGTCGTCACCCTCGCCCGTTACCTCGGCGACTCCAAGCGGACCGCTGAGCGGTACCTCGCCGAGGCCGCCGCGCCCGGCCCCGACGGCCCACCCGCGATGACCGTCATCCGGCACACCGCCGACGGCGGCACCGGCGAGACCGCCGAGCGCCGCATCCGCCGCGTCGGCAAGGGCGAGCACTTCGCCTACGTCTCCGTCGGCGCGTTCAAGGCACTGCGTGGCCGCCTCTTCCCCGCGTACTGCGCCCTCACCTACGCCCAGGCCACGAACACCCCTGTCACGGCCGCCGAGCTGGGTGCACTCCTCGCGGTGACCGAGCGGTCCGCGCGCCGCCTGGTCGACCAGCTGGAGGCCCTCGGCTGGATCACCGTGGACCGCCGCACCGGCCGCCACGCCCGCCACGACATCACCGTCCACGACCACCCCCTCCACCTCGTCCCCGCCCCCGGCACAGCGGACACAGATGGCGGATCGGGTCCGGGCACAGATGGCGGATCCCTCGCGATCAAGGAAGACCCTGGACTGACTGACGATGAGAACAACACGCCCCCCGGTGGGGGTGTCCGCCGTAGGCGAGATGACCGTAAGTGGGTCGCCACGCCTGTGGAAAACCTCGGCTCCGCGCCTGCGACGTTCCGCTCCGCGCCAGCGCCACGCCCGTACGGCGGGCCCGCGATGGGCGTCTCACCGCGCGTCTGGGAGGTCCTCGCCCCCGTCGCCGATCTCCTGCCCGGTGTCAGCCCGTTCGTGCTCCGGACCGTGGCCCGGGCGATCGGCCGCCAGCTCGACGCCCAGGTCCCCGCCCTCGACCTCCACGACCAGATCCTCCTGCGCCGCCAGCGCACCGGCGCCGCGAACCTCCGCGACCCCGGCCGGTGGCTCCTCGGCGTCGCGCTCGCCGACTGGGCATCACCCTGCGGCCTCGCCGACTGCGTCGACGGACTCATCCGCCACACCGGCACCCCCTGCAAAGCCTGCGCCGCCCTCCCCGCCTTCAGACCCCGAGGCCGACCCCGAGGACACCCACCGTCCACCACCGCGGCCGCCGTCGGCCTCCACGCGTGCCCCGGCTGCCACGCCCCCTACCGGCCACCCCTCCGACACCCCAACTGCCGCCTCTGCCACCACCCGCTCACCGCCTGACCGAGGAGACCCCCTGTGCCCTACCAGAACCCGCGCCCCGCCCGTAACGGGCCAGGCACATGCCCACGCTGCGGCGACGACGTGATCTTCTGCCTCAACGCAGGCGGCAACACCCAGATGATCAACCGCGAGCGCCGCGACTACGGCAACCAAGCCGTCCGCCAGGACCAGGCCGGCCGCTACCACGTCCGCCAACTCACCAACGAACGCTCCACCCTGGAAGGCAGCGAGGCCCTGCACTACCCCCACGCCCCCACCTGCCAGAACCCACCGGCCCGGCCCGCCGCCCGCCGCCTGTCCTCGGCCAAGGTCCGGTTCGGCGTACGACCCTCCTGGCGGCGAGGATGAAGCCCCGCGAGGACGTCGCCGCGATGCTCCGCGCAGGCGCCACCCAACGGCAGATCACCGCCGCCCTCGGCGTCCAGCCCCGCATCATCGCCGCCACCCGCCAAGCCCTCGGCATACCCGTTCCCCCCGGCCGCGGCGGCCGCCGACGCGACGCCGTCCGCGACCAGGTCGCCGACATGCTCCGTACCGGCGCCACCGCCCGCCAGATACGCGCAGCACTGGGCGTCAGCACCCGCATCGTCACCGAGGTCCGCAAGGACCGCGGCATCCCCATCCCCGCAGGCCGCGGCGGCGGACGCTCACCCGACCCCGCCCTCCACGACCGCATCGCCCAACTCCTCCACGCCGGCCACACCTACGACGAGATCCAGGCCCAGACCGGCGGCACCAGCACCGCCACCATCGCAGCCGTCCGCAAAGAACGCCGCATCCCCCTGCCACCCGGCCGCCACAACCACACCGGCCAACCCGCCCGCACCCCCGAACAAGCCCTCCACCACCACAGCCGGCCCGCCCCCGACGACCACACCGACTGGACCGGACCCACCCAAGGCCACAGCCTCCCCGTCCTCTGGTCCGCCGGCCGCCACAACGCCCTCCACATCGCCTTCCGCCTCCACCACGGCCGCCAACCCACCGGCTACGTCAGACGCACCTGCACCCACCCCGGCTGCATCACCGGAGCCCACCTCAACGACCGCCGCATCCGCCAAGCCAACAACCGCGCCGACCAGGCATACGAACAGATATTCGGGGCCACATCATGACCGCCGACATCACCAGCACCCACACCTACACCGGAAACCACACCGGCCAGCTCGCCGCCTTCCTCGCCGGCGCACCGCATCACTGGGACGTCGACGGCGACCTCGTCCTCACCACCCCCGACGGCGAGATCCACGCCCGCCCCGGATGGCTCCTCGTCCGCTGGACCGACCGCACCATCACCACCGCCACCCCCCACCTCGCCGAACGCACCTACGGCCCCGAAGGCCTCGCCGGACGCCTCGACCAGACCCAGGACGCAGTGGCCCGCGTACGCGAAGCAGCCGCCCAACTCATGCGCGCCGCCCTCAACACCGACGGCGAACCCCTCACACCCCGCGACCAGGGCATCGACACCGCCGTACGCCGCCTCCTCGCCGCCCTCGATCAGCCCCCCGGGAGCGCCTCGTGAACCTCGCCCGCGTCCTCGGCGCGATCCTGCCCACCCTCGCCTTCCTCGCCGTCCTGGCCGCGCTCGCCCTCGCCCTCCGCCCCGAACGCCCCCGCCGCCGAAAGGACCACGACGACTCATGACCCGCTGCTGCGACACCCCCGAAGGCGCCCCCTGCGCCCACGACACGATCCCCACCGTGCCCATGCCCGGCTGGGAACACCGCGAGCAGCTGCTCCAGGCCGCCGCCGAACTCCACACCGCCATCACCAAGTTCACCGAGTCGTTCATGCCCATGGCCCGCGCCCTCGCCGACAGCTACGCCCAGTTCGTCCGTCAGCTCCGCGAGGCCGGCTACCTCGACGACCAGGACCAGCCCGTCAAACCCGCCGACCGCCCCGCCTGGCAGTCCCCCTACGGCCCGCCGAAGCGGAGGCGCTGACCATGGCCAAGCGCAGCGAGTTGCTGATCCTTCTGTACAAGTGCCCGTTCTGCCTCGGCGGGCTCACCGCTGACGGCGCCGGCGGCACCGAGCCCTGCCACCACTGCTCCGGCATCGGTCTCACCGAAGACCCCTGCGGCGAGGCCGAACGCGCGCCACGCCCGCCCGCCGTCATGCGAACCCCCTGCGCAGACTGCGCCTTCCGGCCCGGATCACCCGAGCTGGAGGCCAACGGCGCCCAACTCCCCGACGACGAGCCGTTCTTCTGCCACCAGGGCGTCCCCGTCTCCGCGCGCGGCGCCTACACACCCGTCGCCACCTTCCGAGGCCTCCCCCTCGGCCTCATGGTCTGCGCCGGATGGTGGGCCCTCAAAACCGGTGAGCAACTCCCCTGCAGGCCCTACCGCGAGGTACCCGTCACCGAGGACGAGGTCGAACGCCGCTGGGGCACCGTCCCCCACGCGCTCCGCGACCAGGCCCTTCACGACCCCGACTGACCCTGCCTCGCGCACGCGCGCGCCTGCGAACGCGCACACGGTAACCGCAGGCGCGCGCGTGCGCGACACACCACCCCTACCCGCCAGTACGAATGGCAAGGCCTCCCCGGCCGGAGAGAACGATCATGAAGACGGTCCCGCCCAACCCCTACAGCCCCTACGCCACCGCCAGCCCGGCCGAACGCCACCTCTTCCTCACCATCGTCGGACCCCCCGCACCCGGCGCCCTCGTCCACACCGCATGCGACCGCCTCGCCGTCGTCCCCGACGACGTCATCGGGGTCGACCCCGCCGCCGAGGAACTGCCCGCAGGCCTCTGCGCCACCTGCGCCGCCGTGTTCCGCGGCCTGATACCCCCCATCACCAAGATCGAGACCGCCTGCGTCGAGTGCGGGGGCGCCACGATCCAGAACCACCTGTGCGCCGTGTGCCGCACTCAAGCGCACCTGCTGTGGACCCGCGTCCGCACCACCACCGTCCCGCCCCCGCCTGACGCCCCGTTCCTCGCCCAGGGCGGCCCCATCCACGTCACCCCGTCTGCCTGGTGCGAACACGGCGACCTCGTCATCGGAGCCCGCTTCCACGGCTACTACCTCAACGGCGAACCGCATGAGACGCACATCGACGTCCTCCTGCCACGCTGCTACCTCGCCACCGTCATCGGCGCCGTCCTCGCTCTGGTCGACCTCGACCCCAGCCCGGCGGCGCAGGACCGCTTCACCGACGCCGTCAACGAAACCCAGAACACCGTCCGCGCCGCCTACCGCCAGCGCCTGGACGACGGCGAGGCCGGCCGTGGCTGACCGCTGCGCCATCACCGGCTGCGGCCGCGCCCTCCCCGACGGCCGGCCCGGCCGCGTCTGCCCCCGCTGCACCATCCGCGTACGCGCCTGGCTCACCGAACTCGACCACCAACTCCCCCTCCTGCAGGCCTCCCTGCAGCACGACCGCAGCCCCACCACCGGCACCATCCACGGCGGCCGCGCCCACTCACCCATGCCCGTACGCGCCGACGTCCTCAACCTCCTCGGCCCCGGCAGCAACAGCACCATCGACGACCCGTACGACCAGGCCCGCAGCGACCAGGACGGCCCCCTGCCCATCCACACCCACCTCCGCGGCTGGGCCGAGATGACCGCCCGCCACGTCCGCCTCACCCCCGCCCCCGGCACACGCCCCGGCCGCACCTGGGCGGCCTGGCTCGACGCCTACCTCCCCTGGGTCATCACCGCCCCCTGGATCGCCGAGTTCCACCAGGAGCTGGAAGGCCTCATCAGACGCGTACGAGCCATCACCCGCACCGAACCCCAACGCCACCTCCAGGACGCCCCCTGCCCCAGCTGCGACGCCTTCGCCCTCGTCGACGAGGACTGGCAGCCCTACGTCGAATGCACCGCCTGCGGACTCCTGCTCACCCACACCGAGTACCTCGACCACGCCCGCCGCGTACTACCCGCCCTCCACCGCACCGCCCTCACGATCCTCCTCACCGCCCACAACACCCAGGAGCCGCAAGCGTCATGACCGACAAACCGCCCGTACCCGCCACCATGTTCGACCTCTGGCCCCGCATCCCCGTCGACACCTCCGACACCAGCGCCTTCGACCGCATCGCGCGCCTCGCCGCCTTCGCCGCAGACGACTGGACCCTCGGCCCCAACGGCCCCTTCAAACAGCGCATGACCCCTGCCGAGATCTGCCGCCGCCAGATACACGAAGGACTCCTCCACCTCCTCGAACTCGGCCTCATCGACATCGACACCACCCGCATCGACGCCGCCCCCGGCATCCCCTGCCAACGCGAAGAACCCACCGCCCCGGAAGCAAAACCGCAGGACCAGGCCCCACTGCCATAGCCCCGAGCCACACTGACCACGCGTCCGTTTCACACGGCCCGCCACGCCCCCGTCGTGGCGGGCCGTCGGCGTTGTCGCTGGACAAACGCCAGTTCATAGCGTCAACATGGCGCCAGCACCACACGTGTGCCCCTTTCACGGAACTCCCACCAGCAGCCCCAGACCCACACCGGTCCGGGGCTGCCGTGCATCCCGGAGAAGGAGGCGGCCATGCCCCAGCTCTACAACGGCACCCAGGCCGCCGCCCTCGCCACCCGATGGCGTCGCACCCTCACCGCCGACGCCGCCGCCGTCTCCCGCTCCGCTATCTGCAAATGGGTCGAACGCGGCCACCTCCCCGTCGCAGGCCTCGACGAACACGACCGCCCCCTCTACGACCCCACCGACCTCGCCCGCGCGGAGAAAGCCACCCGCACCCGCGCCCTGCGTCTCGTCGGTATCGCCACCGCGTCACAGAATGGTCATCTCCCCATCACAGGGCATACACCTGGCGCATGATGCCCACTCAGCATCAATCGCCCCTGGGGGACCCATGCGCACCCGAACGGCCGCCGCCGCACTCGCCGCCGCCGCACTGCTCACGCTCACGGCCTGCGAAGGCAGCAACACCAGCCCCAGCAAGCCGGACACCACAGCCCAGGACACCAGCGAGCAGCCCAAGACAGCCGCCAGCGCCACCGAGACCGAAACGGACGCGCCCGCCGCCGAGGCCGAGCCGGAGACCAGCGAGGTGCCCGACGTCGTCGGCATGAACCACGGCGAGGCGCAGAGCCTGCTGCGCAGCAAGGGGTTCATGGTCAACGAGGAGGACGCGTCGTCCCAGGGCCGCTGGATCCTCGACAACAGCAACTGGAAGGTCTGCCGCCAGGACCCGGCGCCCGGCGCCACGGACGCCCTCCGCGTCGCCATCTACTCCGTCAAGCTCGACGAGTCCTGCTGACCAGTCACACCACTCGCGACGAGCCCCCAGGTGGCCTGAACCATGGGGGCTTCGTCGTACCCGGAGGCATCCATGGAGGCACCGAAGTACGGCACCGCCGAATACCGGCTGTGGGCAGCAGGAGCCGAAGCCGAAGCGAAAGCCCGGCGCGAAGGACGGAGCAAGGCCGGCCTCGAAGTCCTCGGCTACGTCGACGCCCTCGCCGAGCACCGCAGCGAGATGGACCACACCGACATCGCGTTTCGTGTCTTCGCCGTATTCGGTCTCGCCGGCCTGGCCTTCGACTCCTGGCGGGCTCGCGCCCGGCTGGCACTGTGGGTACTGCGCAACGGCAAGGGCCGCGCCCGCCGGAAGGGGTGAGGACATGCTGGCGTACACCGTCCACGACGTAGCGATCAGCTGCGGCATCCGCGAACTGCCTCCCGAGGACGGCTGGCGCTGCTTCGAGTCCACCGGCGTGGCCACGCTCACCTGCAGCTGCGGATACACCGACGGCCCCATGCCGAAGCCCCTGGCGCGCCTCACGGCAGAACTACACATCCATGGCGCCACGTAGAGGCCTCCAGGTCTGCCCCACACCAGGCTGCCCGAGGCTCACCGTCGGCGGACGCTGCGCGACCTGCCAGGGCAACGCCCAACGCGCACGGCCCACGGCGGCCTCCAAGGGCTACAACGCAGGCTGGGCACGCACACGCACCGAGTACCTCCGCGCCAACCCGTACTGCGAGTGCGACGAGTGCGCAGCGATCCCCGCCCTCCTCCGCCCGCGCGCGACGGAGGTCAACCACCGCGACGGACTCGGTCCCCTCGGCCCGCGCGGACACGACTGGACCAACCTGCAGGCCATGACCAAGGCCCACCACTCCCGTGAGACCGCACGTCACCAGCCAGGCGGATGGAACGACAGGGAGACACCGTGAACATCGTGCATCCCCCATGGGGGAGCACAGCGCCGAGCGATGTATGCCGCGTCTACTGGGGCAGCAGCGGATGCGATCTCCCACGTGGCCATGACGAGGACGAGGACGTACGTGTCCATCGTCAGCTCGAACCCACAGCCCAGGACGTGAGCGTCGAGGACGCCTTCCTATGGGGCGAAGACCTGACCACGAAGGAACGCAGCCTCGTCGAGCAGATCTGGGGCTGATCCAGCCCACTCTGAGCCCTCCGAGGTCACTTTGAGGCATCGTTGCAGTTCAGAGGCCTATAGGGATGCAAAAGCCCAGGTCGGAGGCCTGCCGGGGGGTGGGGGGTGACCCCTGGCCAGTAGGGGGTCCAGAACGCCGGGGAGGGCTCTGGGGGGTCAGTCAGGTTCAAAGGGTCAAGATCGTCACGCAACGTGACGGTCCCCTGGTGCTGCGCAACGCAGCTCGGAGGAGTGATCAAGATGCCCCGTGGAGGAGCCCGAGTCGTCTCCGGACCGGCCCCCGATCCGCTGGCCCTGCGCCGCAACCGGCCCTCCGACAAGGCCGGCTGGACCCTCCTCCCCTACGAGGGGCGGCCCGGCCTGCCTCCCGAGTGGCCGCTGACCGATCCGACCGACCGCGAGCTGCAGCTGTGGGACGAACTCTGGGAACGCCCGCAGGCCGTGATGTGGGAAGAGCTGTCCCAGGAGCTCGAAGTCGCGCTCTTCGTACGCTGCCTGGCCGAGGCCGAGCAGCCCGAGGCCAAGGTCGACGTCCGCAAGCTCGCCCGGCAGTACCTCGACAGCCTCGGCCTGTCCGTCCAGGGCATGCTCCGCAACCGGTGGAAGATCAGCCCCGGCGAGCCGGGCACCGTGCCGGTCCCCGAGGCCTTCGAGGACGACGAGCCGCCGACGCCGGCACCGCGCCGACCGTCCGCGCGCGACCGTATGAAGGTTGTGCCGTTCCGTGGCCGGGAGGACTGAGCCCGCGGCCGAGTTCGTCGTCGACTTCCCGACGATGTGGGTGGTCCCGGACTGGATCGAGCGTCACTGCCCGGTCCCGGACGGGTTCCGCGCCGGTCAGGACCTGCAGCTGTACCCGTGGCAGCTGTGGTGCACCGTCAACCACTACCGCGTGAAGCCGACCGCGCGCCCGGGCCAGCTCGCGCCGGCGTTCCACTACCGGCGCTCGCAGGTCGTGGCCCCGCAGAAGACCGGCAAGGGCCCCTGGTCGGCGACGATCGTCCTGGCCGAGGCCTGCGGCCCGGTCGTCTTCGCCGACTGGGCGCGCGGCGGCGAGCGGTTCATCTGCGCGGACTACGGCTGCGGCTGCGGCTGGTACTACACCTACGAGCCGGGCGAGCCGATGGGCGTGCCGTGGCCGACCCCGCTGATCCAGCTGACCGCCACCTCCGAGGACCAGGTCGCGAACGTCTACCGGCCGCTCAAGGCGATGGTGAAGAAGGGCCCGCTGCAGGAACGGCTGCGGGTCGGCGAGGAGTTCACCCGGATCGGCGAGGACGGGCAGATCGACGTCGTCACCTCCTCGGCGATGTCGAGGCTGGGCAACCCGATCATCTTCGCGCTGCAGGACGAGAGCGGCCTCTACACCACGGCGAACAAGCTGCGGAAGGTCGCCGAGACCCAGCGGCGCGGCGCGGCCGGCATGGGCGGCCGCTCGATGGAGACGACGAACGCGTGGGACCCGTCGGAGGACTCGGTCGCGCAGACGACGTCCCAGGCCAAGGCGCGGGACATCTTCAAGTACCACCCGCAGGCCCCGAAGTCGCTCAGCTTCAGGGACAAGCGGCAGCGCCGGAAGATCTATCGGTGCGTCTACGCGGGCTCCGCGCACGTCGACCTCGACGCCATCGAGGCCGAGGCCGCCGAGATCATGGAGAAGGACCCGGCGCAGGCCGAGCGGTTCTTCGGCAACCGGTGTGTCGCCGGCACCGCGAGCTGGCTGGACGGGACGAAGTGGGCGGCGAAGGCCAAGCCCCGCCGCGTACGGCCGATGACGCGGATCGTCCTCGGGTTCGACGGCTCGGACATGGACGACTGGACGTCGATTAGGGCCGAGACCATGGACGGCTACCAGTTCACCCCGCTGTACGGGGCGAACGACGAGCCGACGATCTGGAACCCCGCTGACTACGGCGGCCAGGTCCCGCGCGCGGAGGTCCGCGCGGCGATGGGCCAGCTGATGAACCGCTACGACGTCGTCCGCCTGTACGCCGACCCGCCGTACTGGGACAGCGAATGCGACGACTGGATCGACGAGTACGGCGAGGAGCGGGTCATCCGCTGGTACACGCGCCGCATGGTGCAGATGCACTCGGCGGCCGAGCGGCTGAAGACCGACGTCCTGAAGCGGAACACCGCCGACGGACAGCGCGCCTCGGCGTTCACGCACGACGGCTGCGAGCTGACGCAGTCGCACATCGAGAACACCCGCCAGGCCGACCGCCCCAGCGGGCTGTACGTCCTGCGCAAGGCCAGCCCCGCCCAGAAGATCGACATCTCGGTGGCGTCCGTGCTCGCGCACGAGGCGCTTGGCGACGTGATCGCGGCGGGCCTCGCCAACCCGGAGACGTCCTACTACTACGGCTCATGAAGGGGGGCGTCTATGCCGGCCACCCTGGGGCAGGCGCTGCAGCTGGTGTCGCTGCTGGAGTCGGAGCTGATCCGTCGGCAGGCGGCGATCGACGAGTACAACTCGTACTACCGGGGCAAGCAGCCACTGAAGTTCGCGTCCGACGACTTCGCGAAGTTCCACGGCAACCGGTACAAGGACTTCTCCGACAACTGGGTCCAGGTCGTGGCGGACAGCCCCGTCGAGCGGCTGACCGTGACCGGTTTCCAGGCCTCCGGCGAGACCACGGCGGACAAGGACCTGTGGGAGGTGTGGCAGGTCAACGGCCTCGACACCGACAGCCAGTTGGGGTTCCTCGGCGCGATCGTCAGCGGGCGGTCGTTCGTGCTGGTGTGGGGCGACCCGGACGACGACGAGATGCCGGTGGTCACGTTCGAGGACGCCGCGCAGTGCATCGTCGTCTACGAGCCCGGCTCGCGGGTGAAGCGTCGGGCAGGCCTGAAGCGGTGGCAGGACGGCAACATGGACTACGCCACGCTGTACCTGCCCGACCAGCTGTGGAAGTTCGAACGGCCGCTGCTGAAGCAGAGCAAGTCACCGCAGATGGCCGACGTCGACGAGGCGATGCGGCTGTGGCTGCCCCCCGGTGCCGAGGGACGGCTGCGCACGTGGGCACCGCGCGAGGAGGAAGTGCTCCGCGAGCCGAATCCACAGCCCAACCCCATGGGCCTCGTGCCGCTGGTGGAGCTGCCCAACCGGCCGATGCTCGCCAACGACCCGATCTCGGATGTCGCCGGCGTCATCGCCATGCAGGACGCGATCAACCTGATCTGGGCACAGCTGTTCACCGCCTCCGACTACGCCTCGTTCCCTCAGCGCGTGGTCCTGGGCGCCGAGCGGCCGATGATCCCCAAGCTCAACTCCGCCGGCGAGATCGTGGGCAGGCAGCCGGTGGAGTTGTCCAAGTTCGCCGTCGACCGCGTGGCGTGGATCACCGGCAAGGACGCCAAGATCGCCGAGTGGCAGGCCGTCAACCTTGCCGCGTACACGCAGATCGTCGAGGTCGCCGTGGGGCACGTGGCCGCGCAGACCCGCACCCCGCAGCACTACCTGATAGGCAAGATGGCCAACCTGTCCGGGGACGCGCTGCTCGCCGCCGAGACCGGCCTCGTCAAGCGCTGCGACGAGGAGAAGCTCTGGTTCGGGCAAGGCCTGCGCGAGGTCTCCCGGCTGGTCTACCTGGCCCGGGGCGAGGACGCCAAGGCCAGGGCGATGCGCGCGGGCACGGTGCTGTGGGCCGACTCCGAGTCCCGCTCCTACGCCCAGCTCGCGGACGCCCTGGTGAAGCTGAAGGACATCGGGTTCCCCTTCGAGTGGCTGGCCCTGCGCTACGGGCTCACCCCGACCGAGGTCGCGGACGTCGTCGCGATGCGTGAGCGGGAGGCCGAGATGGACCCGATCGCCGCCGCCACCCAGATGCTCGCCCAACGGCGCGCCCCCGGCGAGGAGGGCGACGTCGTCGAGGACGAGGACCAGGACGCGGACGTCGAGGAGGGGGCGCTCGTATGACGGTCCCTCCCGAGGCGCAGGCGCACCAGGCCGAGCGCGCCGCCCAGGCCGCGGTGACGGCGGCCGCAGTGCGCTCGGTGTGGATGGCCACCGACCCCGAGGACCTTGAAGGCTCCTGGCTCACGAGCGCGGTGTTCGCCGCCGAGCTGCTCCACGCCGGACAGGTCGCGGCCGCCGCCACGGCCGACACATGGCTGACCCGGGAGACCGGCGGCCCCGGCGAGGGCGCGGTCGATGCGGAGACCGCCGCGGTGGCGGCCGGGGACCTGACACCGGCGCTGCTGTATCCGCTGCTGATCGCCCTCAACCGGCTGCGCCGCGGGTTCTCGGTGGCCATGTCGATCCTGTCGGGGGCCGCGTTCCTGGAGATGGTCACCCGCTCCCTGGTCGCGGACGCCGGGCGTATCGCCGACATGGCGGGGATGATCGCCCGCCCGCGCGTGGTGTCCTACGTGCGCGTGGTGCACCTGCCCGCGTGCGCGAGATGCGTGATCCTCGCGGGCAACGAGTACTCCCTCTCGGACGGGTTCCTGCGGCACCCGCGCTGCGACTGCACGCTCGCTCCCCGCCGCCCCGGCGACACCTGGGAACTCCTCGGCCCCGAGGAACTGTTCGCCCAGATGGACCCCGCCCAGCAGCGGCGGGCGTTCGGGCAGGCCGGGGCTGAGGCGATCCGCGAGGGCGCCGACATCGGCCAGGTCGTCAACGCCCGCCGGGGCATGACCACGAAGACCCTCTACCGGCGCGAGGTGCAGGCCACCAGCGAGGGCACCACCCGCCGCGGCCTGTATGCCTCGCGCCGCCGCAAGTTCGAGAAGGCGGCCGGCACCCGCTTCGGCGAGAGCACCGGCGGACGCGCCCGGACCAAGGCCGTCAGGTTGATGCCGGAGGAGATCTACCGGCTTGCCGACGGCGACCGTGAGCACGCGATCCGGCTGCTGAAGAAGAACGCCTACATCGTCTGACCGGGCGCAACGCCCGGCAGGTTCACCCGCAACGGGAGACACCATGCACGCACCCCTGCCCGTACACCCGCGCACCGGACTCACCGCCGTCGGCTGGCGCAAGGCCCGCCCTCACCACGGCGAGGACGAGGGCGAGCTGTACCCGATCTGGCCCATCCTCGGCGGCGCCCCCGACGAGGACGACGACGACCAGGACGACGACGCCGGCGCAGACGACGGCGACGACGAGGGCGATGACGACGGCCAGGACGACGACGCCGGCGACGGTGACGACGGTCAGGACGACGACGGGGCCGGGGACCAGGACGGCCAGGACGACGCGGACCCCGACGGCGCCGACCAGCTCGGCGACAAGGGCAAGCGCGCCCTGGCGTCCATGAAGGGCAAGTGGCGCAGCGAGCGGGACAAGCGCCGCGACCTCGAACGCCAGCTGGCGGGCAAGGGCAACAGCGGCGATGACGCCGTTGCCAAGGCGACCGCGGCCGCAACGGCCAAGGCGAACGCCCGCATCCTCAAGGCCGAGATCAGGGCGGCCGCCGCGAAGAAGCTCGCGGACCCGCGCGACGCGCTCCGCTTCCTCGACCTCGGACAGTTCGAGGTCGACGACGAGGGCGAGGTCGACGCGGAGGAGATCGCCGACGCGATCGAGACCCTGATCAAGGACAAGCCCTACCTGGCGGCCGCAACGGCCAAGCCACGGTTCCAGGGCTCTGGCGACGGAGGGGCAGCGCGCAAGGCGGGCCGTCCGAAGCAGCTCACCGAGCGCGACCTGAAGAACATGAGTGCCGAGCAGATCGTCAAGGCCCAGGAGGAGGGCAAGCTCGACGACCTGCTCGGCGCCTGACCCCTTGGAGGGCACCGATGTCCATCACCAACTTCAAGCCGCAGATCTGGAGCGCCCGGCTCCTGGTCGCGTGGCGCAAGTCCCTCGTCTACGGCGGGCCCATGGTGGTCAACCGCGACTACGAGGGCGAGATCGCCGAGTCCGGCGACGTCGTCAAGATCACCTCCATCAGTGACCCGACGATCTCGGACTACGTGCCGAACTCGACGGTCATCACGCCGGAGGAGCTGACCGACGCTCAGCGCAACCTCGTCATCGACCAGTCCAAGTACTGGGCGTTCAAGGTCGACGACGTCGACAAGCGGCAGGCCAAGGGCAACGTCATGCCCGAGGCCATGAGCCGCGCGGCCTACCGGCTGCGCGACGTCGCCGACCAGTACATCGCCGGCCTCTACACCGGCGTCGCCTCGGGCAACAACCTCGGCACCATCTCGGTCGTCGCGGCCACCCCGACGGACGCCTACGACGACGTGCTGATCCCGCTGAAGGTCACCCTCGACGACGGCGACTGCCCGACCGAGGGCCGCTACTGCGTGGTCCCGCCCTGGTTCACCGGCCGTCTGCTGCGCGACGACCGGTTCGTCCGCGCCGACGCCTCCGGCACCACCGAGGCCCTGCGCAACGGATTCGTCGGGCGCGCGGCGGGCTTCAACATCGTGCAGTCCAACAACACCCCGAACCCCACCGGGGACGACAACGTCGTCCAGGCCGGGGTCAACTCCGCGATCTCCTTCGCCGAGCAGATCAACAAGACCGAGGCCTACCGGCCGGAGTCCTCGTTCTCCGACGCGGTGAAGGGCCTGGCGCTGTACGGGGCGAAGCTCGTGCGCCCCGACGGCATCGCCATCGCCACCGCCTCCCAGACCTGAGCCAGGAAGGAGACCACCCGACATGGCCACCACCGACGTTGCGTACAGCAACCTCGTCGCCAACGGCAACCTCGTGCAGCCCGCCGGTACGACGCTGGTCGCCGCGCCGACCAACAACATGCGGATCGTCAAGGCGGTCCCGGAGTACACCGTGCTGCGGGTGTCGAACACCGACGACGACACCGCGCTCACGCTGACGGTGAAGGCGGGCGACAACCCGCCCGCGCTCGCCGCCGGTCAGGGCGACCTCGCCGTGTCCATCGCGTTCGGCACCGTCCGCTTCATCGGCCCGTTCGAGTCGGGCCGTTTCATCCAGTCGGACGGCTCGATGCTGATCGAGTCGACCACCACGACCGGCACCATCACCGCCCTGCGCATCCCGCGGAGCGTGTAATGGCTGGGAACGACGAGTTCACCGAACAGGAGCTGGCGGCCGCGCTGCAGCTGCTGCGCGCCCGCCGTGGCGCCGCCGCCCGCTCGCGGCCGCCGGTGCAGGACGAGGGCACCGTGTTCATCCGGGGCGAGGGCGGCGCCGTCTTCGAGATGACGCCCGCCAAGATGAGCCCCGAGATGAAGCGGCGCCTGCGCCTGGGCTACCTGCGGCAGGTCAACCCCGACGGCTCCCCCCTGGAAGCGCCCGCGCAGCCGGCCGCGCCCGCCGGCGGGGGGACGCCCGGTCCAGATCCGGTGCCGAGGCCAGCCAAGTCGGCGCCCAAGAAGGACTGGGTGCTGTACGGGGTGACCGTCCTCGGCCTCGACGCGGAGCAGGCCGAGGGCATGACCCGGCAGGACATCATCGACCTGCCCCCGGACTTCGCCCAGCACCCGGGCCCGACCCCCGGCGACGACGAGAGCGGCGCCCTCACCGGACCCGGGCGCCCGGCGGAGGACGCCCCGAAGTCCGAGTGGATCGCCCACGTCGTCTCCAAGGGCCTGCTCTCGGTCGAGGACGCGTCCAACTACACCAAGGACGACCTGATCGACCTTGTGAGCTGACAGGAGGCCACCGTGGCACTGGACCCGCTGGCGACGGTGGCCGACCTTCAGGCCCGCGGCCTGACCGTCGCACCCGAGGAGGAGGCCCTCGCCGGGACGTTCCTGGAGGAGGCCTCGGCCGCCGTCCGGGAAGCGGCCGGCGTGCCGATCAGCGAGACCACCTCCACCGTCACCCTGGAGGCTCCGGACAACTCGCCCTGGCTGACCCTGCCCGGGCCGCCGATCCAGTCCGTCTCCGCCGTCACCATCGACGGCTGGACCGTCACCGACTACAAGCTCCGCTCCCACCAGCTGTGGCGCCCCGGCGGCTGGCAGCTGGGCAGCGAGCCGTCCGAGGTGCAGCTCACCCAGCTGCACGGCCTGCCCACGGTCCCCGCGGACCTGGTGGGCCTGGTCTGCCGGATCGCGGCCGCCGTCCTCGTCCACCACCGGGCCCAGCCCGACGGCGAGGGCCTGGCCGCCAAGGACATCCGCTCCGAGCGGATCGGGGACTACGCCGTGTCCTACGGCGACAGCGGCCGCATCACCGACATCGAGCTGCCCGAGTACCTGCGCGAGCAGCTCGCCGCGCGCTTCGGCGGCGGGGTCGCGGTGGTGAGGTCGAGGTGAGCCGCGCCGGGCACCTCCTCAACCGCAAGGTCGAGGTGTGGCGGGAGACGGCCGTCGACGACGGCGGCGGCGGCCGCACGAAGACCTGGGTGCACCAGGCCACCGAGCGCGCCCGGAAATCGCAGCCCACCGCCAGGGAGCGGACTACCGCCGATCAGACCGGCGCCGAGCTGGACGAGGTCTGGTACTTCGACCCGGGCACCGACGTCCGCCGCGGTGACCAGCTGCGGCCGCCCGGCCGCGTCCTGAAGGTCACGTACATCGTCGAGCCCTCCGTGGACGACGTCTACCGGCGGGCGAACTGCATGCTCGTCCAACCCCTGAACGGCACCACGTGAGGAGCCCGATATGGCTGTCCTGATCGCGCAAGCGATGCCCCTGGGCGGGCTTCAGCCCACCTACGCCAACGCCGCCGGCGGCGGCGACCAGGCCCCGTGCGGGGAGAAGCTCGTCCTGCACGTCCGCAACGACGACGCGTCGTCCAAGACGGTCACCGTCGCGACGCCGGGCACGGTCGGCGGCCTGGCGATCGCCGACGCCGCGCAGACCATCCCCGCCGGCGGCGACGCGTTCATCCCGCTCAAGAGCGCGTTCCGGGATCCGGTGACCGGCCGGGCCGCGGTCACCTACAGCGCGGCGACCTCGGTCACCGTCGCCGTCCTGCAGCTGCCCTGACCGATGGTCCGGGCACGGCTGGACGGCCTGCAGCGGGCGTTGCGCGCTGTCGGGCGGGTTCCCGAGGCCATGCGGCAGGCCCGCGACGAGACGCTCCGAGAGTGGGCCGACAACGTCAAGAGCACCGCCCAGGAGAAGGTCCCCCGGGACCGGGGTGAGCTGTTCCAGGCTCTCGACGACCGCGTCAACACCCACTTCGGGCGGGCCGACGTCGGCGTGTGGGACGCGGACCAGCTCGAATACGCGATGTACGTCGAGAAGGGCACCTCGAAGATGCAGGCCCAGCCGTACCTGGTGCCGGCGTTCAACGAGCACCGGCGGCAGGTCACCCGCACGTATCGTGCCGCGTTCCGCCGGCACATCGGAGGGGGGTGACCGGTGTGAGTCTGCTCGATTCCCACCTGAGGCAGCTCGCGCGCGAGCGTGAGCGCCTGTCGGACGCGGAGAAGAAGGCGGCCGAGGCGCGCAAGGAGATCGCCCGGCTCGAGAAGAAGATCGCCAACGCCAAGCAGCGCGGGAGGGGGTGAACCATGGCCATGGCCGCTCCCATCAGCATGCCGATCTATATGCGTCTCGGCGGCGGCGCCGAGCTGCAGGTCGGCGACGTCGAGGTCCCCGTCAGCGGGGAGGGCGCGCTCTCCCTGAGCCGCACGATGCTCGCTGCGGCGCTCCGTTCCGCAGCTGACCACCTCGATGCCCCGCCCGTCGGCGAGGCCTGCGAGGCCTCGCCGTGACGACTGCCCTGTGGCCCCTGCAGGTGGCGGTCGTCACCAGGCTCCGCGCGGACAGCCCGCTGACGGCTCTGGTGTCCGGGGTGTTCGACGATGTCCCCGAGGACCAGGCGCACCCCTACGTCACCGTCGGCTCGATCACGGAGACCGTCGACGACGCCCACAACCAGCGCGGCCTGGAAGCCCAGGTCGAGCTGCACATCTGGTCGCGCTACGCGGGCTTCCGCGAGGTCGCGGACATCCTCGCCGCTCTCGACGCCGTCCTCGACCGCCAGCCGCTGACCGTCACGGGCTTCAAGGACGTCTCGGTCGCGCATGTGCAGCACACCGAGCTGCGCGACCCCGACCCCGAAATCCGGCACATCAACGTCAGCTATCGCGTGTGGCTGACCAAAGCGTAAGGAGGTACAGACCATGGCTGGTCTGGACGCTTTCGGCACCCAGCTGCAGCGCGGCGACGGCGCCACCCCCGAAGTCTTCACCCCCCTCGCGGCCGTCACCGACATCACGCCGCCCGGCATCGAGAGGGAGACCTACGACGTCACCGCCCACGACTCCCCGGACGCCTACCGCGAGTTCATCGGCGGGCTGAAGGACGGCGGAGAGGTCGAGATCGACATCAACTACGACCCCCGCGAACACGACGCCCTGATCGCCGACTTCGCCGACGCTCTGCCCCGCAACTACAAGGTCGTGTGGCCGGGCACGCTCGGCTCCTGGGCGTTCGCCGCGATCCTGACGAACTTCGAGCCGGAGGCCCCGCACGACGACAAGCTCGCCGCGAGCCTGACCTTCAAGGTGTCCGGCAAGCCCACCATCACCACCGGCTCCTGATGGCCGGCGACCAGGTCGTCTACGAGCCCGATCAGTACCTGGAAGTCCTCGGCACCGAGCGGCACGAGCAGCTGAAGACGTGGCTGCGCGCGAACTGCATCGACCCCGCGGACGTGACCGTCGGCGCCCCGATCAGCATCGAGCGCGAGACGTACGACGTCACCGCGCACGACAGCGCCGGGCCGGTCATGCTCGACGGCGGCCGGGCCATCCGCCACACCGTCCTGCTGCGCAACGCGGAGGGACGCAAGTACGTCGACGAGGCCACCGGCGACGCGGCCCAGGAGGAACGCGTCGTGCCCCTCGTCGTCGAGCCCCCGCCGCAATGGCGGACAGAGAAAGAGAGCAGCCCATGTCAGAGCAGCCCGTGACGCAGTACCTGTCCGCCGATCAGATCCTCGGCGCGGACGACCTCAAGTACGAGGACGTCCCCGTGCCCGAGTGGAACGGCACCGTCCGCGTGCGGGAGCTGACCGGCACCGAGCGCGACAAGTTCGAGGGCCAGTTCGTCGGCAAGGACGGCACCTCGGTCCGCGCCGAGGGCATCGAGGGGTTCCGGGCCCGGCTCGCGGTCGCCTCGCTCGTCGACGGCGACGGCAAGGTGCTGTTCCGGTCGGCCGCGGAGACCAAGCGGCTGGGGGAGAAGTCCGCGGCCGCGCTGCAGCGGGTGTGCGACGTCGCGATCCGCCTGTCCGGGATCCGCGACGAGGACGTCAAGGAACTGACGGGAAACTGAGGGCGCGGCCGGAGAGGCAGTTCTACTTCCGTCTGGCCGCGCACCTCGGCATGACCGTGCGCCAACTGCTCGCCGTGACCGGCTCGTACGAGCTGAGCGAGTGGCGCGCCTACGAGCAGCTCGCCGGGCCCCTCGGAGGGCTGCGGGGGGACCTGAACGCGGCGACGATCGCCGCGGCGATCGTGGCGGTGAACCGGGGCAAGGGCCAACGGGCCCCGAAGGTCGCCGACTTCATCCCTCAGTGGGACCGCACCCGCGTGCGCAAGACCCCTGAGGAACTGTTCAAGGCGGCCATGGTCGCGAACTCCGCTCTGCAGGGGCTGGTGGTCACCAACAACTGAATAGCGCGCGCGAGGGGGTGATGGCCGGTGGCCACGCTCGCCTCGATGATGGTCCGCCTCGGCATCGACACGGACCAGCTGGAAGCCGGTGCCGCGAAGGCCAAGAAGGTCCTGACCGGTGTCGGCAAGGCTGTTGGCGGTCTCGGTGTCGGGCTGCCGGTGGCGGCCGCGGTCACGGCCGGCGTCGGCGCGATGGCGGCGAGCTTCGTCTCCGCCGGTATCGCCGCGAAGGCGCTGCAGCTGGCCGTCGGCCCGCAGATGCAGGCCATCGCCGACGTCGCCACGCTCGCCGAGGAGGCCGAGAAGGCGGCGGCCGAGGGCGCTGCGGACGCGGCCGAGAAGCAGAAGGCGTACAACGACGCCCTCGCCGAACTGCCCCCGGCGACCAGGGCGACGGCCAAGGAGTTCATCGGCCTGAAGAAGGACTACTCGGCCTGGTCCGACTCGCTGTCGACCAGCACGATGCCGGCCTTCACCAAAGGCCTGCAGCTCGTTCGCCGTCTGCTGCCGGCGCTCACCCCGTTCGCGAAGGCCGGGGCGGAGGCCTTCGGGGAGTTCGTCGACGAGATCGACCGCGCCACCTCCGGCAAGGGCCTGCAGGCGTTCGCCGACTCCATGGCGAAGGTCGCCGGGAAGAACCTCAAGTCCTTCCTGTTCGGCCTGAAGAACATCGCCGTCGGTATCGGCGGGATCATCAAGGCGTTCCTGCCGCTGTCGACCTCGATGTCCGGCGGGTTCGAGGAGGGCACGGCCGCGTTCGCCCGCTGGGGGCAGAGCCTGTCCAGCTCGGAGGGGTTCGCGGATTTCATCGCCCTCGCCCGCGAGGGGGCGACCACCCTCGGCCAGGTCACCACCGCGGTCCTCAACCTCCTCGTCGCGCTGGGCCCGCTGATCGGGGTCAGCGCGCAAGTCGCGCTGTTCCTCGCCCGGATCATCAACGCACTGCCCCCGGACGTCCTGTCGGTCCTCGCCACGGGGATCTTCGCGGTCGTCCTGGGGATGAAGGCCTGGGCGATCGGCGCCCGGGTCGTCGCCACGGCGAACGCCCTGATGGCGTCCTCGACCTACCTGGCCATCGCCGGGTGGGCGCGGATGCTGGCCTTCGGGGTCGCCACGTACGTGCGGCTCGGGGCCGCTGCGGTCGCCTCGGCGACTCGTACGGCCGCCGCCTGGGCCGGGGCCGCGCTGCGCTCCATGGCAACGTTCGCCGCCTCGCTCGCCCGCACCGCCGCGATGGCCGTCCGCACGTTCGTCATGATGGCGCTGCGGGCGATCTGGTGGGCGGCGACCATGGCCGCGCAGTGGCTGATCGCCATGGGCCCGGTCGGCTGGATCATCCTCGCGGTGATCGCCCTGGTCGCGCTGATCATCGCCTACTGGGACGAGATCAAGGCCTTCACGATCGCGGCCTGGAACGCCGTCTGGACGTGGATCAAGGGCATCGCGCAGAAGGTGTGGGATCTCTTCCTGAACTGGACGATCATCGGCCTGGTCATCAAGCACTGGTCGACGATCCGCTCGAAGACGGTGGAGATCTGGAACGCGATCGTGGCCTGGGTGAAGCAGATCCCCGGCTGGATCTACAACGCCTTCCTCAACTGGACGGCGCTCGGCCTGCTGATCAAGCACTGGTCCGCCATGAAGTCGGCCACGGTCCGCAAGGCGACCGAGCTGATCAACTGGGTGAAGGGCATCCCGGGCCGGGTGAAGTCCGGGCTGGGCAACCTCGGCAACGTCCTCACCGGCGCCGGCCGGGCGCTGATCCAGGGGTTCATCAACGGCATCAAGAACATGCTCGGCTCGGTGAAGAACGCGGCCGGATCGATCGTCAGCGCAGCCCGCGAGTACTTCCCGTTCTCCCCGGCGAAGACCGGTCCTTTCTCGGGCAAGGGCTACACCCTCTACTCCGGCATGGCGCTCGCCGACGCCTTCGGCCAAGGCATCACCGCCGGCGCCCCCGGCGTCCAGTCGGCCCTGGACGGCCTGGTCGACGTCCCCGGCCTGCGCACCGCCAACCGGATCGGCCGCAGCGGTGGCGCGGCGGCCGATGCGGCGACGCGGATCCTCGTCGAGGTCGCCGGGCCCGAGGCGATCAAGCAGATCATCCGCGCGATCGTCGTCAAGGACGGCGGCGGCAGCGTCCAGAAGGCCTTCGGTAAGCCGGCATCCACCGCGTAAGGAGGCTCGCCCGTGGCGTTTCCCAGCACGCCCCTCGACATCCGCACCGAGCTGCGGCTCGATGGGGTGTGGACCGACATCAGCGGTGACGTGTACGTGCGCGACGTCAAGGCGATCGACCACGGCCGCCGCGACATGGGCTCGCGCACCGACCCCGGCTCGCTGACGCTCACCCTGAACAACCGGGACGGCAAATACACCACCCGCAACCCCGAGTCGCCCTACTGGGGGCTGCTCGGCCCGAACACGGGCATCCGCGTCTCGGTGCCCGGCGACGTCCGCTACCTCGAACTCACCGGCGCCGAGACCTCCTACGCCTCCACCCCCGACCATGCCTCCCTCGACATCACCGGCGACGTCGACCTGCGGTGGGAGGGCGAAGCCAACTGGTACGGGCCCGGCGCGGTCATGCTCATCGGCAAATGGGGCGCCGCCGGACAGCGTTCGTACCACATGCGCCTGCAAGACGGCTCGCTCTACATGCAGGTCCACTACGGCAGCAGCACCTTCGTGTTCACCGCCCAGCCCCTGCCGGTGCTGCCCGACCGGGCCGCGCTGCGCACGGTCCTGGACGCGGACAACGGCGCGGGCGGCTGGTCGATGACCCACTACTGGGCGCCGACCATCGCCGGGCCCTGGACGCAGATCGCGGACACGTTCTCCTTCACCGACATCGGCCCGATCACCGTGCACACCAGCACCACACCGCTGACCGTCTCCCCCAGCCACCTGGCCGTCACCCCGCCGCGCCGCCCCTTCGAAGGCAAGGTGTACGCCGCGCAGGTGTGGGGCGCCGGCGTCCTCGTCGCCAGCCCGGACTTCACCGCGCAGCCGCTCGGCACCACCGGCTTCACCGACTCCGCCGGCCGCGACTGGTCCTACAACGGCACCGCGCGCATCAGCGAGCGGGCGTACCGCTTCCACGGGGAGATCTCGACCTGGCCGAAGGAGTGGGTACCCGGCGGCTCCGACGTGTGGTGCTCAGTGGAGGCCTCCGGGGTCCTGCGCCGCTACGACCAGGGCACCAAAGCCCTGAACTCCACCCTCAGGCGGCGGATCCCGTCCGGGAACCCGATCGCGTACTGGCACTTCGAGGAGGACCGGGAGTCCTCGCGCGCGTACTCGCCGATCGCCGGCGTCGCCGCGGCCTCGGTGACCGGCGTGGAGTGGGCCTCCCTGGACACGCTGCCCAGCTCCAAGCCGCTGCCCAAGCTGTCGGCGGCCGCGACGCTGTCGGCGATCGTGCCCGACCACGACCCCGGCGGGCAGTGGCACGTCGAGTTCGTCTACAACGCCGACGACACCGCCCCCGTGGCCGACACCGAGATCGTCAGCGTCTCCGCCACCGGGACCGTGCGCCGCTGGTCGCTGAACCTCCGCAACGGATCGGCGCGCGTGATCGGCTACGACGCCTCCGGCACGGCCGTCGTCAACCAGTCGGTGGCTGTGGGCGGCGACGTGTTCCACAACTGGGTACGCCTCAGGTTCTACGTCAGCGAGGACGCGGGGACCGTGACGTGGACACTGGCCTTCCAGGACCCCGGCGGCGACGCGGGCGGCATCGCCCGCACCGTGGCCGGCACCGTCGGCCGGGTGACCGCGATCACCGCGAACTGGGGGGCGGCCACCGAGGGGTGGGGGTTCGGCCATCTGTCGGTCCTCCCCGACGCGGGCAGCACCCTCTACACCGGCTCCGACACCGGCTACGCGGGCGAGACAGCATGGCTCCGCCTGCGCCGTCTGGCATCCGAGGAGGGCCTGCCGATGGCCCGGATCCCCGGCCGTCTCACCCCCGAGCGGGTCGGGCCGCAACGCCCCGAGGAGCTCCTCGAACTGCTGCACCAGGCGGCCGAGGCCGACGGCGGCATGCTGATCGAGGACCGCGACCGGCTCGGCCTGGTCCTGCGCGAGCGCTCCAGCATGTACACCCAGGAACCGCGCCTCGTCCTGGACTGCACCATGCCCGGCCTCGACGACGAGAACCTCAGGCCCGCCGAAGAGGCCGACTCCGTCCGCAACGACATCACCGTCAAACGCGCCGGCGGGAGCGAGGGCCGCGCCGTGAAGACCGACGGAAAGTTCGCGGTCGACCGGATCGGCTCCTACGACACCGCACCCGAGCTGTCGCTGTTCGCCGACACCCAGACCGAGCCGATCGCGTACTGGCTGCTGCACCTGCTCACCTACGACGGCGCCCGCTACCCCAAGGTCACCGTCATGCTCCACAAGCCCGGCGCCCAGACACTCATCCCCGGCGTCCTGGCGCTGCGCGAGGGCGACCTGATCCGCATCACCAACCTGCCCGGCTACGTCGAGTTCGGGCACCTCGATCTGATCGTGCAGGGCTGGCACGAGGAACTCGACCTGCACCGCTGGACGATCACGTTCAACTGCTCGCCCGGTGGCCCCCTGCGCCTGGCGACCACCAACACCGTCCACGAAGGGTTCGAGGACGCGCTCTACGACGTCACGATCACCGGCGGCGGCAGCCTGCCGTGGACACGCACCAGCGCCCAGAAACACTCCGGCACGTACTCACTGCGCTCAGGGGCGATCGCCAACAACCAGACCTCCGATGCGGCACTCGTGCTGCCGGCGGCAGCGTCGTCGTTCTCGTTCTGGTACCGCACCTCGTCCGAGGCGTCCGGGCCGGGCTTCGAGGGGGACCGGCTCCTGGTCCTCGTCGATGGCGTCCAGGTCCTGCGCGCCCAAGGGGCGGTCGGGTGGACGAAGTTCACCGTCGACGTCACCGGCAAGTCCGCGGTCGTCTTCCGGTACGCCAAGGACAACTCCGCGACCGCCGGGGAGGACGCGGTCTACATCGACGACCTGCGGATCGTCGTCGGCAGCCACGCGCCCGCGAAGGCGAACACCGACGGCAGCCAGCTCGACGTCGGCGTCGACGCGGACGACGGCACGCTCAGCGTGAACGTCACCGCGGGGCCGCGGTGGACCACCGACGCCAACGAGATGCCGATCCTGATCGAGGTCGGCGGCGAACAGATCCTCGTCACCGCCATCTCCGGCACCAGCAATCCGCAGACCTTCACCGTCGGTGCCCGCTCCTACAACGGCGTCACCAAATCCCACGCCGCCGACGCCCCGGTGGCGCTGGCGTACCCGGCGATCGCGTCCCTGTAGAGAGGAGCACCTTGTGGCGACACCGGTCGAGGAGTGGTTCGCCGGGATGGACATCACGGCCGGCCGCCTGGAGTCCATGAACCAGCGCAGTTCCTTCCAGGTCACCAACTTCGGCGCGGACTCCTCCGGCACCGTCAACGCTGACCCGGGCATCCAGCTGGCGCTGAACGCCGCCCGCGACATGGGCGGCGCCGAGGTCCTCGTCCCGCCCGGGGTGTACCTCATCGGCGCGACCCTGCGGATCTACACCAACACCCGGCTCAGGTTGATGGCCGGCGCGGAGTTCCGCCGCAACGTCGCCGGAACGATGATCGTCAACGGCGACGCGGGCCAGAGCTTCGGCGGGTACACCGGTCACAGCAGGATCGTCATCGAGGGCGGCCTGTGGAACATGAGGGGCACGACCAGCGGCCTGACCGCCTCGGCGATGTGCATCTCCATCGGCCACGCCACCGACATCGTCATCCGCGACCTCGAAGTCCGCGACGTGCCGGGCTATCACGCGATCGAGCTGAACTCGACGCTGCACGGCGTGGTGACCAACTGCCGCTTCCGCGGGTTCGTCGACCCCGGCAGCCGCGACTTCTCCGAGGCCGTCAACATCGACCTCGCCAAGTCCGTCACCGTCTTCGGCGCGTTCGGCCCCTACGACCACACCCCGAGCGAAGACATTCTGATCAACGGCTGTCACTTCGGGGCCTCGGGGACGGCCGGCACCACCGCGTGGCCGCGCGGAATCGGCAGCCACTCCGCGACGATCACCAAATATCACCGGCGGATCCGCATCTCGGACTGCGCGTTCGAGGGCGTCCTGCAGTACGCGATCAGCGCGTACTCCTGGGAGGACGTCACCGTCACCGGCAACACCTTCGTCGACTGCGGGTCGGGGGTGCGCTGCCGCTCCGTGATCGTCGCCGACACCGAGGACACCAAACTCCCCGACGGCACCCAGACATCCGCCTCACAGCTGATGCGGAACATCGCGATCACCGGCAACTCCTTCCGGGGCGGCCTCGCCTACGACGAGCCGATCGTCTGCCTCGGGGAGACCACCGGCACCGTCCTCAACGTCGCGATCACGGGCAACACGATCGACGGCTCCACGTCCGGGCAGGCCGGTATCCGGCTGCAAGAGGTCTCCCGGGCCACGGTCACCGGCAACAGCCTCAACAACGTCAACGGCAGCGCCGTGTCGACGGAGAACTGCAACTCGCTGACGGTCGACTCCAACATCATCTACAACCCGGGCTCCCACGGGGTGACCGTCGTGACCGGCACCAACATCAACGTCGACTCCAACGTCATCCGCGAGCCCGGCAGCAACGGCATCCTCGTCCAGGGCGGCAACTTCATCCAGCTCCGCAACAACTTCGTCCGCAGCCCAGGCCGGACCACGAACAACACCTTCTACGGCGTACGGATCTCCACCGCCGCGGACTCCCTGAACCTCTCCGGGAACAAGGTCCGCCCGCACGGCTCCGGCAACGAGGCCGCCTACGCCCTGTCCATCGCCTCCGGCGTGACCACGGTGAGCCGGTACGGCAACGACTGGCGCGGCACCTACGCCACCGGTCAGCTGCAGGACGGCTCCACCTCCCCGAACACCACCGCCACCGACCTCACCTGACCTGGAGGCCCCCTTGAGTCTCACCATCCGCGCCGAAGGGCTCGTGGCGGACGTCGTCGCCCAGGTCGAAGCCGCCGACGCCCACGGCGACGTCTGGCAGGCCGAGGCCGTCCGGGCGTTCATCCTGGCCGAGCTGGATGCGTGGCCGACCGGCCCGGGCGCCCCGAACGGGGTGCTGGTGGAGGCGTCCGGCTACCACAGCGACACCAGCCGCAACGTGACGATCATGATCCGTCCGCAGAGGATCGGCGCCCCCGAGGACTGATCCACTCTCACCCCTCGCACGCCCCGAGCCACCAGGCCGGGGCATTGTCATGCCCGAGAAACGAGGCCCCTTATGGACGCCACACAAGGACGGCACCCGAGCACCGTGCAGGCCTGCCGCGGGTTCGCCTACAAGCACCTGCCCACCGAACTGCAGCCCGTCAGCCGCGTCTTCCACGACGCGGCCGCCGATCTGCTCCGGCTACTGCCCGACGACCCCGAACTCACCGCAGGCCTGCGCAAGCTCCGCGAGGCCAAGGACTGCGCCGTACTCCTGGCGGCGACCGAAGGGGTGCGCTCCGATGGCTGAACCGATGACCGCCCCCCGGTTCGCCGCCGCCCTGCGCACCGAGGGCCTGGCCGTCGTCGAGGTCGGCGACTGGGAGGACCACAACCGCAACCACGTGGGCCCGTGGGGCCCCGTGCACGGGGTGATGTTCCACCACACCGTCACGCGGGGCAGCGCGCACACCGTGTCCCTGTGCAGGAACGGTTACTCGGGCCTGCCCGGCCCGCTCTGCCACGGCGTCATCACCAAGGACGGCCGCGTGCACCTGGTCGGCTACGGCCGCGCCAACCACGCCGGCCTCGGCGACCCGGACGTCCTGCGCGCCGTCATCGCCGAGAAGGCCCTGCCCGTCGACGACGAGGCGACGGTCGACGGCAACCGCCACTTCTACGGCTTCGAGTGCGAGAACCTCGGCGACGGCGAGGACCCCTGGCCGCAGGCCCAGCTCGACGCGATCGAGCGCGTCGCCGCGGCGGTCTGCCGGCACCACGGCTGGAACACCGTCTCGGCGTTCCGCCACCTCGACTGGCAGCCCGGCAAGGTCGACCCCCTGGGCGTCGACTGGAAGGCGATGCAGAAGAGGGTCGACAGGCGCCTCGGCAGCGGCGCTCCCGGGCCGTCCACGCCCGCGCCGTCGACACCCACCGTCAGCCTCAGGAGGCTCCGGGAGGCGGCGCTCGGCGACCCGAAGAGGCCCGGCACGCCGGTGTCGTACAAGGGCGTGATCACTGTCGAGACGGCGCTCGGCGACCGCGGGCTCCTCGACGAGCTGTACGTCGACGGGCACTGGGGCACCAGGACCACGCCCGGCTACGCCCGGTGGCAGCGCTCCGAGGCCGGCGGCGGCTACCGGGGCGACGACGCGGACGGGATCCCCGGCCGCGACTCCCTGACCCGACTCGGCCTGAAGGCCGGATTCAAGGTGGTGGACTGACTGATGCCCAACCTCTTCGTCAGCCTGATGCGCACGCTCGTCCCGGGCGTGGTCGGACTCGTCCTCGCGTTGGCCGCGCGCATCGGCCTGGACCTCGACGACGCCACCGTCACCCTGTATGTCGGGGCGGCGCTCACCGCCGGGTACTACACCGTGTTCCGGCTCCTGGAGGAGCTGGCCGAACGCATGTCGTGGCAGCCCCTGCAGACACTCGCCGGGATCCTCCTCGGCTGGGCGCGCCCGCCGCAGTACGTGAGGCCGGTGACCGCGCCGGTCCGACTGCGATTGGACCGGGCGGCGATGCGGGAGGACATCAGCGAGTTCTACCGGATGCTGAATGCGCTGGGCGAGGACGGGAGGCCGAGATGAGTGAGGGCACCGGCGTCCCGGCTGTCGACGTCCTCGTCATCTGGGCCCTGGCCGCCGTGGCGATCGCAGGGCTGATCGCGTTGGTGTGGCGGGTGTGGCGCGGCGTGCGGCGGATCGTCGACCGGCTCGACGACCTGGCCGACGACTGGAACGGCACGCCGGCGCGGCCTGGCGTGCTCGCGCGTCCGGGCGTCATGGCCCGGTTGCACGGGATCGAGGAGCGGGTGGCCGCCGTCGAGCACGAGCTGCAACCCAACTCCGGCGCCTCGCTACGGGACGCCGTCGACCGCGTGGACCGCCGCACGAGGACCCTCGCGCCCGACACCGACACGTCATAACGGATGCCCCCTGCACGGCCTTCCCCGGTCGTGCAGGGGGCACTTCTCGTGTCCGGGAATACGTCGGCCCCCACCACCAGGCGGGGGCCGAGCGCCGCACACCCTGGAGCCGACCAGGGGTACCGTTCTGATGTCGAGCAGAACGGAGTTCAGCATGCCACAGCGCATCGAGGAGCACACCGGCGCACGGATCAAGTCGGCGCGTAAACGCCGTCGGCTGACGCAACGTGAGCTGGCTCACCGCAGTCGTGTCTCGTACAGCACCCTGACCAAAGTCGAGCAGGGCCACATCCCGGCCAGCCCGTCCGTCATAGGGGCGCTCGCCCACGCGCTCTCGGTCCCCGTCACGGAACTCACCGGTCAGCCCTACCTGGAAGAGCTGCAGCAGGACCACCTGGACGGCCTGATCCATCCCATCCGCGAGGCCCTGAACCTGTACGACTTGGGCGCTGACCCGGACATCACCCCGCGCCAGCTCAGCGACCTTGCGGACCAGGCCGAGGAGATGTGCCGCCTCGTCCGCGCCACGAACATCAAGCAGGTCGCCACCGAACTGCCGGCCCTGATCGTCGAGGCGACGACGGTCGCGCACGTCGAGGGGACGACCGAAGCGTGGCGGACGCTCGCCAGCAGCTATCGCACGGCGTACGACGTGTCCACCAAGCTCGGGTTCATAGACCTGTCGGCGATCGCCCTGGACCGGCTGGAGTGGGCAGCGCAGCGCGCCTCGGATCCGATCCTCGGCGGCATGCGGCAATACCTCCGTGCCCTCGCCTATCTGCGGGCGAGCGACTACACGACGGGCAAGCGGCTGATTCGGCTCGGGATGTCGACGCTGGATCAGGCCGACGACGGCCAGGAGCGGGACGTGGTGACGGGCCAGATGCACCTGGGCGCCGCCGTGCTGGCCGGCCGCGACAAGGACCGCGACACGGCGGAGGGGCACCTCGCCGAAGCCGGCCGGATCGCGACTCGCACGGGCCCCGCAGAGGCGGTCCACTGGCTGAGTTTCGGACCGACGAACGTAGGCGTCCACCGGGTCAGCGTCCTCGCCGAACTGGACCAGTACGGCGAGGCGGTGGAGAAGGCCGAATCGATCCGGATGCCGGACGACTGGCCGCCGTCGCGGATGGCGCACCACTACGCCGAGGTGGCCCGCGCGCAGATGTGGACCGGCCGTACCGACGACGCGTTCCGGAATCTGCTGAGGGCGCGGAAGCTCGCACCGCAGCAGACCCGGTACCACCCGACTGTGCGAGAGACGTACTCGGGGCTGCAGGCGGCGAGGCGTCAGATGCCCGACGACCTCATCAACTACGGCGCCTGGCTGGGCGCCTAACGCACCGTCAACCTTTGGCCGGGACTATCAATGAGGTCTGATAGTTCCGGCCTTGCCATGCCGACACCATGTGATGGTCAGTAAACCGTCTGTGCATGGAGCCGAACATGCCACAACGCCGTACGCCGAAGGACCGCGATCGCCGCGCGGCCCTCGCCTCCCAAGCCGCCGACATCTGGCCCGACGCGCCGAGCGATACGCCAGAGCAGGCGACTCTGCCGATCGACATCGAGACGATGCGCGCGAGCGCCCGCAGACTGCTCGTAGAAGACGCGGAACTGCCCAGCACCGAGGACGAGCTGAAAACGCTCATCCTCGAACTGCGCGGGTACATCATGCTGGCCATCCCCGAGGTGGAGGCCGCAACCGGGAGGCTTGACGAGGACGACATCCCGCGGAAGTGCGCGCTCGCCTGCGTCGACGAGGCCCGCACGCGCCTGAGCCTGGAGGGCGCCGCCACGCTGCCCGCAGGCTTCGCGCACGCCCAGCGCCTCGCCCGTTCCGTGAACGCCCTGTGCGACCACTTCGACAACCTGACGCACCCGGCGACGGGCCAGGTCGAGGAGTGCTGGATCGACACCGGCTCCGGGCCCGGCCGAGTGGTGCAGGTGCACGTCTGCGTCGACGAAGACCCTGAAGCCGCGTACCAGCGGATCCTGGACCACGGGATGACCTGCCCGACGTGCCGGGCCCTGGACGGGGACGGCAACGCCAAGGGCGACGACTGTGGGGCTGCCCGGCGCCTGCACCTCGCCTGGCGGATGGCGCAACGGCAGCTGGCGGAACGCCGCTGAGACTGCCACCGGTGCGGGATTGTCTCCCCGCACTGGTGGGGCCGCCCAAGGGGCCCCGACTGTTCCGGGGTGGGCGGCTGGTGATCCGCCGCCGTCCCCCGCGGCGGCGGATCACTGCACGAGGTCGGACAGCGGTACGTCGAGGACGTGCGCGATGCGCTGCAGCGTGGAAAGGCTCGTGTCCCGACCAGTCTCGACGCGCCAGATGGTGACGCGGTCTATACGTGCAGCCAGGATGAGCTGGTTCTGACTGAGCCGCTGCCGCTTGCGTTCGGCTCGGATACGCGCACCGATGACCCGGCGGTCATCGAGCATCCAGGAGTCGTCGTCGGGCAGCTCTCGCACTCGACAACGCTCGATGCCCCGTGATCGTATGTCGACTGAATCTATTCAGCATTCTCAGCCCCGGCACAGACGTGCGGGTTAGCCATTAGGGCAGACCCGCATTCCGTTTAAAAGTGAACAGAAATCAGCCTCGCGAGATTTGGCTGACATTGGACGGCGAGATCACCCTCGCACATCGAACCCCCGCCATCGCGAGGCTGGGTATCGCGTGGCAAAATCGAACACACGTTCACTCGATCGGATGAACGAGACGGGAGCGCCCTAGGCAATTCCGCTCACAGGGGTAGCTTCAATGCGCCCCCCACGAAGCGCCCCCGCTCCGGTTGCGCCCCAACCGGAGCGGGGGTTACGCACGCACGGAGCCCCCGGCCTGGTCTGGCCGGGGGCTCCGCGTCTTCCGGGAGCCTTCCGCTGCAGGCTCGGATTCCGGGTTCCTTCCGTGAAATACCGGAAGGCGACGCAACGTGATGCGACACGTTGAACGATGCTCCGCCGCAGGTCAGAAGCGATTCATGGCCCTGGCCTCGCTATCCGTTCTCCGCCTGGAACATCCAATGGTGCTTCTCGAGATCCGCCGTGATCCCGATGAAGATGTCCTGGCTCACCGGATCCGCCTCGGCGGTGCTCTCCACGCGTGTCCGCATCCGGGTGATCACCGCGCCGAGCGCGTCCACCAGGGCCCCCACGGCGTCCGCGTCCTTGACCCAGCCTCCGGGCACCTTGCCGATGCCGCTGCTCCCGGCCACCGTCCCGGCCCGCCCGTCCGGCGGGACGCCGAGGGTGGAGGCGCGTTCGGCGACCGTGTCGGAGTGCAGCCGGGCGGTGTCCACGACCTCGTCGAGCTGGAGATGGACCGAGCGGAAACGGGGGCCGACGACGTTCCAGTGGATCTGCTTGGCCACGAGGGAGAGGTCGACGAGATCGACCAGGGCACCTTGCAGCGCTTCGGAGACGGTCTTGAGATCGGCCTCGGACAACGGGCTCTTCACCACATACATCAGCACGCTCCGGATTCTCTGGACGCACGTAAGACCACCAGACCACCATGACCGCACGCCGACACCCCGGCAAACGGGAGGCCCCGGGCAACGCGGGAGCCCCGGCCGGCGCCCCCAGGTCTCCCTGGAGGCCCCGCCCGGGGCTCCCGTTTCGCTGCTACCGCTTCTCTACTTCTTCTTCACCGGCACGCGCCGAACCGCACGCGCGCCGTCGCGGCAGGTCACGCCGCGACGACGTCCACCGCTTCGGCGGGTGCCTTGATCGTGACCCGCTCCGGTGGCACACCGGCCACCGAGACGGAGTTGAGCATCGGTCGACGTACTGGTGCTGGTACCGGCTCGGTGGCTGCTGCGGACTGGGCCAGCTCGGCAAGGGCGAGCTCGTCGCTCACTTCCCGCATGAGCTCGGACATCCGTACGTCCAGCGCGTCGCAAATGGCGGAGAGCAGCTCGGAGGAAGCCTCCTTCTGCCCCCGCTCCACCTCGGAGAGATAGCCGAGTGAGACTCGGGCGGACGAGGAGACTTCGCGCAGAGTACGGCCCTGGCGCTGGCGCTGCCGACGCAGCACGTCACCCAGCAGGCGACGGAGCAGAATCATCGGTGGCTCCCTCCTCGGACCGCGTAGCCGCATCCTTCACGCCCCACCGTACCGCCTCGCGCTGCGGCCGTGCGGGGAGCGCTGTTGTGTTCACTCAGGGCTGCAAACATCAAGTCCCCCCGTTCTGTTCCGTATCCTGTGCCCGCTCATTCCCGGTCTGTTCGCCCGCAAGCTCCTGAAGAAGCAGTGCGAGTACGCTCCGTACACTCTCCATACGGATTTCCGCCCGGCCGCCGTTCAACCGCAACGACGACACTTTCCCGCCACCTGATACGCCGGAATCGGCTGTGGACGGCCCGGCGACGGCCACATGGACCGTGCCGACGGGCCGGCCGTCCTGGGGTTCCGGGCCCGCGACTCCGGTGGTCGAAATCCCCCAGTCGGCGCCGAGCGCCTTGCGGACGCCGTCCGCCATCTGGGCCGCGACCTGCGGATCCACCGCTCCACGCTGGTCCAGGAGGATGGCGTCGACATCGAGCAACTGGTGCTTGAGGTCCGTGGCGTACGCGGTGACCGAGCCCCGGAAGGCCGTCGAGGCGCCGGGGACCTCGGTGATCGCGGCGGCGACCAGACCGCCGGTCAGCGACTCGGCGACGGCGAGCGTCTCACCCCTCACCGTCAGTAGTCGCAGCACGTCGGCGGCCGTGGAATTCAACGCTCCGCTCCCTCCGCCGCAGCTTCGCGCTCGGCGGTTCCGCGGCGGCGCAGCACAATGGCCTGTCTCACATAGTCGATTCCGGTGACGACGGTCAGAATGACCGCGGCGGCCATCACCCACCACCTCAGGGTGGCCAGGGGGCCCTCCAGCGCCAGGACGTACATCCCGACGGCGATGCCCTGGGTCAGGGTCTTCAGCTTGCCGCCGCGGCTCGCCGGGATGACTCCGTACCGGATGACGATGAAACGCAGGAGCGTGATCCCGAGTTCCCGGCCGAGGATGACTCCGGTCACCCACCACGGCAGATCGCCGAGGGAGGACAGACAGATCAGCGCGGCGCCCATGATCGCCTTGTCGGCGATGGGGTCGGCGATCTTCCCGAAGTCGGTGACGAGGTCGTAGGTCCGGGCCAGATGGCCGTCGAAGACGTCGGTGATCATGGCGACGGCGAAGGCGGCCCAGGCCCAGGCCCGCCAGACCGGGTCGTACCCGCCGTCCATGAGCATCAGGACCACGAAGCCCGGTACGAGGACCAGGCGGACCATGGTCAGGATGTTCGCGATGTTCCAGAGGCTGGCCTGGTTGACGGCGGCGGCTCCCAGCTTCCCGCCTCGTACGGGCCGTGTCTCCCCGGCAGCACTCGGGGCGGCGGCGCTCGGGGCGCCGGTGACGCCGGAGGCGCTCGTCGCGCCCTTGGCGCCGGAGGTGCCGCCCGCCGCGGATGCCGGGACTCCCGTCATCTGGCCGCCTCCTCAGTACACACGAGGGAGCCGAGCGAACCCGGAAGCACCTCGGCCACCAGGTCGACGCCTTCCGTGCCGACCACCTTCGCCTCGACCATAAGGCCGACGCTCAAGTCCTCGCCGCTCGTGAACAGCACCTGCCCGTCCGTCTCGGGCGCCTGGTGCGCACCGCGGCCGTACGCGCCCTCGTCGCCGTCGACCGACTCGACCAGCACGCGCACGGTCTGGCCGACGCGCTCCTCGGCGCGCTGCGAGACCAGCTCCTCGGCCAGCCGCGAGACGTGTGCGAGACGCTCGGCGACGACGTCCTCGGGCAGCTTGTTCTCGTACGTGGCCGCCTCGGTGCCCTCCTCGTCGGAGTACCCGAAGACGCCGATGGCGTCCAGTCTCGCGCCGTTCAGGAAGCGCTCCAGCTCCGCGAGGTCGTCCTCGCTCTCGCCGGGGAAGCCCACGATGAAGTTGGACCGCACACCGGCCTCGGGGGCCTTGCCGCGGATGGTGTCGAGAAGCTCCAGGAAGCGGTCGGTGTCCCCGAAGCGGCGCATCGAGCGCAGCACGGCCGGGGCGGAGTGCTGGAAGGAGAGGTCGAAGTAGGGCACGACCTTGGGGGTGGAGGTGAGCACGTCGATGAGGCCGGGCCGCATCTCGGCGGGCTGGAGGTAGCTGACGCGGACCCGCTCGATGCCGTCGACATCGGCCAGCTCGGGCAGCAGGGACTCCAGGAGCCGGATGTCGCCGAGGTCCTTGCCGTACGAGGTGTTGTTCTCGGAGACGAGCATCACCTCCTTGACGCCCTGCTCGGCCAGCCAGCGGGTCTCGTTCAGCACGTCCGAGGGCCGGCGCGAGATGAAGGAGCCACGGAAGGAGGGGATGGCGCAGAACGAGCAACGGCGGTCGCAGCCGGAGGCGAGCTTCACGGAGGCGACGGGTGAGCCGTCCAGCCGGCGGCGCAGCGGTGAGCGCGGCCCGGAAGCCGGAGCGAGACCTTCCGGAAGATCGACGGGGGCGTGTCCCGGAAGCGCGACCCCGGCCGCGGACTCCTGGCGCTGGGCCGGGCTGATCGGCAGCAGCTTGCGCCGGTCGCGCGGGGTGTGCGAGGCGTGGATGCCGCCGTTCAGGATGGTCTGGAGACGGTCGGAGATGTCCGCGTAGTCGTCGAAGCCGAGCACGCCGTCGGCCTCGGGCAGCGCCTCGGCCAGATCCTTGCCGTATCGCTCGGCCATGCAGCCGACGGCCACGACGGCCTGGGTTCTGCCGTGCCCCTTGAGGTCGTTGGCCTCCAGGAGCGCGTCGACGGAGTCCTTCTTGGCGGCTTCGACGAAGCCACAGGTGTTGACGACCGCGACGTCCGCTTGCTCGGCGTCCTCGACGAGCTCCCAGCCGTCCGCCTCCAAGCGGCCTGCGAGCTCCTCCGAGTCCACCTCGTTACGGGCGCAGCCAAGAGTGACGAGTGCGACGGTACGGCGTTCAGGCATGGGCTCAAGACTACTTCGTCCCACTGACAGCCCACGTCGACGGGGTTGGCCGATCTTGGCCAACCCCGTACCCGCGTTTCCCTTTGAATCGTCTGTACGTCCGCGGCCCGGACGTATCGAAGGCTCAGCCGACCTCCGGGTCGCCCTTCGTGTACGTCAGTCGTTCGACCTGACCGGGCTGGAAGTCGTCCTTGATCTTCTTGCCGTTGACGTAGAGCTGGACGGCCCCGGCGTCACCGAGGACGAGGTCGATCTTGGAGCTGTCCTGGAAGGTCTTGGACTCGCCCTGCTTGAGGAGGCCGTCCCACAGGAGCTGGCCGTTGTGGTCCTTGGCGGAGATCCAGCTGCGGCCGTCGGAGGCGCTGACCTGCACGGTCACCTTGTCGCGGGGCGCGGCGGCGATGGCGCTCTCGGTCGGGTCGGGCTTCGGGTCGGCGTCGGACTTGTCGGCCTTGGGCGTGGGCGAGGCGGACTTGCTGGTGGTCGGCGTGGAGCCCTCGGCGACCTGGGTGGTGTCGCCGTCGTCCCCGCCGTCGAAGGCGGTGAAGCCGACGAAACCGATCACCGCGACGATCGCGGCGACCATGGCGGCGGTCCAGTTGGGACCGCGCCGCTCGGGCCGGATCCGTTCCGCCTCGAACAGCGGTGCCGCCGGGGTCGGCGCGGGCCGCCCGCCGCGCGTCTCGGCGAACTGGTCGAGCAGCGGGACGGGGTCGGTGCGGACGGCGCGCGCGAGGGTGCGGATGTGACCGCGCGCGTAGACGTCGCCACCGCAGGCGTCGAAGTCGTCCTGCTCGATCGCGTGCACGATGGCGATGCGGACCCGGGTGGCGTTGCTGACGTCGTCGACGGTCAGCCCGGCAGCGATACGGGCCTGCTGGAGGGCACGGCCGATCGAGGGGCGTTCCGCCGAGCGTTCGTCACGGTCGTCTTCGAACGGACGCTCGTCTTCGGGGAAGTTGCCGTCAGGGGAGTTGCCGATGGACACGGGGGCGCCTTTCGAGCGTGTAGCCACCTGTGCTGGAAGTTCAGTCTAGGGGGGGTACGAAAGGGTGGGGCAACCGGGCGGTGGGACTTTGTACGCCATCAGAATGGCCGGACATCCTGCTGGTGGTTGAGGGTGGGGCACGGGGCTGTCCCCTCGTCCAACTTGACGTACGACGAAGGGAAACGGTTGCTCACCATTTCCTTACGGGTGAGTCACGTTCGAATACCCGGATGCCGTAATTGCATCCGTGTTCCGCCCGCCGGACAACCGCTCTTCCCTGCCGTGCGCCCCGCTCGCGCCCCTCCGCGACACCGCTTGCGGTCCTTACGCCCCAGTGTCCCCCCGGATCACGGCGAGCACGCCGTCCAGTTCATCGGGTTTCACAAGAACGTCACGAGCCTTGGAGCCCTCGCTCGGGCCCACCACACCCCGGGACTCCATGAGGTCCATCAGCCGGCCTGCCTTGGCGAAGCCGACGCGCAGTTTGCGCTGGAGCATGGAGGTCGAGCCGAACTGGGTGGAGACGACCAGTTCGGCCGCCTGGCACAGCAGATCGAGGTCGTCGCCGATCTCCTCGTCGATCTCCTTCTTCTGCTTGGTGCCGACCGTGACGTCGTCCCGGAAGACGGGCGCCATCTGGTCCTTGCAGTGCTGGACGATCGCCGCGACCTCGTCCTCGGTCACGAACGCGCCCTGCATCCGGGTCGGTTTGTTCGCGCCCATCGGCAGGAACAGCCCGTCGCCCTTGCCGATCAGCTTCTCGGCGCCGGGCTGGTCGAGGATGACCCGCGAGTCGGCGAGCGAGGAGGTGGCGAAGGCGAGCCGCGAGGGCACGTTCGCCTTGATCAGACCGGTGACGACGTCCACGGACGGCCGCTGTGTGGCGAGCACCAGATGGATGCCGGCCGCGCGCGCGAGCTGGGTGATGCGCACGATCGCGTCCTCGACGTCCCTGGGCGCGACCATCATCAGGTCGGCCAGCTCGTCCACGATCACCAGCAGATACGGGTACGGGGACAGCTCGCGCTCGCTGCCCTCGGGCAGCTTCACCTTGCCGTTCCTGATGGCCTCGTTGAAGTCGTCGATGTGGCGGTAGCCGAACGCGGCCAGGTCGTCGTAGCGCAGGTCCATCTCGCGCACGACCCACTGGAGCGCCTCGGCGGCCCGCTTGGGGTTGGTGATGATCGGGGTGATGAGGTGCGGGATGCCCTCGTACGCGGTCAGTTCGACGCGCTTGGGGTCGACGAGGACCATGCGGACGTCCTCGGGGGTCGCGCGGACCATGACCGAGGTGATCAGGCAGTTGATGCACGACGATTTGCCCGAGCCGGTCGCACCCGCGACGAGCACATGCGGCATCTTCGCCAGATTGGCCATCACATAGCCGCCCTCGACGTCCTTGCCGAGCGCGACCAGCATCGGATGGTCGTCCTCGGCCGCGTCCGCGAGACGCAGCACATCGCCGAGGTTGACCATCTCGCGGTCGGTGTTGGGGATCTCGATGCCGACGGCCGACTTGCCGGGGATCGGGCTGATGATCCGGACGTCCGGGCTGGCGACGGCGTAGGCGATGTTCTTGGTGAGCGCGGTGATCCGCTCGACCTTGACCGCCGGGCCCAGCTCGACCTCGTAGCGGGTGACCGTCGGCCCGCGCGTGAAGCCGGTGACGGACGCGTCGACCTTGAACTCCGAGAACACGTTCGACAGGGAGGCCACTATGGCGTCGTTCGCCGCGCTGCGCGTCTTGCCGGGGCCGCCCCGCTCCAGGAGGTCCAGCGAGGGCAGGGAGTAGGTGATGTCGCCGGAGAGCTGGAGCTGTTCGGCGCGCGGCGGCAGGTCGCGGGGCGCGTCCGGGGCCTGCTTGGTCAGGTCCGGCACCAGGGCGTCCTGGCGGGCGCCCTTGGGCGGCTTGGCGGCCGGGGACTCCTCCTTGGCCGGCTTGCTGCGCGCGGCCGGGACGGGCGTGGTCTCCTCCCGGTCCCCCACGCTCACACCCTGGGTGAGGTCGGCGACCACCGGCGAGGGCGGCATCCCGTGCAGCACGGCCCCGTCGAGCGCGGCAGCGGCGGCAGCGGCGACGTCCACGGCGTCCATCGGCCGGTTCGGGTCGGGCTGCCGGACGGCCGAGCGCCTCGGGCGGCGCCGGGTGAGGGCCTCCTGCTCGGCGCTGTCGGGGTCGTACGGCTCGGGGGCGGATCCGCGCCTGCGGGGGCGCGCGGGGATCGCGTCGCGCCACTGCTCGCCGTAGCGGGCGTCGTCCTCGCCGAACTCCTCGTCGTCCTCGTCGTCGGCGACGATGCCCAGCTTCTGCCCTAGCAGCCGCAGCCGCTGCGGGATCGCGTTGACCGGGGTCGCGGTGACGACGAGCAGCCCGAAGACGGTGAGCAGCACGAGCATCGCCACGGCGAGGGCCTCGCCCATGGTGTACGTCAGCGGGGTGGCCGTGCCCCAGCCGATGAGCCCGCCGGCGTCCCTTATCGCCTGCATACCGGAGCTGCGGGCGGGCGACCCGCACGCCAGGTGGACCTGGCCGAGGACCCCGATGACCAGCGCGGACAGGCCGATGACGATCCTGCCGTTGGCGTCGGGCTTCTCGGGGTGCCGGATGAACCGGAAGGCGATGACCGCGAGCAGTATCGGCACGAGCAGGTCGAGCCGGCCGAAGGCGCCGGTCACGAGCATCTCGACGAGGTCGCCGACCGGGCCGCGCAGATTGGACCAGGTACCGGCGGCGACGATCAGGGCGAGGGCGAGCAGCAGGAGCGCGACTCCGTCCTTGCGGTGCGCCGGGTCGAGACCCTTCGCGCCCTGCCCTATGCCGCGGAAGACGGCGCCGACGGCGTGTGCGGCACCGAGCCAGATGGCGCGTACGAGTCTGTACACGCCCCCGGTGGGATTGGGCGCCGGCTTAGGAGGGGCCGTCTTCTTCGCCGCCGCCTTCTTGGCGGGTGCCTTTTTGGCGGCGGCTTTCTTCGCGGGGGCCTTCTTCGCCGGAGCCTTCGTCGGAGCGGACGCCTTCTTCGCGGGCGGCTTCTTCGCTGCGGACTGACGTGAGGCCATGGGTGTGAGGTTACCGGTGGAGGCCACAGCCGACACGTGTGCCTACTGCTTCACCCGTTCGTGTCGCGCTGCCGACGTCCCGAAGCTGACACGGTCTGACAGGCCCTCAGCACGCGTGAATCACCCGTACGGCCTGCGGACCACAACTGGGCGCGGGCTCGGGCCACTTCCCTGGCCCCGCCCGCGCTCCGGAACGTGCTCAGTTCTGCGACGGCAGCGACGGGGGTCCGCCCGCGCCCGGCTCCAGCGCGTCCAGCGCCCTGCGCAGGCCCGTCAGTTTGCGTTCGAGATGGGCCGCGGTGGCCACCGCGGCGGCGTCCGCGGAGTCGTCGTCGAGCTGTTTGGACAGCGCCTCCGCCTGCTCCTCGACGGCCGCGAGCCGCGCGGACAGCTCGGCGAGAATGCCGCCGGAGGGCTCCTTGGAACCGCCCGCCGCACCCTTGCCGCCACCCTCCAACTGAAGCCGCAACAGCGCCGCCTGCTCCCTGAGCTGGCAGTTCTTCATATACAGCTCGACGAAGACCGAGACCTTGGCGCGCAGCACCCAGGGGTCGAACGGCTTCGAGATGTAGTCGACCGCACCCGCCGCGTACCCGCGGAACGTGTGGTGCGGTCCGTGGTTGATGGCGGTGAGAAAAATGATCGGGATGTCCCGGGTCCGTTCGCGCCGCTTGATGTGCGCGGCCGTTTCGAAACCGTCCATTCCCGGCATCTGGACGTCCAGCAGAATGACCGCGAAGTCGTCCGTCAACAGCGCCTTGAGCGCTTCCTCCCCGGACGATGCCCGCACCAGTGTCTGATCGAGCGCGGAGAGGATGGCCTCCAGCGCCAACAGATTCTCCGGCCGGTCATCGACCAGGAGGATCTTGGCCTTCTGCACCATGGCCCGTCCTCCTCGCCCCGGCTTGGGGCCTCCCCTGTCCGCAGGACTCGACGTGACACCGCTCGGCGTCACCCCAGGGGACGACTCCCTCGCGCCACCCGTCCTTGTGCCGGTCATCGTAGCCGCACCCCGCCTGTCGCCACACCCTGTCACCGTGATGTCACTGTGCTCGTAGCAGAAACGCAAGCGGGGACCAGAAGGTTCCCCGAATCCCGCGTTTCTACACGACCTCGGCCACACTCAGTCAGCAACTCCGTGCGCCCCCCAACGCGTTGCGACCACCGGCGGCACTCCCTGTCACTCACTCCGCATCCACTGCTCCATGACCGACAACAGATGATCGGGATCGACCGGCTTCGTCACATAGTCGGAGGCTCCCGAGTCGATCGCCTTCTCCCGGTCGCCCTTCATCGCCTTGGCCGTCAGCGCGATGATCGGCAGCCCGGCGAACTGCGGCATCCGACGGATCGCCATGGTCGTCGCGTAACCGTCCATCTCGGGCATCATGATGTCCATCAGAACGACCGTCACATCGTCGTGCTGCTCCAGGACCTCGATGCCCTCACGGCCGTTCTCGGCGTACAGCACGGACAGCCCGTGCTGCTCCAGGACGCTGGTGAGCGCGAAGACGTTACGGATGTCGTCGTCGACGATGAGCACCTTCTCCCCGTCGAAGCGGACCGTCCGGCGCGGCTGTGCCGCCGCCTCCTGCGCGGCCTGCCGCGCCCAGTGCTCCTGCGCCTGCCCGTTGCCCTGCCGGTGCAGCGTGGACGGAGGGGTGGCCGGTACGGACCTGCGGCGCCGCCTGAAGAGCGCGGCGGCCCCGTTCTGCGTCTCCCGGTACGACTTCACCTCGGCCGGTGTCTCGGTGCGCTCGGCCAGTTCGTCCTCGGAGGCCAGCAGCTCCCCCGCCTCCAGCGCGGCCGACGCGCTGTGCGCATAGCCCTGCGGGGGCAGTTCGCTCGGGTGCAGCGGCAAATACAGGGTGAAGGTGGAGCCACGTCCGGGCTCGCTCTGCGCGTGGATCTCGCCGCCCAGCAGCCGGGCGATCTCCCGCGAGATGGACAACCCCAGCCCCGTACCGCCGTATTTGCGGCTCGTGGTGCCGTCCGCCTGCTTGAACGCCTCGAAGATGACCCGCATCTTGCTGGCCGCGATCCCGATGCCCGTGTCCGTCACCGAGAACGCGATCATGTCGGCGTCCGCGTCCCGCAGCGAGCCCGCTTCGAGCAGCTGCTCCCTGATGGCCACCGGCACATCCGCGCCCGCCGGCCGGATCACCAGCTCCACGGCCCCGGAATCGGTGAACTTCACCGCGTTGGACAGCAGGTTCCGCAGCACCTGCAACAGCCGCTGCTCGTCCGTGTGCAACGTGGCGGGCAGCTCCGGCGAGACCCGTACGGAGAAGTCGAGGCCCTTCTCCGCGGTCAGCGGACGGAAGGTGGCCTCCACGTAGTCGACGAGCTGGACGAGGGCGATACGGGTCGGAGAGACGTCCATCTTGCCCGCCTCGACCTTCGACAGGTCCAGGATGTCGTTGATCAGCTGGAGCAGGTCCGAGCCCGCCCCGTGGATCGTCTCGGCGAACTCGACCTGCTTGGGCGTCAGATTCGACTCGGCGTTGTCCGCGAGCAGCTTGGCGAGGATCAGCAGCGAGTTGAGCGGGGTGCGCAGCTCGTGCGACATGTTCGCCAGGAACTCGCTCTTGTAGCGCATGGAGACCGCGAGTTGCTCGGCGCGCTCCTCCAGGACCTGCCGCGCCTCCTCGATCTCGGTGTTCTTGACCTCGATGTCGCGGTTCTGCCGGGCCAGCAGCTCGGCCTTCTCCTCCAGTTCGGCGTTGGACGCCTGGAGGGCCTTCTGCCGGTTCTCCAACTCGTCGGACCGATCCCGCAGTTGCTCGGTCAGCTCCTGCGACTGCTTCAGCAGCACCTCGGTCTTGGTGTTGACGGAGATGGTGTTCACGCTCGTCGCGATCATCTCCGCGATCTGGTTCAGGAAGTCCTTCTGGATCTGCGTGAACGGCGTGAACGACGCCAGCTCGATCACCCCGAGCACGGTCCCCTCGAAGAGCACCGGCAACACGATGACCTGAGCCGGGGGCGCCTCCCCGAGCCCGGAGGAGATCTTCAGATAGCCGCTCGGCGCGTTCTCCACCAGGATCGTGCGCTTCTCCTTCGCCGCCGTCCCGACCAGCGCCTCACCGGGCCGGAACGACGTCGGCATGGAGCCCATCGAGTAGCCGTACGAACCGAGCATGCGCAGCTCGTACTGGTTGTCGTTGTCCGGCGCCAGGTCCTTGCCGTCGAGGAACGGCAGCGCGAGGAAGAACGCGCCGTGCTGCGCGGACACCACCGGCGTCAGCTCGCTCATGATCAGCGAGGCCACGTCGTCGAGGTCCCGGCGGCCCTGCATCAGGGCGGAGATCCGGGCGAGGTTGCCCTTGAGCCAGTCCTGCTCCTGGTTGGCGATCGTGGTGTCGCGCAAATTGGCGATCATCTTGTTGATGTAGTCCTGCAGCTCCTTGATCTCGCCGGACGCGTCGACGTCGATCTTGAGGTTCAAGTCGCCCCGGGTCACCGCGGTGGCCACGCGCGCGATGGCGCGGACCTGCCGGGTCAGGTTCCCGGCCATCTCGTTCACCGACTCGGTGAGGTCCCGCCAGGTGCCGTCGACGTCCCGCACGCGCGCGAGGCCGCCCAGCTGCCCCTCGGTGCCCACCTCGCGGGCCACCCGGGTGACCTCCTCGGCGAAGGACGACAGCTGGTCGACCATCGTGTTGATGGTGGTCTTCAGCTCCAGGATCTCGCCGCGCGCGTCGATGTCGATCTTCTTGGTGAGATCGCCCTTGGCGATGGCGGTCGTGACCATCGCGATGTTGCGGACCTGCCCGGTGAGGTTGGACGCCATCGAGTTCACCGACTCGGTGAGGTCCTTCCACGTACCCGCCACACCCGGTACGTGCGCCTGGCCGCCCAGGATGCCGTCCGTGCCCACCTCACGGGCCACCTTGGTGACCTGGTCGGCGAACGAACTCAGCGTCTTCACCATGCTGTTGAAGGTGTCGGCCAGCTCCGCGACCTCACCGGCCGCCTCGATCGTCACCGTACGGGTCAGGTCGCCGTTGGCGACGGCCGCCGCGACCTGGGAGATGTTCCGCACCTGCATGGTCAGGTTCTTGGCCATCAGGTTCACATTGCCGCTGAGGTCCTTCCAGATGCCGGTGATGCCCGGCACGTGCGCCTGACCGCCGAGGATGCCCTCGGTGCCCACCTCACGGGCCACCCGGGTCACCTGCTCGGCGAACGACGACAGCTGGTCCACCATCGTGTTGACGGTGGTGACGAGTTCGAGGATCTCGCCCTTCGCGTCGACGGTGATCTTCTTCGACAGGTCGCCCTTGGCGACGGCGGTCGTGACCTCGGCGATCTGACGCACCTGGATGGTCAGGTTGTTCGCCATGAAGTTCACCGACTGCGTGAGGTCCTTCCAGGTGCCGGAGACGCCCTGCACCTCGGCCTGACCGCCGAGTTGGCCCTCCGTACCCACCTCCCGGGCGACCCGGGTGACCTCCTCCGCGAACGACGACAGCTGGTCCACCATCGTGTTCAGCGTGTTCTTCAGCTCCAGGATCTCCCCGCGCGCGTCCACGGTGATCTTCTGGGAGAGGTCGCCGCGGGCCACCGCCGTGGCGACCTGCGCGATGTTCCGCACCTGGCCGGTCAGGTTGCCCGCCATGCCGTTCACGGACTCGGTGAGGTCGCGCCACACACCGGCGACACCCGGCACCTGCGCCTGACCGCCGAGGCGGCCCTCCGTGCCCACGTCCCGGGCGACCCGGGTCACCTGGTCGGCGAAGGAGGAGAGCTGGTCGACCATCGTGTTGATGGTGTTCTTCAGCTCCAGGATCTCGCCGCGCGCGTCGACGTCGATCTTCTGGGAGAGGTCGCCCCGCGCCACCGCCGTCGTCACCTGCGCGATGTTGCGCACCTGCGAGGTGAGGTTGCCGGCCATCGAGTTGACGGAGTCGGTGAGTTCCTTCCAGGTGCCGGACACACCGTCCACGCGGGCCTGACCGCCGAGACGACCCTCGGTGCCCACGTCCCGGGCCATCCGCGTCACCTGGTCGGCGAACGACGACAGCTGGTCCACCATCGTGTTCACGGTGTTCTTCAGTTCGAGCATCTCGCCCGCGACATCGACGGTGACCTTCTGCGAGAGGTCACCGTTGGCCACGGCCGTCGTCACCGCCGCGATGTTCCTCACCTGTCCGGTGAGATTCCGGAACGCGGTGTTGACGGAGTCCGTCAGGTCCTTCCACGTTCCCGCCGCGCCGGGCACCTGTGCCTGACCGCCCAGCCGTCCCTCGGCCCCGACCTCGTTGGCCACCCGCGTGACCTCGGCACCGAAGTACGAGAGCTGGTCCACCATGCCGTTGACGGTGTTCTTCAGTTCGAGCATCTCGCCGGCCACGTCCACGGTGACCTTCTGCGAGAGGTCACCGTTGGCCACGGCCGTCGTCACCGCCGCGATGTCCCGCACCTGGATCGTGAGGTTCCGGAACACCGTGTTGACGGAGTCCGTCAGGTCCTTCCACGTTCCCGCCGCGCCCGGCACCTGTGCCTGACCGCCCAGCCGTCCCTCGGCCCCGACCTCGTTGGCCACCCGCGTGACCTCGTCCGCGAAGATCCGCAGCGTCTCGGTCATCTGGTTGATGGTCTCGGCGAGCTTGGCGACCTCACCCCGTGCGGGCACGGTCACCTTCTGCGACAGATCACCGTTGGCGACCGCGGTGGTGACCTGGGCGATCCCCCGCACCTGCGCGGTGAGGTTGCCCGCCATCAGGTTCACCGAATCGGTGAGTTCCTTCCACACACCGGCCACACCCGGCACCTCGGCCTGACCACCGAGCTGCCCCTCGGTGCCGACCTCCCGGGCGACGCGGGTCACCTCGGAGGAGAACGCGGAGAGCTGGTCCACCATCGTGTTGACGGTGACCTTCAGCTCCAGCATCTCGCCGGCCACGTCGACGGTGACCTTGCGGGACAGATCGCCCTTGGCGACCGCGGTCGTCACCAGCGCGATGTCCCTCACCTGCGCGGTGAGCCGGTACGCCATCGTGTTGACGGACTCCGTCAGGTCCTTCCACGAACCCGACATGCCGCGCACCTTGGCCTGTCCGCCCAGCTTGCCCTCGGTGCCCACCTCGCTGGCCACCCGGGTGACCTCGTCGGTGAACGTCGACAGCTGGTCGACCAGGTTGTTGACCGTACGCCCGACCTTCAGGAACTCCCCGCGCAGCGGATGCCCGGACCCGTCCGGCGCCTGCGTCCGCAGCTCCATACGCGGCGACAGATCACCGTCCGCGACGGCCGACAGCACCCGGCTGACCTCGGAGACCGGCCGTACGAGATCGTCGACCAGCGCGTTCGAGGCGTCGATCGCGGCGGCCCAGGAGCCCTCGGTGGCCCCGGTCTCCAGCCGCTCGGTGAGCTTGCCCTCACGCCCCACCACGCGCCGCACCCGCGACAACTCGCCGGTCAGATGCAGATTCCGGTCCGCCACCTCGTTGTACACGGCGGCGATCTCCGCCATCACGCCGTCGCCCGAGACGGTCAGCCGCTTGCGGAAGTTGCCGTCCCGCATCGACTCCAGCGCCACCAGCAGCCGGTCCAGGGCAGCCGTGTCCACGGTGGTGGTCCCATTGCGTGGTTTGCGCGATTTACGCTGTTCACTCAGGGACTGTCCGCCTTTCGCGCGCGCCTTAGTGCCTCGCGTCGCTGCGCCAGACTCCACTGTGTCCCTCCCGCAAGGGTCGACCGTTCCTGCTAGACGTACTTCGCCGTATTCGAACGCTTCGTACTGCTCACACTGCTCGTACCACTCGTACTGCTTCGTACTCGGACTCGCCCGACCTTCTCCTGGAAGCCTGCCCAGTGTTTCACCATGGCTGAACCAGGCCATAACAGTTCGGCAGCTTCGCACACGGTCCGCACACCTCCGGACGGAAACACAGACGACCGGCATCCGCATGGACGGCGAAGGTAAGTAACCTTGCATGCGGCTGTCCAGCCATGCCGGTCCCGTCCGGCCTGGGCGGTGGCGCACGAGCACGAGCGGGCAGGCATCGGAGGGGCGGCCTCACCATGACCACCGGACTGCATCCCGGGGAGACCCCCCAGGACCCCAGGCCGACGGAGCACCAGCCTCTGCCACGGCAGGAGGCCGTCCACGCACCCCCGCACGTCGAGAACCGGACAAGGAGTTCTGTGACCACCGCGCGCGCGGCCGCCAGCTTCGCTGCCGTCTCACGATCCGTCGCGACCGCCCGCTCGTTCGTCCGCGACACCCTCCAGGGCTGGGGCTTCGCCGACATCGTCGACGACGCGGTGGTCCTCACCAGCGAACTCGTCACCAACGCGGTCGTCCACGCGGGCACCTCCGCCGACGTCCTCTGTCTGCGGGCCGACGACGGCGTCCGCATCGAGGTCGCCGACAGATACCCCGAACGTGAGATCCCCCTCCAGGGCAGCCACATCAACATGGGCAGCCCGGACCGCGAGGGCGGGCGCGGCCTCCAGCTGTGCGCGGCGATGGCCACCCGCTGGGGCGTCGAATACACGTCCACGCACAAGCAGGTCTGGTTCCAACTCGATCTCCCGGACCGCCCGGTGGGCACCCGCTCGGCCGGCCCGTCGCTCCCCGCCGACCTGCTGCCGCTCGCCGACGGCCGGGTCCGCGTCGCCGTCGTCCAGATCGACCGCGCGGGCGCGATCGGCGCCTGGAACGAGGACGCCGAGGAACTCTTCGGCTACGCCCCCGACCACGTCATCGGCAAACCCCTCACCGATCTCGCCGCCTGGCCGCACACCCCCGGCACCAGCACCGGCGTCGCCGAGGCCCTCCAACTCTCCCGCTGGGAGGGCAGCTACGGCATCCGCGGCGCCAACGGCCGTGTGACACCGGTCTACGCCTCCCACCTCCGGGTCCGCGACGCCGACGGCGACCCCTCCACGGTCTGCCTGCTCGTACGGGACCACGAGCGCGCCGTTCTGCAGACCCCGATCCGCATGCCGTCCGGCGACACCGCCGGCTCCGGCGACGGCCAGGCCACGGACCCCTTCGAGGTCTTCATCGGCTCACCGGCCCCGGACGACCTCGACGGCCTCCTCCAGCGCACGGTCGAGCGCGCCCGCGACATGCTCGACGGCGACTCCGCCTTCCTGCTCCTGGCCACCGACGACGAGACCGAGCTGGAGGTACGGGCCTCCACGGGCCTCCCGTCGGCCCGCCAGCGCTTCGCCCGCGTCCCGGTGGAGGCCGGCCCCGGCCGCTACAGCTCCGCCCGTATGCCGGCCGTCCACGACGATCTCACGGCCGTCCCCGGCGCCGTCCCCCTCCTCAACGGCACGGGCATGCGCTCGGTCGTCACGGTGCCCCTCAAGGTCGAGGGCCGCCTCACGGGCTCCCTGGGGGTCGCCGCCGAGGCGCACGGCCGGTACTCCAACGAGGAGGCCCTGCGCCTCCAGTTCGCCGCCGACCGCATCGCCCTGGCCGTCGAGTCGGCCCGCCTGGGCGAGCTGGAGCGCCTGCGCCGCGGCTCGCTGAGCTTCCTGGTCGAGGCGTCCGACCTCCTCGCGGGCACCCTGGACCGCGACCAGACCCTCGCCCTCATGGCCCAGATGACGATCCCGACGCTCGCCACCTGGTGCGCGGTCTACACGATCGCCGACCAGGCCTCGGACCCGTATCTCTCGTACGTCCTGCACGAGGACGAGGACCTCATCGACGGCCTCAAGGCCCTCCTGTCCAGGATCCGCCCGCCGGAGCCCATTCCCACCCCGGGCGCCCGCGTCTGGACGGCCCCCGCCGAGGCGGCCCACCAGGCGGCCCTGCGCACCTCCATGCGCAGCCTGGGCCTCGGCGAGCCCGCCACGGTCAGTTCGGGCATCGGTACGACGCTGGCGACGGCCTCGGCGGTGGGCGGCGAGACCGTCGTCCTCCCTCTCGTGGCCCGCAACCGCGTCATCGGCATGCTGACCCTCGGCAAGCCCACGGACGAGCACTTCCGCCAGGAGATCCTGGAGCTGGCGGAGGACCTCTCCCGCCGGGCCGCGCTGGCCCTGGACAACGCCCGTCTGTACTCGGAGCGCGTGGCCATCAGCCAGTCCCTCCAGCGCAGCCTCCTCCCGCCCGAGCTGCCCCAGATCGACGGCGTCGAGGTCGAGGTCATCTACCGCGCGGCCGGCGAGGGCAACGAGGTCGGCGGCGACTTCTACGACCTGTTCCCCATCCGCGACGGCGCGTACGGCTTCGCCATCGGCGACGTCTGCGGCACCGGCCCGGAGGCCGCCGCGGTCACCGGCCTGGCCCGCCACGCCCTGCGCCTGCTGGCCCGCGAGGGCTACGCCGGCCCGGCGGTCCTGGAGCGCCTCAACTCCGCGATCATCGACGAGGGCGCCCGCAGCCGCTTCCTGACGCTCCTGTACGGCGAGTTGTGGCCCCAGGAGGACGGCAGCGCCGTACTGAAGGTCGTCTGCGCCGGCCACCCGCTCCCCCTGCGTCTGCGCCAGGACGGCACGGTCGAACCGGCCGCCGAACCACAGGCGCTCCTCGGCGTCATGGAGGACCTGGAACTGTACGAGCAGACCGTCACCCTCGACCCCGGCGACGTCCTCCTCTGTGTCACGGACGGCGTCACCGAACGCCGCGAAGGCACCCGCATGTTGGGCGACGACGGCCTCACCGAGGTCCTGACCACCTGTACGGGCCTCACGGCGGGCGCGGTAGCGGCCCGTGTCATGCGCGCGGTCGAACGCTTCGCCTCCGACGCCCCCTCGGACGACATGGCCATCCTGGCGATGCGCGTCCCGGGCCTCCAGCAGGACTGATCCGGCAGGACTCAGCGGGCATGAGAAAGGCCCCGCCCAAGTGGGCGGGGCCTTTTGTCTGAGCCCCCAAACGGAATCGAACCGTTGACCTTCTCCTTACCATGGAGACGCTCTACCGACTGAGCTATAGGGGCCTGTCACCTGTTCGAGGTTTCCCTCGCGGCAACGAGATAGATCATACCCCGATCCGGCGGCTGCTTCGAACCACCCGGCGCCCGTCGGAAGAACTAGAAGGCAGGCTGCAGCAGTCCACCGAGCGCGTTGCAGGCGGACACCAGCCGGTGCAGTTCGCGCCGTGACATCTCACCGGCGATGGGCAGCGCCAGTGTCTCGTCGGCGGCCCGCTCGGTCTCGGGCAGACACACATCACGCCGGAACCCGGGCATCCGGTGCACGGGCGTCTTCACCGGCACACTGCACTGAACGCCCTTGGCCCGTACGGCCCGAGCGAAGGCGTCCCGGTCGGGCCGCCCGTTCCCGGGCACCCGCACGACGTACTGCTGATAGGTGTGCCCGTCGCCGCCTTCGGGAGTCCGTACGCCCTTCAGCTTCGCGCTGAGATACGCGGCCCGTCGCCGGCGCTCCCCCAACTCGCTGTACGGCGTCTCCGACTCGCCCTGCTCCAGCACCAACAGCCCATGCCGTTGCCCGACTTGACGCAGCGCCGCGATGTCGGCGGAGCGGCCGAAGCGGTGGACGACGACCGCGGCCACCGTCCTGGACGTCACTGCGGCCTCGACTGCTGCGGTGTCCAGGCAGTACGTCACCGGGTCTATGTCGGCGAACACCGGCACAGCCCCTGCCAGGCTCACCGCCTGTGCGACCTCCGGGTTCCCGAACGCCGGCACGACCACCTCGTCACCGACGCCGACACCTGCGGCCCTGAGCATTCCAACGGTACCCATGGCGCGGATCCTGGTCGCGCAACGTGAACTCCAAGTAAAGACAAACAAAAAAGAGCTGGCCCCCGAACCGAAATTCGGGGACCAGCTCTCAATATTTGTTCGGCGGCGTCCTACTCTCCCACAGGGTCCCCCCTGCAGTACCATCGGCGCTGTAAGGCTTAGCTTCCGGGTTCGGAATGTAACCGGGCGTTTCCCTCACGCTATGACCACCGAAACACTATGAAACACTCAACCGCACCACCCAGTGGCCCTGGGCGGGGTTGTTCGTGGTTTCAGAACCAACACAGTGGACGCGAGCAACTGAGGACAAGCCCTCGGCCTATTAGTACCAGTCAACTCCACCCGTTACCAGGCTTCCATATCTGGCCTATCAACCCAGTCGTCTACTGGGAGCCTTACCCCATCAAGTGGGTGGGAATACTCATCTCGAAGCAGGCTTCCCGCTTAGATGCTTTCAGCGGTTATCCCTCCCGAACGTAGCCAACCAGCCATGCCCTTGGCAGAACAACTGGCACACCAGAGGTTCGTCCGTCCCGGTCCTCTCGTACTAGGGACAGCCCTTCTCAATATTCCTGCGCGCGCAGCGGATAGGGACCGAACTGTCTCACGACGTTCTAAACCCAGCTCGCGTACCGCTTTAATGGGCGAACAGCCCAACCCTTGGGACCGACTCCAGCCCCAGGATGCGACGAGCCGACATCGAGGTGCCAAACCATCCCGTCGATATGGACTCTTGGGGAAGATCAGCCTGTTATCCCCGGGGTACCTTTTATCCGTTGAGCGACGGCGCTTCCACAAGCCACCGCCGGATCACTAGTCCCGACTTTCGTCCCTGCTCGACCCGTCGGTCTCACAGTCAAGCTCCCTTGTGCACTTACACTCACCACCTGATTGCCAACCAGGCTGAGGGAACCTTTGGGCGCCTCCGTTACCCTTTGGGAGGCAACCGCCCCAGTTAAACTACCCATCAGACACTGTCCCCGATCCGGATCACGGACCCGGGTTAGACATCCAGCACGACCAGACTGGTATTTCAACGACGACTCCACCCGAACTGGCGTCCGAGCTTCACAGTCTCCCAGCTATCCTACACAAGCCGAACCGAACACCAATATCAAACTGTAGTAAAGGTCCCGGGGTCTTTCCGTCCTGCTGCGCGAAACGAGCATCTTTACTCGTAGTGCAATTTCACCGGGCCTATGGTTGAGACAGTCGAGAAGTCGTTACGCCATTCGTGCAGGTCGGAACTTACCCGACAAGGAATTTCGCTACCTTAGGATGGTTATAGTTACCACCGCCGTTTACTGGCGCTTAAGTTCTCAGCTTCGCCAAGACGAATCCTGACTAACCGGTCCCCTTAACGTTCCAGCACCGGGCAGGCGTCAGTCCGTATACATCGCCTTACGGCTTCGCACGGACCTGTGTTTTTAGTAAACAGTCGCTTCTCGCTGGTCTCTGCGGCCACCCCCAGCTCAAGCAGCAAGTGCTATCACCGGTGATGGCCCCCCTTCTCCCGAAGTTACGGGGGCATTTTGCCGAGTTCCTTAACCATAGTTCACCCGAACGCCTCGGTATTCTCTACCAGACCACCTGAGTCGGTTTAGGGTACGGGCCGCCATAAAACTCGCTAGAGGCTTTTCTCGACAGCATAGGATCATCCACTTCACCACAATCGGCTCGGCATCAGGTCTCAGCCTCCATGTACGACGGATTTACCTGTCGCACGGCCTACACCCTTACCCCGGGACAACCACCGCCCGGGATGGACTACCTTCCTGCGTCACCCCATCACTCACCTACTGCAAGTCTGGTCCGTCGGCTCCACCACTCCCCTTTGCCCGAAGGCTCCGGGGCGGCTTCACGGACTTAGCATCGCCTGGTTCAGTGTTTGACGCTTCACAGCGGGTACCGGAATATCAACCGGTTATCCATCGACTACGCCTGTCGGCCTCGCCTTAGGTCCCGACTTACCCTGGGCAGATCAGCTTGACCCAGGAACCCTTGGTCAATCGGCGCAAACGTTTCTCACGTTTGTATCGCTACTCATGCCTGCATTCTCACTCGTGAACCGTCCACAACTCGCTTCCGCGGCTGCTTCACCCGGCACACGACGCTCCCCTACCCATCCCAGCCCCCGTTGGGGGTATCTGCTGGAATGACACGACTTCGGCGGTACGCTTGAGCCCCGCTACATTGTCGGCGCGGAATCACTAGACCAGTGAGCTATTACGCACTCTTTCAAGGGTGGCTGCTTCTAAGCCAACCTCCTGGTTGTCTCTGCGACTCCACATCCTTTCCCACTTAGCGTACGCTTAGGGGCCTTAGTCGATGCTCTGGGCTGTTTCCCTCTCGACCATGGAGCTTATCCCCCACAGTCTCACTGCCGCGCTCTCACTTACCGGCATTCGGAGTTTGGCTAAGGTCAGTAACCCGGTAGGGCCCATCGCCTATCCAGTGCTCTACCTCCGGCAAGAAACACACGACGCTGCACCTAAATGCATTTCGGGGAGAACCAGCTATCACGGAGTTTGATTGGCCTTTCACCCCTAACCACAGGTCATCCCCCAGGTTTTCAACCCTGGTGGGTTCGGTCCTCCACGAAGTCTTACCTCCGCTTCAACCTGCCCATGGCTAGATCACTCCGCTTCGGGTCTTGAGCGTGCTACTCAAACGCCGTATTAGGACTCGCTTTCGCTACGGCTACCCCACCCGGGTTAACCTCGCAACACACCGCAAACTCGCAGGCTCATTCTTCAAAAGGCACGCAGTCACGACGCACCAAGTAAACTTGATGCGCGACGCTCCCACGGCTTGTAGGCACACGGTTTCAGGTACTATTTCACTCCGCTCCCGCGGTACTTTTCACCATTCCCTCACGGTACTATCCGCTATCGGTCACCAGGGAATATTTAGGCTTAGCGGGTGGTCCCGCCAGATTCACACGGGATTTCTCGGGCCCCGTGCTACTTGGGTGTCTCTCAAACGAGCCGCTGATGTTTCAGCTACGGGGGTCTTACCCTCTACGCCGGACCTTTCGCATGTCCTTCGCCTACATCAACGGTTTCTGACTCGCCTCACAGCCGGCAGACTGTGAAAGAGAGATCCCACAACCCCGTATACGCAACCCCTGCCGGGTCTCACACGCATACGGTTTGGCCTCATCCGGTTTCGCTCGCCACTACTCCCGGAATCACGGTTGTTTTCTCTTCCTGCGGGTACTGAGATGTTTCACTTCCCCGCGTTCCCTCCACTTGCCCTATGTGTTCAGGCAAGGGTGACAGCCCATGACGACTGCCGGGTTTCCCCATTCGGACACCCCCGGATCAAAGCCTGGTTGACGACTCCCCGGGGCCTATCGTGGCCTCCCACGTCCTTCATCGGTTCCTGGTGCCAAGGCATCCACCGTGCGCCCTTAAAAACTTGGCCACAGATGCTCGCGTCCACTGTGCAGTTCTCAAACAACGACCAACCACCCACCACCCCGCCTTCACAGACGAGTTCACTGGGGTCGGCGTCGAGGGGATTCATTCCCTCAGACACCCAACAGCGTGCCCGGCACCCTCGCCACTCCGGTCAGCTTTCCACGCCCCGAAGGACAGTACTCACAGCCTGAGATGACTGACGATGCCGAATAATCAACGTTCCACCCATGAGCAACCAGCATCAGACGTTCGCTGATGAACTGGCCTCTGACCTCACCCCGGAGGGATCGGTGAGAAGTGCTCCTTAGAAAGGAGGTGATCCAGCCGCACCTTCCGGTACGGCTACCTTGTTACGACTTCGTCCCAATCGCCAGTCCCACCTTCGACAGCTCCCTCCCACAAGGGGTTGGGCCACCGGCTTCGGGTGTTACCGACTTTCGTGACGTGACGGGCGGTGTGTACAAGGCCCGGGAACGTATTCACCGCAGCAATGCTGATCTGCGATTACTAGCAACTCCGACTTCATGGGGTCGAGTTGCAGACCCCAATCCGAACTGAGACAGGCTTTTTGAGATTCGCTCCGCCTCACGGCTTCGCAGCTCATTGTACCTGCCATTGTAGCACGTGTGCAGCCCAAGACATAAGGGGCATGATGACTTGACGTCGTCCCCACCTTCCTCCGAGTTGACCCCGGCAGTCTCCTGTGAGTCCCCATCACCCCGAAGGGCATGCTGGCAACACAGAACAAGGGTTGCGCTCGTTGCGGGACTTAACCCAACATCTCACGACACGAGCTGACGACAGCCATGCACCACCTGTACACCGACCACAAGGGGGCGACCATCTCTGGCCGTTTCCGGTGTATGTCAAGCCTTGGTAAGGTTCTTCGCGTTGCGTCGAATTAAGCCACATGCTCCGCTGCTTGTGCGGGCCCCCGTCAATTCCTTTGAGTTTTAGCCTTGCGGCCGTACTCCCCAGGCGGGGAACTTAATGCGTTAGCTGCGGCACCGACGACGTGGAATGTCGCCAACACCTAGTTCCCACCGTTTACGGCGTGGACTACCAGGGTATCTAATCCTGTTCGCTCCCCACGCTTTCGCTCCTCAGCGTCAGTAATGGCCCAGAGATCCGCCTTCGCCACCGGTGTTCCTCCTGATATCTGCGCATTTCACCGCTACACCAGGAATTCCGATCTCCCCTACCACACTCTAGTCTGCCCGTATCGAATGCAGACCCGGGGTTAAGCCCCGGGCTTTCACATCCGACGCGACAGACCGCCTACGAGCTCTTTACGCCCAATAATTCCGGACAACGCTCGCGCCCTACGTATTACCGCGGCTGCTGGCACGTAGTTAGCCGGCGCTTCTTCTGCAGGTACCGTCACTTTCGCTTCTTCCCTGCTGAAAGAGGTTTACAACCCGAAGGCCGTCATCCCTCACGCGGCGTCGCTGCATCAGGCTTTCGCCCATTGTGCAATATTCCCCACTGCTGCCTCCCGTAGGAGTCTGGGCCGTGTCTCAGTCCCAGTGTGGCCGGTCGCCCTCTCAGGCCGGCTACCCGTCGTCGCCTTGGTGAGCCGTTACCTCACCAACAAGCTGATAGGCCGCGGGCTCATCCTTCACCGCCGGAGCTTTTAACTCCCTGCCAGGAGGCAGAAAGTATTATCCGGTATTAGACCCCGTTTCCAGGGCTTGTCCCAGAGTGAAGGGCAGATTGCCCACGTGTTACTCACCCGTTCGCCACTAATCCCCACCGAAGTGGTTCATCGTTCGACTTGCATGTGTTAAGCACGCCGCCAGCGTTCGTCCTGAGCCAGGATCAAACTCTCCGTGAATGATTACCCGTAACCGGGTGCACACATCACGAGAGCGGAACCACCGGAGGAATGATCCGATGGTTCACAGCGTCCTCGCTGTGTTTTCTTCAAAGGAACCTCGTCCCAGCAGAAGCTGGAGACGGGGTATCAACATATCTGGCGTTGATTTTTGGCACGCTGTTGAGTTCTCAAGGAACGGACGCTTCCTTCGTACTCACCCAAGTTGCTACTCAGGCTTTCCTCCGGGCAGTTTCCCTTCGGTCCTGCTGTCTTGCTGTCTTGCGTTTCCGACTCTATCAGATCGTTTTCCGGTCCGATTTCCTCGGCGCTTTCCAGGTTTCCGCTTCCGCGTTTCCCTTTCCGGCGATTCCGACTTTATCAGAGGTTCTGAGTCGGAATTTCCACCCGGTCCGGGCGGCTCCTGACGCGTAGTTGCGTCGGGTTCCCCCCTGGGCGGAGCCGTAAACGTACTGGAGCGGGGCGCCCCGATGCAAATCGAGGAGCCCCGCTCCGGTACGGGCGCTGACGGAGGGTCAGACCTCCACCACCACAGGCAGGATCATCGGCCTGCGCCGGTAGGTGTCGGAGACCCACTTGCCGAGGGTGCGCCGGATGAGCTGTTGCAGCTGGTGGGGCTCGACGACCCCGTCCTGTGCGGAGCGCTCCAGGACCTCGGTGATCCGGGGGACGACCACGCTGAAGGCGGAGTCCTCGATACCGGAGCCGCGGGCCTGGATGTGCGGGCCGGCGGTGATCTTGCCCGTGGACGAGTCCACGACGACGAAGACCGAGATGATGCCCTCGTCGCCGAGGATCTTCCGGTCCTTGAGGGCCGGCTCGCCGACATCGCCGACCGAGAGGCCGTCGACGTACACATAACCGGCCTGGACCTTGCCGGAGATCTTGGCCTTGCCCTCGATGAGGTCGACGACCACGCCGTCCTCGGCGATGACGATGCGGTCGTGCGGTACGCCGGTCAGGGCGCCCAGTTCGGCGTTGGCCCGGAGATGGCGCCATTCGCCGTGCACCGGCATCAGGTTCTTCGGACGGCAGATGTTGTAGAAGTACAGCAGTTCGCCGGCCGAGGCGTGTCCGGAGACATGGACCTTGGCGTTGCCCTTGTGGATGACGTTGGCGCCCCAGCGGGTCAGACCGTTGATGACGCGGTAGACCGCGTTCTCGTTGCCGGGGATCAGGGACGAGGCCAGGATCACCGTGTCGCCCTGGACGATGCGGATCTGGTGGTCCCGGTTGGCCATCCGGGACAGGGCCGCCATCGGCTCGCCCTGCGATCCCGTGCACACGAGGACGATCTCGTGGTCCGGCAGATCGTCGAGGGTCTTCACGTCCACGACCAGGCCCGGCGGGACCTTGAGATAGCCGAGGTCCCTGGCGATGCCCATGTTCCGGACCATCGAGCGGCCCACGAAGGCGACCCGGCGGCCGTACTCGTGCGCCGCGTCGAGGATCTGCTGGATGCGGTGGATGTGGCTGGCGAAGCTGGCCACGATGATCCGCTTGCGGGCGCCCGCGAAGACCTGCCGCAGGACGTTGGAGATGTCCCGCTCCGGCGGAACGAATCCGGGGACCTCGGCGTTCGTGGAGTCGGAGAGAAGGAGGTCGATGCCCTCCTCGCTCAGCCGTGCGAACGCGTGTAGATCTGTGAGGCGGTTGTCCAGCGGAAGCTGGTCCATCTTGAAGTCACCCGTGTGGACCACCATGCCCGCGGGGGTGCGGATGGCCACGGCGAGGGCGTCCGGGATGGAGTGGTTGACCGCGACGAACTCGCAGTCGAAGGGGCCGATGCGTTCGCGGTTCCCCTCGGCCACCTCAAGGGTGTACGGGCGGATGCGGTGCTCCTGGAGCTTGGCCTCGATGAGCGCGAGGGTCAGCTTGGAGCCGATCAGCGGGATGTCGGGCTTCTCGCGCAGCAGATACGGGACCGCGCCGATGTGGTCCTCGTGGCCGTGCGTGAGGACGATGCCCTCGATGTCGTCGAGGCGGTCCCTGACGGACGAGAAGTCCGGCAGGATCAGGTCGATTCCGGGCTGCTCCTCCTCGGGGAAGAGCACCCCGCAGTCGACGATCAGCAGCCGGCCGCCGTATTCGAAGACGGTCATGTTCCGGCCGATCTCGCCGAGGCCGCCCAGTGGGGTGACCCGCAGGCCACCTTGGGGAAGCGGCGGCGGCGGGCCGAGTTCAGGATGCGGATGACTCAAAAGACTCTCCTCACCATGCGCGCCACGTACCCGTGGCACGTGGCGCGCATGACGTTCGTGCAAAAGCAGTTGTGGATGTGGACGCAGGCGCTTTCGTCCTGCCTATTCAGTTGTGAAGTCTCGGGGTGTGACATCGGGTTGTCGCGTCGTACGAAGTCCGGTGCTAGAGCTGTACCCCGCCCGCACCAAGATCGATCTTGAGCTGGGCCGTCTCCTCGGGCGAAAGCTCCACCATGGGGGCGCGCAACGGTCCGGCGGGCAGGCCCTGGAGGGCGAGCGCCGCCTTGGTGGTCATCACGCCCTGGGTGCGGAACATACCGGTGAAGACCGGCAGCAGCTTCTGGTGGATCTCGGTGGCCTTCTGGACGTCACCGGAGACGTACGCGTCGACGAGGGCGCGCAGCTCGGGGGTGACGACATGGCCGACGACCGAGACGAAGCCGACCGCGCCCACGGAGAGCAGCGGGAGGTTCAGCATGTCGTCGCCGGAGTACCAGGCGAGGCCGGAGCGGGCGATGGCCCAGCTGGCGCGGCCGAGGTCGCCCTTGGCGTCCTTGTTGGCGACGATGCGCGGGTGCTCGGCGAGCCGGACGATCGTCTCGGTGTCGATCGGGACACCGCTGCGGCCGGGGATGTCGTAGAGCATCACCGGCAGGTCGGCGGCGTCGGCGATCGCCTTGAAGTGGCGGTACAGGCCCTCCTGCGGGGGCTTGTTGTAGTACGGCGTGACGACGAGGAGACCGTGGGCGCCGACCTTCTCGGCGGCGCGGGCCAGCTCCTTGCTGTGGTGGGTGTCGTTCGTGCCGACGCCGGCGATGATGTGCGCGCGGTCGCCGACGGCTTCGAGGACGGCTCGTACCAGGTCCGATTTCTCCGCGTCACCGGTGGTGGGGGACTCGCCGGTGGTGCCGTTGATGACCAGGCCGTCGTTGCCTGCGTCCACCAGATGGGTGGCGAGCCGCTGCGCGCCGTCGAGGTCGAGTGCGCCGTCCGCCGTGAAGGGCGTGACCATGGCGGTGAGGACCCGCCCGAAGGGGGTCTGCGGAGTCGAGGTCGGAGCCATGGGTAACACGCTACTCGCTGCTCAGGGCGCGGTCTGCCCTCGGGGGGCGGTAAAAGTCAGGACAAATGCGGAGCCCGGCACTGCCTGCTCGGGGGTTCAAGCAGTGCCGGGTCCGTTTGATCAGGCTAGATGAACTTCGCGAAATGCCGCAATACGGACACTTCGCTCGGCTGACCCGTACATCTGTGCCTGGCCGAAAGTCAGCGGTCGGCTAGGGCGCGACCCGGCCGTTCGCGTTGAACGCGGCATGCGTGAGCGGCATCAGCTTCGCCCACTCCGTCTCCATCCGTTCGCCCACCATCTCGATCTCCCGCTGCGGGAAGGACGGGACCTTGGCAAGCTCGTGCTGGGTGCGCAGACCGAGGAAGTGCATCAGCGAGCGGGCGTTGCAGGTGGCGTACATCGAGGAGAAGAGTCCGACCGGGAGGACCGCGCGGGCGACCTCACGGGCGACACCGGCGGCGAGCATCTCCTGGTACGCCTCGTACGCGTGCGCGTACGAGTCCTCCATGACCCGCCCGACCAGCTCCTGCTGGGCCTGCGTGCCCTCCACGAAGACGTACTTGCCGGGGCGGCCCTCCTGGACGAGCTTGCGGGACTCGTCGGGGACGTAGAAGTGGGGCAGCAGTTCCCGATAGCGGCCCGACTCCTCGTTGTACGAGTTGTGCACGACGATCCCGTTGGCGAGGAAGTTGTGCCAAGGGCCTTCGACGGAGAGGTCGTACGTCATCTCCTCGCCGTCCTGCTCGATGGAGACGATCCGGTCCGCGACGGCCTTGGCGATCTCGCCTCCGCGCTGGGCCTGGGCCTGCTCACCGGCGCTCTTGACCGCGTGGCAGGGCTCACAGGCGGGCGCGAGGTTCCGCTCGTCGAGGGCCTGGGTCAGGTCACCGGCCACCGGGACCACATGGTCCAGGGCGAGTTCCGCGCGGGGGAAGTCCCGGCCGCAGAGGTGGCAGCTGTCGGTCTCCTTGATCAGTCGCTCGCGCTGCATGGAGGTCCACACACCGATGCCGCGCCGCAGACTCGGCGGCACCTGGGCCTCCGACGGACGAGGGGTGGTCCCCTCCGCCAGGACCGCGTCACCGACGACCAGTTCCCCGGCCTTGCACCAGCCCTCGGGGGTGAGCACCGCGTGGTCGACCGTGGAGCGGAGCGTCTTCCCGGACTCCGTGGTGATCCTGATGAGCTGCTTCACCCCGGACTCGATGACGTCGACGATCCTGGCCCGCCGGGCCAGCAGTGTCTCCTCGTCGTAGCAGCGCACGTGGTTGCGGCGGACCGATTCGAGCTTGTGGAGGCGGGTGCCGGGGTGGAGCTCCCGGTATTCCGCCACGGCCGACTCGGCCGCCTCGCGGTTCTCGTACAGGCCGAGGTACTGGTTCTTCTCGCCGTGCCGGACCTGGGCCGTCCACTTGCCGGCCCTGCTGTGCCAAGTCACTCCACCGGCGGAATGCGGAAGCCGGTCCTCGACGCCGAGGTGCCAGAGCTCGTACAGCTCGGCGATGGTGCGCCGACGGAGCCGGCCGGCCTCGCTCTCCAACGTGATCTCGGTGTCACCCGCGACGCACCAGCCCACCCGGTGGCGCATGAACTCGCGGAAGACGAAGATCGGGGCGCTGATGAAGAAGGTCATCGAGTTGTGCTCGAAGGGGCTGCCGTGCCGGTCCCGCATGAGGTAGTTGATGAGGCCCTTGGACCGCTCGGGATCCTTCTGCAGCTCCTCCAGGGACTGTTCGCCGGCGGTGGAGACGCGGGCGGCCCACAGCACATCCGAGTCGGCGGCACTGTGCTTCACCAACTCGACGGAGACATCGCTGCGGAAGCTGGGCTTGAGATCGTCGGCGGGGGTGTCGGTCACGGCTCGGAGGGTCCTTCCCATTGCTGCTCTCGGGCGGCGCCCACTCTACGGCCCGGCACCGACAAGGGGCCCGGATGGCCCGAGTTGCACCCCCTTGTGCCCCTGTTGGACCCCCGGGAGTGGTGGGCGGGGGTCCGGCTAGGTAGCCTCACCCGGCGATACCTGTGCGTGGATTGAGTGAGGATCAGCCGTGCCCCTGCCCTTCCTGACCGCCGACCGCGCCTTCGACCAGGCGGTGGACGAAGCGCTGCCCTTCGACGACCGTGACCGCTGGCGGCGCCCCTACCGGCCCGGCCCCTGGCGGGTCGGCGCCGCCGCGCTCCTGCTGCTGCTGGCCTCGTACGTGCTGGTCGCGGCGGTCATCATCGCGATGGCCGAGACTCCGCAGGCGGGCGCGATCTGCTTCGGCGGTGCGCTGCTGGTCATCGGCTGCGCGCTGCGGCTGCTGCGGGTCGGCATCTGGGTGAGCGCGCGGGGCGTGCGCCAGGTGGGCTTCTTCCGTACGCGTACGGCTTCCTGGGAGCCGAGTGTGTCGGTGCGTACCGTGCAGCAGCCGGTGCGGTGGCTCGGGCTGCCGCGGTCCGTGCAGGGGCAGGCGCTGCTCCTCGTCCGCAGGGACCAGGTGCAGGAGTATGTGACGCCGTTGATGACCACGCACAACGCCGACTTCCTGGCGCGTACGGAGGCCTTCGACCGGGCGGCGGACACGATCGAGGCGTGGGCGGCGGAGTACCTGCGCGCCGCGTAGTCGAACAGCTGAGCATAGGGGTGAGGGGCCGGTCCGCTGGTGCGGTCGGCCCCTCGGCCGTGTGCGGGGAGCGCGGTCAGACGGTCGGGGTCGGCCTGCCGTCGTGGAGGGCGATCGCTCGCTGCATCGCCTTGCGGGCCCGGGGTGTGTCGCGGGCGTCGTGGTAGGCGACGGCGAGCCGGAACCAGGCGCGCCAGTCGTCGGGGGCGTCCTCGGTCTCCTCCTTGCGCCGAGCGAAGACCTCGTCGGCCGAGTCCCGGTCGATACGGCCGCTCGGGGTGCGCTTCAACTCGTCGACGGGGAGGCCCCCTTCGGCGTCGAGTTCGGCGGCGAGCTGGTTGGCCCTGCGGACGAACTGGGTGTTCTTCCACAGGAACCAGAGGCCGATCCCCGGCAGGACCAGCACGGCGACACCGAAGGCGATCGTGACCGGTGTGCCGGTCTCTATGAGCAGGACCCCGCGGCTGCCGACCAGGACGAAGTAGACGACCAGAACGGCTGCCGTGACGGCGTAGGTGATCTTCGCGCGCATGACGTCTCCCGGACCGATCAGCCCAGGTCGAGGAAGTGTTCGAGGCCGAAGGTGAGGCCCGGGGCCGTCACCACGCGGCGGGCGCCGAGCAGGATGCCCGGCATGAAGCTGCTGTGGTGGAGGGAGTCGTGGCGGATGGTGAGGGTCTCGCCCTCGCCGCCGAGCAGGACCTCCTGGTGGGCCAGCAGGCCGCGCAGGCGGATGGAGTGGATGGGGACACCTTCGACCTCCACGCCGCGCGCGCCGTCCAGAGCCGTCTCCGTGGCGTCCGGTGCCTGGGCCGTGCCCGCCGCGCGCCGCGCCTCGGCGATGAGCTGGGCCGTGCGGGTCGCCGTACCGCTGGGAGCGTCGACCTTCTTCGGGTGGTGCAGTTCGACGACCTCCACCGACTCGAAGTAGGGGGCGGCCAGCTGCGCGAACCTCATGGTCAGGACGGCCCCGATGGAGAAGTTGGGCGCGATGAGCACACCGGTCTCCGGGGATCCGGCCAGCCAGCCGTTCAGCTGCGCGAGGCGTTCGTCGGTCCAGCCCGTCGTACCGACGACCGCGTGGATGCCGTGGCGGACGCAGAATTCGAGGTTGTCCATGACCGAGGCGGGAGTGGTCAGTTCGACGGCGACCTGGGCGCCGGTCTCGGCCAGGGTCTCCAGCTTGTCGCCCCGGCTCAGGGCGGCGACCAGTTCCATGTCCTCGGCGGCCTCGACGGCCCGCACGGCCTCGGAGCCGATCCGGCCCTGGGCACCGAGGACCGCCACGCGCAGCTTGCTCATTGCTTGGTTCCTTAACTGGGTTTGTCGGGCGACGAGTGGAGTGTCAGGCGACGGCCTCGTGGAGACGGGACGCCTGTTTGTCCTTGAGCGGGCCGATCACCGACAGGGAGGGGCGCTGTCCCAGGATCTCGCGGGCCACGGCCCGGATCTCGTCCGGGGTCACCATGGCGATACGGGTCAGCATCTCGTCGACGGACATCTGCTCGCCCCAGCACAGCTCGCTCTTGCCGATGCGGTTCATGATCGCGCCGGTGTCCTCCAGACCGAGGACCGTGGAGCCGCGGAGCTGGCCGATGGCGCGCTCGATCTCGTCGTCGGGCAGTCCGTGCTCGGCGACCTGGTCGAGTTCGTCGCGGCAGATCTTGAGCACGTCGTGCACCTGGGAGGGACGGCAGCCGGCGTAGACGCCGAAGAGGCCGCAGTCGGCGAAGCCGGACGTGTACGAATACACGCTGTAGGCGAGGCCGCGCTTCTCCCGGACCTCCTGGAAGAGGCGGGAGGACATGCCGCCGCCGAGCGCGGTGTTGAGGACGCCGAGGGCCCAGCGCCGCTCGTCGGTGCGGGCGAGACCGGGCATGCCGAGGACGACATGGGCCTGCTCGGTCCTGCGGCCGATCAGCTCGACGCGGCCGGCCGTACGCAGGGCGCGGCGGCCGTCGCGCGGGGCGATCGGGGCGGCGTCGGCGCGGTCGAGGGCGCCGGCGCTCTCGAAGGCGGCGCGGACGAGGCGTACGACCTTGTTGTGGTCGATGTTGCCGGCGCAGGCGACCACGAGGTGGGTGGGGTCGTAGTGCTTCTTGTAGAAGCGGCGGATACGGTCGGCGCCGAGGGCGTTGACCGTGTCGACCGTGCCGAGGACCGGGCGGCCGAGGGGGGTGTCGCCGAACATGGTGTGCGCGAAGAGGTCGTGCACACAGTCGCCCGGGTCGTCCTCGGTCATCGCGATCTCTTCGAGGATGGCGCCGCGTTCGACGTCGACGTCCTCCTCGCGGATGAGCGAGCCGGTGAGCATGTCGCAGACCGTGTCGATGGCGAGCGGCAGGTCGGTGTCGAGCACGCGTGCGTAGTAGCACGTGTACTCCTTCGCCGTGAACGCGTTCATCTCACCGCCGACCGCGTCGATCGCGGAGGAGATGTCCAGCGCGCTGCGGCGGGCGGTGCCCTTGAAGAGCAGGTGCTCCAGGTAGTGGGTGGCGCCGTTCAGCGCGGGCGTCTCGTCGCGGGAGCCGACGTGCGCCCAGATACCGAAGGTGGCGGAGCGCACGGACGGCAGGGTCTCGGTGACGATACGCAGGCCGCCCGGGAGGGTGGTCTTACGGACCGTACCGATGCCGTCTCGGCCCTTGATCAGGGTTTGGGTACGGGCGACGGCCCGCGCCTCCGTGGAGGTGCGGGCCGTCGCCTTGGAGCTACGGGACGTCACTTGTCGCCGTCGTCCTTCTTGTCCTCGGAGCCTTCTTCGCCCTCGATCACGGGGATGAGGGAGAGCTTGCCGCGGGAGTCGATCTCGGCGATCTCGACCTGGACCTTGGCGCCCACGCCGACGACGTCCTCGACGTTCTCCACGCGCTTGCCGCCGGCGAGCTTGCGGATCTGCGAGATGTGCAGCAGACCGTCCTTGCCCGGGAGCAGCGACACGAACGCACCGAAGGTGGTGGTCTTCACGACCGTACCCAGGTAGCGCTCGCCGACCTCCGGCATGGTCGGGTTGGCGATGCCGTTGATCGTGGCGCGGGCGGCCTCGGCCTGCGAGCCGACCTGGGCACCGATGTAGATGGTGCCGTCGTCCTCGATCGTGATCTCGGCGCCGGTGTCCTCCTGGATCTGGTTGATCATCTTGCCCTTGGGGCCGATGACCTCGCCGATCTTGTCCACGGGGATCTTGACGGTGATGATCCGCGGGGCGTTCGGGGACATCTCGTCCGGCGTGTCGATCGCTTCCATCATCACGTCGAGGATGTGGAGGCGGGCGTCACGGGCCTGCTTGAGGGCGGCGGCCAGGACGGAGGCGGGGATGCCGTCCAGCTTGGTGTCGAGCTGGAGGGCGGTGACGAACTCCTTGGTGCCGGCGACCTTGAAGTCCATGTCGCCGAAGGCGTCCTCCGCACCGAGGATGTCGGTGAGGGCGACGTAGTGCGTCTCGCCGTTGATCTCCTGGGAGATCAGGCCCATGGCGATACCGGCGACGGGGGCCTTCAGCGGCACACCGGCGTTAAGGAGCGACATGGTGCTGGCGCACACGGAACCCATGGACGTCGAGCCGTTGGAGCCGAGGGCCTCGGACACCTGACGGATCGCGTAGGGGAACTCCTCGCGCGTCGGCAGGACCGGCACGATCGCGCGCTCGGCGAGCGCGCCGTGGCCGATCTCGCGGCGCTTCGGGGAGCCGACGCGGCCGGTCTCGCCGACGGAGTACGGCGGGAAGTTGTAGTTGTGCATGTAGCGCTTGCGGGTCACCGGGGAAAGGGTGTCCAGCTGCTGCTCCATCCGGAGCATGTTGAGGGTGGTGACGCCCAGGATCTGGGTCTCGCCACGCTCGAACAGCGCCGAGCCGTGCACGCGCGGGATGGCCTCGACCTCGGCGGCGAGCGTACGGATGTCCGTGACGCCACGGCCGTCGATGCGGACCTTGTCCTTGATGACGCGCTCACGGACCAGGGACTTGGTCAGCGAGCGGTAGGCCGCGCTGATCTCCTTCTCCCGGCCCTCGAACTGCGGGAGCAGCTTCTCGGCGGCCAGGCCCTTGACGCGGTCCAGCTCGGCCTCGCGCTCCTGCTTGCCCGCGATGGTGAGCGCCTGGGTCAGCTCGTCCTTGACGGCGGCGGTGAGCGCCTCCAGGACGTCGTCCTGGTAGTCGAGGAAGACCGGGAACTCGCCGGTGGGCTTGGCGGCCTTCGAGGCGAGGTCGGCCTGGGCCTTGCAGAGCACCTTGATGAAGGGCTTCGCGGCGTCCAGACCGGCGGCGACGACCTCCTCGGTCGGCGCCTCGGCACCGCCCTTGACCAGCTGGATCGTCTTCTCGGTGGCCTCGGCCTCGACCATCATGATCGCGACGTCGCCGTCCTCCAGGACACGGCCCGCGACGACCATGTCGAAGACGGCGTCCTCCAGCTCGGTGTGCGTCGGGAACGCCACCCACTGGTTGTTGATCAGCGCGACGCGGACGCCGCCGATCGGGCCGGAGAAGGGCAGACCGGCCAGCTGGGTGGACGCGGACGCGGCGTTGATCGCGACGACGTCGTACAGGTGGTCGGGGTTGAGCGCCATGATCGTGGCGACGACCTGGATCTCGTTGCGCAGGCCCTTCTTGAAGGACGGGCGCAGCGGGCGGTCGATCAGCCGGCAGGTGAGGATGGCGTCCTCGGAGGGACGGCCCTCACGGCGGAAGAAGCTGCCGGGGATCTTGCCGGCCGCGTACATCCGCTCCTCGACGTCCACCGTGAGGGGGAAGAAGTCGAGCTGGTCCTTGGGGTTCTTGGAGGCGGTGGTGGCCGACAGCACCATGGTGTCGTCGTCCAGGTAGGCCACGGCCGAGCCGGCGGCCTGGCGGGCCAGACGGCCCGTCTCGAAACGGATGGTGCGGGTGCCGAAGGAGCCGTTGTCGATGACGGCCTCGGCGTAGTGGGTCTCGTTCTCCACTAGCAAATTCTCCGATACTTTTCGTCTTTCGTCCCTGGGCCTGCCCGTGTGGCAGGGGGACGGTGGCGGAGAAGCGCGCCGTCTGGTGCGGGCCGGTCTTCGATCGAAGCCCTCGGGGTTCGCAATCCCCCGGGGGCCACTACCGAGGACCGGCGGCGGCGAGGTGCGCTTCTCCTCGTGCGTGGTGCCTTCGTTTCGCGTGCGGTCGTCCGTGTCCGGGCGCCCTCACACCGTGTCGTGCGTATTGCGTTGTGCTACCACACTACAAAGGGGTGGTGACACTCCGCACGTTTCCGCACGTACCTACAACAAAAGGAGCGGTCCCCCTTTCCCGGGAACCGCTCCCCTCACGGCGTCTTACTTGGCGCCCGCCGCACCGCGACGGATGCCGAGGCGGTCGACCAGCGCACGGAAGCGCTGGATGTCCTTCTTGGCCAGGTACTGCAGCAGACGGCGACGCTGACCGACCAGGATCAGCAGACCACGGCGGGAGTGGTGGTCGTGCTTGTGGGTCTTGAGGTGCTCGGTCAGGTCAGAGATACGGCGGGAGAGCATCGCGACCTGCACCTCGGGGGAGCCGGTGTCGCCCTCCTTGGTACCGAACTCGCTGATGATCTGCTTCTTCGTAGCGGCGTCGAGCGACACGCGATACTCCTCATGAGTCTCTTCGGTGCCACCGAGTGCCCCTGGTCTTCTTCTCAGGGGGGCTTACGTGACTCGGGTGGCCGGGATCCGTCGGCGCGGTCTCCGGGGTCCGCGAAGGAGCCCCGGGTGCGAACACAGACGGCCAGGAGACAGGTTACCAGTGCGACAGGACCGCTCATGCCGCCCCGCCTGCTGTGACGGAGCGACCACCCCTCGTCACGGTCGTCCTTGGGCGAACCCCTGAGCAGCGGGAACGGCAGCAAGTAGGGTGACCGCACAGTGCGTTGGCGCGGAGGAAGGATCGAAGCCGTCATGGCCGAGGCCGAGGACAAAGAACGCAAGGCACGCAAGGAGCGGGAGAAGGATGAGCTCTACGCGCTCGACATCTCGGGCGTCGAGTGGCACAGCGCACCGGGCACGGAGGAACACGAGGAACGGGTCGAGATCGCGTACCTCCCCGAGGGCGCGGTCGCGATGCGCTCGTCCCTCGACCCCGACACCGTGCTCCGCTACACGGAGGCGGAGTGGCGGGCCTTCGTCCTGGGCGCGCGGGACGGGGAGTTCGATCTGGAGCCGGCTCCGCACAACGGGGGGCTGGACGTCGCGCAGTGACGTCGGTACGGCGGACGACGAGTACATGAACAACTGAGTCCTTCGGACACGACGATGCCCTCGCGGGTGGCGGAGCCCACGGCGAGGGCATCGTCGTGTCCGGTGTCAGGGCATCGTCGTGTCCGCGCCGTGGCGATGCGGCTGCCTTCATGTCCCTTGGCTGCTCGGGCCGCTGTCGCGGGCGCGGAGCCGGTCGCTATCCGGGCGGGTGTGACGGAGCGGGCGGGAGCGGAGGGGTGGACGGGCCTGCCGTCGTCGTGCTTGCGGTGATTAGGCTGGGACCGGGGGCGCGCATCAACGACGTCACGACGACACGGCTCGTACGACCAGAACGGTCGGCCCCGGCACGGCTTTGAGGGTGCTCGACCACACCAGGAGGAATTGTGAACAGCGATCCGGACGGGATCCGCGGGGGCTGGGCCACACCCGGCGATGACCAGTCCGACGCGGAGTCCGCCATCGAGACGACGGGCGAGTTCACCATCGACTACGCGCCGCCTGCCTGGTACACGCAGAACGCGTCGTCGGCAGGGGCCGGTTCGGAACCTGGCTCGGAACCTGGTGCGGCTGCGGGTGCCGGTGCCGACGCGGGGGCGAGTACGGGGGCGGGGGCGGTTCCTCCGGTCGCCGGGCCGCCGGTGCCGCCGCCAGTGCCTCCGGCGGCTCCGCCGGTCGGTCCTCCCGCCGGTGCGCCGGGCGCGCCCGCCGTGGCGCCGGGCGCGGTTCCGCCTCCCTGGCCCCCGGTGGCCGCCGCGCCCCAGGCCGACGGCGACAGTGGGGACGTCGACAGTGGCGCGACCATGCGGATCTCCGCTGCCGCGCTGAAGCGTGAGATCGGGGACACTGCCGCGCCTGCCGGTCCGGTGGCTCCTCCGGCTGCCGCTCCGGCTGCAGCCCCGTCTGTCGGTGCGGGTTCGCCTGCGGGGGCGGTGCCGGACACCGGTGTGGTCGCGGGTGCCGCTTCCGGTGGTGAAGTGGGCTCCGGTGACTTCGAGTTGAACGCGCCTCAGGTGGCGGAGGGGGCGTCGGGGTCGGACGCCGACTCCGGTGCCGGTTCCGACTCCGGTTCCGGTTCCGGTTCCGGTGATGCCGATGTCGTGCAGCCTGGCGAGGTGGTCCCCTCCGGTGATGGTCAGGAGGCCAGCGGTCAGGGGGGCGACGGTGGTGCTGCCGCCGAAGGGGAGCAGCCCGGCGAGGCCTCGGCCGACGCAGGCGTGCACCCCGGCGGCGACGCGAAGCCGGAAGGGGTCTCCGAAGGGGTCGAGCCGGCGGATGCCGCCCCGCAGGACATCGTTGCGGCGGCTCCGGCTCCGCAGGACCCGCCTGCCCAGGACCCGGCTGTCCAGGGCGCCGTCCCGCAAGGCGCCGTCCCCCAGGACGCCGCTCCTCCTCAGGACTCCGCCCCCCAGGACACGAGTTCCGGCACCGCGGAGCCCGCCGTACCCGCTCCGGGCGCCCCCGGTGACGTACCGCAGACCCCTCCCTCCTGGACGCCGCCGGTGCCGAATCCGCAGGGTGGGCTTCCGCCGTTGCCGCCCGCGTTCCAGTTGGCCGAGGCGGCTGGACCTGCTCCGGGAGCGCAGTGGCCGCCGTCCGCGCCGGTGTATCCCGAGACGCCCGGCCAGCAGCCGACGGCCCCGCAGGGGGAGCCGTCCGTGCCTCCGCACCAGCCCTTCCACCCGCAGGCCCCGCAGGGCGCGCCCGCGGGCTGGGGCAACCCGATCGACGCCACGCCGGGTACACCGGGCGTGCCCAACGCCCCGGTCCCGCCTGCCGCCCCCGGTGCGCCGGTCGCCCCGGGCCCGACGCCCCCGCCCGGCCAGCAGCCGACGCCCCCGCAGGTTCCCAACGCCCCCTCCCCCGCCGGTTACGGCTTCCCGCCCCCGGGCGCACCGGTACCCCCGCAGGCACCCATCCCCCAGCAGGGCGGCTACGGCTTCCCCCAGCCCCCCGCCCAGCCGGCGCAGCCGGGACAGCCCGGTCAGCCCGCCGCCCCCACCCCCGGTTACGGTTTCCCGCCCCCCGGCGCACCCGTACCCCCGCAGGCACCCATCCCCCAGCAGGGCGGCTACGGCTTCCCCCAGCCCCCCGCCCAGCCGGCGCAGCCGGGACAGCCGGAGCACCCCGGCCAGCCCAACACCCCGGGTGCTCCCGCCCCCCAGGCCGGCTACGGCTTCCCTCAACCCCCCGCTCAGCCCGGACAACCGGAGCACCCGGGTCAGCCGGGCCACGCCGGTCACCCCCACCCCTCCGCGCCCTCCGCGCCGTCCGCGCCGTCCGCGCCCAACGCCCCCGTCGACCCCCGTACCGGCGCCGCCTGGCCCCAGCCCGTGCAGCACGATCAGCGGCAGCCCACCAATCCCGGTGTGGCGCCGCTCGGTTACACCGCGGCGGTCGAGCTGTCCTCCGACCGGCTGCTCAACAGCAAGAAGCAGAAGACGAGGAGCAGCCGTCCGGCGTCGGGAGGTAGCCGGTTCAAGCTGGGCGGGAAGAAGGAGGAGGCCGAGCGGCAGCGGAAGTTGGAGCTGATCAGGACGCCGGTGCTGTCCTGCTACCGCATCGCGGTCATCAGCCTCAAGGGCGGCGTGGGCAAGACCACGACCACCACCGCGCTCGGCTCGACGCTCGCCACCGAGCGGCAGGACAAGATCCTCGCGATCGACGCCAACCCGGACGCCGGCACACTCGGCCGTCGCGTGCGGCGCGAGACCGGGGCGACCATCCGTGACCTCGTCCAGGCGATCCCGTACCTCAACTCGTACATGGACATCCGGCGGTTCACCTCGCAGGCGGCCTCCGGGCTGGAGATCATCGCCAACGACGTCGACCCGGCCGTCTCCACGACGTTCAACGACGAGGACTACCGGCGCGCGATCGACATCCTCGGCAAGCAGTACCCGATCATCCTCACCGACTCGGGAACCGGGCTGCTCTACAGCGCCATGCGCGGGGTGCTCGACCTCGCCGACCAGCTCATCATCATCTCGACGCCGTCCGTGGACGGGGCGAGCAGCGCCAGTACGACGCTGGACTGGCTCTCCGCGCACGGTTATCAGGACCTGGTGGCACGTTCGCTCACGGTCATCTCGGGGGTGCGCGAGACCGGCAAGATGATCAAGGTGGAGGACATCGTCTCCCACTTCGAGACGCGCTGCCGCGGTGTCGTCGTCATCCCCTTCGACGAACACCTTTCCGCCGGCGCCGAGTTGGACCTCGACATGATGCGGCCGAAGGTGCGGGAGGCGTACTTCACGCTCGCCGCGATGGTCGCCGAGGACATCGCCCGCCATCAGCAGTCGCACGGCCTGTGGACCTCGGACGGCAACCCGCCGCCGGTGGTCGCCCCGCCGATGCCGGGACAGCAGATGCCGGGCCAGCCCTATCCGCCGCAGCAGCAACAGGGGCAGCCGTACCCGCCGCAGCAGGGCCAGCAGCCGTATCCCGGCCAGCCCCAGCCCTATCCGGGTCAGCCGGCCCCCGGCCAGGCTCCGGGACCCTACGGCCACCCCGGCCAGCCCGCCCCGGGCCAGCCGTACCCGCCGCAACAGGGCCGGCAGCCCTACCCGCCGGCACCGCCGCAGCAGTAGCGCCGGAGGGCGAGACACGAGACGGCTGAGGGCCCGTACCGTTCAAGATCCTTGAACGGTACGGGCCCTCAGCCGTGCGTCAGGCACAGCGCATGGCCTCGGGGACTACTCCCCCGCGTACGCGCCGATCAGCTCCCGGCACCTCTTCACGTCCTCGCCCATCGCCACGAGCAGCGCGTCGAGGGAGTCGAACTTCGCCTGGCCGCGCACGAACGCGAGGAAGTCGACGGCGACATGGAGGCCGTAGAGGTCGAGGCCGACGCGGTCGATGGCGTACGCCTCGACCGTGCGCTCGGTGCCGTCGAACTGCGGGTTCGTGCCGACGGAGATCGCGGCGGGCATGGCCTCGCCGTCGACGTGCAACCAGCCGGCGTAGACGCCGTCGGCGGGGATCGCGGTGTGCGGGAGGGTCTCGACGTTGGCCGTCGGGAAGCCCAGTTCGCGCCCGCGCTGGGCGCCGCGTACGACGACGCCCTCGACGCGGTGGGGGCGGCCGAGGATCTCGCGCGCGCCCTCGACATCGCCCTCGGTGACCAGCCGCCGGGTCAGCGTGGAGGAGAACGGCTGTCCGCCGCCCGCCTCGCCGGTGACGAACAGGTCGACGACCTCGACGTCGAAGTCGTACGTCTTGCCCTGCTCGGCCAGGAACGCCACGTCCCCGGTGGCCTTGTGGCCGAAGCGGAAGTTGGGGCCCTCGACGACGGCCTTGGCGTGCAGCTTGTCGACCAGGACCTTGACGACGAAGTCGGCCGGGGACAGCCGGGAGAACTCGGTCGTGAAGGGCAGCACCAGGACCGCGTCCACGCCCTGCTCGGCCATCAGTTCGGCGCGGCGGTGGTGCGGGGCGAGCAGCGGCGGATGGGTGCCGGGGCGCACGACCTCGCTGGGGTGCGGGTCGAAGGTGACGGCGACGGAGGGAACGCCCAGCTCACGCGCGCGCTCCACGGCGTGCCGGAGGATCAGCTGGTGCCCTCGGTGCACCCCGTCGTAGGAACCGATGGTGACGACGCTGCGCCCCCAGTCCTCGGGGATGTCCTCCAAGCCACGCCAGCGCTGCACTGTGACCGCTCCTCATCGAACCCGTGTCCGTATTGACGCCTGACCCTTGAGCACCCCCTAGGGTGCCATGCCCGGTGGCCTCGGCCCGCATCGGCATCCGGCCTGTGACCCGGAGCACGGAAAGTCGCCGCTTTCTCACGCGGACACCCGTACCCCGGGGGCCTCTCTCACGCCCTGTACGCCTTGTACGCCCGCCAGGTTCTCGATCATTCGGCGGGTGCTCGGCCCGACCACCGCCGCCCACTCCTGGGGCGTGCCGTTGAGCCAGCCGGCCACCCGTCCCGCGAAACCGGGCACATGGCGGGCCAGGTCGACGAGCGCCCAGTCGAAACGGGTCGCCCCTTCGGGCGTACGGACGAGCAGCATCCCGACCCGATGGACCAGCGCCCGGGTGTCCCCGATGTCACCCGACCCGTCCGCCGCTCCCTCCGCGCCCGCCTCGGCCCCGCGCGCGGCGGCGGCCCGCAGCAGCGCGTCGAGGACGGACGGGTCGCGCTCGGTCGCCATCAGCAGGTCGAGCAGTTCACGCCGCAGCGGGCCGGAGGCCTGGGTGCCCGGCTCGGCGAAGACCGCCGCGAGGGCCGCGCGGACCTGTACGGGGCCGTCGACGATGAGGCCGCTGACCAGCGGGAACAGTACGGCGCGGGTGCCCGGACCGTGCTCCAGCCTGCGGTCGACGTACGCGGCGACCTGCCCGGCGACCTCGGGGCGCAAATCGACGATCTCGCGGACGAGGAGGGTGACGCGGCGCGCGAGGCCGGGGGTGGTGACCTCGGCGAGCGTGCGCAGGGCCTCCCCGTCGGAGCCCTCGGGGCCCGGGGTGCGCAACCGGGCGCGGAAGGCGTCCAGGACCGGGTCCGGGTCGGTGGCGAGCGCGGTGACCAGGGCGCTCGCGGGCAACTGCGGATCACCGGCCGCGAAGCGTTCCAGTGCCTGCGGCAGATGGCGCGACCTGGTCCGCGGATCCCGGACGAGCAGGGCGAGGGCGCCGCTGTGCAGGGTGACGTCGGCGGGGCGGCCCAGCAGGGCGAGCGCGGCGTAGCGGAGGAGCTCCCGGTCGGCCTCCGCGCGTACGTGCGGAGCGGTCCGCAGCGCGTACGCGAGCCCCGCGACCCGGCGCGCCGGGCGCTCGTCGTGCGCCCATCGGTCGACGGCCCGGCACACCGCCGAGGGCTCCTCCTCGGACAGGACGGCGAGCAGCTCGTCGCCGCGCCGGTGCGCGCTGTCGACCAGCGCCTCGATCAGGTCGTCCAGGGCGCACCGGCGACGGGTGTGCAGCAGCGCCTGCGCGGCCGTCGCCACGGTGGCGTCCGGGGTCGAGACCAGCGGGGTGTCGTCGGGGAACCAGCGGGTGAGCAGCGGCTGTACGCCGGTGGGGTCGGCCGCGAGGAGCCGGGAGACCACGTCCAGATAGCGGGACCCTTCGCCGGTGGGCGGGTCGGCCACGACGAGGCGTCGCAGCAGGTCGAACCGTTCCGCCTCGGGCAGCGGCAGCGCTGCCCAGAAGTCCGGCCCGAACTCCCCCGGTACGCCCCGGCCCTGGGCCCGCCAGGCCCCGATCCGCTCGGTGAGGAAGCGCAGCACCCTGGTGTACGGCGTCGCGTCGGGCACCCGGAGCAGGACCTCGCCCAGGAGGCGGGTGGCCCACCAGGTCGGGTCGTCGGGGGCCGGGCCGCCGGGTGGCAGCAGTGCGTCCAGGGCGTCGAGCAACTCCTCCAGGCGGCCCGCGAGTTCGGTGGGCCCCTGCTGGCGGCCGAGGAGGAGCAGGGCGTGGACGACGGGGCCGATGCGGTGGCGGGGGACGGGGAGGTTGCGGGTGGCCCGGCGGGCCTGCCTGCGGACCCGGGCCTCGGACGGCATGGTCCCCCAGCCGCGCCGTGTCTCGGCCTGGGCGACCCAGCCCCGGTGCACCAGCGCGTGCAGGGCCGCGTCGAGGTCCAGGTGGGCGCCCTGGATCCAGTCGGCCAGCTCCTCGTGGGCGAAGCGGTAGCCGTCACCGGCCGGGACGAGCAGGCCTTCGGTGAGCACGGCCGAGGCCCAGCCGGTGGTGCCGCCGAGCCGCCGCCCGGACACCGGCCCCCAGGGGAACACGGCCTCGAACGCCGCCCGGTCCAGCTCCCCCTGTCCGGGGCCCAGACATCGCCGGGCCGCCTCGTGCACCTGCCCGGAGACCTGCGCCGCGAGCCGTCGCACGGCCGTCCCCCGCACTCCGTTCCCCACGGCCAGCCGCACGGCGACCCGCAGACACATCAGATCCAGATAGGCGGCCAGCACCTCGTCCCGGTCCGGGCGCCCTGAAGGGTTGGAGGACGCGGGCGGGCCGTAGGGGGGCGGGGTCGAGCCGCGGGAGGACGGCCCCGTGGCCGAGGAGGGTGCCGCAGGATCGGACGGGCGGGCGCCGCCCGCGTCGACACGCTCACCGAAGAGCGGCGTGCCGACGCCCGAGGAGGCCTCCGCCCGGCCGTACCCGCATCCTCCCGCGCCCGGCCGACCGCCCCGATCCGCGCCCCGGTCCCCGCCCCCGTCACGCGGTCCGGCGGAGGCGCCATCCTCGCCGGGCCGCCCGGCCGGGGGCTCCGGCAGCGCCGCCCGTACCTCGGACAGGAGCCGCAGGGTGAGCGGATGCCGGGCGTCGGTCCCGGCGAGCGCGTCCTCAGGGATGCCGTACCGCAGCCGGGCCCGCCGGGCCTCGCTCTCCGTCAGGTCCCCGAGCCGTACGCAGGCGGGCAGCGTCTGCCCCTCCTCGCCGGACGCCTCCCCGTACAGCAGCTCGGCCGGGAACCGCGCCCCGGCCCGCTCCCAGTACTCGGCACGGCAGGCCACCACCAGCCGCGCCCCGTTCTCCCGCAGCCACTCGGCCGTCCCGGCGGTCCACTCGGCCAGCCGGTGCGCGAGTTTCGGCGGCATCTCCTCGGGCCCGTCGAGAAGCAGCAGCAGGGGCCGCCCCGCCGCCCCCGCGAGCCGTGCGAGCCGCTCCGGCCGGATGTCCCCCAACTCGCCCTCGTAGCGGCCGGGCAGCCACGGCCGCCCCACTCCGGCCCGCGCCCCTGCCGCGTCGTCGGCACCGCCCGCCGCGTCCCAGCCCCCGGACGCGGCGAAGGCGGCGGAGAAGTCCGAGGCGGCCCATCCGCCCGACGCGGCGGACCCGGCGGCGCCACCGCAGCCGCTGGATCCGCCGGCCCCCGATGAGCCCGATGAGCCTGACGAGCCCGATGCCCCGCTCTCCTCGGCCCCGGCCGCCGGCACCGACGACGCCGCCACGATCCGCCCCGCCCGTTCCAGCGCGCGGCGGGCCGCGTCCGCGACGGAGGCGTCGTCGGAGAGGAGGTCGGCGCCGCGGAGCCAGAGGGTGGGGGCCGGTTCGGGGCCCCGGCCGCGCCGGGCGGCGAGGGCGGCCAGCTCTGTCGTACGGCCGCTGCCGGGTGGGCCGACGAGGCCGAGGACCGTCGACGGGCCTTCGGCGAAAGCGGTGAACTCGCCGACGACAGCGACCCGTTCGACGGGGGCGGGCGCCCCGGTCGCCGCGACGGCTCCGGCGCCCGCCTCCGGCCCGTCCGACCCGACGGTGGTGGCCGTCAGCTCCAGCACCCCGGCCAGGTTCAGATCGGCCCCGTACGCCCCCACCGTCGCCGCGTTGCGCGCGAGCAGCTCGGCCAGCGGCCGTTCGGCCCGCCATCCGCGCAGGGGTACGGCGAAACCGGTGGCCCGGTGCTGGGCCTCCAGCGCCGTGCCGAGCACGCCCACGACGGCACCGGTGGTCGCGTCGAGGACCGGTCCGCCGGCCGCGCCCCCGCCCAGCCGCAGCGCCTCGCTCCCGGCCGTGCCGATCGCCAACTCCAGGGCGCCGCGCAGCAGATGGAAGCCGTCGGTCGCCGTGTAGGTGACGTCCGCCGTGCCCAGCACCCGTGCCTCGCGCCAGCCGCCGGCCGCGATACGGACGTAGGCGCCCGTGTCGACGTCGTCCCGCAGGGCGAAGGGCAGCGGGTCCACGCAGAGCCCCTCGGTGCGGATGAGCGCGAGATCGAGGGCGGGCAGCGGGGTCACCGCGTCGGAGGTCACCACGCAGACGCGGTCGCCGGTGGCGCGCACCACGATCCGGGCCAGCCCGTCCACCGCCTCGTGACTGGTCACGACGGTGCCCTGATGATCGGCCACGAAGCCCGTGCCGCGTGGTCGTCCCGCCAGATCGCCGACCCGCACCAGGACTTCGTCCCGCGCCGCCCGGCGGCCGTCGTCGGTTGCCCGACGGCCCCGTACCGCCATGTCCTGACCTCCCCGTCGTACCTGTGTTCCGACGGTAGGCACGTGAAGATCAGCGGAACAGATCTCGCGGCGAACGCGCCCCCTTCCGCTCCCTCGGTTCACTCCGAGCGCCTGCACGAAGGGGTGAATAGCCGTAGGGAGATGGATACACCTCTGGGTGGGGGAACCGAGGGGGGACCGTGGAGCGGCGGGAACAGTGACCCCGTGACCGCCGCTCCACGCTCCGCCGGGTTGAGCGGTTGGGCGCCTCATGGCTCGGGAGGACAGGTTGCGCGGCGGGTGCGGGTGAGTCGTGGTTGCTCGCGCCCACGCGGCGGAGCCGCATAGTGTGACCGCCCCGCGCCCCTGAAGAGCGCGGGGCTGCGCCCCTGCTCCTCAGCGCCGAAGTCCCCCGGCTCTAGCCGAAGACCGCCAGGCTCTTCGCCTTGCCCTTCTGGCTCTCCACCAGGGCCAGGAAGCGGCCGGTGGGGTCGAAGACGGCGACGGCGCCGCGGTCCGTGTACTCCTCGGGCATCTCCAGGCGGACGCCGTTCAGCAGGAGTCGGGCGCGCTTGTCGTCCACGTCCCAGCGGGGGAACGCGGCCGTGGCGGCCTCGGCGACCGGCATCACGGTCAGCTCCTCCTGGAGCTGGTCCAGGGTGCGGGCGGAGTCCAGCTTGTACGGGCCCACGCGTGTGCGGCGCAGCGCCGTGAGGTGGCCGCCGACGCCCAGGCCGGCGCCCAGGTCGCGGGCGAGGGCGCGGATGTACGTCCCGGAGGAGCACACCACCGACACCACCAGGTCGAGGACGGGGGTGCCGTCCTCGGCGACGGCGTCCCGGACGTCGTACACCGCGAAGGAGGAGATGGTGACGGGCCGGGCGGGAATCTCGAAGTCCTCGCCGTCCCGGGCCCGTTTGTAGGACCGCACGCCGTCGATCTTGATGGCGCTGACCTTGGACGGCACCTGCATGATCCGGCCGGTCAGCTCGGCCACACCGGCGTCGACGGCGTCCCGGGTGACCTTCGACGCGTCGACCGACGCCGTGATCTCGCCCTCGGCGTCGTCGGTGACCGTCGTCTGCCCGAGCCGGACGGTCCCCAGGTACTCCTTCTCGGTGAGCGCGAGGTGACCGAGCAGCTTGGTGGCCCTCTCCACCCCCAGGACGAGCACTCCGGTGGCCATCGGGTCGAGCGTTCCCGCGTGCCCGACCCGTCGGGTCCGGGCGATGCCCCGCATCTTGGCGACGACATCGTGCGAAGTGAAGCCCGACGGCTTGTCGACGATGACAAGGCCGTCGGGCGTGGTGTTCTTCCGGCGCTGCTCGGTCATTCGGCGGCGGCATCCTCATCGGCGTCGTCATCGGCGTCTTCGCCCGGCTTGCGGTACGGGTCGGCCTCACCGGCGTACTTGGCGCCCGACGCGCTCTCGCGCACCTGGGCGTCCGAGGCCCGCGCCTTGTCGAGCAGGTCGTCGATGGTCTTGGCGGTGTCCGGGAGGGCGTCGGCCACGAAGGTGAGGGTCGGGGTGAACTTCACCTGTGCGGCGCGTCCGACCTCGGAACGGAGGATGCCCTTGGCGCTCTCCAGCCCCGCGGCGGCTGCCGCCCGCTCCTCGTCGTCCCCGTAGACCGTGTAGAAGACGGTCGCCTCCCGCAGGTCCCCGGTCACCCGGGTGTCCGTGATGGTGACGTGTGAGCCGAGCCGCGGGTCCTTGATCCCACGCAACAGCTTCTGGGCCACCACCTCTCGGATGAGGTCCGCCAGCCTCTTGGCGCGCGCGTTGTCGGCCACTGGTCCGTCTCCTAGCTCGTTCCGCGTTACTGCTGTTTCCTGAATTGTGCTGCTCTTCGGCTCCGCGACCGGTCAGTCGTCGTCGCCGTGCAGCCGCCGTCTGACCGAGAGGAGTTCGACCTCGGGCCGCGCGGCGACCAGTCGCTCGCACCGGTCCAGTACGTCGGTCAGATGCCCCGTGTCACCGGAGACCACCGCCAGCCCGATCACGGCCCGGCGGTGCAGATCCATATGGTCGACCTCCGCCACGCTCACCGCGAACTTGCGGTGGAGCTCGGCCACGATCGGGCGGACGACGGAGCGCTTCTCCTTCAGCGACCGTACGTCGCCGAGCAGGAGATCGAAGGACAGAGTCCCCACGTACATGTGTGTGTCCGGTTCACCCGCCGGTACGGGATCGATGGCCCACCCGTAGGCCGGGCGGCAACATCAGAACCGTACATCGAACCCGGTGGGGGCTCGACGGGATTTACTCGCCCCCGGGCCCAGACCTTCAGGGGCGCGGGGAACTGCGCGAAGGGGGTCTGGGGGCGAAGCTCCCAGGAACGGCCACACCGGCCGGGGGTACCGAATGGCACCCCCGGCCGGCATGAACCACCGGCTTACGCCCGCGGCTTCTCGCGCATCTCGTACGTCGCGATGACGTCGTCGACCTTGATGTCGTTGAAGTTTCCGAGGTTGATACCACCCTCGAAGCCTTCGCGGATCTCGGTGACGTCGTCCTTGAAGCGACGCAGACCGGAGATGGTGAGGTTCTCCGCGATGACCTTGCCGTCGCGGACGAGGCGCGCCTTGGTGTTGCGCTTGACCTCGCCCGAGCGGACCAGGACACCGGCGATGTTGCCCAGCTTGGACGACTTGAAGACCTCGCGGATCTCCGCCGTGCCGAGCTCGACCTCCTCGTACTCCGGCTTGAGCATGCCCTTGAGGGCCGCCTCGATCTCCTCGATGGCCTGGTAGATCACCGAGTAGTACCGGACGTCCACGCCCTCGCGCTCGGCCATCTGCGCGGCACGGCCGGCCGCACGGACATTGAAGCCGATCACGATGGCGTCGGAGCCCATCGCCAGGTCGATGTCGGACTCCGTGACCGCACCGACGCCGCGGTGCAGGACGCGGATGTCGACCTCTTCGCCGACGTCGAGCTGGAGCAGCGAGGACTCGAGGGCCTCCACCGAACCGGACGCGTCGCCCTTGATGATGAGGTTGAGTTCCTGCACCAGACCGGCCTTGAGCGCCTCGTCCAGGTTCTCCAGGGAGAACCGGACGCCACGCCTGGCGAAGTTGGCGTTGCGCTCGCGCGCCGCCCGCTTCTCGGCGATCTGACGGGCCGTACGGTCCTCGTCGACGACCAGGAAGTTGTCGCCGGCGCCCGGGACGTTCGTGAGACCCAGGACCAGGACGGGGGTCGAGGGACCCGCTTCCTCGACGTTGTTGCCGTTGTCGTCGAGCATCGCCCGGACACGGCCGTACGCGTCGCCGACCACCATCGTGTCGCCGATGCGCAGCGTGCCGCGCTGGACCAGGACCGTCGAGACGGCACCGCGACCGCGGTCGAGGTGGGACTCGATCGCGATGCCCTGCGCGTCCTGCTCCGGGTTGGCCCGCAGGTCGAGCGAGGCGTCCGCGGTGAGGACCACGGCCTCCAGCAGGCTCTCGATGTTGAGGCCCTGCTTGGCGGAGATGTCGACGAACATGGTGTCGCCGCCGTACTCCTCGGCCACCAGGCCGTACTCGGTCAGCTGACCGCGCACCTTGGTCGGGTCGGCACCCTCGACGTCGATCTTGTTGACCGCGACGACGATCGGGACGTCGGCCGCCTTGGCGTGGTTGAGCGCCTCGACCGTCTGCGGCATGACGCCGTCGTTGGCCGCGACGACCAGGATCGCGATGTCGGTCGACTTCGCACCACGGGCACGCATGGCGGTGAACGCCTCGTGACCCGGGGTGTCGATGAAGGTGATCTTGCGCTCTTCGTCGTTGACCGAGGTCGTGACCTGGTAGGCACCGATGTGCTGGGTGATGCCGCCGGCCTCGCCCGCGACGACGTTCGTCTTGCGGATGGTGTCGAGCAGACGGGTCTTACCGTGGTCGACGTGACCCATGACGGTCACGACCGGCGGACGCGCGACGAGGAACTCCTCGCCACCCTCGTCCTCGCCGAACTCGATGTCGAAGGACTCGAGCAGCTCGCGGTCCTCCTCCTCCGGGCTGACGATCTCGACGACGTAGTTCATCTCGCCGGCGAGCAGCTGGAGGGTCTCGTCGGAGACGGACTGCGTGGCGGTGACCATCTCGCCGAGGTTCATCATCACGGCGACGAGCGACGCCGGGTTGGCGTTGATCTTCTCCGCGAAGTCGGTGAGGGAGGCACCGCGCGACAGGCGGACGGACTGTCCGTTGCCGCGAGGCAGCATCACGCCGCCGACCGACGGGGCCTGCATGGCCTCGTACTCCTGGCGCCTCTGCCGCTTCGACTTGCGACCGCGACGCGCGGGACCACCGGGACGGCCGAAGGCGCCCTGTGTGCCACCACGGGCACCCGGACCACCGGGACGACCGCCGAAGCCGGGACGGCCACCGCCGCCGGCACCCGGACCACCGGGACGACCGGCGAAACCGCCACCGCCACCGGGAGCACCCGGACGACCGGCGAAACCGCCACCGCCGCCGCCACCGGGACGACCGGCGAAGCCGCCGCCACCACCGGGACGACCGCCGCCACCGCCACCGGGACGGCCACCGCCGCCGCCGCCGGGACCGCGACCGCCGGGGCCACCGCCACCGGGACGGGGGCCGGCAGCCGGACGCTGCGGCATCATGCCGGGGTTCGGACGGGGGCCACCGGGGCCACCGCCGGGACGGGGACCGCCGCCCTGCGGACGGGGCATGCCGCCCGGGGTCGGACGGGCGCCGCCCGGAGCCTGCGGACGGGGACCGCCGCCGGCACCCTGCGGACGGGGCGCCTGGCCGGGGGACGCGGGACGCGGACCGCCCTGGGCGCCACCGGGACCACCCGGACCGCCGTGTCCACCGGGACGCGGCGCGCCGCCGGGACGGGGGCCCTGCGGGCGACCCATGCCGGTGGAGCCACCGGAGGTGAAGGGGTTGTTGCCCGGACGCGGACCGGCCGGACGGGCACCGCCCGGCTTGGGCGCGCCGGCACCGCCGGGACGCTGACCGCCGGGACGCGCCGACTGGCCGCGGTCCTGGCGCTCAGGACGGTCCTGGCGGTCCTGACCGGGGCCACCGGGACGCTGCTGGCCACCCGGACGCGGCGCACCCGGGCCGGGGCGAGCGCCCGGACGCGGGGACGACGACGGGGCGGCCGGAGCCGACGGGGGCGCCTGGAACTCGGGCACGCTCGGGGCCGGGGAGGCCGGAGCGGGCTTCGGCGTCGGCGGCTTGGGACCCGGCAGCGGGCGCGGGCCCGGGGCGGGGGCCGAGGCCGCGGGCTTCTCCGCGGCGGGCGGCTTCGGTGCGGCCGGACCCGGGCGCGGGGCGGCCGGACGTGCGGCCTGCGCGGGAGAGGGGGCCGCCGGACGTGCCGGGGCGGCCTTGCGGGGGGCGGGCTTGCCGCCGCCGCTGCCCTGCTGGAGGGCGTCTGTCAGTTTGCGTACAACGGGCGCCTCGATCGTCGAGGACGCCGAACGGACGAATTCACCGAGCTCTTGGAGCTTGGCCATGACGACCTTGCTCTCAACCCCGAACTCCTTGGCGAGTTCGTATACCCGGACCTTAGCCACTTCGCTCCTTTTTAGGTCCGGGTGCGTCCGGACCGTCGCTACTTCATGGGCGTACTCATCGCGTGCTCATCGAGTGCTCATCGCAATCTCGACCTACTTCCAACTCGCGGAATACCGGGCCGCACGGAGGTTCCGTACGACACGTCTTACGGTGTTGCCTGCTCGGCAACCGTCACCTGCTCGGCAACTGTCGTCTGCTCCACGTAGAGGCGCAACGCCTTTGTGTCGAGCGCTCCCGGGGCACGCAGCGCCCGCGTGAACGCCCGACGGCGTACCGCCAGGTCGAGACAGACCTGGGCGGGGTGTACGTACGCACCCCGGCCGGGCAGCGTACCGCGAGGATCGGGGGCGCATTCGCCCTCGATCGCCACGACCCGCAGCAGTTCGGTCTTGGCCGCTCGCTGCCTGCACCCCACACAGGTGCGTTCAGGGCATGCGCGGGCACGCGTCCGGCCAGACACTGCTAAGTCTACCTCCCCGCGCCGCCCTCACCCCTTTGGGGCAAGAATCGAACAGTTGCCGCGCATATAAGTGACGTGATCCAAGCGACCTGCGGCTTGGATCTATTCCCCGCCTACTCCGACGGCTGCTCGGTGTCCGGGCGGATGTCGATCCGCCAGCCGGTGAGGCGGGCGGCGAGGCGGGCGTTCTGGCCCTCCTTGCCGATCGCCAGCGACAGCTGGTAGTCGGGCACCGTGACCCGCGCGGAGCGGGCCGCGAGGTCCACGACCTCGACCTTGGAGACCCGGGCCGGGGAGAGCGCGTTCGCCACCATCTCGGCCGGGTCGTCCGACCAGTCGACGATGTCGATCTTCTCGCCGTTCAGCTCGCCCATGACATTGCGCACCCGGCCGCCCATCGGGCCGATACAGGCACCCTTGGCGTTCAGCCCGCTGCGCGTCGACCGAACGGCGATCTTCGTACGGTGACCGGCCTCACGCGCGATGGCGGCGATCTCGACGGACCCGTCGGCGATCTCCGGCACCTCCAGGGCGAAGAGCTTCTTCACCAGATTGGGGTGCGTGCGCGAGAGCGTCACGGAGGGACCGCGGACACCCTTCGCCACCCGCACGACGTACGAGCGCAGCCGCATGCCGTGCTGGTAGGCCTCGCCCGGGACCTGTTCCTGCACCGGCAGGATGGCCTCCAGCTTGCCGATGTCGACGAGCACGTTCTTCGGGTCGCGGCCCTGCTGGACCACACCGGTGACGATGTCGCCCTCGCGCCCCGCGTACTCGCCGAGCGTGGCGTCGTCCTCCGCGTCCCGCAGGCGCTGGAGGATCACCTGTTTGGCGGTGGTGGCGGCGATGCGCCCGAAGTCCGACGGGGTGTCGTCGAACGGGCGCGGCTCCTGCCCCTCCTCCAGGTCCTCGGGGTCCTCCTTCGCCCACACGGTCACATGGCCGGTCTCCCGGTTGAGCTCCACGCGCGCGTGCCGGCGGCTTCCCTCGGTGCGGTGGTAGGCGATGAGGAGGGCTGCCTCGATCGCCTCCACGAGCAGGTCGAAGGAGATCTCCTTCTCCCGTACCAAGCCCCGCAGGGCGCTCATGTCGATGTCCACGGCTACGCCTCCTCCTCTTCCGTCATGTCCTTCTTGTCCTTGCGGTTGAACTCGACCTGGACGCGGGCCCTGTCGATCTCGTCGAAGGCGAGCCGGCGGGCGGTGGGCTTGCGGCCCTTCACGCCGGGCACTTCGAGGTCGAGGCCCTCGTCGTCCACGGTCAGGATTCTGGCGATCAGTTCCCCGTCCTCGCGGAGCGCGAACTTCACCAGACGGTCCACGGCACGGCGGTAGTGACGGTGCTCGGTGAGGGCGCGCTCGGCGCCCGGTGTGCCCACTTCGAGGGTGTACTCCGCCTGGCCCATCGCGTCGGTCTCGTCCAGCGTGGCCGAGAGCGCGCGGCTCACATCGGCGACCGTGTCCAGATCCGCGCCCTCGTCCGAGTCGACGACCACCCGCAGCACCCGCTTGCGTCCGACCGAGTCCACTGCGATCTCTTCGAGATCGAGGCCCTGGGAGCGTACGAGCGGTTCCAGCAGTTCTCGCAGCCTCTCGCTCTGGGTGGTGCTCATCCGGGTGACTCCTCGGCCGCGTGTGCTGTTGTGGGTAGGGCGCGTGTCAGGTCAAAGGGTAGCCGCTCCGCTGGGGTGTTGCCGTCCACGAGTCGCCCGCGCCCCTATCGGGACCGGGGCCCGTTCACAGGTACCGTGATCGCACCGCTTCTTTGTTCGTACGACCCCCCTAGGACGTCTGCTGTGTCGTTCAGCCTGTCGTCGCGTGCCCTGTCGGGGCCGCGCAGAAGGAGTTTGCTCGTCGGGGCAGCCGGTGTGGGGCTGCTCGTGGGGTGCTCCTCCGGGGGTGAGGGGTCCGGGGGCGGGAGCGGTACGTCGGAGGCGGAGCGGGCACGCGCGCGGGTGGCCCGGGACAGCGAGGGGCTCGTGGAGCGGTACGACCTCGTGATCGCCGCCCATCCGGATCTGGCCGCGCTGCTGACACCGCTGCGGGCGGAGGTCGTACGGCATGCCAAGGCGTTCGGGGGCGCGAAGGGGGCGGGCGCGCGTACGGTGAGCGCCTCTCCGTCCGGTTCGCACTCCCCCTCGTCCTCGGCTTCCCCCTCCCCCGTGCCGGACGACCCCGGGGCGGCCCTCGCCGAGCTGGCCACGGCCGAGCGGCGTCTCGCCGACCGGCGGGCCAAGGCGTTGCTGGAGGTATCGGGTGAGATGGCGCGGCTGATGGCCTCGGTGGCGGCGGCGGGTGCCGGGCACGCGTACTTGTTGACGGAGGGAGCCAAGTGAGCGGCGGGGAACTGAAGGCGGTACAGGCGGCACTCGGGGCCGAGCACGCGGCCGTGTACGGGTACGGCGTCGTCGGCGGGAAGATCGACGAGGCGCGGCGGAGCGAGGCCCGGCAGGCGTACGACGCGCACCGGGCCCGCCGGGACGGGCTCAGCCGGGCCGTGCGGGATCTCGGCGGTGAGCCCGCCGCGGCGGCGGCCGGGTACACGCTGCCCTTCCAGGTGTCCGATTCCGACTCCGCCGTGCGGCTCGCCGCCGAGCTGGAGGAGCGGGTGGCCGGTGTGTACTCGGATCTGGTCCGGGCGTCCGAGGGCGACCGGCGGGCCGCGGCGGCCGAGGCGCTGCGGGAAGCGGCGGTGCGGGCGGTGCGGTGGCGGGGCGGAAGCGTAGCCTTCCCTGGTCTCGCCGAGCGGACGGCCGCCGCCGGTCCGTCGGCGACACCGCACACCTGATCACGGCCCGAAGGGAACCACTCGCACATGGCTCGCATGGCTTTCGAGGACTTCGAACCGCCGCAGCGGCTGGTGCGGGCACTCGCCGAGACCCGGCGGCCGGAGGGTGGTGACGGGATCGGCGGCTGGCTGGAATCCCTCCCCGAGCTGCTTCAACAGGCCGTGGATCTACGCGAGTTGACAGTGGAGCGGGTGCAGGCACCCGGTGGCCGCAGCAGTCTTGTGCTCCTGGTGCGGATGATCGACGACACCCCCGCCGTGCTGAAGCTGGCGCCCGGGCGGGCCCGGCCGGAGGCCGAGCGGGCGGCCCTCGCGCACTGGGACGGGCGGGGTGCGGTGCGGATGCTCAACCCCGGGGACAGTCACGGCGTACTGCTGCTGGAGCGGCTGCACCCGGATCTGTCGGTGCGGTCGCTGCCGGAGGCGAAGGCGCTGCTGGAGGCCGCGGCGACCCTGCGGCGGCTGTGGGTCGAGCCGCCGGAGGCGCATTTCTTCGAGACGGTGGCCGAGCGGACGGGGCGGCAGGCGGAGGCCCTCCGGGCGGGCGCCGAGGAGGACTCCGAGGTGCGGGGGCTGGTCGACGCGGCTCTCGGGGTGCGTGCGGAGCTGGTGGACTCCGTGCCCGAGGAGCGGTTGCTGCACGGGACGTTCCGGCAGAGCAAGGTGCTGGCCGGGGAGCGGTTGCCGTGGCTGGCGGTGGGGCCGGATCCGGTGGTGGGTGAGTGCGCGTTCGATCTGGCCCGTCTGGTGCGGGACCGGGTGGAGGACCTGATCGCGTCGCCGTCGGGGGCGGCGATCACTCGGCGGCGGGTGAAGAAGCTGGCCGAGTCGCTGGACGTGGATCAGGAGCGGTTGCGGGGGTGGACGTTGTTCCGGGCGGTGGAGTCGGGGGTTCGGGCTCGGCGGGTGGGACGGCCTCGGGACGGGGAGTTGTTGTTGGAGTTCGCTGGATGGCTTTGACCTGATCGGATGACGGGCTGATTCGGTTCGGAGCGGTCGGACGGTGACGGCCGTCGGTGGCTGGTCGCGCCCACGCGGCGGAGCCGCATATCGAAACAGCCCCGCGCCCCTCAGTCGGACCTCAGTTTCAAGGCAAGCACCGGGCAGTCGGCCGCTGCTCGCTTCGCTCGTTTCAGGGCCGCTCTCGGTATCGGGCCCTTCGCGACGATCGGGTAGCCCCACTCGTCCAACCGCATGTGGTCCGGGAGGAGTCCCGCGCAGAGGCCGTGGGCCTGGCAGGCGGTCCAGTCGACGTCGAGGGTCGGGGTGGCGGGGGCGGTGGTGGTGGTCACGGGCGGGCTCCTTCGACCGTGCGGAGCAGGGTGGCGGGGGTGGCGGCGGGCGTCCCGCAGGGCGTGGGCGGTGCGCGGGGCGAACGCGGCGAGCACGGTGGCGACGCAGGCGACGGTGAGCCAGGTCATCCAGGAGGTGCCGTTGTCCGTGCCGATGCCGATGCCGTGGACCAGGGCGAACGGCCAGGACGCGTACGCCAGCCGGTGCACGGTCCGCCAGGTGCGGTGGCCGATGCGGGCCCGCAGCAGGCTGGTGATCAGGACGGCGAGCATCAGGTCGAGGACGACCGTGCCGAGGCCGAGCCAGAGGGGCTGGCAGTCGGAGACGAACGGGACGACAGTGTCGACGACGGTGATGTTCACATAGTCGTCGACCACGGCGGTCGCGATGTGCAGGACCAGGAACGCGGTCGCGGAGAGGGAGAGGGCGCGGTGGAGGGAGACCGTGCCGAAGCGCGGCAGACCGGGGACGCGGGCGCGGAGTCGTACGGCGATGCCGAGGAGGACGACGACGGTGAAGAGGACCAGGCGGACGCTCGTGCCGAGGGCCCGCCAGTCGGTGGCGGCCGTGGGGCTCGGGGTCATCGTGGACACGGTTATCACGACGCCCCCGAGGTCGAGTCCGCAGAGTCGTCGCCCGTGGAGGACGTCATGCCGTCGGAGGAGGACTGGAGGTCCGGGGACGAGTCGGAGGAGTCGGTGGAGGAGTCCGCCGAGCTGTCCGTGGACGTGGAGGAGTCCGAGGAGGAGGACGAGTCCGTGGTGCTGCCGGTGTCGTCGCTCGACGAGGTGTCGTCGTTCGTGCTCGACGACGTCGAAGTCGTACCGCTGCCGCTCGCGGAGGTGTCCGCGTCCGCCTGCATCGTGCCGATCAGCGCGAACATCCCGGCCGCCGCCGCGAGCGTCACCGCCGCCGCGGTGGCCGCCGTGCGGCGCGGGCACCTCTGCGGATGCCCGCGACCGCCCCTCGTTCCCTGGTCCTCATGACCGTTCCCCTCCGTAGTGACGTCCTGTCACGCACTACGGTCGGGGAACGGTCTGAGAGATTCCGGTGAGGCGGCCATACGCCTCACCAGAACTCTCTGAGAGGTCGCTTAAAGAGTCAGGCGGGCGATCGCCTCGTCCACCGTCAGCTCCTCGCGCTCACCGGTACGGCGGTCCTTCAGCTCCAGGACGCCCTCGGCGGAACGGCGGCCGGCGACCAGGATCTTCGGTACGCCGATCAGCTCGGAGTCGGTGAACTTCACGCCCGGGGAGACACCGGCACGGTCGTCGACGAGGACACGGAGGCCGGCGGCCCGCAGCTTCTCGGAGACGTCGAGGGCCAGTTCGGTCTGGAGGGCCTTGCCCGCGGCGACGACGTGGACGTCGGCCGGGGCGACCTCGGCGGGCCAGCACAGGCCCTTGTCGTCGGCGGACTGCTCGGCGAGGGCCGCGACCGCGCGGGAGACACCGATGCCGTAGGAGCCCATGGTGACGCGGACCGGCTTGCCGTGTCGGCCGAGGACGTCGAGCTTGAGGGCGTCGGCGTACTTGCGGCCGAGCTGGAAGATGTGGCCGATCTCGATGGCGCGGTCGAGTTTGAGGCCGGTGCCGCAGTTGGGGCAGGGGTCGCCCTCCTGGACGACCACGACGTCGACGTACTCGCCGACCTCGAAGTCACGGCCCGCGACGACGTTCCTGGCGTGCGTGCCGGGCTTGTTGGCGCCCGTGATCCAGGCGGTGCCCGGCGCGACGCGCGGGTCGGCGATGTAGGTGACCTTCTCGCCGAGGCCCTGCGGGCCGACATAGCCGCGGACCAGGTCGGGGCGGCCCGCGAAGTCCGCCTCGGTCACCATCTCGACGACGGCCGGGGCGAAGTGCGCCTCGACCTTGCCCATGTCGACCTCGCGGTCGCCGGGGACGCCGACGGCGACGATCTCGCCGTCGACCTTGACGAGGAGGTTCTTGAGGGTGGCGGAGGCCTGGACGCCGAGGTGGGCGGCGAGGGTCTCGATGGTGGGGGTGTCGGGCGTCGGGATCTCTTCGAGGACGGGCACGCCGTCGGCGTCCACCGGCTTCAGCTCGAAGGTGATCGCCTCGGTGTTGGCCGCGAAGTCGCATGCCGGGCAGTCCGCGAAGGTGTCCTCGCCGGCGCCGGCCGGGGCGAGGAACTCCTCCGACTTGGAGCCGCCCATCGCGCCCGCCGTCGCCGCGCAGATGCGGTAGTCGAGGCCCAGACGCTCGAACACCTTCTGGTAGGCCTGGCGGTGCAGCGCGTACGACTGGGCGAGGCCCTCGTCCTCGGTGTCGAAGGAGTACGAGTCCTTCATCAGGAACTCACGGCCGCGCAGGATGCCGGCGCGGGGGCGGGCCTCGTCACGGAACTTGGTCTGGATCTGGTAGAGGATCACCGGCAGGTCCTTGTAGGAGGACGCCTGGTCCTTCACGATCAGCGTGAAGATCTCCTCGTGGGTGGGGCCGAGGAGGTAGTCGCCGCCCTTGCGGTCCTTGAGGCGGAACAGCTCCGGGCCGTACTCGTCCCAGCGGCCCGTCGCCTCGTACGGCTCCTTCGGCAGCAGCGCGGGGAGCAGCACCTCCTGGGCGCCGATCGCGTCCATCTCCTCGCGGACGACGCGCTCCACGTTGGCGAGGACCTTCTTGCCGAGCGGCAGCCAGGTCCACACGCCGGCCGCGGTACGGCGGACGTAACCGGCGCGGACGAGGAGCTTGTGGCTGAGCACCTCGGCGTCCGCCGGGTCGTCGCGCAGCGTCTTCGCCATCAACTGGGACATGCGCTGGACCGGTGCGTTCGCCATGGTTGTCGTACTCCTGCCGGGTTGGGTGATGGCAGGAGGTTAGCCGGGGGGTGGGTGCCCGTGGAAATCCGGTGGTGGCGGTGGGGTGGTACGGCGGCTATCCGCGGCGCAGGGGCAGGGGGGCGCCCATCACGGCATACGGCTTGGGGGCGCTGGGGAAGACGACGCGGCGGGCGAGGTCGGTGTAGCCGAGGGAGCGGTAGAGGCCGCGGGCCGGGCTCTCGACGTCGATCGCGGAGAGGATCGAGCGGGGTTCGGTCGCGCTGTCCGTGATGGAGGTGATCAGGGCGCGGCCGACGCCGTGGTTCTGGTGGTGGGGGTGGACGTGCAGTTCGGTGATCACGAAGGAGTCGTCCAGCCAGTGGTCGTGGCCGAGGGCGCGGAGGTAGGGCTCGACGACGGTGGACCACCAGTGGGTGCGGTCGTTGGGCATGCCGTAGACGAAGCCGACGAGGTGGCCTCCGGCCGTGGCTCCCAGTGCGCGGGCTCCCGGGTACGTCATGTGGCGGAGGACGATCTGGCGGCGGACCGCTACCTCGTCGGGGGCTAGTCCGAAGGCGATGGCTTGGACGGCTAGGGCCTCGTCTACGTGGGTGGAGAGGTCCAAGGGGCCGATGACGAGGCTCATGTTGCGGATGCTACAGGGGGGTTCGGGTTGTGGGCGGGGGGCGGGTTGTATGTGGCTGGTCGCGCCCACGCGGCGGAGCCGCATGTCGATACAGCCCCGCGACCCCGACTCTGTCGCAGTCGACCCTCGTCAGAACAGGACGCTCATGAAGGCGCCCACCTCTTGGAAGCCCACCCTCTGGTACGTGCGTCTCGCGGCCGTGTTGAAGTCGTTGACGTAGAGGCTGACCAGGGGGGCGACGTCGGCGAGGGCGTAGCGGAGGACCGCTGCCATGCCGGGGGCGGCCAGGCCCCGGCCCCGGTGTTCGGGGTCGACCCAGACGCCCTGGATCTGGCAGGCGTGGGGGGTCGCGGCGCCGATCTCGGCCTTGAAGAGGACACGGCCGTCGGGGCCGAGGCGGGCGAAGGAACGGCCGGAGCCGACGAGTTCGGCGACCCGGGCCTGGTAGAGGAGGCCGCCGTCGCCGGCCATCGGGGAGACGCCGACCTCCTCGGTGAACATCGCGACGCACGCCGGCATGATCGTGTCCATCTCGTCCTTGCGGATCCGGCGGACGTACGGGTCGGGGGTGACCTCGGCGGGGTCGGGGAGCCGGTCGGTGACCATGAGGGGCTGGTGGGAGCGGACCTCGCGGGCCGGGCCCCAGCTGGGTTCGAGGAGGCGCCACAGCTGGGCGGTGGGTTCGGCGGGGCCGACGACCGAGGAGCAGCGGCGGCCGGCCCGGCGGGCGCGGTCGGCGAAGGCGCGCACGGCGCGGGGGGTGGCGCAGATGGGGACGAGGTTCGCGCCGGCGTAGCAGAGGGAGGTCAGGGCACCGTCCTCGTACCAGCCCCACATCTCGCCGCCGAGCCGCCAGGGGTCCAGGCCGGCGACCTGGACGCGGGACGTCACGAAGGCGTTCGCGACGGGGTCTCGGTCCAGGACGGCGAGTGCGGCGTCCAGGTCACTCGGTTCGAGGACCCTGGTGGTGGTCTGGGTCAACACGTGCGGGGGCCTCACCCTGGGGTCTGCGCTGGTCTCCGCACGATACCCTGCCGGGCTCGGCGGGGGCGCCTCAGAGCTCGGGGGCTCCTGTGCGTGGGCGGGTGCGGGTACGTGGGCGGGTCGTGGCTTGTCGCGCAGTTCCCCGCGCCCCTGAGGATGGCCCTGCGGGCCGATCCTCAGGACACCCAGGTCTCAGCCCGCCACCGCCACCGTCGGTTCGCCCGAGGCGACGCCGTCCGCTTCCATCTGTTCGGCGATCTTCATCGCTTCCTCGATGAGGGTCTCGACGATCTTGGACTCGGGGACGGTCTTGATGACCTCGCCCTTGACGAAGATCTGGCCCTTGCCGTTGCCGGAGGCGACGCCGAGGTCGGCCTCGCGGGCCTCGCCGGGGCCGTTCACCACACAGCCCATGACGGCCACGCGGAGGGGGACCTCCATGCCGGTGAGGCCGGCGGTGACTTCCTCGGCGAGCTTGTAGACGTCGACCTGGGCGCGACCGCAGGAGGGGCAGGAGACGATTTCGAGGCGGCGGGGCTTCAGGTTCAGCGACTCCAGGATCTGGTTGCCGACCTTGATCTCCTCGACCGGCGGGGCCGACAGGGAGACGCGGATGGTGTCGCCGATGCCCTCGGCGAGCAGCGCGCCGAAGGCGACGGCCGACTTGATGGTGCCCTGGAAGGCGGGGCCCGCCTCGGTGACGCCGAGGTGGAGGGGGTAGTCGCACTGGGCGGCGAGCTGGCGGTAGGCGTTGACCATGACGACCGGGTCGTTGTGCTTGACCGAGATCTTGATGTCGCGGAAGCCGTGCTCCTCGAAGAGGGAGGCCTCCCAGAGCGCGGACTCGACGAGCGCCTCGGGGGTGGCCTTGCCGTACTTCTGGAGGAGGCGGCGGTCCAGGGAGCCGGCGTTGACGCCGATGCGGATCGGGGTGCCGTGGTCGTTCGCCGCCTGGGCGATCTCCCGGACCTTGTCGTCGAACTGCTTGATGTTGCCCGGGTTGACGCGGACGGCGGCGCAGCCGGCCTCGATCGCGGCGAAGACGTACTTCGGCTGGAAGTGGATGTCGGCGATGACCGGGATCTGCGACTTGCGGGCGATGGTCGCCAGGGCGTCGGCGTCGTCCTGCGTGGGGCAGGCGACGCGGACGATCTGGCAGCCGGAGGCCGTCAGTTCGGCGATCTGCTGGAGCGTGGCGCCGATGTCCGACGTACGCGTGGTGGTCATCGACTGGACCGACACCGGGGCGTCTCCACCGACCGCCACGGATCCGACCTGGATCTGCCGGCTCTTCCGGCGCTCGGCGAGCTTGGTCGGAACGGACGGCATGCCGAGAGAAATCGCAGTCATCTGCTGTGCAACCCCAAGTTGTGGATCAGGATCGGTTCCCGGGACGGGCGGGCTCCAGGCTTCGAGATTACGGCACAGGCAGGGGCCCGAGCACATCACCGTCGGCCGGGCCCACCCGGTGAGTGTGCCCGGCCGCCGTGAACCACGGGTGTCTAGGAGATGCGCACCGGGTTCACAAGGTCCGCGATCAGCACCAGGAGGGTGAAGCAGACGAAGATGCCGGCCACCACGTACGCGACGGGCATCAGCTTCGCCACGTCGAACGGGCCGGGGTCGGGCCTGCGCAGCAGCTTGGCCGCGTTCCGGCGGAGCGACTCCCACAGGGCGCCGGCGATGTGGCCGCCGTCGAGCGGGAGCAGCGGGAGCATGTTGAACAGGAACAGGGAGAGGTTGAAGCCGGCCAGCAGGATCAGGAAGCTGGCGAGCTGCTGGGTGGCGGGGATGTCCATGGTGAAGATCTCGCCGCCGACCCGGGCCGCGCCGACCACGCCCATCGGGGAGTCGGCCTCGCGCTCGCCGTCGCCGAAGGTGGCGTCCCACAGGGCGGGGATCTTGGCGGGCAGGGAGAGCAGGGACTCGACGCCGTTCTCCATCATGTCGCCCATGCGGTCGACGGAGTCGCCGAAGGAGAGCGGGAGGATGTCGGAGGCGGGGGTGAAGCCGAGCCAGCCGGCGTAGACGTACTTGTCCTTGACGTATCCGCCCTGGCCGTCGGTCTGGCTGACCTGGTTCTTGATGAGGGTGGTGGTCAGGTCGACCTGCTCGCCCTTGCGGTCCACGGTGAGCGTGACCTGCTTGCCGGGGTTGTCGCGGATGTCGGCCTGGAGGGTGGACCAGTCCTCGACGGGGGTGCCGTCGAAGGCGACGATCTTGTCGCCGGGCTTCAGGCCCGCCGCCTTGGCGGGGGCCTCCTTGTCGCTGTCCTTGCACTTCGAGCGGTTCTCACTGGCGGAGATGACGCAGTCCGAGACCTTGCTGACCGTGGTCGTCGAGGTCTGGGCGCCGAAGGTCATCATCACGCCGAGGAAGATCACGACGGCCAGGATCAGGTTCATGAAGGGTCCGGCGAACATCACGATGACGCGCTTCCACGGCTTGCGCGTGTAGAAGAGGCGCTTCTCGTCGCCGGGCTGGAGCTCCTCGAAGGAGGCCGCGCGGGCGTCCTCGATCATCACGCGCCACGGGGACGTCGAACGGGATTCGATCCTGCCGTCCTCGCCGGGCGGGATCATGCCGATCATGCGGATGTAGCCGCCGAGCGGGATCGCCTTGACGCCGTACTCGGTCTCGCCCTTCTTCTTCGACCAGATGGTCGGGCCGAAGCCCACCATGAACTGGGGCACGCGGACACCGAAGAGCTTGGCGGTGGAGAAGTGGCCCAGCTCGTGCCACGCGATCGAGAACGCCAGGCCGATCACGAAGACCACTATGCCGAGGATGAACATCAGGGTGGTCATGCACGGGCCTCCGCGGTCGTCCGCTCGGTGGGTTTGCCGGTCGAGGTGGTCGAGGTGATGGAAGTGGTCGAGGTGGTCGAGGTGGTCAGTTCGCGGGCCCTGGCGCGCGCCCAGGTCTCCGCTTCGAGTACGTCCGCCACGGTCAGGGAAGTTCCCGTTCCGGGGGTGCCGTGCTCCTCGACGACCCGGGTGACCGTCTCCATGATCGCGTTGAAGGGGAGACCGCCGTTCAGGAACGCGTCGACGCACTCCTCGTTCGCCGCATTGAACACCGCCGGCGCGGTGCCCGCGAGCTGTCCCACGTGCCGGGCGAGCCCGACCGACGGGAACGCGTCGTCGTCGAGGGGGAAGAACTCCCAGGTGGACGCCTTGGTCCAGTCGAAGGCGGGCGCGGCGTCGGGGACGCGCTGCGGCCAGCCGAGGCCGATGGCGATGGGCCCGCGCATGTCCGGGGGCGTCGCCTGGGCCATCGTCGATCCGTCCGTGAACTCAACCATCGAGTGGACATACGACTGCGGGTGCACGACCACCTCAATGCGGTCGAAGGGAATGTCGTAGAGGAGGTGCGCCTCGATGACTTCCAGGCCCTTGTTGACGAGGGTCGCGGAGTTCACGGTGATGACCGGGCCCATGGCCCAGGTGGGGTGCGCGAGGGCGTCGGCCGGCTGCACGTCCGCCAGCTCCGCCTTCGTACGGCCGCGGAACGGGCCCCCGGAGGCGGTGACGACCAGCTTGCGCACATCGGCCCGGGTGCCGGAGGCGAGGGCCTGGAAGAGGGCGGCGTGCTCGGAGTCGACCGGGATGATCTGGCCGGGCTTGGCCACCGCCTTCACCAGCGGGCCGCCGACGATGAGCGACTCCTTGTTGGCGAGCGCGAGGGTGCGGCCCGCCTCCAGGGCGGCGAGGGTCGGGGCGAGGCCGATGGAGCCGGTGATGCCGTTCAGCACGGTGTGGCAGTCGGAGGCGGCGAGGCGGGTGGCGGCGTCCGGTCCGGCGAGGATCTCGGGCAGGGCCTCCCCCGCGCCGTAGGCACTGGTCAGGGCCTCGCGCAGGGCCGGTACGACATCCTCGCGGGCGACGGCGACGGTCCGTACGCGCAGCCGGTGGGCCTGCTCGGCCAGCAGGTCCACCCGCCCTCCGGCGGCGGAGAGCCCGGTGACGCGGAAACGGTCCGGGTTGCGCAGGACGAGGTCGATGGCCTGGGTGCCGATCGAGCCGGTCGATCCGAGGATCACGGTGTCCCGTACGCCGTCGACCGGGTCGAAGACGAGATGCGGATCGGCGAGAGGGGCTGGACTGTCGCTCATCCCTCCATTGTGGCCGCATCCGGTGTCCGGCAGGACCGCGAGTCCCCCGATGTCCCACCGATGTCCCGCTTCGCGCCGTCTGTGGCCGACGGGACTGTTTCTCCGTTTGTGAAGCACGCGTGAAGGTGGGGTGATATGACTTTTCCCTTGTTGATCCGATTTTCGGATCAACCGATCGTGAACGAGGACCCTGGGGGGATCCATGCACAAGCGCGTACGCGCTGCCCTGCCCGCGCTCGCCGGAGCCGTCGCCCTGACCGGGACGCTGCTCAGCAGCCCGGCGGAGGCCGCGGGGGGTGTGGTCATCCACCGCGTGTACTTCGACAGTCCCGGCAAGGACACCCGGACGAACGCGCAGTACAACGGCGAGTGGGTGCAGATCAAGAACACGGGGTCGAAGGCGGTCTCGCTGAAGGGGTGGGTGCTGAAGGACCTCGACAACCACAAGTACACGTTCCTGAACGTGTCGATCGGGGCGAAGAAGACGATCAAGGTGCGTACGGGGTCGGGCAAGGACACGTCCGCGACCAAGTACCAGAACCGCAAGGCGTACGTCTGGAACAACACCAGTGACACCGCGAAGCTGACGAAGGCGAACGGTACGAAGGTGGACTCCTGCTCCTGGACCACGCGGGACGCCAGCGACAAGTACTGCTAGGCGCCGCGCGCGTGGGTCGTTCGTAGGCCGCGGCTCCGTTGTGGCTGGTCGCGCAGTTCCCCGCGCCCCCAGGAGCGGCTGGGGCGCGGGGAGTTGTGGCGGTCAGCGGATGCGGCGGTGGACGTTCTCCTTCTCGCTCGCGCCCGGGGTCGCGTCCGCGATCCACGGGCCCTCGCCCGAGGGGTCGATCACGCCCTCCTCCAGCCACTCGTAGGCGCCGCCGAGGACGCCCTTGACCACCTTGCGGTCGATGTCGTCGGTGTTGCTCCACAGGCGGCCGAAGAGTTCCTCGACGCGGATGCGGGACTGGCGGCAGAAGGTGTCGGCCAGTTGGTAGGCCTCGCGGCCGTGGTCGGTGGTGGTGCGGAGCAGCTCCGCGCGGACGACGGCCGCGCTCATCGCGAAGAGCTCGGCACCGATGTCGACGACCCGGCCCAGGAAGCCCTGCTTGGTCTCCATCCGGCCCTGCCAGCGGGACATGGCGTAGAACGTGGAGCGGGCCAGCTTGCGGGCGTTGCGCTCGACGTAGCGCAGGTGCGCGGCCAGGTCGGGGTGGCCCGTCGGGTGGAACTCGCCGTAGGTGCGCGGGAGTTGCCCGGGGCCCGCGACCAGCTTGGGCAGCCACTTGGCGTAGAAGACACCCGCGTTCGCGCCCGCCTTCGCCTTGTCGGAGAGGGACTTGTCCGGATCGATGAGGTCGCCGGCCACGGTGAGGTGGGCGTCGACGGCCTCGCGGGCGATCAGCAGGTGCATGATCTCCGTGGAGCCCTCGAAGATCCGGTTGATGCGCAGGTCGCGCAGGATCTGCTCGGCGGGGACGGCCCGTTCGCCGCGTGCCCGGAGCGAGTCGGCCGTCTCGAAGCCCCGGCCGCCGCGGATCTGGACCAGCTCGTCGGCGATCTTCCAGCCCATCTCGGAGGCGAACAGCTTCGCGAGGGCGCCCTCGATACGGATGTCGTTGCGGTCCTCGTCGGCCATCTGGGAGGAGAGGTCCAGGACCGCTTCCAGGGCGAAGGTGGTCGCCGCGATGAAGGAGATCTTCTGGCCGACCGCCTCGTGGTGCGCGACCGGCTTGCCCCACTGCTCACGGGCCGCCGACCACTCACGGGCGATCTTCAGGCACCACTTGCCGGCGGCCACGCAGGACGCGGGCAGGGAGAGCCGGCCGGTGTTGAGGGTGGTGAGGGCGATCTTCAGGCCCGCGCCCTCGGGGCCGATGCGGTTCGCGGCGGGGACCCGGACCTGGTGGAAGCGGGTGACGCCGTTCTCGATGCCGCGCAGGCCCATGAAGGCGTTGCGGTTCTCGACGGTGACGCCGGGCGAGTCGGACTCCACGACGAAGGCGGTGATGCCGCCCTTGTGGCCCTCGGACTTGGGGACGCGTGCCATGACGACCAGGAGGTCGGCGACCACGCCGTTGGTCGTCCACAGCTTCACGCCGTCGAGGACGTAGTCGTCGCCGTCGGGCACCGCGCTGGTGGCGAGGCGGGCCGGGTCCGAGCCGACGTCGGGCTCGGTGAGGAGGAAGGCGCTGATGTCGGTGCGGGCGCAGCGCGGGAGGAACTTCTCCTTCTGCTCGGGGGTGCCGAACAGTTTCAGCGGCTGCGGTACGCCGATCGACTGATGCGCCGAGAGCAGCACGCCGATCGCCGGGCTCGCCGATCCGACCAGGGCGAGCGCCTTGTTGTAGTACACCTGGGTGAGGCCGAGACCGCCGTACTTGGGGTCGATCTTCATGCCGAGGGCGCCGAGTTCCTTGAGGCCGTCGATGACCTCGTCGGGGATGCGGGCCTCGCGCTCGATCAGGGCGCCGTCGACCTTGGCCTCGCAGAAGGCGCGGAGCTTGGTCAGGAACTGCTCGCCGCGCCGGACGGCCTCGTCCGTGGGGAGCGGGTGGGGGTGGATGAGGTCGAGGCGGAACCGGCCCAGGAACAGTTCCTTGGCGAAGCTGGGCTTGCGCCAGGCCTGCTCCCGGGCGGCCTCCGCCACCTGGCGGGCCTCACGTTCTGTGACGACGGGCTTCTTGAGGGGTGGGGCGGACATGAGGCTCACCTCGCCGCGAATCGGGATCTGTACCGGAGGGGTACCTGATTGGTTACCGATGGGTGCTACTCGATCGTTGGTACCCGATTCGGGGTGACCCCGCCACCCCTCGCGTCCGTGCTCAGCCGATGTTCACCGAGTACGCCTTCGTGTCCAGCCGGCCGGTGCCCTTGAAGACCTCGGTGCCCGCCTCGATGCCGGAGACGTACTTGTCGTTGCCCAGCAGCTTGCGGCGGACGAGTGCCTGGGTGAAGTCGTCGAGGTTCAGGGTCGCCTTGGTGGTGTTGGCGCGGCGGACGAAGGAGAAGACCTTCCAGCCGATGTCACCGGTGTAGATGTCCCACATCGCGCCGCCGAGGCTGACGCTGCCGTACTTGCTGCCGAGCGGGCCCGCGCCGCCCTGCCGGTTGAGCCAGATCATGACCTCGTCGGTGGGCTGGTCCTGCCAGTCGGCGGTGTTCTTGGAGTGCAGCCACAGGTCGTAGGCGACGTTCATGGTGCCGGGGTTCGAGCTGACCGAGAACTCCCAGCTGGTCCGTACGGGCTTGCGGTCGCCGACCCTGATGGGCAGCCGGGTCGCCGCCTTGTCGGTCTTCCAGCCCCAGTGCCAGCCGAGGACGCTGCTCGCGTAGGACTTCACGTCGTAGTCCTTGCCGGTGCCGCTGTTGGCGAGGCTGTAGCCGGTGCCCCAGGAGATGGTGGAGCCCGAGCGGGAGTTGTCCCAGACGCACTGGGTGCCGGTGGCCTTCTCCCGGTTCCAGACGTTGTTGTTCACGTAGTACTCACCGAGCGTGATCGTGTCGAAGTCCGTGCACTTCTTGGCCTCCTCCCCCGCCATCGCCACGGTCACGGAGGCCCCGACCGCCAGCGCGGTGCCAACGGCCGCGCCGATCTTGGCGGTACGGGTGAGGCGGGGGCGGCGGTGCTGCATGGGGGTTCCTTCCGGGGGCGGTGCGTTACGGGTGCTGGTCGCCGCCGGGGAGTACGAAGGTTGCCGTCCGGTTCTAAGCTGAGACTCCCCCCACCCCTTCCTCCCTGGGCGCCCGGCGAATAATCGAAGCGCTTCGACAACCTATGGACACCCACTCAGCGCCGAGCTACTGTCGAGCCACCCTCACTCGCCCTTGTTCAGAGACAGCGCGCTGTCGAAGCGCTTAAACACGCTTGGAGAGCTGGATGGTCACCCTCGCCGAGGTCGCCTCGCACGCCGGAGTCTCGGCGAGCACGGTGAGCTATGTCCTCAGCGGCAAGCGGTCCATCTCCGCGGGCACCCGGCAGCGGGTCGAGCGGAGCATCCAGGAGCTCGGCTACCACCCGAACGCGGGGGCCCGCGCCCTGGCGAGCAGCAGGTCGAACATCGTCGCCCTGATGGTCCCGCTGCGCACCGACATGTACGTCCCGGTGATGATGGAGATCGCCATCGCGGTGGCCACCACGGCCCGGACGTACGGCTACGACGTGCTGCTGCTCACCGGTGAGGAGGGCCCGGACGCGGTGCGCCGGGTCACCGGCAGCGGGCTCGCCGACGCGATGATCCTGATGGACGTGGAGCTGGACGACGAGCGGCTGCCGCTGCTGCGCGGCACCGACCAGCCGTCGGTACTGATCGGACTGCCGGCCGACACCAGCGGCCTGACCTGCGTCGATCTCGATTTCGGGGCGACGGGCGCGCTGTGCGTGGAGCATCTGGCGATGCTCGGCCACCGTGACATCGCCGTCGTCGGCGAGGCGCCCGCGGTGTACGAACGGCACACCGGTTTCGCCGAACGCACCCTCGACGGACTGCGGTCCCGGGCACGGGAGTTGGGCCTGCGCGTGCTGCACCGCCCCTGTGAGGGCGGCTATGACGCGATGGCCGCGACGCTGGCCCGGATCTTCGACGAACGGCCGGGCACCACGGGCATCGTCGTGCAGAACGAGTCCGCGGTGGAGCCGCTGCTCGCGCTGTTGCGGCAGCAGGGGCGCGCGGTGCCGGAGGACGTCTCGGTGATCGCGGTCTGCCCGGACCAGGTCGCCGTGCAGGCCTCGGTGCGGCTGACGTCGGTGGCGATCCCCGCCCAGGAGATGGGCCGCCGGGCCGTGGAACAGCTGGTCGCCAAGCTGGAGGGCCGGGACACCGACGAAGTGGTGCTGCTGGCCCCCGAGTTGACGGTCCGCGCGAGCACGGGGCCGCTGTCCACGGCCGGTTGAGCCGCCGACGCCGTACGCGAGGCGTCGCCCATCGGCCGGCGCTGCACGGATCGGCCGACGCGGTACGGATCGATCGGCGCTGTACGGAAGCCGCCGTACCGCGGCTTCCCGCTCCTGATGTCCTTCACCCCTCCCTCCCAGGAGACTCTCGTGAATCAGCCTGCCGAGAACCGGACCCCGTCGGGTGCGGTCAGCCTCGCCCAGTCCTCCCCCACCGTCGGCACGTTCCGTGAGCGGGACGGCGCCCTGGAGTGGAGCGGACGCCAGGAGACCCTGCGGATCGAGCCCTGGGGCCCGGACGCGGTCCGGGTCCGCGCCCGCCTCGGCGGCCCGGTCCTCGACGGGCTCCCGGGCGCCCTGCTCGACGAGGCGGAGTCCACCGAGAGCAGCGTCAAGATCGAGGACGGGCAGGGCCGGCTGACCGTCGGCGCGCTGACCGTCGAGGTGAACGCCGAGGGCCTGATCCGCTACAGCCGTACAGCCGACGGAAGCGAGCTGCTGGCGGAGGAGCGCGCGCACTTCTGGTGGCCGGGCTCGCGCCTCTACACCGCCGTCGGCAACGGCCACCACCGCCTGGAGCAGCGGTTCGCCGCGTACGAGGACGAGAAGCTGTACGGCCTCGGGCAGCACCAGCACGGGCGGTTCGACCAGAAGGGCCTGGTGCTGGACCTGGTGCAGCGCAACGCCGAGGTCGGCATCCCGGTGCTCACCTCCAGCCGGGGCTACACCCTGCTGTGGAACAACCCGGCGATCGGGCGGGTCGAGCTGGCCGGGAACGGCACCCGGTGGGTCGCGGACTCGGCCCGGCAGATCGACTACTGGATCACCGCGGGAGATCCGGCCGACGCGCAGCGCCGCTACAGCGCGGCGACGGGCCGTACGCCGATGCTGCCGGAGTGGGCGGCCGGGTTCTGGCAGTGCAAGCTGCGCTATCGCACCCAGGACGAACTCCTCGCCGTGGCACGGGAGTACAAGCGGCGCGGCCTGCCCATCGATGTCATCGTGTGCGACTTCTTCCACTGGACGCACCTCGGTGAGTGGAAGTTCGATCTCGACGAGTGGCCCGATCCTGCCGCCATGGTCCGGGAGTTGGCGGAGCTCGGCATCAAGCTGGTGGTGTCCGTGTGGCCGTCGGTGTCGCCGCTGAGCGAGAACCACCCGGTGATGGAACAGCGCGGCTACTTCATCGGCACGCAGTACGGCCCGATGGCGCACGCCGACTGGCCGGACAAGGGGGTCGCGTCGACGGTCCAGGTGGCGTTCTACGACGCGACGAACCCCGGGGCGCGGGAGTTCGTGTGGGCGCGGGTCAAGGAGAACTACCTGGAGCCGTACGGCATCGACGCGTTCTGGCTGGACGCCTGTGAGCCGGAGCTGAAGCCGGGCTTCCAGGAGAATCTGCGCTACTGGGCGGGGCCCGGTCTGGAGGTCGGCAACATCTATCCGGCCGAGAGCGCGCGGACCTTCTACGAGGGGCTGCGGGCGGCCGGGCAGGAGGAGATCGTCTCCCTCAACCGTTCGGCGTGGGCGGGCAGTCAGCGGTGGGGGGCCGCGCTGTGGTCCGGTGACATCGGTACGGACTTCCCGACCCTGCGGCGGCAGATCGCGGCGGGGCTCAACACGGCGCTGTCCGGCATCCCCTGGTGGAACACCGACATCGGCGGCTTCCACGGGGGTGACCCCGACGATCCGGCGTATCGCGAGGTGATGGTGCGCTGGTTCCAGTTCGGGGCGTTCTCGCCGCTGATGCGGCTGCACGGGTTCCGGGATCCGGGGATGCCGTTGGGGCCGGACATGACCGGGGGGCCGAACGAGGTGTGGTCGTACGGGGAGGAGGCCGGGGCGATCCTGGAGGCGTATCTGCGGCTGCGGGAGCGGTTGAAGCCGTATGTGCTGCGGGTGATGCGGGAGGCCCATGAGGAGGGGCTGCCGGTGATGCGACCGCTGTTCCTGGAGTTCCCGGAGGACACGGCCGCGTGGGGCGTCGACGACGCATATCTGTTCGGGCGGGATGTGTTGGTGGCGCCGGTGCTCGAGGCGGGGGTCGATCGGTGGACGACCTATCTGCCGGCGGGGGCGACCTGGGCTGATGCCTGGACCGGGGAGACGTACGCGGGTGGTCGGTCGGTGACCGTGGACGCGCCTTTGGAGAGGATCCCGGTGTTTCTGCGGGACGGGGTTTCCCTGCCGATCGCCGAGTAGGTGCGCGGTGCGCGCCCGCACGTGGTCAGGAGGAGGGGAGTCGGGGGGCCACCTCTGTCATCAGGAGGTCCAGGTGGGGCAGGTCCGTCAGGTCGCGTAGGCGGACGTATATCCGTGTGACGCCCAACTCCGCGTAGGCGGCCAGCTGTTCGGCTATCAGCATCACGCGGGGGCGCTGGATGAGGGAGCGGCACAGGGCCACGCGCTGCCGCATACCGCCGGACAGCTCGTGCGGGAGGCGGGTGTGGAAGGGGGCGTCCAGGCCGACTTCGACGAGCAACTCGCAGGCGGTCGCCCGGTGTTCGGGCTTGGGGCGGCCGTGGACGACGATGGGCAGCAGGACGTTGTCGAGGGCCGACCGCCAGGGCAGCAGGGCCGGGCGCTGGAAGAGGATCGCGACGTCGCGGCGGGGCCGGCGCACAACTCGCCGAGCTGGCACGGTCGTTGCGGACATCCCGGACGCGGACGTTCCTGCGGTTCCGGTTCCCCGGCGCGCTCCCGCAGATCTTCGTCGGGCTGAAGGTGGCGATGCCGCTGGCAGCCGTGGGCACGGTGATCGGGGAGTTCAGCGCGGGCGACGAGGGGCTCGGCTTCGTCATCGTGCAGTCCGGCGCCAACTCGGACACCGCGCTGGCCTTCGCGGCGGTCGCGCTGCTGGGCGTGATGAGCGTGGCGCTGTTCTATGTGCTGGTGGTGGCGGAGCGGTTGCTGCTGCCGTGGGTGCGGGAGACCACCTCGCAGCGGTAGGACCACCGGGCGGACCGGCCGGACGGCCGTTCGCCGGCCGGGTCTACGCTATGGCGCCACGGCCATCCCATGATCCTCAGGGGTGTGCGCGACCTCTGAGTGAGTGGAGATGACAGAGGATGAACAGCCGTACGGGAGACTCTCGCGGGGGACGGCAGGGCGGCCGGGGCGGGCCCCCGCGCAGGCGGGTGCATCGGACGCGTACGACGATACGGAGCACCGGTGGGTACGTGGAGACGCCGAGGGCGGTGGTGCCGTCGGCGCCGGTCGCGCCCCGGGGTTTCCTGCCGGGGCCCGCGCGGCACATCGCCGTGTGGAGCGCGCTGACGCTGCTGGTGACGGGTGTCGTCTATGTCGGCGTGTGGATCTGTGTGACGTTCCAGACGGCGGTCACCCCGGTGCTGATCGCGCTGCTCGGTACGGCGTTGCTGGGCCCGCTCTACCGGCGGCTGGTGGCGATGCGGTTCAACAGGTCGCTCGCCGCCGGGCTGACCTGCGCGGCCGTGATCGTGGTGATGGGCGGGGCCGCGTACATCGTGGTGGCCGCGCTGATCGACACCGGGGATCAGATCATCTCCTCGCTGCGGGACGCGGCGAAGTCGCTCAGTGAGGAGTTCGGGTTCGCGGGGACCTCGCTGGACGATCTCGCGAAGAACGCCAAGGAGCTGATGTCGAAGTTCGGCGGCACCGCGGCCTCCGGGGTGCTCACCGGGGTCAGCGCGGTCAGCGAGTTCGTCGCGATGGCGATCCTGGCGATGCTGCTGATGTTCTTCTTCCTGCGGGACTCCGACAAGGCGGTCGCGTCCCTGCACTCGCTCGCGCCGCGCGGCAGCGGCGACACCCTGGAGGTGATGGCCCGGCGCGCGTTCCGGGCCATCGAGGGCTATATGCGGGGGACGACGCTGATCGCCTTCATCGACGGTGCCTGTATCGCCATCGGTCTGCTGATACTGCAGGTACCGGGCGCGATCGGTCTCGGCGCGCTGGTGTTCGTCGGCGCGTACATCCCGTATCTGGGCGCGTTCCTGTCGGGCGCCGTGGCGATCCTCGTCGCGTTCGCGGACCGCGGTCTGGTGACGGCGCTCTGGGCGGTCGGCGTCGTCTTCGCGGTGCAGATCCTCGAAGGGAACGTGCTCCAGCCGATGATCCACAGCCGGACCGTGCAGATGCACCCGGCGGCGATCCTGCTGGCGCTCACGGCGGGCGCCTCCATCGCCGGCATCCTCGGCATGCTCCTCGCGGTGCCGCTCACGGCGGCGGTGTCCGGGGTGCTGTCGGAACTGCGGGCCCGGTACGGCGACGGGGCGGGGGCAGGAACGGGTGCAGGGACGGGGGCCGGGGCGACGACCGCACCCCCGGGGACGGCCCAGGTGGCGCGCGCGGCAGGATGATCGACGGCGGTGCGTCCGGACCGGGCGGCGCCCCCGCTCCGGCGAATCCGGAGGGCCGGGGCTCCACCGCCGGTACCGGACCGCGCCGAAGGGAACCCCGATGTCCTCCGCTCCCGTCCCCCTCAAGCTGGCCAATCTGTTACTCCGGCCGACGCTCGGCTCCCGCCGGGACCCCGACCGGGTGTTCGACCGGATCGCCGCCAAGGCCGCGCGGGAGGGCGGGGACGGGAGCGGGGACGGGAGCGGAGAGGGGATCGGGGAGGGCGCCGGGGAGCGGGTGGGGAGCGGGGACGCGGAGTTCGTCGAGGGCTTCCGGTTCCTGCTGCGGGAGTGGGCGAAGGACGAGGAACTCAGCCCGGTCGGCTGGCAGTCCGCGCAGTCCCACGTCCGCAGACACCTCACCAACCGGGCCCGGATCCGGCGGCTGATCGCCGAGAACCCGGCCATCGCGGAAGAGCCCGTCGAGAAGCCGGTGTTCGTGGTCGGTCTGCCGCGCACCGCGAGCACCCTCACCCACGGTGTGCTCTCCCTCTCGGACGACCACCGCTGCCCGCTGCTCTGGGAGTTGCTGGCACCCGGCCTCGAACCCACGCCCGGCGAACGGCAGAAGCGGATCACCACCGCGCGCCGCGTCCTCGACGCCGCCCATCTGCTCAGCCCGCGCTTCCGCGACATCCATCCGATGACCGCCGAGGGCCCGGAGGAGTGCACATTCCTCCTGCCGCACGCCCTGGTGCCGCTGTCCCAGGCCCGCATACCCGCCTACCACGCCTGGCACTTCGAGCGCGATGCCGTGCCGGACTACCGGCATCTCAAGCGGGCGTTCCAGGTCCTCCAGTACGGCCGTCCGCGCCGCCGCTGGATTCTCAAGTCCCCCTTCCACACGGGGAATCTGGACGCGCTGATCAAGGTGTTCCCCGACGCCACGCTCGTGTGGACGCACCGCGACCCGGCCGCCGCCGTGGCGTCCTTCTGCAGTCTGGTCGAGGTCGGCATGGTCACCTCCCGGCGCGAGGTCGACCCGCACGGGCTCGGCGCCACCTGGCTCGACCTGCTGAGCCGGTCGGTCCGGCGGGGTCTCGCCGCCCGTGCCGCCGTCCCCCGCGAGGCGCTGGTGGACCTGCCGTTCTCCGCGCTGGGCTCCGACCCGGCCGCGGGCGCCCCGAAGCTGTACGACGCGGTCGGCGCCCGCTGGACCGAGGCCGACGCCGCCCGGCTCCCGGAGGCCGCGACCCGCGCCAAGGGCAGCCGGCCGCACCGCTACGACCTGGCCCGCTACGGCCTCACCCCCGCCGACGTCGAGTCCGCGTTCGCGGAGTACAACGCGCTGCGGGCCGAGGTCGACCGGGCCTGACGGCACCTGGCACGCGGGAGACCCCGGCCGTGGGTGGCGAGGTCTCCCGCGTTCCTGTGCGCGTGGGTCCTAGTACTGCAACCGCATCTGCGGGTTGTGGCCTCGGCGTTTGTAGTGGGAGCGGCGGGCACGGGCCTGGCTGCGTCGTCGGAAGCGTGACCAGTGCAGATGATGGTCGTTGCTGTGGTGGCGGGGCGTGACGATGATGTGGCCGATCAGTCGGCGGATCTCCGGGACGCTGAGGGGTATGAGGTCTTGCTCGTCGTCCGCTCCGCCCCTTTTGCGGCTTCTGCGGCGCGGACGGCGGTCAGGTAGGCGAGGGCGGCCATGGCCAGGGTGATGTGGCGGTACCAGGCCCGGTAGAGCCTCACCTGGTAGTGGTCCAGGCCGCACTCGCCCTTGGCGGTCTGGAAGCACTCCTCCACCGCCCACCTCGCGGCGGCTACCTTGACCAGGTCTTTCAGCCGGGAGGCCACCGATCCGTAGCAGACGTAGTAGGCGATCTCGGTGGGGTCGCTGATGCTGCGGCGGGCCAGAACCCAGTGCCCGAAGCCGTTCTCCCAGTACGGGCGGATGGCGACGCGGGCCCAGTCGTAGATCCGTTCGCCGTGCGCGCCCTGGCCCCCGGAAACCCGCTTCCACGCTTGCCTGGGCAGGGCGGCGACCAACTGGTCCACCCTGGCGTCGCCGCCGTCCGCCGTGGTCACGGTGTCGTTGACCTTGGTGGCCAGTACGTGCGCGATCCTGCGTTCCTCCAGCCATACCCGCAGGTGCTTGACCTGCCCGTATGCCTCGTCAGCGGTGACCCACGCGAACGGGATGCCTGCGTCGACGGCACGTTGCAGCATCCACTTGCAGTGCTCATTCTTGGTCGCGAAGGGGATCTCGTCGTCGATCCCGGCTGCGCGGCAGCGCTCACGGTCATCCGTCCAGGAAACGGGGATGTAGAGCTCACGGTCGATCAATGCCCGCCCCCTGGCGGAGGCGTAGGCCAGGAAGGTCCCGATCTGGCAGTTCTCCGTGCGGCCGGCGGTACCTGTGTACTGCCGCTGGACTCCGGCGGACTTGGTGCCCTTCTTCAGGAAACCGGTGTCGTCGCAGATCAGGACCGCGTTCTTGGCTCCGATGGTCTCCACGACGAAGTCGCGCACATCGTCGCGGACCGCGTTCTCGTCCCAGTCGGAGTGGTTGAGCAGGCGCTGGACGCCGTCCGGGCGGAGCTGCCCGACCTGCTCGGACAGCGTCCACCCGTTCTTCTTCTCCAGCGGCGCGACGAGTCCGTTCAGGTAGTCCAGCGCCCGCTCGCGGGGCTCCGACCTGCCGAAACGGTGGGCGAACCGGGCATGGAGCCCGGCCACCCCCTCGGACCACGACTCGACCTGCTCAACCGTCAGCGCATCAGCACACAGTCATACCAACGAGACCGCCGACCATCCGTCACGCCAGATGCGGTTGCAGTACTAGCCGACGACCCGGCCCACCTCGATCCGGTCGATGTTCGGGGCCCAGGCGCCCGCGTTGCCGAAGGTCACCTTGTTGGCGCCCTTCCTCAGGTCGACGGGGACGCCCACGGTCCAGTAGTCGTCCCAGCCCCAGGTGTTCTTGAAGGTGACCGTGCGCGGGTCGCCGTCCCCGACCGTGATGTCCGCCGTGCGGGACATGATGTCGGTGTTGTAGGCGTGGCCGTTGTCGCGGCGGTCGTTGTGCGCGTAGTGCACGACGAGGACGTAGCGGCCCGAGGCGGGGGCGTTCACCGTGAACTCGGCGGTGCTGTCCGCGCTGTTGCCGAGCCAGCCGATGTACGAACCGGCCGAGGCGTACGGGGAGTCGACGAGCTTGGCCCCGCCCGCGAGGGTGGCCTCGGCGCCCTCGTACGCGAGGGCGCCGGTGGTGGAGCCCGCGCCGGTGACGTCGAGGGCGCGGACGGCGGTGTGCTTGGCGGTCGCGGTGATCCGGTTGTTGCCCGCGACGAGGTACAGCCGCAGCGGCCGGTCGGGCACCGCCGCCACCGACTGCCCGTGCAGGGCGAGCTTCACCGGCGCCGACGCCCGGGGCACCACCCGGTAGTAGCCGTCGCGCGGGGCGTACACGTCGAAGACCGCCTTGTCGCCGGAGCGCAGCAGGAGGGCGCCGGTGCCGACCCCGGCCGAGGAGGAGTAGTCGTACGACGGCTTGCCGCCGATGTCGGCGAGGGTGGCCTCGTAGGAGGCGGCGGGGTCGGCGGTCCGGGCGGTGAGGTCGATCCGGTCGAGGGTGACCTCGGTGGCGCCCTTGGCGAGGGTCAACCGGTGGTCGCCTGCCGAGAGTTGGACCGTGACGTCCTTCTTCGCGCGGTAGGTCCAGTTCTCGGTGGAGGGGTAGGTGACGGTGACCGGGTCGCCGCCGTCGATGGTCAGTTGCTGGGTGGCCGGGGTCCCGGACTGGTTGCCGTACAGGATCGCCAGGTCGTATGTACCGTCGTTCGGGACCGTCACCGTGAAGTCGACCTTGCTGCCGGGCTGGTTGAGGGAGCCGACGTCCTTGGTGCCGGAGGCCGCGTAGCCGTTGGCGTTGCTCACGGTGCCCTGGGTGTAGACCTTGCCGTCGGTGATGGCGGCGTCCTCGGCCTCGTGGGAGGCGGTCCAGGGGACGGACGGGGTGGTCGGGGTGCCCGTGCCGCCGGGGGTGAGGACGACGCGGTAGGCCGACATCTTGTGCAGCCCCCGCAGCGGGACGGTCACCGTGCCGTCGTCCGCGATCCTCACCTTCGTACGGGACAGGACGCGCGGGGCGGCGTGCTGCCCCTCGTAGCCGGACCAGGCGGCCTCGGCGACGGTCGCGGTGACCGTACGGCCGAAGAGCGACCGGGGCACCTTGCGGACCACGACGTCCGTGTCGGCGGCCGAGCCGCCCAGCAGGACCTGGGCCTGGCGGCGGGAGGTGTCGAGGGAGGCGAGGCCCTGGAGGGTGTCGATGGTGTTCGCCTGCGGCGGGGTGACCTTCACCGTGTTGCCGGTCAGGCCCGCGTACCAACGGAAGAACCACCAGCCGCCGTTGGGGATGTTGGAGCGGACGACGTTGCCGTCCATGTTGCCCGCCGCGTCCCAGTAGGCCTGGTTGGCGTACACCTTGTTCCGCTCGAACATCGAGACCCACTGGACGAGTTGGCCGGGGACGGAGAGGTCACGGCGGTTGGCGTACTCGTCGATGTTGACGGTGAGTGGCTCGATGCCCAACTGCCGCTCGATGGAACGGTAGTTGTCGTAGTGGCCCTGGAAGTCGCGGAGCGAGCCCGAGCCCAGTTCGTGCCAGGTCATGATCTCGGGCAGGACGTTCTCGCGCTGGGCGAAGGTGAGGAAGTCGGTGATCAGCCGGGAGTGGTAGCCGGACTCGTTGGGGCCGGCGATACGGGCGTCGGGGTCGATGGCCCGGATACGCTGGTGGACCGCCTTCCAGTCGCGGAGGAACCGGTCGCGGTTGGCCTCGTACTTCGCCGGGTCGGAGGCGTTGAGGCCGTACCAGATCAAGTCCGGTTCGTTGAAGGGGATGTAGACGAAACGGTCGCTGTTCGGGTCGGCCGAGACCTCCTTGGTGATCTTGTCGACCTTGGGGAGGTAGTCGCCGATGCCCAGGTCGTCGTACGGCCACCTGGGATAGATGTCCTGCATCATCACCAGGACCTCGCCGCCGCCGTTGCGGAAGAACGACCTGGAGACGGTGAGCGCGTCGCCGTTGGGGTGTTGGGCGCCGCCCTCCGGCTTCTGCGAGATGCTGGTGATCTTCAGGGGTGCGAGGGCGGCGTCGCTGGGCACCCCGTCGTCGCTGAGCCCGTACAGCGCGCCGTTGGCGCCGCGCAGCACCGGGCCCTCGGAGGCGGAGAGGTCGACGGTGAGGCGCTGCGGATCGGCCGCCGCTGCCGTCGGGGACGCGTCGGCGGGGAGGGTGCCTGCCATGAAGGTGACTCCAAGTAGTGCTGTGAACAAGGCGGTTCTGGTGCGAGACCTGGTGCGGGTCCGGGTGCGGCTTCTCGTGCGGGTGGGGGTGATCACGCGGCTGGACCTCCGGTCATTTGACGGCTCCACTGGTGATTCCGGACACGATCTTTCGCTGGCCGACGAGGAAGACGGCGACCATCGGCAGGCTCATCACGACGACGTACGCGAAGACGAGATGCCAGTTGTTGAGGTAGAGCTGGGCGCTCGCGACCTTGTAGAGGTTGAGCGGGAGGGTGGCCCGGTCACCGCCGCCGAGGACGAAGAAGGCGTAGAAGATGTCGCTCCAGGCGTAGAGCATCACCATGATCGTGGCGGTGGCGATGACCGGCCGGAGGAGCGGCAGGACGATCCGCGCGAAGATCCGGAAGGGCTTCGCCCCGTCGATCCGGGCCGCCTCCTCCAGTTCCATCGGGATGGCGCGGATGAAGCCCGTCATGAAGAAGATCGAGGTGGAGAGGTACATCCCGGTGTAGACGGCGATCATTCCGGGCCGGGTGCCGGCCAGTCCCAGCTGCCGCAGCTCCATCACGATGGTGATGACGGCCGGCGGCAGCAGCAGTCCGCTGATGCACAGCGCGTACGCCGCCGACACCAGCCGCGACCTGCGGCGCGCGAAGACCCAGGCGGCTCCCGCGCCCAGGATCAGCACGAGCACGACCGAAGGGACCACGACCAGCAGGGAGTTGAGGAGGCCGCGCAGCATCTCGCCCTGGGCGACGGCGTCCTCGTAGTTGGCGCCGGGCTGCCAGTGCCGCGGCAGGTCGAGGTTCGTTCCGATGGCCTCCGCCTGCGGTTTGGCGGAGGTGACGAGGACCAGCCACAGGGGGACGCCGACGGCGAGCCCGGCGAGCAGGAGGACCAGGGCGGGGCGGCCGTAGCGCCACATCACCGTGCTCACAGCAGCTGCTCCCTTCGGCGCAACCCGATGACCAGCGGAATCGCGACGGCGACCACGACCAGGAAGAGGACGAGACTCAGCGCGGAGGCCTGTGCGTACAGGCCCTGTCCGAAGATCCGGAACATGTAGATGTTGAAGACCTCGGTGGAGGCGGCCGGACCGCCGCCGGTCATGGCCTGCACGATGTCGAAGGTGTTCATCGAACCGATGAGCGTGCGTCGGCCTGCCCGGTGAAGGTGCCGGTCCGGTAGTTCTTCTGGGCGAGCCCCGCGTCGAGCAGCTTCTCCTTGTACTTCTTGATCGCCCCGACCACCACCGGGTCGGTCCACTTCTCCTTGTTCTCGTTCAGATCCGCCCACCACTGCTTGTCCAGGTCGGTGAGCTGCACCTGCGTCTGCCACTGGAGGGGCCACTTGTCGCCGCCGGCCTCGTAGAAGGCCGCCGCGTCCGTGTCGTCGCCCACCCGGTGGCCGAGGGCGAGGAGTTCGTCGTACGACTTCGGGAAGTCCTTCTCCTCGATACCCGCCTGCTCGAAGACGTCCTTGTTGTAGTAGACGCCGAGCATGGCGGGGCTGGTGACGATCGCCGCGTACCGCTTGCCGTCGATGACACCGAGCGACTTCTCGGTGTCGCCGAGCCTGGAGACCCACTCCTCGCCGTCGAGGGTGAGGAGGTTCTGCCGCGGCTGGACGAAGGGGAGCGTGGAGACCGACGGCTGCCAGAGCATCAGGTCGGGGCGGTCGCCGGAGGCCAGCCTCGTCGGCACGTTCGACTCATAGGGGTCCGGGACCGGTTGGACCTCCACCTCCGCGCCGGTGGCCTTCTCGAACGCGTCGATGACCTGCTTGGGCGCGGTCACCGTGTTCTGCGCGGTCCACATGGTCAGCTTCACACCGTCGAGCCGGGCGGTGGGATCGACGGCCGCCTGCTTCCCGTCCGCCCCCGTACCCGAGTCCGTGCCGGAGGTCCCCGCCGTGGGGTCGCTGCACGCGGTGGCGGAGAGGCCGAGGGCACAGAGGAGGGCCAGCGTCGGGAGAGCTCTTGTCTTCATCGCGTGCCTTTCGAGAACGGGTGGTTCAGGGCAGGGCAGGATGCGGAACAGCGGAACAGTGCAACAGCTGTGCTCATAGGGGGAGTTGGGAGGCGTGCCGGGGGGACGGGCGCCGCGAGTCGGGGACTCCGGCGCCGTGAGTCCCTGGTTCAGGCCTTCGTGCCGGTCGCGGGCGGGCCGGGGCGCGGTGCGGGCGGTGGGCCCGCGCTCTCCCGGACCACCAGTTCCGGTACGGAGACGGGGTGCGGGGCGATCTGCGCGGACTCCTCGACGACCCCGTGCAGCAGGGCGAACGCGGCCCGCCCGAGGCCGGTGAAGTCCAGGCGTACGGTCGTCAGGGACGGGGTCAGATAGGCGGAGTGCGGGGCGTCGTCGAACCCGGCGACGCTCACCTCGCCGGGCACGGACCGCCCGGCCTCGTGCAGCGCGCGCAGCACACCGAGCGCGAGGTCGTCGTTGCCGCAGAGGATCGCGGTGACCGCCGGGTCCCCGGCCAGCGCGAGCCCGGCCGTGTGACCGCCCGCCGGGCCCCAACTCCCCTGCACCGGAAGGGGTTCGGGCGCCCCGGCCTCCTTGAGGGCCTGCCGCCAGCCGGTGGTACGGGCGCTGGTGCGGCGGGTGCTGGAGGGGATGGCGACGTAGTGCACGGTCTCGTGGCCGAGGGAGAGCAGATGCCGGGTCGCCTCGTAGGCGGCCTCGCGGTCGTCGGTCCACACCCAGGGGCGGTCGCCGCCGGGCGGGGTCGTGGGGGTCTCGACTACGCCGACGACCGGCAGTTCGGCGGGGACCGCCGCGAGGGCGGCCACCCCGGCGGGATCGTAGGCGATCACGATGAGACCGCCCCCCGCGTCCGACGCGCGCTGCACCTCGGCGGCGACCGCGGCCTCGTCCGCCGACTCCAGGACACCGATCCCGACCGCGTACGACGCCGCCCGCGCCGCCTCCTCGATGCCCTGGAGGATCGAGGCGTAGCCGTAGTGGGTGGTGTTCGCGGTCAGCACGGTCACGGCCCGGGTGCGCCCGCTGGCCAGCGCGTGCGCGGTCGCGTTCCGCCGGAACCCCAGCTCGTCGATGGCCGCCTGCACCCGCTCCCGCGTCGTCCGCCTGACGCTGGGATGGCCGTTGATCACCCGGGAAACGGTCTGGTACGAGACGCCGGCGGCGGTCGCGACATCTCGGATGCTCGCCGCGCGCCTTGTGTGACCGGTCACATTCATGGCAGGATTGTGACCGGTCACACAGGAGTCGTCAAGAGAACGTAACGACGGATTCACGCACTGGCCGGCGTGAGAGGGGTAGCGACTTGGACTCGAGTGCGAGCGACTTCTACGGCGGCGACCTGAGCGGCCCCGGCGACCCGGCGGACGGCGCGGATGCGCTGAACTGTGTTGACTCCCGGTTCACTTGGGGGCATCCGGGGATCGAGAGCGTGTTCGCGAGGGCCGCCGACGGGACGCTGCGGGTGGTTCGGCTCGGGCCGTCCGGTGACGCCTTCGATCCCGAAGTCGCGCTTCCGCTCGTTGAGTTGACGGCGTTCGGGTACGGGAGCGGGTGGTCGGGGCCGCGGTTCACGGGGACGGCTCTCGGGGCGCGGCTGGGGTATCGGGGGCACCGTGGTGAGCGGGGTGGCATCGGCGGCGGGGACGGTGACTGGGAGCGGCTGACGGTCGAACTGCACGATCCCGACAGTGGGTTGACCGCGTTCGTCGAGTTGTCGTCTCCGGTGGGTGTCGCGGCGCTCCGGTCGCGGGTGCGGCTCCGCAACGACGGCACCGAGCCGCTCGTCGTCCAGTCGGTCAGCAGCCTGCTCCTCGGCGGGCTCCCCTCCCCCGACGTCCTCGATGTGCACCGGGCGCGCAACGACTGGCTCGCGGAGTGCCGTTGGTACGCCGAGCCGCTGCGGGACACGGTCGCGGACATCGGCGTCGACGCCCATCAGCACGACAGCCGTGCCTCGCTCGCCCTGACGGGGCGCGGGAGTTGGCCCAGCGACGGGCATCTGCCGATGGGGGCGCTGACGGAACGCGGGGAGGGTGCGGGCCGGGGGCGGGCGTGGGTCTGGCAGGTGGAGTCGCCGGCCGGGTGGCGCTGGGACCTGGGGGAACGGGCACACGGTACCTATCTGGCCGTGAACGGGCCGACCGATGCCGAGCATCAGTGGCGGGTGCGGTTGGCGCCGGGGGCGGAGTTCACGACGGTGGTGGCGGTGCTGGCGCTCGGGGTGGCCGGCGCCGAGGGTGCCGGGTCGGCCGGCGCCACGGGTGCCGGGTCAGCCGCCGCCTCGGGTGCCGGGTCAGCCGCCGCCACGGGTGCCGGGTCAGCCGCCGCCACGGGTGCCGGGTCAGCGGCTGCCGCGGCCGCCGGGCTGCCTGCCCGTTCCGTTTCCGGGGCCGGGCACGCGTCGGGGCTGGACGAGGCGTTCGCGTCGCTCACCGCGTACCGGCGGGCCGCTCGGCGCCCGCACCCGGACCACGAGGCGCTGCCGGTGGTCTTCAACGACTACATGAACACCCTGATGGGCGACCCCACCACCGAGAAACTGCTGCCGCTGATCGACGCGGCGGCGGAGGCGGGCGCGGAGTACTTCTGCATCGACTCCGGCTGGTACGACGACACGGTGGACGGCGGCTGGTGGGACGAGGTCGGCGAGTGGCTGCCGTCACCGCGCCGGTTCCCTGAGGGGGGTGTGGACGGTGGGGGTGAGGCGGGAGGCGGGACCGGTGGGGCCGGTGGGGCCGGACTGGGCGGCGGGAGCGACAAGCGGGCCGAACCCGACGGCGCAGCCGCGCAAAGCCACGGCACCCAAACGCAGGCCGAAGCCGAAGCTGAACAGGGCGGCGAGGCCACGGGCCACGTCGGCGACGGAACCATGGGCCGAAGCGGTGGCGGGACCGCAGGCCGAGCCGAGGGCGAGACTGCGGACCACGCCCCCGACGGAACCACAGACCACGCCGGTGGCGAGGCCGCAGCCCGAACCAGTGACGGAACCACAGACCACCCCGCCGACAAGACCGCAGCCCGAACCAGTGACGGAACCACAGACCACCCCGCCGACAAGACCGCAGCCCGAGCTCCCGCCGCATCCGACCGCGGCATCCGTGCCGTCCTGGGGCGGATCCGGGAGCGTGCGATGGTCCCCGGGCTGTGGCTGGAGCCGGAAGTCGTCGGCGTGCGGAGTCCCGTGGCGGCGGAGCTGCCGGCGGAGGCCTTCTTCCAGCGGGACGGTGTACGGCTGGCCGAGCAGGGCCGTCATCAGCTGGACCTGCGCCACCCCGCCGCCCGCGCGCACCTGGACAAGACGGTGGACCGCATCGTCGGCGACTGGGGGGTGGGCTATCTCAAGCTCGACTACAACATCGTGATCGCCCCCGGCACCACCGCCCCCGGCGACCTCTCCCCCGGCGCCGGTCTCCTCGGCCACGCCCACGCCTACCTCGACTGGCTCTCCGGCGTCCTGGACCGCTACCCGCACCTCGTCGTCGAGAACTGCGCCTCCGGCGGTATGCGCATGGACGGCGCCACCCTGGCCGTGTCCCAGCTCCAGTCCACCAGCGACCAGCAGGACCCCCTCCGCTATCCCCCGATCGCCGCCGCCGCGCCCACGGCGGTACCGCCGGAACAGGGCGCCGTCTGGGCCTACCCCCAACCCGAGTACGACGACGACCTGATCACCTTCACCCTCGGCGGCGCCCTCCTCGGCCGTATCCATCTCTCGGGCCACCTCGACCATATGACGGAGCATCAACTCCGCCTCGTGCGCGACGCGGTGGACACGTACAAGTCGATCCGCGGCGACCTGGCCCACGCGGTGCCGTTCTGGCCGCTCGGTCTGCCGGGCTGGTCGGACGGATGGCTGGCACTGGGGCTGCGCTCGCCCGAGCACGGAAACGGGCACGGGCACGGGGACGGGCACGGGGACGGGCACGGGGACGGGCACGGGGCGTCGTACGTCTCGGTGTGGCGCAGGGGTGGCGAGGCCGAAACGCGGCTGCCGGTCGGGCACTTGGCGGGCCGGGACGCCCCGGTGCACGCGGAGATCCTGCACCCGGCCGCCGCACCGGCGGACACGACGGCGGTCTGGGACCCGGCGGCGGCCGAGCTGCGGGTGTCGGTGCCGCGCACGCCCGCCGCGCTGCTGATCCGTCTGACGGCGACGGAAGCGGGCCCGGCGGACTAGAACGGCCCGAGCCGGTGCCGCGTGGGGGTGCGGCACCGGCTCGGACTCGCGCTCCCCGCCCAGCTACGGCTCAGCGGCCATGGAGAGCGGCCGGGGAAAGCGACTAGCGACTAGCGACTAGCGACTAGCGACTAGCGACTGCGGAACGTCAACTGCTGCTGACGGTGAGGTTGTTGGTGGCGAAGTCCAGCCCGCCCGAGGACGAGGTGACCTCGAAGCCGAACTGCACGTCACCGATGGTCTCGTTGCCCATCCAGCCCTTGGTGTCCTTGATCCACTTGAGGATGGGGAGGATCTGGACGGTGCCGGAGTTCGAGTCCGAGGTGCGCAGGAACGAGAAGACCTCGTTGGCCCCGTTGCTGCCCTTGTAGACGCTCCAGGTGTGGCCGCCGAGCGTCACGTTGCCCTGCGAGGTGCCGAGCGGGCCGACGGCCCCGTTGTAGTTGACCCAGAGCATGATCTCGTAGTCGTAGTCCGTGTCCCAGATGTCGTACGACGAGTTGTACGCGCCCGACGACGGGACCGTGACGTTGTAGCTGCTGCTGAGCGAACCGAGCGAGGTGATCGTCTTGTTGATCACCTTCTTGGAGTTGGGGTACGACTTGATGCCGCCGGTGTTGGGGTGGTTGGCCCAGACCCCCCAGTTGGTACCGGAGTTGGCCCAGACGCACTGACTGCCGGCGCCGGAGCCCCAGATGTTGTTGTAGAGCGTGTAGCCGTTGAGGCTGGTGTTGCCCCATTGGTCGCAGGAGTTCCAGACGGCGGCCGAGGCGGGGGCGGAGGCGAGGCCGATGGTGGCGCCCAGCGCGAGGGCGGGGGCGAGCAGGGCCTTGCCGATCCGGCCCAGGGTGCGGGTGCGGGTGCGGGTGCGGGTGCGGGTGCGGGTGTGTAGTGCCATGGGTGTCGTGTTCCTTCCATGGGTGGGGGGAACTGCGGTGTGGGGAGCTACCGCGGCCCCAGGGTGAGGCCGTGGTCTTCTCCGGCGACCAGTCCGGGCGATGCGCCCGGAACGAACGGTTCGGCGCCGGAGGAAGTCGTGGGTTCCGCGCGGCGGGTCCGGGTGGGGCGGACCGCCGCGGTCGTATGGGTGATCATGGTTTCAGCACCGCCGCTCCGTAGCGGCCGAGTGACAGCGAACCCGTGACGGTCGCCCCGGTGAGCAGGTCGCGGTGCGTGCCGGGGATGTCGACGGTGACCTTGTCGCGGCCGTGGTTGAGCACGAAGAGCACCTCGCCGCGGCGTACCGCCTCGACCCCGTCGGGCAGTCCGGCCAGCACCGGCCGTACCCCGGCGTCGTCCGCGATCCGCACCAACAGGCCTCGCAGCGCGGTGGGTTCGGGCAGCGTGGAGACGTACCAGGCACGGCCCTTCCGCAACACCGCCGGAAGTCCGTCGAGTTCACCGCCCCGGTACACGTGGGGAACGGCCTCGTCCCTGTCCGCCGCCTCGATCTCCTCGGACCAGAGCGTGCCCCGGAAGGTTCCCGGGAGGCCCGCGCACTCGACGTGCTCGCCCGCGTCCAGCGGCCACCACTCGTGCAGGGTGCGGATGCCGAAGAGGTCACGCAGTCGCGCGTCCATGCCACCGGGGCGTACGCGGTCGTCCTCGTCGGCGACGCCGGTCAGGAAGCCGCTGACGAGGGTGCCGCCGCCCCGGACGTACGCGAGGAGGTTCTCGATCGCCGTGTCCGTGAGCAGGTACAGCTGGGGCACGACGACGAGCCGGTACGGGGAGAGGTCGTGCTCGGGGTGGGCGAACGCGGTGGTGATGTGCGCTTCCCAGAGGGCGCGGTGCCAGGCGCGTACGACCTGGGGCAGGTCGACCTCGGACGACAGCCGGCCGTCCTGGGCACCGGCCCACCAGGAGTTCCAGTCGAACAACACCGCGACATCGGAGGGGATGTGATGACCAGTCACCTCAGCGCCGATGGAAGCGAGTTCGGCGCCGAGCTGCTTCACCTCCTGGTAGGTACGCCCCTGTTCACCGGCGTGGCTGACCATGCCGGAGTGGAACTTCTCCGCGCCCTGCCGGGACTGCCGCCACTGGAAGTAGCAGACGGCGTCCGCGCCTCGGGCGACGGCCTGGAGTGACCACAGGCGGTTGAGGCCACGGGGCTTGGGGTGGTTGACGCCACGCCAGTTGACCGGACCGGCCGCCTGCTCCATGAGCATCCACGGGCCGCCGCCCGCCTGGGAGCGCGTCATGTCCTGGATCAGCGCCCCGTTCTGCGCGCCGAACGGGTCACGCGGGTCCGGGTAGATGTCGACCGAGACGACGTCCTCCTCCTCGGCCCACCGCCACGCGTCCTGGCCCACCCACATCGGCATGAAGTTGGTGGTCACCGGGAGGTGCGGGGTGTGCCGACGGACGATGTCCCGCTCGATGACGTAGCACTCCAGGAGCATGTCGCTCGTGAAGCGTTTGAAGTCGAGCACATGGGTGGGGTTCCTCATGTAGTGGGCGCGGCGCGGCGGGAGGATCTCGTGCCAGCCGTCGTAGCCCTGGCTCCAGAAGGCGGTGCCCCAGGCCTCGTTGAGGGCGTCGAGCGTGCCGTACCTCCGCTTGAGCCAGTCGCGGAAGGTGGCCGCCGCCTCGTCGCCCCAGTCGTAGGTGCAGTACTCGTTGTTGATGTGCCACATGGTGAGGGCCGGGTGGCCGCCGTAGCGGGCCGCGAGGTCCTCGGTGATGGCGGCGGCGTAGCGGCGGTAGGTGTCGCTGGAGTGGGAGAAGTGCTGGCGGGAGCCCCACCATTCGATCTGCCCGTTCTCGTCGCGCGGGAGGGTCTCGGGGTGGAGGCGGCCCATCCACGGGGGCGGGGAGGAGGTGGGCGTGGCGAGGACGACACCGACGCCGTTGCCGTGCATCAGGTCCATCAGCCGGTCCAGCCAGCCGAACTCCCTTGCCCCCGGGCGGGGTTCGAGCTTCGCCCAGGAGAAGACGCCGAGGGTGACGGAGTTGACGCCGGCCTCCTTCATGAGACGCACGTCCTCGTGCCACACCTCCTCGGGCCACTGCTCGGGGTTGTAGTCGCCGCCGAAGAGGATCCGGCCGCGGGTCACCTGGCTGAGGTCCGGCATCAGACCGGCTCCCCGTACTGGATGCCGCGCCCGTTCGTCGCCAGGTACACGCGGCCGTACACGCGCGGATCGCCGATGACGACCTCGCCGGTCCAGCCCCACTGATGGGCGTCGTCGTTGATACGGGTCCAGCTCCGGGCTCCGTCGTCGGAGCGGTAGACGGCGGTCAGGGCCTCCGTCGAGCCGACCTGGTAGACGGCCGGGTAGTCGGCGCCCGGGGCCGCCTTGCCGAAGCCGAGGGTGTACGAGGCCCAGCAGCTGTCGAGCTTCGCGAAGGTCACCCCGCCGTCGGTGGAGCGGTACAGCCCGTTCCACTTCACGCTCAGCCACAGGTCACCGGATCTGCCCGGGGCCGCGACCAGCTTGAACTGGCTGTCGCCGGACGGCAGTCCGGTCGCACGGGCCGTGAACGAACGGCCACTGTCAGTGCTGGCGTATAGCGTTCCTGTGTCGGTGTCGTATGCGTAGAAGTGCGTCGGGTCGGCCGGGTCGGCGACCGGCGTGGCGCCCTTCGGGAAGGAGGAGACCTCGGTCCAGGTCGCGCCGTTGTCGGCGGAGCGGTGGGCTGGGTACTTCGTGCCGTCCCAGTGCACGAAGGACCACAGCAGCGCGCTGCCGTCGGCGCCTGCGGCGATCGGCCCCGGTGCGCTCTTGGCGATGTCGGGCTGGGCTGCGAAGGGCGCCCAGGTCCGGCCCCCGTCGTGCGAGTACGCGCCGTTGCCGTGATCGCCCCAGCCGGTGCGGACCACGTACGACGGCTTCGTCGAGGCCTGCGCGAGTCCCGTCGCCGACCCGAACACGGGGTTCGACGCCATGCCTCGCGACGGGGACGCCGTGAGGCGTTCGTGGTACATCGTACCGATGTCCCGCGAGCCGCTGAGCAGGTGCGCCTCCCCGACCGGGGGCGACACCAGCTGCACCACGGACGCCTCCTCCAGGCCCCGGACCTGCGGCGCCCAGCGCTTCAGATCCCGGGTGCCGAAGAGGGTCGCACCCGTGCCGTAGACGAGGTGCTTCGAGTCGTACGGGTCGAGGGCGAGGGCCTGGATCCACCAGCCGAACTTGGGCTTGTCGGCGCCCCACTTCAGAAAAGGAGTCTCGGACACGTCGAAGACAGCGGAGTCCTTGAGGGACGTCCAGGTACGGCCCGCGTCGGTGGACCGGTACACGGTGTCGATGTCCGCCCAGCGGTTGTTGGTGGACACGACCACCGTGCCGGGGCGGCGGGCGTCGACGGCGACCCCGCCGTACCCGAAGCTGTCGGCGGAGCCGTCGGCCGTCGTGCCGCCCGGCTTCACCGGGGTCACGTCGGTCCACTCACCGGTGGTGGTGCGGAGCTTGTGCACACTGCCGTCGGACTGGCCGTTGGGGCCGGGGGCGTTGGCGTACGTCAGGTACAGCTCGCGGGTGTGCTTGTCGTACGCGGCGCGGATCGGGACCTTGGCGGCGGTACCGGTGGGCTGCCCGGGGACCGTCTCCCAGGTGGTGCCGTCGGTGCTGCGGTAGAGGTTCGCGGTCGCGGAGGTGCCGTCCGCGTCGCCCCAGCCGGCGTAGAGGGTGCGTCCGGCGGCGACGAGCAGGGTGACGCCCTGCCCGGAGCCGCCCGGGGTCGCCGGGAAACCGGTCGCCGCCGCCCAGGTGGCGCCCCGGTCGGTCGATCTGAGCAGGCCGTCGTGTCTGGTGCCCAGCCAGAGCGTGTCGCTGTCGCGCGGGTCGACGAGGAGGCGCTCGCCCGCGCCCCGGCCGTCCTCGTTGGCGCCGAGTTTCACGGTGAGGTCGGTACGGGTCCAGGTGGCGCCGCGGTCGTCGGAGCGGAGGATCGCGCCGTTGCCGGCCCAGGACTGGGCGTAGGTGCCGAGGGCCAGGTAGAGGCGGTTCGGGTGGGCGGGGTCGACGGCGATCGACTCCACGCCGAGGAGGTTCCAGTCGTCCCAGCCGAGGTGGTCGGTCAGCGGGGTCCAGCGGGCCTTGTGGTCGTCCCAGCGGTAGGCGCCGCCGATGTCCGTGCGGGCGTAGGCGAGGCCGGACCTCGACGGGTGGAAGAGGATGCCGGTGACGAAGCCGGTGCCGCCGATCACCGCGTTGCGCCAGCGGTAGGGGTCGCCTCCGGCGGTCGAGGCGCTCTGGGCGTCGGCCGCGTGGGCCGGGGTGCCGGGGGTGGGGAGGGCCGCGGTGGCCGCGGTGGCCGCGGTGGCCGCGGTGGTGGTGAGTACGGTGCGGCGGCTTGGCCGGGGGGTGTGCATGACATACCTCGTTCTGCGGGGAGGGGGTGCGGGGTGGGCGCCTCATAGCTCGGGGGTGCGGGTTCGGTTGGCGGGTGCGGGTCCGGTGGGGCTTCTCGCGCAGTTCCCCGCGCCCCTTGAAGGGCCTGCGGCCCGTCCAAAGGGCCTACGGCCCGGCTGAGGGGCGCGGTCCGTCCGGGAGGCCCGGCCCGTCTGAAGGACCCGGCCCGTCCGAGGGGCCCGGCCCGTCCGAGGGGCGCGGCCCGTCCGAGGGGCGCGGCCCGTCCGAGGGGCGCGGTCCCTCTGAAGGGCTACGGCCCGCCTAAGGGCCTACGGCCCGTCCGAGGGGCGTGGCACCCGGGCGGCTGCGGCTGGCGGCTGGGCGGCTGGGGCCGGCGCCCGGGGGCTGTGGTTGGCAGCCGGGCCGCTGTGGCTCTTTGGGGCTGAAAAAGCAGGGCGCAGCCCGCTTTTTCAGGGGCGCGGGGAACTGCGCGAGAAGCCCCACCGGACCCGCACCCGCCAACCGAACCCGCACCCCCGAGCCAGTAGGCGCCCCGGTCAACCCTTGACCGCCCCGGTGAGCATCCCCTTCTTGAAGTGCTTCTGGACGAAGGGGGACAGGACGGCGACAGGCAACAGGGCCATGACCATGACGGCCATCTGGACCGCCAGCGGGGAGAGCTGTCCCGTGTTGATCTGGGCCGAGAGGCCGACCGGACGTTCCTGTTTCTGGACGAGCTGGATCATGACGTTCTGCAACGGCATCATGTCCTGGTCGGTGAGATAGATGGACGCGTTGAACCAGGCGCTCCAGTAACCGACCGCGTAGAAGAGGGCGATGACCGCGAGAACCGCCCTCGACAGCGGCATCACGATCTGCCACAGGATGCGCAAGTCACCGGCACCGTCGATCCGCGCGCTGTCGATGAGCTCCGGTGAGATGCCCATGAAGAACGCGCGCAGCACCAGGATGTTGAAGACACTCACCGCGCTCGGGAGGATCAGCGCGAGATAGGTGTCCATGAGGCCGAGGGCCTGGACGAGCAGATAGGTCGGGATGAGTCCCGCGCCGAAGAACATCGTGGCGAGCAGGGTCATCAGGATCCAGCGGTGGCCCAGCGAACCCACCCGCGACAGGCCGTACGCGCACAGGACCGACACGGTCATGCTGAACACGGTGCCCACCACAGTCACCCCGACGCTGACCAGCGCGGCCGTCTGGACCTGGCCGCCGCTGAGCAGCTCCTTGTAGGCGATGAGGGTGATGCCCTCGGGGACGACGACCAGGCCGCCCGCCTCGTCGATGGTCTTCTTCGTCTGGAGGCTGGTGACGATGACGATCCACAGGGGGAAGAGGATCGCGAAGCAGGCGAAGCCCAGGGCGATGCCCTTGCCCGCGAGACCTGCCTTGGCGGGTTCCTCCTCCCAGACCGGGCGGGGCGGCGCGGCCCAGCGGCCCGGCTTCGGTGCCGTCGGCCGCCGGTCGGCCGACTCGGCCGCCCTGGCCGTCGCGTCGGCGAGTGCGCTCATTTCTTGTACACCCCCTGCTCGCCCATGAGATGGGCGACCTTGTTGGCGGTCAGGACCAGCGCGAGGCCGACCACACCCTTGACGAGTCCCGCGGCGGCGGCGTAACTGAAGTCCTGGTTGCGGATGCCGTTCCACCACACATAGGTGTCGAGGACATCCGAGGCGTCGACGCCCACCGCCTGCCGTTGGAGCAGCAGTTGTTCGAAGCCGACGGTCAGCGCGTCGCCGACGCGGAGCACCAGCAGCAGGGCGATCACCGGGCGCAGGGCGGGCAGGGTGATGTGCCACATGCGCCGCCAGCGTCCGGCGCCGTCCATCGCGGCGGCCTCGTACAGGTCGTTCGAGACGGAGGAGAGCGCGGCGAGGAAGACGATGATGCCCCAGCCGGCGTCCTTCCAGATCATCTCGACCGTGACCAGATACTTGAAGATCTCCGGGTTGGTCATCAGGTCGAAGCCGTCGTAGCCGTGCTGGCGGAGGGTCTGCGCGATGACGCCGGCCCCGCCGAAGATCTGCATGAACACGGTGACGACGAGAACCCAGGAGAAGAAGTGCGGGAGGTACATGATCGCCTGGGCGACCGCCCGGATCCGGGGCCTGACGATGCTGTTGATGAGCAGCGCCAGCAGGATCGGGATGGGGAAGAACAGCACGAGCTGGAGGAAGAACAGCACGAACGTGTTCTGCACCGCGTGCCAGAACGCCGAGTCGGCGAAGATCCGTTCGAACTGCTCGACGCCGACCCAGGGGCTCTGGAAGATGGCGACGAAGCCGTTCTCGCTGAGGTAGGGGTCGTAGTCCTGGAAGGCGACCACATTGCCGAGGATCGGTATGTAGTTGAAGACCAGGATCAGCAGGACCGCCGGCAGCGTCATCAGGATCAGCGTGCGGTCGCGCCGGAATCTGAGCCGCAGGCTCAGCTTGCCCGCGCCTTTTCCGGTGCGGCTCCCCGTACGTCCGCCCCTGCGCCCGCCCGTGCGCCGGCCCGTGCGTTTGTCGCCGCCGGGCCCGGTCCCGGTGGCGTCGTCGGACGCCCCGGGGGCCCGCTCTGGGGTCTTCGCCTCGGACCTGGGCCGGGGCACCGTGCTGTGGGACACGGCCTTCTCCTCGCCTCGGCGCCGGATCAGTTCGCCGAACCGGTGTCGTCGAGCAGCTTCTTGTACCAGTCCCGCAGCCCGTCGCCGCCCTTGCTCTTCCAGTCGGACACCGCCTGCTGCACGTCGCTGATCTTCTTCCGGCCGCGTACGACGTCGTCCTCCAACTGCTCGAAGTTGTCGGCGAGGTTGGCCCAGCGGTTCGGCTCGGTGACGGTCAGCCCGAAGAAGGAGGTCTTCTTGGTGAAGGCGCCCATGCGCTGCTGCCACTCGACGATGCCCTTGGTGACCTCGGGGAAGTCGGGGTAGGCGACGTACGGGGCGGGGTTGCCGGTGTAGTCGTAGGCGCCGTTGACCTCGTTGACGCCCTGCGTGGTCTTGACCGGCAGGCCCTTCTTCGTGTCGTAGTCCGTGCCCTCGACGCCGTAGGCGGTGAGCATGAACTCCTTGGTGCCGTAGGGCGCGGCGCAGTAGTTGCAGAGGGCGAGGAAGTCCTTGATCTGCTGGGCGGAGGCCTTCTTGCTGACGAAGGTGAAGATGTTGGCGGGCTGGACCGCCCAGAGGGTCGGGTCGCCGCCGTCGGGGCCGAAGATGTCGAAGGCGCCCATGTCGAAGTCGGAGTTCTGGGTGGCCTGTTCGGAGACCGAGCCCCACCAGCCGGAGATGTTGCCGTTGAAGACCAGGGACTGCCCGGCGGTGAACCGGTTCCTGGCGTCGCCGCCCGCCTTGCCGGAGACCGCGTCCGGGTGGACCACGTCGGCGGCGTACAACTTGCGCGTCCACTCCAGCGCTTCGAGGAACTCCTCGGTCTCGACGCGGTTGACGAGCTTGCCGTCGACCAGGTTCCACCACAGCGCCTTGTCGCTGCTGGGGAAGACGCCGTAGATGTTGAACGCCGTCCACTTCATGTCGTCGCAGGCCCACACCTTCGCCTTCGCGTCGGTGGCCTCCTTCGCCCAGGACAGGAACTCGTCGGGGCTCGTCGGGACGGAGTAGCCCTTCTTCTCGAAGAGGTCCTTGCGGTACATGGGCGCGATGTCGGTGACGTACGAGGCGGGCATCGGGACCGCGCGCAGCTGGCCGCCGAAGATGCCGCGCTGCCAGGCCTCGCTGGGGACTGCGGCGAGGTTCGGGTACTCCTTGACCTTGTCGCCGGAGAGATAGGGGCCGAGGTCCGCGAACTTGGCGTTGATGGCGCTCGGTATCTTGCCCATCAGGTTCCAGCCGGGGACGACCACGACTTCCGGGATGTCGCTGGAGGCGAGGACCGCGCCGAGCTTCTGGTCGTAGGTGACACCGTCCTGGTTCTGCCAGGTCACCTGGACGCCGACGGCCTCGTCCATCGCCGTGTAGTAGGGGTTGTCACCCTTCGGCGGGGTGCCCCAGAACGGTGCCATGACCTTCAGCGCGCCGCCGCTGCCGAGCTTCTTCGGGACGGAGGTCTTCAGATCGGCCGTGGCTATCGCCTTGCTGAAGCCGGCCGCCGAGCCGTTCTTCGCCGGGATGTCGGGCGCCACGACGGTCGACGCGACGAACGTCGGAAGGATCTTCTGCGCGTCCTTGCCCGACGTCGTGCCCTCCTTGCGGCCTTCCTGCGAGCCGCCGCAGGCGGACAGCAGCGGCACACCCCCCGCCACTGCGGCGGCGGCGACCGCCGTGGAGGCGAGGAAGCTTCTCCGGCTGGGCGCGGCGGAGGTGGCGGAGTTCGGCGTCATTGCGTCAACCCTTCATGGCGCACACCAGGACACCCGGCGGTGGCCGTCGGCTGCGGTGTCTGAGTGGAACTGGCTGTGCTGAAGCGAGGGAACTGATGAACAGCGGAGGGAGGTGAGCAGGCGAAGCGTTCCCTCCGCGCAGTCGAAGCGCTTCGATGTTGCTGCGAGGTTAAGTGAACGACCGGGGGTGCACAAGGGTCGATTCGCAGATTCCTCGGAGGTATGAACGAGGTGCGGACGACCGGAACGCCCCCTTCCCACCTTCGATATCCCGGCCTGTATGACGGTGCGGAAACGGATCTGTCGCGTCTTGGTCTCTTGACACCCACCCCACGGTCGAATGAGCATCGAAGCGCTTCGAAAGCGCCTCGCCGCTCCACCGCAAAGGGATGCCCAACGTGACCGCACAGACGACGCCCACGCCGCCTTTCCGCGATCCGCAACTGCCGCTCGCGAAGCGCATCGACGATCTGCTCCAGCGGCTCACCGAGGACGAGAGGGTGGCGTTCCTGCACCAGTTCGCACCCGCCGTCGACCGTCTCGGGGTGGCCGCCTTCCGCACCGGCCAGGAGGCCCTGCACGGCGTGGCCTGGATGGGCCCGGCGACGGTGTTCCCGCAGGCCGTGGGCCTCGGCGCGACCTGGAACGAGGACCTCGTCCGCCGCGTCGGCGAGGCCGTCTCCACCGAGACCCGCGCCATGCGCGCCCACGACGACCGCGTCGGCCTCAACGTCTGGTCCCCCACGGTCAATCTGCTGCGCCACCCGCTGTGGGGCCGCAACGAGGAGGGCTACTCCGAGGACCCCGGGCTGACCTCGGCGATCGCGACCGCGTACACCCGGGGCCTGCGCGGCGACCACCCCACGTACTGGCGCACGGCCCCCGTCCTCAAGCACTGGCTCGCGCACAACAACGAGACCGACCGCTCCACCAGCTCCTCCTCGGTCCGCCCGCGCGTGCTGCGCGAGTACGACCTGCGCGCCTTCCGCGAGACGGTCGAGGCGGGCGCGGTGGCCGGGGTGATGCCCGCGTACAACCTGGTCAACGGCCGCCCCAACCATGTCTCGCCCCACCTGGCCGACCAGCTGCGCACCTGGACCGACGACCATCTGCTGGTCTGCTCGGACGCGGGCGCGCCGTCGAACCTGGTCGACTCCGAGCACTACTTCGCCACCCACGAGGAGGCGACCGCCGCCTCGCTGCGCGCCGGCGTCGACAGCTTCACCGACCACGGCACCGAGAGTTCGACGATGATCGGACGAATCCGGGGCGCGCTGGACCGGGGCCTGCTGACCGCCGACGACATCGACACCGCGGTCCGCCGCCAGCTCTCGGTCCGCTTCCGCCTCGGCGAGTTCGACCCCGGCGCCGACCCGTACGCCGACCTCAGGGACTTCGACACCCCGGCCCACCGCGCCCTCGCCCAGGAGGCCGCCGAACAGGCGATCGTCCTGCTGAAGAACGACAGCGGTCCGGCACGGGAGGGGGTCGGCCTGCTGCCGCTCACCGCCGACACCCGCGTCGCCGTGGTCGGTCTGCTCGCCGACGAGTGCAAGCTCGACTGGTACAGCGGCACCCTCCTCCACCGCTCCACCCCGCTCGAAGGCCTGTACGACCGCTTCGGCGCCGAGCGTGTGACGTTCGCGGAGGGCGTGGACCGCGTACGCCTGCGGGCGCTGTCCACCGGCGCGTACCTGTCCGTGCCGGAGGCGCCCGAGGCCGCCGACGAGGCGCGCGGCGCGCAGGGCGCGCTCGACCCGGCGCTCCTGGCGGGCCGCACCGACCTGCCGCCGCTCACCACGGACGCGGACGGCACCGAACTGGCCCTCGTCGACTGGGGCGAGGGCGTGCTCACGCTCCGCGCGCCGGACGGCCGCTATCTCTCGGTCGCCGACGACGGCCGGCTGCGCGCCTCGGCCGATCAGCCGGGCGGCTGGGTCGTCCAGGAGACGTTCCGCCTGGAGCCCTCCGGATCGCACGGGAACGGTCACCTCCTCAGGCACACGGGAACAGGACGGTACGTGACTGTCGGCGCCGACGGAGTAAAGGTTGCCGACGGCAATCCGGAAATCTTCGAGCTGGTCGTGAGCGAACGGGGCGAGGCGTCCGTCGCACGCGTGGCCGCCGAGGCCGACGTGGTCCTGGTGGTCGCGGGCAACGATCCGCACATCAACGGCCGCGAGACCGAGGACCGTACGACCCTCGCGCTCCCCGCCCACCAGGAGCGCCTGCTGCGCGCTGCCCGCGCCGCCAACCCGAACACCGCGCTGATCCTGGTCTCGGCCTATCCGTACGCCGTCGACGCCACCGACCTGCCCGCCGTCCTGTGGACCGCGCACGGCGGCCAGGCCGCGGGCACGGCCCTGGCCCGCGTCCTCGCCGGCGACGTCTCCCCCGCCGGCCGCCTCCCGCAGACCTGGTACGCCACCGACGCGGACCTCCCCGGCCTCCTCGACTACGACGTGATCGGCGCCCGCCAGACCTACCTCTACTTCGAGGGCACCCCGCTCTTCCCCTTCGGCCACGGCCTGTCGTACACGGAGTTCGCGTACGAGAACCTGGTCACGCAGGTGGGTGACGCCGACCTGACCGTCTCCCTCACCGTCACCAACGCGGGCGCGGTGACCGCCGACGAGGTCGCCCAGCTCTACGTCCGCGCCGAGGCCCCCTCGGTCCCGCGCCCCCGCCGCGAGCTGCTCGGCCACCGCCGCGTCACCCTCGCCCCCGGCGCCTCGACCGAACTGACGTTCCGACTCCCGCTCTCCGTCCTGGAGTTCTGGGACGTGGCCCACGGCACCTGGCACCTGGAGCCCGGCGGGTACGAGCTGCTGGCCGGCGCGTCGAGCGAGGACATCCGCCTCCGTACGACCGTCACCGTCGACGGCGCCCCGGTCGCCCCGCGTCCGGTGGTCACCCACGGCCTGGCGGCGGCGGACTTCGACGAGCAGCGCGGCACGGAGATCGTCGACCGTACGAAGGTGTCGGGCGACGCGGTGACCCCGGCGGGCGACGGCGCCGGCGAACTGCTCTTCCAGGACTGCGACTTCGGCGCGGGTGTCACCGAGGTGACGGTGGAGGCGGCGGGCGCGGGCAGCGTCGAGTTCTCCGTGGTCGGCGGCCCGGTACTGGCGACCCTGACGCTCGACACCCCCACCGCGGACCCGTACACCTACACGACCCTGCGCGCCGCCGTCTCCGCGGCCGGTGTGCACGACGTCCACCTCGGACTGCGCGGCCCGCTGCGGCTGGCGCACGTCGGCTTCTGCGGTTGAGGGTCCGGAAGCAGGCCGGCACACAGAAGGGGCCCGGCACCGGAAGGCATCGGTGCCGGGCCCCTTCATCCCGGGATCTGACCCGAGACTACATGAAAACGATTGTCACAAGCTAGGGGTGGAGCGGATCGATCTCAGCGGCGCGTCAGAGCTGGATCCCCGTGAGGACCATGACCCGCTCGTAGGTGTAGTCGTCCATCGCGAAGCGCACACCCTCACGCCCCACACCGGACTGCTTGACCCCGCCGTACGGCATCTGGTCGGCGCGGTAGGACGGCACGTCGCCGATGACCACACCACCGACCTCCAGCGCGCGGTGGGCGCGGAAGGCGGTCTGCAGGTCGTGGGTGAAGACGCCCGCCTGGAGGCCGTACTTGGAGTCGTTGACAGCGGCGAAGGCCTCGGCCTCCCCCTCCACCTTCCGCACGGTGAGGACGGGCCCGAAGACCTCCTCGCAGGAGACGGTCACGTCGGCGGGTACGTCGGCGAGGACGGTCGGCGCGTACGAGGCGCCGTCGCGCTTGCCGCCGGCCAGCAGGGCGGCACCGGCGTCGACCGCCTCCTGGACCCACGCCTCGACGCGCTTGGCGGCGTCCTCGCTGACCAGCGGCCCGACATCGGTGGCACCGTCGGCCGGGTCACCGGTCACCTGGGCCTCGACCGCGGCGACGATGCGCGGCAGCAGCCGGTCGTACACGGAGGCGTCCGCGATCACCCGCTGGACGGAGATGCAGGACTGGCCGCCCTGGTAGTTCGAGAAGGTGGCGATGCGGGTCGCGGCCCAGTCGAGGTCCTCGTCGCTCGCCCAGTCGGCCAGCACGACCGCCGCGCCGTTGCCGCCCAGCTCCAGCGTGCAGTGCTTGCGCGGCGCCGAGTCCATGATCGCGTAGCCGACCTTCTCGGAGCCGGTGAAGGAGATCACGGGCAGCCGCTCGTCCTGGACGAGGGCGGGCATGCGGTCGTTGGCGACGGGGAGGACGCTCCAGGACCCGGCGGGGAGGTCGGCGGCGGCGTCCGCGATCAGCTCTCCGATGATCAGACCGGAGAGGGGGGTGGCCGGGGCGGGCTTCAGGATGATCGGCACCCCGGCCGCGATCGCCGGGGCGATCTTGTGGGCGCAGAGGTTGAGCGGGAAGTTGAAGGGCGCGATGCCGAGGACGACGCCCTTGGGGAAGCGGCGCGTGAAGGCGAGCCGTCCCTGTCCGCCCAGGTCGGTGTCGAGCCGCTGCGCCTCGCCGCCGTTGAACCGCCGGGCCTCCTCGGCCGCGAACCGGAACACGGAGACCGCCCGGCCGACCTCGCCCCGCGCCCACTTGATCGGCTTGCCGTTCTCGGCGGAGATCAACCGCGCGATCTCCTCGGTCCGCTCGACGAGACTCCGGCTGACGTGGTCCAGGACGGCGGCCCGGACATGCGCCGGGGTCGCCGCGAACTCGTCCCGTACGGCGTACGCGGCGGCCACGGCCTCCTCGACCTGCTCGTCCGTCGGCACGCTCACCCTGCCGACCAGGCGGCCGTCCCAGGGCGAGTTCACATCGAACGTGGTCTCACCGGTGGCCTGACGGCCGGCGAGCCAGAAGGCGTGGGTGGCGGTCATAGTCGTTCCCGGCCCTTCGGTGGGTGGCACATTTCAACTTCCGGCTCCACGGTAGGGCCGGGACGGCGGGGGGTCGTTTGTCCGGCGCGTATGAGTGGGGGTGGGGGTTGCGCCGAAATGGTGGGGTGGGGTGGGGGTGCGTTGTCGGGTGCGGGTCCGGTGGGGGCTGGTCGCGCAGTTCCCCGCGCCCCTGAAAAAGCGGGCTGCGCCCTGCTTTCCTCACGGCCCGCCAGGGCCGTGTCTCTTAGGGGCGCGGGGAACTGCGCGAGAAGCCCCGCGCGGAGCGCGACAGGGGCTCGCCCTACTCCCCCGCCGCGGCCGTGGCCTTCAACGCCAGCCACAGCTCCATCCGCACATCGGGATCGTCCAACGACCTCCCGAGAATCTCCTCCACCCGCCGCATCCGATACCGCAACGTATGCCGATGCACCCCCAGATCCGCCGCTGCCGCGTCCCACTGCCCATGCCGCGACAGCCACGCCCGAAGCGAGGCCACAAGATCCCCCCGCCCGGTCGCGTCATGCTCACGGAGCGGTCGCAGCAGACTGTCGGCGAAGGCCCGCACCGCGTCGTCCCCGAGCAACGGCAGCACCGACCCGGCCGCCAGCTCCTCGTGCTCGACCAGGCACCGCCCCCGCCGCCGAGCCACCGACAACGCCTGCTCGGCCTGCTTGTACGCCGCCGCGGCGGCGATCGGCCCGGCGGGCGCGGACAGCCCTACGACGAGTTCCTCCTCCTCGACGGGGCCGGAGTCAGAGGCCACGGACAGCGCGTCCCGCCCGACCACCCGGGACGTCTCCAGCTCGATCGCGAACTCCCCGCACGCGGCCACCACGGCGCCCCCGTCCACCGCGAGCACGACCAGCCGCTCCCCGTCGGGCACGACGAGCACCGCTTCCCCGGCCCGCGCGGCAGCCGCCTCCACGACCTCGACGAGCTGCCCCAGCAGATCCGCCCTCGGATCGACACCGACCGCCCGCCCGGCCTCCCCCACCCCGTGCACAGCTCGTGAGACAGCGGCAGCCCCGGCGGACCCGGCCACCCCCTCCACAGTTCCCGCCGTACTCGCCGTCCCCGGCGTGCCCACCGTCACCACGGCCCCTTCCACCCGTGCCCCTTCCACCCGTGCCCGCGCCGCCGACGCCGAGGCCGATTCGGCGAGGATCAGCCGGAACGGGGCGTCCAGCAGCTCCCCGTACAGGTCCTGGGCGACGGCGCGCGCGTGGTCGCACTCCCCGGCCAGCAGCATGCGCAGCACCGCCGCGCCGATCCGCTGCTCGGCGGCGTGCAGCGAGCGCGACCGTTCCGTGGTGAGGGTGAGAAGGGCGATCGCGGAGTGGACGGCGTACCGCTCGGCCGTGCCGAGGGCCGCCGCCGTGCCGACGGCGAGGGCGGCGCGCGCCCGGCGCCCGGTACCGAGGGAGTGCAGTTCGACGCGGTCCTCGCCGCCCACGACCGCGCTGGCCGGCGCGGGCCGGTCGCGCAGCCGTTCGATGTCGGCGGTGAGCCGGCCGGCCCGCCGCTCCGCCCACTCGGGCGCGACCGCGACGACGGCTCCGGAGGCGTCGTACAGGGCCGCCCACCCGTCGACCTGCCCGGCGAGCGCGCCGAGCAGCCCCTCGGGGCCGTCCGACAACGTCTGCTTGGTGAGTTCCCGCTGCGCCGCGAACCCCGCCGTCACGGCCCGGTACCGCTCGGCGGCGATGGCGGCCGACACCGCCTTGCTGATCGCGAGGAAGGGCGTACGCCGGGGCACTCCCAGCAGCGGCAGCCCTTCCCCCTGGGCCGCCGCGACGAGCGCCTCGGGGATGTCCTCGTAGTGCACCCCGACGGCGAAGCCGAGCCCGACGACCCCGGCGCCCACCAGCCGCCGTACATAGCGCCGCATCGCCTCCGGATCCTCCGCGTCCAGCTTCAGCGCGGTGATCAGCAGCAGCTCCCCGCCCTCCATGTACGGCACCGGGTCGGCCAGCTCGCTGGCGTGCGCCCAGCGCACCGGCACATCCAGACGGTCCTCGCCCGCCCGCACGGTCAGCTTGAGCGCGGAGTGATGGACGAGCGAGGCGAGCGTGGGGGGCATGGGACCTTCAGGTCGACGGGGGTGTGGGCTTTTGGCCGCCGCGTATGAACAGCCTGTCCCGATTCTGCCTCACCGTACGATCACAAGCCCCACACGCCATCACCCGAATGGCTCAAACCGAACGGTGCCCGCCCTCTCCTCTCGGCCGCGCCTCTCGATCGTGCTCCTCGGCCGTACCTCTCAGCCCCGTAGATCCACCAGCAGCGGCGGCGCGTGCTCCCCGCGCACGTTCGTCAGCGACAGCACGGCGTGGCCCGGCGGCACACCGTGCGCCAGTTCGGAGGCGGACCACCGCTCCCGCTCCACCTGCCGTACGGTCACGGCGCGCGCGGTGGGCGCGTTGCCGGTGATGGCGCGGCGCAGCGCGTGCCAGGCCTTGCCCGCCGGGGAGTCGGCGATGATCTGCCGGTCGGTGACGTCCCGCGCCTCGGTCCACTCCTTGCCCCACACCTCGGCGAAGTCCTGCCCGTCCCACGGGGTGAGCCCGGACAGCGCCATCCGGCAGCCGGTGGCGCCGAGGAGCGGCCCGCGCAGCGGCCGGGGCACGTCGTCGAGGGTGCGCAGGGTGAGGACGGTGCCCGCGTTGGCGGAGCGCAGCCGCTGGATGCCGCGGACGGCCTCCGGTGTGACGATCCCGGTCGCGTCGTCCAGCACGAGGCAGGCGAACAGGGACCGGTCCTCCCGTACGGCGACGCTCGCCGTGAACTGGGCGAGCACCAGCCGCGCCAGGATGCGCGAGGCGTCGGCGTGGCCGCGTTCGGGGAGGTCGATACGGACCCGTACGGGATGGTCGAGGGCCCGCAGGGAGAAGGGCCGGGACTGGCCGGAGGTGTCGAAGAACGCGGCGAAGGCGGGCCGGTCGAGGAGCGCGACCCGGTCGGCGAGCACGCTGCCGACGTCCCCGGGATGCCCGAGCTGCCGCTCGCGCGCGTCCAGCTCCCGCAGCAGCGACTCCTGCCCGGCGTCCTGGAGGGCCTTGCGCAGCTCGCCCAGCGGGCCGGGTGAGCCGTCCAGCAGCTGCCGCAGCTGCGGCACCGACGGGAACCGTCCGTGCACCGCCCGGAACGGTCCGAGCAGCTGGGCCAGGACCGTGGTGGAGCGGCGGCTGTCGCCGCCTGGGTGCGGGTCGGCGAGATCACCGACGAGCGCCTCCGCGAGCACGGCCGCGGCCTCGTCGGGGTCCGTGGTGCCGCCGTACAGATCGAGGTCGTACACGGACTCCGGGTTCCCGATCCGTACGACGACGTCGTACGCGTCGGCCGGTCCGAGCCCCGCGCCCGCCGCCCCCACGACCACGACCGCGGCCCGCCCGGCCAGCGCGTGCAGACACAACGACTCGGCGACGGGCCACACCACACTCCCGGTCTTCCCGGATCCGGCGGGGCCGACGGCGAGCAGGGACGTGCCGAGCAGTTCGGGGCCCACGGCGAGGCCCGTGCCCCGGTAGGCGTAAGGGTTGCGCGGGTCGTCGACGGTGCCGCCCAGGCGGACCTGCCCGGTCACCATGTCGTGCCTGGCCAGCCGCCCCGGCAGATCCCGCTCCCCGGACGGGTGCAGACACGCCGCCGCGCCGTCCTTCAGCACCGCGCCCGTGAACGTCGCCAGACTGTGCCGCCCGCTGCGCACGCCCTGCCACGCCCGCATGATCCGCGCGTGATCCACATCCCGCATCAGCCCGGCCCCCGCCTCGACGACCAGCCGCTCAGCCGCCTCCCCGGCCCCGGCCTCCCGAAGCTGATTCCACTGGGCGGGGTCGTCCTCGGGCGGTGGTACGACCTGCCGCACCTGCGGCTGCCGGAGGCGCGGGGCGCCGTAGCGGCGCCAGACCTCGCTCCAGCGGCCGAGCCGTCCGACGCCGATCAGGATCGCCAGGGCGACGATCGTGTACCAGATGTAGCCGAAGACCACCGAGGCGTACGAGCCGGGCGGGGCCCAGGAATCGGGGACCATCGCCCACAGCGGCAGCGTCCACCAGCCGCCGAGGTAGCCGTTCCAGAGCAGGGACCAGATCAGCCAGCCGACGAGGAAGGCGATCACTGCGCCGCCGAGCAGCTGCCGGGCGGGGACGACCTCCGGCTCCTCCTCCGGCCGAGCCCGATGCCCGAAGCGCCACACCCCGGGCGCCGCGTCGGGCCGCGGTGTCCGCAGCCAGGTCAGGAAGGCGTTCCCGTCCGGCCGGGGCGGTACCCCCGGCGCCCCCGGAACCCTCGTGGGCATGGGAGGCACGGGAGGCGCCGAAGGCATCTCCGGCGACCCCGTCGGGCGCGGCACAGGATTCGCATGCGTGCCCCGCGCGTCCCGCGTCCCGTCGCTGTTCATCGCGCTTGCCCCCTGACCAGCCGTTCCGTCCACCATCAGCGAGCCAATCTAACGCTCCCGCAAAGGGAGTTCACCGTTTACGCGGCCGGGCGGACCTCTGCGGTCACCGTATTACGCGGCCAGGCGCACACCCGTGCCCACCGTCCTCCATGTCCAAGGCGGACAAGACGAATCCTCGACACCGCCCACATGGAGCATGCCCACCCACCGGTCCCCGCCCTAGCCTGCGAGAAAAGAAGACAAGCGTCCGCAAAACCCCCAGGAGCCCCCCATGAGCGCACTTCCTCAGGAGCGCCGCGTAGTCACCGCCATCCCCGGACCGAAGTCCCAGGAGCTGCAGGCCCGTCGTGTCGCCGCGGTCGCCGCGGGCGTGGGGTCGGTGCTGCCGGTGTTCACCGCGCGCGCGGGCGGCGGCATCATCGAGGACGTCGACGGCAACCGGCTGATCGACTTCGGCTCGGGCATCGCCGTCACCAGCGTCGGCGCCAGCGCCGAGGCCGTGGTCCGCCGGGCCTCCGCCCAGCTCCAGGACTTCACACACACCTGTTTCATGGTCACGCCGTACGAGGGCTACGTCGAGGTCGCCGAGGCCCTCGCCGAGCTGACCCCGGGCGACCACGCCAAGAAGTCCGCGCTGTTCAACAGCGGTGCCGAGGCCGTCGAGAACGCCGTGAAGATCGCCCGGTCGTACACCAAGCGGCAGGCCGTCGTGGTGTTCGACCACGGCTACCACGGCCGCACCAACCTCACGATGGCGCTCACCGCCAAGAACATGCCGTACAAGCACGGCTTCGGGCCGTTCGCCCCCGAGGTGTACCGCGTCCCGGTGGCGTACGGCTACCGCTGGCCGACCGGTGCGGAGAACGCCGGCCCGGAGGCCGCCGCGCAGGCCGTCGACCAGATCGCCAAGCAGGTGGGCGCGGAGAACGTGGCCGCGATCGTCATCGAGCCGGTGCTCGGCGAGGGCGGCTTCATCGAGCCCGCCAAGGGCTTCCTGCCCGCGATCAGCAAGTTCGCCTCCGACAACGGCATCGTCTTCGTCGCGGACGAGATCCAGTCCGGTTTCTGCCGCACCGGCCAGTGGTTCGCGTGCGAGGACGAGGGCATCGTCCCGGACCTGATCACCACCGCCAAGGGCATCGCCGGTGGTCTGCCGCTGGCCGCCGTCACCGGGCGCGCGGAGATCATGGACGCGGCGCACGCGGGTGGCCTGGGCGGCACCTACGGCGGCAACCCCGTCGCCTGCGCGGGCGCCCTCGGCTCGATCGAGACGATGAAGGAGCTGGACCTCAACGCCAGGGCGAAGAGCATCGAGGCGGTCATGAAGGCCCGTCTCACCGCGATGGCCGAGAAGTTCGACGTCATCGGCGACATCCGGGGCCGCGGCGCCATGATCGCCATCGAGCTGGTCAAGGACCGTGCGACGAAGGAGCCGAACCCGGAGGCGACCGCCGCGCTGGCGAAGGCCTGCCACCAGGAGGGCCTGCTGGTCCTGACCTGTGGCACCTACGGCAACGTGCTGCGCTTCCTGCCCCCGCTCGTGATCGGCGAGGACCTCCTCACCGAGGGCCTCGACATCATCGAGCAGGCGTTCGCCGGAATCTGAATCCACGTCCGGGCGGACCCGACATCCGTGCGGGTGCCCGATTCAGCGGAGATTCCGCGGGGCTCCCGCATACGGAATCCCCCATCCGCCTCCGACGTCCCACGCTTCCCGGAACCGGAACCGAAACCGGTGTCCGATCCGGATTCCGGTCCCTGTGGACAAGCGTCGGACGGCGTGAAGAAGGTGTGCAAGGTGCATGTCGGGTCCCGATTCCGCCTGTCGTGACCGCGTTCCCTGCCGTAGGTTCTGACGCAGATGAGAGATACACCCCGCCCACAGGGGACTGTGGGCGACACAGGGTCGGGGCCTCCCCAGCTTCGCCCTGGTCGTGCCCTCGCGCACACACCCGGAGCTTCCGGCTCCGGATCTCCTCACCGATCGGATGGCCGCGCGTCCCAAACCCCCCGGGGCGTGCGGCACACCGATCCGGACGGCCACCCCCGAACCACCCCCCCTGTTCGGGGGTGGCCGACCACCCCCTCCGGCCGCCGCGCCGCCCTCCTTCTTCTCGGCCTCCCGGCCCTCCTCTTCGCGCTGATCACCTGGCAGGTCCTCGCGCACGGCCCGCTGGCCCGCGTCGACGAACGCCTCAGCGACTCCCTGGTCCACCGCGGCGCCCCCACCCAGTTCCTCGCCGACCTCGGCAACATCACGGTCGCCGTCCCGGTCCTCGCCGCCGTCCTCCTGTACGTCGCGTGGCGCGCGCGTGCCACCGGTCGGGACCACTGGTGGCGGCCGTCCGCCGCGGCGGCGCTCCTGATGGCCCTCGTCCCCCTCTGGGTCGTCCCGCTGAAGGAGCTCATCGCCCGCTCGGGTCCGCCGATCATGGGCCCCGGCACGGGTTTCTACCCCTCCGGCCACACCGCGACCGCGTCCGTCGCGTACGGCGGTGCCGTCCTGCTTCTGCTGCCCTGGCTGCGCGGCGCCCCCGCGCGCCGCGCGGTCGTCGTCCTCGCGGTGGTCCTGAACATCGGGGTCGGCTTCGGCCTGGTGCGCCAGGGCTACCACTGGCCGCTCGACGTGCTGGCGAGCTGGTGCGTGTGCGCGTCACTGCTCGGCGCGCTGTGGTTCCGGGTGGACCGCGGTCCCCGATGACGTCCGCGTCGGCCGCACGGGCGGCCGACGAGAGAGCGCGGTGCGGCCGGGGGACGGCCGCCTCGCGGCGGGTCGCGGTCAGCCCCCGGCTACCGCTCCTCGTCCCTGGCCAGGCCCGCCGCCGCCTCGTGCATCGCCAGTTCCAGGAGGGCCGGGTCGGTGAGGGTGCCGCTGCCGTCCGGCGGGATCAGCCAGCGGACGCCTCCGGTCTGCCGTCCCGGGTACGGCACCACGATCCAGGTGCCCCGGCCCGCGCTGCGCACGCCCGTGCCGAGCCAGCGGGAGGCCGTGCCCGCCGGTACGAAGAACCCCATGCGGTCGTCGCCGAAGTCGACGAGCACGGGCCCGGGTTGGTCGATGATGCGGGTCAGGACGTCGAGTGTCGGATAGCCGAGTGTGCCCGGCAGGATCAGCACGTCCCAGGCCCTGCCCGCCGGAAGCAGGGCGACCCCCAGGGGGTTGCGCTCCCACTCCCAGCGGCAGGCCTCGGGATCCGGTGATACGGATGCCAGCCACTCGGCCGCCGTCTTGGCCCCAGTCATGACAGGGACCTTCCTCTCTCTAGAGCTCCGTCGGACGCGGTTTCGCGTCAGGAGCACAGACAGAGGTTGGGGGCCGGCATTACGCGGGTTCGGACCACTTCTTGGTGGTGAATGGGGTAACACGGCCGGGCGGGGCGTACGCCTGTTGATCACGCGTGCGCCTTCACGCCCCGCTGACTGGCGTTTCAGGGGGTTCCGGACGCCGCCGTGTCAGCTGTCGAAGCCCAGGCCGAGCCGGTCCATGGCCTTCAGCCACAGGTTGCGGCGGCCGGCGTGGGAGTCGGCGCGGGCCAGGGACCATTTGGTGAGGGCGATCCCGGTCCAGGCGAACGGCTCCGGCGGGAACGGCAGGGGCTTGCGGCGGACCATCTCCAGCTCGGTGCGTTCCGTGCGCTCCCCCGCGAGGAGGTCGAGCATGACGTCCGCGCCGAACCGGGTGGCGCCCACGCCCAGCCCCGTATAACCGGCCGCGTAGGCGACTTTCCCCTGGTGGGCGGTGCCGTAGAAGGCCGAGAAGCGGGAGCAGGTGTCGATGGCGCCGCCCCAGGCGTGGGTGAAGCGGACGCCCTCCAGCTGTGGGAAGCAGGTGAAGAAGTGGTCGGCGAGCTTGGCGTAGGTCTCCGGCCGGTCGTCGTACTCGGCGCGCACCCGGCCGCCGTACTGGTAGACCGCGTCGTAGCCGCCCCAGAGGATCCGGTTGTCGGCGCTGAGCCGGAAGTAGTGGAACTGGTTGGCGGAGTCCCCGAGCCCCTGCCGGTTCTTCCAGCCGACGGCGGCCAGTTGCTCGGGGGTGAGCGGCTCGGTCATCAGGGCGTAGTCGTAGACGGGGACGGTGTACGCGCGGACGCGCTTGACCAGGCTGGGGAAGATGTTCGTGCCGAGCGCCACCTGCCGGGTACGGACCAGGCCGTAGGGGGTGCGGACGGCCATGCCGGCGCCGTACGTCTTCAGGTTCAGCGCGGGGGTGTGTTCGTACACGCGGACGCCGAGGCGCAGGCAGGCCCGCTTCAGGCCCCACGCGAGCTTCGCGGGGTGCAGCATGGCGACGCCCCGGCGGTCGTGCAGGCCCGCCTCGAAGGTGGGTGAGGCGACCTGGTCGCGGACGGCGTCGGTGTCGAGGAACTCGATGCCGTCGGCGAGGCCCTTGCGGGCGATCTCGTCGTACCAGTCGCGCAGTTCCCAGGCCTGGTAGGTCTCGGTGGCGACATCGATCTCGCCGGTGCGTTCGAAGTCGCAGTCCAGGCCGTGGCGGGCGACCGCCGCCTCGATCTCGTCGAGGTTGCGGTCGCCCAGCTCCTGGAGCTTGTGGATCTCGTCGGGCCAGCGGGCGAGGCCGTTGGCCAGGCCGTGGGTGAGCGAGGCGGCGCAGAAGCCGCCGTTGCGGCCGGAGGCGGCCCAGCCCACCTCACGGCCTTCCAGCAGGACGACGTCCCGTTGCGGGTCGCGCTCCTTGGCGATCAGCGCGGTCCACAGCCCGCTGTAGCCGCCGCCGACGACGAGCAGATCGCAGGTCTCGGCGCCGGTGAGCGCGGCCTCGGGGCGGGGCTTGCCGGGGTCTTCGAGCCAGTACGGGACCGGCTGTGCGTCGGAGAGCGACTTTGTCCAACGGTTCATGGCGCTTGGGGCCATGATTTCAACTCCCTACAGAGCCAACGAGGGCTCAGGGCCTTTCGCCCTATGCCTTTTGCTTCTTCCGGCGGTTTCCGATGACCATTCCGGCCATCACGAACAATACGGCGACCAGGAACATGGCCGTACCGATGACATTGATCTGGACGGGCGTACCGCGTTGTGCCGAGCCCCAGACGAACATGGGGAAGGTGACGGTCGAACCCGCGTTGAAATTGGTGATGATGAAATCGTCGAAGGAGAGCGCGAAGGCGAGCAGCGCGCCCGCCGCGATGCCCGGGGCGGCGATGGGCAGGGTGACCCGGACGAAGGTCTGGACGGGCCCGGCGTACAGATCGCGCGCCGCCTCCTCCAGCCTGGGGTCCATGGACATCACGCGCGCCTTGACGGCGACCACGACGAAGCTGAGGCAGAACATGATGTGGGCGATGAGGATCGTCCAGAAACCCAACTGAGCACCCAGATTGAGGAAGAGGGTGAGCAGGGAGGCCGCCATCACGACCTCGGGCATCGCCATCGGCAGGAAGATCAGCGAGTTGACGGCGCCCCGGGCGCGGAAGCGGTACCGGACCAGCGCGAAGGCGATCATCGTGCCGAGGACGGTCGCGCCGAGGGTCGCCCAGGCGGCCAGCTGGAGGCCGAGCGAGAGCGAGCCGCAGAGGTCGGCGACCCCGCACGGGGAGGTCCAGGCGGCCGTGGAGAATTCCTGCCACTCGTAGTTGAAGCGGCCCTTCGGCTGATTGAAGGAGAAGACCGTGACGACCACGTTCGGCAGCAGCAGATATCCGAGTGTCAGAAGTCCCGCGATGATGACGAGTCGGCGCTTGAGCCAGTTCACGAAGGCCATTTAGACCAGGTCCTCCGTCCCGGACTTGCGAATGTAGACCGTGACCATGAGGAGGATCGCGGCCATGAGGATGAAGGAGAGGGCCGCCGCCGTCGGATAGTCGAGGATCCGCAGGAATTGGCTCTGGATGACGTTGCCGATCATCTGGGTGTTGGTGGAGCCGAGGAGTTCGGCGTTCACGTAGTCGCCGCTCGCCGGGATGAAGGTCAGCAGCGTGCCGGAGACGACGCCCGGCATGGAGAGCGGGAAGGTGACCTTGCGGAAGGTGGTGAAGGGCCTGGCGTAGAGGTCGCCGGCCGCCTCGTGCAGCCGTCCGTCGATGCGTTCGAGGGAGGTGTAGAGCGGCAGGATCATGAACGGCAGGAAGTTGTACGTCAGGCCGCAGACCACCGCGAGCGGGGTGGCCAGCACCCGGTCCCCGGCGGTGAGGCCGAGCCAGCTCGTGACGTCGAGGACGTGCAGGGTGTTGAGGGCGCCGACGACCGGGCCGCCGTCCGACAGGATCGTCTTCCAGGCGAGGGTGCGGATCAGGAAGCTGGTGAAGAACGGGGCGATCACCAGGATCAGGATCAGATTCCGCCAGCGGCCGGCCCGGAACGCGATCAGATAGGCCAGCGGGTAGCCCAGCAGCAGACACAGGATCGTCGCCGAGCCCGCGTAGAGCACCGAGCGCAGGAACTGCGGGTAGTACTCGCTCAGCGCGTCCCAGTAGGTCGCGAAGTGCCAGGTGACCCGGTAGCCGTCCTCCAGGGAGCCCGTCTGCACGGACGTCGATGCCTGGTAGACCATCGGCATCGCGAAGAACACCAGCAGCCAGATCAGACCGGGCGCGAGCAGCAGATACGGCGTCCAGCGGCCCCGTCTGCGGGGCGGTTTCCCGGTGGCCGGGGCGGGTGCGAGGGGTGGTGGTGCCTCGGCTTCGGCGAGGGTTCCGGTCGACATCAGACGGCCGCCCCCTCGTCGACACCCGCGTCGATGTCCTGGGCGGCGTCCAGGCCGAAGGTGTGCGCGGGGTTCCAGTGCAGGACGACATCGGCGCCTGGGACGAGCCGGGTGTCGCGGTCGATGTTCTGGACGTACACCTCGAACTCGGGGCAGACCGAGCTGTCGATGACGTACTGCGTGGAGACGCCGATGAAGCTGGTGGCGGCGATCTTGCCGGTGATGCGGTTGCGGCCGACCGGTATCTCCCCGGCGTCGTCCGCGTGGGTGAGGGTGATCTTCTCGGGGCGTACGCCGACGAGGACCTTGCCGCCGGTGGTGGCGGGCGCCGAACATCGCGCCTCGGGGAGCACGAGCTTGCCGTCGCCCCCCTTGAGCACGATGTCGCCGCCGCTCTTCGAGTCGACCTCGGCCTCGATGAGGTTGGAGGTGCCGAGGAAGTTGGCGACGAAGGTGGTCCGGGGGTTCTCGTACAGGTCGGTGGGGGAGCCGAGTTGCTCGACGCGTCCGCCGTTCATCACGGCGACCGTGTCGGCCATGGTCATGGCCTCCTCCTGGTCGTGCGTGACATGGATGAACGTGATGCCGACCTCGGTCTGGATGCGCTTCAGCTCCAGCTGCATCTGGCGGCGCAGCTTGAGGTCGAGGGCGCCGAGCGGCTCGTCGAGGAGAAGGACCTTGGGGTGGTTGATGAGGGCGCGGGCGACGGCGACGCGCTGCTGCTGGCCGCCCGAGAGCTGATGCGGCTTCTTGCGCGCCTGCTCGCCGAGCTGGACCAGCTCCAGCATGTCCTCGACCTGCTTCTTCACGCTCTTGACGCCGCGCCGGCGCAGACCGAAGGCGACGTTCTCGAAGATGTCGAGGTGCGGGAAGAGGGCGTAGGACTGGAAGACCGTGTTCACCGGCCGCTTGTACGGCGGCAGGTTCGTCACGTCGTGGTCGCCGAGCCAGACGCTTCCGCAGGAAGGTTCCTCCAGGCCGGCGATCATGCGCAGGGTGGTGGTCTTGCCGCAGCCGGAGGCACCGAGCAGGGCGAAGAAGGAACCTTCCGGCACGGTCAGGTCGAGCGGGTGCACGGCGGTGAAGGAGCCGTAGGTCTTGCCGATGCCGGAGAGACGGACGTCGCCGCCGCCCTCGGCCGTGCGCTTCTTTCCGGTCTTGCCTGTCTTGTCGCTGGTCATCGTCCTCGTCACGCCCCTGTCAGCTTCGCGAACTTCTCTTCGTACGCCGTCTCTTCCTTCTGGCTCAGGGAGCGGAAGGCATGGGACTTGGCCGCCATGGCCGCGTCGGGAATGATCAGCGGGTTGTTCGCCGCGTCCGGGTCGATCTTGGCCAGCTCCGCCTTCACCCCGTCGACCGGGCACACGTAGTTGATGTACGCGGCGAGTTCGGCGGCCGGCTTCGGCTCGTAGTAGTAGTCGATGAGCCGTTCGGCGTTGGTCTTGTGGCGGGCCTTGTTCGGTATCAGCAGGTTGTCCGTCGAGGTCATGTAGCCGCTGTCGGGGATGACGAAGTCGACGTCCGGGGTGTCCGCCTTGAGCTGGACGACGTCACCGGCCCAGGCGATACAGGCCGCGAGGTCGCCCTTGGTGAGGTCCGAGGTGTAGTCGTTGCCGGTGAAGCGGCGGATCTGGCCCTGGTCGACGGACTTCTGGAGGCGGGCGATCGCCGCGTCGTAGTCGTCGTCGGTGAACTTCGCCGGGTCCTTGCCCATGTCGAGCAGGGTCATGCCGATGCTGTCGCGCATCTCGGAGAGGAAGCCGATGCGCCCCTTGAGCTTCGGGTTGTCGAGCATGTCGGAGACCGACGTGACCTCCTCGCCGTCGAGGGCCTTCCTGTTGAAGGCGATGACGGTCGAGATGCCCTGCCAGGGATACGAGTAGGCGCGGCCCGGGTCCCAGTCGGGGCCGCGGAACTGCTGGGCCAGGTTCATATAGGCGTGCGGGAGGTTGGACGCGTCCAGTTTCTGGACCCACCCGAAGCGGATCAGCCGGGCGGCGAGCCAGTCGGTGACGCAGATGAGATCGCGGCCGGTGTCCTGACCGGCGGCGAGCTGCGGCTTGATCTTGCCGAAGAACTCGACGTTGTCGTTGATGTCCTCGGTGTACGCGACCTTGATGCCGGTGCGCCGGGTGAACTGGTCCAGACTCGGGTGGCGCTTGCCGCTGTCGTCGACGTCCATGTACTCGGTCCAGTTGGAGAAGTCGACCTCCTTCTCCTTGGCCGAGTGGTCCTCGGACGAGCCGCCCGAGGTGTTCTTCGCCGCGGGGATGCCACAGGCGCTCAGCGCGCCGAGCCCGCCGATCGCGAGTGCGCCGCCGGCTCCGGCGCGCAGCAGCGAACGGCGGCCGATGGCGGCCCGGCCGTTCCTGAGGCTGCGCCGCACGGCGGCCACCTGGGCCGGGGACAGGCGGTCGGGCTCGTACTGCTCCATGCGCGTGATGCCCTTTCGGAGGTGCCCTTTCGGGAGGGTGGGCGGGGACCGGCCGGGGGTCGGGCGGCCGGTCCCCGGACTGGCTAGCGGTCCCCGAAGATCGTGCGGTGCCAGTCCTTCCTGGCGATCGCCGTATTGTCGAACATGACATGTTTCACCTGCGTGTACTCCTCGAACGAGTACGTGGACATGTCCTTGCCGAAGCCGGACGCCTTGTAGCCGCCGTGCGGCATCTCGCTGATGATCGGGATGTGGTCGTTGACCCATACACAGCCCGCCTTGATCTCGCGGGTGGCACGGTTCGTCCGGTACACGTCCCGGCTCCAGGCGGAGGCGGCGAGTCCGTACGGGCTGTCGTTGGCGAGGCGGATGCCCTCGTCGTCGCTGTCGAAGGGCAGGACCACGAGCACCGGCCCGAAGATCTCCGACTGGACGATCTCGCTGTCCTGGGCGGCGTCCGCGACGAGCGTGGGCAGATAGTACGCGCCGTTCTTGAGCTCCCCCTGTGGCGCCTGTCCGCCGCTCACCACGCGCGCGTACGCGCGTGCCCGCTCGACGAAGGCGGCGACCCGGTCGCGCTGGGCGTGCGAGATGAGGGGGCCCAGGTCGGTGCCCGGGGCGAAGGGGTCGCCGAGCCGGACGGTCTCCATGAGGGCGGCCGTCCGCGCGACGAACTCCTCGTAGAGGGGCCGCTGCACATACGCGCGCGTGGCGGCCGTGCAGTCCTGGCCGGTGTTGATGAGGGAGCCCGCGACCGCGCCGTGGACGGCGGCCTCCAGGTCGGCGTCGTCGAAGACCACGAACGGGGCCTTGCCACCCAGTTCCAGATGGAGGCGCTTGACGGTGGCCGTGGCGATCTCGGCGACCCGCTTCCCGACGGCGGTGGACCCGGTGAAGGAGGTCATGACCACATCGGGATGGCCGACGAGGTGCTCACCGGCCTCCTTGCCGGTCCCGGTGACGATGTTGATCACACCGTCGGGGATTCCGGCGTCGGTGGCGGCCTGCGCGAAGAGCAGCGAGGTGAGCGGCGTCGGCTCGGCGGGCTTCAGGACGATCGTGTTGCCCGCGGCGATCGCCGGGAGGATCTTCCAGGCGGCCATCTGGAGCGGGTAGTTCCAGGGCGCGATGGAACCGACGACGCCGATGGGCTCCCGGCGTACGTACGAAGTGTGGTCGCCGGAGTACTCGCCGGCCGACTGGCCCTGGAGGTGCCGGGCGGCGCCCGCGAAGAACGCGGTGTTGTCGATGGTGCCGGGCACGTCGAACTCGCGCGTCAGTTTGAGCGGCTTCCCGCACTGCAGGGACTCGGCCCGCGCGAACTCCTCCGCCCGGTCGGCGAGGACCGCGGCGAAGCGGTGCAGGGCGTCCGACCGCTCACCGGGGGTGGTGGCGGCCCAGCCCGGGAACGCGGCGCGGGCGGCGGCGACGGCCGCGTCCACGTCGTCGGTCCCGGCCAGTTCGTAGGTGAGGACCTCGTCGCCGGTCGCGGGGTCGACGACCGCGTGGGTGCGCCCCGATGTGCCCTTCGTGGGGCGGCCGGCGATGTACTGCGCGCCGGTCGCGAAGCGGTCCTGTGCGGGGAATCGTTCCGGGGTGACGCTGCCCGGGTTCTGCATGTCGCTCTCCTCCGCCGGTGCCCCCTCTGTCCCCGGGGGCGGGTGGCGTAGCTCCAGCTCGATTTGAGTGCCGATCCTGACAGAGCCATGCGGCACCAACAAGTGATTCCGTTGTTGCCTTTTGGTTACGCGACGGAATCTGTCGACCAGGCGTCCAGTCGGGACAGGAAATCGAGGACGGATTGTCAGTGGTGGCTGCCAGACTCTTCGACATGACGAAGATCGATTCTTGGGACACGCTGACGGAGGCGGTCCGCTCCGGGGCGAGGGTCAAGTACCTGCACTTCTGGGGCCACCGCCCCCTGCCCGACGGCCGGATCGGCGCGAGCTGTCTGAGCCAGTGGTGGCCGTCGCCGTTCACGGTGGACGGCGTGGAGTACGCGACGGCCGAGCACTGGATGATGGCGTCGAAGGCCCGGCTGTTCGGGGACGCGGAGGCGGAGCGCGAGGCGGTCGCCGCGGCGAGCCCGGCGCAGGCCAAGAAGGTCGGGCGGCTGGTGCGCGGCTTCGACGACGCGACATGGGAGCGCGAGCGCTTCGGAATCGTGGTCGAGGGCAGCTTCCACAAGTTCGCCGCCCACGCCGACCTGCGGGAGTTCCTGGTGGGCACGGGCGGTCGCGTGCTCGTCGAGGCGAGCCCCCTCGACCGGGTCTGGGGGATCGGCCTGGCGGCGGACGACGAGCGCGCGAGGGACCCCGCGCGGTGGCGGGGTCCGAACCTGCTGGGTTTCGCGCTGATGGCCGCGCGTGGACGCTTCGCCGAGGAAGCCGCATAGCGATACGGCCCCGCGCCCCTTCAGGGGCGCGCTGCGCGCCGCCTCACCTCGTCGGCAGCACCAGGGACAGCGAGGTGGAGTAGCCGTCGTCGAGGAAGGGGTCGGTGTCCGAGTCCTCGCTGCTGGACGCCATGACGATGAAGACGATGAAGCCGATGCCGAGCAGGATGCCGACAACTCCGCAGATGATCCCGGCCAGGGCGTGCCCGGGGTTCGTCGCCTCGCCCTTGCTGACCTTGACCCGGCCGATGGATCCGAAGATCACGGCCATGATCCCGAGCAGGATCGCCAGCGGCCACAGACAGAACAGCACGGCGGCGCAGATGCCGAGCACCATCGCCGCGATACCCATCCCGTTGCTGGGCGGCGGCGCCATCGGGGCCCAGGCGTGGCCGCCGGGGGCCGGGTAGCCGACACCGGGATGGGCATGGGCATGGGCTCCCGGGTACGACGGGTACTGCGGGTAGCCGTACGGGACCTGCCCGGGTCCCTCGGGGCCGATCGGCGGGGGCGGCACGGCGGAACCGGGGGTCGGTGTGGCGTAGGCGGGGCCGGCCACGGGCGGCGGGTAGGACGCGTGGGGGGCGTTGGGCACGGGTGGGGCGAAGGGGTTGGGGACGGGCGTGTCCGCACCCGGCATGGCCATGACCGTCATCTGGTCGTGCACCGAGGGCGAGGCGGGGGTGGGAGCGGGCGTGGGCGTGGGGCCGCTCGGCGCCGGGGTGTCGGCAGGCGGGGTCCACGGGTCGCGGGCGGCCGGAGCGGCGGTGGCGGCGGTGGGGGCCGACCACGCGGGCGCAACCGGCGTGGCCGGCTTGTCCAGGGCGACCGTCGGGGCCGGTGCCGCGTCCTCGGTGATCGTCGGAAGCGTCGCGCCGTCGACCAGCGTCGACGGGACGGCGTCGTCGGTCACCGTCGGCAGGGCGGCACCGTCGACCACGGTCAGCGGGTCCGCGTCGTCGGTGACCGTCGGGAGCGTCGCGCCGTCGACCACCGTCGGCGGCAGCGCGCCGTCGCCCTGCGGCGGGGCCCACGGGTCGGGCCGCCGGTCGGGCCTCGGGTCGGCCGGTGTCTCGGGAATCGGTGCCTCGTCGGACGGCATAAGTGGGTCCCCCTGTTGCGTTCCGTGCCGCTCTGCGTCGTCTTGTGCGTCGTGTCGTGCGTCGTGCTCGATCAGTCGTACGCGATCAGTCGTGCTGGATCAGTCGTACTCGATCAGCTGTACGTTCGGTCATGCTAAGGCCCCTGGTTCAGCGTGTGGCTCGCCGCCTACGATGATCCCGAGTCATCGATCAGCCGATCACCCGCGTCCCCCGACGTCGACCATGGTCCGGGGCGGACGCCGTTCCCGGGGAGGAACCTTGACCGACCACCGCACCACGCAGGGCGTGCCCGTGCCCCCCGCTGTCTCCGCCGCGTCCACGGTGCCCGGCGCCTTCGGCACCCGCGACCCGCACGCCTTCATCGCCGGTCTGCCCAAGGCCGAGCTGCATGTGCACCATGTCGGCTCCGCCTCACCCCGTATCGTCGCGGAACTCGCCGCCCGCCACCCCGACTCCCAGGTGCCCACGGATCCCGAGGCGCTCGCGGACTACTTCACCTTCACGGACTTCGCCCACTTCATCCAGGTGTATCTGTCCGTCGTGGACCTGATCCGCACCCCGGACGACGTCCGGCTGCTGACGTTCGAGGTGGCGCGGGACCTCGCCCGGCAGCAGGTGCGGTACGCCGAGCTGACCGTCACGCCGTACTCCTCCACCCGCCGCGGCATCGACGAGCGGGCCTTCATGGAGGCGATCGAGGACGCCCGGAAGGCCGCGGAGGCCGAGTTCGGGACCGTGCTGCGGTGGTGCTTCGACATTCCCGGCGAGGCGGGGCTCCAGGCCGCCGAGGAGACCGTCCGGCTCGCCACCGACGACCGGCTGCGGCCGGAGGGGCTGGTGTCGTTCGGGCTCGGCGGGCCCGAGGTCGGTGTACCGAGGCCGCAGTTCAAGCCGTACTTCGACCGGGCGATCGCGGCCGGGCTGCACTCCGTGCCGCACGCCGGGGAGACCACCGGGCCCGAGACGATCTGGGACGCGCTGAACGTGCTGCGCGCCGAGCGCATCGGCCACGGCACCAGCGCGGCCGGCGACCCGAAGCTGCTCGCGCACCTCGCCGAGCACCGGATCGCCCTGGAGGTCTGCCCGACCTCGAACATAGCCACGCGCGCGGTCCGCACCCTCGACGAGCACCCCATCAAGGAGTTCGTGCGGGCCGGGGTGCTGGTCACCGTCAACTCCGACGACCCGCCGATGTTCGGCACGGACCTCAACACCGAGTACGCGGTCGCCGCGCGCCTCCTCGAACTCGACGAGCAGGGCCTCGCCGCGCTGGCGAGGAACGCGGTGGAGGCGTCCTTCCTCGACGAGCCCGGCAAGGCCCGGCTGTCCGCCGAGATCGACACCTACACCTCGGCCTGGCTGACCCCCTGACCCGACCCGGCCAGACTCGACCCGACCCGACCCGATCGGCACCGGAAACCACCACCATGCGCACCGTGACAGCCGTCGCCCATCGCGGCGCACCCTACCGCCACCGTGAGAACACGCTCGACTCCCTGCGGGCCGGGCTCGAACTGGGCGCGGACGCCGTCGAGTTCGACGTGCGGACGACCCGTGACGGCGTGCCCGTGCTGCTGCACGACGCGACGCTGAACCGGCTCTGGGAGGTGGAACGGCCGCTGGCCGCGCTCTCCGCCGCGGAGCTGCGCGGGCTGACGGCCGACGGGGTGCCGACGCTGGCCGACGCGCTGCTCGCCACCAAGGGCAACCGGGTCATGGTGGACCTGCCGGGCGCGGTGAACCCGCGGGCGGTGCGACAGATCCTCGGCGTCGTACGGGAGTACGACGCCGAGGACCGCGTCTACTACAGCGCCGACCCGCCCACCGTGCTGGCCGTCCGCGCCGCCGCGCCCACCGCGGAGATCGCCCTCACCTGGAAGACCCTCGCCCCGCCCCGCCCGGCCCTCCTGGAAGCGATCCGCCCCCGCTGGCTCAACTACCGCTTCGGCCTGGTCACCCGTCCCCTGGCCGAGCGCGTCCACCGGGACGGCTGTCTCCTCTCCGTCTGGACCCCCGACACGCGCCGCTCCATGCGCCGTCTGATCGACCTGGGCGCCGACTCGATCACGACCAACCGGATCGACGCCCTGTGCGCGCTGCGGCGAGGCTTCCGGGACACGCGCTGACGCGGCGCCCCGGGAAGCCAGGGCCGGGTCAGCGGGTGGCGAGGAGCTCCAGGGTGTCGATCACGCGGTTCGAGAAGCCCCACTCGTTGTCGTACCAGGCGACCACCTTGACGTGGCGGCCCTCGACGCGGGTGAGGGCGGAGTCGAAGATCGACGAGGCGGGGTTGCCCACGATGTCCGACGACACCAGCGGGTCCTCCGAGTATTCGAGGACACCGGCGAGCGGGCCCTCCGCAGCCGTGCGGTAGGCCGCCAGCACGTCGTCGCGGGTCACGTCGCGGGCGACGGTCGTGTTGAGTTCGACGATCGAGCCCACCGGCACCGGCACCCGGATCGAGTCGCCCGACAGCTTGCCGTCGAGGTTCGGCAGCACCAGGCCGATCGCCTTGGCGGCGCCGGTCGTGGTCGGCACGATGTTCACGCCGGCGGCGCGGGCGCGGCGGGCGTCGCGGTGCGGGCCGTCCTGGAGGTTCTGCTCCTGCGTGTAGGCGTGCACCGTCGTCATGAAGCCGTGCTCGATACCGGCGAGGTCGTCGAGGACCTTGGCGAGCGGCGCGAGCGCGTTGGTGGTGCAGGAGGCGTTGGAGACGATCGTGTGCAGGTCCGGGTCGTAGGCGTCGGTGTTGACGCCGAACGCGAGCGTGATGTCGGCGCCGTCCGAGGGCGCGCTGACGAGGACCTTCCTCGCGCCCGCGTCGAGGTGGGCGCGGGCGGCCTTCGCCGAGGTGAAGCGGCCGGTGGCCTCCAGGACGATGTCCACGCCGAGTTCGGCCCAGGGCAGGTTCGCCGGTTCGCGCTCGGCGGTCACCTTGATCCGGCGGCCGTCGACGACGAGGGTGTCCCCGTCGACGGTCACCGGGCGCCCGAGCCGGCCGGCCGTGCTGTCGTAGGCGAGCAGCCGGGCGAGGGTGGCGGGCTCGGTGAGGTCGTTGACGGCGACGATCTCCAGGGCGCTGTCGCGCTCCAGCAGGGCACGCAGCACATTGCGTCCGATGCGGCCGAATCCGTTGATGGCGATGCGAGTCATGAGTGAGGTCCCTTCCCTTCTCCCCACCAGGCTCGCGCGCGCCCGGCGCCGCCGACAGTGGCGGGATCGCCATGGTTCACAAGGATCCCGCCAGGCGGCGCGGTGCGGATCACTCGCCCCGGGTGAAGGTGCGCCGGTACTCGCTCGGGGTGGTGCCCAGGATGCGCTGGAAGTGCAGACGCAGATTCGCGCCGGTGCCGAGGCCGACGTCGGCGGCGATCTGTTCGACGCCGCGCTCCGAGCGCTCCAGCAGTTCGCGGGCCAGGTCGATACGGGCCCGCATCACCCACTGCATCGGCGTGTACCCGGTCTCCTCGACGAAGCGCCGGGAGAACGTGCGCGGCGAGACCTCGGCCTGCCGCGCCAGTATGTCGAGGGTGAGGGGCTCGCCGAGCCGGTGCAGCGCCCACTCCCGGGTGACGGCGAACCGTTCGCCGAGCGGCTCCGGCACACTGCGCGGCACGTACTGGGCCTGGCCGCCGCTGCGATAGGGCGCCGCGACCAGCCTCCGGGCCGCGTGGTTGGACGCGGCCACGCCGAGGTCGCCGCGCAGGATGTGCAGGCACAGGTCGATGCCGGAGGCGGCGCCGGCCGAGGTGAGCACACTGCCCTCGTCGACGAACAGCACGTTCTCGTCGACCCGGACGAGCGGATGCCTCGCCATGAGGGCGCGCGTGTAGTGCCAGTGCGTGGTGGCGCGTCTGCCGTCGAGCAGGCCGGTGGCGGCGAGCGCGAAGGCGCCGGTCGAGATGGCGGCGAGCCGCGCGCCCCGGTCGTGGGCGGCGATCAGCGCCTCGACGACGGCGGGCGGCGGGTCGTCACGGTCCGGGAACCGGTACCCGGGGACGAAGACGATGTCCGCCCACCCGAGCGCGTCGAGGCCGTGGTCGACGTAGTACGCGAGACCGTCCCCGCCGGTCACGAGACCGGGCGTCGCCCCGCACATCCGCACCTCGTACGGCATGCTCGCGCGCGTCGTGAAGACCTGCGCGGGAATCCCGACATCGAGCGGCTTCGCGCCTTCGAGCACGAGAACGGCGACGCGATGCAGGCGAGAGGCTGACACGGGAAGAGGTTACGTGGAGCGGGCGCGGGTCCTGTGGGCTGTGCCTTTCAGGGGCGCGGGGAACCGCGCGAGAAGCCCCACGCACCCGCACCCGCACCCGCACCCGCCCACGAACCCCCCACCCCTACTCACTGGGCGCCCCCTGCACCTCCGACCGCTGCGCCACGGTCGCGGCGTCGGCCGGCTTCTTCCGGGTGACGTACTGCGGTACCGGTGCCGAGTCCTCGCCGTCGTCGCGGACGAGGCCGTAGCGGTGGGCGCCGCGGTCGGGGCCGTAGGTGATGTCCTCGGTGACGGCGTCCCAGGTGGAGGGGGCGACGGTGATGCCGTAGTCGGCGCCGCGTTCGTTCTGGGTGAGGGTGACCGTGCCGTCGAGGTAGAAGTACTCGTTCTGCCACATCTGCTGGGTGCCGGCGGGCAGGACGGTGTAGCCGGTGTCGGGGCCGCCCATGCCGGAGGTCTTCCCGTCGGCGGAGGTCGGGTCGTCCATGCGGCGGCCACCGCCCGAGGCGACGTGGAAGAGCTTGCCCGTGAGGCCGGTCCAGGCCGGCATGACCAGGGCGCCGGGCCGGTACTGGGGCGAGATCTGCCAGCGGACCAGGACGTAACCCTCGCCCGTGAAGGTCACGTTGTCGCCGCGGTGGTTCATCACGGCCCGCGCACCGCCGCTGCTGGTGACGCCGGACTCGGGCCGGCGTGGGAGGGCGCCGGGCGGGGTGTCCGGGTCCGGTGCCTCGTCCACCGCGTCGACGACGCTGCCGTACAGGTCCGTCTTCTTCGTCGGCGACGGTGAGGCGGAGGGGGACGGCGAGGACGACGGTGACGAGGAGGGGGAGGGCGACGGGCCTCGGGGCGCCGCGGGCGCGGGCTCGCGGGCCGTGCTCAGTGAGGTGGGCGCGGCCTGCGCCGGCCGGTCCTCCGGGGGCTTGGTGACGACGTACGCGCCCCCGGCGACGATGGTCGCGCCCGCCGTCACCGCGACGGCGGGCTTGGTGAGGACGCCGAGCATCTTGGCGGACCAGCCCACCGAGGCGGTCGCGGCCGTCGCGGCGACGGCGGTCTTGCCGCCGAACGCCAGGGACAGGGTGAAGCCGACGGGGACGGGGACCAGGGCGAGGCCGACGAGGAGGCGTTCGGCGGGGACGAGGACCTCGCCGGGGCGGCCGTGGCCGTCGCAGCGCCCGCAGCCCCGGATGTGCCGGGCGATGCGCTTGCGCCACACCGAGTCGGGCCGTCCGCTCCAACGGGCGGTGACCCGGCCCAGGTCGGAGCAGGAGGAGTCGAGGGCGCGGACGATACCGCGCGCGGTCTCCAGGCGGGCCTTCATCCGCTGCACCCGTACGGCGGCGTGCTGTCTGCTGATGCCGACGGCGGCGGCGAGTTCACGCCGGGTGAGTTCGCCCGCGACCTCCAGCCACCACAGCGACAGCAGTTGGCGGTCCTCGTCGTCGAGCCAGCGGACCGCTTCCGCGACCTCCTTGCGCTGGCCCTCCAACTGGAGCCGCAGCACGGTCAGTTCGGCGAAGTCGGCGGCGCCGTGGGCATCGGCGTCGTCGAGGTGGTCGGCGGTGCGGCGGCGTGCCCGGTCGCGTATCTGCCGCATGGCGATCGCGACCAGCCAGGACCGGAAGCTGTCCGGATCGCGCAGCGTGTCGAGGTTGTCGACGGCGCGCAGCATGGTCTCCTGCACGACGTCGTCGACGTCGGCGTGGCCGTTGAGGGCCCGGCCGACGATGTTGTAGACGAGGGGCAGCCAGCCCTCGACCAGTTCGTCGAGGGCGCGTCGGTCCCCCGCCTGCGCGGCTGCGATGGTGGAGCGCCACTGCCGCCCGTCCACGTACGTTCCCTCCGGTCCCGCCGGCCTCACCCTGTTCACTCGGCCGTGTCCCGTACCTTCTCAGCCATCCCCGTGCCGTGGGCAACCACCGAGGCGCAGATCACACGCCTCGCACGCCTCATGTCACTCACACCGCTCACCCGGCTGATACGGCTCGCACGGCTCATACGGCTCGCTCCTGTACGTGGGGAAACAGGGGGGTCCCTACGGAGACGGTGTGGAGGCGGCCGGGATAACAGTTTTCTCGCCGTCCCATCCGCCGGTGAGCGCCTCCAGCCGCTTGATCCGCCGCCGGACGACGTACAGCGGGATCACCCCGAAGATCCCGAACGACATGTCGATCACCGTCCACCAGAACGGGATGTCCCGGATCGGCCCGCAGATCAGGGCCAGCGGGATGATGCCGGCGCAGGCGATCATGCCGAACTCGATGATCCAGATGTTGCGGACCGGGTCGCGGTAGGGGCCGTAGAAGGCCACGGCGATCACGAGGTGGGCGAAGGCCAGCCAGTCCGTGCCGTAGAGGAGGAAGGGGTACTCGGCGTCGGCCTCGTCGAGCCCCGCGCGGACGCGTGCGATCCATTCCGTGAGCGCCGGGAGGTGGTCCCCGACGGACAGCGACCGCAGCGCCTCCTCGGTCCAGCGCAGTTCGTGGACCAGGGGGAACGCCGTGGCGCCGCTCAGCACCAGACAGACGACGAAGAAGACCAGCCATGCGCGGATGCCCTTCAACAGGGCGGCTCTGTCGCTCATGCGGTGAGCGTACGCCCCTCCTTGAACGCGTTCAAAAGTGGGGGCCCCGGCAGCTGCCGGGGCCCCCACGGGCGAGCGGAACGGGCCGTCAGCCGCCGGGAATCGAGCGGATCGCGGCGATGTCGAACTGCAGGCGCACCTTCTCGCTCACCATGGCACCGCCCTCCGCGAGCCGCTGGTTGTAGGTGAGGCCCCATTCGGAACGATTGATGGTGGTCGTCCCGTCGAAACCGACCCGCTCGTATCCGAACGGGTCCATGACGTGACCTATGTAGGTGAGTTCCAGATCGACGGGACGGGTGATGCCCTTGATGGTGAGTTCACCGGCCATGCGGTAGACGTCGTCGCCCACGAGACGTACCGCCGTACTCACGAAGCGCATTCGTGGATAGGTGGCGGCATCGAGGAAGTCGCGGCCCGTCAGATGGGCGTCGCGCTGTTCCACTCCGGTGTCGACGGAAGCCGTGGACATCACTATTTCGGCCCGTGAACGAGCGGGATCTCGACCGTCGAAGTAGAGACGGCTCTGAAACTCGGTGAACGCCCCGCGCACGGTCGTCACCAGGGCGTGCCGGACGGAGAAACCGATTCGGCTGTGCGCCGCGTCGATCATCCATTCACCGGTCAGCATCGCCAGAGCGGGATCGGACGGGCCGTGGGAAGCGAAAGCCCGGGACTCGTGGGGGAGTTGTGAGGCTGTGGGGGCTGCCGGGCGGCGCAGCGACGCAGCACGGGTGAACAGGTTCATGAGTCACGTAACTACGGCACGACGGATATCGCCGCAACCCTTCGTCCACCGATCCATGAGGTCTGAATCGACACCGAAAGACGGATAAAGCGCCACCGCGCGGCAGACGATCGCACTATCTCCACAGGGTCGCCACGAATTTCCCGCCGCCCGTCCGCCGCGATTCGCCTGACACGGACCGGAATACGACCACGGGTTCAGCGCCTCGCCGCGAGCGCGAGCGGGATGCGGTCAAGCACCGGGAACGGGACGAGTCCGTAGTGGTAGAAGTCCACGGCGTCTGCCCCGCCGGGTCCGGTGGCCGCCGCGGTCTTCACCGCCAGGCGCTCGGCGGAGTCCGTGTCCGGAACTCCCGGGCGCAGCACGGCCCGCAGGGAGCAGCCGTCCGGCAGGGCCGCCCGGTAGGCGGTGATGTCGGCCGCGATCCGCTCGGGTTCCCGGGCGTACGCGAGCACGGCGTAGCCGGGGACGACGGCGCCGACGGCCGCCGCGTCGACACCGATCCGCCAGGCCTCGTCGACGGCGAGCGCGCCCGTCGGCCGGCCGTCCGCGTACCCCTTCACCGCCCCGGTCAGATCGAGGAAGACCAGCCGCGCCCCCTCCTCCGCCACCGCGTCGGCCACGGCCGCGGCGAGCGAGGTGACGGTGTCGGTACGGGTCCGGACGTAGACGGCGACGGCCTCGGGAAGGTCCGCCACGGTCAGGGAACGCGGGTCGGCCCCGACCGTGGACCCCGGGTCCACCCCGACCTTGGCTCCCGGGTCCGCCGCGCCCGTGAGCCACGGTTCCGCCCCGTCGAGCACCCGGCCCACCAGCCGGGCGGCCTCGGCGCGCGCGGCTTCCGCGTCCGCCCCGGCGGCCTCCGCGCGCTCCCCGCAGTACGGGCAGAAACAGAGCCCGAGCAGGAACTCCTCCAGCGGGCCCAGCGTCACGAAGGCGCGCTCGTGGTGGTACCCGTGGCCGAAGATGCCGTAGTGCAGGGACTCGGCGACCACCGCGTCCACCCCGGCGCGCGCCACCGAGCGCGCCAGCGCCACGGCGTACGCCCGTACGTCCGGGTGCGCCGGGCAGAGGTCGGCCGGGGCGGCACGGTCGCCGAAGCAGTTCAGCTGGGTGACGTCGGGGTGCGCGAGCCCCAGCGTGGTGTTGTGCAGGAACACGGTCCAGCCGTGCAGCGCCGCCCCCCGCTCCGCCGTACGCCGGCGCAGCTCACTCAACGGCTCCTCCTCAGCCCCCGCCCGCACGGGAGGCACCAGCCGCAGCCCCGCGAACAGTTCGACCGGCGGCACGAAATGGGTCCCGTCGCGGCGCAGGGTGACCCGCGCCGGCCCGTGCGGGGTGACGTCCCGGGCCCGGTGATAGGCGGCGGCGACGGTGACCGTGTCACAGCCGTAGCCACCGAGAATCCGATCGAGCACGGCGTCGACGCCTTCGGCACGCAGGTCCTCGACGAAGACGTAGGTGGAGGCGGCGGAGGAAGGGCTTTTCATGGGGCTCCTGTTCAAGCGGGCAGGCGCCCCATCAGGGGCGCGGGACTGTTTCGCTATGCGGCTCCGCCGCGTGGGCGCGACCAGCCACAACGGCGAGTCAGCCAACCGACAGCGGAGTTCACGGCACCCCCGTCACCGCCCCCCGTCCCGCACCCGCGAAGACCCCAGCACATGCGAGATCTCCAACCCCGTGCGCACCACCATCGGCCCCACCTCCCGCACCCGCGCCGGAGTCATCCGCGTGGTGAGCCCGGAGACACTCACCGCGCCGACCGCCGCGTCCGTGTGGTCGAACACGGGCGCGGCCACACACCGCACCTCGGGCTCGTTCTCCCGGTCGTCGATGGCGTAGCCCTGTCGGCGGACCCGGTCCAGTTCGACGCGCAGCCGCTGCGGATCGGTGGTCGTGTGCGCGGTGACCGGCGGCATCCCGGCGGCGACCACCACCCGGAACTCCTCCTCCCCCAGCCAGGCGAGGATGGCCTTGCCCACGGCGGTGCGATAGGCGGGGACCCGGCTGCCGACCCGGGAGGCCATCCGGACGTTGGTCTCGTTCTCGACCTTGTCGATGTAGACGATGTCCGGCGCCTCGTACACCACCAGGTGGCAGGTCTCCCCCACCGCGTGCTGGAGCAGCCGCAGCGGCTCGGTGGCCACGGTCCGCAGATCGAGCGAGGACAGATAGGCCTGGCCGAGCCGCAGCGTGCCGTGCCCGAGCCGGAACCACCCCGTCTCCCGGTCACGGACCAGCAGATCGGCCTCCAGGAGCGGCGCGGCGAGCCGCAGCACCGTGCTCTTGTTGATGCCGAGTTCCTCGGCGAGCCGGGTCAGCGAGATGCCCCGGCCGTTGCCGGCGTGGTCGCGGATGTACTCCAGGACGGTGAGCGCCCGGCGCAGCGAGGACGCCTGGTTGCGGCGGGCGGGGGCTCCCGGGGTGGTGGTCATGTCGTACTCCTCGGCAGCAGTCCACGGGCGACGGTGTCGCGGGCGGCGGCCAGATGCCGTCCGGCGCGGGCGAGCGAGACCTCATGATGGCCGGGGAACAGCGCGTCGACGTCGAGCGCGGCCAGCAGGGTCAGACTCGCGGCGTACTCGGGGACCCGGCAGTCATGCAGATTCTGCAGGGAGACACGGCCCCCGGTGAAGACGCAGTCCCCGGAGAAGAGCCCCCGGTAGTCAGGGGTGCGCAGGTGGTAGCAGAGGTGTCCGTCGGCATGACCGGGGGTCGCGACGGCCCGCAGGACCACACCGCCGCCGAGGTCGATCTCCTCGCCGTCGGCCATGGCCTCGACCTGCGGGCAGGGGGCGAGGGTGTAGTCGGCCGGGTAGTACCCGGCGGCCTTGCCCCGGTCCAGGCTGACGCCCTGCTCGTCGCCCGCCGCGATCCAGGCCGCGGCCTCGGCGCCGGCCCGCACCCGCAGACCGGGCAGCCGCTCGGCGAGCGCGGCGGCTCCGCCCGAGTGATCGGCGTGGCCGTGGGTGAGGAGGAGATGGCCGGGGTCGGCGCCGGTGGCACGGACGGCGCGCACGATGGCGTCGGCGGACCGGCCGGCTCCCGCGTCCACGAGCGCGCTGTGCCGCGCGCCCCGCACCAGATAGACGTGACAGTCCAGCGGGTCGGTGAGATCGAAGCCGTACGCACCACTGGCGACGAGCGAGACATGGCCGGTCAGCCGCATGGCGACCCTCCTGCTTGAGTTGCTGAAGACGACGAGGACGACGACGGGGGCGGAAGCCGGGGCGGGACGGCCGGTCGGCCGCGCGACACCCTTCCCCCGCCCTCCCCAACGCCGCCGCCGGGCAGGAGGTGACCCCCAGCCGCACGACTCCCCTCCCCTCCTCGTCCCGAGGCCCCCGTCCGCGTCTCCGTCCCCCGCGTCTCCATCCCCCGCACCGCCGCCACGACGATCCGCGCCGCCAGTTCCACCTCCGCCAGTTCCACCGACTCCGCCGCCGCGTGGGCGTCCGCGACCGAGCCCGGTCCGAAGACCACGGAGGGGATGCCGGCGCGGGCGAGCTTGCTGGCGTCCGTCCCGAACGGCATGCCCCGGGCCTCGGCCGGCCGGCCGTGGGCGGCGAGGGCCCGGCACAGGGCGGTGACGATCTCGGCGTCGGGCCGGGTGTCGAGCGCCGGGTCGACGGTGAACGGAGGGTCGACCTCCGCCCCCAGCGCGGCGAGTTCGGCACGGTCGTCGCGCCAGACGGTGTCGAGGTCCTCCCCGGGGAGCGTCCGGCGGTCGACGTCCGCCTCGCAGCCACCGGCGATGGTGTTGGGGCCGGTGCCGCCCCGGATCCGGGTGACCGAGCGGGTGGCGGGCCCGAGCAGCGGATGCGGCGGCACCCCCGGAGGGTGGTCCGCGAGGTGGGCGAGGACCGGCCCCATCAAGGTGATCGCGTTGACGGCCTCCTCGGGCCGTGAACTGTGCCCGGCGCGCCCGGTGGTGCGCACGGTGTAGCGCACCACCCCCTTGTGCGCGACCGCCGGCACCAGCGCCGTCGGCTCCCCCACGACCGCCCCCACCACCGCACGCCCCCGGAGCGTGTCCACCAGCCCCAGCACGCCCCGGTACGCGTGCTCCTCGTCGCACACGCCCGCCAGGACGACCGTGCGCGGCGGCGGTTCCCCGGCCGCGAGTTCGGCGACGGCCAGCAGGAACGCGGCCAGCGGCCCCTTCGCGTCACAGGCACCCCGCCCGTACAGCAGCCCGTCCCTGACCTCGCCCTCGTACGGCCCGACGGTCATCCCGTCCGTCTCGACCGTGTCGAGGTGCGACTCCAGCAGGACCGCCTCCTCGGACAGCCCCGGTACGACGGCGACGACATTGCACCGCCCCGGCAGCACCTCGTGCAGCTCGGCCGGCACCCCCCGTCCCGCCAGCCATTCCCGCACATACTCGGCGACCGCGGTCTCGCCCCCGTCGCCCGCCCCGTCACGGGGGTTGACGCTCGGGATACGGACGAGTTCCCGCAGCAACTCCTCCACGCGGTTCGTCGCGGCCGTCATGTCCGGCGCTCCCTCGCATAGACCAGCAGCAGTCCGATGATCAGCACGCCGAGCACGACCTGCCGTACGCCCTCCGAGAGGTTCCAGGAGGTGAGCAGCGCGGTGAGGAGCGTGAGCAGGAGCGCGCCGCCGACCGTGCCGAGGAGGTGTCCCCGGCCGCCCAGGATGGAGGTGCCACCGAGGACCACGGAGGCGATGGACAGCAGCTGGTACGGGTTTCCCATGGTCAGCGAGCTGGTGCCGGTGAAGCCGAGCAGGACCAGGCCCGCGACCCCGGCGAGGACCGCGCACGAGACGTACGCGGTGAACGCCGTGGACACGACCGGCACGCCCGACGCACGGGCCGCGTCCTCGCCCGCGCCGAGGGCGAACGCGTACCGGCCGGTGCGGGAGAGGTGGAGCAGCCAGAAGGCGACGGTCGTGACGACGAGCCAGAGCACGAAGGCCCAGGGGACGCCCAGGAGGCGGCCGTTGGCGAGGGTGTCCAGCAGGGGGACCTGTGCGGAGCTGGGTGATCCGTCGGTGTAGACGAGCAGCGCGCCCGCGAGGATCGTGCCGGTGGCGAGGGTCATCACCATCGGCGGGACGCGCAGCCACACCACTCCGGCCGCGTTGACCGCGCCCACGAGCGCGCTCAGCAGCAGCGCCACGAGGACGGCCGTCGCAGCGCCGCCCGTGCCGGAGGCGACCTTGGCGCACACGACGGCCGAGAGCGCCACGACACCGGAGACGGACAGGTCGATGCCGCTCATCATGACGACGAGGGTCTGACCGACGGCGACGATGCCGAGGAACGACGCCGTCTGCACCAGATAGCGGAAGTTGGAGACGCTGTCGAAGCCGTCCGCGAAGAGGATCGCGGCGAACCAGGTGACGGCCAGGACACCGAACGCCCAGGTCGCTCTGGAGGTGGGTAGCGCCAGGCTGCTCATACGGCCGCCTCCCTCGTGAGGTACGTCTTCAGGGCGAGCGCCACCACGAGGATCACGCCCTGCACGATGAGCTGGTAGAAGGGCGAGATCCCGGTGAAGAGGAGCAGGTTGGTCAGCAGGCCGATGACGAGCGCGCCGAGGACCGTGCCGCGCATCCGGCCGACCCCGCCGAAGAAGCTGATGCCGCCGAGCACGCACGCGGCGATCGAGTTGAGTGTGTACGGGGCTCCGATGGTCGGGTCCGCCGAGCCGGTCTGGACGGCGAGCCCGATCCCGGCGAGCCCGGTGAAGGCGCCCGCCAGGGCGTACCCGGCGATCTTCACGCCCCGGGTGTGCAACCCGCTCGCGTAGGCGCCGTGTTCGTTGCCGCCGACGGCGTAGAGGGCGAGCCCGTGCCGGGTGGTGCGCAGCAGCCGCCACAGCCCGAGGACCACCGCGACGGTGACGGCGGGGAGGGCGACGCCGTTCCAGCCGTTGTTGTACGCGTCCACCAGCCCGGCGGGCACCTGTCCCCCGGGCTGCGGCAGCACCACCAGGGTGGCCCCGCCCCACAGGAACGAGGCGGCGAGGGTCACCACGATCGGCGGGAGCCCGGCGTACGCCACGAGCGCCCCGTTGACCGCGCCCGCCGCGACCGCCACGCACAGCGCGAGCCCGGCCGCCGCGAGCACTCCGCCCGCGCCCTGGGCCTCGTAGGTCGCGAACACGGCCATGGCGAGCGCCAGCACGGCCCCGAGCGAGAGGTCGATGCCGCCGAGCAGCATCACCGTCGTCTGCCCCGCCGCCGCCAGGATCAGCGGCAGGAACTGGGCGGACAGGATGGTGATCGAGGCGGGCGTGAGCAGGCTGGAGTCGTAGTGCTGGTACGCGGCCAGCACCAGCAGCAGGAGTGCCGCGAGCGCGAGGAGATCGGTGTTGCCGCGCGCGGCGACGGCGAGACGCTCACGCATGGACCACGCTCCCCGTGCCGGGGGCGTCCGTGGCCGAGGTCCCCATGACCGAGGCCCTGACCAGGTTCTCCTCCGTCAGGTCCGGCCCGGTGAGACGGTCCACGACCGCCCCCTCGTACAGGACGGCGACCTCGTCGCACAGGCCGACCAGTTCCATGGTGTCTCCGGAGGTGACGAGCACCGCGAGGCCTTCGTCGGCGAGGCGGCGCAGCAGGTGGTAGATCTCGCGCTTGGTGCCGATGTCGATGCCCCGGGTCGGTTCGGCGAGCAGCAGCACCCGGGGCTCGGTCGGCAGCCACTTGGCCAGCGCGACCTTCTGCTGGTTGCCGCCGGAGAGCCGGCGGGCCTCCTGCGCCGGAGAAGCCGTCTTGATGCGCAGGCGTGCGATCAGATCGTCGACGAGCGCGGTCTCGGCGCCGCGCGCGACGGTGGTGAGACGGCTCGCGGGGGCGAGCGAGCGCATGCTGGGGAGCGCGAGGTTGGCGCGCACGCTGCGTGCGGTGTGGACGCCCTCGGTCTTGCGGTCCTCGGGCACATAGGCGATACGGTGCCGGATCGCGTCCCGGGGCGACGACAGCCGCACCGGCCGCCCCTCGAAGGTGACGTCCCCGGTGTGCCGGGCCAGCCCGAACAGGGCCCGCAGCACCTCGCGTTGCCCCTGCCCCTGAAGCCCGCCGAGCCCGACGATCCGCCCGGAAACGAGATCGAGGTCCACACCGGCGCAGGCACGCGGGACGGTGAGTCCACGCACCCGCAGCAGGGGGCCGCCGGCGCCTTCGGCGGGGGCCGTGGCGTCGGCCTTCGCCGGGAACAGATCCGACAGTTCCCGCCCCACCATCAGCCGCACGATGTCGTCGTGATCGGTGTCGGCCCGTTCCCGGGTCGCCGTGACGGCACCGTCCTTCAGTACGGTCAACCGGTCGCCGATGGCGAAGAGTTCACCCATCCGATGGCTGACCAGGATCACCGACCCGCCCTGGTCACGCAGTTCGCGCACCACCCGGAACACGGCCCCCACCTGGTCCTCGTCCAGCGCGGAGGTGGCCTCGTCGAGGATGAGCAGCCGGGGTTCACCGGCCAGGGCCTTGGCGAGTTCGACGAGTTGGCGGCTGCCCAGCGGCAGCCGTCCGACCGGGGTGCGCGGGTCGACGTCGAGGCCGACCCGCGCGAGCAGCGGCCGGGCCCGTGCCGCGAGGTCACGGCCCCGGACCAGGCCCCGGCGGCTGGGCCAGGCGCCCAGGAACACGTTCTCCGCGACGCTCTGGTGCGGGTTGAGGCTCAGCTCCTGGTGGACGGAGCCGACCCCGGCGACCCGGGCGTGGTGGGGAGACCACGCCCGGGGGACAGGGGTGCCGTCGTGGACGACCCGGCCGGAGTCGGGGGCCAGGAGCCCGGTGACGAGGGAGAGGACGGTGGACTTGCCGGCCCCGTTCTCCCCGACCAGGGCCAGCACCTCCCCCGGTTCGACGTCGAAGCTGACGTCCGTGAGCACCCGGTTGCCCGCGAACGACTTCGACACCTTCTCCACGCTCAGCAGCGGCACGGTGGTCACCCGCTCACTTGCCGATGAGCTTGTCGATGTCGGCCTGCGGCAGGTCGTTGATCGGGTACGAGTCGTCGGCCTGGTCGGGCTTGGCGTAGTCGCCGAGGTTGTCGTCGGTGATCTCGGGCAGCGGCACGTCGATGTCCTGGGGGACGTCCACGCCCTCGCGCTTGGCCACGGCCGCCTCCAGGGCGATCACGGAGAGGTAGTTGGGCTGGGCGGTGGCCAGCGAGGAGAACCCTTCCTTCTGCTTGCTCTGCCAGAGCTTCAGGAAGCCGTTGTAGTTCTCGCCGGTGATCGGGACGAGCTTCTTGTCCTGCTTGACCAGGGTCTGCAGCGCGGCGGCCGAGAGCGCGCCGCCCTGCGAGAACACACCGTCGATGTCCGGGTGCGCGGAGTAGGCGGAGGCGAAGGCCTGGGCGGCCGGGGCGAGGTTGTACTCGCTGTGCACATTGCTGACGATCTTGATGTCGGGGTACTTCTTGAAGACCGTCTCGGCCCCCGACCAGCGGTCCTCGCTCACGGCGACACCGGCCGGCCCGTTCATGGCGATGATGCTGCCCTTGCCGTCCAGCTTCTTCGCCAGCCACTCGGCCATCATCGAACCCCAGGCCTTCTGGTCCGTGCCGACCCGGATGACCTTCGTACTGGTCGGCAGCGAGTCGAAGGCGACGACGGTGATACCGGCGGCGACGGCCTGCTCCAGCGCCGGGTTGAGCGCGGTGGAGGAGCCCGCGTCGACGAGGATCACGTCGTACTTCTGCTGGATCATCGCTCTGATCTGCGCGATCTGCTGCGAGGTGTCTCCGTTGGCGTTGAACGTCTTGAACGACGACACCTTGCCCGCCGACTTCAGCTTGTCGACGTCCGTCTGAAGCATCTTCAGGGTCTGCTGCATCCACGACGGGGTCAGATAGATCGTCGACCAGCCGACCTTGAGGTCCTTGGCCGACGGTGCGGACGAGGCGCTCTTGTCGGCGCCGGCTGATGTGCTGCCGGACTCGACGTTGCAGGCGGTGACCCCGGTCAGTGCGCAGAGAGAGGCGGCCACGGCCAGCGCGCCACGTACGGAACGTGCGTTCATCGAAGTTCCTCAAATCCCTCGAAAGGTGCCCGTGCCGCCGAAACGGCCCGGATGGCAGGTGAGTTGGGGAAGGGGCTTTCGCCGGGATCCGGGCACAGGAACATCGCTGTCCCGGCCGTGGGGGGGGCGGTTCGCCCGGTGAGGACCGGTCTGTTGAGACGGGAAGGTAGGAGCTGGGCGAGCCCGCGCACCACCTCTGCAACACAGAATTTCGCATTGCACAACACACCCGCTCGTGGGGCTACAACCCGACAACGCGGGGAGCCACAAGCCCACGATCCCGTTCCACCGCCGTGCGAACTCCCGTCGTTCCGCCGAGGTGCTGTCCCGGGCGACGGGGACGGGGACGGGGACGGGGCAGACGTGGTCGACCCGGGCGGCGAGTTCGGCGGCGGCCCTCGGGGACGACGAAACGGATGTCCGGGTCGTCGGCCCGGAGCTGGCTGGCGTCACCGCAATAGGTCTGGCCGGCGAGGACGTCCCCGCCGGCCAGTTCCTTGATGTAATCGTTGCCCGTGAAGCGGCGGATGTGACCGCCCCGGAAGCGTGCCTCGACCTGCTCGCAGACGGTGCGCGAACGCCTCGTTCAGGCCGGACGCGGATCCTCCGCGTGGGCGCGACCAGCCACGACGAACCTTCTTCAGCCGTCGACGAACCCTCAGCCCAACGAAGTCATCACATGCTTGATCCGCGTGTAGTCGTCGAACCCATAACCCGAAAGATCCTTGCCGTACCCGGACTTCTTGAACCCGCCGTGCGGCATCTCCGCGACCAGCGGAATATGCGTGTTGATCCACACGCACCCGAAGTCCAGCGCCTTCGACATCCGCATCGCCCGCGCGTGGTCCTTCGTCCACACCGACGAGGCGAGCGCGTACTCCACCCCGTTCGCCCAGCCGACCGCCTGCTCCTCGTCGACGAACGACTGCACGGTGATGACCGGCCCGAAGACCTCCTTCTGGACGATCTCGTCGTCCTGCTTCAGCCCGGAGACGACGGTCGGCGCGTAGAAGTACCCCTTCTCGCCCACCTGGTGACCACCGGCCTCGACCTTGGCGTGGGCCGGCAGCCGCTCGATGAACCCGGCGACCTGCTTGAGCTGGTTGGGGTTGTTCAGCGGACCGAACAGCACGTCCTCGTCGTCCGGCTGCCCCGTCTTCGTCTCGGCCGCCGCCTTCGCGAGCGCGGCCACGAACTCGTCGTGGATGCCCTCCTGGACGAGGACGCGGGTCGCGGCCGTACAGTCCTGCCCGGCGTTGAAGAAGCCCGCCGCCGAGATGTCCTCGACGGCCTTGGCGATGTCGGTGTCGGCGAAGACGACGACCGGCGCCTTGCCGCCCAGCTCCAGGTGGACGCGCTTGACGTCCTTGGCCGCGGACTCGGCGACGGACATACCGGCCCGCACGGACCCGGTGATGGACGCCATCGCCGGAGTCGGGTGCTCGACCATCAGACGCCCGGTGCCACGGTCGCCCGTGATCACGTTGAAGACGCCCTTCGGCACGATCGCCCCGATGATCTCGGCGATGAGGACGGTCGACGCCGGCGTGGTGTCCGACGGCTTCAGCACGACCGTGTTGCCCGCGGCGAGCGCGGGCGCGAACTTCCACACGGCCATCATCATCGGGTAGTTCCACGGCGCGACCTGGGCGCAGACACCGACCGGCTCACGGCGGACGATCGACGTCATCCCCTCCATGTACTCGCCGGCCGACCGGCCCTCCAGCATCCGGGCGGCACCCGCGAAGAAGCGGATCTGGTCCACCATCGGCGGGATCTCCTCGGAGCGGGTCAGCCCGATCGGCTTGCCCGTGTTCTCCACCTCCGCCGCGATGAGTTCCTCGGCCCGCTCCTCGAACGCGTCAGCGATCTTCAGCAGGGCCTTCTGGCGCTCGGCGGGGGTCGTGTCGCGCCAGGCCGGGAACGCGGTCGCGGCGGCGGCCATGGCCGCGTCGACATCGGCCTGGCCGGACAGGGGCGCGGTCGCGTAGGCCTCGCCCGTCGCGGGGTTGACCACCTCGGTGGTCCGTCCGTCGGCGGCGTCACGGAATTCCCCGTCGATGTAATTGCGCAGACGACGCAGCTCGGTGCTCACTGCCGGCCCTCCAGATGTGGGTGTCCAGGTACGGGTGTCCATTCCTTGAGACACCACCCTAATCCGCCCACCCACGTTTTCAACACCCCCGACACCTCACCTACTGCGAAATCCGCACGCTACAAGCCCGTAAACAACGAATTTCATCGATCCAGCCTTGCGGAACTGTCGAGACGTCGTGCACAGTGACCTCGTGGCCAGTCGAAGCGCAGACCCGAAAGACTCCAAGGAGCCCAGGAACGGCACTCCGCAGCTGGACGCCGTCTCGCTCGCCATCGTCGAGCAGCTCCAGGAGGACGGCCGCCGGCCGTACGCCGCGATCGGCAAGGCCGTGGGCCTCTCCGAGGCGGCCGTGCGCCAGCGCGTCCAGAAGCTGCTCGACCAGGGCGTGATGCAGATCGTCGCCGTCACCGACCCGCTCACCGTGGGCTTCCGGCGGCAGGCGATGCTCGGCATCAACGTCGACGGCGATCTGGATCCCGTGGCGGACGCGCTGACGGCCATGCCGGAGGTCGAGTACATCGTGATCACCGCCGGCTCCTTCGACCTGATGGCGGAGGTCGTCTGCGAGGACGACGACCACCTCCTGGAGGTCGTCAACAAGCGCATCCGGACCCTGCCCGGCGTGCGGTCGACGGAGAGCTTCGTCTACCTCAAGCTCAAGAAGCAGACCTATATGTGGGGAACCCGATAACCGTGAGGACGCGATAACCGTGAGCCCCAAGGACCTCAGCAAGACCGCGTACGACCACCTGTGGATGCACTTCACCCGCATGTCCTCGTACGAGAACTCCCCGGTCCCCACCATCGTCCGGGGCGAGGGCACGTACATCTACGACGACAAGGGCAAGCGCTACCTCGACGGTCTCGCCGGTCTCTTCGTGGTCCAGGCCGGCCACGGCCGCGTCGAGCTGGCGGAGACCGCCTTCAAGCAGGCGCAGGAGCTGGCCTTCTTCCCTGTGTGGTCCTACGCCCATCCGAAGGCCGTCGAGCTGGCGGAACGTATCGCCTCCCACGCTCCGGGCGACCTGAACAAGGTCTTCTTCACCACCGGCGGCGGCGAGGCGGTCGAGACCGCCTGGAAGCTCGCCAAGCAGTACTTCAAGCTCACCGGCAAGCCGACCAAGTACAAGGTCATCTCCCGCGCGGTCGCCTACCACGGCACCCCGCAGGGCGCCCTGTCCATCACCGGCCTGCCCGCCCTGAAGGCCCCCTTCGAGCCGCTCGTCCCGGGCGCGCACAAGGTCCCGAACACCAACATCTACCGGGCACCGCTCTTCGGCGACGACCCGGAGGCCTTCGGCCGCTGGGCCGCCGACCAGATCGAGCAGCAGATCCTCTTCGAGGGCCCGGAGACGGTCGCGGCGGTCTTCCTGGAGCCCGTGCAGAACGCCGGCGGCTGCTTCCCGCCGCCGCCCGGCTACTTCCAGCGGGTCCGCGAGATCTGCGACCAGTACGACGTGCTGCTGGTGTCGGACGAGGTCATCTGCGCCTTCGGCCGGCTCGGCACGATGTTCGCCTGCGACAAGTTCGGCTACGTCCCGGACATGATCACCTGCGCCAAGGGCATGACCTCGGGCTACTCCCCGATCGGCGCCTGTGTCATCTCGGACCGGCTCGCCGAGCCCTTCTACAAGGGCGACAACACGTTCCTGCACGGCTACACCTTCGGCGGCCACCCGGTCTCCGCGGCTGTCGGCCTCGCCAACCTCGACCTGTTCGAGCGCGAGAAGCTCAACCAGCACGTCCTCGACAACGAGACGGCGTTCCGGTCCACGCTGGAGAAGCTCCACGACCTGCCGATCGTCGGCGACGTCCGCGGCAACGGCTTCTTCTACGGGATCGAGCTGGTCAAGGACAAGGCGACGAAGGAGAGCTTCGACGACGCCGAGACCGAGCGCATCCTCTACGGCTTCCTGTCGAAGAAGCTGTTCGAGAACGGCCTCTACTGCCGTGCCGACGACCGCGGCGACCCGGTCGTCCAGCTCGCGCCGCCGCTGATCTCCGACCAGTCGACCTTCGACGAGATCGAGCAGATCCTGCGGGCGACGCTGTCGGAGGCGTGGACCCTGCTGTAACCCGCGCCCCGCACACGCGTTCCGGTGGGCGAAACGGCCCGGGACGCCCCCATCCGAGTGAGATGGGGGCGTCCCGGGCCGTGTGCTGTCCGGCCCCCGCCACCCTGACTCCCTAGCGTGCCCCTGTAACCGATCGGCCCTGCCTTCGTTCCCCCGGACGGGGGACTCCCCCGGCACAACCTGATCCGAACCGAGGTGTACGCCCATGGTGGCCCCGCCGGACAACGACGTGCTCTGGGCACGTGGTCTGACCTACGCGCACGACGGCTCGCCCGCTCTGCAAGGCGTGTCGATGGGTGTCCGGGAGGGCGAGATCCTCGCCGTCACCGGCCCGCGCGGCAGCGGAAAGACCACGCTCCTGCGGTGCCTGTCCGGACAGCTGCGGGTGCAGCGGGGCGAGGTGTGGTTCAACAGCGTTCCCGTGCACACGATGGGGCCGCTCGCCCGGGAACGGCTGCGTCGCGACCGCTTCGGCTGGATCGACCCCGAGCCGGTCCTCGTCCCCGAGCTGAACGCCTGGGAGAACACGGCCCTGCCGCTGATGCTGCGCGGCACCGGGCGCCGGGCCGCCAAGGCCGCGGCCCTGGAGTGGCTGGAGCGCCTCGACATCCGTGACGCGGCCCGCAAGCGCCCGCACGCCCTCCTCCAGTCCGAGCGCCAGCGCGTGGTGGTCGCGCGCGCCCTGGTGGCCGCCCCCACGGTGCTCTTCGCGGACGAACCGACCGCGTCCCTCCACCGCGCCGAGCACACCCACGTCCTGCGCACCCTCACCACGGCGGCCCGCTCCCACGCCATCACGGTCGTCCTCGCCACCCACGACCCCGAGATCGCCACCCTCGCCGACCGCACGCTGCCCCTCCTGGACGGCCGCCACGTGAGAACGGTCCACCTGCCCACACCCCCTCAGGGCGAGACCCCCACGGCGACGGCGGGCAGCCCCACCACCGAAGCCACGGGCCGCCGCCCCGCCCGGGAAGGCGCAGGCCGACCCGTCGGCGAACACACCGGCCGCCCATCCGCCGCCGACACGCCGGCCCCCACCACCGGCACGGCTGCCGACACCGAAGGGCGGCGCGCGGCGGGCGCCCAAGGGGAGCACGCGACCGGCGCTGAAGGGGAGCGCGCGACCGGTGGCGAGCGGGAGGACCGGGCCGGCGCCGTCGGAGACGATCGCGCCGCCGTCGAAGGGGAAGGCCGGGCCGCGTGCTCGCTCTCCGTCTAGCCCGCCGGGCCCACCCCGTGGTCCAGCTGCGCCGGCTCCTGGTCGCCGCGGCCACCGGCGGTACGGGCTTCCTGCTGCTCTGCGCCCTCGGGCACGCCATGACCCACCCGCACGCCCCGGCCGGCTCCGTGCTGCGCCTGGCCTGGTGCGTGGCGCCCGCCGCCGCCACCGTGTACTTCGCGGTGACGGTGGCCCGTACCGACCCCGGCACCCGCCCCCGCCCCGGCCTCTCCGCGATCGGCCTCGGCCCCGGCCGACTGATGGCCATCTCGGCGGTCACGACCGCCCTGTCCACCGTCCTCGGCTCCCTCCTCGCCCTGCTGTTCTTCCTCCATCTGCGCGGCGACCTGACGGGCATGCCCTTCGACGGCGCCGCCGCCGACGTCCTCGCCGCCGGTCGCCCCCTGCCCCTCCCGGCCGCCCTCACCCTCCTCGCCCTGGTCCCGGCCGCCGCCTCCCTCACGACCGCGCTCGTCCTGCGCCCCGAGGACACCGCCGCCCGCCCCGCCGGACCGCGCACCCGCTTCATGGCCTACGACACCTTCGCCATCGCCCGACGGGCCGCGTCCCCGGCGGGCGCCACGAGGTACGAGGAGGAACCGGACGAGGAGGCCGCCACCCCCACGGCCCCCGCGCAGCCGCCGGAACCGCCGGCGCCGCGCCCCGCCCCCGGCGGCCTTCCGTGGGGCGTCGCCGTGCTCGCCGTGGGCCTCGCCGTCGAGACGTACGCCGGACAGTCCGACCACGCCTCCGGCCTCGCCCTCCCCGGCGGCTTCGCGGACAGCCCCGCCGGAGTCCTCGGCGGCTGGCTGCTCACCGCGCTGGGCCTGATCCTCGTCGGCCCCGGCCTCACCCATCTCACCGGACGCCTGCTCCAGTCCGTACGCCCCGGCGCACTGCGCCTCCTCGCCGGGCGCGTGCTCCAGGAAGAGGCCCGGCGCATCGGGCGCCCGCTCGGGGTGGTGTGCGCGGTGGCCTCCGGCGCGTACGCCATGATCACGCTCTCCTCCGGGGTGCGCCCCGCAGTCGGTCCGCTCACCCTGCTGGGCGCGCTCGTGGTGACCGGCTGTGCCGTGCTCACCCTGGCGACGGCCGTCGTCGAGTCCCGGCGGGCGCACGCGGACACCACGGCCGCGCTGGTACGGCTGGGGGCGCCCAGCGCACTGCCCCGGCAGGCGGTCCTGCTCCGCGCGGGCGCCCTGCTCGCCGTCTTCGGTCCCCTGACCTGGACGATCGCCCAGCTGGCCGCACTGCCCCTGGCCGCCTGACGGCGTACCGGAAAACTCGTACGAAAAAATCCGGGCGCGCCGATGAGTTCCGCAGCGGCCCCCGGTCTACCCCTCCGAACGGACCGAAACCGATCGGCCATCCACCGGGAGAGACCTCGCCATGTACCAGCAGATGATCTTCGTGAACCTGCCCGTGAACGACCTCGACGCCTCGAAGAAGTTCTTCACGGAGCTCGGGTACGCGCTCAACCCCCAGTTCAGCGACGAGAACGCGGCGTCGGTCGTGATCAGCGACACCATCGTGGCGATGCTGCTCACCAAGCCGTTCTACTCCACCTTCACCCAGAAGGAGATCGCGGACGCCACGAAGACCAGCGAGGTGATGCTCTGTCTGAGCGCCGAGAGCCGCGAGAAGGTCGACGAGCTGGTCGAGAAGGCGGTCGCCGCCGGCGGCACGGCCTCGGAGAAGGTCCAGGAGATGGACTTCATGTACGGCCGCGCGTTCGACGACCTCGACGGCCACACCTGGGAGGTCGTCTGGATGGACCCGTCCGCGATCCAGGGCTGAACCCCCGCTCGTTCCGCACCCCGCGCCCGCAAGGGGCGCGGGGAACGGCGCGAGCAACGTTCGACGGAGGTCCGGATCGCCCTGGTGGACCGGATCGAGGAGGCCCCGGAAGCCTTGGCCCGCCTCAAAGCCGACCGTTCAAACGCTTCTTCGGATTGACAGTGCTTATGGCCCGCTTATAAACCTGTGAGGCACATGGGGAAGCCGCCCCTCCGGCGGCCCTCCGCCACCCCCACTCCCCCTGTGCTTCCCGTGAAGGGCAAAAGTGTCCATAATCCCCCGTACCGTGCGGACTTCACGCTATGTCGGTGTTGTCATCGCGTCCGCCGCACTCGTGTTCGGCGCCGCCGGCAACGCCATGGCCTGCAGCATCAGGGACTTCTCCGCCGTCGCCGGGTGCGACGGTGACAAGGGCGTCATCCGTGTGACCGACGTCGACCCCCTGGGCGTCAAGGCCGAGATCACCGTCTACCTGGAGAACAACGGGGCAGACCTGCGTCAGGTCGGCAGCAAGACCATCGAGAACTCCACCGCCGACGGTGTCACCGTCACCTTCGAGGAGGACTGGGAGCCGGAGGCCGAGTACCGGATCCATGTCACGGCGGCGGAGTACGTCGACGAGGACATCACGCCCAACCTGATCACCCCCGCGAAGGCCTGCGGAGCGGACGCGGACACCCCGCCGGCCGCCTCCAAGAGCCCGGAGAAGCCCGCCGACGACGAGGGCACGGAGGACCGGGAGGACAAGGGCAAGGACGAACCGTCCGAGACCAAGAACTCCCCCACTCCGTCCGCGTCCGAGGGCACCACGCCCGTGGGCTCGAACGACAACAACGCCCCCTCCCCCGAGGGCGACTCCGACCTCGCCGAGACCGGTGGCGACTCCAACACCGGCACGATCGCCGGTGCCGCGGCGGCCCTGGTCGCCCTCGGCGCCGGTTCCGTGTACTACAGCATGCGGCGGCGTGGGGCCTCCACACGCTGATCACCGCTGGTCAGGGCCGTGTGGCCCGTACCCCCGCACCACGGGGGTACGGGCCACACGCCCGCCCGTCGACCCGCGCTCACCGGGTCGCGCCGACCGGTCGTACTCAGCCGAACGTCGCCCGCCGCAGCCAGAAGTCCAGCAGCCCGCGATCGCCCAGCACCTCCAACTCCCCGGCGTCCGGCGGCAGTCGGCGGTAGAAGGCGAGCAGCACCTCGGTGAGGGGCCCGCGCAGCGCGACGGTCGCCTTCTCGTGTCCGTGCCGCCAGCGCACCACGTCCTCGGTCAGCTCGACCACCCACTCGGCGTTCACCTCGGCCGACGTGTCCGTGGCGTGGAGATGGATGCTGCGCCCCGGACCGCGCAGTTCGGCCGCCTCGTCGTGCGGCATGGTCCGCTGCACGAACTCGACGATCTCCAGCCACTCGTCGATCGCGTCGGCGGCGATCTCCGGCGCCACCTCGACCGGCCGCCCCACGGTGAGCGCCGCGTCGGCCCCGTGGACGACCTGTTCATGGGCCATCCGGCGGGCCCAGAACCCGGCACTGTGCTCCCAGCCCCACGACCACACCGGCGCCCCGGGCCCCGCCTCGCGCAGCGTGGCGACGACCGCCTCGCCGGTCTCCGCGAGCCACGCGTCCAGCGCGGCCGGGTCGCCCTGCTTCTCCGGGCCCTCGTACAGCGGGACCTCGGCCTCGGGCACCTCCTCGACCGCCCGGGTCCGTACGTTGAGTTCGACCCAGCGCAGGGCACCGCCGGTGTGCCGTACGAGCTGCTCCAGCGACCAGTCGGGGCAGGTCGGCACGGTCGCCGACAGATCGGCGCCGGAGGTCACGATGTCTCTCAACCGCCGTACCTGGAGGTCGATCTCGGCGCAGTAGCGCTCATGCCTGTCCCGGGGTTCTCGCGTACGCATCGCCATGGTGCCGCACCCTATGCGGCCGGGCCCGCCCCCAGCACGACGATTTCGGCCGGGTCGAAGCCCACGCCGACCTGGTCCCCGGGCTCCGGCGCGTCCCGCAGCGCGCACGCCGCCTCCAGGCGCGGCGCGCCCTCGGGCTGGAGGTGCACGGCGACATGGGTGCCCCGGAAGGTGCGCGCGGCCACGGTGCAGCGCAGCCCGTCCGCCACCTCCACCAGGCGCACCCCGGCGGGCCGCACGAGCAGCGCGCACGCCCCCTGGGGCGAGCCCTCCGGCACCGCCACCTTGCCCCACGCCGTGTCCGCGACCGCCCCGGTCACGGTCGCCTCGACCACGTTGTCGAAGCCGAGGAAGCGGGCCACGAACTCGTCCACCGGCCGCTGCCACACCTCCAGCGGCGTGCCGGACTGGGCGATGCGCCCGTCCCGCATCACCACGACCCGGTCGGCCAGCGCGAACGCCTCCCCCTGGTCGTGCGTGACCGCCAGCACGGTGGTCCCCAACTCCCCGAACAGCTCCCGGAGTTCCACGACCAGCCGCTCCCGCAGCGACCGGTCCAGCTGGCCGAGGGGCTCGTCGAGCATCAGCAGCCGGGGGCGCGGGGCGAGCGCCCGCGCCAGCGCGACCCGCTGCTGCTCACCACCGGACAGCTCCCCGACCCGCCGGCGCGCGGCCCCGGGCAGCCCGACCAGCTCCAGCAACTCCCGCACCCGTACGGCCCGTTCGTCCTTCGCCGCGCCATGCATCCGGGGGCCGAAGGCGACGTTGCCCGCCACGTCCCGCTGCGGGAAAAGCTGATGGTCCTGGAACATCAGGCCCACTCCGCGCTTGTGCGCGGGCACGCCTCCCTGGTCCTTCCCGTCGAGCAACACCCGCCCGCCGTCGAGAGGTTGGAGCCCGGAGACCACCCGCAGCAGCGTCGACTTCCCGCTCCCGCTCGGCCCCAGCACGCACACGATCTCGTGCTCGGCGACCTCCAACTCGACCGCGTCGAGCACGGGCCGCCCGTCGAACCGCACGGTCGCGTCCTCAAGCCTGAGCAGCGCCATCAGAACTCCCCCATACGATCACCACGGTCACCGCTGCCGGTACTGTCCGTACGGAGACGTTCCAGCACCAGCAGGGCCACCGCGCACACCACCATCAGAATCGTCGAAAGGGCCATCGCCTGGCCGTAGTTGAGTTCGCCGGGGCGGCCGAGCAGCCGGGCCACGGCGACCGGGAGCGTCGGGTTGTCGGCGCGCGCGATGAACACGGTCGCCCCGAACTCCCCGAGCGACACGGCGAAGGCGAACCCGGCCGCGATCAGCAGCGCCCGCCGCACCAGCGGCAGATCGACCTCGCGCCACACCCGCCACGGCGACGCCCCGAGCACGGCTGCCGCCTCCCGCAGCCGTTCGTCCACCGCGCGCAGCACGGGCAGCATCGTCCGTACGACGAAGGGGACGCCGACCAGGGCCTGGGCGAGTGGCACCAGGATCCAGGAGGACCGCAGATCCAGCGGCGGCTCGTCCAGCGCGATCAGGAACCCGAAGCCGACGGTCACCGCGGACACCCCGAGCGGCAGCATCAGCAGCGCGTCGAAGCCCCGGACGAGCCGGCCGGCCCGCCGGGTGAGCGCGGCGGCGGCGAGCCCGCCGATCAGCAGGGCGATGGCGGTCGCGACAGCCGCGTACCGCAGGGAGTTCCCGACCGCCTCGATCGGTGCCACCAGGAAGATCCCGCTGTCGTCGCCGGTCAGCGCCCTGTAGTAGCCGAGCGCCGACCCGGACGACGTATCGAACGACCGTTCCACCAGCACACCCAGCGGCAGCAGGATCAGCAGCACGACCGTGGCGAGGACCCCGCCCAGCAGCGCCCACTGTCCCGCCCCGCGCGGTCGCCGGGCCGTGAGCGACGCGTCCACCAGCCGCAGCGCGGTCTCCCGCCGCCGTACGGTCCACGCGTGCACGGCGAGGATCAGCCCGACCGCGACGAACTGCACCAGCGTCAGCACGGCGGCGGCGCCCAGGTCGAAGATCTCCGAGGTCTGCCGGTAGATCTCCACTTCGAGCGTGGCGAAGGTCGGCCCGCCGAGGATCTGCACCACCCCGAACGAGGTGAAGGTGAACAGGAAGACCATCAGCGCGGCGGCGGCCACGGCGGGCGCGAGCGCCGGGAGCGTGACCCTCCGCCAGGCGGCGAGCGGGGACGCCCCGAGCATGCGCGCGGCCTCCTCCTGCCGGGGATCGAGCTGCGACCAGAGCCCCCCGACGGTCCGTACGACGACCGCGTAGTTGAAGAACACATGCGCGAGCAGGATCGCCCACACGGTCGTGTCCAGCCGTACGCCCCACAAGTCGTCGAAGAGCCCTCCCCGCCCGACGAGCGCCAGGAACGCCGTGCCGACCACCACGGTCGGCAGCACGAACGGCACGGTCACGATCGCCCGCAGTATGTCCTTGCCCCTGAAATCGAAGCGCGCGAACACATACGCGCCGGGGAGCGCGATCAGCAGCGTGAGCGCCGTGGAGACGAGCGCCTGCCAGGTGGTGAACCACAGCACATGCCGGATACCGGAGTCCGCCAGCACCTCCCCGATCCGCCCGAACCGCCAACCACCGTCCGCCTTCAGCCCCCGCACGACGATCGCGGCGACGGGATAGGCGAAGAACACCCCGAAGAACGCGACGGGCAGGGCCATCAGCCCGAGCCGCGCCGCGCTCCCCGACCGGGTGGGCCGCCGAGGTGCCTCGACTACTTCAGTACGAGCGAGGTCCACGACTTGACCCACTGGTCACGGTTCTCGGCGATCTTCGCGGGCGCCATGGTCTCGGGGTCCTTCGCCGCGGGCCCGTACTCCGTGAACTCGGCGGGCACGGACGTCCCTTCGACCACCGGGTACACGAACATGTTGAGCGGCATGTCCTCCTGGAACTTCTTCGAGATCAGGAAGTCGATCAGCGCCTTGCCGCCCTCGGCGTTCCTCGCGTTGCTGAGCAGCCCCGCGAACTCGATCTGCCGGAAGCAGGTGCCCTCCGCGACCCCGGTCGGCGCGGTCTTCGGACGCGGGTCCGCGAAGACGACCTCGGCGGGCGGCGACGACGCGTACGACACGACGAGCGGCCGGTCACCACCGGCCTTCTTGCCGTCGGTCGATCCGGAGAACTCCTGGTAGTAGGCCTGCTCCCAGCCGTCGACGACCTTCACACCGTTGGCCTTGAGCTTCTCCCAGTAGCCCTGCCACCCGGAGTCGCCGTACTTGGCGGCCGTACCGAGCACGAAGCCGAGGCCGGGCGAGGAGGTGGAGGCGTTCTCGGTGACGAGCAGATCCTTGTAGGCGGGCTTGACGAGATCGTCGAACGACCGCGGCGGCTCGATGTTCTTCTTCTCGAAGTACGCCTTGTCGTAGTTGACGCAGATGTCACCGGAGTCGATGGGCGTGACCCGGTGCTCGTCCTTGTCCAGCTGGTACTCGGCGCCGACCTTGTCGAGCCCCTTCGCCTCGTACGGCTGGAAGAGGCCGTTGTCGAGCGCGCGGGACAGCAGCGTGTTGTCGACGCCGAAGAAGACGTCGCCCTGCGGGTTGTCCTTGGTCAGGATCGCCTGGTTGACGGCCTGCCCCGCGTCCCCGCTCTTGAGGACCTTGACCTGGTACCCGGACTCCTTCTCGAACGCCTTCAGCACGTCCTTGGAGTAGGCGAAGGAGCCGTGGCTGACGAGCGTGACGGTCTTGGAGCCGCCGCCCGATCCGCTGTCGTCGGAGGACGACGAACCGCACGCGGACAGCGTGACGAGCCCGAGGCCGACGGCCGCGGCGACGAACGCTCTGATGTGCGCTGACCGAACTGACTGCACAGACTGCACTGGATTCCTCCTGGAGGTGACCAGGAAGAGACGCGGCCCTGCCCGGGGACCGTCGGAGGTTCCTCCGGCTCCCGGACAGGGCGCAACAGCTTGAGTGAAGACCGAACTTCCTACCCAGAATGACCTGGGCGAGGTTCAGAGGGTCTGCGGCCTGGATGCCGCACTCTCAGCGCTGTGGCGCTCCCCTGTCGGAATATGAATATGTACGTACGGGTCTCAGACTACCTCTCGGTCGCCGCGAGCTGACCGCACGCCCCGTCGATCTCCTGTCCCCGGGTGTCCCGGACGGTCACCGGCACCCCGTGGGCGGCGATGGCCTCGACGAACGCCTTCTCGTCCTCGGGCCGGGACGCGGTCCACTTGGAGCCCGGGGTCGGGTTCAGCGGGATCAGGTTCACATGCACCGGCTTGCCCCTGAGCAGCCGACCCAGCCGGTCACCGCGCCACGCCTGGTCGTTGATGTCCCGGATCAGCGCGTACTCGATGGACAGCCGACGCCCGGACCTGTCCGCGTACTCCCACCCGGCGTCGAGGACCTCGCGCACCTTCCACCGCGTGTTCACGGGGACGAGGGTGTCGCGCAGTTCGTCGTCCGGCGCGTGCAGGGAGATCGCGAGCCGGCACTTGAAGCCCTCGTCGGAGAACCGGTGGATGGCGGGCACCAGCCCGACCGTGGACACGGTGATCCCGCGCTGCGACAGCCCCAGCCCGTCCGGCTCCGGATCGGTCAGCCGCCTGATCGCGCCGACGACCCGGTTGTAGTTGGCGAGCGGCTCGCCCATCCCCATGAAGACGATGTTGGAGAGCCGCGCGGGCCCACCGGGAATCTCACCGTCCCTGAGCGCCCGCATCCCGTCCACGATCTGATGGACGATCTCGGCGGTGGAAAGATTCCGGTCGAGCCCGGCCTGTCCGGTGGCGCAGAACGGGCAGTTCATCCCGCATCCGGCCTGCGAGCTGACGCACATGGTGACCCGGTCCGGGTACCGCATCAGCACCGACTCGACGAGCGTCCCGTCGAACAGCCGCCACAGCGTCTTCCGCGTGGTCTCCTGGTCGGTCGACAGATGCCGTACGACGGTCATCAGCTCCGGAAGCAGCGCCTCCTGAAGCTTGGTGCGCGCACCGGCCGGGATGTCGGTCCACTGCTCCGGGTCGTGCGCGTACCGCGCGAAGTAGTGCTGCGAGAGCTGCTTGGCGCGAAACGGCTTCTCCCCGATCGCGGCCACAGCCTCCTTCCGCTCCACAGGCGAAAGATCAGCAAGATGCCGCGGCGGCTTCTTGGCTCCGCGGGGGGCGACGAATGTGAGTTCTCCGGGCTTAGGCATAGCCGTACCAGTGTCGCAGATCGTTTGAGGTGTACCTGCGGCCACGGCAGTGGGCCCCCGCCCCGGCGAACCGGGACGAGGGCCCACACGTACGACCACCGCGACCGTCAGCCGGAGCCGACGAAGAGCACCAGCAGCAGCCAGACCACCGGGGCCGTCGGCAGGAGGGAGTCCAGGCGGTCCATGATGCCGCCGTGGCCCGGCAGCAGCGTGCCCATGTCCTTGATGCCGAGGTCCCGCTTGATCATGGACTCGCCGAGGTCGCCCAGCGTGGCGCTGGCCGCGACGGCGAGACCGAGCAGCAGGCCCTGCCACCAGGCGCCGTCGTCGATGACGAACTCCATGAGCAGCGCGCCCGCGACCATGGCGAAGGCGATCGCGCCGAGCAGTCCCTCGCGGGTCTTGCCGGGGCTGATGCGCGGCGCGAGCTTGTGCGTGCCGAAGCGCCAGCCGACGGCGTACGCGCCCGTGTCGCTGACGACGGTCAGCAGCAGGAACACCAGGACCCGCTGCGGCCCGTCGTCGGCGGTGAGCATGAGCGCGACGAACGTGGCCAGGAACGGCACGTAGAAGGCCGCGAAGACCCCCGCCGTGACGTCCTTGAGGTAGTTCTCCGGCGGTTCCGTCATCCGCCAGACCAGGACGGCGAGCGCGGTGAGCGCCATGGCCACCCAGGCGCCCTCGGGTCCGCGCACATACCCGGCGACGACCATGGCGGCCCCCCCGACCGCGAGCGGCACGAGGGGCGCCTTGATGCCCTTGCGTTCCTGCAGACGGGAGGTCAGCTCCCACAGCCCGACGACCACGGCGACCGCTATCACGCCGACGAAGGCCGCCTTGACGATGAACAGCGAGGCGACGATGACCGCGCCGAGCGCGACGCCGACTCCTATGGCGGCGCCCAGGTCACGGCCCGCGCTCTTCTTGGGCGGGGCGGGCTGCGGGGCGTCGGGCATGGGATCCGGCTTCTGCGGCGCCTCCCTGTAGGGGTGCGCCGACGGCGTCTCGTCGTGGAACAGGGGACCGGCCTGCCGAGCGGCCCCCCGGTCGTCGTCCTGGTTCCCGCCATGCGCGGGTACGTCGGGCACGATGGGCATGGGGCGAGTCTGCTGGGCCTCAGGCGCATCGTACGTGGGACCCGCCGGGGCATGCCCCTGGACAGGTCCCCGGTCGGTCGGCGCCCAGTACCCGGCTTGTGGCGGCGCCCCCCAGGAAGAGTCGTTCATCAGACCTCGAGGAGCTCCGCTTCCTTGTGCTTCAGGAGCTCGTCCACCTGAGCGACGTACTTCGCGGTGGTGTCGTCGAGCTCCTTCTCCGCACGACGGCCCTCGTCCTCGCCGACCTCGCCGTCCTTGACGAGCTTGTCGATCGCGTCCTTGGCCTTGCGGCGGACCGAGCGGATGGACACCTTGGAGTCCTCCGCCTTGCTCTTCGCGACCTTGATGTAGTCGCGGCGGCGCTCCTCGGTCAGCTCGGGGAACACCACTCGGATGATGTTGCCGTCGTTGCTCGGGTTGACGCCGAGGTCCGAGTCACGGATCGCCTGCTCGATGTTGCGCAGGGCGGTCTTGTCGAACGGGGTCACCACGGCCATGCGCGGCTCCGGCACCGAGAACGAGGCCAGCTGGTTGATCGGCGTCAGCGCGCCGTAGTAGTCGGCCACGATCTTGTTGAACATCGCCGGGTGCGCACGACCGGTGCGGATCGCGGCGAAGTCGTCCTTGGCCACGACGACGGCCTTCTCCATCTTCTCCTCGGCCTCAAGGAGGGTCTCTTCGATCACCACTAGCTCCTGCGTGTCTTGAGTAGGCCCGGCAGCTGTACTTGGTCTGGTCGGCGGCCGGCTGCGTCGCGTCTTGTTCCTGCACGGTTCCCGACCGGCAGGACATTGTCCATCCCCCGGTCAGGCTCCGTCCCCCGGGCAGGGGAAGGACCCGGTCAGGCCCGGCTTCCCTGATCACCCACGAGAGTGCCGATCTTCTCACCCTTGACGGCCCGCGCGATATTGCCCTCCTTGAGAAGCTCGAACACGAGGATCGGGAGCTTGTTGTCACGGCAGAGCGTGATCGCGGTGGCGTCGGCGACCTTCAGCTCGCGGGTGATGACCTCGCCGTAGCCGAGGGAGTCGAACCGGACCGCGTCCGGGTTGGTCTTGGGGTCGGAGTCGTAGACCCCGTCCACGCCGTTCTTGCCCATCAGGAGCGCCTCGGCGTCGATCTCCAGGGCGCGCTGGGCGGCGGTGGTGTCGGTGGAGAAGTACGGCATGCCCATACCGGCGCCGAAGATGACCACACGGCCCTTCTCCAGGTGGCGCACGGCCCGCAGCGGGATGTACGGCTCGGCGACCTGGCCCATGGTGATGGCGGTCTGCACGCGGCTGTCGATGCCCTCCTTCTCCAGGAAGTCCTGGAGGGCGAGGCAGTTCATGACCGTGCCGAGCATGCCCATGTAGTCGGAGCGGGCCCGGTCCATGCCGCGCTGCTGGAGTTCGGCGCCGCGGAAGAAGTTGCCGCCGCCGATGACGACCGCGATCTGGGCGCCGTCGCGTACGACGGCCGCGATCTCCCGGGCGATGGCGTGCACCACGTCCGGGTCGACGCCGAGGCCACCGCCCCCGGAGAACGCCTCTCCGGACAGCTTCAGCATGAACCGGCCGCGTTCCGCTTTGCTTTCGTCGCTCTTCTCGGGCTTGGTGGTCATGGAGATTCGCCTCTTTACGTGTCGCACATACGAAGAAGGCCACTGCCGGTGGGGTGGTGTTCACATCCCATGCGCGGCAATGGCCTCCTCGTCAGATCTGCTGTCGTCCGTCGCGCGTCACGCGCGCAACGTGGCGGCGTACGCGGACGACTGCCCCCGACCCTATCGGGGCGGGGCGCCCGTCGCGTAACGGACTCAGATGCCGACCTTGATGCGCGTGAAGCGCTTCAGGGTGACACCGGCCTCGTCCAGGACCTTCTGGACGGACTTCTTGTTGTCCAGCGCGTACGGCTGGCCGAGCAGCGTGGCGTCCTTGAAGAAGCCGTTGAGGCGACCCTCGACGATCTTCGGCAGGGCGGCCTCGGGCTTGCCCTCGGCGCGGGTGGTCTCCTCGGCGACGCGGCGCTCGGACTCGACGACCTCGGCCGGCACGTCCTCCTTGGCCAGGTACTTCGGCGCGAAGGCGGCGATGTGCTGGGCGATGCCCTTGGCGACGTCGGCGTCGGCCTTGTCCAGCTCGACCAGGACACCGATCTGCGGGGGCAGGTCGGGCATGGTGCGGTGCATGTAGGAGAAGACGAAGCCGTCGGCGTACTGCGCGAAGCGGTCGAGGACGATCTTCTCGCCGAGGTTGGCGTTGGCCTCGTCCACGTACGCCTGGACGGTCTTGCCGGCCTCGATCTCGGAGGCGAGCAGGGCCTGAAGGTCGGCCGGGGAGGTCGCGGCGACGTGCGCGGCGATCGCGTGGGCGGCGGCCTGGAACTTCTCGCCCTTGGCGACGAAGTCCGTCTCGCACTTCAGCTCGACCAGGACACCGGAGGTGTTGTCGTCGGCGATGAGGGAGACGACGGCGCCGTTCTCGGCGGAGCGGCCCTCGCGCTTGGCGACGCCCTTCTGGCCCTTGATGCGCAGGGCCTCGACGGCCTTGTCGACGCTGCCCTCGGCCTCGTCCAGGGCCTTCTTGCAGTCCATCATGCCGGCGCCGGTGAGCTCACGGAGCTTCTTGACGTCAGCGGCGGTGTAGTTCGCCATGATCTGTGAATCTCTTCTCGGAGTTCGAAGTCTCGAAGTCGGCGTCCGCCGCCGCGCTCAGGGCGGGCGCCCGCCGAAGATCTACGGGTTGTGGGGTTTCCACGGCCACGAAGATCTAGTGGCTGTGGATGAACGGCGGGTGGCGTGCTCGGCGCCACCCGCCGTCATCTCGACAGCCTTACGACCGTGAAGGTCAGGCCTGCTCGGCGTCCGCGGCCGGAGCCTCGGCCTCGACCTCGGCGACGGGGGCCTCGGCGACGGCCTCGGCCGGAGCCTCGGTCTCGGCGGGGGCCTCGGCAGCAGCCTCGGCCGGAGCCTCAGCGGCGGCCGGAGCCTCGTCCGCCTTCTTCTCGCCCTCGAGCAGGTCGCGCTCCCAGGCGGCCAGCGGCTCGCCGGCGGCCTTGTCGCCCTTGCCCTCGGTCGCGACACGCGAACGGGAGATGAGGCCCTCGGCGACCGCGTCCGCGATCACACGGGTGAGCAGCGTGACGGAGCGGATCGCGTCGTCGTTGCCGGGGATCTTGTAGTCGACCTCGTCGGGGTCGCAGTTGGTGTCGAGGATGGCGACGACCGGGATGTTGAGCTTCCGGGCCTCGCCGACCGCGATGTGCTCCTTCTTGGTGTCCACGATCCAGACGGCGCTGGGCACCTTCTGCATCTCGCGGATACCACCGAGGGTCTTCTCCAGCTTGGCCTTCTCACGCGAGAGGACCAGGAGCTCCTTCTTGGTCAGACCCGACGACGCGACGTCCTCGAAGTCGATCTGCTCAAGCTCCTTGAGGCGCTGCAGACGCTTGTAGACGGTCGAGAAGTTGGTGAGCATGCCGCCCAGCCAGCGCTGGTTGACGTAGGGCATGCCGACGCGGGTGGCCTGCTCGGCGATGGCCTCCTGCGCCTGCTTCTTCGTGCCGACGAACATGACCGTGCCGCCGTGGGCGACGGTCTCCTTGACGAACTCGTAGGCGCGGTCGATGTACGACAGCGACTGGAGCAGGTCGATGATGTAGATGCCGTTGCGCTCCGTGAAGATGAAGCGCTTCATCTTCGGGTTCCAACGACGGGTCTGGTGACCGAAGTGGACGCCGCTTTCCAGCAGCTCCCGCATCGTGACGACGGCCATGGCCGTTCTCCTTGAATTTCTCGGTTGTGCCGCGGGAACCGGACGGCTCCCGCGCCTGACGCCCGCGATGCGCCGTTGCCACTAAGGACCGAGGGGCGCTGATACGGACCCGTGAAGGGCCTCGTACCGGGGCGTGCGAAGTCGACCCGGTGACCCGGATCGCCACCAGAAGTGTACGGGACCCGGGAGGCCCCGGGTGACGCCGATATCCACAACCGACGAGTACTCCACAGATCCCGGCCATGATCACGCCACTCGCGGGACGCTTCCCCCATGTCTCAAGAGATGCCTGACGAGTTGCGTCACAAGTCGCGTCACGGGTCGCGTCACGAGTCGCCTCACGAGTCGCCTCACGAGTCGCGTCACGAGTCGCCTCACGAGTCGCGTCACGAGTCGCGTCACGAGTCGCCTCACGAGTCGCCTCACCGGCGAAGGCCCGCACGGCGAGCGAGAGTGTGGCTGGCCTTACTGCTGTGTCTGACCTCGACACTCCTGGCCACGGCCGGGACGACGGCACCACGCGCGGCCCCGGGACCACCGGGCGCCGACGAGTCCGTACCCGCCGTGGGCCGTGCCTGGCCGGTGGGCCTGCGCCCCTTGGTGGTCCGCTCCTGGGACCCGCCGCCGACCCCCTACGCCCGGGGCCATCGAGGCGTCGACCTGTCCGCCCCCGCCGGCTCCCCGGTACGCGCGGTCGCGCCGGGCCAGGTGTCCTTCGCGGGCCGGGTCGCGGGCCGCGGAGTCGTCACGGTCGAGCTGACCGGCACGGGCGACCCGCCCCTGCGCACAACCTACGAGCCGGTACGCGCATCGGCACAAAAGGGCGACGAGGTGACTGCGGGCACCCTTCTCGGCGCCCTGGAGGCAGCCCCGTCCCACTGCCCGACGGCCTGCCTCCACTGGGGCCTGCGCAGAGGCGACACCTACCTGGACCCACTGTCCCTACTGCCGCCATGGCTCCTACGCCGGGGCCCCTCACGCCTACTGCCGGTCCCCGGGTAACGGGGTTCTCCCGGCCCACCCCGGCCCACCCCGCCCCGGCTCAGCCCTGGCGGAGGGCGCCGAAGCCACGAGGGCCCGGCCCCGAGGCAAGGCGCCGCACGCTCAGCCCCGAACCCCCCGCAGAGCCATGGCCACGGCGGCCTCGGTGATAGCGGAGGGATCCTCGGCGGCCCCCAGCTCGATCCGCCGCACAGCCGCGTCCACGACCCCCTGCAACAGCATCGCCCCCAACCGGGGCTCCGCCTGCCCGAGCTCCGCCAACGCCTCCACGATCATCGCCACGAGCCCACCGTGCGCGGCCCGGATCTTCTCCCGCGCCCCGGCGTCCAGCTCACTCGCCGAGATCGCCACGACGGCCCGATGCCGCCGGTCCCCGACCAGCTCCAACTGCTTGCGGACGTACGCCTCGACCTTGCCCTCGGGCCGCTCGACCGAGGCCATCGCCGCCTCGACCTCCGCCGCCCAGACCGGGAAGTCGACCTCGCACAGTTCCTGGACCACGGCGGCCCGGGATTTGAAGTACTCATAGACGGACGACCGCGCCAGCCCCGTCCGCTCGGCGAGCGCGGGGAACGTCAACGCCTCCGTCCCGCCCTCGGACAGCAGGGACCGAGCCGCGTCCAGCAGGGCGGCTCGCTGCATCGACCGGTGCTCGGCCACGGAGGCCGCTCGAATCCTTGGCACGTCATCCACTTTACGGACGGACCGCCACCCACGGGAATGCCTTCCCCGCACGAGCCCCCTCCGAGCCCCCACCCCGGGCCCCTGCCGAGCCCCGGACCACAGCCCGGCCAAACAGCCCGGCCGCAGCCCGAGCAAGGCCGTCCGAGGCCGTCCGAGGCCGTTCAGCGGCCGAAACTCGCCAGCTTCGCCCGCAGCTGCAGCACCGACTTCGTGTGGATCTGGCTCACCCGGCTCTCGGTGACCCCCAGCACGTTCCCGATCTCCGCGAGCGTGAGGCCCTCGTAGTAGTACAGCGTGACGACGGTCTTCTCCCGCTCCGGCAGCGTGTTGATGGCCCGCGCCAGGAAGCGGCGCAGCTCCCGGTCCTCGGCGACCTCGACCGGGTTGTCCGCGGCCGTGTCCTCCAGCGTGTCCATCAGACTCAGCCGGTCGCCGCCCTCGCCCCCGACATGCAGCAGCTCCTCCAGCGCCACCACATTGGCCAGCGACAACTGACTGAAGACCGCGTGGAGTTCGTCGACCGCGATCCCCATCTCGACGGCCACCTCACCCTCGCTCGGGGTGCGTCTGAGCCGTGACTCCAGCGTGGCGTAGGCCCGCTCCACATTGCGGGCCTTCTGCCGCACCGACCGGGGGATCCAGTCCAGCGCGCGCAGCTCGTCGATCATCGCGCCCCGGATCCGGGTGATCGCGTACGTCTCGAACTTGATCTCGCGGTCGATGTCGAACTTCTCGATCGCGTCGATGAGCCCGAAGACCCCGGAGGAGACGAAGTCGGCCTGCTCGACATTGGCCGGCAGACCGACACTCACCCGGCCCGCGACGTACTTCACCAGCGGTGAGTAGTGCAGGATCAACTGCTCGCGCAGCCGTTCGTCGCCCGTCGTCTTGTACGTCCGCCACAGCTCGTCGAGTGTCGAGGGGGCGGGCGGGCGCACGGTGCCGCGGGCGGCGGAGGGAACCGCCGCCCGGTCAGACCCGGAGGTGTGCTGGGGCATTCGTCGCCTTGTGCCGTTCTGCCGTGAACTGGGGGTGCCTGGGTGAGCTGTCGGTCTGATGTCGAGTTGCCTGTCCTGATCGCCTGCCCTGAGGGGAATCCTTGTGAGCGTAGCGTGACTGGGGAGTCGCAGTGCGCGAAGGGCGAGGGACCGCCGGTGCGCAGATACGTTCCGCTGGGCGCCCCCCGGGGGCACGGCGATCGCGCTGTGTGACCTGGTCCGGACGCCAACTGCCGGAAACCGCAAGGCTGTCGGCGTTCCCCCGGACGGCCGAACACGCTCGGTCAACCAGGCCTCCGATCCGGCGATACGGAGATCATCGCCTGGCGTGTCAACTTCCAGCCGTCGCCGTGTCGTTCGACGTATCCAAGTGCGCGGAGTTCGTACAGTCTCCCGACCGCCTCGTCCACGGAGGTGCCCGCGCCCCGGGCGACCTCGTCGACGGCCGCGGTGCCCTGTCCGGGCAGCGCGGCCAGCACCTGGCGCGCTCCGGGTTCCAGCAGATCACGGGGGAGCACGGGCCCTCGCCGGTCCGGCGCCAGCTCTCCCATGTCACCGACCAACTCGACGACTTCGGCGGCGTCCGACACGAGCACGGCGTCGCCCCGCAGCAGTTCGTGCACTCCGGCCGAGAGGGCCGAGGTCGCCGGCCCCGGCACACCCATCGTGAATCGACCCAACCGCTGGGCCGCCCGCGCCGTGACCAGCGCGCCGCTGCGGTAGGCGGCCTCCACGACCACGGTCCCCCGGGTGAGGGCGGCGATGACCCGGTTCCGCAGAATGAACCGGCTCGACGTCGGATGCTCCCCCGGCGGCAACTCCCCGACCACCAGGCCCTGTTCGGCGATCCTGCCGATCAACTGCACATGGCCCCGGGGATAGGGCCGGTCCACCCCGCAGGCCAGCACGGCGACGGTCGCCCCGCCGACGCCGAGCACGCCCCGGTGCGCGGCGCCGTCCACACCGTAGGCGCCGCCGGACACCACCACCCATCCCCGCTCGGCGAGCCCCGCCGCCAGCGAGGCCGCGACGTGCGCGCCGTACTCCGTACAGGCACGCGCCCCCACCACGGCCACGGACCGCAACGCCCACATCCGCACATTCGCCCTCCCCCGCACCCACAGCCCCACAGGCCGCCCGTCCCCGAGATCATCGAGCTGACCGGGCCACTCCCCGTCCCCGGGCACGAGAAACCGGACCCCGGCCTCCCGCGCCTGGTGCAGGTCTCCTTCAGGATCGGCACGGTCGGCGCGGGCGCACAGCCCCGCCCACCGTTTCTCCGAGGCCTCCGGCAGCGGTCGCCCGCCCCCGGTAAGCCTCCGCACCACGTCCCGGGCGCCGTACTCCCGCAGCCACCGCCCGCCGAGTTCGTCCCCGGGTTCGATGACACGGGCCAGGAAGGCGCGGTCGAGCCGCTCTTCCTCCGGTGCGCCGCCGCCGGTCATCGCCCACCCGCCGATGGCCCGTCCGCCGACGGGCCACAGGCCGCGGTCCTCATGTCAGCGCCCCGATCGCCATCGGCACCCCTCGGGGAACTCCGGTGCGCAGTTGCAGACCCAGGTTGACGTCCATCGCGTCCGGGCGGTCGTGACCGACGAGGTCGGCGATGGTCCAGGCGACCCGCAGGACCCGGTCCAGGCCGCGCGCGGTGAGCACACCCCGCTCAAGACTCCGCTCGGCCTCGTCCATCGCGCCCGGCGCCGCATGCCACCGGCTGCGCAGCTCCCGCCCAGGCACCTCGCTGTTCGTCCGCCACGGTGTGCCCCGCAGACGGTCGGCCGCCCGCTCCCTGGCCGAGCGCACCCGGTCGGCGACCGTCGCCGTGGACTCGCCCCGGGCCCCGCGCCGGGTGAGTTCGGAGCGGGTGACCCGGTCGACCTCGACCCGTAGGTCCACCCGGTCCAGCAGCGGCCCGGAGAGCCGGGCCTGATAGCGGCGGATCAACGCGGCCGGACACTCGCAGAAGTCGTCCGTCCGTGAGAAGCGCCCACAAGGACAGGGATTGGCGGCGAGCACCATCAGGAATTTCGCCGGGAAGCGCACCACCCCCGCGCTCCGCGCGATCACGACATGCCCCGCCTCCAGCGGCTGCCGCAGGGCATCCAGCGCCTGACCGCTGAACTCGGGGGTCTCGTCGAGGAAGAGCACTCCACGGTGGGCGAGGGAGACCGCACCGGGCCGGGCGATGCCCTGACCGCCGCCGACGAGGGCCTGCATCGTGGCCGAGTGGTGAGGGGCGCAGTAGGGCGCCACGTCGACCAGCGGTTTCCCCGCCGGCAGCAGACCGGCGATCGAGTGCACCGCCGTGACCTCCAACGACTCCTCCCTGGCCAGCTTCGGCAGGATGGCCGGAAGCCGCTCGGCGAGCATCGTCTTGCCCGCGCCCGGCGGCCCTTCCAGGAAGAGATGGTGTCCGCCCGCGGCGGCCACCTCCACGGCGGTCCGGGCCGCGAGCTGCCCGACGACGTCGGCCAGGTCGTGACCCAGGTCCTGCTGGGCGGCTCCCGCGGTGTGCATCCCGGTGGCCGCCCCCGCGCCCGGCAGCCGGAGTCCCGCCAACAGCGGGTCAGGACGGCCCTCGTCGGGCTCCTCCTCCGGCACGGGCTCGTCCGCGAGCACGGCGATCAGCTGCCGCAGGGTGCGCACGCCCAGTACCGAGACACCGGGCACCAGCGAGGCCTCCGCGGCGGCGCACTCCGGCACGACCACCTGCTCGTATCCGGCCTCGGCGGCGGCCAGCACGGCCGGCAGGATGCCCCGTACCGGACGGACACGGCCGTCGAGCCCCAGCTCCCCGATCATCACGATGTCGGAGAGCACCCGGGGATCGATCCGCTCGGCGGCCCCCAGGATCGCGCAGGCGATCGCCAGGTCGAACCCGCTGCCGGCCTTCGGCACCGAGGCGGGGCTGAGCCCCACCGTCAGCTTCTTCTGCGGCCACTCGGCGCCCGAGTTGACCACCGCCGCCCTGACCCGGTCCTTGCTCTCCGTCAGGCTCTTGTCCGGGAGCCCCACCAGTGTGAAGGCGGCGACGCCCGGTTCCAGGTCGGCCTGGACCTCGACGACGACGCCCTCGACGCCGACGAGGGCCACGGAGCATGTGCGGGCGAATCCCATCACGCCACCCCCCGCACATGCTCCACGACGGGGGCGCCGCGGTCGGGGAGGACGATGCCCACGACGTCGATGCGGACGCCGCCCGGTGGGCTCCCTCCGTGTTCCTGGAGCCAGCGTTCGGCGAGGCCGCGCAGCCGCTGCGCCTTGGTGGTCGTGACGGCCGCCATCGGATGCTCGAAGGGGCCGGCCCTGCGGGTCTTCACCTCGCAGACGACCAGCGCGTCCCCGTCACGGGCCACGATGTCGATCTCGCCGGCCCTGCCCCCGCGCCAGTTGCGCTCCAGGACCGTCATCCCGGCCTGGACCAGCCGCCGCGCGGCCAGCTCCTCGCCGTACTTCCCGAGCGCACCTCGTGCGCCGCCGCCTCGTGCCTCGCTCATGTCGGCACCACCTCCGGCGCCAACACTGAGGGCAGCTCAGCCCGCTATTGGATCTTGGTGGACAAGAAGCCGATTGTGGATATCTCCGTCACCCACACGAATGACAGCCCCCGTCCGCCACCACAGGCTCAGCTGCCCGGCAGCTCCAGATCGCTCTTGTTCAGCTCCTCGATGTTCACGTCCTTGAACGTGAGCACCCGTACCTGCTTCACGAACCGAGCCGGCCGGTACATGTCCCACACCCAGGCATCCGCCATCGACACCTCGAAGAACACCTCGCCCTGGACCGAGTGCACCTGCATCTCGTAGTCATTGGTGAGGTAGAAACGCCGCTCGGTCTCGATCACGTATTTGAACAGACCGACGACATCGCGGTACTCCCGGTAGAGCTTCAGCTCCATCTCGGTCTCGTACTTCTCGAGGTCCTCGGCGCTCATGGCATGTTCCCCTTCAGCCGTGCGATCCCACCATTGTGCGCCAGTCCCGCGAGCCCCTAGACAATTTCGGTGTCGAGGACCACGGGTCTGGCCGGGGGACCCTCGTCGAGCAGCGTGCGAAGCAGTTCGGCGAGCCTGGTCGGGTACACCGTCTCATGCGTCCGGGCCAGTTCCCCGCACGTCCACCAGCGTGCTCCGGCGACACTGCGTCGTTCCAGCTCCGTCAGCCCCGCCGCGGCGGGCACCACCTGGTGCGTATCGGGGGTCCGGGCGAGGTAGTACCACTCGTCCTGGTCCCAGCGGCGCCCGGCGAAGGGGAAGGAGCACATCCGCCGCCAGAGCACGGGGCCCAGCTCTACGTCGGTGATCCCGGTCTCCTCCGTGAGTTCCCGCAGGGCGGCCTCCTCACGGGTCTCCACGCCCTCCACACCGCCGCCGGGCGTGAACCACCAGTCGTCGGCCGGGTCGTCCGGCTCGTGCCCGTGGAGCAGCAGGACGCGCTCCCCCGGGTCCAGCAGGATCACCCGGGCCACCCTGCGCAGCCCACCCTCGTACGTGTCCCCGTGAGCGGCCTCGTGCGCGCCCCCGGACAGGCCGTCAGCCGACACGGGCAGGCTCCGGCCGCGTCGTACGACCGCGTCCCCCGAGGCGCTTGGCGACGGGCCCGTAGGCGGCGCCGCCCAGCACGAGCACCATGCCCACGACCAGCGCGGCGGTGATCAGCCGCAGCGGGCCGGGAGTGGAGAGCGCGCCGAGCTTCTCGAAGCCCGTGGGGCGGGCCAGCATGCCGTCCATGGGCCAGACGACGGCGTCCACGCGCGCGTCCACGTTGGCCCGGGGCACCGTGCCCTGGCCGGCCTCGGTGAGGTGGGCGGTGGAGTCCAGGGAGCCGCTGCGCTCGTCGCCGAGGAGGAACAGCCGGCCCTTGGGGACGGTGATCTCGGGGATACCGGTCAGCTCGGCGTCCTCGCCGTGCAGATACGCCTCGTCGATCTTCTTGCCGTTGACGGTCAGCCTGCCGTCGGTGCAGCAGGCGACCGTGTCCCCGCCGACCGCGACGACCCGCTTGACCATCGGGGAGTTGCCCCAGGTCTCCTCCCGGAAGACCACGACGTCACCGCGCTCGATCTCGGCGCCGTCGATCCGCTGGGCGAGTATGCGGTCCCCGGAGACGATGGTGGGGGCCATGGAGTCGGTGGGCACGGTGTAGGGCGCGTAGACGATCGCACCCCACACGAAGCCGCCCAGGAAGAGCACACAGCCGAGGGCCACGGCCAGTCCCGACAGCGTGCTGCCGAGCCGTCCGAGGCCCTCGTCCGTACGACGTGTCGTCCCGCTCATCCCAGTGCTCCCCCGTTCGGAGAATCGACCGTCCGGGCCCCGTACGGGCCGCGGAAGATCGGCGATCTGGGACGGCACCCTACCCGGCGGTACCCGTGCCAGAAACCCTCGGGCTCGCGGTGGCCAGAAGGCGGCGCCGGCGCCACAGCACCAGCGGCACCGCGCCCGCGAGGCCGAGCGCGCCGGGGGCGGCGGCGCTCAGATTCTGGTCGAAGGTGTCGGGAACCGGCAGCGTGGACCAGCGGGTGGGCGGCCAGGCGACCACGATGGCGCGGCCGACGACCTGGTCGACGGGGACCATGCCCTTGTTGCTGTCGTTCTGGTGGTAGCGGGAGTCCAGCGAGTTCTGCCGGTGGTCACCCATGACCCAGATTTTGCCCTCGGGTACCTTCACCTTGAACTGACCGCCCGTGTCGTCGACGGTGCAGGGGGTGTTGCCCGGGTACACGTAAGGCTCGTTCAGCGCCTTGCCGTTGACCTTGAGCGGGCCCGTGCCGTTGCACTCCACGGTGTCGCCGGCGACACCGATGACGCGCTTGATGAGGTCCTTCTCCTCGGCGGACGGCATCAGACCGATCCAGCCGAGGACGCGCTGCACGGCGTTGGGCTCCAGGGTGGGTTCGCCGTCCAGCCAGCCGTCCGGGTCGTGGAAGACGACGACCTCACCGCGCTCGGGCTCGGAACCGAACCAGGGGGTGAGCTTGTCGACCAGGACCCGGTCGCCCTCTTGCAGGGTGTTCTGCATCGAGTCGGACGGGATGGAGAACGCCTGCACCAGGAAGGTCTTGATCAGCAGCGCGAGCACCAGCGCGATACCGATCAGGATCGGCAGTTCCTTCCAGAAGGAACGCTGTTTCTTCCTGGGCCGCTCGTTCCGGTCGCCGTCGGCCGGGGCCGGGGTGCCGTCGCCGTCGGGCGTTCCGTTCGTTTCGTCCGGGGAGTCACTCCCGGAGTCGGCGGAACCCTCGGAATTCACGGTGCTCTCCACGTTCTCCATGTTCTCCGCGGCCGGGGAAGCCGCCTCGTCGGATCGCTCCGGCCGCTCTTCGGAACCACCGTGTCCCGACCGTGCGCCGACCGCCAAATCCCCCACATCCACTCCTCACTCCGTACCGCCGCCCGCGCCACAGCCGGTGCAGGCCCACCACTCCCATAACGAGCGGGAGTTCCGCAGGGGTCGGGAGGGGGATCAATCCATTTCGATCCGCGGAGGCCACCCTATGCGAAGCGCCGAGGGCCGTGGTCGACCCGCTCGGTACGGCGGAGAATGTGTCCGGCTCCTCCAACTGCCCCCAGTGGCCGACCGGCCAGGCGATGACCACGGCCCGGCCGACGACGGAGTCTTGAGGGACCGTCCCGCCGAACTTCGCCGTCGTCGAGTCGTCGGACTGGTGAGCGCGCGAGTCCGCGGAGTTCTCCCGGTGATCGCCCATCACCCACAGTCGGCCCTGGGGGACGGTCACCTGGAACTGCTGGGTCGAGGGCTGGTTGCCGGGGTGGATGTACGCCGTCTCGTCCAGCGGCATGCCGTTGACGGTGACGCGCCCCTGGGTGTCGCAGCACTTGACGGTGTCGCCGCCGACCGCGACGACCCGCTTGATCAGGTCCTGCTCGTCGTCGGACGGGAGGAGGCCGATGAACTGCAGGCCTTCCTTTATCTGCTTGATGACGATGGGGTCCTCGGTGGCCGCCGTCGTCTGCTCGTCCTCCAGCCAGCCGCCCGGGTCCTTGAAGACGACGACGTCCCCGCGGGTGGGTTCGGAGCCGAACCAGGGGGTGAGCTTGTCGACCAGGACCCGGTCGCCGATCTGGATCGTCTGCTCCATGGAGCCCGACGGGATCACGAACGCCTGGACGAGGAAGGTTTTCAGGACCAGGGCTATGAGGACGGCGACACCGACGAGGAGCGGGATCTCCTTGACCGCGGAGCGACGCCTGCGCCGCTTGATCTTACGGGCGAGTTTGCGCCGCTCGACCCGGCTCGGGCGGGCGGCCCCGCCGGACCGCCGCGAACCGGTGGGCAGCAGGTTGGCCGCGGGGCTGGCGGGAGCCGCACCACGGGGTTTGCCACGGTTACCCATGCGCACCGCCGGCGGCGGGCACACGCGCGTAGGCGTCCGGACGGTCCAGCCGCGTCCAGTGGTCGGCGGGCCAGGCGATCCAGTCGGCTCTGCCGATCACGGAGTCCAGGGGGACCATGCCACCGCCGGGCGATCCCAGGTGGTCACGGGAATCGCTGGAGTCACCACGGTGGTCGCCGAGGAGGAACAGCCTGCCCTCGGGGACGACCACGTCGAAGGGAACGTTCGACGGGCTGTCGCCCGGGTACAGAAACGACGACTCGTCGACCCACCGGCCGTTCACCTCAAGCCTCCCCTCCTGGTCGCAGCAGACCACCCGGTCTCCCCCCACGCCGACAACGCGCTTGACATAGTCGGCGTTCCCGAAGTAGCCGGTGCCGTCGAAGACGACGACGTCACCGCGCCGCGGCTCAGATCCGAAACGGTACGCCAACTTATTTACGAGAACGCGGTCCCCGATCCTCAATGAGTCGGCCATGGAGCTGCTGGGAATCTGGAACGGCTGCATCACGAAGTTGCTGAAGAGCGCCAGGAAAAGCAGGCAGATCAGCACGGTCAGGGTGTAATACCCGCCCGGTACCCATGCGGTGGCGCGGTCCCCCCATGCGAAACGCGACCGCTCCCTCGGCCCTTCTGTGTCGGAGATCTCCTCGGAGACCTCCGCGCCGGAAGGGCGGGGGGAACGGTCGCGCTCCATGTGCTGCTGTGCTTCGGTGTCCATCGGGGCCAAATCGTATCCGGCCCCGCTGTGACGACCTTTTGTGACTCGGGTCGTGGCCTGAGCCGTGACCCGGGCGCGCGATCAGTTGTCGCGCTTCTCCTTGATCTTCGCGGCCTTGCCGCGCAGCTCGCGCAGGTAGTACAGCTTCGCGCGACGGACGTCACCGCGGGTCACGAGCTCGATCTTCTCGACGATCGGGGTGTGCACCGGGAAGGTGCGCTCGACGCCGACGGAGAACGAGACCTTGCGGACCGTGAAGGTCTCGCGGACACCGGCGCCCTGGCGACGGATGACCACGCCCTTGAACTGCTGCACACGGGAGCGGTTGCCCTCGATGACGCGGACGTGGACGTTGACGGTGTCACCCGGGCGGAAGGCCGGGATGTCGCTGCGCAGCGACGCGGAGTCGACGGAGTCGAGCAGGTGAGACATTTCGTCTGCTTTCTTCGCCCATGCCACAGGTCATAGGCGGGAGCTAGGTGTTTCGAGAGGATGCTGTCCGGTCGGGGCGGGCGTCGTGTCCCCCTGCGGCAGGGGCGCGCGCCGGACGACGCACAACAGCGGCCTATTCTTCCACGCCCTCCGGCCGCCGCCAAAATCGGCCGTGGGGCTCCCCCTCCGGATCCGGGGCCCAGCCCAGGATGGAGAGCATCTCGCGGTCCTTCTTGTCGAAGGCCTCGGGGTCGCAACGCTCGATCAGGTCGGGCCGGTTGGCCGCCGTACGCTTCAGGGCCTCGTCGCGCCGCCAGCGTGCGATCTTCCCGTGGTGGCCGCTGAGCAGCACCTCGGGGATGTCGCGGCCACGCCACTCGGGGGGCTTGGTGTACACCGGCCCCTCCAGCAGATTGGCCATGGCGCCGGGTGCGAAGGAGTCGTCCCGGTGGGACTCGGCGTTGCCGAGGACACCGGGCAGCAGCCGTGCCACGGCCTCGGTGACGACGAGGACGGCCGCCTCGCCGCCGGCGAGCACGTAGTCGCCGATGGAGACCTCGTGGACGGGCATCCGGGTCGCGTACTCGTCGATCACGCGCCGGTCGATGCCCTCGTAGCGCGCCGGTGTGAAGACCAGCCAGGGGCACTCGGAGAGTTCGACGGCGAGCGCCTGGGTGAAGGGCCGGCCGCCGGGGGTGGGGACGACGAGCGCGGGCCGGGCGGATCCGGCCTCGTACCCCTGGGCCAGCACGTCGTCGAGCGCCTCACCCCAGGGATCGGTCTTCATGACCATGCCGGGGCCGCCGCCGTAGGGGGTGTCGTCGACCGTGTTGTGCCGGTCGTACGTCCATTCCCGCAGGTCGTGGACGTGCACCTTGAGCTGCCCGCGCGCGCGTGCCTTGCCGACGAGCGAGACGTTCAGGGGTTCGAGGTACTCGGGGAAGATCGTGACGACGTCGAGCCGCATCAGGCCTCGTCCCCGGCGTCTTCGGCGTCATCGGCATCCCGGGAGGACGCGATCTCCGCCCGGTCGTCGATCAGGCCGGGCGGCGGGTCGATGACCGCTCGCTGCTCGGTCAGGTCGATCTCGGTGACGATCGACTCGACGAACGGGATCATCACCTCGCTGCCGTCGGGCCGCTCGACGATGAAGAGGTCCTGGGAGGGCAGATGCGAGATCTCGGTGATCCGGCCGACCTCGACGCCGTCCTTGGTGACCACGTCCAGGTCCATCAGCTGATGGTCGTAGTACTCGTCCTCCTCCTCCGGCAGCTCCTCCGGGTCCACCTCCGCGATCAGCAGGGTGTTGCGGAGGGCCTCGGCGGCGTTGCGGTCGCGGACGCCCTCGAAGCGCAGGAGCAGCCGGCCGCTGTGGACCCGGCCGGTCTCGATGGTGAGCGGTCCCGTCGAGGCGGGGTCCGTGAGCAGGACGGCGCCGGGGCCGAGCCGAAGCTCCGGCTCGTCGGTGCGGACCTCGACGGTGACCTCGCCCTTGATGCCGTGGGCGCGGCCGATCCGTGCGACTACGAGCTGCACTGTGCTTGATCTCCTGTCATACGACTACGGGCCGGGGACGGCCCAGTGGCCCTCCCCGGCCCGAGCCGGTGCTGCGAATCTTCGTCAGCGGACGTGATCCACGTCGACGAGGTCGACACGGACACCGCGCCCGCCGATGGCGCCCACGACGGTACGCAGAGCGCGGGCGGTACGGCCGTTGCGGCCGATCACCTTGCCGAGGTCGTCGGGGTGGACCCGGACCTCGAGCACGCGCCCGCGGCGCAGGTTGCGCGAAGCGACCTGCACATCGTCGGGGTAGTCGACGATGCCCTTGACGAGGTGCTCGAGAGCCTCCTCGAGCATGCTCAGGCCTCGGTCGACTCGGACTCGGCGGCGGCCTCGTCCTTCTTGTCGGCCTTCTTCTTCTGGGTGATCGCCTCACCCTTGCCCTCGTCGTCGCCGCCCAGGGCCTCGAACGACGGGCGCGCGGACTTCGGCTGAGCCACGAGGAGCGGCGCCGGAGCGGGCTCGCCCTTGAACTTCTGCCAGTCGCCGGTCTTCTTCAGAATGGCGAGCACGGGCTCGGTCGGCTGCGCGCCGACACCCAGCCAGTACGCGACGCGCTCCTCGTCGACCTCGATGACCGACGGGTTGTACGTCGGGTGGTACTTGCCGATCTCCTCGATCGCACGGCCGTCACGACGGGTGCGGGAGTCGGCGACGACGATGCGGTAGTGAGGCGAACGGATCTTGCCCAGACGCTTCAGCTTGATCTTGACTGCCACGGGAGTGGGTTCTCCTGGTTTTGACGTGATTGGGCACGGCGGAAGAGCCGCGTGGGGTTGCGGTACCCGAGTGCCCGATGGACGCGTCAGCCGGAGGAGAGAGGGGTCCTGTGCGACTGTCGAGTACAGCTAGCCATTGTGCCACACGCCGCGCCAGGCCTCTTACCAGGGCCGGGCGGAAGCCATGCCGAAGCGGCACCCCGCGCCAGGGGTGCTTGCCGCTGCTCACGGGCGCGTGCGGGGTGCCACCGTCGGCGGCACCCCGCACTCCCCGCACGACTCACTGGTACGGCTGCCACGAGCGGCCGTCTGTTCAGCTCGTCGTGTCACGCGGCTCCCACGACCTCCGGGATCCGGAAGGGCTTGCCGCAGCCGCCGCAGACGATGGGCGCCTGGGCGAGCACGGACGGGACGACCCGGACGTTGCGACCGCAGTCGCAGACGGCCTTGACGCGGACGCCGCCGCCGGAGGAGCCGTGGCGAGCGGCCGGGCCCCGGAAGCTGCGGGCCGTGTCCGCGGAGGTCGCGGCCGTGTGCGCCTTGAGGGCGCGCTGCAGTCTGTCGATCGTGGGCCGGTAGCGACGCTTGGCCTCGGGGTTCAGCGTGACCAGCGAGAAACCGCTGCTGGGATGCGGCTCCTCGGGGTGGTCGAGGCCGAGTTCCTCGGCGATCGCGAGGAATCTGCGGTTGTGGTACCGGCCGGCCCGGGAGGTGTCGCGGACTCCGCGCGCGGCGGCGATGCCATGGACTGCCTCATGGAGCAGTCGCTCGAAGGAGAGCTCGTGTCCGCAGGCGGACGACGACTCCCCGATCAGGGACTCGGGAGCGGCAAGATCCGGCAGCTCGGGGTGGTGCCGTTGAATGTCGGCCCACGCCTGCGCCAGTTCTGCGGCGAGAACAGGTGGTGTCTGTGTCGTGCTCACGTAATGAGAACGAGCCGGAGTGCCCGTGTGTTCCGATTCCGGGCCATCCCAAATAATTTGCACGTACCCGTCAGTTGCCACTAGTGCGTCCTGACGAGGGCGGGTGCGCTGATCTGCGGAGAAGCCTCACAGCTCACCACAAGGCGGTACGTAGTAACACGTACGCCCCGGCGCGTAGACGAGGTCCGCGCGCCGGGGCACCTGTGGTCGGCAGATGCGCAAGGGACGTTTCGGTCGCTCTCCCGGCGGAACGGGGTGCTCTAGTAAGCGCGCGCCACGACGGCGACGTTACCGGGTGCGGCGTAGGAGTCGGGCACCGACCCGTCCTCGGCGACCAGACACCTTACGGTCACGGCGTGCTCACCGAGCTTGCTCTCGCCGTCCTCGCCCAGCGTCGACCAGGGGATACGCGCCCAACCACCGGCCGCGGCGGCCTCGATAGCCTCGTCGAGCGTGGACACCTCGGTCGTCCGGGACTCCCGGCGCTCACGCGACTGCTTCAACAGCAGCGCCTGGTCCTCCTCCAGAATCGTGGGCAGCAGCTGGACGAGCGAGTCGAGGGCGACCGGCTCCTTGCCGCCCGGGATGCGGCGGGCCAGCATCGCGGTACCGTTCTCCAGGTCACGGGGGCCGACCTCGATCCGTACAGGCACGCCCTTCAGCTCCCAGTCGACGGCTCGACGGCCGAACGGGACGTCCGTACGGTCGTCGACCCGCACCCGGACACCGGCCGCCTTGAGCCGGTCGCCGAGCTCGCGGACCTTGGCCAGAACCGCTTCGTCGCCCTTGATCGCGAGAACGACGGCCTGGACATGGGCCAGCCGGGGCGGCACCCGCAGACCGTTGTCGTCGCCGTGCATCATCACCAGGGCGCCGATCATGCGGGTGGTGGAGCCCCAGGAGGTCTGCCAGACCAGCTCCTGCGTGCCTTCCCTCGACAGATAGCGGGTGTTGAAGGCCTTGGCGAAGTTCTGGCCCAGCTCATGACTGGTGGCCATCTGGAGGGCCTTGCCGTCGCCCATCATCCCTTCCAGCGTGAGGGTGTTGATGGCGCCCGCGAACCGCTCCCGGACGGTCTTGCGGCCGGGGACCACGTCCATCGCGAGGACGTTCACCATGAAGTCCTCGTAGACCTCCCGGTGGATGTGCGCGGCGAAGTCGCGCGCCTCCTCGTACGTCGCGTGCGCCGTGTGGCCCTCCTGCCAGAGGAACTCGCTCGTGCGGAGGAAGAGCCGGGGCCGCAGCTCCCAACGGACCACGTTCGCCCACTGGTTGATCAGCAGCGGCAGATCGCGGTAGCTCTGCACCCACTTCGAGAAGTAGTCGTTGATGATCATCTCGGAGGTGGGGCGGACCACGGCGGGCTCTTCGAGCTCCTTGCCGCCGCCGTGCGTCACCACGGCCAGTTCGGGCGCGAAGCCCTCGACATGCTCCGCCTCTCGGGTCAGGTACGACTGCGGGATCAGCAGCGGGAAGTACGCGTTCTGCGTGCCCGTCTCCTTGATCCGGGCGTCCATCTCCTGCTGCATCCGCTCCCAGAGCCCGTACCCGTACGGTCGGATCACCATGGTGCCGCGCACCGGACCGTTGTCGGCCAGCTCGGCCTTGGTGATCAGATCCTGGTACCAGCGCGGGAAGTCGTCCGCGCGGGGCGTGAGTACGGGTGCCTTTGCCATGGCGCGATGGTACGGGTCCACGTTGCGGGGATGTGAATTCTTTTGCCCACGCACAGACAGTCCGCAAGCCGGTGTCCGAGACCCCTGGACGACTCGCCGGGCGCGGAGTTACCTGGCATACGGGGGGAGTGCGAGCGCGCACTGCCACGGGGGCCAGGAAATCCGGCAACGGCAACTCACGGCGGATTGGGGCGCTTTCGATATGACACCTACGCTCGTGCGGCAGCAACTGCCTCGCGCGGGGACCGCACCCCGCGTGGACCGGTGTGCACGCGCGCGTGACTGGGCCGAGATCCAGGAACGGATGCTGGTACCGCTGTACGAGGCCGTCCACCGGCGGCTCGACATCAGCACCGGCACCCGGCTGCTCGGCCTCGGCTGCGGCTCGGGGCTCGCGCTGCTGATGGCGGCGTCCCGGGGCGCGGCGGTCACCGGCGTGGACACGGGGTCGCCCGGGAGAAGGGCACTCACGGCGCTCGCGCGGGAGCGGTTGCAACCGGAGGCGTGGGGCAGGCGCGCGCGAGCCGGCGCACGGATCGTCGAAGGCACCCCCGAGGACGCGGCACGCGCCCCCAGTGAGGGGTTGTACGACCTGGTGACCGCCTTCGAGCCGATCGGCTGTCTGGCCGGCGACTCCGAGGGCCTCGGCGATCTGCTCGCCTCGGCGACCCCGCTCGCGGAACGCGGCACCCCCGTGGTCCTCGCCGGCTGGGGCCCACCGGAGCGCTGCACCACGTCCACCGTGCTGCGGGTGGCGACCAAGCTCGCCGATCCCCTGCGCAGCGCGGGCAGCTGGCGCCCGGCGCTACGGGACGACCTGGAGGAGGTCGCCCAGCGGGCCGGCCTGAAACCGGACGGCTCCGGACGCGTGGCCTGCCCCTTCGGGTACGCCAACGTGGACAACGCGGTACGGGGGCTGCTGTCGACCGGACTGTTCGACGCGGCGATCCGGGCCACCGACCAGGCCCAGGTGGACAAGGAACTGACCGAGGCCCTGCACCCGCACCGCCGCCGCGACGGCACGGTGTGGATGCCGAACGTCTTCCGCTACCTGATCGCGCGGACCCCCTGAACGGCGGGCACCCCGCACGTTCGGGGACCCCCTGAGAAGGTCTTCGAGACTTCTTCCGATGCGGGTGTGAATGGTGTGAAGAAAGCGGTCCGGCAGCGCTTTCCCTTGGCCAAGTGACCCACCGCGCACCTAACCTGACGCATCGTCCAGGGGAACACCACATCCGCGTAGGGGAGTTGCCAGCAGGAGCACCACGAGCGACACCACACCCATGCCGTCCACGCACACGGCACCCGGCGCCGCGCGCCCGGCCACACCCCCCGGCCGGTCACGCGGCGTCCGCCATGTACGGGCCGGGCCCGTCAGCCCATGAACTTCTTGAACTCGTCCGGCAGCTCGAAGTCCTGGGCACCCTGCTGACCCGGCAGACCGAGGGCACCGCCCTGAGCGGCGGCGGCGCGACGGGCGGCCTCCTCCTGCTCCTGCTGCTTGCGCTTCATCGGGTTGCCGGAGCGCTGCTTGCCCTTGGCCTGCTTGGGCTGCTTCTTGCTGCGACCGGGGCCACCACCCATTCCGGGCATACCCGGCATCCCGGGCATGCCGCCGCCCTGGGCCATGCGGGACATCATCTTGCGGGCCTCGAAGAACCGCTCGACGAGGTTCTTCACCGCGCTGACCTCGACACCGGAGCCCTTGGCGATACGGGCGCGGCGCGAGCCGTTGATGATCGTCGGTTCCTGGCGCTCGCCGGGGGTCATCGACTTGATGATCGCGGCCGTGCGGTCGACGTCGCGCTCGTCGATGTTGTTGATCTGGTCCTTGATCTGGCCCATGCCGGGCAGCATGCCGAGCAGCTTGCTGATGCTGCCCATCTTCCTGACCTGCTCCATCTGGGCCAGGAAGTCGTCGAGCGTGAAGTCCTGCCCCTTCTTGGACGCCAGTTTGCCCGCCATCTTGGCGGCCTCTTCCTGGCTGAAGGTCTTCTCCGCCTGCTCGATCAGGGTGAGCAGGTCACCCATGTCGAGGATACGGGAGGCCATCCGGTCGGGGTGGAACTGGTCGAACTCGTCGAGCTTCTCGCCGTTCGACGCGAACATGATCGGCTTGCCGGTGACCGAGGCGATCGACAGGGCGGCACCACCGCGGGCGTCACCGTCGAGCTTGGACAGGACCACACCGTCGAAGCCGACGCCGTCCCGGAAGGCCTCGGCCGTGTTGACGGCGTCCTGACCGATCATCGCGTCGACGACGAAGAGGATCTCGTCGGGGCCGACGGCGTCCCTGATGTCCGCGGCCTGCCGCATCATCTCGGCGTCGATACCGAGCCGGCCCGCGGTGTCGACGACCACGATGTCGTGGACCTTCGACTTGGCGAACTCGATGGAGTCCTTGGCGACCTTGACCGGGTCGCCCACGCCGTTGCCCGGCTCCGGCGCGTAGACCGCGACGCCCGCGCGCTCGGCGACGACGCTGAGCTGGTTCACCGCGTTGGGGCGCTGGAGGTCACAGGCGACGAGGAGCGGCGAGTGGCCCTGCTCCTTCAGCCAGCGGCCCAGCTTGCCCGCGAGGGTGGTCTTACCGGCACCCTGGAGACCGGCGAGCATGATCACGGTCGGCGGGTTCTTGGCGAAGCGCAGGCGGCGGGTCTCGCCGCCGAGGATCCCGACCAGCTCCTCATTGACGATCTTGAGGACCTGCTGGGCCGGGTTCAGCGCCTTGGAGACATCGCTCCCGAGCGCCCTTTCCTTGACGTTCTTGATGAACGTGCGGACGACAGGCAGGGCCACATCCGCTTCGAGGAGGGCGATGCGGATCTCGCGGGCCGTGGCGTCGATGTCCGCCTCGGACAGGCGCCCCTTGCCGCGCAGGTTCTTGAAAGTCGCTGAGAGGCGATCGGAGAGCGTATCGAACACGGCGGTGTCGGTCCTCGGAGTCGGGGGCAGGGTGGGCTGCCCTCCAGGGTATCTGTCTGGGTGTGGTCGGGTCTCCACCCCTGTGGATAGTCACCGGCCGCACCCGATTCACGGGTGCGGGGCCGGGCGGCCCCGCACCCGCCGCGCTCAGCCGCGCAGCGTCTCCTCCAGTTTCCGCGCCAGGGACGCCGCCTCCTCGCCCGGCAATGGCAGCCCCTTGTCGCCCGTCACGTAGAAGGCATCCACCGCGTTGGCGCCCAGCGTGCTGACATGCATGCTCCGCACCCGCACCGCCGCGTCCTCCAGCGCCCGTCCGATCCGGTGCAGCAGCCCCGGTGCGTCCTGGGCGCGGACCTCGATGACCGTGGCGTGCCGGGAGGCCGCCGGGGCCACCGTGACGCGCGGCGGGGGCGCGACGACGCCCCGGCGCCGGGGGTAGGCCGCGTCCCGCTCGGCCAGCCGCCCGGCGATGTCGAGCGACCCGTCCAGGGCCCGGACGAGGTCCGCGCGGAGCCGGGCCGCCTGGGGCAGTGAGCCGTACTCGGCGGCCACCCGCCAGTTCAGCAGCAGCACCGAGCCCTCGACGCCGTCCGGGAGGTCGAGCGTCCGGAGTTCGGCCGTGCGCACGGTGAGCCGGTGCATGGCGAGGACACCGGCGACGGCGGGCAGCACGCCCGCCTGGTCGGGTACGGCGATGAGGAGTTCCACACCGAGCGGCTCGGGGTCGGCCTTCTCGTCCTTCTCCTCGGCGGCGGCCTCCGTCTGCGCGCGCAGCGACAGCACCGGCCCGCCGGTACGGAACGCCTCGATGGCGAGCCGCTCCTGCTCGGCGCTGGTCTCGCCGGGCTCCGGCTCCTCGGGGGCGTCCCCGGCGAACAGCGCCTCGACCCGCTGGACCAGTTCGGTCACCAGCGAGGCCCGCCAGGTCGACCAGGCGGCGGGCCCGGTGGCCAGCGCGTCCGACTCGGTCAGCGCGTGCAGCAGTTCGAGGGTGCCCGGTGATCCGACGGCGTCGGCCACGGACCGGACGGTGGCCGGATCCTCCAGGTCACGCCGGGTGGCCGTGTCGACGAGCAGCAGATGGTGGCGTACGAGGGTGGAGAGGACGGCCACGTCGTCGCGGTCGAAGCCGATCCGGGCGGCCACGTCCTTGACGATGATCTCGCCGGCGACGGAGTGGTCGCCGGGCCAGCCCTTGCCGATGTCGTGCAGCAGCGCGGCGACCAGCAGGAGGTCGGGCCGGTGGACCCGGCGGGTCATCTCGGAGGCCTGGACGGCGGTCTCGATGAGATGCCGGTCGACGGTCCAGATGTGCACGGCGTTGCGCTGCGGCCGGCAGCGCACCCGCTCCCAGTCGGGCAGCAGATGCGTGATGAGCCCCTCGGCCTCCAGCGCCTCCCAGACGTCCACGGTCGGCCGCCCGGAGCCCAGCAGGGTGACGAGCTGTTCGCGGGCCTCGGCGGGCCAGGGCGTCGGCAGCGGCCGGGCGGCGGATGCCAGCCGTCGTACGGCGTGCAGGGAGAGCGGCAGTCCGGCCTGGGCGGCCGCGGCGGCGGCGCGCAGGGGCAGCACGGGGTCCCGGTCGGGCTTGGCGGCGCGGGCGAGCACGACCTCGCCGTCCTGTTCGACCACACCCTCGGCCAGCGGCGACCGCTCGGGAGCGGGCTTCCCACCGCCGAGCATGGCGCGCAGCCGGGGCCGCACGGCGCGCGACCGCAGTACGCGCCCCACTTCACGCCAGGTGACATCACTGGCGTACGAGATGACCCGCGCCGCCTCGTACACCTGGCGCAGCAGGGTGTCGGCGTCCAGCAGTCCCAGTTCGGCGGCGACCTGGTCCTGTTCCTGGAGCGCGAGCCGGTCGGTGGCGCGCCCGGTGGTGAGATGCAGCGCGTCCCGGACGTCGAGGAGTCGGCGGCGGGCGTCGGCGAGGCCCTCTCGCGGGGCGTCGGCGAGCCAGGAAGCGGCCACGGCGCGCAGGGCGGTGGCGTCGCGGAGTCCGCCGCGCGCCTCCTTGAGGTCGGGTTCCAGCAGATACTGCAGTTCGCCCTGGCGCTCGGCCCGCTCGGCGCACAGCTCCTGGAGTTCGGGGAGGCGTTTGGGTGCCTGGTTGCGCCAGTCGGCGAGGACGGCGGTGCGCAGGGAGGCGGTCAGGCCCAGGTCGCCGGCGATGTGCCGGGCGTCCAGCAGGCCCAGCTGGACCTTGAGGTCCTCCCCGGCGGTCTTGCGGGCCTCGGCGGGGGTGCGCACGGAGTGGTCGAGGGCCAGTCCGAGGTCCCAGACGGGATACCAGATGCGGTCGGCCAGCGCGGCCACCGCCCGTTCGTCGGACCCGTCGTGCAGGAGCAACAGGTCCAGGTCGCTGCGGGGCGACAGCTCGCCCCGCCCGTATCCGCCGACGGCGACCAGGGAGGCCCCGCGCAGTTCGGTGGCGCCGGCGCCGAACAGGCCCGCGAGCCAGTCGTCGGTCAGTTCGGCGAGGGCCGCACGGCGCGGCGGCCCGGACCGCGCCTCCTCCTGGAGGAGGCGCAGCCGGGCCGCCGCATAGCCGCTGGGTCCCGAGTCCTCTGCTTCCGTACGTACGTCCGTACTCGTCACCCAGCGACTCCTGTTCTTCTCTTCGATCAGAGCGCGTCCGGGCCGCGCTCGCCGGTCCGGACCCGAACGGCCGTCTCGACCGGGAGGGACCAGACCTTGCCGTCACCGATCTTGCCGGTGCGGGCGGCCTTGACGATGACGTCGATCAGCTGCTCGGCGTCGTCGTCCTCGGCGAGGACCTCGATGCGGATCTTGGGGACCAGGTCCACCGTGTACTCGGCGCCCCGGTACACCTCGGTGTGGCCCCGCTGCCGACCGTACCCACTGGCCTCGGTCACCGTAAGTCCGTGCACCCCGAAGGCCTGCAGGGCTTCCTTGATCTCGTCGAGCCGGTGCGGCTTGACGACGGCGGTGATCAGCTTCATGCCTCGACCTTCTTGCTCTGAGGGGCAGCGACGCTGCTCGTGGTGCTGGCGGAGATGTGTGAACCGGCGGCCGAGCTGAAGTCGTACGCGGTCTCGGCGTGTGCGGCCTGGTCGATGCCGCTGATCTCGTCGTCCTCGGAGGCACGGAAGCCGATCGTCTTCTGGATGGCGAAGGCGAGAACCCAGGTCACGACGAAGGTGTAACCCATCACAGCGAAGGCACCGATGGCCTGCGACAAGAACTGGCTGCCGCCACCCTTGCCGTCGATGGCGAGGAAGCCCACCATCAGGGTGCCAAGGACACCGCCGACAAGGTGGACACCGACGACGTCGAGGGAATCGTCGTAGCCCAGCTTGTACTTGAGGCTGACGGCCCAGGAGCAGACGGCACCAGCGACGACACCGATGAGCAGAGCACCGAAGATGTTGACGTTGCCACCGGACGGGGTGATCGCGACCAGGCCGGCGACCGCGCCGGAGCAGGCACCGAGCGTAGTGAACGCGCCGTGGCGGATGCGCTCGTAGATCAGCCAGCCGAGCATGGCGGCGCCGGTGGCGACCTGGGTGTTGATGGCCATCTGGGCGGTGGTGCCGTCGACGCCCAGCTCGGAGCCCGCGTTGAAGCCGAACCAGCCGAACCACAGGAGAGCGGTGCCAAGCAGAACCAGCGGCATGTTGTGCGGACGCATCGGGTCCTTCTTGAAGCCGACGCGCTTGCCCACAACCAGGACCGCAGCCAGGGCGGCGATACCGGCGTTAATGTGGACCGCGGTACCACCGGCGAAATCGATCACGGCAGGGTCCAGCTGAGCCAGCCAGCCGCCGCCCCAGACCCAGTGGGCGACTGGGAAGTAGACCACGGTGACCCACACACCGATGAAGATCATCCACGCGCCGAACTTGACGCGATCGGCGAGAGCACCGCTGATCAGAGCGGCCGTGATGACGGCGAACAGCATCTGGAAGAGGGAGAAGGCGAACAGCGAGATGTCGTTGCCAGTGAAGCTCTCCATCGTGCTGTCGGCGCTTACACCCTTCAGCCCGATCATGTCCAGGTTGCCGATAAAGCCACCCAAGTCACCGCTGAAGGCGAGGGAGTGTCCGTACAGCACCCACAGAACGCTGACGATGCCCAGCGAGACGAAGGACATCATCAGCATGTTCAGCGCGCTCTTGGCCCGGACCATGCCGCCGTAGAAGAGGGCCAAGCCGGGCGTCATCAGCATGACGAGCGCTGCACTGATCAATACGAATCCGGTATCTGTGCCGTTCAATGCCGGTACTCCTCGTCGTTGGAACGGCCCGTGCGGGCGTTGGGGCCAAGATGCGCCCCAGGCTCACCAAACCCGGTTTCCATCGACACTACGGAACATTTCAAGGATGTAACCAACTGGCCGATAATGTTACATCTCTGTAAAATCGCAGGCTCTGCGCACACTTTCCCGTTATCTGGGCGAGACCTTTCCGTACACCATCCGACCCGGACCGCTACCTACCCGAAGCCCCCTCGGCCTCACAACGAAAAAGCGGGTTGCCAGTGCAGAATGAAACCCTGGCAACCCGCTTCGATTTTCTGGTCACTCCCCGCTTTTACTTCTTGAAGCAGAACTTCATCGTCTGCGACCAGGCATCGGAGTTGTTCTTGACGTACGCCTGCACTGTCGTACGACCCGACATACAGAACCTCCGGTCATACTTGGCGGTGGGCGAGTGCCGGATCTCCAGCTTCCCCTTGAAGTAAAGGGGCCGACCGGTGTTGGACTGGGTGTAGGTCTTATTCTTGTTGCTGTACACGGACTTGCGAGTGCCGGCCTTGCGCGAGCCGCACTCCACCGTCGGGGTTACCGAGATGCTCCACGGGGCACCCGCAGATACCCCGACCTCCATTTCGCACTTACGGCTCTCGTACCAGCGTTGAGTCATCTCCATCTTCGTGGTGGTGGCGGCCTTACCACCCGAGCACTTGGTCAGGACCTTGGTCGCCATCTTCGGCTCGATGACCTTGATGTCCTTATACGTGTGCCTACCCACAATGTAGCCGTACTTGAAGGTCACCTTACCGGACAGGGTGGCGCGAACGCAGCGCTTGAGCGGCTTGGAGTAGAAGCTCTTCGTCTGCGCGTACTTCTTCGTGTGCGTCGTCCACGTGGCCGCATTGGCTTCAGAAGCGGGAAGCACAACGAACAGACCCGCTGCAAGGCCTGCCAGGGCAGCCGAAACCGACGTCTTTTTGAACATGGAAAATTCCTCGTCCCCGTGAAAGATGGCATCTGATCGAGCACCATCACTAGCAAGCAACCGAATCCCAGCTCGCGAGAGAAAAGGCTGCCAGTTCGACACGCCCATGTCAATCTGCAAACGCAACCCCACTCCAACAGAAATGATCCCCCGAAGAAAAAGCGAGACGAATGCGCGATATGCCGGATTCTTCTTCGTGTTTCACTCGAGATCGCCGACACCAGCCACGACTGATGGCTATCGCAGTGCATCCTTTGCAGACAACCCGGATTGGGCAGACAGCAAAGCTGGACGAGCCAAGGAGACCGACCACGGCAGACCATCCGATGACCTGGCATGGGGGAGCCGAGTCGGGCAGTCGGGATGGCCGGCCGCGGCCGGAGTGCGTGGGGCCCGGGGTGTGCCGGGCCCGGGTCAGACCGCCTCGGCGGTCTCCGGGAGGTGGACGGCGAGCTGGTCGGTGAGGTCGACGACCTCGGCGAGCCCGCCGAACTCGCGGACGGCCGTGTCGACGGTCTTGCGGATACGGGTGTTGACGCGCTCGGAGCGGACCTTGCCGGCGACGTCCATGGCCCGCTTCGCCATGGTGGCCCCCTGCTCGGGCTCGCGCTGGAGCAGATGGACGGTGGCCATGCCGATGAGGTTCAGCGCGTACGACCGCTGGTGTTCGGTGTCCGTGGAGAAGAGCTCGACGGCCCGGCGCATCACGGGCTCGGCGAGGGAGGCGTAGGTGGGGCTGCGGCCCGCGACATAGGCGAGGTCGCGGTAGGAGTGGGAGTTCTCGCCGTGCAGCTCGGCCTCGTTGAAGAAGCGGATCCAGTCGGGGTCCGGGTCGTCCCACTCCTCGGCGTCGGCGAAGACGTCCTCGGCCATCCGCACCGCCCGTTTGCACTTGCCCGGCTGGCCCATGTTGGCGTAGGCGCGGGCCTCCATCGCATACAGCATCGACTGGGTGCGCGGGCTCGCGCACTCACGGCTGCCGTACTGGGCGAGGTGGATCAGTTCCAGGGCGTCGTCGGGCCGGCCGAGGTGGATCATCTGCCGGCTCATGCTGGACAGGACGTACGAGCCGAGGGGTTTGTCGCCCGCCTCCTTGGCGGCGTGCAGGGCGAGGACGAAGTACTTCTGGGCGGTGGGCTGGAGGCCGATGTCGTAGCTCATCCAGCCGGCCAGCTCGGCCAGTTCGGCGGCGACCTTGAACAGTCGCCGGGTGGTGGCCTCGGGCTGGGGTTCCTGGAGGAGGTCGGTGACCTCGTGCAGCTGGCCCACGACCGCCTTGCGGCGCAGACCGCCGCCGCACTGGGCGTCCCACTCGCGGAACATCCTGGTGGTGGATTCGAGGAGGTCCAGCTCCGGTGTGGAGAGCCGCCCCGGGCGACGGGAGACGACCGGGGGCTCGGGCTCCGCGCGCGGGGCGGGGGGCGTGGGGACGAGCCAGCGCTGCATCGGCTCGATGAGGGCCGGGCCCGCGGAGAGGGCGAGCGAGCTCCCGAGGAAGCCGCGCCGCGCCAGCATCAGGTCGCTGCGCGAGAACTCGCTGATCAGCGCCACGGTCTGCGGGCCCGTCCAGGGCAGGTCGACACCGGAGACGGACGGTGCCTGGTGGGCCGCGCGCAGCCCCAGGTCCTCGACGGCGACGACACAGCCGAACCGCTCGGAGAACAGTTCGGACAGGATGCGCGGGATCGGTTCGCGCGGGTTCTCCCCGTCGAGCCAGCGCCGTACGCGCGAGGTGTCGGTGGAGATGTGGTTGGCGCCGAGCTGACGGGCCCTGCGGTTCACCTGGCGGGCCAGCTCGCCCTTGGACCAGCCGCTGCGGACGAACCACGAGCCCAGCAGCTCGTTCGGGCGCTTCTCAGCGTTCGTGCCGCTTCCGCCGTTGCCGCCCACTGGAACGCCCCCATCCCTGAAACCACCTGTTGCGCTGTGTGCGCCAAGCCCTACCAGAATGCCGGTTACCACGCCGTACGTCCGACCCTTGTCACCCATCGAACGGAAAGACGACTTGCCTCCGGCATACCCACGAGCGCATACGTCCCCAGGTCCCGTGCACTCAAAGTAATCCTACGATCACGCGTCCGGCCACGGTGATTCCAGAAACGCCACCATTCGCCACCCCTTCGAATGAACTAACGGTCCCCGGTCCGCGATTCACTTGACACATGACGGCCGGGAGTGGGCGGAGCGATGCGTTCAGGGGCGCGCGTCGCCGACCACGCCACCCGTGACGCCGGAGTGCGCCGCCCATGCGGAAGCAGAGCGTCGCATTCCGACTCCGTCGCGTAACCACCGGCGCGCTGGACCCGTTGGAGGGGGCATGGGCTTCACGATCGGCGGCATCCGGGAGATGCGATCCGGCACACGTCGGCGCGGCCGTTCCTCGGAATGCACGGCCGTGGCCGAGTTCACCGGCCTCTGGGGGTGGGACGTCGTCCCCGGCGCGCGGACGGCCTCGGGCGCGTGCTCGTGCGGCCGGAGCACCTGTTCCGCGCCCGGCGCGCATCCGCTCGACTTCGCGCCTCCGGTCCGCGCCGGAGCGACCCTCGACGAGGTGACCGAGGCCTGGTCCGAGTTCCCCGGCGCCGCCGTGATGCTGCCGGTGGGCCGCGCCTTCGACGTGATCGAGGTCGCCGAGTCGGCGGGCCGCCACGCACTGGTCCGGCTCGAACGGATGGGTCTGCCCGTCGGCCCCGTGATGGCCACCCCCGAGGGCCGCGCCCACTTCCTCGTCGCCCCTGGTTCGGTCGCCGAGCTGTCCACCCTGCTCTACCGCATGGGCTGGGACGACCCCTCCGCGCTCGATCTGCGCGGCCTCGGCCCCGGCAGCCATGTCACCGCCCCGCCCTCCGACCGCGGCGGCCTCGGCCCGGTCCGCTGGCTCCGCTCCCCCGCCCTCGACTCGGCGACGAAGCCACCGGCCGCACGGCTGCTGCTGGGGACGCTGGCGTATGTGGCCCACCGGTCGCGGGCGTAGAAGCAGCAGAAGCAGAGACGGCGAAGCGCCCGCCCCCACTGGACCTCGGGGTGGGCGCTTCTCGTACCGCCTCTTGTCGCGCCTACGGATCTCCGTAGGCGCCGATCAGTCGCCGATAAGCGCATCCACGAACGCCTCCGGCTCGAACGGCGCCAGATCGTCGGCGCCCTCCCCCAGACCGACCAGCTTCACGGGGACGCCCAGCTCGCGTTGGACGGCGATGACGATGCCGCCCTTGGCGGTGCCGTCGAGCTTGGTCAGGACGATGCCGGTGATGTCGACGACCTCGGCGAAGACGCGGGCCTGGACGAGACCGTTCTGACCGGTGGTGGCGTCGAGGACGAGCAGGATCTCGTCCAGCGGCGCGTGCTTCTCGACGACGCGCTTGACCTTGCCCAGCTCGTCCATGAGGCCGGTCTTGGTGTGCAGTCGGCCGGCGGTGTCGATGAGGACGACGTCGGCGCCCTCCTCGATGCCCTCCTTGACGGCGTCGAAGGCGATGGACGCCGGGTCGCCGCCCTCGGGGCCGCGCACGGTACGGGCGCCGACCCGTTCGCCCCAGGTCTGCAGCTGGTCGGCGGCGGCGGCCCGGAAGGTGTCTGCGGCACCGAGGACGACGTTCTTGCCGTCGGCGACGAGCACCCGGGCGAGCTTGCCGGTGGTGGTGGTCTTCCCGGTGCCGTTGACACCGACGACCATCACGATGCCCGGGGTGTCGAGCGGCGAGTCGGTGTTGACCTCGCGGTCGAACTCGGGGACGAGGATCGTCAGCAGTTCCTCGCGCAGCAGGGCGCGCAGCTCGGCCGGGGTGCGGGTGCCGAGGACCTTCACGCGCTCGCGCAGCCGCTCGACCAGCTCCTGGGTGGGCTGGACGCCGACGTCGGCGGTGAGGAGGGTGTCCTCGATCTCCTCCCAGGTGTCGTCGTCGAGGTGCTCGCGCGAGAGCAGCGTGAGCAGCCCCTTGCCGAGCGCGTTCTGCGAGCGGGAGAGCCGGGCGCGCAGCCGTACCAGACGGCCGGCGGTCGGTTCCGGGATCTCGATCTCGGGGGCGGCGGGCGGTTCCTCGACGGCCACGGGCGCCGACGCCGAGCCGTCCGGGAGGTCCACCTCCTCGATCGTGCGGCGCGGTTCGTCGCGCAGTGTCTCGGCCTCGTCGCCGACATGCGGCTCGGCCGGAGGTGCGGTGATGTCGGGTGTCGTGGGGGGCGCCGGGGGCAGCGGCTTCTTCCTGCGGCTGCCTACGACGAGCCCGCCCAGCACGCCGAGCACGACCACGGCGATGACTACAGCAAGGATGAGTTCCATAACCCGACCAGTATGCGGGACCGCCCCGCGCCGCGTTCGATCGCCGTACGGGGCCACACGGGCCTTCCGCATCCCTGGCCACCTGATGCCCCGTCAGCTACCGTCCCCCTCCACAGCCGCCCGAAGGGGGTCCCCCATGCCCGTCACGGTCGTCCGTTTCAATCTGGTCGAGCCCGGTGCCACGCCCGCCTCGCTCCGGGCCCGCTACCGGGCCGCCGTCGAGATGGCCGCGTACGCCGATGAGCGGGGCCTCTCCACCGTGCAGACGGAGGAGCACCACGGCGTCGAGAACAACTGGCTGCCGTCGCCGTTCGTCTTCGCGGGAGCGGTGTTCGGGGCGACGAAGCGGATCGCGGTGACGGTGTCGGCGGTGATCGGGCCGCTGCACGACCCGCTGCGGCTGGCCGAGGACATCGCCGTACTGGATCTGCTGAGCGGCGGACGGCTGGTGACGGTGGCCGGGATCGGGTACCGGCCGGAGGAGTACGCGCAGTTCGACGTGGACTGGAAGGGGCGCGGCAGACTCCAGGACGAGGTGCTGGAGACGCTGCTGCGGGCGTGGACCGGTGAGCCGTTCGCGTATCGGGGGCGCACGGTCCGGGTCACCCCGCGTCCGGGAACCGAGCCGCATCCGCTGCTGCTGGTCGGCGGTTCCTCGAAGGCCGCGGCCCGCCGGGCGGCCCGCCTCGGGCTGCCGTTCTTCCCGAGCGCGCATCTGCCGGAGCTGGAGGCGTACTACAAGGAGCGGCTGGTCGAGTACGGCACCGAGGGCTGGACGATGATGCCGGCCGCCGAGACGCCGTTGCTGCACGTGGCGGAGGATCCGGACCGGGCGTGGGCAGAGTACGGCGGGCATTTCCTGCACGAGGCGCGAACGTACGCCTCCTGGCAGTCGGCCGGTATCCGGTCGGCGGTGCGGTCGGGGGCGGCGACGGTGGCGGAGCTGCGTGCGGAGGGGGTGTACCGGATCGTCACGCCGGACGAGTGTGTGGCGCTGGGTCTGGACAACTACGTCCTGCATCCGCTGGCCGGTGGGATGCCGGTCGAGGAGGGGTGGCGCGGGCTGCGGCTGTTCGCCGAGCAGGTGCTGCCGCGCCTCGACGGCTGACCCTCGCCCCTGGCGCCAACCCCTCGGCGTCCCGCCGTCCCGGCCCGCTCGGCGGTCGGGACGGGACGGCGGGCCGGGCGGTGCGGGCGGGCCGGACCTCGCGGGCGGTGCGGGCCTGCGGTGCGGACGGGCTAGCCATGGGCTAGCCCATCTCCTCCAGCGACTTGCCCTTCGTCTCCTTCACGAACCTGAGGACGAAGGGGATGGAGAGCGCGGCGAAGACCGTGTAGATCAGGTACGTCACGGAGAGGTTCCGGTCGGCGAGGGACGGGAAGCTCGCGGTGATGGCCCAGTTGGCGATCCACTGCGCGGAGGCGGCCACGCCCAGGGCGGCGGCGCGGATCCGGTTCGGGAACATCTCGCCGAGCATGACCCAGACGACGACGCCCCAGGAGAGGGCGAAGAAGAGGACGAAGGCATGGGCGGCGATCAGGGCGACCCAGCCCTGGGTGGCGGGGAGCCTGCCGTCGACCAGGTCGAAGGAGAAGGCCCAGGCCTCCAGGGCGAGGCCGACGACCATGCCGACGGAGCCGATGAGAGCGAGCGGCTTGCGGCCGATCCGGTCCACGAAGATCATCGCGATGACGGTGCCGACGATGTTGATGATCGAGGTCGTGAAGGAGTAGAAGAACGACGCGGCCGGGTCGACACCGACGGACTGCCAGAGCGTCGCGGAGTAGTAGAAGGCGACGTTGATGCCGACGAACTGCTGGAAGACCGACAGGCCGATACCGATCCAGACGATCGGCTTGAAGAGGAAGCTGCCGCCGAGCAGGTCCTTGAACGTCGACGTGTGCTCGCTGTGCGTCGCGGACTCGATCTCGGCGACCCGGGCGTCCAGGTCGGCGCCGTCGCCCTCGACCTCGGCGAGCACCTCACGGGCGCGCTCGCGCTTGCCGACGGAGATCAGGAAGCGCGGGGACTCGGGGATCGCGAAGGAGAGCAGGCCGTACAGCACGGCCGGGACGACCATGACGCCGAGCATGATCTGCCAGGCCTCCAGGCCCAGCAGTTCACCGCGCTGGTCGCCGTCGGCGGCGTTGAGGATGCCCCAGTTGACCAGCTGGGAGATGGCGATACCGACGACGATCGCGGCCTGCTGGAACGAGCCGAGCCGCCCCCGGTAGGCGGGCGGGGCGACCTCGGCGATGTAGGCGGGGCCGATGACGGACGCCATGCCGATGGCAAAGCCGCCGACGATCCGCCAGAAGGCGAGGTCCCACAGCGCGAAGGGGAGCGCGGAGCCGACGGCGCTGACCGTGAAGAGGGCCGCCGCGATCTGCATGCACCTGATACGGCCGATGCGGTCGGCGATCCGGCCGGCCGTGGCCGCGCCGACGGCGCAGCCGACGAGGGCGATGGCGATGACCTGTGCCAGGGCCGTGGAGCCGATGTCGTAGCGGTGCCGGATGGCTTCGACGGCGCCGTTGATCACGGCACTGTCGTAGCCGAAGAGGAAGCCGCCCATCGCGGCCGCCGCCGCGATGAAGATCACGTGCGAGAGATGTTCGGGCTGGGCGCCACGAGCTCCTGCCCTGGGCTGCGCTGTGCTGGTCACGTCTGTACTCCTCGGCGGGCACGTCGCCGATCTCGGGGGAACGGGCCTGATGATCTGCTGGACCAGCCCCGCCTACCCGCGCTCGGGAACGCCTAACGCAGCCGCTGGCTGATCACCTTCGAGACGCCGTCGCCCTGCATGGAGACGCCGTACAGCGCGTCGGCGACCTCCATGGTCCGCTTCTGGTGGGTGATCACGATCAGCTGGGAGGCCTCCTGCAGCTCCTGCATGATCCGGATCAGCCGCTGCAGATTGGTGTCGTCGAGCGCCGCCTCGACCTCGTCCATCACATAGAACGGGCTGGGCCGCGCCTTGAAGATCGACACCAGCATGGCGACGGCGGTCAGCGAACGCTCCCCGCCGGAGAGCAGCGACAGCCGCTTGACCTTCTTGCCCGGCGGCCGGGCCTCGACGTCGACACCGGTGGTGAGCATGTTGTCCGGGTCGGTGAGGATGAGTCGTCCCTCGCCGCCGGGGAAGAGCCTGCCGAAGACACCCTCGAACTCGCGTGCGGTGTCCCAGAAGGCCTCGGTGAAGACCTGCTCGACCCGTTCGTCGACCTCCTTCACCACCTGGAGCAGATCGGCGCGGGTCTTCTTCAGGTCCTCCAGCTGCTCGCTGAGGAACTTGTGCCGCTCCTCCAGCGCCGCGAACTCCTCAAGGGCCAGCGGATTGACCTTCCCGAGCTGCTGGTACGCCCGCTCGGCCGCCCTGAGCCGCTTCTCCTGCTCGGCCCGGTGGAACGTCTTCGGCTGGTTACGGGGATGCTCCGGGTCCTCCGGCAGCTCCTCACCCTCGGCCGATGGCGACGGCGGTACGAGCTGGTCGGGCCCGTACTCCGCGATCAGCCCCTCCGGTTCGACGCCCAGCTCCTCCAGCGCCTTGGTCTCCAGCTGCTCGATCCGCATCCGCTTCTCGGCACCGAGCACCTCGCCCCGGTGGACGGAGTCGGTCAGTTTGTCCAGCTCGGCCTTGAGGTCGCGCCCCTCGCCGCGGGCCTCGGCGAGTTCCCGCTCCCGGCGGGCCTTGGCGGCGTCGGCGGCGGTGCGTTCCTCGTCCGCGCGGGCGAGGGAGACCTCGACGTGCAGGAGCAGCTGCCGGGCGCCGGAGCCGACGGCCTCGGCCACGGCCGCCTCGTGCCGCAGCCGCGCCCGGCGCTGTTCGGCGCGCGCCCGCGCCTCGCGCTCGGCGCGCGCGGCCCGGTCGAGCGAGTCGGCACGCCCCGCGAGCCCCTTCACACGCTCCTCGTGCGTCCGCACCTGGAGCCGCGCCTCCATCTCGGTCTGCCGCGCGTTGGCCCCGTCCGCCGCGAGCCGATCCCGTACGAAGGTGTCCGGCTCCTCCTCGACGGGCATCTCCTCGGCCACCGCGAGCCGTTCGGCCAGCTCCTCGGCCTCCTGTACGGCCCGGTCGAGCGCCTCCTGGGCGCGGGCGGCGGCGGCCGTGGACCGCTCGGCCTCCCCGGCGGCGCCCCGCGCCTGCCCGCCCAGCCGCCCGAGCTGCTGGGCGACGGCGGACTTCTCCCGCTCGGCCGCCCGGCGCCGCTCGCCCAGCTCCTCCACGAGTCCGGCCCGTTCCCGGCGCAGCCCGACCGCGCGCTCCTGGGCCTCGGCCAACTCCTCGCACCGTACGGCCAGTTCCTCCAGCTCGGCCGCGGCCTCGTCGACGGAGGCCTGCACCTCCAGCAGGCTCGGCGCGCCGGCGGAGCCGCCGTGGGCGAAGTGGGCCCCGAGCAGGTCGCCTTCGGCGGTGACCGCGGTGAGGTCGGGGCGGGCGTAGACGAGGGCCTCGGCGGCTTCGAGGGTGTCGACCACGACGATGCGGTGGAGGAGGCGGCGGACGGCGGGGGTGAGGTCGGAGGGGGCCCGGACCAGGCGCTCCGCGGGAATCCCCGGGTGGGGCCGTTGTTCGTCCGCGGGTCCGTCGTGGCTGGTCGCGCGGTTCCCCGCGCCCCTTCGGGGCTCGGCCGAGGGATCCGGCGTCGGGTCCTCCAGCCCTCCCGCGGTCAACAGCGCCGCTCGTCCGGCGTCCTGCTTGCGCAGCAGCCGGATCGCCTCCGCCGCCGCGGACGGTGAGGTCACCGCGATCGCGTCCGCCGCCGCGCCGAAGGCCGCCGCGAGGGCGACCTCGTGGCCCGGGGTGATCGTCAGGAGTTCGGCCGCCGGGCCCAGTACGCCGCCGAGGCGGTCCTTCGCGGTGAGCAGCGCGCCCGTGCCGTCCTTGCGGCGCAGGCCCAGGGCGAGGGCCTCGTGGCGGGCCTGGGTGGCGGCGCGGCGACGTTCGGCGGTGGTGGTGGCCTCGCGGGCGGCGGCGTGGGCGGACTCGGCCTCGGCCAGGGCGCGTTTCGCGGCGTCGTGCCGCTCGGCGAGTTCGGAGTCGTCGGCGTCGAGGCCGTCGACCTCGGCCTTCAGTGCCTCGTACTCCTCCTGGGCGGCGACGGCACGGTCCCGTGCCTCGTCCCGGGCGGCTGCGAGTCGGTCGATCTCGGCCTGGGCGGAGGCTGCGCGGGAGCGGGCGGCGTTGACCTGGCCGCCCAGCCGGGCGAGGCTCTCGCGGCGGTCGGCGATGGAACGGGCGACGTCCTTCAGCCGGCGTTCCTCGACGGTCAGTTGGCGCTCCAGCTCGGCCCGGTGCTCGACCGTGTCCTCCAACGCCCGCTCGGCGGCTTCGAGAGCCGCCTCCAGCTCCGCCTCCTGTTCGCGGATGCGGGCGGCCTCGCGTTCCATGTCCTCCGGGTCGCGGCCCCGGCGCTCGTCGGGGGGCGCGGAGGTGGCGCTCTTGACCCGGGCGTCGGCCAGGGAGATCGTGCCGCGTACCCGTTCGGCGAGCTGCGACAGTTCGTACCAGGTCTCCTGGGCGCGCTGGAGGCGCGGGGTGAGGCGGCGTACCTCGCCCTCCAGGTCGGCCTCCCGGTGGAGTGCCTTCTTCAGCTCGGTCTCGGCCGCCTCCTTGCGCTGCTTCAGCGCGGCCTCGTCGGCGACCTCGGTGCGCAGCGCGGAGTGGAGCCGTACGAGGTCGTCGGCGAGCAGGCGCAGACGGGCGTCGCGCAGGTCCGCCTGGATGGCGGCGGCCCGGCGGGCGACGGCGGCCTGCCGGCCCAGCGGCTTGAGCTGGCGGCGGAGTTCGTCGGTGAGGTCCTGGACGCGGGCCAGGTTGGCCTGCATGGCGTCGAGTTTGCGGAGCGCCTTCTCCTTGCGCTTGCGGTGCTTGAGGACTCCGGCGGCCTCCTCGATGAACGCGCGGCGGCCCATGGGGTCGGCGTGCAGGACGGAGTCGAGTTGGCCCTGGCCGACGATGACGTGCATCTCGCGGCCGATGCCGGAGTCGGAGAGCAGGTCCTGGATGTCGAGGAGACGGCAGGTGTCGCCGTTGATCTGGTACTCGCTGCCGCCGTTGCGGAACATGATCCGCGTGATGGTGACCTCGGAGTACTCGATGGGGAGGGCGCCGTCGGAGTTGTCGATGGTCAGGGAGACCTCGGCGCGGCCGAGCGGGGGGCGCCCGGTGGTGCCGGCGAAGATGACGTCCTCCATCTTGCCGCCGCGCAGCGACTTCGCGCCCTGCTCGCCCATGACCCAGCTGAGCGCGTCCACGACATTGGACTTGCCCGAACCGTTCGGTCCGACGACACACGTGATGCCCGGTTCGAACCGGAGCGTGGTCGCCGAGGCGAACGATTTGAACCCGCGCAGGGTCAGGGCCTTGAGGTGCACGGCGCTGGACTCTACCTTCCGGCCTTGTCCCACTCCATGAACGCGCGGTTTCACCCATGAACGTGCAGGGCACATCAGACGTTGAAGAGTGTGACGAGAACGCGGGGGTTCGGGGGAAAGAAAGAAGGGACGCCTCTAGAGAAGGCGTCCCTTGCAGATCTGACAACTTAGCGGTTGATACGGGCAGCCCAACCACTGCTGTCTGTCGTGGTGCGATGCAGTGATCAGGTGAGCGCAGGCTCCGCCTGGTGTGCGTCGAGCTCCATGAGCGAGTCGTGAGAAGCGGCAGCCGTCAGCGCGTCGTTCTCCGCCTGGATTCGTCCGAGTTCGGATTCCAGGTCCTGGACGCGCTGCTGGAGCCGTCGCATCTCGGCGAGGAGTCGCGGATCGGAGCCGCCGACGTAACCGAGAAGCGCCTTTGCCATGATGGATGGTCCTCCACACTGAGTGACCGACCGAAGCGGTGTGGGTCGTGAGGGAATCGCACCCGCGGTGCTTGGCACTGTTGAATTTTCGCTGCCGTTCTCCATGCCAAACAGCTAAGGTGCGCGGGGCTTTCAGCGTCTCACCAAAAAGTTTGACGGTCAACACGATCACGCCCCGCATTGGCGGGCATCCCGGTGCCGCGCGGCCCGGATCGGGCGACGCCGCGGCGGTTCGGGAACCTCTCCTGGCCGGCGGAGCGAGGGGATCATCCTTTCTTCGGAGCCTGCCATGACAAGTCCGTCTTGGCAATCACCTGCACATTTCTGTCCTGTGCATGCTCCTGGCATATGCCGGTGGCGTCACCCTCCACTCCTGCCGGGCCCCTCCCGCCGAGGGCGGTCAGCGGATGGCGAAGCCGTCGTAGCCCCCTCGCGGTGTGTCCCAGATCTCGGTGACACCGTCCACGCGTCCGGGCGTGTCGTCACCCTGGAGCCACCCCAGAAGCCCTTGGCACGCCTCGGGTGAGCCCTCGGCGACCACCTGCACCCGCCCGTCGGCCAAATTGAGAGCAAACCCACTCAGCCCCCCGATCTCCAGCGCCCGAGCCCGGGTGAACCAGCGGAAACCCACCCCTTGCACCCGTCCGCGCACCCAGACGACCAGCCGTACATCCTCACTCATGGCTGCACGCTAACGGGCCAATGTCTCTCGGGTCTCTCCCTCCCCTGGCGCCATGCTGTACCGTCCCGACCCAATGAATCTCATATGAAACTCACTCCTTCGTGTGAGATTCGTGAAGGCCACGATCACAACGTTGACAAGATCCCCAACGTTGACCGCAGGACACCGCAAGGACGAGGAAGGCCAAGACATGGGACGCCACCGACGCTCCGCCGCCGGCCGCGCCGCCAGGGGGGGCCGCGCCGCCGGGGTCACTGACACGGGTTTCGCCACCGAGGAGCCGCACTACGGCCCGGAGAACCTGTACGGGTTCGCCGCCTTCCTGGAGGCAGACGCCCAGGCCGCCTCGCGTGCCGGTGGTGCGCGTCGCCGTAAGAAGCGGACCGTGACGCCCGTGAAGACCGGCCTCCTCGGTGTCTCCGCCGCCGTCGCCCTCGGTACCGTCGCGGTGGCCACCGGCGTGCTGCCGGGCGGCGACAAGTACGCGGTCAGCGGGGGCAGCAGCAACGAGACGGTGGTTCCGGCAGGCTCGCCGACGGGTGCGGCGAGCCAGCAGGGCGGTACGGACGGCGCCGCGCAGGAACAGCGCGAGGACGAGTCCACCAGCCGTGACGCCGAGCGCGAGGCCTCGCCGTCGAACAGCCCGTCCCCCTCCGAGAAGCCGACCGAGAAGCCCGCCGACGAAGCGGAGAAGGAGTCCGGCTCGCAGAAGAACAGGACGCCGTCCGCCGAGCCGACCAAGGAGAAGGAGGAGGCCACTCCCCCGGTGGAGGCCTCCGTGGAGACCCAGGCCGAGGCCGCGGTCCTCCTGCTGGTCAACGAGGAGCGGGCCAAGGCCGGCTGCAGCCCGGTGGCGGCGAGCAGCGATCTGGCGAAGCTGGCCGAGACCTTCAGCGCCGACATGGCCCTCCGCGGCTTCTTCGACCACACCAACCCCGACGGCGACGACCCCTGGGACCGCGCGGCGGCCCTCGGGATCACCGGCCTCGGCGGCGAGAACATCGCCCGCGGCCAGGCCACCGCCGAGGCGGTCATGGAGGCCTGGATGAACAGCCCCGGCCACAAGGCGAACATCCTCAACTGCGACTTCAAGACCCTCGGCGTCGGCGTCCACCTGGGTGACGGCGGACCGTGGTGGACGCAGGACTTCGGCTACTAGCCCCCGCCGGGCGGCCGTCAGCCCCTCCTTTCCCCGCTCCTCCCCTCCCGAGTCGCTAACCAGAAGTTAGTGCAACCTTCTGGTTAGCGCTGTGCCGGAGTATCCTCGGGGTATGGAATCAACCGCGCAGACCGCCGTGACGCCCGCGCAGGCCGCCGCGGGCGCGGACGCCTTGAACCTCGACGAGCTGGCCTTCGACGTGTTCGCCAGGAACTGTCCGTCGCGGGGCACCCTGGAGCACGTCACGGGCCGCTGGGGCGTGCTCACCGTGGGCGCGCTGTACGAGGGCTCGCTCCGCTTCAACGAACTGCGGCGCCGGGTGGACGGCGTCAGCGAGAAGATGCTCTCCCAGACCCTGCACGCCCTGGAGCGCGACGGCCTGGTCCACCGCGAGGCCCAGCCCACCAACCCGCCCCGGGTCGACTACACCCTCACCCCGCTCGGCCGCGAGGTCTCCGAGCGTCTGCTGTCCCTCATCACCTGTGTGGAGGACCGCATGGAGGACGTGCTCCGGGCCCGCGAGCGTTACGACGAGACGCGCGGCGCCCGCTGACACGTCGGGCAGAAGTAGCTGGACCGATTCATCCACGGCCGCCGCCGCATCGGTGTGGCACAGCGGCGGCAGGGCAGTCCCTCACGGCCGTACGCGTCCAGCGACCGGTCGAAGTACCCCGACTCGCCGTTCACATTGACGTAGAGGCTGTCGAAGCTCGTGCCGCCCTGGGCGAGGGCAGCGTTCATCACGTCCCGTACATGGCCCAGGAGTTCGGTGGTGCGCGGGCGGGTGAAGCCGGCGGTGGGGCGCTCGTAGTGGATGCGCGACCGCCAAAGCGCCTCGTCGGCATAGATGTTGCCGACCCCGCTGATCAACGACTGGTCGAGCAGGGCCCGTTTGACGGTCGTACGCTTGCGGCGCAGCGCCTGGTGGAAGGCCTCCGCGTCGAACAGCGGGTCGAGGGGGTCGCGGGCGATGTGCGCGATGACGTCCGGCAGGCCGTCGGGGGTGGTGCCGTGCAACGACAGCCCGCCGAAGGTGCGTTGGTCGACGAAGCGGAGTTCCCTGCGCAGGTCGTCCGCGAAGCGGACACGGATCCTGAGGTGCTTCTCGTCCGCCGTGTCGTGCGGCTGCACGAGGAGTTGGCCGCTCATGCCGAGGTGCGCGAGGACGGCGATACCGGTGTCCTCCACGGGCAGCCAGAGGTATTTGCCGCGTCGGCTCGGCTCGCCGATACGGCTCCCCTTCAGCCGGTGCGCGAAGTCCTCCGGACCGGCCAGGTGGCGGCGGATCGCCCGGGGGTGCAGCACCTCGACGTCGGCGACGGTGCGGTGGGCCACCCAGCGCGCCAGGCCGCGCCGCACGACCTCGACCTCGGGAAGTTCTGGCACGGGGTCCTCCGGAGAGTGCGGGGGGGTGGGGGTGGGTGATGTCGTGAGTCGGGTGCGGGTGGGTGGGGGCTGGTCGCGCAGTTCCCCGCGCGCCCCTGAAAGGGCCGTGGGCCCTGACGGGCCACGGCCCTTTCTGACCGAAAAGCATGGGGCGCAGCCCCTGCTTTTCAGGGGCGCGGGGAACTGCGCGAGAAGCCCCACCCACCCGCACCCGACAACACACCTCACCGCACCCGCACCCGGCGGAGCCGTTACGCCGGGGCCGTGTCCGAAGGAGTCTCGGCGGACTCTTCGGGCAGCGCGGCGGCCTCCGCCGCCGCCTTCGCCCGCTCGTCCGCCGCGGAGCGGATCGCACGCCAGGCGGACTCGGCCGCCTGCTGCTCCGCTTCCTTCTTGCTGCGGCCGGTGCCGGTGCCGTACGAGACGCCTCCGACGCGGGCGGCAGCGGTGAAGGTCTTCTCGTGGTCGGGGCCGGTCTCCGTGACCAGGTACTCGGGCACACCGAGCCCCTCGGTCGCGGTGAGCTCCTGGAGACTGGTCTTCCAGTCCAGGCCGGCACCGAGGTTGGAGGACTTTTCGATCAGCGGGTCGAACAGGCGGTGCACCAGCTCCGCCGCCGAGTCCAGCCCCTGGTCGAGATAGACCGCGCCGATCACCGCTTCGAGGGTGTCGGCGAGGATGGATGCCTTGTCCCGGCCACCTGTGCCCTCTTCACCGCGGCCGAGCCGGATGAAGGAGCCGAGGTCGAGCCCGCGGCCCACCTCCGCCAGCGCACGAGAGTTGACCACCGCGGCCCGCAGCTTGGCCAGTTGGCCTTCGGGCAGGTCGGGGTGGGTGCGATACAGCGTGTCCGTGACCACGAGGCCGAGGACGGAGTCCCCGAGGAACTCCAGGCGCTCGTTGGTGGGCAGACCGCCGTTCTCGTACGCGTACGAACGGTGGGTCAGCGCGCGCACCAGAAGGGCGGACTCGAGCTGATAGCCGAGCCGCCCTTCCAGAAGCGTGTGGGACGAGGCTGTGTTCTCCGCCTTTTTCTTGGCGTTGGTCTCCGCCTTGGCGTCAGACATAGAGCCTCTCACCAGCCGCTCAGACCTCGAGGACCTGGCGCTTGTTGTAGGTGCCGCAAGACGGGCACGCGATGTGCTGCAGCTTGGGCTCGTGGCAGCGCTCGCACGCAACCAGGGTGGGGACCGCAGCCTTCCACTGCGACCGGCGGTGGCGCGTGTTGCTGCGCGACATCTTCCGCTTCGGAACAGCCACGGCTACTTCTCCTGCTTCTCGTCGACACCGGACTCGGCGCCGCTCATCTCGTCCTTCTCGCCGTCTTCGAGTGAACCGGCGAGTCCCTGCAGTGCCGCCCAACGGATGTCGACGGCGTCGTGGTGGTGGTCCGGGTCGTCCGCCAGCCGGGCTCCGCACTCGGAGCACAGGCCGGGGCAGTCGTCCTGGCACACCGGCTGCATCGGCAGTGCGAGCACCACCGCATCGCGCAGCACGGATTCGAGGTCGAACAGGCCGTCCTCGATGAAGAGCCTGTCCTCGTCTTCCTCGGCGTCGTCGGCCGGCTCCGCCTTGGGGCGGCCCCGGTCGTCGGCGTCAGGGTACGAGAACATCTCCTGGAATTCCGCTTCGAGCTCCAGCTCCAGCGGCTCCAGACACCTTACGCACTCCCCCTTGGCCCGTGCACGGGCGGTGCCTGTGACAAGCACACCTTCCATGACCGACTCCAGGCGGAGTCCGAGCTCCACCGGGGCGCCTTCCGGCACTCCGATCACTCCCTGGATCCCGAGATCCTTGGGGGCGTCGATCTCACGGGTCAGGCGCTGCAGCGCGCCAGGACGCCGCCCCAGCTCGTGTGTGTCGAACACGAGAGGGTTGCGGTGGTCGAGGCGGGCGTTCAGGGCCATTCCTGCTTTCGATCTTGAAGCTTGGGAAACGCCGCCCTTCGATGTTTCCCGGGCAGCGTTGATCGCGGACGTACACGCGACCGAAGAGCCAGGATACTGGACCTTTCGCTCTCGGCCCAATCCGCTGTCAGCGGCCCTGTTCGTAGCGGCGCAACTGCTCCGCCGTGATCATGGTCGTGTCGAACAGGCTGGTCTCGTCGAGCACGTTCGCCGGCTGCTGCGCGTACCCCTGGTGCCCCTGCTGTTCCTGGTGCGCCTGGGGGTCCGGATGCCCCTGGTTCGGGTCGTACGCCGGCTGCTGCGGGTAGCCGGCCGCGTAGGGGTCGGCCTGCTGGTACCCGTAGGGGTCGGCGGCCTGCTGGGGCTGGGCGTACTGCTGCTGGTAGCCGCCGTACGGGTCCTGCTGGTACGCCGTCGCCTGGTACGCGTCCTGCTGCTGCCCGTACGACGGCTGCTCCGGCACCGCGCGGGACTGTTGGGCGGGGCTGTCGGAGAGGTCGGCGAGCCCGGCCAGGTAGTCGGCGTCGCTGGTGAGCTGCCCGGAGGTGCCGTCGTCGCCGAGGGAGAGGGCGCCGAGGTCGTCGGTGGCGATCCGGCCGTGGAGCTTCTGGCGGCCCCGGCCGACGGCCTCCAGGGTCTTGGCGAGCACCGCCTCGAAGGCGCCGAGCTTGGAGTCGACATAGGCGTCGGCGTCGCGGCGCAGGGTCTCGGGGTCGTGGCTGCGCTCGGGGGCGTCCTCGTCCGCGTAGCCCTGTTCGTCGAGGCCGGGGCCGGTGCCGAGGAGCTTCTCCCGGCCGCGGCCCACCGAACCGAGGGTCTTGGTGAGGACGACCTCGAAGTTGGCGAGCTTGGAGTCGACGTAGTCGTCGGCCTCGGCGCGGACCTCCTCGGCCTCCTGGCGGGCCTCGCCCAGGATGCGGTCGGCCTCGTTCTGGGAGCGGCGGGCGACCTCGGTGTCGGAGATCAGGGAGCCGCGCTCGGCGTGCGCGTTCTCGATGATCCGCTCGGCCTCCTGGCGGGCCCGCTCGACCATGTGGTCACGGTCGCCGATCAGCTCCGCCGCCTGGGCGAGGGAGTCGGGCAGGGCCGCGCGCAGTTCGTCGAGCAGGGTGAGCAGATCGGCGCGATTGACCACGCACGAGGCCGACATGGGCATGGATCGGGCGCCGGAGACCACCGAGACGATCTCGTCGAGCTTCTTCTGCACGTCCACCGTGTGGTCCACCGTGTGCTCGCCACTCTCTACAGCCGGGTTGGAGACGGTCGGGTCGACTGTACGGCCAGCGGGGGAGGTTCGTCCGCCCGGTCCCGCGCCAGTCCCGTGTCAGTCGCGCTTCAGGCGTTCGTTCAGCGCTTCGAGGACGAGCGGGGGCACCAGGTGGGAGACGTCGCCGCCCCAGGTCGCGACCTCCTTGACGAGGGAGGACGACAGGAAGCTGTAGGTGGGGTTGGTGGGGACGAAGAGGGTCTCCACGCCCGACAGGCCGATGTTCATCTGGGCCATCTGCAGTTCGTAGTCGAAGTCGCTGACCGCGCGCAGGCCCTTGACGATGGCCGGGATGTCGCGCTGCTTGCAGAAGTCGACCAGGAGTCCGTGGAAGGCATCCACGCGTACGTTCGCGTACTCGGCGGTGACCTGACGGATCAGCTCGATCCGCTCCTCGACCTCGAAGAGGCCCTTCTTGGACTTGTTGATCATCACCGCGACATAGATCTCGTCGTACAGCTTGGACGCGCGGCCAATGATGTCGAGGTGTCCGTTGGTGATCGGGTCGAACGACCCGGGACAGACGGCACGGCGCACTTGAGGTCCCTCGCTCTCCGGTCCGGTCATCATGCGTCTTCGCACGTAGAGGCGGCGCGACCGTACCAAAACGTTCCCTCGCCGTAGCGACGGGCCCTGAGGGCCTCGAAACCGGTCGGCCAGGCGAATTCACCGCCTCTGGTGCTGCGCTCCACGGTGACGAGCGCTTCCTCGCCGAGCCAGCCCCCGGTACGGAGTGTGAGCAGGATCTCGCGAAGATCGTCGTCCGAGACGGCGTACGGGGGGTCGAGGAAGACGAGGTCGTACGGCTCGTCCGGGGCCGAGCCACGGACGATCTGCTCCGCTTTGCCCGCCCTCACCTCGGCGCCGGGGAGGCCGAGCGATCTGACGTTGTCCCGGACCGTGCGGGCCGCTCGTGCGTCGGCCTCGACGAGGAGGGTGTGGCCGGCGCCTCGGGAGAGGGCCTCCAGGCCGACGGCGCCCGAGCCCGCGTAGAGGTCGAGGACGCGTTCGCCGTCCAGAGGGCCGCCGAGGAGGGACTGCCAGGTGGAGAAGAGGCCCTCGCGGGCGCGGTCGGAGGTGGGGCGGGTGCCGGTCCCTGGCGGGACTGCCAGGCGGCGTCCGCCGGCTGCGCCGGCGATCACGCGGGTCATCTTGGGTCCTTGTTCGAGGGCGTGGTCACAGGTCCAGTTTGGCAGTCGAAGGTGGAGAGGCCTTCGCGTGGTGGGCGGGGCCGCGGGTTCGTGGGGCTTCTCGCGCAGTCCCCCGCGCCCCTTGAAAGCACAAGCGGCGCGGCTGTTCTCGGCCCGCGGCGGAGCGGCGCTCTCTACCCCTTGTCCAAGTACTGCTCCCGCTCCTCGTCCAGGAGGGCGTCCAGGGCTGTGCGCAGGCCGGGGAGGGTGTTGAGGTCGGGGTCGGTGGCGACCAGGGACGTCGCTTCCTCTCTCGCCTCCGCGATGATCTCCTCGTCCTGGATGACGGCGAGCATGCGCAGGCTGGTGCGGGCGCCGGACTGGGCCTGGCCGAGGACGTCGCCCTCGCGGCGTTGTTCGAGGTCGATGCGGGAGAGTGCGAAGCCGTCGAGGGTGGCGGCGACGGCGTTGAGGCGCTGGCGGGCGGCGCTGGCGGGCGGCATCTCGGTGACCAGGAGGCAGAGGCCTGCGGCCGATCCCCGGCCCACCCGGCCGCGGAGCTGGTGGAGCTGGGAGACGCCGAAGCGGTCGGCGTCCATGATCACCATGGCGGTCGCGTTCGGGACGTTCACACCTACCTCGATGACCGTGGTGGCGACCAGGACATGGGTCTCGCCGGCGGCGAAGCGGCGCATGACCGCGTCCTTGTCGTCGGGGTGCATCCGGCCGTGCAGGACCTCGACCTTGAGGCCTTGGAGCGGGCCCTTGGTCAGCTGGTCGGCGATGTCGAGGACGGCGAGGGGCGGGCGCTTCTCGGCCTCGTCCTCGGCGGACTTCCGGCCCGCCTTCTTCGGGTCGTCCTCCTCGTCCCCGATGCGGGGGCAGACGACGTACGCCTGGTGGCCGTTCTCCACCTCCTCGCGGACGCGCTCCCAGGCGCGGGCGAGGAAGTGCGGCTTGTCGGCGGCGGGGACGACATGGCTGGCGATGGGTGAGCGGCCGGCGGGGAGCTGGTCGAGGACGGAGGTCTCCAGGTCGCCGAAGACGGTCATGGCGACCGTGCGCGGGATGGGGGTGGCCGTCATCACGAGGAGGTGGGGCGGCTGTTTGCCCTTGCCACGCAGGGCGTCGCGCTGTTCCACGCCGAAGCGGTGCTGTTCGTCCACGACGACCAGGCCCAGATCGTGGAACCGCACCTTGTCCTCGATCAGCGCGTGCGTGCCGATGACGATGCCGGCCTCGCCGGTGACCAGGTCCAGCAGTGCCTGACGGCGGCCCGCGGCGCCCATCGAACCGGTGAGCAGCACCACCTTGGTGGAGTGCTCGGTGCCGCCCAGCATCCCGCCCTCGGCCAGTTCCCCCATCATCTCGGTCACCGACCGGTGATGCTGCTGGGCGAGCACCTCGGTGGGCGCGAGCATCGCCGCCTGCCCACCCGCGTCGACGACGGCGAGCATGGCGCGCAGGGCCACCATGGTGTTGTGGGTGACTGTGAAGTTGTCCGTGACATAGGCATGGCTCGGGTGGGCGACGCTGATGCACTGGACCGGTTTCCGGCCCACGTACTCGACGGCCCGGATTCCGCGTCGAAACGTGTTGTCCTTCGGCCGGCTCCGTACGCGTTCGGCCTTGTGGGTCAGCCGGAAGGGCGCGTGCCCCTCGGGCAGGGCGACCGAGACGTTGAAAGCGGCTCCCTTCGGTAGAACTCGTGCACGGCCACCCAGCGATCGCACGAGCCAGGCGACGTCGTCCGCCAGCCTGCGCGAGGCCGAGCGGAGCGAGATGCCGAAACCGTCCGCCTGGACGGTGCCGTCCGTGTCCAGAAGGCCTTGCAGCAGGGCCAGACGGTTCTTGACCGACGTGTTCTTGAAATCGTCCGGCACGAACTTCCCGTATGACGTGAGGCCCCACAGGTTCAGGTCGCGCAGCGTCTGGATCACGGGACTGCGGACGCCGCCGGCCCCTCGGATCTCCTCGTCGACCGTGGGGAAACTCAGGTTGTGACGGAACGAGCCGTCTCCGAGAAGCAGGCCGAACAGGTAGGGATCCAACGGCGGTCCCGAATCGCCTCCGAGGTCGACAGGGGTTGCGGCCGGGATGTACCACTTGGATGATCCGTCCGCCGCGAAGGTGTCGAAACGGATCTCCCGAGCGGTCATGACCTTGGGTTCCTGCCCTCGGTGCCACCCACGGCTCGTACCGACGATCCAGAGATGCTCGTCGTCGCACTCGACGGAGCTGCCGTCGGACAGCACCAGCCTCCAGACGTCGCGCTCTCCTTGTGGGAAGACTCCGTCGATCGCCGCGATCTCCCCGTCGGGCACGACAACCTCGTCTCCCACGCTCAAGTCCCCCATCCGGCGGAAACCGGCGGGAGTGAGCACCAGCGAGTCGAGAGGCTGAGCCTTGCCGGAGCCCACCTCGCCCTGGAGCAGGCGGTGCATCGGGTGTTCCGTGGCCAGGTCGTCGAAGATCTCCTTGGAGACCTTCCGCTGGCCGTCGGTGAGCGTGAAGGGGAGGCGGGCGTCGAAGGCGGTGAGGAGGCCTTCGGGGGCGGGGCGGCGGGCGGCGGCGGGGAGTTGGGCGTCGGCGTGGCGGCGGCGGGCCAGGGCGACCTGGAGGACGAAGGCCTCGTCCCACTTGAGGCGGTCGCGGGCGCCCTCCACGTCCGTCTTGGAGTGCGGGCGGTGGATCTTCAGGAGGGCTTCGGGGAGGGAGACCAGGCCCCGGCCCTCCCGCAGCGACTCGGGGAGGGGGTCCACGGCGTCCTGGGCGCTCGGCAGGACCGTCTGGACCGCCTTGGCGATCTTCCAGGACTCCAGTTTGGCGGTGGCCGGGTAGATCGGGATGAGGGCGCCGGCCCAGGTGTCGACGGTCTCCGTGACGTCGTCGCCGCGCAGCAGTTCGTAGGCCGGGTGGGCGAGTTGGAGGCGGCGGTTGAAGACGGAGACCTTGCCGGAGAAGAGGGCACGGGTGCCGGGGAGGAGGTCTTTGTGGGGTTTGTGCACGCCGTTGCCGAAGAAGACGAGCTGGAGGCGACCGCTGCCGTCGGTGATGGTGACCTCCAGGCGCTGGCCCTTGCCCCGGGGCGCCTTGGCGGAGGCGAAGCTGTGCAGACGGGCGTCGGCGACCTGGGCGACCACCGTGACGTGCTCGTCCATCGGCAGGTCGGCGAGGTGGGTGAGCTGGCCGCGCTCCTCGTATCTGCGGGGGTAGTGGTGCAGCAGGTCCCCGACGGTGTGCAGGCCGAGGTGCTCGGCCATCACCTTCGCGGTGGCGGCGCCGAGCGAGTTCTTGAGCGGTTCTTCGAGCGCGGGCACGAGATCCATTGCACACCACGGCACTGACATTGCCGTATACATACTCGAAATCCGCTGGTCAGACGGGTCGTTCGCGCCTAGGATGGCGCACTCCCGGGCCCAGCCGTGTCAGGGTCCGTATCGCCTCCCGTCCGCGGTCACCGTCTCCCGGGACCGCCCGACCCCGCCGCCGTCGCCAGAATCCCATCCACCGGCGCTGCGACGATGGATTCAATGACCTCACAGTCATCCCAGGCACCCCAGACTCCTCAGGCACCCCAGTCGCCTCATACCTTCCAGGTCGATCTGCGTGGCCTGGTGGATCTTCTCTCGCACCACCTCTACTCCAGTCCGAAGGTCTATCTGCGCGAGCTGCTGCAGAACGCCGTGGACGCGATCACCGCGCGCCGCGCAGAGCAGCCCGACGCGCCCGCCCGGGTACGGCTGTTCGCGGAGGGCGGCGCGCTGCGGGTGGAGGACTCGGGCATCGGGCTCACCGAGGCCGATGTGCACAACCTGCTCGCCACCATCGGCCGCAGTTCCAAGCGGGACGACGGCGGCCTCCAGGAGGTCCGCTCGGACTTCCTCGGTCAGTTCGGCATCGGGCTGCTGGCGTGCTTCGTGGTCGCCGAGCGCATCCGGGTGGTCAGCCGCAGCGCCCGTACGCCCCACGCGCCGCCCGTGGAGTGGACGGCGGCCGACGACGGCTCGTACACCGTGCGGACGCTGCCCGACGAGGCGCGCCCCGAGCCGGGCACCACCGTGCACCTGGTCGCGCGGCCCGGGGCGGCCGAATGGCTCTCCCCCGCGCGCGTGCTGACCCTGGCACGGGACTTCGGTTCGCTGCTGCCCTACGACGTCCGGGTCGGCGACGAGGCGGTCACCGACCTGCCGGCGCCCTGGAACCGCGCGTACGCCTCCCCCGCGGGCCGGCGGGTGGCCCTGGCCCGGCACTGCCACGACCTGTTCGGGTTCACCCCGCTGGACTCGATAGAGCTGGACGTGCCGCTGGCCGGGATCCGGGGCGTGGCGTACGTCCTGCCCTCGGCCGTCAGCCCGGCGCAGCGGGCGAGCCACCGGGTGCACCTGAAGGGCATGCTGCTCACCGAGCGGGCCGAACAGCTGCTGCCGGACTGGGCGTTCTTCGTGCGCTGTGTCCTCGACACGGACAGTCTGCGGCCCACCGCGTCACGGGAGTCGCTGTACGAGGACGAGACCCTGGCGGCCGTACGGGAGGCGCTGGGCGAGCGGATCCGGGGCTGGCTCACCGGGCTCGCCGCCGGTGAGCCGGAGCGGCTGGCGGCCTTCCTGTCGGTGCACTACCTGGGCGTGAAGTCCCTGGCGCGGCACGACCGGGAGATGCTGCGCACGATGCTGCCGTGGCTGCCCTTCGAGACGACCGACGGGCGGCTGTCCCTGGAGGAGTTCGCGCAGCGGCACCCGGTGGTGCACTTCACGCGCACGGTCGAGGAGTACCGGCAGGTCGCGCCGATCGCGTCCGCGCAGGGCGTCGGGGTGATCAACGGCGGCTACACGTACGACAGCGAGCTGGTGGAGGCGCTGCCGTCGGTCCGCCCGGGGACGGTGGTCGCCGAGCTGGACGCCGACACGGTGACCGCGCATCTGGACCCGCTGGACCCGGACGACGAACTGGCGCTCGCGGGCTTCCTGTCGGCCGCGCGGGCCAAACTCGACCCACTGGGCTGCGATGTGGTGCTGCGGGCCTTCCATCCGCTGTCGGTGCCCGCGCTGCACCTGGACGACCGGTCCTCGCGGCACGAGCAGGCCCGCGCGGAGGCCGAGGAGCAGGCCGACGACCTGTGGGCGGGCATCCTCGGCTCGCTGCGGGGCAGCGCCCCGCGCGCGCGGCTGGTGCTCAACCATCTCAACCCGCTGATCCGGCGGATCAGTTCCCTGTCCGACCGCGAACTGATCGGCACGGCCACGGAGTCCCTGTACGGGCAGGCCCTGCTGATGGCCCAGCGGCCGCTCAGGCCCGCGGACTCGGCGTTGCTGAACCGCGCCTTCATCGGCCTGCTGGAGTGGGCCACGCACACCGAGGGGAACGGCCGCACGTGACGGATCCCATGGATTCCACGAACGCCATGGACGCCATGGACTTCGACGAGCTGCGCCGGGCCATGGCGGAGAACTACGAGCGGCCGGAGGGCCCGGCGCGCAACGCGCGCGCGGAGCGGCTGCTCGTGGAGGCCGAGAAGCTGAAGGTGCCGCTCGCCGTGATCGAGGCGCTCGGGCACCAGCTGAAGGTCTACAACTACAGCTCCGAGAAGGACAAGATGTTCGTCCCCTTCGCGCGTCTGCTGCGCATGTGGGACGAGCGTCCGGAGGACTTCGACGAGTACGAGATCCACTCCCTGCACTGGGTGTTCAAGTGGATGTCGGCCGGCATGCTGAACCAGCCGCACGTCCCGCTGGCCTCCGTCGAGAAGTGGCTCGGCGAGATGGAGCACCGCTATCGGCTCGCCGGGCACTCGGAACGGGCCGTGCGCAGCGCCGAGTTCAGTGTGGCCGCGCACATCGGCGATCTGGCGCGGGCCGAGCGGGCGTACGGGGCGTGGCTGGCCGCCGACCGGGACACGATGGCCGACTGCCACGCGTGCGAGCTGCACGGGCAGGGCTGGTGGCGGGCGCGGCGGCGCGAGGACGCGGCGGCGCTGGAGCTGTGGGCGCCGGTCCTGGAGGGCGAGTACGCGTGCGCCCACGAGCCGCACACCGTCCTGGCGTCCTCCCTGCTGCCGCTGCTGCGCCTGGGGCGCCCGGACGAGGCGCGGGCCCACCATCTGCGGGGTTTCCGGCTGGTGCGGGCCATGGAGAGCATGCGGGGCGCGTTCGCGGACCATGTGGAGTTCTGTGCGCTGACCGGCAACGAGGCGCGCGGCCTGGAGCTGCTGGCCGAGCGTCCGGCGTACTTCACGGACTCCGGGGACCCGCGCAGCAAGCTGGACTTCCTGAGTGTGGTGGCGCTGCTCATGGACCGCCTCACGGCACGCGGGTTCGGCGATCAGACGGTCCCCGGTCCCCCCGACCGCGCCTGGACCGCCCGCGAACTGGCCTCCCACGCGCGCGTGGAGGCGGTTTCCCTGGCCGCGCTCTTCGACGAGCGCAACGGCACGGCGTATGTGAGCACGCAGGTCCGGGAGCGGATGGACCGCTCGCCGCTGCTGGACCGGCTGCCGCTGGGGGTGCGCTCGACGCGGCCCGTCGTCCCGGTGCCGGCGCCCCGGCGGCCGGACACCGTGGAGCGGACGGGACCCTGGGCGGCCCCGGCGCCGGACGGTCTGCCCGGCCTCCTCGCCGAGGCGCGGCGGCTGTCCGAGGCGCTGCATCCGGGGTCCGTCGAGGCCTGGGCCGCCGTGGCGCGGGCCGCCGAGGCGGAGGGCGCGGAGCTGGACGCCCGGGACCGCGCGGAGATCGTGGAACACGAGGCGATCGCCCTGGGCCCGGAGGGCCGCGCCCTCTTCGAACGGGCGGCCGAGCTGTACGAGGAGGCCGGCGACCCCGGCGAGGCGCTGGCGGCACGCGCGCGTGGGGCGAACGTCCACGCCCTGACGGGCCACCCGGACGCCGCCCTGGAGCTGATCTCCGGGCCGTACGAGCGGATCCTCGCGCTCTGGGCGGACGGCGGGACGGGGGTGCGGCAGACGGCGTCCGTGCTGGTGGGACGGGCCCGGATACTCGTGCAGCGGATGCACGAGACGCAGGCCGAGGACACCGGCGCGGTGCTCCCGGCCGAGGCCGCCGTGCGGGAGCTGGCGGAGTTCGTCGAGCCGCGCCGCGCGGAGGACGTACGGCTGGCCTCGCGGGCCGCGGAGGCGCGGGCGATGTTCGGGGAGCTGGCCGTGCGCGGCGGGGACCTGGAGGCCGCCGCCGAGCTGTTCGCGGAGGCCGCGGAGCGGTATGTGGCGGCCGGGCTGCCCTGGTTCGCGGTGCAGTACGAGGCCCGGCTCGCCGGGGTCGCGCAGCACCTCGGGGATCTGGAGACCGCCGAGCGGGCCGCTCTGGCGGCCCTGGAGCACGGCGGGGCGGAGCTGGAGCCGGTGGGCCAGGCGCAGCTGCGGCTCCAGCTGGCCGAGCTGCTCGGTGCCGGGGAGCGGGTGGCGGAGGCCGCCGTGCACGCCCTGGAGGCGGCGCACTGGGCCGACGAGGCGGGCGAGGGGCCGACGCTCGGCGCCTGGGCCCGGCATCTGCTCGGCGGGTTCCTGCTGGGGCTGGGGCGGTGGGCGGAGGCGGCCGAGGTGCTGGAGTCGGCGCTGCCGGATCTCACCGCCGAGACGCACGGGGACGGGGCCGTCGCGCAGGCCCTGTGGTGGCTCGGCGACTGCCACACCGAGCTGGGTGAGCACCGGGAGGCCGCCGAGCGGTGGCTGCGGGCCGCCGACATCGCCCGGCACTGGCCCGAGCAGCGCGACCACGCGATGCTCGCGCATCTCGCGGCGGAGGCGCTCGCGCGCGGGGGGCTGCCCGGCGAGGCCGATCGCGCGTACGCGCGCGCCGTCGACCTCTGGGGTGAGCTGGGGAACGTCCACGGGTATGCGCGGGCGCTGCGGGCGCGGGCCTGGTACGCGGTGCGGGAGGGTGCCGGGTCCTCGTCCCTGGACGACGCCCGGGAGCTGATGGGTGACGCCGTGGTGGGCTGCGAGGCGGCCCTGTCCGACGTGACCGGTGAGGAGAACCGGCGGCGGATCCTCGCGGAACTCGCCGAGACCTCCCGGCAGTTCGGTGATCTGCTCGCCCGGTCCGTGGCCGAGGACGCGGAACTCGACGTGTTCCGGCCGGTCTTCGAAGAGGCGCTCGGGTTCGTGGAGCGGGCGGTGTCCGTGTACGACGCGTTGGGCGCGGACTTCCTCGACGCGCGCGCCGCCGCCGAACTGGCCGCGGGCTGGCTGGAGATCGATCTCCGGCGGCCGGCTGCCGCGGTGGAGCGGGCCGGGGGTGTGTCGTCCGCGTTCGCCGGGCGGGACGACGAGACGGCCGTGGCTCGGCGTGCGGAGGCGGAGCGGTTGGCGGAGGCGGCGAGGGGACGCGCAGAGGGCTGAGTGGGGGCGCCATGGCCTTTTTCGCCCCCGCGCCCCTGGAAGCGGCGCGGGGAACTGCGCGAACGGGGTCTGGGGCGGAGCCCCAGGGATGGGACGGGCAGGGGCGGCGGGGGCGAGAAAGAGTTCTACTCCACGCCGATGAGCAGCAGCGCCCCCTGCCGCCCGCCCCGGTACACCACCGTGTCCACCGCCAAGTACCCCTCGCGCACTCGCGTCTCCACGTGGTCCACGACGTCGAGGGGGGCCTCGTCGCCCAGCACCAGGGTGACCATCTCGCCGCCCGCGGCGAGCATCCGGTCGACCACCGCGGCAGCCGTCAGCGTCACATCGGAGCCGATGACGGCGACATCGCCGTCGATGAGGCCGAGGACGTCACCGGCCTGGCAGATGCCGGCCATGGTCCAGGACTGCCGCTCGGCGACGACGACCTCGGCGTAGCGGGTGGCCCCGGCCGCGGAGGTCATGGAGACGACGTCCTCGTCGAAGCGCCGGTCGGGCTCGTGGACGGCGAGCGCGGCGATGCCCTGGACGGCCGAGCGGGTGGGGATGAGGGCGACCCGGACCCCTTCGGCGCGGGCCTGCTCGGCCGCGGCGGCAGCCGTGTGGCGGAGGTCGGCGTCGTTGGGCAGCAGCACCACCTCGCGCGCGTGGGCCCGCCGTACGGCCTCCACCAGTTCTCCGCTGGCGGGCGGCTCCCCGGGCCGGGCCAGGACCGTGGTCGCGCCGGCCTCGGCGTACAGCCCGGCCAGCCCCTCCCCCGGGACGACGGCCACGACGGCCCGCTGGGCGCGCTCGCGCGGCTGCCGCCCGGCCTCGCCGGTCATATGGGCGTCCTCGGCCCCGAAGTGCGTGATCCGGATCCGGTACGGCCGCCCGGCCTCCACGCCCGCCTCCACGGCGGCCCCGGCGTCGTCGACGTGCACATGGACGTTCCACAGCCCGTCCCCGCCGACCACCACCAGCGAGTCGCCCAGTTCGTCCAGGCGGCGCCGCAGACGGGCCACGGCCGCGTCCGACGCCTCCAGGAGGTAGATCACCTCGAAGGCCGGTCCGCCCGTCTCGGGCCGGTCGTCCCCGTCGCACACCTCCGCCACACCCTCGGTGCCGTGCACGCGCGCGTGCACGGCGGGAACGGCCACGGCCCGAGGCGCCTCCCCGGTGAACGTCTCCACCAGCGCCGCCAGCACCGCCACCAGCCCCCGTCCGCCCGCGTCCACGACCCCGGCGCGGGCCAGGGCGGCCAGTTGGGCGGGGGTCGCCGCCAGGGCCGTACCGGCGCCCTCGTAGGCCGCGCGGGCGACGGTGCCGCAGTCGCCCTCGGCGCCGGTGGCCGCGTCGGCCGCGGCCGAGGCGACCGTGAGGACGGTGCCCTCGACGGGGTGGGCGACGGCGTCACGGGCGGAGTCGGCGGCGTGCCGGAGGGCGAGCCGCAGCCCTCGGCCGTCGGTGTGGATCGCGTCACCGTCGTCGGCGAGGACCTGGGCCATGCCCCTCAGGAGCTGGGCGAGGATCGTCCCGGAGTTCCCCCGGGCGCCGATCAGGGCGCCGTGCGCCATGGCCCGCGCGGCCTCGGCGAGCGTGGGCCGGCCCGCGCCGGCCGGCGGCCCGCCGGCCTCGTGGCCCGCGAACACCGCCTCGACGGCGGCGACCGCCGACTCCATCGTCAGATACAGATTGGTGCCGGTGTCGCCGTCGGCCACCGGATACACGTTGATGGCGTCGATCTCCTCGCGCGCGCGTCCCAGCGCCGCCAGCGCGAGTCCGCACCAGGTGCGCACCGCGAGAGCATCGAAGAATGTCTGCGGCACCTGCGGCACCTGCGCCTCCTTGAACTGCTTGCCTGCTCGGCTGCTGGACGCGGGACCAGGGGGACGCCGCACGTCGCACGCAGCGTAGACCCGTGGTGGTGACCGCCGGTAAGAGGGCCGGGACGAGGCCCGGACCAGCCATGGTAGTTTCGTTGTACGGACGCAGTCGTTGTATGCTGCTCCGGTTGTCCGATTCAGATCGATGATCGAGATCGGACTCTCCCCCTGGCAGCGCCACTCAGACCCCAGTCACTGGGATCGTGATCCCGGCATGCCGGGATCAACCGTAAGTGCATCTGAAGTCTTTGGAGTGACCCGTGGCTGCCAACTGCGACGTCTGCGGCAAGGGGCCGGGCTTCGGCAACAACATCTCGCACTCGCACCGCCGTACGTCCCGTCGCTGGAACCCGAACATCCAGCGCGTGCGTACCGTGGTCGGTGGGACGCCGAAGCGCGTGAACGCCTGCACCTCGTGCATCAAGGCCGGCAAGGTCTCGCGCTGACGCTCAGCCAGCGCGCGGCCACTGCCGGTTCGCCGCACAGAGCCGGTCCACCGAAGGGTGGGCCGGCTTTTTGCCGTGCCCGCACACACGGCCTCGGGGACTCCGTCCTCCCCCATCCGCCGTGCCCGTCGGGCGCCCTGCTGCCGGAATCCCGTGAATGCGGTTCGGCATCCCCGGTCCTCTCGACATACGCACCGACGACGGCACCTCGCTGGACCCGGGTGGCCCCCGCGCCCTGCTGACCCTGCTCCTGCTCCTGCTCCTGCTCGAAGCGGGCCGTACGGTCTCCGTCCGGCGCCTCACGGACGGCCTGTACGGCTCCGAACCGCCCGCCGGGGCCGCCCGACGCCCTGCAGTCCCAGATCTCCCGGCTGCGCGGACGCCTCGGCCCGCTCGCGGAGATCGAGATCACCTCCGCCGGGTACCGCCTCGCCGTCCCGCCCGACGCCGTCGACGCCCCATCTCTTCGAACGGCTGTCCAGGGAAGGGCGGGCCGCTCTCACCGCGGGGGACCGTCCCCGGGCGGCGGCACTGCTGCGTGAGGCGCTCGCCCTCCGGCGCGGCCCCGCGCTGCCCGACCTCCCCGGCGCGTACGCCGAGGTCGCGCGCCTCGACGAACTGCGGCTGGCCGCCGTACGGGACCGGATCGAGGCGGACCTCGTGCTCGGCGGCGGACCCGAACCCGTCCCCGAGGTGCGCTCGCTGCTCACCGCGCACCCGCTGAGGGAACGGCTGTACGGCCAGCTGATACGGGCGCTCCGGGCGAGCGGGCGTCCCGCCGAGGCCCTCGCCGTCTACGAGGAGGCCCGGCGCACCCTCGCCGACGAACTGGGCGCGGACAACCCGTCCCCCGACCTCGCCGCGCTCCACCTGGAGCTGCTGCGGGGCCAGGATCCCGCCGCGCACCGCCCCCGGGTACCGGCCCAACTCACCCGCTTCATCGGCCGTCACACCGAACTCACACGCATCGCCACACTGCTGTCCGGCGCGGGCCCGTCCGACGCGGGGCGGTCCGGCTCGGGCCCGTCCGGTGCCCGGCTGATCACGCTGACCGGCCCCGGCGGGGTCGACAAGACGCGGCTCGCGATCGAGGCGCGCGGGTCCGGGCGGACGCCTCCGCGCACGTCTGTGTGACCGAGCTGGCGCCCCTGACCGACGGCGCGCAGATCCCGTACGCCGTCCTCGCGGCCCTCGGCGTCCGGGAGGGCACGCGGGCGCCGGGGAGCCCCGTCGCAGGCGCCGCGGAACGGCTGCTGGCCGCCCTTGAGGAACGCGAACTGCTGCTCGTGCTCGACCACTGCGAGCACCTCGTCGAGGAGGCCGCCCGGCCCGTCGGTCTGCTGCTCGGCGGCTGCCCCGGTCTCCGGGTCCTGGCCATCAGCCGGGAGTCCCTCGGTATCACCGGCGAGATCCTCGTACCGGTCCCGCCGCTGCCCCCGGAGTCCGCCGGCCGCCTGTTCCTGGACCGCGCGCGGGCCGTACGCCCCGACCTGGGGAGCGGCTCCGGCGAGGAGCACGCGCGCGGGGCTGTGGCGGACGCGCACGCGCGCGGGGCCGACATCTGCGCCGCCCTCGCCGGTCTTCCCCTGGCCAGCGAACTGGCCGCCGCCCGGCTGCGCACCCTGTCCGTCCACGAACTCGCCGACCGCCTCGGCACCCGGCTGGACACCCACGACACCCACGCGGACAACGGCACCCACGGCCCCGCACCGGGGACCGCCGACGCCCCCGACCGCGCGGGCGCGCTGCTGGTCTTCCGGTCCGAGCGGCTGTCGTACGACCGGCGGGACGTGGCCGCGCAGAAACGGATCCTCGCCGAGCGGTTCGCGGGGATGGGCTGGGAGGGGCCGCGCGTCCTCAAGGCGCTGGAGACGGCGGACGACCTGTACTTCGACGCGATCGCCCAGATCCATGTGGACCGGCTCACCGAGGGCCGGGGGCGCTGCTCGGGGACGCGGGGTACGGCGCCACGAGGGGCGGGATGGGCACCGGTGCGGCGGTCGTCGGCGCCTACGTCCTGGCCGGTGAACTCGCCCTGGCGGGCGGGGACCACCGTACGGCGTTCGCCGCGTACGAGCCCCGGATCCGGGACTTCGCCAAGGGCTGCCAGAAGACCTCGGGCAACGCCGGGCCGTTCTTCGCGCCGCCCACCGAGCGGCGGATCCGCAGCCGGGACCGTATGTACCGACTGCCGGCCTCCCGCCCGCCGGCCGGCTTCTTCAAGCGCCTCACCGAAAGGTCGGCGACGAACATCAAGCTGCCGGAGTACCCCGTGTGAGGGCCCAGCCGTGGTCCACGGGCCCGATCCCCCCGCCGAGCGCGAACCCGGCGGCGATCGCGCCGGTGACGTACTCCTTGGCCGCCGTCACGGCCTCGGGGACGGTCCGTCCCAGGGCGAGGTGCGAGGCGATCGCGGAGGCGAGGGTGCAACCCGTGCCGTGGGTGTGCCGGTTGTCGTGCCTGGGGGCGCGCAGCCAGTGCGCGGCGGAGCCGTCGGTCAGCAGGTCGACGGCGTCGCCCGCGAGATGCCCGCCCTTGATCAGCGCCCACCGGGGCCCGTACGCCAGCACGGCCTCGGCCGCTTCCCGCATCCCGGCCTCCGACTCGACCCGTACGCCGGTGAGCTGGGCGACCTCGTCGAGGTTGGGGGTCGCGACGGTGGCCGTCGGCAGCAGTCTTTTCCGTACGGAGTCCAGCGCGGAGGCGGCGAGGAGCGGGTCGCCGTGCTTGGAGACACCGACCGGGTCGACGACCACCGGGGCGTCCGTGGTGGCCAGCAACTCGGCGACGGCCTCGACGAGTTCGGCGGAGGCGAGCATGCCGGTCTTGACCGCCCGGACGCCGATGTCGTCGACGACACTGCGGTACTGGGCCCGTACGGCCTCCACCGGAAGCTCCCAAGCGCCTTGCACGCCGAGGGAGTTCTGCGCGGTGACGGCGGTGACGACACTCATGCCGTGCACGCCGAGCGCGAGCATCGTCTTCAGGTCCGCCTGGATCCCGGCCCCGCCACCGGAGTCGGAGCCGGCCACGGTCAGGACCCGTACGGGAGCCGGACTCATGACTCGATGTCCCCGAAGTGGTCCCAGCCACCCTTGCTGGTCCAGGGCGCCCCGTCCACGGTCACCTGGGGCAGCGCGGAGGGGTTGAGGACCTCCCCGATCACCTTCCAGCGCGCGGGCAGCTTCACGTCCTGCGGGAAGGTCGCCACGATCGCGTGGTCCTCGCCGCCGGTGAGCACCCACTGGAGGGGGTCGACGCCGACGGCCTGCCCGATGTCGTGCATCTGGGTGGGGATGTCGATCGCGCCGGAGCGGATGTCGATCCGGCACTTGCTCGCCTCGGCGATGTGCCCCAGGTCCGCGATCAGCCCGTCGCTGACGTCGCACATCGCGGTCGCGCCGAGCGAGGCGGCGGCCGGGCCCGCGTGGTACGGCGGCTCGGGCCGCCGGTGGGCCTCCACGAAGGCGCGGGGCGAGCGGAAGCCCCGGGAGAGCACGGCGTGCCCGGCGGCGGACCAGCCGAGCCAGCCGGTGACGGCGACCACATCGCCGGGCTGGGCGCCGCCCCTGGTCACGGGCTCGTGGTTGCGCAGATCACCGAGCGCGGTGATCGAGATCATGATGGTGTCGCCGCGCACCACGTCACCGCCGACCACGGCCGCGCCGGCCACCTGGCACTCGTCGCGCAGGCCGTCCATCAGTTCGGTGGCCCAGGTCACCGGGAGTTCGACGGGCGCCACCAGGCCGAGGAGCAGCGCGGTGGGCACGGCGCCCATGGCGGCGATGTCCGCGAGGTTCTGCGCGGCGGCCTTGCGGCCGACGTCGTACGCCGTGGACCAGTCGCGGCGGAAGTGCCGCCCTTCCAGGAGGATGTCGGTGCTCGCCACGACCCTGCGGTCCGGCGCCGCCACCACGGCGGCGTCGTCGCCGGGGCCGACCCGGACCGCCGGGGTGGTGGTGAGCCGGGAGGTCAGCTCCCTGATGAGCCCGAACTCCCCCAGCTCGCCCACGGTGCCCTTCATCGTCGTATCGCCCCTTCTTGTGCCGCTTCCAGTGTCACAGGCGCCCGGTCGCGGGCCGTTCTCGTCCTCGGTACGGTCGAGTGGACCGTCAACTTCCGTCGTCCCCGCACCCCGGTGCGTGCGGCGCGGCCTCCACGGGTCTCCCCCTGGCGCTCGGCGACGCGATACCGTGGCGTTCCTTTTCCCGACATGATCCACATGATCCTCGTGGCCGCCCTGGAGGTTCCGTGGTACAGGCGTACATCCTGATCCAGACGGAGGTCGGCAAGGCGTCGACCGTCGCCGACACGATCAGCAAGCTCCCCGGTGTCGTCCAGGCCGAGGACGTGACGGGTCCGTACGACGTCATCGTGCGCGCCCAGGCCGACACCGTCGACGATCTCGGCCGGCTGGTGGTCGCGAAGGTCCAGCAAGTGGACGGGATCACCCGCACCCTGACCTGCCCGGTCGTGCATCTGTAGCCCCCGTCTACCCTTGGCCGGTGAACTCGTTCCGTCACCGGCGCCCCGCTCGCCTCGGGCTGCCCGTCCTCGCCATGTCGTTGATCGCCGTCGCGGGCTGCTCCTCAGCAGACGACGGCGGCTCGGCGGCGGTTCCCAGCACGGGGGCCGCCGCCGTGAAACTGTGCCGGAACCTGGACAAGGTGTTGCCGCGGAAGGTGGACGGTCTCGGCCGCCGGGATCCGCGGCCGGCCTCCGAGCTGACGGCGGGCTGGGGTGACGCGGTGATCATACTGCGCTGTGGTGTACCCCAGCCGCCCAAGATGATCGACCCCGGGGTGGCGGAGGGGCGGGACGCCGACGCGTTGGCCGGGGTGGTGGACGGGGTGAACTGGCTGATGGAGAAGCGGGACGGGGGGGCTTACCGCTTCACCACGGCGAATCGCTCCGCGTATGTGGAGGTGTCCGTGACGGCGGAGCGGGCCGCGGAGGACACGTCGCCGATCCTGGTCGGGCTGGCGCCTGCCATCAAGCAGGCGGTTCCTGAGGGAGTGGCCTCCTGAGGGGGTGCCTCGAGAGGCCGTCGGGAGGCTGCGAGCCGGATCGTGGCTGGTCGCGCCCACGCGGCGGAGCCGCACATCGACACAGCCCCGCGCCCCTTTTGGGCCTCGCGGCCCATCAGGGGCTCGTCTCAGCGCAGGCCCGTCGACCTGTGCAGCGCGGCCTGGATCAGACGGTCCACCAGTTCGCCGTACTCGACCCCGCTCGCCTTCCACATCGCCGGGTACATCGAGATCGGGGTGAAGCCGGGGAGCGTGTTGATCTCGTTGATCACGAACTCGCCGTCGTCCGTGAGGAAGAAGTCCGCGCGGACCAGGCCCTCGCAGGAGGCCGCCTCGAAGGCGTCGACCGCGAGCCGCTGGACCTCGGCGGTCTCCAACTCGGTGAGCGGGGCCGGGACGATGCCGGGCGTCGAGTCGATGTACTTGGCCTCGAAGTCGTAGTACGCGTGGGCCTCGGGCGGCGGGATCTCGGCCGGGACGGAGGCGCGCGGGCCGTCCTCGAACTCCAGGACGCCGCACTCGATCTCCCGGCCGCGCAGCGCCGCCTCGACCAGGATCTTCGGGTCGTGCCGCTGGGCCTCGGCGATCGCCTCGTCGAGCCCGGCGAGGTCGTCGACCTTGGTGATGCCGATCGAGGAGCCCGCGCGGGCCGGCTTCACGAAGAGCGGCCAGCCGTGCTCACCGGCGAGGTCGATGATCTTCTTCCGGGCGGCGGACTCGTCGAGCTGCCACTCGCGGGGCCGGATCACCACGTACGGGCCGACCTTGAGCCCGAAGGAGGTGAACACCCGCTTCATGTACTCCTTGTCCTGGCCGACGGCCGAGGCGAGGACGCCCGAGCCGACGTACGGGACACCGGACAGCTCCAGCATGCCCTGGAGGGTGCCGTCCTCGCCGTACGGACCGTGCAGGACGGGGAAGACGACGTCGACCTCGCCGAGCGCCTTGGGCACCGATCCGGGTTCGCTGTAGACGACTTCGCGGTTGGCGGGGTCGACGGGGAGCACCACACCGCCCTCCCGCGACTCGGCGAGATCCTCGACGCTCGGCGTACGGCGGTCGGTGATCGCCATGCGGTCCGGTTCGTCGGCGGTGAGGAACCAGCGGCCTTCCCGGGTGATACCGATCGGCAGGACGTCGTACTTGGTCCGGTCGATGGCCCGCAGGACGGCGCCGGCCGTGACCACGGAGATCCCGTGTTCCGAGCTTCGGCCGCCGAAGACGACGGCCACGCGCGGCTTGCGGGACGGCTGCTGAGGGCTCTGGGGGAGGTTCTCGGTGCTCATATCGCGATGAGAGTACCCGTTGGTAGGACGCCAGTCAGTGCCCGAACGGTCGCTTTCGCTCAGCGTCGCTCCGGTTTGGCACTGCGCGACATCATCTCCTTGAGGGCGACGACCGGCGGCTTGCCGTCGTGCACGATGTCGACGACCGTCTCCGTGATGGGCATGTCGACGCCGTGCCGGCGCCCCAAGTCCAGTACGGACTCACAGGACTTGACGCCCTCGGCGGTCTGCTTGGTGACCGCGATGGTCTCCTGGAGGGTCATGCCCTTGCCGAGGTTGGTGCCGAAGGTGTGGTTCCGGGAGAGCGGCGAGGAACAGGTCGCCACCAGGTCGCCGAGGCCCGCGAGTCCGGCGAAGGTGAGCGGGTCGGCGCCCATCGCGAGACCGAGCCGGGTCGTCTCGGCGAGACCGCGGGTGATGAGCGAGCCCTTGGCGTTGTCGCCGAGGCCCATGCCGTCCGCGATGCCGACGGCGAGCCCGATGACGTTCTTCACCGCGCCGCCCAGCTCGCAGCCGACGACGTCGGTGTTGGTGTACGGGCGGAAGTAGGGGGTGTGGCAGGCGGTCTGGAGCCGCTGGGCCACGGCCTCGTCGGTACAGGCGACCACCGAGGCGGCCGGCATCCGGGAGGCGATCTCCCGCGCCAGGTTCGGCCCGGTGACGACGGCGATACGGTCCTGCCCGACCTTGGCGACGTCCTCGATGACCTCGCTCATCCGCATGGCGGAACCGAGTTCGACGCCTTTCATGAGGGAGACGAGGACAGTGCCGGGGGCCAGCAGGGGCACCCATTCGGCGAGGTTGGCGCGCAGCGTCTGGGACGGTACGGACAGCACCGTGAAGTCGGCGTCGGCGGCGGCCTCGGCCGGGTCCGTGGTGGCCCGCACGTTCCCCGGGAGTTCCAGGCCCGGCAGGTAGTCGCTGTTGATCCGTGTGGAGTTGATCGCGTCCGCGACCTCCGCGCGGCGCGCCCACAGGGTGACCTCGCACCCGGCGTCGGCGAGCACCGTACCGAAGGCCGTGCCCCATGAACCGGCGCTGAACACGGCCGCCTTGACCGGCTTGCTCACTTGCCCTGCCCCTCTTCCTGACGTTCGGGACGTTGCTGCCCCCGCAACGCTCCATTGTGCTGCTCGGGCCGCCGGTGCTCGACCGCGCGGGCGGACCTGCGCCGCTGCTCGATCCGCTCCCGCTTCGGGTCGTACGGCGTCTCGGGCGCCTGCTCGCCGCGGATCTCCTCCAGCTGGCGGGTGACGGCGGCCATGATGACCTCCGTCGCGTCCTTCAGCAGGTCGGGGCTCATCTCCCGGCCGTAGAAGGCCGACAGGTCGACGGGCGGGCCGGCCAGCACATGGTGGGTCTTGCGCGGCAGGAGGCTGGGCTTCCTGGCGTACGGCGGCAGCAGTTCGTTGGCGCCCCACTGCGCGACCGGGATCACCGGGCACCTGGTCTGCAGGGCGACCCGCGCGGCGCCGGTCTTGCCGGTCATGGGCCAGCCGTCCGGGTCGCGGGTGAGGGTGCCCTCGGGGTAGAAGGCGACGCACTCGCCGCGCTCCACGGCGTCGATCGCGGCCCGGAAGGCGCTCAGCGCGTCGGTGCTCTCGCGATAGACGGGGATCTGTCCGGTGCCGCGCATCACGGCGCCGATGAATCCCTTGCCGAAGAGACCGCTCTTCGCGAGAAATCGCGGAACCCGGCCGCTGTTGTACTGATAATGGGCGTACGCAAAGGGATCGACATGCGAATTGTGGTTCACGGCGGTGATAAATCCACCCTCGGCCGGAATGTTCTCCATTCCACGCCAGTCCCGCTTGATCAGCACCACCAGGGGTGGTTTGGCGATCACCGCGGCGAGGCGGTACCAGAAGCCGATTCTCCGGCGGGGCACGCGGACACCTTCCTCTAGGACTTCCCAGGGCCTGTTCCGGGGCCCGGAGCCGCACAAGTGTCGCCCCGGGCTGCCGGTCTGTCGAGAACACCGTACGCCCCGCCCCGCGACGGTCCATTGCGCCCAGGTGACAATGGCGGCGACAAGAGAGGGACGTAACCCCCGTGCAGTGGACCCTGGTCGTACCCGTGAAGCCCTTGGCGCGGGCCAAGAGCAGACTCTCGGACACCGCCGCGGACGCGGTGCGCCCCGGCCTGGCCCTCGCCTTCGCCCAGGACACCGTGGCCGCGGCCCTGGCCGCGGCGGCGGTGCACGGTGTGGTGGTGGTCACGGACGACCCGCTCGCCGCCCGCGAACTGGCGGCCCTGGGCGCCCGCACCGTCCCCGAGAATCCCCGGAACGGCTCCCCGGACGGCCTGAACGCCGCGCTGCGGCACGGAACAGCGATGGTCCGGGATATACGCCCGCAAAGCCCCGTAGCGGCTCTGAACGCCGATCTGCCCGCTCTGCGCCCCGAGGAATTGACCCGCGTCCTGAACGCGGCAGCCGAATTCCCCCGTTCCTTCCTCCCGGACGCCGCGGGCACCGGCACCACCCTGCTCGCCGCGACCCCCGGTCATGACCTCTCCCCCGTCTTCGGCCCCGGCTCGCGCCTGCGCCACCGCCGCTCCGGCGCCGTGGAACTCGCCCCGACCGCCGTCGACTCCGTACGCCAGGACGTCGACACCGGCGACGACCTGCGCGCCGCCCTCGGTCTCGGCGTCGGTCCCCGTACGGCCGCCGCGGCCGCGCGTCTGCTGATCCCCGGCCAGTAGGCTGCGGCCATGCAGGCCACCGCGTACACCTACGACCCCGCCACCCGCACCGGCCAGGTCCTCCTGGACGACGGCACCCCGCTCCCCTTCGACGCCCCGGCCTTCGACGCGGGCGCCCTGCGTCTGCTCCGGCCGGGCCAGCGGGTCAGGATCGAGACGGACGGCGAGGCGGAGAACCCGCGCATCACCCTGATCACCCTGCAGACGTTCTGAACGGATTCCTACTCAAGGCCACGCCCTTGCACACGCCGCGGGCCGGGCTCCAAGTAACAGGGAGCCCGGCCCGGTGCGTGTGAGTACCAAGCGTTCTACGCCTGACGCGCGGCCGTCTTCTTCGCGGTCGTCTTGCGAGCCGTCGACTTCTTGGCCGGCGCCTTCTTCGCGGTGGCCTTCTTGGCCGGCGCCTTCTTCGCCGCGGTCTTCTTCGCCGCCGCCGTGGTCTTCTTGGCGGCCGTCTTCTTCGCCGCCGCCGACTTGGTCGTGGCCTTCTTGGCGGTCGTCTTCTTCGCCGTGGTCTTCTTCGCGGCGGCCGTCGTCTTCTTGGCCGCGGCGGTGGTCTTGCGGGCGGTCACCTTCTTCGCGGTGGTCTTCTTCGCCACCGCCTTCTTGACCGTCGCCGAAGCCCCACCGCTCAGGCTGCCCTTGGGCGCCTTCTTGACCGCGACCTCGCCACCGCGGGGAAGCTTCTTCGAGCCGCTCACCAGGTCCTTGAAACCCTGGCCCGCGCGGAAACGGGGCACGGAGGTCTTCTTGACCCGAACCCGCTCACCCGTCTGCGGGTTGCGGGCGTAACGGGCCGGCCGGTCGACCTTCTCGAACGAACCGAAGCCAGTGACCGACACCCGGTCGCCGGCGACGACCGCGCGGACGATGGCGTCCAGAACGGCGTCGACCGCGTCGGCGGCCTGCTGACGCCCGCCGACCTTGTCCGCAATCGCTTCTACGAGCTGCGCCTTGTTCACGTCTTCCCCTTCGGAGACATCGCCAGAACGAAAGTGTTCAAGCTTTTTCGCACGTTAGGCAGATATATACCGCAAATCAAACACGAAACGGGCTTATCACCCTTGTGCCGCAACGAACTCGGCGGTCATGGAGTTCCTTCAGCGTTCCCCCGCGGGCATTCGCCCCTCGTCGAGGTCCGTCATGAAGCTCTCCAGCCGCCTTGCCGCGTCGGCGAGATCGTGCTTGGCCACGGCCGTAATGACCAGCAGCTTCCGGGTCAGCGCCATGCGTACGCCCTCCGGGACTTGCAGTGCGCGCACTCTTGTGTGCGCTTCCTTGAGTTGGCCCGCGACCGCCGTATAGAGCTTGAGTTGGCCGTCGTGTTCCATGCACAGATTGTGCCATCTGGGGCGAGTTGTCGCCTGCGCAGGGGGCAACTGCCGTCTCCCGGGGGCCTTGGAAGCACCCCCGGCGGTGGCCGCACCATGGTGCGCGTACCCCGGCAATCGCCTTTGTAACTAGGGGAGTTGAAACCTTTCTGCACAGGACTTCGAAGGTCTCCGAACCCGAACATGGCGGTACCCCCAACCGTGCACGATTGGGGGTACCTGGGGGTGTCGCGGTGGCTGGAATCCGCCTTGCGCGGGCCGCCCGAGGGGTGGCCCGCGCCGCCGGATCAGACCTTCAGCGTCCTCGGCTTGTACGAGGGCCGCTTGGCCTCGTACGCCGAGATGTCGGCCTCGTTCTGGAGGGTGATGGAGATGTCGTCCAGGCCGTTCAGCAGCCGCCAGCGGGAGTTCTCGTCCAGCTCGAAGGAGGCGGTGACGCCCTCGGCGCGCACCTCGCGGGCCTGAAGGTCGACGGTGATCTCGGCCTGCGGGTCCTTCTCGGTGAGTTCCTGGAGCGCGTCCACGATCTTCTGCTCCAGGACGACCGTGAGCAGGCCGTTCTTGAGCGAGTTGCCGCGGAAGATGTCGGCGAAGCGGGAGGAGATGACGGCCTTGAAGCCGTAGTTCTGCAGCGCCCACACCGCGTGCTCACGGGAGGAGCCGGTGCCGAAGTCGGGGCCGGCGACCAGGACGGTGGCGCCCTCGCGCTCGGGCTGGTTGAGGATGAAGGTCTCGTCCTTGCGCCAGGCCTCGAACAGCCCGTCCTCGAAGCCGTCCCTGGTCACCTTCTTGAGCCAGTGGGCGGGGATGATCTGGTCGGTGTCGACGTTGCTGCGGCGCAGCGGGACGGCCCGGCCGGTGTGTGTGGTGAATGCTTCCATGGCTGTTCAGACTCCAGCGGGCGCGGGGGCGGTGGCGTCGGTCAGGTCGGCGGGGGACGCCAGATGGCCCAGCACGGCCGTCGCGGCGGCGACCTGCGGGGAGACCAGGTGGGTACGGCCGCCCTTGCCCTGCCGCCCCTCGAAGTTGCGGTTGGAGGTGGACGCGGAGCGCTCACCCGGGGCCAGCTGGTCCGGGTTCATGCCCAGACACATCGAGCAGCCCGCGTGCCGCCACTCGGCGCCGGCCTCCTTGAAGACGATGTCCAGGCCCTCGGAGACGGCCTGCAGACCGACCCGCGCGGAGCCCGGGACGACCAGCATCCGTACGCCGTCGGCGACTTTGCGGCCCTTGATCAGCTCGGCGGCGGCGCGCAGGTCCTCGATGCGGCCGTTGGTGCACGAACCTACGAAGACGGTGTCCACGTTGATGGACTTCAGCGGCTGGCCGGCCTCCAACCCCATGTACTCCAGGGCCTTTTCGGCGGCGAGGCGCTCCGAAGCGTCCTCGTACGAAGCCGGGTCGGGGACGGACGCCGAAAGCGGCGCGCCCTGGCCGGGGTTGGTGCCCCAGGTGACGAACGGCGCCAGCGTGGTGCCGTCGATGATCACCTCGGCGTCGAACTCGGCGTCGTCGTCCGTCCGCAGCGTCCGCCAGTACGCGACGGCCGCGTCCCAGTCCTCGCCCTCGGGGGCGTGCGGGCGGCCCTTGAGGTACGCGAAGGTGGTCTCGTCGGGGGCGATCATGCCCGCACGGGCGCCGGCCTCGATGGACATGTTGCAGATGGTCATCCGGGCCTCCATCGAGAGCTGCTCGATGGCGGGACCGCGATACTCCAGGACATAGCCCTGGCCGCCGCCCGTGCCGATCCTGGCGATGATCGCCAGGATCAGGTCCTTGGCGGTGACGCCGTCGGCCAGCTCGCCCTCGACGGTGATGGCCATGGTCTTGGGGCGGACCAGCGGCAGCGTCTGGGTGGCCAGCACATGCTCCACCTGGGAGGTGCCGATACCGAACGCCAGACCGCCGAAGGCGCCGTGCGTGGAGGTGTGGGAGTCGCCGCAGACGACGGTCATGCCCGGCTGGGTCAGACCCAGCTGCGGGCCGACGACGTGCACGACACCCTGCTCGACGTCGCCCAGCGGGTGCAGCCGCACACCGAACTCGGCGGCGTTGGCGCGCAGTGTCTCCAACTGTACGCGGGAGACCGGGTCCGCGATGGGCTTGTCGATGTCAAGGGTGGGGGTGTTGTGGTCCTCGGTCGCGATGGTCAGGTCGAGCCGGCGCACCTTGCGCCCGCTCTTGCGGAGACCGTCGAAGGCCTGGGGGCTGGTCACCTCGTGCAGCAGGTGCAGATCGATGAAGAGGAGGTCGGGCTCGCCCTCGGCGCGCCGGACGACATGGTCGTCCCAGACCTTCTCCGCGAGTGTCCTACCCATCGCTTTCCCTCCGGCCGGCTTGTCCGAGCGCCGGCCCAACTAGAGATATCGGAGGTGGCGAGCGCACGTACCCCTCGTATGAGCGCCGGCCGCCGGGCTCGTTGGTCCGCGAGCCGTTCGTTGTTCTGCTTCCAGAGTGGCAAGGTCCACGCGAAATTGAACTTGCGTTTCACAGAGTGAGACGCGAGTATCGTTGCATGGACAACAGTAGCGGCGTCGGCGTTCTGGACAAGGCGGCCCTGGTCCTGAGCGCTCTGGAGTCCGGTCCGGCCACCCTCGCGGGTCTGGTCGGCGCCACGGGACTCGCACGACCCACGGCCCACCGCCTGGCCGTGGCTCTGGAACACCACCGCATGGTGGCACGCGACATGCAGGGCCGATTCATCCTCGGTCCGCGACTGGCCGAGCTGGCCGCGGCCGCCGGCGAGGACCGCCTCCTCGCCACCGCGGGCCCGGTGCTCACCCACCTCCGCGACATCACGGGCGAGAGCGCGCAGCTCTATCGCCGGCAGGGCGACATGCGTATCTGTGTCGCCGCCGCGGAGCGGCTCTCCGGCCTGCGGGACACGGTCCCGGTCGGTTCGACCCTCACGATGAAAGCCGGTTCCTCGGCCCAGATCCTCATGGCCTGGGAGGAGCCGGAGCGGCTGCACCGCGGCCTCCAGGGCGCCCGCTTCACGGCCACGGCCCTGTCGGGGGTACGGCGCCGGGGCTGGGCCCAGTCCATCGGCGAGCGCGAGCCGGGCGTGGCCTCGGTCTCCGCGCCGGTGCGCGGCCCGTCGAACCGTGTGGTGGCCGCCGTCTCGGTATCCGGTCCCATCGAGCGCCTGACCCGCCACCCCGGCCGTATGCACGCCCAGGCGGTCATCGACGCCGCCGGCCGCCTCTCGGAGGCCCTACGCCGCACCGGCTGACCACCCCCGTCCAACCATGCGAGAAGGCCTGCCCCAACGCCGCGGCAGGCCTTTTCGCATGAGGGTCACCCCTGTCCCGTCAGGGGCGCGGGGAACTGCGCGAGCAACCACATCGAACCCGCAGCCGCCAGACCACAGCTCCCCCCACGGCGACTAGGCACCCACCCCACTCACGCACTCACCCCCGGCCGGTGGGCGAACCGCTCCTTCGCCGACCTCCCCCGCTTCTCCAGCGGCAGCGCCCCCGTCGCGGCCGCGAGCCCGAACGCGGGCATGTCCGCGTAGATCGACTCGTACGACCCCTCCGGCACCACATACGTCTCGTGCCAGAGCCCCACATGCTGTCGGCTCCCGCCCTTCCGCTCCTTGCGGTTGAGCGCCGCCCACGCCACCCGGTGGAACGCGTCGGGCGCGTGCGCGTAGCCGTAGAGCTTCTCCTTGGACTCCCAGTACTGGACGACGTAGTAGGTACGCGGCGAGGCCGTGAGCAGCACGGCGTTCAGCAGTCCCCGGCCCGGGTCCCTGCGCAGTTCCCGCAGCATCCGGGGCATCGCGGTGAGCACGGGCATCCAGTGGCGCACGGCCCAGAAGTGGTTGATCCGTACGCCGATCAGCAGGACCACCACCTCGCCCTCGGCGCCCGCGGTGGTACGGCCCGGGTTGACCCGCTTTCCGAACATGGACTCCCCCTCATTGGTGAGCGGCACTATCCGACCATCCATGTTTGGATAGTGACACTTCCCAAGGAGAGGCGCAACAGAAATGCGGCTGGCGGAGCTGAGTGAGCGCAGCGGGGTGTCCACGGCGACGATCAAGTACTACCTGCGCGAGGGGTTGTTGGCGCCGGGCCGCCAGATCAACGCGACGACGGCGGAGTACGACGAGGAGCATCTGCGGCGGCTGCGGCTGGTGCGGGCGTTGATCCAGGTGGGCAAGGTGCCGGTGGCGAACGCCCGGGAGGTGCTGAAGCACGTCGACGACGAGTCGCTGGGCCGTACGATCCGGCTCGGCGCGGCCCTGTGGGCGCTGCCCCAGGCCCCGGACCCGGACGAGGAGGACCCCGCTACGGTCGCGGCGGCGGCCGAGGTGGACCGGCTGCTGCGGACGCTGGGCTGGGAGTCGGCGCGGGAGATCGGCCCCCTCTCCCCCGTACACCGTTCGCTGGTCGCGCTGGTAGCGACACTGCTGCGGCTCGGCTATCCGTGCGATGCCGAACTGATGCGTCCGTACGCCGAGTTGATGTACCGGGCGGCCGTGCGGGACCTGGATCGTCTGGAGACCTATGAGTCCGACACGGAGAAGGTGGAGACGGCGGTCTCGTCGGCGGTGCTCTTCGAACCGGTGCTGCGCTCCTTGCACCGACTGGCCCAGGAGGTGGAGTCGGCGCGACGCTACGGGATCGAGTAGCCGGGCGGTCGAGCGGCCGGGGCGCGTGACCGGCACACGAAGAAGGCCCCCCACCGAAGTGGAGGGCCTTCTCGATGCGTACCCCCGACCGGATTCGAACCGGCGCTACCGCCTTGAGAGGGCGGCGTGCTAGGCCGCTACACAACGGGGGCGTGGAGCCTGCAAGCGTTTGATACTACACCGCCGCAGGTCCCAGCTGGTCTACCTGGACTCGAACCAAGACTAACTGAACCAGAATCAGTCGTGCTGCCAATTACACCATAGACCAATGTGGTTTAGACCAGTCAGTACCCCCGACCGGATTCGAACCGGCGCTACCGCCTTGAGAGGGCGGCGTGCTAGGCCGCTACACAACGGGGGCCCTAGCGATCCTGCATCGATGGTGGTGGGAGCTACCCTGGTCCACCTTCGCGGGAAGGATCTGTACCCCCGACCGGATTCGAACCGGCGCTACTGCCTTGAGAGGGCAGCGTGCTAGGCCGCTACACAACGGGGGCTTCGCGGATCTGATTTCCGCTTGTGCAGATGCGATGTGTGGATCAATGCATCTGCGAGCTGGCCTACCTGGACTCGAACCAAGACTAACTGAACCAGAATCAGTCGTGCTGCCAATTACACCATAGGCCACTGGAACTCAAGCCCCTGTGGGGATCTTGTTCTAGCTTGCCCCGTCGGTTCCGGCCTTTCGGCCCGCTCTCCGGCGGCGCAGGAAGAACATTACCCGAAGGTGGACGGCGCTCCAAAACGGGTATCCGAGCCGAGGATCGCGGGGAGTTCGGCGAGGGTGACGATCCGGTGCGGCCCCACGGGCGGGTCGACGGTCGCGTGGAGGTCTCCGCGATCGATCCACACGGACAGCAGACCGGCGTCGGCGGCGCCCCGTCCGTCGATCTCCGGGTGATCGCCGACGTACGCGACCTCGTGCGGTGGCAGTTCGAGGGCCTCGCAGGCGACATGGAAGGCCTCGGCGGCCGGCTTGTGGACGCCCAGTTGCTCGGCGCACAGCACCGTCTCGAAGCGGTCCCACACACCGAGGGCGCGCAGCTTGCGTTCCTGGACGGGGAGGCTGGAGTTGGAGAGCACCGCGTGCCGGTGGCTGGCGGCGAGCGTGTCCAGTACGGGCACGACGTCGGGGAAGAGCGACCAGGCCCGCTCGTAGTGGGCGACGTAACGCTCGAACCAGGCGTCGGCCTCCGTGTCGGTGAGGGGGCGGCCCTGGAAGTCCCGTACCCGGTCGCGGCGGGTGGCCTCCCAGTCGCCCTCGCCCGCCGCGAACCGCCGCCAGTGCACGCCGCCGAGTTCGCGCCAGCGGGTGAGCGCCTCCTCGACGGAGCCGTACCCGAGCAGCAGGCCCTCCGCCGCGAGATGGTCCCTCATACCGGCCCGGTCGGCCTCGGTGTAGTCGAAAAGGGTGTCGTCGACGTCCCAGAGCACGGCCTTGATGTTCATGGAACGACCGTAGCCGGAGCAGGGCCGCGCGTAGGGCGGATGCCCTAACGTGGTGGTACCGACGAGTGAAAGACCGAGTCACAGCCATGAACGAGTACCGCGTCCAGTTCACCGTAGAGGCCCGCGCGGCGTACGACGCTCTGCCCGGAGAGCGCCAGGCCCAGCTGGACAGGGCCGTGCGCGTACTGGCCCGTGACCCCTTCCGCAAGCACTCGACCGCTCAGTTGGGACCCGATGAGCACCTTCGCAAGGCGTACGTGGCCCCCGGAGTGATGCTGGAGTACATGGTCGCCGGCGCAGTCATGGTGGTCGTGGTGCTGGAGATCTTCGACGAGAGCTCCTACTTGATCGACGAGAACGACGCCATCTGAGCCCACGCGGTGAGGGGCGGTATCCGGACCTCCGGGTACCGCCCCTCACCTGTGCGGCCGTTACGCGCTCAACCTCGCCAGGGCCGCGTCGATCCTCGCCAGGGTCTTCTCCTTGCCCAGGATCTCCAGGGACTCGAAAAGGGGCAGGCCGACCGTGCGGCCGGTGACGGCGACGCGGACGGGGGCCTGGGCCTTGCCGAGCTTGAGGCCGTGGGTCTCGCCGGCGGCCAGGACGGCCTCCTTCAGGGACTCGGCCGCGGTCCAGTCGGCCGCCTCCAGCTTCTCCCGCGCCGTGCGCAGGAGCGCGTCGGAGCCCTCCTTCATGGCCTTCGTCCAGGACGCCTCGTCCGCCACCGGCTCCGGCAGGAACAGGAAGTCGACGTTGTCCGTGATCTCCGAGAGGACCTTGAGACGGGTCTGCGCGTGCGGGGCGACGGCCTCCCACTTGGCCGCGTCGAAGTCCTCCGGCGCCCAGGGGGCGAACGGGGCCTTCAGCCAAGGGGCGCAGCGCTCGGTGAAGTCCTTCACGTCCAGCAGGCGGATGTGGTCGGCGTTGATCGCCTCGGCCTTCTTCAGGTCGAAGCGGGCCGGGTTGGGGTTCACGTCGGCGATGTCGAAGGCGGCGACCATCTCCTCGATCGTGAAGATGTCCTGGTCGGCGGAGAGCGACCAGCCCAGCAGGGAGAGGTAGTTGAGCAGGCCCTCGGGGAGGAAGCCGCGCTCCCGGTAGAGGTTGAGGCTCGACTCGGGGTCGCGCTTGGAGAGCTTCTTGTTGCCCTCGCCCATCACGTACGGCAGGTGGCCGAAGGACGGGACCTCCTTGGCGACGCCCAGTTCGATCAGTGCCTTGTAGAGGGCGATCTGGCGGGGCGTGGAGGAGAGCAGGTCCTCGCCGCGCAGGACGTGGGTGATCTCCATCAGGGCGTCGTCGACCGGGTTGACGAGGGTGTAGAGCGGGGCGCCGTTGGCGCGGACGATGCCGTAGTCCGGCACGTTCTCCGGGGTGAAGGTCAGCTCGCCGCGGACCAGGTCCGTGAAGGTGATCGTCTCGTCGGGCATCCGGAAGCGGACGATCGGCTCGCGGCCCTCGGCCTCGTACCGGGCCTTCTGCTCGGCCGTGACCTCGCGGCACTTGCCGTCGTAGCCGGAGGGCCGGCCGGCGGCGCGGGCGGCGTCGCGGCGCTCCTCCAGCTCGGAGGCGGTGCAGTAGCAGGAGTAGGCGTGGCCGGCGTCCTTGAGCTTCTCGGCCACCTCCCGGTACGTCTCCGTGCGCTGCGACTGGCGGTACGGCGCGTGCGGGCCGCCGATCTCGGGGCCCTCGTCCCAGCTGAAGCCCAGCCAGCGCAGGGAGTCCAGGAGCTGCCCGTAGGACTCCTCGGAGTCGCGGGCCGCGTCGGTGTCCTCGATGCGGAAGACGAACGTGCCGCCGGTGTGGCGGGCGAACGCCCAGTTGAACAGGGCCGTGCGGACCAGGCCCACATGGGGGTTGCCGGTCGGGGACGGACAGAAACGTACGCGGACGGAGCCGTTAGCCACGCTTGATCACCTTGTTGGTGAGAGTGCCGATGCCTTCGATGGTGACGGCGACCTCGTCGCCGACGTTGAGGGGGCCGACCCCTGCCGGGGTGCCCGTGAGGATCACGTCGCCGGGGAGCAGCGTCATGGCCTCGGTGATGTTGACGATCAGGTCCTCGATGGAGTTGATCATCTCGCTCGTACGGCCCAGCTGACGCTGCCCGCCGTTGACGGTGAGCTGGATGGTCAGGTCGCTCGGGTCGAGGTCGGTCTCCACCCAGGGGCCCAGCGGGCAGGCGGTGTCGAAGCCCTTGGCCCGCGCCCACTGCTTCTCGCGCTTCTGGACGTCACGGGCGGTGATGTCGTTGGCGCAGGTGTAGCCGAAGATCACGTCCTTGACGCGTTCGCGGGGGACCTCGCGGCACAGTCGGCCGATGACGACGGCCAGTTCGGCCTCGTGGTGGAGGTCCTCGGAGAAGGACGGGTACTGGATCTCGTCGCCGGGGCCGATCACCGAGGTGGCGGGCTTGAAGAAGGCGAAGGGGGCGTCGGGGACCTCGTTGCCCAGTTCGCGGGCGTGTTCGGCGTAGTTGCGGCCGAAGGCCACGACCTTGTTGGGGAGCACCGGCGGCAGCAGCCTGACCTTGTTGACCGGGACCTTCGTACCGGAGAGCTCGAAGTCCGCGAACGGGATGCCCTTGATGATGTCGAGGACGAGCTCGTCCGGCTTGTCGCCCTCGACCGCGCCGAAGGCTACGTTCCCGTCGATGGAGAACCTGGCGATGCGCACGGGATGCCTGCGCCCCTTAACTGTGCTGGCTGGAGTCTGACGGTCCAGGCTAACGCGGGGCGGGGTGCCCGCCTCGCGTATTACCGGCGTACGCGCGACTCGGCGGCGCCCGCGCGTACCGGCGTACGCATACGGAAGGGCGCCCGGCTGGTGCCGGGCGCCCTTTCGCGAAGCCTCACGGAAATCCGCCGATCCTTCACAGGAATCCGCTTGAGCGATTGGCGATTTCCGCGCGTACTTGAGCGTGCAACTACTCCGCCGTCTGGACCGGGACCGTCATCAGGACCGTCCGACGGGGGTTGGCGGTCACGGAGGGGAGGTCGACGGAGTGCTCCAGTTCCGGTGTGCGCAGGTCCTCGGCGTCGGCGAGGTGGGCCAGCGTCGTACGCCGGGGGTTGGCTATCGTGCGGAACATCGTCGTCGTCTTCACTGTTGTCCTGGACCTCGTCATGTGCGGGCGCCGGGCGGGCCGCAAGGGCCGTCCCACAAGCGCGGGTTGTCGGATTCGCCATCCCTGTAAAGCGTCAGGCTAAACATCCGATTCCCGGGTCAAGACGTGAAGAAGACACGATCGGCGTGTGAGTTTGCTCACTCAGCCATGGGTAAAACGGGCAATCCAGGCCGCCAACGCGCCCCCACGAAACGGACATCAGATACCTGAAGCCCTCATTCCGCTCCTGATCATGGCGACTGGGACACCCACTTCACCCCCCTGTATCGCACGGGTATGTCCGCAATAGGGGGGAAACACCTTCCACGCCTGGTGACGTAGTCCTCACATGCTGTCACAGTGAACAGACCGTTACCCATTGGCCTTGTTGGAGATCCGGCACTGTGCTGGAATTCCACGGACCGCCGCAGGACCGTGCCGGCGCGCAGGGGCGCAGAACAACAGCGCCTGGCGGCGGTGGAGGGGAGCCAGCGCCGGTCACTCACGACCACCAATTGGGGACGTATTCAGGGCGTCCCCGAAGACGCCGACACCGTCCCGCCGTTCACGCGGTGGGGCGCCTGGTCCAGAGGTTGCGACGCTAGTGCAGGGACGTTTCAAGAGGGATGGCAGCGCTTCGGCGGAGCCGGAGCCACACAACGGAACCGGTAACGGTTCCTCCCCCCAGCACGCCCAGAACCCGGGTCCGGCGGAGATCGGCGACGGCGGGGAGCGCTCCGGGCGCCCCGGCACGTCAGTTGCTCCCGCGGCACCCGGGAAGCCCAAGGGCGGCCCCCATGCCGGCGGCGGAAGCGGCGGCTCCCGAATAGCCCTGCGCAACTGGCGCATTTCGACTCGTCTGGTCTCGCTGCTCGCGCTCCCCGTGGTGGCGGCGACCTCGCTCGGTGCCCTGCGCATCGGCGACAACGTGGACGACATCCAGCAGCTCGACAACATGCGGCTGCTCACCGACATGACCAAGCAGGCGACCGAACTGGCCACCGCGCTCCAGCAGGAGCGCGACCTGTCGGCCGGTCCCCTCGCGCACGGTCTGGACGCCACCGACTACACGGTCAAGGGCGCCCGCGAGAAGACGGACCAGGCCCGCGTCCAGTTCACGGACGCGACCCAGGCCGCCGAGACCGCGAACACCACCACGAAGATGCCCGGTGTCCGCGACAGCCTCGTCCGGGTCGTCCGCGAGCTGTACAACCTCAGCAGCATCCGCAAGAACGCGTATGTGGACAGTGAGAACTCCACGCAGACGGTCGAGGCCTACCACCGGCTGATCGACCAGCTGCTGGAACTGTCCACGGACATGGCCGAGGCCACCAGCAACCCGGACATGATCAAGCGGACCCGTGCCCTGGCGGCGTTCTCCTCCGCCAAGGAGTACGCCTCCGTGCAGCGCGCGGTCATCGCGGCGGCCCTGCCCGAGACCAAGGACAAGGCCGGCGACCTCTCCGAGAACGACCGGCTGTACGCCAACGCGGCGCTCGCCAACGAGGAGTCCGACCGCAGCACCTTCTCCGACATCTACGGTGCCGGTGCCGAGGAACTGACCCGGCCGATCGACGACGCGAGCCCCACCATCGAGGCCTCCGACGTCTACGCGGACCGGGTCCTCGCCAGCGCGGGCGGTCTGGGCGGCCAGGACAAGCGCTCGTACAAGGACTGGACCGACGACTCCGCGGCCAAGATCGAGCAGATGAAGAAGATCGAGGGCTCGCTCCTCGAGGAGATGGAACAGACCGCCCGCAACCTCCGCGCCGACGCGGAGCAAGAGGCGATCATCTCCGGTGCGCTGATCCTGCTCGTCCTCGGTGTCTCCCTGGTCGGCGCGTTCGTCGTGGCCCGGTCCATGATCCGCTCGCTGCGCCGCCTCCAGGACACGGCGACCAAGGTCGCCCAGGACCGGCTGCCCGAGCTGGTCAAGCAGCTGTCGGAGTCGGACCCGCAGGACGTCGACACCTCCGTCGAGTCGGTCGGTGTGCACTCCCGGGACGAGATCGGCCAGGTGGCCGCGGCCTTCGACGACGTGCACCGCGAGGCCGTCCGCCTCGCCGCCGAGCAGGCCCTTCTGCGGGGCAACGTCAACGCGATGTTCACCAACCTCTCGCGCCGCTCCCAGGGCCTCATCCAGCGTCAGCTGTCGCTCATCTCCGAACTGGAGTCCCGCGAGGCCGACCCGGACCAGCTGTCCTCCCTCTTCAAGCTCGACCACCTCGCCACCCGCATGCGCCGTAACGGTGAGAACCTCCTCGTCCTCGCCGGTGAGGAGCCCGGCCGCCGCTGGACCCGTCCGGTCCCGCTGGTCGACGTCCTCCGCGCCGCCGCGTCCGAGGTGGAGCAGTACGAGCGCATCGAACTGTCCTCCGTGCCGACGACCGAGGTCGCCGGCCGGGTGGTCAACGACCTCGTGCACCTGCTCGCCGAGCTGCTGGAGAACGCCACCTCGTTCTCCTCCCCGCAGACCAAGGTCAAGGTCACCGGTCACGCGCTGCCCGACGGCCGGGTGCTGATCGAGATCCACGACACCGGTATCGGTCTCTCCCCGGAGGACCTCGCCGCGATCAACGAGCGGCTCGCCTCGCCGCCCACCGTGGACGTCTCGGTCTCCCGCCGCATGGGTCTGTTCGTGGTCGGCCGGCTCTCGCAGCGCCACGGCATCCGTATCCAGCTGCGTCCGTCCGACTCGGGCGGTACGACCGCGCTCGTCATGCTTCCCGTCGACGTGGCCCAGGGCAACAAGAAGCCCACCCCGGGCAAGCCCGGCCAGGGCGTGCCCTCCACCGGTGGTCCGGCCGCCGCACAGGCCGCGGCCGGTGCCGCCGCCGCGCGTCGCCAGGCCGGCAACCAGTCGGGTCCGCCGCTGGGCGGCCCGTCCTCCGGTGGCGGTCTGCTCGGTGCCCCTCCGCAGCGTGGGCAGGTCGGCGCGGGCCAGGGTCCGCGGGCCGCGCTGCCCGGCAACCCCAGCGGTCCGGGCGGTTTCGGCAACCCCGGCGGTCCGCGTGGGCCGCAGGGCGGTCCGCCGGTTCCCCCGCAGGGCGGTCGGCCGCCGGCCGGTGCCGGTGGGTTCGGCGGCGGTCAGGCGCCGGGTGCCCCGCAGGGTCTGCAGGCCGCCGGGACCGGTGTCCCGGGCGGCTTCGAGAGCTTCGACGACTCCGGGCGCCAGGGCGGCTTCCCCTCCGGCGGTTCGGGCCTGCGCCCGGCCGGCGGTCCGGGTGACGCGGGTGCGGGCCGGCCGGGCGGGGCCGACAACGGTCCCGGCGCCGTGCCGCCCAAGCAGGGCAAGGAACGTTCCGGCAGGCGCCGTCCGCAGCTGCCCGGCCGCGGTGGCGCACGCGCCGAGCTGCCCGGCGGCAACTCCACGTCGCGGACGCCCAGCTGGAGCGACGACAACGCGCAGCCGCCGGTGCCCCGCGCCTCGCTGGACGCCCCGCGCGGCCACGAGGAGCAGCCGGACGTCACCGCGCCGATGCCGCGCGTCGACCCCGGTCGCGCTCCGGCCCCGCCCACCGACTTCCCCCGTTCCCCGGGTGCCGACTTCGACAGCCGGCGTCCCGGCGCGGGTACGCCCGCGCCGCAGAACGGCACCGGATCCTTCGTCCGTCCCGATGTGTTCGGCGGGGCCGGCGCACCGCCGGCGCCCACCGGTCCGTCCCGGGGCGCCCCGCACGACCCGTCGTCCACCGGCCAGTTCGCCATGCCGGGCTACGACGGCTCCGGCACGGGCCAGTTCCCGGCGCAGGGTCGGCAGAACCCGCAGGACACCGGCCAGTTCGGGGTCCCGGGCCGGCAGAACCCGCAGGACACGGGACAGTTCGGTACGCCCGGCCGGCAGAACGGCCAGGACACCGGGCAGTTCGAGCGGCCCCAGGTGAACGGGGCGAGCTACGGCGCGCCCCGCCCGCCGGTGCCGCCGCAGCGTCCCCCGGTGCCCCCGCAGCGCCCCGCGCGCCCGCAGGAGCCGGAGGCACTGCCCCCGGCGACGGGTCCGATGGACGGCCGTACCCCGCTGTACGACACGCTGGAGACCAACTGGTTCCACGGTCAGGGCGGTCAGAACGGCCAGCAGTCGGGCCACCAGCAGGGCAACGGTTCCGCTCCGCAGGCGCCCGCCGCCCCCGCCCCCCAGACTCCGGCCGCCCCACAGCGTCCGGCGACCCCCGCCTCGCCCGCTTCCCCCACCTGGCGCAGCACACCCAACGACGACCTGGTCCGCCAGGCCGAACGAGCCCGTCAGCCTTCGGCGGGCGGGGTCACCACCTCCGGCCTGCCGCGCCGGGTCCCGCGCGCCAACCTCGTGCCGGGCACGGCTCAGCAGCAACAGCACCAAACCGGTCCGCAGGTCTCGCGTTCGCCTGACGACGTACGCGGCCGGCTGACCAATCTCCGTCGGGGCATCGCGCAGGGTCGACAGGCCGGTACCGGCCAGACCGGCAGCTTCCCGAGCCCCACTCACCAGCAGGAGCGTTAGTTGAGCCAGATGAGCCAGGCGGCACAGAACCTCAACTGGTTGATCACCAACTTCGTGGACAACACCCCCGGGGTGTCCCACACCGTCGTCGTGTCCGCCGACGGCCTTCTCCTGGCGATGTCGGAGGGCTTTCCGCGCGACCGTGCCGATCAACTCGCGGCCGTCGCCTCCGGGCTCACCTCGCTCACGGCCGGGGCCTCCCGGATCTTCGAGGGCGGGGACGTGGCCCAGACCGTGGTCGAGATGGAGCGCGGTTTTCTCTTCCTGATGTCCGTCTCCGACGGATCGTCCCTGGCCGTCCTCGCCCACCCCGAGTGCGACATCGGCCTGGTCGGTTACGAGATGGCGCTGCTCGTCGACCGCGCGGGCGCCGTGCTCACGCCCGACCTGCGCGCCGAACTCCAAGGCAGTCTGCTCCACTGACGCCTGCGGATCCACAGAACTCACCACATCACCGTCCGGCCGACACAGTCCCCCCACCGGCCCCCGTCAGACGGCACGACTGACCGACTTGCTGTCCCGCTCGGAGGATCAATGACCCCGCCCACCGCTCCTCACGATCCGTACGCAGAGCCGTACGGAGACGAGGGCGACCAGCCTCTGGTTCGGCCGTACGCCATGACCGGTGGCCGGACGCGGCCGCGATACCAGCTCGCCCTCGAGGCGCTGATCAGCACGACGGCAGACCCCGCCCATCTGATGGGTCTGCTCCCCGAGCACCAGCGGATCTGCCACCTGTGCCGCGAGGTGAAGTCGGTGGCCGAGGTGTCGGCCCTGCTGTCCATGCCGCTCGGTGTGGCACGGATCCTTGTCGCGGACCTCGCCGAGGCCGGACTCGTCGCGATCCACCAGCCCGGTGGCGACGAGAACGCCGGTGGCGCCCCGGACGTGACTCTGCTGGAAAGGGTGCTCAGTGGACTTCGGAAGCTCTGAAGCGGGGCGGGCCACCACCTCGGCGAAGATCGTGGTGGCGGGTGGCTTCGGCGTGGGCAAGACCACGTTCGTCGGGGCCGTCTCGGAGATCAACCCGCTGCGTACCGAGGCCGTGATGACGTCCGCGTCCGCGGGCATCGACGACCTCACCCACACCGGGGACAAGACGACCACCACGGTCGCCATGGACTTCGGCCGCATCACCCTCGACCAGGACCTCATCCTGTACCTGTTCGGCACCCCCGGTCAGGACCGGTTCTGGTTCATGTGGGACGACCTGGTCCGCGGCGCGATCGGCGCGATCGTCCTCGTCGACACCCGCCGACTCGCCGACTGCTTCCCCGCCGTCGACTACTTCGAGAACAGCGGACTCCCCTTCGTCATCGCGCTCAACGGCTTCGAGGGGCACCAGCCCTACACGCCGGACGAGGTTCGCGAGGCGCTCCAGATCGGGCCCGACACCCCGATCATCACGACCGACGCCCGCCACCGCGCGGACGCCAAGTCGGCCCTGATCACCCTGGTCGAGCACGCGCTCATGGCACGGCTCCGCTAGGGCAGAGGGACCGAAGCACCACACCCGGGGCCAAAACAGGACCCAAGTCCACAACCTCATAGGGCAGTTGTCGTAGTTACACCGGAGCCGGCTGTGTCCTTTGACACGGTCGGCCTCGGTGTTCATAACGTTTCGACAGAGAAATAGGGTGGTACGACCACGCGTCGCGGTCGATCGGTGCCGCTGCGCTCACCATGCCCCCGCTTTTTGCCGGGGCTCGCTCTTTATGACCGTTTTATCTGGGACTTACATCACGCGGAATCGTTGCCTCCCAGTGTTTGGAAGTCCTCAGCGTGACGTGCTGGAATGCCTGAACTGCCCATTAGTCAAAGACGTACTAGGGCGTGGAGTCACCCGCGGCACGACGTAGGTGCCGGCGCCGAGAGGTTGTTGGTCGAGTGAGGCGAAGCAAGAAAGGTCCCGAGCCGTCGGCGCGGGGCAACTTCACCCCGCCGCCGCGCGGAGCGGCACCCGCACAAGTGGCCGGACCGGAGCCGACGGCAGCCCCCGCAGCGAGCGGCAGTCGTCTCTCCCCCCGCAACTGGCGTGTACCCACTCGCCTGAACGCGATTCTCCTCATACCCGTGCTGGTCGGCCTCGTCATGGGCGGCTTCCAGGTGAAGGGCTCGATCGACACCTGGCAGGAGGCACGGGACGCCGAGAAGGTGGCCAAGATCGTGGCCGCCGCCGGCGTCTACGCCGAAGCACTGCTCAATGAACGTGACCTGTCGGCCGAGCCCCTTCTCAACGGCAAGCGCGACAGTGAGGTCGTCAAGGACGCCCGCGCCTTCACCGACGAGAAGGCGGACGCCTTCCACGCGGAGGTCGTCGGGATGCCCGCCGGGCAGGGCCTGGAGCGCCGTCTGCGTCTGGTGGAGGAGGCCGAGCCGTCGCTGGAGAAGCTCCGGCAGATCGCCTTCACCCGGGCCGCCGACCCGGTACAGACCGAAGAGGGCTACGTCACCGTCGAGCACCTCCTGGCGGAGTTCTCCAACGAGCTCGGCCTCGGTACCGGCAACATCACCGCGTACGGCCGTACGGTCTACGCGGTCACGCTCGCGAAGGGCGCCGCCTCGCTGCAGCGTTCGATCGGTGCCCACCTGCTGATCCGCCCCAGTGAGGACGAGACGGTCTTCCGTCAGCAGGTCACCGCGTTCACCTCGTACGCCTACCTGGAGAACATCGCCGTACAGGAGTACGTCTCCGGTGGCACCGAGGCCGACGCCGCGCGTCTGGAGTCGGTCATGGCGCAGAAGACCGAGGAGGGCAAGAAGCAGGCCGCCGAGGCCGCTGCCGGCAACGCCGACTACAAGGCGCCGCCGGACACCATGCTGAAGATGATCCAGCTGATCGGCAGCGGTGCCTCGCCCGAGCAGCTCGCGGCGCAGGGCGTCACCTACCAGAACTGGATGGCCGCCTCCACCCTGAAGTTCGAGGGGTACAGCGAGGTCGAGACCGAGCTGATCAACCGCGCGGTGGACGAAGCCGGCCAGATCGCCTCCGACGCCCAGCGCGATGCCTACACCAACGGCGCCATCGTCATCGTCGCACTGCTCGCCGCGTTCATCATCGCGGGGATCATGGCCCGCCAGATGAGCCGCTCGATGCGCCAGCTGCGCAACGCCGCCTTCGGCATCGCCGAGCAGCGTCTGCCGATGCTGGTCGACCAGCTCTCCCGCACCGACCCCGGCCGGGTGGACACCCGGGTGGCGCCGATCCCGATCAACACCACCGACGAGATCGGCGAAGTCGCCCGCGCCTTCGACCAGGTCCACCGCGAGGCCGTCCGGCTCGCCGCCGAGCAGGCCCTGCTGCGGGGCAACATCAACGCGATCTTCACCAACCTCTCGCGCCGCAACCAGTCGCTGATCGAGGGCCAGCTGACCCTGATCACCGACCTGGAGAACAACGAGGCCGACCCGGACCAGCTGGAGAACCTCTTCAAGCTGGACCACCTGGCGACCCGTATGCGCCGCAACGGCGAGAACCTCCTGGTCCTCGCCGGCGAGGAGCCCGGCCGCCGCTGGGACCAGCCGGTCCCGCTGATCGACGTGTTGCGTGCCGCCTCCTCCGAGGTGGAGCAGTACGAGCGCATCGAGCTGTCCGGCGTCCCGGAGGCCGAGATCCACGGCCGTGCCGTGACCGACCTCGTGCACCTGCTCGCCGAGCTCCTGGAGAACGCCACCACGTTCTCCTCCCCACAGACCAAGGTCCGCGTCACCGCGACCCGTCTCCCCGACGGCCGCGTGATGATCGAGATCCACGACAAGGGCATCGGCCTCACCGCCGAGGACTTCGCGGACATCAACCACAAGCTGGCCAACCCGCCGACCGTGGACGCCGCGATCTCCCAGCGCATGGGTCTGTTCGTGGTCGGCCGGCTGTCCGACCGGCACGGCATCCGCGTCCAGCTCCGCCCCTCGGGCGAGCAGGCCGGTACGACCTCGCTGGTCATGCTCCCCGACGTCATCACCCATGGTGGCGGTGGCGAGCTGCAGCAGCCGGCGGCCGACCAGTTCACGGTCTCGCAGATCATCCCGGAGCAGCAGCACGCCTTCCAGCAGCCGGGCCTGGCCCCGATGCGGACCGCCGCGGAGCTGGGCTTCGACGACAGCCGCTACGAGGTGCCGGACGACATCCGCGACCTGGACCCCGTGGGCCGTTCGCTGATGCGCGAGGAGCGCCGCGCGGCGCTGGAGTCCCAGACCCACCAGAGCCCGCAGTTGCCCGCCGGCCAGGCGCCGCGCTACGGCGACGACTTCCAGTCGCCCGAGCCGTCCTACGACAACGGCGCGACGGCCTTCGTGGACCCGCAGCGGTCCTTCGACCAGCAGACGGCGTACGAGGAGCCGCAGCAACCGTCGTACGACGAGGCGTACTTCGGCCAGGGCAACGGCGTGGCGAACGGCAACGGGCATCTGCCGGGCGGGAACGACACGTTCACCGCTACCGGCGGTTACCCCGAGCCCGCCTATGCGGAGTCCGTCCAGGAGGAGCACGCGACGGCCGCCCCCGCGGCGCCGGAGACCTACTCGGGCTACGACGAGCAGTCCTATCAGGACGACTGGCCGCAACAGCAGGACTACCAGAGCTCCTACCGCTCCGAGTACGCTCCGGAACCGGAATCTGTGCAGGCCGCTGACGTGAAGGAGCCGGAACGCGTAGGCTTCGACCGTCCGGGACCCACCCCCTCCGCCGGCCACGCGCTGACCGACGCCGGCCTGCCCCGCCGCGGATCCACCGCGAGCGCGGGCGGCACGAGCGCGGGCGCCGTGAACGGACGGCAGGAAGTGGCCCAGGACCAGCCGACGGCCGGGGGACCGAACGGCGACTGGCGCTCGGCCAACGACGAGCGCTGGCAGCAGGCCTCCGCGCTGAAGAAGCCCAAGGCGGGCGGGGTCACCTCCTCCGGCCTGCCGCGGCGGGTTCCCAAGGCCAACCTGGTCGAGGGTGCCGCCACGACGACCCCGCAGGGAGGTCCACAGATCTCCCGCGCCCCCGAGGACGTCCGGGGCAGGCTGAGCAACCTGCGCCGAGGGGTCCAGCGGGGACGCAACGCAAGCAGTGAAACGAACGGCCAGGCCACTAGAAATCAACACAGTGGTCCTGACAGCACCTACAACCAGGAGCGTTAGTGTGAGCCCGATGAGCCAGGCGGCACAGAACCTGAACTGGTTGATCACCAATTTCGTGGACAACACCCCCGGGGTGTCGCACACGGTGGTGGTCTCCGCCGACGGACTCCTTCTGGCGATGTCCGAAGGGTTTCCCCGCGACCGTGCCGACCAGCTGGCGGCCGTCGCGTCGGGTCTGACCTCTCTGACCGCGGGTGCCTCCCGCATTTTCGAAGGTGGCAGCGTCAATCAGACGGTTGTGGAGATGGAGCGGGGATTCCTCTTCATCATGTCCGTTTCCGATGGTTCCTCGCTCGCCGTTCTCGCACATCCGGAAGCCGACATCGGTCTCATCGGGTACGAGATGGCACTTCTGGTGGACCGTGCCGGTACGGTCCTGACGCCCGATCTTCGTGCGGAGCTCCAGGGCAGCCTGCTCAACTAACAGTCAGACGGTGCGTTTTGGCGTCCCGGGGCCGTAAGGTTTCGGGACGCGGCTTCCAATGAGCCATGGATGCCAGCACAGTCGGAGGAGGAGAGAACGTGGCAACACCCCCAGGCGGTTCATCGTCGGGCAACTGGTCCTACCCCGGCCAGGGGCCGGGCCAGGGTGACCAGAACCGGTACAACTTCCCCTCCGCACCGAGCCGCCAGCAGCCGTACGCACCTCAGGGCCCCGGCCCCTCGCCGTACGACCAGCCGCCGGCGCCGCGCATCCAGCCCGTGCAGCCGCAACGCCGCACCCCCGAGCCGTCGCCCGCAGGGGCGGCGACCAACCCCCTGGTGCGCCCGTACGCCATGACGGGCGGTCGCACCAGGCCGCGTTACCAGCTCGCCATCGAGGCGCTGGTGCACACCACCGCGCAGCCGCACCAGATGCAGGGCCAGTTGCCCGAGCATCAGCGGATCTGCAACCTCTGCCGGGAGATCAAGTCGGTGGCCGAAATCTCGGCCCTCCTGACGATTCCTCTCGGCGTGGCCAGGATCCTCGTCGCCGACTTGGCGGAGGCGGGCCTGGTCGCCATTCATCAGCCCGGCGGCGACGAGAGCGCCGGCGGCCAGCCAGCTGTGACTTTGCTCGAAAGGGTGCTCAGTGGACTTCGCAAGCTCTAGCGGAGGGCCTTCCCGCTCCACCACGTCCGCGAAGATCGTGGTGGCGGGCGGCTTCGGCGTGGGCAAGACCACGTTCGTCGGGGCCGTCTCGGAGATCAACCCGCTGCGTACCGAGGCCGTGATGACGTCCGCGTCCGCGGGCATCGACGACCTCACCCACACCGGGGACAAGACGACCACCACGGTCGCCATGGACTTCGGCCGCATCACCCTCGACCAGGACCTCATCCTGTACCTGTTCGGCACCCCCGGTCAGGACCGGTTCTGGTTCATGTGGGACGACCTGGTCCGCGGCGCGATCGGCGCGATCGTCCTCGTCGACACCCGCCGACTCGCCGACTGCTTCCCCGCCGTCGACTACTTCGAGAACAGCGGACTGCCGTTCGTGATCGCGTTGAACGGCTTCGACGGGCAACAGCCGTACAACCCGGACGAGGTCCGGGAGGCGCTCCAGATCGGGCCCGACACCCCGATCATCACGACCGACGCGCGGCATCGGTCCGACGCGAAGAGCGCGCTGATCACCTTGGTCGAGCACGCGCTGATGGCTCGGCTGCGGTAGGCCGTGCGGCGCCCAGCCGACGACGAAAGGGGACCCCTTCCTGTTCTTCCGGGAGGGGTCCCCTTCGTTGCGTGTCGGGTGCGGGTGAGTGGGGGCTGGTCGCGCAGTTCCCCGCGCCCCTGAATAGCAGGGGCTGCGCCCCATGCTTTCCAGGCCCGCAGTCGACCCACACGGGAAAGGACCCCCTCCATTCGGAGAGGGCCCCTTCAAGAACCAAGGCTCAGCGCCAGCTGTGCGGCGCCCTGAACCCCGGCTCGCGCTCCAGTCGGCGCCAACCCGCGCGGGGGCGAGCGGCCGGGGTCTCGACGGGCTGGGCGGCGGCGCGGGCGAGGAGCAGCGCGGTGATCGCGGCCACTTCCTCGGGCTCGGCGTGACCCTTCTCGACGCGAATATCAGGCAGCTTCATGGGTGTCAGTCTCCGTGAGAGAGGTTTCCGCAGAGGGACCGCGAAGGAACCGTCGGGTTACTGCGGCGGGTTGCCGTGCTTGCGGGACGGCAGGTCCGCGTGCTTGGTGTGGAGCATGGCCAGGGAGCGGATGAGGACCGCGCGGGTGTCCGCGGGGTCGATCACGTCGTCCACGAGACCGCGCTCGGCCGCGTAGTACGGGTGCATCAGCTCGGCCTTGTACTCCTTGACCATCCGGACCCGCATCGCCTCGGGGTCCTCGGCCTCGGCGATCTGCCGACGGAAGATGACGTTGGCGGCGCCCTCGGCGCCCATCACGGCGATCTCGTTGGTCGGCCACGCATAGGTGAGGTCGGCGCCGATGGACTGGCTGTCCATGACGATGTAGGCACCTCCGTACGCCTTGCGCAGGATCAGGGAGATCCGGGGGACGGTCGCGTTGCAGTAGGCGTAGAGCAGCTTCGCGCCGTGGCGGATGATTCCGCCGTGCTCCTGATCGACGCCCGGAAGGAACCCGGGGACATCCAGCAGCGTGATGATCGGGATGTTAAAAGCATCACACATCTGGACAAAGCGTGCAGCTTTTTCGGATGCCTCGATATCCAGGACACCCGCGAGGGACTGCGGCTGGTTGGCGACGATGCCGACGACCTGGCCGTCGAGCCGGCCGAGGGCGCAGATGATGTTGCGGGCCCAGCGCTCGTGGACCTCCAGGTAGTCGCCGTCGTCGACGATCTCCTCGATGACCTTGGTCATGTCGTACGGCCGGTTGCCGTCGGCGGGGACCAGGTCGAGGAGGACGTCGCCGCGGCGGTCCGCCTCGTCGGAGGGCTCCACGCGGGGCGGGTTCTCGCGGTTGTTCTGCGGGAGCATCGACAGGAGGTAGCGCACCTCGGCGATGCAGGTCTCCTCGTCGTCGTACGCGAAGTGCGCGACGCCGGAGGTCTCGGCGTGCACGTCCGCGCCGCCGAGGCCGTTCTGGGTGATCTCCTCGCCGGTGACCGCCTTGACGACGTCCGGGCCGGTGATGAACATCTGCGAGGTCTCGCGGACCATGAAGACGAAGTCGGTGAGGGCGGGGCTGTAGGCCGCGCCGCCCGCGCAGGGGCCGAGCATGACCGAGATCTGCGGGATGACACCCGACGCCCTGGTGTTGCGCTGGAAGATGCCGCCGTACCCGGCGAGTGCGGAGACGCCCTCCTGGATACGGGCGCCCGCGCCGTCGTTGAGCGAGACCAGCGGGGCCCCGGCCGCGATGGCCATGTCCATGATCTTGTGGATCTTGGTGGCGTGGGCCTCGCCCAGCGCGCCGCCGAAGATCCGGAAGTCATGGGCGTAGACGAAGACCGTACGGCCCTCCACCGTGCCCCAGCCGGTGATGACACCGTCGGTGTACGGCTTCTTGGCCTCCAGACCGAATCCGGAGGCCCGGTGCCGGCGCAGCTGCTCGACCTCGTTGAAGGAGCCCGGGTCCAGCAGCAGCTCGATGCGCTCCCGGGAGGTCAGCTTGCCCTTGGCATGCTGCGCCTCGGTCGCCTTCTCGCTGGGGCCGGCCAACGCCTGGGCACGAATCTCGTGCAGTTCGGCCACCCGCCCGCGCGCGTCCGTCGGCTCACCCGGTGCCTCATCCAAAACGGTCATGTAGCGACCATACGAAGCCGAGCGAGGAAAGCGGTCCGTCGACTCCGTACAGTCTCCGGCGTGTTTTCCTGGTACCCCTGAACAGAACCCGGTCGGCATGCAGGCGAACCGACTGCTCAGGGGGTGTGGGGCTTGTAGGGGTCACACAAAGCCGGGTCGGGTTCCTCAGGGGAGAGTCAGCTCACAGGTGTGCGTGGCGCAGGCCGTGCCGGGGGTGACGCGGAGGCGCAGGCGGCCGGGGGCCGACTCCAGCACCTCGACCGGGTCGTCCGCCCGGATCACCGTGCGGAACGGGCCATTCCAAATGATCTCCATCGGCTCGCCCGTGCGCGGTGGTTCGCTCACGTGGAGGGTAGCGGTCCTCCCCCGGCGGCGGACCAGCACGCTCGCCCCGGCGGAGGCCGTCAGCGGGCCCACCGTACCGGGCTGCCAGAAGTTCGCGCCGATCAGCCCTAGCGAGGGGACGTGGACTGCCTGGCGGGCGCTGTCGTTGGCGAGGATCGACAACCAGCGCCGGTCGGTGGCACGGGCCTCCACGGCGTGGCGCGAGGCGCCGGGCATGAGCAGATAGGCGTAGTCGGCGTTCACCGGATCGGTGCCGTGATCCAGCCAGAGGGTCTGCCAGCGCCGGGTGCGGCGCTCGGTCGTGCCGGCGGTGTTGATGTCGGACCAGGCGCCGGTGCGGTCCTCGCGGAGGGTGCGGAGGGTGTGGTGGGTGCGGTGGGTGCTCAGGGCGCCGTCCGCGGACCTGCCGCCCGGGAGGACCCAGCCGCCGTGGCCCTCCAGATGCGCCCAGCCCCGGCCGCGTACGAGGGGCCGGGGAGCCGCCGTACCGCCGCTCTCGCCCAGGTTCCGGTTGTCGACGACCGTCTCCACCGGGACGCCGTCCGCGCAGCTGATGCCCGCCCCGAGGCAGATGACGGCGTCGGCGACGCAGAACCAGGACTTGTGGGCCCGGAGCGTGGAGCCGAGCCCTTGGAGGTGCTGGCCGATCGCCGCGTACTCGCCGTCGGTGGTGCCGCCGACCCAGCGGACGGCGGGCTTCGGCGCACCCCATTCGCCGCCCTCCCGGTCCGCGAGCCGTTTGGTGGAGACGGTGGTGCCGGGGAGGCGGTACCAGTCGACGGTGGGCCAGAACCAGTCGGTGTACTGATCGGCCCGGCCGCCGTGCCCCTCGGCCCACCAGAGGGTGGCGCCCGCGCCCGTGTGCCAGCCGCGCGGGTTCTCGCCGTTGCCGCACTCGTAGTGGGCGATGCGGTCGGAGGCCATGGCGATGTTGACGGTGAAGTCCGGGCGGCGGTGGACGGCCCGGTCCATGGCCGGGAAGAGCCGGTGGCCGACGGGTTCGGGCGCGGCGGCGACCGGGGACGCGGCGACGGCGTGCAGCCGGGCGAGGTCGGCGACGCCGAACTGTCGTGCCGTGAGGATCGGTGTCACGGTGTCGCGTGCGATCCAGCCCTTGATCCGCCCGTGCCACCGCTCGCGCTCGGCGGCGTCCGCGCCGAGCGCGAGCAGGGCGATCGCGGCGATGATCCCGTGACCGTGGAAGTGGTCGCCGCGCAGGATGTGCCGGTCGTCGCCCTTGAGGTAACCCCGGCTGATGGCGCGGCCGTTGACGCTGTCCATCACCAGCCCGTCGAGGATGAGCGGCGCGTACGCCCGTTCCACGGAGTCCAGGACGATCCGCCGGTTCGGGTCGGTCACCTCCCAGGTCGACCCGGCCAGCAGCGCGAAGAGCCGCCCGAGGCCGTCGAGCAGGACCTGCCCGTACGTCCCCGAGTAGGCGACCCAGGTGTGCTGCACGAAGGAGCCGTCGGCGTACAGGCCGTCGCCCCGGGTGGCGTACGGGAAGACGGGTGAGAGGGCGTCCCGGGCCAGGGCGATCTTGTCGGGGGCGCGGCCGAGGATGCCGCGCAGGGCGACGGAGCGGCAGAGGTCGACGCGGTTGGCGCCGGTTGAGGTGCCGGTGTAGTCGCGGAGCATGGCGTCGGGGATGAAGTGGTCGACCGCCGCGCAGGCCTCGGCGCGGCGCGCGGGCGTCAGTTCGTCGTGCAGGGCGGTGACGATGTCCAGCAGGAGGCGGGGGCTGCCGATCTGCCACTCCCACCAGTTGCCGTAGCGGGTGGTGGAGGGGTTGTAGACGGTCGCGGTGAGGTGGTCGAGGCCGCGCACCACGTCCGCGAGGAGGGCGGGGTCGCCGGTGGCGCCGGTGCCCGGCTGTGCGTACGCCTGGGCCATCGTCCACAGGCGGCTGTAGCTCTTGGTGATCCCGGCGGGCGGGTCGAAGGGGTGGCCCGGCCAGAGGGAGCGGGTGGTGGGCGCCATGGCCGCGCGGAACGCGTGGGCGAGGTCGCCGGTCTCGCGCAGCCGGGTGGCGTAGGGCTCGGTGGCGGGGTCGTAGCCGGTGCCGAGCGCGAGGGCCGTCCAGCGGCGGCGGAGGGTGTCGTACTCGTCGTCGGAGGGCCCGTCGGCCGGCCCGTGGGAGGGCTCGCCCGCAGGCCCGTCGGGGGCGTGCGCGGTGGGGCCGGGCGGGGGCGAGGCCGCCAGGGTGGCGGCGAGGAGCAGGACGGTGCGGCGTGTGGGGGTCATGCCCATGCCGTGTATCACCTGAGGTACGCGATATCAACGCTGCGTGACACAATGGTCACCGGAACGACAAGGTTGAAACTTGAACGGAATAGGTCTACGGTAGGCCGTGTTCAGTTCGTTGAACATTGAATGACATCACTCAAGGAGCACGCCATGGGCATCTTCGGCCGCAGCACCACGACCACCGACACCGCCACCGCCGCCGCGGTGAACCCCGAGCTGGCGGCGCTGACCGGTGACTACACGATCGACGCGTCCCACACCACGATCGGCTTCACGGCCCGCCACGCCATGGTCACCAACGTCAAGGGCGGCTTCCTCGACTTCACCGGCAGCCTGCACCTGGACGGCTCGGACCCGTCCCGGTCCACCGCCTCCCTCGACGTCACGATGGAGAGCATCGACACCGGCAACGCCGACCGCGACGGTCACCTGAAGAGCGCGGACTTCTTCAAGACGGAGGAGTTCCCGACGATGACCTTCCGCTCGACCGAGGTGGAGGCCCTCGGCGGTGACGACTACCGCATCACCGGTGACCTCTCCATCCTCGGCACGACGAAGCCGCTCACCATCGACCTGGAGTTCAACGGCGCCGCCAAGGACCCCTTCGGCAACGAGCGCGTCGGCTTCGAGGGCAAGGCGGAGATCCTGCGCTCCGAGTGGGGCCTCACCTGGAACGCGGCCCTGGAGACCGGCGGCGTCCTGGTGTCCGACAAGATCAAGCTGAGCTTCGACATCTCGGCGATCCGCAACGCGTGAGCCGCCCGGCGGCGGCACCGAGCCGTTCCGCCGCGCCTCGTTGAGCACACCCGCCCTCCGACTCCCCGTATCAGGAGGGCGGGTGCTCGCATGTCCGCACGCGCGCGTGGAGTACGCCGCATCCCTCAGCGGTCCGCCCGGTCCTCCTCCAGCCTCCTGACCGTCGCCGCCACCTGGGCGGACAGACTTCGTGGGGTGCGCGCCCGCGGCACCCCGAGCATGGCGAGGTAGCGCTCCGTCCTGCCGAGCCCGTCGAAGGCGGCCTTCGCGCGGGGGTTGCGCTCCAGTGCGGCCCGGAGTTCCTCGGGGACGGCGGCCTCCTTCTGCGACTCGTACGCCGCCGCCCACCGCCCGTCCGCCTGCGCCGCGGCCACCTCCGCGAGACCACCGGGCCGCATGCGTCCGGCGGCGCTCAGCTCCGCCACGCGCCGTACGTTCACCCTCGACCACTCACCGCCGGGCCGGCGCGGAGTGATCCGCTGCGGGAAGTACGACTCGTCCAGGCGCCGTCGCGTGCCGGTGATCCAGCCATGGCAGAGGGCGACGTCGTTGACCTCGCCCGCGGTGACCGAACGCACCCCGCCGCCCTTCTTGGCGACCTTCACCCAGAGACCACCGGAGGGCGGTGCGGGGTGGGCGGCCAACAAGGCGTCGAGGTGGGCGGCGTCGGGGAACGCGTGCGGTTCGGAGCCCTCGGGGATGGTCATGCTCCGCACGGCAGCGAGGCGGCAGGACGGTTCCTGGCCTATATGGCCATGCCGCGGGCTGGCTGGTTCACGCCTCTTGTGTGGGAGCTTTCGGCGTTCTCATAATCCTGCAACAGAAATTGACCTGGGCATGCCATCGAGGGCGATTTCCTGCCGTCCGATTGGCATGCCTACGTCATATCTGCGCTTCGGTAGTACGCGTCATCGCACACGTCATCGCATGTCAACCCCCCACGGAAGGCATCACGTTGAAGCGACTCATCACCGCTCTGAAGAGATGCGCGGTTGTCGGTGCCGCCGCGCTCGCGATCGCCAGTCTGCAGCCCGTGTCGGCGGCCGAGGCCGCGCCGGCGCCGGTGGTCGGCGGAACGCGGGCCGCGCAGGGCGAGTTCCCGTTCATGGTCCGGTTGTCGATGGGCTGTGGCGGCGCGCTGTACACACAGCAGATCGTGCTCACGGCCGCGCACTGTGTCGGCGCGACCGGCAACAACACCAGCATCACGGCCACCGCCGGTGTCGTGGACCTGCAGAACACCAGCGGCCGGGTCCAGGTCCGCTCGACCAAGGTGTACCGGGCCCCCGGCTACAACGGCGACGGCAAGGACTGGGCGCTCATCAAGCTCGCCTCCCCCATCAACCTCCCGACGCTGAAGATCGCCACGACCACCGCGTACAACACCGGCACCTTCACGGTCGCCGGCTGGGGCGCGGCCACCGAGGGCGGCGCCCAGCAGCGGTATCTGCTCAAGGCGACCGTGCCGTTCGTGAGCGACGCGACCTGTCGTTCGTACAGCGGCTACAGCGGTCTCATCGCGAGCGAGGAGATCTGCGCCGGGCTCACGGCCGGTGGCGTCGACACCTGCCAGGGTGACTCCGGCGGTCCGATGTTCCGCCGGGACAACGCGGGCGAGTGGGTCCAGGTCGGCATCGTCAGCTGGGGCATAGGCTGCGCCCGGCCCAACGCGCCCGGTGTCTACACCGAGGTGTCCACCTTCGCGTCCCAGATCGCGGCGGGTGCGGCCACTCTCTGAACCGGCTCACGCGTCAACTCCCGTACGACGTCCACGGGCCCGGCGGCTCACCGCGCCGGGCCCGTGCGCGTGCGCGTGCGCGTTGCCATGGCAGGGCGGGCCGGCGTCGGGGACGGTGCCGGGGACAGGGACAGGGACAGGGACAGGGACAGGGACAGGGTCGGAGCCGGGGCCGGTGCCGGTGCTCAGAAGCCGCCGCTGAAGTCCCCGCCACCGCCGAAGTCTCCGCCGCCGAAGCCGCCGCCGAAGTCGTCCGAGTTGAAGTCGCCGCCCGAGACGTCGCCGCCCCCGTAGCCGGAGCCCGCGCCGAAGTCGCCGTAGCCGGAGCCGTACATGGCCGCGTAGGACGGGGTGGCCATCATGCTGCCGAGCAGGGTGCCGACGAGGAGGCCGGGGAGGAGGGCGCCGCCGTAGTAGCCGCCCGCCCAGGGGCCGTAGGCGGGGCCCGCGTCCCAGTAGGGCCGGCGTCCGCCGGAGGCCGTCTCCACCTCGCGGATCATGGGGTCCTGGCCGTCGGCGAGCCGGGCCCGGTCGGCGGCGCAGACCGGGACCTCGCGTTCGGTGCCGGTGCCCGGGGTCCACAGGACGTCCGCGGCGGAGGGGCCGTGGCGGGGGTCGAAGAAGCAGGGGGCGCGGCGTTCGGGGAGGGGGAGGCCCTGTCTGCGGGCCGCGAGCTGGGTGAGGGAGAAGCGGCCGTCCTCCAGGGTCCGGGTGACCGCGCGGACCTCCTCGGGGCGGGTGGCCGCCGCCATGAGGGACTTGGCCTTCTCGTACGCGTCCAGGGCGCGCTCGTAGTCGGCGCGCATCGCGTCGTCGGCGCCCGCCTCGGCCGGGTGGAAGTCCAGCCGGTCCAGTTCCTCGCCGAAGGCCGTGATGTCCTCGTCCACGACCACGGCGAGCTTGGCCAGCGCCTCGCGGCGTTCCTCCTCCTTCTTGCGGCGGCTGCGGCGGACCAGCGCGTACGCGCCCGCACCGCCCGCGACCACGACGGCGCCCGCGACCGCCAGGGCGCCGGTGTCCACGCCCGTGTCGGCGCCGCCGCTCCAGCTCGACGGGGCCGTGCCGCCCGGGTTGCCGCGCAGGGCGTCGTCCACGAAGTCGTTGAGCTGGGCCTTCGGGTCGCCGGCGCCCTGGACCGAGGTGACCAGGTTCCGCACGGCCTGCTGGCTCAGCACCCCGCTGTCGGCGCGGGCGTCGAAGCGGTCGCCGAGGCGGACGGCGTAGAGACCGGTGATGCCCGTCTCCGTGCGCAGGTTCTGGAAGAGGTTCGCGGTCGGCTGGTCGGCCGGGAGGACCGCCACGAAGATCGGCTCGTCGGCGTCCTCGATCTTGTCGGCGAGGGCCTCGGCGTCCGCCGAGGAGAGCAGGTCGGAGGCGCCCGGGGCGACATAGACAGGGCTCTCGCGCAGGGCCTCGGCCACCGTCGAGAGATCGGTGGCCGCGTGCGCGCCGGGCGCACCGACCGACAGCACCGCCAGGGTCGCCGCGGCGAGCGGCGCGATCAGCAGGCGGAGGAGGAGACGACGTCGACTCGGTACGCCTTTCATATCTTCGAAGCTACCTCGATCGCCGCCAAAACGGACGATCCGATCAATGACTGAGCGGTGAAGCGGGGCGTCCCGTCGTCCGGCACGCCGCCAGCCACCGCCCAACTCCCGTTTTCCTTTCGTGACTTGATAGGAGTCGACCGTCGACTTGGGTGGGGACCTCGACGGCTGTACAAACGTTCGATAGGGGTGGGTCACGCAGTGCGACGGGGTGGTGGAACGGGGGTGAGCGGAATGCTGCGCAGGGTTCTCGCGGTGGTGGGTTCGGTGGCCGGGGTGGCGCTGTTGAGCGGCTGCTCGGCGGAGGATCTGCCGCTGGCGGCGGTGACGGTCGACGCGGAGGGGGCGACCCGGGTGCTGGTACGGCCGTGCGACGACGACCCCTACGAGGATCCGACGCTCTCCGGCCGGCCCGGTTCCCACGAGGACGAACCGAGCGACGACGAGACGGACACGACGGTCTGGACGGCGGACGGTGAGTGGTCGGGCGACGAGGAGTTCCCGCTCTTCTCACCACCGGACTTCTGGGAGGCCGAGGCCAGGGGGGAGCAGCGGCTCGTATCGGGGCACACGTACCGGTTCGTCCTCTACGGCCAGACCGACGACTACGCGAACGGGGCGGTCTCCTTCACCACGGGGGATCTGGGGCGGCTGGAGTCCGGGCAGGTGTGGGCGGACGACCGGGCGATGAGTGCGGCGGAGTTCGAGGAGCTCGCGGAGGGGGCGTGTTGAGGGGGCGGTGAGGGGTGCGTTGTCGGGTGCGGGTGAGTGGGGCTTCTCGCGCGGTTCCCCGCGCCCCTGAAAGGGCCGCAGGCCCTGACGGGCCCGCGGCCCTTTCGGGCCGAAAAAGCATGGGGCGCGGCCCCTGCTTTTTCAGGGGCGCGGGGAACCGCGCGACCAGCCCCCACCGGACCGGCGGCCGACAACGCACCCCCCGGCCAATCCCGCGGAGCGCTACTCCGGTTCCACGCCCGCCCGCAGCAGCCCGTACGTGTACGCGTCCTCCAGTGCCTGCCACGACGCGGCGATCACGTTGTCGGCGACGCCCACCGTGGACCACTCGCCCGTGCCGTCCGTCGTGGAGATCAGCACACGGGTCGTGGAGTTGGTGCCGTGCTTGCCCTCCAGGATGCGGACCTTGTAGTCGACCAGCTCCAGCTTGGCGAGCTGGGGGTAGATCTTCTCCAGGGCGACCCGCAGGGCGCGGTCGAGCGCGTTGACCGGGCCGTTGCCCTCCGCCGTGGCGACGAGGCGTTCGCTCTTGGCCCACAGCTTGACCGTGGCCTCGTTGGCGTGGCTGCCGTCGGGGCGGTCCTCGACGATGGCCCGCCAGGACTCCGTACGGAAGTACCGCTGCGGCTTGCCCGCGACCTCGTCGCGCAGCAGGATCTCGAAGCTGGCGTCGGCGGCCTCGTACGTGTAGCCCTTCAGCTCGCGCTCCTTGACCCGCTCGACGACCCGGCCGACCAGCTCGCGGTCGCCGCCGAGGTCGACGCCCAGCTCCTTGCCCTTCAGCTCGATGGAGGCGCGGCCCGCCATGTCGGAGACCAGCATCCGCATGGTGTTGCCGACCTGCTCGGGATCGATGTGCTGGTACAGATCCGGGTCGACCTTGATCGCGGAGGCGTGCAGACCCGCCTTGTGCGCGAAGGCGGAGACACCGACGTACGGCTGGTGGGTGGAGGGGGTGAGGTTGACGACCTCGGCGATCGCGTGCGAGATACGGGTCATCTCGCGCAGCGCGCCCTCGGGGAGGACCTTCTTGCCGTACTTCAGCTCCAGGGCGGCGACGACCGGGAAGAGGTTGGAGTTGCCGACGCGCTCGCCGTAGCCGTTGGCGGTGCACTGGACGTGGGTCGCGCCCGCGTCGACGGCGGCCAGGGTGTTGGCGACCGCGCAGCCGGTGTCGTCCTGGGCGTGGATGCCGAGGCGGGCGCCCGTGTCGGCCAGCACGGTGGCCACGACGGCCTGGACCTGGGCGGGGAGCATGCCGCCGTTGGTGTCGCAGAGGATGACGACATCGGCGCCGGCCTCGGCGGCGGCCCGTACGACGGCCTTGGCGTACGCGGGGTCGGCGCGGTAGCCGTCGAAGAAGTGCTCGCAGTCGACGAAGACCCGGCGGTCCTGGGAGCGGAGGTAGGAGACGGTGTCGCGGACCATCTCCAGGTTCTCGTCCAGGGTGGTGCGCAGGGCCAGCTCCACATGGCGGTCATGGGACTTGGCGACCAGGGTGATCACCGAGGCGCCGGAGTCGAGCAGGGCCTTGACCTGGGGGTCCTCGCTCGCCTTGCCGTTCGCGCGGCGGGTGGCGCCGAACGCGACCAGCTGGGCGTGTTTGAAGTCGATCTCGCTCCGCGCGCGGGCGAAGAACTCGGTGTCGCGCGGGTTCGCGCCCGGCCAGCCGCCCTCGATGAAGCCGACGCCGAAGTCGTCCAGGTGCCGTGCGATGGCCAGCTTGTCCGCGACCGTGAGGTTGATGCCCTCACGCTGGGCGCCGTCGCGCAGGGTGGTGTCGAAGACGTGGAACGAGTCGTCCGGCTCGCTGGTTTCCGTCATGGTGTCAAGGCTCCTGCTGTTGGATCCCGCTGGATCTCGGTCTGTACCGGAATGACCGGCTCCACCGCCCCCAATGGTCCCTCACGCTGCGCTCCCGGCTGAAGGTGGGCCAGAAAAGCGAAAAACCCCTCGCGGGTGCGAGAGGTCTGCGCGCGGGTCGAAGACGACGATGGCCGCCCGTACCTGGTCGTACGTGACGGTCACTGCGGACCGGCGCGCCTGCTGCCAATAATCGTGGCGAACGAGAGCACGGGGGCAGTCTGGCACAATCCGTCCCCGCGCTCACCGTCCGTCTCAGGATGCGAACAGCGCGCTGATCATCCCGTGGCCGTCCGTGATCACCGGGCGGTCGATCGCGGGTCCGCGAGTGTCACGACCGGCGCTGTCGGCCCAGTGACTCGTCGAGGAACTCCCGTACGTGGGACAGGATCTGGTCACGGTCCGTCCCGCGCAGGCCGATGGCCACATGGATGGAGAAGCCGTCGAGCAGGGCCCGCAGCCGGGCGGCGAACCGGTCCGGGTCCACCGCGCGGAACTCCTCCTTCGACACCCCCTCCGCGAGCAGCGCCACCAGGTCGCGGTGCCGGGCTCCCTCGATGGCGGCCTGCCGGTCGCGGGCGTCGTCGGCGGCGTTCTGCGAGCGGTTCCAGACCTCCAGCCAGAGCGTCCAGTGCGGGTCGCGGTGGCCGTCCGGGACGTACAGGTCCACATACGCTTCCAGCCGTTCGCGGGCGGTGCCCGTCCGGGTGAGCAGCCGGGCGCGTTCCGCGCCGAGCCGGTCCTCGCTCCACTCCAGGGTCCGCAGCAGCAGTTCGTGCTTGGAGTGGAAGTAGTAGAGGAGATGGCCGCTGCTCATGCCGACCGCACGGCCGAGCGCCGCCATGGTCAGCTTCTCCGGGCCCCGTTCGGCGATCATGCGCATGGCGGCGGCGAGGACGTCCTCGCGGGGCGGGGCGGTGTTGCGGCGCCGGGCCGCCGTGGGGGGCGTGAGGCGTGGCGAGGACGCGGGTGAGGGCGGCGACGGGGGCGGTGGCGGTGGCGTGGTCATCGGTACGTTTCTACCTGACGCCGGACGTCCGTCCTCGGCTGCCGGGTCCGGCACCTCCTCACTCCCTCGGTTTAGAACATCACTCCAAACAGGAGGGGCCCACGCGAGGAAGAACGCGAAGCAGGAAGGCGACTCTCGATTGAGCAACGCTCTAATGGAAGGGGGCCAGAACGCGGCAGGGCCGCCGCGGACGAGATGTCCGCGGCGGCCCTGCCGAGGGGGAGGTACGGCCGGCGTCAGCCCAGCTCGTGCATCCAGCCGTGCTTGTCCTCGACCGTGCCGCGCTGGATGTTCAGCAGCGCCTCGCGGAGCTTGAGGGTGACCGGGCCGGGCTCGCCGCCGGACTGCTGCCAGGCGGCGCCGGTGCGCTTGACCGTGCCGACGGGGGTGATGACGGCGGCCGTACCGCAGGCGAAGACCTCGGTGAGGGCGCCGCTCTCGGAGTCGGCCTGCCACTGGTCGATGGAGATCCGGCCCTCCTCGGCGGTGTGGCCGAGGTCGGCGGCGACGCTGAGCAGGGAGTCGCGGGTGACGCCCTCCAGGATGGAGCCGGTGAGGGAGGGGGTGACGATGCGGTCGCCGTACACGAAGTACAGGTTCATGCCGCCCAGCTCCTCGACCCACTTGCGCTCGACCGCGTCGAGGTAGCAGACCTGAGCGCAGCCCTCGGCCGCCGCCTCGGCCTGGGCGAGCAGGGAGGCCGCGTAGTTGCCGCCGGTCTTGGCGTCGCCCATGCCGCCGGGGACCGCGCGGACGTGGTCCTCGGAGACCCAGATGGAGACGGGCTTCACGCCACCGGGGAAGTAGGCGCCGGCCGGGGAGGCGATGACCAGGAAGAGGTACTCGCCGGCCGGCTTGACGCCCAGGCCGACCTCGGTGGCGATCATGAAGGGCCGCAGATAGAGGGATTCCTCGCCGCCGTGGGCCGGGACCCAGGCCTGGTCCTGGCGCACCAGCGCGTCACAGGCCTCGATGAACGTCTCGACCGGCAGTTCCGGCATGCCGAGCCGGCGGGCGGAGGCCTGGAAGCGGGCCGCGTTCTTCTCCGGGCGGAAGGTGGCGACCGACCCGTCCGGCTGCCGGTAGGCCTTCAGACCCTCGAAGATCTCCTGCGCGTAGTGCAGGACCATGGTGGCCGGGTCCAGGGAGAGCGGCGCGTACGGAACGAGCTGGCCGTCGTGCCAGCCGCGGCCCTCGGTCCACTTGATGACGACCATGTGGTCGGTGAAGTGGCGGCCGAAGCCGGGGTTGGCCAGGACCGCGTCGCGCTCGGCGTCGGAGAGCGGACTCGCGGAGGGCTTGAGCTCGATCGTGGTCGTCATGAGTGGTTGTCCTTCACCGGTTGTGTGTGACGGGCCGCGTGCACATCCGCACCGCCGGTGGCGAGTGCTAGGACGCCCGAGCACTGCCTCATTCGGCGGCTCCGCGTTCGATTATCGCAAGCGGAGTCGGCGGACGAAAACGGCGTGAAAACGGTGTGAATACGACCCAGGGATGATGGTGACACCCGGCGGGGACATACGAAAGCCGCCGGGTGCAGGTGCGACCCGGCGGCTTCGGAGGAATTCGGAGAATTCGAGTGAGCGCGGCAGGTCAGCCGGCTACTCGTACGGCGAGGGCGTCGCCGATCTCGTCCGTCGAACGGGCGGGCTTGCCGACACGCTCCGCGAGGTCGGCGGAGACGGCCTCCTCGATGCGCACGGCCTCGGCCTCGTAGCCGAGGTGGCGCAGGAGCAGGGCGACGGACAGGACCGTGGCGGAGGGGTCGGCCTTGGCCTGGCCGGCGATGTCCGGGGCCGAGCCGTGCACCGGCTCGAACATGGACGGGAACTCTCCGGACGGGTTGATGTTGCCGGAGGCCGCGACGCCGATACCGCCGGAGACGGCGGCGGCGAGGTCGGTGATGATGTCGCCGAAGAGGTTGTCGGTGACGATCACGTCGAACCGGGCCGGGTCGGTCACCAGGTAGATGGTGGCCGCGTCGACGTGGATGTAGTCGGTGGTGACCTCGGGGAACTCCTCGGCCACCTTGTTGAAGATGTTCGTCCACAGGTGACCGGCGAAGGCCAGCACATTGTTCTTGTGGACGAGGGTGAGCTTCTTGCGCGGGCGGGCCTGGGCGCGGGCGAAGGCGTCGCGGACCACGCGCTCGACACCGAAGGCCGTGTTCACGGAGACCTCGGTGGCGACCTCGTGCTCGGTGCCCTTCCTGATGGTGCCGCCGTTGCCCGTGTACGGGCCCTCGGTGCCCTCGCGGACCACGACGAAGTCGATCTCGGGCTGACCGGCGAGCGGGGTGGCGACACCGGGGAGCAGCTTCGACGGACGCAGGTTGACGTGGTGGTCGAAGGCGAAGCGGAGCTTGAGCAGGAAGCCGCGCTCCAGGACCCCGGAGGGGACGCTCGGGTCGCCGATGGCGCCCAGCAGGATCGCGTCGTGCCGCTTCAGCGCGTCGAGGTCGGCGTCGGTGAGGGTCTCACCCGTCGCGTGGTAGCGCTTGGCGCCGAAGTCGTACTCCTTGGTCTCCAGCTTCACATCCTGCGGAAGGACGGCGGAGAGGACCTTGAGTCCCTGGGCCACGACTTCCTGACCGATGCCGTCACCGGGGATCACTGCGAGATTGAGGCTGCGAGACATGACGGCACCGTACTCCTTGTCCCAGGGGATGACATGACGTGTCCGCGATACGGACGCACGAGGGGGTGGCCGGAAGGTGACGGTGCCCACACGTCACCCCGCGTTCACCCGTACGGGGGGCGGGTGTTGGGATTCGCTGGGAACTTCGTCGACATGACCCTGCTTTCCAGGGGGACACCCCCCGGACCCCCCGTACCCGACTTCGGCATCCCGCCGCAGCTCGCGCGCCGGATGAGCATGGCCGAGCAGCACGAGTACCTGCGGACGAAGCTGACCCGGCGCCGCACCCTGGTGACGGCCGGCTCGCTCGCGGCGGGCGGACTGCTGACCGGCTGCGGCGGTTCCGGTTCGTCGGCCTCGCCCAACGCGACGACCTCGGCGTCCTCGTCCCCGTCGCCCGCCACCTCCAAGCTGCCCGGCGCCGCCGTCACCCCCTTCGGCCGCCATCTGGCCTTCGGAGCCGACCCGAGGACGGAGATGCGGATCTCCTGGCAGGTGCCGCTCGCGGTGCGGAAGCCGTACATCCGGGTGGGGCCGAAGCCGGACGAGCTGAGCCGGAAGATCGACGCCGAGGTCCGCGACCTGCACACACCGGGCGTCGACGGCGTACGCCTGGAGCTGGACCAGTACTACCTGCACGCGGCCCTGGACGGGCTGCGCCCCGGCACGACGTACTACTACGGCGTCGGCCACGAGGGCTTCGACCCGGCCGCCCCGGCCCACCGCTCCACGATCAGCACCTTCCGCACCGCGCCCGCCTCGCCCGAGAAGTTCGTGTTCACCGCGTTCGGCGACCAGGGCGTCGGCAAGGCCGCGGCGGCCAACGACAATCTGATCGTCCGCCAGAAGCCCGCGTTCCATCTGCACGCCGGGGACATCTGCTACGCGAACGGCAACGGCAAGGGGGTGGAGTCGGACGGCTACGACCCCGCGTTCTGGGATCTGTTCCTCAAGCAGAACGAGTCGGTGGCCCGGTCCGTGCCCTGGATGGTGACGACCGGCAACCACGACATGGAGGCCTGGTACTCACCGGACGGCTACGGCGGCCAGGTCGCCCGCTGGTCCCTCCCGGACAACGGCTTCGACCCGCGCTCGTCCCCGGGGGTGTACGCGTTCACCTACGGCAACGTCGGCTTCGTGGCGCTGGACGCGAACGACGTGTCGTACGAGATCCCCGCCAACTTCGGTTACTCCGGCGGCCGGCAGACCGAGTGGCTGGACAGGAAGCTGGGTGAGCTGCGGGCGGCGAAGGGCGTCGATTTCGTCGTCGTCTTCTTCCACCACTGCGCCTACTCGACGTCCGCGCACGCCTCCGACGGCGGTATCCGCGACACCTGGCTGCCGCTGTTCACCAAGCACCAGGTGGATCTGGTGATCAACGGCCACAACCATGTCTACGAGCGGACCGACGCGGTCAAGGACGGCGCGGTCGGCAGGGCGGTCCCCATCGGCGCGTCGACCGACCCGACCCGGGACGGGATCGTGTATGTGACGGCGGGCGGCGGCGGGCGCGATCTGTACGGCTTCCCGTCCGGCGTGAAGGAGAGCTACGAGGGGCACGTCACCCGCCACGAGGCCGTCGAGACCTTCGAGTGGACCAGGTCGCGCAGGTCGAAGGCGGAGACGGTGGAGTGGTCGCGGGTGCGCTACCGGGGCTTCTCGCTGCTCTCGGTCGAGGCGGAGAGCGGCGCGCGGCCGGCCCTGAAGGTGTCGGCACTGGCCCAGGACGGCGAGCGCATCGACCACTTCGAGGTACGGCGCGGCGGCTGAGTCCGCTTCGGAGTACGGCGCGGCGCGTGAGTCGTCCTCCCACGGCCGCGCCGCACCGCGAACGGGTGCGGCTCCCGGCTGGTGGGGGCGCTCAGTGCCCGGTCGAACCGCCGTTGTCCCTGCGGTCGAGGGCGCGCTGGAGGGCGGCGGCAGCGTTCTTGCGGTCGGACTCGGTGGTCCGCGAAACGTGACGGACTCGGCGGCGGACGGTCGTCTCGGCCATGGGGAATCGACTCCTTCGAGGCATTGCGGAGTACGGAAACGGGAGGTGTACGAGACGCCGGGTGGGGCGGGGAGCGGGGCCGCAGGGGTTGCCTGCCTCGGGCTCCGGCTCACGACCGCCATTCGCTGGATCGAGCGAGACGTTCGGCTCCTACAAAGCTAGGTGAGGGGCGCGCGTCTGTCTCTACAAGTAGTCGGACTTCCTACTATCTGAGACGGTGGGTTGGGTCACACCGTGTTGACCTGCGGCTTCCATGATCTCGTCGGACATGGCGGCGCCCGGCACCTCCCTGGTGGAGGAGCCGGGCGCCGCTGTCGGTGGCCGATGTCAGCCCATGTGCGGGTACGTGTAGTCCGTCGGCGCGACCAGGGTCTCCTTGATGGCCCGGGTCAGGGTCCAGCGCATCAGGTTCTGCGGGGCCCCGGCCTTGTCGTTGGTGCCGGAGGCGCGGCCCCCGCCGAACGGCTGCTGCCCGACGACCGCCCCGGTGGACTTGTCGTTGATGTAGAAGTTGCCGGCCGCGTAGCGCAGCTTCTCCATCGTGTGCGCCGCCGCCGCCCGGTCGCCCGAGATGACGGAGCCGGTCAGCGCGTAGGCCGACACCGACTCCATCTGGGTCAGCATCTCCTCGTACCGGTCGTCCTCGTAGACGTGCACGGCGAGGAACGGGCCGAAGTACTCGGTGGTGAAGACCTCGTTGGCCGGGTCGGTGCACTCGACGACGGTCGGGCGGACGAAGTAGCCCACCGAGTCGTCGTAGGAGCCGCCCGCGACGATCGTGCAGGTCGGGTCGGCCTTGGCACGGTCGATGGCTGCCTTGTTCTTGGCGAAGGAGCGTTCGTCGATGACGGCGCCGACGAAGTTCGCCAGGTCGGTGACATCGCCCATGGTCAGATAGTCGACCTCCGCCGCGAACTCCTCCTTGAAGCCGGAGTTCCAGATCGACGCCGGGATGTACGCCCGGGAGGTCGCGCTGCACTTCTGCCCCTGGTACTCGAAGGCACCCCGGGTGAGGGCGGTCTTGAGCACGGCGCGGTCGGCGCTCGGGTGGGCGACCACGAAGTCCTTGCCGCCGGTCTCCCCGACCAACCGCGGGTAGGAGCGGTACTTCTCGATGTTCGCGCCGACCGTCTTCCACAGGTACTGGAAGGTCTTGGTCGAGCCGGTGAAGTGGATGCCGGCGAGATCACGGTGTTCGAGGGCCACCTCGGAGACCTCGATGCCGTCGCCGGTGACGAGGTTGATGACGCCCTTGGGCAGCCCGGCCTCCTCCAGCAGCCGCATCAGCAGCACGGCGGCGTGCGTCTGGGTGGGCGAGGGCTTCCAGACGACCACATTGCCCATGAGGGCCGGGGCGGTCGGCAGATTGCCCGCGATGGCGCTGAAGTTGAAGGGCGTGATCGCGTAGACGAATCCTTCGAGGGGGCGGTGGTCGAGGCGGTTCCAGACGCCCGGGGAGTTCGCCGGGGGCTGCTCGGCGAGCAGGTCACGGGCGTACTTGACGTTGAAGCGCCAGAAGTCGACCAGCTCGCAGGGACAGTCGATCTCGGCCTGCTGGGCGGTCTTCGACTGGCCGAGCATGGTGGAGGCGGCGAGCGTCTCGCGCCAGGGCCCGGCGAGGAGTTCGGCGGCGCGCAGGATGATCGCGGCGCGGTCGTCGAAGGACATCGCGCGCCAGGCGGGCGCGGCGGCGAGGGCCGCGTCGATGGCGTCCTGGGCGTCCTGCCGGGTGGCGTTGCCGTAGGTGCCGAGGCGGGCCTTGTGGTTGTGCGGCTGTACGACGTCGAAGCGGTCGCCGCCGCCCATCCGCTTCTCCCCGCCGATGGTCATCGGCAGATCGACCGGGTTCTCGGCCAGCTCCTTCAGCTTGGCCTCCAGCCGGGCGCGCTCGGGCGAGCCGGGGGCATAGCCGTGCACCGGCTCGTTGACGGGGGTGGGGACCTGGGTCACAGCGTCCATGGTTTCCATGTCTCCTTGACGTGAGCGGTGTCGTGAGCGGGCGGTGTCGTCAGGGGGTGGTGTCGTCAGGGGGTGGTGTCGGCTCAGCCCTTGCTGACCATCGAGCGGGCGAAGAAGCGCAGGTTCGCCGGCTTCTCCGCGAGGCGGCGCATGAAATAGCCGTACCAGTCGGTGCCGTACGCGGTGTAGACCCGCATCCGGTGGCCCTCGGCGGCGAGCCGCAGATGTTCGTCGCCGCGGATGCCGTACAGCATCTGGAACTCGTACTCGTCGAGCTTGCGCCCGGCCCGGCGGGCGAGTTCCTGGGCGATGGAGATGAGGCGCGGGTCGTGGGACCCGATCATCGGGTACCCCTCCCCGTCCATCAGGATCCTCAGGACGCGGACGTACGCCTTGTCGATCTCGGCCTTCTGCTGGAAGGCGACGGCGGCGGGCTCCTTGTAGGCGCCCTTGACCAGCCGCACCCGGCTGCCGTTCTCGGCGAGGCGGCGGGCGTCGGCCTCGGTGCGGAACAGATAGGCCTGGATGACACAGCCGGTCTCCGGGAAGTCCCGCCGCAGTGCGTCGTGGATGGCGAACATCGAGTCGAGGGTGGTGTGGTCCTCGGCGTCGAGCGTGACCGTCGTCCCGATCGCGGCGGCGGCCTCGACGACCGGCCGGACATTGGCGAGGGCCAGCTCATGGCCGCCGGGAAATGCAGGGGCGGGCCCGGAGGGCCCTCGGCCGAGGGTGGTGGTGGGCGACGGGAGGGACTGGCCGAAGAGGGAGAGCTTGACCGACATCTCGGCGCGGTCGCCCAGCTCCAGTTCCTTCAGCCGGTCGATCAGCTCCAGATAGGCGTCGCGGGCTGCGGCGGCCTGCTCCGGGCGGGTGATGTCCTCGCCGACGACGTCCAGCGTGACCTCGAGGCCCTTGCCGGTGAGATCCCGGACGACCGGGACGATGTCGTCGACCCGTTCACCGGGGATGAAGCGGTCGACGACCTGCTTGGTCACGGGCGCCGCCGAGATCAGGCGTCGCATCCGGTCGCTGCGCGACGCGGCGAGAATCACGGGACCCAGCACGGGGCACCTCCACAAACCAGCAGATAGAACCACCGTGAAACCTAAGGATCCCCCGCATCGCCGGCCATCGACAGCTGTCACGTATCCGTGCCGCAGATCTCAGACAGATGTATGAAGGCTCCTGGGAAATACGCGACAATGCCCGGGTGACCCCGGAAACCTCATCGCCCCACCCCATGGGTGGCTACCAGGACCTCGTCGACGAGATCTCCGGGCTGCTCGGCGCCCCCGCGACGCTGGAGAACCGCGACTTCGAGCTGATCGCGTTCGGCGCGTACGACAGCGAGGGCGACCTCGACCCGTCGGCCCTGGACCCGGTCCGCACCCGCTCGATCCTCACCCGCCGCTCGACGACGGCGGTACGGGAGTGGTTCGAGGGCTTCGGCATCACCCGGGCGACGGGCCCGGTCCGTATCCCGCCGACCCCGGAGGCCGGAGTGCTCCGGGGCCGTGTCTGCCTCCCGGTACGCCATCGGGGTGTCGTCCTCGGGTACGTCTGGCTCCTGGACGACGATCCGGGCCCGACCGACGCCCAGCTGACCGCCGCCATGGCCGTCGCCTCCCGGATCGGCGCCCTCCTCGCGGACGAGGCCCAGGCCGGGGCGGACCTCACCCGGGAGCTGCGCGCGGTGCTCACCACCGCGCGCGACTGGGAGCGCGACATGGCGGTGGCAGAGCTGCGCGCCGCCCTCGGCCCGCGCGGCGACGGCGTCCACACGATGGTGTGCGTGGCCCCCTGGCCGTCCGCCGATCCGGACGACGCCCCGTCCTTCCGTACGGTGCCGGGGGCGACCGCGCTGTGCACGGTGCCGTGGGGCACGGCGGGCCAGGGCCTGGCCCTGCTGGTGCGGCTGCGCTCGGCGGACGTACCCGCCCCGGCACTCACGGCCGCCGCACGACTGCTGGAGCGCGCGGGCGCGCACGCGGCGGCCGGTGTCTCGGACGCCCGCACGGGCCTGGCCGCGCTGGGCACCGACTGGCGGGAGGCCTCGGCGGCGGCGCGCGCCGCGCTGGCGGAGCCGAGGCTCGGCCCGATCGCCGAGTGGCGCTCGATCGGCCCGTACCGCCTCCTGACCGCGCTGCCGCCCGGCATCCCCCAGGACCCCTCCGTACGTCTCCTCCTCACCCCGGCCCACCGCGAACTCGCCCGTACCGCCGAGGCGTTCCTCGACCACGCGGGGCAGGCGGGCCGCACCGCCGCCGAGTTGGGCATCCACCGGCAGACCCTCTACTACCGCCTCTCCCGCGTCGAACAGCTCACGGGCCTGCACCTCACGGAGGGCGAGGACCGGCTGCTGCTGCACATGGCGCTCAAGGGGGCTCGGCTCACGACGACGCCGTAGGTCCGCAACTCGAAACAGCATGCCCACAACAACCCTTAGGCTGCTTCCGTCGGCCGGATCATCGGACCGGCGCATGGGGGATCAGGGGATCAGGGGGACGTGCGCAGTTGAACGACGCGACCGAGGTGTTCCGGCCGCTCCAGGCGGACGATCCGCCACAGGTGGCGGGCTACCGTCTCGCCGCCCGGCTCGGGGCGGGTGGCATGGGCAGGGTCTATCTGTCGCACACACAGGGCGGCAGACCGGTGGCCATCAAGGTGGTCCGCCCGGAGCTGGCCGACGACCCGGCGTTCCGGCGGCGGTTCGGCCGGGAGATCAAGGCGGCCCGGCGGGTGCGGGGCGCGTACACCGCCGAGCTGATCGACGCCGACGCGGACGACGTACCGCCCTGGCTGGCCACGCTCTATGTGCCCGGCCCGTCCCTGGCGGAGGCCGTCGGCCGGCGCGGGCCGCTGCCGGTGCCCGCCGTGCTGTGGCTGATGGCGGGGGTGGCGGAGGCGCTCCAGGCCATCCACGACGAGGGGATCGTGCACCGCGATCTGAAGCCGTCGAACGTGCTGCTGGCCGCCGACGGGCCCCGGGTGATCGACTTCGGTATCTCGGTGGCCGCCGACCTCACCTCGCACACCGCCACCGGCACCGCGGTCGGCACCCCCCAGTTCATGGCGCCCGAGCAGGCGACCGGGGGCGATGTCACGACGGCGACCGACGTGTTCGCGCTGGGCCAGACGGCGGCGTTCGCGGCCCTGGGCGAGCCGCTGTACGGCGACGGGCCGTCGGTCAGCGTGCTGTACCGGATCGTGCACTCGGAGCCCGACCTGTCCCTGCTGCCCGAGCCGCTCCGCCCGATGATGGCCCGATGTCTCGCCCTCGATCCGGCGCGGCGGCCCACTCCGGCGGAGGTCGTCGAGTGGTGCCGCGACCGGCTGGGCGGGGACGCCGGCGCGGGCGGCGGACCGGCCGTCTGGCGGGAGGTCACCGGACCGGAGGTCCCGCCCCCGCCCCCGCCGACGGCCCACCAGGCCACCGTCCCCCACCCGATACCGCAACCGACGCCGACTCGACCGATGGGTCCGCACGGGCCACTGGCACCGCTCGGGCCGATGGTGCCGAACGGGCCGATAGTGCTGACCGGCCCGATGGTGCCGCACGGGCCGATGAGCCCGTACGGCCCGATGAGGGCGATGGGGCCGAACGGGCCCGCGACGCCGGAACGGCCGGAGCAGCGACGCGCCCGGCGACGGCGTACCGCGCTGATCACGGCCGTGGCCGTGCTGGGCGGCGCGCTGCTGCTCACCGGCCTGGGCTGGACGCTCAAGGAGGGCGTGGACCGGTACCGCACCCGGGAGACGGCCTCCTCCTCGACGTCCGGCGGCGACCCGTCCGCACGGTCGTCGGCGTCCCCGTCGCACTCCGCCGCGGGCTCGGGGACAGGATCAGAGGGGGACTCGGGGACGGCGGACGGAGGGACCGACGGCGAACGGACGTCCGGGACGACGGACTCCTCCCCGACCACACCCCGGGACCCGCAACCCACCGCCTACCCCATGCAGTTCCTGTCGCAGACCAGCTCCGTCGACATCCGGAGCGGGGAGACCCGCGAGGACCGCAAGGGCGACGTCCGGCTCGCCTGTGAGGAGATCCTCTGCGCGCTGGAGAGCGACAAGAGCGTGATCACGATGATGTACGCCGACCCCGGAGCCACCCTGGAGACGTGCCGTATCGCCCTGTCCGGTGCCAAGAGCCACAGCTTCACGCTCTCCGGCGCGGCGGCCGGCAGCGAGTTCTGCGTCAAGCACCCCTCCGGAGACATCGCCCTGCTGGTGATCCAGGTGAAGTCGACCGCGCTCGGGGACCACGACGCCAGCTTCGTCACCGCGGACATGACGGTCTGGCCGAAGGCCTAGGCGGGCGCACGACGGTCCGGCCGAAGGCCTAGGCGGGCGGCACGACGGTCCGGCCCAGGGCCTGGACGCCGCCCGCCCCGGGCTCCGCCGCCGCCTCCATCACCAGGCGGAGCCCTTCGGTGAGGGCCTCCGCGTCGGGGGCGTTCTCGGGATCGAAGGTCCACTGGGCGACCAGGCCCAGCAGGAGGGTGAGGTAGAAGCGGCCGAGGGTGTCCGCGGCCGAGTCCGGGACGTCCTCGTCCCGGCCACCCATGAACAGCGTCACGATCCCGCGCGCCCCCTCCCGCTGGGCTCGCGCCAGATGCTCGCGCACCTCCGGCAAGTGGTCCCCCATGGCCAGCACCTCCATGCTGAGCCGCCACATGGAGCCCGGCTCCCGCATGGTCGCGACGGCGTTCGCCCACACCTCCCGGAACCGCTCGACCGAGCCGGGCGCGCTGTCGCTCCCGACCGCCTCGCCGCCGTCGAAGGTGTCCGAGATCTCCTCGACCATCGCCACGTACGCCTGCGCCAGCAAGGCGTCCTTCGAGCCGTAGTGGTAGCCGATCGAGGCCAGGTTGGTCCCCGACTCCTTGACGATGTCGCGCGCCGTCGTCCGCGCGAACCCCTTCTCCAGCAGGCAGCGCTTGGCGCCTTCCAGCAGATCCTCACGGTGTCCCATGCGGGTCAGCGTAGCCCGCGGGCCATACAAGCGTCCAAGACGGCCGTTTTATACAAGCGTACTAGACGAACGTATAAGACGTCCGTACAGTCACCTCCATGACGACGAACCCCACGAGCCCACCCGCCCCCGACACCCCGCGCGGACCCGCCGGACGCCGCGAATGGACCGCCCTCGGCGTGCTGATGCTTCCGCTGCTGCTGGTCTCGATGGATGTCTCGGTGCTGTACTTCGCCGTCCCGGCGCTCAGCGCGGATCTGGAACCGAGCGGCACCCAACTCCTGTGGATCTTCGACATCTACGCGTTCGTGCTGGCCGGACTGCTGATGACGATGGGCTCGCTCGGTGACCGCGTCGGCCGCCGCCGGCTCCTGTTGATCGGCGCGGCGGCGTTCGGCGCGGCGTCCCTGGTGGCCGCGTACGCGAACAGCGCCGAGACACTGATCGCGGCCCGCGCGGTGCTCGGTGTCGGCGGCGCGACACTCATGCCGTCGACGATGGCGCTGACCCGGACGATGTTCACGGACCCCGGCCGGCGGGCGAAGGCCATCGGCATCTGGTCGGGCGTGATGGCGGGCGGTGTCGCCCTCGGCTCGGTGCTCAGCGGTGTGCTGGTGGAGCACTTCTGGTGGGGCTCGGTCTTCCTGGTGAACCTGCCCGCGATGGCCCTGCTGCTGCTCCTCGGCCCGCTCCTGCTCCCCGAGTCGCGGAACCCGGCCCCCGGCCGCTTCGACCTGCTGAGCGTCCCCCTGTCGATGGCGGCCGTGCTGCCGGTGATCTACGGCCTGAAGGAGATCCCGTCGGAGGGCTGGAACGTGCGGTACGTGCTGTCCGTGACCGTCGGTCTGCTCTTCGCGGCCCTGTTCGTCCACCGCCAGCGCACCGCGGCCTCCCCTCTCGTCTCCCCCGCGCTGTTCCGGGGCCACGGCTTCACCCCGGCCCTCGTCCTGAACCTCGTCGCGGCCTTCGGGATGCTGGGCTCGGTCTACTTCACCACCCAGTACCTCCAGTCCGTCCTCGGCAAGAGCTCACTGGAGGCCGCGCTGTGGGGGCTGCTGCCCTCCGTACTCGTCGGGGTGGCCGCGCCGGTCACCACGCTCCTCGTGCGGCGCGGCGCGAACCGGGCCCACGTCGTGTCCGGGGGCTTCGCGACCGCCGCGTGCGGTTACGCGCTGCTGGCCCTGGCCGGCACCGACTCCCTCTGGCTGGTCCTCGCCGGCGCCGGAATCCTCGCCGCCGGCATCGTCGCCGTGTTCGCGCAGATGACCGACCTCGCCCTCGGTGCCACCCCCGTCGAGCGCGCGGGCTCCGCGTCCTCCCTGTTGGAGACCGGCCAGGAGTTCGGCGGCGCCCTCGGCATGGCCACCCTGGGCTCCATCGGCACGGCCCTCTACCACCGCGAGATCCCGGCCACCGCGCCCGCCCCGGCCCGCGAGACCCTCGGGGGCGCCCTGGCGGTGGCCGACCAACTGCCGGGCCCGGCGGCCGAGTCCCTGAGGACGGCCGCCCGAGCCGCCTTCACCACCGGCATGCAGGGCGCGGCGACGGCCGGCGCCGTCGTCCTGCTGACAGCGGCGGTCCTGACGGTCGGCGCGCTGCGCGGAGTGCGGGTACGCGAGCCCGCCCACGAACAGCCCGCCCACGAACAGCCCACCTGCGATCAACCCGCCCGCGACCAGCCCTCACATGACCAGCCCGCCGCGACCACCCCGTCCTGATCAGCCCGCCGTGATCAGACCCTCCCGGTACGCGATGGACACCGCCTCCGTGCGGCTCGCCGCGCCCAGCTTGGCCAGGATGTTGGACACGTGCACGCTCGCCGTCTTCCCGGTGATGAACAGCTCGTCACCGATCTGCCGGTTGGTGCGCCCGAGCGCGAGGAGCCGCAGGACATCGCTCTCCCGGGAGGTGAGCGCGGGTACGTCCCCGGCCGCCGGGCCGCCCGCGAGCCGTCCCCGGCGGATCAGCGCGTCCAGGTCGGCGCGCAGCGCCACGGCCCCCAGCCGGTCGGCGGTCTCCCGCGCCGCCCGCGCCTCGGCCCCGGCCTCCTCCCGCTCGCCCGCCCCCAACAGCGCCTCCGCCAGCCGCAGCCGGCACCGCGCGCCCTCGTAGGGATCACCGAACGCGAACGCGTCCACCGCCCTGCGCCAGCCCTCCACGTCGGGGCCGGTCGTCACCCGCGTCCACTCGGCCTCGGCCCGCGCCAGCCAGGCCAGCCCCTCCGGGCCCTGCCGTCCCCCGTCCTCCCCCTCGGCGGCGGTGATCCGCGCGGCCCGCACCAGCTCCTCCCCCGTGGGGGCCCAGTGCCGTACCCCTTCCTCGTCCCCGGCCGACCGCCGTTCCGTCACCGCGTCCGCGACGGCCCCGAGGGCGAGCGCGGCGAGGCGGACGGTCGCGTCGGGCCGGGCGCCGATCTGCTCGGTGAGGACGGCGACACTCGTACGGAACCGGGCGACCGCGGCCTCGGGATCGTGCCGCAGGACGGCCGCCTCGGTGAGGACGATCGCCGCGACGAGGGCGGCCATGAAGTCGTACGGCCCGTCCAGGAGCGCCCGCGCCCGCTCCGCCGCGCTCTCGTCGCCGCGCGCGAGGGCGACGTACAGGGCGGGGCCGAGCGCGTACCCTGCCGTCGAGGGCAGCCGGTCGGCGTCGGCGGCCGAGCGGACGCACTCGTCCCAGCGGCCCAGCGTGTACAGGCACAGGGACTGGAGGTAGCGCATCTCGACCGGGTACGGGGAGGAGAGCAGCCCGGTGCGGCCCGCCCGGTACAGGCCCTCGGAGAGCCAGCCGAGGCATTCGTCGAGGTCGCCGGATTCGAAGCAGCCGACGGCGAGGTTGAACAGGGCGCGCATCTCCACGGTGACGTTGCCCGCGCGCCGGGCCAGCTCACGGGCGTCCTTCAGCCGTGCCCGGCCCTCCGGGGTGCGGCGGTTGCGCCGGGGGTCGAGGCCGACGACGGAGATGGCCAGGTCGGCCTCGGCGTCGGCCAGTCCGAGCCGCCCGGCGACCTCCAGCGCCTCGCGCGCGACCCGCCCGGCCTCCTCGTCCTGCCCCACGTATCGCGCCGCCATCACATGTGTGGCCGCCGCCCACACCCAGGTACGGGACGGGGGTTCGGCGGGGATCATCGCCAGCGCCTCGCTGCTGTACCGGAACGCGGCCTCCAGGTTGTCCACCCGCATCAGGTCGCCGGCGAGGGTGTAGCGCACCCGGGCGGCCAGTTCGGAGTCGGCGTCCGCGCCGGTTCCGGCGAGCGCCGAGCGGGACAGGGAGACCGCGCGGTGGTTCTCCCCGGCGCGCGCGGCGGCGGACGAGGCGCGCAGCGTCAGGGTGACCGTGTCGAGGTCCCGGGGCCGGGCCCCGCAGTCCACGGACGACCACAGATCGAGGGCGCTCTCCAGATGCCGCAGCTCCTCGGCGGGCGCCCCGATCCCGGACGCGTGGTCGGCGGCCTCGACGGACGCGGCCAGCGCGTCGGCCAGATCATGGCTCTCGCGCGAGTGGTGGGCGCGCTCGGCGCTCTCCCCCACCCGGCCCCGGCGGGCCAGCAGCTTGGCGAACACCCCGTGCAGGCGCACCCGTTCGCCCGGCAGCAGATCCGCGTAGACCGCCTCCCGGGTGAGCGCGTGCCGGAACTCGTACGTCGATCCCTCGCCCGGCAGCAGCAGTTGCCGGCCGACCGCCTCCCGCAGCGCCGACTCCAGCTCTTCGTCCGGGAGTTGGACGGCCTCCCGCAGCAGGTCGTGCCCGACCCGGCGGCCCGCCACGGCCGCGGTGCGCAGCACCTGCTGGGCGGCGCCGGGCAGTTGCTCGATCCGGATCAGCAGGAGGTCGGCCAGCCCGCTCGGCAGGACCGCGCCCGGTTCGTCCGCCGTCGCCGCCAACAGCTCCTCGGCGTAGAAGGCGTTGCCCTCCGCCCGCTCGACGATCCTGCCGACCGTGGCCTCGGACAGCGGCTCGGCGCGCAGCGAACGCACCAGCCTCGCGACCTCCGGGTCCGGCATCGGCCGCAGCTCCAGCCGCTCCACGGCGGGCAGCCGCACCAGTTCGGCGAGCAGGGGGCGCAGCGGGTGGCGGCGGTGCAGGTCGTCGGCGCGGTAGGAGGCGAAGACGGCGAGGCGGTGGGGCGGGGTGCCCGGGGTGGGGCGCTGGAGGACGCCCCGGCTGAGCAGGAAGCGCAGCAGGTCCCGTGAGGACTGGTCGGCCCAGTGCAGGTCCTCCAGCACGAGCAGGGCGGGGGTGGTGGCGGTGAGGTCCGTCAGCAGGGCGGCGACGCCCTCGAAGAGCTGGAGCCGGTCGACGCCGTCGGCTCCGCCGCCGAGGAGGCGGGCGGTCGCCGGGTGCGCCTCCAGCAGCGGCGCGAACCGCTCGTCGACGGCGAGGGCGCCCAGGATCTCGGTGAACGGCAGATAGGGCAGACCGACATCCCCGAGGTCCACGCAGTGCCCGGTGAAGACGACGGTCCCCCGCTGTTCCGCGTACGCCGCGGCCTCCGCCAGCGTCCGGCTCTTCCCGACACCCGCGTCCCCCGCGACCAGCACGGCACGGGGTTCCCCGTCGACGGCCCGGTCCACGACGTCCCTCAGCCGGGCCATCTCGGCGTTTCGGCCGACGAACGGCGCGTACACGATGCTCTGCCCCACGGCACCATCCTGGCACGTGGGTCAGGGGGTGCGTGGGCGGGTGCGGGTGGGTGGGGGCTGGTCGCGCAGTTCCCCGCGCCCCTGAAGAGCCGGGGCTGCGCCCCGGGCTCTTCGGCCCGAAAAAGCAGGGGGCGCAGCCCCCGCTTTTTCAGGGGCGCGGGGAACTGCGCGAGAAGCCCCACCGGACCCGCACCCGCCCACGCAACCTCAGACCAGGTTCACCGAGCGCGCCGACGTCGCGCCGATCTCCTCCGCGACCTCCACGAGCACCGGCTGCGGCACGGTGTCGTCCACGGTCAGCACCGCGAGCGCCTCGCCCCCGGCCGCGGAACGGGCGACCTGCATCCCGGCGATGTTGATCCCGGCCTCACCGAAGATCCGCCCCACCGTGCCGACGACACCGGGCCGGTCGACGTACCGGAAGACGACCATGTGATCGGCGAGCGCCAGATCCACGTCGTACTCACCCACCGCGACGATCTTCTGGTGGTGCTTCGGCCCGGCCAGCGTCCCGGACACCGACACCTCCTCGCCGCTGCCGAGCGTCCCGCGCACGGTGACGACATTGCGGTGGTCGGGCGACTCGGACGAGGTCGTCAGCCGCACCTCGACGCCGCGCTCCTGCGCGAACAGCGGGGCGTTGACGTACGACACCGTCTCGTCGACGACGTCCTCGAAGACGCCCTTGAGCGCGGACAGCTCCAGCACCTTCACATCGTGCTGGGTGATCTCGCCGTACACCTCGACGTCGAGGCGGACCGCGACCTCACCGGCCAGCGCGGTGAAGATCCGGCCGAGCCGCTCGGCGAGCGGCAGACCGGGCTTGACGTCCTCGGCGATGACACCGCCCTGGACGTTCACCGCGTCCGGGACCAGCTCACCGGCGAGCGCGAGACGCACGGAACGGGCGACCGCGATGCCCGCCTTCTCCTGCGCCTCGTCCGTGGACGCGCCCAGGTGCGGGGTGCAGACGACCTCGTCCAGCTCGAACAGCGGCGAGTCGGTGCAGGGCTCCTTGGCGTACACGTCGAGGCCCGCGCCCGCGACCCGGCCTTCCTTGAGCGCCGAGTACAGCGCGGCCTCGTCGACGATCCCGCCGCGCGCGGCGTTGACGATCCGCACCGACGGCTTGACCTTCGTCAGCGCCTCGTCGCCGATCAGACCGGCCGTCTCGGGGGTCTTCGGCAGGTGGACGGTGATGAAGTCGGAGACCTCGAGGAGCTCGTCCAGGGAGAGGACCTTGACGCCCATCTGCGCGGCCCGCGCGGGCTGTACGTAGGGGTCGTAGGCGACGACCTTCATGCCGAACGCGGACATGCGCTGGGCGACGAGCGCGCCGATGCGGCCGAGGCCGACGACACCGAGGGTCTTCTCGGCCAGCTCCACGCCCGTGTACTTGCTGCGCTTCCACTCGCCGTTCTTCAGCGCCGTGTTCGCCTGCGGGATGTGGCGGGCGGTGGCGAGCAGCAGACCGCAGGCCAGCTCGGCGGCGGTCACGATGTTCGAGGTGGGGGCGTTGACGACCATCACGCCGGCCTTGGTGGCGGCGGAGACGTCCACGTTGTCCAGGCCGACGCCGGCGCGCGCGACGACCTTCAGCTTCTTCGCGGCGGCGATCGCCTCGGCGTCGACCTTGGTGGCCGAGCGGATCAGGATCGCGTCGACGTCGGCGATGGCCGGGAGCAGTTCGGCTCGGTCCGCTCCGTTGACGTTCCGGATCTCGAAGTCCGGGCCCAACGCGTCGACGGTGGCGGGCGACAGCTCTTCAGCGATCAGTACGACTGGTTTCGAGCTCACGTGAGTCCTCACAAGTCCAATGCTGCGGACGGCCGTCCCGACGGCCGCAGGCGGTGGAGGGGAAGCGGCACCGGAGATTCGCGGGGCGTTCCCGTGTCGTTCGGTGCGTGCTCTCGGTGTGCCGGACGAAGGCTCTCGTAGCGGAGCTACTGGGGCCTTCGGCCGGTGCGGCGAGAGTGCGTGCCGGGCGGCGCGGGGGCGTGCCCGTAAATCTTCGGTGTCGCTGGGCCGCGTGGAAGACGCACGACGCTGTGGGCCTGACGCGTATGTAGTGCAGCAGTGTAGTGGCGCCGGGGGCCTCGCCTCACGCCACTGCGGAAGGATCACCCGGACGTGAAACAAGGCCGGCCGTGGCACCGGGTGAACCCCGCCACGGCCGACCTCACAGGATCACGCCTCGTCGTCGTTGACCCACGACATGAGCTTGCGCAGCTCCTTGCCCGTGGTCTCCAGCAGGTGCTCGGAGTCCTGGGTCTTGTACTCGTTGTACTTCTTCAGACCGCCGTGGTACTCGTCCATCCACGCCTGGGCGAAGGTGCCGTCCTGGATCTCGGCGAGGACCTTCTTCATCTCGGCCTTGGTGGCGTCCGTGATGATCCGCGGGCCGGTGACGTAGTCGCCCCACTCGGCGGTCTCGGAGATCGACCAGCGCATCTTCTCCAGGCCGCCCTCGTACATGAGGTCGACGATCAGCTTCAGCTCGTGCAGGCACTCGAAGTACGCGATCTCCGGCTGGTAGCCGGCCTCGGTCAGCGTCTCGAAACCGGCCTTGACCAGCGCGGCCGTACCACCGCAGAGGACGGCCTGCTCACCGAACAGGTCGGTCTCGGTCTCCTCGGTGAAGGTCGTCTTGATGACGCCGGCGCGGGTGCCGCCGATGCCCTTGGCGTACGACAGGGCCAGCGCGAAGGCGTTGCCGGTGGCGTCCTGCTCGACGGCGGCGATACACGGAACGCCGCGGCCCTCCTCGTACTGGCGGCGGACCAGGTGGCCGGGGCCCTTGGGGGCGACCATGCAGACGTCGACGCCGGCCGGGGGCTTGATGAAGCCGAAGCGGATGTTCAGGCCGTGGCCGAAGAACAGGGCGTCGCCGTCGTTGAGGTTGTCCTTGATGGACTCCTCGTAGACCTGGGCCTGGATGGGGTCCGGGACGAGGATCATGATGACGTCGGCCTCGGCGGCGGCCTCCGACGGGGTCACCACGCGCAGGCCCTGCTCCTCGGCCTTCGCCTTGGACTTGGAGCCCTCGTGCAGACCGACGCGGACGTCGGCACCCGAGTCGCGCAGGGACAGCGCGTGGGCGTGGCCCTGGCTGCCGTAGCCGATGACCGCGACCTTGCGGCCCTGGATGATGGACAGGTCGGCGTCAGCGTCGTAGAACAGCTCGGCCACTTTGGTTTCTCTCCTTGAGTGCAGGTGTTGCGTCCCACCGTATGACGGCGGGCGGAATGAAAGTCCGCGGGTCTCGGTATACGGGCGGCCGGGTCGACGGTCGAGGGCCGACGGTGGCCGGCCGCCCGTGTTCAACTGCTCAGGCCGACCGGTCGAGCGCCCTCAGCGAGCGGTCCGTGATCGAACGGGAACCACGTCCGATCGCGATCGTGCCGGACTGGACCAACTCCTTGATACCGAACGGCTCCAGCATCTTCAGCATGGCGGACAGCTTGTCGCTGGAGCCGGTGGCCTCGATGGTGACGGCCTCCGGGGAGACGTCGACGGTCTTGGCGCGGAAGAGCTGGACGATCTCGACGATCTGGGAGCGGGTCTCGTTGTCGGCGCGCACCTTCACCAGAACGAGTTCCCGCTGAACGGCGGAGCCCGGCTCCAGTTCGACGATCTTCAGGACGTTGACGAGCTTGTTGAGCTGCTTCGTCACCTGCTCCAGCGGCAGTTCCTCGATCACGTTCACCACGATGGTGATGCGGGAGATCTCGGGGTGCTCGGTGACACCGACCGCGAGGGAGTCGATGTTGAAGCCGCGACGGGAGAACAGGGCGGCGATCCGGGCCAGGATGCCGGGGGTGTTCTCCACCAGGACGGAGAGCGTGTGCTTGGACATGGCTTCTTTACGTCTCTTTCGCTCAGTCGTCTTCGTTGTCGCCGAAGTCGGGGCGGACGTCCCGGGCGGCCATGATCGTGTCGTTGGAGGTGCCGGCGGCGACCATCGGCCACACCATCGCGTCCTCGTGGACGACGAAGTCGACGACGACCGGGCGGTCGTTGACCGAGTTCGCCTCCTCGATGACCTTGTCGAGGTCGTCCGGGGACTCGCAGCGGATCGCGTAGCAGCCCATGGCCTCCGACAGCTTCACGAAGTCGGGGACGCGGGTGCCGCGGGCCTTGGGGTTCACGTCGTCCGGGCCGCTGTGCAGGACGGTGTTGGAGTAGCGCTGGTTGTAGAACAGGGTCTGCCACTGGCGGACCATCCCGAGGGCGCCGTTGTTGATGATGGCGACCTTGATCGGGATGTTGTTCAGGGCGCAGGTGGTGAGTTCCTGGTTGGTCATCTGGAAGCAGCCGTCGCCGTCGATCGCCCAGACGGTCTGCCCGGGGGCTCCGGCCTTGGCGCCCATGGCGGCCGGGACCGCGTACCCCATCGTTCCGGCGCCGCCGGAGTTCAGCCAGGTGGCGGGCTTCTCGTACTGGATGAAGTGGGCGGCCCACATCTGGTGCTGGCCGACGCCCGCCGCGAAGATCGTGCCCTCGGGGGCGAGCTGGCCGATGCGCTCGATGACGGCTTGCGGGGAGAGCGAGCCGTCGGCCGGCTGGTCGTAGCCGAGCGGGTAGGTCTCGCGCCAGCGGTCGAGGTCCTTCCACCAGGCGCTGTAGTCGCCCCGGACGCCCTCGCTGTGCTCCTTCTGCACGGCCTGGATCAGGTCGGCGATGACCTCGCGGGCGTCACCGACGATCGGCACGTCGGCGGCGCGGTTCTTGCCGATCTCCGCCGGGTCGATGTCCGCGTGGACGATCTTCGCGAACGGCGCGAAGCTGTCCAGCTTGCCGGTGACCCGGTCGTCGAAGCGGGCGCCGAGGGCGATGATCAGGTCGGCCTTCTGCAGCGCGGTGACGGCGGCCACCGAGCCGTGCATCCCGGGCATGCCCAGGTGCTGCGGGTGGCTGTCGGGGAACGCGCCGAGCGCCATCAGGGTGGTGGTGACGGGCGCGCCGGTCAGCTCGGCGAGCACCTTCAGCTCGGCCGTGGCCCGCGCCTTGAGGACGCCGCCGCCGACGTACAGCACGGGCCGCTTGGCGGCGGTGACCAGCTTGGCGGCCTCGCGGATCTGCTTGGCGTGCGGCTTGGTCACCGGCCGGTAGCCGGGCAGGTCGGTGGTGGGCGGCCAGCTGAAGGTCGTACGGGCCTGGAGGGCGTCCTTGGCGATGTCGACCAGGACCGGACCGGGGCGGCCGGTGGAGGCGATGTGGAAGGCCTGCGCGATGGTGCGCGGGATGTCCTCGGCCTTGGTGACCAGGAAGTTGTGCTTGGTGATCGGCATCGTGATGCCGACGATGTCCGCCTCCTGGAAGGCGTCCGTGCCGATCGCCTTCGACGCGACCTGCCCGGTGATCGCGACCATCGGCACCGAGTCCATGTGGGCGTCGGCGATCGGGGTCACCAGGTTGGTGGCGCCGGGGCCCGAAGTGGCCATGCAGACACCGACCTTGCCGGTGGCCTGCGCGTAGCCGGTCGCGGCGTGGCCGGCGCCCTGCTCATGACGGACCAGCACATGACGCACGCGGGTGGAGTCCATCAGCGGGTCGTAGGCCGGGAGGATCGCACCGCCGGGGATGCCGAACACCGTGTCGGCCCCGACCTCCTCGAGAGAGCGGATGAGGGACTGCGCACCCGTGACGTGCTCGACGGGGGTGGACGGTCCTCCGGATCGGGGCCGCGGCTGCGGATGGTGGGCCCCGGTGGCCTGCTCGGTCATCGGCATTCTCTTCTCGATGCTGAGGGTGTTTTGCGAGGTTTGTACGAAGTGCGGCTGGCGTCCGACTGGTGCCCGTGCAACAAAAAACCCCTCCTTGCCACGAGGCAAGCGAGGGGAGCGCGCCGGGTACGGTCGCCGGGGATTCCGGAACGTCCTCCGGTGGGTCCCAGCTTCAGCCGACGCGCTTTCCAAGTACGAGGATTCGAGTGCGCATGGCACTGACCCTCCCCCCGGCGCGCACCGCGTGTCAAGTGAGTGGGACGGGAGTCTCATCATGTGAGCTATGGGCACGTCCGCCTCCCTCGACAGCGGTTACCCCCTTGTGTACACCCCCGCGCCCCTCAATGCCCGCTCTCACCTCCGGGGCGCCAGCGTCGGTGGCGACGCCACGACCGCGCTGAGCGCCTCGGACCTCCGCCCTCCCCCGCTCTCGGCGCCGATCCGCCCCTCGGGCTCCCTCCCGCCACCCGCGAACGCGGGTTCCGCGGGTCCGCTGGGCAACGGGTAGTGCCCGAGCGACAGGGCCCGGCGCAGGCGGTACTCGTCCAGGGGCCCGGAGAAGGCGGCACCCTGGCCGTGGGTGCAGCCCATCGCGCGCAGGGCGACGACCTGCTCGGGCAGGTCCACCCCGTCGGCCACGGACTGCAGCCCCAGGTCGTCGGCGATCCGCAGCAGCCCACGGGTGATCTTCTGGAGCCGCGTGGACTCCACGATCCCCTCGATCAGGCCCCGGTCCAGCTTCAGTACGTCGACGGGGAGCCGGCGCAGTGCCGTGATGGCCGCGTGGCCGCTGCCGAGGCCGTCCAGCGCGACCCGGACCCCGAGGCGCCGCAACTGGTTCAGCCGGCGCTCCAGCTCGTCCAGCGGGCACTTCAGCTCGGTGTCGGACAGCTCGACGACCAGGGAGCCGGAGGGCAGCCCATGGCGGGTGAGGAGCGTCTCGATCGAGCCGGGGGGCAGTGAGCGGTCCAGCAGCCGCCGGGCGCTCATCCGGACGGAGACCGGTACGTTCAGGCCGCCGGTGAGGCGGTCGGCGGCCTGCTCGACGGCCTGCTCCAGCATCCAGCGGCCCAGCTCGGCGGTCTTCTCGCTGTCCTCGGAGACCCGCAGGAACTCGGCGGGCGTGAACAGCACCCCCTGGGACGAACGCCAGCGGGCCGCCGTCGCCACCGAGGAGATCCGGCCGGTCTCCAGCTCCACCACGGGCTGGTTCAGCAGCATGAACTCGCCGTCGTGCAGCGCGGCCCGCAGCCGGGTGGCCAGCTCCGCCTTGCGTACGACGTCCTGCTGCATCTGTGGCTTGTACAGCTCGACACGGCCCTTCCCGGACGCCTTGGCCCGGTACATGGCGAGGTCGGCGTTGCGCAGCAGCTCGCCCGCGCCGAGGCCGGGCTCGGCGAAGGAGACGCCGATGGAGGCGGCGACCCGGACATCGTTTCCGTCGATGGTGTACGGCTGCGAGAGGGCGATCCGCAGGCGGTCGGCCAGCTCCAGGATGTGCTGTTCGCGGGCGGAACGGTCGCGGGAGCCGTCCCCGACGATGAGGGCCGCGAACTCGTCGCCGCCGAGGCGGGAGGCGGTGTCCCCCTGCCGGACGGCGTCCTGGAGTCTGCGGGCGGCCTGGACGAGCAGTTCGTCCCCGGCCTGGTGCCCGATGGTGTCGTTGACGGCCTTGAAGCCGTCGAGGTCGATGAAGAGGACCGCAGTGTTCCGCAGGGCGACGCCCCGGTCGGAGGAGCGGCGGCCGGAGAGCGCCTGTTGCACGCGCTTGGTGAACAGGGCGCGGTTGGGCAGGTCGGTGAGCGGGTCGTGTTCGGCGTTGTGCTGCAACTGGGCCTGGAGGCGGACCCTTTCGGTCACGTCCCGGCTGTTGAAGATGAGGCCGCCGTGGTGGCGGTTGACCGTGGACTCCACGTTCAGCCAGCCTCCGCCGCCGCCGGACTTGAAGCGGCACTCGATGCGGGTGGTGGGCTCCTCGGCGGGGCTGGCGGCGAGGAAGCGGCGCACCTCGTGGACGACGCAGCCGAGGTCCTCGGGGTGGATGATCGAGGCCAGCTCCTTGCCGACGAGGTCCTCCGCGGGGCGGCCGTAGACCCCGGCGGCGGCCGGGCTGACGTAGCGGAGGATGCCGTTCGGGGCGGCGATCATGATGACGTCGCTGGAGCCCTGCACCAGGGAGCGGAAGTGGTTCTCCTTCTGGGCCAGTTCCTGGGTGAGGGTGATGTTGTCGAGGAGCATGATGCCCTGGCGTACGACGAGGGCGAGCACCACGGTGCAGGCGGTGATGAGCACCACGCGGTCGACGCTGCGGCCGTTGAGCACGTTGTAGAGGATGCCCAGGGTGCAGACGGCGGCGGCCAGGTAGGGAGTGAGCGCGGCCAGGGATCCGGCGATTGGGCGGGTGGCCGGATACCGGCTGTGACCTCCTCCCTGGAGGAGCACATGCACGTGTCCACCGGGGCCGTCGTGCCGGTGGCCGGGCTGGACCTCGTGGCGGTGTCCCGGCTTCGGGTCGTGCCGCTGGCCCGGGATGTGTTCGTGCACCACGCGCGCGTGCCCGCCCTCGTCCGACCGGCCGTGCCGCTGGCCGGCCCAGGGGGCGTAGGCGAGGAGCAGGGAGCCCGCGAACCAGCCGGCGTCGAGGAGCTGCCCCGACTGGTAGCTGGTGTGCAGCAGGGGTGAGGTGAACAGGGCGTCGCACATTACGGTGAGCGCGAGGGCGCCGATCGCGGTGTTGACCGCGGAGCGGTGCATCGAGGAGCGGCGGAAGTGCAGCGCGAGCACCATGCTGACCAGGGCGATGTCCAGGAGCGGATAGGCCAGGGAGAGCGCGGTGTGGGCGGTGTCGGAGTCGTCGAGCTGGGCGTTCTGGGCGAGGGCGAGGCTCCAGGAGAGGGTGACCAGGGAGCCGCCGATGAGCCAGGAGTCCAGTGCGAGGCAGATCCAGCCGGCCTTGGTCACGGGCCTCTTGGCCAGCACCAGCAGGCCGACGATGGCGGGTGGCGCGAAGCAGAGGAAGAACAGGTCCGCGTAGCTGGGCTCGGGGACGGGCCGCTCCAGGACGACCTCGTACCACCCCCAGACGCCGTTGCCCAGGGCCGCCATGGCGGAGGAGAGGGCGAACAACAGCCAGGCCGGTCGAAAGCGGCTGCGGCGGCTGCGCGCGTAGCGGAAGCAGGAGACGGCCGCCGCGGCAGCCGCGGCGCTGAGGCCGAAGTCGCCCATGACGAGGGCGACTTGCTCATTGCCCCAGCCGAGCGCGGCACCGACGGCGTAGGCCGCGCAGAGCAGGGCGAGGACGAGCTGGGCCCGTAGGCTCGCGCCACCGCGGGCGGGTGCCCGTCCGCCGGGCGACGGCGGCCCGGTCAGCGGCCTGGCCGCCCGGAGGGTGGGGCTCAGCGTGGTGGCGGAGGACGGGCGGGGGCTCACCGGATCTCCCCGGTGAGTGCCGCCCCGGTGTCCCGCCGGTCCCGGTGGGTCGGCTGGGTGTGCTTTCTGCGGTTGCTGTGCCTGCGGTGATGACCTTGACCGCCGCGACCGCCGTGGCTCCCGTGCGGGTGCCTTCGCGTCGCGGCTCGCCAGGGCCGCCGTCGGCGGCTCCGCCGCGTCGGATCGTTCGTCCATAGGCCGTGCATCGCCCGTCGCCCCCCTCGCTGTCTCAAGTCCGTCCCCGGCGCCGAACGGTGCGCGGCGCAGCCCCTGTCGGGACGATACACCAGTCTCGTCACTCAGGGACATAGTTCCTCTACGCTCAGTGACCACCTCTGGCAACACGAGCACGGTCCGCTTCCGAAGGAACGCGGAGGGTGCCCGAAGTGGATTACGCGTCGTCCGTCTCGCCCGTCGTAAGAACCACGTTGCGCAGTGGCTCCCGGTTCACGAATCGTCCCAACTGGTCCACCAGCAGCCTTTTGGCACGCGGCAGGAAGGCCGACGTGGGTCCGCCCACATGCGGGCTGATGAGCACGCCGGGCGCGCGCCAGAGCGGGTGCCCCGGCGGCAGCGGCTCGGGGTCGGTGACGTCGAGTGCCGCGGTGATGCGCCCGGTGTCCAGTTCCGCGAGCAGCGCCTTGGTGTCGACGACTCCTCCGCGGGCAACATTCACCAGGAGGGCGCCGTCCTTCATATGGGCCAGGAAGTCGGCGCCGACCAGGCCTTTCGTCTGTTCCGTGAGCGGAGTGGACAGGATCACGACGTCGGCCGACGGCAGCAGGGAGGGCAGTTCGGTGAACGAATGCACCGGTCCGCGCGCCGTGGTGCGCTCAGAGCGCGCGACGCGCGCCACCCGCGCCACCTCGAAGGGTACGAGCCGGTCCTCGATGGCGGAGCCGATCGCGCCGTAGCCGACGATCAGGACGGACCTGTCGGCGAGCGCGGGGCGGAAGTCGCCCTGCCAGCACTCCTGTTGCTGGGCGCGCACGAAGTCGGGGACACCGCGCAGCGAGGCGAGGGTCAGGGTGAGCGCGAGTTCGGCGGTGCTGGCCTCGTGCACTCCGCGCGCGTTGCACAGCTGGACCCCGGGAGGGAGGCTCGACAGCCGGGCCAGGACGTCGTCGACGCCCGCCGTGAGCGTCTGCACGACCCGCAGGTTCCGCATCCGTTCCAGCGGGTTCACCTTCACCGGCCACCGTTTCATGTACGGCACCACGTACAGGACACAGTCCGCGGGATCGCCGGGATACGGCTGGGTGCCGTCCTCGCCCCCGTCCCAGAAGAGGTAGTCGGGGCCCTGCGGGAGCCCCTCGATCTCGTCCGGCGGGATGGAGAGCCACACATCGCCGGTCACGTCCGCGGTCGGGTCGGCAGTCGCGTCAGCAGTCATGCTCCGGAGGCTATGTCAGGTACCCGGTACGGCAGAGGTTAGGTTGGGGGTCGCGAGAGGGAGGGTCACGACCAGGTGGAGCGCAGGACGATCGGCGCGGCGACGCTCGACGTGGGGGCCGTAGGACTCGGGTGCATGCCGATGAGCTGGGCGTACACCGGATCGCGGCAACGGGGCGACGAGTCGATGCGGACGGTGCACCGGGCGCTCGACCTCGGCACGACTCTGCTGGACACGGCCGACATGTACGGCCCCTTCACCAATGAGCTGCTGGTCGGCCGGGTGCTGAAGGAGCGCCGCGCGGAGGCCTTCGTCTCCACCAAGGTGGGTCTGCTGGTGGGCGAGCAGCACATCGTGGCCAACGGCCGCCCCGGCTATGTGCGACGGGCCTGCGATGCCTCGCTGCGCCGGCTCCAGACCGATGTCATCGACCTCTACCAGCTGCACCGGGCGGATCCCGAGGTCCCCGTCGAGGAGACATGGGGCGCGATGGCGGATCTCGTCCGGGCCGGGAAGGTACGGGCGTTGGGCCTGTGCGCGGTGGGCGCGCGGGCGGGGCGCCGGCCGGGCGCGGGCATGTACGACACCACGATCGGCCAGCTCCAGCGGGTCCAGCAGGTCTTCCCGGTGAGTGCCGTGCAGGCCGAGCTGTCGGTCTGGTCGCGGGAGGCGCTGGACTCGCTGCTGCCCTGGTGCGTGGCCCGCGGTATAGGTTTCCTGGCCGCCATGCCCCTGGGGAACGGTTTCCTCACCGGCACCCTCACGCCTGGCGGGGGCTTCGAGCCCGACGACCTCCGGGCCCGTCATCCCCGTTTCACCTCCGAGATGATGGCCGCCAACCAGCCCCTCGTCGTCGGTCTGCGCCGGATCGCCGCCCGGCACGGGGCGGACGTGACCCCGGCGCAGGTGGCGCTGGCCTGGGTGCTGTCCCTCGGCCCGCACGTGGTCCCGGTGCCGGGCACCAAGCAGGCGCGGTGGGTGACGGAGAACGCGGCGGCCCACGCGCTGCGGCTGACGGCCGGGGATCTGGCCGAGGTGGCGGGTCTGCCGCCCGCGCGGGGATCCTGGGACTGAGGGGACGGCGGCCGGGCGTGGGGCCGGAAAATCCTCTTGATCCGGCGGAGGTGGAACTTGTGGGGCGCTCGCGGTGTAAGACAAGGAGAAGCTCCACGCCGAAGGGATCGTGATGGTGCAACGTCGAGTGGTGACGGCCGTGTTGGCCGCAGCCGTGCTCCTGGTGACGACCGGCTGCTCCTCCGACGACGGGGAGGGTACGGACGCGGCCGGCAGCTCGCCCCCGAGCAGCAGTGGTGCCGGGTCGTCCCCGCCCGGCCAGGAGGCGGAGGACGCGGCGCCCCCCGCGAAGGGCTCGGTGAAGGTGGTCCGCACCGTCGCCGAGGGCCTGGACACCCCCTGGGGTCTCGCGGCCCTGCCCGAGGGCGGACTCCTGGTGTCCTCCCGTGACGGGGCCACGATCAGCAGGATCGACGAGGAGTCCGGCAAGGAGACCGTGCTCGGCGAGGTCCCGGGGGTGGCCCCGGCGGGCGAGGGCGGCCTCATGGGCATCGCGGTCTCCCCGGAGTACGCCTCGGACCACATGATCTACGCGTACTTCACCTCGGAGTCCGACAACCGGATCGTACGGATGCTGTACGACCCCGAGAAGCCCGCGGGCGAGCAGCTCGGCGCCCCCGACACCCTCCTGCGCGGCATCCCCAAGGGCACCAACCACAACGGCGGCCGGCTCGCCTTCGGCCCCGACAAGATGCTGTACGCGAGCACGGGTGAGCGGTACGAGGGTCCGCTGGCCCAGGACAAGGACTCCCTCGGCGGCAAGATCCTCCGGATGACCCCGGAGGGCGAACCGGCCCCGGGCAACCCCTTCGACGACTCCGTCGTCTACTCGTACGGGCACCGCAATGTCCAGGGCCTGGCCTGGGACGGCAAGCAGCGGCTGTGGGCCTCGGAGTTCGGCCAGAACACCTGGGACGAGCTGAACCTCATCCAGCCCGGCGGGAACTACGGCTGGCCCGAGGTCGAGGGCAAGGAGGGCGGGTCCGGCTACATCGACCCGGTGGCCGTCTGGACCACGGACGAGGCCTCCCCCAGTGGCATCGCCCTGGCCGAGGGCTCGGTCTGGATGGCGGGCCTCAAGGGCCAGCGCCTGTGGCGCATCCCCCTGGACGGCACGGAGACCGCCGCCGACCCCCAGGCCTTCCTGGAGGGCGAACACGGCCGCCTCCGCACGGTCCTCTCCGCCGGCGGCGACAAACTCTGGCTGGTGACCAGCGAGACGGACGGCCGGGGCTCCCCGGAGGACGGCGACGACAAGATCCTGGAGCTGGAGGTGTCGTAGCCGACGGGTGCGAGCGGGTCATCGGCCCCCATGATCCCCGCATGCTCCCCGCATGATTCCCTCGGTCATCCCGCCGCCAGCCGCTCTCCCTCTCCCTCCCCCACCGGCGCCAGCCCGACCCGATGGGCCACCGCCGCCGCCTCGCCTCGGCCCGAGACGCCGAGTTTGGCGAGGATGTTGGAGACGTGGACGCTGGCGGTCTTCGGGGAGATGAAGAGTTCCCCGGCGATCTGGCGGTTGGTGCGGCCGACGGCGACCAGGCGGAGCACGTCGTGTTCGCGGTCGGTGAGGCCGAGCGCGGCGACGGGGTCGGCGGCGGCGAGGGCGGTCCCGGGGGCGCGGTTCAGGGTGAGGCGGGCCCGGCGGGCGAGCAGGGCGACCTCGTCGGCGAGCGGCCGGGCGCCGAGGTGGTCGGCGACGGCGGCGGCCAGCCGCAGCAGTTCCGTCGCGCGGTCCCGGGTCTCGTCGTCGGTGCCCTCGGTCAGCAGCGCCTCGGCGAGGCGGTGCCGGACGCGGGCGAGGTCGTAGGGCCGTTCCAGGGGCTCGAAGGCGGTGACGACGTCGGACCAGGTGTGCGGGGTCATCAGGCCCTCGGCGCGCTGGAGTTCGGCGCGGACCCAGCGTTCGTGGGCGAGCCAGATCGGTGCGCCGGTGGTGAGCTTCTTGACCACGGCGCGGATCCCGTCGAGGACCTCGGCGCGGCCGGCCCCGGCGGTCGGCAGGGCGCGGGCGTCGGCCTCGGCGGTGGCGGCGGTGAGCAGCAGCGGCCAGGCGTAGCGCTGGGTGCCGACGGGGAACCCGGTGTCGAGGACATGGGCGAGTTCGGCGCGGGCCTCGGGGAGGCGGCCCTCGGCGGCGGCGATGCCGAGGGCGAGGGCGGACAGCGGCAGGTTGTTCTGCGGCATCGGGTTGTGGCGGCCGTAGAGCGTGTGGGCGGTGGTGAGTCGGTGCCGGGCCTCGGCGAGATCGCCCCGGGCGAGCGCGACGGCGGAGGCGCACATGGCGCTGAGGCCGCCCGGTTTGGGGCTCGGGCCGCTGATCCCTGACTGTCTGGCCGCTTCCACGGCCTCGTCCCAGCGGCCCAGGGAGATCAGCGACTCGGCGAGGTTGCCCCAGATCCAGGCCTCGGACACCGACAGGCCCATGCTGCGGACGACGTCGAGGCCCTCGCGCAGCAGGTCTACGGCCTCCTGCGAGCGGCCGACGCTCTCCAGACAGGACGGGACGTTCACATAGGCGCGGCCCACGACAGCTGCGGGACCGCGTTCCAGGGTGCGGCGGCGGGCGTCCTCCATCTCCGCGATGCCCGCCTCGACGTCACCGGCTTCGACCAGCAGGCCGCCGAGGGTGATGCGGGCGTTCAGTTCGATGTCCTCGGCGCCCACCATGCGCGCGTACTCGACGGCGCGCTGGGCGTCGGAGAGCGCGTCGGGGCCGGGGGCGTGGAGCATCGACCAGCAGGCGACGCGGGAGAGCACCTCGGCGTGCACCTCCGACGGGGGCAGACCCCGGACGAGTTCCTGGGCGGTGGCGAGTTCCTTCCAGCCGTCGCCCCGGGCCAGGCCCTCGGTGAGCAGGGAGCGCTGCACCCAGAACCAGGCGGCGCGCAGCGGGCTGCTGCCGTCCGCGAGCCGGTCGAGGGCCCGGCGGGTGATCCGCAGGGCCCGCTCGCGCTCTCCGCACAGCCGTCCCGCGACGGCCGCCTCGGCCATCAGGTCGAGATAGCGCAGCGGATGGGTGCCGGGGGCGCAGCCGCACGGCGGGTAGACCTCGGTGTAGTCGACCGGGCGCAGCGTGGCGCGTACGGCGTCGGGGACCGCGTCCCACAGCTCCATCGCCCTTTCCAGCAGGCGTAGTTGCTCGGCGCGGGCGTGCCGGGAGCGGGCCTCGGCGGAGGCGTCGAGGACGGCGGGCAGGGCCTTGGCTGGATCGTGGGCGTGGTACCAGTAGCTGGCCAGGCGGGTGGTGCGGCCGTCGGCGGGCACGAGCGCCGGGTCGTTCTCCAGGACCTCGGCGTAGCGGCGGTTGAGGCGTGAGCGTTCCCCGGGGAGCAGGTCGTCGCCGACGGCCTCGCGGACCAGGGAGTGCCGGAAGCGGTAGCCGTCGCCGCCGGGGGCGGGGATCAGGATGTTGGCGCCTACGGCGGTCCGCAGGGCCTCGATGAGGTCGTCCTCGGGGAGCCGGGCGACGGCCGCGAGCAGGGCGTACTCCACGGTGGAGCCGCCCTCGGCGACGATGCGGACGACCCGCTGGGCGTCCTCGGAGAGCCGTTCGACGCGGACGAGGAGCAGATCGCGCAGGGTGTCGGTGAGGCCGGGGCAGCCGCCGTCGTGGGCGGCGGCGGCGAGTTCCTCGACGAAGAAGGCGTTGCCGTCGGAGCGGTCGAAGATCTCGTCCACGCGCTGCGGTTCGGGTTCGGCGGCGAGGATGCCGGCGAGCTGGTGGCCGACCTCGGCGCGGTTGAAGCGGGGCAGTTCGACACGGTGGACCGTGCGGAGGCGGTCGAGTTCGGCGAGGAGCGGGCGCAGCGGGTGGCGGCGGTGGATGTCGTCGGAGCGGTAGGTGGCGAGGACGACGAGGCGGCCGGTGCGCAGGGTGCGCAGGAGGTAGGAGAGGAGGTGGCGGGTGGAGGCGTCGGCCCAGTGCAGATCCTCCAGGACGAGGACGATCGTGCGGTCGGCGGCGAGGCGTTCCAGCAGGCGGGCGGTGAGTTCGAAGAGGCGGGCGGTGCCCTCCTCGTCGTGCCGTGCGCGTGGGGCCTCGCCCAACTCGGGCAGCAGCCGGGCCAGTTCCTGTTCCTGTCCGGTGGACGCGGCGGCCAGTTCCTCGGGCAGCCTGCGGCGCAGGGCGCGCAGCGCGGTGGAGAACGGGGCGAAGGGCAGGCCGTCGGCGCCGATCTCGACGCAGCCGCCGAGCGCGACGACCGCGCCCCCGCGCGCGGCCTCACCGGCGAACTCCTCGACCAGGCGGGTCTTCCCCACTCCGGCCTCCCCGCCGAGCAGCAGCGCCTGCGGTCCGCCGCTCCCGTCTCCCCCGATCCCCGTCGCGCCCCGACCGGCGCGGGCCAACGCCTCGCGCAACACCTCCAGTTCGCCGACGCGACCGACGAACACCGGACTGACGGACCTGGTCTCCACATCGCCGAGCATCGCACGACCCTCGGACTCTCCGGCACCGATTATCCGCAGCCCCCGAGGGGCCGGCTTCGCCCTCGCCCCGGCGCTCACGCGGCGCGCGGGAAGCGGAGCCGGCGTAGGCGTTCGCCCAGGACGCGCCCTTCGGACTCCTTGTCACCCTCTCCCGACGCGGGCCTCCGCGTGGCCCTGGAGTCGTGTGCGGCCTCGCGGCGGGCGCGGCGGGCCTCGCGGACCTGGCGGTAGTGCTCCGCCTCGCGGATCAGCTCGGCGGAACGGATCTGGTGCAGCTCGTGCTCGTACATCTGATACCCCTGGTGAAGTCGGTCTCGGCTCGCTTCCTGCGATGCCTCAACCCTCGTCTCCCAGGGGGGTCCGCCACATCGGGAGAGTTCCGCATCTTCACACGTGGGAGGGGCCTTAGGTCCGTCCCAGGAATACCTGGGTCGGGCCTAAGGCCCCTCAGAAGCGGTCCTGAGCCGTCCCGCCCAAGCGGGCGCGGACGTCAGGTGCTCGGCAGTGCCAGCAGGATGTCGGAGTACTTCAGGGCGGCCAGCACCAGCCCGATGAAGCCGACCGAGACACCGGCCCAGGCGACCGACTTGATCCACGGCGTCTGCACCTGGTCGGGGTCGCCGAACGCGGGCCGCACCAGCACGGCGACACCGACGATCAGGCCGACCAGCGCGAAGATGCCGCCCCAGAGCGCGTTGGCCTGCCAGGCGTCGCCGTAGACGGCCTGGAGCTGCGTGGCGACGGTGGCGTTCGTCGCGGCCTGCATCTCGATCTGGCCGGTGATCTCCGCGCGCGCGGAGGCGACCGTGCCGACCCAGCCGCCGGTCAGCGAGACCAGGCCCAGCACCACGGACACGATGCCGGCGGCACCCTGTCCCACACCCGGCGTCGCCTTCGCGGCGGCCGGCGGGAACTCCTCGTCGAACTCCTCGGCCTCGTCGGAGTCGCCGAGGTCACCGGAGCCGTCGGCCTCGGCCGCGTCACCGGCGTCCGCCGCGGCGTCCGTCGTGGCGTCCGTCGTGGCGTCCTCCTTGGCCGCGTCCCCCTTGGTGAGGTCGGTGCCCTTCACCGACTCGTCGTCGTTCCTGGCCTCGGCGCCCGTGTCGGCCCCGGTCTCGTCAACTGTCTTGGTTCCCATACCTCGCACCGTACGAATGTTGTCTGAGAGGTTTCTTAACGCTCGCTGTGAGCGCCGCGAGCGCGTGCCGCACGCCATTCGGGCGCCAGGACGGACCATATCTCCAAGTCGTGCCGGACACCCCGGTGGGGATGTCTCTCGCGCTGCACACCGTCCCTGACCATGCCGAGCCGCCGTGCCACGTTGAGGCTCGGCGTGTTGCCGGAGGCGGCGATCCACTCGACGCGGTGGATGGCGCGTTCGTCGACGGCCCAGTCGATGAGGATCCGCACGGCGCGGGTGACGAGTCCCCGTCCGGTGCCGGCGGGCTCCAGCCAGCAGCCGACCTCGCAGTTGGCGTTCTCGGCGTCGAAGTTGAGGAAGAGGACCCCGCCGACGAGCTTGCCGTCGAGCCAGATGCCGTGCAGGGAACCGGTGTCGGCGGCGCGCATGTCGGCGTACCGCTGGAGGACCGCGCGGGCGCCTTCGCCGTCCGCGGCGGTCTGTCCGAAGGGGACGTACCGGTTGATGAAGTCCCGCCCCCGCTCCAGGTGCGCGAGGAACTCCTCGGCGTGCCAGGGTTCCAGTGGCCGCAGTTCGGCCCCGTCGTCACCCAGGGATATCGCGTACATCCGGTTGTCGCTCCTCACCCCGTACGTCCGTGACCGGCGGGTCCATGGCCGGTAGATCCATGACCGGCAGGTCCATGACCGGTACGTCCGCGGTCCGTGTCTCCGTCGCGTCGGCGTCCCGCGCCGCCGGTACCCTCGCGGCGTCCCCCGCCAGTACGTCCGCCACCTCGGCGTCCGTCGCGGCGGCCAGCCTCTCATGGGCGGCGCGGGATTCGGGCGGTTCGATGCTGATGCGGGGCATGCGCCGGTCGAGCCAGCGGGGCAGCCACCAGTTGGCGCCGCCGAGCAGATGCATCAGGGCGGGGACGAGGAGCGTCCGCAGGACGAAGGCGTCCAGGGCGACGGCGGCGGCCAGCGCGATGCCGAACATGGCGATCACGCGGTCGCCGCTGAGCACGAAGGCGAGGAAGACGGAGATCATGATGACCGCCGCGGAGTTGATCACCCGGCTGGTCTCGGCGAGGCCGACGCGGACCGCGCGCCGGTTGTCGCCGGTCTCCAGCCACTCCTCGTACATCCGGCTGACCAGGAAGACCTGGTAGTCCATGGAGAGCCCGAAGAGGACCGAGACCATGATCACGGGGAGGAAGGGTTCGATCGGCCCGGCCCGGCCGAGGCCCAGCAGCTCGCTCCCCCAGCCCCACTGGAAGATCGCGACGACCACACCGAACGCGGCGGCGACGGCGGCCACGTTCATCGCGGCGGCCTTGAGCGGTATCCCGACGGAGCGGAAGGCGAGCAGGAGCAGCAGACAGCCGAGGCCGATGACAACACCGACGAACAGCGGCAGCTTGCCGACGATGACGTCCGCGAAGTCGTCGTAACCGGCGGTCACCCCGCCGACGTGCAGATCGAGGGAGGTCCCGGTCTCGGCGCGCGGCAGCACCTCGCCGCGCAGCCGTTCGACCAGCTCGCTGGTCCTCGCGGACTGCGGGGAGGAGTCGGGTACGACGGTGAGGTAGGCGGTGTCGCCACCGGTGTTGTACGTCACCGGGGTCACCGCCGAGACGCCCTCGGTGGCCCTGAGCGTGGTGTCGAGGTTGTCGAGGGCGAGCTTGTCGGCGGCGCCGTCGACCTCGGTGACCAGGGTGAGCGGGCCGTTCACGCCCGGCCCGAAGCCCTCCGCGAGGAGGTCGTACGCCTGGCGGGTGGTGGTCGCCTGCGGGTCGTTGCCCTGGTCGGAGGTGCCGAGGCGCAGTCCGAGGGTGGGCAGCGCGAGCAGGGTCATCACGACGAGGGCGATCGCGCCCAGCTTCTTGGGGTGCCGTTCGACGAAGGCGGACCAGCGGGCGGCGAAGCCGGTGGGCAGTTCGGGCTCGGGGCCGTGCTCGGCGAGCCGGCGGCGCTCGCGGCGGCTGAGCGCGCGCATGCCGATGAACGACAGCAGGGCGGGCAGCAGGGTCACGGAGGCGGCGACGGTGAGGACCACCGTGAGGGAGGCGGCTATCGCGACGCCGTTGAGGAAGCCGAGCCGCAGGATGAGCATGCCGAGCAGGGCTATGCAGACCGTGGCGCCCGCGAAGACGACGGCCCGTCCGGTGGTCGCGACGGCGCTCCGCGCGGCCTCCTCGACGGACAGCCCCCGCTTCAGCCCCCGGCGGTGCCGGGTCACGATGAACAGCGCGTAGTCGATACCGACGCCGAGGCCGATCAGGGTGCCCAGCATGGGCGCGAAGTCGGCGACCGTCATGGCGTGCCCGAGCAGGGTGATCCCCGCGTAGGCGGTCCCCACGCTGACCAGGGCGGTCGCGATCGGCAGCAGACTGGCGGCGAGCGAGCCGAACGCCAGGAAGAGGACCACGGCGGCGACCAGCACACCCACGATCTCGGCGAGATGCCCGCCGGAGGACTCGGTGAGCCCGATGGAGGTGCCGCCCAGCTCCACCTGGAGCCCGTCGCTCTCGGCGGCCTTCGCGGTGTCGACGACGGCCTCGGCCTGCGCCTTGTCGACGTCCTCGGCCGGCTTGTCGAAGGTGACGGTGGCGTACGCCGTACGGCCGTCCTGGCTGATCCGGCCGCCGTCGGCGCCGTCGTACGGGTCGGTCACGGCGGCGACGCCCGGCAGTTCGGCGATCCGGTCGAGGGTCCGGGTCATGGTCTGCTCGACGGCGGCGGCCCGTACCGATCCGGTGCCCGCGTCCGTGTGCCAGACGACGGTGGCGTTGTCGCCGCCGACGCCCGGGAAGCCCTCGTCGAGGAGGTCGGTGGCGCGGCTGGACTCGGTTCCGGGGGTCTTGTAGTCGTTCGAGTACGCGGCTCCCGCGACGGCGGCGCCGGCGGCCGTGCCGGCGAAGGCGAGAAGCCACAGAAGGACGGCGACAAGACGGTGCCGGACACACCAGCGCGCTAGGGCTGCCACGGATCGTGCTCCTGGGGAGGGGAGACATGAACAATTCCTGGCAACTGTCGCACCACAATGTGATCGTTTGGCCCCTTTGAGGGTCTCCTCACATGGGATGGGAGGCACCTCACAGGACGAACGGCGGCGCTCTGTCGCCCCCGCGTCACCGCCGTGACACGCCTGAGGGCGGCTCATCGCGGGGATGTGCCGCCCTCAGGGATACGGAGCCGAACAAATACTTGTTCAGTCGACCAAATATTTGTTCAAACCCGGGCTCAGCCCTCGCCGACGCCCAGCTTCTCCAGGATCAGTTCCTTCACGCGGGCCGCGTCCGCCTGACCGCGCGTGGCCTTCATGACCGCGCCGACCAGCGCACCGGCCGCGGCGACCTTGCCACCGCGGATCTTGTCGGCGATGCCCGGGTTGCCGGCGATGGCCTCCTCGACGGCCGTCGTCAGGGCGCCCTCGTCGGAGACGACCTTCAGACCCCGCCGGTCGACGACCTCGTCCGGGGTGCCCTCGCCCGCGAGGACGCCTTCGATGACCTGGCGCGCCAGCTTGTCGTTCAGATCGCCCTTCGTCACCAGCGCGGTGACCCGGGCGACCTGCTCGGGCGTGATCGCCAGCTCGTCGAGCGCCTTGCCCGACTCGTTGGCGCTGCGGGCCAGCTCGCCCATCCACCACTTGCGCGCGGAGGCGGCGTCCGCCCCGGCGTCGATGGTGGCGACGATCAGGTCCAGCGCACCGGCGTTGGTGATCGACTGCATGTCGGTCGCGCCGATGCCCCACTCTTCGAGCAGCCGGTTGCGGCGGACCCGCGGCAGCTCCGGAAGCCCGGCCCGCAGTTCCTCGACCCACTCGCGCGAGGGGGCCACCGGCACGAGGTCCGGCTCGGGGAAGTACCGGTAGTCCTCGGCCTCCTCCTTCACGCGGCCCGAGGTCGTGGACCCCGTGTCCTCGTGGAAGTGCCGGGTCTCCTGGATGATCGTCCCGCCGTCGTTCAGCACGGCGGCGTGCCGCTGGATCTCGAACCGGGCCGCCCGCTCCACGGAACGCAGCGAGTTGACGTTCTTCGTCTCGCTCCGGGTGCCGAACTTCTCCCGGCCGTGCGGGCGCAGCGACAGGTTCACGTCGCAGCGCATCTGGCCCATCTCCATCCGGGCCTCCGAGACGCCGAGCGCCTTGATGACCTCGCGCAGTTCACGGACGTACGCCTTGGCGACCTCGGGAGCGCGCTCGCCCGCGCCCTCGATCGGCTTGGTGACGATCTCGATGAGGGGGATGCCCGCGCGGTTGTAGTCGAGCAGCGAGTGCGAGGCGCCATGGATACGACCGGTGGCGCCACCGACATGGGTGGACTTGCCGGTGTCCTCCTCCATGTGGGCGCGCTCGATCTCCACGCGGAAGATCTCGCCGTCCTCCAACTGCACGTCGAGATAGCCGTTGAAGGCGATCGGCTCGTCGTACTGGGAGGTCTGGAAGTTCTTCGGCATGTCCGGATAGAAGTAGTTCTTCCGGGCGAAGCGGCACCACTCGGCGATCTCGCAGTTCAGCGCGAGACCGATCTTGATCGCCGACTCGACGCCGATCGCGTTGACGACCGGGAGCGCGCCGGGCAGGCCGAGGCAGGTGGGGCAGGTCTGCGTGTTGGCGTCCTGACCGAGTTCGGTCGAACAACCGCAGAACATCTTGGTCTTGGTGCCGAGTTCGACATGGACCTCAAGGCCCATGACGGGGTCGTACGACGCCAGCGCGTCCTCGTACGACACCAGGTCGGTCGTGGTGGTCACGGTGGAAACTTCCCTCTCAGCCCAGCAGGACGTCGTCGTCGCCCAGCCGCTTCAGTTCGCGGTACAGGATGGCGAGGCCGGTGACGATGCCGACGGCGGCCACGGACGCGTCGATCAGCCGCAGCGTGTCCTGCTCGGCGCGGGCCTTCTTGATCCGCTTGGCGATGCCCCACGCGCCGAAGGCGGTGGAGGCGATGGACACGTACGTACCGGACTTGGACTTCTGGAAGTCCTTGGCCTTGGACAGTGCGTTGCTCACAGCGACGGAGCCTCCTCGAGAAGCGGGTGGCCCCACTTTTCCACGAAGGCGGCCTCGACGGCGGCGCCGACCTTGTAAAGACGGTCGTCCTTGAGCGCCGGGGCGATGATCTGCAGTCCGACCGGCAGCCCGTCCTCCGGCGCGAGGCCGCAGGGCAGGGACATCGCGGCGTTGCCCGCGAGGTTGGTCGGGATGGTGCAGAGGTCCGCCAGGTACATCGCCATCGGGTCGTCGGCGCGCTCGCCGATCGGGAAGGCGGTGGTGGGCGTGGTCGGCGAGACGATGACGTCGACCTTCTCGAACGACTTCTCGAAGTCCCGGGTGATGAGCGTCCGGACCTTCTGGGCGCTGCCGTAGTACGCGTCGTAGTAGCCGGAGCTGAGCGCGTACGTGCCGAGCATGATGCGGCGCTTCACCTCGGGGCCGAAGCCCGCCTCACGGGTGAGGGAGGTGACGGCCTCGGCGGAGTTGGTGCCGTCGTCGCCGGTCCGCAGGCCGTAGCGCAGCCCGTCGAAGCGGGCGAGGTTCGACGAACACTCGCTCGGCGCGATCAGGTAGTACGCGGCCAGCGCGAGGTCGAACGAAGGGCAGTCCAGTTCGACGATCTCGGCGCCCAGCTCCTTGAGGAGGGCCACGGACTCGTCGAACCGCTGGACCACACCGGCCTGGTAGCCCTCGCCGCGGAACTGCTTGACGACGCCGACGCGCATCCCGGCGACGCTGCCGTTGCGGGCGGCCTCGACGACCGGCGGGACCGGGGCGTCGATGGAGGTGGAGTCGAGCGGGTCGTGCCCGGCGATCACCTCGTGCAGCAGCGCCGCGTCCAGGACCGTACGGGCGCAGGGCCCGCCCTGGTCGAGGGAGGACGAGAAGGCGACCATGCCGTAGCGCGAGACCGCCCCGTACGTCGGCTTCACACCGACCGTGCCGGTGACGGCGGCCGGCTGGCGGATGGAACCGCCGGTGTCGGTGCCGATGGCGAGGGGCGCCTGGTAGGAGGCGAGCGAGGCGGACGAACCGCCGCCGGAGCCACCCGGGATACGGGTGAGGTCCCACGGGTTGCCGGTCGGCCCGTACGCGCTGTTCTCGGTCGAGGACCCCATGGCGAACTCGTCCATGTTGGTCTTGCCGAGGATGACGACGTCCGCGTCCTTGAGCCGCTTGGTGAGCGTGGCGTCGTACGGCGGGATCCAGCCCTCCAGGATCTTCGACCCGACGGTGGTGGGAATCCCGACCGTGGTGAAGATGTCCTTGAGCGCGAGCGGAACGCCGGCGAGCGGGCCGAGCTTCTCGCCCCTGGCCTTCTTCTCGTCGACGGCACGGGCCTGGGCGAGCGCGCCCTCACGGTCGACGTGCAGGAAGGCGTGCACCTTCTCGTCGACGGCCTCGATCCGGGCCAGGTGGGCCTCGGTGACCTGTACGGCGGTGAGTTCGCCGGACGCGATCTTCGCGGCGATCTGGGCCGCGGTGAGCTTGATGATGCTGTCGGTCATGACGTGATCAGTCCTCCCCCAGGATCTGCGGCACCTTGAAACGCTGCTGCTCCTGGGCCGGGGCGGCGGAAAGCGCCTGCTCGGGGGTGAGCGAGGGACGGACCTCGTCCGCGCGCATGACGTTCGTCAGCGGCAGCGGGTGCGAGGTCGGCGGAACATCTTGGTCGGCGACCTCGCTGACGCGGGCGACCGCGCCGATGATGTCGTCCAGCTGGCCCGCGAAGTGTTCGAGTTCTTCGGGCTTCAGCTCCAGACGCGCCAGCCGTGCGAGGTGGGCGACCTCCTCGCGCGTGATGCCAGGCATGCAGCGATCCTCTGGGGTGAGTGTGTGTGGTTTGGCGCCAATCCTATGGGGCGCGGAGCGCTTGCCGCGCCGCGCGGCCGGGGCGCCTTATGACTCGGGGGTACTTGTGCGTCGGCGGGTGCGGGTACGTGGGGCGTCTCGCGCAGTTCCCCACGCCCCTAAGAACCCAGGCCCTGCGGGCCTCAAAAAGCATGGGGCGCAGCCCATGCCTTTTCAGGGGCGCGGGAAACTGCGCGAGAACCCCCACCGGACCCGCACCCGCCAAACCGAGCCCGCACCCCCGAGCCACAAGGCGCCCCGCTACTCCTCCACCGTCGCCGCAGGCAACGCCGCGGCCGGCCGCTGCCACCCCCGAGACCCCCGCGCCCGCAACCACGCCGTCGTCTCGTCCGGCGGCATCGCGGCAGCGACGAGCCACCCCTGCACCGCGTCACACCCCAGATCCCGCAACCGCTCCCACGTCTCGTCGTCCTCGACCCCCTCCGCGACGACGAGCAGCCCGAGCGAATGCGCGAGATCGACCGTGCAACGCACGATCTCCGCGTCCTCGTTGTCGATCGCCAGCCGGGCCACGAAGGACCGGTCGATCTTCAGCTCGCTCACCGGCAGCCGCCGCAGATGCACCAGCGACGAGTACCCCGTCCCGAAGTCGTCGAGCGACATCTTCACCCCGTGCCCGGTCAGCCCGGCGAGGGTGTCCGCGGCCCGCTGGGGGTCCTCCAGGAGCACGTGTTCCGTTATCTCCAGCTGCAACGACCCCGCGGGCACCCCATGACGGGCGAGCCGCGCGGCCACCGCGCCCGCGAAGCCGGGGGTGTGGACATCGCGCGGGGACACGTTCACGGCGACCGGTACGTGCAGGCCCTGTGCCCGCCACCGCGCCACCTGCCCGAGCGCGGTCTCCAGCACGTACTCGGTGAGGTGCGGCATCAGCCCGGAGGACTCGGCGATCGCTATGAACTCGTCCGGCGGCACCTTCCCCCGCTCCGGGTGCACCCAGCGCACCAGCGCCTCCAGCCCGGCGACCTGCCCGTCGAAGCGCACCTTCGGCTGGTAGTGCAGCTCGACCTCGTGCGCGTCGAGCGCGCGCCGCAGATCGCCCAGCAGACCGAGCCGGTCCGGGGTGTTCGAGTCCCGCTTGGACTCGTAGACCTCGACGCCCGTACGGTCCCGCTTCGCCTGGTACATCGCCACGTCCGCCCGGCGCAGCAGCCCCTCCGCGTCGAGCGCGTGGTCGGGGAAGACGGCGAGCCCGGCACTGGCCTCCAGGACGAGGGTGAGCCCGTCGAGGTCGAGCGGTGAGCCGAGCGCGGCGACGAGGTTGCGGGCCACGCGGGACGCGGACGTGGTGGAGTCGGCGACGGGCAGCAGGACGGCGAACTCGTCACCGCCGAGCCGCGCGGCCTCCGCTCCGCGCGGCAGGGCGACCCGCAGCCGATCCGCTATCTGCAACAGCAGCCGGTCGCCCGCGAGATGCCCGAGTGTGTCATTGACCGACCGGAAGCGGTCGAGGTCGATCAGCATCAGCGCCGACCTGGCGCCGATCCGTTCGGCGTCGTCCAGGGCGGTCCAGGTGCGTTCCAGCAGCCACTGACGGTTCGGCAGTCCCGTGAGCGGGTCGCGCAGCTGCTCCTCGGCTCGGGCGCGGGCTATCCACAGGGTGGAGTCGAGCGCGATGAGGGGGATGGCGAAGAGCGGCAGCAGCAGCGGCTGGGCGGTGGCGACGACACAGACCAGCGGCGCGATGCCGAGCAGCGCGACGGCGACGAGCCCCTGTCTGACCAGGGCCGTGCGGGCGACGGTGGGCAGTCCGCCGCGCGGTTTGGCGAGATACCAGAGCAGGGCGCGGCTGACCACGAGATAGGCGACGGCGACCAGGGCCACCTGGGGCGCGGAGTAGAGGTTCCAGCTGTCCGGGTCCCAGGGCCGTTCCACCGAGGGGACACGGCCGAAGACCCGCAGGACGAGCGCGGCGGCGCCGATGCCGAGGATGTCGACCGCGCCGTGCAGGACGCCCTGGCGCCAGCGGCCCCGGCGGGCGATGCCGACGAGGACGACGACGGTGAGGCTGACCATCCCGGCGGCCACCCAGCCGTACAGCAGCAGGACGGCGAGGGTGAGGGCGGCGCCGGAGCCGGTTCCGCCCCACCAGCGCGCGCGGCCCATGGCGACGAGATGGCCGACGATGATGCCGGTCAGCAGGGCGAGGGACCAGCCGACGGCGCCGGACGGGAAGAGCGCGTGCTGTCCGGCGAACGCCCGGTAGAAACCGGCGCCGAGGATGGCGCCGGCGAGGCCCACGATCACGGCGGGCAGCGCGGGCCAGGTCATGTGCCGCTCGGCGTCGTGCCCCGGCAGTTCGTGTCCGCGCCCCTCGCTGAGCACACCGGTGACGGCGGGGGCCCCGCCCGTGCCCACCGCGGGGCCGGAGGTGAGCTGTGCCGGACCGGGTACGAGGGGGCTGTGTGCGCTCGCGCCCGCACGGCCCGGCGACCGTGCCGCCCCGGTCACGGACTCCGCCGGCGCCGTCCGCTCGGGACCCCGCTCGCGGTCCGCCCGCTCCCGGCTTCCCTCGAACGGGCGTCCTCCCATGAGCAGGGAGCGTCCCCGTCGCCAGGCCCCGGACACCCGGCGCAGGCGCAGCCGTGAGTCCGGGGCGACGCTCTCGGTCGGTTCCATTCCCGTCCCTCTCACAGCCGGCGGTGCCCACGCCACGCGGCCCGTTGCTCCCGACAACCCTCAACGGCACCGCGTCCGAAAACCCACCACGCGTCCGGGCACGGCAGGCGCACACCTCAACAGTAGGCCGCACACGGCTTCCACGGGCAGCGGTCGACGTCGGTTGCCCGAACGCGACCGGCCACCCGTATGCATCTGGTATGCGCCGAACGGGTGGCCTTCAACCTTTACTCCTCGATCGGGAGCGCGACGTCCGCCGCCGCGTCCGGGCCCTGTTCGAGCAGCACCGCGAAGCCGTCCTCGTCGAGGACGGGGACCTTCAGCTGCATCGCCTTGTCGTGCTTGGAGCCCGGGTTCTCCCCCACCACGACGAACGAGGTCTTCTTCGACACCGAACCGGTCACCTTGGCGCCCCGGTTCTGCAGCGCCTCCTTGGCCCCGTCCCGTGTGTGGTGTTCGAGTGTGCCGGTCACGACGACCGTCAGCCCTTCGAGGGGCCGGGGGCCCTCGTCCTCCCCGGAGCCCGCGTCCTCCAGGGGGACACCGGCGGCCTTCCACTTACGGATGATCTCCCGGTGCCACTCCTCGGCGAACCACTCCTTGAGGGCCGTCGCGACGATGGCGCCCACGCCGTCGACCGCCGTCAGCTCCTCCTCCGTGGCCTGCTCGATCCGGTCGATCGAACGGAACTCGCGGGCCAGGGCCTGGGCGGCGACCGGTCCGACATGGCGGATGGAGAGGCCGTTGAGGAAGCGGGCGAGCGGACGACGCTTGGCCTCCTCGATCTTCTGGAGCAGCGCGAGCGTGTTCTTCCGGGGCCCGCCCTCCTTGTTGGCGAAAGGCGTGGCGACCTTCGGCTCGCCCGTCTTGGGGTCGTGCTTGGGCAGCCCGCTGTCCATGTCCAGGACGTACGCCTTGATGGGGAGCAGCTTCTCGACCGTGAGGTCGAAGAGGTCGCCCTCGTCGACCAGGGGCGGGTCGGCCGGCTCCAGGGGCCGGGTGAGGGCCGCGGCGGCGACCCCGCCGAAGTGCTCGATGTCCAGGCACTCCCGGCCCGCCAGATAGGCGACGCGTTCTCTCAACTGGGCGGGGCAGCTGCGGGCGTTGGGGCACCGCAGATCGATGTCGCCCTCCTTCATCGCGCGCAGCGGCGTCCCGCACTCGGGGCACTCGGTCGGCATGACGAACGGGCGGGTCTCGTTCTCGTCGCGCAGGGTCACGACGGGCCCGAGGATCTCGGGGATGACGTCACCGGCCTTGCGGATCACGACCGTGTCCCCGATGAGGACGTTCTTGGCCTTGACGACCTCCTGGTTGTGCAGGGTGGCGAACTCGACCTCCGAGCCGGCCACGGTGACGGGCTCGACCTGGGCGTACGGCGTGACCCGGCCGGTGCGTCCGACACCCACCTTGATGTCGATGAGCTTGGTGTTGACCTCTTCCGGGGCGTACTTGTACGCGATCGCCCAGCGGGGTGCGCGGGCCGTCGAGCCGAGTCTGCCCTGCAGCCGGATCTCGTCGAGCTTGACGACCGCGCCGTCGATCTCGTGCGCCACGGAGTGGCGGTGCTCGCCGTAGTAGGCGATGAACTCCCGTACGCCGTCGAGGTCGTCGACCACCCGGTTGTGCTCGGCGGTGGGCAGGCCCCAGGACCTGAGGAGGCCGTAGGCCTGGGAGAGGCGGGTGAAGCCGCCGTCGAAGCCCTCCAGGGCGCCGATGCCGTGGACCACCATGTGCAGCGGCAGGGTGGCCGTGACCTTGGGGTCCTTCTGACGCAGTGAACCCGAGGCGGAGTTACGGGGGTTGGCGTACGGCTTCTCGCCGGCCGCGACACGGCGTTCGTTGAGGCCCTGGAAGGCGTCCATCGGGAAGTAGACCTCGCCGCGGATCTCGACGAGCCGGGGGACCCGGTCGCCCTTGAGGCGGTGCGGGATCTCGGCGATCGTCATGACGTTGGGCGTGATGTCCTCGCCGACCTCGCCGGTGCCCCGGGTGGCGGCCCGGGTCAGTCTGCCGTCCTCGTACGTCAGGTTGACCGCGAGGCCGTCGATCTTCAGCTCGCACAGCAGGTGGTAGTCGGTGGTGCCGACGTCCTTGGCGACGCGCTCGGCCCAGGCGGCGAGCCCCTCGTCGTCGAAGACGTTGTCGAGGGAGAGCATGCGCTCGCGGTGCTCGACCTCGGCGAGGTCGGTCTCGTACTCGACGGCGACCTTCTGCGTCGGTGAGTCCGGGGTGCGCAGCTCGCTGTACTCGTCCTCCAACGCCTCCAGGGCGCGCAGGAGTTCGTCGAAGTCCGCGTCGCTGACGACCGGGTCGTCCTTCACGTAGTACCGGAAGCGGTGCTCCTCGATCTCCTCGGCGAGCCGCGCGTGCTTCTCGCGTGCCTCGGGGGGCACCGTCGCCTCGGCGGGTACCGATGTGGGCTGTGCGTCCTTGTCGCCGGCCACCGTGTTGTCCTCCCGTTACTCTGGGTTGTCCGCGAGGGATCTCGCCGCCTTGACGCAGTGGGCGAGCGCATGGCGTGCGTACGCCGGGGAGACCCCCGCGAGCCCGCACGTCGGAGTGACCGTGACCGTGTCCGCGAGAAGCCCCGGAGACAGCCCCAGCCTGCGCCACAGCGTCCTGACCCCCATGACGCTACCGGCAGGGTCCGACAACGCCCCCTCGGTGGTCGGCACGACACCGGCGAGCAGCTTGGTGCCCCCTTCCACCGCTTCCCCGATCGTGTCATCGTCACGCTCAGTAAGCAAGGTGAAGTCGAAGGAGATCGCGGTGGCACCGGCTCGGCGCAGGAGCGCGAAGGGTACGTCGGGGGCGCAGGAGTGCACGACGACCGCCCCTTGGTCCGCGTGGACGCCGATGACGTCCCTGAGGGTGGCCTCGACGAGTTGGCGGTCGACGGCGCGGTGGGTGCGGTAGCCGCTCGCGCTCTTCACCTGGCCGCGCAGGACGGCGATGAGGGAGGGTTCGTCGAGTTGCAGGACGAGTTGGGCCCCCGGGGCGCGGCGGCGGACCTCGGCGAGGTGCTCGCGCAGGCCCTCGGCGAGGGAGCCGGCGAGGTCGCGGGAGGCGCCGGGGTCGGAGAGGGCCACCTCGCCGTTCCTCAGTTCCAGCGCGGCGGCGAGCGTCCACGGTCCGACGGCCTGCACCTTCAGCGGGCCCTCGTACCCCTGGGTGAACTCCTCCAGGGCGTCCAGATCCTCGCCCAGCCATGACCTGGCCCGCCTGGTGTCCCGTCCGGGGCGGTCGCCGAGGCGCCAGCCGCTGGGCTCCACGCGCGCGTACAGCTCGACGAGCATTCCTGCGGTTCTGCCGATCATGTCGGCGCCGGGGCCTCTGCCGGGGAGTTCGGGCAGGTGCGCCATGCCCGTCTCCGGCCACTCGAAGGTGCCGGTGACGGTCTTGGCGGCCTCCCGGGCGTCGCCGCCGGGCAAGGAGCCGATGCCGGTGGCGGGGCCGAGGACGAAGTCTTGTTTCACGCCCCGAAGCCTACGTTCGACTTCGGGGGCCGTGTGTCGGCCGCGGGTCCGGTGGGACTTCTCGCGCAGTTCCCCGCGCCCCTGAAAAGCCAAGGCCGTGAAGTTAGGGCTTTGGGAGCGTTGGCAAGTGCGCTCTGGTTCTATGGCTTCTTGGAACGTGGGAAGCGGAGCCCCGGTAGAACTGGCAGTCGACCAAGACAGCCGTTCACAGGACCGGAGGCTCCGCTGTCCGATCAGTGTGTCATCACGCGGGAAATCACGGTAGCCAAGGGCGTGTTCGCCCCGGGGCATCTGGGGGAACTCACCCGGATCATCCCGTTCGAGATGGTCGATGCGGTCCTTGCCGAGACCGGTGCTGTCCAGCAACGGCTGCGGAAGATTCCCGCCCGGGTGGTGGTCTACCTGCTGCTGGCCGCGGCCCTGTTCGAGGACTGCGGCTACCTGGCCGTCTGGCGCAGGCTCACCGCCGCGCTGGAGACGATACCGGTCGTGAAGATCACCGGCGCGGGGCTCTGGGACGCCCGCAGGCGTCTGGGCGTGCGGCCCATGCGGGCCCTGTTCGATCTGCTGCGCGGGCCGGCCACGGTGATCCGCACCCGCGGCGCCCGCTTCAAGGGCCTGCTGGCCGTTGCGATCGACGGCACCTACCTCGACGTTCCCGACAGCCCGCCGCACCGGGCCCGTCTGGGCAAGGGGTCCAACCGGTTCGGAACTGCCGGCTACCCGCAGATCTGCCTGACCGCGCTGGTGGCCTGTGGCACCCGGGCGATCCTGGATGCCGCCTTCGGACCGCGCTCCCAGGGAGAGACCGGACACGGCAGGCGGCTCATGCGCTCCCTGCACGCCGGAATGATCGTCCTGCTGGACCGGGGCTTTTCGGGCAACGCGTTCCTGACAGCCGTCGCCGCCACCGAAGCCTCCTTCCTCGCACGCATCACTGCCACCCGCAAACCTCCCGTCCTGGCCCGCTTCGGCGACGGCTCCCACCTCTCCCGCTTCGGCGCCCTCGAGGTCCGCATCATCGAATGCGAGATCACCGTCACCACCAGCCAGGGCCGCCGCACCGGGCTCTACCGGCTGGCCACCAACCTCCTGGACCACCACCGCTACCCGGCATCCGACCTGGTCAGTCTGTATCACGAGCGGTGGGGTGCGACACGAAGTCGCACGAGTATGAGTGAACTACCTGAAGGAGGGCGGCAGTTGTTGTCGACAGGATAGTTCCGGGCCAGTGCTCAGGGCCCGTCCCCACTCCGGCATGCGCCGCTGGTAACGGCGGGGTGTGAAGCCCGGAGGAGACGCCCAAGGACTCCCGTTCCATCCGGGAGTTACCGGCAAGGGGAAGACCGGACGGGTGAACGCGAGTGAACCCCTGATGATGCTTCGTGATCGTTGGGCCCCGCCGATGGGATGGTCCAGCGGGGTGCAGGACTGGCCGCTGAGAAGCGGCAGGCGCCGGCTGAACACCCATCGTCAGCCGGGAGAGCACCGCCGTCCCGGAGTTTAGGGGGCACCCACCCCGGTCGTATCTCACTCGTGTGGAACGTGGAAACCCCGTTGGGGTCCGGCGCCGGAAGACGCCGGTCAGCCGACCGTAAGGAAGGCTCAACTCCCCAGCGGGAACAGGATGACCCAAGAAGCCAATGCCGGTGGCCGAAAGGCAGCGGGAAACCGGAGCACATGGCCAGCGCCTCCGTTGGTCGCCCTGGATAACCGGCCGGATACGGGCGCTCTGCCCGGACCCGAAAGGGTGCTGACGTGGGTCAGGTGGGCCTGTGGAGAACCGATGATCATCAGCACCGGAACCGAAGGACAAGTTGGACGCCATGACGACTGGAACCTCCCGGGCGCATGCCGTCCTGGGCGACAGCGGCGCGGTGAACGGACCGGAGGGCGGCCCCACCGACTGGCAGTCGATCGACTGGCACAAGGCGGAGGAGGAAGTACGGCGGCTGAGGCAGAGGATCTTCACGGCATCACAGGCAGGGGACCTCAAGAAGGTCCGCAATCTCCAGAAACTGATGCTCCGTTCCCGCTCCAACACGCTGCTGAGCGTGCGGCGGGTGACGGAGATCAACGCTGGCCGCAAGACGGCCGGGGTCGACGGGAGGGTCGTCCTGCTGCCCCAGGGCAAGGCCGAGCTGGCCGACTGGATGCAGCATCGGGCGACACTCTGGAAGCCCCGGCCCGTCAAGCGGGTGTTCGTGCCGAAGGCAGGCGGCCGTCAGCGCGGACTCGGGATCCCCGTGATCATTGACCGGTGTCTTCAAGCCGTGGCGGTGAACGCGCTGGAGCCCGAGTGGGAGGCACGGTTCGAGCCGAGGTCCTATGGATTTCGGCCCGGCCGTGGCTGCCATGACGCGATCGGAGTGATCTTCCTCGTCGTCAAGGGCAAGAACCCGAGACGGCAGTGGATCCTTGACGCGGATCTGGCGGCGGCATTCGACCGCATCGACCATGACCGCCTCCTGGCCGCTCTCGGCCACTTCCCCGCCCGGGGACTGGTCAAGCAGTGGATGAAGGCGGGTGTGCTCGATCGCGGGCGGCTGTCCCCGACCGAGGAAGGGGTCCCGCAAGGCGGGATCATTTCTCCTGTGCTGATGAACGTGGCCCTGCACGGAATGGAAGCGGCCGCCGGAGTCCGCTACCAGCTCACCGGTGTTGGTGCCGGGGAGCTGAAAGAGGGCTCGCCGAGTCTGGTCAGGTACGCCGATGATCTTGTGACGCTCTGCCACAGCCGTGGCGAGGCCGAGCAGGTCAAGGAACGGCTTGCCGGGTGGCTGGCGCCCAGGGGCCTTGCCTTCAACGAGGACAAGACACGCATCGTGCACCTCGACGAGGGCTGTGACTTCCTGGGATTCACCATCCGCCGTTACCACGGCGTGCTGCTGATCAAGCCGAGCAAGGCGGCCGTGCGACGGATCCGGGCACGGCTCACCGCCGAAGTGCGGGCTCTTCGGGGCCAGAACGCGACGGCGGTGATCGCCAAGCTCAACCCCATCATCCGGGGCTGGGCTGCCTACTACCGGGGCGTGGTGTCCAGCGAGATCTTCACCGCGCTGGACAACCACGTGTGGAAACTGGTCTACAAGTGGGCCAGGCACACCCACCCGAACAAGTCGAGGGGCTGGGTCGCCGCTCAGTACTTCGGCCGGTTCAACCGCTCCAGGCAGGACCGGTGGGTCTTCGGCGACCGGGCCTCCGGCCGCTATCTCACCAAGTTCTCCTGGACGAAGATCGTCAGACATCAGCTGGTCGCCAAGGGCGCGTCTGTGGACGATCCCGCGCTGGCCGACTACTGGGCCTCCCGGCGCCACAGGAACAAACCGCCGCTGAGTCCGTACGGACTACGCCTGCTCCAGGCGCAGCACGGACGGTGTTCCCTCTGCGGGGACCTCCTTCTGCACGCCGACCGGCAGCCGCAAAGCCCCCAGGAATGGGAGCAGTGGCTGCGGGTGACCCGGATGGCGGTGCGGAGCAATGCACTCACCGTCACCCCGGACGGAGACCAGTCCGACGATCACGTCGCATTCCAAATGATCCACACCCATTGTCACCGTCGACGCGGCGGCAGGGGCCCGGCGACTCCGGGGGCCTCGTGAGCCTTCAGGGCCTGCTTGAGCCGGATGCGGTGACAAGCCGCACGTCCGGTTCTGAGGGGGGTGCGGCGCAGCAATGCGCCGCACCTACCCGACAAGTGGAGTCCGCCTACTTCGCGATCAAGAAAACGATGCTGGGCCGGCGGGTCCTGCGCTCCACCACTCCGCCCGGCATCGCCCAGGAGGTCTACGCCCTGCTGAGCGCCTACCAGGCCCTGCGGATCGCTATCGCCGACGCCACCGGGGCCACACCCGGAACAGACCCGGACCGGGCCAGCTTCAGCGTTGCCCTGCGATGCGCCCGCGACCAGATCGTCCAGGCCGCGGGCATCATCGCCGGCACCACGATCGACCTCGTCGGGACGATCGGCCGAACCGTCCTGGAACACCTCATGCCCGCCCGCCGCCTCCGCATCAGCCCCCGCGCAGTGAAACGACCCCTGTCCCGATACGCCTACAAAAGCCTCAATATCGACCGACGCACCTACACAGCCACCCTCAGCATCAACATCTTGACGCCGACGATCAGCCCATAACTTCACGGCCTTGCCTGAAAAGCAGGGCCTGCGCCCCTATGCTTTTCAGGCCCGGAAGCGAGCTACTGGGCGCTCCCCGGGCGGACCGTCAGGTCGTTGATCTCCGCGTCGCGGGGGAGGTCGAGGGCCATGAGGATCGTCGTCGCCACCGACTCGGGGGCGATCCACCTCGACGGGTCGTACTCCTTGCCCTCCTGCCGATGCACCTTCGCCTGCATGGGACTGGCCGTCCGCCCGGGATAGACCGTCGTCACCCGCACCCCGTTCCCGTGCTCCTCCCACCGCAACGAGTCCGCCAACGCCTTGAGTCCGTGCTTGGACGCGGCGTAGGCGGACCAGTCCGCGTGCGCGTTGAGCCCCGCGCCGGAGTTGACGAACACCACATGCCCGCGCGCGGCGCGGAGTTGGGGCAGGAAGTGCCGGGTCAGCTCGGCGGGCGCGACGAGGTTGACGTTGAGCTGGTGCCGCCAGGCCTTCGGCGTCAGATCGCCCACCGCCCCGAGGTCGACCACACCCGCGATGTGCAGCAGCGAGTCCACCCGGTCGGGCAGCGTCTGATGGGAGAAGGCCCAGGACAGCTTGTCCGGGTCCGCCAGATCGCCGACCAGCGTCCGCGCCCCCGGGAACTCCGCCGCCAACTCCTTCGCCCGCCCCGCGTCGCGCGCGTGCAGCACGAGTTCGTCCCCGCGCGCGTGCAACTGTCGCGCGACGGCCGCGCCGATGCCGGAACCCGCCCCGGTGATCACATGAGTAGCCATACGGTCATGCTCGCATCACCCCACCCCCACGAAGAACGCCCGGCCGCCAGGGCCTGTCGTTCGGATCACGCCGGCTTCGGGCCACGGCGACCGACGACAACGCCGCTGGGGGTCCCTCCACGCCCTCAAGGCAGTGGGGGAGTGCGTGCCAAGCCCCGCGGCCCAGGCGTGATCCGAAACGACAGGACCTAGGCCACGCCCCGGCTCTCCTCCAGGTATGCCATCGCGCCCACCGGCTCCTCGGCGAAGAAGACCAGGTCGGTGAGGGGGCGGGGCAGGAATCCCTCGTCCTCCATGCGGCGGAACTGCTCCTTCAGGCCGTCGTAGAAGCCCGCGGTGTTCAGCAGCACGACCGGCTTGTCGGTGTGGCCGTGCTTCTTCAGCTCCAGGATCTCGGTCGCCTCGTCGAGCGTGCCGGTCCCACCGACCATGACGACGACGGCGTCGGCCTTCTCCAGGAGCACCCGCTTGCGCTCGGCGAGGTCCCGGGCGACCACCATCTCGTCGGTTCCGGGCCGCGCCTTGGCCGACAGGAACTCGACCGAGACGCCCAGCAGTCTGCCGCCGGCCTCCTGCACACCGTCGGCGACCACCTTCATCAGCCCGACGTCCGAACCACCCCACACCAGGGTGTGTCCGCCCTTGCCGATCAGCTTCGCGAACTCCTTCGCGGGGCGGGTGTAGCGGTCGTCGAGGTCGGCGGCGGAGAGGAAGACGCAGATGTTCATGGGTCCACGTTAGGGGGCGCCACCGACGTCGGGACCCCCTCGTTCGCCGGCCTCCTCCGCCACCGTCGCGCGGATCTTCGACTGGCGGTGCGGAAGGTCCTCCCAGTCGTCCATGAGGCGGGCGGACAGGCCGTGTTTCCGGGCGAGTTCGACGAGGGTCTCGGTCCGGTAGTAGAAGTCCTCGTGGAGCACCTGGTGTTCGGTGCCCTCGGTGCGGCCGAAGGTGAAGTCGAAGAAGCCGCCGGGGGCGAGGACGCGGCCGACGTGCGCGAGGCACTGCTCGATGACGTGCGGCGGCGAGTGGGAGAACACGCTGTGCGCGTGGACGACGTCGAAGTGCCCGGCGGGCAGGAAGGAGAACGTGAGGTCGGCGACGAGCGCGAGATGCGGGAGTTTGGACTGCAGGCCCTCGCGCGCGAGGGTGCGCTGGGCCTCCATGAGGATGGCCGGCGAGATGTCGATGCCGTAGTAGTTCCCGGCGTCCAGGTGGTCGATGAAGAGCCGCCCGGCCCGCAGGTTCCCGCAGCCGATCTCCAGCATCCGGTGCCGCGGTTCCAGCCCGTGCCGCAGAAGGTAGTCGAACTGCATCCGCCCCATGCGCTGCCACTTCTCCACCGACGGGTTGTGCCCGACGGCGGCCTCCGGGCTGCGCGCGGTGTCGGCGGCCATCACGGCCCGGTAGTAGGCGATGTGATCACGGTGCTTCAGCCGCAGCCAGGTGTCCCGCGCCACCCGGTGCGCGTGCGCGGGCACCCGCCGGGGATGCCGCAACGCGTACCGCATCCGATGCCCGAGACTCCGCCGGTTCCGGGACGGATCTCGGGACGGATCGCGGGACGGGTTCCCGGCCTGTCCCGCCGGTTCTGTGGCTGTCATGACGACCTCCTACGTCCCCCTCGTCCCCCCTGTGGCCCGGCAGGGCCTCCTGGAGAGCTTCCGAGGCCCACCAAGCAGCCTGCGCCGCGCACGCGCGGACTGCTACCCGGGGAGGGGCGATCGGGGGCCGCGGGCCCTACACGGCTCCCGCACGCGCGCGCGTGGTCGACGCGATCGTCGCCGACCCCACCACCCGGGTGTCGTCGTACAGGACGATCGCCTGGCCGGGTGCGACGCCGCGGACGGGCTCGGTGAAGGTGACCTGGAGGGTGCCGTCGATCAGCTCCGCGTGGACCTCGGTCTCGCCGCCGTGGGCGCGGAGCTGGGCGGTGTAGGTGCCGGGGCCGGTGGGGGCCGCGCCGCACCAGCGGGGGCGGATCGCGGTGAGGGCGTCGACGTCGAGGGAGGCGGCCGGGCCGACCGTCACCGTGTTGTCCACCGGGGAGATGTCGAGGACGTAGCGCGGCTTGCCGTCGGGGGCCGGGGTGCCGATGCGCAGGCCCTTGCGCTGGCCGATGGTGTAGCCGTAGGCGCCCTCGTGGGTGCCCAGGACGTTGCCGGACTCGTCGAGGATGTCGCCCTCGGCGCGGCCCAGCCGGTCGGCGAGGAAGCCCTGGGTGTCGCCGTCGGCGATGAAGCAGATGTCGTGGGAGTCGGGCTTCTTGGCGACGGCCAGTCCCCTGCGCTCGGCCTCCGCGCGGATCTCGTCCTTCGTCGTCACCGTGTCCCCCAGCGGGAACAGCGCGTGCGCGAGCTGCCGGTCGTCCAGGACGCCCAGGACGTACGACTGGTCCTTGGCCATGTCGGAGGCGCGGTGCAGCTCACGCGTGCCGTCCGGGTTCACGATCACCTGGGCGTAGTGGCCCGTGCAGACCGCGTCGAAGCCCAGGGCGAGGGCCTTGTCGAGCAGGGCCGCGAACTTGATCTTCTCGTTGCAGCGCAGGCAGGGGTTCGGGGTGCGGCCGGCCTCGTACTCGGCGACGAAGTCCTCGACGACGTCCTCACGGAAGCGCTCGGCGAGGTCCCAGACGTAGAAGGGGATGCCGATGACGTCGGCGGCGCGGCGGGCGTCCCGGGAGTCCTCGATCGTGCAGCAGCCGCGCGCGCCGGTCCGGAAGGACTGCGGGTTCGCGGACAGCGCCAGATGGACGCCTGTCACATCGTGCCCGGCTTCCGCCGCGCGGGCGGCGGCCACGGCGGAATCGACCCCGCCGGACATGGCGGCGAGGACACGGAGGGGGCGGGAGCGCTGCGAGATCTCAGTCATAACCCTTCAAGGGTAAGGGGCGCCGGGAACCGGAGCCCGCGAGTATCCGTTGATGATCTCGTGGGAACGAGACGGGCTTCGAAGAACGGGTCGAGCGGTTCCGGGGGCGGCGGCGCGAGCGGCGGCGCGACAGGCTCCGGCGGCAAGGACGCGGACCGGCGCGTGGGCCGCCGTGCGCTGCTCATCGGCACGGCGGTCGCCGCCGTCGGTACGGCCGTGGTGGCCCGGGACGAGCTGACGCGCGCCTGGTGGCGGGTGCCCGGGGTCGCGAAGCCGCGCAAGGAGGGCGAGGTCGACTACACGGGCGCGAAGTGGGTCTCGGCGTCCGACGCGAACTGGCGGATGGCGGACCGGCCGGACGACTTCGGCATAGACATGGTGATCATCCATGTCACCCAGGGCAGTTTCGACAGCGCCGTGAAGGTGTTCCAGGACCCCCAGCACGGGGCGGCGGCGCACTACGTCGTCCGCGAGGACGGCCATGTCACACAGATGATCCGCGAGCTGGACGTGGCATACCACGCGGGCAACCGCGACTACAACGAGCGCAGTGTCGGCATCGAGCACGAGGGCTTCGTCGAGAAGCCCGAGGACTTCACCGCCGAGATGTACGAGGCCTCCGCGCGGCTGACGGCCCGGATCTGCGCGCGCTACGACATCCCGCTCGACCGCGAGCACATCCTCGGCCATGTCGAGGTACCGGGCACGGACCACACGGACCCGGGCGAGGGCTGGGACTGGGACCGGTACATGAAGCTGGTGCGCGCGGCGGCGGCGTCCCGGACGTCGACACCCGCCTGACATTCGACGGACGGCACCCCAACATCCTTGGCAGGGACGGGAGTTCGGCACATGCTGTGATCTTGCATGTGCACTTCAACCTCCAGGAAGGGACGTCCGTGCCATCCGCCATTCCCCCCACTCCCCCCGCGCCTCCCGCGCCTCCCGCCCACGGCGGCACCCGCCCGTACCGGCGCACGCGCGGCAGACTCGCCGTCGCGGCGATCGCCACCGCGCTCTTCGGACAGTTACTCACCGGCACCTCCAGCGCCGCCGCCCCGACCGTCCCCACCCCCTTGGCGGGCCCCCTGGAGGCCATCGACTGGGAGCCCTGCGAGTCGCCCTACGGGAAGGGCGTGTTCGAGTGCGGCACGCTCGCGGTCCCCCTGGACCGGCGGCACCCGGACGGCGCGACCGTCGATCTGGCGCTGGTCCGGCACCGGGCCACCGATCCCGACCTGCGGATCGGCCCGCTGCTGCTCAACCCGGGCGGACCCGGCATGTCCGGAGTCGATCTCGCCTTCAGCGCCCCGTCCTCCTTCTCCCCCGAACTGGTCGAACGGTTCGACTTCGTCGGCTTCGACACGCGCGGCACCCACGCCAGCACGCCCGCGTACTGCGACGGCGACCTGACGGCCGCCCGACGCGCGGCGCTCGATCCGCAGGACGAGGCCGGACTCGACGCCCTGCGCGCGGCCAACCGCGCCTTCGCCGACAGCTGCCGCACGCTGTCGGGGCCCCTCGCCGCGCACATGGACTCGGCGAGCGTCGCCCATGACATGGACGCGATACGCGTGGCGCTCGGCGAGCGCCGGATCAGCTATTGGGGCGGCTCGTACGGCACCCTCATCGGCCAGATGTACGCCGAGCTCTTCCCGCGCCGCGTCCGGGCGATGGTGCTGGACTCGAACATGGACCACAGCCTCGACGCGTGGGGCATCCAGAGGACCCGGGCCGAGACCCTGGAGGGCGCGTTCGGCGAGTTCGCCGACTGGTGCGCCCGTACGTCCACCTGCGCGCTGCACGGCCGCGACGTACGCGCCCTCTACGCCTCCCTGCACGACGCCGCGGAAGAGGGCCGGCTGATCTACTACGGCCGCCCCATGAGCGCCTCGACGTTCCGGAGCGTCACCTCCGGGCAGATGAACGACCCGGACACCGGCTGGCCCCTGTTCGCGCAGATCCTGTCCGCCATGAGCACGACCCCCGCGACCCCCGCGACCTCCACACAGACCCCTGTGAGCGCGACGGCCGCCCCGGTGAGCGCGACGGCCGCCCCGGTGAAGTTCGCGTACGACCTGATCCTCTGCCAGGACTACGACCTGGACGTACCGTCGTACGCGGCGATCGACCGGATGGAGCGCCGGCTCGCCGAGATCGCGCCGCTCACCCGGCAGGCCTCGCTGAGCAGGTCGTATCTGGCGAGTTGCCAGAACTGGACGGACACGGTCGCCAATCCGCAGCACCCGCTCCGGGTGCACGGCTCGCCGCCGATCCTGGTGACCAACAGCAGGTACGACGTGGCGACCCCGCACGCGTGGGCCGCGAACGCGGCTCGCCAGATCGGGCGGGAGGCGACACTGCTGACGTACGACGGTGTCGGGCACATCACCTACTGGCGGAGCGCCTGCGTGCGGGCGGCGACCGACACGTATCTGACCACGCTGGAGACCCCGGCGAAGGGCACGCACTGCCCCGCCAACTGGCCGGGCGACAGCGGGCAGCGGCTGGGGGCCGAGGGCGGCGGCCTCGTCGATCCGCTGGCCGGCTCCCGGAGCGTTCTGGAGCCGTAGGGGGCGCGGACAGCCTGTTCACAGGGGTGCGAGGGGGCCGGGACAGCGGTGGCACAGACCGGCGAGAATGTGACGCGCATCACATACGCGTGTTCCCGTGGCCGCCTCGCACCCGCTGGCCGTCCGATACGTCCCGCGCCACGGACTCGACCTGCGACTGCCTCAACTCGCCTTGACGAAAGGCGAGTTGAGGTGCCCCGGGGCTCACGGCGGTCGCACAGCGCGCTCGGTCCGCTCCTCATTTCACCCCAGTGCTTACACAGCCCTTAGTACTGCAACCGCATCTGCGGGTTGTGGCCTCGGCGTTTGTAGTGGGAGCGGCGGGCACGGGCCTGGCTGCGTCGTCGGAAGCGTGACCAGTGCAGATGATGGTCGTTGCTGTGGTGGCGGGGCGTGACGATGATGTGGCCGATCAGTCGGCGGATCTCCGGGACGCTGAGGGGTATGAGGTCTTGCTCGTCGTCCGCTCCGCCCCTTTTGCGGCTTCTGCGGCGCGGACGGCGGTCAGGTAGGCGAGGGCGGCCATGGCCAGGGTGATGTGGCGGTACCAGGCCCGGTAGAGCCTCACCTGGTAGTGGTCCAGGCCGCACTCGCCCTTGGCGGTCTGGAAGCACTCCTCCACCGCCCACCTCGCGGCGGCTACCTTGACCAGGTCTTTCAGCCGGGAGGCCACCGATCCGTAGCAGACGTAGTAGGCGATCTCGGTGGGGTCGCTGATGCTGCGGCGGGCCAGAACCCAGTGCCCGAAGCCGTTCTCCCAGTACGGGCGGATGGCGACGCGGGCCCAGTCGTAGATCCGTTCGCCGTGCGCGCCCTGGCCCCCGGAAACCCGCTTCCACGCTTGCCTGGGCAGGGCGGCGACCAACTGGTCCACCCTGGCGTCGCCGCCGTCCGCCGTGGTCACGGTGTCGTTGACCTTGGTGGCCAGTACGTGCGCGATCCTGCGTTCCTCCAGCCATACCCGCAGGTGCTTGACCTGCCCGTATGCCTCGTCAGCGGTGACCCACGCGAACGGGATGCCTGCGTCGACGGCACGTTGCAGCATCCACTTGCAGTGCTCATTCTTGGTCGCGAAGGGGATCTCGTCGTCGATCCCGGCTGCGCGGCAGCGCTCACGGTCATCCGTCCAGGAAACGGGGATGTAGAGCTCACGGTCGATCAATGCCCGCCCCCTGGCGGAGGCGTAGGCCAGGAAGGTCCCGATCTGGCAGTTCTCCGTGCGGCCGGCGGTACCTGTGTACTGCCGCTGGACTCCGGCGGACTTGGTGCCCTTCTTCAGGAAACCGGTGTCGTCGCAGATCAGGACCGCGTTCTTGGCTCCGATGGTCTCCACGACGAAGTCGCGCACATCGTCGCGGACCGCGTTCTCGTCCCAGTCGGAGTGGTTGAGCAGGCGCTGGACGCCGTCCGGGCGGAGCTGCCCGACCTGCTCGGACAGCGTCCACCCGTTCTTCTTCTCCAGCGGCGCGACGAGTCCGTTCAGGTAGTCCAGCGCCCGCTCGCGGGGCTCCGACCTGCCGAAACGGTGGGCGAACCGGGCATGGAGCCCGGCCACCCCCTCGGACCACGACTCGACCTGCTCAACCGTCAGCGCATCAGCACACAGTCATACCAACGAGACCGCCGACCATCCGTCACGCCAGATGCGGTTGCAGTATTAGGTCAAACATCCCGGCCCATGACGAACAACACGGAGCGCGAGGCCGGTCACCGGAGCAAGGGCAAGGGCAAGGGGATGCACCGCCGCAAGTTCCTCGGCGGGATGGCGGGGGCCGGGCTGGCGGCGGTCGCGGTGGCCGGGACGGCCTTCTCGCTGCCGACCGACGCGAAGGGCGACAAGGCGGGTGCCGCGACCAACACCGCCACGCTGAACATCCCGGACCTGCTGGAGGGCACCACCTCCGACGGGACCACCACGTTCACCCTGACCGCCCAGACCGGCACCCACGAGGTGCTCTGCGGTGTCACCAGCGACACCGCCGGCTACAACGGGTCGTTCCTCGGCCCCACCATGAAGTGGACCACCGGCTCCACGGTCCTGCTGAACATCACCAACGACCTAGACGCCGACACCAGCGTCCACTTCCACGGCGCGCACATCCCGCCCGACATGGACGGCGGTCCGCAGAACGCCTTCGCCGCCGGGGAGACCTGGTCCCCCACCTTCGAGATCCTCGACGAGGCCAAGACGCTCTGGTACCACCCGCACGCGCTCGGCACCACGGCCGAGCAGGTCGCGCACGGGCTGGCCGGTCTGATCATCGCGGAGGACGAGACGGACGCGTCCGCGGCGCTGCCGAGCGAGTACGGCGTCGACGACATCCCGATCGTCCCGCAGTGTCCGGCCACCGACGCCGCGGGCGACATCAAGTACGACCTGAACGGCTATCTCCGCAACACGCTCAGCTTCCCGGTGCTGTGCAACGGCACCAACGTGGACGACACCACGCCCACCTTCACCGCGACCAGGACCCGCACCCGGTTCCGGGTCCTGAACGCCTCACCGTCCGACATCATCACCGTGCAGCGCGGCGACGGCGGCACGCTCACCCAGATCGCCACCGAGCAGGGCTGTCTCACCGAGGCCACCGAGGTGGAGACCATCCGGCCGGTGGCGGGCGGGCGCGCCGAGTTCGTGATGGACCTCAGCGACGCGGTCACGCTCCAGGCCGTCATCACGACCGGCTGGGTCCGGGGCGGCAGCGGTACGTTCGACTTCCTGACCGTCACCCCTGACGCCTCGGACACCCCCGACGACCTGCCGTCCTCGCTCAACACGATCGAGCGGTACGACACTTCGAGCTTCACCGCCCAGGAGATCACGCTCGACCAGGACGGGCTGGAGATGGCGATCAACGGGGCGGTCGGCACCACCATGGACTCCATGGCGACGATCATGACGACGCTCGGCTCCCAGGAGATCTGGACGATCACCGACAACACGATGCGGGAGCACTCGTTCCATCTGCACGACGTGCCGTTCCAGCTGATCGAGATCAACGGCGCCGAGTCGGCCGGCGTGGATCTCGGCTGGTTCGACACCTACGAGGTGGTCGGCGGCGGTTCCATCAAGATCGCCATGGAGTTCACCGACTTCGCGGACGACACGTACATGTACATGCTCCACTGCCATCTCCTCCAGCACGAGGACGAGGGCATGATGGCCGGCCTGATGGTCATGGAGAGCTAGGGCCGGCCCGGCCCGGAGCCCCCAGGACGACGGTGGGGTCGCGTATCCGCGGACTCGGTGACCGCGGCCCCGCCGTCAACTCACCCACCGGGCAGGGTTGTTCAGCTGAGGCCGGCGTTGCGGGCGCGTTCCACCACCGGGCCGATGGCCTTGGCGACCGCCTCGACGTCCGCCTCCGTGGAGGTGTGGCCGAGGGAGAAGCGGAGAGTGCCGCGGGCCAGGTCCGGGTCGATGCCGGTGGCGAGGAGGACATGGCTGGGCTGGGCGACGCCGGCGGTGCAGGCGGAGCCCGTGGAGCACTCGATGCCCTGGGCGTCGAGCAGCAGGAGCAGGGAGTCGCCCTCGCAGCCGGGGAACGTGAAGTGCGCGTTGGCCGGGAGGCGTCCCGCCGGGGACGGGTCACCGCCGAGGACGGCGTCCGGCACCGCCGTACGGACCGCCTCGACGAGCGCGTCGCGCAGGGCGCCGATCTCCCGGGCGAACCACTCGTGCTGCTCGGCGGCGAGCCGGCCCGCGACCGCGAAGGAGGCGACGGCCGGTACGTCGAGGGTGCCGGAGCGGACATGGCGCTCCTGGCCGCCGCCGTGCAGGACGGGTACGGGGCTGTACTCACGGCCCAGCAGCAGCGCGCCGATGCCGTACGGGCCACCGATCTTGTGGCCGGAGACGGTCATCGCGGCGAGTCCGGAGGCGTCGAAGTCGACCGGAACCTGACCGAAGGCCTGCACCGCGTCGGCGTGCAGCGGAACGTCGAACTCCTGCGCCACGTCGGCGAGTTCGCGGACCGGGAGGATCGTGCCGATCTCGTTGTTGGCCCACATCACGGTGGCCAGGGCGACATCGTCGGGGTTGCGGGCGACGGCCTCGCGGAGCGCGTCCGGGTGGACCCTGCCGTACGGGTCGACCGGGAGGTACTCGACGGTGGCGCCCTCGTGTTCGCCGAGCCAGTGGACGGCGTCGAGGACCGCGTGATGCTCGACGGGGCTGGCCAGGACCCGGGTGCGGGCCGGGTCGGCGTCGCGGCGGGACCAGTACAGGCCCTTCACGGCGAGGTTGTCGGCCTCGGTGCCGCCGGAGGTGAGGACCACCTCGCTGGGGCGGGCGCCGAGGGCTTCGGCGAGGGTTTCACGGGCCTCCTCGACGGTGCGCCGCGCTCGGCGGCCGGAGGCGTGCAGCGAGGAGGCGTTGCCGGTGACGCCCAGGTGGGCGGTCAGGGCCTCTGCCGCCTCGGGGAGCATCGGGGTGGTCGCCGCGTGGTCGAGGTAAGCCATGGTGAGCCGATTCTACGGGGCGGGGTTCAGGCGTCCTCGGGGGTACTCCTGGACTTGGCCGACAAGGCACCCGGCGCTGTCGGCTGTGCCCACCCTCCCCCTAGAAACTCCAGGACACCGTGTTCGTGGTCTGCGTCAGGGTGGCCAGGACGACGAGGTCGGCGATGCCCAGGCCCAGGCCCAGGTAGGCGCGGCCTCGGCGGGTGGTGCCTCGCTTGAGGGAGAGCGCCGCGAGAACGATGGCGATGGGGCCGAGGAAGAGGTTGAGGACGAGGAGGCCCAGCAGGCCGAGGATGAAGGAGGCGACGGCCATGCCGTCGGCGTCGCGGCCCCGGCCGCGGGCGGTGGTCGTGGCGGTCTGCTGACGTGCGGCGGTGAGTTGCATGGTCGGTCTGCTCCCAACGGGCGGCGGGGACGGTCAGTCGGTGGTGCGCGTGCGACGGGCGTGACGCTCGCGGTACGCGAAGACCGCGAGCCAGAGGGCGATACCGGCCGCCAGGGCGGACGAGACGGCCAGCGGCACATGGGCGACGGTGCCCAGGACGACACCCAGCAGCAGAAGTGCGGCGACGAGGAACAGCATGGCGGGTTCGCCTCTCGTTGTGGTTACAACTGTTCACTGACTGTCGAGTCTAGCGCGTCGCCCGGCTTTGCGATTACGGAGAACAGTTGTTGACTGCATGGCATGAGTCACACTCTCGGTATCCGGCAGGCCCAGAAACAGCGGACCCGGCAGGCGCTCATGGACGCCGCCCTCGGTCTGCTGGAGGAGCAGAGCCTCAGCAGCCTGGGACTTCGCGAGGTCACCCGGGCCGTGGGCGTCGCCCCCACCGCGTTCTACCGGCACTTCCGGTCGACCGCGGATCTCGGGGTCGCGCTGGTCGAGGAGGTGCTCGGCAGTCTGCACCCCGTGCTGGGGGACCTGATGGCGGCGGTCGGCGACAGCGACGAACTCATCGAGCGGGCCGTCGACCTGATCGCCCGCCATGTCGACGCCTACCCCGCGCACGTCCGGTTCATCGCGCGCGAACGGCACAGCGGGGTCCAGCCGGTGCGGGACGCGATCCAGGGCCAACTGCTCCGGTTCACCGAGGAGGTGCGCGCCGAGCTGGCCAAGCGGCCGGAGACAGACGGGTGGACCGACGACGACCGGCTGATGCTCGCGGGTCTGTACGTCGATCAGATGCTGGTGACCGCCTCGCTGTTCCTGGAGGCCCGCAACGAGCCGGACGAGGAGCGCCTCCGGGTCACCCGGCTGGCGAGCCGCCGGATGCGGCTCATCAGCATCGGCTGCCGCCACTGGCTGGATTGAGCCGGCGCATGGGCAAAAGGGAGGGGCGCGCCCGATCGCCGGGCGCGCCCCTCCCCTTCCGTACGTACGGTCAGCCGTCCTCCTTACGGTCAGCTGCCCTCCGTACGGTCAGCTGCCCTCCGTACGGTCAGCTCTCCTTGGACGCCGACGCCGAGGCCTCCTGGCTCGGCGCTCCGCTCGGCGCCTGGCCGCCCTGCCCCTGCTGACCGCCGCCGGGGCCGCCGCAGCCGCCACCGCCACCGGGGCCGCCGTTCCGACCGCCGCCACCGGGGCCCCCGCTCGGCGCACCTGACGGCTGGCCCGAGGGGGCACCGGACGGCGCGCCCGAGGGGGCCTGGCAGCTCTGCCGGCCGGAGGGAGGCAACCGGGTCCGGGTGCCGAGGGCTGATCGGGACCGTACGGCCCGAGCAGCCGGCCGGGCCCACCCCCTGCACCGAGTACGACGTACGCACGCTGTCAGCCATGTCGTCGGCGGCACGCATCGCATCGTGGTCTGCGGGGAGCGGGGGGACTGCCTCGACGTACGCATGTTCGTCGACGGGGTGCCGGACGACGGCTGGACGACCGCGTACGGGGAGACGCGGAACCGGGCGCTCAGGGCCTGGAAGAGCGATGAGCGGATGGCGGAGCCGGTGCGGGTGCCGTGGGGCGAGGTCCCCGGGCGGGACGCGTTGTCCGCGTACGTCATGGAGATCGTGGCGCACACCTGGGATCTCTCCGAGGGCCTGGGCCGGCCGCTCGCGCTCGATCCGGAGCTGGCCGAGCACTCGCTGACGGCGGCGCGGGCGGCCCTTCCGGACGGGCCTCGCGAGGGGCGCCCCTTCGCACCGGCGGTGGCGGCCCCCGAGGGTGCCGACGCCTACGGCCGGATGGCGGCCTGGCTGGGCCGCAGGCCGCTCACACCGACGGCCTGAGACCTCGGAGCGACGAACCGGGGCGCCGCTCCGGCACCCCGGCGCCTCAGTCCGCCAGCCTGGCGCGGGCCAGCTGGCGGGACTGGGCGACCAGTCGGTCCGCGCTGTCCCAGACCTCGGCGTCCTCCTCCAGGAAGCCGCCGGCGAGGTTGCGGGTGGTGATGGAGACGCGGAGCGGTCCCGGCGCCGGGCGGCACCGGACGTGGACGGTCAGCTCGACCGTCGGGACCCAGCCCTTGAGGCCCATCTCGAAAGCGGTCGGCGGCAGCGCGTCCACCGCGAGGAGCAGCGAGAACGGGTCGGCGTCGCGGCCGTCGGCGAGCCCGAACCAGGAGCGCATCTCCCCCTTGCCGGAGGGCGCGCCGAGCGCCCAGCCGAGGGTGGCGGGGTCGAGCTTCAGGAAGAGCCGGTCGGCGATCGCGGAGCCGCCGGGGACCGGGCCGGGGGCGTCCTGCGGGCCGAAGCACTGCTGGATCGGCGGGATCGCGGGCGGCTTCGCCGTCGTACGGACGTCGTCGGGGAGGGTGTCCAGGTCGCCGTAGGAGGCGAGGACGCGGATCCGTTCGACCTCGCGGCCCTCGTCGTCGTGCTGGAAGAGGGAGGCCTGGCCGGTCGACAGGGTGCGTCCGGTGCGGACGACGTCCGTGCGGACGGTCGCGGGGCCGGGCCGGGAGGCGGTCAGATAGTGCGCGGAGATCGTGAACGGGTCGTCGTGCGGGAGCGCGTCGGCGAGGGCGCGGCCGAGGACGGCCAGGAGATAGCCGCCATTGAGGGCGCCGGTGATGGTCCAGCCCGCGGAGAGGTCGATGTCGTAGACGCCGGGGCCGCGTCGGGTGACGGCGGTGTCGCGGTCGAACTCGCTGTCGCCGACGATCGCCTGGGATGCCTGAGCCATGCCGGTACCGTACAACAAGTTATTACTAAGCGGTAGCTTCGTCCGTCGCGGCGGATCGCCGGTTCCATGCCCGTGGCGCCCGCCAGTGGTAGCGCATCGCCAGCAGCCGCAGCACGAAGGCGGTGAGCGCGGCGGTGGCGGAGGAGAGCGGGGTCAGGGCGTCGAGCTGGATGCACAGGACGACCATCCCGGCGCCGACCATCGCGGGCACGGCGTACAGATCGCGGTCCCAGCGCAGCAGCGAGGGCACCTCGTTGGCGAGGACGTCCCGCAGCACACCGCCGCCGACCGCCGTCGCGAGGCCGAGCGCGGCGGAGGCGGTGAGGCCGAGGCCGTACTCGTGCGCCTTCGTCGTGCCGGCGACACAGAAGAGGCCGAGGCCGGCCGCGTCGAAGACGTTCACACCGGTCTGGATGCGCTCCACGTGCGGGTGCAGGAAGAAGACGAGGAGGGCGGCGAGCAGCGGGGTGAGGAAGTAGCCGAGGTCGGTGAAGGCCGCCGAGGGTACGGCGCCGATGACCAGGTCCCGGAACAGCCCGCCGCCGAGCGCGGTGACCTCGGCGAGGACGGCGATGCCGAAGACGTCGAAGTTCTTGCGGACGGCGAGGAGCGCGCCGGAGATGGCGAAGACGAAGATGCCGATCAGGTCGAGCGGGTATTGAGACACCTGCATATTGTGGCGCAAGAACAAGCCCCCGCCTTGCAATGCAAGGCGGGGGCGCGTTCCTGCTTACTTGTCGTCGGTCTCCGCGACCGGCTCGGTCTTCTCGGCCGTGTCCTTCTCGACCGTGTCCTTCTTCACCGCGTCCTTCTTCACCGCGTCCGGTACCAGTTCCGCCGCCTCCTTCGCGGCCGTCAGCAGGACGACGTCCTGCGGCTGCTGGTCCGCGAAGTTCTCCGGGTGGTGGCAGGCGACCCGCTGCCCCGGCTTCAGCTCGGCGAGGGGCGGCTCGGTGGTCGTGCAGACCTGGGTCGCCTTCCAGCACCGGGTGTGGAAGCGGCAGCCGCTGGGCGGCGCGATCGGCGAGGGCACATCGCCCTTGAGCAGGATGCGCTCGCTCTTGGCGTTGCGGCGCTTCGGGTCCGGGATCGGCACGGCCGAGAGCAGCGCCTTGGTGTACGGGTGCATCGGCGCCGCGTACAGGGAGTCCCGGTCGGCCAGCTCCACGATCTTGCCGAGGTACATCACCGCGATGCGGTCGGAGACATGGCGGACGACGGAGAGGTCGTGCGCGATGATCACATAGGTCAGACCCAGCTCGTCCTGGAGGTCGTCCATCAGGTTGACGACCTGGGCCTGGATGGACACGTCGAGCGCGGAGACCGGCTCGTCCGCGACGACCATCCGGGGCTTCAGGGCGAGCGCGCGGGCGATGCCGACGCGCTGGCGCTGGCCGCCGGAGAACTCGTGCGGGTAGCGGTTGTAGTGCTCGGGGCTGAGGCCCACCAGCTCCAGGAGGCGCTGGACCTCCTTCTTCACCCCGCCCTCGGGCTCGACGCCCTGGAGCTTGAACGGCGCCGAGACGATGGTGCCGATGGTGTGCCGGGGGTTCAGCGAGCCGTACGGGTCCTGGAAGATCATCTGGATGTCACGGCGCAGCGGACGCATACCGGCGGTCTTGAGGTGCGTGATGTCCGTGCCGTCGAACTCGACCTTGCCGCCGGACGGCTCCAGCAGGCGGGTGATGAGCCGGCCCATGGTCGACTTGCCGCAGCCGGACTCGCCGACGACACCGAGGGTCTCGCCCCGGCGCACCTCGAAGTCGATGCCGTCGACGGCCTTGACCGCCCCGACCTGCCGTTGGAGCAGGCCTTTCTTGATGGGGAAGTGCTTGACCAGGCCCTCGACCCTGAGCAGCGGTTTCTCGTCGGCGTCGGCGCGCTGGGCCGGCACGGCGGCCCCGCTCCCGGTCTTGGCCCCGGTCTCAGTCTCACTCACAGCTTCGGCGCAATCTCTTCGGTCCAGATCCGCGTGCGGTCCTCCTGCGACAGGTGGCAGGCGGTGAAGTGCCGGCCGCCGACCTCACGCAGGTCGGGGCGCTCGGTGCGGGTGACGTTGTCCTTGGGGACGTCCGCGTAGGGGCAGCGCGGGTTGAAGGCGCAGCCCGAGGGGACGTTGATGAGGCTCGGCGGCTGGCCCTTGACCGGGATGAGCCGGTCGGTCTGGGCGCGGTCGATACGTGGCATCGAACCGAGCAGACCCCAGGTGTAGGGGTGCTGGGGCTCGTAGAAGATGTCGTCGACCGGGCCGCGCTCCACACAGCGCCCGCCGTACATCACGAGGATGTCGTCGGCGATCTCGGCGACCACGCCGAGGTCGTGCGTGATGATGATGACCGCGGAGCCGAACTCCTTCTGCAGGTCCCGGATCAGGTCGAGGATCTGCGCCTGCACGGTCACGTCGAGCGCGGTGGTCGGCTCGTCGGCGATCAGCAGTTCGGGGTTGTTGACCAGGGCCATGGCGATCATCGCGCGCTGACGCATACCGCCGGAGAACTCGTGCGGGTAGCCGTCGAGGCGCTTGTGGGGTTCGGGGATGCCGACGCGGTCGAGCAGTTCGACGGCACGCTTGCGCGCGACCTTCTTGCTGACGTCGTGGTGGACGCGGTACGCCTCCACGATCTGGCTGCCGACCTTGTAGTACGGGTGCATCGCGGACAGCGGGTCCTGGAAGATCATCGCCATGTCGCGGCCGCGCAGCTGGCGCACCTCGTCGGGGCTCGCCCCGACGAGTTCCTTGCCGTCCAGCCAGATCTCGCCGGACATCCGCACGTTCTTGCCGCGCGCGCCGAGCCGGTGCAGGCCCATGATCGCCAGCGAGGTCACCGACTTGCCGGAGCCGGACTCGCCGACGATGCCGAGGGTCTTGCCCTTCTCCAGCTGGAAGGAGAGACCGTCGACGGACTTGACCAGGCCGTCGTCGGTCGGGAAGTGCACCTTGAGGTCGCGCACTTCGAGGAACGCCTCGGGGGCGTCCCCGGCGCGTGCGGGCTCGCCGACGGCGGCCCCGGTCTTGGACAGTTCGGTCACGAGAGCCTCACCCGCGGGTCGATCGTGGCGTACAACAGGTCCACCACAAGGTTCATGAAGACGACGAAGAACGCCGCGAGCAGGGTCACCCCGAGGATCGGGGGCAGGTCGTTCGTGGTGATCGACTGGACCGCGTACTCGCCGATACCGTGCAGGGAGAACACGGTCTCGGTGATCAGGGCACCGCCGAGGAGCAGACCGACGTCCATGCCGAAGACCGTCACCAGCGGCGTCAGCGCGGCCCGCAGACCGTGCTTGACGACCACGTTGCGCTCCCGCAGTCCCTTGGCCCGCGCGGTGCGGATGTAGTCCTCGTTCATCGTCTCCAGCATGCCCGAGCGGGTGAGCCGGGCGTAGATGGCCGAGTAGAGGAGCGCCAGCGAGCACCAGGGCAGGAAGAGGGTGTTGGCCCACTGCGAGGGGTTCTCGGTGAAGGGGACGTACGTCCTGCCGAAGATCTCCAGCTGGTAGCTGAACAGCAGCAGGGCGAGCTGACCGGTGAAGAACATGGGCAGCGAGACGCCCGCGAGGGCCACGCCCATGGCGGCCCGGTCGAAGATCGAGCCGGGCTTCAGGGCCGAGATGACACCGGCGATGATGCCGCCCAGCAGCCACAGCACGGCGGCACCGGCCGCGAGCGAGATCGTCACGGGGAGCCTGCTGGTGAGCTGCGGCCAGACCTCCAGGTGGTCCTTGAAGGAGTAGCCGAAGCAGGGCGCGTCGCAGCGGACCGTGGTGGGACCGAGGTCGTACGTGGCACCGGAGACGATCCCCTTGAGGAAGTTCCAGTACTGCTCGTAGACCGGCTGGTCCAGGCCGAGGTTCCGCTTGACCGCCGCGATGTCCTCGGGCGTGGGGTTCTTGCCGATGTACTGCTGTGCCAGCTGGTCGACGGACTGCCCGGCGAGCTTCGGCAGGATGAAGAAGATGCCGAAGGTGACCGCGGTGACGACGAGCAGCAGGATCACCGCCGCGATCGTCCGGCGGATGATGTACGAGATCACGAGGACCGGCGCCGGCGCCCGCGGGTGTGTTCACCCGCGGGCGCCAATGCCTTCACCTGCCTTCCGGGGCTACTTCTTTTCCTTGGCACCGATGTTGAGGTAGTCGTACTGACCGCTGAAGGCCGAGGACGACACCAGGTTGGTGGCGTACGGCGAGCGGTACAGCAGGACCTTGAAGTAGGTCAGCGGCACGATGGCGGCCTGCTCCATGACCTTCTTGTCGACCTCGGTGTACGCGGCGGTGCGGGCGGCCTCGTCGGTGTTGCCGATCGCGTCGTCCAGCAGCTTGTTGATCGCCGGGTCGTCCAGCTCGGAGAGGTTGGTGTTGCCGGACTCGCCGATGGCCTTGCCGTGCACGATCTGCTGCAGGAAGCCGTAGCCGGTGGGCCAGTCGGAGCCCCACTGCATCATGATCAGACCGATGTTGTTCTTCTTGTTGAACGCGGGGACACCCGCGTAGTCCGAGAAGTACTTGCCCGACGGGTACTGCTTGATGTCGGCCTCGATGCCGACCTTCTTCAGCGCCTCGACGACCGCGGTGGCCGCGTCGACCTCGCCCTGCCGGTCGGTGCGGGCGGAGATGGAGGTCTTGAAGCCGCCCTCCTTGCCACAGGCCTTCAGGTGCTCCTTGGCCTTGGCGACGTCACCCTTGCTGTCCGGGGTGGCGTACAGGTCGTCCTTCGCGTAGCCCGAGACATCGGTGGGCAGGACGGTGGAGGCGATGTCACCGCGGATCGGGCCGCCCATCGCGGTCTGCACGGCGACCTTGTCGATCGCGTACTCGACGGCCTTGCGGCACTCGACGTTGTCGAACGGCGCGACCTTGGTGTTGATCGCCGTGTAGACGAGCCGGCCGCCGAGCGCGTTGTCGGTGTTGGCCAGCTGGTCCTTGTCCTTGAGGACCTGGGCCTGCGTCTGGGCGTCGACACCGGTGCCCTGGATGTCGATCATGGTGTCGCCGGCCATCACGTCCTTGTCGATGGTGGCCTTGTTGACCTTCAGGTTCACCACGATCTTGTCCGGGTACTGCTTGCGCAGCGGGTCCGTCTTGGCGTCCCACTGGTCGTTGCGCACCAGGACGATCTGCTTGCCCTCGTCGTACTTCTCGAACTTGTACGAGCCGGAGGAGACGACCTTCTTGGTGTAGTCGACGCCGGTGTCCTTGGCCTTCGGCACCGGAGCCGTCTGCGGCATGCTCGCCAGGTAGTCGAACTCGGAGAACGCCTTGTTCAGCTTGAAGACGATGGTGTGGTCGTCCGGCGTCTCGATGGAGGCGATGCCCTTGTCGCTCTTGTCCGCGTAGGGGCCCTTGTACTTGTCCGGGTCGTTCAGCATCTGCTGGAAGTAGTTCGGACCGAGGGAGAGCACGTCACGCGCGAAGTTCGAACGCTCCACGGCGTACTTGACGTCCTTGGAGGTGACCGCGGTGCCGTCCTCGTACTTGACGCCCTGACGGATCTTGTACGTCCACGTCTTTCCGCCGTCGCTGGGCGTGCCCGCGCTCTCCGCGAGGTCCGGCACCAGCTCGTTGCCCGCGTCGCCCGCGCCGGGCTTGAACGTCATGAGCGGACGCGCGTAGAGGCGGCTGAAGTTGAAGCCGTAGGCGTAGTACATGTTGCCCGGGTCGAGGGACTCGGGGGCGTCGGAGCTGGCGTACGTGACCGTGCCGCCCTTCTCCGTCGACTCGTTCACGACACCCTTGGTCGCGGCGTTGGCGCCGGCCCCCTTGGGGGCGTCGTCCGTGCCGTCATCCGCCTTGCTGCACGCGGACAGAAGCAGTCCGGCGGCGCTCGCAACCGCGACCGCGGCCATTGCTGACCTTCGCATGATGGTCGGTTTCCCCTTCGTAGTTGGACAGTTGTGTGGGACGACAGACCGCAGACGTCAGCGGCTGCGGGGGTCGAGGGCGTCCCGGAGGCCGTCACCGAGAAGGTTGAAGGCCAGCACCGTGATGAAGATCGCGAGGCCGGGAACGATCATGTACTGCGGGTCGACCTCGAAGAAGTCGACCGCCTGGTTGAGCATGCCGCCCCAGGATGCCTGCGGCGGCTGGATACCGACGCCGAGGAAGCTCAGCGACGCCTCGAAGATGATGTTCGTCGGGATGAGCAGCGTCGAGTAGACGATGATCGGCGCGACGAGGTTGGGCAGCAGTTCCTTGAACAGGACGTACGGGCCGCCGGCCCCCATCCCGCGCGAGGCGTCGATGAACTCGCGCTCGCGCAGCGCCAGTGTCTGACCGCGCACGATGCGTCCCATGTACGGCCAGTTGAAGAAGCCGATGACGAAGATCAGCACCGTGATGTGCAGCGGCAGTCCTTCGAGACCGAAGGCGCCGCCCTGCAGCGTCGCGGAGATGGCGATCGCGAACAGCAGCAGCGGGAACGCCAGGAAGGTGTCCATCAGCCGGCTCACGATCGTGTCCACCCGGCCGCCGTAGTAGCCGGCGACCAGGCCGAGCACCACGCCGATGGCGTTGGACAGGATCGTCGCCCCGAAGGCCACGACCAGGGAGACCCAGGAGCCCTCCAGGATGCGGGCGAGGATGTCACGGCCGAACTTCGGCTCCACGCCGAGCGGGTGGTCCCAGCTCATCCCGCCGAAGTCGCCTTTGGGCAGGGAGGTGTTGGCGTCGATCAGATCCTGGTTGAACGCGTTGGGGTCGAGCCCCAGCATCGACTGCAGCGGCCGGGAGAGGGCCGCGATCAGGATCAGCAGGACGACGACGACTCCGCCGGCCACCGCCACCTTGTCGCGCTTGAAGCGGGTCCAGGCGATCTGACCGAGCGAACGGCCCTCGATCTTCTTCGCCTCGACGCCCTCCAGCACGGCCTCGGGTTGTGCCTCGGCCTGCGATCCGGTCGTCTCAATGGGTGCGGTCATCGTCCCTCGTGCTTGCCCGTGCCGGTGGTTGCCGACTGTGCCTGGCGGCCGCCCGGGTCTGCGGTGCGGTCCGTCACCACTGCTGCTCTCTTGCTCTGTGACTACTGATGGGTACGGGAGGAGGTACGGCACCGAACTTCACCGCGTGAACAGCGTGTTCGCCGGATCCCCCCATCGCTCTGGGGGAGTCTTCAACGGTCGCGCGATCAGGCACCAGACTTGGCGACGAATGTATGCGCAACCGTGATGTGGCCAGCAGGGTTCCGCTATGCGGACGTGACGCTCTGTTGAGCGGTGGAAACCCGCCCGGGTGCGGCTCGCCGGCTCCCGGATGTGACGGCTCAGTACCCGCCGGGGTATCCGTAGCCGCCGGCCGCCGGGGCCTGGGCGGGGGCGGCGTGGGCCTCGCGGTCGTAGAAGGGGCGGGCGCCGGCCCGCAGCCACATGGCGACCGGGTCGTACTCGTCGGACATGGCGACCGTGGAGACGGGCAGGCCGTCGGGGACCGCGCCGATGGACTGCTGCATCATCGCGCGCACCGAGTCGACGGCGGGCGGCGAGGTGTCGTACACATCGAGGCCGATGGCCAGGTACGGGGCGCCCAGCGCGGGCTGCACCCAGGCGCGGCGCAGCGAGCGCACGGCGGGGGTGCGGTGGGCGTTCTGTGTCAGCAGGGCGTAGAACTGCGGGATCTCGATGGCCGGGTCGGAGAGCCGGAGGGGGCCCGCGGGCTGCCGCTCCAGGCCGGTGGCGATACGGCGCAGATCGAGCCAGGGGATGCCGACGCCGCCGCCCGGCGCGTGCGGGTTGAGCCAGAGGCCGTAGTGGTCGGGGTACAGGGTGCGGGCCACGTCGAGGCCGTCGACCACCTCGTAACTGCGGTTCCAGCCACTGGCGGAGAGCTCCTGGGCGGAGGTGACGCAGGGGGCGTAGTTGAACCCGTCGACCTCCATGTTCCCGTACTGGGCGTCCGGGGAGCCGGCCTGGCCGTGCCAGAGCAGCATCCAGATCTGGCCGGAGGACGGGGAGGCGAGGGCACGCAGCAGCGCCTCGTAGGCGTCGTAACGCCCGGGGGTCACCTGGCGCAGCATGTGCTCGACGTTGCCGCTGCCGCTGCCGCTCACGTTGCCGCCCTTCGGTGTTGGACCCTGGTTGCAGGACCAGCTTAGGTGGTGTGCTGGTTGAGCCGATCAGGGCTCGGGGGTTGTTGTGCGTTGCGGGGTGCGGGTGCGTCGTGGCTGGTCGCGCCCACGCGGCGGAGCCGCATATGGATACAGCCCCGCGCCCCTGAGGACAAAAGACGGGCTCGGGGGTCAGTAGCCCTGTTGGTAGAAGGGCCGCACCTTTTCGCGGAGCCAGTCGCCCACCGGGTCCTGGGCCACGTCCAGGAAGACCATGTTCACCGGCCAGGGGACGGGGGTCTTGGTGAGGGCGCGGCCGAGGGCGGCGAGGGGGAGGGCGCGGTCGGCCTCCCAGGAGGCCAGGTCGACGCCGATGAACATGACGGGGTGGGCGGTCTCGATGGTGGCGAGGCAGCGGCGGGCGGAGAGGACGACCCCGGTCGCGGCGAACTCGGCGGAGGCGGCGGCCAGGAAGTCGACGGGGTCGTCCTGCCAGTCCGGTTCGTGGAGCCGGACCCGGGCTCCGTTCGCCGAGCCGTCCAGCGGGGTCCGCCCGGCCCGGCACACTTCGGCGACGGCGGGCGGCGGCAGCGGGATGCCCACCACACCGTCCGGGTTGAGGGCGAGACCGATCTGCGGGGGCAGTCCGCGCGCGAACTCGACGGCCGGGGCGATCGTGTACGACATGTGGCTGCCGACGACCTGGCGGAACTGCTCCTCGGAGCTGAAGACCGGCACATACGCCTGCCCGTCGAACTCCATGGTCGGCAGGTCCAGCTGACCGCTCCGCGGACCGCCGCCCTCCGGCAGCGGCACCCAGACGAAGCTGCGGGCCAGCACCTCCACGATTCGTGCCCCGGCCTGGGGCACCCCGAGCGAGGCGGACAGCACCTCCTCCAGCTCGTTGCCGGGCCACCCGCCGTGCCCATGGGGATACGCCTGTGCCGGAAAGTCCGCCGGGAAGTCCATCTGCTGCCTACCGCTTTGCTCCGTGATGCTGTTGTAGCTGCACCTTAATTGGTTCCGGCCCGGGAGCGCGCCCCCCGCGGCTCCGGGCTCACCCCACGAAGTCGATCCGCTTCAGAACGTCCGCGGCGGCCCGGTCGATGATCACCGCCGCCCCGCACCCCTGGGGCAGCCGCCCCTTCTCCACCGAACGCAGCAGCCGGGTCATCGCCCCCCGGTGCCGGGCGAACGCGTACCGCGACACCCCGCGCCCGCGCTCCCGCTGCCCGTCCCGCGCCTCACCGGGTGTGACGTCGAGCAGCAGCAGATGCAGTGTGCCGCCGCGCCGGCGGGCCTCGCGCGCCAGCCAGCTGCGGACCCAGGCCTGCGCCCCGCAGTCGTGCACGACGACGCCCTCCCCCGAGCGGAGGGCGCGCCGCAGCCCCGCGTAGTGCGCGAGGCGCACGAGGGGGCGGTAGACCGCGTACGGCAGATGGCGGGCGAAGCGCGCGTCGAAGCGGTCACGGGTGTCCTGGGAGTCGATCCGGACGCCGGGGACGGCCCGGCGCATCAGGGTCGACTTGCCGCTGCCGGGGAGCCCGGTGACCACCACCAGGTCGACCGGGCCGAAGGACAGGCCGTGCGGGCTGCGCCCCGCACGCTCCCTGAGGTCCCGGACGACCGCCCTCGGGAACGGGCCGCACGCCTCACCGACCGGTGCGACGGGCTGCTTGGGCATCGCGATGCCCGACGTCGTCGCGTACGCCGTGGTCCTGTTCACCGTGATCGTCCTCCCCAGGGGTATGAGAGGTCCCATCCCCACAGACTGTAAAGAGAAGGTAATGCCCGATCCCTCCTGGTTCAGTCCTCGTATTGCCACAAGAGTGCTACGGACCGCCGTGTCTGCCTTGAAAGCTCCCCCTGACGTACCGCGTCGATGCGTGCGATGATGTCCGCGCCAACTGCATACCGGCCGCTTGAATCCGCGCGGGAGAGTTCCCAGCGACAGTTCGCTGGGGCGCCGAAGGAGCAAGTCCCTCCCTTGAATCTCTCAGGCCCCGATACCGCGCGGGCGAGGCAGATCTGAAAAGCGGGCCGTATCTCCCCTTCGCGGGAGGCGGCTCCACCCACGGTGCAAGTCACGGCCATCGGTACGTACACCGGTACGTACGGTCGTGGTGAACCTCTCAGGTTCCGATGACAGATGGGGAGGACTTTCCTCACCCGTCATCCGTCGTCCGTCATGCCCTGGGAGCGTCACACCGATGAGCAGCAGCCCCACCACCGCACCCCGCCGTACCGCGCTCGACGCCCTGCATCGCTCGCTCGGCGCGACGATGACCGACTTCGCGGGCTGGGACATGCCCCTGCGCTACGGCTCGGAGCGCGACGAGCACACGGCCGTCCGCACGCGGGCCGGTCTCTTCGATCTCTCCCACATGGGCGAGATCACCGTCACCGGCCCGGGGGCCGCCGCGCTGCTCGATCACGCGCTGGTCGGCGACATCGGCGGGGTGCGGCCGGGCCGCGCCCGGTACACCATGATCTGCCGCGAGGACGGCGGCATCCTCGACGACCTGATCGTCTACCGACTGGCGGAGACCGAGGCCGGTTCCTCGACCTGTCTGGTCGTCGCGAACGCCTCCAACGCCCAGGTGGTGCTGGACGCGCTCGTGGAGCGCTCCGCCGGGTTCGACGCCGAGGTCCGGGACGACCGGGACGGGTACGCGCTGCTCGCCGTGCAGGGCCCCGAGTCGCCGGGGATCGTCAAGGCCCTCACCGACGCCGACCTCGACGGTCTGAAGTACTACGCGGGACTGCCCGGCACGGTCGCCGGGGTGCCCGCGCTGATCGCGCGCACCGGGTACACCGGCGAGGACGGCTTCGAGCTGTTCGTGAATCCGGAGCACGCCGTCGAGCTGTGGCAGGCGCTGACCAAGGCGGGCGAGGGCGTCGGCCTGGTGCCCTGCGGGCTGTCCTGCCGGGACACGCTGCGCCTGGAGGCGGGGATGCCGCTGTACGGGCACGAGCTGTCCACCGCGCTGACGCCCTTCGACGCCGGGCTCGGACGGGTCGTGAAGTTCGAGAAGTCCGGGCAGCCGGCCGACTTCGTCGGGCGTACCGCGCTCGCCGAGGCCGCCGCCCGCGCCGAGTCCGCGCCGCCGCGGGTGCTCGTCGGACTGGTCGCCGAGGGCCGCCGGGTGCCGCGCGCCGGCTACCCGGTCGTCGCCGACGGCCGGGTGATCGGCGAGGTCACCTCCGGCGCGCCCTCCCCGACGCTGGGCCGGCCGATCGCCATGGCCTACGTCGACGCCACGCACGCCGCGCCGGGCACCGTCGGTGTGGGTGTGGACATCCGGGGCAGCCACGAGCCGTACGAGGTCGTGGCGCTGCCGTTCTACAAGCGGCGGAAGTAGACACTGGGCGCCGGGTCGCCCGCCCCAGGCGTGACCCTGCGCACGTTTCCGCTGCTCAGCAGTGGTTTCAGCAGTCCCCCATTCATCAGCACTCCCCGCGTACAGGAGAATTCAGGCCATGAGCAACCCCCAGCAGCTGCGCTACAGCAAGGAGCACGAGTGGCTGTCGGGCGCCGAGGACGGCGTCTCGACGGTCGGCATCACGGAGTTCGCGGCGAACGCGCTCGGCGATGTCGTCTACGCCCAGCTTCCCGAGGTGGGCTCCACGGTGACCGCGGGCGAGACCTGTGGCGAACTGGAGTCCACGAAGTCCGTCAGCGATCTGTACTCGCCGGTCTCCGGTGAGATCACCGAGATCAACGAGGACGTCGTCAACGACCCGTCGCTGGTGAACACCGCCCCGTTCGAGGGCGGCTGGCTGTTCAAGGTACGCGTCGCGCAGGAGCCGGACGATCTGCTCTCCGCCGACGAGTACGTCGCCCACACCGCCGGCTGAGAAGACTCGATCGAGACTGAGGACTGAGGTCGCACGCATGTCGCTTCTGAACACGCCCCTGCACGAGCTGGACCCGGAGGTCGCCGCCGCCGTCGACGCCGAGCTGCACCGCCAGCAGTCCACGCTGGAGATGATCGCCTCGGAGAACTTCGCTCCGGTCGCGGTGATGGAGGCCCAGGGCACGGTCCTGACCAACAAGTACGCCGAGGGCTACCCCGGGCGCCGCTACTACGGCGGCTGCGAGCACGTCGACGTCACCGAGCAGATCGCCATCGACCGGCTCAAGGAGCTGTTCGGCGCCGAGTACGCCAACGTCCAGCCGCACTCGGGTGCCTCCGCCAACCAGGCCGCGCTGTTCGCGCTCGCCCAGCCCGGCGACACGATCCTCGGGCTGGACCTCGCCCACGGCGGCCACCTCACCCACGGCATGCGCCTGAACTTCTCCGGCAAGCAGTTCGACGTGATCGCCTACCACGTGGACACCGCCACCGGACTGGTCGACATGGCCGAGCTGGAGAAGCTCGCCAAGGAGCACCGGCCCAAGGTGATCATCGCGGGCTGGTCGGCGTACCCGCGTCAGCTGGACTTCGCGGAGTTCCGGCGGATCGCCGACGAGGTCGGCGCGTACCTCTGGGTCGACATGGCGCACTTCGCCGGTCTGGTCGCGGCCGGGCTGCACCCCAACCCGGTCGAGCACGCGGACGTGGTCACCTCCACGACCCACAAGACCCTCGGCGGCCCGCGCGGCGGGATCATCCTCGCCAGGAAGGAGTTCGCGAAGAAGCTCAACTCCTCGGTGTTCCCCGGGTTCCAGGGCGGTCCGCTGGAGCATGTGATCGCGGCGAAGGCGGTGTCCTTCAAGGTCGCGGCGAGCGAGGAGTTCAAGGAGCGCCAGCGGCGTACGGTCGAGGGCGCGAAGATCCTCGCCGAGCGGCTGACCGCTGCGGACGCGCGCGAGGCCGGGGTCGACGTCCTGTCCGGCGGCACCGACGTGCATCTGATCCTGGTCGATCTGCGCGCCTCCGAGCTGGACGGGCAGCAGGCCGAGGACCGGCTCCACGAGGTCGGCATCACCGTCAACCGCAACGCCGTCCCCAACGACCCGCGTCCCCCGATGGTGACCTCCGGGCTGCGTATCGGTACGCCCGCGCTGGCCACCCGCGGCTTCACCGCCGAGGACTTCACCGAGGTCGCGGACGTCATCGCCGAGGCGCTGAAGCCGTCGTACGACGTGGAGGCGCTGAAGGCCCGGGTCCGGGCCCTGGCGGACAAGCACCCGCTGTACCCGGGGCTGGGGAAGTAAACCCCGGCTTCATCGCTCCGTAGTCCCGCTTTCCGGGGCACCGCGCACACTGGGGAACGAGCGCGGTGCCCCACTCCCCGCACCACCCTCCCCCGTTCTGAGGAGTCACCGTGGCCATCTCCGTCTTCGACCTTTTCTCGGTCGGTATCGGCCCGTCCAGCTCCCACACGGTCGGCCCGATGCGGGCCGCCCGGATGTTCGCCCGCCGGCTGCGCAACGAGGAACTGCTCACGGGCGTCGCCTCGGTACGTGTCGAGCTGTACGGCTCGCTGGGCGCGACCGGCCACGGGCACGGCACCCCGAAGGCCGTGCTCCTGGGTCTGGAGGGCGCGTCGCCGCGCACGGTGGACGTCGAGTCCGCCGACGACCGGGTGGAGACGATCAAGGAGTCGGGCCGTATCCGGCTGCTCGACGACCACGAGATCCCCTTCGACTTCGACCGGGACCTGATCCTGCACCGCCGCGAGACCCTGCCCTACCACGCCAACGGCATGACGATCTGGGCGTACGACACGGCGGGTGCGGAGCTGCTGTCGAAGACGTACTACTCGGTGGGCGGCGGCTTCGTCGTGGACGAGGACGCGGTCGGCGCGGACCGCATCAGACTCGACGACACGCCCCTCAAGTACCCCTTCCGCACGGGCGACGAGCTGCTGCGCGTGGCGAAGGAGACGGGCCTGTCGATCTCCGCGCTGATGCTGGAGAACGAGCGGGCCTGGCGCACCGAGGACGAGATCCGCTCCGGTCTCCTCGACATCTGGCGGGTCATGCGGGTGTGCGTCTCGCGCGGCATGTCCCGCGAGGGCATCCTGCCGGGCGGGCTGCGGGTGCGCCGCCGGGCCGCCATGTCGGCCCGCCAACTCCGGGCCGAGGGCGACCCGTTGCCCCGCTCCATGGAGTGGATCACGCTCTACGCGATGGCCGTGAACGAGGAGAACGCGGCCGGCGGCCGGGTGGTGACGGCGCCCACGAACGGCGCGGCCGGGATCATCCCCGCCGTTCTGCACTACTACATCAACTTCGTGCCCGGCGCCGACGAGGAGGGCGTCGTCCGCTTCCTCCTCGCCGCCGGCGCGATCGGCATGCTGTTCAAGGAGAACGCGTCCATCTCCGGCGCCGAGGTCGGCTGCCAGGGCGAGGTCGGCTCCGCCTGCTCGATGGCGGCGGGCGCGCTGGCGGAGGTGCTGGGCGGCAGCCCCGAACAGGTGGAGAACGCGGCCGAGATCGGCATGGAGCACAACCTCGGGCTCACCTGCGACCCCGTCGGCGGCCTGGTCCAGATCCCCTGCATCGAACGCAACGGCATGGCCGCGGTGAAGGCCGTCACGGCGGCCAGGATGGCGATGCGCGGCGACGGCACCCACAAGGTGTCCCTCGACAAGGTCATCAAGACGATGAAGGACACCGGCGCCGACATGAGCGTCAAGTACAAGGAGACGGCGCGGGGCGGGCTGGCGGTGAACATCATCGAATGCTGATGCGATTGCTCTGCCACGCGGAGCCCGTGGACGCATATGCCACCGGAAATCGGCCCTTGCGAAAAAAGAAACAAGGGCTACATCCACTACAAAATCATTACAAAAAATTTACATATTTGAAGGAACCGCACCTTTGGCGAAATATTGCCAAATATCGACCGAGAGCCATCAGTCACCAGCCGTCCTCATGTGTTAACTTTCAACATCATCCCCTATGTCAAGAGGGACGGTGGCAGAACGTGGCCGACGAGGCGTTTGCGACAGAGGCGTTTGCAACAGAGGCGCGTCAAGTAGCTGATTCCATCGAGGAACACGCAAACGATGTACTGGCCGCGTACAAGGCCGAACTCCACGCTGCCCGGAATTTGCTCGACCGCAATCCCGCGATGCTCGACCAAACCCTCACACACGCCCTGCAGATAATCACCGATGTCGCCAACTGCCTCCGCATCGGTTCGTTCCAGGTGAGCCCGAGCCACAAAAGGATTTCACGCTCCATCGGATCCAGTCGAGCGGCGAGTGGCGTGAACACACAGGAGTCACTCGTTGCCGCGTCACTGTTCCACGAAGCAGCTCTCTCCATCTGGGCACCGCTTCTGACGCAATCCACACAACCGTTGCGCCTGTTCTGCCTGGTGGCAGTGACCCTGGAGCGCAGCATTTCCTTACGAGTTCGCGAGGCGGTCTCGAGTTACACCGGATTCCTCCTCGACAAAATACATGACGTTCAGCTGGACGAACGACGCCACACTGCCCGCGACCTCCACGACCGAATCGGGAACAGCATGAGCGTCGCCCATCAGAACATCGAGCTTTTCCAGATTTTCCGTGAAAGTGATCCATTAAGGGCAAGCATCAAGCTTGATTTTGCCGAACAGGCCTTGCAGGAGGCTATGCAGAATCTGCGCGCAGTAACCTCAGATCTGCACTCCAGGAATTCATTCAACAATCTGGAGAAAGCCCTTTCGCACTACCTGGAGACCATGCAGAGGGATGATTTCGATATCCACCTGAAGGTGAGCGGAGACGAGCGCTGGGCTCCCTCGAATGTCCTGGACGAGGTATTTCTCATCACCAGAGAAGCCTCACATAATTCACTGCGTCACGCCTTTGCGTCCATACTGTTCATCAACATAACCATCACCCCCCATGAATTACATGCGTCGATCGAGGATGACGGCCGTGGATTCGAGCCCTCCCGAGAACCTGAGTCCACCGGGGTTGGCATATCCTCCATGCGCGCGCGCAGCAGGCTACTCGGCGGAACCATGCTCATCAGCAGTCGAATCGGTCAGGGAACCTTGGTGGAGTTCCTCATACCCTTGGGAAAGACGGCACCGATTTCATGAACGCACACGAAAAGACCCCGGCCTCGCTCACGGACCAGGAGAGAATCGCCCTCGTCCTCGTCGACGACCATGCCCTCGTCCGCGAAGGCCTCAGAGAGATCATCGATTCCCACGACGACATGACGGTGGTGGGCGAGGCAAGCCACAGCGAAGAAGCGCTCGCCCAGGTGGCGCGCCTGCGCCCGGACGTAGTGCTGCTTGACGTCGAGATACCCGGTGGAGAGTCGGCCGACACCGTGGCCAGAATGCGGTCTCTCTCACCGACAACGCAGATCATCATCGTCAGCATGTACGACGGTCCTCAGCTGTTGCGCCGCCTGATCAGCGCAGGAATCCGCGGTTACCTGCTCAAGAGTGTGCACCGGAGGGAACTCGTAGCGGCGATCCGAAGCGTCCACCACGACCCCAACCGTATGGTTCTCGCGGTTTCCCGCGCCTCCCTCACACAGCTTGAGCAGTCGGACGACGCCTTGCTCTCACCTCGCGAACTGGAAATTCTCCAACTGGTTGCCCAGGCGCTGAGCAACAGTCAGATCGCACATCGGCTCGTCCTTTCCGAGGCCACCGTCAAGCGTCATCTGCACAACGTGTTCGTCAAGCTCGATGCCAACTCCAGGATCGACGCAGTCAACAAGGCCATCAGCGCCTCCCTGATCCCACCGGGCCGCAAGTAGCCGGGCAGTCATGACCGGCGCGGCCGGGTGATCGTCCTGTGCGAGGCGAATCCACGGTTCCTGCCGGACGGATGCGCCCGCCCCTCTTCCAGACCTCGGCCCGCGGCCACGCCTGTGTGGGTGACCTCGTGCGGCTTGCCGCTCCGGTGGGATTACGCGCCGACCAAGGCGTCCGACAGCGTCGCTCAGTCCGCCGCCCCCTCCCCTCGTTCCCCAGCGGGAACGGGAAGTGGGAATGCCTCATACAGACGGCGCAGCGCTTCCTGGGGCAGTCGAAGGCGATGGGCCGACAGGTTCATCTCCAGGTGGATGCGCTCCCGTGTACTCGGTAGAGGAATCACGTCTGTTCCCCCGAGAAGCAGCCAAGCCAGGGACAACCGGCCCGCGCTGGTGTCCAGGTCGGCCGCGACCTCGTGCAGTGTGCGCAGCAATACCTGGACGGACGAAAGTGCCTCCGCCGAGAAGCGGGGATCGGTGCGCCGCACGTCTACGGCATCCAACCGCGCGGTGTCTGTGATCCGTCCCGCCAGAATGCCTCTGCCCAGAGGCCGACCCGCCAACAGCACCGCCCCGAGTCGGCGGGCCAGTGGAAGAATCCCGAGTTCCGCCTCGCGCCGCAACAGGGAGAACTCGACTGCAACGGCAGCGACAGGGTGGACGCTATGGGCGCGGATCAACCGATCTGTGTCCATACCGCTGATGCCGACGTTGCGCACCTTCCCGGTCGCCACCAGCCCCGCCAACTCCTCCATCTGTTCCTCAACCGGCGTTCGACCATCTGCCGGATGCAGCACATAGAGATCTATGTGGCTGAGGCCCAGTTCCCGAAGCGCGTTCTCACAGTCGTCCACGATTTCGCCGCGGCCCGTCCCTGCCAAGGCGCTCTGTGCGGCCGGCGGACCGTGGACGACGATGAACACCTCGTCCCGGCAGGAGGCGACAGCCTGCCTGATGATGCTCCGTACCCGCCCTCCAGCGAACATGTCGGGCGTGTCGAGCAGAACCACACCCGAGTCAACGGCCTGCCGCACCAGCTGCACTGCCTCGGCGTGGTCGACTGCGCCGTAGTGGCCGGCGAGAGCCAAGCTCCCCAGGCCGAGCCCGTGGGCTCCCGGAACCACAAGACCCGAGTTACTCAGCCCCATTGGCCTCTCTCCTCCGTGATCACGACTGCCAGGGCATCGGCGTTCGCGGCCGACACCCCATGTCCGTGTCTATCGTGATGCCCGGTTGTCGCCAAAGCGCCCCCAGACACCCCTGATCCCTCCGTTCTCCCACCCCTGTCGCGGGCACCTCGGGCGCAGCCACGGCACAGGGTCGGCAGGGGTCCGTCTGGGGCTCTCGCGCAGAAACCCGATGTCTACGGTCTTCAGCATCAACGCATCGGGTGAGCGTTTCTCAGTTCGCCGTGGAACACAGCTCGAACGTATTCCGCCGCTGCCGTAGAGCGCTCTTCCCGTGCCCCGCCGCCGGTCCCAGGCGAGAGCGGACGGACAAGCGAGGAGAAGGGAATCGTCCCAATGAAGTACCGATTGCTGGGCCAAGTCACTCTGCAACACACCAAAGTGGTGGACATCGGCGGAATGAAGCATCGGGTTCTCCTGGCATGCTTGTTGCTCTCCGCCAACAGGTTCCGGTCCATCGACGACATCACCGAGTCCCTGTGGGACTGCAGGCCCCCGAAGAGCTCGCAGAACCTCATCCGCCTCTATGTGCACCAGCTTCGGAAGCGGATGGGAAACTCTGGCGCCGACCTTATGACGTCTCCGGGCGGATACACCCTGCGCGTCGACCCGGGAGAGCTCGACCTGCACGTCTTCGAGACGAAAACGGGCCACGCGAGGGCGCTGATGGCCACCGGGGACTACGAATCGGCCGCGGCACGATTCGACTCGGCGTTCGCGCTGTGGCGCGCCCCCTTCATCTTCTACACGGGATCACCGTCGCTCGACGAGCTGCACGGCCCGCGGCTGGAAGACACGGCGATCTCCGCTGTGGAGGACCATGCGGAAACACTGTTGGCCCTGGGGAGGTGGCTGCCCCTGACCACGCGGCTGCGGCCGCTCGTCGAACGTTTTCCGTTCCGGGAGCGCCTGCTCGGCCAGTACATGCTCGCACTCCACTGGTCGGGCAGGCGGGTCGAGGCCCTGGACGTCTTCCAGCGGCTGCGCTCCAGCCTGGTCTCCGAGCTGGGCATCGAGCCGAGCCGGGAGTTGTCCGCCCTGAGGCAGCGCATCGTCTGTGACGACACGGACCTCGCCCCGCCCGACGTCCCGTTGCCCGCCCTCGCGATGGCCGGGCCCGCCCAGCCGCGCCGACGTGTTCGGACGCGGCAGGCCGGGCAGGGACTGCAGGGCGCCCTGGAGCGGCAACGCTGAGAAGACAGTGGGGCTGGTGCGGCCTGGCTCAGTGGTCGTGCGTGGTGATCACCCCCGCGGGGCAGAAGTGGACCGCCTGGCGTACCGCCGCATGGAATTCGGCCGGTGGGGCGGACTCCAGCACGACGACCAGGGCGTCGTCGTCGTGCTGGGCGAACACATCCGGTGCGAACACTCCACACTGGCCTGTACCCAGACACCTGTCCTTGTCGATCTCGATCCTCATCGGCGAGGCTCCTTCTCTCGGTGTCGTTCCTCGAACTGTCGCGTGCTACCAGGCGACGGGGATGTGGCGCACGCTCAGGAACTCGTGGTTCTCGCGGTAGCTGATCTCCTCGTCCGGCACCGCGAGCCGCAGTCCGGGAAAGCGCTCGAACACGGCGGGCAGCGCGATCTGCAGCTGGGCCCGGGCCAATCCCTGGCCTATGCACTGGTGGATGCCGTGGCCGAAGGTCAGATGGTGCCGGGACCCCCGTGCGACATCGAGCATCCCGGGGTCGTCGAAGACACGGGGGTCGCGGTTGCCCGCGGTCACGGCCAGGATCACGCCCTCTCCCTCACGGACCGTCACCCCACCGACTTCCACATCCTCGACAGCGATCCGCCGCAATCCCGTGTACTGAACCGGCAGATGACGCAACAACTCCTCCACGGCCGCCGGCACCACCGCGGGGTCGGCGACCAGCCGCCGCAACTGCTCGGCGTGACGCAGCAGGCCGACGGCGCCGAGACCGATCATGGTGGCAGTGGCGTCGTGCCCGGCGAGCAGCAGCATGAGTACGGCGCCGACAGCCTCCTCCTTGGGAAGCACTCCGGTCCGGACGTAGTTGACGGCGACGTCGCTCATCAGGTCGTCCTGAGGGTGGCGCTCCTTGGCGTCGAGGAAGTCGCCGAGCCAGTTGAACATCTCCATGAACGCAGCGGCCACCTCAGGACCGGGGAGGGCGTTGTCCAGTGCCTTCGGAGTGTTCTCCTGGAAGATCGCCCGGTCCGTGTAGGGGACGCCCAGCAGTTCGCACAGCACCAGCGAGGGCAGCGGAAGCGCGAACTCCTCATAGAGGTCGGCTGTTCGGGGCTTGTCGGCCATCCGGTCCAGAACATCGCTCACGATCCGGTGGATGCCCGGTTTCAGCAGGTCGATGCTCTTGGGCATGAAGGCCTTGGCCAGCATCCTGCGGATGACGGTGTGCTCGGGCGGGTCGTAGTGGTTGAAGGTGCCAGGCGGCATCGGCGGGTCGTCCGGGCGCAGATGCGGGAAGCCCGGCCGGTTGCGGTCGGCGCTCAGCCGGTTGTCACCCAGGGCCGCGCGAATGTCCGCGTGGCGGGTGAAGAGCCAGGCGGTGCCACCGCCTTCCACAGCGATCCGGCGGACGGGCTCCTCCTCGCGCCAGCGGTCCAGCACCTCGGGCAGATCCAGGCGGTTCTGTCCGCCCCCTCCCGGATGCGGAAGACGTTCGAGTTCGAGCATGGAAGTGATCATGTGATGCTCCGGAGAAGAAGGGGGAGACGGGGCAGCGAGTCGTACGGTCGTCACCACACGACGGGGAGTTCGTGCACCCCGTAGAACAGGGTGTTGTCGCGAAAGGCGACCTCGTTGAAGTCGACGGCCAGCCGCAGCCCGGGAAAGCGCTCGAACAGGGCGGGCAGCGCGATCTGCAGCTGAGCCCGGGCCAGCGACTGGCCCACGCACTGGTGGATCCCGTGTCCCCAGGCCAGATGGCCGCGCACGGTCCAGCCGCGGTCGAGGTCCAGTACCTCGGGTTTCTCGAAGGCCCGGGGGTCGCGGTTGCCCGCGGTGATGGCCAGGATCACGCCCTCTCCCGCGCGGACCGTGACGCCGCCGATCTCCAGGTCCGCTGTGGCGATCCGCCGGATACCGGTGTGCAGCAGAGGCAGATAGCGCAGCAGTTCCTCGACGGCGGCCGGCACGGCGTCGGTGTCGCCGAGCAGCCGGCGCAGTTGCTCGGGGTTGCGGAGCAGGGTGATGGTGCCCAGGCTGATGAAGTTCGCGGTGGTGTCATGCCCGGCCAGCAGAAGCAGCGCGAGGACACCGACGGCCTCCTCCTTGGGGAGTTCGCCGGTGCTGACGCGGTTGACGGCCAGATCACTCACGAGGTCGTCCTGGGGGGCCCGCGCCTTGGCATCAAGAAGGTCCCCCAGATAGGAGAGCATCCGGCCGAAGGCGGCGACCACCTCCTCGCCGGGCAGGGTGAGGTCCAGGATCTGCTGGGTGTTGTCCTGGAACACCGTCCGGTCTCCGTAGGGGACGCCCAGGAGTTCGCACATGGTCAGCGTCGGCAGCGGCAGCCCGAAAGCCTCGTGCAGATTCACCGGGTGCGGCTTCTGCGCCATGGCATCCAGCAGACCGTCGACGTTGTGGCGGATGCGGGGCTTGAGCCGTTCGATGTTTTTCGGCATGAAGGCCTTGGTGAGCATGCGCCGCACGACGGTGTGTTCCGGCGGATCGTACTGGGAGAAGGTCCCCTTGGGCATCGGCGGTTCGTCCGTGCGCAGATGGGGGAATCCGGGTCGATTGCGGTCGGCGCTCAGTCGGGAGTCCATCAGGGCGGTCCTGATGTCGTGGTGCCGGGTGACGAGCCAGGCGGTACGGTCACCGGGCACGGCGATCCGGCGAACCGGTTCCTCCTCCTGCCACCGGGCGAGACGACCGGGGGTGTCGAGCGGGTATTCACCCTGGTCGCCGGGGTACGGCAGGGTGTCGAGGTCAGGCATGGCAGTCTCCGTGGGATCCGTCGGGTAGGTGGTGAGAAGGAACAGAGGGTGGTACGACCGGTCGTGGCAGCCTTCGGGGCCGGTGGCGCACGGTGGTTCACGCCGATGCACAGCGGCTGCGGTTCACATCGGCGGCCGGCCCGGAAGGGGTCGGATACACGCCTTTTCACGGCGGCGACCGGCACGGAACGGCATCAGAGCCGCACGGTGCCACGCACACAGGTCACGCTCCGGCCGCCGACCCACACGTCGTCACCGTCGGCCCGTACCGTGAGCACTCCGCGACGTCGCAGCCGGGCTCCCTGCCCGGCCTGATAGGAGCGGGGGGCGGTGCCGTCGGCGATGAGCCATTGCGCGATGCCGGCCTGGAGGCTACCGGTGACCGGGTCCTCGCGGACTCCTGAGGGCAGTGCGAAGGCACGGACTTCGAAACGCAGGGGCGAGCCCTCGGGATGGGGGCCGACCACGCCGAGCATCAGGTCCCGCATGGCCTGGTCGTCCGGCTCAAGGGCGAGCACCTCATCGGCCGAAGCGAGCCGTACGGCGGCCCAGCCGGGTCCGTTGTCGACCCAACTGTGGGCGAGGATCCTTGCCCGGTCGATGCACAACCCCCGGGCGATACGGTGCACATGGGCATCGTCCAGGGGGCCCCTGCGCCGCAGTGCGGGGGCACGGAAGCTGAGGTCCGCGCCCGAGCGGCGTACCTCGACCAGTCCGGCTCGGCACTCCTGGACGAGGGCGCCGGACGACCTGGGTCTGCCACCGGCCTCCAGCCATGCGTGGGCCGAGCCGAGTGTGGGGTGGCCGGCGAACGGGATCTCCCCGCCCGGGGTGAAGATCCGTAGTTCGTAGTCGGCCTCGGGGTGCCGGGGCGGGCGGACGAAGGTCGTCTCGGAAAGATTGGTCCACCTCGCCAGACGTGCCATCGCAGCATCGGACACTCCCTCGCTGTCGAGGACCACCGCGACGGGATTGCCGAAGTACGGTGTCTCGGCGAACACATCGACCTGAGCGAAGCCGAGCAGGCGGTCGGACGGCATCAGTCACCCCCGTCCTCGATCTCACCCTCCAGCAGGATCAGGTCCATGTGGGTGCCTTCGCGCAGGGGGACGATGGCGCGGTACTCCGGGGAGTGGTACCAGCGACGCGCGGCGGCGGCCGTCGGAAACCTCATCACCGACAGATGTGTGGGCCGCCAGGCACCCTCCAGCGCTTCGAAGGCACCGCCCCGGATCATGAACCCGCCGCCGTACAGCTCCAGGGTGTGCAGAACCTTCGCACGGTAGTCCGACATTCGCCGCTCATCGGCGATGACTCCGACGTTGCCGATCAGTAGTGCCGTCATGGAGGCTCTCCGCTTCCGATGCTTCCGATGGGGGGTGAGGAGGGTGAGGGGGCAGGGCGCCTCGGCAGGAGTCAGCAGCTGAAGTCGACCTCAGTGCCGATGCCGAGTTCCCGCGCGGCCCGGACGACGGCGAAACCGGACGCGGCGTCCTGCGCGGCCATGCCCAACGACTTGTAGAGCGTGCGTTCGGCGGCAGATGTACGGCCGGGGTGTCTGCCGAGCAGCACCTCACCGATCTCGGGGAGGTGCCGGTCCGCGGGCACGAGGCCCTCCTCGATCGGTACGGCGATCTCCGAGGACTCGCGCAGGGCGGCCTCCCGGCTGTCGACGAAGACCGAACAGGAGGCCACCGCAGCGGCGTCGAGTTCGCGTCTGCCCGGCACGGACGAGCCGACAGCGTTGACATGGACGCCCTCGGCCAGGGCCTTTGCGTGTACCAGGGGCTGGGTCGTGTCGGTCGTCGTACACACCAGATCGGCACCGCGCAGCGCGTCATCGGGCGTGGCCACCAGTTCGACACCGGCATCCACCTGTGTACGGGCCCAGGCGAGGAACCGTTCCCCCCGCTCCCGGCCACGGTTCCAGACGCGCACCCGGCGCAGCCGCCGGACCTCGCGCAGGGCCAGCAGATGGCTGCGCGCCTGGGTGCCGGCGCCGATCAGCGCCAGGTCCCCGGCATCCGGAGCGGCGAGGGCCTCGCTGGCCACCGCGGACGCAGCGGCCGTACGGATCGCGGTGACCGACGCCCCGTCCAGCATCGCAAGGGGCTGCCCGGTCTCCGGGTCGAAGACGATCACCACGCCGACATGGGTGGGCAGCCCGCGGGCGGTGTTGCCGGGTATGTGGAGAACAGCTTTGAGGCCGTACCCCGAGTCCCGCTCGCCGGTGACACGGCTCGGCATGGTGGCGAAGAGCGAGCCGTCGCGGCTCGGCCCGAGCACCGTACGTACGGGCTGGACCACCTCCCCCGCGCTGTAGCGGCGCATGACCTCGCGCACCACATGGTGCGCCGACGCCTCGGGGAAGGCCTTCCTGACCTGGTCTCCGTTCAGCAGCAGCACAGCGGACGCTCCTCTCCCCGGCTCACGCGGCCCGGCCCGAGCCGTCGGCCGAGGTCGCCCTGCCGAACACGGACCACACCATGCGGATCGGCCGGGTGCCGGAGATGAACTCCAGCCCGTACTGCCTCACCGACGGCAGGGTGGTGAGCGCGAGATCCGCGGTTCCGTCCACCGCGGCGATGGCGGCGGCACTCGTGGAGGTGGAGTGCAGCACCTTGTGCGTGGCGTGCCTCTGGGGCAGCAGCTGGGTGATGATCGGCACGGGCGCGGGATGGCTCGCGATGGTCGGGGAGTCGGGTACCGGGCCGGAGCCACGGCGGACGGCGATGCCGTACGGCGGTGTGTCCATCACGAACACTCCGGCGAGTGTGAGTTCCGCGTCCATGTAGAACTTGCTGACCGACCGGTAGGCGTTGGCCACGATCACATGGGTCACCTCGCCGTCGCGCAGGGCGTCCCCGGCTTCCTCGTAGGTGTCGTACAGGCTGATGGCGGGCACCGGATCCTCCGTCCCCGCGGCCTGGCTCGCGTACAGGGCCGCGGCCGCCTCGCTGCTGGTGCCTCGGGGGCCGAGCGTGCCGATCGTGACCCGTTGATCCGGGCGGGGACTCAGAAGAGTGGCGAAGCTGAGCAGCGTCATCCGTATTCCCTGGAGGTGGAGTGAGTGGAGAGAGGGCTGTTCACTGAGGTCGTCGGGGAGGCCGGCGGACGGGCCGTCACCCGCCCTCGGGGGCGAGGTGAGTGAGCCACCGCCGACGGGCTCCGTCCGACGTGGTCGCGGCCGTGTTGTAGAGCTCGGCGACCCGGATCGTGACCGGACCGACTTCTCCGTCCGCGATGTCCTTTCCGGAGAGGGAGGTCACTGAGGCGACGCCCTTCCCCGTCGAGGTGAGGAAGACCTCGTCGGCGGTGCGCAGATCCATCGGGCTGAGTGGGCGTTCCAGGACGGCCATACCGGCCTCCTGGCACAGGGTGATGACCGTGTCCCTGGTGATGCCCGCGAGCAGGTCGCCCGTTGCGGGAGGAGTCCTGAGGACGCCGTTCGCCACTACGAACACGTTCGCGGTGGTGGCCTCGGCGACATTGCCCGCCCGGTCCAGCAGGATGGCGTCGTCGAAGCCGGCGGAGCGGGCCTCGTCGCTGGCAAGGGCGCTGGTCGCATACCCTCCCGCGATCTTGGCCTGGGCCGGTAGCGTGTCACGGGCCGGGCGCCGCCAGGAGCTGATGACGCAGCGGGTGGGCCGTGGGGAGCGGTTCGGCGGGAAGCCGTACGTGGCGATGGACAGCCCGTCGGAGACCCCGGCCAGTGAAACCCCGAGGGGAGTACCGGGCAGCAGGGAGAGCTTGTGAGCAAGCGGGCGCACATAGACGTCGAGACGGTCGTCATGGGCGTTGCGTCTGATCAACTCGACAGTGATGTCCACGAGTTCGTCGACCGACTGGGGCATCCCGGTCATGCGCAGCATGCGGCATGCGCGAAGCATGCGCGCATAGTGTTCATGGACACGGAAGAGGTGGCGCCCGTTCGGCGCGGCGTACGCCCGGATCCCCTCGAACACGGCGGTTCCGTAGTGCAGGCCCTGGGTGGACAGGGGCAGCCGCGGGGAGGCCGCCGGCACGAAGTCGCCGCGGTCGTAGGCCCATGCGCCCAGTCCGAGTGTCGATCCGCCGGTGAGCTGTTCGGTGTCCATCATGTCCTCGTGGCGGCGATTCGCTCGGCCGAGCGGTTCTCTGTGGACACCCGGGCGCGCAGATCCACGACCCGCGCGGCCTTCCAACTCACCATCGCCCCGGTGCTGGTGATGGGGCCGGGTGTTCCGAAGCCCACGGTCAGCGGGATGCCAAGCACCTCGCGGCAGTCCTCGACGGCCTGTTCGACGTCGTCGCGGACGTGGGCCGGGTCGGCCTTCAGGGTCAGGGCGAGGAGGTCCTGACCGGAGTCGTCGCGGGTTACGGTGATCTGGTAGTCCTGGTAGCCGTGGAACCGGCGCAGCAGCAGATTCTCCAGGTCGTAGCCGTTGACCAGACGACCGTTGAGGTCGAGCCGGTCCCGGACACGGCCCAGCGCCTCCAGCCTCGGGGCCGGTACGGCAGCGCCGGGCTCGGGGTCCGTCATCCGGACCAGGTCGCCGGTGCGATACCGGATCAGCGGCTTGGCTCCGGTGTAGAGGTTGGTGACGACCAGCTCGCCGTGACGCGCTCCGTCGGCGTCGGGCCGGACCGCCTGGCCGGTGTCGGGGTCGATCACCTCGTAGTGGTTGATCAGCGGCGCGGTGCGCAGCGCCCCGTCGGAGGTCACGGCGGCGAGGACGGACGCCTCCTGGGAGGCGTACAGGGCATTGCGGGCCTCTGCCCCCCACAGCGAGCCGATGTTGGCGAGCAGGCTGGGGGACATCAGCTCACCGGTCATCATGAGAACGTCCAGAGAGAAGTCCGTGCGGGGATCCAGACCGGCCTCGGTCGCCTTCTCGGCCAGGCGCATGGCCATGCCCGGCGTGCAGAACAGGCCGTTGACCGGCAGCAGACGCATCACTTCCAGCGCACGGTCGAAGCCGATCACCGGCGAGTGGGGCCACATCTTGGCGACGGCGTGCCCCAGATCGCGGCACACGTCGCCGAACGTGTCCCCCGTGGCGTGCAGTTCACTGGGACCGGAGATCCCGATCACCAGCTTCTCCCCGTGTGCGGCGAACACGTCGCGGTAGTACGAGGTGAGCACCGTGTTGTTGTGGATGCTGTCCGATTCGGTGCGGGGGCACGGGGTGGGGACGCCCGTCGTACCGGTGGTCTCGTAGAAGACCCAGGCTTCGGAGACGGGCAGCGAGAGCATGTCGAACTGCGCTGTCCGTAGATCGTCTTTGGTGGTGAAGGGAACGCGGGGCAGATCGTCGAGCCGCAGTCCGGCGATCGTCTGCTCGGTCAGACCGGCCAGTCGCTCCCGGTAGAAGGGGGAGTGGGTACGGACGTAGGAGAGGACCTCGCGTATCCGGAGCACCTGATGCGATTCCAGGCTGTCCGCGCTCCAGTTCCCCCTGCTGAAGTCGTCGAACATGTCGTGCAGCTCAGCCGTGAGTCTCACGGAATCCGGGTGATAGTGCGTGAACAATCGATCCTCCGATGGGAAAAAGTGCTTTCGCTGACCTGTGGGATCTCCGGCCGGCTCATTCGTCGTGCAGGTCGACGACCACCCAATCGGAGATCGCGCGCCATTTTGCGACGGATTCGCGGTGGAATTCGTTGACCTGGTACTTCTCCAATGCGGCGAGATCGGGCAACACTCCGACAGCCGCGAAGTCGTAGGCGATGTCACGGTCGACCGCGTTCCACCCCACCCGCCAGGTGAGCAGTTCCGGGACCTGACCGCCGACCGCCTTGGCTGACTTCTCGGCGTCGATCACGGAGGGGGCATTGCGTGCGAGTCCGTCCTTGAGCTTGAAGAGGACGATGTGTGTGATCATCATTGCCTTTCACGCAAGGACGCCCAATGTCCTTCGGGCTGCCGTGGCGTCACCACGTCCGAGGGCGCACTGTCGTTGCTGCGATTTTTTGATGCCGACGGAAGATCGGGGTGGCATCTCTCGAAAAAAATCATGCCGATAACGGGGGCGGCATTCAAGCGCAATTCTTCGATGCAGCGGATCGAGCTCTGAGATGGGTGTGCAGCGGGACGGGATCCCGTCGTGGCCCCGGGCGGGACCTGATCCTGTGCCGTGCGTTGCACCGGCTGGGACACGGGTCGCTCGCACGGACCGGACGACCCGTCAGCACCCGTGGGGCTGTCGTCGTCGCGGCCACACCGCCTGTTCCGCCGCCTGTTCCGCCGCCGTGATGACGGACGCGGCAGCCAGAACCCGCTGTGCCCGACAAACCGAAACGGCCCGCCGTATGGACCGGCGAGCCGTCATGAACGAGGTTGTCGGTGTTCGTGGCCCGTGCTCTTTCGGGAACCAGCGCCGAAGGAGCTCAGAGAATAATGGCCAAGAGGACGAGATGGGTGGCGATCTGGGTCACCATGAAGGCGTGGTACGGCCGCCTGCGCACCTTTCGAGGTCTGCCGGGCACCGCTTCCCGACTGGTCACCGTCACGCCGATGGCTCCGAGGATCACGGTGAGAGCGCACCAGATCAGCTGGGGCGCACAGAGCGCCGAGGCGACCGTGAGGCCTACGGCTATCGCCCCTGCTATCGCTGTCAGCAGCGCCTTGGCCCCCATGTCGCCGAGGACCATGGGCCAGGTGCACCGACCGGCCGCCCTGTCACCGTCGACATCGGAGAATTCCTTGGCGATGCTTCCGACGCATCCCATCCACAGAGTCATGGTCCCGGCCACGATCGTCGGACCGATGCCCGGATGCTGGCTGTTGGCCAGGAGACCGGCCGCGTAGGTGGCCAGACCGAGCCCGGCCCCGGCCCCGGTGCAGGTGTAGTAGGTCTGTTTGAGTGGGAACGGCGGCCCGGAGTAGGCGAATCCGAGCATGAGATACGCGAAGGACAGCACAACCGCTGCCGTCCCGCCCTGAAGCGCGCACAACATGCTGATGACGGCCGAGGCGACCACTGCGGTCCGTGCGGTGCGGACGGGCAGTCGGCCCGAGGCGATCGGCCGGGTGGACGCGTTGGCGATGTCCTCCTTCCTGTCCGCGATCCCGTTGAAGATATAGATCGACATCGTGGCGCAGATCCAGCCGGCTGCCGCGACGGCCACCCCTGGGGACAGGACCGGGTTGAGGGCAGGGCCTGGCAGCGCCGTTGCGAGGAATCGGAGCAGCACCACCCCCAGCACGGCGGGCCGGCTTTCGACGAGACAGGCTGACGCCTGGCGGGCGAGAAGCTGCATGGTCATCTCCAATCGAAGTCGCCTGGCCTGAGAAGCCGGGCGAGGCGTGAGAGACACGTGCTGGGTGCCGACCGTGATCCGCACCGGGGCTCGCGGGCAGTCCCGCGGCCGACGGCACGGCCGGTCGAGAATCGGATCGATCGCGGTACGAGATGGTGGGCGCGGCACATCGAGGTCACCGGCGATCCAGGAATCAGTGGCCCGCGCCCAACAGACGCCTTGGGATGTCCGACGACCCCTGCTCCCCGTCGCCCTGACGGTCGCGAATCGAGCATGGCGAGATGGACCGGGGCTCCGCGAGGCGTCGGGCGCAGAATGGGTAACTCGGCAGCGATGCACTACACCTTTTGATACCGGTTTCGAGCCTGTCGGTCAGGCCGCGATCGACCTTGGTGGCGCAACCGCATGTGCGGCCTTGTCCGCTGTTCAGACGTATGCCTACCCTGAAATCGCCGAAGGGAGGCGGGGCTTTCATGCAGGACTTCAGCAAGGTCCTGTGCCGCAGACCTCACCGCACATCTGGATTCGCAGCAAACCCGCCGAAGGATTGAAGGGAAGAATCTGTTCATGGGACGTGAAGGAAAGCACCTGCGGTACAGCCCGTTCGTTCCGGTCGTGCTGAGCGACCGGACCTGGCCGGACATGGAGATCAGCGGGGCACCGCGCTGGCTGTCAACCGATCTGCGAGACGGAAACCAGGCTCTGCCCCATCCCATGAATCCCCTGAAGAAGCTGAAGATGTTCGAGCTTCTCGTCGACATGGGGTACACCGAGATTGAGGTTGGTTTCCCTGTGGCGAGTCAGGACGAGTACGAATTCGTGCGCCTGCTCATCGAGCAGGAGAAAATACCCGATGACGTCTCGATATCCGTGCTGGTACCAGCGCGCGAAGAACTTGTCCACCGCACACTGGAGAGCCTGCGAGGCGCGCGGAAAGCCACGGTCCATCTCTACAACGCGACCGCTCCGCTGTTCCGTGAAACAGTTTTCGGGATGAGCCGTACGGAGGTCAGGGACCTTGCCGTGCGTGGAGTCCGGTGGACGACGGAGTACGCCGAGCGGAAACTGCCCGGACTCGACCTGGGGCTCCAGTACTCTCCCGAACTGTTCAACGAGACCGAACCCGAGTTCGCGGTCGAGGTCTGCGAGGCCGTCATGGACGTCTGGCAGCCCGGCGAGGGGCGGGAGATCATCCTCAACTTCCCGGCGACCGTCGAGCGTTCACTGCCGCATGTGTTCGCCGACCAGATCGAGTGGCTCGACCGGAACCTGTCGCGGCGCGAGCACCGGTGCCTGTCGGTTCATCCTCACAACGACCGTGGCACCGGCGTCGCCGCCACCGAGCTGGCCCTGCTGGCCGGCGCTCAACGGGTGGAGGGATGCCTGTTCGGTGGCGGCGAAAGAGCCGGCAATGTCTGCCTGGTCACCCTGGGTATCAACATGCTCACCCATGGGGTCGACCCGCGGATCGACTTCTCCGACCTCGATCACGTTCGGCGCACCGTCGAACACTGCAACGAGATGCTCGTCCCGCCACGGCATCCCTACGGTGGTGAACTCGTGTACACCGCCTTCTCCGGGTCGCACCAGGACGCCATCAAGAAGGGCTTCGACGCGCTGCGGCGCAAGGCCGCGGACACCGGCCTCCAAGCCGATGAGCTCCCCTGGGAAGTGCCGTATCTCCCTGTCGATCCCAAGGACGTGGGGCGCAGCTACGAACGCGTGGTGCGCATCAACAGCCAGTCCGGGAAGGGGGGCGTCGCCTATCTGCTGAGTGCCATGCACGGTCTGGACCTTCCCCGTGAACTCCAGATCGAGTTCGGTCAGATCGTCCAGGCGGAGAGTGAGCGCAGCGGCATGGAGGTCGCCCCGGACCGGCTCAGGGAACTCTTCCTGCGGGAGTACCTGACCGCGTCGGACCTGACGTCGGACCTGACGTCGTCCTCCCCGTCGTGCGACAAGCAACTGACCGTGTAGCAGGTGTCCAGGAGACCGGGAACACCCGCTGATGCGGAACGTGAACGTGATCGAAGGAAGGACGAGCATGCAACTGGCCGATCTCGACGAGCCGTTGGCTCTGCTGGCCACGATGCTGGCCGATGCCGAGCGTGGCCACGGCCGGACCGCCCTGGTGGAAGGCGGTGCGGCCCTGGGCAAGAGCGCGCTGCTCGACGCCTTCGCCGATCAGGCCACCGGGCAGGGCGCCCTGGTGCTGGTGGCGTCGGCCACCGAGTCGGAGAACCACATTCCGCTGGGCGTCATGAGCCAGTTACTGGAGGAGGCACCGCTTGTCGCCGAGGAACGCCGCAGAACCGATGCGCTGTTCTCGTCCGCGGCGGACCACGGCCCCGAACCCTCCGCGCCGGTGTCCGTGCAGGCTCTGCGGAGCCTGTACTCGGTGCTGCTGACTCTGGCGGAGAAGCAGCCGCTCGTCATCGTCGTCGACGACGCCCATCATGCCGACCCGCCGAGCCTGGCATGCCTGTCCTATCTGACACGGCGTATCCGCACGGCCCGTGTCATGGCCTGCTTCAGCCACTCGGAGCAGGCCGCACACCGGCACACGGCGTTCCGGCTGGATCTGCTGCGCCGACCGGGCAACTGCACCCTTCGGATCCTCCCGCTCACCCGCGCCGGTGTAACGAAGGCGGTCGCGGCGCGGTTGGGCGGCGAGACCGCCCACCGGATCGCCGCCGGCTGCCTGGCCGTCACCGGCGGTAACCCACACCTCCTCGAAGGCCTGCTCGCCGACCAGCCGGCCACCGCCGCGTCCTTCGACGCGGCGGTGGCGGACGGATACGGGAAGGCCGTGGTCTCCCTTCTGCACAGGAGTGGTTCGCGGACGCTGTCGGTGGCCCAGGGGCTGGCCGTGCTCCGTTCAGCCGATGGCGTGGACCGATTGCTGGGCCTCGACGGTGACAGCGTCGCCGAGGCACTGGACGACCTGACCGTGACCGGACTCCTCAGCGCCGGGGAATTCCGCCATCCGGCGGCCAGGGCCGCCGTTCTCAAGGACATCGGCCCTCGCCGACGAGGTGAACTGCACGCCGCGGCAGCGGAGCTCACCTATCTGAGCGGAGCGCCCGCAGTCGTCGTCGCCGAGCACCTGACACTCGCACGCAGTGCTGACGCGCCCTGGATGGTTCCGGTGCTGGAGCAGGGCGCGGCGCAGGCCGTGGCGGAGGGCAGCGTCGAGCGCGCGGTGGACTACCTCAAGCTGGCCTGCACGACCTGTTCCGACGAACGGCGGATCGCCCAGCTGCGAACCTCGTTGGTCAGGGCAGAGTGGCGGATCGATCCCAGGGTGGCCGCGCCGCACCTCGGCAGCCTCCTCGCCGCGCATCGGGAAGGTCTCCTGCGGCCCGACGACGCCGTGGTGTTGATCAAGGCATTGCTGTGGCATGGAAAGTTCGACGACGCCCGGGACGTGCTCGTGGCGCTTGGAGCCTCTCCTGCGCTCCAGGGCCCGGGGCTCGCGGCTCAGGTGCAGGCCATCCGGCTCTGGCTGCGCTGCACGTACACACCTCTGCTCGAACACGTACCGAAGCCCGCCCCGGAGGCAGGCGGCAGGGCTCTTGAGCCTCCGGCAGCGGCCCACCGGATCGAGGCCGTCGGTGCCCTGGAGGCCGTACTGAGCGGGGAACCGGCCGAACGAGTGCTGACGCAGACCGAACGTGTACTGCGCAGGACGCGGATGGACGAGACAGACATGGACAGCATGGAGTCGGCACTGCTCGCACTTGTCTACGGGGAACACCCTGACCGCGCGGAACTCTGGTGCGAGACGCTGGTGGAAGAGGCCGTGGCACGCCATTCACCCAGCCGGGAGGCCCGGTTGCGGAGCATCTGGACCGAGATCAGTTTCCGGCAGGGTGATCTCGCCGAAGCGGAGCGGCAGGCGCGGCTGGCCCTGAACATCATCCCGGCGGGCGGCTGGGGAGCCCGCGTCGGAACGATGCTGGCCGGTCTGGTGACGGGACTGACAGCCATGGGCAGCTACGAGGATGCCGGACGACAACTCGCCGTCCCCGTACCGGACATCATGTGGCAGAGCCGCTACGGCCTGCAGTACCTCCAGGCCAGAGGCCGTCACCATCTCGCCATGGGCAATCCGGACGCCGCGCTGAGCGACTTCCGCTCTTGTGGCGACCACATCGTCCAATGGGGCCTGGACGCACCCGGGTTCATCGCCTGGCGCAACGACTGCGCCGAGGCCTTGGTGGATACGGGAGACTTGGACGCCGCGCGGAAACTCCTGCAGGAGCAACTGTCCCGTTGCGGAACCACGGCGCAACGGACACATGGCGTGGCGATGCGGATCCTCTCGTCGACCTTGCCCGTGCAGCGGCGCCCCGAGGCACTTCACCGCTCTGTGGAACTGCTGGAAGGCTCCGGCGACAGGTACGAACTGGCCCGTACGCTGACCGATCTCACCAGGACCCACCGTGATCTGGGGGAGTTGCGTCTGGCCCGGCTGATCGGCCGTCGTGCGTGGGATCTCGCCCAGCGGTGCCAGGCGCGCCCGTTGGCCTCCGTGCTGGGGGCCGCCCTGGGGCAGCACGTCTGGGGGCTGGAGGCCGATCCGGCACCGGCCGGGTCCGAGACCGTGATCAGCAGGGCGGAGCAGCGGGTCATCGAACTGGCCGCACGTGGTTACACCAACAGGGAGATCGGGAGACGGCTGTACGTCACAGTGAGCACGGTGGAACAGCATCTGACCAATGTCTACCGCAGACTCAAGGTCACGCGCGCCGAACTGCCCTCGGTACTGGCGGACCTGGCGGGCTGACCGCGTGCACCGGCCCCCGGAACACGCGCGAACAGGCAAGGGAACTCACGGTGTCGAGGTGTCCCGGGTCGGCGGTAGGGCGTAGAGGTGGCGGCGCAGGGTGTGGAGCAGTACGCCGAAGGCGTCCCGTGCCAGATCGTCCGCAGCCCCGGAGCGCTCCCAGACCAGGCGCACCTTCAGGTCCTCACCATGTGAGGCGGCCATGGCGACCGGCGCCGCGTACCGCAGTGGTACGGCGAGGTGGGTCTCGCGGCCGGTCACCCCGGCCAGCCGCAGGCCCGGTCGACGGCCGAGGTCCTCGAAGGTGAGGATGCCGTGCAACGTTCCGGACCAGTTCCCTCCGGCGAGCCGCACGGCGCGCACCACCTCGTCGTAGGGGGTGCCGGCCCGGTCCAGGTCGTCCCACCAGGCGGCTGCGGTGTCCTCGATGCGCGCGGGCCCGGTCGCGGCGGGGTGGACCAGGGTGTTGATGAAACAACCCATGATGTCCGGCGCGCTCGTGGGACGGCCGCCCCACGGGTAGCCGAGAGCGGGTGTCTGTCCGGCACCGGAGCAGACGCGCAAGGCGGTGGACCCGGCGTCGAGCAGGGCCGGGAAGAGAATGTGGCGGTGCTTCGGAGGGACGGCGGGCAGCCGGTGGACGAGCATGCCTTTCTCCGGTTCCTCGTCGTCCGTGGGGCACGGTGGTGGTTCGGCCGGTTCCCGGAGACCGCTCAGGTCGCTCAACCGTGCTCCCCAGTAGGCCAGAGACGCCTCGGCGGACGCCGCGTGCTCGGCCCTGAGCTGGTGGTGCACCGCCTCCCGGTAGGCGGCGCCGTCGTCGGCCTCGGGCCACGGCCCGTCGCCGTCTTGGGCGGCGTCGTAGGCGCGGGAGATCCCTGCGACGACGGCACCGAGTGACTGTTCGTCACAGGCCAGATGGTCGAGTACGACGGCCAGCAGCTCCTGTTCCTCGTCGGGGCCGCACGCCAGCAGCAGGCGCAGGGCCGGACCGTACGCCGGCGCGGCGCCGAGTTCCGCGCGCAGGGCGTCCTGCGCGGTCCCGGCCGGCACCGGCACGCGCCGGACCTCGACAGCGGGCTCGCCGGTCCGGAGCACGGGAATGCCTTTGACGAGGCGGGCCCGGCCGCACAACACCGTGTGCCGTCGAGCGAAGCCGACAGCGGCGCGTCGCAGTCTCGGCAGATCCACGGTGCCCCGCGGGAGGTGGAAGAACAGCGGCGCGAGATCCGGGCGGCGCAGCGGATCGAGAGCGCGCGCGAGCAGGAACCGGCGTTGCGCCCCGGTGAGCGGATAGATGCCGGCGGGGTCGGCCGTCGTCGCCACGACGCTCCGGTACCGCGTCAGGTAGCTCTCGGTGATGCTGACGCTCACGTGGAACGGGCCTTTCCGTGATCGGGATCTCCGGTCACGGGACCGGCCACGTCGGCCGGCCCCGTCGTTCGCTTGCGCAGCGGGGAGGACAGCACCAGCAGCGGCAGGCAGAGGAAACCGGCCGCGCAGACCCACAGCGCCGCCCTCGGCCCCCACCCGGACGCGAGCGCTCCGCCGGCCAGGGCACCCAGCGGCATGACGCCGAGCGCCAGGAAGCGCATGGTGGCGTTCATACGCCCCAGCAGCTCGGTGGGGCAGACCAGCTGCCGGAAGGTGAGCTGCGCGACGTTGTACGTGACCGCGCCGGACCAGACGACGGCGAGTCCTGTCGCGAACGTGTACGGGGCCGACGGACCGGCGGACAGTGGCCACAGGAGCGCGAACGGGGAAGTCACCGTCACCGACAGCAGGATCAGCCGCACCTGGCCGACGCGCCGGGCCATGCGCCCCGCGAGCAGCGCGCCGGCGAGCCCGCCGACGGCCGAGGCGGAGAGGACCAGTCCGATCTCCAGCGGTGACAGGGCGAGATCCCTGGTCCAGAAGGCCGTCTGCACGGAGAAGAGGAAGGCGGTGAAGAGGTTGGACGTGCCGGTGGTGACCGCTATCGCCCGAAGCTCGGGATGCCCGAGGACGAAGCCGACTCCCTTGAGGATGTCCTTGCCGAACGTACGGTCCGCGGTCGGCGCGGGCGCGGCCTCGCGGAAGCGGATGCCCAGGAGCAGCACGGCTGAGACGAGGTAGCTGATCGCGTCCGCGACAAGGGCCAGGGGCGCCCCCATCGCCTGGACGAGTCCACCGCCGATCCCAGGTCCCACGACCTCCGCGGAGGACTGCACCGTCGCCACCGCCCCGTTGCCGGCGATCAGCCGGTCGCGGGGCAGCAGGCCGGGCAGGAACGACTGGCTCGCGATGTCGGAGAGGACCGTCGCGGCGCCGGTGACCGCGGCGGCCAGGTACAGGTGCGCCAGCGTCAGCCGGTCCATGCAGGCGGCCACCGGCAAGGAGCCGATGACCGCGAAGCGCAGCAGGTCGGCCTGGACGAGTACCGGCAGCCTGCGCACCTTGTCCACCCACGCGCCGGCCGGCAGACCGGCGATCAGCATGGCGGCGGTCTCCACCACCGTCAGCAGTCCGAGATCGAACGCCGAGGCGTCCAGTTGCAGTGCGGCAGCCAGCGGCAGGGCGAGGAGTGTGACCTGGCTTCCGGTCTTGCTCGCGGCGTAGCCGAGCAGGAAGAGCCGGAAGTCACGATGACCCGTGAGGGGCGCATGCCGCGGGCGCCGCCGGGTGTTCACGGTCAGCACCGGCACTCCGCGAGGGAGAGGGGGCGTAGCCGCACCCCGTGCCGGTCCGTGCGGTCGCGCGGCTTGCTCAGCGCGGGCCGGCGCGGTTCGTCGCCCGGCTCGGTGGCGAGTTCCGCCACAAACGGGGAACGCGTGCGACGGAAGAGGTGGCCGACCCGGGGCAGTTCAGGTGCGCCGGGCAGGAGCGTGGCCGGCCTGATCCGGTGCTCGGTACCGCCGATGCCGCGTTCACCTGTGTCGGGCATCTCGGCCCGATCGGGCATCCGGCACGTGGGGATCCGCATCATCGCGTTGCCGAGCGGCTCGCGACCAGTGTGGCTATGCCGCGGAGATCGGGCTGCCGGAGCAGTTCGTGGGCCCGCAGCCGTACCTCGTACCGCTGTTCCAACGCGGCGATCAGTCGGGCTCCGCCCAGTGAATTGCCGCCGGACTCGACGAAGTTGTCGTGCAGACCGACGCCGGAGTCGCCGAGGATGTCCCGGCACAGGCGCAGCACGTCACCCTCGATCGGGGTGCGGTCCTCGCTCACCTCGGCAGGCCGTTGCGCGGAGCGTGCGCCGTACCGGGCCAGCAGAGCGTCCCTGTCGATCTTGCCGTTGGGGTTCAGCGGAAACCGGTCGACCGGGTGGAAGGCCACCGGGCAGGATTGCTCGGGCAGCCAGGCACGCACGTGGCCGCGCAGTTCTGAGGGGGTCGGGGGCTCGGCACCCGCGGTGGTCTCCAGGAAGGCCACCAGCACGGCGTCGTCGGCGTCCCGGTGCACGGCCACGACCGCGCGGCGGACTCCGGGCCGGCGTTCCAGCACCCGCTCGACCTCGGCGAGTTCGGTTCGTACGCCGCCCACCTTGACCTGGCCGTCGAGGCGTCCCAGGAAGTCCAGCACTCCGTCCGGCCGCATCACCACCTGGTCGCCCGTGCGGTACACGCGGCCGGTGTCCGGGGCGGTGACGAACCGTCGGCCGGTCAGCTCCGGGTCGAAGTACCCCAGGGCCAGGCAGTGTCCTCCGATGCGGAGTTCACCGGGCAGGCCCCGGGGCACGGGGCGGCCTGTCCCGTCGGTGACGAGGACTGTGGCGCCCGGCAGCGGGAGACCGATGGCCGGGTCTCCCCCGCTGTCCGCCTCCGCCGGTGCGAGCGGGTACGCGGTGGTCACGACGGTGGCCTCGGCCGGACCGTAGGCGTTGTACACCCGCGCGGTCACGTCCGGTCCGGGCCTGCGGCGCAGGCGGTCTCCGCCGATGCCGAGGTGGCGCAGGACGAGTCCGGCCGGCCACGGCCGGTCGAGGACGGGCTCGGCCAGTGGTGTGGGCAGGAAGCCGACGGTGACGCCGGCATCGCGCCACCAGTCGGTGAGCGTGCCGGTGTCCCAGCGGACCTCTCTCGGGCTCACGCTCAGCGCGGCGCCGGCAGTGAGCGTCGCCCACATCTCCATCAGGTGGGCGTCAAAGGCGACGTTCATCAGGAAGCTGTGGCGGTCGTCCGGTCCCAGGTCCGTCAGTTCGCGGTACCAGTGGACGAGGGAGCCGAGCGACGCCTTCCCCACCGCGACCGCCTTCGGCTCACCGGTCGAACCGGAGGTGAGCACCGCGTAGTAGGTGCCCACCGGTGTCGCGAAGGCATCGGCGGCGGGGGCGTGGACGGACGCGACAACGCTGGTGCCCGGGAGGGGCAGGCGCAGGCGCTGCGCCGACCGGTGTTCGACAGGCAGGTGTTCGGGAGCGGCGACGATGCAGCGCAGGCGCAGGCTACGGGCTGCCGTGCGGATCCGCTGCTCACCGGCGTCGGGTCCGAAGGGCAGGTATACGGCGCCCAGCCGTGCGACTGCCAGCGCGACGGCGACCAGCTCCACCGAGCGGTCCAGGCACACGCCCACGAGGTCGCCCGGGCGGACCCGGTCGGCCAGGACGCGCGCTGTCTCGTCGGCCAGGAGGTCGAGTTCGGCGTAGGTCGAGCAGTGTTCGCCGTCGATCACCGCGGGGGCGTCCGGGGTGCGCAGTGCCCAGTCGCGGAAGAGTTCGTGCACCCGGTCCTCGCGCGGTGCGTCGGCGGCGAGAACACTGGGCTCGGCGGGGGAGGTTGTGGTCATGTCGTCTCCTGACGGTGTCGCCGGTCAGTACAGGCCCAAGGACTTGGCGACGATCACCTTCTGGACCTCGGAGGTCCCCTCGATGATCGTCATCATGCGGACATGGCGGTAAAGGAACTCCAGCGGGTGGCCCCGTACCCAGCCTGTCGCTCCGTGGATCTGGAGCGAGCGGTCCACGACCCGCAGGGCGGTCTGGGAGGCGGTCAGCTTGGCGAGGGCCGCGTTCTGCGGCGCTTCCATGCCGCTGTCGAGCAACCGGGCCGAGGCGAGTGTGAGCAGTTTCGAGCTCTCGACCTCGGCGTGGCTGCTCACCAGATGTTCCTGGATGTGCTGGTATCCGCCGATCCGTTCGCCGAACGCCGTCCGCTCGCGGGCGTACTCCAGGCCCAGCCGCAGGGCGTGTTCGGCGATGCCGTTGCACTGGGCGGCCACAATCAACCGGCCCCGTGAGAGGCTGTCGATCGCGAGTGCCGTGGCCGCTCCGATGCCGTGCTCCCCACCGATCACCGCCTCCGGGCCGATGCGGACGTTGTCCAGCAGCAGTTCGAACATGGGCTCGCCGGACATCCCCTCGTAGCGCTGCCCGATGCGTAGCCCCGGCCGGTCCATGGGGACGACGAAAGCGGTGGAACCCGTGGCCCGGCCGTCCCCGAGGTCCGTGGCGGTGACGACCAGGGCGATGTCGGCCCGGTCGGCGTTGCTGACGAAGGTCTTCCTGCCGTTGAGGACCCAGCCGTCCGCGTCCCGGGTCGCCACCGCGGCCAGCCGGAAGGCGTCCGATCCGGCCTGTGGTTCGGTCAACGCGAAGCAGCGGACGAGCTCGCCGCGGACCAGCGGCACGAGGTAGCGCGCGATCTGTTCGTCTGTGCCGTGTCGCAGCAGCGGGCTGGGACCGTCGGAACCGCCCAGCGCGTAGGGGGCCAGCGAGCAGCCACTGCGGCCCGCGGCATGATGCAGTTCGACCACGGCGGTCAACGGCATGTCCGAGCCGCCGAGTTCCTCCGGGTACTCGCCGGCGTAGAACCCGAGCGCGGCGGAGCGCTTGCGTACATACGTGCGGAGGTCGGCGGGCGGGATGTCGCGCGTCTCCGGCAGGTCGTTCGCCAGGGGCGCCAGTTCGCGCCGGATGAAGGTCTCGAACGAGCGCACCAGATCCAGGTGGTCGCGTTCGAGGACGCTGGAGGGAGCGGCGTCGCTCGCCGCGACGGTCACGGCTGCCCTGCCCGCGCGGCTGGGGCGAGGTCCAGGACGCGCGCCTGGTCGGCCAGCACGGGGTGCTGGAAGAACGTGCGCAGCGGGGGTCGGCTGTCCAGGTGGAGTTCCAGCCGGGCGGCGAGCTGAGCGGCCAGCAGTGAGTGGCCGCCGACCTCGAAGAAGTGCGAGTCCGCCGAGAAGCGCCGGTGACCCAGCACTTCCTGCCAGGCACGGGCCAGTAGTGCCTGTCCGGGGTCGGAGAAGTCGGCGGCGCTGTGCGCCTGTCGGGTCTCGGTCGATTCCCGCTCCGCCACGACGACCGCGAGCGCGGCCCGGTCCGGCTTGCCGGCGTTCCCGACCGGGATCTCGGTCAGCGCGAACCATTTGCTGGGGAGCAGGGCGCTGGGCAGGGTCCGGGTGAGCGCGGCGGTCAGCTCGTTGTGGTCGGGCTGCCTCGTGCTCTGGACGAACCCGATCAGGCGTGGACCGTGTTCTCCGCCAGGGTCGAGGATCACCGAGCAGGGCCGGCCGTCGAGTACGGCGGCCGCGGCTGCCTCTATCTCTTCCAGTTCAATGCGATGGCCCCGCAGTTTGACCTGATTGTCCTGGCGGCCGAGGAAGAAGAGCCTGCCGTCGAGATCGCGGTAGCCGCGGTCGCCGGTGAGATAGACCCGCTGCCCGTCGAGTACGGCCGGGCGCACGAACCGTGCCCCGGTCGTGTCGGCCGCGCCGAGGTAGCCGTCGGCCAGCGTCTCTCCGGCGATGGCGAGTTGGCCGACCGCACCGACGGGCAGGGGCATGAGCGCGTCGTCCAGCACATGCACCTGTACGCCGGGCAACTCGGTGCCGAGCGGGATGTCGCCCTCGGCTGCGAGGTCCCGCTCGGTGATGTCGTGGACTGTGGAGGTGATGGTGGCCTCGGTGACCCCGTAGGCGTTGAGCACGGCGGCCTCGGTGTCGTCGAGGATGCCGCTCAGGATCCTGGCGGGCAGTCGCTCGCCGCCGAGCACGATCAGCCGCGGCGACCAGCGGCCGTCTCGCAAGGCCTCGCGCAGCGGTTCCCGGGCGGCGAGGAAGTAGTTGGTGGGCAGGTTGGCGACCGTGACGCCGCGCAGGGCCAGGACCGCGACGAGTTCGGGACCGGTGGGGATCTCACGCTGCGGGACCACCAGGGCGGCCCCGGCCGCCAGGGCGGGGAGCACCTCTTCGAGCGCGACGTCGAAGGAGGGCTGGGCGAACAGCAGCACCTTGTCGCGCGAGTTCAGCCGGTAGCGGCGAGTGATCGTGTCGACGTAGCTGTGCAGGGCGGGGCGGCCGACCACGACGGCCTTGGGCACGCCGGTCGACCCCGAGGTGTGGATGAGGTAGGCGGCGTCCTTCAGGGGCTCGGCGGGTGCTGCCGCCGGAAAGCGGGGCCCGTCCAGGAGTGCGGCGGTGCGGTCGGCGGGCAGGGCGAGGGAGCTTTCCCGGGTGGCGAGCACCAGGGCGGGGCTCAGCCGGTCCAGCAGCGAGCCGAGCCGGTGGGCGGGATCCCGGGGCGAGAGAGGTGCGTACACCGCTCCGGAGCGCAGACAGGCCAGCAGCGCGACGATGCTGTCGACGCCGCGGGGCAGGACTGCGGCGACGGGTTGGCCGCCGGTGACGCCGGCGTCGTGCAGGCGGGTCACGAGTGCCGACACCCGCTGGTCGAGTTCGCCGTGGGTCAGGGTGCCGTCGCTGGTGATCAGCGCCGGCGACGCGGGGTCGTGGGCGGTGAGCGGGTCAAGCGCATCCGTCTCCCGCGGTGCGGCGAGCGGCGCCGGGGCCGACGGGATGGCGAGACTGTGCAGCGCGCCGGTGGGCCGGGCCAGGTAGGCTCCGAGGAGGTCCAGGTACCGGTCCATCAGCAGATCGATGGCCGCGCCGGGGAACAGGTCGGCGTCGTAGTCCCAGATCAGGGTCATTCCCGCCGGGCCGTTTCGGGCTCCGACGACCCTGCGGGCGTCGGGCAGCAGCACCACGTCCAGATCGAAGCGGGTGGTTCCCGTGTTGAACCCTTCGAACAGCGACACGTCCAGGCCGGGGATGTCGAGTTGCGGCAGTGGCGCATCGTGCGCGCTGAACATGACGTTGAACAGGGGGTTGTCCGCGCCGCTGGTGTGGAGGCCCAGAACCCTGGTCAGCTCCTGTACGGGGACGTGCTGGTGGGGGAGGGCCCGCAGCAGTGTGTCGGTGACCTCGTCCACGGCCGTGACACCGTCCGCCCCGGCCGGCGGGCTCACCCTCAGGGGGATGGTGTTCACGAACATGCCGATGGTCCGTTCAAAACCCGGCGGCCGGTTGCCGACGGCGGTGCCGATCACCATGTCGCGCTGTCCGCTGTGCCGGCGCAGCAGTTCACCGAAGAGGGTGAGGAGCGTGCTGAACGGGGTGTGGCCGCTGCTGCGGCAGTGGTTGCGCAGCCGCTCGGCGGACTCCCCGTCGATGAACTGTCGCACCTGCCGACCCCGGTGCCGGCGTTGCGCGCCGGGTTTGGTGAGCCCGGGCAGAGCGGTGTTCAGGGCAACACCCCGGAGTTCTTCGAGCCAGTGTTCCAGGCTGCTTCGCTCGGCGTCGTCGCCCGTGTCGGAGGCCGTGCGGACGAATTCCTCGTAGGACCGGGTGGGAGCCGGTTCGTGGGAGAGCCCGCGCAACTGGGCCGCATAAGCGGTGAAAAGGTCGTGCAGCAGAATCGCGAACGACTTGCCGTCGTGGGTCAGGTGATGTTCTACCTGGACGAGGCGGTGGAACCGTTCGCCCATGCCGACCAGGTGCCAGCGCAGCATCGGCGCCTGTTCGGTGTCGATGGGCTCCTCCGCTTCCTGGCGCAGAAGACGCTGGAACGCTTCTTCGGGATCGGCTTCGCCGGACAGGTCGGAGGTGCGCAGCCTTGGTTCCGCTCCCTCCCGGACGCGTTGGCCGGGAGGGGAGCCGACCTGCGGCACCAACTCCAGCCGCAGTCCCGGATGATGGGCCATGACCTGGGTGAGGGCTGCCTTCAGAGCGCCGACGTCGAGCGTGCCGCGCAGGTCGAGGACGGCCGTGAAGTTGTAGCTGCGGCTGCCGGGAAGCAGTTGTTCGTGCAGCCACACGATTTCCTGGGAGGGGGAGAGACTGAACACAAGAACACTCCTGGTGAGGGCATCTCGTCAGAATGTGCCGAGTCACAATGCTTGCGATCGAAGGGTCTTACCTGAATCCGGCCGACTCCCGCGCCGGATACCGGATCAGGCGCCCCCATTCGCTGTCGAGATTCGCGGTCGAGAAAATGGGACGGAGCAGCATGTGCGGGGTTCGGCGTCGGCCGGAAGCGGCGGGCACCGGCCTTCTCAGGCGGCGAACGGCTCCGGCAGCCGACGCCGGTCGACCTTGCCGTTCGAGGTCAGAGGCAGCCTCCCGAGCACCCGCCAGACACCTGGGATCATGTGCGCGGGGAGCTGCTCCCCCAGCCAGGAGCGCACCTCGGCCAGCGCCTGGTCCGCGTCCGGCGTCCGGGAGGGGGCCAGCACCGGGTAGGCGATGAGAACGCGGCTTTCCGGGCTGTCGCCGTGCGCCGTCACCGTCACGTCCCTCACCGCGGGGTGGCGCCGCACCGTGGCCTCGATCTCGCCGAGTTCGACGCGGAAGCCACGGACCTTGACCTGTCGGTCGATCCGGCCGAGGTACCGGATCGTGCCGTCGAGCAGGCGCACACACCGGTCGCCGGTGACGTACAGCCGCTCACCGGCTGCGCCGTAGGGGTGAGGGAGGAACCGCTCGGCGGTGAGGCCCGGGCGGTTCAGATAGCCGCGGGCCAGCCCGGCCCCGCCGATGAACAGCTGGCCGGGTTCCCCTGCGGGGAGGGGTTGCAGCGCGTCGTCCAGGACATGGAGATCGGTGCCGCCCACGGCCTTGCCGATGGGCACCGACTCCTGTGCCCGCCAGGGCGGGACGACGGTATGCGTGGCGGCGAAGACGGTCGCCTCGGTGGGGCCGTAGCCGTTGACGAACCGTATGCCCGGATGGGCGTCCAGCAGCTTGCGCACGTGCTCCGCCGACGGAGCCTCCCCACCCGCGAGGAGCTGACGCACACCGGTCAGGAGTTCGACCCCCTCGTCGACGACGGTGTGGAAGAGTCCGGCGGTGAGCCACATCGTCGTGACGCCGTGGTCGGCGACGACCCTGCCCAGGGCGCGCAGGGAGGCGGTGGCGCCCGGGGCGAGCACGAGACAGCCGCCGTTGAGCAGCGCCCCCCACATCTCGAACATCGAGACGTCGAAGCAGACGGACGTCAGCAGGGGGATCACCTCGCCCGGCCCCAGCCGGATCCAGTCCGGGTCCTGGACGAGCCGCACCACGCCGCCGTGAGGGACCATGACCCCTTTGGGCCGTCCGCTCGACCCGGAGGTGTGCACGACGTACGCCAGGTGGTCGGACCGGACGGGGACGTCCAGGTTGCCGTCGTGCCCGGTCGTGGACGGCTCGGACGCGTCGTCCAGGAGGACGGTGCGGGCGCCGTGGCCTGCCGCCCGCGCCGCCAGATCGCCGCGCGTGATCACCACCGTCGCCTCGGTGTCCGCCAGGACCGCCGCCAGCCGGGCGGGCGGATGCCCGATGTCCAGGGGCACGTAGCAGCCGCCGGCCTTCAGTACCGCCAGGGCGGCGAGCACGTAGTCGAACGACGGCTCCAGCAGCAGCGCGACGCGCTGTTCGCCGCCCACACCGAGGGCGTGCAGCCGGTGGGCCAGGCGGTTGGCCCGCCGGTTGGCCTCCGCGTAGGTGATCCGGGTGTCGGCCGACTCCAGTGCGGTGGCCCGTGGGAACCGCTCCGCCCGCGCCTCGAAGCGGCGGTGGATCACGGCCCGCGGCCCGCGCTCGGCCGTCACTCCTGCCCCCGGTCGAAGCGGGGCGAGTGCGAGTATTCGCTCACCACGCTCTGCACGGCGACCTCGAACTCGGCGAGGGTCGGATAGCGGAAGACCGCGGTCATGGGCAGTTCGATGCCGAAGGTCTCGCTCACCTCGGCGGCTATCCGCATGGCCAGCAGTGAGTGACCGCCCAGCCGGAGAAAGTCGTCGTTCGGACCGATGTCCACGAGACCCAGCGCTTCGGCCCAGATGGCCTGGAGAACAGGGTCGACGGTGTCGCCCGAAGCAAGATTCTGCTCTGAAATTTGAGTCACGCGACCAGGCTAGCAATGGCACTTTTATCTATTGTATAGAAAAGGTGGATACCGAATTCCTTGACACCCGGCGAGCGCCCGTCGGATGCTGTCCATAATCACACGACAACGGGAGGCGGCGTGCCAGAATTGCACGCGAACACCGAGCTCTCATTCGCCCAGCAGAAACTGTGGTTCCTCGACCGGTTGCATCCGGGCGACTCCGCTTACAATTTCGATGTGGTGCTGCGGCTTTTTGGTGAGGTCCACGCGGAAGCACTGAGAAGCGCCGTGCAACGCATCGTGGAACGCCATGACACCCTCCGGACGACTTTTGTCGCAAACGCGGAAGGGGTCCCTCTGCAGCATGTATCAGAAATCTCCTTCATTCCCCTGGAATTCATCGACCTGACGTCGGTTCCTGCCGGTGAGCGCCAGACCTTCGCTCAGGCGAGTGTGACGGAATGGGCGGCGCTTCCCTTCGACCTGGAGAAGGGGCCGCTGCTGCGGCTGCGACTGGTGCGCATCACAGCGGAAGAACATCTGCTGTGCTTCTGTTTCCACCACGCGGTCTTCGACGGATGGTCGACCGACGTACTGTTCCGGGAACTGGAGCACTATTACGAGCCGAGGAATCCGGGAGAGACGGGAGAGACGGGAGAGACGGGAGAGACGGGAGAGACGGGAGAGGCGGTCACCGGGTTGTCCGGGCCCGCCGTGCGGTACACCGACCACGCCCGTCGGCAGCGCCTTCGGCTCGCGGACGGGCGGCTCGACCGGCACCTCGACTGGTGGCGCGAGCGCCTCGACGGCGCGCCCGTCTCCCTCTGTCTGCCGCACCGCGAGGCCGGGGAGGACAGCGCGACGGAGCGGGGCGCGCAGGTGGTGTTGGCGTTGCCGCGGACGACCACGGCGGCGGTCTCGGCGCTCGCCCGGAGCATGTCGGCCACCCCGTTCCTCGTACTGCTCGCCGGCTACGCCCTGGTGCTCGCCCGGCACACGGGGATGAGCAGTCTGCTGGTCGGCACCCAGGTCGCCGGTCGGCCGCGCCACGACCTGCACGATCTGATCGGCTTGTTCGTCGATACGGTGCCCATCCGGGTGGACGTCGGCCAGGCACACAGCTTCACCGAGCTGGTCGCCCAGGTCCGCGAGTCCGCCTGGGACGCCTTCGCCCACGACCAGGTGCCCTTCGAGGCGATCGTCGAGGCCGTCCGCCCGGCCCGCGAGGTGGGGAGCACCCCACTGGTCCAGACGGTCTTCGCCGCCCCGGCGGCGCCCCCGGCCCCGCCCGTGCTCACCGGGCTGGTGGCGGAACCGGTCACCCTGACACCGACGACCGCCAAGTTCGCCCTCGGCATGGCGGTCGACCCCGGCGCCGACGAGGGACACCAGATCTCCCTGACCTACGACCCGCGGACCGTCGACCCCGACTGGGCGCGCCGGCTCGCCGAGCGGTACCGCGACGCGCTGGCCACACTGACGGCCGCGCCCGGTGCGGCACTGGCCGGGACACTCCCCGACCGGACGGCACCCGACGCGGCCCTCCCGCCGGCCTCGGCCGTACCGCGCACGTCCGACGCCGTACCCCCGACAGCTACGACCGATTCCCCGGCACCTCACGCCGTCCCCCCGACGCCGCGACTGGAACTGGAAGACGTGCTCCTCGGACTGTGGCGGGACGTGCTCAAGAACGACCGCGTCACCGTCCGAGACAACTTCTTCGATGTCGGCGGCCAGTCCCTGGCACTCGCCGCCGTCCACGCACGGCTGGAACGACGGCTCGACCGGGACCTGCCGATGGTCGCGTTCTACGAGCACCCGACCATCACCGCACTCAGCGCGCACCTGTCCGGAACCGGGCAGTCCGGATCCCCCTCCCCCGTGCCACGGGCGGGCCAGGACCGTGTGGCGCGCGCCCGGACCATCCAGCGGCGCCGGGAAGCGCGTACGGCGGCCCGCTCGGCCCACGACACCTCGCCCGAGTAACGAGCAAGGAGATTCCCCATGTTGTTGTCGAGCCACCGCTGCGACCGGTGGTACGGCCTGGTGGCACCGTCCGTCACGGGACCAGGGCCTGCTTGTGCCGCTCGCCCCCCACGCGTATGCGGTCGTGGCAGGTCCGGAAATCGGCACGGAGTCGCGCGGCGACGCAAGGGGCGCCGGGGCCGGAACCCTTGACGGGCAGGCTCGGGACGGCCTCGGCGAGCTTCCCGGCCGGCGCGGTCCGCGTCCACGCGGCCTCCGCCGCGGTCAGGGCCGGTGCTGGTGCCGTGACCGGAAAGGCCCAGCGGGGCCGGTCTGCGCCCCGTTCGGTGCGGCGCCACACAGGCCCGCGTCCGGGGCGGCCGATCTCCCTGAGCCGTCGGGCGGCTGCCCCGGGACAAGCCCCACCCGGAACCCCCACCCGGAACCCCCGCACGACCCCACCCCACCCCACCCCACCGATGGCCTGAGCGACCCACCAGGAAAGGCAGGGAACGACCATGCCCTTCGAGACCTCCGAAGAGTTCGTCGTCGTACGCAACAACGAGGGCCAGTACTCGATCTGGCCCGCCGGCACACCGCTGCCGCCGGGCTGGGTGGGGGAGCCGAAGCAGGGGGCCCGGGAGGACTGCCTGGAGTACATCGAGGCTGTCTGGACCGATATGCGCCCCCGGCGCCTGCGGCAGGCGACCGGCCGGTCCGCCGGCTGATCACCCGCGTCCCTTTCCCCCACCCCTGGCAGAAGGGCCATCATGAGCTTCACGGACGACCTCGGCGACGGCAGCGCCGCAGTCGCGGTCATTGGCATGGCCGGACGTTATCCCGGCACCGCGGACACCGCGGAGTTCTGGGAGCACCTCCTGACGGGCCGTGACCTGATCACCCGTTTCCCCGAGGCCGGTGACGGTCGGGCCGTACCCGCCTACGGCATCGTTCCCGAAGCGGAATGGTTCGACGCCGCCTTCTTCGGCTACTCCCCCGCCGAAGCGCTGCTGCTGGACCCGCAGCAGCGTGTCTTCCTCGAATGCTGCGCGGAGGCCCTGGAACGCGGTGGCTGCGTACCGGCCGGGCAGCCGGGCCCGATCGGCGTGTACGCGGGATCCGGCGCCTCCTCCTACGTGGAGCAGTTGCGGGCCGATCCGGCCGTGGCGGGGGTCGTCCCCGACTGGCACCTCCAACTCGCCACCGGCGTCGACTTCCTCACCACCAGGGCCGCCTACAAGCTCGGGCTCACCGGCCCCGCCGTCACCGTGCAGACCGCCTGCTCGACCTCCCTGGTCGCCGTGCACCTCGCCGTCCAGGCGCTGCTGGCCGGCGACTGCTCTCTCGCACTGGCCGGAGGCATCAGCCTGCGCACGCCACACCCCGTGGTGATCCCACCGGAGGACGGCATCTTCTCCCCCGACGGTTACTGCCGTCCGTTCGACGCCGATGCCCGGGGCACGGTGGCCGCGGACGGCGCGGGTGTGGTGCTGCTCAAGCGGCTGTCCGACGCGCTGACCGACGGTGATCACGTCCACGCCGTCATCCGGGGCTCGGCCGTCAACAACGACGGCATCGACAAGGTCGGGTTCACCGCGCCGAGCGTGGCAGGGCAGACCACCGCCATCCGCACGGCCTACGCGGTGGCCGGCGTGGACATGGGCACCGTGGGATACGTGGAGACCCACGGCACCGGGACCCCCATGGGCGACCCGATCGAGATCAGCGCGCTCACCAACGCGTTCCGTGCCGACACCGACCGCGTGGGGTTCTGTCGGATCGGGTCCGTCAAGTCGAACATCGGGCACACCGACACCGCCTCCGGGGTCATCGGCCTGATCAAGACGGTCCTTGCCGTGGAACACGGCATCATCCCGGCCAGCCTGCACTTCACGACACCCAACAAGGAGATCGACCTCGCCTCCGGGCCGTTCGTGCTGAACGACAGGCCGACGCCCTGGCCGCGGACGGACACTCCGCGCCGGGCGGGTGTCAACTCCCTGGGCATCGGCGGCACCAACGCGCACGTGGTCGTGGAGCAGCCCCCGCCGCCCGCCGCCCCGCCCGCCCGGGCCGGTGAGGCGCTGCCCCAGCTGCTGGTCCTCTCCGCGCCCAGCTCGCAAGGGCTGGCCGCCTCCGCCGAGCGTCTGGCTGACCATCTCGCGCAACGCCCGGAGGTCCCCCTCGCGGATGTGGCGTGGACCCTGCAGAGCGCCCGAACCGCGCACGGCCACCGGCTGCACGTGGTCGGCGAGGAGCCCGCCGGCGCGGCTCGACTGCTGCGCAGGGCGGCCGGCCGAGGCCCGCGGCGCACCGCCCCGTCCGAGGTGACGTTCCTTTTCCCCGGGCAGGGTGGCCAGCATCCCGGCATGGGCAGAGAGCTCTACGCGTGGTCCGCCGCCTTCCGGGAACGGGTCGACATCTGCACCGCCGTCCTCGGCGCGGAACTCGGTACGGCCGTGCGCACCGCCCTGCTCACCGACGTGGACGACCCCCGGCGGCTGGAAACCGTCCGCGAGCAGCTGGAGACGATGGAACTGGCCCAGCCGGTGCTGTTCACCCTGGAGTACTCGCTGGCCGGGCTGTGGCAGTCCCTCGGGATCTCCCCCACCCGGGTGCTCGGTCACAGCCTCGGGGCCTACACCGCAGCGTGCACCGCGGGCGTCCTCACCGTGGACGACGCACTGGCGCTGGTGGTCGAACGAGGCAGACTGCTCGGCGGTCTGCCCGCCGGAGCCATGCTCGCGGTCGCCCTCTCCCCCGCCGAACTCGGCCCCCTCCTGACGGACGGGCTGTCCATCGCGGCGGTCAACGGCGCTTCCCAGTGCGTGGTGTCCGGCCCCGCCGAGGCGACGGAAGCCTTCCGCGAGGAACTCGCGGGGCGCGACGTCGACACACGTCGGCTACGTATCTCCAGCGCGGCCCACTCCGGTCTGGTCGAGGCGGTGCTCGAGGAGTTCGACGCCCGGGTACGGGCCGTGCGCGTGTACGACCCCGCCGTGCCGTGGATCTCGGACAGCCACGGCCGGCCCGTGACGGCGGACGAGGTGCGCGACCCGGGGTACTGGACCGGGCACCTGCGGCACACGGTCCGCTTCGACCAGGCGCTGGAGACGGCTCTCAAGGAGCCCGGTGTGCTGCTGGAGGTAGGGCCCGGGCACACCCTGGCCACCCTCACCCGCCGCCATCGCAGTGCGTCGGACGACCATCGAGTGCTGTCGAGCCTGCCGCACGCCGTCGAGGGGACCTCGGCGCACACCGCGGTCCTGGACACCGCAGGTGAACTCTGGCGGCACGGCTTCGACCTGGCGTGGGAGCGGATGCACCCGTCGGCACGGTGCCGGACGGCCCTGCCCACCTATCCGTTCCAGCGTCGGCGCTACGCCCCCGGCCCGGCCGTACCCGAATCCCTGGCGCAGGTGGCCGCCCTCCGGGACGCCGAGCCGCCGGCCGCGCTCCTGGACCAGGATGCCGACCCGGCCCCGGTCGGTGTTCCCGGCCACGAGCGTGACGGGTCAGCCCGACTGGCGAAGGCGTTCTGCGACGTGCTGGGACTGGACGGGATCGGGCCCGACGACGACTTCTTCGAAGCCGGCGGCGACTCGCTGATCGCCACCCGCCTGGCGTCGCTGGTCCAACGGGAGTTCGGCGTGAAGGTCACCGTGCGCACGATCCTTCTGGCCCCCAGCGTCTCGCGTCTGCTGCCCCATCTCCTGCCCGAAGAGTGAGTGAAGGAAGTCATTCGATGTCCGACCGAGCATCGCGCTGGCTGCTGCGCAGAAAACCCGGTGCCGAGGCCGCTGTGCGGCTGTACTGCTTCCCGCACAGCGGCGCCTCCCCCAGCGAGTACATGAGGTGGGTCGACCATCTGCCCGGTATCGAGGTGCTGGGCGTCCAGGGCCCCGGCCGGGGCGCGCGTATCGACGAACCGCCGTACGACGACATGGGCACGCTGGTCGACGCGATCCTGGACGAGGTGGTTTTCGAGGCACCGTTCGTGTTCTTCGGGCACAGCCTGGGCGCCCTCACGGCGTACGAGGCGGCCCGGGCCCTGCGCGACCGCGGGCGCCCGCAGCCGGAGGTGCTCTTCGCGTCGGCCATGGGAGCCCCCCACCTCCAGCCGCACACCCCGCCCACCCATCACCTGGACGACGTCCGGCTGCTGCGTACCGTCGAGGCGTTCGGCCCTCTGCCCACCGAGGTCCTGGACGATCCCGAGTTGCGGGAGATCATCGTGCGGCTGCTGCGCGCCGACGCCCGGATCCTCGACACCTACCAGCACGCGCCGGGTCTCCCCCTGAACCTTCCGGTGGTCGCGCTGGGCGGCGCGTCGGACACCGAGACCGAGTTCCTCAGGGGCTGGACCGAACACACCACGTACCCGCTGAGCACCCATGTGCTGCCCGGCGACCACTTTTATCTGAGGGGACAGCGTGAAGAACTTCTCGGCATCATCCGCGACACCGTCCGCCGACGTCTCGACGCCCCGCGTGAGCCTGAGCAATGAGCTTTTTCTCGGCACGGTGCGCTGGGATCTGCTCGCCGCCTTCCCACAGCAGGAGGAGGGCGACCGGCGCGTCGGAGGCGAGGCGGTCGCCGAGTTCACCCGATTCCTCCACGAGCGCGTGGACCCGACCGGGACCGACCTCTCGCGCGAACTGCCGAAGGGGGTGGTGGAGGAACTGCGGGCCCGAGGCTGCCTGCGCTTGATGGTCGCGAGCGAGGACGGCGGACGGGGGCTGTCCCCCTACAACACCTTCAGGCTGATCGAGACGGCCGCGAGCTGGTCACTGCCGGTCGCGAACGTCATGGGCATCGGGAACGGGTTCGGAGCCGGCGCGTATCTCCGGATGCCGTTGGACGGTCCGCTGCGCGAGGTGCTGCGCGACCACGTCGCGGCCGGCAATGTCTCCGGCCGGGCCGACACCGAGCCGGCCGGGGCGGGCAACAGCCGTCAGACGACAGTGGCGACGCCGCTGGCAAGCGGCGGCGGGTACAGGTTGAACGGCGAGAAGGTGTTCATCGGCAACGCGGTGATCGCGGACCTCCTCGACGTCACCGCGACCCTGCACACGGTCGAGGGACCGCGGAGTGTGTCGTTCTTCGTGGACACCACGACGCCGGGCCTGGAGGTCGTCGGACAGCAGGACTTCATGGGCCTGAGGGGCGCCCCCATCGGCCATGTGCGGCTCACGGACGTCGAGGTGCCCGCCTCCCGGATGCTCGGCGGCGCGGAACTGGGACGCCTCGCCCGCGAGGTGAAGGAGTTCATCTATCTGGCCCGGACCCTGAGCGTGGTACCGCCGTCCCTGGCCATCGCGCGCCTGTGTCTGGAGTGGTCACGCGAGTTCACCGGCCGACGGACCATAGACGGCCGTCCGCTCGGGGCGTTTCCCGAGATCCAGCGGATCATCGCGCTGTCGATGGCCGACACCTACGCCGCCGAGAGCCTGGTCCGCTGGACCCTGCTGAGTCAGGACACCGATCCGCTGCACGAGCACGCGATGCTGAAGAACGTCGCCTCCGAGACCTGCTGGCGGGTCCTGGAGCGGACGATGGGGCTGCTCGGCGGCGAGGGCTACGAGACAGCCGACAGCAAGGCCCGGCGGGGCGCCCGGCCCCTGCCGCTGGAACGTTTCCACCGGGACGCCCGGGGCCTGCGGATCTCCGGTGGTGTCGACTACTTGGTGGACCTCCTCGCCGGGCAGCTCCGCCTCACCGACTGCTATTACGCCCGCACCTACCGGCAGGCCCCTGCGGGGAACGCCGCCGAGGCCGGGCAGCGCCTCGCGGCGATCCTCGGCGGCGTGAACGCCGGGCACGTCGAGTACGTCACCGCGCAGGCGGCGGCACTGGCCTGGGCGTGCCAGACGCTGACCGACCGTCACCCGGACCAAGCGGACGGTTTCCAGCAGCAGCACACCGTACTCACTCTGCACCGCATCGCCGCCGAACTGCTCACCATGAGCACCGCTCTCGCCCGCTCGGCCGCCGAGGACACCACGGGCGCCTCCGGTACCCGGGAACTGGTGGACATCCACTGCGCCGCGGCCAGGCACCGTCTGACCGGGTTCTGGGAAGAACTCGACGACGGCTACGACGAGCAGTACGCCGATGTGGCCGGGCGCTGGCTGGCCGGGCGAGGGCACGAGGAACTGCTCGGGGACGTCATCACCACCGTTCCCCGTACCGGGCGGGGGGCCCACCGCCGGCAAGGAGTCTCGCTGTGATCGATCCGGATGTCACCCTCAGTACACGTGACGAGGCCTCCTCCCACCTCCTCGACCCCACCGGCACGGCACTCCGTCCGACCCGCCGGCGGCACACGACCGTTCCACCGGCCGAGCGGTGGCTCGCCTTCGAGGTGCCCGCCGAGGAAGTCGGCGCGCTGGAGAAGACGGCGGCCGCGTCGGGGGCGACCCTGCACGCGGCCCTGCACGCGGTCTACGTCGCGCAGCTGGCTCGCTGGTCGGGCCGGTCGGAGTTCACCGTCCGGACACCCGACGGGCCGGTGACGGCCCGTGTGTCGCGGACCGAGTCCTTCCGGAGTCTGCTGAGGGAGACCCGGAGTTCACTGGAGACGACCCCGGCCAGGCCGCCCGTCGCCGGGCAGACGGAGGGACCCGAACCGGCGGAGGTGGTCCTCGCCCGGGGCGGTACGCCCTTCGGGGCCACGGAACACGACCTCGCCCTCACCTACGTGCCACGCGACGACGGCAGCCTCGGCTTCCGCGTGCGTTACGCGGAGGCCGCGTTCGAGAAGTCGACCATGCGGGGCCTGGCCCGGCGCTACCGCCTGCTGCTGCGCCACGTCTGCGAACTCCCGGACGCGATGCTGGAGGAACTGCCCCTCCAGGAGGAGCGGGACGGCGCCCACCTCGCCGACCTGGGTGTGGGAGCACCGCTGAGGACGCGCCCGGCGACCGTGCTGGAACGCTTTGCCGCGACGGTTCGGGAGCGGCCCCGGGCCGTGGCCGTCGTCGACAGGGGCACGGCCCTGTCCTATGCGGAGCTGAACCTGCGGGCGGAGTTCCTGGCCCGGCGGCTGGTCTCGGCCGGAGCGGGTCCCGAGTCGGTGGTCGCCGTCTGCCTGCCCCGCTCGGCCGACCTGGTGGTGGCGATTCTCGGCGTACTGCGCGCCGGCGCGGCCTATCTCCCCCTGGACCCGGCTTACCCCGTGGACCGGCTGGCGTACATGGTGGGCGACAGCGATGCCGGAATCCTGGTGACCGGCCAGGGCGTCCTGCCGGACGGTGTCCGCGGCGAGGACGTCGAGGTCGTGCACCTGCACGGGGACGAGGGTGCTCAGGACCTGGCGGCGCCCACGTCCCCCTGCGGCCCGGTGGACCCGGGGCAGTGCGCCTACGTCATCTACACCTCCGGCTCCACCGGACGCCCCAAGGGAGTACAGGTCTCGCATGCCTCCCTGGCCGCGCTGCTGGCGGGGCTGGAGGAGTCGGGCACGATCCGCGCGGGAACCGGTCGCGTGGGGTGGAACGCGAGTCCGTCGTTCGACGCTTCGGTGCAGCAGTGGATCCGCGTCGTGCGGGGGGACACCCTTGTCCTGTTCGACGACGCCGTACGGCTGGATCCGAAGCGGCTGGCCACGGCGGTGGCCGAGGAGCGGCTGACCGACTTCGACATCACCCCTTCGCACCTGGAATACGTCCTGCCGCGGCTCGGCCCCCTGCTCGGCACCGGCAGCGGGCTGCGCCTGTGGGTGGGCGGCGAGCCCCTTTCGCCCACGCTCCAGCGGCACCTCGGGGGGCTGGCGGACCGGTTGGACGCCGTCAACGTGTACGGGACCACCGAAACCACCGTCGACACCACCGTGGTGGTGGTACGGGGCGACGAGCCGACTCACCTCGGAGCCCCGCTGCCCGGCCAGACCGTCCGGGTGCTGGACGACCGGCTGCGCCCCGTCCCGGCCGGACGCACCGGCGACCTGTACGTCTGCGGCTCCGGCGTCGCCCGGGGATATCTGGGGCGGCCCGGCCTCACGGCGGCCGTCTTCCTGCCCGACCCGTGGGCCGGTGACGGCTCACGGATGTACCGCACGGGGGATCGCGCCCGCTGGACGGCCGACGGCCGCCTGGAGTTCCACGGCCGCGCCGACCGTCAGGTGAAGATCCGCGGCTACCGGGTCGAGCTGGGGGAGATCGAGGCCGTGCTGGCCGAGCACCCGCAGGTACTGGAGTGCGCGGTCCTCCGCCGCCTGCGAGGCGACGGCTCTCTGCTCGACGCCTACCTGCGGATGACGGAGGCGGGTTCGGTCGAGCAGGTGAGGGAGCGGGCCGAACGACTTCTGCCGCACTGGATGCGGCCCGCGACCTACACCCTGCTGTCCGTCTTTCCCCGGACGGTGGGGGGCAAGCTCGACCGGCCGGCTCTGGCCGACCGGGGTCCGCGGCCCGCATCCCGGACAGCGGCATGACCGAACATCGGCGTCACGGCATCGCCTGCCGGAAACAAAGGAACCCCGTATGAGCAACCGGCCGGATTTCAGCCTCACCCAACTCCTGTACTTCGCCACCATCGCCGAGACCGAGAACATCTCCGAAGCGGCGATGCGGCTGCACGCCTCCCAGTCCGCCGTGTCCTCCGCCATGCAGCGGCTGGAGCGCCAGCTCGGTGTCCAGTTGCTGCTGCGCCAGCGCGCCAAAGGAGTCGTGCTGACGCCGGCCGGGCGGCTGCTCCTGAAGGACGTGCGCAAGATCCTGCGACAGGCCCAGGAGCTGAAGGACGTCAGCGGCTTCCTCCAGGAAACGGCCTCGGGACACCTCGACGCCGGATGCTGCTGCGTGATCACGCCGTTCCTCATGCCCAGGGCCCTGGCCCGGGCCGAAGTGACGCACCCCAGGCTGCGCGTGACCGTTCACGACACCCAGACCCCCTACGACCTGCTGCGCGACGGGGTGTGCGAACTGGTCGTGACGTACCGTCTCTCCTCCGCCGAGGACATGGTGTTCACAGAGCTGGCCAGGCCCGCGCTGTCCGCCCTCGTCTCCGCTGAGCATCCCCTGGCGGGCGAACCGAGCGCCTCGCTGGCCGACTTCGCCGATCTGCCGCTGCTGATGCTCGCCCTGCCGCACACGGGGGCGCACGACGCCCACATCCGGCGGATCTACGCGGCGAGCGGGACCCCCATGCCCCGGGTGATCTACGCGACAGGACTTGAGTCCCTGCGCGGACTGGTCAGCGTCGGCATGGGGTTCACGCTGACGCACCAGCCTCACTCGGCACAGACCCTGGACGGCGGCCGGGTCACGCTGGTGCCCGTCTCCGGGGATCATCCGGATCTGCCGATCGGAGTCCTGACGATGGCGGGTGTCCGGCCGAGTCGCCGCGCGGAGAGTTTCGTGGCGGCCCTGCGAGCCACCGCGCGGCAGGTGTACGAGCCGGGGATCCGCCCACTGCTCGACCTCGACGTGCCGCTCCCTCTCGCACAGCAGACCGACACGCACCGTGTCCTCGGCCTGGTGTGAGGAGGCGCCCGCCGCCGGCGACGAATCCGTCACCCGGCCCGGGACCGCAGGAGTCGTTCGATGTACTCCTGTGCCGCTTCCCGGGCTGGAGAGGAGAAGACGACACGCCAGCCGACCGGGAGGCGGAGGAACGCACGCCACAGCACGTGGTGGCCGCCCTTGTCGAGGACGACCTGCCAGTTGTCGGCGCCGTCGGAGGATTTCGCGATCAGGGTGACCGGCACGGGTCGTCCGGGCAATTCTGGCTGCATGTTCCTTCCTCCGCGCATCTCGATAACCGGAATCCGGTGGGGCCGAGAACACCTTCCCTCCATCCTCGACGAGGGGAAATCCGTCTTCAAACACGCCTTTTCGATGTTCAGGAAAGGATGAATCGATCTGGCCGGCGTCGAGACACGGTGGACCCTCAATCAACTGGCTGAAAATAGAGGCGAGTTCGGCTCACGATCGGGAATCGCGCCGCAATCCCGTCGTGCTAGCTTGCAGTGATCGTCACTGGAACGAGGAGAGATCCATGGCACGAGACGACGGTCAGAGCAGGCCGGTCGCGGATCTGTTCGCGGCGGGAAGCTCCTCCTTCATCGACTTCCTCCAGATCCACCGGCCAGAACTTCTCGGCACGTCGGGGCTTCTTCCCGAAGGGGTCCGAGCCATGCCCGACCAGGTTCCGCACGGCACCACCGTACTGGCCCTGACCTATGCCGACGGTGTGCTGATCGCGGGGGACCGCAGGGCCACGATGGGCAACATGATCTCGCAGCGCGACCTGGAGAAGGTCCACCCGGCGGACGACCACACCGCCCTCGCCTTCGCGGGCTCGGTGGGGCTCGCGCTGGACCTGGTCAAGCTCTACCAGGTCGAACTGGCCCACTTCGAGAAGATCGAAGGCGTCCCGATGACCTTCGGCGCGAAGACGGCCCGGCTGGCCCACCTGGTCCGGCAGAACCTCGGCCAGGCCATGCAGGGCCTGGCCGTGGTTCCGCTCCTGGCGGGGTACGACACGGACACCGGGAAGGGCCGTGTCTTCGGCTACGACATCACCGGCGGATGTTTCGAGAAGACGGACTTCTACGCCGAGGGCTCCGGTTCCGTGTTCGCCCGGGGTTCGTTGAAGAAGCTGTACAGGCCGGACATGTCACGGCGGGACGCGGCTCTGACCGCGCTCCAGGCGCTGTACGACGCGGCGGACGAGGACTCGGCCACAGGCGGCCCGGACCTCAGCCGACGGATCTACCCCATCGTCTCGTTGCTGACCGAGGACGGTTTCGAGCGGCAGCCGGAGCAGGAGACGGAGCAGTTGGCTCGCGAGATCACCGAACAGCGCCACCGGCAGCCGAACGGGCCCGTCGCGCTGGTGTGAACGACGGCCCCGGGGCCGCGGAGTGCCGCCTGGCCCGGTCCTGCACCAGGCCGGGCGGGCCCGGTGCAGGAGTCGTCGTCACATCGAGGTTTGCTCCTGTTCCGCGTCCCCCGGGCCCGGCCGAACCGCCCTCGGGGCACGCTGGGTCCGTACGGCCACCAGCCATGCCAGCAGCACCAGCACCAGGCCCACATGAAAGGCCAGCCGGTAGCCGGAGGTGAGGGCCGACGCGGAGTCGGTGCCGTCCGCGGTGAGTTCGGCGGTGCGGTGGACCGCCAGGGCGCTCACCGCCGAGAGCCCCAGCGCGCTACCGATCTGCTGCATCGTGCTGAAGACACCCGAGGCGAGACCTGAATCGCGGGCGTCGGCGCCGGACATCACCAGGTCGGCCAAGGCCGGGATGACCAGGCCGAGGCCGATGCCGAGCGGGACCGTTCCCGGCAGGACGTCCTTCACATAGCTGCCGTCCGGCGACACCTGGCCGAAGAGCAACAGCCCCGAGCCGACCAGGGGGAGCGACCCCCACAGCACCACCAGGGTTCCCAGACGGGCGATCAGCCAGGGGGCGACGACCAGCGACATCAGACCGATGAGCACGGACGCCGGGAGAAGACCCGCGCCGGTTCGCAACTGGTCGAGGCCGAGGACGTCCTGCATGTACAGCGCAGCGTGGAACTGGAAGCCGTAGACGGCGGCGAACAGGAGGGCCAGAGTCACGAGGGCACCGGTGACGGTACGGCTCGCGAGGAAACGCGGGCTCAGCAACGGGTCCGCCGCCCTGGTCTGCCGCAGGGTGAAACCGGCGAGCATGACGGCAGCCAGGGCGCCGAGGCCAAGCGTGTGCGGGGAGTTCCAGCCATGGTCCGAGGCGCCGACGATCGTGTAGACGGCGAGGCTGAGGGCCCCGGTGACCAGGGCCGCGCCCATGACGTCCAGCGAGCGGGCCGGGCCGTTGTCCCGGCCGCCGTCCAGGAACCGTACCGCCAGGGCCAGGGTCAGTACGCCGAACGGCACATTGACGAAGAAGATCCAGGGCCAGCCCGCCAGTTGGGTGAGGACGCCGCCCACCAGCTGTCCCAAGGTGCCCCCGGCCGACTGGACGAAGCTGTACACCCCCAGGGCGCGGGCCCGTTCGCCCGGGTCGGGGAACAGAGCGACGACCATGGCGAGCGAGACCGCCGAGGCCAGCGCTCCGCCCACCCCCTGCGCGACGCGTGCTCCCAGGAAGAGGCCTGGGCCGCCGGCCAGCCCGCACAGCAGCGACGCCACGGTGAACACCGCCATGCCCATGACGAAGACACGCGTGCGGCCCAGCAGATCACCCAGCCTGCCCGACAGGAGCAGCAGACCCGCGAAGGGGACCAGGTAGGCGTTGACGACCCAGGACAGGCCCGAAGGCGACAGGTCCAGGCCGCGCTGGAGCGCCGGAAGGGCCACATACACGACCGTTCCGTCCAGGACGATCATCAACTGGCCCAGGCAGATCACACCCAGGGCCAACCGGCGGGAGCCCCGACGCGCGGCCCGGAGCGTGGGGGGCTGGGGAGTGGTGGGTGAGTCTGTCACGCCGTCCATCCGTCATGACGTCCTTCGTCCGATGGGATCGAGTTCAGGGAGTACCGCGGCGGGAGGGTTCGATCGGCGGCCTCGTGCCAGGGGCGCCGACGCGGTGGCTGGACCGACGGTCCGCAGGGCGGGCCGTCGGTCCAGCGGGGCCGGCGCCGACCGGAGTGCTCCGGACCGTCAGAGCCGCTCCGGGCCTTCCGTACGCCCCCGCAGCGGGTTGAGCCGTTCTTCGCCGATGCGTGCGCGCAGTTCGGGATCGGTCACCCCGAGACCGGTGCGCGGGGCCATGCACAGGACCGCGATCTTGCCTACCTGCCGGTTGGTCTGGACGACCCGGCAGGCTTCGGCCGCCTCGCTCAGCGGATAGACCGCCGACATGGCGGGCACGATGTCGCCGCGTTCGAACAGCCGGTGGGCCTCCCACTGTTCCTGGAGATTGGCGGCGTGACTGCCGATGATCTTCTTGAGCCGCATCCACAGATAGCGGTTGTCGTACGTGTGCTGGTAGCCGGAGCTCGACCCGCAGGTCACCACCGTGCCGCCGCGGCGCACCACGAAGACGGAGATGCCGAACGTGGCACGGCCGGTGTGCTCGAAGACGATGTCGGGGGCGCGGCCGGCCCGTTCGATGACGAGTTTGCCGAGCCGCTTGCCCGCCTTGATCACCTGCTCCGGATCGTCGCCGACGTCGTCGGTGATACCCAGCTCGGAGCGGTTGATCACGATGTCGCAGCCCAGCGCCCGTGCCGCGGCGGCCTTCTCCTCGGAGCTGACGACGCCCACAGGGATGCCGCCGCCGTTCTTCACGAACTGGATCGCGTACGCGCCCAGGCCCCCGGACGCGCCCCAGATGAGCACGATGTCGCCCTGCTTCATCCGGGCACCGCGGTCGCTCACCAGCATGCGGTAGGCCGTTCCGGCGCACAGCGGATTGCTCGCGGCCTCCTCCCATGTCAGATGGGCGGGCTTGGGAACCAGTTGACTCGCCCGTACGACTCCGTACTCCGCGAGCGCACCGAAGTTCGTCTCGAAGCCCCAGGCCCGCTGCTCCTCACCCATCATGCCGTCCGCCTGCGAGGCCGCCTCCTGCTCGTCGGCCTGGACGGGGTGGACCACGACCTGATCACCCACCTTCCAGCGCCGCACGCCCGCGCCGACGCGCACGACGACGCCCGCGCAGTCCGATCCGACGACCTGGTACGGCCGGTTGTGCCGCTCGGCCCAGCCGCCCTGCCGGGCATTCTGCTCAAGGAACCGGAAGGTGGGTATGGGCTCGAACTTCGCCGACCACACGGTGTTGTAGTTGATGGAGCTGGCCATCACCGCGACCAGGACCTCGTCCGGCGCGAGTTCGGGCATGGGGACCTGTCCCAGGCGTAGCGACTTGCGGACGTCCTTGTCCGCCACCCCGTCGAACATGGTGACGTCCTCGGCCCGCAGGTGGAGGGCCAGATACTCGTCGGGCAGCGGCGCCTTCTCGATCTCGTCGGGCGACGCTCCGTTCAGCACGGCTTCGGCTAGCTGGCTCATGTTCGTCTCCTGGTCTCTGCACGGCTCCGCGACGCGGAGCGGTTCCCTGCACGGGCGTCGGCACCCGCGAAACATCTCGAACGATCCAGTCGGCGGACGGACGTCATCGGCGTTCGGTGCCGGTGTCGGGCTCGGCCGGTGCGGCCGGTGCGGCCGGTCCCGGCATGCGCCAGTTCAGCTGGACGTAATCCAGCGCCGCCTCCCGGTCCGCCGAGTTCGCGACCACCCGCCAACCCGCCGGAAGGTCCAAGAACGGCCGCCACAGGGCATGCCGGCCGTCTCCGTTGACGACCACCTGCCAGTGGCCGTCTCCCTCGACGAACGGATTGCCGCTCATCGCCCCACCTCCCGCAACTCGTCGTCGTACGCCGGTCCTGCCGGGTCCGGGAAGAACCGCACCGGCAGACTGTGAAATCCGTTCAGCAGGTTGGAGCGCAGCCGCAGCGCCGGACCGGCCGGCTCGAAGCCGGTGGTGAAGTCCCTCAGTGCCAGCAGCAGTTCGGAAATCTCGATCTTCGCGAGATAGGCACCGACGCAGTAGTGCGGGCCGTAGCCGAAGGAGATCTGCCTGTTGGGAGCGCGCCCCAGGTCGAACACCTCGGGCCGGTCGAAGACGCGCTCGTCCCGGTTGGCCGAGTAGTGCCACAGTGTGACGATGTCGTCGCGGCGGATCGTGACACCGTTGATCTCGATGTCCCGCAGGGCGGTACGGCCGAAGTGCATCGACGGGGACGCCCGGCGCAGCACCTCGTCCACCGCCGTGTCGACGCCGACCTCGCCGTTCTTGAGCCGCTGCCACTGCTCGGGGTGCGCGGCGAGCGAGTACACACTGTCGATCATGGACAGTCGGCTCGTCTCGTCACCACCGATGATCAGGCTGTAGCAGTTGAGGACGACGTCCTCGTCCGTGAGCGTGGCCCCGTCGACCGTGCTGTGCGCCAGAACGCTGATGAGGTCCTCACCGGGCGCCCTGCGGCGCTCCTCCACCAGGTCGTGGAAGTAGAGGAGGATCTCGTTGCGGGCCATCGCCGACTCCTCCTCGTCGACGTCGTCGTCATCGCTGCTCAGCGCGGTCTTGTTGAGGCCCAGGAGGAAGTCGCGGTCAGTCTCGGGCACCCCCAGCAGGTTGGAGATGGTGTTCATCGGGATGCGGCTGGCGATCTCCAGGGCGAAGTCGCAGGTGCCGCCGGCCACGGCCTTCCGCACCAGGCTCCGGGTGTTGGCGCGCACCGCCGCCGCCACCGGCCTCAGCACCCGGGGGCCGAGCGAGCGCAAAAGGATCTTGCGCAACTGCTCGTGGCGCGGCCCGTCGGTGACCGCGAGCATCCTGCCCGCGCCCGCGTCACCGCCCTCCAGCAGGGTGACCAGGACATTGCCGCGCTCCGACGTGAAGTTCTCGTTGTCGCGGTGGACAGCCATGACGTCTTCGTGGCGCGACAGCACCCAGAAGCCGCGGCGCGTCGCGGTCGGCCGGTTCCAGTGGACGGGTCTGGTGTCCCGCAGAGTGCGCCAGAACGCCGTGAGATCGTGGTCGGCGAAGGTGGCGGGATCGGCGAGGTCGACCGTGTCGGGGTCGAGAGCACCGGGCGCGAGCGGGCCGGTGACGGAGGTGAGGGGATGCATGGCGCCGCTCACCAGCTGGTGCGCCAGAAGCGGCGGCGTTCGAAGGGGTAGCCGGGCAGCGGGACCCGGTGGGCTTCATCGCCCTTGTGCAGTGCGGCAAGGTCCACCGCCAGCCCCTGCGTCCAGGCCACGGCGAGCCGGCGCAGTGTCTGCTCGTCGCGGGCCTCCCGCGCCTCGCGCGGAGCGAGGCCGCCTTCGGTCTGGCGCAGGCCCGACAGGTCCACCTGCCGCACCGGGGCACTGGTGGCGGCCACCCGGGAACCACTCCCGGCGGTGAGCGCCTCGACCAGCTCCTCCTTGCTGCTCACCACGGCCGCCCACCGCCGCGCCATGACTCTGCGCCCCAGGTTCAGGCTGAGGCAGATGTCGTCGAGCCGTGCCTCGGGATGCCGGGCGATCCACTCCCGCAGTGCCGTGCGGCGGGCGGCGAGAGCCCGCTCGTCCCGTGCGGACAGGCCGACCAGGCGCGGTGCTCCGGTCTCCGGCTCACGGGACCGCCGAACCGGTGGCTCTTCCAGGACGAGGTGCGCGTTGTAACCGCCACCGCCGAGCGCGGTGACACCGGCCCGTCGGATGCCGGCCGCGGGTTTCCAATCCGCGCCCTCCAGTTGGGGCGCGAACGGGGTGTGCGGCAGGTCGAGTTCCTCGTTGACCTCGGTCAGATTGATCGTCGGCACAAGCTGGCCGTGGTAGAGGGCGAGTGCCGCCTTGATGGCGCCGGACCCGCCCGCCGCCACTCCGGCATGGCCGATGTTCCCCTTCACCGAGCCGAGTGAGACGGTACCGGTGGGGCCGTCGTACGCCATGGCTGCGGCACGGACCTCCAGCCCGTCGGTGATCGGCAGGCCGAAGGTGTTGGCTTCATACATCGACACCGTGTCCGGTCCCACCCCGCTGACGTGCAGCGCGGCCGCCATACAGGCGCTGAGCCGCTCGGGTTGCGCGAAGCCGTACGACACCGCGCTGGCGCCGTTGTTGTTGATGGCGCTGCCTCTGACGATCGCGTAGATGTGGTCGCGGTCGTCGACGGCCTGCCGCACCGGCTTGAGCAGCACGGTCGCGACGCCGCTGGCCAGCCGTGTCCCCGTGCCGTTGGCGTCGAACGGGCGGCAGTGCCCGTCCCGGGAGGCGATCCGGCCCTCCTCCCACAGGTAGCCGCGCAACTGCGGCAGCCGGACCATGACTCCGCTGGCGACGGCCATGTCCGTCTGGCCCAGCAACAGCGACTGGGACGCGAGATGCACGGCGTAGGGGAACCCCGTGCACACCGCGGTCAGGGTGACCGCCTCGCCCGTGAGCCCCAGGTAGTACAGGGCGTTCGAGGTCATGGTGTCGGTGAACCAGGCGTTGCTGCGGTCCATCACGTCGGGTCCGACCGAGACCCAGTCGGGCGGGGAACTGTAGAGCGCCGGGGTCTGCGGATTGGCCCCCGCGTAGACGCCGACCTCGGCCTGCAGGCGCTCGGGGTCGTAGCCGGCGTCCTCCAGGACGTCCCAGACGCTCTCCAGGAAGATGCGGTGCTCCGGGGTCATCAGGGTCGCCACATGGTCAGGAATGTTGAAGACCGCCGGGTCGAACTCGTCGTAACCGTCCAGCGGAGCGCACGCCGCCACGTACGCCGGATTGTTGACCAGGGCCTGGTCCACCTCGATTTCCTCCTTGCGCAGGAAACGGATGGACTCTCGGCCGTTGACAAGGTTGTCCCAGAACTCCTCCTTGTTGTTCGCGCCGGGAAAGCGGCACGCGATGCCGATGATGGCGATGTCGCCGAAGTCGTAGTCGTGCTCAGGCGGTTCTGTCATGCCTGCCAACACCTCCGATTGGGTTCCAAGAGCGAGGGACGCGGACGGCTCAGCCCCTTGAGGGGCGGCCGCGGTCCCGTACGGTGCGGCGGGTCTCGGTACGGCGCCTGGCCTGCAGGATCGCGTCCGTACCGGAACTGTCCCCGTCCGCGTCCAGCCAGGTGGCGAGGGAGGCGATGTCACGGAAGCGGAACAGGTCCGCGACTCCGACTCGCCGGCCGAAGCGCTGGGTCATCCGTCGGGCCAGCCGTACCAGCAGCAGCGAGTTGCCGCCGAGTTCGTAGAACGTGTCCTGCAGGCCGATGCTCTGCGCGTCGCGGGAGAGCAACTCGCCCCAGATCTCGCTGAGGGCCACCTGGGTCGGGGTGCTCGCCGGTGCCTCCGCGCCGGGTGCCTCGGCGGCCGGTGGCACGGGCAGCGCGGCCCGGTCGAGCTTGCCGTTGGGTGAGACGGGGAGCGCCGCGAGAAACACCACGGTGTCGGGCACCATGTGGTCGGGCAGCGACGCTCCGAGCTGCCGCCGGATCCCGGCCTGCAGGCCGGCGTCCAGCCACGGACCGTCCCCCGGCGCCGTGTCCGCTCCGTCGCGTGGAACGACGTAGGCCACCAGCGAGCCCGCCTCCGGCTGTCCCTCCGGCGCGCGCACCGCGACCGCCGCCTCGCGCACCTCGGGACAGCTGGACAGCCGTGCCTCGGCCTCTTCCAGTTCGATGCGGTACCCGCGCACCTTCACCTGGTGGTCCACACGCCCGGCGAACGCCAGCTCGCCGCCGGGCAGCCGTCGGGCGACGTCTCCGGTGCGGTACATGTACTCGCCGTCCGCATGGGGATCCGGCACGAAGCGCTCTGCCGTCAGCCGGGGCCGGTTGAGATAGCCCCACGTGAGCCCCGCACCGCCCAGGTACAGCTCGCCCGGCTCGCCCTCGGGCACCGGCCGCAGCGACGTGTCCAGGACGTAGAGACGGGCGGTGGTGGACGGCGTGCCGATCGAGGGTTCCGCGGTGTCGTCGCGCGGAACCTCCTTGAAGGTGCAGAAGACCGTACCCTCGGTCGGGCCGTATCCGTTGAAGACCCGTGCCACGTCGGTCTCGCGGTAGATCCGGTCCACCAGCGCGCGGCGCACCGTCTCCCCGCCCAGCACCACCGAACGCAGCCCGGGCGGCAGCCCGCCCGCGTCGAGCAGACTCGTCATGACGGACGGCACGGTGTTGAGGTGCGTCACCCGGCTCAGGTGCGGGCTCTCGGCCAGGTGCACGGCACTCTCCAGCAGCACCACGGCACCGCCCGCCGACAGCGGGGCGAAGATCTCCATGACCGCCAGGTCGAAACAGATCGACGTGACCGCCGCGACCCCGCTCAGATCGCAATGGGCGAAGATCCGCTCGGCCTCGTCGAGCATCGCCCCGCAACTGCTGTGCCTCAGCGGCACACCCTTGGGCTGCCCCGTCGACCCGGAGGTGTAGATGACATAGGCGGAGTCCACGGGCACGGAGGCCGCCGGCCGGGCGCTGCGGTCATGGGCGCCGGCCTCGCCCCTGAGGGTGTCGCCGTCCAGCACCAGCAGCGCGGGACCCCGGGGACAGTGCCCCCGGGCCCCAGGGGTGGTCAGCACCAGCCGGGTGCCACTGTCCTCGACCATGAACCGCAGCCGCTCGTCGGGGTACTTGGGGTCCAGCGGCAGATAGGCGGCGCCTGAGCGCAGGATCCCCAGGATCGCCACCAGCAGATCGGGGGTGCGCTCGGCGCAGACGCCCACCGGAACCCCGGGGCCGACACCCTCGGCCGTCAGCCACTCGGCCAGCAGCGCCGACCTGCGGTCGAGTTCGCCGTAGGTGGTCACTCCGGAGTCGGAGAGGATCGCCGCGGCACCGGGGGTCGTGGCCGCGACCGCCAGCAGCCTCCCGTGCAGCGTTCCGACGGCGGCCGTCACTCGTCCGCCCCGTTGCTGCCGGAGGGCGAGGGCGCAGTGCCCAGCGTGTCGAGCGGCACATCGGGGCCCGCGATGGCTTGAAAGAGTACGGAGCGGAAGCGCTCCAGGAACATGGTCACGTTCTCCCTTTCCACAAGTGTGGGCTTGTACTGGACCTGACCGACCACCTCGGCCCCGACATCGGCCATCGTGATCTCCAGGTCGAATTTCGCGATGTCACGCCGCAGCGGCAGCGGGACCAGCGGCAGTGCCTCCGAAGTGCCGACGGACCCGCCGACACCGTGGAAGAGCGTGTTGGCATAGGTGAATGAATCGCCCGACAGCCAGTTCACGGCGAAGTCGAACCAGGGCGTACGGCCCTGTGGGCGCGGCGGGTTGAGTTCGCGCACCAGCAGATCCAGGGGGTAGTTCATGTGCTCCAGCAAGCCCAGCGAGAACGCGTGGACCTCGCTCAGCAGCTCCCGGAAGGTGCTCCCGCCACAGGGCCGGGCGCGCACCGGCGCGGTGTTGAGGTAGTAGCCCACGGCGTTCTCCCGGCCGGCCAGATCACGCTGGGCGACGGCCGTGGCGACGATGGCGTCCTCGGCACCGGTCGCCCGGTTCAGCGTTGCGAAGAACCCGGCCAGCACCAGACTGCTGACGGAGACACCCGCGCCCAGGGCGAACTCCTTGAGCTCCTGTGTCTCGCGGGCGGCCCACCGGAAGGTCATGTCCGCGCCCGCGTAGTCGACGCCCTCCTCCCGGCCGTCGGCCGACGCGCGCGACCCCGGCAGATCGAGGTGCGCCGGCGGGTCGCCGAGCTGCTTCGACCACCAGGCCAGCGCCTCTGCCGCCTCGGGCTGCCGCAACCAGGTGCGCTCCCACTCGACGAACTCCGTGTACGGCGCTACCGGTTCCTGGGGGCCCGGGCCGCCGTCGAGCGCCTGCGCGTAGAAGTCCCGCAGATCGCGTATGACGACGTCCACCGATGCGGCGTCGGCCGCGGCATGGTGTATCACCACGAGCAGGAAGTGGTCCTCGGTCCCGCGCGTCAGGAGTGCCACGCGCAGGATCGGGCCCCGGTCGAGGTCCATCGGTTCGTGTCCGTGGGCCACGAGCAGGTCGTGCACGTCCTCGTCGCTGAGCCCCGAGGCATCCAGCGTGCGGAAGTCGTACTCCGCCGCCGCGGGGATCAGCTGGAACGGCCGTCCGGCCACGTCGACGAAGACGGTGCGCAGCGCCGGGTGACGCTCCACCACCGCCTGCACCGCACGGTCCAGAGCGTCCTCGTCGACGGCGGCCGCCACACGCGCGGCAAACATCAGATTGTAGGCGGCCCCGTCCGGCGACAGCTGCTGCATGAACCAGATCGCGCCCTGCCCGTGCCCCGCCGGTGCCAGTTCGAAGGCACCGGGTTGCGTCAGCGCGGCCCGCAGCGACTCCCGCGCGGGTACCGTGCCGGCGTCGGCCGTCAGCAGCCCCCGGGCAACCAGGTCGGCCATCAGTTCCCCGGCGTCCTCGTCCGTCAGGTCGTCGACGAAGGAGTCCCTCGCCACTGATTCCGCGCCCTTCGCGCCGTCCCCGAACGCGCGCTCGGGGGTGCCTGGCTCCGCGGGCCCGGCGACGAGTTCGGCGAGCCGGTCCAGGAGATCCGCGAGCGCCTCGCCGCGCAGGTACTCCGCCGGGGACACCCGATGCCCGAACAGTGTCTGGAGGCGGTTGCTCAGCCGGATGGCCAACATCGAGTCCAGACCGAAGTCCTGGAGCCGGGCATCGGAGGCAAGGCCGTCGGGGCGTATGCCCAGCAGTTCGGCGATCTCGGTGAGGATGATGTCCCGGGGCGTACGGTCCGGCGCGGCGGTCGTCGCAACGGCCTCGGCCGCACGGTCCGCCGACGTGTCGTTCCCGCCGACCGGCAGCGCCGCAGCCGCCCTCTCTGCGTCCCGCCCCGGCGAGACCGTGCCCAGCCAGTGGCGCTCCCGCTGCCAACGCACGAGCGGTGCCCCGGTCAGTCGTGCGCCCTCCGGGTACAGCGTGGCCATCGACAGCGGAACGCCGCGCGTGAACAGCGACGCGGCACTGGACAGAATGGCGCGGGTGTCGCTCGCGCCGCGCCGCAGGGAGTCGACCACGTGGAGGACGACGCCGCGGGCTGCCCCGATCTGCTCGATGACCCCGCGCAGCGCGCCGTGCGGGCCGATCTCGACGAAGGTGTCCACACCGTCGTCGACGAGTGCCTCGATCGTGGGCGCGAACCGCACGGGGTTGCGCAGATTGCGTACCCAGTAGTCCGGGCCGACGACGGGGTTCACCGTGCCGTGCAGCGCGGTGGAGCGGAACGGTACCTCGAACGGGTACGGCGTAAGACCCTGGAGGCGCTCGCGCAGCGGTTCCAGGATCGGGTCCATGAGCACGCAGTGCCCCGCACGCTCCACGCGCAGGGAGCGCGCCGACGTGCCCGCGCGCCGCAGGTCTTCCTCCAGCGCGCGGATCGCCTGGGGCGTACCGGCCACGGCGATACTGGTGGGACTGTTGAAGGCCGCGATCGACGCCTGCCCCTCGTAAGGGGCGAGATGACGGATCAGCTCCTCCTCCGGCAGCTCCACGGCGGTCATGGCGCCCGGCCCCAGCGCATGCTGGATGAGATGCGAGCGGGCCGCGGCGATCCGCGCCCCGTCCTCCAACGAGAGCGCGCCACCCACGCAGGCCGCGGCAACCTCGCCGATGCTGTGTCCGACGAGCGCGGCGGGCCGCAGGCCCAGATCGGTCCAGAGTGCCGCCAGCGACACCTGGAGGGCGAACAGCGCCGGCTGTTGGATGTCGACCTCGTCCACCCGCGAGGTCTCAGCGGGTTCCGCGAGTACATCGAGCACGGACCAGCCCGTCACGGCCCGCACCGCGGCGTCGCAAGCCTCCATCCGCTCCCGGAAACCGGGGTGCCGGTCGAGCAGCTCGCGGCCCATCCCGGGCCACTGGGTGCCGCTGCCGGAGAAGACGAGGGCGACGCGCTCTCCCGCACCGCCGACCGCGGTGTCCCGGACGAGGTCGGGGTGCGGCTCCCCGGTACCCACTCGCGCGAGCCCGTCCAGGAGTTCTCGTCGGTCGCGTGCCAGGATCGCGACACGGTGCCGCTGCGGGGTGCGCCCGCGCGCAAGGGTGTACGCGAGGTCGGGCAGCCAGAGGGATGTGTCGCGCTCCACGTGCTCGGAAAGCGCCCGGCACGCGTCGAGCAGCGCGTCCCGCGAGTGGGCGCTCACCGGCACCAGATGCGGCCGGTCGGTCGCCGTGACCGGAGCGGAGGGGGCGAGGGCGAACGCCCGGTGACCGGCGGGTGCGCCATGGCGCTGCGGGGTTCCGGTGACCACGGACTCCGTGCCCACCGTCAGCCCGGCGGCGTGCAGTTCGCCCAGTGAGGACAGCAGGCTCCAGCCGTCGTCGGTACCGCGCCGAAGTGACGGCAGACAACGGACGGGCCCGGCCAGGGTGTCGCGGACCGGCTTGAGCAGGACGGGGTGCGGGCTGAGTTCCACGACCACGTCGACACCGCGCTCCTCCAGTGCGCCGAGGGCGTCGCCGAGCAGGCTCCGCTCCCGGACATTGCGCACCCAGTAGTCCGCGTCCAGGTCGGTGCCCGCGATCTCCCGCCCGGTCACCGTGGAGATCAGCGGGACGCGGGTGGCGGCGGGCGTGATCCCCCCGAGTGCGGCGCGCAGCGGCTCCAGAACCGGGTCGACCAGCGGTGAGTGGGACGCGTACCCCATACGTACCCGGTGGCTCGTCACACCCTCCGCGGTGAGCCGCCCGGCCAGCGCCGTGAGGTCCGCGACACCGCCCGAGACGAGTACCGAACCCGGACCGTTGCGGCCCGCCACGGTGAGGCCCGCGCCCACGGCGGCGAGATGCGGCAGGACGGTGTCCTCGTCGGCCAGGACCACCATGGAGTCGCCGAGGCCCACGGCGTGCCGCTGGACGAGCCGCGCGTGTTCCACGGCCAGCAGCGTCGCGTCGTCGAGGCCGAGCGCCCCGGCGATGTGGGCGGCGGCGAACTCCCCGATGCTCTGGCCGATGACGGCCTCGGGTTCCACGCCCAGCGAGCGCCATGCGTCCGCGAGTGCGATCTGAAGGGCGAACAGGAGGGGCTGGACCACCTCCATGTCATCGAGTCGCGCGTGCTCCTCGCTCGTGAGCAGCTGGTCGACCACGGAGAAGCCCGCCAGCTGCGCGACGCGTCCGTCCACGCGCAGCAGCGCCCGGCGGAAGGCGGGCATCGAGGCGAGCAGTCTCCTGCCCATGCCCAGCCACTGACTGCCGGTGCCGGAGCACAGGAACGCCACGCGGGGCCGGCGCGGGGCCGGTCCGCCGGTGGCCAGCCCCGGGAAGGGGCGGCCCGCGGCGAACGCGTCGAGCTGGTCGCGGAGTTCGTTCCGGCCGCGGGCCGCGGCAGCGAGCCGGAACGGGCCCGGACCACGCGTGTCGAGCGCCTCGCGGCACAGCTGGGGCAGGGGGATGGCGGCGGAGTCCGCCAGTTCTGCCCGCAGCGCCGCGACCCGGTCGGCCAGTGCCTGCCCGGAGTCCTCGCTCAGCAGCAGCAGGGCACCCTCCGTGTGGGCGAACTCCTCGGCCACGACATGGCAGTTGGTGCCACCGAAGCCGAAGGCGCTGACACCCGCGCGCCGCGCGTCCGAGCGCCGGGGCCAGGGGGTCGTCCGGTCCTGGACCCTCAGGTTGGCCTCGGCGAACGGGATCTCCGGGTTGGGGGTGCTGTAGTTCAGGCTGGCCGGCAGTACCTCGTTGCGCAGCGCGAGGGCCACCTTGACCAGCCCGGCGACACCCGCCGCAGGTTCGAGATGGCCCAGGTTGGTCTTTGCCGAGCCGATGCGCAGGGCGTCTTCGGGGGACCGTCCGTGGCCCAGCACGGTGGCGAGGGCCTTCGCCTCGATCGGGTCCCCCAGCCGGGTGCCCGTCCCGTGGCACTCCACATAGTCCACCAGCGCCGGAGAGACCCCGGCCCGTGAGTAGGCGGTGCGCAGCATGGTCTCCTGCGCACGGGGGTTGGGCGCGGTGAGGCCGTTGCTCATGCCGTCGTTGTTGACGGCGCTGCCACGGATCAGGCAGTACACAGGCAGGCCGCGCTCCAGCGCGGTCCGCAGCGGGGCCAGTACGACCACCGCCGCCCCTTCGGCCCGTACGGTGCCGTCGGCGCGGGCGTCGAACGCCTTGATCCGGCCGTCCGAGGCGAGCGCGCCGGTCTGCTGCATCGCCAGGAAGTGGTCGGTGAAGAAGTTGAGGTTGACGCCGCCCGCGAGGGCCAGTTCGCTCTCGCCGCCGCGGATCGCCTGACAAGCGAGGTGGACCGCGACCAGCGAGGACGAACAGGCCGTGTCGATCGCCATGCTGGGCCCCTGCAGTCCGAGGGCGTAGGAGACGCGGTTGGCGATGATGCTGTCGTGCGTACCGGTCGCGGTGTGCGGACCGATGTCCTCCCGCACGCCCGACCGGTGAGCCAGCGCCGCGTAGTCGCTCCAGCTGGAGCCCATGAAGACGCCCGTGTCGCTGCCGGCCAGTCCGCCCGGGGGGATACCGGCGTCCTCCAGTGCCTCCCAGGCCAGTTCCAGCACCAGCCGCTGCTGGGGGTCCACCGAGGCGGCCTCGCGCGGAGAGATCCCGAAGAACAGCGGATCGAAGAGATCGATGTCGTCGAGATAGCCGCCGAAGCGGACCGGTGGCCGATCGCCGCCGAGCCCCAGCCGCGCGGCCCGGTCAGGGTGCACCGCGCGCACGGCGTCCCGTCCCTCCACGAGCAGTCGCCAGTAGGCGGAGGGGTCCGGCGCCCCCGGAAACCTGCACCCGATACCTACCAGGGCGATCGGCTCCTGCGCACCGGGGACCGGTACCGGTCGGCGCAGCCCACCCCTCGGTGCGCCAGAGTCCTCGGGACGTGAGTCGCCGTGCAGCGCACGGCACAGCCCGTCCAATGTCGGGTGGTCCCATGCCATGGTGACGGGAACGGGCCGGTTCAGGTATTCCGACAAGTCGGCGACCAGCATCACGGATTTCGCCGAGTCAAGCCCGTACTGGTGCAGCGGTGTCCATCTGTCGATGCCGTCCGGGAGCAGGCCGAGCATGTCCACGAGCCGGGAGAGAATGAACTCCCTGATCTCCTGGATATCATGCGGGCCAGAATCAGCTGACATGTCTCATCCTAGGCGAATTTCAGGCTACGGAAGGGGTTGTGCGAACCGGCCTTCGGTTCACGTCCGCACTGTTCTCCGGCGGTCGTTTGCGCATCACCGTCCCCACTATTTGCGATGAGGGGTAGCCGAGCAAACGCACTTGTTCGATGTACGGAAAAGCCTGAGTCGATGATTCGTGTCGCTTGCTTCCGGACCCACCGATTCATCTGATGCACCGATCTGCGGCATCGGGAAAAAGTGGTTGAGAATTCCCGGATCAACTCGACATGATCGCTCCGTGAGGAAATTCCCGAAGCCTTCCCGAGTGGATGGAAAAACGGTGGAGGGAACACCATTTCCAGCCGGCGTACAGCCGGTCCTCGTCCTGCCGGGACAGAGCCACGGGCAGCCCCACGGCACCGCGCCGGCACGGCCCAGCAAGGAGATGTGAAGCGTGAGCATGACCGGACCGGATATACAACCGCGCGTCCGCACCCTTCCGGACGCGCTGCGGCTGCGCGGCGGGGAACAGGCCGACCGCACGGCCTACGTCTTCCTGCGCAACGGCGAGGAACCACACGAGACGCTGACCTACGGCGAGCTCCACGAGGCCGCCGTGCTGCGGGCCGGATTCCTCGCAGGCGCCGGGCTGGCCCGGCGCAGCGCCCTGCTGCTGTATCCCTCGGGGCTGGAGTTCGTCCGTGCTCTCCTGGGCTGCATGTACGCGCGGGTGGCCGCTGCCCCGGTGCAGGTGCCCCGGCGTCGCAGCGAGGTGACAAGGCTTCGGCGCATCGCCGATGACGCGGGCACCACCATTGTTCTCAGCACCTCCGAGGTCATCCGAGAACTGCGCGAGCGCTTCGGCGACCTGCCCGCCCTGGCCGGTCTCACCCTGATCGCCACCGACGACCCCGGCCTGGCCCCGGCCGGTGTCGGCACGATCGCGGTCGAGGGGCCCGAACCGGAAGACATCGCCCTGCTCCAGTACACCTCCGGCTCCACCGGCGATCCGAAGGGCGTCATGGTCAGCCACGCCAACTTCCTGGCCAACGTGGTGGAGACCGACGCATTGTGGCCGTGCGGAGACGACGCCACGATGGTCAACTGGGCGCCGCTCTTCCACGACATGGGCATGCTGTTCGGGGTCGTCCTGCCGCTGTGGGCCGGCGTCCCCTCGTATCTGATGGCCCCCGACGCCTTCGTCCGCCGCCCGGCACGCTGGCTGGAGGCGCTCTCCCGCTTCGGCGGCACCCACACGGCCGCACCGAGTTTCGCCTACGACCTGTGCGTACGGGCCGCGGCGGAGGGCAAGGCCGCCGGCGTGGGAGACCTGTCCCGCTGGCGGGTCGCCGTCAACGGTGCCGAACCCGTGCGTTGGGCCACGATCCAGTCGTTCGCTGCCGCGTTCGGCCCGCACGGATTCGACGGCCGCGCCATGTGCCCCGGCTATGGCCTTGCCGAGAACACGCTCAAGGCGACCGGTTCGCCCCAGGACCGTGAGCCCGTCGCGCTGTGGGTCTCGGCTGGGGCGCTGAGCGAGGGAGCGGTGCGGCCCGCCGCCCCGGACACTCCGGGAGCGCAGGCCCTGGTCGCGAGCGGGATCACCGCTCTGGACACCCAGGTACGCATCGTGGACCCCGAGACCCGGCAGGAGTGCCCGGCCGGACGGGTCGGCGAGATATGGATCACCGGACCCTGTGTGGCCAGCGGCTACTGGGGCCGTCCCGACACGAGCGAGGAGGTCTTCCGCGCTCGTATCGCCGCAGAACCGGGCCTCCCGGGGGCGGCCTCGGATTCCGCGACCACTTTTCTGCGCACCGGCGACCTCGGATTTCTGTACGCCGGTGAGCTGTACGTCGCCGGGCGGCGCAAGGACGTGATCATCCGGAAGGGCCGCAACCACTACCCCCAGGACATCGAGTTGACCGCCGAGCGTTCCGCGCCGGGCCTTCGCCCGAACTGCGCCGCGGTCTTCTCGTCCGAGGACGGTGTGCGGGAACGGCTGATCGTGGTCGTCGAGGCCGACGGCCGGGTGCTGAACCTGCTTGGCGCGCGTGGTCTGCGTGCCCGGGTGGAGGACGCGGTACGGCAGGAGCACCGGATCGCCGCGGACGACGTCGTCGTCGTACGCCGGGGCACGGTACCCAAGACCTCCAGCGGCAAAGTGCAGCGCCATGCCTGCCGATGGCTGTACGAGGAAGGCACACTCACCTCGGTGACCGAGGCCCCGGTGCGCGAAGTCCCCCTGGCCACCGGCGTCGGCGGGGAGGCACGATGACCGCACTGCGCGTGCCCGAGCGCCCCGTCGGCGCCCGGATCCTGGGCATCGGCGCCCATCGGCCGTCCCGCGTCGTCACCAACGACGAGATCTGCCGTCGTATCGACTCCAGCGACGAATGGATCCGCAGACGCTCCGGTATCGTCACCCGGCGCTTCGCCGGCCCCGATGAGACGGTCATCTCGATGGGAGCGGAGGCGGCGCGCAAGGCCGTCGCCCAGGCAGGGATCGACGTCGGCGAGATCGACCTGGTGCTGCTGGGCTCCATGTCCTTCCTGGAACAGGCACCCGCCGGGGCACCGCGTATCGCCCATCTCCTGGGGACGACCGCCGCGGGCCTGGACATCGGCGCCGCCTGCTCGGGCTTCTGCCACGGCCTCGCCCTCGCCAACTCCCTGGTGTGTTCGGGCGACGCCCGCACTGTCGTGGTTGTGGGCGCGGAGAAGATGAGCGACATCATCGACCCCGAGGACCGGGGCAGCGCGTTCCTCTTCGGCGACGGCGCGGGCGCGGTCGTCGTCGGGCCCGGCACCACGCCCGGCATCGGGCCGGTCGTCTGGGGCTCGGACGGAGAGGGGCACCGGATGATCGCCCACAACCGCTCGTGGCTGGACGTCCGTGACACACCCGGGCCTTGGCCGACGCTGCGGATGGAGGGCCAGGGCGTCTTCCGCTGGGCCACCCGCGTCGTACCCGAGATCGCGCGCCGGGCCCTCGACGCCGCGGGGCTGGAGGTCGGCGATCTCGCCGCCTACATCCCGCACCAGGCCAACGCGCGGATCATCGACGCCACCGCCAAGTCGCTCCGGCTCGCCCCACACACCGTCGTGGCCAGGGACATCGTCACCGTGGGCAATACCTCGGCCGCCTCCATTCCGCTGGCCATCGACGAACTGTGCTCACGTGGCGCACTGCCCAGCGGTGGCCTCGCCCTGCTCGTCGGCTTCGGCGCCGGACTCACGTACGCGGCCCAGGTCGTCGAACTGCCCTGAGTTCCCGCAGGTGTTCTCCTTGCCGGGGATGAGCGTGTGTGTGGGGCGGGTCAGGCGGTCTCCTCCGCCTTCGCGAGGGCGGCGACGAGTTGTGCTCTGCGGCGGATGCCGAGCTTGCGATAGGTGCTGGTCAGGTGGGTCTCCACGGTGCGGCGGGCCAGGTGGAGGAGTTGACCTATCTCGGCGTTGGTGCGGTTCTGCGCGGCGAGTTCGGCGATGCGGCGCTCGCCGGCGGTGAGGGCGGCGGGGCCGGTCAGGGCCGTCGCCGTGCGGCGGGCGCCGCCCTCGCGAAGGGCCGCCTCCGCGTGGGCGCGTTGACGCGGCGCGCCCACGCGTTCGGCCCGCTCGGCCGCCTCCCGGAAGACGTCACGGGCCCGCGCCCGCTCCCCGGACGCGGCCAGCCCCCGCCCCTGCGCCACGAGCGCCGCTATCAACTCCGCCTCGACCGGCGCACCGACCGACGGCACGACCTGGCCGCCCCGCGGTGGTGCGGCCCGGTCGCCGCCTGGTGACACAGCCCGGATGCCGCCCGACGACGCGGTCAGGCCCCCACCCGATGACCCGACTCGGCCGCCACCCGATGGCACAGCCGGGCCGCCACCCGATGACATGGTCGGGTCGCCACCCGACCGTGGGCGGTTGCCGCTCGGTGGTGTGGCGCGGTTGCCGCTCGGTGGTGTGGCACGGTTGCCGCCCGGTGGTGTGGCACGGTCGTCGCTCGGTCGTGTGGCACGGTCGTCGCTCGGTCGTGTGGCACGGTCGTCGCTCGGTCGTGTGGCACGGTCGCCGCCCGATGGTGTGGCACGGTCGCCGCCCGATGGTGTGGCGCGGTCGTCGCTCGGTCGTGTGGCACGGTCGCCGCCCGGTCGTGTGGCGCGGTCGTCGCTCGGTCGTGTGGGCGGGGTGTCGTGGGGAGCGTCGGTGCGGTCCGTGGCCGGCGGCGCGGGGCGTACTCCGCCCGGAGTGGTGGCCCGTTCGCCGTCGGGCACCTCGGCCGCCGCCCAGCCCGTGGTCGACGACACCGCGGACCCGCCGCCCACGGCCCGCGCGGCGCCCCCGCCCAGCGCCCAGCCCCGCATCACCGTCACCCTGGCGGAGGTCCCGCCCGAGGCCGCCGCAGGATCGTCGACCGATCCTCGGCCGCCCGCCGCGTGACCGCCCGTTCCCGCGGCGGGCCACTCGCCGAGCCCCCGAGTGCCCGCGGCAGGCCTCTCGACCGTTCCCCGACCGCTCGGCGCTCCACCTCCCAGCGCCACGACCGACGCTCCAGTCACCGTCTCCGCAGTGTCCTCCCGTTCACTGTCGGTGCCGTGGCGTAGGAGGTGTACCGCGCGGTCCGCCAGTTCCAGGCCCCGCCGGCCGCCCGTCGCCGTGCCGAGGACGCTCAGGGCGCGGCCGAGGACACGCGGGGTGTTCCAGACGGTGGCGAGGCGGAGTTCCTCCTCGGCGAGCGCGAGGGCCTCGTGGGGGCGGCCGAGGGCGAGCCGGCACTCGGCGGCGGCGGTGCGCCAGGGGGTGACGACGGGGCTGGCCACATCGCGGGCCGACTGGCGGCGACCGCACTCCAGGAAGTCGTCGAGCGCGGCGGCCGGGTCGCCGGTGGCGGCACGCAGCAGGCCCCGGGCGTAGAGGAAGCGGTTCAGCTCCCAGGAGTCGTGGGCGTGCCGCACCTCGTAGGCGTCGGCGAGGCGGGCCGCCTCGTCCGTCCGGCCGGTCTCCAGCAGGGCGACGACCGCGTGGGCCAGCGCGTTGGCCGACTCGGGGCGGCCGGCGACCGCGCGCGCCACCTCGGGGTCGGCGAGGACCTCCTCGTGCGCGCCGCGCGCGGCGGCGATGTCGATACGGACGTTGAGGAGCGCCAGATGCATGGGGTGCAGCAGGGAGGTGCGCTGACCGCTGAGGCCGCGGTGGACCAGGCGTTCGGCCTCGTCCAGTGCGTCGGCCCACTGGGCGACGGCGGCGGCGGTGCCCAGCAGGAACACCTCGGCGAGCGGGTCGGCCGGCTCGGCGAGCAGCGCGCGGACGCGGTCCATGGCGGAGGCCGCCGAGGTGAGCCCGGCCGTGGCCTCGTAGCGGACGAGGAGGGCCTGTCCCGCCGTACCGACCAGATGGGGCGAGCGTGCGGCGGTCTCGCGCAGCCAGCGGTAGACCTCCTGCCGTACGCCCTGGTCGTGGTCGGAGAGCAGCGCGGAGGCGGTCTGGACGGTGCGGATCAGGTCCGGGTGGCCCGTCAGGTGTTCGTCGCGCAGTCCGCGCAGCACGTCGACGGCGGCGCGGGCCTCGCCGCGCCGGGCCAGCGCCGTGCCCAGGGCGACGGCCGCGTGGACGCGTTCGACGGGCGGGCCGGGCAGCCGCATCGCCTCGGCGAGCCGGGGGATGCCCGCCGTGGACCGTGTGGACCGTACCGTGGCGTACTCCAGGGAGCCCAGTTCGGTGAGGACCACGGTGCGGCGGGCGGCCGGCATCGGTTCGTCGAGGGCGCGGCGCAGGTGGGCGAGGGCGTCGTCGCTGCGGTCGTCGCGGACGGCGAGGTCGGCGGCGTCGAGCAGCGCGCCGGTCGCCCAGGCCTCGCCGACCGGGCCGCAGCGCAGCAGGTGTCCGGCGACGGCCTCGGCGCTGTCGCCGCGGTGCAGCATCGCCTCGGCGGCCCGGCGGTGGGCGGCCTGCCGGTCGGTGCCCGCCCAGCCGCCGAGCACGGCGTCCCGCAGCAGCGGGTGGGCGTAGCGGGGCCGGCCGTCGGCGTCGGGGCGCAGCAGACCGAGGCAGGTCATCGCGGTGAGCCAGCCGGGCACGCGGGCGGGGTCGGTACCGGCCGTACGGGCGAGCAGGTCGGCGTCGACGGCCACGGGGGTGTCCGTGTCGTCCAGCGCGGCGAGCGCGCGGGCGGCCTCGGTGGTCGCGGGCCCGGCGCTGTCCAGCCACCAGGACACCGCGGCGGCGTAACTGCCCGCGTAGAGCGCCGCGCAGGTGTCCGGAAGGGCAGCCGGGAAGGCCCCGGGGTAGGTGTTCCGGAGGTCGGACAGCAGGGCGCGCAGCAACAGCGGGTTGCCCGCACCCGCGCGTAAGCAGGCGTCGCCCCACTCCGGCGGGGCATCGGCGTGGACGGAACGGACCAGTCGCGCCCCGGCGTCCGGGCTCAGTGGGGCCAGGGTGCGGGTGTGCAGCAGGGCCGGGGAGAGGGCGTGCGCGAGTCCGTCCGCCGGGGGGTCGATGTCGTACTGGCTGCGTTCGGTGACCACCAGAAGCACGGGCAGGCGGTCGATGCGGCGGACGGCCTCGGCGAGCCAGCGGCGGGACGGGGCGTCGGCGAAGTGCGCGTCGTCCACGGCGACGAGCAGCGGTGACTCGGCCGCGTAGGAACGCAGCAGCCGCCACAGCCGGGCGGGCCTGCCCCGGTGCGGCTGGGTGTCCGGCGGGTCCGGCGCCTCGCCCGCGGCCTGGTCGAACTCGGGGCCGTGGGCGAGGAGTTGGAAGACCGTGTCGAAGGGTACGGAGCGGTGCTCCGGCGAGCAGCGGGCCCGCAGGACGCGCAGCCCGTTGGCCGCCGCGTGCTCGGCGGCGGCCTCCAGGAGCGCGGTGCGGCCGGTGCCGGTGGCGCCCCGCAGCAGCACCAGACGGCCGGCGCCGGTGCGGGCGCGCTCGGCCTCGGCGGCCAGCAACTCCAGGGGCTCACGGCGTTCGAGAAGCGGTTCGGGCGCGCACATCGCTGTCTCCTGTCGTGGACGGGGTCGTGGGCTGTGTCGTGGACTGGGGCGTGAACGGGGTCGTGGACTGGGGCGTGGACTGTCGTGTTCCGCTGTCGTTCCCGGTTTCGAAGACGGGGCGCGGCCGGTCGGGGTGCACCGCTCGCGGAAGGTCGGCGGAAATCCGCCGTACCCCCTCCCGTGGTGCATCTCGTGGTGGATCTCGTGGTGGATCTCGTGGTCCTCCACGATTGCGCGGCGCACACCACACACAGAAGTGTGAATCGAGCCCATCGGCCACTCCCCTCGCGGGAGCGGCGATTTCGCGCATACGGGAGAAACGGTTGCCCAGCACAGTCCGGACCGCCGGGACGACGACGGCGGAGCGCCAGGAGACCCGGCGCCGTATCCCCGTCGTGGTCCACACCCTCGACCCGCTCTCCCGTGCCGGCGTGCTGGCCCAGCTGCGCGGGCACCCGGTGATCGACCTGGCGGACGACGACGAGGTACGGCCGGGCACCGTGGCCGTGCTCGTCGGGGACACCCCGGACGAGCCGCTGCTGTCCACGCTGCGCCGGATGGTGCGCAGCGAGGGCGCGCGGGCCGTGCTGGTGGTGAGCCTGATCCGGGAGACCGAGCTGCTCGATGTCATCGAGTGCGGGGTCGGCGCCATCGTGTGGCGCCACGAGGCCACCGCGCACCGGCTGGCGCAGGCCGTGCTCGCGGCCTCGCGCGGGGACGGCGACCTGCCCGCCGATCTGCTCGGCCGGCTGATCAACCAGGTGGGGACGTTGCAGCGTTCCGTCGCCGGGCGCGGCGGGGCGCCGCTGTCCGGACTGGTGCCGCGTGAGATCGACGTCCTCCGGCTCGTCGCCGAGGGGATGGACACCGGCGAGATCGCGAGCAAACTCTCCTACTCCGAACGCACCGTCAAGAACGTGATGCACGGGCTCACCACCCGGCTGCATCTGCGCAACCGGGCGCACGCGGTGGCCTATGCCCTCCGGGAAGGCTACATCTGATCGAACGGGCATTCCCAACGGGCCGGTTGGGCAGCACACACTGCCCCCAGGTCGTCCCCGGCGCGTCTACGGGCGCGGCACCCGCGCGGGGCAGGATCGGTGGACAGGCACGACGACACGCAGGAGCACGACCGTGATCCACGAGGTGGACGAGGTCCTCAAGGGACTGATCGGCGGTGGTGCCCTGGCCGGCTCCGGCATCGACGTCTCCTTCGAGGCCCCGACCCGCGACTGGGCGGCCCGGCGCAACGCGCCCACCGTCAACACCTATCTGTACGACATCCGCGAGGACGTCTCCCGCCGCCAGCGCGGCCATATGCCGGTCCGTGACGAGCGCGACATCGTCGTACGCCGCCGGCAGCCGCCCCGCTGGTTCCGGCTGTCGTACCTGGTCACCGCCTGGACGAAACAGCCCCAGGACGAACACCGGCTGCTCTCCGCCGTGCTGGCCAATCTGCTGCGGCGCGAACTGCTGCCCCCGGACGAACTCCCGGGCGCGCTCCGCGCGCTGGGCCTCACCCTGCCGCTCTCGGTGGCCGGGCTGCACACCGAGTCGCGGTCCCTGGCGGAGATCTGGTCCGCGCTGGGCGGCGAGCTGAAGCCGTCCCTGGACCTCGTGGTCACGGTTCCTTTCCCGGCCTTCCCCGAGTACGACGCCGGTCCCCCGGTCACCGAGGGCGCGGCGATCCGGGTGCGCGGCATGGACGGCTCCCTGGAGGGCTCCGAGCAACGCGCGCACCGGCCGGGGCAGTTGGCGTCCTCGCCGATCACCGGGGAGGGGCAGCGGTGACCGTGGGTGTCACCCCCGACGGCGATGTCCTGCTGGTCCGGCTCGCCCGACTCCGGGAGCGGGTGGCCGAGTTGGTCGCCGAACGCGGCGCCGGTGATCCGACGGCGGGCGATCCGCTGCGCGGGCTGTATCTGTCCGAGGAGGGCGTACGGCATCTGCTGGCGCCGTCGGCGGGGCCGCACCCGTCCGCCTTCCCGGACCTCCCGGACCCGGAGAGCGCCCCGTACGGCCCGCTGGAGCTGCTCGCGGGGCGGCTCGGGCTCACCGAGCTGGACGCGCGGATCCTGCTGATCGCCCTGGCGCCCGATCTGGACCGCTCCTACGAGCAGTTGTACGGCTATCTGAACGACGATGTGAGCAGGCGCCGGGCCACGGTCGGGCTCGCGCTCGATCTGTGCGGGCTGCCGGTGCATCTCGCGCAGGCGCGGGCCCGGTTCCTGCCGTCGGCGCCGCTGAGCGCGCTCGGGCTGCTGACCATCGAGGACCCCGAACGGCCCTTCCTCGGGCGGGCGTTGCGGGTACCGGACCGGCTGGTCGCGCATCTGCTGGGCGACGACACGCTGGACGCGGCGCTCGTCGGCCAGGTCCGTCCACTGGCGTCACCGGGCGCGTTCGCGTCGCCTTCCGTGGAGGACGACGGCGGGTTCACCGCCCGGCTGGCCGCGCGGCTGACCGCCGCCCCCGTGACCGTCCATCTGCGGGAGCACCGCGAGGGCGACGGACTGATGCGCGCGACGGCGGCCCTGCACACGGCCCGGATCGAGGCCCTGCACTTCACGCCCCCGGAGGCCGCCGACGACCTCGCCGCGCTCCTCCCCCGGCTGCTGCGCGAGGCCCGGCTGCGCGACTGCGCGGTCGTGGTGTCCCCGGTGCCGGAGAAGCCGGGGCCGCTGTTCCGGGCGTTGACGGCGGCCGATGTGTCCGTGCTGTTCGTGGGGGCACAGCCGTACGACCCGCAGTGGTGCGACCGTGATCCGCTGGTCCTCGACGTGCCCCGGCCCCCTGCGGGCGCGGTGGCCGCCTGGGCGGCGGCGCTAGGTCGGGGCGCGGACGGGCCGGGGTTCGATCTGGCGGCCACGGTGGCCCCGTACCGGCTCGGTGGTGACCGGATCGAGCGGGCGGCCCGCGCCGCCGTGGACCTCGCGGCGTTCGACGGGACCGAGGTGACCGCCGCGCATCTGCGGCTGGCGGCGCGGCTGCAGTCCGCGTCCGGGCTGGAGCGGCACGCCCGCCGGATCCGGCCCGACGTCGGCTGGGGCGACCTGGTGCTGCCGGACAAGCCCCTCGCCGAACTGCGGGAACTCGCACTGCGGGCCCGGCATCGCGACCGGGTGCTCGGCGACTGGCGGCTGAGCGCCGGGGGCGGCCGGGGCCACGGGGTCCTGGGGCTGTTCGCGGGCGAGTCCGGCACCGGCAAGACGCTGTCGGCGGAGGTGGTGGCCGCCGAACTCGGCCTGGACCTCTATGTCGTGCAGCTCTCCTCGATCGTCGACAAGTACGTGGGCGAGACCGAGAAGAACCTCGAACGGATCTTCACCGAGGCCGACCGCACCGACGCCGTGCTGCTCTTCGACGAGGCGGACGCCGTGTTCGGCAAGCGCTCGGAGGTCAAGGACTCGCACGACAAGTACGCCAACATGGAGAGCGCCTATCTGCTCCAGCGGCTGGAGTCCTTCGACGGGATCGCCCTGCTGACGACCAATCTGCGGGCCAACATCGACGAGGCGTTCACCCGGCGGCTGGATCTGGTGGTCGACTTCCCGTTCCCGGACACCGCGCAGCGGCTGGCCCTGTGGCGGCACAGCCTCGCCGCCGTGCCCCGCGCCGACGACATCGACCCGGCGGCGGTGGCCCGGGACTTCGAGCTGGCCGGCGGTTCCATCCGCAGCGCGGTCGTCACCGCCGCGTACGCCGCCGCCGGGCGCGGCGGGCCGGTCACCACGGCCGATCTGCGGGAGGGCGCGGAGCGCGAGTACCGCAAGGCCGGGCGGCTGGTGCCGGGCGAGGGCAACTGGTAGCCCCACCACCGGCGTTCGGCGGGAGCGGCCCGACGGCTCCGATGGGGGCGATGGGAGCGATGGGAGCGCTCCCGCCGGACGGGCTACTTCACGACCCACTTCTGGTTGGGCGTGCCCGCGCAGGTCCACAGCTGGAGCTTGGCGCCGTTGCCGGTGCCGTTGTCCTTGACGTCGACGCACTTGTCGGCCTGCGGGTTGACCAGGTCGCCCTGGGTGCTGAGCACGAACTGCTGGGCCGGGTTGCCGCTGCACCGGGCCACCTGGATGACGGCGCCGTCGTCGCGGGAGCCCCAGGCGACGTCCATGCACAGCCCGAGGGAGCGCACGGTCCCGTCGCCCCGGAAGTCCCACTTCTGGTTGGCGGTGCCCGCGCAGTCCCAGATCTGGAGCGGGGTGCCGTCCTTGCCCTTGCCGTTCTCCGCGTCCGTGACGTCCACACAGCGGTTCGAGCCCTTGCCGATGATCTTGAATCCCTTGACGGTGGCCGGCTTCTTCGTCGTGGCCTTCACGTCCGGCTCCTTGTCCGACCCGGACCCCGAGCCGCCGGACCCCGAGCCGCCGGACCCCGACCCGCCCCCGGAGCCGGAGCCCGATCCGGAACCGGAGCCCGCCCCCGAACCCGAGTCCGCGGGCTGCTCCTCGTCCTGGGGTGCCTCGGGCGTCTCGGAGGGCAGCGGCGCGGCGGAGATGCTCGGCGCCGGGGCCATCGCGGACGGGCTGGCGCTCGGCACGGACGTCGTACCCGCCTCCTGCAGCTCTCCGGCGGCGCTGACGACCCTCGGCTGGTAGGCGAACCACAGCGTCACGAAGGTGACGGCCAGCGCCAGGAAGATCCCCACACAGGTGGCGAGCCAGCCCGGCAGGAACCCCCGCTGGACATAGATGCCGTCGACGGACTGCGGTGCCACGCCCGCCCGTTGCACGGCCAGCGCGTACGGTCTCTCCTGCCGGGAGCCGAACCAGATGATCTGGCGCGGCTTCAGGGTGGCCTTCACGAACGCGGCACGACCGGGCTCGATCCGCACATTGCTCGGGAGGATCTCGTACGACAGCTGGTCGCCGTTGTCGCTGCCACTGACGGCGGCGGTGACCTTGGTGTTCCCGAGGTTGTCGATGGCCAGCTTGGGCCGTCCCCGGAACCGTCCCTTCACGGTCGGCGGGACCAGCTCCGCCCGCACCTCCGTGAACGGCGTGATCGTCAGATTCCCCTCGGGGACGGTCGTCGCCTCGGGGTGCTGGGTCGGGGTGATCCGCACGGCGTACGGGTTCGGGCCGGCCGTCGCGTCGGGGGTGCGGGGCGGGGCGAACGTCAGCTCCACCGTCCCCGTCGTCCCCGGGTACAGCCGGAGCGTGTGCGGCTCCACGGTGGTCCAGGGCGCGATGTCACCGACCGGCTCGAAGCGGTACTCGTCGACCACGTCACCGGTGTTGCGCAGACGCAGCCGTACCGTCGTGCTGCCTCCCGGGTCCACGGTCGTGGAGGCCGGTTCGAGGGAGGTCCAGAGGCTCATGGTCAGATCCCCTCCGCAGGAACGATCTGCCATTCCTGGTCGTCGGTGACGGTGCAGTGGAAGAGCATCAGGGTCACCTCGTTGCGTAGGTCTTCGTTGCCCGCGACCTCAAGGCACTTGTTGTCGCTCGCGTAGTTGCGGATCCAGTAGCCGCCGCTCTGCTGCGGGTCGAGCCACCACAGCTGGTTGTCGCTGGTCGTGCCGTCACAGGTGAACTCCGTGATCTTCGTATGGATCGGGTTCGCCCCGTAGTTCGGCAGGTCCATGCAGAGCTGGTCCTTGGCGTTGCGGATCTGGAAGAGGTCGGTGCCGTCGGGCGCCTGCTTCTCGACCTTCACCTCCAGGTGCCAGAGCTGGTTGTCCGTCGTGCTGTCGTCGCAGGTGAACTGCTGGACCCGGCCGTCCCTGCGCCCGTTGCCCTCGCCGGGGACGTCGGCGCACAGCTTGGTGGCGAGGTTGCGCAGGAGGACGTTGCGCGCGGGCAGCACGCTCTCGTCCTCCTCCTCGACCGGCTCGGACGAGGCCTCGGGCGCACCGCCCCCGCCCCCGCCCCCGCCGCCGTCCGCCTCTTCTTCGGAGGGGGCCGCGTCCGGCTCCGGCTCGGCATCCTTCTCCGGCTCCGGTCGCACGGACTCCAGCGGCTGCGGCGAGGCCGAGGGCGGCAGCGTGCTGACGCCGGCCTCCCGGTACTCGCCGGCGGCGCTGACCACTTGGGGCCGGAAGGCGAACCACATCGTCAGGAAGGTGACGGCCAGCGCGAGGAGGATCCCGAGACAGGTGGCGAGCCAGCCGGGGAGGAAGCTCCGCTGGACGTACATGCCCTCGACATCGAGCGGGGTGACCCCGGACCGCTTCACCGCGAGGAGATACGGCCGTTCCTGCTTCGACCCGAACCAGGTGATCTGGCGCGGCTTCAGGGTGGCCTTCACGAACGCGGCACGACCGGGCTCGATCCGCACATTGCTCGGGAAGATGTCGTACGACAGCTGGTCGCCGTTGTCGCTGCCGCTGACCGACGCGGTCACCTTGGTGTTGCCCAGGTTGTCGATGGCCAGCTTGGGCCGTCCCCGCAGGCGTCCCTTCACGGTCGGCGGGACGAGTTCCGCCCGCACCTCCGTGAAGGGGGTGATCGTCAGATTCCCCTCGGGGACGGTCGCCGCCTCCGGATGCTCGGTCGGGGTGATCCGCACGGCGTACGCGTTCGGGCCGGCCGTCGCGTCCGGCGTGCGCGGTGGCGCGAACGTCAGCTCGACCGTCCCCGTGGTCCCCGGAAAGAGCCGCAGGGTCTGCGGCTCCACGGTGGTCCAGGGCGCGATGTCGCCGACCGGCTCGAAGCGGTACTCGTCGACCACGTCACCGGTGTTGCGCAGACGCAGCCGTACGGTCGCTGTACCCCCGGGGTCCACCGCCGCCGACACGGGTTCCAGGGAAGTCCAAAGGCTCACAGAGGGACGCTACGCGGCGGGCGCCGTCCGGTCAGGAGTCGCCGGGGCAGGCCCCGCTGCCCCGGCGGCCATCGGCGGCCCGCCCCAACGGCCTTGTCAGACGGTGAACTTGACGGCTTCGAGCCAGATGCCGTTGTCGAGGGTGCCGCCGAAGATGTAGTGCTCGCCCTCGCCGGGCTTGTCGCAGGCCAGGTTCTGCCAGCCCCGGTCCTTCTGGTGGACCGCCTGGCAGACGCCCTTGCCGCCTTCGTCGACGTTGATGGTGAAGCCCAGCATGTCCGGGGCGCCCGCCTTGGAACTGCCGAAGTAGTTGTCGAAGCCGTCCTTCGCGCTCGACCACGGCTTCGGGTAATGGCCCTGGCCGTTGGTCGAGTTCGGGTCGTGGACGAACGCGGCACTGGCCGTGCCGTTGACGCCGGACACCGCGATGTTGAGGGCCTTGAGCGACCTGCCCTGGCCCACCGTGCCGGCCGTGTCGCCGTCGCACTCGGGGGCCGTCCAGCCCTTGCCCGTCACGAAGGCGCGGTAGCAGATGTGCCGTCCGGCCGGGTCCGCCGCCGCCAGCTGCCGTACGGCGGTCGCGGCCGTGGGCGCGGCCTTCTTCTTCTCCTCGGTACCACCGCCGTCACCGCCACCGCCACCGCCACCGCTGCCGCCGCCGCTCCCGCCGGAGGAGGCGGCGCTCTCCGTCTCGGCCGCCTGCGGGGGCGCGGAGGAGGGGGCGGGTTCGGAGGGCGTGGGCGGCGGCGGGGTCGACGCCGGCGCCGACGGGCTGGGCGCCAGCGTGCTGACGGAGGTCTCCTGCAACTCGCTGGTGGCGCTGACCACTTGGGGCTTGAACGCGAACCACATCGTCAGGAAGGTGATCGCGAGCGCCAGGAAGATCCCGAGACAGGTGGCGAGCCAGCCGGGAAGGAAGCTCCGCTGGACGTACATGCCCTCGACATCGAGCGGCGTGACCCCCGACCGCTTCACCGCGAAGGCGTACGGCCGCTCCTCCTTGGACCCGAACCAGATGATCTGGCGCGGCTTCAGCGTGGCCTTCACGAACGCGGCACGACCGGGCTCGATCCGCACATTGCTCGGGAAGATGTCGTACGACAGCTGGTCGCCGTTGTCGCTGCCGCTGACCGACGCGGTCACCTTGGTGTTGCCCAGGTTGTCGATGGCCAGCTTGGGCCGTCCCCGCAGGCGTCCCTTCACGGTCGGCGGGACCAGCTCCGCCCGCACCTCCGTGAAGGGGGTGATCGTCAGATTCCCCTCGGGGACGGTCACCGCCTCCGGATGCTCGGTCGGCGTGATCCGCACCGCGTACGCGTTCGGGCCGGCCGTCGCGTCGGGGGTGCGGGGCGGGGCGAAGGTCAGCTCCACCGTCCCCGTCGTCCCCGGGTACAGCCGGAGCGTGTGCGGCTCCACGGTGGTCCAGGGCGCGATGTCGCCGACCGGCTCGAAGCGGTACTCGTCGACCACGTCACCGGTGTTGCGCAGACGCAGCCGTACCGTCGTACTGCTCCCCGGGTCCACGGTCGTGGAGGCGGGTTCGAGGGAAGTCCAAAGGCTCACGTCGGGACGCTACCGGGCGGGCGGCGGCCGGGTCACGAGGAGAAGGTGCAGGGTCGGGGTGCCCCGACGCCGCACCGAACTGCCCCTGGGGGCAACGGGCATGCCCCCTATCAGGTACCGGAGGACGTTTCGGGGGACGCGCTTCGCGCGTGAGGGTGAGAGGCGACCTGTCTCGTACCCCAAGGAGAGCAGAGCATGCCGTCCTACCTGTCGCCGGGCGTCTACGTCGAGGAGGTGGCCAGCGGCTCGCGTCCCATCGAGGGTGTGGGCACCTCGGTCGCCGCCTTCGTCGGCCTGGCCCCGACCGGCCCGCTGAACGAGCCGACCCTGGTGACCAACTGGTCCCAGTACGTCGCGGCCTTCGGCGAGTTCACCGACGGCTACTACCTCGCGCACTCGGTGTACGGGTTCTTCAACAACGGCGGCAGCGCCGCGTACGTCGTCCGTGTCGGCGGCACCGAGCAGGGCGGCGCCTCCGTCGGCGGCCCGGCCGCCGTGACGGGCTCCGCCGCGCCGGCCGCGCTGCCGCCGGGCGAGCCCAAGCAGCTGGGCACGTTCAGCGTGACCGCCGTCGCGGGCGGTTCGCTGAGCGTCGAGGTCGCCGACCCCGAGGGCGAGGGCCCGGCCGAGCGCTTCAAGCTGATCGTCAAGGACGGCGACAAGGCCGTCGAGACGTTCGACGTGACCGCGAAGAAGGGCGGCCGGAACTACGTCGTCACGCAGGTCAAGGAGCGCTCCAAGCTCATCACGGTCCAGGAGGCCGCGCCGGCCGCGCAGCTCGCGCGCCCCGACAACCAGACCGTGGCCCTGGCCGCCCCCGCCGCGCCGGCCGCCGTCGCGCCCACCGCGGCGGACGACAGCCACCCCGGACCGGCCCAGTACCTCGGCGACTCCGCCGACCGCACCGGTTTCGGCGGCCTGGAGGCCGTGGACGAGATCTCCATGGTCGCGGTGCCCGACCTGATGGCCGCCTACCAGCGCGGCGCGATCGACCTGGAGGCGGTCAAGGCCGTCCAGCTCGGTCTGATCGCGCACTGCGAGCTGATGGGCGACCGCGTCGCCGTCATCGACCCGCCGCCCGGCCTCAACGCCCGGCAGATCCGCGTCTGGCGCCAGGAGACCGCGGGCTACGACTCCAAGTACGCGGCCCTGTACTACCCCTGGATCAAGGTCTTCGACCCGGCCAGCGGCCAGTCCCGCGTCATCCCGCCGAGCGGCCACGTCGCCGGCGTGTGGGCCCGCAACGACTTCGAGCGCGGTGTGCACAAGGCGCCCGCCAACGAGGTCGTACGCGGCGCGGTCGACCTGGAACTCCAGATCACCCGCGGTGAGCAGGACCTGCTCAACCCCATCGGCGTCAACTGCATCCGCGCCTTCCCGGGCCGCGGCATCCGCGTCTGGGGCGCCCGCACCATGTCCTCCGACCCGGCCTGGCGCTATCTGAACATCCGCCGGTACTTCAACTACCTGGAGGAGTCGATCCTGATCGGCACCCAGTGGGTGGTGTTCGAGCCGAACGACCACGCGCTGTGGGCCCGGATCCGGCGCAACGTCTCCGCGTTCCTGGTCAACGAGTGGCGCCAGGGCGCCCTGTTCGGCCAGCGGCCCGAGGACGCGTACTACGTCAAGTGCGACGAGGAGACCAACCCGCCGGAGTCGGTCGACCTCGGCCGGGTCATCTGCGAGATCGGTATCGCCCCGGTCAAGCCCGCCGAGTTCGTGATCTTCCGGCTGGCCCAGTTCTCCAGCGGCAGCGGGGAGCTGGAGGAGTAGGCCGTCACCGGCCCGCGCCCCCTGCCCCACTGAAGCCCCTTGCCCCTGCCCCCTTAGAAGGACACAGAACAGATGAGTCTCGCGCCGGGTGACGCCCTTACTTCACATAATTTCGGCCTGCAGATCGACGGGGTGATGGTCGAGTACCTCGCGGAGGTCAGCGGCCTCACCCTCGAACAGGACGTCATCACGTACCAGCAGAACTCCGCGCAGGGCCGGCCCGAGGTCAACCTGCTGCCCGGTGTGCAGAAGAACGGGCAGTGCACGGTCGTGCGCGGTATGACGCAGTCGGCCGCGTTCAACACGTGGATCAACGACTCGATCAACGGTCAGATGGGGTCGGCGCGCAAGAACGCGTCGATCATCATGATGGATTATCAGAACAACCCGGTGAAGCGGTACAACATGCGCAACGCCTGGTGCAGCAAGATCGACGCGAGCACCCTCAAGGCGGGCGAGGCGTCCGCGCTCACCGAGACCGTGACCATCGTCTTCGAAGAACTGGTCATCGAGTAATGCGGCGCACGGCTGCCAGGGCGGGCGCGGTCCCGGGTGCGGGGCAGGAGGAAGCGGCTCCGGCCGCGGCCCCCTTCCCCACCACCGCCGCGCCTCCCGCCGCCGCGTCGGCTCCGGCGCCGACTCCGGCTCCGGCCGTCGCGCCGGTCGCGCAACGGCTGCGGACGGAGTTCCCGTTCGAGCTGCCGCGCGGCTATGTCGACGAGGCGGGCAACGTCCACCGGGAGGGCGTGATGCGTCTCGCCACCGCCCGGGACGAGTTGATCCCACTGCGGGACGTCCGCGTGCAGGAGAACCCGGCGTATCTGTCGGTCGTGCTGCTCGGCCGGGTCATCACCCGGCTGGGCAATCTGCCGATGGTCCACGACGGGATCGTGGAGAACATGTTCGCGTCCGACCTCGCGTTCCTCCAGGACTTCTACCGGCAGGTCAACGCGGAGGGCCACACCCGCGCGGCCGTGCGGTGCCCGCACTGCTCCGAGCCCTTCGAGGTCGAACTCGGCGGGAGCCGCCTGGGGGAATCGTGACGTACGCGACCGACCGGCTGCACGAGGAGATCGCGTACGTCGCCTACCACTTCCACTGGAGCTTCGAGGAGATCCTCGACCTCGAACACCACGACCGCCGCCGCTACACCGAACAGATCGCGTCCCTCGTGACACGGGGCGGGTCGGAGGGCTGATCACGTGGGGTTCTTGGATCGCTTTCGGAACACCGCCGGGTCGGCGGGGCGCCGGGGCGGGGGTGACGGGGCCGACGCCGGCACCGGGGCCGCATCGGGTTCCGGGGGCGGCTCGGGTTCCGGGGGCGGCTCGGGTGGCGGGGTGAGGTCCGATGCCGGAGCCTCGGGCTCCGGACCTTCAGGTTCCTCGGGTTCCGGTGCCTCGGGCTCCGGGGCCGGGGGGAATCCGGCTCCGGGGGGCGCGGGTGGCGGCTCGTTCGGTTCGGCCTCGGTCCGTGGCTGGGAGGGGCTCGCCCCGATCCAGCGGGCCATCGGGGGGCGGGCCGTCGTCGCGGACGCCGGGTTCAGCGGGCGGTTGAGCACCTGGCAGAACCCGTCCTTCGCCGGGTCGCTGTCCCACGCCGTCCTGCCCGGAGCTCCGGGCGGGCTGGTCAGGGACGTCCTCACCACGTCGGCGACCCCCGTCTCCGGACTCGAACTGCCCTCGCGCACACTGCCGGTGGCGCAGGACGGGCCCGAGGCACACGCCGACGCCCCGACCGACGCCCGGCCGGTCCAGCGCGCCCGGCACCAGGTCACCCCGTCCCGCCCGACGGGCCCCCGGGTGACCCCCGTACCGCCCCGCGCCCCCCACCGCCCGACCCCTTTGACCAAGGCCCCCACCACGTCACCGGCCGTCCAGCGCCGCACACTGCCGACGGCCCGTCCGCGGCCGACCGGGGCCGACGGGGTGTCAGGGGGTACGGCACCGGGGGCCGCGTCGCCCGTCGACCACGCACCGGGCGGACCGACGGCGCCAGCACCAGCGCCGGACGCTCCTTCGTCCGGAGGCACGGCTGTCGGTGGTACGTCGGTACAGCGCTCAGTTGCGGGCGATACGGCACCGGAGCGTCCGGCGTCCGGCACCGCCTCGTCCGGCCGCACGACACCGGGCAGTTCCTCCGTGCGGGACTCCGCGCCGAGCGATGCCGGGCCGGGGCTCACGGCTCCGGGCGACACCGCGTCCGGCCCCATGAATTCCAGCGGTGCGCCGCCGGTACAGCGCTCGGTGGCGAGCGACACGGCATCGGGACGCCCGGCGCCCGGCGCCACCTCGTCCGGCCGTACGACACCGGGGCGCGCCTCGGTACCGAACTCCGGGTCGGGCGACACCGCGTCGAGCGGCACGGCGTCCGGCGGTGCGTCGGTGCAGCGCTCGGTGGCGGGCGATGCGGCAGCGGGACGTCCGGAGTTGGGGGCCGGCTCGTCCGGCGGTACGACACCGGGTGGTGCCCCGTCGGGGCAGAGGGCTCCCGGCGGATCCCCAGTACAGCGCTCCGTGCAGCACTCGGTGCAGCGCGATGCCACGTCCGGGCGCACGACTTCCGGCGACGACTCGTCCGGCCGTACGACGCCGGGCGGTTCCTCGCCTGGGCGCCCGGCCTCCGCCGGTACGACACCGGGTGGCGCCCCGTCGGGACAGAGGACTCCCGGCGGATCCCCAGTACAGCGCTCGGCGCAGCCCTCGGTACAGCGCGATGCCGCGCCGGGGCGCACGGCTTCCGGCGACGACTCGTCCGGCCGTACAACGCCCGGCAGTTCCTCATCCGGGCACCCACCCGTCACCAGCAACACCCCGGCACAGCGTTCCGCATCCGAAGACACAACCTCGGGCCACAAGACTTCCGGCAGCGACCCCTCCAGCCGTACAACGCCCGGCAGTTCCTCATCCGGGCACCCACACGTCACCAGCAACACCCCGGCACAGCGATCGGCATCCGAAGACACAACCTCGGGCCACAAGACTTCCGGCAGCGACCCCTCCAGCCGTACAACGCCCGGCAGTTCCTCATCCGGGCACCCACACGTCACCAGCAACACCCCGGCACAGCGATCGGCATCCGAAGACACAACCTCGGGCCACAAGACTTCCGGCAGCGACCCCTCCAGCCGTACGGCACCGGGCGGAGCCTCGTCCGGGCGTAACACAGCGGGCTCGGCGGGCTCGGGTACGCGGCCGGTCGGCAGCCCTCTCGGGGCGACGGCTGCTGCCGCAGGCCCCGCCGGTGTCGAGGCCGCGCGGCACCGCTCAGCCGAATCGGGCGGCGGCTCGGGCGCGTCAGCCGACATCGGCCGCGCGGGGCTCGCCATCCAGCGGGCGGCGACCGACTCCACCGGTACGGCGGCGAGTTCCGGCCGTACGACCACCGACCCCACCGTGACGGCGACCGGCACCAGCCCCGCCAGCCCCACCAGCCCCACGGCACCGAACTCCACCGGCTCGACGGGCGGCTCCGGCGCGCGCGCAACCGCCCTCGGCGGCACGGCATCCAACCCCGTTGCGCGAGCGGCCAGTCCCAGTGGCTCTGTGGCCAACTCCGGCCACGCGGGGAGCGGTTCAGCGGACGCCCCGGCCATCTCCGGCCCCGCCGGGGTGAATGTCCAGCGGGCAGCAACCGGAGCCACCGGTACGCCGGCCGACCCCAGCCACACCGGCAGCGGCTCGGCACCCAACCCCATGGGTACCGGCGGCAGTTCAGCGGGGAGCCCGGCCGCCGCCCACAGTCCCGTCGGCATCAACATCCAACGGGCCACCACCAGCTCCACCGGTACAGCGGCCACCCCCAGCCCCAGCCCCAGCCCCGCCAAGGTCGATGTCCAGCGAACCACCACCGAAGCCACCGGCACGGCCAACCAGCCGACCGCAGCCCCGGCCGGCGCTCGTGGCACCGTCGTGCCCGGCAGCACACCGAACAACCCCCCGAGCGCCGCACCCACCCCCGCCGCCCACCCGGTCCAGCGGAGCACCCCCGGCGGAGCCAGGCGCATGGGTCTCGGTGCCCCGACCTCCGGCCCCGTCCCGCCCTCCGCGCCCCGCCCCGCCACACCCCCCACCCCCTCGGCGCCCCCGGTTCCCCCGGTTCCCCCGATCCAGCGCGCCCCCCTGACTCCGACCACCCCCCGTCATCGCCCCCTGCTCGGCGCACCTCTCTCCACCCCGCCCCAGGACACGCGACCCCTCTCCGGACGTACGGCCCCCGTACAGCGAGCGACCACACCACCCCCGGCCAGGACGACCCCCACCCCGGGCCCACCCCCACAACTCCTCACGACGCCGCCCCCCGGCCGGCGCACCGAAGGGGCGCGGGGAACCGCGCGACCAGCCACAACCAACCCGCAGTCGCCCACCCCACCAACCCCCCACCCCGTGATGCGCGCAAGCACCCCCGCCGCACGCCCCCTCACCCCCACCCGCGCCCTCACCTCGGCGCCCCTGCCCACCCCCACCACACCCCCGGCCGCCGTACCCCTGCGCCGCCCCACATCCCCAGGCACCGGCTCCACCCCCGTACAACGCCTCACCGCCGAAAAGCCCACACCGGCCCCCACACCGGCCCCCACACGCACGCCCCCACCCCGCGCCGCACGCCCCCTCACCGTCACCCCCACCACCCTCCACACACCCGCCCCCGCGCCCACACCCACGCCCTCACCCACCCCCATCCAGCGAGCCCCGGAGACCTCCCTCCGCCCCACCCCCGCCACCACGACCACGGCGGTCACCCCGGTGACGGCGACCGCGGTTCCCCCGTCGGGCACCACGCACCGCAGCGCCTCGGCCGACCTCCCGCCCGCCTACTTCGCGGTGGACGTGAACGCCGCCCCCGGCGCCCAGCTCGACCCCCGCGCCCTCACCGACTTCCAGCTGGACGAGCTGACGCACCGGCTGATCGGCCGGATCACCCGCCTCGTCCGCACCGAACTCCGTATGGACCGCGAACGAATCGGCAAGCTCCGCGACCCCCGCCACTGACACCACAGGCACCACAGGCACCACTGACAGCACAGACGCCGCAGACGCCACTGACCGCCACCGACCCGCACCACCAGAAAGGCCCTCCCCGATGCCCCGCGATCTCGACCCGGGCTCCACCATCTTCTTCACCCTGACGATCGACGGCGAGAGCCTCGGTTACTTCAACGGGTGCGAGGGGCTGTCCTCGACGGTGGAGATCGAGCACCGCCAGGAGGGCGGGAACAACGGGTTCGTCTGGCAGTTCCCGTCGCGTGTGACGTACTCGAACATCCGGTTGACCCGCCCGCTGACCCCGGACACGGCGAAGGTCGCGGCCTGGATCTCCTCCGTGGCGACCGGAGTCAAGCGCCCGACCGCCCAGATCGCGGCGCTGCGCGCGGACGGCTCGGAGGTGGCGCACTGGGGCCTGATCGACGTACTGCCGGTGAGCTGGCAGGGGCCGTCCCTGGACCCGGCGAACCCGAGCGTGGCGACCGAGGTCCTGGAGATCACCCACCACGGGTTCACGGACTGACCGGCCGGAACGCGGGGACAGGGACGGGAACAGGGACAGACAGGGACAGGGACAGGACATGGCGAAGGGCAGCAAGGGCGGCGCGGGCAAGAGTCTCGTGCGGGCCACACTGGCCATCCACGAGCCGCCGGTCGGGACGAGCACCACTCCGGGCGGGCTGAAGAAGACGTTCAACTTCGAGTTCAACCCGGCCGAGCTGACACTGCGCCAGGGCGCCCAGTGGAAGCGGACGACGAGCGCGGCCGTACGCGACGGCGCGCTGCCGGAGTTCATGGGCCCGGACCCCCGGGAGATGAACGTCGAGATCTTCCTCGACTCCTCCGACAAGCCGAGCGGCACCACGGTGCTGAAGAAGGTGGACACCCTGCTGTCGTGCTGCGAGGTGACGGCCAAGAGCCTCGCCGCGAAGCAGCCGTCGCCGCCGTGGGTGGTGTTCCAGTGGGGGTCGTTCTCGACGGCCCGCTTCACGGCGTACGTCAGTTCGGTGGACGTCACGTACTCCCTGTTCGGGACGACCGGTGTGCCGATCCGGGCCGCCTGCCGGATGACGCTGCACGAGATCCCGAGCCGTACCGAGGGGCAGAACCCGACGTCGGGAGCGCTGACCGCGCGCAGTGTGCACCGGGTCGTGGCGGGCGACTCGTTGCAGTCGCTGGCGTGGCGGGAGTACGGGCGGGCGTCCGCGTGGCGGGCGATCGCGGAGGCCAACGGCATCGACGACCCCTCGCGGCTGCCGACCGGCACCGAACTCGTCCTCCCGGCGGCCGGGGAGGTGGGCCACTGATGGGAGGCGGCCAGGCCGGAGACCCGTCCTTCTCCAACATCATCGAGGTCACCGTCGACGGCAGGAAACTGCCCACCGACTACGCCGATCTGCTGGTCGGCGGCTGGGTCGATCTCGGCGCCGGGGTGCCCGGCGCGTTCCGGCTCACCTTCCGGGACCCGCACGGGCTGCTGCTGGGCAAACTGAACGTCAGGTTCGGCTCCCTGGTGGTCATCTCGCCCGTGGCCGGCGGACAGGGCGCGGGCTCCCCGGTGTTCACCGGCGAGGTCACCGGCATGGAGACCGACTACGACGGCACCGGCACCTTCACCGTCGTCCGCGGCTACGACCCGGGGCACCGGCTGATGCGGGTGCGCAGGGTGGCGGCGTACCGCAATCAGACGGCCGCCGACATCGCCCGCAAGCTGGCCGGGATGAACGGCGTCCCGGTGGGACAGGTGCAGTCCACCAAGACCGTCTACGACTTCATCAGCCAGTCCAATGTGACGGACTGGGACTTCCTCGCGCGGCTCGCCGACGAGAACGAGATGGTGATGTCGCTGGACGCCAAGGGGAAGTTCCAGTTCGTCAAGCCGAAGCCGGCGTCCGGCGCGGCGGCGCCCAGCCCTCCCGGGCAGAAGAGCCCCTACGAGCTGAAGGCCGGCGTGGACATCCTGCGCTGCCGGGCCGCCGTCACCGCCGCCGACCAGGTCGACAAGGTCGAGGCGCGCGGCTGGAACGTCACGACGAAGAAGAAGCTCACCGCGACGACGAGGGCGAGCGCCAACCCCGGTATCGCGATCGGCACCACCCCGCAGAAGGCCGCCAACCCGTTCAAGGCCGCCAAGCTGGTCGAGACCGACACCCCGTACGACCTGCAGAGCGAGGTCACACACGCGGCCGGTTCGCTGGCCGACGACATCACCTCCTCCTTCGCCGAGCTGGAGGTCATGGTGCGCGGCAACCCGCTGCTGCGCCCCGGGGTGCCGATCACGCTCTCCGACGTGGGCGCCCCGTTCGAGGGCAAGTACACCTGCACGTCCGTACGGCACACCTTCGGCGACGGCAGCCACTACGAGACCTGGGTGACCGTCAGCGGCCGGCAGTGGCGCTCGCTGTTCGGTCTGTCCTCGGGGGGCGGTTCGGCGTCGCCTCGGCTGCCCAGCGTCGCCAACGCCCTGGTCACCGATGTCCAGGACCCGCTGAAGCAGGGGCGGGTGAAGCTCCAGTTCCCGTGGCTGGACGACACCTACGTCAGCGACTGGACGCGGACCGTGCAGATGGGCGGCAAGGGCGGCGGCGGGATCTTCCCGCTGGACGTCGGCGACGAGGTGCTGGTCGGCTTCGACCGGGGCGCGCTCGACCATCCGTTCGTCATCGGCGGTCTCTACAACGGCGTGGACAAGCCGACCCCGGTGAAGGACATGTGGCTGCACGACCCGGTCAAGAAGAAGGCGATCCTGCACACCCTGTCCGACCGGGAGGGCAACCGGGTCGACCTGCTCAGCCAGCAGACCGGCCCGCGCATGCAGGGCGTGCGCCTCGCCACCGGCAACAACCGGCTGACCGTCCACCTGGACCGGACGAAGACCGAGATCACCGTGGACAGCAAGGGCGCGGTCTCCATCACGGGCGGCACCTCGGTGTCCGTGAAGGCCGGTACGGATCTGTCCCTGACGGCGGGCCGGACCCTGTCCCTCAGGAGCGGCGGCCCGCTCAACATCCAGGGCGGGGGCATCGTCAGCCTCCGATCGGCCGGCGCGGTCAACGTCTCCGCGGCGGGCGCCCTCAACCTCAGCGCGGCCGGCATGGCGACGCTCAGCGCGGTCGGCACCGTGCAGATCAGCGCCGCCGCCCTGCTGAACCTCAAGGGCGTCAAGGTCGAGCTGATGGGTGTGTTCTCCGTCAACACGATCAAGTACCCGTTCGGATGAGCTTCGGATACGAGCATCCGATCGGATGAGGTTCGGACGAGGTTCGAATCGGATGAGACTCAGAAAGGAAGGGTGGCCCTCTGATGGCCGAACAGTTCGTCGGATCCGGCTGGGCGTTCCCGCTGCGGATCGGGCCCACCGGGGGCATCGCCCTGGTCAGCGGGGAGCGCGAGGTCGAGGAGGCCATCCGGCTCATCCTGGCGACCGCGCCGGGCGAGCGGCCGATGCGCCCCGAGTTCGGCTGCGCCATCCACGACCTGGTGTTCGCGCCGGTCAACGAGGCCACCGCCGGCCGTATCCAGCACGAGGTGTACACGAGCCTCGACCGCTGGGAGCCCCGGATCGAGGTGGCCGACGTCGAGGTGACGGCCGGTGCCGACCAGGGCGTCCTCTTCATCGATGTGCAGTACTCGATCCGGGGCACCAACAACCCGCGCAGCCTGGTCTTCCCGTTCTACGTCATCCCGTCCCACGACGAGCCGGACCTGGCCCCCGAGGGCTCCGACCGTCCCGATTCTCCCGACCGTCCGGAAAGCGACCGCTGATGGCCCTGCCCTCCCCGAACCTCGACGACCGCCGTTTCCAGCAGTTCGTCGACGACGCCAAGCGCTATATCCAGCAGCGGGCCCCGGAGTGGACCGACCACAACGTCTCCGACCCCGGCGTCACCCTGGTGGAGACGGTCGCCCACATGGCCGACCAGATCGTCTACCGGCTCAACCGGGTGCCGGAGAAGAACCATCTGGCGTTCCTGGACCTGGTGGGCATCACCCTGTTCCCGCCCTCGGCCGCCCGCACCGATGTGACCTTCTGGCTGTCGGCGCCGCAGGAGGAGCCGGTGCCGCTGCCCGTGGGCACCGAGGTCGCCACCGTGCGCACCGAGAGCGAGGAGGCGGTCGTCTTCGCCACCGAGCGCGAACTGAACGTCGTCCCTTGCGAGTTGCGGTATCTGGTCACCCAGCGGCCCGGTGAGCCGGGCGCCGACCGGACGGCCGACCTCGCCGAGGGCAAGGACCTGATGTGCTTCGCCGAGTCCCCGCGCCCCGGCGACTGCATGCTGTTCGGGCTGACCGCCGCCGTCCCGTACTGCGCGATCGCGCTGGAACTGGACAGCGTCGTCGACGGCGTCGGCGTGGACCCGCGGCAGCCGCCGCTGGTCTGGGAGGCGTGGACCGAGGACGGCTGGACGGAGTGCGAGATCGACCGTGACGGCACGGGCGGTCTGAACCGTCCGGGCGAGGTGATCCTGCACATGCCCGGCGCGCACACCCTGTCCCGCACCGGCGGCCAGGAGGCCGGCTGGCTGCGCTGCCGGGTCACCGAACCCCTCCCCAACCAGCCCTTCTACACCACCTCGCCGACCGTGCGCGCCGCCGAGGCCTTCACCGTCGGCGGCACCACCACCGTCGTGCACGCCGAGACCGTGTACGACGAGGCGCTCGGCGAGTCCACCGGCCTGCCCGGCCAGCGGCTGCGCCTCGCCCACTACCCGGTGGTCGGCGACACCCCGCCCGTCCTCCTGCAGACCGCCGAGCACGACGGCTGGACCGACTGGGACGTCGTCCCGTCCTTCTCCGCGTCCACCTCCTACGACCGGCACATCACCCTCGACCCGGCCACCGGCGAGATCGCCTTCGGCCCGGCGGTACGGGAGCCCGACGGCACCCTGCGCGAGTACGGGGCCGTCGCGCCCAAGGGCTCCGTGATCCGCGCCGTGCGCTACCGCACCGGCGGTGGCCGGGCCGGCAATGTCGCCCGGGGCGCGATCCGGGTGCTGCGCACCTCCGTGCCGTACGTCTCCGAGGTCGTCAACCGTGAGGCCGCGCGCGGCGGGGTCGACGCGGAGACCGTGGAGGAGGCGAAGGTCCGGGCGCCGATCACCCTGCGCGCCCAGGAGCGTGCCGTGACCCTGCGCGACTACGAGGAACTGGCCCGGCGCGCGGCCCCCGAGACCGCCCGGATCACCTGTCTGGAGGGCGAGGAGGGCGAGCACGGCGCGTACGCGGTACGGGTCCTGGTCGTCCCCCAGGCCGTCCCGGACCCCGGCGGCAGGCTCCGCTTCGAGCAACTCGTCCCCGGCGACGCCCTGTTGCGCCGTATCACCCGCCACCTCGACGAACGCCGTCTGATCGGCACGCGGTTGGCGGTCGGCCCGCCCTTCTACCAGGGCATCACGGTGGTCGCGACCCTGCACGCCTTCCGGGGCACCGACACCGACCGGGTCCGCCGCCAGGCCCACGACGCGCTCTACCGCCACCTCGATCCGCTGACCGGCGGCGCCGACGGCCGCGGCTGGCCCTTCGGCCGCCCCGTCCAGTCCGGCGAGGTCTTCGCCGTCCTCCAGCGCGTCCCCGGCGTCGAACTCGTCGACGACGTCCAACTCCACCCCGCCGACCCCCTCACCGGCAAACGAGGCGACCCCACCAACCGCATCGACCTCTCTCCCCCGTCCCTGGTCTTCTCCTTCGACCACCGGGTCCGAGTGATCGGGGACAAGCAGTGAGGCCCGGGCCCCGTAAGGGGCGCGGGGAACTGCGCGACCAGCCACGACGAACCCGCAGCCGCCACACGACAGCACCCCCCGAGCTACTGGGCGGCGCGTCATGAGGGGCTCCATAGACGGCCTCGGCTCCTCCACCCCCATCGGCACCATGCTCCCCGCCGTGTTCGCCGACGACGACCTCGCCCAACGCTTCGTCGGCGGCCTGGACGACATACTCGCCCCGATCCTCTCCGTACTCGACTGCCTGGACTCCTACTTCACCCCGTCCCTCGCCCCCGTCGACTTCACCCAGTGGCTCGCCGGCTGGGTCGGCGCCGAGACCGACGGCACGGAACCGGAGCCCCGGCTGCGCGCGGCCGTCGCCGCCGCCGCGTATCTGCACCGGGTACGCGGCACCCGCCGCGGCCTGTCCGAGGCGGTGCGCCTCGTCTTCGGCGTGACCCCGGAGATCACCGAGAGCGGGGCCGCCACCTGGGACGCCCGCCCCCTCGGCCCGGTCCCCGGCGAACGCCGTCCACGCCTCCACGTGGCCCTGAGCCTGCCCCACCCCACCGCGGCGGACGAACACCGGCTGGACAGCCTCGTGGCCGCCGCCCGCCCCGCCCATATGCCCTACACGGTCCAGGTGACCGCCGCCGAAAGGATCCCCGAGAGATGACCAGCCCGACCCCCGGCACCGGCCAGGCCCAGAGCTGCGCCGAATGCGGAACCCGCGGGGAGCCCGGCCAGTCCTTCTGCGACGCCTGCGGCGCGGTGCTCGGCTGGTCCGGAACCCCGGCCCGAGCGACCGCGGGCGGCGCCACGGGCGAGGCCCCGGCCGACACCGCGCGCACGGCCGACCCGGCTCCGACGCCCGCACCCGCGCCCACCGGTGCCTCCGCCGGACGCGCGCCGGCCGCCGGTGAGCCCGGCTGGGACACCTTCGCCCTCCCGGGCGCCGGCACGGGAGCGGCCACCGACGTCCGCACCCCGGAGACCGCCGCGACGGTACGGACGGACGCGCCCCCCGCCCCCGAACCGGCCCCCACGGGCGGCGCGCCGACGGCGGCTCCCCCGGCCGAGCCCCGGACGCAGGCCCCGGCGCCCCCCGCCGACCCGGGCCCCGCGCCCCACCCCCCGCACGACGACGAGGCCCCGACCACCCCCCTCCCGACCTCCGCCGACCCCGACCCGGGCCCCTCCGCCGCCGACCGGGCCAGGTCGCTGCTCGTCCCGGTCGCCGACCCCGAGCCGCGTGCCCCGGCGGAGCCGGCCGTCGCACCCGTGCTGCCGGGCCGCCCCGACGTGCAGCGCCCCCAGGTCCGTACCCCCGGACCGGAGTTCGGCACGGAGGGCGGTGTGCCCTGCCCGTGGTGCGGGACCCCGACCCGGCCGGACCGGCACTTCTGCGCGCGCTGCGCGATGCCGATGGCCGGCCGTACGGAGGCTCCGGGGCGGCTGCCGTGGTGGCGCCGACTGCTGAACGGCCGTGACACGGAGACCCCGTGGGCGGGCGACCGTCCGCGGCTGCGCCGGGGCTTCGGCGCGATCCTGAACTGGGTGGTCGCGGCCGTCGTCCTCACCCTGATCGTCACCCTCGCGTTCCAGGCGGACGACGGCTACCAGGCGGCCCGCGACCACTTCTCCAAGCGCGCGTCGGTCAACCCGGACACCTACAAGGCGTCCCGCTCCTTCCCCGGCCACAAGCCGGATCTGGCCTTCGACACGTACAACAACACGTGGTGGGGGCCGGGTGTCACCCAGTCCGGCGAGGGCGAGTGGATCGAGGCCCGCTTCGAGCAGCCCGTCCGGCTGCTGGACGTGGTCATCACACCGGGTGTCTCGAAGAAGCCGGACCAGCGCACGGAGTCGGCCCGCCCGCACCGCATCGAGGCGACGATCACCGCCGCCGACGGCACCAAGTCCACCAAGATGATCACCCTCGACCAGACCGTCGGCGGCCAGAGCCGCAAGTTCCGCGTCGGCAGCGCCGAGACCGTCCGCTTCACCATCCGCTCCTCCTACGGCGCCGACGACAAGAAGCAGGTGGCGATAGCCGAGATCGAGTTCTTCGGCCGCTCCAGCAGCAACAGCTGACCCGGGCGACCACCCGTCGGCCCCGGGAGGCAGGCACACGGTCCGACGACCTGTGCGCCTCCCGGGGCCGACGTCCGCGCCCCCGACCAAGGCTCCTCGATTGAGCCGAAGGCACCTGACTGCCTAGTCGTCCACTGACGTGCCCAGCTCTGCCCGGAGTCGCTTCGCCGTCCTGGACAGCACGCATGATCGTGGTCGGCGCCCCACCGCTCAGTGCGGTGGGGCGCCCCGTTCACTTGCGGCTCACTTGTTCAGGTGCGCCCAGAACTCGTCGAACGACAGAAGCTTGTCGCCGTTGAGGTCGCGGGTGCGGATGATGACCTCCGCCACGGACTCGGTGACGTTCCAGTCGCCCTCCTGGGCCAGGGCGGTCTTGAACTCGGCGGCGGTGATGAATCCGTCCCCGTCCGCGTCGATCCGCTGGAACTCCTTGCGCGCTGCCTCGATGTCCGCCACCGATCCGCCCCTTCTTGGTGCCCTGCCCGTCCGGGCAGTCCTGCCGACAGTCCTACTGACGCAGGTCAGATTAACCGGCCACCCGAGCACGCGGTGCGGCGACCACCGACGCGAACTCCTCGACTCTCGATCATGTCTGCGAGTGTGGGCCTTCCAGTGGGTGGCGACTCAAGGAGTACGGCGGCGATGAAGAGCTTGCGGGATGTTCTGGACGCGGCGGCTCTGGGGGTCTTCCCGCCGGCGGACGGCCGTACGACCGTCGTCGCCCAGCACTCGCCCCGGGACGCGGGCGTCCTGTGTTTCACCGCCCACTCCGTCGTCTTCACGGACGAGGATCCCGAGTGGGTGCACGAGACGCTGGCGGCGGCCGAGTGCGACGCGCTCTCGGCGAGCATGAACCCGCGGTTCCTCGCGGCCTTCATGGAGCGGACCGGCCGTACGGCCGAGACCGTCGACGCGATGCTGGTCGCCGCGCCCCTGCCGGGCGAACCCCCGCTGCCGCTGCGGGAGATCGAGGACCCGGGGCACCCCCGGGTCGCGTACGCGCGGCACCGGCGCGACGACGTACGCGTCTGGGCGGCGGACGGGGGTGTGCTGACGACGGGCCGGGGTATCGCCGGGCGGCTGGAGGTGTCGGTCGAGGTGGACGAGGGTCTGCGGCAGCGGGGGCTGGGCCGGGCGCTGGTGGCCGCCGCGCGGCATCTCGCCGACGAGCCGCTGTGGGCGCAGATCGCGCCGGGGAACGCCCGCAGCGTGCGGGCGTTCCAGTCGGCGGGCTACCGGCCGGTGGGTTCGGAGATACTGCTCAGCGCCCGACCGGCGCGATGAGCGTGCCCGGCGTCAGTGCCAGGGCCGGTAGTGGGGGTTGCTCTCGCACTCGCTCATCTTCTCCGTCTTGGTCTTCTTGTCGACCGGACAGACGCCGATGACGAACTCCGTCCTGATGCCGCCGGGGAAGGCGACCTCGACCTGGTCGGCCCACTTGTGCTGGTCGCCGATGGTCCTGTTGACGTCCACGCCGCCGGGGGCGTCGATGTAGTAGTTGTAGCCGGACTTGTACCAGGTCTTGTACAGGTCGTGGTCGTAGGTCGTGGAGACGTACGGCGAGGGCTGGTTGACCAGGACGTAGCTCTCGATGTCGTACTGGCCGTCGATGACGTCCCTGGGGAGGAAGCCCTGTGCGAAGACGACGGCCGGGCCCCGGCTGTCGCTGCGGTACAGCGTGCCGCAGGTGGTGCGCCAGACCGGGTCGGGGGTGATGCGGTCGACGTCCACGCGGCGGTCGGCGGCGGCGTGGACCGGGTCCTCGAACTGGGGGCAGGCGGGGGCGGCGGCCCCCGCGACGGCCGTGGCGGCGGCCTTGGTCGGTGGTGTGGCGGGGGTCTGGGCCGGGGCGGTCGCGGCGGAGGTCGCGAGGACGGCGGAGAGGGACAGGACGACGGCGGCGGCCCGGCGCCGCACACGAGAAGTGATCATGCTCGGCACGATCTCGGCTGCGCGGCGCCGGGCCGGGGACCGTCACTCGTATGGCGGCGTGTCAGCCCGTGCGGTTGTCATGTCCGGTTGCCGCCGGCGTGATGGGTCATCGGAAGATGCCCGTGTGGCCGAGGGAGTAGCGGCCGGGCTGCGGGTAGACGGCGAGGCCGTGGGGGCCGCTGCCGACGGGGATGCGGGCGAGCTGTTCCCCGGTGCGGGTGTCGATGGCGTACACCTCGGAGTCGTAGCGGCCGGAGAGCCACAGGACCTTGCCGTCGGCGGAGACGCCGCCCATGTCGGGGCTGCCGCCGTCGGGGAGGTGCCACTTCTTGGTCAGCTTGTTCTCGGTGAAGTCGAAGACCGACACCGTGCCCTCGCCGCGGTTGGAGACGTACATCTCGCGGGAGTCGCGGCCGACGTACAGGCCGTGGGTGCCCTTGCCGGTGGGCAGCAGCTTCGGTTCCTCGAAGGTGTCGCCGTCCAGGACCCACATGCCGTCGGCCATCATGTCGGCGATGTAGAACCGCTTGCCGTCCGGGGAGATCTTCACGTCCTGCGGCATGGCCCCCTCGAACGGCAGTTTCCGCTGTCCGATCACCTTCATCTTCTCGGTGTCGACCTTCAGCAGCTCACCGCTGAACTCGCACGACACGATGAAGTACTTGCCGTCGATCGAGAAGTCGGCGTGGTTGACGCCGTAGCAGGTGACCGGCTCGGTCTTGACCCGCTTCATGGTGTGCGGGTCGCGGAAGACGAGTTCGCGGTCGAGGGAGGCCATGACGACGGCGTACCTGCCGTTCGGGGTGAAGTACAGGTTGTACGGGTCGTGCACCTCGACCGGCTTGCCGGCCTTCCCCGTCCTCGGGTCGATGGGGGTGAGGGTGTGGCCCCGGTTGTTGTTGACCCAGAGGGTCTTCAGGTCCCAGGAGGGCACGACGTGCTGGGGCTGGCGGCCCACCGGGATCGTCTCGACGATCTCGTACGTCTTGGGGTCGATGACGGTGACGGTGTCGGACTCGCTGTTGGGGACGTAGACCCGGGACGGGAAGTCCTTGACCACCGGGGAGAGGCGGTTCGGGCGGTCGGCGGCGTAGACGTCCTCGGGGTCGAGCACGGGCGGCATGCCGTGCAGTCCCCGGATCGCGGTCCGCTGTTTCTTCTTGCGCTCGGCGGCTTCGGCCTCGGCGGCGGCCCGGTCGGCCCGGATCCGCTGCTTCTGTTCGTCGGTCCGGCTCTCGGAGCCGCACGCGGCCACGGCGGCGAGGACGGCGGCGGCGAGGATCGTGCGCTGCACGAGGTTGTGCTGCGTGTGGGTGCGCTGTTTCGGAGCGCGCGGGCTGAGATTGGGGGGCGTCGTCACGCGCACAGTTATAGAGAGCGGAACGGGAATCTTCGGCGATTGGCCCGTTTGACGGAGATCCGCGCCGGATGGGCTGATGCCGCCGAAGACATCATTTCGGAGAGGCTGTCGGCCGACGCAAAGGATCCCGAACCATCGTGGCGAATTCCGGCGAGTCGTCGAACGGTTGTTGACAGCCGACCTGCTTGTACCCCCAGGACTCGTAGACAGCCTTGAGGCGGCCTTCGGACAGAGCAGGGTTGACCAGCAGAGTGACGCGTTGTTCCTGACGTCGCGACAGCAACTCCTCGTGCAGAGCTCCAGCCGTGCCTTGGCCGTGTGCGCCGCGCCACCGTCGGCGTACGAGGATCTCGTTGAGTGCGAGGGTTCGCCGACCGTCTTCCTTCACGTACCCGTCGGGCAGCGGTTCCTGTTCCGCTGTCCACCATGCGGTGTTCTCACCGAGCGGTACGGCAAAGACGTACCCGACCGGTTCCTCACCGTGGTGGGCGACGACGGCCTCCCAACCAGGGCGGGAAGAATACGCCGACAACCGCTCGTCGAACCGGTCGAGCTGGTAGAAGGGCCGGTCCATCAGCCCGAATTCCCCGCGCACCTCTACATGAATATCGAGGATGAGCTGCCGTACTTCGGCGACATCGCGGGTCCTGCGATAGGTGATCGTGCCGCTCACGTGGCTGTCCTCCGGTACTCAAGCCACGCAGCGGTCTCGGCACTGCGCGGCGCTACGGTCACAAGTCGGGTGGTGAAGTCCGTCAAAAGCATGCTCACACGGCCGTTCACAGTCATCGCGGCGGGGACGTTCTGGGCAGTGGCGACGGCCGGCTCGATGTCGCCTTGGCCGAGTTGGGCCAAGGCGAGGTTCGCGTGCGTCAGTGCGCGGTTGCGTGCGAGGTCGGGCCGCAGGCCCGCGAGGCTCCGGTGAGCGTGGCGCTCGGCATCCTCCCACCTGCCAAGCCGCAGGTAGGCGAAGGTGGCGAGGCTGTCCAGTTCGGCCTGGTCGTAGAAGGCCATCCACGGCGGGCGGTGTCTCGCCTGATCGGCACGGTCGTAGCCTGCTTGTGCGAGACCGATGGCACGAAGAGCGCTGCGGTCGTCTCCCATGTCGGCGTGATAGGTGGCGAGTCGGGCCGTCGCGAGCGAGGCATACAGCGGGTCGCTTCGGGTGATGGACGTCGCGCGGGCTGCCTCGGCTGCCGCGAGGGCGTCGGCGGGTCGACCGAGGTGGCGATACATGATCCCGGCGTGGCCCCACACGCGGAAAAGTACCTGCCTGTTCTTGGCCAGACCGGCGAGCGTGACCGCCCGGTTGAGATAGGGCTCTGCCTCGGTGAGCCTTCGGCCGTCGATGGCCGCCCACATGGCGCTCGCCGTGAATGCGGCTGCGACGCCATACAACTCCGACCGAATGCGCGCCGACGCCATGTGGGTGTTCTGCAGTTGCGCGGTCTCTTCGGCGAGCTGCGCCGCGTGCTGTTGGAGTTCCCGCGTTCCTCCGTACTTGTCGTCCATGCTGACCACGGCCGCCAGCTTGGCATTCATACGGTCGACATCGGCAGAGCCGAGTCGGCGTCGCACGGCGGACGGCGCGGTCAGTGAGGCTCCAGCGGCGGCGGCCGCGGCAAGGAAAGTGCGGCGATACAAGGGGTCATCCTCGGGTGTGGGGCAGGAGTCTGCGTTCTTCCTCCCCCGAGAAACAAAGCCTAACTCCGCAGCTGGCAGACCCGTGATGTTCTCAAGTGCCGTCCGCAACTGACCGTTGGGAGAGCGGTGTTCGCCGCTCAGCAGCTTGAAGATGTGCCTTTCGTTGACCTTCCCATAACAGCCGGTCAAATCTTCAATCGCCTTATTGACCAGGGACATCAGCTCCCTGACAAGCACTCCGTGCCTCTGCATCCACGATGCGAGCGCTTCGTTCCGTGTTCCCGACATGACTGAACGTTAGAGCGGGGCATCTGGACCAAGGGTAAAGAGAACGCCAAAACGGCAGGCGCTTCGCGAGCGACGCCCAGTCCAAACGGCATCCCCAACAGCAGTGGTGTGGCGGTTGTCTGAGTACCCGGAAAGAGCACCACCGTGGACCAGGGAGTCCCTTGATGCCCCACACCGAAGACGCGGGACCAACCAGCCCTCCAGCGGTACTCGCCCCCGCCGAGCCAGAGCCCAGCAACGATCGCGACCTCTCAGCCCACGTCCGATCGTGGCTCTTGGCCGCGGCGTTCGAGCCGGAGAAAGCCCGAGAGCAGTGGGCACATGGAGGGCTGGCGCTCATCGGATGCGGTGGCCTCCTCAGCACCGTCCGGATCTCCACCACCTTGGTGTACGCGGCTGCCGACACGAACATCACTCGGGATGTGGACGCCTTCCTCTCCGAGGCGTTGCAAAACCACCCCGTGTTCATGGACAGGCACGCCCGGTGGTACTACGTCCTCGTGCCGTCGAGCGCCAGACGGCGTCCGGAGTGGAGAAGCACCGGACCGCGCCACGGCTCGGACATCGAGTTCTTGGGCATGGGCTCCTACGTGGGTGTGCCACGGCCCGAGGCGATCGATCCGGACGCGGAGCGCTCGTACTGGTGCGTTCCGGTAAGAGTTCCTGGTGCCCTCGCCGACCCGGACACCGTCCACCAGTTCCTGACGTTCGCCGTGCGCAGACGGGCGCAGGCAGCGGAGATGCCAACGGTCGCGCACGAGGACGCCCACCGCTCACGCCACGTTCCGCCTGGGCCGGCCCCGGAACGTCTTCTCACCCCACACAGCACCATCCGTGAAGGAGAACTCTCATGGTCTCGCCCTTGTACTTGCCCCACCCGGTCATCGAGCAGCTGAACGACACGCAGGTACGGACGTGGAACAAGTACTTCGCCGGTACGGGGCACGAGCGGCCCCGCAGCGTCGAGGAAGGCGTATGGCGCCGCACTCAGGACCCGGCCAACGCCGAGCAGTCCGGATGGAGCCATGACTCCACCGGCCGCCGCCGCATCGTGCACTACCGCTACGACTACGACCTCGACTACACGTTCCCCGTACCCCGGCTGGTCCTGGCAGAGCTGTACCTGTACGTGTCGTACACCGCACCGGCCGACGAGATCCGCGCCTACATCAAGCAGTTCCAGGGCTGGATCGCCGAGGGCAGGTGGAAAGAGAGCGCAGCGGGCGGATGGCACCGTGGCGACCTGGCCGTCGTCGCCGCAGAGTACGACGCCCATCCCCAGGACGAGCGCGCCGACCGGCCCACGCCCGACGGCTTCCGTTCCCTGGACGTACGGTTCGCCTCCGAGTGCTACCTCACCCCGCCCCGGCCTATGCGCCAACTCCCCTGGGACGTCCTCGCCGGCGGCATCCGAGTCAAGGAACAACGGGGCAACCCTGCGTACGCCGAGGACCTGACGGGCATCCTCGACTTCCTTCCCTTCCAGGTGGAAGTCGGCTGCGGCACCAGCATCGAGGCCGGTGTCCCGCCCCTGCACCATCTCCATGAGGTGTACCGGGTCACCGACCGGCGCGACAACGCGCTCACCCAGTCCCATGCCTTCACCCTCAGTCCAGAGGCCGACACACTCGTCCAGGAGATGCTTCTTGCCCCCTTGACCAAGGCCGAGCACTTCACGCGGATGTTCGCCGCGTGCTTCCTGGCCGAGCCGACCCCCGCGCACCGGGCCCTCAAGGCACTTCGCGACGCCGGGCTCATGGTCGGCCCTGCCATCACCCACAACTTCGACACGCTGTCGGCACGCGCCGGACTGCCGGAGGTCTTCGTCCGCCGTTACGACCAGAAGATCCCGCCCGTACCCCTGCTCGACGAGGCGAAGGCCCTGCTCGTCATCGGTCTGCACGCCGACCGGCGGGAGGTACAGGCCCGAGCGCGGGAGAGGGGCATGCGGATCTTCTACGTGGACCCCGAGGGTCTGATGGAGAACGGCACCTTCAAGGAGTACCCCATTGAAGGAGCACGGGAAGGCGACATCGTCGTCCGGGCAGAGGCCGTTCCCGCCCTGACCGGACTGTGCAGCCGCCTCGGCATCACCCTCTGAACAGCCCGTGGCCAAGGATCAACTCCCCTTTTTCCAGGGGCGATAGCGTCGTGGGGCGCACTCCTTGTGCGCCCCACGACAACCACCCACACCAAGGGACAGCAATGCGCGTTTCGGTGATCGGCTGCGGGCACCTCGGTGCTCCGCACGCCGCCGCGTTGGCCGAACTCGGTCACGATGTCATCGGGGTCGAACTCAACCCGGAGACGGTCAAGAAGCTCCAGAGCGGCCGGAGCCACTTCTACGAGAAGGGCCTGGACGAGCTGCTGGACCGGCACGTCCCCGCAGGGCGCCTGCGGTTCACCAGCAGCCTGAGCGAGGCCGCCGAGTTCGCCGACCTCCACTTCGTCGCGGTCGGAACGCCGCTGCGGGCAGACGGCCGGGGCTACGACGTCGGCCAGGTCGTCGGAGCCGTACGTGCCCTCGCACCACTACTGCGGCGGCCCGCCACCATCGTCGGCAAGAGCACCGTCACCGTCGGCACCGTGGCCCGCCTCCAGGAGATCATCACCGAGCACGCCGGATCGGACGGAGTCGACCTCGTCTGGAACCCCGAGTTCCTGCGGGAGGGCCACGCCGTCGAGGACTCCCTGTACCCCGACCGCATCGTCGTGGGCCTGACCTCCTCGGCTGCGGAGGAGAACGTACGCGAGGTGTACGCGCCGATCCTGGCTCGCGGAGACGCCGAGTTGATCGTCACCGACCCGGCAACCGCCGAAGTCCTCAAGAGCGCGGCAAACGCGTTCCTGTCCACAAAGATCAGTTACATCAACGCCATGGCGGAGGTCTGCGAGATCACCGGCGCCGATGTCGCCACCGTGGCCCACGGCATCGGCATCGACCCCCGCATCGGCCACGGCGGCATGCGGCCCGGCATCGGCTACGGAGGGGGCTGCCTGCCCAAGGACGTCGCTGCCTTCACCCACCGCGTCGGGGAGATCGGAGCCACGGGCGCCGCAGACCTGCTGAAAGCGGTGGAGAAGGTCAACCACGCTCGGATGGACGCCGCCCATGACCTGGTCGAGAGGGCGTACGGCGGCCCGCTCGACACCGCGACCATCGCCGTCCTCGGCGCATCCTTCAAGGCGGGCACCAGCGATGTCCGCAACAGCCCCGCCCTGCGCCTGGCCGGCCTCCTTCACTCCTCGGCCGCCCGCACCGTCATCCACGACCCCGAATCGGTCGCCGCCGCACGGCACCTCCATCCCGAATACAGCTACGCCGAGGACATCCGCACCGCGCTCGACGGCGCCGACATCGTCGTCCTGGCCACCGAATGGCCCGAGTTCACCAAGGACACCGCCCTCCCCACGACAGCCGCCCGAGTGGTACGCCGCCGAGTCCTGGTCGACGTACGTACGGCCGTCAACACCTCCGTATGGACGGCCGCCGGCTGGACCGTGCATCAACTCGGCCGCCCTGTACAGCACCCCACGGCCTGACCACGCCGGGCGGGCCGCCGACGACACAAAGGGAGACTCACATGCCCCAGCCCCAGAACACCGACCTGTTCACGCGTATCCGTGCACTGCGCGACCGTGACGAACGCCGCCTCCGGGCCGGTGACACCGAGGTGGAGACTCTGCTGCTCCTGGCGAAGGTCTCCGAAGAAGCCGGTGAATCCGTCGAGAAGTACCGGCGCTCGCGGGGCTGGGGCACGGACGGTGTCACCAACGCATCAGCGACCGACGTGTCCGACGAGGTATGCGCCACGATCATGGCTGGGCTCGTCGCACTGGACCGGATCTGTCCGAATGCGTCTGCCCACTGGGAGCGATACCTGGCGTACGGGTACGAGCGTGCCGCCCGCGAGAACGCGGACGTCGCCCTGGAGTCGTAGCGAGGCTACGAACAGCACCCCCGCCGGTACGGATTACGGTGGGGTGTTGTCGTTTCGTGAGCACGGAGGAACCACCGCTGTGGCTGCTGCCCCGAAGAAGACACCCGGATGCGTTGCGGTGATCGTGAACAGCCGCCGCGAGGTGCTGCTTCAGCTTCGGGACGACAAGCCCGGCATCTGTTGGCCAGGGCACTGGTCCCTTCCCGGAGGTGGCTCGGAGCCGGGCGAGACTCCGATGGACACGATCCTTCGGGAGATCAAGGAGGAGACGGGCATCGTCCCGGACACGATCGAAGAGGTCACGGTGGCCGCTTACGAGCCTGGTAGGACCCCACCCCATGTGTTCCTCGGATCATGGGAGGGAGTGGAGAGCGAACTCGTTGTCGGTGAAGGACAGGAACTGCGCCTCACCGCTGTCGGGAACCTGCCGGAAAGGATGCCACCACATATCCGGCACTACGTTCTTCAGCTCACAGGGCAATACACCTAGCGGTCCGCGACCCTCATCTCGAACCAGGTCGTCTTGCCTCGCGGCAGGAGATCGACGCCCCACCTGTCGGAGAGCTTGTCGACCAGGAACAGGCCCCGGCCGCTGATGTCCGTCTCCTGGACCGGGATCAGGCAGGGCAGCCCCCGGGAGGGGTCGCGGACCTCGACGCGGATCCAGCCCGGGCGGCGGCGCATACGGAGTCCGAAGACGCGGGCGCCGGTGTGCCGCACGGCGTTGCCCACGAGTTCGGAGACGAGTAAGACCGCGTCCTCGGTCATCTTCGGCGACAGCCGCCACTGGCGGAGGACGACGACCTGGGCGAGCCGGCGGGCCGTGGCCGCGGACTCGGGACGGGACGGCAGCGGGACCTCCGCCTCGGTCGGGTTGCCGAACAACTCCAGTGCCTTCTGCGCCCGTTCGTCCTCGATCGCAGGTGACCAACGCGCCGCGGTCGCACTCCCGTGCCGCCGCGGCTGTTCGATACCCTCCAGCCCCGCCATGCCCCCATCATGGCCGCCCCGAGCCCCTTTCGGGGCCGTTCCGCAGGAATACAACCCCCGGAACCAACCATTCCGGGGGTTTCGGTTGACATATGCCAGTGGCAGCAAGCCATCTGCGGCAGCCGCTCTGACCTGCGCGAACACCCTGAACTTCGGTCAGCGTCAAGAGCCTTGGGCAAGGCTCTCTTAAGGCTGCCTTAAGGCACGGATAAACCGCTCCTTCGAGGGACGCGGGTAATACATCGCGTCAACTGCAAGTCGATCAGCGGAACTTGTGGGCGGGATTTCGGGAGCCGCGCGGCGAAGCTGTCAGACGAACTTCGCCTTGCCCGGACCCTCTTCCACGAAGCTGCGCATACCGCGTTCGCGGTCCTCCGTGGCGAAGAGACCCGAGAACCAGTTCCTCTCGATCGCGAGGCCGGTCTCCAGATCGGTCTCCAGGCCCGCGTCGATGGACTCCTTGGCGGCGCGGAGCGCGATCGCCGGCCCTCGCGCCAGCCTCGCGGCCCACTCGTGCGCGGCGGAGTACACCTCGTCGGCGGGGACCACCCGGTCCACCAGGCCGAGTGCGAGGGCCTCGTCCGCCTTGACCATACGGCCGGTGAAGATGAGGTCCTTGGCCTTGGAGGGGCCGACGAGACGGGACAGCCGCTGGGTGCCGCCCGCGCCCGGGATCACGCCGAGCAGGATCTCCGGCTGGCCGAGCTTCGCGTTCTCCCCGGCGATCCGGTAGTCCGCGCACAGCGCCAGCTCGCAACCGCCGCCCAGCGCATAGCCGGTGACGGCCGCGACGACCGGCTTGGGGATACGGGCGACGGCGCTGAAGGAGTCCTGAAGGGCGCGGGCACGGGCGATCATCGCCGCGTGGTCCATGTCCTGCATCTCCTTGATGTCCGCGCCGGCCGCGAACACCTTGTCTCCTCCGAAGAGGATGACCGCGCGGACGTCGGCCCGGTCCGCGGCCTCCTCGGCGAGTTCCTTGAGGCGGTCCTGGGTGGCGATGTCCAGGGCGTTCATCGGGGGGCGGTCCAGGCGGATGGTGCCTACGCCTTCGGATACTTCGAGGTGGACGGTCATGAAGGCAGGTTAACGGCGACTAACGGCAACGGCCCCGGTGCCGTGCATCACACCGGGTCCGTACATCAGCATCTCAAGCGGGAGCGCCTACGCCTTCCACTTGTCCCAGTCCATGTTCCAGCCGTTGTACCCGTTGTCCGGGTCCACGATCCGGTCGTTGGAGTTCTTCACGACCACCACGTCGCCGATCATCGAGTTGTCGAAGAACCAGGCACCGGGCGCCTTGCGGTCCCAGCCGCCGCGGGTGTCGCGCAGGCCGATGCAGCCGTGGCTGGCGTTGTAGTTGCCGAAGGCGTCGCCGCCCCAGTAGTTGCCGTGGATGAAGGTGCCGGAGTTGGTCAGCCGCATGGCGTCCGGCACGTCCTTGATGTCGTACTCACCGCCGTAGCCGACGGTCTCGCCGTTCATGCGGGTGACGTTGAGGCGCTCGCTGATGACCATCTGGCCGTTCCAGGTCTCCATGCCGGGCTTACCGGTGGTGACCGGGATGGTCTTGATGGTCTTGCCGTCGCGCTGGACCTTCATCGTGAGCTTCTTGACGTCCACGACGGAGACCTGGCTGCGGCCGATGGTGAAGGAGACCTTCTTGCTCTGCTCGCCGTAGACACCGTCACGGCCCTCGACGCCGTCGAGGTTGAGGTCGACGGTGACCTTCGTACCGGCCTTCCAGTACTTCTCCGGGCGGAAGTCGAGACGGTCGTTGCCGAACCAGTGGCCCTCGACGTCGACGGCCGGCTCGGTCTTGATGGTGATGGCCTTCTCGACGTCCTCGGGGGCGGTGATGCCCCGGGTGAAGCGGATCGAGAACGGCATGCCGACGCCGACCTTCGAGCCGTCCTCGGGGGTGAAGATGCCGACGAAGGTGTTCTTCGGGGTCAGCGTGGTGAAGGACGAGTCCTCGGCCGCCTCGCGCCCCTCGGAGTCCTTCGCGACGGCGTGCACCTTGTACTCGGTGGCCGAGTTGAGGTGGATGGACGGCGTCCAGCTGGCGCCGTCCTTCGCTATCTCACCGGCGATCTTCTCGCCCTTGTCGTTCTCGACGGTGACCTCGGACAGCTTGCCCTCGGCGGCGGTCACCTTCAGGGCGCCGCTGGTGGCCACGGAGTCGGCGCCGTTCTTCGGCGCGATGGAGACCACCGCCTCCGAGGCCTTGGTCGCCGCCTTGTCGGAGGCCGCCTTGTCGGAGCCCTTCCCCTTGCCGCCGCCGGAGCCGGAGTCCGAATCCCCGCCCCCACCGCACGCGGTGACGGCGAGCAGCATCAGGACCGGCAGCATCGCCAGGGCCCCCTTGCGCCGCCGCGTCCGCGCGCCAACCGACGCCCCCGATATCGGTCGCCCGTTCAACTCTCTGTTCTCCCCTCGCACGGCCTGATCAGGCCCGCACCCCTTACGCGCAGCATGCGCGTACGCCCGTACATTAACCAGATGATCGGGATGATTTGGCCTCGGTGAATGTCACCGTTCAGTCCCAACTTGAATGATCACGCGCGCACGGTGAGGCGGTCCGATGCCGGTGCCCTGTCGGTGCCCTGCCGGTCTACTTCACCGCGGCACCCGCTTCCCATTCCTTCCAGCCCATGTTCCATCCGCCGAGCCCGTTGTCGGGAGCGACCTTCTTGTCGTCGCTGTTGATCACCTCGACGACGTCCCCGACGAGGCTGCGGTCGAAGAACCAGCCCGCGGGGGTGCCGGAGTCGCCGCCCTTCACATCGCGCAGGCCGACGCAGCCATGGCTGACGTTGGCCCGGCCGAAGGCGTCCGGGGCCCAGTAGTTGCCGTGCAGGAAGGTGCCGGAGGTGGTGAGGCGCATGGCGTGCGGGACGTCCGGGATGTCGTACTCGCCCTTGCCGTTCGCCTTTCTGAAGCCGACGGTGGCCCCGTTCATCCGGGTCACCTCCAGCATCTCGGTGACGACCATCTTCCCGTTGTACGTCGTGGTCTTGGGCGCCCCTGCGGTGATGGGGAGGGTGGCGAGCACCCCGCCCGCGCGTTCCACGCGCATGGTGTGCCTCGCCGCGTCGACGACGCTGACCTGGTGGCGGCCGACGGTGAAGGAGAACGTCCTGAGCTGCTGACCGTAGACGCCGGCCGCGCCCTCGACGTCCCGCAGCCGCAGGCCGACGGTGACCCGGGTGCCGGGCCGCCAGTACGTCTCCGGGCGGAAGTCGAGACGCTCGTCGCCGAACCAGTGCGGGCGGACCTCGACGGCCGGCTCGGCGGTCACCTCGACGGCGCGTTCGACGGCCGCCCGGTTCTCGATCGGCCGGTTGAACTCCAGGGAGACGATCATCCCGGTGCCGACGGTGGCCCGGTTCTCGGGCGTGACGTACGCGATGAAGCGCTCGTCGGGGACATGCGTGGTGAAGGTGACGTGCCGTGCCGAGCGGCGGCCGTGGCCGTCGAGGGCGACCGCGTCGACGGTGTACCGGGCGGCCAGCGCGAGCTTCGGTGCGCCGGTGGGGCGCCAGGTCAGCCCGTCGGCGGACATCCGGCCCGGTACGGGTGACTCCTGAGCGTCCTGCGACTTCACCACCTTGACGGACTCCAGGCGCCCGCTGGGCACCCGTACTTCGAAGCGCTGCTCCGGGCGCACGCCCTTGCTGCCGTCCTCCGGAGTGACCCAGATCGTGTCGTCGGGTGCCTTTCCGCTGGTCAGCGGCGGTCCGGCGGAGCAGCCGACGGCCCCGGCCAGCAGGCCGGCCCAGGTGAGCGCGGCGGCCAGGGCGGCCCCGGCGCGGCGCGCGTGCGTCTGTGCGTGGTTCACGTGCGGCCCAACGACGGCGCACGCCCCCGGGAAACGTGAGTGCGAGGCGTGCTCTGGGCAGAACCCTTGGGAGGACGACGCGATGGGGAGCGGTGACGGGACAGCCGGCTCCCCTTTCCCGTCGCCCACCGAGCCGCGGGAGGCCTGAGGTGTCGAGCGCAGCCGAGCAGGAGGAAGTGCGGGGGACGCGTGGGGTGCCGGCCGCGCGTCCGGCGACCGTGCTGAACGGCGGCCGTCGGGGCGAGGCCGCGCCGGAGACCAGGCCCGTGTGGCCGGGGGCGTCCACACCGCTGGGCGCGCGGTTCCGGGTGGGCCCCGACGGGGTCGCGGGCACCAACTTCGCGCTGTGGGCGGGCGGGGCGGAGGCGGTCGAGCTGTGTCTGTTCTCCGAGGCGGGCGAGGAGACCCGGCTGCGGCTCTCCGAGCTGACCCATGAGATCTGGCACGGCTTCGTGCCGGATGTCCTGCCGGGGCAGCGGTACGGCTATCGGGTGCACGGCCGCTGGGACCCGTGGACCGGCGCCCGCTGGAACCCGGCGAAGCTGCTCCTCGACCCGTACGCGCGTGCCGTGGACGGCGAGTTCGATCTGCCGCCGGAGGTGTACGCGCATGTCCGGGACTGGCCCGAGCAGCAGGTCGCGGACACCGTGCGCGACGAGCGGGACTCGGCGCCGTACGTCCCGAAGGGCGTCGTCGTCCACGATGACGACGACTGGGCCGACGACCGCCGCCCGAAGACCCCGTGGGCGGACTCGGTCATCTACGAGCTGCACGTACGGGGATTCACCATGACCCATCCCGGCATCCCGGAGGAGCTGCGGGGCACGTACGCCGGTCTGGCGCACCCGGCGGCGATCGAGCACCTGGTGAAGCTCGGGGTGACGGCGGTGGAGCTGCTGCCGGTGCACCAGTTCGCCCACGAGGACCATCTGCTGCGCCGGGGCATGCGCAACTACTGGGGCTACAACTCGATCGGCTACTTCGCCCCGCACGCGGCGTACGCGGCGTCGGGGACGGCCGGGCAGCAGGTCGGCGAGTTCAAGCGGATGGTGCGGGCGCTGCACGCGGCGGGCATCGAGGTCGTCCTCGACGTGGTCTACAACCACACCGCCGAGGCGGACGAGCGCGGCCCGAGCCTCTCCCTGCGCGGTATCGACAACCGGGGCTACTACCGCCTGCAGAGCGACGCCCGCCGGTACGCGGACTACACGGGCTGCGGCAACACCCTGCACGTGGTCCAGCCCCACGTCCTCCGTCTGATCACGGACTCCCTCCGCTACTGGGTGACGGAGATGGGCGTGGACGGCTTCCGCTTCGACCTGGCGGCGGCGCTGGCCCGCTCGATGCACGACGTCGACATGCTCTCCCCGTTCCTCGCGGTCATCGCCCAGGACCCGGTGCTGCGCCGGGTGAAGCTGATCGCCGAGCCGTGGGACGTGGGCTCCGGCGGCTACCAGGTGGGCGCCTTCCCGCCCCTGTGGACGGAGTGGAACGACCGCTACCGGGGCGCCGTCCGGGACTTCTGGCGGGGCGCGCTGCCGGACGTACGGGACCTCGGCTACCGCCTGTCGGGCTCCAGCGACCTGTACGCGTGGGGCGGCCGACGGCCGTACGCCTCGGTCAACTTCATCACCGCGCACGACGGTTTCACGCTCCGGGACCTCGTGTCGTACGAGCGCAAGCACAACGAGGCGAACGGGGAGGGCAACCGGGACGGCTCGGACGACAACCGGTCCTGGAACTGCGGCACCGAGGGCGAGACGGACGACGAGCGCGTACGGGCGCTGCGGCGGCGGCAGTTGCGGAACCTGCTGACCACGCTGCTGCTGTCGACGGGTGTGCCGATGCTGGTCGCCGGTGACGAACTGGGCCGCACCCAGGGCGGCAACAACAACGCGTACTGCCAGGACAACGAGATCAGCTGGGTCGACTGGAGCCTCCTGGACGACCCCGGCTGGAAGGGCCTCTTCGACCTCACGGCCCGGCTGATCGCGCTCCGCCACACCCACCCGGTCCTGCGCCGCCGGGCGTTCTTCTCCGGCCGCGCGCACTCGGCGGACGGGCTGCGGGACCTGGCCTGGTTCACGGCACGCGGCACGGAGATGACCGAACGGGACTGGTACGCGCCGGCGGCGACGCTGGGCATGTATCTGTCGGGGCGGGACATCCCCGGCCGCGACGCCCGCGGCACGCCCATCCTCGACGACAGCTTCCTCACCGTCCTCCACGCCGGCGACCGCCCCACCGACTTCACCCTCCCGGGCACCCCATGGGCCGACCGCTACGAGGTGGTCGTCGACACGTCCCGGGAGGAACAGGGGGAAGGGCCGGGGGTGGTGCACCGGGCGGGGGCCTCGGTGACGGTACCGGCACGGTGCGTGCTGCTGCTCCGGGTGATGGACTGACAGTTCCCCACCGGGCCCGCACCCGACCACGCGCTAGCCGAGGATGCCCCGCTCGTACGCGATCGCGACCGCTGCCGCGCGGTCCTTGGCGCCCAGTTTGGTGTAGAGATGGGTGAGGTGGGTCTTGACCGTGGCTTCGCTGATGAAGAGTTCGCGGGCGATCTCACGGTTGGCGGTGCCTCGGGCGACGAGGGTCAGGACCTCGCGTTCGCGGGCGGAGAGGGGCTCGTGGGCGGGGGTGCCGCGGTCATCTCCCCAGTCTGCACGGCCCGCACGGGCTGATGGCTCCCCATGGGCTCGCTGCTGCGCATCGCCTCGCGCCTATTCCCAGCGGAACCAGCGCGACGCGGCGAACGTGAGCAGCACCGTCCAGGCGGCGAGGACACCGAGGTGGTCCCAGCCGGGCCAGTCGCCCGCCGCCGCCTCGTTGAGGGCCTGGGCCGCCGCGCCGAACGGGGTGTAGCCGACGGACCGGGCCAGGACGTCCGGCATGGTCTGCACCGGCATCCACACCCCCGCGCAGAACATCGCCGGGAAGAACACGGCGGAGCCGATCGCCGCCGAGATCTTCGTGGTGCGGGACACCGCGGAGATCACGGCGCCGAGGGCGAGGGCGACCAGGACGGCCAGGACGAGGGCCACCGCGTAGCCGAAGGGTTGCAGTTCGCTCTCCTGGAGCTGGGCGCCGAGCACCCGGCGGGTGGCCTCGTGCTCGGCGACCGGGTCGAGTCCGGCGACCCGGACCCGGCCGGTGTCGGGCACCCGCAGGCCCTCGACGCATTCGACGGTGGTGGTCTTGCCGGCGCCGTTCGGGCCGAGGATCCCGAAGATCTCGCCCTCCTCGACGGTGAAGGAGACACCGTCGACGACGTTCCGGCCGCCGTAGGACTTGTGGAGGTCCATGACCTCGATGACGGGTGTGGACGATGTGTGGGGCATGTGTCGAGAATCCCGGCGGAACACGGGTGACCGCATCGGCCGTCACGCTCGACCCGGCATCAGCCGATCGGTTGATGCTCCGCTACGACCTCGCCGAACTCCCCGTACGCCCCCGCGCCCCGCGCAGGTCGTAGGACTCGCGACCGAGCACGGTCCGGCCAAAACTCGGTGGGCGTTGTCAGTGCCGATCCGTAGGCTCGCTGCTGATGCCCACGACACGTGCAACCGCCGAGGAACCCGACCAGTCCGCCGAGGAGCCCGGCCGGGCCGGAGGGCGGTCCGCCGTACGTACGCTGCTGCGGCTGTGGCCGTATGTGCGGCCCGTGCGGGCGCGGCTGTCCGTCGCCGCGTTCGTGGCGGTCGTCGCCTCGTGCGTGGGCCTGGTCATCCCGCTCGTCCTGAAGTGGATGGTGGACGGGCCGGTCGCCGACCGGGACCCGGCGGGAGTATGGCTCGGGGCGCTGTATCTGCTGCTGCTCGGGCTCGCCGAGGCGCTGCTGTTCGGGTTGCGGCGCTGGCTGGTGGCGCGGCCCCTCGCCGGGGTCGAGGCGTCGATGCGCGCCGATCTCTACCGGCATCTGCAACGCCTGCCGGTAGCCTTCCACGACCGCTGGGCCTCCGGTCAGCTGCTCTCGCGCGGTACGACGGATCTGATGCTGCTGCGGATGTTCCTCGCGTTCCCGCTGACGTTCCTGCTGGTCAACGCGGTGACCATCGTGGTCGGCGTGATCATCATGCTGATCCAGGACTGGACGCTCGGGCTGGTCATCCTGGGGCCCGTGATCCCGGTGATCGTCACCTGCGTCCTCTTCGAGCGGAAGTACGCGGCGGTCGCGCGCCTCGCCCAGGACCAGGTCGGCGACCTCACCACGGTCGTCGAGGAGAGCGTGCTCGGAATCCGCGTCATCAAGGGGTTCGGGCGGCACCGCAGTCAGGCGCGGGCCTTCCGTGAGCTGTCGCGGACGCTGCGGGGGACGGAGCTGCGCAAGGCCCGGCTGCTGTCGGCGATCTGGGGCGTCATCATCACACTGCCCGAGCTGGCGATCGGGGCGGCGCTGGTGGTGGGTGTGGTGCGGGTCGCGGACGGGGTGCTGTCGGCGGGCACGCTGGTCGCCTTCCTCTCCACCGCGCTCGCGCTGCGCTGGCCGGTCGACTCGATCGGCTTCCTGCTGGCGATGAGCCAGGAGGCGGCGACGGCGACGGAACGGTATTTCGAGGTGATGGACGAGAAGCCGGAGTCCGGCGGGACCAAGGGGTCCGGTGCTCCGGCGCTCGCGTCGGCGGAGGGCGGCCTCCGCTTCCACGACGTCACCTTCCGCTACCCCGACGCCGCCCCCGACACGCCTCCCACCCTCGCCCGCATCGACCTGCACATCCGCCCCGGCGAGTCGATGGCCCTGGTCGGCGCCACCGGCTCCGGCAAGACCACCCTCACCGCCCTCGTCCCCCGCCTGCACGAGGTGACGTCCGGCCGGATCACGCTGGACGGCGAGGACATCACCGGGATGTCCCGCGAGGAACTGCGCGCGAAGGTGGCCGTGGCCTTCGAGGAGCCCACCCTCTTCTCCGCGACCGTCGGCGAGAACGTCCTGATGGGCGCCGCGCCGGACGCGGGCGCGCCCGAGCTGGACCGCGCGCTGGCCATCGCCCAGGCCGAGTTCGCGCACGCGCTCCCCCTGGGCACCGCCACCCAGGTCGGCGAGCAGGGCCTCAGCCTCTCCGGCGGCCAGCGGCAACGACTGGCGCTCGCGCGGGCGGTGGTCGGCAGACCCCGCTTCCTGGTCCTCGACGACCCGCTGTCCGCGCTGGACGTGCACACGGAGGCCGCGGTGGAGGCCGCGCTGCGCCGCGTGCTGGCGGAGACGACCGCGCTGATCGTGGCGCACCGCCCGTCGACCGTGCTGCTCGCCGACCGCGTGGCGCTGCTCTCCGGCGGCCGGGTCACGGCGGTGGGCACCCACCAGGAACTGCTGCGCACGAACACGGAGTACGCCCATCTGATGTCCGGGACCGAGGGAGACCAGCGATGACGGCGCCCACGACCGCCGCGCCGAACAAGGACAGGGACGAGGACGAGGGCAAGGACAAGGGCCAGGGCCGGGCGACGCTCTCGGAGAAGGCGCCCGGCGTCGACCCCTTCGACCACGACGACCTCCCCACTCCCCCGGGCGCCACCCTCGCCCTGCTGCGCTCCCTGCTCGCGCCGATGCGGGCCCGCGTGATCATGGCGAGCGTGCTGCTCCTGCTCCAGCAGGCGGCCGTGCAGGCGGGCCCGCTGCTGGTGGCGTACGCCATCGACAGTGCCGTACCGGCGCTGCGGGACGGCCGGCACGGGCCGTTGATCGCGGTGGGGGTCGGGTATCTGGTGTGCGCGCTGGCGGCCGGCGGGCTGCAGTTCGCGTTCATCGGGGCGTCCGCGCGGGTGAACCAGGATGTGCTGCTGGAGCTGCGCGGCCGGATCTTCCGGCACGCGCAGGCGCTGAGCATCGACTTCCACGAGCGGTACACCTCGGGCCGGTTGATCTCCCGCTCCACCACGGACGTCGAGTCGCTGCGCGAACTGCTCGACGAGGGCTTGCAGGAGCTCATCGGGGTGATCCTCGCCTTCGTCTACATCTCGGCGATGCTGCTCTGGCTGGACCTGGGGCTGGGCGCGGCGGCGGTGGCGTCGTTCGTGCCGCTGTACGGGTTCGTGCGGTCGTACCGGCGGCGGGCGGCGAGCGTCTACACGGCCCGGTCGAGCGCGATCGCCGCGGTGATCGTGAAGTTCGCGGAGACGATGAACGGCATCCGTCCGGTGCGGGCGTTCCGCCGGGAGGCCGCGAACGACGCCGAGTTCAGCGCCCTGAACCGGCATCACGAGCGCAAGAACGGCGACGCGATCCTGGAGATGGCCCGCTATGTGGTCTGCTCCCGGGTGGTCGCCAATGTCACGGTCGCGGCGATCGTGCTGTGGGGCGCGTACCGGGTGGCGTCGGAGTCGCTCGCGTTGGGTGTGCTGGCGGCCTCGGTGCTGTATCTGCGGCGGCTGTACGACCCGATCGACCGGCTCGGCATGTTCCTGAACTCGTACCAGTCGGCGGCGGCCTCGCTGGAGAAGATCGCGGGCCTGCTGGCCCAGGTCCCGTCGGTCCCCGAGCCCGCCGAGCCGAAGGAGCTGCCGGCGGCGGCCTCCGAACTCCCGGGCCGTGAGGTCGTGTTCGACGACGTACGGTTCGCGTACCGCACGGGTGGCGAGGTCCTGCCCCGCTTCGGTCTCACCCTCGCGGCGGGCAGCACGGTGGCGGTGGTCGGCTCCACCGGCGCCGGCAAGTCGACCCTCGCCAAGCTGGTGGCCCGCTTCTACGACCCCTCGTCCGGGCGGGTCCTCCTCGACGGCGTCGACCTGCGCGACCTCGCGGTGCCCGAGCTGCGGCGCGGGGTGGTCATGGTGACCCAGGAGTCGTTCCTGTTCTCCGGAACGGTCGCCGAGAACATCTCCATCGGCAGCCCCGACGCGACCCGTGAGGACATCGAGCGCGCCGCCAAGGCCATCGGCGCCCATGACTTCATCACCGCCCTGCCCGACGGCTACGACACCGACGTACGCAAGCGCGGTGGCCGCATCTCCGCCGGTCAGCGCCAACTCGTCGCGTTCGCACGGGCGTTGCTCGCCGACCCGGCCGTCCTCATCCTGGACGAGGCGACCAGTTCCCTGGACATCCCGGGCGAACGGGCCGTCCAGCGCGCGATGACGACCGTACTGCGCGGACGCACGGCCGTGGTGATCGCCCACCGCCTGTCGACGGTCGCCATCGCCGACCGCGTCCTGGTGATGGAGCACGGCCGCGTCGTGGAGGACGGCACCCCGGCGGACCTGATCGCGGGCACGGGCCGCTTCGCGGACCTCCACCGGGCATGGCGGGACAGCCTGGCGTAGACGCGCCGCGCCCCGTAAGGGGCGCGGGGCTGTATCACTGTGCGGCTGCGCAGCGTGGGCGCGAGAAGCCCCACCGGGCCGCAGCCGACGCACCACGTATCCCACACTCGAATCGGGGGCCGATGATCAACGCGTACGAGGACCCCGGCACCCCCGACTGCCGAAGCGGCGCCCACTACCTCTGGTGGCTGGTCAAACGGCAGGCCCCCCGCTCCACCCTCGGCTCGCTCATCTCCTGCCTCTGGATGATCCTGCTCGCCGCCACCCCGTACCTGCTCTCCCGCGCGATCGACGAGGGCCTGGAACCCGGCGACGACCGCGCCCTGTTCGGCTGGACCGCCGCGCTCTTCGGTGTCGGCGCCTTCAACGCCTGGCTGGGCATCATGCGCCACCGCACGATGACCCGGGTGCGGATGGACGCCAACTTCCGCACGGTGAAGGTGGTGATGGCGCACGCCGTCCGGCTGGGGGCGGCGCTGCCGCGTCGCGTCGGCGCCGGGGAGGTGGTCACCATCGGCGTGGGCGACGTGCAGACGATCTCGTCCTCGCTGACGGTCATCGGTCCGGGCGTCGGCGCGCTCGCCGCGTATCTGGTGGTCGCCGGGCTGCTCGTGTCGGTCTCCCTCCCGATCGCGGCCGTCGTCCTGCTGGGGATGCCGCTGCTGGCGGTGATCGTGGGACCGTTGATGCGGCGGCTCCAGGGCACCGAGTCGGAGTACCGGGAGGGACAGGGCGTGCTGACCGCGCGGATCGCGGATCTCGCGGGCGGGCTGCGGGTGCTCAACGGGCTCGGCGGCAAGGGGCTGGTCGCGGACGCGTTCCACCGGGACTCACGGCGGCTGCGGGAGCAGGGGTACCGGGTGGGGGCGGTGACCAGTTGGATGCAGGCGCTCGGGGTGGGGCTGCCGACGGTGTTCCTCGCGGTGGTGACCTGGCTGGCGGCCCGGCTCGCCGCCCAAGGGGCCATCACGGTGGGCGAGTTCGTGTCGGTGTACGGGTTCGTCACCGTGCTGGTGCAGCCGGTGTCGTACTTCGTCGACTGGGCGTACGAGGTGAGCCGCGGGGTGGTGGCGGCGCGGCGTGTCGTCCGGTTCGTGACCCTGGATCCGCTGCCGGACCACGGCACCGCGGACGCGCCCGCCGAGCCCTCGGCGCTGCACGATCCCGACTCGGGCGTACGGGTGCCGCCGGGGCGGCTGGTGGCGCTGGCCGCCGACCGGCCGGCCGAGGCGGCGGCCGTGGTGGACCGGCTGGGCCGGTACGCGTCGACGGCGGTGACCTGGGGCGGCACCCCGCTGGACGCGGTCCCGTTGGCGCAGGTCCGGGCGCGGATCCTGGTCGCGGACCATGAGGCCGACCTGTTCGCGGGCCGGTTGCGTGAACTGCTCGGCGGACACGGTGACGTGGACGACGCGACGGCCGCGCGGGCCCTGCACGCGGCCGTGGCCGAGGACATCGTGCAGGGCATGTCGGACGGCCTGGACTCGGCCGTCGACGCGCACGGCCGCAATCTCTCCGGCGGTCAGCGGCAGCGGGTGCGGCTGGCGCGGGCGCTGGTGGCCGACCCGGAGATCCTGCTCGCCGTGGAGCCGACCTCGGCGCTCGACGCCCATACCGAGGCCCGGGTCGCCCAGCGGCTGCGGGCCGCCCGCGCGGGCCGTACGACCCTGGTCACCACCACCTCGCCGCTGCTCCTCGACCACGCGGACACCGTCCTCCACCTGGTCGACGGCAAGGTCGCGGCGAGCGGCACCCACCGCGAACTGCTCGCGGCCGAGCCGGGGTACCGGGCGCTGGTGGCGCGGGACGCGGGCGAGGCGCGGGACACGGACGACACCACCACAGAGGAGGCCGTACGGTGACGGCGCTCGACCCCGCCCCCCGCTCCGCCCCGGGCCGGCTGCCCATCGCCGACGCGGCGGCCGTGCGGCGGGCCACCGTACGGCTGGTGCGGGCGGACGGGCGGGCGTTCCTCGCCGTGCTGGGGCTGAACGGGGCCGCCGCCGCGACGGGGCTGGCCGGGCCGTGGCTGGTGGGGCGGATCATCGACGAGGTGCGCGGCGGGGCGGGCGTCGGGGTGGTGGACCGGCTGGCGGCGGTGATCCTGGTGTGCGCGGTGGCGCAACTGCTGCTGGCCCGGTGGGCCCGGTATGTGGGGCACCGGTTCGGGGAACGGACGCTGGCGCGGGTGCGGGAGGAGTTCGTGGACCGGACGCTGGCGCTGCCCGCGTCGGTGGTGGAGCGGGCGGGGACCGGTGATCTGACGGCGCGCGGCACGGCCGATGTGGACGCGGTCGGCAGGACGCTGCGGGACGTGGGCCCGGAGCTGCTGATCAGTTCGGTGCAGGCGCTGTTCCTGATCGGCGCGGTGTTCGCGCTGGATCCGCTGCTCGGGCTGTGCGCGCTGTTCGGGCTGAGCGGGATCGGGGTGGTGCTGCGCTGGTATCTGCGGCGGGCGCGGACCGGGTATCTCGCGGAGGGCGCGGCCAATTCGGAGGTCGCGGAGATCGTGGCGACGACCGCGTCGGGGGCGCGTACGGTCGAGGCGCTGCGGCTGGAGCGGCGGCGGATCGCGGCGAGCCGGGACGCGCTGGAGACGTCCCGGCGGCGCCGCCTCCACACCCTGTTCCTGCGCACGGTGTTCTTCCCGGCGGTGGAGCTCTCGTACTTCGTGCCCCAGGTACTGGTCCTCCTCGTCGGCGGGGTGCTGCTGGCGCGCGGCTCGGTCGGCCTGGGCGCGGTGGTGACGGCGGCCCTGTATCTGCAGCAGCTCAGCGGCCCGCTGGACGACATCCTGATGCGGGTCGAGCTGCTGCAGAGCAGCGGTGCCTCGTTCGCCCGGGTGGAGGGGCTGGCCGGGGCCCCGCGCGCGGGCTCCGCCGACACCCCGGAACCGGCGGACGACCGTATCGACGTGACGGGTGTCCGGTACGCCTACGAGCGGGGCGGCGAGGTGCTGCGCGGTGTCGACCTGACGGTCCGCCCCGGCGAACGGCTGGCGGTGGTGGGCCCGTCGGGTGCCGGGAAGACGACGCTCAGCCGACTCCTCGCGGGCATCGACGCGCCGACGTCCGGCACGGTGACGGTCGGCGGCGTCCCGGTCGTCGCGCTCGCGCCGGAGCGTCTGCGTCGCCAGGTCGTGCTGGTCACCCAGGAGCACCACGTGTTCCTGGGCACGGTCCGCGACAACCTCCTGATCGCCGAACCGGCGGCCACGGACGAGGAGTTGTGGGCGTCCCTGGCGGCCGTGGGCGCGGACAGCTGGGTCCGCGACCTGCCCGGCGGCCTCGACACCCGTCTCGGCGAGGGCGGTCGCCGTACGGACGGGCCCCAGGCGCAGCAACTCGCCCTCGCCCGGGTCGTCCTGGCCGACCCCCACACCCTCATCCTCGACGAGGCCACCGCGCTGCTCGACCCCACCACCGCCCGCCACACCGAACGCGCTCTCGCCGCCGTCCTGCACGGCCGCACCGTCATCGCCATCGCCCACCGCCTCCACACCGCCCACGACGCGGACCGGGTGGCCGTGATGGAGAACGGCCGCCTCACCGAACTCGGCACGCACGAGGACCTGGTGGCGGCGGGGGGCGCGTACGCGGCGCTGTGGCGGAGGTGGCACGGGGAAGGGGCGGGCGAGCGGCCCGCATAGCAAACAGTTCGTATAGCGAACATGACCAACCGGGCAACGGACTGTTTCCGGCCAACTTCTTGACGCGGTCCTGACAGGAAGCGCGGTCTGGTGCCACTCTGCCCACAACCGCGGCACAGCAACCTCACAAGGAGCGCTCGCCGTGCCGCGCGGCACCCCCCACGCATGTGGTTTCGCGTTCACCAGTTCTCGTCAGTTCTCATCAGTTCTCACCTTGTTCTGCCCGGTCGGCCACCAGCCGTCCGTTCTCCCCTGGCCGTGCGAACCGCGGCCACGCAGAAGGAGTCAGTGTTGAGACGCCAGTCCCACAGACGCACCTCCCACACCGGTAACACCCTCGGTCACGGCACCCGGCGCCGCGCGGCCGCCGGCGCGCTCGTGGCCGTCACCGCCCTGCTGGCCGCCGCCGTCCAGTCGGGTTCCGCCACCGCCGCCCCGGAGAAGGCACCGTCGGCCGCGGGCAAGGCCACCGGCGCGGCCTCGGTCAAGCTCACCCCCGCCCAGCGGGCCGAGCTGATACACGAGGCGAACGCCACGAAGGCGGAGACCGCCGGGGAGCTGAACCTCGGCGCGAAGGAGAAGCTCGTCGTCCGTGACGTGGTCAAGGACCGCGACGGCACCGTGCACACCCGGTACGAGCGGACGTACGACGGCCTCCCGGTCCTCGGCGGCGACCTCGTCGTCGAGACCTCGAAGGCCGGCGAGACCGAGGACGTCGTCAAGGCCAGCAAGGCGAAGATCGCGGTCGGGTCGCTGACCCCCGCCGTCTCCGCGGCCAAGGCCGAGAAGCAGGCGCTCGGCGCGGCGAAGGCCGAGGACGCCAAGAGCCCCGAGGTCAACCGCGCGCCCCGCAAGGTCGTCTGGGCCGCGAGCGGCAAACCGGTCCTCGCCTACGAGACGGTCGTCGGCGGCTTCCAGCACGACGGCACCCCGCAGGAGCTGCACGTCATCACCGACGCCACCAGCGGCGCCGAGCTCTTCGAGTGGGAGGCGATCGAGACCGGCACCGGCAACACGGTGTACAGCGGCACGGTCAACCTCACGACCACGCAGTCCGGTTCGACGTACAACCTCACCGACGGCGCGCGCGGCAACCACCGTACGTACAACCTGAACCGCGGCACCTCCGGCACCGGGACCCTGTTCTCCGGCGCCGACGACGTGTGGGGCAACGGCACCCCGTCGAACCTGGAGTCGGCCGCCGCCGACGCCCACTACGGGGCGGCGCTGACCTGGGACTACTACAAGAACGTGCACGGCCGCAGCGGCATCCGCGGGGACGGCGTCGGCGCCTACTCCCGGGTCCACTACGGCAACGCGTACGTCAACGCCTTCTGGTCCGACAGCTGCTTCTGCATGACCTACGGCGACGGCGCGGGCAACAACAACCCGCTGACCTCGATCGACGTGGCCGCGCACGAGATGACCCACGGGCTCACCTCCAACACGGCCGGTCTCAACTACTCCGGTGAGTCGGGTGGTCTGAACGAGGCCACCTCGGACATCTTCGGCTCGACCGTCGAGTTCTTCGCGAACAACTCCTCCGACGTCGGTGACTACCTGATCGGCGAGGAGATCAACATCAACGGCAACGGCACGCCGTTGCGCTACATGGACCGGCCCAGCAAGGACGGCTCGTCCCGGGACGCCTGGTACTCGGGCATCGGCTCGATCGACGTGCACTACTCCTCGGGCCCCGCCAACCACTTCTTCTACCTGCTGAGCGAGGGCAGCGGCGCCAAGACCATCAACGGCGTCAGCTACAACTCGCCCACCTCGGACAACCTGCCGGTGACCGGCATCGGCCGGGACAAGGCGGAGAAGATCTGGTTCCGCGCGCTGACCACCAAGTTCACCTCGACCACCAACTACGCGGCGGCCCGCACGGGCACCCTCGCGGCGGCCGGTGAGCTGTACGGCACCACGAGCGCCGAGTACACGGCCGTGGCCAACGCGTGGGCGGGCGTCAACGTGGGCACCCGGCCCGGCGGTGGCGGAGGCGGCGGTACGTCGTTCGAGAGCACGACCGACGTATCGATTCCGGACAACGGCACGGCGGTCACCTCGCCGGTCACCGTCTCCGGCCGGACCGGAAACGCACCCTCCAACCTCGCGGTCGCCGTGGACATCGTCCACACCTACATCGGTGACCTCCAGGTCCAGCTGGTCGCCCCCGACGGCACGGCGTACACGCTGAAGGCGTACGGCACCGGCGGCAGCGCGGACAACCTCAACACCACGTACACCGTGAACGCCTCCTCCGAAGTCGCGAACGGCGTCTGGCAGTTGAGGGTCCAGGACAACGCGGCGCAGGACACCGGCCACATCAACAGCTGGAAGCTGACGTTCCCGTAGGTCACTCCCTGAAGAGCGCCGCCCCGGTGGGTCGATTCCCGCCGGGGCGGCGCCCGTTCATGTTCCCGCAACATTCACCGGACAGTTGACTTTTGGCCAACATCATCACCCCTCCTGACATGGACACGACCTAGGTGTCACTCTTCCTCCACCCGCCGCACCAGCACCAGCACCAGCACCAGAGAACTCCCCCACATAAGGAGCTTGTGTGACTCCCCTCTACGCGCGTCACAAGCGCACCACGCTCGCCATCGCGACCGCCGTCGCCGCCGGCGCGCTGCTCACCACAGGGCTGACCTCCGGTGCCACCGCCCAGCCCGCGCCGGTCGCGGACAAGGCCCGGCCGGCCGGCGCCCAGGTCCCGCTGACCCCCGCCGCGCGCACGGCCCTGATCAAGAAGGCGGACGCGGCCACCGCCGAGACCGCCGACGAGATAGGCCTCGGCGCCAAGGAGGAACTGGTCGTCCGTGACGTCCTCAAGGACACCGACGGCACGGTCCACACCCGCTACGAGCGCACCTTCGGCGGCCTCCCGGTCCTCGGCGGCGACCTCGTCGTGCACGAGTCCGAGGCCGGTGGCATCAAGAGCGTCACCAAGGCCACGAAGGCCGCCGTCAAGGTCTCCGACCTGACCGCCGCCGTCACCAGGGCCACCGCCGAGAAGCAGGCGCTGAAGGCCGCCAAGGCCGAGGGCTCCACCAAGACCGCGGCCGACAAGGCCCCCCGCAAGGTCGTCTGGGCCGCGGACGGCAAGCCCGCCCTCGCCTACGAGACGGTCGTCGGCGGCTTCCAGCACGACGGCACCCCGCAGGAGCTGCACGTCGTCACCGACGCGGAGACCGGCAAGAAGCTCTACGAGTGGGAGGCCGTCCAGACCGGCAGCGGCAACAGCCAGTACAACGGCTCGGTCACCATCGGCACCACCAAGTCGGGGTCGACGTACAACCTGACCGACGCCGGGCGCGGCAGCCACAAGACGTACAACCTGAGCCGCTCCACCTCCGGCACCGGCACGCTCCTCACCGACACGGACGACGTCTGGGGCACCGGCAGCATCTCCAGCTCCTCGACCGACCAGAACGCGGCGGTGGACGCCCACTACGGCGCCCAGGTCACCTGGGACTTCTACAAGAACGTCCTCGGCCGCAACGGCATCAGGAACAACGGCGTCGCCGCCTACTCCCGGGTCCACTACGGCAACGGGTACATCAACGCCTTCTGGTCCGACAGCTGCTTCTGCATGACGTACGGCGACGGCGAACGCAACGTCAAGCCGCTGACCTCCCTCGACGTGGCCGGTCACGAGATGACCCACGGACTCACCTCCAACACGGCGCGCCTGACCTACTCCGGTGAGTCCGGCGGTCTGAACGAGGCCACCTCGGACATCATCGGCACGGCGGTCGAGTTCTACGCCGGCAACTCCAAGGACGTCGGTGACTACCTCATCGGCGAGAAGATCGACATCAACGGCAACGGCACACCGCTGCGCCACATGGACCAGCCGAGCAAGGACGGCGACTCGCCCAACTCCTGGTCCTCGTCGCTCGGCGGCCTCGACGTCCACTACTCCTCGGGCCCGGCGAACCACTTCTTCTACCTGCTGAGCGAGGGCAGCGGCAGCAAGACGATCAACGGGGTGACGTACAACTCCCCGACGTCGAACGGCTCCACGCTCTCGGGCATCGGCCGCGACAAGGCCGTCCAGATCTGGTACAAGGCGCTCTCGACGTACATGACGTCCACCACGAACTACAAGGGCGCGCGTACGGCGACCCTGAGCGCGGCGTCCTCCCTCTACGGCTCCAGCAGCGCGGAGTACGCGGCGGTGAACGCGGCATGGGCGGCGGTCAACGTCACCGCGTGACATGACGTGGTACTGACCGCGTGACCTGACGTGGTGGTGCAGGCTTGGGCGGTCGGGGCGGCCCCCGGAGAGAAGGCGACTCCGGGTGCCGCCCTAGTCTTTGCGCCATGCCCGAAACCAACGGCCCGCTCCCCGAGGGCCCTTTCACCTACGACGCGGTCGGCGCGACCCGTGAGGGCCACTGCCCGCCCGACTTCAACGCCCTCCACGTCCGCTCCCGCATAGGCGAGGGCACGGATGTGTTCCAGCGCGCCGCGCACGCCGTCCGCACCTGGGAGATGCACCGCGCGATGGGCGTCGGCATACGGACGGACGCGGCGGAGGCCGCCCCGGGTGTCGACGTGACGGTGACGCTGGGCGGCCTCATCAAGGCGCCCTGCCGCATCGTCTGGACCGTCGACGAACCCCGCCGCAAGGGCTGGGCCTACGGCACCCTCCCCGGCCACCCCGAATGCGGCGAGGAGGCCTTCATAGTCGACCGCACCGGCGACGGCACGGTCTGGCTCACGGTCACCGCCTTCAGCCGCGGCGCCAAGTGGTACGCCCGAGCCGCCGGCCCCGCGACCCGAGGCCTCCAACACGCGTACGCACGACGGTGCGGAGTGATACTGCGACGGCTGGCGGACAACCCTAAAGGGTGAGCCTTTGCCTAACTCGCCCTCGCTGTTCTCGCGGACGACGACCCAGTCCAGCTCGGTGTCGTCGGCCTTGCGCAGCGGGCTCCGCACACACCGGGTCCCGGCCGGCCGTCGCACCACCTGTCGGCTCGGTGAAGCGGCGCACGGACGAGGAGGTCCACGACCAAAATCGATGCCCCGTACAGGCGGTGCCTGTACGGGGCGCGACGAGAGAACGGGGCCGCGGAAGGGAGCCCTCGGATCGGACGGGATCGCACGGATCGGAAGGGGTCTCTCGGATCGGAGGGGAGTCGCTACCGCATCAGCACCCCCGCCTCCTCCGTCAGCTCCTCCGACGGCACCGCCACCAGCCCCAGTTCGGCGGCCGAGGCCAGCAACCGGTGGGTGGGCAGGATGCGGACCGTGTAGCCGAAGGAGCCGGTGCGGTCCAGGGAGAGCGGGCCCTCGTAGGACCAGCGGCCCTCCTCGTCGGGTCCGCTCGTCGGCTTCAGCGGGACGTACGTGGCGTCCGTGATCCGGTCCTCGGTGTCGACGCGACCGGAGACCGCCTGGACCTCGACGTCGTCCGGGCCCAGCTCGCCCAGGCCGACCCGGACGCGCAGCACCAGCGTCGCGCCGAGTTCGGCGGCCGTGCTCGCGGGGGCCGCCGAGGTCTCCACATGGTCCACGGTCACCCGGTGCCAGGCGCCCCGCACCCGTGCCTTCCACTCGGCCAGTTCGCGGGCGGTGTCCGGGACCAGCGCCCGGTGGGCGCGCGCGGCCGGGGCGTACAGGCGCTCGACGTACTCGCGGACCATACGGCCGGCGAGCACCTTGGGCCCGAGGTGGGTGAGGGTCTCGCGGACCATCTCGATCCAGCGGTCGGGCAGTCCGCCCTGCCCGCGTTCGTAGAAGCGCGGGGCGACCCGCTGTTCCAGCAGGTCGTAGAGGGCGGCGGCCTCCACGTCGTCCCGGCGGTCCTGGTCCTCGGCCGTGGCCGTGCCGTCGGCGGTGGGGATGGCCCAGCCGAAGTCCGGCCGGAACCACTCGTCCCACCAGCCGTCCAGCACGGACAGGTTGAGACAGCCGTTGAGGGCCGCCTTCATCCCGCTCGTCCCGCACGCCTCCAGGGGGCGGAGCGGGTTGTTGAGCCAGACGTCGCAGCCCGGGTACAGCTTCTGGGCCATGGCCATGCCGTAGTCGGGCAGGAACACCAGGCGGTGCCGGACGCGCGGGTCGTCCGCGAACCGCACCAGCTCCTGCACCAGGCGTTTCCCGCCGTCGTCCGCCGGGTGCGCCTTGCCCGCGACCACGATCTGGATCGGCCGCTCGGGGTGGAGGAGGAGATCCATCAGACGGTCGGGGTCGCGCAGCATCAGGGTCAGTCGTTTGTACGAGGGGACGCGGCGGGCGAAGCCGATGGTGAGGACGTCGGGGTCGAGGACGCCGTCGATCCAGCCCAGCTCCGCCGTACCGGCGCCGCGCTGCCGCCAGGAGGCGTGCAGGCGTTCCCGTACCTCGACGACGAGTTGCTCGCGCAGGTCCCGGCGCAGCTCCCAGATGTCCTGGTCGGGGATGTCGCCGACGGCGTCCCAGCGTTCGGAGCCGCCGACGGACATGGCGTCCTCGGTCCGTTCGGCGCCGATCTGCCGGGCGCCGAGTCGGAACACCTCCGGGGCCACCCAGGTCGGGGCGTGCACCCCGTTGGTGACCGAGGTGATCGGCACCTCGTCCGGGTCGAAGCCGGGCCACAGGCCCGAGAACATCTCCCTGCTGACCTGCCCGTGCAGCAGGGAGACGCCGTTGGCGCGCTGGGCGAGCCGCAGTCCCATCACCGCCATGTTGAAGACGTTCGGGTCGCCGCCGCCGTACGTCTCCATGCCGAGCCCGAGGATGCGGCCCACGTCGATGCGGGGGAGTTCGGCGTCGGGGCCGAAGTGGCGGGCGACCAGTTCGCGGTCGAAGCGGTCGATGCCGGCGGGGACGGGGGTGTGGGTGGTGAAGACGGTGCCGGAGCGGACCGCCTCCAGACCGGAGTCGAAGTCGAGCCCCTCGTCGCAGAGTTCGGCGATGCGTTCCAGGCCGAGGAAGCCGGCGTGCCCCTCGTTGGTGTGGAAGACCTCGGGCCCGGCGTGGCCGGTGATCCGGCAGTACGCGCGTACGGCCCGCACCCCTCCGATGCCGAGCAGCATCTCCTGGAGGAGCCGGTGTTCGCTGCCGCCGCCGTACAGCCGGTCGGTCACTCCGCGTTCGCCGAGGTCGTTCTCCTCGACGTCCGAGTCGAGCAGCAGCAGCGGCACCCGGCCGACCTGGGCCTGCCAGATCCGGGCGTGCAGCCGGCGCCCGCCGGGCAGTGCCAGGCCGACCTGGGCCGGGGTGCCGTCGGTGTCCTGGAGCGGTACCAGGGGCAGTTCGTTGGGGTCGAGGACGGGATAGTGCTCCTGCTGCCAGCCGTCCCGGGACAGGGTCTGCCGGAAGTAGCCGTGCCGGTAGAGCAGTCCGACGCCGATCAGCGGGACGCCGAGGTCGCTGGCCGCCTTCAGATGGTCGCCGGCGAGGATGCCGAGGCCGCCGGAGTACTGCGGCAGGGCGGCGGTGATGCCGAACTCGGGCGAGAAGTAGGCGATGGCGGCGGGGAGTTCGGACGTCGTGGCGGCCGGAGGTTCGGACGTCTGTGCCTGCCCCGGGGACGGCGGCTGCGGCTGCGCCTGTCCCGGGATACGGGGCTGCCCTTGGCCCTGCCCCCGTCCCTGCTCCTGGTACCAGCGGTCCCCGGTGACATAGTCACGCAGGTCGTCGGCGACGGCGGTCAGCCGGCGCAGAAACCGCCGGTCCTCGGCGAGTTCGGCGAGGCGCCGGGTGGAGACGGAGCCGAGCAGGCGTACGGGGTCGCCGCCCGACGCCGCCCAGCGCTCGGGGTCGACCGACTGGAAGAGGTCACGGGTCTCCGCGTGCCAGGACCAGCGCAGATTGCGCGCCAGTTCGCTGAGCGGATGGAGGGCTTCGGGGAGGACGGGTCGGACGGTGAATCTGCGGATGGCCTTCACAGAGGGTTCCACCTTCGCGCCAGGACGTACGGGCCGGGGGACGCACTCCGCTGTGCGCCGTTCGTCTCCCCCGACGGTAGCGGCGCGGGGGCCCGGCAACCACGGGGCGTCCCCTCGGTATGCGATTACGGCGCATCCGTACCCCGGCCGCCCCGCCGGGCAGTCCACCCCGGGGAGTTCAGGCCTGAATTCGTCGCAGCCCAGCCGCGAGGTTCACATGTACCCCACGGGTGATATGGCCGATTCCGCCCCTCTGCGCGGCCTTGTGGGGCTTCACACCGCACGAGAGGCTGCCCAGTGGAACACCGGCCGACCTCGGCCGGGGAGGGGGTTCTCACAGATGCACGATCCGACAGAGGCGAGAAACCGGCGCGGGCGCTGGGCGGGAGGGCTCACGGCGGTACTGACGGCCGTCGCGCTTTCGGCCATCTCCCCGCCGGCGCATGCCGCCGCGGAGGGGTTCGTCCTCGGAGCCGGTGGTCCCGGTTCCGTCAGCGGCAGTTACATAGTCACCCTCAAGGCGGGAACGGACGCCCCGTCGAAGGCCGGAAAGGGCATAGCGGCGAAGTACGGGGCGAAAATACGCCATATGTACAGCACCGCCCTGAACGGCTACTCCGTGACGGCCGGTGAGAAACAGGCCGGGCGGCTCGCGGCGGACTCCCGGGTGGCCTCGGTCGTCCAGGACACGAGGGTCACCCAGGACCGGCGGCAGTCGCACCCGCCCTCGTGGGGCCTGGACCGTGTCGACCAGCGGGACCTGCCGCCGGACAAGAGCTACACCTGGCCGGACTCGGCGGGCCGGGGCGTCACCGTGTATGTGATCGACACCGGCGTCCGGATCAGCCACAAGGAGTTCGGCGGCCGGGCCGTCAACGGCTGGGACTTCGTCCAGAACGACCGGACCGCCCAGGACGGCAACGGCCACGGCACCCATGTCGCGGGCACCGTCGCGGGGGCCACGTTCGGGGTCGCCAGGAAGGCGAAGGTCGTCGCCGTACGGGTGCTCGACGACGCGGGCGGCGGCACGACCGCCCAGGTCATCGCGGGCATCGACTGGGTGACCGAGCACGCGCGGAAGCCGGCCGTGGCCAATATGAGCCTCGGCGGCCCCGGCAACGCCCAGCTCGACACGGCCGTACGCAACTCCATCGCCTCCGGTGTCACCTTCACGGTCGCCGCCGGCAACGACGGGATCGCCGCGGGCCTCTCGTCACCCGCCCGCGTCAAGCAGGCGATCACCGTCGGCGCCACCGACCGGAAGGACGTCCGCGCCCCCTTCTCGAACTGGGGCCCGAGCCTGGACCTGTTCGCCCCCGGTGTCTCCATCACCTCCGCCTCCCATCGCGACGACACCGGGAAGGTGACCTCCTCGGGTACGTCCATGGCCGCCCCGCACGCCGCGGGCGCGGCGGCGCTGTATCTGGCCGACCATCCCCGGGCCGCCCCGGCGGAGGTGGGCAGGGCGCTGGTCAAGCGTGCGGTTTCGGGCAAGGTCAAGGACAGATATCCGGGCTCCCCGAACAGGCTTCTCCACGTCGACAACCCGTAGGAACCTGTAACACCACAGGTGAACGGCCCTTTACCCAGAGCGACTACAGTGACCGGTCTCGCCCTCCTCGGACGAGGCCGGTCTTGTGTGTAGACATACGCGTGAGTAGTTAACAAAGTGCCGGAATGCCCACCCGCACTGTGTGGGAAGGCTCCACCGGTACGTCCCAATGGCCCCACCTCCCCACACCCTCATCCGCCCACCCACGTTGACGCGGACAGGAGCGGTCATGCCCGCCACGCACCACTCGTCACCACCCCCGACGACCAGTACCACCACCGCACCACCCGACAGCACCGACGCACGCCCCGTACGCCCGGCGCGCACAGGCTCGCCCGCGCCGTCCGCGCCACCGCCGAAGCCCCCGACGACGCCGGGCGCCCCCACCATCGGGCGGATACCGGTTCTGGACGTACGGCCGACGGTCCACCATGGCCGCCGGCCGGCGAAGGCCGTCGTGGGCGAGGCGTTCGAGATCTCGGCCGTCGTCATCCGGGAGGGCCATGACGCGGTGGCCGCCAATGTCGTGCTGAGGGACCCGGAGGGCCGTCCGGCCGGCTGGACCCCGATGCGCGAACTCGCCCCCGGCACCGACCGCTGGGGCGCCACCGTCGCCGTACCGAGCGAGGGCGTCTGGTCCTACGCCGTGGAGGGCTGGGGCGACCCGGTCACCACCTGGCGGCACCACGCCCGCATCAAGATCCCGGCGGGTATCGACACCGAACTCGTCCTGGAGGAGGGCGCCCGCCTCCATGAACGCGCCGCCGACGGGATCCCCGAGGGCGGGGCCGGCCGGGGCACGCTCCGCGCCGCCGTGGACGCGCTGCGGGACACCGCGCGCCCCGACTCCTCCCGGTTGGCGGCGGCGTTGGCCCCGGAGGTGGACGAGGTCCTGACCCGCCACCCCCTGCGCGAGCTGGTCACGTCCTCCGAGCCGTTGCCGCTGCTGGTGGAGCGGGAGAGGGCCCTGTTCGGGTCCTGGTACGAGTTCTTCCCGCGTTCCGAGGGCACCCCCGAGCAGCCCCACGGAACCTTCCGCACCGCCGCCCGCCGCCTCCCGGCCATCGCCGCGATGGGCTTCGACGTCGTCTACCTGCCCCCGATCCACCCGATCGGGACCACCTTCCGCAAAGGCCGCAACAACACCCTCTCCCCCACCCCCGACGACGTCGGCGTGCCCTGGGCGATCGGCTCCCCCGAGGGCGGCCACGACGCCGTCCACCCCGGCCTCGGCACGATCGACGACTTCGACCACTTCGTCACCGAGGCCCGCGCACTCGGCCTGGAAGTCGCCCTGGACTTCGCCCTCCAGTGCTCCCCCGACCACCCCTGGGTGCACAAACACCCCGAGTGGTTCCACCACCGCCCCGACGGCACCATCGCCCACGCGGAGAACCCGCCGAAGAAGTACCAGGACATCTACCCCATCGCCTTCGACGCCGACCTGCCCGGCCTCATCGCCGAGACCACCCGCGTCCTGCGGCACTGGATGGACCACGGCGTCCGCATCTTCCGCGTCGACAACCCCCACACCAAACCGGTGGTCTTCTGGGAACACGTCATCGCCGACATCAACACCACCGACCCCGACGTCCTCTTCCTCGCCGAGGCCTTCACCCGCCCCGCGATGATGCACACCCTCGCCGCCACCGGCTTCCAGCAGTCCTACACCTACTTCACCTGGCGCACCACCAAAACCGAACTCACCGAGTACGCCACCGAACTCGCCGGCGAAGCCGCGAGCTACATGCGGCCCAACCTCTTCGTCAACACCCCCGACATCCTCCACGCCTTCCTCCAGGAAGGCGGCCGGCCCGCCTTCGAACTCCGCGCCGTCCTCGCCGCCACCCTCTCCCCCACCTGGGGCGTCTACTCCGGCTACGAACTCTGCGAGAACACCCCCCTCAAACCCGGCAGCGAGGAATACCTCGACTCCGAGAAGTACCAACTCCGCCCCCGCGACTGGGACACAGCCGCACGAGACGGACGTACCATCGCCCCACTGCTCGGCAAGCTCAACGAGATCAGGCGTCGGAGCCCGGCGCTGCGCCAGTTGCGGGATCTGCGCTTCCACCACGCCGATCAGGACGCGGTGATCGTCTACTCGAAGCGCGCGGGCTCGAACACGGTTCTGGTGGTGGTCAACCTCGACCCCCACCACACCCAGGAGGCCACGGTCTCGTTGGACATGCCGCAACTGGGCCTGGACTGGCATGAGTCCGTGCTGGTGCGCGACGAGCTCACCGGCGAGGTCTACACCTGGGGCAGGAACAACTATGTACGTCTTGAACCGGGCCGCGCGCCCGCCCACGTACTGACCGTCCTGCGACCGTCCAACCCGCAGATCGGGGGGTCACCCACATAATGATCGTCAACGAGCCCGTTCCGGACACCTTCGAGGACACTCCGCAGAAGGACCGGGACCCGGACTGGTTCAAACGCGCCGTCTTCTACGAAGTGCTGGTCCGTTCCTTCCAGGACAGCAACGGCGACGGCATCGGCGACCTCAAGGGCCTGACCGCGAAACTCGACTATCTGCAGTGGCTCGGCATCGACTGCATCTGGCTGCCGCCGTTCTTCAAATCCCCCCTCCGCGACGGCGGCTACGACGTCTCCGACTACACGGCCGTCCTCCCCGAATTCGGCGACCTCGCAGACTTCGTGGAATTCGTCGACGCCGCCCACCAGCGCGGCATGCGGGTCATCATCGACTTCGTCATGAACCACACCAGCGACCAGCACCCGTGGTTCCAGGAATCGAGAAATGACCCCGACGGCCCCTACGGCGACTACTACGTATGGGCCGAAGACGACAAACAGTTCCCCGGCGCCCGCATCATCTTCGTCGACACCGAAGCCTCCAACTGGACCTTCGACCCCGTCCGCAAGCAGTACTACTGGCACCGCTTCTTCTCCCACCAACCCGATCTCAACTACGAGAACCCGGCGGTGCAGGAGGAGATTGTCTCGGCGCTGCGGTTCTGGCTGGACCTGGGCATCGACGGCTTCCGGCTGGACGCCGTGCCGTACCTGTACCAGCAGGAGGGCACCAACTGCGAAAACCTTCCGGCAACCCATCATTTCCTGAAGCGGGTGCGGAAGGAGATCGACGCGCACTACCCCGACACGGTGCTGCTGGCGGAGGCGAACCAGTGGCCGGAGGACGTGGTCGACTACTTCGGCGACTTCCCGAGCGGTGGCGACGAGTGCCATATGGCGTTCCATTTCCCGGTGATGCCCCGCATCTTCATGGCGGTCCGGCGGGAATCCCGCTACCCGGTCTCGGAAATCCTCGCCAAGACCCCCGCCATCCCCTCCCGCTGCCAATGGGGAATCTTCCTCCGCAACCACGACGAACTCACCCTCGAAATGGTCACGGACGAAGAACGCGACTACATGTACGCGGAATACGCCAAAGACCCCCGCATGCGCGCCAACATCGGCATCCGCCGCCGCCTCGCCCCCCTCCTCGACAACGACCGCAACCAGATCGAACTCTTCACCGCCCTCCTGCTCTCCCTCCCCGGCTCGCCGATCCTCTACTACGGCGACGAGATCGGCATGGGCGACAACATCTGGCTCGGCGACCGCGACGCCGTACGCACCCCCATGCAGTGGACCCCCGACCGCAACGCCGGCTTCTCCTCCTGCGACCCGGGACGGCTGTCGCTGCCGACGATCATGGATCCGGTCTACGGCTACCAGGTGACGAACGTCGAGGCGTCGATGTCGTCACCGGCCTCGCTGCTGCACTGGACCCGGCGCATGATCGAGATCCGCAAGCAGAACCCGGCGTTCGGCCTCGGCACCTACACCGAACTCCAGTCGTCCAACCCGGCCGTCCTCGCCTTCCTGAGGGAGGCGCCCTCCACCGAGGGCGACGGGGACGACCTGGTGCTGTGCGTGAACAACTTCTCCCGTTTCGCACAGCCCACCGAACTCGATCTGCGCGCCTACGAAGGACGCCACCTCGTCGAACTCATCGGCGGAGTGCGCTTCCCGGCCATCGGCGAACTGCCCTATCTCCTCACCCTCGCGGGCCACGGCTTCTACTGGTTCCGCCTGCGGAAGGACGCCGTGTAAGCCCGCCCGTCACCCCGGGCGGGCCGGTTTCCCCCGGCCCGCCCGGGGCACGCAGACAGGAACACCCCGCCCCCGGGGAAAGGACGCGAGGCCATGTCGGAAGCCGCCACGCAGTCGGAAGCCGCCACGCACCCCACCGCGACAAGTCCCGCTTCACCGCCCGCCGCGGAGCCGGGTCCCGGGCTGCTCGTCTCCCTGGAGCCACTGCTGCGGGAGTGGCTGCCGCGGCAGCGCTGGTTCGCGGGGAAGGGGCGGCCGGTCACCGGCTTCGGCCTGGTGGCGGCCACCGAACTGCTGCCGGTGGGGGCGGCCAAGGCCGGGCTGCTGCATCTCCTCGTCCGGGCCCACCAGCCGCTGGTGCCGTCCCAGGGCACCCCGGCCCACCCCGGCGACTGCTACCAGCTCCTGATCGGCGTACGCGAGACACTGCCGCCACGGCTGGCACCCGCGCTGATCGGGCATGTGGCCGAAGGCCCGCTGGCGGGGCGGACCGTGTACGAGGCGCTGCACGACCCGCGTCTCGCCGACGTCCTGCTGGAGGCGCTGCGCTCGACGGCACACGTCGGGGACCTGCGCTGCGAGCGGGACACCCGGCGCGACATCCCCGAGGGCCTGGTGCCGCGCATGCTCACATCGGAGCAGTCCAACTCCTCGATCGTCTACGGCGATACGTTCATCCTCAAGCTGTTCCGCAGGGTCGTCCCCGGGGCCCACCCCGATCTCGAACTGCCCCTGATGCTGTCCCGTGAGAACTGCCCCCGGGTACCGGCACCGGTGGCCTGGATGCTGGCGGACCTGGGCCGCACCCCCGCCGAACGTGAGCCGCACACCCTGGGCGTCCTCCAGCCGTTCCTGCACGGCGCGGCGGACGGCTGGGAGCTGGCGCTGAGCGTGCTGGCCAAGGGCGAGGACTTCACGGCCGAGGCACGGGCGCTGGGCCGGGCGACCGCCGAGGTGCACACCGCGCTCACCCGGGCGCTGCCCACGGTCACCCTCGGGCGTCCACAGCTGGAGTCGCTGGTCGACGGGATGACCGGACGCCTGGAGGCCGCCGCGCAGGCCGTCCCCGCGCTGCGGACCTACGCGCCCGGACTGCGCACGGCGTTCGCGGCGCTCGCCGACCTGGCCGCCGAGGGCCGCACCTGGACCGCGCAGCGCATCCACGGCGATCTGCACCTCGGGCAGTGTCTGCGCTCCCCCTCCGGGGAGTGGTCGCTCATAGATTTCGAGGGCGAGCCGTCGAAGCCGCTGGCCGAACGGCGGTTGCCGCAACCCGTCGCCCGTGACATCGCCGGCATGCTCCGCTCCTTCGACTACGCCGCGCACTCGGCACGGCCCCCGGCCGACGGCTGGGCGACCGTGTGCCGGGCCGCGTACTGCTCCGGCTACGCGGACGTCGCCGGGGCCGACCCCCGGACCGATCCGGTACTGCTGCGCGCGTACGAGACCGACAAAGCGGTGTACGAGGTCCTCTACGAGGCCCGGCACCGCCCCGAATGGCTGCCGGTGCCGCTGGCCGCCGTCCACCGCCTGGCCACGGACCCCTGCACCGACACCCCCTGACCCACCCCTCCCGAGGAGACCGTCCCTGTGACTCCCCGCACGCCGTCCGAGGACAGCACGCAACACCCCGACACCCCGGCCGAGACCCCGGCTCCGGCTCCGGCTCCGGCTCCGGTGAAGAAGACGGCCGCCACGAAGAAGACGGCCGCGAAGAAGGCGACGGCGAAGAAGGCGGCACCGGCAGCGAAGAAGACCGCCGGGGGCGCAAAGGCGGCGCCGCGAAAGGCGACCGTGGCGGAGGGGACGACGGCGGAGGGGTCCCCCGCGAAGGAGACCGTGGCCAAGCAGACCATCGCCAAGCAGACCATCGCCAAGAAGACCGTCGCCAAGAAAGCCGTAGCCAAGAAGACGGCGAAGAAGGCCGCGAAGAAGGCGACCCCCGCTGGTGCGGCTCCCACGGAGACCGCCCCCACGAAGGCGGTCGCCACGGAGGCGGTCGCCGAGAAGCCGGTGGCGAAGAAGTCTGCGGCGAAGGAGACCGTGGCCAAGAAGGCCGCTGCCAAGAAGGCCGTCTCCGCCGGAGCCGTAGCCAAGAAAGCCGTGGCCAAGAAGGCAGGCACCGCCAAGGCCGTAACTGCCGAGGCAGGCACCGCCAAGGCCGGTGCCGCCGAGGCCGTAACCGCCGAGGGGCGTGCCAAGAAAGCCGTCTCCGCCGGAGCCGTAGCCAAGAAAGCCGTGGCCAAGAAGGCCTCCGCGAGGAAGGCCGTGAAGGCACCGCAGGATGCCGTGGGGGCGGCGGCGTCCTCCGTCCAGGCCGTCCCGCCGGGCGCCGGGACGCCGCCGGTACCCGAGATGGCCGCCGCCGAGCCGACCGCCTCCGTGTCCGTGCTGACCGACCCCACCGGCCCCGACCCCCTGCTCCCCCACCAGACCACCGCCGAGCCGGCCGACACCGCTCCGGCCGCCCCCGACCCGGTACTGCCCAAGCAGGCGACCACCGAGCCGGTCGTCCCGGAGTCGACCGGCTCCGAACCACCGGCCTCCGCCCCCGCCCCTCAACCCGCCTCCACCCCGTCCGCCCTGCCCCGGCCCGCCTTCTCCCCGGCCATGGACGGGGGCGATCGTGAGCGGCTGCTCGCGGGGACCCATCACGCGCCGCACTCCGTGCTCGGGGCCCACCCCGCGCCCGGCGGTGTCGTGTTCCGGGCGTTCCGGCCGTACGCGCTCGGGGTGAGCGTCGTGGTGGACTCGCTGCGGGCGGAGCTGCACGACGACGGCGGCGGCTTCTTCTCCGCGCTGCTGCCGCTGCGGGAGGTGCCGGAGGCGTACCGGCTGCTGGTCTCGTACGAGGGGACGGAGCAGGAGACGGAGGACGCGTACCGTTTCCTGCCCGCGATCGGTGAGCTGGACCTGTATCTGATCGGCGAGGGCCGGCACGAGGAGCTGTGGCGGGCGCTGGGTGCGGAGCCGATGACCCACCAGGGCGTCACCGGCACCCGGTTCACCGTGTGGGCGCCGAACGCGCGTGGCGTACGCCTCGCCGGGACCTTCAACTTCTGGGACGGCTCCGGCTTCCCGATGCGTTCGCTGGGCTCCTCGGGCGTGTGGGAGCTGTTCGTGCCCGGGATCGGCGAGGGCGAGCTGTACAAGTTCGAGATCACCCGGCCGGACGGTTCGAAGACGCTCCGGGCCGACCCGATGGCCCGCCGCACGGAGGTTCCCCCCCACACCTCCTCCATCGTGCACGCCTCGCACCACGAGTGGACCGACGAGGAGTGGCTGGCCGCACGGACGGAGACGCCCGCGCACGAGGCGCCGTTCTCCGTCTACGAGGTCCATCTGTCGTCCTGGCGCCCGGGGCTGACGTACCGTCAACTCGCCGAGCAGCTCCCGGCGTACGTCTCCGACCTCGGCTTCACGCATGTCGAGCTGCTGCCGATCGCCGAGCACCCCTTCGGTGGCTCCTGGGGCTACCAGGTCACCGGCTTCTACGCCCCGACGGCCCGCCTCGGCACCCCCGACGACTTCAAGTACCTGGTCGACGCCCTGCACCGGGCGGGGATCGGGGTGCTGATGGACTGGGTGCCCGCGCACTTCCCGCGTGACGACTGGGCGTTGGCCGAGTTCGACGGGCGTCCGCTGTACGAGCACGAGGACCCGCTGCGGGCGGCGCACCCCGACTGGGGAACGCTGGAGTTCGACTACGGCCGCCGTGAGGTGCGCAACTTCCTGGTGGCGAACGCCCTTTACTGGTGCGAGGAGTACCACATCGACGGGCTGCGGGTGGATGCCGTGGCGTCGATGCTGTATCTCGACTATTCGCGCGAGCCGGGCCAGTGGACGCCGAACGAGCACGGTGGCCGGGAGAACCTGGACGCGGTGGCCTTCCTCCAGGAGATGAACGCGACCGTGTACCGGCGGGTGCCGGGTGTCGTGACGATCGCGGAGGAGTCCACGGCCTGGGACGGGGTCACCCGCGCCACCCATCACAACGGTCCGGGCGGCTTCGGCGGGCTCGGCTTCGGCCTGAAGTGGAACATGGGCTGGATGCACGACTCCCTGGGCTACATGGCCAAGGAACCCGTCCATCGCAAGCACCACCACAACGAGATGACCTTCTCGATGGTGTACGCGTACAGCGAGAACTACGTCCTGCCCATCTCCCACGACGAGGTCGTGCACGGCAAGGGCTCCCTGGTGTCGAAGATGCCGGGCGACTGGTGGCGGCAGCGCGCCGACCACCGCGCGTACCTCGGTTTCATGTGGGCGCACCCCGGCAAGCAACTCCTGTTCATGGGGCAGGAGTTCGCGCAGGGGGCGGAATGGTCGGAGGCGCACGGGCCGGACTGGTGGCTGCTCGACCCGGCGTACGGTGCCGAGGCGGACCACCGGGGGGTGCGGGATCTGGTCCGTGACCTCAACACGGTCTATCGGGCCACACCCGCCCTCTGGGAGCAGGACACCCGGCCGGCCGGGTTCTCCTGGATCACCGGGGACTCGGCGGACGACAACGTCCTGGCGTTTCTGCGCCTCGCCGAGGACGGCACGCCCCTTCTCTCGGTCTCCAACTTCAGCCCGGTCGTCCGTGAGGACTACCGGCTGGGGGTCCCGGAGGACGTCCCAGCGTGGCGGGAGGTCCTGAACACGGACGCGGCGGTGTACGGCGGCAGTGGGAGGACGACGCCCGACCCGGTCAAGCCCGACCCCCACCCCTGGCACGCCCGCCCCGCCGGCATCCGCGTCACCCTCCCCCCGCTGTCCACCCTCTGGCTCCGCCCGGCCTGATCCCCTCGCCCCCGCCGCCCCTACCCGTCCCATCCCCCAGGGGCTGCGCCCCTTCGACCCCCATCTGCGGCTGAGTGGGGGCTGATCGCGCAGTTCCCCGCGCCCCTCAAAAAGCAGGGCTGCGCCCCATGCTTTTTGCTTTCAAGGGGCGCGGGGAACTGCGCGATCAGCCCCCACCGGACCCGCACTCACCCACCCACCCCAAAGGGGTTCGAAGGGGCGCAACCCCTGGGGATGGGACGGGTAGGGGCGGCGGGGGCGAGAAAACACACGGCGGGTGTCAGCCGGACTTGCGCCCCCGGGACATCATCCGCCGCAACACGCCCAGCACCCCGCTCCCCGCCCGCTCTCCGGCGGACGACGCGTCAGCCCCCACGGACGCGGACGGAGGGGCCGTCGACGCCACCGGCACCCCCACCTCACCCCCACGCCGACCCCCCGGCACAGTTCTCCCGGCCCCCCGCCCCCCACTCCCCGCCACCAACTCGTACCGCACGGGCAACAACCGCAACCCCCGCACCACCGGCCCGGACCGCCAGGGCAACTGATCCGGCGGCAGCGTCAACTCCGCGCGGGCGAACCGCTCGAACACCCGACCCACCGCCGTCGTCACGACCGTCCCCGCCAACTCCCGTGCCGCACTGGGGCACTGATGCGCCCCCGCCCCCCACGCGAGATGCGCCCGCGTACTGACGGCGGAGTCCACGAGCTGCGAGGACCCCATCGCGAGCAGATCCCGATGCGCGGCGGCGACCGACGGCGACACGATGTCCCCGGCCCGGATCCAGTAGTTCCCCAGCCGCACGTCCCGCGCCGCGAACCGGAAGCACAGATTGGCGGTCGGCGGATTCACCAGCGCCGCCCGGTTCACGGTCTCCCCGAGCTGCCCGTGGGACAGACTCCGCCGCACGGTCGCGTTCCCCCGCAGTACTTCGAGCAGCGTGTTGCAGACCATGTTGCCGGTGATGTCGTTGAGATAGACCGCGTTCATGAACAGCTCACGGCCCAACTGCTCGTCGCTGAGCGTCGGATCGGACAGCAGCATGTAGGAGGTCAGGTCCTCCCCGGGCCGGGACCGCCGATGGGCGGCCAGCCGGGTCATCGCACCGAGCGCCCGCCCGGTCGCCGCCCCCGCGTCCGGCCCGCCGTCCAGCATCCGCCACAGGTCCATGACCATCTCGTCGCCGAGTTCGACGGGGCAGCCGAACAGCTTGGTCGTCACCATCAGCAGCAGCGGCCGGGTGTACTGCGCCGCGAGATCGGCGAACCCGGTGGTCCCGGACTCGGCCGCGAGCACGTCGATCAGCTCGTCGGCGTACCGGGCGACGGCCGCCCGCAGCTCCCAGCCCTCGGGCGAGTGCCCGTCCTGGAAGGGCCGCATCGCCGAGTGGTGGCTCAGCCGGGCGTGCCGGTGCTCCTCGTCGTCGAGGAACATGGTCTGGCGGACCTCGTACCCGGCGAGCAGCGGCCAGTCCCTGGGCAGCCGCCCCTCGGCCCGCGCCCGCCAGTGCCGTACGTCGCGCCGCCACACGCTCTCGTCGCGCAGCACCTCCAGCACCTCGCGGTAGTCGAGAACCAGCCACACCGGCACCCCCATCAGCCCCACCGGTGCCACGGGACCGTACGTACTGCGCAGTCGCTCGTAGACGCCGCCCGGGTCCACATCGAACTCCGAGGTCAGCAAAGGCTCCACGGGCAGCGATTCCAGACCGGGGCCACCTGCCGGGGCAGCCGCGAACGGATGTGTTTCCATGACCGACACGCATACCGTACGCACCGTGCACGAGCAGTGACGATGACGGGAACTGTTACGGGTTGGTGATCCCCGGTGCACCTGTGGTGACGGTGCCGGGAAGACCGTCTGCCGGGTACCCGGCAGACGGCACTCCGACTGGCACTCCGCCCATCGATTCAGGCCACCTTCTCCAGCGACTCCCGCAGTGCCGTCGGCAGTTCCTCCGCGTGCACGACGCCGAGCGCCTGTGTGGCCCGTGTCAGGGCGACATACAGATCGCTCGTGCCGAACCGGCCCGGCTCGACGACGAGGACGGAGTCGAACTCCAGTCCCTTGGCCTGCCTGGGGTCGAGGAGGACGACCGACCGTGTCAGGTCGGGTTCGGCGCCGGCCGTCACCCCGTCCAGCCGGGCGGCCAGCGCCCGGTGCAGCTCGCGCGGCGCGATCACCGCGAGCCGCCCCTCGGCGGGGGTCAGTTCGGCGACCGCCTCGGCCACCTCCACCGCCAGCTCCTTCGCCGCCGCGCGGCGCGCCCAGGGCCGTACCCCCGTGGACCGTACGGAACTCGGCGGCTCGAAGTCCGGCCGCTCGGCGCGGACGACCCCGGCCGCGACGGCCATGATCTCGGCGGGGGTGCGGTAGTTGACGCCGAGCCGGGTGTGCTCCCAGCGGTCCTCGACGTACGGGGCGAGGATGTCGGCCCAGGAGCCGACGCCCGCGGCCTCCGCCGTCTGGGCCGGGTCGCCGACCAGGGTCATCGAGCGGGTCGGCGAGCGGCGCATCAGCAGCCGCCAGGCCATCGGCGACAACTCCTGCGCCTCGTCGACGATGATGTGCCCGAACGCCCAGGTCCGGTCGGCCGCCGCCCGCTCGGCCGCGCTGCGGTGGTCGTCCTCCTCGTGCCGCTCGGCGAACCGTTCGGCGTCGATGATGTCGTGCGCGGACAGCACCTCCGAACCGTCGGGGTCGTCCTCCTCCTTGTCCTCGAACTCGTACGTCCGGGACGCGTACGACACCTCCAGCACGCCCTGCGCATAGGCGATCCGGGTCTCCCGCTCCCGCTCGGCGCGGGCCCGCGCCACCCGGTCGTCCTCGCCCAGCAGCTCCGCCGCCTCGTCGAGCAGCGGGACGTCGGCGACGGTCCACGCGCGCGTGAGGGGACGGCGTACGGCGTCGGCGTCCTCCGGCGGCAGATACGCGTCGGGCTCGGCGAGGAAGTCGGCGATCAGCCGGCGCGGGGTGATCCGGGGCCACAGCCGCCCGATGGCGGACCAGACCTCGGGGTTCTCGGCCAGTTCGTCGCGGATCTGGGTGATGTCACTGGCGTCGAGGAGGTTGGAGCCGTCGTACGGATCGGTGCCGATGCGCTCCGCGACCATCTCCGTGAGCGTGTTGAGGATGTGGCCCTCGAAGTACTCGCGGGCCGTGTTGTGCGGGAGCTTCGCCTCGCGGGTGCGCTCGCGGGCGACCCGCACGAGGTCGTCGTCGAGCATCAGGATCTCCCGGTCGTGCTCGATGGCGATCACCGGGTCGGGCAGCGTCTGCCGGTCCCGTACGACGGCGGCGAGCACCTCGGCCATGGCGGCGGCGCCCTTCACCCGGGCGGCCTCGGGGGTGTCGGCCGCGGTGGCGCGTACACCGGGGAACAGCTCGCCGACGGTGGACAGCAGCACTCCCGTCTCGCCGAGCGCGGGCAGCACCTCGCCGATGTAGCCGAGGAAGGCGGGGTTGGGACCGACGACGAGGACGGCGCGCCTGGCGAGGAGTTCGCGCTGTTCGTAGAGGAGATAGGCGGCCCGGTGCAGGGCGACGGCGGTCTTGCCCGTGCCGGGGCCGCCCTCCACGACCATCACCCCCTGGTGCGGGGCGCGGATGATCCGGTCCTGCTCGGCCTGGATGGTCTGCACGATGTCGCCCATGCGGCCGGTGCGGGCGGAGTCGAGGGCGGCCAGCAGCACGGCGTCGCCGGTGGGGTCCTCGTAGCCGGTGCGGGTCTCGTCGCCGAGGTCGAGGATCTCGTCGTGCAGGGCGGTGACCCGGCGGCCCTCGGTGGTGAGATGCCTGCGGCGGCGCAGACCCATCGGGGTGTGGCCGGTGGCGAGATAGAAGGGCCGGGCGACGTCGGCGCGCCAGTCGATCAGGATCGGGGTGCGCTCGGTGTCGTCCTCGCGCAGTCCGATCCGGCCGATGTGGTGGACGGCGCCGTCGGCGAGGTCGAGCCGGCCGAAGCAGAGCGAACCGTCGACGGAGTTCAGCGCGGCCAGCAGTCCCGAGCGCTCGGCGACGAGGATGTCCCGCTCCAGCCGGGCCTGCATGGGTGTGTCGCCCTGGGCGAGCGCGTCCGTGACCGACCCCTCGGTCTCACCGCGCAGGGCGTCCACGCGCGCGTACACCCCGTCGATGAATTCCTGCTCACGCCGCAATTCATTCTGCTCGACATTCTGCTCATCGTGCGTAAAGCCGGTGTTTGACAATTCCACTCCCGCCCGGATATACTGTGCTCACTGAACTTCCCTGCGACTCAATCCCCTTGAAGTCGCGAACCATTAAATATACGCAGAAGACTCCCCCGAGCGCAATTACGCTCGGGGGAGTCTTCTTTTCCTGCCGATAAAGCCGATGTCAGAGCACTTCGTCCAGTTCCGCCAGCAGTCGCCGCTTGGGCCGGGCGCCCACCATGGCCTTCACCGGCTCACCGTCCCGGAACACCATGAACGTCGGCATCGACAGCACCCTGTAGGCGTTGGTGGTCTCCGGATTCGTGTCCACGTCCAGCTGCACCACCTTCAGCCGCTCGCCCTCCTCCGCGGCGAGGGCGCTGAGCACCGGCCCCATCTGCCGGCACGGCGGACACCAGTCGGCGGTGAACTCCACCAGCACCGGCAGCTCCGCCCCGATCACCTCCGCCGCGAAGTCCGCGTCCGTCACCTCGGCCACGCCAGCCACCCTGATCACAACTCCCCGCCTCCCACGCCCAGTTCACACACGGGCTCCGGACCGCCCGGAACCTCCGCCTCGGCCGCCAGCCGCTTCCGCGCGTGCTCGGCCCGCGTCAACTGCTCACCGACCGACGCCCGCACCGCCGCCAACTCACCGATCAGCGCGTCGAGTTCGTCCAGCTTCCGCCGGTACACCGCCAGCGACGCCGGGCACGAGTCACCCTCCGGGTGCCCCGCCCGCAGACACTCCACGAACGGCCGCGTCTCCTCCAGGTCGAACCCGAAGTCCTGCAAGGTCCGGATCTGCCGCAGCAGTTTGAGATCCGCCTCGTCGTACGTCCGATACCCGTTCCCACTCCGCCGCGCGGGCAACAGCCCCCGCGCCTCGTAGTACCGCAACGCCCGTGTCGTCGTCCCGGCCCGCTCCGCCAGCTCCCCGATGCGCATACGAGGACGGTATTCCTTGACGCCGACGTCAAGGCAAGACCCCGCGCCCGGAACGACAAAGGCCGAGCGGCCAGGTCTATAGGGGGAGGACCTGGCCGCTCGGGGTTCTGGGGATATTCGGTTGTGGGGCCCCGGGCCCCGTAAGGGGCGCGGGGCTGTGTCCATATGCGGCTCCGCCGCGTGGGCGCGACCAGCCACACTCAGCCGGCAGCCACAAGACGGCCTAGGCCTTGGCCAACTCCTTCTCACCCTCAGGCTCCGCGGCGGCGGCCGGCGCGGCCGCCCCGTGACCGTCGTCCAGCAGCGTCGCCTCGTCGAACGGCGCGTGCCCGGCGAGAACCTCGTTCACCCGCTCCTTGTCGATCTCCTTGGTCCACGTACCGATGAGGACCGTGGCGACCGCGTTGCCCGCGAAGTTCGTCAGGGCGCGGGCCTCGCTCATGAAGCGGTCGATGCCGACGATGAGGCCGATACCGTCCACCAGGGCCGGCTTGTGGGACTGGAGGCCGCCCGCGAGGGTGGCGAGACCCGCACCGGTGACACCCGCCGCGCCCTTGGAGGCGACCAGCAGGAAGAGCAGCAGCGCGATCTGCTCACCGACCGCCATCGGCGTACCCATGGCGTCGGCGATGAACAGGGACGCCATGGTCATGTAGATCATGGTGCCGTCGAGGTTGAAGGAGTAGCCGGTCGGGACGGTGATACCGACGACGGGCTTGCTGACACCCAGGTGCTCCATCTTCGCGATGAGACGCGGCAGCGCGGACTCGGAGGAGGAGGTCGACAGGATCAGCAGGAACTCACGGCCCAGGTACTTGAAGAGCGTGAAGATGTTCAGTCCCGCGACGACCTTCAGCAGCGCGCCGAGGACGATGAAGACGAAGAGGAAGCAGGTGACGTAGAAGCCGATCATCAGCACGGCGAGGCTCTTGAGGGCGTCGAGGCCCGCGGAACCGGTCACGGCCGCGATGGCACCGAACGCACCGATCGGGGCGGCCCACATCACCATGGCGAGGATGCGGAAGACAAGGCGCTGGATGTGCTCGATACCGCGCAGGATCGGCTGGCCGGTGTCACCCATGGCCTGGAGCGCGAAGCCGGCGAGCAGGGCGACGAGCAGGGTCTGCAGGACCTCGCCACCGGTGAACGCCGAGACGATCGTGGTCGGGATGATGCCGAGGAGGAACTCGGTGGTGTCCTTCGCCTCGGCCGAGACCTGCGCCTGACCGGTCTCCTTGATCGCGTCGGTGACCGCGAGACCCGTGCCGGGCTCGACGATGTTGCCGACGACCAGACCGATGGCGAGGGCCACCAGCGACATGATCAGGAAGTAGACCAGGGCGATACCGCCGACGGCGCCGACCTTCGCGGCCTTCCGTACGGAGCCGATGCCCAGCACGATCGTGCAGAAGATGATCGGCGAGATCATCATCTTGATCAGGTTCACGAAGCCGGTGCCGATGGGCTTCAGCTCGACGGCGAAGTCGGGGGCGATGAGACCCACGGCGATGCCGAGGGCCACAGCCACGATCACGGCGATGTACAGGTAGTGCGTGCGGTCCCGCTTGGCGGGTGCGGTAGGTGCCGTATGGGCGGTGCTGGCCACGGCTGCCCTCCTCGTCGACGACGTCGTCGGCTCGCTGTTCCGGCGTGCGGCTCACGTCCGGGGGAAATCGGGAGACGGTCTCCCAAGGTGGGAACCGGCGGGTTCCCGGGTGGGAGACCGGCTCCCGGTGGTCGGGAGCCGGCGGGCTCCCGGAGCCGGGAAGTTGGGGGACTTCCGGCGGTGGGAGCGGGGCTCCCGGGGGGTGTGGGAGCCGGGGCTCCCGGCGGTGGAAGCCGACGGGCTTCCGGGCCGGAGGCTTGGGGGCCTCCGACGGGGTGGGAGCGGGGATGCTCCCGGTGCGGGGAGACAGGCTCCCAGTGGTGGGAGAGGTGCCTCCCTGGAGTGGGAGAGGTGCCTCCCGGGGGTGGGAGACGGGCTCCCGGCGGCTCGGGTCGTGGGGTCCCGGTGCGGGAGTCGTACTCCCTGTCGGTGTCCATGGGCTGGACGGTCGATGGTGTGACTATGTCTCGCCCTGTGAGGGCGGTCACCCTTCCGTTCATTTAGTTCACGCCGACACGGCGATGCAGACTGTTGCCATGCGCGTCCCGTCCCTTCTCCGTCCCCGCAGCCTGGCCGGTCAGCTCTTCGCCGTGCAGGCGGTGCTGATCGCGGCCGTCGTGGCCGGGTACGCGCTGTTCACGTACGTCAGCGACCGCAGCCAGGCGGAGGAGGCGGGAACCCGCCAGGCGCTGGCCGTGGCGGTCACGGTGGCCGACTCCCCCTCGGTCCGGGCGGCGATCCACACGACCGAGCCGACAAGGCGGCTCCAGCCGTACGCCACGGAGGTGCAGCGGCACGCCGGGGTCGACTTCGTCACGATCATGACCCCGGGCGGCATCCGCTGGACGCATCCCAACCCGGATCTGATCGGCGAGCACTTCCTCGGCCACATAGAGAAGGCCCAGAACGGCGAGTCCTTCACCGAGACCTACACCGGCAGCCTCGGCCCGTCGGTCCGCGCGGTCACCCCGGTCATGGAGAACGGGGAGGTCATCGGCCTGGTCAGCGCCGGTATCCGGGTCCAGGCGATCAGCGACCGCGTCCAGGAGCAGCTGACCGCCCTGGTCGGGGTGGCCGCCGGCGCCCTGGCGCTCGGTGGCATGGGCACGTACATCGTGAACGCCCGGCTGCGCCGCCACACGCACAACATGAACGCGGCCGAGCTGAGCAATATGCACGACTACCACCAGGCCGCCCTGCACGCCGTGCGCGAGGGTCTGCTGATGCTGGACGGGCAGTACCGGGTGGCGCTCATCAACGACGGGGCGCGGGAGCTGCTGGGGGTGACGGACGACGCGGTCGGCCGCTCGGTGGCCGAGCTGGGCCTGCCCGCCCCGCTGACGGGCGCCCTGCTCTCCTCCGAGCCCCGGGTGGACGAGGTGCTCCTGACCGCCGAACGGGTGCTGGTGGTGAACACCTCCCCGGTCTCCGGCGGCCAGCGCCGGGGCGCGGTGGTCACCCTGCGGGACGTCACCGAGCTGCAGTCCCTCACGGGCGAGCTGGACTCCGAACGCGGCTTCACCCAGGCGCTGCGCTCCCAGGCGCACGAGGCCGCCAACCGCCTGCACACGGTCGTCTCGCTCATCGAGCTGGGCCGCTCGGACGAGGCGATCGACTTCGCGACGGCCGAACTGGAACTGGCACAGGCCCTGACGGACAAGGTCGTGGCGGCGGTCAGCGAGCCGGTGCTCGCCGCCCTGCTGCTGGGCAAGGCCGCCCAGGCGAACGAGCGGGGCGTGGAACTGGTGGTCTCGGAGGACAGCCGTATCGACGACGGCCTGCTCCCCGAGTCCCTCCCCGCCCGCGACCTGGTCACGGTCCTGGGCAACCTGATCGACAACGCGGTGGACGCGGCCCAGGGCTCGGTGGGGGCGCGGGTGACGGTGACGGCCTATACGGCCGAGGCGGACGAGGTGGACGAGGTGGGCCAGGCTGCCGAGGTGGCCGAGCGGGGCGACCCGGACGGCGGCGGGGCGGCGGAGGGCTCCGTGCTGGTGCTGCGGGTGGCGGACACGGGGGCCGGTGTGGATCCGGCCCACGCGGAGGCGGTCTTCGAGCGCGGCTTCTCGACGAAGCCGGCGGGGCCGGGCGGGCGGGGCCTGGGCCTGGCCCTCGTACGGCAGACCGCGCGCCGCCACAACGGCACGCTGACGGTGTCGGAGGCGGCCGGGGGCGGGGCCGAGTTCGAGGTACGGCTGCCGCTGGGCTCGGGCGGCGGCGACGGGGCGGCGCGGGGCTCCGTGGGGCATGATGCCGCGGTGCGGGACAACGACGACGATGTCCGGGCCCCTCGGGCCACTGTGGCTGGAGGCGACGACGTATGACGAAGGCCGGGTCCGACCCCATCAGAGTCCTGGTCGTCGAGGACGATCCCGTGGCCGCCGACGCGCACATGATGTACGTCGGCCGGGTTCCCGGCTTCACGGCGGTCGGCAAGGCCCACACGGGCGCGGAGGCGCGGCGCGCGCTGGACCGGTTGCCCGTGGACCTGCTGCTGCTGGACCTCCACCTGCCGGATGTGCACGGTCTGCAGCTGGCCCGCTCCCTGCGGGCGGCCGGTCACCACGCGGACGTGATAGCGGTGACGTCGGCGCGGGACCTGACGGTGGTCCGGGAGGGCGTCTCGCTGGGCGTCGTCCAGTACGTCCTCAAACCCTTCACTTTCGCAACCCTCCGTGACCGTCTCGTGCGCTACGCCGAGTTCCACGCGGCGGCGGGCGAGGCGAGCGGCCAGGACGAGGTGGACCGTGCCCTGGCCACCCTGCGCGCCCCGGGCCCCGCCGCCCTCCCGAAGGGCCTGAGCGCCCCCACGCTGGAACGCGTGACGGTGACCCTCCGGGACGCCGACGAGGGCCTGACGGCCGCCGGTGTCGCCGAGGCGGTCGGCATCTCCCGCATCACGGCCCGCCGCTATCTGGAACACCTGGTGGACGCGGGTCGGGCGGCCCGGAGCCCGCAGTACGGGCAGGTGGGGCGGCCGGAGCTGCAGTACCGGTGGGTGAAGGGCTAGCCACCGGCAGCCGCCGTCAGCCGTCAGCCGTCAGCCGTCAGCCGGAGGACGCGGCGGACCGCCCGGAGGGCCTGACGGATCGGGCGGACCTGGCGGACCGGGCGGGTCGCGCGTACAGGACGATCTGCACACCCAGCCCGACGATCGTGACCGCCTCGACGCCGGACAGGACGACGAGCTCCGTGCCGGTCTCGCCGCTCATCCAGTACACGAGCAGCCCGGCGAACGGCACGACGCAGAAGGCCAGCAGATCGATGCCGCACTGTATGACCTTGCGGGACCGCCGGCGCGCGTCGCCCCGATGCGCGACTTCCCAGTCGAAAACCTTCTCCGCCCCGGCCAGTTGCGCGAGGCGCGGCCCGAGATCCCCCCGTACATACGCCCCGATCGCCGATATCTTCTCGTCGTTGACGAGGTAGGTCCATCCGAGCACGACACACACGGGCGGCAGCGCGAGCAGCATCGCCGGCTGCTTCGCCTGCGCCGAGGCGGCGATGACGGCCGCGAGCACGGTGAGAGTGACGTAGAGCAGATTGTCCCGGAACCCGATCCGCGTCTTCTGCTCGTCCTTGACGGTCTGGTACTCGACGAGCAGCAACTGCCCGACGGTGACGTGATCCCGGTCCGACACCCTTGCCCCCTACCTCGTGCCGACAGAGCCGCTGCTCAAGCAACCTACCCAGCACCTTAGGGGGAACCGGTGCAGACGCATTTACCTGACTAGACCACTCCTCGTACCGTCACCGGGCACCCACCCGGCCACAATGACGTAGCCAGCAGGAGGTCGTGCCCGTGCGCCCCACCGCACCCCACCCCCGCCCCCACCGATCCCCCCCTCCACTCGCACCGATACCCCCTCCGTCTCCTCCTCACCGCCGCTCTGGCGATCACCGCGCCGGGCGCGCTCGCCGCGTGCGGGAGCGGCTCCGGCGGTGACCCGGACACGGTGGAGGTCTCCTACAAACAGTCCACGGACAACCAGGTCCGGGTGATGGACACCTTCCTCGCCGACGTCAAGAAGCAGTTCGAGAAGGCGAATCCGGGCAAGACGGTGAAACTCGTCCCGATCAAGGCCCCGGACTCGGAGTACTACACCAAGGTCCAGCAGATGCTGCGCTCCCCGAAGACGGCTCCGACCCCGCGTACGCCGAGGCCCAGCCCGGCATCAGGTTCTTCACCGACCTGGTGTCGAGCACGCGCTACCGCCCGGCGTACCCGGCGTATCCGAAGGTCTACAGTCGCTGGTACGGGTGGTGCTGCCGCTGATAGGGCCGGGCGTGGCCGTGGTCACCGTCTTCTCGTTCGTGATGATGTGGGGGAATTTCTTCGTCCCGTTCATGCTGCTCCTGACCCCGGAACAGATGCCGGCGGCGGTGAGCATCAACGAGTTCTTCGGGAACCGGGGGACGGTTGTCTATGGGCAGTTGGCGGCGTTCTCGGTCATTTGCTCGACGCCGGTGATTCTGCTGTATGTGGGGGTGGCTCGGCGGTTGGGTGGGGGGTTCGCTTTGGGTGGGGCGGTGAAGGGATGAGGGATTCGGCCGCGGCGGTCGCACGGGCGGCTTCGGTGGGGGCGTTGGCTCGGGTGTAGGCGTCGGCGGCCTTGAGCCAGTGGGCGCGGGCCTCGGCGGGGCGGCCGGCGTCCTCGTGGGCACCGGCAAGGCTGTGCAGGGTCTGGCCCGCCTCGTACCAGTCCTCGAACTCCCGGAAGATCTCCAGGGCCCTGCCGTACGCGTCGCTCGCCTCCCCCACCTGGCCCGCCTCGTACAGGACGATGCCGAGGTTGGCCCACGCCCTGCCCTCGCCATGACGGTTCCCGATGGCCCGATGCAGCTCACGGGCGTGGGTGTAGGCGACGATCGCCCCCTCCGCCCGGCCCGCCTCTTTCAGCGCGCTGCCCAGGTTGTTCCACGCCCTGGCCATACCCCGCCGGTTCCCGATGGCCCGGTGCAGGTCACGGGCGTGGCGGTGGGCGGCGATCGCCTCCCCGACTCGATCCGCGTCCCGCAGGGCGAGGCCGAGGTTGTTCCGTGTCTCGGCCTCGCGGTGCAGGTTCCCCGTGGCCCGGTGCACATCCACAGCGCGGGCATGAGCGAGGATCGCCTCTTCCGCCCGGCCGGCGTCCCGCAGGGCCAGGCCGAGGCTGTTGCCCGCCATGGCCTCGCCGACGCGGTCCCCGGAGCGATGCGCGGCCTCCCGCGCGGCATCGGCGACGGTGATCCAGTCGTCGAAGTACCGCCGCAGGCCCAGATACTCCCCCAGGCACACGGCCAACCGCACAGCGGTCCCGGCGAACCGCTCCTCCCGTACCCACTGGGCCGCCGCCACCAGCCCCGCCCGCTCCCCGTCCAACCACCCCAGCGCCTCGCCCCGGGTGGTGAACCGCTCGGGCTCCGCCTTCCCCGGCAGCCACGACAACCGGGCAACAGCGGCGTACGCCCACCGGCAGTAGAAGTCCAGCACCCGCTCCCGCGCCGCCTCCCCCTCCTCCCGCGATCCCACGGCCATCCCGAACGCCCGCACCAGGTCGTGCAACCGCCACCAGCCGTGCCCTGCGCCCCGCTCGACAAGATGCGCACGAGCCAGCGCCCGCAGTTCCCCCGCCGGAGGATCCTCGGCCCCCACCAGCACGGCGGCGACCTCGTCGCTCACCTCGGGCCCCGGTGCGAGCGCCAGCAGACGGGACAGCCGGGCCTGCCGGGGCGGCAGCCGGCGGTACGACAGCTCGAAGGCCGCGCGGACGCTGCGCTCTCCGTCGTCGAGGTGGGCGAGCCGGTCACGCGATGCCGCGAGGTCGTCGGCGAGTGCCGCGACCGGCATGCCCGGGTTCTCCACCAGCAGCGCCGCCGCGATCTGGAGTGCGAGCGGCAGGTGTCCGCACAGGCCGACCAGTCGCCCGGCCGCGCCGATGTCGTCCGTGACACGGCCGTCCCCGGGTTCGGCGGTCCGGAGGGCGAGATCGAGGAGTTCCCTGGCGTGCTCCGGGGTGAGCTGGTCCAACGGTACGAGCCGGGCGCCGAGTTGGGTGAGCCGGTCGCGGGAGGTGACCAGCACCCGATGCCGGTGGTCGCCCGGCAGGAGCGGCCGTACCTGGTCCGGCGACGAGGCGTTGTCGGCGAGCACCAGCACCGCCCCTCGCGCCGTCCCCCGCTCCGCGAGCAGGGACCGGTAAAGGCCCGCCCGGTCGTCCGCCTCGGCCGGGATCCGCTCCGCCGGAACCCCGAGCGCCCGCAGCGACGACCGGAGCGCCTGATCAGCGGTGACCGGCACCTCGTCGTATCCATGCAGGTCGACGAAGAGCACCCCGCCCGGAAACCGCCCCTCCGCGCACGCCAGATGCGCGGTCTCCACGGCGAGCGCGGTCTTCCCTATGCCGCCGAGCCCCGACACCGCGCTGACGAGGACCGCCGCCGACGCGTCCAACGCGCGCAGCAACGCGGCCGTCTCACCGTCCCGCCCGGTGAACCCGACCGGCCTCGGCGGCAGCGAGCCCATCGCCTCCGGCGCGGCAACGACTCCCCCGATCTGGATCACCACCTGGACGCCGATCGCCTCCCGCAGGAAGAGCCCGCCCCGGAAGTCGGAGTGATCCCCGCCGTACCAGGCCGCCCCGCTCCCCGGCGTATGCCGCTCCATGGCCGCCGCGACGGCACCCGCGACCGTGGAATCGTCGGCAAGCAGGCCGGCCAGCCGCTCACCCCACTCCCGTACGGCATCCCGCCGCACCGGGTCCCGTGCGATGTCCCGTACCGCCTCGGCAACCTCCGTCACCGAAGCCCCGGCCTCCAGCCCGACCGCCCGCGCCAGCGCCCCCACCGCCCGGCGCCCGTCATCCCCGCACGCGCCCTCGGCCAGGGCGGTCAGCAACGCCGCTTTCATGTGCTCGTTCCGTCCCCCGGTGTCGACGCGTCAGCAGTGCGTCAACGGTAGGGGGTCAGCACCCGCACCGAGCGAACCACTTGGCAGTACCTTGAAACTGTGCCGCAGACTCACCCCACCGCCCTCGTCCTGACCGCGCTCGCGGTGGAGTACGACGCCGTTCGCACCCACCTGACGGACATCGAGGAACTCGTTCACGACGACGGGACCCGCGTGGAACGCGGCCGGATCGAGGGCACCTCGTGGACCGTGGCGATCGCCGAGCTGGGCGAGGGTGCCATGAACACGGCCGCACTCTCCACGCAGCTCATCGGCTGGCTCCGCCCGGAGGCACTGCTCTTCGTGGGCATCGCGGGCGGGCTCAAGGACGATATCGGGATCGGCGACGTCGTCGTGGGCACGAAGGTGTACGGCATCCACGGCGGCAAGCAGACCCCCGACGGCTTCCGGGCCCGCCCCGAGGTCTGGCACGGCTCGAACCGGCTGGTGCAGGCGGCCCGTTCCGCGCTGCGGGGCATGACCGACGTCGTACGGGGCCACCGCAAGCCGATCGCGTGCGGTGACGTCGTCCTCGCCGACGACAGGTCCGCCCTCGCCGAACACATCCGCCTGCACTACAACGACGCCTGCGCCATCGAGATGGAGGGCTCCGGCGCCGCCCACGCGGCCCACCTCAACGGCCAGTTGGACGCCCTCGTCATCCGGGGCATCAGCGACCACGCCGACGCCGCCAAGCACGAGGCCGACGCGAAGGGTTCACAGCAGCGGGCGGCAGCCCAGGCGGCGTCGGTGGCGGTGGCGACGCTACGGAAGCACCGGCCGCGCGGGGGCCGCCACGGCTCCGCCGACACCGAGGAGGGTCCCCAACGAGCCGGCGGAGGCGGCGACCACATCGACCTCCGGGGCGGCACCTTCTACGGCCCCGTCATCGGCAAACAGACCGGACACCGGCCGTAGGGGTACGGTCCACGGCCCGGTCCCGGTCGACCACCCGCTCTCCCTGATCCCGACGCCCCCAGCTACCCCAACTTCCCGGGCCGGAACGGCTCCACCCCCACCACCCGCCGTACCCGTACCGGCTCGATGAGGATCATCAGGCGCCGTTCCCCGGGGAGGAGCCACGGATAGCGGTCCTCCCCGATGTACTTCCGGGTGAGCCGGTCCATCGCGCGCTCCGCCTCCGCGCCCTCCACGAAACGCGCCACCCGGCCCCGGATCTCCGCCCGGTCGTAGGGGTTGTCGGGATCGATGTGGGACAGGGAGACCGCCGGGTTGCGCCGCAGGTTCTCCTCCTTCACGCGCCCCACCGACGTGTTCACCATCACGTACTCGACCTCGGAGTCCCGCTCGCCCTCGGCCTCGATGTCCACCCACATGGGTGACACCTGGGGCGCCCCGTCCACGCCCACCGTCGCCAAGTGCCAGAAATTCGGGGCCAGTAGGCGCTCGCGTATGTGCTCGTCCAGCTTCGTCATGCGGCCATCCCTACCCGGGGAGTCACTCCGCTCACTCGCAGCGCACCGCTCCCACCAACCGTAGGTTCCTACAATCCGTGTTTGTGGCCGAACAGCCCGTAGTCACCGCACCCCCGCACCCCTACGTTGTGCGCGTGCACCGACGCTCAGCCCACGAACGGCCGCCTCAACACCCGCAGCCGTACCCGCAGCCTTTTCCGGAACCACAAGCCACCGACTCCACCCCACCCTTCAACGCCCCCGCCGCCCGAAAACTCCGTATCGCCCTCGGGATGGGACCCGAGCACGTCGCCTACGGAATGCGCTCCTCCTTCGGACTCCCGTACGTCACCCCGGACCTGGTCGCCGCCTGGGAACGCGGCACCGTCGCCCCCACCGGCCCCGAACTCACCGCGCTCGCGGGCGTGTTGTGGTGCTCGAAGGGTGAACTGATCAGCTCCCCGAGGACGTTGCGCGAGCACCGGACGGCCCGGGGGATCGCCGCCGAGGACGTCGCCCGGACGGTGGGGCTCGAACTCTCCGCGTATCTGCGGACGGAGGAGACCGGGGAGTGGCGCGGCACGGAGCGCCAGTCCGCCGCGCTCGCCGTCGTGCTCGACCTGACGCTCCCCGAACTCGTCGTCGTCACGGGACGCGAGCCGAGGCTCAGGGAACTGCTGCACAGCGCGGTGACCACCCGCTGGCAGGGGCAGGTCCGCCCCACCGCCAGGTTGCTGTCCCTCGACCGGCGCCTCCTGGAGGACGTCCTCCGCGAGATGCACACCGACTACCAGGGTCTGACGACCGCCACCCTCAGCTGGGCCAACGGCACCGCCGCGACCGACTCGGGCGATGCCGGCCGCGACTATCTGGACGGGGTCGTCGATCATTTCTGGTCACTGGTCCAGCGAACGACCGCCCACTGACCCCGGCCGCGACCCAACCCCGCCCCGACCGGAAAGCGCGCCCTAGAACACCGACTCCGCCTCGTCCATCCGATCCTTCGGCACCGTCTTCAGCTCGGTCACCGCCTCCGCCAGCGGCACCATCACCACATCCGTGCCGCGCAGCGCGGTCATCCGTCCGTAGTCGGCCCGGTGCGCGGCCTCGACCGCGTGCCAGCCGAAGCGCGTGGCGAGCACCCTGTCGTACGCGGTCGGGGTGCCGCCGCGCTGGATGTGACCGAGAATGACCGGCTTGGCCTCCTTGCCGAGGCGCCGCTCCAGCTCGTACGCGAGCGCCGCCCCGATGCCCTGGAAGCGCTCGTGGCCGAACTGGTCGATCTCGCCGTGGCCGTAGTCCATGGAGCCCTCGGCGGGGTGGGCACCCTCCGCGACGCAGATCACCGCGAACTTCTTGCCGCGGGCGAACCGCTCCTCGACCATCTTCACCAGACTGGCCGGGTCGAACGCGCGCTCGGGCAGGCAGATGCCGTGGGCGCCGGCCGCCATGCCCGACTCCAGGGCGATCCAGCCCGCGTGGCGGCCCATGACCTCGACGACCATCACCCGCTGATGGGACTCGGCGGTCGTCTTCAGCCGGTCCATCGCCTCCGTGGCGACCCCGACGGCCGTGTCGAAGCCGAACGTGCGGTCCGTCGAGGAGATGTCGTTGTCGATGGTCTTCGGGACGCCGACCACCGGCAGACCCGCGTCCGACAGCATCCGCGCCGCCGTCAGCGTGCCCTCGCCGCCGATCGGGATCAGTACGTCGATGCCGAACTCGTGCGCCATGTCCTGCGCGTTCTCGCAGGCCTCGCGGAGGCGGTCGCGCTGGAGGCGGGAGGAGCCGAGGATGGTGCCGCCGCGGGCCAGGATGCCGCTGACCGACTCCAGGTCGAGGCTGCGGTAGCGGCCGTCGAGCAGTCCGGCGTAGCCGTCCTCGAAGCCGATGACCTCGTCGCCGTACTGGGCGACCGCTCGGTGCACGACCGACCGGATCACTGCGTTCAGACCCGGACAGTCGCCGCCTGCGGTGAGCACTCCGATACGCATCGTGCTGTTTCTCCTGCTCGTCCTGATCATCCTGAGCGTCCTGCTCGGTGCTGGTACTGATGAGCCAGTCCGATTGTTTCACGGCCGACCGGGGGACACCGCGCCCCTCCATGTCGACCGGCACCACTCTGGGCCCATGGGCGCCTTACCCATGGCCAAGGGTATTGTCAAGAGGGTTTCCGTCCGCCGTGACGGTGTTTTCCACCCCTCCCCTGCCGAACCTCACGAAACGGAGAGCACACGTGACGCGCAGCGTGTACGTGACCGGGATCGACCGCGGCGACGGCCGCCAGGTCGTCGAGCTGGGGGTCATGGAGCTCCTGACCCGCCAGGTCGACCGGGTGGGGGTGTTCCGGCCCCTGCTGCACCACGGACCCGACCGGCTCTTCGATCTGCTGCGCGCCCGCTATCGCCTCACCCAGGACCCGGCGACCGTGTACGGCATGGACTACCACGAGGCGTCCACCCTCCAGGCCGAGCACGGCACGGACGAGCTCGTCTCGACGCTGGTCGAGCGGTTCCACGGCGTCGCCCGCGACTACGACGTCGTCCTCGTCCTGGGCACCGACTTCGCGGACACCCAGTTCCCGGACGAGCTGTCCCTGAACGCCCGGCTCGCCAACGAGTTCGGCGCCTCCGTCATCTCCGTGGTCGGCGGGCGCAAGCAGACCGCCGAGTCGGTCGCCGCCGAGACGCACAACGCGTTCCGCGCGTACGAGGGCCTCGGCTGCGATGTGCTCGCCATGGTCGTCAACCGGGTCGCGCCCGCCGACCGGACCGAGATAGCCGAGCGGCTCGGGGACTCCCGGCTGCCGCTGCCCGTGCCCTGCTACGTCGTCCCCGACGAGCCCGCGCTCTCCGCGCCGACCGTCGCCCAGATCACCCACGCCCTCGGCGGCAAGGTCCTGCTCGGCGACGACTCGGGCCTCGCGCGCGACGCGCTGAACTTCGTCTTCGGCGGGGCCATGCTGCCCAACTTCCTCAACGCGCTGACCCCGGGCTGTCTGGTCGTCACCCCCGGCGACCGCGCCGACCTCGTCGTGGGGGCGCTGGCCGCGCACAGCGCGGGGACCCCGCCGATCGCCGGTGTGCTGCTCACCCTCAACGAGCGGCCCAGCGAGGAGGTCCTCACCCTCGCCGCCCGTCTCGCGCCCGGCACCCCGGTCGTCGCCGTCGAGACCGGCTCCTTCCTCACCGCCTCCGAACTCTTCTCCATGGAGGGGAAGTTGAGCGCGGTGACACCCCGCAAGGCGGAGACCGCGCTCGGGCTCTTCGAACGGTACGTCGACACCGCCGAGCTGCGCGGCCGGGTCTCGGCGCCGAGCAGCGACCGGATCACACCGATGATGTTCGAGCACACCCTCCTCGAACAGGCCCGCTCCGAGCGGCGCCGCGTCGTCCTCCCCGAGGGCACGGAGGAGCGCGTCCTGCACGCGGCCGAGGTCATCCTGCGCCGGAACGTCTGCGACCTCACCCTCCTCGGACCCGTCGAGCAGATCCGCAAGAAGGCCGCCGACCTGGGCATCGACCTCGGCGACAGCATGCTGGTGGACCCGGCGACCTCCGAGTGGCGGGACTCCTTCGCGGAGAAGTACGCCCAGTTCCGCGCCCACAAGAACGTCAGCATCGAGCTGGCGCACGACGTCGTCTCCGATGTGAACTACTTCGGCACGATGATGGTCCAGGAGGGACTGGCGGACGGCATGGTCTCGGGGTCGGTGCACTCCACCGCCGCCACCATCCGGCCCGCCTTCGAGATCATCAAGACCAAGCCGGACGCCGACATCGTCTCGTCCGTCTTCTTCATGTGCCTCGCCGACAAGGTGCTGGTGTACGGGGACTGCGCGGTCAACCCGGACCCGAACGCCGAGCAGCTCGCCGACATCGCCGTCCAGTCCGCCGCCACCGCGCGGCGGTTCGGGGTCGAGCCGCGGATCGCGATGCTGTCGTACTCCACGGGGACGTCCGGCTCGGGCGCCGATGTCGACAAGGTGCGGGAGGCCACCGAGATCGTGCGGGCGCGGCGGCCCGATCTGCTGATCGAGGGGCCGATCCAGTACGACGCCGCCGTGGAGCCGAGTGTCGCGGCGACCAAGCTGCCGGACTCCGAGGTCGCGGGCCAGGCAACGGTGTTGATCTTCCCGGACCTCAACACCGGCAACAACACCTACAAGGCCGTGCAGCGGTCGGCCGGCGCCCTCGCGGTCGGGCCGGTCCTCCAGGGCCTGCGCAAGCCGGTCAACGACCTGTCCCGGGGCGCCCTCGTCCAGGACATCGTCACCACGGTCGCCATCACGGCGATCCAGGCCCAGACGGCCGCCAGGTGACCCCACCGAGCCAAGTGACCCCACCGACAAGAAGGCGAACCAGCACCGTGACCGCGACCCGTGTCCTCGTCCTCAACTCCGGTTCCTCCTCGGTGAAGTACCAGCTGCTCGACATGCGCGACAGCAGCCGCCTGGCCATGGGTCTGGTGGAGCGCATCGGGGAGGAGACCTCCCGGCTGAAGCACACCCCGCGCGTCGGCGGCAGCGCCTCCCGCGAGCGCACCGGGCCGATCGCCGACCACGAGGCCGCCCTGAAGGCCGTCGCCGAGGAGCTGGCCGAGGACGGACTCGGCCTGGATTCCCCGGAGTTGGCGGCCATCGGGCACCGTGTCGTGCACGGCGGCCAGAGCTTCACCGAGCCGACCGTGATCGACAGCGCCGTGCTCGCCGAGATCGAACGCCTGATCCCGGTGGCCCCCCTGCACAACCCGGCCAACCTGACCGGCATCCGGACCGCGCGGGCGCTGCGCCCGGACCTGCCGCAGGTGGCGGTGTTCGACACGGCGTTCCACACGACCATGCCGGAGTCCGCCGCCCGCTACGCCATCGACGTGGAGACCGCCGACGCGCACCGCATCCGGCGCTACGGCTTCCACGGCACCTCGCACGCCTACGTCTCCCGGGCGACCGCCGAACTGCTGGGCAAGGACCCGTCGGAGGTGAACGTCATCGTGCTGCACCTCGGCAACGGGGCGTCCGCCTCGGCGGTCGAGGGCGGCCGGTGCGTGGACACCTCCATGGGGCTGACGCCTTTGGAGGGGCTCGTGATGGGCACCCGGTCCGGAGACATGGACCCGGCCGTCATCTTTCATTTGATGCGCGTTGGCGGAATGTCCACGGACGAGATCGACACTCTCCTCAACAAGAAGAGCGGTCTGATCGGGCTGTGCGGCGACAACGACATGCGGGAAATACGCCGGCGTATCGACGAGGGCGACGAACGGGCGAAGCTGGCCTTCGACATCTACATTCACCGGTTGAGGAAGTACATCGGCGCCTACTACGCGGTGCTCGGCCGCGTGGACGCGGTCGCGTTCACCGCGGGTGTCGGCGAGAACGCGGCACCGGTGCGGGAGGCCGCCGCGGCGGGCCTGGAGGGGCTCGGTCTCGCGGTCGACGGCGAGCTGAACGCCGTACGGAGCGACGGGCCGCGGCTGATCTCGCCGGCCGGTGCGCGGGTCGCCGTCGCGGTGGTGCCGACCGACGAGGAACTGGAGATCGCGACACAGACGTACGCGCTGGTCGACAAATGAGCAAAGAACAGCCGGCAATACACGCCGGTAACACGGCTGAGCGCATAGCCGCCCATTTGCACATTCCACCAGACGGAATATTCCGTAGCGAAACAAACCGATAGGATCGTCCCATGCGCCGTTCGAAAATCGTCTGTACTCTCGGCCCCGCGGTCGACTCCCACGAGCAACTGGTCGCCCTCATCGAGGCCGGCATGAACGTGGCCCGTTTCAATTTCAGCCACGGCAGCCACGCCGAGCACCAGGGCCGCTACGACCGGGTCCGGGCCGCCTCCGCCGAGACCGGTGTCGCCATCGGTGTCCTCGCCGACCTCCAGGGCCCGAAGATCCGTCTGGAGACCTTCGCCGAGGGCCCCGTGGAGCTGGTGCGCGGTGACGAGTTCACCATCACCGCCGAGGACGTGCCGGGCGACAGGCAGATCTGCGGTACGACGTACAAGGGCCTGCCCGGTGACGTCTCCCCCGGCGACCAGGTCCTCATCAACGACGGCAACGTCGAGCTGAAGGTCATCGAGGTCGACGGCCCCCGGGTGCGGACCGAGGTCATCGAGGGCGGTGTCATCTCGGACCACAAGGGCATCAACCTGCCCGGCGCGGCCGTCAACGTGCCGGCGCTGTCCGAGAAGGACGTCGAGGACCTGCGGTTCGCGCTGCGCATGGGCTGCGACCTGGTGGCGCTGTCCTTCGTGCGGGACGCGAACGACGTGCGGGACGTCCACAAGGTGATGGACGAGGTGGGCCGCCGGGTCCCCGTCATCGCCAAGGTGGAGAAGCCGCAGGCCGTGGAGAACATGGAGGACGTCGTGATGGCGTTCGACGGTGTGATGGTCGCCCGTGGCGACCTGGCCGTCGAGTACCCCCTCGAAAAGGTCCCCATGGTGCAGAAGCGCCTCATCGAGCTGTGCCGCCGCAACGCCAAGCCGGTGATCGTGGCGACCCAGATGATGGAGTCGATGATCACCAACTCCCGCCCCACGCGCGCCGAGGCGTCCGATGTCGCCAACGCGATCCTGGACGGCGCGGACGCGGTCATGCTGTCGGCGGAGTCCAGCGTGGGCGCGTACCCGCTGGAGACGGTCCGGACGATGTCGAAGATCGTCTCGGCGGCCGAGCAGGAGCTGCTCTCCAAGGGGCTGCAGCCGCTGGTCCCGGGCAAGAAGCCGCGGACGCAGGGCGGTTCGATCGCCCGTGCCGCCTGCGAGATCGCCGACTTCCTCGGCGGTCGGGCGCTGGTGGCCTTCACACAGTCCGGTGACACCGCCCGCCGGCTGTCCCGCTATCGCGCCTCGCAGCCGATCGTCGCGTTCACCACGGACGAGTCCACCCGCAACCAGCTGACGCTCAGCTGGGGCGTCGAGTCGCACGTCGTGCCGTTCGTGAACAGCACCGACGAGATGGTCGACATGGTGGACCACGAGATGGTCAGGCTCAACCGCTTCCAGGAGGGCGACATCGCGGTCATCACCGCCGGCTCGCCCCCCGGTGTCCCGGGCACCACCAACATGGTCCGGGTGCACCACCTGGGCGGCGGCTCGCGCGACTGACGCGAGGCGCGCACGTCCGGAACACACCGAGGGCGCCCCCTGGAGAAGGGGGCGCCCTCGGTGTGTTCCGCGGCTCCCGGTCGGGTCCTGTGAGCGTGCTGCGCCGAGCGGCCGCTCAGTCGGTCGTGTACTGGTGAAGGCCCGGCACGGTGAGCGTTCCGCCGAACTGGCCCGCCTGGACGACCTTCACCTTGGTGAAGTAGATCAGCGGGATGTTCAGCGGCGGCGGGTGCTTCGGGTCGAAGGTCACCGGGATCAGACCGAGCAGATTGCCGGAGATGCTCTCGGTGTACATGACCGTCTGGCCGTCACGGATCGTGGACGTGGTGCCCGAGCCGGCCTGCACGTGATAGGTCACGCCGGCCTGCTTGTCCTCGACCGTCTGGTGGAGGTCGCCGATGTCGGTGCCGTCGGAGATGACGTACTTCAGCACCTCCTTGACCGTGCCGTCGGCGGTCTTCACCTTGACGACGCCCTTGTAGTCGGCGCCCTTCAGCAGCAGCGAACTGGCGTTCAGGTACCAGGGGTCGTCGGGCAGCGCGGGGATGCCCTTCTCCACGCCGCTCTCGTCGTCCGTGGCGACCGGGCAGCCTTCCGTGTCCACGCTGTCGCTCGGCGACGGGCTGGGCGTCGAGGTCGCGTCGTCCGCGGCGTCCTCCGCGGCGTCCTCGGTGTCCTCGGCGGTGCCGGTGACGTCCTTGGCGGCGTCCTCGACCTTGTCGTCGTCGGCGGTGTCCTGTGTGTCCTTGCCGGCGTCCGCACCCGAGTCCGTCTCCTCGTCGGAGCCGGAGGTGTCCCCCGAGGCCGAGTCGGAGGGCGACGGGGACGGGGACGGGCTGGTGGACTCGGACGGCGTGGTGGTGTCCGTCTCCTCGTCGTCCGGCGTGAAGAGGTCCTCCAGCGCGCTGCCGATGTCCTCCAGCACGTTGCCGCTCGACTCGTCCGTGGCGGTGTCCGACGGCGTGGTCGCGGTGTCCGTGGCGGTCTTGTCGGTGTCGGTGGACGTGGAGTCGTCCGCCGCGTCCTCGTCGGAACCTGAATCCGACGAGGAGGAACCGCTCGAGTCCGAGCCCGAGGACGTGTCGTCGGAGGCGGAGTCGCCCGAGGAGTTGCCGGAGTCGTCCGTGGAGTCGTCCGAGGACGTGTCCTCGTCCTTGGCCTCGTCGTCGGTGGAGTCGGCGCTCTCCGAGGCGGACGCGGACGGCGTCGGGGTCGGCGAGGCGGAGCTGTCGGTGCCCTCCTCGGCGGCCTCCAGGGCCTCCACGCAGTCCTTGTACTCGTCGGCCGTGAGACTCAGCTTCGCCGGGTCCTCGGCGCGGGCGAGCGTCACCGTGGGCGTGAAGCCCATGCCCATGAGGACCGCCGTGGGCATCGCCGCCAGGGCTATCGCCTTGCCCGCCGGCATGTTCAGCCGGGTGAGAAGGGGCTTCTTGGGCGCCGCGTGCCGCGGTCCGGATCTCGCACGGGACTCTCCCACCGAAGTCCCGTGGGTCACCTCGTCAGCCGGCACTGTGCCTCCCGTTCGTCCCGTTCGTGGGGGTGGTACCTGACAGGTCGTCGCCCTCGCCGTGCGCCGCCCCGTTCACCGAACCCGCTGTCGCGGGCTCCGGGGCGTCGTCCTTGCGCAGGGTGACCGCACCTTGCTGTGCCGTGTTCTCAGAAGTCGTGTCCTGGGGGGCCGTGTCCTGCGGAGCCCGCGTCCGCGAAGGGGTCCGGTAGGTGGACGGCACCGCCGCCTCCTCGTGACCGGGCGCCCAGGCGATGGCCAGCGCACCGCCGATCAGCGCGAGCAGGAAGCCGAAGCCGAAGCCTCCGAGGTTGGAGACGGGGATGGACACGAGCGCCAGGAGGATCGCCGCCGTACCGGCGAAGGTGCGTACATGCCGCTGGAACCACAGGCTGACGCCGAGCACCACCAGCAGCACACCGATGATGAGGGAGCCCGAACCGCCCGTCGTCGCCATGGCGAGGGTGAGGTGGCCGATCTGCAGGTTCGCGTACGGGAAGTACATGATCGGGAAGCCGCTGAGCAGTACCAACAGGCCCGCCCAGAAGGGACGACTGCCCCTCCAGTCGCTGAAGCGCCGCCGGAGGACGCGGAGATAGTCTTCGTTCTGCCCCGTTGACTCGGCGCTCATGGACAACAGCTCCCTGGAACGGTGTTGCTGTGACAAGTTCACGTACGACACGTACGAGGCGCGCGTACGGAATTCACGTACGGACTGCGCGTGCGCGGCGAAACGCACGGCGGGTGGGACGGGCGGGCGAGGAAGCAGGCCCCCTCACCCGCCCAGGGAGTGCCTAGTAGCACTCCACGGTGCCCTTGTGGAGCGACATCTTCAGATTGCTCAGCTTGAAGGTTCCGGCGGTGGTGGCCCACGCCGTCTGCTTCACGTCGGTCAGCGTGGCCGAATCGGCCTGCTGGGCGAACCCGTAGGGGTTGGCCTGCTCCGAGCCACCCTTCATGCCCGGACCCTTGGTGGCGTCCTTGGCCGCCACACCGATGTCGATGCCGCGGAAGACGGCATCCGCCGAGAGGTCCTCGACGTCGATGTAGAGGTTCTCGGCCTCAACCTTCTTGCCACCGGTACCGGCGGTCAGCTTGAGGCTGACGCTACCGAGGAACGGGACACCCGGGGTGACGACCGACTGGCACATGTTGGTGATCGACGCGGACTTGAACGCCGAGACGGCGACGGGGTGAACCGTCTTCTCGCCCTTGAGGGTGTAGCCCTCGTCGAGCGCTCCGTACTGCGAGAAGCCCGTACCGTCGAGCTGGTCAGCCGTCACCTTGAACGACTGGCCCGACACACTGAACGACGCTGCGAGAGCACCCTGCGCGAGGGCGACACCTATCGCTGCCGTGGCGGCGACGCTGGGCACCATGACCACAGCGAACCGCTTCCATCTGGTCCCGCCACGCACCTGGGACTCCATATTTCCTCCTTCTCGGACGTACATCTCCTGTTACCGGCTCGCCCCTCAACGGCGGCTCAGCCGGGCAGGGATGGGAGAAGTGCTACGTCCTCGGGAAGGAGAGCGCCCGTACCCTTCAGGCGCGAACAGCGCCCGATTCACCGGCGATCACCCCCGAGCGACAACCACTGGTCGCGCCTGACACGCATCACGCACAACCTGCTGGACAGGCTCCGCCGTCGAGCGGAGACCCCCCTGCCCAAGAACGGGCGCCACTGTCGCCCGCTCTACTCGGTGGGGACCCAGAAAACCCGTTGACCCGACTGGTTGACGGGGTACGGGACAGGACCGAGCGTCGCCGATCGTGGTGCATTCTCGCCGCCCCCGCAAGGGGGGTCGTTACTGGCTAGTAACGGACGGATAACCGAACAACGACCCATCGGCATCGGCCAGCGACCCTGGGTGTTTTCGAGCTGGCCGACACAACGGACGACAGCCGGACAGAGTCCGACAGATCGACGACTTTCTCTTACTGCGAGTAACTACCAGTAACAGCGGCCGCGTTTGCCAAGATTTGGCAAAACGCGGCCGCGGTGTCGCTGTGTCGTCAAATCTCTCACTCGCGCACCACACGTCCCGGCACACCGGGACCGGGACCGGTCAGAACAACGCGCGTGCCAGCGACCGACGCGCCGCGGCCACCCGCGGATCGTCACCGCCGACCACCTCGAACAGCTCCAGCAACCGCACCCGTACGGCGTCCCGGTCGTCGCCCGCCGTGCGCCGCACCGTGTCGATGAGTCGACCGAAGGCGTCCTCGACATGCCCGCCGACGAGGTCGAGGTCCGCCGCCGCGATCTGCGCCCGCGCGTCATCGGGGTTCTCGGCGGCGGCCTTGCGCACGTCCTGCGGATCGGCGCCCTGCACCCGCTGCAGCAACTCGGCCTGCGCGAGCCCGAGTTTGGCCTCGCTGTTGCCGGGGTCGTCGCTCAGCACGTTCTTGTACGCCTGCACCGCACCGCCGAAGTCGCCCGCGTCCAGGGCGTGTACGGCGGCTTCGAGCAGGTGGTCGTAGGGGCCGGCCGGGATCTGCGGGGCCGCCGCCTCGACGGGGGCGGCGGACTCGGCGTCCGGGTCCACCACGAGGCCGGTGAGCCCGAAGCGCTGCTCGGCGACCTGGACGAGCTGGTCGAGGGTGTCGCGGATCTGCTGCTCGGGGGCGGCTCCCTGGAAGAGGGGCAGCGCCTGCCCGGCGACAACGGCGAAGACGGCCGGAATCCCCTGGATCCCGAACTGCTGCATCAACATCTGGTTGGCGTCGACATCGATCTTGGCGAGGACGAACTTGCCGTCGTACTCGACGGCGAGCCGCTCCAGCACCGGGCTGAGCTGCTTGCAGGGCTGGCACCACTCGGCCCAGAAGTCGATGACGACGGGCACTTCGGTGGACCGCTGCAGAACCTCGCTCTCGAACCCGGCCTCATCGACATCGATGACCAGGTCGGCCGGGGAGACCGCCCCTCCGCCGCCCTGCCGGGCCGATTCGGCGCGCGCCTGCTCCGCCTTCGCCTTGGCCTCCTGGGCCGCCTTCACCGCGGCGAGGTCGACGACTCCGCTCATGGACATGTTCCGTGGCTGCATGAGTACATCCTCCCCCTTCCGAGCACGCACGTGAAAAGCGTCCCGGGACACCCCGAGGCACGGACGCGGCCCCCGCTTCCGCTACGAGTCGTAGCGTAACTGTCCCGGGCGCCTCTCTGTACCCCTCATTACCCACTCCCCGGTGATCTGCCTCACGCCACGGCCCAGTACTTCGGGAACGGCCGGATATGGTCGGCGGATGCAGAGCCGCATCCCCGCCTCCCGCGCCACGGGCGGACGCCCGCGCAACGCCGCCGCGGACACGGCGATCCTGGCGGCGACCCGGGAGGCGCTGGTCGACCTCGGCTGGTCGAAGCTGACCCTGGGCGACGTGGCCACCCGCGCCGGTGTCGCGAAGACGACCCTCTACCGCCGCTGGGCCGGCAAGAACGAACTCGTCGTGGACGCGGTGGCCGAACTCTTCGACGAACTCCGGCTGCCCGACCGGGGCAGCCTGGCCGCCGACATCGAGGGCGTGGTGCTCCAGTTCGCGGCGATCCTGGCCCGCCCGGAGGCCAAGAGCGGTCTGATGGCGGTCGTCGCCGAGTCGACCCGCGACGACGCCCTGCGCGAACGTATCCGCGCCTCCATCGTCGACCGCCAGAAACGCCTGGTCCTGGAGGGCCGGGCGCGCGCCCTCACCCGCGGCGAACTCCCCCCGGAACCCGACCCCGCCACCGCCACCCGCACCATCGACCTCATCTTCGACGTCGTGGCCGGCGCGGTGGTCCACCGCACCCTGGTGAGCGCGGAACAGGCGGACGAGGACTGGGTACGCGACTTCACCCGCCTGCTACTGCACGGCCTGACCCCTCTTGGAGGGGCGCGGGGCGGAGCGAACCGACCCCCTCAGAACCCGGCCGGCTCCGTGTAGACCCCCCACTCCTCCCGCAGAACCCCACACACCTCCCCCAACGTCGCCTCGGCCCGCACCGCGTCGAGCATCGGCCCGATCATGTTCCCCCCACCCCGAGCGGCCCTCACCAACTCCCCGAGCGCCCCCCGCACCACCCCCTCGTCCCGCCCCGCCCTCCGCTCCCCCAGCACCCGAACCTGCTCCCGCTCCACCTCGTGCCCGACCCGCAGGATCTCCAGATCCCCGGTCACCGATCCCTCGTGCACATTGACCCCCACCACCCGCTTCTCCCCCTTCTCCAAGGCCTGCTGATACCGGAACGCCGACTCCGCGATCTCCCCCGTGAACCACCCGTCCTCGATCCCCCGCAGAATCCCGGACGTCATCGGCCCGACCGGATGCGTCCCGTCCGGCCGCGCCCGCGCCCCCCGCTCCTTGATCCGCTCGAAGATCCGCTCCGCGTCCGCCTCGATCCGGTCCGTCAGCTGCTCGACGTACCACGAACCCCCCAGCGGATCGGCCACGTTGGCGACCCCGGTCTCCTCCATCAGCACCTGCTGCGTCCGGAGCGCGATCTCCGCGGCCCGCTCGCTCGGGAGCGCGAGCGTCTCGTCGAGGGCGTTGGTGTGCAGGGAGTTGGTCCCGCCGAGGACCGCGGACAGCGCCTCCACGGCCGTACGCACCACGTTGTTGTACGGCTGCTGCGCGGTCAGCGAGACACCGGCGGTCTGGGTGTGGAACCGCAGCCACTGCGCCTTGTCGGTCCGGGCCCCGTACACGTCCCGCAGCCACCGGGCCCAGATCCGCCTGGCCGCGCGGAACTTGGCGATCTCCTCGAAGAAGTCGAGATGCGCGTCGAAGAAGAACGACAGCCCCGGCGCGAACACGTCGACGTCCAGCCCGCGGCTGAGCCCCAGCTCCACATAGCCGAACCCGTCCGCGAGCGTGTACGCCAGCTCCTGCGCGGCCGTGGCCCCGGCCTCACGGATGTGGTAGCCGGAGACGGACAACGGCTTGTAGGCGGGGATCCGGGCCGCGCAGTATTCCATCAGGTCCCCGATGAGCCTCAGATGCGGCTCGGGCGGGAAGAGCCACTCCTTCTGCGCGATGTACTCCTTGAAGATGTCGGTCTGGAGCGTGCCGTTGAGCACCCCGGGATCGACGCCCTGCCGCTCGGCGGCGACGAGGTACATGCAGAAGACGGGCACAGCGGGCCCGCTGATCGTCATCGACGTGGTGACGTCCCCCAGCGGAATCCCCTGGAACAGGACCTCCATGTCGGCGGCGGAGTCGACGGCCACCCCGCAGTGCCCGACCTCACCGAGCGCCCGCGGGTCGTCGGAGTCCCGCCCCATGAGCGTCGGCATGTCGAAGGCGACGGACAGCCCACCGCCCCCGTCGGCGAGGATCTTCTTGTACCGCGCGTTCGTCCGCTCCGCGTTCCCGAACCCCGCGAACTGCCGAATGGTCCACGTCCGCCCCCGGTACCCCGTGGAATACAGCCCCCGCGTGAACGGATACTCCCCCGGCCACCCGATCCGCTCGAACCCCTCGTACACATCCCCGGACCGGGGCCCGTACACGGCCTCCACCCCGTCCCCGGACAGCGTCGTGAAGTCCCCCACCCGCTTCCGAACCCCGTCGAACCGCTCCTGCCAGCGTCGACGTCCTTCTTCGATGGCGTCAGCGTCCATGACCCCGATTTTACTAGGACGTCCTAGTAAAGGGTCAGGACAGACCGCCATACGTGTCCGTACGGCGGTAGGGCCTAGCTAGGCCTTGGCGGTCGCGAGCGGGCCGTCCGCGATCTTCGCCTCCAGCTCGCGGCTGATCTTGCGCTCCACGAAGAAGGCCGCCGTCGGGATCGTGCCCGCCAGCAGCACCCACAGCTGCTTCTTGACCGGCCACTTCGCCTTGGAGCCGAGGTCGAAGGCGAAGACCAGGTACAGGACGTACAGCCACCCGTGCGCGAGGCTGACGACGTACGTGAAGTCCGCGGCTCCGTCCAGTTCGAGCACGTACTTGCCGATCATTCCCAGGGTCAGCAGGATCAGCAGGACACCGGTGACATAGGCCAGGACGCGGTAGCGGGTGAGCACGCTCTTTTTCATGGAGACGAGCGTAACCACCGGATTCGAACGATCATCGAGCGCCCCTCGGCGGCCGGATCAGCCCTCCTCGAAGTCCCCCGCCGACACGCGCAGGGGGCGGAGCATCGCGAAGATTTCCGCGCATTCCTCGGCGTCGTAGGTGCCGAGGCCGAAGTCCATGGACATCAGGTCGCGGGTGGCGGCGTCGCAGACCTCGCGGCCCTTGTCGGTGATGGAGGCGAGGGTGCCGCGGCCGTCGTTGGGGTTGGGGCGTTTGTCGACGAGGCCGGACCTGACCAGGCGGTCGACCGTGTTCGTCACGGACGTGGGATGCACCATCAGCCGCTCACCGATCTTGGACATCGGCAGCTCGCCCTTCTGCGAGAAGGTGAGCAGCACGAGGGCCTCGTAGCGCGCGAACGTCAGTCCGTACGGCTTGACCACCGCGTCGACCTCCGCCAGCAGAATCTGCTGGGCACGCATGATCGACGTGATCGCGGCCATGGACGGGACGTTTCCCCAGCGCTGCTTCCAGTGCTCGTCGGCGCGCGAGATGGGGTCGAAGGAGAGGCTGAGCGGCTTCGGCACGGCATCGACCTTACCGGCCGGTCACATGCCGGTCAGCCCCGTCTCGCGTTTCGATATCGATCGACGCCGCCCGGGACGCCCCCCGGCCGCGTCTCATCTCACCTGCACCCACTTCGCCTTCGACGGCATCCCCTCCCCGTCCGTCACGAAGAGCATGTACCAGCCGGGCGGCACGAGGTTCCGGTCGTCCGGTACGTCGACGGTGATCGAAGGGGCACCGCCCACACCCCGACCGGCGCGAGCGGGACCAGCAGGGCGAGGACGGCCCAGGTGCGCATGGCCGCGTGGGCGTGGCCGAGGAAGAACGACGCGATCAGGGACGCGGCGAGCACGGCCGCCCAGAACAGATGGATCCGGAAGGTCGACAGCCGGTCGGGGCTCGCGTCACCGCCCTTCGGCGTGACGACGAAACGGCAGGGCAGCCGGAGCACCGCGGCGCCCAGGGACTTCAGACAGACGGGCGCGGAGAGCGCCGACATCGCCATCCCGGCGAGCCCGCCCGACCCCTGCGGCTCGTGCGGCGGGACATTGTGTCTGCGGTTCCACGGATACAGCCCCACCTGGAGGGCCGCCGCGTCGCTGTAGAGCATCAGCCACACGGAGGCGGCGACCTGCGTCCCGGACGCCCCGAACCACAGGAACAGCACACAACTGACAATGCCCAGCAGCCAGTTGAGGGCCGTCATCGGGTAGTGGACGAGCATCAGCGTGTACGAGAAGAGACGCCCCCACGGCATGGTGAAGGGCGCCTTCCCGTACTGCTTGAACAGCGTCTCGTAGGTCCCGCGCGACCAGCGCATCTGCTGGACGAAGAAGTCCGTCCAGGACGCCGGCCCCTCCCCCACCGCGAGCACGTCGGGCGTGTACACGGACCGCCAGTGCCGCCCGGTCCCCGGGTTCCGGTGCCGGTGCAGTTCGAATCCGGTGGCCATGTCCTCGGTGATGGAGTCGTACAACCCGCCGACCCGCTTGACGGCCGCGACGCGTACGACGTTGTTGGTGCCGACGAACATGGGGGCGCGGTAGCGGTTCCCGGCGCGCTGGATGAGGGTGTGGAACAGGAACTGCTGCGATTCGGCGGCCTTGGTGACTGCGGTGACGTAGTTCCCCTACACCTGCGGGCCGACGACGAAGGCGACGTCCGGGTCGCGGAAGTACCCCAGCATCCGTTCCAGGAACGCGGGGAGCGGTACCTGATCGGTGTCGACGGAGGCGAAGAACTCGTACGCGTCGCCGTGCCGGGCGAGCCACGCGTTGTAGTTGCCGTGCTTGGTGCGGGCCTTGTGGACGCCCTTCGGCCGGTTCCACTCGGGCACCCCGCTGCGGGTGAAGTGCCGGACGCCGAGTTCCGCGCAGAGGGCCTTGGCCCGGTCGTCGTCGCCCTCGTCCAGGAGCCAGAGGTCGAGCGGGCCGTCGTGCCGGAGCCGGGTGGCGCCCTCCAGGGTGGCCCGGAGCATGGCGAGGGGTTCCTCGCCCGGGACATAGGTGGTGAGGAAGGCGACGCGGATGCCGGGCTCGGGGACGACGGGCACCGGATCGCGCGCGACCATCGTGGCGTGGGCGATGGACACGACGTTGACGAGCATGAACAGCTCGATCAGCCCGACGGCGACCAGCATGGTGACGTCGAGCCCGACGAGCCAGGTCGCCCCGCCCTCGCGCTCCACCCAGTGGGAGGGCCGGACCAGATGGACGAGGAGGGCGCCGGTCAGCAGCGGCGCCAGCGTCATCAGCAGGACCGCCCGTATGCGATGCGGCTCTTTCGCCAGAAGCTTGCGATACCGCACCCGATACGCCGGCCCGGCCACGTCCGCCTCCGTGAGCGGCCCGGCGAGTCTGCTGTACGTCTCGTAGTCGTATCCCTCCAGCCGCACGGCGCCCTCCGGTGATCGAACGAGTCGATACGTCCACGAAAGGGCCGATCGGGTGGCACGTCCAACCGCGTTGGGCCGAACGGGAGACCGGCGCCGAGTTCGGCCGGGCCCTCAAGGGACGCGGGGAACTGCGCGAACGGGGTCCGGGGCGGAGCCCCGAAGTCCTTGACGGGGGCCGAAGGGGCGCGCAGCCCCTGGAGGATGGGGCGGGTAGGGGCGGCGGAGGCGAGAAGGAACCCCTCAGCGCCCGACCGCCTTCCGCAGCTGATGCCGAACCGCCCGCTGCGCCACACTCCCCAGCCCCTCCAGCGCCGCCACCAACACCCCCAACTGCTCCAGCGCTCCCAGCGCCACCCCCGCCCCCACCGGATCAACCCCCTCGTACAACTCCAGCCCCACGAACGAGGCCGCCACCGCCCGCGCCAACCCCCGCGCATCGACGAACTCCCCCACCGGCGAGTCCACCAGAACCCGCCGCAACACCCCCTCCACCTCGTCGATCCACAGCTCCAGCCCCGCCGCCGTCGCCGCCGCCAGCCTCGGCTGGGTCTGCGCCCCCGCGAGCAGCTGCCCCAGCACGGCCACATGCCCCGCCGCCCGCTCCTCCTCGTGCATCTCCCGCCCGAAGGCCAGCAGTTCGGAGAGGGAGGTGACGGCCGCGAGCCGCTCCCGATGCCGGGCGACCCGCTGCTCCGCCCCGTACCGGCAGGCCGCCGCCAGGAGTTCGTCCACGGACCCGAAGTGGTAGAAGACGAGCGCCTGGTTCACCCCGGCGGTGGTGGCGATCGAACGGGCGGACGTCTTGGCGATCCCCTGCTCGACGAGGGTCCGCAGCGCGCCCTCCAGCAGCTTCACCCGGGTCGCCTCGCTCACGCCCGCGCCTCCTCGCGGACCGGCCGCAGCCCGGTCCGCACGCCGCGCACCCGGACGTCCTCGTACGACGCCGTGAAGGAGCCCTCGTAGCCGAAGAGCGGCCCGAAGTGCCGGTTCACCACCCGCACCCGGATCCGGAAACGCCCCGTCCGTTCGTCGAACCGCTCCCGCACCTCCGCCTCACCGCCGATGAGTGCGGGGACCCGGACGTCGACCGGGCCCTCCCGGAAGCGGTGTTCGCCGGAGCGGATCAGCAGCGACCCGTCGGACTCCGCGTGGAAGCGCAGTTCGCTGGCGAGGTGCTGGTGGGTGCCGAGGTAGTCGAGAATGCGGTCGCCCTTGGGGCCCAGCACCATCTGGGCGTCGAACCGGCGGGCCCGGCCGGGCAGATCGAAGGTACGCACGAAGGTCACCGTCTCACGGGCGAAGCCGTCGGCGTACGGCACGTTCTCGATGGTGAAGGAGACGTCCCGCCCCTCGCGCGGCACGAGGATGTTGCGGGTGCCGCCCAGCGCGAGGAACGGTTTGACCAGCCCCCGCCCGTGCCAGACGCGGTGCATCGTGCCCCGGCCGGTACAGGCCTCACCACTCGCCAGCCCGACCGAGAAACGGCGGCGCAGCTCGGGGTGCAGCCGCTCGAAGTCGGCGCCCATGACCGTACGGAAGATCGAGACCGGAGCGGGCCTCGGCGTCCTGTCGTCCATGCCGGTCATCCCTTCAGCGTCGCGAGCAGACGGGGCGCACGCGCGCGTGGCGGCGGTGTCCGCAGACAGCGGCGGGCGGACGGCGTGCCGGGCAGCGGCGGCACGATCAGCGCGGCCAGCACCGCCGCGACGGCCAGCACGGGCGTCGCGAACAGCGCCAGCGGGGCGAGCGGGCCCGCCGGGTCCACCAGCGCCCCGTACGCGAGCCCCGCGCAGGCGGCCACGACCGTCAGCGCGCGTACGGCCGTCTCGGCGAGCCAGCGGCGCAGGGCCCGTTCGGGGGTGATGTCCCGCTCCAGCCACAGCCGGAGGCGGTCGAAGGACCAGGCGGTGGCCCAGCCCATGAGCGGGCGGAACAGCAGCCGGTCGGCGAGCGCGCCGGGGCGGCCCCAGCGGGGGCGGTAGTCGTAGCCGGTGAGGAAGCGGACCCCTTCACCGGCCGGGACGTACCGCCAGTAGCCGCTGCCCTCGGCGAGCGGGGAGAGGGGGTGCGGCGAGGCGAACCGCAGGGCCGAGGTTCGGGTGCCGTCCGGGCGCTCCCTCTCGCCGGCCGAGATCCCGGTGCCGGCGACCGTCAGGCCGGGCAGGACGCGGGTGGCGTACCGGAAGCGCTGCGGTTCGCCCTCCACGCGCGCGAGGTGGGCGATCTCGGTGAAGCGGAGGTCCCAGCGCTGGTGCAGGGACGGTTCCTGGGTGCGGGCCCACAGGTCGTCCAGGTCCGCCCGTATCCGTGCCTCGATATAGAGCCCCATGCGCGTTCCCCCAGGTCGGCGATGTTTTTGAGCGAGTGCTCAATCCGCACGCCCCAGACCGTACACCGATTTGAGCGACCGCTCAAACAGTGGGCGCGAAAGAATCATGGGGGCACGAAAGAACCAGCGGGCACGGAAGAACCCCGGTCCAGAAGGACCGGGGCTCTCGTGGCCGCGTGCGGCGGCAGGGTCGGACGGTTACGCGCTCAGGTGGCGCTCCACCGTCTCCACCTTCGACGTGAGGCCGTCCGTCACTCCGGGGCGGATGTCGGCCTTGAGGACGAGGGAGACCCGGGGCGCGCGTTCCTCGACGGCGGCGACGGCCCGCCGTACGACGTCCATCACCTCGTCCCAGTCGCCCTCGATCGAGGTGAACATCGCGTCGGTGCGGTTCGGCAGGCCCGATTCACGGACGACCCGTACGGCGTCGGCGACGTACTCCCCCACGTCCTCGCCGACGCCGAGCGGGGTCACGGAGAAGGCGACGATCACGCTTTCACGGCCCCTTCGTCCGCGTCGCCGGCGCGGGGCGCGAACGTCGCGCCGACCGCCGCCTCGGCCTCGCGGCGCAGCTTGCGGTCGGCGAAGAAGCCGCCGGTCGGCAGGACGGAGAGGACGAAGTAGAGGGCGGCGGTCTTCAGGGACCACTTGGCGCGGTTCCAGGCGTCGGCCCAGAAGACCACGTACAGGATGAAGAGGATGGCGTGGACCCAGCCCATCACCGGCACCGCGTTGAAGTCCGTGGTGCGCTTGAGCACCGAGCAGACGAGCAGCAGCAGGAAGGAGACGGCCTCGGGGGCGGAGACGAGGCGCAGGCGGCGGAGGGCGGAGGCGGTCTTTATGTCCACGGGTCACCTTCGGTGGGGTCGGCGGGGCGAGTCCTCGCACCGCTGGTCGATCTTTGTGAACGGAAGCACAAGCGCCGCCCATTCTGACATCCGTCAACCCGCCGAACGCTCTAGGGGTCCCTTCAGGGTCGAGATCCCCCTCTGGGACCTGTCCTGTCCGGGCATCTGCCGGTTACCGTCCTCCCGTGGCAATGTTCCGACTTCAAGGCAGCAAAGTGCTGGCCGTCGACATGACCGGTGACGCCGTGAAGGCGAAGAACGGCTCGATGGTCGCGTACGACGGTCAGATGTCGTTCAAGAAGCTGAGCGGCGGTGGTGAGGGCCTGCGTGGCATGGTGACGCGGCGCCTCACGGGAGAACAGATGACGTTGATGGAGGTGACGGGGCAAGGGACCTGCTGGTTCGCGGACCGGGCCTCCGAGATCAACCTCGTGAGTCTTCAGGGGGACAAGCTGTACGTGGAGTCGAGCAATCTGCTCGCGACGGACTCCGGGCTGCGCACGGGCACGAGCTTCACGGGGCTGCGCGGCGCGACCCAGGGCAACGGCCTGTTCACCACGACCATCGAGGGCCACGGCCAGGCGGCGATCATGTCCGACGGCCCGGCGGTGGTGCTGCGGGTGAGCCGGCAGTACCCGCTGACGGTGGACCCGGGGGCGTACATCGCGCATCAGGGCAACCTCCAGCAGTCCTTCCAGTCCGGTGTGACGTTCCGCACGTTCATGGGCGAGGGCGGCGGCGAGGCCTTCCAGATCCGCTTCGAGGGCGACGGACTGGTGTACGTCCAGCCCAGCGAGCGCAACACGGTGGCGGGAGACGTGTGACATGGCCTTCCGCGAGATCAACTCGAAGATGATCGAGGCGACCGTGATGCCGGGCCAGCGGCTGTTCAGCCAGCGCGGCGCGATGCTCGCCTACAAGGGCGAGGTCTCCTTCACCCCCAACACGCAGGGCGGTCAGGGCGGTATCGCGTCGATGATCGGCCGCCGGGTGGCGGGCGAGGCGACCCCGCTGATGACGGTCGAGGGCAGCGGCACGGTCCTGTTCGGGCACGGCGGTCACCACATCCAGGTGATCAATCTGACCGGCGAGACCCTCTACGTCGAGGCCGACCGGCTGCTGGCCTTCGACGGCACCCTCCAGCAGGGCACGATGTTCATGGGCTCACAGGGCGGCGTCATGGGCATGGTGCGCGGCCAGGTGACGGGCCAGGGCCTGTTCACCACCACCCTCAAGGGGCACGGCGCGGTCGCGGTCATGGCGCACGGCGGGGTCATCGAGGTCCCGATCACCCCGCAGCGCCCGGTCCACGTGGACCCGCAGGCGTATGTCGCGCACCACGGCGACGTACGCAACAAGCTCTCCACCGCGCTCGGCTGGCGCGACATGGTGGGTCGGGGCTCCGGCGAGGCGTTCCAGCTGGAGCTGAGCGGCAGTGGTGCGGTGTACGTCCAGGCCTCGGAGGAGAAGCTGTGAGCATGTACGGGGCTCCGGGCGCCGGCCCGACCGTCCACGACCCGATGACGCTGCCGTCCGACGACAACGTCAACAACTACACCTTCTGCGTGGAGCTCAAGGGGAGCCAGTGGTTCCTGCAGAAGGGCAAGATGATCGCCTACTACGGCCAGATGGAGTTCAACGGCATCGGGCACGGCCGGCTCGGCGGTCTCGTCCGCTCGTCGTTCCATTCGCCTCTGCACGCGAGCGACTGGGTGGTGGCCGAGGGCTCGGGCAAGATGCTCCTCGCCGACCGGGCCTTCGACGTCAATTCCTATGACCTGGAGGAGGGCAACCTGACCATTCGCTCGGGCAACCTCCTTGCTTTTCAGCCAAGTCTCGCGCTGAAGCAGTCGATCGTTCCGGGCTTCCTGACCCTCATCGGCACGGGCAAGTTCGTGGCGGCCTCCAACGGCCCGGTGGTGTTCATGGAACCCCCCATCCGGGTCGACCCGCAGGCCCTGGTCGGCTGGGCCGACTGCCCCTCGCCGTGCCACCACTACGACCACGGGTACATGCAGGGCCTGATGGGCGGCCTACGTGCGATGACGGGCCTCGGCGGCGCCTCCGGCGAGGAGCACCAGTTCGAGTTCGTCGGGGCGGGCACGGTGCTGCTCCAGTCCTCCGAGACCCTCATGGCCGAGCAGGCCACGGGCACGGTCCCGCACGAACCGGGCGTACCCGGTGGCGGCGGGGTACCCGGTCACCACGGACAGCCGGCGGGCGCACCGCGCCTTCCCGGACAGCTGGGGGACCTCCAGCGTCGCTTCGGGCTGTGAGCGGTAGTCTGCGGAGTGTGACATCGAACGTGTGCGCGTTGTCATGCACCACTGAACCCTCACTAGTTCACCTTTCAACTTTTTAGGTAGACTTCATTCATGGAGACCGAAACGGCCACGCGCTGGCTGACCGATACGGAGCAGTGCGCCTGGCGCACCCATCTGGACGTCAACAGGCTGCTGACTCACCAGCTCGAAAGGGACCTGCAGCCGTTCGGCCTGACAATGAACGACTACGAGATCCTGGTGAACCTCTCCGAGTCGGAGGGCCGGAGGATGCGGATGAGCGACCTCGCCGCCGCCACCCTCCAGTCCAAGAGCCGGCTCTCGCACCAGGTCACCCGGATGGAGAACGCGGACCTGGTGCGCCGGGAGAACTGCGAGTCCGACCGGCGCGGGCTGTTCGCCGTGCTGACGGAGCACGGCCTGGAGACGATGCAGCGGGTGGCTCCGCATCATGTCGCCTCCGTGCGGCGGCACTTCATCGATCTGCTGCCGGAGGAGGGGTTGGAGGAGCTGCACAAGTCGTTGGGGCCGATCGCGGATCACCTCCGCAGCCACCGCGGTAAGCCGTAGCGCTCCGCCTGGTCGGCCGAGGGAGCGCCGGGGGACTGCGGGTTCGGTTTCGGCCGCGGGTACGTCGTGGCCGGTCGCGCAGTTCCCCGCGCCCCTGGCTCTACCGGGGTAGCCGTAGCTCGAACAGCGCGCCTCCGCCGGGGGCGTCGCCGATCGTCAAGGTGCCTCCGTGGCGGGTGGCGATGTCTCTCGCGATGGCCAGGCCCAGGCCCGCGCCGCCGTCGTCCCTCGCCCGGGAGTCGTCGAGGCGGACGAAGCGTTCGAAGACACGGTCGCGGTCGGCGGGCGGGATGCCGGAGCCGTCGTCCGTCACCTGGAGGACGGCCCAGTCGGGGATCGTGCGCAGGGTGACCTCGACGCGGTCGTGGGCGTGGCGGGCGGCGTTGTCCAGCAGATTGCCGAGGACGCGGCAGACCTGGTTGCGCGAGCCGCGCAGGTCGACGGATTCGACGCTGTCCAGTGTCACCCCGGCCCGGGACGCCACCTCCTGCCGTACGACCTTCGCCAGGTCGAAGCGCGCGTCCGGCGGCGGGCGTTCGCCCGCGTCCAGACGGGCGAGCAGCAGCAGGTCGGCGGCGAGGCTCTGGAGCCGTACGGTGTCCTCGACCGCGCCCTCCAGATCGAGCAACTCCGGGTGCGCGGCGCCCACTTCGAGCTGGGTGCGCAGGGACGCGATCGGGCTGCGCAGCTCGTGCGAGGCGTCCGCGACGAAGGCGCGCTGCCGCTCCACCGAGGTCTCCAGCGCGGCCAGCGTCTCGTTCGTGGTCCGCGCCAGCCGGGCGATCTCGTCGTGGGTGTCCGGCTCGGGGACGCGGCGGGAGAGATCCTCGGAGGCGGTGATGGCGGCCATCTCGGAACGGATCCCCTCGACCGGGCGCAGGGCCCGCCCGGTGACGACGTACGTCACCCCGCTGACGGTCAGCAGCAGCAGCGGCAGCCCGATGAGCATCGTCGTCAACGCGGTGCCGACGGCGTCCTCCTCCGTGGCCAGCGGGGCGCCCGCGTAGACGGTGAGCGGCACGCCCGCCGGGGTGACCACGTCGACCCCGGCGAACCGGTAGTCCGCGGTCTCCCCCTCGACGGTCGCGGTGCCCTCGCCGTACCAGGTCTCGTCGGCGACCTCGGTGGCGCGCAGCTTCCCCTCGTCCTCGGCGTCCCGGTCGCCCTCGGCCGAGTCGTCGGCGTCGTCGTTGGTCTCGGAGTTCAGCCGGTCCGAGGCGACGGAGGTCACGTCCATGCCCTCGACGTCCTCGCCGACCGCGACGGGCTTGTCGTCCCGGTCCAGGACCTCGACGGGGTTCTCGTCGCCGTCCGGCAGCACGAGCTTGTCGTAGGCGAACCCGTTGGCCAGCGCCGAGGCCGCGTTGCGGGCCACGGAGTCGGCCTCCGCGTCCGCCTTGTCGATGAGGGTGACCCGTAGCGAGAACAGCACGGCGGCGCCCGCCGCGACCAGGGCGACGGCGACGACGACGGTCGCGGCGAGGGTCGCGCGGGCCCGCACCGAGCCGAGCAGGCGCTTCACCGGCGGACCTCCAGCCGGTATCCGGCCCCGCGCACGGTCTTGATGAGCGTGGGGCCGAGCTTGCGGCGCAGGGTGCTGATGTAGACCTCGACGATGTTCGGGTCGCCGTCGTACGCGAAGTCCCAGACGTGCTCCAGGATGTCGGCCTTCGACACGACCTCACCGGCCCGCAGGGCGAGCTGCTCCAGGACGGAGAACTCCTTGGTGGTGAGGGTGATCTCGTCCTCGGCGAGGAACACCCGCCGGGCCGCGGTGTCGACCTTCAGCTCGCCGACCTCGTAGACGGGCGAGGCGCCGCCCGACGGGCCGCGCCGCCGCAGCAGCGCCTTCACCCGGGCGACGAGGACGACATAGCTGAACGGCTTGGTCAGATAGTCGTCGGCGCCGGTGTCGAGTCCCTCGGCCTCGTCGTACTCGCCGTCCTTGGCGGTCAGCATCAGGATCGGCACGTCGTGGCCGGCGGCGCGCAGGGCGGCGCAGACGCGGTAGCCGTTCATGCCGGGCAGCATGATGTCGAGGATCACGAGGTCGTACGACCCCTCGCTCGCCCGGTGCAGACCGTCGGTGCCGTCGTGGACGACGTCCACGGCGTAGCCCTCGGCCGTCAGTCCCTTGGCCAGCGACACCGCGAGCCGCTTCTCATCTTCCACGATCAACAGGCGCATGCGTCCAGCTTGGCAAACCCAACCTGAAGCGGTCTTCAGGGTGCTTCAGGTCCGCTTCAGCGTCACTCCGCCAGATTGGTCCACGTCGAAAGCAGACGAGGCGAACAAGCCCGGCAAACCGGCCGCAACCTGGAGGAACCCCATGAAGCGCAACATCGTCATCGCCACCATCACGGCCGTCGCCCTGATCGGCGGTGGCACCGCGACCGCCATCGCGGTCTCCGGTGACGACGAGGCGCCCGCGAAGAAGACCGTGTCGGTGTCGAACGACGACAACGACCGCGACGACGTCGACAACGACGTGAACGACACCGACGACACCGCCCAGGACAAGGCGGAGGACCAGGCCGAGGACCGGGCCGCCCGTGACACGGACCAGGACGCCGAGGACAAGGCCGAGAACGCCGCCGAGGCGAAGGCCGGCCAGGTCACCGCCGCCGACGCGATCACGACCGCGCTGAAGGCCAAGTCCGGTACGGCCGTCTCCGCCGACCTCGACGACGAGGGCACGAACCTGGTGTGGGACGTGGACGTCCTGACCTCCGGCGACAAGTGGTTCAGTGTCCAGGTCGACCCCGCCACCGGCAAGGTCCTCGGCACGCACGCCGACCGGGACGACGACGGTGACGACGCCGCCGAGACCGCGCGGATCCGGGCCGCCCTCAAGGGCAGCTCCGTGACCGCCGCGGAGGCCGCGGAGGCCGCCGCCGCCAAGGGCACGGTGACCTCCGTCGACCTCGACGAGGAGAGCCGCGACCAGGCCTGGGAGGTCGACACCACCGCCGCCGACGGCACCGGCAGCGACTGGAGGGTCGACCTCACCTCCGCCAAGCTCACGGCCGACCGCTCGGAAGACTGACCCACCCTCCCGAAACCACTCCTCCCTCCCCCCACAGGTAGGGGCACCCGGCACCGGGTGCCCCTACCGCCCGTTCCGCCGCGGTTCCCCGACCCGCTCCACCCCGCTCTCCCCCGCCCCCGCCGGACGGGCCCGCCGCCTCCCCGCCGCTCCCACGGCGATGGCCGTGAGCAGGGCCGTGCCGCCGGCCAGGGTGAAGCCGAGGGTCGGGGAGACGTGGGCGACCAGGAGGCCCGAGCCGGCCGCGCCCGCCGAGATGCCCGCGTTGACGGCCGTGTTGACCCAGGCTCCGGACCGGGTGCGGGCGCCGGGCGCGGCGGAGGCGTCGGCGACCAGATAGGCCGTGGTCAGGGCCGGGGCGACGAAGAGCCCCGCGCAGACGACGGCACCGGTGAGCACGGCCGGGTCCGGGGCGAACCCGGCAGCGGCGAGGGCGACGCCCAGGCCCGCCGTCAGCAGTGCCAGCCGGACGCGGGCCCCGGAGCGCCACTCGACCGCCCCATAGGCCAGGCCGCCCACCGCGCTCCCGGCGGACAGCGCGGCGAAGATCCAGGCCACGACGTCGTCCCCGTGCCCCCGCTGCTCGGCGAAGGCCAGCACCAGCAGGTCGAGCGCGCCGAGCGCCAGCCCGACGCCACCGGCCGCGACGACGGGCGCCACGATCCCGGCCACCCCGCGCGACGCCCTCTTCCCCTTGCGATCCTTCGGCACCGCGCCACTGCCCGGCATCCGCGCCACGGCCGGGGAGGTCACGAACCCGAGGGTGCCGGCCACCACCAGCACGGCACCCAGTGCCACGGCAACGGCCGGAGCGGCGAACTGCACCACCCCGCCCACCACCAACGGCCCCGACACGAACAGCAGTTCCTCCGCGACGCCGTCGAGGCTGTACGCGCGCCGCAGCAACCCCCCGTCCGAGGCGGCGAGTTCGCTCCACACCGTCCGCATCGTCGGCCCGAGCGGCGGCGTACACGCGCCCGCCGCCACCGCGACCGCCCCCAGCACCGGGCCCGACGCGCCCGGCCGCCAGCTCGCCACCGCCAGCGCGCCGAGCAGCACGGCGTACAGCGAGGCCATCGGCAGCAGCGCCCGGCGCGGGCCGTACCGGTCGACGAGAGCCGCCCGAGCGGGCGACAGGAACACACTGGTGGCCCCGAACAGGGCCATCACCGTCCCGGCGACGGCGTACGACCCCGTCGCGCGGCTGACGGCGAGCAGCACGGCGATCGGCACCATGCCGTAGGAGAGCCGGCCGACGAGTACGGCGGCGAAGGTGCGGCGGGCGTACGGGATGCGGAGCACCGCGGCGTACGACGGCCGCGGAGAGGTCGCGGACATGCGGAAAGTTCCTCACTCGGAGGCGGAAAGGGGGCACCGGTGTGGGGGCCTGCCTCTACGCAAAGTGAAGGAACATGCGGCCAAGCTAGCAGCCGGCGACGGAACTTGGGGGCGAAGGTTCGATGGCGGGTGCGGGTGGGCGGGGGCTTCTCGCGCAGTTCCCCGCGCCCCTAAAAGATCAGGCCCCGCGGGCCTGAAAGAGCACGGCCCCGCGCCCCTGAAAGAGCACGCGGCGCAGCCGCTGCTTTTCAGGGGCGCGGGGAACTGCGCGAGAAGCCCCACCGGACCCGCACCCGAAAACGCAGCCCCGTCAGCCCCCTGTCAGCCCCGCCACCAGTTCGTCCGCCGCCCGGTACGGATCCAGCTCCCCCGCCACGATCCGCTCGGCCAGCAACGACAGCCGCCGGTCACCATGAAGGTCCGCGATCCGCGACCGCAGCGCCGTGACCGCGATCGCCTCCACCTCACGAGAGGCCCGCGCCCGCCGCCGCTCGACCAGCACCCCCCGCTCCTCCATCCACGCCCGGTGCTTCTCCAGGGCCTGCACGACCTCGTCGATCCCCTCGGCCCGCGCCGCCACCGTCTTGACGATCGGCGGTCGCCAGTCCCCGGGCTTCCGGGACTCCCCGAGCCCCAGCATGTGGTTCAGCTCCCGCGCGGTCGCGTCGGCCCCGTCCCGGTCCGCCTTGTTGACGACGTAGACGTCCCCGATCTCCAGGATCCCGGCCTTGGCCGCCTGGATGCCGTCCCCCATCCCGGGGGCGAGCAGCACCACGGACGTGTCCGCCTGGGAGGCGATCTCCACCTCGGACTGCCCGACACCCACCGTCTCGACCAGGATCACGTCACAGCCCGCCGCGTCGAGCACCCGGATGGCCTGCGGGGCGGCCCACGCCAGACCCCCCAGATGCCCCCGCGTCGCCATCGAACGGATGTACACCCCGGAGTCGGAGGCATGGTCCGACATCCGAACCCGGTCACCGAGCAGCGCGCCCCCGCTGAAGGGCGACGAGGGATCGACCGCGAGTACCCCGACCCGCTTCCCGGCCCTCCGGTACGCGGTCACCAGCGCCGACGTGGACGTGGACTTGCCGACCCCGGGCGCCCCGGTGAGGCCGACGACGTACGCCCCGCCCGTGAGCGGGGCCAGCGCCGCCATGACCTCGCGGAGCTGCGGGGACGCCCCCTCCACCAGGGAGATCAGCCGGGCGACGGCCCGGGGCCGCCCTTCCCTGGCCTGTGCCACCAGCGTGGGGACGTCCTGCATCACAGCTCCGCTCCGACTAGCCACCCGAACCCGAGAACCGAAGGCTTCAGGCCTTGGGTACCCGCACGATCAGCGCGTCACCCTGCCCGCCGCCACCGCACAGCGCCGCCGCGCCGACCCCGCCGCCGCGCCGCTTCAGCTCCAGGGCGAGGTGCAGGACGAGTCGGGCGCCGGACATGCCGATGGGGTGCCCGAGAGCGATCGCACCACCGTTGGCGTTCACCTTTTCCGGGGACACGCCGAGGTCCTTCATTGACTGCACGGCGACGGCCGCGAAGGCCTCGTTGATCTCGATGAGGTCCAGGTCCGCCACCTCCAGCCCGTCCTTCCGCAGGGCGTGCTGGATCGCGTTCGACGGCTGGGACTGGAGCGAGTTGTCCGGCCCGGCCACGTTCCCGTGGGCGCCGATCTCGGCGAGCCAGGTGAGGCCCAGTTCCTCCGCCTTGGCCTTGCTCATGACGACCACGGCGGCGGCGCCGTCGGAGATCTGCGAGGCGGAACCGGCCGTGATCGTGCCGTCCTTGGCGAAGGCCGGACGCAGCTTGCCCAGCGACTCGGCGGTCGTCTCGCCCCGGATGCCCTCGTCCTGGCTGAAGACGACCGGCTCGCCCTTGCGCTGCGGGATCTCCACCGGGGTGATCTCGGCGTCGAAGAGGCCGTTCTTCTGCGCGGCGGCGGCCCGCTGGTGGGACTGCGCGGCCACCGAGTCCTGCACCTCGCGGCCGATGCCGAGCCGGGTGTTGTGCTTCTCCGTCGACTCGCCCATGGCGATGTTCTCGAACGCGTCCGTGAGCCCGTCGTACGCCATCGCGTCGAGCATCTGGATCGCCCCGTACTTGTAGCCCTCACGGGACTTCGGGAGCAGATGCGGGGCGTTGGTCATGGACTCCTGGCCGCCGGCCACCACGATGTCGAACTCGCCGGCGCGGATCAGCTGGTCGGCCAGGGCGATGGCGTCGAGGCCCGAGAGACAGACCTTGTTGATCGTGAGCGCGGGCACGTTCATCGGGATGCCCGCCTTGACCGCGGCCTGGCGTGCCGGGATCTGCCCCGCCCCGGCCTGGAGCACCTGGCCCATGATCACGTACTGCACCTGGTCGCCGCCGATCCCCGCACGGTCCAGGGCGGCCTTGATCGCGAAGCCGCCGAGGTCGGCTCCGGAGAAGGACTTCAGCGAACCGAGCAACCGTCCCATGGGCGTCCGGGCGCCCGCGACGATCACCGAGGTCGTGCCGTTCGTTCCAGTCATGAGGTGCGATCCCCTTCCAGCTTGCACAGCCGAGGAGTGAGTGAACGAGGGTTTACTTCGAATGTACTGAGTGGCACTCCGTGCCGTCACCGGGCCGTCGGTGTGATCGCGCGCACGTTGCGTAACCGTCGTGGGCGCGCTGCACTGACTCCATGCTGACGCGAATCGACCACATCGGGATCGCCTGTTTCGACCTCGACGCCACCGTCGAGTTCTACCGGGCCACCTACGGCTTCGAGGTGTACCACTCCGAGGTCAACGAGGAGCAGGGCGTGCGCGAGGCCATGCTCAGGATCAACGCCACGGACGACGGCGGCGCCTCCTACCTGCAGCTTCTGGAGCCTACCCGCGAGGACTCCACGGTCGCGAAGTGGCTGGCCAAGAACGGTGAGGGGGTCCACCACATCGCCTTCGGTACGGCGGATGTCGACGGTGAGGCAGCCGCGATCAAGGACAAGGGCGTACGCGTCCTGTACGAGGAGCCGCGAGTCGGTTCCATGGGGTCACGGATCACGTTCCTGCACCCCAAGGATTGTCATGGCGTACTGACAGAACTGGTCACTTCGGCGCCAGTTGAGTCACCTGAGCACTGACCCCCGTACATATGGGCCGGTAGGGTTGGGGTCGGCCGTCCCCTTTCAAGGTGACGGCCCGGGTCCTGCCGCCTTCCGACGAGTGGGATCCAGGGGCACCGCGGCGTTCCATCAGCGGCTGTCCCAGGGCCGGGGTCCAGGTTTCGGGGGACGAGGGTGAGGGCGGCAGCCCGTGCTCCGCCGTTGATCTGACACCATTCCCCGGGGGCACCGTTCGGCGGTTGGACGGAGCTCGTTTGCCAGAGGTTGCGACCAGGGGACGGATGGGACCGCGCAGTGCGGGGCTACGAACGCCAGGAGCGAGAGCCGGCGGCTGACGTCGACCACCTCTCTCGGTTCGAGGCCGAGATGGAGCGGCTGAAGACCGAGCGGGAAAAGGCGATTCAGCACGCCGAGGACCTCGGCTACCAGGTCGAGGTGCTGCGCGCCAAGCTTCACGAGGCGCGCCGCACCCTCATGTCCCGGCCCGCCTACGACAGCGGGGGCGACCTCGGCTATCAGGCCGAGCAGATGCTCCGCCAGGCACAGATGCAGGCCGATCAGCTGCGCACGGACGCCGAGCGTGAGCTGAGCCAGGCACGGGCGCAGACCCAGCGGATCCTCCAGGAGCACGCCGAACAGGCGGCACGGCTCCAGGCGGAGCTGCACCAGGAGGCGGTCACCCGCCGCCAGCAGCTCGACCAGGAGCTGTCGGAGCGCCGGCAGACGGTCGAGTCGCACGTCAACGAGAACGTGGCGTGGGCCGAGCAGCTCCGCGCCCGCAGCGAGTCCCAGGCCCGCCGGCTCGTCGACGAGTCGCGCGCGGAGGCCGAGCAGGCGCTCGCCGCCGCCCGCGCCGAGGCCGAGCGGCTCGCCACGGAGGCCCGCCAGCGGCTCCAGAGCGACTCGGAGGCCGCCCGCGGCGAGGCCGAGCAGATCATGCGCCGGGCCCGCGCCGAGGCCGAGCGGCTGCTGAACGCGGCGTCCTCGCAGGCCCAGGAGGCCACCGACCACGCCGAGCAGCTGCGCTCCTCCACCGCCACCGAGTCGGACTCCGCCCGCCGTCAGGCCTCCGAGCTGAGCCGGGCCGCCGAGCAGCGCAACGCGGAGGCCGAGGCGGCCCTGCGCGAGGCGCGCGCCGAGGCCGAGAAGCTGGTCACGGAGGCGAAGGAGAACGCGGCCAAGTCCGTGGCCGGCGCCGAGTCGACCAACGAGCAGCGCACCCGTACGGCGAAGGAGCAGGTCGCCCGGCTGGTCGAGGAGGCCACGAAGGAGGCCGAGGCCACCAAGGCGTCCGCCGAGGAAGTCGTCGCGGACGCGCGCGCCGAGGCCGAGAAGATCGTCGCCGAGGCCTCCGAGAAGGCCCGCTCGATCACCGCGGAGGAGTCCGCCTCCCAGCTCGCGAAGACCGCCAAGACCGCCGAGGACGTGCTGAACAAGGCGTCCGAGGAGGCCCGGAACACCACCAAGGCCGCCGTAGAGGAGGCCGAGCGCATCCGCGCGGAGGCCGAGGCGGAGTCCGACCGGCTGCGCGCCGAGGCGCACGACCTCGCCGAGCAGCTCAAGGGCACGGCGAAGGACGACACCGAGGAGTACCGCGCCAAGACGGTCGAGCTGCAGGAGGAGGCGCGCCGGCTGCGCGGCGAGGCCGAGCAGCTGCGTTCCGACGCGGTCGCCGAGGGCGAGCGGATCCGTTCCGAGGCCCGGCGCGAGGCCGTCCAACAGATCGAGGAGGCGGCCAAGACCGCCGAGGAGCTGCTCGCCAAGGCCCGCACGGACGCCGACGAGCTGCGGCAGACGGCCACCGCGGACAGCGAGAAGGTCCGCACCGAGGCCATCGAACGCGCGTCCACGCTGCGCCGCCAGGCCGAGGAGACGCTGGAGCGCACCCGCAAGGAGGCCGAGCGGTATCGCGCCGAGGCCGCCGAGCAGACCGAGGAGCTGAAGGCCGAGGCCGAGCGCGCCGCCCAGGAGCTGCGCGAGGAGACCGAGCGCGGGGTCGAGGCCCGCAAGGCCGAGGCGGCCGACGAGCTGACCCGGCTGCACACCGAGGCCGAGTCCCGGCTGTCCTCCGCCGAGGAGGCGCTCACCGACGCCCGCGCCGAGGCCGAGCGGATCCGCCGCGAGGCCGGCGAGGAGAGCGACCGGCTGCGCTCCGAGACCGCCGAGCGCATCCGTACACTCCAGGCGCAGGTCGAGGCGGAGATCGAACGGCTGCGCGACGAGGCCGCGGCCGACGCGTCCGCGTCCCGCGCCGAGGGCGAGGCCATCGCCGTACGGCTGCGGTCGGACGCCGCGGCCGAGGCGGAGCGGCTGAAGTCCGAGGCGCAGGACACCGCCGACCGGGTACGGGCGGAGGCGCAGGCCGCGGCCGAGCGGCTCGGCACGGAGGCCTCGGAGACGCTGGCCGCCGCGCAGGAGGAGGCCGCCCGGCGCCGCCGCGAGGCCGAGGAGCTTCTCGGTTCCGCCCGGCAGGAGGCCGACCAGGAGCGGCGGCGGGCCCGCGAGCAGAGCGAGGAGCTGCTGGCCTCGGCGCGCAAACGCGTGGAGGAGGCCCAGACCGAGGCCGTACGGCTGGTCGAGGAGGCCGAGCGGCGGGCCGGCGAGATGGTGTCGGCGGCCGAACTCCACGCCCAGCAGGTGCGGGACTCCGTCGCCGGGCTGCACGAGCAGGCCCAGGAGGAGATCTCCGGGCTGCGCAACACGGCCGAGCATGTGGCGGACCGGATGCGCCGGGAGGCCGAGGAGGAGTCCGACCGGGTCCGCGCCGACGCCTACGCGGAGCGGGAGCGGGCCACCGAGGACGCCAACCGGGTGCGCCGCGAGGCCCGGGACGAGACGGACGCCGCCAAGTCGCTCGCCGAGCGGACGGTCGCGGAGGCCATCGCCGAGGCGGAGCGCATCCGGGGCGACGCCTCCGAGCACGCCCAGCGGGTCCGTACCGAGGCCTCGGACACCGTCGCGCGGGCCGACCAGGACGCCTCGCGCACCCGGGCGGAGGCCCGGGACGACGCCAACCGCATCCGTTCGGACGCGGCCACCCAGGCCGACATCCTGATCACCGAGGTGACGGCCGAGGCGGAGCGGCTGACGCGGGAGACCAACGAGGAGGCCGAGCGGGTCCGGGCCGAGTCCGTCGCCAAGGCGGACCGGCTGGTCGGCGAGGCCACCGGCGAGGCCGAGCGGCTGCGGGCCGAGGCCGCCGAGACGGTGGGCTCGGCGCAGCAGCACGCCGATCGGGTACGGGCCGACGCCGAGCGGGCGCGGGCCGCCGCGGAGGCGGAGGCCGACCGGCTCATGGCGCATGCCCGCGAGGAGGCCGACAACACCCTCGACGGGGCCCGCAAGGACGCCAACAAACGGCGCTCCGAGGCCGCCGAGCAGGTCGACAAACTCATCTCGGAGACGGCGGCCGAGGCCGACAAGCTGCTCACCGAGGCGCAGACGCAGGCCCTGCAGACCACCGCGGACGCCGAGGGACAGGCCGACTCCATGGTGGGCGCGGCCCGCAAGGAGGCCGACCGGCTGGTCTCCGAGGCGACGGTGGAGGGCAACTCCACGGTGGAGCGGGCCCGTACGGACGCCGACGAGCTGCTGATCGGGGCGCGCCGGGACGCGACCGCCATAAGGGAGCGGGCCGAGGAGCTGCGGGACCGGATCACCGCGGAGATCGAGGCGCTGCACACCCGGGCCCGTCGTGAGGCCGCCGAGACGATGAAATCCACCGGCGACCGCTGTGACGCGCTCATCAAGGCCGCCGAGGAGCAGTTGGAGAAGGCGACGAGCAAGGCCAAGGAGATCGTTTCCGAGGCCAACTCCGAGGCGGGCAAGGTCCGTATCGCCGCGGTGAAGAAGGCGGAGGGTCTCCTGAAGGAGGCCGAGCAGAAGAAGTCCACGCTCGTCCGTGAGGCCGAGGAGCTGAAGGCCGAGGCGATCCGCGAGGCCCGCCGTACGGTCGAGGAGGGCAAGCGCGAGCTGGAGGTGCTGGTCCGCCGCCGCGAGGACATCAATGCGGAGATTTCCCGTGTCCAGGACGTCCTGGTGGCGTTGGAGTCTTTTGAGGCCCCGTCGAGCGGCAAGGACGGTGGAGTCAAGACGGGTGCCGCGGCGGGTGCGACCCGTTCGGGTGGCAAGTCGTCAGACGGCTAGCGGTGCCGGGGTGTTGCGGGTATCTTCCTGCGGCCCCTGGCACTACGGACACCATTTTGTGCTCGTTCTGTGCTTGTCATCTGTGCCGTCTGTGCTTTCAGGGCCTTTACGCAAAGTTTCTGGCAAGTATTCCGATGGTCGGCCACTCAAAAGGGGTGTCATTCTCCAGATCAAACGTGCATCTGCTCGATGACACGCCGCTTCGCCCCCTAGGATTCCACCTATCACCTCACCGGTCTCATTCGACAGGAACCCCATGAGCGACACTTCCCCCTACGGCTTCGAGCTTGTGCGGCGTGGATACGACCGCGCTCAGGTGGACGAACGTATCTCCAAGCTCGTCTCCGACCGTGACTCCGCTCTCGCCCGCATCACCGCTCTGGAAAAGCGCATCGAGGAGCTCCACCTCGAAACGCAGAACGCCCAGGCCGCCGTGACCGACGCCGAGCCGTCGTACGCGGGTCTCGGCGCGCGCGTCGAGAAGATCCTCCGCCTCGCCGAGGAGGAGGCGAAGGACCTGCGCGAGGAGGCCCGGCGCGCCGCCGAGCAGCACCGCGACCTCGCCGAGTCGGCGGCCCAGCAGGTGCGCAACGACGCCGAGTCCTTCGCCGCGGAGCGCAAGGCCAAGGCCGAGGACGAGGGCGTCCGGATCGTCGAGAAGGCCAAGAGCGACGCGTCCCAGCTGCGTGCCGAGGCGCAGAAGGACGCGCAGTCCAAGCGCGAGGAGGCGGACGCCCTCTTCGAGGAGACCCGTGCGAAGGCCGCGCAGGCCGCCGCCGACTTCGAGACGAACCTCGCCAAGCGCCGCGAGCAGTCCGAGCGCGACCTGGCGTCGCGTCAGCAGAAGGCCGAGAAGCGTCTCGCGGAGATCGAGCACCGCGCGGAGCAGCTCCGGCTGGAGGCCGAGAAGCTGCGCACCGACGCCGAGCGCCGCGCCCGCCAGACGGTGGAGACCGCGCAGCGGCAGGCCGAGGACATCGTCGCGGACGCGAACGCCAAGGCGGACCGGATCCGTTCGGAATCCGAGCGCGAGCTGGCGGCGCTCACCAACCGCCGCGACTCGATCAACGCGCAGCTCACCAACGTGCGCGAGATGCTGGCGACCCTCACGGGTGCGGCCGTCGCCGCGGCGGGCACGCCCGTCACCGACGACGAGCCCATCTCCCGCGGCGTCCCGGCCCAGCAGTCCCGGTAACACGGTCGTCTGACGGCACCGGCCGAAATGGCCAACCTGGGCCCGCGTCTTCCCTTCGGAGGCGCGGGCCTTCGGTCTGCCGGGGGCAGGCACCTTCGCCGTCCTCGGCTCGGCGCGCAGCTTCGGGCCCGCTCCTACCTTGAGACATAAAACCGGCAAGAAAGAGAGCAAACACGCACTTTGCGGACAACATGGTGTCATGTTTCGACATTCGACTGTGGGTTTCAGTGTGGTGATGTGAACCACTGCTAGGTTCCGAGTTGTGACTCAAGGCACCCTGGTCAAGCGACAGTTCGGGCACCGCGCCCGGCTTGCGCTGTCTCCTGCCGGAGTTCGCGCAGCAGATGACCAGGCCCACTCGGCCCGCACGATGTGGAACCTGCTGCACGCGTGGTGGCAGATGATGCCGAAGGAGAAGCGGACACTCGCGAACGCGGACGCCGCGATCCGGCAAGCCCGCCAGGACATCGACTTCCTGGCCGCCCTGCCCGCCCAGGCCGCGCAAGCGGTACTCAAAACGTACGTCCAGGCGTGGAAGAACTGCTGGGAAGGCCGCGCCGACGCCCCGAACTTCAAGGGCCGCCTCCGCACGGTGATGTCCGTGGACATCCCGCAGGGCAGAGACCTGAACATGACCCGCGTGCACCGCCGCTGGGGCATGGTCAACATTCCCAAGGTGGGCCGGGTCCGGTTCCGGTGGACCAAGGACCTGCCCGTGGGCAAGCACGCCAACGCGGAGAACCGGGTCACCGGGGCACGGCTGATCAAGGACGTGCTCGGCTGGCACATCGCCTTCCGTGTCCAGACCCTTCAGGTCAAGCCCAAGCTCCACCAAGGGCCGGACGTCGGCATCGACGTAGGCGTCACCGTGCCCGTCGCCCTCTCGGACGGCAAAACATTCGAGCACGGCGAATGGCTGACCGGCGAGGAGAAGGCCAGGCTTCTACACCTGGAGCGGCGCGCCGCGCAGCGTAATCAGCAACGCAGGCCCGGCGAGCGCACCAGCCGCCGACTGCACCACACCTACGACCAGATCGCGGGACTGCGCGCGAAAGCCAAGCGTCGGGCCCTGGACTGGCAGCACAAGACGACCACCGCTGTCGCTCGCACGTACGGCACCGTCGTCGTCGAAGCGCTCACCATCACGAACATGGTCAAGTCCGCCAAGGGAACGGTTGAAGCGCCAGGGAAGAACGTCGCCCAGAAGTCCGGGCTGAACCGCTCCATCAGCCAGGAGGCATGGGGCCGCACCGTCACCATGCTGGCCTACAAGACCGCCCGACTCGGCGGCACCCTGGTCAAGGTCCCCGCCCCCAACACCTCCCGGCGCTGCTCGGCATGCGGCTTCACCACGCCCGGAAACCGGGAGTCCCAGGCCGTTTTCGTGTGCAAGAACCCGGACTGCGGCTGGTCGGGCAACGCCGACCACAACGCGGCCCGGAACATCCTGCACCTGTACCGGACGGGCCTCGCGCTCGTCCCGGCTGCCGGGAGGGCAGTCGTCAGGCGCGCCAAGCGCGTCAAGCCCGCTACCGCGAGGTAAGCAGGAATCTCCCGGCTGCAGTACAGCCGTGAGAGAACTTCAAATGACCCTCATCGCGATGTTCTCGATGGGCGTCGCGGCGATGCTGCGCAGCCCGATGCTGTCGCTCGGCATCCTGATGCCGTTCTTCTTCCTGATCTCCAACATCCTGGGCAATGTCGGCGCCACCGAGAAGGTCGGCCGCTATCTGCCCGACCAGGCGGGCAGCAGGATCATGCAGGTGGTCACCCCGGTGGACGACGACACCCCGTACGGGCCCTGGGGCGGCCTCGCCGTCATGGCGCTGTGGGTGGCGGCGGCCCTGCTCGGCGGCTATCTGATGCTGAAAAGACGGGACGCGTGAGCATGCCAAGCCGACCTCGCCGTGACCTGCGTGGTTTTACTTCCTCTTGGCCGGAACCGTCAACGCCCGACTAAGCTCCTAATCCTTACGGGGGCGTGCGCCCCGACGTCGTCGGACGTCTCAGACGTCCCGAACCGTTCGATGGGTTGCGGAGCATGATCGAGGCAGTCGGCCTGACGAAGCGCTACGGCGCCAAGACGGCCGTGTACAACCTTTCCTTCCAGGTGCGGCCGGGGGCCGTCACCGGCTTCCTCGGGCCCAACGGCTCGGGCAAGTCGACGACGATGCGCATGATCCTCGGCCTGGACAACCCGACCTCCGGGCAGGTGACGATCGGCGGCTATCCGTACCGCAAGCTGCCGAACGCCGCGCGCCAGGTGGGTGCGCTGCTCGACGCCAAGGCGGTGCACGGCGGCCGGCACGCCCGCAACCATCTGCTCTCCCTGGCCCAGCTGTCGGGCATCCCGGCCCGCCGGGTGGACGAGGTGCTCGGTGTCGTCGGGCTCCAGGACGTGGCGAGGAAGCGCTCCAAGGGCTTCTCGCTCGGCATGGGCCAGCGGCTCGGCATCGCCGCCGCCCTGCTCGGCGACCCGCAGGTGCTGCTCTTCGACGAGCCGGTCAACGGTCTCGACCCCGAGGGCATCCTCTGGGTCCGCAATCTGATGAAGGCGCTGGCCGCCGAGGGCCGTACGGTCTTCGTCTCCTCGCACCTGATGAGCGAGATGGCGCTGACCGCCGACCATCTCATCGTGATCGGGCGCGGGCAGCTGCTCTCCGACATGAGCATCAAGGACTTCATCTCGGCGAACTCGGCCGACTTCGCGCGCGTACGGACCCCGGACACCGAGCCGCAGCAGCGCGAGAAGCTGACGGCCGCGCTGACCGAGGCGGGCGGCCAGGTGCTGCCCGAGCAGGACGGGGCGCTGCGTGTCATGGGCCTGCCGCTCCCCCGGATCAGCGATCTCGCGCACGGCGCCGACGTACGGCTGTGGGAGCTGTCGCCGCACCAGGCCTCGCTGGAGGAGGCGTACATGCGGATGACGCAGAACGCCGTCGACTACCGCTCCACGGCCGACCAGAAGGCCGGTCTCCAGCCGCCCCTGCCGCCCGGCGCGCAGCCGCCCATGCCGGTGCCCGGACAGGGCCAGCCGGGCTGGTACGCCCCGCCCGCCCCGCAGCACGGCGGCCCGCCGTACGCGCCGCAGGGCCAGCCGAACCCGTACGCCCAGGCCGCGCCCGGGGCCCCCGCGCAGCCTCCCGCCGCGCCTGCCCCGGCACCGGCCGCCGCGCCCGCCGCCGACCTGACGAAGTCCGAGGACGCCCGATGAGCACGCCCCAGCCGCCCCTCACCCAGCAGCCGCCCGCCCCCGACTGGCAGGGCGCGCCGGGCACTTCGTACACCTCGCCGATCCCGGTGGTGCGCACGCATCTGGGGAACGCGATCAGTTCCGAGTGGACGAAGATCAAGTCGGTGCGCTCGACGGTGTGGACGCTGGGTGTCTTCGTCGTCCTGGTGATCGGCCTCGGTCTGCTCTTCGCCCTGATCGCCTCCTCGACCGACATGAACCTGGAGGGCGAGTCCCCGCTGGGCCTCGGTCTGTTCGGGCTGATGATCGGCAGCGTCTGCGTCATCACGCTCGGCGTGCTGACCACCGCGTCCGAGTACGGCACCGGCATGATCCGGACCACGATGACCGCGTGCCCGAGCCGTGGCCGGGTGCTGCTCGCGAAGGCGATCGTGTTCTTCGCGCTCACCTTCACGGTCACCCTGGTCACCACCGCGTTCGTCGGCTTCGCCCAGGTGGCGATCCTGGAGGGCAACGGCGCCGCGAGCCCCGACGGCGAGGAGTGGTTCAAGGCCACGGTGGGCGTGAGCCTGTTCCTCGCGCTGTTCGGGCTGCTGTCGCTGTTGATGGGCTCGCTGATCCGGCACTCGGCGGGCGCGATCACCATCATGCTCGGCGTCTTCCTCGCCCCGCTGGTCATGGCGATCTTCATGTTCTCGGAGTCGCTGAAGGACGTGCAGGAGTTCCTGCTGGAGTACTCGATCCCGAGCCAGCTCAGCGTCTTCTACGGCGCGGAGATCAGCCAGTCCGGCCCGTCCGGCTGGGACCCGCTGTGGATCATGCTCGGACTGGTGGCGGCGGCGTTCGTCGGCGCGTACGCGCTGCTGGAGCAGCGGGACGTGTGAGCGCGAGGACCGTATGAGGGCGCGAGCCTCGGGGTTCAGAACCTCGGCGCGTTACGGGACCGCTGCACCCGCGAGGTGCGGCGGTCCTTCGCGTTCCAGCAGGCCTTGTGCCAGTGCCGGCGCTCGTCGACGCCCGAGTGCTCGGGCCAGGCGACGACATGCGGCACCCCGGAGGCGATCATCTGGTCGCAGCCGGGGCAGCGATAGGTCTTGCCCGCCGCGCTCGCGCCCGCCACATGCCGCACACTCCACTCCTCGCCCTGCCAGGGCTCGCTGGTCTGCCAGCCGCCGTACCGGTCCGACCGGTCCTCCTCCGCACTGCGGCCTGACGGACCCGACGAACCATCACCCTTGGGGCGGTTGCGACGCGGGGACACGGGACACCTCACGGGGCTATACAGGGAGCAGGGTTCGCGTCCAGCCTACGCGGGCCCGGCGGGGGTACGCGTACGTCATCAATCGGCTCAGATCGCCCACCGCTCGGCGCATTCTGCAGACAATCCGCAAATCTCGCCGCCAGGCCGTGACTTCGGCACGTGTCGTGCGGTTATGCCGGTGGGGGAGCTCCTGAGTCGGAGCCGAGGAAGCAGGAAGAGCGATGCACGTAGGAACATTTGTACTGGGCGCCCAGTTCCCCGGCCAGGGCCAGGGGGAGGCGCTCCACCGGGCGGTACGGACGGCGGAAGTGGCCGACGAGGCCGGTCTGGACGCGGTCTGGCTGGCCGAGCACCATTTCGTGCCGTACGGCACCTGCCCGTCGGCGATCACCCTCGCCGCGTTACTGCTGGGACGCACCCGGCGCATCCGCGTCGGCACGGCGGTCAGCGTGCTGCCGACCGTCCATCCCGTGGCCCTGGGCGAACAGGCCGCCCTGCTGCACGTGACCTCCGGCGGACGCTTCTCGCTGGGCGTCGGGCGCGGTGGCCCCTGGGTCGATCTGGAGGTCTTCGGCGCCGGACTCGACGCGTACGAGAAGGGGTTCCCGGAATCACTCGATCTGCTGGTGCGCTGGCTGCGCGAGCCCTCGGTGTCGGCGTCGGGGGAACGATTCAGCTTCCGTGAGGTCCCCGTCGTCCCCAGGCCCGCCGAGGACCTGGACGAGACGCCCGGACCCGAGGTGGTCGTCGCCTGCACCTCACCGGCGAGCGTACGGCTGGCCGCCGAGCGCGGGCTGTCGATGCTCCTCGGGATGCACGTCGGGGACGAGGAGAAGGCCGAGATGGTGGCGCTGTGGCGCAAGTGCGCCCGCGCGGCGGGCCGTTCGCCGGAGGAGATCTCCGGCGCGGCCCATGTCTCGGCGGGCGTCTGCCAGATCGCGGACCGGCGCACCGACGCCGTGGAGGCGCTCACCAAGGCGATGCCTGGCTGGCTGAAGCAGGGCCTCGACGCCCATGTGACCGTCGACGGCCGCACCCGCGCCATGCGCGACCCGCTGGCGTACACCGAACTGCTCTGCGGTCTGCACCCGGTGGGGACGCCCCGGCTGTGCGCCGACCGGCTCGCGGCCACCAGCGAGCGGACGGGCATCTCCCGCTTCGCCCTGCTCGTCGAGGGCTCCGGCGATCTGGCGGCGACGGAGGAGAACGTACGGCGACTCGGTGCCGAGGTGCTGCCTCACCTCGGCTGAGCCACGCCGTTTCATGCCGGGGAGCTTGCCGCCCCGCTTACTGATGCACCTCCCGCGGTTGGAGCGGCAAGCCGTGCTGCGTCACGACCTCAGCAGTCCCGGAGTTCCGGGGACTGGTTGAGGAGTTGGCCGCGGATCGAGGTGAAGCGGGCCAGCCTGTCGTCCACGGACGGGTCCAACGGGAACACCGCCACCCGGTGGCAGTTCTGGAAGGCCAGCCGTACACCGAAGTGCCGCTGCAGCGCGCCACGAATCGCGTCACTGGCGAGCGCGCGCAGCAGTTGTCCGCGTGCCTGCTCGTCCGGCGGGGGCGTCTGGTTGTCGGCGAACTCGCCGCCGTCGACCTTCAGCTGTGCCACCAAAGAGCTGATCATCTCCCACGCGTAGGGCAGGGAGGTCCGGACGCAGTCGACGAAGGCGGCTTCGTCGACCTCGCCTCGCTCGGCCTGTTCGAGTAGGGCCGGTGAGACGTCGAGCGACATGGGTTCTCCTCTCGCACCCCCACAACAACAGGGGTTGACGGACAGGGTCGGAGGCCGGGTCGACGAACACGCAGAGTGCACGCTTCGCGACCTCCAGTTTCTACGGTAAGCAACCGAACGTGACCGCACCAGGAGATTGCGCGCACCGACAAGGCGCGTGACGCACACAATCAGCCAATGCCGAACAGGAGTTGACAGCGGCACATGCCGGGGGACGACGAAGGCCCATGTGGGGAGCGCGGGAACGTGACGGAGGGCGACCGCCACCGGGCGGGGCCGGGCTCCTCGCGGGGCACTTCCGGTGGCGGGGCGGGGCACTTCCGGTGGTCGAATCGCGCACACCCGTCGGTGTCGAGTAGCGTTGCCGACCATGCGTCTCGTCATTGCCCGCTGCTCCGTCGACTACGCGGGCCGGCTCACCGCCCATCTGCCCTCGGCACCCCGTCTGATCCTGGTGAAGGCGGACGGCAGCGTCTCGATCCACGCGGACGACCGGGCCTACAAGCCCCTCAACTGGATGTCGCCGCCCTGCACGCTGAAGGAGGGCACCGGTGACGAAAAAGGCGTCTGGACCGTCATCAACAAGGCGGGCGAGAAGCTCATCATCACGATGGAGGAGGTCCTCCACGACTCCTCGCACGAACTCGGCGTCGACCCCGGTCTGATCAAGGACGGTGTGGAGGCGCACCTCCAGGAGCTGCTGGCCGACCGCATCGAGACCCTCGGCGAGGGCTACACGCTCATCCGCCGCGAGTACATGACCGCGATCGGGCCCGTCGACATCCTGTGCCGGGACGCCGAGGGCGCGACCGTCGCGGTCGAGATCAAGCGGCGCGGTGAGATCGACGGCGTCGAGCAACTCACGCGCTATCTGGAGCTGTTGAACCGCGACCCGCATCTCGCGCCGGTCCGCGGCGTCTTCGCGGCCCAGGAGATCAAGCCCCAGGCCCGCGTCCTCGCCACCGACCGCGGCATCGGCTGCACCGTCCTCGACTACGACGCCATGCGCGGCATCGAGGACGACAAGCTGCGGCTGTTCTGAGCCTCTTCACGCACGAGGGCCGGGTCCGATCACGGACCCGGCCCTTTCGCACGGAACGGACTGGGAGGAACCTCAGGCCGGTGTCCCGCCGGGTGGGTCGGCGGGGGTCGCCGGGGCACCCACGGAAGTGCTGGTCTCGACGGGCTGACTGGTGGTGGGGACGCTCGCGGTGTCGGTGGTCGAGGGCGTCGGAGTCGGAGTCGGCGTGGGGGTCGGCGTCGGAGTGGGCGTGGGTGTGGGCGTCGGAGTCGGCGTGGGCGACTCGGACTCCGAAGGTGTCGGCTTGGGGGAGGTCTTCGTCGGGGACGGTGTCGGCTTGCCCGTCGGTCCCTCCGTCCCGCTCGGATCGTCCGAGGGATCCGCCGAATCCGTCGGTGTCGGATCGTCCGACGTGCCGTACGTGCCGTCGGGGCCCGGATCGGTGGGTTCGGGGACCTCGCCCGGGGTGTTGTCCTCGTCGCCGGCCTTGGGGCGGTCCGCGACGAGGCCGCCGTCGTCCACGCCCTCGCTCGCGGACGGGTTGACGCCGACCTTGTCCGACGGGGTGTCGCCGTTGCCGTCGGAGGTCGCGCCGAGCGTCACCACCGTGCCGAAGACGGCGGCGAGCAGCGCGCCCGCCCCCACGGCCACCAGATTGCGCCGGGCGCTGCCGATGACGGCCTTGAGACCGCCGGCCTTTCGCGCGGGCGCGGCCCCGGGCCGATGGCCGACCAGTGTCGTCTCACCGTTCGCCGCGGGCGTGCCCGCCTCGGCGGCGCCGAAGCCTGAGGCCGCCCCCGTTCCCCCGGCCCCGGAGCCGTTCGCGCCCAGGCCCGTCGTACCGAACCCGACCGCGCCGAAGCCCGCCGGTGTGTACGCGGACGGCACACCACCGGGCGGGGAGGCCGACTCCTCGTGCCGGGCGTCCGGGACCTCCTCCCCCGCCGCCGTACGCCCGCCGGGCGGTGTCGCCCCGGAGCGGTCGGCGACCAGGGCGAGGGCCCGGCGGCCGGCGACGGTGCCGCGCTTGTCGGCGAGGACGTTGCGCAGCCCGATGGAGGCCTCCAGCTCGGCCCGCGCCCGCTCCAGCTGCCCGGAGCAGAGCGCGAGGACGCCCAGCTCATGGTGGAAGTAGGCCTGTTCACCGGTCTCGGCGGCGAGACCGGCCGCCTCCGAGCCGGCCCGCAACGCCCGCTCCCAGGCGCTCCAGCGCAGCCCCGCCGCGAACGCGGGCGCCGCCTGCCGGGCCAGCACCACGGCGGCGCTCTCCTCGTCCTCGCCGACCGGTGCCGTCGTGGGCACCAGCGCGGTCAGGGCGGCCAGGACGGCGTCCGCCTCGGCCGAGACCCGCTCGGCGGTGACCGAGGGGTGCCCGGCCCACCAGGCGTAGTGCTGGGCGGCCGTGTGGGCGCGTGTCCGGGCGTCGTCGGCGTACCCGGCGGCCTCCAGCTGGGTCAGCACCCCGGCGGCGAGCCGGTAGCGGGCGCCGACGGGTGTCACCAGGGCGCAGCCGACCAGTTCACCGAGGGCCGCGTCGGCGTGGGTGTCGCCGACGAGCGCGGGCAGATGCGCCTGGTGCGGGACCTCCCCGCCGAGCGCGACGGCGAACCTGAGGGTCTCGCGGGCCGAGGAGCTCAGCCGGGAGGCGAGCAGGGCGGCGGGCGCGGCCCCCTCGGCGAGCGAGGGCAGGGGTATGTCGTTCTCGTCCGGGACGGCGTCGACGGGCGCGTCGAACGGCGCGTCGACGGGCGGCGCCTCCTGGAAGACACCGAACTCGTCCACGGCGTCCGCGCCGGCCCGCTGCCGGTCGCGCTGCCTGAGCAGGGCCCCGGCCTGGGCGAAGCGCAGCGGCAGGCCCTCGGACTCGAACCAGAGGTCACCGGCCCAGTTCGACTCGTCCTCGGTGAGCACCCGGCCGACGGCGCGCTCCAGGAGCTGTTCGCTGCCGGCCCGGTCGAAACCGCCGAGCACTATCTCTTCGAGGGGCGCGTCGGCGGACGGCAGCGGGACGTCGGGGGTGGCGCCGATGAGGAAGGCGCACTCGGGGGTGGCGTCCAGCAGCTCGTCGAGCGCGATGCCGCCGAACTCCAGGTCGTCCAGGACGACGACGGCGCCGATGTCCCGCACGATGTCGAGCAGCTGCTGCCGGCCGGGCCGGAACAGGGGTGTGCTGTACACGGCTGCGAACAGTTCGTACAGCAGGTCGTCGACCGTGCGCCGGAAACCGCTCAGCCGGACGACACCGTCGGGCGCGAGGTCCGCGCAGTCCTCGGCGACCGCGTCGAGGAGGCTGGTACGACCGGAACCGGCGGCTCCGCCGAGGCGGACGGACCGGCCGCGCGCGAGGAGGCGTACGAGCCGCTCTCTCTCGTCGCCGCGCCGGAGCAGGGGCGGTCGGGGCAGCGAGGGGCCCGGGGGCACCGGCGGCCGGGCGGCGCGGTCGATCGCGGCACGCTCGGAGGGCAGATGCTTCACGGGCTGACCAGGCAGTTCGCCCGGTGGGCAGTTCTCGATCTCGCTGCCGTCGACGGGGTTGACCGTGAGCAGGAAGTCGCCCGAGACGAGCTGGACGGTGCGGGCGAGTGCCGGGGCGTGCCGGTCGAAGTCCTGCGTCAGGGCGTCGCGTGACGCGCGCTTGCTCGGCGCCTGACCGTCGTCATGGCCGTACTCTTCGGGTCCCCGGGTGTTCGGGTCCATCGGTTCTAGCCCCCCAAAAGCGTCTCGTGTGCTGGAGCCCCTCCCGGCCGTGTCGCACACCGCGCTGTCGCTTCTGGTCCGGAACCCGCGTGAGGGTAGCTGGCAGCGGGCAGCCGAACCCTAAACCTTCGCACAGTATCTCCGACAGTCCGGGGTCCCGCGCCGTCCGAGACGTCACAGTCTCGTGAGGATTGGCCGTGTGGTGCGTTTCGCCCCCATGGTCCCCATGGCTCCCTGACGACCGGAGGCGGCATGGCGACCGAGTGTCCCGCACACACCGAGCCATACGTACGGGCCCGTACACGCGTTCACACTCTGGGCAACGACTCCAGACCGATTCCGCCCTCGATCGCCAGGATCCGGTGCAGCCGGGTGGCCACGAGCAGCCGCTGCATCTGCGGTGGCACCTCGCGCAGCACCAGCCGCCGTCCGCACCGTCCCGCCCGCCGGTGGGCTCCCATGATCACCCCGAGTCCGGTGGCGTCCCAGGAGTCCAGCTCTGACAGGTCGAGCACCAGGTCGCCGGCTCCGTCGTCGACGGCCGAGTGCAGGACCGTACGGGCGTCCGCCGCGCTGCGTACGTCGAGGCGGCCCCCGACGACCAGCTCGGCGTGGTCGCCCCTGATGTACATAAGCGCTCCCCGTGAGTGCGTCTCGTACTCCGTGATGTGGGTGATGCAACCTCTGACTGTGTTTCACACCGTCAGGTTGCCGTCTGTGAGCGAACCGATACCGAATTCACCTCAAGGGGTGAGGCCGGAGAGGCTCATGCGTTCACATGCGTGGGAAGGGCCGCCCGTGAAGCGTGCGCCGGCGTTCGCCGGGTCCGCGTCAGTAGGTGTAGAAGCCCTGCCCGCTCTTGCGTCCGATGTCACCGGCGTCCACCATCCGGCGCATCAGCTCCGGAGGGGCGAACTTCTCGTCCTGGGACTCGGTGTAGATGTTGCTCGTGGCGTGCAGCAGGATGTCGACGCCCGTCAGATCGGCCGTGGCCAGCGGTCCCATCGCGTGGCCGAAGCCCAGCTTGCAGGCGAGGTCGATGTCCTCGGCGGTGGCGACGCCCGACTCGTACAGCTTCGCCGCCTCGACGACGAGGGCGGAGATGAGACGGGTCGTCACGAAGCCGGCGACATCGCGGTTGACGACGATGCAGGTCTTGCCGACCGACTCGGCGAACTCCCGCGCGGTGGCGAGGGTCTGATCGCTCGTCTTGTAGCCGCGGACCAGTTCGCACAGCCGCATCATCGGCACGGGTGAGAAGAAGTGGACGCCGACGACGCGTTCGGGCCGCTCGGTGGCCGACGCGATCTTGGTGATCGGGATGGCGGAGGTGTTCGAGGCGAGCACGGTGTCCTCTCGGACGACCTTGTCGAGGGCCCGGAAGATCTCGTGCTTCACCTCGAGCTTCTCGAACACCGCCTCGACGACGATGTCCGCGTCGGCCGCCGCGTCGAGGTCGGTGGTGGCGGTGATCCGCCCCAGCGCCGCCTCGGCGTCCTCGGCCGCCAACTTCCCCTTGCCCACGAACTTGTCGTACGACGCGGTGATGCCGCCGATGCCACGGTTCAACGCCTCGTCGGTGACATCGCGCAGGACGACGTCCCAGCCCGCCTGCGCGGACACCTGAGCGATACCGGACCCCATGAGCCCGGCTCCGATGACGGCGAGCTTCCGTGCCACTGTGCGACTCCCCTGGTACGCGCTGTCGATGTCTAGCCTCTCCGGCGGACACTAGCGCTCGTGAGGGGCCGTGTGACCGCTTAGTAACGCGAGTCACGTCTCAACTGACGGACATCACACCGGCGCCACGCACCCGGCACTCACCCGCCACTCACTCGCAGGGGCGTACGGCGTAGTTGAGGACCCTCTCGCTCAACAGGCCCTCCATGTCGTCCAGGAGAAGAAGCACCTCTCGTGACACTTCGTCCGGATTGCGCCCAGCGGAAGAGTCCGGCGATGCTCCTGTCGGGCCTGATGCTGCCGATGTCCCTGGCGCCGGGCCGGCCGGGGCGTAACTACGCTGGTCGCATGGTCAATCTGACGCGCATCTACACCAGGACCGGCGACAAGGGCACCACCAACCTCGGGGACATGAGCCGGGTGTCCAAGACCGATCCGCGGATCTCGGCGTACGCGGACGCCAACGAGGCCAACGCGGCGCTCGGGACCGCGATCGCGCTGGGCGGGCTGGAGGAGGAGGTCGTCAAGGTGCTCGTCCGGGTGCAGAACGACCTGTTCGACGTCGGGGCCGATCTGTCCACGCCCGTCGTCGAGAAGCCCGAGTTCCCGCCCCTGCGCGTCGAGCAGTTCTACATCGACAAGCTGGAGGCGGACTGCGACCGCTTCAACGAGCGGCTGGAGAAGCTCCGCTCCTTCATCCTGCCCGGCGGCACCCCCGGCGCGACCCTGCTGCACCAGGCCTGCACGGTCGTACGGCGGGCCGAGCGCTCGACCTGGGCGGCGCTTGAGGTCCACGGCGACACCATGAACCCGCTCACCGCGACCTACCTCAACCGCCTCTCCGACCTCCTGTTCATCCTCGCGAGGACGGCGAACAAGGAGGTCGGGGATGTGTTGTGGGTGCCGGGCGGGGAGCGCTGACGCCCTTCCCGACCGGCACCCGGTCAGCGGGACACCTTCTCGGGTGCCGGGGCCTTCTCCGGCTCCGGCGCCTTCTTCGGCCAGATCGTGTACGTGAGGGCGATCAGGCCGTGGATGCCCACGATCCGGAGCGCGATCCACTGGAACGAGCGCAGCGAATCGACGTTCCCGTCGGCACCGACGTACCAGACGGCCAGCTGGAGCAGCGCCAGCGCCACCCCGGCCGCCACCACGGTCCGGGTCCAGAGCCTGCCCTCGTACCGGGCGCGGGCCAGGCCGTACTTCGGCGGTCCCTGCGGCTTGGGTCCGCCGGCCAGGCGATGGGCCGCGTGGCCGTCCAGCCAACGGATCAGGTAGTGGCCGTACCCCACGGTGAAGCCGATGTAGAGCGCCGCCACCCCGTGCTCCCAGCTGGGCTCGGCGCCGTTCTTCAGGTCGATCGCGGTCACGACGAACAGCACCAGTTCGAGCACCGGCTCGCAGAGCAGCAGGACGACACTGGCCCGGCGCTTGTTCAGTAGGTAGCGGACGGCCAGGGCCAGCGCCAGCAGCACCCAGAAGCCGACCTCACAGGCGATGATCAACGCGACGATCACGATGCGCTCCTCTCGGTCACCCTTCCAGGCTCCCGGCGAAGTCCACGGCATTCGTCGTCGGCGGTGACGAACTCCCCGTACATCGAAAGATGCAGTCCAGGACCGTTCCCGGGCACCAGGCGGCGGGGTCCCGTGCCGTGTTGGATGGAGGGCATGGCCGTACGACTCCCCCGCCCCCACCGCTTCGACCTGTACGCCGCCCTCGCCGGACTGCTCGGGGGTCTGCTGCTGTGGGGCCTCGGCCTCGCGACCCGCCCCGCCGACGACGCGCTCGTGCTGCTGGACGGCGAGTGGTGGATCCTGCTCCCGCTCGTCGTGACCGCCGGCTGCGAGACCCTGCGCCGCACGATGCCGCGCACGGCCCTGCTGGTCGGCTGGGCCGCGCTGACCATGGACACCATCACCCAGGGCAGCCTGCTCACGGTGCTGATGTTCACCGACCTGGTGTACGCGGCCGTGCTGTACGGCTCGCCCGCCACGGCGCGCCGGGTGCCCTGGATCGCCGGGCTGATGACGGTGGCCGGCACGATCGTGCCGCTCGCGGTGTGGCAGCGGCCGGAGGCCCTGCTCGTCGGTGTGGTCGTCGGACTGGTCGGCTTCACGCCCGCCGCCACCGGCTGGATCGTCCGCAACCACCGTGACGCCGCCGAGGCCGCCCGGCTGCGCGCCGAACAGACCGCCCTGCTCGCGGAGATGGACCGCGCCCAGGCCATCGTCTCCGAACGGGCGCGCATGGCAAGGGAGTTGCACGACATGGTCGCCAACCATCTCTCGGCGATCGCGATCCACTCCACGGCCGCGCTCTCCCTCGACGACCCGGACACCTCCAAGGAGGCCCTCGGGGTCATCCGGGAGAACAGCGTCGAGGGGCTCGCCGAGATGCGCCGGCTGATCGGCATCCTGCGCGATTCGAGCGACGACACCGAGCCGTCCGCCGCGCCCACCCTCGACGGGCTCGGCGCGCTCGTGGACGGGGCCCGCACCAACGGCCTCGACGTCACCCTCGACGCCGACCACGGCGACACCCTCCCGGCCCCCGTCGAACTGGCGGCCTACCGCATCGTCCAGGAGTCGCTGACGAACGCCCTCAAGCACGCCTGCCCCGGCCGGGTCACCGTCGCGCTCCGGCAGACGGACGGCCGGCTGGGCATCGCCGTGACCAGCCCGTACGGCGATCGCGACCGCCCGAGCGCACCCGGTTCCGGCGCCGGGCTGGTCGGGATGCGGGAGCGGGTCGCCCTGCTCGGCGGCACCTTCGAGGCGGGCCCCGAGAGCACGGGCCCCGAGGGCTCGGCGCACGGCAAGATCTGGAGGGTCCGCGCCACCCTCCCCGTCACCGAAGGAGAACCCGCATGATCCGTGTGCTCGTCGCCGAGGACCAGTCCGCCGTACGGGCCGGACTGGTCCTCATCCTGCGCAGCGCGCCGGACATCGAGGTGGTCGGCGAGGCGGCGGACGGGGAGCGGGCGGTGGCGCTCGCCCGTGAGCTGCGGCCGGACCTGGTGCTGATGGATGTGCAGATGCCGCGGCTGGACGGGGTGTCGGCGACCCGTCAGGTCGTCGCCGAGGGGCTGGCCGATGTCCTCGTGCTGACCACCTTCGACCTCGACGAATATGTGTTCGGGGCGCTGCGGGCCGGTGCCGCCGGGTTCCTGCTGAAGAACACGGAGGCGAGGGATCTGATCGAGGCGGTCCGGGCGGTGGGGCGCGGCGAGGGCCTGATCGCCCCGGCGGTCACCCGGCGGCTGATCGCCGAGTTCGCCGCCAAGCCCGTACGCGAGCCCACGACCGATCCGGCGGTCCTCGACTCGCTGACCCGGCGGGAGCGGGAGGTTCTCTCGTGTCTGGGCGAGGGGCTGTCGAACGCGGAGATCGCCGGGCGGCTGGACATGGCCGAGGCGACGGTGAAGACGCACGTCAGCCGTCTGCTGGGGAAGCTCGATCTACGGAGCCGGGTGCAAGCGGCCGTGCTCGCGCAGGAGTTGGGTGTCTGACCGCGGCCCGCCGCACCGGGGTGACACGCGTGGGCGCGCTGGTCCAGACCCATTGACCTATGGTCCAGACCTTTCTATTCTCAGCCGCACTGCGCCACGTCATGCCCATGCTCAAGACACCCCACAAGGAGGCGCACATGCGCTTCAGGCAACGAGCCATAGCGGGTCTCGCCGGCCTTCTCCTCCCCCTCGCCGGCCTCGTCGGTCTCGCCACCCCCGCCCAGGCGGCCACGGCGGCGACCGCCGCCTACGCCAAGCCCCAGGACTGGGGCTCCGGCTTCGAAGGCAAGTGGACCGTCAAGAACACCGGGACGACCACGATCAGCTCCTGGACCGTCGAGTGGGACTTCCCCTCCGGCACCTCCGTGACCTCCGCCTGGGACGCGGACGTCACCTCCTCGGGCACCCACTGGACCGCGAAGAACAAGTCCTGGAACGGCACCCTCGCACCGGGCGCCTCCGTCTCCTTCGGTTTCAACGGGAGCGGCTCAGGCTCCCCTTCGAACTGCGAGCTGAACGGCGGCAGTTGTGACGGCGGTCCGTCCGTCCCCGGTGACGCGGCACCCTCCGCCCCCGGCACCCCGACCACCTCGGACATCACCAACACCTCGGTGAAGCTCGGCTGGTCGGCCGCCACCGACGACAAGGGCGTCAAGAACTACGACGTCCTGCGCGGCGGCACCAAGGTCGCCACCGTCACCGGCACCACCTACACCGACACCGGTCTGACCGCCGGCACCGACTACTCGTACACCGTCCAGGCCCGCGACACCGCCGACCAGACCGGACCGGTGAGCGGCGCGACCGCCGTACGCACCACCGGCGGCGGGACCGACCCGAACCCCGGCGCGAAGATCAACCTCGGCTACTTCACCGAGTGGGGCGTCTACGGCCGCAACTACCACGTGAAGAACCTGGTGACCTCGGGCTCCGCGGCCAAGATCACGCACATCAACTACGCCTTCGGCAACGTCAAGAACGGCCAGTGCGTGCTGGACGACGCCTACGCCGCCACCGACAAGGCGTACACCGCCGACCAGTCCGTCAGCGGCACCGCCGACACCTGGGACCAGCCGCTGCGCGGCAACTTCAACCAGCTCCGCCAGCTCAAGGCCAAGTACCCGCACATCAAGGTGCTGTACTCCTTCGGCGGCTGGACCTACTCCGGCGGCTTCGGCCAGGCCGCGCAGAACCCGGCCGCCTTCGCCAAGTCCTGCAAGGCCGTCGTGGAGGACCCGCGCTGGGCCGACGTCTTCGACGGCATCGACATCGACTGGGAGTACCCGAACGCCTGCGGTCTGACCTGCGACACCAGCGGACCGGCGGCCTTCAAGAACCTGATGTCGGCCCTGCGCACCGAGTTCGGCTCGAACTACCTGGTCACCGCCGCCATCACCGCCGACGGCTCCTCCGGCGGCAAGATCGACGCGGCCGACTACGGCGGCGCCGCGGCCTCGCTGAACTGGTACAACGTGATGACCTACGACTACTTCGGCGCCTGGGCGACCACCGGCCCGACCGCCCCGCACTCCCCGCTGACCTCGTACTCCGGCATCCCGACCGCCGGCTTCAACTCGGCCGACGCGATCGCCAAGCTGAAGGCGAAGGGCGTCCCGTCCTCGAAACTGCTGCTCGGCATCGGCTTCTACGGCCGCGGCTGGACCGGCGTCACCCAGTCCGCCCCCGGCGGCACGGCGACCGGCGCGGCCACCGGCACCTATGAGGCGGGCATCGAGGACTACAAGGTGCTCAAGAACTCCTGCCCGGCCACCGGCACCGTCGCGGGCACGGCGTACGCGCACTGCGGCACCAACTGGTGGAGCTACGACACCCCCGCCACCATCGGCACCAAGATGACCTGGGCCAGGAACCAGGGCCTCGGCGGCGCCTTCTTCTGGGAGTTCAGCGGCGACACGAGCGGTGGAGAGCTGGTGAACGCGATCAGCAACGGGCTGAAGTAGCCACTAGAAGGAACGACTAGGCGACATTGACGCGCTGACCGGGCGGGGCTGCCTCCAGCCACGCGAGGAAACCGGTCAGCGCGTCCTCGCTCATCGCCAGTTCCAGCCGGGTCCCGCGGTGCAGACACGCGAGGATCACGGCGTCGGAGAGAAGCGCCAGCTCCTCCTCGCCCTCGGGGGTGCGGCGCCCGGCCACCTCGATCGCCGAACGCTCCAGGACCCGGCGGGGGCGGATCGAGTACGAGAAGACGCGGTACCACTCGATACGGTCGCCGTTGTAGCGGGCGACTCCGTATCCCCAGCCCTTGCCGTTCTCGTCGCTGCCGGGTTTCTCCGGGGCCTCCCAGCGCAGCGAACAGTCGAAGGTGCCACCGGAGCGCTGGATCAGACGCCGGCGCAGTCCGAAGACGAAAAGCCCCACCACCACGAGCGCGATCACCGACCCGCACACAGCCAGAGCGAGGACCATCGACACCGACCTCCTCGTCTCCTAGGTAATGCGACTGCCAGGTAATGGAACGTAAAAAACACCCATATTTGCCTCAGCCGCGGCTGGGTCGGGATGAAGACATCCCGACCCAGCCGCGGCTGAGGTACAGCATCACACGGCGTCCGCGCTCAGCGCGCACCCGCCGTACGCAGTCGTACATCCGCGCGGCGCTCGGCGGCGGCGTCGCCCTCCGCCTTCGCGCGCTCCAGCTCTCGCTCCGCGCCCTGGACGTCGATCTCGTCGGCCAGCTCGGCGACCTCGGCAAGCAGGGACAGCTTGTTGTCCGCGAACGAGATGAAACCGCCGTGCACAGCGACGACGACGGTGCCGCCCTCGCTGGTACGGATGGTCACCGGGCCCGACTCCAGCACACCGAGCAGCGGCTGGTGACCGGGCATGACGCCGATGTCGCCGGACGTGGTACGGGCGACGACCAGGGTGGCCTGGCCGGACCAGACCTCTCGGTCGGCCGCGACCAGCGCGACGTGCAGCTCAGCAGCCAAGGTGGCTCCTCGGGTCACCACCCGGCGCCTCGGCCGGGTGTTGGGTCAATTCTAGAGGGAGTACAGAGGGGGGCGGGACGCACCCCATGAGGTGTGGCCTCGCCCCCCACTGTTCACGATTCGCCGGGCGTCAGCTGACGCCGAGCTCCTTCGCGTTCTTCTTCAGGTCCTCGATACCACCGCACAGGAAGAAGGCCTGCTCGGGGAAGTGGTCGTACTCGCCGTCGATGATCGCGTTGAACGCGGTGATCGACTCCTCCAGCGGCACGTCCGACCCGTCGACGCCGGTGAACTGCTTGGCGACGTGGGTGTTCTGGGACAGGAAGCGCTCCACGCGACGGGCACGGTGGACGGTGAGCTTGTCCTCCTCGCCCAGCTCGTCGATACCGAGGATCGCGATGATGTCCTGGAGGTCCTTGTACTTCTGCAGCACCGTCTTGACGCGCATGGCGGTGTTGTAGTGGTCCGCCGCGATGTAGCGGGGGTCCAGGATCCGGGACGTGGAGTCCAGCGGGTCCACGGCCGGGTAGATGCCCTTCTCGGAGATCGGACGGGAGAGAACCGTCGTCGCGTCGAGGTGGGCGAAGGTGGTGGCCGGGGCCGGGTCGGTCAGGTCGTCCGCGGGGACGTAGATCGCCTGCATCGAGGTGATCGAGTGACCACGGGTCGAGGTGATGCGCTCCTGGAGGAGACCCATCTCGTCGGCCAGGTTCGGCTGGTAACCCACCGCGGAGGGCATACGGCCGAGCAGGGTCGAGACCTCGGAACCGGCCTGCGTGAAGCGGAAGATGTTGTCGATGAAGAACAGCACGTCCTGCTTCTGCACATCGCGGAAGTACTCCGCCATGGTCAGACCGGCCAGCGCCACGCGCAGACGGGTGCCCGGGGGCTCGTCCATCTGACCGAAGACCAGGGCGGTCTTGTCGATGACGCCCGAGTCGGCCATCTCCTCGATGAGGTCGTTGCCCTCACGGGTGCGCTCACCGACACCGGCGAACACGGAGACACCGTCGTGGTTGTTGGCGACGCGGTAGATCATCTCCTGGATGAGCACCGTCTTGCCGACGCCGGCACCGCCGAACAGGCCGATCTTTCCACCCTTGACGTACGGGGTGAGAAGGTCGATGACCTTGACGCCGGTCTCGAACATCTCGGTCTTCGACTCGAGCTCGTCGAAGTTCGGGGCCTTGCGGTGGATGCCCCAGCGCTCGCCCGTGTACTTCTCGTCGGTGTTCAGCACCTCACCGAGGGTGTTGAACACCTTGCCCTTGGTGAAGTCGCCGACCGGCACCGTGATGGAGGCACCCGTGTCGGTGACCGGGGCCTGGCGGACCAGACCGTCGGTGGGCTGCATGGAGATCGTGCGGACCAGGCCGTCACCCAGGTGCTGGGCGACCTCCAGGGTCAGCGTCTTCTTCGCGCCGTCCTGGGCCGGGTCGGCCACCTCGACGTGAAGGGCGTTGTAGATGTCGGGCATGGCGTCGACGGGGAATTCCACGTCGACGACCGGGCCGATGACCCGGGCGACGCGGCCCGTGGCAGCGGCCGTCTCTACTGTCGTCGTCATTACCTGTCACTCCCCGCGTTCGCGTCGGCCAGGGCTGCGGAGCCACCGACGATCTCGCTGATTTCCTGGGTGATTTCGGCCTGGCGGGCCGCGTTGGCAAGGCGGGAGAGCGTGTTGATCAAGTCTCCCGCGTTGTCGGTCGCCGACTTCATCGCGCGGCGGGTGGCGGCGTGCTTGGAAGCAGCCGACTGCAGCAGCGCGTTGTAGATCCGGCTCTCGACGTAGCGCGGCAGCAGGGCGTCGAGGACGTCCTCCGCCGACGGCTCGAAGTCGTACAGCGGAAGGATCTCGCCCTTCGTCGTCCCCGCGGCGGCAGCCGCTGATGTCTCCGCCTCGGCCACCTCGTCGAGGCTGAGCGGCAGCAGACGGTCGTCGAGCGCCGTCTGCGTCATCATCGAGACGAACTCGGTGAAGACGATGTGGAGTTCGTCCACACCACCGTCGGCCGTGTCCTTCTCGATGGCCTCGATCAGCGGACCCGCGACCTTCTTCGCGTCCGCGTAGGAGGGCTCGTCGGTGAAGCCCGACCACGATTCCACGACCTTGCGCTCGCGGAAGTTGTAGTGGGCCAGACCGCGGCGGCCGACGATGTACGTGTCGACCTCCTTGCCCTCGGCCTCAAGGCGCGCCGTCAGCTTCTCGGCGACCTTGATGGCGTTGGAGTTGAAGGCGCCGGCCAGTCCGCGGTCGCTCGTGAGGAGCAGCACCGCGGAACGGGTCGCCTCTTTCGCCTCCGTGGTCAGCGGGTGCTTGGTGTTCGAACCGGTACCGACCGCCGTGACCGCGCGGGTGAGCTCGGTCGCGTACGGCGCGGAGGCCGCCACCTTGCGCTGCGCCTTGACGACACGCGAGGCGGCGATCATCTCCATCGCCTTGGTGATCTTCTTGGTCGCGGTGACGGATCGGATGCGACGCTTGTAGACCCGGAGCTGGGCTCCCATGAGTCAGGTCCCTTCCTTACGTCACTTGGAGACGTTGACGGCCGGAGCGTCCTCGCCGAGCAGCTTGCCGTCCGCGGTCTCGAACTGCTTCTTGAACTCGGCGATCGCGTCGGCGACGGCGGTCAGGGTGTCGTCCGACATCTTGCCGCCCTCCTTGATGGAGGTCATGAGGCCCTGCTCCTTGCGGTGCAGGTACTCCAGGAGCTCCTTCTCGAAGCGGCGGACGTCGGCGACCGGGACGTCGTCCATCTTGCCGGTGGTACCGGCCCACACGGAGACGACCTGGTCCTCGGTCGGCATCGGCTGGTACTGCGGCTGCTTGAGCAGCTCGACCAGACGCTGACCGCGCTCCAGCTGCGACTTCGACGCGGCGTCCAGGTCGGAACCGAAGGCGGCGAACGCCTCCAGCTCGCGGTACTGGGCGAGGTCGAGGCGCAGACGCCCGGAGACCTGCTTCATCGCCTTGTGCTGCGCGGAACCACCGACTCGGGAGACGGAGATACCGACGTTCAGCGCGGGGCGCTGACCGGCGTTGAAGAGGTCCGACTCCAGGAAGCACTGGCCGTCGGTGATGGAGATGACGTTGGTCGGGATGAACGCCGAGACGTCGTTGGCCTTGGTCTCGACGATCGGCAGACCGGTCATCGAGCCGGCACCCAGGTCGTCGGAGAGCTTCGCGCAGCGCTCCAGGAGACGGGAGTGCAGGTAGAAGACGTCGCCCGGGTAGGCCTCGCGGCCCGGCGGACGGCGCAGCAGCAGCGACACGGCGCGGTAGGCGTCGGCCTGCTTCGAGAGGTCGTCGAAGATGATGAGGACGTGCTTGCCCTCGTACATCCACTGCTGACCGATGGCCGAACCGGTGTACGGCGCCAGGTACTTGAAGCCGGCCGGGTCGGACGCCGGGGCGGCGACGATGGTCGTGTACTCCAGCGCGCCGGCCTCTTCGAGGGCGCCACGCACGGAGGCGATGGTCGAGCCCTTCTGGCCGATGGCGACGTAGACGCAGCGGACCTGCTTGTTCACGTCACCGGAGCGCCAGTTGTCGCGCTGGTTGATGATCGTGTCGACGGCCAGGGCGGTCTTGCCGGTCTGGCGGTCGCCGATGATCAGCTGCCGCTGGCCGCGGCCGACCGGGGTCATGGCGTCGACGGCCTTGTAGCCGGTCTCCATCGGCTCGTGCACCGACTTACGGGCCATGACGCCGGGAGCCTGCAGCTCCAGGGCGCGGCGGCCGGACGTCTCGATCTCGCCGAGACCGTCGATCGGGTTGCCGAGCGGGTCGACGACGCGGCCGAGGTAGCCCTCGCCCACCGCGACCGACAGGACCTCACCGGTACGGCTGACCGGCTGGCCCTCCTCGATGCCGCTGAACTCGCCGAGGACGATCGCGCCGATCTCGCGCTCTTCCAGGTTGAGCGCGAGGCCGAGGGTGCCGTCCTCGAACTTCAGCAGTTCGTTGGCCATGGCCGAGGGAAGACCCTCGACCTTCGCGATGCCGTCGCCGGCAAGGGTGACCGTACCGACCTCCTCGCGCGAGGCCGCGTCCGGCTTGTACGACTGGACGAAGTTCTCCAGCGCGTCCCGGATCTCCTCCGGCCGGATCGTGAGCTCCGCCATCTGGGTTCCCTGCTCTCCTTGTTGGGCCCGAAGTTTCACTTTGGGGGGATGCCTAAACTCCCGGACTCCCCCCTGAAAGAGGTGAATCCTCTGCACGGCCCAACCGGGCCGCAGACATACGTACGTACTACTTACTGCTACTTGCTGTTGCCTACTGCTATGAAGTTTGTGCTAGCTCGCCAGTCGGCGGCCGGCGTCCTCGAGTCGGTCCGCGATCGAGCCGTTGATCAGCTCGTCGCCGACCTGGACCCGGATCCCGCCGAGGACCTCGGGGTCCACGTCGAGGTTGAGATGCATGGCGCGGCCGTAGAGCTTCGCCAGGGCGGCGCCGAGGCGTCGCTTCTGCGCGTCGCTCAGCGGGACCGCCGAGGTGACGACGGCGACCACGCGGTCCCGGCGCTCGGCGGCGAGCTTGGACAGGGAGTCGAGTCCCGCTTCCAGGCTACGTCCACGCGGCGCGGTCACGAGGCGCGTCACCAGACGCTCGGTGGTGGCCTTGGCGCGTCCGCCGAGCAGGCTGCTCAGCAGCTCGCCCTTGGCGGAGGCTCCCGCGGCGCGGTCGGTCAGCGCGGCCCGCAGCTCGGTGTTCGAGGAGACGATCCGGCCGAACCGGAAGAGTTCGTCCTCGACGTCGTCGAGCGTGCCCGACTGCTGCGCGGCGGTGAGGTCGGCGACATCGGCCAGCTGTTCCAGCGCGTCCACCAGGTCGCGGGACTGCGACCAGCGGGAGCGCACCAGACCGGACACCAGGTCGACGGTGGTCGTGCCGACCTGGCCGCCGAGGATGCGGCCGGCCAGTTCGGCCTTGGCCTCGCCGGACTGCGCCGGGTCGGTGAGGACCCGACGCAGCGACACCTCACGGTCGAGCAGCGCGGTGACGGCGGCCAGCTCGTCGGCGAGGCGCGCCGCGTCCACGGACGTGGAGTCCGTCAGCGCGTCGAGACGCTCACGTGCGGCTGCCAGGGCCTCGCGGCTCGCTCCGTTCATCGCGCGGCCTCGGCCTTCTCCTCGAGGTCGTCGAGGAAGCGGTCGATGACACGGCTCTGCCGGGCGTGGTCCTCCAGGGACTCACCGACGAGCTTGCCGGCCAGGTCGGTGGCGAGCTTGCCCACGTCCTGACGCAGCGCCGAAGCGGCGGCCTTGCGGTCGGCCACGAGCTGCGAGTGGCCGGCGGCGATGATCTCCTCGCGCTGCCGCTGGCCTTCCGCACGCATCTCGGCGATGAGCGTGGCGCCCTGCTCCTGCGCCTCCTGGCGCAGCCGCGCGGCCTCGTGCCGAGCTTCGGCGAGCTGAGCCTTGTACTGCTCGAGCACGCTCTGGGCCTCGACCTTCATACGGTCGGCCTCTTCGATACCGCCCTCGATCGCGTCGCGGCGCTCTTCCAGAACCTTGTTGATGTTCGGGAGCGCCTTCTTCCAGAAGAAGAAGAACACGATGGCGAAGGCGATGGCGCCCACGAGCAGCTCGGGGCCGGGCGGGACGAGCGGGTTCTGCTCCTCCTCGGCCGCCAGCTGTACCAGGTTGGCGATCACATCAGTGCCTTTCGTTGAAAGGTTTGCTCGTCAGGGCTCGTCAGTTGTAGACGAACGGCATGACGATGCCGATGAGGGCGAGCGCCTCACAGAAGGCGAAGCCGAGGATCTGGTTGGCACGGATCAGACCGGCGGCCTCGGGCTGACGGGCGAGCGCCTGGGTGCCGTTGCCGAAGATGATGCCGACGCCGACGCCGGGGCCGATGGCGGCGAGGCCGTAGCCGATGGAACCGATGTTGCCTTCGACAGCGGCGAGGGTCTCAAGGGCAGCCATGCTGATTCTTCCTTCTCTTTCATGGACCGGCGGGGGTTGGCCACCGGACGTTCTGGGGGCTGGTGGGGCGCGGTGCTCAGTGGTGCTCGGCGAGCGCGCCCTGGATGTACGAGCAGGCGAGGAGCACGAAGACGTACGCCTGGACGGCCTGCACGAAGAGCTCGAAGAGGATCATGACGATGGTCATGACGAAGGAGACACCGGCCGCGGGGATCATCCAGCTGTTCAGCAGGTACCAGGAGGCGACGGTGAACATGACCAGCATCAGGTGGCCGGCGAACATGTTGGCGAACAGTCGCACCGCGTGGGTGAAGGGGCGGACCAGCAGGTTCGAGAAGAACTCGATGATCACCACGAGGGGCAGCACCGGGCCCAGCGACTTGTCGTAGCCGGTGACGTTCTTGAAGAAGCCGACGAAGCCGTGCTTCTTGAAGGTCAGCGAGACCCAGACCACGTAGACGATCAGGGCCAGGACCATCGGGTAGGCGATGATCGACGAGACCGGGAACTGGGCCAGCGGGATCACGGACCAGATGTTCATGATCCAGATGAAGAAGAACAGCGAGACCATCAGCGGGACGTACTTCTCGCCCTCCTTCCGGCCCAGCGTCTCGTAGACGATGCCGCGGCGTACGAAGTCGTAGCCCGCCTCGCCGATCATCTGCAGCTTGCCCGGCACCACCTTGGCCTTGCCGAAGGCGAGGGTGAAGAAGGTGATCACCAGGAGAGTGGTGATCAGGGCGAGCAGCATCACCTTGTTGAACTCGAACCCGCCGACCGTCGCGATCGGCTTGAAGAGGAACGAGTGCAGGCCCGGAGCCGGGAAGCCACAGCCGTTGTCGGACATGATCCGACAGCTCCAGTCAAAGGCGAGCTGGGTCTGGTCAGCACTCACCACGGGCTCCTTCGGCGTGACGCATGGGTACGGCAACCTCGTTGTGTCGGCGCGGCGCGCAGCCGCGGGTCGGCACTGGACTGGTGTTACGGATGTGGGGGCGGCTGGGGGGCATCAAGCCTCGCGATTGAGCAGGCGTCAGCTCAGATGCCCGCGCCCGCGATGCCGCAGTTGGCACCGGACGATAGCAGGAGTTCGCACACGCCCTTATCCCGGCCCTACTCCTCACGACGAGTGCCCCGATTTTTCGGGCTTGCCGCCCGTCGACGAAGTCGATGAATCGGGTTCGACGTAGAGGATCTTGGCCTTCATGTGGGCACGCGTCTGTGCCGCGATCCACACGAGGGTGGTGGCGACGAGCGTGAACGCGAAGGCCTTGGGATGGAACAGCGTGGTGTTCTTGAACGCGGACAGAAAGATGAACAACAGCAGAATCTGTGCCGCGTAAAGCATCAGTCCCATCATCTGGAACAGATGAGGAAGCGATTTGGCAGTGCGCTGCAGAACGTAGAGCCCGATTCCCATGAAGAGAATCGTGATCACCGCCGCGACGACGGCACCGAGAGCCCCCTTGCCTCCGACGACCACACCGCTGATGACAGCGGCGATCGCGCCGGCGGCTGCCGTGGGTACGGCTGCCTGCAGGAGGGTCCGGACGTCATTGGACGGCATGGCGGCAACTCCGCTTGCTAAGGGGGCAGGGTGTCGTCATGGACGAGCGTAGACCCCGGGGGCGAGCGGAAATCTCCCGCCAACGGACCGTCGCATTGCGGCCCTTCGGCTCTGTCCCGGGTTCTCGTGAACCGTATCACAAACTATTTGATGAGGTCTTTACCTGAATGCTGTGCCAGGTGTCACACATGAGAGTGAACCTGCCCGTCTGTGCAAAATCAGCGCCGACTTGTCTGGTATAAGGCCGTTTGCACCGTCAGGGTCTTGCATGGCATCGGCAAAGTGTTAGTCAGATTCTTACCTTGCCGTCAGCGCGACGCCCCGCCCCTCCGCCCGCACGACGGACGGCCGGAGGCCGTGCGCGGCGTACCGCGCACGGCCTCCGGCCGGTTCGTGGAGCAGTGCGACGAGGGCCCTCGCGGACGGCCCCGGTTCAGCGGCCGGCACCCGCCGGACTGCGTTCCGCTTCGTGCGTACGGCCGCCGATCGCCGTCGCGCCGTTGAGGGACGGCGTCCAGTCGGGGACGGGCTCCGCGGCGACGGCCGGGACCGCGCGGCGACGGTAGCGGGGCGGGACGAAGCGTTCCGCCCAGCGCGGGGCGCGCGGGGTGAAGCGGGGCAGCAGCAGCAGGAAGAGGCCGACCCCGCTGAGCATCGCGATGGCGAGGACGATCCACATGGACGCCGCGTTCACCGTGTACGCCAGGGCGCCGAAGGCGATGACCGCCGACCAGAAGTACATGATCAGCACGGCCCGGCTGTGCGAGTGCCCGACCTCCAGGAGCCGGTGGTGCAGATGCCCCCGGTCCGCGGCGAACGGCGACTGGCCGCGCCAGGTGCGGCGCACGATCGCCAGGATCAGGTCGGCCGCCGGGATCGCGATGATGGTCAGCGGCATCAGCAGCGGGATGTAGACGGGGACCATCGAGTAGACCGTGCTGCGCTCCGAGCCGTACAGGTTCATCACGTCCGGGTCGACCTGCCCGGTGACGGAGATCGCGCCGGCCGCCAGCACCAGGCCGATCATCATCGACCCGGAGTCGCCCATGAAGATCCGCGCGGGATGCATGTTGTGCGGCAGGAAGCCCAGACACATGCCCATCAGGACCGCCGCGAAGAGGGTGGCGGGGGCCGCGGCCTCGATGCCGTAGCTGTACCAGAGGCGGTAGGCGTACATGAAGAACGCGGCGGAGGCGATACAGACCATGCCGGCCGCGAGACCGTCGAGGCCGTCGACGAAGTTGACCGCGTTGATGGTGATGACGACCAGGGCGACCGTGAGCAGGGTGCCCTGCCACTGTGTGAGCGCGACGATGCCGACACCCGGGACGGGCAACCACAGGATCGTCAGACCCTGCATGACCATCACGCCCGCGGCGATCATCTGCCCGCCGAGCTTGATCAGGGCGTCGATCTCGAACTTGTCGTCCAGGACGCCGATGAGCCAGATCAGCGCGGCCCCGGAGAGCAGCGCGCGCGGTTCGTTGGACTCGGCGAAGACCTCGCTGAGGTTGGTCAGGTGGTCCGCGACCAGCAGACCGGCACAGAGTCCGAAGAACATCGCGATGCCGCCGAGGCGGGGCGTGGGCTCACGGTGGACGTCGCGCGCACGGACCGCCGGCATGGCTCCGGCCACGATCGCGAACTTCCGTACCGGCCCTGTCAGCAGATACGTCACCGCGGCCGTGATGCAGAGCGTCAGGAGGTATTCACGCACGGGCTTCCCCACAGGTCTCGCTGGCCATCACAGCCTCACACCCTAGCGATGCGCGAAGCGGTGCACGCATACGGTGGAGGACTTCCGGGTAGCGACGATGGTTGCACGTGATGCTGTGCCTGGTGGTGCGTCTACCCCACCTCAGCGCGGATACGGCGGAAATCTTCCGGCCAGGTCCCGTACTTCTTCACGCGTCCGCTTGCCGTCCCCGCCGTCCCCGAGGGCCCCCGCGAACAGGACGGCGAGCCGTGCCATCTCGGCCTCGCCCATGCCCTGCGTGGTCAGCGCGGCCGTGCCCAGCCGCAGGCCACGGGCGTCCCCGTGAGGCAACGCACAGCAGTCGAGGACCATCCCGGCCGCCGCGAGCCGCCCCCGCGCGGTCCGTCCGTCGACACCGAGTGGCGCGGGATCGACGGTCAGCAGATGGGTGTCGGTGCCGCCCGTGACGACGGTCACGCCCTCCTCGGCCAGACCGCGCGCCAGTACGCGGGCGTTCGCGACCACCTGATGGGCGTACGCCGTGAACGCCGGTGTTGCCGCCTCGCCGAACGCGACGGCCTTCGCGGCGATGGTGTGCATCTGCGCGCCGCCCTGCGTGAAGGGGAACACCGCCCGGTCCACCCGCTCCGCCAGCTCGCTCCCGCACAGCAGCATTCCGCCGCGCGGCCCCCGCAGCACCTTGTGCGTGGTGGCGCACACGATGTCGGCGTACGGCACCGGATTCGGCGCCGCTCCCCCGGCGACCAGCCCGATCGGATGGGCCGCGTCGGCGATCAGATAGGCGCCCACCTCGTCGGCGACCTCACGGAAGAAGGCGTAGTCGATGTGCCGGGGGTACGAGATCGACCCGCACACGATGGCCTTGGGACGGTGCGTACGGGCGAGGGTGCGCACCTGTTCGTGATCGATGAGCCCGGAGTCGGCCTCCACCCCGTACCCGACGAAGTCGAACCAGCGGCCGGAGAAGTTCGCGGGCGACCCGTGCGTGAGGTGTCCGCCGAAGTGCAGGCCCATCGCCAGGACGGTGTCGCCGGGGCGCAGGAGGGCCGCGTAGGCGGCCAGTACGGCCGAAGACCCGGAGTGGGACTGCACGTTGGCGTGTTCGGCCCCGAACAGCGCCTTCGCCCGCTCCACGGCCAGCCGCTCGGCGAGGTCCACCATCTCGCAGCCGCCGTGGTACCGGGCCCCCGGATAGCCCTCCGCGTACTTGTTGGCGAGCGGCGATCCCAGGGCGGCCAGCACGGCGGGCGAGGTGAAGTTCTCGGCGGCGACGAGCTGCAGCGTCGTCGCCTGCCGATCGACCTCCCCCAGCAGGATGTCGGCCAGCTCAGGGTCCTGCCGCCGCAGGACATCGGCCTCAAGGACAGGGGTGACCGACATGATGGACTCCGGGGCGTCGACGATGACGTAGCACCAATGTAGGCCCGCGGACCCCGACCCGCCCGGCGTTACGCCCGAGCCGGCACCCCCGTCAGCGCCGTCACCACCGGAGCCGGTCCCCGACGCATCTCTCGCGGCGCTCGGCCCTGGCGGGCCTCCCGGCTTCGAGATGCTGCGCCGGACTCCGTCCGCCGACTCCTCCCACCCGGGATCAAGCCCGAGCCGGCACCCCCGTCAGCGCCGTCACCACCGGGTCCAGCGCCTGGTGTATCTCGTCGCCCACCGACTGGAAGAACGGCAGCGGGGCCCCGTACGGGTCGTAGACCTCGTCCGCCTCGGCCGTGGGGGCGAGGAGCCACCCGCGTAGAGCGGCGGCGGCGCGGACCAGCGCACGCGCGCGTACGACCATGCCCTCCTCCAGGGGAGGGAGCGTGGTCGGGTCGATGGCACGGACGAGGCGGGTGAACTCCTTCAAAGTGAAGGTGCGCAGCCCGGCGGAGTGGCCCATGGAGATGACCTGGGCCCGGTGGTCCCGGGTGGCCGTCAGCACCAGATCGGCCCGGATGACGTGCTCGTCCAGCAGCTCCCGCCCCGTGAAGCCGGAGGCGTCCGCGCCGAAGTCCGCGAGGACGGCCTCCGCGTTCGCCTCCATGGGCGCCCCCTCGTGCCCCCATGTCCCCGCGCTCTCGACGACCAGACCGCCCCACAGCGGGTCCCCGAGCCGGTCCGCCAGGGCATGCCGGGTCAGCCGCTCGGTGATCGGCGAGCGGCACACGTTGCCGGTGCTGACGTGGAGGATGCGGAAGGTGTCACGCGGCAGACCCGTGAAGGTCCGTGTCTCTTCCCCGTCCCATATGCCACGCCCCGCGTCAGGGGCCGTCAATTCGCCACCTCAAGGTCGGGTACGACCTTGCGGAGCTCCTCCGCGGACAGGGCGCCCGCGCGCAGCAGCACCGGTACCTTGCCCGTGACGTCGACGATCGAGGACGGCTCGTTGCCGGGGGTCGGACCGCCGTCGAGGTACACGGAGACGGAGTCCCCGAGCATCGCCTCGGCGGCGTCGCAGTTCTCCGGCGCCGGGTGCCCGGTCAGGTTGGCCGAGGAGACCGCCATCGGGCCGACCTCGGTCAGCAGCTCGATGGCGACCGGGTGCAGCGGCATGCGCACGGCGACCGTGCCCCGGGTGTCGCCGAGGTCCCACTGCAGCGACGGCTGGTGCTTGGCGACGAGCGTGAGCGCGCCCGGCCAGAAGGCGTCGACCAGCTCCCAGGCCATCTCGGAGAAGTCCGTGACCAGGCCGTGCAGGGTGTTCGGGGAGCCGATGAGGACGGGCGTGGGCATGTTGCGGCCCCGGCCCTTGGCCTCCAGCAGGTCGGCCACGGCCTCCGACGTGAACGCGTCCGCGCCGATGCCGTACACGGTGTCCGTCGGCAGCACCACGAGCTCGCCCCGGCGGATGGCGGACGCGGCCTCGCGCAGACCGGTGGCGCGGTCGGTCGCGTCGTTGGTGTCGTATCGCCGTGCCATCTAGCGGGCCTCCTGCTCAAGTACGTACGAAGTGATCGAACCGTTGTCGGTCATCACGGCATCGCCTTGCGGGCGGTCGCGAACCGCGGCCGGTTGTTGAGGTCCGGGTGGTCGGCCGCGTCGGCCCAGCCCCGCTCCTCGGTGAAGATCCAGGGCACCTGCCCGCCCTGGGTGTCGGCGTGCTCGATGACGACGACACCCCCGGGGCGCAGGAGCCGGTGTGCGGTGCGCTCCAGGCCGCGGATGAGTTCGAGGCCGTCCTCCCCCGAGAACAGGGCGAGTTCGGGATCGTAGTCGCGGGCCTCGGGCGCCACGTACTCCCATTCGGTGAGCGGGATGTACGGCGGGTTGGAGACGACCAGGTCGACCTGGCCGTCGAGGTCGCGGAAGGCGTCCAGGGCGTTGCCCTGGCGCAGGTCGACGCGGGAGCCCGCCATGTTCTTGCGGGTCCACGTCAGGGCGTCCTCGGACAGCTCCACGGCGTGCACGCGCGAGCGCGGCACCTCCTGGGCGAGGGCGAGGGCGATGGCGCCGGAGCCGGTGCACAGATCGACGATCAGCGGCTCGACGACATCCATCGCGCGGACGGCGTCTATGGCCCAGCCGACGACGGACTCGGTCTCGGGCCGGGGCACGAACACCCCTGGCCCGACCTGAAGTTCGAGGTAGCGGAAGTAGGCGCGTCCGGTGATGTGCTGGAGCGGCTCACGGGCCTCGCGGCGGGCGGTGACCTCCCAGTACCGGGCGTCGAAGTCGGTGTCCTTGACGGTGTGCAGCTCGCCCCGCTTGACACCGTGCACGAACGCGGCGAGCTCCTCCGCGTCGTTGCGCGGCGAGGGCACGCCGGCGTCGGCCAGGCGCTGGGTGGCCTGGGCCACTTCCGCGAGCAGCAGGTTCACGCAAGTCCTCCGTCGTACTGGTCGTGCTCGAAACGGCCTTACGCGGCTGCCAGCTTCGCGGCCGAGTCCGCGTCGACGCAGGCCTGGATCACCGCGTCGAGTTCACCGTCCAGGACCTGGTCCAGGTTGTAGGCCTTGAAGCCGACGCGGTGGTCCGAGATGCGGTTCTCCGGGAAGTTGTACGTGCGGATCTTCTCGGAGCGGTCGACGGTACGGACCTGGCTGCGGCGGGCGTCGGCGGCTTCCTTCTCCGCCTCCTCCTGTGCCGCGGCGAGCAGCCTGGAGCGCAGGATACGCATCGCCTGCTCCTTGTTCTGCAGCTGGCTCTTCTCGTTCTGGCAGGAGGCGACGACTCCGGTGGGAATGTGCGTGATGCGCACGGCGGAGTCGGTGGTGTTGACGGACTGCCCGCCGGGCCCGGAGGAGCGGTAGACGTCGATCCGCAGATCGTTCGCGTTGATCTCGACGTCGACCTCCTCGGCCTCGGGTGTGACCAGCACACCGGCCGCGGAGGTGTGGATACGGCCCTGGGACTCGGTCGCCGGCACCCGCTGGACGCGGTGCACCCCGCCCTCGTACTTCAGGCGGGCCCAGACGCCCTGGCCGGGCTCGGTGGCGCCGTTGCCGCCCTTGGTCTTCACGGCGACCTGGACGTCCTTGTAGCCGCCCAGCTCGGACTCGGTGGAGTCGATGATCTCGGTCTTCCAGCCGACGCGCTCGGCGTACCGCAGGTACATGCGGAGCAGATCCCCGGCGAACAGGGCGGACTCGTCGCCACCCGCGCCGGCCTTGATCTCCAGGATCACGTCCTTGTCGTCGGACGGGTCCCGGGGCACCAGCAGCAGCCGCAGCTTCTCGGTCAGCTCCTCGCGGTGCTTCTCCAGCTCCTTGACCTCGGCGGCGAAGTCCGGGTCGTCCGCGGCGAATTCGCGAGCGGTGTCGATGTCGTCGCCGGTCTGCTTCCAGGAGCGGTAGGTGCCGACGATCGGGGTCAGCTCCGCGTAGCGCTTGTTCAGCTTGCGCGCGTTGGCCTGGTCCGCGTGGACCGACGGGTCGGCGAGCTTCTTCTCCAGATCGGCGTGTTCCCCGACCAGTTCCTCGACCGCCTCGAACATCTCTTCCGGCTCCCTGTACGACGTACTACGTGGTGAGTGGGCCGCACTCGTGGCCCGCGCTCATGGGCTGCGCAGCTGTGTGCCGCACCGCAAAGCGCCGGTCCCGACGCCCCCGGAGGGGCGCCGCGGACCGGCGCTGGGGGCTCGCTACTTCTTGGCAGCGGCAGCCTTGCCGAAGCGGGCCTCGAAGCGGGCCACGCGGCCACCGGTGTCGAGGATCTTCTGCTTGCCCGTGTAGAACGGGTGGCACTCGGAGCAGACCTCGGCACGGATGGTGCCGCTCTCGATCGTGCTACGGGTGGTGAACGACGCGCCACAGGTGCAGCTGACCTGCGTCTCGACGTACTCGGGGTGGATGTCGCGCTTCAAGGTGTCTCCTAGTTTCGGGAGGGCGCCGGGTCGCTGCCGCGGGATGCGGGAGCGTGAACCGGAGCCGACGTACCAGTCTGCCAGGACTGGTGCCATCTCCCCAAACCAGGGGGTGCGCTCAGGTATTCCCCAGCCCCCAGCCACAGGCAGCCGCGCCCGTCCCCTCCCCCACCCTCACCCCCACCCAGCTGCGGGCAATCGTGCCGCTGGGGGCGGCACGGGTGGGCGCAGGCGGCACCCCGTAAGCGCCGGGCCGCGCGCCTCGCCTCCGGTCGGGCATGCGCCAGGGGGTGCCTCGTAGCCGCCGTACGCGACCGCACGACCGTCGTGGCTGGTCGCGCGGTTCCCCGCGCCCCTAAAAAGCAACAACCCGCAGGCACCCTCAGGAAGAAGCCACGACCCCGCCCGCCGACCCCGTGGCCGTGCCCTTCGTCGCCGAGCTCGGGATCGGCTTGTCGGTCTTCAGTGCGGACCAGACCTGCTGGGCCTTGGTCTCGGACACCAGTACGCGGTTGGGGTCGGCGGGGTCGTACCGGACGGGCATCGTGACCATGGTCATGTTCTTGGAGCTGATGCCCTTGAGCCCGGACGCGAAGGACGCGAGGTCCTTGACGGTGTCGAGGTCGGAGTCGGTGGTGACCGCGTCGGTCGCGGTGTCGGCGAGGTCGTACAGCTTCTTGGGGCTGCTGAAGATCCCCACGGACTTGACCTGCTCGATCAGCGCCTTGATGAACGCCTGCTGGAGCTGGATGCGCCCGAGGTCGGAGCCGTCCCCCACCCCGTGCCGGGTCCGCACGAGCCCCAGCGCCTGCTTCCCCGTGAGCGTGTGCTCCCCGGCCTTCAGATCGAGATGGCTGTCCGGGTCCTCGATGTCCTCGGTGGTCGTGATGTCGACCCCGCCGAGGACGTTGATCAGCTTCTCGAAGCCCGAGAAGTCGACCTCGATGTAGTGGTCCATCCGGATCCCGGACATGGCCTCGACGGTCTTCACCGCACACGCCGCGCCACCCGTCGAGTACGCGGAGTTGAACATCGCGTACGAGGCCGCCGGGTACTTCTTGCCGTTCGCGTCGGTGCACTCCGGCCGCTCGACGAGCGTGTCCCGGGGTATGGAGACCACACTGGCCCGCTTGTGGCCCTCGTACACGTGCACGACCATCGCCGTGTCGGAGCGCGCGCTGCCGTCGTCCACGCCCCCGCCGAGCTTCTTGTTGCTGCCCGAGCGGGTGTCGGAGCCGAGGACGAGGATGTCCTGCGAGCCGTTGTCGACGTCGAGCGGCCGGTCGGTGCCGAGGGCCTGGTTGATGTCGACGCTCTTGATGTTGCCGTTGAGCTTGAAGTACAGGTAGCCGACCCCCGTGCCGCCCAGCACGAGAACACCGGCGGCGGTCCAGGCGGTGACGACGGCCGCTCTGCTGTGCCCGCCACGTGTCGTGCGGTTCCTGCGGCGGCGGCCCTTGGCCGCGCGGTGACGCGGGCCGGTGGTACCGGTCGGCCCCGCGGTGCCGGGTGTCGGCGTGCTCTCGGCGGACATCTGCTCCTCGGTTCTCTTTCCGGTCGGTTACCCCCTGCGCTCAGGCCCAGGCCTGTCGGGTCGGATGTGGCCGTACCGCTCATGGTCACTCCGTTCGGTCAGACGGAGTAATCCCGGAAAGGGTTGCACAACGGACGGTGCCCATCGCGTAAAGAGCGATGGGCACCGTGTGTGACGGAGGAGCCGGGCGGGGCCTGGCTCACCTGGTGTTTCAGCCGAGCAGGTCGTACTGGGCGTAGCTGGTGCCGACCGAGACCCGTGTGCTGAAGATCTCGCTCGTGGCCTTGCCGGTGCCCTTGTAGAGGTACAGCGTGCCGGCCTTCGTACGGGCCAGCAGGTCGGCCTTGCCGTCGCCGCTCACGTCACCGGGAGTGACGAGCGCGTTGAAGTCGGTCCAGCCGGAGCGCACCTTGACGCGGGCCGCGAAGGCGCCCGTGCCGGACTTGCCGGTGCCCTTGTAGAGGTAGACGTTCGAGCCGGTCCTGGTGCGCGCGATCAGATCGGCCTTGCCGTCACCGGTGAAGTCGCCGTGACCGACGACCGCGTTGTACTGGCCCCAGCCCGTGCCGACCTTGACCCGGGTGCCGAAGGAGCCGGTGCCCTTGCCGGGGTAGATCCACAGGGCGCCCGCCGAGTCGACCGAGAGCAGGTCGGGCAGGGCGTCCCCGGTGACGTCACCGGGGGTGACGATCCGGGTGCGGGTCTTCCAGTTGTCGAAGATCTGCGTGGTCGACCAGGTCTTGGACGAGGGCACGTACCGCCGCCAGAAGACGTCACCGTCGGAGGAGCGGCGCAGGACGTAGTCCTGGTGGCCGTCCCGGTTCAGGTCGGTCTGCTGGACCAGGTTGTAGCCCTTCCAGCTGCCCTCGGCGGTCAGGGCCTTGCGGTCGCCGAGCTTGGAGCCCGTGGAGGCGCGGACGTAGCCCGTGCCGGTCTCCTTGTTGCGCAGGAAGGCGTCGGCCTTGCCGTCGCGGGTGATGGCCGCGTCGTCGATCCTCGGGTAGGTCGCGCCGACGTACTTGCTGACCTTCGCGAAGACCGGGTAGGCGCCCTTGTACACGCAGTCCGTGACGCCCCACGAGACGACGCCGACGACCTTGTTGTCGACGACGAGCGGGCCGCCGGAGTCACCGTTGCAGGTGGCGGTGGTGGTGGCGTCCGTACCGCCGGCGGGCTTGCCCGCGCAGACCATGTGGCCCTTGACGAAGTACGGGTCCCACGTGCTCGCGCAGGTGGTGTCGCTGACGATCGGCAGCGTGGCCGTCTTCAGCGTCTCCGAGATGTCCTGGCTGGTGGAGCTGGTACGGCCCCAGCCGTAGACCGTGGCCTTGGTGCCGGACTTGTACGACGTGGTGTCGTCCGACGTCGTCATCCTGATCGGCTTGGCCGTGACCGGCGCCGACAGCGTCAGGACGGCGACGTCGTTGTCGATCGCCTCCTCGTCCCACGACGGGTGGTTCCACTGCCGCGTCAGCGTGCTGCGGGTGCCGCCGTGGTAGTCGACGTGGTCGAGGCTGCCGTCCTCGTTGTAGACGGCCGTGGGCAGCCGGTCGGTGCCGGTGATGATCTCGCCGTACGCGGCCCAGTCGTAGTAGTCCTTGTCGACGCAGTGCGCGGCCGTCAGGATCTTCGTCGGTGAGACGACCGTGCCGCCGCAGAAGAATCCGAAGTCCTGCGTCGGGTCGTAGTACCAGAGCTGGGCCATCCACGGCGCCGAGGCGATCGTGGTCTCGGAGCCGCCGATGATCTGCGCGGACCGCCCCGGGCCGTCGTCCGAACTCGCGCTCGACGAGGGCTCCCGCGTCGCCACACGAGCGGTGTCGTCCGCCGCCATCGCCTTGGCGATGCGTACATCCAGCGCGTCGGGCGTCGAGGTGTCGGCACCCGCCCCGCTCGCTGACGACAACAACAGCGTCCCGGCTATCGCCGCGGCCATGGCTCCGGACAAGGGTCTAGCCACTCAATTCCCCCCTGAGAATGCAATGGTTGATCAGAGCATGAAGAACGTGATCGTACACGTGTCCCATACATCCCATACAAGAAAACCGGGGCCACCCTCACAAGGAGGATGGCCCCGGTCCTGTCGCTGGAGCTGTCGCCGTTCGCCGTCGCTAGTCGCCGTTGCCCGGCATCGGCGTCGTCTTCTGGATCTGCAGCAGGAACTCGCCGTTCGACTTCGTCTGCTTCATCTTGTCGAGCAGCAGCTCGATCGCCTGCTGGGAGTCGAGCGCGTGCAGCACCCGACGCAGCTTCCAGGTGATGGCGAGCTCGTCGCTGCCGAGCAGGATCTCTTCCTTACGCGTACCGGACGCGTCGACGTCCACCGCGGGGAAGATCCGCTTGTCCGCGAGCTTCCGGTCGAGCTTCAGCTCGGCGTTGCCGGTGCCCTTGAACTCCTCGAAGATGACCTCGTCCATGCGGGACCCGGTGTCCACCAGCGCGGTGGCGAGGATGGTCAGCGAGCCGCCGTCCTCGATGTTGCGGGCCGCACCGAAGAAGCGCTTCGGCGGGTACAGCGCGGTCGAGTCGACACCACCGGACAGGATGCGGCCGGAGGCCGGCGCCGCCAGGTTGTAGGCGCGGCCCAGACGCGTGATCGAGTCGAGCAGCACGACGACGTCGTGGCCCAGCTCGACGAGGCGCTTGGCACGCTCGATGGCCAGCTCGGCGACCGTGGTGTGGTCCTCGGCCGGGCGGTCGAAGGTCGAGGAGATGACCTCGCCCTTCACCGACCGCTGCATGTCGGTGACCTCCTCCGGACGCTCGTCGACAAGGACGACCATCAGGTGGCACTCGGGGTTGTTGTGCGTGATCGCGTTGGCGATCGCCTGCATGATCATGGTCTTGCCGGTCTTCGGCGGGGCCACGATCAGACCGCGCTGGCCCTTACCGATCGGCGCGACGAGGTCGATGATGCGAGTGGTGAGGACACCCGGGTCGGTCTCCAGACGGAGCCGGTCCTGCGGGTAGAGCGGCGTCAGCTTGTTGAACTCCGGGCGTCCGCGCCCGGATTCGGGCGCCATGCCGTTGGTGGAGTCCAGACGGACCAGCGCGTTGAACTTCTCGCGACGCTCGCCGTCCTTGGGCTGACGGACCGCGCCGGTGACGTGGTCGCCCTTGCGCAGACCGTTCTTGCGGACCTGGGCGAGCGACACGTACACGTCGTTCGGACCCGGCAGATAGCCCGAGGTACGGATGAAGGCGTAGTTGTCGAGGATGTCCAGGATGCCCGCGACGGGGATCAGGACGTCGTCGTCGGCGAGCTGCGGCTCGGGGGCGCCGATCTCGTCACGGCCGCGACGGCCACGACGGTCGCGGTAACGGCCGCGACGGCCACGGCGTCCGCCGTCGAAGTCGTCGTCGTCCTGCGGGCCGTTGTCGCGCTGACGGTCCTGACGGTCCTGACGGCCGCCCTGCTGCTGGCTCTGCTGCTGGCCGCGGTCGCGCTGCTGCTGGCCGCCGCCCTGCTGCTCGTCGCCCTTGCCCCGACGGCCACGCTCACCGCGCTCGGTGCGCTCGGTGCGGTCGCCCCGCTCACCGCGGTCACGGCCACGCTCGCGGCGGCCCTGACGGCCCTCGCCGCCCTGGTCACCGGCGTCGGCCTGGGCCTGGTTCTGGGCGGGCGTCTCGGCCTTGGGCTCGCTCTTGGCCTCGGCGGTGACCGTCTCGGGGCTGCCCGCGTCGGCGGTGGCCCGGCGCCGGCGGCGCTCGGTGGGCGCCTCGTCGCCACCGGCCGGCTGGCCGGGGATCTCGATCTGCTGCTGGGCCACGGCCTTGTCGACCTTCTCGGCGGGCGCCTCGGCCTTCTTGGCCGGTGCCTTCTCGGCCGGGGCGGCGTCGTCGCCCGTGCGCGCCTTCGAGGTGGCACGGCGCTTCGGCTTGGTCTCGGTGGCGGCCTCGGCCTTGGCCGGGGCACCCCCTCCCGCCTGCGCGTCCTTGATGACCTCGATCAGCTGGCTCTTGCGCATCCGCGCGGTGCCCCTGATGCCGAGGCCGGATGCGACCTGCTGCAGCTCGGCCAGCACCATGCCTTCAAGGCCGGTGCCGCGGCGCCGCCGGGAGCCGGCACCGCTGGCAGGCGCGGCGTCCGTGGCGGGCGCGGCAGCGGTGTCCTCGACACGTGCGCCCATCAGATCGGTGGTGTCGCTCACGAAGGGTCCTTCCCTGGAGCGGACGTCGGCCTTCTGGCTCGGCGACCGTTTGTGCTGTCCGGCTTCGGCCCTGTTCGGGTGGACCGTGCCGGGGCGGTGGTCCGCCAAAGGCGGCGGAGGAAAAATTTCTGGTGATTCGGCGCTTTCCGGGCCGTGGCACTGAGTGTCTGTGTCACGCGGCTCGGCAACGCCGGTTCCGGAGCCTGCTCGGCAGACCGCTCAGTGCCTGCGTACGGCGTACAGCTTGACGTACGAAGCACAGTGCGGCTTGGGAGACTCCCGGAAGAATGGTTGTCCCGGACGGGGACGATAAGCACCTCGCCATGGCTGAGGCAGGTGCAGACTTGAGGTTAACACTACCGGATCCAACAAACATTCCCCCTCTCGAAATCCGGCAACCGAACGCCCCTATTCGACGCCGTTGTCGGCGCCGGTTTCGGCGACGCTGGTGGTGAGCGGCAGGACGCACGCCCCTCGGGCGTCGAGATCCAGCCTGTTGGCGGCCCATCCCGCACCCGCGAGATCGGCCACCTTGTCTGCGCTGGCCTCGTCGGCCAGGGCCAGAACCGTGGGTCCGGCGCCGGAGATGACCGCCGGGACGCCGTCGGCGCGCAGCCGCTCGACCAGGGCCGCGCTCTCCGGCATGGCGGGTGCGCGGTACTCCTGGTGGAGCCGGTCCTCGGTGGCGGGCAGCAGCAGTTCGGGGCGCCTGGTCAGGGCTTCCACGAGAAGGGCCGCCCGGCCCGCGTTGGTCGCGGCGTCGACGTGCGGGACGTTGCGCGGGAGCAGTCCGCGCGCCGTCTCCGTGAGCACCGGCTTCCCGGGGACGAAAACCACCGGAACGATGGAATCCGCGGGATCCATCCTGATCGCCCGCGCCGCGCCGCCCTCCATCCAGGAGAGCGTGAAGCCGCCGAGGAGACAGGCCGCGACATTGTCGGGGTGGCCCTCGATCTCCGTGGCCAGTTCGAGCAGCGCGGCGTCGTCGAGCCGGTTGTCGCCGCCTATGGTCACGGCGCGGGCCGCGACGATGCCGGCGCAGATGGCGGCGGAGGAGGAGCCGAGGCCGCGGCCGTGCGGGATGCGGTTGGCGCACACGATCTCAAGACCCCGGGGCTGGCCGCCCAGCAGGTCGAAGGCGGTGCGCAGCGACCGGACGAGCAGATGCCGCTCGTCGCGCGGGAGGGTCTCGCTGCCCTCCCCCGCGATGTCGACGTGCAGGCCGGAGTCGGCCACCCGGACGACCACGTCGTCGTAGAGCCCCAGCGACAGGCCCAGGGCGTCGAAGCCCGGACCGAGGTTGGCGCTGGTGGCGGGGACGCGCACCCGTACGGCGGCGGCGCGGAACGCTGGACCGGCCATCGCTCGATGACTCTCCTTGAGCTGCGAGATTGACGATTGTCGAATGATGTTCGATGGATATCGACGGACATTCGATAGGTACGTGAGACCCTGCGGCCGCTCAAGACGGCGCGGCGCCGCACCCTTGCGGGGCATATGCGGCGGGCGGGTTCACTACAGCCTATCGAAGGAAGGTTCTGTGGCGACATAGGGCGCACAGGAGGCGCACGATGCGTGTCGTAAGCCCCCTGTGCACCCCCTGTCGGGTCCTGTCAGGGTTATCCCCCGGGAACCGGCGTCTACGCGCGGCTCCCAGGTCTTTTCGAACGGCTGGGCGAGAGGATACGCCAGTGACCGAGGGTGCGGTTACGCGAGACCGAGACGCTCGGCCGCCGTCGCCGCGTCGACCGGGACCGTGACGGGCTGCGGGGCACCCGCGACGGCCCAGTCGGGGTCCTTGAGGCCGTTGCCGGTGACCGTGCAGACGATGGTCTGGCCCGGGTCGACCTTGCCGGCCTCGGCGGCCTTCAGCAGACCGGCCACGGAGGCGGCGGAGGCGGGCTCCACGAAGACACCCTCCTGAGCGGCCAACAGCCGGTAGGCGCGCAGGATCTCACGGTCCGTCACCTCGTCGATGAAGCCGCCCGACTCGTCCCGCGCGGCCAGGGCGTACTGCCAGGAGGCGGGGTTGCCGATTCGGATCGCGGTGGCGATCGTCGACGGGTCCTTGACGACCTCGCCGCGCACGATGGGCGCGGAACCGGAGGCCTGGAAGCCCCACATACGGGGGCTCTTGGCCGCGATCCCGTCGCCGGCGTACTCGGTGTAGCCCTTCCAGTACGCCGTGATGTTGCCCGCGTTGCCCACCGGCAGGACGTGGATGTCGGGCGCGTCGCCGAGCATGTCCACGATCTCGAACGCGGCGGTCTTCTGGCCCTCGATGCGCACCGGGTTCACCGAATTGACCAGCGCCACCGGGTAGTTGTCGCTCAGTTCACGCGCGAGGGTGAGGCAGTCGTCGAAGTTGCCGTCGACCTGGAGGATCTTCGCGCCGTGCACCAGGGCCTGGCCCATCTTGCCCAGCGCGATCTTGCCGCGCGGGACGAGCACGGCCGAAACCATGCCCGCGCGGACCGCGTAGGCCGCCGCGGAGGCAGAGGTGTTGCCCGTGGAGGCACAGATGACGGCCTTCGCGCCCTCTTCCTTCGCGCGCGTGATGGCCATGGTCATACCGCGGTCCTTGAAGGACCCGGTCGGGTTGGCGCCCTCCACCTTGAGGTGGACCTCGCAGCCCGTGCGCTCGGAGAGCACCTGCGCGGGGACGAGGGGCGTGCCGCCCTCCCGGAGCGTCACGACCGGCGTGCTGTCGGAGACGGGCAGCCGGTCCCGGTACTCCTCGATGATTCCGCGCCACTGGTGGGTCATTGCTGGTTACTCTCCTTCAACCCGCATGATGCTGGCGACACCCCGCACGGTGTCGAGGTTGCGCAGCGCCTCGACGGTCCCGGTGAGGGAGGCGTCGGAGGCGCGGTGGGTGACGACGACGAGAGAGGCCTCGCCGTCCTTGCCCTGCTGCCGAACCGTATCGATCGACACACCGTGCTCCGCGAACACGGTCGCCACCTGGGCGAGAACTCCCGGTTTGTCGGCGACGTCGAGGCTGATGTGGTAGCGGGTGACGACCTCGCCCATGGGCGAGACCGGCAGGGCGGCGTACGCGGACTCGCCGGGCCCGGTGGCACCGGCGAGGCGGTTGCGGCACACGGCCACGAGGTCGCCGAGCACGGCGGAGGCGGTGGGGGCACCGCCCGCGCCGGGACCGTAGAACATCAGCTGACCGGCGGCGTCCGACTCGACGAACACGGCGTTGTAGGCACCGCGCACGGAGGCGAGCGGGTGGGTCAGCGGGATCATCGCGGGGTGCACGCGCGCGGTGACGGAGCCGCCGTCCGCCGCCCGCTCGCAGATGGCGAGCAGCTTGATGGTGCAGCCCATGTTCTTGGCGGAGGCGAAGTCGGCCGCCGTCACCTCGGTCATGCCCTCGCGGTACACGTCGTCGAGGCGCACCCGGGAGTGGAAGGCGATACCGGCGAGGATCGCGGCCTTGGCGGCGGCGTCGAAGCCCTCGACGTCGGCGGTCGGGTCCGCCTCCGCGTATCCCAGGGCGGTGGCCTCGTCGAGGGCCTCCTGGTAACCGGCGCCCGTGGTGTCCATCTTGTCGAGGATGAAGTTGGTCGTGCCGTTGACGATGCCCATCACCCGGTTGATCTTGTCGCCGGCGAGGGACTCGCGCAGCGGCCGGATCAGCGGGATGGCACCGGCAACGGCGGCCTCGTAGTAGAGGTCCTTGCAGGCCTGGTTCGCGGCGGCGTGCAGCGCGGCGCCGTCCTGGGCGAGGAGGGCCTTGTTGGCGGAGACCACGGAGGCGCCGTGCTCGAACGCGGTGGTGATGAGGGCGCGGGCGGGCTCGATCCCGCCGATGACCTCGACCACGACGTCGATGTCCCCCCGTTTGACCAGGGCGGTCGCGTCAGTGGTGACGAGCGCCGGGTCGATGCCCGCGCGTACCCGCGAGGGGCGCCGGACCGCCACGCCCGCCAGCTCGACCGGGGCGCCGATGCGTGCGGCGAGGTCGTCGGCGTGCGTCGTCATGATGCGCGCCACCTCTGAGCCGACGACCCCACAGCCCAGCAGCGCCACCTTCAGCGGACGCGTACGCATCATCCGACCTCGTTTCTCCACATACCGACATACCGAATACTCGCTACCGAATACGGTGGGACCAGTCTCACTCACCGGACGGGAGTTTCTGTCCATCGTCCGGATCGTGAGACATCTATTTCATTTTCTCAGGGCCGGAAGACGGAGATCTTTCGGCCCGCGCTTGATTTCCGCGGGTATCACGCGACGCGGATGACCCGACACGGATCACCTGACGCGGATCACCTGACGCGGATCACCCGACATCGAGCCGGAGAAGATCCTCCTCCGTCTCCCGGCGGACGATGACACGCGCCTGTCCATCATTGACGGCGACGACCGGCGGGCGCAGCACGTGGTTGTAATTGCTGGCCATGGAGCGGCAGTACGCGCCGGTGGCCGGTACGGCGATCAGGTCACCCGGTGCCAGGTCCGCCGGCAGGAACGCGTCCTTGACGACGATGTCCCCGCTCTCGCAGTGCTTGCCCACGACCCGCGCGAGCATCGGCTCGGCGTCGGAGGTCCGGGACACCAGCGCCACGCTGTACTCGGCGTCGTACAGCGCGGTCCGGATGTTGTCGGACATGCCCCCGTCGACGGAGACGTACGTCCGCAGCCCGTCCAGCGGCTTGATGGTGCCGACCTCGTAGAGCGTGAAGGCGGTGGGCCCGACGATGGCGCGGCCCGGCTCGACGGAGATCCGGGGGGCGCGCAGCCTGGCGGCGTCGCACTCACGGTTGACGATCTCGGTCAGCGCCTTGGCGATCTCGTGCGGGTCACGGGGGTCGTCGTCGCTGGTGTACGCGATGCCGAGGCCGCCGCCGAGGTCGATCTCGGGCAGTTCGATCCCGTGCTCGTCGCGGATGTCCTTGAGCAGCCCGACGACGCGGTGGGCGGCGACCTCGAACCCCGAGGTGTCGAAGATCTGCGACCCGATGTGGCTGTGGATCCCGATCAGGTCGAGCCCGTCGAGCTTGAGCGCCCGGCGCACGGCCTCGGCGGCCTGCCCGCCGGCCAGCGGGATGCCGAACTTCTGGTCCTCGTGGGCGGTGGCGATGAACTCGTGCGTGTGGGCCTCGACGCCGACGGTGACGCGGATCTGCACCTTCTGCCGCCGGCCGAGCGACTGGGCGAGGTGCGCGACCCGCACGATCTCCTGGAAGGAGTCGAGCACGATCCGGCCCACACCCGCCTCGACGGCCCGGCGGATCTCCTCCTCGGACTTGTTGTTGCCGTGGAAGGCGATGCGGTCGGCGGGCATCCCGGCGGAGAGGGCGGTGGCCAGTTCGCCGCCGGAGCAGACGTCGAGGTTGAGGCCCTCCTCGTGCAGCCAGCGCACGATGGCCCGGGACAGGAACGCCTTCCCCGCGTAGAACACGTCGGCCTCCTGCCCGAACGCCGTGCGCCAGGCGCGCGCGCGGGCGCGGAAGTCGGCCTCGTCGACGAAGTACGCCGGCGTGCCGAACTCCTCCGCGAGCGCCTTCACATCGATCCCGCCGACAGTGACGACTCCGTCGTCCGTACGGGTGACGGTCTGCGCCCACACCTTCGGGTCGAGCGTGTTCAGGTCGGCGGGCGGGGCGGCGTAGTGCCCCTCGGGAAACACGTCGGCGTGACGGGGCCCGGCGGGGTGTGCGGAACGGCTCATGTCTGTACGGCTTTCTGTGTGCGCTCTGGGCGGTGACGCGCGGGGGCTTGGGGCTGGCTCGGGCGCTGGGCACGGGCTTGAGGCTTGAGCTTCAGGCTTGGGCTTCAGGCTTGGGCTTGGGCTTCGCGGGCTGGCTCAGAGGTATACGGGTGCGTCGATGCCGAGCAGGGACAGGCCGCCGGCCAGCACCGTCCCGGCGGCTTCGGCAAGCGCCAGCCGGGCCCGGTGGGCGGCCGAGGGTTTCTCGTCGCCGCGCGGCAGCACCGTGTGCTGGAAGGCGAGCAGGCCGTCGGCGACGACGACCAAGTGCCGGGCGAGCCGGTCGGGAGCGCGGTGGGTGGCCGCGCGGGCGAGAACGGAGGGGTATTCCGTGAGGGCGGTGACGAGGGGGGTGGTCACGTCGGGGGTGGGGATGGGCGTGAGGGGTGTGGACGGGGAGGGGGAGGTGCACAGGTCACTCAGGTCGCCCAGGTCACCCGGGGTGCCGGTGAAGCCGAGAGCCGCGGCGTTGCGGGTGAGCGCACGGGCTCGGGCATGGGCGTAACGGACCCGGAAGAGGGGGTTGGCGGCGCGCTGCACGAGCAGATCCGCGGTGATCCGGGGCCGGTCGTGGGCGGCCGGATGCAACAGGGCCCAGCGGAGGGCGTCGGGACCGAGGGGGGTGGGGTCTTCCGGGGCGGGGACGGGCCGGAACGGTACGGCCTCGCCGGGTTCGAGGGAGTTGCCGAGTCGACCGGGGGTGTCGAACTGACCGGAGGTATCGGGTTCCCGGGCGCTGATGTGATCGACCTCGACACGGCCGCCCTGGCTGGCGACGATCCGTACGAGCGCGTCGGCGAGTACCTCGGCACGGATGTCGTACGGGATCCACAACCGCACGACCTGCCCGGCGAGGGTGTCGCTGTGACCGTACGGAAGGGGGGAGGGGTCTCGGCCGTCCCCGGTGCCCCCGGTGCCCTCGGCTCCTCGGATACGGCTCACGAGGTCGGTGACGGCGGCCCGGTCGAGGTGGATGTTGAGGAACCCCGGGCCGGTGATCTCGACGGCGGCGACGCCTTCGGTACGGCTGAGGTGCGGGCGCAGTATCTCGGCGACCTGCAGCGGGGGCCGTCCGGCGGACCGGGCCAACTGCAACGCGATGTTCGTCGCGTAGTCCCCGCTCCCCCCGGGCCCCGGCGGAGTCACCACGGCCCGTACGGGCACCGCCACCCTCAGCTCCCCCTCATCCACAGCACGACGCACCGCGCGCAGCACGGTACGGGAGAGCTCGACGGGGGTCACGGGGACAAGCGTATGGGAGGAGGGGGGTGGATATGCGAGCCGGTTTGCCTGGGGGTCCGGGATGTGGACGGGGTGGGGGCAAGGGAGAGGGTGGCGGAGGACGGGGCCTGAGCCCCCGAAGCCCTTGAACCTCCCCAAGCCCTTGCAGCCCTTGCAGCCCTTGCAACCGCCGGCCGCCCCGAGGGAGGCCTCCACGCCCCCGACGGCTCCGATGCCTCCGCAACCTCGGCGATCTCCTCGACCTTGGCGGTCAGCTTCCGGTTCGGCCGGCGCTCTCGGCGCGGTCGGTGTGCTCGCTGCCGCTGCCGGTCCCACCGGCGGTGGTGCCCGTATGGGGAGGACCGTCGGCTCCGACCCCTCCGACCCCGTTCCCCCAGGGCACGAACTCGCCGCCCCCACCGTGCCCGCGCTCCACCAACTGCCTTACGAGGGCGACGAGTTCGGTCGGCTCGAAGGGCTTGGCGAGGAACGCGTCGACGCCGACGTCGAGGCCGGCATCGACCTCGTACTGCGAACAGGCGCTGACGATGGCGAGGGGAAGACGTCGGGTCCGGGGGTCGCCGCGGAGTTGGGCGGCGGTACGGAGACCGTCGAGACGAGGCATCACGACATCGAGGGTGATGAGGTCGGGCCGCACCCGGTGGACGACGTCCAGGCACTCGGCACCATCGGCCGCGGTCACCACCTCGAAGCCCTCCAGCTCGAGGTTGACCCTGATCAGCTGCCGGATGACCTTGTTGTCGTCTACAACAAGCACCCGGCCGGACGCGCCTGGCACAACTCGAGAGTAGGTCCGCGCCCACCACCGCGTCCGGGTTTTCCCCACTTCCACCCCCTGCGGGCGGTGTCCCCCAGCTCAACCCCGCCCTCCCACCCCCCAAAACCCGTTCATGATCTCCCCCGGAGAGCTGGTAGGGTTCTACCCGTCGCCGCCGAACAAGGCGCCCGACACGCCCCCGTAGCTCAGGGGATAGAGCAACGGCCTCCGGAGCCGTGTGCGCAGGTTCGAATCCTGCCGGGGGCACTCGCCAGTCAGACAGCAGAAATCATGCTCTGACCAGTGCGGATGCCGACATGAGAGAGCGGGAGTCAGTCTCACTGACTCCCGCTCTTTCTCACTGTCTCTCAGTGTTCGCGACACACCCCCGACACACTCACACGGCCGTGTCGCCGTCCTCTTCCAGCGCCTTTGTGATCTTCGCGTTGGCCGCTTCCTCGTGACCGTCGATGCAGCCGTGGTAGCGGCGGTGGATCACCTCTGGTGAGTTGCCGACCCGCCGGGCAACCTCAGCGATCGGCACCCCCGCGTTGAGCCACCGAGTGATGCACGCGTGCCGCAGGTCGTACGGCCGTCCGGCCAGCGGTGAGGCGACGCGCCCAGGTGGCAGTGCGTACTCCCGCGCTTCCTCCCACACCCGCCAATAGGTGGATGAACCGACCACTCCCCCACGCTCGTTGCCGAACACCCGCCCCTCCTTCGCGGTGCCGAACGTGTCCAGGTGCGCCCGCAGGATCGTCACCAGGACGGGCGGGATGGGCACCGGTCGGTCGCTCTTGGCCTCCCGTGCCTTCAGGCCCCGGCGGTCGTGGCGCTCCCCCGAGTCGGTCCACTGCTTTCCGGAGACGGGGCGCGTCTCCCGGAGTGTCAGCGTGCCCCAACCCGTCTCGGGCAAGTCGCAGTCCGACCGTCGCAGTCCCACCGCCTCAGCGGGCCGGAGCCCCGCGTAGTACAGGACCGCGTAGAAGGCCACCAGGCGCCTCCCACGGCAACGATCCCACGAACCGACGTAGGAAACTCCCGCGAGCAACTGACGGGCCTGTAGGGCGTTCACGAGAACGCGCCGGTCCACCACGTCGTGGGAGCCGACGTACTTCCGGCGGGCGCGCTGAAGCGGGTTGTCCGGGAGCTCTCCCGCGACCACGGCGTGTTCGAGGACGGTGTTCAGGGCCCGGCGGCGCCGCCTGTACGTGTCGCCTGCTGCCAGGGTGCCATCGAGCTTGTACGCGAGTCGGTACAGCACGTCCTCGAACACTGCGGCGTCCGCCACGTCGGAGACCGGACGGTCCGCAGTCGTGAGCCAGTCATGTGCGGCTTTGAGGTCAGCCGGCACGTCCGCCCCCGCGTTCGCGGGCACGATTCCCCACCGAAACGCCAACCGCAGTTGCTCATCCGTGGGAACGCCGTCCTCACGTTTGACCATCGCGAGGCTCACAGCCGCAAGGCCGTCCGCCATGCCCTCGCGGCTCTTGGCCGCGCTCGTACGCCACCTCCCGGCGACGTACTTCCGGCAGAACTCGAACCACCGCAACGGCGCCTTCACCTCTGCCGTCTCGGCCACTTCCGCCGCTGCGCGAACCTCTGATTCAGGCAGACCCGAGTCGATCTCGAACGCCTCACCGCGCCTGTTCATGGCTTGCCACAGCTCAGACCGGCGACTCTCCGCGAGCGCAGACGTGGTGAACGTGTCGCCATGCACCCGTCCGGCAACCACCCACCGCAGGCGATACGGACGAGACTTGCGCCCAGTCTTCGACACCTTCCACAGCTTGATGTCGAAGGAGTAGCCCGGCCGGGCCGACCCGCGAGGGCGCCCGGCCGAGGTGTCGTTCACAGTGTTCACGCAGCGTCCTCCCGCTCCGAGAGCCACCGCTCGTACTCCGACCGACGGATACGTACGTCGCCGTTCGGGAGTTTGATCGAACGGGGCCCCTTCCCGAGTTGGCGCCACCGGTAGAAGGTCGAAGGGGCGACCTTCAGATCTGTGATGACCTGCTGAACAGTCATCTTCTCGTCCACCACACGGACGCTCATGCCGCCGTCCTTTCAGGGTCGATCCGGCGGGATCGGGTCGATCGATCGGTTTCGTGAACGCCGTGAACAGCCGCGTGAACACCCGGCCGTTCGGGCTGGTAGGGGGTCGACTGGTAGGCGTGCGCGAGTCGGACCAGCAGGCGCCACACGGCGGGCGTGAACGGCGCCGTGAACACCCCGTGAGCGGCCGTGAACACGGGGACGTCCGCGTGAACAGTCGGGCGGTCGACGGGCGGCGAGCCTCGATCGACGGGCGTCGAACCGGGGTTGACGCCCGTCGATTCCGCACGCCCGTCCGACCGTGCGGGTGCGGATTCCGCACGTGCGGACGGGCCGTGCGGGTGTGCGGATCGGGTGTGCGGATCGGTCACCACTCCGCCCGCAGTGTCCGCGCCCACGTGCCGTCGGGGCCCGCCGGCGGGGTGGCCCCGACCGCGTAGGCGCCGCCGTCGAGACGGACGATGAGCGGGGAGGGTTGACGGGCGTCGAAGCGCATCAGGTCGAAGCAGAACCGGCGGCGGTGGTAGTCGGGCAGAGCCTGCCGGTAGAGCCAGTCACGGCCCGGCGTCGACGGGGCGTCGACCTGCGTGGCGACGGGCGTCACAGGGGGCGTGACAGCCGTGACGGCGAACTCCCGGACCATGGCCGCACCCAGCCGCATCAGCGTCTCGACGGGCACCAGGGCGGCGCCCTGCCGGATCGCTCGGGACACGAGCAGGGGCGTCCTGCGGAAGGTTGCCGGGTCGATGTGGTGGTGGCGGTAGGCGTCCGACAGGTACAGCGCAACGGCCGCCTCCCCGGCGGTCATCGGCCGGGCGCGGGCGCCCTCGTACCAGAAGGACAGGGCGAGCCGGTAGGCGAACCGGCGGCAGTATGCCACCTCGAAGAACTCCGCGCCGTCCAGTTCCTCGAAGGTCCCGAGCACGTTCGCGATCCCGGCGGGGCCCAGCGTGCGCACGGCACCGTGAAGCACGCCATACAGGGTGTCGGTGTCGGGTACAGGGACGGCGAGTTCGTCCGCGCCCGTCTCGAACAGAGCGGCGGCCATCTCGCCCACGGACAGTTCCAGCCCAGCGACGGGGACGGCGGGGAAGTCCTCGCCGTCCTGGCGCCGGTCCCTCTCCCGCAGAGAGGAGACCGGAGCCGGGGCGGGGGCCACTCGCGCGAAGAGCGCGTCAAAGGCGGGGTGGCTCACGCGGGGAGCCCTTCGCTCATGCTGAGGTAGCTGGTCAGCATCTCCAGCCGCGCCTCCAGCTCGCTGACGCGGTCCCGCAGCGACTGCGAAGGCAACGGCGCCTTGGCCGGGCGGGGGCGGTTGAAGCCCAGCTCATCGGGGGTGGCGCGGTAGACCGCGCACAGCAGCACCCGGTACGTCTCACCGGGCCGGGTCACGTCGTGCTCCCAGCGCGAGAGCTGCACCTTCAACGACGACTCCGACGCGATCTGCCAACCCCAGTTCTCCGCGAGCAGCGTCAGCGCCCGCACGACCTTTTCCTGAGACCAGCCACGCGCCACCCGCACACGCCCCATCGGCGTGTTCGCCGACTGCAACGCGTACGGCTGCTGCGGGCCCTGCCCCGGCTGAACCGGAGCTTCAACCGTCGCGGTCATTTCAGGCATCATGGAGACACCCCTTCGAGGGTCAGGGAGCGGCGGCTACTTGGCGGTGGAAGCCGCTCCTTGCTTTTCCTGGTGTGACCAGGGCTTTTAGCGGAGTTGCACCCCGTTCGGTGCGCCTCGCCTACTAACTAGCTTGCACTAGTCTGCTGTGGTGCACAACCCCTGTTGGGTGGTGTGCACTAGTTCGCTGTGGTGGGTACGCTCGGAGCATGACTGTCACAGGAGGGCCCAAGCCCAAGGCGGTGCAGGTCGCGGACGCACTCCGCGAGGACGTCAAGCGGATGAAACCCGGTGACAAGCTCCCCTCACAGCGGGAGCTGATCGACCGCTTCGGGTACGCGAGCCAGACCATTCAGAACGGGTTGGCCATACTCCGGTCCGAGGGGCTCATCGCGTCTGCCGGGAACCTCGGAAATTTCGTTGGCGACGGGACCGTTTCGCAGAACGATGTGCGCGGCGAGATCAATGAAATCCGCTCCCTGATTCAGGCGTTGGCTGAACGGGTGGAGGCACTCGAAAAGCGCCTCACCCCGAGTGGTGCGTGATCTGCAACCAGCATGCGAGGAACGGAACGTGTGCCGTAAGTGACATCGAGGGGGCGAGCGCATGAGGTGGGGACATGTCCTGTGTCACCTCGGAGTCCCCTTCCCTGTCCCCAGGGGCAAGGCGCGAGACTCAGCAGGTAAGCACTCGGAGGAGGACATATGAGCGACGGCAGGCCCGCATGGGCGCGACGTATCGCAGCCGAGCGGGCCGCGCGCGAGTGGTCCCAGCGAGACGCGGTGCGTGCTCTTCGGGGGCACTCCAAGGATGAGCTACCCGCAGATGACAGCCTGATTCGGCAGTGGAAGCGGTGGGAGGCCGGGCAGATCCCCAACGAGTTCTATCGACCTCTCATCGCGGCAGTCTTTGGCACGGTGACGCACGCGCTCTTCCCCGCGCCGGCGCGCCGGGACGGGGATAAGGAAATCCTGGCGGCGAGTGGTATGGAGACGCTGGAAATCGTGAGTCGCCTCAACCGGTCCGACGTGGATACGGCGACGCTCGATGCCTTGCGGTTCACCACGGATCGGCTCTGCTCGGAGTACCCGTTCATGCCGAGCGAGCAACTCCTCATTGAAGGACGCCAGTGGCTCCGCCGCGTTGTGGAACTCCACTCGAAAAGCCTCACGCTCACGCAGCACCGCGAAGTACTCGCCTTGTCCGGTTGGCTCGCCCTTCTTGTGGGGTGCGTGGAGTACGACATCGGTGACCGGCACGCGGCCGAGTCAACCCGCCGTGCCGCACTGTCGCTCGCGACTGAGGCGGACCACGCGGAAGTCGCCGGATGGGCACACGAGATGCGGGCCTGGTTCGCGCTCACCACGGGGGACTATCGCGGGGTTATCGCGGCGGCGCAGGCTGGAACCGCGGTGGCCACACATCATGGCGTCGCCGTACAGCTTGCCGCGCAGGAAGCGAAGGCGTGGGCCCGACTCGGGGACCGGCGGCAGGTTGAGGTGGCGCTCGATCGGGGGCGCAACCTACTCGAAGGGATGCCGCACCCCGAGAACCTCGACAACCACTTTGTGGTCGACCCCTCGAAGTTCGATTTCTACGCGATGGACTGCTATCGCCTGGCGGGAGAGGACAAGTTGGCACGGACGCTCGCTGAGGAAGTCCTCCGGGCAGGCACGGACTTTGACGGCACGGAGCGCTCGCCCATGCGCAACGCCGAAGCGCGCGTCACGCTTGGCGTGACGGCCGCGCGGGAGGGCGACCTCGAAGGGGCTCTCATCATGGGGGAGCGCGCCCTCGTAGGTGATCGCCAGTCGGTCCCGTCGCTCATCATGACCAGCCGTGAACTGGCGGCGGAGATGCGTCTCCGGTACGCATCCGAACCGGCCGCTCAGGAGTACCTCGCGCAACTGCGCACGCTTGGGCAGACGGCGCCTGGCTTCCTGCCTCAGTAAGGACCGCCCTGTCGGGCGGACGACTCTCAGGCGCCTACTCCCGCTCGGGAGCTCCCGCCGGACGGCGACCGCGCCGGTTCGCCCCTTCCCAGGTATCCGCAACATCCGCAACGCCGCAACATCCCAGGTCAGAGGGGGTGATCGTGTTGCGGGTAGCTTCCGTGTTGCGGATACCTGGCGACACAGACCGCTCTTAGTAGGGGGGTTTCCTCCCCCTTCCCAGGGATCCGCCACGTCCGCCACGCCGCAACATCCCAGGTCAGATGGGGTGATCCCGTGGCGGATCGCTTCCGTGTGGCGGATCGCCCCCACGTAAAGCAAGACCGGAACGGCCCGTGCCGGGTGCCCCTTCAGGCGCCTGCCCGCTCAGCAGCTCCCGGCGGGACGGCGGGTGCGTCCGGGCCCGTTGGACTTGTCGTCTCCCTTGTCGCGTGGCTTGTCGCCTCGCTTGTCGTCTCGCTTGTCGCTTGTCTTGTCTTGTCGCTTGTCGCCTCCCAGGTCAAAGGCGGTTTTGCGGCCCACGAGCAGCCAAAGGAGCCACCTCGGGGCGGGGGCGGTCTCTTCGGCTGTCTCCGCCCCGAACTTGCGGGTGGCCTTCCAAGGGGGAGGCTCGGGAGCGCCGACCGTCAGGAGGTGTCAGGGGCACCGGGGAGCGCCCGCCGGCCGAACCGCCCCCGCCTGAAAAGCCGGGAGATTCGAGCGGGCCGGACGGGGCCCGACGGCGTTGCCCCGGACAACCTCCCCCTTGGAAGGCTCGTGTCCGGTCTTGCTTTACGTGGGGGCGATCCGCCACACGGAAGCGATCCGCCACGGGATCACCCCATCTGACCTGGGATGTTGCGGCGTGGCGGACGTGGCGGATCCCTAGGAAGGGGGAGGAGACGCCCCCTACTAAGAGCGTTGTGTGTCGGCAGGTATCCGCAACATGGGAGCCATCCGCAACACGATCACCCCATCTGACCTGGGATGTTGCGGCGTTGCGGATGTTGCGGATACCTGGGAAGGGGCGAACCGGCGCGGTCGCCGTCCGGCGGGAGCTCCCGAGCGGGAGTAGGCGCCTGAGAGTCGTCCGCCCGACAGGGCGGTCCTTACTGCCCTTACCGCGGGGGCAGTCGCCCCCAGCGCGCGACACACCTCCGACACACTCTGTGTCGTGGCGCGCCCCCTGCCGGGTTCCGCCGCAGGTCAGAGGGCATACAGAGGCATGATCAGACAATCACTCCGGAGCCGTGTGCGCAGGTTCGAATCCTGCCGGGGGCACCGGAAATTTAGGCCCTGACCAGCGGAAACGCCGGTCAGGGCCTTTCTTGTGCATGCCAAAACGCACACGGCTACTTGGCGATGACCACTCCGTTCAGGAAGGCTTCGACCTGCGGCTTTACGGCACCGCACGGATGGAATCCCAGATGTCCGATCCCGCAGAGTGCTCCGCGCGGGACATACGCGGGACGGCGAACCACACGATGCAGCCGCAGCAGAAAAGCACCTGCCGCGACCAGTGTGTTTTCCGATGAGGACGGCTCCAAATGAGACGGAGGAACACTCCGTTTCACTTTCGCGGGCCAGCACGCGACACGAATGTGAGAGCCCGTCGCCGCAGCCACCGCTTACGCACTGCATGACACAGACCGCCGGGGAAGCCCGCGAGCCACCGGCCCCCGCGGAGACGACCGGTGGTCTGGTTCAGCGACGCTTCTTGCCCCTGCTGTGACCGCCGCCCTCACGTCGCGTGGTCGACTGCGTTTGGCGTACCTGCGCCAGGTACGCCTTCTCGCACTCCTCGTACGCCAACGCAGCCGACCCGGCGATCTCCTCGTCCGGGTGGTCCGAGAGCAGTTGAAGGGCATGCGATGCGGTGGCGGGGTCGGCACGGGCGAGATCCGACACCAGCGTGGGTGCACCGCCCGGCCAACCGGTGGCCATCTGTTCCAAGCCCTCGTACAGGGCGCCGAGTTCCGGGGTGGGGCGGCCACCGTCCGTTCCTTCCGGCGGCACCTCCTCGTCCTCCGGGACTTCGTCGAGGGCGAAGGAGGCGCGCAAGGCCGGGACCGCGAGGGCGTGCAGCCGGTCCAGCCTCCACAGCAGCCGGGACGAGAGGGGCACGGCCTCTTCCTCGACCGCCTCCCCCACCGCCCGCAGGACCTCGGCGGCCCAGGCACCGAGTACTGGGTCACCGAGGTGACCGGCGAGCAGCCCGGGCGGGGAGTCCGGCAGGGTCAACGCCACCAGCCTGCGGTGGCCCGGCAGGTCCGTGGACGGCGCAGGGGCCGCCAGTGCCGCCAGCAGCGACGGCCAGCGCGCCTCGGGCCCCTCACCACCCCCGACCCACTGGCTCAGCACCCGGTGGGCGGCGGGATCGTCCCACTGCCGCGCGGCGGGGACCAGCCGTGCGGCATCCATCGCGACCACCGCTTCCATGGTGGGGAAGCGATCCGCCACACTCGAGGGCGTCCACCCGTGCCCCTCGCTGTCACCCGCGGCGGCCCCGTCTGTCTCCCGCGTCGGCTCACCGGCTCGGGGTGGCCAGCCCCCGCCGTACGCCAGCAGCAGCGCCTCTCGAAGTACGACAGCAGCCAGCGGGGTCAGCCCGTACGCGTCGCCACGCCGCCACACCGCACCGGCCGCGGCCAGCAGATCCAGGCGGCCGACCAGCCGCTGAGCCTCCGGCGCCAGCTCGATGGCGTCCTGTTCGTCCAACTGGCCCATCTGCAGCAGTCGTTCGAGCTCCGGCAGTGACGGCAGCCGGTACGTCTCCGCCGTGCACCCGGACTCCTCCAGCTCCGTGGAGTCCTGAGGGCCACGCACCGGCGCGGCGAGCGACGCCTCCGGGGGCACCACCCAGTCGGCTGCCACAGCCGCATCCCGCGCCACCGACCGGGTCTCGCCCGCCGCGCAGTGGAGTGCCATCAGATCGCCCAGGGTCTCGCCCTCGAAGCCGCCCCCGAGGTCCGGATCGTCGTCCAGCCGTGCGCACAGTTCCACCAGGGCGCGCACCGCGAGAGCCGCGAGTTCACCCACGTTCCGCTCACGCCATGCTTCCAGGGACGGCCCGTGCCGCGGCCTGCCCTCCGGATCCAGGACGAGAAAGCCGGTCGTGAGCGCGCTGTCGACCCCGGCCGTGTCGACGTCCGAGGGCGGGGACGCGGCGAGCTGCGCGGCGGGCGCGAGCAACCCGCTGCCGCACAGCGCGGCCACAAGGCAGTCCCGGTCCGCGGGCAGCGGGTGCGGCGGCGCGAACGGCTCTTCCCCTCGCAGCATGTCGTACTGCTCAACCACCTCGCCCACCGCGGTGAACAACGCCATGTCGTCCGGACGCGGACCGGGAGCGGGAAGCGCCGCCGACGGCAGTTCGGCCGGCCCCAACGACCAGCGGCGTCCCACGCGCAGCCCGGCTTTCGTGACGGCCTCGGTCCACTCGTCGACTCCATCGGCATCCATCAGACGCGCCACCTGTTCGGAGCCGAGCAGGTCCAGCACCCATGGCGCCTCGTCCGACTTTGTCAGATACAGGGCAAGGCGCTGCCCCAGCGCCATCGCGGCCACAGCCTGCCGCTCCATCGCCAGTCCGCGCCGGTATGGGCCGAGCGCCCACGCCGCCGGGACCGCGGCCAGTGAGCCCGCGTCGGGCTCCGCGGCATCCGTCGCGTCCGGAAGGGACAGCAGCCTGACACGCTCCGCGTACGGCAACCGCCCAAGTTCCTCCAACTCTCCCCGCACCGCCCGCGCGTCCCGCACGTCGACACTGCGCGACCGCAACAGGCCGCCCCAGAAGCGCGGGAGCGTCAACTCGCGTGGGTCACACATCACCCGCAGGTGTTCCTCGGCGCACTCGTCGATTGCCTCGCGCAGCCGCGCGTGCCGCTTGGCGTTGAGCCGTCCGTCCGCTCTGGTGCGGTCCGCCAGCGCGCGCAGCACCGCGAGTGCCGCGCCCTCCTCGCCCGGTGTGACGGACAGGAACTGCGGAAGCGCCTCGAGCAGCACGGCCCGTACCAGGTCGGGAGTGGCCTCGGGCAGCCCGTCGCGTACCTTGGCGCCGCTCAGGGCGAGCAGATGCAGGACCGCGTCCGCGGCCACTGGATCAAGACGTCCGCCACGCTCCGTACCCCAGGAAAGAAGAGCGTGGGTGGCCAGACCGGATTCCGCTTCGCGTGTCACCCGAACACCGTACAGAGCCGCTCCCGGGGGGTGAAGCCACTTCTGTCCGTCGCATGCGGCTCACAGAATGTCAGCAGAAGGAACACTCCGATGCCTTGCAGGCCCACTGCTGTTCACCGAGCAGGACAGCACAGAAGCCGACGCATCCGCCCGGCGATCCGCCAAGCCGACGGCCCGTCCTCGACCTGCTCGAGCGGGAACGTACGGGAACTCCACAGTCCGCTCTGGGCGGCCGTGTTCCGGCATGCCGCGTCGCGACAGCCCGCGGACTCAAGCCCAGGACGCCCGTTCTCCACGATGACGGTGGCTTCGACAAACCGGCATCGATCACGGGCAGCCCAATAGTAAGGTCGACCTGTACCATTTTTGTTCAGGTAGGCCCAAACGGAATTGGGGAAGCTGTGACTGGACAGAGCGACAAGCCGGGGCGGCTGCTGGACCGCGATCACGAGTGGGCCCTCCTGAACGACTTTCTCTCCGATCCAGCCACCGAGCTGCGGCTGGCCATCGTCTCGGGGCGCCGGAGAAACGGGAAGTCGTTCCTGCTGGAGGCACTGACAGAAGCGGTGGGCGGGCTGTACCTGACCGCCGTACAGGAGGAAGGCCGGGTGCCCGCGCTGCACCGGTTCACCGAGATGATCGCCGCGCACGCGGGTGTGCGGCCCGGGGCGATGCGGCTGGACGACTGGCGGGATGTGCTGACCGCCGCGCTGGAGGTGGTGAACCGGGCCTCGGGGGCGCCTCTGATCGTCATCGACGAGCTGCCGTACCTGCTGCAGCACTCCCCGGAGATCCCCGGGTTCCTGCAACTGCTGTACGACCAGTCGCAGTCAGGCAAGGCACCAGGCGGCCGGATCGTGCTGTGCGGCTCGGCGATGAGCGTGATGTCCGAGCTGCTGTCCGGGACCAAGCCGCTACGCGGCCGAGCGGTTCTGGACCTGCGCCTGCCGGCCTTCGACTACCGCACCGCCCGCACCCACTGGGGGATCGCGGACCCGGCGGTGGCACTGCAGGTCGACTCCGTGCTGGGCGGCGCCCCCGGCTATCGACCGCTGGCCGCCGGGCAACCCCCGCAGAGGGAGGCGGAGTTCGCCCCCTGGGTGGAACGCACCCTGCTGGACCCGGGACGGGCCCTGTACTCCCGGGTGGAGGCGGAGTTCCTGCTGCGCGAGGACCCGCGGATCACCCACCGCACGCTGTACTACGACGTACTGTCCGCGGTCGCCCGGGGCGCCTCGACCCCGGCGAAGGTCGGCTCGATGTTGGAACGGTCCCGCTCCGCCATGGTCGCCCCGCTGGAGGTGCTCGAGTCCACCGGCTACGTCCGCAAGGAGCAGGACCTGCTCAAGGCGCGACACCCGGCCATCAGCGTCGCGGACCCGGTGATCCGCTTCAACCAGCTGATCACCCTGCCCATGGTGGACCTGGTCGAACGGCGGCGCGGTGCCCAGGTGTGGCAGTCGTCCCGACCGACGTACCACTCGAAGATCCTCGGCCCGCATTTCGAGGAGACCGCGCGCGAATGGGCCCGCTCCTTCGCCATCGACGAGACGGGGCTGTCGCTCGGCGCGGTGGGCACGGCGGAGATCGCCGACCCGACCGCCCGGACCAGGCACGAGGTCGACCTGCTCGCCATGGCTCCCGGCGAACGCCCTCAAAACCCGCGAGCCGCCATCGCCCTGATCGGTGAGGCCAAGGCCACCGTCCAACCCCGAGGACTCAAGGACCTCGAGCGCCTCGAGCACATCCGAACCCTGCTCGCCGAACAGGGACACCGACCCCATGCCGCGTCCCTCGCCCTGTTCTCCCTGCACGGTTTCCACCCCGATGTCATCGACGCCGCCGGACGCCGCCGCGATGTCCTCCTGGTCGACATCGCCGCGCTGTACGGCGACGGGCCCATCCAGGGCCTGACATGACTGAGCCAGGGTCGCGTCACTGACGCGGGCGCCATGGGCCCAGTCCTGGTGGCCGACAGAGGCGGGATCGGCGCCGGCTGGCACACGAAAGCGCGATCACCGTCTCAAATGGGGTATTTCATTGCCGCGGGACATGCACGGGACGACGAGGCTGACTTCTCATCAGATACCCCGCCGACCTGCTAAAACGTCTGGGAACTGTCCGGCCTCCGGAGCCGTGTGCGCAGGTTCGAATCCTGCCGGGGGCACCTTGGATTAGGTGCCCGGGACCCCGTCATCAGCGGATGCCGAGGACGGGGTCTTTGTGTGTGGTCTGGCTCTGTGGGTGTCAGGGGGAGTTGCGGCGGGATGGTGGGGTGAAGAGGTAGAGGTCGAGGATGGGGGGCATGGGGGTGGTGCCGGGGCCGCCGGAGAGGATCCAGGTGGCTATGTCCTCGGTGGCTTCGGGGTCGTTTACCAGGCCTAGCCAGACGGGGCGGGCGCCGGTGGCTCGGGCTGCGGAGGAGGGGTGGACAACCACGACGTTGGCCTGGTCGCAGGCGTCCAGGCAGGTGGAGATTCGGGTGGGGACCAGGGATTGGAGGCGGGTGGTCTGGGCCTCGTGGTCCACGCCGGGAAGTTTGGGGGTGCCGCAGCAGCAGTCTCGGCAGAGGGTTACCCGGGATGGGGTGGGGGGTGTCATCCAGGGCCTCGTGGGGTCGTGAAGTGGGGGCTGAAGTAGGCAACTTCTGCGGGGAGTTTACTCGCACCCGCCGCCCCAACCCGTCCCGTCCCATCCACCAAGGGCTCTGCCCTTCGGCCCCTGGGCCCCCGCGCTGCGTCGTGGCTTGTCGCGCAGTCCCCCGCGGCCCTGAAGAGCGTGCGGTTCTGCCGTTTCTTCTACGTCTCCTCAAGGCCGAGCCGGTGTTACTCCGTGCCTGTCAGGCGGACCGCCGCGTCGTGGACCAGGCGGGCGTGGAGTTCGAACATGGCGAGCAGGTCGATCGCGTCGCCGTGGACCTCGCGCTGGATGAACAGGCCGTCGGCGCCGGCCACCGCGTAGGTGGTGAGGACGGCCACGGACGCGTCGTCCAGGTCCGGGAAGAGTTCCCTGACGACATCCGTGATCCTTCGGCTCGCGATGTCGCGGACCTGGAGGAAGACCGTACGGCCACGAGGTTCCGTGGGGCGGCGTTCCAGGGCGAGCATCAGGCCGAGGCGGAGGAAGTCGGGGGCGTCGACAAGCGACTTGGCCACGCCGACCGCCATGAGCGTGGCGCGCTCCAGCGGGGTGCCCGCGTCGGCGCCCGGCAGCTCGACGGCCTGGAGCCAGCTCTCGAAGCTGCGCTCGATCACCGCGGCGATCAGGTCGTCCTTGTCCTTGAAGTGCCAGTAGATCGAGCTGGCGGGCAGTCCGCACTTGGCGCTGACCGCCGCGATGGACGTGCCCTCGTATCCGCGCTCGCCCGCGATCTCCACGGTGGCGTCGAGGATGCGCTGACGCGACTCCACGCCGTTCGCGCGCTTCTTGCGCGCCGTCTGCGCCCCGGTCGTCGGCTGTGCCCCGGTCATCGGCTGCGGCCTGGTCATGGGCTGCGCCCCGCCCTTCCTGTCGTGTGCCGAGTGTCCGAGCGTGTTCGCACTCGGCCGGCTCTCCGTAGCGAGTGTTCCAATTATAGTGACCGTTACGTCAAGGGTGGGGCAAGGGCTGTTCGGTCCAGATGGTCTTGCCGTCGGGGGTGTAGCGGGTGCCCCAGCGTTCGGTGAGCTGGGCCACCAGGAACAGGCCCCGGCCGCCCTCGTCCTCGGTGCGGGCGCGGCGCGGCCGGGGTGAGGTGCCGCTGCCGTCGTAGACCTCGCAGATGAGGGCGCGGTCGCGGAGCAGGCGGAGCTGGAGCGGGCCGGTGGCGTGGCGGATGGCGTTGGTGACGAGTTCGCTGGCCACCAGTTCGGTGGTGAAGGCCAGTTCGTCCAGGCCCCAGGCGGCCAGTTGTGCGGTGACGGCCACGCGGGCGCGGGAGACGACCGCCGGGTCGCTGGGCAGGTTCCACTGGGCGACCCGCTCCGGGCCCAGGGTGTGCGTACGGGCGACGAGCAGCGCCACGTCGTCGCCCGGCCGGGCCGGGAGCAGGGCGTCGAGGACCGCCTCGCAGGTGTCCTCGGGGGCGCGGTCGGGGTGGGCCAGGACCTTGCGCAGCGCGTCCAGGCCGGTGTCGATGTCACGGTGCCGGTCCTCGACCAGGCCGTCGGTGTAGAGGACCAGCTGGCTGCCCTCGGCCAGGTCGAGTTCGGCGGTCTCGAAGGGCATGCCGCCGAGGCCCAGCGGCGGTCCCGACGGCAGGTCGACGAACTCGACCGTGCCGTCCGGGGCGACGACCGCGGGCAGCGGGTGCCCGGCGCGGGCGAGGGCGCAGCGTCGGGTCACCGGGTCGTAGACGGCGTACAGGCAGGTCGCGCCGACGATGCCGGTGTCCTGGTGGGTGTTCTCCACCGCCCAGCCCTCGCCCCGGTCGAGACGGCCGACCAGGTCGTCGAGGTGGGTGAGCAGTTCGTCCGGGGGCAGGTCGAGGGCGCAGAAGTTGTGGACGGCGGTGCGCAGCCGGCCCATGGTCGCGGCGGCGTGCAGGCCGTGGCCGACCACGTCCCCGACGACCAGGGCGACGCGGGCGCCGGAGAGCGGGATGACGTCGAACCAGTCGCCTCCGACGCCCGCCTGCGCGGGGAGGTAGCGGTAGGCGACCTCGACCGCGCTCTGCTCGGAACGGCCGCGCGGCAGCAGGCTGCGTTGCAGGGCGAGGGCGGTGTTGTGCTCACGGGTGTAGCGGCGGGCGTTGTCGATGCAGATCGCGGCGCGGCCGACGAGTTCCTGGGCGAGGGAGAGGTCGTCGTCCTCGAAGGGGGCGGGCTGCTCGGAGCGGTAGAAGCTGACGACGCCGAGGGTCGCGCCGCGCGCCCGCAGCGGCACGGTGATCAGGGAGTGGATGCCGGCCGCGAGGGCGCGTTCCAGCCGGGCCGGGTCCTGGGCGAGCCAGCCGCCCGCCTCCGCGAGCACCGGTTCGAGCACCGACCGTCCCGTCTCCCAGCTGCGCGCCTGCGGGGTGGTGGGCACGTATCGGACAGGGTCCCCGACCTCGTACAGGTGCGACTCCTCGTGTACGGCGCCCAGCGCGACCCGACGCAGGCGCATGCCGGGGCCGAGGGGTTCGGGTTCGTCGCCGAGGAGGACGGAGACGGGGAGGTCCACGGCCGCGAAGTCGGCGAACCGGGGGACGGCCACCTCCGTGAGTTCCTCGGCGGTACGGGTGACGTCCAGGGTGGTGCCGATCCGGACCCCGGCGTCGTGCAGCAGCTCCAGCCGCCGGCGGGCGAGCACGGCGAGCCGGCCGACCCCGGGTTCGCCGATGAGGAGGAGCCAGGCGTCGGAGGGGGAGTCGGGGGCCGCGGGGGCTTCGTACGGCGTGGGCTCGTACGGAGTCGGTTCGTGTGGGGTGGTGGGTACGAGGGTGCGGAGGACGACGGTCGGTGGTGGGGCGGTGTCGATGGTGGGACTCGGGGTGGTGCCTGAGGTGGCGGGTGGAGGGGTCAGTCGCGTGTGGTGCAGGTGGGGGCCGCCGAGGATGCGGGCCTCGACGACGACGCCGGTCTCACCGGACTCGCTCATGATCGGGCGGCGCAGGAGGGTGGCCGCTCGGCCGCCGGAGAGGGTGACCTCGTCGAGGGTGCGGTGCGGGGAGGCGATGAGTTCCTCGGCCTTCTCGCGGAGGACGGCGAGGTCGACGCGGCCGAGGGTCTCGCCGTACCGGCCGTCGTCGCCCCGCGCCCACGGCGGCTCGTCGGGCTGGCGCGGCCAGGTGCCGGGGCCGGCCGCGGTGCGGGCGGCGCGGTGGTACGCGGCGAGGAGCGCCCGCTCGCGTTCGGTGGCCTGTTCGAGGAGGCCGGCCTCGATGTCGTGGGCGGCCTCCCTGACCAGCCGGAGCATGGTGGGGTCGCCGTCGTCGCGCAGACAGGTCAGGTCGAGGACGGCCTCCACCCGGCCGCTGAGCGGGTTGCGGACGGGGGCGCCGGCGCAGGCGAAGGGCGAGAGGCAGTCGGCGAAGTGTTCGCGGCCGAGGACGTAGACCGGCTGGCGTTCGGCGAGGGCGGTGCCGACGCCGTTGGTGCCGGCGGCGGCCTCGGAGGCGCAGAAACCGGGGGCGAAGTTGACCTCGTCGAGGCGGGTGCGGAGCTGTCGGTCGCCGCCGTGCCGCTGGACCATGCGGGCCTGTCCGTCGCAGAGCACGACGGTCATACTGACGTTCGAAAGGGAGGTGGCGAGCCGCGCGAGCACCGGGTCGGCGGCGCGCAGGAAGGGGTCCTCCATGGCCAGGTCGGGCGCGTAGGGGATCAGCAGCCGGTGGGGTTCGAGTCCGGCGGAACGGCAGCGCTTCCAGGAGTCGAGCACCGGGTCCCGGACGGCCGAGTCGACCCGGGCACCGGCGAGGAAACGCTCATGGGCATCGACGAGACCGCCGATGTCGTCCCAGGAGACGGACAACGGGATCACTTCCTCACCTGTGGGCGGCCCCGCCGCACACCGCCACCCGATGCGCTCCCGGGGCCGCCTGCCAGGCGCTACAACCCTAGACCTTGGGTGACGCGCATCACAACAGCGCGAGGGGGCGGGGTGGGTGCGGGGCGGGCGGGGGGTGACATGTGTCTCACGCGGGGCGGCGGGGGCGGACCGGGTGTCGGTGGCGGAGCCGCTGCTCGGACGCGGTGTCGTCGTTCTGTCGGTGGCAGGAGTTCGGGTGGCGCATACCGGGGAGTCATTTGGGGTGGGAACGGTCCTGGGGTTCCCTTCGTTCTTGACTTGCCCTGCCTCCGTCGGTGCGGTCCCCCGCCGTACCGACGCGACGCGGAAGGACGACGTGCCCTTTGTTCCCGCTCCCGCTCGACGTGCCGCCCCCCTCGCGGCCCACCCCGTCCCCGGTCACCGACCCGCTCCCCCTGATACCCAGCCCGGCCCGCCCCGCGGACCTCACCCGAGGCCCGCGCCAGGGCACGGACACGGCCACAGCCACAGCCACAGCCACAGCCACAGCCACAGCCACAGATACGGCCACGGCTTGGGCCCCGGCCGCAACCCCCGTCCCGGATCCGGTCCCGAGACCGCTCGCCGAGGCGATCGGGGTCGACTACGTCCCCTCCCCCGCCGCTGTCCGTGATCCCGCGCCCTGCCTCCGGGCAGGGGATGCACGGGCGGCCCGGTTCCCGGCCTTTCTGCCCGCCCGGGTGCGGGCGCTGCTTCCCGCGCGGTCGGCCGTCAACGCGCGGCGGCTGCGGTTCGCGCTCACCTTGCTGCCGTTGGCGCTGCTCGGGGTGTGGGCGGCGGTCGACTGGCGGACGGTCCACGACGGGGCGGTACGGCTGGCGTCGGCCGACCCCTGGTGGCTGCTGGCCGGTGCCTTCTTCACGGCCCTGTGCTCGGTGGCGTCCGCGTGCATACGGCAGGGCGCGGTGCCGGAGCGGCTGCCGCCGGGGCAGTTGCTGGCGACGCAGTTCGCCGCCGGGGCCGCCGGGCACGCGCTGCCGGGCAACATCGGCGCCCACGCCGTCGTCCTGCGCTTCCTGCGCCGCCGGGGCATCCCCCTCTCCCGCGCCACCTCCTCGCTCGCCCTGTACTCGGCGGTCAAACCGGTGGCCAAGACGCTGGTCATCGTCGTCTTCGTGCTCGCCTTCCCGGGCACGCTCCGGCTGACCGAACTGCTCCCGGAGGGCGAGACCCTCGCCCTGGCCGGCGCGATCACCGGGGTCAGCCTCGCCGCCGTGGTCACGCTGGTCACGACCGTACGGCCGTTGCGGCGGCCCCTGATCGGAGGGCTGCGTTCCGCCCTCACCGACACCCGGCTCGTGCACAGCCGTCCCGTGCGGGCGCTGTCGCTGTGGGGCGGGGCCGCGGCCTTCCCGCTGTGCCAGGGGGCCGTGCTCGCCTCGGTCGGCTCCTCGCTCGGGCTGTCGGTGTCATGGGTCCAGATGATCTTCGTGTATCTCGTCGCCAGTACGGCCGCCGGTGCGGTGCCCGCGCCGGGCGGTCTCGGGCCGATGGACGCGGCGCTCGTCTTCACCCTCGTCGCCTTCGGCGCGCCGGCGACCCTCGCCACCACCACCGTCATCGGCTATCGCGTGCTCACCGTCTGGCTCCCGCTCCTCCCCGGCACGCTCGTCCTCTCGGCGCTGGTGCGCGCGAAGGTGCTCTGAGCGGCCCTCTCCCCCTCTCTGTCCCCCTCCCCGGGCCCGGTGCCGACATGGCTGTGAGTCCTCGGGTGCAGCAAGCAGTTGAAGCGGGAACCATCTCTGGTACAGGAGGCATCCGGCGGGGCTGGGCGGGTTGGGGGATGGTGCATGTCGTACGCGACGGGGCGGCGGGTGGTCGTCACGGGGCTCGGGGCTGTCACACCGCTCGGGGTGGGTGTGGGCGAGCTGTGGCAGGGGTTGCTGGAAGGCCGGTGCGGGATACGGGAGTTGGCGGGGGCGGAGTTCGCGGAGTTACCCGTGCGGGTCGCGGGGACGGTGCCGGTGGATCCGGCCGACCTGCTGCCCCGGCCCCGGGCCCGGCGGATGAACCGGGCCGCGCGGTTCGCCGTACTGGCGGCGCGGGAGGCCTGGCGGGACGGGGGGTTCGATCCCGGCGGTACGGCCGCGAGCGGGCTCGATCCGGAGCGGGTCGGGGTGTCCGCCGGGGCGATCCTCGGTGACGCGTCGGTGCTCGTGGCGGGCGACCGGCAGTTACGGGACCGGGGGCCGCGCGGGGTGTCGCCGCTCACCACTCCGATGTGCGTGCCCTCGCAGGCGGCGTCGCAGATCTCCCTGGACCTCGGTATCACCGGGGAGGCGCGGACCGTCACCAGCGCGTGCGCGTCCGGGACGGAGGCGATCGGGCAGGCGGTCGACCGGATCCGGTACGGGCGGGTGGACGTGGCGGTCGCGGGTGGGGCCGAGGCGGTGGTGACTCCGGCGATCATGGCGTCGTTCGCGGCGATGCGGGCGTTGTCGCGGCACGGGCTGGACGGGGGCGCGGGGAGTCCGTCCCGGCCGTTCGCGACGGACCGGGACGGGTTCGTGAACGGGGAGGGGGCGGGGTTTCTGCTGCTGGAGGCGGAGGAGCACGCACGGGCCCGTGGGGTGCGGATCTACTGCGAGGCGGCGGGGTGGGGGCTGTCCGCCGACGCGCACCACATGGCGGCGCCGGATCCCTCGGGCTCGGGGGTGGCGCTCGCGCTGCGGCGGGCGCTGGTGGACGCGGCGGCGTCGGCGTCGGATGTGGTGCATGTCAACGCGCACGCGACGGCCACGGTCGACGGGGATCTCGCCGAGGCGAACGCGTTGGCGGTGGTGCTGGCGGGGCGGCGGGTGCCGGTGACGGCGCTCAAGGGGCACCTCGGGCATCTTCAGGGGGCGGCCGGGGCGGTGGAGGCGCTCGCCACCGCGCTCACGCTGCACCACGGGGTGATCCCCCCGACCATCGGCTGCGCCGACCAGGACGACGCCATCACCCTCGACCTCGTCACCGCCTCCCCCCGGCCCCTCCCCTCCGACGGCGACCTCGCCCTCACCAACTCCTTCGGCTTCGGCGGCCACAACGCGGTCCTGGCCCTACGCCGCGCGGCATAGCCCCGGGTCCCTTCACGCGGTAGTCCGTGCGGCGGGTCAGGCCGAGCGAATGTGTTCGTGGGGCGGGTCAGGCCGAGCGAATGTGTTCGTGCGGCGGGTCAAGCCGAGCGTTTGCGTGGGGTTGCCTTCTTTGGTGGGGACTTCTTTGTCGTGGATTTGGTGGCTGTGGGTTTTGTGGTCGTTGACTTTGTCGGTGTTGCTTTCTTGGGGGTTGGCTTTTTGGCGGTGGTTGTCCTCTTCGTGGGCTGGGGGGCTTGGGGTGTTGACTTCTTGGTCGTGGCGGTGGACTTCTTGCCGGGGGGTTGTTTGGGGGTGGGGAGGGCGGTGATGTCGGCGACCGGCTCGGGTGGGGGTTCGCCTCGGGATTGTTTGGCTTCCCGGACGCTCTTCTCCAGGGCCGCCATGAGGTCGAGGACCTTGCCGCCCGCGGCCGGCGCGGGGGCGGAGGGCGGCTCCGCGCCGGAGGCCTTCGCGGCGATGAGTTCCTCGACCGCCTCGCGGTAGTCGTCGTGGAGGGATTCGAGGTCGACCTCGCCGAGCGTGTCCATGAGCGCGTCCGCGAGGTCGAGTTCCTTGTCGCGGACGGTGACACTCGCGTCGGGGGCGACCCCCTCCGTCGTACGGATCTCGTCGGGCCAGAGCAGACCGTGCATGGCGAGGACGTCGTCCACCACCCGCAGCATGCCGAGCCGCTCCCGCCCGCGCAGGGCGAACTTGCAGATGGCGACCTTCCCGCTGCGCCGCAGCGCCTCGCGGAGCAGGGTGTACGGCTTGGCGGCGGGGACACCGTTCGCCGCGAGGTAGTACGCGGCGTCCACCTGGAGCGGGTCGACGCTCTCCGCCGGGACGAAGCCCTCGATCTCGATCGTCTTGGCGGTGGGGATCGGCAACGCCGCCAGATCCTCGTCCGTGATCGGGATCATCGTGCCGTCCGCGTCCTCGTACGCCTTGCCGATCTCCCCCTGCGTCACCTCGCGGTCCTCCAGCTCGCAGACCTTGCGGTAGCGGATGCGACCGCCGTCCTCCAGGTGGACCTGACGGAAGGAGACGGAGTGGCTCTCGGTCGCGTTCACCAGCTTGATGGGGATGCTGACCAGGCCGAACGAGATGGCGCCGTTCCAGATGGATCGCACGGGCAGCACGCACCTTTCGGGTCGCCGCTTCCGGTTTGTCCACACCGTAACGCGGACCGAATTCACCTGCCCGTCGGCCGCCGGGGCCCTGCCGGGGGCCTGCCGGAGGACCCGGCGTCGGACCGGTCAGGATTCGAGAAGCGCGGGTCGGTGGGGCGCGCCTAGCGTGAAGGGCATGGACCTGACCTTCAACGCGAGCTTCCTCCCGCACGACGACCCGGACGCCTCCCTCGCCTTCTACCGCGACATCCTCGGCTTCGAGGTCCGCAACGACGGCGGGTACGAGGGGATGCGCTGGATCACGGTCGGACCGGCCGGCCGGACACCTCCATCGTCCTGGAGCCGCCGGCCGTCGACCCGGCCGTCGACGACGCCGAGCGGCGCGTGATCGTCGAGACGACGGCCAAGGGGACGTACGCCCGTGTCCTCCTCGCCAGCGCCGACCTCGACGGCACCTTCGCCCGGCTGGAGGCGGCCGGCGCCGAGATCGTGCGGGAGCAGATGAAGCAGCCGTACGGCGTCCGTGACTTCGCCGTCCGGGATCCCGCGGGCAACCTGATCCGCGTCCACGAGGTCTGAGGTACCGCCGCGGTCGGACCGAAGACACCCACAGGGCCCACCAGCGCCCGTACTGTTCCCAGCGGATCGGATCCGGACAGGCGACGCCGACGGGGACCGCGGACGCGGCCCCCGCCCGACAGATGGAGGAACGATGACCAAGGCCACGAGGGCGCGGACGCAGGCGCAGTCTCCCGGGCCGCACGCCGCCGACAGCCATGATCTGATCCGTGTGCACGGGGCGCGGGAGAACAATCTCAAGGACGTCAGCATCGAGATCCCGAAGCGCCGGCTGACGGTGTTCACCGGGGTCTCCGGCTCGGGCAAGAGCTCGCTGGTGTTCGACACGATCGCCGCGGAGTCGCAGCGGCTGATCAACGAGACGTACAGCGCCTTCCTGCAAGGCTTCATGCCGAACCTGGCCCGTCCCGAGGTGGACGTGCTGGACGGGCTGACCACCGCGATCACCGTGGACCAGCAGCGGATGGGGTCGGACCCGCGCTCCACGGTCGGCACCGCGACCGACGCCAACGCGATGCTGCGGATCCTGTTCAGCCGGCTCGGCAGGCCGCACATCGGCCCGCCCGGCGCGTTCTCCTTCAACGTCGCCTCGGTCTCGGCGAGCGGCGGGCTCACGGTCGACCGGGGCGCCGACAAGACCAAGACGGAGAGGGTGACGTTCAGCCGTACCGGCGGGATGTGCACGCACTGCGAGGGCCGGGGCAAGGTCTCCGACATCGACCTCACGCAGTTGTTCGACGATTCCAAGTCGTTGTCCGAGGACCCGTTCACCATCCCCACCTACACCGGGGACGGTTGGGTGGTGCGGATCATCGCCGAGTCGGGCTTCTTCGACAAGGAGAAGCCGATCCGCCGCTTCACCAAGAAGGAGCGGCACGACCTCCTGTACCGCGAGCCGACGAAGGTGAAGGTCAACGGGGTCAATCTGACGTACGAGGGCCTGATCCCGAAGCTGCAGAAGACCTTCCTCTCCAAGGACCGCGAGTCGATGCAGCCGCACATCCGCGCGTTCGTGGACCGGGCGGTCACCTTCGCCGTCTGTCCCGACTGCGAGGGCACCCGGCTCGGCGAACTGGCGCGTTCCTCGCGGATCGGCAAGGTCAACATCGCCGAGGCCTGCGCGATGGAGATCCGTGACCTGGCCGAATGGGCGCGCGGGGTCAAGGACGCGTCGGTGGCGCCGCTGCTCGCCAAGCTGCACTACACGCTCGACTCGTTCGTGGAGATCGGCCTCGGCTATCTCTCGCTGGACCGGGCCTCCGGCACGCTCTCCGGCGGTGAGGCGCAGCGGACGAAGATGATCCGCCATCTCGGTTCCTCGCTCACCGATGTCACGTACGTCTTCGACGAGCCGACCATCGGGCTGCACCCGCACGACATCGAGCGGATGAACAACCTGCTGCTGCGGCTGCGCGACAAGGGCAACACCGTGCTCGTCGTGGAGCACAAGCCGGAGACGATCGCCATCGCCGACCATGTCGTGGACCTCGGCCCCGGCGCCGGTACGGCGGGGGGCACGGTCTGTTTCGAGGGCACCCTGGAGGGGCTGCGGGCGAGCGACACCGTCACCGGGCGGCACCTCGGCGACCGGGCCGCCCTGAAGGAGACGGTCCGCAAGCCCACCGGGAGGCTGGAGATCCGGGGCGCGTCGGCCAACAACCTCCAGGACGTCGACGTCGACATCCCGCTCGGTGTGCTCACCGTCGTCACCGGGGTCGCCGGGTCCGGCAAGAGTTCGCTGGTGCACGGCTCGATCCCCACCGATGAGGGCGTGGTGTCGATCGACCAGACCCCGATCCGGGGCTCCCGGCGCAGCAACCCGGCGACGTACACCGGCCTCGCCGACCCGATCCGCAAGGCCTTCGCCAAGGCCAACGGTGTGAAGCCGGCGCTCTTCAGCGCCAACTCCGAGGGCGCCTGCCCCACCTGCAACGGCGCCGGGGTCATCTACACCGACCTGGCGATCATGCAGAGTGTGGCCACCACCTGCGAGGAGTGCGAGGGGAAGCGGTTCGAGGCGTCGGTGCTTGAGTACCGCTTCGGCGGCCGGGACATCAGCGAGGTGCTCGCGATGTCGGTGACCGAGGCGGAGCGGTTCTTCGGCGAGGGTGAGGCCCGCACCCTCGCGGCCCATCGGATCATCGAGCGGATGGCGGACGTCGGGCTCGGCTATCTCACCCTCGGCCAGCCGCTGACCACGCTCTCCGGCGGTGAGCGGCAGCGGCTCAAGCTGGCCACCCACATGGGTGACAAGGGCGGGGTGTACGTGCTCGACGAGCCGACCACGGGTCTCCACCTGGCCGATGTGGAGCAGCTGCTCGGGCTGCTCGACCGGCTGGTCGACGCCGGGAAGTCGGTGATCGTCATCGAGCACCACCAGGCGGTCATGGCCCATGCCGACTGGATCATCGACCTCGGCCCCGGCGCCGGTCACGACGGCGGCCGGATCGTCTTCGAGGGCACCCCGGCGGACCTCGTCGCGGACGGCTCCACGCTCACGGGGGAGCATTTGGCCGCGTACATCGGCGCCTGACGGGCGGTCGGGCGCCCGGCCCCTCCGGGCGGGCGCCCGCAACCGCCGACCCCTTTGCCCCCTTCCGTACCGAATGGGATTCTGGCTCCCATGACACCGATCACCGAGGTGGAGGGCCACAGGGTCGCCCTCTCCAACCTGGAGAAGGTCCTCCACCCGGCGACGGGCTTCACCAAGGGCGAGTTGCTGCACTACTACGCCACGACCGCCGGCGCCCTGCTGCCGCATCTGCGCGACCGCCCGGTCTCCTTCCTGCGCTACCCGGACGGGCCGGGCGGCCAGGTGTTCTTCACCAAGAACGTGCCGCCGGGCCTCCCGGACTGGGTCACCACCGCGGAGGTACGGCGGATGGAGGGCCCGGCCCGGATGGTGCTGGTCCAGGATCTGGCGAGCCTGATGTGGGCGTCGAACCTGGTCGCCGAGTACCACACCCCGCAGTGGACCGTCCGTACCTCCGACGAGGCCGACCGGCTGGTGTTCGATCTGGATCCGGGGGCGCCCGCGACGGTCGTCGAGTGCTGCGAGGTGGCACGCTGGCTACGGGAGCGGCTCGCGGCGGACGGGATCGAGGCGTACGCGAAGACGTCCGGGTCGAAGGGGCTGCATCTGCTGGCGGCGGTGCGCGGGGCGTCCTCGGAGCGGGTGACGGAGTACGCCAAGACGCTGGCCGTGGAGGCGGAGGAGGCGCTGCCCCGCCTGGTCGTGCACCGGATGACCCGCAGTCTGCGTCCCGGCAAGGTCTTCGTCGACTGGAGCCAGAACGCCGCCCGCAAGACCACGGCCACGCCCTACACCCTGCGCGCCCGCCCCGAGCCGACCGTCTCCGCGCCGGTCACCTGGGCCGAGGTCGAGGAGTGCGCCTCCCCCGGCCGGCTGGTGTTCCGGGCCGAGGACATCGCGCCCCGCCTCCAGGACCACGGCGATCTGCTGGCACCGCTCCTGGACCCGGACACCGCGCACGTACTGCCGTGACGGTCCACGCCTGCACCCGGGTCCACGCCCCCACCGGCGTCCCCGTCTACACCCGGGTCCATGTCCGTCGGTCGCGGGCCGTCGCGTGCAGCCCCTCCACGTCCGCCGGCTTCAACACCCCACCCGCGCGGGCGAGTTCCGCGAGGTCCGTGTCGCGCAGGACGCGGACCTCGCGCAGGGGGGTGGCGATGTCGAGGGAGGCGGGTTCGGCGAGGGCGAGGACGGGGCGGACCTCGGCGGTGAGGGCGTAGGAGGCACGGTCGGCGTCGGCACGCAGCCCGCGCAGCAGCGCGCGGGGTTCACGGCGGCCGACGGCGACCAGGGGGTCGGTGACGACGACGCGCTGCTTGCGGGCGTACAGGGAGCGGACGCAGTACAGGCCCCCGGGTCCGACGACCAGATGGTGGATGCGGTCGCCGCCGGGCAGCGGCACGGAGTGCAGGGTGTGCCAGCCGGCGCCCTCCAGCCGGTCCAGCGCGTCACCGACGGTCCGCTCGGCGGCCAGGGCGCGGCGGCGCGGGTCGGGACGCAGCCGGCGCGGCGGTCCGGGGGCTCGGTCGAGGGCGATCAGCAGGGCCTCGCCCGGGCGGTTGGGGGCCAGGTCGTCGTCCGGGTGAAGGCTCAGCCGGGCCAGTTCGGCGGGGGTGGGCACGGGTGGCGGGCCCACCGCGACCGGGCCGGTGAGGAACGGGCCGAGGACGGCCAGCACCTCCTGTCTCGACCCCTCGCTGAGCAGGTTCACCCGGCCCGCCTCGCGGTCGTACCAGGCGATGGTCCTCCCGTCGGTCCGGCAGACGTACAGGCGCTCCTGTCCGTGCCGCCAGGTCGGTATGACGCGCGGTCCGCTCATGCACCATCACCCCACGACCATGGGAACAGGCGGGGTGCTCCATCGGCAAGAACCCGGTTACCTTTGGGAGGACGACCCGTCGTCAGGGCTTGGGGAGGCGCCGTTGCGGACGCGCAGGATGCAACCCGATGTTCCCGCTCCGGGGGAACCGTGGAGCGAGATCGTGCCCGGACTGTGGATGGGCGGGCACGAGTTCGCGCCGAGGACCGGTGCCGGGGGCATCGAATTCGCGGTCGTCCGCGACGAGTTCGATCTGGTGCTGACCCTGCTGCGGCTTCCGGGGTACGGGCCCGACGACGGCGTGGAACACCATGTGTGGCCGATCCCGGACGGGCCGCTGGACGGTACGCAGCTGGCGGGTGTGCTGCGGCTGGCGCGGGCGGCGTGCGACGCGCTGGAGGACGGCAAGCGGGTCCTCGTCCGCTGCTACAGCGGGTACAACCGGTCCGGTCTGGTCGTCGCACAGGCGCTGATCCGTGACGGGCACTCCGCCGAGGAGGCGATCCGGCTGGTCCGCGCCCGCCGTTCGCCGTGGGCGCTGCACAACGAGCTGTTCGTGGACTATCTGCGCACCGGGCTGGCGACGGTCCGGTTCCTGGAGGAGCTGGAGGAGCTGACGGAGTAGTGCCGCGGGCGGAGGACTTCGGTACGAATAGGGTGTACGGGACCGTATCGACACCCTCAGGAGTCCCGTGTCCCCCAGTCGCCGTCACCGTCACCGTGCGCGGGTGGCCGTCGGTGCGTCGGCCGCCCTGGCCTGCGCCCTGCTGCTGGGTGCCTGCGGCGACTCCGGGGGTCTGGTGAGCGCGGGCGCCACCCCCACCGCGAGCGGCCCGACCCGGCTGTGGCCCGGGGAACCGCCCGCCTCCTCCCCCGCCTACGACTACGGCGAGGCCGAGACCGAGGTCGTCAAGGGCGTCGGGGCAGTCGGCGAGGACATCCACCGGGTGGACCCGGTGGCCGTCGTACGGGCGGAGATCGCCGCGCACCCCGACATGTACTCCGGGTCGGCGGCCCCTTACGGCGGGACGGCCGCGCGGATGGCGGAGTGCGGCAGGAGCGAGCGCGAGGGTGAGGAAAGAGGCGGAGGCGAGGAAAGGAGCGGGGGCGGGGACCCTGCCCGATGTCCCGTCCTCAAGGCCTACTACCGGGATCTGACCGGTGACGGGCGCGACGACATGGTGCTCGGGTTCCGGCTGCTGCCCGGGAACCAGACGGCGGTGCGCATGTACACCTTCGAGGCGGACCGGCTGGTGCAGGTGCTGGCCAGCGACGACGCGGTGCTCGCGGTCGAGCTGGCCGGCCGTACGGTGATCATCCGCTCGCCCGCGGCGATCGTCGGCTACGAGTACCGCACCCAGTGGACCTGGGACGAGGACCAGTTGGCGATGCTGCTCACCCGGGACGAGATCCTGCGGGTCGGCGGGGCGTCGGCGAAGCCGAGCCGCTCCCCCTCGGCCTCCCCCTCGGCCTCCCCCTCGGCCTCCCCCTCCGGCTCCGCCCCGCTCTCCTCCGCCCCGCCCTCGCCGTCGGTGAGTGCGCGGTGAGCGCGGCGGGGACCTCGCGGAAACGGTTCGGCCTGCCCGGCTGGACCTCCTCGCTCACCTGGAAGGCGCTGGCCTTCATCACGGTCATGTGCTGCGGGCTGGCCGCGCTGCTCGGCGCGCTCGTGCATGTCTCCGTCACCAACCGGACCGTGAGCGACGCCCGCTCCCGGGCGCTCGTCCGGCTCGACGAGGCGGTACGGGCGTACGAGGCCGGGAACCGGCTGCCGCCGAACTCCGGGATCGACGCGCGGGGGCTGCCGAAGCCGCTGCGCGAGCTGGCGGTGGGCGGGCGGCGCGGCACGATGGTCGGGGTCGCCGACGGGTACCCCACGATGTGGGCGGCGGCCCCCGCCGACGGCCGCGCTCTCGCCGTACAGATCGACTACGCGCAGAGCGCGGCCACCATCGAGAACCTCGACCGGGCCATCCTCGGCTCCTCCGCGCTGGCGATCGGGGTGACGCTGATCGTGGGCGCGCTCGGCGTCAGCGGGGTGACCCGGCGGCTGCGGACGACCTCGCAGGTGGCCCGGCGGATCAGCGCGGGCGACCTGGACGCGCGGGTCGGCGACCCCCGGACGACGGACCCGGCGCGGTACCGCGACGAGGTGGCCGCGGTGGCCGCCGCGCTCGACACCATGGCGTCCACGCTCCAGCGGAAGCTGCTGAGCGAGCAGCGGTTCACCGCGGACGTCGCCCATGAGCTGCGGACGCCGCTGACCGGGCTGCACGCGGCGGCCGAGCTGCTGCCGGCGGGGCGGCCGACGGAGCTGGTGCGGGACCGGGTGGCCGCGCTGCGGACACTGACCGAGGATCTGCTGGAGATCTCCCGGCTGGACGCGGGGAGCGAGCGGCTGGAGCTGGACACGATCCGGCTCGGGGTGCTGGCGGAGCGGGTGGCCGCGCACGCGAGTGGCGGCGACACGGAGGTCCGTGTCGCCGAGGACGCGTGGGTGGAGACGGATCGGCGGCGGCTGGAGCGGGTGTTGGGGAATCTGGTGGCCAACGCGCACAAGCACGGGGCACCTCCGGTGGTGGTGACCGTGGAGGGGGCCTCGGTCAGTGTGCGGGATCACGGGGGTGGGTTTCCGGGGTATCTGGTGGCGGAGGGGCCGCAGCGCTTTCGTACGGAGGGCTCCGCCAAGGGGCATGGGCTGGGGCTCACCATCGCGGTGGGGCAGGCGGAGGTGTTGGGGGCGCGATTGGGATTTGAAAACGCTCCTGATGGGGGTGCGTTGGCCGTATTGCGGCTGCCGGTGAGTGGGGGCTGGTCGCGCAGTTCCCCGCGCCCCTGAGGGCGCGGGGCTGCCCTTATGGCCCAGTGCGGAAGGCGCCGCATCCCCCCTCCTCCTAGCGTGGCGGATAGTCAGACTCGCCCCCTTTTGTTCTGGAGGAGCATCAGATGTCCTTGCGGATTCTGCTCATGCGGTTCGGTATAGCGGCTGCCGGTGGCGCCCTGCTGGCGTTCGCGGCCACGACGCCCGCCGCCGGTGTCGGACAGGAGGACCCACGGGAGAGCAAGCAGATCGTCAAGGGCGAGGTCGTCGCCCGTAGCGGTCTGATCCTGCGGAGCGCGCCCACCCGCGGCGGCGCGATCATCCGGGTCGCGCACCACGGCGAGATCGTCAGGATCTACTGCCGGACCGAGGGTCAGCCGGTCGACGGCACCCGGCAGTGGTACCTGCTCGTCGACGGCACCTGGGCCTGGGGTTCGGCCCGCCACATCGAAGCCTTCAGGACGCCGCGCTGGTGCGACGCCTGAGCGAGGGAACGCGCGGCGACAAGAAGACAAGACGCGCAAGACATCCCAAAAGGGTCCCATGTGGGTAAGTTCCGGGCATGACCACCAAGGCCGGACCGACCCTGGCGGCGGATCCCTCGGACCCGTCCCCGCCGCCCGCCGTACGCCTGCTCCGGCGCCGAGGCGTCGAGTTCACCCTCACCGTCGTGGCCGTCCTGCTCTCCGTGTCCGGCTACTGCGCCGTCGGTCTGGCGAAGCACGGCACCGTCCCGCCCGGCGCCGCCGACTACGGCGCCGGGCTCGGCGTGCTCGCGCTGCTGGCCCATCTGGCGGTGCGGCTGCGGGCGCCGTACGCGGATCCGCTGCTGCTGCCGATCGCGGTGCTGCTGAACGGCCTGGGCCTGGTGCTGATCCACCGGCTCGACCTGGAGACCCCGGCCGACCTGGCGGCGCCCGCGCAGCTGAACTGGTCGACGCTCGGGGTGGCGCTGTTCATCACGGTAGTGGCGCTGCTGCGGGACCACCGGGTGCTCCAGCGGTACGCGTACGTCTCGGTGGTCGCGGCCCTCGCCCTGCTGGCGCTGCCGATCCTGTTCCCGCCGGTCAACGGGGCCCGGATCTGGGTGCGGATCGCCGGGTTCTCGCTCCAGCCGGGCGAGTTCGCGAAGGTGCTGCTGGCGCTGTTCTTCGCCGGCTATCTCGCGGCCAACCGCAACGCGCTGGCGTACGCCGGGCGCCAGATCTGGCGGTTCAAGCGCCTCCAACTGCCCACCGGGCGTGTGCTCGGCCCGATCGTCACCATCTGGCTGCTGAGCGTCGGCGTCCTGGTCCTGGAACGGGACCTGGGCACCTCGCTGCTGTTCTTCGGCCTGTTCGTGATCATGCTGTACGTGGCCACCGGCCGGACCGGCTGGATCGCGGTGGGGCTGCTGCTGGCGTGTGTGGGCGCGGTGGCCGTCGGCTGGCTCGAACCGCATGTGCACAGCCGGGTCGAGGACTGGCTGCATCCGTTCGCGTCGATCGAGGCGGGCCGGGGTCCCGGCCAACTCGCCCAGTCCCTTTTCGCGTTCGCCGCCGGCGGGCTGCTCGGCACCGGTCTGGGCCTCGGCCACTCCGTGCTGATCGGCTTCGCCGTGAAGTCGGACTTCATCCTGGCCACGGCGGGCGAGGAACTAGGGCTCGCCGGGCTGGCCGCGATCTTCCTGCTCTACGCCCTGCTGGTGGAGCGCGGCTTCCGTACCGGCCTCGCCCTGCGCGACCCCTTCGGCCGACTGCTCGCCACCGGGCTCGCCTCGATCGTCGCGCTCCAGGTCTTCGTCATCGCGGGCGGTGTCACCGGTCTCATCCCCCTCACCGGCATGGCGATGCCCTTTCTCGCCCAGGGCGGCTCCTCCGTCGTCACCAACTGGATCATCGTGGCCCTGCTGATGCGGATGAGCGACTCCGCGAGACGGCAGTACGACCCCGGACCACCGCTCACCGAACCCGGCCGGGAGGGGCAGCAGGAGCAGGACGGCAGCCGGGAGGGCCGGGGCGCATGACCAAGTACATCCGCCGTGCCGCCGCGCTCTGCGCGCTGCTGCTGCTCGCCCTTCTGGTCAACGCCGCCCGCGTCCAGGTCGTCCAGTCCCGCGCCCACGACGACAATCCCGCCAACCGCCGCCCGGCGATCGCCCGTTGGGGGCAGCCGCGCGGGAACATCGTGGTCGAGGGGCGCGCGGTCACCGGCTCGAAGGACACCGGGGAGCAGCTCCGCTTCGAACGGACCTATCGGGACGGCCCGTTGTACGCGCCGGTCACCGGGTTCGCCTCGCAGGTGTACGGGACGACGTTCCTGGAGCACGCGCAGGACCCGCTCCTGGACGGCAGCGACCCGCTGCTGTCCTTCCTCCCCCTCTGGAACGACATCACCCGCGACCGGAACGCGGGCGGCGAGGTCGTCACCACGCTCCGGGAGGCGGCCCAGCGGGCGGCCTATCGGGGACTCGGCGCCCGCCGGGGCGCGGTCGCCGCGCTCGAACCGGCCACCGGGCGCGTCCTGGCGCTGGTGTCCCGGCCGTCGTACGACCCCGGGGTGCTCTCCGGCAACGGGCGCGAGGCGGCCGAGGCGTGGGCGCGGCTCAACGCGGACGCGAGCAAGCCGATGCTCAACCGGGCGGTGCGGCAGACCTATCCGCCGGGTTCGACGTTCAAGGTGGTGACGGCCGCCGCCGCGCTGGACTCCGGGGTGGTCACGGATCTCGACGCCCCCGTCCGCTCCCCCGACCCCTACACCCTGCCGGGGACCACGACGTCCCTGTCCAACGAGGTCGAGGGCTGCGAGAACGCCTCGTTGCGCTATGCCTTCGAGTGGTCCTGCAACACGGTCTTCGCGAAGCTGGGAGTGGATGTGGGCCTTGGCGCCATGACGGACTCGGCCCGCGCGTTCGGCTTCAACGACCCGGGGCTGCGCATCCCGTTCTCGGTCGCCCCGAGCAGCTTCGACACCGAGATGGACCGGGCACAGCTCGCGCTCTCCTCCATCGGCCAGTACGACACCCGGGCCACGCCGCTGCAGATGGCGCTGGTCACGGCGGCCGTGGCCAACGGGGGCTCGGTGCGGACGCCGTACCTCGTCGAGCGCACCACCACGGCGAGCGGGCGCCCGGTCGCCGGTTCCGGCGCGCACCCCCTGCGCCAGGCCATGAACCCCACCACCGCGCGGCGGCTGCGCGAGCTGATGCGGGGGGTCGTCGAGGACGGCACCGGCGCCAACGCCGCCCTGCGCCACGCCACCGTCGGCGGCAAGACCGGCACCGCCCAGCACGGCATCGGCAACTCCGGCACCCCGTTCGCCTGGTTCATCGGCTGGGCCCAGTCCGACGACGCGATCGAACCCGAGGTGGCGGTGGCCGTGGTGGTGGAGGACGCGGAGGCCGTACGGGGGGACATCAGCGGGGGCGGGGACGCGGCACCGATCGCGCGGGAGGTGATGCGGGCGGTGCTCAAGACCTCCGGTTGACGGCAGCGCCCCCGACGAACCGTGACCACCTGCTGAGAAAACGGTGTGCCCCGCGATCGGCGCCGACCTATCGTGCGCCCCATGACGACCGCCACGTACGAACTCGCCCAGGTCAACATCGCCCGCCTCAAAGCCCCCTTGGACTCCCCGCAGCTCAAAGACTTCGTCGACGCCCTCGACCCGGTGAACGCGGTCGCGGACGACTCCCCCGGCTTCGTCTGGCGCCTCCAGAGCGACTCCGGCAACGCCACGGACATCCCCGTCCTCGGCGACGAGTGGCTGGTCATCAACATGTCGGTGTGGCGGGACACCGACGCCCTGACCGCGTTCATGTACCAGGGGCAGCACCGGGAGCTGCTGTCCCGCAGGCGGGAGTGGTTCGAGCGGCTGGCCGAGGCGGCGACCGCCCTGTGGTGGGTCCCGGCCGGGCACCACCCCACCGTCGCCGAGGCGGAGGAGCGGATCCTCCACCTCCGCGCCCACGGCCCGACCCCGTACGCCTTCACCCTGCGCACCTCGTTCCCGGCGGGACCGGCGGGACCGAACGCGGAGCCGGGCGCGCAGTCGGGCGCCGAGCCGGGCGCGGAGTCGGGCGCGGAGTCGGGCGCCGAGCCGGGCGCGGAGTCCGTGGCCCCGGGTGCCGCCGTCGTCAGCTGATCGGCTGCCGGATCTCGTCGCGGACCTGAAGGGTGCGCTCCGCGAAGGCCTCCACGTCCACCTTCTCGGGGTCCTGGCCGACGCTCTCCACGCCCAGCTCCGCGACGGACGCCCCGGTGTTGCCGTCGGCCCAGGCGCACATCGGGTACGTGACCTCGCTGCCGGCCTGGTCCTGGGTGACGACCTGGCAGCTGATGGTGACGTCCGAGCCGTCCGGGGTGTAGTCCTCGGACGGCACGGCCACCGTGATCGCGTCGACCCCGGCCGCGCCCTTCAGCATGTTGTCGCGGGCGGCGTCGGTGTTCTTGAACCGGCCGTACATGCCCGAGACGATCAGGGCACCCTGGGCCCCGTCCTCCTGGGGCGCGTACTGCGCGACGGCGGCCGTGACATCGCGCGCGTCGAAGGCACCCTCCGCCTCGTCCTCCACCTGCTTGCCCGTGGTGTCGGAGAGGTCCTGGGCGAGCTTGTACTCACCGTCCAGCACGGTGTCGGGCAGCACGAGCCGGTACTCGGCCTCCGGGAAACCGCTCGAACTCTGCGTCCCGACGACCCACAGGCCCACCGCGCCGACCACCACGAGACCGACGACGCCGCCGACTGTCCCGAGGATCAGCCCGACCCGGCTCTTCGGCGGCGGCACGGGCTGCCACCCGCCGGGAGGGGGCGGGCCGCCGTACGGCTGCTGCTGCGGGTAGGGCTGCTGACCGTACGGCTGGGGCTGCGGCTGCTGCGGGTACGGCCGGCCGTACGGCTGTTGGCCGTAGGGGCCGGGCTGCTGGGGCGGTGGAGGCATGGACACGCCAGCACGGTACTCCACAAGTGGCGCGCAAAGGATTGACGGCCTTGCTGACAAGTAGTCTCATAAGCGGTGACCGCTGGTAACTGCCAGAACTCCCGTACGAGGAGCTGCGACAGCATGACAACGGTGACCTCGGTGGACTCGACGAACCCCGTGTCGGAGGCGGAGGTCCTGCGCGACGCGCTCGGACTCCTCAAGGACCGCGAACAGGTGGCCGAACGACTGCTCGTGTCCTCCGCGAAGCACTCCTTCGACCCGGACAAGGAACTGGACTGGGACGCCCCCTTCGAGGAGGGCAAGTGGTACTGGCCGCCGGAGCTGGTCTCCCTCTACGGGACTCCGATGTGGCGGAAGATGAGCGAGGAGCAGCGGATCGCGCTCTCCCGGCACGAGGCGGCGGCGCTGGCCTCCCTCGGCATCTGGTTCGAGATCATCCTCATGCAGCTGCTCGTCCGGCACATCTACGACAAGGCCGCGACCAGTGCGCACGTCCGCTACGCGCTCACCGAGATCGAGGACGAGTGCCGGCACTCGAAGATGTTCGCCCGGCTGATCAGCAAGGGCGACACCCCGTACTACCCGGTGAGCCGGCTGCACCACAATCTGGGCCGCCTCTTCAAGACGATCTCGACGACGCCCGGCTCCTTCACCTCCACCCTGCTCGGCGAGGAGATCCTCGACTGGATGCAGCGGCTGACCTTCCCCGACGAGCGGGTCCAGCCGCTCATCCGGGGCGTCACACGCATCCATGTCGTCGAGGAGGCCCGGCATGTGCGGTACGCCCGTGAGGAGCTGCGCCGCCAGATGGTGACGGCTCCGCGGCTGTCCCGGAGCTTCACCCGGGTCACCTCCGGGGAGTTCGCCCGCGTCTTCGCGGTCGCCTTCGTCAACCCCGAGGTCTACTCCCACGTCGGCCTCGACCAGCGTTCGGCTCTCGCGCAGGTACGGGCGAGCGGGCACCGGCGGGAGGTCATGCAGACGGGCGCGAAGCGGTTGACCGACTTCCTGGACGACATCGGGGTGTTGCGGGGCGTGGGGCGGCGGATATGGAGGTCTTCGGGGTTGCTGGCGTAGGGGGTGTGTGGGGGCGCGATACGGGGTGGGTGCGCGAGGTGCGTCGGCGGGTGCGGGTCCGGTGGGGCTGGTCGCGCAGTTCCCCGCGTCCCTGAAGAGCCGGGGCGCAACCCCGCTTTTTCAGGGGCGCGGGGAACTGCGCGAGAAGCCCCACCGGACCCGCACCCGAACACATGGCCGACCAGCGGAGCTATGAGGCGCCCGGCGCGGCGGCGCAGCCCGTACGCTGCGAGGTATGACGTCCGAGGCCCCCACCCGCGCGTACCGCCGACTGAGCGTGGAGGAGCGGCGTGGTCAGCTGCTGGACGCCGCGCTGGAGCTGTTCGCGCACCACGCGCCGGAGGACGTGTCCCTGGACGATGTCGCGGAGGCGGCCGGGGTCTCCCGTCCCCTCGTGTACCGCTACTTCCCCGGCGGCAAGCAGCAGCTCTACGAGGCGGCCCTGCGCTCCGCCGCCGAGGAGCTGGAGCACTGCTTCGACGAGCCCGCCGAGGGCCCCCTCACCCGCCGGCTGGCCCGCGCCCTCGACCGCTATCTGGCGTTCGTGGACGAGCACGACACCGGTTTCAGCGCCCTCCTCCAGGGCGGCAGCGTCGTGGAGACGTCCCGGGCGACGGCCATCGTGGACGGGGTCCGGCGGGCCGCCGCCGAGCACATCCTGCGGCATGTGGAGGTCGCCGAGCCGAGCCTCCCGCTGCGGATGACCGTGCGGATGTGGATCACCTCCGTGGAGGCCGCCTCGCTCATCTGGCTCGACGAGGGCAAGCGACCTGACGTCGGCGAGCTGCGCGACTGGCTCGTCGAGCAGTTCGTCGCCTGTCTCACCGCGACCGCCGGGCGCGACCCGCAGACCGCAGCCGTCGTCCGGCACGCCCTGACCGTCGAGACCCCGGACGGCGCCGTCGCCGCCCTGGCCCGCCGCGTCCTGCCCGTGGTCGGCGACGCCGGCCACCTGCTGTGACACCCACGCCGGTGCTGTGACACTGGTCCGGTGAAGAGCCAAGACACCCCCTTCGTGGGCGGCCCCCTGGACGGGCGCGTCCTGCCCGTGCTGCTCGGCATCACCGGGCACCCCCCGAAGACGTACCGGGTCCCGGTGCCCGACGCGGCCGGCGGCCCCCCGACCGTGCTCGTCTACCGCCGGGTCGACGCCGGCCGGGGCGGCTTCATGCACCAGCTGTGGAAGTACGAGTACGCCCCCGACGCGGACCCGAGCCGCCGGCCGAGGTGGCCCTGGTCCAGGCCCGGTGCTCCGGCCCGCCCCGGCACCCCGGACACCCCCGGCGGCAAGTCCGCCACGCCGCCCTCGGGGCCGCGCCCCACCGACGAGTGACACCCCGGCGCCGAACGGTCCACCCGGCGCGCGCCCGCCCCGCACTCCCCCCATCCTGCCGATGCGAGGTGGACGGCCCACCCCCGCACCGGAGGTGATGACGTGTCAGGAAGGCTTCTGCGCCTGGTCGGTACGGCGGCGGTCACGGCCCTCACGGCCGGCGCCCTGATCGGCACACCCCCCGCCCCCGCCCTCGCCGCGCCGAAGCCCCCGGCGGCCGGCGACCCGGAGGCCGAGGCCCCGGCGTCCCCCGGCACCCGCTCGGTGGCCGATCTGCTCACCGACCTGCGGCGGCTCCACCACGAGGCCGAGTCGGCAAAGGAGGCGTACTCCGCGACCGGCTCCGCGCTGACCAGGCAACGGGCCGAGGTGAGCAGGCTCGACCACCGGCTCGCGACGGCCCGTCTCTCCCTCCACGACAGCCGGGGCGCGGCCGGGCGGCTGGCCCGGCAGCAGTACCAGAGCAGCAGCACCGCGCTCTCCCCGTACGTCGGGCTGCTGATGGCCCGCGACCCGTACCGGGCGCTGGAGCAGGGCCATGTGATCGGCCAGGTCGCCCGGGAGCGTGCCGAGACGATCGAGCGCCTGACCGGCGACGAACAGGACACCGACACCCTCGCCCGCAGGGCCCGCGCGGCCCTGGACCGCCAACTCACCCTCACCGAACAGCACCGGAGACAGCACGACACCGCGTCCGACCGCCTGGCCGAGATCGAAAAACTCCTCGCCTCCCTGACCCCGGCCCAGTTGACCGCCGTGCGGAAATCGGAGGACACCGCCGAGGCCCCACCGTCGAAGCCGCAGGACACCCCGGTCTTTTGGTCTTTGGTCTTTTAGGGGCGCGGGGAACTGCGCGAGAACCCGCACCCACCCCGCACCCGCCGACGAACCCCGCACCCCACCCCATAGGCGCCCGGCCCCTAACCCCCCGCCACCTCCGCGAGATAGGCCCGCGTCTTCTCCGCGTCATAGAAATAGCTTTCGAAGTCCGACGGATCGTCGAACCCATTGGCAAAACGATCCGCCACCACCGGCAACCCCTCCGCGGCCCCGACCAGCCCCAGCACATGCTCGGCCGGCGGAGCCAACATCGTGTTGGTCCACTTGGTGACCGGCCCCGCGATCCGCCAGAACCGCTCGAACGTGCGCCGCATCCACGCCTCGTCGAACTCCCCGTCCCCGTGGTCGAGGATCGCGGCGAGATAGACGGCCGCGCACTTGGTCGCGGAGTTCGCGCCCTGCCCGGTGAGCGGGTCGTTGGCCACGACGACGTCCCCGGCACCCAGCGCCAGACCACCGCCGGGCAGCCGCCCGACGGGGTTCCGGACGACCGGGGTGTAGCGGCCGGTGAGCGCCGCCCCGGGGTCCGTCACCTCGACGCCCGCGGTGCGCGCGTACTCCCAGGGGACGTACCGCTTCATGAGGTCCAGGGTCAGCGCGAGCTGTTCCTCGGCGTTCCGGACGCCGTCGAAGGCGTCCAGCGGCCCGCCGGGCAGGCCCAGCCAGAACAGGGCGTCCGCGTGGCCGGAGGTGGTCAGGACCGGCTGGACGATGAGTTCGCCGAGGCCGGGCAGCAGGTTGCAGCGGGCCGCGTCGAACTCCGGGTGCTCGGGGCGCGGGCCCAGTCCGTGGACGTAGACCGCGGCGAGCGCGCGCTGTGGCTCGGTGTGGGGTGAGCGGGCGGCGTCGCGGGGGAACATCCGGACCAGTTCGCCCTTGCCCGCGGTGACGAGCACCAGGTCGTAGACGCGGGAGAACCAGTCGAGGTCGGAGACCGCGGCGCCGTGCACGACCAGCTGGCCACCGCGCCGGGCGAAGGTCTCCAGCCAGCCGGCCATCTTCACCCGCTGGTCCACGGCCTGCGCGTACCCCCGCAGCCGGCCGACCCAGTCGACGGCGCGCGCGCCGTCCGGGCCGGCGACGGACACGCCGACGCCCTCGATCCTGGGGGCCTGGCTCTCCCAGAAGTTCAGTTCGAGGTCGCGTTCGTGGCGCAGCGCCGAGTCGAACATGCACTGGGTGGACATGATCCGGCCGGCGCGGATCTCGTCCGGGGTCCGATTGGACATCAGTGTGACCTCGTACCCGTGCGACTGGAGTCCTAGGGCCAGCTGCAGCCCGGACTGGCCGGCTCCGACGACGAGTATCTTCCGCATCCGGACAGGTCTCCTGGTTCGTCCGTGGTGTCCCGCTGGCGGGACTTACTCGGGGCTGAGGGATATCGCGTGGCCGCACAGTGCCAGCAGGGTCTCCATCGCGGAGGCCCGCTTGCGCGCGTCCATGATGATGACAGGTACATGCTTGGGCACGGTCAGTGCGTCCCGGACGTCCTCGGGGTCGTAGCGCACACTGCCCTCGAAGGCGTTGACCGCGACGATGTACGGCAGTCCACAGCTCTCGAAGTAGTCGAGCGCGGGGAAGCAGTCGCCGAGGCGGCGGGTGTCGGCGAGGACGACCGCGCCGATCGCGCCGCGCACCATGTCGTCCCACATGAACCAGAACCGCTCCTGTCCGGGCGTGCCGAACAGGTACAGGACGAGGTCGTCGTCGAGGGTGATGCGGCCGTAGTCCATGGCCACCGTGGTGGTCAGCTTGCCCGGTGTCGCGGACAGGTCGTCCGTGCCGGCGCTGGCCTCGGTCATCAGGGCCTCGGTGCGCAGCGGGGTGATCTCGGAGACCGCGCCGACGAAGGTGGTCTTGCCGACGCCGAAGCCGCCCGCCACCACGATCTTCGTGGCGATGGGGGCCCGGCTGAGGTCGGCCTGCCAGGGTTTCAGCTCCTCCTCGGGCTCCTCCGCCGGCTCGGCCTCGGGAGGGGCGGCGTCCGGGTCGACGCGGAGCGCGCCGGCGTCGAGACGAGGGGCGTGCGCGTCGACATGGACGCGGGGGGCGTCGTCCTTGACGCCCGGGGTGACGCCGGCCGAGGCGTCGGGGTCGACGCCGGCCGAGGCGGCGTCAGAGACGGCGGAGTCCACTCAGCACCCTTTCCAGCAGAACGCGGTCCGGCTGTCCCGGTCCGTGACCTGTTCCGTACACACGGATCTTTCCCTGGTCCGCGAGATCGCTGAGGAGGACGCGGACCACACCGAGCGGCATCTTCAGCAGCGCGGCGATCTCCGCCACCGTCCGCATACGGTGGCAGAGTTCGACGATGGCCCGCATCTCGGGCATCACCTTGGCGTTGAGTGAACCTCCCCCACAACTAAACATGTGGGCGGTACCCCCAGGCAACTCCCGCCGCTCCGCCGGGGCTTCGAGTACGGCGACGAAGGTCTCCATGTGCAGGACATGGCCGAAGCGGGTGCGACCGCCGGTGAGCGAGTAGGGGCGTACGCGGGCGGGTTTGCGGTCGCCGCCGCGCACCGGGAGACGCTTCGCGCCCCTCCCGCCGGGCGTGCCCTTGCCGCCCGCCGCGTTCTTCCCGCCCACCGCGCCCTTCCCGGACTTCGCGCCCTTCGGGCCGGCCGGCCGCTTCGCCGGACCGGACTCGGGGGCACGCGCCCGGCCCTGCCCGGGGCCGCTCATCGACGGCTCCCGGCGGCCTCGGTCTCCTTCTGGGACTCGGCCTCCAGGGACTTGCGCAGCTCGCTGCGGAGTTCCGGGGTGAGGACATGGCCGGCCCGGCCGACGAAGAGCGCCATGTGGTACGCCACCACGCTCATGTCGCAGTCCGGGGAGCCGTGCACCCCGAGCAGCGAGCCGTCGCTGATCGACATCACGAAGAGGCTGCCGTGGTCCATCGCGACCATCGTCTGCTTGACCCCGCCGAACTCCATCAGCTTGGCGGCGCCGATGGTGAGGCTGCCGATGCCGGAGACGATGGTGGCCAGGTCGGCGGCGGAGTCCCGGGGGCTCTGGGGCCGCTCTTCCCGGGCCTGGCGGGCCTCGGCGTTTCTGCCGGGGTCGGAGGAGAGCAGCAGCAGGCCGTCGGAGGAGACCACCGCGACCGACAGCAGCCCCGGCACCTCCTCGACGAGGTTGGTCAGGAGCCAGTGCAGGTTGCGGGCTTCACTGCTCAGTCCGAAGGTAATGGGCGCGGTCAACTGCTTTCCTCCTCGGAAGTGCCCCCCGTGGTGTCAACTGCCTCTGTTCGGTACTCATGTGCCACGTGCTCACGCGCCTGGGGCATCCGTGTCTCACCCGACTGCTCGGCGATCTCCGCCTCGACGTCGCGGCGCCCCTGGCTGGCCCCCTGGTGGAACCCGCCGAGCCTACGGCGCAGTTCCTCGGCGTTCACGCCCCCGGCGCGCGGCCTGGGCGGCATGGGTGTGGGCTCGGTGATCCTGGGCGTGCGCTTGGGCAGGCCCTTGTCGGTGAGCCGCGGGGTCTCCTCGCCCCGTGGCCCCTCCGCCGTGCGCGCCGCGTTCCCTTCCTCTGCCTCGGCACGCTCATGGGTGTCGGGGTGGCCCGCGTACGGGGTGTCCTCGTCCTCGTGGGCGATGTCCTCCTCGGCGATGTCCTCGTCGGCGCCCTTCCCCGGGGCCACCGGAGCGAAGAGCTCCATCGTCGTCTCGGACACGGACTCGGCCCTGTTTCCGGGACCGGCCGCGGGTTCGTCGTCTTCCGGTACGACGGTCCCGGCGGCCTCCACCGCGTCGGCGGCGTCGGCGGCCGTCCCCACGGCCTCCCTCGCCAGCAGTGCCCGCTCGGCCGCCTCGATGAGCGGGTCGCCGTCGCCTTCCGGCTCGCGTACGGCGACGGAACGGCCGGGCAGGACGTTCGAGTTGGCCTCGGCGTCGGCGCCCGGCAGCGTGAGCTGGGACGTGACGGAGACGGGGGTGCCCACGGGCACGGCGGGCGTGGGGGCCAGCAGTGCCTTGGGCAGGACGACGACCGCGGCGGTGCCGCCCGAGCCGTGCGGCTGGAGCCGGACGGGGGTGCCGAGCCGGTGGGCGAGGCGGGCCACGACGTACAGGCCGAGCCCGAGGCCCTCGCCGTCCTCCTGCTCGTAGGGCGCCTCGGGGTCGAAGTCGGTGAGGCGGGAGTTGAGCCGGGCGAGCCGGTCGGGGGCGACGCCGATGCCGCCGTCCTGGACGGAGAGGGTGATCTCGCCGTTCTCCATCAGCCAGCCGGAGACCTCGACGGACATCTCCGGCGGCGAGAACGACGTGCCGTTCTCCATCAGTTCGGCCAGGAGGTGGCTGAGGTCGTCGGCGGCGAACCCGGCGACATGCGCGCCCGGCGGCAGCGCGGCGATGCGGACGCGTTCGTAGCGCTCGATCTCGCTGACCGCGGCGCGGACGACGTCCACGAGCGGGACGGGTCCGGCGTGGTGCTGGATGTGCTCGTGACCGGCCAGCACGAGGAGGTTCTCGCTGTGGCGGCGCATGACGGTCGCGAAGTGGTCGAGCTTGAAGAGCGTGGCGAGCCGGTCCGGGTCCTGCTCGCGCTCCTCCAGGGACTCGATGACGGCGAGCTGCCGCTCGACGAGGCCGAGGGTGCGCAGCGCCAGGTTGACGAAGGTGGCGTGAACGCTGTGCTGGACCTTCGTCAGATGCGCGGTGGCCTCGGCGAGTTCGGCGCGCAGCCGGTCGCGGTCGTCGGCCATGGTCTGGCGCTGGCCGATGAGGTGCTTGCGGTCGCCCTCCAGGGGCGCGAGCCGCTCGTGCAGTGCGAGGGCGTGCGCGTGGAGCGCGTTGACGGAGCGTACGACCTGGGCGAACTCGTCGTTACGGCCCGTGAACTTGACCGGTTCCTCGTCGGCCGGGTCGCCCGCCACCCGTGCGGAGCCGATGCGCAGCACGGCGAGCGGGCGGGTGAGGGAGCGGGCCATGCCGGTGGCGACACCGACGGCGAGGAGCATCAGGGCGCCGAGGACGGCGATCCGGATCTCCAGCGCGGTGACGTCCTCGTCGCGGAGCTGGGCGAGGTCCTTGGTGCGCCGGTCGTAGAGGGAGGACTCGGCGCCGCGCATCAGGTCCACCCGGGCGGAGAGCGCCGCGCCCACCTTCTTGGCGCTGGTGCCCGCCTCGCTCGCGGAGAGCGTCGGCTGGTCGGTGAGGTCCGTCAGATACTTCTCGGCGGTGCCGGCCTCGGGGCCGGTGACCGTGGCGTCGTACGAGGAGCGTCCGGCGGCGGGCGCGGTCTCGCGGAAGTGGGCGAGCGCGGCGTCGGAGCGGACCCGGGCCTGCTGGGCGACGGCGGTGAGGGCGTCGCGCTGCTTCGCGTCGGCCTCCGAGGCGCCGGTCGTGGTGGTGGGCAGCCCGGTGACGGGGTCGACGACGGTCCGGGTGGTCGTCGGGACGCTGAGCGCGGCGACGAGCAGCCCCCGGGCGGCGGCGGCCTGCTGGACGGCGGTGTCGAGTTCGGCGAGGGCGTAGGCGCCGCCGCCCGCGCGCGGCGGCAGTTCGGCGGCGAGTTCCTCGGCGAGGGCGTGGAGTTCGGTGACGACGGTGGTGTACGCCGTGTGCGCCTCCAGGGCGGTGCTCTTCCCGGAGAGCGCCGCCTGACGGATGCCGGCGATGGACTCCGCGCTCTCGATGGTCTCCCGCAGCCCGGCGGAGGTGTCGGTGTCCGCGCTCAACTCCTCGACCTGGGTGTCGACGCGGTCGCTGCGCTGCTTGCTGGGCTCGGCCGCCTTGGGCCGCCCGGCGGCGATGTAGGCGGTGACCTCGTCACGCTCGTCCGCCAGCGCGTGCGCCAGCGTGAGCGCCTCCTGCGTCTGTTCGGCGAGGGTGACCAGGCTCTGGGTGTCGCGCAGTTGCTCGGAGGCGGCGAGGATCGAGGGCGCCCCGGCACCCGCTATGGCGGCGGCGACCACGGCCACGGCGACGATGAGCCGGTTGCGTACGTGCGCCTTCCGCCCGGTGCCGACGGCGGGAGCCTCGGCCCTGGCCGTCCCCCCCTGGTTCGGAGAGGCCGCCGAGGCCTTCGAGGCTGCCTGCTTGCCTGCGCGCCGAGGCCGCGTCTTCTGCACCGGTGCTCGCATTCCTGACTCGTGTACCCATGGGCCGGGGTGACGATCCGTCGACCGGTCGAAAGCCGTCGGTCGAAAGTCGTATGTCGTGCACAGCCGTCCCCCCGGTACGGCTCCCGACCCTCCCAGTGCCGGTGGGCGGCGGTCCCGCATCATCAGTCCCGCCACCCGAAGGAGTGAACATCGCCGGGGAGTTGGCGGGCAAGTTCCTCCGGCTCGTGCCGATGCCCTCTGCCGCGGGCCGGTTGGACGTCGGCGACGCGCTTTGACAGTATTCGCCGCCGCGCTTCACCGCTCACGATCATTCCATGCCAAACCCGGCGCCCCGCCTGGAGGGTCCGGGGCGTACGGCGACCATTGTCGGCCTTTCCCGGATCTCGTGGAGGGCTCGTGCAGACTGGCCGAATGCGCACGGAACTCGCCTCGGAGCCCGGCAACCCCTTCCACCCCAACGAGGACTTCGCGGCGGTGGCCCTGCCCGCGGGGGGACAGGGCGGTGCCCTCGTGGTCCTCGACGGAGTGACCCCGCCGCCCGACGGCTACGGCTGTCGACATTCGGTCGCATGGTTCACTTCCCGCCTCGGCGGCTCCCTGACCGAACTGTCCGTTTCGGAGTGGGATTCGCCGTTGTCCGACGTGCTCTCACAGGCCATTTCTCGTACCGCCCGAGCCCATACGCAAACCTGTGACCTTTCTCACCCGAGAACCCCACAGGCCACAGTGGTTGTCGCCCGCTGGTCCCCGACGACCGTGGAGTACCTGGTGTTGTCGGACTCCGCGCTGCTGTTCGAGCGGCCGGACGGCACCGTGACGGCCGTGCTCGACGACCGTCTCTCGCTGCTCCCCCGCTCCGCCCTGGCGACGGCCGCGCATGTCGACTCGGTGCTCCGCAACAGGGAGGGCGGTTTCTGGACGGCCGCGGCGGATCCCGCCGTCGCCGTCCGCGCGGTGACCGGAACCGTCCCCCGCGAGGAGGTCCGCACGCTCCTCGCGTTGACGGACGGCGCGGGCCGCTGGACGGAGATGTTCCACGAGGGCGACTGGACCGACTGCCTCACCTTCACCCGCAAGTCGGGGACGCGGGGCCTGGTGCAGCGGGTGCGGGAACTCGAAGTCACCGACACGGACCGGGCGTTCCTGCGCCGCGCCAAGACGCACGACGACGCGAGCGCGGTGTTCGTGGAGTTCTAGGGCCTGTCGCCAAATTCCCGTCGGCCTCCGGGCGACGACGGGAATTTGACGACAGGCCCTAGTCAGCCCTCCACACCACGGTTCAACTGGTGCAGCAGCTGGGCCAGTTGGGCCACCTCGTCCCGGTCCCAGCCCGCGAGCTGCCGTACGTACGCGACCCGGCGGGCGTCCCGGACCGCGCGGAAGCGGGCCCGGCCCTCGTCCGTGAGGTGGACGAGCCAGGCCCGGCCGTCGGCGGGATCGGGTTCACGGGCGATGAGGCCGAGGTGTTCCAGGGCGCGTAGCTGACGGGACATGGTGGCCTTGCCGACGCCGATGTAGGCGGCGAGTTCGGTGGCGCGCAGCCGGCCGGCCTCGTCGAGGCGGGCGAGGAGGCCGTAGGCGGCGGACTCCAGGTCCGGGTGGACCGCGCGGGCCATCTCCCCGGACTTGGCGCGGGCCCGCCGCAGCAGGACCGTCAACTCCCGCTCCAGCGCGAGGTACGCCTGGTCCATCCCGCCCGCCGACAGGTCGGCCTCGCCCCCGCCGCCGTCGCCGTTTCCGCCCTCGTCCTGCACGTCAGCGCTCCTGATTCCGATTCCGGGTACCTGCGGGTCAGTATTTCGCAGGTGGGGGGTGGACACCGTCCGGGTCGCCCGCGGGTCCGGTGGGGGCTGATCGCGCAGTTCCCCGCGCCCCTGAAAGAACCAGGCCCCCGCGGCTCTGAAAGGCGACCGGCGGTGGGCCTGAAAAGCCAAGGCCGTGAAGTTATGGGCTGATCGTCGGCGTCAAGATGTTGATGCTGAGGGTGGCTGTGTAGGTGCGTCGGTCGATATTGAGGCTTTTGTAGGCGTATCGGGACAGGGGTCGTTTCACTGCGCGGGGGCTGATGCGGAGGCGGCGGGCGGGCATGAGGTGTTCCAGGACGGTTCGGCCGATCGTCCCGACGAGGTCGATCGTGGTGCCGGCGATGATGCCCGCGGCCTGGACGATCTGGTCGCGGGCGCATCGCAGGGCAACGCTGAAGCTGGCCCGGTCCGGGTCTGTTCCGGGTGTGGCCCCGGTGGCGTCGGCGATAGCGATCCGCAGGGCCTGGTAGGCGCTCAGCAGGGCGTAGACCTCCTGGGCGATGCCGGGCGGAGTGGTGGAGCGCAGGACCCGCCGGCCCAGCATCGTTTTCTTGATCGCGAAGTAGGCGGACTCCACTTCCCACCGCTCGTGATACAGACTGACCAGGTCGGATGCCGGGTAGCGGTGGTGGTCCAGGAGGTTGGTGGCCAGCCGGTAGAGCCCGGTGCGGCGGCCCTGGCTGGTGGTGACGGTGATCTCGCATTCGATGATGCGGACCTCGAGGGCGCCGAAGCGGGAGAGGTGGGAGCCGTCGCCGAAGCGGGCCAGGACGGGAGGTTTGCGGGTGGCAGTGATGCGTGCGAGGAAGGAGGCTTCGGTGGCGGCGACGGCTGTCAGGAACGCGTTGCCCGAAAAGCCCCGGTCCAGCAGGACGATCATTCCGGCGTGCAGGGAGCGCATGAGCCGCCTGCCGTGTCCGGTCTCTCCCTGGGAGCGCGGTCCGAAGGCGGCATCCAGGATCGCCCGGGTGCCACAGGCCACCAGCGCGGTCAGGCAGATCTGCGGGTAGCCGGCAGTTCCGAACCGGTTGGACCCCTTGCCCAGACGGGCCCGGTGCGGCGGGCTGTCGGGAACGTCGAGGTAGGTGCCGTCGATCGCAACGGCCAGCAGGCCCTTGAAGCGGGCGCCGCGGGTGCGGATCACCGTGGCCGGCCCGCGCAGCAGATCGAACAGGGCCCGCATGGGCCGCACGCCCAGACGCCTGCGGGCGTCCCAGAGCCCCGCGCCGGTGATCTTCACGACCGGTATCGTCTCCAGCGCGGCGGTGAGCCTGCGCCAGACGGCCAGGTAGCCGCAGTCCTCGAACAGGGCCGCGGCCAGCAGCAGGTAGACCACCACCCGGGCGGGAATCTTCCGCAGCCGTTGCTGGACAGCACCGGTCTCGGCAAGGACCGCATCGACCATCTCGAACGGGATGATCCGGGTGAGTTCCCCCAGATGCCCCGGGGCGAACACGCCCTTGGCTACCGTGATTTCCCGCGTGATGACACACTGATCGGACAGCGGAGCCTCCGGTCCTGTGAACGGCTGTCTTGGTCGACTGCCAGTTCTACCGGGGCTCCGCTTCCCACGTTCCAAGAAGCCATAGAACCAGAGCGCACTTGCCAACGCTCCCAAAGCCCTAACTTCACGGCCTTGCCTGAAAAGCAGGGGCGCAGCCCCTGCTTTTCAGGGGCGCGGGGAACTGCGCGAGAAGCCCCACCGGACCCGCACCCGACAACGCACCCCACCCGTCAGGCAGCCAGAGGCACCCCCACCTCCGCCGGCGCGAGCGCCAGCTCCAGCACCTGCCGGACATCGGTGACGGCGTGGACGTCGAGCTTGTCGAGGACCTCGGCGGGGACGTCGTCGAGGTCGGCCTCGTTCCGCTTGGGGATGATGACCGTGGTGACACCGGCCCGATGCGCCGCGAGCAGCTTCTGCTTGACACCACCGATCGGCAGCACCCGCCCGGTCAGCGACACCTCCCCCGTCATCGCCACATCCGTCCGCACGAGCCGCCCGGACAGCAGCGAGGCGAGGGCCGTCGTCATGGTGACACCGGCGCTCGGTCCGTCCTTCGGGACCGCGCCCGCCGGGAAGTGGATGTGCGCGCCCCGGTCCTTGAGGTCGGCGACCGGCAGCTCCAGCTCCGCGCCGTGCGCGCGCAGGAAGGAGAGCGCGATCTGCGCGGACTCCTTCATCACGTCACCCAGCTGACCGGTGAGCGTCAGCCCCGCCGCGCCCGTCTCCGGATCGGCGAGCGACGCCTCGACGTACAGCACGTCACCGCCCGCGCCGGTGACCGCGAGCCCGGTCGCGACACCCGGCACCGCCGTACGCCGCTCCGCCGGGTCCTGGGCCGACTCGGGCACATGGTGGGGGCGGCCGATGAGCCCGCGCAGATCCCCGTCGGTGACGGTGAACGGCAGCTCCCGCTGCCCCAGTTCGTGCTGGGCCGCGACCTTGCGCAGCAGCCTCGCCACGGACCGCTCCAGGTTCCGTACGCCCGCCTCGCGGGTGTACTCACCGGCCAGCTTGCGCAGCGCGCTCTCGTCGAGGACGACCTCGTCGGCGCCGAGCCCGGCCCGCTCCAGCTGCCGGGGCAGCAGGTGGTCGCGGGCGATGACGACCTTCTCGTCCTCGGTGTAGCCGTCCAGCCGGACCAGTTCCATCCGGTCGAGCAGCGCCTCGGGGATCGCCTCCAGCACATTGGCCGTGGCGAGGAAGACGACGTCGCTGAGGTCCAACTCCACTTCCAGGTAGTGGTCCCGGAAGGTGTGGTTCTGCGCCGGGTCGAGGACTTCGAGCAGCGCGGCGGCCGGGTCGCCCCGGAAGTCGGAGCCCACCTTGTCGATCTCGTCGAGGAGCACGACGGGGTTCATGGACCCGGCTTCCTTGATGGCGCGGACGATCCGTCCGGGGAGCGCCCCGACATACGTACGCCGGTGCCCGCGGATCTCCGCCTCGTCGCGCACCCCGCCGAGCGCGACCCGGACGAACTTCCTGCCCATCGCGTGCGCCACGGACTCGCCGAGGCTGGTCTTGCCGACACCGGGCGGCCCGACGAGCGCGAGCACGGCACCGCCGCGCCGCCCGCCGACGACACCCAGTCCCCGGTCCGCGCGCCGCTTCCTGACGGCCAGATACTCGGTGATGCGCTCCTTCACGTCCTCCAGCCCGGCGTGCTCGGCGTCCAGCACCCGCTTCGCGCCGCGGATGTCGTACTCGTCCTGGGTCCGCTCGTTCCAGGGCAGTTCGAGCACGGTGTCGAGCCAGGTCCGGATCCAGCCGCCCTCGGGCGACTGGTCGCTGGACCGCTCCAGCTTGTCGACCTCCTTGAGCGCGGCCTCCCGTACCGTCTCCGGCAGATCGGCGGCCTCGACGCGGGCCCGGTAGTCGTCGGACTCCTCGCCGTCCTGCTCGCCGTTGAGTTCACGCAGTTCCTTGCGGACGGCTTCGAGCTGCCGCCGCAGCAGGAACTCGCGCTGCTGCTTCTCGACGCCCTCCTGGACGTCCTTGGCGATGGTCTCCGCGACGTCCTGCTCGGCGAGGTGGTCGCGCAGCTGCTGGGTGGCGAGCTTCAGCCGGGCGATCGGGTCCTCGGTCTCCAGGAGCCGGATCTTCTGCTCGACGGTGAGGAAGGGCGAGTAGCCGGAGTTGTCGGCGAGCGCGGAGACGTCGTCGATCGCCTGCACCCGGTCCACGACCTGCCAGGCTCCGCGCTTGCGCAGCCAGCTGGTGGCGAGTGCCTTGTACTCCTTGACGAGTTCGGTCACCTGTCCGGGCAGCGGCTCCGGCACGCTGTCGTCGATCCGGGTCCCCTCGACCCACAGCGCGGCACCGGGCCCGGTGGTCCCGGCCCCGATCCGTACGCGTCCCCGCGCGCGGATGAGCGCGCCGGGGTCTCCGTCCGCCAGCCGTCCGACCTGCTCGACGGTCCCGAGCACACCCGTGCTCGCGTACGCCCCGTCGATCCGCGGCACCAGCAGGACCTTCGGCTTCCCGGGCTCGGCCCGGGAAGCCGCCTGCGCGGCCTCCACCGCGGCCCGTACATCCGTGTCATTGAGGTCCAACGGCACCACCATTCCCGGCAGCACGACCTCTTCGTCGAGCGGCAGCACGGGCAGGGTGAGCGGTGCGGACGTCGATGCCATGATCTCTCCCTAGGCAGTCAAGTTGAGCTATGCCGACTCAATGCACATGAGCCGAGGAATGTTCCCCGAGGGGCGGGGCGTTCGCTGTGGGCGATCACGCGCCCCGCCCGACCGGGGTCGCGCCACCCCACCCCGACGTAATACCCTCCATCCACCCACACCCATTACATACGCGGAGGTCGTGGTGGACGGACTGGTACGGGCCTGGGTCGACGGATGGGTGCTCTCACGCGGTGCCGCGCCCCCGGTGGTCGAGCCGTGGGGCCGCACGATCGACATGGGCATGGCCCAGCACGTCACCCGCCACGTCCTCTCCGCGACCGGCGACCAGGTGGAGGAGACGACGGTCCGGAAGGTCGCGGACGCCGTCACCGGGACCGGGGTCTGGCTCAAGGTCTTCGCGGAGCCGTCGAGGGTGACGCCCTGGCTGGGCGAGGGCTGGTGGGTGGACCCCGAACCGGGCTGCCTGATGTCGACCCGCCTGGGAACGCACGGGTCCCCCGCCGCCACTCCCCTCCCCGTCCCCGACGGCTACCGGCTCCGCACCTGGTCGTCCGGTGGCGTGACCCGGGTGATGATCGCCGCGCCGGACGGCTCCTTCGCCGCACGCGGCCAGATCGCCCCCACCGGCACCACCGCCGTCGTCGACCAGATGGAGACGTCCCCGGACCACCGCCGCCGCGGCCTCGGCACCCTCGTCATGCACACCCTCACCCGCTCCGCGCTCGCCCGGGGCGCGGAGATCGGCGTCCTGGGCGGAACACCGGACGGCCGGGCGCTGTACGAGTCACTGGGGTGGAGGGTGGAGGCACCACTGACGAGCGCGAGGTCCACGGGGCGGTCGTGAGCGGCCCGAGGCGAGCCGGCGGCTACACGGCGGTCGTGGCCGTCCGACCCCGCCCGGGGCCGACGGCCGGACCGGCCCGCTCCGCCCGCCGCCAGCGCCGCACCACCGGCCAGGTCGCCACCCCGATCGCCAGGGACAGCAGATGGCCCCAGTTCGCCATCGGGTCCGTGAACGCGATCAGGTCGTCCACCAGCATGCCGCCGAACCCCAGCAGGATCGGCCACCGCAGCCACGGCGACAGCAGTCCGGCCAGGGCACCCACACTGGCCGCCACCCCGAAGCTGATGCCGTAGTCGAGGCGGTGGAGGGAGCTGTCGGGGAGATGTCCCGCCAGGACGGCGAGGCCCACCGGGATCTCGGTCGCGAGCGTGGCGAGGACATGCCCCAGCAGGAAGACCCCGGCCGTGCGCCGACCACCGATCCGGCGTTCCAGCGCGGTCAGCACCAGCAGCAGACCGAGGGCGTACGGCGATCCGACCCCGCCCGCGACCCACAGCGCGCTCGCGAGCAGCACGAGCGCGGGGGTCCCGACCAGGTGCGCCACATCCGTACTTGAGCCCTGGTGCAGCGCGTGCACCAGGGCCGGATCGGCGTACTCGGCGATCAGCGAGGTGACCACCAGGACGGTGGCGTAGAAGAAGGTGAAGGGCGTCCCGGTGGGGGTGGGGAGCAGCCGCCAGGGGCGCGGGATCGGGGAGCGCGTACGCCGGGCGGACGCGCCGCCTTCGAGCCCCGCGAACTCCCGCTCCGGCCGCTCCGCTTGCGCTTCCGGCGCCAACTCCGGTGCCGGTTCCGGTGCCGGTTCCAGTGCCGGTTCCGGTTCGGGTTCCGGTTCGGGTGCCGGTTCGGGTGCCGGTTCGGGTGCCGGTTCGGGTGCCGGTTCCGGTTCGGGTGTCGCCACCCGCGCGGGCGCCGCACCCGGCTGCCGCGGCATGCCGTCGAGGACGGGTGCCGGGACGCTGGCGGCCGGGGGCCCCGCGATGTCCACGGGCCCCGCACCGTCCACGGTCTCGACGGCGTCCACGCTCTCGGCGGCGTCCAAGGTGAGGCGCTCCTTCCGGTTCACCCCACCCTCGACGCCCCGGTACGCCCTTGTCTGTGACCCCTGCCACCCACGACGCGATTCACAGCAACCCGACAGCCGACGAGCACCCGGCGCCTCCGCGGCCCGACGCCCCCTACATCCCCTGCGCCCCCTCCACCCCGATCCCCCGAGCCACCCGTTCCAGATACGCCCGGAACCGGCCCGTCATGTCGAACCCCTTCGGATCCAGCACCCACTGGATCTGCAGCCCGTCCATCACCGCCGCCAACTCCTGCGCGACGGCGACGACATCCGTGTCGGCCCGCAGTTCACCGGCGTCCACGCCGTGCCGCAGCACCCCGGCCACGGTGTCCACCACCTCGGCGTACCGCCTGACGAAGTACGCGTGGGCGGGATGCCCGGGGTCGCCCGCCTCGGCGGCCAGGACGTTGAACATCCGGGTGCGGCCCAGCCTCGCGCCGTTGTACTCGGCGAGTCTCACGAGCGCCGCGAACATCTGGGCCGTCGACGCGAACTCCTGGGAGAAGAAGCGGTCCCGGTCGGTCTCGTCTATGCGCTCCAGCACCTGGACGAGCAGGTCCTCCTTGCTGCGGAAGTGGTGCAGCAGCCCGCCCTGGGTGATGCCGACGTCCTTGGCGATCCGGGCGAGCGAGGAGGCGTGGAACCCCCGCTGGGCGAAGTGCTCGACGGCCGCGTCGAGAATCCGCAGCCGCCGCTCGTCCCCGACGGCGTACGAGCCACGCGCGCCGGACCCTTCCGACCTCCGGTTCTGCACCATGCCCGCCACCATAGCCCCCGCGACGCGGCCTCGAAGGCCCCTGCGGACCGGCGGTTACACGAGTCAACCACCCCCTTCTTTCAAGCCATGTGCGGCGTGATTGTGGCCACTTGTCCAAAACCTAGTACCCACTCGGTTTTGCTGCTTCCCTGAACGAGCCTGCGCGGCAACGAAGCCGCCCTCGTCCCCCAGGAGAGCCCATGGCCGTCACCCCGGACGCCGCCCCGCTCGGCAAGGCCACCGCCCCGTCCCCCGAGCGCCCCGAACAGATCGAGAACGCCCCCGCGAGCCTCGTACTCGGCCTCGCCCTGGCCCAGTTCGGCACCTATCTCGCGGTCCTCACCCCGGTCATCGTCACCCTCGCCCTGCGCGTGAACCAGATCGTCCCGGAGGCGAGCCGGGGCGCGGCCCTCGGCCAGGTGCTCTCCGTCGGCGCCCTGCTCGCGATGCTCGGCAACCCGGTCTTCGGCGCCCTCTCCGACCGTACGACCAGCCGTTTCGGCCGGCGCCGCCCCTGGCTGCTCGGCGGCATGACCGTCGGGCTCGCCGGTCTGCTGGTGGTCGCCCTCGGCGGCAGTGTCCTCACCCTGATGCTCGGCTGGGCGCTGGCGCAGCTCGGCATCAACGCCACCCTCGCCGCGCTCACCTCCTGCGTACCGGACCTGGTCCCGGACCGGCAGCGGGCCCGGGTCTCCGGCATCGTCGGCATGACCCTGTCGCTGTCGCTGGTCGCCGGAGCCGGACTCGCCCAGCTCTTCAGCGGCTCGCTCTTCCTCGCGTTCCTCGTGCCCGGGCTGATCGGCCTGGCCTCCGTCGGCCTTCTCGCCGTGATCATCAAGGACCGCGACCGCCCGGCGCGCGTCGGCGCGTTCCAGCCGTACAGCGTCAAGGAGTTCCTGCGCAGCTTCTGGGTGAATCCGCGCCGGCACCCCGACTTCATGTGGAACTTCGTCGGCCGCTTCCTGGTCTTCACCGGCGCCGCCTGCGTGACCAGCTACTCCGTCTACTTCCTGATGGACCGCATGGGCTACGACGGGAACGAGGTCACCGACAAGTTCTTCCTCGGCACCCTCGTGTTGGTCGCCGCGACCGTCGTCGGCTCGATCGCGGGCGGCCAGCTCTCCGACCGCTCGGGCCGCCGCAAGCCGTACGTCCTCGGCTCCTCGCTGGGGATGGCGGTCGGGCTCGCGCTGGTGGCGACCTCGCAGACCTTCGGGATGTATCTCCTCGCCATGGTCGTCTTCGGCTTCGCCGAGGGGCTCTATCTCTCGGTCGACATGGCGCTGGCCGCAGCCGTGCTGCCCAACCCGGAGGAGTCCGCCAAGGACATGGGCGTCCTCAACATCGGCAACGCCCTCCCCCAGTCCCTCGTCCCGATCATCGCCCCGGTCCTGCTGGCCGTCGGCGGCAGCGGCTCCAACTACAACGCCCTGTTCCTCTTCGGCGCGGTCGCCTCGATCGCGGGCGCCCTCGCCGTCCAGTTCGTCCGCTCGGTCAAGTAGCCCTCCACCGGCCTCCCGGACCCTCGAACCGGCCTCCCGGCCCCGTACAAGGAACCGCATGCTCCCGTACCGCGACCCGAACCGCCCCGTCGACCAGCGCGTGGAAGACCTGCTGTCCCGGATGACCCTCGCGGAGAAGGCGGGTCAGCTCTTCCACGCGATGCTGACCATGAACGCCGACGGGTCCCTGGCCGAGGCCGCCGACGGACCGTTCCTGCGGCACGGCACCACCGAACTGGTCGCGGACGGTCATCTGACCCACTTCAACCTCCTGGGCCGGTACGGGGTCCGGGAGACGGCGGAGTGGGTCAACCGGCTCCAGGCGCTCGCGGCGGACACCCGGCTGGGCATCCCGGTCACGCTCTCCACCGACCCGCGCCACGCGTTCACCGACAACCCGGGCGCCTCCTTCAACTCCGGCGCCTTCTCGGCCTGGCCCGAACCCCTGGGCCTGGCCGCGATCGGCGAACCGGAGCTGGTGGAGAGGTTCGGCGACACGGTCCGCCGCGAATACCTCTCCGTCGGCTTCCGGGTCGCCCTGCACCCGCAGATCGACCTCGCCACCGAGCCCCGCTGGTCCCGCCAGTCCGGCACCTTCGGCTCGTCCGCCGAGGTCACGAGCGCCCTGGTCCGGGCGTACGTACGCGGTCTGCAGGGACCCCGGCTCGGACCGCGCTCGGTCGCCGCCATGGTCAAGCACTTCCCCGGCGGCGGCCCGCAACGGGACGGCGAGGACCCGCACTTCCCGCACGGCAAGGAACAGATCTATCCGGGCGGGATGCACGAGTACCACCTCGCGCCCTTCCGGGCCGCCGTCGAGGCCGGCTGCTCGCAGATGATGCCGTACTACGGCCAACCGATCGGCGTGGACGGCTGGGAGGAGGTCGGCTTCGGCTTCAACCGGGACGTCCTCACCGGCCTGCTGCGCGAACGCCTCGGCTTCGACGGCATCGTCTGCACCGACTGGGGCCTCCTCGACGACGCCCCCATCGGCGGCGAGCCGCACGAGGCCCGCGCCTGGGGCGTCGAACACCTCACCGTCACCGAACGCGCCGCCAAGGCCCTGGACGCGGGCGCCGACCAGTTCGGCGGCGAACAGTGCCCCGAGGTGATCGTCGAACTGATCCGCTCCGGCCGGATCTCCGAGGAGCGGCTCGACGCCTCCGTACGCCGTCTGCTGCGCGAGAAGTTCGTCCTCGGCCTCTTCGAGCGGCGGTACGTCGACCCGGACCGCGCCGAGGAGACCGTCGGCGCAGCCGAGTTCACCACCCTCGGCGACACCGCCCAGCGCCGCTCGCTCACCGTCCTCACCAACCACTCCCTCCTCCCGCTCACCGACCGCCCCAACCTGTACGTCGAGGGCGTGGGCGCGCAGACGGCGTCCCTGTACGGCAACGTGGTGGCCGATCCGGCCGACGCGGACGTGGCCGTACTGCGGCTGCGGACGCCGTACGAGGAACGGCCGGGTTTCTTCGAGTCGTTCTTCCACTCCGGGTCACTGGCCTTCGGCGAGGAGCGGCTCAAGGAGATCCTGGGCCTGCTGGCGGCGGTGCCCACGCTGGTCTGCGTCAACCTGGAGCGGCCCGCCGTCCTCCCGGAGATCGCCGCGAAGGCCGCCGCGCTCGTCGCCGACTACGGGGCCTCGGACGCGGCCCTGCTCGACGTCGCCTTCGGCCGGGCCCGCGCCGAGGGCCGGCTCCCCTTCGAACTGCCGCGTTCCATGGCGGCGGTGGAGGCGTCCCGCCCGGACGTCCCCAACGACACCGAGGACCCGGTCTTCCCGTACGGCCACGGCCTGGCGCTCTGAACCCCGGGCCGGTCCGCCGGAACTCGGCCGCCCGCCCGCCACGGACACGTAAGGATGGGCGTATGCCCATCACCGACGAACCCGAAGTCATCGACCGGCGCGAGGGCCCCTACGGCGAGGTAGTGCTGCGACGGCACGGAGACCTGCTGCAGATCATCGCCAACGGCTGCTTCCTGATGGACACCTCGGACGGCCGTTCGGAACGGCTGCTGGTCGACGCCGCCCTCGACACCCTGGGCGGTCGTTCTCGGCCACGTGTGCTCATCGGAGGTCTCGGCGTCGGCTTCTCGCTGGCACACGCCGCCGCGGATCCGCGCTGGGGTCCGATCACAGTTGTCGAACGCGAACCCTCCGTCATCGACTGGCACCGCGCGGGCCCCCTGGCCGAGGTGTCCGCCGGAGCCCTCGCGGACCCCCGTACGGAGATCGTCGAAGCCGATCTCGTCGAGTACGTCAATGAGACATCCGCCACGTTCGACGCGCTCTGCCTGGACATCGACAACGGGCCCGACTGGACCGTCTCCGAGGCCAACGGGAACCTCTACTCGCCGATCGGACTCGCAAGCTGCGCAAGGGTGTTGAGCCCTGGTGGGGTGCTTGCCGTGTGGTCCGCCCGGCCATCTGCGGAATTCGAGGAAACCTTGGGGAATGCCGGGTTCCAGCAGGTGCGTACCGAAGAGATCCCGGTTGCCCGAGGAGTTCCGGACGTGGTGCACCTCGCGGTCCGACCTGGATAGCCCTGGTGCGGTGACTGCCCGTACCCTGCTTGCCTGACGCCGATCATTCAAGCGTCAATCGCAGTCATGCGCAGCCATGCGTAGTCAAGGGATCACCCCACGGATTCCGGAAAGCAACACAGGGGCGGGCGATGGAGCAGACACACACCACCCACAGCGGCACCACAGCGACGCCGGGCGCACAGCGCAGGGTGCTCGTGGTCGAGGACGACCCGACGATCGTCGACGCCATCGCGGCCCGCCTGCGCGCCGAGGGTTTCGTCGTGCAGACCGCGTCCGACGGCCCGGCCGCGGTGGACACCGCGGAGGCCTGGCAGCCCGATCTGCTGATCCTCGACATCATGCTGCCCGGCTTCGACGGCCTGGAGGTGTGCAGGCGCGTCCAGGCCCAGCGGCCCGTCCCCGTGCTGATGCTCACCGCCCGGGACGACGAGACGGACATGCTGGTCGGGCTCGGTGTCGGCGCCGACGACTACATGACCAAGCCGTTCTCCATGCGTGAGCTGGCCGCCCGCGTGCACGTCCTGCTGCGCCGGGTGGAGCGTGCCGCGCTGGCCGCCACCACCCCGCGCTCGGGCATCCTGCGCCTCGGCGAGCTGGAGATCGACCACGCGCAGCGCCGCGTCCGGGTGCGCAGCGAGGACGTGCACCTCACGCCCACCGAGTTCGATCTCCTCGTATGTCTCGCGAACACCCCGCGTGCCGTACTCTCGCGCGAGCAGCTGCTCGCCGAGGTGTGGGACTGGGCGGACGCGTCCGGGACGCGGACCGTGGACAGCCACATCAAGGCGCTGCGGCGGAAGATCGGCGCGGAGCGGATCCGCACGGTGCACGGTGTGGGGTACGCCCTGGAGACCCCGAATCCCTGACCCCGTGCCCGCCGACCGCGTGCGCGGGGCGTACACAGGCACGTAGGCACGTAGGCACAGGGGGCTGGTGGCGTGATGAGCGGACTCGGTGACCCGAGGCACCGGAACCGGAACCTCGGTGGCGCGCAGTCACGGAAGGGCGCGGGCCCGCTCGGCGGTGTGCGCCCCTTCTCGATCAAGACCAAGCTCGGCGCGCTCGTCGTCATCTCGGTCCTGATCACGACCGGTCTGTCGATGATCGCGGTGCACACCAAGACGGAGCTGCGCTTCATCACGGTGTTCTCGATGATCGCCACACTCCTGATTACGCAGTTCGTGGCCCATTCGCTCACCGCCCCCCTGGACGAGATGAACGCGGTCGCCCGGTCCATCTCGCGCGGCGACTACACCCGCCGGGTCAGCGAGAACCGCCGGGACGAGCTGGGCGACCTCGCCCACACGATCAATCTCATGGCCGACGAGCTGGAGGCCCAGGACCGCCAGCGCAAGGAGCTGGTGGCGAACGTCTCGCACGAGCTGCGCACCCCCATCGCCGGCCTGCGCGCGGTCCTGGAGAACATCGTCGACGGCGTCACGCGGGCCGACCCCGAGACGATGCGTACGGCCCTGAAGCAGACCGAACGCCTGGGCCGCCTGGTGGAGACCCTGCTCGACCTGTCCCGGCTGGACAACGGCGTGGTCCCGCTGCGCCGCCGCCGCTTCGAGGTCTGGCCGTATCTCTCGGGCGTCCTCAAGGAGGCCCAGATGGTCTCCTCGGCCCGCGGCGGCATCACCTCGGGCTCCGGCAACCACACCCGCACGGACGTCCATCTGCACCTGGACGTGCACCCGCCGGAGCTGACGGCCAACGCCGACCCGGAACGCATCCACCAGGTCGTCGCCAACCTCATCGACAACGCGGTCAAGCACAGCCCGGCGCACGGCCGCGTCACCGTGAAGGCCCGCCGCGGTCCGACCCCGGAGTCCCTGGACCTCGAAGTCCTGGACGAGGGCCCCGGCATCCCCGAATCCGAGTGGCACCGCGTCTTCGAACGCTTCAACCGCGGCGCCGTCAGCTCCCCCCACGGCCCCGGCAGCGACGGCGGCACGGGCCTGGGCCTCGCCATCGCCCGCTGGGCGGTGGACCTGCACGGCGGTCGCATCGGAGTGGCCGAGTCCCCGAAGGGCTGCCGCATCCAGGTGATCCTGCCCGGCGCCCTCTCAAGACCGCAGGGAACCGCCGGCTCTTGAGGGGCGCGGGGAACTGCGCGGGCAACCACGACGCACCCGCACGCGCCCACCCACCCACCCACCGCGCCCTCCCGCTTCCGGAGCGGAGCGCGAACGCGGGGGCGAAAAATCCGCAGATACCCACATCACCCATGGCTGAATCCCCCCACCATTGCCGAATATCGCTCATTCTCCCGGGGCTTACATCTCTGCCAAGTTGACGTAAAGTTCGAACCGGAGCCACAAGATCCACGTCCGTTCCGCCCAGCCGGACACGTGTGATCAGGTGCGTTCAGGCAGAGGGCCGCGTGCACATCCCCGCAGGCCCCGCCCGACGCATGCCCGGCACCCACCCCCCACACCCATTCCAGACCGGAACCACGCTTGTTTCCCGCCATTTCCACCCCCGAAACACGCTTTCCGATGTGACTTACGCGACGAAGAGCGGACTCGGCCTGACCTTCCCGGCCACGGGGGCGTAGCCTTAATTCCCGCTGTCCATCACCTTGTGAAGCGGAAGAGGGCGGTTGCCGCCGTGTCGCCACAGTCCCCCAGTAACTCGAGCATCTCGACCGACGCAGACCAAGCGGGTAAGAACCCCGCCGCGGCCTTCGGTCCGAACGAGTGGCTCGTCGACGAGATCTATCAGCAGTACCTCCAGGACCCGAACTCGGTAGACCGAGCCTGGTGGGACTTCTTCGCCGACTACAAGCCAGGCGCAGCTGCCGCCTCGGCTCCGGCGAGCACTGCGGCCGCGGGGGCCGCAGCGACCACCACACCCGCGGCTCCCGCCGCCCCGGCCCAGGCCGCACCCGCCGCCCAGGCCGCACCCGCCCCGGCTGCCCCGAAGCCCGCCGCCGCCCCGGCCCCGGCCCCCGCGAAGCCCGCGGCCGCCGCGCCCGCGCCGGCCAAGCCGGTGGCCGCCGCCCCCGCGAAGCAGGCCGCGCCCGCCGCTGCCGCCGCCGGGGGCCCGGAGCTGATCACGCTGCGCGGCCCCGCCGCCGCGGTCGCGAAGAACATGAACGCCTCCCTGGAGCTGCCCACGGCCACGTCCGTGCGCGCGGTCCCGGTGAAGCTGCTGTTCGACAACCGCATCGTCATCAACAACCATCTGAAGCGCGCCCGGGGCGGGAAGATCTCCTTCACGCACCTGATCGGCTACGCGATGGTGCAGGCCATCAAGGCCATGCCGTCGATGAACTGGCACTACGCGGAGAAGGACGGGAAGCCCACCCTCGTCAAGCCGCCGCACGTCAACTTCGGCCTCGCCATCGACCTGGTGAAGCCCAACGGCGACCGCCAGTTGGTCGTCGCGGGCATCAAGAAGGCCGAGACGCTGAACTTCTTCGAGTTCTGGCAGGCCTACGAGGACATCGTCCGCCGCGCCCGTGACGGCAAGCTGACGATGGACGACTTCACCGGTGTCACGGTCTCCCTGACCAACCCCGGCGGCCTCGGCACCGTCCACTCCGTGCCCCGTCTGATGCCCGGTCAGTCGGTCATCATGGGCGTCGGCTCCATGGACTACCCGGCCGAGTTCCAGGGCACCAGCCAGGACACCCTGAACAAGCTCGGCATCGCGAAGGTCATGACGCTCACGTCGACCTACGACCACCGGGTCATCCAGGGCGCCGCCTCCGGCGAGTTCCTCCGCGTCGTCGCCAACTCCCTCCTCGGGGAGAACGGCTTCTACGACGAGATCTTCGAGGCCCTGCGCATCCCCTACGAGCCGGTCCGCTGGCTCAAGGACATCGACGCGTCGCACGACGACGACGTCACCAAGGCCGCGCGCGTCTTCGAGCTGATCCACTCCTACCGGGTCCGCGGCCATGTCATGGCCGACACCGACCCGCTGGAGTACCGCCAGCGCAAGCACCCCGACCTGGACATCACCGAGCACGGGCTCACCCTGTGGGACCTGGAGCGCGAGTTCGCGGTCGGCGGCTTCGCCGGCAAGTCCCTGATGAAGCTCCGGGACATCCTCGGCGTCCTGCGTGACTCGTACTGCCGTACGACCGGCGTCGAGTTCATGCACATCCAGGACCCGAAGCAGCGCCGCTGGATCCAGGACCGCATCGAGCGCCCGCACACCAAGCCGGAGCGCGAGGAGCAGCTGCGCATCCTGCGCCGGCTGAACGCGGCGGAGGCCTTCGAGACCTTCCTGCAGACGAAGTACGTCGGCCAGAAGCGCTTCAGCCTGGAGGGCGGCGAGTCCGTCATCCCGCTGCTCGACGCGGTCATCGACTCGGCGGCGGAGTCCCGTCTCGACGAGGTCGTCATCGGCATGGCCCACCGCGGCCGGCTGAACGTGCTGGCGAACATCGTCGGCAAGTCGTACGCGCAGATCTTCCGCGAGTTCGAGGGCAACCTCGACCCGAAGTCGATGCACGGCTCCGGCGACGTGAAGTACCACCTGGGCGCCGAGGGCACGTTCACGGGCCTGGACGGCGAGCAGATCAAGGTCAGCCTGGTCGCGAACCCCTCGCACCTGGAGGCCGTGGACCCGATCGTCGAGGGTGTCTCCCGCGCCAAGCAGGACATCATCAACAAGGGCGGCACGGACTTCACCGTCCTGCCCGTCGCCCTGCACGGCGACGCGGCCTTCGCCGGCCAGGGCGTGGTGGCCGAGACGCTCAACATGTCGCAGCTGCGCGGCTACCGCACCGGCGGCACGGTCCACATCGTCATCAACAACCAGGTCGGCTTCACCGCCGCCCCGGAGTCCTCGCGCTCGTCGATGTACGCGACGGACGTGGCGAGGATGATCGAGGCCCCGATCTTCCACGTGAACGGCGACGACCCGGAGGCCGTGGTCCGCGTCGCGCGGCTCGCCTTCGAGTTCCGTCAGGCGTTCAACAAGGACGTGGTGATCGACCTCATCTGCTACCGCCGCCGCGGTCACAACGAGTCGGACAACCCGGCGTTCACCCAGCCGCTGATGTACGACCTGATCGACAAGAAGCGCTCGGTGCGCAAGCTCTACACCGAGTCCCTCATCGGTCGCGGCGACATCACCCTGGAAGAGGCCGAGCAGGCGCTCCAGGACTACCAGGGCCAGCTGGAGAAGGTCTTCACGGAGGTCCGTGAGGCCACCTCGCAGCCGGCGTCCGCCGAGGTCCACGACCCGCAGGACGGCTTCCCGGTCGCGGTGAACACCGCGATCACGGCGGAGACCGTCAAGCGGATCGCCGAGTCCCAGGTCAACGTCCCGGACCACATCACCGCCCACCCGCGGCTGCTCCCGCAGCTCCAGCGCCGGGCGTCGATGGTCGAGGACGGCACGATCGACTGGGGCATGGGCGAGACCCTCGCGATCGGCTCCCTCCTCCTTGAGGGCACCCCGGTCCGCCTGGCCGGCCAGGACTCGCAGCGCGGCACCTTCGGCCAGCGGCACGCGGTGATCATCGACCGTGAGACGGGCGAGGAGTTCACGCCGCTGATGTACCTCTCCGAGGACCAGGCGCGGCTGAACGTCTACAACTCCCTGCTCTCCGAGTACGCGGCGATGGGCTTCGAGTACGGCTACTCGCTCGCCCGCCCCGAGTCCCTGGTGATGTGGGAGGCCCAGTTCGGCGACTTCGTCAACGGCGCCCAGACGGTCGTGGACGAGTTCATCTCGTCGGCGGAGCAGAAGTGGGGCCAGACCTCCGGCGTCACGCTCCTCCTCCCGCACGGCTACGAGGGCCAGGGCCCGGACCACTCGTCGGCCCGCCCGGAGCGCTTCCTCCAGCTCTGCGCGCAGAACAACATGACGGTCGCGATGCCGACCTCGCCGTCGAACTACTTCCACCTCCTGCGGTGGCAGGTGCACAACCCGCACCACAAGCCGCTGGTCGTCTTCACCCCGAAGTCGATGCTGCGTCTCAAGGCCGCCGCGTCGAAGGCGGAGGAGTTCACGAGCGGCGAGTTCCGCCCGGTCATCGGCGACGGCTCGGTCGACCCGAACGCGGTCAAGAAGGTCGTCTTCTGCGCCGGCAAGGTCTACTACGACCTGGAGGCCGAGCGTCAGAAGCGCGGCGTCACGGACACGGCGATCATCCGCATCGAGCGGCTGTACCCGCTGCCGGGCGCCGAGGTCCAGGCCGAGGTCAACAAGTACCCGAACGCCGAGAAGTACCTCTGGACGCAGGAGGAGCCGGCGAACCAGGGTGCCTGGCCGTTCATCGCCCTCAACCTGATCGACCACCTCGACCTCGCGGTCGGCGCGGACGTCCCCCACGGCGAGCGCCTGCGCCGTATCTCCCGCCCGCACGGCTCCTCGCCGGCGGTGGGTTCGGCCAAGCGCCACCAGGCCGAGCAGGAGCAGTTGGTGCGTGAGGTGTTCGAGGCGTAACAGCGCGCGAAGACCGTACGCGGGCCGGGCCGCACCCCCTCTCCAGGGGGTGCGGCCCGGCCGTTTCGGCGTTTCGGCGCACTTATCCTTGACCCATGTACTTCACGGACCGTGGCATCGAGGAACTGGAGAAGCGGCGTGGCGAGGAGGAGGTCACCTTCGAGTGGCTGGCCGAGCAGCTGCGGACGTTCGTGGATCTGAACCCGGACTTCGAGGTGCCGGTGGAGCGGCTGGCCACGTGGCTGGCGCGGCTGGACGACGAGGACGAGGACGAGTAGCCGGCCGTCGGGGTCGGTCGGTCTCCGGGCCGCCGGTCAGTCGCGTGGGTGGGCCAAGTCGTAGAGCAGGCCGAGGGTGCCGTGGGCGATCAGGAGACCGCCGGCGGCCAGCCAGCCGGGACTGCGGCGGTGCAGGCCCCAGCCGGTGAGCGGGAGGCCCGCGAGGAGTTGGGCGGTGGCGAGGGCGCGGGCCCTGGGGGTGCCGGCCCAGGGGAGCCAGGGGCCCAGACGGCCGCGTTCGAGGGCGTCGAGTTCGGTGCGGACCGCCCCGCGCCAGCCGGTCCACTCGATGCGCTGGACTCCCGGCTGGACACGGGCGACCTCCCGGAGCCGGTCCGCGGGTTCGCCGGGGGTGAGACCGGCGGGGAGCGCCACTCCGGCACGGGTGAGGACGGCGAGGAGGCCCAGCAGCCGGGCGCGGACGTCCGCCGCCGGGTCGGGTTTCGTGAGGTCGTCCAGGGACTGTGTGTCGAGCACCGGGTCCAGGCCCAGCCGGGCGGCGAAGGTACGCATCGCCTCGTCCTCGCCGACCGGGGTGCCGTTCGCCAGCCAGACGTAGCCGACGGTGCGGCGGAAGCCCGCGGCGAGGGTGAAACCGCCGCGGTCGGCGTCCCACCAGAGGGCGAGCACCGGCCAGGGGACGCCGACGGCCAGGGCGGTCGCCCAGCCGGTGAGCACGCGGTCGACCGGCTCCCCGCCCAGCAGCCAGGGCTTCCCCTCGGGCACGAGCGCGGTCCACTCCCGGCCCGCCGGGGTGAGCAGCATCCGCTCCCGGAGCAGTTGGGCGACGGGGGCGACGGAGTCGGGATCCGCCCGGCAGAGCAGCAGCGCGCCGGGGGCGGGGGTGGGTCGCGGGGGACGCGATCCCTGGGAGCGTTCCGTCGACATGCCCCCACGCTAGGGCGATTTGCCCGCATACATCCCTGCGGGATCACCAGAACGGGTGTATTGACTTTCCATGACCGCGATATATCGTGAATCGGGAAAGACGCGATAGTGCGTGTTGTGTGTTTGCTGGAGGAGGTCGGCACATGTCCGAGTGGTCCGTCGCCGAGCCGCGGAAGCTCACGTTCGACAAACCGGTGACGGCACTGCATGTGCGGGTCGTCAACGGCACGGTGAACGTGGTCGGCACCGACGAGGCTTCCCCCCGTCTGGAGGTGTCCGACGTCGAGGGCCCGCCCCTGACGGTGACGCACAAGGACGGCACCCTGACCGTGGCCTACGACGATCTGCCGTGGAAGGGCTTCCTGAAATGGCTCGACCGCAAGGGCTGGCGTCGCAGCGTCCTGGTGTCGCTCGCCGTCCCGACGGGCACGCGGGTCGAGGTGGGAGTGGTCGGCGCCACCGCCGTCGTGTCCGGACTGCACGGGCGTACGGAGCTGAAGGGCATCTCCGGCGACACCACCCTGGTCGGCCTGTCGGGCCCGGTGCGCGCCACGACGGTGTCGGGGAACGTGGAGGCGCAGGCCCTCACGGGCGATCTCCGGCTCAGCTCCGTCTCCGGTGATCTGACCGTCATGGAGGGCTCCTGCTCCACCGTGAAGGCCGACTCGGTGAGCGGCTCCGTCATCCTCGACCTCGACCCCACGGGCGGCCCCACCGACATCGGTCTGACCAGCGTCTCCGGCGAGATCGCCATCCGTCTCCCGCACCCGACCGACGCCGAGGTCGAGGCCAACACCGCCAGCGGCACCATCTCCAACGCCTTCGAGAACCTCCGGGTCAGCGGCCCCTGGGGCGCCCACAAGATCACCGGCCGCCTCGGCACGGGCGACGGCCGCCTCAAGGCCACCACCGTCTCCGGCTCCATCGCCCTCCTCCGCAGACCCCCGGCGGAGGACACACCGTGGAGCGAGGAGGCCGCGCCGAGCACGGGCACACGGGAGAGCGGGGCACCGGGGACACTGCGGACTCCGGGCGCGACCGAACCGGACGGCGAGCCCGACACCCCGCCTATCACCCGGCCCGGAGACGTGACCGACAATGCGTCCGACGGTCCGAGCCCCGACCCGACCAAGGCCTCGCGCGACGAACCGGGCAACGGCCCGGTCGACGCCCCGGGCGACGACCCGGGCAACGGATCGAACGTCACCGGGACCGCCGGCCGGGCCGAGGCCGCGACCGACCGCACGACCGACAAGAAGGTGCTCTGACATGCCTCCCGTCTTCGCCCACGGACGCCTGCGGCTGTATCTGCTGAAGCTGCTGGACGAGGCACCTCGCCATGGCTACGAGGTGATCCGGCTGCTGGAAGAGCGCTTCCAGGGCCTGTACGCGCCCTCGGCCGGCACCGTCTACCCCCGCCTGGCCAAGCTGGAGGCCGAGGGCCTGGTCACCCACACCACCGAGGGCGGCCGAAAGGTGTACGCGATCACCGACGCGGGCCGCGCCGAACTGGCCGACCGCAGCGGCGAGCTGGCCGACCTTGAGCTGGAGATCCGTGAGTCGGTGGCGGAGCTGGCCGCCGAGATCCGGGCCGATGTACGGGGCGCCGCGGGCGATCTGCGCCGCGAGATGCGGGCGGCGGCCTCCGAGGCACGCAAGGGCGGCGGTGGGGCGGGCGAGGGGGAGCAGGGCCCGCTCGGGGAGTTCGGGGCGTACGCCGACCACGAGTCCTGGCGCGCCGCGAAGGAGGAGATGCGCCGCGTCAAGCAGGAGTGGAAGGAGCAGGCGCGCCGCGCGAAGGACGAGAGCCGACGCGCCCGCGAGGAGGCCCAGCGCGCCCGCCGCCAGGCCAAGGAGGCCCAGGAGCACGCCCGCACCCAGGCCCAGGAGGAGCTGCAGCGCATCGCCAAGCGGGTCCAGGACCACGTCCAGGACCACTTCACCCGGGGCGACTGGCCGACGGGGGTACGCGAGGGCCTGACCGAACTGGCCAAGGAGTTCGGCGAGTTCGGCAGGGACTTCGGAAAGGAGTTCGGCAAGGACTTCGGCTTCGGGCGGACGGGGGCGGAGAGGGGGACAGCGACGGATACGAGTTCAGGCACAGGTACAGGGGCTGGAGCGGGGGCTGGAGCGGGGGCTGGAGCTGGGGCCTCGGCAGGTGCCGGCACCGGGGGCGGGGCAGGCGCTCGGACCGGCTTCGGGGAGCCCGAGTACTCGACGACCCCCGAGGACTTCCCGGCCGACTACGAGCCCGCCTGGGTCCACGAGACCCCCACGGGCGACCCTGCCCGCGACCTGGACCGCCTCCTGGACCGCTTCCGCGACGACATCCGCGACGCCGCCCGCGACCACGGCGTCACCGAGGACCAACTCCGAGACACCCGCCGCCATCTGTCGACGGCGGCGGCACACATCGGAGCGGTACTGAGGACCCCGAAGGGATAAGGGATAAGGGATAGGCAGGAAAGGGGGCCAGGGGCGCAGCCCCTGCCCCCGCTTCAAGGGCGCCCACTCACCCCGCCTTGGCCTCCCCGGCGCCGTAAAGAACCCGTTCCAGCGCCTCATGGGTCACCCCATGGTCCGCGAGGATCTCGGCCGGTACGCCGGGGCGGGTGGTGAGGGCGAGAAGGAGGTGCTCGTCGCCGATGTGGCCGTCGCGGTGGGCGTGGGCGGCGCGGAGGGAGCGGGTGAGGACGTCCTTGGCGTCACGGGTGAAGGGCCGGTGCCCGGAGAGGCGCCCGAGAGCACTCCGGGCGACCCCCTTCCCGCCCGACTCCAACGCCCCCGCCCCATGGGCCTCTTCGACACGGGAGACGATCTCGGAGAGGTCGATACCGAGACCGGACAGCGCGTCCGCGTCGGCGCGGGAGAGCCCACCCCGGCGGCGGGCCTCGGCGAGCCCCCGCCGCACGGAGGCGCGGCGGTCGGCCTCGGCGAGCCCCAGCGCGGCCAGGGCGAACGAGGCGCGGCCGGCCTTCCGCTCCAACAGGGAGAGCAGCAGGTGCTCCTCCGTCACCTCTCTCGCCTGGGCGTGTTCCGCGTGCTCCACCGCTCCCAGAACCACCGCACGGGCGTCTTTCGTGAACCGTTCGAACATCAATGCCTCCCGTACTTCTTGTGCACGGCCTGCCTGCTGACGCCGAGTTCCGCGGCGATCTCCTGCCACGACCAGCCTTGATTGCGCGCGCTGCGCACCTGCACCGACTCCAGTTGCTCCAGCAGCCTGCGCAGCGCGGCGACGGCCCGCAGTCCGACTCGGGGGTCGCGATCGCCCGCGCGCTCGGCGAGTTCCGTTGCTTCGGTCATGACGTCAACCTATGTTGACACCCCGGGCCGCGTCAACCCAAGTTGACATGACGACGGCCGGCCCGGAGAACCGGACCGGCCGTCGTCATGTCGAAGAGACCGTCAGGGATTGGTGAGCACGATCTTGCCGAACTGGTCGCCCGCCGCGAGGCGTTGGAAGCCCTCGCGGGCGCGGTCCAGGGGCAGCACCTCGTCGATGACGGGGCGGATACCGGTCGCGGCACAGAAGGAGAGGAGGTCCTCCAGCTCGTCCTTGGTGCCCATGGTCGAGCCGACGACCTTGAGTTCGAGGAAGAAGATACGGGTCAGCTCGGCGTGGGAGGGGCGGTCGCCGCTGGTCGCGCCCGAGATGACGAGGGTGCCGCCGGGGCGCAGCGATTTCACCGAGTGGGACCAGGTGGCGGCGCCGACGGTCTCGATGACCGCGTCCACGCGCTGCGGCAGCCGCGCCCCCGACTCCAGCGCCTCCACCGCGCCCAGCTCCAGGGCCCGCTTGCGCTTGGCCTCGTCCCGGCTGGTGGCGAACACCCGCAGGCCGGCCGCCTTGCCCAGCACGATCGCGGCGGTGGCGACACCGCCGCCGGCGCCCTGGACGAGGACGGAGTCACCGGGGCGTACGCCGGCGTTGGTGAAGAGCATGCGGTAGGCCGTGAGCCAGGCGGTGGGCAGACAGGCCGCCTCTTCGAAGGAGAGTTCGGCAGGCTTGGGGAGGACGTTCCAGGTGGGGACGGAGACGAGTTCGGCGAAGGTGCCCTGGTAGCGCTCGGTGAGGATCGAGCGGGGTTCTTTCGGGCCGACGCCGTGGCCGGTCTGGCCGATCACCGAGTGCAGGACGACCTCGTTGCCGTCCTCGTCGACACCGGCGGCGTCACAGCCGAGGATCATCGGCAGCTTGTCCTCCGCGAGGCCGACGCCACGCAGGGACCAGAGGTCGTGGTGGTTCAGCGAGGCGGCCTTCACCTTCACGGTGGTCCACCCGGGCCTCGGCTCCGGTGCCGGGCGGTCGCCCAACTCCAGTCCGTCGAGCGGTCGGTCACGGTCGATGCGGGCGGCATAGGCGGCGAACATGGGCCTGACCATAGGGCGACGCCGGTACCGATGGAACCGAACCCCGATGTGACACGCGTCCCGTCGGCGTGTGCTGACTCGGGGGGGGCGGGTTCGTTGCGGGGTGCGGGTGGGTGGGGGCTGGTCGCGCAGTTCCCCGCACCCCTGAAAGCAAAGCAGGGCCTGCGGCCCTTCAGGGGCGCGGGGAACTGCGCGAGAAGCCCCACCGGACCCGCACACACCCACCCGCCCGAAACCACCCCGCCCCTCATCCCACCCACCCACCCCGAACCGCCCCACGAAGGGACACGAAGGGGGTCGAAGGGGCGCAGCCCCTGGGGATGGGAATGGGTAGGGGCGGCGGAGGCGAGAACTCACCCCACGCCACCCCGGAAGAAATCAGCGCCGAGCCACACCCTCGGCCCGAGCCGCGGCAGCGACCGCCGCGGTCACCGCCGGAGCGACCCGCTCGTCGAACGGCGACGGAATGACATAGTCCGCCGCGAGATCGTCCCCGACGACGGACGCCAACGCCTCCGCCGCCGCGATCTTCATCCCCTCGGTGATCCGAGAGGCCCGCACCTGAAGCGCACCGGCGAAGATCCCCGGGAACGCCAGCACGTTGTTGATCTGGTTCGGGTAGTCGGAGCGCCCGGTGGCGACGACGGCCGCGTACTTGTGGGCGACGTCCGGGTGCACCTCGGGGTTCGGGTTGGCCATGGCGAAGACGAACGCGCCCTCGGCCATCGAGGCCACCGCCTCCTCCGGCACGGTCCCGCCGGAGACGCCGATGAAGACGTCCGCGCCCGCGAGGGCGTCCTCCAGGGACCCCGAGAGGCCGGCCCGGTTGGTGAGTTCGGCGAGTTCCCGCTTGACCGGCGTGAGGTCCTGGCGGTCCGCGGAGACGATGCCCTTGCGGTCGGTGACCGCGACATCGCCGAGACCGGCCTCCAGGAGCATCTTGGCGATGGCGACACCCGCCGCGCCCGCGCCGGAGATCACGGCCCGCAGATCGCCCAGCCCGCGCCCGGTCAGCTTCGCCGCGTTCCGCAGCGCCGCCAGCGTCACGACCGCCGTACCGTGCTGGTCGTCGTGGAAGACCGGGATGTCGAGCGCGTCCTGCAGCCGCTTCTCGATCTCGAAGCAGCGGGGCGCCGAGATGTCCTCCAGGTTCACGCCGCCGAAGGAGGGCGCGAGGCGGACCACGGTCTCGATGATCTCCTCGACGTCCGTGCAGGCGAGCGCGATCGGGACCGCGTCGACGCCGCCGAACTGCTTGAAGAGGATCGCCTTGCCCTCCATCACGGGGAGCGAGGCCTCGGGGCCGATGTCACCGAGTCCGAGGACCGCCGTACCGTCCGTCACGACGGCGACGACCGACGACTTCCAGGTGTAGTCGTTGACCAGGTCGGGCTGCTCGGCGATGGCGGTGCACACCCGCGCGACACCGGGCGTGTAGGCGAGGGACAGGTCGTCCTTGTCACGGATCGGCACGGTGGCCTGCACAGCCATCTTGCCGCCGCGGTGCAGGGCGAAGGCGGGGTCGAAGGAGTCCAGGGAATTGAGGGGCTCCCCGCCCCCTTCCTGACCGGTACTGCCGTCGCCGCTGTCGGTGCGAGGATTGACAATCTCCGCTGCCACTTTTCTTACCCCTTAGGTCTTCATGGTCTGAGGGTGAACCGCTCCCGGTTCGGGAGCGGGCGGGCACCGCGTAAGTCCCAGGTCACCGATACGTACGGCGACGCCTGCGGGCTCAGACGCGACGGGCGCGCCGCACACGCGCCCAGGGCCCCGGATGAGGGGTGTAAGGAACCTTCTTACCGGACGGACGGCGCCGACGACGAGTCCATACGTCTTCATACCTCGAAGGTCACAACTCGAAGGTCATTTGAAGACGATCATGGATGGTTCGACTCTTCGGCGGATGACGGGACAGGTCCGATCATGTCGGGACAGATCCTGTACAGCCACGTGCGCGGAGTTCATGGCCGATCGCATGCTGAGATGCACCGAAGATCTTCCGGCCGGAAGGGGTGATTCCCGCACAGGATCCGGCGTGATCACCTGGTCCGCAGCGGTTCATGAGCCATTCGAGGGGTCGCCCGTTATCCGATTTTGACATGGCCGGTCATCTGAATGCACATGCCCGAATGGCAAGATGCCGTAATCACACGAGGTCGCCACACTCGAAGACGCGTGTTAATCGTCGACCTGTCGGCAACTCCACACCACCCCCGCCGGAGGAACCCACCATGACCGCAAGCACCACCTGTCGTACGACCGGCCTGCGTTCCCGTACAGCCGCGGTCGGAGCGATCGCGGTCGCGGGCGCCCTGCTGCTCACCGGCTGCGGTGACCAGACCAAGAGCAAGGACAACGGTTCCGACGACGCCTCCACCAGCGCGGCCCCGCTGGCGGACAAGCTGCCCGCGGCCGTCCGGGACAAGGGCGTGATCAACGTCGGCTCGGACATCGCGTACGCCCCGGTGGAGTACAAGGACTCCTCCGGCAAGGTCGTCGGCATCGACATCGACATCGCCGACGCCATGGGCAAGCAGCTCGGGGTGGACTTCAAGTTCCAGAACGCCACCTTCGACACCCTCATCGGTGGTCTGGCGGCCAAGCGCTACGACGTCGCCATGTCGGCCATGACGGACACCAAGGACCGTCAGGAGGGCATCGACGCCGACACCGGCAAGAAGGTCGGCGCCGGCGTCGACTTCGTCGACTACTTCACCGCGGGTGTCTCGCTGTACACCAACAAGGGCGACGACCAGGGAATCAAGACCTGGGACGACCTGTGCGGCAGGACGATCGCGGTGCAGCGCAACACGTTCTCGCACGACCTCGCCAAGGACCAGGCGGAGAAGTGCAAGAAGGACGGCGGCAAGGCCCTCAAGATCGAGGACTTCGCCACCAACCCCGAGGCCGAGACCCGGATGCGCTCCAAGGGCGCGGACGTCGTCTCCGCCGACTACCCGGTGGCCGCGTACTCCGTGAAGACCTCGGGCGGCGGCGACTACTTCGAGATCGTCGGCGACCAGGTCGAGGCGGGCCCCTACGGCATCGCCGTGGCCAAGGACAACACCGAGCTGCGGGACGCGCTGCAGGCCGCCGTGCAGGCGATCATCGACAACGGCGAGTACGAGAAGATCATCAAGAAGTGGGGCGTCGAGGACGGCGCGATCACCGAGGCCAAGGTCAACGGCGGCTCCTGATCCGCCGCTGATCCCGGCTCGGTTCTGCTCGTTCCTGAAAGGCTCCACCCGTGACTGTTGACGTCAGCAAGACGGACGGTCCCTCGGACACGCCCCCCGCCGGCCCGGAGGCCCTCAAGGCCGTTCCGGTCCGGCACCCGGGGCGCTATGTGTCCGCGGCCATCGCGCTCGCCCTCCTCGGTTCGATCGTCTACGCGTTCGCGCAGGCGAAGAAGATCAACTGGGGTGCCGTCCCCGACTACTTCTTCGACGACCGCATCATCGAGGGCGTACTGAACACCCTCCTCCTCACCGTGCTGTCCATGGTGATCGGCATCGTCGGCGGCATCCTGCTGGCCGTGATGCGGCTGTCGAAGAACCCGGTGACCTCGTCGGTCGCGTGGTTCTACATCTGGTTCTTCCGCGGCACCCCGGTCCTGGTCCAGCTCTTCGTCTGGTTCAACCTGGGCCTGGTCTTCGAGTACATCAACCTCGGTCCGATCTACAAGGACTACTGGTCGTCGTTCATGACGCCGCTGCTGACGGCGCTGCTCGGCCTCGGTCTCAACGAGGCCGCGTACATGGCGGAGATCTGCCGTGCCGGTCTGCTGTCGGTCGACGAGGGCCAGACCGAGGCGTCGCACGCGCTCGGTATGAGCCACTCCAAGACGCTGCGCCGGATCGTCATCCCACAGGCGATGCGCGTGATCGTGCCGCCCACGGGCAACGAGGTCATCAACATGCTGAAGACCACGTCGCTCGTCTCGACGGTGCAGTACGTGGATCTGCTCAAGGCGGCCCAGGACATCGGCCAGGGGTCGGGCTCCACCGTGGAGATGCTGTTCCTCGCCGCCGCCTGGTATCTGATCCTGACCAGCATCTTCAGCGTCGGCCAGTACTACCTGGAGCGGCACTACGCGAAGGGCTCCTCCCGGAGCCTCCCGCCGACACCGATGCAGCGTTTCAAGGCGGCCGTGCTGCCCGTCCGCCGCCCGAAGGGAGTCTCGGCATGACCGCCATGGTGAAGGCCGAGGCCATCCACAAGTCGTTCGGCCCCGTAGAGGTCCTCAAGGGCATCGATCTGGAGGTGCGGACGGGCGAGGTGTTCTGCCTCATCGGCCCGTCCGGCTCCGGCAAGAGCACGTTCCTGAGGTGCATCAACCATCTGGAGAAGATCAACGCCGGTCGGCTGTACGTCGACGGCGAGCTGGTCGGCTACCGCCAGAAGGGCGACAAGCTGTACGAGCTGAAGGACAGCGAGGTCGCCCTCAAGCGCCGTGACATCGGCATGGTGTTCCAGCGCTTCAACCTGTTCCCGCACATGACGGCCACCGAGAACGTCATGGAGGCACCGGTCCAGGTCAAGGGCGTCAGCCGGGCGCAGGCCCGTGAGCGCGCCCGCGAGCTGCTGGAGCGCGTGGGCCTCGGCGACAAGGCGGGCAACTACCCGTCCCAACTCTCCGGCGGCCAGCAGCAGCGGGTGGCCATCGCGCGGGCGCTGGCCATGGAGCCGAAGCTGATGCTCTTCGACGAGCCGACCTCGGCGCTCGACCCGGAGCTGGTCGGTGACGTCCTCGACGTCATGCGCGATCTGGCCGAGTCCGGTATGACGATGGTCGTGGTCACCCATGAGATGGGCTTCGCCCGCGAGGTCGGCGACAGCCTGGTCTTCATGGACGGCGGTGTGGTGGTCGAGTCCGGCAACCCCCGTGACGTGCTGACGAACCCGCAGGAGGAGCGGACGCAGTCGTTCCTCTCCAAGGTGCTGTAGAGCGCCGGCGCGACAGGAGTGAGGGGCGGAACGGGTTCCCGTACCGCCCCTCACCCGTACCGGCCCTCACCCGTACCGCCGTGGCGCAGGGGCCGGCCGGGGCCTACTTCACGGCCAGCACCAGTGAGTCGGAGGGTGAGCACCACACCGGGCGGGCCTCGGCGAAGCCCCGCTCACGCAGTACGCGGACATGCCGGTCGACGGGGAGTGTGTCGCCGTCCGCGTGCTCGCCGTAGATCTCGAAACGGCGGGCCGTCGGCGCGGCGAGCACGGGGTCCTCGGCCGCGAGCTGCCACCATTCGGCCCAGTCGGGGACACCGGCCGCCTTGGCTTGTTCCATACCCGCGTGACGGTGGGCGCGCTCCGCCGCGTTGATCCGGGGCGTCGACTCGTCGATCATGTGGTCCGCGTTCATGAAGACACCGCCGTCGCGGACGAGTTCCGCGACCTGACCGTAGAGGGCGGCGAGGGGTTCGCTGTGCAGCCAGTGCAGGGCGGTGGCCGTCAGGACGGCGTCGTACGAGTCGTACGGCAGACGGGTCGTCCAGGCGGGGTCGGTGAGGTCGGCGGTGACGAGGGTGACCCGCGGGTCGCCCTCGAACGTGCCCTCGGCGATGGTGAGGAGCGCGGGATCGAGGTCCACGCCGGTGCTGACGGCCTTCGGGAACCGGGCGAGGAGTCTGGACGTGATGGAACCCGTACCGCAGGCGAGGTCGAGGACACGGGGCTCGGGGCCGGTGAAGGCCTCGACCATGTCGAGCATCACCCGGAACCGCTCCTCGCGGTCCGGCAGATACATCTCCTGCTGCCGGTCCCAGCTCTCCTGCCAGGCGTGCCAGTCGGTCCCGGTCGTGGTGGTCATGAGGTCCCCTTCCTCCGCGTACCGCGTGCGCCCGCGCTTCCCGCTACCACGTAATACCCTGTAAGCACGAGCAGCCATTACCTGTCCCGCACCACGACAATAGAACGCCCCCGTAAGGACTACAAGTGGAACTGGCCCATTACTCGGACTATGCCGTTCGCCTCGTCAACACCGAGGAACCGGCACGGGGCAAGGACACGCTCACCTCGGTCGAGGCCGTCCGCGATCTCTTCGGGCCCAGCCGGCAGGCGGCCCGGCGGGCGACGGACGCCGATGTCACCCGGTTCCGGTCGGTGCGGGCCCGGCTGCGCTCGGTCTTCGAGGCGGCGGACGGCGGTGACGAGACCCTGGCCGTGGACCTGCTGAACTCACTGCTGCTGGAGTTCCCGGTGAACCCGCAGATCTCCGGGCACGACTTCCGCGACGACGACGGCCGCCCGCTGTGGCACATGCATCTGGCGGACCATCCCTCGAACGCGACGGCGGGCTATGCCGCCATCGCCGCGATGGGCCTGGCCTTCCATCTCACCGAGTACGGCGTGGACCGGCTCGGTCTGTGCGAGGCGGCGCCGTGCCGCAACGCCTATCTCGACACCTCCACCAACCGCTCCCGGCGCTACTGCTCGGACCGCTGCGCGACCCGTGCCAACGTGGCGGCCTACCGGGCCCGCAAACGCCTGGAGGCGGACCGGTCGCCGAGCACCGGCCTGGCGGCCGACAGCGCCCAGCGGGCGAGCGCGAACGGCGAGCGCTGACCGTCGGCGGCCCTGGGCCGGTAGCGGAACCGCACCTTCCCCAGCACCAGTTCATCGGGCACGACACCGTAGTCCGTGCTGTCCCCACCCGCGTACGCGTTGTCCCCGAGCACCCACCAGCCGCCGTCGCGCCGCTCGGCGATCCGCTTCACGACGAGCAGGTCCTGCTGGAAGGGATGCCTCAGCACGAGCACGTCACCGACCCGGAGACGGGCCCCGTAGTGGACGAGCAACTGGTCCCCGTGACGCAGGGTGGGAACCATCGAGGGCCCCGTGACCTCGGCCACCCCGAAGGGCAGAAGAGCTCTCCCCCGATCGACTCCCGGCTCGACTCCCGGCTCGCTCTCCTGCGACGGCTGCGGCATCACCCGGCACCTCCCCGGTCCGTTCCTCTCCGCGTCTCCATCAGTCCCAGTCTGACCCCGGACTTTTGTCCTAAGCCCATGGGGGCACCCGCGTAAACCTCTCTCGCAGGGAGTAATGTCCCACCTGAGAAGACGATCACGAGGAAGGAATGCTCCATGCTTTCCCGCCTGTTTGCCCCCAAGGTCAAGGTCAGCGCCCACTGCGACCTGCCCTGCGGCGTGTACGACCCGGCCCAGGCCCGCATCGAGGCGGAGTCGGTGAAGGCCGTGCAGGACAAGATGGCCGCCAACGACGACCCTCACTTCCAGGCTCGCGCGACCGTCATCAAGGAGCAGCGCGCCGAGCTCGCCAAGCACCACGTCTCGGTGCTGTGGAGCGACTACTTCAAGCCCCCGCACTTCGAGAAGTACCCGGAGCTGCACCAGCTGGTCAACGACGCCCTCAAGGCCCTCTCGGCCGCCAAGGCGTCCACCGACCCGGCGACGGGCCAGAAGGCGCTCGACTACATCGCCCAGATCGACAAGATCTTCTGGGAGACCAAGAAGGCTTGATCCTCGATCACGCCATTTGACCTGCGATTTCCTTGGTCGCCCGGTCAACCGGTCCGCACCCGGACCGTCAGGCCCGTCGAGCACGGCGTCCCTGACGGTCCGGGTGCGGTCTTCTTCGCCCGGCCCTGCCACAGGTGGGCGCGGCGTCGACCTCGTGGAGGATCCGCCGTGACAGAGGATTCGCCATGACAAGCGGGCACGAGACTCCCGGAACTCACGCGACAGCCTTCGGTCCTCGGTCGCTTCGGACACGTGCCCTGATCCGTGAGGCCGCGCGGGCACGGCAGCGCCTGGCCGCCGGGGAGTGGCGTCCGGCCCCGGCGGACACCGAGGCGGCGACGGCCGTGCTGGAGCGCCTCACCGCCCCGCTCCCGGCTCGACGGGCAGCGGCCTCGCGAACACCGGCCGCGGACCGGGACCGGGACCGGCGACTCCAACGCCTTCTCCGCACCACCCTCCACCACCTCGACGCGGGCGACGTCAGCCCGCCCGCGACCGCCCTTCTGGCCGCCGTCGCCCGCGCGTTCCTGCCCTGGCACGCCACCCCGAACCCACCGCGCGCGGCGGCGGCCCCGAGGTACGGGACCCCGGAGGGGACGGCAGCCGGCCCGGCCGGGGCCCCGACGGAGGCGGGTGAGGCCCTGCTCCCCGATCTGGTGGCGCTGTTCACCGTGCTGGCCTCGACGGGCCGGCCCGGGGCCGTTCCGCGCACGCCCCCGGTCGCGCCCTGGCAGGTCAGGTACGCGGGCCGTTTCCGTCGTCATGGCCGACCCGCTCCCGGGGTGTGGACGGCCGAGACCGTCGCCTGCCCGTCGTGCGGAGGAACGACCGGCCCGTGGACCGTGACCTGCGACTGGCGCCGGATCTCGCTGGGCTGCCCGTGCGGGGCGGTGACCCACGACCACGGGCTCGCCCTCTCCGAAGTCTGGCTTCTGCTACCGGACATGTGACCAGGCGTCGTCCGCCTTGCCTTCAGCGTCGGGACGGGCGCGGATTCGGTCGTCCCTCCGGGGTGGGGCCCGGCCAGATCGCCGAGGCGTCGTCGCGGGTGGGGTCCGGGAGGTGGAGGGGGCGGACGGGGACGCTGCGGGAGTGGCCTTCGGTGGTCGCCGTCCAGGGAGTGGGGTGCCCGGAGTAGGAGAGGGTGGTCAGGACGAAGACGCCGTCGGCGTAGACCTCCACGTACTCGCCGATCGTCAGGACGCGCAGGGACGTGGGGGGTTCGGGGAGGACCGTCTCGGCGATCGGGGTGCCGGCCGGGCCCGTGACGCGGAGGTTCTCGCCGTCGCGGGTGAGCGTGAGGGCGGGGCCGCCGGAGCCCTCGGCGGTGGTGCGGAGGGTGATGTCCACGAGGCCGTCGGAGACGTCGATGTCGCCGACCGCGTGGAGGGCCGGGGCTGTCGTCTCCTCGCCCAGCCAGGTGTCCAGGCCCGGCCACCAGGCCAGGTGGGGTGGTGAATCGGCGCCGGTGACCAGGGACTTGGGCTGGGCGAGCATGCCTCGGCAGTGGGCGCCGGTGTCGGTGAGGCCGACCCGGCGGGGGGTGGTGTGCAGGACGACCCGGGAGCCGTCGGGGGCGGGGATGACGCGGGGGGCGTACGCCCCCGTGGGGCCGAGTCGGCCCCGGCGGGTCCAGGGGCCCCGCAGGCGCGGGGCCGTCCATGCCTCGAAGCCGCGGGTCGCGCCGATGGAGCCGAGGAGGAGCCAGGTGCCGTCGTCCAGGCGCTCCAGGACCGGGCACTCCAGCTCGTCGACGTCGCCGGGTGAGATCAGCGGTGGGTGGACCGTCCAGTGCTCCAGGTCGGGGGAGGTGGCGAACGCCACGCAGCCACTGACCTCCACCGGGAGCGAGGCGTCGGCGGCGCAGATCACCATCGCCCAGCCGTCGCCCTCGTCGTCGCGCACCACGAAGGGGTCGCGCCAGCCCATGCGGTCGGCGGTGCGGTACCAGCGGGGGTCCGCCTCGACCACGGGTGCCGTGCCGTGGCGCCGCCAGCCCGTGCCGTCCGTGCGGTCGGAGTGGGCGAGGCCCACGGACTGCAGCGGCCAGCCCTCCGGCGTCAGTCCGCTCACGCCCGTGTAGGCCATCGCCATGCCGGTGCCGTGGCGGAAGGGGTGCATCGTCCAGACCGCCTGCTGGTCGAAGCGGCCGGGCAGGCCGTTGCCGAAGGCGGTGCCCTCGGGCCGCCAGCCGACCAGGTCGGCGGAGGTGGCCCGGCCGTAGGAGGTCTCCATCCGCAGATGGTCGAACTCGGCGGTCCAGGGGCCCTGGAGATGCAGCACGGCATAGCGACCGTCGTCGTCGCGGAGCAGGGCGAAGTCGTTCACGCAGAGGCCGGGCGGGGCGTATCGCATGCGCAGCAGTCCTGTCGCTCGCAGCGCCCAAACGCGTGCGCTGGCCATGGATCCGGAAGGTCTCGCTTGAGAATCAGCGCAAGTAAAACTGAACGCAAACGCTTGCGCAACAAGGGGGCCGGGTTTACGGTCACGTCACCCACCGACCACATCGCCGTGAAGACGTGAACGCGCGAACGCGTGACGGCGTGACGGCGTGAACCGACGGGAGAAGTCCGCCGTGACGGCTCGCATTACCGATGTCGCCCGCGCCGCCGGGGTCTCGGCGTCCACCGTGTCCCGTGCGCTGCGGGGCCGGGCGGGCGTCTCGGACGAGGTCCGCGCACAGATCGCGGCGGTCGCCGCACAACTCGGCTATACGGCCTCCCGTTCGGCGTCCAGCCTGGCCAGTGGGCGCACCTACACGATCGGGGTCGTCGCCCCGTACATCGGCCGCTGGTTCTTCGGCACCGTGCTGGACGCCGCCGAGCAGGTGTTCAGCGCCGCCGGGTACGACGTCCTGCTCTACAACCTGGGCTCGCCCGAGGCGCGGAAGCGGTTCTTCACCAAGCTGCCGGTGCGCAAGCGGGTCGACGCGGTGCTGTCGCTGCTCATCCCCGACGAGGACGAGTCGGCCGCGCTGCGCTCGCTCGGGGTGCCGCTGGCCTCGACGGTCGGCGGCCCCCGGCCCGGCTTCACCGTGGTCGGCATCGACGACCGGGCGGGCGCGGAGAGCGCCGTACGGCATCTGGTGAACCTCGGCCACCGCCGGATCGGCATGGTCTCGGGGGCCAGCGGCCCGCTGCACTGGACCACGCCCGTCGACCGCCGCACCGCCTATCTGCACGTCCTCGCCGAGGCCGGGATCGAACCGGACCCGGCGCTGGTGGCGGACGGCGACTACACGGTCGACGGCGGTGAGCGGGCGATGACCGAGTTGCTGGCCGCGTCCCGGCCGCCGACCGCCGTGTTCGCCCAGTCCGACGAGATGGCGATGGGCGCGTTGCGCGCGCTGCGCCGGCATCGGCTCCGGGTGCCGGACGACGTGTCCGTGGTCGGCTTCGACGACCACGAACTCGCCGATGTGGTCGGGCTGACCACCGTCGCCCAGCCGGTCGCGGGCCAGGGCGCGGAGGCCGCCCGGCTGCTGCTGCGGCAACTGGACGAGCCGGACGCCGAACAGCCCGGCCATGTGCAGATGCCCATCCGGCTCGTGCTGCGCGAGACGACGGCCCCGCCGCGCCCGCGCGGACCGCAGTGACCGGCACTGCCCCCACACCCGCACGGGTAGCAACTCCCCGTCCACGCGCCCTCATCCATCCCGCACGGAGGCACACACCATGAACCCGATCACCAGCTCGACCAGCTCGACCAGTGGAAGGTTCCGCCGTACGGCCCGTACGGGACTGGCCCTGGTCCTCCCCCTGGCGGCGGTGGCCGCCTGCGGCGGGGGCGGTGGGGGCGACACGTCCGCCGAGGCCGGCAGCGGCGAGGGGACGATCAGTGTCTGGGCCCACCAGGGGCAGAAGAGCGAGGCGGAGGCACTGCAGAACGCGGTGAAGTCGTTCAACTCCTCGCAGGGCAAGGTCAAGGTCGAGCTGAAGCTGATACCGGAGACCGACTACACCAAGACGATCACCGCGACCTCCCCCGACAAGCTGCCGGACGTACTGGAGTTCGACGGTCCGACCATGGCGAACTTCGTCTACAACAAGAAGCTCGCCCCGATCGACGACTACGTCTCCGCCAAGACCCTCGACAACGCCACCGACGCGAGCAAGGCGCAGGGCGAGATCGACGGCAAGCACTACGGCCTGGGCATGTTCGACTCGGGGCTCGGTATGTACGGCAGCAAGAAGCTGCTGGACGCGGCCGGGGTGACGTACCCGAAGGGCGTGGACGACGCCTGGACGGCGGACCAGTTCGACGCGGCGCTCAAGGCGCTGAAGGCGAAGGACTCGGACGGCAAGGTCGTCGATCTGCAAGAGGGTTCCGGCTATGCCAACGAGTGGGGCACCTACGGCTTCGCCCCGATCGTCTGGTCGGCCGGTGGCTCCCTGCTCAAGGACGGCAAGGCGGAGGGGTCCCTCGACTCCCCGGCCGTGGTGTCGGCGATGAAGACCTTCCGGTCCTGGAAGGCGTACACCGATCCCAACACCGACGGCAACGCCTTCGCCAAGGGCCGGGTCGCCCTGAGCTGGGTCGGGCACTGGATGTACCCCGCCTACAGCGAGGCGCTCGGCGACGACCTGGTGGTGCTGCCGCTGCCCGACTTCGGCGACGGCCCGAAGACCGGCCAGGGTTCGTGGGCGTGGGGCGTCGGCGCGGACAGCAAGAACGCCAAGGCGGCCGGCACCTTCCTGGACTTCCTCCTCGACGACACCAACGTCGGCGCGATGACGAAGGCGAACGGCGCCCCGCCCGCCACCAAGTCCGCGCTCGCGTCGAGTGAGTTGTACAAGGCGGGCGGCCCGCTCCAGCTCTTCTCCGACCAACTCGCCAAGCCCTGCGGCGCCGAGGACATCAGCACGTCCTGTGTCGCCGTCACCCGTCCGGTGACCGCCGGATACCCCGTGGTGACCGCGAAGTTCAGCGAGGCCGTCAACTCGATCTACGGCGGCGCCGACCCGAAGGCCGCCCTGGCCGAGGCCGCCCGCGCCATCGACCGGGACTTCTCGGACAACGCCGGTTACGAGATCCCGTAACGACGCGCCCTGCCGCACCCACCGGATCAAGTCGCCCCCATCGGCCGGGGCGGGCGCGCGTCGCGTGGCCGCCCGCCCCGCCGGGAAGAGGACCCTCCCGTGAAAACCGTGGAACCCGCGCCCGCGGCGGCCTCCGGCCGGCAGCAGGGCCCGCTCGTCGGCGCACCGGCCCCGAGGCCGTCGCGCCGGAGCCGTGAATGGCTGCACGGACTGCTGATGTCCGCCCCCGCCGTCGCCGGGCTCATCGCCTTCGTCGGCATCCCCTTCTGCTACGCCGTGGTGCTCTCCTTCCACAACGTGCGCCTCGGCTCCCCGCTGGAGCCCACCTTCTTCGGTGTCGAGCAGTACCGGCGGCTGTTCACCGACCCCGATCTGTCCGGCCCGTTCCTGCGGGCGCTGCTCAACAACCTGACCTTCGCCGTGGTCGTCGTCCCCCTCCAGACGGGCCTCGCCCTCGGACTGGCGATCCTGCTCAACCGCAAGCTGAAGGCGATCGGCCTCTTCCGGTCGCTCTTCTTCATGCCGGTCGTCTTCCCGATGGCGCTGGTCGCCGTGATCTGGCGGCTGATCCTCGCCCGCAGCGACCAGGGCATGCTCAACTCGGCGCTGGACGCGGTGAGTCTCGGCAACTGGGGCGCCTTCGACTGGCTCGGCGACGGGCTGACGGCGATGGCGTCGATCATCGTGCTGTCGGTGTGGCAGGGCGTCGGCTTCCAGATGGTCATCCTGCTCGCCGGGCTCCAGCAGATACCGGGCGAGCTGTACGAGGCCGCCGAGCTGGACCGGGCCTCGCGATGGCAGCAGTTCCGGCACGTCACGCTGCCCGGCATCCGGGGCACCCTCGTCTTCGTCGCGCTGCTGACATCGGTGCTGTCGTTCCGGGTGTTCGACCAGGTGTACGTGCTGGTGAAGGGCGGCGGGCTCGACGAGGACGCCGCGCGCACGGTGATGTACCAGGCCGTCACCACCGCCTTCGACCAGAACAACATCGGCCAGGCGTCCGCGATCACCGTCGTCTTCTTCCTGATCGTCGTCGTCCTGACCCTGATCCAGCGCCGCGTCGTCCGGCCCGACAACGAGGACTGAGCACATGAGCACGCTCACGAGCGGTCCGACCGGCGCACCACTGCGCCGTCCGACCCGCGCACCGCTGCGCCGCTTCCTGGACTACGCCGTCCTCTCCGTCCTGGCGTTCGTCTTCACGCTGCCCGTCCTCTACCTCCTCCTCGGCAGCCTCAAGCCGTCCGACGAGGTCCTGAACGGGCTGTCCGGTTTCCTCCCCACCCATCTGTCCTTCGACAACTACGCCGCCGTCCTGGACAGCCTCAACTCCGACAGCACGGGCTACTTCTGGCAGTTCATGGGCGTCTCGCTGCTGCTGGCGTTCGTGGTCGTGACCGGGGGCCTGTTCGTCAACTCGATGGCGGCGTACGGGCTGTCGCGGCTGAAGTGGCGTGGACGGGAAGCCGTGTTCACCCTGGTCCTGCTGCTGATGCTGGTCCCGTTCGAGTCGGTGGCCGTGCCGCTGTTCTACATGTTCAACGACCAGCGGAACACGCTCTTCATCCAGGCGCTCCCCTTCGTCGCCAACGCGTTCTCGGTCTACCAGTTCCACACGTTCTTCCGCTCGATCCCGCCGAGCATCGAGGAGGCGGCCCGGCTGGACGGCGCGGGTCCCTGGCGCACCTTCTTCGCGATCATCGTCCCGATGTCGAAGCCGGCGTTCGCGTCGGTCGCGATCCTGACCTTCCTCACGCAGTGGGGTTCGTTCCTGTGGCCGGTGCTGATGGTCTCCGACCCGTCGGTACGTCCGCTGCCGCTGGAGATGAGCGTCTTCCAGGGCCAGCAGCCGCCGGACTGGGGCCAGATCCTCGCCTTCGGTGTCCTCCTGGTCCTCCCGGTCCTGATCGTCTTCGCCTTCTTCCAGCGGTGGTTCGTGCAGGGGGTGGCCGGCTCGGCGGTGAAGGGGTGACCGGCCGGCCGCCGGTCTCCTCGGGGTCCGTTGTCAGTGGTCGGTGCGATGCTGGGGGCATGAACCGGGACGATCTGGTGCGGCTGCGGCGGGCACGCGACCGCATGGACCGCGAGTACGCCGAGCCGCTGGACGTGACCGCCCTCGCCCGCACCGCGCTGATGTCCCCCGGACACTTCCAGCGCAGCTTCCGCGCGGCCTTCGGCGAGACCCCGTACGGCTATCTCATGACCCGGCGGACAGAGCGCGCCAAGGCGCTGCTGCGCCGGGGCGACCTGACGGTGACCGAGGTGTGCATGGCGGTGGGGTGTACGTCACTGGGCTCCTTCAGCTCCCGCTTCACGGAGCTGGTCGGCGAGACGCCGAGCGCGTACCGGGCACGCTCGCACGAGGAGAGCGCGGCGATCCCCGCCTGCGTGGCGAGGCGCCTGACCCGCCCGACCCGGCATCGCATACGCACAACGGAACCGGACGAGCGCCCTGCGGAACCGAGTGAGGCGTCCTAGCGTGAGGGCATGGCTAAGAACGATCCGAACACGACAGATTCTTCGAACAGACTCGCGGCACCGGATGTGAAGCTCGCCCAGTGCTTTCTCGCCGTGGACGACCACGACAAGGCACTCGCCTTCTACCGCGACGTACTGGGCATGGAGGTCCGCGGTGACGTGGGCTTCGAGGGCATGCGCTGGGTCACCGTGGGGTCCCCGCTGCAACCGGACGTGGAGATCGTCCTGGAACCCCCGGCCGCCGACCCCGACATCTCCGCCGCCGACCGCGAGACCATCGCCACGCTCCTCGCCAAGGGCGTCCTGCGCGGGGTCAACTTCACCACCACCGACTGCGACGCCCTCTACGCCCGCGTCGAGGCCGCCGGCGCCGATGTCCTCCAGGAGCCCATGGACCAGCCGTACGGCGTCCGCGACTGCGCCTTCCGCGACCCGGCGGGCAACATGCTGCGCTTCATGCAGCGCCGGGCGTAGGGGACACGGGCCGGGGGACGCCCCACGGGTGCCGGTGTGCCGCCGGCGGAAACTCGTTGCGTGGAGCGCGATGGCGGGAGACCGTACGAGTCGTCCCACGATGGGGGGCGGACGAACGTACGAGAGGGAGCGGCGCTGTGGGTGGAGTGGGCGGGAACGGCGGCAGCGAGGACGCGGGGCAGAGCGGGCCGGGCGGGCCGGGCGGGCCGGGCGGAGGGATCCGGTGGACGTATGCCTTCGTCGACCGACCGCTGGCCGGGTTCGAGCGGGCGGGTGCCTTCTGGACGGCGGTCACGGCGACGAAGCTGTCCGAACCGCGCGGCGACCGGGCCGAGTTCGTGACCCTGCTGCCCGAGACCGGCGACGCGTGTGTCAAGGCGCAGGGGGTCGAGGCCGGTGCCGGCGGCGCTCATCCGGACCTGGCCGCCGAGGACGTCCCCGCGCTCGTCGACCGGGCGGTCCGGCTCGGCGCCGAGGTCGTCGCCCCGGACGACGGCTGGGCGGTGCTGCGCTCACCCGCCGGGCAGCTGTTCTGCGTGGTGCCCTGGCACGGGGAGTCCGTACGCCCGCCGGTGGTCGACGGCAGCCGCCTGGACCAGGTGTGCCTGGATGTCGCTCCGGCCGATTTCGAGGGCGAGGTCGCGTTCTGGGCGGCCCTGTCGGGCTGGGACTCGTACCCGGGTTCGCGCCCGGAGTTCCATGTCCTGCGCCCACCGGCCGGCCTCCCCGTGCGTATCCTCCTCCAACGCCTCGACGCTCCCCGCCCCGCCTCCGCCCACCTCGACCTCGCCTGCGCCGACATCGACACCACCCGCGTCCACCACGAATCCCTCGGCGCCACCGTCCTGGCCCGTCACCCGTACTGGACGGTGATGCGGGACCCGGCGGGCGGCACGTACTGCCTGACGGCCAGATCCCCGGAGACGGGCGGACTGCCGCCCACGGCGGGGTGACGTCGGCGGGGACGCGGACGGGGGACACAGGACGGGGGACGGGCACGGGGACGCGGGCAAACAAGCCGGCCCTGCCTCCCCTACGCCTGGCCCTCCCCTACTCCCGGCCCTCTCCGTCTCCCTCTCCCGTCAACCGGGCCGCCCGCGCCAGCAGATATCTCTGCTCCGGCAGGCTCAGCGTCCGCCGCGCGGCCGACCCGTACGCGGCCCGCGCCGCCGCGACCTCCCCCGCCCGCTCCAGCAGATGCGCCCGCACCGCCTCCACCCGATGCCCGATCGCGGCCGTGTCCTCCCCCAGTGCCTCCAGCTCGGCGAGCCCGGCCCGCGGCCCCCGGACCATGGCCAGCGCGACCACACGGCTGAGCCGCTCGACCGGCCCGGGAACCAGCTTCACGAGCACGTCGTACAGCCCGAGAATCTCCCGCCAGTCCGTGGCCTCGCAGGAGTCCGCCTCGTCATGCACCGCGGCGATCGCCGCCCGCACCTGATACGGCCCCGCGCTCCCCCTCGCCGCTCCCTCCCCCGATCCCGATCCCGATCCCGCCAAAGCCCAGGTCACCAGGGCGATGCCCTCCTCGACGGCCGCCTTGTCCCACAGACCCCGGTCCTGTTCGTCGAGCGGCACCAGCTCACCCCGCGCGTCCGTGCGAGCGGCCCGCCGCGCGTCGGTGAGGAGCATCAGCGCCAGCAGACCGGCCACCTCACGGTCTCCGGGCAGCAGCCGGCGCACCGTCCGCGTCAACCGGATCGCCTCGACCGCCAGATCCGCCCGCCGCAGACGTGGGCCCGACGTGGCCGTGTATCCCTCGTTGAACACGAGGTAGAGGACCTGCAGCACGGCGGGCAGGCGCTCCTCCCAGTTGTCGGGCCGCCCGAACCGCACCCCCCGCACCTTCCCCTTGGCCCGACTGATCCGCTGGGCCATCGTCGGCTCCGGCACGAGACACGCCCGCGCGATCTCGGCCGTGGTCAGCCCGCCGACCGCCCGCAGCGTCAGCGCGATCTGCGCGGGCACCGACAGTTCGGGGTGGCAGCACAGGAAGAGCAGGCTCAGGGTGTCGTCCTCGTTCGGTGCCCGGTCCGCCCCCGCCTCCGGCGCCACGAACGCGTCGCGCGGTGTCAGCGCGACCGCCCGCTCCTCCCGCAGCCGCCGCGCCCGCTCACTGCGCAACGCGTCCGTCAGCCGCCGCGAGGCCACCTTGACCAGCCACCCGCGCGGATTGTCCGGCACCCCGGTCGCCGGCCACTGCCCGGCCGCCGCGAGCAGCGCCTCCTGCACGGCGTCCTCGGCGGCGTAGAAGTGCCCGTACCGCCGCACCAGCGCGCCGAGGACCTGCGGCGCGCACCGGCGCGACAGGCCCTCGACCTCGTTCATCCGACCTACCGAACCTCTCGGTCCCCGCTCAGATGTCCGCCGCACCGTCCAGCACCGGCCGGATGACCACCGGGTACTCCTTGAGCCCCTCGGGGCCGGGGCACTGGGCGACTCGGGCCGCGATCTCCGTGACCCGGTCCAGGCTCGCGCAGTCCAGGAGCCAGTAGCCGGCCAGCAGCTCCTTGGTCTCCGGGTACGGTCCGTCCGTGATCACCGGCTTGCCGTCGGTGTCGGCCGTGACGAACCGGGTCCGGGCCGGCTCGGCCAGCCCCTGCCCGTCGATCATCTCGCCGGTCTCCGCGAGGTCGTCGTTGATCGCGCCCATGTAGGCGTACATGGCCTGCAACTGCTCCGGCGTCCAGGCCGGGGAGTGCTCGGAGGCCTCGCCGCGCATGCCCTCGTAGTCCGCCTGCGTGCCCAGGACCATCACCAGGTACTTCATGAGTCCGCTCCTTCGTCTTCCTCGGTTCGAACCACCCGCGCCGGGCGGCTCTCACAGGAGACGTCGGAGCCGCCCCGCGCTTCTCGACACACCCGCGCGGCGATTTCCCCGAGTGTTCTCCGGGTTCTGTCCGGGTTCTGTCCGGGTTCTCGGTTCTGTCCAGGTTCTCTCCGAGCCCTCTCCGGACCGGACGGACCCACGGCTCAGGCGGAGGCCCCGGGCCGCTCCACCCGTCGCTCCTCACCCCTCGCCCCAGCCGTCTCCCCCGGCTTCACCGTTCCCGCCGCCCCGGACGCCTCTGCTGTCGCTGCCGTCTCGGCCGTCACCTCGGCGACCTGTGTGTCGGCCTTCGCCACCGGCACGTCATGCCCGCCGTGCGTGTGGTGGGTGCCGTGTGTGCGCCGGGCCACCGCCCGGGGCTTCTCCGCGGCGGCCTCCTCGGCCTCGACGGCCGGGTCGACATACGCCGCGCACTCATGGTTCCTGCACGGGCCCGGACTCCATACGGGTACCCACGTGCCCAGCGTCTTGTGCCGCCGTACGACCGTGGCCACAGGCTGTCCGCAGACCGGGCAGACTTGCTCGTCGATGCCCATGTCCTCAGGGTATGACCGCCGGGGCCGGGACGCTCCCCGCCGTACACCGACAATCAGCGCTTCCTGCTGTACGTCCGCACCACCACCCCGTTGTCGAAGCTCCGCACCTCGTCGAGCGTGAACTCGGAGACGGCGAAGCCGGAGCCGAACATGGGCATGCCGGAGCCCTGTACGACCGGGTACGTCTTGATGACGATCTCGTCGATCTCGTCGATCAGCGCGCCCGCGACGGCGGAGCCACCGCAGAGGTAGATGCCGAGTCCGCCGTCCTCCGCCTTGAGCGCGCGGACCCGGCCGACCAGGTCCTCCGAGACGATCTCGACGTTCGGGTCGGGCGACTCCTTCAGCGTGCGCGAGGCGACGTACTCGCGCAGATGGGAGAACGGGCTGGTGATGCCCTCCTTCAGGGCCACGTCGTAGCTGGCGCGGCCCTGGACGATCGTGTCGAACTCCTTGTTCGGCAGCCCGTCCGTGCCGATGAGGCGACGGACATGGCTGGGGTTGATGTCCGGGTGCTCCGACTTGAGGTACTCGGCGAAGTCACCCACCACGTAGGGGTACATGTACGACGCGTCGCCGTCCGGGTCCCCGATGAAGCCGTCGATGGAGCAGGCGATGACGTATGTGAGCTTGCGCAAACCGGTCTCTTCTCCTCGTCCGGGTACGACGGATGAGCGGCATCCGTGTTCCGCGCCCCTCACCTAACCACGTCAGTTATAGTACTTCAGATGTAGTGGTTGCAAGGGAATCAGCGAAGCGGCGACCCCGGTGGCCGAGGATCGAGGAGCGCGGATGGTCAGGAACCCGGAGCGCAGGGGCGCTCTGCTGGACGCGGCGGTGGAGGTGCTGGCGCGGGAGGGAGCGCGCGGGCTGACGTTCCGGGCGGTGGACGCCGAGGCCGGGGTGCCGGTGGGGACCGCGTCGAACTACTTCGCCGACCGTGACGCCCTGCTCCACCAGATCGACGCCCGGCTGAAGGAACGTCTGGCCCCCGATCCGGCCGTGGTCGAGAACCTGCTCGCCTCTCCGAAGGATCGGACGCTGGTCATGGCCCTCATGCGCGACCTGCTGACCCGGGTCACCGGCGACCGCACCGGCTATCTCGCCCACCTCGAACTACGTCTCGAAGCCACCCGCCGCCCGGCCCTGCACGCCTCGTACAGCGAGTCGGTGCGCGGGGAACTGGAGTTCGGGATGCGCTTCCACCGCGAGGCGGGCCTCCCCGGCGGCGACGAGACGGTCATGGTCCTCTACCTGGCCATGCAGGGCCTCCTCCTGGAACACCTCACCCTGCCGAACGTCCTGGCGGACGCCCTCCCCGGCGTCACGGCCCCCGAGGGCCTGATGGAACGCGTGGTGGAGACGACCGTCCCCGAGCAATGACGTCAGCCGCTCGGACCCCACAACCCGGCGGGCCCCGCACACCGTGGGGATGTGCGGGACCCACCGACCACCCGAAGGCACCGACACCGCGCCGGGTCAGGTCGACACGGCACCACTGCCTCCGGAGCATCAACCGGCGCTCGGCCCCACTTCGCCCACCCAGGCAGCCTCAACTGCTGCGCCGCGTCACGAACTCGGCCAGCGCGAGCAGCCCACCGGCCGACTCCGGATCCGGAACGGCACGCGACAGCTCGTGCATGGCCCGCGCCATGTGGTCGGCCGCCTGGACCTGGGCCCAGTCACGACCGCCGGCCCGCTCCACCACCAGTGCCGTACGCTCCAGGTCCCCCTCCTCGTACGGCAGTCCGTACAACTGGGCCAGTTCCGCCGCCTCCGGGGTGCCGGAGGCCAGCGCGGCGACCACCGGGAGGGACTTCTTGCGGACCATGAGATCGGCCCCGGCCGGCTTGCCGGTCCGGCTCGGGTCGCCCCAGATGCCGATCACGTCGTCGATGAGCTGGAACGCGAGCCCGGCCTCCCGCCCGAACGCGTCCAGAGCCTCGACGTCCTCCGCACCCGCGCCCGCGTACAACGCCCCCACCGCACAGGCGCAGCCGAGCAGCGCGCCCGTCTTCGCCTCGGCCATGGCGAGCACCTCGTCGAGGGTGACCTCCTCGGGTCCGCGCCCCTCCATGTCGGTGTCCGTGTGCTGCCCCTCGCACAGTTCGACGACACAGGCCGCGAGCCGTGCGGAGGCCGCGGCCGACGCCGGATGCGGGTCCTCGGCGAGCAGTTGCTGCGCGAGTGCCTGCAGCGCGTCCCCGGCGAGGATCGCGCCGGGGACACCGAACACGGTCCACGCGGTGGCCCGGTGTCTGCGGGTGGTGTCCCGGTCCATCACGTCGTCGTGCAGCAGCGTGAAGTTGTGCACCAGTTCCACCGCGGCGGCGGCCCGTACGGCGACGGACTCACGGCCCCCGAGCGCGGCGACGGCGGCCAGGACCAGCGCCGGGCGTATCGCCTTGCCCGCGTTGCCCGCGGCGGGGGTGCCGTCCGCGTCCTCCCAGCCGAAGTGGTAGCGCGCGACCCGGCGCATCGAACCGGGCAACGACTCGACGGCCCGGCGCAGTTCGGGATCGACGGAGACCCGGGCCCGCTCCAGGATTCCCGCGGCCTCCTGCCCGTCGAACGGGCTCGCCGCGCCCACCGGCCCGACCCCGCCCCGGTCACCGACGGGACCCGCAGGCCTCACCGGCTCCCCGGCCCCGTTCGGATCCACCGGCTCCCCGGCCTGTTCCGGGACCCTCGCCGCATCCGGGGTCCCTGCCGCGTCCGAAGTCCCTGATCCGTCCGGGGCCCCGGCGGGTTTCTGCCTCGTCTCCGTCATGAACTCACCCATGGGATCGCCTCGGAGAGTCCGCGGACGGTGGCGGTTCCGCTGCCGGTGGGCGCGTACCCGCGGGGTGCACCCGCCCTGAGGGGCGGGTGCACGGCGTGCCGTCGGACAAGGTCACCGCCAGCGGCCGATCTCGACGTTCTCCAGAACGCCGAGCGCGTCGGGGACCAGGACCGCGGCCGAGTAGTAGGCCGTCACGAGGTACTTGATGATCGCCTGTTCGTTGATGCCCATGAAGCGGACGGACAGGCTGGGCTCGATCTCGTCCGGGATGCTCGCGGCCCGCAGCCCGATGACACCCTGGTCCTCCTCGCCGGTACGCAGGGCGATGATCGAGGTCGTCCTGGCCTCGGTCACCGGGATCTTGTTGCAGGGATAGAGGGGCACACCGCGCCAGGTGGGGATGCGGTTCCCCGCGATGTCGATGGTCTCCGGGACCAGTCCGCGCTTGTTCAGCTCGCGGCCGAACGCGGAGATCGCGCGCGGGTGGGCGAGCAGCATCTTGGTGCCCCGGCGGCGGGAGAGCAGTTCGTCCAGATCGTCCGGGCCGGGCACACCGTCGTGCGGCTGGAGCCGCTGGTCGTACTCGCAGTTGTGGAGGAGGCCGAACTCCCGGTTGTTGATCAGCTCGTGCTCCTGGCGCTCCTTCAACGCCTCGACCGTGAGCCTGATCTGCTGCTCGGTCTGGTTCATCGGCTGGTTGTAGAGGTCGGCCACGCGCGTGTGGATGCGCAGGACGGTCTGGGCGACGCTGAGTTCGTACTCGCGGGGCGCGGCCTCGTAGTCGACGAAGGTGTGCGGGATGTCCGGCTCACCGCTGTGGCCGGCGGCGAGGTCGATCTCCTTCTCGCCGTACTTGTTGGTGCGCTGCGAGGGGATCGCGCGCTGCTCCTGGAGGTGCTCGCTCAGCGTCTCGGCGCGCTCCGCGAGCTGCTCGACGGCCCGGCGCGGCAGGACGAGCACCGTGCACGCGGTGACCGCGCGGGCCGTGTACTCCCAGATCGCCTCGGCATCGAGGAGTGCCTGCTCCCCGAAGTAGGACCCGTCGGCCAGCACACCGAGGACCGCGTCGTCGCCGTAGGGCCCGGTGCCCATCTTCTCGACCTTGCCGTGGGCGAGGAGGAACACCTCCTCCGCGCGGCTGCCGAATTCGGCCAGCACGTCCCCGGGCCCGAACTCCCGCTGCTCGCACCGCTGGGCCAGCTCGCCCAGGACGTCGATGTCCTCGTAGGTCCGCAGGGCCGGCAGTTCGCCCAGCTCCGCGGGGATGACGGCGACCCGGTCGCCGGTCTTCACAAAGGTGACGCGGCCGTCGCCGACCGCGTAGGTGAGCCGCCTGTTGACCCGGTACGTACCACCCTGGACGTTCACCCAGGGCAGGGTGCGCAGCAGCCAGCGCGAGCTGATCTCCTGCATCTGGGGCGTGGACTTCGTGGTGGTGGCCAGGTTCCGGGCAGCGGCCGTGCCGAGACTCTGCTGCGGCCTGTCCTGCTGAGAGCGAACCTCTTCGCCTACCGACATACGGATTTCCCCTCCGGGTGTGCACTGATCTCGCGGTCACCGATCTCGCGAACCAGCCTCGCATCACGGAGCGTGCCGGTGCTATTACCCGAAAGAGCGGGAATGGATCTTAGAAGACTGGGCATATCAGGGGACTTTGTCGACCATGCGTACTCACCCCCCGTACCCCACCGCGCACTTGTGCCCCTCGCCGAATCTGACCGGATCGACCCGTACGGCCCAGCGTCGGCTGGCTCCCGTGGGGAGTCAGGGGTACAAGCCTGCGTACGAGGCGGCCACGACCGGCGGCCGTCGCACGCACGAAGGAGTCGGCCATGGCCCCACCCATGTCCGCGGGCAGGTTTCTCACCGTCCTCAAGAACGAGGGCGTCCGGGTCGTCGAGGTCGGCGACTGGGAGCATCACAACCGGAACCACGTGGGCCCGTGGGGGCCCGCGCACGGTGTGATGATCCACCACACCGTCACCTCCGGCGCCGAGCGCACCGTGCGCATCTGCCGGGACGGGTACTCGGGCCTGCCCGGCCCGCTGTGCCACGGCGTCATCACCAAGGACGGCCGGGTCCACCTGGTCGGCTACGGCCGCGCCAACCACGCCGGACTCGGCGACGACGACGTACTGCGGGCCGTGATCGCCGAGAAGGCGCTCCCGCCGGACAACGAGTCCAACACCGACGGCAATCGCCACTTCTACGGCTTCGAGTGCGAGAACCTCGGCGACGGCGAGGACCCCTGGCCGGAGGCCCAGCTCGACGCGATCGAGCGGGTGTCCGCGGCCGTCTGCCGTCACCACGGCTGGAACCAGCGGTCCGTCGTCGGTCACCTCGAATGGCAGCCGGGCAAGGTCGACCCCCGGGGCTTCACCATGTCCTCCATGAGAAACCGCGTGCGGGACCGCCTGAAATAGGCGCCCGGTCACACGGTTCCGGCATCGGCCGGTCATGTGTCCGACAATGGGCATGTGACCGGCCCGTCCTCCGCCCCCGACCCCCTCGCCGCCCTGCGCCCCCGGCTGCCGTCGCCGCTCCAGGAGGTCGTGGACGAGCGCTTCGCCGGCCACGGCGTCCGGCTGCTCCTCAAGCGGGACGACCTGATCCACCCGGGGCTCGTCGGCAACAAGTGGCGCAAGCTGGCCCCGAATCTGCGCGCGGCGGACGGACGCCCGCTGCTCACCTTCGGCGGCGCCTACTCGAACCATCTGCGCGCCACCGCCGCCGCCGGCCGTCTCCTGGACCTGCCCACCATCGGCGTGGTCCGCGGCCAGGAACTGGCCGACCGCCCCCTCAACCCGTCCCTGGCCTCCTGTGCGGCGGACGGCATGCGGCTGCACTTCGTCGACAGATCGACGTATCGCCACAAATCCGACCCGGCCACGCTGGCGGCGATCCTCCGCGCCGCCGACGCCGGGGACGCCTACGTCGTCCCCGAGGGCGGCAGCAACGCCCTCGCCGTGCGCGGCTGTCAGGAGCTGGGCGCGGAACTGCGCGGCCGTGCCGATGTCGTGGCCGTCGCCTGCGGCACCGGCGGCACCCTCGCCGGTCTGACCGCCGGTCTGACCGCCGGCCTGGCCCCCGAACAGCGCGCCCTCGGGATTCCGGTTCTCAAGGGGGGCTTCCTCGAAGAGGAGATACGACGGCTCCAGGACCGGGCGTACGGCGGCCCGCGCGGCGACTGGAGTCTCGACGACCGCTTCCACTTCGGCGGCTACGCGCGCACCGGCCCCGAACTGGACGCCTTCGCGGACGACTTCGAGATTCGTCACTCGCTGCCCGTGGAGCGTCTCTATGTCGCCAAGTTGCTCTACGGACTTGTCGCCCTGGCGGCGGAGGGCGCCTTCGCGCGCGGGACGACGGTCGCCGCGGTGATCACCGGAAGCCCCTTCGCGGAAGCGGACCACGCGTCCTAGGACGCCTCCCGGTAGACCGCCGCCTCCTCCAGGTCCAGCCGCCGCAACAGCGTGCGCAGCATCTCGTCGTCGATGTACCGGCCGTCCCGCAGCCTCACGAAGACCGCGCGTTCGGCGCCGATCATCTCCCGGGAGAGCCGGCTGTAGGTGTCGTCGACGCTCTCCCCGGTCACCGGGTTGATCGCGCCGAGCCGCTCCCAGACGGCGTTGCGGCGCCGCTCCAGGACCGCGCGGAGGCGGTCCTGGAGCGGCGGCGGCAGCTCGTTGCGCTCGTCGGCGAGCAGTTCGTCGAGGCGGGCCTCGGCGGCCCGGGACGCCTGGGCCTGGGCGTTGGCCTCGGCGAGGGTCTCGGCCTGCTGGTCGCGGCCCGGCAGCTTCAGGACCCGGATCAGCGGCGGCAGGGTCAGCCCCTGGATGACCAGGGTCCCGATGACCGTGGTGAAGGTCAGGAAGAGGATCAGGTTCCGCCCGGGGAAGTCGTCCCCGCCGTGCACCGTGAGCGGGATCGAGAAGGCGATGGCCAGCGAGACGACACCCCGCATCCCGGCCCAGGAGATGACGAAGGGCCCCTTCCAGGTGGGGTTGTCCTCCCGTTCCCTGATGCGCCGCGACAGGATCCGGGGCAGGAAGGTCGCCGGATACACCCACACGAACCGGGTCGCGACCACCACGAGGAAGACGGCCACGGCGTACCAGGTGGCGCTGGCCCCCTCGTACTCGTCCAGGCCTTCGAGGACGACCGGGAGCTGGAGGCCGATGAGGGCGAAGACGGCCGACTCCAGCAGGAAGGCGACCATCTTCCAGACGGCCTCCTCCTGGAGCCGGGTGGCGAAGTCGACCTGCCAGTTGCGGTAGCCGAGATACAGGCCGACGACGACCACGGCGAGCACCCCGGAGGCGTGCACCCACTCGGCGAGCCCGTAGGCGACGAACGGGATCAGCAGGGAGAGGGTGTTCTGGAGCAGCGCCTCCTTCAGATGCGTGCGCAGCCAGTGGATCGGCACCATCAGCAGCAGACCCACCACGACACCGCCGACCGCCGCCACCAGGAACTCGACGATCCCGCCGGTCCAGCTGGCGCCCTCGCCGACGGTGGCCGCGAGGGCCACCCGGTAGGCGGTGATCGCGGTCGCGTCGTTCACCAGGGACTCGCCCTGGAGGATCGTGGTGATCCGCGACGGCAGCCCCACCCGCCGGGCGACCGCGGTGGCCGCGACCGCGTCCGGCGGCGCCACCACCGCGCCCAGCACCAGCGCGGCGGTCAGCGACAGCCCCGGCACGATCAGATAGGCGGCCCAGCCGACCACCAGGGTCGCGAACAGCACATAGCCGACCGACAGCAGCGCCACGGGCCGCAGTTGGGCCCGCAGATCGAGGTAGGAGCTGTCGCTGGCGGCCGTGTACAGCAGCGGGGGCAGGATCAGCGGCAGGACGATCTCGGGGTCCAGCTCGTAGTGCGGCACTCCGGGCAGATAGGACACGACGAGCCCCACCGCGACCAGCAGCAGCGGGGCGGGCACCGGCGTACGCCGGGCGGCCCCGGCGACCGTCGCGCTCCCGGCGACCAGCAACAGCAAGGGCAAAAAGTGCATCGCTTCCGCCGCCTTCGTTTCCGCGCGAGGTTCCGCGCACCCGTCGTAACCTGGCAATCATGAAACAGTGCACGCACGCGGACGCGCTGCCGCACCCCGCGCCCGATCCGCTGACCGACACCTGCCCGGAGTGCCTGGCCGCGGGGAGCCACCCGGTGCAGTTGCGGATGTGCCTGGAGTGCGGCCACGTGGGCTGCTGCGACTCCTCGCCGATGCGGCACGCGACCGAGCACCACAAGGAGAGCGGCCATCCCATCATGCGCACGTTCGAAGCGGGCGAGACCTGGCGCTGGTGCTTCGTGGACCATGTACTCGTATGACGGACCTTGTATGCGTATGACGCCCGAGGCCGAGACGTCGTACGACGGAACCATGTCACCCCGTGACACGTCGAGGTACTCGTGTGACAAGGTTCGGCGGTCCGGCGTCTGGGTACGTCAATCCGGCGCGCGCTCTTCCTATTTGAGGCCCGCAAACCTCTAGCCACCGAGCGTATTCATAGGCTTACTATGAGTGACAGCATGGGGTGGGGTCCTCAGGACCCCGAGGACACGGCGCTCGGTAGCGCGATAGCGTCACCGCTGAACCACGTAGCGCGTTACCCCGGGGGGCGACCCCTGGGCCCCCGAAAGAGCTTGTACCACCTTGGAGGTGAGGGTGTCCCAGATCGCAGGCGAGCCCGGGACCCAGGACTTCGTGGAAGTCCGGCTGCCGGCCGCGGGTGCCTACCTGTCGGTGCTGCGTACGGCGACGGCCGGCCTCGCGGCCCGTTTGGACTTCACCCTCGACGAGATCGAGGACCTGCGCATCGCGGTCGACGAGGCCTGCGCGATCCTGCTGCAGCAGGCCGTGCCCGGCTCGGTGCTCAGCTGTGTCTTCCGTCTGGTCGACGATTCGCTGGAGGTCACCGTCTCGGCCCCCACCACGGACGGCCACGCCCCCGCGCGTGACACCTTCGCGTGGACCGTGCTGTCGGCCCTGGCGGGCAAGGTCTCCTCCGCGGTGGCCGACGACAAAACCGTTTCGATCAGCCTCTACAAACAGCGCGGCGCGGGACCCGGGCCGGCGTGAGGAACGGGGACGGGCCGGTGCGGGACGAAGAGCGCGGCACACGGGGACTTCCCGCGGAGGACGACGACGGTCCGAGCGGGCCGGCGCATCTCGCGGACGGCGTCGACGGCATCCCCGAGCAGGCCCGGCCGCACCCGGAGGACGAGTCCTCGGCGGCCGGGATGTCTCGGTGGACGGCGCCGGCCGACGGCGAGGCGCCCGAGGCGCCCTCCGACGGGCGACGGGACCCGGAGGACGTCCTCCGGAGCACCACGTCCTCACGAGAGCGGACTGGGGCCTCCCCCGCACAGTCGAGAGCTGGGGGAACGGTGACGGCGGGCGGGACTATGAGCGAGCACGAGCGACACGACGAGGCGGGCGCGCAGAGCGCGCAGAGCGCGCGAAGCACTCGGCACAACCCTCAGGACCGCAGCGGGGCGCGAGCCCTGTTCGTGGAACTGCGCGCCCTGCCGGACGGAAGCGCGGAGTACGCGGAGCTGCGCAACCGGCTGGTCCGGATGCATCTGCCGCTCGTGGAACACCTCGCACGCCGCTTCCGCAACCGCGGTGAGCCGCTGGACGACCTCACCCAGGTCGCCACCATCGGGCTGATCAAGTCGGTGGACCGCTTCGACCCGGACCGCGGCGTGGAGTTCTCCACGTACGCGACCCCGACGGTCGTCGGCGAGATCAAGCGGCACTTCCGCGACAAGGGCTGGGCGGTGCGGGTGCCGCGCAGGCTGCAGGAGCTGCGCCTCGCGCTGACCACGGCCACGGCCGAGCTGTCCCAGCAGCACGGCCGCTCCCCGACGGTGCACGAGCTGGCCGAGAAGCTGGCCATCTCGGAGGAGGAGGTCCTGGAGGGCCTGGAGTCGGCCAACGCCTACTCCACGCTGTCCCTGGACGTCCCCGACACCGACGACGAGTCCCCGGCGGTCGCGGACACCCTCGGCGCCGAGGACGAGGCGCTGGAGGGCGTCGAGTACCGGGAGTCCCTCAAGCCGCTGCTGGAGGATCTGCCGCCCCGCGAGAAGCGGATCCTGCTGCTGCGCTTCTTCGGCAACATGACCCAGTCGCAGATCGCCCAGGAGGTCGGCATCTCCCAGATGCACGTCTCCCGGCTGCTGGCGAGGACGTTGGCGCAGCTTCGGGAGAAGCTGCTCGTGGAGGAGTAGCCGAGGGGTGGTGAGGGGTTCGCGCTCCCGCGCGACCGCCCCGGCCGCCCCTTCCTCCACCCCTTACCCCTTCGTCCCCTCCGCCCGGCCCGGCCCCTGGATCCCGAGGGCCCGGGTCGTCGCGGGATTGATCAGCAGGACCAGCGCCACCACGGCGACCAGCGCCAGCACGATGCCCGCCGGGATCGCCACGCTGTCGGCGCGCAGCAGGTTGTAGGCCACCGGCAGCGCCATGATCTGGGTGATGACGGCGGGCCCCCGGCTCCAGCTCCGCCGCAGCAGCAGCCCGCGCGCGGCGATCAGCGGCAGCAGGGCCAGTGCGACGAGGGTGAGGCCTCCCGTGACACCGGTGGTCAGGTCGTCCGAGTCGCCGTTGAGGCCGAGGAGCAGCATGGCCCCGCCGCCCACCAGCAGGGCCACCCCCTCCAGCGCGGCCAGCGCCGCCGCGGCGGTCAGCCGCCCGGGGCGGGCTTCGGCGTCGGAGGTGTCCGGGGTCGGGGTCTGCTCTGGGCTCACCCCAGAAGGGTAGCCGTCGCCCCGGCGCGCGCCCCGGCCCCGGTGCCCGGCCCGTACGCCGCGCTCGCGCGCCCCCACGTGCTCATCGTCACTACCCGATCTCCCCCTTGATCCGCACCTCGGTATGGGCCGGGTACCACCCAGTAGGTACCCTGCAACCCATGCGTGCACTTCTCGTGGTCAATCCGGCGGCAACCACCACAAGCGCACGGACGCGCGATGTGCTGATCCACGCCCTCGCCAGCGAGATGAAGCTGGAGGCCGTCACCACCGAGTACAGAGGCCACGCGCGGGACCTCGCCCGGCAGGCCGCGGACGGCAAGGGCGACATAGAACTGGTCGTCGCGCTCGGCGGCGACGGCACGGTCAACGAGGTCGTCAACGGCCTGCTACACCACGGCCCGGACCCCGACCGCCTCCCCCGTCTCGCCGTGGTCCCCGGCGGCTCCACCAATGTCTTCGCCCGCGCCCTGGGGCTGCCCAACGACGCCGTGGAGGCGACCGGCGCCCTGCTCGACGCCCTGCGCGAGAGCCGGGAGCGCACGGTCGGCCTGGGGATGGCCTCGGGCACCCCGGGCACGGAGGACGAGGCGGTGCCGTCCCGCTGGTTCACGTTCTGCGCCGGCCTCGGATTCGACGCGGGTGTGATCGGCCGGGTCGAGCAACAGCGGGAACGCGGACGGAAATCCACACACGCTCTTTACCTGCGTCAGGCATTTCGGCAGTTCCTGGAAGAGCCCCATCGCAGACTCGGCACGATCACTTTGGAACAGGCAGGCCAGGATCCGATTTCCGATCTTGTGCTGTCCATAGTCTGCAACACGTCCCCGTGGACGTTTCTGGGCAATCGCCCGGTGTACGCGTCGCCTAAGGCCTCGTTCGATAAAGGCCTCGACGTACTCGGCCTCAGCCGCATGTCGACGCCCGCACTCGCCCGATATGGCACACAGTTGCTCACTTCGTCCCCCGAGCGCGGACCCCAGGGCAAGCACGCCACCACCCTGCACGATCTGACCGACTTCACCTTGCATTCGAAGGTCCCCCTGCCCCTCCAGATGGACGGCGACCACCTCGGGCTGCGAACGAGCGTGACGTTCACAGGCGTACGCCGTGCACTGCGTGTGATTGTGTGAGCGGAACGGGCAAAAGTCCTTCCACTCGAACGTTTAGGCCAGCATCCACCCCATGGAAGTACGGCTGTGACACAGTCGACACCGAGGAATCAAAAAAAACTTTCCGGTAGGGGTTGTATCCGCCGCTGAGGTTTGCGAGTCTCTACGTGGCGCTCGGGACAGCCCGCAACACCGGCTCACGAGAGCGCCAGAACCCCTCCTCAATCCACAGGACCACACCAGTCCGTCTGGTGATCGGCCCTTCACTTGTTGAGGGATTCGTGAAAGCGTTCACATTCACAAGCAACGTGCATGTAATACCAAGGAGAGGTAGCAGCCATGGACTGGCGTCACAACGCCGTTTGCCGCGAGGAAGACCCCGAGCTCTTCTTCCCCATCGGCAACACCGGTCCTGCGCTGCTGCAGATCGAGGAAGCCAAGGCTGTCTGCCGTCGCTGCCCGGTTATCGAGCAGTGTCTGCAGTGGGCGCTTGAGTCCGGCCAGGACTCCGGCGTCTGGGGTGGTCTCAGCGAGGACGAGCGCCGCGCCATGAAGCGCCGCGCCGCCCGCAACAGGGCCCGTCAGGCATCCGCCTGACATCCCATCCCAGCAACAGCCTGAGCTTGGCGGCGCGCACAGCGAGTGCGCTTCTCCCGCCCCCGAGCCGCAGCGCGCAGTGCCCCCGGTGCGCTTAATCAGCCACGAGCCCGAGCCCCGGACCAGATCTTGGTCCGGGGCTCGGTGCTGTTTCCGGTACGCCGACCGTGGGCCCGCGAGGGGTACGACCGCCGTACGCGCGCCTACTTCTGGGCGCGCACCGGGAGGTCCAGGATGACCCGGGTGCCCCGCTCGGGAGCCGGGACCATGTCGAAGGTTCCGCCCAACTCCCCCTCCACCAGCGTCCGTACGATCTGCAGGCCGAGGTTGCCCGAGCGATGCGGGTCGAAGCTCTCGGGGAGACCGACGCCGTCGTCCTGGACGGTGACGAGGAGACGGGTCTCCTTGGTGGTGCCGCCGCGCACCGCCGAGACCTCGACGGTGCCGGTGTCGCCTTCACGGAACCCGTGTTCGAGGGCGTTCTGCAGGATCTCGGTGAGCACCATGGAGAGCGGGGTGGCGACCTCCGCGTCCAGGATGCCGAACCGTCCGGTGCGCCGGCCGACGACCTTGCCCGGTGAGATCTCGGCGACCATCGCGAGCACCCGGTCGGCGATCTCGTCGAACTCCACCCGCTCGTCCAGGTTCTGGGACAGCGTCTCATGCACGATCGCGATCGACCCGACCCGTCGTACGGCCTCTTCGAGGGCCTCACGGCCGCGCTCGGACTCGATGCGCCGGGCCTGGAGGCGCAACAGCGCGGCGACGGTCTGGAGGTTGTTCTTCACCCGGTGGTGGATCTCCCGGATGGTGGCGTCCTTGGTGATCAACTCGCGTTCGCGGCGCCGCAGTTCCGTCACGTCCCGCAGCAGGACCAGCGAACCGATGCGCGGGCCCTTGGGCTTGAGCGGGATCGCGCGGAACTGGATCACCCCGTCGACGGACTCGATCTCGAACTCGCGCGGCGCCCACCCGCTCGCCACCTTGGCCAGCGCCTCGTCCACCGGGCCCCGGGAGGGGGCGAGTTCGGCGGTAGTACGGCCGAGATGGCAGCCCACGAGGTCGGCGGCGAGACCCAGGCGGTGGTACGCGGAGAGGGCGTTCGGGGAGGCGTACTGGACGATGCCGTCGGCGTCGAGCCTGATCAGCCCGTCTCCGACGCGTGGTGAGGCGTCCATGTCGACCTGCTGGTCGGGGAACGGGAAGGCGCCCGCGGCGATCATCTGGGCCAGGTCGGACGCGCTCTGGAGATAGGTCAGCTCCAGCCGGCTCGGGGTGCGCACGGTCAGCAGATTGGTGTTGCGCGCGATGACCCCGAGGACGCGCCCCTCCCTGCGCACGGGGATGGACTCGACCCGTACGGGGACCTCCTCGCGCCACTCCGGGTCGCCCTCGCGGACGATGCGGCCCTCGTCGTGCGCGGCGTCCAGCAGGGGGCGCCGGCCGCGCGGGACCAGATGGCCGACCATGTCGTCCTGGTACGAGGTGGGGCCGGTGTTGGGGCGCATCTGGGCCACGGAGACATAGCGGGTGCCGTCCCGGGTGGGGACCCACAGGACCAGATCGGCGAAGGAGAGGTCGGACAGCAACTGCCACTCCGACACCAGCAGATGCAACCACTCCAGGTCGGAGTCGCTGAGAGCGGTGTGCTGGCGGACGAGTTCGTTCATGGAGGGCACATGTGCGAGCGTACCTGGCGGTACGAAGTTGACCGGAAACAGTGGTCGGCATGGCCGGTAAGGGTGCCGGAAGCGGCTGGGGCGGGGCCCGGGACCGGTCCACCCGGCCCGGAAACACCCGCGGGCCGCGGCGCCTGAGAGGGACCCTCAGCCCTCCCGGCACCGCAGCCCGGAGCAACATCGGCCGTGGGGTGTGCGGTCCCATTCGGCCGAAGGATGAGGATCCGGAGCAGTCAGGGCAGAGAGCGCCGGGTCCTCGGTCCGCCTTCCTGTGCGGGGAAGACGGAGGCTCTGTTGTCGCGCATATGCGATCGTCCGCGGTCGGGACCGCTGATCGATCAGATGCCCTACCACGCATTGTTGACTAGACCACTGCGCGTGTCCATGCGTTGGCGGATGTTTGTTGTTGTTCCCTTGTCCGGCATCCGCCGACCGCTCACAGGCAGGGTAGCCCGCTTCGGCCCGGGGGCGCGCCGGAATGCCGCGGCCGGCCGCGGGGCCGGTCGCGCAGCCGGTCCAGCGGCCGGCGCGTAGCGCGTCAGGGGCTTGGCGTTGCGTCGCTCGCGCAGGCACGCGGCGGCCTCCCGCAGCGTGCGTGCGACGGCGCGGCGAGCGGTGGGCTCCTCGGCGAGGGCCCGGCCGCTGTCCCGGCCCCCGTCCCGAAATCGGCCCTGTGATGGACGGGTCACCCCTGTTAGATTGGTCTACACCACATGGGAAGTGCTTGACCCAGCGAGTTCCGGTCGAGTCTTCTTGAGTCCTTACTTTCCAGATCGGCAGGCACAGCGTGGAAGTTGTCATCGTTCCGGATGCCGAGGCGGGTGGCGCGCTCATAGCCGAGGCGATGGCCGAGTTGTTCCGGCGCAAGCCCGAGGCGCTGCTCGGGGTGGCCACGGGGTCGACCCCGCTGCCCATCTACACGGCCCTGGCGCGGCAGGTGCGGTCCGGTGCCGTGGACGCCTCGCGGGCCCGGGTCGCCCAGCTCGACGAGTACGTGGGCCTGCCCGCCGAGCACCCCGAGTCGTACCGCTCGGTGCTGCGGCGCGAGGTGCTGGAGCCGTTGGGGCTCGGCCTGGACGCGTTCATGGGGCCCGACGGGACCGCCGAGGACGTGGCGGGGGCCTGCGAGGCTTACGACAGGGCGCTGACCGAGGCGGGGGGTGTGGATCTGCAACTGCTCGGCATAGGGACCGACGGGCACATCGGATTCAACGAGCCGTGCTCGTCGCTCGCCTCCCGGACGCGGATCAAGACGCTGACCGAGCAGACCCGGATCGACAACGCGCGGTTCTTCGACGGTGACATCGAGCAGGTGCCACACCACGTCATCACCCAGGGCATCGGCACGATCCTGGAGGCCCGGCACCTGGTGCTGCTGGCCACGGGCGAGGGCAAGGCGGACGCCGTCGCGGCGACCGTGGAGGGGCCGGTGGCGGCGGTGTGCCCCGCGTCGGCGCTGCAGCTCCACCCCCATGCGACGGTCGTGGTGGACGAGGGCGCCGCGTCGAAGCTGAAGCTGGCGGACTATTTCCGGCACACGTTCAGCAACAAGCCCGACTGGCAGGGGATCTAGGGCGGCCTGAGCCGCGCACAGGCGACAGACGACAGAAGACAGGCGCCACGGCCCGGTGAGACGGGCCGTGGCGCCTGCGCGTGCAGGACGCCGGTGCTGTGGTGCTACCGCACCCCCGCGATGACCTCCGCCGCCGCCCTGCCGCAGACCCTCGCCGCGCCGTGGGTCGCGATGTGCAGGGGGCCTCGGGGCGGGGACTGGGGGATGCCCATCTCCACGACGATCGTGTCGGGGCGGGTGGCGAGGAGGGTGTCGAGGGCCGTGGTCATCCAGGGGTGGCGGTGTTCGTCACGGACGACGGCGACGATACGGCGGCTGCCGGCGACCGCCAGGGCGGAGGCACCGGCGCTGTCGCCGGCGAAGGTGCCCGTCTCGGTGCCCGGGAGGAGACGGGCCAGTTCCGCGCCGACGCCCCAGGGGGTCTCGTCGCCCACGGCGATGTTCGCCACCGGGGTGAAGGCCGCGACGTAGAGGGGCTGGGCGGGCGGGTCGTAGGGTCCCGCGAAGGTCGTGGTGAGGGCGCGGCGGGCGGCCACCAGGCCTATGCCCCCGCCGGTGCCATCGGCGCCATCGGCGCCGCCGGTGCCATCGGTGCCATCGGTGCCTCCGGTCTCCCCGGGGGCCTCGTGGCGCGTCCCGGCGCCGTCGACCGCTCCCCCGGCCGCCGATCGCGTCCACTTCGCCAGTGCCCGGACCCGGTTCGCCGCGTCCGTCAGGCGTTCCTCCGGGAGGTCGCCGGTGCGGACGGCCGTGACGAGGGCGTCGCGGAGACGGAGGACGGTCTCCTCGTCGGCGAGACCGCCGCCGACACAGATGGCGTCGGCACCGGCGGCGAGCGCGAGGACGCTGCCGTGTTCGATGCCGTAGGTGCCCGCGATGGCCCGCATCTCCATGCCGTCGGTGACGATGAGGCCGTCGTAGCCGAGTTCGCCGCGGAGGAGGTCGGTGAGGATGCCCCGGGACAACGTTGCCGGAAGGTCGGGGTCCAGGGCCGGGACCAGGATGTGGGCGCTCATCATCGCGTGCGAACCGGCGGCGATGGCGGCCCGGAAGGGGGCCAGGTCCCGGGAGTCCACGAGCGCGCGGTCCGCGTCGATACGGGGCAGGGAGAGATGGGAGTCGACGGCGGTGTCGCCGTGGCCCGGGAAGTGCTTGGTGCAGGCGGCGACGCCCGCGGCCTGGAGGCCGGTGACATAGGCGGCCGTGTGGCGGGCGACCAGGCCGGGGTCGGCGCCGAAGGAGCGGACCCCGATGACGGGGTTGGACGGGTTGGCGTTGACGTCCGCCGACGGGGCCCAGTTGAAGTTGACGCCGCACTCGGCGAGGCGGCGGCCCAGGGCGAAGGCGACCTCCCTGGTCAGGTCCACGTCGTCGACCGCGCCCAGGGCGTGGTTGCCCGGGAAGGAGGAGCCGGTGCGGACCTCCAGGCGGGTGACGTCGCCGCCCTCCTCGTCGATCGCGACCAGGACGTCCTCGTGCTCGGCCCGCAACTGTGCGGTGAGGGCGGCCAGTTGTTCGGGCGAGGTGATGTTGCGGCCGAAGAGGCCGACGGAGGCGAGGCCCTCGCCGAGGCGGCGCAGCAGCCAGTCGGGGGCGGTGGTGCCGGTGAAGCCGGGCTGCAGGACCGTCAGCGCGTCCCGCGCGAGGCCGTCCTGTCCGGAACCGGAAGGGGAAGGGGAACCGGGCGAGCCGGTGGCGAATGTCGTCATCGGGGGGTCATCCCTTCACGGCGCCCGCGGTGAGACCCGCGGCCATCTTGCGCTGGACGAGGAGGAAGAGAACGACGATCGGCACGGCCATCAGGGTGGAGCCGGCCATCATCGGGGCGTATTCGGTGCCGTGCTTGGTGGTGAAGTTGCCGAGCCAGACGGTCGCGGTCTGGTTCTGCTGGCTCATCAGCATCAGGGCGTACAGGTACTCGTTCCACGCCTGGATGAAGCCGTAGACCGAGGTCGCCACCATGCCCGGCGCGAGCAGCGGGAAGACCACGCGGATGAAGGCGGTGGTGCGGGAGCAGCCGTCGACCATGGCCGCCTCCTCCAGTTCGCGCGGGATGTTGACGATGAAGCCGCGCAGGGTCCACACCGTGAACGGGAGGATGAACGTCAGATAGGTGAGGACCAGGCCGCTGAGGCGGTCGTACTGGCCGAGGTCGTTCAGCAGCAGGAAGACCGGGATGATCATCGCGACCAGTGGGACCATCTGCACCGCCAGGATGCCGACGATGACCACCTTGCGGCCGCGGAAGGCGAAGCGGGAGATGGCGAGCGCGGCCAGCATGCCGACGACGATGCCGATCACGACCACGGTCAGGGACACGATGAGGCTGCGGCCGACCGGGCCCCAGAAGTCGGCGATGTTCAGCGCCCGGCTGAAGTTGGAGAAGGTGATCGACGTCGGCAGCAGGCTGGGGTCCGGGTCGATGGCGTCCTTCGCCGGTTTGAACGCCGTGTTCAGCATCCAGTAGACGGGGAAGCCGGCGGTGACGAAGACGAACAGGCCGAGGAGGTTCCAGCCGAGCTTGGACTTCCGGGGACCGGAGCGGCCGGTCGTGTTCCGGGGGCCGGAGACAGTGGCGGTACTCATTCGACCTCTCCGATCTTCAGCATCTGGCGCATGTAGACGCCGATCACGCCGAGCAGCAACAGCACGGTGAGCAGGGCGATCGCCGAGCCCTGCGCGTAGTCGTTGACCACGAACGCCTTGTCGTACGAGTAGGTGGTGAGCAGCTGGAACTCGGCCTCCGGGTGTCCGTTGCGCATCACGAAGACCTGCGGGAAGACGCCCATGTCCCAGATGACGGAGAGGGTCGTGAGCATCACGATGATCGGCTTGAGGATGGGGAGGGTGACGTAACGGAACACCCCCCACGCGCCCGCGCCGTCGAGGCGGGCGGCCTCCTCCAACTCCTTGGGGACCTGGGTGAGTCCGGCGCTGAGGGTGATGACGACGAACGGCACCGCGCCCCACACCACGAGGAGTGTGATGACGGCCAGGCCCTCGGGGCCGCTGGCGAACCAGTTGTGGCCGATCATGTCGACGCCGGGGAGCTTGCTGAGAAGCGCGTTGAAGATGCCGTAGTCGGAGTCGAAGAGCCACTTGAAGACGGTGGTGGCCACGATGATCGGCATGCCCCAGCTCGCCACGAGCGCGATGTTGACGAGCGTCTTCACCCAGCCGGAGACCTTCTGGAGCAGCAGGGCGATCGCCATGCCGATGACCATGGTGAAGACGACGCAGGAGGCGGCGAAGACGATGGTCCGGACGACGACCGTCCAGAACTCGCTGTCCCCCAGCACCGCGGCGAAGTTGGCGAAGCCGACCGACCCGGCGGGCTTGAACCCCCACAGCTGGGACTGCCCGAACTCCTGGAAGGAGAGCGTGACGAGACGGACCAGCGGATAGCCGAGGACGACGGCGAGGATGAGGAGGCAAGGGGCCAGGAGCGCCCAGGGGACGGCTGTCGCACCTGCCAAACGTTTGGTCGAACCCCCGGTAACCACCGGCGGAGTCGGCGGCGGCGCCGACCGCGCGGGCGGCACCTTCACCGGGGCTGTCGTCTCTGCGGCACTCATCGCGCGCTCCTAAGCAACTGAAGGAGGGGCCGGCAGCAGCGCGCCCCGAAGGGGCGCGGGGAACTGCGCGACCAGCCACGACGCACCGGCACCGAACCCGACACCCATCGCGGCACTTTCGTAGATCACCCACCGGCCGAACCGATGTCATCGACCGGCCGCACCGGTGTCCCCCACCGGCCGACCACGACGGGACCCCGGTCGGGCCCGGCCACCACGGCCGGGCCCGACCCGCGGGTCACCGTCACTCGTTGTTGATGACCTTGTCGATCTCGGCGTCCGCCGTCTTCGCGGCCTCCTCGACCGACTGCTTGCCGGTGCCGATGGACTGCAGCATCGTCTGGAGGATCTGCGCCTTCTCGACCCGGCCCCAGCCCGGTGCCATCGGCACGAACCAGTTGGACTCGGCCGCCGTGGCCGGAACCGCGGTCGCCGGGTCGTCCTTCAGGGTGGCGAGGTCGGTCTTGTTGTTGGGCAGGTTGCCCTTCGCGATCAGACCCTTCTGGCCCGAGGGCCCGGTGAAGGCGTTGATCCACTCGGCGGCGACGGTCTGCGCGTCGGACTTCACCGGGACGGCGAGGTCGGAGCCGCCGAGGAAGACGGGCATGTTCTTGCCGGACGGGCCGGGGAGCACGAAGTTCTCGACGTTGCCGGCGAGCTTGCCGGTCTTGTCGTTCTCCTTGGCCGCGGCGGTCGCGCCCTCCCAGGCGGGGGCGAAGATCATGCCGGACTTGCCCTGGCCGTAGACGATGTAGCGGTCGGACTCGTCCTTGGTCTTGTCGCCGTGCATGTACTTGTCGACGACGTTCTTGAACTCGTTCAGCCCCTCGATGGACTCGGGCGAGGAGAGGTTGGCCTTCCACTTGCCGCCGGACTCGACGGCTATGGAGCCGCCGGCGTCGTAGACGAAGGACATGGCCGCGTACCAGTCACGGGTGGGCTGGTACCAGGCGCTGAACTTGTCGCCCTGCTTCTTCTGGACCTTGTCGAGGGCGGCGGTCAGCTCGTCGTAGGTCTTCGGCGTGGACTTGACGCCCGCGTCGGCGAAGACGTCCTTGCGCCAGTTGGCGACGCGGCCACCGGCGTAGTACGGGACGCCGTAGGCCTTGCCCTCGTAGGTGACGGAGGCCTTGAGGCCGTCCAGCCAGGCATCGGAGTTGTCGAACTTCGCCGCGTCGAGGGGGGCGAAGGCGCCCTTCACCATGTAGGCGAGCATCTCCGTGTTGCCCATCTCGACCACGTCGGGGGCCTTGTCGGTGGCGAGGACGGCGTCGAGCTTGGCGTTCTTGTCGGGCCAGCCGTAGTACTCGTGCGTGATGGTGATGCCGGGGTGCTTCTTCTCGATCGCCTCGTCGGCGGCCTTGACCAGCTCCGGCCAGTTGTTCTGCGCGTCGACCGTGAGCCAGACCGTCAGCTCCTTGGTGTCCGCCCCCGTGTCGGAGCTTTCACGTCCGCTCCCACCACCGCCCCCACACGCCGCGACGGAGACCATCATGCCCGCGATACAGACCGCGATCGTCAGCTTCCTCTTCACGCCACCCTCCTCAGGGATGCCATTGCTCAGGGATGCCACAAACCCCCCTGCTCCCCGCGGTGACAGATGTACCGCCCATGGGGCCAGGACCTGGACCAATGGTGTAGACCAGTAGGCGGAGCTTGGCTCAGACCATTCGACGTGTCAAGAGGGTGCGAACCGGCTCCCACCAGCCGTTATGTGACCTACATATGCAAGAACCTTTATGTAATAAGCCAGCGAAAACCGCGCGCTTGAGCCACACTCTTCGGGTAGACCACTGCACCTTCGTGGAGTAGACCAGCGGAGCCCCCTCCGTGGACTAGACCAGCGGGGCCTGCGAAGGTATACAGAGGGATCACGCCACGAGGAGCCGGGAAGGCGGAGCATGAGCACCGACGTCAGCAGTGCGGAAAACGAGAACGGGGCGACCGTCCGTACCGCACGCGTGCCCAAGTACTACCGCCTGAAGAAGCACCTGCTCGACATGACCGAGACGCTGCCGCCCGGCACGCCGGTGCCGCCCGAGCGCACCCTCGCCTCCGAGTTCGACACCTCGCGCACGACCGTGCGGCAGGCGCTCCAGGAGCTGGTGGTCGAGGGACGGCTGGAGCGCATCCAGGGCAAGGGCACGTTCGTCGCCAAGCCGAAGGTCTCCCAGGCGCTGCAACTCACCTCGTACACCGAGGACATGCGCGCCCAGGGCCTCGAACCCACCTCCCAGCTGCTGGACATCGGCTACATCACCGCCGACGACACCCTCGCGGGACAGCTCGACATCACCGCCGGCGGGCGCGTGCTGCGGATCGAGCGGCTCCGGATGGCCAACGGTGAGCCGATGGCGATCGAGACGACGCATCTGAGCGCCAAGCGCTTCCCGGCCCTGCGCAGGTCCCTGGTCAAGTACACCTCGCTCTACACCGCGTTGGCCGAGGTGTACGACGTCCGGCTCGCCGAGGCCGAGGAGACCATCGAGACCTCGCTGGCCACCCCGCGCGAGGCCGGTCTGCTGGGCACGGACGTGGGCCTGCCGATGCTGATGCTCTCCCGCCACTCGCTGGACAAGGACGGACAGCCGGTGGAGTGGGTGCGGTCCGTCTACCGGGGCGACCGGTACAAGTTCGTGGCGCGACTCAAGAGGCCCCAGGACTGAGCCGGTTGGGGCCGCCCGACGGCCGATCCCACGACCTCCCCGAAGGCCCCCGAGGCGAGTAACAGGTGATGCACGCGGTGTAGCGCAACCGCAGCTCCTGTTCTACGGTCCTTGCGTCGCCGCATGGACACGGGAGGCCCCGCTGTGCGTACCGCGAACGTCCGCACCATCGTCGTCTGGACCCTGGTCGCCCTGGTCGCCGCGACCGGTTGGGCCGTACTCGCGCTGGCCAGGGGCGAGAACGTGTCGGCGGCCTGGATGGTCGCCGCCGCGCTGGGCTCGTACGCGATCGCCTATCGCTTCTACGCCAGGTTCATCGCGTACAAGGTCCTGAAGGTCGACAGGACCCGGGCCACGCCGGCCGAACGGCTCGACAACGGCATCGACTTCCACCCCACCGACCGCCGGGTGCTGCTGGGCCACCACTTCGCGGCGATCGCGGGCGCGGGACCGCTCGTCGGGCCGGTGCTCGCGGCGCAGATGGGCTATCTGCCCGGCACGATCTGGATCATCGCGGGCGTCGTCTTCGCGGGCGCGGTCCAGGACATGGTGGTGCTGTTCTTCTCGACGCGCAGGGACGGCCGGTCGCTCGGGCAGATGGCGCGCGAGGAGATCGGCCCGTTCGGCGGGGCCGCCGCGCTGCTCGCGGCCTTCGCCATCATGATCATCCTGCTGGGTGTGCTGGCGCTGGTCGTCGTCAACGCCCTGGCGCAGTCGCCGTGGGGCACCTTCTCCATCGCGATGACCGTCCCGATCGCCCTGCTGATGGGCTTCTATCTGCGGGTTCTGCGGCCGGGACGCGTCGCCGAGGTCTCCCTCATAGGCGTCGGCCTGCTGCTGCTCGCACTGGTGGCCGGCCGCTGGGTCGCGGAGTCCTCCTGGGCGGAGACCTTCACGCTCGCCCCCTCCACGCTGGTGATCTGGCTGGTGGCGTACGGGTTCATCGCCTCGATCCTGCCGGTCTGGATGCTGCTCGCACCCCGCGACTACCTCTCCACCTTCATGAAGATCGGCACGATCGTGCTGCTCGCGCTGGGCGTCGTCCTCACCCTGCCGACGCTGAGGATGCCCGCGGTGACCGACTTCGCCTCGCGCGGCGACGGCCCGGTCTTCGCGGGCTCGCTCTTCCCGTTCGTCTTCATCACCATCGCCTGCGGCGCCCTCTCCGGCTTCCACGCCCTGATATCCAGCGGTACGACGCCGAAGATGATCCAGAAGGAGACGCAGGTCAGGATGATCGGCTACGGCTCCATGCTGATGGAGTCGTCCGTGGCCGTGATGGCGCTGATCGCCGCCTCGATCATCGACCCGGGCCTGTACTTCGCGATGAACGCGCCCGCCGGGGTCATCGGCGACACCGTGCAGAACGCCTCGCAGGTGGTGAGCGGTTGGGGCTACTCGATCTCGCCGGAGGAGCTGGCCGCCGCCGCGAAGAACGTCGAGGAGGCCTCGCTGCTGTCCAGGACCGGCGGCGCGCCCACGCTCGCCGTCGGTGTCTCGGAGATCTTCTCGCAGGTCACCGGGGACGGACTGCGCGCCTTCTGGTACCACTTCGCGATCATGTTCGAGGCGCTGTTCATCCTCACCGCCCTCGACGCCGGCACCCGCGTGGGCCGGTTCATGCTCCAGGACACCCTCGGCAACGTCTACCGGCCCTTCAAGAACATCAGCTGGAAGCCCGGCCTGGTCATCACCAGCGCGATCGTGTGCGGACTGTGGGGCTACTTCCTGTGGGTGGGCGTCCACGAACCGCTCGGCGGGATCAACCAGCTCTTCCCGATCTTCGGGATCTCGAACCAGCTGCTCGCGGCGGTCGCGCTGACGGTCTGTACGACGCTGCTGGTGAAGTCGGGGCGGCTGAAGTGGGCCTGGATCACGGGCGTTCCACTGGCCTGGGACGCGACGGTCACCCTGACCGCCAGCTACCAGAAGGTGTTCTCCAGCGATCCGCGCGTCGGCTTCTTCGAGCAACGGAGCGTCTACCAGGCCGGCATCGACCGGGGCGAGGTCATCGCCCCCGCCAAGAGCATGGACGACATGCACACCATCGTCACCAACTCCACGGTCGACGGCGTGCTGTCGGCGGTCCTCGCCCTGCTGATCATCGTGGTGATCGCGGACGCGGCACGGGTCTGCGTACGGCATGTACGCCGCCCCACGCTGTCCACGCTGAGCGAGGCCCCGTACGTGGAGTCGAAGATCGTCGCCCCGGCCGGGCTGATCCCGACCCAGCAGGAGAAGGAAGAGGAGGCGACGGCGCGTGATGCGGTCGGTGCTGGACAGGGCGGCTAGGGCGGCGAGGGGCGTGCGCTGGTATGTACGGGAGCTGACAGACGAGTCCGCGTACGACCGCTATGTGGAACATCTGCGCACGCACGCCCCCGACGCGCCGGCGCCGACCCGACGGGAGTTCGAACGCAGGCGGACGGACCGCCAGGAAGGGGACCCCCGACAGGGATTCCGCTGCTGCTGACCCACCGAACACACCACCACTGAACACACCGCCGCTGAACACACCGCCGCTGAACACACAACCTCCGCATCCGATATCCGGACAGGGGGTTCCGTACGACGGAACGCGTCCCTTAGATTTCCTGCGCGTTAAGCAGGTGATCAGCGAGGGGACGGAGTCGGGACATGCCAGAAACGCCTGAAGTGAGACCGCCGGGGGCACCGGCGGCACCGGTGGTGACACCTGTCAGGGTGGTCATCGCCCTGTGTCTGCTCGCCCCGTTCGTGGCGATGCTCTGGGTCGGCTCCTACGCCAGGACGGACCCGGCGTTCATCGGCATCCCCTTCTTCTACTGGTACCAGATGGCCTGGGTGCTCATCTCCACGGCGCTCACCGCCACCGCGTACGTCCTGTGGCAGCGTGACCAGCGCACCCGCCAGTCCGAGAGCAAGGGTGGGGGTGCCGCACAGTGAAGGACGGCGTGAACGGCGTGGCACTCGCCGTCTTCATCTTCTTCTTCCTGGCCGTCACGGTCATGGGCTTCCTGGCCGCGCGCTGGCGCAAGGCCGAGAACGAGAACAGCCTCGACGAATGGGGCCTCGGCGGCCGGTCGTTCGGCACCTGGGTCACCTGGTTCCTGCTCGGCGGTGACCTCTACACGGCGTACACCTTCGTCGCCGTCCCCGCGGCGATCTACGCGGCGGGCGCGGCCGGGTTCTTCGCGGTGCCGTACACGATCCTCGTCTACCCGCTGATCTTCACGTTCCTGCCCCGCCTGTGGTCGGTCTCGCACAAGCACGGCTATGTGACGACCTCGGACTTCGTGCGGGGCCGCTTCGGCTCGAAGGGCCTGTCGCTGGCGGTCGCCCTGACCGGCATCCTCGCGACGATGCCCTACATCGCCCTCCAACTCGTCGGCATCCAGGCCGTGCTGGACGTGATGGGCGTGGGCGGCGGCGAGGACACCAACTGGTTCATCAAGGACCTGCCGCTGCTGATCGCGTTCGGCGTGCTGGCGGCCTACACCTACTCCTCCGGCCTGCGGGCGCCCGCGCTGATCGCGTTCGTGAAGGACACGCTGATCTACCTCGTCATCGCGGTGGCGATCATCTACATCCCGATCAAGCTCGGCGGCTTCGACGACATCTTCGCCAAGGCGGGCGAGGCGTACGGCCAGACCAACCCGGCGACGGACAAGCCGCGCGGCTCCCTCGTCCCCGGTGACGCCAACCAGTGGACGTACGCGACGCTGGCCCTCGGCTCGGCGCTGGCGCTCTTCATGTACCCGCACTCCATCACGGCGACGCTGTCGTCCCGGAGCCGCGAGGTGATCCGCCGCAACACCACGATCCTCCCCCTGTACTCCCTCATGCTGGGCCTGCTGGCACTGCTGGGCTTCATGGCGATCGCGGCCGGGATCCAGGTGCAGAACGGCCAGTTGGCGATCCCACAGCTGTTCGAGACGATGTTCCCGGACTGGTTCGCGGGCGTCGCCTTCGCGGCCATCGGCATCGGCGCGCTGGTGCCGGCGGCGATCATGTCCATCGCGGCGGCGAACCTGTTCACCCGCAACATCTACAAGGACTTCATCAAGCCGGACGCCACGCCCGCGCAGGAGACCAAGGTCTCCAAGCTGGTGTCCCTGCTGGTGAAGGTGGGCGCGCTGGCCTTCGTCCTCACCATGGACAAGACGGTCGCCATCAACTTCCAGCTCCTGGGCGGCATCTGGATCCTGCAGACCTTCCCGGCCCTGGTCGGCGGCCTGTTCACCCGCTGGTGCCACCGCTGGGCGCTCCTCGCGGGCTGGGCGGTCGGCATGCTGTACGGGACGATCGCCGCGTACGGGGTGGCCTCACCGACGCAGAAGCACTTCGGCGGCTCCTCGGCGGAGATCCCCGGCATCGGCGAGATCGGCTACATCGGCCTGACCGCGTTCGTCCTCAACGCCGTGGTCACCGTCGTCCTCACCTTCGTCCTCCGCGCCGCGAAGGTCCCCGACGGTATCGACGAGACCCGCCCCGAGGACTACACGGCCGACGCGGGCGACCCGGGCGTCCGCACGGACCTGCCACCGGCGACGGCGGGGGCGAGTCACTAGGAGCCGGGGGGTGCGTTGTCGGGTGCGGGTGAGTGGGGGCTGGTCGCGCGGTTCCCCGCGCCCCTGAAAAAGCGGGGCTGCGCCCTGCTTTTTCGGCCCGAAGAGCACGGGGCGCAGCCCCGGCTCTTCGGGGGCGCGGGGAACCGCGCGAGAAGCCCCACCGGACCCGCACCCGGCAACGCACCCCGACTACGCTGAACCGGTGACCGCTCGCGCACCGATCGTCCTCGACAGCGACCCCGGCATAGACGACGCCGTAGCCCTCCAGTACCTCCTGGGCACCGGTCTGTGGGACCTCAAGGCGTACACCTCGGTCGGGGGCAACCTCCCCGCCGAGGGGACGTACACCAACGCCCGCGCCCTGGCGAGAGCCCTCCGCATAGACACCGACATCCCCGTGCACAGAGGCGCCGGCCGCCCCCTCTCCCGCCTCCCCTACCGCGAGGCATCCGCCTTCCACGGCCCGGCAGGCCTGGGCGACGAGGCCCTCCCCGACTCGACGGCCCCGCACCCCACGGCGTCGTCCGCGCAGACCCTGCTGCGCCTCTCCCGGGAGTACGAGGGCGAGCTGACGGTGTGCGCCACCGGCCCGCTCACGAACGTGGCCATCGCCCTGCTGGAGGACCCCCAATTCGCCCGCCGCGTCCACAGGTTCGTGTTCATGGGCGGCGCCGCCCAGGTCCCCGGCAACATCACCCCCGTCGCCGAGTTCAACATCTGGGCCGACCCGGACGCCGCCGAGATCGTGCTCTCCTCCGGCATCCCGTTCACCATGGTCGACCTGGACGCCTCGCACCGCTGGCTCTTCCGCCCCGCCGACCTCGCCGCGCTGGAGGCCGCGGGTCCGGGCACGGCGCTGGCCGCCCGGCTGATGCGCACGTACATGGACGCCTACACCCGGCACGGCGGCGACGGCACCTGCCCGCTGCACGATCCGCTGGCCGTGGGCGTCTGCGGCGACGAGGCGTTCGTCAAGGCCGCCGACGGGGCCGTCGTCGTGGAGTGCGCGAGCGAACTCACGCGCGGCCAGACCGTGTTCGTACCGGCCGCCGCCGGGCGCGTCCACTACCCCGAGTCCCCCGCCCTGACGGCCCGCCTCCGCACCACCGGCCGTGTCGCCCTGGGTCCGGGCACCCGCGACTTCAGCCAGGACTTCGTGGCGACGCTGCCGCGATGGCCGACGACGACCTGAACGCCCTGCCCCACCCCGCCCCACCCCACCCTGCTCTGTCCCGCCCCCTGCCCTGTCCCGGCCCACTCGGGCCGATCATCCGATGAACGACGGCGCCTGTGGAAAACCCCGGTCACGTGAAGTCGCCCCTGATGCAGACTGCGACGCATGGACATCACGATCAGGCGAGCGGCTCCCGACGAGTACGCCGCCCTCGGCGAGATCACCGCGCAGGCCTACCTCGGCGACGGACTGCTGGACTTCGGGGAGAGCGACGCGTACCTCGGTGAGCTGCGGGACGTCGCGAAGCGGGCGGCGGCGGCCGATGTGCTCGTGGCCGTGGCGGACGACCGGGTGCTCGGCGGTGTGACCTTCGTCCCGGCGGGCGGCCCCATGGCCGACATCGCCCGTACAGGAGAGGCCGAGATACGGATGCTCGCGGTCGCCCCGTCGGCGCGCGGCCGGGGTGTCGGCGAGGCCCTCGTGCGGGCCTGTCTGGAGCGGGCCCGGACCGTGGAGGGCTGTGCGCGCGTCGTGCTGTCGACCCAACGGAGCATGCACGCGGCCCACCGCGTCTACGAACGCCTGGGCTTCACCCGCACACCGGAGCGCGACTGGAACCCCTTCCCCGACCTCCTCGACCTCACGCTGATCACCTATGAGTTGACGCTCTGACACCCTGCGAAGTCGATTGCGACACAACATGTGGGGGTGACACCGCGCCCCGGCACTAGATGTATGCTCATGCTCGCTGTCGCCGCAGGGGAATCCGGTGCGAATCCGGAACTGTCCCGCAACGGTGTACTCGCGTGCGTACCTCTCCATTTGCGCACGCCTGTTCAGTCCGAACACCTGCCGACAGCGCGCCCGGCCGACCGGTCCGGGTGCCTGACGTCCGGGCCTCGTGGAATGGGCCGGTGGACGCGACGCCGCCGTGCGCTCGTGTGCTGCCGCCTGCCCTCCGCAAGGCCCCTTGCCGAGCGAGGGAGAGCCCCACGTGACCATCGCGCCAGCCGACCCGGTTTCAGCCGAACCGGCTTCAGCCACCCCGGCGACGGAGACCGACGGTCCCGGTACCGCGTTGCTGCGGACCCTGACCGAGCTGACCGTCGACCTCCCCGACGCCGACCCCGGCCGGGTCGCCGCCGCCGCCCTGCGCGGCCGGTCGGCGCGGGCCGACGAGGCGGAGCTGCGCGAGCTGGCCACCGAGGCCGCCGCGGGCCTCATCTCCGAGGACCCCGCCTACTCGAAGCTGGCCGCCCGACTGCTGGCCATCGGCATCCGCGCCGAGGCCGCCTCGCAGGGCGTCACGACGTTCACCGAGTCCATCACGGTGGGCCGGCGGGAGGGTCTGGTCGCCGACCGCACCGCGGAGTTCGCCCAGGCGCACGCCGGGCGTCTCGACACCCTGATCGACCCGGCGGGCGACGACCGCTTCGGCTACTTCGGTCTGCGCACCCTGCACAGCCGCTATCTGCTCCGGCACCCGATCACCCGCAAGGTCATCGAGACGCCCCAGCACTTCATGCTGCGCGTCGCCGCCGGCCTCGCCGAGGACGAGACCCCGCGCGCCATGGACGAGGTCGCCGCGCTCTACCGGCTCATGAGCCGCCTCGACTACCTCCCCTCCTCCCCCACCCTCTTCAACTCCGGTACGCGACACCCCCAGATGTCGTCCTGCTACCTCCTCGACTCCCCGCTGGACGAGCTGGACTCCATCTACGACCGCTACCACCAGGTGGCCCGCCTCTCGAAGCACGCCGGCGGCATCGGTCTGTCGTACTCCCGTATCCGCTCGCGCGGTTCGCTGATCCGGGGCACCAACGGGCACTCCAACGGCATCGTGCCGTTCCTGAAGACACTGGACGCCTCGGTCGCCGCGGTGAACCAGGGCGGGCGGCGCAAGGGCGCAGCCGCGGTCTACCTGGAGACCTGGCACTCCGACATCGAGGAGTTCCTGGAGCTGCGCGACAACACCGGTGAGGACGCCCGGCGTACGCACAATCTGAACCTGGCGCACTGGATCCCGGACGAGTTCATGCGCCGGGTGAACGCCGACGAGCCGTGGTCGCTGTTCTCCCCGTCCGACGTGCCCGAGCTGGTCGACCTGTGGGGCGCGGAGTTCGACGCCGCGTACCGCAAGGCGGAGGGCGACGGCCTGGCGAAGAAGACCATCCCGGCCCGCGAGCTGTACGGCCGCATGATGCGCACCCTCGCACAGACCGGCAACGGCTGGATGACCTTCAAGGACGCGGCCAACCGCACGGCCAACCAGACGGCCGAGCCGGGCCATGTCGTCCACTCCTCCAACCTCTGCACGGAGATCCTGGAGGTCACGGACGACGGGGAGACCGCGGTCTGCAACCTGGGCTCGGTGAACCTGGGTGCCTTCGTCGACCTGACGACGGGCGACCTGGACTGGGAGCGGCTGGACGAGACCGTCCGTACCGCCGTCACCTTCCTCGACCGCGTCGTCGACATCAACTTCTACCCGACCGAGCAGGCGGGCCGCTCCAACGCCAAGTGGCGGCCGGTCGGCCTCGGCGCGATGGGCCTCCAGGACGTCTTCTTCCAGCTGCGTCTGCCCTTCGACTCCCCCGAGGCGAAGGCGCTGTCCACGCGGATCGCCGAGCGGATCATGCTCGCCGCGTACGAGGCCTCCGCCGACCTCGCCGAGCGCAACGGCCCGCTGCCGGCCTGGGAGAAGACCCGTACGGCCCGCGGGGTGCTGCACCCCGACCACTACGGCGTCGAGTTCACCTGGCCGGAGCGCTGGGCGGCCCTGCGCGAGCGTGTCGCGACCACGGGCATGCGCAACTCCCTGCTCCTCGCCATCGCGCCGACGGCCACCATCGCCTCGATCGCCGGTGTGTACGAGTGCATCGAGCCGCAGGTGTCCAACCTGTTCAAGCGCGAGACGCTGTCCGGCGAGTTCCTCCAGGTCAACTCGTACCTGGTGGCCGAGTTGAAGCAGCTCGGGGTGTGGGACGCGCAGACCCGGGAGGCGCTGCGCGAGTCCAACGGCTCGGTGCAGGGCTTCACCTGGGTGCCGCAGGACGTCCGCGACCTGTACCGCACGGCCTGGGAGATCCCGCAGCGCGGCCTGATCGACATGGCCGCCGCGCGCACCCCGTATCTGGACCAGGCCCAGTCGCTGAACCTGTTCCTGGAGACGCCGACCATCGGCAAGCTCTCCTCGATGTACTCGTACGCCTGGAAGTCGGGTCTGAAGACCACCTACTACCTGCGTTCCCGCCCGGCGACCCGGATCGCCCGCGCGGCCCAGGGCCGGGCCCGGGAGCAGACCTCGGCCCAGCCCGAGAAGACCATCCCCGTCCAGCAGTCGGCCGACCCGGATGCGGTCGCCTGCTCCCTTGAGAACCCCGAGTCCTGCGAGGCCTGCCAGTAATGCCCAGCAACCAGAACCTGCTCGACCCCGGCTTCGAGCTGACTCTCCGCCCGATGCGCTACCCGGACTTCTACGAGCGCTACCGGGACGCGATCAAGAACACCTGGACCGTCGAGGAGGTCGACCTCCACTCGGACATCGCCGACCTGGCGAAGCTCTCCGAGGGAGAGCAGCACATGATCGGCCGGCTGGTCGCGTTCTTCGCGACGGGCGACTCGATCGTGGCGAACAACCTCGTGCTGACCCTCTACAAGCACATCAACTCCCCCGAGGCGCGGCTGTATCTGAGCCGTCAGCTCTTCGAGGAGGCCGTGCACGTCCAGTTCTATCTGACGCTGCTCGACACCTATCTGCCCGACCCGGAGGACAGGGCCGCCGCCTTCGACGCGGTGGAGAGCATCCCGTCCATCCGGGAGAAGGCCGAGTTCTGCTTCAAGTGGATCAACGAGGTCGAGAAGCTGGAGAGCCTGCGGACCCAGGCCGACCGCCGTCGCTTCCTGCTCAACCTGATCTGCTTCGCCGCGTGCATCGAGGGCCTGTTCTTCTACGGCGCCTTCGCGTACGTCTACTGGTTCCGCAGCCGGGGTCTGCTGCACGGCCTGGCCACGGGCACCAACTGGGTGTTCCGCGACGAGACGATGCACATGTCCTTCGCCTTCGAGGTGGTGGACACCGTCCGCAAGGAGGAGCCGGAGCTCTTCGACGACCTGCTCCAGCAGCAGGTCACGGACATGCTCAAGGAGGCCGTCGAGGCCGAGCTGCAGTTCGGGCGCGACCTGTGCGGTGAAGGTCTGCCGGGCATGAACACCGAGTCGATGCGGCAGTACCTGGAGTGTGTGGCCGACCAGCGCCTCACCCGCCTCGGCTTCGCCCCGATCTACGGCTCGGAGAACCCGTTCTCCTTCATGGAGCTGCAGGGTGTCCAGGAGCTGACCAACTTCTTCGAGCGGCGTCCGTCCGCGTACCAGGTGGCGGTGGAGGGCACCGTCGACCTGGACGAGGACTTCTGAGCCACCCTGGATCAGGCGGCTCGGGCGGCACGGTGTCCGTGCCCGGAGGTGGTGCGGACGTGCCGCTCCGGGGCGGCGCCGTCCCGGGCGGCGGTACGTGCCGGCGCCTCCCTGAGCTGCCGGTCGATCCGTCGGTCGTGCACGACGCCGATGATCGCCGGCAGCGCGACCAGGGCGAGCAGTCCGAGAACGGCCAGCATTCCGATGAGTCCTTGCAGCTGTGTCGTATCCATGGACACCACTGTCGCGCCGAACGCCCCTGACAAACAGTGGCAGGACTGCCGCACCCCCTCGAATTCCTGCCACATCCGAGGCACACTGGCAGCATGCTGAAAAACGTCGCGGCCATCGTCCTGGACGGAGTCCATCCCTTCGAGCTGGGTGTCGTCAGCGAGGTCTTCGGGCTCGACCGCAGCGACGAGGGCCTGCCGGTGTACGACTTCGCGGTCGCGTCGGCGGAGGGCCCGACCCTGCGGACGCACGCCGGGTTCACCGTCTCCACCTCGTACGGCCTGGACCGGCTCGAAGAGGCCGATCTGGTGGTCGTACCGGCGGGTGACAGCTATGTGCACCGGATTTACCCGGCCGACCTGCTGGACGCGCTGCGCCGGGCCGCCGACCGGGGCGCCCGGGTGCTGAGCGTGTGCTCGGGGGTGTTCGTGCTCGGCGCCGCCGGTCTGCTGGACGGGCGGCCGTGCGCGGTGCACTGGCGGCACGCCGAGGAGCTGGCCCGGCAGTATCCACGGGCGGTCGTCGAACCGGACGTGCTGTACGTGGACGCGGACCCGGTGATCACCTCGGCGGGTACGGCGGCCGGTATCGACGCCTGTCTGCACATCGTCCGCAAGGAGCAGGGCCCGGAGGTCGCCAACAAGATCGCCCGGCGGATGGTGGTGCCGCCGCACCGCGACGGCGGCCAGGCCCAGTACATCGAGCGACCGCTGCCCCGCTCGCAGTGCGACACGGTCGGCGAGGTGCTCGTGTGGATGGAGCAGCACCTCGACGAGGAGGTCACCGTCGAGCAGCTCGCCGCCCGCGCGCACATGTCCCCGCGCACGTTCGCCCGCCGCTTCCAGCAGGAGACCGGGACCACGCCGTACCGCTGGATCCTGCGTCAACGGGTGCTGCTGGCCCAGCGGTTGCTGGAGGCGACGGACGAGACGGTGGACGCGATCGCCTGGCGCACCGGCTTCGGCACCGCCGCCGCCCTGCGCCATCAGTTCGTACGGTCGCTCGGCACGACCCCGCAGACCTACCGCCGGACCTTCCGGGGCCCGGAGGCCGCCTGAGGGCGGCCCGGTCGGCGCGCCCGGCGGGGCGGCTCAGTCGTTGGCGACCACGGGGTAGCGGGGCTCGTTCTCGGCCATCTGCCGCAGCGCGTCCTTGCGATCGCGCTTGGAGAGCCGGTCGATGTACAGGTAGCCGTACAGGTGATCGGTCTCGTGCTGGAGGCAGCGCGCGAAGTAGCCGGTGCCGCGCACCTTGATCGGGTTGCCCTTCTCGTCCTGCCCGGTGACCTCGGCGTAGTCGGGGCGGGCGAGCGGCATGTACGCGGTCGGAACCGACAGACAGCCCTCGTTGCTGTCGTCCAACCGGCGTGTCCCGGCGGGCAGTTCGACCAGCTTGGGGTTGCAGATCACACCGGTGTGCCGCTTGCCCTCGTCGTCCGGGCAGTCGTACACGAACACCTTGAGGTCGACGCCGACCTGGTTCGCGGCGAGACCCACGCCCTCCGCCGTGTGCTGGCTGGCGAACATGTCGTCCACCAGCTTCGCCAGTTCGTCGCCGAACTCGGTGACGTCCTTGCACTCCTTGTGCAGCACCGGGTTCCCGACCACGGTGATCGGCAGGGACGTGCCACGCTCCCGGTACGCCTGCTCGCGCTCCTCGCAGTCCTCCGTGTCGACGACGAACCCCTCGTCATCGACGGGGAGCACGCCCACGTGCTGCTGATCGGTGTCCTGCTGGGCCATGACAGACGTACGCCTTCCTCAAAACAACAAGCGGTGAAGTTGCTGATACAGGGTACGGGGAGCGCGCCCCGTCTTTCGGGGGCGCGGGGAACTGCGCGAGAAGCCCCACCGAGCCCGCGGCCGAAAAACGAACCGCGAGCCCGCTAACAAACCTCTTCCAGATCCCGCCAATCACGAGAATCGGGACTGTCCGCCACCCACCCGTCCAGCAACCCCCGAACCAGCGAGGCCGGCGCAGCCACCCCGCACTCCCGCTCCGGCGCCCACAACTGCCCGTCCGTCACATGCCCCAGCGGCCCGGGATGCCCCGGCTCACTGTGATCGTGCGGATCCAGATGCTCCCCGTCGCCCTCGTCCGACGGCATCCGCGACTCCGAGCACAGCCGGCACAGCAATCGCACCGACGACGACCAGTCCTCCGCCGCGAACCCCGCGTCCGCCGCGAGCCGCTCCAGCGCGTCCCGGTCCGCCTCGGTCGCGGCCTCAAGGAGCACCACCCACGTCGGCACGGGAGACGGCGCCCACAACTCGATCTCGTCGAACACCGGATACGCGTGCCCCATGGCCGTGGTCCGCTCCCCGTGCGGCACCCCGTCGTGCAGGACGACCTCGCCCCAGCGGCGCCCGGACGACGGCAGCGGAATGGAGAGGACCTCGATCCGGGCGGGGTCGAGCCGCCGCCCCCACACGACCTCGGCCTCACCCTCCGGCGAGAGCCGTACGGCCGCGCTGCCGAGGTCCATGCCCACCGGCTCCCCGGTGTCCCCGGCCCCCCCGGGCTTCGGCCGGGACGCGCCTCCGGGCACCCGCAGCCCGTACGCCTGCCAGGCCCGGCGGGCCAGCGGCCAGTCCTGCAACGCGGTCGCGGCGATGCCCACGTTCCACCAGTCGGGCGCCCCGGTCTCCCGGTCGAGCAGCGCGACGGCCCGCAGCCCGGCCGCCCGCGCCTGCTCCCAGTCGTGCCGGAACTTGTGCAGCAGCGCGAGGTTGAACCAGGACTCGGACAGCCACGGCTCCAGGTCCGCGGCACGTGTCAACAGCGCGCCCGCGTCCTCGTACCGACCGTCACCGATCAGCGTGAACGCACGATCGGTGGCCTGCCGCCAAGAGGCGGAGGGCCGATGCCGTCCCTTGCCGAAGATCCTCACGATTCCCGCCTGCCAGTTACGGTTCCCGCCTGCCAGTTCCGTCGGAGTGGGCTGGCCGTCGCCCCCGGTACACCCTCTCCCTCGCATCCAACCACGACCGGATGGAGGGCCGCTCATTACCCATGGGTTACCCCACCTCGGGCAAGGTCAGACAGTCTCTCGACAGTACCCTCGCGAGCGATTCGACCACCTCCGGGTGATAGTCCCGGGCCGTTCCCAGCCGCAGTTCCGCCAGCGCCCTGAGCGGTCCTCCGGGCCCTGCTTCCCGGACCTTCTCCTCGTATGCGTTCACGGCCCGCACGATCCTCGCGCCCACCGGCTGTTCACGGTACGGATCCGCCTGGCGCTCCACCACCACGGCGACCTCGGCGTCCACCCCGGTCTGCCGTACGACCGCGCCGCCCAGCAGCGCGATCCGGCGCTGCTCGGCCGCCGGGAGCCCGGCCGTCGCACCGCCCGGTACGGGGTCGACGAGGCTCAGTTGGCCTATGTCGTGCATCAGCGCCGCGTACTCCAGCACGGTCAGGTCCGATTCGCCGAGGCCCAGCTCGCGGCCCACCTCTCGGCTGAGCACGGCCACCCGCCGGGCGTGCCCGGCCGGGGTGTACCCGGCGATCTCGGTGGCCCGCGCGAGCGAGGCGATGGTCTGCCGGTAGGTGGTCCGCACGGCCGCGTACCGCCGGAACGACAGTTGGGCGAGAAGGAGGGGCAGGGAGAAGACCGGCAGTGCCCACAGTCCGACGACACCGACCGCGAGCGCCATGACGACCCCGGTCGCGCACACCGCCGCCCCGATGCCCGGCAGCGCCCGCAGTTCGTCCCTCAGCAGCGGGCCGAACGGCCACCGGGTCCGGGAGTGGGCCATGGCCGCCGCCAGCACGGCGTCGCACAGCGCGGTCACGACGAGCAGCGCGACGAGCAGCAGTACATAGGAGGGGCCGCTCCACTCCAGCAGCCTGCCCCGGTTGTACAGCGGCTGGAAACAGAGGGCGGCGAAGGCGGCGGTGAGCACCCGCCGGGTGAGGTGATCGACGGTGGACCCGCATCCCCTCGCCACGTGCGGCACACAGCCCAGCAGCGCCGCCGCGACGACGACGGCGACGACCTGGAGCACCCCGTGTCCCGTCGGCCGGCCGTCGTTCTCCCCCAGCAGCGCGTACGCGAGCGCGCCGGCGGCCCCGAGCGGCGCGGCCTCCCGCCCCTGGACCCCACGCCCTCGCGACAGCTCCCCCACCACCATGAGCAGCCCGAACGCGAGTGCGACACCGGGTTCGTCGAGCCCATGCCAGAGCGTGTGGGCGAGGCCGAGGAGGGAGAGGAGGAGCGCGGCCCGACGAAGCCCGGGAAGCAGCCTCACGGTGCCCGCTTCCCGGCCGGTCGCACCCCTCGCGCACGCTCCCCGTCAGCCCGAGCGGCCCGCCCCGCACCGGCGCCACTCCCTGCACCGGCCTCCGCCCTGGCCTCCGCACCGGCCCCGTACGGCACATCGGCCTCCGCCCGCGCCTTGTCGGGGCGCCACTTGTCCAGGAGCCCCTTGTCGACCCGCACCTCGTCCGCCGAAGCCTCGTCCGCCCGCCCGGTTCCCGTCTCCCCCGCTCCCCGGCCGGCCCCGAGCGGCCCAGGCGGCCCATGCGGCGGTACGTTTCCGCAGGTGTCCGCGGTCACCGTCGGACGCCAGCCGTGTCGGCCGAGGGCCCGCGCCAGCGCGGCCACCATGACGGGGTCGAACTGCGCCCCCGCGCACCGGTCCAGTTCGGCCAGCGCGGCGGCGACGGGGCGGGCCCGCCGGTAGGAGCGGGTGGAGGTCATGGCGTCGAAGGCGTCCGCGACGGCCACGACCCGGGCGAACTCGGGGATCTGGCCGCCGGCCAGCCCGTAGGGGTACCCGCTGCCGTCCAGTCGCTCATGGTGGTGCAGGACCGCCGCACGGGCCTCCCCGAGGAAGGAGATCCCGCGCACGATCTCGTGGCCGTACTCGGGGTGCAGTTCGATGACCCGCCGTTCCTCGGGAGTCAACGGCCCGTCCTTGCGCAGCAGCCGCGTGGGCACCCCCAGCTTCCCCACGTCGTGCAGGATCCCGGCGAACCGGAGGACCTCGGCCCGCTCGTCGTCCATGCCCAGCTCGCGCGCGATCAGCAGGGACGCCTGCCCGACCCGCTCGCTGTGTCCGCGCGTGTAGCCGTCCTTGATGTCGACGGCCTGCACGAGCGCGCGGATGGTCGCCCGGTGCGCGACCCGCTCCCGGTGGTACTGCGCGAACACCCAGCAGGACACGTACATCGGCAGCAGCACGAGCAGCGCGGCGAGCGACCCGTACGGGCTGCGCCACAGCACGGCCATCATCAGCCCGGCGAGCCCGTGCACGGTGACGGGCGCCGACGACCGCAGGAAGAGCCCCTTCCAGGCGCCGCGCGCGGGGACCCGCTCGGCGAGCGCCAGAATGCCGCCGTCGAGGAGGGTGAGCACCGCGCAGAACACCAGTGCGGCGGCCCCGGCGGGCAGCAGCGCGTACGGGAAGTCGGGGCCGGCGACCGTCCCGACCGTCTCCCCGGCACCGAGCACGTCCCGGCCGCCGAGCGCCTCGTGGACCCGTGCGGCGGCCCATACCGCGAGCACGAGTCGGGCCGCGCGCCAGATCCGGCGCAGCGCTCGCGGGCGCTGCTCGACCCGGGAGAGCAGCGCTCCCGGCACGGCCACGAGCGCGGCGGCGGGCACCGGCAGCAGGAAGGCCCCGGCGAGCAGCACCGGGAAGAAGGTGCCCATGCCCCTGGGGGCCCGGTGGCCCATGAACGGGCACCGGGTGATCTGCTCGCACCCGGCGTACAGCGCGGCGAGCAGGGCCACCGCGCCCCACGGGACGCGGACGTCCGGCAGCGGGGAAAGACAGGCGAGGGCGCCGAGGGCGGCACAGGCGACGTACACACGTGCCCCTGCCGGCACCGACCCCATGGCACCCCTCCCGAGTCCAGGCTCCGGAGCCTAGGACGGGCCGGAGCGGGCGGGGACGGCTACGGATGAATCCATGGGGCCACGACGGCCGGATTAACCCCTTCGAGTGAAGACCACCGGGGAAGGCACCCGTGCGGACGCCCAGGACGGCACCGCCGCCCGAGGAGGGACACCGGCGACGGGATCCGACGGCGGGCGACAGGATCCGACGGTCGGAGCCCGCGCCCCCTCGCGCCGCTCAGTTCGCCACGTCCGCGGCGAGCACCTTGCCGAGCTGTTCCACGGTCGCCGGGGACTCGCGCTGGAAGGCGGCGATGTCGAGGCCGTCGTCGCCCATGACGGTCAGCAGGGTGCGTTCGCCGACGGCGACGACGATGACATGGCCGGCGCCGCACCGGACGACGACCTCACGGAGCGCGCCGGCGCCGGACTGGTCGGCCATGCGGCGGCCGACGCCGAGGGTGGCGGCGGCGAGCGCGGCGACGGACTCGGGGTGGACCTTGTCGACGTCGGCGACGACGAGGAGCCCGTCCACGGTGGACAGGACACTCTCGGAGACGCCCATCACCCGGTCACGCAGCGAGGCCAGGATGTCCGTCAGCGATTCGGTCGATGCGTGTGCGGTCATGGGGACGTGCTCCTTGGTCCAGACTTCTGCGGTGGTGGTGCGGTCCGAGCGGTTCAATCGGACAGGTGCCCATCGGACTCGGGGAGGGCCCGCAGCCCGCGGCGGACCCGCCGCAGCATGTCGACGGAGGGTTGGTCGGCGAGGAGTTCCTCGGCCGACAGCAGGGACAGGGGTGGGAAGGGGGGCGGCACGGCCGGGTTGTCCGACGTGTCGTCCCCGGCGTTCCCGGGAGCGGGTGCGGGTGCGGCACCCCGTACGGGTAACGGCGGCGGTCCCGCGGCGGCGCCACCGTCATCGGCGCGGGACGGGGTGGACGGTGGCTGTGCGGCAGTCGCGCCACCGGGCTCGGTGGACGGCGGCCGGGCCGCGATCGTGGGGACAGGCGCGACGAGCGGTGGGGTTTGGGCGGGTGGCGGGTGATCGGCAGGCGGTGGGTTCTCGGCGGGCGTCGGGGGTTCGGCGGGCGGGACCGGGCGCTCGTCCGCGGCGGCTCTGGGGACCGAACGCCGTCGGAGGCGGGCGGCCTTGCTGCGTATGCGGCGCTTGCGGGCCGGGTCTTTGTCGGGGCTCACTACCCGTCCTTCGCTCCGAGGTCTCCGATGGGAGAGCCTCCACCGGGCCTGCGTCTGGGCAGGGGACCGGCTCTCGGTGACGTTTCGTCGGATGCCGGCTGTCCCTGGGGGATCCGGGGCGCGGTGCCGGGCCGACCGTCGGGCGCGGTCCCGGTCTCCCAATGGACGGCCTGGAGCGATGCCAGCCGAATGAGGTCGAGCATCACCGCGTAGAGGCCGCGCCCCCGGGCGAAGGCGATGTCACGCGGGGTACGGCGGCCGTTGGCGCTCTCGACCAGGTCGCGGTGGCGTCGGGTCAGCCGGCCGTCGGATTCCGGGGTGCCGCGGCCGGTGGCCGATCGGGGCCGGGCGCGGGCGAGTTCGCCCGCGGGGCCCCACAGCCGGGTCAGCAGCGCCATGCGGCGGGTGATCTCCTCGGCCAGCGGCCTCGGCTCGACACCGGGCCGGGCGAGCAAAGTGGGTTGGCGTTCGGCCAGTTCCCAGCCGCCGGGCGGGCTGAGCGCCATCGCGAAGGCCCCGTCGAACACCGCCGCCGTACAGACGACCTCCAGTTCGGCGGCGCCGATCAGGCCGTCGGTCGCCAGGCGCGGACCGAGCCGGTCGGCGTCGGGTTCGGCCGCGCAGGCCGCGAGCCAGGCGTCGTCGTCGATGCGGCCCGAGGCGAGCAACGCGGTCGTCGCGGTCGGCGCGCCCGGTGTCTCGATCGCGCCGATGAGACCGTCCCGCAGGTGAATCGTGCCACCAGGGGAACCGGAGACCCGCACGGTACCGGTGTAGCCCTCCTGGTGCAGTGCCTGCAGCAGCGCGGGCACATTGCGTGCCGAGGGTGTCTTCACGCCAGCACCTCTCGGGCCCGGTCGCCGAGGCTGCGCAGCGCCAGGGCCACGTTCGCCCGGTCGCGGTCGAGACCGGCCGCCAGCAGCAGCGGGTCGCCGGCCGACCGGTCCACGCGGAGCAGCACCTGATGGCGCCTTCTGCTGGTCATGACCACGCTCTCCAACTCCCCCTGGGCCCCGGCCGCGCCGAGCCGCTCGGAGATGAGGGTGGCGAGATCGGAGCTCTCCGCCCCCGTCCCCGCCTGGGCGGCGTCGCCGGCCACGGCGTAGGTCAGGCCCGTGACCGCGTCGACGAGGGCCACGCCGGTGACGCCGGGAGAGTCGAGAAGCCGGTCCAGGGAGGCCTGGAGCGCGGGCTTCCTTTCCTCAAGTCCCCCCATTCGCCCTCCACGTTCACGCGCCGCACAGTACCTTGAACGCCAACTTCCGAAACACACAGAAAAGTTGATGTTTGTGACCGGTGGGTCACTCGCGTTCGATCGTAGTTGGCCGGACAGTGACCGGTCAGCAGCACTGAGGAATTGGGGCAGCAATATGAACATCGAGACCGCGCTCAAGGAAGCCATGACCCTCGACGGTGCGATCGGTGTCGCGCTGGTCGACTACGAGAGCGGTATGTCGCTCGGTACCCTCGGCGGCGGACAGGGCCTCGACCTGGAACTCGCGGCGGCCGGGAACACCGAGGTCGTGCGCTCCAAGATGCGCACGCTGGCCTCGCTGGACATGAACGACGTGATCGAGGACATCCTGATCACCCTGGGCCGGCAGTACCACCTGATCCGCCCGCTGACCAGCAGCAAGGGCTCGCTCTTCCTCTACCTCGCGCTGGACCGCTCCCGCAGCAACCTGGCACTGGCCCGGCACGGCCTGAAGCGCATCGAGAACGGCCTGGAGGTCTGAGCCCGTTCCGGCACCGCTCCGCGCGCGACTGAGCCCGTTCCGGGGACGGCTGGGCGGCCGTCCCCGGAACGGGCTCAGTCGTGCGTCAGCTTCAGCTCTCCTGCGGTGCGACCGGCGAAGCTGTCACATCATGCTCGGGAACGGTCTGTCCCGACCGGATCAGATCGATCCTGCCCATCACCTTGGCCCGCAGATCGGTGGGCACGTCGTCCTGCCCACAGCACCGCTTCACCAGCTTCTTGACGGCCTGTTCGAGCCCGTACTTCTCCAGGCAGGGCGAGCACTCCTCGAAGTGGTGCTCGAACTTGGTGCAGTCGGAGTCGGGCATCTCCCGGTCGAGAAACTCGTAGAGATGATCGAGGATTTCGCTGCAATCCGTCTCATGCGGCTCTCCGCAGCTCATGAGCCCGAGCCTTTCGCTTCGTTCGACTCTCCCGCGCCCGCCGGGACGAGCCCTCGGTCACGGGCGTAGTCCTCGAGCATGCCGCGCAGTTGACGGCGGCCCCGGTGCAGCCGGGACATCACCGTACCGATGGGTGTCCCCATGATGTCGGCGATCTCCTTGTACGCAAAGCCCTCGACATCGGCGAGATAGACGGCGATGCGGAACTCCTCGGGGATCGCCTGCAGCGCTTCCTTCACATCCGAGTCGGGCAGGTGATCGAGCGCCTGCGACTCGGCGGAGCGCAGCCCGGTCGACATGTGCGACTCGGCGCGCGCCAGCTGCCAGTCCTCGATCTCCTCGGCCGCCGAGCGCTGGGGTTCGCGCTGCTTCTTGCGGTACGAGTTGATGAAGGTGTTCGTGAGGATGCGGTACAGCCAGGCCTTGAGATTGGTGCCCTCGCGGAACTGGTGGAAGGACGCGTACGCCTTCGCGTACGTCTCCTGCACCAGGTCCTCGGCGTCGGCCGGGTTGCGCGTCATCCGCAGCGCGGCCGAGTACATCTGGTCGAGGAATTCCAGAGCGTCCCGCTCGAAACGGGCACTGCGCTCCGCGGCGGTCTCGGTGCCCTCGGGCTGCTCCGCCTGGCCCCGTTCGGTCCCTGCGTCGGTCCCAGTGACCGGACCCACCTCCTCCAGCGTCTGTGCGATACCGAAACCGGTACCACCAGAATCGGAGGATAGACGACGATCCATGCCCGCCGCCGCCCGTACAGGGCCGCTCTTGGCCGCGTGCAGCACCGTCCAGTCCAGGTCAGCGCGGCTGCTACGGCTCGGGCAATAGGTCGAACCCATGCGGCGGACTTCCTCTCCTACGGCGGTCAGCACGCTCTTTCGCGCTGTCTGATCCGCACAACAGAGGCCCGCCGCTCCGCATTCCCGGCCGCCGCCCGGCCCGTCATCCGAGTGACGCGATCCACTCCACGACACCGTCGGTGATCACCGAGAGAGCCTCCTCCTGCCCGAGGGGCGCCCGCTTCGGCACCACGAACCCGTGATCGCCGTACGGCACCTCCACGAGCCCGTACGAGCCCTCCGGGAACTCCTCGGGCCGCCCGAACGGATCGTTCCCGCCCTGGACGACGAGCGTGGGCACCCCGGCCCCGAGCAGCTCGTCCGCCCGCGACTTCTCCGGCTTCCCCGGCGGATGCAGCGGAAAGCTCAGCGCCAGTACGGCCGCCGCGCCCAGCTCCGTCGCCGTACGGCAGGCCACCCGGGCACCGGCGCTGCGCCCGCCCGCGATCACCGGCAGCCCCGGCTTCGCCACCGCGGGCCACAGCCCCCGCCAGCCCACGTCCAGCGTCCTCGGCGCGGGCGCCAGCTTCTTCCCGGCCACCCGCCACGGCTGCTCCACCAGCGCGACGGTCACCCCGTGCGCCGGGAGCACCGCGGCGAGGGCCTGAAGATCACGCGCCTCGATCCCGCCACCGGCGCCATGGGAGACGGCTAGGACGAAATTCGGCCGCGCGGCCTCGTACCAGCCGACACGGGCCGTCCCGGCCTCGGTGTCGATCTCTTCCCTCACTGCTGCCTCGATCCCGGTCACGTCAGAAGAGTGTGCCCTCCTCGGGCCCCTCCAGCTCCGTCAGCAGCTCCGGGCTGTTGTTGCGGACGTTGCTGACGGCCGTGGAGACCGGGTAGGCGCGCATCAGCCCGGTGGGCGGCGGTGCGAGCAGCCCGCGCAGGTCGTCGAGGTCCGTACGGGCCGGATCGAGCCAACCGTCCCAGCGGTCGGGCGTGAGCATCAGGGGCATCCGGGGATGGATCTCGGCCAACGCGTGCGGGCCGTCGGCGGGGGCCACCGCCAGCGGGGTCGTCTCGGCCTCCGTCGTGATCACCGAGCAGGTGACCCACCAGGCCCCCGGGTGGTCGTCCGGGAGGGTCCGGTCCCGCCAGAACTCGTACAGCCCGGCCATCGCGAAGACCGACCCGTCCGCCGGGAGCACGAAGTACGGCTGCTTGCGCGGGCGCTTCTTCTTCCCCTCGACCTCCAGATCGCGCTCCCCCTTGCCGGTGACCCACTCGAAATAGCCGTCGGCGGGCAGGATGCACCGCCGGGTGGCGAAGGCCCGGCGGAACGACGGCTTCTCGTGCACGGTCTCCGCACGGGCGTTGATCATCCGGGCGGCGCCCTCGGGGCTCTTGGACCAGGAAGGGACCAGACCCCACTTCAGCTTCCGCAACTGGCGAACCGGCTTCTTGTCGTCGGCGTCCTTCAGAGGGCGGTCGAGCACCGCGTGGACCTCTTTGGTCGGAGCGACGTTGTAATCCGGCTCCAGGGTCTCCTCCGGCTCCCACTTCTCGATCTCAAAGATTCCTGCGAGATCCTCGGGCCTACGACTCGACGCATACCGTCCGCACATAAGTGCCACACTGCCAGGCCCACCCGTCACCCGACCACCACCACCCGACGATGGCGCTCCGCGCCAGCCCCTGTGGACCGCGACCCCGAGGAGCCACCGCAGAACATGGAAAGCACCGCAGCCACCTCGCTGGCCTCCCTGTGGGACGAGGTCTTCGGCACCCAGCCCGACCCCGACCTCTGGGTGGTCATAGCCACCGCCGTCGCCGCCCTCGCGGCGATCGTCCCGCACGGCGTCTGGCGGCTCTCGCGCAACGCCATCACCATCGCGCACGAGGGCGGCCACGGACTGATCGCGCTGCTCACCGGCCGCACCCTCACCGGCATCCGGCTGCACTCCGACACCAGCGGGCTCACGGTCAGCCGCGGCAAGCCCACCGGCCTCGGCATGATCCTCACCGCCGCCGCCGGCTACACCGCGCCCCCGCTCCTCGGCCTCGGCGGCGCCGCCCTCCTCGGCTCCGGCCGCATCACCCTCCTCCTCTGGCTCTCCACGATCCTGCTGGTCGCGATGCTGGTGATGATCCGCAACGCCTACGGCGCCCTGACCGTGCTCCTCACCGGCGGCACCTTCGTCGTCGTCTCCTGGCTGGCGGGCCCCCAGGTACAGGCCGCTTTCGCCTACGCGGTCGTCTGGTTCCTCCTTCTCGGCGGCGTACGCCCGGCCTTCGAACTCCAGGCCAAGCGCAGGCGCGGCGGCGCCGGCGACTCCGACGCCGACCAGCTCTCCCGCCTGACCCACCTCCCGGCGACGGTCTGGCTCGTGATGTTCCACGTGGTGTCGCTGTGCGCCCTGATGGGCGGCGGCCGATGGCTCCTGAACCTCTGAGAACGTTCAAAGTCCGGGGTCGAGGTGCGCGCCCCTGAAGGGGCGCGGGCGTATCGATTTGCGGCTCCGCCGCGTGGGCGCGAGAAGCCCCACCGGACCCGCGCCCGCCCACGGCGATCACGAGGCACCCCCTTGGGCGAACCCCTACTAAAGTGGCCGCATGGCCCTGAACGCACAGCCCGCCCTCTGGCCCGCCCCCACCGCGAGCGGAGCCGTCGACGCGACGGTCCACGTCCCGGGGTCCAAGTCGGTCACCAACCGCGCCCTCGTCCTCGCCGCCCTCGCGAGCGAGCCAGGCTGGCTGCGCCGCCCCCTCCGCTCCCGCGACACCCTCCTGATGGCGGCGGCGCTGCGCGCGATGGGCGTCGGCATCGAGGAGACCGTCTCCTCCAGTTCGTCCGGCGCGGGCGGCTCCGGCGAGGCCTGGCGCGTGCTGCCCACCGGTCTGCACGGCCCGGCCACGGTGGACGTCGGCAACGCCGGCACGGTCATGCGCTTCCTCCCCCCGGTCGCCGCCCTCGCCGACGGCCCCATCCGCTTCGACGGCGACCCCCGCTCCTACGAGCGCCCGCTGAACGGCGTGATCGACGCCCTGCGCGTCCTCGGCGCCCGGATCGACGACGACGGCCGGGGCGCCCTCCCGCTGACGGTGCACGGCGGCGGCGCCCTCGACGGCGGCCCGGTGGCGATCGACGCGTCCTCGTCCTCGCAGTTCGTGAGCGCCCTCCTGCTCTCGGCCCCCCGCTTCAACCAGGGCGTCGAGGTCCGCCACATCGGCGCGACGCTCCCCTCCCTCCCGCACATCCGGATGACGGTCGACATGCTGCGCTCGGTCGGCGCGCAGGTGGACACCCCGGAGTCGGGCGGCGAGCCGAACGTCTGGCGGGTCACACCGGGCGCCCTGCTGGGCCGCGACCTGACGATCGAGCCGGATCTCTCCAACGCCCAGCCGTTCCTCGCGGCGGCCCTGGTGACCGGCGGCAAGATCGTCGTCCCCGACTGGCCCGCGCGCACCACCCAGCCCGGTGACCAGCTCCGCGAGATCTTCACGGAGATGGGCGGCATCTGCGAACTGACGGAGTACGGACTGGTGTTCACCGGTTCGGGCGCGATCCACGGCATCGACGTGGACCTCGGCGAGGTCGGCGAACTGACCCCCGGCATCGCGGCGGTCGCCGCCCTGGCCGACTCCCCCTCGACCCTGCGCGGCGTCGCCCACCTCCGTCTCCACGAGACGGACCGCCTGGCCGCGCTCACCAAGGAGATCAACGAACTCGGCGGCGATGTCACCGAGACCGCCGACGGCCTCCACATCCGCCCGCGCCCGCTGCACGGCGGTGACTTCCACACCTACGACGACCACCGCATGGCCACCGCCGGTGCGATCATCGGCCTGGCCGTGGAGGGCGTACGGATCGAGAACGTGGCGACGACGGCCAAGACCCTGCCCGACTTCACCGAACTGTGGGCCGGGATGCTCGGGAAGAACTGACGGGCGGACCGGGATCATGCGCCGTTACGGCAAGCACACCGACGAGGACGACATCCGCAGCCGCCCGAACCGCAAGGGCAACCGTCCCCGTACGCACATCCGCCCGAAGCACGAGGACGCCGCCGAGGGCATGGTCCTCACCGTCGACCGCGGCCGGCTGACCTGTCTGGTCGAGGACCGTGTGGTGATGGCGATGAAGGCCCGTGAACTGGGCCGGAAGGCGGCCGTCGTCGGCGACACCGTCGCCCTGGTCGGCGACCTCTCCGGCAAGAAGGACACCCTCGCGCGGATCGTCCGCATCGCCGACCGTGCGTCGGTGCTGCGCCGCACGGCCGACGACGACGACCCGTACGAGCGCGTCGTCGTCGCCAACGCCGACCAGCTCGCCATCGTCACGGCCCTCGCCGACCCCGAGCCCCGCCCCCGGCTGATCGACCGCTGCCTGGTGGCGGCCTACGACGGCGGCCTCACCCCCCTGCTGGTCATGACCAAGTCGGATCTGGCCTCCCCCGACAAACTCCTGGAGCTCTACGGTCACCTGGACATCCCCCATGTGGTGACGAGCCGCCAGGAGCTGGAGGCGGGCGACGCCGCCGGCCGGGTACGCGAACACCTCGACGGCAAGGTCACGGCGTTCGTGGGCCACTCGGGCGTCGGCAAGACGACCCTGGTCAACGCACTGGTCCCGGAGGACCTGCGCCGGTCGACGGGCCATGTCAACGCGGTGACGGGCCGGGGCCGGCACACCACGACCTCGGCACTGGCCCTCCCCCTCGCGGACTCGGACGGCGGCTGGGTGGTGGACACCCCCGGCGTACGCTCCTTCGGGCTCGCCCACATCGACCCGTCCCGGGTCATCAACGCGTTCCCGGACCTGGTGCCGGGCACGGAGGGCTGTCCGCGCGCGTGCAGTCACGACGAGCAGGACTGCGCGCTGGACCAGTGGGTGGCGGACGGACACGCGGACCCGGCCCGCCTTTACTCTCTGCGCAGGCTCCTCGCGACACGCGAACGACGGGAAGGCGACTGACCTCCGCGTTGTTTGCGCCCCCGTCCACCCGGTAAGTGCATAATCGCACCAAGTCGGACCCAGACCAGACGAGATCAGCCGAGAACAGACGAAGCGGTCACGGAACGTGGGGACACGGGAGGACGAGACATGGCGTGGCTGCTGGTGGTCGTGGCGGGGCTTCTGGAGACCGGATTCGCCGTCTGTCTGAAGCTCTCGCACGGATTCACCAGACTCTGGCCCACGATCGCCTTCTGCGTCTTCGCGCTCGGCAGCTTCGGCCTGCTGACCCTGGCGCTCAAGAAGCTCGACGTCGGCCCCGCCTATGCCGTCTGGACGGGCATCGGCGCGGCCGGCACCGCGATCTACGGGATGATCTTCCTCGGTGACATCGTGTCCACCCTGAAGATCGTCTCGATCAGTCTGGTGATCGTGGGGGTCGTGGGCCTGCAACTGTCGGGCTCGGCGCACTAGTTCGCGCCCGCGGTCCGTGTTCCCCCTTCCGGCTACAGGTGGTTGAGGGGCCGGCCGAACTGGCGGGGCAGCGCGGTCCGCACGAGGTCCGTGACCCCGCCCTCCCCCGGGGGCGCGGCCACGCACGACAGGGCGATCCGCACGGCGAGTTCGCAGGACCGGGCCAGCTCCACGGTGTCCGACTTGGGGGTGCCGGGCGCGGACAGCACGGCGACGGCCCGCTCGCGCACCAGGGCCACGAAGTCGGTGGGCGCGGGCAACGGGCCGTCCGCGCGGCGCTGCGCGGGCACCGCCGAGGACGAGGGCACCGCCGACAGCGTCGGCGCCGGCAGACGCTCGCCCCAGCAGCCGGTGAGCATGGCCCGGACCAGCGCGTTGTTCCGGGAGGCCGCCACGGTCCACTCGGCGGTCGCGGCCAGCCGGTCCCGGGTGTCGGCGTGAGCGGCCAGCGCCCGGTCGACGCCCGCCAGATAGCCGTCCGCTTCCCTCCTGACCAGGGCCCGCGCGAGCCCCTCCTTGCTGCCGAACTCGTTGTACAGCGTCTGACGTGACACTCCGGCCACCGCCGCCACGTCCACCATGCGCACGGCGGACCACGGCCGGCGCACCAGCGCCGTGTAAGCGGCGTCCAACAAGGATTCCCGCGCTGCAGGCATCATCGCCTCCCTAACAAGCGAGCGGGCGGCTCTGGCCCTCAGATTTGACGCGCATCAAGTCACTGTCAAGGGTTCGCGGCGGCCCCCAGGGGCGCACTCCAGCCAACGTGCGCGGCAACAACACGCAACAGCAACACCCTCATGTGTGCCCACCGCCCCCTCCCGTACGCAACCACGAACAGCCATACCGCCGGGGCGGCGCCGCGGGCTGTCATGGCTACGGGCATTTCATGCCACTGGGGCGGCGCCGCGGCCTGTCATGACTGCGGGCAGTCGGGCCGCTGGGGCGGCACGGGTGGGCGCGGGCGGCACCCCGCGAGCGCCGGTGAGCGAACCCCCGCCCGGCCCGGCCCCGGCGGAGGGCGCCCAACCGACCCCGGCCCCCTGTAGCCCCGTACCGACCTCGACAGATACCGTTCGCCACATGGCCGACTACCTCGACGACCTCCGCTTCGCCCACGTCCTCGCGGACGCCGCCGACGCGACCACCATGGCCCGCTTCAAGGCCCTCGACCTGAAGGTCGAGACGAAGCCGGACATGACCCCGGTGAGCGAGGCCGACAAGGCGGCCGAGGAACTCATCCGAGGCCAACTCCAGCGCGCCCGCCCCCGCGACGCCATCCTCGGCGAGGAGTTCGGCCTCGACGGCACCGGCCCCCGCCGCTGGGTCGTCGACCCGATCGACGGCACCAAGAACTACGTCCGCGGCGTCCCCGTCTGGGCCACCCTGATCTCCCTGATGGAGGCGGCCGAGGGCGGCTACCAGCCCGTGGTCGGCGTAGTCTCCGCCCCCGCCCTGGGCCGCCGCTGGTGGGCCGCGAAGGGCCACGGCGCCTTCACCGGCCGCAGCCTCAGCTCCGCCTCCCGGCTGCGCGTCTCCGGCGTCGCCAAGCTCTCGGACGCCTCCTTCGCGTACTCCTCCCTCAGCGGCTGGGAGGAGCGCGGCCACCTCAACGGCTTCCTGGACCTGACCCGCGACGTGTGGCGCACGCGCGCGTACGGCGACTTCTGGCCGTACATGCTGGTCGCCGAGGGCGCGGTGGACATCTGCGCCGAACCCGAGCTGTCCCTCTGGGACATGGCCGCCAACGCGATCATCGTCACCGAGGCGGGCGGCAGCTTCACCGGTCTCGACGGCCGCCCCGGCCCGCACAGCGGCAACGCGGCGGCCTCCAACGGCCTGCTCCACGACGAGATGCTGGGATATCTGACCCAGCGTTACTGAACGCACAGCGCCTGCCGATGCGGACGGGGCCCCCGAGTGATCCCGGGGCGCCCCGAACTGGCCCCGCACGCCCCCTTGTTGACCTCCGCTTTACCTGCCACATTGAGAGTCCCCCCACTTGTGAACTTGTGAATCCTTGAACTAGCAGTTCACCGGATTCCCTAGGAGGTGGCTGAACTCCATGCTCGTCCGCGACGCCATGAGCACAGTGGTCCTCACCATCGGCCCCGATCACACCCTCCGCCAGGCCGCCGCCCTGATGTCGGCTCGCCGGATAGGCGCGGCCGTGGTCCTCGACCCGGACGCCGGCGGACTCGGCATCCTGACCGAACGCGACGTCCTCAACTCCGTAGGCCTGGGCCAGAACCCGGACACCGAGCGGACCCACGCCCACACCACCAACGACGTCGTGTTCGCCGCGCCGTCCTGGACCCTGGAGGAGGCGGCCGGCGCCATGGCCCACGGCGGCTTCCGTCATCTGATCGTCCTCGACCAGGGCGCCCCGATAGGCATCGTCTCGGTCCGCGACATCATCCGCTGCTGGGTCCCGGCCCGGCAGCACGCGACGGCATAACGGGCCCCGGGCATGCGAACGGGCCGGGAACCTCGCACGAGATCCCGGCCCGTCCTCGACGGCAAGCGGTCCAACCCCGGCCGGCCGCACAGAGCCTGGACGGCGGCCTCCAGGTGCTTGCCGAAGCCTCGGCCATCCGAAGACGCCTCGCCTGATCGAATCCGATCCTACATTGGACTAAATCCAAGTCAAGGCATGCTCCAAAGTCACACCTGTTCGGAATCTGGTTCCACCTGCTGTTACGCTGACCGTTATGAGTGACCTTCTGGAGCGGCTGCGCGGACGGGGATGGCGTATGACCGCGCAACGGCGCGTCGTGGCCGAGGTCCTCGACGGCGAACACGTCCATCTGACGGCCGACGAGGTGCACGCGCGAGCTGTCGCCAAGCTGCCCGAGATCTCCCGGGCGACCGTCTACAACACGCTGGGTGAGCTGGTCTCCCTCGGCGAGGTGCTCGAGGTCGCCACGGACAGGCGCGCCAAGCGGTACGACCCCAACGCGCACCGCCCGCACCAGCATCTGGTCTGCGCCCGGTGCGGGACGATCCGTGACGTCCACCCCACGGGCAACCCCCTGACCGACCTCCCCTCCTCCGAGCGGTTCGGTTTCACCGTCTCGGACGTGGAGGTCACCTACCGAGGCGTCTGCCCGACCTGCACGACGGCCTAGTACTGCAACCGCATCTGGCGTGACGGATGGTCGGCGGTCTCGTTGGTATGACTGTGTGCTGATGCGCTGACGGTTGAGCAGGTCGAGTCGTGGTCCGAGGGGGTGGCCGGGCTCCATGCCCGGTTCGCCCACCGTTTCGGCAGGTCGGAGCCCCGCGAGCGGGCGCTGGACTACCTGAACGGACTCGTCGCGCCGCTGGAGAAGAAGAACGGGTGGACGCTGTCCGAGCAGGTCGGGCAGCTCCGCCCGGACGGCGTCCAGCGCCTGCTCAACCACTCCGACTGGGACGAGAACGCGGTCCGCGACGATGTGCGCGACTTCGTCGTGGAGACCATCGGAGCCAAGAACGCGGTCCTGATCTGCGACGACACCGGTTTCCTGAAGAAGGGCACCAAGTCCGCCGGAGTCCAGCGGCAGTACACAGGTACCGCCGGCCGCACGGAGAACTGCCAGATCGGGACCTTCCTGGCCTACGCCTCCGCCAGGGGGCGGGCATTGATCGACCGTGAGCTCTACATCCCCGTTTCCTGGACGGATGACCGTGAGCGCTGCCGCGCAGCCGGGATCGACGACGAGATCCCCTTCGCGACCAAGAATGAGCACTGCAAGTGGATGCTGCAACGTGCCGTCGACGCAGGCATCCCGTTCGCGTGGGTCACCGCTGACGAGGCATACGGGCAGGTCAAGCACCTGCGGGTATGGCTGGAGGAACGCAGGATCGCGCACGTACTGGCCACCAAGGTCAACGACACCGTGACCACGGCGGACGGCGGCGACGCCAGGGTGGACCAGTTGGTCGCCGCCCTGCCCAGGCAAGCGTGGAAGCGGGTTTCCGGGGGCCAGGGCGCGCACGGCGAACGGATCTACGACTGGGCCCGCGTCGCCATCCGCCCGTACTGGGAGAACGGCTTCGGGCACTGGGTTCTGGCCCGCCGCAGCATCAGCGACCCCACCGAGATCGCCTACTACGTCTGCTACGGATCGGTGGCCTCCCGGCTGAAAGACCTGGTCAAGGTAGCCGCCGCGAGGTGGGCGGTGGAGGAGTGCTTCCAGACCGCCAAGGGCGAGTGCGGCCTGGACCACTACCAGGTGAGGCTCTACCGGGCCTGGTACCGCCACATCACCCTGGCCATGGCCGCCCTCGCCTACCTGACCGCCGTCCGCGCCGCAGAAGCCGCAAAAGGGGCGGAGCGAACGACGAGCAAGACCTCATACCCCTCAGCGTCCCGGAGATCCGCCGACTGATCGGCCACATCATCGTCACGCCCCGCCACCACAGCAACGACCATCATCTGCACTGGTCACGCTTCCGACGACGCAGCCAGGCCCGTGCCCGCCGCTCCCACTACAAACGCCGAGGCCACAACCCGCAGATGCGGTTGCAGTACTAGCCGACACCGACCCAGGACAGAGCCCCCGGCGACCGACCGCCGGGGGCTCTTTCGTCATCGTCCGTCCACCGCGGACACACTTAGGGCCCGGAACCTGATCGGTTCCGGGCCCTAAGTCTTCAGTAGCGGGGACAGGATTTGAACCTGCGACCTCTGGGTTATGAGCCCAGCGAGCTACCGAGCTGCTCCACCCCGCGTCGACAAGCTGAACACTACGTCACCGCCATCGACCAGCGCAAATCCATTAGGAGCCGCTTCCCACGGCCGTCCCGCCTGCGGGCAATCGTGCCGCTGGGGGCGGCACGGGTGGGCGCAGCGGCACCCCGCGAGCGCGGGCGAGCGAGACCCCGCCCGGCCCAGCACCCACCCCCGGGCACCCTCACCGCCCCCGGCCACACCCAGCCGGAGCGCCCTCTACGCCGACAACTCGTCCCGCAACGCGTCCCGCAACCGCGCCGCCCGCTCCGCGACCTCCACCGGCCCGAGCGCGACGGCCCGATCGGCCCACCGCTTCCCCTCCACCAGCTCTCCCCGACGCGCGTAGACGAGGGCGAGCCGCAACGCCGCCCGCCCATGCCCCGCGTCGGCGGCGCGGGCCCACCACACGGCGGCCTCCGGCTCACTCCCCTCACGGGCGAGCAGCAGACCCAGGTTGAACGCCCCGTTCCGGGACCCGGACTCGGCGGCGACCCGGTACCACCGTGCCGCCTCGACCACGTCCCCCCGCCCGGCCGCGAGCATGCCGACCCGCACCTGCGCCCGCCGATGCCCCTGCGAGGCGGCCCGCTCGTACCACTCCTCGCACTCGTTCTTCTCCCGCACCGGCTCCCCCAGCTCATGCGCGGGCGCGGGCGGCCGGCGCGCGTCGAGCACCGCGGCCAGCCGGTACGCGGCCTCGGCGCTGCCCCCTCCGGCGGCACAGCGCAGATGCCGCTCGGCGGCCCGCTCGTCCCCGTCCCGCAGCCGCGCGATGGCGACCTGGAGCGCCGCCTCGGTGTGCCCGGCGGCAGCCGCCCGCTCGTACCAGACGAGCGCCGTCGCGTCGTCGCCCCGCCCGGCGAACAGGATGCCCAGGTTGAACGCGGCGTCCACGCTGCCGGCCTCGGCGGCCTTGGAGAACCACGGCTCGGCCCCGGACGCGTCCCCGACCTGCAGCAGCAGGATGGCCAGTGCGTTCGCCGCCTCCCGGTGCCCGGCGTACGCGGCACGCCGGTACCACTGCTCGGCCTGCGCGGTCCGGCCCTGCTCGGCGCAGAGCAGCCCGAGGTTGTAGGCGCCGTTGATGTCACCGGCGTCCATCGCGGCCCGGTACCACCGCTCGGCGGTCTGTGTCTCACCGCGCTCGGCGTGCAGCGCGCCCAGCGCGTTCGCCGCGTTGCCGTCGCCGTCCTGGGCGGCCCGCAGCCACCACACGGCCGCGCTCTCGGTGTCGCCCGCGTCCCGCAGCAGGAACCCGAGCGCGCACGCGGCCCGCGGCTCGCCGTCCTTGGCCGAGGTCAGATACCAGCGCCCGGCCTCCTTCAGCTCCCCGCGCCGCTCCAGGATCGCCCCGAGGTGCAGCGCGGCCCGCCGGTGACCGCGCGCGGCGGCCTGGCGGTACCACTGCTCGGCCTCCTCGGCGGCGGCGCCGACAACGCTGTCGGCGCCGGGCTCCCCCGCTCGCACGGCGGCGCCGCGGCCTTCCCGTACGACGGGACGGCCCTCGCGGGCGGCCTCACGGCTCGCGCTACCGATCTCGAACGCCGCGCGTGCGATCCTGCGCCCCTCGCGCACGGAGGCGCGCTCCTCCTGCTCGGCGATCCGGTCGAGCGCCCGCGCGAGCCGGTACGCGGCCTCGCGGTGGCCGCGCTCGGCGGCGACCCGCATCCAGCGCTCGGCGGCGGCGTCGCTGCGGTGCTCCAGCAGGTCGGCGAGGGCGTACGCGCCGAGCGCGTGCCCCTGCTCGGCGGACTGGCGCAGCCAGTACTCGGCGGCGGGTTCGTCGCCGCGCTCACGGTGGTGCCGACCGAGCGCGTGCGCGGCTGCGGCGGACCCCGCGACGGCGGCGATCCGCCACCAGCTGGCGGCCTCGTCGGCGTATCCGCGCTGATGCAGCAGGACACCCAGGTTGTTGGCGGCGGCGCGGTCCCCGGCGGCGGTGGCACCCCGCAGATAGGGCTCGGCTCCGTCGAGGTCACCGCGGCGCAGCAGCATGGCCCCGAGGACACTCATCGCCTCGGCGTCGCCGGACTCGGCGGCGAGCCGCTGACGCGCCTCCTCCACGGCGTCCCCCGTCTCGTCCTCCTCCGCGGCCCGCACGGACTCGACCGACGAAGCGGACGCGGGCACCACAAGGTCGGCAGGCACCACAAAGTCGGCGGGCTGCGCAAACCGCCCTGTCTCCAACAGAGTTGCCTTGTCCCCCATAACGTCCATCGTCGCACCACCTGCAACCTGGGTACACCTGGTATACCGCAGCCATTGAGGTCACTACAGCGTTTTGTCGACATGCCCACAGAGCGACAAGTCAAACACAGATTTCCCGAGCACCCCAGGCAACACGTCGAAGGCCCGGATCCTTTAGAAGATCCGGGCCTTCAACTTCAGTAGCGGGGACAGGATTTGAACCTGCGACCTCTGGGTTATGAGCCCAGCGAGCTACCGAGCTGCTCCACCCCGCGCCGTTGCGTTGCAACCGTACCACGGTGCGGGGTGGAGCCTTGCATCAGCCGCTTCCGGAGCCCTCGTCGGCGCTCTGGCCGCCTTCCTCCTCGCTGCCGCCGCTGCCTCCGTCGCCGGCCTTGGCCTGTGCGTCCTCGGCCCGCTTCAGCGCGTCCTCCAGGTCCTGTTGGGCCCGGCCGTACGCCTCCCAGTCGCCGTCCTTGAGCGCCTGCTGGCCCTCGTCGAACGCCTTCTGGGCCTCCTCCAGGGCCTGTTGGACCGTCGGATCGCCGGACGTCGGCGGCTCGTCGGTGCCCTCGTCGGGATCCTCCACCGGTGGCTCGGTGGGCGAACCCTCGGTCTCGAACACCTTGTTGAGTGCCTCGTCGAGGGTGTCCTCGAAAGCCGTGTTCCCGCCGTAGGTGACCAGCACCTTGCGCAGCAGCGGGTACTTGAGTCCGCCGCCTCGCACATAGACCGGCTCCACGTAGAGCAGTCCGCCGTCGAGCGGGACCGTCAGGAGGTTGCCGTACTCGACCTGCGAGTCACCTCTCTTGAGGAGGCTGATCGTCTCGGCGATGTCCTGTTCGGAGTTGAACTGGCTCTGGACCTGTTTCGGTCCGTCGATCGGTTCGCTGGTCGGCAGTTTCAGAATCCTGATCTTGCCGTAGTCCTTGGTGCCCGCCTCGGCGTTGACCGCCACGAAGGCACTGAGGTTGTCCCGGCCGTTCGGGGTGAGCGTCGTCGTCAGCGAGAACGCCTGTGCCGTCTGGCCCGGCAGCTTCATGCTCAGGTAGTACGGCGGCACCGCGTTGCCCGAGGTGTTGGTCGGGTCGTCCGGGACCTGCCAGACCTCGCTGCCGCTGAGGAACGTCTCGGCGTCCTTCACGTGGTAGCGCGTCAGCAGCTCACGCTGGACCTTGAAGAGGTCCTGCGGGTACCGCAGATGGGCCAGCAGCGAGTCGGAGATGTCGTCCTTCGGCTCCACCGTGCCCGGGAACGCCTTCATCCAGGTCTTCAGGACCGGGTCCTGGGTGTCCCACTGGTAGAGCTCGACCTGACCCGTGTACGCGTCGACGGTCGCCTTCACCGAGTTGCGGATGTAGTTGACCTGGTTCTGCTGGGCCACCACCGCGCGCTGGCTGTTGTCCGCGGTCAGCGAGTCGGCCGTCGTGTCGCCCAGGGTGGTGCGGGAGGCGTACGGATAGCCGTTGGTGGTGGTGTACGCGTCGACGATCCACTGGATCTTCCCGTCGACGACGGCCGGGTAGGCGTCGCCGTCGATGGTCAGCCAGGGGGCGACCGCCTCGACGCGCTCCTTGGGCGTGCGGTTGTACAGGATCCGCGAACCCTCGCCGATGGCACCGGAGTAGAGGATCTGCGGCTCGTTGAACGCCACCGCGTACGCGGCCCGGTTGACCGGGTTGGAGAGGTTGACCCCGCTCTTGCCCTTGTAGCTGGTGGTCTTCTCACCGCTGTCGTCGGAGTAGTCGATCTCGTCCTGGGGACCGCCGACGATCGAGTACTGGGTGGTCTTCTCGCCGTAGTAGACCCGCTGCTGGTACTTGCCCAGGTCGCCCTTGGACGGCAGGTCGGACTCGGTGAACACCGGTCGGCCGCCTGAGGTGGCCTCGGTGCCCTTGGCGGCGACCACGCCGTACCCGTGGGTGTAGCGGAAGTGGTCGTTGATCCAGTTGTTCTTCGGGATACCGGCGAGGTTCAGCTCGCGCAGACCGATGACCGTGTCCTGCTCGGCGCCGTCCTCATTGCTGTACCGGTCGACGTCCAGGTTCGTGGGGAACGCGTAGTAGTTCCTCATCTGCTGGAGCTGCTGGAACGTCGGCGAGACGATGTTCGGGTCGAGCATGCGGATGCTGGCCGTGGTGTCGGCGTCGGCACGGAGCTTGGTCTTGTCCGTGGTGTCGCTCACACCCGAGTACTCCTCGACCTCGGTCCCGTCGATGCCGTAGGCCTGCCGGGTCGCCGAGAGGTTCTTCTCGACGTACGGCGCCTCCTTGGCCTGCTCGTTCGGCTGGACCTGGAACTTCTGCACGATCGCCGGGTACAGCCCGCCGATCAGGATCGCGGAGAGCACCATCAGACCGAAGCCGATGACCGGCAGCTGCCAGGTCCGCCGCCAGATGGTGGCGAAGAACAGCAGCGCGCAGATGGCGGCGATGCAGAACAGGATGGTCTTGGCCGGCAGATACGCGTTCGCGTCGACGTACCTCAGGCCCGTCCAGTTCCCCGTCGCCTTGAAGTCGCTGGACTTCACCGCGAGCCCGTACCGGTCGAGCCAGTACGCGACCGCCTTCAGGGTGACGAAGATCCCGAGGAGCACCGACAGATGTCCGGTGGCCGCGGCGGTGGCACGCGCGCCCGGGGAGGTGACCCGGAGGCCGCCGTACAGGTAGTGCGTGAGCGCGGCGGCGATCACCGAGAGCACGGCGGCGGCGAAGCCGAAGCCGAGCAGGAAGCGGTACCAGGGCAGGTCGAAGGCGTAGAAGGAGACGTCCAGACCGAACTGGGGGTCCTTCTGACCGAACGACACTCCGTTGACCCACATCAGCCAGGTGCGCCACTGCCCGGAGGCGGAGGCGCCGGCGATGAGGCCCACCAGGGAGGTGATCCCGAGGAGCAGCCACTTCTTGTAGGGCGCGATGCCCATGCGGTACCGGTCGAGGCTCTGCTGCTCCATCGACATGGCGCTCAGCGGCGGTCGCAGCCGGTGGGCCAGCCAGATGTTGAAGCCGACCGAGGCCGACATCAGCAGACCGAAGACGAAGAAGAGCCCGATCTTCGTCCAGAGCGTGGTGGTGAAGACGGACGAATACTTCACCGACCGGTACCAGAGCCAGTCCGTCCAGAACCCCGCGAACATGACGAACGCCATGCCGAGGACGGCAAGGACGCCCAGCGTCATGAGCAGGGTCCGGACCCGTCGGGACGGTCGGCCCACTCTGATCCGCGGCCCCGTCGGGCCTCCGCCGCGGTCCGGCATCTGGAAAGCCAAGGTGCGCACCTCGAAGTTCGCTGTCGATACGTCAGGCCCGCGTCTACGGACCCGCCAGCGGGCCCCGTGATCGCAGGGGCCTCACCTATGCAACTTACTCACGCTTTACTCGGTTCCCGCTTCCGGGAACGAACGAGGCAGGATTGTGACCATGTCCAACACTCCCATGGCAGCGAACCCCCTCACCCGGGCGGTGCTCGAGATCGACGAGTACGCCTCGGGCCTCGGCTGGGACCAGCCCGCTCGCCTCTTCGCCCTCGTGGATACCGCGCGTCTGCGGACCCAGGAACCCGCCCTCGCCGCCCAGCTCGGTCTCCAGGACGAGTCCGAGACCACCGGTCTCACCCCGATCGAGCAGGACGAGATCCCCGCCGGCAAGGCGCTGGACGACTTCCTCGGCACCATCGCCTGGCCCGACGCGGTGGTCGGCTGCGCGCTGACCGTGGAGCGGCTGATGCTGCCGCCGTCCGCCGAGGCGTCCGTCCCGGAGGGCCTCGACGGGGCCCGTCTCACCAAGTGGGTCGCCTCCCACCCGGACCGCCAGGAGGTCCGGATGACGGTCGCGGTCCTGCGCGACGGCTCCCGCGACTCGGCCCTGCGCCTGCGCGACAAGGACACCCCGACCGAGGTCCTCACCGGCCCCGAACTCGTCCCGGGCCTGGCGGAGGCCCTGTCCGCGACCTTCGTGGACTGATGACCTTCGTGGACTGACGACCTTCGTGGACCGGTGACCTTCATGGACTGATTTCCGTATCTACGACGATGGGGGCGCCCTCCGCTTCGGAGGGCGCCCCCACGCGCGTGTACGCCGTGCCGTGCGCCTGTCAGCCCTTGGTGGTGCACTTCGGCAGGTCGGCGGTGTCGCCGGAGCGGATGTCCTCCAGGGCGCCCAGCGCGTCCTCGATGGTGTCGACCTTGACGAGGGTGAGTCCGCCCGGGGTGTCCTTGGCGGCGGCGGCGCAGTTGTCCTTGGGCGTCAGGAAGTACTCGGCGCCCTTGTCGCGCGCGCCGACCGTCTTCATCTCGATGCCGCCGATGGGACCGACCTTGCCCTCGTCGTCGATCGTGCCGGTGCCGGCCACGAACTTGCCGCCCGTCAGATTGCCCGGTGTGAGCTTGTCGTAGATCCCGAGGGCGAACATCAGCCCGGCGCTGGGGCCGCCGACGTCGGCGAGCTTGATGTCGATGGTGAACGGGAAGGTGTGGTCGGTCCCGGCGGAGATGCCGACGATCGCCCGCTCCTCGCCGGTGTCGTCGGACTTGGCCGTGGTGATCGTGACCTTCTCGGTCTCGGTCGCCGTCCTGTTCGCCTTCTCGGCGGCGGCCTGGGCCTTGGCAGGCACGATGACGAAGTCGACGTCCTCGCCCGGCTTGTGCTTGGTGACCAGCTTCGCCACGTCCTCGGGCGCCTTGACCGCCGTACCGTCGACGGACTTGATCACGTCACCGGCGTGCAGCTTGCCCTCGGCCGGGGAGTCCTTGAGGACGGTGGAGACGATCACCCAGGACTTCACCGGAATGTCCAGTTCCTTCAGGGCCGCGACCTTGGCGCTCTCCTGGGACTGGCTGAACTCCTCGGCGTTCTCCTGGGTCGACTGCTCCTCGGTCTTGCCGTCCGGGTAGAGCGTGTCGTGCGGCACTACCTTGTTGTCGTGTGCCAGCCAGCCGTACACGGCCTCGACGAGGTTCATCCGGTAGTCGGCGCTGGTGACGCGGACCGTGGTCATGTTGAGGTGACCGGTCGTGGCGTACGTCTTCCGCCCGGAGATCTGCAGCACCGGCTCGCCGTCGTGCTTCCCGAGGGTGTTCACCGTCGGCCCCGGTGACATCTCCGCATAGGGCACGGGAATGATCACACCCGCGCACAGGAGCGCGATCAGCATCAGGGTGGAAGCGAGCATCGTCGCGGTGCGGCGTGGCATGGAACGACAGTACGGGACAGGCCTGTCGGCGCACTGCCGGGGCCGTCCGTCCGGGGCGACCCCACAGACAGGTCCTAGCCGCCGGAGTGGGATCGCTCCATGGCCTCACGGAAGCGCGAGTAACCCGCGAGTTCGGTGCCGTCCTCGATGCTCTTGCGGTTGCGGCTGGCCCAGCCGCCCCACAGTCCGGCACCGATCGCGGCCACAAGTGGAATCAGCAACCAGGCGAGCGCCGCCATGCCGGCCTCCCAACCCCTATCAAGCAACCACATCTGACTGATCAGCAGATTATCCATCCGCTCCGTCAACGCTCGCGCCGGGGGGCGGGTTACGCAACCGGAACGCGCGGGGGCGCATTCCGGTCACGGCTTCAGCAGGCCCCCACCCGCCCTCCCGTCGCCCGACCACCACCCCTCACCGACGGCGCTACGCGCCGACCCATTCCTCCGTGCCGTCGGAGAACATCTGATGCTTCCAGATGGGCACCTCGTGCTTGAGATCGTCGATCAACTTCCGGCACGCCTCGAAGGCCTCGCCCCGATGCGGACACGACACGGCGACGACCACCGCCAGGTCCCCGATCTTGAGATTTCCGACCCGGTGGACGGCCGCGAGCGCCCGGACCGGGTAGTCGGCGACCACCTTCTCCGCGATCCGTCGCATCTCCGCCTCGGCCGTCGGGTGGCACGAATAGCCGAGCGCGTCGACATCGGCTCCGCCGTCGTGGTTCCGCACGGTCCCCACGAACAGCGCGATCCCCCCGGCCGCGTCGTCCCCGACCGCCCGGAACACCTCGTCCAAGGAGAGCGCCGTCTCCCGAATCCCGATCAACTTGACGGGCTCCGCGGCCCCCTGCTCACCAGGATGATCCTCATTCACAGCCATACCCCCCATCGTGCCTCATCCTCGATTCAGCCCGTCCGGCGCTTGAGGACGAGGCAGCAGGCCGACCCGGGGGGTCTGGGGGCGCAGCCCCCAGGGATGGGACGGGTAAGGGCGGCGGGGGCGAAAAAATCAACGCACGCCGCCGACCCACCCCTCAGCGCCGCCCCCGAGCCTTCCGAACCTGCCGCACCAACGCCGCCGTACCCAGCAGCGCGACCGTCGCACCGGCCGCCCCCGCCGCTGTCGCGTCCTTGCGCCCCAGCCGCCGCCCGGCCACGGTGTGCCGCCCGGCGACCTCCTCCAGCAGCTCCGCGAGCACTTCCTCATTGGTCCACAACGGCCGCCACCCGGCGTCGTGCAACCGGCTCCCACTGACGACCCACGGATACATCGTGTACGCCAGATCCCCGGCAGGCGACGGCGTCAACCCGATCCGGTGCAGCCGAGCGGCGGCCCCGAGAGCGACGGCGGACGGCAGCTCCATGCGCCGGATCCCGCTGAGCTCCTCGACCTCCTCCTGCTCCAGCCACCCCTCGCACCCGACGGCCAGCTCCCCGTCCACCTTCTCCAGCACGGCGTACTCCAGCGCCGCGCACAGATCCTCGACATGACAGAACTGCCAGGCGGGCCGCGACCCGGCCACCACCAGCAGCCGAGGCGACTCGAAGTACCTGGTCAGCGCGGTGTCCGTGCCTCCGACAAGGGTCGCGGGGCGTACGACGGTGACATTGAGGCCCGGATGGGCGCGCGGCGCCCGGCGCGCGAGCCGCTCGATCTCCAGCAGGTCGCCGACCCCGGTGGCCTCGGCGGTCGCCCGCAGCTCGGCGTCCTCCGACAGCGGCAGCTCGTTCTCGGGCAGCGCCCCGTAGACCATCGCCGAGGTGCACAGCACGACCCGGTGCACTCCGGCCGCGGCGGCGGCCGTGAGCACCGTCTGCGTACCGCGCACGTTGTACGCGCTGCGCGCCGCCGAGTCCGTGCCCAGGTCGAGGTCGACGGCGAGGTGCACCACGACGTCCGCCCCGCGCAGCTTCTCGGCGATCGCCGGGTCCCGCACGTCCAGGATGTGCCACTGCGCGGCGGCGCACTCCCCGCGCCGCTCGTCGATGGCCACGACCTGCCGGATCTCGTCGGACTCGGCGAGCCGCTCGGTGAGCAGCGCTCCTACGCCGGACGCGGCGCCGGTGACCGCGACGACGGGCCCGCGCACGGCGGGACTGGTTGAGTGGTTTCGCGCTGCGCGAACCTGTGGATCTGGGGAACTCACCGGGCGTCTCCAGCGGTTGTCTTCAGTACGAACGCGGGTGACGCGTACGTACCAGGTGGCATCCATCCTGCCGCAGGCCTTCGGTCGGCGGAGCACCGAGGCCTTAACCCGCCGTGGTGTCTACGCTGGGTGGTGTTCGGGCAGCCGTGCCGTCGGAGAAAACCGATGGCCCTATCAGCCGAGGAATCCCGTGAGTGACACCCCATTCGGATTCGGCCTTCCGCCGGAGGAGCCGGACGACGGCGACGAGGGCAAGAAGAAGGACCAGGAGAGCGGTGGTGGTCAGGGACCGGCCAACCCGTTCGGCTTCGGGTTTCCCGGAGCCGGCGGCCCCGGCGCCGACAATCCGTTCGCCGCGATGTTCGGTTCCATGAACCCCACCGACCTGGGCGCCGCCTTCCAGCAGCTGGGCCAGATGCTCTCGTACGAGGGCGGCCCGGTGAACTGGGACATGGCCAAGCAGATCGCCCGCCAGACGGTCGCCCAGGGGACCGCCGACGGCACGAAGGACGCCAGCGTCGGCCCCGCCGAGCGCACCGCCGTCGAGGAGGCCGTCCGCCTGGCCGACCTGTGGCTCGACGACGTGACGTCCCTGCCGTCCGGCGCGGGCTCCGCCGTGGCGTGGAGCCGCGCGGAATGGGTGGAGGCCACCCTGCCCGCCTGGAAGGAGCTCGTCGATCCGGTCGCCGAGCGCGTCGGCGGCGCCATGGGCGACATCCTGCCGGAGGAGATGCAGGCCATGGCAGGCCCGCTGATCGGCATGATGAAGTCGATGGGCGGCGCCATGTTCGGCCAGCAGATCGGGCAGGCCGTGGGCGTGCTCGCGGGCGAGGTCGTCGGTTCCAGCGACGTCGGCCTGCCGCTCGGCCCGGCCGGCAAGGCCGCGCTGCTGCCGATCAACATGGAGGCGTTCGGCAAGGACCTGGGCGTCGCCAAGGACGAGGTGCGGCTCTACCTGGCGCTGCGCGAGGCCGCCCACCAGCGGCTCTTCGCCCATGTGCCGTGGCTGCGCTCGCATCTGTTCGGCGCGGTCGAGGGCTACGCGCGCGGGATCAAGGTCGACACGGCCAAGCTGGAGGACGTGGTCGGCCAGTTCGACCCGCAGAACCCCGAGGAGCTGCAGCAGGCGCTTCAGCAGGGCATGTTCCAGCCGGAGGACACTCCGGCGCAGAAGGCCGCCCTGGCCCGTCTGGAGACCGCTCTGGCGCTGGTGGAGGGCTGGGTGGACGCGGTGGTGCACGCCGCCGCGAAACCGCGTCTGTCGTCCGCTGACGCGCTGCGCGAGACCCTGCGCCGCCGCCGCGCCACGGGTGGCCCGGCGGAGCAGACCTTCGCGACGCTGATCGGCCTGGAGCTGCGCCCTCGCCGGCTGCGCGACGCCTCCCGTCTGTGGGCGTCCCTCACGGACGCGCGCGGTGTCGACGGCCGGGACGCCCTGTGGGCCCACCCCGACATGCTGCCGACCGCCTCCGACCTGGACGACCCCGACGGCTTCGTCCACCGCGAGCAGCTGGACTTCTCCGAGCTGGACAAGATGCTCGGCGAGGCCGCTGGCGGCTCCTCCGAGAAGCCGGACCTGAAGAAGCCCGACCTGAAGAAGAAGGACGACGACACCGAGTGAGCCTGCACGACAACGCGGTCCTCGTACTGAAGAGCTACGAGGACCAGGTCGAGCTGCGTCAGGCGTATCTCGACCACCTCTCGGCCCACCCGGACGGCATGTGGAAGGCGTGCGGTGCCGGGCACATCACGGCGAGCGGCCTGGTGATCGACCCCGAGCGCGGCCGGGTGCTGCTCACGCTGCACAGGAAGCTGCGGATGTGGCTCCAGATGGGCGGCCACTGCGAGCCCGAGGACAGCACCCTCGCGAGCTCCGCCCTCCGCGAGGCGACGGAGGAGTCCGGCATCACGGGCCTGACGCTCCTGCCGGGCGGCCCGGTCCGCCTCGACCGCCATCCCACCCCGTGCGCCTGGCACCTGGACGTCCAGTACGCGGCCCTCGCCCCGGCCGACGCCGAGGAGGCGATCAGCGACGAGTCCCTCGACCTGCGCTGGTTCCCGTACGACGAGGTGGCGACGGTCGCCGACGACTCGGTCGTACGCCTGCTGAAGGCCACCCGGGCACGGCTCTGACCCTCGCCGCCGAAGTCGCTCTTGCGGCCGACACCGCTCTTCCGGTCGACGTCGCTCTTTCGCGTGGTGTGGACGGGCCGACGGTGTGCTGCCGACGCGCTGTGGGCAGTCCCCCGCCGGGGGGGACGAACGCGGTAAGGGGCGCCCGCAATGGCGGACGCCCCTTACCCATGTGCCAATGGGTACGGCTGATCAGCTGCGACTGCCCCCGAGGGAGTTTCCGCTCAGTCCGCCGCCACCCATGCCGAACTGTCCGAGCACCCCGGACGTCCGCAGGTGCTGCGGCGGAAGCAGTTCGCTGGGCTGCACCAGGACATGCCCCTGACCCCCGAAGTGCATCTCCCAGCCCTCACCGGTGGAGCCCCTGCGGCGCCACACGGCGGAGGTGGAGGTCGGCGCCTGGAGCTGCGTCCGCAGCGAGGTGGACCAGGCGATGACGGCGTCCGAGTCGACGCAGACGTTCTTCTCGGGCGTCACTTCGAGCGCGAGCGGCGGACCCGAGGTCATCAGGACGACCTTGCCGCCACCGGACAGCTCCAGGTTGTACGCCCCGGCCGAGGCGACCTCGACGGCGCTGTCCACGGCGACGATGCCGACGTTCAGGGACCCGTCGAAGGCGAGGACGGCGGAGGAGTCGACGGTGATGCCGCGGCCGACCTCCATGATGTGCAGGTACTGCGCGAAGTTGGCGAGATACACGATCCCGTTGCCCTTGCAGCGCATGAGTTCGAGCCGCTCACCGGTCATCCGCTCAGCGTTGCGCCAGCTGCGGTTGCGGTACTGGCTGTCGAAGTCGACCTGCCCCTCGAAGGCGACCATGGCGCCCTGGCGGGCCAGGACGGGGCTGCTGCCGACGGTGACGTCCGTCTTGAGCAGCTGCGGATTCTGCAATGTGTAGCGCTCGGTGTGGTTCACCGGGATGTGCGCGAAGAGCGTGCTGTGCATGGTGTGGTGTTCTCCTCTCGGCCCCGGTCAGCCACGGATCTTGAAACGGTCGCCAGTGTCCTCGCTGGGCTGGACGACCACGAAGCCCTGCCCCTTGAACCCGATCTGGAAGGCTTCCCCACTGCCCCGGCCGATGAGCGCACTCGCCTTCATGGAGCGGCGGGCCTTCATGTCGAGACCGTCGGTCCAGGCGATCAGCGCGTCCGGGTCGACGTACGTCTCCCGCTCCGCACAGTCGAGGGAGATCGGCACACCCCGGCTGACCAGGGCGACCCATCCGGTGCCCCGGATCACGAGGTTGGTGAGGCCCGAGCCGGAGAGCTTGGCGAGGCCCTTGACCGGCTCGATGGTGAGCTGGAGGGAGGCGTCGCAGGCCAGCAGGGTGGGGCCGTTGACGGACAGCGCCTCGTTGTTCAGGTGGAGGATGAGGACGTCACCGCCGTAGTCGGCGAGGTACAGCTCACCGTCGCCCCGGCAGAGCATCAGCTTGCCGCCCTCGCCGGTGACCATCTCCTCGGCGCTGCGGCGCAGCGTGGCGGGCGGGCCGTCGAACTGCACATAGCCGTCGTACGCGATCATCGAGCCGGCCTTGGCCAGGAGGTCCTGACCGGTGACCATGCTGACCTTGAGCGTCTTGGAGCTGTGCACGCTCATACGGACGCCGGTGGAGGCGGAGCGGTGCGCGTTGAGTGTCTGGAGGTCCATGCTCTGCCTCACACCTCGAAGGGCTGGACGACGACGAAGTTGCCGGGAGCACCGCGGAACTGGAGGTTGACGGCCTCCTGGGTCTGCCGGGCGTACCCGGAACGGCGCAGCCTGAGCGAGGTCGTGGTGACGGCCTGCGCACCGGCGGACCAGGCGATGACGGCGTTGCCGTCGACGTAGGTGGCCGGGCCGACGGGGAGGACGACGGGGATGCCGCGGGTCTTTACGACGACCGCTCCCGTGCCGGAGAAGAGCATGCTGAACAGGCCGCCTCCCGGCAGGCCCGCGCCCTCGATACGGCGGATCTCGGTGTCCAGTGCCTCGTCGAAGGCGAGGACCCCGCGCGCGCTGGTGTAGAGCTGCTCGTTCTCCAGGCGGATCACGAAGAGGTGGCTGCCCTCGTCCGCGAGGAAGACCTCGCCGTCTCCGGAACAGCGCATCAGGGCCATGCCCTGGCCGGTGAGCTGGCCCGTCAACTTGCCGAGCAGGCCCGACCCCTTGTGGGCGAAGTCGATGTCGCCCTGGTAGGCGACCATGCTGCCCTGCTTGGCGAGGATGTTGGCGCCCTTGGTCAGCGTCGTCCGAACCAGCTGCGGGTTCTGCTCGGTCCAGCGGTCGCCGACGGGTGCCTCGGAGTACTTCGTCAGGACGACCCGCAGTCCCGCCTCCGGGGGCACGGGCGCGAGCTGCGTCCCGCCGCCGAAGGGCTGCCCCTGTCCGGGGAACGCCCCGGGAGCACCGGGGGGCGTGAACGGACCGCCTTGCGGAGCCGCGCCGGGCGGGGTGAAGGGCCCGCCCTGGGGCGGAACGCCGGGAGGGGTGAAAGGCCCGCCCTGGGGCGGAACGCCGGGAGGGGTGAAAGGCCCGCCCTGCGGCGGCGCTCCGGGCGGGGTGTGCAGGGGCGCGGCGATGGTCGGCGCGGCGTGCACGGAGGGTGAGGGCGCCGGGGGCGCGAACGGTTGCGCGGGCTCCGGGGCCGGTGCGGGCACCGGGGCGGCGGGAGCGGGCGGAGCGCCGAACGCGGGCGGGGCGAAGCCGGGCGCGGCGTCGGCCTGCGGCTGCTGCGGTGCGGGGGCGGGCTCCTCCTCGGCGACCTCGCCGCCGAAGTTCTTCAGCAGCGCGTCGAGGCCGCCGTCGAAGCCCTGTCCGACGGCCGCGAACCGCCACACGTCCTTCAGATAGAAGTCGCCCAGCATCACGGCGCGCTCGGTGGAGAACTCCGAGCCGTCGAAGGGGTACCGGGCGACTTCCTCGCCGCCCGCGACGATACGGACGTAGCCGGGGGCGATCTGCGACATCTGCCCGTTGCCGTCGATCGTCGCCGTGAAGGACAGCTTCTGGATCTGCGGCGGGATCTTGTCGAGAGTGACGCGGAAGGACTCCGTGTCGCCCGACTGGGCACCCAGGAGCTGGATCGACTCCTCGGGGGTCTTCGGCTGGTTGAAGAAGACGAAGTAGCGGTCGTCCGAGAGCCGTTCGTCGGCGTCCAGACCGAAGCAGCTGATGTCGAAGCTCAGCCCGGGGGCGGAGATCTGTACACCCACGTACAGATCCGTACCCGCGGTGAGGTCACTGATCTTGGCCTTGTGGCCGCGTTGGAATTCCCTGGCCATGCGTAACGACCGTCCCCCATCCCGAAAGTGCGTGCGCCTGCGAGTGCGTCGCGTCAGGCTAACCGCAAAGTCCTGGGACGTACGAGGCTGGTACAGAGCCGGTACAAAAGCGCGACTTCGGTCACCGGTCCCACAAACGCACACGCGTGACGCGGTGGCGTCACTCGTCCCGCTCGGCCGGCAGATGCGGCAGCCGGTCGGCGGCGACCACCCCTTCGAGGTAGCCGCGAGCACGCTCGGTACGCGGATACGCCTCCAGCAGCTGCCAGAAACGGGGCCCGTGGCCGGGTACGAGCAGGTGGGCGAGTTCGTGGAGGAGGACGTAGTCGACGACGTACTCGGGCATGCCCTGCAGCCGGTGCGACAGACGGATGCTGCCCTCGGCGGGGGTGCACGAGCCCCAGCGGGTGTTCTGGTTGGTGACCCAGCGGACCGACGTGGGCCGGGCGCGACCGCCGAAGTACTGGTCCGAGAGCCGGGCGGCGCGCTCCGCGAGTTCGGTGTCGCCGAGACGTCGTTTGCTTTCCTGCGCGGCCAGCTTGTCGAGCATGACCGTCACCCAGCGCTGTTCCTCCGCCTCGGACATCCGAGCGGGGATGAGCACGACGGTGCGATCGCCCTCGCGGTACGCGGAGACCGTTCTGCGCCGTCGCGCGCTCCTGCGGACCTCGATCGCGCTCGCCCGCGAGCCGCTCGGCGGCTGGCTCGTCGTGCTGCGCTGTGGTTTTCCGGCGCGGTGCAGTGGGTCGGCGGGCACGCCCCGACGTTACCCGCTGCACACGGGAGAAGTCCCGCCTCCGGGACGGTTCGATATCGATCCGCACTCCGAGCGCCTGATTTGTACGACGAATGCCGTCGCCTGTGGACAACTCTCGACACGCTTCGTCGCGGTCCGTGCATGCTGGCACTCGTCGGCGGACCAGGCACTGGCACCGTCGACACACGGGGACCTATCTCTGGCTACGGGGGCCGATCATGCATCCGATGGTGAAGCCCGCGCTCCGGCGCGGCTGGCGGGATCTCAACACCGTGCAGTTCGGTCTGGCGCCGGCGCACGCCATGGTGCTGGGCCCGATGGACATGGCGACGGGCAGTTTCCTCGCCCTGCTCGACGGCACCCGCGGGCTGCCGCTGCTGCGCGAGGAGGGGCGTCGCATGGGCCTGCCGGACGCCCATGTGGACGGTCTGGTGGACCGCCTGTCCCGGTCGGGCCTGCTGGACGACGCGACGGGCGGCGGCCCCGCCGCGGACGACCTGCGTGCCAAACCCGAGGTGCTCGACCGACTGCGCCCGGACGCCGCCACGCTGTCGCTGATCTCACCCGAGCCGGGCGACGCCATGAGGCGTCTGGCGACCCGCCGGTCACTGAGAGTGCAGGTACGGGGCGCCGGTCGGGTCGGGGCGGTGCTCGCCTCGCTGCTGTCTGCGGCCGGGGTGGGCGAGATCGACGTACGCGACGTCGGCCGGGTCGAGCCGTGGGACGTGACGCCGGGCGGACTGCCGGCCGAGTCGGTCGGCGAGCGCAGGGACATGGCGGCCCGCCGAGCCGCCCGGGACGCGGCACCCGGCCGCCCGCCCCGGCGCCGCCGCGGCTCCCGGCAGCCGGCGGACCCGACCGAGGAGGTCACGCAGAACCGTCTCCGTGAGGAGCCCGGCTTCTCCCTGGTGATCCTCGCCCCACGCGACGGTGTCGAGGCGCACGCCCCGAAGCCCGCCGCCACCGAACCGCTGATCGAATCGGGCACACCCCATCTCTACGCCGGTGTGGTGGAGGGGACGGGCGTGGTCGGTCCCCTGGTCCTGCCCGGTGAGACGGGCTGCGCGGGCTGCCTCGACCAGAGCCGCGCCGACCGCGACGAGACCTGGCCGCGGCTGGTCGCACAGTGGCGCTCCGGTCGCCCGCATCCGTACGAGGCCTGCGATGTGACCCTGGCCACGACGGTGGCCGGACTGGCCGCAGGCCATGCGCTCGCGTTCCTCGACGGACAGCTGCCGTCCAGCGCGGGCGCCCGCTGGGAGGTCTCGGTACCGGGCTTCGACTGGCACCCCCGCCCGGTGTGGCCCCACCCCGCGTGTTCCTGCGCGGCAGCTGAAAAAGGCGCCGCCGGGAAAGGTAACGGGGAACACACCGCAACGGACGGGGAGGCGCGCGCGACAATGGCGGGGCATCAGCGGTCAACGAGGTTGTCTCGCAAGGCACACGCGGCACGGCCTGCTGGGACTTGGAGGGCGCATGTCTGATCTTCCCCGGAAGGCGGTCACCCGGACCGCCAAGCTCGCCGCGCTTCCGCTCGGCATCGCAGGCCGGGCCACCTGGGGACTCGGCAAGCGAATCGTCGGCGAGTCGGCGGAGCTCGTGGGCCGCGAACTCCAGCAGCGCACGGCGGAGCAGCTGTTCAAGGTCCTGGGCGAGCTGAAGGGCGGCGCGATGAAGTTCGGGCAGGCCCTGTCCGTCTTCGAGTCGGCTCTCCCCGAGGATGTCGCGGGCCCCTATCGCGCGGCTCTGACGAAGCTTCAGGACGCGGCGCCCCCGATGCCGACCCGCACGGTGCACGCCGTTCTGGAGGAGCGCCTCGGGGAGGACTGGCAGGACCTGTTCCTGGAGTTCGAGGAGAAGCCGGCCGCCGCGGCCTCGATCGGCCAGGTGCACCGCGCGGTGTGGCACGACGGCCGCACGGTCGCCGTGAAGGTGCAGTACCCGGGCGCGGGCGAGGCGCTCCTGTCCGACCTCGGCCAGCTCAGCCGGTTCGCTCGTCTGCTGGGCCCGCTGATCCCGGGGATGGACATCAAGCCGCTCATCGCGGAGCTGCGGGACCGTGTCTCCGAAGAGCTCGACTACGGCCTGGAGGCCCAGGCCCAGCAGGCGCACGCGGAGGAGTTCGCGGGCGACCCCGATGTCGTGGTCCCGGCCGTGGTGCACCAGTGCGAGCAGGTGCTGGTGACCGAGTGGATGGAGGGCACCCCGCTCTCGGAGGTGATCACCGGCGGCTCCCAGGAGCAGCGGGACCGGGCCGGCCAGCTGCTGACCCGCTTCCTCTTCTCCGGCCCGGCCCGTACGGGTCTGCTGCACGCCGACCCCCATCCGGGCAACTTCCGCCTCCTGCCGGACGAGAAACGCGGCTGGCGCCTCGGCGTCCTCGACTTCGGCACGGTGGACCGGCTGCCGGGCGGCCTGCCGGCCCCGATCGGTGAGGCCCTTCGGCTGACGATCGAGGGCGAGGCCGAGGCCGTGTACGAGATGCTCTGTACGGAAGGCTTCGTGAAGGAGTCGATAGACCTCGATCCGGACACGGTCCTCGACTATCTGCGCCCCATCATCGAACCGGTCCGGGCCGACGAGTTCACCTTCGCCCGCGGCTGGATGCGCAGCCAGGCCGCCCGTATCGCCGACCCTCGCTCCCCCGCCCACCAGTTGGGGAAGCAACTGAACCTGCCCCCGTCGTATCTCCTCATCCACCGGGTGACGCTGAGCACCATCGGTGTCCTGTGCCAACTCGGCGCGACGGTGCGTATGCGCGACGAACTGGAGGAGTGGCTGCCGGGCTTCGTCCTCGAAGAGGAGGAGGGCGACTCGGCCGCGGAGGCGTAGCCGGTTGGGGCGGCGGCGAGGTCACCACCAGGCCGAGTCCAGCCTGCTTTCGATCGCTCGCAGGTTCTGTCTGGCGCAGGTGTCGCAGAAGTAGTGCCGTGCGCCGTTCTCCACGGAACAGATCCACAGGGGTTGAGGGGCGCCGGCCGTGGTGCCGCAGCGGGCGCACATGAGGGTCTGGGGTTCCGCGGCGGAGCCGCCGTTGTCGTTGTCCCCGGAAAGACTCGTCACTCGAGCGACGATATCGCCGCCGTCGACGGTTCCGTGGTCACCACGCACCGCGGGGGCCGGCCCCTTGGGACCGGCCCCCGCGGGGAGCCACTGCTGGCGATGGTCGTGCTGTGCCTGACCAGGCCGGTTCATGCCGGTTGTCGCGGGGCGACTACTGCATGACCGCCATGGCGAGCGCACGGCGGGCGCGCATCGACGCGCGCTCGGCCCGGCGCTGCATCCGGCGGGCGACCACCAGGCGCATGGCCCGGCGTTCCTGCTCCGCCTGGTGCAGGCGCTCGTGCATATGCGCACGAGCCAGGGCTTCTGGCATGAGATGCATCTCTCGGGTCCTGTTCTGACGCGAGGCGTTCGCGCCGGTGGTGGTGAAGTCTGGAGTCGCTGAGCCGACGGGCTCACTCGTGGACGGCTTCATCGGGGCCTGCTTCTTGGGATCGTGCGTGAGGGGGCGGTCGATCGTTCCGGTGATGTTCATGCCGTGACCGGGTTCTTGCGCGGGCGGCCACGGGGCCGCTTGCGGGCCACGACGACACCCTGGACGAAGAGCTCGCCGCCCCAGACGCCCCAGGGCTCACGCCGCTCCTTGGCGCCGGCGAGGCAGGCCTCCATCAGCGGGCAGGTGCGGCAGAGGGACTTGGCGTACTCGACGTCGGCCGGCGACTCGGCGAAGAAGACCTCCGGGTCGTAGGAACGGCAGGGGACGGGTACGCCGAGGTTCTCGATGGCGTCGTCGAGCGCGGTGAGCGCGGTGAGCGGGGTCAAGGTGGAGTCCTCCGTGAGGCCGGGCGGGGGGATCGTTTCGGAAGGCGGTACGGACGGGGCGTGCGCTTCGAGTTGCACGGTTCGTCTTCCTCGTCTGGTCGTTCCGGCCTGTTGGCCGGTGGCGGCTGGTACCGGGTTCTTTTCTTGTCCCGAGGCCCCTTCGCTCCGCAGTCCCCGGTCGGGGACAAACAGAAGGGCCGCGGATCCCGGATGGGGTTCCGCGGCCCTGAAGGCGCCGGCCTGATCGTCGATCAGGCTGGATCACTCCAGGGTTCAGGCCCACGGAAGGCCCACATCAGGTGGTGGTGCGTCGTCTGCTTCCGGAATCCGGCACCGGCCGCCGCGACGGCATAGGCCTGGGCCTGTGCCGTTACTGCTGCTTCCAGTGCCTTGGTCGGTCGCTCATTGCGCTCACGGACGGGGAGACCCGCCAGAGACACGGAGGACGCCGGACGGCCGCCACTGATGGCGGACAGACCGGTGCCCAGGTTCGAGACGCCGAGCAAGCACAGGGAGACGGCCGAGCGATCGGTCATTTTGACCGTGCTGGTGAAGCTGGTGTCGATGCTGATCACTGGACTCGCCTCCTCTCGGCGTCTATGGGGACCGGTGCGAACCGATCCGACGGATATGAAGTACATCACGAAACCGGGGCCTTCGAGAAGGCCGCCTGCTCTCGTGCCTAAGAACCTATGGGGATTGCTGGGGCATGCGCAAACTATTTTTTCGACGAGTTCGTATCAGTCGTTCTCGTCCTCGTACCCGGGCTCCCGACCTGCGCAGATGTCGAGAACATCGGCGCCGTACCGCTGCAGCTTGCGGGCCCGGACACCGGGGATGCGACCGAGTTCAACCGGAGTGCTCGGCCCCGCTTCCGCGATCGCCATCAGTGTCCGGTCGGTGAAGACACAGAAGTCGGGTTGGCCGCTGCGCTGTGCCTGGACCGCGCGCCACTCGCGCAGTCGCTCGTAGAGGCCCTCGTCCATGTCGGAGGGGCAGTCCTCGCAGCGCATCAGTTTCATGTCTCCGGCGTCCCGCAGGGTGCGCCCGCAGACACGGCAGCGGGCCGGGGTCCGGCTGGTGCGGCGTGGCGCCGCCTCGGGGCCGCCGCCCGCGAGATCACCCGTCCGGCCGCCCGTCGTGCCCCGCTCGACGCCCCCGGGGCCGCCCGTAGTGGTCCGGCCCATCGTGGCGGTGGATCCGGGGCGCAGGCCGTTCAGAAAACGGCTGGGGCGGCGGTTGGGGCGGCCGCCGGGCGACCGGGACAGGGACCAGGAGACGGAGAGCTGTTCGCGCGCGCGGGTGACGCCCACGTAGAGGAGCCGTCTCTCCTCCTCGATCTGTTCGTCCGTCCGCGCGTAGGTGATCGGCATCATTCCCTCGGCGACACCGACCAGGAAGACGACGTCCCACTCCAGGCCCTTCGCGGAGTGCAGTGAGGCGAGCGTGACGCCCTGGACGGTCGGGGCGTGCTGGGCGCCCGCCCGTTCGTCGAGTTCCGCCACCAGGTCACCGAGGGTCGCGTCGGGCTTGGCCGCGGTGAAGTCCTGGGCGAGGTTCACCAGGGCCGCGAGTGACTCCCAGCGTTCCCTGACCGCGCCGGAGCCCGCCGGCGGTTCACCGGTCCAGCCCTCCCCGGAGAGCACGGCCCGTACCTGTGAGGGAAGGTCGACGGCGTCCTCCAGGAGGGCGTCGTTGCCGCCGAAGCGGGCGGCTGCTCTCAGCGCGGCCCCCGCCTTGCGCACCTCGGGGCGGTCGAAGAACCGTTCCGCGCCGCGCAGTTGGTAGGGCACTCCGACGTCCGCGAGTGCCTGCTCGTAGGTCTCGGACTGGGAGTTCGTCCGGAACAGGATGGCGATCTCGCTCGCCGGGACACCGGAGGCGATGAGGTCACGGATGCGGCGGGCGGCGCCCTCGGCCTCGGCGGGCTCGTCCGTGTACTCGGTGTAGCGGGGCTCCGGGCCCGCCGGGCGCTGGGAGATCAGTTCGAGTCGGTGGTCGGCGGCGCGGCCTCGGGCCTGGGAGAGCAGACCGTTGGCGAGATGGACGACCTGTGGGGTGGAGCGGTAGTCGCGGACGAGCTTGACGACGGTGGCCCCGGGGTGGCGGTGACGGAAGTCGAGCAGATGGTCGGGGGTTGCGCCGGTGAACGAATAGATCGTCTGGCTGGCGTCGCCCACGACGCACAGGTCGTCCCGGTCGCCGAGCCACAGCTCCAGCAGACGCTGCTGGAGGGGGCTGACGTCCTGGTACTCGTCGACCACGAAGTGCTGGTACTGGGAGCGGACCTGCTCGGCGATGTCGTGGCGGTCCTGGAGGATGCCGACCGTGAGCAGGAGGACGTCCTCGAAATCGATGACGCCCCGCTCGCGCTTGAGGTCCTCGTACGTCGCGTAGATCTGGGCGATCTCGGCCGGGTCACGGGGGGCCTCGCGGCCGTGCTTGGCGGTGGCGGCGGCGTAGTCGGCGGGGACGGTCCGGGTGACCTTGGACCACTCGATCTCGGCGGCGGTGTCCCGGAGTTCGTTGCGATCGAGACGGATGCGGCAGGCGGCGGCCGCGTCCGCGACGATCTGGATCTTGCGGTCGACGATGCGCGGCATACCACCACCGACGGCCTTCGGCCAGAAGTACTGGAGCTGGCGCAGCGCGGCCGAGTGGAACGTCCGGGCCTGGACTCCGGCGGCACCGAGCTGGCGGAGCCGACCCCGCATCTCTCCGGCGGCGCGGTTGGTGAAGGTGACGGCCAGCACACTGGCGGGCTGGAGCATCCCGGCACGCACGCCGTAGGCGATCCGGTGGGTGATCGCCCGCGTCTTGCCCGTACCGGCCCCCGCCAGCACGCACACCGGACCGTGCAGGGCGGTCGCCACCGCGCGCTGCTCGGGGTCGAGCCCTTCGAGCACCGCGTCGGCCGAGTCGGGGACCCGCGGGAAGAGGGTGGAGTGCGTTGCTGCTGTCACATGGCCATGCTGCCAGGTCGCCGGAGACGGCTGAGCAAGTTGTCCACAGGCAGGCACTCGCAGTCGTACCAATGCGGCAGGCGCTTGTGTGTTCCCGTACGTCGGGCGCCGGGGCGCGGTGGTGGGCGGCACCCGCGCAAGGGAATGGCGGGCGTGTCGCGTACGTTCCACTCACTGCGAACAAGCACCCCATCGGACCGTGAAGGAGCGCCAGGGACATGCCGGGCACTGTGACGATGTACAGCACCACGTGGTGCGGCTACTGCCGTCGGCTGAAGAGCCAGATGGACCGCGAGGGCATCACGTACAACGAGATCAACATCGAGCATGACCCGGACTCCGCAGCGTTCGTGGAGAAGGCGAACGGCGGGAACCAGACGGTTCCCACCGTCCTCTTCCCGGACGGCTCGACGCTCACGAACCCCTCGCTGGCGCAGGTCAAGCAGAAGATCGGCGCGTAGCGGCAAGCGGGTCCCTAGCCGATGTGACTTCGCGTCGGCAGGGGCTTGCCGTACCAGAGTTCGATCAGTCGGGCCGCGATCGAGATGCCGTAGGGAGGCAGGACCTCCCCGGAGTCGAACGCGGCCCGCAGCTCTTCCCGGGAGAACCAGCGGGCCTCGTGGATCTCGTCGCCGTCGACCTCCACGGTGGTCGAGGTGGCGCGGGCCATGAAGCCCAGCATCAGGCTGGACGGGAAGGGCCAGGGCTGGCTGGCGATGTACTCGACCTGGCCGACGGTGATGCCGACCTCCTCGTGGACCTCGCGCCGTACGGACTGCTCGATGGACTCGCCGGGCTCCACGAAGCCCGCCAGGGTGGAGAAGCGGCCCTCGGGCCAGTGCACCTGGCGGCCGAGCAGGATGCGGTCCTCCTCGTCCGTGACCGCCATGATCACCGCCGGGTCGGTGCGCGGGTAGTGCTCGGCGCCGCAGGCCTGGCAGCGGCGGATGTGACCGGCCGCCGCGATGACCGTGCGCTCGCCGCAGCGGGAGCAGAAGCGGTGGGTGCGCTGCCAGTTCTCCAGGCCGACCGCGTGCACCATGAGGCCCGTGTCACGCGGTGACAGGAGCATGCCCGCCTCGCGCAGTCCGGCCGGGCGCGCGGACTGGTCCATGCGGCCGGGGAGCGCGTCCTTCTGGAGTGCGAAATAGCTCACACCGTCCGCGTCGGTGCCCAGGAAGTAGCGGTGTGCCTCGGTGAGCGGTGCCTCGAAGGAGGGGATCATGACGAGTTCGGTGGTGCCGTCCGGGGTCTCGTCGATGAGGACCTGGCCGCCGGAGACCACGAAGCAGCGGGTCGTGGGGTGGCTCCACGCCGCCGCGAGCCAGGCCTCGTCGAGCCGGTGGTGGGCGGCCCGGTCGATGCCGCCGGGGGCGGTGAGGGCGATGGGGCGGTCGGCGGTGTGGTCGGTCCAGGTGGTCACGGGTGCTTCCAACTCCCCCGGTGAAACGGTTGATGGGGCGGGTGGTTCGGCGGGGCGTGCGGCGTGCGGGTGGGCTGGGGCGTGCGGGGCCTTCTTCAGTGTGCCTCGCCGGGGCCTCGGGCCAGTTCGCCCCAGAGGTACGCGCTGGTCTCGACGCCTTTGAGGAGCAGATCGAGTTCGACCTTCTCGTTGGGGGCGTGCCAGCCGTCGGAGGGGACGGAGATGCCCAGGAAGAGCACGGGTGCGTCGAGGACTTCCTGGAGGTCGGCGGCGGGGCCGGAGCCGCCCTCGCGCGTGTGGCGGACCGGCTGCTGGAAGGCGCGGCCCATGGCCCGTACCAGCGACCGCAGGGCCGGGTGGTCCAGCGGTGTCAGGCAGGGACGGGTGGACCCGCTGAACGTGATCTCGTGGCGGACACCGGCGGGGATCCGCTCGGCGGCCCATGCCGTGACGGCCTTCCGGATGTGCTCCGGGTCCTGTCCGGCGACCAGGCGGAAGGACAGCTTCACCATGGCCGAGGACGGGATGATCGTCTTGCTGCCGGCGCCCTGGTAGCCGCCACCGATGCCGTTGACCTCGGCGGTCGGGCGGGCCCAGACGCGCTCCAGGGTGGTGTGTCCGGCCTCGCCGTGCGTCGCCGTCGACCTGGCCGTGCGCAGCCATCGCTCCTCGTCGAAGGGCAGTTCGGCGAGGAGTTCGCGCTCGCGGTCGGTGAGTTCGGCGATGCCGTCGTAGAAGCCGGGGATCGCCACGCGCGCGTGCTCGTCGTGCAGGGCGGCGACGAGGCGGGCGATCTCGGTGGCCGGGTTCGGTACGGCGCCGCCGAAGGAGCCGGAGTGGATGTCCTGGTCGGGGCCGTGCAGGTGGATCTCGCACTCGGCGAGGCCCCGCATCCCGGTGCACACGGTGGGGGTGTCCTCGGCCCACATGCCGGTGTCGGAGACGACGACCGCGTCGGCGGCAAGCCGCTCGGCGTGCTCCTCGACGAGGGCACGGAAGTGCGGGGAGCCGGACTCCTCCTCGCCCTCGATCAGCATCTTCAGGTGGACGGCGGGGGTGGTGCGGCCGGTCGCGGCGAGGTGGGCGCGGACACCGAGTGTGTGGAAGAACACCTGGCCCTTGTCGTCGGCCGCCCCGCGCGCGTGGAGACGGTTTCCGCGGATCACCGGTTCGAAGGGCTCGCTGTCCCAGCCGTCGGCGAGGGCCGCGGGCTGCACGTCGTGGTGCCCGTAGACGAGAACGGTGGGGGCGTCGGCGTTCGCGGAGGGCCACTCCGCGAAGACGGTGGGGGCACCCGGTGTCTCCCAGACCTCGGCCGTGGGGAAGCCGGTCTCCTTGAGCTTGGCGGCCAGCCAGTCGGCGCTGCGTCGTACGTCCGTCGCGTGCTCGGGCTGGGCCGAGACCGACGGGATGCGCAGCCATTCCACGAGATCGTCGAGGAAGGCGGCACGGTGGTTCTCTATGTACGTACGGACGACGCTGTCCGGGGTCTCGCTCATGCTCACGAGCCTATAGGCCCGCACCGGCAGGCTCGTCCGGCGGTTCGTCCGTGACCGCCCCCTGCCAGTCCGCCGACTATTCCCGTCCCTCTCCGGTCGAGTCCGGTCTCCCGCCGTCGGGCTCCTCCAGGAGCAACCGCTCCAGTGCGACCCGGTCGGGGAGGTTCGTGGGCCGTACGACGTCCCCTGTGCGGACGTACAGGAAGGCCGCTCCGACGGACTCCAGGGGCACGCCGTGCTGCTCGGCCCAGGCGAGCCGGTAGACGGCGAGCTGGAGCGGGTCGGCGGTGCGGGTGCGGCTGGTCTTCCAGTCGACGATCTCGTACCTCGTCGTCCCGTCGCCGTCGCTCTCCCGGTAGACGGCGTCGATACGGCCACGTACGACGCGTCCGGCGATGCCGAGTTGGAACGGTGCCTCGACCCGGTGGGGCGTGCGGTGTGCGTACGGAGTGCGGTCGAAGGCCTCCTTGAGGGCCTCCAGGTCCTGCTCGTCGGCGATCTCGGCCTCGCCGCCGGGCAGCTCGTCGGGCTCCAGCATGGGCAGCCGCAGCTCTTCGAAGCGGGCCTCGACCCAGGCGTGGAATCGGGTGCCACGACGTGCCCCGGGCTGCGGAGGGCGGGGCATGGGGCGCGCGAGTTCCTGTGCGAACGCGTCCGGATCGGCGGCCAGACGCATCACCTGCGAGGCGGTCAGCGAGGCCGGCAGGGGTACGTCGGTGACCTTCGTGCGGGCCCGCACGAGTTCCCCGGCGAGGGCGTCCAGGTCGCGGTCCCAGGAGGCGACGGTGCGTGCCTCCTCGGGGCTGAGACCGGACGTGGCGGGGTGCCTGCGCGCGCGTGGGACGGTCGGCGTGTGCCTGTCCCGGACGGTGTTCTCCGCGTCCTCCACGCGCGCGTGGAGGCCCGGTGCGGGGCGGTCAGACGACCAGGAGTCCCAGTCGCCGGTGTCCTCCTCCTCGTCACCGGAGTCCTCCTCGAAGGGCTCGAAGGGCTCCAAGGGAATGTCGTCCGGGGCCTCCTGGGCGTCCTCCTCGGCGGCGCCCGGATGCGCGTCCTCGTGGGACGACGCCGTCTCCAGATGGGCCAGTACGGTCGCGGCGGCGGCGCGGCGGCGCATCAGGGCCGCGCCGTCGAGCGGGAGGGGCCAGGCGTGGTCGGCGGCGGCCTCTCGGAGGGCGGGGTTCTCGGCCTCCTCCTCGGGTTCGTCGGCCCATGCCTCGATCTCGCCGTGTCCGGCGACGCAGTGGTCGTGGAGGGCCATGAGGAAGTCGGACGGACCGCGCGGGCGTTTCTGCGAGGGGCCCCACCAGTGGCCGGAGCCGAGGAGCAGGGAGCGGGGGCGGGTGAAGGTGACGTAGCCGAGGCGGAGTTCCTCGGTGTGCTGGTGGTCCTTCATGGCCTCCTGGAAGGCTTTGAGGCCGCGGGAGTCCCAGGCCTCGACGTCGGGAAGGGTGTCGGCGTCGCCGCGCAGTTCGTGCGGCAGGACCTTGCCCTGTGCGGTCCACTTCTCGCGTCCCTGGGTGCTGGGGAAGGTGCCGGTGACCAGGCCGGGGACGGCGACGACGTCCCATTCCAGTCCCTTGGACTTGTGGGCGGTGAGCACCTTGACGGTGTTCTCTCCGCCCGGCAGGGCGTTGTCGAGGCCCTTCTCGTACTGGGCGGCCGTACGCAGGAAGCCGAGGAAGGCGAGCAGGGTGGCCTCGCCTGCGCTGTTGGCGGCGAAGGAGGCGGCGATGTCCAGGAAGTTGGACAGGGTCTCGCGGCGGCGGGCGGCGAGCGCGTGCGGGGACGCGGAGAGTTCCACCTCCAGGCCGGTGGCGGCGAGGACGCGGTGGAGGACGTCCATGAGCGGATCGGCCAGCGAGCGGCGCAGGTCGCGCAGTTCGGCGGCGAGCCGGGCGAACCGCACGCGCGCGTCCGGTGAGAACGGCAGCCCGTCGTCCTCCCGCTCGGCTTCGAGTGGCAGTTCCAGGAACGTGTCCAGCGCGTCCGCCAGCGAGATCACCTCGGACGGGTCGACGCCCTCCACGGCCGCGGCGAGCCGGCGGTCCGGGTCGTCGTCGCCGTCCACGCGCGCGTGGGACACCAGCAGCCTTGCCCGGCGCCCCAGGAGGGCGAGATCACGGGGGCCGATCCGCCAGCGCGGGCCGGTGAGGAGGCGGACGAGGGAGGCATTGGCGCCGGGGTCCTGGAGGACCTCGCAGACGGCGACGAGATCGGCGACCTCGGGCAGGTGGAGCAGCCCGGAGAGGCCGACGACCTCCACCGGGATGTCACGGGCGACCAGGGCGCCCTGGATCTCGGCGAAGTCTCCGGCCGTACGGCACAGGACGGCGATCTCGCCGGGTTCCTTGCCGGTGCGCACGAGGTGGGCGATCGAGTCGGCGATCCAGTCCAGTTCCTCGGCGTGGGTGTTCAGCAGGGCGCAGCGGACCACTCCGGCGCGTTCGGCGCCCGGGGCGGGCCGGAGGGCCTCCACGCCCGCGTGCATGGCCCGCAGGGGCTCCGCGAGGCCGTTGGCGAGGTCCAGGAGACGGCCGCCGCTGCGGCGGTTCTCGCTGAGCGACTGCCGGGTCGCGGGGCGGCCGTCGGGGTGGGCGAAGTGCTCGGGGAAGTCGTCGAGGTTGGCGACGGAGGCGCCGCGCCAGCCGTAGATGGCCTGGCAGGGGTCACCGACGGCGGTCACCGGGTGGCCGGTGCCGCCGCCGAACAGGCCCGCCAGCAGCACGCGTTGGGCCACCGAGGTGTCCTGGTACTCGTCGAGCAGGACCACCCGGAACTCGTCCCGCAGGACGCGCCCCACCTCGGGGAGCCGCGCGAGGCCGGCCGACAGGGCGATCTGGTCGCCGAAGTCGAGGAGGTTCCGCTCGCGCTTGGCCGCGCGGTAGCGGCCCACCAGTTCGGTGAGTTCGCGCCGGGCGGCGGCGGCCTCGGGGACCTTGCGGAGGTCCGCGTTGGTGAGCTTGGCGCCCTCCAGCTCGCGCAGCAGTCCGGCGTCGTACGCGCGCAGGTCCTCAGGGCGTACGAGGTGCTCGGCGAGTTCGGAGTCGAGGGTCAGGATGTCGCTGACCAGGTCCGGGAAGGAGCGGGTCAGCGCCGGGTACGGGCCCGGGGACTCGCGCAGGACGCGGGCGGCGAGCTGGTAGCGGGTGGCGTCGGCGAGGAGCCGGGAGCTGGGTTCCAGGCCGATGCGCAGGCCGTGGTCGGTCAGGAGGCGGCCCGCGAAGGCGTGGTAGGTGGAGATGACCGGCTCGCCCGGCGGGTTGTCCGGGTCGATCACGTCGGGGTCGGTGATGCCGGCCCTGACCAGGGCCTTGCGCACACGCTCGGCGAGTTCGCCCGCCGCCTTGTTGGTGAAGGTCAGGCCGAGCACCTGTTCGGGGGCGACCTGTCCGGTGCCGACCAGCCACACCACGCGCGCGGCCATCACCGTGGTCTTGCCCGACCCGGCTCCCGCCACGATCACCTGCGGGGCGGGCGGCGCGACGACGCAGGCCGTCTGCTCCGGGGTGAACGGGATGCCGAGGAGCTCCTTGAGCTGCTCGGGATCGCTGATAGGGGCGGACATTCCAGAGAGGCTAGCCGCGGCCACTGACAGCGGATGCCGGCCGCCCCGCGGGCCCGGTCACTCGACCACGTGACGGCCCTCCGGGCGCGCGCTGCACGATGCCCGGAAAGCGCAGTGTGCACAGTGTTGTCCGGCGGTCGGGGAGAAACGTTCGTCCAGGACCTTGCCCGCGGCCGTCGCCAGGAGGTCTCCGACCCACTCCCCTTCCGCGCCCTCAAGGGGGGCCTGAGCCTGCACCTTGGGGACGGTCTCGCCGCCGTTCTTCTTGGCGGCGCCCTGCCGCAGCTGGACGAGTTCGGCGCCGCCCGGCTCGGGCCGCACGCCACCGAACGGCTCGTCGACGGCTCCCTCGCGGACCGCCAGCTGGTACACGGCGAGCTGGGGATGGCGGGTCACCTCGGCGGAACTCACGGCTTGCTTGCCCGTCTTGAAGTCCACGACATACGCGCGGCCCTCGGCGTCGGTCTCGACACGGTCCATGGAGCCCCGGATGCGCACCTCGTAGTCGCCCGCTTCGAGGGTGACGTCGAAGTCGTGCTCGCTGGCCACCGGGGCCCGCCCCGTGCGGTCCATGACATGCCACTTCAGGAAGCGTTCGAGCGCCACGCGCGCGTGTTGCTTCTCCTGCTCCGACTTCCAGGGCGCGTCGAAGGCGAGCGCGTTCCACACGGAGTCGAGGCGCTCCATGAGGACGTCGAGGTCGGCGGGCGTGCGTCCGGAGGCGACCTCGTCGGCGAGGACGTGGACGACGTTGCCGAAGCCCTGGGCGGCGGTCGCGGGCGCGTCGGCCTTCACCTCTCGGCCCAGGAACCACTGCAGGGCGCAGGTGTTGGCGAGCTGGTCGAGGGCGCTGCCGGACAGCACCACGGGCTGGTCGCGGTTTCTGAGCGGCACCTTGCTCTCGGTGGGCTCGTCCATGCCCCACCAGCGGTACGGGTGCGCCGACGGCACCAGCGGGCGGTCGTCCTCGTCGCTCAAGGCGGCCAGCCGGGCCAGCCGCTGGGCCGCGGCCTCGCGGAGGCTGTCCGACACGCGCGGGTCGACGGTCGTGGCGCGCAGTTCGGCGACCAGTGCGGCCACGGAGAGCGGGCGGCGGGGGCGGCCGGTGACGTCCTTGGGCTCGACACCGAGTTCGGCGAGGAAGCGGGAGGGCTGGTCCCCGTCGTCGGCCGGGGCCTTCACGGCGGTGACGACGAGGCGTTCACACGCGCGCGTGGTGGCCACGTAGAACAGTCGGCGTTCCTCCGCGAGCAGCGCGCCCGGGGTGAGCGGTTCGGCGAGACCGTCGCGGCCGATGCGGTCGGCCTCCAGGAGCGAGCCACGACGGCGCAGGTCCGGCCACAGCCCCTCCTGGACGCCCGCGACGACGACCAGCCGCCACTGGAGGCCCTTGGAGCGGTGCGCGGTCATCAGGCGTACGGCGTCGGGGCGCACGGCCCGTCCGGTGAGTGTGTCGGCGGCGATGTCCTCGGCCTCGATCTCCGCCAGGAAGTTGAGGGCGCCGACGCCGCCGGTGCGCTCCTCCGCGCGGGCCGCCGTGGCGAACAGCGCGCACACGGCGTCGAGGTCACGGTCGGCGTTGCGTCCGCCCGCGCCGCCGCGCCGGGCGGCCCGCTCCAGGCGCTTGGGCCACGGTGTGCCGTCCCACAGCTCCCACAGCGCCTCCTCGGCCGTACCGCCGCCCGCGAGGTGCTCGCGTGCCTTCCGCAACAGCGAGCCGAGACGTTGCGCGCCCCGCGCGTACACCGGGTCGTGCGCCACCAGGCGCTCCGGCTCCGCCAGCGCGCGGGCGAGCAGTTCGTCCGAGGGCGGCGGCACGGGGTTGCCGCCGGCCCGCTCCTCCTCGCGCAACGCGCGGCCGAGGCGCCGCAGATCGGCGGTGTCCATGCCCGCGAGCGGGGAGGCGAGGAGGTCGAGCGCGGTCTCGGTGTCGAGCCAGGAGGGTTCTTCGTCGGGCGGATCGGGCGCGTCGAGTGGCTCGGTCCCGTCAGACGACTCGGTCCCGTCAGGCGACTGATCGGGGTCCGTCGCCGAGGCCGTCGGGGCCGTCGGGGCCGCCTTGCCCAACTCCGCCCGTGCCACCGCCCGCAGTGCCGCCAGGAGGGGCTGTACGGCCGGCTCGTGGCGCAGGGGGAGGTCGTCGCCGTCGATCTCCAGAGGGACGCCCGCGGCGGTGAGGGTGCGCCGGATCGACGGGATCGTGCGGGCGCCGGCGCGTACCAGGACGGCCATCTCGCTCCAGGGGACGCCGTCCTCCAGATGCGCCCGGCGCAGGACGTCGGCGATGTTGTCCACTTCGGTGCCCGGCGTCGGGTACGTGTGGACCTCCACGCGCCCCCCGTCCCGCACCGGCCTCAGCTCGCGGTGGGCCCGCACCTTCTCCGCCGGGAGCCGGGTGAGCGGCATGCGCCGGGTGAGCAGGCGCGTGGCGGCGAGCAGGTCCGCTCCGGAGCGGCGGGAGTTCCGCAGGACCGTCACCGGGGCCGGGCGGCCGTCCGCGCGCGGGAAGGCCGCCGGGAACTCCAGGATGCCGTTCACGTCGGCGCCCCGGAAGGTGTAGATCGACTGGTCGGGGTCGCCGAAGGCCACCAGGGTGCGACCGCCGTCCGCGAGGGCCCGCAGCAGCCGCACCTGCGCCGGGTCCGTGTCCTGGTACTCGTCGACGTAGACGGCGTCGTACTGGGCGGCCAGCCGCTCGGCGACGCCGGGGCGGCCGGCCAGGAGCACCGCCCGGTGGACCAGCTCCGCGTAGTCGAGCACTCCCTGCAGATCGAGGACGTCGAGGTACTCGGCGAGGAAGGCGGAGGCCGCGAGCCAGTCCGGGCGGCCGATGCGCGCGGCGAAGGCCCGTAGGTCCTCGGGGGCCAGGCCCAGTTCGCGGCTGCGGGCGAGGACCGCGCGGACCTCGTCGGCGAACCCGCGCGTGGTCAGACAGGCGCGCAGCTCGTCCGGCCAGCGCACATGTGCGAGGCCCAGGCGCTCCAGGTCGGGCTGGCCCGCGAGCAGTTCACGGACCGCCACGTCCTGTTCGGGACCGGACAGCAGTCGCAGGGGTTCGACGAACAGGTCGCTGTCCTGGTGGGCGCGGACCAGGGCGTAGCAGAACGAGTGGAAGGTCGTGGCCTGCGGGGCGCGCGGGGCGCCCATGCGCAGCGCCATGCGGTCGCGCAGCTCCACGGCCGCCTTGCGGCTGAAGGTCAGGACCAGCACGCGCGCGGGGTCCGCACCGCGCGCGACGCGGGCCGCCACGGACTCGACGAGCGTGGTCGTCTTGCCGGTGCCCGGACCCGCGAGGACGAGGAGAGGGCCCCTCTCGTGGTCAACCACGCCGCGCTGCTCGGCGTCCAGACGAGGGGGGTCCGTCCGGGCCGGTGGGGTACGCACCAGTCGGTAAGCGCCACGGCTCCCCTGTCGCACCTGGGTGTGCGACAGGCGCCTGGTGGAGAAAGAGGAGCTCACGTGGTTCGCCGGTCCTGGTGGGTGTGCGAGAGGTCACTGCCGGCGCGGTGCGCCGGCGTCGAGGGGCGGTGGTCGGGAAGCGGGTGCGAGACCCGCCGCTCGTCGAGAGCGGTGGCCGCGGGGTGAGAGGGACACGTGCAGCCGACGCTACGCCGACCGTCGGTTCGGAAGCAGGGCTTCCTCTTGTTCCCTCCCGGCTCGCGCGGCCCGTGCGTCCCTCGCCCCACGAACGTACGGCATACCACCGATGTGCCCCGTGTCCCCCGGACGGAGCAGGGGCCGCACCGAGGTCCGCCGGATGCCGGAGGCTGTCAGGTGTGACCCTCCGCGTGTCCGCCCGTGTGCCCACCGCCGTCCCAGCGCGCCCGTCTCATGTCGACGCGCGGCACATGGCCCTCGGTGGTGCGGCTCGCCTCGCGCAGGGGGGTGGCCTCCGCGCGGTAGTGCTCCAGGGCTCTCAGTTCGTGGCCGAGCAGCAGCACGCCGTCCGCGCGGACGACCCGCCACCACGGAACCGCGCCCCCGTAGAGGGCCATCGCACGGCCCACCTGGCGCGGGCCGCCCTCCCCCAGCCATTCGGCGACGTCCCCGTATGTCATGACCCGCCCCGGCGGGATCAGGTCGGCGACCTCGAGGACCCGCTCCGCGTACTCCGGCAGGGCGTCCGCCGGAAGGCTCTCCTCGCTCATCCGCCCCATCCTGCCCCACCCCACCGACAATGGGACGTGGTGGCCGCCGCGTGCGTCCCTCGCTCCGGGGGCGGTCTTCGGGCAGACTGTGCGCCCCCGCATTGCACCCTGATGCCCCTGTGTGCCCACCCGGCATGCCACCATCGTGCGGGCGGTGACTGGTGATACGAGACCAAGAAGAGACGATGAAGCAGCAGAGCGTGCACCCCGATGACGCGGCGGGCACCTCTGACGCCTCATCGCGCCCGAACGCCTCCCAGGGAGGCGACGAGGGCACCGACGACGTCTCGGAGAAGGCCTCCGACACCACCCCGTCCTCCCCGTCCGTGGCCGAGAACACCTCCCCCAAGGCGGACGAGAACGAGAAGCAGCGGGCGGAGCCGGACGAGGACGATCCCGGTGAGGCGCACGCCGAGGAGGTGGAGGGCGACGAACCGCTGCTCCCCGCGCGCGTGCACCGTCCTTCCGACCTCATGCGGCTGTCGGTGGGCATCCTCGGGATCATCGTCCTGCTGGCGATCGCCGCGTTCGCCCATGGCACCACCTCCGGACTCGAACAGGACATCAACAAGGGCACGGGGCAGGCGCCGGATCTCCTGATCAAGCTGGCGGGCCTCGGGTCGAGCATCGCGATCCTGCTGGTACCGGTCGCCTTCGCGATCGAACGGCTGATCAAGCGGGACGGGCTGCGCATCGCCGACGGTGTACTCGCCGCGGTCCTGGCACACGGGGTGACGCTGGCGACCGACCTGTGGGTCGCCAGGGCCGCCCCGGACTCCATCCAGGAGGCCCTCACCCAGCCGTCGCCCGGCGACATCCACGCTCTCACCGACCCCGTGCACGGCTATCTCGCACCCGTCATCGCGTACATGACCGCCGTCGGGATGTCCCGCAGACCGCGCTGGCGGGCCGTGCTGTGGATCGTGCTGCTGCTGGACGCCTTCTCGATGCTGGTCACCGGCTACACCACACCGTTCTCGATCATCCTGACGGTGCTGATCGGCTGGACCGTGGCCTACGGGACGCTCTACGCGGTCGGCTCCCCGAACGTACGCCCGACCGGCCGGACCCTCATGGCCGGCCTCCGGCGGGTCGGCTTCAAACCGGTGAGCGCCGCCCGCGAGGAGCTCCCGGAGACGGCGGAGGGCGGGGACCGGGGCCGCCGGTACTTCGTGACGCTGGAGGACGGCCCACCGCTGGACGTCACCGTCGTCGACCGGGAGCAGCAGGCGCAGGGCTTCTTCTACCGCGTCTGGCGGCGGCTGACGCTGCGCGGCATCACCACGCGCCGCAGCCTCCAGTCGCTGCGCCAGGCGCTGGAGCAGGAGGCCCTCCTCGCGTACGCGGCCATCGCGGCCGGCGCCAACGCTCCCAAACTGATCGCGACCTCCGAGCTCGGACCGGACGCCGTGATGCTCGTCTACGAGCACACCGGTGGGCACACGCTGGACTCCCTGGCGGACGACGAGGTCACCGACGAGCTGATGTCGGACACCTGGCACCAGGTGAAGGCGCTGCAGTCGCGGCGCATCGCGCACCGCAGGCTGGTGGGCGACGCGATTCTGGTGGATCGTTCCGGCACGGTGATCCTGACCGATCTGCGAGTCGGCGAGATCGCGGCGGGCGACCTGGTGCTGCGCATGGACGTCTCCCAACTGCTGACGACCCTGGGCCTGCGGGTGGGTGCCGAACGCGCGGTGGCCTCGGCGGTGAGCGTCCTCGGCCCCGACGCGGTGGCCGACTGTCTGCCGATGCTGCAGCCCATCGCCCTTTCGCGCTCCACGCGCGCGACCCTGCGCAGACTCGCCCGGGAACGTGCCGAACGCGAGCGCGAGGCGGTCCTGGAGGCATCCCACCTGGCCAAGCAGGCGCGCGCGGAGGAGCACGGCAAGGCTGCCGAGCCAGGCAAGGCCGGTGAGCCCGGCAAGGCGGACAAGAAGGCCGTACGGGCCGAGCAGCGGGCCGAGAAGAGGGCGCTCGACGAGGCCCTGGAGGAGGCCCGCGAGGAGGACCTGCTCACCCAGATCCGCCATCAGGTGCTGCTGATCAGGCCCCAGGCCCCGGTCGAACCGGCCCGGCTGGAGCGGGTCAAGCCGCGCACCCTGATCAGTCTCATCGCCGGCGCGATCGGCGCGTACTTCCTGCTGACCCAGCTCACCCACATCGAGTTCGGGCCGCTGATCGAGAACGCCGAGTGGGGCTGGGTCGCCGCCGCCGTGTTCTTCTCCGCGCTGAGCTATGTCGCGGCGGCCATGAGCCTGCTGGGCTTCGTACCGGAACGGGTGCCGTTCCTGCGGACGATCGCGGCGCAGGTCGCCGGGTCGTTCGTGAAGATCGTGGCGCCTGCCGCGGTGGGCGGTGTGGCGCTCAACACGCGCTTCCTGCAGCGCGCGGGGGTACGGCCGGGGCTCGCGGTGGCGAGTGTCGGTGCGTCGCAGCTCTTCGGCCTCGGCTGCCACATCCTGATGCTGCTCGCCTTCGGCTATCTGACCGGCACCGAGAAGACGCCGTCCCTGTCGCCGTCCCGCACCGTCATCGCGGGCCTGCTGACGGTCGCGGTGCTCGTCCTGGTGGTGACGTCGATCCCGTTCCTGCGCAAATTCGTCGCCACGCGCGTGCGGTCGCTCTTCGCCGGTGTCGTGCCGCGCATGCTCGACGTGCTGCAGCGGCCGCAGAAGCTGGTCACCGGCATCGGCGGCATGCTGCTCCTCACCGGCTGCTTCGTGATGTGCCTGGACGCCTCGATCCGTGCCTTCGGCAACGACGACGTCTCGATCAGCATCGCCAGCGTCGCCGTCGTCTTCCTCGCGGGCAACGCGCTCGGTTCCGCGGCGCCGACCCCGGGCGGTGTGGGAGCGGTCGAGGCCACCCTGACGGTGGGCCTGATCGCCGTCGGCCTCCCCAAGGAGGTCGCCGCGCCCGCGGTGCTGCTGTTCCGTCTGCTGACGCTGTGGCTGCCCGTGCTGCCGGGGTGGCTGGCCTTCAACCAGTTGTCCCGAAAGGGCGCGCTCTAGGCGGTCCCCGCGCGCGTGGGTCCCCCTCGCCACGCGCGCGTGGCGGCCCTTCCCGTGTCTCACCCGCACGGGCCCGCGCCCCGAGCGCATCGCCCCGGGCGCCTCCAGGATGGGGTGCATGCCGACCTCGCCCCGATCATGTGCCGTCGCCATGACCGCCGTCGCCGTCCTGCTGTCCCTGTCGGCGGCGGGCTGCGGAGACGACTCCCAGGGCGACGACGGGGATCTGACCACCCAAAAGCTGAGCTGGGAGACCTGCGGGGCACCCTCCCAGGCCCAGGGCGGCGGCAGCGCGCCCGCACCGCTGCCGGACGGCCAGGTCTGGCAGTGCGCGACCATGAAGGCGCCCCTCGCATGGGACGAGCCCGAACGCGACACGATCGGCATCGCCCTGATCCGGGCCGAATCCAGCGGCTCCGGGAAGCAGCGCATCGGCTCGCTCGTCTTCAACTTCGGCGGCCCCGGCCTCTCTGGCGTCAAGACGCTCCCCTCCTTCGGCGAGGACTACGCGAAACTGCGCACCCGCTACGACCTGGTGAGCTTCGACCCGCGGGGCGTCGGTCGCAGCGTCGGCGTCGAGTGCGAGGACGACGAGGAACTCGACGAGTACTTCCAGCAGGACGGGACCCCGGACGACGCGGCCGAGCGTACGGAGTTCCTCGACAACACGAAGACCTTCAACTCCACCTGCGAGGAGAACTCCGGCACGACCCTCCCGCACGTCCGCACCACGGACGCGGCCCGCGACATGGACCTCCTGCGCCAGGTCCTCGGCGACGACGCACTGCACTACTTCGGCTTCTCGTACGGCACCGAACTCGGCGGCGTCTACGCCCATCTGTTCCCCGAGAACGTCGGACGGGCCGTGTTCGACGCGGTCGTCGACCCGACCCAGACCGCGGAACAAAGCTCGCTCGGACAGGCAGAGGGCTTCCAGCTGGCGCTCGACAACTACGCCCGGGACTGTGTGTCGAAGGTGGAGGACTGCCCGGTCGGCGACACCGAGCAGGACGTCGAGGACCGGATCGTCAAGCTGCTCGACGACCTCGATCGCAAGCCGATCGCCGGAGTCTTCCCCCGCGACCTGACCGAGTCGGAGGCGCGGGCGGGGATCGCCCAGGCCCTGTACTCCGAGGATCTCTGGCAGTACCTGACCGAGGGCCTTGAACAGGCGTACGACGGGGACGGCAGTGTGCTGATGCTGCTGTCCGACTCGTTGAACGGGCGCAGCGAGAACGGTGAGTACAGCAACATCACCGCGGCGAACATCTCCATCAACTGCGCGGACGACAAGCCCCGCTACACCACCGAGGACGTGGAGGCGAGACTGGCCGAGTTCCGGGCGGCCTCCCCCCTCTTCGGTGAGTGGCTCGCCTGGGCCATGCTGAGCTGCACGGACTGGGCCGTCGTCGGCGCGGCCGACCACCCCGACGTGCGTGCCCCTGACTCGGCGCCGATCCTCGTGATCGGCAACACGGGCGACCCGGCCACCCCGTACGAGGGCGCGCGGAAGATGGTCGAGGCGCTCGGGGCGGGGGTCGGCGTCGAGCTGACGTACAAGGGGCAGGGGCACGGTGCGTACGGCAGCGGCAACTCCTGCGTACAAACGGCCGTGGACGGCTACCTGCTGACGGGGAAGGTACCGAAATCCGGCACGGTCTGCTCCTGAACATGCAGGTCAGAACGTTATCCACAGGCCTTCTCGGCCGACACGGCGGTCCGCATACCATGGCATGACTGCCATTCGGGACATCCGGTGGACGGTATCGCGAGAGGGGGGAAGTGCTCATGGCGCGTTTTCCACGGGGGGCGGCTCTGGCCGCTGCCGTGCTGCTGATCGCCGGCTGTAGTGGCGGCACGGAGGACAAGGCGAGCGAGGACGCGGACGACGGAAAGGCTGCCTCGACTTCCGCAGCGGCGCCGCAGAAGCTCGACTGGGGGCGCTGCGAGGCGACTTCGGAGGGCCCGGCGCCGGGCGACGACTGGCAGTGCGCGACGCTGAAGGTGCCGCTGGACCACGCGAAACCGCACGACGGCACGATCGGGCTCGCCCTGATCCGCAGCAAGGCGACCGGTGACGCAGACGACCGTGTCGGCTCCCTCCTGTTCAACTTCGGCGGGCCCGGTGGCTCGGGCGTGTCCATGCTGCCGTCGTACGCGGGCCTCACGAGCGAACTGCACGAGCGGTACGACCTGGTGAGCTGGGATCCGCGCGGGGTGGCCGAGAGCGAGGGGGTGCGCTGCCGCAGCGACAAGGAGATCCAGGCGGGCGAGTCGGTGGACGCCACACCGGACGACGCGACGGAGGAGACGGCCTTCTTCAAGGACGCGTCCGACTTCGGCGCGGGCTGCGAGAAGGCCGCCGGCAAGCTGCTGTCGCATGTCTCGACCACCGAGACCGCCCGCGACATGGACCTCATGCGCCAGGCGCTCGGCGACGAGAAGCTGCACTACTTCGGCATCTCCTACGGCACCGAGCTCGGTGGGGTCTACGCCCATCTGTTCCCCGAGAACGTGGGGCGCCTGGTCCTGGACGCGGTGGTCGACCCCACGGCCGACACCGTGGGCCACGCGAAGAACCAGACCCTGGGCTTCCAGCGCGCGCTGGACAACTATCTGAAGTCCACGGGCCAGGACCCCGCGGCGGGCACCCGGAAGATCGAGGCCCTGCTGGAGCGGATCGATGCCGAGCCCCTGGCGACGACGTCCGGCCGTGAACTCACCCAGACGCTGGCCACCACCGGTATCGTCCTGCCGCTCTACAGCGAGCAGAGCTGGTCCACGCTGACCAGCGCGCTCGACGCGGCCGAGGACGGCGACGGCACCGAGCTGCTCACGCTGGCCGACGGTTACAACGAGCGCGACCCCTCGGGCCGCTACGGCACGACGACCCACTCCCAACGGGTCATATCGTGCTTGGACCAGAAGCAGCGGCCGACTCCCGAGGAGACGAAGAAGCTGCTGCCCGAGTTCCGGAAGATCTCGCCCGTCTTCGGCGAGTACCTGGGCTGGGACACCGCGGGCTGGTGCTACGACTGGCCGGTGCCTGGCCTGACGGACTCACCGGAGGTGAGCGCCCCCGGAGCGGCGCCCGTCCTCGTGGTGGGCAACACCGGGGACCCGGCGACGCCCTACGAGGGTGCGCGGAAGATGGCCGGGGAACTGGGCGAGGGCGTCGGTGTGATGCTCACCTGGAAGGGCGAGGGCCATGGCGCGTACGGCAGCGGCAGCAGTTGTGTCGACTCGACGGTGAACGCGTATCTGCTGGACGGGACCGTACCGAAGGACGGCAAGGTCTGCACGTAGACAGGGGCCGCCGCCGACCCCCACTCGCCCACCCCTTCCCTCTCCCGGTCGCGCGGGCGGCAGCGGAAAGGGGCCCGGCACTCGTAGTGCCGAGCCCCTCTCGGGAAGGCGTGTGTCTAGTAGACCGGCTTGTTCGGCTCGATCTGGTTGACCCAGCCGATCACACCGCCGCCGACGTGGACCGCGTCGGCGAAACCGGCCGACTTCAGGACCGCGAGGACTTCCGCACTGCGGACACCCGTCTTGCAGTGCAGGACGATCTTCTTGTCCTGCGGGAGGGACTCCAGGGCGGTGCCCATGAGGAACTCGTTCTTCGGGATCAGCTTGGCGCCCGGGATGGAGACGATCTCGTACTCGTTGATCTCGCGGACGTCGATGATCTCGATGTTCTCGCCGTCGTCGATCCACTCCTTGAGCTGCTTGGGAGTGATGGTCGAGCCGGCGGCGGCCTGCTGGGCCTCCTCGGAGACGACGCCGCAGAAGGCCTCGTAGTCGATGAGCTCGGTCACGGTGGGGTTCTCGCCGCAGACCGCGCAGTTCGGGTCCTTGCGGACCTTGACCTGGCGGTACTGCATCTCCAGGGCGTCGTAGATCATCAGGCGGCCGACCAGCGGCTCGCCCGTGCCGGTGAGGACCTTGATGGCCTCGGTGACCTGGATGGAGCCGATGGAGGCGCACAGCACACCGAGGACGCCGCCCTCGGCGCAGGAGGGGACCATGCCCGGCGGCGGGGGCTCCGGGTAGAGGCAGCGGTAGCACGGGCCGTGCTCGGACCAGAAGACGGAGGCCTGGCCGTCGAAGCGGTAGATCGAGCCCCAGACGTACGGCTTGTTCAGCAGCACGGCCGCGTCGTTGACCAGGTAGCGGGTCGCGAAGTTGTCCGTGCCGTCGACGATCAGGTCGTACTGGCTGAAGATGTCCATCACGTTCTCGGCCTCGAGCCGCTCTTCGTGGAGGATCACGTTCACGTACGGGTTGATGCCGAGGACGGAGTCACGGGCGGACGCGGCCTTGGAGCGGCCGATGTCGGCCTGGCTGTGAATGATCTGGCGCTGCAGGTTCGACTCGTCGACCTCGTCGAACTCCACGATGCCGAGCGTGCCGACACCCGCCGCGGCCAGGTACATCAGCGCCGGCGAGCCCAGGCCGCCGGCGCCCACACAGAGCACCTTGGCGTTCTTCAGCCGCTTCTGCCCGTCCATGCCCACGTCGGGGATGATCAGGTGGCGGGAGTACCTGCGGACCTCGTCTACGGTGAGCTCGGAAGCGGGCTCGACCAGGGGTGGCAGCGACACGGGGACTCCGTTGGTCGGTCAATCACTACAGTTGTTCTCCCCGTAACACTGCCACGCCCTTTTTCATTCCGAGACACCCGTTCCAACCAGCGAGACGATTTCGTCCCAGTAGCCGGGCATCGTCTCCCAGGGGTCGATCCGTCCGCCGCGGTCCGTGCGGTCGGTGAAGTAGATCGTGGCGGCGCCCTGCCAGCGGGCGATGCGCAGCGCTTCGTCGAGGTGGCCGCGCGGGACACCATGGACGAAATGGCAGAAGCGCTCGGGCGGATGGTCTGCGGTCCACTCGGCCACCTGCGACCAACGGTAGTCGCTCCACGGCCCGGAGAAGGTCACCAGCTGGTCGGCGATCTCCACATATCCGGGGTGGGGGTGCGTGCCGTGGCCGAGGACGAGGTGGCCGCCGCCGAGGAGGGTCCGGAGCGCGGTGACCGTGCGGCCGGTCTCGGGGAGGGCGCCGCGCCCGGTGGGACAGCGGTCCAGGACGAAGCCGTCGACCCGATACCAGTCGAGATAGCGGTGTGCGTCGGCGGCGATCTCGGCGAGGGCGCGCGCCCCATAGGTCGTGTCCAGGTGGCCGAGGACCCGGACGCCCCCGTTCCGGAGCCGTCCGGCGGCTTCCAGGCAGTGCGGGTCGGGGCGGGTGCCGGGGCCGTCGGAGACGTTCAGGACGACCCAGTGCAGCGGCGTGCCGGGGCGGGTGAGTTCGCCCCATTCCAGGGGAGCGACGAGGGGGTGGGCATAGCCGGGGATGCCGAAGCGCAGACGTAAGCCGGTACTGGCGACGCCGGACGGGGAGGGGGTCAGATACGGCATGCCGCCTCCATCCAGATGTCGGCGAGGGACTCCTCCAGATTGATGCGGGGCCGCCAGCCGAGGCGGTCGCGGGCGGTGCGCACATCGGCCTGCTGCCAGCTGCCGCAGCCGTCCGGATAGGGGTAGGAGACGGGGCCCGCGTGGTCCGGTTCGGGGCGGGGGTGGCCGATGGTGGGCCTGAGGGGGCCGGGTGGGGCGTCGAGTTCGTGGAGGGCGCCGCCGTATCCGGCGACGCGGGCGAGGACGGCGGCAGCGTCGCGGAGGCGTACGGCTCGGCCCGAGCCGATGTTGATCACACCCTGGGCGGCGGAGAGCGAGGCGGCGTGGACGGCGCGGGCGACGTCGCGGACGTCGACGAAGTCGCGCTGGACGCCGAGGCCGCCGAGTTTCAGCTCGCCGTCGCCGGACTGCATGGCGCGGCGCATGGCTTCGGCGAGGCGGCCGAGCGGGGAGCCGGCGGGGGTGCCGGGTCCGGCGGGCGAGAAGACACGGAGGACCACGGCGTCCAGGCCGGAGCCGAGGACGAGTTCGGTGGCGGCGAGTTTGCTGACGCCATACGGGCCGCCGGGGCGGGGCACGGCGTCCTCGGCGGTGGAGGAGCCGGGCTGGCTGGGCCCGTACTCGGCGCCGCAGCCGAGCTGCACCAGTCGGGCGCCGCAGCCGCTGCGACGCAGGGCCTCACAGACGGTGGCGACGGCGACGGTGTTGTGCCGGGTGAGTTCGCGGGCGCCGCCGCGGGTGGCTCCGGCGCAGTTGACGACGACTCCGGGGTGGACGGCGTCCAGGAAGCGGGTGAGCGCGCCAGGGCTGCCGGTGGCGAGGTCGAACCGTACGTCGGCGTCGTCGCCGCGGCCGAGCGCGGTGAGCTGTACGGCCGGGTCGGCGAGCAGGCGCTCGGCGACGAAGCGGCCGAGGTATCCGTTGGCTCCGATCAGCAGGACCCTCATCGGGCGGCTCCCGGGGCGGGTTCTCCGGTTCGGGAGGTGATCATCTGGCGTTCTCCTTATGGGGTGGTGCCGGGGTGATGAGGTGGGCCCGCGGTGTCGGCCCCGCGGGAGGTGACGCCCGGGACGGATGTCCCGCGCATCGGTCGGACTCGGGCTCGCAGGGCGGTGTTCGGCCGTGCGGGGCCCGAGGTGGGTCAGGTCGCCCCGGAGGGCAGGGCGTGGGCCGAGGCCCGGGTCAGCGTGCGGGTGGCGTGGACGAGCAGGGCGAGCGCGGCGGCGCCGCACACGAGGGCGGGGACGGCCCCGGGGCCCCAGGCCTCGGCGACGGTCTCGACCGGGACGGACAGGAGGGAGCAGCCGGGCAGTCGGCTCGCGAAGACCGTGCCCAGCGCGAGCGCCACGGCCACGGCGGCGGCGCGGAGGGCGACGGCCGGGGCCTGGGGGAACCCGTGGGCGGTGAGGAGACGGGCGAGCAGCAGGAGCGCGCCCAGGGCACCCGCGCCGGCGTACCCGGCGGTCTCGTCCAGGACGGCGCCGCTCAGCGCGAGCAGAGCGCCCAGAGCGCAGAGGTGGAGTGCGAACACGCCGAGGATCAGGGGCTGCACGGAGTCGGCGAACTCGGCGAGGCCCCGGCTGGCGGCCAGTTTGCGGCGGGCGCGTACCGAGAGGAGGTGGGCGCACCAGACGGCGGGGGCGCAGGACAGGGCGAGCGCGAGTACGGGCGCGAGGGCCATGGGCCAGAGGCCGTGGGGGCCGCCGTCGAGACCGGCGGTGAGCAGGCCGTCGCCGAGGAGGGCGTACGCGACCAGCCAGCAGGTCCAGATCCGGGTGCGGCCCGCCATGTCCGGCGGGACACGCAGTGGGCCCCGGTCGAGGGCCACGCGGAGGGAGAGCGCCACCGCGAGGGCGCCGAGGGCGGCGGCCACGAGACGGGGTTGGCCGTCGGTGAGGCGTACTCCGACGACGGCCGCCGCGCACACCGTGCCCGGCAGAACGGCGAGCACGGCCCAGCCACGGCGTGCGCCGGGCGCGCTCGGCACCGGCTCGCGCTCTGTGGATTCCTCCGCGTCGCGCGACACGCGCGCGTACATCTCCTCGGCGAGCGAGAAGACGTCCCGGTGCCGGAAGCGGGCAGCCGTGCGGTCGGTCACCCCGTGCGCCTCCAGCCCGGCGGCGATCTCCAAGGGGTCCACCGCCCGCTCGCACAGCACCCGGTGCCGGTGCATCAGGGCCTTCACCGGATCGACGCCACCGCGGCGCGGAGAAGCCTTGGCCTCGGCCGCGGCGGAGCTGTCGTCGATGAGCCGGGCAGTGGTCTCGGGCGGGGCGACCCCGTCCGAACGGCCCGGCGCTGCCGAGCGGTCCGACGCTGCCGAGCGGTCCGACGCTGCTGATCGGTCCGACGCTGCTGATCGGTCCGACGCTGCCGAGCGGTCCAGGATGTCCGCGCGGTCCAATGCGTCCGTGCGATCCGCCGCCTCCACGGCCGAGCGGTCCGTCCCGTCCACGGCCGAGCGATCCGCCCCGTGGAGTCCGTCGAACCCGTCCAACTCGTCCAGCCCGTCCAAGCGCAGCTCGCTCATCGCGCCCCCTCCCCCGCGGGCACCGGCTCCCCGGCCCCCGTGCCCGAGGCCCTCTCCGTGGCCAGGACCGGATCCCCGGCCGACGCCGAAGCCGAAGCCGTGACCGGGGCGGACACCGAGGGCGAAGCCGTGACCGGGGCGGACACCGAGGGCGGAGCCGTGTCGGGTGCTGTGTCGGGTGTTGTGCCGGATGCCGCCTCCCGAACCGGCCGGGCCACGGGCCCCCGTGCAAGGCCAGGCACAGCGCCCGGTGCCGATGCCGAGCCAGGTGCCAGCGGCGGGGCCGGGGCCGGCGGCGGCACCGTCGCCCGCACGGGCGCCCCCACGGCCCACGGCGGCCTCCCGGCAGCACCCCCACCGGGCCCGGCGGCCCCCACCACACCGGCGACCCCCGCGATCCCCGCCACACCAGCAACTCCTGCCACACCAGCGACCCCCGCAACCCCAAGCCCTCCCGTCGCCACCTGGGAATCGGTCCAGCGGCCGGGGACACGGGCCTCGGCGGGCGCTCCGAAGGGCCGTGGTTCGCCGGAGTCGTCGAGGACGACCTTGCGTACCGGGGCGTGGGAGACGACTTCGAGGTAGATGCCACGAAATGCCTCGACGTTCTGTTCCACCGTGAAGAGTTCGAGGGCTCGTGCGCGGGCGGCGGCGCCAAGGCGCGCGCGGCGCTCGGGTTCTCGCAGGAGTGCCACGCACGCCTCGGCGAGCGCCCGCGGATTGCGCGGCGGTACGACGAGCCCGGTGCCGCCGATGACCTCCACGACCGCGCCCACATCGGTGGAGACCGTCGGCCGGGCGCAGAACATGGCCTCGACCAGGCTGATCGGGAAGCCCTCGACGACGCTGGACAGCACGACCACCGCGCCCGCCGCATAGGCCTCGGCCAGGTCGGGGACGGCCGGGTCGCCGATCCCCTCGAAGGAGACGGGGTTGTCGCCGACCGCGTGGACGCCGTCCGCCTCGTCGGGGAAGAGCTGTGCGGCCAGGGCCTTGCAGTGCCCCAGATAGGCGACGGCCTCGGACCCCGCCGCCGCTCCGACGATCCTGAGCCGCGCCTTGGGTTCCGCCCGGCGGATCTCGGCGAAGGCGTGCAGCAGCGAGATCAGGTCCTTGGCGGGCTCGATACGGCCGACCCAGACCAGCGTGTGCGGATCCGCGCACTCCGCCGACTCGCCGACCTGCGCGAAGCGGGCGGCGTCCATGCCGGGGTAGACCGTCCGGATCCTGGCGCGGTCGGCGCCACAGCGCTCCTGCCAGCGCCGGGCGTGGGTGTTGCCGGGGGTGAGGCAGGCGGCCTCCCGGTAGACCTCGGCGGTCAGCCGCCGGTGGAAGGCCGCGAGCAGGGCGCGCACCGGCGGCTCCCCCGAGGCCCCGAGGTAGTGCGCCCGCAGCGGCACGCCGTACTCGGTGACCAGCAGCGGCACCCCGTGGAAGTGCCGGGCCAGCAGTCCGGGCAGCGCGGCCGAGCCGCCCGCCGCCGCGTGGCACAGGTCGACCGAGCCGAGCCCGTCGTCCTCGTACCAGTCGAGCGAGAGGGGGCGCAGGGCGCGTTCGAGATGTGAGGCGACCGTCAGCAGATCCGGTACGCGAGCCGCACGCGCCCCCCGCAGTGCGCCCGGCGCACGACAGGCGCGCTCCAGCGTGCGCACGGCGACCTCGGAGCGCAGCGCGCCGACCAGCCCACCCTCGTCACGCGCCAACTCGGCGAGCCCGTACAGCGCGTTGCCGAAACGGTCCGCCTCAACGTCGGCCCCACCTCGGGAGGCATCTCCGGCCACACCGGCCGCACCGGCCCCGCCGTCCATGCCAGCCGCAACCCCGGCTGCGACCCCAGCCGCAACCCCGACCCCGCCTCCTCCGCCCGAGCACACGGCCGCCACCAGTTCGCCGTACGCCTCCGCGAAGCGCCTGCGGGTCCGGCGGCCATGGACGACCCCGTCGCCCTCGGCCGTCCAGAGCGGTGCCGTGCGGACCCGGCTGACCTGCCTCGGCAGCGGGATCCAGCCCTCGTCCTCCTGCCGCTCGCTCCGGCTGAGCGCGTAGATGTCGAACTCGTGTCGCTCCAGCCCGCGTACGAGTCGGTCGCACCAGAGCCTGGCGTCACCGCTCACATACGGATAGCCACCCTCCGTAAGCAGTCCGATGCGCACGCGTGCACCCCCGATCTCCCGTTTGAGGAGCCGCCGTTCACCCGGCGGCTCGCAGCGGGACGAACGTATGCGGACAAGGCGGTGGCGCGACGGACGGTTGTCCATCGCGCCACCAAAAGGGGTGAACGGTCGTAACTTTCCCTAGCGGGACGCCTTTTGTCGCGCTAAGGGATCACGTGATCACGGCCCGTCAACTACCAGGGTAGGGCCAAGGGTTGGCCTTGCAGGTGATCCCGTCGTACGTCAGGAACTTGCTCTGCTGCTGCATGACGGGGGCGAGGTCGCCGTCCTTGTCGCAGGTCACATGGTTGTAGCCGAGGCGGTGACCGATCTCGTGGTTGATCAGCATCTGCCGGTACGGATGGATCCGGTCGCCGTACGTCTCGGAACCCTGGGCCCAGCGGTAGGCGTTGATCATCACGCGCTCGGTGGAGGCCGAGTCGCAGGACACGTTGTCGACGGTCGTGTCGAGCCCCGACTTGGCACACCAGAACGCGGTGGTCCCCGGGCTGGCCAGCGTGATCACGAAGTCCGGTGTCCCCGAGGAGATCCGCTCGAACGTACGGCCGCCGCTGTGGGCCCAACTCCGGTCGTCGTTCAGGGTCTTCTGCACCGCCTCGGCGAACAGCGCGGCGTCCAGGCCGAGTCCCTTCTCGACATCGACCCGGTAGCGGAACTTCTCACCCGTCCCCGGCGCCTTGTCGAAGCCCTTGACCGCCTCGAACTTCCCGCCGCCCTTCAGATCGGCGGCGAGCGCGTACTTCTCGCCCATCTTCTGGTCGTACGACAGCGGGGTCGCGCTCGGGCTGGGCGAGCTGGACGGTGTGGGCCGGTCGTCGCTGCGCGAGGTGTCGCGCACATCGCGTTCGCCGGCGTCGGCGGCCTGCGGCTGTGTGACGGTGCCCTCGTCCCCGCCAGTCATCTGCCCGCCCACGACGACCACCAGCACGGTCGTCACCGCGGCGGCGGCGATCCCGGCGAACGCGCGCCCCTTGCCGCCCTTCGCCGTCTCCCCGGACCCGGCCGCGGACCCGTCGTCCGGAGGATCCTCGGACAGCGGTTCCCGCCGCGAAGGAGCCTCCCGCAGCGGCATCTCCTCAAGGGCCACCTCGACCCGGCCGTCCGCGTCGGCGCCCGGCGCGGCACGGTGTGTCCGACCGGGTGTGTGGATGTCGTCGACCTCGTCGAAGGCATCCAGATAGGCCTGGCGGGGGCCTCCGGGGGGCATGGTCTCCTGCCGCTGCCGGGGAATGGGGGTGCGGCGACCGGAACGCTCGGAAGGCTCGCCGTACGGGGCGCCGGGGGGTGACGCCTCGCCCGGCACACCATACGGGGCCCCCTGGGGAGCCCCTTGCGCCACGCCGTGTCCGGCACCCGTACGGCGCCCACCACCACCCAGATGCCCCCAGCCCCCGCCCTCTTCACGCTGCTCGGGGTGCCCACCACGACTCGGCGGATAGCCGCGCGCCGGAGTGCCGTCGGGCAGCCGGGGAAAACCGTGCGCCGGAGTGCCATCGGCAAAACGCGGCACCCCGTGCGCCGGGGTGCCGTCGGGAAAGCGGGGGAATCCGTGCGCGGGCGTGCCGTCGGGGAAGCGCGGCCCCTGCTGCCCTGGCGCGCCCCCGGCGAACCTCGGCGCCCCCTGGCCGGGGGCGCCGTCGTATCCGCGGAGCCGCGGGGTACCGCCCGGCGACCGGGCCCCCGCCGGAGCCGTCGGAGTCGCCGGCACCGAAGCGCCCCTGGCGCCCGGAATCGCCGGTCCGCCCGCGCCCGGGACACCCCGGACGGCCTGGCCCTCCGGCGCTCGCGGCGCCGCAGGTCCGCGGTCGTCCGGCCCGGCGGACGTCGCCGTCCGGGCTGCCCTTGTGTCGTTCGTGTCGCCTTTCGGCGCCCGCCCCTTGCGGCTGTGCCGTCCCACGCCGCGCCTCAGCTCCCCACGCCGGGAGGGCCCGTTGGAGGCCCTTCGGCAGCCGATCCGACACCGTCGGCACCGGCCGAACCACCGCCGCCCACCGGACCACCCTCATTCGAATCGCCGACCGAAGCCGAACCCGAAGCCACCGCACCAACAGTCTTGCCGGCACCCTTACCGGCCGAACTCACCGAAGCCGAAGGCGAAGGCGAATCCGCACCCGAATCCCAGCCCCTCGACCCCGAACCCCTCGGCCCTGAACCCACCGACGCCGAGCCCATCGGCCCCGCGTCCTCCGCACCCGCCTCGTCGCCCGACTTCCCTGTGTCCACGAGCAGTTCACGGAACGCGGCGGCAACCGCCTCCGGATACTCCATCATCGCCACATGTCCCGCCTCCGGCAACGAGACAAGACGGGAGTCGCGGAAGGAGCGGGCCGCGCGCTGGGCCATGCGATAGCCGACGAGTTGGTCGCGGCGGCCGTAGACGAGGAGCGTCGGGGCGAGGACGCGCTCGGCCTGGCGCCAGAGAGAGTGCTGTCCGCCCAGCGTGTACGCGTCCACGAGCCCCCGGGTGGAACGCGTCATCGCGTCCCACATGTACGGCAGTTGGAGGCGCCGCTCCATCTCCTCGACGGCGTTGCGGAACGCCTCGTCCGAGACGCGGCCGGGGTCGCCGTAGCAGAGCGCCATGACGCCCCGTACCCGCTGCTCGGCGCTCCAGCCCTTGGTGAAGCGGGCGAAGAGCCTCGGCACGCCCGGCAGGGCGAACATCGCCGTCGGTACGGCGGTCCGCTGCACGAGGAACTCCGGCAGGGCGGGCGAGACGAGGGTCAGGGTGCGGACGAGATCGGGGCGGAGGGCGGCGACCCGGGTCGTGATCGCGCCGCCGAGGGAGTTGCCGAAGAGGTGCACGGGACCGCGCCCGGACGCGTCGAGGTGACGGATGACCGCGCGCGCGTGTCCGGTGACGGAGTAGTTGCCGTCGTCCGGCGGCGGCGAGTCGCCGAAGCCGGGCAGATCGAGCGCCTCGCCGTCCACGCACGCGTCGAGCAGCGGCATCAGCGCGGACCAGTTCTGCGAGGACCCGCCCAGACCGTGCACGTACAGGGCGGGCGGCAGTCCTTCGCGCGCCGGCGGTCTCGACCGGACCGAGAGGGTGATCCCCGGCAGCCGGACCGTCCTCAGCCGCTCACCGGGCGCCACACGCACGGCACTCGCCTTCGGCGACGCGGTGGCGGTCAGCAGGGACGGCAGCTCGGTCGAAGACATGCGGGCAATGTTACGAGACGATCACGCAGTGGCTCATGTGTTCGCCGTCACAGACCAGACCACTATTCGGCCACTTGCCACGGGTGTCCGGAGCGAGGACCGGAGCGAGCAGTCGCGGCGGCCGGTCCGCGCGGACCGCACAGCGCCGCGATCGCCGTCTCCCAGGCTCGATAGGCTCGTGGGTAGGCTTGCAGACAGGGAAATCCGGGCTCGCGGACAGGGCATCCGGGCTCGCGAAGAGGGAACCCGTACGCGGCCCCACCTGCCGCCGGGGACATACCGGCGGCACCGGGGCAGCACCAGGAAGGGGAACCCACGATGGCCGTCGACCCGACCGATCCCGACACCTTCGCCGAGGAGGACTCCGTACAGTTCGACGACGTCGAGGCCACCGAGGCCGACGCCGCCGAGCAGCACACCGACGTCGCCCGGAACCGGGACGACCCGCTGACCGACGCCGACCCGGACGCCGCCAACGAGGCGGACCTGGCGGAACAGGCCAGGGTGGTCTCCCTGGACGAGGACGACTACCGGTAACCCGACCCTCACCTGGGACGACGACCGGTGACGAGAAAGGGCTTCCGTCTGCCCGCCATGCACCTGTTTGACGTGGTACGCGGCACTTTCCCCGGCGTCCGGTCCGTGAAATTCTGCGCTCGCACCGCGCACACCCGGGTTACCGAAAAGTACGATGGCGGCGCGGCGCTCACCGCATGTGGACGATTTTGGGAGGCGGCGTGACAGCCATCGAGCAGACAGAGGCGGCGCGCCCGCGAGGCACGCGCCTGCCGCGCCGAGCCCGACGGAACCAGTTGCTGGGCGCCGCCCAGGAAGTCTTCGTGGCCCAGGGTTACCACTCGGCCGCGATGGACGACATCGCCGAACGCGCCGGAGTCAGCAAGCCGGTGCTCTACCAGCACTTCCCCGGCAAGCTCGACCTCTATCTGGCCCTGCTGGACCAGCACTGCGAGTCCCTCATCCAGGCCGTACGCGGCGCGCTGGCGTCGACGACCGACAACAAGCAGCGCGTCCGGGCCACGATGGACGCCTATTTCGCGTACGTCGAGGACGAGGGCGGCGCCTTCCGGCTGGTCTTCGAGTCGGACCTGACGAACGAGCCCGCCGTGCGCGAGCGCGTCGACAAGGTGACCAACGAGTGCGCCGAGGCCATCTGCGACGTCATCGCGGAGGACACCGGTCTCTCGCGCGCGGAGTCGATGCTTCTCGCCTCCGGTCTTGGCGGTCTCTCCCAGGTGGTGGCGCGGTCCTGGCTGCACAGCGACCGCAGCGTCCCGCGCGAACAGGCGGTCCAGCTGCTGGCCTCGCTGGCCTGGCGCGGTATCGCCGGCTTCCCCCTGCACGGCATCGACCAGCACTGACCGATTGCACTGACTGACTGCACTGACTGACCGCACTGATCGGCGGCACTGATCAACGGCGTCGCTCGACGGCGTCGCTCGACAGCTCCGTTCGCGGTCGAACGATTTGTTCCCGGCCTCTGTTCGCTCCTGGCGTTCTCGGGCGGAGCGTGCGCGTCCCCTCACCGGGCTAATGTGTGCTGCGTACGGCGCGGAAGCCCGCGCATTTCACTGACCGTCGGAGGGACATAGCCGTGGAGGTCAAGATCGGCGTGCAGCACGCGCCCCGCGAGATCGTTCTGGAGAGCGGTCAGAGTGCCGAGGAGGTCGAGCGTGCCGTTGCCGAGGCGCTGACCGGCAAGTCGGCGCTGCTGAGCCTCACGGACGAGCACGGCCGCAAGGTGCTGATCCCGGCCGACCGTCTCGCTTACGTCGACATCGGCGAGTCGGCCGTCCGCAAGGTGGGCTTCAGCGCGCTGTAGTCAGCTGTGGGCAAGAGGCACAAGAGGTGCACGGAGGGGCCCGGTGGTGTGAAACCACCGGGCCCCTGCGTATGTCCGCCGCTCGTCGCCCCCACGGGGGAAAGCGCACAGAGCCACCACATCTCCCGCACAGACGATGATTGCGTTCCTTGACTCGCGGGTAGTACCGGCTACGACCGATCTGCCCAGGCCAGGCCGTGCGGGAGGGAACCCGATCATGTTCTTGGAAGCACTCGGATCCGCACTGCTCGGCTTCGTCCTTGCCTGCGCCGCGGCCTACCGTCTGCCGCACCGCCTGCCGTCCCGCACCCTGGTCCTCCCGACCGGCACCGCGGGCGGCCTCTTCGGCGCCTTCCTGACCCACACGACGCTGGGCTCCGTGAACTACCTGCTGATCCTCACCGGCGCGCTGATCGTCGCGGCGGCCTCCCTGTCCCTGCTGCTGCGCCCGACGGAACGATTTCGACGCAGCAGCTCCGCGACAGCCTGAGGAAGACCCTCCCACGGCGGCGAAGCCGTCCGTTCAGGGGCGCGGGGAACTGCGCGACCGGCCACGACGAGCGCCGCACCCGCAGAACGACACCGCACCCCACGGCGACTAGTACTGCAACCGCATCTGGCGTGACGGATGGTCGGCGGTCTCGTTGGTATGACTGTGTGCTGATGCGCTGACGGTTGAGCAGGTCGAGTCGTGGTCCGAGGGGGTGGCCGGGCTCCATGCCCGGTTCGCCCACCGTTTCGGCAGGTCGGAGCCCCGCGAGCGGGCGCTGGACTACCTGAACGGACTCGTCGCGCCGCTGGAGAAGAAGAACGGGTGGACGCTGTCCGAGCAGGTCGGGCAGCTCCGCCCGGACGGCGTCCAGCGCCTGCTCAACCACTCCGACTGGGACGAGAACGCGGTCCGCGACGATGTGCGCGACTTCGTCGTGGAGACCATCGGAGCCAAGAACGCGGTCCTGATCTGCGACGACACCGGTTTCCTGAAGAAGGGCACCAAGTCCGCCGGAGTCCAGCGGCAGTACACAGGTACCGCCGGCCGCACGGAGAACTGCCAGATCGGGACCTTCCTGGCCTACGCCTCCGCCAGGGGGCGGGCATTGATCGACCGTGAGCTCTACATCCCCGTTTCCTGGACGGATGACCGTGAGCGCTGCCGCGCAGCCGGGATCGACGACGAGATCCCCTTCGCGACCAAGAATGAGCACTGCAAGTGGATGCTGCAACGTGCCGTCGACGCAGGCATCCCGTTCGCGTGGGTCACCGCTGACGAGGCATACGGGCAGGTCAAGCACCTGCGGGTATGGCTGGAGGAACGCAGGATCGCGCACGTACTGGCCACCAAGGTCAACGACACCGTGACCACGGCGGACGGCGGCGACGCCAGGGTGGACCAGTTGGTCGCCGCCCTGCCCAGGCAAGCGTGGAAGCGGGTTTCCGGGGGCCAGGGCGCGCACGGCGAACGGATCTACGACTGGGCCCGCGTCGCCATCCGCCCGTACTGGGAGAACGGCTTCGGGCACTGGGTTCTGGCCCGCCGCAGCATCAGCGACCCCACCGAGATCGCCTACTACGTCTGCTACGGATCGGTGGCCTCCCGGCTGAAAGACCTGGTCAAGGTAGCCGCCGCGAGGTGGGCGGTGGAGGAGTGCTTCCAGACCGCCAAGGGCGAGTGCGGCCTGGACCACTACCAGGTGAGGCTCTACCGGGCCTGGTACCGCCACATCACCCTGGCCATGGCCGCCCTCGCCTACCTGACCGCCGTCCGCGCCGCAGAAGCCGCAAAAGGGGCGGAGCGGACGACGAGCAAGACCTCATACCCCTCAGCGTCCCGGAGATCCGCCGACTGATCGGCCACATCATCGTCACGCCCCGCCACCACAGCAACGACCATCATCTGCACTGGTCACGCTTCCGACGACGCAGCCAGGCCCGTGCCCGCCGCTCCCACTACAAACGCCGAGGCCACAACCCGCAGATGCGGTTGCAGTACTAGGGCCTGTCGTTTGGCTCACGCCTGGGCCGCGGGGCGTGGCACGCGCATCTGCCGCGTTGTCGTCAGTCGCCGACGCTCCGCGTCGACGCCCTCCTCCGCCTTGCAGCCGCACGCACCAGGCCCCGCTCACCGGCGGTCACCAGGCACCGTGGCCCGAAGCCGGCGTGATCCAAACGACAGGGCATAGGAGCCCCCGCTCACGCCGCGAGGCCCAGCGCGGCCATCCGCTTGGTGTGCGCCTCGGTGATCCGCGAGAACATCCGCCCCACCTCGGCCAGATCGAAGCCGTCGGCGACACCGCCCACGAGCATCGTGGACAGGGCGTCCCGGTCGGCCACCACCCGCTGCGACTGCGACAGCGCCTCCCCCATCAACCGCCGCGCCCACAGCGCCAGTCGGCCGCCCACGCGCGGGTCCTCGTCGATCGCGGCACGCACCTTCTCCACGGCGAACCCGGCGTGCCCCGTGTCGTCGAGCACGGCGAGCACCAGCCCGCGGGTGTCCGAGTCGAGGTGCGCCGCGACCTCTCGGTAGAAGTCGCTGGCGATCGAGTCGCCGACATACGCCTTGACGAGTCCCTCCAACCAGTCCGACGGCGCGGTCTGCTTGTGGAAGCCGTCGAGCGCGTCGACGAACGGCTCCATGGCCCGCGTCGGCTCCTCGCCGATCTCGGTGAGCCGACCGGCGAGCCTCTCGAAGTGGTGGAACTCGGCCGCCGCCATCTTCGCCAGCTCCGCCTTGTCGACGAGGGTCGGCGCCAGCTTCGCGTCCTCCGCGAGCCGTTCGAACGCCGCCAGCTCCCCGTACGCCAGCGCCCCCAGCAGATCCACCACCGCCGCGCGGTACTGCGGGTCGGCGGAGGCCCGGTCCCAGTCCTGGGCGGCGATCCCGGTGACCTCGGCGGTGTCGTCGGCGGCGGACTCGCCGCCGGTGGCGTTCTCAGGCTTGTCAGACGTGGTCATGAAGCGCACAATAGCCCGCTTCGCGCAACGCGGAAGGGCCTGGTCACGCAGTGCGCCCCCGGCGCACGAATCGGCGCGTGATTCGATGTGACGACGACTACGTGACCAAATCGGCCATCGCATATGCGCGATTCCGGGGTATGGTGGTAATGCGCCTGCTGGTACGTCGACATAGTTCGGACGTAGTTCGATCGCTCGACCGTATCTCGACAGGCCGCACGCATGAGGATGCCCGGTCGGTGGCCCGATCGGCTCCGACCCGACAGCCCTCCTTTTCCGTACGGCACTCCGCGTACGGCGTCCGGAGGGAACCCCTCAGCGGTATGAGCGCTAGAGCGTCGGCAGTGGTCCCGTGCCACACGGCCCGCCCGTGAGGCGGCCGACGTCCCCGGCACGGTCCGACACGACCCCCGCGCTCGCCTCACACCGCGTACACAGAAGAGGCAGCACCCTGACTACGACTTTCCGAGATCTCGGGATCTTTCCCGAGACGGCCGAGGCCCTTGAGGCCGTCGGCATCGTCAACCCCTTCCCCATCCAGGAGATGACCCTCCCGGTCGCCCTCACCGGCACCGACGTCATCGGCCAGGCCAAGACCGGTACCGGCAAGACGCTGGGCTTCGGCCTCCCGCTGCTCGAGCGCGTGGTCGTCCCCGCCGATGTCGAGGCCGGGCGTGCCAAGCCAGAGGACCTGGTCGACTCCCCGCAGGCGCTCGTCGTCGTCCCGACCCGAGAGCTGTGCACCCAGGTCACCAACGACCTGCTGACCGCCGGCAAGGTGCGCAACGTCCGCGTCACCGCCATCTACGGCGGCCGTGCCTACGAGCCCCAGGTCGAGGCCCTCAAGAAGGGCGTGGACGTCGTCATCGGCACCCCCGGGCGGCTCCTCGACCTCGCGGGCCAGAAGAAGCTGAACCTGAAGCACGTCAAGTGCCTGGTCCTCGACGAGGCCGACGAGATGCTCGACCTGGGCTTCCTGCCCGACGTCGAGAAGATCATCAACATGCTTCCGGCCCGCCGCCAGACGATGCTGTTCTCGGCGACCATGCCGGGCGCGGTCATCGGTCTCGCCCGCCGTTACATGTCCCAGCCGACGCACATCCGTGCCACGGCCCCGGACGACGAGGGCGCGACGGTCCGCAACACCTCGCAGCACATCTACCGCGCGCACAACATGGACAAGCCCGAGCTGGTCGCGCGCATACTGCAGGCCGACGGCCGGGGACTGGCCATGGTCTTCTGCCGTACCAAGCGCACCGCCGCCGACCTCGCCGACCAGCTCAAGCAGCGGGGCTTCGCCTCCGGCGCGGTCCACGGCGACCTCGGCCAGGGCGCCCGCGAGCAGGCGCTGCGCGCCTTCCGCAACGGCAAGGTGGACGTCCTCGTCTGCACCGACGTCGCCGCCCGAGGCATCGATGTCGAGGGTGTCACCCACGTCATCAACTACCAGTCCCCCGAGGACGAGAAGACGTACCTGCACCGCATCGGCCGTACGGGCCGCGCGGGTGCCAAGGGCATCGCGATCACCCTCGTCGACTGGGACGACATCCCGCGCTGGCAGCTCATCAACAAGGCGCTGGACCTCGGGTTCAACGACCCGCCGGAGACGTACTCCACCTCCCCGCACCTCTTCGAGGAGCTGAGCATCCCGGCGGGCACCAAGGGTGTCCTGCCGCGCTCCGAGCGCACCCGGGCCGGTCTGGAGGCCGAGGAGCTGGAAGACCTCGGCGAGCCGGGCGGGCGCGGTCCGCGCGGTCGTGGCGGCCGTTCCTCCGGCCCGGCGCCCGCCGCCGAGCGCGAGCGTGAGCGTGAGCGCCCGGCGCGTACGCCGCGTCGTCGCCGCCGTACGCGCGGTGGCGCCACGCTCGACGGCGTCGCCCCGGAAGCCGCGACGGTCACCGAGCCGTCGGCGCCCGCGTCCGCGCCGTCCGTGCAGACGCCGGGTGGCGACTCGGTCGAGTCCGAGCCCCGTACGCCTCGCCGTCGTCGTCGCACCCGGGTCGGGGCGAACCCCGCCGCCGAGGCCGCTGTCGAGACGGCCGAGACTGCCGAGACGGTCGAGAGCACGCCGATCGAGCGGGCCGAGGCCGTGGTCGGGACCGTCGCCGGTACGACTGCGGGTACGCCCGTCGAGTCGGCCGAGGAGGCGCCGAAGCCGCGTCGCCGTCGGACCCGCAAGTCCGTGGACGCCGCGGCGGCCGTGGAAGCCGTCGAGGCTGCCGCCGTCGCCGAGGTGGCGCCGAGCGCGGAAGCCTCGCTCGACACCGCCGAGGCTCCGGCCAAGCCGCGTCGTCGTACGCGGAAGGTCGCGGCGCCCGTCGCGGCCGCGCCCGTCGAGACCGTGGTCGAGGAGGCCGTGGCCGAGGAGGCACCGGCCAAGCCCCGGCGCCGGACCCGGAAGGCCGCGGAGAGCGCCGAGGCCGTCGTCGAGACGACGGACGGTGCGGCCGAGGCCGCCGTCGACGCCGTCGAGGCGCCCAAGACGCGCCGTCGGGCTCGCAAGAGTGTGGCGGAGGCCGCCGAGAGCGTGGTGGAGGCTGTCGCCGAGGAGGCCGCGCCCGCGCCGCGTCGTCGGACCCGCAAGACCGCGGAGGCCGCCGTGGCCGCGGTCGACACGGCCGAGGGGGCGACCGCCGAGGTTGCCGCCGCGCCGCGCCGCCGTACGCGTAAGGTCGCGGCGCCCGTCGAGACCGCGCCCGTCGAGACCGTGGTCGAGGAAGCCGTTGCCGAGGAGGCACCGGCCAAGCCCCGGCGTCGTACACGCAAGGTGGCCGAAGCCGCCGTTGCCGTGGACGAGGCCGGCGTCGAGGTCGAGGCTCCTGCGCCGCGTCGTCGTACGCGGAAGGCCGCGGCGACCGTGACCGCGACGGGTGAGGGGGTGGTTCCTGCTCAGCCTACGGAGGAGCAGGCCACTAAGCCTCGTCGTACGCGGAAGGCCGCGGCTCCGGCTGTCGTCGAGGACGGTGGGGCTGAGGCTCCGGCGCCTCGGCGGCGTGTGCGGAAGGCTGTGGCCGCCGTGGAGGGCACGGAGGGCTGAGGCGGTTCTGCCGTAGCTGCCGAGTAGAAGGTCCGGTTTCCCTTCGGGGGGCCGGGCCTTCGGCGTTTCCAGGGCTTCTCGCTTCCGCCGCCCCTACCCGTCCCATCCCATCCCCAGGGGCTGCGCCCTTCGACCCGCTTTCGCGCTCCGCGCGGGGGGTGCGCTTTCGGGTGCGGGTCCGGTGGGGGCTGGTCGCGCAGTTCCCCGCGCCCCTGAAGAGCCGGGGCTGCGCCCCGTGCTCTTCGGGCCGAAGGGCCGGTCTGCGCCCAAGGGCCGGAGGCCCTTGAGGGGCGCGGGGAACTGCGCGAGAAGCCCCACCGGACCCGCACCCGAAAGCGCGCCCCACCCGGACGCAGGGGTGGGACGGTCGTCCGGGGCCGTGGCCGGTTACCCTCCACCCATGAGTCGTCCCCCTACCTTCACACCGCCGCCCGGCGCCCGTGCACATCGTCTGCGTACCCCCCGCGGGGAGTTCGCCGTGATCGAGGCGGGCACGGCGGTGAAGGGGACCGTCCTGCTCGTGCCGGGGTTCACCGGGAGCAAGGAGGACTTCATCGCGTTGCACGAGCCGTTGGCGGAGGCGGGCTATCGGTCGGTGGCGGTGGACGGGCGGGGGCAGTACGAGAGCCCGGGGGCGGAGGACGACGAAGCGCCTTACGCACAGGCCGAGTTGGCAAAGGATCTGCTCGCCCAGGCGGAGGCCGTGAGCGACGGTGGTCCGCTGCATCTCGTCGGTCACTCCCTCGGCGGCCAGATCTCCCGCGCCGCCCTGCTGCTGGACGCCTCCCCCTTCGCCTCGCTCACCCTCATGGCCTCGGGGCCCGCCCAGATCTCGGCCGGCCAGCAGGAGCGCGTGAAGCTGTTGCGGGACGCCCTCGCCGTGATGGACATGGCGCAGGTGTGGGACGCCATCCAGGCGATGGACGCGCCGGAGCCCGAGGAGACCGAGACGGGCGCCCTCGACGAAGGGCTGGACGACCGCGACGACCTGCGCCGCCGCTGGCTCGCCACCAGCCCCGCCCAACTGATCGCCACGGGCCGCCAGCTCTGCTCGGAACCCGACCGCGTCGCCGAACTCGCCGCCGTGGACCTGCCCCAGCACGTCCTGTCCGGCGAACGCGACGACACCTGGCCGATCCCGCTCCTCGACGACATGGCCGTACGGCTGAACGCCCGTCGCACCGTCGTCCGCGACGCCGAGCACTCCCCCAACACCGATCAGCCGAAGGCGACGGCGGACGCCCTCATCGGATTCTGGGACGGGATCACCACCCGCTGAGCCCAGCAGCCGGGCAGGGCGAGCCCCTAGTACTGCGCCCGCAAGTGCTCCCAGAAGCCGTCCCGCAGTGCCCGTCTGAGGTCCGCCTGCCCGCGCAGCGAGTACTGGAGCAGCCCCTCCGCCTCGACGAGCAGGTCCTGGTCGACCGAGCCGGGCAGGTACGGGTGGCCGTGGAGCAGTTCCTGCAAGGTCTCCCGGCCCCGGGAGGCGAGCCACTTCGCGGCGATCTGGGCGCCTACGAAGCGGACGTCCTCGCGGGTGGGGCGGGCGCCGGTGGGGGCGTCGTAGGTGGCGGCGGTCCGCCGTGACACATACGGCTTGAAGAAGTCCAGGTCGAAGGTCCGCTGGCTGTCGACCTCCCACAGCAGCGGCTCCGCCTGGTTGCGGCCCTCGGGCGCCTCGATGCCCCACAGATGGACCCGCGCCCCGTACCCCTGCGCGGCCTCGACCGCCGAGACCAGGTCCTCGTCGCCGCCGATGAGGGCCGCGTCGCTGATCGCGCGATGCCGGGCCAGCGACTCCAGATCGGTGCGGATGAGGGAGTCGACGCCCTTCTGCTGGTTGTTGGCGTTGAGGTTGCCGAGCCGCACCTTCACGTCCGGCAGCTCGGCGATCGACTGCTGCTCCGCCGTGTGGATGCGGCGGCGGGCCCCGTCGTACCAGTAGACCCTCAGCAGCCGGCTGTCCGCGAAGATCGTGCGCGCCTTGTCGATCAGGGCGTCGATCAGTCCCTCCGCGTCCAGGTCGAAGGACCGCCGGTCCTCCGTTCCGGCGACGAGCCGCCCCGCGGCCGCGTACAGATAGCCCGCATCGACGAAGATCGCGTGTGTCGAGGGTGTCTTCGCCACCTCGGCGAGCATGCGGTGCAGCAGCTCGTTCGTACGGTCGATGCGGGCGCCGAGCGCCGTGAGGTCGTCGTTCATTGCTTCCATTGTCCCGGCGGTCACGCTGCGAACACAACCGGTCCCAATCAGTCTTCTTGCCTGCGGGTAGACATACCCCCCACACCACTTACCAGCTAGTAATTAGCTTCTCGAAAATTTTCCTTAGCGTAAGGAATGTTTGTAACACGCATACCGTTGACTCCGTATGGAACACGGGCACCGATGACCCGTGAACCAGCACCAGTAGTTCTCCTCAGGAGGATGACCAGACGAAGGGAGAAGCCCTTGCGCTTCGAAATCCTGCGACTCGACGATGTCAGCGGCACGCCCGTGGACAGCACCGTCGTGGATGCCGCCTCCGTCAACCGGATCGTGCAGCAGGCCGCCGCCATCGGGCAGCGCCTCTGGATCCGCCCGGCCGACGTGACCGCCTCGTAGTACGCGGATCCGTTCACACTTCAGAGCCCCGTACGGCATCGATGCCGTACGGGGCTCTGTTACGTCCGGGTGAGCCGGATGTCCGGGTGAGCTAGGCGGCTCGGACGACCTGGGTGACACCGTTGATGATCTGCTGGACGGCGATCGCGGAGAGCATCATGCCCGCGAGCCGGGTCACCAGGACCACACCGCCGTCCTTGATGACGCGGATGATCAGCAGCGAGTACCGCATGGTCAGCCACAGCACGACGTGGATGGCCAGGATCGCGGCCCACACGGACACCTGACCGGCCACGCCGTCCGCCTTCTGCACCGCGAGGATCACGGACACGATCGCCCCGGGGCCGGCCAGCAGCGGCATGCCCAGCGGGACGAGGGCGACGTTCACGTCCTTCGTCTGCGTGGGCTCGTCCGACTTGCCGGTCAGCAGATCCAGCGCGATCAGCAGAAGCAGCAGCCCGCCCGCGATCATCAGCGCCGGTACGGACACATGCAGATGGGCCAGGATCTGATGCCCGAGCAGCCCGAAGACGGTGATCACACCACCGGCCACGCATACGGCCTGGAAGGCCATCCGCTTCTGGGTGCGCGCGGGCCGCCCGGCGGTGAGCCCGAGGAAGATCGGCGTGATCCCCGGGGGATCCATGATCACGAAGAGGGTGAGAAAGAGGGAACCGAAGACGGCGAGATCGAACACAGGGGTGCCTTGCGGGAGTGAAGAGCGAAAGAGAGTGGGCAGCCCACGGTCCAGAACCACTGTGGGCAATCGTTCCGCGGGCGGAACGGGTGGGCACAGCCGGCAGCCGCCGGGTGCCGTACGAAACCGGGGGATCGGCTAGCGAACCCCGCCCGCCCCCGGGACGGGAAACGCTCCGGTGGCCCGGCGCGTGATCTCCCCGTACACCTCGGGGTCGGTCGTGTACTCGCCGAGCACGCAGGTCTTGCGGCTGCCGTGGTAGTCGGAGGAGCCCGTGGTGAGCAGCCCCAGTTCCTTCGCGAGGCCGCGCAGCCGTGCCCGGGTCGCCGGGTCGTGCTCCATGTGGTCGACCTCGATGCCGTCGAGCCCGGCGGCGGCCAGCTCGGCGATCGCGGACTCCGGCACGGTCCGGCCGCGCTTGGCGGCGGCGGGGTGGGCGAAGACGGCGACACCGCCGGCGCCCTTGATCAGCCGGATCGCCTCGAAGGGGTCGGTCTCGTGCTTCTCGACGTAGGCTCGGCCGCCGTCCGCGAGCCACTGCTCGGTGAAGGCGTCGCCCACGGTCGGTACGACGCCGAGTTCGACGAGGGCGGTGGCCACGTGCGGGCGACCCACGGAACCGTCGCCGGCGATCCGCGCGACCTGGTCCCAGGTCACCGGTACGCCCAGGTCGTTCAGCTTGGCGATCATGCCCCGGGCCCGCGGCACCCGGTCGTCCCGGACCAGTTCGCGCTCGGCGAGCAGGTCGGGCTCCTCGGGGTCGAACAGGTAGGCGAGCATATGCATGCTGACGCCGTCGAGGCGGCACGACAGCTCGGCGCCGGTGACCAGCGTGAGCCCTTCCGGCAGCGCGGCGATCGCCTCGGCGTGCCCGCGCGTGGTGTCGTGGTCGGTCAGCGCGACGACGTCCAGTCCGGCCGCGCCCGCCTTCCGCACCAGCTCCGCGGGAGTGTCCGTACCGTCGGAGGCCGTGGAGTGGCAGTGCAGATCGATACGCACGACTCGGACTCCAGGCGCGCTAGACGAAGAAACGGAAGCGGACGCTCAAGGGTAGCGCCCTTCCGGGCTACTCCTGTCACACTCGAAACCTCAGAGTGCCCCCTACAGGTACCGGGGAGGGGCGCCGCTCAACCTGGCCGGGCGCAGTCACGCCAGGGGCGCGGGGAACCGCGCGACCAGCCACGGCGAACCCGCAGCCGCCCGAGCACGGAACCCCCGCCCCCTCAGGTCAGGCGCCCGCTCTTCAAGCAACGCGCCCTACGGCTCCAGGATTCTCGGTGAGAGCGCCCCGCACGGCAGCAGCTCCACCTCCGCGCCCGCGTCCCGCAGATCCGTCAGCACGAGTTCGTCGTACATCAGCAGCCCCGTCTGCTCGGGCCAGACGATCGCCCAGAGCCAGAGGCCGAGCGCCTCCCCCGCGAAGACCGCGCGGTCGTCCGGTGTGCCGGTGACATGCCAGAGCGGTGTCGGCCGGCCCGCGGCGAGCACCTTCGCCTGGGGCGGTTTCTCCACGCTCAGATACGGCCCGGGGTCGGGTCCGTCGATGCCCGCGTACCGCGAGCCGAGGCCGACGCCGAGCTCCTCCGCGATGAGGACGAGTTCTCCGACGCCGCCGAGCGGGCCGGGTCCGGAGCAGGCGACGGCGGTGGCGCGTCCGCCGCTGCGGTCGTCCCCGGCGAACGCGGCACCCGTGAACAGCCAGCCCACCGGCAGCGGCCACGGCATCCAGACGGGCACCTTGGCGCGGTGCACCACGACGCTGAGGGCCTCGACGCTGGGCGGGATCACGGGCTGCAGCGGGTGCACCGTCCCGTGCGCGGCGCACTGCCAGGAATCGGCAAAGAGGCCGGGAGCCCTGACCCGGCCACCACACTTCGGGCAACTGGGTTCGCCCCTCATAGGGCCCAACGGTCCTCCCCGTGGTTCCTCGCGTCAAGGACGATCACCCGTCCGGCGTGAGCGCGTCACATTCCGCGCACGAACCGCGCACGAACGCCGGTCTCCGGGCGGCGGACGGTCCGTCGGACCGACCAACGGGATCAACTACCCACACGGCCAAGGGAAGCGGTGGTTTTCGGCCACCTGTCGAGCCGCCCCCGGTCACGTACGGCGTGCCGTCCGTCACATGGGGACGTCGGATCGGAGCGGTCCCGTCAGCCCAGGGAAGCCGACCCGCGCACCGGATCGCGAAGGTCGGTCCCCTGGGTGAGCCAGCGCTCCTGGAGGGCCTGGGCGCCGTGCACCCGCTTCCAGGCGGCCTCGTTGGCGGTCATCGGGAGGAGGGGCAGGAACCGTACGGGATCGGCGGGGGCGTCGAGTTCCAGGTCCTCGACCAGGCCGCCGGACTCGGCGACGAGCACGGAGGTGAAGGGGGCGCCGGGCCAGAGCGGGCCGCCCACGTCGAGGGAGGCGCCGGGGGCCACGATCACGCCCTCGACCTGCGGTGACGCGGCGAGCACGGCGAGCGGGCGGAGCACCTTGTCGGTGTCGGCGAGGCCGTGCCGTACGGACAGGACCAGCTCGGCGCGGGGACCCTTGACGGGGTCGGCGAGGACGGCGGTGGGGTCGGCCATCGGCTGGGCGGACATGCCGAGCGTGGCGTAGCGGACGACGTCGCCGTCGGTGAAACGGAGCACCTCGAAGCGGTCCGTGCCGAGGAAGGTGACCGCGGCGCGCGCGTCCGGTTCGCCCAGCGCGGTGCGCAAACGGGCCTCCACCAACGGAAGAACATCAGCCATGAACCGAGCATAGAACTCGTCAGGAACCGGCAAACGGGCGCCTTGACACTTCAGCCGACTGTTAGTCTGGGGCGCCGGTCGGGACAGCACGCGGGCAGCACACAGAAGCCTCGCACTCAAGGCTTCTCAAGTGTTTCTCAAGCCTTCGCGTCCCGGACCGAGAAGACTGACTCCCCTACGGGGAACCCCGGATGGGGTATGGAACGTCCCTCACGGGGGACCGGCCGGAGGAGGTGGGGCTGCGATGGACCGAAGTCGGCCTGGCAGTACCACCCGCTCTTCCGCGCGCCGAGTTCCGTAGCTCTTGTCGTAGCCGTAGTTCTCGCTCCGCTGGCTGCCACCCTCACTCGCGTCGTGCCGCTCGTCGGTCGTCGCGCATCGGAAGAGCACTTCTTTCCCGTCTTGATCTGAATCAAGCGCATCTGAATCACGCGAAGCTGTCACCGCGACGGTGCGGTGCTCCCCGCTTTGTGGACGTGCCAAACATCCGCAGTCAAAACGTCCCCATTCCGGGTAGTTCCAACCGTCGTCGGCGGCCTTTCGTTGCGAAGGAGCCTGCTCATGTCGATGATCCACAACCTGCGTGCCGCCGTTCGCCCGTCCCGTCCCTCGCGTCTTTCGCTGCGCAAGGACGGTGGCGTGTACGACGCCACGCGTCCGGCGGAGGCGGCGACGGCCGTCGTGGACTGCGCCGTCTACCGCGACGGGGCCCGCGTCGAGTTCGAGCGCAATCTGACCCCGCACGAGGCGATCCGTCAGGTGCGCCGGGACGGTGGCTTCGTCTGGATCGGCCTGCACGAGCCGTCGGAGGCCGAATTCGCCGGTATCGCGGCCGAGTTCGGGCTGCACCCGCTGGCCGTGGAGGACGCGGTGCACGCGCACCAGCGGCCGAAGCTGGAGCGTTACGACGACACCCTGTTCACCGTCTTCAAGACCATCCACTACGTCGAGCACGACGAACTCACCGCCACCAGCGAGGTCGTGGAGTCCGGCGAGGTCATGTGCTTCACCGGACGGGACTTCTTCATCACCGTCCGGCACGGCGGGCAGGGCTCGCTCCGGGCGCTGCGTCACCGGCTGCAGGACGACCCGGAGTTGCTCGCCAAGGGCCCCTCGGCCGTGCTGCACGCCATCGCCGACCATGTCGTCGACGGATACGTGGCGGTCGCGGACGCCGTGCAGGACGACATCGACGAGGTGGAGACGGAGGTGTTCTCCCCCGGGCGCAAGGGCACGCCCCGGGGCACCGACGCCGGCCGGATCTACCAACTCAAGCGCGAGGTCATGGAGTTCAAGCGCGCGGTGCTGCCGCTGGTGCGGCCCATGCAGCTGCTGAGCGAGCGGCCGATGCGGCTGATCGACCCGGACATCCAGAAGTACTTCCGTGATGTGGCCGACCACCTCGCCCGCGTCCAGGAGCAGGTCGTCGGCTTCGACGAACTCCTCAACTCGATCCTCCAGGCGAACCTGGCGCAGTCCTCCGTCGCGCAGAACGAGGACATGCGCAAGATCACGTCATGGGCGGCCATCATCGCCGTACCGACGATGGTGTGCGGCGTCTACGGCATGAACTTCGACTACATGCCGGAGACGCACTGGAAGTACGGCTACCCGGTCGTCCTCGGCGTCACGGTCGCGCTCTGCCTCGGCATCCACCGGACGCTGAAGCGCAACGGGTGGCTGTAGGCCGGCGGGGCGGGGCGTGGGGGCGCGGTTAGGCTGCCCCCATGACCGCCGACCCGCCGGGCGCCGACGCGCCGACCGCCGACGCGCTGTTCGATCAGGCCCTCGTCGAGGAGGCCACCAAGAAGTCCGGGCTCGTCTGGGTGCGGGGGCAGGGTGGCGTGTCACGCGCCCTGTGGCACGTCTGGCACGAGGGTGCGGCGTGTGTGGTCGGGGACGGTCCCGGTGAGCAGCCGCTGCCGGGGCTGGTCGACGGGGGATCGGCGGTGGTGACCGTCCGCAGCAAGGACAAGGGCGGTCGGCTGGCCGGCTGGACCGCCGATGTCGTCGAACTGGCCCCCGACTCCCCCGAGTGGGAGGCCGTCGTGGCCGAACTCAAGGGCAAGCGCCTCAACGCCCCCGACGGCGAGGCGATGCCGGCCCGCTGGGCCCGCGAGTGCCGGGTGCTCCGGCTGAAGCCGACGGGGACGACCCTCCCCCTGCCGGACGACGACCTGGCCGAGGCGCCGGTAGCGACGCCCGCGACCACCCGGCTGCCGATCCCGGCGGCGGTGCCGCGTCTGCTCTTCGGCCGCCGCAGGCGTGGCTGACCGCGGCTGCGGGCGTGGCTGACCGTCGCCGCGGTGGAGCGGGCCGAGAGACGCGGACCGGCTACGACGTGGGCAGCTGCTTGCCGTAGTCCACGACCGACTTGTCGTCCGGCTCCTCCAGGGTGAAGTCCTTGCCCCAGTCGGTGAGGAGGATGGTTCCGGCGTCGCCGGCCCGGACCAGGCGCAGGGGGTAGGGGGTGCCTTCGAGGGAGACGTCGAGAGTGCCGCCGGAGCCCTTGTCACCGGTGATGCGGATGGTGCGGGTGCCGGACTGCTCGTGGTGGCCGTCGGTGGACAGCGTGCCGTGCAGGGTGAGCAGGCTGTTGAGGAGGACGTCCTTGTCTGTGAAGCCGCTGAAGCGCTTGTAGGCCGGGTCGCCGGTCGGCACCTTCACATACATGCCGTCCAGCTTGTCCGCGGCGGCTGCCTCGGAGTCCTCGTCCCCCGCCGAGCCCTTGCCCGTGTCCTGATGGTCCCAGAAGTCCTTGTCGGCCTTGAGGAAGAGGTGCTCGCCGACCTTCAGCAGCCGGAAGGTGGACCCCTCGGACGTCACCGAACCGGTGCCGCCGTCCTCCTTCAGGCGCATGTCCAGCTTGTAGGTCCTGCCGTTGCTCACCACGGCCCCGGACAGCCGGACCGTGTCAGCCGCGGTGGCCGCCGCCCTGGTCGTGCTCTGGATCTTCGCCGGTTCCAGCTTGCCGACCCCGTTGGTGCCCTCGTTGGGGTCCTCGCCGCATCCGGTGAGCCCCAGCCCGCTCGCCACGAGGGTGCAGACGGCGCTCACCAGTGCGGCCCTTCGGGTACGGGGAATCACAGTCACAGGCGATGCACCTCTTCGTGGGGAGTCCAGGCGTACCGCAGAGTACCGGGGCCTCCGGCACACCTCGGAGCCAGTCCGTCCGGACCGCTCACCAGGGCATATCCGATCGGGACGGGCTAGCCTGAAGCCCTCCTCGGCGGACAATCCCCTCGCGACGGGAAGGAAAGGGGCGGCTCATGGCGGCGGTGGCGCCCCGGATCTTCGTCTCCCATCTCTCCGGCGTCGCCGTGTTCGACCCGAACGGCGACCAGGTGGGCCGCGTCCGCGATCTGGTGGCCATCCTGCGGGTGGGGCGCAAACCGCCGCGGCTGCTGGGTCTGGTCGTCGAACTCTCCACCCGCCGCCGGATCTTCCTGCCCATGACCCGGGTCACCGGCATCGAGTCCGGCCAGGTCATCACCACCGGTGTCCTCAATGTGCGCCGGTTCGAACAGCGGCCCACCGAGCGCCTCGTGATCGGTGAACTGCTGGACCGGCGCGTGACCCTGGTCGAGACGGGCGAGGAGGTGTCCGTCCGCGACATCTCGGTCCAGCAGCTGCCGGCCCGCCGGGACTGGGAGATCGACCGGGTGTTCGTACGGAAGGGGAAGGCCGGGGCCTTCCGGCGGCACAAGGGCGAGACGCTGACCGTGGAGTGGTCGGCGGTCACCGGGTTCTCCCTGGAGGAGCACGGGCAGGGCGCCGAGAACCTCCTCGCGACCTTCGAGCAGCTCCGCCCGGCCGACCTCGCCAACGTGCTGCACCACCTCTCCCCCAAGCGCCGGGCCGAGGTCGCCGCCGCCCTCGACGACGACCGGCTCGCCGACGTCCTGGAGGAGCTGCCCGAGGACGACCAGATCGAGATCCTCGGCAAGCTCAAGGAGGAGCGGGCCGCCGACGTCCTGGAGGCCATGGACCCGGACGACGCCGCCGACCTCCTCGCCGAGCTGCCGGAGGAGGAGCAGGAGCGCCTGCTGACGCTGATGCAGCCGGACGACGCGGCGGACGTACGCCGGCTCATGGCGTACGAGGAGAAGACCGCCGGCGGTCTGATGACCACCGAGCCGATCGTGCTGCGCCCGGACGCGACCGTCGCCGACGCGCTCGCCCGGGTCCGCAACGCCGACCTGTCCCCCGCGCTCGCCGCCCAGGTGTACGTGTGCCGGCCGCCGGACGAGACCCCGACCGGCAAGTACCTGGGCACGGTCCACTTCCAGCGGCTGCTGCGGGACCCGCCGTACACCCTGGTCGGCTCGATCCTCGACGACGATCTCCAGCCGCTGGACCCGGAGGCCGCGCTGCGCGCCGTCGCCGGGTTCTTCGCGACGTACGACATGGTCGCGGCGCCCGTGGTCGACGAGAGCGGCTCGCTGCTGGGCGCGGTGACCGTGGACGACGTACTGGACCACATGCTGCCCGAGGACTGGCGGGAGACGGAGTTCCATCTGCACGAGGACGACGGTCTCGTCGAGGACGAGGGGGCCCTCGATGGTTCCTGAGCGGGACAGGCGCGAGGGGCGGGACGGGCGGGACGGGAGGAACGCGGGGCGTGAGCGGGCGCACTCCAGCGCGGGCGTGCGCGAGCGCGCGTCGTCGTCCGGAGCGCCGCTGCGGGAACGCACGCCCACCGGCGCAACCGCCCGCCCGCGTACACGGCTCGACCAGCCGCTGCCGCGCCGGACCAGGTTCCTGCCCGAGTGGGACCCGGAGGCCTTCGGACGGCTCTCGGAGCGGATCGCGCGCTTCCTGGGCACCGGCACGTTCCTCGTGTGGATGACCGTCGTCATCATCCTCTGGGTGGTCTGGAACGTCTCCGCCCCGCGCGACCTGCGCTTCGACACCTACCCCTTCATCTTCCTGACCCTGATGCTCTCCCTCCAGGCCTCGTACGCCGCCCCGCTGATCCTGCTCGCGCAGAACCGCCAGGACGACCGCGACCGGGTCAACCTCGAACAGGACCGCAAGCAGAACGAGCGGTCGATCGCCGACACCGAGTATCTGACCAGGGAGATCGCCGCGCTGCGGATCGGGCTCGGCGAGGTCGCCACCCGCGACTGGCTGCGCTCGGAGCTTCATGACCTGGTCAGGGAGTTGCACGAGCACGACGGGGAGGGGCCGCGCGGGACCCGGACCGTATTCCCGCCGGAGCAGCCGCGCGGACGTGACATGGGCGACCGCTGACGGGCCTCCCAGGGGCCCCGCGCGGCGCCGTACCATCGTCCTATGGCTACGGAAGACGCGGTGCGTGAAGCACTGTCGACGGTGAACGACCCCGAGATCAACCGTCCCATCACCGAACTCGGGATGGTCAAGTCGGTGGAGATCGGTGCGGACGGAGCGGTCGCGGTCGCCGTGTACCTGACGGTCTCCGGCTGCCCCATGCGGGACACGATCACCCAGCGCGTGACCGATGCGGTCGCGCGCGTCGAGGGCGTCACCCGCGTCGACGTCGAACTGGACGTCATGAGCGACGAGCAGCGCAAGGAGCTGGCGGGCGCCCTGCGCGGCGGCCAGGCCGAGCGCGAGGTCCCGTTCGCCAAGCCGGGCTCCCTCACGCGCGTGTACGCCGTCGCCTCCGGCAAGGGCGGCGTCGGCAAGTCCTCGGTGACGGTGAACCTGGCGGCGGCGATGGCCGCCGACGGCCTGAAGGTGGGCGTCGTCGACGCCGACATCTACGGCCACTCCGTGCCCCGCATGCTGGGCGCCGACGGCCTTCCCACCCAGGTCGAGAACATGATCATGCCGCCGTCCGCGAACGGCGTGAAGGTCATCTCGATCGGTATGTTCACCCCGGGCAACACCCCGGTGGTCTGGCGCGGCCCGATGCTGCACCGGGCGTTGCAGCAGTTCCTCTCGGACGTCTACTGGGGCGACCTGGACGTGCTGCTCCTCGACCTCCCGCCGGGCACCGGCGACATCGCGATCTCGGTGGCGCAGCTGGTCCCGAACGCCGAGATCCTCGTCGTGACGACCCCTCAGCAGGCGGCGGCCGAGGTCGCCGAGCGCGCCGGTTCCATCGCCGTGCAGACCCACCAGAAGATCGTCGGCGTGGTCGAGAACATGGCGGGCCTGCCCTGCCCGCACTGCGACGAGATGGTGGACGTCTTCGGCACCGGCGGCGGCCAGTCCGTCGCCGACGGCCTCACCCGCACCACCGGCGCCACCGTCCCGGTCCTCGGCTCCATCCCCATCGACGTCCGCCTCCGCGAGGGCGGCGACGACGGCCGCCCGGTCGTCCTCTCCGACCCCGACTCCCCCGCCGGCGCCGCCCTGCGCGCCATCGCGGGCAAGCTGGGCGGCCGTCAGAGGGGCCTGTCGGGCATGAGCCTGGGAATCACCCCGAGGAACAAGTTCTAGGGCCACCTGCCGAAGCCTGGGGCCGCACACAAAGGGGCGCGGGGAACCGCGCGAGCAACCACGACGCACCCGCAGCCCCCAAAACCCACCGAAGCCCTACGGCGCTGAAGGGCACCCCCGCACAACCCGACGGTGCCCTTCAAAGCCCTACGCGTACCCCTCGATGTCCTTGATCACGGCGAAGCCGAGACCGTACGCGCTCATCCCTCTCCCGTACGCCCCCACATGCACCCCCTCCGAGGTCGACCCGGCCAGCACCCAGCCGAACTCGGACTCGCGGTAGTGGAACGGCGTGGGAACCCCGTCCACGGGCAGGGACAGCGTCGACCAGTCCTCCCCGGCGAGATCGTCGGCCAACACCCACGCGGCCTCGGTCTGCTGATCCAGCCAGTCGTCCCGCAGGGAGTGGTCCAACTGACCGGGCCAGGTGAAGGACAGCAGCCCCACGCCGGCGAGCCACGCCGCCGAGGAGACCGACGTGGCTTCCAGCAGCCCCGTACCGTCGGCGCTCCTGCGGGACGGATTCTCCGCGACGGTCACCACGACCGCGAACCGCTCCTTGACCTCGTCGTCCGACCCGGCGGTGTACTCGTTGCGCACCGAGGGCTCGTCGCCGTGTCCGATCGAACCGTGCTCGACGGCCCCTTCCGCCGACGTACCGACCTGCATCAGCCAGCGCGGCCCCGTGAAGGCCTCGTCGAGGCCGTACCAAGGGAAGGACGCCAGCAGATAGCCGTCGACCGTGCGACGGGCGGAGGGGAGCTGTTGTCCACCCTCCGCGGCCGACGCCTGCGCGCCTACCCGACTCGTCGTCTCCATGTGCCCGGACGCCTCCTCGCTCTCGACGGACCGGAGCGGCCGCCCGCCCCCCTCGGGCGTCGTCGCTCGCTCTCCTGCGGTCCGCACAACAACTGGGCAGCATAGCCACAGCTCTCCGAGCAGCAGGGAAAGCGCCCGGCGCGTGGGACGGCGTACGGGCGGCTTCGGGCCGTACGAGGGTGCGTGGCGGTATGAATCGCATCACGTACGGGGGCGCGGCGGCACACGGGCGTACGGCGCGGAAGGGCAGGCCGGAGGCCGTTACGGGCGGTGGACGGACATCCGGCGGCCCGGTGCGCGGCGGGCGGGCGCACGGCGGCCGGGGGTACGCCTCAGGTGGCGTCCATGTCGTACGGCGGACGCTCGACCTGCTCGGGCTTCTTGGTCATGTCGATGGTTCCGCCGGACGAGCCGGACGGGCCGGACGCGGCGGCCTCGGAGCCGGAGCCGATGGCGGCGGCCGAGGAGGAGGACGAGGACGACGACTCGGACTCGCGGCCGTGGACCGCGTCCGTCAGCTCGGCCATCTCCTTCTTCAGGTCGAAGCCGTTGCGGATCTCCTTCAGCCCCAGTTCGTCGTTGTCCAGCTGCTTGCGGATGAACGTCTTGGGGTTGAGGTCCTCGAACTCGAAGTCCTTGAACTCCGGGCCCAGTTCGCTGCGGATGTCCGCCTTGGCGCTGTCCGAGAACTCGCGGATCTTGCGGATGGTCCGCGTGACGTCCTGGATCACCTTCGGGAGCTTGTCCGGACCGAAGACGAGCACGGCGAGGACGACGAGCGTCACCACCTCGAGCGCACCTATGTCATTGAACACCTGAAGCTCCTTGCGATGTCCTCGGTCCCGATCCGCGGGCCTCGGCAGGTCTTCCGTGGTCCGGGCCGGATCCACGGTACCCGGCGATCCCGCGGAACCGGTACCGTCAGGCGCCTTCCGACCATGCCCGAACGACGGGTTTTCCCAGCTGTTTGCCTGACAGGAGGGGGTGCGGGACCCCCTCCTGTGAAGTTGCTGTCAGTACGGCTCCTCCGTCGTCCCGCCGTCGCGGCCGATGCCCGGCGGTCAGGCGCCGCCGGACGAGCCGAGGGTGAGGGTGACCGTCCGCTCCCTGCCGTCGCGCAGGAGGGTGAGTTCCAGGCGGTCGCCGGGGCGGTGGGCGCGGACCTTGACGATCAGTTCGTCGCCGGAGTGCACACGCTGGCCGTCGACCTCGGTGATGACGTCGCCCGAGCGGATGCCCGCCCGGTCGGCGGGGCCGCCCGAGGCCACCCCGGTGCCGTCGCCGTCACCCTCGTCGCCGATACGGGCGCCGTCGCCCGCGTAGTCCATGTCGAGGGTGACACCGATCACCGGGTGGGTCGCCTTGCCGGTGTTGATCAGCTCCTCGGCGACGCGCTTGCCCTGGTTGATGGGTATCGCGAAGCCCAGCCCGATCGAACCGGCCTGCCCGCCGTCCGACTCGGAGCCGCTGCCGGCCGAGCGGATGGCGCTGTTGATGCCGATCACCCGGGCCTTGCCGTCGAGCAGCGGGCCGCCGGAGTTGCCGGGGTTTATCGGCGCGTCGGTCTGCAGCGCGTCCACGTACGACACATCGCTGACGTCGCCGCTCTCACCGCCGGCCGTGATGGGCCGTTCCTTGGCGCTGATGATGCCGGAGGTGACCGTGTTCGCCAGGTCGAAGGGGGCGCCGATGGCGACGACCGGGTCGCCGACCTGGACCTCCTCCGAGTTGCCCAGGGGCAGCGGCTTGAGTCCGCCGACGCCGGACACCTTGACGACGGCCAGGTCGTAGCCCGTGTCCCGGCCGACGATGGTGGCCTCGGCGGTCTCTCCGCCGCTGAACGTCACAGATATGTCGCCGTTCGTGCCGGCGGGGTCGACGACATGGTTGTTGGTGAGGATGTGGCCGCGCTCGTCGAGCACGAACCCGGTGCCGGTGCCCTGTGCGCTGTCCCCGCTGACATGGAGGGTCACGACGCTGGGCAGGGCGCTGGCGGCGATCCCGGCGACGCTGTCGGGCGCCCGGTCCGTCACCCCGTCGCTGGTCTGCGGCAGTTCGATCGCCCCGACACCGCCGTTCCGCTCCAGATACGCGCCCACGGCTCCGCCGATGCCTCCGGCGACGACGGCGATCAGCAAGGCCCCCACCAGCAGGACCCGGCCGCTCCGTCGACGTGGCCGCGCCCCGTTCTGCTGCAACGACCCCGACCCGGCCCAAGGGTCGTAGTTCTGCCAGGGCCCTTGCGCCACCCCCGGCACACCGCGCGCGGGCTGCCCCCCGCCCGCGTAGGGAGGCGGCACGGGGTGGGCCGAGTCCCCGAAAGGAGGCGGTACAGGATGCGTCCCGCCCGCGTAGGGAGGGGCCACAGCCTGCGCCGAGTCCCCGAAGGGCGGCGGGCCCGGCTGCGACGGGTAGGCGTAGGAGGCCCCGGGAGGCTGGGGCGCGTGGGGATACGGCGCCGCCGGCCGGGCCGTCTCGGAGTACGCGGCCACGCCGGGCCCAGGCACCTCCGGGTGCTGGGCCACCGCCGCCGGCTGCGGGGTCGTCGGCGGTACGGCGGTGCCCTGGGCCGGGGTCCCTGCGTGCGCGGCGGCAGCCGCCGAAGGCGCTCCGGCGGACGTCGGGGCAACAGCCGAGGCAGCAGCCGAAGGCGCTCCGCCGCCCGCCGAGCCCGCCGCCACCGAGCCCCCCGCTGCCGTGGGCCCCAGCGCGTGCGCCCCCTCGTCCGTGGGCGCCCCCACCGTCACGGGCACGCCGTGCGCCGGTGTACCCGCCTGGGCGTCCGCGCCGTGTGCGGGAGTCGCCGCCCGGACATGCGTGCCGTGTGCGGGAGTCGCCGCCCGGACATGCGTGCCGTGTGCGGGAGTCGTCGCCGGGTGCTGGACCGGCGGAGCGGGCGCCCAGGGGCCGGGCTCGCCGTACGGCGGGGTGCCGTAGGGATCGGGGTCGTGCAGCGGCTTGGGGCGCTCAGAGGGCGCTCCAGGGGCGCTCAACGCACCTTGCGCGCCCACCGGCCGGGCATCGACGACAGCAGTGTCGGCGGACGAGCCGTTGGGCCCGGCCGGTCGCTCCAGTTCGAAGTCGCCGTCCAAGCCGACGGCGGCGTCCGCGTCGGCGGCTGCGGACGGCGTGGGGCCGGACCGGAGCGGAGCCTCGGCAACGGGACGGGCCAGTTCGAAATCGGAGTCCGAGTCGGAGTCCGAGTCCGATTCGGAGCCCGCGTCGGAGCCCGCGCCCGCGTCGGTGTAGATCTCGGTCCGGGTGGCGGCCTCGCCGGTGGCCGGCGTCGGGCGTTCCAACTCGAAGTCGCCGTCGGGATTTTCGCCACGAACCGCACTCGGGGGCAACCCGGCGGCTCCGGGAGGTCCCGTCGGTCCGTCGGCTTCCGCCGCCCCGAGGTGTTCCCCCGCCGTACCGTCCCCCGCGCCGTGCGCTCGGGGGCGGCTCCACCATTTCGCCTTCGTGGGCTTCCCCTCGTTCATGTTCTCCCCACACCTAGGGCCCGCCCAAGGACCGGCCCGCCGCCCACCGTTCGCCGAGTGCCGCGGGCCGGAAGCGGCCCGAGCGGACACGGCCCACTCTGGATTCAACCAGGTTCGCGGGCCGGTGCGCAGAACTCGGGGTCAGCGGAGGACGGGCGAGGTGGGTGTGGGAGACGAGGTGGCGTCGGGAGCCGTCAGCAGGCCCGGTCCGATCAGCTCGGGTGCCGGGGACCAGTCGGTCAGCTGCAGCGGAGGCGCGACGGTGAGCGGACGTATGAGCGGGGACATCACTGCGGCACCGGCCAGCACGGGCGCGGTGAGCGGATGGACCGCCCGGCGGTTCTGACCGGTCGGCGCGGGGATCCCGGGCAGCAGGGGCGCGGAGATCTCCGTCGGGGCGACGGGCACCTCGCCGAGGGACTGCTGACCCTGTCCGAGCAGCGGCCCGACGGATCCCCGGCGGCGCTGCGCCTCGGGGGGCGGAACCGTGCCCGAGGCCTGGGTGCGCAGCGGGGTGACATTGCTGCCGGCGCCGGCACCGCCCCGGGCGTCCGCCGTCTCGACGGGCATCCCGTTGGTCACGCCGCCGAGGGCGATCGCGGCCAGCGAGACCGCGCCCGCCGCGACGAAGGCGAACCGCATGCCGCGTGAGGCGGAGCGCTCGGCCTCCTGGCGGCTCACGTCATGGATCCGAAAGCCACGGTCGCCCGTGACCCCGCGGTCGGCTCTGTCGTCGGCCGCTCTCTCCTCTCGGTCGGCGCGGTCGTCCGTGTCCCCGGAGCCGGAGAGGTCGCGTCCGCCACCGCCCAGGAAGCCACGGTCGCCCAGCATTCCGCGGTCGCCCAGGAAGCCCCGCCCGCCCAGGAAGCCCCGGTCACCGAGGAACCCACGGCCGCCGGACGCTCCTCGGCCGCCGCCGAGCAGTCCGCGGCCCTCCGACGGCGTCAGCGCGCCGCCGTGTGGTCCCGACGGGAGGTATCCGAAGGAGTCGCCACCGGGTCCGAAGACGCCGAAGTCGGCGAGGTCCCGGGAGTCGGAGGGGTCCACGGGCAGACCCGGCCCGCCGGCCGTGCCCCCGAGTCTTCCTCCGAAGCCACCGGGCAGCGGTGAGCCGCCGTCGCCGTCGCCGCCCGCCGGGAGCATCTGGAGCCTGGCCAGGAAGCTCTCGGAGGGAGGTGGCGGGGCGACCTCCGCGAACACGTTCTTCAGGCGGCGCTGCTCGTCCGCCTCGGTCTTGCACTTCGCGCAGGTGGCGAGATGTGCCAGGACGCGGTCACGCGCCTCATGACCGAGCTCTCCGTCGACCAGGGCGGAGAGACGGTCTCCCAGGTGCTGCTCGGCAGGCGTAGGACGGGATCCACTCACGCGGTCGCGCCCCCTCCTCCCAGCACGGGCACCCGCGGCACCGTGAACCCGCGGCGCTGCTCGGCCCGAGCCTCCGGGGAGCGGTGCGCGAGGGCCTTGCGGAGCTGCGAGCGGCCACGGTGGATCCGGGACCGGACCGTGCCGAGCTTGACGCCCAGGGTCGCGGCGATCTCCTCGTACGACAGGCCCTCGATGTCACAGAGGACGACGGCGGCGCGAAACTCGGGCGCCAGGGTGTCGAGGGCCTGCTGGACGTCGGCGTCGAAGTGGGCGTCGTTGAAGATCTGCTGCGGGGTGGGTTCGCGGCTGGGCAGGCGCTCGGCCGCGTCGTCGCCGAGGGCGTCGAAGCGGATGCGCTGCTTGCGCCGGACCATGTCCAGGAAGAGATTGGTGGTGATGCGGTGCAGCCAGCCCTCGAAGGTGCCGGGCGTGTAGGTCGACAGAGAGCGGAAGACGCGGACGAAGACCTCCTGGGTGAGGTCCTCGGCGTCGTGCTGGTTGCCGGTCAGACGGTAGGCGAGCCGGTACACACGGCCGCTGTGGGTGCTGACGATCTCCTCCCAGGTGGGCGGAGTCCACGCCTGTGCGTGCGCGTCCGTGGTGAAGGTCGCGGTCTGTGCGACGGCGGCGTGGCTGTGGTCAGCGGTGTCGTTCACGGATTTCGGCCTGCCCGCCGATCCGAGAAAGCGCCGCAGCACTCCTCCCCGATCCACAGGCGCAGCCGCACCTCCCCTGTCGGCTCTGGTGGTGTCCAGCGGAGCCCCTACCATAGCCACCTCGCCCGTTAGCTCCGGATAAGCGGTTTTATAAGAAATTGATGTACGCCGATCCGGCCCATATGGCCGATCCGGCTCATAAGGCTTGGTCAGCACCTGCGTGGACACCTGCGTCGATGCCCGCACCTGCTCGCCGGTCCGATCCATCCCCTGCCCCCCGTCGCGGCCCCCGTCACTCACTCATCCCTTTAAACGACCGGTCCCATCAGCAGGTTCCCGACGGCAACGGATACAGTCACGCCCAGGCAACCACGGGGACATAAGGAGAGGGTCATTACCGGCAACCGGCTGACGAGCTGGGCGTTCGCCGACGCCTTTGTCGCCGAGGACGACGCGCTGCGCTGGGCCCGCGAACGGGCCCGGGAAGCAGGGCTGCGCTCGGTGTCGCCCGGCACGGGCGCCGCGCTGCGGGTGCTCGCCGCCACCGTGGACGCGAAGGCGGTGGCGGAGATCGGGACCGGGACCGGTGTCTCCGGGATCCATCTGCTGCACGGTATGCGGCCGGACGGGGTGCTGACCACCGTGGACCCGGAGCCGGATCACCAGCAGTTCGCCCGGCAGGCGTTCCGCGCGGCCGGCTTCGCCAGCAATCGCGCGCGCTTCATCCCGGGCCACGCGCTGGACGTGCTGCCCCGGCTCGCGGACGCCGGCTACGACCTGGTGTTCTGCGACGGCGACCGGCTGGAGTCCCTCGACTACCTCGCTGAATCGTTGCGTCTGCTCAGACCCGGTGGCCTGGTCGCCTTCGAGGGTGTCTTCGCCAGTGGCCGCACGGTCGACTCGAACCCGCAGCCGACCGAGGTCATACGGCTGCGGGAGCTGCTGCGCACGGTCCGGGAGAGCCCCGAGCTGGTGCCCTCACTGCTCCCGGTGGGCGACGGCCTGCTGTGCGCGGTCAAGCGCTGAGGCACCCTTCTTGGGCCCGTCCGGGCCCCCTGTCCCACCCCCGGTACAACAGCGCCCCGGCACCGCCGAGTGCGGCGGTGCCGGGGCAACTGAAAGGGTATGGTCGCTACGCGCGTCAGCCGACGACCTTCTTGAGGGCGTCGCCGAGGGCGTCGGCCTCGTCCGGGGTCAGCTCGACGACGAGCCGCCCGCCGCCTTCGAGCGGAACGCGCATGACGATGCCCCGCCCCTCCTTGGTCACCTCGAGCGGGCCATCGCCCGTCCGCGGCTTCATGGCCGCCATGCTCGTACCCCTTCCTGAAACCAGCTCATCGCCAAGCCGACGGCCCGGGAGGGCAGGCGCGTGCCCACCTGGGGACACGCGACACCGGCATCGAACACATTGCTTCCAGGCCATTATCCCGCATCTCATGACCCGATGACCAACATCGGTCGGCATCGCTTGGGCAACGCGCGCGAGCAAAACCACCCAATTCGGCGATGTGACTGCGATACTGCGCCGCCGCACGGTCCCGGGTCGGCGCTCGGCCATTGGTGATTCTTTGACGCAGGTCACACGTCCGCCACCGGTCAGGACCCGGGAACTCCGCCATGCTGTGCTGTGACAGAGGCGTACTGACCAGTACGTCACCAGCTGCGTCACCAGCCGCGACACCGGAGGGGAACCGCCATGGCCGACACCGTGCTCTACGAGGTGCACGACGGACTCGCGACGATCACGCTCAACCGCCCCGAGGCGATGAACGCGCTGAACATCGCGACGAAGGTGGCCCTGCGGGAGGCCGTGGAGTCCGCCGCCGGGGACGACGCGGTGCGGGCGGTGCTGCTGACCGCCGCCGGGGACCGGGCGTTCTGTGTGGGGCAGGACCTGAAGGAGCACATCGGGCTGCTGGTCGAGGGCTCGGGCGAGGTCATGAGCACGGTCAAGGAGCACTACAACCCCGTGGTGAAGGCGCTCACCGAGATGCCGAAGCCCGTGGTGGCCGGGGTGAACGGGGTCGCGGCCGGCGCCGGCCTGGGGTTCGCGCTCGCGGCCGACTACCGGGTGGTCGCGGAGACGGCCTCCTTCAACACCTCCTTCGCCGGGGTCGCGCTCACCGCCGACTCGGGGGTGTCCTGGACGCTGCCGCGGGTGATCGGCCCCGGTCGGGCCGCCGATCTGCTGCTGTTCCCGCGCAGCATCAAGGCCCAGGAGGCGTACGAGCTGGGCATCGCGAACCGGCTCGTGCCGTCCGCCTCGCTGCACGATGCCGCCGAGCAGGTGGCGCGGATGCTGGCCTCGGGGCCGACGGTGGCGTACGCGGCGATCAAGGAGGCGGTGGCGTACGGGTTCTCCCACACGCTGGCGGAGACGCTGGAGAAGGAGGACGAGCTGCAGACCCGGGCGGGGGCCTCGGAGGACCACCGGATCGCCGTACGGGCCTTCGTGAACAAGGAGGAGCCGAAGTATTTGGGGCGGTGACGGCCGGAGCCTCCTAAACGGGCGCGCTTCTCGCCACGCATGTCTCCAAGTGGTCGTTCACCAGGCCGCACGCCTGCATCAGGGCGTACGCCGTGGTCGGGCCGACGAAGCGGATGCCTCGCTTCTTGAGGGACTTGGACAGGGCGGTGGACTCGGGGGTGACCGCCGGGACGTCCGTGAGCGTGGTGGGGGCCGGGCGGGTCGTCGGGTCCGGGGCGTGGGACCAGATCAGTTCGTCCAGTTCGCCCGGGGCCCAGGTGGTCAGCTCGCGGGCGTTGGCGATCGTCGCCTCGATCTTGGCGCGGTTGCGGATGATCCCGGGGTCGCCGAGCAGGCGCTCCTGGTCGGCCTCCGTGAAGACCGCGACCGAGGCGATCTTGAAGTCGGCGAAGGCGGAGCGGAAGCCCTCGCGGCGGCGCAGGATGGTGATCCAGGAGAGACCGGACTGGAAGGCCTCCAGGCAGAGCCGCTCGTACAGGGCGTCGTCGCCGTGCACCGGGCGGCCCCACTCCTCGTCGTGGTACGCCACGTAGTCCTCGGTGGACAGCGCCCATGGGCAGCGCAGGCCTCCGTCGGCGCCGGCCAGGGCGGTGCCGTCGCTCATCGGTGGTCGCCCTCCTCCGGCTTGTCCAGCGAGATCGCGTGCGGCACCCGGGCGCCCGCGAGCGCGGACTCCAGGTCGGCGATCCGGGCGTCCCGCTCGGCGATCTCGGCGCTGAGGCGGCCGAGGGCGTCGTCCACGTCCACCATGCGGTAGCCGCGGACGGCGAGCGGGAAGCGGAGCGCCTCGACGTCCGCGCGGTTGACCGGGCGGTCCGCCGGCAGCGGATCCTGGAGCCGCTCGCCCTCGGCCTCCGGCAGCACCGCGTTGTCGCCGCCGCCGACGACGGCCAGCGTCACCGCGGCGACCACGACGGCGAGCGCGACGACCAGGAACAAGAACATGAACATCGCTGGGTCCCCTCGACTGTGTTCGGCTCCGATCGTGCCATGCGAGTCTGACAGTTAAGGTCGCAGGCGGTCGGGCAAGGCCGCCGATCCATGGAACGTACTGGGAGAGGTCACAGCGGATGCTCAGGCTGGGCAAGCGGGAATTCGGCCCGCACGAGCCGGTGATCATGGCGATCGTGAACCGGACGCCGGACTCCTTCTACGACCAGGGGGCCACCTTCCGGGACGAGCCGGCGCTCGCGCGCGTGGAGCGGGCGGTCGCGGACGGCGCGGCCATCATCGACATCGGCGGGGTGAAGGCCGGGCCCGGTGAGGAGGTCACCGCGGCGGAGGAGGTGCGGCGGACCGTGGGGTTCGTCGCGGAGGTGCGGCGGCGGTTCCCCGAGGTGGTGATCAGCGTCGACACCTGGCGGCACGAGGTCGGGGAGGCCGTGTGCGAGGCCGGGGCGGATGTGCTCAACGACGCGTGGGGCGGGGTCGATCCGCGGCTCGCGGAGGTGGCGGCGCGGTATCGGGTGGGGCTGGTGTGTACGCACGCGGGTGGGGCGGAGCCGCGGACCCGGCCGCATCGGGTCGAGTACGACGATGTGATGGCCGACATTCTCCGGGTGACCGTGGGGCTGGCCGAGCGGGCGGTCTCGCTGGGGGTGCCCCGGGAGTCGGTGATGATCGATCCGGGGCACGACTTCGGGAAGAACACGCGGCACAGTCTGGAGGCGACTCGGCGGTTGGGGGAGATGGTCGCCACCGGGTGGCCGGTGTTGGTGTCGTTGTCCAACAAGGACTTCGTGGGGGAGACGTTGGATCGGCCTGTGAAGGAGCGGGTGGTGGGGACGTTGGCCACGACCGCGGTCTCCGTGTGGTTGGGGGCTCAGGTGTATCGGGTGCATGAGGTGGCGGAGACTCGGCAGGTGGTGGAGATGGTGGGGGCGATCGCGGGGTGGCGGGGGCCCGCCGTCGCGCGGCGGGGGCTCGCCTAGGTCTTTCTCGCCCCCGCGCCCCTGACGGGGCGCGGGGAGAAGCCGAGGACTACCTGCCCGCCTCCTTCGACACCAGGGCCACCGCCTCGTCCACGTCGTCCGTGACGTGGAACAGGGAGAGGTCCTTCTCCGAGGCCTTGCCCTGGGCGATGAGGGTGTGGGTGAGCCAGTCGACCAGGCCGCTCCAGTAGGACTCGCCGAAGAGGACGATGGGGAAGCGGGTGACCTTCTGGGTCTGGACGAGGGTGAGGGCTTCGAAGAGTTCGTCGAGGGTGCCTAGGCCGCCGGGCAGGACCACGAACCCTTGTGCGTACTTGACGAACATCATCTTCCGGACGAAGAAGTAGCGGAAGTTGAGGCCGATGTCGACGTACGGGTTGAGGCCCTGTTCGAAGGGCAGCTCGATGCCGAGGCCGACGGAGGTGCCGCCCGCCTCCAGGGCGCCCTTGTTGGCCGCCTCCATCGCCCCGGGGCCGCCGCCGGTGATGACGGCGAAGCCGGCCTCCACCAGGCCGCGGCCGAGCCGGACGCCCGCCTCGTACTCGGGTGAGTCGGCCGGGGTGCGCGCGGAGCCGAAGACGCTGATCGCGGGCGGCAGTTCGGCGAGCGTGCCGAAGCCCTCGATGAACTCCGACTGGATGCGCAGCACCCGCCAGGGATCGGTGTGGACCCAGTCCGAGGGGCCGCCCGCGTCCAGCAGCCGCTGGTCCGTGGTGCTCGCCTGGACCTGGCCGCGTCTGCGCAGCACCGGTCCGAGCCGCTGCTCCTCCGGTGGCTGCTTCTTGCCCTCGGGGTTGCCGGTCGCCATGTCCGCTCCCTCCGCCGTGCTGGTGGTTCACCTCAGCGTAGATCCATACGGGTTACGGACGGGGGACCTGAGCGTGTCCGCCGCGATCCGTCGCGATCCGCCGCCCGGGACGGCTCATGACATCAGCCAGGACCTCAGGCGTTCCTCGCCCGTCAGGATCTTCGCCGTCTCCACCCGTTCGTCGCGCCGGTGCGCCAAATGGGGGTTGCCGGGGCCGTAGTTGACGGCCGGGACGCCGAGGGCGCTGAAGCGGGAGACGTCCGTCCAGCCGTACTTGGGCCGGGCGGTGCCGCCGACGGCCTCGGTGAAGGCCAGGGCCGCCGGGTGGGAGAGGCCGGGCAGCGCGCCGGGGCTGTGGTCGTCGATGGTGAACTCCTCGACCCCGCAGTCGGCGAAGACCTCCAGGACGTGCGCGATGGCCTCGTCCTCCGTGCGGTCGGGCGCGTAGCGGAAGTTGACCGACACCACGCACGCGTCCGGGATGACGTTGCCGGCGACGCCGCCCGAGATGCCGACCGCGTTCAGGCCCTCGCGGTACTCCAGGCCGTCGATCACCGGGTGGCGGGGCTCGTAGGCCGCCAGCCTCGCCAGGATCGGGGCGGCCGTGTGGATGGCGTTGGAGCCCATCCAGCCGCGGGCGGAGTGGGCGCGCTCGCCCTTCGTCCTCAGCAGCATCCGCAGGGTGCCCTGGCAGCCGCCCTCGACCTCGCCGTCCGTGGGCTCCAGGAGGACCGCGAAGTCGCCCTCCAGCCACTCGGGATGGGCCTCGGAGACATGCTTGAGGCCGTTGAGGTCGGCGGCGACCTCCTCGTTGTCGTAGAAGACGAACGTCAGATCGCGGTTGGGGGCCGGGACGGTGGCCGCGATGCGCAGCTGGACCGCGACGCCGGACTTCATGTCGCAGGTGCCGCAGCCCCACAGGACGCCGTCCTCGTCGAGGCGGGAGGGGACGTTGTCCGCGATGGGGACGGTGTCGATGTGGCCGGCCAGGATCACGCGCTCGGCACGGCCGAGGTCGGTGCGGGCGACGATGTTGTTGCCGTACCGGTCGACCGTGAGGTGCGGCAGGGCGCGCAGGGCGGTCTCGATCGCGTCCGCGAGGGGCTTCTCGGTGCCGCTCTCGGAGGGGAAGTCGACGAGCTGCGCGGTCAGCCGTGCGGCGTCCAGCGTGAGGTCAATGGGGGTCTCGGCCATGTCCCCGACCCTAACGCGCCGCCGGGGCGAGGCCGCCCGGCGAGTGGATCGGATGTCTCCCGCCTCTGTGTTCACAAGTCCTGCACGTGGGCCATTACTCTCCAGTACCTTGGACCGCGTGCCAGAGCCGTACCCCTTCCCCCCAGGTCCCCGCCCTCGCCGTCGCGGCCGTCGTGTGCTGCAGTTCATGGCGGCCTTCGTCGTGCTCGCCGCGATCGGGGCGTATCTCACCGTGCAGTATCTGACCGGGGGGAACGGCACACCGCGGTGCGTGGTCGTGTCCGGGACGGACGACGGGACGACGTACGAGTTCACGCCCGAGCAGGCGGCGAACGCGGCGACGATCTCGGCGGTCGGCACCTCGCGCGAACTGCCCGAGCGGGCCGTGACGATCGCGCTGGCGACCGCGCTCCAGGAGTCGGGCCTGCGCAACATCGCGCACGGCGACCGGGATTCCCTCGGCCTCTTCCAGCAGCGGCCCTCGCAGGGCTGGGGCACCGAGCAGCAGATCCAGGACCCGGTGTACTCGGCGGGCGAGTTCTACGAGCATCTCGTGAAGGTCGCCGACTACGAGCAGCTGCCGCTGACGGTGGCCGCCCAGCGGGTGCAGCGCAGCGGCTACCCGGAGGCGTACGCCAAGCACGAGCCCGACGCCACGCTGCTCGCCGCCGCGCTGACCGGCCGGTCGGCGGCCACGCTGACATGCGAGGGGCGCCGGGACACGACCGGCACCGGCACCGCCTACACGGGCGGCCCGGACGCCGTGCGCGGCGCGCTCGCGCGGGACTTCGGGGACGACGCGTTCGAGGCGGCCGGGGCGGTGGTGAGCGCCGAGGACGGCGCCTCCGCGCAGGCGAGCCCGACGCCGACTCCGAGCGTCTCCCCCGTCGCCGGCACGGTCACCGTTCCCCTCAAGGACGCCGGGGACGCGAGCCAGGTCCGGCAGCGCGGCTGGGAGCTGGCGCACTGGGCCGTGGCCAACTCCTCCCGGCTGGGCGTCGAGCGCGTCACGTACGCGGGCCGGGAGTGGGTCGCCGAGGGCCGGGCCGGGGCATGGCGGAAGGCCGAGGGAGTGCCGGCCTCCACGGCCGAGGTCCGAATCGTCACTGGACAGTAGGCCGCGCGGCTCACCCGTGCGGGGTATGCGCGGCGCGTCGAGTGGACGGGGTGCGCGGGTTCTCACCCGCTCACCCCCGTCTGCCGGAATCCCTTGGGAGCACAGGGCCGTAAGGATTCCGCAGACTGTCGGACCGGGCGGCGTTTGTCCGACTGAATCCCCATTTGATGATGCGACGCATTGCCAACTCTTTACGTCGGGCCGCCGCAACCTTCGCGGACTTCGAGCGGTAGTCACTGCGTCCGAGCCCGGAACGATCTACTCCGACGAGCGGTTCAACTCCCGGGCACGGGCGGACACTTCACCGTCCTCTTCGTCTAGTCCGTCTAAGGAGCACCATGTCCCTCCCCCTGACCCGCCGGATCGCCCGTGCCGCGCTGCTGACCGCAGCGGGAGCGGCCTCCGTGGTCGGTGCGGCCGGCTCCGCGAGCGCGGCGCCCGAACTCCCGGCCGCCCCGAACCTGAGCGGCCTGTCCGCCGTGGACGGGGCGAACGCCGGAAACACCGTGGACGGCGCGACGCAGAACGTCACCGGGGTCGCGAGCGACACCGGAAGCAAGGCCGCCAAGCAGACCCTGCCGGCCGTGAGCAAGACCGGTGGGAAGGCCGTCAAGACGACGACGCCCGTCGCGCAGAAGGCCGCCGGGGAGACCGCCGGTTCCGCCGGCACGGTTCTGGGTGACACGACCAAGACGGCGACCAAGGGCGGACTGCCCACCGGTCAGCTGCCGGCCCAGAGCCCGCTCGGCTGAGCCTGATCCAGCCGCGCACGCATGCCGAAGGGGCCCGGGGAGAACCCGGGCCCCTTCGGCATGCGTGCGCGGCTACGCCCCGGCCAGGCGGTCCACCGCCGCCGCCACCCGCTCGTCCGTCGCCGTGAAGGCGACGCGGACGTGGTGGTCGCCCGCCGTGCCGTAGAAGTCGCCGGGGGCCACGAGGATGCCCAGGTTGGCGAGGTGGGCGACGGTCGTCCAGCAGGACTCGCCCCGGGTGGCCCACAGGTAGAGGCTCGCCTCGCTGTGCTCGATGCGGAAGCCGTGCGCCTCCAGCGCCTCGCGCAGGGCCCGGCGGCGGGCCGCGTAACGGGCGCGCTGCTCCTGGACGTGGGCGTCGTCCCCGAGGGCAGCGACCACCGCCGCCTGGGTGGGCCCCGAGGTCATCATGCCGCCGTGCTTGCGGATCTGCAGGAGCGGGCCGAGGACGGCCGGGTCGCCCGCGAGGAAGGCCGCGCGGTAGCCCGCCAGGTTGGAGCGCTTGGAGAGGGAGTGGACGGCCACGATGCCCTCGTACGAGCCGCCGTTCACGTCAGGGTGGAGGACCGAGACCGGGTCGGCGTCCCAGCCCAGCTCCAGATAGCACTCGTCGGAGAAGAGCAGCACGCCGTGCTCACGGGCCCAGGCGACGATCCGGGTCAGCTCGGACTTGGCGAGGACCTTGCCCGTGGGGTTGGACGGCGAGTTCAGCCAGAGGAGCTTGAGGCCGGCCGGGTCCAGGGCCGTCGGGTCGTCGTAGACCTCGTACTCGGCGCGGGCGAGCCGGGCGCCGACCTCGTAGGTCGGGTAGGCCAGGCGCGGGTACGCGACCCGGTCGCCGGGGCCGAGGCCCAGCTGCGTCGGGAGCCAGGCGACGAGTTCCTTGGAGCCGACGATCGGCAGCACGTGGTGGTGGGTGACGTCGCGGGCGCCGAGGCGGCGCTCCAGCCAGCCCGTGATCGCGTCGCGCTGCTCGACGGTGCCCCAGACGGTCGGATAGCCCGGCGAGTCCGCCGCGGCCACCAGCGCTTTCTGGATCAGGTCGGGCACCGGGTCGACCGGGGTGCCGACGGAGAGGTCGACGATGCCACCGGGGTGCGCGGCGGCCGTCGCCTTGTACGGCTCCAGCTTGTCCCAGGGGAAGGTGGGAAGGCGGTCGCTGACTGCGGACACGGGATCTGGCTCACTTTCTCGTACGTACCGCTCGTACGGCGAACGCCCCGGTCCCGTACGGCGATCATGGTGATCGGGCCGTACGGGACCGAGGCGGCGCGGATGCGGGCCGCGAAGGGGCCGTGCCCCGGGCCCGCGGCGTCGCTCTCAGGCCTGCGGCGGCAGTCCGGCGACGAAGGGGTGGTCACGCTCGATCAGACCGAGCTTGCTGGCACCACCGGGCGAGCCGAGCTCGTCGAAGAACTCGACGTTCGCCTTGTAGTAGTCCTTCCACTCCTCCGGGGTGTCGTCCTCGTAGAAGATCGCCTCGACCGGGCACACCGGCTCGCAGGCACCGCAGTCGACGCATTCATCCGGGTGGATGTAGAGGGACCGCTGACCCTCGTAGATGCAGTCGACCGGGCACTCCTCGATGCACGCCTTGTCCTTGACGTCGACACAAGGCTGCGCGATGACGTAGGTCACGCTGTCGTTCCTCCTCGATAGGGCGCCGGCGGGCCTCCTCAGGCTCCGCCGCCTGGCGCGCGGGAGCGCGGCGTCGTCGATGCCCGCACCTAGTATCTCCGTTCCTGGGCATGATCCGAACAGGAGGGGTGGACGGACCTGTGGAAATCTCTGCCGGTGGACGTCTCGAGATCCGTGTCTCCGCCGCTGACGTGGGCAAACGCGTCTCCGTGCGGCGCGTCGTCGACGACGCCGGCGGGGGTGGGAAATTCACCGACACGGTTGGTGTTCTCACATCATGGGACGACGGTGTCCTGCTGATCACCCGTCGGAACGGGGAGCGGGTACGGATCGAGGAGTCGTCGCTGGTGGCGGGGAAGACCGTGCCCGCCGCCCCCGCCCGGCGCCGCGGTCCCGCCGCCTCGTACGCGGAACTCGCGCATGTCGCCGCGCGGGCCTGGCGGCCGGTCGAGCGGGAGCGGCTCGGCGAGTGGGAGCTGCGGGCCGCCGCCGGATTCACCCGGCGCGCCAACTCGGTGCTGCCCCTCGGGGACCCCGGCCTGCCGCTGGACGAGGCGCTGACGGCCGTACGCGGCTGGTACGCGGCCCGGGGGCTGCCCGCGTTCCTCCAGCTCGCCACGGGCGCCGAGGGCACGCAGGAGCTGCTGTGCGCCGAGGTCGCGGACCGCGGCTGGGTCCGTGAGGTCACGGCCGAGCTGTGGATCGGGGCGCTCGCGCCGCTCGCGGACCGGGAGGCGGCCGGGGTGGAGCTGACCCGGACGGCGGACGAGGCATGGCTCGGCCGCTATCAGCGCAAGGGGCTCGGCGAGGTCGCCCTGAAGGTGCTCGGGAGCGGGCCCTCGGTGTGGTTCGCGACCGTGCCGGGCGCGGCGGGCGAAGGGCCCGCCGCCATCGGGCGGTGTGTCGTGGACGGGCGGTGGGCCGGCTTCTCGGCCGTGGAGGTCGACCCGGCCCGGCGGCGGCAGGGGCTCGCCTCGACCGTGATGACGGCGCTGGCCCGGCGGGCCCTGGACGAGGGGGCCTCGGCCGGCTGGCTGCAGGTGGAGGAGGACAACGTGGGGGCGCGGGCCCTGTACGGGGGGATGGGGTTCGCGGCGCATCACTCGTACCACCACTATCGGGAGCCCGGGAGCGTGGTCGAGGGTTCCGGTGGCGGCTCCCGGTCGGCCGGATCGTCGTGAGCGGGCAGCACGCGGCCGGGCCGGGGCCGCGTCCGCCCGGGGCGGAGCGGGCCGACGAGGTGCGGCGGCGGTTCGCGGAGGAGGCACGGGCCGAGCGGCCCGATCTGGCCGAGCTGTGTCTGCTGGTGGGAGCGGCGGGCGACGGCGCGCTGGACGACGCGGGCCTCGACGCCGCCGGGATCGAACTCGACCGGCTCGCCGGGCTGATGCCGTACCGGCCCGGCGCCCCGCGCGCGTGGGCCGTCGCGGCGGCCGAACTGCTCGGGGAGCGGTGCGGGTTCCGGGGTTCCGCCGGGGACTACCAGCGGCTGGAGTCCTCGCTGCTGCACCAGGTGCTCGCACGGCGGCGGGGGTTGCCGATCCTGCTGTCGGTGGTGTGGATGGAGGTGGCCCGGCGGGCGGGGGCGCCCGTGTACGGGGTCGCGCTGCCGGGGCACTTCGTGGTGGGGTTCGGGCCGCCCGAGGAGCAGGTGCTCGCCGATCCGTTCGACGGGGGGCGGGTGCTGACCGGGAGCGACGCGGAGTTGCTGGTCGCGGGGGCGACGGGGGCTCCGCTGGAGCCCGGGATGCTGAACCCCGCCGATCCGCTGGACGTGGTGGTGCGCGTCCTCAACAACGTGCGGGCGTGGGCGGCGGCGCGGCCGGAGCGGACGGATGTCGCGTTGTGGGCGCTGGAGTTGTCGTTGGCGATGCCGTCGCATCCTGCGCGGTTGCGGTACGAGTGGGCGCGGTTGCTGGTGCAGCGGGGGGAGTATGTGCGGGGGGCCGTCGCGTTGGAGGAGTACGCGGAGGTGGTGGGTGGGGTGGACGCGGGGGCGGCGGAGAAGGTGCGGCGGCAGGCGGGGGCGGCTCGGGCTCTGTTGAACTGAGGGCGCCTGTTCGCCTTGGGAGTGTGGTGCGTTGGCGGGTGCGGGTTCGTCGTGGCTGGTCGCGCGGTTCCCCGCGCCCCTGACTCTGCTGCACCTGGACTCGGTCACCAGTACAGCCGTCCGCCCTCACGCACCACCGTCCGCCCCTACAACCAGCCCTTCTCCCTTGCCGTGCTGACCGCCTCCGTTCTGTTGCGGACCGCCAGTTTCTGGATCGCCGTCGACAGGTAGTTGCGGACCGTGCCCTGGGAGAGGTGGAGGGACTTGGCGAGTTCGGCGTTGGTGGAGCCGTCGGCCGCCGCGCGGAGGACCTCGCGTTCGCGGTCGGTCAGGGGGTTCGCTCCCTCGGCCAGGGCCGCCGCCGCGAGCGTGGGGTCGATGACCCGCTCGCCCGCCAGCACCCGCCGTACGGCGTCCGCGAGTTGCGCGGCGGGGGCGTCCTTGACCAGGAAGGCGTCGGCGCCGGCCTCCATGGCGCCGCGGAGGTAGCCGGGGCGGCCGAAGGTGGTGAGGACGACCAGTTTCACCGCCGGGAGCGCCTTGTGGAGCTGGGCCGCCGCCTCGATGCCGGTCGCGCCCGGCATCTCGATGTCGAGGAGGGCGACGTCGATGTCGTGGGCGCGGGCGGCGGCGAGGACCTCGTCGCCGCGGGCCGCCTGGGCCACGACCTCGATGTCGGGCTCCAGGCCGAGCAGCGCGGCCAGGGCCTCGCGGACCATCGACTGGTCCTCGGCGAGCAGGACCTTGATCGTGCGGGTCATGCGCCGGATCCTACGTCCGGGTCCCGGGGCGTGGCGGGGGCCCTGGCGACGAGACGGAAGCCGTGGTGGGCGGCGCCCTGGGGGCCCGTCTCCAGAGGACCGGCCTCCAGGGCGCCGCCCACCTTCGCCAGCCGCTCGGTGAGGCCCGCGAGACCGCTGCCGGGGCTGTCGCCGCCGGCGGCCGGACCGCCGGGAACTCCCCTTCCGTCGTCGTCCACGGTCAGTTCGAGCATCGGGCCGTCGAGGGTCTGGCGGCGGACGAGGTCCACCGTGCAGCGGCGGGCGCCGCTGTGCCGTACGACGTTGGTGACGGACTCGCGCAGCGCCCAGGCGAGGGCGGACTCGCTGTCCTCGGGGGCGTCGGCGAGGGCGGGGCCGGGGTCGGTGGGGAGTTCGGCGGTGATGCCGGCCGCCGTCAACGCGTCGCGGGCGCCCGCGAGTTCCGCGCCGAGGCGGGGGCGGCGGTAGCCGGTGACGGCCTCACGGACGTCGACCAGGGCCTGGCGGCTGACCTGTTCGATGTCGGCGACCTGCTGGGCGGCCTTCTCGGGGTGGCCGGGGAGCATCCGGCCCGCCAGCTCGCTCTTGAGGGTGATCAGGGAGAGGGAGTGGCCGAGGATGTCGTGCAGATCACGGGCGAGGCGGAGGCGCTCCTCGTTGGCGGCGAGCTGGGCGACCGTGGCCCTGGCCTCGCGCAGTTCCCGTGTGGTGCGGATGAGTTCGCGGACGCCGGTCATGGAGAAGCCGCCGAGGAGGGCCGGGAGGAGCAGGGAGGCGAGATAGGCCCCGCCGCCCGGGACGGCGAGGGCGATGGCGGTGAGCAGGGCCGAGACCGCCGGGATCGTGAGGCGGGCGAGCCGTAGCGGGAGGGCCGCGCCGGACGCGACCGACACGTAGACGAAGAGGACGAGCCACTCGCGGCCGAGGCTGAGGGCGAGGATCGAGGACTGGGCGGCGAGGACGGCGAGCGCGCCGAGCACCAGGCGGGTGGTGTCGCGGCGGCCGGTGCGGAAGATCAGCGCGAAGTACCAGGCGACGAAGGCCACCAGGCCGATCCAGCCGAGGACGACGACACCGTCGCTGTGGCCCCCGTGCAGCAGATCGCTGACGGGGGCGCTCAGATAGGCGAGCCAGATCCCGGTCCAGAGGAACTTGATCGCCCTCTGCCTGCGGTTCTGCGGGCGCTGCCCGATGCCGACGCCGCTCACGCCTTCAGCGTGTCCTTCCGGTAGAGCCAGGCCGCGCCGCCCGCGAACAGGACGAAGGAGACGGCGAGGATGACGAGGTCCTCGGTGTGCGGGGCCTGGCTCTGTTCGATGGCCTGGCCCAGGGCCGCGTACGCGTGCGTGGGCACCCATTTCGCGATGTCCTGCAGCCACTCGGGGAACGTCGTCGTCGGCATCCACAGACCGCCGAGCATCGACAGGCCGAAGTAGACGATCATCGTGATCGGGCGGACCGCGTCGCCGGTGGCGAGGTAGCCGATGGCGACACCGAGCGCGGCGAAGACCAGGCTGCCGGCCCAGATCGCGCCGGTGAGGGCGAGCCACTGCCAGGCGTCCAGGCGTACGTCCTTCACCACGGCCGCCACCACGAAGACGATCACGATGGACGGCAGGCTGACCACGGCGGCGCTCGCGGTCTTGGCGAGGACGTAGCCGCGTCCGGGCAGTGTCGTCAGCCGCAGCTGCCGTACCCAGCCGCCCTCGCGTTCCTTGGCGATGCGTTCGCTGTTGCCCATCAGGACGGCCGTGAGGGCGCCGAAGGAGGCCATGGAGACCATCATGTAGGTCGGAAGGGTCAGGCCGGTGTCGCCGAGTTTCTCCGTGTCGCTCGCGCTGCCCGCGATCAGCAGGAACAGCAGCGACGGGTAGAGCACCGAGAAGAACATGGACTTGCGGTTGCGCAGGGCGCGGGTGAGTTCCAGCTTGATGAGGCTGTTCATGACTGCTGCTTCGCCTCCTCGGCGGCGGTGATCGCGACGAAGGCCTGCTCCAGGCCGAGGCCGGTGACTTCGAGGTTGCGGGGGTAGACGCCGAGGCCGTACAGGGCGTGGACGGTCGCGTCGGCGTCGGTGGACTGGATGCGGACGGTACGGCCGGACCCCGCGGCGGAGCCGCTGTGGGACAGCGTGAGGGTGGCCAGGAAGGGCAGGCCGCGCAGCCGGGCCTCGTCGACCGGGCCGTCGGGCAGGTCGAAGGAGATCCTGCGGGCGCCCGCCCTGGCCTTGATCTCGGCCGCGGTGCCGTCGGCCAGCAGCCGGCCCCGGTGCAGCACGAGGACGCGGTCGGCGATGGCGTCGGCCTCTTCGAGGTAGTGGGTGGCGAACAGGACGGTACGACCCTGGTCGGCCTGTTCGCGCATGGTGGCCCAGAAGGCCTGGCGGGCGGTGACGTCCATGCCGGTGGTGGGCTCGTCCAGCACGATCAGATCGCTGTCGCCGGCCGTGGCGAGGGCGAAGCGGACCCGCTGGGCCTGGCCGCCGGAGAGCTTGTGGACCTTGTGGTCGGCGATCCGGGTGACGCCCGCGCGGGCGAGGACGTCGGAGACCGGGTACGGCCTCGGGTGCAGGTCGCAGGCGAGCCGCACCAGCTCGGCGACCGTGACCTCGTCCATCAGGCCGCCGCTCTGCAGCATGGCGCCCACGCGTCCGGCGACGATCGCCTCGCGCGGGCCGGTGCCGAACAGGTCGATGGTGCCGCTGTCGGCGTTCTTGAGGCCGAGCAGCAGGTCCAGGGTGGTGGACTTGCCGGCCCCGTTCGGGCCCAGCAGGGCCACCGTCTCCCCCGGGTACAGGGCGAGCGTGAGACCGTCCACGGCCCGCACGTCCCCGTACGCCTTCGTCACGTTGTCGAACCCCACCACCGCGGGCCCGGTGGCCGTCGTCGTGGTGGTCGTCGTGGTCGTCGTCATGGGGACCATCGTCGGCGGGAGGGGGGTGCGGGCGGCAGTGTCGGACGTCCAAATTGCCGCATGACAGAAGTCATGTCGCGCCCGGATCACCCCACTGCGGTATCTGGCCACACGGAAGAAGTGCATGGCAGGGGCACGCCAAAATAGATACCTTGATCACTGCCCGGTCCGACCGCCGGGCTCAACCGTCTCAAGGGGGTGTAACCATCATGCGCAAACTCCTCGCCAGCGCCGCTACCGCCGCAGTCGTCATGGCAGGCCTGACCTTCGCCGCCCCAGCTCAGGCAGCATCGTCAGGCACAGTCTCGGTCCAGGCAATCAACTGCCACGCCAAGGAAAGTGTGCGAATCCGGCAGTCGAAGTCGACCAGCGCGACCTCTCTCGGGCTCTTCCCCAAGGACGCGGGCGCTGAATGCGGCGCCTCCACAGAAGGAGGGACGTACACCGCTTGCGGCCACACCAACGGATACTTCTGGATCGCTATCGACTACCAGGGAATCAGGGGCTACGTCGCCCTGTACTGCGTCACGCGTCCGTGACCGGTTGAAATCGACGAAGGCCCGTCCCTTGGGACGGGCCTTTTGCGTCGCAGAGGTCAGCTCGGGTTGGTGTCGACGACCCCGATGCGATCAGCCGCGGTCTTGCCTCGCAGCGCCTTGCGCAGTGCGGCAACAACGTCTTGCGGCACAACATCGCGTTTGCCAGTCGCGGTGGTGATCTGCACACCGTCGAAGGTGGTGCCGTATGCCTCTTGGAGCGCCTTGAGGTCGTACGTCTCCACAAGCTTGCCGTCGACAGCTTCGAAGCCGAGGATCTTCGGCAGTGACAGGGGGCCGAACGGGATGGAGTGCGCGGCGTCCGTCTGAATGGTGACCTGTTCGGACATCGCGGGCTCCGCGAGCTCCTTCATCACCCGGTCGACCTCGGCGTTCGTGATCGTTGGCTGCCGGGTGATGGTGGGCAGCTCTATCGGAGTGGATGTGCCTGTCTCCACCTGCTTCCGATAGGCGTCGACCACCGCATCGGTCGACCGGTCGACGTCGATGCCCTTGCCTGCCTTGCCATACACGGCAACAGCCTTGCCTGACTGGAAGTTGATCGTGCCGTCGCTCGCCGAGCCCGAGCTGCCGGCCGCGCGCCGCAGGGCGGCCTCCAGCTTCTCCTCGTCGACGGGCATGACGGGGGCGACGACCCGCTGTTGGCCGAAGAGGGAGCCGATCACCGAGACGGGGTTGTAGTCGCTGACGGCGGCGGCGCTGACCGTGGCCTGCTTGTCGAACTGGAGTCCGGCCTGGTCGGGGCGGAGGGAGACGGTCTCGCCGTCGACGGTGAGCTTCAGCGCCTCGGTGGTGCTCTTGCCGAAGGCCGCGTCGAGCTTGTTGACGGCCTCGTCACGGGTGCCGCCACCGATGTCGACGCCGAGGACGGTGGTGCCCTTGGGGACGTCGGAGTGGTTCATCAGCAGCCCGGCGCCGTAGACACCGCCGCCGAGGACGATCACTCCGCCGACGAGCAGGCCGAGCTTGCTGCGGCCCTTCTTCTTGGCCGGCTTGGCGGACTTGGTGTTCTTCGCCGGGGCCGACTTCTGCTGCGGCGGCCCGGGGTCGGGCAGCTTCGGCGGGGTGTGGCGCACCGCGCCGTCGGGGCCGCCCGCGCCGAACGGTGTGCCCTGGGTGCCCGGGGGCACGACCGGGATACCGCTGGTCAGGGTGTGCCCGGAGGGGTTGTCGACGAGGGGGCCGGAGCCGCCGTAGCCCGGGGTGCCCGGTTCGGGGGCCTGCCGCTGCGGGGTGAGGACGGCGGTGTCGTCGCTGAGGCCGCCGCCGGGGCGGGCGTAGCCGCCGGAGGCACCGGACGCGGAGAAGTCCTCGGGGCCACCGAAGGGGTTGCCCTGGTAGCCGGGGCCACCGGGACCGCCCTGGCCGGGCGGCGGGCCGAGCGGGCTGTCGCCGGTGACGGGGCCGCCGGTGGGGCCCGCCGGGCCGGAGCGGCCGTTCGGGTCGCCGAGGCGGCTTCCGTTGTCGGAGAAGTACGGCAGGTCGTCGCGCTCGGGCTTGGTGCCCGCGAGCGCGGCGGAGACGTCGAAGGAGCCGGTGCCGCCGCCGTGGCCGGGGGCGACGGGCTGGCCGCCGGTGGCTCCGGGGAGCCCGGCGCCGTTCGTACCGCCGGGCCGGGAGCCGGCGCCCACGCCGGGGCGCGGGCCACCGGGCTGTGCGCCGGGGCCGCCGGCCAGCGGGCCGGTACCGCCCGTGCCGGGGCCGGGGATCGAGCCGGTGGAGAACCCGGCGCCGTTGCTCGGGCCGCCGCCCGCGCCCTTGGGGGGCGGGGTGGAGCCCTTGCGGGGCGCGAACCAGTCGCTGGTGGGCTTGTCGTCGGCCGGCGCGGCGGGCTCCGGCGCGGGCGCCGGGGTGTCCGTGAACACGGGCATGGCGGTGGTGCCGGTGGTCTCCGACACGGAGCCGGGTCCGGTGTCGTCCGCGGCGCCCTCGCCGTCGCCGACCGGCTTGCGGACGACGACCGGCGGGATCGGACGCGAGCCGGGGATGTTGATCCGGACCCGCGTGGTCAGCGTGGTCTCGGTCCTGGGTCCGTCCGGTCGCTCGCCCGCGCCCGACCGGGCCGCGTCGGCGCCGGCCTCGGTGGCCATGGGCGTGCCGTACGGCGGTGTCCCCGACGGGTACGCGGTGCTGCCGCGCCCATTGGCCCCGGAGGACGAAGTGTCAGTTTCACGACTCAAGGCAGGTTCTCCCGGTTTGCTCCGCCGCCCGTCACGACCTCAACTCAGCGGGCAGCTCGGCGGCGCGCACCACCATACTGGCCACTTCCGGCGCGTATCCCACGACCGCACGGGAAACCCACACCGGACCCGCACCCGCGTACCGCGGCGAAGTGGTACGTCACTTGCCAAGTCGGGCATCGGGCCCGGTCGGTTGCCGCCCCCACCCGAGGGTGGCGCACATCACAGCAACAGCCATGCCCCCGAGCAGGAAGAGATAGGAGCCGGCTCCCGCGCCGAACAGGAAGTCTCCCTCCGGCCGGGTGGACGTCAGCAGGACGACGGAGATCATCCAGCCGACGGCCGGCGCAACGGCCCCCGCCCGGCCGCCCGTCGCCCGCGCGCCGCCCAGGAAGAGCCCGGCCGCCGCCAGCAGCGCGAGCAGCAACCCGCCCGGGAACCAGGCCGCTTGGAGCAGTCCGCCGGCCACGCCGACCACCGCCCCCAGCACGAAGAGCCCCAGCTGGGCGACGGCCCGCCCCAGCGGGGGGAACGACAACGGCTGGGCGAGCGCGCCGCCTTGTCCGCCCGTCGGCCGGTCCCTCGTGTTCATCGCCGGCCCGCCTCTCGGCGGCCGTGCGCGCGCACCACTCGTTCGTCATACCCATGCGTACGCATCACAGGGCCGTTCCGTTCTGCCGTTCACCGAAAGTCTGCCGATCCTCGCAAGAATCACCGGGAATCCCCTCGAACAAGTCGCTCTCCCGGATCCCCCCTTCACGTCTGCCACGGACCAACTCGTAGTACTCGGTGGCCAGGAAGGGCTGTGCGAGTTTGTTGGAGAGAGCGAAGTAGGGCTCGGCGACCTCGATCTGGGTGGCGTGCGCGCGCATCGCGGCGGCCTTCGCTGCCGCGAAGCCGGTGCCGTCGATCTCGGTGGTGACGATGGGGTCGTCCACCACTCCCGGCACATCGGTGACGCTCGCGGCCTGCCGGAACGGCAGCCGTCCGGGCTCGGCGAGGTCGCGGCGGAGCCGGCCGAAGCCCTCCAGGAGCACCCCGCGCGGCACCCGGTTCCAGTAGACCTTGTCGATGTCCCAGGGCGCGCCCAGGTCGGGGCGGAAGTCCGGGTCGGCGGTCAGTCCGGCGGCGCGCATGGCGACGCGGTGGGCCTGGATGTGGTCGGGGTGGCCGTATCCGCCGTTGGGGTCGTAGGTGACCAGGACCTGGGGGCGGACCTCGCGGATCACCTGGACCAGGTGGGCGGCGGCCTCGTCGACGTCGGCGGACCAGAAGGCACCGGGGCGCTCGTTCTGTTCGACGCCCATCATCCCGGAGTCGCGGTAGTGGCCGGGGCCGCCGAGGAAACGGTGGTCGGTGACGCCGAGTTCCTTCATGGCTCGGGCCAGCTCTGCCACCCGGTGCGGGCCGAGCGTGTCGTCACGGTCGGGCGCGAGGTGCGCGAGAGCGGACGGGATGACCTCGCCCTCCTCGCCGAGGGTGCAGGTCACCAGCGTCACCCGCGCTCCCTCGGCCGCGTACTTGGCCATGGTCGCGCCGTTGTTGATCGACTCGTCGTCCGGGTGCGCGTGCACCAGGAGCAGTCGGCGGGTGGGCAGATCCGTCATGGGGCCCACCCTACGAGGCCCGCGGACCGCGCCCGTGCCGGGCGCGGTCATTCACAGGAACGGCCGGACCTCGGCCGGAGGCGTCGGAGCTCTCAGAACTTGATGCTGCCGATCATGCCCGCGATGTTGGTCGTCAGCTCGCTGATCGTCGGCGCGATGGTCGAGGAGGCGAGGTAGAAACCGAGCAGGATGCAGATGATCGCGTGTGGTGCCTTCAGCCCTGACTTCTTGATCAGGATGAAGACGATGATCGCCAGCAGCACCACCGCCGAAATCGAGAGTGCCACGGCGGCTCACCTCCAAAAAGTTCCCTGGGACCTGGGGAGCGAAGCGGTTGTCGCAGTTGTCGAGGGCTGACGGCGGGGCCGTCGTCAACCGGTGACGTGGGTGACGCAGTTGTGAATCCATACAGCGGCCAGCAGGTTCATACCCACCCAGCGGTAGTGATCATAACTATCCATACGCGCGCATCGATCGGCGCACGGCCGCACAAGGGGGCGCATGGCCAATATGGTCGGAGCATGACGACCCAGCCCGAGTCCTTTCCTCGCCGACACGCCCGGACACAACGTTTCACCCTCGGCGCGCCACGGGCGTTCTCCGTCGCGCCGGACGGTTCCCACGTGGTGTTTCTGCGGTCCTCGTCCGGCTCCGAGCGGGCCAACAAGCTCTGGGTGCTGGACCTCCGGGACGGTACGGAACGGGTGGCGGCCGACCCGGGCGCGCTGCTCGCCGGCGCCTCGGAGGAGTTGTCGGCCGAGGAGCGCGCACGCCGTGAGCGCCTGCGCGAGGGCGGCGCCGGGATCGTCGGCTACGCCACCGACGCGACCGTGGAGTTGGCCTCTTTCGCCTTGTCAGGGCGGCTTTTCCTGGCCCAGCCGCGGGCCGGGACGGCACGTGAACTGCGTGTCCCCGGACCGGTGATCGACCCCCGCCCCTCCCCCGACGGCCGGTATGTCGCGTACGTGGCCGGAGGCGCGCTGCGGGTCGTCGAGGCGGAGGGCGGCGCGGACCTGGCGCTCACCGAGGCGGGCCCGGAGAACGTCACCCATGGTCTGGCCGAGTTCATCGCGGCCGAGGAGATGGGCCGTTCCCGTGGTTTCTGGTGGGCACCGGAGTCGGACCGGCTGCTGGTGACGCGCGTGGACGACACGCCGGTGCGCCGCTGGTGGATCTCGGACCCCGCACAGCCGGAAAGGGACCCGCAGCGGGTCGCGTATCCGGCCGCCGGGACCGCCAACGCGGATGTACGGCTCTTTGTGATCGACCTCTCCGGGACCCGCACGGAGGTGGTGTGGGACCGGGTCCGCTACCCGTATCTGGCGCATGTGCACTGGTCGGGGGCGGGTGCCCCGCTGATCCTGGTGCAGGCGCGGGACCAGCTCAGCCAGCTGTTCCTGGCCGTGGACCCGGACTCGGGGGCGACCCGGATGGTGCACGCCGACGAAGATCCACATTGGCTTGATCTTTTCCCCGGGGTGCCCACCTGGAGTCCGTCGGGGCAGCTCGTGCGTGTCGCGGACGAGGGCGGCGCGCGGGTGCTGGCGGTCGGCGAACGCCCGCTGACGGGCCCGCAGTTGCATGTCCGCGCGGTGCTCGACGTGTCCGACGCCGATGTCCTGGTCTCCGCGTCGGCCGGTGAGCGGGCCGCCGCCCCGGAGATCGGTGAGATCCACGTCTATCGGGTGAACGAGCTGGGGGTGGAGCGCGTCTCGCAGGAACCCGGCGTGCATTCGGCGGTGCGTGCCGGGGGCGTGACCGTGCTCGTATCGGCCGTACCGGAGCGGGCGGGCGCCCAGGTGCGGGTGCTGCGGGACGGCAAGTCCGTGGCCACCGTGGCGTCTTACGCGGAGGATCCCGGTATGTCACCGCGCGTGCGGTTTACACAGGGGGGCGCACGCCGCGTACCGTGCGCCCTGCTTATGCCGAGTGACTACGACGGGGTCACCCCCCTGCCCGTCCTGATGGACCCCTACGGCGGTCCGCACGGCCCCCGGGTGGTCGCGGCCCACAACGCCCACCTCACCTCGCAGTGGTTCGCCGACCAGGGCTTCGCGGTGGTGGTCGCCGACGGGCGCGGCACCCCCGGCCGCTCCCCCGCCTGGGAGAAGGAGATCGACGGCGACTTCACGCTCTCCCTGGACGACCAGGTGGACGCCCTGCACGACCTCGCGAAGTCCCATCCGCTGGACCTGTCCCGGGTGGCGATCCGCGGCTGGTCGTACGGCGGTTGGCTGGCGGCTCTCGCGGTGCTGCGCCGCCCGGACGTCTTCCACGCGGGCATCGCGGGCGCCCCGGTCACCGACTGGCGGCTGTACGACACGCACTACACCGAGCGGTACCTCGGCGATCCGGCGAAGGCTCCGGCGGCGTACGCGAGGAGTTCGCTGATCGCGGACGGCGCTCTGTCCGCGCCCGCCGAGCCGCACCGCCCGCTGATGATCGTGCACGGCACCGCCGACGACAACGTGGTCTTCGCCCACGCCCTGCGGCTGTCCTCCGCGCTCCTCGCGGCCGGCCGCCCGCACGAGGTGCTGCCGCTCTCCGGCGTCACCCACATCACCCCGCAGGAACAGGTCGCCGAGAACCTGCTGCTGCTCCAGGTGGACTTCCTGAAGCGCTCACTGGGGCCGAGCTAGCCGGCAACCCGCACCGGCACGGGCACAGGCACGGCAACGGGCCGGGGCTACATGGCGAGCCCCGGCCCGTTTACGGCACCCGCACGGCCGTACGCGTTTTAGATTCGCGCGTCCGTATATCGGAACGGCGACAGTCAAGTTGCCTGCGTGTTAACGCGGTTGGTGCGCATTTGTGCGCCTATTCCGCCCCATCCGTATGATCGTCCGTCGACCCGTCCGCCGGCACCACCCGCTTCTCCTCCGCGAAGTGGCAGGCCGAGTCATGGGCCGCCGGGCCGGTGGTGAGCCGGAACTCCGCCGGGACCGCGAGGAGCGGGACCTCCAGCGCGCAGCGCTCCTGGGCCTTCCAGCAGCGGGTGCGGAAGCGGCACCCGGACGGGATGTCGGTCGGCGAGGGCACATCGCCGAAGAGGATGATCCGCTCCCGGTGCTCGCGGGCCTCCGGGTCCGGGACGGGCACGGCGGACAGCAGCGCCTGGGTGTAGGGATGCGTCGGATGGTCGTAGATCTCGGCGTCGCGGCCGATCTCCACGATCCGTCCGAGGTACATCACCCCGACCCGGTCGGAGATGTGCCGCACGATCGACAGGTCGTGCGCGATGAAGACATAGCTCAGTCCGAACTCGCCCTGGAGCCGGTCCAGCAGGTTGATGACCTGGGCCTGGACGGAGACGTCGAGGGCGGAGACGGGTTCGTCGGCGACGATGATCTCGGGGCGCAGCGCCAACCCCCGGGCGATGCCGATGCGCTGGCGCTGGCCGCCGGAGAACTGGTGCGGATAGCGGTTGATGTACTCGGGGTTGAGGCCGACCACGTCGAGGAGTTCCTGCACCCGGCGCCGGCGGTCGCCCTTGGGCGCGACCTCGGGGTGGATGTCGTACGGCTCCCCGATGATGTCGCCCACGGTCATCCGGGGGTTGAGGGAGGTGTACGGGTCCTGGAAGACCATCTGGATGTTGCGGCGGACGGTCTTGAGGGCCTTGCCGGAGAGCTTGGTGATGTCCTCGCCCTTGTACTTGATCGACCCGGCCGTCGGCCGCTCCAGATTGACCAGCATCTTGGCGACCGTCGATTTGCCGCAGCCTGACTCGCCGACGATGCCGAGGGTCTCCCCCGGGCTCAGGGCGAAGTCGACGCCGTCGACGGCCCGCACCGCGCCGACCTGCTTCTTGAAGAGGATGCCCTGGGTGAGCGGGTAGTGCTTGACCAGGCCGCTGACCTCCAGAATCGGCTCGGCCTCAGCGGTCGTGGTCATCAAGGCACTCCCTCCAGAAATGGCAGGCGCTCGTCCGGATCCCGGCGGCCGGTTCCACGTCGTACAGCGGGGGTACGTCGGTGCGGCACAGGTCGCGGGCCATCGGGCAGCGGGGGTTGAAGGCGCAGCCGGGCGGGATGTTCATCAGGTTGGGCGGCAGGCCCTTGATCGCGTACAGCTCCTGGCCCTTCTGGTCCAGCCTCGGGATCGAGTCGAGCAGGCCGCGGGTGTACGGGTGGGCGGGGGCCTTGTAGATGTCGTGGACCGGGGCGGACTCGACGATCCGGCCCGCGTACATCACGGCGATCCGGTCGGCGACGTCCGCGACGACTCCGAGGTCGTGGGTGATGAGGACGAGACCCATACGCAGTTCGCGTTGCAGCTCGGCCAGCAGGTCCATGACCTGGGCCTGGACGGTGACGTCCAGCGCGGTCGTGGGTTCGTCGGCGATGATCAGCGCGGGCTCCAGGGCCAGCGCCATGGCGATCATGATGCGCTGGCGCATGCCGCCGGAGAACTGGTGCGGATAGTCCCGGACCCGCTCCTTGGCGGCCGGGATGCGGACCCGGTCCATCAGCTCGACGGCCCTGGCGCGGGCGTCCTTCTTCGACATGCCCCGGTGGACGACGAACATCTCGCCGAGCTGGTCGCCCACGGAGAGAACCGGGTTGAGGGAGGACAGGGCGTCCTGGAAGATCATCGCCATCTCGGCGCCGCGGATCTTCCTTCTCTCCTCCTCCTTGAGCTTCAGCAGGTCCTGGCCCTTGAAGAGGATCTCGCCGCCGGTGATCCGCCCGGGGGGCATGTCGAGGATGCCCATGACGGCCTGCGCGGTGACCGACTTCCCGGACCCCGACTCCCCGAGCACGGCCAGTGTCTGCCCCTCGTCCACCCCGTAGTCGACGCCGTTGACCGCCTTGGCGACCCCGTCCCGCGTCCGGAACTCCACATGCAGATCACGCACTTCGAGCAGCATGACGGCGGCTCACCTCAGCTTCGGGTCGAGGGCGTCGCGTACCGCGTCGCCGAGCATGATGAAGGCGAGGACGGTGATCGCCAGGGCGCCCGAGGGCCACAGGAGGGCGTGCGGGGCGTTACGGATGTAGGGGGACGCGGCGGAGATGTCGATGCCCCAGGAGACGCTGGGCGGCTTCAGCCCGACGCCCAGGTAGGACAGGGTCGCCTCCAGGGCGATGTACGTGCCGAGCGCGATGGTGGCGACGACGATGACCGGGGCGACCGCGTTCGGGGTGATGTGGCGCAGCAGCATGCGGGAGTTGGAGGCGCCGAGGGCGCGGGCGGCCTGGACGTAGTCGTTCTGTTTGGCGGTGATGACCGAGCCCCGGGCGATCCGGGAGATCTGCGGCCAGCCCAGGAGCACCATGAAGCCGATCACCGGCCAGATGGAGTTGCTGGTGACCACGGACAGCAGCACCAGACCGCCGAGGACCACCGGGATCGCGAAGAAGACATCGGTGATCCGGGACAGGAACGAGTCCGAGTAGCCGCCGAAGAACCCGGCGAGCCCGCCGAGCACCGACCCGAGGAGCGCCACCCCGAGCGTGGCGCAGACGCCGACGCCGATGGAGATCCGCGCCCCGTAGACGGTCCGGGTGTACACATCGCAGCCCTGTCCGTCGAATCCGAACGGATGGCCGGGCTGTGCGCCCTCCTGGGCCTTGGACAGGTCGCACTTGAGCGGGTTGCCGGAGGCGATCAGCGACGGCCAGAGGGAGATGACGACCAGGAAGAGGATCACCAGCGCCGAGAAGATGAAGACGGGGTTGCGGCGCAGATCGCGCCAGGCGTCGGACCAGAGGCTGCGGGCCTTGTCGGAGGAACCGGAGGCGTCGGGCGGGCCGCCGGCCACCAGGTCGTCGCCCAGTCGCTTCTCCAGGGTCTCCCCCTCGGTGGTGGCGAGATCCATGGTCCCGTCCAGGCCTGTCGCGGCGATCGCCCCGTCCTCGGGGGCGCGCTGGCCGCCCGAGACATGCGGCTCCTCGGGCTGCGGCTCAGGCATAGCGGATCCTCGGGTCGAGTACGGCGTAGAGGAGGTCGACGATCAGGTTGGCGGCCAGGAACACCAGGACAAGGACGGTCACGAAGCCGACGACGGTCTGGGTGTTCTGGCGGAGGATGCCCTGGTAGAGCTGGTAGCCGACGCCGTGGATGTTGAAGATCCGCTCGGTGACGATCGCGCCGCCCATCAGCGCGCCGATGTCGGTGCCGATGAAGGTGACCACGGGGATCAGCGAGTTCCGCAGCAGGTGTTTGCGGATGACGCGATGCCGGGGCAGGCCCTTGGCGACGGCGGTGCGGACGTAGTCGGCGCGGGTGTTCTCCGCGATGGACGTCCGGGTCAGCCGGGTGACGTAGGCGAGGGAGACGGAGGCGAGGACGAGCCCGGGGACGATCAGTTCGTCGAAGGGCGCCTCGGAGGAGACCGAGGGCCGGATCCATCCCCATTCCACGCCCAGCAGCAGCTGGAGCAGCAGACCGGTGACGAAGGTGGGGACGGAGATGACGACCAGGGTGACCACCAGCGCCCCGGTGTCGACGGGCCGCCCGCGCCGCAGCCCGGTGACGACACCGAGGGTGATACCGATGACGATCTCGAAGAGGATCGCGACGATCGTCAGCCGGATGGTGACCGGGAAGGCGGAGGCCATCAGCTCGGTGACCTCCTGCCCGTTGAACGCGGTGCCGAAGTCGCCGGTGAAGACATTGCCCATGTAGGTCAGGTATTGCTGCCAGACGGGCTTGTCGAGGCCGAACTCGTGGCGCAGCTGGGCGGCCGTCGCCGGATCGCACTCCCGGTCGCCGCAGAGGCCCGCGATGGGGTCGCCCATCACGTTCACCATCAGGAAGATCAGGAGGGTGGCGCCCACGAAGACCGGGATCATCTGGAGCAGGCGCCGGACGACGTACCGTCCCATACGGACTCCGGGGGTAGTGGGCGGGCGCCGGGAGCGCCCGACCCGGTCGGCTCAGCTGACCTTGATCTGGTCGTACACCGGCACGCTGAACGGGTTCAGGGAGACGTCGGAGAGCCGCTCCGAGTAGCCGGCGCTGCCGTTCTGGTACCAGAGCGGGATGGCGGCCATGTTGTCCCGCACGACCTCCTCGGCCTGCTGGAACGTCGACACGGCCTTCGCCGTGTCCGACTCGGCGTTGGCCTCGTCGACGAGCTTGTCGAACTGGGCGTTGGACCACTTGCCGTCGTTGGAGGAGGCGTTGGTGTAGTACAGCGGCTGCAGGAAGTTCTGGATGAGCGGGTAGTCCATCTGCCAGCCGGCCCGGAACGGACCGCTCATCTTGCGGTCGGTGATCTGGTTGCGGAAGTCGGCGAAGGTGCCGACCGGGTTGCCGACGCACGCCTTGTCGTTGTCGAGGGCGTTGTTGATGGAGTTGCAGACGGCGTCCACCCACTGCTTGTGGGAGCCGGTGTCCGCGTTGTACGTGATCTTGACCTGGCCGCCGGGGAGGCCGCCGCCCTCCTCCACCAGCTTCTTGGCCGCCGCCGCGTCGTACTCGCAGGCGTCACCGCACAGGCCCTCCTTGTAGCCGCCCTCCTCGCCGAGGACGGGGGAGGTCCAGTCGGTGGCGGGGGTGCGGGTCTTCTGGAAGATGGTGTCGGTGATCTGGTCGCGGTCGATGGCCCGGGACAGCCCCTCGCGGACCTTCTCCATGCCGTCCTTGCCCCACTCCTCGTCGTAGAACGGGAAGGACAGGGTCTGGATGATGCCGGCCGGGGTGTTGATGTACCGGTCGCCGAGGTCGGCCTCGACGTTCTTCAGCTGGGCGGCGGGGACGTCGTCGACGAGGTCGAGGTTGCCGGCCATCAGATCGGTGTAGGCGGTGTTGTTGTCGGTGTAGACCTTGAGATCCACTCCCCCGTTCTGTGCCTTGTCCTCACCCGGGTAGTCGTCCCACTTGCGCAGCGAGAGCTGGGAGCCCTTGGTGTAGGAGTCGACCTCGTACGGGCCGTTGCCGACCGGCTTGGCGACCCAGGCGTCGTGGTCGGTGAAGAACGACTGCGGCAGCGGGGCGTAGGCGTTGTAGCCGAGGGTGTCGGGGAAGGTCGAGAACTTCTGGGTGAGTTTGACGGTGAAGGTGTTGTCGCCGGTGACCTTCAGCCCGGAGAGGGTGTCGGCGGTCTGCTTGCCGCCGTCGTCCGGGTGCGTCTTGTCGTAGCCCTGGATGTACTCGAAGAAGTACGCGTTCTTCTGGTTGTTCTCCAGGCTCGCCCCGTAGTTCCAGGCGTCCACGAAGGACTTGGCGGTGACCTTCTCGCCGTTGCTGAAGGTCCAGCCGTCCTTGACGGTGATGGTGAAGTTCTGCGAGTCGCTCGTCTCGATGTCCTCGGCGAGCATGTCCTCGGCCTCGCCGGTCTTCGGGTCGTACTGCTTCAGCCCCCGGAAGATCATCGACAGCACCTTGCCGCCCTGCACCTCGTTGGTGTTGGCCGGCTCCAGCGGGTTCTGCGGGTCGCCCCATGAGGAGCTGAGCACCGCGCCGGTGTCACCGGTGCCGCTGCCGCCGTCGCCGTCGTCGTCGCCCCCGCCTCCGCAGGCGGTCGCGGCGAGAGCGACCGCCGCCGCGCCGGCGATCCATCGGGCGTGCGTGGCTCCACGCATGGGGGCCTCCTCGTCGTGCGTGCGCGATGTTCTTGTTACCGGACAATATCGGCGCGTTTCCGGCATAGCGCACATCTGGGGAGCCGTTCGGGGGTGCGTGTTCGGGCGCGGGTCCGGTGGGGGTTGCCCGCGCAGTTCCCCGCGCCCCTTAAGAGCACTGGGGCGCCCCGGATCTTTCAGGGACGCGGGGAACTGCGCGAGAAGCCCCACCGGCCCCGCACCCGCCAACAAACCCCCACCCCCCACCCCTCCCGCGCACCCACATCCCGAAGAGCCGGTAAGAGAAGAGGTTCGCCCCGGTAAGAGCCGGTTCGGCAGTCCCCCTCCTCTTGGTCAAGCCCTCCCCGAACGCATTGACCCACCCCCGGCACCGGTTGAAAGGTCACGTCATGGGGACCTCGCCACCACTCACCGCCACCCCCGTCGGGACGGCAGCCACCACCCTGCCCCGGCCCACCCGCACCAGCTCCCCAGGCCGCATCGCCTGGCGCCGGTTCCGCCGGGACCGCGCCGGGGTCGTATCGGCGTACGTCGTCCTGCTGTTCTTCGCCGCGGCGATCGCCGCGCCACTCATCGCGAAGGTCTACGGCAAGGACCCGTACACAACGTACGGGCAGAACCGGCCGGGTCTGCTGAACCAGTTCGGTTTCCCGATCGCGCCGAACGGCGGGGTGAGCGGCGACTTCTGGTTCGGCGTCGAGCCGCAGCTCGGCCGGGACGTCTTCACCCTCCTCCTCTACGGCATCCGCAACTCGCTGCTGATCGCCACGGTGACGACCCTGCTGGTCACGGCGCTCGGCATCGTGGTGGGGGTGACGGCGGGCTATCTCGGCGGCCGGATCGACAACGCCGTGGGCCGGATCGTCGACATCCTGCTGGCCTTCCCGTCCACGCTGTTCTTCATCGCGATGTGGCCGGTGATGATCTCGATCCTGGTCCCGCCGGACGAGAACACCCCGACCTGGCTGACGGTGGTGAGCCTGATCTCGGTGATGACGGCGTTCGGCTGGGCGCCCATCGCCCGGCTGCTGCGCGGTGAGGTACTGGCGCTGCGGGAGCGGGAGTTCGTGGAGGCGGCCAAGGTCACCGGCACCTCCGCGGCCCGGATCGTCTTCCGTGAGCTGCTCCCCAACCTGTGGACGCCGGTCCTCATCCAGGCGACCCTCGCGCTGCCCATGTACGTCACCACCGAGGCGGCCCTCGCCTTCCTCGGCGTCGGGCTCAGCGACCCCACCCCGGACTGGGGCGTGATGATCCAGCGCGGCGCGCAGGTCTACCAGAGCGACATCACGTACATGCTCTTCCCCGGCCTCTCGATGGTGATCTTCGTGATCGCCTTCAACCTCCTCGGCGACTCGGTCCGCGACGCGCTGGACCCGAAGACCAGACGCTGAGCCCGCTTCCCACGAGCGCCCCTCCTCCCCCGTGGCGGGGCCCCTTCTCCCTGATTCAGGCAGGACACCCATGTCGATCTCCCGCAGAAACTTCGTCATCGCGAGCTCCGTCGCCACGGCCGGCGGCTCCCTGCTCCTCGGCGCGTGCAGCAGCGGAGGAGGGGGCGGTGCGACGGGGGGCGGCGCGGCCTCCGGCTCCGCCGCCACTTACTCCAAGGTCGCGGTGGGCACCGCGGCGGACTCCACCGGGCCCGCGCCGGAGATCGCGGGCGCGCGCAAGGGCGGCGCGGTCCACCCGATCGGCCCGGACGACTTCTCCCACCTCGACCCGCAGCGGATCTACTTCGCCTGGAACTCCACGGTCGCCAACCTCTACGTCCGCTGTCTCACCGGCTACAAGATCGCCACCGACGGCTCGATGAAGCTCGTCGGCGACCTCGCCACCGACACCGGCACGATGTCCGACGACGGCAGGACCTGGACGTTCACCCTCAAGGACGGCCTGAAGTGGGAGGACGGCAGCGAGCTGACCGTCGACGACGTACGCCACGGCATCGAGCGCGGCTTCGCGAGCTTCACCACCGAGGGCGCCACCTACGTCCAGACCTGGCTGACCGGCTCGAACGACTTCCGCAAGCTCTACAAGGGCCCGTACGGCGGCAAGCACCTCTCCTCGGTCGTCACGGACACCGCGAAGAAGACCATCACGTTCCATCTGAAGACCGCCCGCCCGGACCTCAACTGGGCGCTGGCGATGCACTCCTACGGTGCCGTGCCGGTCGCGCGCGACACCAAGGAGAAGTACGACAAGGACCCGGTCTCCTGCGGCCCGTACCGCATCCGGCAGCACTCCGTCGACAAGTCCCTGACCCTGGTGCGCAACACCCACTGGGACCCGGCCACCGACCCGATCCGCAACGCCTACCCGGACTCCGTGGTCTTCGAGTTCGGCCCGGAGTCCCTCCAGGCCACCGACCGGCTGATCGCCGACTCCGGGACCGACCAGTACGCGGTGATGGCCTACAGCGGGGTGCCCGCCGAGCGCGTCCAGAAGGTGATCAGCGACTCCGCGCTGGAGTCCCGCACGATCGACGGCCTGCTGACCGGCCTGTACTACTACGCCATCAACTGCCGCCGCATCAAGGACGTCCGGGTCCGCCAGGCCCTCAACCACGCCTGGCCGCTGGAGCAGATCCGCTCCATCTACGGCGGCCCGTCGGCCGGTGACTACGCGACCACGATCCTCAGCCCGGACATCGCGGGCCGGGTGAAGTTCGACGTCTACGGCAAGCTGAAGAACCCGCGCGGCGACACGGCGAAGGCCAAGTCCCTGCTGAAGGAGGCCGGCAAGCTCGGCCAGAAGATCGTCTACACCTATCCGCAGGGCGCCAACGACGCCTACGACAAGACCAAGGTCGTCATCGTCAACGCCCTGAAGGAGGCGGGCTTCGACCCGGTCGTGAAGGCGGTGGAGTCGACGAGCTACTACGACCAGGTCGGCCAGATCGACAACCAGTTCGACGTGATGTGGTACGGCTGGTCCCCGGACTGGCCCGCCGCCTACACCCTCATCCAGCCTCTCTTCGACGGCACCACGATCGCCGACAACGCCCCCGACGTCTCCCAGCTGAACGTGGGTTGGGTCAACGCCGCGATCAAGAAGAACACGACCATCACGGACACCGCGAAGGAGGAGGCGGCCTGGGCCGCCCTGGACAAGGAGATCATGGCCAAGGAGGCGCCGATCATCCCGGAGACCTACCAGCGGCGCTACTACCTGTACGGCTCCAAGGTCGGCGGCGCCCAGTTCGACCCGCTGTTCTCGGCGTTCATCGTCTACAAGCTGTACGCCAAGGCCTGAGCCGGCCCGGGACCCCTGCCGCCATGCTCCGCTTCATCGCACGCCGAACGCTGAGCGCGCTGCTGATCCTCCTCATCATCAGCGCCATCACGTTCCTCCTCTTCTACGTCGCCCCGCGCGACCCCGCCCGCACGGCCTGCGGCAAGCTCTGCACCCCGCAGACGCTCGCCCTGGTCCGGCACAACCTCGGCATCGACGATCCGCTGCCCGTCCAGTACTGGCACTGGCTCGCGGGGGTCTTCACCGGCCGGGAGTACACCGGGCTCGGCCGGTGCCCGGCCCCCTGCCTCGGCTACTCCTTCACCAACCACGAGCCGGTCCTCGGCCTGATCACGGACCGCTTCCCGACCACGCTCTCGCTCGCCCTCGGCAGCACGGTCGTGTTCGTGGTGTTCGGCGTGGGCACCGGCATGATCGCGGCGGTGGCCCAGGGCCGCCCCCTGGACAAGATCGCGTCCTCGGCGTCCCTGGTCGGTTCGTCGCTCCAGATCTACATCATCGGTGTGGTGGCGATGTACTACCTCTCCGACCAGTGGGGCCTGCTCCCCCGCCCCTCGGACGCGGTCGGCCTGACCCAGGACCCGCTGGCCTGGTTCAAGGGCCTGCTCCTGCCCTGGCTGGTCCTGGCGATCATCTTCACCGCCAACTACACGAGGATGACCCGCTCCCAACTGGTCGAGACCCTTGCCGAGGACTATGTCCGCACGGCCCGCGCCAAGGGCATGTCCCGCTCCACGGTGTTCTTCCGCCACGCCTGGCGCGGCGCCATGGGCCCCATCGTCACGATCCTCGGCCTCGACCTCGGCTATCTCCTCGGCGGCGCCATCATCACCGAGGAGACCTTCGGTCTGCACGGCATCGGCGCCCTCTCCATCAAGGCCGTCCGCGACAACGACCTGCCCCTGCTCCTCGGGGTCGTCCTCGTCGCCGCGGCGGCGATCGTGGTGGCGAACATCGTGGTGGACGCGGTGTACGCGCTGATCGATCCCCGGGTGCGGCTGGCGTAGGACCGGAGGGGGCGGGCGGCCCTCGGGGTCAGCCCGACTCCCCCCGCTCCACGCAGAACTCGTTCCCCTCGGGGTCGGCCATCAGCACCCAGCCGCCGCCGTCGGGGCGGGTGTGGTCGGCGACCACCCGGGCGCCCAGCGCGAGCGCCCGCTCGACCTCCTCGGCGCGGGTGCGGCCGTGCGGCCTGAGGTCGAAGTGGATCCGATTCTTGGCCGACTTCCCCTCGGGCACCCGGACGAACAACAGCCGCGGCCCACCCGCCGGATCCGCTATCAGCGCCTCCGGATCACCGGGCTTGTCGTCGTCGTCCAGGGGCCGACCGAGCAACTCGCTCCAGAACAGCCCGAGGTCGTACGGGTCGCCGGTGCAGTCGAAGGTGAGGCTGTGGATGGCGGGGGGCGTGGGGTTCAACTGGGTCTCCGTCGTGAGTGGGTGTGCGGGGTGACTGTCCGTGCTTGTCTCAGCCGCGCACCAGGCTCTCGACCCTGACAGCGGCCCGCCACCGATTTCCTGACGGAGCCCCTGCGGCGTATCGCCATTGTGAACAACCACTCGCCGACGTCGACTTGAGGAAAGAATTGAGCATTGCAGCTTCCCCCGTTTGCATGACCCATGGCCGGTAGTAGTGAGACATACATCTCACTAGCGGGGAACAAAGGGAAGTAAACCGCCCCATACCCTCGGGCCGAGACTTCACCCCATCCCTTTTGGCCACTTTATTCATCCACGTCCAGGGCATATGAATGAGGCAAGAACTTCGGCGCGGCGCGCCCCACTTGCCTTTTCAACGGTGCGCCAGCCAATCTTCTGCCTACACCAGCACGGCCTGACGACCACGCAAACAGCGTCGCCTGCACCGGTGTTGACCATCTGAACGGGGGTTCTGATGAACGGTGTTCACCTTCACGGCGCTTTGCACAGGCACCGACAGGTTCGCGGCTGCCGACGCTGAAATTCCTGTCGCGAGAACCAAAAAGGTCCGCGAAGGCAGCTGCACCACGCACCCGGCATGGGGCCGTGCACCCTCGCTCACATCTTTCGATGCTCAGGCTAGCCATGCCCTAGGGCATGGCCTGCAGACGGGAATTCCATGAAGAGACTTGTAAGTTCCGCACTCACGTCCGCCGTTATGGCCGGCGGTCTCGTGGGTGTCACCGGATCGCCCGCCTCCGCCGCGTGCGCCCCGGAGCCGGTGCGGAAGTACGCCATTTCCAAGAAGTCCACGGTGTACAGGGGAACGAACCTGAAGAGCACGTGGATGGACATGCGCAGCGCTTCAGAGGTCACGGTCAGCTACAACAAGAGCAGCACGGCGACCGCGAGCGTCAGCGGTACCGCCGGCATCGAGGCCGAAGCCGGCGTGATCTTCACCAAGGCGAGTACGTCGTTCAGCGTGACCGTGGGCGGCGAATGGTCCAGTTCGAAGAGCTGGAACTACGAAATGAAGGCCAAGAAGGTCAAGGGCAAGAACCAGGTCCGTATGCGGCTCTACCACGAGGCCAAGAAGTTCAGGGTGGGCAAGAGCATCACCACCAACAAGCCCAACTGCAAGGGCAAGACCACCAAGCACGTGTGGAACAAGACCATCGTCGCGCCGACAAAGCGCAGCAGCAACGACTTCTGGCGCCTGGAGTACAGGAAGGTCTAGTAGAGGCGCCCTTGAGGGGACCCGGGCGAACCGGCTCCGGTCGGCGTGACCATAGGGCCTTCACCAAGGGCACCTGAGCAGACCAAGAACGAGGTGGGCCCGTCTGCCGAACCCCCGAACCGACAGTTCGGGGTCACCCGGCGACGGGCCCACTTGTCTGAAGTCGACCACGGGCAGGTCGATGACAAATGTTCGGTCAGTCCTTCTTGACCTTCGCTTCGGACTCGACGGCCGCACTGTCCTCCAGTGCCTTCAGCCCCGGGTCCAGCACGACGTCCTCGGCGCGGGCCTCGGTCGTCGGGTCCTCCGGGAAGTGGCAGGCCGTCAGATGGCCGTCCAGGTTGCCGGAGAGCTGGACCAACGGCGGCTCCTCGGAGGCGCACTTGTCCTGCGCCTTCCAGCAGCGCGTACGGAAACGGCAGCCGGACGGCGGCGCGATCGGCGAGGGCACGTCACCGGCGAGCCGGATCCGCTCCTTCACCTCCACCTCGTCGTCGATCGCGACCTCGGGCACCGCGGACAGCAGGGCATGCGTGTACGGGTGGCGGGGCCGGTTGTAGAGCGAGTCACGGTCGGCGACCTCGACGATCTTGCCGAGGTACATCACCGCGACGCGCTTCGAGAAGTGCCGGACGATGGCGAGGTCGTGGGCGATGAACAGGAACGCGATGCCCAGCTCGTCCTGGACCTTCTGGAGCAGGTTGACGACCTGCGCCTGGATCGACACGTCCAGCGCCGAGACCGGCTCGTCCGCGACGATCAGCTTCGGGTTCAGGGCGAGCGCGCGGGCGACCCCGATGCGCTGGCGCTGACCGCCGGAGAACTCGTGCGGGAAGCGGTTGTAGTGCTCGGGGTTGAGGCCGACCAGCTCCAGGAGTTCGCGGACCTTGTTCTCCCGGCCGCCCTCGGGGTTGATCCCGTTGACCTCCATCGGCGACTTGATGATCGTGCCGACCGTCTGCCGCGGGTTCAGGGAGGAGTACGGATCCTGGAAGATCATCTGGATCTCGGACCGAACCGGCGCCAGCTGCTTGCGCGAGGCGTGGGTGATGTCCTGGTCCTTGTAGGTGATCTTCCCGCCGGTGGGCTCCATCAGCTTCGTGATCAACCGACCGGTGGTCGACTTGCCACAGCCGGACTCACCGACGAGGCCGACGCTCTCGCCGACACCGACGGTCAGGTCGATGCCGTCCACCGCCTGGACGGCACCGACCTTGCGTTTGATCGGGAAGCCGCCGTAGATGGGGAAGTGCTTCGTCAGGCCCTCGACCCTGAGGAGTGTTTCGGCCGCGGTGTCCTGGGAGCCCTGCTGTGCGGGGAGGGTGAGGTTGTCGCTCATGATCTCGGTTCTCCCTAGCGCAGCCGGGGCTGGATCTTGTCGATGAAGATGGACTGCTTCTGGTCCGCCGTCAGATGGCAGGCAGAGGCGCGCCCCTCGCCGAGCGACGGCCGCTCGGTGCTGCACCGGTTGCCGGTGACCTCACCGGTGAACGCGCAGCGCGGGTGGAACGGGCAGCCGGTGGGCGGGTTGAGCAGGCTGGGCGGGGAGCCGGGGATCGGGGTGAGCGCCTGCGCGGTGTCGCCGCCGAGGCGGGGCATCGAGCTGAGCAGACCCCAGGTGTAGGGGTGTGTGGGGTTGCGCAGCACCTCACGGACGCTGCCGCGCTCCACGGCCCGGCCCGAGTACATCACCAGCAGGTCGTCGGCCATGTCGGAGATGACGCCGAGGTCGTGGGTGATGAAGATGATCGCGGAGCCGAACTCCTGCTGGAGGTCCTTGAGCAGGTCGAGGATCTGCGCCTGCACGGTCACGTCGAGCGCGGTGGTCGGCTCGTCCGCGATCAGCAGGTCGGGGTCGCAGACCAGGGCCATGGCGATCATGGCGCGCTGGCGCATACCGCCGGAGAACTGGTGCGGGTAGTCGTCCACCCGTGTCTGCGGGTGCGGGATGCCGACCTTGGCCAGCATCTCGATCGTCCGCTGCCGGGCCTCCTTCTTGGAGGCGCCAGTGTGCTTCATGAACGGCTCGGCGATCTGCCGGCCCACCGTGTAGTACGGCGAGAGCGCCGTCAGCGGGTCCTGGAAGATCATCGCCACCTTGTTGCCGCGGAGCTGCTCCAGCTCCTTCTCCTTGGCGGTGACGAGTTCCTTGCCGTCGAGGACGATCTCGCCCTCGACGGTGGTGGTCTTGGGGTTGTGCAGACCGAGGACGGTCAGGTTGGTCACGGACTTGCCGGAGCCCGACTCACCCACGATGCCCAGCGTCTTGCCGCGCTCGACGTCGAAGGAGAGCCCGTCGACGGCCTTGACTATGCCGTCCTCGGTGGAGAACCGCACCCGCAGGTCGCGGACCGAGAGGAAGGCCTCCGGCCCGGTCGGGGCCTTCTCACCTTCGGTCTTGGTCAGAGTGGTCACGGTATTTCTCCTAGCTGAGGCGCACGCGCGGGTCGATGTAGGCGTAGGCGATGTCCACGATGATGTTCAGCATCAGAATGAAGAACGCGCCGAACAGCATCACCCCCATCGTCACCGGGATGTCCTTGCCGAGCGAGGAATCGACCGAGAGACGCCCGAGACCAGCCAGGTCGAAGGTGAACTCCGTGACCACGGCGCCGGACAGCAGCGCGCTCAGGTCCATGCCGATGATGGTGACGATCGGGATGAGTGAACCACGCCAGGCATAACGGAAAAATACGTACCGCTGCTTCATGCCCTTGGCTCGGGCCGTGCGGACGTGTTCCTCCGACAGCTGCTCGATCATCGTCGAACGGGCCATACGCGTGTACTGGGCGGTGAAGATCGTGGCCATGACGGCCCAAGGGATCAGCATGCCCATGAACCAGCCGACCGGATCCTCGGTGATCGGAACGTACGAGGGACTCTCCATCCAACCGGTGCTGTAGACGAAGATGCCGAGGACGATCGGGCCGAGGAAGTAGATCTGGAACGAGCTGAGGACCATTGAGGCACCGCTGACGGCCTTGTCGACGGCGGTGCCGCGCTTCCAGGCGGCAAGCAGACCAGCGCCGAGGCCCAGCACCAGAAAGATGACCAGACCGCCAATGGTCAGCGACAAGGTGAGCGGGAAGCTGTCGACGATGGAGTCCCAGACGAACTCACCGCTCTGGAAGGACACGCCCAGGCAGGGCGCGGAGCAGTGACCCACCGGGAAGTCCCGGCCGAGGACGATGCCCGACATGAACTCCCAGAACTGCGTGGTGATGGGCTTGTCGAGACCGAGGTTCTCTCTGATGACCGCGATGTTCTCGGGGGAGCAGTTCTTGCCGCAGGACAGCTGCGCGAAGTCTTGGGGGATCGTATAGAACAGGAAGAACGTGAAGGCGCCGATCAGGAACATGATGACGAAGGCGCCGATCAGCCTGCGGATGAGGAACTGAAGCATGGCGGGTGGATGCTCTCTTCGAAAACGCGGCGGTCGGAGGGGGTGGAACCGACCGTGGGGGTGCGCTCCGCCTGGCGCACACCCCCACGGGTCAGCCGGACTGACGGATTACGGCTGCTTCAGGAACAGGTCGTTGATGTCGATGTAGCTCGACTCCGTGCTGTACCGGGCACCACCGATGTTCGATCCGAAGAGCTGGATCTGCTTCGAGTAGTAGACCGGGGCGGCCGGGTTGATCTCCTCCACGATGCGGTGGTGAGCCTCTTCCCACGTCTTGGCCGCGGCCTCGGGCTCCTCGGTCAGCGCCTTCTTGATGAGGGCGTCGACCTTGTCGTCCTTGATGTGCGAGTAGTTCGAGCCACCGTCGGCGACCAGGGTGCCGTCGTAGACGGGGGTGATGACCGTGGACGGGGAGGACCAGTCCTGGCCCCAGCCGGTCATGTAGATGTCGTACGGGTTGTCCAGCTTGCCGACCTGCTCGTAGAAGCTGGCCCGGTCGATCTCCTTGGCCTGGACGTCGAAGCCGATCTTGGCGAGCGCGTCCTTGATGATCACCTGCTGGGCCTGGCCGCGCGGGGTGTTGGAGTAGGCGTAGCTGAGCTTCGTGCCCTCCTTGACACCCGCCTCCTTCAGCAGCGCCTTGGCCTTGTCCAGGTCACCGTTGGGCTTCTTGGTCTTGCCGAACGGGTCGTAGGACGCGTCGTAGCCCGGCAGGGTCGGCGCCATCAGACCACCGGCGATCTCACCGCCGTAGCGGCCACCGTCGGCCTGGACCATGGCCTGGGACGGGATCGCGTAGGTGATCGCGTCGCGGACCTTCTTGTCCTTCACCGCGTCGGCGTCGAGGTTGAAGGTCAGCTGCCACACGTAGGGCTGGTAGCCCTGGATGGTGCGCTTCTTCGTCTCGGCGTTACCGATGACCGTCGACATCTGCGCCGGGTCAACAGAGTCCGTGAACTGGATGGCGTTCTTGGCCTCACCCTGGTCGGCGATCAGACGCTTGGTCTGGCTGGCCTGCTTGATGGTGGTGGTGAACTGGTAGCCGTCGACGTACTGGTGACGCACCGAATCCGTCTTCGGGTCCCACTGGTCGTTCTTGACCAGGGTCAGCGACTTGCCGGCCTTGTAGTCGGAGATCTTGTACGGGCCCAGGGCGGCCGGGGCCTTGTCGTACTTCTCCTTCGTGTCCTGCTTCTCGGGCACGATGGCGTAGCCGGCCATGGCGAGGGCCTGCGGGAGGTCCGGGCGCGGCTGGTCGAAGTGGAAGACGACCGTCTTGTCGTCCGGGGTCTCCAGCACGGAGTCCGGCAGGTGCTTGCCCTTGTACGGGCCGTCCGGCAGCGCCTTGCGGTAGTCGGAGCCCGACAGCCAGCTCTGGACGTACGTCGGGCCGTCGAAGATGACCTTGGAGTACTGACGCTCGATGGTGTGGCGGATGTCGGCCGAGGTGATGGCGTTGCCGTCCTCGTCCTTGATGCCGTCCTTCAGCGTGTACGTCCAGGTCTTGCCGCCATCGGAGGACGTGCCGGAGTCGGTGGCGATGTCACCGACGACCGTCAGGTTGCCCTTGTCGTCCTCCTGGTAGTTCGTCAGGCCGCGGTGGAGCAGGTTGGCGATCTGACCGGCGTCGGAGACGTAGATCTGGCCCGGGTCCAGGTGGGTCATGTCGGACTGCGCGTACACATTGATGACACCGCCGGACTTGGCGCCCTTGACCTCTTCGGCCGGACCGGTGGAGGCGGCGGCGTCGCCGTAGGCGACAGGCTTCGACTGCTCGGCGGCGTCTTCCTGGGACTTGGAGTTGTCCTTCGTGTTGCTCTTGCCGTTGTCCGAGCAGCCGGCGAGCGCCAGCGAGCCGGCCACGAGCGCCACAGCCACGGCGCGCGTGGTGCGGTTTCTGATGGGCTTCATGATGCCTATGCACCTACCTGTCGATAGTTGTCCACGAGTACTGCCTGACGGCCCGGGCGGACCCGGGTCGGGGGCGGCAGTCCCCCCACCCACCAATGGACGATTACCGTCCGGTCTTGGGGTCGAAAGCGTCCCGGACGGAGTCGCCGAGAAGGTTGAAGCAGAGCACGAAGACCACCATGGCCACGCCCGGGAAGAACATGAACATCGGGTCCTGCTCGTAGACATCGGCGCCGACGGCGAACATCCGGCCCCAGTCGGGGGTGGGCTCGGGGAAGCCGACGCCGACGAACGAGAGGAAGGCGATGGAGAGGATCGTGCTGGGCAGGATGTACGTGCCCTGCACCAGGATCGGGGTGACGATGTTCGGCAGGATCTCCTTGCGCACGATGCGCCAGGGCGAGGCCCCGGACACCTTGGCCGCCTCCACGAACTCACGCTCACGCAGGGAGAGCACCGAGCTGCGCACCAGACGGGCGAGGCCCATCCAGCCGAGGAACCACATCACCAGGACGATGGCCACGGCCCGCAGATAGGTCGGCGTCTCGTCACGCGGGTCGACGAAGAGCGCGGTGACGACCGGCATGAAGGCGATGAAGAACAGCTGCTGGGGGAAGCCCAGGAAGAAGTCGGTGATCCGGCCCACCCAGTAGTCGACACGACCGCCGAAGTAGCCGCCGATCATGCCGATGAGCACACCGGTGACCACGCTGAACACGGTGACGATGACCGCCATGTACAGCGACGTCCGCATGCCGTACAGCAGCATCGTGAACACGTCGCGGCCCAGCTTCGGCTCGACGCCGAACCAGAAGTCACCCGACATGCCACCGAAGGAACCGGTGGGCATCGCGAAGTCGTCGAGCAGGAACGGGAAGTCGGGCTCCTGCGCGTACAGCGTGTAGGGGTTCTTGCCGTACAGGCTCGCGATCACCGGCGCGAGCGCGGCGATGGCGAAGAAGAAAATCACTACGCACGCGGAGATGACTCCCGTACGGTCACGCTTGAACCGTTGCCACATCAACTGGCCGGGGGAACGACCCTCAAGCTTCTGTTCACCCTTGGCGACCTCGGCGGTCGCCTCGAGCTCGGGGTCCAAGGCGACCGTGGACCCGGAGCCCTCGGCCTTGGTTGGACTGGTCATGTCTGTTCTTCCCCCGGGGGGTTGGAGAGTTGAGCGCAGCACAGTTACCGGCAGGTTCTGTGGTTTGGGGGAACTTTCGCCAAATGGGTCAACGCGCGTCAAGGGCGGAAGGCATAGGGATCTCCCTACCGTCCATATTTTGAGCAAAAATTGCAAAGATTGACACCTGGTCGCGCTTGACAAGCGGTAAGAGAAACCGGCGAAGCGGACAATCGGGGTACGATTTTTGTTTACATGTCCGAAACTTGATCGCCGGGACACCGATATCCGAACAGCGCTTCACAGCTCGCAGACAGTCAACGGAACGGTGGATCCGCCCCCGTGCGGGCAGACCGGAAGCCCGGCCCTCCAGAGTACGGAGAACCGGGGCTTCACAGACAGGTGTTGACGGAACGTCAGGTACTTCGGGAACGTCAGGACGTCCGGTGGATCAGCCGTGCTTGGCGCGGCTCGCGGCCCGCGCGCGCTCCCGGGCGTCCAGGTTGACCTTGCGGATGCGTACGGCCTCCGGGGTCACCTCGACGCACTCGTCGTCGCGGCAGAACTCCAGGGACTGCTCCAGGGAGAGCTTGCGCGGCGGGACGATCGCCTCGAACGAGTCGGCCGAGGACGACCGCATGTTCGTGAGCTTCTTCTCCTTGGTGATGTTCACGTCCATGTCGTCGGAGCGCGAGTTCTCACCGACGATCATGCCCTCGTACACCTCGGTGCCGGGGTCGGTGAACAGCACACCGCGCTCCTGGAGATTCGTCATCGCGAACGCGGTGACGGCGCCGGAGCGGTCGGCGACGAGCGAGCCGTTGTTACGGGTCGTCAGCGTGCCGAACCACGGCTCGTGGCCCTCGTGGATGGAGTGGGCGATGCCCGTGCCGCGTGTGCCGGTCAGGAACTCCGTACGGAAGCCGATGAGGCCGCGGGACGGGACGACGAACTCCATGCGGACCCAGCCGGAGCCGTGGTTCGACATGTTGTCCATCCGGCCCTTGCGGACACCCATGAGCTGTGTGACCGCGCCCATGTGCTCCTCGGGCACGTCGATCGTCATGCGCTCGACGGGCTCGTGGACCTTGCCGTCGACGTCCTTGGTGACGACCTGCGGCTTGCCGATGGTCAGCTCGAAGCCCTCGCGGCGCATCTGCTCGACCAGGATGGCGAGCGCCAGCTCACCGCGGCCCTGCACCTCCCAGGCGTCGGGACGCTCGGTGTCGAGGACCCGGAGGCTGACGTTGCCGACCAGCTCGCGGTCGAGGCGGTCCTTGACCTGGCGGGCGGTGACCTTGCGGTCCTTGACCGCGGCCTTGTTCTCCGCGCCCTTGCCCGTGCCACCGCGGCCGACCAGCGGCGAGGTGTTCGTGCCGATAGTCATGGAGATCGCCGGCTCGTCGACCGTGATCAGCGGCAGCGCGATCGGGTTCTCGGGGTCGGCGAGGGTCTCGCCGATCATGATGTCCGGGATACCGGCGACGGCGCAGATGTCACCGGGGCCGGCCACCTCGGCGGGCTTGCGGGTGAGCGCCTCGGTCATCATCAGCTCGGTGATGCGGACGTTGGACATGGTGCCGTCGCGCTTGATCCAGGTGACGGTCTGGCCCTTGCGCAGCTCGCCCTGCTCGACGCGGAGCAGCGCGATACGGCCGAGGAAGTTGTCGGCGTCCAGGTTGGTGACGTGGGCCTGGAGCGGCGCCTCGATGTCGTACTTCGGGGCCGGGACGTGCGACAGGATCGTGGAGAAGAACGGCTCCAGGCTGTTGCTGTCGGCCGGGACGGTGCCGTCCGTCGGCTTGGTCAGCGAGGCGACACCGTCACGCGCACACGCGTAGACGATGGGGAACTCGATCTGGTCCTCGTCGGCGTCGAGGTCGAGGAAGAGGTCGTAGGTCTCGTTGACGACCTCGTCGATGCGCGAGTCCGCGCGGTCCGTCTTGTTGATGCACAGGATGACCGGCAGACGCTGCTGGAGGGCCTTGCGCAGCACGAAGCGGGTCTGCGGCAGCGGACCCTCGGAGGCGTCGACGAGCAGCACGACCGCGTCCACCATCGACAGACCGCGCTCGACCTCACCACCGAAGTCGGCGTGGCCGGGGGTGTCGATGATGTTGATGGTGATGACGTCGCCGCCATCCTTCGGGTGGTACTTCACCGCCGTGTTCTTGGCGAGGATCGTGATGCCCTTCTCACGCTCCAGGTCGTTCGAGTCCATCATGCGGTCGTCGAGCGACTCGGCGGCGTGCGCGGCGAAGGCACCGGCCTGCTTGAGCATGGCGTCGACCAGAGTGGTCTTGCCGTGGTCGACGTGGGCGACGATGGCGACGTTGCGGATGTCGTGACGCGTTTCGGTCACAGCCATAGTGAGGCGCTTCTCCCGGAGTGTGCGGACGGCCTGCGCTGACGTCTGTGCTGACATCTGTCGCGCGGACCCTGCCGGGCTGGACACGCCACGGCCTCACCCCATCGTACGGGGCCGCGGACGCGCGGGCTCCCCGGGCCGGTCCGGGACCGGCCCGGGACGGGCCCGGGACCGGCCCGGCCCCAGCTCGGCGGGTCCCCGGTGTGACTCAGACCTCCCCGGCCGCCGCCCGCGAACCGGCCGGACACAGCTTCTCGGCGGCCACCCGGCCGGCCTCGCCGTCCGGCGGGGTGTCGCAGGACAGGAACCCCTGACCGGCCTTCTCCCAGGTGCGGACATGGCCCCGCACCGGCTCGGCGTCCCCGCAGGTGTAGGCGAAATCGGCGTCGACGAACCCGATCTCCTGCCAGAGGTAGTACGCGCCCTCGAGTTCCCCGGCGTGCCAGCCGAAGGCCGTCTCCTCGGGCACTTCCTCCTCGTCCGGGCCCGCGAGCGGTTCCTCCGCCTTCAGATGCGCGCCCAGCGCCTTGATCACCCGGGCCGGAGCCACGCCCCGGGGCGCGCCGGTGACCGTGGGCCGGTGGACCGCCTCCGTGTCCAGGGGCTCCAGCCGGGTCTCGTAGGAGTCCGTCCCCTTCGCGAAGGTGACCGGCTCACCGAGCGCCGTCAGCCCTGTCCGCTGCCGGACACCGGACCAGGCGTACGCGCCGTCCGCACAGGACGACACGGCCCGTGCGCTCCCTTCGCCCCCGCCGGCCCCGTCACCGGACCCACCGGTGCAGGCCGTCGCCCCCACCGCCACCACCACCAACACAGCCGCCGCGCGACTCCGACCCACCGAGCCGTATCCCACCCGGTCCCTCCCCTCCCCGTACGTCGGCCGCCGCCCGCGTGGATACGGGGCGGCGGCCGAGGTCTCCGGGGAATGATCTCCTATTTCTCCGTCGGTCGCGCCGGGCCCTTCGCCCCCTTCTTCAGGAAGCCCATGTCCTCGTAGACGGGGGTCTGGAAGCCGAAGGCGCCCGCGTTGGCGAGGGTGGTGCGGGCGGCGACGAGCTGGGGCCGCTGGTAGAGGGGGATGGATCCGGCGGCGGCCCAGATACGGGCGTCCGCCTTGCGGATCAGGGAGCGGGTCTCGGACTCGTCGAGGCTGGCCACGGCCTGGTCGAAGAGCTGGTCGACCCGGTCCGTGCCGACGCGCGTGTAGTTCTGCTCCACGCTCAGCGAGCCGTCGGCCGCGGGCACCGGCTTGGCGTAGATCGGCCGGGCGTCGGTGGCGGGGTACGCGGAGGCCGGCCAGGAGTACAGCGCGAGGTCGTACTGCCCGTTCGCGATGTGGTCCTTGAAGTAGCTCTCGTCGGGGACCTTGGTGATCTCGGTCCGGATCCCGACGCGTTCCAGCATCGTCGCGATCCGCTGCCCGACGGCCCGCAGCGACTCCGTGCCCGGTCCCGACGGCAGGACGAACCGCAGCGTCAGCAGCTTGCCGTTCTTGGCGAGCGGCCCCCGCGCGGCGTCGGCGGGCGCCCGCGTCCCCTGCGGGGCGTACGCGCCGGGCGCACTGCCCGGCTTGAACTGCTTGCCGTCCTGCGCGAGGTTCTCGTCGCCGTCGTACGGCTTGTTGTCGTCACCGACGACGTACGTGCTCTCGTCCTCGGAACCGGAACCGGAACCGGAACCGGAACCGGAGCCGCGCTTCCCCTCGCCCTTCTCGTCCTGCTCGTCCTTCTCCCCTTCCGCGCCGGCCGCCTTCTTGCCCTCCGGGACGGGCTGGAGGGGGCCGCCGCGTTCCCAGCCGGCGTCGGCGAGGAGGGCGCGGGCCTCGTCGGTGTCCTGGCCGCCGAGGGCGCCGCTGTTGTCGGCGTAGGCGGCCTGCCCGGCGAGGGCGAGGTGGCTGCCGACGGGTTCCGCGGGCAGGCCGAGGGGCTCCAGGACGAGGGCGGCCAGCTTCTCCCGGTCGATGGCACGGGCCACCGCGCGGCGGACGCGCTCGTCGGAGAGAGGGCCCTCGGAGCCGTTCAGGGCGAGCTGGGTGAAGGCGGGCTCCAGGGACCGGCGGACGGCGAAGCCGCGCAGCGCGGACTGCTGGGCGGTGTACTCGGCGACCGCCGCGCGCCGCTTCTTCCGGGCGCCGGCCTCGTCGTCCGCGGCCTCCTCGTCGGAGCCGTGCGCGACGGCCCAGGACCGCATCGACTTCGCGGGGGTCAGACCGGCGTCGGGGCCGTGGGCGGCGGGGGTGCCGTCCTGGCCGAGAGGGCTGTCCTCGGAGAGCGGACCGGCGCCCTGCGACTTCTTCGCGGGGGCGGCGAGCATGATCCGCTCGGCCTGCTCCGAGTCGATCTCGGCGATGTCGACCTTGCCCTCGGCCAGCGCCTTCGCGCGCTCGGCACGCGGCACGGCACGCAGCACCAGCTCGGAGAGCTTGGCGGTGCGGCCCCACCAGCGGGGGTTGCGGGCGAGCGTGACCTCGCCGTCCTCGCGGTCGATCTCCTTCAGCGCGAAGGGACCGGCGGTGACCTTGAGCTTCTTGCGGGCGCCGTCGTTGAAGGCGTCGGGCGTGCCCATGACCTGCTTCGGGTACAGCGGCGAGAACAGCGACTTCCAGTCGGCGTACGGACGGGCGAAGGTGACCCGGACCTCCAGGTCGTTGTCACCGCGTTCGATCTTCTCGATGCGCTCGTACCCGGCGTTCCTGGCGGTCCAGTACGCGGAGTCCTTGCCGGACAGGGCCCGCCACTGCGCGGCGAAGTCGGCGGCGCCGATCTCCCGGCCGTCGCTCCACACCGCCTCCTGGTGGAGCTTGTAGAGGACGACCTGCCGGGGCTCGCGCTCGACGACCTTCGCGGACTCCAGATAGTCGGAGTTGATCTGCGGGCGCCCGCTGGTGTCGAGGCGGTACATCGACGGCAGCACGGCGCCGGCGATCCGTGACGTGGCCGGGTCGGCGTCCGCCTGGAAGGTGTTCAGCGTCTCCGGTACGGCGTCCACGGCCCAGCTCAGGGTGCCACCGTCGGCGACCAGGTTCCGTGCGGCGGGCGCGATGTCCTGCTCGGCGACGGGTCTGCCCGCCGGGTCCTCCTCACCGCATCCGCTCAGCAGGGGCATCGTGAGCGCGCCGACGGCCAGGAACGCGAGTGAGCGGCGCAGGGCGCGCGGTCGGACACGGTCGGGTCGGACGCGGTCGTGACGATCGCGGTCGTGGGGAATCGGCATCACTGCGACCTCCTCGCTCCGCGGTGGGAGAACGGGGACGGGGGTGGCTCTGATCACGTTCGGCGGTATATGGAGCTGATCAGACGGATGCGGCCCACTGAAGAGGACGGGGTCCCTGCGGGGTGGCCGACACGACGGGGGGTGCGGCGGAACCCACCCGTTTGGACGCGCCGCCCCTTCGGGTGGGCGCGGGTGGGGCGTACGTCGGGTGCGGGTGGGTCGTACGTCGGGTGCGGGTGGGTCGTACGTCGGGTGCGGGTGGGTGGGGGCTGGTCGCGCAGTTCCCCGCGCCCCTGAAAAGCAGGGGCTGCGCCCCCTGCTTTTCAGGCCCACCGCCGGTCGCCTTTCAGAGCCGCGGGGGCCTGGCTCTTTTAGGGCAAGGCCGTGAAGTTATGGGCTGATCGTCGGCGTCAAGATGTTGATGCTGAGGGTGGCTGTGTAGGTGCGTCGGTCGATATTGAGGCTTTTGTAGGCGTATCGGGACAGGGGTCGTTTCACTGCGCGGGGGCTGATGCGGAGGCGGCGGGCGGGCATGAGGTGTTCCAGGACGGTTCGGCCGATCGTCCCGACGAGGTCGATCGTGGTGCCGGCGATGATGCCCGCGGCCTGGACGATCTGGTCGCGGGCGCATCGCAGGGCAACGCTGAAGCTGGCCCGGTCCGGGTCTGTTCCGGGTGTGGCCCCGGTGGCGTCGGCGATAGCGATCCGCAGGGCCTGGTAGGCGCTCAGCAGGGCGTAGACCTCCTGGGCGATGCCGGGCGGAGTGGTGGAGCGCAGGACCCGCCGGCCCAGCATCGTTTTCTTGATCGCGAAGTAGGCGGACTCCACTTCCCACCGCTCGTGATACAGACTGACCAGGTCGGATGCCGGGTAGCGGTGGTGGTCCAGGAGGTTGGTGGCCAGCCGGTAGAGCCCGGTGCGGCGGCCCTGGCTGGTGGTGACGGTGATCTCGCATTCGATGATGCGGACCTCGAGGGCGCCGAAGCGGGAGAGGTGGGAGCCGTCGCCGAAGCGGGCCAGGACGGGAGGTTTGCGGGTGGCAGTGATGCGTGCGAGGAAGGAGGCTTCGGTGGCGGCGACGGCTGTCAGGAACGCGTTGCCCGAAAAGCCCCGGTCCAGCAGGACGATCATTCCGGCGTGCAGGGAGCGCATGAGCCGCCTGCCGTGTCCGGTCTCTCCCTGGGAGCGCGGTCCGAAGGCGGCATCCAGGATCGCCCGGGTGCCACAGGCCACCAGCGCGGTCAGGCAGATCTGCGGGTAGCCGGCAGTTCCGAACCGGTTGGACCCCTTGCCCAGACGGGCCCGGTGCGGCGGGCTGTCGGGAACGTCGAGGTAGGTGCCGTCGATCGCAACGGCCAGCAGGCCCTTGAAGCGGGCGCCGCGGGTGCGGATCACCGTGGCCGGCCCGCGCAGCAGATCGAACAGGGCCCGCATGGGCCGCACGCCCAGACGCCTGCGGGCGTCCCAGAGCCCCGCGCCGGTGATCTTCACGACCGGTATCGTCTCCAGCGCGGCGGTGAGCCTGCGCCAGACGGCCAGGTAGCCGCAGTCCTCGAACAGGGCCGCGGCCAGCAGCAGGTAGACCACCACCCGGGCGGGAATCTTCCGCAGCCGTTGCTGGACAGCACCGGTCTCGGCAAGGACCGCATCGACCATCTCGAACGGGATGATCCGGGTGAGTTCCCCCAGATGCCCCGGGGCGAACACGCCCTTGGCTACCGTGATTTCCCGCGTGATGACACACTGATCGGACAGCGGAGCCTCCGGTCCTGTGAACGGCTGTCTTGGTCGACTGCCAGTTCTACCGGGGCTCCGCTTCCCACGTTCCAAGAAGCCATAGAACCAGAGCGCACTTGCCAACGCTCCCAAAGCCCTAACTTCACGGCCTTGCCTTTTAGGGGCGCGGGGAACTGCGCGACCAGCCCCCACCCACCCGCACCCGCCCAGGAATCCGCCCCCCCCCGACCCCCCGGCGCAAAAGAAACCCGCACACCGCTTCCCACCGGCCGGTGTGACGCGCAACACTCGCAGGCGCATGAACGTTGCCGCCTTGGGGTCCCGAACCCCGTGAAAGCGAGGGCAAGTCATGTCCGTGCACGACGACTTGGCGTCGGTCCGGCGCTGCCTGGACGAACTGACCCGGTCCGTACGCCGCCTGGAACAGCAATTCGGCGGCAGCGGCCTGGAGATACGCCGCGTGCGAACCGACGCCGACCATCTGCGCGAGAGCATCGCGCTGCTCGGCGAGGCCGCCCCCGAACTGGCCAAGCCACGCCGCCCCGAACTCGTCCCCATCTCGGACACGCCGTACGACAGTTCCCTGTGGACGGACTCCGACGACGAGGGGCTCGGCTCCCGCGACCGCCGCGCTCCCTGACCGCCGCCACCGCCACCCCGGCAACCGAAACCAGAACCGACACCGAAACCAACCAACCGCCCGACCGGGAGTCCCCCGTTGGCCACTGGTACGGAACCACCCGCAACAGAACCCCATCCACAGCGCGGCGGCGTGCGGACCCGTACGCGCGCCGCGATCTCCGCCCCGCATCTGCGCACCGACCGCTGGTGGCTGGCCCCCGCGGCGACGGCCGCCGGACTGTTCGCCTTCATCGTGTACTCGACCTGGCGGGCCTTCGCGGACGAGCACTACTACGCGGCCCCGTACGTCTCGCCGTTCTACTCGCCCTGTCTGGCGGAACGCTGCGAGCCCATGCACGGCGGCCCCAACTGGGAGATCCTCGGCGGCTGGTGGGGGCTCTCACCGGCGATCATCATCCTGATCTTCCCGCTCGGCTTCCGCCTGACCTGCTACTACTACCGCAAGGCCTACTACCGCGGCTTCTGGGCCTCCCCGCCCGCCTGCGCGGTGGCCGAGCCGCACAAGAAGTACTCCGGCGAGACCCGCTTCCCGCTGATCCTGCAGAACCTCCACCGGTACTTCTTCTACGCGGCCCTGCTGGTCGCCGGCATCCTCACCTACGACACGGTCCTGGCCTTCCGCGACGAGCACTACGAGTGGGGCCACATGGGCCTCGGCACCCTCGTGTTCCTCGTCAACATCGTGCTGATCTGGGCGTACACCCTGTCCTGCCACTCGTGTCGGCACATCGTCGGCGGCAAGCTCAAGCACTTCTCCAAGCATCCCGTGCGCTACCGGATGTGGCAGTGGGTCGGGAAGCTGAACGCCCGCCATATGCAGCTGGCCTGGGCGTCGTTGGTGAGCGTGGGCCTCGCCGACTTCTATGTGTACCTGGTCGCGTCCGGCGCCTTCGACGATCCGAGGTTGTTCTGATGTCCGTGGTCGAACGACAGGAGTGGGACGTCGTCGTGATCGGCGCCGGCGGCGCCGGTCTGCGCGCCGCGATCGAGGCCCGTGAGCGGGGCGCGCGTACGGCCGTGATCTGCAAGTCCCTGTTCGGCAAGGCCCATACGGTGATGGCCGAGGGCGGCATCGCGGCGGCCATGGGCAACGTCAACTCCGGTGACAACTGGCAGGTCCACTTCCGCGACACCATGCGCGGCGGCAAGTTCCTCAACCAGTGGCGGATGGCCGAGCTGCACGCCCGCGAGGCCCCGGACCGGGTGTGGGAGCTGGAGACCTGGGGCGCCCTCTTCGACCGTACGAAGGACGGCCGTATCTCGCAGCGCAACTTCGGCGGCCACGAGTACCCGCGCCTCGCGCACGTGGGCGACCGTACGGGCCTGGAGCTGATCCGCACCCTCCAGCAGAAGATCGTCGCGCTGCAGCAGGAGGACCGCGAGGAGACCGGTGACTACGAATCCCGGCTGAAGGTCTTCCAGGAGTGCACGGTCACCCGGGTGTTGAAGGACGGCGAGCGGGTCTCGGGGGTCTTCGGCTACGAGCGCGAATCCGGGCGTTTCCTCGTCCTCGAAGCGCCCGCCGTCGTGATCGCCACCGGCGGCATCGGCAAGTCCTTCAAGGTGACGTCGAACTCGTGGGAGTACACGGGCGACGGGCACGCGCTGGCCCTGCTCGCGGGCGCGCCGCTGCTGAACATGGAGTTCGTGCAGTTCCATCCGACGGGCATGGTCTGGCCGCCGTCGGTGAAGGGCATCCTGGTCACGGAGTCGGTGCGCGGGGACGGCGGGGTGCTCCGGAACTCCGAGGGCAAGCGGTTCATGTTCGACTACATCCCGGACGTCTTCAAGGAGAAGTACGCGGAGTCCGAGGAGGAGGGCGACCGCTGGTACGAGGACCCGGACCACAACCGGCGTCCGCCGGAACTGCTGCCGCGTGACGAGGTGGCGCGGGCCATCAACGCCGAGGTGAAGGCGGGCCGCGGCTCGCCGCACGGCGGGGTCTTCCTGGACGTGTCCACCCGTATGCCGGCGGAGCGGATCCGACGCCGACTCCCGTCCATGTACCACCAGTTCAAGGAGCTGGCGGACGTCGACATCACGGCGGAGGCGATGGAGGTCGGGCCGACCTGTCACTACGTGATGGGCGGTATCGCGGTCGAGTCGGACACGGCGGCGGCCCGCGGGGTGCCCGGTCTGTTCGCGGCCGGTGAGGTGGCCGGCGGCATGCACGGCTCCAACCGGCTGGGCGGCAACTCCCTCTCCGATCTGCTGGTGTTCGGCCGCCGGGCGGGTCAACACGCGGCCGAGTACACGGCGGGCCTCACCGGCGCACGCCCCCCGGTGGACGACATCCAGATCGACACGGCCGCCGCCGAGGCGCTGCGCCCGTTCTCCGCCGAGGGCCCGGCGCCCGAACAGTCCGAAGGAGCTACGGGTCGGCCGCCGGAGAATCCGTACACCCTCCACCAGGAGCTCCAGCAGGCCATGAACGACCTGGTCGGCATCATCCGCCGCGAGGGCGAGATGGGGCAGGCGCTGGAGAAGCTGGCCGATCTGCGGGTACGGGCGCGCCGGGCGGGGGTGGAGGGGCACCGGCAGTTCAACCCCGGCTGGCACCTCGCCCTGGATCTGCGGAACATGCTGCTGGTCAGCGAGTGTGTGGCGAGGGCCGCGCTGGAGCGTACGGAGTCCCGTGGCGGCCACACGCGCGAGGACCATCCGACGATGGACCGCGACTGGCGCCGGATCAACCTGATCTGCCGGCTCGCCGACCCGATGGGCGGACCGGAGACCTGGGATCCCGTCGTCGGCCAGATCGCCCTCACCCGTGAGACCACCGAAGCCATCCGTCCCGACCTGCTCGCCCTCTTCGACAAGGAGGAGCTGGTCAAGTACCTCGCCGAAGAGGAGCTGTACGAGTGAGCAGCTACGAGGCCCGCTTCAAGGTGTGGCGGGGCGATGTCGAGGGCGGCGGCCTGAAGGACTTCAAGGTCGAGGTGAACGAGGGCGAGGTGGTCCTCGACATCATCCACCGCCTGCAGGCCACCCAGGCCCCCGATCTCGCCGTCCGCTGGAACTGCAAGGCGGGCAAGTGCGGTTCGTGCTCGGCGGAGATCAACGGGCGCCCCCGGCTGATGTGCATGACCCGGATGTCGGTGTTCGAACGGGACGACACGATCACCGTGACCCCGCTGCGGGCCTTCCCTGTGATCCGCGACCTGGTCACGGACGTCGGCTTCAACTACACGAAGGCGCGGGAGGTCCCGGCGTTCGTGCCGCCGGCGAAGCTCGGGCCCGGCGAGTACCGGATGATGCAGGAGGACGTGGACCGCCCGCAGGAGTTCCGGAAGTGCATCGAGTGCTTCCTGTGCCAGGACACCTGCCATGTCGTCCGCGACCACGAGGAGAACAAGCCAGCCTTCGCCGGCCCGCGCTTCCTGATGCGGGTCGCGGAACTCGACATGCACCCGCTGGACGCGGCCGAGGACACCGGCCTCGACCGCAAGAGGACGGCCCAGGAAGAACACGGCCTCGGCTACTGCAACATCACCAAGTGCTGCACGGAGGTGTGCCCCGAGGGCATCAAGATCACGGACAACGCGCTGATCCCCCTGAAGGAGCGCGCCGTCGACCGCAAGTACGACCCGCTGGTGTGGCTGGGCTCGAAGATCAGGAGGCGCACGTCGACGACGCCGGACCGGTGAGCCGAGGGTGAGGGTGAGGGTGAGGGTGCCGGTACCGCTGTTCGTCAGCGTGTCCCGCGTCCCACCTTCCCTCACCCTCACCCCCGTGCTCGTGCTCGTGCTCGCGAACGAGGCGATCACGACATGCCCCCGCCACCGTCACCAGCCTCCGTCTCCCCCGCTCTGCCCCATCCCGCTCGCGACCGTCCCACACCGGCCATACGCTCACAAATGTGACGTCGCGTCCGAGAAGAGGCCGAGCGCGAGGCGCCACGTCGCACATAACCGTGCGCCTGGCCCACACCGCGTTCGGCGGCCTCGCAGCCATCGCCTGGCTCCTGCTGCCCACAACGACCGAGCCGGCCGAGAGCCGACCCACCCCACCGCACCCCGCCGCACGCCCCGTGGCCCGCGTGGCCACGGAGACGGGCGGTCGCGCGGCGATTCCGGTCGGCCCGGCAGGGTCTGCGGCCCCGCCGGTGCCGTCGGCCCCGCAGGCCGTCGGTACGGGGTCCCTGGTCGCCTCGGACGGCGAGGCGGCTCCGGGGGACGGTGAATCCTCCGGGGTGGATCTGATCCTGCCGGTGGCCGCCGCCGGTGCGGCGGTGGCGGTGGCCGCGTACTCACTCGTACGGCGCCGACGCCGCGCCCGGCTGCGGACGACCCCGACCGGCGCCTTCGCACCACCGACCACCCCGCTCCCCGACCTCCACCACCGTGCCGAGCGCCTGCTGGTCGAGACCGACGACAGCATCCGCACGAGCATGGAGGAACTCCACTTCGCGGCGGCCGGACCGGGCCACGCGACGGTGCCCCTCGGCGACGGACCGTCGAACCCCACCGAGCCCCCCGAGGCAGGCCCCACCGCCGCACAGGGCACCCCCGAGCCACCCCCGAAGGAACCGGAACCTGCCGACGCCACCGAACCCCCCACCGCCGACGCCGAGCCCCCCACATCGGCCCCCACCGACCCCACCGAGGCGCCCCCGGGCGGAACCGCAGGGCCGCACCCCCGGCAGGCGGTCGGCGTGTCCCCGTACGGGCCCCTCCTGCTGGACCCCGCCAAACCCTTCGCGGAGACGCCCGCGGCGCGGGACGCGGTGCAGCCGTTCGTGGAGGCTCTGGCGGATGCGCGGGGGGAGTTGGGGGCGGCGTTCAGCGCGGGGCTGCGGCTGGACGAGGGGCGTGGCGCGCTCTCGGCCGACGAGGAACGCGCGTTGCTGGAGGAGATCCTCACCCGGTGCACGACGGCACAGCGGCGGCTCGACACCGCGACGCCCGCCTTCGATCAACTACGCGCCCTGGAAAGGGACATCACCCCCGCCCTGGAACACGCGGAGACCCGCTTTCGCGAGCTGACCGGCCGTACGGCCACCGCGGCCTCCACCCTCACCGCCCTGCGCGACACCTACGCCCCGGCCGTCTCCCTCCCCGTCACCGGACATGTCGAACAGGCCAAGGACCGCCTGGTCTTCGCCACCACCGAGCTGAACCGGGCCCGCCAGGCCGCCTACCCGGGCGACCTGGGCACCGCCGCCGTCCATCTGAGGGCCGCCGAGGGCGCGATCGACCAGGCGGACCTGTTCGTGACCGGCGTGGAACGGCTCGCCACCGAGCTGGCCCGCGCCACCACCGAGCGGGGCACCCCGCCCACCGGCCCGTACGACGACCCCGGCGACCCCCGCGACGCCCGTGGCGCCGTCCTCACCGCGGCCGACTTCGTCACCACGCACCGGGCGGCGGTGGGCGCCCAGGCCAGGACCCGGCTGTCGGAGGCGGAACGGCACTTGGCGCACGACCACACCGAGCGGGCCCACGCCCTCGCCCAAGAGGCCCGGAAACTCGCCGAGCAGGACGTCCGGGCGTACGGCAACCCGTACGGCGGCCCCGTCGGCGACGGTCTGGCCGGTGCCCTCCTGGGCGGCATCATCCTCGGCGAGCCGCCCGACGGCACCGGCCGAGCCGACCTGCGCGGCCCCGCCTGCTTCGGCGGCACGGCGACCCGAGCCCGCAGAACAGCGGGCGGCCAGTTCTGAGCGAACGGCTCCACCCGCTAGAACAGGCTCAGCAAAGCCTCCGCCGGATCCGTCAGCCCATGTTCCCCACCCGGCAGCGGCAGTTCGAACCACACCGTCTTGCCGCGAGGGGTCCGACGGGACCCCCACGCCGCCGAGAGCAGCCCGACGAGCTGCAGCCCGCGCCCGCCCTCGTCCGTGTCGCGGGCCCGGCGCCGGCGCGGCTGCACGAGCCCCGCGTCCCACACCTCGCAGACGAGTGTCCGGTCGAGGAGGAGCCGGAGCCGTATCTCGCCCTCGCCGTACCGCAGCGCGTTGGTGACCAGCTCGCTGACCAGCAGTTCCGCCGTGTCGATGAGGGGTTCGAGGTCCCAGGCCTGCAGGCGGGCGCGGGCGTACTCACGGGCGCGCCCCACACTGCGCGGCTCCCGTGGCAGCGTCCAGTCGCCGACGGAGTCCTCCGGCAGCCCCTGGACCCGGGCCATCAGCAGCGCGATGTCGTCCTCGCCGTGGTGGGTGTCGAGGGTGTTGAGGACGTGGTCGCAGACGTCCTCCAGCGACCGGGGTGTGTCGGAGCGCAGCGCGGTCGGCGGCTGGGCGGGGTCGGTGAGCGCGCCGACGAACGCCTGGAGGCCCTCGTCGAGGGGATGGTGGCGCGATTCGACCAGTCCATCCGTGTAGAGCGCCAACAGCGCGCCTTCGGGTAGTTCGACCTCCACCTCCTCGAACGGCTCGCCGCCGACCCCGAGCGGCATGCCGGGCGGCACGTCGAGCATGAGCGCGCTCTCGCCCGGTTCGACGAGCACCGGCGGCAGATGGCCGGCGTTGGCGAAGGTGCAGCGCCGAGTCACCGAGTCGTAGACGGCGTAGACGCAGGTGGCGAGGTAGACCTCGGAGAGGTCCTTGTCGCGGGGCCGGCCTGCGGTCGTCCGGGAGGCCGACTGGACACCGCCGGGGGTGCCCAGGCCCCGGGCGATCTCGTCGAGCGCCGAGAGGACCTCGGCGGGTTCGAGGTCCAACAGGGCCAACGTACGAACGGCCGTACGAAGTTCGCCCATCGCCACCGCTGCCCGCAGTCCGCGGCCCATCACGTCGCCGACGACGAGTGCCGTGCGGTGGCCGGGGAGTTCGATGACGTCGAACCAGTCGCCGCCGACCTCGGTGGCCGCGTTGCCCGGCAGATAGCGGCAGGCGATGTCGAGTCCGGAGGCCTCGGGGTCGCCCGGCGGCAGCAGGGAGCGCTGGAGGATGAGGGCGCGTTCGTGCTCACGGCGGTAGAGGCGCGCGTTGTCGATGCAGACGGCGGCGCGCGCGGCAAGTTCGACGGCGAGACCCCGGTCGCGCTCCCCGAACGGCTCGCTGCCCTTGGTGCGGGAGAACTGCACGAGTCCGACGACGGTGTCGTGCGCGACCATCGGCACGGCGAGCGTCGACTGGATCAGGCTGCCGTCCTCGGGCACTTGCTGGGGGCGGGCGGTGCGCAGGGCGTCCGCGCAGGGCGAGTTGAACGGGTAGTGGTGGACGGCGCCGACGCTCACGGGGGCGGGTCCGCCGACGAAGGGCGCGTCGGAGACGGCGCTGGCGAAGGCGACCCGGCGCAGTTCGGCGCTGCCGTCGGCGAGTCCCGGCGGGGTCTCGTCGCCGACCAGGAGTCCCTGGTAGAGGTCGACGGTGGCGAGGTCGCAGAAGCCGGGGACGACGACGTCGAGGAGTTCGCGGGCGGTGGTCTCCAGGTCGAGGGAGTTGCCGATGCGCGTCCCGGCCTCGTTGAGGAGTGCCAGATTCCGCCGGGCGGCAGCCGCCTCACGGGCGGCGGAGCGGCGGGCCGTGATGTCGGTGGCGAGCCAGGCGATACCGATGGGGCGGCCGGTGCCGCTGTGCACGCGGAAGAGGTTGATGGACCAGTGACGGCGCTCCTCGGAGCCGGGCACGAAGCCCGTGATGTGCATGTCCGTGATGGAGTCGCCGGTCTCCATGACCCGGCGCAGGGTCGCCTCGACCCGCTCGGCCTCCGGGGACCGGAGATAGTCGTGGACGCCCCGGCCGCGGTGGTCGTCGACCTCGCCGCCGTAGATGGAGGCGAAGCGCTGGTTGGCGCGCCTTACCCGAAGATCGGTGTCTATCAGAAGGAACCCGAAAGGAGATTGGCCGAAAATGGCCTGCGAAGCGGCAAGGTCGGTCTCTATCTGGCGCAGGGTCCGGACGTCCACGACGATGCACACGGCGGCCCGTTCGCCGCCCTCCACGGTGGTGGGCATCACATAGACCTCGGCGAGCCCCTCCACCCCCTCGGGGCCCGGCACCCGGAAGGGGACCACTCCGGTCCACTCCCGGCCGTCGAGGACCTCGGCCATCTTCCGCTGGCCCTCTTCACGCCGGTCGGGGTCGACGAACGCCTCGATGGGGTCCATCCCCACGGCCCGAGCCGCCGTGATGCCGAACAACTGCTCGGCCCGCAGACTCCACTGGTCGACGAGTCCGTCAGGACCGATCGAGAACGAAGCGACCTTGATGTAGTCGTACATGGACCCGGGCGGGCTGGTCTGCCACATCGAGTCACCGGTCCCGTGACCACCCATGACACCCGCGCCACCGGTCGAACGACCAGCCACGGCACCCGCGCCGCCGGCTCCCTGGCCACCCACGGCACTCGCGTCGCCGTCGGACACGCCGGCATCGCCACCGCGCGCTCCGGACACACGACTTCCGGGGGACCGGCTTCCTGAAGCCCGCCCCTCGGACGCGCGGCCCGTCGGGTCGCCGCCCGTTCTGTCGCGTGCGGCCCCGCTGTCGCGAGTGGCTCCGCCCAGGCCGGAATCTTCTGCGGCCTCGGGCCTCGCGCGGTCCGACGGGTTCTGGGAACCCGTGGACTTCGTGGCCTTCGCTGGTATCTCGCTCACGCGAACCGTCCCCTCCAGCTCACCGCGTCCGGCTTCGGTCACCAGGGGCGGCTGCCCGCAGTATCCAGCACTACGGCGCCGCACAACACGGTGTTCACGATCACAGCACGGTCCCGATCGTTTTTGGACCGGCCGGAACATACTCCCAAGTCTTCTAACCAGGCGATGCCCCCTCGAATCAAAGACTCCAGCCAGCGCTACTGGCTTGAACCAGTCGGTCGCACGCGCGCCCCGGGGAGCCGCCCCCTACCCCGCCCTTACGCCGTGGACTCCCGCCGTGCACCAGGACCTTCGCCCCGTACGCCCACCGGGCCGCTCAGCCGGGAACCGCCAGCTCGAACCAGACCGTTTTGCCCGACTCCCCGGGGCGGGTACCCCAGGCCCGGGAGGAGCAGGCCACCAACTGCAGACCCCTGCCGCTCTCGTCGTCGAGCTCGGCCGCGCGCTCCCGCGGTGGGTCGGGCAGCGGGTCGGAGACCTCGACCAGGAGTGCGCCCGAGGGGCCGGCGGGACGCACGAGCCGTACTCCGATGGGTCCCGTGGCGTGCCGCAGCGCGTTGGTCACCAACTCGCTCACCAACAGGGTGGTGATGTCCGCGAGCACGTCGAGCCCCCACGCACGCAGTTGCCCTCGCACCACCGCCCGAGCGCCCCGCACCGCCCCCGGCTCCGCCGGGAAGGTCCACTCGGCGCAGTCGTCTCCGCTGTCGGTCACGCCGATCACTTCCCAGTCCAGAAGCAGACCCTGTCCGGTTTCATGGGGTTAATGGGCACATACCCGATATCCCGCTCGAAGTACCGCGCACGAGGGCGCACTGTGGCACGAACGGCGTAGACAAGAGAAGAGCACAGCGCAAGAAATCACGAGATCCCACCGCCCGGACGGCACCCCCGCCCTCAAGGGGCACGGGGAACTGCGCGACCAGCCCCCACCGAACCCGCACCAGCCCACCCACCCGGAACCACCCGCGCGAAGCGCGACCGCGAAGCGCGAAGGGGGCGAAGGGGCGCAGCCCCTGGAGGATGGGACGGGTAGGGGCGGCGGGGGCGAAGAATCCAGGCGACCGGCGGCGGCACACCCACCCGCGCCCCACCCGTCAGCCCCCGTTCCCCCAGGCCATCCGCGCCGCCTCCATCACCGCCGGCACATCCTGGTCCAACCAGTCGACATCCCACACCTCGTCCACGGTCAGCCAGCGCAGCTCATCGTGATCCTCCAGCGGCCGAGGCTCACCGGACAGCAGATGCGCGATCCAGACCCGCAGCACATACCCCGGCCGTACCTCCCACTCACCGGGCACCCGCTCCGCGGACTTCGCCTCGACACCCAGCTCTTCCCGCAGCTCACGCACGAGCGCCTGTTCCGGCGGCTCACCGGGCTCCACCTTGCCGCCCGGCAGTTCCCAGCGTCCGGCAAGCTCAGGCGGTGCGCTGCGGCGCGCGGCGAGCAGTCGCCCGTCGTTCAGCAGAGCGGCTCCCACCACCACGATCGGTTCGGTCATGCGCGGGAGCCTACGGGAGCGGACACGGACGCCGGGCGGGGTGAATCAGTTACTCCCACTCTGCCCGTTCTGGCCGTTCTGCCCGACGCGTTCGACCCAATAGAGCTGCTTGTGGCCACGACTGTCGAGACTGTCCGCGATCTTCTGCGCCTCGGCACGCGTCGCGTACCTGCCGACCCGGTAGCGATTGCCGTTGTCGTCCTGCCTTACGACGAGCCAGGGAAGAGTGATCGTGCCGTCGTTCATCGACCCCCACCGCTCCTTCCCGCCCCGGCACGCCCAGGTCCCACCCCCGGATGCCGCCGCGCCCCGCCACCTAAGGAAACCGCAATCCGCATATGCCCGAGCGTACGCCTAACCTTTACGCAGCGAATCCGCCTTTTCACAAAGAGGTACGCAACCAGCCAAGACGAGGGGGGCGCACCCCGCCGAACGCGCCGTCGATCACTACTCGCGCGCCCCCCAGCGCTCCAACGAGCAGCGGCACAGCGCCGTTCGCACGAAACGGGCCGCTACCGGACGTCATGGTGACCTGGCGGCAAGAACGACCGAATTCGAACTACGTTCGGACGAAATCCCGAGGCTCCGACAAGTCCAACTTCCCTCCGGCAAGGGCCACTTGACCCATGCCCCCGTCATCGTCCCGTACACACGGAATCAGCCGGTTTCCGAACTTCCGGTAGTACGGGGTCACTTCACCGGCAGGTGGTACGCCACCTGATAGCGGTCCGCCGGGACCACCACGTCGGCCGTCTCCACCGGGCGGCCGGAGGCGAAGTACGTGCGGTGGACGACCAGGACGACATGGCCGGGGACGCCGCCGAGGGCGAGCAGTTCCTCGGCGAGGCCGGGGCGGGCGCCGACCTCCTCGGTGACGTTGTCGACGACGACGTCGATGGCCGCCATGCGCTCCACGACGCCCATGCCACCGAGGGGCCCCTCCTCGGGAAGCATCACAGGGGTGCGGCCGGTGACGGCGAGGGGCTCCCAGGAGGTGGAGAGCATCATCGCCTCCCCCGCGTCCCGGAAGGTGTACCGGGTGCACATCACACGGTCGCCGATCTGGATCGCGAGCCGCTCGGCGATCGTCCGGCCCGCCTCGACCTGCTCGCTGCGCGACTCCCAGGTGCCGCGCGCCGCGACGTCGGCCTGCTCCTGCCGGAAGGGCGTGGCACCACCGGCGGGCCGGAACCCGGAGCGGGAGACCCGACGCGGCACCGGCCGCTCCCGCACATACGTGCCCGAACCCGAGCGGCCCTCCACCAGCCCCTCGGCCATGAGCACCTTGCGGGCCTCCAGCGCGACCGTGTCCGAGACGCCGTACTCCTCGCGGATACGGGCCTGGGAAGGGAGACGGGTGTGCGGCGGCAGCGATCCGCTCACGATCTTCCTGCGGAGATCACCCGCGACACGCAAGTACGCCGGCTGCTCACCGAAAGTCACTGGCCGCTCCCATCTGGATGTACAGACAGCAACAGCGTGGCAACCGTGGGTTCAGCCGTGCAAGCAAAGGCCAGAGAATCACTCGATGTGATGACATGTGGCCGGTGAGGGCTTTACGCAGGCACTTTCTCCCCACTATGGGTGCCGTCACACCTGTGCGTCGGGCCCGTCCTCGCCGCCGCCCGCACCGGTGTCCTCGTCCTCGTAGACCGGTGCCTCGGTGGCCAGCCCCAGAGCCTCGCGCGCGGTGACCGCCTTCGGGCCGTCGGTCAGCCGGTGGGCCTTGTCCCAGTGGGCGGTGAAGTCGTCGGCGTCCCTCGCCCCGCTCGCCGCCTCCCACTCCTCGCGCGCCCGGTCCAGGGCGTCGGCGTAGTCGGTTACCTCCTGCTCGACGGCCGGCTCCCAGTCGTGCGCGCGCAACGCGGACGTCTGCCGCTCCAGGGCGCGGACCACCTGCGACGCCCACTCGCGGTGCCCGGTCAGGTCGTCCTCCACGTACTCCGTGTCGGGCATCGTGTCGAAGGCGTCGTTGAGGATCGCGTCGGCCTCCAGGAAGGCGAGCTGGTCCTCGTCGAGGGTCGTCCCGTCCTGGCGCAGCGAGCCGGTCAGGCTGCCCTCGGGGTCGACGTTGCCGAACATGCAGGTGACCTCGCGGTCGCCGTACCGCCAGCTCTGCCGGGTGGGCGTGAAGTAGTAGACGTCGACGTCGGCCGGGAGCGCCCAGGCGTCCATCGCGTACGCCTCCAGGAGCGTGTAGCACTCGTCGTCGGCGGCGTCGGTGACCGCGTCGTCGCCCGGGAAGGCGCCGTCCGGCATCGTGAAGTCGGCGAACACCTCCGCGTCGTGCGCACCGTCGCACGGCACGATGTCGACGTCGTAGGCGTATCCCTCCAGGGAGCCGCTCGGCGAGTCGAAGCACTCGCCCTCGGTCACCGAGAAGGTGCCGCCCGCGCCGTTCGCCGCGTCGCGGACGCCGTCCCACGCGTCGCGCGCGCCTCCCGTGGCGAACGCGAGCGCCAGCAGCAGCGCGCCGATCGTCGAGAGCACGATTCCGGCCACCGCCATACCCGTGCCGCGCTCCCCCTTCCGCCGGATCTGCACCAGCGCGAGGACCCCGAGCAGCAGCCCGACGCCCGGCAGGAAGCAGAGCAGCCCGAGCACGAGCGCGGCGATCGCGAGCCCGTTGACGGGCGCCGGCGGCGGCACCGCCGGATACGCCTGCCCCCAGGCCTGGCCCCAGTGCTGGTACGGCCGGGGCCCGAGGGGTGGGGGTGTGGCCACAGGTACGGACACTCCTTGCGCCGAGCAGAGTCGGAACCCACGGAGGCGGAACGCACAGGGGCGGAACCTACCGAGTGGGAACCCATGAAGTGGGAACTGACGTACGACTTGGCGCATCGTAAGCGGGTGAGGGGGGTGGGCGATACGTCCCGCCCGTCATGACGCACCGTCACCGACCGTCCCGGTCACCCCACCCGGCCCCACTAACCTTCGTCCATGACCCCTCTGCCGGATCGCTTCTGCCCGACGGACGGCACCCGCGTCCCCGCCGCCTCGCTCGCCTGGTGCTGCCCGGCCTGCCGCGGCCCCCTGGATCTGGACTTCGCGCCCACACCCGCGACGCTCAAGTCCCTGGCCGGCCGGGTGAACTCGCTCTGGCGCTACGCGGAATGCCTCCCCCTGGCGGCGCCCACGGTCTCCCTGGGCGAGGGCCGGACCCCGCTCGTCGAGCTGAAGGACGGCATCCGGGCCAAGCTCGACTTCCTCATGCCGACGCTCTCCTTCAAGGACCGGGGCGCGGTGCTCCTGGCCGAGCTGGCCCTGCGGCTCGGGCCCCGGCAGGTGGTCGCCGACAGCAGCGGCAACGCGGGCACGGCGGTCGCCGCGTACTGCGCCCGCGCCGCGCTGCCCTGCACGGTGTACGTCCCGCTCGGCACGTCGGACAAGAAGCTGGAGCAGATCCGGGCGCACGGCGCACAGCTCCGCGTCGTCGACGGCGACCGCGAGGCCACGGCCCGCGCGGCCCGGGAGGCGGCGGACGCGGACGGCGTCTTCTACGCCTCGCACGTCTACAACCCGTACTTCCTGCACGGCACCAAGACCTACGTCCACGAACTGTGGGAGGACCTGGGCGGCCGGCTCCCCGAGGTGATCGTCGTCCCCGTCGGCAACGGCACGCTGCTGCTGGGCGCGGCCCTCGCCGTCGCCGAACTGCACGCGGCGGGCCTCATCGACCGTCGGCCCGCCCTCTGCGCCGTCCAGTCCGCCGCCGTGGCACCCCTGGCCCACGCCTGGACCGAGGGCGCCGACGACCTCGTCGGGAACACGCCCGTGGCATCCACCTTCGCCGAGGGCATCGCCGTCCCCCGCCCGCCCCGGGCCCGCCAGATCCTCCGCGCCGTCCGCGACTCCGGCGGCACCTTCCTCACCGTGACCGAGGACCAGATCCGCCACGCCCAACTCGACCTGGCCTCCCGCGGCCTGTACGTCGAGTCCACGGGCGTGGCCTGCTGGGCGGCCGTACGGGAGGGGGCGCTCGGGGCGCGCACAGCGGTGGTGCCGTTGTGCGGCGCGGGGTTGAAGACGGGGTTGGCGGGGAGCTAGGCCCGTCTGGGCGTCAGTACGCCACGTACAGCATCAGCGCGAGAAACCCCGCGCCGACCGCCGTCAGCAGCATGCTGCTCCGCTTGTGCCCGACCCAGAGCAGCAGCGCTCCGGCGGCGACCGCCAGTACCCGGAACTCACCGTTGAACACGACGAGCACGCCGAATATCGCCAGTGCCACCCACATGTGCTCCCCCTTCCCCCGCCTGTCTCCCTGCCTGCTTCGCCCGCCTTTCCAAGGCTTCCCGCGCCGGGTGATCGACACCCCCGAAGCCACGCGTCCGTGTGGCTTGTCGACGCCATGGCGCGGACAAGCCACGGCACTTCGTTGCCGCGGCTTTCTCCCGTCTGCCACGTTGCTTGTCGTGCATCCCAGACCCCCCATCAGTTCATTCGCTGCGGAGGCGACAAGGTGATACCCCTTCGAAGAGCACGGGTCGTATGTGCGACGTCCTGTGCGGCGCTGGCGCTCGTCGTGGCGGCCTCCCCGCCCGCCTCACCCTCGACAACCGCGTCCCCCACGACGGCCGCACGGGCCGGTGACGCCGCCCAGACGCCGCGCGGCACCCTCCTGCCGAGGGCGGTGACGCTGATCACCGGGGACCGGATTCTCGTGGACGGCGACGGCGGCCTCGCCTCGGTCGTGCCTGCCGAGGGCCGTGCGGACATCGGCTTCCGGGTCGAGGAGTCCGGCGAGCACCTGTACGCGATCCCCGCGGACGCGGAGCGGTTGATCGCACAGGACAAGCTGGATCTTCGTCTGTTCGACCTCAGGGCACTGCTGGACGCCGGGTACGACGACACACGGCGCGCCGGCCTCCCGCTGATCCTCGGCGGGAACACCTCCACGTCCTTCTCGGCGTCCCGGCTGGGCGCACAGCCCGTTCCCGAGGGGACGGTCGTCAAGAAGAGGCTTCCGGCCGTCCAGGGTGCCGCCGTCGAGGTCAGCAAGAAGTCGGCGAACGAGCTGTGGGAGACCCTCACCCGCCCGAGCGGCTCCGCCGCGGCGGGCGAGCAGCGATCGGCGGCGTCCGGTATCCAGGGGATCTGGCTCGACGCCAAGGTGAAGGCGACACTGGACCGCAGCGTTCCGCAGATAGGGGCGCCGAGCGCGTGGGCGGCCGGTCACACCGGCAAGGGTGTCGAGGTGGCCGTCCTGGACACCGGCGTGGACAGCACCCACCCGGACCTGGCAGGCAAGATCGTCGAAGCGAGGAACTTCACCGCCAACGCCGACGCGGTCGACCACCACGGCCACGGAACCCACGTGGCGTCGACCATCACGGGCAGCGGCGCCGCGTCCGACGGCAAGTACAAGGGAGTCGCCCCCGACGTCGGCCTGCTGATCGGCAAGGTGCTCAGCGACCAGGGCGAGGGCACCTCCTCGGGCATCCTGGCGGGGATGCAGTGGGCGGTCGACCAGGGCGCGAAGGTCGTCAACATGAGCCTGGGCGGCGCGGACAGCCCTGGCACCGACCCCTTGGAAGCCGCGGTCAACCGGCTGTCCTCCCAGCACGGCACCCTGTTCGTCATCGCCGCGGGCAACGACGGCGCCAAGGGTGACGGTCTGGTCGGCAGCCCGGGCAGCGCGGACACCGCGCTGACGGTGGGCGCCGTCGACGACTCCGACACCCTGGCCACCTTCTCCAGCACGGGCCCCCGCACCGGCGACAACGCCGTCAAGCCCGACATCACCGCCCCCGGTGTGCACATCGCGGCGGCCCGCGCGGACGGCACCGCGCTGTGCGAGAACGCCTGTGTGCAGCCCGGCGACGGTCCGGTCGACGACCACCACACCGCGGCGTCGGGCACCTCCATGGCCACGCCGCATGTCGCCGGGGCGGCGGCGCTCCTGGCGAGCGCGCACCCCGACTGGTCCGGACAGCGGCTCAAGCGCGCGCTGATGGCCTCCGCCCGGCCCGGTGCCGGTCAGGGCGCGTTCCAGCAGGGCGCGGGCCGTGTCGACGTCGCCGCCGCGCTGGACGAGCGGGTGACCACCGAGCCGGCCTCCGTGTCGTTCGGCCTCGCCGTCTACCCGCACACCGACGACGCACCGGTCGGCAAGACCCTGACGTATCACAACGGCGGTGACGAGGACGTCGTCCTCGACCTGAACGCGTCGACGACCGACCGCTCCGGCCGGCCCGTCAACGAGGGCACCTTCACCGTCTCCCCGGAGCAGGTCACGGTCCCGGCCGGCGGCACCGCGGCCGTCAAGGTCGTCTCCGACACCCGGGTGGGCTCGGTCAACGGCCAGCTGTCCGGCACGGTCACCGCGTCGACGGGATCCACGGTGGTCGCCCGTACCCCGCTCGGTGTCGTCCGCGAGGACGAGGCCTACGATCTGACGCTGCGCCACATCGGGGCGGACGGAAACCTCCCGGTGACCGCGAACACGAGCGACACCCTGCTCGACGTCAACACCGGCAGGCAGTACACCGTCTTCCCGAAGGCGGACGGCACCTCGGTGGTGCACGCCCCCCTCGGCACCTACTACCTCAAGAGCAGCATCAGCACCCGCCGGCCGGACGGTTCGTACCAACGCGCGGTCCTCTACCGGCCCGAGTTGGTCATCGACAAGGAGACGACCCTGACGCTGGACGCCCGCGTCGCCGAACCGCTCAAGGTCACCCTGCCCGATCCGGAGGCCACGACGGCGTACGGCAGCCTGGCCGTCCGGAGGGTCATCGCCGACGGGCAGCGTAGCTGGACGACGTACTGGCCGGGCGCGTTCGACCGGATCTCGTTCGCCCAGATCGGCGACGGCCCCAGCGTCGGAACGCTCCAGGCGATGATCGGCGGCGTCTGGGCCAGCCCGGAGGCGGACACCGGCGGCACCCCTCCGCAGTACCACCTGGCGTACTCGCTGCCGACCAAGCCGTACGCCGGCCTCAGCCGCGACCTCGACAGCGACGACCTGGCGCGCGTCGACAGCACCCTCGGCGCCAGCATCGGCAGCAAGGCGGCGTACATCAACTCGGTTCCGTACGCGCCCGACGGCATGACCTCCGCGGGGGTCGCCATCCTCAACACCGCCGCCCTGCCTCGCGTACAGGTCGACTACGTCAACACGGACGACGCGGTCTCCTGGGGCTTCAGCGTGACGCACACCAGCACGTTCGGGCAGATCGAGGCCATGTACTACAGCCCGGAGCAGCGGTACCGGCCCGGCCGGACGTACCGGACCAGCTACGGAGTGGGCGTCTTCGGCCCCGGACTCGGCTCGTCCGACGGCCGCGGCAGCTTCGTCACCGGGGGCTGGGGGCTCTTCCGCACCGGGGACACACTCCGGATGAGCCTGCCCGCCTTCAACGACGGCTTCGACCACCCGGGCGTCACCATCGGCACCGCCCGCACCACGCTCGTGGCCGACGGCACCACCCTGGTCGACGCCCCCTATGTCCCGTCCTTCCGCGTCGGCGTCCCTGCCGGTGACGTCGGCTACACCCTGTCCACCGAACTGCGGCAGACCGGCATCCACGACGTCTCCACCCGGATCGCCTCCACCTGGACCTTCCGCTCCGCCACGGTCGCGGACGACACCCGGCGCATTCAGCTGCTGAACGTCCGTTACCGGCCGCGCCTCGCGGCGGACTCCAGCACGACGGCGGGCCGGCCGGTCCGGGTACCGGTCGCCGTCGAGGGGGCCCGTGGGGGCGTACGGTCCCTGACCGTCGACGTCTCGTACGACATGGGCAAGACCTGGCAGCGGGCGCACGTCCGCAAGGACCGGGCCCTCCTGCTGCGGCCCCCCGCCGACGCCGAGTCCGTGTCCCTGCGCGCCAAGGCGGTGGACCGCAAGGGGAACACGGCCGAGCAGACGATCATCCGCGCCTTCGGGATCACCCCGAACGACGACTGATCATCCCCGCACCCGCACCCGGCCCGGCCCGGCTCCTCCCCTCCCCGGAGTGGTGGGGCCGGGCCGAGCGCCGCCTCGCCCCGGCCGCCGGAGACCTATGCTGTGCTGATCGATCCGATGCTGGGCGGAAGGAGCACGGTCCCGATGCTGGCTGGTCTCGGCCTGGGCCCCGTCGAGGAGGACGTCTACCAGCACCTCGTGGACCGCGGCGAATCCACCACGGCGGCGCTGGGCGCGGCCCTCGATCACCCGGCGGACGCCATCGCCGAAGCACTCGTCGGCCTCGCCGGCCGGGGGCTGTTGACCACCACACCCGACGAACCCGACCGCTTCGTGGCGGGCCCGCCCATCGTCACCCTGGGCTCGCTGCTCGCCGCCCGGCGCGACGAGTTGCACCAGGTGGAACTGGCCATCACCGAGCTGGCGGAGCGTCACCGTGCCGCCGCCAACCGCGACATGGGCGGACTCATCGAGATCGTGACCGGTGTCCAGCCGATCAGCCGACGGCTGTTCCAGGTCCTGGAGTCGGCCGACCACGAGATATGCGGCTTCACCAAGTCCCCACCCGTCGCGGTCGGTCCGAGGGACAACCCCGCCGAATCCGTCGTCGCGGGACGGGGGCTGAGGATGCGCACGGTCATCGAGCAGTCGTATCTGGCCGACCCCGACTCCACGGCCGACATCGACCAGGCCCTCGGCCGCGGCCAGGAGATCGCGATCGCCGCGCAACTGCCCGTATCCATGATCATCGCGGACTCGGCCATCGCGCTGGTGCCACTCCTCGCCGGCCCGCAGGAGACCCCCCGGGCCGTCCTGATCAGCTCCAGCGGCCTGCTCAGCCCCCTGGTCACGCTCTTCGAGAAGACCTGGGGCGAGGCATATCCGCTGCGCCCCCGGGCCGAGAACGCCGACGCCGCGCACTACGCGGAGGGCGGCCCCGGCACGGCCCGGCTCTCCCCCCTCGACGCCGCGATCCTGGACCTCCTGCTGGCCGGGCTCACCGACCGTGCCGTGGCCAACAAGGTCGGGGTGTCCCTGCGCACCGTCACCCGCCGTATCCGGCACATGATGGATATCGCCGGCGCCGACAACCGCATCCAACTGGGCTGGCGCGCGGCACAACGCGGCTGGATCTGACCGCACGACAGATCACCCGCCACGCCCACAGCCCTTGCCGCGGCCCTTCCAGAAAACCCCTCCGGCTCCGTCCTGGTGGGCCGCGGAACCGACACGAACCCCGCCGTCCTCCACGCGGCGACCATCCGCCCTTTCGGCGATGTCGGGCTGCGCACAGCTGTCCTCGCCGCCGGCCACGCCGACGGCGTCCTGGTCGAGCCCTCCGCCCGGGCGTCATCGGCGTCACACATCGCCCGGACCCTCCTGCACGTACGGCACCGACTGCTGACGCCGAGCGGCGCGGAGGACCTGACCGAGGAGGAAATCGCTCGATCCGTCCGGGACTTCGCCAGATGACGACCCCGGATGCCCTACCACGGTCCCGCTCGCGGGGCACGGGAAGAACCGACGACTGATCCGGGCGGGCACGCTGCCGGTGGGCAGGGGGACACCGGTGGCCGCAGGGCGCGCCGAGGGACACCGGGGGACCCCTCATGCCGCCAGATCAGCTACGGGTTGGAGTTCACACGGTGAAACGGAACGTTCACGCCAGGGCTCCCACCTGCGAAAACGCCGACTTTGGCGATCGAATCCAGCACGCATCCAGCACCGTGGAAAAGCATCCGGCGCGGTAAGACTAACGAAACGTTGTGTACACATGGGACACTCGGTACCCTTGAGCGCATGACACAGCCGCTGCCCGTAGAGTCCATCCGCGATGTCCGCGCGCACCTGGCTGAAGTCGTGGAGCGGGCCGACCGCGACGACGTGCCCACGGTTATCACTCGCCGAGGTAAGGAGGTCGCCGCCGTGGTGTCCATCGAGGTGCTGCGGAAGTACCAGGAATGGGAAGAGCGCGAGATCAACCGGATCATCGACGAGCGCATGGCCAGCCAGGCGCCCGGCATCCCGATCGAGGACATCATGAGGGAGACGCTGGCGCGCAGTGAGTGAGTACCGCACCGTCTTCCGGCCGGAGGCCCAGTCCGAGCTCCGGAAGATCCCCCGGGACATGGCCCTCCGCGTTCTCGCCAAACTGACGGAACTGGAAAGCGACCCTCTCGGCTTCAACACCACCGCACTCGTGTCCCAGCCCGAGCGTCGCCGCCTGCGAGTCGGGGACTACCGGGTCGTCTACACCATCGACAACGGAGAACTGGTGGTGTGGGTCGTGCACGTCGGGCATCGCTCCACGGTTTACGACACCTGACCCTGCTGACCCCACGTCAGAATATCCAGCACTCATCCAGCACGGGCATGACGAAGGGGTCGGCTCCCGCAGGAGCCGACCCCTTCTGAGCTGCATGCCTGCCAGGTCAGCGACGTGGTGTTATTTCATCCGCTCACACGTTGAAGCGGAACTCGACGACGTCCCCGTCCTGCATGACGTAGTCCTTGCCCTCCATGCGGGCCTTGCCCTTGGCGCGGGCCTCGGCGACGGAGCCGGTTTCGACGAGGTCGGCGAAGGAGATGACCTCGGCCTTGATGAAGCCCTTCTGGAAGTCGGTGTGGATGACACCGGCCGCCTCGGGGGCCGTGGCGCCCTTCTTGATGGTCCAGGCGCGGGATTCCTTGGGGCCGGCCGTGAGGTAGGTCTGCAGGCCCAGGGTGTCGAAGCCGACGCGGGCGAGGGTGGCGAGGCCCGGCTCCTCGGCACCGACCGACTCCAGCAGCTCCATCGCGTCGGCCTCGTCCAGCTCGGCGAGGTCCTGCTCCAGCTTGGCGTTGAGGAAGATCGCCTCGGCGGGGGCGACGAGGGCGCGCTGCTCGTTCTTGAAGTCCTCGTCCGTCAGCTCGTCCTCGTCGACGTTGAAGACGTACAGGAACGGCTTGGTGGTGAGCAGGTGCAGGTCGTGGAGGAGTTCCTCGTTGCCCGAGCCCTGCACGATGCCCTGGGAGAAGAGGGTGTCGCCCTTCTCCAGGATCTCCTTGGCGGCCTCGACCGCGGCGACCTTCGGGGCGATGTCCTTCTTGATGCGCGACTCCTTCGCCAGGCGCGGCAGGACCTTCTCGATGGTCTGCAGATCGGCGAGGATCAGCTCGGTGTTGATCGTCTCGATGTCGTCCTTGGGCGAGACCTTGCCGTCGACGTGGACGACGTTCTCGTCCTGGAAGGCGCGGATGACCTGGCAGATCGCGTCCGACTCGCGGATGTTCGCGAGGAACTTGTTGCCGAGGCCCTCGCCCTCGCTGGCGCCGCGCACGATGCCCGCGATGTCGACGAAGTCGACGGTCGCCGGGAGGATCTTCTGCGAGCTGAAGATCTCGGCCAGCTTCGTCAGGCGCTCGTCCGGGACGCCCACGACGCCGACGTTCGGCTCGATCGTGGCGAACGGGTAGTTGGCCGCCAGCACGTCGTTCTTGGTCAGGGCGTTGAACAGGGTCGACTTGCCGACATTGGGCAGACCGACGATTCCGATCGTGAGCGACACGTTTGCGACTTCCCGTTGCGTAGGTGGGCCAGGCGGCCGGTCCCTCAGTTTACGGCGTGCCGACACCCGGCCCGGCGAGGTATCGAACGCTTGGCCAAGGTCCGCTCAACGGCGTGTCTGTGAACCCATTCGGCACATTAACCGACCTAAGTTGGACGAGTGGATCAGCAGCAGAGCGCGTACCTCCCTCGCACCGGGCCGCAGCGTGGCGTTCCGCCCCTTCCCCCGCAGGCGGGGAGAGGGAGCCGGGTTCCCGGCGCGGGCGGGCCGCGTCGTGCTCCGGTCGCGCGCGGGTCCGTACCGCTGCCGGTCCGAGCCGTGCGGAGCGCCGCGCGGGCCGTGCGCCGGATGCCGAACCCGCGTCTGACCGGGCTGGGCTGCGGGTTGTTCTGCGGGGTGTCGATGTTTGTGCTCGCCGGCCTCGACCGGCTGCTGTTCGGCGCCTCCGCCGCCCTGTACGGGGTGCTGTTCCTGCTGGTCAGCGCGTTGAGCGCGGTGTGGGTGCGGCGCGGTGACCTGGCGAGCGCGCCCGTGGTCGTACCGATCGCCTTCGCCGCCGGTCTGCCGCTGCTCGCCGAGGGCGAGGGCGGACTCGGCGGCCATCTGATGGCCCTGGTCACCGCCCTCGCCATGCAGGCGGGCTGGCTCTACGGCGGCACCCTCGTCGCCGGCGTCATCGTGACCGTACGCAAGCTCCGGCTGATGGCCCGCCGGGCGGCCGAACGGGAGTGGGAGAGGGAATGCGAACGGGAGAGGGCTGAGCGGGTCGGCCGGGTGCGGGTCGGCGGGCAGGGGCGGGGCGGGGCGGCCGGTGGCCGGCCGCGGCCTCCGGCCGAGCGCCGGGCGGCCGGGCCCCGGGCGCCGAGGCCTCCGGCCCAGCCCCGCCGCACCGTGCCCCGGGGGTAGTCGGCGCTCCGCGCCGAGGGCTGCGACAGGCCGTCGTTCAGCTGCGGCGTCGTCGTGGCCGGCCGCGCAGTGCCCCGCGCCCCTTCAGGGCCGCGGCCGATGCTTTCTAGCCGGCCTTCGCCGCCCTCATCGCCGCGCCGACGATGCCCGCGTTGTTCTGCAGCTGGGCGGGGACGATCTCCGCTCTGATGTCCTCGATGAGGTGGAGGAACTTCGCGGACTTGCGGCTGACGCCGCCGCCGATGATGAACAGCTCGGGCGAGAAGAGCATCTCGACATGGGCGAGGTACTTGGTGACGCGCTTGGCCCAGTGCTCCCACGTCAGCTCGTGGTCGTCCTTGGCCTTGGTGGAGGCGCGGGTCTCGGCGTCGTGGCCGTGCAGCTCCAGGTGGCCCAGCTCCGTGTTGGGGACGAGGACGCCGTCGGAGAAGACGGCGCTGCCGATGCCCGTGCCGAAGGTGAGCAGGATGACCGTGCCCTGACGGTCGCGCCCGGCGCCGAACTGGACCTCGGCGACACCCGCCGCGTCCGCGTCGTTCACCACGGTCACCGGCAGACCGCCGAGCCGGTCGCCGAGGAGAGCGCGCGCGTCGGTGTCGATCCAGCTCTTGTCGACATTGGCCGCCGTACGGATCGTGGCACCGCCGGTGACCACGCCGGGGAAGGTGATGCCGACCGGGCCGGTCCAGCCGAAGTGGTCCACGACCTCCTTGACCCCGTCGGCGACCGAGTCGGGCGTCGCGGGGTGCGGGGTCAGCACCTTGTACCGCTCGTCCGCCAGGTCGCCCAGGTCCAGGTCCACGGGAGCGCCCTTGATCCCGGAACCACCGATGTCCACGCCGAAGATGTGCATGGCCCTACGTTACGTCGTACGACTGACAGTCACGTTGTCGAGGTGCCCCACCGCCGCCGGGCGCCGCGATCCTCACGCGCCGCCACGCGTACGGCCCCGGAACCTTCACGTTCCGGGGCCGTACGGGGTGTCGGGTGTCCGGGGCGGTCAGGCGCTCCGGTCGGTGCGCTCGGCGACGAGCGACGCGGCCTCCTCGCGCAGGTCGCGGCGGAGTTCCTTGGGCAGGGAGAAGGTGATCGACTCCTCGGCGGCCTTGACCAGCTCGACGTCCTCGTAGCCGCGCTGGGAGAGCCACTCCAGGACCTCTTCGACGAGGACCTCCGGCACGGAGGCGCCGGAGGTGACGCCGACGGTCTCCACGCCCTCCAGCCAGGTCTCGTCGATCTCGCTCGCGTAGTCCACGAGGTACGCCTCGCGGGAGCCGGCGAGCTTGGCGACCTCGACGAGGCGGACCGAGTTGGAGGAGTTGCGGGAGCCGACCACGATGACCAGCTCCGCCTCGGCGCCCATCTGCTTCACGGCGAGCTGGCGGTTCTGGGTGGCGTAGCAGATGTCGTCGCTGGGCGGCGAGATGAGCAGCGGGAACTTGTCCTTGAGCGCGCCGACAGTCTCCATCGTCTCGTCGACGGAGAGCGTGGTCTGCGACAGCCAGACGATCTTCGAGGGGTCGCGGACCTCGACCTTGGCGACGTCCGCGGGGCCGTCGACCAGCTGGATGTGGTCCGGTGCCTCGCCCGAGGTGCCGATGACCTCTTCGTGGCCCTCGTGCCCGATCAGGAGGATGTCGAAGTCCTCCTTGGCGTACCGGATGGCTTCCTTGTGGACCTTGGTGACCAGGGGGCAGGTGGCGTCGATGGTGGCGAGCTTGCCGCGGGCGGCCTCGTCGTGGACGGTCGGGGCGACGCCGTGCGCCGAGAACATGACGATGTTGCCCTCGGGGACCTCCTCCGTCTGTTCGACGAAGATGGCGCCCTTCTTCTCCAGGGTCTGCACGACGTACTTGTTGTGGACGATCTCGTGACGGACGTAGATCGGGGCCCCGTACTGCTCCAGGGCCTTCTCGACGGCGATCACCGCGCGGTCCACACCCGCGCAGTAGCCGCGCGGGGCGGCGAGGAGGACACGGCGGCGGCCAGGCGAAGCGGTCATGTCTTCCATCGTAGGGGGTTCCCCTGCGGGGCCTTCGCCGACGGGGAGCGCGGGCGGCGGCTTCAGCGGTGGGGTGCGTCTTCGGGTGCGGGTCCGATGGGGCTTCTCGCGCGGTTCCCCGCGCCCCTGAAAGATCGGGGGCGCCCCCAGGTTTCAAGGGGCGCGGGGAACCGCGCGAGCGACCACCAACCACCCGCACCCGCCGACGCGCAGACACCCCCACCCCCTCCCGCGCTCGTCGGCGGCTTGGTCGGCGGCTCTGTCCGTGGCCCCCGCTACCCTCGCCGCATGGCACTCAACACGTCCGCCGAGTCCCCCCTCCCCGTCGGCGAGGTCTCCCGGCTCATCGGCGGCTGGATCGACCGGCTCGGCGCGGTGTGGGTCGAGGGGCAGATCACCCAGCTGTCGCGCCGGCCCGGCGCGGGCGTCGTGTTCCTCACGCTGCGGGACCCCTCGCACGACGTCTCCGTGGGAGTGACCTGCTACCGCCAGGTGTTCGACTCGGTGGCCGACGTGGTGAGCGAGGGCGCCCGGGTCGTCGTCCTGGCGAAGCCCGAGTGGTACGCGCCGCGTGGCCAGCTGTCGCTGCGGGCCACCGAGATAAAGCCGGTCGGGGTCGGTGAACTGCTGGCCCGGCTGGAGCAGTTGAAGAAGTCGCTGGCCGCGGAGGGGCTGTTCGCGCCGGAGCGGAAGAAGGCGCTGCCCTTTCTGCCGCAGCTCATCGGGCTGGTGTGCGGCCGGGCCTCGGCCGCCGAGCGGGACGTGCTGGAGAACGCCCGGCACCGCTGGCCGGCCGTCCGCTTCGAGGTGCGCAATGTCGCCGTGCAGGGAGTGCACGCGGTGCCGCAGGTCGTGCAGGCGGTGAAGGAACTGGACGCCATGGAGGGTGTGGACGTCATCGTCGTGGCACGCGGCGGCGGCAGCGTGGAGGACCTGCTGCCGTTCTCCGACGAGCAGCTCGTACGGGCCGTCGCGGCCTGTCGTACGCCGGTGGTGTCGGCGATCGGGCACGAGCCGGACACCCCGCTGCTGGACTATGTGGCGGACCTGCGCGCGTCCACGCCGACCGACGCGGCCAAGAAGGTCGTGCCGGACGTGGGCGAGGAGTACGAGCGGGTGCGGTGGCTGCGGGACCGGGCGCGGCGGTGTGTGGAGGCGTTCGTGGAGCGGGAGGAGCGGGGGCTCGCGCATGCGCTGGCGCGACCCTCGATAGAGGATCCGCACCGCATGATCGACGAGCGCGCCGACCATGTGGCCTCGCTGCTGGACCGGGGCAGGCGCTGTCTCGGGCACCATCTGGACCGTGCCGTCTCGGAGTTGACGCACACGCACGCGCGCGTGGTGGCCCTCTCCCCGGCGGCGACGCTCCAGCGGGGGTACGCGGTGCTGCAGAAGGCCGACGGGCATGTGGTCCGCGCGCCCGGCGAGGTCGGGCCGGAGGAGGCGCTGCGGGCGCGGGTGGCCGAGGGCGAGTTCGTCGTCCGGGTCGACGGGAACGGGACTGTCGGAGGGGACGCATAAGGTGGGCCGCATGACCAGCAACGTGAGCGAGGCCGACGGGACGACCGGGACCTCCGAGGCCGACCGCGCCCTCGGGTACGAGCAGGCGCGGGACGAGCTGATCGAGGTCGTCCGGCGGCTGGAGGCGGGGGGTACGACGCTGGAGGAGTCCCTCGCCCTGTGGGAGCGCGGCGAGGAGCTGGCCAAGGTCTGCCGCCGCTGGCTGGACGGCGCACGGGCACGGCTGGACGCGGCACTCGCGGAGGACGAGGACGGGACCGGGGGCGGCGACAAGGGCGCGGGCGCCTAGGTCGGCCGATCCGCGCCCACGGGCCCGTGCCGTCACTCCGTCCTGAGTGCCTCGGCCATCTTGGTCAGCTGGGCGAAGGACGCGGAACCGGCGACCACGGTCGTGGAGCCCTGGTTCTCCAGGACCAGGGCGTCGTAGCGCTCGCCCTCGTACCGGGTCCAGGTCTCGTCGTTGATCTCCTGCGTGGTCCCGGTCTTCTTGGCGTCCTGGGTGGCGTCCGCGATGAACCGGGACGGCTTCTCGGCGGACTGCTCGACGCCCACGTACTGACCGTCGGGGTCGTGGAACCCGAGGTGCCAGTGGTCGGACTCGTCGCCCCGGAAGCGGACGGAGGTCGCCTTCCAGGCGCTGGGCAGGCCCTCGGGCGCGGCCACCGCGTACGAGGCGGCGCGACGTGCCGTCAGCAGCTCGACCCGGTAGTCGACGCGCTTCAGCTCCTGCTCGGTCTCGTCATGCGGGATGAAGAGATAGATGACCCATGCCGCCAGCACGATGAGCCCCAGGGAGAGGACCATGTCCCGGACGGTCTGCTTGCCTTTCATACCTGCCACGCCCTCATCGTCGCAGGTGCACCGGTCCGCTCATCCGTGGGGTCCCCTGCTCATTTTGTCGGACTGACGATAGAGTCGGGCGGAACCCTCATCCGGCCGTCGCCGTATCAGAAAGGTGCGCTCCGATGACCGAGAATCACCATCTGCCGTCCGAGCTCGAAGTCCCCTCCGAGGCCCCCGACCGCAACCTCGCCCTGGAGCTCGTCCGGGTGACCGAGGCGGCGGCGATGGCCGCGGGCCGTTGGGTCGGCCGCGGGGACAAGAACGGGGCGGACGGAGCGGCCGTGCGCGCCATGCGGACCCTCGTCTCCACCGTGTCGATGAACGGTGTCGTCGTGATCGGGGAGGGCGAGAAGGACGAGGCCCCGATGCTCTTCAACGGCGAGCGCGTCGGTGACGGCACCGGCCCGGAGTGCGACATCGCCGTGGACCCGATCGACGGGACGACGCTCACCGCCAAGGGCATGACCAACGCGATCGCCGTGCTCGCGGCGGCCGACCGGGGCACGATGTTCGACCCGTCGGCCGTCTTCTACATGGACAAGCTGGTCACCGGGCCCGAGGCGGCCGACTTCGTCGACATCGACGCGCCCGTGTCGGTGAACATCCGCCGGGTCGCCAAGGCGAAGCGGACCGCGACCGAGGATGTGACCGTGGTCATCCTGGACCGGCCCCGGCACGCGGGGATCATCCAGGAGATCCGGGAGGCCGGCGCGCGGATCAAGCTGATCTCCGACGGGGATGTCGCGGGCTCGATCCTGGCGCTGCGCGAGGGCACGGGCGTCGATCTGCTGCTCGGCGTGGGCGGTACGCCCGAGGGCATCATCTCGGCCTGTGCGGTGAAGTGCCTCGGCGGCACGATCCAGGGCAAGTTGTGGCCGAAGGACGACGCGGAGCGGCAGCGGGCGGTCGACGCGGGGCACGATCTCGACCGGGTGCTGACGACGGACGACCTGGTGTCCGGGGAGAACGTGTTCTTCGTGGCGACGGGTATCACCGACGGCGAGTTGCTGCGGGGGGTGCGGTACCGGTCGGAGACCGCGACCACCGACTCGATCGTGATGCGGTCGAAGTCGGGGACGGTGCGGCGGATCGATTCGACACACCGGCTGAGCAAGCTGCGGGCCTACAGCTCGATCGACTTCGAAAAGCCCAAGTAGGCCGTGGGCCGGGGCGGTTCCCCGCGCCTCGGAAGGACCAGAGAGCAGGGGGCGCCCTCTTGTGCGGAGAGGGCGCCCTTTGGTCAGCCTGCCGCCGCTATCGGGCCGTTCGTCCGTGCCGTCTTCTTCAGTTCGAGGTCCCGGCGGCGCCTGCGGGCCAGCACCACTCGGCGTTCGGCCGCGGTCAGGCCGCCCCAGACTCCGTAGGGCTCGGGTTGCAGGAGTGCGTGTTCCCGGCACTCGACCATGACGGGACAGCGGGCGCAGACGCGCTTGGCGGCTTCCTCGCGGGAGAGGCGGGACGCGGTGGGTTCCTTGGAGGGGGCGAAGAACAGCCCGGCCTCGTCACGCCGGCACACGGCCTCCGTGTGCCACGGGGCGTCCTGATCCCTGTCTCGCACTGGCACCCGCTGGGGCGGAACGGCAGCGACCTGCAGGGACGAATGCGGCGGATGCAGCACGGTCTACTCCTGACGACGGCTTCGCGAGCGAGAGACGATGCAGCAAGGCCTACCCGCTGTGCGCGGGCCTATGCACTGAGTCCCGATCCGCTGGAATTCGCCGTCAACACCGCCTGGTCACAAGCGGATCAGATCCTTTCGGGTGGGGTGCGGGGGGAGTTCGGGCCCGGTCGGATTCACAGGCGTCAACGGTCCAGGCGTTTGCGCAAATGGCCGTACGCGCCATGGGACATGTGGTCGGCGACCCGGCCGAGGAGGTCGGCGATCGCCTTGCCGCGCTTGGGCCTCGCCTCGATGCTCCCGAGGACGGCGAATCCGTCCACATAGACCACGGGGGCGTCGGCCTCGCCCGAATCCAGCGCGTCCACCTCGAAGTTGCCGAGGACGCCGGCGCCGCTGCCGCGCAGCGAGACGTTCTCCGGGACGCGGATCTCGACACTACCGAAGACCGCGAACGCCTTGATCATCACCTGGCGGTGTTCGAAGAGGGCCTCGCTGAGGTCCATCTCGACGCTGCCGAATATCGCGTACGCGTGGATACGGCGGCCGGGCCGCCAGCGGCCCTTGCGCATGGAGGCGCTGAAGACGGCCATCAGACGGTCGTCGGGGTCGATGGGGATGGCGCCGGGGGTGGGGCGGCTGGGGGCGGACGAGACGGGCGCGTACGGCGCCCGGGAGGCGTGGGCGGCGGGCAGGTCCTGGATGAACACGTCCAGTTCGCCGACCGTCTTGGCGGCCAGCACGCCCTCGACCCGCTCGGCGTGCTCGTCTGCGGTGAGGCGCCCCTCGGCGAGAGCGTCGCGCAGGATGTCGGCGATGCGGTCACGGTCGGCGTCCGAGGCGCGCAGCTCGGCGACGGAGGCACGCGGTTCGGGCTGCTTCTGAAGGTCCACCGCAGCAGCGTACCGAAACACGATAGATCGCGATAGCCCCTCCTCGCGCCCTCCCGGATCGAACTGAGCCTTACCTCACAAGCCCGCCCCCTCGGGCAGGTCCTACGCTGGTGGACGCTGCCGATGGAGGCCAGCCGCGCTGTCTTGTCGAGTGAGGAATGGGCGACATGCCTGAGTTCGAGTACACCGATCTGCTCCCCATGGGAGAGGACACCACCCCGTACCGGCTGGTGACCTCCGAGGGTGTCTCCACCTTCGAGGCCGACGGGCGGACGTTCCTCAAGGTGGAGCCGGAGGCGCTGCGCAAGCTGGCCGCCGAGGCGATCCACGACATCCAGCACTATCTGCGCCCGGCGCACCTCGCGCAGCTCCGCCGGATCATCGACGACCCCGAGGCGTCGTCCAACGACAAGTTCGTCGCGCTCGACCTGCTGAAGAACGCGAACATCGCCGCCGCCGGCGTGCTGCCCATGTGCCAGGACACCGGCACGGCGATCGTCATGGGCAAACGCGGGCAGAACGTGCTCACGGAGGGCGGGGACGAGAAGGCCCTGTCGAAGGGCGTCTACGACGCGTACACCAAGCTGAACCTGCGCTACTCGCAGATGGCTCCGCTCACCATGTGGGACGAGAAGAACACCGGGTCGAACCTGCCGGCGCAGATCGAGCTGTACGCCACCGACGGCGGCGCGTACAAGTTCCTGTTCATGGCCAAGGGCGGCGGTTCGGCCAACAAGTCGTTCCTGTACCAGGAGACGAAGGCCGTCCTGAACGAGGCCTCCATGATGAAGTTCCTGGAGGCCAAGATCCGTTCGCTGGGTACGGCCGCCTGTCCGCCGTACCACCTCGCGATCGTGGTGGGCGGTACGAGCGCCGAGTACGCGCTGAAGACCGCGAAGTACGCCTCCGCGCACTACCTGGACGAGATCCCGGCCGAGGGGTCGCCGCTCGGGCACGGGTTCCGGGACAGGGACCTGGAGGAGAAGGTCTTCGAGCTGACGCAGAAGATCGGGATCGGGGCGCAGTTCGGCGGCAAGTACTTCTGCCACGACGTACGGGTGGTGCGGCTGCCGCGGCACGGCGCCTCGTGCCCCGTCGCGATCGCCGTGTCCTGCTCGGCCGACCGCCAGGCCGTCGCGAAGATCACGGCGGAGGGCGTCTTTCTGGAGCAGCTGGAGACCGACCCGGCGCGCTTCCTGCCGGAGACGACCGACGAGCACCTCGACGAGGCGTCGGACGTCGTGCGGATCGATCTCAACCAGCCGATGGACGACATCCTCGCGGAGCTGACGAAGTACCCGGTCAAGACCCGGCTGTCCCTCTCCGGGCCGCTGGTCGTGGCCCGGGACATCGCGCACGCCAAGATCAAGGAGCGGCTCGACGCGGGCGAGGGGATGCCGCAGTACCTGAAGGACCACCCGGTGTACTACGCGGGCCCGGCGAAGACCCCCGAGGGCTACGCGTCCGGCTCCTTCGGCCCGACCACGGCCGGGCGGATGGACTCCTACGTCGAGCAGTTCCAGGCGGCCGGCGGGTCCAAGGTGATGCTGGCGAAGGGCAACCGCTCGCAGCAGGTCACGGACGCGTGCGGCGCGCACGGCGGCTTCTACCTGGGCTCCATCGGCGGCCCGGCGGCGCGACTCGCGCAGGACTGCATCAAGAAGGTCGAGGTCGTCGAGTACGAGGAGCTGGGGATGGAGGCGGTGTGGAAGATCGAGGTCGAGGACTTCCCGGCGTTCATCGTGGTCGACGACAAGGGCAACGACTTCTTCCAGGACCCGGCACCGGCACCGACGTTCACGACGATTCCGGTGCGGGGGCCGGGGCTGGCGTAGCGGACCGACCCGGCCGTCGCGCTCACTCGCACGGGCGACGGCCGGGAACATCGCGCTCGGGCGGGACGCTGTACGGGGTATGAGTGACTACCGCGTCGAACACGACTCCATGGGTGAGGTCCGCGTGCCGGCGGACGCCAAGTGGCGGGCCCAGACCCAGCGGGCGGTCGAGAACTTCCCCGTCTCGGGGCAGCACATCGAGCGCGCCCATATCGAGGCCCTGGCCCGGATCAAGGGCGCCGCCGCCAAGGTGAACGCCGAACTGGGCGTGCTCGACAAGGACATCGCGGAGGCGATCCGGGACGCGGCCGAGGAGGTCGCCCAGGGGCGCTGGGACGCGCACTTCCCGGTGGACGTGTTCCAGACCGGGTCCGGGACCTCGTCGAACATGAACACCAACGAGGTCATCGCCACCCTGGCGAGCGAACGGCTCGGACGCGACGTGCATCCGAACGATCATGTCAACGCGTCCCAGTCGTCCAACGACGTCTTCCCGTCCTCCATCCACATCGCCGCCACCGCCGCCGTGACGCGTGAGCTGATCCCCGCCCTGGGGCATCTCGCCGACGCGCTCACCCGCAAGTCCGTGGAGTTCGCGGATGTCGTGAAGTCCGGTCGTACGCATCTCATGGACGCCACACCGGTCACTCTCGGCCAGGAGTTCGGCGGGTACGCGGCCCAGGTGCGGTACGGCGTCGAGCGGCTGGAGGCCTCCCTGCCCCGGCTCGCCGAACTCCCCCTGGGCGGCACGGCGGTGGGCACCGGCATCAACACGCCGCCCGGGTTCTCCGCCGCCGTCATCGAGGAGGTCGCGCGGACCACCGGGCTGCCGCTGACCGAGGCGCGGGACCACTTCGAGGCGCAGGGCGCGCGGGACGGGATCGTCGAGACGTCCGGGCAGCTGCGCACGATCGCCGTGTCGCTGACCAAGATCGCCAACGATCTGCGGTGGATGGCGTCGGGGCCCCGGACCGGTCTCGCGGAGATCTCCCTGCCGGACCTCCAGCCCGGCTCCTCGATCATGCCCGGCAAGGTCAACCCCGTGATCCCGGAGGCCGTGCTGATGGTCGCCGCGCAGGTCACGGGCAACGATGTGACGGTCACCACGGCGGGCGCGTCCGGCAACTTCGAGCTGAACGTCATGCTGCCGGTCATCGCCAAGAACGTCCTGGAGTCCGTCCGGCTGCTCGCCAACGTCTCCCGGCTGCTCGCCGACCGGACGGTGGACGGGATCGTCGCCCACCGGGAGCGGGCCCGTGAGTACGCCGAGTCCTCGCCGTCCGTGGTCACGCCGCTCAACAAGTACATCGGGTACGAGGAGGCCGCGAAGGTCGCCAAGAAGGCGCTGGCCGAGCGCAGGACCATCCGGGAGGTCGTCCTCGCGGGCGGATACGTGGAACGCGGCGCCCTCACCCTGGAGCAGCTGGACGAGGCGCTGGATGTCCTGCGGATGACGCGACCGTGACCGGACGGCGAGTTCCGGCCGTCCCAGGTGTCACCCGGGTAACCGATTCCCGCCAAGGCGTGAACCGTGAGCGGTACCGCAGCGTCATATGCGCATGACACCTAATATCTGCGCATGGGAGACGACGGAGTGGTGAGACGAGCGGAAGCGGGCGGGTCGACGGGGTTCTGGGAGCCGGGGAGTCAGATCCTGTGGCGCTACCGGGAGAACGGCGGCGAACGCTTCCATATCGCGCGCCCCGTCACGGTCGTACGCGACGACGAGGACCTGCTCGCCGTGTGGCTGGCGCCCGGCACCGAGTGCGTACGACCGGTACTGGCGGACGGCAGCTCGCTCAACTCGGAACCGCTGGACTCCCGGTACAAGAAGCCGCGCGGCGTACGGCTCGGCCGGTGGTCCGGCACCGGGGTGCTCAAGCTGGCGCGGCCGGGCGACCCGTGGTCGGTGTGGCTGTTCTGGGAGCAGGGTTGGCGTTTCAAGAACTGGTACGTCAACCTGGAGACTCCGCTTGCCCGTTGGGACGGCGGGGTGGACTCCGAGGACCACTTCCTGGACATCTCTGTGTACCCGGACCGGTCCTGGAACTGGCTCGACGAGGACGAGTTCGCGCAGGCCCAGCAGGACGGCCTGATGGACGCGTCGGCGGCCGACCGGGTACGGGAGGCGGGCCGGTCCGCGGCGGAGGTGATCCGCGCGTGGGGCCCGCCGTTCGCGGACGGCTGGCAGCACTGGCGCCCGAATCCGGCATGGGGAGTACCGTCTCTCCCGGACGACTGGGACCGTACGCCCGCGCACTTGTCCTCATGAGACTCTTGATACGCCCCCGGTCCGCAACCGTAGGATCGTCCTCCGCAATAGTTCACAGGGGCAACTCCCGCAGTTCGGGCAGGGCTTGACCGTACGTCACCGAGGGGCGGCAAGACGTGATCAAGGGGTACGAGGGTTACACCGGGACAAGCCGGAGACGGCCTGACGGACGGGCAGTACTGTCGTTCGACGAGCCCGCCGGTACCGTGTGTGGCACAGGAACTGCCTCTGACCACGCGGGAATTCCGTTCCCAGGACACGTAATCCGGGTATCGGCCTTTCTGCGGGACGAAGTATCGGGTTTGCGGGACGCACTGCGCACACGACGCGCAGTCCCGGACGGATGGATTCGACACGCGTGACGGAGCACCCCACCTCCCACGAGCGCCCTCAGAGCGGCGCCGGCCCCACGGACCCCCGCGGGGCGCTCCTGCGTACCCAGGAGCCGATGCGAGCCGCGCCCGCCGCGGCTTTACCGGCTCAGGCGCGCATGGGTGACGCCCCGGCCGAGCCGGGCACCGCGGCCTCGTGCGCGAAGAGCGGACAGGCCCCCTCGGAGCACGCCCAGCCGGCGGTCTCCGAGCACTCCCAGCCCGCGGCGACCGAGCCCGACCCGCACCGCCCGCGGCCCGCGCCGGAGACCATCCCGGCGCAGCCCGGCGGTGACCCGGACCGCTCCGGCGGCACCGGGAGCGGTCTGGAGCGGCGCAGCGGGCAGGGTGTGGCGCCGGGCGCCCCCATGCCCATGCGGCGCGACGGCGACCGGCTGCGCTTCGTGGGCGCCGCGACCCGGCGGATCGCCCGGGGCATCGACCTGGACGAGATCGTGATGGGTCTGTGCCGGGCCACCGTGCCGACGTTCTCGGACGCGATCCTCGTGTATCTGCGCGAGCCGCTGCCGGTCGGCGACGAGCGGCCCACCGGGCCCATGGTGCTGCGGCTGCGCCGCACCGACCGGATCCCCGAGGAACGGGACACCGAGAGCGGCTTCATGTCGGCCGCGCTCCAGCCCGAGCCCGTCGATCTGGCCGTGGTCACCGTCACCGCCGAGCAGTGCGAGGTGCGTCCCGGCGGGGCGCTCGCCGAGGTGCTGCGCGGCGTACGGCCGGTGTTCGCGGACGCGCCCGCCGCGCACGACGCGCTGCCGGAACTGCTCGGCCCGGAAGCCGAGTTGACCGTGCCGACCGGTCAGCGGGCGATCCTCGCCCCGCTGCGCGGCCGGCGCCGGGTGATCGGCGCGGCGGTCTTCCTGCGCCGCCCGGAGCGCGCGGCGTTCGAGCAGGACGATCTGCTGGTCGCCGCCCAGCTCGCCACCCACAGCGCGCTCGGCATCGACAAGGCGGTGCTCTACGGCCGCGAGGCGTACATCGCCGACGAACTGCAGCGCACGATGCTGCCGGAGGCGCTCCCGAAGTGCACCGGCGTACGGCTCGCGCACCGGTATCTGCCGGCCGCCGAGACCGCGCGGGTCGGCGGTGACTGGTACGACGCGATCCCCCTGCCGGGGAGCCGGGTCGCCCTGGTCGTGGGCGATGTGATGGGTCATTCGATGACCTCGGCCGCGATCATGGGGCAGCTGCGGACCACCGCGCAGACGCTGGCGGGCCTGGATCTGCCGCCGCAGGAGGTGCTGCACCACCTCGACGAGCAGGCGCAGCGGCTCGGCACGGACCGGATGGCGACCTGCCTGTACGCCGTGTACGACCCGGTCTCGCACCGGATCACCATCGCCAACGCCGGGCATCCGCCGCCGGTGCTGCTGCATCTCGGCGGACGTGCCGAGGTGCTGCGGGTGCCGCCGGGCGCGCCGATCGGTGTGGGCGGGGTGGACTTCGAGGCGGTCGAGCTGGACGCGCCGGCCGGGGGCACGCTGCTGCTGTACACCGACGGGCTCGTGGAGTCGCGCCTGCGGGATGTGTGGACCGGGATAGAGCAGTTGCGGGAGAAGCTGGCCGCGACCGCGCAGCTGACCGGGCCGGATCATCCGCCGCCGCTGGAGGCGCTGTGCGACGAGGTGCTCGACATGCTCGGTCCGGGGGACCGTGACGACGACATCGCGCTTCTTGCCGCGCGGTTCGATGGGATCGCTCCCAGCGATGTCGCGTACTGGTTCCTGGAACCGGAGGAGATGGCTCCGGGGCGGGCGCGGCGGTTGGCACGGCACGCGTTGTCCCGGTGGGGCCTGGAGGAGTTGACCGACTCGGTCGAGCTGCTCATCAGTGAGGTCGTCACCAACGCGGTGCGGTACGCGACCCGGCCGGTGACGCTGCGGTTGCTGCGGACCGATGTGCTGCGGTGCGAAGTCACCGATGACGTGCCGCAGTTGCCCCGGCTTCGGCAGGCCCGTGCGACGGACGAGGGGGGCCGTGGGCTCTACCTGGTCAATCGGCTGGCGAAGCGGTGGGGGGCTACTCGGTTGAGTGCGGGGAAGGTTGTGTGGTTCGAGCTGAACCAGGCGTGAGCGCTCCGCTGGGGTGCGCGCTCCGCTGGGGTGCGCCGATGAGAGCTCGGGGGCGGGTGTGCTCTGCGGGCTGCGGGTTCGTCGTGGCTGGTCGCGCAGTTCCCCGCGCCCCCTGAGGGGGCCTGCGGCCACCCTCAAGTGCGCGAAAGGGCGCCCGGTGAGTTCACCGGGCGCCCTTTGCTGTCGGCTGCGCTAGTCGTCCGCCTGTGGGTCGTTCGGGTCTGTCGGTAGTTCGATGCCGCCGTCGTCCGTCGGGGTTTCCTCGGGGGTCGTCTCCGGGGTGGTCTCCGGGGTCGTCTCCGGAGTCGTCTCCGGGGTGGTCTCCGGGGTCGTGGGGGCCTCGGTCGTCGGTTCCTCGGTGGTGGGGGTCTCCGACGGGGTCTCGGACGGGGAGGTCGAGGGGGTCGGGGACTCCGTGGGCGCGACCGCGGCACCCTGCTCGGTGTCCAGGTCGAACTTGGTGGTCTTGCCCATGACGCCGAAGGTGTAGGTGGCCCAGATCTGGGCGGGGAAGCCACCGCCGTTGACCCGGGGGACGCCGACGGCGCCGTACATCGGGACGTGCTTGCCGTTCTTGCTCATGTCCTCGCCGAAGAGGCCGACGGAGGTCACGAGGTTCGGGGTGTAGCCGGTGAACCAGGCGGAGCGGTTCTTGTCGGAGGTACCCGTCTTGCCGGCGACCTGCTGCCCGTCACGGGAGGGGTTGTCGCGGACCGACGTCTTCGCCGTACCGTCGTCGACCACACCGGTGAGGACCGAGGTGACCGTGTCGGCGGCCTCCTCGCTGATGACCCGCTCGCCGATCGGGTCGGCGAACTGGACTTCGTCGTCCCGGCGTTTGGCCTCGGCGATGATGGTCGGGGTGACCTTCTTGCCGTGGTTGTCGAGGGTGGCGTAGATGCCGGCCATCTCCAGTGGGCTGGCGCCCATGGAGCCGAGGGTCTGGGCGGGGACCGCCTCCATGCCCTCGGTGTCCATGCCGAGCTTCCCGGCGACCTCCATGACCTTCTCCATGCCCACGTCGACGCCCATCTGCGCGAAGACGGAGTTGATGGACTTGTTCATGGCGGTCTGCACGGTGACATCGCCGTAGTCGACGTTGTCCTCGTTCGGCGGGTTGAAGCCCACCGCGGTGCCGTCGTCCATGACCTTGTGGCCGCTGTCACCGTCGTAGACCGTGCTGGCGGTGATCGGGTCGCCGTCCTGGGTCTCGGCGGCCTCGTCGATGGCCGCGGCGAGGATGACCGGCTTGAAGGTCGAGGCGGGCTGGTAGTCCCGGCGGGTGGCGTTGTTGGTGAAGTGCTTCACGTAGTCGACACCGCCGTACAGGGCGACGACCTTGCCCGTCTTCGGGTCGACGGAGACGGCGCCGGCCTGGATGTACTTGTCGACCTTGCGATTCTTCGGCTCCAGCTTGCTGGTGAGGCGTTCCTTGACGGCCTTCTCCAGCGCGGCCTGCTTCTTCGGGTCGATGTTCAGCGTGATCGTCCAGCCGCGCAGGTCGATGAGCGCCTTGGCCTCCTCGGTGTTGTCCGCCTTGCCCGAGGCCACGAGCTGCTTGGCCAGTTGGTTGTTCGCGGCCTCGACCAGGTAGCCGTTCTGGCCGGCCATGCCGGCGGCGGCCTGGGGCTCCTTCGGCTTGGGGAGCTTCATGTCCGCCCGCTCCGAGGCGGTCAGCTTCTTCATCTCGACCATGTTGTCGAGCACGTAGTTCCAGCGTGCCGTGACCAGCTTCCTGCCGGTTTCGGTGGCGGTGGACAGGTCGTACTGACTGGGGGCCTGGAGCAACGCGGCCAGGTAGGCGCCCTCCTCGACGTCCAGGTCCTTGGCGTCCTTGCGGTAGTACGCCTGGGCGGCGGCCTGGATGCCCCAGGCGCCGCGGCCGTAGTAGCTGGTGTTGATGTAGCCGGCGAGGATGTAGTCCTTGGACTCCTCGCGCTCCAGCTTCAGGGAGATGACCAACTCGTTGAGCTTGCGGGTCACCGTCTGGTCTGACGTCAGGTAGTAGTTCTTGACATACTGCTGGGTGATGGTCGAACCACCCTGCTTGCCCTTGCCGGAGAGCGTGTTGATCACACCACGCGCCATGCCCTTGAAGTCGACGCCGGGGTCGTCGTAGAAGGTCTTGTTCTCAGCAGCGACGAAGGTCTGCTGAACCTTCTTGGGGACCTTGTCGAGTTCGATGATCTCCCGGTTGGTGTCGCCGGTGCGGGCGAAGATCTTGCCGTTGGAGTACCGGTAGACGTTGCTCTCCTGCGTCGCCTCGGGGTTCCCCTTGGGGATGTCGATCATCAGATAGAGCACGATGAACGCGCCCATACCGAGCAGGCAGACACCGAAGAACGTGCCGAGGATCTTCTTCCAGGTGAAGAGGCGGCGCAGGAAGCTCTTCTGCTGTGACTTCTTGCCACCGCCCTTGGCCGCCGCCCTGGCCGCCGCCCGGCCGCCGCCCTCGGGCGAGCCTATGACCGTGGTCGTCGCGCCCGCTTCGCCCCCGGACGAGCGCCCCGGCGCCGCGCGGCGACCGCCGCGCTGCCGCGCTCGTCTTTCATCCGCTCGTCCCATGGCTCCGGTCCGCTCCGCATTCTGCTCGGTCTCATACGTCACTCGCGTCTTGTCGGCTCAGCAAGCTAACACCGAGGACTATGACAAGAGGGACTCGGTCCGCCCTGTGGCGGCGTGACAAAGCGCACGCGAAGCGCGCGCCCATAGACCTCATCCCACCGGAACGGACGTTCCAGCAGGGCCGATGGTTGCCCCACCAGGCCCATGAGTTGCCGCCGCACCCCCGCCGTTCCCAGTGACAGAACCGTGACAATCGGCCCTGACCTGCGCCCCGTCCCCCTGCCACGGCCATCTATACACGGCATGTATACGTGCCGTGTATACCCCCTGTGTACAGTCGTGCTCATGTCCATCGGTCACACCCTCCTGGGACTCCTGGAGTCCGGGCCCCGTCACGGTTACGACCTGAAGCGGGCCTTCGACGAGAAGTTCGGTCACGACCGGCCGCTGCACTACGGCCAGGTCTACTCGACGATGTCGCGGCTGCTGAAGAACGGCCTCGTCGAGGTCGACGGCATCGAGCCCGGCGGCGGCCCCGAGCGCAAGCGGTACGCGATCACCGAGGCCGGCATCACGGATGTCCAGCGGTGGCTCGCGACGCCCGAGAAGCCCGAGCCGTATCTGCAGTCGACCCTCTACACGAAGGTCGTCCTCGCCCTGCTCACCGACCGGAACGCGGCCGACATCCTCGACACCCAGCGTTCCGAACACCTGCGCATGATGCGCATCCTCACCGACCGCAAGCGCAAGGGCGACCTGGCCGATCAGCTGATCTGCGACCACGCCCTGTTCCACCTGGAGGCCGATCTGCGATGGCTGGAGCTGACCGCCGCCCGACTGGGCAGACTGGCCGAGGCGGTGACCCGGTGACCGCGACTCCCCCCGCCGGCTCCCTGCTCGTCGCGACCGACCTGCGCAAGACGTACGGTCCGACCACCGCGCTGGACGGCGCCGGGTTCTCCATCCACCCGGGCGAGGTCGTCGCGGTGATGGGCCCCTCCGGCTCCGGCAAGTCGACGCTGCTGCACTGCCTCGCCGGGATCGTGCCGCCCGACTCCGGCTCGATCACGTACAACGGCCGTGAGATGGCCACCATGAACGACGCCCAGCGCAGCGCGCTCCGGCGCAGCGAGTTCGGGTTCGTCTTCCAGTTCGGCCAGCTGGTGCCGGAGCTGACCTGTGTGGAGAACGTCGCGCTGCCGCTGCGGCTGAACGGCGGCTCCCGCAAGCAGGCCGAGAAGACCGCCCTCGGCTGGATGGAGCGCCTGGAGGTCGACGACCTCGCGCGCAAGCGGCCCGGCGAGGTCTCCGGCGGTCAGGGCCAGCGGGTCGCCGTGGCACGGTCGCTGGTCACCAACCCCCGGCTGCTCTTCGCGGACGAGCCCACCGGAGCGCTCGACTCGCTCAACGGCGAGCGGGTCATGGAACTGCTCACCGAGGCCGCCCGGTCCACCAACGCCGCCGTCGTCCTGGTCACGCACGAGGCGCGGGTGGCCGCGTACTCGGACCGCGAGATCGTCGTACGGGACGGGAAGTCGCGGGACATGGAGCGCGTCGTATGAGCTCGGCCATGGTCCGCCAGTGGTACCGGGATCTGGCGTTGGGAGTGCGGTTCGCCTTCACCGGGGGCCGTGAGGGCTGGGTGCGGGCCGTGCTCACCGCGGTCGGTGTCGGCCTCGGGGTGGCGCTGCTGCTGCTCACCGCGGCGGTACCGAACGTGCTGACCACCCGGGACGCCCGGGAGGAGGCCCGGCAGGACCGGGGGATCGGCTATCTCGACGACAACGCCAACTCAAAGCCGACCGGCAAGAGCCTGATCGTCGCCGACACCGACACCGAGTACAAGCATCTGGAGATAAGGGGACGGCTCCTCGAACCCGAGGGCGCGGACGCGTCGCCGCCACCGGGGCTCGGGAAGTTCCCCGCGCCGGGCGAGATGGTCGTCTCCCCCGCCCTCGCCGAACTGTTGAGGTCCGACGCCGGGGAACTGCTGCGCGACCGGCTGCCGTACAAGGAGGTGGGCGGCGTCGGCGAGGCCGGGCTGATCGGCCCGGGGGAACTCGCCTACTACGCCGGTGCCGACGGGCTCGCCCAGCGGATCGACGGCTCGGTGGTGGCCCGGATCGAGGCGTTCGGGACCTCCACGGTCGATCAGCCCGAGGAGGAGCTGGACCCGATCCTGCTGCTGCTCATCCTGGTCGTCTTCGTGGTGCTGCTGATGCCGGTCGCCGTCTTCATCGCCACGGCCGTACGGTTCGGCGGCGAGCGGCGCGACCGCAGGCTGGCGGCGCTGCGGCTGGTCGGTTCCGACGGGCGGATGACACGCCGGATCGCGGCGGGCGAGGCGCTGGCGGGTGCCGTGCTGGGGCTGGCCTTCGGCACCGGGTTCTTCCTGCTGGGCAGGGAGATCGCCGGTTCGGTCGAGGTGCTCGGCGTCAGTGTCTTCCCGAGCTATCTGGACCCCTCCCCCGTTCTCGCGCTGCTGGTCGCGCTGACGGTGCCGGCCGCCGCCGTCCTCGTCACCCTGTTCGCGCTGCGCGGCGTCGTCATCGAACCGCTCGGCGTGGTCCGTACGGCCAAGCCCGCGCGCCGCAGGCTCTGGTGGCGGCTGCTGCTGCCGCTCGGCGGCCTCGCCCTGCTCTACCCGATGGTCGGCCAGGGGTCGGAGAACGGGGAGTTCAACGAGTACATGGTGACCGGCGGTGTCGTCCTGCTGCTCTGCGGCATCACCGCGCTGCTGCCGTGGGTCGTCGAGGCGTTCGTCGCCCGGCTGGGCTCCGGCGCGCTCTCCTGGCAACTGGCCGTCCGCAGGCTTCAGTTGAGCAGCGGCTCGGCGGCCCGCATGGTCAACGGCATCGCGGTGGCGGTGGCCGGCGCGATCGCGCTGCAGATGGTGTTCGCCGGGGTCGAGGGCAAGTTCACCGCGTCGACCGGACAGGACCCCACACGGGCCCAGCTGGAACTCGCCCTGCCGGTCGGCCTCCCGGTGAGCACCGCGGGCGAGGAGCTGAAGCGGGCCAAGGGAGCGGAATCCACCGCGGCGCTGTCCGACACGGAGGTCTCCTCCACCGCCAAGGACCCCGACGAGTGGGGGTACGTGACCGTCGGCGACTGCGCCGCGCTGCGCGAGCTCGTGAAGATCTCCTCCTGCCGTGACGGCGACGTCTTCACGGTGGGGGCCTCGGAGGACCCGGTCGCGGCGAAGCTCATGACCCCCGGGAAGACGCTGTACTTCGACGCGTCCTACAGCGGGGAGGAGCAGGGCGCCGAGATCGCCTGGAAGCTGCCGGAGACGGTACGGAAGGTGACCGAACGCACCGATTCGCTGCTGCCCGGGATGACGGGGATGCTGGCCACTCCGGGCGCCCTGCCCGCGGGGGCGGAGGACGAGCTCGACAGCACCGTCTACGTACGGACCGACCCCTCGGTGCCGAACGCGCTCGACGAGGTGCGCAACGCGGCCGTGGCGATCGATCCGCTCATCCGGACCTGGGAGTGGGAGTCGACCACGCGGGCCGACGAGTTCACGGACATCCGCACCGGTCTGCTGGTCGGCGCGTCCGCCGTGCTGGTCCTGATCGGCGCCAGCCTCCTCGTCTCCCAGCTGGAACAGCTCCGCGAACGCCGCAAGCTGCTGTCGGCGCTGGTCGCCTTCGGTACGCGGCGCCGCACACTGGGCCTGTCCGTGCTGTGGCAGACGACCATCCCGATCACGCTGGGCCTGATCCTCGCCTCCACGGTCGGACTGACGCTGGGCGCGGTCCTGCTGAAGATGACGAACGTGCCGGTGGGCGTGGACTGGCCGAGCGTGCTGTCGATGACCGGTATCGGCGCGGGCGTCGTCGTCCTGGTCACGGCGCTGAGCATGCCGCCGCTGGTGCGGATGATGCGGCCCGAGGGGTTGCGTACGGAGTAGCAGCCGCAGCGGTGCGGGGAGTAGCCGGTGCCGGGGAGTAGCCGGTGCCGGGGTGTTCCCGCGGCACCGGCCACACTGGACCGACCGACCCCGTCAGCCGCTCGCCCGGGAATGAGGACGCCATGTCGCTCGACACCTTGAGGTCCGCGATTCCGGACTACGCCAAGGACCTCCGCCGCAACCTGGACGCCGTCCTCGGCGACTCCTCCCTGTCGGAGCAGCAGCTGTGGGGGACGGTGCTGGTCACAGCGATCGCCTCGCGTTCGGCGATCGTGCTGCGGGGGCTGGGGCCGGAGGCCAGGGCGCGGTTGTCGCCGGAGGCGTACACCGCGGCGAAGTCCGCGGCGGCGGTGATGGCGATGAGCAACGTCTTCTTCCGTACGCGGCATCTGCTGTCCGATCACGCGTACGGGGAGCTGCGGACGGGGCTGCGGATGAACGTCATCGGTGATCCCGGGGTGGAGCGGGTCGACCACGAGTTGTGGGCGTTCGCCGTGTCGGCCCTCAATGGGTGCGGGGCGTGTCTGGACTCGCACGAACGGGCGCTGCGGGCGGCCGGCGTGAGCCGGGAGATCGCGCAGGAGGCGTTCCGGGTCGCTTCGGTGGTGCGGGCGGTGGGGGTCACGTTGGAGGCGGAGGCGATTCTCTCCGATTGAAGTGCTCTCCCGACTGAAGCCGGGAGATTTCTCCCGACTGAAGCCGGGAGATTCCTGCTTACCTCGCGGCAGCGGGCTTGACGCGCTTCGCGCGCCTGACGACTGCCCTCCCGGCAGCCGGGACGAGCGCGAGGCCCGTCCGGTACAGGTGCAGGACGTTCCGGGCCGCGTTGTGGTCGGCGTTGCCCGACCAGCCGCAGTCCGGTGTTCTTGCACACGAACACGGCCTGACTCTCCCGGCTGCCGAGCGTGGTGAAGCCGCACGCTGAGCGGCGTCGGGAGGTGCCGGGGGCAGGGACCTTGCGCAGGGTGCCGCCGAGCCGAGCGGTCTTGTACGCCAGCATGGTGACGGTGCGGCCCCATGCCTCCTGGCAGATGGAGCGGTTCAGCCCAGCCTTCTGGGCGACGTTCTTCCCCGGTTCCTCGATGGTTCCCCTGGCCGACTTGACCATGTTCGTGAGGGTGAGTGCTTCGACGACGACGGTGCCGTAGGTGCGAGCGATGGCGGTGGTCGTCCGGTGCTGCCAGTCCAGGGCCCGGCGCTTGGCTTTCGCGCGGAGTCCTGCGATCTGGTCGTAGGTGCGGTGCAGCCGGCGGCTGGTGCGCTCGCCGGGCCTGCGGTGCCGCTTGCGCCGTGCGGCGCGCTGCTCCAAGTGCAGGAGCCTGGCCTTCTCCTTCTCCGTCAGCCATTCGCCGTGCTCGTACGTTTCACCGTTCGAGAGGGCCAGGGGCACGGTGACGCCTACGTCGATGCCGGCGTCCGGCCCCTGGTGGGGATCGGGCTTGGCGTCCAGGGTCTGGACACGGAAGGCGATGCGCCAGCCGAGCGCGTCCTTGATCAGTCGTGCCCCGGTGATCCGGTTCTCAACGCCTGCACGCCTGCCGACCGGAAGGTCTTTCGTCCACCGGAAGCGGACCCGGCCCACCTTGGGAATGTTGACCATGCCCCAGCGGTGGTGCACGCGGGTGATGTTCAGGTCCCGGCCCTGCGGGATGTCCACGGACATCACCGTGCGGAAGCGGCCCTTGAAGTTCGGGGCGTCGGCGCGGCCCTCCCAGCAGTTCTTCCACGCCCGGAAGTACGTCTTGAGTACCGCTTGCGCGGCCTGGGCGGGCAGGGCGGCCAGGAAGTCGATGTCCTGGCGGGCCTGCCGGATCGCGGCGTCCGCGTTCGCGAGTGTCCGCTTCTCCTTCGGCGTCATCTGCCACCACGCGTGCAGCAGGTTCCACATCGTGCGGGCCGCGTGCGCCTGGTCGTCCGTCTTCAACACCTCGGCAGGCGACAGCGCGAGCCGGGCACGGTGCCCGAACTTCCGCTTGACCAGGGTGCTGTGACTCACAATCGAAAACCTAGCATTGGTTTATGTCACCGCGCTGGAACCCTAATCCCGATGTCAGAACCGGTCGCCATGTTGTCCACAGCCTGCATGCTCATTTGGTTTTTGTCACCAAGTACAGGCGGAATGCGCTCACCGACGCCATGCTGACCCGCACCGAAGAGATCATGCGGGAGGTCTGCACCGACTTCGAGGCCGAGCTGAAACAGTTCAACGGCGAGCAGGACCACGTCCACCTGCTCGTGCACTACCCGCCCAAGGTCCAGCTCTCCAAGCTGGTCAACTCCCTCAAGGGCGTCAGCTCCCGCAGGCTCCGCCAGGAGTACGCCAGCCACGTCCGCCGATACCTGTGGGGCGGACACTTCTGGTCCGGCTCCTACTTCGCAGGATCATGCGGCGGGGCACCCCTGACCGTCGTCAAGCAATACATCGAGAACCAGCAGCGCCTCGTCTGACCGCCGCCCCTGAGGCGCAGAGCACTCCGGCGCTTCGCCCTTCCGGGCCAAGGATGGCCTTCACCCCCGCCCTGAAGGGCGGAGCACTGGCCAAGATCAGAGGTAGGACGGGTCCGTGGGCGGCTGCGGGTGGTGTGTGGTTGCTCGCGCGGTTCGCCGCACCCCTGAAGGAGCCTGCGGCTCTTCAGAAAAGCCGTGGCGCGCCCCGGCCCGACCCCGGAAGACTTCCGCCCATGGCCTCCCTCCCTCCCCTCCCCTCCCCCTCCTTCGAAGAGCTCGTCACCGAAGGTGATGCCGTGCCCACCGAGGGGTGGGACTTCTCGTGGTTCGAGGGGCGGGCCACGGAGGCTCGGCCTTCATGGGGGTACGCGCGGGGGATGGCGGAACGGCTGGGGCGGGCCTCGGTGGCGCTGGACATCCAGACCGGGGGTGGGGAGGTGCTCGCCTCCGCCCCCCGCTTCCCGGCGGTGACCGTCGCCACGGAGGGCTGGCCGCCGAACGTCGCCAGGGCCACGGCTCTGCTGCGGCCTCGGGGCGCGCTGGTCGTGGCCAGTCCGGAGGACGCGCCGCTGCCGTTCGGGGACGCCGTGTTCGACCTGGTCACCAGCAGGCATCCGGTGCGGGCCCACTGGTCGGAGATCGCCCGGGTGCTCACGCCCGGCGGCACGTACTTCGCCCAGCACATCGGGCCGAGCAGTGTCTTCGAGCTGATCGAGCACTTCACCGGGCCGCTCCCGGAGGAGACCCGAAGCGGCCGCCACCCGGACCGCGAGCGCGCCGAGGCCGAGGCCGCCGGACTGGCGGTCGTGGATCTACGGGCCGAGCGCCTCCGCATGGAGTTCTACGACATCGCCGCCGTCGTCCACTTCCTCAAGAAGGTCGTCTGGATGGTGCCCGGGTTCACCGTCGACGCGTATATGCCGCAGCTTCGCTCGCTGCACGAGCAGATCGAGAGCGAGGGCCCCTTCGTCGCGCACAGCACCCGGCATCTTTTCGAGCTCCGCAGGCGGGACGGGCGGTGAGGTACTTGACGCCTTTGTCGGCGTCCACATCGTTATCGCCCTCGGCTTGGCTTCCACGGGTCTACTCGCGTAGGTTCGGACCAAGGTAATTCGCGTGAGCAAAGCTGCGCGGTGCGGCGTCGCGCGGTGGAGGGGGCTGCGCGAAGCCGCGCGCCGGGGTGGGGGCGTCAAGGGGGCGTTCCGGGTGGGGGTCACCCACACGGGGGCGTGGAGTCTCTCCTCCTCGGAAGTCGCAGGAACTCGCACAAGAATGCGCAAACCCCATATTCCACGCTGGATCTCTTCATTCTTCCTTGGAATCCGCCGGGATTCGGCCATGATCACCACTCGATCACACCCTGAATGAACGCTTCCGCACTCACCGCCACGCTGTCGCCCGGCTCCGGAGAGTAGTTGTGGCACGCCGATGCACGCAGCATCACTCACGAAGGGTTATGGTGGAAACCCCCCCTCGGGCCGGTCCGTCTCCCCCCCACGGACCGGCCCGTTTTTTCTGCCCGGAAGTCGACCCTCCGGCTGCCGGAAGCCGGCCCGGCGTCCGCCGGAAGCCGGTGTCGCAACCGCCGGAAGTTCGGCCCCCGGGGAGTCCGCCCCCTCGGCCCCGGGGCCGCCCCAACCCCGCACACCCCTTGGCGGAGTTGGCCTCCAGCCCCGGTAGGCTCTGCCAACCAAGGGGACTGCCACCGCATCGGAGGGGCTGGAACACGTGAACCTGCGCGACACACTGCGCGGCCTGTTGGTCAAGGTCTACGCACGCAGGGTCGAGGGTCACCTCGACCACGCCCAGGTGCCCAAGCACATCGGCGTCATCGTGGACGGCAGTCGACGCTGGGCGAAGGCCGCGGGCTCCACCACCATGGAGGGCCACCAGGCCGGCGCCCACAAGATCGAGGAGTTCCTCGGCTGGTGCACCGAGACGGACGTGAAGGTCGTCACGCTCTGGCTGCTCTCCACCGACAACTTCAACCGGCCCAAGGAAGAGCTCGTCCCGCTGCTGGGGATCATCGAGGACACCGTCCGCTCCCTCGCCGCCGACGGCCGCTGGCGGGTGCACCACGTGGGGGCGATGGACCTGCTGTCCCCCGGGATGCAGAGCGCGCTCAAGGAGGCCGAGGAGTCCACCTCGGACGTCGACGGGATACTGGTCAACGTCGCCATCGGGTACGGCGGACGCCAGGAGATCGCCGACGCGGTGCGTTCGATGCTCCTGGAGGCGCAGGACAAGGGCACCTCGATGGACGAGCTCGCCGAATCCGTCGACATCGACATGATCGGCCGGCACCTGTACACCGTGGACCAGCCCGACCCCGATCTGGTGATCCGCACGAGCGGCGAGCAGCGGCTGTCCGGATTCATGCTCTGGCAGACCGCCCACTCGGAGTACTACTTCTGCGACGTCTTCTGGCCGGCGTTCCGGAAGGTCGACTTCCTGCGCGCGATGCGCGACTACGCGGTGCGACACCGCCGCTACGGAGGCTGAAACTCCGCATTACGGGTGAGGTGCGCATCACCCCCATCGGGACAGAAGTAACGAGGAGTTCACCGGGACGCCGTCGTACCGCTTGGCATGGCGGCGCATGTTCGAGGGCATAAGCCAGTCAGGTCGACACCCGAACCACGGGTGTCGGATCTCAGCGGGCGGCTCGGGGCCGTCCGCCCGGGAGGCCCTTTGCACCAGCCCGATCGTGCGGTCACAGCACGGACGAAGCAGCGGAGGGCCGGTCATCGGCCCGTGCAACGGCGCCGACGACCGGCCCAGTTCGAACCCGTCGCTCCCCGACCTCATCCGAGGGGGTACGTCCTTCCGTGGTGACCAGCACAAAGCGCCGTATGCCAGACCGGCGCACCTACGTCCTCGACACCAGCGTCCTGCTGGCCGACCCGAACGCTTTGAGCCGCTTCGACGAGCACGAAGTCGTGCTGCCGATCGTCGTGGTGACGGAGCTGGAGGCGAAGAGGCACCATCCCGAACTCGGCTACTTCGCCCGGCAGGCCCTGCGCCTGCTCGACGAGTTCCGGGTCCGGCACGGCCGCCTCGACGCCCCCATCCCGATCGGGGAACTCGGCGGGACCGTGAGGGTCGAGCTCAATCACTCGGATCCCAGCGTGCTGCCGAGCGGCTACCGCCTGGGGGACAACGACTCCCGCATCCTGGCGGTCGCCCGCAATCTGCAGGCCGAGGGATTCGATGTCACCGTGGTGTCGAAGGACCTCCCGCTCAGGATCAAGGCGTCCTCCGTGGGTCTCCTCGCCGAGGAGTACCGCGCGGAGCTGGCCATCACGGACGCCTCCGGGTGGACCGGGATGTCCGAGCTGACCCTGCCGGGCGAGCAGGTCGACATCCTGTTCGAGGAAGGGTCGATCTATGTCCCCGAGGCGAGCACGCTGCCCGTGCACACCGGTCTGACGATCCAGTCGGAGCGCGGCAAGGCCCTCGGCCGGGTGACGCCCGACGGGAACATCCGCCTCGTGCGGGGCGACCGGGAGGCGTTCGGCATCAAGGGCCGCAGCGCGGAGCAGCGCATCGCGCTGGATCTGCTGCTCGACCCGGACGTGGGCATCCTGTCGATGGGCGGCCGGGCCGGCACCGGCAAGTCGGCGCTCGCGCTCTGCGCGGGCCTGGAAGCCGTGCTGGAGCGGCGCCAGCACCAGAAGGTGATGGTCTTCCGGCCGCTGTACGCGGTCGGCGGGCAGGAGCTGGGCTATCTGCCCGGCTCCGAGTCCGAGAAGATGAGCCCCTGGGCGCAGGCGGTCTTCGACACGCTCTCCGCGGTCACCAGCCGCGAGGTCATCGAGGAGGTCACCGCCCGCGGGATGCTCGAGGTCCTGCCGCTCACCCACATCCGCGGACGCTCGCTCCATGACGCGTTCGTGATCGTGGACGAGGCACAGTCACTGGAGCGGAACGTCCTGCTGACCGTGCTCTCCCGCATCGGCGCGAACTCCCGGGTGGTCCTCACCCATGACGTGGCCCAGCGCGACAACCTGCGCGTCGGCCGCTACGACGGGGTCGTCGCCGTGGTCGAGAAGCTGAAGGGCCATCCGCTCTTCGCCCACGTCACGTTGACGAGGTCCGAACGATCCCAGATCGCGGCCCTTGTGACCGAAATGCTGGAGGACGGGCAGATTTAGCCCACCCCGCGGCCCCAACCCCTGGGCGCCGTCCGGCAAAAGGTTCAGCAGCCTAGCCGGGCGGCGCCTTGGCGTGTGCGGCTTTCCTTGAATCTCTCGCGTCAAACGAGGTGTGAGCTTTCACACTCACCACTGAATTGCCTCGCGGTGTCGGGTTACGGCAGAGTCTCATTTCTGTCAGGCCCCGCATACGACATACCTGTACCCCTACACCTGTACCCCTGGGGGTACCGCCCACGCCCTTAAGGCAGTGGGGGAGGTACGGAACAACAGCAGTACCGGGCTCCGTCCGGATCAACTCCATAGCGTCGTCGTATGCCGCCCGAGCACCATGGGACGCTCCCCGCAAGGGAGTTGCCCATCGGGCCCGCGCCTCCGTGACCCCGCAGTTGGGAGGCCAGCGTCAGGGGCACGATTGCGTCCGCCAGGGTCACCGAGGCGGGTGATGCTGGAAGGAAACCGTGTGAGCCGGATTTCGGTCCGGGGATTCGCAGTGGCCTCGGCCACCGCGGTCACCGCAGTCGGCAGTGTCGTCGGAGTTGCCTCGGGCAGCACCGCCCAGACGACCGCTGACGACGCCGAGGCGGTCGCGAACGACACCACGTTGCTCGCCGACATACCCGTGGGCCAGCAGGCCCAGGTACAGGCCGCGTCCCTGACTACTCAGGCCGACGCCCAGGCCATCGCCGCCGACGCGAGCGCCCGCAAGAACGCCGAGGAGACCGCCCGCAAGAAGGCGGCCCGGGACGCGATCGACAAGCAGAAGGCCGCGGAGAAGGCCGAGCAGGAACGCAAGGCGAAGGAAGCGGCGGAGGCGGAAGCCGAGGCCAAGTCCGAAGCCGCCGGTTCGCTCGGTGACATCCCCATCCAGAGTTCGTACACCATCGCCGAGATCCAGGCGATGGCGAAGGCGGTCGTGGCCAGCGACCAGTGGACGTGTTTCAGCAACATCGTGAACCACGAGTCCACCTGGAACTACAAGGCCGTCAACCCCTCCTCGGGTGCCTACGGTCTCTTCCAGGCGCTGCCCGGCTCCAAGATGTCGTCCGCCGGTTCCGACTGGCAGACCAACCCGGCCACGCAGATCAAGTGGGGCCTCAACTACATGGAATCGCGCTACGGCAGCCCGTGCGAGGCCTGGTCGTTCTGGCAGGCCAACCACTGGTACTAGGCCGGTTCACCGCCGGGTGCCCGCCACTCGGCCGCTCAACCTTCCGAAGCCCTCCACCGTCCTTTGGTGGGGGGCTTCGGGCATGTACGGTCGGAGCCGCCGAGAGGAATCGCGGCCTCCGGGAGGAGTGGTGACCAGCAGGGGCGACGGGGGAAGAGGACGGATGATGTCGCGGGTTCCCGGGTGGCTCGGCCGGATCGGCGCCGGACTGAGCGGGTGGGGCGAGCGGTTGGAGCGGCGCCGGGCGGAGATCGAGTCGGAGGGGGCGGGGGCGGGGGCGGGCGACGGCCGGGAGGACGACGGTCGCAACTCCGGTGACGCCGGCTCCGGGGGCGCCGAGGAGACCGGGAGTGGGGACGGCGACGGCCACGGAGACGGCCACGGCGGCGGTGCGGGCGTCTCGCCGGGCTCCCCCGCCGGCGCGGCCCCGGCCCCGGCCCGTACGGACGCGCCCGTACTCCACACCCGGCCCGACCCCGCGACGGCCGTGCCGTGGGGGATGCGGGTCGCGGCGGAGGCCGGGTGGCGGCTGCTCGTTCTCGCGGGCACCGTCTGGGTGTTGATGCGGATCATCAGCTCCGTACAGCTGCTGGTGCTGTCGTTCACCACCGCGCTGCTCGTCACCGCCCTGCTCCAGCCGATGGTGGCCCGGCTGACCCGGTACGGCGTACCGCGCGGCCTCGCCACGGCCCTGTCGGCCGTCCTCGGCTTCGTCGTCATGGGGCTGATCGGCTGGTTCGTCACCTGGCAGGTCATGGAGAACATCGACGACCTCTCCGACCAGATCCAGGACGGCATCGACGAGTTGCAGCGCTGGCTGCTCGACAGCCCGTTCCATGTCACCGAGAACCAGATCAACGACATCGCCAAGAACCTCCGCGAGGCGATCAGCGACAACACGGACACCATCACCTCGGCCGGACTGGAGGGTGTGACCGTCATCGTCGAGGCGCTCACCGGCATCCTCCTGACGATGTTCTCCACGCTCTTCCTGCTGTACGACGGCAGGCGGATCTGGCAGTGGACGCTGAAGCTGGTGCCGGCGGCGGCCCGGCCGGGGGTCTCGGACGCCGGGCCGCGCGCCTGGCGGACGTTGACGGCGTATGTGCGCGGCACGGTGATAGTGGCGCTGATCGACGCGATCTTCATCGGCCTCGGGATCTACTTCCTTGATGTGCCGATGGCCGTCCCGCTGGCCGTGTTCATCTTCCTGTTCGCCTTCATCCCGCTGGTCGGCGCGGTCGTCTCGGGCGCGCTGGCGGTGGTCGTGGCGCTGGTGACGCAGGGCGTCTTCACGGCCGTGATGACACTGGTCGTGGTGCTCGCCGTCCAGCAGATCGAGGGGCACATCCTCCAGCCGTTCATCCTCGGCCGGGCCGTACGGGTACACCCCCTGGCAGTCGTCCTGGCGGTTGCCGCCGGTGGCATGATCGCGGGGATCGGGGGCGCGGTGGTGGCCGTGCCGCTGGTCGCGGTCACGAACACGGTGGTGGGGTCGTTGCGGGCGTACGCGGACGAACGAGAGCGGGAACGGGTGGCCTGAACGTGGCGCGCCTCGCGCAACCACGTTGCACGCGCAACGCGTTATGAGAAATCATGTTCGAAGATTCTCAGGCGCGTTGTGGGGGTGGGGCATGACGGGGTGGGACATCTCCTCGTCCGGCGTCCAGTTCGTGACCTCGCTGGTCGAGGACGCGATGGACGACCTGGCCAAGGACGTCAAGGCGTACGGCACGGACGTGGCGAGCGCCGCCGAGTCCGCCGGAACGATCAGCGGGGCGTACTGCGGGGCGCCGGAGACCGGGGCCGTCGGCGCGGCGCTGGCGTTGTTCGTGGAGGGGACCGCGAAGGACGTGCTGTTTCTCGGAGCGCGCGCGGCGAAGTCAGTGAGCGGGGCCCGGACCGCCACCGGATACTACGAGGGCGGAGCCCTGGAGATGGCGGCCACCGCACAGCGGAACGCGCTCGCGGCACCGAAGGTGGAGTTGCCGGGCAAGGGCAGCGGCGAGGGCCGAGAAGGCGGCGCCGAGTGATCGAGCCGGCCGGCATACCCCAGTTCACCGGCGACTTCGGGCAGTTGGAGAAGGACGTCACGGCGCTGCGGGTCGATGCCAGTGGCATCAGCAATGCCGGCGCGGACGTCCACTCCCGCTTCCAGGCGCTGGGGGCGTACTACATCGCGCCGGAGGCGGACGACCTGTTCGCCACCACGGAGCCGGTGATGAGCGGGGCGTCCTCCTTCGCGGAGCAGCTGGAGGACGTCGCCGACGCCCTGGAGACGTACTGCGCCGAGGCCCGGCCCCCGGCCGAACGGCTGGCCCGGCTCCAGCAGGACGCCTACGCGTTCGTCGAGAGCGTCGACGGCGACGACGAGTGGACGCACGACGAGGACAAGGTCGAGCGCCATCAGAAGCTGCTCGACGACGTGGCCGCGGCGGAGGCCGCCTTCCGCGCCGCCGAGCGCCGGACGGCCAGCACAATCTCGGCGCTGGTCGGCGGACCGAAGTTCGTCGCCGACGACGGCAGCCACACCGTCAACGGCCGGACGGTGATGTACGGCTACGACCTCGGCGCGCTGAGGCAGGCCGAGGAACTGCCCTGGGGCAGCCCTGTCGAGGAGTCCCACCACGCCTGGGAACTCGGGCACTGGGGCAAGACCCTGGTCTGGGACGGCATCTACAAGGACAACATCGAACCGGCCGTCACGGGTCTGTACGACCTTGCCACGTTCGACGGCGAGGCCTGGGGCGGCGTACGGGACGTATTGACCGGCATCGGTGTGTACACCATCACTCCGTACGACGCCTTCATGGACTGGGCGATCGGACCGGACGAGGAGAGCGCCGACGAGGTGCGGGGAAAGCAAGCGGCCAAGGAGTTCGCGAAGGGCCTGGTCGCCTGGGACACCTGGGAGGAGAACCCGGTCCGGGCCTCCGGCACGGTGATCTTCAACGCCTTCACCCTTGGGGCCGGTTCGTTCACCCGGCTGGCCAGGGGCGCGGAGGCCGGGAGTGGTGTGGCCAAAGGCGCGGGTGCGGCAGCGAAGATCGGCGAGTATCTCGACCCGGTCTCGGCCGCGCTCAAGGTCGGCGGCAAGACCGTGGACACCATCCCCCGGCTCTCCGACATCACGGCACGCCTCTCCACCAGCCTCGGCGCCTCGACGGGCTCCTCCCGCGCGACGAGCGTCCTCGAACTCGACGACGGCTCGAAGGTGCGCATCGAGGACGGTGAGTTCATCCATGTCGACAGGGACGGGAACGTCGTGTCGGACACGGGGCCGAGGGAAGAGTCGGCTGCTGAGCGGGGGGTTGCTGGGGAGACTGCGGAGCGGCAGCCCGAGTTCGCCGGAGTGGGCGGCGGAGGCTCGCACGAAGCCACCGGCCACGGCGGCGGGAATTCCGCGTCCGAGGCCCGCCACGGCCCGTCGCACAGTTCGGCGGCAGGCCGCGGAAACGACGATTCGAGCCCTGCGAGGAACACCGCCGGACACTCTTCGGACTCCGGAGATTCGTCAGGGAACAACCGGCACTCGGCTGTTCCGTCAGAAGGCGCCTCTCTCGGCTCGGAGAGGGGAGGCGGGAGCAACTCCGGTGCGGGGCAGGGCGATACGCCTTCGGGGGGCGGCACTCCTCCCCCGGCGAAGGAGTGGCAGGCGGGCGACGATGTCATCGGACCGGCCAGAGGAAAGACGCTTCTGTACCCTAATTCTCGACACGACCTCAGCGGTGTGCGCAGCGGCCGACCCGACACCGAAAACACCGTGATCCTCCCCGAAACGAAGGAAAAGGTCCGTCAGGACATAGCGGAAATCGCCGCAGGGCGCGCCCAGTTCGACCCGCACAGTCAGCGTTACGCCGTCAATGGCAGGCGCTATGTGGTCGAGCCGCACGGCCGCATATTCCCGGTGGACGGCCCCGGCCTCGTCCCGTTGAATCGCGTCGAGTACACGGCGCTCAAGTCCATCATGAGAGTCGATGGCGACATGAGTAAACTCCAGACCATGTTCAGCAAGGACCCCAAGTTCAGCCAGAATCCGCAGGCCATCGAGACGGCCCTTGCGCTGTACAGGAAGTACTACTCATGATGTACGGCTTCATGACCATCGGCAACGGGCTTCCAGAACGGCTGCCCGCGATTCTCGCGGAAGCCTTCGGAGCACAACTCGCCGAGATCGATGTGTCGGAAGCCTCCGAACTGGAGGACCGAAACTGGGACGCGACGCTCACCTGTGAGTACGAGCACCTCACGGGAGACCTGAACTGGTCTCTGAGCGTATACGCAGGCGATGAGGTGACGCATCAGCCTTCCGATGAGCAACTCGCCCTGCACTTCGCCCGCTGCCTCTCGGCCCCGGTTTTCTTCGAGTGGGACGGCGCACTCCCATGGATTCGGAAAGTCGCCTTGCCGTCGGGCACGACGACACTGGCACGAGTTCTCCAATCGGATTGCTCGGGATCGGATGCTTCCGTCGAGTCGGCAGAAGCACCCATCGCGGCGTTCCCTCATCTTTCCGTCCAACGATTCCCGGAAGTAGTGAGGGCTTTCAATATCCAAACGCCGTTGACCGACTCGGCAAGACTGACCGAACCCGACGAAAAGCCCGTTTCCATCAGAGCCCTCCTGGGGAACTGGGAGCGTCTCTGTGTACGTCTGCGCTCCGGCTGGCCGCCCGATGGCTGGTATTCAGCCGATCTCTACCAAGAGGATCTGGAATTCCGCGATCAGCTCGACTCTGCTGTCAGCGAGCTCTCTGAAACTGAGAGAAAAGCCGCCGAAGCCGCTGTGCGTGAACTCGACGCGGTCTACCGCGATCTAACGGTCGACGATCAAGGTCTCGCTTTGACGACCGCGGTGAAGCACGAGGTCGGCGACCTGAACGGCCGCGCCTGGTACTGGCATCGTCGGCCCACGGAGCTGCCGTGGGCCAGGGTCTAAGAATCAGATCGACTGGAAGAGGCCCAGAACCGTGACCAAGGACGTCATAGCCCTGACGCCGACGATGCCGGATGTGCGGACCGTGTTGGCGGGGCTCTACGCGGGCGGGCCCGGTCTCGGGGTGAAGGGGTCTGCTGAGGGGGCTGTCATGCAGCTCTGTGCGCCTGGTGGGCGGGCGTTGGTGTCGGTGGAGGTGCCGGTTCTGATTCAGGTGCCTGGGGAAGTCGGGCGGTTGCTGGGTTGTGAGGTGCCGGACGGGCCGGTGTGGTGGACCGAGGCGCGGGCGTCGACGGCTGTCGCCGAGGGGGAACGGCTGGCGGGCTCGTTCGCCGGGCGGCTCGCGGCCGTGCTCGGCGGGGTCGTCTGGCCGCCCGGAGCCGCCACCACCGAGGTCGTCCCGCTCACCACCGATGTCTCGGCCGTACCGGTACCGGACACCGCCGTCCCCGCCGTGGACGTCCTCACCACCTCCACTGCGGTGGTCATCCAGGACCGTCCGGTCGTCTCCATGACCACCTGGCTCTCCGACGCGCTGCGCGCCGCGACCGCCGCCGACCGGGCGCTGCAGATCGTCACCCCGCCCACCACCCGCCTGACCCTCGCCACGCGCACGGCCCTGCGAGGCCTGCCCAACCGGTGGGTCGTCCAGCATCCCGACCACGGCTACTACGATGGCTTGTCGGGTGCCGTGCTCCAGTGGCGGAACGGCACCTTCGGCCCCGTACGCGACGAGGACGGTACGACGCTCGCCGCCCGCGCCTTCAGTGACCCGGACGGCTCCGGTGAGCGGCAGCTCGTCGTCCAGCTGCGGTTGCGCCACGCCCCGGACGAACGCCTCGTGCTGGGCGGCGCGTTGGAGGCGGCCTGGCGGCGCCTCACCGGTGAGCCACCGGTCGGCTGGAGCACCGCCGAGCCGGTCAACCTTCCTTGGAACGCACGCCAGTTGACCGAGCTTGCCCGCTCCCGGGCTCCTCGACCCACGTGGCTGGTCGCCGTCGGACACCCGGACCGGCCGGCGATCGCCACCGTTCGCGTCAGCCGTACGCCCGCCGGGGTCGAGGAGGACGTCACCCTGACGCTCGGTCACGGGCCCGAGGAGACACCGCCTCTCGACGCCGTCGAGCCGCTTGCCGCGGCGCTCGCCGCCGGGCGCGGCCTCACGACCATGCTCGTCTCTCTGCGGGCGGGCCGTCGCGACCTGACCGTTCCGCCGCACGTCGCGGCTCCGCCGGTCCCCGTCTCCTTGACCGTCGGGGCGGAAGCCGTGCGGGAGGCCGGGCTGGCGAACGGTCGGCGTCCTACGGATTCGGGTCCGGGTCCGGCTTTGGCTCCGGTGGGCGTCCCGCCGGTCCCGTACGGGCCCTCGTCCGCCCCGGCGCTCCACTATCCGCTGGGCGACGGCAGCGATCCCGGGGCCTGGACGCGGTTCCAGGTGCTCGCCGACCGGCTCCGGAGCGTGGACGTGGGCGGGGGCTGATCAGAGTGTGACGCGCCCGCCCAGCCCGTTCATCCACGGCGGGGGGCCTGGCGGGCGGCGTTGCTTTGCGGGGTGCTCAGGCCCGCTGAGGCGAATGGTTCGGCACCTTGGACACGCGGCCTGGTGGAACGGCCCCGGCCTGTGGTTGCGCCTCGACAAGGTTGCGGGTGTCGTGTCCGGATCCGGAACACCCTGCGCGTCTCGGACAGGCTCCAGACCGAGTCACAGCGTGCCAGTCTCCAAGAGTTCACGGATCGTGTCGCTCTTTCGACGCACGATGATTCGGCCGTCCCCATCGCTGTACACGACGACGGCGGCCCCTGGTGACAGCCCAGCCTCCGCGAGTACCCCCAAAGGGATCTGGACGGTGCCGACTCCGGAGAGGGTGGCCTCTGCTGGTTCCCTGATCATTCGGTCAGTGTGTCATCAAATGTTCCGACCTCAATCCCATCCGCTCGATCATCCAGTCTCGATGGATCGGCTTCGATTTCCCCCACTGGCTCCGACTCAGGAACGGCACTGACGCGCTGCCCGTCTCGGTAGTACCGCCACGCGCTCCGATACGTGTCGGGCCTGTCGTCGTACATGATCACGTAGCCCATGAGGGCGACTACCTGCCACTTGTCCGTTATCTCGGCGGATACGAGCTGGAAGACCTCGTCGGCCGTCATTCCCGCTGCCGGAACGTGGACACGCCGGGTCGTGAAATCCGCCGTCTTCCCGTATCGGAAGTTGTACGGGAGCCCGCCCTTGATCGTCTCCAGGAGTGCGTGCAGCGTCATCTCGCCCGCCCTCAGTCCCTCGATCGGTCGGTCCAGGTCGATGGGGAAAGCGACGTCGAAGTGGTTCTGCTTCAGGACCGTGCTGTCCCGCTGACGGCCAGGGTCCTTGTTCCCGAAGCCGTTGTTGTTCCATGGGATGTTGCCCATGCCCTTGTGATGGCTGATCAGCAATTGTTCGGGGGCGAGGGCGGAAAAGTCCTCCGCCACGTACAGGCACGAGAAGGACATCTCCGCCAGAGAGATGTTGCGACGCCCGGAGATCTTGCGGAGGTGATGGCGAAGGCGAGCGGGCAGAGACTTGTCGGCCTTGCCGACGTAGACGAACGCGCCGTTCAGGTAGAGCTGGTAGACCCCGGGCTTCTCCTTGAGCCGCGCGATGCTTTCCTCTATGAGGGGAGCCCTGTCCAGGCCCTCAAGTGCGGCGGCCAGCTGGTCACCGAGCGCCTTGGTGATGCTCAGAGTGAAGTCCTTGTGGTACTGCGTCTCGTCGTCGGAATCCACCACCGGCGCCATCCGTCCCTCTCCCTTGGTCGACATGATCCCGGAAACCCTATCGGTGACTTGTGCACGCGGCCGAACCGTCAGCTCGAAGTGGCTTGAAGATCGACAACTCCGCGGTATGCTTTCGAAATGGCTGAACTGCACGAAGGATCAAAGAAGGACCGCACGGGTGTCGAGCTCTTCGCTGGCGCTGGCGGCCTGGCCATGGCCGTCCATCGCGCCGGGTTCCGTCCCTTGCTCTTCAACGAGTTCGCCAAGCGAGCCTGCGAGACCCTGGAAGCCAACGTGGCGCGGCGACTCCCCGACGACCAGAGGCCGACCAGCGCCCCCGGGCCCGGCGAGAGAGTGCCGCTCATCGCGGGCGATGTCCAGAACCTCGACATGGGATACCTGGCGGGCCAGGTCGACGTACTCGCTGGCGGCCCTCCTTGCCAGCCCTTCAGTCTCGGCGGTGTCGCCAAGGGCGACGAGGACAAGCGGAACATGTTTCCGCAGCTGTTCAGAGCTGTCCGTCAGATTCAGCCGAAGGCCGTGATCTGCGAGAACGTGCGCGGTTTGCTAAGGCCCTCTTTCAAGCGCTACTTCGACTACATCCAGCGCGAACTGGAACTTCCCTTCGAGGAGCGAGCCGAAGACACCAACTGGGAGCAGCACTACGAGTCCCTGCTGGAGCGGCGCGAGGAAGAGCCGGACGACCCCAAGAAGCGGTACGACATCGTCATGATGCCGGTGAACGCCGCCGACTACGGGGTGCCCCAGATCCGCCACCGCGTGATCATCGTCGCGTTCCGTCGCGACCTGAATGTCGATCGCGAGTTGTTCAAGGGGCTCGTGAAGAGGACGCACTCCGAGACGGCCCTTCTCCGTTCCATGGAGGAGGACGGGGACTACTGGAAGCGCTACCCCAGCGTCCCAGACCATGTGAGGGAGCGCGTCATCGCCCGTCTCCCGAAGACCATGCCGATAGACGACGGGCTACTCCCCTGGTACACCCTGCGCGACGCGATCGCCGGTATCGGCGACAACAAGCCCCTGCCGGATGTTCCAGACGAGTGGTTGGATCGCACCGAGCACTTCCTAGGCGGCTTCACGGAACACATCGGCTGGCCTGGAGCCCGCATTTACGACGGGCACACTCCCAATGAGCTTGATCGCCCGGCCAAGACCGTCAAGGCCGGCGTACACGGCGTGCCCGGCGGCGAGTCGGTCATGCTCCTCGACGAGTTGGTAGCTGATGAGGCCACCCCTGGAAGCGTCCGGTACAAGCACAGGTACATGACAGTCCGCGAGACCGCCCGTGTGATGACCTTCCCTGACACGTGGGAACTCAGGGGCCCACGAGGAGAGAAGATGCGCCAGCTCGGCAACGCCGTACCCGTCGCCCTTGGTGAGGTCTTCGCCAAAGCTGTCGCGGCCGTCCTGGACGAGGCGGAGGAGCGTCAGAAGTGACCAGCGACTCCGATAGGACGCAGAGCGGTTGGAGGCACGATGCGCCGCCGGATCGGGCATGGAAGGGACGCCCTGGCAGGAGCCGGAGCACCGCTGCGGCGGAACAGGACAGAGCAGCCGGTGGTCGCCACAAGCGTTCCGTGGATCTTGGCGGGGGGAGATTCGCCAGAGCCTCGGTGGAACTGAAGGTGCTACCTGACACTCGACGCATTCGCGCGTACCTACGCTGGTCCGACGGCGGCAAGTCCCCTGCCCGGTACCTCGGACAGGTCGAGCACGCGAACCGGGCCGCGAATCTCGCGGAGGGCTGGAAAATGGCCTGGGAGAAGGGACTTCTCACAGAAGAGCCACCGGCGGAAGGCTCGTGGGCTTCCTCCCCGGCGGTACGCGCCGCGATGCGAGCCAATCGGAACAGGGACACCCGGCCCGAGCTGCGGCTCCGGTCCCTACTGCATAAGCAGGGTCTTCGCTACCGCGTGGCGGCGCGGCCACTACCCGAACTGCGACGAACCGCCGATGTGCTTTTCCCCAAGTCGAAGGTCGCGGTCTTCGTCGATGGCTGCTACTGGCACGGATGCCCCGAGCACCTTCGGGAGTCACGCAAGAACGCCGAGTTCTGGCGCGACAAGATCGAGGGCAACCAGGCCAGGGACGCGGAGACGGACCGCCTCCTCCGAGAAGCCGGCTGGACGGTCGTGCGCGTCTGGGAGCACGAGGATCCCGACGCGGCAGCCGCGCAAGTCATCAGCGCTGTACGGACACTGGTTGACAAAACGGGATCAAGCGAAACATAACTTTTTCAGCATGGACGAATGGCGCATCTCATTTGCGATGCGCAAGCACCCAAGCCTGGCAGCACTTTGCGGGCTGAGTCAGCGGGTAAAATCTCCCGCATGATTCCCAGCCCCGATGGCGCGACGCCTCTGCAATTCAACCCGCTGGGTATTGACTTGCTCAGCCGCAATCTTCGAGAGGAGATGAACAGACGCCCGCGCACACCCTTGGACAAGGTCCAGACATTTCCGGGCGCAGGGCTATATGCGCTTTACTACAAGGGCGATCTCGACATCTATCACGGATTGAAGGGTTCCGATGTGCCCATCTACGTGGGGAAGGCTTCGGCCGGCGACAGCAATTACGGAGATCCGCCGAATCTGACCGAACCCAAACTTTTCAGCCGAATAAAAGATCATCGAAGAAGCATCAACGAGGCAGGTAATATCGACGCCTCGCATTTCGATGTCAGATATCTAACCCTCGATGATATCTGGATCGTTCTGGGAGAGCGGGCCCTTCTACGTAGCAATAGCCCTGTCCTCTGGAACACCATGATGACTGGCTTTGGAGGAAACCCGCCGGGCCAGGGACGGAGGAACGCCCGCTCGGTCTGGGATTCGATCCATCCGGGACGGAAGCGGGCAGCGGGACTCCTCTGCAACCGCAGTTACAGTAGTGCCGAAATGAGCAATCTCATCTCCGCAGCAATCAGCATCTCACTGATGCCAGCGGACGAGCTACGCGACAAGGAATTGAAGGAATTTCGCAACCATCCTGCGAAAATGATATGGCAGGAAGCGAAGGGCGCCGGGAACGAACCCAAGTCTCTCCTTGTCTTCCGGGAGGATGTGTTCCTGGAAGAGAATAACCGATTTGGAGTAGATCTCAGTACTGTTGAGTGGGAGTTGGCCGAAATACCAGAGCCGACCACAACAGAAATTGCCGCGCTCGACGCTCCCGAGGGATGAAGGTAGCGGAATTACTGAATGCCACAGAGCCGCGCGACGGACACTCACCGCAAGGGAGGGTCGGGGCACACCAGGCTTGTCCCGTTCACATGTGAACGGGACAGGCGGGAGTCCTGGCCGTGCGGGCCGACTGCCGTCAGGGCTGTCGGCGACGGGGTGGATCAGCGTCCGGTTCGGCACGGCTCTGGTCGGTTCGGCCGTCCGGTGGGACCCGGTAGACCCGGAGGGTCATTTCGGACGGCTTCCGGGCCGAGTCCAGGAACTCCAACGCGTCGGACGGTGGCGGATAGTGCGCCGCGCATTCCGGGCACGCGTAGACGGTGAAGCCCGGGCCCGTGGCGGCGTGTTCCTCGTGGACCACCACCGGAGCGCTCGTCATCTGTCGGCAGTGCACGCACATGCGGACCGGGATACGGCGGGTGGGGGGAGCGGGGTGGTGGCCGTCCTGCGTCATCGGGCCGCCCCTACTCGGATGCCGTGGATGTGGTCCGGGTCGGTGTCGATGCCGAGCGTGGCCAGGTAGAGGGCACGACGGCGTTCGCGTTGGCGGCGTCGCTCGTCCGGGGTGAGGAGGTAGGGGCGGACGAGGGGGGACGCGCTGCCGTCGATCAGGTCGATCGGGTTGGGCAGGCCGGTGAAGGCGAGTGCCACAGGGGCCGTGGGAGGTAGGCGATGGAGTGCGCTCGGGGTGACCGCGCGGTGACGGCCGGGTGGGGTCGACAGGAGGATGCTCAGCACCCACGCGAGGGCACGGACGGTAAGGTTCAGCACGCTGACGCTCCTTAGCGGCGTTGGCCATGCCCCGGGACGTTGCCTCGTCGCCGGGGTCTTTGACGCGATCAGCCTACATTGCTACGCATGTCAGTGCATAGCAGTATGTAGCTATGCGCCCATCAGTGCAGCTCAGGGCTGTTTTACGGTGGTGGCCATGGCAGCAGACCCGGGAGACTCACCGATCGACCCAACCAAGATCGCCTACGTATATATGCAGGTGGCCGACCACATCGCAGCGCAGATCGCATCGGGTGCGCTGCGTCCTGGAGCTCGGCTCCCCGGTGAACGCGATCTCGGCGCCGAGTACGGCGTCGCCTATCTGACCGCCCGCCGCGCCATCCGCGAACTACGCGAACGCGACCTCGTCGTCACGCTCCCCGCCAAGGGCACCTTCGTCGCGTACCCGCAGGAGCCCGAACCGGGCGCCGACGCCGGGATGGACGGCTGATCGACCGGGCCCTGTCAGGTCGTGCCTTCCCCCGCCGAGCCCGTCCTGGGGAAGGAGACCTCGACTCGGCGGTTCTTCTTGCGGCCCTCTTCCGTGGAGTTGTCGGCGATCGGGTAGTCCTCGCTGTAGCCGCGGACCTCGAAGGTGACGTTGCCGCCCAGGTCGCCGGCGAGGAGGTCGTGGACGGCCTCCGCGCGCTGCTTGGAGAGGGTCAGGCCGTGGGCGTAGGAGCCGAGGTTGTCCGTGAAGCCGAAGACGCGGACCGTGCCCGCGCTCTGCTTCTTGATCTCCTCCGCGATGGTCTGGATGCGGGAGCGGGCCTGGGGGTTGAGTTTCGAGCTGTTCTTCGGGAAGAGGACCTCCGCCTGGAGGGCGAACGTCACGTTCTCGTTGGTGTCCTCGCGGCGTTCCTCGCCGCCGAGGTCCTCCACGACCGACTTGATGTCCAGGACCTTGGCGGGGGCGAGCGTGGCTCCCTGGGCGAGCTTCAGGCCGGGGCTGTTGGCGTCGACCTCCGGGGGTGGGGAGGTGGTGACGGTGCCCGGGGGTTCGCTCGGGTCGTCCGCGGCGAGGGCGGGCGGGGTGACGAGGGTGAGGGTGGCCAGTACGGCCATGGCCACGCCCAGCGTGGCCCCGCCCTTCGTGACGGCTCGTGAGGTCAGGGCAGCCATGGTCACTCGTCCTCGGAGAGTTCGATCGTGGCGGGGGGCATGGAGCCGACCTGGAAGTCCACGGAGGTGGTGGAATCGGGGGGGGCGGGGAATTGGGCGAACCATTGGGCCGTTGCGCCCTCGTCGACGCCGCCGGTGAACTGTGTGCAGAGGCATCGGCCCGAGGTATCCCGCAGAACGAGGTACTTCTTCTTGCCCGCCTGGTCGACGAGGTTGGCACCGGCGATTGACGCCCCGTTCTTGGCCAGTTCCCTCTCATCGCCCAGCCAATTCGCCGGCACCCAGGCCTCGCCGGTGTTGTTGACGACGGTTCCCTCGACGGTGACGAAGCCTCCCGCGTCCCGCTGGGCGGACGTCACCGTGAGTGTGACCCCGTTCTCCCCCTTCACCTCCGCCAAGACCGAGGCGGTGGTGGGCGTTTGCGACTCCTGCTCGTCCGCGTTGCCGTCTCCCTTGGTGGACGGGGACGACGTTGAGCCGTTGTCGGACGCCTTGTCGTCGCTTCCTCCCCCGCCGCAACCGGCCACCGTGAGGACCAGACCGGTCGCGATCGCCACCGCTGTCCTGCGGCCCTTCATGGTGTGCCGAAGGTTCATCGGTACGGCTTCCTCTCACTCGGCCAGATACACAGAGAACATCACGGACGCGTCGGGAAGGTCGGCCGGATTGAAATTTCCGGGGTCGATGTCCACGGGCACGCCGTCGCAGTCCAGGGTGACGGGATCCATGGGGTTGGTGTTGACGTCGAAGTCGCAGCGCGGCTGGATGATGGCAACTGCCTGAGCCGTGGCCGTCATGTCCTCGGTGCCGGGGATGATCGAATCGCCGACGGTGTAGTCCGTCACCACGTCGACCTGGAAGCCCGGGGCTCCGTTCACCTCGGTGAGCTGAGCACCGCCCTGGACGGTCGAGTTGTTCTGGGCCGCCAGTTCCGCGGCCGCAGCGTCGGCCCCCTCCACAGGAATTCCTCCTGGCGGCAGATCGAGCCAGTCCAACCAGTCGCCGTTGCCTGCCTCGATGGCGTCCCCGAGGTCCAACAGCAGGTCGTCCCGTGCTTTCTGAGCCGCCGCCAACGCCGCTGCGTCCGCCGCGGACTGGGCACCGTTGCGGGCGGATGCGGCCTGAGCGAACACGAAGAAGGCCAATGCCGTGAAAAGCAGGATCGCTGTCAGCCAGATGTGGAGGGGGAGGGTCGAGCCTCGGTCGTCGGCCAGTCGCTCACGGATCAGCCGATGACGCTCTTCACCGCGTTGAGGATGGCTTGGGAGATCAACCCGTCCAACCCCAGCCCGTCGATCATCACGAAGATGCCCGCGACGATGATCATGATGCCCGCGTACTCCACGAACCCCGCGCCCGCGTCCCGGTCCTTCCCCCGCATGCGGGAGACGACCGTGGTCCTCCAGGTCTTGAAACGGTGCTTCACCTTCATGGCGGTTGCCTTCCCGCGCGATGCCGACACCAACCGGATCACCGTACGTGAGTCGGCACGTACGGGGGGTGGGTCCGGGGGCCCAACTTCCGGTTGGGGGGTGGGTCATCGGGGCCACCCCTCGGGGGTCGTGCCCAGCCAGTGGGCGATGGCTTCGCTGCGGGTCGAGGTGTGCAGTTTCGCGAAGATGTGGTTGATGTGGTTCTTGACGGTCTTCTCGCTGATGAAGCAGGTGGCGGCGATCTGGCGGTTGTTCATGCCGGACGCGATGAGGTCCATCACCTCCACCTCCCTTGAACTCAGGCCGAAGGACGGTCGGTTGGCGTGGTTGAGGATGCGGCGGCGCAGTCGTGGCACATAGCTGGGGCGGGTCTTTGACGACTGTGCCATAGATGGTTGCAGCTGCGAAGTACGGTCGTGACTTTCGTGTGAAGGTTCGTAGGAAACGCCGAGTGAAGTCGAGACAGTCGGGGAGATGGGCCCGTGGCCCTTCCTCAGGTTCCTCACCGCCTCGATCAGTTCGGGGGCCGTGAACTCGCCGTGGACCAGGTAGCCGGTCGCGCCCCGGCGCAACGCCTCCGTCACGACCTCGGGTTCCGTGCTGTAGGTCAGCATCATCACGGGGCAGAGCGCGGCCAGTTCGGGGAGGGCGGTGAGGCCGTCCGTGCCGGGCATGCGGACGTCCAGGAGGGCGACGTCCGGGCGGTGGCGGCGGGCCCTGTCCACCGCCTCCTCACCGTTGGTGGCCTGGGCGACCACCGTGATGTCGGGGTGGGTGTCCAGGAGGGCGGTGAGGCCGGCGCGGACCACCGGGTTGTCGTCCGCGACGAGTACGCGAAGGGGCCGGTCAGGCATGTGCGGCCTCCTGTCGGGGGGATTCGGGGAGGGAGTGTGGGAGGGGGAGGGGGAGGGTCAGGGTTACCTGCGTGCCTTTGGGGGGTGCCGTCAGGTGCAGGCGGGCTCCTGTGCGGGCCGCGCGTTCCCTCATGCCCAGGAGGCCGAAGTGGCCGGATCGTTGCGCTTCTTCGAGGGATTCGAGGGTGAGGGTGGGCGGGAGGCCCACGCCGTCGTCCTTGATCGTGAGGTGGAGGGTGTCCGGGGTGATGCTCAGGGACACCTCCGCCTTGGTCGCCTGTGCGTGGCGGTGGATGTTCTCCAGGGCCTCCGATGTGATGGCCAGGAGGTGGTGGGTCGTGTCGGGCGGGAGGGGTGGGGGGTCCGCGCCGGTGTGGGTGAAGTGGGTGGGGAGGGTGGTGCGCGATGCGAAGTCCGTTGCGCGGGTGGCGAGTTCGGACTTCAGGTCCGTGGGGGGTGTCGGTGTGGTGAGGTCTGTGTGGCGGCGTAGGTCCGTGAGCAGGTCTCGGGATTCCGCGGCGGCTCGGCGGGCGGCGGAGGCCACGAGGGTGGCCTGTTGTTTGAGGTGGGTGGGGTCGGGGGTGGGGTGGTCCGCCGTCGTCGCCAGGGCGTCCGCGGCGAGGGCGAGGCCGTGGAGGGTCTTGGCCACCGAGTCGTGGAGTTCGCGGGCGAGGCGGGCGCGTTCCGACTCCACGGCCTCCGCGACGGCTAGGCGGGACGTGGCTTCGGAGAGGGCCTGGGTGGCCGTGCCGAAGCGGAACATCAGGTTGCGGAGGGTTACGCCGATGATGCCGGCGGCGACGCAGAAGCCGGCGACGAGGAGGGTGCCGGCGCCTGCGCCGGGGCGGTGTTCCCAGGCGCGGTGGACGGTGAGCAGGACGGCCAGTTGGAGGCCGGTGAGGACGCCGGCGCCGCGCCAGCCGTAGAGGAGGCCGGAGAGGAGGGGGGTGCAGACCGTGGCGTAGGCGAGGGGGGAGGCGGGGGTGGCGGTGAGGAGGAGGACCGCGCCGAAGAGGAGGTCCAGGGCCATGAGGGTGGGGTGGGTGAGGAGGCGGGGGGCGAAGCGGGGCCAGTCCCTGAGCATGGCGTACGAGACGGTGATGCCGAGGACCGCGGCGATCAGTACGGCGTGGCTCTGGGGGCCGTCCGTGGTGTTGGCCATCGCGAAGGGGGTGCCGATGGTGAGGGCGACCAGGCGGACGGCGAAGGTCTGGCGGGCCAGGGACTGGAGGGCGTTGAGCTGGAGGCGGAGGGTGGCGGGGGGTGTGGCGTCGTCCTGGAGGTAGCCGGTCGTGGGGGTCGGGTGGTGGGGGTGGGTGCTTGTGTCGGGGGTGGGGAAGCGGCTCGGTGGCACCATTGCCCGGGGTGGGGTGTGGCGGGGTCGTCGGGGTTTCATCAGCGGCCCAGGATGTCGCCGAAGTTGGTGCCTGAGCCCAGGAACATGCCTGTCGCGATGAGGATCATCGTGGCGGGGAGCATGAAGATCAGGGTGACCAGGGTCGCCTTGGGGATCGTACGGGCGGCTCGGCGGCGGGCGTTCTGGGCGTCGGTGCGGCGCATGTCTGCGGCGAGTTGGATCAGGGTCTCCGCGATGGGGGAACCCAGTTCCTCGCCCTGTTGGAGCGCCGAGACGAACTGGGCCACCTGTTCGGACGTGTTGCGTCTGCGGAGTTCGTCGAAGGCCTGGCGGCGGCTCACGCCCATGTCCATCTGGCGGAGGGTGATACGGAGTTCGTCCGCCCAGGGACCCTCGTACTTCTCGGCGACCCGGTCCAGGGCCTGGCGGAAGCCGAGGCCCGCCGAGACGACCACGGCAAGGACGTCCAGGAAGTCCGGCAGCGTGCGGTCGATGACGTCCTTGCGGTCGCGGACGGCCTGCCAGATCGCCGCGTCGGCGGCGAGCAGACCGAAGGCGAAGGTGAACGCGGCGAAGAGCGGGCGGTCGCTGGTGAGGAAGACCAGGCCCATGAACGCGCCGAAGAAGCCGTAGACGGCCCGGCGGGCGGCGTAGCGGTTGAGGGTGAGGCCGCCGGGGTTGCCCGCCATGTCGATGCGGCGGCGTTTCGCCTCGACCCGGCGGGGGCCCATCAGACGCAGGACGAGCGGCGCGAAGCGCATACCCAGGCGGTCGACCGCCGAGCCGGTCTTCGAGACGCGGGTGGCGCCCACCTCCAGGGCGAGCGCCAAATCGCTGGGGAGTTTCGCGTCGGCGCGGATCATACGGATGCCGATGAGGACGCCCACGACGGAGACGGCCGTCAGGAGGGCCAGGAGAAGGGGGAGCGTCGATGTCGTCATGTCGGTCACGGGCCCCTTCTCATACTTCGATCTTGCCGAGGCGGCGGATGACGAAAAAGCCGACCGTGTACAGGCCGATCGAGATCAGGACCAGGGCCTGGCCCAGCGGGGAGCCGGTCACCCGGGCCAGGGCGCCGTCGTTCGAGGAGTTGATCAGGAGGAGGGAGCCGAGGCCGAGGAGGGGGACGGTGAACGCCGTCGCGTTGACCTCGGAGAGCATCGTGCGGACCTCGCGCCGGGTCTCCTTCCGGTCCTCCAGGGTCTGCGTGAGGTTGCGGAGGGAGCTGACCACCGAGCCGCCCGCCTTGTTGGACAGTACGAGGGTGGTGACGAGGACGATCAGTTCGCGGGACGGGAGGCGTTCCGCGAGTTCGCCGAGGGCGTCGTCGACCGAGCGGCCGAGCGCCAACTGGTCGGCGACCCGGGCCAGTTCCTCGCCCGCCGGGGCCTCCAGTTCCTCCGCCGCCATCGCCAGTGCCGTACGGAGCGCGAGGCCCGCCGCCGTGGCGTTGGCCAGGAGGCGGGCCACGTCGGGGAGTTGGTTGATGAAGGCCTCGATGCGTTTCTGGCGCTGCCAGTTGAGGAAGATGGCCGCCGCCCAGACGCCCACGGCCGCAGCGATCGGGCCGAAGAACGGGGCCAGGGTGGTCGCCGCGATCAGCCACAGCGCCACGACCGCCATGGTGACGTACGTCGCGAACTCGCCCGCCGTCAGGTCGAGTCCCGTCGTGGTCAGGCGGAGGTGGATCGCGCGGCCGAGGCGGGTGCGGCGCAGGCGGCGGTCCACGGCCGTGAAGCGGCGTACGCGGCCCGCCGCCGTGCGGAGCGGGCCGCCCTGGTGGCCGGCGAGACGGTCGACCAGGGCCTGGCGCTGGGCACGGCCCGAGGCGTACGCGTGCGCGCCCGCGACGGCGAGGGTGCCGCAGAGGATCGTGGCGCCGAGGGCCAGCAGGGTGGTGTTGTCCAGGTCCACGGAGGCCTGCGCCGCCTGGGTCGACACGGTCGACAGGGTTGTCATCGTCCTACCTCCTCGGGGCTAACCGATGGCCTGGCGGGTGTTGAGCGGGTCGATGGCCTCGGCCACGCCGTACGCGGGAGGCAGCGGCTCGTTGGCCACGTACAGCTTCTCCGCGATCGGGCGGGGTATCGGCAGGTGTTCGAAACGGCCGTGGACGACCCGGTCCGCGCCCAGCGGGTCCGGGGCGTAGCGGGATACCGTGGCGATACGGAACTGTTCGCGGCCGTGCGAGACGAGCAGGGCGATCTCGGTGACCTTGCGGGAGCCGTCCGCGAAGCGGGTGAGCTGGACGACCACGTCCACCGCCGAGTTGATCTGGTCCTTGAGCGCCTCGAAGGGGATGAGGACCTCGGACATCGAGCCCAGGGTCTGCAGCCGCATCAGGGCGTCCTCGGCGGAGTTGGCGTGGACCGTGGCGAGGGAGCCGTCGTGGCCCGTCGACATCGCCTGGAGCATGTCGAGGGTCTCGCCGCCGCGGACCTCGCCGACGATGATGCGGTCGGGGCGCATGCGGAGGGAGTTGCGGACCAGGTCGCGGATGGTGATCTGGCCCTTGCCCTCGATGTTGGGGGGCCTCGACTCCAGGCGGATGACGTGTTCCTGCTGGAGCTGGAGTTCCGCGGAGTCCTCGATGGTGATGATGCGTTCGCGGGGTGGGATCAGGCCGGAGAGCGCGTTGAGGAGGGTTGTCTTGCCGGTGCCCGTACCGCCGCTGACGATCACGTTGAAGCGGGCCCGGACGAAGGCGGCGAGCAGCATCAGCATCTGCTCGTCGAGGGAGCCCAGGTCGATGAGTTCGGGGAGGGTGTACGCGCGGGGGAAGCGGCGGATCGTGAGGGTGGGGCCGGTGAGGGCGAGCGGGGGGATGATCACGTTCACGCGTTCGCCGGTGGGGAGGCGGGCGTCGACCATCGGGTTCGACTCGTCCACGCGGCGGTTGACCGTGGAGACGATGCGTTCGATGGTCTGCATGAGCTGGTCGGTCGAGGCGAAGCGGAGGGGGAGTTGTTCTACTCGGCCGGCTCGTTCCACGAAGATCGCGTCCGGGCCGTTGACCATGATCTCGGTGACGGACGCGTCGGCGAGGAGGGGTTCGAGGACGCCCAGGCCGAGGGCCTCGTCGACGACCCTGCGGATCAGTTGGGAGCGCTCGGCGGAGGAGAGGACCGGGCCCTCTCGGCTGATGATGTGGCCGAGTACGCGTTCCAGGCGGGCGCGGCGGTCGGCGGCGGTGAGGGCCGACATCTCGGCCAGGTCGATCTCTTCGAGGAGCTTGGCGCGGTAGACGGCCACGAGGTGTCCGTCCTCTCGTCCGGCTCCTCCCTCGTCGGGGGCGGCGATACGGGATCGCAGGCTCATCCTCTGGTCAGCTCCTCTCGGGGGTCAGTTGTCCGTGTCGTTGGGCATGGTGGCTGTGCGTTCGACCGTGACCGGGTCGAAGAGGGGGACTACGGAGGGGACGGTGACCGTGACCGTGGCTGTGGTGGTGTCGGTGCCGGGGCCGACCTGGGGGGTCGGGTTCAGCCAGTCGCTCGCCGCGGCGACGCCTGCGGCTGCGCCTGTGCCGGTCTCCAGTGACTCGGCGCGGGCGGCGGCCCGGGCGGCCGAGCCTGCCTGGCTGATGCCGTAGCCGATGAGGCCCAGTTGGATCGCGGCCATGCCTACGAGGAGAAGGATCGGGAGGAAGCCGGCGAACTCCAGGATGGAGGAGCCTCGGTCGTTCCAGCGGGGGTGGTGGGTGCGGCTTCCGGTGGTGGGGGTGCGGGTGCGGCTTCCGGTGGTGGGGGGTGGGGCGCCTGTTCGGTGGGTCGGGGGTGGGGCGCCTGTTCGGTGGGTGGGTCGGGGGCGTGTCGGCGGGTGTCCGTCCTCGGAACGGCGCGGAATCGGTCGGCTGGGAGGTTGGGCGGGTTGACGTGCCGACCGCTGCGGGCGGACACCCCCCGACACGCCCCCTTCTCGCCGTACGCCCCTGACCCGCCGTCGGGGGGCCGTCACGGCCCCGGGCGCGGGTTCGCCGTCGGTGCGTGCCCGGTACGCCCGTCGTTGGGGTGCGGGTACGGGGTCGGCCGCTGGTTCGCCTTCGGTTCGGTGTTGGGGGTGGGGCGTGGGGTTCGTGGTTGTCATGGGGTGTCGCCCTCCAGGGCCGCTCCGGCCTCGCCGTTGACGGTCCAGCCGGCGTCGAAGCCCGGGAAGAAGAGGGGGACGTTGGCCTGGACCTCGGCTCGCATGACGGGGCCGGAGGGGGCGCAGTCGATGGCGGTGTCGTTCCATGCGCCGGGGAGGTTCTGGGTGCCGGCGGCTTCGCAGGCGGCGGCTATGTCGCCGTCCACGGCGTACGCGGCGGTGGCGGCGCGGGCGGCCTCGTCGGCGGCGTTGCCCGCGAGGGAGTAGGTGTAGCCGTAGAGGGCGGCCTGCCAGAGGATGGCCATGGTGATCAGGATCAGGGGGAACATTCCGGCGAATTCGAGGGTCGCCGAGCCCCGGTCGCCGCCCTTGCGGCGGAGGACGAGGGCGCCTCGGTCGGTGGAGGACCTGCGGCGTCGGCCGCCGGAGTGGTGGTGTTCCGCGACCAGTTCGAGTTCGCCCGCCAGTGCCCACAGGGCCTGTTTGACGACCGAGCGGGCGTCGAGGTCCTGGAGGCGGCCCGCGTCGACCACGGACTGGAGTTCCTTGAAGGCGGCGGGCACGGCGGCGCGGGCCACCTTCGTGCCGGTGATCTTCTCGACCAGGGACGGCTGGATCTCCGTACCGCGCGACAGGCGGTTGACGACCGTCACGGTCTCCTCGGCCTTGCGGATCTGGAGGCGGTCCCAGAGGCGGACCATGCGTTTGGCGGCGCGGATCGCGACCACGTCCGGGGTGACGAGGAGCAGGGCGTGGTCGGCCATCTCGACGGCCGCCGCCGTGGCCGCGTTCATCTGGGAGCCGCAGTCGACGATCACGACGTCGTGCCGGGAGCGGAGGGTCGCCACCACCTGGCGGGCCACGCGGTCCGTCACCTCCTCGCCGCGTTCGCCCTCGGCGGGGGCCAGGAGCAGGGCGATACCGGTGTCGTGGGTGTAGACCGCCTCCTGGAGGACGCGGGGGTTGATGTCCGTGATGCCGGCCAGGTCGGCGACCGAGCGGCGGAACTGTACGTCCAGGTACGAGGCGACGTCCCCGGACTGGAGGTCGAGGTCGAGGAGGGCCACCGTACGGCCGGACGCGCGGGCCGCGAGGGCGAGTTGGACGGCGGTGACCGTGGCGCCGACGCCGCCCTTGGCGCCGCTGACCGAGACGACGGTGCCGCCGGGGCCCGTGTACAGCTCGGGTGTGCCGCTGCCGAGGTGGCGGCGCATGCCCGCCGACCAGGCGGCGGCGGCCTGGACGCGTTCGGCGAGGGCCTCGTAGGCGAGGGGGAGGTTGACGATGCCCCGGGCGCCGGAGTCCATGGCGGCGGTGAGGACGCCGGTGCTGGTGTCGGAGGTGACGAGGACGACGCCGACCGCCGGGAAGCGCAGCACGAGGTCGCGGACCAGGTCCAACGCCGGTACCGGGCCGATCCGTTCGTGGACGAGGACGACTTCCGGGAGTTCCTCCAGGGAGTCTGCGGCCAGCCGCGCCAGGGTGTCCAGGAGGGCGGTGGAGTCGGAGACGGGGGGTGCCGGTTCCGCGTCGGCCAGCTGACCGAGCAGGGTGGTGAGGGCTCGGGCCGAGTCGACGTCCCCGGCGGCGGGGAGGATGCGGATGGTCATCGGTGGGTCCTCCCCGTTGCGCCGGTCGCGGATGCTCGCGGCACGGTGGTGCGCGTTCCGCCGGGCGCGGATGGGTGGAGTGCGGTGGTGCTCGTTCCGGCGTGCGTGGGTGGGTGGGGTGCGGTGGTGCTCGTTCCGCCGGGCGCGGATGGGTGGAGTGCGGTGGTGCGCGTTCCGCCGGGCGCGGATGGGTGGAGTGCGGTGGTGCTCGTTCCGCCGGGCGCGGATGGGTGGAGTGCGGTGGTGCGCGTTCCGCCGGGCGCGGATGGGTGGAGTGCGGTGGTGCTCGTTCCGGCGTGCGTGGGTGGGTGGGGTGCGTTCGGGCGTTCACACATGTGGGATGCGCGCGGCGCGTTCGTTCGTCGGGTCGTCTCCCTGAGCATGCCCGTCCTCCGCACGCCCAGGCGTAGCGGCGTTCGACGCAATTTCGTTCGGGGGGCCCTCGTGCGGACGTTCCGGACCGACCTCATCGCGGGGCCTCCTACTTGTCCTCGTCGAGGGTGTACGAACGGTCGTCCGGTACGACGACGGTGGCCTCGCCGCCCCCTACGAGGGCGAGACGGACGTGCTCGGCGAACGACTCGGCGAACGCCACGCGCTGGGCGTCGGCGGTGTCGAGCGCGAAGGTGATCGGGACCGCCTCGGTGGCCGTGCGCCGGCGGTCGCTGCTGGACTGGCCCGATTCGAGGGGGGTCAGCTTGCCGACGTCGATGACGCGGGCGTCGGCGACCATCAGCTTGGACGTGTCCTTGCCGGAGTCGCTGTCCTTCTCCTCGAAGGTGGCGTAGATGTTGACCCGCGAACCCGGGTTGATCTTGCCCGCCACACCGGTGGACGCGTCGATCAGGATCGCGATCTCCTGCTGCCCGGGGTCGAGTTCGGGCCGGTCGACGATCATGTCGGACTGGAGCAGGGAGCCCTTCTCCAGCTGGGTGACGGCGATCTTTCCGCGGATCTGGGCCAGATCGGTGACCGCCGTGGCGGACAGCCATCGCTCGGGCATCGTGATCTTCTCGAACTGGCCCGCCGACAGCTCCTTGTAGGGCGCGATGTCGCTCTTCAGCCGGTACGCCGTCACCTCGGGGCCGACCTTCGAGTTCACGTCCCGGATCACCGAGAGCACTCCGGCGAAGGCGGCCAGGGCGCACAGGGCCGACAGGACCAGCAGGATGACGCCGCGGCGCTGGCGTGAGTTCACTACTTCTCACCTCGTGGGGAAGTGCCGGGCAGTGGAGCGGGCCTGCTCTTCTGCTGGGGGTCCGGGGGTCGGCCCCTGGAGTGATGCAGCATGAGCCGAACAACCTCGATCGGGGGGAAGTGAGACGACTGACGGGGTCGTGCCTTCGCGGCCTACGGCCTGTTCAGTTGTCGTACGGCTGTCATGTGGCCCCCCGCGGCAGTGCGCGCACGGGTGGGGATTCCGGTTCCCGTAAAGGGGCCGCGCAGAACCCGCAGCGGTCGCCGATGAGTTCGAGGCCGCACCAGTGGCAGGTCTCGCGACGGACGGACGACACGAGCTGGTAGAGCACGGAGACGTCGGAGAGGCCGGCGGCGAACTCGACGAGCTTGCCGGTCCCCCACCAGCGCGTGGACCCCTCGGGCAGCGGCACCGGCAGCGAGCCCTGCACCTGCCAGGCGGGAGCGAGCGTCGCGGTGACCCAGTCGGACGGCGGCTGCGGTCCCTGTGCGACGAGCAGCCGGGTGCCGAACTCGGGCCCGGCCAGGGGCTCCTGGTCGGCGACGTTGAGGCGGACGAGCTGGGGCCGGGGGTTGGCCAGTACGGCGAACTGGGCGCCCGGTAGCCATGACTTGGCGTGCGACGTGAGGGTGACCGGCACCCGGTCGAGCTTGGTGACGGAGCCGAGGAGCGCGCCGGCGTAGATGTAGTGCGCGAGGAGGCGTACGGAGGAGGCGAGCACCCCGGGGCTGAAGTCGCACACCGACAGCTGGCGCAGTTGCTGGGCGAGCAGGGCGAGGCCGAGCGGCGGCAGGTCCACGCCGAGCAGGGCGATGCGGTCGCTCTCCAGCACCGAGCGGACGGTGTGCAGCCGGCGGGCGACGACCGTCTCGTCGGAGGTCGAGTGGAGGACGATGACATAGCCGTGCTGCTCGATGAGCGCGTGCATGCCGAACAGGGAGGCCTCAAGGGTCTTCTGCGGCTGTACGACTGCGGGCGGGGTCTGCCGGTCGTGCGGCGGGAGCACCAGACCGGAACTGGTGACGGCTATCGCGGTCGGCACGCTGCGTCTCCCTCGACGTCCCTCCTGCATCGTCTTGCATCAGCACCATATCCACGGCATGGCCCGATCAACACTGGATCCCCTTGATCAACTCACGGAAGGTACGGGCCGTATCCACACAGAGTGAGACGCATATGCCTCAACTCGACAGGCGGGGGCGGGTGTTGGGCCACCCTTACGGGCGAACGGGCCCCGTGCGCGAGTATTGACAACCGGATTGGTCTGGACCAACGTACGGAGCATGTTCAGACACAGGAACAGGGACAGGAACAGACACGGAAGTCGCATACGGATGCGGTGGGTCCGGTCCTGGGGCTTGGCCTCCGGTGCCCTCACCCTCTCCCTCGGTCTCACCCTCGTCGGCGCCGGACAGGCCTCCGCCGCGGACATCGACAACGCCAGGAACGCCGGATTCGAGTCGGGGCTCAGCGACTGGAACTGCTCGGCGGGCAGCGGCGAGACCGTCTCCTCCCCCGTGCACGGCGGCGCGTCCGCGCTGCGGGCCGGGCCGGCGGGGCAGGACAACGCCCGCTGCGCCCAGACCGTGGCGGTCAGGCCCGACGCGACGTACACGCTCAGCGCCTGGGTGCGGGGCGGGTACGCGTATCTGGGCGTGACCGGCACCGGTACGACGGACGTGTCCACCTGGACACCGGACGCGGCGAGTTGGAGACAACTGTCGACGACCTTCGGCACGGGCGCCTCGACGACCTCGGTGACGGTGTACACGCACGGCTGGTACGGGCAGGCCGCGTACTTCGTCGACGATGTGTCCGTGTTCGGTCCCGACGGCGGCGGGGGCGGCGACCAGCCGCCCACGGTCCCGTCCGCACCGGCCGGGGTGACGGTGTCGGGCACCACGTCCTCGTCGGTGTCGCTGGCCTGGAACCCGGTGTCGGGCGCCTCGGGGTACCACGTCCACCGGGGCGGTACGCGGGTCCAGTCGGTCACCGGCACCTCGGCGACCGTGACCGGGCTCGCCGCCTCCACCTCGTACGGCTTCCAGGTGACGGCGACCAACTCGGCCGGGGAGTCCGGCCGTTCGGCGACCGTGACGGGGACGACGACGGCGACTCCGGGCGGCGGCACGGGTGTGCCCAGGCACGCGGTGACCGGGTACTGGCAGAATTTCAACAACGGGGCGGCGGTGCGGCGGCTCGCCGATGTCCAGTCCCAGTACGACATCATCGCCGTCGCCTTCGCGGACGCCACAGCCGCACCGGGCGCGGTCGACTTCACCCTCGACTCGGCGGGGCTCGGCGGCTACACCGTCGACCGGTTCAAGGCGGACGTCCGGGCCAAGCAGGCGGCCGGCAAGAAGGTCATCGTGTCGGTCGGCGGTGAGCGCGGCACGGTCGCCGTCGACGACGCGGCCTCCGCGACGAACTTCGCGAACTCGGTGTACGCGCTGATGCGGACGTACGGCTTCGACGGCGTCGACATCGATCTGGAGAACGGGCTGAACGCCACCTATATGACACAGGCGTTGCGGGCGTTGTCGGCGAAGGCGGGCCCCTCGCTGATCATCACCATGGCGCCGCAGACCATCGACATGCAGTCGACGTCGAACGCGTACTTCCGGACGGCGCTGAACATCAAGGACATCCTGACCGTCGTCAACATGCAGTACTACAACAGCGGTTCCATGCTGGGCTGCGACGGCAAGGTCTACAGCCAGGGGTCGGTGGACTTCCTCACCGCCCTCGCCTGCGTCCAGCTGGAGAACGGGCTCGACCCGTCCCAGGTGGGGCTGGGGCTGCCGGCCTCGCCGCGGGGCGCGGGCAGCGGGTACGTGTCGCCGAGCGTGGTGAACAACGCGCTCGACTGTCTGGCCCGGGGCACGAACTGCGGCTCCTTCATGCCGCCGCGGACGTACCCCGATCTGCGGGGCGCGATGACCTGGTCGACCAACTGGGACGCCACCGCGGGCAACGCGTGGTCGAACGCGGTGGGGCCGCACGTGCACGGGCTGCCGTAGGCGGCGGCGAGGGGAGGCGTGGGGGGTCCGGGGTGTCGGTCAACGCCTTTCGAGCAGGATCGAAAGGCTTGTCCGGCGGGAGCGGTACGCGTGAGCATCGGTGCAAAACGCCGGTCCTTGCGGACACGGGTTGTCCGCAAGCCTTCCTACCTTGGACTCATGACAGACAACAGCGTGCGCAGCCACCGGATCGACATTCCTCAGGCCCAGCTGGACGATCTGCGCACCCGGCTGGACCTCACCCGCTGGCCGGACGAGCTTCCGGACGCGGACTGGGCGTACGGCGCCTCCCTGCCGTATCTCCGTGACCTCGCCACGTTCTGGCGTGGCGCCTACGACTGGCGGAAGCACGAGGCCGCCCTCAACGAGATCCCGCAGTACGTCACGGAGATCGACGGCGCGCGGGTGCACTTCCTGCAGGTGCGCTCGTCCGCGCCGGACGCGCTGCCGCTGATCCTCACGCACGGCTGGCCGGGCTCGATCGTGGAGTTCCTCGGGGTGATCGACCGCCTGAGCGACTTCCATCTGGTGATCCCGTCCATCCCCGGCTTCGGTTTCTCCGGGCCGACCCGCGAGCGGGGCTGGAACGTCTCCCGTGTCGCCCGCGCCTGGGCGGAGCTGATGCGCCGGCTCGGCTACGAGCGGTACGGCGCCCAGGGCGGCGACCTCGGCGCGCTGATCTCCCCCGCGCTGGCCCGGGTCGCCCCGGAGTCGGTGGTCGGCGTGCATGTGAACGCCGCGTCGGTCGGCTTCATCCCGCTCGGCCCGGTGGACGACGCCGAGCGGGAGGGCCTCACCGACCGGGAGCTGCGGAGCCTGGCCGACATCGCCGAGTTCACCACGGACGGCTTCGGCTACAACGCCCTCCAGTCGACCCGCCCGCAGACCCTGTCCTACGGCCTCACGGACTCCCCCGTCGGCCAGCTCGCCTGGATCATGGAGAAGTTCCAGGCGTGGACGCACTCCTCGGCCGCGCTGCCGGAGGACGCGGTCGACCGGGACACGCTGCTCACCAACGTGATGCTGTACTGGCTGACCGGTACGGCCGGTTCCGCGGCCCGGATGTACTACGAGAACAGCCATGTCGTCGACTGGTTCCCGGTGGCGACCTCCGGGGTGCCGACCGCCGTGGCCAACTTCGGCGAGGACGTGTCGATCCGCCGCTGGGCCGAGCGGGCCAACACCCTCGCGCGCTGGACGGAGTTCGACCGCGGCGGCCACTTCGCGGCCCTGGAGGTCCCGGACCTACTGGCCGGGGACGTACGGGAGTTCTTCGCCTCCCTGCGCTGACCCGACCCCGCGGGTGCCCGCCCCGCCCGCTCGCCCTCAGCCCATCGGGCGGTAGTGGCCCAGCACCTGGGCCAGATGCGCGAACCACTGGTGGAGGCGCTCGCGGGGCTTCGCCTCGACCGCGCACTCGAAGAAGCCGCCGTCGAGGTGGATGACGGCGACCATGAGCGCCTTGCCGTTGCCGCTGGCCTTGTAGTGGACGCTGCGGATCTCCTCCCAGGAGAAGTCGACGGAGACGCCGTGGTCCTCGAAGGCGACCCCGTTGATGTCGACGACGACCGAGTTGCGGCGGTCGACGGCCAGGAACTCCGGGCCCTGGACCGGAGTCGGCCCCGCCTGCGGCTGGGCGTAGGGGTGCGGGTGGGGCCGGGCGTACGGGTGGGGCTGGGGGTGGGGGTACGCGTAGGGGGCCTGTGGTGCGTACGGCGGGGGCGGGGGGCCGAAGCCCTGGGGGCCGCCCGGTGGTGTGCCGGGTGGCGGTGGTGGCTGGTGGCCCTGCTCAGGCTGGTCCATGGCGGTACGTCCCTCTGCCCCGTAGGTGTGACTCCCCGGCACGGTATCCCTCCCCCTTCCGTGAAACATTCCCCGGGTGCCACCGCGTCAAAGGAGTGAGGGGCGAGCGGGAAGAGAAAAGGCCACGCCCCGCACGAGCTCGTTCAGGGGGAGCCGGAGATGAGACAAGTCCGCGCGGACGGATACCAGGAGTTCGCGGCGGCCCGCGCGGGGCATCTGTACCGGTCCGCGTGTCTGCTCACCGGCGGGGACACCCATCTCGCCGAGGACCTCGTGCAGGAGACGCTCGGCCGGTTGTATGTGAAGTGGGGGCGGGTGCGGCGGGCGGACAACCCCGCCGGGTACGCGCAGACCGTGCTGACCAGGACCTTCCTCGCCCATCGGCGGCGGCTCAGCAGCCGGGAGCGGACCACCGACGTGTTCCCGGACGTGCCCGCCGCGCCCGGCACCGACTCGTCCCTGCGGCTCACCCTCGTCGAGGCGCTGGGCCAACTGCCGCCCAAGGACCGGGCCGTGATCGTCCTGCGCTACTGGGAGGACCGGTCCGTCGAGGAGACCGCCGCGGCGATGAACGCCTCCTCGGCGGCGGTCCGCACCCGGTGCGTCCGCGCCCTCGCCCGGCTGCGCGTCCTGCTCGGGGACGGCATCGGTGAGTACGCCACCCCCTGAGCCTCCCCCCGGCGCCCTCCCCCGGCCCTCGGCACTCCACAGACACAGTTCCCCTCCACTCGCGGAAACGGTGGTTCGTCATGCCCCTTGACCAGCACGAAGACCCGTTCGAGAGCCGGCTCGGCGACGCCCTGCGCCGGGCCGGCGGCACCTTCGAGACCGATGGAGGCGCGATGGTCGGCGGCGGGACCGTACGCGGTCGGCGGATGCTGTTCCGCCGCCGCGCCGCGATGTTGGGCGGGGTCGCCGGGATCGCGCTCGTGGGCGTGGGCGGGGCCCTGCTGCTGCCCGGGGGCGGCGGCGGGGGCGGGAAGCAGTCCGTCGCGGCGGAGCGGTCCGGTGGGGAGACGGTCAGGGACGACGACGGCGAGGTGTCCGGCGCCGAGATGGTCCAGCGGCTCAAGGACCTGATGCCGAAGGGGAGGTTCAGCGAGGAGTCGGCGCATGGCACGGACACGGAGACGGGGCCCTCCGCACATGTCGTGTACGACGACGGCAAGGGCGCGGCGGCCGTGGAGCTCGGGCTCGGGCGGATCGACCCCGACAGCGAGCACGCCCGGCAGCTGACGAAGTGCCCGGACAAGGAGACGGTCGCGTACGACTCCTGCGAGGAGATCACCCGGCCGGACGGCTCACGGCTGATGCTGTTCGAGGGGTACGAGTACCCGGACCGCCGCGTGGACACCAAGTACTGGTACGCGCAGGTGGTCGACCCGGAGGGGTTCGAAGTCGGCGTCATGGAATGGAACGCCGCGGCGCAGAAGGACGCGCCGGTCACTCGTGCCGAACCGCCGCTGCCCACCGCGTATCTGAGGGCGATCGTCACCGCCTCGGAGTGGCAGGAGGTTGTCGACGCCATTCCGGAGGCGGCGGAGAAGGAGGATCGGGCGGACAAGGAGAGCTCGTCGACGGAGCGGCCGGACGACCCCGCCGCACCCCCGCTGGTCAGCGGCGAAGCGATCCGGCAGACGCTCACCGGCCTCCTCCCCGAGAGTGTCGAGATCGTCGGCAAGGAGGAGGAGCCGGAGCCGGAGCCGGACTTCGCCTACGTCGTCGTCGACGACGGCAAGGGGAAGAGCCTGGTGCAGGTCAATGTGCAGCCGGGCATGGCGGACGTCGCGGACTCGCTGTTCGGCTCCGACGCCGAGACCCTGCCCGACGGCACGAAGGTCGTCACGCGGCAGGGCCCCGGGGAGAAGGGCGGCGAGGGGGGCGTCATGTGGACCGTGGACACGCTCCGCACGGACGGGCTGCGGGTCGTGATCAGCGCCTTCAACTCCGGCGCCCAGCACACGGCCGCGACCCGCGAGACCCCCGCGCTCACCATGGCGCAGCTGAGGGAGATCGCCACCAGCGGGAAGTGGAAGACGCTCGACGCCTCCTGACCGCGCCCGTGCGGTGGGGGTGGGGGTGGGGGTGGGGGTGTCCGTGGGGTCAGAAGAAGTCCGCCCACGGCTGGTCCCAGATCTGCTTCACGGCCAGGACCAGGAAGAGAAGGCCCGCGAGGGCGAGCATCCCGTTGCTGATGAGGCCGTTGCGCCATTCGCGGGGTGTGCGGGAGGAGTTGAGGAGCCAGAGGAGGGTGGCGGCCAGGAACGGGAGGAAGGCCGCGCCGAGGACGCCGTAGAGGATGATCAGACGGAACGGCTGGCCCTGGAAGAGCAGCACGATGGGCGGGAAGGTCAGCCAGAGCAGATACGCGCGGAACGGCCAGGACTTCTCGTGGCGGCCGGAGGCGACCGCCTCGCCGCCGGCCGCCGCCGCGCCCGCCGTCTCCCCCTTGCGGCGGAAGCGCGCCACGAAGTCCGCGAACATCAGGCTCACGCCGTGCCAGACGCCGATGAGCGAGGTGTACGAGGTGGCGAAGAAGCCGATCAGGAAGAACTTGGCGGTGGCCGTGCCGTACTCCTCGGCCAGGATGTCGCCGAGCTGGATCAGGCCCTTGTCGCCGCTGGCGATGGCCACGTTGGCGGAGTGCAGCAGCTCGGCACCGACGACGAGCATCGCGATCACGAAGATGCCGGTGGTGAGGTACGCGACCCGGTTGTCCAGGCGCATGATCCGCATCCAGCCGGTGTTGGTCCAGCCCTTGGCGTTGACCCAGTAGCCGTACGCGGCCAGCGTGATCGTGCCGCCGACGCCGCCGATCAGGCCGAGGGTGTTGAGGATCGAGTCCTTCTCGTCGGGCAGGACCGGCAGCAGGCCGGCGAAGGCGTCCGGGAGGTTCGGGGTGACCCTGATCGCCAGATAGACGGTCACCACGAACATGACGCCCACGAGGACCGTCATGACCTTCTCGAAGACCTCGTACTTGTTGAACCAGACGAAGACCAGACCGCTCAGGCCGCACAGGACGGCCCACCACTTCAGGTCCATGACGTCGGGGAACAGGGCCTGGAGGGGCAGGGCGCTGGACGACATCGCGGCGGCTCCGTACACGAAGCCCCAGATCACGACGTAGACGACGAAGAACCATGTCGTCCAGCGGCCGAGGCTCGCCCAGCCGTCGAAGAGGGTACGGCCGGTGGACAGATGCCAGCGGCCGGCGGCCTCGGCGAGCGAGATCTTGACGAGGCAGCCGAGGACAGCCGCCCACAGCAGGGTGTAGCCGAAGTTGCTGCCCGCGATCAGGGTCGCGACGAGGTCGCCGGCGCCGACACCGGTCGCGGCGACGACGATGCCGGGGCCGATGTACTTCCAACTGGATTTACGGGGTGGGGGGTTGATGTCGAATGTTGCCGGGGTGTCAGTGGGGTTTCCCGTGGTGTCCGCCATGAAGGTCAAGAAACCCCAAAGCCCACGGACAGACAAGAGGGCATGCGCCGCGCCCCGTCAGGGACGCGGGGAACCGCGCGACCAGTGACGACGGCGCGGCAGGCGGACGACGGCCCGACGGAGCTATCGGAGCCGACGGAGCTATCGGCCGCCGCAGCCCGCCACCTCGCACGTGCCCAGTTCGAACCAGACCGTCTTGCCCGGCCCGTCCTGGTGACAGCCCCAGCGCCCGGCCAGCGCGTCGACCAGGAACATCCCCCTGCCGCTCTCCGATATCTCCGTCGCCCGGCGGACCCGGGGCGGGCGGCCGTCCGTGTCCGACACCTCGCAGCGGAGCACACCGTGCGAGGCCGACAGTGTCAGCTTCAGTCGGCTCTCCGCGTGCACCAGCGCGTTGGTGACCAGCTCGCTCACCAACAGCTCCGCCGTGTCGGTCTGGTCGAGCAGTCCCCATCCCTCCAACTGCCTGCGCACCTGCGCGCGGGCCTGCGCGGCGGCGGTGGGACGGGGGTCGTACTCGACGCTCAAGTGGCCCGCACCCATGGGCGGTTGGGGGTACGAGGCGAAATGGGGGCCGGAATCCGGAAGGAGACCCCCGGAGAGTTGCAGCATGCTTCCAGGGTTGCCGTCGGCACGTACGCGGCACACGGGGAGGAATACCCGTTTCCTGCCGTGCATATACCTGTTTCCCGTCCAGGTACGTCCGCAATTGGGCAGGTAAGCGACCGATGGCGTGTACGCGGTCGTGTACGCGGTTGTGTACGGCTTGCGCACGCCGTGAACTCCCCCCTCACTCTTGACCTGGTCATGCCAGACCCGGACCATGAGCGCCACACCCGCACCGGGTCGTGTCCGCAAAGTCCCGTCGTCCGCCCGGAGGGCGGGCTCCGCGGCGTCCGGTGCGTGCTCTCGGCGTGCCGGGCGAAAGCCCTCGTACTGGAGTACTTGGGCTTTCGTCCGGTGCGTCGGGAGTGCGTGCCAGGCGTCGCGGAGCAGACGGGACTTCGCGGACACGGCCCAGGGTCTGCCGATCACCCCCACGGTCATCGGCCGGCCCAAGGCACGTCGCAAGGATCCACCCCCCGCTCCACTCCCCGTTTCCGGAGACCCCGGAATCCCTGGAGAAAATAGGAGACTTCATGCGACTCCGCATACGCGGCAGGGCGGCGGCGCCGGGCGCGCCCGGCTCCCCCGGCTCCCTCGGCTCACCCGGCCGCAGATCCCGCCGCCGCAGCGCCGGCCTCGCCACCGTGCTGGCGCTGGCGCTCGCCGCCCCGGTCGCCGCGACCACCACGGACGCGACCGCGACCAGCGCCGAGCGGCCCAAGGCCTCGGCGGACGACATCCGCCAGTACGAGGTCCATATGCACTCGGACAGCAAGTCCCGTACGGCGCTCCAGCAGGCCGGGGTGACCGTGGACGACGCCGACGACCACTCGGTGTTCGTCTCCGGCCGCGCGGACCAGATCAAGAAGCTGAAGCAGCAGGGCTACGAGATCACCCCGCTCGGCGCGGTCCCCGACCGCTCGAACGGCGAGGACGACGTCCGGCTCTTCGACTTCCCGTCCGCCGACTCCCGCTACCACAACTACGCGGAGATGACGACGGAGATCAACTCCGTGGTCGCGGCGAACAGTTCGATCGCCAGCCAGCGGGTCATCGGGACGACGTACCAGGGCCGGAACATCGTCGCCATCAAGATCAGCGACAACGTCGGCACCGACGAGGCCGAGCCCGAGGTGCTGTTCACCCACCACCAGCACGCCCGTGAGCACCTCACCGTCGAGATGGCGCTCTATCTCCTCAACGAGCTGACCTCCGACTACGGGACCGACTCCCGCGTCACCAACATGGTGAACAACCGCGAGATCTGGATCATCCCGGACGTCAACCCGGACGGCGGCGAGTACGACGTCGCCACCGGCTCGTACCGCTCGTGGCGCAAGAACCGGCAGCCCAACAGCGGTTCGACGGCCGTCGGCACCGACCTGAACCGCAACTGGAACTACCGCTGGGGCTGCTGCGGCGGTTCGTCCGGGTCGACGTCCTCGGACACCTACCGTGGTGCGTCGGCCGAGTCGGCGCCCGAGGTGAAGGTCGTCGCCAACTTCGTGCGCAGCCGGGTCGTCGGCGGGGTCCAGCAGATCAGGACCGGCATCGACTTCCACACGTACAGCGAGCTGGTGCTGTGGCCGTTCGGGTACACGACCGCCGACACGGCGACCGGGATGACGGCGGACGACCGGAACGCGTTCGCGACGGTCGGCGGGAAGATGGCCGCGAGCAACGGGTACACGCCCGAGCAGTCCAGTGACCTCTACATCACGGACGGGTCGATCGACGACTGGCTGTGGGGCAACCAGAAGATCTTCGGGTACACGTTCGAGATGTATCCGGGGTCGGCGTCCGGGGGCGGGTTCTATCCGCCCGACGAGGTGATCGCCCGGGAGACCGCGCGGAACCGGGACGCGGTGTTGCAGTTGCTGGAGAACTCGGACTGCATGTATCGGTCGATCGGCAAGGAAGCGCAGTACTGCGCGTAGGCTGCGCCGCTTGAGCCGGTGAGAGCTCGGGGACTTCTGTGGGGGGGGAACTGCGGGACCGTAGTGGCTGGTCGCGCAGTTCCCCGCGCCCCCTACGGGGCACTGTCCTCGGGCTCTTCCTTGTCGGCACCGTCGTCGAAGTACGCGTCCAGTACCTCGTCGATCTGCTTCTCCCAAGTCGCGTGTTCGGACTTGGCCTTGGCCTCGATCTCCAGGAAGTACCAGCGGCGGTCCGGGGTGTGGACGGTGATCGTGAAGCGCTTGCCGAAGCGGGGGGACTCCGTCTCGATCGCGCCGATCTCGTCCCAGGTGAACTCGCACTCCTGGTCGTCCAGACGCAGCCGTACGCCGTCGCTGTCCGCGGTGATCTTCGCGCGACGGTCGGAGGCCTCGAAGACGGGGGCGTCGGCGGGGGCGTCGGCGGGGGCTTCCGCGTCGGTGCCCTCGTCGGCTTCCGCGCCTGCTTCCGCGCCTGCTTCCGCGTCGGATTTGTCTTCGGCTTCGGCTTCGCCGTCGGGTTCCGCGTCGGTCTCGGCTTCGGCTTCGGCTTCACCGTCAGCTTCGGTCTCGGCTTCGGCTTCGGCTTCGGCTTCGGCTTCGGCTTCGGCTTCGGCTTCGGCTACACCGTCAGCTTCGGTCTCGGCTTCGCCATCGGCTTTGGCTTCGGCTTTCGCGTCGGATTCGGCGTCCGCTTCCGCTGCCGGTTCGGTGGATTCCGTGTCCTCCGGCTCCTCCTGCTTCTCCTTCTTCACGGACACCGGTGCCGTGAGTCCGGGGATGTGCGACGGGTCGACCGCCGCGGCGGCCAGGGGCTGGGTGTTCGAACCGATGCGCTGCTCCACAGCGGGCAGTATGGTCGACGATCCTGTGCCGGGAACAGTCGGGCCGGGCATATGTCCGTATCTGGGTTTCACGACGTTCAGACGAACACGCTCATACCTCCGCTGCCTCGAAGTCTGGTCGCTCGCGCAGTTCCCCGCGCCCCTGAGGGGCGCGGGTGTGAACCCTCAGTTGTCCAGGACCGCCAGTGCGTCGATCTCGATCAGCAGGCCGACCGGGAGGCCCACGTAGACGGTGGTGCGGGCGGCCGGGGCCGTGGTGAGGTGTTGTTCGAGGTACTCGTTGTAAAGCGCGTTCATCTCGGCGAAGTGGTCCACGTCCGTGAGGTAGACGCGGATCATCATCACGTCGTCCCAGGTGGCGCCGCCCTCTTCCAGGATCGCCTGGACGTTGGCAAGGGTCTGGAGGGTCTGTTCGCGGAGGGAGGGGCCGGCAAGGGTGGGGGGCTCACCCTCAACGGCGGGGAGGAAGCCGACCTGGCCCGCGACCTGGAGGAAGTTGCCCTTCCTGACTCCGTGGGAGAACTTCGCGGGGGGTGCGGTGTGGGTCTTCGGGGTGAGGGCGATCTTGTCGGCCATAAGGAGTCCTTGTCCGTCGTACGGGGTCTGCCGTGGGGTTTGGAGCTGATGTCGCTGGAGTGTGTTCAAGAACGTTGTGGGGAGTGGGAGTGAGTGCTGGAGGTCGGTGTCGTGTCCCGTGCCTCGGTCGTGGGGCCGGTTTCAGCTGGGAACTGACGTTCTCTCATCGAATGTGTGACCTACCTGGGTGGTGTTCGTTTGTCATGGCGGCAGGGTTCTTCGGTGGCATCGGGAGGGGGAGACGGGGTGGGTGGGCTGAGGAGTGCGGCGGAGCCGTTCGTCGCGTCCGGCCCCAGCGGTGTGGCTGTCCGGACCCGCCTCAAGCACCTGACGCCCGGCGATGAGCAGGTGCTGCATCTGGTGGGCGCGCACCTGGGGTCGCTGGCGGCGAAGGACCTCAAGGTGCGCTGCCGGGACGGCCTGGACCACTCCGGTGAGTCGTGGGCGGTGCGTAAGCGGGAGCTGACGCCGCTGTCGTCGTCGCGGTGGGCGGGCAGTATCACCAAGGCCACGCACGACCAGTGGGCACTGGCGCGGCGCTGCCATCTGGCGCACATCCAGAACCTGGAAGCCGGCGTCCGCACCATCGAGGACCGGCTGTCGCCGCCGGTCGGGCAGAAGGGGACGAGGAAGGCGCCCGGGGGTTACCGGTCCGCGCGGGAATGGCATGCCAAGTCGCGGCGCCTGCGGGTGCTGGAAGACCGGTTGACTGCCGCGCGGGCCGACCGCGAGGCCGGCATCGTGCACGTCGTACGTGGCGGCAAGCGCCTGGCCCGCACCCGGCACCACCTGGAGGCGGCCGGGCTGACCGAGTCCGCGTGGCGGGGGCGTTGGGAGGCGGAGCGCTGGTTCTGCCAGGCGGACGGGGAGTCCGGCAAGCGCTACGGCAACGAGACCATCCGCGTCAGCCCCGACGGCGAGGTGAGCATCAAACTGCCTGCCCCGCTCGCGCATCTGTCGAACGCCCCGCACGGCCGCTACGTCCTCGCCGACCGGGTCGCGTTCGCGCACCGGGGCGGCGAGTGGGCGGACCGCGTCGCGGCCGACCGGGCCGTCGCCTACCGCATCCACTACGACACCGGCCGCACCCGCTGGTACCTGACCGCCTCCTGGCAGATCCCGCCCACCCCCACCCTCCCGATCGAGACCGCGCTCGCGCACGGTGTGATCGGCGTCGACATGAACGCCGATCACCTTGCCGCCTGGCGCCTCGACACCCACGGCAACCCGACCGGCAGCCCGCGCCGCTTCTGCTACGACCTGACCGGCACCGCCGAACACCGTGACGCCCAGATCCGCCACGCCCTCACCCGCCTCCTGCACTGGGCCCACGCGTGCGGCGTCAAGGCGGTCGCGGTGGAGGACCTGGACTTCGCCGCCGAGAAGACCCGGGAGAAGCACGGACGACGTAAGCGGTTCCGGCAGCTTGTTTCCGGTATGCCCACCGGCAAGCTCCGCGCCAGACTGGCGTCGATGGCGGATCAGACGGGTATCGCGGTCATCGCCGTCGACCCCGCCCACACCAGCCGCTGGGGAGCCCAGCACTGGCAAAGGCCCCTCACCAGCACGACCCGCAAGACCACTCGCCACGATGCTGCCGCCGTGGCGATCGGAAGGCGCGCCCAAGGACACCCGATCCGGCGACGGACGACACCGCCCCCACAGCACCGGAGTGATGCGGTGGGGCATCGGACCGTCCAGGCCCGACCAGGAGCCCTTGGCCGTGAGGGAACCCGCCCCCGCGTCCCCGGACCACGGACACGATCCGTGCGCGCCGGACGCGGAGCGAACGCGGGCAACCAGAACGCCCAACACCGTCCGGGGCGTTCGGCCGAGCATGGGTTCTGGCAACAGGACTCACTCCCGCTCAGTCCTTAGGAACGGTTCTGCCGGAGTACTCGCCGCTGATCGCGTCCGCGGTGCGGCGGACCAGCGGGAGCAGGGTGAGGAGTTCGTCGGCGGTCACGACGACGTTGGGCGCGGAGACCGACATCGCGGCGACGACCCTGCCGTCGGTGCCCCGGATGGGGGCGGCGACGCAGTTGATGGACTCCTCGTGGCCGCCGAGGTCGGTGGCCCAGCCCTGTTCGCGGACCCTCGCCAGCTCTTTGAGGAAGGCGGGGGCGTTGGGGGTCGAACGGGGCGTGTACAGGGGGTAGTCGAGCTTCTCCGCGAGGGTGCGGCGCTCGGGTTCCGGGAGGTCGGCGAGCAGGAGCTTGGCGACCGCGGCGACCGTGATGGCGACCGGCTTGCCGATACGGGAGTACATGCGGACCGGGTAGCGGCTGTCCACCTTGTCGATGTACAGGACCTCGTTCTCCTCGTAGACGGCGAGGTGGACGGTGTGGCCGCAGTGTTCGTTGAGGCGGACCAGGTGGGGGTGGGCGATCTCGCGGATGTCGAGGTTCTCCACGGCCTCCTGGGCGAGGGCGAAGAGGCGGGCGCCGAGGCGGTAGCGCTGGTCGGACTGACGGTAGACCAGGCCGTGTTCGTGGAGGGTGCGCAGGAGGCGCAGGGCCGTGGACTTGTGGACGCCCAGGCGGTCGGCGACCTGGCCGAGGTCGGCGGGGCCCTCGGCGAGCAGCGGCAGGATGCTCAGCGCGCGGTCGACGGTCTGGCTCATGGGGTGCGTACCTCCTCGGGGGCCTGCTCGGCTTGCGTCCAGCCGGGGCCGAGTCGAAGTCTCCCCCACGTGTCGTCGTCCAGGGCCGCGAGGCGGTCGGCGTGGTCGCGGCGGGGTGGGGTGCCGAGGTCGCCGGGGACGGTGAGGGTGGCCGCGGCCATGAGGTGGCCGTGGCGGAGGCGGTCCCGGGCGGGGAGGGCGCGGAGGGTGGCGGAGAGGAAGCCGGCGGCGAAGGCGTCGCCGGCGCCGATCGCTGCCGCGACCTGGACCGTGGGGGCGGGGACGAACGTCGTGGTGTCCGTGGGCCGCGGGGGGTGCGGGGGCCGCGGGGGGTGCGGGGGCCGCGGGGGGTGCGGGGGGTGCGTCGCCTCGGGGGCGCCTGCGGTGGGGGTGGGGTCGGGGGCGTGCCGGGGGGTCTCCGTCCTCGGTCCGGCGGGCGCCGTCGGGTGGGGCAGTGCCCGGGAGCGGACGCCGGCCGCTGCGGGCGGACACCCCCCGGCACGCCCCCTTGCCGCCGTACGCGGCTGATCCGTACGCGGGCGATCCGTACGCGACGGGTCCGTGGGCGACAGGTCCGTGGGCGATTGGGCCGTGGGCGATTGGGCCGTGGGCGATTGGGCCGTACGCGATTGGTCCGCCGGGGCCTGAGGGCGTTCGAACAGGGTGGCTCCGTGGGCTCCCTGTTTCACCACGAGGGTGGTGGGCTCGGGGAGGAGGGTGCGGATGGCGTGTGGGCCGCCGGTCACCCCCCAGGCCTCGGCCGCCTCGTCCTCTCCCACGAAGACGATGTCGGCGGCGCGGGCCAGGTCGAGAAGGACGTGGGGGGCGTCGGCTTCGCGCCAGAGGGCGGGGCGGTGGTTGACGTCGAAGGAGATCAGGGGGCGGTGGGGGTGGGGGGCCGTCAGGGCGTGGAGGAGGCTGAGGCAGTCGGGGGAGAGGGCCGCCGTGATGCCGGAGAGGTGGAGGATGCGGCCGGCGCGTACCGCCGCGAGGTCCACGGTCCGCGGTGACATGGCCGAGGCTGCGGAACCGGTGCGGTAGTACGCGACCTCGTGCGCGTCCGTGGCCCGGTCCCCCGCCGTGCGGAAGTACACGCCCGTGGGGCGCGCCGGATCGCGCCGTACGGAGGTCACGTCGACGCCGTAGGAGCCGATCTCCTCGACGAGGTGGTCGCCGAAGCCGTCGGCCCCGACCCTGCTGACCCAGCGCACCGCGTGGCCGGCCGCCGCCAGTACGCAGGCCACGTTGGACTCCGCGCCGCCGATGGCCCGGTCGAAGGAGGGGACGTCGGCGAGGCGGCCGGGGCGGGTGGGGAGGAAGGTGACCATGGACTCGCCGAGCGCGACGACGTCGATGTCGGGGGAGCGGCGTCCGTCGGCGGTCACGATGGTGGGGCTCCTCGTCGCGTCTACTGGTGCGGTGCGGGCACCGTTGACCCGGCGCTGGCTGGGATGTTAGACAGCTGCAAGCGACATACGCAATGAATGTTGCAGGGAATGCAACGGCCCGCGTCAGGGAGGCCCCATGGGTGTCGAGAGTGTCGAAGCGGTGGCCCGGCTGGGCGCCGAGCGCGTCGATCACCGGTTCAAGGGGCTTCCGCCGGACGCCGACGGGCTGACGGTGGCGGAGCTGGCCGCGCAGCGCCGGAACCTGTTCACCGGCGGCTTCACCACTCCCGTGCTCGCCCTGTCCGCCGAGCGCCTGGAGCACAACCTCGCGCTGATGGAGACCTACGCCGAGCGCCACGGGCTGGCCTTCGCCCCGCACGGCAAGACGTCCATGGCTCCGGAGCTGTTCCGGCGGCAGATCGAGCGGGGGGCGTGGGGGATCACGCTGGCCGTGCCCCATCAGGCGCGGGTGGCGCGGGAGTTCGGGATCGAGCGGATCTTCCTCGCCAACGAGGTGGTGGACCGGGCCGCTCTGCGCTGGGTCGCCGGGGAACTGGCCGCCGATCCGGCTTTCCGGTTCGTCTGTTACGTCGACTCCGTGCGCGGGGTCGAGCTGATGGACGCGGCGCTCAGCGAGTCCGGGCCCGCCGCGCGCCCCGTGGACGTCGTCGTGGAGCTGGGCGCGGGCGAGGGGGCGCGTACGGGCGTGCGTACGGAGGCGGAGTGCGCGGCGGTCGCGGACGCGGTGGCCCGGGTCGGCACGCTGCGGCTCGTGGGGGTCGCCGGGTACGAGGGCGAGGTGCCGGACGCCGACCCGGAGCGGGTGGGGGCGTGGCTGCGCCGGCTCACCGCGCTGGCCGTCGACTTCGACAAGGCGGGGCGGTTCGCGGGGCTGGAGGAGGTGATCGTGAGCGCGGGCGGCAGCGCGTGGTTCGACGCGGTCGCCGAGGTGTTCGCGGAGCTGCCCGAACTGTCCGTGCCCGTGGTCAAGTTGCTGCGGTCGGGGGCGTATGTCTCGCACGACGCCGGGCACTATCGGCGGATCACGCCTTTCAACCGCGTTCCCGAGGAGGGCGCCCTGGAGCCCGCCTTCCGGCTCTGGGCCCAGGTCGTCTCCCGCCCCTCCCCCGGTCAGGCCTTCGCCAACGCGGGCAAGCGCGATGCGGCGTACGACCTCGATCTGCCGTCGGTGGAGGTGGTGCGGGACGCGGGCACGGGGGCGCTTCGCGATGCCGACGGGGTCACGGTGACCGGGCTGTCCGACCAGCACGCGTGGCTGCGGACTGAGGAGGGCGCGGAGCTGGAGGTCGGGGACTGGGTGGGGCTCGGCTTGTCACATCCGTGCACGTCGTTCGACAAGTGGAAGCTGGTCCCGGTGGTGGAGGGGGAGGGGGAGGGGACGGTGACGGGGTACGTCCGGACGTTCTTCTGAGGGTCCGGGGCTCCGCAAACCCGAGGGTCTGAGGGTTTGGGGGCCTGGGGGTCTGAGGGCCTGGGGCCTGGGGGTCTGGGGCCTGGGGGTCTGGGGCCTGGGGGTCTGGGGCCTGGGGGTCTGGGGCCTGGGGGTCTGGGGCCTGAGGGCCTGGGGCCTGAGGGCCTGGGGCCTGAGGGCCTGGGGCCTGAGGGCCTGGGGCCTGAGGGCCTGGGGCCTGAGGGCCTACGAGTCCGCGAGTCCGCGAGTCCGCGGGTCCGCGGGTCCGCGGGTCTACGGACCCGCGGGTCTGTTGCTGCCCGGCGGAGCCGGTTCCGGCCGAGCGAGTCGGGTGGAGTGGGTGGGCAAGGGCCGTGCGGAGCGCGGGAGGCTGGAGGGGTCGGGCGGAGCCCGGGAAGGTGGCCAGGATGGACGTGGTGTTCCGTGACGCCGAGGTCGTGGACGGGTCCGGTGAGCCCTCCTACCGGGCCGATGTGGCCGTGGGCGACGGCAGGATCACGTCCATCGTGAAAGAGGGCGCCGCGGCCGGATGCCAGCGGCCCAGGGGCGGGCGGGAGATCGACGCCGAGGGCCTCGTCCTGGCCCCCGGCTTCATCGACATGCACGCCCACAGCGACCTCGCCCTGCTGCGGGACCCCGAGCACACCGCGAAGGCGGCGCAGGGGGTGACCCTGGAGGTCATCGGCCAGGACGGGCTGTCGTACGCGCCCGTCGACGACCGCACCCTCGCGGAGGTCCGCCGCGCGATCACCGGCTGGAACGGCTACGGCGAGGACATCGACTTCACCTGGCGGTCCGTGGGTGAGTACCTGGACCGGCTCGACCACGGCTTCGGGGGCGAGGGCATCGCCGTCAACGCCGCGTATCTGATCCCCCAGGGCACGGTACGGATGCTCGCCGTGGGGTGGGAGGACCGGGCGGCCACGGCCCGGGAGCTGGACCGTATGCGGGAGTTGGTGGCGGCCGGGCTGCGCGAGGGCGCCGTCGGGATGTCGTCGGGGCTGACGTACACCCCGGGCATGTACGCCAAGGACGCCGAGCTGACGGAACTGTGCCGGGTGGTGGCGTCGTACGGCGGTTACTACTGCCCGCACCACCGCTCGTACGGGGCCGGCGCGCTCCGGGCGTACGAGGAGATGGTCGCCCTGACCCGGGAGGCCGGCTGCGCCCTCCATCTGGCCCACGCCACCATGAACTTCGGGGTGAACGAGGGACGGGCGCCCGAGCTGCTCAGCCTGCTGGACGACGCGCTCGCGTCCGGCGCGGACATCACCCTCGACACCTACCCGTACACCCCCGGCTGTACGACCCTCGTGGCGATGCTGCCGAGCTGGGCGAGCGAGGGCGGGCCGAAGGCGATCCTCGCGCGGCTGGAGGACGAGGAGACGGCCGGGCGTATCCGGCACCACATGGAGGTCCTGGGCACCGACGGCTGCCACGGCGTGCCCATCGAGTGGGACACGACAGAGATCTCCGGCGTCACCGACCCGGCGCTGTCGTCGTACGTGGGCCGGACGATCGCGCGGTCGGCCGAGATGCTCGGCGAGGAGCCCTGGGTGACCGCGCGCCGCCTGCTCGTCGAGGACCGGCTCGGGTCGACGATCCTTCAGCACGTCGGCCACGAGGAGAACGTACGGACGATCATGCGCCACCGGGTGCACACCGGCGGCTCCGACGGCATCCTGCGCGGCGACAAGCCGCATCCGCGCGCGTACGGGACGTTCCCGCACTATCTCGGCCGGTACGTACGGGAGTTGGGCGTGCTCTCCCTGGAGGAGTGCGTCGCCCATCTCACCGCACGTCCCGCCGCGCGGCTCCGCCTCGCGGACCGGGGACGCGTCCGCGAGGGGTACCGCGCCGACCTCGTCCTCTTCGATCCGGCGACCGTGGCCGCCGGATCGACGTACGAGGCCCCGCGCACCCTGCCCACCGGCATCCCGTACGTCCTGATCGACGGCCGCTTCGTCATCGAGGACGGCCGCAGGACGGACGCACTGGCGGGCCGCGCGATCCGGAGGGCCGCACCCCGTTAGGGGCGCGGCCCGTTAGCGGCGCGGCCCGTTAGCGGCGCGGGGAACCGCGCGAGAAGCCCCGCCGGCCCGCGGACGAAGAACTACCGATCACGGTTTGGGCAGGATGCAGCCGCTCGCGCTGAGGTCCAGCTTGTTGTCCACACCGAAGCACGCGGGGACGTGCCAGGTCTGCTGGGCGTAGTTGATGCCCTGCCGCACGGTCACGGTCCCGTTCGCGTCGACCTCACAGGGGTTGTTGACCGTGCAACGCTGCCCGCTCTCGTTGCCCGTGTTGTTGACCCCGACGACCTTGCCGGTGGCGTCGTTGAGGACCGGGGAGCCCGAGGTGCCGCCGATGGTCCGGCAGGCGGAGGTGTAGCGGATGGAGTCCTTCCAGGTCCAGTCCCCCTCCTTCAGCCGGTACGCGTACCCGTCGACGGCACAGCTGTACGTCCGCTTCCAGTACCCGGAGACGACGGTGATGGCCGTGCCGACGGTCGGGCGCGCGGTGTCGTAGACGAGCGCGTCGATGCCGTACGTGCTCTTGATCTGCGCGTACGTGGTGGTGAGCTGGTAGACCGCCATGTCCGTGTCGGTCATCGTGCCGTACGCGATCTTGCTGGCCCGGAGGGTGCCGACGCGGGTGCCGGCGGAGTTGAGCAGGCCGAAGGTGCGGGTGGAGGCCTGGTCGACGACGACCTCGCCGGCGTCCGGGAAGCCGCTCTCCAGACAGTGGCCGTTGGTCATCACCAGCGCCGGGTCGTTGTCCTCGGAGTCGGGCATGCGGACGACCGAGCCGGAACAGTTGCTGAGCGAGACGGTGCCGGCGAAGTTGACGGCCTGGACGGCCGGGGCCGCGAGGTCGGCCACGGTCTTGTTCGCCGTGTCTACGAGCGTCCCGACCGCCGTCTTCACGGGCGCCGCCGCCGGGTCCGGCGCCGCGACCGCCGGTGCCGCGCCCGCCCCGGTGATCACCAGGGCGAACAGCGAGGCAACGAGAGGCTTTCTCATGTGGGGGTCCCCTCTTGCTACGTGAGTTGCTGCATGGATTGCTGCATGGGTTGCCGCATCGGTGCTGCGGGGGTGACTTCGTGCGTGGCAGAAGATCTTCCGGCCCGCAGTTTGTCATGCGCATTGTGAAGGCGATGCGCAGGACGAGCAAGGAGTTGGTTCCGGCCGCGCGATCTTCGGCCAGGGAGCGGGAGATCGGGGGACGGAGAGGCAATTCGGGGTATAGAGGTCACCCCACGTGGCGGAAAACACGACCCGGAACGCGTTACCGGGCCGTAAGCTCACGGACATGCAGGTGATCCAGTCGACCAAGCTCGCCAACGTCTGTTACGAGATCCGGGGCCCGGTTCTTGAGGAGGCGATGCGCCTGGAGGCGGCCGGGCACCGCATCCTCAAGCTCAACACCGGCAACCCGGCGGCGTTCGGCTTCGAGTGCCCGCCCGAGATCCTGGAGGACATCCTCCGGAACGTCTCCAGCGCCCATGGCTACGGCGACGCGAAGGGCCTGCTGGCCGCCCGCCGCGCGGTGGTCATGCACAACCAGACCCTCGGCATCGAGACGGACGTCGAGCACGTCTTCATCGGCAACGGCGTCTCCGAGCTGATCGTCATGGCCATGCAGGGCCTGCTCGACGACGGCGACGAGGTGCTCGTACCGTCCCCGGACTACCCCCTGTGGACCGCGGCCGTCTCCCTGTCCGGCGGCACCGCCGTCCACTACCGCTGCGACGAGCAGTCCGACTGGATGCCCGACCTCGCGGACGTCGAGCGGAAGGTCACCGACCGCACCAAGGCGATCGTCATCATCAACCCGAACAACCCCACGGGCGCGGTGTACGACGAGGCGATGCTGCGCGGTCTGACGGACATCGCGCGCCGCCACAATCTGCTGGTCTGCTCGGACGAGATCTACGACAAGATCCTCTACGACGGCGCCACCCACACCCCGACCGCCTCGGTCGCCCCCGATCTGCTGACCCTCACCTTCAACGGCATGTCCAAGGCGTACCGGGTGGCCGGCTACCGGGTGGGCTGGGTCGCGATCTCCGGGCCGCGCGCGCACGCCGACTCCTATATCGAGGGCCTGACGATCCTCGCGAACATGCGGCTGTGCGCGAACATGCCGGGGCAGCACGGGGTGGTCGCCGCGCTCAGCGGGCGCCAGACGATCAACGAGCTGGTGCTGCCGGGTGGGCGGCTGAAGGAACAGCGGGACGTCGCGTACGAGCTGCTCACGCAGATCCCGGGCGTCTCGTGCGTGAAGCCGAAGGGGGCGCTGTATCTCTTCCCGCGCCTCGATCCGAACGTGTTCAAGATCAAGGACGACCGTCGGATGGTCCTCGATCTGCTCCGGCAGGAGAAGATCATGGTCGTCCAGGGCACCGGGTTCAACTGGGCCGAGCCCGATCACTTCCGGGTCGTCACCCTGCCGACCGTGGGCGATCTACGGTCCGCGATCACCCGGATCGGGAACTTCCTGGATGGATACGGGCAAGCGTAGCGTTCGGACCTCGCTCAACTTTAGACGGATTCTAAGATAGGCTGGCCTTCCGAGAGTGCTTGGAGGCCATCTCATGTACGAGCCGATCCGCACCAAGTCGGTCCACACGATGGCCGGCACGACCTCCTCCGATTTCCCTCACCGCTCGCGCGAGGAAGAGCTGGACATCCAGCTCGCGGGCCATCTGGCGGCGCTGCTGGCCGCCACCGACGAACTCCGCGCGCTGTCCCCCTCCGCCGACCTCGACATGGCCGCGGAGGCGCTGGCCGCGCGGGTGGCGTGGCTGCGGGGCGGACCGGCTCCCGTACGGTCCGTCTCCGTCTCCGTCTCCGACGGGGGCGCCTCCGGCGCGGACGACATCGCCGGTCTGCACCGGCGGGCGCACACGCTCGCCGGGCGCGCGCTCGTCGTCGCCGCGTCCCGGGCGGACACGGCGTCCGCGATCCTGGCGGCCGAGCGGATGGACGCGCACGCGGGTGTGCCGTTGAGCGCCTGACAGCTGAGCGCCTGACAGCTCGGGGATGACGGTGATCGGGCGACCGCGAGCGCGTCGTGGTCGCTCGCGCGGTTCCCCGCGCCCCTGAAAATCACGGGCTGCGCCCGGTGCTTTTCGGCCCGCAGGGGCCGTTGCCTTCAGGGGCGCGGGGAACCGCGCGGGAAGCCCCACCGGGCCGTCAGCCGAAATCGCGCTCTTGCGCACCGGACGTCCGTTGCGATCCGGGACCACCCGTTCACCGGCGGTTCACGCGGCCCCGTACGGAACGTTGGGTTCCGGGAGCACTCTCCCCGTGTGAGACGAATCGCAGGAATCGTCCTCGCGGTCCTGCTGATCGGCGGCGTGGTGGCAGCCGTCGTGGCAGGCCGGGAAACCGGGGACACGGGCACGGCAACGAAGACCGTGCGAGGCGTGATCGGGTCGGAGAAGGCGGAGTTCTTCGCCGACCCGAAGGTGGTGAAGGCCCTGGCCGCCAAGGGCTACACCGTGAAGACGGAGACATCGGGATCCTGGGCCATGGACGGCCTGGACCTGCGGGGGTACGACTTCGCGTTCCCGTCCAGCAAGGCACCCGCCGACGAGCTGGCCGCGAAGTACAACGTGCGCGAGCCGCTCCCCCGCCCCTTCTACTCGCCGCTCGTCGTGGTCGCCCACCGAGGCGCCGCCGAGGTGCTGCGGCAGAGCGGGCTCGCCACGCTCGACAAGAACCGGGGCGTCCTCGACATGGGCGCGTATCTCAAGGCCGCCGAGGCCGGCCGGACGTGGCAGGACCTCAAGGGGGCGGAGAAGTACGGGGAGTTGATGGGGCTCCTCTACATCGCCACCACCGACCCGACCACCTCCAACTCGGGCGCGCTCTACCTCGCCGCCACCTCCAACGTCGCCAACGGCGGCCGGGTGGTCGCGAGCAAGACGGATCTGGACAGGACCGCGCCGCTGATGCACGAACTGATCAGTGTCCAGGGCGCCCAGCAGCCCAGCACCGACGCGGCCTTCCGCGACTTCGTCAGCGGGGTCGGCAATCCGCTCGTACTGGTCTACGAGTCGCAGGTCGCCGCGCTGCTCACGGAGGGCCAGAGCATCGACGACCTGGTCGTCCTCTACCCGGACACCACCGTCTTCAGCGACCACACCGTCGTCCCGGTCACCGAGGAGGGCCGTGCGCTCGGCGAACTCCTCTCCACCGACCCGACGTTGCGCGAACTGGCCGCCCGGCACGGCTTCCGGCCGCAGGGCGCGGCCACCGAGTTCACCTCGGCGACCGCCGACCACACCACCTACCTCATGCAGAGGCTGACCGTCCGGCAGGCGCCCGTGCCCACCTCCGAGGTGCTGCACGAGATGGCGCGCCGCGCCCGGGGCCAGTAGGACGACGGGGGAACACGACACATGAGCATCGAGAACATCGACAACAGCGGTAGTGGCGACAACAGCGGTGGGGGCGGCGGCAGCGGTGGGGGCGACGGCGCCTTCACGCTCACCCCTCCCGAGCCGGTCGCGGCCGTGCCCCGGGAGAAGGCGGGCGGGCTGGTGCCGGTCGAGGAGTCCGTGCGGACGGACATGGCCCGCAAGGCCGAGGAGTACGTACGGGGGCTCGCCGCCCTCGACGCCCGCTCCCCGGAGTTCGCGGGCCGGGTCGGGGAGATCACCTCGCTCGGCGCGGGCGAGATGCGGACCGCCGCCGCGCAGTCCAACCGGATGCTGGAGCGGACCGTGCGCAGTCTGCCGGGCAAGGGCGGGGACGCGCAGTCGCAGGTCGCGGGCTCGCTCGTCGAACTCCGGCGGGTGGTCGAGGACTTGGACCCGCGTGATCTGCCGGCGAGCAAGGGCCGCAGGTTCCTGTCCCGGCTGCCGGGCGGCAACAAGCTGCGCGACCACGTCGCCAAGTACGCCTCCGCGCAAGGCACGTTGAACAAGATCGTGGGCTCCCTGCGCGGCGGGCAGGACGAACTGCGACGCGACAACGCCGCGTTGCAGACCGAGCGGGTCCGGCTGTGGGAGACCATGGGCAAGCTCCAGGAGTACGTCGTCCTGACGGAGTCCCTGGACACGGCCGTCGAGGCCCACATCCGGACGTACGACGACGGTCTCGGCGGGACCGACCCTCAGCGGGGCGACACCCTGCGCGCCGACGTGCTCTTCCCCGTCCGGCAGAAGCACCAGGACCTGCTCACCCAACTGGCCGTCTGCGCCCAGGGATACCTGGCCATGGACGTCGTACGGCGCAACAACGAGGAGCTGATCAAGGGCGTCGACCGGGCCGCCACGACCACGGTCTCGGCGCTGCGCATCTCCGTGATGCTGGCCTCCGCCCTCGACAACCAGAAGAAGGTCGTCGACCAGGTCAACGCGTTGCGCGGGACGACCGAGGATCTGATCCGGGGCAACGCGGAGATGCTCTCCACCCAGAGCGGCGAGATCCAGCGCATCGCCGCCGACCCGGCGGTCGGCGCGGAGACGCTCCGCTCGGCCTTCCAGCAGATCTACCGCACCCTCGACGCCATCGACACCTACAAGGTGCGGGCCACCGAGACCATGGCCGCGACCGTCGAGTCCCTGACCTCCGAACTCCAGAGCGCCACACGGTACTTGGAGAGGAGCCGGAACCAGGGAGCGCTGGAAGGGGGTGGCCTCGCATGAGAGTACGTACGACGGTGGGGATCGCCCTGACAGCCGTGGCCGCGCTGTTGGCCACCGCCTGCACCGCCGCGGACCAGGGGTCGTCGCCCGATCCGGCCGAGGCGACCAAGTACATCCCCGGCACGCTCCGGGTCCTCGCCTCCAGTGAACTCGCCGATATGAAGCCGGTGTTGGAACAGGTGGAGAAGGACACCGGGATCAAGGTGCGGCCCACCTACATGGGCACGCTGGACGCGGTGGACCTGCTCACCGAGTGGCGGACGAAGGGCTCGTACGACGCGGTGTGGCTGTCCTCCAACGACTATCTGCGGCTCCGCCCCGACGCGGCCAAGGAGGTCGTGTCGGAGACGCCGGTGATGTCCAGCCCGGTCGCGATCGGCGTACGGAACGAGACCGTGCGGAAGCTGGGCTGGAAGCCGGAGACCGTCACCTGGTCCGACATCGAGCGGGCCGTGGCGGACGGGAAGCTGACCTACGGCATGACCGACCCGTCCCGCTCCAACTCCGGTTTCTCCACGCTCGTCTCGGTCGCGTCGGGGCTGTCCCAGGCCCAGTCCGCGCTCACGGACGCGGATGTGGCGCGGGCGACTCCCCGGCTGAAGGAGTTCTTCGCCGGGCAGAAGCTGACCTCGGGGTCGTCGGGCTGGCTGGCGGCGGCGTACGACCGGCGCGGAGACGTCGACGCGCTGCTCAACTACGAGTCGGTGCTGAAGGGGAAGAAGGGGCTGACGGTGATCCGGCCGCGCGACGGCGTCGTCACCGCCGACTATCCGCTCTCCTCACTGGCGTCGACGAGCAAGGAGGTCCGCGACGACGTCCGCCGGCTCGGCGAGGCGCTGCGCACCCCGGACATCCAGCGGCTGATCACCGAGAAGACGCTGCGCCGCCCGGTCGTCGCCTCCGTGCCGCCCGCGGCCGGCCTCGACACCACGCGCCGCCGTGAACTCCCCTTCCCCGGCACCCGTTCCGTCGCCGACGGACTGCTCGACGCGTACGAGAACGAGCTGCGCCGCCCGTCGCGGACCGTATACGTCCTGGACACCTCGGGCTCGATGGAGGGCGACCGGCTCGCCCGGCTGAAGTCCTCCCTCACCGAGCTGACCGGCGACTTCCGGGACCGCGAGGAGGTCACGCTGATGCCGTTCGGGTCGACCGTGAAGAGCGTACGGACGCATGTCGTCCAGCCCGACGACCCGCGGACCGGGCTCGACGGCATCCGCGCCGACACCGAGGAACTGTCCGCGAGCGGCGACACCGCCATCTACACCTCGCTGCAGAAGGCGTACGAGCACCTCGGCGGCGCCGACCGGGACACCTTCACCTCGATCGTGCTGATGACGGACGGCGAGAACACGGAGGGTGCGAGCCCTGCCGACTTCGACGCGTTCTACGGCCGGCTGCCCGCCGCCGAGCAGCGGATCCCCGTCTTCCCGATCCTCTTCGGCGACTCCGACAAGGGCGAGCTGGAGCACATCGCCGACCTGACCGGCGGCCGTCTCTTCGACGCCCGACAGGGCTCACTGGACGGCGCCTTCGAGGAGATCCGTGGCTACCAGTAGATCCAAGGGCACGAGCAAGGCCAAGGGCACCAGTCGCTTCATGGCGTACATCGAGTCCCGGAAGAACCTCACCGGCAGCGCCCTCGGGGTCGCCGGGCTCGGGTTGACCTTCGCGGGTGTGGCGGGAGCGTACTGGCCGGTCGTGGTCGTCGGGCTGTACGGCGCGGGCGCGCTGATCGCTCCGCCGGAGCGTCCGCCGGTGCCGGACTTCCCGGACCCGTCCGCCCAACTGGACGAGCTGCGCGGTGACTTCGGGACGCTTCGGGAGTACCTGGCGGGTGTCGAGCTGCCGCCCGCCGTGGCCGGCCGGCTCACCGAGCTGACCGAACTGCTCACGGCCCTCCTCGACCCCGGCTGGGTCGCCGAGGTCCTGGTCCGCGACCCCGAGGGCGTCCACGCCCTCTCCCGGGCCGTCCGTCAGGACGTCCCCGAGGCGGTCGACACGTTCGTCCGTACGCGCTGGTGGACCCGGCTGACCCCCGGCACGGACCCGCCGGAGCGCCACCTCGAACGCCAACTCGGGCTTTTGCAGGAGGAGTTGAGTGGTGTGGCGGCAGCGCTGCGGGACGCGGAGGCCCGCCGCCAGGAGTCCCACACGCGGTACTTGGAGGACCGGTCGGGGTGAGGGGGGTTCGTCTGCCGGGTGCGGGTGCGGGTGCGGGTGCGTGGGGCGTGGGGCGTGGGGCGTGGGGCTTCTCGCGCAGTTCCCCGCGCCCCTAAAAGACCAGGCCCCGCGGGCCTGGAAGACGACGGCCGGGCGGGTTGAAAAGCGTGGGGCGCAGCCCCGGCTTTTCAGGGGCGCGGGGAACTGCGCGAGAAGCCCCACGCACCCGCACCCGCACCCGCACCCGCACCCGCACCCGACAACGAACCCCCTCACCCCACACTCGCCAGAATCACGATCAGCACCACCACTCCCACCACCACCGCCAACACCTTCAACGCCGCGTACGGAGACCCCGGCTGATCCGGCGGAACCACCGGAGGTGCAGGCACCGACGTGGCCCGGGGCCCGTTGAACACGTCGTGCCCGGTGACCGCGGCCCGCGTGCACCAGGGACACGTCGGCAGATGCGACCCGTACGTGTGCAGCGGTCGCACCGTGCACGCCCGCACCTCCCCCCGTTCCTTGTCGAGCGCCCGCAGCCACGCCTCGGCCCGCGGCCGGGCGTCGGGGTCCCGCACACCCGCCCCGAACGCCGCCTTCGCGAGCGTGAGGATCACGGTCGGCAGCACGGACGGGTCGATCGTGCCGCGCGGGATGGTGACCCGCTCGGGACGGACGACGTAACTGCAGCTCGCGGCGATGTTGTCCTTGACGGTCGACTCGGACGCGCTCTCGTGCGGCACCCCGCCGAAGGGATGGTTGCCGGCGGTGAGCAGCTGGTAGACGAGGACGGCGAGGGCGAAGTCGTCGCTCTGCCGGGTCGCGGGGCCGCCCGTCTGGCGCTCGGGGGACGAGTAGTCGGTGGTGTGCATCAGGCACGGGAAGAGCTCACCGGTGACCGGGTCGGTGAAGGCGATGGAGTCGCAGTCGAGGAAGGTGACGAAGCCGTTGGCGTCGACGACGACGTTGCTGCTGGAGAAGTCGCCGATGACGAGGTTGTCGTAGTGCATCCGGGCCGTCATGAAGGCGAGGTTCCAGGCGACGCCGAGCAGGAACCGCCAGTCGGCCCGGTCCGGGAAGAGCTTGAGGCGCTGGACGCGGGTGAACAGGCCGACCAGCTGGACGTGTTGGGGTTCCCCGAAGCGACGCATCGCGTAGCCGAGGAACTCGCCGTCGGCGCTCCGGGCGATCGCGGTGGGCCAGGCCAGCTCGGGCGGCTGGCTGGCGTCGGTGGGGCGGGCGGCCAGCGGGGACATGGTGAGCATGCGGGCCAGCCGCCGCTCCTGGTCCGGCCCGGGTGTGTCCCGGTAGATCTTGACGACGATCCCCGTGTCCCCCTCCACCGGGAACACGGCCGCCTGTCCACCGCCCTTCAACGGCAGTTCGGCCAGCGTGACCCGCCTGCCGTCGAGAAAGACCGTCCGGCCGCTCATGGTCCACCTCCGAAAGGGTCATCGCCGGTCCGTGCGGACGGCGCGCAGCAGGGTCTTGTCGTCGGCGTTGAGCGCGGTGAGCCGGTCGGAGCGCAGCAGGGCGGCCAGGTTGGAGTCGCGGTCGTCGTCGGCGGCGGTGTCCAGGGAGCGGAACACGGCGTCGGCGAACGAGGCGTTCGGGGACGGGGCGCCGTCCGCCGACCGGTTGACCATGGCCTGGGCCAGCCCGTCCGTGGACAGCAGCACCCCGTCCACCCCGTCGTCCGCGACACACTCGGTACGGGTCCAGCGCGCCACGTCCGGCGAGGTCAGGAACACCGTCTCGTTGCTGTACTCGCTCGCCGCGGGGGCCTGCGGCAGCAGATGGAACTGCCGTTCCCCGTCCTCCGTCCCGGCCCGTACGACGACGAGCCCGTCCCCGACGGTGAGGTGCCCGAGCCAGCCGGGCGCGAGCACCACCACCGTGAGCGTCGTGGCGAAGTCCTGCGCGTCGGCGCCGGTCCGGTCGAGGAAGTCCGTGGTCACGTCGTGCAGCGCGTCCCGCAGCAGTTCGTGCACGGCCTCCCCCGGCCCCACCTCCACAGCCGCCTCGGCCCGCCGTACGAAGTGGTCGGAGGCCAGTCGCACCGCGAGCCGCGCTCCCTCCTCCGAGCGGGGCCGGCTGCCGGCCCCGTCGGCGACGGCGAGGACGGCGACCAGGGGCGTCGCGGCGGCGGCGCACGCGTCCTGGCAGGGCAGGCCCTGGCGCCGGTGGCGGTAGCCCTCGACGCTCAGCCCGTGGATCCGCCAGGGCGGGGCGGCGGTCATCTCACGCCTCCCAGGCCGGGCGCTGTGTCTTGAACTGGCTGAAGATCTTCTCGAACACCTCGTCCCCCGCCCCCTTCTGCTCGGCGTTGGCGCTGGCGGACATCATCTGGAGCAGCTCCCGGAACGGGAACCCCTGCAGCCGGGCGTTGAACTTGGGTGCGAACGCCCGCAGCACCTGCTCTCCCATGTCCGTGATCCCGCCGACCCCGATCGCGTACAGCCGGAACCGGCGGGCGCTCTGCTCCTGCGCGAGGACGGGCACCAACCGGCGCCAGGACTCGGTGAGATGGCCGGTCGGGTCGGTGGGCAGTCCGTCCGTGACCAGGCAGATCTGCGGCCGGTAGTACTGCAGTCCGGACGCCCGCAGTTCGCTCTTGCGGGCCGCGACGATATGCATCGCCAGCTCCAGCGCCTCGGTCATCAGGGTGACCCCGGCGGCCGTGAGCTGCGGGGCCTGGAACGCGTGCGCGGGTATGAAGGGGCTCGTCCGGGTGCGCGGGTCCAGCAGCTGGGGCCCGCGCCAGGCGCCGACGCCCCGGCCGCCGAAGGTGACGAGGGCGACCTCCACGCTGTAGCTGAGGCTGACGTCGTCATGGAGTTCCCGGGTCCATTCGGCGAGCGCGTTGTTGAGCGTCTGGATCGGCTGGCCCGCCATGGAACTGGACGTGTCGAGACACAGCACGAGCGGCATGCGCTGCGCGTTGTTCTCGAACTCGATGTCGGCGTACTCGGCCGGCAGCGTGGGCGGGTAGTCGCTGTGCATGGTCCATCCCCCTGTGCTTCTGGTGTTGCTGATGCTTCTGGTGGTGCCGGTGTGCGTGCGTGGTGCCGGGGTCACCTGGGCGAGGTCACCTGGGCGGGGTCACCTGGGCGGGGTCACCTGGGCGGGGTCACCTGGGCGGGGTGCCCTTCGCGTGCCGGGCGGCGGTCGGCGGGAAGGCGTAGAGGACGTCGGAGTCCCGTTCCCGGGGGTCGGTGACGTCGACGAGGCTGCCGGGTGCGGGTGGTGGGCGTCCCGGCTCGGCCCAGACCGCCCGGCGCAGCACGCGGTCGACCTCCACGTATCCCTGCGGGTGGAGTTCGGTCCGTACGACCGCGGTCCGGGCGTGCGCCGGCCGGGCACCCACATGCCGCCCGTACCGGGGCGCCGCCGCGACCCGCAGCCGCGCGGTCCGCTCGTCCCCACCTCCGCCGACACCACCGTCCCTACCGGCGTCCCCACCTCCGCCGACACCACCGTCCCTACCGGCGTCCCTACCTCCGCCGACACCACCGTGGCCGCCATTGCCGGCGCCGTTGGCACCGCTGCCGCCCGCGCCGCCACCGCTGCCGCCCGCGCCGCCGCCGCGCGCCGCGTGCGCCGGAGCGGTACGCGCGGGTCCACCCCGCACGCCCCCACCGCCCGCCCGCCCGGAGGACGGCGCCCGATGTCCCACGGCGACGGGGCCCCTGGACCGCCGGATCACCACGACGAAGGCGAGGAGCAGGAGGGCGAGCAGCAGAGCCATCCAGAAGGCGGTCCAGGAGGCGGTGCTGTATCCGGATTCGGAGGCTTCGGGGCCGGCGGTCTCGGCTGCGCTGCCGGGCTCGCCGCTTTCGCTAGGAGGTTCGGTAGGAGTGGGGGTCGGGCGCTTCGAGACGGGCGCCACGGCGGCGAGGCGGGTGGACGCGTCGGCGACGACCTTCTCCTTGATGAGGTCCCTTCCCGTCAGCTGCGGCTTCCGCTCGCCCGTCTCGACGATCTGCTCGCACAGCGTCTGCGGTACGCAGGCCCCCACGGCCTCCAGCTTGTCGACGGTCCACTGCGGAATCCGGTCGATCCGGGCGTCGGGGTGGACCATCCGGCCCCCGGCCAGGACCAGCAGAGCCGTACCGCCCTCGCCCGTCCGGCCGCCCTTCGGCACCTCCACCACCAGCCGGTACCGGTCCTTGAACATGCCGTCCTTGAGCAGCTTGTCCTGCTGTCCCTCGGGTCCGGTCAGCGACAACTGCTTGTCGAGCAGGACGACGTAGGGCTTGCCCTCGCCGACGTCCGTCGTCCAGCACGCCAGCCATCGCGCGAGAGACTCCTCGCACGACTCCTCGGCCGAGGCGGAGCCCCCCGGAACCAACGCGACCAACAGCCCCACCAGCACGCCCAAAAGCGGCAGACGCCTGATCGCACCCATCGCACCAACCCCCCGTGGCCTGAAAGGCACGCCCCCGCGGCCCTGAAAAAGCCCATCCAATAGTGGAGCAGGCAGCAGGGTGGCCGGAAGGGTTTGGTGATTTCCGCCGATGGAATTACGGCGAGTTACGCCGACTTTCGATCAGTATGCTTTTCACTTCTACAACTTGAACACCTGATGGCAGCGACTGAACATCTGCCGCGCCCGCTCCACCCAATCATTGGCCAACGCATCGAAATCCGCCTGCGTGATCCGACACGTCAGCGGCAGATCGCAGACCCCGGCGAGACAGGGCCGCGGCCCCCGCACATCCCACACGGACAACATGGGGTTCAATTGTTCGGTATTCCACGCGTTCGACGCGGCGGCGGCAATGGCCAGCTGGTCCTGCCGCAGATAATTCCCGTCCGTCGCGAACGCCACGAGAAGCTTCTTGGTGGTCATGAATCTCACCGTGACCACCCGCCCCGCCTCCTGCAGATCGAATTGCAGCGAGACGGACACGGTGTCGTGGTCCGTGTGATAGTTCCGCCGCGCGACCCAGTTCCGCACCAACTGCCGCCAGTGCGTACCAAGGTCGTAGATCTCGGCGTTGCCCCCCGGATACGAGTCACGCCCCGCGTACGAATCACGGCCCGGGTACGAATCACGGCCCGGGTACGAATCACGGCCCGGGAAGGAGTCACGGCCCGGGAAGGAGTCAGGCGCCGTCACGGACCACCGCCTCCGCGACCATGGCGTCGGTCAGCCCGGCGTCCAGCAGCGCCTGCGCGTGCAGCAGCAGACAGGAGGGGACGGACTCGCTCGTCGTACGGTTCCGGTGCCGCTCCTTCAACTCCTCGTACCGCACCTCGATGGTCCGGGCCACCTGCGGCGGCGGCCACACCTCGGTCCGGACGGTCTGCCCCACCAACTCCGCCAGAATGTCGGCGAGTCGGGGCCGCGCCTCGGGCCGCTTGGCCAGACAGCGGGCTATGAGGGACCGCAGTCCGGGCGGTACGCCGTCGAGCCGGGGCTCTCCCCGTACGACCTCCACGCGCACGCCCTCCCCGCTGCCGTGCGGTGGGCGGCCGGTGAGCGCGTACACCAGGACCCCGCCCAGCGAGAACACATCGCTCGTCGGCCCGACCCGGTCGCCCCGGATCTGCTCGGGCGACATGAACGGCGGGGTGCCGACGACGACCCCGACGCGGGTGAGCCCGGGGGCGCCGTCGACGCGGGAGATGCCGAAGTCGATGACGCGGGGGCCGTCCTGGGCGAGCAGGACGTTCGCCGGCTTGAGGTCGCGGTGGACGACATGGGAGGCGTGGATGGCCTGCAACGCCTCGACGAGGCCGGCGCCGAGGGGGCGGACCTGGTCCTCGGGGAGGGGGCCGTCGGCGCGGACCGCCTCCGCGAGGGAGGGGCCGGGGACGTACATCGTGGCCAGCCACGGGAGTTCGGCGGTGGGGTCGGCGTCGACGACGGCGGCGGTGTAGGCGCCGCTGACCACGCGGGCGGCGGCGACCTCGCGGGCGAAGCGTTCGCGGAACTCGGGTTCGGCGGCGAGTTCGGGGCGGGCGACTTTCACGGCGACTTCTCGGCCGGCGGGTGAGCGGCCCAGGTAGACCCAGCCCATGCCGCCCGATCCCAGGCGGCCGACTATCTTGTACGGGCCGATCTTCAGGGGGTCACTTACGGGTGTACGCACCCCGCTCACCTCATTTCGGGGTTCGGTGCGGATGTCCCGAGTGTCCCGCGAATTCCCCTCCCCGGCAGCCCTTTTCGCCCCCTCCGCCCCTACCCGTCCCACCCCCAGGGGTGCGCTTTCGGGTGCGGGTTTGGTGGGGGCTTCTCGCGCAGTTCCCCGCGCCCCTTAAGGGCCTACGGCCCTTTCGGGCCGAAAAAGCAGGGGCGCAGCCCGCTTTTTCAGGGGCGCGAGGAACTGCGCGACCAGCCCCCACCAAACCCGCACCCGCCCACGAACCTCCACCTCCACCCCCACCCCCACCCCCTCGGGCGCAACAAAAAAATCCGCGACCGGCCAAGGCGAAATCGCTGGTCAGGGCAACCCCATACCCGGCCGGTCGCGGAGCTTCAAACGCAGGGCGTCAGCCCAGGCGACTCACCAACGCCCGGTACTCGTCCCACAGCTCCTTCGGCGTGTGATCACCGAAGGTGTTGAGGTGTTCGGGAACAAGCGCCGCCTCCTCCCGCCACACCTCCTTGTCCACGGTCAGCAGGAAGTCGAGGTCGGCGGAGGACAGGTCCAGCCCCTCCGTGTCGAGCGCCCCCGGCGCCGGCAGGATGCCGATCGCCGTCTCCACCCCGTCCGCCTTGCCGTCCAGCCGGTCCACGATCCACTTCAGGACCCGGCTGTTCTCGCCGAACCCGGGCCACACGAACTTGCCCGCGTCGTTCTTCCGGAACCAGTTGACGTAGTAGATCTTCGGCAGCTTCGCCTGGTCCTTGCCCTTGGCGACATCGACCCAGTGGCCCATGTAGTCGCCCATGTTGTAGCCGCAGAAGGGCAGCATCGCGAACGGGTCGCGGCGCAGCTCACCGACCTTGCCCTCGGCCGCCGCGGTCTTCTCGGACGCCACGTTCGCGCCCAGGAACACCCCGTGGTTCCAGTCGAAGGACTCGGTCACCAGCGGTACGGCCGTGGCGCGACGCCCGCCGAACAGGATCGCCGAGATCGGCACCCCCTTGGGGTTCTCCCACTCGGGCGCGATGATCGGGCACTGCGACGCGGGCACCGTGAAGCGGGCGTTGGGGTGGGCGGCGGGCGTGTCCGAGGACGACGGCGTCCAGTCGTTGCCCTTCCAGTCGGTGAGGTGCGCCGGAGTCTCCTCCGTCATCCCCTCCCACCACACGTCGCCGTCGTCCGTCAGCGCCACGTTGGTGAAGACGGAGTTGCCCCACAGCGTCTTCATCGCGTTGGCGTTGGTGTGCTCACCGGTGCCGGGCGCGACACCGAAGAACCCGGCCTCGGGATTGATGGCGTAGAGCTGTCCGTCCTCGCCGAAGCGCATCCACGCGATGTCGTCGCCGATGGTCTCGACGGTCCAGCCGGAGATCGTCGGCTCCAGCATCGCGAGGTTCGTCTTGCCGCAGGCCGACGGGAAGGCCGCCGCCACGTACTTCGACTCGCCCTGCGGCGGCGTCAGTTTGAGGATCAGCATGTGCTCGGCGAGCCAGCCCTCGTCGCGCGCCATGACCGACGCGATCCGCAGCGCGTAGCACTTCTTGCCGAGCAGCGCGTTGCCGCCGTACCCGGAGCCGTACGACCAGATCTCGCGGCTCTCGGGGAAGTGGGAGATGTACTTGGTGGAGTTGCACGGCCACGGGACGTCCGCCTCGCCCTCGGCGAGGGGCGCACCCAGCGTGTGCACGGCCTTCACGAAGAAGCCCTCGGAGCCGAGTTCGTCCAGCACCGGCTGTCCCATACGGGTCATCGTGCGCATGGAGACGGCGACGTACGCGGAGTCCGTGATCTCGACGCCGATGGCGGAGAGCGGCGAGCCGAGCGGGCCCATGCAGAACGGCACGACGTACATCGTGCGCCCGCGCATCGACCCGCGGAACAGGCCGCCCTTCTCGCCGTCCTCGCCCTGGAAGATCTCCCGCATCTCCGCGGGGGCCTTCCAGTGGTTGGTGGGGCCCGCGTCCTCCTCCTTCTCCGAGCAGATGAAGGTGCGGTCCTCGACCCGGGCGACATCGGTCGGGTCGGACGCGGCGTAGTAGGAGTTCGGGCGCTTGATCGGGTCGAGCTTCCGGAAGGTGCCCTTCTCGACGAGCTCCCCGCACAGGCGCTCGTACTCGGCCTCGGATCCATCGCACCAGACCACGTTGTCCGGCTCGGTCAGTTCGGCGATCTCGTTCACCCACGCCACGAGTTCTCGGTGGGTGGTCGGGACGGTTGAAGGGGGAGCCGCGATGTCGCGCGCCACGATTGCTCCTAAATGAGGGATTTTATGTTGGAGGCCCCGTGGGGGCTGCGACCCGGATGCTTCACGGATTCGATCACGGAATCGATCTATGGGCGCTCATCCGGTGCCGACCGCACTCATTTGATCATCCGACGGGAGTGCCCATATGTCCAGAGGGCCTCACACGTGAGCATCGTGACCATCGCCACTCACCGGTTTTCACCCGGCAGGTTTGCTTCCGCCTTCCTTCCGCCTTCCTTCCGCCCTCCTTCCGCCCTCCTTCCGCCCTCCTTCCGCCCTCCTTCCGTCACCACCGCTTCACCGCGGGTATCCGGATGTGCGCGCGAACAACGCCGTCGGCATCCGCCCGCGAGCCCCGCGTGAGAGGATGGCCACTTGTGGGAGCGCGAACAGCCCGCACGGTCCCGTAAGTTACGGCTCCGTAGGTACGATGCAAGGCATGACAGCGCCCGTCCCCGATGCACACACGGAGACGCCGGCCGACGGCCGCGATTCCGACACGCGATCCCTGCCTCATCAGATCGCCCACCAGATCACCGATGAGATCCACCAGATCACTGACGAGATCAAGCCCAAACTCCGGGGCTGGCTGCATCTCGGCATGTTCCCGGCCGTTCTCGTGGCCGGCCTGGTGCTCACCGCCCTCGCGGACTCCACCCGCGGACGTATCGCCTGCGGGATCTTCGCCCTCACGGCCTGCCTGCTGTTCGGTGTGAGCGCGCTGTACCACCGGGGCACCTGGACGCCGCGCATGGACGGCATCCTGCGCCGACTGGATCACGCCAATATCTTCCTGATCATCGCGGGCTCCTACACCCCGCTCACCATGCTGCTCCTGCCGGGCGCCAAGGGTCAGTGGCTGCTCTGGGGCATCTGGGGAGCGGCGGTCGCCGGTATCGCCTTCCGGGTCTTCTGGGTCGGCGCGCCGCGCTGGCTCTACACCCCCTGCTACATCGCGATGGGCTGGGCGGCCGTCTTCTTCCTGCCCGACTTCATGCGCACCGGCGGCATCGCCGTCCTCGTCCTGGTGATCGTCGGCGGTCTCCTCTACAGCGTCGGCGGCGTCATCTACGGCCTCAAGCGCCCCGATCCGTCACCGCGCTGGTTCGGCTTCCACGAGGTCTTCCACTCCTTCACCCTCGCCGCGTTCGTCGTGCACTACGTGGGGATCTCGATGGTGGCGTACCAGCACGCGTAACCCTCCGGGACGACCGGAACCCCCAGGACGACCGGAACCCCCGGGGCGACCCGACGCAGCGCCTCACGAAGTGGCCGTGGCTATCAAGCCGCGGCCACTTTCGCGTACCCGCCTCCGCCCCGCCCCGCCCCCGCCCACGGAATCGATCGACCCTCACAATTGACATTCACCACCTTTTGAGAGCTACTCTCATTTCATGGACACTGTCACTAGTACTGCTGTCGACCCTTCACAGGCCCGGCCCGACCCCCGCCGCTGGTGGGCCCTCGGCGCCCTCGTCGCGAGCATGCTGACGCTCGGCTTCGACATGACGATCCTCAACGTGGCGCTGCCGACCATGGCCGGGGAACTGGGCGCCACCACCGGTGAGCAGCAGTGGATGGCGGACGCGTACATCGTCGTCTTCGCGGCGCTGATGCTCCCGGCCGGACTGCTCGGCGACCGCTTCGGCAGGCGGCTGATGCTGATCGTCGGGCTGGGGATCTTCCTGGCCGGCTCGGTCGTGGGCGCGCTGGCCGGGGACGTGAACGCGGTGGTCGCGGCCCGCGCCGTCATGGGGATAGGCGCCGCGCTGGTCACCCCTCTGGCCCTCTCCGTCCTGCCCTCGCTCTTCACCCCGGCCGAGCGCACCAAGGCGGTCGGCATCGTCTCGGCGGGCTCCATGCTGGGCCTGCCGCTCGGCCCGATCATCGGCGGCTGGCTCCTCAACCACTACTGGTGGGGCTCGGTGTTCCTGATCAACGTGCCGATGGCGGCCCTCGGCATCGCCGCCTGCGTCTTCCTCCTCCCCGAGACCCGCGACCCCGCCTCCCCCCGCGTCGACGCCGTCTCCACCGCGCTCACCGCGGCGGGCCTCGGCTCCCTCATCTACGCGATCATCGAGGCGCCCACCCGAGGCTGGGCCGACCCGCTGGTCCTGGCCATGTTCGCGGCGGCCGGTGTACTCATCACCGCGCTGGTGCTCCGCGAACGACGGTCCGCGCGTCCCATGCTCGACATGGGCCTGCTGGCCCAGCGCGGCTTCCTCTTCAACACCCTCGCCGCGACCCTCGTCATGTTCGTCCTGTCCGGCCTGCTCTTCGTCCTGCCGCCCTACCTCCAGGCCGTCCTCGGCCACGACGCCCTGGGCACAGGCGTACGACTCCTGCCGCTGATGGGCGGCCTGCTGGTCGGCGCGCGGACCGCGCAGCCACTCGTCGCACGGCTCGGCGCCCGGTCGGTGGTGAGCGCGGGCCTGGTGGTGCTGGCCTTCGCCGCGCTCCTCGGCAGCCGTACGACGGTCGACTCCGGCTACGGCTTCACGGCGCTGTGGCTGTCGCTGGCCGGGGCCGGGTTCGGGCTGGCGATCGTGCCCGCGATGTCCGACGCGCTGGGCACCCTGCCCACGGACCGGGCCGGCAGCGGCTCGGGGCTGCTGATGACGCTGCGCCAGGTGGGCAGCGCGATCGGCATCGCCCTGCTCGGCAGCCTGCTCGCGGGCGTGCTCCGGGACCGCCTCGACGTCACCGGCCTGCCGAAGGCGGCGGCCGACACCGCCGGGGACTCGGTGGTGGCGGCACACCTGATCGCCGAACGCACGGGCGCGGACGCCCTCCTCACCTCCGCGAACTCCTCGTACGTCCACGGCATGGGCGTGGTCCTGCTGGTCTGCGGCGGCGCGTCCCTGGTGGCGGCACTACTGGCGGCGGCGTTCCTGCCGAGCGCGCCGACGGACGGGGACACGGGTGGCGAGGGCGGCGCCGGAAGCGGGCGGAGCACGGGCCCTGACCTGGCCACCTCCCCGGCCGATGCCCGACAATGACCCCATGACGGCCGCACACCCCACCACCCCCACCAACTCTTCCCCCTCCCCCTCCCCCTCCCCCTCTTCCTCCCCCTCTTCCTCCCCCTCTTCCTCCCCCTCTTCCTCCCCCTCTCCGCTGGGACTGCGGGAGCGGAAGAAGATCAAGACGCGCGAGGCGATCCGCGCCGCGACCTACGCGCTGGTCCGGGAGCAGGGCTACGACGCCACGACGATCGAGCAGATCGCCGACCGGGCGGAGGTGTCCCCGTCGACCGTCTTCCGCTACTTCCCGACCAAGGAGGACATCGTCCTCACCGACGAGTACGACCCGATCCTCCTGGAGGAACTGCGGTCCCGCCCGGCGGACGAACCCTGGCCGGACAGCATCCGCCACGTCATGCGCGAGGCCGTCCGCACGGGCGTCGAGGAGGACATGGAGGTGGCCCGCCTGCGGACCCATCTGATGGTCCAGGTCCCGGCCGTCCGCTCCCGCATGATGGAGAGCATGTCGGTCACCGGCCGCATGCTCTGCACGGCGATCGCCGAACGCACCGGCCGCGACCCGGACAGCCTGGAGGTCCGGGTCTGGGCGATGTCCCTGATGGGCGGCCTGATGGAGACATCCCTGTACTGGGCGGAGAACGACCACCGCGACGACCTGACCACCCTCGTCGACCGCACCCTGACCACCCTCCAACAGGGCCTCACCCCGGAAAACCCCTGAGCCCGCCCGCCTCCCCCATGCCATCCTGACCAGGTGAAACCCGTCGAGATCCACATCGAAGTCGCCCCCGAACTGGCCCTGTTCGTCCCCCACACCCGCCGAGGCCGCACGACCCCCCTGGCCACGGACGGCGTCTCGACACTGGGCCACGTCGTGGAGTCCCTGGGCGTCCCTCTGACGGAGGTGGGCGCGCTGCTGGTGGACGGCCGCGAGGTCCGGGTCTCTCACATCCCGACGAACGGCGAGTCGGTGACCGTACGTCCGATGCCCCGCCCCCAACACATCCCCGGCGCCCCTCTCCGCTTCCTCCTCGACGTCCACCTGGGCACCCTGGCCCGCCGCCTACGCCTCCTGGGCGTCGACGCGGCCTACGAGTCCACCGACCTCGGCGACCCGGCCCTGGCAACGCTCTCCGCCACCGAACAACGGGTAATGCTCAGCCGCGACCGAGGCCTGCTGCGCCGACGGGAACTGTGGGCGGGCGCCTACATCTACAGCACACACCCATCGGAACAACTCCGAGACGTCCTCGCCCGATTCGCCCCCGCCCTCCACCCCTGGACCCGCTGCACCGCCTGCAACGGCCCCCTCAGGCCGGCGACGAAGGAAGAGGTCGCGGACCGCTTGGAGGGCGGGACGGAGCGGTCGTACGACGTGTTCGCACAGTGCGGCGACTGCGGCCGGGCGTACTGGAAAGGCGCCCACCACGAACAGCTGGAGGCGATCGTGCGGGAGGCGCTGAGAATGCGTACGAGGTGATGCGGGGCTGGCTGCTGTAGTTGTGCTGACACCTACGAACCGCGTCTCAAGCCCCGTGCACTCCCCGCAATAGCCGCTTCTCCAAGCCGAACTGCATGCCCGTCAGGTCGGACGTGGACAGGCCACGGCCATTTTGGATGAGTCCGCAACCGTCACCCAAACCTGGAACGGATAGTTCGACGCGGATACTCCTTGAATGGAAAAACGTACCCCCTCACCCGGCAGCAATGTTCGACGGATGAGATCAGGAACCACCGGTCCAGGTAGGTTTTCAGACAGCAACGAAAGCTCGCGCAACGTTTCGCCACTAACGTTGCGCAATACGTACTCCTCCCCGCCCATGGACTCCACTTCGACAATGCGCCGCGCGAGTTCCGTCAACTCAAGAGCGCGTTTCGTGTACTTGGCCTGTCGACGCGTGTACCAGATGGCGATGCACGCCACAATGACTGCCGCCACAGTGGCGACCGCAGTGACGTCGTTGGCAGATGTGCTCACACCCAGTACAACGCTGGGCAAAGCTCAGGGTTACGTGCCGATCCCTCACTCCACGTCCTGAAGGTCCTTCTGAAGGTCCTTGCGTCCACGGATGGCCGACTTCGAGTTGGACACCTGCGCAACCTGAAGCGCCGCTTGAGCCACCTCCGCCGCCTGGCGGGCGGATTTCGCACTACGCGAAGCTGTTCTGAGCGCCACGACGCAGGCAGCGAAAGCTCCGATTGCTGCGCACAGAGTGAGGACACTGATGGTCGGGCTAGGGTGATCGATCATTGAGCGGGTCACCTTCCCTTGATTCGCTCACCGCTTTGCAACGTAAGCGTGTCATGTGAACTGCCCAAATGCAGAGGAACTCTGCAATGCGGCACGGTAGTTATGAACTGCTAACTTCTGCCACCGAGCTTGGGTCACGCCCTGCTTGGACAGCCATAACGAGCTGAGCCAGTACGGAGCACGGCATTTGGCCGTGTCGCTCCAGGTCAATGATGCCCCGCTCGCCACGACGAGCTCCCATTCACGTCTGTGTGGCAGGTCGCTGGATACACAGCCCGATGGCCGACCACCAACAGATGGGAACTCGCTGCCAGTAGCTCCGGGTGCGGCTCCGCCAGCCGCGCTGCCGTCAGGACCGACTCGAACAAAGGGGAGTCGGCAAGGGACTCACCAGTGTGACGTTCGGTGGCGGCCAGGAGAGACCAAGCCGGTCCCTCGACACCGTAGACCTGGGTGGTGGCGAACCCGGCAGTGACCGCCTCTTCGAGCAGTTGGGCGCCGCTGTGGAAGTACGCCTTCGTGAATGCCCTTTTGCCGTCGTGGATCTGGGTGGCGAGGATGTTGGTGATGCTGTCGCGCAGGGGCTCCTTGTGGAGGTGGGCGAAGGCGGTGTGTTCGAAGAGGGAGGCGTAGCGGTTGATGCCGGCCGCTGCGAGGAGGCCTCCCGGATTGAGGACGCGGTGGGCTTCGGCGAGGGCCCGGTCGCGGTCGGTGCGGTCGGGGAGGTGGTACAGGGGGCCGAGGAGGAGGACGACGTCGTACGAGGCGTCCGGGGCTGTGAGGTGGCGAGCGTCACCCAACTCCGCTGTGGCACCCACCCGTTCGGCCTGGGGCAAGTGACGGGGGATCGGGTCGATGACGTGGACTTCGTAGCCGTCGGCCACCAGCCAGCGGGCGTGCGCGCCGGGGCCGCCGCCGACGTCGAGGATGCGGGCGGGCGGGGGCGGCAGATGGCGGCGTAGCAACTCCTGGGTGCGGATCAGTTCCAGGTGTCCGTCCGCCGTCGTGGACAGCCGGTCGGACTCGTCGATCGTCTCCGTGTAGAACCTCACGATCTCCGGCACTACCTCAGGGCTTGTCATACGGGCATTCTGGTGGCGAACCGGTGGACCAGTCCAGTGATCGGATACGAGACCCATGCCGCAGCTGAAGTACGAGCAGATCGCCGAGGATCTACGCACTCGGATCGCGAACGGCGAGTTCGACCCCGGGGACTTGCTTCCGTCCGGCCGTGATCTGGCCGAGCAGTGGGGCGTGTCCAGAGCCACCGTCGTCAAGGCGTACGACGTTCTGCGCAACGACGGTCTTGTCAGTGCTCGGCAGGGTGCTGGGTTCGTCGTCGCCGAGACCCCCGTCGCCCGGCCCGCCGGTGGCCGCCGGGCCGACTCCACCCGAGTCACAGGTGGCGCCCCGTACCGGCGCGTCGGTGTCCCCGACCGTACGGTGCCGCCGCCCCACGTCGCGGCTGCGCTGGAATTGGAGTCGGGCGAGGAAGCGCTGCGGAGAATCCGGCTCGTGTTGCTCGACGACGGCTCCCCTCACACGCTCGTGACTGCCTGGTTTCCGGCAGCCATTGCCGACGCCGCCCCGCGTCTGGCTCTGAAGGGGCCCATCGCCGAGGGGACCACGCACTACGTGCGGCGCGAGACAGGCCGTATCCCGGTGGAGGGGACTGACACGACGACGGTGCGGCTGGCCGACAGCGATGAGGCCCGGTTGCTCGAAGTGGAGCAGCCGGCCGCGGTCGCCGTCGTACTGCACGTGGCCTTTGACCAGGACCATCGACCGCTCGTCTGCGAAGAAGGCGTGACGGCCTCTCATGTGTTCGAGCAGGTCGACAACTACCCCATGAGGTAGGGAAACTGGCGTTTCGCTTGACTGGACCGGTCCACCGGTCCAGTCTCTTTCTTGGGCCGCCGTCCCGCCCGCAACGGGCATGGCAGACCCCGGCAATCGCCCGCTCGGTCCCGGGGCATGGCCGATCCGACCTGACAAGGAGACCGACGATGCACCTTCTCTCACGGGCACTCGTACGGGTGAGGGCCGTAATCTTCAGGACGCCTCAGCCTGAAGACGACGGCGCGGCCCACGAATCCGACACCGCACCGACCCCCGCCCCAGACCTGACCCTCCCCCACCCCTCCCCCGAGATGTGGGCCGCCTTCCTCGCCAGCGCTCGGCGTCGCAGGGGCCGAACGCGAACCCGATGTCCGTGGCCCCGCACCGAACTGCCGGACATCACCGCCGAGGACATCGCCAGCACCCTCGTCGGCGCGTACATCCTGACTCCCGAGGTACGCCAACAGGTCAGGCAGGCACCGAAGTTCGCGGAGGCGAGCTGATGACCGGAGAACAGGGACAGGGACCGGGACGGGGACCGGGACGGGGACCGGGACGGGAACGGGAACAGGGACAGGTCCAGGCCGTCGCCCGGCGCGTCGAGATCCCCATGCTTCGCGCCTACCGGCTCTGGTTCGAGCACACCCGCAAGTGCGCCCATGGCTGCAAGGGCCGCCCCAAGGCCCAGGACGGGTGCGGTGAAGGGCGGCAGCTGTGGGGCACGTACCGCCTCGCCCGCATCGGCCGCATCGGGAAGGGCGAGGCAACGCCATGAGCTGGACCATCGAGCGCACCCCCGAGCGGCCGGTACGGCGTACCGGCGACGACCGTCTCGCCGTACCGCTACGGGTGACTCGTACCGGCGGAGACCCGGCGGACACCGAGCTGACCCTCACCCTCGCCGAAGCCGAGCACCTGCACGCCGCCCTCTGCCGCGCCCTCGACAGCCAGCCTCCGCCCCCGAACGCGCCTGACTGTCGCCGGCCCGTTCAAGCCTCGCCCAGCGTCGCGCGCATCGTCGGGCGCGCGTGACCGACACAGCCCCGCACCCGGCGGACAACCACCGGATACGGGGCCACATCAAGCGCACACCAAGCGCACATCAAGCGCGCCCACCCGCAGGCGTCGCAGGCGTCAGCCGCGCCTCACATCCCCTTTCCCGCAAGCCACACCATCGCGGTCCCGGTCCAGCTTCAGCGGGTCGTCCTTGCCGTTGACCTTCAGGCGGCCGTAGTCGTTCTCCTTCAGCCACTCGCAGCGGGCAGCGGTCGTGTTCTTGACCTCCGCCGGGAAGGCCGTCGGGACGCAGACGTTGGCCGTGCCGTAGTGGCGGTCGCAGCCGGAGATCGTCGGGCTGACCTTCTTCGACTTGGTCTTCTTCGCCGGGCCCGTGGTCTTGCCCTTCGGGGACTCGGCGAACTCGTGGACGTGGGCCGAGGGGGCCTCGCCGGAGGCTTCGGCGAGGGCGGAGGGGCCCTGGAGGTGGACCCATTCCGCCACCGACGGGATGCCGTTGGCGTCGACCGCGAAGAGCATGTACCAGCCGGGCGGGGCCAGGTTGGGGTTGCTCGTCACATTCAGGTCGACGTTGTTGCCGTCGACCGACAACGGCAGGTCCACGAAGCGCTGGTTGGGGTCGGAGGAGTGGGTCACGGCCGCGGGGCGGATCAGTTCCGCCTTCGCGATCGGGCGGTCCACCGTGATGCGTTGCGTGTCGCCGTACACCCACTCCTTGTCGATCACCGAGGTGATGTCAGGACGCGCGCCCTTCAGCAGATACGGCGGGGTGTAGATCGACACGTCGTGGTTCCAGGAGCCGTTGCCCGGGTTGTCGCCCGTGGTCATGACACGGCCGTCGGGGAGCAGGAACGCCGAGGAGTGGTAGCCGCGCTCCTCCGGGTCCGTCGCCACCGGGTCGAACGTGTTCGTCGCCGGGTCGTAGAGCGACGTCTCGTACACCGGGTCGGCGCGGTTGTGCAGGGCGCCGCCGGTCTCCAGGACCTTGCCGTCGGGCAGCAGCACCGCGGAGACGTACATCTTGCCCTGGTTCCCGGTCTGGGCGACCTTCCCGTTGCCCAGGTCCACCGTGCCCTGCGGGATCGGCGGGCCGGCGACGTACGCCGGGTTCGCGGCCTTGAGGTCGATGACGTCGGTGAGGCGGTTCGCCTCGGGGTTGGACTCGATGTTGCCGCCGCCGATCGTCAGGACCTTCTGGTCCTGGGCGGGCGGCAGCAGCACGCTCGCGGACTGGTCGCGCTGGTCCTTGTTCTGCAGGCCCGGGATCTGCGTGACCGTGTTGGCGTCGTAGTCGTAGATAGCCGAACCCGTGCCGGGGATGTTGTTGCCGAAGACATGGCTGCCGGAGTAGAAGAGGCGGCCGTCCTGCATCAGGATCATCGACGGGTACAGACCCCAGTACGACCAGGTCTGGTTGACCTTCCACAGCGGCTGCCACCGCTGCTCGGCGTCCGACCACAGCTCGGCCGTCACCGAACCCGTGGAGTCCTCGCGCAGACCGCCGAACGAGATGACGTCACCGTTGCCGAGGATCGTCGCCGACGGGTACCAGTGGCCGTCGTTCATGTCGTTGGTCTTGCCGTACGTCTCGGTCACCGGGTCGAAGATGTACGAGTCCTTGTAGCCCTCGTAGCCGTGCGAGCCGTCGGCCGCCGGGTACGCCTTGTTGCCGCTCATGACGAGGACCCGGCCGTCGTCCAGCTGGACATGGCCCGCGCAGAACATGTCGTCCGGCGTGGGGATCTGCTTGTACGTGCCGTTCACCGGGTCGTACACGGCCGAGGTGAACGTGCCCGCCTCGAACATCTGCTCGCTGTTGCCGGAGCCGGCGATCAGCAGCACCTTGCCGTTGTTGAGGACGACGGAGTGCATGGAGCGGACGGGGTTCTGGGTGGGCAGCACGTCCCAGCGGCCGTTCAGGCACTCGTCCGCCGTGCCCGTGCAGTCGGGTTCGGGGACGGGATCGGCGACCACGTCCATCGTGTAGTCGTCGGTGGTGAGGGAGCCGGTGCCGTAGACGGAGGCGCCCCAGGTGATCCGGTCGGTGCCCGCCGGGATCTCGGGGGTGCGGACCGTCGCCTCGGTCCAACTCCCGGCCATCTCCAGCGTCTTGAGGTCGGTCCAGTACTGCCAGCCCGCCGTGGTGTCGTGCCGGAAGACAGTGACGGACGTGTCCGGGGTCGTCGACTTGTACCAGAGGGACAGGTCGTACTGCTTGCCCACCGCGACCGACGGCGCGCAGGCCGCCGACTCGGTGATCAGGGCCTTGCGGTCGCCGGAGACCCGGCGGGTCAGCTCGACCTTCATGGCCTTGGAGCCGGTGTGGGCGTCGGACGTGGTGGTGAAGGTGAAGTCGTTGTCGCCCCAGCCCGACTTCTCCCAGCAGTACGGCATGTCGTCACCGCCGGCCGTCTCGAAGCCGGGGTTCTGGATGAGGTTGGCGGCGGACGCGGGCTGGGGTGAGACCAGGAGGAGGCCGGAGGCGAGGGCTCCGACCGCCAGCAGGGCGGTTCTGCGCCTGACCCTCGGTCTCGGTCTCGCTCCGAGGCTCGCTCCGGGTCTCGGTCTGGGGCCTGCCCAGACCGTCAGGCGGTTGATCAGGTGGTTCTTCACGCGGCTCTCCTTGCCGGTTCGGCTGCCTGCTCGGCTGCCTTCCTCGCCTCGCCCTTCTCCGCGCCGCGCTCCCCGCGGCGGGACTTGGTGCGGGGCAGATAGACGAGCGCCTCGGTCCCGACGAAGCGCAGGACGAACGTCGTCACCAGGGCGAGCGCGGTCGCGGGCAGCGCGCCCATCCCGAACTCGCCCACGAACAGGGCGATCAGCGGGATACGCAGCACCAGGTCGGCGTTGGCGAGCAACGCGAACCGGCCGACGCGGTCCCAACCCTTGCGGTACTGGCGCCGCTCGCGGAAGCAGAGGTGCTCGATGAGGAAGAAGTTCCAGAGCACCCCGAGCTGGTTGGCGAGGATCTCGGCGGGGACGTAGTGCATCCCGGCCGAGGTGAGGGCGTACAGGCCCGCGAGGTTCGGCAGGAAGCCGGTGACACCGATCAGCCCGAAGACCATCATGCGGGCCAGCGGTGACGCGGTGCGCAGTCCGACGAGGTGGCGCAGGAACCTGAGGCCCTCCTGCGCGGTCGACTTGGACTCGCCGGCGTACCGGTCCTGGAAGACGAAGGGCACCTCCGTGACCCGCCGGGGGCGGCTGCGCACGGCGAGTTCGAGGAGGATCTTGTAGCCGAGCGGCTGGAGGATCTCGGCGGTGACCGCGCTGCGGCGGATCGCGAAGAAGCCGCTCATCGGGTCGCTGATGCCGTGCAGCCGGCGTGGGAAGAGGGACTTGGTGAGCCAGGTCGCGCCGCGTGAGACGGCGACCCGGTAGCTGCCCGCGAGTCCGGCGCGGCTGCCGCCCTTGATGTAGCGGGAGGCGACCACCAGACCCGCCGCCGACCGCTCCCCGGTCGCCACCAGGTCCGGTACGAGGGACGGCGGGTGCTGGAGGTCGCCGTCCATGACGACGATCCAGTCGGAGGTGGCGGCCTTGATGCCCTCGACCACCGCGCCGCCGAGTCCGCCGACGGGTTCGTCGCGGTGCAGCACGGTCACCGGGAACGGGCAGTCCTGCGCGGCCTTGTCGATCACCTCGGGGGTGTCGTCGGTGGAGTCGTCCACGAAGACGACCTCGCAGGGCAGCCGCCCGGGGACGGTCTCGGTGATCCGGTGCAGCAACTCCCGTACGTTGGCGGACTCGTTGAAGGTCGGTACGACGATGGTGACGGCCCCGGGTTCCGGGACCTCCGCCCCGCGCGCGGCCGGATCGCCGAGTTTCCCGGGCGCGGTGGACTCATGACTTCCGCTGTTCATCGGTCGCCTCCAGCGGCCTCGATCTCGCGGATCTCGATGCGGTCCTCGCCGGTGCCGAAGGTGGCGACCGGTGTCGAGTTCTCGATCGCGCCCTTGACGTTGGGCAGGTCGACCGCGTCACGCCGTACGGTCGGGGAGGCGACCACGTAGTCGAGGTCGCGCCAGCCGCGTGGCATCGTCTTCGTCACCGCCGGGTCGAGGTCGGCCTTGTAGAACCAGATGACGCCGAGTCCGGGCTTGTAGCCCTCGTGGACGAGGTCGAGCCAGAGCGCGTCGTCGACGAGGACCCGGGTGCCCGCCGGGTCCTCGATCTCACTGCCGAGCCACTTCGCGGCCTGCTGGTAGGGCGCGTTGGCGTTGAAGGTCATCGCGGTGTGGTTGCCGTCGTACCAGCGGGGCACGACGTACACCGCCGCGGCGGCGGCCAGGGCGACGGCCACGCCGTGCCGGGCCCAGGTCAGGGCCCGCTTCTCGGTCGTGCTCCGCCACCGGCGCAGCACTCCGTGGGTGACGCTGGCCGTGCCGCCCGCGAGGACGAGGGCGAGGAAGGGCAGCGCCTGGAGGACGTACATGGCGGGCAGATAGCCGGGGCGCAGGGCCATCGCGGCGAGTATCGCGACGGCGAGCGCGGGTCCGGCGAGGGCGCGCGCGGTCACCGACCAGCGCCAGGTCACCAGCAGGAGCAGCGCGCCCGCGAGCCCGCCGAGCGGCAGCACCCGGTCGTAGTAGAGCCAGGACTGCAGGACGCCGTACGAGCCGGTGCCCTCGGTGAGGATGAAGCCGGAGCCGGGGCGGCTCATCTGGTAGACGATGCCGTCCCACAGCGACACATGCCCGGCGCCGGGCAGCAACTCGCCCTTGAGCAGGGCGAACAGCGGGTACGAGACGCCGATCAGGACGCAGGCGGTGAGGGCGCCGGTGAGGGCGAACTTCCGGGTGTCGCGGTGGCTGTGCCGCCACATGGTGAGCAGCACGGCGGGCAGGACGAGGAGCATCGTCTCCTTGGTGAGCACGGCCGCGGCGGCGGCGAGGCCGGCGCCGAAGTGGTGCCAGAGGTGACGGCTCGGTGAGGCGGCGAGGCAGAACGCGAGGAGCGTCCACATCACCGCGATGTTGTCGAGGAAGATCTCCCGCTGGAGCACCACCGACAGCGGCGACAGCCCGAAGAGGGCCATGCCGAGGCCGGCGGCCCAGCGGGGCAGGGAGAGACGGCGGCCGAGGACGTAGACGAGGACGGCGCTGATCGCGCTGATCAGCAGCATCACCGCGCGCATCGAACCGACGGTCATCGACTCGGGGGTGAGCTGGGCGGGGATCCAGGTGAGTACGGCGAGCTGGATCCAGCCGAGCGGCGGGTGGTCGTACCAGTAGGTGTAGTGGGCGAGTCCCCTGCCCTCCTGCACGGCCCAGGCCTGGGCGAGGTAGGTGCCCTCGTCGTCGCTGAGGGTCGGGTAGTCGGCGATGTTCCAGCCCTGCACGATCATGATCGCGACAAGGAGGAGACCGCAGAGCAGCAGGTCGGGGCGCGATCCGCGCAGCCGGCTCGGTGTCGGCGGAGTGACAGGGGACATGATTGTTCGACCGGTCGAACCGGTCGCGGGCACAGCTGTCCGCTGCGCGGGGACCTTGACTTCCGTCTTGGTCGCCGCGGGAAGGGTGGAGGTCACGCAGGAACGTCCTCTCGGTTCACGTTCGCGAGATGTGCGCCGACGTGACTGGTCAACTCCCAGTCGTTGCGGCCGCGTTGCTCACGCCAGACGGCGCGCACGGCGGCGAAGGCGAGGAGCACCTGATAGAAGGGGCCGCCCACGACGAGCTTGGCGTAGTGCACGAACCTGACGCGCAGGCCGTACTGCTTGCCGAAGTCGTGCAGTCCGACCAGCTCGAACACGAAGGTGACGAGGGCGGTGACGGCCGGCAGGAAGGTGATGAAGGCGACGCCGACGGGGACGTCGAGGAAGAGCGCGATGGCCACGTTGAGCGGGATGATCACGCCGGAGATCGCCTGGAGATACGGCGTCATCAGGGTGTAGCGGGCCAGCAACCGCTGCCGCAAGCCGGGCAGTTGCTTCCAGTCCTTCTTCCGGTAGACCTGGAGGAAGCCCTGGTTCCAGCGGGTGCGCTGCTTCATCAGGGACATCAGGCTGCCGGGGGTCTCCTCCCGGGTCACCATGTCGGAGTCGTAGGCGACGACGACCTTCTTGCCGACGCTGGACAGGCGTACGCCCAGGTCGCAGTCCTCGGCGAGGCAGTTGGGGTCCCAGCCGTCGGCCGTGCGCAGGACGTCGGTGCGGACGAAGACGGTGTTCCCGCCGAGCGGGATGAACCCCTTCTGGGCGTGCAGATGCAGCCGGGACCGGAACCAGAAGAAGTACTCCAGGCAGTTGCGCAGGCTGTACCAGCTGGAGTGGAAGTTGATCAGCTGCACTCCGCCCTGGACGACGTCCGCGCCGGTGGTGCGGAAGGCGTGGTCGACATGGGTGAGCAGCTCGGGATGGACCTGGTCCTCGGCGTCGAAGACCCCGACGACATCGCCGCGGCAGTGCGGCAGCGCCGTGTTCATGGCCTTCGGCTTGTTCTTCTTCTCGTGGTGGTCGACCACCACGCGGACCCTCGGATCGCGCTCCTCGGCGGCGCGGGCCACCTCGGTGGTCTCCGGGTCGTCGTGCCCGACGATCACGATGATCTCGAAGTCGTCGTGGCTGGATTCGAGCAGTCGTTGGATGGTGTGGTCCAGCACGGCCTGTTCATGGCGTGCCGGCAGCAGCAGTGAGAACGACACATGCTCGTCGCCGTCCGGTCTGCTGAAGCGGGTGGAGGCCAGCACTTCGGGCGTTCGCCACGCGTGCATCTGCCACCACAAGGTGAAAGCCGCCATCCAGAACAAGGCAAGCGAGACGACGGCTATGAAGACAGACGTCAGCAAAATAGATCCCCCCGGATCCCAATACCCCCTGTCGCGGCGGGAGTTACTCCCGACGCGTCACTGTGGAGAGACTAGGGGGAAACTGTGAACCCTGGGGACCCTTCCGATAAAAAGCGTGTTTCCGTTCGGTAGAACATCTAATCGGACGTGTCCACACACCATGCCGTTTCCGGTCAGTTGTGCACCCTTGCCCCGGTCCCTGACCGGCGACTTTCAGCCGGACGAAGCCGTTCCGAGGGTCGAACGCAACCGGTCGATATCGGTCGTCGGAGCATCACATGTGAAATTACGGCAGACATACGCGGTCGGTTCACCGCCGACGAGCGGACGGTCGGCCAGCAGCGGCAGCTCGTCACCGCCCGCGGGCCCGACGGCCACCACCGCACCCGGCGCGGTCCCCAGCAGCGCCGCCCGATGCAACTCCGCCGTCCCCGGGTGCCCCTCGGGTCCGACGACCGCCACCTCGCGCGGCCCGTCGAGCAGCGCCTCGGCGGTCGCGAGCCCCCACCCGATGAACCTCGGCGCACGCGGCCCCAGCGCCTTCACCACGCCCAACGCCCGCTCGGCGGCGCTCCGATGGGGCTCGGAGCCGGTGTGCGCGGCATAGCTCAGCAGCGCTCCCGCCGCCGCGCTCCACCCGGACGGCGTGGCGTTGTCGGTCGGATCCTGCGGGCGCCGGATCAGCTTCTCCGCGTCCACGGCCGTGTCGTAGAGCGCCCCGGACTCCTCGTCCACGAACCGGGCGAGCACATGGTCGAGCAGGAACCCGGCGAACTCCAGCCACACCCCCTCCCCTGTGACCGACGCCAGCGCCAGGAACCCCTCGGCGACGTCCGCGTAGTCCTCCAGCACCCCCGAGTTGGCCCCCACTCGCCCGTCCTTGCTGGTCCGCGCGAGCCGCGCCTTCTCGTCCAGATGCAGCCGTACGAGGAGGTCGGCGGCGGCGATGGCGGCGTCCACCAGGTCGGGGCGGTCGAAGTAGGCGCCGGTCTCGGCCAGCGCGGCGACGGCGAGCCCGTTCCAGGCGGCCACCACCTTGTCGTCCCGGCCGGGGGCGGGACGTCGCGAACGGGCCGCGTTCAGCCGCTCCTTGACCGACTCGATCCGCTCGGCGTCGAACACGCCCTCGTGCTGCGGCAGTTGCAGCACGGACGCGCCCTCCTCGAAGGTGCCCTCCTCCGTGACGCCGAAGTAGTGCGCGGCGAGCCGTGCGTCCTCCTCGCCGAGCACCTCGGTCAGCTGCTCGGGCGTCCAGACGTAGTAGGCGCCCTCGACATGCCTGCCGGAACCGCTCCCGTCATCACTGTCGGCGTCCAGCGCGGAGGCGAACCCGCCCTCGTTCGTGCGCAGTTCACGGACCATGAAGTCGGCGGTCTCCAGGGCCACGCGGCGGGCCGGCTCGGAGCCGGTGGCGCGCCAGAGGTGGGCGTAGACCCGGCAGAGCAGGGCGTTGTCGTAGAGCATCTTCTCGAAGTGGGGTACCAGAGGTCCATCGGTGCGCGCCAGGAGGACGTACCGGTGAAAGCCGCCCCCAACCTGGTCGTACAGACTCGAACGCGCCATCGCGCCGCACAGCCCTTCAGCCATTTCCCCCGCCGCCACGGAACCCGTTCGCGCGTGGTGGCGCAACAGGAATTCGACCACCATCGACGGGGGGAACTTGGTGTTCCCCTTGAACCAGCCGCTCGTGGAGTCGACGTCCCGGGTCAACTGCAGGAGCGCCTGAGACTGGGTCTCCCCGGAGGGCAATCCGTCAGACCCGGCGCCCAGCGCACGCTCAGCAAGATCCCTCGTGATCTTCACCGCCACGTCCGCCACCTCTTGCCGCCGACTCGACCACGCGTGATGGACGCCTTCGAGCACCTGACGGAAGGACGGCATGCCCTGACGAGGCCCGGGCGGGAAGTAGGTGCCGAAGTAGAACGGTTCCCCCTCCGGCGTCATGAACACCGACATGGGCCAGCCGCCCTGGCCGGTCGCGGCCTGCACGGCCTCCATATAGACAGCGTCCACATCAGGACGCTCCTCACGGTCGACCTTCACGCTGACGAAGTGCTCGTTCAGGTACGCGGCGGTGCCCTCGTCCTCGAAGGACTCCTTCGCCATGACGTGACACCAGTGGCAAGCGCTGTATCCCACGCTCAGGAAAACGGGAACATCACGCCGCCGAGCCTCCTCGAAGGCAGCGGGCTCCCACGGACGCCAGTCGACCGGGTTGTCCGCATGCTGGAGGAGGTACGGGGATGTGGCGTGCGCGAGTCGGTTGGACATGCCCTCATCCTTACGCACCCCGCAAGGCGCCGCCTACATGCCACGAGGAGGGCGCGCAACGGAGCCCTGCCAGAACCACAGCCGGTGGACCGTGACTCCATCGTGCCCCGCAGGGCTCGACCCACCACACAGGACCACTTGCAAAGAAAGCATTGCAACACTTTCTATGCAAAGCTATCTTTGCGTGTATGAACGAGGAGCAGGGCCCACAGGTTCACAGTCTCGACGCCCGCTCGTTGCGTGGGCTCGCACATCCGCTGCGCATGCGGCTACTGAAGGAACTGCGGCACGGCGGACCGGCCACCGCGTCGCAACTGGCGTCAAAGCTGGGCGAGTCCAGCGGTGCCACCAGCTACCACCTGCGCCAACTCGCCTCGCACGGCTTCGTTGAGGACGCTCCCGAGCACGGTAAGGGGCGGGAGCGGTGGTGGCGAGCGGTCCATATGGGCGTGCGTTTCGACGAGGCGCTGCTCAAGAACCAGAACCCCGAAGTACGCGGAGCCGCCGACCTGTTCCTGCACGAGGTCGCGAACCATCACACCCAGGAGCTGGCGACATGGCTCGGCACGCGCGACGACTGGTCCAAGGCGTGGAACCGCTCCTCGGACATGAGTGACTGGACGCTGAGCCTCACTCCCGACCTCGCCCTCGAACTCATCAACAAGATGCACGACCTCGTGGAGAGCTACCGCACGTCCTCTCCCGACAACAGCACCCCAAACACGGAGCAGGTGCGCGTTCACACACACGTCATCCCCACGCACACGGACTGAGAGGCCTCCGATGCACCCCGAGACCCACCTCGCCCTGCACCAAATCCGCGCAGCAGAATTACGTGCCGAAGCCGACGCATACCGTCTCGCCGCCAAAGTCCGGCGCCCCCAGGGCATGCGTACGCGACTTGGTTGGATACTCGTGAAGGTCGGCCTGCGCCTGGCAGCCGTCCCCAGGACAGTGGTCGAAGTTCCCAGTCCCCAGGGTGTGTGAACGTCCCCCACGGAACCCTCGCCGCGGCCCAACCGCCAGATGCACTCGTACACAGTCAGCCCACCAGAGGCGACCGCGTGCTGCTACGAGATCCAGTCGAACTCAAGCCGCTCAAGAATGGGCGTGTGATCCCCCCGTCGGGCTGCTGGCCCGACAGTGATGGCCTTCTCCCCAAGAGCGCACTGCAACAGCCTGCGCTTGTGCGCCGTGTCCGCCACCTCCCACGTTTCCCGCAGATTCTCGATCCCCAAGAGCGGGGCGAGATCGGCCTCAGCGTCCAGAGTCTCCAAAGCGGCGGTCGTGCTCTCGATGAAGGTACGTTGGCCGTCGCTCAGTACGTCGAAGCGACCTTCGTCCATCTTCCCGTAGACGTAGAAGTCCTCTTCGAGCTTCTTCACGCGCTCACGAGCAGCCTCAAGCGCCCTCAGAGCCTCTTCCTTCCTCGCTTGCCTCTCCGGATCCGCGAAGGCAAGCCATCGACGTGCCATCTCGATGACGACCGGGGAATCGGGCGCAAGGGCGGTGACGTGTTTGATCCACGCTTGCCCAACCGCGTGGTCGATGCGGTCCGCGAGGGTCACGACACCTTGACAAACCGACTTCCCACGCGTCTGTCGAACCTCACACCGGTAACGCCCCCCTCGGTGGCTCATCGGGCCACCGCACGGCTCCAATTCCCCCACGCCCTTCTTGTCCCGCATCCGACCGCACCGGTAGCTCCCCGTCCCCAGGTACTTCGCTGCCGGCTTGCCCTTCGCCCAGCGTTCATCGGTCCGCTCACCAATGAGTGCCTTGATCTTGAACCACTCGTCCGGGGCAACCACCCCCGTGCCGCACATGACGATCTCGCCCTGGTGGTCACGCAGAGGTTCTCCGTACCCCTCCCATCTGTCCAGGAGGTTGCCGTCTTCGTCCGTCTTGCGCCGCCGAACCGGGACCATGCCCGCGAAGAGCGGGGACTGAGCGAGCTTGCTCACCGCCGTGGGCGACCACGTGGCTCCGCTCCGGGTGCGATGTCCTTCCTCATTGAGCCTGTGCGCTGTGTCCTTGGTCGTCTTCATGTCGAGCATCAGGTCGGCGAGCCTGCGAGCCGTGGGGTACTCATCCGGGTGAGGTTCGACCTTGCCACTTCCCGGCTCACTGCGGAGGCCGAAAGGTGGTCTACCCGTTCCACGTCGACCTTCCGCCTTGTGCGAGTCATGGCCGCTCTTGACCCGCTTCGCGATGTCCTTCGCTTCGTCCCTGGCGCGTTCACTCAGGATGGCGAAGACGATACGTCCCCCCTGCGATGAGTCGAGCCCCTCGGAAACTGACACCAGCCGCGCTTGCCGACGGTCGAACTCGTCCAGGATTCGACCCACTGCCCCCATGCCACGTCGGTCGAAACGGTCGGCCCTCCACACACAGAGCGTCTTCACCTTGCCATCCATGACGGCTTGCGTGGCCTTCTCGAACTCCCGCCGACGTACATGGGTCTTCGACGCCGAGAGCTGTTCGAACCAGACGTGCCGGACCTGGAGTTCATTCGCCTGCGCCCAGCGCACCACGTCTCGCAAGTGCCCTCGGAGAGTAGTCAGGTCTTCCGTCTTGTTACTGCGTCGCAGGTAGGCGTCCACAAGTCCGGCCGGTTCGGCGGTCGCAGGCTTGTCCAGTCCCAGTATCACCAGTTCGTCCTGGCTGAGCCCCAGTCCGCCCAGTGTCGTGTGATCCTCGCGCACGCCAACTCCTTCCGGTTTCAGGGCAGATGCTACGGAATGAATAGACCTTTGTTATCTATTTTCCTCAAATGCAGCACGATCTACTGACTGTTGACCGAACAGCTGGCGGAGCCACCCCTAGCTGGTTGCAGATCCCGTGGCGCGCCATGGACTCGCAAGCGTCAGGCGGACCCATGGGCCGTCATGAACTCGAATGCGCCCGCGCATGCGCCCCCCGGCTGATCCACGCCCTCTCGCTAACGCGCCCCAATCGCTCCACACTGGCCGGGGAAAGCCGTTTCGGCGAAGGGGGACGTGTGATGCGGGACAGCCACCGGGCAGACGCCGAAGGGCTGTTGGTGCGGGCGGTCGAGGACGAGGTCCGCAGGTCCGGCGGTCGTACGGACGGCGTCGTCCTGCTCGGCCGCGCCCGCGCCGCCCTGGACACGATGGCGCAGAACGCCGCGGAGGAGTACGAGGCGTACACCCGCGCACTGGACGAGTCGGAGGCCGGCCGCCTCACCTTCGGCCAGCGCTACGCGAAGGAGGGCTCCGGAACCCCCCTGCTGGTCGCGGCCGTCGCCGCCGGCACGGCGGTCGTGGCCGACCTCTCCTTCGGCGTCGACACCGGCACCGCCGTGAGCACCGGTGTGATCGTCGGCGTCGCGAGCGCCGTGGCGACCGTCCTGAAGGTGACCGCCTCCCATGTCCCCGCGAACCACCACCGCGCGGGCGCCCTGGGCCAGCCCGGCGGCCCCGAACAACTGCGGCTGCAGTGGCTGACGGCGCTGGAGGTGCGCGGGATACGGCCGTTCCTGGACCAGCAACGGGTGCTGAACGCGTCCACCGCGAAGAAGAAGGCGCCCCAGCTGCGCGGCGCCGACAAGAGCGCGGCGGCCCGGCGGCGGAACGTGCTGGAGCAGTCGTTCACCCAACTCCCGGAGACGGACGACCGGTTCGCGGACCGCCGGGCGGAGCTGGGGAAGATCCGGCAGTGGGTGCAGGCGTCCCGCGCGGAGACCGAGACCCGGCCGACCGTCGTCGTGCTGCACGGCGCGCCCGGCTCCGGCCGTACCGCTCTCGCGGTGCGCGCGACCCATCAGCTGCGGGACTACTTCCGGGGCGCCTGCGTGGTCGATCTGCGCGCCGACAGCCCGGAGGAGACCCCGCTGCCCACCCGGGACGCGCTGATGCATCTGCTGAATCGTCTCGGCGCCCCCCGCGACCAGCTCCTCTTCCGTGAGCGCACCTCCCAGGACCAGCAGGTCAAACGGCTCAGCGAGCTGTACCACCAGCATCTGGCCGCCGTGCCGGTGACGATCGTCCTGGACGACGCCTCCGACCCCGAGCAGGTCCGCGCCCTCGTCCCCGAACGCTCCGACAGCCTCGTCCTGGTCACCACCCGCTCCCCGCTCGCCCTCCCCGCCGACCTGCCGGCCTGGGTCCACCAGCTGCCGGTCGAGGCGCTCGACGGGGACGGTACACACGAACTGCTGAGCACGGCCGCGCAGGACGGCTCGGTGCTGTCGGCAGGGTCGGCGGGGGCCTCGTCCGCGCGGGCGTCGACGGGCGCGGCCACGGGCGCCGCGGGGTCCTCGGCGGCAGCCTCCGGGGCCTCTTCACCGGGGGCGCGCTCCGGCTCGTACGACACCGAGTCCGTCGCCCGGATCCGGCAGCTGTGCGGGGGTCTGCCCCTCGCGCTGCGCATCGCCGGCTCCTCCCTCGGCCCGCGTACGCCGGGTCAACTGGCCACGGAACTGGGGGCGTACGGCCCGGTCGAGCCGGTCGAGCGGGCCCTGTGGCTGCGCTACACCGACCAGTCGGAGCCCTCGCGCCGGCTGTTGCGCCGGCTTGCGCTGGCGGGCCGCGCCTCCCTGGGCGCCGCCGCCGCGGCCTCCCTCCTCGCCACCGACGAGACGGAGGCGACCCGCCATCTCACCGCGCTCGCCCGCGCCGGCCTGATCGACCATGTCCACGGCAACCGCTACCGGCTGCACGACCTGGTCCGCGCCTTCGCCCACGCCCGGCTCCTCGACGAGGAGGAGGAGCGCGAGCGCACGGCCGCGCAGGAACGGCTGATCGTCACCTACGCCGACCTCGCCGACTCCGTGCTGCGCCTGGTCGACGGCAACATGTCGACCCGCTCGGACCGCTTCGGCCAGCACGGCTTCGTGTCGCTGGAGGAGGCGCTGCGCTGGCTGGACGACGAGACCAGCTTCATCACCTCCACGCTCCGGCACGCGGAGGGCGTGAACCAGGCGGCCGTCCTGAGCCTCCTCGGCGCCCTGTGCGACTACTGCCTGCTGCGCGGCGACCTCTACCGCCTGGGCGAGCTGAGCGAGCTGGCCCAGTCGGTGGACCAGGGGCTGCTGACCCGCTCGGTCCAGTGGCGTACGGGTATCGCGGCCCGTCAGCTGGGCGAGCTGGACAAGGCCCGTACGACGCTCGCCTCGGTCGTCGACCTCTACATGGAGACCAACCACGACGCGGGCGCCGCCCGCGCCCTGTGCTCCCTGGGCATCACCCTGCACCACCAGGGCAATCTGACCGAGGCGGCGACCAAGCTGCTGGAGGCGCTGCAGATGCAGTCGGTCCCCGGGCTGGCGGCCGACCGCGCGTGGACCATGCACGCCCTGGCGGCGGTGGAGCGCGACCGCTCCCATCTGGCCGACTCCCTGGACCTGCTGACCCGCGCCCTGGTCATCCACCGCCAGCAGGAGTCCCTGCACGGCGAGGGCTGGGCCTACTTCCAGCTGGGCCAACTGCTGCTGCGCATGGGCGAGATACAGCAGGCGGAGACCGAACTGCGCACCGCCCTGGACCTGTTCGGCCGTACCCGCGACGCCCGCGGTCAGGCCTGGTCCATGACCCAGCTGGCCCGCGCCCGGCTGGTCGCCGGCGACCCCTCGGCCGCCGTGGACGGGCTGCGGCAGGCCGTCTCCCGGCACCGCGACAACGAGGACGCCCGCGGCGAGGCCTGGTCCGGCTACTACCTGGGCCAGGCGCTGGAGGAGACCGGCAACCTCGACCAGGCGGTCCGTGAACTGGAACGCTCCCGGACGATGTTCTCCCGGATGCGGGACGTCTACGGGCTGGCCTGCGCCCGCCACCACTCGGCCCGTGTCACGCGTGACCAGCGGGCCGTGCAGACCGGCTCGCTGCGCAACTCCGGCTTCGCCCGTCAGCTCCTCGTCGACGCCCGCGCCGACTTCCAGCGCATCGGCGTCGCCCACGGCGAGGCCTGGACCTGCCTGGAACTGGCGGTCGTCGACGCGGGCAACACCCGCACCCCGCAGGCCCTCGCCCTGTGCGAGGAGGCGACCCACCTCTTCACGTCCTACGGCGACCGCCGCGGCGAGGACTGGGCCCGCTTCCTGAAGTGCACCCTGCTCCCCTACGCGGCCCCCGGAGGCGTCGAGATCGGCACCGCCGTCGCCCAGGAGGACCTGGCCCATCTCTCCCGCACCGCGCACCCCCTGCGCGACGAGAAACTCACCGAGTACATCGAGGCGTACGAGCTTCTGCTGGAACGCGGCATCAATCTGGAGACCGGCTGGCGGGCCTGGACCCTGGGCATGGTCCCGAACCGCCACGCGAGGGAGGTGATGGGGGTGCCGGTGCGCGGGGCGACGGCATGACGTGACGTGACGCTGTGACACCAGAGCGGTGCCACAGAGTCACGCCGTCGAGCCCGTCGAGCCCTCCGAGCCCGGCGGGGCCGGTGTGGCGGCGGTCAGCTCTTCGCCGGGGTCGTCTTCCCGGGCGCGTCCGTCGTCGTCTCCCCGACGGAGGCGTCCGTGTCCGGCGACTCCTTGAAGTCGACCTTGCCCATGTGCTTGTTCATGGACTTCATCAGGCCCCAGACGGCCAGGGCCATCACCGCGAAGACGATGAACCCGAGGACGCCGGGGGTGACCTTGTCCTCGTCCACCTCCTTGGCGAGGGGGACGAGGTGTGTGACTGCCAGGCTTACGCTCATGCCTGGCATTGTCCCCCAGGGCTAACGGATGCCCGCAAAGAGGTCGTCCTCGGGGAGCGAGGTGTCCACGAGGGACTTCGCCAGCTCGTACTCCTCGGTGGGCCAGACCTCCTTCTGCAGGTCCAGCGGGACCCGGAACCAGCCGCCGTCGGGGTCGATCTGCGTGGCGTGGGCGATGAGAGCCTTGTCACGGATCTCGTAGAACTCGGCGCAGGGGACGTGCGTGGTGAGGGTGCGGTCCTTGTGCTCGGACTCGTCCCACCGCTTCAGCCAGTCGCCGTACGGGGACTCCAGGCCGCGCGTGATCAGGGCGTTGTGCAGCGCCTCGGTGCGGGCGCGGTTGAAGCCCTGGTTGTAGTACAGCTTCCGCGGCTGGTACGCCGGGCCGTACTCGGCCTCGGGGTACTTCTCGGTGTCCGTCGCGCCCTCGAACGCCACCATGGAGATCTTGTGGGTCATGATGTGGTCGGGGTGCGGATAGCCGCCGTTCTCGTCGTAGGTGGTGATCACCTGGGGACGGAACGAGCGGATCTTCCGGACCAGCTCGCCGGCCGCCTTGTCGACGTCCTCCAGGGCGAAGCAGCCGTCGGGAAGGGGCGGGAGGGGGTCGCCCTCCGGAAGGCCGGAGTCGACGAAGCCGAGCCACTCCTGCCCGACGCCGAGGATCTCGCGGGCCTCGTCCATCTCCTTCTTGCGTACCTCGTGAATGTGCTCCTCGATGTACTTGTCGCCCTGCAGCTTCGGATTGAGGATGGAGCCGCGCTCCCCGCCCGTGCAGGTCACGACCAGCACGTCCACCCCCTCGGACACATACTTCGCCATGGTGGCCGCACCCTTGCTCGACTCGTCGTCGGGGTGCGCGTGCACGGCCATCAGTCGCAGCTGGTCAGTCAAGACTCATTCCCTCGTCACTCGGCGCCCGGCCTGAACTTCGGTGACTCGGCCCGGCGCGATCCGGAGAGTCCATACTGCCGTCCCGCTCGGACACCCGTGTGGGGCGGCCGTCAGGCCCTGGGCGGGGGGCTTCTATAGTGACGGCATCGGGGGGTGGGATATTCCCGGTCCAGAGCCTGGACACCGCTGCCCGACAGGACCCGGGAGGACGACCATGACGACGGCGAGCACGCGGCTTCCCGAGGGCCGCTACGGCCGCTCCGCGGACGAGCGCGCCGACCGCAAGCTCAAGGTCATCGGCAGCGTCCTCGGCGCGGCCCTCCTCGTCCTCATCGGCTGGTTCGCCTACCACTATGTGGCCGGTAACAGGATCAGCGTCGAGATCTACACCTTCGATACCTCGGCGAACTCAGTGAAGGTGCATCTGCGGGGCGACAAGGACGCCGGTGTCGAGGGCTACTGCACCGTGCGCTCGCAGGCCGAGGACGGCGCCGAGGTCGGCCGCGCCGACTTCCGCTTCGCCGCCGGGGTCACGGACATCGACGAGGTCTTCACCCTGAAGACGACCTCGCGCGGCACCACCGCCGAACTGCTGGGCTGTCACGCGAACTGACCCCCGGCTCTCCGGCAGCCAGGGCTGACCTGCGTGGACGTAATGCTTGTGGTTTATGTCCTCCCCCTTCCGCCGCTGAATTGTTAGGCTCGTGGTTTCGCCCACTCGTGAAGGAACATTCTTCTGGGTAGGGCGATGCTTTGTATTCCCAGTACCTACGAGGAGCACCTGTGACCCAGACCAGTGAGAACGTCACCTGGCTGACCCAGGAGGCGTACAACCAGCTCAGGGCCGAGCTGGAGTACCTGTCTGGTCCCGCGCGCACGGAGATCGCCGCCAAGATCGCGGCCGCGCGCGAGGAGGGCGACCTGCGCGAGAACGGCGGGTACCACGCGGCCAAGGAGGAGCAGGGCAAGCAGGAGCTCCGTGTGCGCCAGCTGACCCAGCTCCTGGAGAACGCGAAGGTCGGCGAGGCTCCGGCGTCGGCGGACGGCGCGGTGGCGCCCGGCATGGTCGTGACGATCGCCTTCGACGGCGACGAGGACGACACCGTGACGTTCCTTCTCGCCTCCCGTGAGTACGCCAGCTCCGACATCGAGACCTACTCGCCGCAGTCGCCGCTCGGCTCGGGCGTGACCGGCAAGAAGGTCGGCCAGGACGCGCAGTACGAGCTGCCGAACGGCAAGTTCGCCTCGGTGAAGATTCTCAATGCCGTGCCCTACCAGAGCTGAGCGCACCATCGTCGCTCGACCCGTGGCCCCCGGCGCCCTCGCGGTGCCGAGGGCCACGGTCATGCCCGGGGCCGGTCGCCGCTCGTGCTGCCGCTCATCCCGCCGCCGAGCGGTACTTCCGCACGGACAGGGTCCGGAATATGACGACGATCAGGACCGAGTAGATCAGCGAGGCGCAGACCGGGTACCGCATGGGCCAGGCGTCCGACGGTGACACCCCGGGGTTGCCGAACAGCTCGCGGCAGGCCTGGACGGTGGCACTGAACGGGTTCCAGTCGGCCACATGCTGCAGCCGGGGCGTCATCCGGCTGCAGTCCACGAACGCGTTCGAGATGAAGGTGACCGGGAAGAGCCAGATCAGCCCGCCGGAGGTGGCGGCCTCGGGGGTGCGCACCGAGAGGCCGATGAGCGCGCCGACCCGGGTGAACGCGTAGCCGAGCAGGAGCAGCAGCCCGAAGGCGCCGAGGACCTCATGACGGGCCGGATGAGCCCGAAAATTACCATTTCCGGGAAACATGTTCGGTCGTCTTCGTCTCGTTGCGACTGGAGTCGCATCCGCCCCGACCTGCACGTTCCGCCGTGTACTTCGGGTCGACGGAGCCGGTTACCTCCATCGGAGGCAGCACGTAAGAGGGAGGCGCAGGAACGCCCTCACAGGGCTCCAGAGCCTCTATGGCGCGCTCGCACTCCCCTGACCCGAACCAGTGCGTCACACGCCGGTAGAGGCTCCCATAGCCCCTCCCTTGGATGCGCGGGCTACCGCCGCACTCCTTCCAGGTCCGCCCCTCCCGCGACCTCTCCGACATCACTTCGAACCCGCCCCGGACGTCCCTGGCCGAAGAGGCCGACCGAGCGCCGTACGGCGTCGGGGTCCTTCAACACGTCGATGCCGGCGACCACGGCCCTGCCGCTGTCGGGGCGCAGCAGGGTGGTGAGGCATCGGACGGTCGTCGTCTTGCCCGCGCCGTTCGGCCCGAGCAGACCCAGGACGGTGCCCTCGGGGACGTCGAGGTCGACGCCGTCGAGGGCTCTTACGTCACCGAAGGTCTTCACCAGGCCTTCGGCATGGATGGATGGCGCCTGACATGTGGTCCCTCCACGTCTTTGCGGTTCTGCGCATTGTGGTTCTGCGCATTGTGGTTCTCAGCAGCGAACACGAGACACACCATAACGCGATGTATCGCGTCTCTCAATGGACTTTCCCGAACGAGTGACAAGCGACGACCGCGGGGCCTCCGGCCTCAGTCGATGACGGTGTAACCCGCCTCGCGGAGCGCGTGGTTGACCTCGGCGCAGTGCTTGGGGCCCCTCGTCTCCAGGTGCAGTTCGACCTCCACCTCCGTGAGTCCGAGCCGGGGGTCGGTCCGTACGTGACTCACATCCAGGACGTTGGCGTCGACCACTGACAACACTCCCAGAAGTGTCGCGAGGGCGCCGGGGCGGTCGGTCAGGCGGAGACGTACTTGCAGGTAGCGGCCACCGGCGGCCATGCCGTGGCGCAGGATGCGCTGCATCAGCAGCGGGTCGACGTTGCCTCCGGAGAGCACCGCGACCACCGGGCCCTCAAAGGACTCCGGTTCGCGCAGCAGGGCCGCGACGGGGCTGGCGCCGGCCGGTTCCACCACCAGCTTGGCCCGCTCCAGGCAGAGCAGCAGGGCGCTGGAGAGGTTGTACTCCGAGACCGTACGGACCTCGTCCACCAGGTCGGCGACGATCCGGAACGGCACGTCGCCGGGCCGTCCGACCTTGATGCCGTCGGCCATCGTCGCCGGGTTCTCCACGGCCACCGGCACCCCGGCGGCCAGCGACGCTGGATAGGCGGCGGCGCCCTCCGCCTGGACGCCGACGACCCGTACGTCCGGCCGCAGCGACTTCACCGCGACCGCGATCCCGGCCGCGAGCCCGCCACCGCCGATGCCGACGACGATCGTGCGCACCTCGGGGCACTGCTCCAGGATCTCCAGGCCGACCGTGCCCTGACCGGCGATGACGTCATGGTGGTCGAACGGGTGGATGAACACCGCGCCCGTCCGGTCCGCGTACTCCTGGGCGGCGGCCAGCGTCTCGTCGACCACCGTGCCGTGCAGCCGCACCTCGGCCCCGTACTCCTCGGTCGCGCTGATCTTCGGCAGCGGGGCGCCCTTCGGCATGAAGACCGTGGAGCGCACCCCGAGCAGCGAGGAGGCGAGGGCGACGCCCTGGGCGTGGTTGCCTGCGCTCGCGGCGACGACTCCGGCGGCGCGTTCCTCGGGCAGCAGGCCGGCGATCCGGACGTACGCGCCGCGCAGCTTGAACGAGCCCGTCCGTTGCAGGTTCTCGCACTTGAGGTGGACGGGGGCGCCGACGAGTTGCGACAGATGCCTGCTGCCCTCCATGGCGGTGACACGTGAAACGCCCGTAAGCATCTTCTGCGCGCCGCGCACGTCGTCGATCGTCACGCGAAAGGAGTCAGCCGTGCTGTAGCTCATGACCACCAGTCTCGCAGTTCACAGGGGCCGAACGCGGGTGTGACCAAGGGGCGGGACCGGGTTTCAGCGGCGCCCGTACACCCCACGCCCGGTCCGCGTACTCTGTCCCCCAACCCAGCGCCCCACGCATGAATTGAGCCTTTGGCCATGCCCACAACACCTGAAATGTCGATGGACATGACGACCGTCGGTGACAACGGTCTTCTCGACACGCTGCAGCACGAGGTCGCGGTGTTCGCGCGCCGTGCCGAACAGACCCGGCTCGGCGGTGTCGGGCAGGTGCGCAACTCCATGGACCGTGCCGCGTACCTGCTGCTCAACCGCCTCGACAACGAAGGCCCGATGGGCGTCAAGGCGCTCGCGGCGAGCATGGGGATCGACTCCTCGACGGTGACCCGTCAGGTGGCGCCGCTCGTGGACACCGGACTCGTCAAGCGCACGTCCCACCCGGAGGACGGCCGTGCCGTGGTGCTGCAGCTGTCGCCGCGCGGGCTGTCCCGCCTTGAGGAGGTACGTTCCTCCAGGCGTCAGTTGATGGCCGAACTCACCCAGGACTGGGACCCCGAGGAGCGCGAGGCCTTCTGCTCCCTCCTCACCCGCTTCAACACCGCGCTCTCGACCCGGATGGCGGCGGCGCCGGAGGCACCTTCCCCCTCCTGACCCTTGACCGCGCCCCCGCTCCTGGCCTCATATGAGACCGGGCCCTCCTGGGCCTCGTTCCCCTCGGAGTCGGCCTCGGACGGGAGGGCGTGATGCGAGAGCGGCATGTGGCCCGGGGTGCCCGCCGGGACCGGGAGTTCGAGGCGTTCGTCGCGGGTGCGGCGGGACGGCTGTCGCGGACCGCCACCCTGCTGACGGCGGAGCCGCCGGGCGCCAACCCGCGCGCGCGACGGCTGCTGACCCACGCCCTCGCCCACACGTACGCCGGCTGGGACCGGCTGCGCGGCGAGGATCCGTACGACCGTGCCCGGCAGCAGCTGGCCGTCCGCTTCGCGCGTGAGGCCTGGCACCATCACGCTCTCTTCGGCCACGCGCGCGGGGGCGTGCTGAGCGTCCTCAGCCCCCAGGAGCGGCTGATCCTCGTCCTGCGGCTCCACGAGGGGGTCGCGGAGGAGCAGACGGCGGCGCTGCTGGGGCTGCCCGTGGAGCGCGTACGGACGATCTGTCTGCGCGCGATGGCGACCGTGCTGCATCCGCCGCGCGAGGCCGCCCCGGGGACGAAGGTGGTGGAGGTGGCGCCGTCATGAGTCTGCGGGACCGTGAGGCCGCCGTACGGCGGATCCTGGAGGACGGGCCGGTGCGGGTGCCGTCCGATCTGTGCGCGGCGGCGGTGCGGCGCGGCGGGCGGATGCTGCGGCGCCGGACGGCGGCCCGGCGTCTGATGTGGCTGGTGCTGACGGCCGCCGTCGTCGCGTTCGTCGTGTGGGCGCTGACCGCCCGCCCCTGGGTGGAGCCGCCGTCGACGACGACCCCACCGATGACGGGCTGGTGAGCGCCCGGCCAGGGGCCCGTCGGGGTGTCTAGCCCGTGTCTAGCCCAGGGCCCGCTGGAGGTCCTCCAGGAGGTCGTCGACGTTCTCGATGCCCACGGAGAGGCGGACGAGGTCGGCGGGGACCTCCAGGGCCGAACCGGCCACCGAGGCGTGCGTCATACGGCCCGGGTGCTCGATCAGGGACTCGACGCCGCCCAGGGACTCGCCGAGGGTGAACACCTCGGCGCGGTTGCAGACCTCGACGGCCGCCGCCTCGCCGCCGGTGACCCGGAACGACACCATGCCGCCGAACGCCTTCATCTGCTTGGCGGCGACCTCGTGCCCGGGGTGCTCGGGCAGTCCCGGGTAGAGCACGCTCGACACGCGCGCGTGCCGGGTGAGCATGTCGGCGACCTTCGTGGCGTTCTCGCTGTGCCGGTCCATGCGGACGGCGAGCGTCTTGGTGCCGCGCAGCACCAGCCAGGAGTCGAAGGGTCCGGCGACCGCGCCCATCGCGTTCTGGTGGTACGCGAGTTCCTCGCCCAGCTCCTGGTCGCCGACGACCAGGGCGCCGCCGACGACGTCGGAGTGCCCGCCCATGTACTTGGTGAGCGAGTGCACGACGACGTCCGCGCCGAGCGCCAGCGGCTGCTGGAGGTAGGGGGTGGCGAAGGTGTTGTCGACGACCAGCTTCGCGCCGGCCTCACGGGCGATCTGGGCGACGGCCGGGATGTCGGTGATGCCGAGCAGCGGGTTGGAGGGGGTCTCCACCCAGACGACCTTCGTCTTCGGCGTGAGGGCGGCCCGGACGGCCGTGGGGTCGGAGGTGTCGGCCACCGACCAGTCGACGCCCCACCGGGAGACGACCTTCGCGAAGAGGCGGAACGTGCCGCCGTACGCGTCGTTGGGGATGACCACGTGGTCGCCGGGGCTGAGCAGCGTGCGCAGCAGGCAGTCCTCGGCGGCGAGCCCGGACGCGAACGCGAGGCCGCGTCGGCCGCCTTCGAGGGCGGCGAGGTTCTCCTCCAGCGCGGTGCGGGTGGGGTTGGCGCTCCGGCTGTACTCGTAGCCGCCGCGCAGGCCTCCTACGCCGTCCTGCTTGTAGGTCGAGACCTGGTAGATCGGCGGGACGACCGCGCCGGTGAGGGGATCCGCGGTGTTGCCCGCGTGGATCGCGAGGGTCTCGAAGTGTTGGCTGTGGTGGGTGTCGCTCATAGCTGCCGAGCCTAAGCGGTCGGAGGGGGGCAGGGCGCCTTCCGGGGAGGGGACCGAGGTTCGGGCCCCGACCGGGTTGGGCAATTGTCAGTGGCTTCTGGAACCCTTGTCGTATGGAGATTCTCTGGGTCCTGATGGCGATGCTCATGATCGGCTTTGTGGCGTGGCCGATCCTGGCGCGTCGGCGGGCCGGTATTCAGCAGGTCGAGGCGGGGCATCCGGACGCGGCGGACCCGGCGAGCTACGGGTTCGTGCGGCAGGAGCTGCTGGACGTGCGGATGCCGGGGCCGGACCAGGATCTGCTGGATGTGCTCGACGTGGTGCAGCGGTCGCACGACCACCGCGCGGCGAAGCAGCTGCTGGCGGGTACGGAGGCGGCCGGTGAGGTCCGGTGGCAGCGGGTGCAGGCGTTCGCGGGCGCGGCGGCGCTGGAGCTGGCGCAGCGGCCCGGCGGAGTGGGCGAGACGCCGGGCGGGCAGTGGCTGCGGGTGTGGCGCGCGGAGGCGCCCAAGGACGCGGGCGGCGCGGCGGTGCACGCGGAGTTCCTGGTGCAGCAGGCGTGGCGGACGTCGTCGCCGGGCACGGACGACTTCCGGATCATCATGGAGGAGGCCAGGTCGGCCTGCGGCGACGCGGCACTGCTGGCCCCGGGCGACCCGATCCCGTACATCGTCGAGCTGTCGGTGGCGCGGGGGCTCGCGTACTCCCGTGAGGAGTTCGAGCAGCTCTGGCTGAGGATCCTGGACCGGGCGCCGGAGCACATGGGCGCCCATCTCGCGGCCCTGCACTACTGGTGCGGGAAGTGGCACGGCTCGCGGGAGCTGGCGTACTCCTTCGCCGAGGCGGCGGCGGCCCGCGCGCCGCAGGGCTCGCTGCTGGCGGCCATGCCGCTCTTCGCGGTGTTCGAGCACCTGCCCGAGGTGAACCTGGTGCAGGGCTTCTACCAGAGCGAGGTCGTCACCAAGGCGATCCACGGTGCCCTGTTCGCGGTGCACGCGGCGCGGCCCGACGACCCGATGCTGGCCCATGTCCGCCATCTGCTGATCTTCTTCCTGGTCCGCTCCGAGCGCTGGTCCGAGGCCATGAACCAGCTCGTCCACGTCGACGGCCATGTGGGCGCCCTCCCCTGGACCCTCACCTCGGACCCGGCCGCCGACTACGCGATATACCGGGCCCTGGCGGTGGCGGGCTACGAGGCGAACGGCGGCACCCCGGCGACGCTGCCGCACTGAGGCCGAGGCGAGGCCCTCCGGGGGCGTCCGACACTCCCAGTAAGCCCTTGCGACCCCGTACATCCGTACGAAATACTCCGCCCCTCACACCACTTGGTCATGGACACGTCCGCGACCGTCCGATGTCATGGCATGAATGATCGTTCGCGATCTTTCCCGTGGGGGGACCACTGCCCAATGGGCGCGACCCTGCGCGCGCTGCGCGCCCTCGTGCTGCTCGCCGGCTTCCATCTGCTCGGCGTGACCCTGCTCGCGGCGCTCGCCGGCGCCGACTACCTCCTCCACCTGCACGCCCCGTGGGGCGTCGCCGTCAAGCTGTACGTGGTCTCCGCACTGCTCGCGGTCCCGCTGGTCCGCGGGCTGTTCATGCTGCGGACGCCGAAGGGCGAGGAGCCGCCGGGCCTGCCGGTGACGGAGGCCGAGGAACCCGGACTGTGGCGCGCGGTACGGGAGTCGGCCGACCGGGTCGGCACCCGGGCGCCCGCCCGGATCGTGCTGACCGCCGACGTCAACGCCGCCGTCGCCGAGGACGCCCGGCTGCTCGGCCTGCTGCCCGGCAGGCGCCGCCTCTACCTCGGCGTACCCCTGCTCCAGGGGCTGACCGAGGCGCAACTGCGCGCCGTCCTCGCCCATGAGCTGGGCCACTACTCCAACGCCGACACCCGGCACGCCGCGATCACCGTGCGCTGCCGGGCCCAAGTGCTGCGCGCCATCCGGCACTTCGAGGAGCTGGCGGACCGGAGCGCCGGACGCGAGCGGGCCCGGCAGGAGAAGAAGAACGCCAAGGCCGCGGCCAAGGGGAAGAAGACCGGGGAGATCGACACCCGGCACGTGGGCCTCACGTACCGCGCGCTGGCGAAGCTCTACATGGCCTACGCCAAGCTGTACATCCGCGCCACGCTCGCCGGTGCGCGCCGCCAGGAGTACGCCGCCGACGACGCCTCCGTCCACGTCGCCGGCCGGGACGCCACCGCGTCGGCGCTGCGCGAGATACCGGTGCTGGACACCGCGTACGACTTCTACATGAACAGCTACGCCACGCTCGGGGCCGAGGCCCGGCTGATGCCGCCGCGCGGCGAGTTCTTCGGCGGCTACGGACGGCTGCTCTCCGGCCGTCAGCTCGAACTGGTGGGCCTGCGCACCGAGTTGCCGACCGAGCCGGCCTCGCCGTACGACTCGCACCCGCCGATCGCCGACCGTGTCGCGCGGATCGAGGCGCTGCCCGCCGACGGCCGCGCGGACGAGGCCAGGGGCGCGGCGATCGGTCTGCTCGCCGACCCGGACCGTGTGCTGGTGGCGCTGGAGGACGCGGTGCTCACCGAGAACGTGCTGGGGTTCCGGCGCACCGCCGACTGGCCGGAGCTGCTCGACGGCTCGATGGACGCGCGTTTCGCCACCCTCGACACCCCGCTGCACCGGGCGCTGGCGAGGTACACGAAGGACCGGCCTTCGCTGGCCGCGCTGCTGAGGGTGATCGACGACGGTCAGCTGTGGCAGCTGGCGCGGCGGCTGCCGATGTCCGACGAGGCGGCCGAGGCGCGGGGGCGGGCGTTCCGCGAGTTCGTACGGCCCTCGCTGGCGGACGGGCTGGAGCGCATGGTGCTCGCCGAACTGCACGCGCACTCCCGGCTGAGCTGGGACTTCTCCTGGGCCGAGCCGGTCGTGGTGCGGCTGCCGCCCACGCCGGACGGCACGGAGACCGATCTCGACGCCGCGATCGCCGCGGCGGTCGCCGACCGTCCCGACACGGGCCCGCTGCGCACGCTGCTGCCCACACCGCAGGGCCCCGCCGCCCGAGAAACGGACGCACCGCGATGACCGTACTGCTGTGGACACTGGCCGTCCTGGCGGTGCCGACCGTGCTCTTCGGGCTCTGGATGGCCTGGGTCTTCCTCAAGGAGTTCTTCTTCCCCGGTGGCGACGCCGCCCAGGAGATCGCCGAGGCGATGGGGCTGCTGCCCGCCGAACGGCAGCACACCGGGCTCGCGGGCCCGCTCCCGGCCGGTACGGAATCGGCGCTGGCCGCCGTGCGCGGCGGCGACTGGAAGGCCGCCGCCAAGCTGATGCGGGACATCGGCCGGGACTGGGAGCGCCGGTCCTGGGCCGCGTATCTGCTGGGCGAGATCGCGGCGCGGGAGGACGACTGGCTGCTCGCCTGGGAGTCGGACCGGCCCGACGACCCGGACGCGGCCGTCGTACGGGCCCGCAGCACGGTCGTCCTGGCCTGGGAGCTGCGTGGCGGGAAGCCGGCCAGGCACACGACCGGTGAGCAGTTCGGGGGCTTCCACCGGATGCTGGAACGTTCCCGCGAGGAGATCGGCCGGGCGGCGGCGCTCCATCCGGACGACCCGACGCCGTACATCACCGAGATCTGGGTCGCGCTCGGGCTCGGCTATCCGCACTCCGAGATGGACAGGCTCTGGACGGAGATCACCGCGCGGGCGCCGCACCACTACGAGGCCCATTTCTCGGCGCTTCAGTACTGGTGTGCGAAGTGGCGGGGTTCGGAGAAGCTGGCGGTCGAGTTCGCCGAGCGGGCGGCGGCGCGGGCGCCGTTGGGCAGTCTGCTGACCGCGTTCCCGCTGATCGCGCACTTCGAGCACGACACCTCGGACGACAACGACGTGGACCGTACGCCGAGGATGATCGGCCGCGTGGACGCGGGCCTCGCGGACGCGGCGGCGGCCGATCCGGCCCACCCGCGTCTCCCGGAACTCCGGCACCTCCTCGCGTACTACCTCTCCCTCCAGGACCGCGACGAGGCCGCGCTCGAACAGTTCAAGCTGGTCGACGGGTACGTCGAAGCGCTGCCGTGGCGCTACCGGGGCGACGGCGAGGCGATGGCCGCGTTCTACTGCCGCATCCGGAACTCGTCGGCACAGGCGGTCGCGGCGACGGCGACGCGCTCGACAAACTGAGCGGGCGAGGCCGCGAGTACGGAACGCGCCCCGGGACGCTGCGCGAAACGCTGTGCGGAATGCGGGCGGTAGCCGGAACGTTCCTCAGGTACCGCCCGCTCTTTCCGAGCCCCAAGGAGGAGGAGTTCCCATGCTCTTCGGCCGCACGCCCCAGCTGCCCACCCCCGAGCAGGCTCTGCGTGGCCGCGCCGAGCTGCCGTTCACCGTCCCGGACCGGCACACCGTCCTCGGCACCCCGCTCCTCGGCCCCTACCCGGAGGGGTACGAGACGGCCGACTTCGGCCTCGGCTGCTTCTGGGGCGCCGAGCGGAAGTTCTGGCAGCTCCCGGCCGGTGTGTGGACGACCCTCGTCGGCTACCAGGGCGGCTACACGGAGAACCCCACCTACGAGGAGGTCTGCTCCGGCCTCACCGGCCACACGGAGGCGGTCCGCGTGGTCTACGACCCCGCCCTGATCTCCTACGAGCGTCTCCTCCAGGTCTTCTGGGAGGCCCACAACCCCACGCAGGGCTACCGGCAGGGCAATGACGTAGGCACTCAGTACCGCTCCGCCGTCTACACCCACACCCCGGCCCAGGCCAAGGCCGCCGAAGCCTCCCGCGAGGCCTACCAGCAGGTCCTGACCGCCGCCGGCCACGGCGACATCACCACCGAGATCCTCCCGGCGGAGGGCCGCACCTTCTACCCGGCCGAGCCCTACCACCAGCAGTACCTGGACAAGAACCCGGCGGGCTACTGCGGCATCGGCGGCACGGGCCTGTCCTGCCCGATCGGCGTGGCGAAGGCCGAGGGCTGAGGAACGTGCCGGACGACGGCTCTGCCATCAGACCGAGTGACGTTGCTGGCCAGCTGCGTTACAATGACGGTCAGCGGGGTCGCTCCCTGCGAAGAACTTAATTGACGTTGGATCATCTAGCCCGTCTAAATGATCAAACGGCAACCTCGGGACACAGCCGCAGCAACGCAACCGTCGTGGTGCTGGCAGGTGAAGTCCCCCTACGGGGTCTGACCGGTGCGGATTTCCGCAGAGGTCACGCGAGCCACTGCCAAGGCGCGGCAACGACATGTTTTCTTCTCGATAGCCCCCGATGGGGCTATCTCACTTTAGAGGGGCACATGTCATGACCGAACCTGAGCTGTCGAAGCAGAGAGAATCCGCCTTCGCGACGCTGGTCGACGTCGTACGGGAATGGCGGTCCGCCGGGCGTGTCACCACCAGCGCCGGCGTGAAGCCGGCGTTCGTCCAGGCGACGCAAGGCAAGAACGAGCAGGACTACGGCTTCGGAACGTGGCGCGAGTTCGTCGAGGCCGCCGCCGAAGCCGGCCACGTACGGACGGAGCGGCTGGCGACCAATCACACAGGCATCCTGCTGCCGGACGAGAACCTTGCGGTGACCACCGCGAAGCTGGAACAGGGTCACAAGCGCGACGATTCGAACACCTCCCTGGCGCGCAGCCGCTTCAAGTCCGATGTGTGGGCCGCGTTCGTCGAATGGCATGACGGACACCGGCGGCTCTGGGACTCCCGGACGTCCCGGGCGTTCGTCTACCCGGTGGACGAACACGACGAGCCCACCTGGGTCTCCCAACCGGATCGCTTTCGCGCGATCGAGCCGGTGACCCCGGAGGCACAGAAGGAATGGATGCGCGCATGGGCGCTCAGGCAGCCACCCGCCGACCGTGCCGCCTTGCTCGCCGCGCTGGCACCGGACGCGCCGCTGCGCTCCTTCCGGCATGTGCTGGACTCACGAGGGCTCGCCCTCGAGTGGCGTGCCGAACTGCAGAACAAGGTGGGCGCCCATGTGCGCGCCTGGGCGGATCAGCACGCCGTCGCCTGGCACGATCTCACCACCCCTCTGCCACCTGAGCGGTCGTCGGCATCGTCGAGTTCTCCGACGTACAGGGCTGCGAACAAGAACGTCAGGCCCGCGTCGACGTCCGAAACCCGGGACGCACGCGCGGCGGGCGGGAGCGATCTCGAAAGGCTGCGCGAGATCGTCCACCGCGCGATCGACCGTATGTCGTACGCGGAGCTGGCAGACATTCCCATCCGGGCCGAACACCTGCTCGGCGACCTCTAATCTCATACGGCATCCGGACATGGCTGCGAAAAGCGGCAGGGCCGCATGTAACCTCGCGCTGCTGATTCAGCGGGAAGGTGCCTACGAGGAGTTGACCGGCGATCCAGCCGATCTCATCCTCGGCGAGAGACGCGGGTACTCCCTCCTGCGCCAACACCTTGAACGCAGGAGTGGCTCAGGGTTCCTCAACGATGTGCTCAGCCAGCTCCGGCAAGGAGGCCTCTCCACCGGAACGGCGCTCGTCTGCGCGCGGGAAGTCGTCAACTCACCGGGCGTGGCACTGATGCGTAGGCGCGAAGACAACCTCCACGAGTTCTTGCAGGCATCTCTCGTCAGAGGAAAAGACGGCACAGACACATATTTCGTCTCGCTGCGGGTCGCCACTTCCGCGAGCAAACCGCCGGAGGTCGTGGAAGTACACACGGAATCGCTCCCCGTGGACATCGCCGAGGATGCCTGTGACGTGACGGAGTACCTGGAGATGTGGTGGAAGGAGTTCAACGTCCGCGAGATCACCCTGCCCGAACTCTCCAAGCCGAAGAATCTCCTGTGGCTCGGCGATCCCTCGGTTTCCGGATACATCGACGTGCCGGCTGACTGGCAGTCCCAGATTCGCACGGTCGCCTCGGTGCTCGGGATGCGCGCCCAATTCATCACGCGTACCACCCAGCTGCGCGCGCGAGGCCCTCAACTTCGCGACACGATCGATACGAAGATACGGCTGCGTGGCTGGCAGTCGTCCCAGAAGGTTGCGCACGAAAAGAGTGACGAGGTCACGGAATTGATCGTGGGCACCCCGGGTTCATCCTTCTCGAACCTGCTGACGCATACGCGGCAGACATTGATCCCTATCGCCCTTGACATGGATATCCATTCGCCGCACGAAAAGCGCGAACTGCAACCGGGGGAGATCGTGTATCACCGAAAGGTCGGCGACAGCACGAAGTACGACCATTTCGACGAGGGGTCGTCGAAGCCGTGCAGGTGCAACAAGACGTTCACACCCTTCAAATCCGCCCCCAAGGCATCAGGGGGAATGGCGAGGCGTTACACGAACTTCCACGACAAGGACGTTCAGCTCAAACACTGCCCGAGGTACCCCAACTGCAACATGTACGCTGTCGAGCGTCGCGGAACCGGTTCCGACGCCGACTGACCGGCCGGAGCCGGAGTCGGCGTCCTTGGCTCACCCAGCAGTGGGTGTCCGCTCGCTCAGATCGTCGACGTGTCGATCACGAACCGGTAGCGGACGTCGCTCGACAGCACCCGCTCGTACGCCTCGTTGATCTGGTCCGCGCGGATGAGTTCGATCTCGGCGCCGAGGCCGTGCTCGGCGCAGAAGTCGAGCATCTCCTGGGTCTCCTGGATGCCACCGATGCCGGACCCCGCCAGGGTCTTGCGGCCGGCGATGACGGAGAAGAGGTTGAGCGCGACGGGCTCCTCGGGCGCGCCGACGTTCACGAAGGCACCGTCGGTCTTCAGCAACGACAGGTACGCGTCGAGGTTCAGCGGAGCCGAGACCGTCGACAGGATGAGGTCGAACGTGCCCGCCAGCTCCTTGAACGTCGCCTCGTCGCTCGTGGCGTAGTAGTGCGTCGCGCCCAGCTTCAGACCGTCGTCCTTCTTGCGGAGGGACTGCGACAGGACGGTCACCTCGGCGCCCAGCGCGTTCGCGAGCTTGACGCCCATGTGGCCGAGGCCGCCGAGACCGACGACGGCGACCTTCTTGCCGGGGCCGGCGTTCCAGTGCCTGAGCGGGGAGTACGTGGTGATGCCGGCGCACAGCAGGGGCGCGGCCTCGTCGAGGGCGATGCCGTCGGGGATGCGTACGGTGAAGGCCTCGTCGACGACGATCTTCTCCGCGTAGCCGCCGTAGGTGGGCTCGCCGTCCTTGCCGACGGCGTTGTACGTGCCGACGCTGCCCTTCAGGCAGTACTGCTCCAGGCCCGCCCGGCAGTTCTCGCACTCGCGGCAGGAGTCGACCATGCAGCCGACGCCGACCTTGTCGCCGACGGCGAACTTGGTGACACCGGAGCCGACGGCCTCGACGACACCGGCGATCTCATGGCCGGGGACCATCGGGAAGATCGCCTCGCCCCAGCCCTCACGGGCCTGGTGGATGTCCGAGTGACAGATTCCGGCGTACTTGATGTCGATCAGAACGTCGTGCTCACCGACCTCGCGGCGCTCGATCGTGGTGCGCTCCAGCGGAGCCTTGGCGGCGGGCGCCGCGTAGGCGGCAACAGTGGTGGTCATGCCGGGGTTCTCCTGATCGTCGTCCCGCATCCGGTCTGCCTTCCGACCGGTTGCGAGGACCAGCCTGCCCGAGATCCCGGCGCTCACCCAGGCCACGGCTTTGCGTACGTCCGCCGGTCCTACCACTGGCGGGGTCAGGATCAGCGGCGTACACAGTCGTACGACCATGAATACTTGACGTATGGACGAACAGCCCGAAGCCGTACAGGAACCCCAGGACGGTGCGGCGCCCGGTGGGACCGCCGGTGCGCTGGACCGGCGTGCCGAGCTGAGCGAGTTCCTGCGCACCCGGCGGGCCCGGCTGCAGCCGGAGGACGTGGGGCTGTCGGCGTTCGGCCGGCACCGGCGGGTTCCCGGGCTGCGCCGGGAGGAGCTGGCACAGCTCGCCGGGGTGTCCGTGGCGTACTACACGCGCCTGGAGCAGGGCAACGGGCGCAATGTGTCGGCGGAGGTGCTCGACGCCATCGCGCGCGCCCTCCAGCTGACCGACGCGGAGCACGCCCATCTCACGCATCTCGCGAAGCCGAAGGCGCACAAGAAGAAGCGGTCGGCCCGTCCGCAGCAGGTGCGGGGCGCCCTGCGGCAGCTGATCGACACCCTGGACGGCATCCCCGCGTACGTCACCGGCCGACGCTCGGACATCCTCGTCTGGAACCGGATGGCGGCGGCGGTGTTCGGGGACTGGTCGGAGCTGCCGGCGCAGGAGCGGAACTGGGCGCGGATGGTGTTCCTGCGGCCCGACTACCGGGATCGGTACGTCGAGTGGGACCAGAAGGCGGCCGACATCGTCAGCTATCTGCGGATGGACGCGGGCTGCCATCCGGACGATCCGCTGCTGTCGGCGCTGGTGGGCGAGTTGTCGGTGAAGAGCGAGGAGTTCCGGCGGCTGTGGGCGACCCATGATGTGAAGGAGAAGGGCCACGGGGTGAAGCGCATGCGCCACCCCCTGGTCGGCGAACTCACCCTCTCCTTCGAGACGTTCCACCTCCCCGACGACCACGAGCAGAGCCTGATCACCTACCACGCCGAACCGGGCTCCCCCTCCGCCGACGCCCTCCGCCTCCTCGCCAGCTGGGGCACGGACGCGACCCGGGCGACGACGGCGAGGCCCTAGAGCGTGTTTCGGAAGTCCCTTCGTCGCCCGGAGGGCGGCTCCGCGGCGTCCGGTGCGGCGAGAGTACGTGCCGGGCGCCGCGGAGCAGAGGGGACTTCCGAAACACGCCCTAGACCAGCCCTGGACCGCGCCCGCGTCCGTCAGCTGCCGGAATACGCGTCGTGGAGGGTCAGCGTCGACTTGTTCCCCTTCTTGTCGGTCACCTCGGCGCGCAGGGACACGCTCTTCCCGGGCGCCGGGGTGCGGTGGGTGAACCTGCCCTTCTTCAGGGGGACCTCGGTCCACTTCTCGCCGTCGCCGGAGACGTACACGGCCAGCGACTTGAGGTTCTTCCCGGCCGCCGCGCCCTGCACGGTGACGCGGATCGTGCCCTGCGAACCGGCCGGGGCCGTGCTGTCGAGGCCCAGGAACGGGGCGCCGAAGCGGACCGTGGAGACCGGGAGTGCCGTGTCGGCCTTCGTCCGCTTCGACGTGAAGGTCCAGCTCGCGTCGATCCGGGACGAGGCCGTGGCCAGGGCGGCGGAGCGGGAGAGGGAGGTCGTCAGCCGGTAGGCGGCGAGGTCCGCCGGGACTTTGAACTGGCCCGACCCGTCCAGCGCGTCCTCGCCGGAGGCGAACTTCTCGCCGTTCCGGTACAGGGTCGTCGTGACCTTCTCGTAGAGGGACGACCCGGCGTGCCCCCGGCCGTCGGCGAACATCGGCAGCAGCCCGTAGAGCTGGTCCCCGTCGCGGCGGATGCCGTGGAGACCGGCGATCCGGGGGCCGAAGACACCGACGTTGAAGGTCTGTGCGTATGTCCGGCCCGCTTTGAGGGTGCGGCTGTCGCCGGTCGTGTAGTACGCCTCCAGGACCGGGAAGCCCTGCTCGTCCTCCGGGCCGTACTGCTCGAAGTCGACCGTCCACTTCACCCCGCCGACGGCGGACAGATACAGCGTGCGGGTGCCGGGCAGCGGGCGCGGGACGCCCAGGGCGGGTGAGCCGGAGCTGTCGGGGAGCGTGGCCCAGGGGGTGACGGTGCCCTTCCTGCCCGCGGCGGAGGAGCCTAGTCCGGCCTTGACCGTGGCCAGTTCGCCCTGCTTCCAGCGCTTGGTGAAGCCGGTCGCGAGCCTGTCGACCTCGCTCCCGGCGGCGACGGCGTACTGCGCGCCGTCCCCCTCGGTCCACTGTCCCGCCCAGCCCTGGCTGAGCCGGCCGCCGGTGACCTTGGGGCCGAGATGCGCCGTACGGAACCCTTCGTAGGTGTCGAGGAACCAGCCGAAGGTGTACCGGTTGCCGCCCGCCCGCAGGGTGAAGTCCGGTGCCGCGAAGGCCGGTTCGGCGGCGGTGCCGGGCACGGTGATGTCCACCGGTTCCGCCTTGCGGGCGTCCAGCGTGAGCCTGGTCCTTCTGTCGACGGTCAGCTCGGGCCGGGCGAGCCAGGCCGCGCCCTTGCCGTAGTCCTTGGGGTCCCCGACGATCCCGGCGTTGAAGACGTACGTCCCCGCGGGCACCCGCAGGTCGACCGTGCCGTCCTCGTCGTACGGCGTGAACCAGGTGCCCTCCGCGAGCCCGGAGATCCCGGTCAGGTCGAGCATGTGGTGCGCGGCCGGCCGTCCGTCCCGGTCGACCGCCTTCAGCGTGACGTCGTACGACTCCACCTCGCGCTCCACGGCCGCCGCCGTACGGACGCTCCGGCCGCCACCGGTGGCGGTGACGTACGCGGTGTAGTGGCCGTCGAGTTTCCCGCCGAGCCTGGTGTTCGCCACCAGGTCGACGGTGACCTTGCGGCCTCCCTTGACGGTGATCTTCTTGCCGCCGAGCTTGAAGAAACCGGGCGGGGCGGGCTTGCCGTTCGGGGCGGTGCCGGTCACGGAGAGTTCGAGGGTGACGGCCTTGGTGCCGAGGTTGCGGTAGGTGAGTTTCCTGGTCACCGGCTTGTCGTCGGTGTGCGGCCACTCCTGGACGCCGAAGTCGACCGAGACGGGGTCGGCGACGACGGTCTGCTTGATCGCCCGGTCCACGCGGATACGGCCCGACCCTTGCTGGAACGGTGTGTACGGCCCGCCCTTGGCGGATGCGACGAGGGCGGCCTTCAGTTCGGCGTACGTCCACTTCGGGTGCCGCTGCTTGAGGAGGGCGGCGGCGCCCGCGACATGCGGGGTCGCCATCGACGTACCGGAGATCGTCAGATAGCCCTCGGGCCTCTGCCCGACCTCCCGCTCGATGACGCTGCCCGGGGCCGCGGCGGCGGTGATGGCGACACCGGGCGCGGTCACATCGGGCTTGATCTGACCGTCCATACCGGGGCCCCGGCTGGAGAACGAGGCGAGCCTGTCCTTGTCGTCGACCGCGCCGACCGTGAGCGCGGCGGCGGCGCTGCCCGGCGAGCCGACCGTCCGCTCGCCCCAGTCGCCGTCGTTTCCGGCGGCGACGGCGAAGAGGATGCCCTTCTCGGCGGAGAGCTTGTTGATCTGCGCCTCCATCGGGTCGACCTCGGGGGTGTCGCCGCCGCCCAGGCTGAGGTTGACGATGTCGGCGCCCCGCTCGGCGGCCCAGTCCATGCCCGCGATGATCCCGGAGTCGTCGCCGTAGCCCTCGTCGCTCAGCACCTTGCCGTTGAGCAGGGCGGCGCCGGGCGCGACGCCCTTGAACCTCCCCTTGGACCTGGCCCCGGTGCCGGCCGCGATGGAGGCGACATGTGTGCCGTGGCCGTACCTGTCGGTGGTGTCGGGCGAGGCGGAGAAGTTCTTGGCGGCCGTCACCCGGCCCTTGAGGTCCGGGTGGGTGGCGTCGACGCCCGTGTCCAGTACGGCGATGGTGACGCCCTTGCCGTCGTAGCCGGCCTTCCAGGCCTTCGGGGCGCCGATCTGCGCGACGGACCTGTCGAGGCTGACCTTGCGCACGCCGTCCAGCCAGAGGTGCGCGATCCCGGTGGCGGTGGTGCCGTCGGTGTCGGTGACCGCCTTCCACAGCGCGGCGGCGTCCTCGCCGGGGGTGAGCACCGCCTCGGCGTTCAGGGTCTTCAGGGTGCGGCGGACCTCGGTGTCGCCCGCGTCCCGGACGTCGGCGCGGGCGTCGGCGGCGGTGCCCGTGTAGCCGACGATCAGCTTCAGGCCCTGCCGCTGGGAGGTGCGGGTCGCCGTCCGGTTCAGCACGGTGACGTCGAAGAGCCGCTTGTCGACCCGCCCGGTGGAGATGAGCCGGGCCGCGTCGGCGGGCAGGACATAGGTGTGGCCGTCGACCTGGCGAAGCCGCACCGGCACGTTCTCGCGGCCCTTCGCCCGCTCCAGGCCCCGTACGCGGCCGTCGGCGTCGACGAGGACACGGTCACCGGTGACCAGGGTGAGGCGGTGGCTCGCCCGGAGGTCGGCGGCGCGGGTCGCGAGGCCCGTCGGCCCGGTCGCGCCGGTCGCGCCGGTCGCGCCGGTCGCGCGCTCGGATATCGCGGACGCCGACGCCGGGCTGGTCGGGCCCGTCGTCAGTGCCACCGCGGACGCCATGGCCACGAGCGCGGCCGTGCGGGCGCTGTTCGTGTGTCTGCGCAAGACTCCCCCTCGATCCGGTTCATCCGGCCAGGGGACGTTCCGCACATATGCGCGTCAATTCCCCCGGTCTCCGCAGTATGACCGGGGGTCAACTCGTGTCACATACCTCGCGACTGGGCGCAAAGCGGCGAAGTCCGGGCCACGCGCGATCCGCACGCGCCCCGGACTCGGCACCGACGCGCCCCGCGCGAGGGGCGCTCGGGACGGCGGGAATCGGAAGTCGGAAGTTGGAAGTCGGGAGCCTGGAGCCTGGAGTCGGGAGCCGGGAGCCGGGAGCCTGGAGTCGGGAGCCGGGAGCCGGGAGTCGGGAGCCGGGAGCCGGGAGCCGGGAGCCTGGAGCCTGGAGTCGGGAGTCGGGAGTCGGGAGCCGGGAGCCGGGAGCCTGGAGTCGGGAGCCTGGAGTCGGGAGTTCAGGCCTTGGCGTTCTCCTTCACCGTGATCCGCCCCTTGCGGATCGTCGCGACCCGGGGGGCCTTCTTCGCGAGCGCCGAGTCGTGGGTGACCATGATGAAAGTGAGCCCGTGCTCCTTCCACAGGGTCTCCAGCACCTCCATGATCTCGTCGCGGGTGGACTCGTCGAGGTTGCCGGTGGGCTCGTCGGCGAGCAGCACCTTGGGGCGCTTCACCAACGCGCGGGCGATCGCGACGCGTTGCTGCTGTCCGCCGGAGAGTTCGGCCGGCAGATGCCCGAGCCGCTCCCCCAGACCCACCGACTCCAACGCCTCCGCGGCCCGCTGCCGCCGCTCCTTCGCCTTCACCCCGAGCGGCACGAGGGCCGTCTCGACGTTCTCCTGCGCGGTCAGTGTCGGGATGAGGTTGAAGCTCTGGAACACGAACCCGATGTTCTCGCTCCGCACCGTCGTGAGCTTCGCCTCCGACAGCTTCGCCAGATCGGTCCCGTCGAGTTCGATGCTCCCGTCGGACGGCTTGTCCAACCCCCCGAGCATCTGCAGCAACGTCGACTTGCCGCCCCCGGTGGGCCCTTGGATGACCAGCCGATCCCCATCGGCGATGGTGAGATCGACCCCGTCGAGCGCGGTGACGGTGTCCTTGCCGCGCGAGTACCGCTTGGTGACACCCGTGAGTACGTACATGTGCAACTCCTGAAGGAAGGGGGATCGAACCGCGGGCAGCCGTGCGCCGCCCTACTCCACGCGCCGCAACGCGTCCGCCGGTCGCAGCCGGGACGCCCGCCATCCGCCGAACGCCCCCGCGATCAGCCCACCCGCGACGGCGAGCCCCACCGCGACACCGATCGTCGTGACACTCACCGGCGCGGTGAGGGCGACTTCCAGCGCGTTGGAGGCCGTCTGCTGGGCACCACCGGGTCCGCCGCCACCGGGGAAGCCGCCACCGCCGGGAGCGCCACCACCGGGACCGCCGCCGAAGCCGCCGCCCGTCGCGCCGATCTCCGCCTGCAGCGACGGACTGATGGCCGTCACGAGGTACGCCCCGCCGAGCCCCAGCGCGATCCCGAGCGCGCCGCCCACGAGCCCGTTGACGACGGCCTCACCGACGACCTGCCGGGTCACCCGCCCCGACTTCCACCCGAGCGCCTTGAGCGTGCCGAACTCCCGTACCCGCCGCGACACGGCCGACGAGGTGAGCAGTCCGGCCACCAGGAACGCGGCCAGGAGCACCGCGATCGACAGCCACCTGCCGACGTTGGACGCCAGGGAGGAGGCGGTGGACAGCGACCCGGAGACCGTCTTGGCGAGGTCGGCGGAGGTGGTGACGGTCGTGCCGTCGATGTTCTTCTGGATGGCCGCCTTGACGCTGTCGATCCGCTGCGAGTCGCTCGCCTTGACGTAGATCGTGGTGACCTTGTCCTTGGAGTCGCTGAGGGTCTGCGCCTGCTTCAGCGGCATGTAGAGGTTGGCCGCCGCGTCCCCGCTGTCGGGCGTCGCGATGCCGATGACCTCGTACTTGACGCTGTTGACGGTGACGCTGTCCCCGACCTTCAGCTCCTTCTCCTTGGCGTACGACTTGTCCGCGACGACGACCTTGGCGTTCGTCTCGGACGTCTTGAACGTACGACCGCTGGTGATCTTCGAGGAGGTCAGCGGGCCCAGCGCGGGCTCGGTGACGTCCGTGCCGTACACCGAGTAGTTGTCGACGTCGAACTGGGCGCCGCCGCCCTCGACCCGGCCCCCGGGCTGCCCGGTGCCGCCACCGTTCTGGCCACCGCCGCCGGGACCGCCCTGCGGCTGGCCCCCGGCGCTCTCGTCCTGCTCGAACTGGCCGCGCCGGAACTGCCCGTCCACCTTGATGACCTGGAGGCTGAGACCGCCGACGGCCTCGGCGACGCCCGCCTGCTCACCCACCTCGGTGACGGTCGAACCGGCCAGCGTCTGGAAGCCCTGGACGCGGACGAGGTCGCTGCTCTGCTGCTCGTCGGAGTCGTTGTCCTGGGCGTCGAACTCGAACCGCGGGCGTTCGCCGCCGTTCTCGCCGGGCGCGGCGGCGGCCTTGGTGACGGTCATGTCCGTCCCCAGGCCGTACAGGGATTCGAGCACTTTCGCCTGCGCCTTCTCCATGCCCGAGGACACGGAACTGACCACGATGACCAGCGCGATGCCCAGGGCGAGGCCGGAGGCGACGACGAGGGCCGCCTTTCTGCGGCGGCGCAGTTCGCGCCTCAGGTAGGTGAAGAACATGGTGGCAAGCTAGGTACGCCGCGTGATGAAGGGATAAGCCCCCGCTGAGAGCCTGATGAGAACCCTGTGGGCAGCCCCGGAAACACCGATGCCGCCCCTGGGTGTCCAGGGGCGGCATCGAAGCCGTACCGCGGCCGGCGAACGGCCGACGCGGTGGATCAGACCGCCGAACCGGCCTTCCAGTCGGCCCAGTTCAGGTTCCAGCCGTTGAGGCCGTTGTCGGGGGCGACCGTCTTGTCACCGGTGTTCCGGATGTCGACGACGTCACCGACGATCGAGTTGTCGTAGAACCAGTAGCCGGCCGTGCCCTTGTCGTTGGCACCCTTGGTGTCGTTCAGACCGACACAGCCGTGGCTGGTGTTGACGCTGCCGAAGACCGAGTCGGCGCCCCAGTAGTTGCCGTGGATGAACGTCCCGGAGTTGGTGAGGCGGATGGCGTGCGGCACGTCCTTGATGTCGTACTCGCCCTTGCCGTCGTCGTCGGTGAAGCCCACGGTCGCGCCGTTCATGCGCGTCTCCTTGAACATCTCCGACATCACCATGACGCCCGCGTACGTCTTGTTCTCGGGCGAACCGGCGGAGATCGGGATGGTCTTGATGACCTTGCCGTCCTGGGTGACCTTCATCGTCTTGGTCTTGGCGTCGACGATCGAGACCTGGTTGCGGCCGATCTTGAAGGTCACGGTCTTCTGCTGCACACCGTAGACACCCTCGGCGCCCTCGACCCCGTCGAGCGCGAGCTTCAGGGTGACGGTGGAGTTGCCCTGCCAGTAGTCCTCGGGGCGGAAGTCGAGGCGGTTGGCGTTGAACCAGTGCCCGACGACCTCCTGGCCGGAGCTGCTGGAGACGGTGATCCCCTTCTGCACGGCGGCCTTGTTGGTGATCGCCTTGTCGAAGTTGATCGAGACCGGCATACCGACGCCGACGGTCGAGCCGTCCTCGGGCGTGAAGTTGCCGATGAAGCTGTTGGCCGGCGAGACCGTGGTGAACGCCGAGTTCTCGTGGGCCTCGCGCCCCTTGGAGTCCTGCGCGGCGGCCGCGATCTTGTAGCTGGTGGACCGCTCCAGCTGACCGCTGGGCGCCCAGCTCTTCTTGTCCTCGGATATCGCGCCCTCGACGGCGGTGCCCTCGGAGGTGGTCATCTTGACGTCCGTGAGCGTGCCCTTGCTCACGGTGACCTTGGCCGAGTTGTTGATGGAGGCGTTGTCGGAGCCGTCCTGCGGTGTGATCTTGATGTCGGCCTCGGAGGTCTTCTCGGCTGCCGCCTCGTCGACCTTGGCCTGCGAGGAGTCCCCGCCGTCGTTCCCGGACGCGTTGTCGCCGTCGCCTCCGCTGCACGCAGAGAGCACCAGCACCCCGCCGAGCAGTGCGGACGCGACCGTCAGGCCCCTGCGCCGCTTACTGTTCGTCATCACACGCTTCTCCATCGTTGCCGAATCCCCAAAACCCCGAAGATCCCCGTAAGCACTTAAACACCACTACGACTCCTGGCCGTTCCGCTCGCGCGGATATGTGGGATACGCCACTCCACCGCATCGGATCGTCGGCGACCCGGCGGTGCGCAAGTGACTGGTGCGCCCCATGAGACGAAAGAACCCCGGGCAGCGGTTGCCACCCGGGGCCATCAATTTCCCGAGCCGCTCAGCCGAGTCGGTCTTCCTCTTCGTCCTCCTGGTCATCATCCTCGCCGAGACCCCATTCCGGCGAATCGGGGTCGTAGTCGATTCCCTCACTGCTCCAGGAGGCCTGGGCGAGTTCGACCCCAGGCACCTCCCCGACCAGGTCGAACGGGTCGATCAGGTACGCGAGGGCCTCCGCCGTGTCCTCCGCGACCGCGCTCTCGGCGTGTACCCGTTCATCGGCGGGCATATCGGGGTCGTCCGCGATCCGTCGCAATGCGGCGCCGGTCACGGCCTCCACATCCTCGACCTCGACCACCAATTCAACGCGAAGCCGGACAAACTGTGATGTCTGCGTTGTACTCATGGTCCGGAGCGTACGGCTCACGGGTCACGCGACTTTCCCACGACCCGCGCCTTTCATTAGCATCGCTCCCTACGGCCAATTCGCCAGCGCCACAAGGGGATCGATATTCCGTGTCCGTCGCACGTCGCGCGTCGTCCACCGCCCGCCGATCGCTGCTGACCGCCACCGCCGCGGGCACCCTGCTGGGTGCCCTGTGGTTCGTGCCGTCCGCCAACGCGACGCAGGAGGCACCCATACGCGACCGGGCGACCACGACCGCCGACACAAGCACGAACACGACCACGAGCACGGGCGACGCCCGAGAACTCGCCGACACGGGCAGTCCCAACACCACGCCGTACGTCGTCGGCGGGACGACCATGCTGGGCCTGGGCGCGGCGTTCCTCGCGTACGCGATCCGCCGAGAACGCGAGGAGTTCGGGCCGGTGGGGGGCGCGTAGTCGTCTGCGGGTGGGTGGGGGCTGGTCGCGCAGTTCCCCGCACCCCTCAACGGCCTACGGCCCTTTCGGGCCGAAAAAGCAGGGGCGCAGCCCCGCTTTTTCAAGGGCGCGGGGAACTGCGCGGCCAGCCCCCACCGAACCCGCACCCGTCCGCTCACTCACCCACTCACCCACCCGAATCAGGCGAGCGGCCCGGTCACGGACTCGGCGGCTGCCACCAACCCCCCGTCCCGCACGAACCCTTCGGCCAACGCCAGGTCGGGCGCGAGGAACCGATCCGGCCCGGCCCCCTCCACCCCGGCCGCCCGCACCGCGTCCACCACGGCCCGCGTGGCCGGCGCGGCCACCAGCCCCTCCCGCAGCTCCAGCGCCCTCGTCCCCGCGTACAACTCCACGGCCAGCACCCGCGAAAGCCCCTCCACGGCGGTCCGCAGCTTCCGCGCCGCCGACCACCCCATCGACACATGGTCCTCCTGCATCGCGGAGGACGGAATCGAGTCCGCCGACGCCGGCACGGCCAGCCGCTTCAGCTCACTCACCAGCGCCGCCTGCGTGTACTGCGCGATCATCAGCCCGGAGTCCACCCCGGCGTCGTCCGCGAGGAACGGCGGCAGCCCGTGCGACCGGTTCTTGTCGAGCAACCGGTCCGTCCGCCGCTCCGCGATCGACGCGAGGTCGGCCACCGCGATGGCGAGGAAGTCGAGGACGTACGCGACGGGCGCGCCATGGAAGTTCCCGTTGGACTCCACCCGCCCTCCCCCACCCTCGGCTTCGCTCGAGCGGGAGGTGCCCCCAGGCAGCACCACGGGGTTGTCGACCGCCGCCGCCAGCTCCCGCTCGGCGACGAGCCGCGCGTGCGCGACGGTGTCCCGCCCGGCCCCGGCGACCTGCGGAGCGCACCGCACCGAGTACGCGTCCTGCACGCGGGGCGCGTCGTCCTGGTGATGGCCCGTGAGCCCCGAACCCTTCAGCACGGCGAGCATGTTGGCGGCGGAGGCGGCCTGCCCGGGGTGCGGGCGGATGGCGTGCAGCTCGGGCGCGAGGACCCGGTCGGTGCCGAGCAGCGCCTCCAGGGAGATCGCGGCGGTGATGTCGGCGGAGGTGTACAGCCGCTCCAGGTCGGCCAGCGCCATGACCAGCATGCCGAGCATGCCGTCGGTGCCGTTGAGGAGGGCCAGCCCCTCCTTCTCGCGCAGCTCGACGGGCGTGATGCCGTGCTCGGCGAGCAGTTCCCCGGCGGGCCGTACGACGCCGTCCGGGCCCTCCGCGTCGCCCTCGCCCATCAGGGTGAGCGCGCAGTGGGACAGCGGCGCCAGGTCGCCGGAGCAGCCGAGCGAGCCGTACTCGTGCACCACCGGCGTGATCCCGGCGTTGAGGACGTCGGCCATGGTCTGCGCGATCTCCGGCCGTACGCCGGTACGGCCGGAGCAGACGGTCTTCAGCCGCAGGAACATCAGCGCGCGTACGACCTCGCGCTCCACCCGCGGCCCCATGCCGGCCGCGTGCGAGCGGACGATGTTGCGCTGGAGCCGGGCCCGCAGCTCCGGGCTGATGTGGCGGGTGGCGAGGGCGCCGAAGCCGGTGGAGACCCCGTAGACGGGCTCCGGCTTGGCCGCCAGCGCGTCCACGATCTCGCGGGCCGCGGCGAGCGCCGCCACCGCCTCGCCGGAGAGCTCGATCCGGGCGCCGGCGCGCGCCACGGCGAGGACGTCGGCCGCGGTGACCCCGGACGTCCCGAGGACCACCGTGTCCACAGAGTGCATATCCATATTCAGGATCGTAGGGACTGAATCGCCGAATGTCACGACCGAACGCGGGAGGGACTCCTTACCCGCCCCACCCCGGAACCGCCCGCGAGCCGCCCGCGAGCTATCCGCGAGCTATCCGCGAGCTATCCGCGTAGATCAGAAACTCATCAGAAAACGATCCGAGATCGCTCCGAGGTTGATCAGAATGCGCAGGTCAGAGCAGGTTCGGCACCGGTACGCGAGTAAGGTCGAAGCACACCCCGAACAGGCCCACGGCCCCACTCCCCCCTTGGCCGTGGGCACCCCAGGGCCGCACGCCGACTCGACCCGGCGTGCGGCCCGCCCTAATACTGCAACCGCATCTGCGGGTTGTGGCCTCGGCGTTTGTAGTGGGAGCGGCGGGCACGGGCCTGGCTGCGTCGTCGGAAGCGTGACCAGTGCAGATGATGGTCGTTGCTGTGGTGGCGGGGCGTGACGATGATGTGGCCGATCAGTCGGCGGATCTCCGGGACGCTGAGGGGTATGAGGTCTTGCTCGTCGTCCGCTCCGCCCCTTTTGCGGCTTCTGCGGCGCGGACGGCGGTCAGGTAGGCGAGGGCGGCCATGGCCAGGGTGATGTGGCGGTACCAGGCCCGGTAGAGCCTCACCTGGTAGTGGTCCAGGCCGCACTCGCCCTTGGCGGTCTGGAAGCACTCCTCCACCGCCCACCTCGCGGCGGCTACCTTGACCAGGTCTTTCAGCCGGGAGGCCACCGATCCGTAGCAGACGTAGTAGGCGATCTCGGTGGGGTCGCTGATGCTGCGGCGGGCCAGAACCCAGTGCCCGAAGCCGTTCTCCCAGTACGGGCGGATGGCGACGCGGGCCCAGTCGTAGATCCGTTCGCCGTGCGCGCCCTGGCCCCCGGAAACCCGCTTCCACGCTTGCCTGGGCAGGGCGGCGACCAACTGGTCCACCCTGGCGTCGCCGCCGTCCGCCGTGGTCACGGTGTCGTTGACCTTGGTGGCCAGTACGTGCGCGATCCTGCGTTCCTCCAGCCATACCCGCAGGTGCTTGACCTGCCCGTATGCCTCGTCAGCGGTGACCCACGCGAACGGGATGCCTGCGTCGACGGCACGTTGCAGCATCCACTTGCAGTGCTCATTCTTGGTCGCGAAGGGGATCTCGTCGTCGATCCCGGCTGCGCGGCAGCGCTCACGGTCATCCGTCCAGGAAACGGGGATGTAGAGCTCACGGTCGATCAATGCCCGCCCCCTGGCGGAGGCGTAGGCCAGGAAGGTCCCGATCTGGCAGTTCTCCGTGCGGCCGGCGGTACCTGTGTACTGCCGCTGGACTCCGGCGGACTTGGTGCCCTTCTTCAGGAAACCGGTGTCGTCGCAGATCAGGACCGCGTTCTTGGCTCCGATGGTCTCCACGACGAAGTCGCGCACATCGTCGCGGACCGCGTTCTCGTCCCAGTCGGAGTGGTTGAGCAGGCGCTGGACGCCGTCCGGGCGGAGCTGCCCGACCTGCTCGGACAGCGTCCACCCGTTCTTCTTCTCCAGCGGCGCGACGAGTCCGTTCAGGTAGTCCAGCGCCCGCTCGCGGGGCTCCGACCTGCCGAAACGGTGGGCGAACCGGGCATGGAGCCCGGCCACCCCCTCGGACCACGACTCGACCTGCTCAACCGTCAGCGCATCAGCACACAGTCATACCAACGAGACCGCCGACCATCCGTCACGCCAGATGCGGTTGCAGTACTAAGGCCGGCGCCCACGAATGCGGCGTCGGTCTCCCGGGTGTGCGGGGTCGACGGGTGCGGGCGGGCGGTCGGCGAGGCTGACCACCGGGTCCTCGGCCCCCTCGCCCTCCCGCCCCGCGACGACCGGCTCGACGGAACCGGCGGCCTTGGCCCGGTACTGCGCCGCGTCGGCCAGCCGGAAGAGCCGCCGGGCCGAGCGCAGCGGCCCGATCGGATCCCCGGTGGACGCGACCCCGCAGGCGACGCCGTCGCCCGGCTCCAACTCCCGCGCCCGCACACACAGTTCCCCGGCGACCCGCACCACGTCGTCCGCCGACGGCCCCACCGCGAGCAGACAGAACTCGTCACCGCCGAGCCGCGCGACCAGCACACGGGGCAGCTCGGCCGCGCACCGCGACAACACCGACCCGAACCGTTCCAGCAGCTGATCCCCCATCGCGTGCCCGTAGGAGTCATTGACCTTCTTCAATCCATTGAGGTCGCAGACGACGAGGCTGATCACCGTGCCGTCGCGCCGGTGCGCCTCCATCGCCTCGTCGAGCCGGAGGTCGACGGCGCGCCGGTTGCCGAGTCCGGTCAGCGGGTCGGTGAAGGCCAGCCGCCGGGCCTCCTCCAGCCGCTCGGACTGTGCGAGCCCGGCCGCCACGACGGAGGCGAGCACGGTCGCGAACGCGGCGTCGTCACCGTGGAAGACGGGCTCCCCGGCGGGCCGCGCCACATACAGCTCGCCCCAGGCCCGGCCGTTCATCACGACCGGCGCGACGACGCAGCAGCCGCGTCCGCGCCGGCGCAGGGCGGCGACCCGCTGATGGCAGTAGCCGCCGGGCCGCCGCCCGGCGACCGGCCCGGCCGCCGTCTCCACCCAGGCGTTGGGCTCACCGCCCTCCAGCCACCGCTCGTGCAGGAACTCGGCGATCTCGGGGAACTCGTGCACCGGATACGTCTCGTCCTCCGGGAACTCCTCCTCGTCCCCCGCGCGGTTCCCCACATTGACAAGCACCCGCAGCAGCCCGCGCTCCCGCTCCCACACGGACAGCGCGGCGAAGCTCCCCGACAGGGCCCGACACGACCCGTCCGCAGCCGCCCACCACGTCTCCGGCGACGTGCGCGCCCCCGCCATCCCACGCGCCAACGCCACCACGGCCCTCAGCCGCCTGTCCTCTCCCATCACCCCAGGCTAGGGAGCTTTAACCCGATTTGAGACGTTGGCGGGGCGAACAGGGGTACGGGGTGGTCTACGGCCGGGGCAGCGAGCCCCAGGAAGGCCACGCGACGGAAGACCGGAGCTCGGGCGCCGGCCAGGCTCCGCGCGGTCACCCCCGAATCACCCCAGCCCCCACCCCAGCTCACTCCCCCGGCCACTCCGGCTTTCGCTTCTCGTTGAAGGCGGCGACGCCCTCCGCGCGGTCCCCCGAGAACGCCACCGAACGCCAGGCCGCGTCCTCGACCTCAAGCCCCGCCCGTAGATCGAGCCCGTGCCCGAGCCGCAGGGCACGCTTGGCCGCGCGGAGGCCGACCGGCGAGTTCGCGGCGATCCGGGCGGCCAGCGCGAGAGCCTCCGCCCGGTCCCGCCCCTCCTCCACCACCTGGTCCACGACCCCCAGCTCCCGCGCCTCCCCGGCCTCCAGCCGCCGTGCCGTGAAGATCAGCTCGGCGGCCCGCGCGGCCCCCACCCGACGCGGCAGCAACTGCGTCCCCCCACCCCCCGGGATCACCCCCACCGACACCTCGGGCAGCCCCACCACCGCCGTACGGTCGGCCACGATCAGGTCGCAGGACAGGGCGAGTTCGAAGCCACCGCCCAACGCGAAGCCGTGCACGGCGGCGATCGTGGGCATCGGCAGCTCCAGTACGCCGGTGTACGCCGCCCGCGCGACCGGCCGCTGCCGCACCAGATCGGCGTCACTGAACGAGTTCCGCTCCTTCAGATCCGCCCCCACACAGAACGCCCGCTCATGCGTCGACGTCACCACGACCACGCGCACGTCCCGGTCGTCACCGAGCGCCGCGCACGCCTCCGCGACGGACCGGGCCATGTCCGTCGACACGGCGTTCATGGCCTTGGGCCGGTCGAGCGCGAGTTCGGCGACATACCCATGCCTCCGTACGACAACGAACTCCCCGAACCGCCGCTCTCCGTCGCCCATGAAACCCTCCCGGTCAACGCCTGTTAGCTCCTGTCCCCCGATCATCGCAGCCACCCCGAACACCCACCCCAACGAGAGCCCAGCAGACCGCCTCCTTGACGATCTCGGGCGTCCTTTTCCCCGTACGAGTGACATCCGGACCTTCTCCGGCCACACCGCCCACTCCGGCGCATAATCTGCGCTCCGCCACAGGCGCACCGAGGACACCGGCGCGCAGGGGAGGGACGGACATGACGACGGACACGGTCACCAGGCCCACGCCGACCGCACAGGGAGCACCACGCGCGCCACAAGCACAGCTCTGGCGCCCATCGACGACCCCGTACCAGCCGACGCCCACACCCTCCTCCCCCCTCACGCCCGACCCCTCGGCACCCCTCGTGTCGGGTCCCTCGGACCGGGTCGGCAACCCCGAGCCCCGGCCGCGCGGGCGTCACCGGCGGCCCCGGCCCCGGAAGCTGCTGTTCGCGGTGGGCGGGATGGCGCTGGCGGCGGGCGCGCTGAGTCTCCTGCGGCTGACCTCGGACCCGACCGACGGCGGACCCGGTGCCGGTACGGCGGCGGGCCCGGCACCGACCGCGGCGGACGACGTCATGGACGAGGCGGCAGACGCCGGTACGACCGTGGGCGACGAGCCCTCGGCCGACGGGGGCACCCCCACCGCCGGCACCCCCATGGGCGGCGGCGACCCGCATTCGTCCCAGCCGCCGTCCCCGCCCCCGTCACAGCCGTCGCCACAGCCGTCGTCACCGGGAGCGACCGCCCCCACGCCGACCCCGTCGTCCTACTCGCCCGCCCACTCCATCGGCGTGCGGCTCCCCTCGGACACGGGCGCCCGCGGCCTCCCCAGGACCCCGCCCGCCCCGGACACACCCTCGACGGCCCGCACCCCGCAGGCCCCTCGCCCCACTCCGCCCACGCCCACCCAGCCACCAGCGGCGGCGGCCCCCGACGCCCAGAACCCCCCGACCACCCCGGGCGACACGACAAACCCCGCCAAACCCTCGAAGCCGAGCCTGTGCGTCCCCCTCGTCGGCCTCTGCGTCGACGACACCCCGGGCAGATGAACGATGAAACGATGAACGGAGAAGACCCGGCGGCAGAGGTCAGCACCCCCGCAGTCGCCCTCAGGCCTTCCCGGGCCTCCGCGTGAGCAGCCACGGCTGGACCACGCCCAGCCCGCGCACCGGGCGCTGCCACATCGGCTGGAGAGCGAAACGGTACGTAGGGGGCTCCTCGCCCTCCTTCTCCGCGGCGGCGGCGGCCTCGGCGGCCTCGGCCTCGGAGGCGGGCGCCTCGCCCGTGCGGGTCAGCTCCTCGGCGAAGGCGCCGTCGACGAGGACCGCGTCCTTCGGCGCTATCGAGGTGAGCCGACTGGCGAGGTTCACGGTCGAGCCGAAGACGTCGCCCATCCGCGTCGTCACCGTGCCGAAGGCCATGCCGACGCGCAGCTCGGGCATGCTCTCGTCGTTGGCCATGGTCTCGATGAGGCGCAGCGCGATCTCGGCGGCCACACCCGCGTCGTCCGTGGCGTACAGGACCTCGTCGCCCAGGGTCTTGATCAGCCGCCCGCCGTTCGCGGCGACCAGGTCCGCCGCCGTGGTCTCGAAGGCCTCGACGAGTTCGCCGAGCTCCTCCTCCTCCATACGACGGGTCAGCCGTGTGAAGCCGACGAGGTCGGCGAAGCAGACGGCGAGCCGCCGGTCGACCATCTCCTCGTCGTCCGCGGCCTGCACGACCCGCCCGGTGGCGGCGGCGAGCTGCCGTCGCCAGACGTAGACGAGGAACTCCTCCAGCTCCGGCAGCAGCAGCTCGATCAGCGGGTACGTCACCTCGGTCCGGGTCATGCCCGGCTCCGGCGGCTCGGTCAGCCCCTCCAGGAACGAGTCGATCTGCCACTCGGCGAGGCGTGCCGTGGTCTGCCCGGTCGAACGGGCCACCTGCACCGCCATGGCCTCGCTCAGCAGCCCCGCCTCCACGAGACCGGCGAGCCGTCGCAGCGCGAGGACGTCCGCCTCGGTCAGCGCCTTGGCCTGACCGATGTCCGCGAAGCCCATGGCCCGCCAGAAACGGGACGCCAGCTCCATGGACACACCGGCACTGCGCGCCGCCTGAAAGGGGGTGTACCGGCGCTCGGCCCCGAGGATCAACCCTTCGAGGCGCAGCGCCAGCGGGTCCTCCTCGTCGGCGTCCACGCCGTGGGGCTCGCCCCGCTCGAGCGAAGCCGAGAGAGGGGGCGGCTCCACGCGGTCATCCGCGTCCGTGCCGGAGCCCGTGTCCTCGACGCTCACTCCTGCTGCCCTTCCGATCTCCCGCGGTCACGTACTCGACCGGCCTCAACTCTACGGCAGGTGTGCGCCAGCTCACTCCGTCAGGTGGGCCGATGGGGGTTACCCGGAGTTCCCGACGCACCCCGCGCCGGGAGGAGCCCCTTCCACCTCCCTCCTTCTACGCGACGCTCACACGGCCCTCAAGTGCACGATGTCCCCGGCTCCCACCGGCTCCCGCACGCCCTCCCCGGTGGCGAGCACCAGCCGCCCGTCGCCGTCCACCGCCACGGCCTCCCCCACGACCGACCGGTCCCCGGGCAGCTCGGCGCGCACTTTCCGCCCCAAGGTCGCGCACCCGGCGGCGTAGGTCTCCTGGAGCCCGCTCACCGACGGGTCGCCCCCGGCCGCCCGCCACCGCCCGTACCAGTCCTCCAGCGACCGCAGCACGGCCCGCAGCAGCGGATCACGGTCCGTGGTCACGGCGCCGGCAAGCGCCAGGGACCCGGCCGCGGGCACCGGCAGCTCGTCCTCCCGGAGGCTGACGTTGATGCCGATACCGATGACCACGCCGTCCGCCCCCGCGCGCTCGGCGAGGATGCCGCCGGCCTTGCGCTCCTGCCCGTCGACGGTCACCAGCAGGTCGTTGGGCCACTTGAGTGCCGTATCGATCCCGGCGGTCCGGGACAGTCCGGTCGCCACGGCGACACCGGTGAGGAGCGGCAGCCAGCCCCAGCGCTCGACGGGCACCTCCGCCGGCTTGAGGAGGACGGAGAAGAACAGGCCGGAGCGCGCGGGCGCGGTCCAGATGCGGTCGAGCCGCCCGCGCCCCGCCCGCTGCTCCTCGGCGACGAGCACCGCGCCCTCGGGCAGACGGTCGGCGCGGGCCGCGAGGTCGGTGTTGGTGGAGTCGATGACCGGGACCACGTCCAGAGAGCTCCAGAGCCCCTCTTTCCGGACGAGGGCACGGCGCAGGGAGGCGGAGTCGAGGGGCGGCCGGTCGAGGTCGGACCATCGGTCCGACCTCGACTCACCCGGTCCGTCGGACGGGTCACCTTGTGCACCTGGTGGGATCGTCATGCGACCCACCCTAGGTTTGACATCCTCCGCCCCGCGAGAAGGGGACGGATTCCAGCCCTGAGGGGCTGAGGTTCACGGGCGCTCGATCACTCGCGTGATGTCGCCCCTCCGACGTGTCCCGCCGCGACGCTCCGACGGTACAAGCGGAAGGGGGCGGGAGTGTGGTAAACGCCGCACTGCCGAACGGTAGGCGCAGCACTACGCTACGGATGAGTAACCCCACACACTTCTGAGCACGCACCGAGCAGCAAGTACCGATCTCTCACGTCCCCATGAGCAGGCAGGGAGCCGCATCCCGATGTCCGAGCCGGTAGAGCCAGCACACATCGACATCCACACGACCGCGGGGAAGCTCGCGGACCTGGAGCGCCGTATCCACGAGGCGACGCACGCCGGCTCCGAGCGCGCGGTGGAGAAGCAGCACGCCAAGGGCAAGCTGACGGCCCGTGAGCGGATCGAACTGCTTCTCGACGAGGACTCCTTCGCCGAGTTCGACGAGTTCGCCCGCCACCGCTCCACCGACTTCGGCATGGAGCACAACCGCCCGTACGGTGACGGCGTCGTGACCGGCTACGGCACGGTCGACGGCCGCCCGGTCGCCGTGTTCTCCCAGGACTTCACGGTCCTCGGCGGCTCCCTCGGCGAGGTCTTCGGCCAGAAGATCATGAAGGTCATGGACTTCGCCCTGAAGACCGGCTGCCCCGTCATCGGCATCAACGACTCCGGCGGCGCCCGCATCCAGGAGGGCGTCATGGCCCTGGGCATGTACGGCGAGATCTTCCGCCGCAACACCCACGCGTCCGGTGTGATCCCGCAGATCAGCCTGGTCGTCGGCCCCTGCGCGGGCGGAGCGGTCTACTCCCCGGCGATCACCGACTTCACGGTCATGGTCGACCAGACCTCGCACATGTTCATCACCGGCCCCGACGTCATCAAGACGGTCACCGGCGAGGACGTCGGCTTCGAGGAACTCGGCGGCGCCCGCACCCACAACGCCACCTCGGGCGTGGCCCACCACATGGCGGGTGACGAGAAGGACGCCATCGAGTACGTCAAGCAGCTCCTCTCCTACCTCCCCTCCAACAACCTCAGCGAGCCCCCGGCCTTCCCCGAACAGGCGGACCTCACCCTCACCGCCGAGGACCGCGAACTCGACACCCTCGTCCCGGACAGCGCCAACCAGCCGTACGACATGCACACGGTGATCGAACACGTCCTGGACGACGCCGAGTTCTTCGAGACCCAGGCCCTGTTCGCGCCGAACATCCTCACCGGCTTCGGCCGCGTCGAGGGCCACCCGGTCGGCATCGTCGCCAACCAGCCCATGCAGTTCGCGGGCTGTCTGGACATCGACGCCTCCGAAAAAGCGGCCCGCTTCGTGCGCACCTGCGACGCCTTCAACGTCCCGGTCCTCACCTTCGTCGACGTCCCCGGCTTCCTCCCGGGCGTCGGCCAGGAACACGACGGCATCATCCGCCGCGGCGCCAAACTCATCTACGCCTACGCCGAGGCCACCGTCCCCCTCATCACCGTCATCACCCGCAAGGCCTTCGGCGGCGCCTACGACGTCATGGGCTCCAAGCACCTCGGCGCCGACCTCAACCTCGCCTGGCCCACCGCCCAGATCGCCGTCATGGGCGCCCAGGGCGCCGTCAACATCCTCCACCGCCGCACCATCGCCGCCGCCCCCGACGACGAACGAGAAGCGGTACGCGCCCGCCTCATCCAGGAGTACGAGGACACCCTCCTCAACCCCTACACAGCGGCCGAACGCGGCTACGTCGACGCCGTCATCACCCCCTCCCAAACCCGCCGCCACCTGGTCCGAGGCCTACGCCAACTCCGCACCAAGCGGGAATCCCTCCCCCCGAAGAAGCACGGAAACATCCCCCTCTAAAACCGCACCCACCCCCCTCCAGCCGGCCGGGAGCCGTCATGAACATCAAGGTCGTACGGGGCAACCCGACCCCGGAGGAACTGGCAGCCGCCCTCGCGGTGGTCAGAGCCCGCGCGGCGGCAGCCACCGAACAACCCCCCACCCCCACCCCCCGCGACACCTGGTCCGACCCGTCCCGCATCGCGGCCCGCCGCCTGCCGCTCCCGGGCCCCACCACCTGGAGCCGCACCTACTGGCCCGGCTGAGCGGAACCTCTCCTACCAACTTGAGTACGCGTACTCAGGCGCCGCCCCTCCCGGCGGCGCACCATCGCCTCATGCTCTGGTCCGACCCTGAGAACGAGCCGCCGAAGGAACTGCGCGACACGCAGGCCATGCTTCGGCGGCTCGGCGTACTCATGGCCCTGGCCATGGTCCTGGCGATGCTGGTCCTGGGCATCCTCTGAACCCACACGCACCCCGACGGCGGGTCGGTGGCGTACGCGAGAAGGGGGCGTGTCGGGGGGTGTCCGCCCGCAGCGGTCGGCGCGTCAACCCGCCCAACCTCCCAGCCGACCGATTCCGCGCCGTTCCGAGGACGGACCCCCCCGACACGCCCCCGACCCACCCACCGAACAGGCGCCCCACCCCCCACCACCGGAAGGCGCACCCGCACCCGCACCCGAAGAACGAGGCAATACCCTGACCCCATGACCGCCCCGAACCCCCGCCGCCGCCTGGTCCTCGCCTCCCAGTCCCCCGCCCGCCTGAACCTGCTCCGCCAGGCCGGCCTCACCCCCGAGGTGATCGTCAGCGGCGTGGACGAGGACGCCGTCACCGCCCCCACCCCCGCCGACCTCGCGCTGGCCCTGGCCGAGGCCAAGGCCTCCGTCGTGGCCGCGCGACCGGAGGTCAGGGGCGCCCTGGTCATCGGCTGCGACTCGGTCCTGGACCTCGACGGCCAGGCGCTAGGCAAGCCGGCCGACGCCGAGGAGGCCACCGCCCGCTGGAAGTCCATGCGCGGTCGCTCCGGCACGCTCCAGACCGGCCACTGCGTCTACGACACCACCACCGGCCGCCACACCTCCGCGACGGCCTCCACGGTCGTCCACTTCGGCGAGCCCACGGACGAGGAGATCGCCGCGTACGTCGCCTCCGGCGAACCCCTCCACGTGGCGGGCGCGTTCACCCTCGACGGCCGCTCGGCCCCGTTCATCGACGGCATCGAGGGCGACAACGGCAATGTCATCGGCATCAGCCTCCCCCTGCTCCGCCGTCTGCTGGCCCAGCTGGACGTCGGCATCACGGACCTGTGGGGGCGGTGACCCTCACGACACGCTGGGCGCCGGAGGAGCGGCCTGCTCCGACGGCCCCGCACCCGAACCACCGTTCTCACCCGGCACGGCATCGGCACCCCCACCCGACCCCCGCGCCTCCCGGTCGTACGTCATCAGCGTGAGCAGCACGATCCCGAGCACCACCATCATGAACGCGAAGGCACCCCACCCGACCAGCCCCACGGTGAGCGCGCCGAGCAGCCCGTGCACGACGGCCACGCTGATGAGCAGGATCTTCCCGAGCCCGGCGGCGGGCCGGTTGCGCAGCGCGACGAGCAGCGCGACCACACCGCAGAAGACGAAGTAGGCGCCGAACACGACACCCCCCGCCTTCGTGGAGACGGACATCGCGTCCGGATCCAGCCCGGCGAGGGACATCTTCTGCCGGTCGACGACCGTGCCGAGGAACCACTGGAGCCCGGCGATCCCGAGCCCTTCCACGAACAGCACGATCGCCGTGACCACCGCCACCGGTCTGCGGATCACCGGCCCCACCCACTTCCACTGTCGTCCTGCTGCTCTCAGCGCCTCGCACACCCGCGTCGTTACCCCAGGTAGGTGTTCGAGACATCGCGAACGCTACTAACGGGTAAACCCCGGGACAAGGGTTCTCGCGAGAGCAAAGAATCGTTGGGCCATTAGTAGGGACTCCACAAAGAAACCCAACCGGCCGCAGCACGGCCGCACAGAGACCTTGACCACATCAGAGGGCTAGGGTTTCCGCGTGGGGTCCTGCGCAATGCAGTGCGACAAGGGATTTCGCCGTTCGGGCGAGCCTCGTTTCACGCTCCGTGTGGGCAAGCTCACCATTGTGGACGGGTCGAAACGCCGTGTCGGCAGTCCCTAAACTCGGCTTGTTTCAAGGAGAGGGAGCCATCGTGCGCAAGGTGTTGATCGCCAACCGAGGCGAAATCGCTGTCCGCGTCGCCCGTGCGTGCCGGGACGCCGGGATCGCGAGCGTGGCCGTGTACGCCGATCCGGACCGGGACGCGCTGCATGTGCGGGCCGCGGACGAGGCGTTCGCCCTGGGCGGTGACACCCCCGCCACCAGCTACCTGGACATGGGCAAGGTGCTGCAGGCGGCCAAGGACGCCGGAGCGGACGCGGTCCACCCCGGCTACGGCTTCCTCTCGGAGAACGCGGAATTCGCGCAGGCGGTCCTGGACGCGGGCCTGATCTGGATCGGCCCGCCCCCGCAGGCCATCCGGGACCTGGGCGACAAGGTGGCGGCCCGTCACATCGCCCAGCGCGCCGGCGCCCCGCTCGTCGCGGGCACCCCGGACCCGGTCTCCGGCGCCGACGAGGTCGTGGCGTTCGCCGAGGAGCACGGTCTGCCGATCGCGATCAAGGCGGCCTTCGGCGGCGGCGGACGCGGTCTGAAGGTCGCCCGCACCCTCGAAGAGGTCCCGGAGCTGTACGACTCCGCCGTCCGCGAGGCGGTCGCGGCGTTCGGCCGGGGCGAGTGCTTCGTGGAGCGCTACCTCGACAAGCCCCGCCATGTCGAGACCCAGTGCCTGGCCGACTCCCACGGCAACGTGGTCGTGGTCTCCACCCGTGACTGCTCCCTGCAGCGCCGCCACCAGAAGCTGGTCGAGGAGGCCCCGGCCCCCTTCCTGTCCGAGGCGCAGAACGCCGAGCTGTACGCCGCCTCGAAGGCCATCCTCAAGGAGGCCGGCTACGTCGGCGCCGGCACCGTCGAGTTCCTCGTCGGTCTGGACGGCACGATCTCCTTCCTGGAGGTCAACACCCGCCTCCAGGTCGAGCACCCGGTGACCGAGGAGGTCACCGGCCTGGACCTGGTCCGCGAGATGTTCCGCATCGCCGACGGCGAGGAACTGGGCTACGACGACCCGCCGCTGCGCGGCCACTCCTTCGAGTTCCGCATCAACGGCGAGGACCCGGGCCGCAACTTCCTGCCCGCCCCCGGCACGGTCACCACGTTCGCCCCGCCCACCGGCCCCGGTGTCCGCCTGGACGCGGGCGTCGAGTCCGGCAGCGTCATCGGCCCCGCCTGGGACTCCCTCCTCGCCAAACTGATCGTCACCGGCGCCACCCGGCAGCAGGCCCTCCAGCGCGCCGCCCGCGCCCTGGAGGAATTCACCGTCGAGGGCATGGCCACCGCGATCCCGTTCCACCGCGCGGTCGTCAAGGACCCGGCGTTCGGCCCCGAACTCACCGGCTCCACCGACCCGTTCACGATCCACACCCGCTGGATCGAGACCGAGTTCGTCAACGACATCAAGCCCTTCGCGGCCCCCGCCGACACCGAGGCCGAGGACGACACCGACCGCGAGACGATCGTCGTCGAGGTCGGCGGCAAGCGCCTGGAGGTCTCCCTCCCCGCCGCGCTCGGCATGACCCTGGCCCGCACCGGTCTCGCCGCCGGAGCCAAGCCCAAGCGCCGCGCCGCCAAGAAGTCCGGCCCCGCCGCCTCCGGCGACACCCTCGCCTCCCCCATGCAGGGCACCATCGTCAAGGTCGCCGTCGAGGAGGGCCAGGAGGTCAAGGAGGGCGACCTCATCGTCGTCCTCGAAGCCATGAAGATGGAACAGCCCCTCAACGCCCACCGCTCCGGCACCGTCAAGGGCCTCAGCGCGGAAATCGGCGCCTCCATCACCTCCGGCGCCGCAATCTGCGAAATCAAGGACTGACCCACACGCAACAAACCTCCCCCGCGCCCCACGCTTTCAGGGGCGCGGGGCTGTATCGACATGCGGCTCCGCCGCGTGGGCGCGAGAAGCCCCACCCACCCGCACCCGCGCAACTACCCCCATTCACCCGAGCTCTTGGGCTGAAGACGCCCCCGCCGGAAGAGAGCAGGTGAAACCAGAGTGAGCCCCACACCCGTCAGGCCCCCCGCAGGGGGCCGGCCCATGCGCGCGGACGCCCGCCGCAATCACGACCGCCTGCTCACCGAGGCCCGCCTCGCCTTCGCGGCCCACGGCACCGCCGCCTCGCTCGAAGACATCGCCCGCCGCGCGGATGTCGGCATCGGCACCCTCTACCGCCACTTCCCCAACCGCCAGGCCCTCCTGAGCGCGGTCTTCGAGGAAGCCGTGGGCGACCTGCTGGCCCGAGCGCGGACCCAGCTCGAAGCGGACCGGCCCTGCACCGCGCTGGTCGCCTGGCTGCGCGACATCATCACTCGTGCGGGCGAATACCGAGGGCTGGCCCAGGCCCTGATGACGGTCTCGTACGCGGACTCCCGCGCCGCGGACGAGGACCCCTCGGACCTGGCCCGGTGCTGTGCCCCCATCCGGGAGGCCGGCACCACCCTGCTCCGGCGGGCGCAAAGCGCGCACGCCGTACGCGAGGACGTGTCCATCGGTGACCTGCTCCAGCTCACCCACGCGATCGCGCTGGCGGCCGAGGAAACCCCGGACGACCCGGAGTTGGCCGACCGCCTGCTGACACTGACCCTGCGCGGCCTGAAGCCGTAGCCGTGGCCGTAGCCGTGGCCGGACTGCTCGGCGCCGCTACCGGCGGCGCAGATCCGCGACCCGGGCCGCCCGCTCCCGCTCCCGTTCGCCGGCCGGCGGCTGGTCGCCCAGGACCGTGGCGGTGCGCAACTGGGGCGCGGTGCCGTGGACCTGGTTGCGGCGGGGTCCCGGAAGGGGCACGTCCCGGCGCGACGGGCGCGCCGGGACGGGATCGCCTCCCGTACCACCGCCGCCCGACGCCCCGGCCACGGAGATCTGCACGCCCTGATCGGCCAGGGCCTGCAACTCGGTGACCGCGCGGTCGTCGTGACCGGGCGGGTCGTCGGTGACCAGCCGGGTGATGACATCGGTCGGCACCGTCTGGAACATGGTGTCGGTGCCGAGTTTGGTGTGGTCGGCGAGGACAACGACCTCGGCGGCGGCCTGGACCAGCGCGCGGTCCACGGACGCCGACAGCATGTTGGACGTGGACAGGCCGCGCTCGGCGGTCAGTCCGCTCCCGGAGAGGAAGGCCTTGGAGACGCGCAGCCCCTGGAGGGACTGCTCGGCACCGGAGCCGACCAGGGCGTAGTTGGAACCGCGCAGGGTGCCGCCGGTCATCACGACCTCCACACGGTTGGCATGGGCCAACGCCTGGGCCACCAGCAGGGAGTTGGTGACGACGGTCAGCCCGGGGACCCGCGCGAGCCGGCGTGCCAGCTCCTGCGTGGTGGTCCCCGCCCCGACCACGATGGCCTCGCCCTCTTCGACGAAGCTCGCGGCGAGGTCGGCGATGGCCGTCTTCTCGGCGGTCGCGAGATGAGATTTCTGCGGAAAGCCGGACTCCCGCGTGAACCCGCCCGGCAATACCGCACCGCCGTGCCGGCGGTCGAGGAGTCCTTCTGCCTCCAGAGCGCGCACGTCCCGCCGTACGGTCACTTCGGAGGTCTGGACGACGCGGGCGAGCTCACGGAGCGACACGGCTCCATTGGCCCGCACCATTTCGAGGATCAATTGACGACGTTCTGCAGCGAACACGAAACTGACAGTAACGCCAACGACCATCTGCTTTCAGCAGTTTGCGCCGAATAGCAGAAGTTGTTCGCAGGGTGGGGCAAGAAGTGATATAGGGGCCGGACCGTGCGCCGACCGTGGACCAGTGGACTAGGGCCTGCCGTTTGGATCACGCCGGCTTCGGGCCACGGTGCCTGGTGACCGCCGGTGAGCGGGGCTTGGCGTGATCCAAACGACAGGCCCTAGACGCCCTCGCCCGACTTGCGGGTGTGGAGCTGGCGCGCGACCTCGGCGATCGAACCCGACAGGGACGGGTACACCGTGAAGGCGTTCGCGATCTGCTCGACGGTCAGGTTGTTGTCGACCGCGATCGAGATGGGGTGGATCAGCTCCGAGGCGCGCGGGGAGACCACGACACCGCCCACCACGATGCCGGTGCCCGGCCGGCAGAAGATCTTGACGAAGCCGTCCCGGATGCCCTGCATCTTGGCGCGCGGGTTGCGCAGCAGCGGCAGCTTCACCCCGACGGCGTCGATGACCTTGGCGTCCACGTCGGCCTGGGAGTAGCCGACGGTGGCGATCTCGGGGTCGGTGAAGACGTTGGAGGAGACGGTCTTCAGGTTCAGCGGGGCCACGGCGTCGCCGAGGAAGTGGTACATGGCGATCCGGCCCTGCATGGCGGCCACGGAGGCGAGCGCGAAGACACCGGTGACGTCGCCCGCGGCGTACACGCCGGGCGCACTCGTCCGGGAGACCTTGTCGGTCCAGATGTGCCCGGACTCCTTGACCTTGACCCCGGCCTCCTCCAGGCCCATCCCCGCGCTGTTGGGGATGGCGCCGACGGCCATCAGACAGTGCGAGCCGCTGATGACCCGGCCGTCCGCGAGCGTGACCTCGACCCGGTCGCCGACCCGCTTGGCGGACTGGGCCCGCGAGCGCGCCATGACGTTCATCCCGCGCCGCCGGAACACGTCCTCCAGGACGGCGGCGGCGTCCGGGTCCTCGCCCGGCAGCACGCGGTCCCGGCTGGAGACGAGCGTGACGCGCGATCCGAGCGCCTGGTAGGCGCCGGCGAACTCGGCACCGGTGACACCGGATCCGACGACGATCAGCTCTTCGGGCAGCTCGTCGAGGTCGTAGACCTGCGTCCAGTTGAGGATCCGCTCGCCGTCGGGCTGTGCGTCGGGCACCTCGCGCGGGTGCGCGCCGGTGGCGATGAGCACCGCGTCGGCGGTCAGGGTCTCCTCGGACCCGTCGGCGGCGCGCACCACGACCTTCCGCGACCCGTCGAGGTCCTGCTGCCCCTGCAGCCGCCCGCGCCCGCGCATGACCCGCGCCCCGGCGCGCGTCACGGAGGCGGTGATGTCGTGAGACTGCGCCAGCGCGAGCCGCTTCACACGCCGGTTGACCTTGCCGAGGTCCACGCCCACGACACGCGCGGGCGTGTCGACGTGCGGGGTGTCGTCGGCGACGATGATCCCCAGCTCCTCGTACGAGGAGTCGAAGGTCGTCATCACCTCGGCCGTCGCGATGAGGGTCTTCGACGGCACGCAGTCGGTCAGCACCGACGCCCCGCCCAGACCGTCGCAGTCCACGACGGTCACCTCCGCGCCGAGCTGCGCGGCCACCAGCGCCGCTTCATATCCGCCGGGTCCGCCACCGATGATCACGATCCGAGTCACATGCCCCATTGTCCCGTACGAGCACGGGTGCCAACGAGTCGGGGTGTGCGGGACGGGGTGATCGGCCCGCAGGGCCATCACCAGGGGCGCGGGGAACTGCGCGACCAGCCACAACCCATCCGCACCCGCCGAACAACCGAACCCCCACCCCATCAGGCGCCCCAGCCCCAAGCGGAGCGCTCCCGTACTCTCCTCCCATGTCGCTCTACGCCGCCTACGCCGGCAACATGGACTCCCGCCTGATGTCCCGCCGCGCCCCCCACTCCCCGCTGCGCGCAACCGGCTGGCTGAACGACTGGCGGCTGACCTTCGGCGGTGAGCACATGGGCTGGGAGGGCGCCCTGGCAACCGTCGTCGAGGCCCCCCGCTCGCAGGTCTTCGTGGCGCTGTACGACATCGCCCCCATGGACGAGGAGGCGATGGACCGCTGGGTCGGCGTCGGCCTGGACATATACCGCCGGATGCGGGTCCGCGTACACACGCTGGACGGCGAGGAGGCGGCCTGGGTCTACGTGCTCAACGGCTACGAGGGCGGTCTGCCCTCGGCCCGCTACCTCGGCGAGGTGGCGGACGCGGCGGAGTCGGCGGGCGCGCCCCACGACTATGTGATGGAACTCCGCAAACGCCCCTGCTGACGCCCGGCCGAAGCCGCCGGCCGGCGCATGCGGTTGGAAACGACAAGACAACGATCGCGATCCGGTGAGCCTCGTCATCTACGCGCGTAGGCCAGGACCGGATACCCTCGTCGCGTGAACGCATCTCTTCTTCCGGACGACACCCAGGGCGACCCGTACGCCGCCGCCGACGCCGCCGCCGCGCGCCTGCGCGAGCTGACGGGCGCCGAGACCCACGACGTCGCTCTTGTGATGGGCTCCGGCTGGGCCCCGGCCGTGGACGCGCTCGGCGCCCCCGAGGCCGAGTTCCAGGTCACCGAGCTGCCCGGCTTCCCGCCGCCGGCGGTCGAGGGCCACGGCGGCAAGGTCCGCTCGTACAAGATCGGTGACAAGCGCGCGCTCGTGTTCCTGGGCCGCACCCACTACTACGAGGGCCGTGGCGTCGCCGCCGTCGCGCACGGTGTCCGTACCGCCGTCGCGGCCGGTGTGAAGACGATCGTCCTCACCAACGGCTGCGGCGGTCTCCGTGAGGGGATGCGTCCCGGCCAGCCGGTCCTGATCAGCGATCACCTGAACCTGACGGCGACGTCGCCGATCGTCGGCGCGAACTTCGTCGATCTCACGGACCTCTACTCCCCGCGGCTGCGCGCCCTGTGCAAGGAGATCGACCCCTCCCTCGAAGAGGGTGTCTACGCGCAGTTCACGGGCCCGCACTACGAGACGCCCGCGGAGATCCGGATGGCCCGCGTGATCGGCGCGGACCTGGTCGGCATGTCCACGGTGCTGGAGGCCATCGCCGCGCGCGAGGCGGGTGCGGAGGTGCTGGGCATCTCCCTCGTCACCAACCTGGCCGCCGGGATGACGGGTGAGCCGCTCAACCACGAAGAGGTCCTCCAGGCGGGGCGGGACTCGGCGACGCGGATGGGTGAGCTGCTGACGCGGGTCCTGGGCCGGCTGTAACGCGCGGGGGCATTGTCCGGTGCGTTGTCGGCTGCGGGTGGGTGGGGGCTGGTCGCGCAGCTCCCCGCGCCCCCAAAGGATTCAGGCCCCTGCGGGCCTGAAAGACCACGGCCCCGCGGGCCTGAAGAGCAAGGGGCGCAGCGCCTGCTTTTCAGGCCCGCGGGGAACTGTGCGAGAAGCCCCACCGGACCCGCAGACGAGATCGCACCCCCTCAACACATCTCGACGCATCCACAGACAAAGAACGAGAGGTTGCCCCCCGTGCACGACGACGACCTGATCGCCCGCGCCAAGGCGTGGCTGGCCGAGGACCCCGACCCGGACACCCGGGCCGAACTCGGCGCGCTGATCGACGCGGCGGACACGGCGGAACTGACCGCCCGTTTCTCCGGCACCCTCCAGTTCGGCACCGCCGGCCTGCGCGGCGAACTCGGCGCCGGCCCCCAGCGCATGAACCGCTCGGTCGTCATCCGCGCCGCCGCCGGCCTCGCCGCGTATCTGAACAGGAACGGCGACACCGGCGGCCTCGTCGTCATCGGCTACGACGCCCGCCACAAGTCCGCCGACTTCGCCCGTGACACGGCCGCCGTGATGACCGGCGCGGGCCTGCGCGCGGCCGTCCTCCCGCGCCCCCTCCCCACGCCCGTCCTGGCGTTCGCCATAAGGCACCTGGGCGCGGTCGCGGGCGTGGAGGTCACGGCCAGCCACAACCCGCCGCGCGACAACGGCTACAAGGTCTACCTGGGCGACGGCTCCCAGATCGTGCCCCCGGCCGACGCCGGGATCGCGGCCGAGATCGCCGCCGTACGCTCCCTCGACGACGTCCCCCGCCCCGAGGCCGGCTGGGACACCCTCGACGACGGTGTCCTGGACGCCTATCTGGCCCGTACGGACGCGGTCCTCGCGCCCGGCTCCCCCCGCACCGCCCGCACGGTCTACACGGCCCTGCACGGCGTCGGCAGGGACACCCTGCTCGCGGCGTTCGCCCGCGCCGGTTTCCCGGAGCCCGTGCTCGTCGCCGAGCAGGCGGACCCGGACCCGGAGTTCCCGACGGTCGCCTTCCCCAACCCGGAGGAGCCGGGGGCGATGGACCTCGCCTTCGCGAAGGCCCGGGAGACGGACCCCGATCTGATCGTCGCGAACGACCCCGACGCCGACCGCTGCGCCGTGGCCGTGAAGGACGGCGCCGACTGGCGGATGCTGCGCGGGGACGAGGTCGGCGCGCTGCTCGCCACCCATCTGGTCGCGCGCGGGGCGCGGGGCACCTTCGCCGAGTCGATCGTCTCCTCCTCCCTGCTCGGCCGGATCGCCGGGAAGGCGGGCCTCCCCTACGAGGAGACCCTCACCGGCTTCAAGTGGATCGCCCGCGTCGACGGCCTGCGCTACGGCTACGAGGAGGCCCTCGGCTACTGCGTCGACCCCGAGGGCGTCCGGGACAAGGACGGCATCACGGCGGCCCTGCTCGTCACGGAACTCGCCTCGGGTCTCAAGGAGGAGGGCCGCACCCTCCTGGACCTGCTGGACGACATCGCCGTGGAGCACGGTCTGCACGCCACCGACCAGCTCTCGGTCCGGGTCGAGGACCTCTCGCTGATCGCCCGCGCGATGGAACGGCTCCGCGAGCGGCCGCCGACCGCGCTGGCCGGCCTGGCCGTCACCAGGGCCGAGGACCTGACGCGCGGCACGGACCGGCTCCCGCCCACGGACGGCCTGCGCTACACGCTCGACGGCGCCCGTGTCATCGTCCGCCCCAGCGGCACCGAGCCCAAGCTGAAGTGCTATCTGGAGGTCGTGGTGCCGGTCGCCGACCACGCCGGTCTCCCGGCGGCCCACGAGAAGGCGGCCGTTCTGCTGGCCGGGATCAAGCGGGACCTGTCGGCGGCGGCCGGTATCTGACCCGGCCGTCGTCCCCAGAAGTGGCGGGGCCCCGACCGGATCACCGGTCGGGGCCTCGCCGCGTTCGGGGCGGGGTGCCTCACGGCACCAGGACCAGCACCGCCGCCCACACCACGGCCAGCAGCACGCTCAGCGGCCACAGCGGCAGGTCCCGGCCCCCGTGCTCCCCCTCGGGCCGCAGCGCGGGCTCCCGCCACAGGGCGGTGATCTCGGCGGCGGCCCGCTCGTAAGGGTGGACCAGGCGCAGCTTCCGCTCCAGCCAACGCCAGCGCTCCGACCGCACGGACCAGGTCGAGAACGAGGCCCGGTGGCTGTCCAGCGTCAGCACGGACCCGGCGCACCGCACGGTCATGAGGTCGTCCCACGCGATGTGCCCGGTCCGGCGCCAGCCCCGCAGCCACAGCCCCGAGCGGTCGGCCGTGATCCGCCAGGCGAGCATCGTGGGCAGCGTCAGCACTCCGAAGACGCCGAGCAGGCCGCCGAGGACGTACCGCGTCGTCCCGTCCGGGTACAGCCCGATGGCCGCGATGCTGACGATCATGAAGAGGGCGGAGGCCCAGTCGGCCCAGCCCGCCCGCCAGCGCCGTACGGGCACCGGCTCGTCGCCCAGTCGCGCCCTGCTCTCGGTGACGGCCGCGGCCCGCAGTTCCTCGTGGACCGTGTGCCGGCGCGCACCGGCCAGCTGCGCGACGGCGCGACGCCGTACGGCCCGGTCGGACAGCGGGCGCACCGGGCCGGTCGAGGACTCGACGACCAGCTCGGCGGACGTGTCGCGCACGTCCTCGACCCCGTCCGCGCCCCCGTCCTCGACCCCGTCCGCGCCGCCAGGCCTTTCCGACCCCTCCGGCCCCGCCCCCTCCAGAGTCTTCGCGTCCTCCGGCGCCCCGGGCGTATCCCGTGCCTCAGGTATCTCGGATGGCTCGGGGGTCACGGGTGTCTCGGGCTTCTCCGCCGCGCTGACGATCACGATCTCGGCGCCGTCGTGGGGCAGGCCGTAGAGCACGGCCTCGCGCAGGGGGCCGGGCTGCTCGTCGTCGTCCTCGACGCTCTGGAGGGCGTCGAGGAGTTCGTCCCGTGCCTCGGCCTCCTCCGGCCCCTCCGTCGCCTCGATCCCCTCCGGCTCCTCCGTCCCTTCTGTCTCCTCCAGCTCCTCCAGCTCCTCGTCGCTGTCGTCGTACCACTCCTCGGTCGAGACGGTGAACAGCGGGCGCAGGGCGGTCACGTCGTCGGCGGCGAAGATCTCGGCGTCCCCGTCGGCGCCGTCGCGTACGAGGACCCGGAGCACCGGTACGGGAGCCCGGCGCAGCGCGGCGGCCCGGCGGCGGCCCAGCCACCCGGAGAGCACCGAGGTGAGGCCCCAGCCGACCACGAACCAGCCGACGAGGGCGACCTCGTGCCGGTCGGTGGTGAGGTTCCAGCCGGAGGCGAGGGAGAGCAGTCCCGCGCCGAGCAGGGTCAGCAGGGAGCCGAGGCCCATGAGGAACCGGCCGCGGCGCAGGGGTCCCGCCTCGCCGGGGACCGTGGCGGTCGCGCCCCCGGCGGCCGACAGGGCCCACTGCCGCTGGAGCCTGCCCTTGCTCAGCCGGATCTCGGCCGCGGCCCAGGTGAAGGTCACGGCGAGGAGACCCAGCAGGGTCGGCACATCGTGCGATCCGCCGAACCAGCCCAGCAGGGCCATGAGCACGGGCGCGGAGAACCGTACGACCTCGGGCCTGACCAGGGTCCACACCAGTTGCAGCGGGACCAGCGCGGCGAGGGCGGCGGGCACCTCCGCGAAGTTGGCCAGCCAGAAGCCGATGATCAGGCCGCCCGGGACCACGGCGAGGAGGTGCAGGGGGCGGGTGCGGGCCGGGACCCACAGGGGCGGCCGGGTGCGCGCCCAGGCCTCCAGCTTCTCCCCGCTCCAGGCGACGCAGCCCTCGGGCACGGCGGACACGGGCAGTGGACTCGGCGGTAGGGGCCCCTGGGACGGGGACTCGAGTTCGGTACTCATCGTTCTGTGGACACTCCGGCCGCCGTCGTGGTTGCGCCCCTCGTCGCCTGCGAGGCGACGCGATCCGAGCGATCCGAGCGGACCGAGCGGACCGAGCGGTGAGGAAGGGACGCACAGGCATGTTCTGGTCCAACCCGCTCCGATTCACGGACAGTTGGGCACACCTCTGCCTCCCGGAAGTCCGGTCCGGGGCATTTCCGCCACCATAGAACAGGCGTCCGGAACTCCGCCCATGAGAAGTGCCCGGCGGAGCGAGGTCACCCGACGGCGATCAGCACCAGCAACAGCACGGCCCCCGCCACCGCCGGCCCCACGATCTCCCAGGCCCACCGCACGCTCGGCTCCCCCTGCGACCCGGCCGCCTTGGCCCGCGCCTCGCACAGCTCCCGCAGATCGGCCATGACCTGATCGGTCTCCGCCCGCACCGGCCGCCCGTCCGGGGCCGTACGACCGCCCCCACCCGCCTTGGCCGCACGATGCGCCTCACGGGCCTGATGCCGGGCCGCCTTCTTCCGCCCGCGCAGCGAGACGGGAATCGCCCAGAGCTGATACTTGGCGCCGCTCTCGTCGATCACCTCATTGGTGTAGCCCGACCGCAGCGAGACGACGCTCGCCCAGGGCAGTTCGATCACCCGGAAGGGATTGCGCACCCGCAGCCGGTCGTCGTTGGCGAACACCGCCGGCCGCACCGAGAAGGCGACCACCAGCGGCACGGCCACCAGCATCGAGGCCAGCGCCAGCCAGGGCGTACGCCCCTCCCCCGACACCACCGCGTCCCCGCCGAGCCAGCCGAACAGCCCGAGCAGCAGCACCCCGCCCACCAGCCCGGCGGGCGACCGATACGCCCGGTCCCTGTACACGGGCTTGTCGGCTTTCCCGGGCTTGTCGGCTTTCCCGGGCTTGTCGGCTTTCCCGGGCTTACCGGGCTTCCCGGCTTCACCGGGCGTCGACGCGGAGGCCTGATCCGAGGTGCTCATACGTCCGATTCTGCCCGACGCCCCACACCGACCCGCTCAAGCCCTCTCACCAACCCGTCCGACCAATCCGAGGGCTGTACACCCGCTACGCGCGTAGATATGCTCGTCTGGTGACCATGTCCACAGCTGCACCCCACGCTCTCGCCGACGTCACCGCGTCCGACAGCACGCTGCGCCGCTTCCTCCACGGGCTGCCCGGCGTCGACCCGGTCGGACTGGAGGCGCGCGCCGCCTCGCTCGGCACCCGTTCCATCAAGACGACCGCCAAGGCGTACGCCATCGACCTGGCCATCTCCATGGTCGATCTGACGACCCTGGAAGGCGCGGACACCCCGGGCAAGGTCCGGTCGCTCGGCGCCAAGGCGGTCCTCCCCGACCCGACCGACCGCACCACGCCCGCCACGGCCGCGGTCTGCGTCTACCCCGACATGGTGCCCGCCGCCAAGGCGGCCGTCGCCGGCTCCACCGTCAAGGTCGCCTCCGTCGCCACCGCCTTCCCGGCCGGCCGCGCGCCCCTCGCCGTGAAGCTGGCCGACGTCCGCGAGGCCGTCTCCGCCGGGGCCGACGAGATCGACATGGTCATCGACCGCGGCGCGTTCCTCGCGGGGAACTACCTCAAGGTCCACGAGGAGATCACCGCCGTGAAGGAGGCCTGCGGCTCCGCGGCCCGCCTCAAGGTCATCTTCGAGACCGGCGAGCTCTCGACGTACGACAACATCCGCCGCGCCAGCTGGCTCGGCATGCTCGCGGGCGCCGACTTCATCAAGACCTCGACCGGCAAGGTCGCGGTGAACGCCACCCCCGCCAACACCCTGCTCATGCTGGAGGCCGTCCGCGACTTCCGCGCCCAGACCGGCGTCCAGGTGGGCGTGAAGCCCGCCGGCGGCATCCGCACCACCAAGGACGCGATCAAGTTCCTCGTCCTGGTCAACGAGACCGTGGGCGAGGACTGGCTGGACAACCGCTGGTTCCGCTTCGGCGCGTCCTCGCTCCTCAACGACCTGCTGATGCAGCGCCAGAAGCTGGCCACCGGCCGCTACTCCGGCCCCGACTACGTGACGGTGGACTGATCGCCATGGCTTCCGCATTCGAGTACGCACCGGCCCCCGAGTCCCGGGCGGTCGTCGACATCGCCCCCTCCTACGGCCTGTTCATCGACGGCGAGTTCACCGAGGCCGCCGACGGCAGGGTCTTCAAGACGGTCAGCCCCGCCTCCGAGGAGGTCCTCTCCGAGATCGCCCAGGCGGGCGAGGCGGATGTCGACCGCGCGGTGAAGGCGGCCCGCAAGGCCTTCGAGAAGTGGTCCGCGCTGCCCGGCACGGAACGCGCGAAGTACCTGTTCCGCATCGCCCGTATCGTCCAGGAGCGCTCCCGCGAGCTGGCCGTCCTCGAAACCCTCGACAACGGCAAGCCCATCAAGGAGACCCGCGACGCGGACCTCCCCCTGGTCGCCGCGCACTTCTTCTACTACGCGGGCTGGGCAGACAAGCTCGACCACGCGGGCTTCGGCGCGAACCCCCGCCCCCTCGGCGTGGCGGGCCAGGTCATCCCCTGGAACTTCCCGCTCCTGATGCTGGCGTGGAAGATCGCCCCGGCCCTGGCGACCGGCAACACGGTCGTCCTGAAGCCGGCGGAGACCACCCCCCTCTCGGCGCTGTTCTTCGCGGACATCTGCCGCCAGGCGGGCCTGCCCAAGGGCGTCGTCAACATCCTCCCGGGATACGGCGACACGGGCGCGGCCCTGGTCGCGCACCCGGACGTCAACAAGGTCGCCTTCACGGGCTCCACGGCGGTCGGCAAGCAGATCGCGAAGACGGTCGCGGGCACCCGCAAGAAGCTCACGCTCGAACTGGGCGGCAAGGGCGCGAACATCGTCTTCGACGACGCGCCCATCGACCAGGCCGTCGAGGGCATCGTGAACGGCATCTTCTTCAACCAGGGCCAGGTCTGCTGCGCGGGCTCCCGCCTCCTGGTCCAGGAGTCGATCCAGGACGAGCTGCTGGACTCCCTGAAGCGCAGGCTCTCCACACTCCGCCTCGGCGACCCGCTGGACAAGAACACGGACATCGGCGCGATCAACTCCGAGGAGCAGCTCACCCGGATCACCTCGCTCGTCGAGCGCGGCGAGGCGGAGGGCGCCGAGCGCTGGTCCCCGGCCTGCGAACTGCCCACCTCGGGCTACTGGTTCGCCCCGACGCTGTTCACCAACGTCACCCAGGCGCACACCATCGCCCGTGACGAGATCTTCGGCCCGGTCCTGTCCGTCCTCAGCTTCCGCACCCCGGACGAGGCCGTCGCCAAGGCCAACAACACCCAGTACGGCCTGTCGGCGGGCATCTGGACCGAGAAGGGCTCCCGGATCCTGGCCGTCGCGAACAAGCTCCGCGCGGGCGTCGTCTGGTCCAACACGTTCAACAAGTTCGACCCCACGTCGCCGTTCGGCGGCTACAAGGAGTCGGGCTTCGGCCGCGAGGGCGGCCGTCACGGCCTGGAGGCGTACCTCGATGTCTGACCGCCTGTCTGTTTTCAAGACCTACAAGCTGTACGTCGGCGGGAAGTTCCCGCGTTCCGAGAGCGGCCGGGTGTACGAGGTGACGACGAGGACATCAGCCGCTGGCGCGGCGGGCAAGGACAAGTGGCTGGCGAACGCCCCGCTCTCCTCCCGCAAGGACGCCCGTGACGCGGTGGTCGCCGCCCGCAAGGCGTTCGGCGGCTGGTCCGGTGCGACGGCGTACAACCGCGGCCAGGTCCTCTACCGCGTCGCCGAGATGCTGGAGGGCCGCAAGGGCCAGTTCGTACGGGAGGTCGCCGACGCGGAGGGCCTGTCGAAGTCGAAGGCGGCGGCCGAGGTGGAGGCCACGATCGACCGCTGGGTCTGGTACGCGGGCTGGACCGACAAGATCGCCCAGGTGGTCGGCGGCGGAAACCCGGTCGCGGGCCCGTACTTCAACCTCTCCTCCCCCGAACCGACGGGTGTGGTCGCGGTCCTGGCCCCCCAGGAGTCGTCGTTCCTGGGCCTGGTCTCGGTCCTCGCCCCGGTGATCGCCACGGGCAACACGGCGATCGTGATCGCGAGCGAGAAGTCCCCTCTCCCGGCCCTCTCCCTCGGCGAGGTGCTCGCCACCTCCGACGTCCCCGGCGGTGTCGTCAACGTCCTCTCCGGCCGTACGGCGGAGATCGCGGCGCCCCTCGCCGCCCACCAGGACGTCAACGCGATCGACCTGGCCGGCGCGGACGACGTCCTCGCCAAGGAGTTGGAGATCGCCGCCGCCGACAACCTCAAGCGTGTCCTGCGTCCACAGCCTGTGGACGACTGGACGGCCACGCCCGGCATCGACCGCATGACGGCGTTCCTGGAGACGAAGACGGTCTGGCACCCGACGGGGTCGCTGGGCGCGTCGGGGTCGGCGTACTGAGGAGGAGTGCCCCGTAAGGGGCGCGGGGAACTGCGCGACCAGCCACGGACGGCCCGCACCGTCCCCACGGACCGCGCAGTTCCCGGAAACCCTCCGCTTCCGTCAACCCTTCAATCCGCCCACCACCGGCCCCACCACGGGAATGCTCCCCACCGACGGCGCCTGCGCCACCGGCCCGGTGAGGGCGGTGGACGTCAGCGGCTTGAAGTCGGCCAGCTGCGTCCCCACCCCGTTGTCGAGAGGATCGACCCCCGTGCCCGCCAGCGGGTTGGGCTTGAGCCCCGCGACCGGCCCGGTGACGTAACCGACCGTGCCGGTCAGGGCCTGGAGGCCCGCCTGCGGGTCGACCTTGCCGAGCGACGTGGGCCGGGTGCGCATCACGTCGACGACCGGGGCCGCGCCGTCGGCCGCCGCTGCCGCACCGGCGCCCGCGCCGAGCGCGACCCCCGCGGTCGTGACGGCCAGCAACGCGCGCCGGGCGGTGGGGTTCTGGGAAGCCGAGAGTCGAGCCATCAGCGGTGCCACCTTCTCCTGTGCGTTTACCTTGCGGAAAGTAATCATAGAGACACGTACGGTAGTTGAGGTGTGATGTGCGCTCCAAGGACGACCCGCCGTCTCGGCGGGAGCCGCGTGATGCCTCACACTGGACTCTCGTGAGTTCGCATCCGCCGCATCCCTCGATACCGACCCGAGTGGTCCTGCTGTCCGGTCCGTCCGGCTCGGGCAAGTCCCTCCTCGCCGCCCGCTCCGGCCTGCCCGTGCTGCGGCTCGACGACTTCTACAAGGAGGGCGACGACCCGACGCTGCCGCAGGTGGAGGGCAGCGCGGACATCGACTGGGACCACCCGCTGTCGTGGGACGCGGACAGCGCCGTAGCGGCGATCGAGGAGTTGTGCCGCACGGGCCGTACGACCGTCCCGGCGTACGACATCTCGCTCAGCGCGCGTACCGGCGCGGAGGCGCTGCGCATCGGGCGGACGCCGGTGTTCATCGCCGAGGGCATCTTCGCCGCCGAAATCGTCGGGCGCTGCCGTGAACTCGGGCTGCTGGCGGACGCGCTGTGTCTGACGCGTGGTCCGGTGAAGACCTTCCGCCGCCGCTTCCTTCGCGATCTGAGGGAGGGCCGTAAGTCGGTGCCGTTCCTGCTGCGGCGCGGCTGGCGGCTGATGCGGCTGGAGCGCTCGATCGTGGCCCGGCAGACGGAGTCGGGCGCCCATCCCTGCGACCGGGACGAGGCGCTCGGCCGGCTGGCGGCGGCAGCGGCGGGCCGTGTCGCGAAGGCGCCGGCCTGAGCGCGCGGGGCGCACATCCGACCCAGGGGTCGGCCCGCGGGCGGACATGAAAGCGGGACTGGACGGACCCCCCGGCCCTCCAGTCCCGCTTCCCCCGTGCCCCCCCCCTGCTGTCCCCCGCTTTTCCCCCGTGGTGCGCCGGCGTGGTCCCCCCGGACCCCGTCGGCTTTCCCCCCGGCCGTCGCGCCGGCGCTCCCCCGCGCCACCGTGACGTCCCCCGTACCCCCGTACCCCCGTTTCCCCCGTGCTCCCCCGTTACTTACTCCCCCCACAGACCTTCAGGCGACAAGCTCCCCGAAGGACTCCTCCTCGTCACGGCCGAAGCTGAGGACCTCGTCCTCGCGCAGGCGGCGCAGCGACCGCCAGATGCTGGACTTCACCGTGCCGACACTGATGTCGAGGATCTCCGCGATCTCCGGGTCGGTGCGGCCCTCGTAGTAGCGGAGGACCAGCATCGTGCGCTGGAGTTCGGGGAGCCGGGCGAGCGCCTGCCACAGGACGGCGCGCAGTTCGGTGCCGCGCATCGCGTCCGTGTCGCCGGCGGTCTCCGGCAGCTCCTCGGTCGGGTACTCGTTCAGCTTGCGGCGGCGCCACGCGCTGATGTGCAGATTGGTCATGGTGCGGCGGAGGTAGCCCCCGACCGCGGCCTTGTCACTGATCCGGTCCCAGGCCCGGTAGGTCGAGAACAGCGCGCTCTGCAGCAGGTCCTCGGCCTCGAAGCGGTCTCCGGTCAGGTGGTAGGCGGTTGCGTACAGGGAGGCACGACGCTCCTGGACGTAGGCGGTGAACTCCGCCTCCGACACAGAACGGCGTTCCCCCGTGCCCTCCCCGTACGCGGTCCCCGTTCCCCCGTGGGCGACCCCCGTCACCCCCGTGGTGCTTCCCCCCACGTGTGCGTCAACCACCGACATGAACGTGGTGTGCTGACGCCCGGTGCCGCGAGCGCACCCCCGCCCGCTCACGGCACCGGACTTCTCCGCGTTCCGGACGACATCGTGGAGCCGCGTGACAACTGCGCCAGTGCTGGTGCTGTGCAGCGTGTTCATCTCGCGCCCCCCGTCGTGGAGTTCCGGTCTTCGGCATGCTTTCTTGCCTGTGCCGAAAAGATTGCCCGTTCACCTTCATGGCTCTGTCCGCCGACTGTCACAGACCTGTCACAGGGGCCGGTCCTGGGGCGGGGCCCAGTCGGGGCACAGGTCGATCACAGAGAAGAGTCGTACGGCTACACGAACGGCACGATCGTGTGCGGGTGTCGGGTGGGGGCGCTCCAACGGTCGATTCGGCGCCATGCCATGGGCCAGAATGAGCCCGTGCCTTCCCTGTTGCTGATCGAGGACGACGACGCCATCCGCACGGCCCTGGAGCTCTCACTGACGCGCCAGGGGCACCGTGTCGCCACCGCCGCCACCGGCGAGGATGGTCTCAAGCTGCTGCGCGAACAGCGGCCGGATCTGATCGTTTTGGACGTGATGCTGCCTGGCATCGACGGCTTCGAGGTGTGCCGGCGGATCCGGCGCACCGATCAGCTGCCGATCATCCTGCTGACGGCGCGCAGTGACGACATCGACGTCGTGGTGGGCCTGGAGTCCGGCGCGGACGACTATGTGGTCAAGCCCGTGCAGGGGCGGGTCCTGGACGCCCGGATCCGCGCGGTGCTGCGCCGCGGTGAGCGCGAGGCCAACGACGCGGCGACGTTCGGCTCCCTCGTGATCGACCGCGCGGCGATGACCGTGACGAAGAACGGCGAGGACCTCCAGCTGACGCCCACCGAGCTGCGGCTGCTGCTGGAGCTGAGCCGCCGTCCCGGACAGGCCCTGTCCCGGCAGCAGTTGCTGCGTCTGGTGTGGGAGCACGACTATCTGGGCGACTCCCGCCTGGTGGACGCGTGTGTGCAGCGGCTGCGCGCCAAGGTCGAGGACGTGCCGTCGTCGCCGACCCTGATCCGTACCGTGCGCGGCGTGGGCTACCGGTTGGACACGCCTCAGTGACGAAGGCCCGAGGGGGGATCCGCGGCTGGGCCGCGGCTCGCAGGAAAGTGCAGTCCCGGATCCGTTTCACCAGTCTGCGGCTGCGTCTGGTGGTCGTCTTCGGCCTGGTGGCGCTCACGGCCGCCGTGTCGGCGTCCGGTATCGCGTACTGGCTCAACCGCGAGGCCGTGCAGACGCGCGCGCAGGACGCGGCGCTGAACGACTTCGAGCGGGAGATGCAGAGCCATGTGAGCACCCTGCGCCCGAACCCGACGCAGGACCAACTGCGCGTCGCGGCACGGAAGATGGCGGACGGCGGCGAGCGCTCCAGTGTGCTGCTCATCGCCGAGGGCGCCGACGGCGAGGCGGTCTCCGGCTCCTCGACCGACAACGCGCTCACCGGTTTCTCGCTGGCGGACGTGCCCGCGTCCCTGCAGAAGGCCGTCAACAAGCGGCAGAAGCTCACGTCCGGCAACAAGCACGCGTACCACGTGTACTGGCAGCGGGTCATCGACGGCGACACCCCGTACCTCGTGGGCGGCGCGAGGATGATCGGCGGCGGGCCGACCGGCTACATGCGCAAGTCCCTCGCGGAGGAGGCGAAGGACCTCAACTCGCTGGCCTGGTCGCTCGGTATCGCCACGGGCCTGTCGCTGATCGGCTCGGCGCTGCTCGCGCAGGCCGCCGCGACGACCGTACTGAAGCCGGTGCAGCGCCTCGGCGTGGCCGCCCGGCGCCTCGGCGAGGGCAAGCTCGACACCCGGCTGCGCGTCTCCGGCACGGACGAACTGGCCGACCTCTCAAGGACGTTCAACCTCGCGGCGGAGTCGCTGGAGAAGAAGGTCGACGACATGAGCGCCCGCGAGGAGGCCTCCCGCCGCTTCGTCGCCGACATGTCCCATGAACTCCGTACGCCGCTGACCGCGATCACCGCCGTCACGGAGGTGCTGGAGGAGGAGCTGGACGCCGACACGGGCAGCCTCGACCCGATGATCGAACCGGCGGTACGGCTCGTCGTCAGCGAGACCCGGCGGCTGAACGACCTGGTGGAGAACCTGATGGAGGTCACCCGCTTCGACGCGGGCACGGCCCGTCTGGTCCTCGACGACGTGGACATCGCCGACCAGATCACCGCCTGTATCGACGCCCGCGCCTGGCTGGACGCGGTGGACCTGGACGCCGAGCGCGGCATCATCACCAACCTCGACCCGCGCCGTCTGGACGTGATCCTGGCGAACCTGATCGGCAACGCGCTCAAGCACGGCGGCTCCCCGGTGCGCGTCTCGGTGCGCACGGAGGGCGAGAACCTGTTCATCGAGGTGCAGGACCACGGCCCCGGCATCCCCGAGGACGTCCTCCCGCACGTCTTCGACCGGTTCTACAAGGCGAGCGCCTCCCGCCCCCGCTCCGAGGGCAGCGGTCTCGGTCTGTCCATCGCCCTGGAGAACGCCCATATCCACGGCGGCGAGATCACCGCCGCCAACTCCCCCAAGGGCGGCGCGGTCTTCACCCTCCGCCTGCCCCGCGACGCGTCCTCGCTGCTCGCGGAGGAACGGGACGACGACCAGGGCGACGCCGGCCCGGCTGCCACCGAGGGGGACGGCCAGTGACGATACGAGGCGTACGAGGCGTACGGCTCCTGGCGGCGACCGGGGCGCTGGCCGCCCTCCTCGCGGGCTGCGGCATCCGGGCCACCCAGGTGCCGACGGACTTCGGTCCGGCGCCCTCGATGGTGCCGTGCGAGCTGTCGGTGTCGGACATCGCGACCCAGGCGACCCCCTCCGGTATGCCGGTCGAGGTGTTCCTGCTCTGCTCCGGGGCGCTCGTGCGGGTCAACCGCTCGGTGGAGGCGGCCCAGAGCACCGAGGAGGCCCAGCGGCGCGTCGTCGTCGCCCAGGGCCTGCTGGACGCCCTGGCGGGCGACCCCAGCGACGTCGAGGACGAGGCCGGCTACAGCACCGCCGTGCCGCCCGGCCTCACGGTGACGGGCCCGGCCCCCGACGACCCGGAGGACACCCTCCGCCTGTCCACCGCCCCCGACTCCCTCCCCCGGTACGCCCTCGCCCAGATCGTCTGCACCTTCGCCGACTCCGCCGCCGCCGGCGACAACGGCTCGGTGGTCCTGGGCAGCACGAGCGCGGACTCCCTGCGCCGCTACGAGTGCACCCAGAAGACCCAGTCGTCTCCGGGAGAGGGCAACCCGCCTTCCGAGGAAATCAACGGCTCCTGAGTCCGGGTGCCTCGTCGTCGAGGGCCCGCTGTCACGGGTTCGCAGGCGGGTGCCTGTCCGCCGACAGCCCCTTGGCAGGCCCGCCGCAACAGGGGTCGGCGAGTGAGCCGAAGGGGCGCGCCTGTGTCGAGAGCGCGAGCGCGCGGAGGCCCCGACGAAGGAGGGGTCGAGCACGGTCACGCTCTCGACACAGGCTTCTGCGTCCCGGAGGCGAACCGAGCCCTCAAAAAAATCCTGCAACCGATCGTGCCGGGGGGCGCGTCTTGGGGGGCGTGCAGCCTCAAGGTACGAACGGCCGTAGCGCCGGGATCCGTGTCCGTGCGGCGGGGGGTGTTCTCCTCGTCGCGCATCTCGCGGTCGTTGCCTGGATCACGCTGCGTCCGCTGGACGTCACCTGGATGAGTCCCGCGAATCTGCGGCCGTTCGCCGGGATCAGAGCGGATCTGGCCCTGGGCTGGCCGGAGGCGGCCCGCCGCATCGGTGAGGGGCTGGCGCTGCTCGCCCCGCTGGGTGTCCTGCTGCCGATGACGCACGGCAGGCTCGCCGTGTCGCCGCTCGCCTCGCTGGCCCGGTCGGTCGCGGCCGGGGCGCTGTTGTCGCTGGCCGTCGAGCTGTTGCAGACCGGGGTGCCGGGGCAGGTCGTCGACATCGACTCGATCCTGCTGAACTCGGTCGGTGTGGGTCTCGCCCATCTCGCGGTGGTTCCGATGGTCAGGGCGGCGCTGCGGCGAAGGGCCGAGACCCGGGTCAGGGCGGCGGCGCGGTTGCGCCGTGAGGAGCTGTCTCAGGGTCGGACCCCGACGATTCCCAGGGTCGGGATGGCTCCGTAGAGGGACGCTTCGTCCGCTTCGTCACCGTAGCGTCGATGGTGTGGAAAAGAGAGCGATGGCCACAGGGAGGCCTCGCCCCCACCGTCGGCCGCGGCCGACGTCCTACGCCGACGAAGGAGCCGTCATGAGTCGCCTTGCCCGCCCCACCGAAGGCCGGATGATCGGCGGAGTGTGCGCCGCGCTGGCACGGCGCTTCGGCACCTCCGCCACCACGATGCGTGTGATCTTCCTGGTGTCGTGTCTGCTTCCGGGCCCGCAGTTCCTGCTCTACATAGCCCTCTGGATCCTGTTCCCCTCGGAGGGCAAGGCCCGCGCGGCCTGGTGACACACCGACGGGGCGCGCCCTTCGCGGTGCGCGCCCCGTGCGGGTGTCGTGTCGAGGTGGCTGCCGCTCAGGCGGCGCCGCCGCCGAGGGGCAGGCCGTTGACGCCGAGGCCCTTGGCGGGAAGGGTCTTGCCGACGGGGAGGCCGCCGAGCAGCCCGGCGACGGGGGCGGTGGGGCCCTCGGCGAGGACGTTGGCGGCGGCGGGCTGCGCGGCCTCCAGACCGGTGCCGAGCGCGCTCTGCCCCTGGGCGAGCGCGTCGGTGGCGACCGGCAGCGCCTTCGAGACGTTCTCCACGGGCAGCGCCTGGGTGACGGTGCCCAGGGCCTGGGAGGCCTCGGGGGCGCTCGGGGCGGCGTTCGCGGCGCTCGCGCCCGCAGCGGCGATGGCGGCACCGACGACGGCGACACCGAGGGTCTTGGCAGCAGACTGCTTCATGTTGAATGCGTCCTTGGAATGCGTTTGACGGGTGGTGAGCGGTGCCGAAACGTAAACACCAAAGTCCCGCCGGAGGCAAACATCGAAAAGCGGCCGCGTCGCCCCGCGCGTGACCGCTTCCCGAAGTCGCCGTTCAGCTCTGTTCGTCGACAGAACCGCTGGTGGAGGCCGTTTGCCGGAACAGCCATTCGGATTTCAACTCGGCGTATCCGGGCTTGATCACGTCATTGATCATGGCCAGTCGTTCATCGAAAGGAATGAATGCTGACTTCATAGCATTGACCGAGAACCACTGCATGTCGTCGAGCGTGTAACCGAAGGCATCGACAAGGTGCTCGAATTCACGGCTCATGCTCGTGTGCGACATCAGCCGGTTGTCGGTGTTCACGGTGGCCCGGAAGTGCAGTCGCCTGAGCAGCCCGATGGGGTGTTCGGCGTACGAACGGGCGGCACCGGTCTGGAGGTTGGAGCTGGGGCACAGCTCCAGCGGGATGCGCTTGTCGCGGACGTAGGAGGCGAGGCGGCCGAGCTTCACCGAGCCGTCCTCGTGGACCTGGATGTCGTCGATGATGCGGACGCCGTGCCCGAGCCGGTCGGCCCCGCACCACTGCAACGCCTGCCAGATGGACGGGAGTCCGAAGGCCTCCCCGGCGTGGATGGTGAAGTGGTTGTTCTCGCGCTTGAGGAACTCGAAGGCGTCGAGGTGGCGGGTGGGCGGGTAGCCGGCCTCGGCGCCCGCGATGTCGAATCCGACGACACCGAGGTCGCGGTAGCGGTTGGCGAGTTCGGCGATCTCCAGGGCGCGGGCGGCGTGCCGCATGGCGGTGAGCAGGGCTCCGACGCGGATGCGGTTGCCGTCGGCCCTGGCCCGCCGCTCACCCTCCCGGAAGCCCTCGTTGACGGCCTCGACGACCTCTTCGAGGCCGAGCCCGCCTTCGAGGTGCTGTTCGGGGGCGTAGCGGATCTCGGCGTAGACGACGCCGTCGGCGGCGAGGTCCTCGGCGCACTCGGCGGCGACCCGGAGCAGCGCGTCGCGGGTCTGCATGACGCCGACGGTGTGCGAGAAGGTCTCCAGGTACCGCTCCAGCGAGCCGGAGTCGGCGGCGTCGCGGAACCAGCCGCCGAGCCGGTCGGGGTCGGTCTCCGGGAGCTGGGAGTAGCCGCTGTCGCGGGCGAGTTCGACGATGGTTCCGGGGCGCAGGCCGCCGTCGAGGTGGTCGTGCAGCAGAACCTTGGGCGCCCGGCGGATCTGGTCCGAGTCCGGGGTGCCACCGGTCGGGTCGGTCTGGTTCGTCATTTTCGCACGATAACGCCTACGCGCGTAGAGCGCCTGTCGGGCGAGGGGGTCGATACCCAAAGGTGACCCACAGGACGGGTGGCGTACACCATCTCTTCTGACACTGTTCTGTCATGGCGCAGCAAGCAATGCCGGTCCGTACGCCCCGACTTGGGCGGACGATCGGCCCGGAGCCGAGCACGGTCAGCGCAGTGGTCCTGCTGCTTCCGGCCGGTGACGAGGCATCCACCCGCAGACCCTCCCCCATGATGGCCACGGCCTCCGTGCGCTCCCTCGGCCGCCGGCTGGCCCGCGCGGGCCGTACGGAGGGGCTGGCGGCCCATGTCGTGCACTACCGCTACCGGGGCTGGAACGGCACGGAGGCGCGGCTCGCGCGGGACGCCGAGTGGGCCGTGGACGAGGTGGTCCGGCGCTACGGGGACGTGCCCGTATGTCTCACCGGGCTGCACATGGGGGCGCGGGCGGCGCTGCACACGGGCGGGCACGAGGCCGTCAACTCCGTGCTGGCGATCGCCCCCTGGCTGCCGGAGGAGGATGTGGCGACGCCGCCCGAACCGGTGAAACAGCTGGCCGGGCGGCGGGTGTTGATCGTGCACGGGACGAACGACGAGCGGGTGGATCCCGAACTGTCGTTCCGCTACGCGGCGCGGGCGAAGAAGACGAACCCCGACATCTGCCGGTTCGAGGTGCACGCGGACCGGCACGGGCTGACGCAGTACCGGGACGAGGTGCACGCGTTGGCGTCGGACTTCGTGATGGGGGCGCTGTTCGGGCGGGCGTTCGCCCGGCCGGTGGAGGACGCGCTCGCGGCGCCGCCGCCGTTGGGGTTGCGGATGCCGCTTGCCTCCGGCTTCGGCCGGCAACGCTCGCATCAGGGTGGTTGATGTCGTCTCGCGGCTGCGGGCCGTGTGGAGCTTGTCGCGCAGTTCCCCGCGCCCCTTCCTGGCGCGGCTGCGGCTCGCGTCAGTCGTGGAGGAGGTGGCCCCTTCTCGACAGCAGGAACTTCTTGAAGGCCGCCACCGGGGGTGTGTCGGGGTGGCCGTCGAGCCAGGCCACGCCGATTTCGCGGGCCGCTCGCGGGGCGGTGACCGTCAGTTCGACGACGCCCGGCCGGGGGACGGCCGGGGGCGGTAGGAGGGCCACGCCCAGGCCCGCCGCCACCAGGCCCCGCAGTGTTTCCGCCTCCTCTCCCTCGAAGGCGATACGGGGCTTGAAGCCGGCCTCCTTGCAGAGGTCGTCGGTGATGCGGCGCATGCCGTAGCCGGGTTCGAGGGTGACGAAGGTTTCGTCGGCGGCCTCGGCGAGGCGGACGCGTTTGCGGGCGGCGAGGCGGTGGTCGGCGGGGACGACCAGGCGGAGCTTCTGTTCGTCGAGGCGGCGGGCCACCAGATCGGGGGCGTCCGGGACGGGTGAGGTGAGGCAGAGGTCGAGTTCGCCGGCGCGCAGGCGTTCGAGCATGGCCTCGCCGTAGTTCTGGACGAGGCTGAAGCGGACGCGGGGGTGTTCGGCGCGGAAGGCCTGGAGAAGGCCTGGGACGGTCTCGGCGCCCATGGTGTGCAGGAAGCCGAAGGCGACCTTGCCGGTGGCGGGGTCGGCGTCGGCGCGGACCTCGTCGGCGGCGCGCTCGATCTCGGCGAGGGCGCGTTCCACGGAGGCGTGGAAGGTGCGGCCGGCGTGCGTCAGGGAGACCGTGCGCCCCCGGCGGGCGAACAGGTCGACGCCCAGGTCCTGTTCGAGGCGGACCATGGCCCGCGACAGCGTCGACTGCGGGACCCGCATCTCGCGCGCGGCCCCGGTGACGTGCTCGGTGCGGGCGACGCCGGCGAAATAGGCGAGACGGGGCGCGAGGCGCAGGACGATGTCGTCGATATCCCCACTGTCCCCACTGTCGCCGCTGTCGCCTCTCCTGCCGGTGCCGTCGATGTCTTCTGTGTCACCGGACGGTGACAGGCGCGGCCCTGACCTCTGCTGATGCGTCACGGGAACGATTATGGGCGATCCATGCATTGGACGGATGAGCGGCGCCGTACGTAGTTTCGAGGCATGCCTTCCGCCAGTACCGAGGCGTCCACCACCGTGGGCGCCGTATCCGCCACGTCCGACCGTTCGCCCCGTTCCCCCCGTCCGGCCGTCGTCGACTCCCGGGTGACCCCCGGTGGGCCCGGCTACCGCCGGATGAGTCTGGCGCTGTTCCTCGCGGGTGTCGCGACCTTCGCCCTCCTCTACTCCACACAGGCGCTGCTGCCGCTGATCTCGGACGGCTTCGGGACGACGGCGAGCGCGGCGAGCTGGACGGTGTCGGCGGCGACCGGTGCGCTGGCGCTGTTCGTGCTGCCGATGAGCGCGCTGTCGGAGCGGTTCGGGCGGCGTACGGTGATGACGGCGTCGCTGGCGGTCGCGGTGACGGTCGGGCTGCTGATCCCCTTCGCGCCCTCCCTGGGCGCGCTGGTCGTACTGCGGGCCGTGCAGGGCGCGGCACTGGCCGGGGTGCCGGCCTCCGCGACCGCGTATCTCGCCGAGGAGGTCCGCCCCAAGGCGCTGATCACCGCGATCGGGCTCTTCGTCGCCGGCAACAGCGTCGGCGGGATGAGCGGGCGGGTCCTCACCGGGTGGGTCGCCCAGGAGTGGGGCTGGCGGGTCGCGCTGGCCGTGCTCGGAGTGATCGCGGTGGGCTGCGCGGTGGCCTTCCGGCTGCTGCTGCCGGCGCCCAGGCACTTCGTGGCGGGGTCGCTGCGGCCCCGGGTGCTGGGGCGTACGGTCCGGGCGCATCTCTCGAACCCGTTGCTGCGGCGGCTGTACGCGATCGGCGCGCTGTTCATGACGGTCTTCGGCGGCGTCTACACGGTGATCGGCTACCGGCTGGCCGACGCACCGTTCTCGCTCCCCCAGGGTGTCATCGGGACGATCTTCCTCGTGTACCTGGTGGGTACGGTGTCCGCGTCGACCGCCGGGAGGCTGGCGGGGCGGCTCGGGCGGCGGGGCGCGCTGTATCTCGCGGGCGGTACGACGACCGCCGGGCTGCTGTTCTCGCTCTCCGACTCGCTGGTGCTGGTGCTGGTGGGGCTGGTGCTGATCACCGCCGGGTTCTTCGCGGGGCATGCCGTCGCCTCGTCGTCGGTGAGTCACACGGCGAAGGAGGGGCGGGCGCAGGCGTCCGCGCTGTACCAGTCGGCGTACTACGTGGGGTCCAGTGCGGGGAGCACGCTCGGGGCGGTGGCGTTCCACGCGGGTGGTTGGGGTGGGACCGTCTCGCTGGGGCTGCTGGCCGTGCTGGGGGTCGTGGGGATCACCGTGGTGGGGTCCCATGCGGCCCGGCGCGGGCCGGTGCCGGTTCACTGACCTTCTTTTTCGCCCCCGCCGCCCCTACCCGTCCCATCGCCAGGGGCTGCGCCCCTTCGACCCCCATCCGCGGGTCCGGTGGGGGCTGGTCGCGCGGTTCCCCGCGCCCCTGAAAAAGCAGGGCCTGCGCCCCATGCTTTTTCGGCCCGAAAGGGCCGCAGGCCCGTCAGGGGCGCGGGGAACCGCGCGAGAAGCCCCACCGGGCCCGCGGACGACACACGACCCCCCTGACCTGCCCCTTCATCCCTTCCACGAGCCATTGTCAGTGGGCTGCGGTAGCTTCCGAGGTGTTGGTACGCACAGGGATGGCACAGGGGTGGGTTGGCCATGGGTGACGGTACGGCGACGGCGACGGCGGATCTGGATGTCCGGCTGGAGAGGCACCGGGTCGAGTTGACCGGGTACTGCTATCGGATGCTCGGCTCGTCCTTCGAGGCGGAGGACGCCGTGCAGGACACGATGATCCGTGCCTGGCGGAGTTACGAGAAGTTCGAGGGGCGGTCGAGCCTGCGGTCCTGGCTGTACCGGATCGCCACGAACGTGTGTCTGGACATGCTGACCGCCGGGAACAAGAGGGCCCGTCCCATGGATCTCACCGAGTCGACACCGCTCGCCCAGGCCGCCCTCTCGCCCCGGCCGGACAACACCTGGCTGGAGCCGGTGCCGGACGCCCGGGTGCTGCCCGCCACCGCCGACCCGGCGGAGGCCGCCGTCGCCAAGGAGTCCGTGCGGCTGGCGTTCGTGGCCGCGCTGCAGCGGCTGCCGTCGAAGCAGCGCGCGGTGCTCATCCTGCGCGAGGTGCTGGCGTGGAAGGCAAGCGAGGTCGCCGAGTTGCTCGACACCTCCGTCGCCTCGGTGAACAGCGCCCTGCAGCGGGCCCGCGCGACCCTCGCCGAGGGCGGCGGACAGGGCGCCGCGGCCGATGTCTCCGATCCGCTGGACGAGGAGCAGCGCAAGCTCCTCGACCGCTATGTGGCCGCCTTCGAGGGGTACGACATGGCGGCGCTGACGGCCCTGCTGCACGAGGACGCGGTCATGACGATGCCGCCGTTCGACCTGTGGCTGACCGGGACCGGCGACATCACCGGCTTCATGACCACGCTCGGTGCGGCCTGTGCCGGATCGCATCTGGTACCGGTCGCGGTGAACGGCCTGCCGGGCTTCGCGCAGTACAAGCCGGACCCGGAGAAGGGCGGTTTCAGCGCCTGGGCCGTGCAGGTGCTGGAGATCTCAGAGGGCCGGATCGCCGGATTCCACTGCTTCCTCGACACCGCCCGCTGGTTCCCCCTCTTCGGCCTGCCCCTCCACATCGAAGGCAAGCCCGACGAAGCCCAGTAGCGCGCTCAGCGCCGGGTCGGGGTCCCGCAGCCGTATCCGGCCCCCGGCCCGCCGCGCGGCGAGCTGCAACCGGGCCAGTACGTCGACGGCGGCCAGGCCCGGTGGGCCGATACCGGCGACATCGCAGACCAGTACCCCTCCGCCGGGCCGGCCCCCGGTCCCCTCCAGTCTCGCGCGTACCTCGGCACAGAGCCCAGGCACCTCGTCCCGGGTCACGGGGCCTGGCAGCACGAGTACGGCGGGTGTCGTCGCGTCCACGATCTGTAGACCGGGCGGGATACCGGAACTCATCGCGACGCACCCGTGAGGGCGACCACACCCGCCGTGAGCCGCCATGAGCTGCCCGGACACACGTCCGGGCAGCCGCGCGGCCGTGCCTCAGGAGATCCGGTCCAGCACGATCGGGGTCGCGCTGAACGCCGTGCCCGGGGCCGCGATGTCGTACGAGCCCTCCACCGCCTCCAGGGCGTAGCCGAAGCGCTCGGGAGTGTCGGTGTGCAGGGTCAGCAGGGGCTGGCCCTCGGTCACCGTGTCGCCGGGCTTGGCGTGCATCTCGACGCCCGCGGCGGCCTGCACCGGGTCCTCCTTGCGGGCGCGTCCGGCGCCGAGCCGCCAGGCGGCGATACCGATGTCGTAGGCGTCCAGGCGGGTCAGGACGCCCGAGGCGGTCGCCTTCACCACGTGCTGCTCGCGGGAGGTCGGGAGCGCGGCGTCGGGGTCGCCGCCCTGGGCCGCGATCATGCGGCGCCAGGCGTCCATCGCCGAGCCGTCGGCCAGGGCCTTCGCCGGGTCGGCGTCCTTCACCCCGGCGGCGTCGAGCATCTCCCGGGCCAGCGCGATCGTCAGTTCCACGACGTCCGCCGGGCCGCCGCCCGCCAGGACCTCGACCGACTCGCGGACCTCCAGCGCGTTGCCGGCGGTGAGGCCGAGGGGGGTCGACATGTCCGTCAGGAGGGCGACCGTCTTGACGCCGTGGTCGGTGCCGAGGCCGACCATCGTGGACGCCAGTTCCCGCGCGTCCTCCAGCGTCTTCATGAAGGCCCCGCTGCCCACCTTCACGTCCAGGACCAGGGAGCCCGTACCCTCGGCGATCTTCTTCGACATGATCGAGGAGGCGATCAGGGGGATGGTTTCCACGGTGCCCGTGACGTCCCGCAGGGCGTAGAGCTTCTTGTCGGCCGGGGCCAGGCCGTCGCCCGCCGCGCAGATCACCGCGCCCACCTCGTCCAGGACGTTCAGCATCTCCTCGTTCGACAGCAGCGCCCGCCAGCCGGGGATGGACTCCAGCTTGTCGAGGGTGCCGCCGGTGTGGCCGAGGCCCCGGCCGGAGAGCTGGGGGACGGCCGCGCCGCAGGCCGCGACCAGGGGGGCGAGGGGGAGGGTGATCTTGTCGCCGACGCCGCCGGTGGAGTGCTTGTCGGCGGTGGGGCGGGACAGGGACGAGAAGTCCATGCGCTCGCCGGAGGCGATCATCGCGGCCGTCCAGCGGGCGATCTCGCGGCGGTCCATGCCGTTGAGGAGGATCGCCATGTTGAGGGCGGCCATCTGGTAGTCGGCGACCTCGCCGCGGGTGTACGCGTCGATGACCCAGTCGATCTGCTCGTCACTGAGTTCACCGCGGTCCCGCTTGGTGCGGATGACGGAGACGGCGTCCATCGACAAAGACGGCAGAGAGGTCATGGCGTTCCTTTCCAGGGTCCGAAAGCGTGCGGCCCCTCCGACCGTTCGTCAGGAGGGGCCGCACGGGAGTCACTTGGTGAGATGGTCCGGGCCGAAGGCCTGGGGCAGCATCTCCGAGAGGGGCAGGATTCCCGCCGGGGTCTCCAGCAGGAGGTCCGGGCCGCCGAACTCGTGGAGGAGCTGACGGCAGCGACCGCACGGGACGAGGATGTCGCCCTTGCCGTCCACACAGGTGAAGTGGGTGAGCCGGCCGCCGCCGCTGTTCTGCAGCGCCGAGACCAGACCGCACTCCGCGCACAGACCGAGGCCGTAACTGGCGTTCTCGACGTTGCAGCCGGAGACGATTCGGCCGTCGTCGACGAGGGCGGCCACCCCGACCGGGTAGCCGGAGTACGGGGCGTACGCCCGGGACATGGCGTCCCGGGCCACCGACCGCAGCTTCTCCCAGTCGACGTCCGCGGCGGCGGCCCGGACGGCGGTCACTTGCCCTGGCCCTTCCGGTACGGCAGTCCGTCCGCCTTCGGCATGCGCAGGCGTTGGGCGGAGAGCGCGAGGACGATCAGGGTGATGACGTACGGCGTGGCGGCGACGACCTGGTTGGGGACCTCGTTGGTGGTCGCGTACCAGGTGAAGACCAGGGCGCCGATGACGAAGGTGATCGCGGCGGCCACGTACTTCTTGCGGACGGCCTGCCAGATCGCTCCGATGATCAGCAGCAGGGCGCCGAGGAGCAGCAGGGCGTGGACGTTCTCGGAGCCGCCGCGCAGGTTGAGGCTGTCGGTGTAGCCGAAGAGGCCGGCGCCGAGGGCGAGTCCGCCCGGCATCCAGTTGCCGAAGATCATCGCGGCGAGGCCGATGTAGCCGCGTCCGCTGGTCTGGCCCTCCAGGTAGAAGGGGTTGGCGACGATGGAGAGGAAGGCGCCGCCGAGGCCGGCCAGTCCGCCGGAGATGATCACGGCGAGGTACTTGTACTTGTAGACGTTGACGCCGAGGGACTCGGCGGCGACCGGGTTCTCACCGCAGGAGCGCAGCCGCAGACCGAAGGCGGTGCGCCACAGGATCCACCAGGTGGCGGGGATCAGGGCGACGGCGACGAGGGTCAGCCAGGAGACGTTGGTGACCAGGCCGCCGAGCAGGCCGGCGAGGTCGGAGACGAAGAACCAGCCCTTCTCGTTGAGGGTCTGGAGCGCGTCCGACAGGCCGGGGACGGTGAAGTCGCCGAGGGAGTCGACGGGCGGGGACTGCTTGGCGGAGCCGCCCTGGTGGCCCTCGAAGGCGAGGGGGGCGAGATAGCGGGTGGCGCCGAGGGCGAGGATGTTGATGGCCACACCGGAGACGATGTGGTTGACGTTGAAGGTGACGGTGACGAAGGCGTGCAGCAGACCGCCGAGGGCGCCGCCGGCGATGCCGACCAGGACACCGGTCCAGGGGCCGTACTGGAAACCGGCCCAGGCGCCGAACCAGGTGCCGAGGATCATCATGCCTTCGAGGCCGATGTTGACGACGCCCGCGCGCTCGGCCCACAGACCGCCGAGACCGGCGAGGCCGATCGGGACGGCCAGTTCCAGCGCGGTGGACATCTGGCTGACGTTGGTGATGCCGTCGGCGCCGGTGATGATGCGGACGATCGAGGTGAGTGCCAGGACGCCGGAGATGACCAGCAGCAGCACGGGCAGCGACAGCTTGCGGCCGGTCGGGGCGGTCGGCTCCAGCGAGGGCTGGTTGAGGTCGGTCGCGGTGGTGCTCGTGGTCATCGGCCCGACACCTCCTTCTTGACGTCGTTGTTGTCGGAGGCGTCCGCGCCGAGGACATGCCCGGCGGCCAGTTCGGCGCCGACCCGGCGCTGCTGGCGGCGCAGACCCCACTCGCGCACGGTCTCGTAGGAGACGACGACCGAGAGCACGATCAGGCCCTGCATGATGACCGCGATCTCCTTGTCGTAGCCGTGGAAGTCCAGCTCCGGGGAGGCCTTGTCGAGCCAGGCCCACAGCAGGGCGGCGAAGGCGATGCCGACGGGGCCGTTACGGCCGAGGAGGGCGATGCCGATACCGAGGAAGCCGATGCCGGTGGGGAAGTTGAGGCTGTACGTGTGGGTGTCGCCGAGGAGGATCGGCAGGCCCGCGAGGCCCGCGACACCGCCGGAGATCAGCATGGCGGTGAGGATCATGCGCTTGGGGTCGACACCGCTGGCCGCGGCGGCCGACTCCGAGGCGCCGGAGGCGCGCAGGTCGAAGCCGAAGCGGGTGCGGTTGATGACGATCCAGTAGCCGATGCCGAGGAGGACGGCGAGCAGGACCAGGCCGTAGATCTCGCCGGCCTTGCCCATGTCGATGCCGGGGACCCAGCCGGACTCGGCCATCTCGCCGGTGGTGTTGTTGTTGCCGACCTTGACGCCGAAGACGTTCGGCAGCCAGAGGTAGCCGATGACGGAGGTGGCGATCGCGTTCAGCATGATCGAGGCGACGACCTCGCTGACGCCCCGGGTGACCTTGAGGACACCGACGATGCCGGCCCAGAAGGCGCCGGTGAGGATCGCGGTGAGCATCAGCAGCGGGATCTGCAGGACCGCGGGCAGGTCGACATGGGCGCCGACGATCGCGGTGATCATGGCCCCGAGGAGGTACTGGCCGTCGACACCGATGTTGAACAGGTTCATCCGGAAGCCGATGGCCACCGCGAGGGCCGCGACGTAGTACAGCGAGGCCTGGTTGATGATCCGGACCTGGATGTCGGAGAACGTGGCCTGCTCGAACATGATCGTGAACGGCTCGACCGGGTTCTTGCCGGAGGCGAGCAGCACGATCGCGGTGAGGGCGAAGGCCACGGCGAGCGCGAGGACCGGGCCGGCGACGGCGAGGAGCACCCGCTCCTTGTCGAACTTCTTCATCAGTTGGCCTCGTCTTCCGGAGACTCGCCGGCCTCGGGGGCCTTGCGCGGGTCGGGAGTCTCGGGGGTCTCTTCGTGTGCGAGGTGGCCGGTGGCGGCGCCGGTCATGGCCGAGCCCAGCTCCTCGGGGGTGATGGTGGCCGGGTCGGCGTCGGCGACCAGCTTGCCGTTGTAGATGACCCGGAGGGTGTCGGACAGACCGATCAGCTCGTCCAGGTCGGCGGAGATCAGCAGCACGGCCAGGCCCTCGCGGCGGGCCTCACGGATCTGGTCCCAGATCTGGGCCTGCGCCCCGACGTCCACACCGCGGGTGGGGTGGGCGGCGATCAGGAAGCGCGGCTTGTGGCTCATCTCGCGGCCGACGATCAGCTTCTGCTGGTTGCCGCCGGAGAGGGAGGCGGCGGTGACGTCGATGCCGGGGGTGCGGACGTCGTACTCGGCGACGATCCGGCGGGTGTCCTCCTGGGCGGCCTTCGGGTCGAGCCAGACGCCCTTGGCGTTGGGCCGCTCGGTCACATGGCCGAGGATACGGTTCTCCCAGAGGGGGGCCTCCAGCAGCAGACCGTGCCGGTGGCGGTCCTCGGGGATGTAGCCGATGCCCTGCTCGCGGCGCTTGCGGGTGGCCCAGGTGGTGATCTCGTCGTCGGCGAGCGCGATCGTGCCGGAGTCGGCGGACTTCAGGCCGATGAGCGCGTCGACCAGCTCGGTCTGGCCGTTGCCCTCGACACCGGCGAGGCCGAGGACCTCGCCCGCGTGGATGGTGAAGGTGATGTCGTCGAGCAGCGCCTTGCCGCCGACGGCCTCCAGGCGCAGGTCCTTGACGGTGAGGACGGGGCGGTCGGTGACCGTGGACTCGGCCGTCTCGGGGGTGGGCAGTTCGCTGCCGACCATCAGCTCGGCGAGCTGGCGCGGAGTGGTCTCGGCGGGGACGGCCGTGCCGACGGTCGTACCGCGCCGGATGACGGTGATCTCGTCGGCGACCGACAGCACCTCGCCCAGCTTGTGCGAGATGAAGATGACCGCGAGGCCCTGCGCCTTCAGTTCGCGCAGGTTGGTGAAGAGGGCCTCGACCTCCTGGGGCACGAGCACGGCGGTCGGCTCGTCCAGGATCAGGGTGCGGGCGCCGCGGTAGAGGACCTTGAGGATCTCCACGCGCTGGCGCTCGGCGACGCCGAGTTCCTCGACCAGGACGTCGGGGCGCACCCCGAAGCCGTACCGGTCGGAGATCTCCTTGATCTTGCGGCGGGCCTTGCCGCTGATGCCGTACAGCTTCTCGCTGCCGAGGACCACGTTCTCCAGGACCGTGAGGTTGTCGGCGAGCATGAAGTGCTGGTGCACCATGCCGATGCCGCGCACGATGGCGTCGGCCGGGGACGAGAACGAGACCTGCTCGCCGTCGACCGCGATGGTGCCCTCGTCCGGCTTCTGCATGCCGTAGAGGATCTTCATCAGGGTCGACTTGCCGGCGCCGTTCTCTCCGACGAGGGCGTGGACGGTGCCCTTGCGCACGGTGAGGTGGATGTCGTGGTTGGCCACGACGCCGGGGAATCGCTTGGTGATCCCGGCGAGTTCTACGGCGGTCACCGTGTCGTTGACCGCCGCGTCGGCCGGAGGGCTGCTGGACGCGTTGATGGCGCACTCTCCTGGGAAAGGGGGTCGTCTACGCGCGTAGCGCCCCTACGGCATCGGAAGCGGGCGGCGACGTACTTAGACAACGGGGTACAGGGAGCGATGCTCCCCGTACCCCGTTGAGCGCACGTAACCCCGCGGTTACCGGCGGCTCCGGGAGTGCGGTGCCTCGGTGGTGTCCGAGACTCCCCCGGCAGCCGCCCGGCTGCTCATGGTGTGACTGGGTCAGCGGATCTCGACCTCGATCAGCTGGTCCTGACCTTGATCTCGCCGCTGATGATCTTCTCCTTGGCCGTGGTGATGGCCTCCTGGAGTTCGGTGTCGTTCTTGAACTTCGGGTTGGAGTCCGCGAGGCCGACCTCGCCCGTCTTCAGATCGCCCCTGACGATACCGGTCCCGGGCTTGCCGTCCTCGACCGACTTCGCCAGGTTGTACACCGCCTTGGCGACGTCCTTCGTCGCCGAGGTCAGGATGGAGTCCTTGTACTTCGCGAGGGCTTCCTGCCGGTACTGGTCGGAGTCGACGCCGATCGCCCAGATCCTGTTCGCGGCGGCGGCCTCGATCACACCCTGGCCGGACAGACCGGCCGCCGCGTACACGACGTCGGCCTTCTTCTCGATCTGGCCCTCGGCGGCCGTCTTGCCCTTGTCGGGGCTGGAGAAGCCGCCCTCCTCGGCCGTCTGGGTCAGGTACTGGGTGAGCACCTTCGCCTTCGGGTTGGTGTCCTTGACGCCCTGCTCGAAACCGGCCTGGAACTTGTGGATCAGCGGGATGTCCACACCGCCCACGAAGCCGACCGTGTTCGTCTCGGTGGCCCTGGCCGCCGCGACGCCCGCGAGGTACGAGGCCTGCTCCTCGGAGAAGACCAGGTCCGCGACGTTGTCCAGCTGGACCGTGGAGTCGTCGACGATGCCGAAGGTGGTGTCCGGGTACTGCTCGGCGGCGGCCTTCACGGCCGTCGCGTACGCGTAGCCGACGCCGACGACCGGGTTGTAGCCCTGCTTGGCCAGGGAGACCAGGCGCTGCTCCTTGTCCGCGTCCGTCTCGCCCTCGGTGGGCTCGATGTCCTGCGTCTTGTACCCGAACTCCTTCTTCGCCTGCTCCAGGCCCGCGTAGGCCGCGTCGTTGAAGGACTGGTCGCCCTTGCCGCCGACGTCGTACGCGATGGCGAGGCCCAGGTCGCCCTTGGAGTCGGCGGAGGACGAGGCCTCCGACGAGGTACCGCCGCAGGCGGAGAGGGCGAGGGCGAGGGAGGCGGTCGCTGCGCCTGCGACCGCGAGGCGGGAAACCCGGCGCATGTGTGGTGCTCCTGTCGTACAGCGCCGGAGGGTACGGATCAGGGTACTGATCAGTAATGCTTCGCAGCATCGGCGCCTTATATAGCTTTCGCCGCAGAGTAACGCGCGTAGACCCTCCGGGTGAAGGGTGGTGGACCACGTTGTTATGGGGCCGTGTTTTTAGGGTGCCCGGGGGTGGTGTGGGGGTTCGGGGGTCGCGTTTCGGGTGCGGGTGCGTTGTGGCTGGTCGCGCCCACGCGGCGGAGCCGCATATCGATACAGCCTCGCGCCCCTTTGGGGCCCGCTGCCCCTCACCGGCGTACGAATACGGGAAGCGGGCGGGTGTACACGTACACCCGCCCGCTGTCGGCGCTCATCGCGGATACGGACCTACTCGGTCTTCACCTTGATCGTGCCGTCGATGATGCCCGCCTTGGCCTTGGCGATCGCGTCGGTGAGGCCGGCGATCTCGCCCATCTTCGGGTTGGAGTCGGCGAGGCCGACGCCGTCCACCTTCAGGTCGAAGGTCTGGACGCCCGTGAGGGGCTTGCCGTCCTCGACGGACTTGGCGAGGGAGTAGACCGCGCCGCCGACGTCCTTCAGGGCGGAGGTGAGGATGTACTCCTTGTAGGGGGCCAGGGCCTCCTGGTTGTACTGGTCGGAGTCGACGCCGATCGCCCAGACCTTGGCCTTGGCGGCGGCCTCGATGACACCCTGGCCGGACAGACCGGCGGCCTGGTACAGGACGTCGGCGTCCTTCTCGATCTGGCCCTCGGCGGCGGCCTTGCCCTTGTCGGGGCTGGAGAAGCCACCCTCCTCGGCCGTCTGGGTCAGGTACTGCGAGAGGACCTTGACCTTGGAGTTGGTGTCCTCGACGCCCTGCTTGTAGCCGGCCTCGAACTTGTGGATCAGCGGAATGTCCACACCGCCGATGAAGCCGACCGTGTTCGTCTTGGTGGCCTTGGCCGCCGCGACACCGGCGAGGTACGAGGCCTCCTGCTCGGCGAAGACGAGGGACGCGACGTTGTCGCCCTCGACGACCGAGTCGACGATGCCGAAGGAGGTGTCCGGGTACGCCTTGGCGGCGGCCTCCATGGCGGGGCCGTAGGCGAAGCCGACGCCGATGACCGGGTTGTAGCCCTGCTTGGCCAGGGACTCCAGACGCTGCTGCTTGTCGGCGTCCGTCTCGCCCTCGGTGGGCTCGATGTCCTCGGTCTGGTAGTCGAACTCCTTCTGAGCCTTCTCCAGGCCCGCGTACGCCGCGTCGTTGAAGGACTGGTCGCCCTTGCCGCCGATGTCGTACGCGATCGCGAGACCCTTTTCGCTCTTGCTGGTCTCGCTGTCGCTGCCGCTGCTCTCGCTGCTGGTGCCACCACAGGCCGTGGCGGCGAGTGCCAGCGACGCGACCCCCACCGCGACGCGGGTCAGTTTGGAAATCCGACGCATTTTGAAGTTCCCCATCTTCTCCACAGCCCCGCGACCGGGTGCTCAGTTCGGCGCACATTAACGCGCGTAGACACTCCTGGGAACGGGGTTTCGACTGGCCGTTATCCATTCGTGCCGATGGCCGGTTACGTCCTCGTGAACCATGGGATCGAAAGGGATGTGTGGGGCAGAGCGCCTCTCACACCCCTCGCGTTCCGTGTACGTGGGGTGACTTCAGCGTGAAGGTGCGCGGTCCGTACGGGGGTCGTACGGGCACGCGCACCAGGCTGCCGCGAGGGTGGGCGGGCCGCAACCCGGGGAGGGCGGGGCCCCGGGCGGGCCCTACCGGCCGGCCGTGTCCAGGGCGCGCATCCGGGCGTCCAGGAGGGCGGCGGCGGTGAAGAGTTCGACGCCCACGGTGATGGCGTGCTCGTCGGCGTCGAAGTCGCCCTGGTGGAGGTCGCGGACGGTGAGGTCGCCCGGACGGCGGACGCCCAGGCGGGCCATGGCGCCGGGGACGTGCTCCAGGTACCAGGAGAAGTCCTCGCCGCCGAGGCTCTGCTCGGTGTCCTCGACGGACTTGACGCCGCGGCGGGCCACCATCGAGTCGTGGAGGAGTTCGGTGACCACGGGATCGTTGACGACCGGCGGGACGCCCCGGATGTAGTTGATCTCGGGCTTGGCGCGGTGCATGGTCGCGACCTCGTGGACCGCCTCGTGGATGAGGTCGGGGGCCTGCCGCCAGGCGTTGATGTCCAGGCAGCGGACGGTGCCGGACAGCTCCGCGTGCTGCGGGATGACATTCGGGGCGTGGCCCGACTCGATACGGCCCCAGGTCACGACGAGCCCGGCGCGGGCGTCGAACCGGCGGCCGACCAGCGCGGGCACGTCGGTGACGACGCGGGCGGCGGCGGTGACCAGGTCGGTGGTGAGGTGGGGGCGCGCGGTGTGGCCGCCGGGGCCGTCGAGGGACAGCTCCAGCCGGTCGCAGGCCGAGGTGATGGGGCCGTGGCGGAGGCCGATGAAACCGGCGTCGACCCTGGGGTCGCAGTGCACGGCGATGATCCGGCCCACGCCGTCGAGGGCGCCGGTCTTGATCACGTCGGCGGCGCCGCCGGGCAGGACCTCCTCGGCGGGCTGGAAGATCAGCCGGACCGGGCGGGGCAGCCGGCCCTCGCGGTGCAGTTCGGCGAGGACCAGGCCGGCGCCGAGGACGACGGTGGTGTGCACGTCGTGGCCGCATGCGTGGGCGCGGTCCGGGACGGTGGAGCGGTAGTCGCAGTCCACCTTGGTGTCCGGGATGGGGAGGGCGTCGATGTCCGCGCGCAGGGCGAGGGCGGAGCTGTCGGTGCCGTTCCAGACGCCGATGTCACAGATGAGTCCGGTGCCGCTGGGGAGCACGCGCGGGTGCAGGCCTGCCTTCTCCAGGCGGGCCTTGATCGCGGCGGTCGTGCGGAACTCCTGGTTGCCGAGCTCCGGGTGCATGTGCAAGTCGCGGCGGAAGGCGACGAGTTCGGCACGCAGGGCTTCCGGCAACGTGCCGGGGAGCGACGCTTCGGCTTCCCCTGGCTGATCGGCCTCGGACTCTCGGGACATCAGTTGGTTCACCCTCTGAAGGGTAGGGCGATCGGGCGACCTTCTCACCCTCGATCAACAAAAAATCAGCCCGCGAGGGGGAGATTTCCGGTCGCACAACGCATACGAATGGGCAGGGATGGGTATACCCGGCCGCCTCTTCGCGGGCAGGTGGACCTCGGGGACTCTGAGGAAGGAGCGCCGGGGTTGCCCGCGAATCTCTTCGTCTAAACGTCCGGGGGTGTCCGGACGATTCCCACACTCCACGGATACCACGTCCGCGCCGCCCCACCGTCCCGGAACCGTCTCCGCCGCGCGCCGGTTCGGTTACGCCGTGTGTGCGAAGGGGTCCCCCCGGGAGGCGTCGCAGTCGGGAAGACGAGTGCCCCGGGACGCCGTTGGCCTGCGGTTGCGCGGGGCGTGCGGGGCGCGGGGGCCGTGCGGGGCGATCGGGTGGCGCGAGGGTGGCGCACGGGTGGCGTTGGTGACGGGGATCACGGAAGCGACAGGGGGCGCGAGCCCATCCCAAGAACAACCGGCGCACGAACCTCACCACCCGCCCAGCCGGAGCCCACCGAAGCGCCGCCCCCGGCCGACCCGTCCGCCCACACGGCGACCGAGGCCGGCCGATCCACCCCTTCCGGCCCGCTGGCCCGCCTGCGCAACCGAGGTCGACCGACCCGCCAGGCTGACCCGCGGCCGACCGGCTCGCCCAACCTCGACTCGGCTGCGCAATTCGGCTGAGCAGCAGGGACCCGCTGGAAAAGCCGCACCGGCCACCGCGTCATCGCAGGTCGCGGTCCGGGCGGCGGAGGCTCCCTGGAATTGCGCAGCAGAGTCAACCTCACGGCCAAAGCCACCAAACGCCCCCCGGCAGACAGGTCCGCTCACCCGCCCGAGGCCGGCCGACCCACCGCTCCCGACCCACCGGCCCGCCGTCTCACCAACCGCCGACCACTCCTCTCCCTACCCCCTCGGCCACCCCCATCGCCTCGCCCTGCCGCCGAGCCCCCGCCCCTCATCCCGCCTCCCGACCGGCTCACCCCTCGCCCCACCTCCAACCGGCCCACCCCACCCCCCGCAGCTGACCCGCCCACCCCTCAGTCGGCAGCCGGTGGCTGGAATGGGGTCTCGGGGGTTGTGGGCCGGGCTGGGTGGGTGTGCAGGAGGAGTACGGCGGTGATCGTGGCGGTCAGGGCGGCGAGGGCGGCGAGGGCTGGGATGTGGGGGATCAGGGGGCCCGCTGCCACGCAGGCCGTGCCGGTGGCGAGGAGGGCCGGGGTGGGGCGGCCCGTGGTGCGGAGCAGGATCGCGGCGGCGGCGAGGAGGAAGAGGCCCGTGCCGCCCGGCAGGGCCCAGGCGGGCATCCCGTGGAGGGGCTCGGCCAGGCCGTAGTGGTCCGTGTCGGCGACCTGGTGGAGGGTCTTCTTCATGCCGAGGGCGGTGATCACGACACCGGCCACCAGCGGCAGGTGGAGGAAGGTGTAGACGTCGCGGGCCAGGACCGTGCGGTCGTCGCCGGTCAGTTCGGCGAGGCGGTGCTCGGCCGGCTCGGCGACACCGTGGAAGTACAGCCGCCAGAGGGCCGCGACGGCCAGCAGGCCGAGGGCGGCGGCGGCCACCACCGGGACGGACACCGGATGGCCGGTGACACCGACGCCGATCGCGACGATGGACTCGCCCAGCGCGATGATGACGATCAGGCCGTGGCGTTCGGAGAAGTGGGCGGGGGAGGCCAGGCGCCAGCCCGATCTCCCGGTGATGAAGATGCCCGCGTAGTCGATGATCACCGCGGCCAGCCAGATCAGGATCCGGGTGACGCCGTCGAAGGCCGCGCCCACCAGCAGCAGGGTGAACGGCGGGAGCACCGAGAGCAGGGCGGTACGGCGCAGGGTGGCGCGCAGGGCCGTGTCGTCGGAGGCGGAGAGCCAGTAGGTCACCAGGTGCAGCACGCGGACCGCGCCGTAGCAGGCCACGAAGAGCAGGGGCGCGTCCAGGCCGCCCGGGGCGTCGTCGTAGACCTCGGGGACCGTGAGCGAGACCACCAGGACGACCGCCATCACCGCGACCAGGACGGCGAACATGCCGCCGGAGTCGGCGCGGACGACGTTGCCGAGCCAGGCGAAGCAGCACCAGCACCACCACAGGAGGGCGAGGACGACCATGCCGCCCAGCAGCCGCAGGGCGGTGGGGTCGGCGGCCATCAGGGCGGTGACCTGGGTGATCGCGTAGACGAAGACGAGGTCGAAGAAGAGTTCGGCGGGGGTGACCCTGTGGTCGTCCGCCGTGGGTGTCAGCCGGGTGCGTTCGCCGTGTGTCGTCACAACTCCCCCTTGCGGGGCGGCACTTCACCGTCCCCGGTCTCGCGGCACGATAGGCCTGCGCCGACCGGGGAAGCGACAGCTCCGGATACCCCCGCAGCGAACACGCGGGGTGGGGTCAGACCGACGCCACCGACGACAGCCGGTGGACGTCCCGGGCCGTGCCGGTGACCCCGGACAGGAAGCCCTGGGCGCGGGGGGAGGCGTTCCGGGTGAGCCAGGTGGGGTCGATGTCGCAGACGGCCACACGGACGTCCGTTCCGGCCAGCGCCAGCGGCAGGGTGTGGACCACGGTGGACGGGAAGCTCAGGATCGTACGGCCGATGGGGCCGCGCCGGGCGATGAGTTCGAGGGGGAGGTCGGGGCGGACGATCTCCAGGCCCGTCTCCGCGGCGAGGGTGTGGAGTTTCTCGGCGCTCTCGCGGCGGTGGGCGAAGTAGCGGGTGGCGCCGTGGGCCTTGGCGAGGGAGCGGACGGCTTCGAGGTAGCGCTCGCCGTCGACCACACCGGTCTCCACGAGGGAGGTGCCGACGAGGTCGGCGCCCTTGGTGATGCGGGGCGGGCCGAAGCGGGACCGGGTCCAGGAGAAGTCGTTGGCCGTGACGGAGACACCCTCGGGGGTCTCGTCGATCGGCATGGAGGAGAAGACCTCGACGCGCCTGCCGGCCTTCGGGGTGAGGCGTTTGCGGGCCTTGGAGGAGACCGGGGCGAAGAGCAGGTCGCGGGGGCCGGGCCGGCCGCCCTTGCGGTGCCAGCGGACGAGGCGTTCGCCGCGGGCCAGCTGGGAGACGAACTCCATGGTCGCGGTGCCGTCGTCGACGACGACCACGTCCGGTGCCCGGGTGATGGTCAGCAGGAGCTGGACGTAACGCGAGAAGGGGTCGCCCAGCACGATGCGGCGCGCGGTGCGCAGCAGAGGGGCGAGGCCGCCGACGGTGCGGAAGGGGGCGGCGGTACCGCCGCGCGCCTCCTCCCAGCGCACGTCGTGGCCCTCGTCCCGGGCCAGCTCCGCCATCCGGCGCAACTGGCCCCGGGTCATGGGGTCGTTGGGCGACAGGACCACCAGGGTGAGCCCCGCGCCGCCTGTTCCGAAGGGCCCCGCGCCGGGGTCATCGGGCGTGCCGAGGGCGTGGGCGTGCGCCCACTCCAGCACGTTCAGCAGCTGTACCGGACTCTCGACGAAGGCGAGAGTGTGGGGGCCGGCGGTTCCGGCGCGGGGGCTCATCGACGTACTACCGTCGCTTCCCTTGATGGGTGGGGTGGTGGTGTCAGACGCCGACCGGCTCGCCCGCCGCCGCCGCGATCTCCGCCTCGGCGACGACGCCGGTGACCCGGCGCAGCTTCTTCATCGGGCCCAGCTCGGAGTCGTAGACCTTCTTGACGCCGTCGCCGAGGGAGGCCTCGATGGTGCGGATGTCGCGGACCAGGCGGGTCAGGCCCTGGGGCTCGACGGAGGCGGCCTGGTCGGAGCCCCACATCGCGCGGTCGAGGGTGATGTGGCGCTCGACGAAGGTGGCGCCGAGGGCGACGGCGGCGAGCGTGGTCTGCAGGCCCGTCTCGTGGCCGGAGTAGCCGATCGGGACGTTCGGGTACTCGGCCTGGAGGGTGTTGATGACGCGGAGGTTCAGCTCCTCCGCCTGCGCCGGGTACGTGGAAGTGGCGTGGCAGAGCAGGATGTTGTCCGAGCCGAGGATCTCGACCGCGTGGCGGATCTGCTTCGGCGTCGACATGCCGGTGGAGAGGATGATCGTGCGGCCGGTGCCGCGCAGGGAGCGCAGCAGCTCGTCGTCGGTCAGGGAGGCGGAGGCCACCTTGTGGGCGGGGACGTCGAACTTCTCCAGGAAGGCGACGGCCTCGGTGTCCCACGGGGAGGCGAACCAGTCGATGTTCTTGCTCTTGGCGTAGTCGTCGATCTGGCGGTACTCGTCCTCACCGAACTCCACGCGGTGGCGGTAGTCGATGTAGGTCATCCGGCCCCAGGGGGTGTCGCGCTCGATGTCCCACTGGTCGCGGGGGGTGCAGATCTCGGGGGTGCGCTTCTGGAACTTGACGGCGTCGCAGCCGGCCTCGGCGGCGGCGTCGATCAGCTTGAAGGCGTTCTCCAGCTCACCGTTGTGGTTGATGCCGATCTCGCCGACCACGTAGACGGGGTGGCCGGGGCCGGCGGTCTTCGAACCGAACGTGCGCAGACGGGAGTTGGTGCTCATGACCTTGATTTCCTTAACTGGTGAGGGAGTCGAGAGAGTCGAGGGAGGGGCCGAGGATCCAGCCGGCGATCTCCCGGATCGCGCCTTCGCCACCGGGGACGGTGGTGATCGCGCGTGCGGCGCCGCGTACGACGTCGTGGGCGCTGCCGACCGCCACGGGCCAGCCCACGAGGGCGAAGCACGGGAGGTCGTTGACGTCGTTGCCGACGTAGAGCACGCGCTCCGGCGCGATGCCCTGCTCCTCGCACCACTGCTTCAGTGCGAGGTCTTTCCGGTCGATGCCGTGGAGGACCGGGATCTGCAGCTTCCGGGCCCGTGCGGCGACGACCGGGTTCTTCTCCGAGGACAGGATCAGCATCGTGAGGCCGCTCTTGCGGAGGGCCGCGATACCGAGTCCGTCGCCGCGGTGCACGGAGACGAACTCCCGTCCCTCGGAGTCGATCAGCACCCTGTCGTCGGTCTGGGTGCCGTCGAAGTCGAGGACGACCGCGTCGATGTCGGCGGCGGTCGGGAGGGCGCCGGGGCGGTCCGCGTCGAAGAGCGGCGCGAGTGCCTGGGCGCGGGCGAGGTCGTGCGGGTCGTCGATCTCCAGGACCCGGGCGGGGTCGGTGCGGACGAGTTCCGTACGGCCGAAGAAGCGGTGCTGGTGCTTGCGCAGTCCGGCCGCGTCCATGGCGTAGGCGGCGCCGGTCTCCAGCAGGTCCTGCGGGCGGTCCTGGCGGCGGGGGCGGAACGACTTGTCGTGGTTGACGCCGTAGCCGCCCTCCGACTCCGTGCCGTCGACCGGTCCGGTGCCGTCGACCGGTCCGGTGCCGTCGATCGACGCGCCGTCCGCGGCTCCCGTGCGGGCGGCTTCGGCGATCTGGGGCTCGTCGGCGGTGTCCCGCCAGATGAAGCCGTGGAAGGGGGCGACGGTGAGGGCGGTGTCGGCGCCGTGTTCCACGACGGCGCGGGCCACGCCGTCGATGTCCTCGCGGAGGATGAACGGGCTGGTGCACTGCACGAGCAGGACGACGTCGACCGGCGAGCCGTGCAGGGCCTCGTGGGCGTCCAGGGCGTGCAGGACAGCGGCCTCGGAGGTGGCGGTGTCACCGGCGATGGCGGCGGGCCGCAGGACGACCTCGGCGCCGGAGACCCGGGCGGCGGCGGCGATGGCGTGGTCGTCGGTGGAGACGACGACATCGGTCACCAGCCGGGCGCCGAGGCACTCGCGCACCGCGCGGGCCACCAGCGGAACACCGCCGACGGGGGCGAGGTTCTTGGCGGGGACGCCCTTGGAGCCGCCGCGCGCGGGGATCACGGCGAGGACGCGGCGGACGGAAGGCGCCGGTTCCGCTTCCGGGTTGGACATGGGCTGAACTCCTTGCGGTGCGTGCGAAGGGGTCGATCGGCGGCTCACAGCTCCCCCATCCGGCGGATGACGGGGGCCACGCGCTGCACTCCGTGGCGGTAGGCGCCGCGCGCCGCCCGGCGCACGATCTGCCGTACGGGCCCGGCCTGCTTGTCGGCGGCGGGCGCCCCGGGCAGCGGGTCGCCGTCGGGGCCGAGGTGGTGGCGGGCGAGGATGCCGGGCAGATAGCCGGGCGCGGTGACGGGTGTGTAGTAGGGCTCCAGCGGCGGCAGCCGGTCGGCCGCGACCAGCTTGGCGATGCGGTCGCGGGCCGCGTCGAAGGCGGTCGCGTAGGACCCGTCGGCGACGACACCCTGCCGGGCCACCCACTCCGGGTCCGGCGCCGGCTCGTACCCGGCGTCCAGCTGGTCCCAGGAGGCGAGGCAGCCGGAGCCCACGAAGTGGTGGTTGCCGAGGGTCTCGCGGATGCCGAGGTCGGTGAGGACGACGGTGGGGATCCGGCGGTGCAGCGACTCCAGGGCGGCCGTGGAGCTGATGGTGACCAGCAGGTCGGTGGTGTCGAGGACCTCGCCCATGTTCCCGTACGCGAGCCGGAAGTTGGCCGGCAGACCGCCGGGCAGCTTCTCCGCCAGCTTCTGGTACGGCAGTTCCTCGATGTGCGTGGTGTGCTCGCCCGGCTTGGAGCGCAGCTTCAGCAGCACCTCGCGGTCCGGGTGCAGCTTCGCGTGCCTCACGAGCCGGTTCAGCAGGTACGTACGGTCCCTGCGGTTGTCCGGGACGGACGGCTGTACGGCGAAGACGACCGTGTAGGGCCTGCGCCCTTGCTCCGCAGACGGGTCCTCGGCGCCGGCGTAGGGCCTGCCGCCCAGGAAGGGCAGCGCGACCTCGGTGACCGAGCCGGCGTCGGCGCCCACGCCCTCGTACACCGCCCGGAAGCGGTCCGCGTCCTGGCGGGAGTTGGCGAGGACCAGGTCCGCGCCGTGCCGCAGCAGCAGACCGTCGGCGAGCTTCTCGTAGACGACCCCGACATAGCCGGTGACGACCACGGGCCGCTTCCGGCGCCCGGCCCAGGCCCGGCGCAGGCCGTGCAGCATGGCCTGGACGCCCCCGCCGACGAGGGAGAGCAGGACGACGTCGTACGGCTGCTCGTCCGTGTCCTCCTTGCCCTCCTCCTTGTCCTCCTTCGTGTCCTCCTTCACGGCGCGCAGGAATTCGAGGCCGGTCACCTCGCGCAGGGAGTCGGGGCTGACCCCGACCTCCTGCAGCTGACGGGCCGTCGGGGTGGCTCGGCCGCGCAGGAGGAAGCCGTCGAGGCGGAGGTCCGAGCCTTCCGGAGCGAGACGGTGCGCGGTGAGCGCGCCCCATTTCCACCGGGTGTCGGAGTCCGCGAGTACGGCGACTCGCAGGGCGTTCGTTGCACTTGCTGGCACATCGAAGACGCTAGGAAGCGATTCCGTTCAACGGCCCAACCCAAATACAACAAAGGGTTAACAGCACATCGACGAACGGCGAATCGGGGCATGAAAGGCACAGGAAAGTGTCTGGTTCACGGTTCCGCCACGCGTCGTTCACCTGACATCAAGCAGGTGGTCAAGACGAATGCCGGAGGGCCCCCTAACGTCACGGGGGTGGTCAAGCTCTCCGTCATCGTGCCGTTCTACAACGTGCAGCAATACGCGCCCGACACCCTGAAGAGTCTCAGAGCCAACGCTCGTGACGACTTCGAATTCATTCTCGTCGACGACTGCTCCCGCGACGAGACACCGGACATCCTCGCGCGCGCGGAGCGCGAGCTGCCGGGGGCGGTGTATGTCAGACACGAGAAGAACGGAGGACTGGCGACCGCGCGCAACACGGGCATCGACAAGGCCCGCGGTCAGTACCTGACGTTCCTCGACGGGGACGACTGGCTCGCCCCCGGCTACTACTCCCGACTGCTGGGCGCCATCGAGGACCTGGGCTGCGACTTCGTGCGTACGGACCATGTCCAGTGCACCGCGCGGGCCCGTTCCGTCCACCGGGTTCCCAACGGCCGGCGGGGCGTGGTGATGAACCCGCGGGACGCGATCCTGCCCGCCGACCGCTCCACCTCCGTCGACTACGCGTTCGCCTGGGCGGGCATCTACCACCGCCGGCTGGTCGACAAGGGTGTGTTGCACTTCACTCACGGGCTGCGCACGGCCGAGGACCGGCCGTGGATCTGGAAACTCCACCGGGAGGCCGATTCCTTCGCCACGGTGGGGCTGCTCGGCGTCTTCTACCGACGCGGTGTGGCATCGTCCCTGACCCAGATCGGCGACGTACGCCAGCTCGATTTCATTCGCGCATTCGACCAGGTCATCGCGGAAACGGCGAAGGACCGGGACGCCGACAAACTACTCCCCAAGGCCGTGCGCACATATTGCGCGATTATCTCCCACCATTTGGGATCCATCGAAAGGTTCGAGCCGGCGGTGGCACGGAAACTGAAGTCGATGAGCGCGGTCGCGCTGCGCCGAATGCCGCAGGACGTGCTGGACGAGGCCCTCGACTCGATGGACGTCCAGCGCGCCACCCGGCTGCGCCGGCTGCGCCGCCGTCCCGCCGCCGCGGGGGTAGCCGCGTGACCACGCAGATCTTCATGGCGTCCACGCTGTACGGCACGGCGACGCTGGCCGCGGCCCTGGACACCGAGTGCTTCCGCCCCGCGTCCCGGCGCATCCTGCTGATCTCCAACAACGCGGCCACGCCCGAGACGGCGCCCGCCCTGGACGAGATGCCCGGCTTCGAGCGGCTGCGCGGCCGGTTCGACGAGGTGATCTCCTGGAACGAGACCATCTCCCCGTTCCACCCGGGCGGCTGGTCCCCGCGCCTGGACGACGTCCCGCTGTGGGAGCGGCATCTGCGGCTGCTGTGGAACCTGGGCGACGACGACGTCGAGCTGGCCGTGGAGTCCATCCAGGTCCACCCGGCGCTCGGCTTCACCCAGATCTTCACCGGCGCCCCGGTGACCGTGTACGCGGACGGCCTGATGAGCTACGGCCCCACCCGCAACAAGATCGACCCGCTGGTCGGCACCCGTATCGACCGGCTCCTCCACCTGGACCTGGTGCCGGACCTGAGGCCGATACTGCTCACCGAGTTCGGCGTCGGGGCGGAGATCGTGCCCACGGACGCCTTCGTGAAGGTGCTGGCGGAACTGGTCGACACCGGTGACACGCTGCCGGTGATCGAGGAGCCGGCGCTGCTGCTCGGCCAGTACCTCTCCGCGCTCAACATCCTCACCGCCGAGGAGGAGGAAGAACTCCACGTCACGATGTTGAAGGGCGCGGTCGCGCTCGGGCACACCCGCGTGGTGTTCAAGCCGCACCCGAGCGCCCCGGCGCGCTGGTCGCGCGGTCTGGAGAAGGAGGCGGAGCGGCTCGGCGCCGAGCTGACCGTGCTGGACACGCCGGTCCTCGCCGAGGTGCTCTACCAGCGGATGCGTCCGGCCCTCGTCGTCGGCTGCTTCTCCACGGCCCTGCTCACCGCCTCCGCGCTGTACGGCCTGCCGGTCGCCCGCGTCGGCACGGGCACCCTGCTGGACCGGCTCGCCCCGTACGAGAACAGCAACCGGGTGCCCGTCACGATCGTGGACGCGCTGCTGCCGGAGCTGAGCGACCGGGAGGCGGTCACCTCGCAGCGGCCGGGCACGAAGGTGGCGGACCTCGACGGGCTGGTGCGGGCGGTGGGGTTCGCGATGCAGTCGAAGATCTACCCCTCGCTGCGCGCGGAGACCGCCGCGTATCTGACGAAGCATCTGAGCCCGCACACCCTGCGGTACTTCAAGCGGCGACGGCTGACCTCGCTGGGGTTGCCCGGTGGGATTCCGGTGCAGCTGGCCTTCATTCCGCGCAACGCGACCGTGCGAAGAGTCGCGCGGCGGGCCCGGTCCCTCAAGCGAGCCACTCTGGGGTGAGCCCCGAGTGACTTCGAAGAGTTCGACCATTGCTTCGACGACCGTTGATGGGTCTCAGTCTCGGCCGCGGGTCAGTGGGGGCTGGTCGCGCAGTTCCCCGCGCCCCTTTCGGGGCGCGGCAGTTCAACCGCGTCTCTACGCGCTCGACGGGCTGCGGTTGCTCGCGGCTCTCTCCGTCGCCGCCTATCACTACGGGGGGCGGGACGGGGAGATCGGGAAGGCTTGGGGGGCTTCGCCCTCCGTGCAGTTTCCGACCGCGCACAGTTGGCTGGCGTACGGGTGGGCCGGGGTTCAGGCCTTCTTCGTGATCAGTGGGTTCGTGATCTGTGCGAGTGGCTGGGGCCGTTCGGTGCAGTCGTTCATGGCCTCCCGCGCGGCCCGGCTGTTCCCGGCGTACTGGGCGGCGGTGATCCTGGTGGCGGCGGTCTTCGCCCTGCCGGGCATCGCCTTCGCGCGGGTGTCCGCCAGTGAGTTCCTGGTCAATCTGACGATGCTGCAGATGCCGCTGGGCGCGGACCGGGTGCTGGGTGTGTGCTGGACGCTGTGGGCGGAGGTCCGCTTCTACGTCCTGTTCGCGCTGTGCGTGGTCCTGCCCGGGGTGACCCGCAGACGGGTGATCTGGTTCTGCGGCGGCTGGACACTGGCCTCGGTGCTCGCGGGGGCCGCGCGGGAACCGCTGCTGGACACGGTCCTGATGCCGGAGTACGCGTCCCTGTTCATCGGCGGTATGGGCCTCTATCTGGTGCACCGGGACCGCCGGGACACCGCGGCCTGGCTGATCGTGGTGTTCAGCCTGCTGCTGAGCCAGTACCACACGGTCGAGGCCATGTGGCACGCCCCGAACCCCGACTTCTTCTCCTACCGTTCCCAGCTCGGTATCGTCCTCGCCGTCACCGTCGGCTTCGTGGCCGTCGGGGCAGTGGCGCTGGGCCTGCTGGACCGCGTGAACTGGCCCTGGCTGACCACCGCGGGTGCCCTGACGTACCCCTTCTATCTCGTGCACGAGCATCTGGGCTGGCCGGTGGTCCGGGCGCTGCACCAGGGCCTCGGCATCCCGTCCTCCGTCACCCTCGTGCTCACCGTGGCGCTGATGCTGACGCTGGCCCGGCTGCTGCACCACTGGGTCGAACGCCCGCTCGGGCCCCTGCTGCGGAAGTCACTCGGCGGACGCCGCGGCTGAACCGTCCCTGAACCTGAAATTGGCTCACTGTTCATCCGACCCGAGGATTCGAGAACGCCTCCACGGAGAGGCTCCGCAGCATCCTTGACCGGGCCAAAGGCATCTCATAGGTTCCAGGCCCGTTCGCCTGTTCGCCTCGTCGACGCAAGAGAGTCTTCTGTCCTCATGGCATCTGAAATGACCTCTGGAAAGACCACGGAACAAGGCACCATCCGGCTTCCCCGGGAACTCGACGACGTCCCCGGCTGGTTTCCGGTGCTCGACCAACTGCTCTTCGACTGGTTCCTGAACCGACAGGAGGCCGCGGACGCCAGGGGCGACCTTCTGGAGGTCGGCGTCTACATGGGCAAGAGCGCCATCTTCCTCGGCAGCCACCTCCAGGAGGGCGAGGCCTACACGGTCTGCGACCTCTTCGAGAGCGACGCACCGGACGACGCCAACGCGGCGGAGGCCACCAAGTCGTACCGCAGCACGCTCACCCGCCGGGCCTTCGAGGCGAACTACCTCTCCTTCCACGACGAGCTGCCCCGCGTGCTGCAGGGCCCCAGCTCGATCGTGCCCGGCGAGGTCAAGCCGCGGTCCTGCCGTTTCGTGCACATCGACGCCTCGCACCTGTACGAGCACGTCGAGGCCGACATCACCGCCGCCCGGGACATACTCCTCCCCGGCGGCCTGGTCGTCCTGGACGACTTCCGCTCGGAGCACACCCCCGGTGTCTCCATCGCCGCGTGGGAGGCGGTCCTCAACCGGGGCCTCAACCCGATCTGTCTCAGCACGCAGAAGCTCTACGGCACCTGGGACGACCCGGAGCCCGTCCAGGAGGCGCTGCTGGAGATGGTCGCCGGGCGGGACGACTGCCACCTCAGCAACCAGCGGGCGGCCGGCCACCGCATCATCCGCCTCAAGTCCAAGGGCATGAAGGCCCCGGCGTTCCCGAAGTCCCGCCACTGGACGGCACCCCCGCCGCCGGCCCCCGCAGCCCCCAAGCCCCAGCCCCCGGCCCGCCCGCGCCCGTCCCGGCCCCCGCAGAGCGGCGCCCGCAAGCTCGCCGTGGACCTGCTGCCCCCGGTCGTGACCAGGGCCCTCAGGAAGGCGAAGAAGGCAAGGGCGGCGAAGTAACCCTGGCGACGCCGGACCGCGCGTTCCCCGTGCCTCGGGGGTGCGACCTCGCCCGGGGCGGGCGCCCTTGACGGGGCGCAGCCCCGAAAGGGGCGCGGGGAACTGCGCGACCAGCCACATCGAACCCGCAGCCGCCCAAAACACCCGCATCCCCGAGCCAACAGGCGCCGCACCCGCACCCCCGAGCTATGAGGCGCCCCCGCCCCCACCCCCCCGCAGCGTCACAGCGATCCCCGCCAACACCGCCCCCAGCCCCACCTCGAACCCCCGCTCCTGATCCCGGAACATCTCCCACCCCGCCGCCACGGCCAACGGATACTCCGCCAACCGCTCAGCCCGCGCGGCAAGGTCGTACCCCTCCCCACCCGCCACCGGATCCGGCCCCATCGACTGCTCCTCGATCACATATCCGATCGTGTAGCTGTACGCCGTGAACCAGGCCCGCGCGGCCCCCGCCGCCGTGAACCCCGCGGCCGTGAGCATGCGCAGATTCGCCTCCATCGGCGCCGCGTACGACAGATCCGTGAAGTGCGTCCCGCTGTACACCTTCGCGCCGTCGCGGTACCGCAGCAGATGCCCGCGCAGCATCCGCATCCGCTCCCGGAAGACCTCCTCCCAGCCGACGCCCTCCGCCGCCGCCGGCATCGCGGCCCAGTCCGCCGCCATGCGCCGCGTCATCTCGGTCGCCGTCTCGTCCAGCAGGTCCTGTTTGTTCTTGAAGTGCCAGTAGAGCGCGGGCGCCTGGACGTCCAGCTCCTTGGCGATCAGCCGGAGGCTCAGCCCCTCCAGACCGACCTCGTTCAGCAACCGCAGGGCCGCCTCGGCGACCTGCGCCTTGTCCAGCTTCGGGGATTTCCTGGGAACCACGTTGACAGCTTAACGGCGTTAAGCGCATGCTGCCGCACAGAGCTACTTAACACCGTTAAGGAGAGTCGCGCCGATGAGCGACACCGTCCACACCCCTGTCCTGATCGTCGGCGCCGGCCCCACCGGCCTCGCCCTCGCCGTCGACCTGGCCCGACGCGGCACCCCCGCCCTGGTCGTGGAGCGGGCCGACAGCCCGTTCCCCGGCCCGCCCGTCCTTCAGCCGGTCGGTCAGCCCGTCCGCCAGCCCGTCGGCCCGGTGCGCGGCGGCCGTCAGAACGTGTCGCTCGGGACGTACGTCCCCCACACCTCGCGCAGTGCGCCGCACACCTCGCCCACCGTGGTGCGGGCCCGGAGCGCGGTCTTCATCGGGTACAGCACGTTGTCCTCGCCCTCGGCCGCCTTCCTCAGCGCGGCCAGGGCGGAGTCCACCGCCCGCTGGTCGCGCCCGGCCCGCAGTCTCGCCAGCCGCTCGGTCTGCTGGGCCTCGATGGCCGGGTCCACCCGCAGCGGCTCGTACGGCTCCTCGGCGTCGAGCCGGAAACGGTTGACGCCGACCACGACCCGCTCGCCGGAGTCGGTCTCCTGGGCGACGCGGTACGCGCTGCGCTCGATCTCGCCCTTCTGGAAGCCGTGTTCGATGGCGGCCACGGCCCCACCGAGGTCCTCGACCTTCCGCATCAGCCCGACCGCCGCCGCCTCCACGTCGTCGGTCATCCGCTCGATGACGTACGAGCCCGCGAAGGGGTCGACCGTCGCCGTCACATCCGTCTCGTACGCCAGCACCTGCTGTGTGCGCAGGGCGAGACGGGCGCTCTTGTCGGTGGGGAGGGCGATCGCCTCGTCGAAGGAGTTGGTGTGCAGGGACTGGGTGCCGCCCAGCACCGCCGCCAGGCCCTGCACGGCGACCCGGACGAGGTTCACCTCGGGCTGCTGCGCGGTCAGTTGGACCCCGGCCGTCTGGGTGTGGAACCGCAGCATCAGGGACTTGGGGTTCCGCGCGCCGAACTCCTCCCGCATCACCCGGGCCCAGATCCTGCGCGCCGCGCGGAACTTGGCGACCTCCTCCAGGAGCGTCGTCCGGGCCACGAAGAAGAACGACAGCCGGGGGGCGAACTCGTCGACGTCCATGCCGGCCGCGAGCGCCGTACGGACGTACTCGACACCGTCCGCGAGGGTGAACGCGATCTCCTGCGCGGGCGAGGCGCCCGCCTCGGCCATGTGGTAGCCGGAGATCGAGATCGTGTTCCACTTCGGGATCTCGGCCCCGCAGTACCTGAAGGTGTCGGCGATCAGCCGGAGCGAGGGCTTGGGCGGGAAGATGTACGTCCCGCGCGCGATGTACTCCTTCAGCACGTCGTTCTGGATCGTGCCGGTAAGCCGGCCCGCCGGTACGCCCTGCTCCTCGCCGACCAGTTCGTACATCAGCAGCAGCAGGGCCGCCGGCGCGTTGATCGTCATCGACGTCGAGACCTTGTCCAGCGGGATGCCGTCGAACAGCACCCGCATGTCCTCGACGGAGTCGATCGCCACGCCCACCTTGCCGACCTCGCCGTGGGCGATCGGGGCGTCGGAGTCGTACCCCATCTGGGTGGGCAGGTCGAAGGCGACGGACAGACCCGTCGTGCCGTGGGCGATGAGCTGCCGGTAGCGGGCGTTGGACTCCACGGCCGTACCGAAACCGGCGTACTGGCGCATGGTCCAGGGGCGGCCGGTGTACATCGACGGGTAGACACCGCGGGTGAACGGATAGCCGCCGGGCGTGCCCAGTCTCTCGGCCGGGTCCCAGCCTTCCAGTGCCTCCGGCCCGTACACCGGCTCGATGGGCAGTCCGGACTCCGACTCGCGCGCCATGGCGTGTTCCTCCGTCCCGATCGGTCGCCCCACTGCCCGGCACCCGGCGGGTCGGCACCCGATGGAGTGCGCCTGGCTGGGACCTTGCTCACAACCATGCCTGTTTGTTCGCGACGGGTCACGTCCGGGAAACCTGTCCGGGAGAACGGCCGGACGCGGCGGATCATGAGACGACGGGGGCCCTGATGCGTACCAAGGACATGCGGAGATCGGTGGCCGCGCTCGCGGCACTCGCCATGGCCGGCGCCTGCACGGCCCAGGGGATCGAGGTGCACGGCGGCCAGCGCCAGCCCGTGCGCGTCGACACGACCGGCACGCCCGGCGCCACCCCGAGCCCCACCCCGAGCGACGTCCCGAGCGGCATCCCCAAGCAGGACGGCGGGGACGGCGGGGACGGCAAGGGCGGGCGCGGGACGGCCGCGACGACCCCACCGCCCACCCCCACGCCCCCGCCGAGCCCCACGCCCGCCCCCAAGGTGCTCTGGTCCCAGGGTGACGAAGGGCTGGACGTACGCGAGTTGCAGGCCCGGCTGCGGCAGATCGCCTGGCTCTTCGCCGGGCCCACGGGGACGTACGACGAGCCGACGGTCCGGGCCGTCAGGGGCTTCCAGGGCAAGCGCGGGCTGCCGCAGACCGGGAAGACGGACAGCGTCACCTGGGCGCGGCTGCTGAACATGACGCGGGAGCCCGGCAAGTGGGACCTGTACGCGTACGGCGGGCAGCCCGCCGCGTCACCCGATCCGCGCTGTCTGACGGGCCGGGTGCTGTGCATCAGCAAGACGAGCCGCACACTGCGCTGGATGGTGGACGGCCGGACGCTGAGGACGGTCGAGGTGCGGTTCGGCTCGGAGGGCACCCCCACCCGCGAGGGCGTCTTCCAGGTCTACTTCAAATCCCGCGACCACTGGTCGACCCTCTACGACACTCCCATGCCGTACGCCATGTTCTTCAGCGGCGGCCAGGCCGTCCACTACTCGGCCGACTTCGCGGCCCGTGGCTACTACGGCGCCTCGCACGGCTGCGTCAACGTCCGGGACGAGGCGGCGATCGCCCAGCTGTTCGCGCAGGTCAGGAACGGCGACAAGGTCGTCGTGTACTGGTGAAGCGGAGAACCGCGGAGTGACGTGCGCCACATCGTGCATAGCGGGAGGGGGGCCGCCGCGTCAGGGGGAGTACGGGGTCACGGGGGACCACGGGGGAAACACGGGGGTTATGGGGCGCGGGCGGGACCGGGGGAACGTGTCCCGCCCGCGCCGAGGTGCACGAGCCGCAGGTACGGGGGGAACCCCGGCTCTGTGCGACGGCCGATGACCAGTCGGCTCACTCATTACTGCGCCGGGGCCGCCGAAAGTGTTACCCGTTCCGCGAAAGAAGTTCTGACGGCTACGAAAGCGCAGGTCAGGAGAGGGTGACGCGGGCGGTGGCGTCGACGGGGGTCAGCGCCGCGAGCCGGTCACGGCGACCGTCGCCGCCACCGTTCCCCTTCCCGCCCTTGTTGTTCTTGCCGCCCTTGTTCTTGCCGTCGCCGCTCCAGGAGCCGTTTCCCTGGCCCTTGCCGTTGCCGTCGCGGTTCTTACCGTCGCGGTTCTTACCGTTGCCGTTGCCCTTGCCGTTGCCGTTGCCCTTGCGGCCTTTGCCGTGGTCCGAGTCGTCGTCCTCGTCGGAGTCGTTGCCGGATCGGGCGTTCTTGTCACCGCCGCCCGCGGGGCCGCTGGAGCCGCCGGAGTCCGACGTGCCGGCGCCGGCGCCCTTGTCCGACCCGGTTCCCGTCGCCGGACGCTTCGCGTTGCCGGGGTTGCCGAAGCCGCCGGCCAGGACGCCTTCGCAGAACCGCTTCAGCTGCCCCTTGCCCTTGCCGCCCGCCGCATCCTCCAGGCCGCGTCGGCGTTCGGCGTCCAGTTCCCTGCCGTCGCGCATGTCACGGCAGGCGGAGAGCACGCCGCTCCAGCTCTCCCGCGTGGTGTCCTCGTCCTTCGCGGAGTCGTCGGACCGCTCGTCCTCGTCGGTGCCGCCGGTGCCGCCGGTGCCGCCGGTGCCGCCGGTGCCGCCGGTGCCGTCGCCCGAGGGGGCGTCGCCCTTCGAGGAGGCGTCCGGCGTGGATTCGGGTGTCGCCCCGCCCCACGCCCCGCGTCCGCCGTCGCCCTGCTCGGTGTTCGGCGTCGGCGACATCAGCGGCCGGTCCGGCGAGCGGGCGGCGGTGAGGGAGGCGGAGGGTTCCGGTTCCTCGTCGCGGAACGCGCTCAGCGCGCCGCCGCCGGTCACCGCCGTGACCCCGCCGAGCATCCCGGCGGCCAGGGCCGCGACCAGCCCGTACCGCACCGGCCGGCCCCAGCGGGCCCGGCGCCCGTCCGGCACCGCGCGCGGCCTCGACGGGCGTCCGAGGTGGACGAGCCCCGCGTCGGCGGCGGGTGTCGCGGTGGAGTGCGGCGCCGGACGACCTCCCCTGCCGGGCTCGGCGTCCGGGCCGCCCTCATCGGCGGGGGCGGCGAGGCCGGAGCGGGCCGTGCGCCGCATGTCCCCCGTACGCGCCGCGCGCTCCGTACGCTCCGTACGCTCCGTACGCTCCGTACGAGCGGTGCGGAAGGCGGCCAACGCGGCGGCCTCGCCCGGGAGTTCAGGATTCTGTGGCGGGATCGGCGCGGCCTCGGCGGCCAGGGCGTCCAGCGCTTCGGCGAGCCGGTCGGCACGGGCGCGGGTGTCGGCGTCGACGGCTTCGAGCGGCTCCCCACGCAGCAGCCGCTCCGCGGCGTCGCGGTTCAGCCACCTGTACTGCTCGTCGGCCATCACACATCCTTCTGCGTCCGCGAACGCGTATGCGTCACACCGGCGGACGTGGCCGCGCGTACCCGCGCGCCTCTCGGTGGGGGGACGGCGTCCAGCGGGTCGCCGGAATCCGGGTCGGCATCCGAAGCCGTCTCCGGATTCTCCCCGATCAGTTCGGCGAGCCGTTTCAACCCCCGGTGCGCGGCCGTCCGTACGGCTCCCGCGCGCTTGCCCAGGGTCTGGGCCGCGGTCTTGGCGTCGAGGCCGACGACGACCCGCAGGACGACCGCCTCGGCCTGGTCCTGGGGCAGCTGGGCGATGAGCGACAGGGTGCGGCCGGTCGCCAGGGCCTCCATCGCCTCGCCGGCCGTGTCGGACTCGGCGGCCTTGCCGGTCAGCTCGGTCTCGTCGCCGACGGTCGCGGGCCTGCGCCCCCGCATACGTATGTGGTCGAGGGCCCGGTTGCGGGCGATCCGCGCGGCCCAACCGCGGAACCGGTCGGCGTCTCCGCTGAAGCGCTCCAGGTCACGGGCTATCTGGAGCCAGGACTCGGAGGTGACGTCCTCCGCGTCCGGGTCGCCGACCAGCGTCCGCACGTACCCGAGCAGCCGTGGGTGCACCGCGCGGTACACAGTCCGGAACGCGGTCTCGTCCCCGTCCTGTGCCGCAAGCACCGCGGCGGTCAGCTCCGCGTCGTCCCCCAGCACCCACGCGCCCCTCTGCGCCTCAGCCGGTACCGCTGTCGCGGACCGGGTTCTCGCCGTTGTGGTTTCTCGCTCGATGGTCGCGGCCCAGGTACCGCTGTGGTTGCGGTGGTCTTCCGCCAACCGCGATCCGGCGCGAATGGCACGTTACGGCCTGAAACCGCTGACCGTCCATGTCCGTAGAACATGCAACTAACTCGTGATGCGGAGAGCGACACGGAGAGGTGTGACAGAAAACGCGGTCGCGGCGCTGTAGGGAGTACGGGTCGCCGCGCGGCCCGTGCCGCGCGACGGTCGGGGCCTCTCCTGTGGGGGGTGGCGGCCCCGACCGTTGCCATCGGCGGAGTCGGCCGGGTGTCTTGCGAGTACGGGGGTCTTGCGAGCACGCCGGCCTCACTTCGTTCTCCCGGCCCCTTGCTCCGCCCCTCGGGCCCCGTCTCCGCCCGCGTCCGCCGGCCCGCCGACGGCCCCGCCGCCGGACCCGCCGGGGCGACCCGGCTCGTTCGACGCCCTCGGCTCACCCGACGCGTTCGGCGCGCCCGGTCGGGGGGACTGCCCTGACCGGTCATCGGTATCGGCGCCGGGACCGGGACCGGGGGCGGTATCGGTGCGCGCCCCGGAAGAGGGGCGATCACCGCCGTCACCGCGCTGGTCATCGTCGTTGCCGCTGTCGCCGGCGTCGCCGTCGGTCCGGCGGTCGGTCTTCTGCGGCTGGGGGGAGGTGGCGGGGTCCTCGGTCGTCGAGGGGTTCGGGCGTGGGGTGGTGGAGGTGGGCGGGCCGGGGCGGGCGGGGGCGCTCTCGGTGGTGCGGGGGCGCGGCTCCCGGTCTCCGTGACCGCCGGAGCCCTCGCCCGCGCCCTCGTCGTCGCGCGTGGCGGAGCCGATCGCCGCGAAGGCGACGCCGCCGAGGGTGAGGCTGGCCAGCAGTACGGCCAGGGTGGTGCGTATCGACAGCTGCACGCGGCGCCGCGGGTTCGGCCGCCAGTCGTCCCGCCGCCGGGTACGGGCCGCCCGCGTCCCCTTCTCCCGCGCCGCCCGGAACGCGGCCACCGCCCGCGCCTCCCCGGCGCTGCCGGCCGAGGCGCCACCGCGTACGGCGGCGGCGAGCAGCGAGTCGACGGAGGGGGTGACGCCGTCGGACGGGACGGGGAGTACGGGGGCGCCGGTCGCCGACGCGGCGGCGGTGTCGAGTAGGGCCGTGTCGCGGACGTGGTCGGCGCCGGCGGTGGCGTCGTCGTCCTTCACACCCCGGCGGGCGGCGCCGGCGGTGGCGTCGTCGTCCTTCACACCCCGGCGGGCGGGGCCGGCGGTGGCGTCGTCGTCCTTCACACCCCGGCGGTCGGGGCCGGCGGTGGCGTCGTCGTCCTTCACACCCCGGCGGTCGGGGCCGGCGGTGGCGTCGTCGTCCTTCACACCCCGGCGGGCGGGGCCGACGTGCAGCTCTCCGGCGCCGCGCTCGCCACCGTCACGGCCGTCGCGACCGTCGCGGCCACCCCGGCCGTCCCCACGCTCTCCCCCGTCGCGCCCTTCGTCCCTGTCCGGATCCGTCCTGCCCGACGGCATCTCGCACCCTTCCCTCTCGCCGTGCGTCCCGCTCCCGCTGGTGTCATGGCCGCAGGGGTCGCGTTCAGGGCCGAGGCCGGCGCCGCTGTCGGTCATCTCGACTCCCCCAGCGTGTGGGGACCGTCATCCGTCACACCCTCGCTCCGGAGGAGCAGGGCGAGGCGCTTCAGTCCCCGGTGGGTGGCGGTGCGGACCGCGCCGGGCCGTTTGCCGAGGACGCGGGCGGCGGCGGGGCCGTCGAGGCCGACGACCACCCGCAGCAGTACGGCCTCGGCCTGGTCGCGCGGCAGCCGGGCGACCAGCGCGAGGGCCTGGTCGGTGGAGAGGGCCTCCAGCGCCTGGTCCTGGGTGCTGTACGCGCCCGGCAGTTCCAGCAGATCGTTCTCCAGCGCGGTCGCCCGGGGTCTGACCTTCTGGCGCCGCAGATGGTCCAGGGCCCGGTGCCGGGCGATGGTCGCGCTCCAGCCCCGGAAGCCCGCGCCGTCGCCCTTGAACCGCCCGAGGTCCCGCGCGATCTCCAGCCAGGCGTCCGAGGCGACGTCCTCCGCGTCGTCCCCGACGATGCCGCGCAGATACCCCAGCAGTCCGGGCTGCACGAGCCGGTACGCCACCGCGAAGGCGGCCTCGTCACCGGCCTGGGCCCGCGCGACGGCCGCGCCCAGCTCCCCGTCGTACGCCTGCACGCGCCGAGGTTCCCCTCCCTGGCCCCAACTGTCCGAGACAGCGCCAAGTCAGTGCCGGGATCGCCTTCCCGGGGACCGTCCCGACCGCCGCCAAGCCCCCACGGACCTCTGCGTCGCGCTCCGCGGAAGTGTCACAGTGCGGCGGGGGTGGTGACGGGTGCGTCGTCGGGTACCGGTCCGGTGGGGCTTCTCGCGCAGTTCCCCGCGCCCGGCGAAAAGCAGGGCTGCGCCCCATGCTTTTCGCCCTGAGTGGCCGAAGGCCCTCAGGGGGCGCGGGGAACTGCGCGAGAAGCCCCCACCGGACCCGCACCCGACAACGCACCCAAAAGCCACCCCACCCCACCCCTCACCCCGCCCTCAGCCGGAGGCCATCGCGTCGCGGCACAGCAGCCGCAGCGACCCCTCCCCCACGAAGCACCGCCGGGCCTCGTCGAGCGGATCCCAGAAGCGGCCGTCGAGCGTCCGCACCCAGAACCCCCCGCCCGACTCGACCCACTCACCCCCGGCCCACCGCACGACGACCTCACCCCCGTACGCCCCGAACCCGCGCAACGCGCCCTCCGCGGCGGCATACGGCACCCCTTCCTGCCGTATCTCCTCGATCATGCGGTCCACCCGCCACAGACTCTGCGTCGAGTAGTCGAGACGCAGCCGCGCCCCTTCCCGCATCACCGCCACCGCGTCGGCCGCCCACCGGAGGGGTTTCCCCGCGCTCCCGGACCGGGACCGATCACCGCCCGAACCACCGCCCGAACCACCGCCCGAACCACCGCGCCGATAACCGCCCGATGCACCACCCGGGCCACCGCCCGAGTCACCGTTCGCATCACGGCCCGAACCGAATATCTGCTGTGCGCTCACACTCGGGAAAGCGCCCGCCCCGCGCGGGACGTTTCGCGATTTCGGCGTGTGCGCGACACCGGCGCAGGACCGCCACACCCGGCCCCAGGACGCCCACAGGACCCACCAGGAAACCGAGGTTTACGGCCGCGACGCATGCGGAGGTCACGCGGAGGTCTACCGCCGCGCGCCGCGCGCCCGCCGTGACACCACCGCCCGCAGCACGCGCCGTCCCTCCGTGGCCGCGCCGAGCGCCTGTCGTACCCCCGCCGCCCCGTGCTGCGCGAGCAGTTCCAGCACCACGACCTGGCGGCGCAGTTCGGCGGCGACCAGATGGGAGGCGCCCTCGGTGCGGCCCGCCCGGCAGGCCGCCACGGAGTCGTCGCCCCCGGCGTCCAGCGGGTCGAGCAGCTGATGGATCCGCAGGGCCGACACCGAACACACCTCGGCCCACTCCCGCAGCCCGTCCCCGGACCGCTCCGCGGGGACCGCGTCGAGCATCCCCCGGGCGAGCACGACGATCTCCTCGCCCCCGTCGGCGGCGGCCGGAGCCACGGCCTCCAGCTCACCGCGCGCCTTGGTGACCTTCTCGCCCCACCCCTCGCCGTCGTCCACCAGTCCCGCCCACAGCGGACGCAGCACCTCGTCGTCGCCCCCGAGAAGCGGTACGCAACGGTCCAAACAAGCCAACCCGCTTGCCGCCAGACCGCGTTCGTCGGCCTGGGCCAACAGCTCCACCAGGCTCATCGCGCCTCCCCTGGATCCCACAGATCCCCTAGATCCCGCTCGACCGCGGCCCGGTTATACGGAGCCCGCACTTCCCCTTACTGCGTGCGACGACTCGGGAGTGTCACAGAGGGACGACCCCGAGCCGGTCGAGCAACCGGAACAGAATGTTTTCAGCCAGGGGGTCCGCCGGTCCAGGCTCCGAGGTGAACACATCGACCAACGACCGCTCGACGACGGCCCGTCCCGCCTCCGCCGCCCAGGCGACGGCACGCTCGGCGGCGTCGCGCGGTTCGAGGAAGTAGTCCTCGACGGCATGCCCCTCCCCGTCACCCAGATACCTGGCCATGGCCCGCCGCGCGAGACAGGCCGTCCACGCCCCGCTCTCCGGTCCGGCGGCCTCGACGACCACGCACTCGCTGTCCATGACATAGCCGAACAGCGCGGGCGCCCCCGTCTCCCGGGCGAGCGTGTTCATGTTCCCGACGTCACCGGTGCCGGCGGCGGTCTCGGCACCGGGCGCGCCCGTCGGACGCGCCCAGACCTGCCAGCCGCCGTCCGCCGTCACGCACAGCGTCATCCCCGCGGCCCCGCCCAGCGCGCCCAGCTCCACGAGCCGCCGCTCGCTTCTGCCCACGACGTAGTACCCCCAGTACCCCATACCGGGAATACACCACACACGTACGACGCTTCGCCCCCGGAATCGGGCAATCCGCACATGTGCGCGGGCCGGACGCGGGCCGGACGGCGGCCGGGCCTCAGCTCACCTTCGCCGACAGCTCCCGGAACTCCGCCCAGCCGAGCGCCGGCTTCCCCGGGTCCCACAGCTTCTGCGACAGCGCCCGCAGCGGCATCCGGACACCCGCCGCGACCTGCGCCTCGGTCTGCCGGTTCGCGAGGTCGCACCAGACGGCGAAGACACCGCCGAGGATCTGATCGTCGTACTGGGCCGGGACGGCGGTCGTGCCGCGCAGCACCCTCGGGGTCCAGGACTCGTAGATGCGCTGCCCGGTCGGGTAGACGAACTGGTTGGGCTCGCCGAGGACGTAGTACAGATACTCGTCGTTGTAGTTGATCACCTGTCGTCCGGCGCTCAGATACTCGATCGGCGGCCGGGCCCCGATCTCCTTGCCCGTCCAGTACGCGACCTGGATCGACGTGTCCGGCTGGACCGACCCGCCCCGGAAGAACCCGTCGTTCCAGGCCCGCACGGTCCGGTCGTGGCCGCGCATCACCTTCGCGCGGTCGTTCAGCCAGCCGGTCGCGAGGTCGGCGACGGTCGCCCCGGCGCCGTACTTCTGCCGCGCGGCGGCGGCCAGCTGCGGATAGGACGCCTCCGGGTTCGACACCATCAGCGCCCGGTACTCGTCGGCGCCCAGATGCCAGTACGCGCCCTTGAAGAGGTCGGCGTACTCGTCGAGCAGCTCGTCCACGACCTCGGCCGACTCCGGATCGGCGATGTCGACGGCCCCGCTCGCGGCCACGCCCTGCGCGTTCCTCAGCTGCAGCTCCGGATTGGCCGCGATCACGGCGCCCAGATGCCCGGGTGAGTCGATCTCCGGTACGACCGTGATGTGCCGGCTCTCCGCGAGGTCCAGGATCTTCCGCACCTGGGCCTTGGTGAGGTGCTGCTCCGACACCACCTCGGGGTGGCTCGTGGACTCGATCCGGAAGCCCTGGTCGTCGGAGAAGTGCAGGCCGAGCTGGTTGTACTTGAGGTCGCCCAGCTCACGGACGCGGTCCTCGATCCAGCCCGCCGTGAAGTGCTTGCGCGCGATGTCGAGCATGAATCCGCGCTGCGGCTTGGCCGGCTCGTCCTTCACGACGCCCTCCGGCGCCGTACCGCCGCCGCGCACCTCCTGCTTCAGGGTGCGCGTCCCGTAGAAGACCCCCGCCTCGGCGGGCGCGGCTATCCGCACCCGGCCGTCCCCGACGGTCAGCGTGTACGCCTCCGAAGCGGACTTCCCCGATCCGGTCAGCGCCAGCTCCACGTCCCCGTCGCGCGGCTTCGCCTCCCCCGCGTAGTCGAGCCCCAGCTCCCCGGCGGTCAGCCGCCCCTCGTCGGCCAGCGCCGCGTTCCGTACGACGACCCGGCCGCCGTCGGCGGGCTTCCAGCCGGGGCCCCGGGCGGCCTCGTGCTCCCGTACGGCGGGAACGGTCCGCGGCTCCTCGGACAGCGGATAGGTGCGCGACGGCGACGGTGACGCGGAGGGCGGGGTCGCGGCGGCGCCCACGGAGGTCCGCTCCGGAGTCGATCCCGCCCCGGCCGGTGTCCGCTTCCCCTCGCCCGGCCACACGGTCACGGCCGCCGCGACCGCGCCGCCCGCAAGCACGACTCCCGCGCCGACGAGCAACCCTTTCGACGTGATCGCCGTCTTCCTGCGGGGTGCCCTGCGCCGGCCTCGGTTCACGACACGCCCCCGGTCTTTGCCCTCCCAGTCCCGGTCACCGTCCACGACATCTCACACACCTCTCGCCACGCTTCGCCCCCGGTCTCGCTTCCACTCACTCCCGGCTCTCCACCGGGTCCCTTCTCGAACCTACGACGTCCCATCCCCCGATCCGTCCACCACAGGTTCCGAAACTCTCCCGTTCGGGTGAATTTCGGGCATCGAACGGACAGCCCATGAACCGCCTCGATAACGTGGTGGCACCTCTCGCACAGCCTGCCCAGCCGACCCCTACGCACCGCCGAGGATCCACGCTGCCTCCGCACCGTCTCCCCCGTCTCCCCGGCCAGGTCGCCATACCGGAGCAGGTCCACACCGCCGGCCCGTCGGCCCTGGAGCGGTTCAACCGCGCGCCCGCCGACACGGCCCGGGAGACCCTCCTCACCTGTCTGCGCAGCCTGCGCTGGGCGCACCGCCTCACCGACCACCGCCCCTATCCCGACCTGGACGCGCTGTTCGCCGCGTCGGACGAGGCCGCGTACGACCTCACGGCATCCGACCTCGCCGAGGCCCTGGCCGGCGAGACGCTCCCCGCCCTCCCCGACGACACGTACGGCGTGGCCCACACCGCGCTGAACGCCGCGCACGCCGCCTACGAGGCCCGCTTCGGCCACGTCTTCGTCATCTCCCTCACCACCACCCACCCCGACGAACTCCTCGACCACACCCTGGAGGGCATCCGCTCCCGCCTCTCCAACGACCCCGAGGAAGAGCGAGTGGTGGTAGCCGAACAACTCCGCCACCTGGCCAAATCCCGCCTCACCACCCACCTCGGAAGAACCGCGGGAACCCGCGCGACCTTTTGAGGGCGCAGCCCTGAAGGGGCGCAGCCCTGAAGGGGCGCAGCCCTGAAGGGGCGCAGCCCTGAAGGGGCGCAGCTCTCAAGGGGCACAGCTCTCAAGGGGCACAGCTCTCAAGGGGCGCGGGGAACTGCGCGACCAGCCACAACGAGCCCGCACCCGGCAACGCACCGAACCCCCCGCCCCGGATGCCGCCCAGTACTCACCCTTACGTGCACCTTTGTATGCCAGTTTGATCACACCAACCCTCCCGGCTCAATCCAAGTGCAACGGCATCGCTACCATGGCCGGGGCCGGTGGACCGTACCCGGCCGGGTCAGACCGACAAGCAAGCCGGCCGGCCCCAATCCCCGCTCCCGGAGGGTTCTTCCGTGCCGGCTGGAACGCTGTACCGCGGCCGGGAAGGAATGTGGTCCTGGGTGGCTCATCGAGTCACCGGCGTCCTCATCTTCTTCTTCCTGTTCGTACACGTGCTGGACACCGCTCTCGTCCGTGTCTCCCCCGACGCCTACGACAAGGTCGTGGCCACGTACAAGACGCCGATCGTCGCGCTGCTGGAGTACGGCCTCGTCGCCGCCATCCTCTTCCACGCGCTCAACGGTCTTCGGGTCATCGCCGTCGACTTCTGGTCGAACGGCCCCCGTCACCAGAAGACGATGCTCTGGTCCGTCGTCGGCATCTGGGTCGTCCTGATGATCGGGGCCCTGTACCCCGTCCTCGGCCACGCCGCTCGTGAAGTCTTCGGGAGCTGAGGCAGATGTCCACCACTGAAACCACCGCATCCGGCATCGGCCCCGTCGAGGGCGCCGGGGCACTGTCGGGCTACAGCCCAGACAACCCGGCCCCCGTCATCGAGCCGCCCCGCAAGCGCACCAAGAAGACCCCGAAGTCGACCCGCGGCAACTTCGAGATGGTCGCGTGGCTCTTCATGCGGCTGTCCGGCATCGTCCTGGTCGTCCTGGTCATCGGCCACCTGCTGATCCAGCTCGTCCTCGACGGCGGCGTCTCCAAGATCGGCTTCGCGTTCGTCGCGGGCCGCTGGGCCTCGCCGTTCTGGCAGACCTGGGACCTGCTGATGCTGTGGCTCGCGATGCTGCACGGCGCGAACGGCCTGCGTACCGTCATCAACGACTACGCGGAGCGCGCGAACACCCGGCTGTGGCTCAAGGGCCTGCTCTACACCGCCACGGTGTTCACCATCCTGCTGGGCACGCTGGTGATCTTCACCTTCGACCCGAACATCCGCTAGGCACGGGGCTGAGGCAACCGATCATGAAGATCCACAAGTACGACACCGTCATCGTCGGCGCCGGCGGCGCCGGAATGCGCGCGGCCATCGAGTCCACGCAGCGCAGCCGCACCGCCGTGCTGACCAAGCTGTATCCCACCCGCTCCCACACGGGCGCCGCGCAGGGCGGTATGGCCGCCGCGCTCGCCAACGTGGAGGAGGACAACTGGGAGTGGCACACCTTCGACACGGTCAAGGGCGGTGACTACCTGGTCGACCAGGACGCCGCCGAGATCCTGGCGAAGGAGGCCATCGACTCCGTCCTCGACCTGGAGAAGATGGGCCTGCCGTTCAACCGGACGCCCAACGGCACGATCGACCAGCGCCGCTTCGGCGGTCACAGCCGGAACCACGGCGAGGCCCCGGTCCGCCGCTCCTGCTACGCGGCCGACCGCACCGGCCACATGATCCTCCAGACGCTGTACCAGAACTGCGTCAAGCACGGCGTGGAGTTCTTCAACGAGTTCTACGTCCTGGACCAGCTGATCACCGAGGTCGACGGCGTCAAGAAGTCGGCCGGTGTCGTGGCGTACGAACTCGCCACCGGTGAGATCCACATCTTCCAGGCGAAGGCCGTGATCTACGCGTCCGGCGGCTGCGGCAAGTTCTTCAAGGTGACGTCGAACGCGCACACGCTGACCGGTGACGGCCAGGCCGCCGTCTACCGTCGCGGACTGCCGCTGGAGGACATGGAGTTCTTCCAGTTCCACCCGACCGGCATCTGGCGCATGGGCATCCTGCTGACGGAGGGCGCCCGCGGTGAGGGCGGCATCCTCCGCAACAAGGACGGCGAGCGCTTCATGGAGAAGTACGCGCCGGTCATGAAGGACCTCGCGTCCCGTGACGTCGTGTCCCGCTCCATCTACACGGAGATCCGTGAGGGCCGCGGCTGCGGTCCCGAGGGCGACCACGTCTACCTCGACCTCACCCACCTCCCGCCGGAGCAGCTCGACGCCAAGCTCCCGGACATCACCGAGTTCGCGCGGACGTACCTCGGTATCGAGCCCTACACGGACCCGATCCCGATCCAGCCGACCGCGCACTACGCCATGGGCGGCATCCCGACGAACGTCGAGGGTGAGGTCCTGATCGACAACACCACCGTCGTCCCGGGTCTGTACGCCGCCGGCGAGGTCGCCTGTGTCTCCGTGCACGGCGCCAACCGTCTCGGCACCAACTCGCTGCTCGACATCAACGTCTTCGGGCGCCGGGCCGGCATCGCCGCCGCCGACTACTCCCAGCAGGCCGACTTCGTCGAGCTGCCGGAGAACCCGGAGTCGCTGGTCGTCGAGCAGATCGAGCGGCTGCGCGACTCCACGGGCAACGAGCGCGTGGCGGAGCTGCGGCGCGAGCTGCAGGAGACCATGGACGCCAACGTCATGGTGTTCCGCACCGAGCAGACGATCAAGACGGCCGTAGAGAAGATCGCCGAGCTGCGCGCCCGCTACAAGAACGTGGCGATCCAGGACAAGGGCCGGCGGTTCAACACCGACCTCCTGGAGGCCGTCGAGCTGGGCAACCTGCTCGATCTGGCCGAGGTCATGGCCGTGTCGGCGCTCGCGCGCAAGGAGTCCCGCGGCGGTCACTACCGCGAGGACTACCCGAACCGCGACGACGTCAACTTCATGCGTCACACCATGGCGTACCGCGAGGTCGGCGACGACGGCTCCGAGACCGTCCGCCTCGACTACAAGCCGGTCGTCCAGACCCGCTACCAGCCGATGGAGCGTAAGTACTGATGGCAACCCCGACCCTGGAGAAGGCGGACGCGGCAGGCAGCCCCGAGCCCGGCTTCGCCGACTCCCCGTACATCACGGTCACCTTCCGTGTCCGTCGCTTCAACTCCGAAGTCTCGGCCGAGGCGACCTGGGAAGACTTCCAGCTGGAGATCGACCCCAAGGAGCGCGTCCTCGACGGTCTGCACAAGATCAAGTGGGATGTGGACGGCACCCTGACCTTCCGCCGTTCCTGCGCCCACGGCATCTGCGGTTCGGACGCCATGCGGATCAACGGCAAGAACCGGCTGGCCTGCAAGACGCTGATCAAGGACATCAACCCCGAGAAGCCGATCACGGTCGAGCCCATCAAGGGCCTCACGGTCCTCAAGGACCTGGTCGTGGACATGGAGCCGTTCTTCCAGGCGTACCGGGACGTGATGCCCTTCCTGATCACGAAGGACACCAACGAGCCGACGCGGGAGCGTTTCCAGACCGCCGAGGACCGTGAGCGCTTCGACGACACCACCAAGTGCATCCTGTGCGCCGCGTGCACGTCCTCGTGCCCGGTGTTCTGGAACGACGGCCAGTACTTCGGTCCGGCCGCGATCGTCAACGCCCACCGCTTCATCTTCGACTCGCGCGACGAGGCCGGTGAGCAGCGGCTGGAGATCCTCAACGACCGTGACGGCGTGTGGCGTTGCCGTACGACGTTCAACTGCACGGACGCCTGCCCGCGCGGTATCGAGGTCACCAAGGCGATCCAGGAGGTGAAGCGGGCGCTCATCACGCGCCGCTTCTAGGCCTGCGAGCCGTACGACGCTGAGGGCCCCGCTCCGATCCCGGAGCGGGGCCCTCAAGCGGTGTGGTGCCGAGCTCAGCCGCGCAGGACACGGCCCTGGGCGTCGGTGCGGTCGTTGCTCGTGAGGAACAGGATGCCGTCGATCAGGGCCCAGAAGCCCAGACCGCCGCAGGTGAGGAGCTGGGCGACGCCCACGCCGACGGAACCGACGTAGAAGCGACCGATGCCGAGCGTACCGAGGAAGAGCTGCAGAATGCCGGCGACGATCTTCGACTTGTCGGAGTACGGGCGCCCCTGCGGGTCGTGGCCGAAGGGAGCGTCAGGGGTGGGGACGGTCATGGAAACAACTCCTGGATGAACTGACTGAATAACCGAAGCGGTTGGCTCCGGGGGGATCCCAGGAGAGAAGGCGCGGCAAAAACCGGCAGCGATCGGGCACGACGAATACCGGCCAACGATCGAGCACGACGTAATCCCCCGTCATCCCCCCTGCAGCCGTTGCAGCGTAGTGAGACACAAGGGGCGCACGGGAGGGGAGTCGAGCGATCGTTCCGATTCCGTGATCCGATTCCGGCCAACTTGCGACAACTGAGCAACATAAAGCGGGCGTAAGGGATTTACGGGGTTCAGCAGGGGGAAGGAACCCGGATTCGGCCGTGACCACTCGGTGCTCTGACCACTCAGCGCTCTGACCACTCAGTGAAGGTTGCGGACGATCGTCCACGTCACCGCGATGCCCAGGATCAAGGCCTGGGTACGGGGCTTCAGTTGGGGGCGCCAGCGGCGGCCCCGCAGGCCCTCGACGGCCCAGCGGCCGAGCAGGACGAGCGCGAAGGGCGCGGCGAGCAGCAGCACCCGGTTGTCGTGCCAGGCGGCGGTGAACTGGCCGTGCATCAGGTCGTACACCATGCGGGTGCCACCGCAGGCGGGGCAGAGCAGCCCCGTGACATAGCGGAACGGGCACTGGGGCAGCAGTCGGCCGGGTTCGTGCGGGTCGGTGCCGTACAGGTACGCGGCGCCCGCCAGCCCGGCGGCGGCCACCGCGAAGGGTGCCGCCGCCGGATGCCGGAGGGTGCTGAGGCCGCGCTCAGCCACGCAGGACACGCCCGTTGGAGTCCGTGGTGTTGCTGCCGGTCAGCAGGATGATGCCGTCGACCAGGGCCCAGATGCCGAGGCCACCGCAGGTGAGCAGCTGCGCGATACCGAGGCCGACATGGCCGATGTAGAAGCGGCCGACGCCGAAGGAGCCCAGGAACAGCGAGAGGATGCCCGCGACGATCTTGGACTTGTCGGAGTACGGGCGGCCGTAGGGGTCGTAGCCGTACGGGGCGTTGGGGTCGCCGGTGTACGCGCCGCCCGGCGTGGGCGGCGCCTGGTAGCCGCCCTGATAGCCGCCGCCCTGGGGGTAACCGCCCTGCTGCGGGTAGCCGTAGCCGGGCTGGCCCGCGCCCGGCTGCTGGTAGCCGCCCTGCGGAGCACCATAGGGGTCACCGGCCCCCGGAGCCCCGTACGGGTTGGCGCCCGGCTGGCCGGGGGCGGCGCCCGGGTACCCGTATCCGGGCTGCGGGGGCTGAGCGGGCTGCTGAGGCTGCTCGGTCACGGTACTGACTCCTGCGTGTTGTTTGCTTGAGCGGCTGGATGGCGCAATGAACGCACTATGGGCTGTCCGTCATATTGCAGGAGGGAAGGGCCCGGAGAGAAGTTGTTACTCCGGCCGCGCCCGGCCCGGCTCCCGCATGTGGGCGGAGTCACAGTCCCCCGTCCCAGCCGACGGTCAGAGTTGGCTGAGGATCGTCGGATCCGCGATCTCCGTGTCCTTGGCGAGCAGCATCGCCTTGCTGAGGATGACGAGGATGACAGCGAGCATACGGTCGCCCTCGCAGAGGAGATGGCCGATGCGCGCCGTTCGGTTCCCGCCGCCGACAGCCGACTTGGAGACCGACCGGATCGTGGCCGCCCTTCCCCTCCCTCTCACCGTGGGCCCGCACGAGCCCCACTCGCCGTCTCGCCGTCTCGCCGTCTCGCCGTCTCGCCGACGAACGTCACCGTTGCCATGGAGGGGACAGTAGGGGGTGGCTCTGACATCAGTCAGCTCGTGCCCATGTCCTCCGCCATGAGCCGGTGCTCCTCCCACCACTCGGGGTCCATCTCCACGGAGTCGAGCAGTTCGTCGAACGCCGCCCGGTCGTAGAGAACACCGGAGTACATCTCGCGCACCCGCTTCCCGTTGATGACGGCGGTGGGCGTGCCGGGCCCGCGCGGGTCGGACCCCGCCCGCTCATAGGCTTTCTGGGACCGGCTCACGAAGTCGTGGTATTTCATGGTCTTGACGGCGGAATCGAACGCGGGCCCGCGCAGCCCCTCCACCTCGGCGGCGAGTTCGAGCAGATACGCGTCGGTGAAGCCGTCGACGATCTCCTCGGGCTGGTTCTGGTAGAGCACGGCGTGGTACTCGGCGAACCTGCCCTCCTCCAGCGCGGCGCGCAGGGCGTTGACGGCCTTCTTCGAGCCGCTGCCGCCCACTCTGTCGTCCAGGAAGGAGGCGAGGGTGTACTCGGTGACCACGGTGCGCCGCAACGTCCGTTCCCGCGCGGCCGGGCCGCCGCCGGTCTGCTCGTACTCCTCGCAGTAGGGGCAGCGCGGGTCCTCGTAGAGACGGAGGGTGACCGGCGCGTTCGGGTCGCCGACGCGGATCGTCGTGCCGTCGTCGTCCAGTTCCTCGGGCAGCTCCCGCAGGGAGGCGTACAGGGACTGCCCCTCCACCAAGCCGGCCCGCTGACCGCATCCACCGAGCAACAACCCCAGCGCCACGGCCACCCCGGCCACCCCGGCCGTCATCCGTCGTCTCCGCGCACCCACCATCGCGAACACCCTCCTCCGCTCACCGAAGGGCCGGATCACAGCCTGCGCGGCTCACCTCCCTCGACACCCTCGCCCTCGCCCACGCCCTCGCCGTAGCCCGGAAGACCCGAGGGGCCTGACATGTCCGCGTACTGTACGACGCGGGGCAGCGACCAGGCACTTCGAATCAGAACCCTCCCGTGCCGCACCACCCCGCCAGCTCGCCACCAGCCCTCGCCGTCTGGCTGGATCGCGTCCAACTCCCGTGACGGATAGGGCGCTTGATCACACACTGCTGCCATGACCCACTTGAGGAAAGCCACGGCCGCACTTTCGGCCGCGGCCGCGATCCTGATCGCGACACCCCCCACCGCCTCGGCAACGCCCGCCCCGCACGCCCCCTCCAACCACACGTACGGCGGCACACTCGCCTGGGAGAACTTCGACCGCCTCCCCCTCGGCCCGGTGACCGAGGGCCGGGGCTGGACCACCGACACGTCCAACGGCACCCTGACCGTCGAGCCCAGCTCCACCGGCCACGGCCGCGAACTCCACCTCCACACCGAGGGCAACGGCCACGCCTTCATGGTCCTGTCCGACCTCGCCCCGCCCGGCAACAGCTTCTGGGCCCGCGTCCGCCTCCGCGTCACCGAGTTCCCCACGGCCCCCGACTGGGCCCACTGGACCCTCGCCGAAGCCTCCGGCCCCGACTCCCCCACCCTCGTCCGCCCCCTCGGCGGCCAGTACGCCCCCACCGACACAGGCAACTTCTGGGGCGTCGGCTCAGACCTGGGGCCGACCGGCGACTGGACCAACTGGAAGACCTCGGCTCCGGCGGTCGCGGGTAAGTGGCAGTGCGTGGAATTCCGCCTGGACGCCACGGACAACCGCGTCATGGTCTACCTGGACGGCACGGCCCAGCCCGACCTGACCGTCTCCACGAAGAACCACGGCGGCACGACGGACGACTTCGTCTTCCCCACCTTCGACAAACTGAAGCTGGGCTGGCAGCTCTACCAGTCGAACCCGGCGCCCACCGCGTTCGACATGCGGATGGACGACATCGCGGTGAGCAGCCGACGGGTGGGCGGCTGCGAGACCTGACCGAGAGGGCCGCACCGCGCTCCTGCTGCCCTCGAAGCCAGCGCTGCTCCCGAGGGGGCCACCCGTTCTCCGTGAACGGGTGGCCCCCACCTATACGCCCGGGAAACGCCACTCCGCCCGCACCTCCTTACCACCGCCGCCGTTCCGCCCGTTGACGACGAGGTGCTGCCCCCACTCGTCAGCACACACCCTCGACAGCCACAGCCCTCGCCCACTTTCGGCATCGAGCCCCGGCCCCGGCCTCTCGCGCGGCAGACACGGGTTGCTGTCCCACACGCTCAGCCGGAGACGCCCATCGGCACGCAGGAGCCGTACAGGGGTACGGAGATCGTCGCGCCCACGAGCTACTGGAAGACCCGGATCGCCATCGGCTGACCACGGCTCGGCATGGGGAAGGGCCGACCGCGCAGGTTCGCGGTCGACCCTTCCCCATGCCCGTGTCCACCGCTGTCCCGACCGCGCCACTGCGTGTGCTGTCGCTCCCGCGGCTACGCCGACCCAAGCTCTAATCTGACGACATGTCAGACAATGAGTCACATCAGCTGCATGAGTCACATCAGTCGCATCAGTCGCACGAGTCGGATGAGCTGCATGAGTCGCGCGAGCTGCTCGGCTTCGACAACGTCCTGCTTCCCGTCGGTGATCTCGGTGAGGCCGTCTCCTTCTATGAGCGGGCCGGGTTCGATGTGGGGTTTCGGCTGGACGAGGCCGGGATCGCGGGGCTGAAGGTGGGCAAGGAGACGCCGGGGCTGCTGCTGCGGCTGGAGGAGGAGCTGCGGCATCGGCCGCCCGTGTGGGCGGCGGCTCGGGTGTGGCTTGAGGTGCGGGACGCCCGGGAGGCCGCGCGGGCGCTCGCGGCGGCGGGGGTGCCGGCCCTGGACGCGCCCTTCTCCGTCGCCACCGGGTGGACCGTCGAGTTCGCCGACCCCTGGGGCAACGTCATCGGGCTCACGGACTACAGCAAGCGGCCGGAGTTGGCCCGCACCGGATGAGCTCCGCTCCATGAGGGACATCGGGACATCGGGACATCGGGACACCCCTCGCTTGAACACGTTCAAAAACAGGGCTAGAGTCTCGCTCAGAACATTTGAACGTGTTCAAGAGATCCCGGAAGGGGTGGGGGCATGGACCTCACGGTCGTCGCGTATGTCATCTATCTGCTGGTCAGCGTGGGGCTGACGGTGTGGGTGGCGCGGACGTTGAGCAGGAACGGGCGGATCTTTCTCGCGGATGTGCTGCGAGGGAACGAGAACCTCGCCGACGCGGTGAACCACCTGCTCGTGGTCGGGTTCTATCTCGTGAACCTGGGCTTCGTGGCGCTGTATCTGAACGAGGACGGCGCCGTCGGCAGCCCCCGTGAGGTGTTCGAGGCGGTGTCGGCGAAGCTCGGTGTGGTGCTGCTCGTGCTCGGGGCGCTGCACCTGGGGAACGTGTTCGTGCTGAACAAGTTCCGGCGCCGGGGAATCATGGAGCGGGAGCAGATGCCGCCGGTCCCGCCGCAGGGCTGGATCGCTCCGGCGGGGCGGGTATGACCGCCGAGGCCGGGACGGACACCACGGCTGACACGGCCACCACGGCTGACACGGCCGGGACGGCCGGGACGGCCACCGCGGACCGGGGCGCCGAGCGCGTCCCGGTCCGCGGGCTCACCGTCCTGTACGACGCCGGGTGCGGACTGTGCGCCTTCCTGCGGGAGTGGCTCGGCAGACAGCGGCAGTTGGTGCCGCTGCGGTTCGTGGCGGCGGGGTCCGAGGAGGCCGGGCGGCTGTTTCCGTCGCTCGACCACGGGGCGACGCTGGAGGAGATCACGATCGTGGGGGACGGCGGACAGGTGTACCGGGGGGCCGCCGCCTGGATCGTGTGTCTGTGGGCGCTGCGCGAGCACCGGCCGCTCGCCCACCGGCTGAGCACCCCGGCGGGGGCCCGGCTCGCGCGCACCGCCGTCCTCACCGCCGCGAAGTGGCGGGGCGCCCACCGGCAGCCCGGCTCGGGGTGCGGGAGCGGCGGGGCCGAGCTGACGGGATGGGCGTACGACCGGCGGTACGGGTGGGTGTACCGGCCTCCCGGTGGCTGCGACACCGGTACCCGCGCGACTCGTTAGGCTCTGCCCGTGGCCGCACTGAACGACAACCCCAGCCCAGAGCCCGGCGCCGACCAGCCCGACTCGGGGGCGGTCGGCCCCCGGGACCCGGCGGAGCAGCCCGGCCCCAAGGGCACCGCCAAGTCCGAGCAGACCCGCGCGCTGATCCTGGAGACCGCGCTGCGGCTCTTCCAGGAGCGCGGGTACGACAAGACGACGATGCGGGTCATCGCGAAGGAGGCCGGGGTCTCCGTCGGGAACGCGTACTACTACTTCGCCGGCAAGGAACACCTGATCCAGGGGTTCTACGACCGGATCGGCGCGGAGCACCTGGCGGCGGTGCGGCCCGTGCTGGAGCGGGAGAAGGATCTGGAGGCGCGGATCGCCGGGGTGCTGAAGGCCTGGCTGGACGTGGCGGAGCCGTACCACGAGTTCGCGGCGCAGTTCTTCAAGAACGCGGCCGATCCGGAGAGCCCGCTCAGCCCCTTCGCCCCCGAGTCGGAGGGGCCGCGCGAGGAGTCCATCGCCATCCACCGCGAGGTCCTCGCCGGGTCCAAGGCCAAGGTCCCGGACGAACTCCGGGACATCCTCCCCGAGTTGATGTGGCTCTCCCTGATGGGGCTCGTCCTGTACTGGGTGTTCGACCGCAGCGAGGGGCGCGCGCGCAGCTACCGGCTCGCCGAGCGCGGGGCCCGGCTGACCACCCGGGGCGTCTCGCTGGCCCGCTTCCGGGCGCTGCGACCGCTGGTCCGCGAGGTGCACGAGCTGTTCACGGACTTCCTGCCGGGGATGACGAAGGTCCTGCCGGACCCGGGGGTCAAGGGGCGCGCGGCTGAGTGATCGCTTTCGGGTGAACGGGGCCGAACGGGACACCTGGTCCCGCTCCTGCCTACGATGATGACCTCGACACCAGCCCACAGGAGGCACGTGATGTCCACAGCATCCGTCGAGCGGCCCCATGGAGACCGTCCGCTGATCGCGGAGGCGAACCAGGTCATGGACCGCCTTCCGGGGTATCGCGTCGAGATCATCGGAGGCACGATCGTCGTGACGCCGCCCGCCAACTTCGCCCACGCCCGTGCTCTGTCCAGGTTGCGGAGTCCATTCATCGCCGCAGGACTGGGGGGCGGGGATTCCGAGGTGACCGAGGGGGTCGGACTCTGGCTTCCGGGCGGTGCCGAGGACTACGCGATCCCCGACCTCGTGGTTGTCGACGCCGACATTGAAGATCACCTTGTCGAGAACAACTGCTACGACCCGATCGCCTTCCGTCTCGTTCTTGAGGTCACCTCCAGCAACTATCAAAACGACCTCCGCGCCAAGGTCACTGCGTATGCCCAAGCAAAGATCCCGGTCTACGTCATCGTCAACCGCCAGCACCAGCGTCTCCACGTTCTCACCGACCCCGCCGGGGACACGTACGCCAGCCACCGCGTACACGCCCCCGGCGAGACCGTCACCCTGCCCGAGTCCATCGGCGCCAAGGTCAACCTGGACGTCGAGGTGATCCTCAAGGCCGGTCAGACAAAAGCTAATTGACCGCGTCCACCTCCCCCTCGGCCACCCCCGCCAGCTCCACGTCGTACACCAGCGGCCCCTCCCCCACGACCACCTGACGCGCACGCGAGGCGGACGACGGTGAAGTCGTCGCCAGGAGGTAGGGCCCCGGGCCCGGCACCGCGACGATGTACGAGCCGTCCGCCAGGGACGTCACCCGGTCCAGCTGACGGCCGCCCCGTGTCAGCAGGGTCACCTCGGCGCCCTCGACCGGTTCCCCGTCCTCCGTGCTGACGAAGCCGTGGATCACGGAGGCCGGGCCGCCGCCCTCCAGGAGCGGGTCCCGCACCGACGGGCGCTCCTCAGCCGGGCGCTCCTCAGCCGGCTCCACCGCCAGATGCGGCAATCGCCTCTCCAGGCCCGCCGGCAACCACCAGTTCGCCCTGCCGAGCAGATGCATCGCGGCCGGTACCAGGGCCGTACGGAGGATGAAGGCGTCCAGGGCGACGGCCGCCGCCAGACCGATACCGGCCATCGCCGCCTCCAGTTCGCCGCTCAGCACGAACGCGCTGAAGACGCACATCATGATCAGGGCCGCGCAGTTGATGACCCGGCTGGTCTCGGCGAGACCGACGCGGACCGCGCGGGCGTTGTCCTTGGTGTGGACCCACTCCTCGTGCATCCGGCTGACCAGGAAGACCTGGTAGTCCATGGAGAGGCCGAAGAGGAGCGAGAGCATGATGACGGGGAGGAAGGCCGCGATGGGGCCCTCCTCGCCGATGCCGAGGAGTTCCGTCCCCCAGCCCCATTGGAAGACCGCCACCAGCACGCCGAAGGACGCCGCCGCCGCGACGAGGTTCATCAGCGCGGCCGTCAGCGGCACCAGCAGGGAGCGGAAGGCGACCATCAGAAGCAGAAAGCCCAGCGCGATGATCGTGGCGATGAAGTAGGGCAGGCGTTCTCCCGTCACCGACGCGAAGTCCTTCGACACCGCCGTCACCCCGCCGACATGGGCCTCCACCCCGGACGCCGGGACGACGTCCTCGCGCAGCCGGTCGATCAGGCGGTCCGTCTCCTCGGCCTGCGGGGACGTCGTCGGGACCACCTGGATCACCGTCACACCGTTCGCGGGCGGTACGGCGGCCACCCGCGCCACCCCCCGCGTGGACTCGATGCGCGAGACCAGCGCGTCGGTGTCGGTGCCGTCCACGACCACCTGGAGGGGGCCGTTGAAGCCGGGGCCGAAGGCCTCCGCGAGCAGGTCGTAGGCCTGGCGGGTGGTCGTGGTGTCGCGGTGGTTGCCCTGGTCGGAGGTGCCGAGGCGGATCGACAGGACGGGGATCGCGAGGATCAGCATGACGACGAGGGCGAGGACGGCCGTGGAGCGCGGGCGGCGCTCGACGTACGCGGACCAGCGGGCCGCGAGGCCGCTCGTCAACTCCGGCTCGGGGCCGGTGACGGCGAGGCGCCGGCGCTGGCGGCGGCCGAGGACACGCGGGCCGAGCACCCCGAGGAGGGCCGGCAACAGGGTGACCGCCGCGAGGACGCTCAGTACGACGGTCAGCGAGGTCGCGATGACGACACCGCCCAGGAAGCGGAGGTTCATCACCAGCATCCCGGCGAGCGCGATACAGACCGTGCCGCCCGCGAACAGCACCGCGCGCCCGGAGGTGTCGAGCGCGGTGACGGCCGCCTCCTCCGGCTTCGACCCGCGCAGGATGCCGCGCCGGTGCCGGGTGACGATGAACAGGGCGTAGTCGATGCCGACGCCGAGGCCGATGAGCGAGCCGAGCAGCGGGGCCACGTCCGGGATGTTCGTGACATGGCTCAGCAGGGCCGTGGCCATCATGCCGGTGCCGACCCCGGCGACCGCCACGACGATCGGCAGCAGCATCGCGAAGAGCGAGCCGAAGGCGAGGAAGAGGACGACCGCCGCCGCCAGGATGCCGACCGCCTCGGACGTGCCCTGCGAGGCCTCCTGCGCCCGCGCGATCGCCTGGCCGCCCAACTCGACCTGAAGACCGCCCTGTTCGGCGCCCTGCGCGGTGTCGATGACATCGTCGATGAGTGCCTTGGGCACGGCGTTCGCCTGCTCGGTGAAGGTCACCTGGGCGTAGGCGATCGTCCCGTCCCGGCCGACGCCGGCGCCGCCGTGCTCGTCGTCGAGGACGAGCCGAGCATCACGGACGTCCTCGCCATCGCCCTGCGCTACCACCGCTTCGAGGTGATGACGGCCGGTACGGTCCGTGAGGCGCTCGCGCTCGCCGAGCGCACCCGGCCGGACGCGGCCCTGCTGGACGTGATGCTCCCGGACGGCGACGGCCGCGCCCTGGGCCGTGAACTGCGCACCCGGCGGCCGGAGTTGGCGATCGTGTACCTGACCGCCCGGGACGCGCCCGCCGAGATCGTGGGCGCCCTCGGCTTCGGCGACGACTACATCACCAAGCCGTTCGACATCGAGGTGGTCGTCGCCCGGCTGACCGCCGTGCTGCGCCGCACCCGGCGTACGGACGTCCTCCCGCAGCGCCCGCCGCTGCGCTACGGCGACCTGGAGCCGGACGAGACGACGTACTCGGTGCACCGGGCGGGCCGCACGGTGGAGCTGACGCCCACCGAGTACGCGCTGCTGCGGTTCCTGGTGCGCAACGGCGGCCGGATCGTGCCGAAGGAGCAACTCCTGCGCCACGTATGGCAGTACGAGCACACGCCTGCCGAGTCGACCGTCGTCGAGACGTACATCGGCTATCTGCGGCGCAAGCTGGACGCGCTCGGCCCGCCGGTGATCACCACGCGCCGGGGTGTCGGATACGGGCTGGCATGAGGCGTCCGCGTCGTTTCGTGGCGCTGCCGCTCCGCAAGGGCGGCCTCTACTCCCTGCGCGCCAAGCTGACCCTCGCGAACGTCGTGCCGCTCGCCGTGGGCGTGATCGCGGCGACGGCGTTCAGCGCGATGGGCATGCGGCTGTATCTGCTCGACAGCGTCGACCGGGAGCTGATGACCACCCGGGACTCGATCGGGGCCTCGCGGGTCAGCATGGAGCAGATCGACGCGCTGAGCGCGCTGGTCGCGCTCAGCGACCGGGCCTCCGGCGGGCACGGCACCGAGGAGGCCGACTCCCTCGTGCAGGGCGCCGTCTTCACCGCGCTCGACGACACGGGCGAGCCGCTGACCATCGCCGGGTTCCCGCCCACCGAGAGCCAGCGGGACCTCGCCGCGGCGGTGGGCGACCCGGCCGCCCTGGTCGCGGACGACGAGCCGTACGACGTCGATGTGGCGGGCTCCCCGCACCGGGTGACCGCGGCCCGGATGGACGACGGGACGACCGTCCTCCTCGCCACCTCCACCGAGTCGCTGCACAACGTCATCGCCAAGGCCCTCAAGCTGGACTTCGCCGTCGGCGGGCTGCTCCTCGCGACGCTCGCCTGTCTGACCCTGTTCAGCGTGCGCCGCCGGATGCGGCCCCTGGAGGACATGGTCGAGACCTCGTCGGCGATCGCCGAGGGCGATCTCACCCGCCGCGTCCCCTCCAGCAGCGAGGCCACCCTGGAGGTCGAACAGCTCCGGCTCGCCCTCAACTCCATGCTCCAGCAGGTCGAGACGGCCTACCGGACCCGCGAACGCAGTACCGCCCAGCTGCGCCGCTTCGTCGGCGACGCCTCCCACGAACTGCGTACGCCGCTGTCCGCGATCCGCGGCTACCTCCAGCTCCACGACAAGGGCATGCTCACCGACCCCGACGAGCGCCGTCGCTCCTGGGACCGGATGCACGACGAGGTCGACCGCATGGGCCGCCTCGTCGACGAACTCCTCACCCTCGCCCGCCTCGACCAGCGCCCCGAACTCCGCCTCAGGAACGTCGACCTCAGCCGCCTGGTCCGGGACGCCGCCGCCGACCTCCGCGCCCAGCAGCCGGACCGCCCGGTCACCGTCCACGCGGACGGCGCCCTGCTGGTCCGGGCCGACGAGTCGAGCCTCCGGCAGGTCCTGGGCAATCTGGTGAGCAACGTCCGCACCCACACCCCGGCGGACGCCCCGGCGCGCCTCGGCGTCGCACGGGAGGACGGCGTCGTACGGCTGTACGTGGCGGACGAGGGGCCCGGTCTGCCGGAGGAGGACGTGGCGCGCGTCTTCGACCGCTTCTTCCGCGCGGGGGGAGGCAAGGGCAGCGGCTTGGGCATGGCGATCGTGCAGGGAGTGGTGGACGCCCACCGCGGCGAGGTCACGGTGACCACGGCCCCGGGCGATGGCCTGAAAGTGACGGTCACGCTGGGGGCACTCCCACCAGCGCCCAGACCGTCTTCCCGTGCCGTCCCCGGCTCCACACCCCCCATGTCGCCGCGATGTGCTCCACCAGCCGCAGCCCCCGCCCCGCCTCGTCCCACTCCGCCGCTTCCCTGATCCGGGGCGCGGCCATCCCCTCGTCGGACACCTCGACGAAGCAGGACCCGTCCGCCAGCGCGGTCACCGCGACCTCGAACTCCCGCTCCAGCAAAGGGCCGTGGCGTACGACGTTGGTGGCCAGCTCGGAGACGACGAGCACGATGTCGTCCAGGGCCGGGGAGCCCTCGCCGTGCCCCCAGTCGACCAGATGTTCCCGTACGCGGCGCCGGGCGAGCCCCACGGACGCCGGATGGCGGGGCAGCCGGAAGGAGTTGCGTCTCAACACGTTTGCCCCTCACCCCGATCACATCCCCGACACAGAAGATGCGTTGGGCGAGCGCGTCCTGTCACTCCCGCGAACGTCCGGCCCGCGAGTTCGCGTCAGCTGTCACGCGGCGTCTGTCATATCCATTCCAGCCGCCACAGCCGGAAGACCCCGGTGCCGTCGGACAGGTACTGCGCGCCGCCGACGTCCTCGTCGCTGAGCACGTACTCCTTGCGCTGCCACAGCGGGATCAGCGGCACGTCCTGGGCGACGACGTCCTGCAACTCCTTGAAGTCGGCCGCGGCCCGGCTGCGGTCCTCGTAGCGCCGGCTGTCCTTGATGAGCCGGTCGGCCTGCGCGCTGCCGTAGCCGTTGTTCAGAGAGCCGCCGGTGCCGACGAGGGGCCCGCTGAAGGTGTCGGGGTCGGGGTAGTCGGCGACCCAGCCCACCCCGTAGGCGTCCAACTTGCCGTCGGCGTAACGCTGTTGGAAGGCGGCCCACTCGTACGCCTTGGTCGTCACATAGAACAGCCCGCTCGCCTCCAGCTGTTCCTTCAGCTCGGCGGCCTCGGCGGCGGAGGAGCCCCGGCCCTCGGCGTAGCCGTAGGTGAAGCGCACGGGCATGCTGACGCCGGCCTCGTCGAGGAGTCTGCGGGCCCGCTGCGGGTCGGGCTTGGGGTTGGCGTCGAAGAACGAGGTGGTGTGGCCCGTGATGCCGGCCGGGATGAGCGAGTAGAGCGGGTCGGTGGTGCCCTGGTAGACATCGGCGACCAGCTTCTCGCGGTTGATCAGCGCGGCCAGCGCCTGCCGCACCCGGCGGTCGTGGAACGGCGAGTCGACGCGCACGTTGAGGACGAGGTTGCGGGTCTCGGTGCTGTCGGCCTCGGTGACCCGCTGGTCGAGGTCGCTGGGCGACAGCGCGGCGAGCGCGGCGGGCGGCAGGGTGCGGGTGACGACGTCGACCCGCCGTGCCTTCCACGCCTTCTGCAGCGCCGCCGAGTCCTTGTAGTAGCGCATGAGGACGGGGCTGCCGGTGCCCCGGGCGGCGCCCCGGTAGTCGGCGTTCGGGGTCAGCCGGGCCTGTTCGTCCGTGTACGAGGTCAGGGTGTAGGGCCCGCTGCCGTCGGCGCCGTCGTCCGTGCGCAGCCGGTTCGTCGGGTACTTGGTGCGGTCGACGATCGCCCCGGCGCCGGTGGCCACCTTGAACGGGAAGGTGGCGTCCGGCGAGGAGAGGCGGAAGCTGACGGACAGCCCGTCCGCGGTCACCGACTGCAGGGTGGCGAAGAGCGCGGCGGGGCCGACGTCCGCGTTGATGCGCCTGACCCGGTCGAAGGAGTACTTGACGTCCTTGCCGGTGACCTCGCGTCCGCTGGGGAACCTCAGGCCCTGGCGCAGGGTGCAGCGGTAGACGGTGAGCGCGTTGCCGACGAACTCACAGCTCTCGGCCGCGTCCGGGACGGGTGCGGCGGCGCCCGGTTCGAAGGTCAGCAGCGACTGGAACACATTGCTGAACAGGGCCCAGGAGCCTGCGTCGTAGGCGCCGGCCGGGTCGAGCGAGGTGACCGAGTCGGTCGTGCCGACGGCGATCGTCCTGTTCTCGTCGCGCTGGGCCGGCAGCAGCTGCCAGCCGCCGATCGCCGCGATCGCCAGTACCAGCAGCGCCGCGAGAATCCGCCAGCGAACCGACCGCATCGGCGCCCCTCCCAAGGACCCGCACCCGGCCCACTACGCACAGTGGTTCCTCGGTGGCGCGGATCACCTAACCACAGTCGCCTGTGTTGACGGAAGGCGGGTTTTGTTGAGTTGAGAAAGAACTTAGTAAGTGTGGTGCCCACATGTTTCCGAAAGGCCCTCGAAGCGGTTACAGAAGGCCTTCTGACGGCCTGTCACGCCTGCTTGGACGCCAGCTCCACCACGGTGATGTCCGACGGCGCCCCGACCCGCACCGGCGGCCCCCAGGCGCCCGCGCCGCGCGTGACGTAGAGCTGGGTGTCGCCGTAGCGCTCCAGGCCCGCGAGGGTGGGGTTGGCGGCCTGGGCGACATAGGTCATGGGCCACATCTGGCCACCGTGGGTGTGCCCGGAGAGCTGGAGGTCGACGCCGTGGTCGACGGCGTCGTGGATCTGCACCGGCTGGTGCGCCATGAGCACCACGGCCCGTGAGGTGTCCCGGTCGCCGAGCGCCTTGGCGAAGTCGGGGCCCTGTCCCTCGTCCTCGCCCGCGATGTCGTTCACCCCGGCGAGATCGAGATACGGCAGCTCGCGGCGGGCGTTCTCCAGCGGGGTCAGGCCCAGCCGCCGCACCTCCTCGACCCACTGCTCGGCGCCGGAGATGTACTCGTGGTTGCCGGTGACGAAGTAGCTGCCGTGGCGCGCCTTCAGACCGGCGAGCGGCGCCGCCGCCGGGCCGAGGTCCGCCACGTCGCCGTCGACCAGGTCGCCGACCACCGCGATCAGATCGGGCTGCGTCGAGTTGATCGTGTCGACGACCTTCTGCGCGAAGCCCCGGCCCAGCATCGGCGAGAGATGGATGTCGCTGACCACCGCGATCCGGAAACCGTGGGCCGCGCGCGGGAGTCTGGCCAGCGGCACCGTGACCCGCTTGAGCCTGGGGCCGCGTACGACGCCGTAGGTGCCGTAGCCGACGGTGCCGACGGCCGCGGCGGCGACCGCCCCGCCGACGACCCGGGAGACGAAGAGCCGGCGGGAGGGGTCCGCCGAGGGCGCGGGGGCGTCGGGGGTGGTGGAGCCGGGCGGACCCGGGGGTTCCGTCGCGGCGGGTGCGGCGGACTGTCCGGCCTCGGTGACCTCGGCGGCTTCGGCGGCCTCCGCGGGCCGGCCGCCCGCCGGGACCGGCTGCGGTTCGGGCTCGCGCACCGGCTCCTGGTCCGGCTCGGGCGTGGGCGCGGGGGCGCGCCGCGCCACCAGGCGGAGCGCGAGGGGCCGTACGAGCTCCCCCACCAGCAGGGCCAGCAGCAGATACAGCGCGAGGGCGAGCCACATGAAGCCCGGCCAGGTCAGCGTCTGCTGGAGCCAGAACGGGGCGCCGGTGCGCTCGGCCGTGAACCCGCCGACCATCAGCAGCGGCCCGGCGACGAACACGCCCGTGCCCACGCGTCTGGCGAGACCCGGCCCGCGTGTCGTGTCGCGCACCAGACGGCGCCAGGCGTACCAGTGCAGAGCCCCGAAGGCGCTGAACACCAGCAGGGCGACGAGGACAAAGACAGCGATCATCACGTCGTACTCCCGGTCACACGGTCCCGGCGGAGGGCGCGCACCCCGCGCAACCCGATGACCCCGATGGCCGTCCCCAGAGCAAAGGAGACGACGGCGAGCGTCAGATGCACCCAGAAGTACGCCGTCGGATCGCCCGCGTCGTCGAACGCGAGCCCGCTGCCGTCCTTCCACAGATTCTTGATGAAAGTGATCCATACGCAACTACCCACTACCCCCGAGATCAGGGCGCAGGACAGCCGGTCGGATACTGGCAGGGCACGGTTCCCCGCCAGCAGAGGACGCCACTCCATGAAGCTCAGCCGCCCCATTTCTTGGTTCTTGCTCGCCTTCGGCATCTGGTCTTGGGTGATCTGGGTGACCTTCGCGCGGAACCTCTTCAAGGACGCCAGCGGTCTTGCCTTCGAGGACGGCAGTCCGACCGCTTACCTGTGGGTCCACCTAGCGTTGGCCATCACTTCGTTCATCCTAGGCACGGCTGTGGGCGTGATCGGCTTTCGGGGCTTGCGTGCACGTGAAGGAGCCCCGCCCATGCCTCAGGGGGAAGAGGCAGAGACGGGGCAGTCAGCCCGCTGAGTCTTACGGGGCAGTCTTCAGAGGGTCACCATGAGGGGAATGTGGTCAGCCCGCAGGCACACACCATCACGTCGCCTTGGCGCTGGGGTCGGTGCTGGCCATCGGCGTAATACGAGCACATTCTGAGATCACTCGTCCCGAGTCACGCGAGCATGGTCAGTCACGACACGGCGGAAAAGGTCGTGGCCAGTGCGCCCGGCATGCCGAAGGCACCAGTCCTGCGCGTCTTCCTGTTCGCCCTGGGGTCCCGACTGTTCGCCGCACTCGTCAGTGAGGCAGGCCGCTTCAAAGGTGACCGGCTTCGCTGGCTCATGCCGAATGGAGTGCGGGACGAAGCGCATCACTGTTCGGCTCATGCGGTCGCCTCAGCCGGCTGCGGAAGTCGGGCGCCACGGCTCTCTGCGACGCGATGGACGTCAGTCAGACATTCGGTGAGCTGCAACGCCAACAGGTGCAGTTGCCCAGCCGTCCACTGGCGTCCGTCGAGAATGCCTCTCGCCTCTTTGACGAGATCAGCGGCAAGGCCAAGCTGTACGGATTCCATGTTGTCCGCGAGCCGTGACAGGTACCCGCTTCCACTGCTGTCCGCTGCGAGATAACAAGGTTTTCCGCCATCGGTGACCCAGGGCAGCAACCTGGGCGCGCGCCCTGTCATCACGTCCGGCCGGTCGGCCTCCACCTTGTCCATGGCTGAGCCCCTCACTGTTGCAGGTAAGGGGACCGTATGAGTGCACAGAGCACCAATCCACATGCGCAGAACGGCAGTTGCCCGGCGCAATGTGCCGAACTATCGCGCTCCGCAGTAGTTACCCGGCGACGCCAAGGTGTGCTGCCATGCTGCGCATGTCTTTCGTCAGCGTCCGCTTACGGGTTTTGAGGACGTCAGCCATCACGCGCCGGGCCATCGGCTGATGGGTCAGCCATTCGCCGGACGTGCGCCGTAGCTGCATGAGTTCGTCCATGCCGTCCTGGTGGGACCCCAGGGCAATGTGCGCGTGGGCGACGTCCAGCCGATGGCGGCCCCAGTTGTTCGGGCTGAGCTTGCCGTAATTGCGGACAGCCTTGCCGCTGAGCGGTCCGTCATCAGCGCGACGAAGCACACCACGCGCATCACCAACAAGTGCAAGATCCTCGACAGCCTTCGCCTCAGCCGTGACCGGCCCGAAGGCGCCCCAGTGGGACGGGAAGTCGAGATGCTCTCCGTCCATGGCGCCCCCGGCGGTACGTGCCATGCGGCGCGCTTCCTGGGCCACGTCCAGCCGGTTGTTCCGCACAGCAGCCGCTGAGACTCGCAGCCAGAGTTCGCCCCACACAGCGAGTCGAGCCGGCGAAGCCTCAGACATGCGCGGTTCGATCTCCGTTGCCGTCTGCGCCCCGAGCTGTTCGGCTTCGTCGAATCGGTCCTGCCGCAGCAGCAGCCAGCACAGCCCCACAACTCCCGTTGCCGCCAACTGAGTTTGACCGGTTTCACGGGCAAGCCGGATAGCCTCGACCAGCGCGAAGTACGCAGCGTCGTACTGGCGAACCTGGGTCAGGTATTTACCGGTCAGCAGCAGCGCGTGAGCCCGAGCGATCATGGCGTGCTGCTGCTCTTCGCCTTCGAGGGCGGTTACCGCAGCTTCGGACGAACGGAGCAAGCCAGGAAGCTTCCGCGCCACGGACGTATAGCGGTCCGCCTGATAGAGCGCGTGACCGTCCTGCACGCCCTGCCTGATCCCAGACAGCTCCCCAGCCTCACCAGGCTCCGACAGAGGCGCTGAGAGCCCCACAGCGGGCATGAGGGCGCGTCGCAGCTCTGCCATGTTCCGGCGGTTCGCTTCGTCCTGCGGGCTGAGCACGGACTGCGGAGCCTCAGTGGCGAACAGCGCGGAAGTCGAGACGCCCAGCGCGCGAGCAAGGGCAGCAAGGGACTCCATGCTCACGTGTCCGCCTTGCTCAGCTTTGCGGACCGTGCTCAGCGACAGAGCGGCCTCGTCGGCTAGCGCTTCCTGAGAGAGCCCAGCCGTGCGCCGGAGCTTACGGACGTTATCTGCCAGACCTGTAGACATCGACACTCACCTCACCAACCAGCGTAGCCCTCGCCATAGCTGAGCGGCGCCGATCGGTCAAGCACCGTTGCCTGACGAACCGTCAGCGGAATGCAGAACGCCCCTGCACCCACCGCCGGATGTGGCAGCGAATGCAGGGGCGTAGGTCATGTGGTTGCGGCGAGTGCGCTGCGGATGCGCTGAGCGCGCGACTGGCCGATACGGAAATGCGACTGGAGTTCGCGGAGCGAAGGAGACTTGCCGGTTGCGCTGCGCATCCGGGTCACGTACTCGCGCACGTCCGGCAACAGCGGGTCATGCTGCGGCGCTGGCTGCGCATCTGCCGGGCGTTCAGGCTTCGCGGGCCCGGGGAGCTACCGGCGATGCCCGCGGGGCGCTCAGGGGCTTGTGCAGCGCGTGCACTCGGTACAGCACCAGGGGCGCGATTGCGCTGACTGCGACCACCAGCGGAACGGATACCGGGATGAGCCCCGCACTCACCAGATGCGCCGCCGCATTCACCAGCACCAGCGCAACCACAGCCGCAGGGACGTCCCGCCGGACCTTGAATGCACGGATGCACCAGATATCGAGTGCGGCCGGAATGCATGCCGCTGTGAACTCCCCGAACCCAACTGCGCGCGCCAACTCGTATTCCGCTGAGCGCGTTGTGGCAAAGGGAGTCCCTGTTCGATGAGCAGGGGCTTCTTCGTGCGCGGGGCATGATCGCGACAGGGTAGGGGCAGGCAGCGGGCGGCTTGTTGTGGATCGAGGAGGTCGCGATGCCGTCGGTGCTGGGGTTGATGGAACAGCGTGAGGCGCGGGCGAGGCAGGATCTGGAGTCCTGGACGGAGGTCCTGCAGCAGGCTCAGGCGGAGGTGGATGCCGCGCGGGAGCGGGTCGAGCGGGCCCGGGTGGGGCGTGAGGAGCTTGTGTCGGTGCTGGCCGGGGAGAGCCCGGTGAATACGCCGGTTCCGGTGCCGTCTGATGGTGAGATGGCTGCCGCCGTGGGATCGGGCGGCCCCGGCGCGGGGCATGGTGAGCGGCCGCCGGTGTGGCGCTCGGGCATGGGCGAGGAGGTGCTCGGCGGCCTGTATCGGGAGGTGTTCGCCGCGGTGGTGGCCGCTTCGGGGCCGGTGAACGGGGTGGAGCTGACGCGGGCGGTGGGCCGGGAAGCGGAGATCAAGAACGAGGTGGAGAAGATCCGGCACCGTGCCTATGTGCTGGAGAAGCGGGGCTGGCTGGTGCGGGCGAAGGACGGACGGTTCATGCCCGAGCCCGGAGTAGTCGGCCGGGACGCTTCTCCGGCCGGCGCGGAGCGTCTGCGGCCAGGCGCCGGGACAGTCTGATCACGGCGGCCCACCACACCATCTGGGCGTGGTGGTCGGGGCGGCGTTCGTGGTCGCGGTTGAGGCGGCGTGAGCGGGAGAGCCAGCTCAGCGTGCGCTCCACGACCCACCTGCGGGCCAGTACGACAAATCCGCGTTGGCCGTCGGAGCGGCGCACGACCTCGGTCCGGACTCCGTGGCGGGCGAACGCTTTCGCCAGCGCCGGACCCTGGTAGGCGCTGTCGACCCACACCAGTTGCAGCAGCCGTCCCGGCTGGTCCATGAACGTCTCCAGCAGTGCGGGGGCGGCCTTGGAGTCGTGTACATCGGCCGTGGTCACGGTGACCTCGAGGAGCAGGCCCTCGGTATCGGTCAGGATGTGACGCTTGCGCCCGTCACGTGACTTCCCGCCGTCGTATCCGCGACTGTCCTCGCCGACGGTCTCGGAGGCGTCCACCGACTGACTGTCGATGACTCCGGCACTGGGCTCGGCGTTGCGCCCTGAGCGTTCCCTCGCCGAACGTCGCAGGCGTTCGTACAGCTCACGCACGTAGTCGTAGGTCCGCCAGCGGCGGAAGAAGTCGTAGACCGCCCGCCAGTACGGGAAGTCGACCGGCATGGCCATCCACTTCATACCGTTGTCGACCAGATAGCGCACCGCGTCGAGCATCTCGCGGTGGCAGTACGCCTCCGGACGCCCGCCCTGCTTGAGCAGCCAGGCCGGCACTGGCACCGCGGAGCGGACCTCGGCCCACTCCGCATCCGTCATGTCACTCGGACAGCAGCCTGCCCGCTGTCCCGGAGCGATCGAACCGAACCTGTGCACGTAGCAGTCACACTCCGGGGTGACCGTGGTGGACGCGGGTACAGCAGGGATGGTCAACTCGTCGGACAACGGGTCTCCTTGCTCGTGACCGGCCTCAACAACCACGTCACTACCAAGGGGCCCGTTTCTTCATGCCCACGACCACACTGGCATCTCTGTCCGAATGATCACCCGCACCGCAGGCTTCGAACGAGATCCGGTTTGCCACAACGCACTCAGAGCGGATGCAGGGGATGCGGTTCCGGCCGATAGCCGGGCCATCCTCGAACCCAGGCTTGCGTGCGCCGCATATGTCAGCCATCTGCGCGCTCCAACAGCATCTCAACGGCGGGGTCGCCCATGTCGACAGCTTCGGCCTCAGCCAGCAGTCGGCGCGCTCGGGCAACGGTGGCCCTGTCAGCTTGCTCACGGATTGCCCTGCCAACGTCCCGGGCAGCGGTGCCGTACAGGGGGTGGATTGTTTCTGACATCATGGTGCCTTCCCTTGATGGGACACCAGCCCGGTCTATCCGCCAAGATCCGGCCGGGCTGGCGCCTTTGGTTCAGAGTGCCGCTAGGGCCTCTTCGTCTTCGTCGTCCTGATTCGTTGGGAGCGGGCGCCAGTCCAGCGCGATTCGGTCCTCAACCGGGATGAACTTCTTGGTCTCGGGGTCACGCCCCAGTCCGACCGAAACCCCGGTCAGGAACAGATCGAGGAATTCCCGTCGCGCGTAGACGTCCCACGACCCCCAGACGGAATTCGGACCGATCGGGTCATCCCCCGGCTCAGACCACTCAGAGGGAATCTGCACTGTGGCCGCTGTCTTCTCGGTCAGTTCTGCGATCCGAGCAACACACTGGTCTTCGTAGGCCCGGTACTGCTCCATGGTGGCTCGCCATGTGGCCAACTCACCACGCCCCCGGTACAGCCCTGCCTTACGGTCTGCCTGTAGCTCGGTGATGGACTGCCGTACGTGTTCGAGGTGCGCTTCGGTTTCCCGCTGCTCTTCCTGTACGCCGGCCAAGTCCGTCTGTGCAGCGAACCGAAGGGCAGCAGCAGCAACCCATTCCCTGTCTTCGGGGTTATCCATGTCAGCGTTGGCCAGCCGACCCCAGACCACGCGGGCAACGTATTCATCTGCATCCGTGCGCTTGATGCTCAGTCCGCCGTGCCCCTTCGGATTGGCGCACTGGTAGTAATCCTGACCGCCGTTGTTCTTGCTCTGCCCCATTGAGCCAGCGCAGATTCCGCACCCCAGGAATCGCCATCCGCTGAGCAGCGTAGGTGCCACGTCCGCGCCTGGCTGCCTGTGGCTCTTGCTGCGCTTTTTCCGTCGCTCTTGCAGTTCGAGCCACTTGGCGCCGGTGATGATCCCCCTGTGCGGTGTCAGCGGTGCGCCTGACTCGTCTCGCGCGATGACGTTGACGTGTGCTTTTCCTCGCGGGACTCGATCGCTGGCGAATCCGCCAATTGCGGGGTGGTTGAGGATCCAACGCACAGTCTGCGCGCGCCAACCAATCGGGCTTTCCTCGTCGGACACTCGGCGCTTCTTGATCGAGGCAAGGCGCTTTTCGGTGGCGCGACGCTCAGCAGTGCCAGGCGCGGGAATCTGTTCACTGTCAAAGGTGGTGGCGATCTTGTTGTCAGAGACTCCCTCCCAGCTCATCTCAACCATGCGTTCCACGATTGCCACGTGGTCCGGGTTGTCTTCGTCGGGCTCAAGGACTGACACGACGAGATTTCCGATCTTCTCGCGTACAGCGTGCATGCCGTACGGCGCAGAACTGGAATGCCGACCGCCAAGAGCCTTGATTTCATCCTTTGCACCCCGAAGACGCTCAGCTTTGATGTCGCTGTCCTGCTTCGCCAGCGCGGCAATCAGCGCGAAGATGGCAACGCCGATCGGGTTGGACGTGTCCAAGAACGGCTCAAGCACTGACACGAAACGGACGCCGTACTTCTTGAACTCGCTGTCGATCTCAAGCGCGTCATGCGCACCCTTACGCGTCAGCCGAGACAGTTCGTTGACTACCACCACGTCAACTTGCCCAGCGCGCACAGCCGTCATGAGGTCTTCGAAACCTGGGCGGACCGCTTTTGGATCCCAACCCGATCGACCGACGTCCTTGAAGGTATGACGGACTTCCCACCCTCTGCTCGCTGCCAGCGCCTCGCCTGCGTTCACCTGTGCTTCCGGGGATGCCTCTGATGAGTCGGGCCGTGCCTTCGACTGTCGGGCGTAAACCGCTACGCGAACTGTGTCCAGTGCCTCACTTGCCGAGAGGGACACGAAGGGTGTCATGTGCTCTCACCTGCTGTTTTCGTCCTGATCTCGCTGTAGTGGTTAGTTTCGCATGAAAGGTGGTCCAGATGACCCAGCTCCACACCCCGAAGGCGAGCAGGAACCAGGAGAGGGGGCGGCTGAGCTTCATGGGTTCAGTATCGCCGTCGGCCGCGGGGTCCTCGCGCCGGGGTGCGAGCGGGGGCGTGAGCGGCGGCGGGGAAGCCATGGGGCGCTGCGGTGGGATTTACCGGTCGGAGCCATGTACTTTCTCGATCGTGCCCGCCTCCAAGAAGACCGCCAGGCGCCCCCTGCTGGTCACCTCAGCCACCCTGCTGTCCCTCTCGCTGACCTCGCTGTCGACGCTCACGGCCGGCCCGGCCTTCGCGGCCTTCGGTGCGAAGCCGTCACCCAGTCCGAGCGCCTCCCCGTCCGCGACTCCCCCGGCGAACATGTCGACCGTCGGCGGCGAAACGCTGGGCGAACCGGGTACCCAGGCCAGTCTCGGCAGTGACGCGCCGGTGCTGCCCAAGGGCATCAGCGCCCGTTCCTGGATCGTCGCGGACGCCGAGTCGGGCGAGGTGCTGGCCGCGCACAACGCGCACTGGCGGCTGGCCCCGGCGAGCACGCTGAAGATGCTGTTCGCGGACACGCTGCTGCCGAAGTTCAACAAGGACGACGCGCACAAGGTCGCCCCGGCCGATCTCGCGGGCGTCGGCGCGGGCTCCAGCATGGTCGGCATAAAGGAGGACGAGACGTACACCGTCCACGATCTGTGGCTCGGTGTCTTCCTTCGCTCCGGCAATGACGCGGTACATGTCCTGTCGGCCATGAACGGCGGGGTGAAGCAGACCGTCGCGGACATGAACGCGCACGCCGAGGAACTCCAGGCCCTCGACACGCACGCGGTCAGCCCGGACGGCTACGACGCCAAGGGGCAGGTGTCGTCCGCGTACGACCTGACACTGATCGCCAGGTCGGGGCTGCAGAAGAAGGACTTCCGGGAGTACTGCTCCACCGTGCGGGCGAAGTTCCCGGGCGAGACGAAGAAGGGGAAGAACGGCAAGAAGAGCCGTTCGTCCTTCGAGATCCAGAACACCAACCGGCTGCTCACCGGGGACAGCGGCCTCGACTCCTATCAGGGCATCGCGGGTGTGAAGAACGGCAACACCACGAACGCGGGCGCGACCTTCACGGGGGTCGCCGAGCGGGACGGGCGGGTCCTCCTGGTCACCGTCATGCATCCGGAGAAGGACGAGCACAACCAGGTCTACAAGGAGACCGCGAGCCTGTTCGACTGGGGGTTCAAGGCGGCGGGCAAGGTGACGCCGGTGGGGGAGCTGGTCCCGCCGAAGGGCGCGGAGACCACCGGTGGGGATGCCGAGCCGAGTGCGCGGGCGGGGGCCACGGCTTCGGCGTCCGCCTCGGGTGGGGCGGGGGGCAAGTCGGTCGCCGCGGGGGCCTCCGGCGGGGGTGGGGGTGTCGGGGTCGCCCTCGGGATCGTGGGGGGTGTGCTGGTGTTGGTGGCCGGTGGGGGGTTCCTGGTGAATCGGAAGTGGCCTCTGCGGGGGAAGAAGGGAGGCGGTTCCGGGGAGGGGTTGCCTGGTTGATGTCCGATGCGGGGTGCGGGTGCGTGGGGGCTTGTCGCGCCCGCGCGGCGGAGCCGCATATCGGCACAGCCCCGCGCCCCTTACGGGGCGCTGTCCTCGGCCCGAAGCTCCAGGTCCGCCGCCTCCCCACTCTCCTTCGTGCCCTCTGCCGTCCAAGCCGCGCAGTACAGCAGGAGTTTGCTCGTGAAGTTGATCCAGAGGAGCAGGGCGATGGGGACGCCGAAGGCGCCGTACATGCTCTTGGCGGCGACGCCCTGCATGTAGCCGCTGAGGAGGAGCTTGAGGAGTTCGAAGCCGATGGCTCCTATGAGGGCGGCCACGACGAGGCGGCGGCGGGGCGGCTGGACGCCGGGCAGCAGGGTGAGGACGTAGAGCAGGAGCAGGAAGTCGGCCAGGACGGCGACGGCGAACGCGGCGACGCGCAGCAGGATGCCGCCCCAGCCGTCACGGTCGATGCCGAGCTGGTCGGCGAACCGGCCGACGGCCCAGGACGCGGAGGTGGAGGCGGCCAGGGAGACCAGGACCGCGCCTCCGAGACCGAGCAAGGCGCCCGTGTCCTTGGCCTTGGCGAGGAAGAAGTTCTCGTCGTCGTCCGGCTTCTCCCAGACCACGCGCAGACAGCCGCGCATCTCGCCGACCCAGCCGATGCCGGTGAACAGCAGCAGCGCGCCGGCGATGACCCCGATCGTGCCCGCGTTGGCGACGAGGCCAGCGATGTCGAGCTGGTCGGCGATGCCGGGCACCTGCTCGGCGAGCCGGTCCTCCAGATCCCGCTGTCCGTCCTTGCCGAGGGCCGCCGCGGCGATCGCGGCGGCCACGGTGAGCAGCGGGAACAGCGCCAGGAAGCTGATGAAGGTCATCGCCGCGGCCAGCCGGGTCCACCTCACCCGCTCCAGCCGCTCGTACGACCGCCACGCGTGCGTCGTCGTCAGACGCTCCACCAGGGGACCGATCCCGGGGAGCTTTTTCAGCCAGTCCATGATCCGAACTCTGCCCCACTCGTCGCCGACCGATACCGGGTACCCCCTAGGGCCCTTCTGATGGATCTCCGTGGGAAAAGGAGCGGCGTCCGGTGCGGCGAGAGTGCGTGCCGGGCGTCGCGACGCCACGGAGATCCATCAGAAGGGCCCTGAGGGCGCCGGGTCACCAGTCCGCCACCGCGAGCGCGTACATCGTCATCCAGGCCGCCACGACGAGGGTGAGCGGGCGGTCGTGCAGGACGACGTCCTCGGGCTCGCCCGCCGTGCCCCGGTCGGCGAAGACGGCGTAGCGCAGGACGCCCAGGACGAAGGCGACCATGGAGAGTTGACGCCAGGGCAGGACGCCGGTGTTCGGTACGCCGCCCTCCTCCAGGGCCCAGAGGCAGTAGCCGAGGACGGCGACCCCGGCGGCCAGCTGCCAGACGAAGCGCAGATAGCCGGCCGTGTACTCGGTGAGCAGCGCCCGGGTCGCGCCGGGCCGGTCGGCCATCTGCACGGCCTCGGAGTACCGCTTGGCGGCGACCATGAACAGCGCGCCGAACCCGGTGGTGATCAGGAACCAGCGTGACAGCGGGATGCCCAGCGCGAGTCCGCCGCTCATCGCCCGCATCAGGAACCCGGTGGTGACGACCGCGAGATCGACGACCAGGACGTGCTTGAGGCTGACGCAGTAGGCGAGTTGGAGGCCGAGGTACGCGAGCAGCAACAGGGAGACGTACGGCGGGCAGAGCCAGGCGGCGGCCAGGGGCGCGAGCACGGCCAGGGCGCCCCCGACGGCGTACGCGACCGGTACGGGCACCTGTCCGGCGGCGACCGGGCGGTGGCGCTTGACCGGGTGCGCGCGGTCCGCCTCGGCGTCCCGGGCGTCGTTGACGAGGTACACGGCGGCGGCGCAGGCCGTGAAGAGGACGAAGACGAGGGGGAGCCGGGTGAGCGCGCGGGGTGTGAGGAGTTCCCCGGCCGCCGCGGGCGCGGCGACGACCAGGATGTTCTTGATCCACTGGCGGGGGCGCGCGGTGCGCAGGAGGCCGAGGGCGAGGCCTGCCCTCAGGGGCGCCCGCCCGGGGAGCGTCCGGCGCTCCAGGACCACCGTGCGCTCAGCCATGGCCGTTCACCACCCAGTGCGCGCCGAGCCGGGCCGTGAGCGCCCCGAGGGCGACGCCCGCCGCCACGTCCGACGGGTAGTGCACCCCGGCCACCAGCCGGGAGAGGCACATCGCGGCGGCGAGCGGGGCGGCGGCGGGGAGCAGCAGCGGGCCGCCCAGCGCGCCGTGGGCCACGACGGCCACCGCCGCCGTGGCCGAACTCGCGTGCGAGCTGGGGAAGGAGTGCCGTCCGGCGGTGCGGACGAGGGGCTCGACATGCGCGGGGCGGGGCCGTCGTACGGCCCGCTTGACGCCCATGCTGGCCAGATGCGCCCCGGCGGTCAGCGCCGTGCCGCGCAGCCAGACAGCGCGCCGCTCCCGGTCGACGGCGGCCCCGGCCAGTCCGGCCGCGAGCCACAGCAGGCCGTGCTCCCCCACCCAGGACAGCCCGCGCGCGGCGGTGGCCACGCGGGGGTCGGCGGCACGGGCGTGGAGCGCGGAGAGCAGCCGCCGGTCCAGGCCGCGCACAGCGTCGACGACGTCAACTTCATCCATGCCGTGTCACTCTTCTAGGCGGCCGTCCCAGAATTACGGCAATCTTGAACGACATCCCCTTGATCACCCGTTAATCACCCATTTCGGTGAGGCGGCAGAGCGGCCGGGCCGAAGCGCCCGATTCCTCCGCACACGCGGCGATACGGTCGCGGTCATGCCAGCCGACGCCGCCCCAGCCCCTCCGGCTCCCGCACCCCCCGCCCCCGGTCCTGCCGCCGCCCCGGGCCGCACGGCCCCCGTCACCGGCTGGGGCCGTACCGCCCCGACCACCGCCCTGCTGCTCCGCCCGCGTACGTACGACGAGGCCGCGACCGCCGTACGGGCGTGCGGGGCGCGCGGCGGGATCGCCCGGGGGCTCGGGCGGGCGTACGGGGACGCGGCGCAGAACGCGGGCGGGACCGTCCTCGACATGACGGGCCTCGACCGGATCCACGCCATCGACGCGGACGGCGGCACGGTCCTGTGCGACGCGGGGGTCTCGCTGCACCGGCTGATGGAGGTGCTGCTCCCGCTGGGCTGGTTCGTGCCGGTGACGCCCGGGACCCGTCAGGTGACCGTCGGCGGTGCCGTCGCGGCCGACATCCACGGCAAGAACCACCATGTGTCCGGGTCGTTCGCCCGCCATGTCCTGTCCCTCGATCTGCTGACGGCGGACGGCGAGATCCGCACGGTCGTCCCCGGCACCCCGCTCTTCGACGCCACGGCCGGAGGTATGGGCCTGACCGGTGTCATCCTCACCGCGACGGTCCGTCTCCTGCCCGTCGAGACGTCCTGGATGTCCGTCGACACCGAACGCGCCCGCGACCTCGACGACCTCCTCGCCCGGCTCACGGCCGGCGACCGCCACCACCGCTACTCCGTCGCCTGGATCGACCTCCTCGCCAGGGGCGCGTCGACCGGCCGCGCGGTCCTGACCCGCGGCGACCACGCCCCCCTGGAGGCGCTGCGCGGCCCTCTCGGCAGGCCGTTGGAGTTCCGGACCCGGCGGCTCCCGGCCGCCCCCGCCCATCTCCCGGACGGCCTCCTCGGCCGTACGGCCGTGGGCCTCTTCAACGAGCTGTGGTACCGCCGCGCACCCCGCTCCCGCACGGGCGAGCCGCAGCGGATCTCCTCCTTCTTCCACCCCCTCGACGGGGTCCCGCACTGGAACCGGATCTACGGCCGGTCCGGCTTCGTCCAGTACCAGTTCGTCGTCGGGTACGGCCAGGAGGAGGCCCTGCGCCGGATCGTGGACCGGGTCTCGGCGCGCCGCTGCGCCTCCTTCCTCGCCGTCCTGAAGCGGTTCGGCGAGGGCGACCCCGGCTGGCTGTCCTTCCCGATGCCGGGCTGGACCCTCGCCCTGGACATCCCGGCGGGCCTGCCCGGACTCGGCGCCTTCCTGGACACGCTCGACGAGGAGGTCGCCGGCGCCGCCGGCCGCGTCTATCTGGCGAAGGACGCCCGGCTGCGCCCCGAACTGCTGGCCGCGATGTATCCCCGGCTGCCCGAATTCCGCGCGCTGCGGCGGGAGTTGGACCCGGCCGGGGTCTTCGTGTCGGACCTGGCCCGCCGTCTGGGCCTGTAGCGGCCCACGACACCGGTGGCCCCCGGAACCCCCTGTCCCCACCCCCACACCCAGGAGCTGTCATGAAGGACGCCTTCGGCACCCCCCAGTCCCTGCTGATCCTCGGCGGTACGTCGGACATCGCGCTCGCCACGGCCCGTCGGCTGATCGCCCGCCGCACCCGCACGGTGTGGCTGGCGGGGCGCCCCTCGCAGGATCTGGAGAACGCGGCCGGTCATCTGCGCGGACTCGGCGCGGAGACCCACACGATCTCCTTCGACGCGCTCGACCCGGAGTCCCACGAGGCGATCCTCGGCAAGGTCTTCGCCGAGGGCGACATCGACATGGTCCTGCTCGCCTTCGGTGTCCTCGGCGACCAGGCGAACGACGAGCGCGACCCGGTGGCCGCCGCGCGGGTCGCCCAGACCAACTACACGGGCGCCGTCTCGTCGGCACTGGTCTGCGGGCGGGCCCTCCAGGCACAGGGGCACGGCTCCCTCGTCGTCCTGTCCTCCGTCGCCGCCGAGCGCGCCCGCCGCTCCAACTTCATCTACGGCTCCAGCAAGGCCGGCCTGGACACCTTCACCCAGGGCCTCGGCGACGCCCTCCACGGCACCGGCGCGCATGTGATGCTGGTCCGCCCCGGCTTCGTCCGCACCAGCATGACCGCGGGCCTCCCGGAATCACCGCTGGCCACGACCCCGGAGGCGGTGGCCGCCGCCATCGAGCTGGGCCTGCGCCGCCGCTCGGAGACGGTCTGGGTACCGGGTGCGCTGCGTCTGGTCATGGCGGCACTGAGGCACGTACCGAGGGCGGTGTTCCGCCGCCTGCCGCTGTAGCGGGAGGGTCAGCGGGTCGGGAGTGTCGTGTCCCCCACGGGTGCGCCCGCCTGTGGCGGCACGACGGACCCGCCGAACGCGAACTCGCGCAGCTTGCGCCAGACGCCGTCGGGTCCCTGTTCGTAGAGCGCGAAGCCGGTGCAGGGCCACTGGGCCTCGTACCCGGCGAGTTCCTCGAACGCCCGGTCCATCGCCTCCTCGGCGATGCCGTGCGCCACGGTGACATGCGGGTGGTACGGGAAGTTCAGCTCGCGGGCCACCGGCCCGGAGGCGTCCCGGACCTGCTTCTGCAGCCAGGTGCAGGCCTCGGCGCCCTCGACGACCCGTACGAACACGACGGGTGACAGCGGGCGGAAGGTGCCCGTGCCGGACAGCCGCATCGGGAAGGGCCGGCCGGTCGACGCGACCTCGGCGAGGTGCGCCTCGACGGCCGGCAGCTCGACGGCCCCGACCTCTGTCGGCGGGAGCAGCGTGACATGCGTGGGGATGCCGTGAGCAGCGGCGTCGCCGAAGCCCGCGCGCCGCTCCTGGAGCTGGCTGCCGTGGGGCTCCGGGACCGCGATCGACACACCGATCGTTACGGTCCCCACGTCGTCTCCTGTCGTCGTGTCATGCGAGTTGTCGTAGTCCTTGTCGGCCGCGCCCCGTCGCACCGGCCTTCGACCGCACCGGCTATCGACTGTACGGCCATGGCGGTGTTCCGGGCAGGCGCAGCGGGAGTGATGTGCGGCGCTGTCGGTGGTGCGACCGGTGGTGCGACCGGTGGTGCGATCGGGCGCTCGGGGCAGAGGTGGTGCGGCTCAGTGCTTGGCGGGCAGGAAGCCCACCCTGTCGTACGCCTGGGAGAGCGTCTCCGCGGCGACCGCGCGCGCCTTCTCGGCCCCCTTGGCCAGGAGCGAGTCGAGCGTCTCCGGGTCGTCCAGATACTGCTGGGTGCGCTCCCGGAACGGCGTCACGAACTCGACCATGGCCTCGGCGAGGTCCGTCTTCAGCGCACCGTAGCCCTTGCCGACGTACTTCTCCTCCAGTTCCGCGATACCCGCCCCCGTGAGGGTCGAGTAGATGGTGAGCAGGTTGCTGACGCCCGGCTTCTCCGCGGTGTCGAAGCGGATCACCGTGTCCGTGTCGGTGACCGCGCTCTTGACCTTCTTCGCGGTGATCTTCGGGTCGTCGAGCAGGTTGATCAACCCCTTCGGGGTCGACGCCGACTTGCTCATCTTGATCGCGGGGTCCTGAAGGTCGTAGATCTTCGCCGTCTCCTTCAGGATGTACGGCTTCGGGATCGTGAAGGTCTCGCCGAAGCGGCCGTTGAAGCGCTCGGCGAGGTCGCGGGTCAGCTCGATGTGCTGGCGCTGGTCCTCGCCGACCGGCACCTCGTTCGCCTGGTACAGCAGGATGTCGGCGACCTGGAGGATCGGGTACGTGAAGAGGCCGACGCTCGCGCGGTCGGCGCCCTGCTTGGCGGACTTGTCCTTGAACTGGGTCATCCGGGAGGCCTCGCCGAAGCCGGTGAGGCAGTTCATGACCCAGCCGAGCTGCGCGTGCTCGGGGACGTGGCTCTGGACGAAGAGCGTGCAGCGCTCCGGGTCGAGACCGGCGGCGAGGAGCTGCGCGGCGGCGAGCCGGGTGTTGGCGCGCAGGTCCGCGGGGTCCTGCGCCACGGTGATCGCGTGCAGGTCGACGACCATGTAGAAGGCGTCGTGGGACTCCTGCAGCGCCACCCACTGGCGGACGGCGCCGAGGTAGTTGCCGAGGTGGAACGAGCCGGCGGTGGGCTGGATGCCGGAGAGCACGCGGGGTCGGTCAGAGGCCATGCTCACCATTCTCTCAGGTGTCGGGGACCGTTCCGGAACCGACCGGAAACAGATGTGACACGGCTGGGAACCGAGCAGGCTCGGACGTGAGCGGACCGACCTTGACCGTTGTCGATCACGGTCGATCACCGTCGATGAGACGAGGAACACAGTACGGCTGACGGAGGTGGACGGCGGGGCGCGGGCGGCGCGCCGGGCCTGGCCCCCGGGGGGCAGCCGCCTGGGGCCAGGGCCGGGGGTGGGGTCAGCCGAGGTCGATCTCGGGGTAGAGCGGGAAGCCGGCGACGAGGTCGGTGGCGCGGCGGGAGATCTCGTCGGCGACCTTCGCGTCGAGGACGTGCTGCGCCTTGGAGGGGGCGCCCGACTTGGTGGTGCCGGACTCGGTGGTGGTGAGGACGCGGTCGATGAGACCGGCGACCTCGTCCATCTCGGCGGTGCCCAGACCCCGCGTGGTCAGCGCGGGCGTGCCGATACGGATGCCGGAGGTGTACCAGGCGCCGTTCGGGTCGGCCGGGATGGCGTTGCGGTTGGTGACGATGCCGGAGTCGAGCAGCGCGGCCTCGGCCTGGCGGCCGGTGAGACCGTAGGAGGTGGCGACGTCGATCAGGTTGAGGTGGTTGTCGGTGCCGCCGGTCACGAGGGTCGCGCCGCGGCGCGTCAGGCCCTCCGCCAGTGCGCGGGCGTTGTCGACGATGCGCTGGGCGTAGTCCTGGAAGGCGGGCTGCCGGGCCTCGGCGAGGGCGACGGCCTTCGCTGCCATGACGTGCGGGAGCGGGCCGCCGAGGACCATCGGGCAGCCGCGGTCGACCTGGTCCTTGAGGGAGTCGTCGCACAGGACCATGCCGCCGCGCGGGCCGCGCAGCGACTTGTGCGTGGTCGTGGTGACGATCTGGGCGTGCGGGACCGGGTCGAAGTCGCCGGTCAGGACCTTGCCCGCGACGAGGCCCGCGAAGTGCGCCATGTCCACCATGAGCGTGGCGCCGACCTCGTCGGCGATCTCGCGCATGATCCGGAAGTTCACCAGACGGGGGTAGGCGGAGTAGCCGGCGACGATGATCAGCGGCTTGAAGTCACGGGCGGACGCGCGCAGGGCCTCGTAGTCGATGAGGCCGGTGGCCGGGTCGGTGCCGTAGGAGCGCTGGTCGAACATCTTGCCGGAGATGTTCGGGCGGAAGCCGTGGGTGAGGTGACCGCCGGCGTCCAGGGACATCCCGAGCATGCGCTGGTTGCCGAAGGCCTGGCGGAGTTCGGCCCAGTCGGCCTCGGAGAGGTCGTTGACCTGGCGGGCGCCGGCCTTCGCCAGGAACGGCACCTCGACCCGGTCGGCGAGGACGGACCAGAAGGCGACGAGGTTGGCGTCGATGCCGGAGTGCGGCTGGACGTAGGCGTGCCGGGCGCCGAACAGCTCGCGCGCGTGCTCGGCGGCGAGGGACTCGACGGTGTCGACGTTGCGACAGCCGGCGTAGAAGCGGCGGCCGATGGTGCCCTCGGCGTACTTGTCGCTGAACCAGTTGCCCATGGCCAGGAGGGTGGCCGGGGAGGCGTAGTTCTCGGAGGCGATCAGTTTGAGCATCTCGCGCTGGTCGGTGACCTCCTGACCGATGGCGTCGGCCACGCGCGGCTCGACGGCGCGGATCACATCGAGGGCGGCACGGAAGGCGGTGGACTCGTGGGAGAGGGGCTCGGCTGACATGGGGACCTCCGGACGTTGCGTTCAGCGTTCACGGTACGGCCCAGGCGCACGGCACTCATCCATCCCGGGCCGCTCCCCGATGGTCCGTCCCATCCCAGCGCGCCAGTCACGACCCGTCGGCCACCCTATCGGGCACCGGGGACGCCGGAACCCCGACGTCCACCATACGAACGACGGCGCGCTGTCCCGTTCGGGGGCGCACTCGGTCTAGAGGATCACGTGGGGCAGGAAGCGGGCGTACTCGTCGGTGACCGGGCCGGACGACTCTCGGATGCCGAGGCCCGCCGACTCGTTCTCGACGACCCAGGCGCCGAGGACGACATGGTTGGCGTCGAAGGCTGGCAGGACGGCCAACTCCTGGTAGCAGCAGGGCTCTTCGCGGAGGACGGGGTCCGCGCCCGGCCGGTGGAGGGTGACGCCGGCGCCCTCGCGGCCGAGGAGGGGTTTGGCTGCGTAGCCGGTGGCGTCGGCGAGTTCGCGCGGGCCGTCGAGGTAGGCGGGGAGCAGGTTGGGGTGGCCCGGGTACAGCTCCCAGAGGACGGCGAGGAGGGCCTTGTTGCTGAGGAGCATCTTCCAGGCGGGCTCGATCCACATCGTGGTCCCGGTGCCGCCGCCGTTGTCGAGGGTGGCGAGGACGTGCGGGGCGAAGCGGTCGGTGGTGAGCCACTCCCAGGGGTAGAGCTTGAAGACGCTGCGGATGAAACGGAGTTTCCTGTCGACGAAGCGGCCGGAGAGGCGGTCCCAGCCGATGTCCTCCATGGAGATCCAGTCGGTGTCCAGTCCGGCCTGTTCGGCGGTCTCCTTCAGATAGGCGACCGTCATCAGGTCCTCGCCCAGCTCGTCCCCGGCGGAGTGCGCGAAGTAGAGGGGGCTGCCCGGCGGAAGGAGGTGTGCCTGCTTCTTCCAGGCGTCGACGAGGCGTTCGTGGAGGGAGTTCCACTGGTCGGCGCCCGGGAAGCGTTCCTCCATCCAGAACCACTGGGGGCCTGCCGCCTCGACGAGCGAGGTCGGGGTGTCCGCGTTGTACTCCAGCAGCTTGGCGGGGCCGGTCCCGTCGTAGCAGAGGTCGAAGCGCCCGTAGACGGACGGCAGTTCGGCCCGCCGGCGCCACGCCTCGGCGACGAGGTCGGCGAGGCGTGGGTCGGTGATCCCGAGGTCGGCGAAGCGGTCCTCGGCGACGATGTGCTCGGCCGCCGCCAGACACATGCCGTGGAGTTCCTCGACGACCTCCTCCAGCGCCTCGACCTCGGGCAGCGAGAAGACGTAGTACGCGCTCTCGTCCCAGTAGGGGCGCAGGGAGTCGTCCGGGTGGCGGGTCAGCGGGTAGATGAGCCCCTGTTCCTCGACGGTCTCCTGCCAGCCGGGCCGGGGTTCGATGGTGCGGCGTTCCATGGTTCTGCCTCGTCCGCCTCGTCCGCCTCGTCGGTTCTGCCTGGTCCGCCCTCGTCCGCCGGTCAGCCGCCGCCGGAGCCGGAGCCGTCACCGTCGCCCGAGCAGCCGAAGCCGTCCCGGTCGACGGCCTCGCTGCGGCTGAACGTGCCGTAGTCGGCCCAGCCGGCGCTGACGTCGGCGTCGTAGTACCAGGCGGCGTCGACCGAATCGCCCTGGCCGCGGTTGCCGCTGCTGTTGCTCTTGCGGTTCTTGCCGTACGACGACGAGGAACCGGAGCCGGAGTTGCAGTTCTTGTCGGCGATGATCTTGTAGCCGTTGGCGTAGTCGTAGCTGTCACGGTCCACGCAGCGGCGGTCCGGATCGGAACCGCAGGAGGTCAGGGCCGCCGCGACGACGCCCATCCCACCGAGTACGACCGTGCTGGACCGCAGCCGCCTGCGCTGTTCTCCCATGTGTGCTCCCCCGTCGGGCCCGAGGCCCCTGCCGTATCGGGGCCGGTTCGCGATGCGATGAACACGATGAGCGAGAACCGGCCGCCGTCTTATGCGCGCTTTATCGGCGCTCAGACTAGTGATCGACTCCTCGCCGGGGCCAACCGGGGGCCGGTGCACGGTCTCACCCTCGTACGCAGGTCGCCCCCGTCGGGCACAGGGTCGTGGTCGCCATGGTGATCGTCTCGCGGAGGTCGGTGAGCGGGGCCGACTCGGGGGCGCTGAGGCGGGCTCCGTAGATCTGGCCGTCGGCTGTGCGGAAGCGGTGGTCGATGACCTGGCGGGGGCCCGCGCCGTCCTCGCCGTCGAAGCGGTAGACGACCTCGGAGAAGCTGTCGTCGGCGGCGGAACGGTCCAGGACGCGGTAGCCGGGGAGGCGGGCGAAGCCGTAGTTCTCGTTCTCGGCCAGGTCCATGGACTCGGCGGGGGTGTCCTCGCTGATCTGGAAGAGCTGGAGGGTGCGGGTGCCGTCCGGGGAGTCGTAGGTGACGACCGTGGGCTTGCCTGCCGGTGTCTTCGCGGTGCGGTCCCAGTCGGAGGGGACGTCGACGGTGAAGCCGGCCGGGTCGTCGGAGCTGACGTAACCGGGGGCGGCGCCCTGGTCGGAGTACTGGTCGGCGTCCGGGTCGGAGGCCGCGTCCGAGGACTCCGAGGACTTCGAGGACTTCGGCGTGGCCGGGTCCGTGTTCCCGTCGCTTCCGTCCGTGTCGCCGCCGTCGTCGCTGTTCGGGGCCGCCGCCGAGGCGGAGGGTGTGGGTGTCGACGGGGAGCTGCTCGTGGAGGTCGTACGGGTCGTGCCGTCGTCGCGGAACAGTGTCCACACCCCGAAGCCGGCGCCGCCGCCGAGTAACACGGCGAGAGCGATGACGGCGGCCGTGCGCGCCCACGGGCCGCCGCCTCCGGGAGGGTCGTCCACCCAGCGTCCTTGGTGCGGGTCCCAGCGCGTCATCGTGTCCCCCTCGATGTCCCCCGCGCACCGTCGGTGTTCTCACGACGTGCGTCAGACGACGACGATAGCGGCGAACACGCCGAACAGGCCCCGTCCTGGTCGAAACCGGGACAGGGCCTGCGTGGGTGAGCTATGTGGGCGACGAGCTATGTGGGCGACGAGCTATGTGGGCGACGACTCCGGGACGGCTCAGATCAGGCCGAGGGCGCGGACCGCGTCGCGCTCCTCCGTCAGCTCCTGGACCGAGGCGTCGATCCGGGCGCGGGAGAACTCGTTGATCTCCAGGCCCTGGACGATCTCGTACTTGCCGTCCTTGACGGTGACCGGGAAGGAGGAGATCAGGCCCTCGGCCACGCCGTACGAACCGTCGGACGGGATGCCCATGGAGGCCCAGTCGCCGTCGGCCGTGCCGTTGACCCAGGTGTGGATGTGGTCGATGGCGGCGTTGGCGGCGGAGGCGGCCGACGAGGCGCCACGGGCCTCGATGATCGCGGCGCCGCGCTTGGCGACGGTCGGGATGAAGTCCTCGGCGAGCCACTTCTCGTCGCTGACGACCTCGGCGGCGTTCTTGCCGGCGACCGTGGCGTGGAAGATGTCCGGGTACTGGGTCGCGGAGTGGTTGCCCCAGATCGTGAGCTTCTTGATCTCGGAGACCGGGACGCCCGTCTTCTTCGACAGCTGGGTCAGCGCGCGGTTGTGGTCCAGGCGGGTCATCGCGGTGAAGCGCTCGGCCGGGACGTCCGGCGCGGCGGCCTGGGCGATGAGGGCGTTGGTGTTGGCCGGGTTGCCGACGACGAGGACCTTGATGTCGTCGGCGGCGTTGTCGTTGATGGCCTTGCCCTGCGGCTTGAAGATGCCGCCGTTGGCCTCCAGGAGGTCACCGCGCTCCATGCCCTTGGTGCGGGGGCGTGCGCCTACGAGCAGACCCACGTTGGCGCCGTCGAAGGCCACGTTCGGGTCGTCCGTGATGTCGATGCCCTGGAGGAGGGGGAAGGCGCAGTCGTCCAGCTCCATGGCGGTGCCCTCGGCGGCCTTGAGCGCCGGGGTGATCTCCAGGAGGCGGAGCTTGACCGGCACGTCCGCGCCGAGCAGCTGGCCGGAGGCGATGCGGAAGAGCAGGGCGTAACCGATCTGGCCGGCCGCGCCGGTGACGGTGACGTTCACGGGAGTGCGGGTCATGGCGTTCTCCGTATGACAGCTGGCGGTGGGGCGTCCCTGCCCCTGTGGGACGTACTGCGTGCTACTACGTACTGACGTACAAATGATCGATCTCTTGGTATCAAGAGAGATCGGTGGTCAGGCTATCGCGCATCCGCGATCCCGGACGGCCGGGGTTCGTGTGGCCCACCCCACAAGTCGCCGCGCGGGCCGGGCGGCACGAAAAGGCGGCCGCCCGGTCCGGGGGGAGGGACCGGGCGACCGCCTTGTGGGGTGCCGGGCCGGAAGGGGGGATCGATCTCCCGGGTGGGCCGGACTCCCGTGGGGGTACTGTCCGCATGCCCCGGAGTCCGGCGGGCATTCCACTTGTGCCGTGAATACTTTTCCGGTGGGGGCGATCACGGTGCGTGGACCAGCCGACCGCCGGTGGGGCTTGTCGCACCCACGCGGCGGAGCCGCTCACCGACACGGCCCCCGCGCCCCCCTCGGGGCCCTCTACCCCGTGCAGCCCTTCTGGCCCGACGCCAGCGTCGCGCAGGCCGTGGCCTCGCCCGCGTCCTTCACAGAGATCATCTGGGTGTAGGCGATGTTGTCGCCGGCCGCCTCGATGGCGGCGGTCTGCTTCTTCGTGCCGACCGCGACCTGCACCTCGTCGCCCTGGGCGGCGCCGGTGATCCGGGCCCAGGCGGCCTGGCAGGTCTTGCTGTAGCGGACCTCGACCCGCGTGGTGCCGATCGTGGCCTCGTCGGTGGTCCGCACGAGGTTGCCGATGCACCCCATGGTCTCCGGGTCCTTGCCCTCGCAGTCCTCGCCGCTGCACTTCACCCCGGCCGGGAGGTCGCGGTTCTTGCCGATCGAGGTCGACGGGGAGGCGGACGGCCTGTCCTGGGCCTGGTCCTTCCCGTCACCGTCGGTGAGGAGGAAGGCCGCCGCGATCACGACGAGCGCGCCGACGGCTCCCGCGAGGAACATCGTCACCCGCCGCTTCGGCCGGGAGTCGCCGTCGTCGGAACGGCCGCCACCGCTACCGCCCGGCGGCGGACCGAAGACACCGGACGGCGTCGAGACACCACCGGAGGCCTGCGCACCGCCCGACGCCTGCCCGCCACCACCGAACGCCTGGGCACCGCCGGGAACCGAGGTGCCGGCCGGGACGCGGGACGAGGACGCCGACGACACGGAGGGCGAGGACGGCGCGGGCGACTGCGGTGAAGCGGACGGTGACGACGGCGACGAGGTCGACGGCGTGGCGCCCCAACTGACGCGCGGCGCGCCGCCGGAGATCGCTCCCGCTCCCCCGCCGTACGGCGAGGCGGACGAGGGCGAGGAGGGTGAGGAGGGTGAGGAGGACGGTGACGAGGTGGCCGGTGACGAGGTGGCCGGTGTGATCGAACCCCCGTACGGCGGGCGCGAGTTGCGGTCGTCGCCGGAGGAGCGCGGCTGCGGCGGGACGGTCGGTGAGACGCCCGCCGGGCCGGCCACGCCCGGGGTCGCGGTGGCGCTGCGGCCCGCCCTGCCGGTCCTGCCGCCGCCCTTGACGGTGGACTGACCGCCCGTCTCGCCCAGGGCGGCGCGCGCCTGGGAGATACGGATCGCTTCCATGGTCATGTCGTGGCGCATCTCCGAACGGCTCCACGCGCGTTCGGCCAGCTCCCACATGGTGGTCAGATGGACGGGATCGGTGCCGGTGACCTCGGCCAACGCGACGATCGCGCCCTTCGGCGCGAGCAGTCTGCCGTTGAGATACCGCTCCCAGGACGTCTTGCTGTAGCCCGTGCGGTCGGCCACCGCGGCGATGCTCAGCCCACCGCGGTCGACGAGCCGGCGCAACTGGCCCGCGAACTCCCTGACCTGTGGATCGAGTTCATCCGGCAAGGCCCTCCAACGAGGCATTGCTTCCCCCCTCTTCCCCCCGTACGGATCTCCGTACGCGTCTCCGTACGACTCTGGATTTTCCCCCCGCGCCCGCCGTGCCTATCTCCGTGCCGCGCATGAAACCCTCGCTGAATCCTGGTCCGGGATCTGGTCCGAGGCCCGCTCAGGAGCCTCTTTCCGGCCTACCCATGGGGATGCGTCCGGCCGGGATGTCAGTTCCCCGGAAAGGGGCGTGCGGGAGCATTTCGGGCCGCACCGCGCACCGCCGCGCGCCCCCCAACGGTCCGCGGTCCAGTGTCCCACCGGCGCCCCGCCGATATCCCGTCGATATCCCGAACATCCGGGCGGAATCGCAGGTCCCCGCACGGGACGTCCCGGACCGCCCCAAATGCTCACTTTAGCCCTGGTGTTGAGCGAGTCCAGGGCAAATCCTCGAACTTGTCAATACATCGACACACCGACCACACAATCAGGGGGATCACCTGCGACTCAAGGACTGGCGCGGCTGAGGAGTGCGCCGCTGGGGACCGTCACCGCAGGGTGACGGCCCCCAGGAGCGCGGCGCAGACGAGGGCCAGGGCGACCAGGACGGCGAGGGCGGCGTAGAGGGCGACACGGCCGGGCGGACGGGGTTGCGGCTCGCCGGCCGGGGTGTCCCACCAAGGGCGCGTGGGCTCGTCCTCGTACGCCCCCTCGTCCGCCTCCTCGCTCGCCCCCTCGCCCGACTTCTCGTACGCGTACGGGGGCACGGTCTGGGGTGCCGGGCGCGGCCAGACCCGTACGGCCAGCTCCCAGCGCGCGCCGAAGCGGTCGGCGTCCTCCCCGGCGACCCGGCACAGGGCGACGACCGCCTGGCGGGGCGGGGGCTGGCTGCCGTTGAGGTAGCGCTGCCAGGAGGACTTGCTGTACGCGGTGCGTGCGCCGAGCGCGACGAGGCTGAGGCCCGTGCGGTCCTTCAGCAGGCGCAACTGCTCGACGAAGTGCTGTACCTCCGGGGGGAGTTCGTCCGGCAGCGGCTGCCAGGCGCTCATCAGCTGACTCCTCGGCTCACGGGGCGGGTCTGAGCGGGTGACGACGGTCGCGGGTGCACCGGTTCCCACCTGTACGGACGTCGGTGCGGAGGCGTTCGGACAGTACGAGGCCCGGTGTGGCAGGTCCCGATGACGTCCGGGTGCCGTCGTCGTGGCCCAGTGCGGACACCTTGGCGGAATGGTCACTTCCGTGCCACAGCGGGCTGACAGGTGTTGAACGGGGCGTTCGTCGTGCAGGAACGTGGAACGCGAGACGGCGGTCCGTCCTTACTCGGGGGAGGGGACGGGCCGCCGTCGTGTGTGCTCGGGCCGGGGCGGGGCGGGGCGGGGCGGGGCGAGGGAAGGGCCTCAGCCCGCCTCGTCGCCCACCGTGAAGTGCAGGGTGTCCTTGAGGAACGGGATCTCCAGCAGCGGCTTCGGCTGGGCCATCAGCGCGAGGAGCACGATGGCGGTGCCGAGCACGATGTACGTGGCCATGTCGGTGAACCGGGAGCGGACGGCGAGCATGCCGACGTCCCGGACGGCCCAGCGCAGCACCGCGCCGGCGAGCAGCGCGGCACCGATCAGGATCGTGCCGACCCGGAACGCGTCGAGCGCGGTGAGCAGCAGACCGAGCCCCACGGAGGACAGCACGGCGAGGATCGGCCACTGGCGGACGGGCGCGGGCGCCTCGCGCGGCGCCGCCCGGCCACCGCCCTCGGGCCGCGCGGTGTCCTTGGTGAACATCGGGAACCGCCGGGTGCCGCGCACGGGCCTGCCCTCGGCATCGGGCACGCTGATGTGGTCCCGCACCGCGATCTCGTCATCCACCGAAGCATCGGACACGGACGACACGACCGACTCGGCCGGCCCCGGCTCCGGCTCCGGCTCCGGCTCCGGCTCCGGCTCCGGCTCCGGCTCCGGCTCCGGCTCCGGCTCCGGCGAGTCTGCCGACTTGGCCGCGTCTGCCGACTTGGCAGCGCTGGGCGGTTCGGCGGCCCTGGTCGACTCGGCGGCCCCGGCCGGCTCAGTCGCCTCGGCCGACCCGGGCTTCTCAGCCGACCCGGACTCCTCAGGCACCTCGCTCACCTCGGTCGGTTCCGTCGCCTCAGCAGGCGCGGCCACCTCGACCGTCTCAGGCACCTCGACCGTCTCAGGCACCTCGGCCGCCCCAGGCACCCCACCCGCTTCCGCGCCCCCGGCCACCTCAGCCGTTTCCGTCGCCCCAGCCGTCCCCGCCGACCCCGACATCCGTACCCTCTCCGCCGCCGTCTCCCCGGATCCGCCGTCAGCCGACACTGCGCTCCGCCGCCTCGACCACGTTGACGAGCAGCTGGGCCCGGGTCATCGGGCCGACGCCGCCGGGGTTGGGGGAGATCCAGCCGGCGACCTCCGCGACGCCGGGGTGGACGTCGCCGACGATCTTGCCCTCGGCGGAGCGGGAGACACCGACGTCGAGGACGGCGGCGCCCGGCTTCACGTCCTCGGGCCGGATCAGGTGGGCGGAGCCGGCCGCCGCGACGATGATGTCCGCCTTCCTGAGGTGCGCGGCCAGATCACGCGTACCGGTGTGGCACTGGGTCACCGTGGCGTTCTCGCTGCGCCGGGTGAGCAGCAGCGGCATCGGGCGGCCGATGGTGACACCGCGGCCGACGACCACGACCTCGGCGCCCTTGATCTCGACGCCGTACCGACGCAGGAGGGTGAGGACACCGTTCGGGGTGCAGGGCAGCGGCGCGGGCTCGTTGAGGACGAGGCGCCCGAGGTTCATCGGGTGCAGTCCGTCCGCGTCCTTGTCGGGGTCCATCAGTTCGAGGATGCGGTTCTCGTCGATGCCCTTGGGCAGCGGCAGCTGCACGATGTAACCGGTGCACGCGGGGTCCTCGTTCAGCTCCCGCACCACCGCCTCGATCTCCTCCTGGGTGGCGGTCGCGGGCAGTTCACGCTGGATGGAGGCGATGCCGACCTGCGCGCAGTCGCGGTGTTTGCCCGCGACGTACTTCTGACTGCCGGGGTCCTCACCGACCAGGATCGTGCCGAGTCCGGGCGTGACGCCCTTCTCCTTCAGCACCGCCACGCGGGCGGTCAGATCGGACTTGATCGCGGCTGCGGTGGCCTTGCCATCGAGAATCTGGGCGCTCATGGCCCCAATCTTCGCGGATGACCGGCACCGGGTTCCAATCCGGTCACCTGGCGGACGCCCGCCCACCCCTTCCCACAAGATCGGATGTGTTGCACTTGCACAACACCCGCTGAATCTCCCTGGACATCCGGACGGGCATATAAAACGATTGGGACACAGTGCCGCGGGCACTGCCGGGGGGCGTGACCATTTCAGAAGACTCAGGGCATTCCTCCGAACCGTGCCGCGCGTCCCCGCACCAGGCAACGGAGGAAACCCCGCCATGAGTTTCGGCGACCCGAACAACCCGTACGGCCAGCCCCAGCAGCAGCCGCCCGCCCAGCCCTACGGCTACCCGCAGCAGACCCCGCCCCAGCAGCCGGGCTACGGCGGCTACCCGGCCGCCCCGCCGGTCTCGCAGGGCTACGGCGGTTACCCGAACGCGCCCGAGACCATACCCAGCACGGTCAACGCGGCCCGCATCATGCTCTGGGTCATCGTCGGCCTCCAGGTGATCGGTGTGCTGCTGTACGGCATCGGCGCGATCGGTGTGGCCGCGGCCAGCGACAGCACCGAGGACCCGGCTCTCGCGGAGGCGCTCGGCAACATCCCCACCGGCCAGATGGTGGCGATCGCGATCTTCGCGGTCGCCTGGCTGGTCTACGCGATCATGCTGGCGGTGAAGTTCAAGTCCGGTGGCAACGGCGTACGCGTCGCCGCCCTGGTCTTCGGCATCATCACCGCCGTCCTCGGCGTCTTCCCGTTCTTCCTGATCGGCCTGGTCCACCTGGTCCTGGGCATCCTGATAGCCGTCTTCGTCGGCAACGCGAACGGCAAGGCGTGGTTCAACCGCCCGCGTTACTGAGCCAGGCTGCGTCACTGGGGCCGCCCGCGTCACCGAGACCGGCCGCGTCACCGAGGCAGGCCGCCGAGCGCCACGAAGGGCCGTACCCCACCTGCGGGGTACGGCCCTTCGGCGTGCCGTGCCCGGCTCCGCCCGCGCGGTACTCTCTCTCAACTCGCGTTGCCCATGGGACGGTTGAGGCGACGCACGACCAGAGAGAACACCACCCGGGGGACCCATGTCAGACGAGCGGCCCGCACCGCCGCCGCACTCCCCCGCCCCGGACGCCACCGCGCTGGAGCGGGCGGGCGCGACCCCGCTGAGGCCGTCGGACCCCCGGCGCCTCGGACCGTACGTACCGCTGGGGCTGCTCGGCAGCGGCGGGATGGGCCGGGTGTATCTGGCGCGGCACGCCGACGGCGGCCCGGGGCTCGCCGCGGTGAAGGTGATCCGGCCGGAGTACGCGGAGGACACCGAGTTCCGGCGCCGGTTCCAGCGGGAGGCGGGGGTGCACGACCGGGTCCGCACGCCGTACGCACCCCGTCTGCTCGGCACCGGTTTCGAACCCGAGGACGAGTACGGGCGCGAACTGCTCTGGATGGCCACGGAGTATCTGCCGGGACTCAACCTCTCCGACGCGGTGCGCGACTGCGGCACGCTGCCGCCCTCGGGAGCCTGGCGGCTGATCGGCGAACTGGGCCGGGCGCTGGCCGCCCTCGCCGAGGCCGGGGTGGTCCACCGCGACCTCAAACCGTCCAACGTCCTGCTCGCGCGCGACAGCGTCCACGTCATCGACTTCGGTATCTCGCAGGCCGTGGACAGCAGCGCGATCACGACGACCGGAAGCCGGGTGGGCACGCCCGCGTACATGTCGCCCGAGTATCTCCACGACGGCCGCTGCGACTCCGCGTCGGACGTGTTCTCCCTCGCCGGGACCCTGGTGTACGCCGTCACCGGCCACGCGCCCTTCGGTGACGGCACCGGGGTCGATGTGATGCACCGGGTCGCCTTCGAGGAGCCCAAGCGGGCCCTGATGTCCGAACTGGCCTCGGCGGACCCGGCCTTGGCCGCCCTCCTCACCACCTGTCTCACCAAGAACCCGACGGACCGCCCCACCCCGGCACAGCTCGTCGAGGCCGCCACCGACACCGACCGCCCCTGGCCCGCCTCCCTCGACGCCCGCCTCCGCACCCGCCATGAGGCGTACACCGCCCTGACCGACGCCACGGCCGTCGAGACGAGCCACCACCACGATCCGGCCACGCCCCCGGCCACACCGCCGGCAGCGGGCGCGCGGGGAGTGCCCTCGCCGCCGGGGGTCTACGGAGCGCCGACACCACCGGGGGCCTCCGCGCCACCCGGGATGTACGGCGCGCCCACGCCCCCCGGCACGTACGGCGCGCCCACTCCGCCCGGGGTCTACGGCGGGTCCGTCGCACCGGGGGCCTATGGGATGCCCGTGCCCCCGGCCGGGGCGTACGGCCCGCCCACGCGGGCTGCCGTGGGCCATGGGGTGCCGGTGGCCGCAGGTGAGGGGCGGGGGACCGTCCCCGTGGCCTTGGGATCCCGGCGGCGGAGGGCGCCGTACTTCGTCGTCGTGGCCGTGCTGGCGGTGTGCGCGGTGGGGATGGGGGCGTACTTCGCGACGCGCCCGGCAGCCGAGGAGTCCGTGTCCGCCGGGCCGACGGCCGGTGCCACGACGGCGCCCGACGGGGAGGCGGCGGGCCCGCTGCCGGGGTCCTCGGAGTCGCCCTCGCCCTCCGCCGACAAGGAGAAGAAGGAGGCCGAGGACAGCCCGTCCGCCGAACCCACGCGGGACACGGCCGACGCCACGCCCAGCGGCGCCACCGCCTCCCCGTCCGACAGCGCCCCGGCCACGTCCCCCACCCCCACGCCCACGCCCACCGAGGCCGCGACGAGACCCGCCACCCCGGCCTGGATCTCCCAGTGCACCTACTACTCCGGCACCGAACTCACCGACCGCGGCGACGAGGGCCAGCGCGTCGTACAGGTGCAGTGCATGCTCGACCGGCGCGGCTACAGCGTCGGCGGCACGGGCGTGGACGGCAAGTTCGGCAAGAACACCGAGTCGGCGGTCAAGCGGTTCCAGAGGGCGAAGGGACTGGAGGTCGACGGCCAGGTCGGCCCCAACACCTGGGCGGCACTGCGCGCCACGACGTAGAACGCGGCCCGCCCCCGACCCCGTACGGACCTCGGACCCGTACGGAGTTCACGCGTACGAACTCCGTACGGGATCAGTGGCGCGGCTCAGTGGCGCGGCTCAGTGGAAGAAGTGCCGCGTCCCCGTGAAGTACATCGTCACGCCGGCCTTCCGCGCGGCCTCGACGACCAGCTCGTCACGGACCGAACCGCCCGGCTGCACGACGGCCTTGACGCCGGCCGCGGTGAGGATCTCCAGCGCGTCCGGGAAGGGGAAGAACGCGTCGGAGGCGGCGTACGCGCCCCGCGCGCGCTCCTCACCGGCGCGCTCGACGGCGAGCTTCGCGGAGTCGACACGGTTGACCTGCCCCATGCCGACGCCGACGGAGGCGCCGCTCTTGGCGAGGAGGATCGCGTTGGACTTGACGGCCCGGCAGGCCTTCCAGGCGAAGGACAGCTCGGCGAGCTCGTCGGCGGAGAGCGCGTCCCCGGTCGCGAGGGTCCAGTGCGCGGGGTCGTCGCCGTCGGCCTGGAGCCGGTCGGTCACCTGGAGGAGCGCGCCACCGTCGACGGGCTTGAGCTCGCCCGGCGCGCCGGGCGCGCCCGGGGCCTTCAGCACCCGGATGTTCTTCTTCTTGGCGAGGGCCTCCAGGGCCCCCTCCTCGTAGTCGGGCGCGACGATGACCTCGGTGAAGATCTCGGCTACCTGCTCCGCCATCTCCTTGCTGACCGGCCGGTTGACGGCGATCACACCGCCGTACGCCGACAGCGGGTCGCACGCGTGCGCCTTGCGGTGCGCCTCGGCGACATCCGCGCCGACGGCGATCCCGCACGGGTTCGCGTGCTTGATGATCGCGACGGCCGGCTCGTCGTGGTCGTACGCGGCACGGCGGGCGGCGTCCGTGTCCGTGTAGTTGTTGTACGACATCTCCTTGCCGTGCAGCTGCTCGGCCTCGGCGAGACCGCCGCTCCCGGAGACGTACAGCGCGGCGGGCTGGTGCGGGTTCTCGCCGTACCGCAGGGTGTGCGCGCGCTCCCAGGTCGCCCCGAGGAAGTCGGGGAACCGCGACTCGTCGACGGGGGCGTACGAGGACGCGAACCAGGAGGCCACGGCGACGTCGTACGCGGCCGTGTGCTGGAAGGCCTCGGCCGCGAGCCGCTTGCGGGTGGCGAGGTCGAAACCGCCGTCCTGGACGGCCTTCAGGACATCGGCGTACCGGGCCGGGCTGGTGACGACGGCCACCGACGGGTGGTTCTTCGCCGCGGCGCGGACCATCGACGGCCCGCCGATGTCGATCTGCTCGACGCACTCGTCCGGGGTGGCCCCCGAGGCGACCGTCTCGCGGAACGGGTACAGGTTGACGACGACGAGGTCGAAGGGGGCCACGCCCAGTTCGTCGAGCTGCTGCCGGTGGCTGTCCAGGCGCAGGTCGGCGAGGATGCCCGCGTGCACCTTGGGGTGCAGGGTCTTGACCCGGCCGTCCAGGCACTCGGGGAAGCCGGTCAGCTCCTCGACCTTGGTGACGGGGACATCGGCGGCGGCGATCCTCGCGGCCGTGGAGCCGGTGGAGACCAGCTCGACACCGGCCGCGTGCAGCCCGCGCGCGAGCTCCTCCAGCCCGGTCTTGTCGTAGACGCTGACGAGCGCCCGGCGAAGGGGCCGCTTGTTGGTGTCGGCGGTCACTGGATAACTACCTTTCGTCCCTCAATGCGATAGCCGTTGCGGGCGAGCCGCCCCACGACATCGACGAGCAGCCTTCGCTCGACTTCCTTGATGCGCTCGTGCAGAGCGCTCTCGTCGTCCTCGTCCCGGACCTCCACCACGCCCTGCGCGATGATCGGCCCGGTGTCGACGCCGTCGTCGACGAAGTGGACGGTGCAGCCGGTGACCCGGGCGCCGTACGCGAGCGCGTCCCGCACCCCGTGGGCCCCCGGGAAACTGGGGAGGAGCGCCGGGTGGGTGTTGACGAACCGCCCGCCGAACCGGGCCAGGAACTCCTTGCCCACGATCTTCATGAACCCGGCGGAGACGACGAGATCGGGCTCGTACGCGTCGACGGCCTCGGCGAGCGCCGCGTCCCACTCGTCACGTGTCTCGTGGTCCTTGACCCGGCAGACGAAGGTCGGCAGTCCGGCGCGCTCGGCACGGGCGAGCCCCTCGATGCCACCGCGGTCGGCTCCGACGGCCACGATCTCGGCGCCGTAGGCCTCGACGCCGGTGGTCTCGATGCCGTCCAGCAGCGCCTGGAGGTTGGTGCCGGATCCGGAGACCAGCACGACGAGGCGCTTGGCCACGGGCTTGGCGGCCACGGTGGGGCCCTTTCTACGGGTACGGGTACTGATCTACGGGTACTGACGAGGGGTTCACTTGTATGTTCATACGAATGCTTCGCGTCCCCCGATACGGGGAAGTCTACGAAGCGGCCGACCGTCAGCAACGATACCGGCACACCGGACGGCCCCCGTGGGACGGGGGCGTGGCCGGAAGGTAGCGTCTGCGAGGAGTGGGCTCGGGAACGCGGTCGGTACGCGGGGCGTTCACGGAGTGACAGCTCATGCGCCACCAGTAGATTTCACCGCCTTAGTCACTGCCTTAGTCACTGCTGTAATCACCTCCGTTGTTCACCGCCGTATTCACCAAGGGGAAGACGCACTCCTGATGCCGGACCGCAGCCTCCGCATTCCTTCGCTCCTGCTGCGCGAGCGGAGTTCCTCGCCCACGCCTCCGCGCGAGAGCGAGGACGCCCCCGAGCAGTCCGGGCAGCCCGGACAGCCCGGAGGGGGCCGGAGCGCGGGCTCTTCGGACGACAATCCGTTCGCCCCGCCGCCCGAGGGCACGCCCGACCGGCCGTGGCAGCCGCGCCGGCCCGACGGCCAGGGTTCCGACGACGGAGCGGGTCGCGGTGGTGGTCACTCGCCGTGGGGCAGTCAGTGGAGCGACCGGCAGCCCGGCCGCTCCTCCGGCGGACCCTTCGGTGAGCGTCCCGGTGGCCAGGGCGGGCCTGGAGGAGCGGGTGGGCCGGGTGGTTCCGGCCAGGGTTCCGGGGGCGGTCCCGGGGGCGGGCTGCGCTGGGACCCGACGGATCCCGCCCAGCGCCGTGCGCGGTACTCACTGCTCTGCGGTATGTGGGCCTTCTTCTTCGCCCTCTTCGCCTGGCCGTACGTCGCGCTGCTGCTCGGCTCGCTGGCCGTGTACTGGGCCGTCAGCGCGCTGCGGGCCAAGCCGCAGACGCCGGACCCGTCCCGGTCGGCGGCGCCCGAGCCGGGCGGTCGCCCGCAGCGGACGGCGGCCATCAGCGGCCTGGTGACCTCCACGATCGCCCTGGCCATCGTCGCGATCACCTTCACGGCCCAGTTCGTCTACCGCGACTACTACACCTGCGTCAACGACTCCCTCACCACCGTCTCCGCGAAGTCCTGCAAGGACCTCCTCCCCGAGGGCCCGCTCCGGGAGATCCTGGGCGCGCAGTAGCCTGCGGCGCCTTCACACCATCAGGGGGCTTCGCCGGGGCTGGAGTCAGGGCTGGAGTCGGGAGTGACTTCGGGGCCGTGGGCCGAGGTGGGGGCGGGGCCCGTGCCGGGGCGCGAGGGATGGTGTTCGGGTCGCTCGTCCGTCGAGGCCGCCTCACGCAAGGCCGCCCAGCGGGCCGCACGGGAGCCCGTGTCCCAGCGGGGCGGGGGTGTGGGAGCGGTCGCGGCGGACTTGTAGGCGTACGGGTCGAGGGCGTCGTACGGGGCAAGGGCGTCGGTGGGGTCGGGGCCGGTGCTTGGCCCGGAAGCGGTACTGGCACTGGTGCTGACGGCGGCGGTATCGGTGGACGTGGACGTGGATGTGGATGTGGATGTGGGGTCCCCGGAGGCCGCCGGAGTTGGATGGTCGGGACGGCCGGCCGGGCCTCGCTTCGCTCCGGAGAGCCAGGCCGGGAAACGGCGTGTGCGTTTCGGGGCACTCGGGGCGCTCGGGGCGGGCGGAGACTGCGCCACGGTGGTCGGGGTTGGAGTCGGGGTCGAGGCTGAGGTCGCTGTCGATGCCGAGGTCGTCTTCGGGCGCTCGGTGGCTCGGGGCCCCGTTCTGGGTCCACCCGACGTGCGCCCCGACGTAGCCCCCTGCCCGCCCGAGCCGCCCGGCACGGACACGGCGGCGGTCGCCCTCGGGCCTGCCGAGGCCTCCCCACTCGCGTCCCCCTTCACCTCGCGCCGGAAGACCCTGGCCACGATCGACCTCTTCCGCCGCCGACCGGCCTCCTCACCTGCGGGCGCCCCCGACCGCCGCCCCTGCCCAGGCACCCCGGCCGTGTTCGTCCGCCCGCCCCCATCCGCTCCCTTCCGAACCTGAGCCCGTACCCGACCCTGAGCCCGAACCCGACCCTGAAGCCGAACCCGCCCCTGAAGCCGGACCCGATTCCGCGCCCGGACCCGTCCCCAGCGCGCCGCCAGCGCCACCGGCACCCCCACCGCGCTCACCCACGCCCAGGTCGCGCCGCCCGCCTGCCACCACACCGGTCCGAAATCGGCGAGGGCGGCGGTGCCGAGGGGCCCGCCGGAGAGGAGGGCGAGAAGGGCGAAGGCCATGGCACACAGGAGCGCCGCGAGGAGGGCCGCGCCGACCGTCCGCCCCGCCGGCCACGGCGCCACCCGGTCACCCGCCGCCCGCGCCGCGACGAACCACCCGACCGTCATCCCCGCCGCCAGCGGCACCGCGCCCACCGCCCAGTACACCGGCGCGCCCCCGCCCTCCGGGACGGCCGCGAGCAGCGGAAACGGGGGCAGGAGGACGGCCATGCCCTGAGCCGCCGAGTCCAGCGGCGCGACGGTGTGCCCGGCGCCCAGCACGAACCCGGGGCCGAGCCCGTACGCCGCCGCCCACAGCGCCGCGTTCGGCACGAGGGCGAGGCAGAGCAGCAGTACGGCGAACCGCCCGGACAGCGCCTCGGTGAGCTGGAGGAAGGAGTCGCGGGCCGCGCCGCCGTGCCAGACCAGGGACACGGCCACCAGCAGCGCGCCACCGCCGGCCAGCATGAGCACCCCCGCCGCGGCGGCCCGTCCGGCGGCGGCCACGAGATGGCGTCGCCACACCGTCTCCGGGGCGCCCCCGAGGAGCGCGGGCAGGGGCAGCCGGGGGCGCCCGCGCCCCGCCCACACCCCCGTACCCGCCGCGAGCGCCGCCAGCAGCGGTACACACAGCGCGGCCCACAACCACCGAGGTCGCAGCACGCCGCCCGAGGCGTACAGGGTGACCACCGCGCCGACCGCCGCGTAACCGATGACGAGCCCGGCCCACATCGCGCGGGCGCTCACCCCGGAGCCGTCGCCCGCGTGGTCCCGGGCCGACCGGTGCAGCAGCACCGCCGGCAGGGCGAGCAGGAAGAGGGGGACGAGGCCGACCGGGGCGGGGACGCCGGAGAGCGTGTCGGTGCGGACGAGTTCCACGCCGTGCGAGAGCAGCCACAGCGCCGCCGCCACGTGCAGCGCCCCACCGGGCCCGCTGTCCGGGTACGGCGAACTGATCCACAGCATCGTCACCAGGGCGACGAACGCCCCGACCCCGAGCCCCGCCGCCAGGGCCCCGCCCAGCACCCCGGCGACGAGCTTGGACGACCGTCGGCGCGCCCGCCTGAGCAGCGGCGACAGTGGAGACCGCGGCGACGACGTGTACAGGGAGGCCGTCGGCGCCATGGGCCTCATGGGCGCCCCGGCCGCTGTGGGGAAGGCCTGCCGGCCGTGGTCGGCGGGGTACGGGCCCCGCCCGGCGGTCGGCTGGTTCGGCTCGTTCGGGTCGGTCGCGTGGGTCACGTCGGCCATGCTCCCAACGACACGCGCTTTACCGGCGTAACGATGGATTCATGCACGTGTCGCCCAATATGTGCTTATGTGCTTTTTCGTACGAGGGTTGCTCCGACAGAGGTCGCTACGGCGGGAGGCGATCCGGTGACCGGGCCCGGGACGGGGGCCCAGGCCGGGACGGGGGCCGAAAGCGGGACCGAGTGGTATCAGCAGCCCCCCGGCACGGACGCCGGCCCCGGCACGGACGCCGGCCCCGCCCCCGGCGCCGACGATCCGGCCCCACCACGCCCCCCGGACCCCCTGACCCCCGCTCAGGCCTTCGACGCCCTCTACGCGTACTGCGCCCCCACCCTCGTCCAGCAGACCTATCTGCTCACCGGACGACGCCGTCTCGCGCGCGAGGCGGTGGAGCGCGCCTTCCAACTCGCCTGGCACCGCTGGCCCGAGGTGGCCGTCGACCGCGACCCGGCGGGCTGGGTGCGGGCCGCCGCCCACGACTACGCCCTCTCCCCCTGGCACCGGCTGCGCCCCCGGCAACAGCCCGAACCCCAGCCGACCGACCCCACCGGCCGCGCCCTGCTGACCGCGCTGCTGGAACTGCCGCCCCCGTACCGCCGCACCCTGCTCCTCTACGACGGTGTCGGCCTCGATCTCCCCGACACGGCCGCCGAGACGGAGGCCAGCACACCGGCCGCCGCGGGCCGTCTCCTCTACGCCCGCGCGACCGTCACCGCACGCCTCCCGGAGCCGGTCGCCCCCGACGACCTCAACCGTCTCCTGGCCACACTCCCCTCCGGCGTCCGCCCGGGACCCACGAAACCCCCCGCCCTCCGGGCCCGCGCCGACCTGCGCGCCCGCCGCTGGATCCACGCCGCCATCGCCTTCACCACCCTCCTCCTCACCACCACCGCCCTCACTCTCCACACCGCCCCCGACCACTACGAACCCCCGGTCCCCCCGGGCGCCCCCGTCCAGGGCGTCCCCCCGAAGGCGGCCCCCGGCCCCCTCTCCAGGACCGAACAGAAACTCCGCGCCAAACTCAGATCGGCGACAGCCGCAGGCCCGGAACGCCTCCACCCGGAGGCCCACTGAGCCGACAGTCCTGCATGGCTGCGCCCCTGCGGAGGGTCCCCACAGGCCACCGCGCGCCCCCAACCCCGTACCCCCGAGAACGCCAGCGGGCCCGCACCCCGGTCAGGGGTGCGGGCCCGCAAAGGCTCAGCAGAGCTGAAGAGATCAGCCGTTGAGGATCTCGCGCGCGAGCTTCGCCGTCTCGGTGGGCGTCTTGCCGACCTTGACACCGGCGGCCTCAAGGGCCTCCTTCTTCGCGGCGGCCGTACCGGAGGACCCGGAGACGATGGCACCGGCGTGGCCCATGGTCTTGCCCTCGGGCGCGGTGAACCCGGCGACGTAACCGACGACCGGCTTCTTCACGTTCTTCGCGATGAAGTCCGCGGCCCGCTCCTCCGCGTCGCCACCGATCTCACCGATCATCACGATCAGGTCGGTGTCGGGGTCGGCCTCGAACGCGGCGAGCGCGTCGATGTGCGTGGTGCCGATGACGGGGTCGCCACCGATACCGACGGCCGACGAGAAGCCGATGTCCCGCAGCTCGTACATCATCTGGTACGTCAGCGTGCCGGACTTCGAGACGAGACCGATACGGCCCGGCTTGGTGATGTCACCGGGGATGATGCCGGCGTTCGACTGACCGGGAGTGATCAGACCCGGGCAGTTCGGACCGATGATGCGCGTCTTGTTGCCCTGCGAGACCGCGTACGCGTAGAAAGCGGCCGAGTCGTGGACCGCGATGCCCTCGGTGATGACGACCGCGAGCGGGATCTCGGCGTCGATGGCCTCGACGACGGCGGCCTTGGCGAAGGCCGGCGGTACGAAGAGGACGGATACGTTGGCGCCCGTCTTCTCGATCGCCTCGGCGACGGTGCCGAAGACCGGGATCTCGGTACCGTCGACGTCGACGGACGTGCCCGCCTTGCGCGGGTTGACGCCACCGACGATGTTCGTGCCGTCGGCCAGCATGAGCTTGGTGTGCTTCATGCCCGTGGCACCGGTCATGCCCTGGACGATGACCTTGCTGTCCTTGTTGAGGAAGATAGCCATGGCGGTTGTTTCCCTCGTCCCTTACTTCGCAGCCGCGAGCTCGGCGGCCTTGTCGGCCGCGCCGTCCATGGTGTCCACGCGCTGGACCAGCGGGTGGTTGGCGTCGGAGAGGATCTTGCGACCCAGCTCGGCGTTGTTGCCGTCCAGCCGGACGACCAGCGGCTTGGTGACTTCCTCGCCCTTGTCGGCGAGCAGCTGCAGCGCCTGCACGATGCCGTTGGCGACCTCGTCACAGGCGGTGATGCCACCGAAGACGTTGACGAAGACCGACTTGACGTCGGGGTCGCCGAGGATGATCTCCAGGCCGTTCGCCATGACGGCGGCGGAGGCGCCACCGCCGATGTCGAGGAAGTTGGCCGGCTTGACGCCACCGTGGTTCTCACCGGCGTACGCGACGACGTCGAGGGTGCTCATGACGAGACCCGCGCCGTTGCCGATGATGCCGACCTCACCGTCGAGCTTGACGTAGTTGAGGTTCTTCTCCTTGGCGGCGGCCTCAAGGGGGTTCGCGGCGGCGTGGTCGACGAGCTCCTCGTGGTCGGGGTGGCGGAAGTCCGCGTTCTCGTCCAGGGAGACCTTGCCGTCGAGGGCCAGGACATCGCCGGAGGCGACCTTCGCCAACGGGTTGACCTCGACGAGAAGGGCGTCCTCCTCGATGAAGGTCTTCCACAGGGTGACGAGGATGTCGGCGACCTTGTCGGCGACCTCGGCCGGGAAGTTCGCGGCCTCGACGATGCCGCGCGCGATCTCGGGGGTCACCCCCACGTTGGCGTCGATGGGCGTCTTGGCGACGGCCTCGGGGCGGGTGGCCGCCACCTCCTCGATCTCCATGCCGCCCTCGACGGAGGCGATGGAGAGGAAGGTGCGGTTGGTGCGGTCGAGGAGGTAGGAGACGTAGTACTCCTCGACGATTTCCGGAGCGGTCTCGGCGATCATCACCTTGTGGACCGTGTGGCCCTTGATGTCCATCCCGAGAATGTCCGTCGAACGGGCGACAGCCTCGTCCGGGGTGGCGGCGAGCTTGACGCCGCCGGCCTTGCCTCGACCACCGACCTTCACCTGAGCCTTGACGACAGACTTGCCGCCCAGCCGCTCGGTGATCTCGCGCGCCGCCTCAGGCGTGTCGATGACTTCACCGGCCAGCACCGGTACACCGTGCTTGGCGAAGAGGTCCCTCGCCTGGTACTCGAACAGGTCCACGCGCTTCCGTCCCTATCAGTGATCGCGGTTCGTTGGATGCGTGGGCGTGCCGCGAAGGGCAACGTGACGTCCGCCGAGAGTCACAAGGGAGGCGCACACGGTGTCCGAGCGCGCGGCATGTCCGTCTCGCAGGTTATCGCTGCTTCCCGGAGGCCCCTAAATCGCGGGTCACACCTGAGCGGTGATACCTGTCACATGATGCCGCCCTCACTGGCACCGCGTGCCGCGCGTGCGGGACCTCACCGGACGGGGGTACGTCCGGTGAGGTCCCTCCGAGGCCCTTCACCCACTCCGAAGGGCCCCTCGACGGGTGATCCCCTCCCCATGGGGGACCACCCGCCACCACCCCCGGCATCCACCCGGACCAGGCCGACGGCTTCGGCCGTCCGGGTTTCCACCGATGGGTCGGCTGTCCTGCACCGCTCCCGGGGTCAGGGCCCACGAGCGGCGTGCACGACGGCCGGCACGGGGGAACGGCGGGGGTTGTTGTTCATGCGCGCGTCAGTTCCTTGGGGGATGCGGGTGGTGTTCCTGCGGGTGGAGTTCTTTGAGGGAGTTCTTCGGGGGAGTTCTTCGGGGGCCGGGGGCGCGGCTCCGGCACTCGGAAGCTGCTGGGGTCGGGCCTCCGCGAGCAGCGCCTCTGTATGAGGGAGGCGCAGCCGGACGGCGGGCAGGCCTGTCCCACCCCCGCGCGACAGTTCGGCGGGGTCGGAGGGACGGGTGTCAGCCGGGGAACTCCGGGATGTCCCGGTGGCGGTCCCGGGTTCCGTCCGGGACGTCGGCCACGGGAGTGCCGAGCAGGACGCTCAGCGGCGCCCGGTCGAAGGAGGCCACGGCGTGCGGCTCGGCGTGCCGGGGCCCGTTGTTGTCGACGGCGGAGTGGCGGCCGAGGGCGCCGGTCGGAAGACCGTGGGGGTTCTGCCGCGCGGGCACCCGTAAGACGGACGGGCCTCCGACGCCTGAGTCCCGCCGCGGGGCCGATACGACCGGCGCCGCACCGCCGTCCACGGCATACGGCCCATACGTTTCGGCGGCCGGCCCGGAAGCCCGCTCACCGTCGCGTCGGCCGTCGCCGTCCACGGGCGGGCCCGGCCTCTCGGCCTCCGCCCGCCCCGGCTCCAGCGGCGTCGCCACCACGGGCGGCGTCTCCACCGGCGAGGTGTTCCACCCGGGCATTTCCGGCAACTGCGGCAGCCCCGGCACCTCGGGCAGCGACGGCAATCCGCTCACCGGCGGAAGCTGCGAGGACACCCCACCGAGCCCCTCGGTCACCGACTCCACGAGATCCCCGACCGGCACGACGACATGCTCGGTGACCGGCCGCACGACCTTCTCGGTCACCGGACGTACGACGTCCTCCTTGACCGGACGTACGACGTTCCCCTTGACCGGACGTACGACGTTCCCCTTGACCGGACGTACGACGTTCTCCTTGACCGGTCGCACGACGTTCTCCTTGACCGGTCGCACGATGTCCCCGGCGACCGTAGGTACGACGCCGGTGACTCCGGTGGCCGTGTCGGTGACGGCGGGCAGGAGCGGTGACGAGGTCGGTGTGCCCTCCGCCGCGTTCGCGCGCGTCCCGCACAGGACGCCCAGCACGAACAGTCCGCCCACCAACAGCGCCACGCGCAGCGAACGGCGCCCGGCGGCCACGCGCACCACGCGCAGGACGGCACCGGCACCGGGAAGCGCGGCGGCTGGGGTCAGGGCGGGCAAGACGGGGAGAACCCTCCCGTGCGACGGAACGGCGGAGTACGGGGTGAGGATGCGCGAGATGCGAACACCCGTGTGAAGGGTGTGAAGCGTTGCCGATCCTCGCACGGGACTCCCGCCGTCGCGCAAGCCCCACGTCACCGATGCGCGGTCATCTCCCCTTTTCAACCTGCCCTGTCCGGTAGCCGACTGCCGACGCGGTCGCGGTCGCGGTCAGGGGCAGGGGCAGGGGCACGGCAATCCGCGCCGCGCCCGAACACGCCTCCTCCACCCGCCCCTTCGCACCCGGTCCGTCACACCTGCCCCTGCACACCCGCCCCTTCACACCCGGTCCGGTATCGGCAACGGCCGCTTCTCGATCGCCGCCGCCATCACCTCCGGGAAGAGGTCGGGCGTGCAGGCGAACGCCGGTGCGCCGAGCGCCGCGAGGGCCGCCGCGTGCTCGCGGTCGTACGCCGGCGCCCCTTCGTCGGAGAGCGCGAGCAACGTCACGAACTGCACCCCCGACGCCTTCATCGCCGCCACCCGCTTCAGCATCTCGTCCCGTATCCCGCCCTCGTAGAGGTCGCTGATCAGCACGACCACGGTGTCCGCGGGCCGGGTGATCTGCGACTGGCAGTACGCGAGCGCCCGGTTGATGTCCGTGCCGCCGCCGAGCTGGGTGCCGAAGAGGACGTCGACCGGGTCGTCGAGCTGGTCGGTGAGGTCGACGACCGCCGTGTCGAAGACGACGAGCCGGGTGTTGATCGACCGCATGGACGCCAGCACCGCCCCGAACACGGACGCGTAGACCACGGACGCCGCCATCGACCCCGACTGGTCGATACAGAGGACGACCTCCTTCTTCACCGACTGCGAGGCCCGCCCGTACCCGATGAGCCGCTCGGGCACGACCGTCCGGTACTCCGGCAGATAGTTCTTGAGGTTGGCCGCGATCGTGCGGTTCCAGTCGATGTCGTGGTGGCGCGGCCGGTTGACGCGGGCGCTGCGGTCGAGGGCGCCGGTGAGGGTGGCGCGGGTGCGGGTCGCGAGCCGTTTCTCCAGGTCCTCGACGACCTTCCGTACGACGGCTCGCGCGGTCTCCTTCGTCGTCTCCGGCATCGCCTTGTTGAGGGAGAGCAGGGTGCCGACGAGGTGGACGTCCGCCTCCACCGCCTCCAGCATCTCCGGCTCCAGGAGCAGCGCGGAGAGCCCGAGCCGGTCGATGGCGTCCCGTTGCATGACCTGGACGACGGAGGAGGGGAAGTACGTCCGGATGTCGCCCAGCCATCGCGCGACGGACGGCGCCGACGCCCCGAGCCCCGCCGAACGGTCCTGTCCCGCCCGCGACTTGCCCCCCTTCCCGTTCCCGTACAGCGCGCCCAGCGCCTGGTCCATCGCCGCGTCCCGCCCGCCGAGCGCGCACCCGGTGCCGTCCGCCGCGTCCCCGCCGAGCACCAGCCGCCAGCGCCGCAGCCGCTCGTCGGCGTCCCCGCCCGCGTCCGTCTCCGCCACCGTCTCCACCCGCGTCGTCATCCGCGCACCCCCGCCCGAGGCCGGGCCCAGAGGGGCATCACCGTCACGGTCTTCGGGCGGTCGCCCGGCCGCGCCACACGTCCACGCACCGGCCCGCCCCCGGCGTCCATCGCCTCGCCGGCCCGCCCCGACTCACGCGATCGCAGTCCGTCGGTCGTCATCCCGCCACCCCCACAAGGTCGTTGTCATCGACGGCCGTCCGCCGGTCACCCTCCGGTCCGTCGCCGTCCAGGCCCAGCAGCAGCCGCACCACCGGCAGCACCGCGTCCGCGCGGTCGCCGTCGAGGTCGTCGGCGAAGCCGGGTATGCCGCCGGACCCGACGCCCGCCGCACTCGCCCTTCGCCCCGGCCCGCGCCGCACCAGCTCGCCGAGCGTCCGCCGCACACCCGCCTCGTACGCCGAGAACGTCCGCCGCAGCAGCGGCAGTACGTCCGTGAACGCGTCCCCCGGCACCCCGGTGAGCCAGGCGTCCACCAGGCCGAGGAGCCGTTCGTCGTGGACGAGCAGCATCCCGCCGCCGGAGCCGCCGCCGACGAACCCCTCGATCCACGCCGCCGCGTCCGCCGGTGCCGTACCCGGCGACAGCACGAGCCCCATGAGCCGCGCCGCCTCGTCCTGCGCCAGCTCCCCGTCGTCCAGCAGGAGTCGCACGGCCCGCCCCCGGATCACCCCCGGCACCGTGTCCCGCCCGGAGAGGACGTGGAGCACCGAGTGCCAGCGGCCCCGTATCCCACGCCCGCCCCTGGTGCCCTGCCCCTTCCCGACACCCTCCCCCGTCCCCGCCCCGGTCTCGCCTAGCAGGCCCACCGCTCCGTGCACGGCGTCCACATGGCGGCGCATCTCCTGTGCCGCCTCCGCGTCGAGCGCGGCGCACGCGGGCGGCAGCCCGACGAAGACGCGCTCCGCGAGGCCTGCGGCGACCTCGGCCAGCGCGCGGGTGTCGGTGGCGCGGACGTCGCCGTAGCGGAGGGAGCGGACGAGGGCCGGGAGTGCCTGGGCGAGGTGGCCGACGTCGGCGTCGAGGGCGGCTCGGTCGGCGAGCACCCGCATCACCACGGGCAGGGCGGCGGGGAGTTCGGCGAGGAGACAGCGCTCGGCGAGGCCGGTGATGTCGGCGAGCGAGCGAGCCGTGACGGCGTCAGCCTCGGCCTTGGCGGTCGCCGCGGAGAGCACGGTGGTCCCCCAGACGCCGGCCTCGGCGACCCGCACCGACAGCTCCGGCTCCCAGCGCAGCCGCCAGGTCTCCCGGAAGGTGCCCGTGCTGCCGCGCGAGGCCGTCGGCTCGCCCCACTCGACGCCGAGCAGCCGCAGCCGGTGCAGCAGCCGGCTGCGCTCCGCGTCGTTCTCCCTGCGCAGGTCAAGCTCCATCTCCCGCTCCAGCGCCTCCGGCTTGAGCCGCAGCCGCCGCTGGAGCCGGGTGAGGTCCCGCTGCAGGGGCACCGCCGGCGCCGCCTCGGGCACCTCCCCCAGGACGTCGCCGACCACCAGCCGGTCCCGCACCAGCGACAGCGGTACGTCCGAGCCGTCGCACATCACCGCCCGTACGGCGTCGGTGGTCTCGGTGAGGCCCGGCAGCGGGCGCCCGCGCATCGCGGCGAGCGTCTCGGCCAGCCGTACCGCCTCGATGACATGGGCGGAGGAGACGATCCGGTCCTCCTCGCGCAGCAGGCCCGCCACCTTGGTCAGCCAGCGCTCCACGGGACGGTCGGGCGCGCCGAACAGATGCCCGTACCAGCCCGGCGAGTCGATGCCCGCGCCGTAGCCACCGGCACGGGCGAGCCTCCGGTTGGTCCATGGCACCCAGGTCATGTCGGTCCTGACCTTGGGCAGCCCCTTCAGCAGCGCCCGGTCGGCGGCCACGGTCGGCTTCTCCCGCAGCGCGGGCACATGCCAGGCGCCGCACACCACGGCCACGCCGTCGTCCCCGAACTCCTTCTGCGCGGACCGCAGTTGCAAGCGCATGTACGCCTCGCGCACCGGATCCCGGTCGCGCCCGCCGGTCCCGTACACCTCCCGGAGCGCGCCCATGGCCTCCTCCAGCACGGTGAACGGCGCGAAGACGTCCCCGCCCGTCCGCCGGTGCTCGACCACGTCCTCCCACCATCGCTCGGCGTCGTCGTAACCGGCGGCTTCGGCGAGCGCGGCGAGCGGATCGCCCCGGACCGCCTCCTCAGCCGCCGTCTCCTCGTCCCTCCCCCAGGCCAGCGTGTGGGTGGCCGGCAGGTCGATGAAGCGGGCCGGGACACCGTGGGCGAGGGCCCACTTGACGGCCACCCACTCCGGGGAGAACTCGGCGAACGGCCAGAAGGAGGACCGCCCGGGTTCGTCGACCGCGTGGGCGAGCAGCGCGACCGGGGGCCGCATGTCCTCGTCGGCGGCCAGCGCGATCAGTCCGTCCGCCTCCGGTGGCCCCTCGATCAGCACGACCCGGGGCCGAGCCGCCTCCAGCACGGCCCGCACCGCCCGCGCCGACCCGGGCCCGTGATGCCGTACCCCGAGCAGCAACGGGCCACCACCGGGCGGTCGTACGTCCCCGGCCTCCCCCCACCCCCTCACGCGCTCACCTCACGGCAGGCGCGGTAGAAGTCGGTCCAGCCGTCGCGTTCGCGGACGACCGCCTCCAGGTACTCCTGCCAGACGACGCGGTCGGCGGCCGGGTCGCGGACGACTGCGCCGAGGATGCCGGCGGCAACGTCGGAAGGGCGCAGGACGCCGTCGCCGAAGTGGGCGGCGAGGGCGAGCCCACCGGTGACGACGGAGATCGCCTCGGCGGTGGACAGGGTGCCGCTGGGCGACTTCAGCTTCGTACGGCCGTCCGTCGTGACGCCGTCGCGCAGTTCACGGAAGACCGTGACGACGCGGCGGATCTCGTCGACGCCGTCGGGCACGGCCGGCAGGTCGAGGGAGCGGCCGATCTGGTCGACGCGGCGCGAGACGATGTCGACCTCGGCGTCGGCGCTCTCCGGCAGCGGCAGCACCACGGTGTTGAAACGGCGGCGCAGCGCGCTCGACAGGTCGTTCACCCCGCGGTCGCGGTCGTTGGCCGTGGCGATGAGGTTGAAGCCGCGGACGGCCTGGGTCTCCTGCCCCAACTCCGGTATCGGCAGCGTCTTCTCGGAGAGGATCGTGATCAGTGTGTCCTGGACGTCGGCCGGGATACGGGTCAGCTCCTCGACGCGGGCCGTCATGCCCTCCGCCATGGCCCGCATGACGGGGCTGGGCACGAGCGCGTCGCGGCTGGGGCCGTGGGCCAGCAGCTGCGCGTAGTTCCAGCCGTACCGGATCGCCTCCTCCGGGGTGCCCGCCGTGCCCTGCACGAGCAGGGTGGAGTCGCCGCTGACGGCCGCCGCGAGATGCTCGGACACCCAGGTCTTGGCGGTGCCCGGCACGCCGAGCAGCAGCAGGGCGCGGTCGGTGGCGAGGGTGGTGACGGCGACCTCGACGATGCGGCGCGGCCCGACGTACTTGGGTGTGATCACCGTGCCGTCCGGGAGCGTGCCACCGAGCAGATAGGTGGCGACGGCCCACGGCGAGAGCTTCCAGCGGGCCGGCCGGGGCCGGTCGTCCTGCGCGGCCAGCGCGGCCAGTTCGTCGGCGAAGGCGTGCTCGGCGTGCGCCCGGAGCACGTCACCGCCCGTGCGCGCGCTCTCACCACCTGTACGGGTGTTCGCGGGCGCGGACTGGTTGTGGCTCGGGTCGACAGTGGTCGTTCCAACGGACGCAGGCATGGCTGAGTCCCCCTCCAGCTCGGCCGGTTCGGATCTGATGACCACCCTGCACCACCCCACTGACAATCCAGTCTGACCTGCGGAAATTGGATCGCGCAAGCCAATTGTCAGTGGTGGGATCTACCTTCAGAACATGACTCAGCAGGGGGTGCGCTGGACGGCTGAGCAGGTGCTGGCATTGGCACCTGACGCAGCGTCGCGCAAAGCCGGAAGCAAACTCGCCGTGGCAGGGCCGTGGTCGAGTGCTGGCAGTTCGGACGAGGGGACGGTGTGGGGACTGTGCAAAGGAAGTGGCAGCAAGCCGTATCAGACGATCATCGACGTGGCGGACTCCTCCGGGCCTGCCTACAAGTGCAGTTGTCCGAGCAGGAAGTTCCCGTGCAAGCATGCGCTGGGGCTGCTCCTGCTCTGGGCGGGCGACGACGCCGCGGTGCCGTCCGGGGCGGCGCCGGACTGGGCGGAGCAGTGGCTGTCCGGCCGCCGCACGCGCGCAGCGGAGAGGACGACGAGGACGGACGCGGCATCTGGGGCCACGTCCGCTGATCCGGAGGCGGCGCGTCGCCGAGCAGAGCGGCGCGCCGACCGGATCACCGCGGGCGCGGCGGAGCTCGAACAGCGTCTGACCGACCTGTTCCGCGGCGGCCTGGCCGCCGCGGAACAGGCGGGGTACGGGCTGTGGGAGGAGACGGCGGCCCGTATGGTCGACGCCCAGGCCCCCGGACTGGCGGCCCGGGTGAGGGAGTTGGGCGCGATACCGGGCTCGGGACCGGGCTGGCCGGTCCGCCTCCTTGAGGAGTGCGCGCTCCTCCATCTCCTCGACCGGGGCTGGCTGCGCCGCGATCTCCTCCCGGACGGTCTCGCGGCCACGGTCCGCTCCCGGATCGGCCTGTCCGGTTCCCCGGACGGCCCACCGGTCCGCGACCGCTGGCTGGCCCTCGCCCAGTACGACACGTCCGACTCCCACCTCACCACCCGCCGCATCTGGCTGCACGGCACCGAGTCGGGCCGTACGGCGCTGCTCCTCTCCTATGGAGCCGCCGGCCGCGCACCCGAGCTGTCACTGCCGGTCGGGCTGGCGTTCGAGGCCGAGGTGTCGGCGTATGCGAGCGCGGGACAGCCGCGCGTGGCCCTCGGCGAGCGTTTCACCGCGCCCGAGCCCACCGCCGTACGACCGCCGGGGATCACTCCGGCCGAGGCGGCGGCCCGTTACGGCGCGGCCCTCCGGGACGACCCCTGGCTGGACTCCTCCCCGGTCACCCTCACCCGCGTCGTCCCCACCCCGGACGGCGACTCCTGGCAACTGGCCGACGCCGACGGCGACACGGCCCTCCCCCTCACCGCCACCGCCCTCTCCCGCCCCGGCCTGTGGCGCCTCATAGCCCTCTCCGGCGGCACACCGGTCACCGTCTTCGGCGAGTGCGGCCACCGCGGCTTCACCCCGCTCACGGCATGGGCGGAGGAGCAGTCGGAGGACGCACGGGGACACGCGGTGGCGCTGTGCTGAGGGCCAACGCGATCGGGGACGGCGGCGGAAGCAGCGATCCCGAACGCGGCGGTCACGGCGGAGGCGGTCGCGGCGGAAGCGGTCGCGGAAGCGGCAGTCAAAGAAACAACGGTCACAGAAACAGCGGCCACAGAAACAGCCGTCGCGGCGACCGTGGTTCGCGGCATCGGGGAGGGACCTCATGACCAGCACCTCAGAGGCTTCGGCGGGGCTCTCCTGGGAGGAGTTGGTCACGACCGCGCTGCTCGGCACGGACCGTCGTACGCCCCCGGGGGCCGTGCCGGGCCGGGAGGCGCCGGTGGCGTTGCTGGACGCGGCGGCCGTGGAGACCGTGCGGCGCCGGGCGGGGATCCGGCCCGTGCGGGCGGCGGCCCGACCGCAGCCGGCGGCACCGGACCGACGTCCCCCGCTGCCGCCCGCCGCGACACGACGGCTGACGACCTTGCTGGCCGACCGGCCGGGCACCGGCGGCGGACGCCGGGGCACGGCACCCGATCTGATGGAACTGCTGCCCCAATGGCTGGCCTTGGCCAACGCACACGGTTACGCGGCTCCCCCGGAGGCCCTGCCCGCGCTGCTGGACGCGGCGCGCGGCCGTACGGATCTGCGGCCCGCCGTGCTGGCCTTCGCGGGCGCGCGGGCGCTGTGGCTGGCCCGGCTCAACACGGACTGGCGTTTCGCGCTGCGGGCCGCACCCGGCGGCGGTGCGTCGCTGCCGGGCCCGGACGAACCCGAGGGCGTGCGACGGCTGTGGCGGGAGGGCCTGTTCGCGGAGCGCGTCGCCCTGCTCACGGCGATACGGGCCGGGGATGCCGCCGCGGCCCGTGAGTTGCTGTCGTCCACATGGCCGACGGAGCGCGCCGAGGACCGGCTGATGTTCCTCGACACCTTGCGTACGGGGCTGGCGGCGGCCGACGAACCCTTCCTGGAGGCCGCGTTGACCGACCGCAGTCGCAATGTGCGGGCCACGGCGGCGGAGTTGCTGTCCGCGCTGCCCGACTCGGCGCTCGCGCGGCGGATGGCGAAGCGTGCGACGGCGTGCGTGGCCGTCGATCACATGGGCGGCACGTCTTCGGGAACCGGAGCGCCCGCGATCGTCGTCGAGGCCCCCCACGAGTGCGACCCGGGCATGGAGCGCGACGGTGTGCTGCCCAAGGCCCCGGCCGGGCGGGGTGAACGGTCGTGGTGGCTGGGCCAGTTGGTGGAGGCGGCGCCGCTCGGGGCCTGGTCGGGGCGGTTCGGGGGGCGTACGCCGGAGGAGATCGTGGCGCTGCCGGTCGCGGACGACTGGCAGAGCGAGTTGCACGGGGCGTGGTGCCGGGCGGCGGTGCGGCAGCGGGATCCCGGGTGGTCGCGGGCGCTGCTGGGGGCGCCCTCCACACCGGAGGCCGGTGGGCCGGGAGCCGCGTCCCTGGCCGAACGGGCGAAGCTGCTGGCGACCTTGGAGGGCGGGAAGCGGGCCGAGTGGGTGGCGGGGTTCATCGCCACGCACGGGTTGTCGGAGGCGTTCCAGCTGCTCGGGGTGTGCGCGGTGCCGTGGGCTCCGCCGCTGGGGAGGGCCGTGGTGGACGCGCTCGACATCGCGCGGGACGCCGGGAGTTACCCCTGGAGTTTCAGTGGGGTGATGGGGTTGGCGGAGCGGTGCCTGGATCCGGGGGAGGCGGTGCGGCTCCAGCCGTTGACGGCTACGCCGGAGGACGCGGAGGATGCGGCGCCCGGAGCGGGTGGGTACTGGGCCGAGGCGTTTCAGCGGCTCGCGACGACGTTGCGGTTGCGGGCGACGATGCGGGCCGAGCTGGAGCCGCCGGGCGCGTGATGGCTGGGGGCGCGGAGGGGCTCGGGGGTGCGGGTTCGGTCGGCGGGCGCGGGCGCGGGCGCGGGTGCGGGCGCGGGTGCGGGCGCGGGTGCGGGTGCGGGCGCGGGTGCGTGGGGCTTCTCGCGCAGTTCCCCGCGCCCCTGAAAAGCAGGGGCCTGATCTTCTAGGGGCGCGGGGAACTGCGCGAGCAACCACGAACGACCCGCACCCGCCGACCGAACCCGCACCCCCGAGCCACTACGCACCCGCCCCCTGCCGCGCATGCCCCCGTACCCACTCCACGATCGACGCCGTCGTCGCCCCGGGCGTGAAGATCTCGGCGACTCCCTTGTCCTTGAGGGGCGCGATGTCCGCCTCGGGGATGATCCCTCCGCCGAAGACGAGGATGTCCTCGGCGTCGCGCTCCTTGAGGAGTGCGATGACCGCGGCGAAGAGCGTGTTGTGGGCGCCGGAGAGGATGGAGAGACCGATCGCGTCGGCGTCCTCCTGGATCGCGGTGTCGACGATCTGCTCGGGGGTCTGGTGGAGGCCCGTGTAGATGACCTCCATACCGGCGTCGCGCAGCGCCCGCGCGATCACCTTGGCCCCGCGATCGTGGCCGTCGAGTCCCGGCTTGGCCACCACCACGCGGATCGGGCCGGCTGCCACACCCATCACTGCCTCCATGCCTCCGTGAAACAACTGCACCAGGCATAGCGGAACACGGCAGTACATGTATCGCGAATCACGCGAACCCACACACATCACGAAACCACGCACATCACGACTCGGGGTCCGTGGAACACCCCTCCACCCCGCGCTCCGGGAAGTGAACGAACGTTGTCTCCAGCATCGCGCAACCGTCCGTTTCACGGTGCCGGGCGAGGGGGAAATCACACGGTGGGACACGTTCGCCGCGCACTGCTCCCGGTTTCCGCGGCTCACGCGTCGCGGGGACCGAGGTGATCACGGAGGTGATCGCGGCATCCGGAGCGTTTCCGGGCCGCCGGCCGGAGGCTCCCGTGGCGTGCGCGCCACGGGGAAGCGTGCGCAAGGAGAGCCGTCGGAAGGATGCCGCACCGACCCACCGCCCGAGGGAGGCCAGGGCGACGGAGCGGATCGGCACCGGCAGACGGCGGAGGGCAGGGCAGCGGGGAGTCAGGAGGGCCGGGCCCCCGCCGCGTGATCGACACCTCGTACGTCGCGCACGCACCGCACGTCACGCACGCCACACGCACCGCGTCACGTCGCATCGCCCGACCGTCCGTCGTCGGCACGCGCGGCTCTTCACTAGGGCACACGGGGGACAGAGGCGTCCACCCGTCTGCCGACGGGAGGTCGGGCATGAAGGTCACCAGGGCGGTCTCGCCCCTTGTTCCGCTCTGCGAGCGGTTCCTGCCCACCCAGCTGCCGGGTCTGTCGATGGCCCTTCTCAAGGCGACCGCCCTGGAGTTGGCGATCCTCGCGGGGCATCTGCTGCTCTATCCGTCCGGGATGACACAGGAGCGCCGGGCCGTGCCCGCGCCGCCGCCGCCGTCCGACACACCCCGGCTCCCGACCGAGGAGAAGCCCCCGGTCGTCCTGCTGCACGGCTTCATCGACAACCGCTCGGTCTTCGTCCTGCTGCGCCGCTCCCTCGCGCAAGACGGCGGCCGGCACCTCGAATCGCTCAACTACTCGCCCCTCACCTGCGACATCCGCACCGCCGCCGAGCTGCTCGGCCGGCACATCGAGGACATCTGCGAGCGCACCGGCCAGGAGCGGGTGGACATCGTCGGGCACAGCCTCGGCGGACTGATAGCCCGGTACTACGTGCAGCGGCAGGGCGGTGACCACCGGGTCCGTACCCTCGTCACCCTCGGCACCCCGCACGGCGGCACCCGGGCCGTGCCGCTGGCCGACGCGCACCCGATCGTCCGCCAGATGCGGCCGGGGTCGGAGCTGCTGGAGGAGCTGCGGGAGCCGGCGCCGGGCTGTCGTACGCACTTCGTGGCGTTCTGGAGCGACTTCGACCAGGTGATGGCTCCGCTGGAGACGGCCTGCGTCGACCATCCGGACCTGATGGCACAGAACATCCGGGTCACCGGCATCGGCCACCTGGCCCTGCCCGTGCACCCCGCCGTCGCCACCGGAATACGGGAGGCCCTGGACGCCTCACGGACGGGCGCCCGCGTCACCGCCCGCCCCGGCGGCCTGACCGTGGCCTGAGCCCAAGCCCCCAAGAGCGGTGACGTGCGCCACAGGACGCCGAAACGGGACGTACGGCGGTAAACGCGGCGCACGCCCACACGCCCCCATCACACACCCGACGCGCGACACCCCACCCGACGGCATCAACGCGCCCCCGCGCGACGCGCCGCCACCCGGCGAAACGTCTCGCCCCCGGTGGCACGGGCGTCCCACACCCCTCACACAGCGAGCCGTTTTCGAACAGGCTTCGAACGCAAGGCCAAAGTCGTGCCCACAGACCGCCGAAAGACGCTCGAATGCCCGTTTCCTGCGCGCGTGAAACCCGTTGAAGATTGTCGCGCCCGCATACCGCCGGGTACAGTCACCGCACTGCTCTGCCAGCCCCTGTCGTCGAGGCGAAAGAGAAGTTGGTGAACGATCGTCACCCGTCGGGGACCGCAACACCCCCGGCTCCGGCTTCCGAAGCCGACCCGGCGCACTACGCGTCGTACGGCCACCAGGAAGCCGCCTACGGTGACTTCACCACGTACGGCGACTACCCCGCCACAGGTTTCGACTCCGGCGCCGACGCCCACGCGACCACCACCGGGACCTTCGCCGTCGATCCCCTCTTCGGTGACCTGCCGGGCAATGACACCGGCACCGGCACCTACGACGCCTCCCAGTGGGCCACGGGCAGCCACCAGACGCTGAACTACGACCCGTACGCCGCGCAGCACCAGGCCGCGTACGACACGGGCAGCTACGACTCGACGTCCTGGTCGGCCGGTTACGAGCATCTGGCCCAGGTCCCGACGCAGTCGACGAGCCCCGACGCGAGCGGACAGTGGGACGCGAGCGGCTGGCTGCAGGCCGAACAGTCCGACGAGTCGGCCCGGTTGGGGCAGTCCGACCAGACCCAGCAGTGGGTCGGCACCCAGCACTTCGACACCGGCGCGTTCGACGCCACGCAGTGGAACAGCGACGGCACCCCCGTGGGTGACGAGCACGGCGCCGCCGCCGAGGCGTACGACGCGCACGAGCACCCGCAGACCGTGATGGTGGACCTGTCGGCCGTGGACCTCTCGGCCGAGGCCGCCGACTTCCACCAGCAGGCGACCGCCACGTTCGAGCAGATCGCCCCGTACGACCAGGACGAACACCTCTCCGCGGACGGCGAGTTCGAGAGCGACGACGCGGACCGCGACACCGTGCTCCTCGACGGCGAGGAGGAGGTCACCCCGGCCGCCACCAGGAGCGCGAGCCCCGGCCGGGCGGCCACCCGCGCGGCCTCGCGGTCGCGCCGGAAGGCTCCGGCCAAACGTTCCGCCCTGCTGACCGTGGCCGTTCCGTCGGCCTGTGTCATGGGGGTCGCGGGGATCGCGGCGGCCTCGGTCGGCGCGACGTCGGACGACACGGAGACGACGGCGTCCATCAAGTCGGACGCCACCGCCGTGAAGCCGTCCACCGCCAACAACCAGCTCGACACCCAGCTGGAGAGCCTCTCCGCCGAGGCCGACGACTTCGCCGACCGGGCCAGCCGGACGCAGGAGCGCATCGACCTCAAGGCCCAGCAGGAGTTGGAGCAGAAGAAGGCGGCGGCCGAGGCGGCCCGCAAGGAGCGACTGCGGCCGAAGTTCGCGCTGCCGGTCGCCAAGCACGGACTCAGCGCGTACTACGGGCAGTCCGGCGTCAACTGGATGTCCCTGCACACCGGTATCGACTTCCCCGTCTCGTACGGCACCGCGGTGATGGCCGCGACCGACGGCACCGTGCGCACCCAGTGGAACGCCGCCTACGGCAACATGGTCATCGTGACGGCCAAGGACGGCACCGAGACCTGGTACTGCCACCTCTCCACGTACAAGGTCGCCTCCGGTACGACCGTCAAGGCCGGCGACACCATCGCCTACTCCGGCAACTCGGGCAACTCCACCGGCCCGCACCTGCACTTCGAGGTCCACCCGGCGGGCGGCTCCGCGATCGACCCCCTGCCGTGGCTGCGCAGCCACGGGTTGGATCCGACGTAAGCGCGACGGACACAGGACGACAAAGGAAGACGAAGACCGGGCCCCTGCTCAGCAGGGGCCCGAGTCATGTCGCCTCACCGGACGACCGTCGGCTACAGCTTCTCCACCGGCGCGTACCTCAGCAGCAGCCGCTTCGGCTTGGCGTCACCGAAGTCGATCGTGGCCTCCGCGTTGGCGCCCGCGCCCCCGACACCGACGACCGTGCCGAGGCCGAACTGGTCATGGGTGACGCGGTCGCCCACCGCGAGCGAGACCACCGGCTTCTCGTTGCCTCGGCGGGTCGCGAAGCCGGACGCGCCGGAGGCCGAGGAACGGGAGCGGGACGAGGACAGCGAGGACACGACCCCGGCGGCCGGCCCCGAGGAGACCGGCGCGGAGGCACCCGTGCGCTTCCACTCCAGATGCGTCGCCGGGATCTCCTCCAGGAAGCGGGACGGCGGGTTGTACGAGGGCTGGCCCCAGGCGCTGCGTAGCGAGGACCGGGTGAGGTAGAGCCGTTCCCGTGCGCGGGTGATGCCGACGTACGCGAGCCGGCGCTCCTCCTCCAGCTCCTTGGTCTGGCCGAGGGCACGCATGTGCGGGAAGACGCCGTCCTCCATGCCGGTGAGGAAGACGACCGGGAACTCCAGGCCCTTGGCGGTGTGGAGGGTCATGAGCGTGATGACGCCCGAGCCGTCCTCCTCCTCGTCGGGGATCTGGTCGGAGTCGGCGACGAGGGCGACCCGCTCCAGGAAGGCGGAGAGCCCGGCGGGCGTCGCGACGGCCTCGCCCTCGCCCTCGCCCTCTCCCTCGCCTGCCGCGGCCCCGGACTCCTGCTCGAACTCCAGGGCGACGGCGGCGAGTTCCTGGAGGTTCTCGATACGGGTCTCGTCCTGGGGGTCGGTGGAGGCCTGCAACTCGGCGAGATAGCCGGTGCGTTCGAGGACCGCCTCCAGGATGGTCGCCGGTCCTGCGCCGGAGTCGACGACGGTCCGCAGGTCCTCCATCAGCGTGTTGAACCGCTTGACGGCGTTGGTCGAGCGGGACGCCATGCCGTACGCCTCGTCGACGCGCTTCAGGGCCTGCGGGAAGCTGATCTTCTCGCGCTGCGAGAGGGCGTCGATCATCGCCTCGGCGCGGTCCCCGATGCCGCGCTTGGGCACGTTGAGGATGCGGCGCAGCGGGACGGAGTCCTCCGGGTTGGCGAGAACGCGCAGGTAGGCGAGGACGTCCCGGACCTCCTTGCGCTCGTAGAAGCGGACGCCGCCGACGACCTTGTAGGGCAGGCCGACGCGGATGAAGATCTCTTCGAAGACACGGGACTGGGCGTTGGTCCGGTAGAAGACGGCGACGTCTCCGGCCTTCGCGTCGCCCGCGTCCGTCAGTCGGTCTATCTCGTCGGCGACGAACTGGGCCTCGTCGTGCTCGGTGTCGGCGACATAGCCGGTGATCTGGGCGCCCGCGCCCGCGTTGGTCCACAGGTTCTTGGGGCGGCGGGACTCGTTGCGCTCGATGACCGCGTTGGCCGCGCTCAGAATCGTCTGCGTGGAGCGGTAGTTCTGCTCCAGCAGGATCGTCGTCGCGTCCGGGTAGTCCTCCTCGAACTGGAGGATGTTGCGGATGGTCGCACCGCGGAAGGCGTAGATCGACTGGTCGGCGTCACCCACGACGCACAGCTCGGCGGGCGGTACGTCCCACTCGTTGGGCGGGACGTCGACCGGGTGCTCGGAGGTGCCGACCAGCACTCTGACCAGGGCGTACTGGGCATGGTTGGTGTCCTGGTACTCGTCGACGAGGACATGCCGGAAGCGGCGGCGGTAGTGCTCGGCGACGTCCGGGAAGGCGCGCAGCAGATTGACCGTCGTCATGATCAGGTCGTCGAAGTCCAGCGCGTTCGCCTCGCGGAGGCGGGACTGGTACATCGCGTAGGCCTGGGCGAGGGTCTTCTCGAAGCCGTCGGAGGCCTGGGCGGCGAAGTCCTCCTCGTCGATCAGCTCGTTCTTCAGGTTCGAGATCTTGGCGCTGAAGGACTTGGGCGGGAAGCGCTTCGGGTCGAGGTCCAGATCACGGCAGACGAGCGCCATCAGCCGCTTGCTGTCGGCGGCGTCGTAGATGGAGAAGGAGGAGGTGAAGCCGAGCTTCTTGCTCTCCCGGCGCAGGATCCGTACGCACGCGCTGTGGAAGGTCATGACCCACATGGCGTTGGCGCGCGGGCCGACGAGCTGCTCGACGCGCTCCTTCATCTCACCGGCGGCCTTGTTGGTGAAGGTGATCGCGAGGATCTGGCCGGGATGGACCCGCCGCTCGCCCAGCAGATGGGCGATGCGATGGGTGAGCACCCGGGTCTTGCCCGAGCCGGCGCCGGCGACGATGAGCAGGGGGGACCCGGCATGCACCACGGCCGCGCGCTGGTTCTCGTTCAGCCCGTCCAGGAGCGCCGCCGCGTCGATCGCGGGGCGGGGGGCGCCGTCGCGGTAGTACGCGTCCCGGTCCGGTGGCGCGTCGAACTTCCCGCCGAACAGATCGTCCGGAAGCGGCTCCGGTACGTGATCGTCCTCGGGCGGCGGCGGGGGTTCCTCCGCGTGGCCGCGGGGGGCCTGGAGGTCCGCCAGAAAGCTGTCGTCAAAGAGGCTGCTCATCGCTCTCCGAGTCTAGGCGCCCCCACTGACAGCGGGAGGCCGCCCCGGGAAGTTCACAACCGTACACACTCGCCACGCACCGCGACCGCCGCGCGACGGTGAGCGATCGATCCTACCGTCTGTCGCGCCGAAGAGGCTAAGGTCACGAAAACGTATCAGGCATATCGAACATCAACCTTCACACGGGCCACACGAGTTGGCTAGCTTTTTCCCTAGGACCGTACGACCCAACCGGCGAACGTCGCCGGGCCGCACGGCCTCCGCCGAGTCCGGTACGCCTTCCGTCGGCGCCGGAGCCGGGGACCCACCGACCTCTGGGGTGAATCGACCCGACCGCCGCACGCGGCAAGGGTCGTAGGGCAAACCTTCCGAAGCTTGCGCCCGAACCCGACAGCTAACTCGGTAGGCGGACAACGGAAGGAGACGCCGAACCATGGCGCCGCACCGCAAGCCGCGTCCGGCCGGCCGGACGCGCGCGGGCATCCGCACCCCCGCTCTCGCCACCGCCGCCCTCACCTCCGTGGCCCTGCTCTCGCAGACGGCCACGGCCGCGCCGTCGACCGACGACAGGCCGAGCCTGGAGGAAGTCGAGAAGAAGGTCGACGACCTCTACCGCCAGGCCGGGTCGGCGACCGAGAACTACAACGCGGCCAAGGAGAAGACGACCAAGCAGAAGAAGCAGGTCGACACCCTCCTCGAAACCGTCGCCAAGCGCACGGAGAAGCTCAACGAGGCGCGGGAGGAGCTGGGTTCGTTCGCCGCGGCCCAGTACCGCAACGGCGCGGCCGCCCCCGACCAGGCCTCGCTGCTCCTGGCGGACAACCCGCAGGACTACTTCGACCAGAACCAGCTGATGGACCGGTTGACGGACCGTCAGAAGGACGCCGTCGACTCGTACGTCACCGAGCAGGCCGAGGCGACGGAGCAGCGCCAGGAGGCGAGCGACAGCCTCGAACAGCTCACCGAGTCACAGAACGCCCTCAAGACCAGCAAGGCCAAGGTCCAGGCGAAGCTGGCCGAGGCCCGTGAACTGCTCTCCAGCCTCACCGCCGAGGAGAAGGCCCGGCTCGCCGCGATCGAGAAGCGCGAGCAGGAGGAGGCCGACCGCAAGGCGGAGGAACTCACCCGGCAGCAGACGGCGACAGCCCAGCCGACCCAGAACACCCAGGGGAGCCAGGAGACTCAGGGAACCCAGGGAACGGTCCAGGAGGAGGCCTCCGCCGGCACGGAGACATCCACCGAGACCGCCGCCCCGGCCGAGGACTCCACCTACGCCTCGAAGGCCGCCAAGGCCCTCGCCCGCGCCCGCGCACAGATCGGCAAGCCGTACGTCTGGGGCGCCACCGGCCCCGGCTCCTACGACTGCTCCGGCCTCACCCAGGCCGCCTGGAAGGCCGCCGGCGTCGACCTCCCCCGCACCACCTACGACCAGGTCAACACGGGCACCACCGTCTCCCTGTCGAACGCCAGGCCCGGCGACCTGATCTTCTTCTACGACAACATCGGCCACGTCGGCCTCTACATCGGCAACGGCATGATGATCCACGCCCCCAAGCCGGGCACATACGTCCGCGAGGAGTCGGTCTTCTACGACGGCGAGTCCTCGATCCACAGCGTGGTGCGACCGGCGTGACGGCAGGGCGACAGCCCGGTCAGGTCCGTCCGGGCAGCTCCAGCATGCGGGGTATCTCGCGCCGATAGCGGTTCACCGCCGCCCACGCCGCGTCGGGTTCCGCGGCGAGCTTGGCGCGGGCGGTGGTGAGCCGGCCCAGGGGCCCGGGACCGGCGGACCGCAGCCAGTCGAGGCGCTGCGCGAGATCGGAGGCGTCGCTGTCGGTGAAGGTGCGCAGAAGGGTCGCGCCCAGGGCGAGATAGGACCGGACCTGGTCCGCGGCCCGGCGGGTCTCGTACTCGTCCGAGGGAATCGCGGGCATCGTATAGATCAGTTGTTCCCATTCGACGGCGTCCACGGGCGCCTGTGAGACCTCGCCGATCCAGCGCGCGGCCGCAGGCGCGTGGTCACCGGCCAGGGTCGCCGCGTAGCGGGACTGCGCGGACAGTACGGCGTACGCGTCCTCGGTGATCAGTTCCCTGGCCAGAGGCGCGAGTTCACCGACATCACGCAGGGCCTTGGCACCGGCGAGGCTCATCACGGCACGCAGCAGATCGCGCGGCAGCCCGCCGGAGAGCACCTGGCACAGCCACAGGTAGGGCTCGGGCAACCAGACACCGCGCAGTTCCAGCAGGCTGCGGGCCTGTGCCAGGTCGAGCGGCGGCACGGCCACGACCTTGTCGAAGGCACTGTCGAACGCGGTCCGCACGTCGAGCACATGCCGCCCGAACGCGGTGAGCGCGTCCTCGGAGACGGCGACCAGGAAATGGCATCCCTGAATACCGAAGACGACCTTGAGGTCGTTCAGGAACCGCTCGGCCTCCTCGGCGCTGCCGAGTTTGTCCAGTTCGTCGATCCCGATCACGACCCGGCCGCCGAGCGGGCGCCGTTCCAGCGCGACGAGATCGAGCAACGCCCGGAACCGTGCGACCAGTTCGGGATAGGTCAACACCTGTTCCGTGTGCTGGACCTGCCGCGCGTCGGCGAGTTGGAGGCCGGCGGGGAGCGCGAGCTGGTTGGTCCGGGTGCGCATGACGGTCAGTTGGTAGTGGAGGGTGCGCAGATGGCGCAGGGCAGCGGCTTCCGCGGCTCCGGTGCGTCGTTCGTGCCTGCGCGTGGAACGCCCTGAGAGCACCAGGGCCCACCCGATACCGACGACCGCGGTCACGGCTCCGCCGATTCCGACGAGCAGCGGCCGATCCACGGACCACGACTGCCCGAGTTCGGTGAGCTGCGGCCACAGGAACGCCCCGACGCAGGTGAGCACCCCGGCGACCACGGCGAAGGCCGCCCCGATCCGCTGCGCCCGTGCCTTCCAGCGGGTCGGCTCGGTCCCGGGCGGCCCGTCATCGGCCGCCTCCACTCCGGTGATCCTGCGGCACACCTCCGCGAAGAGGTGGATCAGGAACTCCCGCGGGTCGTACGACGTCGGGGCGGGCACCAGCACGAGCAGGTCGTCGGCGGCGGTCGCCGCGTCGGGTGCGCAGAACCGTTGCATGAGACTGCTCTTGCCGGCCCCGCGTGGCCCGCTCACTCCGAGGCTGGCGCTCTCCAGTTGCCTCAGGTGGTACTCGGTCTGCCGCGCCGCCTCAGTGGCCACGAACTGGTCGGAGCGGCGGATTCCGGTGAGGCGGGAGGGGTCGATCGTGGGAAAGCTGAGGCTCTGGTGGCCGCGACCCACCGGCAGTCGGCCCCGCAGGAGCGGCATCACACCGTCCCGGGCGAGGGCCGCCAGCCAGTCACGCCTTGCCTGGACCGCGGCGTCCCGGGAACGGGTGGCGGGGAGTTCGGGCCAACGCGTGGGGTCTTCGAGGCGGAGAGCGCGGTGGGTGGCGGCGTGCGGGCGGGCGTAGAGGTAGACGGGGAGGGTGAGTGCGGTCAGCACGGCGGAGACCATCGCGACGGCGGGAAGGCGATCGGGGGCGACGCCCGTCAGAACCGACAGCACGACGAGGGGGCCGAAGGCCGGCGCCGGTGAAATCACCCAACGCCTGTGCCAGGCGGCGGCCGACGTCGGCCACTGCCGGAATCCGAGCCAGACGAGAGCCGCCCCGAACCATGCCAGGGCCACCTCGTCCAGGGCCATCCCCATCAGGCCCACGGCGTTCAGCAGGAAGATCACGCCGAGGCCGGCGATCGTGCCGTACACGAAGGTGAGCACCGGTCCCGCCCACCAGGGCTTGCGCTGTACCGCGAGCATGCTGCGGTGTGCCTGCTGGAAACGCCCGTACGCCTCCGCTCCGGCATCGGCGATGGTCTGCAGGTCGTCGTCGAGCGCTCTCTCGGTCAACGAGACGATGTGTTCCGCCGCCCGTTGTTCGGCCGCCGAGTCCCCATCCGCCGTGTAGGCGATGTAGGCGACGGCCTCCGGCTGTGCGAGTGTCTCGTCCACGATCTCCTGGCGCACGTGTCGGACAGCGTCCTGGTGGGGGTCGTCACCGCCGCCGCTCGCCACGAGTGCGTCACGCACCCGTTCGTGCCGGTAGGCGTGGCAGCCCTCTCCGTATCCGTCCGGACTGGTCAGCAGCCCTTCCGCGGCGGCCCGGTCGAGAAACGCCTGCAATCGCCACGGCAGTTCCCCGGCGACGGCCAGCCGGGCGTGGGCCAGCCGGTAGCGGCCCCACGCGCTGCCGAGGAGAAGCACCGTCACGAACCAGAGCACACAGGCACCCGCCAGGGAGAACCCGTCCTGCGCGGACAGCGTGTCCCGCCATCCGTAGCCGATCGGGAGGCCGATGAGAACCGTGACGGAGGCCGCCTTCAGCAGTGCCGCGCGCCTGTCCTGGACGAGGTCGCCGACGCGACGGTCGGCGGAGGGAACGGCATCGATCTCCCGCACGCCGAGAGCCAGCGCGAGGCCGAATCCGGCCAGCAGACAGACGAGCACCACGGTCAGCCCCACCGCGACCGGTGCCGCCTCCGGAGCGACCGCGCCACCCCCGCCGGATCCGGCAGTGCTCGACAGCGCCGTCGCCGCGCACGCGGCGACGGCCCCCGCCGTGCCCCCCAGCGCCCATCGCACCCACCGCCTGGGCCCCGACCGCTCGGCACTCCAGCCGCCGACCCGCCGGGGCACCTCGCCCTCCAGCGACACGGTGATCGACTGCGCCAGCACGCAGCCGACCAGGACTCCGAAAGCGGCCCGGGACGAGCCGGTGGCGAGGACGGCCGACGCCGACAGGACGATCAACAGCGACCGCGCCGCCGGCACCATCCACCACAGCGCCGACGCCCCCGCCATGCGCCACCACAGCAGCAGCTCGTCGTCGGCGCTGCCCATGACTCGGGTCAGGACCTCCAGCCAGCGCCTTCGGTCCCCGGGACGCCGCCGACGTCCGTCGTCGTCACGCCAGAGTTCGAAGTTCGCGGTCGGATCGGCGTTCTCAAGGACGCGCCGGGTGATCTCGTCCACCCCGGGGAAGCGTGCGCGGTCGAGGAGTTCGGCAGGGTCTCGGCGTTCGTACGCGCTCAGTGCCAGTACCAGGATCAACGGCGAGGACAGTGCCTGGGCCAGTGGGCCGCCGGGATCGGCCTCGACCGCCCGCGCCACGGGCGCCCACCGCTGCGCCTCGTCGGGACCGCTCCAGCCGTCGTCCGTCAGGATCGTCCGCGGGTCCAGCGGCAGCAGCCGGACGACTCGGCCGAGCCGGCCGGCGCGGTGGGCGGCGAACTCCTCCTCGTAGACCTGGGTGCGGCAGGTCATCACATATCCGCCGCCCGAGGTCCGGGCCCACCTCGACCTCGTCAACTGCTCGACGAACACGGCGCGATGGGGCGCCGAGAGCTCGTCCAGTCCGTCGAGGACCGGCAGTACCCGCCGGCCCGACACCAGTTCCAGTGCCGCTTCCCGGGGGAGGCCGAACTCCTCGTACAACCGGCCGGCCAGCCACCTGTCGATGAGCCCCGCCTCCGGGGTCCACGTGGCGACCGACACCGGCACCGGAACAGGCGCGTCCGGCGTACGGTCCTGCACGAGGCCGAGGACCAGGGTGTGCGCCATTCTCGTCTTGCCCGAACCGGGATCACCGATGATGATCAGTCGCTTGTCGTGCGATGTTCTGTACATCGGGAGCAGTTGGTGCTCCGGACTCGCCCCCGGAGGGCCGCCGAGGTCGGGCTCTGTCCTGGCCCAGCGCAGGGGCGGCAGGCTCAGCCTGGATCGCGGTACTTGAAGTCGGGTGCGGACAACCCTTCGGACCGAGGCGGCGAGGACGGCGACAGGCTCCTCCCTGGGCTGCCCGCGGCCGGCGCCGGGGCCCCAGCTGATCCACGCGACGGCCGCCAGGGCGAGTCCGATACCGCCCGGCAGAACAATGGGAACCGCGGCGAAGAAGTCGTCGCCCACATCTCGGCTGTCCATGAGGTCCGTGTGCCGCCACAACCAGCCCGACAGCCACAGCCCTCCCGCAGCCGAGCACACCCCCGATACGATCGCGAGCACCCGGTACACCATGTGCCTCTCCCCCGACTCAGCCATGACCGCATCATTCCGGACTCATCTCGGGGCCTGCTTCGCTATATCCACAGGACCGCGATGAAAATATTCACGGTGGTCAGCGCGCCCACCAGGGCGAACAGGGGCTTCTCCACCGTCTCGTCGTCGCGTTTCACGTAGACCAGCCCCAGGATCACGATCAGCAGGGCGAGTTTGACGCCGATCTTGATGTTGTTCACGGGCTGGTCGTCGGCCTGGTTGAGGCCGACGAGGAGGGCACCGGTGATCAGCATGGTGAGGGCGCCGTGGAGCATGGCCGGGACGAAGCGGGCGGTGCCCTGCCCCATGGCCTTCATCTGGGTGAGGAAACCGCCCAGCAGGGAGGCGATGCCGATGATGTGGAGGGCGACGAGGATGTGGATGAGGACGTCCATTGGTAGTTGGAGGCGCGGTGCCCTTGCGGGCCCGTTTCCTCCGTCCCCTTTCAATCCGTGCGTGCGGTTTTCCCGCACACGGCTTACCGATGATCTTCTTGACAAGGTTACGCAGCCTTCGGATAGCGAATGGTGCCACGCAGTCGATACAGGCCGTGCCCGCTGAACCACTCTTCCGTCCATTCCTGCCACTGCCCACGCCGCAAGTTGCGCCCTCGCTTCTTGACCATCAGTCTGCGAAGTCGCCACACCACGTATCGGTCAGCGTTCTGGAATTTATCGGCGGCATTCCCGGTTCTGAAGTAATTGCCCCAGCCGCGCAGGACCGGATTCAGATCCGCGATCACATCACGGATATCCCATCCCGACCGACGGCGGTCGGTCCGTTCCCGGACCTTGTCTCGGAGTCTCTTCATCGCCGCTTTCGAAGGCCAGCGGTGCAGGTAGAAGCGGACTGTTCCGTACTTCTCCCACGACCTTCCGGGTGGCGAGCAGGCCCGCGAACGCGGCGAAGTCGCCGGTCACCTTGCCGCGGCCGATGCCGGCCTCGTTGTCCCAGACCAGCATCCGCGGGACCGCCCTCCAGCCGGTCAGCAGCTTCCAGTGTCCGTCGATCAGGTCGCCGGTGGTGCGGGTGGGCAGCATCATCGCCGTGATGATCCGCGAGTAGCCCGAGACCATCACGAGCACCGGCGGCCGGCCGGACTGGCCGTAGCCGAGCGGGTTGTCGACGCGGGCGGGAACCACAGGTCGCACTGGGCCAGCTCGCCGGGCTGATAGGTGGTGCGTGAGACCGGATCGACGGGCAGATAGGCGGGCCGCAGCTCGCGCACGCGTTCCTTGAGGACAGTCATGCCGCGGTCCCAGCCGATCCGCTCGGCGATCACCGTCGCCGGCATCGTCGGGGTCTGCTTCAACAGCTCCCGGATCTGCGGCTCGACCACGTCGACCGCCGAGCCCTTGGCCGGCCGGGAGTAGACCGGCGGCCGGTTCGTGGCCAGGGCCCGCTTCACGGTGTTCTTCGAGATGCCCAGCTGCCGGGCGATCGCCCGGATCGGCATCTGCTCGGCCCGGTGCAGCCTGCGGATCTCTGCCCAGTCCTCCACGGAAATCACCCTCTTCTCCTGACCTTCGATCAAGATCAGGTTGGTCAGAAGACCACGAAGTGGGTCAGTTTTGATCCGCCGTCAGAGGGTCACGATCCAGAACCACGATTCACCCGTCGCCGACACAAAGTTCGCTTCACGCTACGGCCCGCGCGCTTGCTCCCTCCAAAGAGGCTCTTGACATCCCGCTCAGCCCGCCGGATCTCTCCGACGAACCGGGACCAGCTACCGGGCACTCCGGTGCCTACCCGGACGGGACTTCCACCCGCGAGCCTGAGCCAGCTTTCAGGACGCAACATGCGCGGAGCCTAATGAGAGGCCCGCGTTCCGCCGGGCACCGGGGCGGCCGAGGCGCATCGACGGTCTTGCATATATGCGCCGCATAGCACCGCCTCGCCACCGCCCGGTCCGAAATCGCCGCATCGGTCATCGCACAGCGTGAAGTCGGTGGCGCCAGGGCGGGATCGCGGTCACATACGGTCACCTCGTGGTCGGTGCGCGCCACTTCCGTACAACGCGTTACCGTGCCCTCACAGCCAGGTTTAGCGTCCTCCCTCAGGTGACCGGCTCCCCACCGCCGCCCGGACCAGGGGCGGCAGTCGGCCACCACCGCCGAGAAGGTCCGGCGGCGTCCCGCTCCCCCTGTGCGGGCCGCCGCCGGACGTGTAACCGCTCCCCCCAGGCGGTCCGTACGGACAGACGATGTTCGTACTGCGGACGGCGGTCGTACGGAGAGGACACGCACTCCACGTGGCAGCGCACCGCAAGCCCAGACAGCGCTCACTCGGCGGCCATACGGTCCGCACGGCCGCGACCTTCGCCCTCGCGGGCGCGGCGACCGCGACCGGTTTCGACGGCACCGGACACGCCGATCCACAGCTCACGCCTGACCAGGTCAAGGCGAAGGTGGACAGGCTCTACCAAGAGGCCGAGGTCGCCACCGAGAAGTACAACGGCGCGAAGGAGAAGGCCGACAAGGCGCAGGAGAACCTGGAGGAGCTGCGCGACCAGGCCGCCCGCCGCACCGACCGGCTCAACTCGGCCCGCGACGAACTCGGTTCGGTGGCCGCGGCGCAGTACCGGGGCGGGGGCCTGGATCCCTCCTGGCAGCTCGCGCTCTCCGCCGACCCTGACCAGTACCTGGACGGCGCCGCCCTCGCCGAGCGCGTCGGCAGCCGGCACTCGGCCGATGTGGCGAGCGTACGGAAGCAGTTGCTGGAGATCGAACGGCTGCGCGGCGCAGCCCGCGTCGAACTCGGCACCCTCAAGACCCGGCAGACGGAACTGAAGCGGCACAAGAAGACCGTCACCTCGAAACTCACCGACGCACGGCAACTGCTCGACCGGCTCACCACCGAGGACCGCGCCCGGCTCGACACCCCGGGGGGCACCACCGGCACCGGGCACGCCTCGCGCTCCTCCGCCTCGGCCCGCCCCGACCTCACCGGCCCCGTCTCCCCGGCCGCCGCGTCCACCGACGCCCCCAACTCCCGTGCCGCCGCGGCCGTCTCCTACGCCTACTCCAAGCTCGGCAGCCCGTACGTCTGGGGCGCCACCGGCCCCAACGCCTTCGACTGCTCCGGCCTCACCCTGGCGGCCTACCGCGCCGCCGGTGTCTCCCTCCCCCGCACCACCTACTCCCAGATCGACGCCGGCCGCCGCGTCGCCCGCTCCGAACTCCGCCCCGGCGACCTCGTCTTCTTCTACTCCGGCATCAGCCACGTGGGCATCTACATCGGCAACGGCCAGATGATCCACGCCCCGAACCCGTCGGCCCCGGTACGCGTGGCACCTCTCGACGAGATGCCGTACGCGGGGGCCACACGGGTGGCCTGAGCCGGGCGGCGTGGGCTGGGCAGCCTGGGCTGGGCCTCGCGGGCCCGGTGGCGTGGGCCGGGCGGCGTCGGCCGGTCAGGGGATCGATCTGGCGGGCGGGCGGCGCCCAACCGGCCGCCCGGCTCTCAGACCAGGCGCCGTGCCGTCGCCCATCTCGTCAGTTCATGCCGGTTGGACAGCTGCAACTTCCGCAGTACGGCCGAGACATGGGACTCCACCGTCTTCACCGAGATGTAGAGCTGCTTGGCGATCTCCTTGTACGCATAGCCACGGGCGATGAGACGCAGCACTTCGCGCTCACGCTGGGTGAGCCGGTCGAGATCCTCGTCGACGGGCGGGGCGTCGGTGGAGGCGAAGGCGTCCAGAACGAAGCCGGCCAGGCGCGGGGAGAAGACCGCGTCGCCCTCCTGGACCCGGAAGATGGAGTTGACCAGATCGGAGCCGGTGATCGTCTTGGTGACATAGCCGCGCGCACCACCCCGGATCACACCGATCACATCCTCCGCCGCGTCCGACACGGACAGCGCGAGGAACCGCACGGGCTGCTCGGCGTCCGCCATCAACGCCGAGCAGCGCCGCAGCACTTCGACCCCACCGCCACCGGGCAGATGCACATCGAGGAGCACCACCTCGGGCCGCGTACTCGTGATCACCGATACCGCCTGGTCGACATCGGGCGCCTCTCCGACGACCTCCACGCCCGTACGGTCCGTCTCCCCGATCTCGGCCTGGACTCCCGTCCGGAACATCCGGTGATCGTCCACCAGCACGACCCGGACATGCCGACCGGACCCGGCGGCGGTCACGCCGGAACCGGCGGACGCGGTGGTCCGCCCGGATTCACCGGGCCGACCGGTCTCGTCGGGCCGGCCGGACTCGTCGACCCCGCCCTCGGCCGCATCCGTACCCCGCGCGGCCGGACCTCCCTGGTCCCCTTCCGGCCCAGTGCCCGAACCGCCCTGTGCGGCAGTGTCGTTCGGTCCGTTCGCGTCACTCATGACGTCGTCTCCGCCCTCTCCATCTCCAGCTCGACCTCCGTGCCGCCGTCCGGTACGGCGCGGAGCCGTGCCGTACCCCCGTTGCGCTCCATGCGGCCGATGATCGATTCTCTGACGCCCATGCGGTCGGCGGGTATCGCGTCGAGGTCGAAGCCGGGACCTCGGTCACGGACGGACACGAAGACCGTCCTTCCCTCGACCTCGGCGAAGACCTGCACGGCACCGCCCTCGCCACCGTACTTGGCGGCGTTCACCATCGCCTCGCGCGCGGCCTGCGTCTGCGCGGTCAGTCCTTCGTCGAGGGGGCAGTCACCGACGACGACCACCTCTATGGGGACACCGTGCTTGTCCTCGACCTCCGCCGCGTTCCGCCGCACGGCCTCGGCGAGGGTGTCCGGCTCGTCGGCCTCGTCCTTTCCTGTGCCCTCGGGTTTGTACAGCCAGTTCCGAAGGTCGCGTTCCTGGGCGCGGGCGAGGCGGCGCACCTCGTTCGGGCTGTCCGCGTTGCGCTGTATCAGTGTCAGTGTGTGCAGCACCGAGTCGTGGACATGGGCGGCGACCTCCGCGCGCTCCTGGGCACGGATACGCATCAGGCGCTCCTCGGAGAGGTCCTGGGTCATACGGACGAGGTACGGGCCGGCCAGCAGCGCTATGCCGACGAGCACCGCGAGCGCGGCCTCCAGCACCGAGCCGAGGTGGGCGGCCGAGCCCTGCAGCACGAATATCCCGGAGACACCCGTGGTGACCAGCAGGACACCGGCCACGGAGCGGAGCAGCGTGATCGTGCGCCGACGGCGGCCGACCTCGGCCCAGCGGGCCCGCCGCGCGTTGTCCGCCTGACGCCAGACCAGGGCGACGCCGGCCGCGACGAGCACGGTCGGCCACAGATACGCCCTGGCACCCTCCCCCAGGTTCACATTTCCGACGAAGACCATGGCCACGACGACCATGAGGAGGAGGGCGACTATCTGGCCGCGGTCGGGCTTGCGGGCCACGAGTCTGCGGCGGCCGTCGGGGGAGGTCTCGGTGGCGATGGCCGGTGGCCGCTGGTTGTCGACGCCGCCCACGCCGAGCGGGACGAAGAACCAGAACGCCGCGTAGACCAGAGCGCCGAGGCCGTCCGCCAGGAAGAGGCCGACGAACACGAGCCGCACCCAGGTCACGGGCAGGCCGAGATGTCCGGCGAGCCCTCGCGCCACGCCTCCGAGCCAGCGTCCGTCGCTGCTGCGGTAGAGCTTGCGCGGGGGCCGCGGAGTGTCGACTGGCAGTGCTGCGGCTTCCGGCATGCCATCGATGTTCACACGCACGGCGTATCGAGGCATCAGGGTCGACCCCCGAGACGCCCCTGATCTTCGGCCTCACCGTGATCGAACGCATCCCCGGGCGGATATCAGGGTTCGACCAGGGTCATCCCGACTGCCGTCGGACGGGCTCGGCGGTCACGATGGACGCATGACGGATCACCAGCACGCGGCAGCGGAGCCGGGCCCCGGCTCGGGTCCGGACGCCCTGCGGCCCACCACCGAGCCACAGGACGCCGTGCCCCCACCGGGCACCGGGGCGGAAAAGCCGCGCGCGCACGGGGACGCGGGCCCAGACCCGCAGGCGGACGCGGGCTCGCGGGCGGGCGGACGCACGCACACAGGCGCGGGCGCGGATACGCACACGGGCACGCGGGCGGGCGCGGGCGCACCCGCGGATCAAGCGGTCACCGCCGGTCCTGACGGGGCCACCACCGACCCTGGCGGAGCCACCGCTGGAGGTTCCGGAGCCGCCGGAGGTACCGGAAGTACCGGAAGTACCGGAGGTGCCGGAAGTGCGGAAGGTGCCGCGTCTCCCGAAGCTGCCGAATCTCCGGGAGCTGCCGGCCGCCCCTCTCCCGACGCGGCTGGGCCATCCGCCTCCGCCCAGTCCACCCCCGGCCCGTCCACCCCCGGCTCGGCAGGGCAGCCCGCCCCGGACGATCCGGCCGGTGGCCCCGCCGCCCCGCACAAGTTCCGTCGGGATCGCCGGTACAAGATGCTGGGCGGTGTCTGCTCCGGGCTCGGGCGGCAGTGCGACATGGATCCGGTGATCTTCCGGGTGGTGCTCGCGGTCCTCGCCGCGACCGGCGGCCTCGGCCTGATCTTCTACGGCTTCGCCTGGCTGTTCGTGCCGTACGACGACGAGGAGGAGAACGAGGTACGCAAGCTGCTGACCGGCCGGGTCGACGGCCATGCGCTCACCGCCGTACTCTTCGCGCTGGTCGGCTGCGGTGTCTTCCTCACCATGCTGAGCAACACGAGCGTGCTGACCTTCTCCGTGGTCCTCTCCCTGCTCCTGGCCGGCGCGGGGTACTGGTCGCAGCACCGCGGCGCCCCCGACCCCGACCCGCTCGCCGCGCAGGCCGTCGCCGACGCGCCGCCGGAGGCCCAGGCGCCGCCCGTGGCCTCCGCCTACCCCTCCTGGTGGCGCGACCCGATAGTCAAGGACGGGACGCATGAGGGCGGCACGGGCTATCTGTGGGGGCCGTGGGGGACTCATGACCGGGACATGGCGGCGGCGTTCAACATCGCCCAGGGCGTGCCGCCCTCACGCCAGGACATACGCACCCCGCGCCCGCCGAAGCCACGAGGTCCGCGCTGGACGGGAGGATGGATATTCCTGCTCGCGCTGCTCGCCGGCGGTATCGGCACCGGTGCGACCTGGGAGGACCGCGCTCTGGCCGCCAGCCTGCAGACCGGCCTGGCCTGCGCGCTGACCGTGTTCGGCCTGGGCATAGCCCTGAGCGCCTTCCTGGGCCGTACGGGAGCGGGGTCGATCTTCCTGGCCTTGGTCACGGCCGGACTCCTGGCGTGCACGGCGGCGCTCCCGAGCAACATCACCACCGACTGGGTCCGTACGGAGTGGGCCCCGCGGAACGCGGAGAGCGTGGCGGCCCGCTACGAACTGGGGACGGGTGTGGGCACGCTGGACCTGTCCGAGATTGATCTACGGAAGGGGGACACGCTGACCACGAGCGTGGAGGTGGGCGCGGGCAAGGTGAAAGTGGTGGTTCCACCGGACGTCACCGTGCGGCTCGATGTCGAAGTGGGCCTCGGTGACATCCAGTTGCCGGGTGACGACAAGGAGGACGTGGACGTGGCACCGGACAAGAGCGAGCGGCTGACGCTGGCCCCCGAGAAGGGCTCGGCCGACGGCGGCACACTCACCATCGACCTCGAAGTCGGTCTGGGACAGGCGGAGGTGGCCCGTGCTGCGGCATGAGTTCCGCCCCGGAAAGCTGGTCGCAGGCCTCGTCCTCACCGCCGCCGGTGTCGTCTACCTCGGCGACGCGGGAGATGCCTGGGAGACACCGTGGTTCGTGGTGATCCCGCTCGTCGTCGGAGGGCTCTGTCTGGCGGGAGCGGTGGGGTTTCTGGATCACGCGATACGGGAGTGGCGGGGCGCCGGGCGGGCGGGTCCGAGAGGTTCTGCGGGACCGACGGGACCGACAGGCGGAGCCGGGCCGACCGGGGAGACCGGGCCGACTAGGGAGACCGGATCAGCGGGTGGGGCTGGGACAGCAGGTACGGCAGATGGGGAGAGGGACGCAGGGCCGAGAGGGTCGGTGGGGTGAGCGGATGCCGCAGAGGCTGCGGAGAAGGGAGGGCAGAGAGGCGAGATGCGGCGGGTTCGGCCGGACGGGCCAGCCAGGCCAGACGAGGGCGCCTCGCCAGTGAGGAACGGCTGGGCGTCGTGGAGAAGCTCCAAGGGCCATCCCCCGAGTGAGCGGAGGGCCGAAGTCGGAGATAGCGGCCGGACCAGGAGGGCAAGGGCAGGGCCAGGGACAGCGAGGGCCGGGCGGGGCCAGGAGGGTGAGGGCCAGACCAAGGTGCGGTCAGTGCGGGTGGTGGCCGGAGTCTGCCGTAGACCCGCCGGTGCGCTGCGGCGCGGGCAGAGGCGAGCCTTGGTGGCGGTCGCGGGCAGGGATCGGCACCAGGTGGGACGGGTCGGCCTTGATCTCGGGCCCGATGCCCAGGGAAGGCCGAGACCTCCGGCGCGGGCGGCTCGCCCAGCGCGGCTCACCCCGCGCGGCTGAGCCGCAGTGGCGGACCTGTGGCCGACGGACGGTGACCGGCGGACCTGTGGCTGGAAGAGCTGTGGCCGACGGACCTGTGGCCGGAAGAGCCGTAGTGGAAAGGCCGTGGCCGAAGGCTGTGGGCGCAGGCTGTGGCCGAAGGCTGTGCTCGAAGGATGTGGGCGAAGGCACCGTAGGGCTCAGTGGTAATTGCCCGCGCGGTGCCTGCTGCCGCCGCCGTGGCGGCGGGAGCGGATGGCCGCGTCCACGGAGAGGACCGGGGCGCCGGCGAGGATGAGGGGGATCCAGGCCATGAGGTAGGGGAGGTCGTTGCCGTAGTAGTACGGGGACGCGGACCAGCTGACTGTCAGCCAGAGGCTGAGGGAGATCAGGGCGCCGCCGACCGCGGCCAGACGGGTGAGGAAGCCGAGGAGGGTACCGATACCGACGGCCAGTTCGCCGATGGCGATGGCGTAGCCGAAGCCGACAGGGTTGTTGAGGGCCATGTCGATCATGGCTGGGATGGCGGAGGAGTCTCGGGCGGCGCTCATCATGTCGCCGATGGAGCCGGAGCCGGAGTCCGCCATGAACGCGCTGTCGGTGAGTTTGTCCAGGCCGGCGTAGATGAAGGTGACGGCGAGGAAGAGGCGTAGGGGTAGCAGGGCGTAGCGGGTGGCGGAGTCCCGCCAGTCCGGGCCGCCGTTGAGGTAGGGGGTGTGGGAGTCCGAGCGAATGTCGTGAGTCATGGTCTGCGCCGCCTCTTGTCCGCCGTGCCGTTGACCCCTCAACAGACGATACGTTCGAAGGGGTGGGGGTGCTCAATAGTTCAAGCGCGTTTTTCCGAGTCCCAGTGTCTTGTCGGGGGTCGGGTCGCCCAAGGGCTGCGCCCCTGCACCCTCACCGCGTCACGCCTCGCGGCAGCCCAGCCGTACAGGCTCCCGCGCGCGCCGACCCCGTCCCCACGTCGCGCCGGGCCCCGCCAGTCAGGCCCCGAACCCGTTCCTTTCCCGCCGCACACCCAAGAAGAGGCCTCGCCCAGACCCCACCAGGGGCGCTGCCACCCCGGTCCGACCGCAGCCACACAACCCTGCCAGGGCGGGCCAGCGTCCCCCCACCCTCCAGGCCCTGGTCCCCTAGGCCCCCGCACCCCGGGGCCCATACTCTCTGCACCCCTGCACCCCTGCACCCCTGCACCCCTGCACCCCTGCACCCCTGCACCCCTGCACCCCTGCACCCCTGCACCCCTGCACCCCAGGGCCCCAAGACCCCAGGGCCCCAGGGCCCCAGGGCCCCAAGACCCCATAGCTCCCGGTCAGGGCATGGTTCTCCGCTCGGCGGTTGGTCAGTCCGCTGAGACGTCGATCGTGTAGCGGTTGGTTTCGACGCCGGCGGCTGTGACGACCTGGACCTCGACCTTGCCGGGTTCGACGTCGGCGGGGACGGGGGCCGTGAGGACGGGGTCGGTGGGGTTGCTGAAGCCGCCGGTGACGGGGACGAGGGGGACATGGACGTGGACGGGGCCGATGCGGACGACCATGCGGGAGAGGTGGTCGGCGGTCTGGGCGCCGGGCGGGACGAAGCCGGAGCCGCGGATCTCGATGTCGTCGCCGTTGCGGATGGGGGCGTCGAGGTCGCCGGCCTCGCGGGCGCGGACCACGGAGAGGATGACGGGCCGGCCTCCCTCGGCGTACTTGCCGGCGACGTAGGTGGCGGCGGAGACCAGGACGAGGAGGGCGAGGCCCCAGGGGAGGTCGGGGAGTTGGTCGGGGCGGCGGGCGAGGCGGACCGCCGCGAAGGCGAGGGCGACGGCGCAGACGATGACGTACTGGATGTCCGTGAAGCTGCCGCGGCCCGAGTCGTCGGTGAGGAGGTCGGCGGCGCGGGGGCGGTGGGCGCGGACCTTCTGGAGGCGTTGGGACAGGACGCGCAGGCCGACCACGCGGCGGACCAGGACCGCGATGCCGCAGACGACGGCCAGGACGGTCACGATGCCCGCGCCACGGGCGAGGTCGAGGCCGGCGATGAGGGAGTCGCGTTCGCGGTGGTCGGAGGCGGCGGCGAGACGGCCGACGAGGACGAGGACCGCGAAGACGACGAAGAGGACCCAGCCGGCGGCGATCGCGCGGGAGGTGGAGAGACGGTTGTCCTCGCCGATGACCGGGGCGAGGGCGCCGCCGCGGGCGCGGTGCAGATATCCGGCGCCCGTCAGGGCCGCGCCCACCAGCAGGGCGGCGAGCAGACCGGCGGTGCGGGCGACCGTCCAGCCCGCGCCGATCGCGGTGAGGGACTGGACCAGGAGGAGGGTGACGACGGCGGCCCAGACCACGATCGCCGTGCGCAGCCACAGCCGGGCGAGCCAGGCCTCGCCCTCGACCCGACCGCGTTCGGCGACGAGGGCCGCGGACTGGGTGAGTTCGTCGGAGACCCACTGCCGGGAGGCGGACGCCGAGTGCGCGACGGCCGCCGGCAGCCCCTGCCCTGACGCGAACTCCTCCCGCTTCAGCAGGAACGCGGCCACCGCGCGCCGGTGTCCCGCGCGCGCCCCGTGCGGGCAGTCCCCGCATGTGCACCCGCCTTCATGGGCGCCCGCGCCCATGCCCCCTCTCGCCTCCTGCACCGCCACGCCCGAGCCCGCCTTCCCGCGCCGCGGGCGCCTGCGCGTCCGCGTCTCCCGGCATTCGCCGTCATCGTCATTACTGTTGAGTCGTACTGTCGAATTCACTGGTGCCGACGTCATCACTGCCGACGTCATCACTGTCGGCTTCAGTACCGCCGACGTCAGTGCCGCCGACGTCATGTTGCCGACGTCATGTTGTCGACGTCGGCGCCCGTGTCGGCGACTTCGTCGGGGCCGTCGTCGGACGTCGTACGTACGTCCGCTCACTACCACAGCCGTGCGGCCGTGCAACTGCCCCGTGATGACAGCGAATTGTGCCGTACGGAACACGGCCCGCGTCCGGCAGGTCCACTCCGTGCAAGGGAGGCGCGGGGTGAAGTCCCGGTGTCCGTGTTGACCCGGCTGGGAGAATCTCCCCATGGCCGAGATCATCCAGCGGGACGGGGCCTGGGCCTTCGACGGCAGCACGGTCCGGATCACGCCGGGCCTGCACCGTTCCGTGGCGCTGTTCCACCAGACGTACGGGGAGATCGCGGTGCCGCTGGAGGCGGTGGCCGGTGTCGTCCACGAGCCCGAACGCAAGCGCGGGCGGCTCCGGTTGCGGCTGCGCGAGGGCAGTGATCCGCTGCTCCAGGCCACCGGGGGACGGCTGCCGGACGCGGCCGACCCGTACCGGCTGACGGTCGATCTCGACCGTTCCGGGATCGCCGAGTACGTGGCGGAGGAGATACGGCAGTCGATGCTGCTGGAGCAGACGCCGAAGGAGCCCGCCGGGGCCTATCTCCTGCCGGGGCCGCCCGTGCCGGTGTCGGTGCGGTCCAGCGACGGGACGGCCTCGTTCGACGGGACGCGGGTGCGGATCGACTGGAGCGACACCTCGGACCGGGTGAAGCGCGCGACCGGTCCGCGGATCATCGACATCGGTGAGCTGGTGCGGGTCGAGTGGCTGCCCAACTCCGGTTACGAGGACGGGTTCCTGCGGTTCGTGACCCGGGAGACCGTGCACTCCAAGCTGCCGCCGGAGCGGGACCCGTTCGCGCTCGACCTGTGGGGCAGCACGCGTCGGGACCTGCTCACGGCGCTCGTCGCGACGGCGGTGACGGCACGGCTGCCGCATCCGTCGACGCGGGGTGCCGCCGGCGGTTCGGATGTGCCCCGGCCCGCGAGGCCCGCCGGCCCCGACCCCGACCCCGACCCCGACCCCGACCCCGACCCCGACCATCATGATGTCCTCCTTCGTCGCCTCCGTGAGTTGGGCGAACTCCACCGTGATGGTGTCCTGACGGTCGAGGAGTTCGCCGTCACGAAGGCGGCCGTACTCCGCGACTTCTGAGGGGCCTTCGCGAGGCCACCGTTCCCTCACGGTCGTCAGGCGTCCACAGGCGTCCACAGGTGTCTCGTTCTCGTGGCTGGTCGGGCGGTCCCCCGCGTCCCTGAAGGGGCGCTCCGGCTCAGCTCAGCAGGTCCGGCTCGCTACGGCTGATGTCCTGCCACAGCGGCTGGTAGTTGATCCAGGCCACGAGGTCGCCGCCGGCCTGTTCCCGGGTCGCCGCGGCCAGCCGGTGTTCGATGAGCAGCGGGCGGCCCGCGGCCTTCGCGGTCAGTTGCACCTGGGCCGAGCGTTCCATGGACAGGAACCACCAGGCCGCCGCGTCGACGGAGTCGCCGACCGTCAGCAGGCCGTGGTTGCGGAGCACCAGCGCCTTGCGGCTGCCGAGCACGGAGGCGATACGGCGGCCCTCGTCCGCGTCCACCGCGACGCCCGTGTAGTGGTCGTAGAGCGCCTGGTCCTCGTAGAACGCGCAGGACTCCTGGGTGATCGGGTCGAGCAGATCGCCGAGCGCGGCCAGCGCGCGGCCGTGCACGGAGTGACAGTGGGCGACCGCGACGACGTCGGGGCGGGCGGCGTGCACCTGGGCGTGGACGGTGAAGGCGGCCTGGTTCACGTGGTAGCGGCCCTCGATCACCTGGCCGTCCTGGTTGGCGAGGACCAGATCACTCACCGTGACGTGCTTGAACGGCATCCCGAACGGATTGACCCAGAAGCAGTCGCTGAACTCCGGGTCGCGCGCGGTGATGTGCCCCGAGACGCCCTCCTCGAACCCCAGTCGCCCGAAGATGCGCAGGGCCCCGGCCAGCCGTTCCTTGCGGTGCCGCCGCTCGTCCTCCGCCGACTCGTGCATCGGCGGCATGGCGAACCTGAGCTGGTCGGTGGGTAGGGGCAGGGGCGGTGTGGGCCCGTGCATGTGTCCTCCAGAGTGACTTCCTTTACGAACCGGAAGTTACCGTCGGTCCCCGGCGCAGAACAGGTCCGTCCGGTGAAGAGAGTGCGCAACCGTTACGCAAGTCACGGAAGCGAGTCAGGTGACCTGCCGCCGGGGTGGGCCTCCGGGTGCCCGGAGGGCCCTGTACATCGCTCGGGGTAACCGGACAGTGGATGTCGGGTATCCGCGCGAGACTCGACGTATGCCGGAAAATCATTCGAACTGGGGCGCGTTCGTCGCCGCCGAACCCGAGCTCGCACAGACGGTCGAGGCGCGTTTCGGCGCCTTCACCCATCACATCCTCGCCACCCTCCGCCGGGACGGCTCTCCTCGGACGACCGGGCTGGAGGTCCGGTTCGTGCACGGGGAACTGTGGCTGGGGATGATGCCCGACTCCCTCAAGGCGCTCGATCTGCGCCGCGACCCCCGCTTCGCGCTGCAGGCCAACCCCGGGCCCGGTACGGAGATGGGCGGCGGTGACGTACGGGTGAGCGGGCGGGCGGTCGAGGTCGACGATCCGGCGGTGAAGGCGGCGTACGGCGAAGAGGTGGAACCGCCGGAGCCGTTCCACCTCTTCCGCACCGAGCTGACGGAGGTCGTACGGACCTACGTCGAGGACGACAAGTATCTGGTCGTCCAGGTCTGGAAGCCCGGAGAGCCGGTGCGCACCCTCAAGCGGACCTGAACATCAACCTGAGCATCAACCTGAACATCGACCTGAACATCAAGTGAGGTGCGATCCCGTGGGATCTACTCCCACTCGATCGTCCCCGGCGGCTTGCTCGTCACGTCGAGGACGACGCGGTTGACGTCGGCGACCTCGTTGGTGATCCGGGTGGAGATCTTCGCGAGGACGTCGTACGGCAGTCGCGACCAGTCGGCGGTCATGGCGTCCTCGCTGGACACCGGGCGCAGGACGATGGGGTGGCCGTAGGTGCGGCCGTCGCCCTGGACGCCTACGGAGCGGACGTCGGCCAGGAGCACCACGGGGCACTGCCAGATGTCGCGGTCGAGGCCGGCGGCCGTCAGCTCCTCGCGGGCGATGGCGTCGGCCTCGCGGAGCAGGTCGAGGCGGTCCTTGGTGACCTCGCCGACGATCCGGATGCCGAGGCCGGGGCCGGGGAACGGCTGGCGCTGGACGATCTCCTCCGGGAGCCCCAGCTCCTGGCCGACCATCCGGACCTCGTCCTTGAAGAGCTTGCGGAGCGGCTCGATCAGCTTGAATTCGAGGTCTTCCGGCAGGCCGCCGACGTTGTGGTGGGACTTGATGTTCGCGGTGCCCGTGCCGCCGCCGGACTCGACGACGTCCGGGTACAGCGTGCCCTGGACGAGGAACGCGACCTCGGGGCCCTCGTCGGCGATGATCTCCGCCTGGGCCTGCTCGAACACGCGAATGAACTCGCGGCCGATGATCTTCCGCTTCTGCTCGGGGTCGGAGACCCCGGCGAGCGCCTTCAGGAACCGCTCCTCCGCGTCGACGACCTTCAACTGTACGCCGGTCGCGGCGACGAAGTCCTTCTCGACCTGCTCGGTCTCGTTCTTGCGCATCAGGCCGTGGTCGACGTACACGCAGGTCAGCTGGGAGCCGATGGCCTTCTGGACGAGGGCCGCGGCGACCGCGGAGTCCACTCCGCCGGAGAGGCCGCAGATCGCGCGCTTGTCGCCGACCAGCTCGCGGATGGCCTCGACCTGCTCCTCGATGACGTTGCCGGTGGTCCAGCTGGGGGTGATGCCCGCGCCACGGTAGAGGAAGTGCTCCAGCACCTGCTGGCCGTGCGTGGAGTGCATGACCTCCGGGTGGTACTGGACGCCGTACAGCTTCTTCTCGTCGTTCTCGAAGGCGGCGACCGGTACGACGTCGGTGGCGGCCGTGACGGTGAAGCCCTCGGGGGCGGCGGAGCAGGCGTCGCCGTGGGACATCCAGACGGACTGCTCGTCCGGGGTGCCCTCGAAGAGGGTCGAGCCCGACTTCGACACACGGAGGGGCGTACGGCCGTACTCGCGCGCCCCGGTGTTGTCGACGGTGCCGCCGAGGCTGGTGGCCATCAGCTGGAAGCCGTAGCACATGCCGAAGACGGGGACGCCGGCCTCGAAGAGCGCGCGGTCGAGGCGGGGGGCGCCCTCGGCGTAGACCGAGGAGGGGCCGCCGGAGAGGATGATCGCCGCCGGGTTCTTGGCGAGCATCTCCGCGACCGGCATGGTGCTCGGCACGATCTCGCTGTAGACCCGGGCCTCGCGGACCCGACGGGCGATGAGCTGGGCGTACTGGGCGCCGAAGTCGACGACCAGGACGGTGTCGGGGGCGGCGGCAGCGGGGTTCGCTGATGACACGGGGTGCCTTCCGGCGGTTGGGCGGGGGTCTGTGGTTGCCGAGTCTACCGGGGCGCCGTCACCCGAACCGGCCCACCGGTGGCTCCGCCCCGCACCCCCGCACCCCCGCACCCGGCCCCCGGCCCCCGGCCCCCGGCCCACCCACCACCCGACTCGGCCCGGCCGGAGCGGGATGAGTCCGGCCCGCCCGGCCGGGGGATGGGTCGGCTCACCCGGAGGGAACGGGGCCCAGCCCGACCGGAGCAGGACCTGGTCCGCCGAGAGGGGACATGGGCGGCCCGGTCGGAGGAGGACATGGTCGACCCGGTCGCAGCGAGAAGTGGGCCCGCCCGCAGCGCGGAGTCGCCCCGCCCGCAGCACCGAGTCGGCCCAGCCGCAGCGCGGAGTCGCCCCGCCCGCAGCGCCGAGCCAGCCCGGCCGCAGCCGCAGCCGCAGCCAAGCGTCGGTCCGGCCGCGGCGCGGAAGTCGCCCCAGCCCAGCCGAGCGTCGCCCCAGCCGCAGCCGAGCGTCGCCCGAGCCGCGGCGAAGCGTCGGTCCGGCTCGGTCCAGCCCGAGCGGCTGCCCCTCGGGCCGGTCCGAGGGGCAGCGCCGTCCGCCCCGGGCCCGGACCCGGACTCGGAAGCGCTGCCGTCGTCACTCGGCATACGTGTCATGCCATACTGACCCCCATGCTCACGCACCCGACCTTCCTCTTTACCTATGGCAACCGGCCCACCGGCTGCCATGGTCGTGCTGCTTGAGCCACTGACAAGCGACTTCCCCAGGCGCCCCGGGCCGACAAGGTCCGGGGCGTCTGGCGTTTCCGGGACTTGTCGCTTCGGGGAGTCCGTTTCGACTTCCGACGAGGAGCCCAGAGATGACCGTCACCTCCACCGAGAAGACCGGCGCCCGTACGTCCGAGGCCGCCGATGTGATCACCGGTGCCCGTGAGCGCATCGACACACTGGACGACCGGATCATCGGCCTGATCCAGGAACGCGTGGCGGTCTCCGCCGTGATCCAGGAGGCCCGCATCGAGTCCGGCGGCAGGCGCGTGAACCTGTCCCGCGAGATGGAGATCCTGGCCCACTACAGGGACGCCCTCGGCAAGCCCGGCACCGCGCTCGCCATGACCCTGCTGGAGCTGTGCCGGGGCCGCGTCTGACCGGCGCACGACGGCGGCGCACTCGCGGCGCACGTACGTACGCCTGCCTTCTCACCCGTACGGCGCGTGACCGTCGTCCGACACGCTTCGTTGGTGTCGGTGTCCGTGCCAGCCAGGTCCGGGCCCGAAAGAACCACGCGTGGCTCCGCTGGAGCGATGAGGCGTACGGATCGTGCCGTGCGCCGTGGGACCTCGCTCCAGGGTTGTGACCGGACGGCAGGGGACAGCAGCCCGGTCACCCAAGAGAACGGTCGGCTCCGGGGACGCCCGGGGCCGGCCGGCGGGATCCGTTCCAGGCGGGCGGACGGTTGCGGAGGCCGTTCCCCCCTCACGATGCGGAACGGACCGCCGCCTCCCCCTCGCCCCCAGATCCACCGCCTCACAGAACCACCATCCGAGCCGGCGGCGCACTCCCCCGGCGCCGCTCCCCGGCATCGACGACGCCCTGACGTCGGTGCTGACGCAGAAGGGCCCCGCGGTTCCAGCCGTCCCGCGGGGCCCTTCGTCATGTCGTGTTGCCGTGTCCGCTCGGCCGACGACTCGGCGCGCGGCTCAGCCGGCCACCTTCTCCAACTTCGCGACCTGCGCCTCCAGGATCTCGGCCGGCACCTCGGCCTTGTCCGCGTCGAGCATGTTCATCGAGGAGAACGTGACGAGCGTCGAGCCGCTGCGCACCACCGTGAAGGACATCGGGATCTTCGCGCCCTCGATGTCGCCCTTCAGCTTGTACGAGACGGCCTCGTCGCCCTGCTTCGGAGCGGTGAGGACCTCGATGTCGGTGTACTTGTTGCCGACCTGCTCGTACCCGTCGCAGCTCTCCGCGGCCTTGCGCAGATCGGCGATCACCTTCTCGGCGTCGCTCTGCTCGTGCGAGGCGAGGGCGAGGGCCATGACGGTGGCGGAGATGTCGCTCACCGAGGTGACCCTGCGTCCGGCCCGGTCCTTCGCCTGCGGGTCGGAGGTGAAGTAGAACATGTCCGCGAGGGGCTGGCAGGCGGCCGGCTCCGCGGGAACGGGTACGGCGGGCATCTCGTCCGCCGGCATCTCGGAGATCGTGTACCCCTTGACGTCCCCCTTCGCGAGGGCCGCCTCCTTCAGCTGGGCCTCGGTCAGCGCGGGCTTGCCGGCCGCGTCCTGCCCGTCCTTCGCGTCCCCGGCCGCCGTCGCGCTGCCGCTGGCCGAGGACTTCGCGTCCTCGTCACCGCCCCCACCGCACGCCGCCGTGAATCCCAGCGTGGCCGCGACCGAGACGGCCACCGCCATCCGCGAGATCTTCGGCTTTCCCAGCTTCGTCGACTTCATGTCCCCCACCTCAACGACTGTCCATACATGCCTCACAGAGGCCTCACGGGGCACATCAGATCATGTGTGCGACCACGCGCCACAACTGGTTTCCCTTAACACTTCAGCCCCAGCGGAATGTGACTCACGTCACACGAAAAACTGTTATCCCAAGGGCAACCCTTCACCCCACTCGCAGGTCACACCTGGCACACGAGAGAAGGACCCGCGCTCGGAGGGGGGTGCGGGTCCTTCTCCGTTGTCTTGCGACCTACGACGTGTGACATACGAGTTGCGAGATGCGAGATGCGAGATGCGACTACCGCTTCTTCGGCGGCACCGTCGGCACCGGTACGAGCGGCAGCCGCAGCGCGCCGAACGCGTCCGCCGGGACCGCCGGGTGCCGGGGCTCCACCGGAGCGAGGCGTTCGTAGGCCGCGCCGGGGGCCGGGCGGTGGTCGGGCTCGCCGTTGTTGGGCCAGTACGACATCGCGCGCTCGGCCTGGGCGGTGATCGTCAGGGACGGGTTGACGCCCAGGTTCGCGGAGACGGCGGCGCCGTCGACGACGGAGATACCGGGGTGGCCGTACAGCCGGTGGTACGGGTCGATCACACCGTCGGCCGCCGTGGCGCCGATGGGGCAGCCGCCGAGGAAGTGCGCGGTGAGCGGGGTGCCCATCAGCTCGCCCACGTTGCTGCCGGCGAAACCGTTGATCTCGGCGGCGATCGTCGAGGCGGCGGTCGAAGCGGCCTCGATCTGCCTGGGGTTGGGCGCGCCGTGACCCTGACGTGCCGTCAACAGGCCCTTGCCCGGCCCCTTCGGCTTCAGATGGGTCGACAGGGAGTTGTCCAGGGACTGCATCACCAGGCCGATGATGGTCCGCTCCGACCAGCGGCGGTTGGAGAGCGAACGGGCCACCAGCAGCGGGTGCTTGGCCGCGTACGCCAGCCAGCCGAGGACCCGTGTGGTCCCGGACGCGGTGCCGCCCGCGTAGGGGACCTGGAGGATCGACAGGCCGCCCATCGCGTTGGAGCCCCTGCCGTAGCGGACGGGCTCGATATGGGTGTTCTCGTCGGGGTGGATGGAGGAGGTGATCGCCACGCCCCGGGTGAAGTCGACCTCGGGCACGCCGTGCGCCTTGCGGTAGCGGCGGTTGTCGGTCTGGGCGCCGACCAGGGCCTCGGAGTTGGTGCGGGTCAGCATGCCCAACCGGTCCGAGAGGTGCGGGAGTTGGCCGTTCGCCTTCATCCGGTGCAGCAGGGTCTGGGTGCCGTAGGTGCCGGCCGCGAGGACGACCCGGCGGGCCTTCAGGACCCGGGACTCGCCCTTTCTCCGGTTGTCGGTCGGCAGCGTCGTCACGGCGTAGCCGCCCCGCGAGTCCTCCGTCACGGCCACGACCGTGGTCATCGGGTGGACGACCGCGCCCTCCTTCTCGGCGAGGTGCAGGTAGTTCTCGTTGAGGGTGTTCTTCGCGCCGTGGCGGCAGCCGGTCATGCACTCGCCGCACTCGGTGCAGGCGTTGCGGGCGGGGCCCGCGCCGCCGAAGTAGGGGTCCGCGACCCGGTCGCCGGGGGCGGCCTTGGCCGTGCCGTCGGCGTCCTCGCCGTCACCGAAGAAGACGCCGACCGGGGCGAGGTGGAAGCTGTCGCCGACGCCCATCCGCTCGGCGGCGGCCTTGAGGTGCACGTCGGAGGGGGTCATCGTCGGGTTGAGCCGTACGCCGAGCATGCGGCGGGCCTGGTCGTAGTACGGCTTCAGCTCCTCCTGCCAGTCGGTGATGTCCTTCCACTGCGGGTCCTCGAAGAACGGCTTCGGCGGGACGTAGAGGGTGTTGGCGTAGTTGAGGGAGCCGCCGCCCACGCCGGCTCCGGCCAGCACCATGACGTTGCCGAGCAGATGGATGCGCTGGATGCCGTAGAGCCCGAGTCCGGGCGCCCAGAGGTAGTTCTTGAGGTCCCAGGAGTTCTTGGGGAGGGTGGCGCGGGTGAAGCGGCGGCCCGCTTCGAGCACGCCGACGCGGTAGCCCTTCTCGGTCAGGCGCAGGGCGGTGACCGAACCGCCGAAGCCGGAGCCGACGACGATGACGTCGTAGTCGTACGACACGTGCTCTCCTCGTTGGGAACGGTGGGCGGGCCGGAAGACCTAGCGGAGCCGGAGCGCCTTCATCGCCCTCAGGCTGCGGCTCATGAACTGGGCGTACTTCTCGTCGTCCATGCCGAGGGACGGGGCCATGGGCAGCAGGCGCTGCTGGGCGACCGTCTGGGCCTCGGTGTACTTGAGGATGCCCTCGGAGCCGTGGCGGCGGCCGAGGCCGGAGTCCTTCATGCCGCCCATGGGGGACTGGACGGAACCGTAGGCGGAGGCGTAGCCCTCGTTGACGTTGACCGTGCCGGCGCGGACGCGGGAGGCGACCTCGCGGCCCCGGCGGCCGTCCTTGGTCCAGACGGAGGCGTTGAGGCCGTACGCCGTGGAGTTGGCCTCCTCGATCGCCGCGTCCTCGTCCTTGAAGCGGTAGATGGAGACGACCGGGCCGAAGGTCTCCTCCGTGCACACGGACATGGGTTCCGTGACGCCGTCGAGGATGGTCGGCTCGTAGAAGTAGGGGCCGATGTCGGGGCGGGCCACACCGCCCGCGACCAGCTTCGCGCCCTTCTCCACGGCCTCGTCGACATGGCGGGTGACGGTCTCCAGCTGGCGTTCGCCGACGAGGGAGCCCATCTCGGCGCCGTACGCGAGGGACTTGCCGAGGCGCATGGCCTTCGTGCGGGCGGCGAAGCGCTCCAGGAAGGCGTCGGCGATGGACTCGTGGACGTACAACCGCTCGATGGAGATGCAGAGTTGGCCGGCCGAGCTGAAGCAGGCGCGGACGGCGCCCGCGGCGGCCTTCTCTATGTCGGCGTCCTGAAGGACCAGCATCGCGTTCTTGCCGCCGAGTTCGAGGGAGACGCCGACGAGCCGGGCGGCGGCGCCCTGGGCGACCTCGCGGCCGGTGCGGGTGGAGCCGGTGAAGGAGACGTAGTCGGCGTGCTTGACGACCTCGGGGCCGATGACCGGGCCCTCGCCGAGGACGACCTGGAAGACATCGGCGGGCAGACCGGCCTCGATGAGCAGGTCACGGGCCCACAGGGCGGTGAGGCAGGTCTCGGTGTCCGGCTTCATGACCACCGCGTTGCCGGCCACGAAGGCGGGGATGGCGTCGCCGACGGAGAGTTCGAGCGGGTAGTTCCAGGGGGCGATCTGGCCGATGACCCCGCGCGGGTGGCGGAGTTCGGTGACCTTGGTGAGGGTCGGTACGGCGCCGGTGTGCCGCTTCGGCTTGAGGTAGAACGGGGCCTTGCGGCCGTAGTGGCGGGCGGCGACCGCGACGGCCTGGACCTCCTCGTGGGCGTGCAGACGGGCCTTGCCGGTCTCCAGCTGGATGAGGTCGAGGACCTCGGCCTGGCGTTCGAGGACCAGGTCGTGGAAGCGGAGGAGGACGGCGGCGCGTTCGCGCACGGGACGCTGGGCCCAGACGGCCTGGGCGGCGCGGGCCCGCTCGTAGGCCTTCTCCACGTCCTCGGGCGTGGACTCCGGCAGGTCGGCCAGCTTCTCGCCGGTGAACGGCGTGTGGTTGGCGGTCCGGCCGGAGCCGACCACGCCCTTGGTGAGCTGGGCGACCAGTTCGGGGGTGACCACGTCGGCGGCGGTACGGGCGCCCTGCGGCGCCGCCGCGAGGGGGTTGGTGCCGGTCGTCCGTGCCGTGCCGGTCGTTCCCGTGGTGGTCGTGCCGGTCTTTTCGGGGGCCTGCGAGTCCGTCATGACGCGCAGGGTATTCCGGACCGGACGACTTTGGGTACCCGGCGGTAACAGGGTTTCACCGGGCGCACACACCACGCCAGTGATCGCTGGCAACGAAGTCGCTGATCAGCGGGTCGGGGCGTACGGTGCGGGCGCGAATGCGGCGTGGATCACGCCGTTCGCGTCACCGGCGCACCGGTACGGCCCCGCCCCCGGCTATCGCCCCCAGCGCCGCCGTCACCTCGTCGGCGCCGGGCCGGGCCGTCGGGTTCCTGGCGAGGAGGCGGCGGAGCAGCGGGGCGAGCGGGCCCGCGTGTTCGGGGGGTGGCGGGTCGGCGGCGAGGATCGCGGCGAGGGTGGACTCCGGGGTCGTACGGCGGAACGGGGACCGGCCCTCGACGGCGGTGTGGAGGAGGACGCCGAGGGACCACAGGTCGGAGGGCGGACCGGCGGTACGGCCGGACACGCGCTCGGGGGCGACGAAGTCGAGCGGGCCGGCGAAGTCCCCGCCCGCGGTGAAGGCCTCCTCGCCCTGGACCTGGGCCATGCCGAAGTCGGTGAGGACGACGCGTCCGTGCGGGCCGAGGAGGACGTTGGCCGGTTTGACGTCACGGTGGACGATGCCGACGCTGTGCGCGGCGTGCAGCGCGCCGACGACGGCGAGGCCGATCCGCGCGGTCTCGGCGGGGCCGAGCCTGCCGCGCCGGAACACCTCGTGGAGGGACTCGCCGCGGACCCACTCCATGACGATCCAGGGCCGGTCGTCCTCGATCACTACATCGTGGATGGTGACGGCGGACGGATGGTCGACGCGGGCGGCGGCGCGCGCCTCGTGGTAGAGGCGGTGGGCGGCCCGCCGCCGCACCTCGCACTCGGGGTCGTCCGGCCAGTCCGACCCATCCGGCCCGTCCGACCCATCCGGCCCGTCCGGCCTGTCCATGGGCGGCACGGAACCGACCGGGACTCCCGGGTACCTCGAACCACCCGGTGACCGGGGCTGTTTGACGGCGACCTCACGCTCGACGAACTCGTCGACGGCCCTCCACACCGTGCCGCCACCCCCGTCCCCGTCCCCGTCCCCGCCCCCGCCCCCGCCCCTGGAGCCGATCCGCTCGGTGAGCCGGTAGCGCCCGGCGATCAACCGGCCGCCGTCGCCCCTTTCCGGACCGGGGTCGGCACACCGAAGCGTGCCGTACCGACGTGCGCCATTCAGATGTTCGACGTCGTCGCTCATGCCTCATCACTACCACCATCATCACCACCCGGCGGAACGGGCGGCTAACGCCACCGGTCCCACAACTGCTGGGCCCAGCCGTACCGTTCGCGATGCTTGGGCAGGGCCGTGCGGCCGACCGCGGCGGCGAGCTTGCGCAGTCGGCGCCAGTCGAGCGGCGGCTTGGGCTCGGGGACCCCGGGCCGGTCGCGGGGCACGCGCACACGCAGGGCCTTCGGTGAGACCCGGCAGTGGACGGGGGTCGGCAGGACGAGCGCCTCGCCGTCGACGCCGACCTCGATCTCCGGCTGGTCGGCCTCGACGACGATCTCGTCCGCGACGAGAAGGCTGAGGCCGGGGGCGTTCGGGCCGAGGACCATTCCGGCGGCCTCGGCGGCGCTGTCGACGCGGACGCCGACGACACCCAGCACCCCGGCGTCCAGCCGCTCCCGGCGGCCGAGGCCGACGAGGTCGTCGCTGCGGTACACGTTGTTGCTGACGAGCACGGCCTGGGGCGCGTCGATGACGGCCTCCCCGATCCGGGCGGTCAGGCGCGGCCCCCGCTGGTGCGTGAGCAGTTCGGGCAGCAGCTCCAGGGTGGTGCGGACCTTGTCGTCGCGGTAGGCGGGGCTCTGCACGACGGCGGCGTACGCGCCGAAGGAGGCGTTGTTCACGAAGGGGTGGCCGCTGGCGTAGCCGAGGTCGACATGGAGTTCGACGCCCTTGTCCGTGAGGGCGTCGAGGCAGGCGGCCGGGTTGTCGCGGTCGAGGCCGAGGTCCATCGCGAAGTGGTTGCGGGTGCCCGCCGAGATGACGAGGAGCGGCACGTCGTACGCCGCCGCGATCGCCGCGACCTGGGCCTGGGTCCCGTCGCCACCGGCCACGCCGAGCAGGTCGGCGCCGTTCCTGACGGCGTCCCGGGCCAGTATGGCGACGTCCTCGTGGTGCGCGGGGTCGAGGAGATGGACGGTGGCGCCGAGGCGTTCGGCCCGCTCCCTCAGCCGGAAGCGCTCGACCTTTCCGCCCCCGGACTTGGGGTTCATGATCAGGAAGGGGCGGGTGGGGGCCGGGGTGCGGTGCTCGGGCACCTGGACCACATGGGACTTGGTGCTGCTGAGGGCGAACTTGCCGGACCAGACGGCGACGGCCCACAGGGCGGCCGAGACGATCACGACCCACAGCAGATTGACGGCGGCGAACCACCAGATGACCCCGACCGGCGCGGCCACGGCCAGCACGCCCGCCGCGACGCGGACGGCGCCGCGATGGACGAGCACCCACCACAGCGCGGCCACGGTGAGACCGGCGCCGAGTACGACCCCGGCGACGAGCAGCAGGCTCGCCCCGCGCGCGTAGCCGAGCGGCAGCAGGACGGCGAGGACCGCGCAGCCGAGTGCGGCCCTGGCCGCCCAGCGCTGTCTCGCGTGAGCCCGCACGTCCAGATGTTCGATGCCCACGCTCGCTCGCCTCTCGCGCCGATCATGCACTTGACACGGCATGTTAGGGGCAAGAGGCCGGACAAAGCGATGGCCCCCGGACTCCGGCCGCGTCACCCCTCGACGGTCCCCGCCGAAAGACACCGCAGGACGCCGCAGGACGCCGCAAGACACCGAAGGACACCGAAGGACACCGAAGGACACCGAAGGACGCGGCGGCCTGCCCGCTTGGCATCGGTTCGAGCGGGCCGCCTATAGTCCGATGACCCGAAGGCAACGGTCGCCTGCGGTCAGGACGTTCGAAGGGCAGGTGGCCGTGCGTCGGCTCTGGGGTTGTCTGGTTCTCTGTTCCGCTGCCGTCGCCACGCTCCTCGTCTGGGACATGCGCGACAGCGTGGCGGCGGCCCGCAACGAGGCCACGTACTCCTACGGTTCGCACACCCGGCAGACCCTCGACGCCTACTGGAACGCCGCCGGTGAGGAGCGCGCGGGCAGGCAGCCCGGCATCCTGATCCTGCACGGCGGCCAGTGGTCGAGGGACACCGGCTGGACCACCTGGTCGCGCGCCTTCGCGGACGCCGGGTACGCCGTCTTCGACATCGACTACCGGCTGAACGCCGACGCCCCCTGGCCCGCCCAGCGCACCGACGCCCTCTCCGCGCTCGACTGGATCCGCGACCACGCCGCCGACTTCGACCTGGACACCAGCCGGCTGGTGCTCCTGGGCTCCTCCTCCGGCGGCCAGACAGCCACGTCCGTCGCGACCTACCGCTCCGGCGCCTACCGCCTCGACGGCGTGGTGGCCCTGTCCCCGGTGGCCTCCCCGTACCGCGCCTGGCAGGACGGCAACGCCGGCACCGCGACCGACTGGCAGCGCGGACTGCGCGACAACGCCGTCCTCCTGGCCCGCTGCTCCCCGACGGAAACGTCCGCCCCCACCCCCGCCTCCACTCCCACTCCCGCGCCCTCCGCGCAGCCCGGTTGCCGGGACGTCTGGGACGACATGGCCGCCAAGAGCCGTGCCTCCGGCGCCGACGACGCGCCCATGTTCCTGCTCCACTCCGAGGGCGACCCCGTGCCCGTCCGGCACTCGCGCGACCTCGAAGCGGCCGAGGAGACCGATCACAACATGCCCGCCAATGGGGTCACGGTGGAGACGGTGCCCGGTTCCTCGCACGGCGGAGCACTGTTGGACGAGCCGGGAGTGGCCGACCGGGTCCTGGGCTGGATCGCGGAGAGGACACACTGAGAGGACACACAACGCCCTATGAAGATCGCCTTCCTGCTCCACAACGCCTACGCCATCGGCGGCACCGTCCGCTCCACCCTCAACCTGGCCGGTGCCCTGGCGGCCCGCCACGAGGTCGAGATCGTCTCGGTGTTACGCACCGCCGACCGCCCCCTGCTCGCCGCGAGCGGCAAGGTCCGCCTGGTCCCGCTCGTCGACGAACGCCCCGAGGCCGACACGTACGACGGCGGCCACGAGCTGATGTCCCGGCCCTCCGCCCTCGTGCCGCCCACCGAGGTCCTGGCCCACCGCTACAACGCGCTCACCGACGAACGTCTGCGCGCCTTCCTCGACACCACCGACGCGGACGTCCTCATCGCGACCCGCCCGGCCCTCGTCGTCCTCCTCGCCGAACACGGACCGCGCCACGCCGTACGCATCGGGCAGGAGCATCTGTCGTACGACAATCACGTGCCCGGCGTGCGCGAGGCGCAGAACGCGGCGATCGGGCGCCTGGACGCGTTCGTCACCGTCTCCGCACGGGACGCCGCCGACCACCGCCACCATCTGCCGGGACTGCGGACCCGGATCACGAACATCGGCAACGCCGCGCCCCGCTCGAAGGCCGAACCCTCCGATCTGCGCGTCCCGTTGGTGGTCGCCGCCGGACGACTGTTCCCGGTCAAGCGCTACGACCTGCTCATCGAGGCCTTCGCCAAGGTCGTCGCCGAACGCCCCGAGTGGCGGCTGCGGATCTACGGCAAGGGCCCGGAGCGCGCGAACCTGCGTACCGCGATCGACACCATGGGCCTCAACGACCATGTCTTCCTCATGGGCCCCTACGCGACCCTGGAGGCCGAGTGGTCGAAGGCGTCCGTCGCGGTGGTCAGCTCCGAGTGGGAGTCGTTCGGCATGACCATCCTGGAGGCCATGCACGCCGGGGTCCCGATGGTCGCCACCGACTGCCCGCACGGCCCCCGCGAGATCATCACCGACGGCACCGACGGCCTCCTCGTCCCCCCGTCCGACCCGAACGCCCTCGCCTCGGGCCTGCTCCGCGTGATCGACGACCCCCGGCTGCGGCAGAGCCTCGGCACCGCCGGCCGCACCACCGTCCAGCGGTACGCGCCGCGCCTGATCGCCACCGAGTACGAGGAGTTGATCGCCGAACTCCGGGAGGCGCGCACACCGGCCGCCGTGAAGCTGCGGCGCCGGGTACGACGGGCCCTGGGAGCGCTGCTGCCGGGTACCGCGCGGCCCTCCGCCGCCGCCCCGCCCGAGACGGCGGCACCCCCGAAATCCTCCGCCGAGAGCGCCGGGCCGCGCCCTCTGCGTCCGAAGGCCGGCTGCCGGGTCGACGCGCGCGGCGGTGTACGGATCTCGGTCGCCGCGTCCGGGGTGCCTGTAGTACCTGGGGTGTCCGAGGTGTCCAGGGAATCCGGGGTGTCCGACACGCCCGGCCACGGCCTCACGCTCGTCCTCCGCCGGCGCCACGGTGACGACGGCGAGGTCGTCCGTGTCCCCCTGGAGCGGGAGGCCCCGGACGAGGCGAAGAGCCCCTGGACGGCCACGCTGGACCGGGCCGCCCCGACCCTCGCGGAGGGCCGCTGGGATCTGCACGTCGAGCGGGACGAGGACGGGGCACGGCGGCGGCTGCGGGCCGGACTGGTCGAGCAGCGGGGCCTGTTGACCGCCGGGATCCCGGACGGGACACCGGTCGCCTGGCGGATCCCGTACGAGACCAAGGACGGCTTTCTCGCCCTGCGCGCCTTCCACCGCCCCGCGCACGCCGAGGTCACCGCACTGCCCGGGGGCGACGGCTCGATCGCGGTGGAGGGCGTCCTGCACGGGGCCGAACTCGGCGCGGACGCGGCACTGGTGGGCGTGGCCCGGGGCGAGGACCTGCCGGACTTCGAGGAACCGGCGGCACGCACGGAAGAGGGACACGCCGGAGAAGGACGTGCGGTGCGTGGAAGCCGCGCCCGGGGCGGCGGGCGCGGCTTCCACGCGCAGCTGACGTCTCTTCCCGATCCCGCCGGGCCGGACAAGGCGATCTGGGACCTCTTCCTGCGCCCCGCCCCCGACGCCGAACTGATCCGCCTCGGCCGGTTGTTCGACGACATCGTGGACCGAAAGGACACCGACAGGTACCCGGCGGTCGCCCTGACCACGCCGAACGGCGCCTCCCCGCAGGCCCGTTTCTTCTTCACGGTCACCAACGACCTGGCCGTCGCCCTCTCCTGAGGCGGCGGCCCGGGGGGGGCTACATCCGGTCGATCTTCAGATTCGCGACGACCGTACGGGCGATCTCGCGACCCTGCTCGGTGAAGTGCCCCTTGCCCGGATAGTCGATCCAGAGCCGGTACATGTCACCGTTGCCGGCCTTGTAGTACAGGACCCGGGCCTCTCGCAGCCTTGGGGCCTGGGTGTCCGTGGTCGTGTACACGATGGTGTTCTCGGCGGCCTCGTGGTCCTGGAACCTCGTCTCCTGGGGCCGCCCCTTCGGCGCGGGGTCGTCCGCGATGTCCAGGGTGTACTCGCCGTCCTTGACCGACTCCCAGTCGGCGTACGCCTTGTCCAGCGCGACGCCCGGGATCTCGTTCTCCTTGTCGTCCTTCTTGACGTCCCGGTCGACGTTGATCCGGATCAGCCCGCTCGGGTCGCTGTACTGCGCGAACGTCCCGTCGGTCTCGTCCGGCCCGAACCGGTCCTTCACGAAGTCCCCGGGCACGCCGAGGCTCGCGGCGACCTTCGTCCCGAGGTCCCGCTGCTTCCAGCCGTCCGGCAGCGGCCCCGCGAAGGGGTCGGCGATCACCAGGTACGCCGTCACAGCCGCCGCGACGACCACCGCGCCGAGCCCGGCGAGGGTCTTGGCCCCGACCCGGATGCCCTTGCCCTGCGGGGCCGGAGGCGCGGCGAGGTGCTGAACGACCTGGGTGGGCGCGGGCGCCGGCGGGTCGGCGGCCGTCTCCAGCAGTTCGCGGACGCGGGCGGCGCTCGGGCGGCGCGCCGGGTCCTTCTGCAGCAGGCCGTTGATGGCCTCGGCGAGCGGTCCGGTGGCCGAGGCGGGCGCCGCGGGCGTGGCGTTGAGCACGGACTGCAGGGTCGCCGGCGTGTTGCTGCGCCGGAACGGCGACACGCCCTCGGTGGCGGCGTAGAGGACGACACCGAGCGACCAGAGGTCGGAGGCCGGGCCGGGGCGCTGCCCCAACACCCGCTCGGGGGCGATGTACTCGGGCGAGCCGACGAAGCCGCCGGTGTCCGTCAGATTCGTCTCGCCCTCGATCTGGGCGATGCCGAAGTCGGTGAGGACCACCCGGTCGTGGCGGCCGAGGAGGACGTTGTCCGGTTTGACGTCCCGGTGCAGGATGCCCGCCGCGTGCGCGGCCTCCAGCGCGCCGAGCACGTCGAGGCCGATTCTCGCCGCGTCACGCACCCCGAGGGTGCCCTCCTGGAGCGCGTCGCCCAGCGAACGCCCCCGCACCAGCTCCATCACGATCCACGGCTTACCGTCCACGACCGCCACGTCATGCACGTTCACGACCGACGGATGGTCGAGCCTGGCCGCCGCACGGGCCTCGCGCCGCATCCGCTCGAAGGCGTTGGCCCGTTCACGGTCGGGAAGATGATCCGGTACGCGGGGCTCCTTGACGGCGACCTCGCGATCCACCGTCTCGTCCTGCGCCCGCCACACCGTGCCCATACCGCCATGGCCGAGCTTGGCGAGCAGCCGGTAACGCCCGGCGATCAGCCGCCCGGTGCCAGGGTCCGTCCCGGTGCCGGGGTCCGGCGAGGGCGGGGCCGACGGTGCCGCCACCCGGGTCGGCGGCGCGTACGGGTTCCCCGGGTACGGCACGCTCGGCCGCGGCGGTTGCAGTCCGAAACTCGTCGGTTCGTCGGGTCCATGGCCGGACCCCTGCCCGGATCCGTAAGGGGCGCCCCCGTTGCTGCTCATACGTTCATCTGTATCGCGGCAAGCGCTTCGGCAGCCACCCCCGTCGCTTTCCGGTCACAGACCCGTGACGCGGAACGCCGCTTATCACCGCTTTGGTCACGTACGCGGGAGCCCACGCTTCGGCTGCGTTTGAAGCTGTCCACACTTCAGCCACGTACGAGAATGTCCACGCTTCAGCCACGGACGAACGTGTCCACCGCCACGTCGAAGTACTCCTTCGCCTCGCTCACCTTCCCGACCGGCGCCGACACCCATACGTCGTACAGCCGGCCGTCCCGCTCCCAGCACAGGTCGTACGTGTGGCGGGGCCCCTCCGCGACGCTGAAGCCGTCCCAGGTGAACTCCCAGAGCGCGGCGGGCCACCCGTCGTGAGTGGTCTCGGTGACCCGGCCGTCGCGGTAGCCGGGGTTCGTCGAGGGCCCCTTCTCGTGGGCGCGCCGCATCACCCCGGCCGGGCCGCCCGCCGCCGGGTCGTCGAACTTGATGCCGATACGGATCGCCCGCCCCGGGGACATGTAGAAGACCCGCTCTCCCTGCGGCTCCCGGGTGAAGTCGTCCGGCACGGCGAGGCTGAAGCCCTGGTCGTCCTCGGCGAGCCGGTACCCCGAGGGCACGGTCGGCGCGGTGGCCGCCCGTGAGCGTGTGACGGTGGGCGTGGCGTCGCCGGTTCCCGACCCGCCCGGGGAACTCGGCGCACCCGACGTACCGGGCGAACCCGAGGCACCCGATGTACTCGGTGAGGCCGACCCACCGGACTGCCCGGACTGGCCCGGCCGACCCGGCTCGCCGGGACGGCCCGACTCGCCCGCCGTACTCGACGCGCCCGGCGTCTCCGGTGCCGAACTGCCCGGTGTGCCGCCCCCCGCACCCCCTTCGCGCATCAGCAGCGCGGCAGCCGAGACGCCCGCCCCGGCCATCGCCGCCACCAGCGCGGCGGCGACCAGCACACTCCGGGTGGAGTACTGCTGCCGCTGCCGAGCGGGCTGTTCCGGCAGAGCCACGGCCGGGCCGGAAGCGTCCGGCCCCGATCCCGACCCCGACCCCGACCCCGCTCCCGATGCCGCCCCCGACCGTCCGCCCGCCTCCACCGCGTCCTGCGCGGCGGCGGCCGTACGCTGCGCGTCCCGCCGCGGGCGCGGCAGGTCCCGCCGGGTCGGCGTGTACCCGGTCGACGTCCTCGGGTGCTTCGCCGTGCGCGGTGTCCGGCCGGTCTCCCGGAAGGCCCGCAGCAGCCGCTCCGCCTCCACCGCGTCGAGCCGCCGGTCCGGGTCCCGCTCCAACAGCCCCCGTACGACGGGGAGCAGCGGCGCGGCCTGCGGGGGCGGCCGGATCTCGTCGAAGACGACGGCGTGCAGGATGCCGCCCAACGAGTCGCGCCGGAACGGCGATTCGCCGCTGAGCACGGCGCACAGCAGCGCGCCCAGCGACCACAGGTCGGACTCCGGCCCGGTGCGGACCCCGGACATCCGCTCCGGGGCGGTGTACTCGGGCGAGCCGACGAAGGACCCGCTCTCGGTCAGCGTGGTCGCGCCGGCGACCTGGGCGATACCGAAGTCGGTGAGGACGACCCGGTCGGTACCGGACTCCATCAGGACGTTGGCGGGCTTGAGATCGCGGTGCAGCACGCCGGCGTCGTGCGCCCGCCGCAGCGCGCCCAGCAGATCGATGCCGATCCGCGCGGCCTCGCGCGCGTCGACGGGCCCGTCCGCCGCGATCCGCTCGGCGAGGGAGCCGCCGTCGATCAACTCCATGACGATGTAAGGGCGTTCGTCCTGTTCGACGACGTCGTGCACGACGATGATGTGCGGGTGGCCGAGCCGGGCGACCGCCCGCGCCTCCCGCAGGGTGCGCTCACGGCGCTGCCGGGACCGCTCCTCCGGGAGCGAGTCGTCGAGGGACAGTTCCTTGACCGCCACCTGCCGGCCGAGGAGTTGATCGGTGGCCCGCCACACGATCCCCATACCGCCCCGGCCGATCCTGGCTTCCAGCCGGTAACGCCCGGCTATGACACGGACGTTCTCCCCCTCGGTCCCCATGAGCCCCATCATGCCGCACCGGACCGAAACCCTCCGGTGCCGCGCGAGCGCCTGGCCGACAACCGCCCTCCCCGCGCCTCGCAAAGCAGGGGCTGGCCTTTCAGGGGCGCGGGGAACCGCGCGACCAGCCCCCACGCACCCGCACCCGGCGACGCTAGCCGCCCCCCGGCCTCACCCCTGCGGCGCCCGCCAGCTGCGCAGCACCGCGTAGAACTGCTCTTCCGCCGTCTTCCAGTCGGCCGTGGGCGAGGACATGTAGATCGTGTACTCGACACCGTCCCGGGAGAGATACATCTGCTCGATCGCCCGGCGCGGGCCGGGGAACTCCGAGTCCTTCTCCCGCGCGGTCCAGGTGAAGTCCCACAGCGCGCCCGGCCGGTCGCGGTAGACGTTCTCCTTCAGACTCACCCGCCAGTAGTCGGTCCGCGTCCTCACCTGCTCCTCCAGGTCGAGCTGGTGGTGGTACGGGCTGTCGAAGTCCGGCGAGTCGTCCACGGCGACCCGGAGGAAGTGCTCACCGCCGTCGGGCGTGTAGTCGATCTGCGTACCCTCCACCTGCCGCTTCCACCCCTTGGGCAGAGCAAGGCTGAAACCCTCCGGGTCCTCGACCCGCTCCCACCCCTCGGGCACCCCGTCGGCCGGCTGATCCCCGTCCGCCCCGTCCGCGGTGGATCCGCCCCCCGCGCTCCACCCGTCCGCGTAGTGCAGCGCGACGGCACCACCACCGCCGACCAACGCGGCCAGCAGGAGGACCACCGCGACCCTACGACCCCAGCCGCGCCGCCCGGCGGTACGCGCCCCGGGCCCGGCGGACGCCACGGAGGCAGGCGGATGAGCGCCCGGTATCGGCACGACCGGGGTGCCGCCGGAACCCCCACCGAAGACGGCGGACGCCTGCGCCCCGCCCGAGACCGCCCCCACGCTGGAACGCCCCGACCCCCACTCCCCCGAACCACCCACCGCACTCGGCTCTACGTGAGTTCCCCCGCCCCCCACACCATCCGAACCACGTGCTCCATAAGAGCCACGCGAACCCTCAGACCCATCCGAACCAGCTGAACCGGCCGAACCGGCCGAACCGGCCACACCACCCGGTCCGCCCGCACCACCCGGTCCCCCCGAACCACCCGGCCCCCCAGCCGCCCACTCCGTGGCCACGAACGCCTGTGCCGCCCGAGGCCGTCGCCCCTCCGCCGCCTCCGCGAGCATCTGTTCGGCCTCGTCGGGGCCGGGCCGTACGGCCGGGTCCTTGCACAGCAGCGCGGTGATGACGGGCCCCAACGGCCCGGCCGCCACGGGCTCCGCCGCCTCCTCGCTCACCACGGCCTGCATGGTGGTGAGCGGCGTGGTGCGCCGGAACGGCGACTTCCCCTCGACCGCCGTGTACAGCGTCGCACCCAGCGACCACAGATCGGACGCGGGCCCGGGTTCCTGTCCACGCACCCGCTCGGGGGCGATGTAGTCGACGGAACCGACGATCTCGCCGGTCCGGGTGATCGTCGTGTCGCCCTCGACCTGCGCGATACCGAAGTCGGTCAGCATGACCCGCCCGTCCTCGGCGAGCAGCACGTTCCCCGGCTTCACATCGCGGTGCAGCACCCCGGCCCGGTGGGCGGCCCGCAGCGCGCGCAGCACCCACATCCCGATCCGCGCCGCCTCACGCGCCTCGACACGCCCCCGGTCCCGGACCGCGTCGGCCAGCGAGACGCCCTCGACCAACTCCATGACGATCCACGGCCGGTTGTCGTGCTCCAGCACGTCGTGCACGGTGACGACGGCCGAGTGGTTGATCCGCGCCGCCGCCCGCGCCTCGGCCCGGGTCCGCCGCAACAGGATGGCCTGCTCGTTCTCCGAGACATAGAGAGCGGCCGTCAACTCCTTGATGGCGACGGCCCGGTGCAACACCTCGTCGTGCGCACGCCAGACACGGCCCATACCGCCGCTGCCGATGGTGTCGACGAGCCGGTAGCGCTCCGCGAGGAGCCGGCCCTGCATCTGATTCACGTTGCCCCGCAATATTCTTGACAGGGTCACATTAGGGAGCGGCCCGCGACCCGGGGAACCGGCCCGGCCGCACAGAGACAGCACTGTGACGGTTCTCGCTTCCGCGACCGGAGCACAACCTTCCGCCGCCGACCCGAACAGCCGCCGGCCGGCCGGCCGGCGGCTAGCCGGTCACCTTGTACGTGGCCGCGGCCTGCGCGTACAGCCGCGTGACCTCGTCCCGCTCCGCCTCCGGCCCGCGCAACTGCACCACGTGGTACCGCCCGTCGAGGAGGATCGCGAGGTTCCGTACGTAGACACCGCGCCCCTCGGAGTCCTGCCAGGTGAACTGCCCCTCGGCCGAGGTCACTCCGCCCACCTCGATCAGCCGCATCCCGGTGGACGTGGCCCAGGACGAGTCCCGGAACGGCTGCAGCTCGCGCTCGCCCTCCCGCTGGTACTTCAGCGGATCACTGCCGTACGTGCCCGTGCCGTCCCGCCCGGGGACGACTATCAGCTCGAAGTCGCCCTGGGAGTAGACGATCTGGCCGCGCCCGTTCTTCGCGCTGCGGTCCCAGCCGCTGGCGACGGCGACCTGGAACCCCTCGGGGTCCTTGCGCAGGGTGAACCCCTGGGCGACCTCGGGGTCCCCGGTCTGGGTCTGTGTGGAGCCGGACGACTCCGAGGGCGACGGGCTCGACTCGCTCTGGCCCTCCTCGCCGCCGTCGGGCGAGTTCGCGTTCTGGTCGGGCCGGGACTCACTGCTCGCCTCCGGCGCCGTACTCGGCTCCCCGGCGCTCTCCGTACGGCTGCCGGTGTCGCCGCCCTCGCTGCTCGGCGTGGTCTTCGGCATGAACACCATGGCGTACGTGATCGCCGCCACCAGCGCGAGCAGGATCAACAGCAGCAGGTTCCGGCCCAGCTTGCGGGGCTGCGGGGCCTTCGCCCGGGTGCGCTTGTGGCGGGCGTGCGCGCTGGTCGCGGGCAGCCCGGCCCGGCGCCTGCGGACGAGTTCGCCCCGTCGCCGTACGATCGGCAGCCGGCTGGCGTTCACGGGCGGCGCGGGCACGACATGCGTACCGGCCTCGGGTTCGGGCGCCGACCGGACCAGGGAGCGCAGCCAGCCGCGCAGCTCCTCGAAGTCCAGCCGCTCGGTGGGGTCCTGCCGCAGCAGCGACTCCACGACCGGCCGCAGCGGCCCGCACTCCTCGGCGAACGCGGGCGGCTCCGCGCACACCATCTGCACCAGCTCGGCGGTGTTCTCCTCCGGGTAGGGGGCGTGTCCCTGCACGGCCCGGAAGAGCAGCGCCCCGAGCGCCCACAGGTCCGTCGCCGGCCCGATCGGCGCCGCCAGCTGCCAGTTCTCGTGCACCGGGCCGGCCTGCTCCGGCGCCCAGCGCTCGGTGACCGGACCCACCACGGCCATCCGGGCCTGCCGCGCCCGCTCGGCGGCGAGCGCGGTCGCGGGCCCTCGCCGAGGAGCGTGCCCGGCCCCGCCACCGTCCCAGGGGGCGGCGTCCGCCACACCGCCGGGGACCGCCGCACCAGCGCCGCGAGGGGCGTCGACGGGGACCGGGGCACCGGTGCCGGGCGTGCCGCCGCCGCGCACGAGATCCCGGTGGACACCCGTCCCCTGCGCCCTTCCACCATTGCCGTGCCCGGAGTCACCGGGTCCGGAGCCGTCGTGTCGGAAGCCACCGTGTCCGGAGTCGCCGTATCCCGCGCCGACTTGGGCACCACGGGTCGACGCCTCGTGCGGGGCGTACCCGCCGCCGTCGATCGCACTGCTGTCGCCGCCGGCGGGCGTGGCCGTCCCGCCGCGCGGCAGCGCGCCGTGCCAGGCGCTGGTGGCACCACCGTTGGCGAGGACACCGTAGGGGTCGGCGATCTGGTGCAGCGGCACCGGGCGCGTCGCCCCGCCGGATGTCGTGTCGCCGCCCCGCCCCGCCCCGGCGGCCGTGCCCGTACCGTCCTGCGGCGCCGGCCGCTGCGCGGGCAACCCCGCGCCGGGCCCGCCCCGTTGGTCGTCCTGCACCCGGGCGGCGGCCCGTGCGCCCGCGCGGTACGCCGCGATCGCCCCGGCCCGCGCGGCACGGGCGTCGCCGCCACCGGACTCCAGCGCGCGCTGTGTCCCGGAGGGGTCCGTGCCCGGAGCGGCGGAGCTTCCCGCCCTCGCTTCTATCGCGGCTCGCCGAGCGGCCTCGGGATCCTCGACCGCGCCACCGGGCTCGCCACCGCGGGCTCCGCCGAACGTGCCGCCACCCGTGCCTCCGGGCGCCGACACTCCACGCGCGCCGGGAACGGCGACCCCACCGGGCGGCACCGGTTCCCGCCGCGCGACCTGCGCTCCGCCGGGCCCCACGGCTGCCGCCGCCGTACCCGCTCTCGCACCGCCGCCGGGTACCGGAGGCGGCGGCCTGTCCTCGAACTCCCGCGCGGGCACCGGGTCATAGCCGCACAGCGCTTCCTCCGCCGCCCCGGCCGCGAGCCCGGTCAGCATCACCCGGCCGTCGTCGCAGACCAGCACCGTACGCGCGGTGATGTTCCGGTGGACCCAGCCGTGGGCGTGCAGCGCGCGCAGCGCGGTGAGCACGTCCGCGGCGACCTCGGCCGCGCGGTACGGGCTCAGCGGCTGCTCCACGAGCAGCGCCTCCAGCGTCCGGGCGGACACCAGTTCGCTCACTATCCACAGCGAACCGCCCTCGGCGAACACGTCGAAGACCTGGTCGAGCCGTGGATGATCGGGGATCTGCGCGGCGGCCTGAGCGGCCTCGATGGCCCGTCGTACGGCCGGATCCGTGGACCGGCGGGTGGCCCGCGCCGCACCCCGGCGTCCTGCGCCGTCGCGCGCCACATACCCCTCGGGCAGTCCGTCGGCGTCGAGCACCTCCGCCTCGACGACCTCGGGCAACGGCACCTGCCGTACCAGGACTTCCTGCCCGCTGTAGGTGTCGAAGGCGCGGATCTCGGGGGCGATCTCGTACTCGTCTGAGGGCGGCAGCGGCAGGCGATAGCGGTCGGCGAGCACTCGCCCCGCGTATTCGTCCACAATGCCCTCCCCCGGCCGCCCGGTTGGTCAACTCCGCTCGCCCCGCGACCCGTTCCGTTCTGGCTGCGTACGATCCGCAGCCCTTCACGATACGTGCCGGAGGCAACTCACATTGACTCGATGCGATATCTCGTCCGTCTCGAATGCGCTCGAACGCATCCGATCTTCCCCGGATGACCCTTCCCCGAACTCACCCGGCGGGCACAACTCCCGAAGCCGAGCTCATATCGAGGGCGCTCACCCCGACCCGCGCCCCCGCACGCCCCCGTACGGCACCCCGAGCTGAGGCACGAAACCGCACACGGTCAGGGCCTCGAACGCACCGGCGCACAACACTCACCGTCACGCGCCCCTGCGCACACCGCCTCACGACTTCGGTTCGAACGTCCCCGTGAACGTCTTCCAGGTGTCCTTGCGCAGCTCACCGCTCCACTTCGACGCCTTCGCCGTGTACATCAGCGCGTATCCCTGCTGTGAGTCGACGACGAATCCACGGTCGATCGACCGGTTCTTCGTGCCGCTCTCCACATAGGTGAACTCCCAGTCGGCCGCGTTCCAGCCCCGGTAGTCCACCGCCTCTATTCGAATCCGCTTGTACTGCGAGCGCGTCATGTACCGCTCTTGGTTCTTCCAGTCCGCGACCGGGTCGTTCTTCGGGGTGGTCGTCCACCCGACGAGCAGCCGCTGTCCGTCGGGACCGGAGAACCGGGCGCCCGCCGCGTCCGTGGACTGGTACTTCCATCCGTCGGGCAGCCCGATGGAGAACCCCTGACCGCTCTTGTACGTCTCGGTCGCGATGTCCCCCGAGGCACCGGAGCCGTCACCGCTGACCGAGCCGTTCGACCCGCCCGAGGGGCTCGGCGAGCTGCCCCCGGACCCGCCCGAACCGCCGGCCTCGTCCGTGGTGTCCCCGTCCGGACTGGGGTCGGAGCCCTTGTCCGTGCCCGTGTCCTTGTCCGTGTCGTCGCCCGCGTCCTTGCTGTCGGCGTCGCTCCCCGACGCCGCACCGCTGGACGCTGCCGCCTTGGTGTCGGCGCCCTTGCTGTCGTTCGAACCGCTGTCGTCGCCACCGAGGGTGAGCGCCAGGACGGTGCCGAGGACGGCCAGCACCACGGCCACCGCGATGACGGCCAGCGTCCGCCGCGAGACCACGTCCGTGATGGGCGCCTTGGGCACCGGCCGCGGCGGCAGATCCGGCGGCGGCATCTCCGGCCACCCGGAAGTCCGCCCCGCCGAGGCGGAGTTCCCCGCACCGACGCCCGCGCCACCACCGGCGCCACGCGGACCGGGCACCCCGGCCGCCGGCTTGCCCGCGGTCCGCCCCGAACCAGCACCGGCCTTCGCGGCATCGGCACCCGACGCCACGCCGACGGAGGCGGACCGGGTGGTCACGACCGCCGGGGCGCCGGCCGCCGAAGCCTTCGCACCCCCCGCACCGGAACCGGAAGATCCGACACCGGAACCGGAACCGACAGCCCCGGACGCGACGGACCCCGACCCGACGGCCGCGCCGCCGACACCGGCACCCGCCCCGGCCGCCCCCTTCCGCATGGACCACCGAGGCGCCCGCGCCCGCTCACCGCCCTTGCTTTCGGAACCGGAACCCGAACCCGAACCGCCCCCGGAACCACCCTTCTTCGGACGCTCCTCCGGCACCGGCACCGGCGGCAACGGCACGACCCGCGTCGCGTCGACCGGATCGACGTCCTTGGGGTCGGGCGCGTGGATGACGGTGTTGAGCATCGCCCGCGCGCCGGAGTCGTCGAGCCGCCGCTCGGGGTCCTTGGTCAGCAGCCCGAAGATGACGTCCTTCAACTGCCCGGCGCGCTTGGGCTCCGGCACCGGCTCGGTCATCACCGCGGTCAGTGTCGCTATGGCCGACCCCTTGTCGTAGGGCGGCACCCCCTCGACCGCCGCGTAGAGCAGACCGCCGAGCGACCACAGGTCGGCCGCGGGGCCGGGCTTGTGCCCGCGCGCCCGCTCCGGCGAGATGTACGAGGGCGCGCCCACGAGCATGCCGGTCGAGGTGATGGAGGGGTCGCCCTCGACCTGGGCGATACCGAAGTCGGTGAGGACGACCCGTCCGTCGTGCTTGTCGATGAGCACGTTCGACGGCTTCACGTCCCGGTGCAGGATGCCCTCGCGGTGCGCGGCGCGCAGCACGTCGAGAATGGCGAGCCCCACCTCGGCGGCCCGCCTCGGTTCGAGCACCCCGTCCTCACGGATGACCTCGGCGAGCGACTTGCCCTCGACGAGTTCCATCACGATCCACGGCCGGTCGTCCTCGTGCACGACGTCGAACACCGTCACCGCGGCGTTGTTACGGATCCGGGCGATCGCCTTGGCCTCGCGCAGCGTGCGTGTGATCAGCCGCCGCTTCTCGTCCGCGTCGATGCTCGACGGGAACCTCAACTCCTTGACGGCGACCGTACGGCCCAACGTCTCGTCCTCGGCACGCCACACCGTGCCCATGCCGCCGCGACCGAGCACCCCTCCCAGCCGGTACCGCCCGGCGAGGAGACGTGCGTCCTTGTCCTGACGGGAATCCCCAGCCCGCTCCGCCTCCGACATGCGTCCCCTCATACAACCCGCCCTGACAGAGCCTCCATTGTCACCCACCCGACAACCACCCCACGCCCTGGGCCCCCTCAACCAGCCACGGCCCATCACAATCCGGCCGCGCCCAGCCCATTTCGGCCCGTCCGGCGTCGGAGGACGGGCCCGAAGGGCGACGAGCGGGGGCTACAACGGCACGATGTCCGGCGCCCCCAACCGGGCCGCGTCCGCCGTCAGATCGTCCGGCTGCCGCTGCGACTCCCGCTCCGCCTCCACCCTCTTCTCATAGTGCTGCACCTCCCGCTCGATCTGGTCCGCGTCCCACCCGAGCACCGGAGCCATCAACTCCGCGGCCTCCCGCGCACTCCGCGTCCCCCGGTCGAACGTCTCGATCGAGATCCGGGTCCGCCGCGTCAGCACGTCGTCGAGATGCCGCGCCCCCTCGTGCGAGGCCGCGTACACCACCTCGGCCCGCAGATAGTCGTCGGCCGCCCGCAACGGCTCCCCCATCGACGGATCGGCCGCGATCAGATCGAGCACCTCCTCGGTCGCCGACCCGTACCGGTTCAACAGATGCTCCACGCGCACCACATGAAGCCCCGTACTCGCCGCGATCCGCGCCCGCGCGTTCCACAGCGCCCGGTATCCCTCCGCTCCCAGCAGCGGCACATCCTCGGTGACACACTCCGCGACCCGCTGATCCAGCCCGTGCACGGCCGCGTCCACCGCGTCCTTGGCCATGACCCGGTACGTCGTGTACTTGCCGCCGGCCACCACCACCAGCCCCGGCACCGGATGCGCCACGATGTGCTCCCGCGAGAGCTTGCTCGTGGCGTCCGACTCACCGGCCAGCAACGGCCGCAGCCCGGCGTACACCCCCTGCACGTCGTCCCGCGTCAACGGCACCGCCAGCACCGAGTTCACATGCTCCAGCAGATAGTCGATGTCCGCGCTGGACGCCGCCGGGTGCGCCTTGTCGAGATCCCAGTCGGTGTCCGTGGTCCCCACGATCCAGTGCCGCCCCCAGGGGATCACGAACAGCACGGACTTCTCGGTGCGCAGGATCAGCCCGGACGTGGAGTGGATCCGGTCCTTCGGTACGACCAGATGGATGCCTTTGGAGGCCCGGACGTGGAACTGCCCGCGCTCGCCGACCATCGCCTGGGTGTCGTCGGTCCACACCCCGGTCGCGTTCACCACCTGCCGGGCGCGGATCTCGTACTCCCCGCCGCCCTCGACGTCCTGCACCCTGGCCCCGACGACCCGCTCGCCCTCCCGCAGGAACCCGGTCACCCGCGCGCGGTTGGCGACCTTCGCCCCGTAGGACGCGGCCGTGCGCACCATGGTCGCCACGTACCGCGCGTCGTCCATCTGGGCGTCGTAGTACTGCAGCGCCCCGACCAGCGCGTCCTTCTTCAGGCAGGGCGCGATCCGCAGGGCGTGGTGGCGGCTCAGATGACGGTGGACCGGCAGCCCCCGCCCGTGCCCGCGCGCCATGGACATCGCGTCGTACATCGCGACGCCCGAGCCCGCGTACCACCGCTCCCAGCCCTTGTGCTGCAGGGGATAGAGGAACGGCACGGGCTTCACCAGATGCGGCGCCAGACGCTCCAGCAGCAGCCCGCGCTCCTTCAACGCCTCGCGGACGAGGGCGAAGTCGAGCATCTCCAGATAGCGCAGCCCGCCGTGGATCAGTTTGCTGGACCGGCTGGAGGTGCCCGACGCCCAGTCACGCGCCTCGACCAGCCCCGTGGACAGACCGCGGGTCACGGCGTCCAGAGCCGTGCCCGCGCCGACCACGCCACCACCCACGACCAGCACGTCCAGCTCGCGCTCGGCCATACCCGCCAGTGACTCGGCTCGTTGCGCCGGTCCCAGTGCCGCTGTCCTCACCGCTGCCTCCCGCTGTCCGTCGCACCGACCCCATCCGTCTCCCCTGCCCAGAATTCTGACCGTGTTGCCCGACTTCGGCCACCACCCGCCCGCAGCTTGTGGATAACTCCGCAGGACGCGCACAGAAAAAGAATTTCGCAATCCCGCATATCGGTCATATTTACTCCTAGTGTGACATTGCGCTCGCTCATCCAGTCCACCGGGCTTGCGCGCCTGTCCCGCTTCGGTTATTGGGAAGGACGGCCACACGCCATGCCCGCAGATCTCGCCGTCATCGGACTCGGCCAATTGGGGCTGCCGCTGGCCCAGGCCGCCGTCGCCGCCGGCATCCCCACGCTCGGTTACCGCACCGGCCCCGACTCCGGCTCCCTCACCCCCGGCGAACTGCGCCGCATGCTGGCCCGCGGCTTCAAGCCCACCACCAGCCCCGCCGAACTCGGCCGGGTCCGTACGGCGGTCATCTGCGCCCCCACCTCTCCGGGCGCCGACGGCTCGCCCGACCTCACCCAGGTCGAGGAGGCCGCCCGCACCCTGGCCGCCCGGCTGCGCCCGCACACCACGGTCATCCTGGAGTCCCCGGTCCCCCCGGGCACCACCGAGGAACTCCTGCGCCCCCTCCTCGAAGAGGGCTCGGGGCTCCGCGCGGGCCGCGACTTCCACCTCGCGTACTCCCCCGCGCGCGTGGACCCCGGCAACCGCGACTTCGGCCCCGCCAACACCCCCAAGGTGATCGGCGGCCTCACCTCCGCCTGCACGGAATCGGCGGCGGCCTTCTACGGCCGCCTCACCGACAAGGTGGTACGCGCGCGTGGCCTGCGCGAGGCGGAGACCGTCCACCTCCTGGAGACCAACTACCGCCATGTCAACATCGCCCTGGTCAACGAGATGGCCGCCCTCTGCCACGACCTGAACGTCGACCTCTGGGACGTCATCCGCTGCGCCGAGACGAAACCCTTCGGCTTCCAGGCCTTCCGCCCCGGCCCCGGCGTCGGAGGCCACGCCCTCCCCCAGGACCTCTCAGGCCACGCGCCCCGCTCGCTGCGCATGGTCGAACTGGCCCAGCGGGTCAACCACCGCATGCCCCAGTACGTCGTCCAGCGCGCCGCCACCCTCCTCAACGAGCACGGCAAGTCGGCCCGTGGCGCCCGCGTCCTGCTCCTCGGCGTCACCTACAAGCCCGACGTCCCCGACCAACAGGGCACCCCCGCCGACGAGATCGCCCGCCGCCTCATCGAACTCGGCGCCCACGTCAGCTACCACGACCCGCACGTCCCCACCTGGAGCGTCCTCGACCGCCCCATCCCCCGCGCCGACTCCCTCTACGAGGCCACCGCCGACGCCGACCTGACGATCCTCCTCCAGCAACACCGCACGTACGACCTCCAGGGCCTGTCGGTGAAGGCACAACTCCTGCTGGACACGCGGGGGGCCACACCCACGGGGGCGGCGCACAGGTTGTGAGAGGGGGCGCGCGACACAGCCCCGGCCTCCGGGGCTGGTGGCAGACGGCGCCCCACCCCGGTACCGTACGGAACAGGTGAAGCCCACCGTAGTAGGCCCTGCGGCAGGCTCCTGGATGGATCACGGAGTGTCCGCCCCTAGTCCGTATGGGGACGGCCGCTCAACATCTCACCAACAAGGTGGAGCCCACCGCAGGGGGTACTGCGGCAGGCTCCTGGATGGTTCACGGAGTGTCCGCCCCTAGTTGGTATAGGGGCGGACACTCACCATCCGAAAAGCCGCAAAATCCACCTCCTCCGGCACTTCACCATCCGAAGACGGACTCGGTCCCAGCGGGTGGGCTTGCGGTGACGTCCCATGGGCGCCCCCTTCCACGACACCGCCCATTGACCCGGTAGGCGGTCCGTCGGAATCGGGCCGGGCCCCGAGGGCGGGGTCCGGACCAGGTCCTTGGAAGGGGGCTCCCAGCCGAACTGGGGCGCCGGACACGAACGCTATCGCCCGGCTACGCCCATTCGGCCCACATTCGTCCCCAACACCCCCACGCGCCCCCACGCCCACAACTCACGCCCCCACCACCCCACTTGGGCACACAAAAGGGCCCGGTCACCCGAAGGCGACCGAGCCCCGAACCCCGCTCAAGCCGAGCGCGGCGTCACGTCACCGCATGTGCTGCGAGTCCGCCACCGTGACCTCGACCCGCTGGAACTCCTTCAGTTCGCTGTACCCGGTCGTGGCCATCGCCCGCCGCAGCGCGCCGAAGAGGTTCATGGAGCCGTCGGGCGTGTGGGAGGGCCCGGTGAGGACCTCCTCGATCGTCCCCACAGTCCCCAGGTCGACCTTCTTGCCGCGCGGCAGCTCCTCGTTCACCGCTTCCATGCCCCAGTGGTTGCCCTTGCCGGGCGCGTCCGTGGCGCGGGCCAGCGGGGAGCCCATCATCACCGCGTCCGCGCCGCAGGCGATCGCCTTGGGGATGTCGCCGGACCAGCCGACACCGCCGTCCGCGATGACGTGGACGTACCGGCCGCCGGACTCGTCCATGTAGTCCCGGCGGGCGGCGGCGACATCGGCCACCGCGGTCGCCATCGGGACCCGGATGCCGAGGACGTTGCGCGTGGTGTGCGCCGCGCCGCCGCCGAAGCCGACGAGGACACCGGCCGCGCCGGTGCGCATCAGGTGCAGGGCGGCCGTGTAGGTGGCGCAGCCGCCGACGATCACGGGGACGTCCAGCTCGTAGATGAACTGCTTCAGGTTCAGCGGCTCGTGCGAACCGGAGACATGCTCCGCCGACACGGTCGTACCCCGGATGACGAAGATGTCGACGCCCGCGTCCACGACGGCCTTGGAGAACTGGGCGGTGCGCTGCGGCGAGAGCGCGGCGGCGGTCACGACGCCCGAGTCGCGCACCTCCTTGATGCGCTGCCCGATCAGCTCCTCCTTGATGGGAGCGGCGTAGATCTCCTGGAGGCGGCGGGTCGCGGCCTCGTCGGGCAGCCCGGTGATCTCGTCGAGCAGCGGCTGCGGGTCCTCGTACCGCGTCCACAGCCCTTCGAGGTTGAGGACGCCGAGGCCGCCCAGCTCGCCGATGCGGATCGCGGTGGCCGGGGAGACGACCGAGTCCATCGGGGCGGCCAGGAACGGCAGCTCGAAGCGGTAGGCGTCGATCTGCCAGGCGATCGAGACCTCCTTCGGGTCCCGCGTACGGCGGCTGGGGACGACGGCGATGTCGTCGAAGGCGTACGCCCGGCGGCCGCGCTTGCCGCGCCCGATCTCGATCTCAGTCACGTCTGTGGCCTTTCCCTGATGCGTTCAGCGTCTACCAGTATCGCCGACGGGCACGCCGAGGGCGGTTCCGGAGTCCCCGGAACCGCCCTGGAGCAGTGTGCCGACTACCTGCGACTGTTACTCGCGGCTGTTACTTACGGCTGTAGTTCGGCGCCTCGACGGTCATCTGGATGTCGTGCGGGTGGCTCTCCTTGAGCCCCGCGGAGGTGATCCGGACGAACCGGCCATGGGCCTGGAGGTCCGGGACGGTACGGCCGCCGACGTAGAACATCGACTGGCGCAGGCCGCCGACGAGCTGGTGGACGACCGAGGAGAGCGGGCCGCGGTAGGGCACCTGGCCCTCGATGCCCTCGGGGACGAGCTGCTCGTCGGAGGCGACGCCCTCCTGGAAGTAGCGGTCCTTGGAGAACGACTTGCGGTCGCCGCGCGACTGCATGGCGCCCAGGGAGCCCATGCCGCGGTACGACTTGAACTGCTTGCCGTTGATGAACAGCAGCTCGCCCGGCGACTCGGCGCAGCCGGCGAGCAGCGAGCCCAGCATCACGGTGTCGGCGCCCGCGACCAGGGCCTTGGCGATGTCGCCGGAGTACTGCAGGCCACCGTCGCCGATGACCGGGATACCGGCCTCCTTGGCGGCGAGGGAGGCCTCGTAGATGGCGGTGACCTGCGGGACGCCGATACCGGCGACGACCCGGGTGGTACAGATGGAGCCGGGGCCGACGCCGACCTTGATGCCGTCCACACCGGAGTCGATCAGGGCCTGGGCGCCGTCGCGCGTGGCGATGTTGCCGCCGATGACGTCGACGCCCGAGGAGTTCGACTTGATCTTGGCGACCATGTCGCCGACCAGCCGGGAGTGGCCGTGGGCGGTGTCGACGACGATGAAGTCGACGCCGACCTCGATGAGTGCCTGGGCGCGCTCGAAGGCGTCACCGGCGACACCGACGGCCGCGCCGACGAGGAGCCGGCCCTCGCCGTCCTTCGCGGCGTTCGGGTACTTCTCGGCCTTGACGAAGTCCTTGACCGTGATGAGGCCCTTGAGGATGCCCGCGTCGTCGACCAGCGGAAGCTTCTCGATCTTGTGCTTGCGCAGCAGCTCCATGGCCTCGACGCCGGAGATGCCGACCTTGCCGGTGACCAGCGGCATCGGCGTCATGACCTCGCGGACCTGACGCGAGCGGTCGGACTCGAAGGCCATGTCGCGGTTGGTGACGATGCCGAGCAGCTTCTTGTTGCCGTCGGTCACGGGCACACCGCTGATGCGGAACTTGGCGCACAGCGCGTCGGCCTCGCCGAGCGTGGCGTCCGGATGCACGGTGATCGGGTCGGCGACCATGCCGGACTCGGAGCGCTTCACCAGGTCGACCTGGTTGGCCTGGTCCTCGATGGAGAGGTTGCGGTGCAGCACGCCGACGCCACCCTGCCGGGCCATGGCGATGGCCATGCGGGACTCGGTGACCTTGTCCATCGCGGCCGACAGGAGCGGGATGTTCACCCGCACGTTCCTGGAGACGTACGAGGCGGTGTCGATCTCGTCGGGTGCCATGTCCGACGCGCCCGGCAACAGCAGCACGTCGTCGTAGGTCAGCCCGAGCATCGCGAATTTGTCGGGCACTCCGTCGACGTTGGCAGTCATGACACCTTCCCCAAATGGCCTTGATCGGTGCGGATGTCCATGCTAACGGGAAGCACGGGGCACACATTCCACGGTACGAAGTACGGCCGGGCTTCGTATGTTCGTACGGAAAAGGCGCCCCGCCTGTTCACGCGGGGCGCCCTGTGGAGCCGTGGGGCTGGTGCGGCTACTGCTCCGCCAGCGCCCGGAGTCTGCTGAGCGCCCGGTGCTGGGCGACCCGGACCGCGCCCGGTGACATGCCCAGCATCTGTCCGGTCTCCTCGGCGGTGAGCCCCACCGCGATACGCAGCAGCAGCAGCTCCCGCTGGTTCTCGGGGAGGTTGGCCAGGAGTTTCTTGGCCCACTCGGCGTCGCTGCTGAGCAGGGCGCGTTCCTCGGGGCCCAGGGAGTCGTCGGGGCGCTCCGGCATCTCGTCGGAGGGCACTGCCGTCGACCCGGGGTGGCGCATCGCGGCGCGCTGCAGGTCGGCGACCTTGTGGCCGGCGATGGCGAAGACGAACGCCTCGAACGGCCGGCCGGTGTCCTTGTAGCGCGGCAGCGCGAGGAGAACGGCGACACAGACCTCCTGCGCCAGGTCCTCCACGAAGTGCCGTGCGCCGCCGGGCAGCCGGGACAGCCGGGTGCGGCAGTAGCGCAGCGCCAGGGGGTGGACATGGGCGAGCAGATCGTGCGTGGCCTGCTCGTCCCCGTCGACCGCGCGATGCACGAGCGCACCGATCACTGTCGTCTCGTCGTCGCGCATCGGTCCATGGTGCCTTGCGGCCGTCCGGTCCGTGGCGCCACGTCCATGGTTGTGCACCGAAGCGTTATGAGCAGGCGCGCCGGAAGTCATCTCCTGCGCCCTCCCCTCCCGCTCGTTCGACTGCTCCCCGAGGAACTCCACACCTCAAGGATGCGGCATCCGCGGCGAAACGAGCAGCGGGCACCCGCGCGGGCGCGCTCACCCCGGCGTGAGCACCCCGGCTCACCTGGCGGTAAGCGCCCCCGCCCGCCTCGCGGCAGGCGGGGATTCCCGAACCCCCGTCGCGGCTCACCTAGCGAACCAGGCCCCAGCGGAAGCCGAGCGCCACCGCGTGCGCGCGGTCCGAGGCGCCGAGCTTCTTGAACAGGCGCCGGGCGTGGGTCTTGACGGTGTCCTCGGAGAGGAACAGCTCGCGACCGATCTCGGCGTTGGAACGCCCGTGGCTCATGCCCTCCAGCACCTGGATCTCGCGCGCGGTGAGCGTGGGCGCGGCGCCCATCTCGGCGGAGCGCAACCGGCGCGGGGCGAGTCGCCAGGTCGGGTCGGCGAGGGCCTGCGTCACCGTGGCCCGCAGCTCCGCGCGGGAGGCGTCCTTGTGCAGATAGCCCCGGGCGCCGGCGGCGACCGCGAGGGCCACACCGTCCAGGTCCTCGGCGACGGTGAGCATGATGATGCGTGCCCCGGGGTCGGCCGAGAGCAGCCGCCGTACGGTCTCGACGCCGCCCAGACCGGGCATGCGTACGTCCATCAGAATCAGGTCCGAGCGGTCGGCCCCCCAGCGGCGGAGGACTTCCTCGCCGTTGGCCGCCGTGGTCACGCGCTCGACGCCGGGCACGGTGGCCACCGCGCGGCGCAGCGCCTCTCGGGCAAGCGGGGAGTCGTCGCAGACGAGGACGGATGTCATGGCCGCCCTCCGCAGCTGATGCGCGTCACCTTGAGCCTCCAGGCTGGTACGAAATCGTCACCTGTGCGGTCGACACTCACGAGCGGACACGAACGCCTGCCCGAGCGCTTGTTCTTTCAACCGCCTCCGCCCGTCTCAACGACGGTCACTCGAAAGAGTTACGGGATGGCTGGTCACCTTCGGCACTCTACGTGAGGGCGCGCACACGGTGCAGACATGCACAACGGACCCTCAACGTTTCACCACAACCTATGCCCCATTCAGCCGTTTTTCTTCCCATTTGTTGGTGTCTGAGGCTAGATTCGCAATGAGTCATATTTTCATCTCCTTAGATAGTCGATGTACGGTCATGGGCAACATCTCCTACCAGAACGGCAACAAGGGGACACGTAATGGCAGATTTCTCCCGCCTTCCCGGTCCGAACGCTGATCTGTGGGACTGGCAGCTCCTCGCGGCCTGCCGCGGGGTGGACAGCTCACTCTTCTTCCACCCCGAAGGAGAACGCGGTGCGGCACGGAGCGCTCGTGAGAACTCGGCCAAAGAGGTCTGCATGAGATGCCCGGTCCGCGCGCAGTGCGCGGCCCACGCCCTCGCGGTGCGCGAGCCGTACGGCGTGTGGGGCGGGCTGACCGAGGACGAGCGCGAGGAACTCATGGGCAGGGCGCGCCACCGGCTGGTGACGGCGTCCGCGTCCGCACCGGGGGGCGACACCGGTTCGAACACCTGAAGGAACGTTTTTTCTGAGGCGGGCGTGCGCGCCGCCGCGCTACCGCTCGGCCGCTCCGGCCAGCCGGTCCAGCGTCGCCGCGACCGCCGGCACCAGAGCCAGGTCCGGCAGCGTGAGCGCCACGATCTCCCGGCGCACCGCCGGCTCGACCGCCACCGTCCGCACCCCCTCGGTGCGTACGGACCCGATGGCCAGCTCCGGCAGGACGGCGACGCCGAGGCCCGCGCCCACCAGACCGACCACCGCCGGGTAGTCGTCGGTCGCGAAGTCGATACGGGGCGTGAAGCCCGCGCTCTCGCACACTCGCACCAATTGCCCCCGGCAGCGCGGGCAGCCGGCGATCCAGGGTTCCCCGGCGAGTTCCCCGATGCCGACGGACGCCGTACGCGCCAGCCGGTGCCCCTCGGGTACGAGGCCGACGAGCCGGTCCATGAGCAGCGGACGCACGACCAGCTCGTCCCACTCCCCCACCTTCCCCTTCTCCCTCTTCTCCCCCTTCCGCTCCTTCTCCCCCTTCCCCTCCTTCTCCTCCGCGCCCTCGTAGCGGAAGGCGAGCGCGATGTCGCAGTCGCCCTCGCGGAGGAGTTCGACCGAGCGCGGGGGTTCGGCCTCCTCCAGGGAGACCCGGGTGCCGGGGTGGTCGGCGCGCAGGGCGGCCAGGGCGGTGGGGACGAGGGTGGAACTGCCGCTGGGGAAGGAGACCAGACGGACCCGCCCGGCGCGCAGCCCGGCGATGGCGGCGACCTCCTCCTCGGCCGCGGTGAGTCCGGCGAGGATCCCGGCCGCGTGCCGCACCAGGGCCTCGCCCGCCTGGGTCAGCCGCATCTCCCGGGCGCCGCGGACCAGCAGCGGGGTGCCGACGGAGGATTCGAGCGCCTTGATCTGCTGGCTGACGGCGGGCTGGGTGCAGCCGAGTTCGCGTCCGGCCGCCGAGAAGGAGCCGGTGGCGGCGACGGCGCGCAGGACACGGAGATGGCGGGCCTCGATCACGGGACCGAGCATAAGCGGAGCTTGGACACCGTTCCGAATATCGCGTCGACGCTTTGACCCTCGGCCGCCTACCGTGCCCGTATGAAGCTTCTGTCACTGAATGTGGGACGCCCCAAGGCCGTCGACGTCGTGGTGGAGTCGAAGCGGTTCACGGGCATCGACAAGCGGCCGGTGGACGGGCCGGTGCGGGTGTTCGCGCCTGGGCCGAAGGGGGTCGGCGCGAGCGGGGTGGCCGGGGACGCGGTGTGCAACACCGAGCACCACGGCGGCGACGACCAGGCGGTCTACGCCTTCGCCCGCGAGGACCTGGACGGCTGGGAGCGCGAACTGGAGCGTGCGCTGCCGAACGGGGCCTTCGGCGAGAACCTCACCACCGAGGGCGTCGATGTCTCCGGCGCGCTCATCGGCGAGCGCTGGCGGATCGGCTCCGAGGTGATCCTGGAGATCACCTCCGGCCGCGTCCCGTGTCTCACCTTCCAGCAGCATCTGGGTGAGCCGGGCTGGGTCAAGCGCTTCACTCAGCAGGGCGCGCCGGGAGCGTATCTGCGGGTGATCCGGGCGGGCGAGATCCGCGCGGGCGATCCGATCGAGATCGTCCACCGCCCCGACCACGACATCACCGTGGCTCTCTCGTTCCGCGCCACGATGAACCAACGCAGCCTGCTGCCAAGGCTGTTGGAGGCGGGTGAGGCACTGCATCCGGAGCTGCGGGAGATCGCGCGGAAGTACGTGGCGGCACAGGGGTGACGGGCCGGTCGGGGAGAGGGGCGTGTGAAGCCGCCGTGCCGGTGCGGGTGTTCGGGGAGAGGTCCCCGAAGCCGCTGGTGAACGTGCGGTGGAGCAAACGGATGCGCACAGTCCCGGTCACTACGCTTGCGCCATGACAACGGCTCTGATTACGGGATCGACCGCGGGGATCGGTGCCGCGTTCGCGCGGCGGCTGGCGGCGGACGGGCACAACCTGGTGCTGGTGGCGCGCGACACCAAGCGGCTGCGGGAGCAGGCGACCGAACTGCACGACCGGCACGGCATCGAGGCGGAGGTGCTGACGGCCGACCTCGCGACGGACGACGGCATCGAGGCGGTGGCGGGGCGGCTGGCCGACCGCAGGAACCCGGTCGATCTGCTGATCAACAACGCCGGCTTCGGCAACAAGGGCCGCTATCTCGATGTCTCCATGGCCGATGAGCTGCGAATGCTCAAGGTGCACTGCGAGGCGGTGCTGCGTCTGACGTCGGCGGCGACGGAGGCCATGCGGGAGCGGGGCCGGGGCGGTGTGGTGAACGTGGCGTCGGTCGCGGCGTTCGTGCCGCGCGGCACGTACGGGGCGTCGAAGGCTTGGGTCGTGCAGTTCACCCAGGGCGCGGCGCGTGATCTGGCCGGCACCGGGGTCCGTCTCATGGCCCTGTGCCCCGGCTTCGTCCGCACCGAGTTCCACGACCGGGCCGGCATGGGCACCGACAACATCCCGTCCTGGATGTGGCTCGACGCCGACAAACTCGTCACCGCCGCCCTCACCGACCTCTCCCGCGGCAGAACCGTCTCCATCCCCGACCCCCGCTACAAGGCCCTGATGGGCGTGGTGAAGGTGGTACCGCGCGGGCTGCTGGGCGGGATCAGCTCGAAGACGGGGCGGAAGTACGGGCCGCAGTAGCCGTGGTCGCGGCGTCGGCGGGTGAGGCGGAGGGCGTCGCGGGACAATGGAGTCGTTCATCCGGACCCAGGGGGGTCGGAGGCGGCGCATCATGACATTCATGCAGCTCATCGACTGCAGGACCAGTCGGTTCGATGAGATGAACCGGCTGATGGAGAACTGGGTCGAGCAGACCAGGGGCAGGCGGACGGCGACGCACAGTGTGATCGGGAAGGACCGGTCGGACGGGGCGCACTTCGTGGAGATCGTGGAGTTTCCGTCGTACGAGGAGGCGATGCGGAACTCCAAGCTGCCGGAGACGGACCGGATCTTCCAGGAGATGGTGGCGCTGTGCGACGAGGTGCCCACGTTCACGGATCTGGACGTGGTGCGCGACGAGCAGTTGTACGCGGCCACCGCGCGGCGGTTCCTGGCGACCATCGCCTCGGAGGGCGAACTGCCGCCGCTCGACGATCTGCTCGTGGAGGACTATCACGACCACGTTCCCTCCGACGAGCCGGACGCGATCGGGATGGACGCGTTCCGGCGGACCGTCGAGATGTGGCGGGGCGGGTTCGACTTCGAGTTCACCGTGGAGGACCAGATCGCCCAGGGTGACCGGGTCTGCACGAGGTGGACCTGGAACGCGACCCACCACGGGGACTTCCTCGGAATTCCGGGCAGTGGGCGGAGGGTCCGGATGACGGGGACGTACGTGCAGCGGTGCTCTTCCGAAGGGAAGATCGTCGAGGGCTGGTGGGAGTACGACCGGCTGGGGCTGATGGGGCAGTTGGGCGCGCTCGACGACCTGGAGAAGTAGCCCCACCGAAGCAGCCGGGGACGCGGGAAGGCCCGGCACCCCCGAGGGGTGCCGGGCCTCACCTACGGCTCACCGACGTCGTACGTGAGGTCGTACGTACGTCAGGTCGTCGTTCGTCGTCAGTGGGAGTGGCCGTGGCCGTGGCCCGCGTCGGCCGGCTCCTCTTCCTTCTTCTCGACGACCAGGGTCTCGGTCGTGAGGAGGAGGGAGGCGATGGAGGCGGCGTTCTCCAGGGCGGAGCGGGTGACCTTGACCGGGTCGATGACGCCCTGCTTGACCAGGTCGCCGTACTCGCCGGTGGCGGCGTTGAAGCCCTGGCCCTTGTCCAGCTCGGCTACCTTGGAGGTGATGACGTAGCCCTCCAGGCCGGCGTTCTCCGCGATCCAGCGCAGCGGCTCGACGGCGGCCTTGCGGACGACCGCGACACCCGTGGCCTCGTCGCCGGTCTTGCCGAGGTTGCTCTCCAGGACCTTCACGGCGTGGACGAGCGCGGAGCCACCACCGGAGACGATGCCCTCCTCGACCGCGGCGCGGGTCGCGGAGATGGCGTCCTCCAGACGGTGCTTCTTCTCCTTCAGCTCCACCTCGGTGGCGGCGCCGACCTTGATCACGCACACGCCGCCGGCCAGCTTCGCGAGACGCTCCTGGAGCTTCTCGCGGTCCCAGTCGGAGTCCGTGTTCTCGATCTCGGCCTTGATCTGGGAGATACGGCCCTGGACGGCACCGGATTCACCGGCGCCGTCGACGATCGTGGTGTCGTCCTTGGTGACGGTGACGCGGCGGGCGGAGCCGAGCACGTCCAGGCCGACCTGGTCGAGCTTGAGGCCGACCTCCTCGGAGATGACCTCGGCGCCGGTCAGCGTCGCCATGTCCTGCAGCATCGCCTTGCGGCGGTCGCCGAAGCCGGGAGCCTTGACGGCGACCGCGTTGAAGATCGCACGGATCTTGTTCACGATCAGGGTCGACAGGGCCTCGCCCTCGACGTCCTCGGCGATGATCAGCAGCGGCCGGGAGGAGTTGGTCTGGATGATCTTCTCCAGCAGCGGCAGCAGGTCCTGGATGGAGCTGATCTTGCCCTGGTGGATGAGGATGTACGGGTCGTCGAGGACGGCCTCCATACGCTCCTGGTCGGTGACGAAGTACGGCGACAGGTAGCCCTTGTCGAAGGCCATGCCCTCGGTGAAGTCCAGCTCCAGACCGAAGGTGTTGGACTCCTCGACGGTGATGACACCGTCCTTGCCGACCTTGTCCATCGCCTCGGCGATCAGCTCGCCGACCTGCTGGTCCTGGGCGGACAGACCGGCGACGGCGGCGATGTCGGACTTCTCGTCGATCGGGCGGGCGGTCGCGAGGAGCTCCTCGGACACGGCCTTGACCGCGGCGTCGATGCCCTTCTTCAGGGCGGCCGGGGAAGCACCCGCGGCGACGTTCTTCAGGCCCTCGCGCACGAGCGCCTGGGCGAGCACGGTGGCGGTGGTGGTGCCGTCGCCCGCGATGTCGTTGGTCTTGGTCGCCACCTCCTTCACCAGCTGGACACCGAGGTTCTCGTACGGGTCGTCGACCTCGACCTCGCGGGCGATGGTGACACCGTCGTTGGTGATGGTGGGGGCGCCGAACTTCTTGTCGATGACGACGTTGCGGCCACGTGGGCCGATCGTCACCTTGACCGTGTCGGCAAGCTTGTTGACGCCGCGCTCGAGGGCGCGACGGGCGTCCTCGTCGAACTTCAGGATCTTCGCCATGGGAGCGGTTCAGCCCTCTCGGAAAACGTGGGTGAAACGAACTGCGCCCCCAACGCCCGGCTTCATAGGTCGCGGGGGCCAGGGGCGCAGCTCAAAGCGGTGTGCTTCGGTGAGGAAGCGGGTGAACTACTTCTCGATGATCGCGAGCACGTCGCGAGCCGAGAGGACGAGGTACTCCTCGCCGCTGTACTTCACCTCGGTGCCGCCGTACTTGCTGTACAGCACGATGTCGCCGGTCTTGACGTCGAGCGGCAGGCGCTCGCCGTTCTCGAAGCGCCCCGGGCCCACGGCCAGGACGACGCCCTCCTGGGGCTTCTCCTTGGCGGTGTCCGGGATGACCAGGCCAGAGGCCGTGGTCTGCTCGGCGTCGAGCGGCTGGACCACGATGCGGTCCTCGAGCGGCTTGATGGCAACCTTGGAGCTGGTGGTCGTCACGATCCGACCTCCCCCTTCGGAGATCTCACGGGGTTAACTGTCTGAGGTGGCGACCAGGTGGATCCGTCGTCGCGGGTGCCGGACCTGCCCGTCGCGTAGTTGGCACTCTCCAGTGGGGAGTGCCAGACCTGAGACTATGACCGCGATTAGCACTCGGTCAAGCGGACTGCTAATTCCGTGGAGCGCGGCGGGGAGTCGCGGGGGTCAGAGGTAGTCCTCCAGGCGTCCGACCGTCAGGCCCTGTTGCTGGATACGGCGCAGGAGTCGCGTCGTCATCTCCGTGAGCGTGGTGCCGTTCAGCTGCTCCGGGCCCCGGAAGTGGGCGAGGACGATGTCGCCGGGGCGGAGGCGGTCGCCGACCGCGTAACGGAGATCGTTGATCTGCATGGACGCGCGCCACAGGACGACGGCCGTGATGCCGCAGTCGGCGGCGGCGCGGAGCGTGGTGGTGTCGTAGACGCCGTAGGGCGGGCGGAAGAGGGTCGGCCGGACGCCGAAGCGCTGCCGCAGCTTGTTCTGCTGGCCGCAGATCTCGGCGCGCTGTCCGGCGTACGGCAGGCCGCGCAGGCCGGTGTGGTCGAGGGTGTGGTTCTGTACGGTCGCGCCGACCGCCCGCAGCCGTGCGAAGTGGCCGTATCCCGGCCCCACGACGCTGTCCGTCAGGAACATGCTCACCGGCAGCCGCAGTTCCCTGACCATGTCGACGAACCGGGGGTCCTTCTCGGCCCCGTCGTCGTACGTCAGGAACACCACCTTGTCGCGCGTCCGCACCCGGTCGACGACGGGCGGCAGCCCCGGGCCCGCCGTACGGGGCGTGGGCGGCCGATCGGGCTTCTCGGGCGCGGGAGCGAGGGGGGCGGGGAGGCCCCAGCGGCGGTAAGGGGGTGTGTGGGGGTGGTGGGGAGCGGTGGGGAGCGGGGCGCCTGCGCCGGGGTGCGGAACGGCGGGGCCCTGGCCCCCGGGGTGCGTGGTCGGGGGCGAGGGCGCGGCGAGCGGCGGCGCCGGAGAGCGGGCCGATTCCGGGGTCCCGGCCAGCGCGGGCGCCGCCGCTTCGGCCCGGTCCGCCCGGTCGGCGGGATCGGCCGCGCACCCGGCGAGGAACAGGACGGCGAGGGCCGTGAGGGCGGAGAGGGCCGGGCGTGCGGAAGGGCCGGCCGAGGCACGGGCGAGCGGCGTACCGACTGTCGACGCGCATGGGTCCGGCGTACGAGCTGTCGCGCCGCACGCCCCATGGCGCGGCGCAGACGCCCGGCGACGCGGCGCGCGCGCTTCCCCGGCGCCACCGCCCACCCAGCGCGCCACCCACGCCACCCACCTGCCCGGCGCCAGACGCCCTCCCCACACCGCACGCCCCCTCCGCCCCGCCCTCCCCCCTCCCCGGGGCTGGGCTCCTCCCCTCCCCCGGCTCCCCCCGGTGCCCCTCACAGGTAGTCCTCCAGCCTCGCCACCGCGTAGCCCTCGGTGGTGGCGTGGTTCAGGAAGCGGCGGATCATGTCGGGCATGGTGCCGTTCCAGTCGGACTTGCCGCGGAAGTGGGTGAGGACGATGTCGCCGGGGCGGAGTCGGCGGTCGGATTCGCGGTAGTCCCAGCGGTCGACGAAGACCTCCTCGTTCCAGAGCGGGACGGCCGCGATGCCGCAGGCCTTGGCGGCGCGCAGGGTGTCCCGGTCGTAGTTGCCGTACGGCGGCCGGAAGAGCGTCGGCCGCTTGCCGTACCGCTTCTCGATCACGTCCTGCATGCCGCAGATCTCGCGCTTCTGGGCGTCGTAGGAGAGGGAGGGGAGGTGGCGGTGGTTGAGGGTGTGGTTGTTGAGGGCGACGCCCTTGTCCCGCATCCGCTCGAAGTAGCCGTAGTCCTCCTTGACCAGGTAGTCGCTGAGGAAGGCGGTGTAGGGGACGTCCAGTTCGCTCATCATGCGCAGGAACTCGGGGTCCTTCTCGGCGCCGTCGTCGATGGTGAGGAAGAGGACCTTGTCGCGGGTGGGGACGGTGGTGAAGACCGGCGGGAGTCCGTCCTCCTGGTGGCCGTCGACCTCGAACCCCTCGCGTGTCCCAGGCACGGGTTTCCGCGCGGGAGGCGCGGGCGCGAGCAGGGGTACCTCGGCCAGCCCCCAGCGCTTCGCGGCGGCGACCCGCGCGGCGTCGAAGCGCCGTTGCCCACGCTCCTGGCCGGTCTCCTGCCCGGTCTCCTGCCCATTCCCTTGCCCGCGCTCATGCACATTCCCCTGGCCGCGCTCCTGGCCGTGGGCCGGGCCTGCGGTGCCGGGGGCGGCCCCGGACGAGCCCCGCTCCGACGCCTCCCGGCCGCCTTCGCCGCCGGCCCCGCCTCCACCTCCGCACCCGGACGCGATGACCGCCGCGGCGAGTACGGCGAGGCCACCCCGTACGCCGCCACGGCCGCCACCACCACGGCCCCGGCCGCCGCCCCTCCGGCTCAGGAAGCCCGCCCACTTCGCACTCTTTACATCATTTTGTCGTACGAATCGCATGGCGCTGCATCCTCGCAGGACACCCCGTCCGCACCGCCCCGACACCGCCACCGGGCCCCGACCATCCACCGAGTGGCCCACACACCCCCTCCCCCGACCGCATGACCGACAATGACCCGGTGAACGACCTCGACCCCGCCACCTACCTCACCCCCCTCCTCACCCCCGAGGGGGCCGCCCTCCTCGACGAGGTGCGTGGAGTCGAACCGGCGCGGGAGCTGGCCGTGGCGACCCGGCTGCGCCGCGACCACCCGGCGGACCTGGTCTCGGCGGCCCTCGGGCAGGCCCGGCTGCGGCAGCGGGCGGTCGTGAAGTTCGGGGCGGCGGACGCGGACCGGATGTTCTTCACGCCGAACGGGGTCGAACAGTCGACGCGGACGAGCGTGGCGACGTACCGGGCGGAGCGGATGCGCGCGCTCGGCGTGACCTCCGTCGCCGACCTGTGCTGCGGCATCGGCGGCGACGCGATCGCCCTCGCGCGCGCCGGGATCCGCGTGCTGGCCGTCGACCGCGACCCGCTGACGGCGGCGGTGGCCCGCGCCAACGCCGACGCGCTCGGCCTCGCCGAACTGATCGAGGTGCGCGAGGCGGATGTGACGGAGGTGGAGACGGCCGGGTACGACGCCGTGTTCGTCGACCCGGCCCGGCGCTCCTCCGGCCGCGGCCGGATCTTCGACCCCGAGGCGTACTCCCCGCCGCTCTCCTGGGCCGTCGCCACCGCGCTCAAGGCCCCGCGCGCCGCCCTGAAGATCGCCCCGGGCATCCCGCACCAGGCGATCCCCGCCGAGGCCGAGGCCGAGTGGATCTCCGACGGCGGCGATGTGAAGGAGGCGGTGCTCTGGTTCGGGACGGGGGAGGCGGGTGCGGTGCGGGCGACGCTGCTGCCCGGACCCCGGAGCCTGCGTGGGCGGGGGCTGCCGGATCCCGAAGTCCGGGCCGTGGGGCGGTACTTGTACGAGCCCGACGGTGCGGTCATCCGGGCCCATCTGGTGGCCGAGGTCGCCGAGGAGTTGGCCGGTGGGCTGGTCGACCCCACGATCGCGTACGTCACGGCCGACGAGCACCGGGGCACGCCGTATGCGACCGCCTATGAGATCACCGATCAACTGCCCTTCAATGTGAAGAAGTTGAAGGCGCTGCTGCGGGAGCGGGGGGTTGGGATCCTGACCGTGAAGAAGCGGGGGTCGGCTGTCGAGCCGGAGGAACTGCGGAGGAAGGTCAAGCCGCAGGGGCGGGGGGCGGCGACGGTGTTTCTGACGCGGGTGGCGGGGGCGCCGACGATGTTGATCGGGCGCCCTGTGTGAGTGAGGGCCGTCGTTCGGGTGCGGCGGCGTCGTGGCTGGTCGCGCAGTTCCCCGCGCCCCTGAAAGGCGGCTCCGCCGCCCCTTCAGGGCTCAGCTCGGCTCCCCCTCCCCGGCCTCCTCCGCCCTCGCCCGCAGCAGTGCCCGTTCCCGTTCGTTGCGGGCCAGGCCGGCCGCTCGTTCGAACTCGGTGCGGGCCTCCTGCGTACGGCCGAGGCGGAGCAGTAGGTCGCCTCGGACGCTCGGGAGCAAGTGGTAGTCGCGGAGGGCGGGTTCCGTGGCGAGGCGGTCGACGATCTCCAGGGCGGGGGCGGGGCCCTCGGCCATGGAGACGGCGACGGCGCGGTTGAGTTCGACCACGGGGGACGGGGTGCGGGCGGCCAGCAGGGCGTAGAGGGTGGCGATGCGGGGCCAGTCCGTCTCCTCGTACGTGTGAGCCCGGGCGTGGCACGCGGCGATGGCGGCCTGGAGCGCGTACGGGCCGGGGGCGCCGCTCGCGGCGGCCGTGGCGCGGCCGAGGGCGGTGAAGCCGCGGGCGATGAGGAGGCGGTTCCAGCGGCGGCGGTCCTGGTCCTTCAGCAGGACCGGCTCCCCGGAGGGCCCCGTGCGGCCGACGGCCCGTGACTCCTGGAGCTCCAGCAGCGCCACCAGGCCGTGCACCTCGGGTTCCCTGGGCATCAACTGGGCCAGCACGCGCGCCAGCCGGAGGGCGTCCTCGCAGAGCGCGGGGCGCAGCAGGTCGTCGCCGGCGGTGGCCGCGTACCCCTCGTTGAAGATCAGGTAGATGACCTCGAGGACAGAGTCGAGGCGGGCCTCGCGGTCGGGGCCGTACGGCACCTCGAAGGCGACGTTCTTCGTCGCGAGCGTGCGCTTGGCGCGGACGATCCGCTGGGCGACGGTCGCCTCGGGGGCCAGGAAGGCGCGGGCGATCTCGGGGGTGGTGAGGCCGCCGAGGAGGCGGAGGGTGAGGGCGATCCGGGCCTCGGCGGAGAGCACCGGGTGGCAGGCCGTGAAGACGAGGCGGAGCAGGTCGTCGTCGATGTCGTCCGGGTCGGACGGCCGGTCGAGATACGGTCCCGCCGTCTCCAGGTCCCGCCCCACCTCGGCGAGCTTGCGCGCGTACCGCTCCCGGCGGCGTACGAGATCGATCGCCCGGTGCTTGGCCGTGGCCGTCAGCCAGGCTCCCGGGTTGTCCGGCACCCCGTCGCGCGGCCACTGCTCCAGCGCGGCGACCAGAGCGTCCTGGGCCAGCTCCTCCGCGATCCCGACGTCCCGCACGATCCGCGCGACCCCGGCGATGATCCGGGGCGACTCGATCCGGAACACGGTCTCGACGGTCGTCTTCAGGTCCGCGGTGGGCTGTGAGGTCACAGCCCACCATCAGACACCCGGAGGACGGCCCCGCCAAACAGGCCGCCGGGGGGACTCAGCCCTCCGCGACCTCCCGCACCTCACAGCTGACGGTCCACTCCTCCCCGTGCACCTTCAGGAACCGCTTGGTCCACTCGATCGCCTCGGCCATGTCCTTGCACTGCATCAGCGCGTAGCCGCCGACGACCTCCTTGGACTCGGTGAACGGCCCGTCCGTGACGGAGATCTTCCCGCCCTCCCAGTGCACCCGTGTCCCCTGTGCGGACGGCGTCAGCCCGGCGGTGTCGAGCATGACCCCGGCCTTGGTGATCTCCTCCAGCAGCTCGCCCATCCGCTGCATCAGCTCGGGGCTGGGTCCCTCGGCGGGGGCGGTCTTCTCGTCGATCTGGACCAGTGACAGATAGCGCGGCATGGTGACTCCCAACGCATCGGCGAGCGGGGCCTGTCCCCGACTCTCACCCATGCGTCGAACGGCCGCACGCCGGATCGACACGGCCGCCGGGATTTCCCGGAAACTCTTTCCACCGCAGCTTCGGCTACTTGAGCGACTCCCACAGCTCGCTCGCCTCCGGCTCGTCCGCGACGACCCGGTTGCGGTCGTAGGAGGCCGTGACCACCGGCATCATGACGGTCTTCGTGGCGGTCGACGACAGGCCCTGCAGGCTTTCGCCGAGGGTGACCAGTTCGGTGAGGGAGTCGAGGCCGGTGTCGGTGGTGAGGCTGCCGGTGACGGCGTCGGCGGCGCGGTAGAGCTGGGCGGGGTTGGTGAGGAGGTCGGTCGAGGAGATCTGGTCCAGCAGGGACTTGACCAGTTTCTGCTGGAGACCGATGCGGCCGAGGTCGCTGCCGTCGCCGATGCCGTGGCGGGTGCGGGCGAGGGCGAGGGCCTGCTCGCCGTCCAGGTGGTGGGTGCCCGCCTCCAGGGTCAGATGCGAATCCTCGTCGTCGATGTCCTCGTCCGTCGTCACCGTGACGCCGCCGAGCGCGTCGACCAGCTTCGCGAAGCCGGCGAAGTCGATCTCGATGTAGTGGTCCATGCGGACGTCCGTCATCGACTCGACGGTCTTGACCGCGCAGACCGGACCGCCGACCGCGTACGCCGTGTTGAACATGACGTTGTACGCGACCGCCGTCGAACCGCCCGACTCCAGCGGGCAGGACGGGCGGGTGACGAGCGTGTCGCGGGGGATGCTGACGACCGTCGCCCCGGTGCGGCCCTCGTCGATGTGGACGACCATCGCGGTGTCCGAGCGGGCGCCCGAACTCTCGCCACCGCCGCCGAGTTCGGCGTTCTCCTTGCCGCTGCGGGAGTCGGAGCCGAGGACGAGGATGTTCAGGGCGCCGCTCGGCAGCGGCGAGGCGGAGGCCGACGTGGAGGGCTCGGCGGAGGACTGGGCCTTCGCGGGGCGGTTGTCGCCGAGCGCGCTGTTGATGTCTACGCTCCTGATGTTGTCGTTGAGCCGCCAGAACGCCCAGCCCGCCCCGCCCGCGCCGAGTACGAGGGCGCCGGCGAGCGCGCAACCGGCGATCTTCAGCCAGCGCCGCCGCTGTCCGCCCGCGCCCCCGCTGTTGTCCTCGGCGTCCCCGAACGCGCTTTCTTCACCATTCACGCACAGGAACTTACGTCCGAATTGTTACGGGCAGAACCTCCTGGCGGCATTCCTTCGGGAATTCTCAGACTTCTCAGCCCAGCGTCACGGTCGGGAGCGGATTGCTTCCGGTCCAGGTGCCGTTGAAGCCGAAGCTCACCGAACCGCCGCTCGGTACACCGCCGTTCCAGGAGGCGTTGGCGCAGCTGACGGCCGCGCCGGTCTGGGTGCAGGTCGCGTTCCAGGCCTGCCCGACCTGCTGCCCCGCTCCGAACGTCCAGGTGACCCGCCAGGAGGAGAGCGAGGAGCCGGCCGCGCAGCTGATCGTGACGTTGCCGGTGAAGCCGGTGTTCCACTGGTTCGGGACGCTGTACGCCGCCGAGCACCCGGCCGGGACCGGTGGCTCGGTGACAGTGCCGCCGAGTGCCGTCACGATGCCGTAGTACGCGGGTTTCGGCGCGTAGTTCTCGTCGTACGGGGTGGCCGCGCCCTGTCCCGGGAACGTGTCCGGGATCCAGGAGTCGGAGTCGGTGAAGCCCCAGACGGTGACGCCGGTGCAGCGGGTCACGGCCACGCAGGCCTTGACCACGGCGTCGTACTCGGTGCGCTGCTGCGCCAACTTGGCCGCGGTGGAGGGGAGTTGCATACGGATGTCGAGTTCCGTGATGGCGACGTCCACGCCCAGGTCGGCGAAGCGCTGGATGTTCTGCTGGAGGGTGGAGGGGACCTGGCCGAGGATCAGATGGGCCTGGAGGCCGACGCCGTCGATGGGGACGCCGCGTGCCTTGAGGTCGCGGACCAGGTTGTAGAGGGCCGTGCTCTTCGCGTTGACGCCCTCCACGTTGTAGTCGTTGATGTAGAGCCTGGCGGCCGGGTCGGCGGCGCGGGCGGCGGTCAGTGCCTGGGCGATGTAGTCGGCGCCGAGGCCGTTGTACCAGACGGTCTGGCGGTAGGTGCCGTCCTCGTTGAAGGGTTCGTTGACCACGTCCCAGGCGGCCAGGCGGCCCTTGTAGCGGCCGACTTCGAGCGCGATGTGGTCGTTCATCAGGGTGCCGAGCTGGGCGGGCGTCCAGGTGCCGTTGGTCAGCCAGCTCGGGTTCTGGCTGTGCCAGACCAGGGTGTGGCCGCGTACGTCCTGGTCGTGGGCCTCGGCGAAGGCGACGATCTGGTCGGCCTCGGTCCAGTTGAAGTTGCCCCGGGTGGGTTCGACCGAGCCCCACTTCATGGCGTTGCCGGGGGTGAGCCAGTTGAACTCCCCGGCCGCGATGTCGCCGTAGGTGCCGGTGAGCTTGGAGCCGGTGACGGCGGTGCCGATCGCCTTGCCCTTGGCCGCGGCGAGGTCGCGCAGGGGTGGGTCGGCGGCGTGGGCGGTGGGGGCGGTGACCAGCAGGGCGGCGAGGGCCGCGATGCCGGTGAGCAGGGTACTCAGGGAGGGTCTCATTGCGGGTGCCTCCGAAAGTTTCGGTGGTGCAACCGATTGACTTCGGAGGAGTGTGGAGGGGGTTGCGTCAACCGTCAATACATCAACATCCGGACACGCGTCTGCCGGGATCGGTTCGTGGCCGGCTGACCCGTTCGTCGTGGCTTGTCGCGCCCACGCGGCGGAGCCGCACATCGACACAGCCCCGCGCCCCTTCAGAGCGCGCCCCTAAAGGGGCACGGCCCCCGTACTGCTCCGCACCACCAAGCTCGTCGCCAGCTCCACCCGCGTCGCCGTCGAAGGCCCCCCGTCCTGGCGGCCGAGGTCCAGCACCAGGCGGGCCGCCGCCTCGGCCATCTCCATCAGGGGCTGGCGTACGGTCGTCAAGGGCGGGCCGACCCAGCGGGCCACCGGGAGGTCGTCGAAGCCGACGACGCTGAGGTCCTCGGGGATGCGCAGGCCCAGTTCGCGGGCGGCCTCGTAGAGGCCGAGGGCCTGGAGGTCGTTGCCCGCGAAGACCGCAGTCGGACGGTCGGGGCGGCGCAGCAGATCGAGCCCGAGGCGGTAGCCGGTCTCGTGGTGGAAGTCCCCGGCCTTGATCAGATCGTCGGCGACCGGCAGCCCGGCCGTCTCCAGCGCGGCCCGGTAGCCGTCGACGCGGGCACGGCCGCACATCATCCGTGAGGGTCCGCTGATGGCGCCGATCCGCCGGTGGCCCAGCTCGACCAGGTGCCGGGTGGCGGCGAGGCCGCCCTGCCAGTTGGTGGCGCCGATCGAGGGCACGTCGTCGCCGGGGTCGCCCGCCGGGTCCATCACCACGAACGGGATGGAGCGGCTGGTGAGCAGCGCGCGCTGGGACTCGTCCAGCCCCGACAGGACGAGCACGACGCCGTGCGGGCGGCGGGCCGCGACCTGGTCGGCCCAGGTGCGGCCGGGGGTGAGCCGCCCCGCGCTCTCGGAGAGGACGACGCTCAGGCCCTCCTCCCGCGCGATGTTCTCCACGCCCCGGATGACCTCCATCGCCCAGGCGCTCTCCAGCTCGTGGAAGACCAGGTCGATGAGGGGGGACCGGGTCGCCTCGGCGCGCCGGCGGCGGTAGCCGTACTCGCGCAGCAGCTCCTCGACACGGGTGCGGGTGGCGGGCGCGACGTCCGCGCGGCCGTTGAGCACCTTCGAAACAGTCGGAGCCGAGACGCCGGCCTGGCGGGCGATCTCGGCGAGCGTCGCGGTCTGTGTGGACTGCGAGACGCGCGCTCTTGTCTGGGTTTCCTCGGGCTTCGCGGGCTTCATGAGCGGGATCGTATCCCTGCGCGACCTCTTGACGAACCCTTTCGACGGTCATACGTTCCCGGAACATTCGAAGTCCCATCCGAAACATTCGCACGCCCGCATGTACACGTCGAACATTCGCGAAGGGTGCTCCCATGGAGTCGAGTAGAGGCCAGGTCCCCGGCGGCGGTACCAGCGGCGGCGGGGGCGCCCACCCCCTCAGCAGGCGCCGCTTCCTCGGCGCCGGTTCCGCCTCGCTGCTCACCGTCGGTCTCGCCGGTCTCGGTACCGGCCTCACCGCCTGCGGCTCCGGCGGTGGCGCGGGCGGCGGGGACGGCAAGACGCTCACCGCGTTCGTGTACGGCGACGACGCGGTGAAGGTCCAGCAGGCGGGCGTCGACCGGTACAACAAGTCGGCCGCCGCGAAGAAGGCCGGCGGCACCGTCAAGCTGCAGAAGGTCCCCGGCTCCGACTACTCCCCCAAGCTGCGCACGGCGATGGGCTCCCCGAGCGCCCCGGACATCTTCTTCAACTGGGGCGGCGGTTCCATCAAGCCGTACGAGGAGGCGGGCAAGCTCGTCGACCTCACCGACATCATCGAGGGCGACCCGGTCCTCAAGGACGGCTTCCTGCCCTCGGTGCTCGCGGCCGGTGATCTCAAGGGCCGCCACTACGGCATCCCGATGCGCGGCATGCAGCCCGTGATCCTCTTCTACAACAAGACCGTCTTCGCCGAGCACAAGCTCCAGCCGCCCACCACCTGGGACCAACTCCTCGACATCAACGCCAAGTTGAAGAAGGCGAAGATCACCCCCTTCGCGCTCGGCGGCTCCGACGTCTGGCCCGAGCTGATGTGGCTGGAGTACCTGGTCGACCGGATCGGCGGCCCCGAGGTCTTCAAACGCATCCAGGACGGCGACGCCGAGGGCTGGGGCGACCCGACCGTCCTCAAGGCCGCCGAGCTGGTCAAGGAACTCATCGACGACGGCGCCTTCGGCTCCAAGTTCACCTCGGTGTCGTACGTCAACGGCGGCGCCCCGGCGGTCTTCGCGCGCGGCAAGGCGGCCATGCATCTGATGGGCTCCTGGGAGTACTCCACGCAGCTCGGCAAGTTCCCGGACTTCGCCAGGAGCAACCTGGGCTGGGCCGCCTTCCCGACGGTCGAGGGCGGCACGGGCGACGTCCGCAATGTCGTCGGCAACCCCACCAACTACTGGTCGATCAACGCCCGTACGAAGAACAAGGATCTGGCGGTCGGCTTCCTGAAGGACTGCGCGTCGGAGGCGTACGCCCAGGCCCTCATCGACAACGGCGACGTCCCGACCACCTCCAACGCGGCCGATCTCCTCTCCTCCGCGCCCAACCCGGAGTACGCGAAGTTCCAGTACGACATGGTCCAGCAGGCCCCCGCCTTCACGCTCTCCTGGGACCAGGCGCTCGGTGACGGCCTCGGCACCAAGATGCACACGGAGATAGGCAAGCTGTTCGCGGGCCAGTCCTCGCCGGCCGACTTCGTGACGGCATGCAAGGGGCTGAAGTGACCGTCGCGGTCGAGAAGGCCCCGACGGCGGAGAAGCGGGAGGGGAGGCGGGAGAAGCGCCCGGCGCACCACGCGCACCGGGCCGGGCGCCCGCACGCCGCCTGGGCGCTCCCCGGTGTCCTCTTCTTCACCTTCTTCGCGGTCGTCCCGATGGCCCTCGCCCTCTATCTCTCCTTCACCAGCTGGGACGGCCTCGGCGACCCCGTGCCCGTGGGTCTCGACAACTGGCGGAAACTGCTCGACGACCCCCGGATGACCCAGTCCCTGTGGCTGACGGTCGTCCTGACGGCCGCCAGCTGGGTCTTCCAGACGGTGATCGCCCTGCTCCTGGGCGTCTGGGCGGCGGGCCGGCAGCGCAATCGCGCGGTCCTCTCCGCGATCTTCTTCGTCCCGTTCCTGCTCTCCTCCACCGCCATCGCGATCCTGTTCTACGCCCTCCTCGACCCGAACTTCGGCATCATCCAGCGGGACACCCTGGGCTCGCAGAGCGGCGCGTTCCTCGCGATCGTCTTCGTCGGCGGCTGGCAGTTCATCCCCTTCCACACCCTGATCTACCAGGGCGGGGCCCGCCAGATCCCGGACGTCCTGTACCAGGCGGCGGCCATCGACGGCGCCGGCCGCTACCGCCAGTTCTTCTCGATCACGCTCCCGCAGCTGCGCCACACGATCACGACCTCGACCGTCCTGATGGTGGTCGGCTCCCTGACGTACTTCGAGACGGTCCTGATCCTCACCAAGGGCGGCCCCGGCACGGACACGGCGATCCTGCCGTACCTGATGTACGAGGCGGGCTTCAAGACGTACGACTTCGGCTACGCCAGCGCCATCGCGTCCTCCCTGGTCATCGCCGCGACGGGCCTGTCGCTCGTCCTGGTCCGGCTGACCGGCTTCGGCACGATGCGCAGTACCCGCGAAGGGATGTGACGGCACGGAATGTCACACGACACACTGGCGGCGCCCCCGAGAAAGACGAATGAGCCCGCGCGTGAGCCGGTGCGCGCGCCCCGCCGCGCACGCCACTGGAGCAGGCGCGCCAACCCGGTCGCGGGCCTGGGCGCGTTCGTCTGGCTGGTCATCGTCCTGATCCCGATCTACGCGATGCTGTCGGCGTCCCTGACGGGCGCGGACAAGGCCCTCACCGGCAACCCCCTCAAGCCCCCCGCCGACCCGACCCTGGACAACTACAACACCGTCCTGACCAGCGGCTTCGGCCACTTGCTCAGTAACACGGCGATCGTCGCGGTCTCGGTCGTCGGCATCGTCCTGGCCCTCTCCATCCCCCTCGCCTACGTCACCGTCCGCACCCGCGACCGCTGGTCGAACGCGGCCTTCCGCCTGTTCCTCCTGGGCGTGGCGATCCCGGCGCAGGCGGTCGTCGTGCCGCTGTATCTGCTGATCGCGAAGCTCGACCTCTACGACACCCTCCTGGCCGTCATCCTCCCGACGGCGGCCTTCGCGATGCCCGTCTCGGTCCTGGTCCTGGTAGGCACACTGCGGGATGTGTCGGAAGACCTCTACGAGGCGATGGCCCTGGACGGCGCGTCACCCCTGCGCATGCTGTTCCAGCTCACGGTCCCCCTGGCCAAGGGCGGCATCAGCACGGTCGTCATCTTCTCCGCGCTCCAGGCCTGGAACGGCTTCCTCTTCCCGCTGATCTTCACGCAGTCCGACGGCCCCCGGGTCCTCACCCTCGGACTGTTCAACTACGTCAGCCAGTTCGGCGTCAACATCCCCGCCCTGCTCGCCTCGGTCGTCCTCTCCGGCATCCCGATCTTCACCGTGTACCTGGTGGCGCGACGGGCGCTGATAGGCGGGTTGATGGGTGTGGGCGGCAAGTGAGCCCGCTTCGCATCGTTGCCACGGAAACTCACCGACCCCTGACAGTCCTGACAGGAGTTTCATGACCACCCCTTGGCGTGACCCGGCCCTGTCCGCAGCGGCCCGGGTCGAGGATCTGCTCTCCCGGATGACCCTGGAGGAGAAGACCGCCCAGCTGTACGGCGTGTGGGTGAAGGCCGACTCGAACGGCGAGGACATCGCTCCCGACGAGGAGGAGATGCGGGAGGCGTTCGACTTCGACGAGCTGATCACCCGGGGCCTCGGCCAGCTCACCCGCACCTTCGGCACGGCCCCCGTGGACCCGGCGCTGGGCGCGCGTGCCCTGGCCCGCGCCCAGCGCCGCATCATGGCCGCGAACCGTTTCGGCATCCCGGCGATCGCCCACGAGGAGTGCCTCGCCGGCTTCACCGCCTGGCGCGCGACCGCGTACCCGGTCCCGCTGGCCTGGGGCGCGACCTACGACCCCGCGCTCGTGGAGGAGATGGCCCGCCACATCGGCCGCGACCTCGCCTCGGTCGGCATCCACCAGGGCCTGTCCCCGGTGCTCGACGTGGTCCGCGACCCGCGCTGGGGACGGGTCGAGGAGACGATCGGCGAGGACCCGTATCTGGTGGGTACGGTCGGCACGGCGTACGTCCGTGGCCTGGAGTCGGCCGGGATCGTCGCCACGCTCAAGCACTTCGCCGGGTACGCGGCGTCCGTGGGCGCCCGCAACCACGCGCCGGTACGGGCGGGTGTACGGGAGTTCGCGGACGTGACCCTCCCCCCGTTCGAGATGGCGTTGCGCGAGGGCGGCGCGCGCTCGGTGATGGCGGCGTACACGGAGACGGACGGCGTCCCGGTCTCGGCGGACCCGCACCTGCTGACCGAACTCCTGCGCGACGACTGGGGTTTCACCGGCACCGTCGTCTCCGACTACTTCGGCGTCGGCTTCCTGGAGACGAACCACCGCGTGGCGGGCGACCGCGCGCAGGCCGCGCACGCGGCGCTCGCGGCGGGCGTGGACGTGGAACTCCCCACCCTGCGCTGCTACGGCGAGCCCCTGGTGGAGGCCGTGCGCGCGGGCGCGATCCCCGAGGCGCTGGTGGATCGGGCCGTACGCCGGGTTCTGTCACAGAAGTGCGAGCTGGGTCTGCTGGACGAGGACTGGGCCCCGGAGGTGGCCTCTGCCACCGGCCCGGGTCGGATCGACCTCGACTCGCCGGCGAACCGCGCCCTGGCCCGCCGCCTGGCCGAGGAGTCGATCGTGCTCCTGGACAACCCGGACGCGGTGCTGCCGTTGGCCCCCGACATCCGTATCGCGGTCGTGGGCCCCCGCGCGGACGACCCCCTCGCCATGCTGGGCTGCTACTCGTTCCCCTCCCACGTCCTCCCGGCCCACCCCGGCACCCCGCTGGGTATCGAGATCCCCACGGTCCTGGACTCCCTCCGCACCGAACTCCCCGACGCGAAGATCACCTACGCGGCCGGCAGCGACGTCGACGGCGACGACACCGGCGGCTTCCCCGAGGCGGTCGCACGGGCGTCCGAGGCGGATGTCTGCGTAGCGGTACTGGGCGACCGGGCGGGTCTGTTCGGCAGGGGTACGTCGGGCGAGGGCTGCGACGCGGAGGACCTCCGGTTGCCGGGGGCGCAGGCGGAGTTGCTGGACGCGCTCATCGCCACGGGTACGCCGGTGGTGGCGCTCCTGCTCACCGGGCGCCCGTACGCGCTCGGCCGCTGGCACGGGCAACTGGCGGGCGTGGTCCAGGCGTTCTTCCCCGGGGAGGAGGGCGGCCCGGCTGTGGCGGGAGTGCTGTCGGGCCGCGTCTCCCCGTCCGGCCGTCTCCCGGTGAGCGTCCCGAGCCGCCCCGGGGGCCAGCCGTGGACGTACCTCCAGCCGCCGCTGGGCCTGGTCGGCGCGGCGAGCAATCTCGACCCGACCCCGCTGTATCCCTTCGGGTACGGCCGCTCGTACACGACGTTCGCGTGGACGGACTTCGAGGACGGCGGTGGGGAGGGAGAGGTGTCGGTGACCGTCCGCAACACGGGAGAGCGGGCGGGGGCGGAGGTCGTCCAGCTGTACCTGCACGACCCGGTGGCCTCGGTGACCCGCCCGGACGTACGCCTGATCGCCTACCAGCGGCTGGAGTTGGAGCCGGGGGCCGCGTCCCGCGTGACGTTCCGCTTCCACCCCGACGTCTCGTCGTTCACGGGGCGCACGGGACGGCGTGTGGTCGAACCGGGTGCCCTGGAACTGCGGTTGGGCGCGTCGAGTGTCGATGTGCGCCACCGGGTTCAGCTGACGCTGACGGGGCCGGTACGCGAGGTGGGCCCGGACCGCCGGTTGCACTGTGAGACGACGGTCCGGGTGGCCGAGCGCTGACGGTCAGTCCGCCTGGGCTGCCGCGTGCGTGACGAAGGTGGCCCAGGCGGGGGGGCCGAGGGCGAAGTGGGGGCGTGTGGTGTCTTTGAGTCGCGGATGTGGATGGTGGCGGGGTGGCGGCGACCTCTATGCAGTTGTCGCCCTGGGTGCCGCTGTACGTGGACTTGCGCCAGTCCAGGCCGACTTCTATGCAGCTGTCACCTTGGTCCGTGCTGTAGCTGGACTTGAACCACCCCGGTTCGGTGATGCTCATCACGCTCCTCTGATCCGCTCCAGCAGGCTCAGGAAGTCCAGGGGACTCAGGGCGCGTATCGAGTTGTGATCACTGGGTGGTCCGGGTGAGATCTCTGATCCAGATCATTGAGGCACGCAGGTGGAGACCGGCGAGGTAGCTGTCGGGGGTCTTGTCGTACCGGGTGGCGATGCCTCGACGTGCCTTGAGCTTGTTGATCAGGCGCTCGACGGTATCCCTCTCCTTGCAGGGGTCGGCGTCATGGCTGACGGGCCGGCCTCCTCATGGGCCCTTCTTCCGGTTGGCGGCCTGATCCCTCTTCTCCGGGATGACCGCCTTGATCCGGCGTTTGCGCAGGTGGGAGCGGTTTCCGCGGGACGAGTACGCCTTGTCCCCGGCGACCGCGTCCGGCCGGGTGCGGGGGCAGCCGACGGGCCCGCGCACCCGCACCTTCTTCAGGACCGGGATGGACTGCGGGCTGTCCGCTGCCTGGCCCGCAGTCAGGACGGACGCCGGCGGGGGGCACTTCCGGCCGGCAGCGAGGTGAACCTTGCCGGTCTCCCGCCCTCTGGGGCGTCCGAGGAGAGTGGCCTTCAGCCGGAGTTTCCGCCGTCGCCGGAGGCGTCGTCGTTGTTCCCGCGCGGGATCGTCTTCAACATGAGCATCACCAGACCTCGGTGAGCGTGGCCCGGTGTGGCGGCCTGGCGGGCGTGCACCAGGCACACGCACAGAGGGTCTCGGCGGGTGAGATGAAGGCCGCGGGCGACGTCGTTCGTGGCAAGGGCGTCGGCGGGACGGGTGCGTGCCGACGACGCGGACGTCGTGTTCGCCGTCTACGGCGGCGAGACGGCGACCGAGCGTCCTTGACCGAGCCTTCGGCCCTCGCCCCCTCGACGAGGTCCGACCCGGGCCGGTGAAGCGACGACGGCCGACCCGCGCACGGAGTGCGTGACCCGGGCCGTCGTCGAACGCGGGACAGGCATCGTCGTCCGGTCGCCCGGCCGGCCTGGGCCCGCATCAGCCCGCCGGAGGCACGGTGGGCTTCGCGCCGCGTCCCGCTTCCTGGGGATCCGGTCACGGAGGCGAGAGCGAGCCCGGTAAGGCGACTACTTCAACGAGAACCAGTAGTTCGTGGTCGTCAGGTTGTCGGGAACGGTCCTACTGCGGGCAGACCCGGAAATCATGAAGCCATCACACTCCTTGTAGCTCTGGGTGTACACAGAGCTACCGGAGGTCACGCTGACACCGGCGTTCTTGTCCTTGCCCGCCTGAACGGGGAGGCAGCGGAGTGTGACCTCAGCACCAACCCATACCCTGACATAATTGGTACCGGACGGGACGTTCGTGATCATCAGATTATGCCTCGTGGCCGCCTGTGCCGGAGTGGCCGCGGTCAGGCCGATGAGGGCACCACTCACGACCGCAGCCGCGACGAGGCGCCCCGCACGGCCGCGCTGGATCGCCTGAATCGTCTTCTTCATTCCCATACCTCTCACGTCAACTTCCGCCCGCTTCGCGGGCTGCGGCGACCGGAGGGCGGCCCGGGAGGGCCGCCGCTCGGGGTCGCCGCGAGCCGCGCGAGAGTGAAGTTTCAAGTATCTCGCCAGCAGAACGTCCTGACGCCATCAGGCTAGACGACTTTCCTGACAGGTGTCAAGTTCCTCTCTCGACGGTTGACCGGCCGAATCGGCGGCTCGCGGCGGCAACAGGACGCACCATCAGAACCGCCCCGGCGGGTGACGGCCCGATGCCGGGCAGGGAGGGCCTCCGGCCGGGATTCTTGGGCGGGCCCGTCAGAACCGGCCTTCGACAGGAAGGCCGACCCCGCCCACAACAGTGAGGTCCGTGCGGTGCGGTGGGGCCGGCAACGGGGCGAGGACGTCGTTCGTGCGGTGGCCGAGCCGACCGGTTCGGCACTGGACCCTGACGTCACGGGCCCAGGCAACCAGCCGCTGACGAGGCGGTCACCACGACCCGCTCCGAGCGCTCGGCCGCCCGCAACCCGCCGGCCCACGACCTCGACCGGCCACACGCCCGGGTTCGACGTAATACAGCGGTTTGGAGCGGCGAATCCGGGGGCTGAGCCTGGGGGACCCGCGTGGCCTCCCCGAGGGCGTTTCCCTCGGGGATCGGAGGCGGGCGTCGGATGCGCGGGGCCGGCACCGACACCCCGGTCAGCGGCGGGGCGGCGATACGACCGATCGGCCCCCCATTCGCGTCCGCGAGGCCGTCGGTGCGGGCATGCTCAGGTTCGGGTTCCCTTCGCATGCCGGACGACGCTGCCGCATGCGAAAGGAACCTGTCTGCTCAGATTTCCTCGAGCGTGCCGGTGTGGAGTTCGCCGACCCGGCCGTCCGGGGTCTCGTACGTCCAGAACGCATGGACGGTCTTGGTGTTGAGGTTCATCGCATGGGTGACGGTCATGCCCGACTGCTCCACCCAGCCCACGATGAACACACCCGCGCTCACCTCGGCGGCGTGCAGACGCACGTCCTCGACCGCGCCCTTCGTCGGCCCGGCGACCGTCTCGTAGCGCAGACCAGTGCCGTCGGCGGCGTAGGTGTTGTGAAAGACGACGCCGTTGTCGACGCCGAAGCGGAAGGTCTTCCCCGCGTAGGTCGGGTCACTCATGATTCTTCACCCACCACTTCAGAACAGGCCGTTGGCGTGCGGCAGTTCGTCCGGGACCTCGGCGATCACGTCCCAGTGCTCCACGATCTTCCCGTCCGCCACGCGGAACAGATCCCAGTAGGCCACCGGTACCCCGAACTCGCCCTCGGACTGCAGCAGTACCAGATCCCCCATGCTGTCCGACGACTCGGGCTCACCACCCGGCCCCTGCGCAGCCCACTCCACACCGCGCATCATCAACCCAGAGTGACGGCCCGATCGCCATACTGTCCGCCGAACACCACGTACTCCCCCCTCAGTACGCGCGCAGCGACCCCCTTACCCCACGTTCACAGAACCGGGCTATAACAACCCGATGAGCAACGGAACAGAGCGCGAGTACCGAAGACGGCGCGGCATACACCCCGCCTCCCTCGCCCTGCTGGCCGCGGCGGCACTGATCACCGCCATGTCGGTCGGCTCGATGGCGACGATCGGCCCGTCGACCGGGGACGCGCTGGCCGTGACGGCCTGGCTGACCGTCGCCGGCCGAGTCGCGCTGGAGCAGTTCAGGTCGCGTACGTCGGTCACCGCCGAAGGCGTCACCGTACGCGGAGCGATCCGCACCCGCAGTTGGGCCTGGTCCGAGATCTACGGCATCCGGGTCGAGGACATCAAGTGGGGCAGTCCCCGCTGGTCGGGATACCTCTACACCACCGCCGGAGGCAGGGTCCGCCTCCCGCACGTCGACGAGTACCAACTCACCGACCCCATCGCCGAGATCGCCGACCTGGGCGCCACCGCCCTGCGACTGGGTCTGACCTCACTGGACACGCGACCGGACGTGGAGGACCGCATCGCACGCGGAAAGCGGCGCCGCACTGCTTGGCTGCGGGCGGCCGTCGCGAGCGCGGTGCTCATGGTCGCCCTGCTGGTCGTCGACTTCGCGCTGGTCTTCACCGACCAGCCGACGCACACCTACCCGCTGCTCCTGGGCGTCCCCCTGGCCTGCGCCCCCGTCCTCTTCCTGGCCCTGGACCGCATCGGCGAACGTCAGCACCGACGCGGCCTCACGCCCCCTGCTCCACCGACTCGAACCGCCACCGGTGGACAGGCCGAGTGACCAACTCGCCCTCCGGCTCCGGCAGTTCCGGCAACTCCGCGTCGTACGCAGCGTCCCACCACGTGATGACCAGCACCCGGTCCCCCGGCGCCCGGAACGTCTCGCGCCGCAGCGGCCTTACCGACAACCCCTGATCCCGAGCCCAGGCGAGAAGCTCCTCCCCCCGCCCGGCCACCGCCCGCGCCTCCCACATCAACGCGACCGTCACGAGTACAGGTTCTCCTTGCTGACCTCGTGAACGTGGTCGTGTCCGTGGCCGTGGTCGTGGGAGTGCCCCGGCACATGCGGGTCCGTCACCGGCAGCGACGAGTCCGCCGACAGATCCCAGTCGGACGCGGCGCGCCCCCGCGCGACCATTTCCGCGCCCAGCGCGGCGACCATCGCGCCGTTGTCCGTGCACAGCTTGGGCCGGGGGACCCGGAGCCGGATGCCGACGGCCTCGCAGCGCTCCTGGGCGAGCACGCGCAGCCGGGAGTTGGCGGCGACCCCGCCACCGATCATCAGATGATCGACACCCTGGTCCTTGCAGGCCCGTACCGCCTTGCGGGTCAGCACATCCACCACCGCCTCCTGGAAGGAAGCGGCGACGTCCCGCACCGGAACGTCCTCCCCGGCCGCCCGCTTGGCCTCGATCCAGCGGGCCACGGCGGTCTTGAGGCCGGAGAAGGAGAAGTCGTAGGCGGGATCGCGGGGCCCGGTCAGCCCGCGCGGGAAGGCGATGGCGGTCGGGTCCCCCTCCTTCGCGTACCGGTCGATGACGGGCCCGCCCGGGAACCCGAGGTTCAGCACGCGGGCGATCTTGTCGAAGGCCTCGCCCGCCGCGTCGTCGATGGTGGCCCCCATGGGCCGTACGTCCGACGTGATGTCCGTCGACAGCAGCAGCGAGGAGTGCCCGCCGCTCACCAGCAGCGCCATCGTCGGCTCGGGCAGTGCCCCGTGCTCCAGCTGGTCGACGCAGATGTGGGAGGCGAGGTGGTTGACGCCGTACAGCGGCTTGCCGAGCGCGTAGGCGTACGCCTTGGCCGCCGAGACACCGACGAGCAGCGCGCCCGCGAGACCGGGCCCGGCCGTGACGGCGATCCCGTCCAGATCCCTCGCGCTCACCCCCGCCTCCTTGAGCGCCCGGTCGATGGTCGGGACCATCGCCTCCAGGTGCGCGCGGGAGGCCACCTCGGGCACCACCCCGCCGAACCGGGCGTGCTCGTCGACGCTGGACGCGATCGCGTCCGCCAGCAGGGTGGTCCCCCGCACGACACCGACACCGGTCTCGTCGCAGGAGGTCTCGATCCCCAGGACCAGGGGTTCGTCAGCCATTGATCTCGGTTCCTTGTGCGGATACGGAAGTGGAGGGGTCGTTGAGGCGCATGACCAGCGCGTCCACGTTCCCCGGCTGGTAGTAGCCCCGGCGGAAGCCGATCGCCTCGAAGCCGAAGCGCTCGTAGAGCTTCTGGGCGCGGACGTTGTCGACCCGGCACTCCAGCAGCACCTGGGCGCACTCGAAGGTGGTGGCGGCCCGCAGCAGCGCGGTGAGGAGCAGCGCGCCGAGGCCGGTGCCCCAGTGCTCACGGGCGACGGCGATGGTCTGCACGTCGGCGGTGTCCCCGGCGGAGGCGAGGCCGCCGTAGCCGATGATCCGCCCGTCGCCGCCGGCCTCCTCCGCCACGTAGTAGCGGCGGGTGGCGTTGGGCCCCCGCGCGTGGGCGAGGTCCGACCAGAACATGCCCCGGGACCAGGCGTCCTCGGGAAAGAGGTCCTTCTCCAGCTCCAGGACGGGCTCGATGTCCCACCAGCGCATCTCGCGCAGCACCGGGGTCGTCACTTCGGGGTGACCACCTTGTAGTTCTTGGGCACCTGGGCGTCGGGCCGGCGCAGATACAGCGGCCGGGGCGCCTCCAACTCCTCGCCCGCCGCGAGCCGTTCGGCGGCGAGCGCGGCGAGCGCGGCGGCGGAGACGTGCTCGGGCGCGCGGGCGTCGGGGAAGGTGTCGGGGTAGAGGACCGCCCCGGCCCCGACCGCGGGCAGCCCCGCCACCAGCTCGGCGATCTCGGCGGGCCGGTCGACGGCCGGTGCGGTCACCCGCGCGCGGGGGCTGTCGTATCTCGCCCAGTACACCTCTTTGCGCCGGGCGTCGGTGGCCACCACGAACGGTCCGTCCACCTCGCCCTCCGCCTCGTACGCGAGGCCGTCGAGGGTGCACAGGCCGTGGACGGGGACCCCGAGGGCGAGGCCGAAGGTGTCGGCGGTCATGAGGCCGACGCGCAGCCCGGTGTACGGGCCGGGACCGATGCCCACGACGATGCCCGTGACGGCGTCGAGGCGGGTGCCCGCCTCGGCGAGGACCCGGTCGACGGCGGGCAGCAGCAGTTCCCCGTGGCGCCGCGCGTCCACCTGGCTCGACGCGGCGACGACGTCGCTCCCGTCGTGCAGCGCGACGGTGACGGCGGGGGTGGCGGTATCCAGAGCGAGCAAGAGCACGCAAACAGCCTACGGCGCTTCGGCCGGGCAGACTGCCGACCCGGTGCACGTCCCCTCTGCTGCTACCGTCACAGCACAGACGTATTTCACAGGCGTACATGGGTACGAGAGGTGGGCTCAGAAGGTGGCGAGTAGCAGCTCGGTAGTCGTGGCCGGGCTCACCGCGGCGGCCATCGCCGCAGTCGGTTTCCTCACCTATCAGGCGTCGGCGAACGTGCCCGACGACCTGGGGAAGCCGTCCCCCTCCAAGTCCTCGGCACTCCCGAAGTCCAAGACCCCGGCGGAACGGGAGAAGGACACGGAGGAGGCCCTCCCCGACGACTCGGGCACCGGCGAGCGCGTCGTCTACTCCCTCGACGACGACCGCGTCTGGCTGGTCGGCGCGAACGAGAAGGTCACCCGCACGTTCGAGGTCACGCCGAGCACGGTCGACCCGACCCCCGCCAGCTACACGGTCTCGTCCCGCTCGGCCGCCGTCACCGGCTCCGACGGCACGCCCATCGAGAACGTCGTCCGCTTCGCCTCCGTCGACGGCGTCTCCATCGGCTTCAGCGCGGCCGTCGACGGCTCCACCCCCGAGCCCGACCCCACCACCAAGACCGGCGGCATCCGCGAGTCCCGCAAGGACGGCAAGGCCATGTGGGAATTCGCGGGCATCGGCACGAAGGTGGTCGTGGTCGAGTAGGGGGTGCGTTCTTCGGGTGCGGGTCCGGTGGGGGCTGGTCGCGCAGTTCCCCGCGCCCCTGAAAGACACAGGCCCCTGCGGGCCTCGGCCGCGACACGACCGCGAACACCCCTCCCGGAGCGCTACGCAGCCTTGGGACGCCGCACTTCCACCTTCACCGTCACCGGAGGCGCAGGCGCAGGCGGAGGCGTGGAGATCACCTTCGCCGCCGCACACGAAGCCAGAAGGTCGCGCATCGATACCCCGCCCACCCCGGAGGGCGTACGTTCCGCTGTCGCCATGGACGCCTCCCGATCACAACCGGCGGACCAAGTTAGGCACACCTAACCAAGGACTGGTTACCATGTGACCACGCCCAAGACACCCGACGCAACATTTTCCCGACACGTTGTCGGAACAGACGACAGACCGACAGACAGCGCGCTCGGCGCTACGCCGACAACGCCCCCAACTCCACGGAAGCCCACCGCTCCCCCAGCCCGGTGACCGTCACGTGCCGCACCTCGTCCGTCGTGTCCCCGACCGCCCGGTGGATGACCACGTTCAGCCGGTCGTCGGTCAGCTCCTCGACCTTCCCCTCGCCCCACTCCACGACGATCACCGACCCCGGCAGCGAGACATCGAGATCGAGGTCCTCCATCTCGTCCAGCCCGCCGCCCAGGCGATACGCGTCGACATGGACGAGCGGCGGCCCCTGGACGAGGGACGGATGCACCCGGGCGATGACGAAGGTCGGCGAGGTGACCGCCCCCCGCACCCCCAGCCCCTCCCCGAGCCCCCGGGTGAGGGTGGTCTTCCCGGCGCCCAACTCCCCGTTGAGCATGACAAGATCCCCCGCCCGCACCAGCTTCGCCAGGCGACGGCCCAGCTCAAGCATCTGGTCGGGTGAGGTGACGGTGATCTGAAGTGAGACCCGGGGCGAGTCCTGAGCCTCCCCGGACTCACCCGGGCCGTGCGGTGCTGCTGGCGCTTCCATAACCACTAACCGTAGCCCCCGCCGGCACGGCCCCCGCCCGGGTGAGCAGGTCGGCGAGCCGGTCGGTCACCACCTCGGGGTGCTCCAGCATCACCAGATGCCCGGCGTCCGGTACGAGCACCAGCTCCGCGTCCGGCAGCAGATCGGCGATCGCCTCGCTGTGCCCGCTCGGTGTGACAAGGTCCTTGACCCCGGCCAGCACGAGCACCGGCAGTTCGGCGAACTCCGCGAGCGCCTCGGTCTTGTCGTGCTCGGTGAACGCCGGATAGAACTCGGCGACGACGTCGATCGGCGTGCTCTCGATCATCCGTTCGGCGAATCGCGCGACCGCCGGATCGACGTCCCGTGACGCGAACGAGTACCGCTTGATGATCCCGGCGAAGAGATCGGCGGTCGCCCGCCGCCCCCGCTCCACCAGCGCGGCCTGCTGCCCCAGCGCCTTCAGCACCCCGGGCAGCACCCGCCGTACCGCGTTGACGCCCGCGACCGGGAGCCCGAAGTTGACCTCGCCGAGCCGCCCCGACGACGTACCGATCAGCGCGACGGCGACGACCCGCTCACGGATCAGCTCCGGGAAGTGCGCGGCCAGCGCCATCACGGTCATCCCGCCCATGGAGTGCCCGACGAGCACGATGGGCCCCTCGGGGACCGCCGCGTCGATGACGGCCTTGAGGTCGCGTCCGAGCTGGTCGATGGTGACCGGCAGCCCGTCCTGCGCCTGGGCCACACCCCGCCCGGAGCGGCCGTGGCTGCGCTGGTCCCAGTGCACGGTCCGTACGACACCGCGCAGCGCGGCCCGCTGGAAGTGCCAGGAGTCCTGGTTGAGGCAGTAGCCGTGGCTGAAGACGACGGTGACCGGAGCCGGGGCCTTGCGGCCGAAGAGCCGCCGTCTGCGGGGCGAGAGACCGGCCTCCGGCTCGATGTCGTCGACCTCGTAGTACAGCTCGCTGCCGTCGTCGGCGTACGCCTTGGCGGGGGTGCCGCGCAGCGCCCCGTACGGGCCGGTGGAGTCGAGCGCGAGGCGGGCCTTCCTGCGCATGCCGCGTCCGACGGTGAGCCGCTCTATGGCGACACCGGCCGCCGCGCCCGCCGCGACGACACCTATCGCCGCCCCCGCGACCCCGGCCCGGCGCCAGATCCCGTCGCCGGACGCGGCCGAGGCAGCGGCCGCGCTCACGACGGCCTCCACGGCCTCCGCGCTGCTCTCGCTCACGTCCCGCTCCTCTTCGCCGGCCTGCCCGGTCCCGCCCCGTACGCCCGTACGGAGTTACCCGTCTCGTTCGTCTTTCACTTACTCGTGCGCCTGCTCATGATCGGGTGCCCGGGGTCACATCCTCACGGGCCCCGGTCGGATACGCCCGCTCACTCACCCGTATCGCCCTTGTCGAGGTAGACGCGCGGGACGCGGGTTCCGATGCGCGTCACGATCTCGTACGCGATGGTTCCGGCCGCCTGCGCCCAGTCCTCGGCGGTCGGCTCGCCCCCGTCACCGGCCCCGAACAGCACGACCTCGTCCCCGGCGGCGGGTTCGTCCCCGCCGAGGTCGACGACGAACTGGTCCATGGCGACCCGGCCCGCGACCGTCCGCCACTTGCCGCCGACCAGGACGGGCCCGGTCCCGGAGGCGTGCCGGGGGATGCCGTCCGCGTAACCGACGGGGACCAGCCCGAGGGTGGTGGCGCCGGGGGTGACGTAATGGTGCCCGTAGCTGACGCCGTGGCCCCCGGAGACGTGCTTGACCAGCGCGAGCGAGGCGCTCAGCCGCATCACCGGCCGCAGCCCGAGATCGGCCGCGCTGCCCAGCTCCGGGCTGGGCGAGATGCCGTAGACCGCGATGCCCGTGCGGACGAGGTCGAGGTGCGCGTCCGGGCGGGTGAGGGTGGCCGGCGAGTTGGCGATGTGCCGCACCTCGGGGCGGACGCCCTGCCTCTCGGCGTACGCGATCATGTCGCGGAAGCGGGTGAGCTGGGCGTCGATGGAGGGGTGCCCCGGTTCGTCGGCGCACGCGAGGTGCGACCAGAGCCCGGTGACCTTCACCAGCCCCTCGGCCTCCGCGCGCAGCGCCTCGGCGACGAGTTCCGGCCAGTCGTCGGGCTGGCAGCCGTTGCGCCCGAGCCCGGTGTCGGCCTTCAACTGCACACGCGCGCGCGCACCGGCCGCACGGGCGGCGTCGGTGACCTCCCGCAGCGCCCACATCCCGCTGACCGCGACATCGAGATCCGCCTCGACGGCCTCCCGCCAGGGCCCGCCCGGCGCCCACAGCCAGCACATCAGCCGCCCGGACAGCCCCGCCGCGCGCAGCGCCAGCGCCTCCTCGGGCGTGGCCGTCCCCAGCCAGGTCGCCCCCGCCTCGACCGCGGCCCGCGCACACCGCACCGCGCCATGGCCGTACGCGTCCGACTTGACCACGGCCATCAGCTCGGCACCCGGCGCCAGAGCACGCAGGGTCCGCACATTGGCCCGCAGGGCATCCAGATCGATCTCGGCACGGGCCCGAAGGGGCGCGCTCCGCACAGGTGCTGTCTCACTCATGTCAGCCCCAGTCTCTCAGAGCCACCGCAAGCGCCCCGTAGGGGCGCGGGGCTGTATCACTATGCGGCTCCGCCGCGTGGGCGCGACAAGCCACGACGCGCGATCAGCCCGCATCCGGCAGAACCGCCCACCCCGAACCCGATTCACCAACCCAGGAGCACAATGTCACGTACAGTCACATCCGGCACACGACAGGTCGCGAACGACACGACACAGGGGTTGCTATGTGCGGAATCGTGGGATACATCGGCTCGCAGTCCGCGCTGGACGTCGTCCTCGCCGGCCTCAAGCGGCTGGAATACCGAGGCTACGACTCCGCCGGCGTGGCGGTCCTCGCCGACGGCGGCCTCGCCGCCGCCAGGAAGGCCGGAAAACTGGTGAACCTGGAGAAGGAACTGGTCGGCCGCCCACTGCCGACCGGCACGACCGGCCTCGGCCACACCCGCTGGGCCACCCACGGCGGCCCCACGGACGCCAACGCCCACCCGCACCTCGACAACGCGGGCCGCGTCGCCGTCGTCCACAACGGCATCATCGAGAACTTCGCCACGCTGCGCGCCGAACTGACCGAGCGCGGCCACGACCTGACCTCCGAGACGGACACCGAGGTCGTCGCCCACCTGCTCGCCGAGGAGTTCTCGTCCTGCGACGACCTCGCGGAGGCGATGCGGCTGGTGTGCCGCCGCCTGGAGGGCGCGTTCACGCTGGTCGCGGTGCACGCGGACGCGCCGGACGTGGTCGTGGGCGCCCGCCGCAACTCCCCCCTCGTGGTCGGTGTCGGCGAGGGCGAGGCCTTCCTCGCCTCGGACGTAGCCGCGTTCATCGCGCACACGCGCTCGGCGATCGAGCTGGGCCAGGACCAGGTGGTCGAACTGCGCCGCGACGGCGTGACGGTGACGACGTTCGACGGCCGGCCCGCCGAGGTCCGCTCGTACCACGTCGACTGGGACGCGTCGGCGGCGGAGAAGGGCGGCTACGACTACTTCATGCTCAAGGAGATCGCCGAGCAGCCGAAGGCGGTCGCGGACACGCTCCTCGGCCGGATCGACGCGGCGGGCACGCTCTCCCTGGACGAGGTCCGCATCCCCGACTCCGAGTTGCGCGAGCTGGACAAGGTGGTCATCGTCGCGTGCGGTACGGCGTTCCACGCGGGCCTCATCGCCAAGTACGCCATCGAGCACTGGACCCGGATCCCGTGCGAGGTGGAGCTGGCCAGCGAGTTCCGCTACCGGGACCCGATCCTCGGCCCGCGCACCCTCGCCATCGCCATCTCCCAGTCCGGCGAGACCATGGACACGCTGATGGCGCTGCGGCACGCCCGTGAACAGGGCGCCCGGGTCCTCGCCATCTGCAACACCAACGGCTCGACGATCCCCCGCGAGTCCGACGCGGTCCTCTACACCCACGCGGGCCCGGAGGTGGCGGTCGCCTCGACGAAGGCGTTCCTGACACAGCTGGTGGCCTGCTACCTCGTCGCCCTCTATCTCGGCCAGGTACGCGGCACCAAGTGGGGCGACGAGATCCGGGCCGTGGTCCGCGACCTCTCCCGGATCTCCCACGAGGTGGAGCGGGTCCTCGAAACGATGGAGCCGGTACGGGAGTTGGCGCGCACGCTGGCCGACAAGAACACGGTGCTGTTCCTGGGGCGGCATGTGGGCTACCCGGTGGCGTTGGAAGGCGCCCTGAAACTCAAGGAGTTGGCCTATATGCACGCGGAGGGGTTCGCGGCGGGCGAGCTGAAGCACGGGCCGATCGCGCTGATCGAGGAGGACCTCCCGGTGGTGGTCGTGGTCCCGTCCCCGGCGGGCCGCTCCCTCCTCCACGACAAGATCGTGTCCAACATCCAGGAGATCCGTGCGCGCGGTGCCCGGACGATCGTCATCGCGGAGGAGGGCGACGAGGCGGTGGCCCCCTACGCCGACCACCTCATCCGCGTCCCCGCCACCCCCACCCTGCTCCAGCCCCTGGTCGCCACGGTCCCCCTCCAGGTCTTCGCCTGCGAACTGGCCACGGCCCGAGGCAACGAGGTGGACCAGCCGCGGAACTTGGCGAAGTCGGTGACTGTGGAGTGAGCGGGGAGGCTCCGCCCCGGGCCGGGGAGGTGTCCGCCCCGGCCCGGAGGTGGGGGCGTGGCGGGGGCGGGGGCGGGGGCCGACCGAGGGCGAGGCGGGGGCTGTTTGGAGGCGGGGTGGCGTTCGGCTGGGGCTAGGGTGCGGATCATGCCCATCATCGGAGTCGGCATCGACGTCGCCGAGATCGACCGCTTCCGTGCCTCGCTGGAACGCACACCCAGCATGGCCGACCGCCTCTTCCTCCCCAGCGAGCTGCTCCTCCCCAGCGGGGAGCGCCGGGGCGTCGCCTCCCTCGCGGCCCGCTTCGCCGCGAAGGAGGCGCTCGCGAAGGCCCTGGGCGCCCCCAGCGGCCTGCGCTGGACCGACGCCGAGGTCTATGTCGAGCCCTCCGGCCAACCCCGCCTCCGAGTAACCGGCACGGTCGCGTCCCGCGCCTCCGAACTGGGCGTCCAGTCCTGGCACATCTCCCTGAGCCATGACGCGGGGGTGGCCTCGGCGGTGGTGATCGCGGAGGGGTGAGGGCGCCTTGTAGCTCGGGAGTGCGGGTCGTAGAGCTACCGCGGGCCGTGCGTGGCTGATCGCGCGGTTCCCCGCGCCCGCAAAAAGCAGGGGCTTCGCCCCTGCCCCCACCCCCTCCGCTCCCCTCCCCTCCGCTCCCCTCCCCCTGCGGGCAATCGTGCCGCTGGGGCGGCACGGGTGGGCGCAGGCGGCACCTCGTCACCGCCGAGCAGCGGAACCCACCCCGCCCAGCGACAGCCCAGGCGCACCCAGGAACCGCCGGCCCACCCCCAACCGCCCCCAACCCCCAAAGCAAGGCAGACTCGTCCCCATGCGCTCAGCCCACCGCGTAGAAACCGTCCGCACAGCCGAACGCACCCTGATGGCCCGCCTCCCCGCCGGCGCCCTCATGCAACGCGCCGCCGCAGGCCTCGCCGCGGCCTGCGCGGACGCCCTCCCCCGCGTCTACGGCAGCCGGGTCACCCTCCTCACCGGCAGCGGAGACAACGGCGCCGACACCCTCTACGCCGGGGCCCGCCTGGCCAGGCGCGGCGCCTCGGTGACCGCCGTCCTCCTCGCCCCCGACCGCACCCACCCCGAGGCCCTCAAGACGCTCCTCCGAGCAGGCGGCACCACTGCGACCGCGACCGACGCGGCCCCCCTGCTCCAGCACGCCGACCTCGTCCTGGACGGCATCGTCGGCATCGGCGGCAAGGGCGGCCTCCGCCCCGAGGCCACCCACCTCGCCGGACTCCTCGCCGCCTCCCCCGCCACGGTCGTCGCCGTGGACCTCCCGAGCGGCATCGAACCGGACACCGGCGAGGTGCACGGCACAGCCGTCCGCGCCGACCTCACCATCACCTTCGGCACCCACAAACCGGGCCTCCTCATCGACCCGGCCCGCGCCTACGCCGGCTCGGTCCGCCTGATCGACATCGGCCTGGCCGCCACGCTCCCGCACACCCCGGCCCTGGAGTCCCTCCAGCACGCCGACATCGCCGCCCTCCTCCCCCGCCCCACCGGCGAGAGCGACAAGTACCGCCGGGGAGTCGTGGGCATCGCGGCGGGCTCGACCCGCTACCCGGGCGCGGCGGTCCTCGCGGTCGCGGGCGCCCTGCGCGGCGGCGCGGGCGCCGTCCGCTACGTCGGCGCGGCCACGGACGCGGTCCTGGCCCGCTTCCCCGAGACCCTGATCTCGCACACGGGCCCGAAGAAGGCGGGACGGGTCCAGGCCTGGGTCGCGGGCCCCGGGGCCGCCGACGACCCCGCCCCCGTCGCCGAGGCCCTCGCCACCGACGTACCCGTCCTCCTGGACGCCGACGGCCTCCGCCTCGCCGACCGCGACACGGTCCGCACCCGTAAGGCCCCCACCCTGCTGACCCCGCACGCCGGGGAGGCGGCGGCCCTCCTGGGCATCTCCCGCGAGGAGGTCGAGGCGGCACGCCTGACGGCCGTACGGGAACTCGCGCGCCGCTACGACGCCACCGTCCTCCTCAAGGGCTCCACCACCCTGATCGCCGCCCCGGACCCCGACACCCCGGTCCGCGTCAACGCCACCGGCACCCCCTGGCTGGCGACGGCCGGCAGCGGCGACGTCCTCTCGGGCCTCGCGGGCTCGCTCCTGGCGGCCGGCCTCTCCCCCCTGGACGCGGCGAGCGCGGCGGCGTACCTCCACGGCCTCGCGGGCCGCTACGCCGCCGACGGCGCCCCGACGAGCGCCCACGACGTGGCGGAGGCGATCCCGAGGGCCTGGCGGGACATCACCACGTGAGACGCGGCATCACCACCTGAGAAGAGCCCCTCAAGCGGTGCGCAGCACCGTGAACGTGGTCGCGGCGACCAGGAACAGGGCGGCCTCGGCCACTCCCCACGCCGGCCGATCCGGTTGAGCTCGTCGTAGGTGAAGCACTCGCTCTGCTCCGTGACCCCGTCCGTGGCACCGGTGATGTGGCCACCGAGGTTGCGCACGAAGGAGTCGTCCTGAGCGGTCGTGGTCGTGCCGCCGGCGGTCACCGTCGTCTTGATGCCGGACAGCAGCCCCGTGCCGTCGGCGTCGTGGTAGGCGTAGGCCCGGCTGACCGTCGCGTCGGTCCCGCTCGCCCCGTAGGTACGGGCGTTGACACGGCCCAGCCGGTCGAAGCCGATCGACGACTGATACGTGGCCAGCGGGCTGGAGACCTTCTCCGGCATGCCTTGCGCGGAGTAGGCGGTGGTGACCGTCTCGGCCGGGAGCCCGCCGATCGCGGGGTATGTCACCGAGGTGAGATGGTCGGCCAGGTCGTAGCCGTAGCCGTAGCCGTAGCCGTAGCCGATGGTGTAGGTCCCGGCCAGGCCCGTGCCGTCGTCTGGCACGGTCAGCCGGCGCTGCGTCACCCTGCTCCGCGAGTCGTAGGCGACCGCCGTCTGCCGGTACGCCTTGCCGTTCGCGTAGGAGGTGGCCGACGCGAGCTGCCCCTTGCCACCGGTCGCGCTGTCGTAGGTCCACAGTGACAGCGCGGTCGTCCCCTGCTTGATGGCCGTCGGCCGCTGGAGGGCGTCGTAGTCGTAGGTCAGCGTGCCGGTCGGGTCGGTGGTCGTGGCGACCTTGCCGTTCCCGTCGTAGGCGCTCGTCGAGACACCGGCGTCAACTGGAACACCGGCACCGTCGTCCAGCAGGAACTCAGCCGGGCCGGCTACTCGCTCCCCTACCGGGAGCCCGAGGGCATGGCCATCCAGGTCCCCGACCCCGCCAACCCGCAGGCCGTCCGCCTGTGCAGCGGCTTCGGCTCGGTGACATCCGACACCGACAGCCGCAAGAAGGCCAGCATCTACTACAAGGATCTGCTGGTCTGAGGACGGAGTCACCTGGTCCGAGGGTGCCGCCGGGTGGACGGAGCGTGGACGGAGCGGGGGCAGGCGCGTGGACGCCCCCTCACTCCCCCTCCTCGATCCGGTCGATGGCCTCCCGCACCAGCCCCAGATACTCGACCTCCTCGCACCGGGGCTTGCTCCCCATCCGGTACATGTCGATCGCGTCGTCGAGACACTCACCGACATCCTCGTCCGGCAGATCGGCCGCAAGCTCACTGCACACCCGCCCGACCAGCTCCCTGTCCCGCTCGCGGTCCCGCCCCCGCGCCCCGTCACCGCGCGTAGATCCACTCCGTACGACGCTCCGTAAGCGCGCACGCATGCCAAAACCCATCAGAAGTCCCCCCATTCCCCCCGCCCGACCGGGAAGCGGCTCCCTCCCGACCGCCCGGACGCTAGTCCCCCCTCCACCCCAGGTCCACACCTTCGCCACAGTTCACGCACAGTGAGGGCGGAGCCCGCGCGAGCGTGACGGACCCCACCCGGCCCCCACCCCGCCACCCCGTTCAAACTCCGTTAACAATGGACTGTGATCTCACCGGTCTCCTCGTTGCCGCGGAGCGCCCACCGGCCCAGGCCGGAGGCGACTCCCTACGTCGACCTCACCCGCCCCGAGTGGAGCGCGCTGCGCGAAAAGACGCCGCTGCCACTGAACGCCGAGGAGGTCGAGAAGCTGCGCGGTCTGGGCGATGTCATCGACCTCGACGAGGTCCGGGACATCTACCTCCCGCTGTCCCGGCTCCTCAACCTCTACGTCGGCGCCACCGACGGTCTGCGCGGCGCCCTGAACACGTTCCTGGGCGAGCAGGGCTCCCAGTCCGGCACCCCGTTCGTGATAGGCGTCGCCGGTTCCGTGGCCGTGGGCAAGTCGACCGTCGCCCGTCTCCTCCAGGCGCTCCTGGCCCGCTGGCCCGAACACCCACGCGTGGAACTGGTCACCACCGACGGCTTCCTGCTCCCCATGAAGGACCTCCAGGAACGCGGCCTGGTCTCCCGCAAGGGCTTCCCCGAGTCGTACGACCGCCGGGCCCTGACCCGTTTCGTCGCCGACATCAAGGCCGGCAAGAACGAGGTGACGGCCCCCGTCTACTCCCACCTCATCTACGACATCGTGCCCGACCAGCGGCTGACGGTCCGCCGCCCCGACATCCTCATCGTCGAGGGCCTCAACGTCCTGCAGCCCGCCCTCCCGGGCAGCGACGGCCGTACCCGTGTCGGTCTCGCCGACTACTTCGACTTCAGCGTGTACGTCGACGCCGCCGCCGACGACATCGAGCGCTGGTACCTCAACCGGTTCAGAAAGCTCCGCCAGACCGCCTTCCAGAAGCCCGACTCGTACTTCCGCAAGTACACCCAGGTCTCCGAGGACGAGGCGGTCGACTACGCCCGCACCCTCTGGCGCACCATCAACAGGCCCAACCTGGTCGAGAACATCGCCCCCACCCGGGGCCGCGCCACCCTCATCATCCGCAAGGGCCCCGACCACAAGGTCCGCCGCCTCAGCCTGCGCAAGCTGTAGCCACGACAGGGCCGGTTACCCTGCGGACATGCTGCATCTCCGCCTGATCACCCCGTCCGAGAAGACGGACGAGGTGGTGCGCCTGATCGAGGGGACGGTCGGGACCACCCATCTCGTCGTCATGACGGGCGCTGCCCGCGACCCCGCCGGGGACGTCGTCATGTGCGACGTGGCCCGTGAGGCGGGCGACGAACTGATCGGCGCGCTGAGGGCGTTGGACCTGGACGAGACCGGGTCGATCGCGGTCGAGAACATCGACCTGTCCCTCTCCAAACGCGCCGACAGGGCCGAGAAGGACGCGCCCGGCGAGGGCGCGGACGCGGTCCTCTGGGAACACCTGACGGACGCGACCCACGAGGAGTCGACGCTCTCCGTCACCTACGTCGCCTTCCTCACCATCGCCACCATGCTCGCGGCCTGCGGTGTGGTCCTGGACAACGCGGTCCTGATCGTCGGCGCGATGGCGGTGGGCCCGGAGTTCGGCCCTCTCGCGGGCATCAGCACCTCCATCGTGCAACGCCACCCGCGCCTCGCCCTGCGCTCCCTGATCGCGCTCCTCGTGGGCTTCGCGGTGGCCATGGCGGCGACGGTCGTCTTCAGCCTCTTCATGGACGCGCTCGACCTGTTCAGCCAGGAGCAACTGGCCGCCGAACGCCCCAACACGGCCTTCGTCTACGCCCCCGACGCCTTCTCCGTGGTCGTCGCCGTCCTCGCCGGCATCGCCGGCACCCTCTCCCTGACCTCGGCCAAGTCGGGCGCCCTGGTCGGCGTGGCCATCTCGGTCACCACGGTCCCGGCAGCGGCCAACGCGGCGGTAGCCCTCAGCTACGGCGACACGGCCCAGACCATCGGCTCCACCAACCAACTCCTGCTCAACCTCTTGAGCATCGTCGCGGCAGGCACCCTGACCCTGCTCTTCCAGAAGTGGCTATGGTCCAAGCCCCGCCCCTGAAGGAGCAAGGGGCGCAGCCCCGGCTCCTTCAGGGGCGCGGGGCTCTGTTGAATTTGCGGCTACCGCCGCGTGGGCGCGACAAGCCACGACGAACCCGCAGCCCGCCACGCACAGAACCCCACACCCCTGCCCGGCAATTCAGCCTCAGCCGAGCGCCGACTTAACCGCGTCGGCCAACCGCCCCGCCACAGCCCGAGCCTGCTCGATATCCGCCGCCTCCACCATCACCCGCACCAGCGGCTCGGTCCCGGACGGCCGCAACAACACCCGCCCCGTAGAACCCAGTTCGGCCTCGGCCTCCCCCACCGCCGTAGCCAGCTCGGCGGACGTCCCGACCCGCGACCGATCCACGTCCGGCACATTGACGAGCACCTGCGGCAGCCGCTCCATCACCCCGGCGAGATCCCGCAGCGTACGCCCGGTCCGCGCGACCCGCGCCGCCAGCAGCAGCCCCGTCAGCGTGCCGTCACCCGTCGTCGCGTGGTCGGAGATGATCACATGCCCGGACTGCTCGCCGCCGAGCGCGTACCCGTGCTCCTTCATCTCCTCCAGCACATACCGGTCGCCGACCCCGGTCTGCACCAGCTTGAGCCCCTCCCGCTCCAGCGCCAGCTTGAAGCCGAGGTTGGACATCACGGTCGCGACCACGGTGTCCGAGCGAAGCTCACCACGCTCACGCATCGCCAGCGCGAGCACCGCGAGGATCTGGTCCCCGTCGACCTCGTCGCCCGCGTGGTCCACGGCGAGGCACCGGTCCGCGTCCCCGTCGTGCGCGATCCCGAGGTGCGCGCCGTGCTCGACGACGGCGGCCTTCAGCTTCCCGAGGTGGGTCGACCCGCAGCCGTCGTTGATGTTGAGCCCGTCCGGCTCGGCCCCGATCGTGACGATCTCGGCCCCGGCCCGGGTGAACACCTCCGGCGAGACCCCGGCGGCGGCACCGTGCGCCTCGTCGAGGACGACCTTCAGCCCGTCGAGCCGGTTGGGCAGCACGGCGAGCAGATGCTCGACATACCGCCCGAAGCCCTCGTCGTACGAGCGGATACGCCCGACGCCCGCTCCGGTCGGCCGGTCCCAGGGGGCGCCCGTGCGGTGTTCCTCGTACACGCCCTCGATCCGGTTCTCCAGATCGTCGGCGAGCTTGTGGCCGCCGCGCGCGAAGAACTTGATGCCGTTGTCGGGCATGGCGTTGTGGCTGGCGGAGAGCATCACACCGAGGTCGGCGCCCAGCTCGCCGGTGAGGAACGCCACCGCGGGGGTGGGCAGCACACCGACACGCAGCACGTCGACGCCCGCGCTGGCGAGGCCGGCCACGACGGCCGCCTCCAGGAACTCTCCGGACGCCCGCGGATCCCGTCCGACCACCGCCACCGGCTTGTGGCCCTCGAACGTTCCCGCCTCGGCGAGTACATGTGCCGCCGCGACGGAGAGTCCGAGCGCGAGCTCGGCCGTCAGATCCGCGTTGGCGACACCGCGCACGCCGTCCGTGCCGAAGAGTCGTCCCACTGTGGTGTCCTCCGAATTGCTGAGAATGTGCGGCTCGTACCAGGTGTCCACGAGTAGTCACGAGTGTCCCGGCACTCCGTGGACCAAGTACATCCCCTGAGACTGTCCTCCCCCTGTAGGGGTTGTACCGACACTCTGTGCTTAAGCCTGCGACAAGCGATAGATCCTGCTAAGCAGACCGCCCCGACGGCACAGGAACGTGCCGCCGGGGCGATGCGCGTGGTGCTGCGAGCGCGGAATTTAGCGCTTGCTGTACTGCGGGGCCTTACGGGCCTTCTTCAGACCGGCCTTCTTGCGCTCGACCGCACGGTCGTCGCGGCGGAGGAAGCCGGCCTTCTTGAGGGCGCCGCGGTTGTTGTCGACGTCGGCCTCGTTCAGCGCGCGGGCGACACCGAGACGGAGCGCACCGGCCTGACCGGAGACACCGCCACCGGAGATACGGGCGATGACGTCGTAACGGCCTTCGAGCTCAAGAACCTTGAACGGCTCGTTGACCTCCTGCTGGTGCACCTTGTTGGGGAAGTAGTCCTCAAGGGTGCGGCCGTTGATCTTCCACTTGCCGGTGCCCGGGACGATCCGGACGCGGGCGATGGCGTTCTTGCGACGGCCCAGGCCGGCGGCCGGCTGCGGGTCGCCGAAGCGGCCCGCGAGCGACTCCGAGGTGTACTCGCCCTCGACGGGCACCTCGGACTCGGTGGTGTAGCTGTCAATGTCGACGAGCTCGGTCTCGGTCTCTTCGACCGGCTGCTCAACGGTGGTCTCGGCCACGGTTCTCCTCAGATCTTTTCTGTTTGGGGGTGTGGCCGGAACTACTGCGCGACCTGGGTGATCTCGAACGGCACCGGCTGCTGGGCAGCGTGGGGGTGCTGGTCGCCCGAGTAGACCTTCAGCTTCGAGAGCATCTGACGGCCCAGGGTGTTCTTGGGGATCATGCCCTTGATGGCCTTCTCGACGGCCTTCTCGGGGTTCTTCGCCAGCAGCTCGTCGTAACGGACGGAGCGCAGACCACCCGGGTAGCCGGAGTGGCGGTACGCCAGCTTCTGGGTCTTCTTGTTGCCGGACAGGTGAACCTTGTCGGCGTTGATGATGATGACGAAGTCGCCCATGTCCATGTGCGGGGCATAGGTCGGCTTGTGCTTGCCGCGGAGGAGGTTCGCGGCAGTGGTAGCCAGACGGCCCAGGACGATGTCCTGAGCGTCAATGACGTGCCACTGGCGAGTCACATCGCCGGGCTTGGGGCTGTACGTACGCACTTCGCAGCCTTCTTCTTCAGTGGATGGGTGCTGACACATGGCATCACTGAAGCGATCGTGCAGCTGGGGACGACAGTGCCGGGAACGCTGCCCGTATGCCGCCCACTGGTAACTGCTCCAGGGAACCTACGCAAGGGCCTCTCGCCTGAGAGCGACCAAGCCAATACGCATAACAAGCGGCAAGCCTACTCGCGCTGCCCCGGACGGGTCAAAACGGCCCCGGGACAGGGACCCCCGGACCCCCTTGATCCACTTCACGCACGAGTTCGATACGCTCCGGCACCACGTGCCGCGAGGCACGTGATTCAGTCATGCAAGCTGCAAACAACGGGGTTCACGTACGAAGTCTCGCAAGAGCGTTGCCGCCGCGATCGTGGCGGCCGGTGTCGCGCTGACGCTGGGCACGGCCGGGACGGCGTCCGCGTCGACCTACTACTCGGTGCCCGGCGGCCAGGTGAAGTTCACGTCCGCGGGCGAGGTCCTGAAGGTCTGGGACACCAAGGCGGGCTCGACCGGCATCCTCGTCACCGTGGACGACCTGTCTTCGAAGAACCCGAAGATGGACACGTGCGGCGTCAAGGACAAGGGCAAGGGCAAGACCTGCGACATGAAGTTCACCAACGGCCACAGGCTGCAGATCGACGTCTTCTCCTACACGAAGCTCAGCGACCACAGCACACGCAAGCTCGTGGCCGGCTGGAAGGACAAGGCGTAAGCCGCAACCGCGACAAGCCACGCCCCAGCCGGATCCGGCGTGACCCATAACTGAAGAAGGCCTCCCCTCGCCCGTCTAAACTGCGCCCCATGAGCTTTGGGCAGGGGGGGTCTCAGTGGAGCCCCGGGGGTTCCCACAATCCGTGGGACAATCAGTGGAATTCCACCAGTAACCAGACCCCGGACTGGGCGTCACTCGCCGAGCAGTCCGAAACACGCAACAGGCGCCGCAGACTCCTGCTGATCGTCGGCGGCGCCCTCGCCACGGTCGGCATAGGTGTCGCCGTGGCCGTCGCCGTCGTCAACACCGACAACGGCAACGGCAACGGCAACGGCAACGGCAACACCACGGCGAACGGCCCGAACGACCTCCCGGCCACGGCGGACATACCGAGCGCCAGCGCCAAGACGGCCCCGTCGTTCGCACCGACCACGGCACCGCCACCGCTGGACCCGAAGGAGTTCATCTCCAGCTCGGGCAAGGACAAGGCGCCGATCAGCCCGGACATCCTCTTCCCGGGCTCCCAGCTGACCAAGCGCGAGGGCGTCGTCTACCGCAAGGGCGCGACAGCCTCGACGAAGGACTGCGCCTCGGCCGTCCAGGGCACCCTCGACAAGCTGCTGACCGGCAACGACTGCACCCGCTTCATGCGTGTGACCTACGTCCGGGAGAAGGTCGCGGTCACGGTCGGCGTCGCCCTGTTCGACACCGAGGCGAAGGCGACCAAGGTCAAGGAGGACTGGGACAAGAAGAGCACCATCGTCTCCCTCTCCGGTGACGGCGTCCCCACCTTCTGCCGGACGACGGTGTGCCGTACGACCGCCAACTCCTACGGCCGCTACGCCTACTTCACCCTCTCCGGCTTCACCGACGGCAAGGACGTGACCGAGAAGGACAAGGCCGTCTTCACCGCCGGCGACGACCTCGGCGGGTCCACCTACGAACAGATCCACCGCCGGGGCGAGACCCAGGCGGCAGCCGCGGCCAACGGCCAGTAGCCCGCGTCCCTCCCCGACCCGGGGTCAGCAGCAGCCGGCCCCGGGTGCCCCCGGCAGACTCCGTCGGTTCCGCGCCTCCTTGTTCCGCGCGGCCAGCAGTTCGTCGGCCGGGTACCCGACCTCCTCCAGGGTCAGCCCGTGCGGCCGTACGACATGCACGGCGGAGTCCCGCACCCCGGCGGCCAGCACCTTCCCGGGCCACTCGGGCCCCCGGTGCCCGTCCCCCACGAACAGCAGCGCCCCGATCAGCGACCGCACCATGTTGTGGCAGAACGCGTCGGCCCGCACGGTCGCGGTGATCACCCCGTCGTCCCCGCGCACCAGGCTCAGCTCCTGGAGCGTACGGATGGTGGTGGCCCCCTCCCGCCGCTTGCAGTAGGCCGCGAAGTCGTGCTCCCCGAGCAACCGCTCGGCGGCCTCGTTCATGGCGTCCACGTCGAGCGGCCAGTCGTGCCACAGCACATGACCGCGCAGCAACGGATCGACGCCCCCGGGGTTGTCCGTCACCCGGTACGCGTACCGCCGCCAGACGGCCGAGAACCGGGCGTCGAAGCCACTGGGCGCCTCCCGCAGGGCCCAGACCCGTACGTCCCTGGAGAGCCGCCCGGCGAGCCGCTTGAGCAGCTTCCCGTGGTGCTCGTCCCAGACCTCCCGAGGCAGGTCGACATGCGCCACCTGCCCCCGCGCGTGCACCCCCGCGTCGGTCCGCCCCGCCACGGTCAGCTCATACGTCTCCCGCGACCGCGTCACGGTCCGCAGCGCGTCCTCGATCTCCCCCTGCACGGTCCGCCGTCCCCCGGCCTGCTTGGCCCACCCGGAGAACTCGCTCCCGTCGTACGACAGATCCAACCGGACACGAACATGCCCGTCCGCCGCTTCCTCACTCACGCACAAATCCTCTCAGGTACAGAAAAGCGGGCCCGCTCCTCGAAAGGAACGGGCCCGCTTCAGAACGCTTACGCGTCCTTCGACTCCTCGGCAGCCTCATCGGCGGCGTCGTCAGCCTTGGTGGTGTCGACCTTGGTCTCGGCGACCTCGGCGGCATCCTGCGCGGCACGCTTGGTGGCGGCCTCGGCCTCACCCGTGGCCTGCTGCGCGACCGTCAGCGCCTCGACCAGCTCGATGACAGCCATGGGCGCGTTGTCGCCACGACGGTTACCGATCTTGGTGATACGGGTGTAGCCACCCGGACGGTTCTCGTACCGCGGGCCGATCTCGGTGAAGAGCGTGTGCACGACGCTCTTGTCCGTGATGACCTGGAGCACCTGGCGGCGGTTGTGAAGGTCGCCCCTCTTCGCCTTGGTGACCAGACGCTCGGCGTACGGCCGCAGACGACGGGCCTTCGCCTCGGTGGTGGTGATGCGACCGTGCTCGAAGAGGCTCTTCGCGAGGTTCGCGAGCAGCAGCTTCTCGTGCGCGGCACTGCCGCCCAGACGGGCACCCTTGGTGGGCTTCGGCATGGTGTTTCTCCTAGGTGTCTGCCCCGGCCGTATCAGGTACCGGGGTCAGTATCCGAGCGGGCGGATGCCCGTCGAAGATCCGGAGCCCTTTCCGACTCCGGAAAACCCGCGCCCCGTAAGGGGCGCGGGGAACTGCGCGACCAGCCACACACGGCCCGCGGTCAAGATCCTGCAGTCGAACCCGAGCTCTTAGTACTGCTCGGTCTCGACGAAGCCCGCGTCCGCGTCGTCATCGGCCCCGAACGCATCGGCGGCAGCCGTGGGGTCGAATCCGGGCGGGCTGTCCTTCAGGGCCAGGCCCATGCCGGCCAGCTTCGCCTTGACCTCGTCGATCGACTTCGCACCGAAGTTACGAATGTCGAGCAGGTCCGCCTCGGAGCGCGCGACCAGCTCACCCACGGAGTGGATGCCCTCACGCTTGAGGCAGTTGTACGACCGAACGGTGAGCTCCAGCTCCTCGATCGGCAGCGCCAGATCGGCGGCGAGCGCGGCGTCCGTCGGGGACGGACCCATGTCGATGCCCTCGGCGTCGATGTTCAGCTCACGGGCGAGACCGAACAGCTCGACCAGCGTCTTACCGGCGGAGGCCATGGCGTCACGGGGACGCATCGCCTGCTTGGTCTCGACGTCGACGATCAGCTTGTCGAAGTCGGTGCGCTGCTCGACACGCGTGGCCTCGACCTTGTACGTGACCTTGAGAACCGGCGAGTAGATCGAGTCGACCGGGATGCGCCCGATCTCCTGACCGACCTGCTTGTTCTGCACGGCGGAGACATAACCGCGGCCACGCTCGACCGTCAGCTCCATCTCCAGCTTGCCCTTGCCGTTGAGCGTGGCGAGGACGAGGTCGGGGTTGTGCACCTCGACACCGGCCGGGGGCGCGATGTCGGCGGCGGTGACCAGACCCGGACCCTGCTTGCGCAGGTACATGACCACAGGCTCGTCGTGCTCACTGCTCACGACCAGCTGCTTGATGTTGAGGATCAGGTCGGTGACGTCCTCCTTGACGCCCGGCACGGTGGTGAACTCGTGCAGGACACCGTCGATCCGGATGCTGGTGACGGCGGCACCGGGGATCGACGACAGGAGCGTACGACGGAGGCTGTTGCCGAGGGTGTAACCGAAGCCCGGCTCCAGCGGCTCGATCACGAACCGGGAGCGGAATTCGTCGACGACCTCTTCGGTCAACGAGGGACGCTGAGCGATCAGCATGTGGTGAGTCCTTCAGTCATGGGCACCCACTATTTGATGCCCTTGAGTACTACCAAGGGTACGGGCGGTACGCCCCGTAAGAGCCGTACCGCCCGAAAACCTCAGACCAAGCGGCCTGCGTCGGAGATCTGTGGAAGATCAGACGCGGCGGCGCTTGGGCGGACGGCAGCCGTTGTGCGGGGTGGGCGTGACGTCCTGGATGGAGCCGACCTCGAGACCGGTCGCCTGGAGCGAACGGATGGCCGTCTCACGACCCGAACCCGGGCCCTTGACGAACACGTCGACCTTGCGCATGCCGTGCTCCTGCGCGCGACGGGCGGCCGACTCGGCGGCCATCTGCGCGGCGAACGGCGTGGACTTCCGGGAGCCCTTGAAGCCGACGTGGCCGGCGGAGGCCCAGGAGATCACGTTGCCCGAGGGGTCCGTGATCGACACGATGGTGTTGTTGAACGTGCTCTTGATGTGCGCGTGGCCGTGAGCGACGTTCTTCTTTTCCTTGCGGCGCACCTTCTTGGCAGCGCCCTGACGACCCTTGGGGGGCATCTACAAACTCCTACGGGGAGGTGGTCGGTCCTACAGCGAAGACCGCTGATGAAGCGTTGTCCGCTGAGGACTACTTCTTGCCCGGCTTCTTCTTACCGGCGATGGCGCGACGCGGGCCCTTGCGGGTGCGGGCGTTCGTGCTGGTGCGCTGACCGCGGACGGGCAGACCACGACGGTGACGGAGACCCTGGTAGCAGCCGATCTCCACCTTGCGGCGGATGTCGGCCTGGACCTCGCGACGGAGGTCACCCTCGGTCTTGATGTTGTTGTCCACGTACTCGCGGATCGCGACGAGCTGCTCCTCGGAGAGGTCGCGGACGCGGGTGTCGGGGTTGACGCCGGTCGCTGCCAGCGTCTCCTGGGAGAGGGTCCGGCCGATGCCGAACACGTAGGTGAGGGCGACCTCCACGCGCTTGTCGCGCGGGATGTCAACACCGGAAACGCGTGCCATTCAATGGCTCCTGGTGATTGTCGGAGGTCTTCCACAGAACCGCCCCCCGGCCGCCGTACCAGGTACGAACCGGGTCCCCGGCCTCCGAGCCGGGGGTGTCAGGCACGCGAGAAGAACGTGCCTGGGTCCTGCGTATGAACAAATTCAGCTCGCGTCGCGCGAATCTCTGCGATGTCGATGCAGAGGGAGTGGTCGAACGTGCGTCAGCCCTGGCGCTGCTTGTGGCGCGGGTTCTCGCAGATGACCATGACCCGACCGTGACGGCGGATCACCCTGCACTTGTCGCAGATCTTCTTGACGCTCGGCTTGACCTTCATGGGATCGAGGTTCTCCGGGTCAGAGGGATCTACTTGTAGCGGTAGACGATCCGGCCACGGGTCAGGTCGTACGGAGACAACTCCACCACGACCCGGTCGTCAGGGAGGATGCGGATGTAGTGCATACGCATCTTGCCGCTGATGTGTGCCAGGACCTGGTGGCCGTTCTGGAGCTCGACCTTGAACATGGCGTTCGGAAGAGACTCGACGACAGTGCCCTCGATCTCGATGGCACCTTGCTTCTTGGCCACGCTTCGCCCTTCGAATCGACTACCTTGATCGACTCCGGGTAACCGAATGAGGACATACGGAAACACGAGAGCCGACGAGTCAGTCTACGTCAGGGCCCCCAGAAACACGAATTCGGTATGCATGCCCAAGGCTGAAGATCCTTACGCCGCCCCGCAGGAGCGCCCTGAAAGGGGCGCGGGGAACTGCGCGACCAGCCCCCACCGAACCCGCACCCGGCAACGAACCCTCAGCCCACCGGATCAGGAGCCGCGGCGATCCCGAACTCCGCCAGCTTGGCCTTGCCCCCATCAGGCGCGGTGAGCACCAACGGCCCCGCCTCGGTCAACGCCACCGAGTGCTCCCAGTGCGAGGACCACGTCCCGTCCGTGCTCACCACGGTCCAGTCGTCCGCGAGGACCTCGGTCTTCGGCGTCCCCAGGGACACCATCGGCTCGATCGCGAGGCAGAACCCGGGCACCAGCTTCGGCCCCTTGCCCCGGCGCCGCTCGACGTAGTTCAGCAGATGCGGGTCCATGTGCATCTCGGTCCCGATGCCGTGGCCGCCGTAGTCCTCGACGATCCCGTACTTCCCGCCGCCCGGCTTCGGCTGCCGGCGGATGTACGTCTCGATGGCCCGCGACACGTCGACCAGGCGGTTGCCGACCTTCATGGCGGCGATCCCGGCCCACATGGACTCCTCGGTCACCCGGGACAGCTCGATCAGCTCCGGAGCGTGACCGGACCCCACGAACGCGGTGTAGGCGGCGTCGCCGTGCCAGCCGTCGATGATCGCGCCGCAGTCGATGGAGATGATGTCGCCGTCCTTCAGGACGACCTCGTCGCTCGGGATCCCATGGACCACGACCTCGTTCACCGACGTGCAGATCGTCGCCGGGAAGCCGCCGTACCCGAGGAAGTTCGACTTCGCCCCGTGCTCCGCGAGCACCTTGCGGGCGACCTCGTCGAGATCCTTCGTGGAGGCGCCCGGCACGGCGGCCTCCCGGGTGGCCGCGTGAATCGCGGCGACGACCAGCCCCGCCTCGCGCATCTTGGCGATCTGCTCGGGGCTCTTGATCTGCACCATGGGGGCCTGCGCTCTCCGTCTTCCGTGACTGCGTACTCGAAAACTGCCTACACAACAGTACGGCCGCGGCACCCTTCCCGGGCACCGCGGCCTACGTACCGACCGACGACCTACTTGTCGTCGTCCTCGCGCTTGAGCGCCTCCATGGCGCGCGTGGTGACTTCCTCCACCGGGCCGAGCGCCGAGATCGTCACCACGAGGCCCTGCGCCTTGTAGTAGTCGATGATCGGCTCGGTCTGGGTGTGGTAGACCTCCAGGCGCTTGCGCACGGTCTCCTCGGAGTCGTCGTCACGCTGGTACAGCTCGCCGCCGCAGACGTCGCAGACGCCCTCCTGCTTCGGCTTCTTGTACGTGACGTGGAAGACGTGGGCGGAGTCGTTCCGGCAGATGCGCCGGCCCGCGATCCGCTTGACGACCTCCTCCTCGGGGACCTCCAGGTCCAGCACCGCGTCCAGGTTCATGGACTCTTCCTGGAGCGTGACGTCCAACGCCTCGGCCTGCGAGACGTTGCGCGGGAAGCCGTCGAGCAGGAAGCCGTGTTCGGCGTCCGGCTGCTCCATGCGGTCCTTGGCCATCGCGATCGTGACCTCGTCCGGCACCAGCTCGCCCTTGTCCATGTAGGACTTCGCGAGTTTGCCGAGCTCCGTCTGCTTGCTGATGTTGGCCCGGAACAGGTCGCCCGTGGAGATGTGCGGGATCGACAGGTTCTGGGCGAGGAACGCGGCCTGCGTTCCCTTACCGGCACCCGGCGGCCCGACGAGGACGATACGCATCAGCGGAGGAACCCTTCGTAATTGCGCTGCTGGAGCTGGCTCTCGATCTGCTTCACCGTCTCCAGTCCCACACCCACGATGATCAGGATGCTGGTACCGCCGAACGGGAAGTTCTGGTTCGCCCCGAGGGGCGCCAACGCCATTGTCGGTACGAGAGCGATCAGACCCAGGTACAGCGAACCCGGCCAGGTGATCCGGTTGAGTACGTAGCTCAGGTACTCAGCGGTCGGTCGGCCAGCCCGGATGCCCGGGATGAAGCCACCATACTTCTTCATGTTGTCCGCGACTTCCTCGGGGTTGAACGAGATGGCCACGTAGAAGAAAGCGAAGAAGATGATGAGGAAGAAGTAGATCGTGATATGCGCCGGTGCGTCCGTGGGGACCAGGTTTGAGTTGATCCAACTCGCCCAGCCCGCCGTGGAGTTGGAGAACTGCACGATAAGTGCCGGAATGTAGAGCAGCGACGAGGCGAAGATCACAGGGATGATGCCCGCCTGGTTGACCTTCAACGGAATGTAGGTCGAAGTGCCACCGTAGGACCGGCGGCCGATCATCCGCTTCGCGTACTGGACCGGGATGCGGCGCTGGGCCTGCTCGACGAAGACCACCAGAGCGACCATGACCAGGCCGACGGCGATGACAATGGCGAACTCGATCCAGCCGCCCGCCAGGTCGCCCTGCTCCTTGATCGCCCACAGCGCGGACGGGAAGGTGGCGGCGATCGAGATGAACATCAGGATCGACATGCCGTTGCCGATGCCGCGGTCGGTGATCAGCTCACCGAGCCACATGACGACGGCCGTACCGGCGGTCATGGTGACGACCATGACCATGGTAGTGAAGATCGACTGGTCGGGGACGATCAGGCCGGCCTGCGCACAGCCGCTGAACAGCGAGCCGCTGCGGGCGGTGGCGACGAGACCGGTGCCCTGAAGGACAGCCAGGGCAACCGTCAGATAACGCGTGTACTGAGTGATCTTCGCCGTACCGGCCTGCCCCTCCTTCTTCAGGGCTTCCAGACGCGGGATCACCACGGTCAGCAGCTGCAGAATGATGCTCGCCGTGATGTACGGCATGATGCCGAGCGCGAAGATCGTGATCTGCAGCAACGCGCCACCGCTGAACATGTTGACCAGACCGAAGAGACCCGAGTTGGTCTGGGCCTGATCGATGCAGAACTGGACGGCGGTGTAGTCGACACCCGGAATCGGCACATGCGTACCGATTCGATAGATCACGATGATGCCGAGCGTGAAGAGCAGCTTCTTGCGCAGGTCGGGCGTCTTGAACGCCCGGGCGAACGCGGTGAGCACGGTGCCTCCTGCGACCCCCGCGCTACTGCGTCAAGGGTGACGGTTTTGAGATTCTGATGAGGACGACTTACGTAACGTTTAACTGCCGCGTCGAGTGCCCCGTTCGGGGTCCCCTGTGAAAACGGACAGTGCAGGCCACCTTACCGGCGGGACTGCCTCCCTAGGAACGACCAACCGGGGATACCCCATTTGTGGGGTATCCCCGGTCGGGATCGCTCAAGTCATCGAGACACCTGGTGTGTTCAGACGAGCTCGGTGACAGTACCGCCGGCGGCGGTGATCTTCTCCTTGGCGGAGCCGGAGACGGCGTCGACCGTCACCTGCAGCGCCACGGAGATCTCGCCCTGGCCGAGGACCTTGACGAGGCTGTTCTTGCGGACGGCACCCTTGGCGACCAGGTCGGCAACGGTGACCTCCCCACCCTCGGGGTAGAGGGCGGCGAGCTTGTCCAGGTTCACCACCTGGAACTCCGTCTTGAAGGGGTTCTTGAAGCCCTTCAGCTTCGGGAGACGCATGTGGAGGGGCATCTGGCCACCCTCGAAGCGCTCCGGAACCTGGTAGCGGGCCTTCGTACCCTTGGTACCACGACCGGCCGTCTTACCCTTCGACGCCTCACCACGACCGACACGGGTCTTCGCGGTCTTGGCACCGGGGGCGGGACGAAGGTTGTGGATCTTGAGCGGGTTGTTCTCCGCCATGATCAGTCGACCTCCTCGACCGTCACGAGGTGGCGGACGGTGTGCACCATGCCGCGGAACTCGGGGCGGTCCTCCTTGACGACCTGCGTGTTGATGCCCTTGAGACCAAGGGAACGCAGGGTGTCACGGTGGTTCTGCTTGCTGCCGATGTAGGACTTGACCTGCGTAATCTTGAGCTGCGCCATGATTACGCACCCGCCCCGGCACGTGCACGGAGAAGAGCCGCGGGAGCGACGTCCTCGAGGGGCAGACCGCGGCGGGCCGCGATCTCCTCGGGACGCTGCAGACCCTTCAGGGCCGCCACGGTCGCGTGCACGATGTTGATCGCGTTGTCGGAGCCGAGCGACTTCGACAGCACGTCGTGGATACCGGCGCACTCGAGCACGGCACGCACCGGGCCACCGGCGATAACACCGGTACCGGGGGACGCGGGCTTGAGCAGAACGACGCCGGCAGCCTTCTCACCCTGGATCGGGTGCGGGATGGTGCCCTGGATACGGGGGACCTTGAAGAAGTGCTTCTTGGCCTCTTCAACACCCTTGGCGATCGCGGCCGGCACCTCCTTGGCCTTGCCGTAGCCGACACCGACGGTGCCATCGCCATCGCCCACCACGACGAGCGCAGTGAAGCTGAAGCGACGACCACCCTTCACAACCTTGGCGACGCGGTTGATCGCGACTACGCGCTCAACGTACGCGGTCTTCTCGGCGGCAGCTGCGCCGCCGTCACGGCCCTTCCGGTCCCGCCGCTCGCCGCCACCGGCACCGCCACCGCGGCGCTGGGGTCCAGCCATTGGATTTACCTCTCTCTTTCCGCTAGCTACGCAGCGAGCTCAGAACTTGAGCCCGGCCTCGCGGGCGGCGTCGGCCAGGGCCGCGATGCGACCCGCATACCGGTTACCACCACGGTCGAACACGACGGCCTCGACACCGGCGGCCTTGGCACGCTCGGCGACCAGGGCGCCGACCTTGCCGGCCTGCGCCGACTTGTCTTCCGAAGCACCACGGATCGACGAGTCCAGGGTGGACGCCGACGCAAGGGTGTGCCCCTTGAGGTCGTCGATCACCTGGGCCACGATGTGGCGGTTCGAGCGGGTCACGACCAGGCGGGGACGCTCAGCCGTACCGTTGACCTTCTTACGGATCCGGATGTGGCGACGCTTGATGGCAGCACGCTTGTAAGCGTCGCCCTTAGCGATCTTCGTACCGTATGCCATGGCTTACTTACCCGCCTTTCCGACCTTGCGGCGGATGACTTCGCCCTCGTACTTGACGCCCTTGGCCTTGTACGGGTCGGGCTTGCGCAGCTTGCGGATGTTGGCCGCAACCTCGCCGACCTTCTGCTTGTCGATGCCCTCGACCGAGAACCGGGTGGGGTTCTCCACCTTGAAGGTGATGCCCTCGGGCGCCTCGACGGTGATCGGGTGGCTGTAGCCGAGCGCGAACTCGAGGTTCGAGCCCTTGGCCTGTACGCGGTAACCGACACCGCTGATTTCGAGCTTCTTCACGTAACCCGTGGTCACGCCGGTGATCATGTTCGCCACCAGCGTGCGGGACAGGCCGTGCAGGGCCTTGTTCTGACGCTCGTCGTTGGGGCGGGTGACGTTGAGAACGCCGTCCTCACCCTTGGCGATGTCGATCGGCGAAGCGACGGTGTGGGTCAGCGAGCCCTTGGGGCCCTTGACCAAAACCGTACGGCCGTCGATGGTGACGTCCACGCCGGCGGGAACCGTGATGGGGAGCTTGCCAATGCGCGACATAGCTGTTTCCTCCGTTCCCTTCCGCTACCAGACGTAGGCGAGAACTTCTCCGCCTACGCCCTTCTTGCCGGCCTGCTTGTCGGTGAGGAGCCCGTGGGACGTGGAGATGATCGCCACGCCGAGGCCGCCCAGCACCTTGGGCAGGGAGGTGGACTTCGCGTAAACCCGGAGACCGGGCTTGGAGATCCGCTTGATGCCCGCGATGGAGCGCTCACGGTTCGGGCCGAACTTCAGCTCGAGGACGAGGTTCTTGCCGACCTCGGCGTCCTCGACCTTCCAGCCCGTGATGAAGCCCTCCTGCTGGAGGATCTCCGCGATGTGAGACTTGATCTTCGATGCCGGCATCGTCACGGAGTCGTGGTATGCCGAGTTCGCGTTCCGCAGACGCGTAAGCATGTCTGCGATCGGATCAGTCATGGTCATGAATTGGCCTTCGGCCTCTCTCGCCGGGGTTTCCTGTATGCGCCATCCCTCTCCCCACTCGGTGGCGGGACGGGTGCGGTGCGGGGACCTACGGCGTAGTAAGTCGTACGGGCTACCGTCAGGCGCCCAACCCTCCAAGCCTAAGCCATGGATGGGTGGGCGCCTGACACGCCCAGTGCTTACCGAGAGCTTCGGGAGTCCCTGAAGTGGGGACTACCAGGAGCTCTTGGTCACGCCCGGCAGCTCGCCACGGTGAGCCATCTCACGAAGGCACACGCGGCACAGGCCGAACTTGCGGTACACGGAGTGGGGACGGCCGCAGCGCTGGCAGCGCGTGTAGCCACGCACACCGAACTTGGGCTTGCGAGCAGCCTTCGCGATCAGAGCCTTCTTCGCCATCTCGCTCACGCCTCCTTGAAGGGGAAGCCGAGGTGACGGAGGAGCGCGCGGCCCTCAGCGTCGTTGGTCGCCGTGGTCACCACGGTGATGTCCATGCCCCGGGTACGGTCGATCTTGTCCTGGTCGATCTCGTGGAACATGACCTGCTCGGTGAGACCGAAGGTGTAGTTGCCACGGCCGTCGAACTGCTTGGGGGACAGACCGCGGAAGTCGCGGATGCGCGGAAGCGCGAGCGACAGGGTGCGGTCGAGGAACTCCCACATGCGGTCGCCACGAAGCGTGACGTGGGCACCGATCGGCTGGCCCTCACGCAGCTTGAACTGCGCGATGGACTTACGGGCCTTGGTGACGGCCGGCTTCTGACCGGTGATCGTGGTGAGGTCGCGGATGGCGCCCTCGATCAGCTTGGAGTCGCGGGCGGCGTCGCCCACACCCATGTTGACCACGATCTTGACGAGGCCCGGGGTCTGCATGACGTTCTCGTAGGAGAACTCCTCCTGCAGCTTGCCCGCGATCTCCTCGCGGTACTTCGTCTTGAGACGCGGAGTCGTGGTGGTAGCCATCAGATGTCCTCACCCGTCCGCTTGGCAACGCGAACCTTGTTGCCCTCGTCGTCGAAGCGGTAGCCGACACGCGTGACGACCTTCTTGCCGTCCTTCTCCACGACCAGCTGGACGTTGGAGACGTGGATCGGCGCCTCGACGGTGACGATGCCACCGGCCTGCGAACCCTTGGCGGTCGGGCCGGCCTTGGTGTGCTTCTTGACCCGGTTGACACCCTCGACCAGGACGCGGTCCTCACGGGGGAAGGCCGCGATGACCTTGCCCTGCTTGCCCTTGTCCTTACCGGTGATGACCTGGACCAGGTCGCCCTTCTTGATCTTCATGCTTACAGCACCTCCGGCGCGAGCGAGATGATCTTCATGAACTTCTTCTCGCGCAGCTCCCGGCCCACCGGGCCGAAGATACGGGTGCCACGAGGGTCGCCGTCGTTCTTGAGAATGACGGCGGCGTTCTCGTCGAAGCGGATGTACGAGCCGTCCGGACGGCGGCGCTCCTTGACGGTGCGAACGATGACCGCCTTGATGACGTCACCCTTCTTCACGTTGCCGCCGGGGATCGCGTCCTTGACGGTGGCGACGATGACGTCACCGATGCCCGCGTAGCGGCGACCGGAGCCACCGAGCACACGGATGCAAAGGATCTCCTTCGCACCAGTGTTGTCGGCGACACGCAGTCGCGACTCCTGCTGGATCACGTCTATCTCCTGATTGTCTGCCGGTTCCCGGCAGGGGCCTCATGTACGAGGCCCCTGCCGAGCCTGGCGGAACTGACCTGCGGATGTACCCCGCAGGAATTACTTGGCCTTCTCGAGGATCTCGACGATGCGCCAGTGCTTCGTGGCGGACAGCGGCCGGGTCTCCATGAGGAGGACACGGTCGCCGACGCCGGCGGCGTTCTGCTCGTCGTGCGCCTTGAGCTTGCTCGTGCTGCGGATGACCTTGCCGTACAGGGCGTGCTTCTTGCGGTCCTCGACGGCGACGACGACGGTCTTGTCCATCTTGTCGCTGACGACGATGCCCTCACGGGTCTTGCGGAATCCGCGCGCCTCGGTGTTGGTCTCAGTCACGTTGTTCTCGCTCATCAGGCGTTCTCCACCGTCTCGATGCCCAGCTCACGCTCGCGCATCAGGGTGTAGATCCGCGCGATGTCCTTGCGGACCGCCTTCAGACGGCCATGGTTCTCAAGCTGTCCGGTCGCCGCCTGGAAGCGGAGATTGAACAGCTCTTCCTTGGCCTCGCGGAGCTTGTTCAGAAGCTCCTCGTTGCCCAGCTCGCGCAGCTCGGACGCCTTGGTACCGGCCGACATCACGCTTCACCTGCCTCGCGCTTGACGATCCGGCACTTCATCGGCAGCTTGTGAGCGGCGCGAGTCAGAGCCTCACGGGCGATCTTCTCGTTCGGGTAGGACAGCTCGAACATCACCCGACCCGGGTGAACGTTCGCGATCCACCACTCCGGCGAACCCTTACCGGAACCCATGCGGGTCTCGGCAGGCTTCTTCGTGAGCGGGCGGTCCGGGTAGATGTTGATCCAGACCTTGCCGCCACGCTTGATGTGGCGGGTCATGGCGATACGGGCCGCCTCGATCTGGCGGTTGGTCACGTACGCCGGCGTGAGGGCCTGAATGCCGTACTCGCCGAACGCGACCGTCGTGCCGCCCTTGGCCTGGCCACGGCGCTTCGGGTGGTGCTGCTTGCGGTGCTTGACCCTACGGGGGATCAGCATGTCCCTCAGGCCTCCGTTCCGGTGCTCTCAGCCGGAGCCGACGCGGCAGCGGCGCCCGAAGACTCAGTCTTGGGGGCCTCGGCGCCGGCAGCCTGCTGCGGCTTACGACCGCGACCGCCACGCTCGCCACCGCGGCCACCACGGCCGGCCGGGCGGTCAGCGCCGCCACGGGCCGGGCGGTTGCCGGCGCGGGCAGCGGCGTTCTCGGCGCGGACCTCGGCGATGTTCTTGACGTCGCCCTTGTAGATCCAGACCTTCACACCGATGCGGCCGAAGGTCGTCTTGGCCTCGAAGAAGCCGTAGTCGACGTTCGCGCGGAGCGTGTGCAGGGGCACACGGCCCTCGCGGTAGAACTCCGAGCGGGACATCTCGGCGCCACCGAGGCGGCCACCGCACTGGATCTTGATGCCCTTGGCGCCGGCCTTCATGGCGGACTGCATGCTCTTGCGCATGGCCCGACGGAAGGAGACGCGGGAGGACAGCTGCTCGGCGACGGCCTGGGCCACCAGCTGAGCGTCCGTCTCCGGGTTCTTGACCTCGAGGATGTTGAGCTGGACCTGCTTGCCGGTCAGCTTCTCCAGGTCGCCGCGGATACGGTCGGCCTCGGCGCCGCGGCGGCCGATGACGATGCCCGGACGCGCGGTGTGGATGTCGACGCGGACGCGGTCACGGGTGCGCTCGATCTCCACCTTGGAGATACCGGCGCGCTCCATGCCGGACGTCATCATCCGACGGATGGCGACGTCTTCCTTGACGTAGTCCTTGTACAGCTTGTCGGCGTACCAACGCGACTTGAAGTCGGTCGTGACACCGAGCCGGAACCCATGCGGGTTTACCTTCTGGCCCATTACCGGGTTCCTTCCTTGCTGCTGACGACCACGGTGATGTGGCTGGTCCGCTTGCGGATCCGGTAGGCACGGCCCTGAGCACGCGGACGGAACCGCTTCAGGGTCGGACCCTCGTCGACGTACGCCTCGCTGATGAACAGCGAAGTGGCGTCCGTGTGGTCGTAGTTGTGCGCGGCGTTGGCGATGGCGCTGTCAAGCACCTTGCCGACCGGCACGCTCGCGGCCTGCGGGGCGAAACGCAGGACCGCCTGAGCCTCCGTGGCGTCGAGGCCACGGATGAGGTCCACCACGCGGCGGGCCTTCATGGGCGTGACGCGGATGTACCGCGCCTGGGCCCTGGCTTCCATGGTTGTCCTTCCAGTGTCTGTCATGGTCATTCCACCCCGCGTTAGCGGCGCTTCGACTTCCGGTCGTCCTTGACGTGACCCCGGAAGGTGCGCGTCGGCGAGAACTCGCCGAGCTTGTGGCCGACCATCGACTCGGTGACGAACACCGGAATGTGGGTCTTGCCGTTGTGCACCGCGATCGTGTGGCCGAGCATGGCCGGGATGATCATCGAGCGACGGGACCAGGTCTTGATGACGTTCTTGGTGCCGGCTTCGTTCTGTACGTCCACCTTCTTGATGAGGTGTCCGTCGACGAAGGGCCCCTTCTTGAGACTGCGCGGCATCTAAACCCGCTCCTAGCGCTTCTTGTTCGTCTTGCGGCGGCGGACGATGTACTTGCTCGAAGCCTTCTTCGGCGAGCGAGTACGACCCTCCTTCTGACCCCAGGGGCTGACCGGGTGGCGACCACCGGAGGTCTTGCCCTCACCACCACCGTGGGGGTGGTCAACCGGGTTCATCGCCACACCGCGAACGGTCGGGCGGACGCCCAGCCAGCGCTTGCGGCCGGCCTTGCCCCAGTTGATGTTGCTCTGCTCGGCGTTGCCGACCTCGCCGACGGTGGCGCGGCAGCGCACGTCGACCAGGCGGATCTCACCGGACGGCATGCGGAGGTGGGCGTAGGCGCCCTCCTTCGCGAGCAGCTGCACGGAGGTACCGGCGGAGCGGGCGAACTTGGCGCCGCCACCGGGACGGAGCTCGATCGCGTGGATCGTGGTACCGACCGGGATGTTGCGGAGCGCCAGGTTGTTGCCCGGCTTGATGTCGGCCCCGGGACCGTTCTCCACGCGGTCGCCCTGCTGCAGGTTGCGCGGGGCGAGGATGTAGCGCTTCTCGCCGTCCGCGTAGTGCAGCAGCGCGATGCGCGCGGTGCGGTTGGGGTCGTACTCGATGTGCGCGACCTTCGCCGGCACGCCGTCCTTGTCGTGACGACGGAAGTCGATGACACGGTAGGCGCGCTTGTGTCCGCCACCCTGGTGGCGAACGGTCACACGACCGGCGTTGTTACGGCCGCCCTTGCTGTGCAGCGGGCGGACCAGCGACTTCTCCGGCGTGGACCGCGTGATCTCGACGAAGTCGGCGACGCTGGAGCCACGACGGCCCGGCGTAGTCGGCTTGTACTTGCGGATTCCCATTTCTCAGTCCTCGTCCGATATCGGACGATCCGACCCGCTTACGCGGTCGGACCGCCGAAGATGTCGATACGGTCGCCCTCGGCAAGGGTCACGATGGCGCGCTTGGAGCCGGCACGCTGACCGAAACCGGTCTTGGTGCGCTTGCGCTTGCCGATGCGGTTGATCGTGTTGACCCCGGTGACCTTGACCGAGAAGACCGCCTGGACGGCCTGCTTGATCTGGGTCTTGTTGGCGCCGGGGGCGACGATGAAGGTGTACTTGCCCTCGTCGAGGAGCGCGTAGCTCTTCTCCGACACGACCGGCTTCAGCAGCACGTCACGGGGGTCCGTGAACGCCTTGCTGGGCGCGGTGACGACGGTGTTCTTGCCCTCGGTGGCGTGGCGCTTCGCCTTGGCGACGCGCGCGGCCTTGGCGGCCTTGGCCGCCTTGGAGGCGATGCTCGGGTGACGCGTAGCCATCAGGCCTCGCTCCCTTCGGTGTCGTTGGCCTTGTTCGGGCCGGACACGAAGGACTCCAGGGCACCCTGGGTGAAGACCACATCGTCGGAGACGATCACGTCGTACGTGTTCAGCTGGCCCGGCTCCAGGATGTGCACCTGGGGCAGGTTGCGGGCGGAGAGCCACGCGGCCTCGTCGGCGCGCTCGACGACCAGGAGCAGGTTCTTGCGCTCCGAGATCTTGCCGAACAGCGACTTGGCGGCCTTGGTGGAGGGGTTCTCGCCCTCGATCACGCCGGAGACGACGTGGATGCGGTTGTGACGGGCCCGGTCGGTGAGGGCGTGGCGCAGGGCCGCGGCCTTCATCTTCTTCGGGGTCCGCTGCGAGTAGTCACGCGGCTGCGGGCCGTGGACGACGCCACCGCCGGCGAACTGGGGCGCGCGGGTCGAGCCCTGACGGGCGCGGCCGGTGCCCTTCTGCCGGTAAGGCTTCTTACCGCCACCACGGACTTCGCCGCGGGTCTTGGTCTTGTGCGTGCCCTGACGGGCAGCCGCGTTCTGCGCGACGACGACCTGGTGGATCAGCGGGATGCTGACCTTCTCCACGCCGAAGATCTCCGCGGGGAGCTCGACGCTTCCGGTCTTCTCGCCTGCAGGCGAAAGGATGTCAACAGTGCTCATCGGTACCTCAGGCCCCCTTGGCCGCGGTGCGGACCAGGACGAGGCCGCCGTTCGGACCGGGGACGGCGCCCTTGATGAGCAGCAGACCCTTCTCCGCGTCAACGGCGTGGACGGTCAGGTTCTGGGTGGTGACCCGCTCGTTGCCCATGCGGCCCGCCATGCGGAGGCCCTTGAACACACGGCCCGGGGTGGCGCAGCCACCGATGGAACCGGGGGAGCGGTGCTTGCGCTGGGTGCCGTGACCGGCGCCGAGGCCCTTGAAGTTGTGACGCTTCATGACACCGGCGAAGCCCTTGCCCTTGCTCTTGCCGGTCACGTCCACCTTGACGCCGGCCTCGAAGACCTCGGCGGAGATCTCCTGGCCCAGCGTGTACTCGGAGGCGTCCGCGGTGCGGATCTCGACGAGGTGACGGCGGGGGGTGACGTCGGCCTTGGCGAAGTGACCCTTGAGGGGCTTGTTCACCTTGCGCGGGTCGATCTCGCCGAAGGCGATCTGGACCGACTCGTAGCCGTCGACATCGTTCGTACGGACCTGGGTCACGACGTTGGGGCCGGCCTTGACGACGGTGACCGGAACAACACGGTTGTTCTCGTCCCACACCTGCGTCATGCCGAGCTTCTCGCCCAGGATTCCCTTGATCTGCTTAGCCATTCTCAGATCACCGATCCCTAGAGCTTGATCTCGATGTCGACACCGGCCGGGAGGTCGAGTCGCATCAGAGAGTCAACGGTCTTGGGGGTCGGGTCGAGGATGTCGATCAGGCGCTTGTGCGTGCGCATCTCGAAGTGCTCGCGCGAGTCCTTGTACTTGTGCGGCGACTTGATGACGCAGTACACGTTCTTCTCAGTGGGCAGCGGCACCGGGCCCGCGACCGACGCACCAGTGCGGGTCACCGTCTCGACGATCTTCTTCGCCGAGGAGTCGATGACCTCGTGGTCGTAGGCCTTGAGCCGGATGCGGATCTTCTGTCCCGCCATGGCTACTCAGTAGTCCTTTGTCTCGTAACGCTCTGGAACCCGGTGTTCCTGACGTCTCACTCCGACCCACGCGGTCGGGCGTGTCGCGCTTTCACTGACACAGATGTCCCTTGTTCGAACATCCCTTGCCTGAGAAAGAGACTCACCGGGCGCCTGGTCTGTGCCGCACCTTGCTTCCCGAAAGATTCCCGTACGTCCGCCCCAGCGCTGCCATCTGACAGTTGGGGCGACGAGTACTGTGGGACTCGCTTCCGGTCCTCCCGGCGGGAGGCGCGCAGCATCAACACTCGACCGAGCAACCCCGCTAGTCTGCCATACGGCCCACCGGCTCCGCCAATCGAGCCGGAGAGATTACCCCGAGAGTGACGGAGGTCAAACCCGGCACTCGGGGGCGGGTGACCGCTCGGCTCCTCAGCCCGGCTCCGACGTACGCCGTCGCGGCGCCGCCCAGTGGGCCGTGCCCAGGAGCAGCACCAGCAGGGCGGGGAGCAGCAGGACGACCGCCGGGTGCACGTCCTCGTGGAGGAGCCAGGCGCCCAGCAGGCCTCCCGCGAACATCGCGCCGACCGAGGCGAGGCGGCGGCCCTCGTCGCCGGAGCGTGCCCCGACGCGGGTGTCGGGGAGCGGGGGCAGGCCGCTGAGGAAGGCGGTGAGGGCGCGGGTGGAGACCGTGGTGGGGACGTCCGCGACACGCGCCCGCAGGGTGGTGACATTGCGGACCCCCATGGCCGCGGCGACCAGGGCGACCACGGCGTAGTGCGGGTCCTCCGCCGGGAAGCCGGACATGTCGACGCCGCCGCGCCAGGCGACCAGGCCGCCGAGCCCCAGCAGCAGCGCCTCGACGATCAGCGCGGGCCCGAACCAGTCGCGGCCGTACGCGTCCACGCCCGACTCGAACCGGGAGCCGAGCACCGCGCCGACCGCGAACGCGGCGAACGAGACACCGGCAGCGGCCGGGGAGAGACCGGCGGCGCCGGTGAGCGCGAAGGAGAGGAAGAGCAGGTTCCCGGTCTGCACGGCGGTGAACACCGGTCCGAGCACGAGAAAGCTGACGGCCTCGATCATGCCGGTCGTCAGCGTGAGCGCCACCATGACCGAGGTGAGCCCGACGCCCGCTCTGGGCTTCATACCGGGACCCTAAGCGCCGGGTAATCCGCTCGCCCGTCACCGGCCCGCGCTCCTACGCTGATCAGGTTCGTCGGCTGTTCGGGTACGCCGGCCGGCACGGGGGACGTTCACGATGGGCACGACGCGTACGCACTATCCGCGGACCAGGCATCTGCCGTGGTCCCCGGGCGCCACCGCCGACGATCTGCGGGTCACCGATCTGTCCGGCCTGCGCGGTCGCGAGGTCGTGGTGACGGAGAAGCTCGACGGCGAGAACACCACGCTGTACGCCGACGGCGTGCACGCCCGCTCACTCGACTCCGCGCACCACCCCTCCCGTACCTGGGTCAAGGCGCTCCAGGCCCGTGTCGGCCACGCCGTGCCGGCGGGCTGGCGGGTGTGCGGGGAGAACATGTTCGCCCGGCACTCGCTCGCCTACGACGACCTGGACAGCTGGTTCTACGGCTTCTCGGTGTGGGACGGGGAGCGCCGCTGCCTGGACTGGGACCGGACGGTGGCCTTTCTGCGCGGTCTCGGGGTGCCCGTGCCGCGTGTGCTGTGGCGGGGCGTGTTCGACGAGCGGGCGCTGCGCGCGCTGCGGCTGGATCTCGGCCGCCAGGAGGGGTACGTCGTCCGGGTCGTGGACGGCTTCGACGCGCGGGAGTTCGGCGCGCGCGTCGCGAAGTGGGTGCGGGCCGGGCACGTACGGACGGACACGCACTGGATGCACGCGCCCGTGGTGGAGAACGGGCTGGGCGCGCGGGCGCCGCTGTGGGCCGTGCGCTCCGGCGCGCCCGCCGACGCCGACGCGCTGGCGGGGGCCGTGGGGCTGCCCGGGGAGGGCGACCGGGAAGCCGTGGCCCGCTTCGATCCGGCGGGGGCGACCGGGGACGACCGGCTCGTCGGTGTCCTGGCCGCGCTGCTGCACGGCCATGGCCGGGACGGCGGCCAGGGTGGCCGGCGGGCGCGGCTCGCGGCGCGGCTGGCCGGGGTCGTGGGCATGCCGCTCGCGCGCCGGGTCGCCGATCTGGTGGGGCTGCACCCCATGCTGCACCGGCCGTATCCGGACGAGGACCGCCGGGCGGGCCTGGCCCGGCTGTCCCTGGCCGCCGGTCTCGGTCCGCTGCACGCGGTGGCGCGGGCCACGGCGACGACGGACGAGGCGCGGGAGCAGGTGGAGTGGTCGGCGCTGCACGCGGAAGAGGTGGCGCCGCTGGACGAGGGCGCGTTGCGGGAGGCGTTCGCCGGGCTGTCGGCGGACGCGGCCGTCCGCTGCCGGGCGGAGGCGCGGGAGGCGTACGCGCGGGGGCGCGTCGGGGGTGTCGACGGGGCCGTCGCCGCGACCTGGCGCTGGCGGTCGGGGGCCTTCCCGAGGCTGGTCCAGCTGGTCGGCCCGGCGGGCAGCGGCAAGAGCGCGTTCGCACGGGGCCTCGGGGGCGTGGACACGTATGTCTCGTTGGACGAGCTGCGCGAGGCTCGCGGGGCGCGGGCCGATCAGCGGGCCAACGCGGACGTCCTGCGCGAGGGGCTCGACCGGCTGGACGGGGCGCTGGCCGCCGCCGGGACGACGGTCTGGGACGCCACCTCGCTCACGCATCGGCAGCGCTCGCTGGTGCACGCGGTCGCGCACCGCCGCAACGCCCTGATCACGCACGCCGTGGTCCTGGTCGCCGAGGACGAGCTGATCCGCCGCAACACCCGCCGTGAGCACGCGGTACCGCCCGAGGTGCTCACCGCGCAGCTGCGCCGCTTCGCCCCGCCGTACCCGGGGGACGCGCACCGCACCTGGTACGTCGGACCGAGCGGAACCATCGAGGACGAGGTCTGAGGACCAGGGCCGAGGAAGAAGGCTGAAGAACCATGCGGACGAGCGAGGAGATCTATCACCGGGTGCGCTGGGACACGCGCTTCGACCCGGCGCGCTTCGTGCTGGGCGTCCTCCAGCGGAACGCCGCGCCCAAGCGGGTCCCGCTGCCCGCGTTCGTGCCGGGCGGCGAGATCCCCTGGCACCGGGTGCTGTTCTTCGAGGCGGACGGCGAGGTGGTCTGGGACCGGGCCACGGGGGTGGACCGGATGGACGCGACGGAGGCGGGGCGGGTACGGGAGGCGCTCCTGCTCCGGGCGCCGTTCTTCACGGCGCGCACGCCGCACGCGTGGGACGGCGAGGGTTGGGCGCCCGCGCCCGGCTCACCGCGAGGGGCCGCCGCCGAGCCCGTCCGGGTGCTGACCTGGAACACCCTCTGGGACCGCTACGACGCCGATCTCATCGACACCGCCCGGCGCAGACCGTTGCTGCTGCGGGCCCTGCGGGCGGCCGACGCGGACGTGATCGCGTTGCAGGAGGTCGAGGCGGAGCTGCTGTCCCTACTGCTGCGCGAGCCGTGGCTGCGGGAGAGCTGGACACTGGGCACGGACCCGCGCGGGCGGGACGTCGACACATGCGGGCTGCTGCTCCTGAGCCGGTTGCCGGTCCGCGAGGCCGCGTTCCACGCGCTGGGCCCGCACAAGGCGGTGACGGCCGTGGTGGTGGAGACCGGCGTACGCCCCCTGGTCGTGGCGGCGACGCATCTGAGCAGCGACCACTCGGCCGACGGCTCGGGTCGCCGTACGGCCGAACTGTCCCGTATCGCCGAGGGATTGGCGGGCCTGGACGCCGATCTGCTCCTCCTCGGCGACTTCAACGACGGCGGCGACACCCCGCAGACGGCGCTGGGCATGCGGGACGCGTGGAGCGAGGCGCGCGGCCCGCAGGACATGACACCGACCTTCGACCCGCCCGCCAACCCGCTGGCCGCGATCTCGTCCCTGTCCGGACGGGCGTCGAGGCTGGACCGGGTTCTGTTGCGCGGGCGGGATCTCGGGGTGCGGTCGGCCGAGCTGTACGGGGACGCGCCCACGGCGGAGGGGCTGTACATCTCGGACCACTACGGGGTGCGGGTGGAGCTGGGGCCCGACACCCCGGACAGCGCCCCCGCCGGCCTCGACGTCAGGCCGACCGCCCGTACGGCGCTGGCGTGGCTGCCGCCCGAGGAGCTGTGGCCGCCGCTCCAGGACATCCGCCGGAAGCACGACCCTCGGATCGACCGCTGGCCCCCGCATGTGAACGTCCTCTTCGGCTTCGTACCGGAGCACGCGTTCGAGGAGGCGGCCACGGTGCTCGCGACGGCCGAGGTGGCTCCCTTCGACGCCCGGCTGGAGGGCGTGCACTGGTTCGGGCACCGGGACGACGCGACGGTGTGGCTGGACCCGGCGGCGGCCGGCGAGGGGCCCTGGGCCGAGCTGCACGACACCCTCGTACGCCGTTTCCCGCACTGTCGGGGCCGCCACGAGGGCTTCACCCCGCATCTGAGCCTGGGCCGCACCACCGACCCGAACACCCTGGCGGCGGCCTGCGCTGCCCGGCTCGGGCCCATGTCGGCGAAGGTCGGCGAGCTGGCCCTGCTGTCACGGCGCGGGGACGAGCCGATGCGGGTGAGGGGGACGGTGGCTCTGGGGACGGGAGAGGTGCGGTGGCGGGAGGAGGCCGCGCACCCCGGGCGTGAGGCCGCCGACACGGAACCGGCCGACCGGATCACCCGCCTCCTCACGGACGCGCTCCCCACCGGTGTCGTCCACGTGGTCGGTTCCCGGCGCATGGGCTGCGCGCTGCCCGGTGCGGATCTGGACCTGGTGGCGGCGCTGCCGGGGGTGGTCGAACTGGCCGCCGTACAGCTGGAGTTGAGGGAAGCGACGGGCGGGGCCGCGAACGTGCGCGAGGTGATCGGCGCACGCGTACCCGGTGTACGGCTGCGGCTGGACGGGCTGGATGTGGATCTGACGGTGGTGGCCACCGGGTCGATGGATCCGTCGGAGGCGGTGGCGCGGCGGGCCGAGCTGGGTGAGGCGGCGGCGATCGCGCTCAGCGCGGTGAGCGACGCGGAGGCGGTGCTCGCCTCGGCGGGCGGCCATGGTCCGGCGTTCGCACGGCTGGCCCGGGAGGTCAAGGCGTGGGCGAGGGCGCGGGGCCTGGACTCGGCACCGTTCGGCGGCCTGCCGGGCCTGGCGTGGTCGGTCCTGGCGGCCCGCACGGCGAGCGAGGCCGGTGACCTGCCACCGTCCGCCCTCCTCCGGCACTTCTTCGCGACCTGGGCGGCATGGGACTGGCGAGAGCCGGTGGGACCGCCCGGGGACGCCTCCGGTCCCCTCCCCCTCACCCTCACCCTCCCCCTCCCCCTCACCATCACGACCCCCTCGGCTCCGGTCCGCCCCTGCACGGACCAGGTGACGGCGGGTATGCGCGACCTGATCACCCAAGAGCTGTTCCGGGCCTGGGAGTTGCTGGAAGAGGGGAGCCCCCTGCCCGCCCTCCTCACCCCTCCCCCACTCCACCGCCGCCACGCCGCGTGGGCGATCGTGACGGTGGAGGGGGGCGCGGACGGAGCCACGGAAGCGGATCGGGGCCGGGTACGCGGCAGGATGCGGGCCCTGATCACGGACCTCGCTGACCTGTCCCCCGACTGCCACGCCTGGCCCCGCCCCTTCACCACGGCCCCGGGCCCCACGCGCTACGCCATCGGCCTGGGCCGAACCCCACCGACCGCGGCCGACCTGACCGCCGTGGCGGAGCGTCGGCTGCGCGGCTTGCCGGGAGTCACGCTGACAAAGGCCGAGGGCGGCGAGGTGCCGAGCCTGTACTGAGGCGGTCAGCGCACGTCGACGTAGGCCACCGGGCTGGTGGCGGTGCCGGTCGTGGTGTTGCCGTAGTACACCCAGCGGTAGAAGCCGTCGGCGGAGGCGTTGACCGTGGTCTTGAGGCCGCCGGTGCTGCTGGTGGTGACCTTCTTGACCGTCTTGAACGAGGTGGCGTCCGAGGCGCGGTACTGGAGGCTCACCGTACGGCCGCTGTAGCCGCCGTACTTCTTGGTGCTCCAGTTCGCCCGGGTCAGCTTGCCCGTGACCGTGATCTTCTTGCCCTTGGTGACCGTCTCCGGGGTGGCGCCCACGGTCGCCTTGGCCGCGCGCTTGAGCTGCACGGTCTTGGACCGGGTCTCGTACTCTTCGGTCTTGAGACCACCGCTGGCCTTCCACAGGCGCATCACGACGGCGGTCTTCCAGGTCGTGGCGGCGCTGTTGGTGTCGACCTGCTTCCGGCTCCAGTGCGGGTCGATGTGGAACTCGCCCTCGCATCGGGCGTGCCTGGCGTCGACCTCGAAGCAGGTGTAGATACCCGGGCCTATGTAGCCGGCCCCGGTGTCGACGGCCTTCCTCAGATCACCGCGGTAGGTGAAGGGATGCGCGGTGTAGCCGGAGGGGTTCGCGGTGCTGAGCCCGGCCGGCAAAGCGATGTTGAAGGTGACGGACGGCCGCACCTCCTTCGTCGTGCCCACCACAATCGGCTTGCCCTTGTTGATGACGATGTCCGACACGGTGATACCGGTGTCCGCCGCCTGAGCCGTCGGCGCGTTCAGCACCGAAAGCCCGAGCGCCCCCACGAGCGCGGCCACCGCGACGGTTCGTCTACCTGTCTTCATTCACACCTCTTCGAACAGATGCCCATATCCAGAGGCGGCAGAGTACCAAGGGTGATCATGCGGCGATTCCACACGTCAAACACCCTGGAAAGGGCAAACTGTGCTCTCGATCAGGGACGTACGACTGCGACGGGGAGAAGCCCAAGTCATGGTGAAGGTGCGGTTGGAGACCAGCCGGGAGCACGTCGCCGAGCTGGCGCGGCTGCGTGATCCGATCGGCGCGGTGGAGGAGCTGATCTGGAACAGCGCCGACGCCGACGCCGGGCACGTGGTCATCGCCCTGGAACGCAACGACCTGGGCGGCGTGGACAGGGTCCGCGTCCAGGACGACGGCAGCGGGATGTCGGCAGAGCACTGCGAGGAGTATTTCCGGCCGATCGGCGCCTCCTGGAAGAAGCGGGCGCAGGGCAGCCCCGTGAAGAAGCGGGCCCTGCACGGCAAGAACGGACGAGGCCGGGTACGCGCCTTCGCACTCGGCACCCAGGTGCGCTGGACCAGCGTCAGCGACGCGCTCGGGGGGCGGCAGCAGTTGGTGATAGAGGCGGACCGGCGTTCCATGGACGAGTTCGACATCGGCGACCCGGAACCCACCGAGGACCCCGTCGGCACGCTCTTCGAGGCGTTCGGCGGGGACGAGCAGTTGAGCGTCCTGGCCGACGAGCGCGCCAGGTCATCGCTCACCACGGCATTCGCCACGTACCTGGAGAAGTATCCGGACGTCCGGATCGAGTACGACGGCCAGGACCTCGACCCGGCCGCCGAGCAGGCGCACGTCCGCGACTACGTCCTGCCCTCCCCCGCCGACCGGAACGGCGACCCCGCGCGGCTGAAGGTGGTCGAATGGCGCCGCCCCGTCACCCGCGCACTCTTCCTCTGCGACGGGGAAGCCATGTCGCGAGCCCAGCTCAAGCCCGGCATCCAGGCCCCGGGTTTCGAGTTCACGGCACATCTCAGCTGGTCCGGTTTCGACGATGTCGACTCCGAGGACCTCGCCTTCACCGACTGGGCCGCCTCCGGACCCCTCACCGAAGTGCTCGCCTCGGCTCGTGACCAACTCAAGGCCCACTTCCGGGCCCGCGCGGACGAACGACGGCGGGAACAGGTCGCGGAATGGCGTCGGGAAGGCATCTACCCGTACGCCGGGCAACCCGCCGGCGCACGCGAACGAACCGAACGCGAGACGTTCGACGCGGTGGCCACGACCGTCTTCCGTCACCTGCCCAGGTCCACCGGAACACGCAGGACCACGTTCGCCCTGCTTCGGTCCGTCCTCGCACATGAGCCCTCGGACGTGCTGCGGATCGCCGAGGAGTTGTTCAACCTCTCCAAGCAGGAACGGGAACAGCTCAACCGGCTCCTCGACCGCACCCCCTTGTCAGCGCTGGTCAAGGCATCGACGGCCGCGACCAGTCGACTGGACTTCCTGGCGGCCCTGGAGCACCTCGTCTTCGACCCCGAGGCCAAGAACCGCGTGAAGGAACGCTCCGAACTCCACCGGATGCTGGAGAACGAGTGCTGGATCTTCGGCGAGGAATACGGTCTGCATGTCAGCGATCGGAGCCTCAACGAGGTCCTGCGGCAGCACTGCCACCTGCTCGGCCGCGAGGAACCCACGAGCCCACCCGTGCTCCGGCCCGACGGGCGCCGCGGAATCGTCGACCTCATGCTGTCCCGCGCGTCCCGTCACCGACACGACGAACGGCACCATCTCGTGGTCGAACTCAAACGCCCCGGCCTCGTCCTGGGCTCGGCCGAGTTCGAGCAGCTCAGCAGCTACGCACAGGCCGTCCGCAAGGACGACCGCTTCCGGGACACCCGCACGACATGGGACTTCTGGCTGATCGGCAACGACATGACGGACACGCTCCGGGAGCTGTCCCACCAACCCCACAATCCCCCCGGCTGCGCCCTCAACCAGCCGACGTACCGGATCTGGGTACGCACCTGGGGCGAACTCGTCCAGGACTGCGAGACCCGGCTCCGCTTCTACGGCCAGCAGTTGGAGTACCAGTCCTCCACCGAACACGCCATGGACTACCTGGTCCGCAACCACGGCGACGCCGTGGCGGAACTGGTCGCCGACGGCACGATCCCGACTGCCCGCAGGGACGGTCAGCCCCCGGCCGCGTACGAGACGAAGTCCGACCAGGCGGACGGTGCGAGTGTGAGCTGAGGGAGGCGTATGTCCTTGGAGTCGCGGATGTGGACGGTGGCGGGGGTGTGGGCGATCTCGACGCAGGATTCGCCGTTGTTGCCACCGCTATAGCTGCTCTTGAACCACGCCAGTTCGGAGGCGTCCCCGGCGAGGGTCTTGCGCATCATGTCTCTCCCAGCAGTTGCTCGATGAAGGCCAGCGACTCCCCAGGCGGGAGGGCCTGCGCTCGGATGGTGCCATATTGCAGTTCAAGGACGCGGAGCCGCTTGAGGTCAGTGACAGGGCGCCCGTTGAACACGCCATCGCAGCGTCCCACCGCCGTACCATCCGCGAACTTCAGCAGCTCGATCCGTCCGTCCAGGCCGGAGTGGACCTCGCGGTGCGTCGGCATCACCTGAAGCGTGACGTTCCTCAACCGACCGACCTCCAGTAGGCGTTCAAGTTGCCGTCGCCACACCATTGTGCCCCCAAGAGGACGCCTCAGCGGCGCCTCTTCCAGCACAAAACTGATGGCAGGCCCGGGGTCACGCTCGAAGACGGATTGCCGAGCCATGCGGCCAGCCACCATCCGGTCCACATCGTCCTGCGAGTACGGGGGCTGCGCCGCCTCGATCGCCGCCCTGGCATGCTCCGGCGTCTGCAACAACCCGGCGATGATGTTGCACTCGTACCCCCCGATCTCAACCGCCTGCCCCTCCAGCTTCCCCAGCTCCCGCACCTTCTTCGGGTACCGGACCTTCTTCACGTCCTCCCAGGTCGCCGAGATGAGCCCGCCCGCGTCCAACACCTCGTCGGACTTGTCCAGATACTCCTGCCGGGGAATCCGCTTCCCGGCCTCGATCTTGTAGACGAGGTCCTCGCCGTACCCGATCGCCAGCGCGAAGTCCGCCACCCGCATCCCGACGGCCTCACGCCTCAGCTTCAGTTGTCGCCCCACCGTCTCGACGACCGCGACACCCCAGTCGTCGTCGGGGTCGACCTCCCAACCCGGCTCGTCCGTAGCGCCTTTGAGCCCGTCCGCGTGCATCACGCACCTCTCCGCCGTACCGATGTGACTCAACGCCCCCTACCCGTACGCCGGTTCCGGACAAGCTGGACAGTGCCGGACAAGGCCTGGACAGTAACCGTACGTACCGGCGTCGTCACTGTTCACCCTAGGCACGTACCGCCACGCTGAGTGATGTGAACCACGAAACCGTCGTCCCCGACACCGAACTCGTCGGCCCCATCCGCAACTTCAGCGTCCGGCTGTCCCCCACACCTCGCGGAGCCCGCCTCGCCCGCCTCCTCGCCACGGAGCAACTGCGCACGTGGGGACTGCCGTCGCACCCGGCGGACCACCTCGTCGCCGAGCTGGCGGCCAACGCGGCGACACACGGGCGGGTTCGGGGCCGCGACTTCGATCTGACGATGTACGTCATCGGCGTCACCCTTCGTATCGAGGTGACGGACACGCGCTGTGAACGGCTGCCCCGCCCCCAACTCCCCGATCCCGACGCCGAGTCCGGCCGGGGCCTGCTCCTCGTCGAGGCCCTCGCCGACCGCTGGGGCACCGCCCCGGGAAGGCCCCCGCGCAAGACCGTCTGGGCCGAGATCACCCTGCCACCGGACCCGGACCCGGACCCGGCACGAACACCGGCACCCGATTCCGTGTGCTCCGGTGCGACGAGCGGCTTCCCCTCAAAGGACCCGGCGGAGAAAGAACCCCACCAAACCCCACCCCTCCTCCCGCCCGGCAGGCCGCCTCACCCTCGCGGGTGAACATCGCCCGCTCAGCCGGATTCGGCAGCGGTCGCCTGCCCTACGCTCAGCGCGGCAGCACAGGCACCACGACCACAGCCGCAACCACAGCCGCAGACATACGTCGGCCCCCGCCGGGACCTGCAATCCCAGTGCGAGGGCCTGACCACCAAGGAAGCGAAACCCTTCCCGATGGATACCCAGCACCCTAGCGCGCCCTCGCGCGCTCACACCCGGCTTGCCGACAACAAGCCCCCGAACCAGCCCCCGAACCGGCAGAGCCGGTCCGGCCCCGGCGGCGGCCTGGTCCACGACCACACCCGCCACACCGCCCGCTTCACGGTGATCGGCAACCACCTCGCCCAGCACCCGGAGCTGTCGCTCCTCGCGATCGGACTGGCGACGCACATCCAGTCGCTGCCCAAGGGCGCTCGCGTCGACATCAAGACCCTCACGGCCCGTTTCAAGGAAGGCGCGACCCGGATCGCCGCCGCGCTGCGCGAGTTGGAGGAGCAGGGCTATCTGCGCCGGGAGCGCGTACGCGTCCCCGGCGGCCGAATCATCACCCGTACGACCTCCTGCAACCAGCCCGGCCACAGCCGTAGCCACGACCACGACCACGACCACGACCACGACCACAGCCACAGCCACGTCGAGGACGAGCCCGTACGCCCGGCGCACGCGCCCCGGAAGAACCCGGAGCAAAAGCCACCCCGCAAGCCCCTCCCCGCAGTCCCCCAACCCGCCCTCCGCTCCCCCACCCTCCTCCAGACCGCCACCGACCTCCTCGCCGACCTGCGCCGCACGGACCCCCGCCTGCTTCTCTCGGCCTGCGACACCGCGCACCTCGCCCCGGGCGTGGCCGCCTGGCTGGAGCGCGACCTCACCCCCACCGCCGTACGGCACGCACTGACCGGTGACCTCCCGAACGAGCCCCTCCGCCGCCCGGCCGCCTTCCTGGCCCACCGGCTCACGGCCCAGCTGCCACCCCTGCCGCCGTTCCGGGCCCCGGCGCCACCACCACTCGCGCAGTACGAGGTCACGAACTGCGACGGGTGCGAACGCGGTTTCCGTGGCCCGAGGGGAAGCCGCTGCCGCGACTGCCGGGAGGCGGCGGCGCGCGGCTTCCGAGCGGAAACCCGATAGGCATTACGTCGATCTGACGATATCCTCTCGTCGAATTGACGATATCGGCCCGTCGATCGAGGCCGCGACGCCACCGAGAGGCACCTTCCATGGACCCCGGACGCACGACCACCACAGTCCGCCTCATCCCCCAAGACCCCCAGTGGCTGCACGACTTCTATATGACCAACGACCTCCTCCTCGCCCCCTACCACGCGGCCTGGGTCGCCCGGGAGAACGGCGTGGGCGAGCACATCGCGCCCGCCTACCCGCCGGGGCTGGAGAACCTCACCGGCCTGGACGCGCCGAAGTCCCTCGACGCCTGGGGCAACATCCACCGCGCGTTCCCGCCCGCCCTGCGCAGCCGCCGCTCGCTCAAGGACCCCACCGCCGACCCGACCCGCCGCAGCCCACTGCGCGCCCCGGACGGCACCCCGCTCATCCCCCTCCACCCCGTCACCGTGGCCGAAGACGACCTGCGCGCCCTCAAGCGCGTCCGACGCGCCCTGCGCGTCGGCGCGAAGGCCAACCCCTCACTCCTCGTCACCCACCACCCCGACGGCTCTGCGGACATCGAGAGCGTGGCGAGCCCCGGCGAATACCTCGGCACGGTCGACCGGACCGTCGCGGTCCTCACCCTCACCCCCGACGAGGACGTCGAGACCCTGACCACCACCCTCACCACCGACCATGTCCCCGGGGGCGCCCAGCCCGTCACCACGCTCACCACGCTCACCACGCTCACCACCGACGAGTACGCGGCCTACGACCGCTTCGCCGACCGCCTCGCCGGCGCGGCCATGACCGGCCAGTTCATCGGCGACCGCGCCCTCTTCAGAAGCCGCTACTGACGGACGCCCGACCCGACGCCCGACTGACGGCCGTCCGGCCGCCCCTCCGCCAGCCCCTCCCGCAACGCCCCGTACGCCGCCTTCCGCCCGTACTCCTCGTCCATCGGCGTCGCCGCCCCCTGCCCCGCGAACACCCCGGGCACCCACGAGTACCGGTCCGTGAACCCCCACACCGTGAACGACGTGCAGCTCCGCGCCCCGAGGCACGCGTCCAGCAGCCTCCGGAAGTACGACGCCTGGGTCGCGAGCTTGTCGGAATCGGTCGGCAGGATCATCCGCACGTCCACCTCCGTGAACGCCGTCCGCATCCCCAGCGCCTCGAACCGGGCGAGGTTCTCCGCGACCTGCCCCGGGAAGCCGTACTGGATCGCGAGATGCCCCTGCGCGCCGAACCCGTGCACCGGTACGCCCTCCGCGCGCAACCGCTTCGCCAGTTCGTAGTACGCCGTGGACTTCGGGTTGACGCCCTCCACGTTGTAGTCGTTGAGGAAGAGCTTCGCCTTGGGGTCGGCGGCGTGCGCCCAGCGGAAGGCGTCCTCGATGTACGACGGCCCCAGCTCCCGCAGCCAGAGCGAGTTCCGCAGGCTGCCGTCCTCCTCGAAGACCTCGTTCACCACGTCCCACTGCTGGATCCGCCCCTTGTACCGCTTCACCTCGGTGGTGATGTGCTTCCGGAGAATCCCGCGCAGCTCGGCCGGGCCGATCGACCCGTCCGCCACCCCGGCCGTCAGCCAGCCCGGCAGCTGGCTGTGCCAGACGAGGGTGTGCCCGCGCACGACCTGACCGTGGGCGCGCGCGTGACGCACCAGGTCGTCGGCCGCCTTCCAGTCGTGGACACCGCGCCGCGGCTCCACCGACTCCCACTTCATGACGTTCTCGGCCGTCACCGAGTCGAACTCACGGCCCACAGTCCTGCGATACGTCCGGTCCTCGGCCAGCGCGGCCATGTCCACAGCCGTGCCGATGCGTAGGTCCGCCCGGTCGGCGAACTGTCTCAAGGTCGGCCCGGACGACCCGGACTGCCCCTGCGCCGAGGCCGGCTGCGCAGCCACCCCGGTGCACAGCAACGCCCCGGCGACCAGCGCCAGCACGGGCCTACGAAAGCGGTTCATGTACGTCACCGTCACCCCTGTCGCCCTCTCCCTGTCATGTCCGCCGGCTCTCCAGCGGCCCCAGATACGTCGGCGTCAACCCACCCATGTCGATCACCAGCCGTTGCAGCACCACCGTCGGGTCGACCATCCAGAACGTCAGCCGGTGGACCCCGGGCCCGGCGACCGCGTGCCGGGTCGCCGTCACGTTCACGTTGTCCGAGGTGTTGCGCGCCCACTGCTTGTTCATGAGGCCGTCGTCGGCCCCGGTGGCGGCATGGATGTCGACCACCCGCGGCTCCCCGTCACCGAAGGACACCGCGTACCGCAGTCCACCCGTCGCGAGCGCCGGGTTCCGCGGCGAGAGATACGCCCAGACCGTCACCTCGTCCACGGCCGACACCACGCCGACCTCGTACTCCAGGCGCGGCCCCGCTCCACCCGGTGTCCGCCGGGCCGCCGTCACCGGCCACGGGGTCACCCCCGCGCCGGTACGCCCGATGCGCTCGATCCGGCGCCAGCGCACGCGCCCGTCGGGCGACCCCACCGCCCGCGTGTAGTGCTCCGCGTCGATCGCCACGTACCCGCCCGCCTCGACGAACCCGCGCAGCCCCCGCGCCACCCGCGCCGACGGCTTCTCCGCGACGGCCTTCACCGTCACCGAGGCCCCGGCCCCGGTCACCGTCAACGAGCCCGAAGCCCGGCCCGCCGGCACCCGCCCCCAGTCCACCCGGACCCCCACCCGCACCTGCTCCTCGACCCGCCCCCGCGACCGCTCGACCACCAGCCACGGCGCCGACGACTCGATCCGGTACGAGAAGGGCGTACGCCCCCGGTTGAAGATCTCCACGTACTGCTGGGGCCGCGTCTGATACGGGCTGAACACCGGCAGAACGGCTTCCCTCACCGATCCGGGCCACCACTCCCCCGCGTCGTCCGCCCCGTCGACCGCGACCCCCAGCCCCGCCGCCTCCGGGACCTCGATCCGCCGCACCTTGGGGAAGATCTCGTCCGGGAGGGCCACATGGTCCTTCTCCGGCTGCTGCCACCCGGCGTTCGGCCCGTAGCGCTCGACATCGCCGTACCCGATGTGCGGCTGGGTCTGGAAGCCCCGCCATTTCCCGCCCGCCACCTCGGAGTTGAAGCGATCGGCCAACGCGAAGTCCCGTGCGAGCCCGGCCTCGGCGGCCTCCGCCCGGCCGTTGGTCGCGGCCCGCCCCTGCCCGGCGTACAGCAGGTTCTCGAACTCCGCCTCCCGCAGCCCGTACAGGTTCGCCGTCGCCAGCACCGCGTACCCGACCAGCTCGAACCAGGCGTCCTGGACCCCGGCCGGAAGCCGTCTCGCCACCCGCTCGGCCCGCTTCGCCAGCGCCCGCCACTCCTCGGTGACCCGCCCCAGCTCCCGGTGGCCGAAGTAGAAGGGCGTCTCCTGATCGTCGTAGACGATCTCAGGGGCGGCCTCGGGGACGGCCTCGGGAACGGCCTCCCCCGCGCCCTCGGCCACCGTGATCCGCCGGTTCAGCAGCTCGGGCTTCCGGCGCGCCTGCAACTGCCCGTACGCGCTCAGCACCTCGGCGATCTCCCCGGCGACGGCCTCCCCGAAGTTCTGCCGCGCGAACCGCCGCTCCCACTCCCCGAGGTCCTCCAGCCCCCAACGTCCCGGATTCCAGGCGAAGTTCAGAAAGAACTCGGTCGGCAGCTCGTTCCCCTTCAGATCGCCGACGTTCACCACCCACAGCCCGTGGTTCCCGTACGCGTCCGCCTCGTGCAGTTGCTCCCACAGATTCACGAGGTTCGCCGTGTCGACCCACTTGTAGTTGCGCCCGACCCCGACGTAGTCGAAGTGGTAGTACAACCCGTAGCCCCCAGGTCGTACGGGCTCCCCCGGGTCCGGATGCTTACGGATGTTCCCCCAGTTGTCGTCCGTGAGGACCACCGTGACATCGTCCGGCGCCCGCAGCCCCCGGTCCCAGTAGCGCTGGACCTCCTTGTAGAGGGTCCACACCTGCGGGGTCTCGGACGCCGGCCGCCCCGTCTCCTCCTCGATGATCCGGCGCTGCGCCGCGATGATCTCCCGCATCAGCTCGATGCCGTCGCCGTCGGGAAGGCTCGTGTCGCCGTTCCCCCGCATCCCGAGCGTGACGACACCCTCGAAGTCCTGCTCCACCATCCGCCGGACGCCGTCCCGCCAATAGGCCCGGACGGCCTCGGCGTTGCGGCGGTACGACCACTCGCCGGTGCCCCCGTAGGGGTCGCGCCCAGGGGTCACGACATTCCCGGACGCGTCCCTGACCGCCGGCACCGCGTGCCGGTTCCACTCCTCGATCCCCCGCATCATGGGCGCCTCGTGAGACGTGCCCATGACAATTCCGTACTCCTTGGCCCGCGCGTGGTTCTCGGGATCGTCCTCGGCGAAGGCCCGCCCCCACACCGCCGGCCAGACGTAGTTCCCTTTCAGCCGCAGCAGGACCTCGAACACCTTCGCCCAGAAGTCCGCGGTGAAGCCCCCGGGATGCCCCGGCGCCTTCCCGGGCCCGAAGTACGCCGGCGCCCACGTCCCGAGCGCCGGGTTCTCGTCGTTGATGAAGATCCCCCGGTACCGCACGGCAGGCGTCCCCTGGCTGAAGCGGCCGGGCCGCACGTACACCGCGTCCCGCCGGACCGGCGGCGCATCGTCCCACCAGTACCAGGGCGAGACACCGAGGCCGTACGAGACGTCGTACGCCCCGAAGATCGTCCCGCGCGGATCGCTGCCCGCGACGACGAAGGCCCGCTCCACCCCGGGCATCGGCCGCTCCACGACCGTCTGCAACGAGGTCTCCCACTTCCCCCGCACCCCGTCGACGTCCAGTTTGCCGGCGGCGATCAGCCCGTCGATCAACGGACTCCGCCCGATCGTCCCCACCAACACGACCTCGGCCGCCATCCCGCTCCCCGGCCGCACCCCCGTCACCCGCTCGATGTCGTCCCGCAGATCCCCGGCGACCCGTACGACTCCGGGGTGATCCTGGGGGCCGACCACCACCGGCACCCCGACCAGCGAAAACCCGCCCGCCACGGGCGAGAAGGACAGATACGCCCCGGGATCCGTCACCCGAGGAGCCCCACCGCCGCCCTCGGCCCACGCGCCCCCGACCCCCATCGACAACACCGGCACCGCACCGATCCCCGCCCCGAGCACACCCCTACGGCTGACGTACCCAGACATGCCGAACCCCTCCACCCGGTATTTGGTCAGCGGCATGACAAATGGTGGGGGGAGCGCCGCGAGGGGACAACGGGTCGTACGCGCCGAATAGTTTCGGAGCCTGCCGCCTGAAGCCCGAGGGCCCGCACGGTCTTCGCCGTACGGGCCGCTCGGCCTACTTCTCCTCGAACGAGTCCCTACGGGCGCCGCTGCCGTCCCAGGGCACTTCCTTGCAGGGCTTCGCCTTTCCCTTGACCGCGTATGAGCTCCCGGCGGGGCTGACCGAGCCCTTGACCGGCTCCGGATCCTCGAAGACCAGGGTGTCGCCGGGGCGCAGGACGTACGTGTAGTCCACGATGACGTCGCCGCTCGACCCGTCCGTCCAACGCAGCGGGTACATCTCGCCCCGGGGCTGCGCACAGACGAAGCCGCTCCTGGGCTTGTCGACGCTGACATGGACGCCCTCGGCCCGCAGACGCTCCGCCAGCTCCCGCTTGTCGTCCCCGCCCAGGACGATCTCCCCCATGCTGACCCTGACGCTGCCGTCCCCGTTCCGCTCCACCGCGAACGCCGGCGCCCCACCCGTCGACGACGGCAGCGCCACCACCACCCCCGCCGCCGCGACACACGCCGCGAGGGCGACGAGCGCCCGCCGGGTCGTGATCGTGCGGCGGATCACGGGCTCGGGCACGTCCGCGGCCCGCAGTGCGATCTCCCGCTGGAGCTCGTCCAGCAGCCGGTCCTCGAAGGTCTTCGTCGTCCTCGTGGTCATGCCTCTCCCCCTGCGTAGCTCAGTCCTGCCGGATGATCACTGCCCACCGCCGCCGAGCGCAGCGTCCGACGCGCCCGGTGGAGCCGTACACGCGCTGTGACCTTGCGTATCCCCAGCGCCGCGGCGGCCTCGGTGACGCTCAACTGGTCGACGGCGACGAGTTCCACCACCGCGCGCTCCCCCTCTGGCAGCCCGTCCAGCGCGGCCAGCGCCCGCCGCCCGGCCGCCTCCGCGTCGAGCTTCTCCTCCAGCCGGGCGATGTCGTCGCCCTCCAGCAGCCGCCGACCGGCGATACGGCTGCCCAGCACCTGCTGACGCGCGCTCCTGCGGGCCTCCGCCGCCACCACATTGCGCGCGATGCCGTACAGCCAGGCCGTCTCGCTGCCGAGGTCGGGCCGGTACGCGCGAGCGGAGTCGATCACCGCGAGGAAGGTCTCGGCGGTGAGATCGGCGACGGTGTGCGGATCGGTGACCCGCCGGGCCATGAAACGGGTGACGGTGTCGACATGGCGGCGATAGAAGACCTCGAAGGCCGCCGGGTCGTACATCTCCCCCGGTGGACCGCCCCGGCCTCTGCTGTCCGGTGCCAAGGTGAGTACCTCCCGTGGTCGGTCGTGCTGTCACCTGTACTTGGACCGGGGCGGGCAGGACGTTACGGGAAAGCACGGGCAGGACGTTACGGAAAGCGGAAGAGGCCCGTACGACCGAAGTCGTACGGGCCTCTCCAGAGACCTGCCGGGTCAGCCCTCGCGGGCCAGGATCACTTGGTGATCTTGATGACCTGGCCGGCGCCCACGGTCCGGCCACCCTCACGGATGGCGAACTTCAGGCCCTCTTCCATGGCGATGGGCTGAATGAGCTCAACCTTCATCTCCGTGTTGTCGCCGGGCATGACCATCTCGGTGCCCTCGGGGAGGGTCACCACGCCGGTCACGTCCGTCGTACGGAAGTAGAACTGCGGGCGGTAGTTGTTGAAGAACGGCGTGTGGCGGCCACCCTCGTCCTTGGACAGGATGTAGGCCTGGGCCTCGAACTCGGTGTGCGGCGTGACCGAACCGGGCTTGATGATGACCTGGCCGCGCTCGACGTCCTCGCGCTTGATGCCACGGAGGAGCAGACCGACGTTCTCACCGGCCTGGCCCTCGTCGAGCAGCTTGCGGAACATCTCGATGCCGGTGACCGTGGTGGTGGTCTTGTCCTGCTTGATACCGACGATGTCGACGGTCTCGTTGACCTTGAGGACACCACGCTCGATACGACCGGTGACGACGGTGCCACGACCGGTGATCGTGAAGACGTCCTCGATCGGCATCAGGAACGGCTTGTCGACGTCACGCTCGGGCTGCGGGATGTTCTCGTCGACGGCCTTCATCAGGTCGAGGACGGACTGGCCCCACTCCTTGTCGCCCTCAAGGGCCTTGAGCGCCGAGACCTTGACGACCGGCAGGTCGTCGCCCGGGAACTCGTACTCGGAGAGCAGCTCACGGACCTCGAGCTCGACGAGCTCCAGGATCTCCTCGTCGTCCACCATGTCGGCCTTGTTCAGGGCGACGACGATGTAAGGAACGCCGACCTGGCGGGCCAGGAGCACGTGCTCCTTGGTCTGCGGCATCGGGCCGTCGGTGGCGGCGACGACGAGGATGGCGCCGTCCATCTGCGCCGCACCCGTGATCATGTTCTTGATGTAGTCCGCGTGACCGGGGCAGTCGACGTGGGCGTAGTGACGGGTCTCCGTCTGGTACTCGACGTGCGCGATCGAGATCGTGATACCGCGCTGGCGCTCCTCGGGAGCCTTGTCGATCTGGTCGAACGCCGAGGCCTCGTTCAGGTCCGGGAACGCGTCGTGCAGCACCTTGGTAATGGCGGCCGTGAGGGTCGTCTTACCGTGGTCGATGTGACCGATGGTGCCGATGTTGACGTGCGGCTTAGTCCGCTCGAACTTCGCCTTCGCCACTGGGGTCCTCCTGTGGAGTGGTTCTGAACGCCTTGCTTCATCGGCGCCAGGTGATCTTTGCTGGAAAGTCCGGGCCCCAGGGCAAACAACCGTGTTTGTGGCTGTTTACCCCACCAGGCTCCGGAGTCAAGCCTAAAGCGTGCGAACGGGGTGCGTTACTCGCCCTTGGCCTTCGCGATGATCTCCTCGGCGACGTTCCGCGGAACCTCGGCGTAGGAGTCGAACTGCATCGAGTAGCTTGCGCGACCCGAGGTCTTGCTGCGGAGGTCTCCGACGTAGCCGAACATCTCCGAGAGGGGCACGAGGCCCTTCACGACGCGGGCACCGGCCCGCTCCTCCATGGCCTGGATCTGACCACGGCGGGAGTTGATGTCGCCGATGACCTCACCCATGTAGTCCTCGGGCGTGGTGACCTCGACGGCCATCATCGGCTCAAGAAGCACGGGGGACGCCTTGCGCGCGGCCTCCTTGAAGGCCTGCGAACCGGCGATCTTGAAGGCGAGCTCGGAGGAGTCGACCTCGTGGTAGCCACCGTCGATGAGCGTGACGCGGACGCCCGTCATCTCGTAGCCCGCGAGGATGCCGAACTGCATGGCCTCCTGCGCACCGGCGTCCACCGAAGGGATGTACTCCTTCGGGATACGGCCACCGGTGACCTTGTTCACGAACTCGTACGAGGCGTCGCCGCCCTCGATCGGCTCGATCGCGATCTGCACCTTGGCGAACTGGCCGGTACCACCAGTCTGCTTCTTGTGCGTGTAGTCGACGCGCTCGACGGCCTTGCGGATCGTCTCGCGGTAGGCGACCTGCGGCTTGCCGACGTTGGCCTCGACCTTGAACTCACGGCGCATACGGTCGACCAGCACCTCGAGGTGCAGCTCGCCCATACCACCGATGATGGTCTGGCCGGTCTCCTCGTCCGAGTGGACCTGGAAGGAGGGGTCCTCCTCCGCGAGACGCTGGATGGCGACACCCAGCTTCTCCTGGTCACCCTTGGACTTGGGCTCGATGGCGACCTGGATGACCGGCGCCGGGAAGTCCATGGACTCCAGGATCACCGGCTGCTTGTCGTCGCACAGCGTCTCACCGGTCGTGGTCTGCTTCAGACCCATCACGGCGATGATGTCGCCGGCGCCCACCGACTCGATCTCCTCACGCTTGTTCGCGTGCATACGGTAGATCTTGCCGATGCGCTCCTTCTTGCCCTTGACGGAGTTCAGCACGGCGGTGCCGGACTCCAGGCGGCCCGAGTAGACCCGGACGAAGGTGAGCTTGCCGAGGTGCGGGTCGCTCATGATCTTGAACGCCAGCGCGGACAGCGGCTCGTCGTCGGACGGCTTGCGCTTGACGACCTCCTCCGGGTCGTTGACGGCGTGGCCCTCGATGGCCTCGACGTCAAGCGGCGTGGGGAGGTAGCGCACGACCGCGTCGAGCAGGGGCTGGACGCCCTTGTTCTTGAACGCGGTGCCACAGAACACGGGGGTGACCGTGATGCCGTCGGACTTGCCGGTCGCGATGGTGATGCGACGGATCGCGGCGTACAGCTGCTCCTCGGTGGGCTCCTGGCCCTCCAGGAACAGCTCCATGATCTCGTCGTCGTTCTCCGCGACGGCCTCGACCAGCTTGCCGCGGTACTCCTCGGCGGCCTCGGTGTGCGTGGCCGGGATGTCGACGACGTCGTACATCTCGCCCTTGGCGGCCTCGGCGGACCACACGAGCGCCTTCATGCGGACCAGGTCCACAACGCCCTTGAAGTCCATCTCGGCGCCGATCGGCAGCTGCATGACGAGCGGGACGGCACCCAGGCGGTTCGAGATCATGTCCACACAGCGGTGGAACTCGGCGCCGGTACGGTCCAGCTTGTTCACGAAGCAGATGCGCGGCACGCCGTAGCGGTCGGCCTGACGCCACACCGTCTCGGACTGCGGCTCGACACCGGCGACACCGTCGAACACCGTGACGGCACCGTCGAGGACGCGGAGCGAACGCTCCACCTCGACCGTGAAGTCGACGTGCCCGGGGGTGTCGATGATGTTGATGGTGTAGTCGTCGTCCTCGAGCGGCCAGTGACAGGTGGTGGCAGCAGAGGTGATCGTGATGCCACGCTCCTGCTCCTGCTCCATCCAGTCCATGGTGGCGGCGCCGTCGTGGACCTCACCGATCTTGTAGCTGACGCCGGTGTAGAAGAGGATCCGCTCGGTGGTGGTCGTCTTGCCCGCGTCGATGTGGGCCATGATCCCGATATTGCGGACCTTGGCCAGGTCAAGTGAAGTGGTAGCCATAAGGCTTCGGTCTTCTCTCGGTCTCGATGGGGGTAGCGACTACCAGCGGTAGTGCGCGAAGGCCTTGTTGGACTCGGCCATCTTGTGGGTGTCCTCGCGCTTCTTCACAGCGGCACCGAGGCCGTTGGAGGCGTCGAGAAGCTCGTTGAGCAGACGCTCGGTCATGGTCTTCTCGCGACGGGCGCGGGAGTAACCGACCAGCCAGCGCAGCGCGAGCGTGTTGGCACGACCGGGCTTGACCTCGATCGGAACCTGGTACGTCGCACCACCGACACGGCGGGACTTGACCTCGAGGGTCGGCTTGATGTTCTCCAGCGCGCGCTTCAGCGTGATGACCGGGTCGTTGCTGGTCTTCTCGCGCAGGCCCTCCATGGCGCCGTACACGATGCGCTCGGCGGTGGAGCGCTTGCCGTTCAGCAGCACCTTGTTGATGAGCGACGTGACAAGAGGAGAACCGTAGACCGGGTCGATGATGACCGGGCGCTTCGGGGCGGGGCCCTTACGAGGCATTTCTACTTCTCCTTCTTGGCGCCGTAGCGGCTGCGGGCCTGCTTGCGGTTCTTGACACCCTGGGTGTCGAGCGAACCGCGGATGATCTTGTAGCGAACACCGGGCAGGTCCTTCACACGGCCGCCGCGCACGAGCACGATGGAGTGCTCCTGCAGGTTGTGTCCCTCACCCGGAATGTAAGCGGTGACCTCGATCCCGCTGGTCAGACGCACACGCGCGACCTTACGCAGGGCCGAGTTCGGCTTCTTCGGGGTGGTCGTGAACACACGCGTGCAGACGCCGCGACGCTGGGGCGAACCCTCGAGTGCGGGCGTCTTGTTCTTCTCGACCTTGTCCTGCCGGCCCTTCCGGACCAGCTGCTGGATCGTAGGCACTACTTCTCCGGTTTCTGTGTGCCGAATGGTGAAGCTAACCTGAAACATTCGCCGACCCACGCGGTCGGGTGTGTCGAAACTGCAGACTCCCGCCGCAAGGCAGAAAGGGCGCAGAGTACGGTGGCCGCTTACGGCTCCCCCTGTGCGGTTGAAGGCACGCACGAGAGCCAGGGCACACCCCAGGCACAAGGTCTGAGCGTACCTACCTCATTCGCTACGGTCAAAACAAATGGGCGGGCGGGGGTTTAGCCACGGGGCGCCCACACGGCGGAATCCCACCCGAACACGCCTCCACGCCCCGCCGCGCCCCCCACCGACTCCCTGGCTCCTGGGCGCCGCCTCCCGGCCTCCTGGCCCCTGTCAGCCGCCTCCCGGCCCAACGGGTTCCCCGCACCCCCTGGGGGCACCCCGGGGTGTTCCTGGGCGCCGCCAGGCCGTCAGACACCGCTCGCGGACATCTCCAGGAGGATGATGAGGGCGAGGAAGAAGGCCCAGCCGGCCACGGAGAGCCAGCCGAGGATGATCCCGGCCAGCGCGAAACCGTCACCGCCCTCGCCCGTGCGCTTGATCTCGGCGCGGGCTGTGTGACCGAGGATCACGGCCGGAATGCCGGTGAGCCCCATCGTCATGGTGGTGAGGACGCCGCACACCATGGAGCCCACGGCCTTGCCGTTGGTGGCGGGCGGCGGCAGCGGCGCCGGCATGAACGTCCTGGGCACCGGGGCGCCCATCATGGCGGTCGGCTGCATCCCCGAGGGGCCCTGCGGAAGGTCGGCGACCAGCAGGGACAACTCCCCCACTGTGCGCGCCTTGTAGGCCCGCTCGACGCGCCGCTCGTACTCGTCCTGCGGAAGGCGGCCCTCGCTGAAGCCCGCCTTGAGGACATCGACGGCACGCTCACGGTCGGCATGGGCGGCGAGCAGCGAAGGACTACTGCCCTGCGCCTGCTGCTGCCACGGCATCGGCTGCCACGACGGGTTCGACACGAGAAACACTCCCCCGGACTGGTTGTTCCTCCATGATGCTCCAACGCACAACCCACAGCACCGGTTCCCGCACCGGTTCTGTTGCGGTTCTGCTACCGCGCGCCCACGCCGAAGGGCGGCCACCCCGCGCGAAGCGAGGTGACCGCCCTTCACAAGCGACTGCTACCAGAGACAACTACTACTGGTTGTACGGCCCGTAGTCGTAGTCCTCCAGCGGAACGGCCTGGCCGGAGCCCGTGCCGAACGGCGAGTAGTCGATGTCGTCGTAGCCGACGGCCGAGTACATCGCGGCCTTGGCCTCCTCGGTGGGCTCCACCCGGATGTTGCGGTAGCGGGACAGACCCGTACCGGCCGGGATGAGCTTACCGATGATGACGTTCTCCTTGAGGCCGATGAGGCTGTCGGACTTGGCGTTGATCGCCGCGTCCGTCAGGACTCGGGTCGTCTCCTGGAAGGAGGCGGCCGACAGCCAGGATTCCGTCGCCAGCGAGGCCTTGGTGATACCCATCAGCTGCGGACGACCGGAGGCCGGGTGACCGCCCTCCTGGACCACACGACGGTTCTCGGTCTCGAACTTCGAGCGCTCGACCAGCTCACCGGGCAGCAGCTCGGCGTCGCCGGACTCGATGATCGTCACGCGGCGGAGCATCTGCCGGATGATGATCTCGATGTGCTTGTCGTGGATCGACACACCCTGCGAGTTGTAGACCTTCTGGACCTCGCCGACCAGGTGGACCTGGACGGCACGCTGACCCAGGATGCGCAGCACGTCGTGCGGGTTGGTGGCACCCACGGTGAGCTTCTGGCCCACCTCGACGTGCTCGCCCTCGCTCACCAGCAGACGGGCGCGCTTCGAGATCGGGAACGCCGTCTCGTCGCTGCCGTCGTCCGGCGTGATGACGATCTTCTTGGTCTTCTCGGTCTCCTCGATGCGGACGCGACCGGCCGCCTCGGAGATCGGGGCGACACCCTTCGGCGTACGGGCCTCGAAGAGCTCGACGACACGCGGCAGACCCTGCGTGATGTCGTCACCGGCCACACCACCGGTGTGGAAGGTACGCATCGTCAGCTGGGTACCGGGCTCACCGATGGACTGGGCGGCGATGATGCCGACCGCCTCACCGATGTCGACCAGCTTGCCGGTGGCCAGGGAGCGGCCGTAGCACATGGCACACGTACCGACCTTGGACTCACAGGTCAGGATCGAGCGGGTCTTGACCTCCTCGACACCGTGGTGCACGAGCTGGTCGATGAGCACGTCGCCCAGGTCCACGTTGGCCGGCGCGATCACCTTGCCGTCGATGACGACGTCCTCGGCGAGCATCCGGGCGTAGACGCTGGTCTCGACGTCCTCGGCCTTGCGCAGGATGCCGGCCTCGTCCTTCGAGGCGATCCGCAGCTTCAGACCGCGCTCGGTGCCGCAGTCCTCCTCGCGGATGATGACGTCCTGCGAGACGTCCACCAGACGACGGGTCAGGTAACCCGAGTCGGCGGTACGCAGGGCGGTGTCCGCCAGACCCTTACGGGCACCGTGCGTGGAGATGAAGTACTCAAGAACGGACAGGCCTTCTCGGAAGCTGGCCTTGATGGGACGCGGGATCGTCTCGTTCTTGGCGTTCGACACCAGACCACGCATACCGGCGATCTGACGCATCTGCATCATGTTTCCGCGGGCGCCGGAGTCGACCATCATGAAGATGGGGTTCGTCTTCGGGAAGTTCGCGTTCATCGCCTCGGCGACCTCGTTGGTCGCCTTGGTCCAGATCGCGATGAGCTCCTGCGTGCGCTCTTCCTTGGTGATCAGACCGCGCTCGTACTGCTTCTGGACCTTCTCGTCCTGCGCCTCGTACCCGCGGACGATCTCCTTCTTCGCCTCGGGAACGACGACGTCGGAGATGGCCACGGTGACACCGGAACGGGTCGCCCAGAAGAAGCCGGCGGCCTTCAGGTTGTCGAGCGTCGCCGCCACGATGACCTTGGGGTAGCGCTCGGCCAGGTCGTTGACGATCTCGGAGAGCTGCTTCTTGCCCACCGAGTAGTCGACGAACGGGTAGTCCTCGGGCAGCAGTTCGTTGAAGAGCGCGCGGCCCAGGGTGGTGCGCAGACGGAACGAGTCCCCCTGCTGCCACTCGGGCTCGCCCTCCTCGCGCTCCGGCGGGGTCCAGCCGCGCGGCGGGATGGTGCCCACCGGGAAGCGGATGTCCACCGCGGACTGCAGCGCCAGCTCGCCGGCGTCGAACGCCATGATCGCCTCGGCCGTGGAGGCGAACGAACGCCCCTCGCCCTTGACGTCACGCAGTTCGCCGTCGGTGGTGAGGAAGAACAGACCGAGGACCATGTCCTGGGTCGGCATCGTCACCGGACGGCCGTCGGCGGGCTTCAGGATGTTGTTCGAGGACAGCATCAGGATGCGGGCCTCGGCCTGCGCCTCCGCGGAGAGCGGCAGGTGCACGGCCATCTGGTCACCGTCGAAGTCCGCGTTGAACGCGGTGCAGACGAGCGGGTGGATCTGGATGGCCTTGCCCTCGACCAGCTGCGGCTCGAAGGCCTGGATGCCGAGGCGGTGCAGGGTGGGCGCACGGTTCAGCAGCACCGGGTGCTCGGCGATGACCTCTTCGAGGACGTCGTACACGACGGTACGGCCGCGCTCGACCATCCTCTTCGCGCTCTTGATGTTCTGCGCGTGGTTGAGGTCCACGAGCCGCTTCATCACGAACGGCTTGAACAGCTCCAGCGCCATCGCCTTCGGCAGACCGCACTGGTGCAGCTTGAGCTGCGGACCGACGACGATCACGGAACGCGCGGAGTAGTCCACACGCTTGCCGAGCAGGTTCTGACGGAATCGCCCCTGCTTGCCCTTGAGCATGTCGCTCAGGGACTTCAGCGGGCGGTTACCCGGGCCGGTGACCGGGCGACCACGACGGCCGTTGTCGAACAGCGCGTCGACGGCCTCCTGGAGCATGCGCTTCTCGTTGTTCACGATGATCTCGGGCGCGCCGAGGTCGAGAAGCCGCTTCAGTCGGTTGTTCCGGTTGATCACACGGCGGTACAGGTCGTTCAGGTCGGAGGTCGCGAAGCGGCCACCGTCCAGCTGCACCATCGGACGAAGGTCCGGCGGGATGACCGGCACGCAGTCGAGCACCATGCCCTTGGGGCTGTTGCTGGTCTGCAGGAACGCGGAGACGACCTTGAGGCGCTTGAGCGCACGGGTCTTCTTCTGGCCCTTGCCGGTGCGGATGATCTCGCGGAGGCGCTCGGCCTCCTCGTCGAGGTCGAAGGACTCCAGGCGCTTCTGCAGCGCCGCGGCACCCATCGAACCGTCGAAGTACGTGCCGAAGCGGTCCCGCAGCTCGCGGTAGAGCAGCTCGTCACCTTCGAGGTCCTGGACCTTGAGGTTCTTGAAGCGGGTCCACACCTCGTCGAGGCGGTCGATCTCGCGCTGCGTACGGTCGCGCAGCTGCTTCATCTCCCGCTCGGCGCCTTCGCGCACCTTGCGGCGCACATCGGCCTTGGCGCCCTCGGCCTCCAGCTCGGCCAGGTCGGTCTCGAGCTTCTTGGCGCGGGCTTCGAGGTCGGCGTCCCGCCGGTTCTCGACCTGCTGACGCTCCACGGAGACATGCGCCTCCAGGGAGGGCAGGTCACGGGTGCGGCGCTCCTCGTCGACGTACGTGATCATGTACGCCGCGAAGTAGATGACCTTCTCCAGGTCCTTCGGGGCGAGGTCGAGCAGGTAGCCCAGCCGCGACGGAACGCCCTTGAAGTACCAGATGTGGGTGACGGGAGCGGCCAGCTCGATGTGGCCCATCCGCTCACGGCGCACCTTGGCGCGAGTGACCTCGACGCCACAGCGCTCACAGATGATGCCCTTGAAGCGGACACGCTTGTACTTGCCGCAGTAGCACTCCCAGTCCCGGGTCGGACCGAAGATCTTCTCGCAGAAGAGTCCGTCCTTTTCGGGCTTGAGCGTGCGGTAGTTGATCGTCTCGGGCTTCTTGACCTCGCCGTGGCTCCACTGACGGATGTCGTCAGCGGTGGCCAGACCGATCCGGAGCTCGTCGAAGAAGTTGACGTCGAGCACTATGCGTCAATCCCTCTCAGGGTTGTAAGTCATGGGGTCTGATACGGGGGTCCTGGGGCCGGAGGCCTTCATGCTTCTCGCGGTGAAGGCCTCCGCACTCCCGTCAGACCTCTTCGACGCTGCTCGGCTCGCGCCGGGACAGGTCGATGCCAAGCTCCTCCGCAGCGCGGAAGACGTCCTCGTCGGTGTCGCGCATCTCGATGGACATGCCGTCCGAGGACAGCACCTCCACGTTGAGGCACAGGGACTGCATCTCCTTGATGAGGACCTTGAAGGACTCGGGGATGCCGGGCTCGGGAATGTTCTCGCCCTTGACGATGGCCTCGTAGACCTTCACGCGGCCGGTCACGTCGTCGGACTTGATGGTCAGCAGCTCCTGGAGGGCGTACGCGGCGCCGTAAGCCTCCAGCGCCCACACCTCCATCTCACCGAAGCGCTGGCCACCGAACTGGGCCTTACCACCCAGCGGCTGCTGGGTGATCATCGAGTACGGACCGGTCGACCGGGCGTGCAGCTTGTCGTCGACCAGGTGGTGGAGCTTGAGGATGTACATGTACCCGATCGAGATCGGGTCCGGGAACGGCTCACCGGAGCGGCCGTCGAACATCCTCGCCTTGCCGGTCGGCTGCACCATGCGCTCGCCGTCGCGGTTCGGGATGGTGTGCTGGAGCAGACCGGCCAGTTCGTCCTCGCGGGCACCGTCGAAGACCGGGGTCGCGACGTTGGTTCCGGGGGCGACGGAGTCGGCGCCGATGACCTGCAGACGCTTCGCCCAGTCGTCGCCGAGACCGGAGACGTCCCAGCCGCGACTGGCGAGCCAGCCGAGGTGGATCTCCAGGACCTGTCCCGGGTTCATGCGGGACGGCACACCGAGCGGGTTGAGGATGATGTCGACCGGGGTGCCGTCCTCCAGGAACGGCATGTCCTCGATCGGCAGGATCTTCGAGATGACACCCTTGTTGCCGTGCCGGCCGGCGAGCTTGTCACCGTCCGTGATCTTGCGCTTCTGGGCGACATAGACACGGACCAGCTGGTTGACGCCGGGCGGCAGCTCGTCGCCCTCTTCGCGGTCGAAGACGCGGACGCCGATGACCTTGCCGATCTCGCCGTGCGGGACCTTCAGCGATGTGTCACGGACCTCACGGGCCTTCTCACCGAAGATCGCGCGCAGCAGGCGCTCCTCCGGCGTCAGCTCGGTCTCACCCTTGGGCGTGACCTTGCCGACGAGGATGTCACCGGCGACGACCTCGGCACCGATCCGGATGATGCCGCGCTCGTCGAGGTCGGCGAGGACCTCCTCGGAGACGTTCGGGATGTCCCGGGTGATCTCCTCGGGGCCGAGCTTGGTGTCACGGGCGTCGACCTCGTGCTCCTCGATGTGGATCGAGGAGAGGACGTCGTCCTGTACGAGGCGCTGCGACAGGATGATCGCGTCCTCGTAGTTGTGACCCTCCCACGGCATGAACGCCACGAGCAGGTTCTTGCCCAGGGCCATCTCGCCGTTCTCGGTGGCCGGACCGTCGGCCAGGACCTGGCCCTCGATGATCCGGTCGCCCTCGTTGACGATGACCTTCTGGTTGACCGAGGTGCCCTGGTTGGAGCGGGCGAACTTGGCCAGGCGGTACGTGATGTACGTGCCGTCGTCGTTGGTGGTGGTGATGTAGTCCGCGGAGACCTCCTGGACCACACCCGCCTTCTCGGCCTTGACCACGTCGCCGGCGTCGACGGCGGAGCGGTACTCCATGCCGGTGCCGACGAGCGGGGCCTCGCTCTTGATGAGCGGCACGGCCTGACGCATCATGTTCGCGCCCATGAGGGCACGGTTGGCGTCGTCGTGCTCCAGGAAGGGGATCATGGCGGTCGCGACCGACACCATCTGGCGCGGCGAGACGTCCATGTAGTCGACGTCGTCACCGGGGACGTAGTCGACCTCGCCGCCACGACGGCGGACCAGGACGCGGTTCTCGGTGAAGCGCATGTCGTCGTCGAGCGTGGCGTTGGCCTGCGCGATGACGAATCGGTCCTCTTCGTCGGCCGTCAGGTAGTCGACCTCGTCGGTGACGACACCGTCGGTGACCCGGCGGTAGGGCGTCTCCACGAAACCGAACGCGTTGACGCGCCCGTAGGAGGCGAGCGAACCGATCAGACCGATGTTCGGGCCTTCGGGGGTCTCGATCGGACACATACGGCCGTAGTGCGAGGGGTGCACGTCACGGACCTCGAAGCCGGCCCGCTCACGAGACAGACCACCGGGACCCAGCGCCGAGAGACGACGCTTGTGCGTCAGACCCGACAGCGGGTTGTTCTGGTCCATGAACTGCGACAGCTGGCTGGTGCCGAAGAACTCCTTGATGGAGGCGACGACCGGCCGGATGTTGATCAGGGTCTGCGGCGTGATCGCCTCGACGTCCTGGGTCGTCATCCGCTCGCGGACGACTCGCTCCATACGCGCCAGACCCGTACGGACCTGGTTCTGGATGAGCTCGCCGACGCTGCGCAGACGACGGTTGCCGAAGTGGTCGATGTCGTCGGTCTCGACGACGATCGTCTGGCCGTTGTCCGCGGCCGTCTCGGTCTCGCCCGCGTGCAGCTTCACCAGGTACTTGATCGTCGAGATGACGTCCTCGACGGTCAGGACGCCCGCGTCGAGCGGAGCCTCCGCACCCAGCTTCTTGTTGACCTTGTAGCGGCCGACCTTCGCGAGGTCGTAGCGCTTCGGGTTGAAGTACAGGTTCTCCAGAAGCGTCTGCGCGGCCTCACGCGTGGGGGGCTCGCCCGGACGCAGCTTGCGGTAGATGTCGAGCAGCGCGTCGTCCTGCCCCTGGGTGTGGTCCTTCTCCAGGGTGGCGCGCATGGACTCGTACTCGCCGAACTCCTCCAGGATCTGCTCGGTGGTCCAGCCGAGGGCCTTGAGGAGGACGGTCACGGACTGCTTGCGCTTGCGGTCGATGCGCACACCGACCATGTCGCGCTTGTCGATCTCCATCTCCAGCCAGGCACCCCGGGAGGGGATGATCTTGGCGGAGAAGATGTCCTTGTCGGACGTCTTGTCGATGGAGGAGTCGAAGTAGACACCGGGGGAACGGACCAGCTGCGACACGACGACGCGCTCGGTGCCGTTGATGACGAAGGTGCCCTTGTGGGTCATGAGCGGGAAGTCGCCCATGAAGACCGTCTGGGACTTGATCTCGCCGGTCTCGTTGTTGGTGAACTCGGCGGTGACGAAGAGCGGGGCCGCGTAAGTGAAGTCGCGGTCCTTGCACTCGTCGATGCTGTTCTTCGGCGGCTCGAAGCGGTGGTCGCGGAAGGTCAGCGACATCGACCCGGAGAAGTCCTCGATCGGGGAGATCTCCTCGAAGATCTCCTCCAGACCGGACTTGGTGGGGACGTCCTGTCCGTTCTCCAGAGCCTCCTCGACCCGACTCTGCCAGGCGGTGTTGCCGAGCAGCCAGTCGAAGCTCTCGGTCTGCAGCGCGAGCAGGTTGGGAACCTCGAGCGGCTCCTTGATCTTTGCGAAAGAGATGCGCAGCGGGGCAGTGCTGGCGGCTGGGTTCGTATTCGAGGTCGAGGCGTTGCGCGAGGCGGCCAAGAGGGGGTCCTTCCGAGGGCTCGGACTCACTACGCGCGTACCGGCCCCTCATCCTGCGCAAAGAGAGCAGGCGGTTCCTGAACTGACGGATAAGGCCAGGTCAGAAATGGTCTGTTCGTCGATGCTCAAGCGAGGGCATGCCCCTGGTGACGGGCAGGGGACAGCTAACAGGCAGCGCAAAGGGTCAGTGTAGCCACTTGGCACACTGATGTCCAGTGCGGGTTTTTTGAGACCCTCGTTGTTCTCGACACCTACGCAAGCCCACGCCCTCAATGCACGTTGATACTGCCCTCTTCGCCGTCGATCCATGCCTCGGAGTTCGGATCGGTGTGACGACGCGTCCTGAGAATTGCGCGCTGCGTGCAGTTCGTCAAGGCCCCTCATGCCCGATCCGGGTGCCGCGATCGTCACTCGCGGCTCGTCACCCGGGGTGTTCGGAGGCACGACGAAGATCACCATACTCGTCGCCACCGACAGTGCAAGGCAGCCGTCGCTCGACGTCCCGGAACGCCGAAAGGCGACCACCCAGTTGGGTGATCGCCCTTCAGTGCGTTCGCGTTACAGCCTCGAACGAGTTTTTGACACTCGTCCGAGAGGTGTTACTTGACCTCGACGGAGGCGCCGGCGGCCTTGAGGGACTCGGCAGCCTTCTCGGCGGCCTCCTTGGCGACCTTCTCGAGAACGGGCTTCGGGGCGCCGTCCACGAGGTCCTTGGCCTCCTTCAGACCCAGGGAGGTCAGCTCACGCACGACCTTGATGACCTGGATCTTCTTCTCGCCGGCGCCGGTGAGGACGACGTCGAACTCGTCCTGCTCCTCGACGGCGTCGACCGGGGCGCCGGGGACGGCCGGGCCGGCGACGGCGACGGCCGCGGCGGCGGTGACGTCGAACTTCTCCTCGAACGCCTTCACGAACTCGGAGAGCTCGATGAGGGTGAGGTTCTCGAACTGCTCGAGCAGCTCTTCCTGGGACAGCTTCGTCGCCATGTCGGGCGATCCTTCCACTAAATCGGCTGGTGCCGTGATGTACATGTCGGCGGGCGTACGTTCGGCCCGCGTAGACCACCGCCGCGTCAGGCGGCCGTGGTCACTGTGCGAGCCGAGTTACTCGGCACCGCCCTGCTCGTCCTGCTTGGCGCGAAGGGCGTCCACGGTGCGGACGAGCTTCGAGGGAAGCGCCTGGAAGAGCTGCGCAGCCTGGGACTGCTTGCCCTTGAAGGCACCCGCCAGCTTGGAGAGCAGAACCTCGCGGGACTCGAGGTCCGCGAGCTTCTTGATCTCGTCGGCGGACAGCGCCTTGCCGTCAAGGACACCGCCCTTGATGACGAGGTTCGGGTTGTCCTTGGCGAAGTCACGAAGACCCTTCGCCGACTCCACCGGGTCACCGGTGACGAAGGCGACCGCCGTCGGACCGTTGAACAGGTCGTCGAGCGTCGTGATCCCGGCCTCGTTGGCCGCAATCTTGGTCAGCGTGTTCTTCACCACGGCGTACTGGGCGTTCTCACCGAGCGAACGGCGCAGGTTCTTGAGCTGCGCCACGGTGAGACCCCGGTACTCGGTCAGCACGGCGGCGTTCGAGCTACGGAACTGCTCCGTGAGCTCGGCCACCGCGGCAGCCTTGTCGGGCCTTGCCATAGAGCGTCGGCCTCCTTCCGGGTGATGAGGACCGCTCAGAAGGGGCTGGGGGAAAACGAAACGCCCCGGCGCAGGCGCTCGGGGCGTGGCTCGACCGGACGAATCCCGTACGAGGACGGAACCGGACCGGGAGCAACTTCCACAGTCACCTGCGCGGGTCGTCCGCAGTTCAGCGGATCCTTCGGCCACCGCGCCCTCTCCCGAGCACACGGCAACGACCAGCGGTCTTTGGCTTCCTGGAGAGCGTAGATGACACGGGACGTGTCAAGCAAATCCGCTCCCGGCGACCCCGCCCGACGGCCTCGGTCCGGCGATCTCAGCTCGTCGGCAGATAGCTCAGCAGGTCCTTGTGGTCGACGGTCTCGGCGGCCGGCGGCTCCTCGGTGGAGACGTCGACGCCGTAGTCGCTGTAGTGGACCGTGGAGCGCACCGTGCCGTTCGCGGTGTCGGCCTTCTCCACCTTCTTGACCAGCAGATGGTCGTCATCGATCCACAGGTCGATGTCCGCGGTGGTGATCCCGGCCGCCTTCAGCTGCTCGGCCGACTCGGCCCGCACCGTGCCCGCGTAGTGCGTGGTCCGCTCCCCCCGTACGTCCTCCTCGCCGACCCGCTCGACATCGCCGGAGGCCAGCAGCAGCCGTACGGACTGGTTGGGCGTGACGCTCGCGAAGTGGTCCCGCACATAGACGCCGGGGGCCCCGCCGATCATCTCGTCCATGTCCCCGTAGGCGTATCTGATCCACCGCTTGCCGCCGTACTGCCCGGCGAACACCTCGCCCATGTCCGCGTAGTAGGCGTCGGGCAGATAGCGGGCCTCGGTCGCGGTGATGCCGAGGCGGCTCATCCGGTCGGCGGCCTGGCCTCCGGTGTAGGTGAGGGTCATGGTGCCGTGCAGACCGTCGGCCCAGTCGATCTCGCCGTCCGCCGTCATGGACATCAGGTCGCCCAGGTCGGCCGTGGACTCGATCCTCGACGAGTCGGCGTCCCCGGTGGCCCTGTCCGCGAGCCTGAGCGCCGCGAGCGGGTCGCCGTCGCCCGCACCGGAGTCCGAGGGCCCACAGCCCGCCACGCCCGTCAGCGCGACCGCCATCGCGAACGACAGGACCGTACGGCGGCGCCCGCGCGTGCTGGTCATCCGTGCCCACCCCCCGGGGAGCCTGCCGTGCCCCCGCACACCAGAGCAGCACACTCGTGGGCGTATGCACACCCGTATGCCGAAACGCCCCATGGCGGAAAGGGGCGAGCCCCGCACCTCGGAAGGTGCGGGGCTCGTCCTCGGGCTGTGCGTCCGCGACGCGGCTGCCGGTGAGCGTCAGGCTCAGACGGCGGCCGGGTCCTCCTCCACGAGGAGGTTGCGGGTGCGGTTCGAGTCGATCGGAATGCCGGGGCCGATCGTGGTGCTGAGCGCGGCCTTCTTGATGTAGCGACCCTTGGCGGCCGACGGCTTCAGACGGAGGATCTCCTCCAGCGCCGCGGCGTAGTTCTCCACCAGCTTGGTGTCGTCGAACGACGTCTTGCCGATGATGAAGTGCAGGTTCGAGTGCTTGTCGACGCGGAACTCGATCTTGCCGCCCTTGATGTCGTTGACGGCCTTCACGACGTCCGGGGTCACGGTGCCGGTCTTGGGGTTCGGCATGAGACCACGGGGACCGAGCACGCGGCCGAGGCGGCCGACCTTGCCCATGAGGTCCGGGGTGGCGACGACGGCGTCGAAGTCCAGACGGCCCTTCGCCACCTCGTCGATCAGTTCGTCGGAGCCGACGATGTCGGCGCCGGCGGCGGTCGCGGCCTCGGCACGGTCACCGGTCGCGAAGACCAGGACCCGGGCGGTCTTACCGGTGCCGTGCGGGAGGTTCACGGTGCCACGGACCATCTGGTCGGCCTTGCGCGGGTCGACACCCAGACGGAAGGCGACCTCGACGGTGCCGTCGAACTTGGACGTGGAGGTCTCCTTGGCGAGACGGACGGCCTCGAGCGGGGCGTAGAGCTTGTCCCGGTCGACCTTGGCGTCCGCAGCGCGGAGAGCCTTGCTGCGCTTGCTCACAACTGCTCCTGTGTGTTCTGAAAGGAGTCGTGGTGTACGGGCCGAGCAGGCCCTACCACGTTGTCGGCTGAGTGTCCCTACCAGCCGACATGACTGCTACGAAGGTGGGGTTCAGCCCTCGACCGTGACGCCCATGGAACGCGCGGTACCGGCGATGATCTTCGCGGCGGCGTCCAGGTCGTTGGCGTTGAGGTCAGGCATCTTCGTCGTGGCGATCTCGCGGACCTGCGCCTCGGTGATCTTGGCGACCTTGGTCTTGTGCGGCTCGCCGGAGCCCTTCTCGATACCCGCGGCCTTGAGGATCATCTTGGCGGCCGGGGGCGTCTTGGTGACGAAGGTGAAGGAGCGGTCCTCGTAGACCGTGATCTCCACCGGGATGACCCAACCGCGCTGCGACTCGGTCGCGGCGTTGTAGGCCTTGCAGAACTCCATGATGTTGACGCCGTGCTGACCGAGCGCGGGGCCGACCGGCGGAGCCGGGTTGGCCGCGCCGGCCTGGATCTGGAGCTTGATGAGCCCCGTGACCTTCTTCTTCTTGGGAGGCATTACTCTCCGGGTCCTTTCGATTCGAGTGCGCCCTCATCCGGTTCGCGGCCAGATGAAGGCATACCGCACAACGATAGCGGGTATAGATGCGCGGCTAAAAACCGAGCAGGTCAGACAAGCTGCGGAGAGCTCGCCTGACCTGGTCGGAAGCGTGGTCCGAGGAACTGACTCGGCAGAGCTCAGTTCTTCTGGATCTGGTCGAACGACAGCTCGACCGGGGTCTCGCGGCCGAAGATCTCGACAAGACCCTTGACCTTCTTCGAGTCCGCGTTGATCTCGTTGATCGTCGCCTGCAGCGTGGCGAACGGGCCGTCCGTGACGGTGACCGAGTCGCCGACCTCGAAGTCCAGCACCTGGACCTCGACCTTGCGGGCGGGCGCCGGCTTGCCCTCGGCCTCGGCCGCCTCACGGGCCGCCTTCTCCTCGGCCTCCGGCGCGAGCATCTTGACGATCTCGTCCAGGGTCAGCGGGTACGGGTCGTAGGCGTTGCCCACGAAGCCGGTGACACCCGGGGTGTTGCGGACGACGCCCCAGGACTCGTTCGTCAGGTCCATGCGGACCAGGACGTACCCGGGAAGCTTGTTCTGGCGGATCGTCTTGCGCTCGCCGTTCTTGATCTGCGCGACCTCTTCCTGCGGCACCTCGGCCTGGAAGATGAAGTCCTCGACGTTCAGCGAGACGGCACGCTGTTCGAGGTTGGTCTTCACACGGTTCTCGTAACCGGCGTAGGTGTGGATGACGTACCACTCGCCGGGCAGGGTCCGCAGTTCCTCGCGCAGGGCCTCGACGGGGTCGACCGGCTCGGGCTCCTCTTCGACGGCCTCCTCGGAGACTTCCTCGTCGTCGGAGCCGTCGGTGTCCTCGTCCTCGTCGTCCTCGACGTGCACGGCCTCTTCCTCGGCCGGCTCCCCCGCCTCGGCGTCGGCAGCCTCGAACTCGTCGACCTCGTCCGCTCCCTCGACGATGTCGAGCTCATCATCCACGGACTCGGCACCTTCACCGCGTGGCTCGACGGCGTCGTTCAGGTTCGGGTCAGACACTTGGCTGCTTCTTCCTGGATGCATGGGGGTGGAACACGCGAAAGGGGCGCCAGGTTACGGCGCCCTTCGCTTTCGGCTCAGCCGAATACGTACTTGGCGGCCTTGTCGAGGCCGAAGTCAATCACAGTGACGAGGCCGATCATGATGACGACGAAGACGATGACCACCGAGGTGTAGGTCGTCAGCTGGGAGCGGGTGGGCCAGACGACCTTCCGCAGCTCCGCGACGATCTGGCGGTAGAAGAGCGCGAGACGCTTCAGCGGGCCCTTCTTGGCACGCTTACCGCCCTTGCGGGTCTTCTTGCCATCCTTGTCCTCGGGCACCTCGTCCTGGGCATCAGGCGTGTCGATGGAGCCCACGGCGTCCGTCATTCATCCTCACCTGATTCCGGATCCGGGTCGTGGCCGTGCCGCGCCCGGTCTGAGCCGCACGGCGGAACATTGCTGTACGTACATGCGCACACATCCTGGCGTGAGGAGTGTGTAGCAGGGCCGGAGGGACTTGAACCCCCAACCGCTGGTTTTGGAGACCAGTGCTCTACCAATTGAGCTACGACCCTTTGCGGTTCTCCCCCAACGTACCGCATCCGACCGGGTGCTCGGTGTGCACCTGACGGGGGCGGCCGGTGAAGGCCAACGAGGAGAGAGCATACGTGGTCCGAGCCCTGCCGTCGAACAGAAAGCGTCCGTAGGGGCGTTGCCCGTCGAAGATCGACCGTTTCCGGCCCCGGACACAAACGGTTGTTCTGCCGCTGTTCAGTCTGTGAAACCCGCGTGCCCGGCGCGTTTCGTGTCTGAAACGATGGGGTCCATGAGCGCTGCAACCCCTCCCACCGAGCGCCGGGTCTCCGCGCGCATCGGCGCGATCTCCGAGTCCGCCACCCTCGCCGTGGACGCCAAGGCCAAGGCCCTCAAGGCCGCCGGGCGTCCGGTGATCGGCTTCGGCGCCGGCGAGCCCGACTTCCCGACCCCCGACTACATCGTCGAGGCCGCCGTCGAAGCCTGCAAGAACCCGAAGTACCACCGCTACACGCCCGCCGGCGGTCTGCCCGAGCTGAAGGCCGCGATCGCCGCGAAGACCCTGCGCGACTCCGGCTACGAGGTCGAGGCGTCCCAGGTCCTGGTGACCAACGGCGGCAAGCAGGCCATCTACGAGGCCTTCGCCGCGATCCTCGACCCGGGCGACGAGGTGATCGTCCCGGCCCCGTACTGGACGACGTACCCGGAGTCGATCCGTCTCGCCGGCGGTGTCCCGGTCGAGGTCGTCGCCGACGAGACCACCGGCTACCGCGTCTCCGTCGAGCAGTTGGAGGCGGCCCGCACCGAGAACACCAAGGTGCTGCTCTTCGTCTCCCCCTCCAACCCGACGGGCGCGGTCTACACGCGCGCGCAGGTCGAGGAGATCGGCCGCTGGGCCGCCGAGAAGGGCCTGTGGGTCCTGACCGACGAGATCTACGAGCACCTGGTCTACGGCGACGCCGAGTTCCACTCGCTGCCCGTGGTCGTCCCCGAGCTGGCCGACAAGACCATCGTGGTCAACGGCGTGGCGAAGACGTACGCGATGACGGGCTGGCGGGTGGGCTGGGTCATCGGCCCGAAGGACGTGGTCAAGGCCGCGACGAACCTCCAGTCGCACGCCACGTCGAACGTCTCCAACGTGGCGCAGGTGGCCGCGCTGGCCGCCGTCTCCGGCGATCTGTCGGCCGTGGAGAAGATGAAGGAGGCCTTCGACCGCCGCCGCAAGACGATCGTGCGCATGCTCAACGAGATCGACGGCGTCCTCTGCCCGGAGCCCGAGGGCGCGTTCTACGCCTACCCGTCGGTCAAGGAGCTGCTCGGCAAGGAGATCTGCGGCAGGCGCCCGCAGGACTCGGTCGAGCTGGCCGCGCTGATCCTGGAGGAGGCCGAGGTCGCGGTCGTCCCCGGCGAGGCCTTCGGCACCCCCGGCTATCTGCGTCTGTCGTACGCCCTGGGTGACGAGGATCTCGTCGAGGGCGTCTCCCGCATCCAGAAGCTGCTGGCGGAGGCCACGGACTGAGGTCCTGAGGCTTCCTAGGGACCACATACAGCTATTCGTATGTGGTCCCTTTCATGTGTGCGAGCAAGACCACGTTCGAGGATTCCGCTACCAGTACGGCGTGGACGTGCGGCAGGATCGGGCGATGGAGCGTGTACGTGATCTCTCTGAACTGCCCAAGGCCCATCTGCATCTGCACTTCACCGGGTCGATGCGGCCCACGACCGTGCTGGAACTGGCCGACAAGTACGGGGTGCGGCTGCCCGAGGCGCTCACCGAGGCGCTGACCGGCGGGGAACCGCCGAGGCTGCGGGCGACGGACGAGCGGGGGTGGTTCCGCTTCCAGCGCCTGTACGACGCGGCGCGCTCGTGCGTCAGAGGGCCCGAGGACATCCAGCGGCTGGTGCGGGAGGCCGCGGAGGAGGACGTACGGGACGGCTCGGGCTGGCTGGAGATCCAGGTGGACCCGACGTCGTACGCGCCCCGGCTGGGTGGGCTGATCCCGGCGCTGGAGGTCATCCTGGACGCGGTGGACACGACCGCGCGGGAGACCGGGCTGGGGATGCGGGTGCTGGTGGCCGCGAACCGGATGAAGCATCCGCTGGACGCGCGCACGCTGGCCCGGCTGGCGGTGCGGTACGCGGACCGGGGCGTGGTGGGTTTCGGGCTCTCCAACGACGAACGCCGGGGCATGGCACGGGACTTCGACCGGGCCTTCGCCATCGCGCGCGAGGGGGGCCTGCTGGCGGCGCCGCACGGCGGTGAGCTGACCGGCCCGTCGTCGGTGCGGGACTGCCTGGACGATCTGCACGCCTCGCGGATCGGGCACGGGGTGCGGGCGGCGGAGGACCCCCGGCTGCTGAAGCGGCTCGCGGACCGGGGGATCACCTGCGAGGTCTGCCCGGCGTCGAACGTGGCGCTCGGCGTCTACGAGAAGCCCCAGGACGTCCCCTTGCGCACTCTGTTCGAGGCCGGGGTGCCGATGGCGCTCGGCGCGGACGACCCGCTGCTGTTCGGCTCCCGTCTCGCGGCCCAGTACGAGATCGCCCGCCACCACCACGGCTTCACGGACCCCGAACTGGCGGAGCTGGCCCGGCAGTCGATCCGCGCGTCGGCGGCCCCGGAGAAGGAACGGGCGAAGCTGCTGTCCGGGGTGGACGACTGGCTGGCCGGTCCCGCTGCCTAGAGGCTGACGCCGACCGTCACCGGCTCGTTGACCAGGGTGATGCCGAAGGCGTCGCGGACCCCGGTCACGACCTCTCGGGCCAGGGTGAGCAGGTCTTCCGTGGTGGCCGCGCCCCGGTTGGTGAGGGCCAGGGTGTGCTTGGTGGAGATCCGGGCCGGGCCGGTGCCGTATCCCTTGGTGAAGCCGGCCCGGTCGATCAGCCAGGCCGCGGAGGTCTTGGTGTGGCCGTCGCCGGCGGCGTACGCGGGCGGGGTGACGTCGGCGCCGAGCCGTTCCCGCACGCGCGCGTGGAACGCGGCGAACTCCTCGTCGTCGAGGATCGGGTTGGTGAAGAACGACCCGGCGGACCAGGTGTCGTGGTCCTCGGCGTCGAGGACCATGCCCTTCCCGGCGCGCAGCTTCAGCACGGTCTCGCGGGCGTCGGCGAGGGGGACGCGGTCGCCGGGTCCGACGCCGAGGGTGCGGGCCGTCTCGGCGTACTTGACCGGCCCCGACAGCCCGCCCGCGTCCTCCAGTTCGAACCGGACGCGCAGCACGACGTACCGCTCGGGTTCGTCCTTGAAGCGGCTGTGGCGGTACGAGAAGGCGCACTCGGCGTTCGGGACGGTGACCGTCTCGCGGGTGCGGCGGTCGTAGGCGACGACCTCGGTGATGGTGGAGGCGACCTCCTGGCCGTACGCCCCCACGTTCTGGATCGGGGTGGCGCCCGCGGAGCCGGGGATGCCGGCCAGGCACTCGATTCCGGCGAGCCCGGCCTCGACGGTCCGGGCGACGGCGTCGGTCCACACCTCGCCGGCGGCCAGTTCCAGCCGGGTCCCGTCGAGCGTGTAGCCCTTCGTGGCGACGACCAGCGCGGTGCCGGCGAACCCCTGGTCGCCGATGACGAGGTTGGACCCGCCGCCGATGAGCAGCAGCGGGGTGCCGGTGTCGTCGGCCTCGCGGACGGCGGCGATCACCTCGTCGTCGGTGGTCGCGGTGATCAGCCGGCGCGCGGGCCCGCCCAGCCGGAAGGTGGTCAGCGGGGCGAGGGGGGCGTCGTGGAGTTCCTGCACGGGCTCAAGAGTACGAGACCCCCGCGCCGTGGAGGGGCGGGGGACCGGGGCCGTCAGGCCAGGCGTACGACCGCGCGGGACATGCCCAGGACCTTCTGGCCGGCGCTCATGGCCGTGAGGTCGACGCGGACGGTGTGGTCGTCGAGCTTGGCGCCGATCTTGGCGGTGACCTCGATGGTGGCGCCCGTCCCGTCGTCGGGGACGACGACGGGCTTGGTGAAGCGGACGCCGTACTCGACGACCGCGCCCGGGTCGCCGGTCCAGTCGGTGACGACGCGGATCGCCTCGGCCATGGTGAACATGCCGTGCGCGATGACGTCGGGGAGGCCGACCTCCTTGGCGAACCGCTCGTTCCAGTGGATCGGGTTGAAGTCGCCGGAGGCGCCCGCGTACCGGACGAGGTCGGCGCGGGTCACGCCGAAGCTCTGGGCGGGCAGTTCGGTGCCGACCTCGACGTCGTCGTAGGAGATCTTCGCGGTCATCGGTTCCTCACCTGCACTGATGTCTCCTCAGGCCTTCTCGGCCGCGCGGGCCACGAGCTTGGTCCAGGCGGTCACGACGTGCTCGCCGGTCTCGTCGTGGACGTCGCCGCGGATGTCCAGGATGTCGTTGCCCGCGAGGGACTTGATCGCCTCGATGGTGGAGGTGACCGTGAGCCGGTCGCCGGCGCGGACCGGGCGCTTGTGGGCGAACTTCTGGTCGCCGTGCACGACGCGGCTGTAGTCGAGGCCCAACTGCGGGTCCTGGACGACCTCGCCGGCCGCCTTGAAGGTGATCGAGAACACGAAGGTCGGCGGGGCGATCACATCGGCGTACCCGAGCGCCTTGGCGGCCTCCGGGTCGGTGTAGGCGGGGTTGGTGTCCCCCACGGCCTCCGCGAACTCGCGGATCTTCTCCCGGCCGACCTCGTAGGGGTCGGTGGGCGGGTAGGAACGCCCCACGAAGGACTGGTCGAGCGCCATGGCTCGCTACCTCCTGCTCTACTGACCGGTACTGGTCGGTGTAACGACGCGAGGCCGCCCCCGATCTCTCGGGGACGGCCTCGTGTACGAGCCTGTTTTATCGCGTTTCGCGGTGCGCGGTGTGCGCGTTGCAACGCGGGCAGTGCTTCTTCATCTCCAGTCGGTCCGGGTTGTTACGCCGGTTCTTCTTGGTGATGTAGTTCCGCTCCTTGCACTCCACGCAGGCCAGCGTGATCTTCGGGCGGACGTCGGTGGCAGCCACGTGAGTGCTCCTTGACGAACGGATGGGACAGGGTTGAACGCATAGAAGAGTAGCCGATCGAAGGACCGACCCCGCAATCGGCTACTGTCAGTAGCGGTGACCGGACTTGAACCGGTGACACAGCGATTATGAGCCGCTTGCTCTACCGACTGAGCTACACCGCTGTGATGCGATCGGATCCCGCCTCGCGACGGGAACCATTCACACCAGAGCCCCAATACGGAATCGAACCGTAGACCTTCTCCTTACCATGGAGACGCTCTGCCGACTGAGCTATTGGGGCGAGCGATGAAGACATTACACGCCTCACCGCCGATCGCCCAAATCCGTTTCCCGGCCCGCATCCATGGGCCGTCCACGAGTCGAGCGGGGATCATTCGGCGGGCCTCCCGAGGCCCTGGTCCGACCTGTTTTCCGAGGTCCCACGCGTCTCGGGGGCACCATCGTTACCGGTCCTCCCGGCGGCCCGCCGAGAGATGAACCACACCGGTACGACTATTGCGCTCCTCCGCTACGACGACGGACGGCCCGCCTAGGCTCGACTCACTCTGCGTGATCTTGTAGCCCCAGGAGCGCGATGCCCGACAGCCGCCCGCAGCCGTCCCCCTTCTCCTCCGGCCCGCCCTCGGGCCCGGACGGGACCGGCGCCCTGCTGTTGTGCGGGGCGCGACTGACCGACGGCCGGGTGGTGGACGTACGGCTGGGCGGCGGCCGTATCGAGGCGGTCGGCACCGCGGGCAGCCTGGGCGTGGGGCCCGCCGCGTCCGGGGTGCCCGCCACCCGGGTGGATCTCGGCGGCCATCTGCTGCTGCCGGCCCCGGTCGAACCGCACGCGCACGGCGACACGGCCCTGACGGCCGACGACGAGGGGCCGGTCTCCCACGACGGCCGGGACATCCGGCGGCGGGCCACGGAGGCCGCGTTGCTGCAGCTCGGGCACGGTGCGACGGCGGTGCGCTCGCATGTCCACGTGGGCGACGTCCAGGGCCTGGAGGCGCTCACGGCGGTGCTCCAGGCGCGGCGGTCGCTGGACGGGCTCGTCGAGGTGACGACGGTGGCGATGCCCCGGGTGCTGACCGGGGTGGCCGGGGCGGACGGGCTCGCGATCCTGCGGGACGCGGTGAAGATGGGTGCCTCGGTGGTCGGCGGCTGCCCGGATCTGGACCCCGACCCGACCGGCTATGTGGAGGCGGTCCTGGAGATCGCCTCCGAGTACGGCTGCCCGGTCGACCTGCACACCGACGGCGACGACCCGGCGCGCCTGGCCCGGCTGGCGGCCATCGCGGGCGGTCTGCGGCCCGGCGTCACCCTCGGCCCGTGCGGCGGGCTCGCCCGGCTCCCCTCCCCGGTCCGCTCCCGCGCCGCCGACCAGTTGGCGGCGGCCGGGGTGACCGTCGTGTGTCTCCCCCAGGGCGGCTGCGGCGCGGTGGACCGCCGGGGCACCGCGCCCGTACGGCTGTTGCGCGCGGCCGGGGTACGGGTCGCGGCGGGCGGCGGGGCGCTGCGGGACGTGTCGAACCCCGTCGGTCGCGGGGATCCGCTGGAGGCGGCGTTTCTGCTTGCGTCCCGGTACGGGCTGCGGCCCGAGGAGGCGTACGACGCGGTCAGCGGGGCGGCGCGGGCCGCGCTCGGGCTGCCCGAGGTGCGCGTGGAGGCCGGTTTCCCGGCCGAGCTGCTCGCGGTGCGCGGCTCGCGGCTCGCGGGGGTGCTGTCGCTGGCGTACAGCCGGATCGTGGTGCACCGGGGGCGCGTGGTGGCGCGTACCAGCGCGGTGCGGGAGTACTGCGGGTCGGCCACGGGCGCGGCGGAGCTGCCTCGGCAGGGGCGGGGGCAGCCGTCCTGAGGGGGTGTGGGGCGTGCGGGAGTTGGGCGTGCGGGAGCTGGGCGTGCGGGCACGCGCGCGTGGGGTTCTCGTGCTTCACGCGCGCGTGCCCGGAAGGAAAGCAGGTGCCCTGTCGGCCGGTGCGGTCAGACGCCGAGCATGCTGCCGCCGAAGGGGCCGCCGAACTCGTCGACCGGGATCTCGGAGGCACCCTTGGGCGCGCTGATGTCACCGGCCTTGCCGAAGGTGAGGACGAGGGGGGCCTTGGCGCCCTTCGGGTCGTCGGCGAAGGCGGCGAGGTCGGTCTCGATCCGGGTCAGGTCGCCGTTCTTGAGGGTGAAGTCGACGGCGACGTTCTTGTTCGGGGCGTCCTTCATGTCCTTGGCCGTGGGGAGTTCGGCCCCCGGCGGCAACTCGCCCTCCAGGGGCTGGAGCTTGTCGACGATGCCGGTGAGCAGGTCGCGGAAGTTGGCGCGGGCGCTGATGACCTCAGCGCCGTCCTTGCCGTCCTCGGTCTTGAAGTCGACCTCGCGGGCGACGACTTTGCGCACGGCGTCGAGGAGCTTCTTCTGCGTCTTGGCGTCGATCTCGTCGGAGCCGCCCGCACCGGAGCCGGCACCCGCGTCCTCGGCGACCTCCTTCAGGTCGGCCGTGTTGACCTTGACCCAGTCGCCCTCCAGGACGGGCCGCAAGTGCTGCTCGCTCTCCGGGAGTTCGTCGAGTTCGTCGGCGGTCGGGAACGGCATGCCCATCGCGTCGCCCATGGCCTCCATGTCGGCGCGGTAGTACGTGTAGTCGCCGACGACCCGGTACTCGGCGAGCACGCCGTCGTCGCCCGAGACCTTCATGCCCATGCCGGCGATGTCCTTCTCACCGGACTCGGCCAGCGGCTTCTTCGACTTGACGGACACGTCGATACGCAGCCCGGTGAAGAACTCCGCCATCTCCGGCGGCACTTCCTCGCTGTCCTCGCCCATCAGCGCGAGGAGGTCGTCCGGGTCGGCGTCGAGGCGGATCCCGAAGGCCAGCGACTTCTGCTCGCCCAGCCGCTCGACGGCGCCGTCGATCTTCTGGCCCGCGGTGAGGTTCTGGACGGTGCCGCACGCGGCCACCGTGACGAGCACGGCCGCCGCGCAGCCGACCCCGGTGAAGGCCCGGCGGGCCATGGGCGCCCCGGCGGCGGAGGCGCGCTCCATGGACGTACGTACGACGGTCTTGCGCGTGGTGATACGCATGGTGGTGTTGGTTTCCCCCCGTGATTCCGGCGTTCGCCGAAGAAAGCGAAAAAGGCGAACATGGGTGAGACACCCGGGACTGCCGGATGGTTGCGCGGCGAACGCGTCCGTTCGGGCGTACGGTCGGAATCATGCGCATTGTCATTGCTGGAGGTCATGGTCAGATCGCGCTGCGGCTGGAGCGACTGCTCGCCGCGCGCGGTCACGAGGTCGCGGGAATCATCCGCCGCGCCGAACACGCGGACGAGCTGCGCGCGGCCGGTGCTGAACCGGTGCTGTGCGATCTGGAGTCGGCGTCCGCCGAGGAGGTCGCCGCCCATCTGCAGGGCGCGGACGCCGCGGTGTTCGCGGCGGGCGCCGGTCCGGGCAGCGGGGCGGCCCGCAAGGACACGGTCGACCGCGGGGCGGCGGTCCTGTTCGCCGACGCGGCGGTCCGGACGGGCGTGCGCCGCCACATCGTCGTCTCGTCGATGGGCGCGGACCCGAACCACGAGGGTGACGACGTCTTCGACGTCTACCAGCGGGCGAAGGGCGAGGCCGACGCGTACGTACGCGGCCTGGACCTGGACTGGACGATCCTGCGCCCCGGGCTGCTGACCGACGACGCCGGTACCGGTCTGGTGCGTCTGGAGGCGTCCACCGGGCGGGGCCCGATCCCGCGCGACGACGTGGCCGCGGTCCTCGCGGAACTCCTGGAGACCCCGGCGACCGCCGGTCTGACCCTGGAGCTGATCAGCGGTTCGGCGCCCGTCTCCGTGGCCGTGAAGTCGGTGGCGGGCAACTGAGGCCGGCGCCGCGTCGCTTCGGAGGCCGTCAGAACAGCGGTAGCTGACCGGGGAAGTCGGGGACGACGAAACCGTCGAGCGCGGGCTGGGCCGCTCCCAGCTGGGCCGGCCTGCGCGACCCCGGGCACGACACCAGGTCCCCGCTCGCCCCGGGCGGATCGTGCCGCGCGAACCGCCCCGCCACGACGGCGATCTCACGACGGCACTCGGGGCAGTTTCTGCGACGCGATGACATGGGGTCAGTGTGCCCCGGAAACGAGAAAGCCCCTTCCGAACTGCTCTCACAGTCCGGAAGGGGCTTCCCTCCACGTGGCGGCGCCAGGATTCGAACCTGGGTAGGCTAAGCCGACGGATTTACAGACCGTGCGGTATCCATGCTCTGACCAGCATCTTTCCGCCCGTGGGCGCCCCGCTGCCCCACGGGTGCCCCATGAGGCGCCGCGCGGTACGTCGACAGACGGCACGCGCGCGCACTCCGAGGGGCGGGGAGTCCGCCTCTCTGACGCCTGGAGGAAGCGTGCCCCATGCCCGTTACGCTGGTTTGCACCACCTCACGACGGGGAGTGCTTGGCGGATGGGACCGAAGACGACCAAGGTTTACGAGACGCTTCGGGAACGGCTCGACCAGGGCACATACGCCCCCGGCGACAAGTTCCCGTCCGAGCGCACGCTGACTGAGGAACTGGGGATCGGCCGGACCGCGCTCCGGCAGGTACTCGCCCGCCTTGTCGCGGAGGGCGCCCTGGAAGTACGGGGCCGGAGTGCGTACCGCGTGCCGGGCCCCGTGAGCGTGCAGACCCCGGAGGGGCTGGAACCGTGGCGCATCCATGGTGAGCGCGACCTCTATGACAACCAGTGGGTCAAGCTCCAACTGTGGGACGTCGAGCCACCTGGCGTTGAGCGCTTCGAGCACCACGTCGTGAAGCTTCAGCACGTCGCCATCACGGCCGTGGTCGACGACCAGGACCGCGTGCTCATGATGTGGCGGTACCGGTTCGTGCCGGGGCGGTTCGGTTGGGAGCTGCCCGGCGGCATCGTCGACGAGGGGGAAGCGCCGGCGGACACCGCGCTGCGGGAAGTCGTGGAAGAGACAGGGTGGCGCCCGAAGCGGGTTGAGCACGTCGTCAGCTATCAGCCCATGGTCGGCATGGTCGACTCACCGCACGAGATCTTCGTAGCCCACGGGGCCGAAAAGGTCGGTGACCCGACCGACCTGGAAGAGGCCGGGCACATCGAGTGGGTACCCCTCGCCGACGTTCCAGGGCTCATGGCGCGGGGTGAGCTGTTGGGGTCCGGCACCCTGGTCGCGCTGCTTCACATCCTGGCGACCAAGGGCAGGCAGGGGCTCACAGCCGCTCACTGAGGAGGTCGACGCGGCGGCGCTGCCTCACCGATCCCGTACGACTCGCCAAGAGCCGCGCCTGCCGTAGGTGGGTGTTCGCGTCCTCGTACTCAGCGCGGGAGAGATGCGCGTGCGCGAGATCGGTGTGGAGCCCTGCCTTCGCTCGTACGAAGGTGGGGTCCATCACCTCAAGCGCGCCGTAGAGGCTGGTCACGGCCTCTACGTCCCCGAGCAGGCCAAGCACATTGCCGCGCCACCGGGCGAGATGAGCGCCGTTCAGGAAGATGCTGAGCATGTCCGGGTCGCGGTCGACCGGTCCCGGCGGTATCGCGTCCGTGGCCGCTTCCAACGCGCGCTTGCAGTCGTCGGCCATCCCCGCGTGGGCACACAGTTCGGCTTCGGCCGCGTGCAGCCATGCCCGAAGCCGCGGTGAGGCCGACTGGCCCACGGTGCGCTGCGCGTCGCGCACGAGGTCGACTCCGAGGGCGGGTCGTCCGGCGTCGCAGAGTACGTACGCCTGCTCTGCCATGGCGTGCGCGAGGTACATCGGGGCTTCGGCATCGCGTGCGGCGCGCTTGGCCAACTCGTAGTGGCGCCAAGCCCGTTCGACCGCCCCCGAGTCGATCGCCTGCCACGCGGCAAGGGTGGACGCTCCGGCGAGGGCGAGCGCCACGGGGCGACGCGTGGTCGGCAGGACGGCGAAGTTGAGCGCGTCCTCAAGGGCGGCCAGGTGTCCCGTCATCTGGTCGACGAGACCCGCCGCGCCTCGCTCCCTGTCCATGGTGCGGAGTAGTTCGGTCTGGCTGTTGAACGCCTGCACCATGGACGCGCTGACGCTGCTCGCGGAATCGATCCGGCTGAGTAGGTCGTCGTAGCCGTCGGCCGTGGGGAGCGTCGACTTCTGGGGTGCGCCCCTCAGTTCGGTGTCGGTCACGCCGAGAAGGTTGCGCAGGACCGCCGCGTAGCGGTCTGAGATCGAGCGCCGGCCGTTCTCCCACTCAGACACGTACACCCGCAGACTCGCCGTTGAGGCAACGTCGGTGAGGCTCCGTCGGGCGTACTGCTCGATCTCGCGGATCAGCCGCTCCTGAGACCAGCCGCGCGCCTTCCGCGCGTTCCGCAGTCCTGATTCTGCGCTCACTAGGCACCCCGTCCAGCGTCTCGGTCCCGTTGCCTTCACCCCATGGTGCCTCACATCGCAGCAGGTCAACAGGGGTTAACACCAGACCCTAACTGACTGTTCATGAGGGTTAGTTGGCTGCCGCAACGACCCCTTCGAGAGGTCTTCTTGAGGTGCACCGCGAGGGGTGACCGCCACTCAGTACGGCGAACCACCTTGACTTCTGGTGCGCACCAGATGCATTCTTCTGGTGCGCACCAGTTCACCGAACTGGTTCCGGTTCACGGTGCGCGAGAACGCCCGGAGGAAAGCCCGCAGGGGTCAGTACGAAGGCAGCGTCGGCTGGTTGAGAACTCAACAGGGTGTCTAGATCGACGGGGTGTGAGTCCCCGTCCCCGTGGCGACCGGGTGAGGTTCGCCGGCGGCCAACTTTTCCCGCGTGTCAGCTCTGGAGAACGCTCCTCGGGATCATCCCTCCCCCACGGGAGGTCAGCCCTGGGTGCGCCACCTGGTACGCGCCGCCCTGCTGGCGTCAGAGCAGTGACGATGACGCGCCCGATTCCCCCGGCTCGGGGCCGGTCCGCCGTGGCAACGGTGGACCGGCGAAAGCCGTGTCCCTGCGTTCTGCGGGAGGTCGGTGTGTACCGACGACATATCCAGCGCCGCCGGTACGGACCGGCCGACGGCGTCACGCGGTAGTTCGGTCCTTTCTGGTTCGCGGCGCTTCGTGCGCTGCGGCCGGCTGCCTCTCCCGTCCGTCCGACCGCGCTTGGCGTGCTGGTCGTACGGGCGGGGGCGTGGGGAGCCGGATCGTCCGACTTCAAACGGCGCGCACCCCCGGAGGGCCAACTCCGGGGGTGCTGTTCGGGCCGTTCACCCCTGAGAGGAACCACGACCCATGAAGCACATCGGTGCTGTTCAGGTAGCTGTTACCCGTGACGAGTTCGACGGCGGTCCGACGGCTGCCGAGTTGGACGCGATCGAGGGTGAGATGCCGCTGATCGAGGCGGAGGTCGAGTTGCTGGACGTGCGGATCAGCCTGCTCGACCGGCCGGTCACCGCGCTGGACGGTCGCCGTCTGCGGCGGGCGCGGCGCAAGGTGCTCGCTGTCCGCCGTGACCTGACCAACCAGGCCGTGGCCGGGACGGACGTGGCCGCGTGAGCGAGATCCTGACGCTGGACGGCCTTGCCGCTCCGCTGCGGGCGCTGCGGCTGCTGGTCACCGACTTCGGTCACCTGCCGGTGCCGGACGTGCAGGTGTCCCCGATCTACCCCGACCGGTTGGAACTGCGGTTCCACAACGACCTGAACGACTTCGAGGCGTGGCGGGAGGCCGTGGGAATCGCCCCGGATGCCGTGGAGTACCGGGAGCAGAACGGTGCTCGTACGCGGGTGCTGACGGTGTCCGGTGACTACGCGGGTGCCGTGGTGGTGCTGACCGGCTACGGCGACGTCACCGCCCCCGTGCCCGCCCCGGTGCCGGCGGGGGGTGCGGCATGATCCGCATCGCCACCGTCGGCCTGCTGCGCCGACTGCGCGCGGACGCCGACGGGGCCCGTGCTCATGCCCGCGAGACGCGGGGGCAGGCGGATGCCGCCTTCGGTGAGTATGTCCGGCAGGTGTGGGAGCTGACCGCGCGCGCCGAGTCGGCGGAGAGCGACGCGTCGATCCTGCGGGAGCAGGTGGGCGAGATCGAGGCCGCTTTGAAGCAGGCGCACACCGATCTCGCGGCGGCTGAGGCCGCGCCGTTGGCGGGCCGGTCGGTGGTTCTGTTGCTGCACTTCGGTGAGGTTCACAGCGTTCACGCCAGTGTTCACGACGCCGAGGAGCACGCCGCCGCGCACGGCGCGGACCCGTCCGGCTGGGTGCCGGTGTCGGCCCGTCCCGCGCATCAGGTGACGTGGCGGATGCTCGGCACGACCGTGTCGGGGGGTGAGTCGTGCACGCCGTGAACAGTGTTCAGATCCGTTCAGCGGAGCGGGCGCTGTCGGTGGGCACGTGGCTGATCGTGGCCGGGGCCATGCTGTACTCGGTCCTCACCGTGACCCCGCTGATGGCCGCGCACACTCCGCCCGCGTGGGTGTGGACGGCACCGATCCTGCCCGTCGTCGTGGACGCTGCGGTCGTGATCGTCGTGCGCCTGGACTCGATCCTGGCCCGGCTGGGTGGGCATGGGGGCCGGTGGTCGGTGGCGCTGCGGTGGATGACCGGCGGGATGACTCTCGCGCTGAACGTCGCCGACTCCGCGTTGAAGAAAGACCTGGTCGGGGTGGCGGTCCACGCGGTCGCTCCGCTGTTGCTGATCGTCACGGCGGAGACCAGCCTCGCCTACCGCCGGGCCATCACCACCGCCGTCACAGAGCTGGAGACCCGCCGGCAGGCGGAGACCGAGCGGCGCGAGCAGGTGGCGCGGGAGCGGGAGGAGGCCCGGCTGCGGCAGGTGCGTGAGGAGCGCGAGCACGCCGCCGTGATGGCGCGTGAACAGCGTGAACATGAGGCCGCTCTCGCCCGCGAGACGGCCGAACGCGCCGAACGCGAGCGTCGGGAGGAACGCGAACACCAGGCCGCCCGCGAGGTGGCGGAGCGGGTGGAGCGCGAGCGCCGTGAACAGGTCCGTGAACAGCGTGAGCAGGAGCGTGAACACGCCGAGCGGATCCGTGAACGCCGTGAACGCGAGCGTGAACACGAGGCTGCCCGGCAGGCGGAAGCCGACCGCCGGGAGCGCGAGGAAGCGGCCCGCCGTGAACACGCCGCGCTGCTGGACGGCCCACCCGTGAACACCAAGGTGGACGAGGACCGCGCCCGGCGGATCGTCGCCGCCGCCGTGGCCGAGGGTGTGTCCGTGCGGCGGGCGGCGGACCTGTGCGGCTGGTCGGTCGGCTGGGTCTCCGCCCGGTTCGCCGAACTGCGCGACCCCGGCACCGGCGGCGCTGAACTGTCGATCGCGACCGGCTGATGGGCGCGATACCGGTCTACGTCTGGCGTCTGGCGCCGGACAGGTTGGCCACCCGCCGTCAGCTCCGCGCGCAGGGGCTGCGGCCGGGTGGTCAGGACGTGGTGGCGCAGATCGAACGCCCCCGCCGTCGCCGTCCCCCGCTGGTCGCCTACCTCTACGAGATCGAGCAGGCCAAGCCGGTGCGGCCGATGACGCCGGCGAAGTGGGCGGCGCTGGACAAGGCGAATGCCGCCCGCCGTACCTGCCCGCAGTGCCGCACCGACGCCGGTTACGTCATCCCCAGCTCGCTGGGGGTGTGCGTGCCGTGCGCCTACCCGGAAGACGAACAGCGCGCCGCGTGAACGTCCCAGGTCAGCAGGCCCGGCCGCGTGCCTCCTACAGCTTCGGCCGGGCCCTACTCCCCTAAGGAGTGCTCTCAGCATGACGGAACTCAGCACGGAGCCGGTAGCCGTTCAGCCGGTACCGGCCACTACAGACCCGCCGCCGCCCGACACCCCGCCCACCGCGACGCCGGTGGCGCGGGAGGTGGAGCACACCCCCGGCGGCTGGCCCATCGTCCCGCTGGCCCTGTCCGGGGCGAACAGCACGGTGGGTACCGTCGCCGCCGCCTCTCTGGTCGGCGGGCCGGTCGCCGCGATGGTGGCCGCGACCGGCATGGTCGTCCTCGGCACGCTCGCCGCCGCCCGCTCCCGCACCCCCAACCCGCGCCGCGAGGGACGCCGGGCCGCCGCCCGCACGGCAGGCCGCAACGCCGCTGCCCGTAGCGCGGGTCTGCGAAGTGGCGGTACCGGCACCCGTGGTGCGGGTGGTCGTTCGGCCGGTGGTCGTGCCGGTGGGGCCGGTGGCCGGTCGGGCAAGGCGCCCGGCCAGTCCCGCCGCACCACCGGCCCCGCCGCCGGTCACGCTGGTACCGCGACCGGCGGGAAGACCCGCAGCAGGCCCGGCAACAGCCCCGCCAAGCGCGGAGTTGGCGGCGTGTCGAAGGCAGCGGGCAGGGCCGGGCAGGTCAAGGCGCTGCGCGCCGCGCAGAGGGCCGCCGCCGGTTCGCGCGCCGGACAGCGGGCGCAGACCACCACAGCGCGCCGCGCGGTCGCCGACGCCCGCCGCAACGCCAAGTCCGCTGCTGGCATGGCCCGTTCGGGCAAGCGGGCGGGGCTGGCCGGGCGGCTGGCGGGCGGTGCCATCCGCAGGTCACGGGCCGCGCGGGATGCTGCGGTCGCCAAGGCCCGTGGCCGGCGCGACGCGAAGACCGGCGCCACCGTGGCCGGGCGGCGCGCCATCCTCCGCAAGGCCCCGGCTCGCAAGGCCGCTCGCCGCGCGCTGCGTCGGTCGGCGGCCCGCTTCCAGGGCCGTCGGCTGCTCGCCGCGCTGCTCGCTCTCCCCGCCGGTCTGCTCGGGTTGATCAGCACGCCGATCGGGCGGAAGTTCGCGCTGCCGTGGCTGATGTATCCCGGTCGCCGTCTGTACCGGCGGATGGTCCTCACCGCCGCCGAGCAGCGTACGGCGCGGGACGAAGCCACCCGCGAGCAGCTGCGCGAGGAGGAGGCCGCCGCCGACGCGGAGGCCGCCGAGGACGGCACCGGCCAGATCGCCGACACCGTCGAGCGACCGGCCGCGAACGTTCCCACCCCCGCAACATCGAAGGTCAGTGAAGGAGAGCACGTGTCCGGTTTCCGGTTCGAAGAGGCGGCCGAGGAGATGGAGCAGGCCGCCACCGCATACGCCCCCGAGAACGCCATGGAGATCCTGGCCATGGTCGAGGGACTCCCGGCCGCGCTCACGTCCGTCGCGAACGTGATGAAGATCCTCGCGGAGCGCTCCGACTCGGAGTTCCCGCTGGAGAAGGAAGTCGCGGGCGGCTTCAACGACATCTACGGCGCCGTGATGGCCTCCGTCGCGGTCGCGGAGGACATGGGGCCGCTGTTCCGGCAGGCACACGAGCAGGACATCGCCCGTCACGAGGACCCCCGCAACGGACCCGAGGCCGAGAAGGGCTGGAACGTCTAATCATGAGCAGCACCGCCACCGCGAAGAAGAAGCAGCACGTCAGCAGTGGTCCGGTGCTGGACTGGGCGGCCGGTCACGGACCCGTGACCGGCGCTCTGTCCGCCACCACCGGAGCCTTCGCCGTCGCCACCACCGGCGCCGCGACCGCCATGCCGCCCGGCTGGGCGCTCGCCGTCGGCGCCGCCGGCGCTCTCGGTCACACCGTGGCCGGTCTGCGGGTGCGCAACGCCGGCCGCACGCTGGCCACCCGCGCCGCGTCCTGGCTCGTCGGGGCGGGGTGGACGACGTGGGCCATGACCCACGGCCCGCTGACCTGGGCCGCCCTCGGATCGCTGGCCGCCATCGGGGTCGGGATCGGCGCCGCCGCCCGCTCCGCCGCCCTGTACGAGGAAGCGCGCGAGGAGGAGGCGCTCGCCGTCGAACAGCGCCAGCTCATGGCCGAGTTGTCCGCAGAGCGGCGCGAGATCGCCGCCGAATGGATCGAGCGGATCAAGCGGATCTGCCGCATCACCGTGCGGGTGCTCGGGGTGGAGCAGTGGGAGACCGGGGCCGGGTACTCCCTCGACCTCGAACCCCAGGGCGGCATCACCTACGACCGCATCGCCCAGCACTCGGTAGCCCTGTCGGCGGATGCGAAGCTGCCGCACGGCTGCACCGCGACCGCCGGGCCCGGTGTCCACCAGGGCCGCACCATCCTGGACGTGACCACCGTCAACGTCCTCAAGGACGACTGCCCCTACCCCGACGACTACGGCACCCTGTCCGTGCTGACGGGTCTGCCGTGGGGGGTGCGGACCAACGGCGAGACCGTCTCCGCCTACCTGCGCGAGCAGTGCGCGCTGGTCGTCGGACCGACCGGATCGGGCAAGACGAACATGGTCCACACGATCCTGGCCGGGTTCGCCCGCGCCGAGGACGTCCTCACCTGGGTCATCGACCTCAACGCCGGATCCGCCGGCCTCCCCTGGGTCCTGCCCGCGCTGAAAGGGGAGGTCAAGGGGGAGGACGGCAAGCCGGTGCGGCCCGGTATCGACTGGCTCGCCGGAACGCACGAGGAAGCCCTCACCATGCTCGACGCCGCGCTCGCCGTCGGCCTGCACCGCAAGAAGGCGTACCAGGATCTGCTGGCCAGGGCGAACACCGATCTCCTCCCGGTCAGCGCGAAGATTCCCCAGATCCTGCTGGTGATCGACGAGGGCGCCGAAATCCTCGTCAGCACCGACCGGCAGATGAAGGAACTCGCGAAGAAGATCCTGGAAGTCATCCGGATGCTCCGCGCCATGGGCGTGCGCACCGTGCTGACCGCGCTCGGGGCAACCGGCAGCGTGCTGGGCAACCTGATGATCCGCCGCGAGGGCAAGGTACGCGTCGCGCTCACCGGCGGGGAGACCGAGGGCATGGACCTGGGCAAGCTCTTCCCCGGCCGCAGGGGTCTGCGGGTGGAACAGGCGCCGTACAAGGGGGCCGGGTTCATGGGCACGCCGGAGTCTCCGGCCGGGCTGTTCAAGGCGTGGCGGATCCTGCCCAACCAGATCCGGGAGATCACCGCCGCCACCTCCGACCGGCACCCCCGCCTCGACGAGATCTCCGCCAGGGCCGCCGGGCCCGCCTACGCCCGCCGCTGGGACACCGCCCGCACCGCCTGGATGCACGCCCACACCCCCGACGACCACGCCGACCGGTCCTCGGGGTCCGGATCGGTGCCGGGTCTGCGCCTGTCCGCGCTCAGCGGGCGGGAGGCGGAGCACGTCTCGCCGGAAGACGAGTTGCTGGCCCGGTTCAGGGCCGAGATCGACGCCCAGTTCGCCACCACCTCCGACCCGAACACCCCCGCCACCGAACAGCCCCCGGCGGCGGGCGGGTTGAACCTGTCGGCGCTGCGGGGCGAGCAGGACAGCCCCGCGCAACAGGCGGCGCTCGCGCTGCTGCTCGCCGCCGACACCGACGGCACCGGAGCGTCCGCCATCGCCCGCGCCCTCGCCGACGAGTACGGCACCAACCGGCAGACGGTCGTCGGCTGGCTCAAGGACTGGAGCAAGGACGGCACCGCCGTCCGCATCGGAGAGGGCACCAAAGCCCGCTACGTCCACCGCGACCACGCCCCCGACAACTGATCACTTGTCGCCTGTCGGCACGCCCCCAAGACACACCGGTTCCCCGGTCCCGGAAGCCCGGAAACGGCTTGTGACCTGGGAGGCGACAAGCGACAAGACAAGACAGGCGACAAGCCGCACGACAAGCAAGGACGACAAGCAAGGACGACAAGCAACGCGACAAGCCGAACACCCCGAGCACTCCCACCCTGCGGGCCCGCGCCGCCTCCCGGCGCGGGCCCGCAGCACACCCCAAGGGAGCACCGATGAACCACCACACGCCCGGCCACCTGGCCCCGCACATACCCGCCGACGACTGGAACCGCGCACAAGCCACCGGACAGCCGGTCGTCATCGTCGTCAACGGCACCACCCCGCCCGGCGTCCCGTGGCGGCGCCTGCTCATCCCCTTCGCCATCGCCGGCGCGACGGTCGCGGGCGGCTGGGGACTGGTCGCCGCGCTCTGCTTCCTGCTCGACGCCGCCGCCCACACCGCCACCGTCATCGCGGGCGCCGCCGGACCCATCGGGATCGGCGGCATCACCCTGCGACTCGCCCGGACCAAGAACACCTAGCCACGCCAAGGGCGGCCCCCACATCTCGCCAAAGAAACCGGGGCCGCCCTTGCCAACCAGTCCGCAACAGACCTGTTGGAGGAATCCAGCATGACCCATGACCCCCGGTCCGCGCTGCTCCGCGCGGCACTGGACACAGCCGCGCGCGGCTGGCCCGTCATCCCCCTACGCCCACACGACAAACGGCCCGCCGGCCACGCGCAGAAGCACTGCCCCGCCACCGGCCGCTGCACCGACGGACACAAGACCCCCGAGCAGCGCGCCACCACCGATCCCGAGTTGCTGGCAGCCGCGTGGGCACAGCAGTCGTACAACGTCGGTATCGCGACCGGCCCGGCCGGGCTGCTCGTGGTGGACCTCGACACGCTCAAACCGCAAGAGCCGAAAGGAACGCCTGACGGCGCGACTTCCTTTGCGGCGCTCTGCGAGCGCGCCGGACACGCCGTCCCCACCACCTACCGGGTGCGGACCGCGCGCGGCGGGGAACACCTGTACTTCACCCAGCCCGCCGGCGTCCGGCTGCACAACACCGCCGGACGGCTCGCGAAGAAGATCGACACCCGTGGCTGGGGCGGCTACGTCGTCGCCGCCGCGAGCACCACCCCCGCCGGCGCGTACACCGTCCTCGACGACCGCCCGCCCGTCCCGCTGCCCGCGTGGCTGCACGACGCGCTCAAGCCCCCGCAGCGTCCGGCACGGGACGTGTCCGTGCCGCTCACCACACGGGCGGGCGGGTACGCCGCCGCCGCGCTGCGCGGCGAGACGCACAACGTCGCCACCGCCGCCGACGGCACCCGTAACGCCACCCTGCTGCGGGCCGCCCGCGCACTCGGTCGGCTGATCGCGTCCGGCGACCTCGACCGCGGCGAGGTCGAGCAGGCTCTTAGTAGGGCGGCATCGGGCAACGCCACCCAGTCCCCCCGCTACTACGACGACGTGATCACGCGCGGACTGGACTGGTCGATCGCCCACAACACGGCCGGCAGGCGAGCGGCATGACCAACCCTCCGCCTACTAAGAGCCTCCCCGACACCACCTGTCGGCCGGTCGCCGCTCCACAGCCTGTGGACACGACGGCCGTGGGCGAGCCGAAAGGCGCCGCCCGCAAGGGCGTCCGAACTGCCCTTGGTACTGACCACCATGGCGACGATGGGCGCCGCGCCATCGCGTGGCTGCACATCAGTGCGCCCGGTCGCGGCGCCGTCCCCACCGCCACGTCGTGGTGCGCCTGTGGGCGCGATCGGTCCGCTGTCGGCATCCGCCGCGTGCTCGCACTCGCCGCCGATCACGACTCCCACCGCGACACCTGCCCGCTCCGCACCACCCAGGAAGGAAGGGCCGCCGCATGACCGACCCGACCCCCACCACCCCCGCCATCGACGGGGCCGCGCTGCTCGACGAGGTCGAAGCCTTCCACCGCCGCTTCAACGTCTTCCCCACCGAACACGCCTACACCGCCGTAGCTTTGTGGGACGCGCACGCCCACCTGATGGACGCCCTCGACGGCACCGCCCGCATCGCCTTCCTCAGCCCCGAACCGGGATCGGGGAAGTCGCGGGCACTGGAGATCATCGAGACCCTCACCCCCCGCGCGGCGACCACCGTCAACGCCTCCGCCAACGCCCTCTTCCGGCTCGTCTCCGCAGACGAGGGCACACCCACCCTCCTCTTCGACGAGATCGACACCGTATTCGGCCCCAAGGCGGGCGGGAACGAGGAAGTACGCGGGTTCCTCAACTCCGGCTACCGGCGCGGCGCCAAGTCCCTGCGCTGCGTCGGAGACGGATCCGACCAGAAAGCAGGCTTCTTCCCCTCGTTCTGCGCGGTCGCCATGGCCGGACTCGGCACGCTGCCGGACACGATCCTGACCAGGTCGGTCATCATCCGCATGCGGAAGAAGGCACCCAACGAGAAGTGCGAGCCCTACCGGCGCCGCGTCCACGAGAAGCAAGGTCACGTCCTGCGGGACCGGCTCGCAGACTGGACAGCCACCATTCACGACCAGATCTCCGAAGCCTGGCCCGAGATGCCCGAGGGCGTCACCGACCGGCCGGCAGACGTGTGGGAACCGCTGCTCGCCGTCGCGGACGCCGCCGGCGGTCACTGGCCCGCACGGGCCCGAGCAGCGTGCACCGAACTCATCAAGTCCGCGAGCAGCAACGACGAAGCCTCCCTCGGCGTACGGCTGTTGACAGACCTGCGCGACAAGGTGTTCTGCGGCGTGGACAAGATGCCCACCGCAGCCATCCTCGAAGTCCTCCTCTCCCTCGACGACGCCCCATGGGCCGACATGAGCGAGGACGGACAGGCCATCAAGCCGCTCACCGCCCGCCGGCTGTCCAAGCTCCTGAGCCAGTACGTGCGCCCCGACAACACCCCGATCAAGCCCAAGGGCATCCGGGTCGGCAGCACCACGCCCAAGGGCTACTACGCCGAAGACCTCACCGACGCATGGAACCGCTACTGCCGCCCCGACCCCCAGAAATCCGCAACATCCGCAACACCCGCAACACCGCAGGTCAACGCGGGTGAATCTGTGGCGGAAGGCTCATCCGAGACCCGCCACATGTTCGCCGAATCCGACACACGCACCCTCCGCAGCGTCGGCTAACGCCGCCCACTCCATAGGTGCTGCCGGGCCCGCCGCGCGGCAGCACCTATCCGCAACAGAAACGGCATCCGCCACAGATTCAAGCCGCTGACCAGCAATGTTGCGGCGTGGCGGATGTTGCGGATCCCCCAGAAGGCCAAGACGAGGAGTCGCAACAATGGCTCGCCCCAAGATGCTCAAGCTCCCCGAAGTCCTCGAAGAGATCGAGATGAGCCGCGCCGCCTTCTACCGCATGCGCGCCCGTGGCAAGGCCCCCAAGCTCGTCAAGCTGCCCAACGGGCACATCCGTTGCCGCCGCGCCGACCTCGACGCGTGGTGGGACAACCTCGAACGCGCCGCCTGCTGACCGCCACCGACCAATGACAGCTCGACAACGGGCCCGCCACACGGCGGGCCCGTTCCAGTGAAAGGACCCCTGTGGGAAGCACGTACACCGTTCGAATCTGGGCCGTCCGTCAGCGAAAGGACCGGGGCCAGACCTCAGCGGAGCTGCGGTGGAAGGTAGGCGACACCCCGCACTCTCAGACGTTCGGAACCAAGACCCTCGCCGATAGTCGACGCGCGGAACTCCTCACCGCCGTCAACGCCGGGGAGCCGTTCGACGAAGCGACCGGCGTACCGGTCCGGGAGCTCCGGCAGCGAAACGACGTGAGTTGGTACCAGCACGCGCGCGACTACATCGAGATGAAGTGGCCGGCCGCGCCCGCGAAGACCCGGACGGGCCTCGCCGACACCTTGGCCACTGCCACGCCTGCACTGGTGACCAGCCGTCGCGGCATGCCCGACACGCGGGAGCTACGCAGCGCCCTCTATAGCTGGGCCTTCAACTTCAACCGCTGGACGGACGACCACCCGGCGGAAGTCGTCCGCATCCTGGCGTGGGTGGAACGCAACGCCATGCCCGTCAGTGCCATGGATGACCCGATCGTCATGCGCAAGGTGCTGACTGCCTTCACCCAGCGCCTGGACGGCAAGAAGGCCGCCGCGTCCGTGGTGAAGCGCAAGCGCGCCGTCTTCCACAACGCCCTGGGCTACGCCGTGGAGGCCCGGCGGCTCCCCCACAACCCGCTCCCCCAGGTTCAGTGGGTGATCCCGCCGACCGGCGAAGAGGTCGACCCCGGCTGTGTCGTCAACCCCCGGCAGGCCCGGACGCTGTTGGACGCGGTGGAGAAGCAAGGCACCCGTGGCGAGCACCTGAAAGCGTTCTTCGGGTGCCTGTATCACGCTGGCCTGCGTCCCGCAGAAGCTGTCTGGCTCCGGCACGAGAACTGCGAACTTCCCCTGTCCGGTTGGGGCACCCTGCACCTGGACGGCTCCCGCCCGCGAGTCGGGCGAGGGTGGACCGACTCCGGGCAACCCCACGACGAACGCGGCCTCAAGTGGCGGGCGGAGCGCGAGATCCGGCACGTCCCCATCCCGCCGCACTTCACCGCCATGCTCCGGGAGCACGTCCAAGCCCACGGCGTGGCACCGGACGGCCGGCTCTTCCGCACGGCACGCGGCGGGCTCGTGCAGGAGAGCGGGTACGGCGAAGTGTGGGCGAGGGCGCGGAAGAAGGCGCTCACCGCGCAGCAGCACGCGTCACCGCTCGGAGCGCGGCCCTATGATCTTCGCCACGCCTGCGTCTCGCTGTGGCTCAACTCCGGGGTCGACCCGGTGGAGGTCGCCCGGCGTGCCGGGCATTCCGTGGCAGTCCTGTTGAAGGTCTACGCGAAGTGCCTGGACGGAGCCACCGCCATGGCGAACGCCCGGATCGACGACGCGCTCAAGCGCTGGCAGTGACCCACGGCGCCCCACAGATGCCCCACACGCGCTGGTCAACACGTGATCCAGGGTGAGACAAAGTGGGGCAATCCACCATGAAACGCCCCACGGGCGCCCTGGAAAGCAAAAGGGCCCGCGATCAGCATTCCTGCTGGTCACGGGCCCTTTTATCCACGTGGCGGCGCCAGGATTCGAACCTGGGTAGGCTAAGCCGACGGATTTACAGTCCGCTCCCATTGGCCACTCGGGCACACCGCCTGGGATTTTGTCGTCCTTCGAACCGCTTTTCGGCGGCGCTCCGTGGCGACGACGTAAACGATACCTGATGCCCGGGGGTGCTCCGCCACCTGATTGATCAGTACCCGGAGGTGCTGGTGTGGCTAGGCTTGTCGCCCCCCGATACCCCGATTTCAAGGAGCCACAGGACATGGCCGACTCCAGTTTCGACATCGTCTCGAAGGTCGAGCGGCAGGAGGTCGACAACGCCCTCAACCAGGCCGCCAAGGAGATCTCGCAGCGCTACGACTTCAAGGGCGTCGGCGCCTCGATCTCGTGGTCCGGCGAGAAGATCCTGATGGAGGCGAACTCCGAGGACCGGGTGAAGGCCATCCTCGACGTCTTCCAGTCCAAGCTGATCAAGCGCGGGATCTCCCTGAAGTCGCTGGACGCGGGTGAGCCCCAGCTGTCCGGCAAGGAGTACAAGCTCTTCGCGTCGATCGAGGAGGGCATCTCCCAGGAGAACGCCAAGAAGGTGGCGAAGATCATCCGCGACGAGGGTCCCAAGGGCGTCAAGGCCCAGGTCCAGGGCGACGAGCTGCGCGTCAGCTCCAAGAGCCGCGACGACCTGCAGACCGTGATCGCCCTGCTCAAGGGCCAGGACTTCGACTTCGCGGTGCAGTTCGTCAACTACCGGTGAGCAAGGTGAGCCATGGGTAGAGGGCGGGTCCCCCGGCTCCGTTCCGGCCGGGAGGCCCGCCCCCTTCGCGGTCAGCGGCGGGAGTGGCCGAACAGGATGCGGTAGGCGATCAGCAGGACCAGGGAGCCGCCGATCGCGGCGGCCCAGGTGGCGCCGTCGTAGAAGTTCTCGGAGATCGGGTGGTCCAGCCAGCGGGAGGAGATCCAGCCGCCGGTGAAGGCGCCCGCGACGCCGATGAGGGTGGTGCCGAGGAAGCCGCCCGGGTCCCGGCCCGGCAGCAGGAACTTGGCGATGGCGCCGGCCAACAGCCCCAGAACGATCCAGCCGATGATGCTCATTCCGTGAACCTGCCCTTTCGTGCCGTACCTCTGCCGCACCCGGGCTGTGTTTCCCCCCACACCACACCCTGACGCGCCTTGCCGTGCGTGCTTGCCGTGCGTGCTTGCCGTGCCTTGTGTTCATGCCTTGTTGTCGGGGTGGACGTTCCGGTGACGGCCGGCGGTTGCGGTGGTCAGTAGGGTGCGGCGCATGACACAGGCCGGATCGGGTGCGGTGGGACTGCGCCGGTCGCTCGGGGTCGGGGACGCGGTGGTCGTCGGGCTCGGGGCGATGGTGGGCGCGGGCATCTTCGCCGCGCCGGGGCCGGCCGCGCGCGCCGCCGGGTCGGGGCTGCTGCTCGGGCTCGGGATCGCCGCCGTGGTGGCGTACTGCAACGCGATGTCGTCGGCGCGGCTGGCGGCCGTGTATCCGGCGTCGGGCGGCACCTATGTGTACGGGCGGGAGCGGCTCGGGGACTTCTGGGGGTACCTGGCCGGCTGGTCGTTCGTCGTCGGCAAGACGGCCTCGTGCGCGGCGATGGCGCTGACCGTGGGGGCGTACGTGTGGCCGGGGCAGGCGCACGCCGTCGCGGTGGCGGCGGTGGTGGCGCTGACCGCCGTGAACTACGGCGGCGTGCGGAAGGCCGCCTGGCTGACGCGGGCGATCGTGGCCGTGGTGCTGGCGGTGCTCGCCGCCGTGGTGGTCGTCTGTCTCGGGTCCGGCGAGGCCGCCGCCGGGCGGCTGGACAACGGAGGGTCGGGGGGCGTGGGCGGGGTGCTCCAGGCGGCCGGGCTGCTGTTCTTCGCGTTCGCCGGGTACGCGCGGATCGCGACGCTCGGCGAGGAGGTACGGGATCCGGCGCGGACCATCCCGCGCGCGATCCCGCTCGCGCTGGGCATCGCGCTGGTCGTGTACGCGGCCGTGGCGGTCGCCGTGCTCTCGGTGCTGGGCGCCGACGGCCTGGCGCGGGCCTCGGCCCCGCTGGCCGACGCGGTGCGGGCGGCCGGGGTGCCGGGGCTGGTGCCCGTGGTGCGGGTGGGGGCGGCCGTGGCCGCGCTCGGCTCGCTGCTGGCGCTCATCCTGGGCGTCTCCCGCACGACCCTCGCGATGGCCCGGGACCGGCATCTGCCGGGGGCCCTGGCCGCCGTGCACCCGCGTTTCCAGGTGCCGCACCGGGCCGAGCTGGCCGTCGGTGCCGTGGTCGCCGTGCTGGCCGCCACCGTCGACGTCCGGGGCGCGATCGGGTTCTCCTCCTTCGGCGTCCTCACGTACTACGCGGTCGCCAACGCGTCCGCCTGGACGCTGAGTTCGGCACCGGTCGCACGGGTCGTACCGGCGGTCGGGCTCGTCGGGTGCGCCGTGCTGGCGTGCGCGCTGCCGGTGTCGTCGGTGGGCGCGGGCGCCGCCGTGCTGGCAGTGGGGGCGGCGGCGTACGGCGTACGGCGGTGGTGGGCGGGGCGGGGGCGCTGAGCCCGGACCTTCATCGGGCGAGGCGTACGTCGATGTGGTGCGCGGTGAGGAAGGCGATCACTTCCTCGAAGGTCTCCGGGCGGGTGTCGACTCGGGGCGAGAGGCCGAGGTGGGCGCGGGCGATCGGGGCGTCGTGCCAGACCAGGGTGAAGGGCGCGGTGGCGCCGAAGCCGCCGCGCAGGGCGTCGGCGACCTCGGCGAGGCGGCTGCCGAAGTGGCCGCCGGGGCCGTTGACGGCCTCGCCGAGGGCACAGAAGAACGCCTCGGCGTCGGTGAGGTGGCGGCCGTCGAGGTGGTAGGTGGTGCCGGCGGGGGCGTCGGGCGCGGTCGTGTCGCGGTTGGCGCGGGTCGTGCGGAGCCAGAAGGCGCGACCCGCCATGTCGCAGCCGGCCCAGAGGTTGGGTTCCGCGGGGCGGCCCCGGTCCCACAGGGACCAGACCTGTGCGGCGGCCGTCGGTGGCCGGTCGGACCAGGGTTCGAGGGTGAGATCGACGAGGCCGGGGCCCCGGCCCGACGGGATCCACGCGGTGAGTTCGCCCTCCACGGCGGCCTGGACGGTACGTCCATGGGCGTCGACCCGCAGCAGTTTGGCGTGCCCCAGGTCCTCCTCGCCCGCGTCCAGCGCGGCCCGCAGGGCGCCGCGCGGCGCGCAGCCGAGGAGCCGTATCGGGGGGTCGTCGTCGCGTTCGGGCGGGTCCTCGTCGAGGCGCGCCAAGTCCTCGCACGCGCCGCGTGGTTCGGCCTCGGGGCCGAAGAGCCGGAAGCCCCAGGACAGGGGGCGGCGGCGCGGGTGGTCGGACGGGTTGTCGGGGTGCGGGGCGCCCTCGACCGTGGCGTCCCGCAGGGCCGGGTCGCCCGGGCTCGGGCGGTCGCCGAGGACGCGTACGTCGTCCAGGCGCCACTCGTGGACGGGCTCGCCGCTCTCGTCGAGGATCTCCAGAACGAGGCGGCCGAGCGGTGCGGAACCGTCGGCACGCGCGCGCGTGAGGGCCGTGCGCAGAGCGGCCTCGGGGGCGCAGCCGAGGAGTTCGTATCCGCCGCGCGGTGCCGGGGGCGGGTCGCCGAAGAGGTTCTCGGTGTGTGTGCAGGAGGCCCAGGTCTCCTCGGGGCCGTACTCGCCGTGGAACGCGGCTTCCGCGTCGTACGACAGCAGGACGTATCTCGGCCGTTCCGTGTCCCCCACCCCGCCCCTCCCCCGGAGTGCCGCTCTACCAGCGCTGCTGGGCGAACGGCTGGTCCGAGCGGACGATCTCGCGGCCCAGGGGCATCAGGGAGACCGGGACGAGCTTGAAGTTGGCGATGCCGAAGGGGATGCCGATGATCGTCAGGCAGAGGACCAGGCCGGTGAAGATATGGGTCAGGGCCAGCCACCAGCCCGCCAGGAGCAGCCACAGGATGTTGCCCACGCAGGACGGCGCGCCCGCGTCACGGCGCTCGACCGCGCTGTACCCGAAGGGCCACAGGGCGTAGACGCCGATCCGGAACGAGGCGATTCCGAACGGGATACCGATGATCGTGATGCACAGAAGCAATCCTGCGAACAGGTAGCCGAGGAAGAGCCAGAAGCCGCTGAGGATCAGCCAGATGATGTTCAGAATGGTCTTCACTGGGGGCGACCTGCCATCTTCTCGAGTCGGGCGATGCGTTCCGCCATCGGCGGGTGTGTCGAGAACATTCTGGAGAATCCCCGGCCCGGCCGGAAGGGGTTCGCGATCATCATGTGGCTCGCGGTCTCGATCCGGGGCTCCGGGGGCAGCGGAAGCTGCTTGGTCCCTGTTTCCAGTTTGCGAAGGGCACTGGCGAGCGCAAGTGGATCGCCGGTGAGCTGGGCGCCGGCGGCGTCCGCCTCGTACTCCCGGGAGCGGCTGATCGCGAGCTGGATGAGGCTCGCGGCGAGCGGGCCCAGGATCATGATCAGCAGCATGCCGAGGAGGCCGGGGCCGTCGTCGTCGTCCGAGCGGCCGATGGGGATCAGCCAGGCGAAGTTCACCAGGAACATGATCACGGAGGCGAGGGCGCCCGCGACCGACGAGATCAGGATGTCGCGGTTGTGGACATGGCTCAGCTCATGGCCGATGACACCGCGCAGCTCGCGTTCGTCGAGCAGGCGGAGGATGCCGTCGGTGCAGCACACGGCCGCGTTGCGCGGGTTGCGGCCGGTCGCGAAGGCGTTCGGGGCGTCCGTCGGGGAGATGTACAGCCGGGGCATGGGCTGGCGGGCCTGCATGGAGAGCTCGCGGACCATACGGTAGAGCGCCGGGGCCTCGAACTCGCTCACCGGGCGCGCGCGCATCGCGCGTAGAGCCAGCTTGTCGCTGTTCCAGTACGCGTACGCGTTCGTGCCGAGGGCGACGACGACCGCGATGATCAGACCCGTACGGCCGAAGAGGCTTCCTATGACGATGATGAGTGCGGACAGTCCCCCGAGGAGTACGGCGGTCCTGAGCCCGTTGTGCCGGCGGTGCACGGTACGCCCTCCAAGTCGTGCGGCGGGGGAACCCATTGCCTGCTGTCGCTGCTGACTCCACTTCTCAGTGGACCCTCCCGTACTGGTCAACGCCAGGCGGGGGGTACTAGTTCCCTTGTGCGCGCGGCCCGGCCGGAGGGCCGTCCGGGTGAGGAGAGCGGTCTAGAAGAGGACGGTGTCGGCGAAGCGCAGGACGAGCTGGGGTGCGCCGGAGAGGGCGATGCCGACGATTCCGGTGAGGGCGAGCGCGGCGGTGAGGGGCGCGGGCACGCGGTGCGGTGCGGGGGCTTCGGCGGTTGCGCCCTCGGTCGCGTCCTCACGCGCGCGGAACAGCAGGGCCGTCCACTGGAGGTAGTAGAAGAGGGCGATCACGACGTTGACGGCCATGACGACGGCGAGCCAGCCGAGGCCCGCGCCGACGGCCGCCGAGAAGACGGTGACCTTCGCGAACAGGCCGATGACGCCCGGCGGCAGTCCGGCGAGGCAGAGCAGGAAGAAGGCCAGGAGCAGGGCGGCGAGGGGGTGCGACGCGTACAGGCCCCGGTAGTCGGCGAGCCGGTTCAGGGGCTTCGTACGGCCGACGAGGGCGGCCACGGCGAAGGCGCCGAGGTTCACCGCCGCGTACATCAGGGCGTACGCCACGGTGGCGCCGATGGCCCTCTCGGCGTCGGCGGCGTCGTCGGCGTACGCGGCGGCCGCGATCGGTACGAGGAGGTAGCCGGCCTGGCCGACGGAGGACCAGGCGAGCAGCCGGACCGCGCTGTACGCGCGCGTGGAGCGCTGTCTCAGGGCGCCGAGGTTGCCGACGGTCATGGTGAGGGCGGCCAGCGCGGCGAGGGCGGGGCCCCAGACGTCGGCGTACGACGGGAGGGCGACGACGGTGATCAGGATCAGCCCGGAGAAGCCGACCGCCTTGCCGACGACGGAGAGGTAGGCGGCCACCGGCAGGGGGGCGCCCACATAGGTGTCGGGGACCCAGAAGTGGAACGGGACGGCGGCCGTCTTGAAGGCGAAGCCGATGAGGGTGAGGACGACACCGGCCTGGGTGAGGGTGTGGAACTGGCCGTCGACGTCCTGGATCCGGTCGGCGATCTCGGTGAGGTAGAGGGTGCCGGTGGTGGCGTAGAGGAAGCTGATGCCGAGGAGGCTGACGGCGGTCGCGGCGACGGACGACAGGAAGAACTTCAGGGCCGCTTCGGAGGACCGCCGGTCGCCGAGCCGGATGCCGACGAGGGCGAAGGCGGGCAGGGAGGCGACCTCCAGGGCGACGATCAGGGTGGCGAGGTCGCGGGAGGCGGGCAGCAGGGCGGCGCCGGCCGCGGACGACAGCAGCAGGAACCAGAACTCGCCCGCGGGCAGGGTCTGCTTCTCGTCGTTCAGGGCCGTCATCGACAGCAGGGCGGCGAGGAGTGCGCCGCCGAGGACGAGGAACTGGACGACGAGGGTGAAACGGTCGGCGGTGTAGCTGCAGACCTCCGGGGCGCCGGTCAGGCAGAAGGTGGCGCGGTCGCCGTCCAGGAGCGGCAGCAGGGCCAGGAGCGAGACGGTGAGGCCCGCGACGGACGCCCAGCCGAGGACGGTCTTCTTCGTGTCGCCCACGAACAGGTCGGCGACGAGGACGGCCAGGCCGACGACCGCGGCGATCGTGGGCGGCGCGACGGCGAGCCAGTCGACGGACTGGACGACGGACTCGGCCAGGGTCCGCGCCGGGCCCTGGGCCAGTGCGTGGGCCAGGGTCTCGGCCTGGGCGTGGACCGGCGGCTGGGCCAAGGGGCTCAACGGGTGCCTCCTGCGAGGAGCTGCTGCACGGCCGGGTCGGACAGGCCGAGGAGGGCCGCGGGCCAGAGGCCGGCGAGGACGGTGAGGGCGACGAGCGGGGTCCAGGCCGCGAACTCGTACGCCTGTACGTCGGCGAGGCCCGGACTCTCCCCCGGTTCCTGCGGGGCGGCGCCCATGCAGACGCGGCGGACCACGATCAGGAGGTACGCGGCGGTGAGGAGGGTGCCGAACGCGGCGATCGTCATGAAGGTGAGGAAGGCCGGGCGGCTGAGGCCCTCGGCGGGCTCGAACGCGCCGAACAGGGCCAGCATCTCGCCCCAGAACCCGGCGAGTCCGGGCAGCCCGAGGGAGGCGACGGCGGCGAAGGCGAGCAGGCCGCCGAGGCGCGGGGCCCGGCCGTAGAGGGCGGCGCCGGTCTCCCGCGCGAGGGTGTCCAGGTCGGTGGTGCCGGTGCGGTCCTTGAGGGCGCCGACCAGGAAGAACAGCAGGCCGGTGATGAGGCCGTGGGCGATGTTGGCGAAGAGGGCGCCGTTCACACCGGTCGGGGTCATCGTGGCGATGCCGAGGAGGACGAAGCCCATGTGGCCGACGGAGGAGTACGCGATGAGGCGCTTGAGGTCGCCCTTCGCGCCCTGCCGGGCGAGGGCGAGGCAGGCGAGGGAGCCGTAGATGATGCCGACGACCGCGAACGCGGCGAGGTAGGGCGCGAAGACGCGGAACCCGTCCGGGGTGATCGGCAGCAGGATGCGGACGAACCCGTAGGTGCCCATCTTCAGCAGGACGCCGGCCAGCAGGACCGAGCCGACGGTCGGGGCGGCGGTGTGGGCGTCCGGCAGCCAGCTGTGCAGCGGCCACATCGGGGTCTTCACGGCGAGCCCGACGCCGATGGACAAAGCGGCGATGACCTGCACGGATGTGGTCAGCTCGGGGTGATTGTCAGTGGCGAGTGCCACCATGTCGAATGTGCCCGCCCTGAGTCCGATCAGGAGCAGGCCCAACAGCATGACCACGGAACCGAGCAGGGTGTAGAGGATGAACTTCCAAGCGGCCTGTGTGCGTTGCTCACCGCCCCAGCGGGCGATGAGGAAGTACATCGGGATGAGCACCATCTCGAACGCGAGGAAGAACAGCAGCAGATCGAGGACGGCGAAGGTCGCGAGGGTGCCGGATTCGAGGACGAGGAGCAGGGCGACGAATGCCTTCGGGGACGGGCCCGTCGGCATCTTGAAGTAGGAGTAGAGCGCGCAGAGGAAGGTCAGCAGCGCGGTCAGGACCAGAAGGGGGAGGGAGATGCCGTCGATGCCGAGGTGGATGCGTACGTCGAGCGCCGGGATCCAGCTGATGTCCGTGCTGGCCTGCGTCTTCGACGGCTGGTCGTGGTCGAAGCCGAGCGCGAGGACGATCGCGGCGATGAGGATCACGCCGGTCACGGTGATCCCGTGGCGGAGCACGGCCTGCTCGGGTGACTTGCCCTTCAGTCCGGGCGGGGCCGGGAGGAGCGCGGCGGCGGCGCCGAGGAGCGGGCCGACGACGATCAACGCCAGAAGGACCTGCATCACGGACTCGTTGATATCGATCACGCCTGCTCACGCTCCCGTGGCGACGACGAGGGCGGCGACCACCAGGACGACGGTGCCGGCGAGCAGCGCGCTCACATAGGTCTGGACGTTGCCGGTCTGGGCCTTGCGTACGGCCGCGCCCAGCAGGCGGGGCACGGCGCCCGCGCCGTGGACATAGGTGTCGACGACCTCGCGGTCGAGGAACCGGACGAGACTCGCGGCGGCCTGGACCGGGCGGACGAAGAGGACCGTGTGGACGGCGTCGAGGTGGAAGCCGGCGGCGGCATGGCGGTGCAGCGGGCCGAGCAGGAGACGGCCCGGGTCCGCCGGGTCGGGTGCCGAGGCCACGTCGCCGTAGGCCGGGGTGTGGCTCGCGATGGCCTCCGCCTCGACCGTGGCGGCGTCCGCCCCGGGGTGGGCCGCGACCGCGCCCAGCGGGACGCGGGCCGCCCTGGCCCCGGCGGTCCGCCAGGCCCCGTACATCGTCAGGGCGCCGATCAGGGCGGCGCCCGTGCCGAGGACGGAGGTGGTGAGGGTGGGTGCCAGGTCTTCGCCGTCGAACCAGTCGGGGAGCCTGCCGTACGCGAACCCGCCGAAGGCGAGGGAGGGGACGGCGAGCACCCAGAGCACGAGGGTCATCGTGCGGGGCTGGCGGCCGTGGTCCGGGGCCTCGGCGCCCTTGCCGTGGAAGGCGAGCAGCCACAGGCGGGTGGCGTACGCGGCGGTGAGCAGGGCCGTGAGGACGCCGGCGACGAGGACGGTCCAGCCGGCGGCGCCGGGGACGGGCTGGGCGTGGCCGGCGGCGGCGTGCTCGGCGGCGCCGAGGACGGACTCCTTGGAGAAGAAGCCGCTGAAGGGCGGGATCGCGGCGAGCGCGAGGAGCGCCACGGTCATCGTCCAGAAGGCGTCGGGGACGCGGGCGCGCAGATGGCCCATGCGGGACATGGCGGCCAGCGAGTTGGTGCCGGCGGCGTGGATGATCACGCCGGCCGCGAGGAACAGCAGCGCCTTGAAGGCGCCGTGGGAGATGAGGTGGAAGACGGCGGGACCGCTGTCGCCGACGGCGAGGGCGCCGGTCATATAGCCGAGCTGGCCGATCGTCGAGTAGGCGAGGACGCGCTTGATGTCGTCCTGGGCGAGCGCGGCGAGACCCGAGCCGACCATGGTGATCGCGGCCATGACGGCGAGGACGAGCAGGGCCGCCGAGGAGGCGGCGAAGACCGGGAGGAGACGGGCGACGAAGTAGACACCGGCGGCGACCATCGTCGCGGCGTGGATCAGCGCGGAGACGGGCGTGGGGCCCGCCATCGCGTCGGGGAGCCAGGTGTGCAGGGGGAACTGGGCGGACTTTCCGGCGACTCCGGCGAGGAGGAGCAGAGCGATCAGCGTGGGGTGGTCCAGGCCGCCTTCGGAGACGGTGGCCAGGATCCGAGTGATCCGGAACGACCCGGCGTCCGTGGCGAGGGCGAACAGACCGATGAGGAAGGGGACATCGCCGAGCTTGGTGACCAGGAAGGCCTTCAGGGAGGCGGCACGGGCCTCCGGGGTCTCCCAGTAGTGGCCGACCAGGAAGTACGAGCAGATGCCCATGATCTCCCAGCCGACCAGGAGCACCATCAGATCGCCGGAGTAGACGACCAGGAGCATCGCGGAGGTGAAGAGGGAGACGAGGGCGGCGTACGAGGGGTAGCGCGGGTCGTCGCGGAGATAGCCCGTCGAGTAGACCTGCACACAGGTGGCGACCAGGCCGACCAGGACGGCGACGAGGGCGGCGAAGCCGTCGATGTACAGGGCGAGTTCGATCGGGACCGAGCCGGTCGGGGTGAGCTGGGTGGCCGCGTCCACGGCCGCGTCGCCGCCCTGGCGTACGGCGACCAGGACGGTGAGGGCGAAGGCCGTCAGGGTCGGGAGTACGGCGAGGGGGCGGACGAAGCCGGGGGCGGTGCGGCCGAGGAGCAGACCGGCGGCGGCGCCGAGGAACGGGAGGAGGGGGACGAGGACGGCGAGGGTGGTCGTGGTCACGCGGTGGCCTCAGCCTTCTCGCCCCGCTCGGGTCGGCCGGACCCCTGGGCCTCGTCGGGGTCTTCGGTGCCGTCGGACTCGGGCTCGTGGCCCTCGGCGGTGTCGCGGAGCTTGTCGATGTCGGCGGTGCCGCGATTGCGGTGGACGGCCAGGACGATCGCCAGGCCGATGCCGATCTCGGCGGCGGCGATGGTGATCGTGAACAGGGTCAGGGCCTGGCCGGAGTGCAGGGTCTCCTCGGCGGTCCTGCTGAGCCAGACGTCGAAGGCGACGAGGTTGAGGTTGACGGCGTTGAGCATCAGCTCGACGGACATCAGGACGAGGATCGCGTTGCGGCGGGCGAGGATGCCGTAGAGGCCGGTGCAGAAGAGGAGGGAGGAGAGGACGACGGGGTAGGCGAGGTGCATCAGCGGGCACCGCCCTCGGCCGACTCGGGTTCCGTGGGGGCCTTGGGGGCCTTGGGGGCTGTGGGGAGCGCGTCGGCCTTCGCCTTGCGGGAGAGGACGATCGCGCCGACCAGGGCCGCCAGGAGGAGGACGGAGAGGGCCTCGAAGGGGAGGACCCAGTTCTGGAAGAGGCTCTCGCCGGTGGTCTTCGTGGAGCCGGCGGCGGGGCCGTCGAGGTCGATCCAGGTGGTGCGGAAGGCGTCGACGACGACCCAGACGAGGGCGGCGGCCGAGGCGACGGCCACGGTGAGGGCGGCCCAGCGGTTGCCGGAGTCGGCGTCCGGGGAGCGGCCGATGGGGGCCTTGGTGAGCATCAGTCCGAAGAGGAGGAGGACGACGACGGAACCGACGTAGATGAGGACCTGCACCCAGGCGATGAACTCGGCGGTGAGCAGGAGGTATTCGACGGCGAGGCCGCCGAGGGCCACCACCAGCCAGAGGGCGGCGTGCACGAGCTGGCGGGTGGTGACGGTGACGATCGCCGCGCCGAGGGTGACCACACCGACGAGGAGGAAGGCGATCTCGACGCCGGTCGGGGAGAGAAAGCCCTGGGGTGCCTGGGCGAGGAGGCTGTGCGAGGCCTGGGCCGGGGCCTCGTGGAGTGCCTGGGCGAGGGTCATGAGTCGGCTCCCTCGGGGGTGTCCGGCTCCGGCTCGGCCAGGGTCGCGGCGAGTTTCTCGGCGGTCTTGCGGGCGGCGGCCAGTTCCTTGGGTTCCTCGGCGGCGGGGTCGAGGGCCGGTGGGGCGGGGACGGTCCACATCCACTCGCGGAGCTTGTCGCGTTCGTGGGTGAGTTCGTGGATGTCGGTCTCGGCGTACTCGAACTCCGGGGACCAGAAGAGGGCGTCGAAGGGGCAGACCTCGATGCAGATACCGCAGTACATGCAGAGGGAGAAGTCGATGGCGAAACGGTCGAGGACGTTGCGGCTGCGCTCACGGCCGCCGGGGGCGGCGGGCGGGACGGTCTCCTTGTGGGAGTCGATGTAGATGCACCAGTCCGGGCACTCGCGGGCGCACAGCATGCAGACCGTGCAGTTCTCCTCGAAGAGCCCGATGACACCACGGGTGCGGGGCGGAAGCTCGGGCTGGACGTCCGGGTACTGCTCGGTGACCGTCTTCTTCGTCATCGTGCGGAGGGTGACGGCCAGGCCCTTGGCTAGGCCGGAGCCGGGGATGGGGGCCATGGCTACTGGATCACCACCTTGACGACGCCGGTGAGGGCGATCTGGGCGAGGGAGAGGGGGACGAGGAGGGTCCAGGAGAGCTTCTGGAGCTGGTCCTCGCGCAGGCGGGGGTAGGTCACGCGGAGCCAGATGACGACGAAGGCGAGGGCGGCGGTCTTCAGCAGGGTCCAGACCCAGCCGAGGCCCTCGGCACCCCACGGGCCGTGCCAGCCGCCGAGGAAGAGGACGGTGGTCAGGCCGCACAGCACGACGATTCCGGCGTACTCGGCGAGGAGGAACAGCGCGAAGCGAAGGCCGGTGTACTCGGTGTAGGCGCCGAAGATGATCTCCGAGTCGGCGACGGGCATGTCGAACGGGGGGCGCTGGAGTTCGGCGAGGCCGGCGACGAAGAAGACGATCGCGCCGACGATCTGCCAGGGGAGCCACCACCACGCGAAGGCGTCCACGATGCCGACGAGGGAGACCGTGCCGGCCGCCATCGCCACGGAGGCGGCGGTGAGGAGCATCGGGAGTTCGTAGGCGAGGAGCTGGGCGGCGGTACGGAGGCCGCCGAGGAGGGAGAACTTGTTCGCGGAGGCCCAGCCGGCCATCAGCGAGCCGAGGACGCCCACGCCCATGACGGCGAGGACGAAGAAGATGCCGGCGTCGATGACCTCGCCGACGGCGCCCTCACCCGGGCCGATCGGGATGGCGAGGAGGACGAGGAGGTACGGGAGGAGGGCGACGGCCGGGGCGAGCTGGAAGACGCGGCGGTCGGCTCCGGCCGGGACGATGTCTTCCTTCTGCGCGAACTTGACGCCGTCCGCGACGAGTTGGGCCCAGCCGTGGAAACCGCCGGCGTACATGGGGCCGAGGCGGCCCTGCATGTGGGCCATCACCTTGTGCTCGGTCTGGCCGATGATCAAGGGGAAGGTCAGGAAGACGACGAACACGATGAGGAGTCGCAGGGCGACGTCCAGAGCGTCGTTCACCGCGTGCCTCCCGTGGGGGGTCGGGGGGTGGTCGGGTCTTCGGGGGTGCGCTCGTCGGCGGTGCCCGCGTCGGGTTCAGCCTCGGGCTGGGGCTGGGGTTCGGGCTTGGGCTCGGGCTCGCTCTCAGGGCCGGGCTCGCTCTCAGGGCCGGGCTCGTCGAAGGCCGGTCGGGCGTGGTGCCAGGGCGCGTCCGCGCTGCGGGGCTCGGGGCGCGGCTGCGCCGAGGGCTCGGTGGTGCCGGTGCCTTCGGTGCCGGTGCCTTCGATGCCGGTGCCTTCGATGCCGGTGCCTTCGATGCCGGTGCCTTCGATGCCGGTGCCTTCGATGCCGGTGCCTTCGGTGGCGGGGGGTTCGGTGGCGGGGGGTTCGGTGGCGGGGGGTTCGGTGGCGGGGGGTTCGGTGGCGGGGGGGCGCTGGCTCGCCGAGCCTCCCGATGCGGTGCGGGCGCGGCGGGGGGAGGGTGAAGCAGCCGGTGTGTCCGTAGCCGGGCCCGTGGTCGGTCGGCTCGGTGGTGGCTGGCTTGTTGAGCCCTCTGTTGCTGAGCGGGTGCGGCGGGGGGTGTCTGTTGTGCGGGGTGAGCGGGTGGGGCGGGTGGGGGCCTGGGGGAGTTGGCCCTTGAGGGGGCCCCATTCGTTGGGGTCGGGGACGCCGGGTGGGAGCATCTGGCGGCGTTTGGGGCCGCCGTGTCCCGCACCGGCCGCAGGCTCCCCGGGTTCCTTCGCGCCGGGCCAGGCCTTCGCCACGCGCGCGGCGAGGACGAAGTCCTTGCGGAGGGGGTGGCCCTCGAAGTTCTCGGGGAGAAGCAGGTGGTCCAGGCCGGGGTGACCCTCGAAGTGGACGCCGAACATCTCGTGGGTCTCGCGTTCGTGCCAGGCCGCGCCCGCGTAGATGTCCACGGCGGTCGGGAGGACCGGGGAGGCGTGCGGGATCGTCGTGCGCAGGAGGAGGCGGCGGACCGGGGAGAGGGCCACCACGTGGGCGGCGACACGGAAACCCGTGCCCGGTTCGTCGACCGCGCTCAGCCAGTCGAAATAGGTGCAGCCCAGGGTGGTGCGGGCCGTGCGCAGCGCCTCGGTCCAGGAGGCGGGCGGGACGTCCACGGTGAGGACGTCGTACGACTCGTCGGCCGTGGCCTCGGGGCCGAAGAGTTCCTCGGCGGGGGCGGGGAGCCAGCCGGTCGTCATCCGTCCCCCTTTTCCGGACCGGTTTCCGGACCCGTTTCCGGACCCGTTTCCGGACCCGCTTCCGCGCCGCCGGGCGCCGGGGGCCTCACCAGGCCGCTCTGCAGCGCCGCCGGCGACGGGCCGGAGCCGGTGCCCGTGCCGTACCGCTCCCCCAGCGACTCCCGGGCGATCTTCTCCTGGAGTTTCAGGATGCCCTGGAGAAGGGCCTCGGGGCGGGGCGGGCAGCCGGGGACGTACACGTCGACGGGGATGATCTGGTCGACGCCCTTGGTGACGGAGTAGGAGTCCCAGTAGGGGCCGCCGCAGTTGGAGCAGGCGCCGAAGGAGATGACGTACTTCGGTTCCGGCATCTGTTCGTACAGGCGCTTCACGGCCGGGGCCATCTTGTCCGTCACCGTGCCCGAGACGACCATGAGGTCCGCCTGCCGGGGGCCGGGGGCGAAGGGGATCACGCCGAGGCGGATGAAGTCGTGGCGGGCCATGGACGCGGCGATGAACTCGATCGCGCAGCAGGCCAGGCCGAAGTTGAAGACCCAGAGGGAGTAGCGGCGGCCCCAGTTGAGGATCACCTTCATCGGCTCGGGGGCGAGGCGGGCGAGGGCGCCCAGCCGTTTCGGCTCCGGGAGGAGGACGGGCTTTGGGGCGCCCGGCTCCGGGGGGTTCACTTTCGGCGTCACGTCCATGCCAGGACGCCCTTCTTGTATGCGTAGAGCAGGCCCACGGCGAGGAAACCGAGGAAGACGAACATCTCGACCAGGGTGGTCGCGCCGTAGCCGGGGTCGGCGAAGACCGTCGCCCAGGGGAAGAGGAAGATCGAGTCGATGGCGAAGATGACGTAGAGGAACGCGTAGACGTAGTAGCGGACCTGGGTGTGGGCCCAGCCCTCGCCGACCGGGTCGACGCCGCACTCGTACGTCAGGAGCTTCTCCCGGGTCGGGATCTCGGGCCGGAGCAGCCGTCCCGCGCCGAAGGCCACGGCGACGAAGAGCACGCCCACGGCGGCGAGCAGTCCGACCACCGAGTAGGACTGGAAGTACTCCGCCGCTACCGCGACGGTCGGTTCCGCCGCTACGACGACGGTCGGTTCCGGCACGTCCGTCCCTCGCTCCCTGGCCAGGCGATGCGTACGTACGGACATATGTGCTGCGGACGCCGTACGTACTTCGCTCTTCGCTGTTCGACGATCTGTACGCACGGGAGTCTAGGCCCTGCTAAAGAGACCGTAAGCAGCCCGTCACAGGTCGGCGTGCGCGGGGGTGGGGTTATCCCCAGGGGGGCCGGGCGGTCCACCTCATGGCGCGGGGCGGGGGCGGGCGGGCAGGCTGGGGCACATGACCGAACCCCTCTTCTCCCCGATCGGCACCGGACGGCCGTACGGGCGGCCGTTGCCCTCCAGTCAGACGCCCTCCGATCCGCTGCCGCCCGCGCGGTTCGCGTTCGGGGGACAGACCTGGCGGGAGATCGCGCATCTGCTGGCGAATCTGCCGCTCGCGCTGCTCGGGTTCGTGTATGTGACGACGGTGCTGTTCACCAGTGCCTTCCTCACGTTGACGGTGATCGGGTTTCCGCTGCTCGCCGCCGCGTTGATGGGGGCGCGGCAGTTGGGGCGGCTGGAGCGGATGCGGGCGCGGGCGCTGCTGCGGGCGCGGGTGGACGAGCCGAGTCCGCTGCCGTTCCGTGGGGGCGGGCGGCGGGCGGAGGAGGGGTTCTTCGCGCAGGTGTGGATGAGCGTGAAGGATCCGGTCGGCTGGCGTTCGATGCTGTACGAGCTGATCCGGATGCCGTGGGGTATCGCGACGTTCGTCATCACCCTCACGGGGTTGTTCGTGGCGTGGCCGGTGCTGCCGTACATCGTGCGGGGGCTGACGAACGTGGACCGGGTGATGGTGCGGTCGCTGTTGTCTCCGTCGGACGAGTTGGAGCGGCGGATCGCGGAGTTGGAGTCCGACCGGGGGGTCGTCGTCGACACCGCCGCCGCCGATCTGCGGCGGATCGAGCGGGATCTGCACGACGGGGCGCAGGCCCGGCTGGTGAATCTGGCGATGGGGCTCGGGCTCGCCAAGGAGAAGCTGTTGGAGGACCCCGACGCCGCCGCCTCGATGGTGGAGGAGGCGCACGGCGAGGTGAAGCTCGCCCTTCAGGAGCTGCGGGATCTGGCCCGGGGGATCCATCCGGCGGTGCTGACCGACCGGGGGCTCGACGCGGCGCTGTCGTCGGTCGCCTCGCGGTGCACGGCGCCGGTGAAGGTGACCGTGGATCTGGCGGTGCGGCCGGCCGCCGCGATCGAGGGGATCGCGTACTTCACGGTGTCCGAGCTGCTGCAGAACATCAGCAAGCACAGTGGGGCGAAGGCGGCGTCGGTGGATGTGTGGCGGTCCGAGGACCGGTTGCTGATACAGGTGTGGGACGACGGGCGTGGGGGTGCGCGGCTCGACGGGGGGAGCGGGATCGCCGGGCTGGCGGAGCGGTTGGGGGCGGTGGATGGGTTGTTCGTGATCGAGTCGCCGGTGGGGGGGCCTACGACGGTGACCGCGGAGTTGCCTTGGCGTGGGCGGTAGCGCGAAGCGGTGTTTGTGGGGCGCCTGCTCGTTGTGGGTGCCCCTTCTGTGTGGGCGGGTGCGGGTGCGTGGGGCTTCTCGCGCCCACGCGGCGGAGCCGCATATCGATACGGCCCCGCGCCCCTGGAGCAGGGGCCGCGCCCCCTGCTCCAGGGGCGCGGAGGGTGGGGAAAACCCCCCTATCGAGACGCCGACCCGCTCCATGGTTCCGGCGGCCGGGGGCCAGCAAGGTGGGGGTACGACATCGGGACTGCGGGACAGCGAAGGCGGGCGACGGTGATGGCCACGGAGTACGGGCATGGGTACGGGAGTTGGGGCGGGGAGCGGCGGCGTCGGGTGCCGGCCGGGCTGCGGGCGCCGTTCGAGGCGCGCAGCTGGCGGGAGTTCGGGTATGTGCTGCTGGGACTGCCGATCGGGATCATGCTGTTCACGTACGCCATCACGATGGTGTCGGTCGGTGCGGGGCTGCTGATCACCTTCCTCGGGGTGCCGGTGCTGGCGGCGGGGCTCGCCGGGTGCCGGGGGTTCGGCGCGCTGGAGCGGGCGCGGGCGCGGGCGCTGCTCGGGGCGGAGGTGTCCGCGCCGGAGCCGCTGCGGCCGAAGGGGCGCGGGGCGATGGCCTGGATGGGCGCCGTGCTGCGCAGCGGGTCGTCGTGGCGGCAACTGCTGTACGCGGTCGTGCAGTTCCCCTGGTCGGTGTTCTCCTTCGGGGTGGCGATCACCTTCTGGACGTACGGGTGGGCGCTGCTGACGTATCCGCTGTGGTTCTGGGTGTTCCCCGTGTGGGCCGGGCAGGACGGGTTGCAGCTGTACGGGGACGAGACGCACTCCGTGTATCTGGACAACCCGTTCGAGGTGACCGTGACCGCGCTGGTGGGGCTGCTCTTCACGATGGCGTCGCCGTGGATCGTGCGGGGGCTGACGACGGTCGACCGGGTGATGGTGGGCGCGCTGCTCGGGCCGTCGCGGCTGGGGGCGCGGGTCGTGGAGCTGGAGTCGGACCGGGGGGTCGTCGTCGACACCGCCGCCGCCGATCTGCGGCGGATCGAGCGGGATCTGCACGACGGGGCGCAGGCGCGGCTGGTGGCGCTGGCCATGGATCTGGGGCTGGCGAAGGAGAAGCTGGCGGAGGACCCCCGGGCGGCGGCGGTGATGGTCGACTCGGCGCACGGTGAGGTCAAGACCGCGCTCCAGGAGCTGCGGGATCTGGCGCGTGGCATCCACCCGGCCGTGCTGACCGACCGGGGGCTCGACGCGGCGCTGTCGTCGGTCGCCTCGCGGTGCGCGGTGCCGGTGGTGGTGGAGGTGGACCTGCCGGCGCGGCCGGTGCCGGCGATCGAGGGCATCGCGTACTTCACGGTGTCCGAGCTGCTGCAGAACGTCAGCAAGCACGCGGGGGCGTCCCGGGCGACCGTGGATGTGTGGAGGGTCGAGAACCGGCTGATGTTGCAGGTCATCGATGACGGGGTCGGCGGGGCGGACACGGGGGCCGGGTCCGGGCTGGCGGGGCTCGCCGAGCGGATCGGGGCGGTCGACGGGATCCTCGTCGTCGACTCGCCGGCCGGGGGGCCGACTCGGGTGACGGCGGAGTTGCCCTGGCGGGCGGCGTAGTCCCTGCCGAGTCCCTGCCGAGTCCCTGCGGGGCTGTGCGGGGCTGTGCGGGGCTGTGCGGGGCTGTGCGGGGCGCCTGCTCGCCGTGGGTGCCCCTTCGGCGTGCGCGGGTGCCGGTTTCGTCGTGGTTGTTCGCGCAGTGACCCGCGCCCCTTTGGGGCGCGGGTCACTGTGTTTCCCTCCGTGGGGCGCTCCGATGCTGGGATGCTGGGAGCTGTTGTACGGCTGTCGTGGGGGGACAAGGCGTGGAGGACAGGGTGCGGGTGGTCATCGCCGAGGATTCGGTGCTGTTGCGGGAGGGGTTGACGCGGCTGCTGACCGACCGGGGGCATGACGTCGTCGCGGGGGTCGGGGACGGGAACGCCCTGATCAAGACGATCACGGAGTTCGCGGCGCAGGGAGACCTGCCGGACGTGGTCGTCGCCGATGTGCGGATGCCGCCGACGCACACCGACGAGGGCGTGCGGGCCGCCGTACAGCTGCGGAAGCACCATCCGGAGCTGGGGGTGCTCGTGCTGTCCCAGTACGTGGAGGAGCGGTACGCCACCGAACTGCTCGCGGGGTCCAGCCGTGGCGTCGGATATCTGCTGAAGGACCGGGTGGCCGAGGTCCGGGAGTTCGTGGACGCGGTGGTGCGGGTGGCCCGGGGCGGTACGGCGCTGGACCCGGAGGTGGTCGCGCAGTTGCTCGGGCGCAGCCGGAAGCAGGATGTGCTGGCCGGGCTCACGCCGCGTGAGCGTGAGGTGCTGGGGCTGATGGCGGAGGGGCGGACCAACTCGGCGATCGCCCGGCAGCTGGTCGTCAGCGACGGGGCCGTCGAGAAGCACGTCAGCAATATCTTCCTGAAGCTCGGGCTGTCCCAGAGCGACGGGGACCACCGCCGGGTTCTGGCGGTGCTCACCTACCTCAATTCATGACCATCTGACACCGTGTCAGAAAGAGTGCTCGCCGGATGCCGGTCGATCGTCGACCGGCACCCCGACCGGCACCCCGACCGGCGATCGACCGAGAACCAGCGGCCCACCGTGCGCGTCTTCAAGGGAAGCGGCAGGGGCGGGTAAATCGTGACAAGTCAGGGCGTTCGGTGGTGGGAAAAACAGGATTGATCAGTCGAACGCGCAAGGGAAGGCCGCCCCCGCCGACGTAGGGTTGGTCTTGGGAGGGCCGGCGGGTCGGCCGTTCCCGGACAGCCGCCTCAAGGGAGGTCCAGTTCAGTGACCAGCCAGGTCAGCAGCCCAGCGGAGCAGGCCGACGAAGCCGCTCTGGGAGAACTGAGGGAACAGCGCAATCCGGCGGGGACGAAGGACGTCCGCCGACTCGATCGGGTGATCATTCGGTTCGCCGGGGACTCCGGTGACGGGATGCAGCTCACCGGCGACCGGTTCACCTCCGAAACGGCCTCCTTCGGCAACGACCTCTCCACCCTGCCGAACTTCCCCGCCGAGATCCGCGCCCCCGCCGGCACCCTCCCGGGTGTCTCCAGCTTCCAGCTGCACTTCGCCGACCACGACATCCTCACCCCGGGCGACGCCCCCAATGTGCTGGTCGCCATGAACCCGGCCGCTCTGAAGGCGAACATCGGGGACGTACCGCGCGGCGCGGAGATCATCGTCAACACGGACGAGTTCACCAAACGGGCGATGCAGAAGGTCGGGTACGCGGTCAGTCCGCTGGAGGACGGATCGCTGGACGGATACAGCGTCCATCCGGTGCCGCTGACCACCCTCACCGTCGAGGCACTCAAGGAATTCGCCCTCACCCGCAAGGAGGCCGAGCGCAGCAAGAACATGTTCGCGCTCGGCCTCCTGTCGTGGATGTACCACCGGCCGACCGAGGGCACGGAGAGGTTCCTGGCGGCCAAGTTCGCGGGGAAGCCGGACATCGCCGCCGCCAACCTCGCCGCCTTCCGCGCCGGGTGGAACTTCGGGGAGACGACCGAGGACTTCGCGGTCAGTTACGAGGTCGCGCCGGCCGCCGCCGCGTTCCCCGTCGGCACCTACCGGAACATCTCCGGGAACCTGGCGCTGTCGTACGGGCTGATCGCGGCCTCCCGGCAGGCCGATCTGCCGCTCTACCTGGGCTCCTATCCGATCACCCCGGCCTCGGACATCCTGCACGAGCTGAGCCGGCACAAGAACTTCGGTGTGCGGACCTTCCAGGCGGAGGACGAGATCGCCGGGATCGGGGCGGCGCTGGGGGCCGCGTTCGGGGGGTCTCTCGCGGTCACGACGACCTCCGGGCCGGGTGTGGCGCTGAAGTCGGAGACCATCGGGCTCGCCGTCTCCCTCGAACTGCCGCTGATCGTCGTCGACATCCAGCGCGGCGGGCCGTCCACCGGGCTGCCCACCAAGACCGAGCAGGCGGATCTGCTCCAGGCCATGTACGGCCGCAACGGCGAGGCACCGGTGCCGGTGGTCGCGTCGCGCACCCCGGCCGACTGTTTCGACGCGGCGATCGAGGCCGCCCGGATCGCGCTGACCTACCGCACCCCCGTGTTCCTGCTCTCGGACGGCTACCTCGCCAACGGCAGCGAGCCCTGGCGCATCCCCGAGATCGACGAACTCCCCGATCTGACCGTGCGGTTCACCCAGGGCCCCAACCACACCCTGGACGACGGCACCGAGGTCTTCTGGCCCTACAAACGCGACCCGCAGACGCTCGCCCGCCCCTGGGCGGTCCCGGGCACCACCGGCCTCGAACACCGCATCGGCGGCATCGAGAAGCAGGACGGCACGGGCAACATCTCCTACGACCCCGCCAACCACGACTTCATGGTCCGCACCCGGCAGGCGAAGATCGACGGGATCGACGTCCCCGACGTCGAGGTCGACGACCCGCACGGGGCCCGCACCCTGGTCCTGGGCTGGGGCTCGACGTACGGGCCGATCACGGCGGCGGTACGGCGACTGCGGACGGCCGGGGAGGCCATCGCCCAGGCCCATCTGCGGCATCTCAACCCCTTCCCGCGCAATCTGGGCGCGGTCCTCGGGCGCTACGACAAGGTGGTGATCCCCGAGATGAACCTCGGGCAGCTCGCCCTGCTCGTCCGGGCGAAGTACCTGGTCGACGCCCACTCCTACAACCAGGTGAACGGCATGCCGTTCAAGGCGGAGCAGCTCGCCACGGCTCTCAAGGAGGCCATCGATGGCTGACATCGGCAACGAGCTGTTGCAGCTGGTCCCCAAGGCCACCGCCAAGCAGTCCATGAAGGACTTCAAGTCCGATCAGGAAGTGCGCTGGTGCCCCGGCTGCGGCGACTACGCGATCCTCGCCGCCGTCCAGAGCTTCATGCCGGAACTGGGACTGGCGAAGGAGAACATCGTCTTCGTCTCCGGCATCGGCTGTTCCTCCCGCTTCCCGTACTACCTGGACACCTACGGGATGCATTCGATTCATGGGCGGGCGCCGGCCATCGCCACCGGACTCGCCACCTCGCGCCGCGACCTGTCGGTATGGGTGGTGACCGGTGACGGCGACGCGCTCTCCATCGGCGGCAACCACCTGATCCACGCCCTGCGCCGCAATGTGAACCTGAAGATCCTGCTCTTCAACAACCGGATCTACGGTCTGACCAAGGGCCAGTACTCCCCCACCTCCGAGGTCGGGAAGATCACCAAGTCCACACCGATGGGGTCGCTGGACGCACCCTTCAACCCGGTGTCGCTGGCGATCGGTGCGGAGGCGTCGTTCGTGGCGCGGACCGTGGACTCCGACCGCAAACATCTGACGGAGGTGCTGCGACAGGCCGCCGCCCACCCCGGCACGGCCCTCGTCGAGATCTACCAGAACTGCAACATCTTCAACGACGGCGCCTTCGAGGCCCTCAAGGACCGGCAGCAGGCCGAGGAAGCCGTGATCCGCCTGGAGCACGGCGAGCCGATCCGGTTCGGGACCGGGGGCACCTCCCGCTCGAGCGAAGCCGAGAGTGGGGGAAGGGCGCGGGGGGTCGTACGGGACGAGGCCACCGGGGATCTGAAGGTGGTCGACGTGACGGCCGAGAACGAGTCGCGGATCCTGGTCCACGACGCGCACGCCGCGTCCCCGACCACCGCGTTCGCACTCTCCCGGCTAGCCGATCCCGACACCCTCCACCACACCCCGATCGGTGTCCTGCGGTCCGTCGAACGGCCCGTCTACGACGCCCAGATGTCCGACCAGCTCGACACCGCCGTCCAGCGACACGGCAAGGGCGACCTGTCCGCGCTGCTGGCGGGCGGCGACACCTGGACCGTGGTCGGCTGACCCCGGCGCCCGGGGCCCGGCCGGTTCAGCCGGCCGGTTCAGCCCCGGGCCTCGTCGTACGCCTCCCGGGCCTGCTGTACGTCGTCCATGCGGTCCTTCGTCCAGGTCGCGAGGGCGCGTACCTGTTCGGCGACCTCGCGGCCGAGGTCGGTGAGGGAGTAGTCGACGCGGGGCGGGATGACGGCCTTGGCGTCGCGGTGGACCAGGCCGTCGCGTTCCAGGGTCTGGAGGGTCTGGGTGAGCATCTTCTCGCTGACCCGGCCGATGGCCCGGCGCAGCTCGCTGAAGCGGTACGACCGCTCCAGCAGCTCGATCAGGACCAGGACGCCCCAGCGGCTGGTGACATGCTCCAGAACCAGGCGGTAGGGGCACATGCCCTCGCCGTCCATCGCGTCGTACTTGCTCGCGGGCTGTGGGGTCACCTTACTTACGGCCATGCCAGTACCTTACTTCAAAGTGGGTACTTTCGCAGAGTTAGCGCACCCCCTAGGGTTAGTGGCGTACCCGCCCCCCTGGAGAGGTTTCACCATGAGCATCGTCGTCACCGGAGCGACCGGACACCTCGGCAAGTTCGTCATCGAAGGGCTGCTGGAGAAGGTTCCGGCCGAGCAGATCACGGCTGTCGTCCGCAGCGAGGAGAAGGGCGCCGGGTTCGCGGCGCGCGGGGTCAAGCTCGCCGTCGCCGACTACGACATCCCCGAGACCTTCGACGGCCTCTTCGCCGCCGGCGACAAGGTGCTGCTGATCTCCGGCAGCGAGATCGACAAGGGCCGGGTCGCGCAGCACCAGATCGTGATCGACGCCGCCAAGGCGGCCGGGGTCGCGCTCCTCGCCTACACCAGCGCGCCGGGCAGCCTGACGGCCGCGCTCGCCGACGACCACCGGGGCACCGAGAAGGCGCTGCTCGCCTCCGGTCTGCCGTACGCCCTGCTGCGCAACGGCTGGTACAACGAGAACTACACCGAGCATCTCGCGCCGGTGCTGCAGTTCAACGCCGTCACCCACGCCGCCGGTGAGGGCCGGGTCTCCTCGGCGGCCCGCGCGGACTACGCCGCCGCCGCGGTCGCCGTGCTGACCGGCGAGGGTCACGAGAACCAGACGTACGAGCTGGGCGGCGACGTCGCCTGGAGCTTCGCCGAGTACGCGGCCGAGCTGAGCGGGCAGACCGGCAAGGAGATTGCGAACAACCCGGTCTCCGTCGAGGCCTTCGCCGGCATCCTGACCGGCGCCGGGCTCCCGGAGCCGCTGGCCGCGGTCCTCGCGGGCGTCGACGCGTCCGTCGCGAAGGGCCAGCTGGTCGTCACCTCCGGCGACCTCACCCGCCTCATCGGCCGCCCGACCACCCCGATCGCCGACTCGATCGCGGTGGCCCTGAAGGCGTGACCCTCCGGGACGGCGGCCCCCTGCCCCCGGGGTCGCGCGGTCCCGTCGGTGTCCCTTGCTTCCCCTCTGTTGCCTCACCCCCGACTGTCATGACCGTATCCCGATACGGGCATGACACCCGGGGGTGCTCGGCGTTACCTTCGGGAGGCTGAGGTTCGGGGTCGCGGTGGCGCGGCCGGGCGAGGAGGAGGGGCCGTGGCGGCGCAGTCGAGGGGCGAACACCGGATAGGACTGCTGAACGGCTTCGCCGCGTACGGGATGTGGGGGCTCGTCCCGCTCTTCTGGCCCCTGCTGAAGCCGTCCGGCGCGGTGGAGATCCTCGCCCACCGCATGGTCTGGTCCCTCGCGGTCGTCGGCGTGCTGCTGCTGGTGCTGCGGCGCTGGTCCTGGGCCGGTGAGCTGATACGGCAGCCGCGCAGGCTCGCACTGGTCACGGTCGCGGCTGCGGTGATCACCGTCAACTGGGGCGTCTACATCTGGGCCGTGAACACGCACCAGGTGGTCGAGGCCTCCCTCGGGTACTTCATCAACCCGCTCGTCACCATCGCCATCGGCGTCCTGCTGCTGAAGGAACGGCTGCGCCCGGTCCAGTGGACGGCGGTCGGCGTCGGCTTCACGGCCGTCCTCGTCCTCACCGTCGGGTACGGGCGCCCGCCGTGGATCTCCCTCTGTCTCGCCTTCTCCTTCGCCACGTACGGGCTGGTCAAGAAGAAGGTCAACCTGGGCGGCGTCGAGTCGCTGGCCGCCGAGACCGCGATCCAGTTCCTGCCCGCGCTGGCCTATCTGCTGTGGCTGGGATCGCGCGGTGGCGCCACCTTCGGGCCGGAGGGCACCGGGCACGCGCTGCTGCTCGCGGCGACCGGACTGGTGACCGCGCTGCCGCTGGTCTGTTTCGGGGCCGCGGCGATCCGGGTGCCGCTGTCCACGCTGGGGCTGCTGCAGTATCTGGCGCCGGTGTTCCAGTTCCTGCTGGGCGTCTGGTACTTCGGTGAGGCCATGCCCCCCGAGCGGTGGGCGGGCTTCGCCCTGGTGTGGCTGGCGCTGTCGCTGCTGACCTGGGACGCGCTGCGGACGGCACGGTCGGCGCGGCGGCGGATGGCGGAGCTGGTCGCCGACGTCACCGACACCGGCGACGTCACCGAGGCGCGTTTTCCGCTGGCCAAATAGCACCCTTGACGGAGAGTCAGTCCTCGCCGCACCATCCAGGCACCTCATTCACCGGGTTCGCCATGGACACATCAACAGTGATGTCCATGGCGTTCCCCATGGAATTCGGAGCCCCCCACTATGAAGCTCTCTGTTCCAGCCACGGGACGCGCCACCGTCGCCGCCGCCGTCGCGATGGCCACGCTGTTCGCCGGCGGGTCCATGGCGGGGGCGGCACCCGCCCCGGACAAGGCGGTCGCCGCCCGGGACGCCGCGATCGCCGCCGCTCCCGACCTTCCCGTGGCCAACGTCAAGGCACACCTGACGCAGTTCCAGTCCATAGCCGCGGCCAACGGCGGCAACCGGGCGCACGGCCGCGCCGGTTACCTCGCGTCACTGAACTATGTGAAGGGCAAGCTCGACGCGGCGGGCTTCGTCACCACCACCCAGACCTTCACGTCCGGCGGTCGCACCGGCTACAACCTGATCGCGGACTGGCCCGGCGGCGACACCAATCAGGTTGTCATGGCCGGTTCACACCTGGACAGTGTCACCACGGGCGCCGGCATCAACGACAACGGCTCGGGTTCCGCGGCCGTACTGGAAGCGGCGCTGGCCGTGTCCCGCACGAACTACCAGCCCACCAAGCATCTGCGGTTCGCCTGGTGGGGCGCGGAGGAACTGGGCCTCGTCGGCTCCCGCTACTACGTCAACAACCTGACGGCGGCGAACCGGGCCCGGATCAGCGGCTACCTCAACTTCGACATGATCGGCTCGCCGAACCCCGGGTACTTCGTCTACGACGACGACCCCGTCATCGAGCAGACCTTCAAGGACTACTTCACGGGGATCGGCGTCGCGACCGAGATCGAGACCGAGGGTGACGGCCGGTCCGACCACGCGCCCTTCAAGAGCGCGGGCGTTCCCGTGGGCGGGCTCTTCACCGGGGCGAGCCGGGCGAAGACGGCCGCGCAGGTCGCCAAGTGGGGCGGTACGTCCGGCCAGGCCTTCGACCGCTGCTACCACTCCTCGTGCGACACCACGTCCAACATCAACGACACGGCGCTCGACCGTAACGGGGACGCGCTGGCGTACGCGGTGTGGGAGCTGTCCGAGTAGGAGTGGTCGTTCGTCGTTCTGGGTGCGCCTTCGGGTGCGGCTGTGTGGGGCTTCTCGCGCAGTTCCCCGCGCCCCTGAAGAGCCGGGGCTGCGCCCCCTGCTCTTCAGGGGGCGGAGTCCAGGGCGCGGGCCCGTTCGGTGAGGCGGGTCATGCGGGTGCGGGCCTTCTCCAGTTGTTCCAGGTCGTCGGCGGCGGGGCCCTCGTCGGCGGCCAGGTCGGTCCAGACGGCGATCAGGTCGCGGCCCAGATGCAGGCCCTGGAGCGGGTCGCGGACCGCGCGCCAGGCCGCCGCCGCGCTCTGGATGTTGCCGTACGCGGCACGCTGGTCGCGCAGCCGGTGGCGGAGGCCGGCCAGGTCGAGGGAGAGATGGAAGGAGCGCAGCGCGTCACCGGCCAAGTAGGCGATGTACGCGGTGAGTTCGCGGATTTTCAGGACCTCGGGGTGCTGCGGGCCCAGTGCCGCCGTCACCTGTGCGACGGTCTGCTCGGCCATCTCCGCGGCCTCCTGGATACGGCCCAGCTTCACCGCCTCGTTGATCCGCGACATGGACTCCGCGAACGGTGACGGCGTACCGCCGTCCTCCTCCGCCGTGTCCAGCACGGCCTCCGCGACCGCGTCGAACTCCCGTACCGGCGCGGGCTTCGGGGTGTTGTCCTCTTCCAGCACCTTCCACTCCGGGGCGGAGTAGGCGTCGGTGGCGGACTCCTCCGGAGGGGCCAGGACGGGGGGCGCGGGTTCGGGGGCGGGTTCGGGGGTCGGAGCGGCGGGCGGTGGCGGTGCCTGGACGGGCATCGGGGCGGGTGTCGGCGGCCACGGCTGGGGCTCCAGCGAGGCGGGGGCCGATTCCGGGGCCGGTGCAGGCGCCGGAAGCCAGGTCTGCGGCTGTGAGGTGTGCTGTGGCTCCGGGTACGGCTCAAGGCTCGGGGCGTGGGCGGCGGGGTGGGCCGGGGGCTGGTTGCGGAGCCAGGGGTGTCGCTCCTGGCCGGTGGTCACCCGCTCCGGAGTCGGCTCTTCGGAACCGGGGGCGTGGGCGGAGTCCCGTACGGGCGCCGGGGACTGGGACTGGCTCGGAGGCCAGGACCGGGGTTCCAGGGAGGTCGGGGCCGGGGGCGGGGGCGGGGGCGGGGTGTAGGGCGAGGGGTCGGACGCGGTCGTGGCCCGGTCCTGGTGCCAGGGCTCAGAGGTCGTTCGGGCCGCGTGCGGTTCGATGTCCATGGCCGGGCCGAACTCGCCCGTCGGGGGCGAGACCGTACCGGCCGGGGTGGCCGGGGTGGCCGGGGTGGCCGGAGCGGCCGGAGCGGCCGGAGCGGCCGGAGCGGCGTCGTGGGCGGGCTCGGGTGAGGAGGGGGTGCCGTCCGGGGCCGGCTGAACGCCCGGCAGGGTCAGCGGGAGGCCCGGGGTGCGGGTCGGGCGGGCCAGTGGCCCGTCCTTCGGCTCCGGCACCGCTCGCAGCACGAACGTCGACGGCGGGACCCTGCCCGGCGACGGCGCCGACTCCGCCGGGCCCGCCGACTGGTCCTGCTCCTCCTTCGCCGCCGTGAGCGGCATCGTCCGGGGCTCCCGCTTCGCCGCCGGGACAGGAGCGGGCGCGGGTTCCGCCGGGGAGTGGTCCGACTTGGCCTCGGCAGCGGGCGCCTCCGGCGTGCGCCGGGCCTCCGGTGCGTACGCGGATCCGGGCGCGGGCGCGGGCGCGGGCGCGGGGCCGTGCGCGGATTCGGGCGCCTGCGCAGGCACGTGTGCGGCTTCGGGTGCGTACGCGGGCGTGCGCGTGGACTCAGGCGTGCGCGTGGACTCAGGCGTGCGCGTGGACTCAGGCGTGCGCGTGGACTCAGGCGTGCGCGTGGACTCAGGCGTGCGCGTGGACTCAGGCGTGCGCGTGGACTCGGAAGCGGGCGCCGCTTCAGATGTGCGCGGGGCTTCAGACGGGTAGGCGGCTCCGGGCGTCGGCTTCGCCGCCGTCAGCGGAAGCGTGCTCGGCTCTCGCTTCGGCCGCTGCGGCTCCGGCGCCGGAGCGACCGGCTCCGCCGAGGGCATCGCCTTGCCTGCTGCCAGCCTCATCGTGCTGGGCTCCGGCTTCGGCTGCTCTTGAACGCGCGCCTGTGCCCCGGAGTGCGCCGCCGACTCCGGTACCGAGCGCAGTAGATGGGTCGGCCTGTCCCGGCGCGGGCCTCGCGCGGGGGCCGGCGGCTCGGCGGGCTGCGGTGCGGCCCCCGGGCTCGTTCCGGCGACCGAGTAGCCGCCCGTCCCGGGGGCCGGGTGCTCGCCCACTCGTGCCGTGCCGCTCCCCGCAGCCCCCGTGAAACCCCTCGGCTCGCCCACCCGTACGGGTTCCCCGGCGTAGTGGCTGGAGCCGTCGACGTGGATCCGGAGGGGGACGGCGTAGCCGATGCGTTCGTCGTGGACCATCGCAAGGACGGGGTGGCCGGTGGCGAGGGCCAGGCGGTGGAGGTAGTCGAGGGCGGCGGTATGGGGGGACTCCCCGGCGGCCGGTGGCACCGGCACACCGCCGACCGTCGCACCGGTTTCGGCGGAGACCCGTACGTCGATCGGGGTCAGCCCCGCCGACGCACGCCCCGCGCGCTTGAGTTCCTTGAGTTCCCGCTTCTGTTCGCGGCTGAGTCGAGTCATCGTTCCCTCACTCGGGTCGGGCAGAAGGGGAAGGGGAAGCAGCGGGAGTGGTCGGGGGGCGGCGTTCCGTGGTGTTCTCGCTGGAACCCTCCGGCGCGGACACCGCTGCCTCCACCGTACGCACCTCGTCCACCCGCCATGGTTCCACCCGCCATGGTTCCACCCGCCATGGTTCGCCCTTGCCCGAACGCACCAGCTTCACGTACACCGTGTCCTGCGGGCCGGTCCCGGTCGTCGGCGCCACCACGACCGTTCGCCGAACCGCCCGCCGGACCTCCCTGCCGAGGCCACCGACGCCGGCCCCGTACCACCTGTCGCGCTCGTCACGCCCGACACGCATCCCGCGTGGGCCGTGCGCGGCGCGCCTCGTGTCCACCCTCGTTCCCCTCCTCACCTCAGTGTCCCGCCTCGCCGTTCGCCTCGTCCATGCCGTCCGTGCCGCCCGCGTCATCCCTGCAACCCCAACCATGGCACCGGGTTGACGCAGGTGCCTTCCGCATCACCTCGACGAAGGGCTGGGCACCCGTCGAGTAGCGGACCCGAGGGTGAGGTGCATGTGCTTGCTCGGTCCCGGCTCACCCAGGTGCCGGGCATGAACCGACTCAACCACTCGGCAGCGACCGGGGACTTGGCGTTCGGGTTCCAGTCCGAATCGGCCTCGATCCGCGCGGCGTTCACGGCGGGCTCGATGACGTCGCACATGGCGTCCGCCTTGAGCGCCCAAGGCATGTACTCGGCCGGCACCTGGTCCGAGTCGAGGCCGCCGCCGGCTGCGGTCATGACGGCCCCTCCCCCGTTGGACATCTGCTCCCCTCAGCTCAGCGTCGAAGTGGCGGGACCGTGAAATCCGGTGAAGAACGTCGGTGCCGAACTTCGGTCGTGTTCCTGCCACTTGGGTCCAGTCGGACAAGTCTCTCCGCTCCCGCGCGTTCCGCGCGTCACCGGCGCGTCACAGGCTCGTCGCAGGAACTCACGTCCCGATTCCCAAGCCGTCCACGGGCCGTGAGGATCAGAGGGTGGGCGCGTACAACAGGTGCACAGGACTCAGGAAGACTGCTGTGATCAACGGCGGAGACTGAGAATGTGGAGAGCGGTGATGCGGTGATGCGGCCGGACACGGAACAGGCGGCGGCCGGGCCGGAGATCTGGGTGCGGGGGCCGGTGACGGAGCCGGCGGCGCGGCCACCGGAGCCGCCGCCCCGGGCGACCGCGAGCGCGCGGCGGTTCGCATGGGTCGCCACGCACGGCGGCGCCGGGTCCACCACCCTCGCGACGGTCTTCGGCGGCCATGACGCGGGCCGCAACTGGCCTCAACCGGAACACGGCGAACCGGCGTCGGTGCTCCTGGTGGGGCGGACGCACGCCGCCGGGCTCGACGCGGTCTCGCACACCCTGGACATCTTCCGGCGGGGCGACGCGCCGCCGGGGCTCGACCTGGACGCGATCGTGCTGGTCGCGGACGCGCCCGGCCGGCTGCCCCGGCAGCTGGTGCAGCGCGTGAAGGTGATCGGTTCCGTCATAGACGTCTACCGCGTGCCCTGGGTGCCCGCCTGGCGCACCGGCGATCTCACCGGCCCGCCGCCCCGGGAGAGCGCGGCACTGGCCCGACTGACCGGGCGGACCCCATGAGCAGCGCCCTGTACGCCGCCGCCCCTCCCCCGACCCCCGACCGCCGGCCGTGGCCACCGACGAGCTGAACGAGGGGGCTGATCTACGGCGATCCAGTCGCGGACGCCGCCAGGCGCCGTATCGGTGGAGTGAGCGGGAACGGGTGGGGCGGGGCCCGCCGCGGCCGGGGCCCATCGACGGGCCGCCCCCAGCTCCCAGCTCCCAGCTCCCAGGAAACCCGGCAGGTTCGACGCGTCCCAACGATCCCGGCCGGCCCGGCGTACCCAGCTCGACCAACCCGAGAAGGCCATGCAGCCGCGCACCTCACCCCCCTCCTACTCACCGACGCCGGGCACCCTCCCCGACGCCGGCTTCCCACCTGACCGCCTTTCCCTCAGCCCTCCTTCACCCGGCGGCCTCCCGTCCCTCTCCGCCGAGCGGATCGCCGCCGGTGTGCGTGGAGGGGAGTTCCGGGCCGTCGAGGTCGTCGCGGCGGCGCTCGCCCGGATCGAGCGGGTCGAGCCGGTGCTGTGCGCGTTCGTCGAGGTGTGGGCGGAGGAGGCCTTGGCGTGGGCGGGGGAGGTGGATGCGCGGGTCGCCGGGGGTGAGTGGTTGCCGTTGGCCGGGGTGCCGATCGGGGTGAAGGGGCGCAACGGGCGGCGTACGGCGGCGGCGCGGGCGCTGGTCGCGGCCGGGTGCGTGCCCGTGGGGGCGACGTCGGTGCCCGGCCCCGGTACGCCCTGGCAGACCTGGGGCCAAGGGTCCGGCGGCCGGACCGTCAACCCCTGGCGGGCCGACCGGACGCCGGGCGGCTCCTCGGCCGGGTCCGCGGCGGCGGTGGCCGCGGGCCTGGTGCCGATGGCGACCGGCTCGGACGGCGCCGGCTCGGTCCGTATCCCGGCCGCGTGGTGCGGCGTGGTCGGCCTGAAGACCACGAACGGCCACCTGCCGTCCCCCGACCGCACCGGCCTCGCCGCCCCCGGCGTCCTCACCCGCCACGCCTCGGACGCGACGGCGTACTGGCGCTGCGTGGCGGCGGCGGACGCCTCACAGGGCCCGGCGGACGGGGGCGAGGGAAACACCGGTCGGGAAGGCCTGGGCCGAGGGGCAGTCAGCGGGAGCGCCGTCAGCGGGAGCAGGGAGGAGCACAGCGGCCGACGCGGCCGACAGACGCCGGTCTCGGCCGGGACGGCCGGAACCGGGGCGACCGAAGCGGCCGGGACGGCCGGGACGGCCGGGACGGCCGGGACGGCCGGAGCGACCCGTACGGCTGGGATCGGCGCCGCGCACCCGACCCGCGCGGCCGAGGCACGCGCGGTCGAGGCACGCGCGGCCCGAGCGAGCGATGCCCAGGAGCCGGCCCGCCTCGCTGAATCAACCCGCCCGGCCCGGCCCGAGTCAACGCCCTCAGCGACCCCGACCACACCCCCGTCGGCCGACCGTCTCCCGGCCCCCGACCACGCCCCGTCCCCGCCCCACGCCCCTTCTCCGCCCCTCGCCGTCTGGTCCGCCGACCTCGGCTTCGCCGATATCGATTCCGGACCCGCCGCGATCGCCCATGACGCCGTGCTGCGGCTCGCGGACGCGGGTGTCGTACGGCTGCTCGTGCGGCGAACGGACGACACCCTGTGCCTGCGGGACCCGGCCCCGGCCTGGCTCGCCCTCCGCGCCACGCCGGCACCGGACACCGACCCGCGCGCCGCCCAGGACCTCCGCGCCGAGAACGACCGGCGGCTCGCCGCGCTCTTCGCCGAGGCCGATCTGATCCTGACCCCGACCACACCCAACGCCCCGCACGGCCACGAAGGCCCCGGCGACCGCTACTCCACGTCCCTCACCTGGGCGTTCAACCTCAGCGGTCACCCGGCGATGAGCATCCCGGCCGGTGTCGACCCCGACGGCTGCCCGGTCGGGCTGCAGTTGGTGGCCCGGCACGGCGAGGAGGAGCTGCTGCTGCGCGTGGCCGAGGCCGCCGAAGCGGTCCACGCCCCGTCGGCGTGACACCCCCGACACCCCCTCAACATCGCATGCGTGCGCATATATTGCCCATGCATGTAATCAGCGTGCGCCGCGCACCCGCAGCACACCCGCAGCACCGCGTACCCGCCTCGCACCCGCGTACCCGCATCCCCAGGGGGTACCCCATGACCCGCCGCTTTCTCTGCGTGCTCGGCAGCAGTCGGCCGGGCGGTAATTCCGAGATGCTGGCCGGCGCGGCGGCCGAGCAGTTGCCCGAGGGGGTCGAGCAGCGCTGGCTGGATCTCGCGGAGCATCCGTTGCCGGACTTCGAGGACCTGCGGCACGACAGTGACCATGTACGGCCGGCGGGCGACAACCGGGCACTGCTGCTGGACGCCACGCTCGCCGCCACGGACCTCGTGATCGTGTCGCCGCTGTACTGGTACTCCGTGTCGGCCCACGTGAAGCGCTATCTCGACCACTGGTCGGGCTGGCTGCGCACCCCCGGGCTCGACTTCAAGAAGAACATGGCCGGCCGCACCCTCCGGGGTGTCACCGCGCTCGCCCACTACGAGGAGGAGATCGCCGAGCCCCTCATCGGCACGCTCAACCACTCCGCCGCGTACATGGGCATGCTCCCCCACTGCCTCAAGGGCGTGGGAGGTACCCCCATCGGCGGAGTGCTGCTGGGCAACGGCAGCAAGCCCGGTGACGTACTCCGGGACACGGCCGCCCTGACCCGCGCGAAGACGTTCCTCACCGAGCCCCGGGAAGCGCCGTTCGCCCGCTTCCCCTACGACTCCGACGAGGCCGCCGCCAGAGCGCGCCACTGAGCGCGCCCCTGAGCGTGTCGTGTCACGCCGTGATGTCCTTCGCCGTGAACCTCGCCCACGCCGCCGATCCGAACACCGCCGCGTACAGGGCCTGGAGGCCGAAGTTGCGTCGCAGGTCCTCCCAGTAGACCGGCTCGCGCATGAGGTCGGCGAAGGAGAGCCAGTAGTGGGAGAAGAAGTACGGGTGGAGGGCGTCGAGCTGCGGGATCTGGTCGAGGATCTGCACGGTGATGAGGAGCCCCACCGTGGTGGCCATCGCGGCGATACCGCTGTTGGTGAGGGTGGAGACGAACAGCCCGAGGGCCGCGATCCCGATCAGTGACGCGGCCACCGCCAGCGCGATCAGCAGCGCCCGCCACAGTCCCTCGGCGAAGCCGATCCGGGTGCCGGAGATCGTCGTCAGATCCCCGAGCGGGAACAGCAACGCCCCCACCGCCAGCGCGGAGGCCGCCACGACGAGGGTCGCGACCAGGCAGAACGTCATGACCGTCGCGTACTTGGTGAGCAGCAGCCGGGTCCGGCCTGCGGGCGAGACCAGCAGATAGCGGAGCGTGCCCGCGTTCGCCTCGCCCGCGATCGCGTCCCCGGCGATCACACCGACGGCCATCGGCAGGAAGAAGGGGAGCGTCGCGGCCAGGGCCGTGAAGACGAGGAACAGCCCGTTGTTGGTGATCTGCGCGATGAACGCGGGCCCGCCACCACCGCCGCCCCCACCGCCCGGTCCGCCGCCCGCCGACGAGCCGTCACCCGTCTCGATCCACACCGCGAGCCCGACCAGGATCGGCACCGCCGCGAGCACGGCCAGCAGCGCGATGGTCCGCCAGCGCCGGAAGGTCGTCAGCAGTTCGTTGCGGAACAGCCCGAAGGTCCACACGAGGCTCGGTTCCCGGGCCGCCACCACCCCGGCCGTCCCGGTCGCCCTACTTACCTCGCCCGCCTCGGTCGTCTCAGCCCGCGACATCGAAACCCTCCCCCGTGAGCGCCACGAACGCGTCCTCCAGGGAGGCGCGTTCGAGGGCGAAGCCACGGACCCGGACGCCCGCGGTGACCAGTGCGGCGTTGAGTTCGGCGAGGTCGCGGTCGGGTGGTGGCGGTTCGGCGGTCACGCGGTCCCCCTCCGTGACGACCACGTCCCCGACGCCCTGTTCCTTGAGCACCCGGGCCGCGTCCGCGAGGTCGGGGGTGATGACGACCAGCCGGCCCCGCGCGCCGGCGGCTAGTTCGGCCACCGGGCCCTGGGTGAGGAGCCGGCCCTTCGCCATGACGGCCACATCGGTGCACACCTGCTCGATCTCGTCGAGGAGATGCGAGGAGAGGAAGACGGTGGTGCCGTCGGACGCCAACTCCCGTACCAGGGAACGGATTTCACGCATCCCCTGTGGGTCGAGCCCGTTCGTCGGCTCGTCGAGGACGAGGAGACGGCGCGGCTGGAGCAGGGCCGCCGCGAGGCCCAGCCGCTGTTTCATGCCCAGCGAGTACGCCTTCGCCTTCTTGCCCGCGGCTGCCGCGAGCCCCACCCGGTCGAGCGCGGCGGCGACCCGCGTACGCCGGGTGCGCGGGTCGGCGGTCGGGTCGGCGGAGTCGTAGCGCAGCAGGTTGTCGCGGCCGGAGAGGAACCCGTACAGCGCGGGGCCCTCGATGAGCGCGCCCACGTGCGGGAGGACGGTCCGGGTGGAGCGCGGCATGGGCAGGCCGAGGACCTGCGCGGTGCCCGAGGTCGGCTCGATCAGGCCCATCAGCATGCGGATGGTGGTGGTCTTGCCCGAGCCGTTCGGGCCGAGGAAGCCGAAGACGCTGCCGCTGGGAACCGTGAGTTCCAGATGGTCCACGGCGACCTGGCCGCCGCGGAAGGTCTTGGTCAGCCCCTGGGTGTGGATGGCCGCGTCGCTCATGACTCCCCTCGGGTACGGCCGGTCGGCCGGAACGGCCATCTCGCCGCCCCGGCCCACCGATCGGTCCTGCTGCTCCCTGCCGCTTCCCTGTCGCTGTCCGCCCGCGGCTGCCTCGCTGCCGCTACTTCGCCGCGTCGGCCGCCTTCACCAGCGCGTCCTTGGTGACGGCACCCGCGTACACCTTGCCGTCGTCGGTGAAGAGGACGTTGACGAGCCGGGTCTTGAAGACCGTACCCGAGCCGAAGTCGCCCTTGACCTGGTCGCCGAGGGAGTTCAGGAATCCGTCGACCCGGGCGTCGCCGGACGAGTCGCCGCCGGTGGGCAGGCCGCCCTCGGCGCCGCTGTCGAACACGGCGACGGTGCTCCAGCCCTTGCCGATGGTCTTCAGCCCGTCGAGCCCGCTCGCGAACTCCTCCTCGGACGCCCCGGAGCCCTTCGGCCCCTTGCCGTCCTCGGACGCCCCGCCCTTGCCGGGACCCTCGAACGTGGAGTCGCCGGACCCGGACTCGTGGTGGCCCGACTTCTCGACCTCGTCGGCCTCGGTGACCTTCGCGCCCTTCGGCGGGGTGAAGTCGAACGTCGAGGCGCTCGGCTTGCCGAAGTCGACCTTCGTGAAGCCCGCGTCCACGACGGCCGCGCCGCCGCTCGCCGGGGTGAGCGTGAACTTCAGCGGCAGCCCCGTCTTCTCGTCGACGGCGATCGAGATCGCGCCGACCGTCGAACCGGACTGCTTGGGCTTGATCACCAGCTTGTACGCGTCCCGCCCGGCGATCCGCGCGGTCCCGTCGACGGTCACGGACGTGGTGTCGTCGACGGCCTTCAGGGCCTCCTCGGCGAGCTGCTGAGGTGTGGCGGGCACATCCTCCGGCCCCTGCCGGTCCTTGCCCTCGCCGCCCTTGTCCTTGCCCTTGCCCTCGCCCTCGCCGTCGGGGCCGGCCTCGGTCGCGTGGTAGACCTCGTTCGAGGCGCTGTCGTACGCCCACAGCTCGTCGCCGTTGTGGATGACGCTGTACTCGGCGGCCTCGTCCAGCAGCGACAGCTTCTGCTTGTCGGGGCCGTCGGTGGCGACCCTCAGCGTGTGGGTGCCGGTGGCGAGTTCGAGGAGCTTGGCGGAGGGGTCGGCGGCCGATCCGCCGTCACCCCCGGAGGGCGCCTGCGAGGCCAGGCCGCCCGTGAGACCGCCCAGGTCGGGCAGGCCCAGATCCGTGGTGATCTTCACCGTGCCGGACACCTGCTGGACGTCCGAGGCGGCGATCTTCTCGATGAGTTCCTGTGCGCTGATCTTCGGCAGATCGGGGTCACCGGAGCCGGCGAAGGCCGGGACGAGCCCGATGGTCGCGGCCGCCAAGCCCAGCACGGTGACCGGGACGACGTACCGCGCGGCCCTGCGTCGCCGTGCCGAGCGCATCTCCTCGGCCTCGGCCGCGAGCGCGGCGGCGTCGCCGGACCGGGCGCTGTCGTCGGTTTCGTACGGTGCCATGTGTGCCTTACCTCCGTCGTCGGCGGCGGCGTCTGGTCGGTAGCCGCCATTCTCACCCGAATCGGTGAGGAGTGGTGATACCCATCTGACCAAATCGGCCGCCATGAATCGTCAGACTCGGGACTCAACTCCGTGTACTGCTACGGGATGACATGACGGGGCGGTACCTCCCCCCGACCCGTAGGGGTCGCCGGGGGGAGACACCGCCGATCGAACAGCCTCTCTAGTTGTGGAGGGCGTTGCCGGCGTTGATGAACACGTGGTCGGCCTGGTACGGGACGCCGACGATCGTGCCCGGTGCGCAGGAGCCGGCCGGTGCCACGCCGCCGACGGTGTTGAGCCGGAGGATCTCGGCGGTGTTCGCCAGCAGCCCGCGGTGCTTGCCGGACTGCGTGGCCCTGAGGTCCAGTTCGGGGATGTTGCCGTCGCCGTTGGGCGACTTGGAGATGAGGGAGCCGGTGACGGCGCTGCGGTCGGGCGCGATCCACTGCGGGGTACCGCAGCCGGGCTTCACGAAGGAGTGCGCGATACGGCCGCCGAGCACGGCGGAGACGTCCCGCTGGACGAAGGCGTAGCCGCCGCCCTCGGCCTTCTCGCACTCGTAGATCCGCTTGCCCCGGACCACGGACGCCTGGAAGTTGCGCAGGGCGTACCGGAAGTCGAAGTCGGTCGTCACCTTGTGGAACTGGCCGCGGACGGCCCCGCCCGGGAACTGGGCGGTGTGCAGGTTGGCGGCGAGGACGGTCCCGCCCCGCCCGGTGCCGGCACCGCCGAAGAGGCCGCCGCCCGCACCCGTGTGCCCGCCGTGCCGTACGGCGATCTCCTGCCCGCCGCCCCCGCGGCTGCCGCTGTCGGCGACCGCCGGGATCACGGCGGCGGCGACACCGGCCGCGGTGGCCACCGCGATGCCGGAGACGATCAGACCCTTACGACGCGAGGCGTATGCAATGAAAGATCCCATGATTCCGTTTTCTCCCCGTAACTCAGCTAACGCCCCCCGCGTCAGCTTCCGGGCGTTGATACGGAGTGGATCTGAATCTGGACTCAGTCCAAGGAAGTGATCTGGGTCACACAACAAATCGGGCCCGCCCCCAGATTGCGGACGGGCCCGGGGAGTCGGGGCGCCTGAGGTCCCTGAGGTCCCTGAGGTGTCTAACCGGCGCGGTGGACCACCGCGTCGCACAGCTCCACGAGCGCCGCCTTCGCGTCGCACTCGGGCAGCGGTGCCAGCGTGGCCCGCGCCTCCTCCGCGTAGCGGATGGTGTCGCGGCGGGCCTGCTCCAGGGCGGGGTGGACGCGCAGCCGGGCCAGCGCCTCGGCGTGCCGGGCGTCGTCGGTGAGGTCGGAGTCGAGCAGTTCGCACAGGGCGATGTCGTCCGGCAGCCCGAGCCGGCCGGCCTGCTCGCGCAGCCGCAGCACCGGCATGGTCGGCACGCCCTCACGCAGATCCGTGCCCGGTGTCTTGCCGGACTCGTGCGTGTCGGAGGCGATGTCGAGGAAGTCGTCCGCGAGCTGGAAGGCGATGCCGAGCCGCTCGCCGTACTGGGTCAGCACATCGACGACCGTCTCGTCGGCGCCCGCCATCAGCGCGCCGAGACGTCCGGCGACCGCGACCAGCGAGCCGGTCTTGCCGCCCAGCACATCGAGGTAGTGCTCGATCGGGTCGCGTCCGTCGCGCGGTCCGGCGGTCTCCAGGATCTGTCCGGTGACCAGCCGTTCGAACGCCTCGGCCTGGATGCGGACGGCGTCGGGGCCGAGGTCGGCGAGGACGTGCGAGGCGCGGGCGAACAGGAAGTCACCCGTGAGCACGGCAAGGGAGTTGCCCCAGCGGGCGTTGGCGCTCGGCACGCCCCGGCGCACCTCGGCCTCGTCCATCACGTCGTCGTGGTACAGCGTCGCGAGATGCGTCAGCTCGACCACCACCGCCGAGGGCACGACACCCGGCGCGTACGGGTCGCCGAACTGTGCCGCGAGCATCACCAGCAGCGGCCGGAACCGCTTCCCGCCGGCCCGCAGCAGATGCTGGGCGGCCTCCTGGATGAAGGGGACCTCGCTCTTGGTCGCCTCCAGCAGACCTGCCTCGACGGCCGCCATTCCGGCCTGGACATCGGCTTCGAGAGCCTGGTCCCGCGCGCTCAGCCCAAACGGCTCGACGACGGTCACGAGGGTTCTCCTGTCTGCTGACGCCTACTGACGGTCACACGGTCACATGGTCGGTCACGCGGTCGGTCCGGGTCGCTCTCACGGTCGATGACAAAGTTTGTCGATCTGTCGCCGTCATCACCCGAGTCAGCGTATCCGGTCACCTTTCGATCACCACGAGCGCCCACGCGTCCAGGCGCGTACGGCATCCGCGCGAGGCCCGCCCCGGGTACCCGTCCGTCGCCCGGGGACGCCCGTGAACAGCGGGACCGAGTTGCCCTATTTGCCGCATACTCTTCATTTCATCCGACTCCTCCCGTGAGTTGAGTCACCCGCTCCGCACGGCCCACCCCTCCGCCACAGCGGCGACTTTCCCTTTGCGGTAGGCAAGTTGACCCGGAAATCAACATCGCCAATTGCCACCGAATCACACCAAACTCAAGGTCAACTAGACCAAACCGCCAAACCAGGACTTGTTCGGATCGTGTGCTCTCGCATACGTTCACACCTCGTCCGGACGGACCGCCGAATCCTGCCGCCGCCCCGGACTCCCCACCCATCACCACTCATCCACGCACGGCAGGAGCGGGGGACCCAGGTAGGCGCCGGTCCGAGATTTCCCCACCGGACCGGCTCGGGGTGAAGCCACACGCAGTACGCCCAGCGGACGCGGCACGCACAGCGACCGCCGGGACGACGCGCGTGGCCGGGCATCTCCAGCCCGAACCCGACAGCTCACCTCGCAGGCGACGGAGAGGAATCCGCCATGCCCGCACGAGGCAAACACCGTCGTACCACCAGAAGGAACGCGCTGACCCGTGGCATCGTCGCCGCCGGAACGGGCGGGGCCGCGCTGGCCCTCCCGCTCACGGTCGCCACGACCGCGAGCGCCGCCACCCCGGCCCAGGCCGCCACCTCCGTCCAGGCGGCCCCGCAGTCGGCGCCGGCCGCGGCGAAGGCCAAGTCCACGACGTACACCGTGGTCTCCGGGGACACGCTGTCCTCCATCGCCCGCGCGCACCACACCAAGGGCGGCTGGCAGCGGCTCTACAAGGACAACCGCGCGGCCGTCGGCGACAACCCGGCGCTGATCCGTCCGGGCCTGAAGCTGAAGCTGAACGGCGCGAAGGCGGCCACCGCCTCGAAGGCGTCGACCACGAAGGCCGCCGGGACCGCCACGGCCACCCAGGCCTCGGTCAAGACATACGCGAACAACCTCGACGGCTGGATCCGCGAGTCGCTGGACATCATGGCGCAAAAGGGAATTCCCGGGACGTACGACGGGATCTACCGCAACATCATCCGGGAGTCCTCGGGCAACCCGAACGCCATCAACAACTGGGACTCCAACGCCGCCGCGGGCACCCCGTCGAAGGGCCTGCTCCAGGTCATCGACCCGACCTTCGCCGCGTACCACGTCTCCGGCACCCCGTACGACCCGTACGACCCGGTCGCCAACATCACCGCGGCGTGCAACTACGCCGCCGACCGGTACGGCTCGATCGACAACGTGTTCGGCGCGTACTGAGCCCCACAGGCTCGGCATCGCTCCGAATCGCTCCACAGCGCTCCACACTCGTTCCCCTGGGCCGGCGGGCCCAGGGGAACGTCTGTTCAGCGGAACAGCCGGTCCAGCACCACCGCGATCCCGTCGTCCTCGTTGGAGAGGGTCACCTCGTCGGCGACGGCCTTGAGTTCGGGGTGGGCGTTGGCCATCGCGACCCCGTGCGCGGCCCAGTCGAACATCGGGATGTCGTTGGGCATGTCCCCGAAGGCGATGGTCCGCTCCGCGGTCAGCCCGAGATGATCGGCGGCCAGGGCGAGCCCCGTGGCCTTGGTGATGCCGCATGGCTGGAGTTCGACGGTGCCGGGCCCCGACATGGTGACCGTCGCCAGCGAACCCACCGCCATCCGGGCCGCGGAGGCCAACTCGTCGTCCGACAGATACGGATGGCGCAGCAGCACCTTGCTGATCGGCTCGCACCACAGGTCGTCCCGGCGCGGTACGCGTACGGCGGGCAGCGTGGGGTGCGGCATCAGATAGCCCGGCTCGATCAGGGTGAGGCCGTCGACCCCGTCCTGGTCCACGGCGGCGTACACCTGTCCGACCTCCGCCTCGATCTTGCCGAGCGCGGTCTCGGCGAGATCCCTGTCCAGGGTGACGGACCACAGCAGCCGGTCCGCGCCGGGGTCGTACAACTGCGCGCCCTGTCCGCACACCGCGAGCCCCCTGCTGCCGAGGTCGTCGAAGAGGGGGCGCACTCTCGGCGCCGGCCGTCCCGTCACCACGAGGTGCTGAGCACCGGCCTCCGTGGCCCGTGCCAGCGCGGCGAGGGACCGGTCGGAGAGTGTGTCGTCACTGCGCAGGAGCGTTCCGTCCAGGTCAGTGGCGATGAGTGAATATGCGGTGGGAGCGGCCATGATCAGAGAATACGGATGCCACGCCCCATCGGTTCGACGCGAACCGGACGCCGTCCGGCACCCCGACCGCCCCGCACGTCCCGTACGTCAACATGCTTTGCCCGAACGGGGGTTCAGCGAGGCGGAGGGGTCACTGTCCGGGTGCGGGTCCGGTGGGGGCTGGTCGCGCAGTTCCCCGCGCCCCTGGGCAACCCGGGCTCACCCGTGCGCCACAGCCAGATGCCGAGCCAACCGGGGCGAGGCGAACTCCGTCCCGCACACGAACCGCATCACCGGCCCGTACGACGCCGCCGCCGGCAACCCCGTGAAGTACAGCCCCGGTATCGACGACCGGAACCCCGCCCCCAGCACCGGCGTCCCCCGGCTCACCCCCAACTCCGTACGCAGCTCGTGCCCCAGGAACCCCATCGCCCCGAGGTCCACCCGATACCCGGTCGCCGCGATCACATGGTCCGCGCCCAACTCCCCCGTACGCCCGTCCTGTTCACGCACCACCACATGCGGACGCCCGTCGATGACCCCGGCGCGCACCACCCGCGCCACCTCCCGCGCCTCGACCCGCCCCTCGAACCGCTCGCGCAACCACCAGGCGCCGAGCGGCCCGAGCACCCGGCGGACCAGATGGTGCCGGGTGGCGGCGGGCAGATACCGGTACGGGTGCGGGTAGTAGCTGAGCGCCCACAGCGACCAGGCCCGCCCGAACGGCGACTCGGGGCGCAGCCTCGGCTGCTTCCACGGGGGCGCGCCGAACGCCACGGCCCCCCGGCCGCGCGCGACCACCCGCACCCGCGCGCCGGCCTCGGCCGCCAGGACCGCCGTCTCCAGCGCGGACTGTCCCGCGCCGACCACGATCAGGTCCTTGCCCTTGAACCGGTCCAGCTCGGCGTGCTGGGAGCTGTGCGAGACGGGCCCCGTGGGGGTGGGTCCGTCCACGGCCGCGCCCGCCAGTTCGGCCGGCAGATGCGCCAGCCCGAACAGCCCGCTCGCCACGACGACGGCCCGTGCCGCGAACAACTCCCCCGAGTCCAGCTTCAGTTCGAAGCCGCCGCCCTTGTTCCGGTCCACGGACACCACCCGTACCCGCTCCAGCTCGGGCACGAGCCGCTGCTGGAACCACTCCCCGTAGGCGATGAAGGTCTCGACGGGGATGATGTCCTCGTCCGTCACCAGCCGCCGGATCCCCGCCGCGTCGCAGTAGTCGGCGAGGGTGTGACCGGGCTGCGGGGCGTCGATGTTCGATGCCGCCGGGGTCGACTTGAGAAGCATTCCGGCGGGCATGTTGTCCCGCCAGCTCACCATGGGTTCACCGAAGACACGGACCGGAATGCCGTGCGCGCGCAGATGCGCGGCGGTCGACAGACCGAACGGCCCGGCACCGATGACTGCTACCGGTTGAATCACGAAGTCCCTCCCAGGACGCGTCTTGCCTACTTCGTGTGCCTTTCCCGCTGCTTGCACGCCGCGCGTGTACGGCTAGGGCCGCACACGCCCGTTGCCGAGGCGGTTGGTCCGCCACAGGTGGTACAGATGCTTCGCGCCCGGCCGTACGAAGCGCGCGAGCATCGTGAGGAACGGCAGCGGGTCGTCGCCCGCGAGCCACGCCAGCTCCGTACCGCTCGCGCGCGCCGGCGCGTGCGGCGTGGTGTATCCGCTGCGCCGGTAGGCGAGCAGCGCCGGCAGATCGATGTTCTCCACGATGTACCGGCGCCCGGCGAGCTGTTCCCCCTCCGGCACCGGCCGTCCGGTGAGATCGAGGTGCATGGCGCGGACGACGTCGATGCCGGCCTCGTTCTCGAACAGACGGAACTGCGCGCCCATCCGGGGGTTGAAGTCGAGCAGCTTGTACCGCCCGTCCCGCCGGTCGAAGCGCAGGTCGAGGTCGATGACACCGGCGAACCCGATCTGTTTGATGAACCGGGCGGCGATGTCCGCGAGTTCGGGGTTGTCGACGACGTACGCGTTCGCCGTCATCCCCGCGTGCGGCGGCCACGACCGCACCTTGACCCCGGTGAACATCGCGCGCGGTGCGGAGTCCGCGTCGAAGTAGGCGTGCACGATCCAGTCCTCGGCGTCCTCCCGGGGCAGATACTCCTGGAGGATCACCCCGGGGCGGTCGCCCCAGCCGCGGGCCAGCCGCAGCAGCCCCTCCCGGTCGGCGATGCGGGTCGTGCCGTTCACCGCGGGCTGCCTGCGCCGCTCGAACGCCTCCCGGTTCTTGGCCACCACCGGGAAGCGGGCCCGCTCCGCGAACCGTTCGACCTCGTCGTACGACTGCGGGAACGAGCTGGTGGGGCTGGCGATGCCGTGTTCCACGCACAGTTCGTGGAGCCCCTGTTTGCTGGCGAGGCGGCGCGGGAGCTTCCCGTCGACGCGTGGGAAGAGGAACCGGGTCGCCAGTTCCTCCTGGTGCTCGGCGATGAGCACCGCGGCTTCCTCGTCGGTCGGTATGAGCACGGCGGGACGGCCGATCCGCCGCCCGATGCGCAGCAGGCCCTCCACCAACCACTCGGGCTCCTCCGTCCCGGTGGTCGGCCATACGAACGCGCGCCGCAGATAGCGCGAGACGGCGGCCGGTGTGTACCGGTCCTCCGTGATCGCGTACATCGGCACTCCGAGCCGCCCCAGGCTGCGGATGGCTCCGACGCCGCCATGGTGCAGCGGATAGTCGCCGAGCTTCACCACGAGCCCCGGAACGCTTCGGTCCGCCTGTACCGGCGCACCCCAAGTACCCCTGGCCACGGGTCCCCCCACGTGTCCCCCCTACCGGACGGACCCACCCCGTCCGCGTCCCCCAGAGGACGCTAAGCCGGAACCTTTCCTTCCGACCCTCCCCTATCAGGACATTACGAACTCTTTAGACACTCCCCGATCTCCGCGCCTCCCCGTAACGTGTGCCGCGACCAGAGGAACGACGGAACGCACGAGAGCGAGGCACCACCCGATGCCCCCCTTCGATGTCCCCGAAGGCGATCCCTTCGCCGTCCCCGAGGGCCACCCCTTCGCCGTCCCGGAGGGCCATCCCTTCGGCCCGCACAACCTCCCCTACGGCGTGTTCTCCGCCGCCGGTTCCGACGCCCGTACGGTCGGGGTCCGTCTCGGGGACCATGTCCTGGACGCCGCCGCGGCGGCCCACGCCCTCGGTTCCCCGTACGCCGCGCTGCTCGCCCACCCGACGCTGAACCCCCTGCTGGCGGCGGGGCGCACGGCCTGGTCGGACCTGCGCCGGGCGCTCACGGCTTGGCTGACGGTGCCCTCGCACCGGGAGACGATCGCCCCGCACTTCCACCCGCTGTCCGCCGTGACCCTCCATCTGCCCTTCGAGGTCGCCGACTACGTCGACTTCTACGCCTCCGAGAACCACGCGCGGAACGTGGGGCGGATCTTCCGCCCCGACTCCCCGGACCCGCTGACCCCCAACTGGAAGCATCTGCCCATCGGTTACCACGGCCGGTCCGGCACGGTCGTGGTGTCCGGCACGGAGGTGGTACGGCCGTCCGGGCAGCGCAAGGCACCCGCCGACCCGGCGCCGGTCTTCGGCCCGTCCGTCCGTCTGGACATCGAGGCGGAGGTCGGCTTCGTGGTGGGGACGCCCTCCGAGCAGGGCCGTCCGGTGGGGCTGGGGGAGTTCCGCGACCACGTCTTCGGGATCTGCCTCCTCAACGACTGGTCGGCGCGCGACCTCCAGGCCTGGGAGTACGTCCCCCTCGGCCCCTTCCTCGGCAAGTCCTTCGCCACCTCCGTCTCGGCCTGGATCACACCGCTGGACGCGCTGGACGAGGCGCGGGTGGCTCCGCCGGAGCGGACGCACGCGCTGCTGCCCTATCTGGACGACTCGGCGCCGGACGTGGACCCCGGCGGCTACGACCTGCGCATCTCCGTCGCCGTCAACGGGCACGTCGTCTCGGAGCCGCCCTTCACCACGATGTACTGGACCGCCGCGCAACAGCTGGCCCATATGACCGTCAACGGCGCCTCCCTGCGCACGGGCGACCTCTACGGCTCCGGCACGGTCAGCGGGGGCGCCCCCGGCGAACGGGGCTCCCTCCTTGAGCTGACCTGGAACGGACGGGACCCTCTCGACCTCCCGTCGGGCAAGCGGACGTTCCTGGAGGACGGCGACGAGGTGACCCTCACGGCGTGGGCCCCGGGACCGGGCGGGACGCGGGTGGGACTGGGTGAGGTGACGGGGAGGGTGGCCCCCCGGGAGTAGCGCGGGCGCCTGCTCGCCGTAGGGGTGCGGTGTCGTGGGCGGCATGCGGTGCGTCGTGGCTGCTCGCGCGGTTCCCCGCGCCCCTGAAGGGGCGCGGTTGCATCCCAGCCACCGGCACGCCGTTCCCACCCACTGGACACCCCGGTGGCAGATCTTGCTCACACCACCGCGAAACCCCAGCTCAAACCCCTGATCGCCACCACCCCACATGGCGCAACACTCCCGCAACATTCCTTTCCCCACCATCTCGGTATGGTTCGAAACATGCCACCCACCGACCGCATCCGGGACCACGCCGGCCAGGGCGCGACCACCGTCGCCGCCCACCGCGCGCGGCGCCGGCTGCGCGCGGACCAGGCCCGGCAGCTCGCCGATCTCCTCCGCCGCCAACTCCTCACCGACGGCTTCGAGAACGGCACCCTCCCCCACGAGTCCACCCTCGCCACGGACTACCGCGCCACCCGCAACACGGTCCGCGAGGCCCTGGACCTGCTCCGCGCCGAAGGCCTCGTGGAACGCTTCCCCGGCGTGGGCACCGTCGTCGTCGCCCGGAAGTACCCCCACGGCCTCGACCACCTGATGGGCCTCGCGGAAACCCTCCGCGAACACGGCACGGTCACCAACGAGGTCCGCACCATGGGCCCCGCCCCGGCCCCCACCCCCGTGGCCGACCGCCTCCACCTCCCACCCGGCACCGACGTCCTCTACATCGAACGTCTGCGCCGCCTCAACGGCCTCCCCCTCTCGCTCGACCTCACCTACATCCCGCTCGCCCTCGGCACCCTCGACATCGGCACGGCCCTGCTCGGCGCCGATCTGGAGAACACCGATGTCTTCCGTCTGCTGGAGACGATCACCGGCCGCCGTCTGGGCCACGCCGAGATCACCCTGGAGGCGGTGAACGCGGACACCCACTCCGCCGCCGTACTCGAAGCACCCCGCGGCTCGGCCGTACTGATGCTGGAACGCCTCACCCACCTCGCCGACGGCCGCCCCGTCGACCTGGAGTTCATCCGCTTCCGCGGCGACCGCATCACGATGAGCGGCCTGCTGCACCGGTCGTAGCGACCCCGTAGCGACCCCGTAGAGCCCCCTTTCTGTTCCGCCCCTCCCTGGAGACAGCCATGGCTTTGGCGCCCCAGCGGGCCGACGTGCCCGTGACCATCGACGAGTCGAAGTGCATCGACGGCTGCACCCTCTGTGTGGACATGTGCCCGCTGGACTCCCTGGCCATCGACGAGAGCAACGGCAAGGCCTACATGCACGTCGACGAGTGCTGGTACTGCGGCCCGTGCGCGGCCCGCTGTCCCACCGGCGCCGTCACGGTCAACATGCCCTACCTGCTCCGCTGAACGCTCCGGTGAGAGGCCCGAACTCCCATGAAACACAAAGCAGTCGCCACCAGCGCCGCCCTCCTGCTGCCGCTCGCCCTGACCGGCTGCGGCAACGGCGGTGACACCGCGGCGGACGGCGGGACGGTCACCGTCACCGTCGGCTACCAGTCCAAGACCATCAACACCGTCACCGCCGGCACCCTGTTGCGCTCCCTCGGCTACTTCGAGGACGAGCTGAACGCGCTGGGCGGGAAGACCACGTACAAGGTCGACTGGCAGGACTACGCGACCGGCGCCCCCATCACCGCCCAGATGACCGCCGGGAAGATGGACATCGGCTCGATGGGCGACTTCCCGCTGCTGCTCAACGCGGCCCGAGGCAAACAGCTCGGCAAGCCCACCCGGCTGGTCGCGGCCACCGGCTACAACCTGCGCGGCGGCCTCAACACCATCGTCACGGCCCCGGACTCGAAGCTGAGCACGCTGAAGGACCTCAAGGGCAAGAAGGTCTCGACGAGCGTCGGTTCGGCGGCCGACGGCACCCTCGTACGCGCGCTGCGGGACGCCGGTCTCGACGCCGACAAGGACATCGAGAAGCTCAACCAGCAGCCGGCCGTCGGCGCCTCCGCGCTCTCCGGGGGCAGCGCGGACGCGCTGTCGCAGTTCGTGGCGTGGCCGGGTCTGCTGACGTACCAGGGCAAGGCGAAGGCCCTGTACGACGGCGCGCAGCTCGACCTTCCCACCTTCCACGGTGTGACCGCCCGCGAGGACTTCGCGAAGCGGCGCCCGGCCGTGCTGGAGGCCTTCCTCAAGGCCCAGGCCAAGGCCACGGACTATCTCAACGAGCACCCGGTGGAGGCCGCCGAGAAGGTCGCCGACGCCACCGGCCTGCCCGCCGAGGTCGTCTACCTCTACAACGGCGCGCACGGCATCGCGACCTTCGACCCGGCCCTGAAGCCCGCGCTGACCGCCGCCCTGAAGAAGGACGTCCCGATCCTCAAGGCCGCGAAGCTGACGGGCGACGTGGACGTGGACGCCTTCGTCGACGACCGTTACGTCCGCAAGGCGCTCGGCACGGCGGCCTACGACAAGCAGCTCGCCGCCGTCCCCGCCCCGGCGGCCAGCGAGGTCTGGCCCAAGGACGCCACCGAGACGAAGTCCTTCGGGACACCGGCGGAACTGCTCGCCTACGTCGCCGGACACAAGGACGCGATCCGTGCCGCGTACGTCCCCGACGCCACGACCGGCACGCAGTGGTTCGCCGACAAGGCGGTGTGGGTGGCCGACGGGGACCAGCTCCTTCCCTTCGTCGCCCCGGCCACCGCTCGGGCGTACCTCGCCGGACACGACGGCGCCGAGGTCGTCACCTACGCCGCCGCGCTGGAGCGGGCGTCGTGAGCCGCCCCGCCAAAGCCGACGGCCGCCCGCGCACGCGGGCGCCCGGCTCCCGGCCGCCCGCGACCCGCTACGCCCTGCGCGCCCTGTCGCTCGTCACGGCCCTCACCCTCTGGCAGCTGCTGACCGGCCTGGACGTCGACGTCTGGCTGCGGTTCTCGCAGTTCCCCACGGTCACGGACGTCGCGCACGCCTTCGCGGACCGGGTCTCCGGGCCGGACTACTGGACGGACCTGACCGACAGCCTCACCCGCATCCTGACCGGCTTCCTGCTGGCGGCGGTGCTGGGAGTCGCGGTCGGCATCCTGATCGCCCGGTCCCGGCTCGCCGAGGACCTGCTCGGCCCGGTCCTGGAGGTGATCCGCCCGATCCCGGCGATCGCCCTGGTCCCGGTCGCGATCCTGCTCTTCCCCTCGAACGAGCAGGGCATCGTCTTCATCACCTTCACCGCCGCGTTCTTCCCGGTCCTGGTCTCCACCCGGCACGCCGTACGGGCGCTGACCCCGGTGTGGGAGGAGGCCGTCCGCACGATGGGCGGCGGCCGGTGGCGGATCCTCGCCTCCGTCGTCCTGCCTGGCGCGCTGCCGGGCATCTTCGGCGGCCTGTCGGTCGGCATCGGGGTGTCCTGGATCTGTGTGATCTCCGCCGAGATGATCTCCGGCCAGTACGGCGTCGGCTACCGCACCTGGCAGGACTACACCGTCGTCAACTACCCGGGTGTCTTCGTCGGCATGGCCACGATCGGCGTCCTGGGCTGGCTGACGTCGACCGCCGTGGAACTGCTCGGCCGCCGGCTCACCCACTGGCTCCCGCGCACGTCGTACGCCCCCGCCGCGCGCCCCCGGGTGCCCCGGCCCGCGGCGGCACCGGGCGCTCCGGCTTCCGCCACCACCGTCACCACCGTCACCACCACCGCCGAGGCCGAGGAGGCACGTGATGAGCACCTCGTCTGAGACGCGGGCCCAGACCCGTGAGGAGACACCGACGCGCGAGGCGGACGACAAGCTGGCGTACGGCGAGCAGGCGGACGACAAGCTGGCGGACCACAAGCAGGCGGACGAAAAGCAGGCGGACCACAAGCAGGCGGACGGCGAGCAGGCGGACCACAAGCAGGCGGACGGCGAGCAGGCGGACCACAAGCAGGCGGACGGCGAGCAGGCGGACCACAAGCAGGCGGACCACAAGCAGGCGGACGGCGAGCAGGCGGACGGCGAGCAGGCGGACCACAAGCAGGCGCCCGCCGGCGTACGCGGCACGCGCCTCGCGCTCCGGGGCGCCGATCTGGGCCGCCCGGACGCGGTCGCCCTGACCGGCGTCGACCTGGACATCGCCCCCGGTGAGATCCTCACCGTCGTCGGCCCGTCCGGCTGCGGCAAGTCGACCCTGCTGCGCACCCTGGCCGGCCTGCTGCCGCAGCTCGGCGGTGAGATCACCCAGGACGGGAGCCCCCTGACCGGCCCGTCCGCCGAACGCGCCCTCGTCTTCCAGGAGGACGCCCTCCTGCCCTGGCGCACCCTGCGCGCGAACGTCGAACTCCCGCTCGCCATCCGCGGTCTGCCCCGCGCCGCCCGCCGTACCCAGGCGGACGAGTGGCTGACCCGGGTCGGACTCGCCGACCACACCCGGCAGTTGCCGCACCGCGTCTCCGGCGGACAGCGCCAGCGCGCGCAACTGGCCCGCGCCCTCGCCGGGCGTCCCCACGCCGTACTGATGGACGAGCCGTTCGGCGCGCTCGACGCGCAGACCCGGGCCGGGATGCAGGACCTGCTGGTGGAGGTGTTGCGGGGCACGGGCGCCACGGTCGTCTTCGTCACCCATGACGTGGACGAGGCCCTGTTCCTCGGCGACCGCGTGGCCCTCCTCGGCGCCGGCCGGCTGACCGCCGTACGGGACGTCCCGCGCCCCCGGGACCGCGCCGCCCACGACGACCCGGCACGCGTGGCCCTGCGCCGCGACGTCCTGACCTCCCTCAGCAACTGAGTATCTGAAAGGCACCCCGGTGGACACGGTGGAGACCCCCCTCACGATCCCGGCGCTCGCCGACGCCGAGGAACTGACCTGCGACGTCCTCGTCATCGGCGGCGGCACCGCGGGCACGATGGCGGCCCTGACCGCCGCCGAGCACGGCGCGAACGTCCTCCTCCTGGAGAAGGCGCACGTCCGGCACTCGGGCGCCCTCGCCATGGGCATGGACGGCGTCAACAACGCCGTCATCCCCGGCCGCGCCGAACCCGACGACTACGTCGCCGAGATCACCCGCGCCAACGACGGCATCGTCGACCAGTCCACGGTCCGCCAGACCGCCACCCGAGGCTTCGACATGGTCCGGCGGCTGGAGTCGTACGGGGTGAAGTTCGAGAAGGACGAGCACAACGAGTACGCGGTCCGCCAGGTCCACCGCTCCGGCTCGTACGTGCTGCCGATGCCCGAGGGCAAGGACGTCAAGAAGGTCCTCTACCGGCAGCTGCGGCGCCGCGAGATGCGGGAGAGGATCCGCGTCGAGAACCGGGTGATGCCGGTGCGCGTGCTCACGGCGGGCGAGGGAGCGGACCGGAGGGCGGTGGGCGCGGCGGGCTTCAACACCCGCACCGGACAGTTCGTCACGGTCCGCGCGGGCGCGGTCGTCCTCGCGACCGGCGCCTGCGGGCGCCTCGGTCTGCCGGCCTCGGGCTACCTCTACGGCACGTACGAGAACCCCACCAACGCGGGCGACGGCTACGCCATGGCGTATCACGCGGGCGCCGAACTCACCGGCATCGAGTGCTTCCAGATCAACCCGCTCATCAAGGACTACAACGGCCCCGCCTGCGCCTACGTCGCCAACCCCTTCGGCGGCTACCAGGTCAACCGGCACGGCGAACGCTTCGTCGACTCCGACTACTGGTCCGGCCAGATGATGGCCGAGTTCGCCGCCGAGATCGCCTCCGACCGCGCCCCCGTCTATCTGAAGCTGAGCCACCTCCCGGAGGAGTCCGTCGCGGCCCTCGAATCGATCCTGCACACGACGGAACGCCCCACGCGCGGCACCTTCCACTCCGGCCGGGGCCACGACTACCGCACCCACGACATCGAGATGCACATCTCGGAGATCGGCCTGTGCGGCGGCCACTCCGCCTCGGGTGTCCGCGTCGACGACCAGGCCCGTACGACCGTGCCCCGCCTCTACGCCGCCGGTGACCTCGCCTGCGTCCCGCACAACTACATGATCGGCGCCTTCGTCTTCGGCGACCTCGCGGGCGCGGACGCCTCCCGATACTCCCCGTACGAGGGCGAGTTGCCGGAAAGCCAGCTCCGCGACGCGCACGAGCTGATCTACCGCCCGCTGCGCAACCCGGACGGGCCCCCGCAGCCCCAGGTCGAGTACAAGCTCCGCCGCTTCGTCAACGACTACGTGGCGCCCCCGAAGTCCGGCTCCCGCCTCTCCCTCGCCCTCAACGCGTTCGAGCGCATGCGCGACGACATCGCCGGGATGGGCGCCCGCACCCCGCACGAACTCATGCGCTGCGCCGAGGTCTCCTTCATCCGCGACTGCGCCGAGATGGCCGCCCGCGCCTCCCTGGCCCGCACCGAGTCCCGCTGGGGCCTCTACCACGACCGCCTCGACCACCCCCACCGCGACGACACCTCCTGGTTCCACCACCTCGACCTCCACAAGTCCCCTTCCGGCGCGATGGAGTTCACGGCCCGCCCGGTCGCCCCCTACCTCGTCCCGATCGACGAGTTCACCCCGACCGGCGGCCCCTCCCGCCACCTGGGCGAGATCCACGCGGAGAACGTGGCGACGGCGGGGTCCCGGGACGTTGCCCCGGTGGCGGCGGGAGTGGACGGGGGCACGGGCTCGGGTGCCGCCGCCGGGGCCGGCGCCGATCTGGAGTTGGGGGTGGGGTTGGACTCCCCCCACATCTCCTCCGCCCGCCTCCTCGAACTGGTCGCCCTCGCCGAGGAGCAGCCCGAACTCGACGCCCTGCGCCCCTACTTGGCCGACCCGACGCCGGCCGTCCGCCGCGAAGCCGTCGCCGTGCTCACGGAGACCCTTCCGCCGGGAACCGGCTCCGCCCTCGCCGAGGCGCTCCGCGACGGCGCCGCCGAGGTACGCGCCGCCGCCGCGGCCTCCCTCCGCGAACTCGTCGAGACACTCCCGCCCGAGCCCGCCCTCCGCGACGGCCTGGCCGCCGCCCTGACCGAGCCCGACCCGGTCGTCCGCGCCGCCGCCCTGGACGTCCTGCGCGCCCTGAGCCTCGGCGACACCACCCTGTTCGCCGGCTCCCTGACGGACTCCGACATCACCGTCCGTATCGAGGCCGTGCGTGCCCTCGTCTCGGTCGACGCGGCCACCGAACTCGCCCTCGCGGCGCCCGCCGACCCGTCCCGCGAGGTCCGCGTCACGATCGCCAAGGCCTTGGCGACGATCGCGACGAACGCCCCGGTCCCCCAGCCGCCCGGCCCGGCCACGCTCACCGCCCTCACGACACTCACCGCCGATCCCGACCCCTTGGTGCGCGCCGCCGCCTACGCCGCCCTGGGCGCGGTCGGCTGCCCCCCTCAGCTCGCGCCCCGGGCGGTGTCGGCCCTCTCGGACCCCGCCTGGCAGGTCCGGTCCGGCGCCGCCACCGCCCTCTCCACCGCGCCCACCCCCCTGGCCGTCCCCGCCCTCGCGTCGACCCTCACCGACCCCAACGCCGACGTCCGCAAAGCCACCGTCCTCTCCCTCACCCACCACACCACCTCAGAAGCGGCCCGGACGGCCCTCACCACAGCCACCAAGGACTCCGACGCCGACGTCAGGGCCTACGCGTCCCGGGCACTGTGACTTCACGGAGAGTTCCTCCGGCACTACACGTCGTACGGCTCCCGCCGATGTCAACCATCCGCCCCGTCAACAATGCTGACGGGGCGTGAGAAATTAGCCGGGCACGCGAGTTCCGCGACATCTCCCCTTGTTGATTAGTCGATAATCAAATCCTCGGCGGAATGTCGCCGAAGCGTACATTTCAACCCTTCACATGGCCGACGCATTCACGCCGGACCGACATACCTGAAATTCACTCACCCGCCACCGGGAAATCCCCACCACGCCAGGCGTCACCCTCACCGGAAAGATTAAGCGGCACACTTTTGCGCGCTTTATCGCACGCTTTCCGCTTGGTTGAAACCTTGAACTCCCGCCCGGACGCGCGAGAGCACAGGACATTGTCCGGTCAAACCGCGCCCCAGAGGCGTTCATTGCTCACTTTTCTCACGCCAGCACGAAAGGTGAACGCCATCAACCGGTACCACAAAAGGTGCTCAACGCAGAAACATTGACGAATCACCCATCAATACGGGACGTCTCGTCTCCATCAGGGCGGGCTTCAATTCCCGCCCACGAACCCCTCCCGGGAGGGAGTAGCACACGGCACCTTCCTTGCCGCAGTTACCTTTTCGCGGCTCATGGTGTTTACTGGATGCAGGTCTGAGCCTTGGTGGGTCCAGGCCCTTTCATAGGAGGCCCCGGGGGTGGTTCCCCAGGGCCTCCTTGCTTTTGGCCGCACTTCCCGCAGCGACACGCCCGCCCGCACTCGGCAGAAAATTCCCTGCTCTTGCTCCCGACTTTCCCATGCCGCACGGTCAACTTGGCGTAAAGAAAAGAACACCGAACGTGACAGTGGACGCCTGGTTCAGCTAATGGTCTAGCCCACACACAAACCCCTCCCGCGAAGGGTTTGTTTTCCGGTGCCAACGGATACCACCACCCACCCTGAATTCCGTACCGGCGGTGCATGTGCGACTGGCGATTTCCTCACACAGAGATGTAGCGTTGACGCCCTGACGTTCTTCGAGTCGCAAGCGGACCTAAACCAGCCGGTGATCATGCGATGGAGAGGGCGCTGGACCCACCAACTCGGGTGCGCCTGCGGTCGGCAGGCGCACCCGGGCCTCCCCCGTCTCCTCTCGGGAAGGACTCGGACCCTGATGCAGACCGCCATCCCCGATGGCGTCGTCACGCCGTGCGCGCCCTTCGTCCAGGGCGTCGACAGCCGCAGGCTGACAGACCGTCATCGTCACACGCTGTCACGGCCATACGCCTCCGCTTCGTCCGCCGACGCGACCGCAAAGGGAGGCTGACGTGCCTCCCAGGGTCGACACATTCCGTACCGTGGACGTCCTCAACGGCCGGCAGCAGATGCCCGACGGCAGCTTTCTACGTCATCTCCCCACTGACGTCTGGCAGTTGCTCGTGCGGGACTGGGGCTCGGACGCCCGTGTCCATCAGCGCGGCGAGAAACTGCCGCTCGGCCGGGACGACCGGCATGTGTACATCGTCCTCGGCGGCTGTGTCCTCCAGGAACGCTTTCCCCTCGGCACCAAGATCGCTCGATTCCGTGGTGTCGGCCAACTCCTGGGTGAAGCCAAGCTCATCGACCCCGAGGCATCGGTCGGCACCGTCTGCCTGACCACCACCTGGATCATGCCCTGCCCCGTCCCACGCATGAACGTTCTGCTCAACCAACACCTCGACGCTCGACTCGCCCTGCTGCGCAGCCTGGAACATCGCAACCGCAGCGACGAGATGATCTACGGCACCGCCACCCGTACACCGATACAGCGGGTGGGTGGACTTCTGCTGCACCTCGCCGCCGTCTCCGGCACCAGGAGCACCGCAGAACCGGACCATCACACCATTCTCGGACCGACCCAACGGGACATCGCCGACGCCCTGCTGATGGGAATGTCCACCGTGGAGAACGCGCTCCGCGCCCTCCGCGACACCCACAACGTGATCACCAGCACCTACCGGCAGTTCGTGGTGACCGACCTCCCCTCGCTCCGGCGCATCGTCACCGCTTCATAGACGCGCCGGGTCTCCGCCGCACACCCCATCCGGTTCCGCCCCCACCCCACGACGACTCCCCGCGGCGTCGCAGGGCCCCACGAGGGTCCCTCCCGCCCGCGCCCCGAACGGATCGGACCACGATGACCCTCAGCTCGACCGCCTTGGCGATCGGCACCAACGCCGGCTCCCTGCTGGTGGCCGCCTTGGTCGGCGCGCTCATGCCCACCGTCGCCTACTTCGGCATCCGCCACCACGCCCAGGTTTTCGCGTGGATGAAACAGACCCGCGACACCGACGAGAACGCCAAGGACCTGGAGGACGCGCACAGCTATGTCAAAGAGGTCTTCGAGGCACTGTGCGAACTCGCCCAACAGCCTTGCGGAGTCACCGAACTCGCGCCGCTGAAGCGACTGCGCCACCTCATCAAGGCGTCAGCCGACCAACTGGAGGTACTGCACAGCGAACTTCATGCCGTCGTCGAACACCTGGACGTCTATCTCACCACCGCTCTCCCCGAGTTGACCGCCACGCCACGGTTGTCCTACTCGCAGCACCACATCCAGTTGGAGCGCGCCATGCGGCAGGAACACGCTCGCACCGAACTCGAACGCGCCGTGAGCAGGGCGCAGCAGCGGATCAGGGCTCTGCGGCGGACCTGAGCAGGCACGGAAGTCACGGAAGCCCCGGCAGCGGACCTGACGCAAGTCACGGAAGCCCCGGCAGCCGTCTGGGCCGGTGACCCCACAGTGTTCCCCCCTGACCCGTCGGCTGTCCCCTACGCCCAGTCCTCCGGCTCCGGCTCCGGCTCGTCGTCCGGCCAGTCGAAGGCGTCCTCCGGGCCCGCGTCCGCGGCGGACGTCTCGCGGGCCGGGCTTCTGGGCCCGTCGGGTGCGGGGGCCGCCGCAGGGGCGCCGCCCAACGAAGTCAGCACCCCCAGTACGCCCTCCCCGTACGTCGCCAGTTTCTTCTCGCCGATTCCGCTGATCGTGCCGAGTTCGGCGACGGACGCGGGCGCGGTGGCCACGATCTCGCGGAGGGTGGCGTCGTGGAAGATGACGTACGCGGGGACGCCCTGTTCGCGGGCCTGTTCGGCGCGCCAGGCGCGGAGCGCCTCGAAGACGGGGATCAGGTCGTCCGACAGCTCGACGGCCGCCGCCTTGGCCTTGCGGTCGCCCCGGCCGGAGCCGGAGGATCCCGATCCGCCGCCGGACGCCGACCGCGTGGTCGCCGGCTTCTTCGGCTCCTTGCGCAGCGGCACGTCCCGCTCTCGGCGCAGCACCGCCCCGCTCTCCTCGGTGAGCACGAGCGTGCCGTACTCGCCCTCGACCGCGAGGATGCCCTGTGCGAGCAACTGTCTTACGACGCCCCGCCATTCGCCCTCGGCCAGCTCCTCACCGATGCCGAAGACGGAGAGCTGGTCGTGGTCGAACTGGATGACCTTCGCGGTCCGCCGCCCCAGCAGGATGTCGACGATCTGCACGGCGCCGAACTTCTGTCCCCGCTCCCGCTGCAGCCGCACCACGGCGGAGAGCACCTTCTGCGAGGCGACCGTGCCGTCCCAGGTCTCCGGCGGTACGAGGCAGGTGTCGCAGTTGCCGCAGCCCTCGGCCTGGGGTTCCTGGCCGAAGTACTGCAGGAGCTGACCGCGCCGGCACTGGGCGGTCTCGCAGAGCGCCAGCATCGCGTCCAGGTGGGAGGCGGCCCGGCGGCGGAACGCCTCGTCGCCCTCGCTGCCCTGGATCATCTTCCGCTGCTGTATGACGTCGTTCAGGCCGTACGCCATCCAAGCCGTGGACGGCAGCCCGTCGCGGCCGGCGCGGCCGGTCTCCTGGTAGTAGCCCTCCACCGACTTCGGCAGGTCCAGGTGGGCGACGAACCGTACGTCGGGCTTGTCGATGCCCATGCCGAAGGCGATCGTGGCGACGACCACGAGCCCGTCCTCGCGCAGGAACCGGGACTGGTGTGCCGCGCGGGTGCCCGCGTCGAGTCCCGCGTGGTACGGGACCGCCGCGACGCCGTTCTTGCTCAGGAATTCGGCCGTGCGCTCGACGGAGTTCCTGGACAGGCAGTAGACGATGCCCGCGTCGCCGGGGTGCTCCTGGCGCAGGAAGGACAGGAGCTGCTTCTTCGGATCGGCCTTGGGCACGATCCGGTACTGGATGTTGGGCCGGTCGAAGCTGGCCTCGAAGTGCCGGGCCTGCGGCATGGCCAGCCGCTCGGTGATCTCGCGGTGCGTGGCGTGGGTGGCGGTGGCCGTGAGCGCGATGCGCGGTACGTCCGGCCAGCGCTGCCCCAGCAGGGACAGGGAGAGGTAGTCCGGGCGGAAGTCGTGCCCCCACTGGGAGACGCAGTGCGCCTCGTCGATCGCGAACACCGAGATCTTGCCGCGCCCCAGCAGATCCAGGGTGGCGTCGAGCCGCAGCCGCTCGGGTGCGAGGTAGAGCAGGTCCAGCTCGCCGGCGAGGAACTCCGCCTCGACCACGCGCCGCTCGTCGAAGTCCTGTGTGGAGTTGACGAACCCGGCGCGCACGCCCAGCGCCCGCAGCGCGTCCACCTGGTCCTGCATCAGCGCGATCAGCGGGGAGACCACGATGCCCGTACCCGGCCTGACCAGGGACGGGATCTGGTAGCACAGCGATTTGCCGCCGCCGGTCGGCATGAGCACGACGGCGTCGCCGCCCGCGACCACATGCTCGATGATCGCTTCCTGGTCGCCCCGGAAGGCGTCGTACCCGAAGACCCGGTGGAGCACGGCCAGCGCCTCGCTGTCCGCTCCGGTCGTCCTGCCCTCGTCCGCCATCACACTCGTCCCGCCCGTCCCGATCATCGCCCGTCCCCCGCGCCCTTGCGTCCTGTGCCGTACGCCGTGCCGTACGTCCTGTGCCCTGCGTCCTGTACCGTCCGTGCTTCCTCCAGCCCCTGCCACCATAGGCGCCCGCACCGACAGCCTCAGAGTTATCCACAGGCTCCACCCGTGCGGGCCGCAGAGGGACCAGGGAACCGGCTCCGCGGCTCGCTCGTACGTACGACGGGGCCCGGCCCCCATGGAGGAGGCCGGGCCCCGTCGTGCGTACCGCCGCCCGGCGCGCCGGGCGGGAGCGGAGCGTCAGCGGACGAACACTCCCGCCTGCCCCGCCAGATCAAGGAAGTACTGCGGCGCGACACCGAGCACCAGCGTGACCGCCACTCCCACGCCGATCGCGGTCATGGTCAGCGGTGACGGCACGGCGACCGTCGGCCCCTCGGGGCGCGGCTCGCTGAAGAACATCAGCACGATGACGCGGATGTAGAAGAACGCGGCGATGGCCGAGGAGATCACACCGACCACGACGATCGCGCCCGCGCCGCCCTCCGCCGCCGCCTTGAACACGGCGAACTTGCCCGCGAAACCGGAGGTCAGCGGAATACCGGCGAAGGCCAGCAGGAAGACCGCGAACACGGCCGCCACCAGCGGTGATCTCCGGCCGAGCCCGGCCCACTTGGACAGATGGGTCGCCTCGCCGCCCGCGTCCCGCACGAGCGTGACCACGGCGAACGCGCCGATCGTCACGAACGAGTAGGCGCCCAGATAGAACAGCACGGACGAGACGCCGTCGGGCGAGGCCGCGATGACACCGGCGAGGATGAAGCCGGCGTGGGCGATCGACGAGTAGGCGAGCAGTCGCTTGATGTCGGTCTGGGTGATGGCGACGATCGCGCCGCCCAGCATGGTGACGATGGCGACGGCCCACATGACCGGCCGCCAGTCCCAGCGCAGACCGGGCAGGACGACGTACAGGAGTCTGAGGAGCGCGCCGAAGGCCGCGACCTTCGTGGCCGCCGCCATGAAGCCGGTGACCGGTGTGGGCGCGCCCTGGTACACGTCGGGCGTCCACATGTGGAACGGCACCGCTCCGACCTTGAACAGCAGGCCCATGACGACCATGGCGGCGCCGATGAGCAGCAGCGCGTCGTTGCCCATGGTGTCGGCGAGGGCGGGGTTGATCTCGCCGATGGTGCCGTCGACTACCTGGGCGATCGTCGCGTACTTCACCGAGCCCGCGTAGCCGTAGAGCAGGGCGATGCCGAAGAGGGTGAAGGCGGAGGCGAAGGCGCCGAGCAGGAAGTACTTGACGGCGGCCTCCTGCGACATGAGCCGCTTGCGGCGGGCCACGGCGCAGAGCAGGTAGAGCGGGAGGGAGAAGACCTCCAGGGCGATGAACAGGGTCAGCAGGTCGTTGGCCGCCGGGAAGATCAGCATGCCGCCGATCGCGAAGAGCAGCAGCGGGAACACCTCGGTGGTGGTGAACCCGGCCCTCACGGCCGCCTTCTCGCTGTCGCTGCCGGGCACGGACGCCGCCTGGGCGGCGAAGGAGTCGACCTTGTTGCCGTGCGTCTCGGGGTCGAGGCGGCGTTCGGCGAAGGTGAAGACGCCGAGGATGCCGGCCAGCAGGATCGTGCCTTGCAGGAACAGGGCCGGTCCGTCGACGGCGATGGCGCCCATGGCGGCGATGCCGGCCTTGGTGGTGCCGTAGCCGCCCGCCGCCAGCGCGACGACCGCGGCGAAGGAGGCCGCGAGGGCGACGACGGAGACGAACACCTGCACGTAGTAACGGGACTTGCGCGGGACGAAGGCCTCGACGAGCACCCCGATGATCGCCGCGCCGATGACGATCAGGGTGGGCGACAATTGCCCGTATTCGATCTTCGGCGCGTCGATCTTGGTGATCGGGTCGGCCGCGGTTGTCCACAGGCTGTGGACGGCTGATGCGCTCACTTGGCCGCCTCCACCTCGGGCTGGGGGTCCTTCTTCTGGACGTCGGACATGGTGTGCTCGACCGCCGGGTTGACGATGTCGGTGAGCGGCTTCGGATAGACGCCCAGGAAGATCAGCAGGACGATCAGCGGCGCGACCACCGCCAGTTCCCGCACCTTCAGGTCGGGCATCCCCTCGACCTCGGCCTTCACCGGGCCCGTCATCGTCCGCTGGTAGAGGACGAGGACGTAGAGCGCGGCGAGGACGATGCCGACGGTGGCGATGATCCCGACCGCCGGATAGCGCGAGAACGTGCCGACCAGGACCAGGAACTCACTGACGAACGGGGCGAGTCCGGGCAGCGACAGGGTCGCGAGGCCGCCGATCAGGAACGTGCCGGCGAGCACCGGCGCGACCTTCTGGACTCCTCCGTAGTCGGCGATGAGCCGCGATCCGCGCCGGGAGATCAGGAAGCCCGCCACCAGCATCAGCGCGGCCGTCGAGATCCCGTGGTTGACCATGTAGAGCGTCGCGCCGGACTGGCCCTGGCTGGTCATCGCGAAGATGCCCAGGATGATGAACCCGAAGTGCGAGATCGACGCGTACGCCACCAGCCGCTTGATGTCGCGCTGGCCGACCGCGAGCAGCGCCCCGTAGATGATGCTGATCAGCGCCAGGACGAGGATCGCGGGTGTCGCCCAGGTGCTGGCCTCCGGGAAGAGCCCGAGGCAGAAGCGGAGCATCGCGAAGGTGCCGACCTTGTCGACGACGGCCGTGATGAGGACGGCGACCGGCGCGGTGGACTCCTGCATGGCGTTGGGCAGCCAGGTGTGCAGCGGCCACAGCGGCGCCTTCACCGCGAAGGCGAAGAAGAAGCCCAGGAACAGCCACCGCTCGGTGCTGGTCGCCATCTCCAGCGTGCCGTTGGCGCGGGCCTCGGCGATCTCCGGGAGCGAGAAGTTCCCGGCGACCACGTACAGGCCGATCACCGCGGCCAGCATGATCAGACCGCCGACCAGGTTGTAGAGGAGGAACTTCACGGCGGCGTACGAGCGTTGGGTCGCCGCCGTCTCCTCGCCGTGCTCGTGGGCCCGGTCCCCGAAGCCGCCGATGAGGAAGTACATCGGGATGAGCATGGCTTCGAAGAAGATGTAGAAGAGGAAGACGTCGGTGGCCTCGAAGGAGATGATCACCATCGCCTCGACGGCCAGGATCAGGGCGAAGAAGCCCTGCGTGGGCCGCCACCGCTTGTTCCCGGTCTCCAGCGGGTCGGCGTCGTGCCAGCCCGCGAGGATGATGAACGGGATCAGCAGGGCGGTCAGCGCGATCAGCGCCACCGCGATGCCGTCCACGCCCAGTTCGTACCGCACCCCGAAGTCCGCGATCCAGGCGTGCGACTCGGTGAGCTGGTAGCGGTCGCCGTCCGGGTCGAACCGGACCAGCACGACCAGGGCGAGCACGAGCGTGGCCAGCGAGACGATCAGCGCCAGCAGTTTCGCGGCGTTGCGCCGCTGGGCCGGGACGGCGGCCGTGGCGATCGCCCCGAGGGCCGGGAGCGCCGCCGTCGCTGTCAGCAGAGGAAAGGACATCGGTATCAGACCGCCCTCATCAGCAGGGTCGCGGCGATGAGGATCGCAGCGCCGCCGAACATCGAGACCGCGTACGAGCGGGCATAGCCGTTCTGGATCCGGCGCAGCCGCCCGGAGAGGCCGCCCATCGAGGCCGCCGTGCCGTTGACGACGCCGTCGACCAGGGTGTGGTCGACGTAGACGAGTGAGCGCGTGAGGTGCTCTCCGCCGCGGACGAGGACGACGTGGTTGAAGTCGTCCTGGAGGAGGTCGCGCCGGGCGGCCCGGGTGAGGAGCGATCCGCGCGGGGCGACGACGGGGACGGGCTTGCGCCCGTACTGGAGCCAGGCGAGGCCGACGCCGATGACCATCACGGCGACCGTGGAGATCGTCACCGTCAGGGCGCTGATCGGCGGGTGGCCGTGCGTGTGGCCGGTGACGGGCTCCAGCCAGTGGACGAACCGGTCGCCGATGCTGAAGTAGGCACCGCCGAAGACCGATCCGACCGCCAGGACGATCATGGGGATCGTCATGACCTTGGGCGACTCGTGCGGGTGCGGCTCGTGGCCGTGCTCGTCGGGCTGCCAGCGCTTCTCGCCGAAGAAGGTCATCAGCATCACGCGCGTCATGTAGAACGCGGTGATGGCCGCGCCCAGCAGGGCCACGCCGCCGAGGATCCAGCCCTGGGTGCCTCCCTTGGCGAAGGCCGCCTCGATGATCATGTCCTTGGAGAAGAAGCCGGACAGACCGGGGAAGCCGATGATGGCGAGATAGCCGAGGCCGAACGTCACGAAGGTGACCGGCATGTACTTCCTGAGGCCGCCGTACTTGCGCATGTCGACCTCGTCGTTCATGCCGTGCATGACCGAGCCGGCGCCGAGGAACAGCCCGGCCTTGAAGAAGCCGTGCGTCACCAGGTGCATGATCGCGAAGACGTAGCCGATGGGGCCGAGGCCCGCGGCGAGCACCATGTAGCCGATCTGCGACATCGTCGAGCCGGCCAGCGCCTTCTTGATGTCGTCCTTCGCGCAACCGACGATCGCACCGAAGAGGAGCGTGACCGCGCCCACGACGGTGGTGACGAGCTGCGCGTCCGGGGCGGCGTTGAAGATGTTCGCCGAGCGGACGATCAGGTAGACGCCCGCGGTCACCATGGTCGCGGCGTGGATGAGGGCCGAGACCGGGGTCGGGCCCTCCATCGCGTCCCCGAGCCAGGACTGCAGCGGCACCTGGGCGGACTTGCCGCAGGCGGCCAGCAGCAGCATCAGCGCGATCGCGGTGAGCGTGCCCTCGCTCGTCTCGCCGACCGCCCCGAGGACCGGCCCGAAGGCGAAGGTCCCGAAGGTGGTGAACATCAGCATGATGGCGATGGACAGGCCCACGTCACCGACGCGGTTGACCAGGAAGGCCTTCTTCGCGGCGGTGGCGGCGCTGGGCTTGTGCTGCCAGAAGCCGATCAGCAGGTACGAGGCGAGGCCGACGCCCTCCCAGCCGACGTACAGCAGCAGGTAGTTGTCGGCGAGGACGAGCAGCAGCATCGCCGCGAGGAACAGGTTCAGATAGCCGAAGAAGCGGCGCCGGCGCTCGTCGTGCTCCATGTACCCGATCGAGTACACATGGATGAGCGAGCCGACTCCGGTGATCAGCAGGACGAACGTCATCGACAACTGGTCGAGTTGGAAGGCGACGTCGGCCTGGAAGCCCTCGACGGGGATCCAGCTGAACAGGTACTGGCCCATCTCGCGGTGTTCGGCGTCCTTGCCGAGCATGTCGGCGAAGAGGACGGCACCGATGACGAACGAGGCGGCGGCGAACACGGTGCCGACGAGATGGCCGACGGCGTCCAGGCGCCGGCCGCCGCACAGCAGGACGGCCGCTCCGAGCAGGGGCGCCGCGATCAGCAGCGCAATCAGGTTCTCCACGATTCTTCCGACCCCTTACAGCTTCATCAGGCTGGCGTCGTCGACCGAGGCCGAGTGGCGGGACCGGAACAGCGACACGATGATCGCGAGTCCGACCACGACCTCCGCGGCGGCGACGACCATCGTGAAGAAGGCGATGATCTGGCCGTCGAGATTGCCGTGCATCCGGGAGAAGGCGACCAGGGCGAGGTTGCAGGCGTTGAGCATCAGCTCGACGCACATGAACACCACGATCGCGTTCCGCCTGATCAGGACGCCGGTGGCGCCGATCGTGAACAGCAGGGCAGCGAGATACAGGTAGTTGACGGGATTCACTTCGCTGCCTCCCCGCGCGTGCCGCCGTTGCCGCTCTTGCCGCCGTTGCCGCCGTTGCCGCTGTTGGTGCGCTCCAGGCGGTCCTCGGCGCGCTGTTCCAGGGCCTTGAGGTCGCTCAGCGCCTCGGCCGAGACGTCACGGACCTGACCCCGGTCCCGCAGGGTCTTGCTGACGGTCAGATCGGACGGGGTGCCGTCGGGCAGCAGGCCCGGGATGTCGACCGCGTTGTGCCGGGCGTACACACCGGGAGCCGGCAGCGGCGGGAGGTGCTTGCCGTCGCGTACGCGCTCCTCGGCCAGCTCGCGCTGGGTCTTGGCGCGCTCGGTGCGCTCGCGGTGGGTGAGGACCATCGCGCCGACGGCGGCCGTGATGAGGAGGGCGCCGGTCAGTTCGAAGGCGAACACGTAGTCGGTGAAGATCAGGGCCGCGAGGCCCTCCACATTGCCGCCCGCGTTCGCCGTGCCGAGGCCGTTGAACTCCGTCAGCGAGGCGTTGCCGATGCCCGCGATCAGCAGGATGCCGAAGCCGAGGCCGCACAGGAGGGCCAGCCAGCGCTGGCCCTTGATGGTCTCCTTCAGGGAGTCCGCCGCGGTGACGCCGACGAGCATCACCACGAACAGGAACAGCATCATGATCGCGCCGGTGTAGACGACGATCTGCACGACGCCCAGGAAGTAGGCGCCGTTGGCGAGGTAGAACACCGCCAGGATCACCATGGTGCCGGCGAGGCAGAGCGCGCTGTGCACGGCCTTCTTCATGAAGACGGTGCACAGGGCGCCGATCACCGCGATCGTGCCGAGCACCCAGAACTGGAACGCCTCACCGGTGGAGGTGGTGTAGGCGGCGAGCTGCGCGCTCATGCCTGTGCCTCCTCTTCTTCCGGCTTCTCACCCTTGGAGGTGGCGACCTGACGCACCGTCCCGGGCGCGGCCTCGGTGACCAGGCCCCGGTAGTAGTCCTGTTCGTCCGTGCCGGGGAAGATCGAGTGCGGCGAGTCGACCATGCCCTCGTCGAGACCGGCGAGCAGCTGCTCCTTGGTGTAGATGAGGTTGGCGCGGCTGGAATCGGCGAGTTCGAACTCGTTGGTCATCGTGAGCGCGCGCGTGGGGCACGCCTCGATGCACAGGCCGCACAGGATGCAGCGGGCGTAGTTGATCTGGTAGACGCGGCCGTACCGCTCGCCCGGGGAGTAGCGCTCCTCGTCCGTGTTGTCGGCGCCCTCCACATAGATGGCGTCGGCGGGACACGCCCAGGCACACAGCTCGCAGCCGACGCACTTCTCCAGGCCGTCCGGATGGCGGTTGAGCTGGTGCCGACCGTGGAACCGCGGGGCCGTGGTCTTCTGCTGCTCCGGATACTGCTCGGTCAGCCGCTTCTTGAACATGGCCTTGAAGGTCACGCCGAAGCCGGCGACGGGGTTCTGGAACCCCTGCTTGTTCTCTTTCGGTTCCTCAGCCATCGGACGCCTCCCTCCCATTCGAAGATCCGTCACTGTCAGTATCGGACCCACCACTGACAATCAGCTCCCGCTCCCGGCGCGGACGCCTGCGCGGCACCGGTGGGAGGGTCTGTCCGGGCAGGGGCGGTACGGGGAATCCACCGGCCATCGGGTCGAACCCGGCCGGTTCCACGGGCTGGTCCTGGGCCTCGCGCCGGTCGCGGAACATGTCCGCGACCACGGACAGCAGGAACAGGACGATGACGGCGCCGGTGACGTACAGGGCGATCTCGGCGAAGTCGTAGTTCTCGTTCCTGAGGGTCCGTACGGTCGCGACGAGCATCAGCCAGACCACGGAGACGGGGAGGAGGACCTTCCAGCCGAGCTTCATCAGCTGGTCGTAGCGGACGCGTGGGAGGGTGCCGCGCAGCCAGATGAAGAAGAACAGCAGCAGCTGCACCTTCACCACGAACCAGAGCATCGGCCACCAGCCGTGGTTGGCGCCCTCCCAGAAGGTGCTGATGGGCCAGGGGGCCCGCCAGCCGCCGAGGAAGAGCGTCACCGACACGGCGGAGACGGTCACCATGTTGACGTACTCGGCGAGCATGAACATCGCGAACTTGATCGACGAGTACTCGGTGTTGAAGCCGCCGACGAGGTCGCCCTCGGACTCCGGCATGTCGAACGGGGCGCGGTTGGTCTCGCCGACCATGGTCACGATGTAGATCACGAACGACACCGGCAGCAGCACGATGTACCAGCGGTCCTGCTGTGCCTCCACGATCGCCGAGGTCGACATCGACCCGGAGTAGAGGAAGACGGAGGCGAACGCGGCGCCCATGGCGATCTCGTACGAGATCATCTGCGCGCAGGAGCGCAGGCCGCCGAGCAGCGGGTAGGTGGAGCCGGAGCTCCAGCCCGCCAGGACGATGCCGTAGATGCCGACGGAGGCGACCGCGAGGATGTAGAGCATCGCGATCGGGAGGTCGGTGAGCTGCATCGTGGTGCGCTGACCGAGGATCGAGATCTCGTTGCCGGCCGGGCCGAAGGGGATCACCGCGATCGCCATGAACGCCGGGATGGCCGCGACGATCGGTGCGAGGACGTAGACGACCTTGTCCGCGCGTTTGACGATGAGGTCTTCCTTGAGCATCAGCTTGATGCCGTCGGCGAGCGACTGGAGCATGCCCCAGGGGCCGTGCCGGTTGGGGCCGATACGCAGCTGCATCCAGGCGACGACCTTGCGTTCCCACACGATGGAGAACAGCACGGTGATCATCAGGAAGGCGAAGCAGAAGACGGCCTTGATGACGACCAGCCACCAGGGGTCGCGGCCGAACATCGAGAGGTCTTCGGCGGCGAGGTAGTACGGGCTCATGCCTCCACCTCCTCGGGGGTCTCGGCGGGGAGGGTCGCGGGGCCGATACGGACGAGCGCGCCGGGCAGCGCCCCGGTGTCGGAGGCGACGCCCGAGCCGGTGGAGTTCAGCGGCAGCCAGACCACGCGGTCGGGCATCTCGGTGATCCGCAGCGGCAGTTCGACGACCCCGGCGGGGCCGCTGACCGCGAGGACGTCCCCGTTCTTGACGCCGGCCTCGGCGGCCGTGGCGGCGGACACGCGCGCGTGGGCGGCGTGCCGGGTCCCGGCGAGCGCGTCGTCGCCGTCCTGGAGGCGGCCCTGGTCGAGCAGCAGCCGGTGCCCGGCCAGTACGGCCTCTCCGGCGGCCGGGCGCGGCAGCCCGGCCGCGACCTCCACGGGCTCGTGGGCCCGCGCCCCGTCCCAGGCGCCGAGGCGGTCCAGCTCCGCGCGCGTGGTGCGCAGATCGGGCAGCCCCAGGTGGACGTCCATGGCGTCGGCCAGCATCTGCAGGACCCGTCCGTCGGTGGGGGCCACCTGGCGGGTCATCTGGTCGGGCTTCAGCGCGGCCTCGAACATCCGCACGCGGCCTTCCCAGTTGACGAAGGTGCCCGCCTTCTCGGCGACGGCGGCGACCGGAAGGACGACGTCCGCGCGTTCGGTGACCTCACTGGGCCGCAGCTCCAGCGAGACCAGGAAGCCCACCGCGGACAGCGCCTCACGCGCGCGTGCCGGGTCGGGCAGATCGGCGAGTTCCACACCCGCCACCACCAGGGCCCCGAGCTCTCCGGTGGCGGCGGCCTCGACGATCTGCCCGGTGTCCCGGCCGTAGCGCGCGGGGAGTTCGGCGACGCCCCAGGCGGCGGCGACCTCCTCCCGCGCGCGCGGGTCGGTGGCCGGACGTCCGCCCGGCAGCGCCGACGGCAGGGCGCCCGCCTCGACGGCGGCGCGTTCCCCGGCCCGGCGCGGAATCCACACCAGCTTCGCACCGGTCAGGGACGCGGCCCGGACGGCTGCGGTGAGCCCGCCCGCGACGGCCGCGAGGCGCTCTCCGACGACGATCACCGCGCCCTCGGCGCGCAGCGCCTCACCGGCCCGGGTGCCGTCGTCGTCGAGGCCGAAGCCGCTGGCGAGGGCGTCCAGCCACTCGGTCTCGGTGCCGGGCGCGGCCGGCAGCAGCGTGCCGCCGGCCTTCCCCAGGCCCCGGGTGGCGTGCGTGGCCAGCGAGAACACCTGCTGCTTGTGCTTGCGCCAGGCCTTGCGCAGCCGCAGGAAGACGCCGGGCGCCTCCTCCTCGGCCTCGAACCCGACCAGCAGGACCGCGGGCGCCTTCTCCAGGAAGGCGTACGTGACGCCCGTACCGTCGAGGTCACGGCCGCGGCCGGCGACCCGGGCGGCCAGGAAGTCGGCCTCCTCGCCGCTGTGCACGCGCGCGCGGAAGTCGATGTCGTTGGTGTCGAGGGCCACGCGCGCGAACTTGCTGTACGCGTAGGCGTCCTCGACGGTGAGCCGACCGCCGGTGAGGACACCGGCCCGGCCGCGCGCGGCGAGCAGCCCGCGGGCGGCGGCCTCCAGGGCCTCCGGCCAGGACGCGGGCTCCAGGACGCCGTCGGCGTTGCGGACGAGGGGGGTGGTCAGCCGGTCCGGGCGCTGCGCGTACCGGAACGCGAACCGCCCCTTGTCGCAGATCCACTCCTCGTTGACGTCCGTGTCGTTGGCCGCGAGGCGCCGCATGACCTTGCCGCGCCGGTGGTCGGTGCGGGTCGCGCAGCCGCCGGAGCAGTGCTCGCACACGGACGGCGTGGAGACGAGGTCGAAGGGGCGGGAGCGGAATCGGTACGCCGCCGAGGTCAGCGCGCCGACGGGGCAGATCTGGATGGTGTTCCCGGAGAAGTACGACTCGAAGGGGTCGCCCTCTCCGGTGCCGACCTGCTGGAGCGCGCCCCGCTCGACCAGTTCGATCATCGGGTCGCCGGCGACCTGGTTGGAGAACCGGGTGCAGCGGGCGCACAGCACGCACCGCTCGCGGTCGAGGAGCACCTGGGTGGAGATCGGCACCGGCTTCTCGTAGGTGCGTTTGCGGCCCTCGAAGCGGGAGTCGGTGTGGCCGTGGGACACGGCCTGGTTCTGCAGGGGGCATTCGCCGCCCTTGTCGCAGACGGGGCAGTCCAGGGGGTGGTTGATGAGCAGGAGTTCCATCACCCCCTTCTGGGCCTTCTCCGCGACCGGGGAGGTGAGGTGGGTCTTGACGACCATGCCGTCCGTGCAGGTGATCGTGCAGGACGCCATGGGCTTGCGCTGGCCCTCGACCTCGACGATGCACTGACGGCAGGCGCCCACCGGGTCCAGGAGGGGGTGGTCGCAGAAGCGGGGGATCTCGACGCCGAGTTGTTCGGCGGCCCGGATGACCAGGGTGCCCTTGGGCACGCTGATCTCGGCGCCGTCGATCGTCAGCGAGACGAGATCTTCCGGCGGGACCGCCGCCTCCCCGCCCCCGGAGGGAGCGCTGGTGGTCACGGTCATGCGTTCACCTCCGCGTGCTTGTCCTTGTCGGCCCAGGCGGTCGACCTGGCCGGGTCGAAGGGGCAGCCCCGGCCCGTGATGTGGTCCTCGTACTCCGCGCGGAAGTACTTGAGGGAGGAGAAGATCGGCGAGGCGGCGCCGTCGCCGAGGGCGCAGAAGGACTTGCCGTTGATGTTGTCGGCGATGTCGTTCAGCTTGTCGAGGTCGCTCATGACGCCCTTGCCGGCCTCGATGTCGCGCAGCAACTGCACGAGCCAGTAGGTGCCTTCACGGCAGGGGGTGCACTTGCCGCAGGACTCGTGGGCGTAGAACTCGGTCCAGCGGGTGACGGCCCGGACGACGCAGGTGGTCTCGTCGAAGCACTGGAGTGCCTTCGTGCCGAGCATGGAACCCGCGGCGCCCACTCCTTCGTAGTCAAGAGGGACGTCGAGGTGCTCGTCGGTGAACATCGGGGTCGAGGAGCCGCCCGGCGTCCAGAACTTGAGGCGATGCCCGGGTCGCATTCCGCCGCTCATCTCCAGGAGTTGGCGGAGGGTGATGCCGAGCGGCGCCTCGTACTGACCGGGGCTCGCGACATGGCCGCTGAGGGAGTAGAGCGTGAAGCCGGGGGACTTCTCGCTCCCCATCGACCTGAACCATTCCTTGCCTTTTTGCATGATCGCGGGAACTGACGCGATGGATTCGACGTTATTCACGACAGTCGGGCACGCGTAGAGGCCCTCGACGGCAGGGAAGGGGGGACGCAGCCGCGGTTGGCCACGGCGGCCTTCGAGCGAGTCCAGCAACGCGGTCTCCTCACCACAGATGTACGCGCCGGCGCCGGCGTGCACGGTGAGCTGGAGGTCGAGTCCGCTGCCCAGGATGTTCTCGCCGAGGAAGCCCGCCTCGTACGCCTCGCGTACGGCCTCGTGCAACCGCCGCAGTACCGGGACGACTTCACCACGCAGATAGATGAAGGCATGCGAAGACCTGATGGCATAACAGGCGATGACAATGCCCTCGATGAGGCTATGCGGGTTCGCGAAGAGGAGCGGAATGTCCTTGCACGTTCCGGGCTCCGACTCGTCGGCGTTGACAACTAGATAATGTGGTTTTCCATCACCCTGGGGAATGAACTGCCATTTCATTCCGGTCGGGAATCCCGCGCCGCCGCGGCCCCGCAGTCCGGACTCCTTGACGTACGCGATGACGTCGTCCGGTGACATGGCCAGCGCCTTGCGCAGCCCCTCGTACCCCTCGTGCCTTCGGTAGACGTCGAGCGACCATGGCCTGTCCTCGTCCCAGAAGGCCGACAGCACGGGTGCGAGCAGTTTCTCCGGGCTGGTGCCCTTGATCTCGGGTGCCAACGTCATCACTCCCCCTCCTCGGCACGCGGGGCCCCGTCCTGGGGCGCTGCGTCCTGCGGCTCGTCGTGCGGGCCGCCGTCCCGCGGATGGACCACGCGCGCGGGTCCGGTCTCTCCTCTGGCCAGGCGGAGACCGACCAGCGACGCGGGTCCCGCACCGCCGCTCGCCTCGACGGCCCCTGGCCGCTCGTCGGGGAAGCCGGCGAGGATCCGCGCGGTGTCCTTGAAGGTGCACAGCGGTGCCCCGCGCGTGGGCTCGACCTCGGCCCCCGCGCGCAGGTCGTCGACGAGCCGCTTGGCGCTGTCGACGGTCTGGTTGTCGAAGAACTCCCAGTTGACCATCACGACAGGCGCGAAGTCGCAGGCCGCGTTGCACTCGATGTGCTCCAGGGTGACCTTGCCGTCGCCGGTGGTCTCGCCGTTGCCGACACCGAGGTGGTCCTGCAGCGCCTCGAAGATCGCGTCGCCGCCCATCACCGCGCACAGGGTGTTGGTGCAGACGCCCACCTGGTAGTCGCCGGACGGCTTGCGGCGGTACATGGAGTAGAAGGTGGCGACCGCGGTGACCTCGGCCGTGGTCAGGCCGAGCACCTCGGCGCAGAACCGCATACCGGTGCGGGTGACATGGCCCTCCTCCGACTGCATGAGATGCAGCAACGGCAGCAGGGCGGACCGGGGGTCCGGGTAGCGGGCGATGACGTCGGCCGCGTCCCGCTCCAGCCGGGCTCGAACGTCGTCCGGGTAGTCGGGCGCGGGCAGTTGGGGCATGCCCAGGCTGACGCCCTCGGGGGTGGTGGTCACCGGTCGACGCCTCCCATCACGGGGTCGATGGACGCGACGGCGACGATGACGTCGGCGACCTGGCCGCCCTCGCACATCGCCGCCATGGCCTGCAGATTGGTGAAGGACGGGTCACGGAAGTGGACCCGGAAGGGGCGGGTTCCTCCGTCGGAGACGACGTGCACCCCGAGTTCGCCCTTGGGCGACTCGACCGCCGTGTACGCCTGTCCCGGCGGGACGCGGAAGCCCTCGGTCACCAGCTTGAAGTGGTGGATCAGGGCCTCCATGGAGGTGCCCATGATCTTCTTGATGTGGTCCAGGGAGTTGCCGAGTCCGTCCGGTCCCAGGGCGAGCTGGGCGGGCCAGGCGATCTTCTTGTCGGCGACCATGACCGGGCCGGGCTCCAGCCGGTCCAGGCACTGTTCGACGATCCGCAGGGACTGGCGCATCTCTTCGAGGCGGATCAGGAAGCGGCCGTAGGAGTCGCAGGTGTCGGCGGTCGGGACGTCGAAGTCGTACGTCTCATAGCCGCAGTACGGCTGGGCCTTGCGCAGGTCGTGCGGGAGGCCGGCGGAGCGCAGGATCGGGCCGGTGGCGCCGAGGGCCATGCAGCCGGACAGGTCGAGGTAACCGACGTCCTGCATACGGGCCTTGAAGATGGGGTTCCCGGTGGCGAGCTTGTCGTACTCGGGAAGGTTCTTCTGCATCTTCTTCACGAACTCGCGGATCTGGTCCACCGCGCCGGGCGGCAGGTCCTGGGCGAGTCCGCCGGGCCGGATGTACGCGTGGTTCATGCGCAGGCCGGTGATCAGCTCGTAGATGTCGAGAATGAGTTCACGGTCACGGAAGCCGTAGATCATGATCGTGGTGGCGCCCAGCTCCATGCCGCCGGTGGCGATGCACACCAGGTGCGAGGAGAGCCGGTTCAGCTCCATGAGGAGCACACGGATGATCGAGGCGCGGTCGGGGATCTGGTCCTCGATGCCGAGGAGCTTCTCCACGCCGAGGCAGTACGCCGTCTCGTTGAAGAACGGCGTCAGGTAGTCCATGCGCGTCACGAACGTGGTGCCCTGCGTCCACGTGCGGTACTCGAGGTTCTTCTCGATGCCGGTGTGGAGATAGCCGATGCCGCAGCGGGCCTCGGTGACGGTCTCGCCGTCGATCTCCAGGATGAGCCGGAGCACGCCGTGGGTGGACGGGTGCTGGGGCCCCATGTTGACGATGATGCGCTCGTCGTCGGACCGGGCGGCGGTCTCGGCGACCTCGTCCCAGTCGCCGCCGGTGACCGTGTAGACGGTGCCCTCGGTGGTCTCGCGCGGAGTTGCGTGCTGTGTGCTCATGAGTACGACCTCCGCTGGTCCGGAGCCGGGATCTGGGCGCCCTTGTACTCGACGGGGATGCCGCCGAGGGGGTAGTCCTTGCGCTGCGGGAAGCCCTGCCAGTCGTCCGGCATCATGATCCGCGTCAGCGCGGGGTGGCCGTCGAAGACGATGCCGAAGAAGTCGTACGTCTCGCGCTCGTGCCAGTCGTTGGTCGGGTAGACCGGGACGAGCGACGGGATGTGCGGGTCGGCGTCGGGGGCGGAGACCTCCAGGCGGATCAGCCGGTTGTGGGTGATCGAGCGCAGGTGGTAGACGGCGTGCAGCTCGCGGCCCTTGTCGCCGGGGTAGTGGACGCCGGAGACGCCGGTGCACAGTTCGAAGCGGAGGGCCGGGTCGTCGCGGAGGGTCCGGGCGACGCGCGGCAGATACTCGCGCTCGATATGGAAGGTGATCTCGTCGCGGTCGACGACCGTCTTGTCGATCACGTTCTCGGGGACGAGGCCCTGTTCCTCCAGGGCGCCCTCCAGTTCGTCGGCGACCTCGTCGAACCAGCCGCCGTAGGGGCGGTTCGCCGCACCGGGGAGGCGGATGGAGCGGACCAGGCCGCCGTAGCCGGAGGTGTCGCCGCCGTTGTTCGCGCCGAACATGCCGCGCTGGACACGGATCTCCTCACCGCCGTCGCCGCGCTGGCCGGGGAGGTTGGAGGCGGCGAGGTCCTTCTCGGGGTTCACCCCGTTCGAGCCGCCCGGGTCGCCGGAGGCGTTCTTGCCGTTCGCGTCGCTCATCGCAGCAGCCCCTTCATCTCGATGAGGGGGAGCGCCTTGAGCGCCGCTTCCTCCGCCTCGCGGGCCGCCTCCTCGGCGTTCACGCCGAGCTTGGACGTCTGGATCTTCTGGTGGAGCTTGAGGATCGCGTCCATCAGCATCTCGGGCCGTGGCGGGCAGCCCGGGAGATAGATGTCGACGGGGACGATGTGGTCGACGCCCTGGACGATCGCGTAGTTGTTGAACATGCCGCCGGACGACGCGCACACCCCCATGGAGATCACCCACTTGGGATTCGGCATCTGGTCGTAGACCTGCCGCAGCACCGGCGCCATCTTCTGGCTGACCCGGCCGGCGACGATCATCAGGTCCGCCTGACGCGGCGAGCCCCGGAACACCTCCATACCGAAGCGCGCCAGGTCGTAGCGCCCCGCGCCCGTGGTCATCATCTCGATGGCACAACAGGCGAGGCCGAAGGTGGCGGGGAAGACGGATGCCTTGCGTACCCAGCCCGCGGCCTGCTCGACGGTGGTCAGCAGGAAACCGCTCGGCAGTTTTTCTTCGAGTCCCATGGTCTTAGAGGCCCCTCAGTCCCATTCCAGGCCGCCGCGACGCCAGACGTACGCGTAGGCGACGAAGACGGTGAGCACGAAGAGCAGCATCTCCACGAGCCCGAAAACACCCAGGGCGTCGAAGGTGACGGCCCAGGGGTAGAGGAAGACGATCTCGATGTCGAAGACGATGAAGAGCATCGCCGTCAGGTAGTACTTGATGGGGAAACGCCCGCCGCCGGCCGGCGTGGGGGTGGGCTCGATCCCGCACTCGTAGGCCTCTAGCTTCGCCCGGTTGTAGCGCTTCGGGCCGATCAGCGTGGCCATGACCACGGAGAAGATCGCAAAGCCTGCCCCGAGGGCTCCCAGTACGAGGATGGGCGCATAAGCGTTCACCGCTCCTCGCTCCTCTCAGTCGGCACTGACTGCTGGCGGATGGCGTGGGCCCTGCTCTCCCGCCCCACCGGTCCCACGAACTCCGCCCGTCCCGACGAAGATCGCGAACATGTGAAGCAGGTCACAAGCCCAACTGCCCCGCATCCTATGCCTGCCGGTCTGTGATCTGCGACACGGGGTGCGGCACCGAGTTTGTGATCTCCACCACCTGACGATGGATCATGAAGTCGGATGAGCGTCGATCTTCATACGCGAAGCGCCAGACTGATCACCAGAAGTGACATTTTCATGCGTTACCGCTGGTCACGTAGGGCGTCTCTATATCAAGAGGATTCCGCTGCATGCAAATTGGTGCTGGACGGGGCCGCTTGGTAGAGCGCGGCGCTCACACCCCGGAGGGAGGTCCGGCACGAATGTGGACGTGTGCACGCGTTCACGAGCACCGAGGGCGACCACTCCCGCGCGGGACGCGGCGGGCACGGGTGACCGTTCCGTGACCTGCGCCACATCGGAGCGAGATCAAATCAACGGGCCTTGGCCACTCGCTGCGATCGATGGTAAGCACAGGGCAATTCGGGCGTAATCACGAAAGCGCATGATCAAAGGCCTGTTCGATCGTGTCCGCTATGCCCGTTACGGCGTCAATAAAGAGTGACGCGCAGGGAATTTGGCGCCTCCGTTGAACAACTGTGGCGCAGCACACGTTTCTTGAAGGTATGGAGGAGTCGCTGGTACCGCTTGTTCCCATGTCCCACACCGCTCACATACGCAGCCACCGGAAACCCCGCCGCAACGCGTCCTCGATCGCGATGCGCGCCGGAGTCGCCGGTGGTGTTCTCAGCACCGTGGCAGTGGCCGGCGCCTCGACGTCGGCCTTCGCCGCGGAGCCGGTGACGCAGACGCTCGAACCGCCCACCCTCACGGCCGACCTGGCCACGCAGGCCGCGCAGTCCGCGGACGCCACGCAGGCGATGGCGGCCGACTACCAGTTGCAGGCCGAGCGCGAGACGGCCGCCGAACAGGCGGCCAAGCAGGCCGAGAAGGACCTGGCCAAGGCCAAGAAGGAGGAGGCCCGCAAGAAGGCCGCCGCCGAGGCCGAGCGCAAGGCCGAGGCCGAGCGTGCCGCGCGCGACAGTGAGCGGACCACCCTCACGTCCACGTCCGGCTCGACGAGCACCACGACGACGCCGGCCACCGGCAGCGTCGGTGAGGTCATCGGCTTCCTCGAGGCGCAGGTCGGCGACGCGTACATCATGGGTGCCACCGGCCCCGACGCGTGGGACTGCTCCTCGCTCGTCCGGGCCGCGTTCAAGCAGGTCGGCGTGGACCTTCCCCGGGTCTCCCAGGACCAGTCGACGGTCGGCACCGAGGTCTCGCTGTCCAACCTTCAGGTCGGCGACATCCTGTACTGGGGCGCGAAGGGCTCCGCGTACCACGTGGGCGTCTACATCGGGAACGACCAGTACCTCGACGCGGCGAACCCCTCCAAGGGCGTCGTGATCCAGGACCTCTCCGACTACCCGGCGACGGGTGCGGTGCGCGTCCTCTGACCGACCCGGTCGCCCAAGGCGTTTTCGAAGGGCCGCTCTCCCCATAGGGGGACAGCGGCCCTCGGGCTGCCCTCAGGAAGGGCCACAGCGGCCCCACAGGGCGCTCCCGCCCCACGCCGAAGGTGTTCCACGGGTCGAGGCGACGCCGGGCCCCTCAGCGGCCTTCCAGGGTTCCGGCCGCGGGGACCCCCACGGCCGGCCGTGCCCGGGTCACGCCTTCGGGGCCACCTTGCTCAGGCCGTTGATGATGCGGTCCATCGCGTCGCCGCCGGTCGGGTCGGTGAGGTTGGCCAGCATCTTCAGCGTGAACTTCATCAGCATCGGGTGGGTCAGGCCCCGCTGCGTGGCGAGCTTCATGATCTTCGGGTTGCCGATGAGCTTCACGAACGCGCGGCCCATCGTGTAATAGCCGCCGAAGGTGTCCTTGAGGACCTGCGGGTAGCGCTGCAGGGCGAGTTCGCGCTGTCCGGGGGTGGCGCGGGCGTGGGCCTGGACGATGACGTCGGCCGCGATCTGCCCGGACTCCATGGCGTAGGCGATGCCCTCACCGTTGAACGGGTTCACCATCCCGCCGGCGTCGCCGACCAGCAGCAGGCCCTTGGTGTAGTGGGGTTGGCGGTTGAACGCCATCGGGAGGGCGGCGCCGCGGATGGGGCCCGTCATGTTCTCGGGGGTGTAGCCCCACTCCTCCGGCATGGACGCGCACCAGGCCTTCAGGACGTCGCGCCAGTCCAGCTCCTTGAACGCGGCGGTGGTGTTGAGGACGCCCAGACCGACGTTGGACGTGCCGTCGCCCATGCCGAAGATCCAGCCGTAGCCGGGGAGCAGCCGGTCCTCGCCGGGGCCGCGCTTGTCCCACAGTTCCAGCCAGGACTCCAGGTAGTCGTCGTCGTGGCGCGGGGAGGTGAAGTACGTACGGACGGCGACGCCCATCGGACGGTCCTCGCGGCGGTGCAGGCCCATCGCGAGGGAGAGCCGGGTGGAGTTGCCGTCGGCCGCCACCACCAGCGGGGCGTGGAAGGTGACTTCCCGCTTCTCGTCGCCGAGCTTGGCGTGCACACCGGTGATCCGGCCGGTGCGGTCGTCGATGATCGGCGCGCCCACGTTGCAGCGCTCGTACAGCCGGGCGCCCGCCTTCTGGGCCTGGCGGGCGAGCTGCTCGTCGAAGTCGTCGCGCTTGCGGACGAGTCCGTAGTTCGGGTAGGCGGCGAGATCCGGCCAGTCGAGCTGGAGGCGGACGCCGCCGCCGATGATCCGGAGCCCCTTGTTGCGGAGCCAGCCGGCCTCCTCGGAGATGTCGATGCCCATCGACACCAGCTGTTTGGTGGCGCGGGGCGTGAGGCCGTCGCCGCAGACCTTCTCCCTCGGGAAGCTGGTCTTCTCCAGGAGCAGCACGTCCAGTCCGGCCTTGGCCAGGTAGTACGCGGTGGTGGAACCGGCTGGCCCGGCCCCGACGACGATCACATCGGCGGTGTGTTCGGTAAGGGGCTGGGGCTCGGTCACGACGGGTTCTCCCCAAGAAGTAGAAGGATCGGAGCGAAGGTTCACCGGCCGACCGGAAACGGGAGCACCGGAACCGGAGGAGCCAGAAGAGCCAGAAAACGTGTGCCGACAGGCGTCGGACATGGGCAGTCTATTCAGCGGTACCGATCTTCGGCTGAAGGGCTGCCCCTGTGAACAGAGCTCTGCCCGACGTACGGCTGCGCGTCCCCACCGACGAGGACGCCTTCGCCTGGCACCGGATCTTCGACGATCCCGACGTCATGGAGTTCCACGGCGGCCGGCCCGCCGAGCTGTCCGTCTACGAGGAGCTCACCGCGCGCCAGCGCCGCCACGACGCCGAGCACGGGTTCTGCCTGTGGACGATCCTCGACGAGGAGGGCCGGGCCATCGGATTCACCGGCGCGCAGCCGTGGCCCCGGGAGTGGGGTCCGACGGGCGAGATCGAGATCGGCTGGCGGCTCAGCCGCGACCACTGGGGCAAGGGATACGTGACCGCCGCCGCGGCGCAGACCCTGGAGCGGGTGCGGGAGGCCGGCGTCGGCAGCGTCGTCGCGATGGTCAACGCCCGCAACGAGCGGTCCATCGCCGTGACACGACGGCTGGGCATGGAACTGGCGGAGACGTACACGACACCCGTCACACAACAGCTCGGGCACTGCTACCGCCTGACCCTGTGAGGGATCGGATGTTCGAGATTTCGACAACTCGTCACCCACGGTAGCGATTTGGCGCAGATTGCCACGCAGTGCTTCCGGCCGGGGTCGCTCGGCGGTTACCCTGCCGGTACCGCTGGGGGTGAACATCTGTGCGTATAACACCCAAGTCATTCGAAGTGCGTGTGCCACGGTTCGTCGGCCTGATGTCCGTGGACGCGCGCGAGACGGCCGAGGCGGACGGGGTCACCCTCGTCTCGCCCGACCGGCCCGACTTCCCGCTCACCGTCGTGGACTACGTCGTACGCCAGTACCCGCCGCCGGGCGTGAAGGTGCCGCGCGGGGCCGCCGTCACCGTGTGGTTCGAGTCGGGGGACGACGGCGGGGGTGTGCGGGAGCCCCGGCGCGGGGGCCCTCCGCCCGGATTGCGGAGGGCGCTGGACGAGCCGGGGGATCCGTTCGCGGTGGTTCGGTAGCGCGAGGCGCGAGGCGCGAGGCGCGAGGCGCGAGGCGCGAGGCGCGAGGCGCGAGGCGCGAGGCGCGAGGCGCGAGGCGCGAGGCGCGAGGCGCGAGGCGCGAGGCGCGAGGCGCGAGGCGCGAGGCGCGAGGCGCGAGGCGCGAGGCCAAGTGACGCGGCACTCGCCCCGCCCCCCTACTTCTGCCAGAGCAGGACCGCTGCCGCCCCTCCCCCGCCGATCGCGAAGGCCGCCGCGATGGTGAGGCCCCAGAGGAGCGTGCGGCTGCGGGGCTCGGCGGGCGGGCCGGGCGGCACCTGGTGGTGGCCCAGCTCGACGAGCGGAGGCTCGTACGGCGCCGGGATCGGGAGCGATGACATAGGCGGGGTCGACGGGGTCGACGGCATCGGTGGGACCGGTGGGATCGGCGGGGCGATCACCGCCGTACGCCCTCCGGTCATCCGGACCAGATAGGGCGCGAGGAAGGTGGCGCCGAGGATCCAGAGGAGGCCGAAGAGGAGCGCCTCGGGGAGGTCGAGGCCGACGTCCACCTGGCCCGCGGCCGAGAACTCGCTGGTGAAGTCGGTCGTGGCGGATCCGGAGGCCTCCATGCCGAAGCCGCTGACGCCGGTGAGGAGGAGGAAGAGGCCGAAGAAGACACCTGCGGCGAGGAGTTGCTCGCCGCGGCCCGAGGAGCGGCGGGCCGCGAGGACGCCGAGGATCAGGGCGCAGACCGCGCCGAGTGCCAGCACGCCCACGACCGCCCAGGAGTTGACGGCGTCGCCCAGCTCGGAGAGCCCGAACGACTCGCTCTCGTAGCCGCCGTACGGGCCGGACTCGACGAGCCCGTAGCCGTCGGACGAGCCGCCGCCGAACGACGAGTCGTCGCCGTACCGGGTGCGGCCCGCCTCACCCGTGACGGACGCGCCCCAGGAGAGGCCGAGGAGGTTGACGGCGAGGTTGGGCAGGACGAGCAGGACCAGGAGGAGCGGGTTGAGTTCCTCCTCCCATTCGGACCGCCATTCGTCGTTCGCCGCGAGTACGACGAAGGTGACGAGCGAGCAGAGGGCGAGGACGATCGCCATGGCGATCACGGCCGTCCCGGTCGCCCGGAACAGGGCCCGGGGGCCGGGGCGGGCGGCCGGCCAGGCGGCCAGGTCGTCGCGTTGCAGCAGCCCGGCCGAGACGGCGGCGGTGAGCAGCAGGGCGCCCAGTGCGGCGCGCCAAGGGGACGTCGAGACCTCGACGAACGCGATCTCGGGCTGGGCGAACAGCCCGAGCAGCAGTACGGCCGCCGTCACCAGCAGCGTGACCCGCACGGCCGCTTCGAGCCCGGCGGTACGGCTGCCGACGGGCCCCGCGCCCGGCCGACCGGCACCGGCGTACGCCCCACCGCCATACGCCCCGCCATACGCCCCGCCGTACGCCCCGCCGTACGCCCCACCGCCGTACGCCCCGCGTGTCACCAGGCGCGTACGGAGCTGTCGTACGCCGATGCAGAGCGCCCCGATGAACAGCAGCGTCACCGCGAGCGGGACCAGGGTCAGGGTGACGGCGCCCTCGGCGGACTGGAAGTCGCCCGTGTAGTCGCCGCCGCCGGACTCGGAGGCCGTGAAGCCGCCGCCGAGACCCTGGAGGAGACCGGCGAGGGCGAGGCCCAGCCGGTCGGCGAAGCCCACGAAGTCCTCCTCGTCCTGGGTGCCCTGGCCGTACGAAGGGACGGCCAGGGCGAGGGCGGCGACGAGGAGCAGCCCGACCGGCCAGAGCGCGGCCAGGGCGGAACCGCCCCAGTCGCCCCGGAAGGCCCGGCCGAGGAAGGCGCCGACGGGTGAGGGCCGGGCGGGGAGGGGCGCGTACTCGGGAGGGGGCGGCGGCGGGCCGAGGGGCGGCGCGCCCGGTGGGGCCGGTGGAACCGGCGTTGGGATGGCCGGTGGAGAGGCCGATGGCGGGGCCGGTGGGGCCGGTGGGGCCGTCGGTGGGACCGGTGGGCGTTCCCGTCCGCACTTCATGCAGAAGCGCGCCTCGTCGGGTCCCGGTGTTCCGCAGTGCGGGCAGTAGGCCGTCATGGATCCCCCGTCGTATGACATCACCGGCGCGTACCGATGTATCAACGGACGGTAGTTTCTGTTGACCGGTTCCCGTCAACACGATTACCCGGCGAGCGCCCCTCGTTCGGGTGAACTCCGCACCTCGCAGGCCGATTTGGCGGCTACGAGTGGGCCTTGAACCCCCGGTGGAGCGCGGCGATCCCGCCCGAGAGGTTCCGCCAGGCGACCTTGTCCCAGCCAGCCTTCCGCAGGCGCTCGGCGAGGCCGGCCTGGTCGGGCCAGGCGCGGATGGACTCGGCGAGATAGACGTACGCGTCCGGGTTGGACGACACCGCGCGGGCGACCGGCGGCAGCGCGCGCATCAGGTACTCGGTGTAGACGGTCCGGAACGGCGTCCACGTCGGGTGCGAGAACTCGCAGATCACGACGCGCCCACCGGGCTTGGTCACCCGGTACAGCTCCCGCAGCGCGGTGTCGGTGTCCTGCACGTTCCGCAGGCCGAAGGAGATGGTCACCGCGTCGAAGGTGTCGTCCTTGAACGGCAGCTTCGTGGCGTCGCCGGCGGTGAACGGCAGCCAGGAGTGGCGTTCCTTGCCGACCCGGAGCATGCCGAGGGAGAAGTCGCAGGGGACGACGTACGCGCCGGTCCGCGCGAAGGGCAGCGAGGAGGTGCCCGTACCGGCCGCGAGGTCCAGGATCTTCTGCGCGGGCCGGGCGTCCACCGCCTTCGCGACGTCCTTGCGCCAGCGGCGGTCCTGTCCGAGGGACAGCACGTCGTTGGTCAGGTCGTACCGTTTCGCCACTCGGTCGAACATCGAGGCGACTTCGTGCGGCTGCTTGTCCAGGGATGCGCGGGTCACGGGCCCATTGTGGCAGTACGGGCCGGACGCACCCACGTCCGGCCCACCCACTGCCCACGGCAGCGGCCTCGGCTTCTACGACAGCGGCCTCGGCGTCCAAGTCAGCAGCCTCGGCTTCTACGACAGCGGCCTCGGCGTCCAAGTCAGCAGCCTCGGCTTCTTCCTCGCCGCCACGTCCTCCACCCAGCCGCAGAGCAGGACGAAGGCACCGATCAGCAGCCAGCCGATGCCGAACATGAACCACTGGCTCTCCAGCGGGAGGTACTTCTCGAACGCGGGGACGTTCCAGAACCGGTCGATCAGCGGGACGGCGAGGATCAGGGCGATCTCGTGCCACAGGTAGATCGTCACCGCGCGGGAGTTGAAGATCGTCACCGTCCGGTCCAGGCGCCGGAAGCGGGTCAGTCCGGCGAAGTCGACCTTGAAGCGCGCCTTCGCGTAGAGCAGGAGCGTCACGAAGCCGGCGGAGAAGAACGCCTGCGCGAGGGGGATGTCGTCGAGGTCGTACGAGCCGGTCTCCTCCTGGTGGGTGAAGGCGTACCAGGCTCCGAAGCCGAGGGCCGCGAGGGAGAGGGCGGTGACCGCGAACGGCTTCAGCCGGGCGAGGACGCCCTCGCGGTGGGCGAAGCCGAGGATCCAGCAGAAGAGGAAGGTGGCCAGGTCGGTCAGGGCGTTGCCGAAGCGGTCGTCCGGGGGCTCCCAGAGGAAGTGGAGGACCAGGATGGGGGTGAGGGAGAGGAGGAGGACCGGGACCGGGGCCGGCCGGAACAGCCTCAGCAGGGGTGGGGAGAGGAGCACGAACCAGAGGTAGGTGCGCGGGTACCAGAGGATCTCCCAGGCCTGTTCGCCCCAGGCGTTGCCCGGGGGTCGCCCAGCGGGACGACCCAGAAGACGATCTGCCGGCCGGGCATCCAGCCGTGGACCAGCATCGCGGTGACCACGAAGAGGCCCCAGAACCAGAAGGGGGGCAGGAGGCGGCGGACTCGGCTCCTGATCACCTGGGGGGCGGGGCGTTCCAGGGACTTCGCCATGAGGGTGCCGGCGAGGGCGAACATGATGCCCATGGAGGGGAACACCATGCCGGCCCAGGGCCAGCCGAAGGTGTGGTAGGTGACCACGCGGATGAGGGCGAGGGCGCGCAGCGTGTCGAAGTAACGGTCGCGCCCGGTGGTTCGAGGCTGGGGCTCGGTGCTCTCGTGCGCCTGGACCACGGCGGGCTCGGCCACAACAGCGGTCGCGGGGGCACCCCCGCTCCTGTGCGACCCCATCAGCTCGCCCCCGCCGGGGTGCCGACCTCGCCCGTGCGCTTCAGTTTCTGCCAGCGCAGGCGGCCTCCTGTGAGGGCGGTGATGCAGGAGTGGATGAGGACGAGGTACATCATCTGGCGGTAGGCGAGTTGCTGGAGGGGCAGCATCAGCAGATAGCGGTACTTCTCCTTGTCCAGCTTCAAGGCGTAGGCCACGCAGACGAGTTGGACGCCGAGGACCGCCAGCCAGGCCAGCAGGGACGCCTGGAAGTCGACGAAGATCATCGCGTAGACGGTGAAGACGTCGATCAGCGGGGCGAAGACCGGGGTGATGATCTGGAAGATCACGACCAGCGGCATGCCGACACGGCCGAAGCGACCGGACGGGCCGCTGTCCGTCAGGGACTCGCGGTGCTTCCAGAGGGCCTGCATCGTGCCCTGCCCTCGTAGAGGGTGGCCCCGGTGGCGGTGCGATGGGCGGCCTGGGCGTCCGAGGTGCCCGGGGTGCCCTGCCCGTCGGCGGCGGCGGCCCCGCCCTGTGCCGCACCCTGTGTCCCGCCCCGCGCCTCGGTCCCGTGGGCGCCGCCGGGGGCACCCGCCCGCTGACCGGCGGCCGAACCGTCCGCCGAACCGTTCGCCGCGTCGTCGTCCTGCTGCAGGGCGCCGCTGACGGTGGTGAAGGTGTGGCCCTTGGCCTTCATCTTCTCGATGTACGTACCGAGGGCCTTGACGGTCCGGGAGCGGTCGCCGCCCGCGTCGTGCATGAGGACCGAGGCGCCCCTGCCGTCCTCCGGAGTGGCCCACTTGATGATCTTCTTGACGCCGGGCCGCTTCCAGTCGTCGCTGTCGGTGTCGACTGGAAGCGGCTGGTGTAGCCCTCCTCGCCGAGCTTCTTGTAGACGGGCCAGCTGTAGTTGTCATGGCGTCCGTCTCGGAGGAGTACGGGGCGCGGAAGAGCGTGGTGGTGATGCCGGCGGCGCCCGCGAGGGCGAGCTGTGTCTGGGGCATCTCCCGGGTGATCCGGGCGTCGCTCTGGTACGACAGGTCGACGTGGGTGAAGGTGTGGATGCCGGTCTCGTGCCCGTCCTCGACCATGTCCTCGACGATGGCCGGGTAGCGCGACGCCATCGAGCCGGCCACGAAGTAGGTCGCGGGGACGTCGTACTCCTTGAGGACCGTGAGGATCTCCGGCGTCCAGGTCGGGTTCGGGCCGTCGTCGAAGGTGAGCGCGATGGTCTAGTCCGGCACGGACCGGGTCTGCGCCTCACCGCTGCGGAAGGTCAGGATGGGCCCGCCGTCGAGGATGTCGTCGGGTACGTCGCTGGAGCTGGCCCCGGTGCGGACGCGCTGGTCGCCGCCGACCTCCGCGCGCAGATAGCCGTCGAGCAGCATCACGCTGGTCAGCCCGAGCAGAAGCAGCAGGGCGAGGATGACCCGGGGTTTCTGCAGGGCGGCGGCCTTGCCGGTGGCGCGCTGGAGCTTGGAGGGGGCGCGTCGGCGACCGCGGCGCGCGGGTGTCGTGGTGCTCATGAGGTGGTGCGCTCCCGTCAGTTGGCGGACGCGGACGGGGACGGTACGGCGGTGGGGGCGCCGGAGGGCGCGGTGCCGCCGGGGACTCCGCTGGGGGCGCGCGAGGGGATGCCCTCGGGGGCGACACCGCCCTGGGGCTGCGGGCCGTTTCATCATGACCATGAACTACGCCAGCGCGTACGACGGTGACATGGGCGACTACGCGGAGCAGGCGGCCGAGGCGACGCATGAACAGCTGATGGACATCTTCGGCACGAGTGAGTCGACGGCGTGGGGGGCGTTGGCGTTGACCTCGATGCTCGGTGTCAACGACGTCGACAACGAGACGTTCACGCCTCAGGACGCGGCGCGGGTGCGGGCGTTCGCCGAGGAGAAGGGGGTGGCTTGGGTTCCCATGTGGGCGACGTTCCGGGATCAGGAGTGCGATTCGGGGGCGTCGGCGGAGGATGCGTTGACGGTGTGCAGCGGGGTCGATCAGGAGGACGGGGCGTTCGGGGAGGCGTTTTCGGGATGAGAGGGGGTGGTTCTGTCGTCGGCGGGCTACGGGTTGTCCGTGGCTGATCGCGCAGTTCCCCGCGCCCCTCAAGGGTTAGCGGCGGCGGTGGACCAGGCGCCCCGCGCACACCGTGGCCATACAGACGTCGGCCTCGTCGAAGATCGCCAGGTCTGCTCGGCCCTGCTCGACAATCAGCGTGGGACTCAGCGAGGGCAGGAGCACCACGTGGTTGCGCTCGGCCGCCGAGCGGAGTTCCGGGGTGTTCGTGTGCTGTTCCAGTACCGCCGTCGCGCCCGACTTGAGCACCGCGTGGACGCGTTCGCGGGGGGAGGGGGCGTCCGGGAGGGGGCCCTCGTGCACGCGGCCGGGGCCCAGGACTCCGGGCCAGTGTCGTACCCGGGCGTTCGGGAATCGCTCTCGGACCTCGGTCAGCGGGCCCAGGCCCACGACGCGGGTGCCGTCCACCGCGACGGCGCCGGCGTTCACCCGGTCCGCGTCGTCGCCCCAGCCGTACCGGACCTCGTCGGCGGCGTGAATCGTCAGCACATGAACCCTGGTCGGACGCTAGTTGGCGTTCAGCAGCTTCAGTTCGGGGTGGGCCGTGCCGCCCTCGATGGCCGTGGACGAGATGTGGGACATGACGCGCTCGTCGACAGGGTCGTTCGCCGGGTCGTCGTGGACGAGGAGGTGCTCGTAGGTCGTGGCTCGCTGGGCAGGGACGCGGCCCGCCTTGCGGATCAGGTCGATGATCTCCAGCCGGTTGGAGCGGTGCTTGGCCCCGGCGCTGGAGACCACGTTCTCCTCCAGCATGATCGAGCCGAGGTCGTCCGCGCCGTAGTGCAGAGAGAGCTGGCCGACCTCCTTGCCGGTGGTGAGCCACGAGCCCTGGATGTGGGCGATGTTGTCCATGAAGAGCCGGGCGATGGCGATCATGCGCAGATACTCGAAGAGCGTGGCCTGCGTACGGCCCTTGAGGTGGTTGTTCTCGGGCTGGTAGGTGTACGGGATGAAGGCCCGGAAGCCGCCCGTCCGGTCCTGGACGTCACGGATCATCCGCAGGTGCTCGATGCGCTCGGCGTTGGTCTCGCCGGTGCCCATGAGCATCGTGGAGGTGGACTCGACGCCCAGCTTGTGCGCGATCTCCATGATCTCCAGCCAGCGCTCGCCGCTCTCCTTCAGCGGGGCGATGGCCTTGCGGGGGCGCGCGGGGAGCAGCTCCGCGCCGGCGCCGGCGAAGGAGTCCAGACCGGCCGCGTGGATCCGCGTGATCGCCTCCTCCACACCCACCTTGGAGATCCGGGCCATGTGCTCGACCTCGGACGCGCCGAGGGAGTGGATGACCAGCTGCGGGAAGGCCTTCTTGATGGCGGCGAAGTGCGTCTCGTAGTACTCCACGCCGAAGTCCGGGTGGTGGCCGCCCTGGAACATGATCTGCGTGCCGCCCAGTTCGACGGTCTCCGCGCAGCGGCGCAGGATGTCGTCGAGATCGCGCGTCCAGCCCTTGTCCTTGGCCTTCGGCGGGGCGTAGAACGCGCAGAACTTGCACGCCGTGACGCACACGTTCGTGTAGTTGATGTTCCGCTCGATGATGTACGTCGCGATGTGCTCCGTGCCCGCGTACCGCCGCCTGCGGACCGCGTCGGCGGCGGAGCCGAGCGCGTGCAGCGGGGCGTCGCGGTAGAGGACGAGCGCCTCCTCCGGAGTGATCCGCCCACCCTGTGCGGCACGGTCGAGAACGGCTGTGACATCAAAAGACGTGAGCTCGGCCTTCTCGGTCACCGGGAGTGTCCCTTTCCTCAGGGTCGAACGGACCAGGCCAGCCTACGCCAGGGCATCGGATCGGCCGACGGCGGCTCAGGCCGCGTACGCCTCCAGCAGCAGTCCCGCGAACGCGCCCGCGATCATGAACGGGCCCAGGGCGATCAGCTGTCCGCGTACGGCACGGCCCCGGGCCGCGAGGACCAGGGTGTACGCGCTGCCGATCAGCGCGCCGGCGAACGTGCCGAGGTACAGGGCGCCCCAGCCGTACCAGCCGAGGACGGCGCCCAGGCCGAGGGCCAGCTTCACGTCGCCGAAGCCGAGGGCGGCGGGTCTGATGAGGAAGAAGAGGAAGTAGAGGCCGCCGAGGGCGAGCGCGCCGTACAACGCGGTGCGCCACTGGCCCACGTGCTCGGGTACGAACGCGACCGCGCCCAGGAGGGTGAGGGCCAGCGCGGCGAAGGGGAGGGTGAGGGGGTCGGGGAGGCGTTGTGCCTTGAGGTCGACCAGGGTGAGGAGTACGCCGAGGGGGGCGAGGAGCAGCCATACGGCGAGTTCGGGGCGGGTGCCGGTGGCCAGGGCGAGGGCCGCGCAGACCAGGGCGGTGGTGGTGGCGACGGTCGGGGTGGCGGGGCCGTAGGAGCAGGAGGGGGTTTCCTGGCAGCGGGCCGGGCCCAGCCAGCCGTTCGCGGTGCCGGTGAGGGGGTGGCCCTCCGGGCACTCCTGATGCCAGGGCTGGTCGGCGTCGACCGTGAAGCGGTAGGCGGGGCGGGGGAGGAGGGTGCCTGTGGCTGCTCCCCAGAGGGCGGCGACGAGGGTGAGCGCGATCAGCCAGGGGTCGAGGGGCACGGGCTCAGCCTATGTGGGGGGCCGGGTGTTCGGCTGCGGGTCCGGTGGGGGCTTCTCGCGCAGTTCCCCGCGCCCCTGAAAGCAACGGCCCCTGCGGGCCGTTGAAAAAGCACGGGGCGCGGCCCCTGCTTTTTCCGGGGCGCGGGGAACTGCGCGACCAGCCCCACCGGACCCGCGGACGAACAACCCGCCCCCTTCACTTCACCTTCGCCAAGCGCGCCGTGGGATCCCCCGCGTCCGCGTTGTCCGCGGTGTATTCGAGTTCCGCGCCCACGAGGGTGAGGGTGACCTCGTGGGTGTTGCTGGTGCAGGTCTTGGGGTTGTTCTTGGTGTCGGCGGTGCTGGTGACGAGGATGTGGTCCTCGGTGACCTCCTTGAGGACGAACGTGTCGTCGCAGGCGCCGCCGAGCAGGTCGACGGAGCGGAAGCTGCCCAACCGGTCGCCCACGGCGCCCTGTTCGAGGGTGACCGTGAAGGTGCCGGCGGGGAGGTTGCCGTCGAGGGCGTAGCCGTCGCCCTTCCAGGTGCCGAGGTACCTGTCGGGGAGGTCGCCCGCCCCGTCCTGTGGTTCCGAGTCCTGCGTCTCGTCGCTGGGGCCGCTGCTCGCCGACGGTGCCTTGCTCGCCGCGTCACCCCCCTCGTCGTCGCCCTGGAGCATGCCGAGGCCGAACAGGATGCCCACGCCCACCATCGCGCACGCCCCCGCGACCGCGAGGGCGACCGAGCAACTCACGCGTCGGCCGCGCCCGTTCGCCGCGGTCGTGGAGCTGGCGGCCACGCTCAGGGACAGCTTGCCCGGCGCCGCGGAGGGAGAGGGTGAGGAGGCCGCCGCCGGTGGTGCGGTGTCCGCCACCACCGCCTCGGCCCGCTGCCCCGGTACGTGCGTCACGGGCCCCGTCTGCGGTGACATCACCGGAGGCGGTCCGAACACCCCGCTCGCGGCCGGGACTTCGGCGCCCGTCGACGTGCCCGTGCCCGCCACCGACTCCGCCACCCCCACCGACGGGTTGCTGAAGCCCACCGGCCCGGACGGAACCTGCTCCGCCGCCTCCAGGTTGAGCAGTTGCACGGCGCTGCGGCCGACCTGTTCCACCAGGGGGCCCGGCAGCCAGCCCGCCGCCACCAGGCGGGCCGCGCCCTGCGGGGCCAGGGTGCGGGCGACCTCGTCGGGGGTCGGGCGGGCGGTGGGGTCCTTGGCGAGACAGTGCTCGACCAGATCGTGGAGATCGCCCTCCAGGCCGTCCAGTCGGGGCTGTTCGTGGACCACCTTGTAGAGGAGGGCGGCGGAGGAGTCGCCGGGGAACGGAGACTGTCCCGTCGCGGCGTACGCGAGGACCGCGCCGAGGGAGAAGACGTCCGCCGCGCCGGTGATGCCCTTGCCGAGGATCTGCTCGGGGGACATGTAGCCGGGGGAACCGATGGAGACGCCCGTCGAGGTGAGGGAGGCCGTGCCGTCCGTGGCGCGGGCGATGCCGAAGTCGATGAGGAGCGGGCCGTCGACCGTCAGCAGCACATTGGACGGCTTCACGTCCCGGTGGACCAGGCCCAGCGCGTGCACCGCCGACAGTGCTTCCGCGAGGCCCGCGCCGAGGACCCGTACGGAGTGGGGCGGGAGCCGGCCGCCGTCCGCGATCGCCGCCGCGAGGGACGGACCGGCCGCGTAGCCCGTCGCCACCCAGGGGACCGACGCCTCCGGGTCCGCGTCCAGGACGGGGGCGGTCCAGGAACCGCCCACCCGGCGGGCCGCGTCGACCTCGCGCCGGAAACGGGCGCGGAACTCCTCGTCCAGGGCGAAGTGCGGGTGCACGACCTTGACCGCGACGGTCCGGCCGCCCGCGCTGCGCCCCAGATAGACCCGGCCCATCCCGCCGGACCCGAGCCGGCCGAGCAGCCGGTAGGGCCCCACGACCGTGGGCTCGCCGACATCGAGCGGTTGCATGGACGACCCCTCCCCGTACGAACTCTCCCCGCCGCACGACTCCCCAGCAGCGTAGTGCCGTACGCCCGAATGGGAATGCGAACGTCGGCGGCCGATCCTCGGCCGGTCGCCCTGAGCCAATCCCACGGAAGGCCCAATTCGTCAAACGAAATTCCGGGAAGTTCGCCGGGGCTTCCCCGGGAATTGCTCAGGAAAGCAGGTCGACCTTCACGTGCGCCGGAAAACCGGTGGTCGGACCGACCCGCCGCGCGAACTCGGCGACCGCGCTCAGCTGGGGGCCGCCGAAGCGGAAGTCGAGGGTGGTGAAGTACCGCTCCAGGACCCGCTCGTCGAAGGCCTCCCAGCGGGCCGCCTGCTCGGCGACCTTGGACACCTCGGTTAGGGACAGATCGCGGGAGGCCAGGAACGCCTCGTGCACCTTCCGGGTGACCTCCGGCTCCCGCTCCAGGTAGTCCCGGCGCGCCGCCCACACCGCGAAGACGAACGGCAGCCCCGTCCACGCCTTCCACATGGCGCCCAGGTCGTGCACCTCCAGGCCGAAGTTCGGGCCGTCGAGCAGGTTGGCCCGCAGCGCCGCGTCGCCGATGAGTACCGCCGCCTCCGCCTCCTGCATCATCAGCGAGAGGTCGGGCGGGCAGGTGTAGTACGACGGCCGGACGCCGACGCTCTCGGCCAGCAGCAGTTGCGCCAGGCGCACGGAGGTGCGGGAGGTGGAACCCAGGGCGACGCGTGCGCCGTCCAGGCGTTCGAGGGGCACCTGGGAGACGATGACGCAGGACATCACCGGCCCGTCGCAGCCGACCGCGATGTCGGGGAAGGCGACCAGGTCGTCCGCGTTGCGCAGGAACTCGACGAGCGTGATGGGCCCGATGTCGAGGTCCCCGCGCACCAGCTGCTCGCTGAGCTTCTCCGGGGTGTCCTTGGTCAGCTCGAAGTCGAGGAGCGTGCCCGTTCTCGCGAGCCCCCAGTACAGGGGCAGGCAGTTCAGGAACTGGATGTGGCCGACGCGCGGCCGGTTGCGAGAATTGTCCACATCGCGAGGCTAGCCCTCATGGGGTACGGTGCGGGCTCCGGGGGCCGGGAGAGGTCCGCCAAACCGGAAGTACACCCCGTGTCAATGCTTTCGACGGCGTGTCGTCAGTGGGGCCGGTGGTGCAGAAGAGGCGATGCGTCAACCCGCGACCCGAGCCGGTCAAACATCCGAGTGACGTGATCTTGCCCTCTATTGCATTCCCCTGCCCGCGTGCTAGGCTCGCCCGCAAGTTGCAGTTTGGTTTCCCTTGCAGTACAGAGCCTGCGGAGCATGTGACCGCGGGCTCTCGTCGTTTTCAGACGTATGCAGTTGTGCGGCATCTTGTTTTCACACTTGCAGGGTTCTGGAGCAGGGCAACCCTTTGGGCCCAAGGAGGGCTTATGGCTACCGGAACCGTGAAGTGGTTCAACGCCGAAAAGGGCTTTGGCTTCATCGCCCAGGAAGGCGGCGGCCCCGACGTCTTCGTCCACTACTCCGCCATCAACGCGAGCGGCTTCCGTTCGCTGGAGGAGAACCAGCAGGTCTCCTTCGACGTGACGCAGGGCCCGAAGGGTCCGCAGGCGGAGAACGTCACCCCCGTCTGATCCGAGGGATGCCCCTCTGACGACGTCTGAGAGCAGTACCCAAGGAGCCCCTAGCCGTTCGCGGCGCAGGGGCTCCTGCCTTTTCCCCCACTCCAGGCCGCTGCTCCTACCCCGTTCCGGCGCGTTCAGATGTGCTGCATCACCAGAACGAACGTCGTACCGGGGGCCAGCGCCTCGTACGAGTGCGGGACGTCGCCCCGGAACGCCATGTAGTCACCGGGGCCGAGTTCCACCTCCTCGCCCCTCGGGCCCGCCTTCACCCGGCCCGTGCTCACGGTGAGGTGCTCCACCGTCCCCGGGATGTGCGGCTCCGACTCCCGGACCGACCCCGGTTCGAGCCGGGTCCGGTAGAGGTCGCGGCGCGCGCCGGGCGGGCTCGCGGACAGCAGGACCGCCGTGTAGCTGGAGTGCTCGGAGTGGACGGTCGGCCCCTCCCCCGCCCGGATCACCCGCACCGCCGGGACGGGCGGCTCGATCAACGCGCTGAACGGCACCCCGAGCGCCACACCCAGCGCCCACAGCGTCTCCATGCCGGGATTGCCGCTCGCCGCCTCCAGCTGGGACAGCGTGGACTTGGCGATCCCGGCGCGTTTGGCCAGTTCGGAGAGGGAGAGCCCGGCACGGGTGCGCTCCCTGCGCAGGGAGGCGGCGATCCAGTCGAGGGGAAGCTTCGACGGGGGCTTCGCTCCCTCGGGGGCTGCGTCGGACATGTCGTTCGCTCCAGAAGTACGATCGTTCGCCTTGACGAACACCAGGGCTTCTGTTCATTGTAGAGAACATGCGTTCGCTGCACCGAACACTCCAGATCCATGACCCCGTACTGCTCCGGGACATCTCCCTCGTCTGCGCCGCCGGAGGTGTCGTCGGCGTCTCCTTCGGCGCGATCTCCGTGGCGGGAGGGCTGCCGGTGTGGGTGCCGGTGGTGATGTCGCTGGTCGTGTACGCGGGGGCGGCACAGTTCAGCGCGGTCGGGATCCTGCTGGCCGGGGGCGGACCGCTGGCGGCGGCGGCCACGGGGCTGCTGCTCAACACCCGCAACGCGGCGTTCAGTCTGGCGGTCGCCGACGTCCTGGGGCCGGGGCGGCTCGCCCGGTTCGTGGGCGCGCACCTCGTCACCGACGAGACGGCCGCCTTCGCCCTCGCCCAGCGCGATCCGGAACGGCGCCGGGTGGCGTTCTGGGTGTCCGGGCTCGGCCTCTTCACGGTGTGGAACGTGTGCGTGCTGGCCGGGGCCCTGGCCGGCACCGCGCTGGGCGACACCGCCACATACGGTCTCGACGCCGCCTTCCCCGCCGTGCTCGCGGCGCTGGCCCTGCCCGCGCTGCGGGACCGGCCGCCCGTACGGCGGGCCGCGCTGCTCGGCGCGGCGGTCGCGCTGGCGGCGACCGCGGTGACACCGACCGGGGTTCCCGTCCTGCTGGCACTGGCCGGGCTGGCCGTATGGCGGGCGTCATGAGCGGCGGTGAGGGGGCCGTCGTCGCCCTGCTCGTGCTCGCCGTGGGGACGTACGCCCTCCGGCTCACCGGGCCCGTGCTGCACGGGCGGGTCGAGATCCCCGTACGGGTGAGGGAGTTGTCGGCCGGGGCCGCCGTGGTGCTGCTGGTGGCGCTGCTGGCCACGGGCGCGCTGACCGAGGACGGCGGCTTCGCCGGGTGGGCGCGGCCCGCCGGGGTGCTGATGGGCGGAGTGCTGGCGTGGCGGCGGGCGCCGTTCGCGGTGGTGGTGCTGGGCGCGGCGGCGACCACGGCGGGGCTGCGGGCGATGGGCGTCGGCTAGCGCCTCGGGCAGCGCCCTCAAGGGGCGCGGTGAACCGCGCGACCGGCCACGACGGACCCGCGGCCGAACCCCCCGACCTCAGACCCCCTTCGCGGCCAACTCCTCCAGCACCCGTCGCAGCCGGACGCCCCGCCCCAGGTCCGGTTCGAGGCCCTTGGCCTTGAGGAGCGCGGTCAGGGACGCCTGGACGACCTCCGCGCCCTCGGGGGCGACCCGCTTGGAGACCTCCAGCCACTCCAGGGACCCATCGCCGGCCACCGTGCAGTGCTCCAAGGTCACTTCGTGGTGGTCGAGGCGTACGCCGCGCCAGCGGACCGTGTCGACGGGGCCGAGGACGTCGAGCGAGCCGAGGCCGACGTCGATGTCGGCGCAGTCGGTGAGGAAGGCGCGCTGGCCGTCGGAGAAGACGAGGTCCAGCGGCTTGGTGCCGGTGGCGGCGGCCTCCACGGCCGTACGCCCGCGAGTGGAGACGAGAGTGGCGGACAGGACCCGGCGGTCGCCCGACCAGGCGCCCGTCAGATGGAAGGAGTCCGGTCCCTGCTCACGGAAGCGCAGCCAACGTTCCGAGAGCCGGGACCGGCGGCAGGGCCGCAGTTCCGCTGTCGCGGCCCCGCCTCGCCCGCTCCCCGCCCGTAGGCGCAGGATCAGCCCCGCATCCAGAAGCGGCAGTTGTCCTGGCGCCGTGGAGCGGGCGAGGTCCTCACAGAAGTAGACGCGGCGCCGGGCTCCCCCGGTGTCCGGCGCCAGCGCCCAAGTCGCGGCGACCGCGCCCGCACCCGAGAACGTCACCTTGATCTCGACCGAGTCCAGCCGGTCGGATCCCGAGGTGAGATCCCCGCGTCCCACGGATGCCGGCATGGGCCGTCCCCCTAGTTCCGCGACCTGGTTCATTTGCTCTGTACCCCTTGCTTTTCCTGGTGGTGCGATCCCCCTGTCGTGCTGTTGCGCATCACCATTGAAGGCCGGGGGCGACCCCCCACGCTTCCGGGAAGTCCCTACATCTCCCCTGACAACTCCCCCTGGGGGATGATGGACGCGCGGGGCCGGGCACAGGCGGGCACCAGGGGGTGGCGCATTGTTACGGGGACTCGTCGGTCGGGAGCGCGAACGCCGGCTGATGGACGACCTGCTCGTGGCGGGTGGGGTGGGTGGGGCGGCGCTGTTGCTGTGGGGCGAACCCGGCATCGGCAAGACGGCCCTGCTGGAGTACGCGGCGGAGCGCGCGACGGCCGGAACCTCCGGCGCGGCCCCGGCGACCGTCCTGCGCGCCCGGGGCATCGAGACCGAGACCGTGCTCCCCTTCGCCACCCTCGGCGACCTACTGATGCCCCATTCATCCCTTTTCAGGGAACTCCCCGGCGTCCAGCGCTCGGCCCTGGAGTCGTGTCTCGCGCTGAGCGGCGACCCGGCGGACCCGCCGGGCAATCCGTACGCCGCCTGCATGGGAGCCCTCAACGTCCTCGCGGCGCTCGGCGACGAGCGCCCCCTCGTCGTCCTGGTCGACGATCTGCACTGGGTGGACCCCTCCTCCCAGCGGGTCCTGCTCTTCGTGGCCCGCCGGCTGTCCAGTGAACGGGTCGCCCTGGCCCTCGGCTCCCGCGAGGACCACGGCGAATCGGGCGCCCGCCGCAGCATCCCGGCCGTGCAGGTGGGCGGGCTGGCACCGGAGGAGTGCGCCACACTGCTGGACGGCCGGGTGACCCCCAACGTGCTCGCCGACCTCGTCCGGATCAGCGGCGGCAATCCGCTCGCCCTGCGGGAGATCGCGAGCGGGCTGACGGACGAACAGGCGTGCGGGGAGCGGCCGTTACTGGACCCGCCGTCCCTCGGCAGCCATCTGGAGCGGGCCTGGGCGACCCGGATCGACGGGCTGCCGGACCCCGCCCGCCGGGCGCTCGTGGTGCTGGCCGCGAGCCGTTCGACGGCGGCGGGTCCGCTGCGCAAGGCGCTGGAGGCGGCCGGGCTGTCCCTCGACGCGCTCTCCCCCGCCGAGGAGGACGGCCTGATCACGGCCACGGCGGACGGGCTGGACTTCCACCACCCGGTGCTGCGGGCGCTGGTGCTGGGCCGGGCGCCCCTCGCGCACCGCTACGCCGCGTTCCAGGCGCTGGCCGAGGTCAGCACGGGCCCGCTGCACGCCTGGTACCGGGCGTCGGCGACCCCCGGCCCCGACGAGGAGGCCGCGGCGGCGCTCGCCGAGGCCGCGCGGGAGGCCCGGCGCCGCAGCGCCTTCGGCGAGTCGGCGCTCGCCTGGCGGCGCGCCGCCGAACTCACCCCCGACCCCGCGCCCCGCGCCGACCGCCTCCACCACGCCGCCTCCGACGCCCTGCTCAGCGGCTCCCCGGCGGGCCCGCAGTGGTGCGAGGAGGCCCTGCGGATCACCCCCGACCCGGCCGTACGCGCCGCGATCCAGGGCCTGTTGGGCCGGATGTACACCTGGAAGGGCGAGACCGCGCAGGCGTACGGCCTGCTCATGGACGCCGCCGACGCCGTACGCGACACCGACCGCACCCGTGCCTGTCTGCTGCTCGCGGAGGCGACGGCCGCCGCGCGGCTGGACGGTCATGTCCCGGCGGCGGTCCGGGTGGCCGAGGAGTCCCTCGCCCTGGCCTCGGAGTCCGGCCCCGAACGCTGGTACAGCCTCACCCTCCTCGGCGGCGCCCTCGTGATGTCCGGCCGTACGGCCGAGGGGCGCGCCATGCTGGAGGCCGCCGACCGGCACGGCACCGGCGGCGACCCCGTCCGGGACCAGCAGGTCTACGCGATCGCCGGACAGGCGTGGAGCCGTGCGGAGGAGTTCACGCACGGGCGCCGGCTGCTGAACACGGCCGTGGAGTCGGCCCGGCGGCACAGCGCGGTGGGTGTGCTGGGCTTCACCCTCGCCGTACGGGGGGAGTTGGAGACCCGGATCGGGCAATGGGCGTCCGCGCGCGGTGACTTGACGGAGGCGTTGCGCTGGGCGGAGGAGCTGGGCCAGCTGACCTGTGTGAGCTACGCCCTGTACTGCCTGGCCCGGCTCGAAGCGCTGCGGGGCGAGCGGGTCGAGTGCGAGGAGCATGTGGCGCGGGCACGGCGGGAGTGCGGGGCGTACGGGATCGGCTGCCAGGAGTTCCATATGACGGCGGTGCTCGGCCTGTCGGCGCTCGCCCACGGCGACTACGACGCCGCCGCCGACCAGTTGGAGCAAACGTTGTCACTGGCCGTGGAGCAGGGCATCGGCAACCCCGAGGTGGTGCCCTTCGCGGCGGACCTGGCCGAGGCGCACGTACGCGCGGGGAATCCGGTGCGGGCCGGTGAGGTGGTCGGGTGGCTGGAGGAGCGGGCCCGCGAGACGGGGCTCGCCTCGGCGGAGGCCGCGGCGGCCCGGGTGCGGGGGCTCCTGGCGGGGACGCCGGAGGAGGCGGAGGCGTACTTCGGGGCGGCGTCCAAGGCCCATCAGCGGACGACGGGCCCCTTCGACTGGGCCCGGACCCAGCTGTGCGAGGCGGAGGTGCTGCGCCGCTACCGCCGCCCGGGAGCCGCGCGGGCGCCGCTGGTCGCCGCGCTGGCCTGCTTCGAACGGCTCGGCGCGGTCCCGTGGGCCCGCCGCGCGGCGAGCGAACTCGCCGCGGCGGGGGGCATGTCGAGCACCGACCGGTCGACGGCGGGCGGTATGGGCGGGGCGGCCCTGAACCAGCTGACGCCCCAGGAGTTCCAGGTGTCCCGGGCCGTCGCCCGCGGCCTCAACAACACGGAGGCGGCGGCCTCGCTGTTCGTGTCCAGGAAGACCGTGGAGGCCCATCTCACGCGGATCTACCGGAAGTTGCACGTACGGTCACGGACGGATCTGACCCGTCTGCTGACGGCGGCGGATCTGGTGGACTGATTGAGTACGGGTACGCATGTGGGCGGTCGCGGGTGTCCAGCATGGTTACGACGGTGGTGAGGGCTGCGAGATACCCCTCTTCCCCACACCATCCACATCCGCGACTCCAAGCACCCCACCGGCTCCAACCTCGTCCGCTCCCCAACGGCCTGGACCACGCTCCTCTCCAAGAAGCTGACGGATGGAAGCATCACTGCCCTGAGCTGAGTTCAGGTGATGATGAATCCCGCACACCCCTGGTCGAGCCATTGCTTTGCCTGAGTGCGGTCGCCCTGCGGGAGGCTGGGGTCGTCGGCAAGGGCGACGAGTAGCTCAGCAAGGTCAGCGAAGCTCGTGTCGTCCAGCCGGGACAAGGCCCAGACTGCGAACAGCCGGTCAACGCCGGGATCTTGAGACAGGTCAAGCAGCAGGGCGACACCACGTGAAGGCTCCAGCCTTGCAAGACGCCAAGCTCCTGCCACGCGTGCGCCGGCACGGACGGCCGTGTCCCGCGCCAGGTACATGAGGAGATCGGCAGCACGCGCGTCACCGTAGTGCTCCAATCGATCTGCGCATTCCTGGCGAAAATGCCCGTGCAGGCTGGGGTCGAGGCCAAGCTCATAGAGGAGGTCAATGCCACGGAGGTCACCGGACTCTGCCAGACACTCGGCTGCCCACAGGCGGCAGTCGGTCATGTCGACGAGGAAGTCTTCGTCTTCGAACTCGTCGTCGAGGCTCTCAGGATCGAGCCCGACAGTGGTGTCGCCGGCCAGAGCTACGAGGAGGTCGCCACCCCGCACGTCGTCCAGCGGATACAAGATCCGTGCCGCGTTCACGCGGTCCCAACCGTCGCGGGTGGCGTCCCGGGCAACGCGCGAGACCAGGGAGACGGCGGCCTCCGCGACGGGAACGGGGATGGGGATGGGTGTTCCCAGCTCCGCCTGCACGGCGATGACGTCGCATCCTTGGACTCCTCCGATGCCGATCACACGCTTCAGGAGCCTGGTCACCTCACGAGTGTCGGGTATGGCATCGAGGAGGAAGCCGAGAGAAGACCCGTTGCCGAGCCTCCGCGCCATTTCCTCCCACCAGACGTGCGAGCTGATGCGACGTGCGTGGGTCCAGGGCCAGCGTCCGTACCAAGGGAGGCGGAACAGTGCGCGGAGCGCCCGAGCACGAGCCTGGGCGTCGCGAGTGGCATGGCGTACGGCGCAATACTCAAGCAGCGTCTGGTGCGGGAAATCGAACCTGTCGGCGCGTTCGATGAGCAGGCCACTGCTGCGCAGGATGCTCCCGAGGAATCTCTCTGGTGCGCGGGAGTGGATGTGGGTGGGTGGTGTCGTGTCGTGCATCTCGGCGGCGGGTTGCTTCTCGGCGGGGAACTGGCGTTCTTACATCGAATGCGTGACCTTCCTGGGTGGTGTTCGTTTGTCATGGCGGCAGGGTTCTTCGGTGGCATCGGGAGGGGGAGACGGGGTGGGTGGGCTGAGGAGTGCGGCGGAGCCGTTCGTCGCGTCCGGCCCCAGCGGTGTGGCTGTCCGGACCCGCCTCAAGCACCTGACGCCCGGCGATGAGCAGGTGCTGCGTCTGGTGGGCGCGCACCTGGGGTCGCTGGCGGCGAAGGACCTCAAGGTGCGCTGCCGGGACGGCCTGGACCACTCCGGTGAGTCGTGGGCGGTGCGTAAGCGGGAGCTGACGCCGCTGTCGTCGTCGCGGTGGGCGGGCAGTATCACCAAGGCCACGCACGACCAGTGGGCACTGGCGCGGCGCTGCCATCTGGCGCACATCCAGAACCTGGAAGCCGGCGTCCGCACCATCGAGGACCGGCTGTCGCCGCCGGTCGGGCAGAAGGGGACGAGGAAGGCGCCCGGGGGTTACCGGTCCGCGCGGGAATGGCATGCCAAGTCGCGGCGCCTGCGGGTGCTGGAAGACCGGTTGACTGCCGCGCGGGCCGACCGCGAGGCGGGCATCGTGCACGTCGTACGTGGCGGCAAGCGCCTGGCCCGCACCCGGCACCACCTGGAGGCGGCCGGGCTGACCGAGTCCGCGTGGCGGGGGCGTTGGGAGGCGGAGCGCTGGTTCTGCCAGGCGGACGGGGAGTCCGGCAAGCGCTACGGCAACGAGACCATCCGCGTCAGCCCCGACGGCGAGGTGAGCATCAAACTCCCTGCCCCGCTCGCGCATCTGTCGAACGCCCCGCACGGCCGCTACGTCCTCGCCGACCGGGTCGCGTTCGCCGACCGGGTCGCGTTCGCCGACCGGGTCGCGTTCGCCGACCGGGTCGCGTTCGCCGACCGGGTCGCGTTCGCCGACCGGGTCGCGTTCGCACACCGGGGCGGCGAGTGGGCGGACCGCGTCGCGGCCGACCGGGCCGTCGCCTACCGCATCCACTACGACACCGGCCGCACCCGCCGGTACCTGACCGCCTCCTGGCAGATCCCGCCCACCCCCACCCTCCCGATCGAGACCGCGCTCGCGCACGGTGTGATCGGCGTCGACATGAACGCCGACCACCTCGCCGCCTGGCAACTCGACACCCACGGCAACCCGACCGGCAGCCCGCGCCGCTTCTCCTACGACCTGACCGGCACCGCCGAACACCGTGACGCCCAGATCCGCCACGCCCTCACCCGCCTCCCGCACTGGGCCCACGCGTGCGGCGTCAAGGCGGTCGCGGTGGAGGACCTGGACTTCGCCGCCGAGAAGACCCGGGAGAAGCACGGACGACGTAAGCGGTTCCGGCAGCTTGTTTCCGGTATGCCCACCGGCAAGCTCCGCGCCAGACTGGCGTCGATGGCGGATCAGACGGGTATCGCGGTCATCGCCGTCGACCCCGCCCACACCAGCCGCTGGGGCGCCCAGCACTGGCAGAAACCCCTCACCAGCACGACCCGCAAGACCACTCGCCACGATGCTGCCGCCGTGGCGATCGGAAGGCGCGCCCAGGGACACCCGATCCGGCGACGGACGGCACCGCCCCCACAGCACCGGAGTGATGCGGTGGGGCATCGGACCGTCCAGGCCCGACCAGGAGCCCTTGGGCGTGAGGGAACCCGCCCCCGCGTCCCCGGACCACGGACACGATCCGTGCCGCCCGGACGCGGAGCGAACGCGGGCAACCAGAACGCCCAACACCGTCCGGGGCGTTCGGCCGAGCATGGGTTCTGGCAACAGGACTCACTCCCGCTCAGTCCTTAGGAACGGTCCCACTGGAAGTAGCCGTCCAGTCAGCCCGCGTACGACGAACCCCGGGGTGCCGCCTACGAGTTGGTGCGGGAGTTCGTTGAGGGCGCGCGCGGGCAAGTCGATGTCATGGTGCTGGAGGGGAGCGTCGACTACTTCAACCCCGTCCGGCTCACCTACGACAGAACCGGCCAGGAGCAGGAGTTGCTGCTGGTCAAGGACGACGGGCACTGGTGGGTCGCTCTGGGCGACGGCGACCCGGCGGCGGGGATGTAGGGCGATGTAGGGCGACTCGGGGCGTGGGAGGCCCGCTCGGGGACGCCGGGGCTACTTCTCGTACAGGCCCTCGATCTCCGCCGTGAAGGACCTCTCCACGACCTCCCGGCGCAGCTTCATCGACGGGGTGAGGTGGCCCTCCTCCTCGGTGAAGCCGCCGGGGACGATCGTGAAGGCGCGGATGGATTCGGGGCGGGAGACCAGGCGGTTGGCCTCGTCGACCGCGCGCTGGAGGACGGCTCGCAGGTCCGGGTCCGTGGTGAGCTGTTCGAGGGGCATGCCCTGCTTGGCGTTCATCAGGGTCCAGTGGGTGATGCCCTCGGGGTCCAGCGTCAGCAGGGCCGTGACATAGGGGCGGCGGTCGCCGATGACCATGGCGTGGGCGATCAGGGGATGGGAGCGCAGCCAGTTCTCCAGCGGGGCCGGGGCCACGTTCTTGCCGCTGTCGGTGACCAGGATCTCCTTCTTGCGGCCGGTGATCGTGAGGTACCCCTCGTCGTCGAGCCGCCCGATGTCGCCGGTCGCGAACCAGCCGTCGGGGCCCGCCGGGACGACCCCGCCGGCCTGCGGGTCCCAGTAGCCGCGGAAGATCTGGCCGCCGTGCAGCAGGATCTCGCCGTCGGCGGCTATCCGGACCCGGGTGCCGGGCAGCGGCCGGCCGACCGTGCCCAGCCGGGGGCGGTTGGGCGGGGTGACGGTCACGGCCGCCGTCGTCTCCGTCATGCCGTACCCCTCGAAGACGTCGATGCCGGCGCCCGCGTAGAAGGCGGCGAGCCGGCGGCCGAGGGGGCTGCCGCCGCAGATGACGTAACGGACCCGGCCGCCCAGCGCCTTGCGGATACGGCGGTAGACCAGCGGGTCGTAGAAGCTGCGGGCCGTCTTGAGGAAGGCGGACGGGCCGGGGCCGGTGCCGTGCTGTTCGGCCTCCAGGGCCTCGCCGTAGCGGCGGGCGACGGCGGCGGCGCGGTCGTAGGAGGAGGCGCGGCCCATGCGTTCGGCGGAGGCGCGGGCCGTGTTGAAGACCTTCTCCAGGACGTAGGGGATCAGCAGCAGGAACGTCGGGCGGAAGGACTTCAGGTCGGCGAGCAGGTCCTCCGTGCGGAAGCTCGGCGAGTGGCCGACGCGGATCCGTGCCCGCATACAGGCGACCGCCACCATACGGCCGAACACATGGGCGAGCGGGAGGAAGAGGAGGGTGGACGCCTCCTCGTCGGTCTTCGCGCGGAAGATGGGGTAGAGGAGGTCGATCGCGTTGTCGACCTCGGCGCAGAAGTTGCCGTGGGTCAGGGCGCAGCCCTTGGGGCGGCCGGTCGTGCCCGAGGTGTAGATCAGGGTGGCGAGGGTGTCGGGGCCCAGCACCCCGCGCCGTACGGCCACTTCCTGGTCCGACACGTCCCGGCCCCGCTCGGCCAGCCGGCCCAGATGACCCTTCTCGAAGACCCACATATGGCGCAGGTCGGGGATGCGGTCGAGTTCGGGGCCGAGCGCGGCGGCCTGGCCGGCCGTCTCCACGGCCAGCGCGACCGCGCCGGAGTCCTGGAGGATCCAGCGGGTCTGGAAGACGGAGGAGGTCGGATAGACGGGGACCGTCACCAGGCCCGCCGCCCAGGCCGCGAAGTCCAGGAGCGTCCACGCGTACGTCGTCCGCGCCATGATCGCGATCCGGTCGCCCGGCATCAGCCCCTCGGCGATCAGCCCCTTCGCCAGCGCGAGCACCTCGGCGGCGAACTCGGCCGCGGTCACGTCCCGCCACCGGCCGTCGCCGTCGCCCCCCTCCCCGCTTCCGTCGCCGTCCGCGGCCCCGGATCCGGGGCTGCCGTGCTTGCGGCTGAGGACGACCGCGCCGGGCTCGTGGGCCGCGTTGTCGAACGGGATGTCCGCGAGCGAGCCGTACGCGGCGGGCTCGGCGAGCGCGGGCACGTACGCCTCTCGCACGGTGCCGTCCAGCCTCTTCAACTCGGGTTTCACCAGGGCGGGTTGGGTGTGTTCGAGGCTGGACACTGGCGGCTCCCGGGCGTTCGGCGTGTCCGGATCGTACGGGGTTGGTGTGTGAGGTTCGTGCGAGTGTGGCGATGGTCCGGAGATGGAACCGGGCCGGGGATGTGCAGTGTCGCAGACCGTCCGCGCACGGCTCAAGCGCAGGTCAAAGGCGCGCCAAGTTACCTGAGGGTCATTCAGCTCCCGGCCCGCACAGCAGGCCTGACAACCCCTTACCTTGGGTAACCTGACTCTCGAGTAAGAAGAGAGAAGAAGACGAAGAAGACAGAGAGAAGAAGGGGACGAGGAACGATGCGCACGCTCACCCTCACCGACGCGCCCGCCCTCACGCCCCTCCTCGCGCGGGGCGCGCTCCGCTCGCCGGGCAAGAGCCTCAAGTTGCCCCGCGCGACGGCCCGGTACGGCCCGGACACGACCTCCCGGCCGACGCCTCCCACCCGGCTCCCCCGGCTCGTCCTGCCCGGCGTCCGGATCGACCTCGCCCGGCTCGCCGCGTACGAGCGCGTCTGCGGGTTCCCCACCGGGGAGGACGCCGTTCCGCTGACGTATCCGCATGTCCTCGGCTTTCCGCTCGCCATGCGGATCATGTCCGGCCGGGATTTCCCGCTGCCCCTCCTCGGGCTCGTGCACACCTCGATCGAGATCACCCGGCGGCGCCGGCTGCCCGCCACCGGGACGTACGAGATCACCGTGTACGTCGCCGAGCTGGCCCCTCATCGGCGGGGCACGGAGGCGACGGTGGTGACCGAGGTGCGGGATGGGAGGGAGGAAGAGGGGGAGGGGGAGGGAGCAGGACAGGGAGAGCGTGCGGGCGCGGGCGCCGTCGCCGGGGATGGCGGGGGCGGCGGGGTGGCGTGGGAGTCGCGGAGCACGTATCTCGCACGGCACCGGCGGAGCGGGAGTGCGGGTGGGGGCGCGGGCGCGGGCGTACGGGAGGAGCGGGCGCCGGAGGAGCGGGTGGCGTTGCCCGCTGTGGCCGAGTGGCGGTTGGGCGGGGATGTGGGGCGGCGGTACGGGGCCGTGTCCGGGGACCGCAATCCGATCCATCTGCACCCTCTCACCGCCCGGCTGTTCGGTTTCCCCGGGGCGATCGCGCACGGCATGTGGACGGTGGCGCGCTGCCTGGCCGAGCACGGCGCACCCCCGGCGGCCCTCGTCCGCGCCGAGTTCCGGGCGCCGGTACCGCTGCCGGGCACGGTGACCTACGCGGCCGACGGACAGGCGTGGGGCGGCTTCGAACTGCGGAGCGGAGACGCCCCCGGACCCGGCGGGGAAGAGGCCCGCGACAGGGCCCGGACCAAGATCCATGTGAGGGGCCACGTGTACCCGCTCGCCGTCTGAGCACACGTGAACATCACAGAAACACTTCATGGCGGGGGGACGACGCCGACTGCCGGGCCTTTCGGGCAAGTTGCTTGAAAATCAAGGTAGTTGGCACGTCCGGCACCACGGAAGCACAGACTCCGCCCGAACTCCACGGGAAAACGCTCATACGACACTCAGGAATCCTTCTTAATCTCTCCGCACCGCGCGAACATGCCGAACCGGGGCGCGCGCCGGACGATTCACGCCAGGAAGGGCCCTGAGCCATGCCTCCCAGACGCATCGCCGTACTCGCCGACTCGGACACCCGCTGGAAGTGGGGCGCGGCCGTGGCTCAGCAGCTCGCCCCCGGGCACGCGCTCGACGCGTACTTCCTCAGCGGCCGGTCGACCCCGACCGAGCGGCAGCTCGCCGAGATCGGGATCGTGCCCGACACCCGGCGGGAGGTGACCGCCGCCGAGTTGGTCGGCGACGAGGAGCTGGCCGCCGCCGACATCGTGGTGATGGCGCTGCTCGGCGGTACGGTCCTCACGCTCACACACAGCCTGGGGCTGGCCTGGGAGGGGCGGGAGCGGCGGCCGATCACCGTCACGGGGTATGTGGGTGTCGTCTACGAGAAGATGGTCGACGGGCTGATGACCCGCGCCGGCAGCGATCTCGTCCTCGCCAACTCGGCGTACGACGCGGGCCGCTTCCGGCGGGCGTTCACGAGTGTGGGCGTCGACCCGGACACGGTCGTGGAGTGCGCGCTGCCGTTCCTCGGGGGCGAACCGTATCTGCCGCCGGGGCCCGGCGGGCGGCCGTTCACGCTCACCTTCGCCGTGCAGCCGTCCGTGCCGAAGGGGAAGGCGGCGCGGCTGGCGCTCCTCGAACGGGCCGCCGCGCACGCCCGCCGGTTCCCCGACCGGGAGGTGCTGATCAAGCTGCGCAGCATGCCCGGGGAGGCGACCACGCATGTCGAGGCCGACCCCTACCAGCTCCTCGTCGAGGAACTGGCCGGGTCCGCGCCGGCCAACCTCCGGCTCGTCTACGGCAACATGGGCGAGGTTCTCGACCGTACGGATCTGCTGGTGACGGTCAGTTCCACGGCGGCGCTGGAGTCGATGCACCGGGGGATCCCGACCGCGATCCTCACGGACTTCGGGGTCCGGGAGGCGCACGGCAACCACTACTTCCTCCACTCCGGCTGCCTGGCCTCCTGGGACGACCTCGACTCGGGAGCGCTGCCGCAGCCGGACCCGGCGTGGGCGGCGGCACAGGGCATCGGCAAGTCCGACCCGTACGCCGCGGCGCGCGCCCGGGTGGCCGAACTGCGCGCCGGGGGCGTGGTGCTGCCGCCGCTGCGGCCGTACTACACGCCCCAGCGGGCGAGTCTGTACCTCGGTGACCTCCTCCGCCGCCACGGTCTCGACGAGAAGGGCCACGCGTTGCCTGCGGCGCTCGGCGGGGGTGACTCCGGCCGGGTCAAGGCGGCGGTGCGGCGGGTGGCGCGGAGCGGGGCGAAGTCGTTGTACCGGGTGGGGCGGCAGAGGGTGGCGCCTACGTTGCGTAAGTGGGGGGCGGCGTAGGGGGTTGCTTGTCGGGCGCGGGTCCGGTGGGGCTTCTCGCGCAGTTCCCCGCGCCCCTGAGAACAACGGCCCCTGCGGGCCGTTGAAAAAAGCACGGGGCGCGGCCCCTGCTTTTTCAGGGGCGCGGGGAACTGCGCGACCGGCCCCCACCGGACCCGCACCCGCCAACGAACCCGCACCCCCGAGCTCTCACCCGCCCGGCGAAGCCCTCACGCGCTCGGCGGGGCCCACGCGCGCCCTTCCATCAGGTCCCCCAACCCCGCCCACGCGAAGTTCATCAGGGTCGCCGCGGCCTGTCGGGCCGTGATGCCGGGCGTCGCGTTCGCCCACGCGGCCAGCGACTCCGCCGCCCCCACGAGCGCCTCGGCGAGCCCCGAGACCTCCCGTTCCGGCAGCGACGGATCCCGCCGTGCCTGCCGTGCCGCCACCAGGATCAGCCCGGTCACGAACGCGACCATCTCCTCCCGCATCGCCGCCACTTCGGCGGCGAACGGCTCCCCGTGCGTACGCGCCTGAAGGTGCAGCACGGCCCACGCGTCCGGATTGCGCGCGGTGTGCGTGAAGAACGCCCGCAGCCCATCCCAGAGTTGGCGGTCGGCGGGCAGCTCGGGATCCACACCCGCCCGTACGGCGGTGGTGAGCGCCTTGGCCTCGCGGCGGATGCAGGCCGTGAAGAGGTCTTCCTTGGAGTTCAGGTACAGGTACACCAACGGCTTGGAAACGCCCGCCAGTTCGGCGATCTCGTCCATCGACGCGGCCCGGTAGCCCCGCTGCCCGAACGTCCGTACCGCCGCGTCCAGCATTTGCTGTTCCCGCACCGCGCGGGGCATCCGTTTGCTCTTCACAGCACCCATGCGCGCAAGCGTACGGTTCCGGCGGCGGGGACGGAGGGCCGCGCGGGGGTGGTGTGACGCGTCAGGAAGCCTTGCCGGACGCGGACGTCGGCTGCGCGGCGGGGGCCGGGTCGGCGGTGGTGGGCGCGGCGGTGTCGTCGGCCGGCGCCGCGCTCCCCGTGCGGGCCTCGTCGTCGGCCTCGTCCTCCTGGCTGCGGTTGGCCGCGAGGTTGGACTTGACGCGGCCGATGGAGCGGTCGAGGCGGGGGGCGATCCGGACGGAGGCCCGGTCGCGCTCCTTGCGGAGGGCCACGAAGCTGATCGGCGCGGAGACCAGCAGGGCGAGGACGACCATCCACATGCCGTTGGAGGCGCCGAGGCCGCGCGGGGCGATGCCGGAGTAGACGAGGGCCCAGACGACCACGAAGCAGCCCACGAAGATCCCGAGGCGCATCAGTGTGTAGCGGAGCATCTCAATCCACTCTTCCGTTTCCGTTCCGAACAGTGCCCCCATGGTTCGCAGGGCATCGTCCAGTGAAGCACGGTCGGCGGGCGATCTTGCAGGGGGGTGCGGGGCGCGCGGCGGTGCGCCCCCGGCCGCTCTCAGGTCAGGGGCAGCAGCATCGTGATGTCGTCGCGGTGGTCGTCGGGGGCGACCCGTATCGCGCCGGGGACTCGGCCGACCTCCTTGTAGCCGCAGGAGGCGTAGAAGTGTTCGAGGCCGTGGCCGCCTCGGCAGCCGAGGCGGATGGCGTCTATGCCGTCGAAGTCGCGGGCCGCGTCCTCGGCCGCGGCCAGGAGGGCGCGGCCGTAGCCCTTGCCCTGGTGGGCGGGGTGGACCATGACCGTGTAGAGCCAGACCCAGTGGGTCATCAGGCGGTGGGTGTTGAAGCTGAGGAAGGCGGTGGCGGCGGGGGTGCCGGTGGGGTCGAGGCCGAGGAGGAGGCGGTGTCTGCCCTCCGCCATCGCCGTGAGGTGCTTGAGCAGTTCCGGACGGATCTCCTCCGGGGTGACCGGGGGGACGAAGCCCACGGCTCCGCCGGCGTTGGAGACGTCCGACCAGAGGGTGAGGATGCCGTCGTGGAGGGTGGGGGTGAGAGGTGGGTCCAGGTGGAACGTAAGGGTCATGGGGCGACCGTAGCCATTACGCACCGCTCCGCTCAAGAGAGATCCGCCCCCGCCGCCCCGCGCCCCTGAAGGGCGCGGGGAATCGATCACGCCCGCGTCAGACCCGCATCGGCTGAGGGGACTCTCGGCGGGTCGGGTCCGGACCCTCGTACTCGCGGATGATCTCGTACCGCGTGTTGCGTTCGACGGGGCGGAAGCCGGCGTCGCGGATGAGGTCCAGGAGGTCCTCGCGGGTCAGCTTGTTCGGCGTGCCGTAGTTGTCCGCGTCGTGGGTGATCTTGTACTCGACCACCGAGCCGTCCATGTCGTCGGCGCCGTGCTGGAGGGCCAGTTGGGCCGTCTGGACGCCGTGCATGACCCAGAAGACCTTGACGTGCGGCACGTTGTCGAAGAGCAGCCGGGAGACCGCGAAGGTCTTCAGCGCCTCGGCGCCGGTCGCCATCTGCGTCCGTGCCTGAAGCCGGTTGCGTACCTTGCCGTCCTGCATGTCCACGAAGTCGTGCTGGTAGCGCAGCGGGATGAAGACCTGGAAGCCGTTCGTCTCGTCCTGGAGTTCACGCAGGCGCAGGACGTGGTCGACGCGGTGGCGGGGCTCCTCGATGTGGCCGTACAGCATGGTGCAGGGGGTCTTGAGCCCCTTCTCGTGCGCCAGGCGGTGGATCCGCGACCAGTCCTCCCAGTGCGTGCGGTGGTCGACGATGTGCTGCCGGACCTCCCAGTCGAAGATCTCCGCGCCGCCGCCCGTCAGGGACTCCAGCCCCGCGTCGATCAGCTCGTCCAGGATCTCCGACGCCGACAGACCGCTGATCGTCTCGAAGTGGTGGATCTCCGTGGCCGTGAAGGCCTTCATCGAGACGTTCGGGAGGGCGGCCTTCAGCTCCTTCAGGGAGCGCGGGTAGTAGCGCCACGGAAGGTTCGGGTGCAGGCCGTTGACGATGTGCAGCTCGGTGAGGTTCTCGCCCTCCATCGCCTTGGCGAGTTTCACCGCCTCCTCGATCCGCATCGTGTACGCGTCCTTCTCCCCCGGCTTGCGCTGGAAGGAGCAGTACGCGCAGGAGGCGGTGCACACATTGGTCATGTTGAGGTGGCGGTTGACGTTGAAGTGGACGACGTCGCCGTTCTTCCGCGTCCGCACCTCGTGCGCCAGACCGCCCAGCCAGGCCAGATCGTCCGACTCGTAGAGCGCGATGCCGTCCTCACGGGTCAGCCGCTCACCGGAGCGGACCTTCTCCTCCAGCTCGCGCTTGAGCCCGACGTCCATGCCTCCGCCTTTCCTCGTCCTCACCGACAAACTCCCGCAACCGTACGCCTACGCTCCCCCCACTCCTCCTCCTACTCCTCCTCCGGCAGCTCACCCACCCGGTTCTCCCACTTCGTGGAGAGGATGATCGTCGTACGGGTCCGTGAGACGCCCTTCGTGCCGGAGAGCCGGCGGATGGTCTTCTCCAGGCCGTCGACGTCGGGGGCGCGCACCTTGAGCATGTACGAGTCGTCGCCCGCGATGAACCAGCAGTCCTCGATCTCGGCCAGCTCCCGCAGCCGGTTCGCCACGTCCTCGTGGTCGGCGGCGTCGGAGAGGGAGATACCGATGAGCGCGGTCACGCCGAGGCCGAGGGAGGCCGCGTTGACGGTGGCGCGATATCCGGTGATGACACCGGCCGCCTCCAGCCGGTTGATGCGGTCGGTGACACTGGGTCCCGACAGACCGACGAGGCGCCCCAGCTCCGCGTAGGAGGCCCGGCCGTTCTCCCTCAGGGCCTGGATGAGCTGCCTGTCCACCGCGTCCATGCGATCGGTTGCCTTCCGCTGAAGAGTTGCGTTGTAGGTGCTGCGTGATGCGTTGTGGTGCGAGGGGCCGGGGGAAAGACCGCCCGTCGGAGGTGTCACCTGTCGGCGGAACGCGCTCCGCCCACGTCGCCCTCCCAGCGCCGGTACAGGGCGTGCGGAACGCCCGCCGCGTCCAGCGCCCGTCCGGCGACGAAGTCCACCAGGTCCTGGATGTGGGTGGCGCCCGCGTAGAACGCCGGGGACGCGGGCAGTACGGTCGCGCCCGCCTCGTCCAGGGTCACCAGGTGCCGCAGGGTCTGCCCGTTCAACGGCGTCTCGCGTACGGCGACCACCAGGCGCCGTCCCTCCTTGAGGGTCACACTCGCCGCCCGCTGGAGCAGGTCCTTGCTCAGCCCCAGGGCCACGCCCGCGACGCACGCCGTCGACGCGGGGACGATCAGCATGCCCTTGACCGGGTACGAGCCGGAGGACGGACCGGCGGCCAGGTCGCCCGCGCTCCAGTGCCGTACGCGGTCGCCGTCGAGGTCCACGGCGAACGTGCCGGGTTTGCCGTCGGCGCCGCGGGCCAGCCATTCGCGCAGGTCGTCGCGCCAGTGCGCGTCGCGGAAGGAGATGCCCGTCTCGTCCAGCAGGGTCAGCCGCGAGGCCCGGGACACCACGAGGTCGACACGCTCGCCGGCGGCGAGGAGCGCGCGGAGCACCGCCGCGGCGTATGGGGTGCCGGATGCGCCGGACACCCCTACGATCCAAGGCGTACGCGGCGTCTCTCCTGGCTTGACTGGGTTCACGACACCGAGCCTATCCGGCGGCGCGGGACGGGAACCGGTCAAGGGGGCACGGCCGTTTCCCGGAGGGGACGAGTTGAGCGGGGGTTCGACATGGCTGGTGGAGTACGTGGGGCGCTGAGTCCGGAGCGGGAGTGGTCGCGCGGGGACCGTGCGAAGGCCGCGGCCAGGCTGATGGTGGGCTGGGTGGCGTTGCTGTGGCTGCTCGAAGTGATCGATGTGGCGACGGGGCACTCGCTGGACGAGTTCGGGATCGTGCCGCGGTCGGTGCCGGAGCTGGTGGATGTCGTGCCGGCGTCCTTCATCCACTTCGGGTTCGGCCATGTCGCGGCGAACAGCGTGCCGCTGCTGGTGCTGGGGTTCCTCTCGGCGCTCGGCGGGTTGCGCCGGTTCCTTGCCGTGTGCGCGCTGATCATCGTCGCGGACGGGCTGGGGGTGTGGCTGATATCCCCGGACAACACGAACACGGCGGGGGCGTCCGGCGTCGTCTTCGGCCTCTTCGGCTTCCTCGTCGTCACCGGCTTCGTCGAGCGGCGGTTGCTGGGGGTCGCGGTGGGGGTGCTGGTCGCGGCGGTGTGGGGCGGCTCGATCCTCGGAGGCATCGCCCCCACGGAGACCGGCATCAGCTGGCAGGGTCATCTGATCGGGCTGGTGACGGGGGTGGTGGCGGCGTTCCTGTTCCGCCGCCGGGTCCCTGGGGGCGCGGCATAGCTCGGGGGTGCGGCATAGCTCGGGGGCGCGGGTGCGGGTGCGTCGGCGAGTGCGGGTGGTTGGGGGCTGGTCGCGCAGTTCCCCGCGCCCCTGAAAAGCAGGGGCTGCGCCCCAATGCTTTTCAGGCCCGCGGGGGCCTGTTCTTTCAGGGGCGCGGGGAACTGCGCGAGAAGCCCCACCGGAGCCGCACCCGCCGACGCACCCGCGCCCCCGACCCCTCAGGCGATCATCACCCCTAGACGGTCAACCCCCGCACCACCAGATCCAGCAGCGCACACACGAACAACGCGATCCCGATGAACCCGTTGACCGAGAAGAACGCCCGGTTCAGGCGCGACAGGTCGTGCGGCCGGACGATCGTGTGCTCGTACACGAACGCGCCCGCGACGATCGCCAACCCCAGCCACAGGAACGCCCCCGCGTCGGTCAGGATCGCGTACCAGATGAACAGGGCCGTGGTCAGCGCGTGGCACACCCTCGCCGCCCACACCGCCGCCGGGATGCCGAAGCGCGCCGGGACCGACAGAACGCCGGACTCGCGGTCGGAGTCGACGTCCTGACAGGCATAGATCAGGTCGAAGCCGCCGATCCAGATGCCGACGGCCAGACCGAGGACGACCGCGTCCCAGGACCAGGAACCCGTGATCGCGAGCCATCCGCCCACCGGCCCCATGGCCTGGGCGAGGCCCAGGATGGCCTGCGGGTAGTTCGTGAAGCGTTTGCCGTAGGGGTAGACCACCATCGGGATCACGGCGACGGGGGCGAGCGCCAGGCAGAGCGGGTTCAGCAGCGCCGCCGAGCCGAGGAAGATCACGACCGCGATCAGCGCGCCCGTCCAGGCGTGCCGCACCGACATCGCCCCGGTCACCAGCTCACGCTGCGCCGTACGCGGATTGCGGGCGTCGATCTCGCGGTCGATGATCCGGTTCACCGCCATCGCGAACGTCCGCAGCCCCACCATGCAGATGGTGACCAGCAGCAGCCGCGCCCAGTGGATGTTGCCGTCCAGCTGGAACATGGCGGTGAGCGCGGCGATGTACGCGAAGGGCAGCGCGAAGATCGAGTGTTCGATCATCACCAGGCGGAGGAAGGCCTTGGTGCGCCCCGGCTGCTGCGGGATCGCGGCGGAGGCGCTGCTCACAGGCCGTACTCCTTCCAGCGGCGGTCGACGAGCGCCGCCGTGGCCGGGTCCGACTCGACCATGTCCGGCCAGCCCCCGTCCCGGGTGTAGCCCTCCTCGACCCACTTCCTCGTGGCGTCGATGCCCGCCTTGCCGCCCCAGAACTGCTGGTAGGAGGCGTGGTCCAGATGGTCCACCGGGCCCTCGACGATCGACAGGTCGCGGGCGTAGTCCGTGTTGCCCAGTGCCCGCCAGGCGACCTCGTGGAGGTCGTGGACGTCGCAGTCGGAGTCGACGACCACGATCAGCTTGGTCAGGGACATCATGTGGGCGCCCCAGATCGCGTGCATGACCTTCTGCGCGTGCTTGGGGTACTTCTTGTCGATCGAGATGATCGCGCAGTTGTGGAAGCCGCCCGCCTCGGGAAGGTGGTAGTCCACGATGTCCGGCACGATGATCTTCAACAAGGGCAGGAAGAAGCGTTCCGTCGCCCGCCCCAGCGGACCGTCCTCCGTCGGCGGCCGACCCACCACGATCGACTGGAGCAACGGCCGCTTCCGCATCGTCACACAGTCGATCTTCAGCGCGGGGAACGGTTCCTGCGGGGTGTAGAAGCCGGTGTGGTCGCCGAACGGGCCCTCGGGGAGCATCTCGCCGGGCTCCAGCCAGCCCTCGATCACGACCTCCGCCTGCGCCGGCACCTGCAGCGGCACCGTCTTGCAGTCGACCATCTCGATCCGCTTGCCCGAGACGAACCCGGCGAACAGGTACTCGTCGATGTCACCGGGGAGCGGGGCGGTGGAGGCGTACGTCACGGCGGGCGGGCAGCCGAAGGCGATGGCGACCGGCAGCCGTTCACCGCGCTTCGCGGCGACCTGGTAGTGGTTGCGGCTGTCCTTGTGGATCTGCCAGTGCATGCCGATGGTGCGCTTGTCGTGGCGCTGGAGGCGGTAGAGGCCGAGGTTGCGAACGCCGGTCTCGGGGTGCTTGGTGTGGGTGAGCCCGAGGTTGAAGAAGGAGCCGCCGTCCTTCGGCCAGGTGAAGAGGGCCGGGAGCTGGTCCAGGTCCACGTCGTCGCCCTGGAGGACCACCTCCTGGACGGGCGCGCTGTCCGGCTTCACCTTCTTCGGCGGGACATGCGTCATCGCGCCGAGCTTCCCGAACGCCTCGCGCACACCGACGAAGCCCTGCGGCAGCTCAGGCTTGAGCAGACCGCCGATCTTCTCGCTGATCTCGCCGTACGACTTCAGGCCGAGGGCCTTCAGCAGGCGGCGGTCGGTGCCGAAGACGTTCATCGCGAGGGGCATCTTGGAGCCCTTCACGTTCTCGAAGAGCAGGGCGGGGCCGCCGGCCTTGTTCACCCGGTCGACGATCTCCCCGACCTCCAGGTAGGGGTCGACTTCGGCCTTGATGCGCTTGAGATCGCCCTCGCGCTCCAGTGCGCGGAGCAGGGAGCGAAGATCGTCGTAAGCCATGGGGTCAAGTATCCCCGAGGGGCTACCCTGGCCCCGTCACGGGGCCCGGCGCACGGCCCCGCCGTCACTTCCGGGGGCCGTACACCGACCCACCGCCGCTTCCAGGGGGCTGTTCCATGCTCAGGGTGTTGATGTACCTCGTGCCGCTGGCGCTGACGATCTACGCGTTCATCGACTGCCTCAACACCCCCGAGGACGAGGCGAAGCACCTGCCGAAGATCGCCTGGGTCTTCATCATCCTGCTCTTCTGGATCGTCGGCCCGATCGCCTGGCTCGCCGCGGGCAAGCTCCGCAACGCCCCCGCCGGTGGTCGTACGCCCTCCGAGTGGCACCGCGACCGGCGTACCCAGTACGTCGCCCCCGACGACAACCCCGAGTTCCTGAAGTCCCTCTCCGAGGACAACGAGCGGGAGGACGCGCAGAAGGACGAGGCCCTGCTCAAGAGCTGGGAGGCCGACCTCCGCCGCCGCGAGGAGGAGCTGAAGCGGCAGGAGGAGGACGGCCCGAACAAGGGCGACCAGGGCGACCAGGGGGAGGGAAAGAAGGGCGGCCAGGACTGACGCGGGCCCTCAGTCCTCGCGCAGGACGAGGCCCAGCAGGCCCGGGAAGCGGGCGTCGAACTCCTCGCGGCGCAGCCGGTTGACGCGCTTGGCGCCCTCGTCGCGCTGCTCGACGAGCCCCGCGCCGCGCAGCACCGAGAAGTGGTGGCTGAGCGCCGCCTTGCCGACCGGTACGTCGAAGCTGCCGCAGCTACGGGTCCAGACCGACGAGCCCGCCAACTCCCGCACCAGCGTGACGCGTACGGGATCGGCGAGGGCCGCGAGGGCGGTGAGGACCGGGACGTCGTCGGGGTGGGTGTGTTCCGGGGCCGCCCGGTGACCGGCGCGTTCCGCCATGCCCGTCTCTCCCCCGTCCCGCTCCTCCCGTGGAGCGTGCGCGCCTTGCAGAGTGTTCGATGAGAACCTTACACTCGCCAGTGTTCGCTTTCCGTTGAACACTCGTGTCCTTCAGCCGGCCGAGCGGGAGTCCGGTATGCGCGCGATCGAGTTCCAGGAGTACGGCGATCCCGAGGTCCTGAAGGTGGTGGAGGCGGAGGCCCCCGAGCCCGGACCGGGGCAGGTGGGCGTCGAAGTGGCGTACGCCGGGGTGAACTTCGCCGATCTCAAGGCCCGCGCCGAGGGCTACCGGGTCCCCGCGCTCCCCTACCGCCCCGGCCTTGAGGTCTCCGGACGGGTGCGCGCGCTCGGCGCCGGCGTCACGGGGCTGAGCGTCGGACAGCAGGTCACCGCGCTGACGGACGCGGGCGCGTACGCGGAGGTCGCGGTGGCCGACGCGGCGACCGTCTTCCCGCTGCCCGAGGGCGTCGGCCTGCGGACGGGCGCCACGCTGCCGACCGTGCTGCCGACGGCGTACGCGCTCGTGCACACGGTGGGGCGGCTGCGGGCCGGTGAGACCGTGCTCGTGCAGGGCGCGGCGGGCGGGATCGCCACCGTGGTGGGGCAGTTGGCGAAGGCGGCGGGCGCGGGGGCGGGCCTGCTGCACACCTGTCTCACCCGGCTCATGTGTCCGACGGGCGACACGGGGGCGGCGCCGCGCACGTGAGCACGGCGTGTCGCGGGCAGAGTGGGGCCATGGACGACGTCACGGACGAGGTCATGGACCAGGCACGGGCGCGGGCGTGGCTCGCCGTCGCCGTGGAGGAGGCGCGGGCCGGGCTCGCGGAGGGCGGGGTCCCCATCGGGGCCGCGCTCTACGCGGCGGACGGGACGCTGCTCGGGCGCGGGCGCAACCGCCGGGTGCAGGACGGCGATCCGTCCACGCACGCGGAGACGGCGGCGTTCCGCGCGGCGGGGCGGCAGCGGACGTTTCGCGGTACGACGATGGTGACGACGCTCTCGCCGTGCTGGTACTGCTCCGGGCTGGTGCGGCAGTTCGGGATCTCGCGGGTGGTGATCGGGGAGGCCACGACCTTCCACGGCGGGCACGACTGGCTGGCCGAGCACGGTGTGGAGGTCCTGGTGCTGGACGACCCGGAGTGCGTGGCCCTGATGCGCGACTTCGTCGCCCACCACCCGGCCCTGTGGAACGAGGACATCGGAGACCCCAGTGACAGCGGAGACGCCCGTGACAGCGGAGATCCCAGTGACGACGGAGACGCCAGTGACAGCGAGCAGTAGGCCCCCTATCCCCACCATCGACCTGCGGCCCTGGGCCGACGGTGGGCCCGAGGAGCGTGCGCGGATCGCCCGGACCGTGGACGAGGCGCTCCAGACCGCCGGTTTCCTTCTCGTCACCGGTCATGGGGTCGATCCGGGGCTCCGGACGCGTATCCGGGAGGCCGCCCGCGCCTTCTTCGTGCTGCCGGTCGAGGCCAAGCAGGCGTACGAGGTGAAGGTCGGCGGGCGCGGCTGGCTCGGGCCGGGGGCCGAGGCGAACGGGTACTCGGAGGGTACGGAGACGCCGCCGGACCTGAAGGAGTCGCTGACGTTCGCGACACACGAGCCGTTCGACGACCCGGTGGTGAACGCGGAGTGGTACCGGCCGAACGTCTGGCCGAGCGAGGTGCCGGAGCTGCGGGCGCTGTGCGAGGAGTACCTCGCGCGGATGGGCGAGCTGGAGAACCTGCTGCTCTCGCTCCTCGGTGAGGCACTGGGCCTGGAACCGGACTTCTTCTCCCGGCACATGAGCCATCCCACCTACGGCTTCAACATCAACTGGTATCCGGGCACGGAGGTCGTCGGGGACCCGGCGCCGGGCCAGTTCCGGATCGGCCCGCACACCGACTTCGGCACGGTCACGATCCTGGACCGGCAGGCGGGCAAGGGCGGGCTCCAGGTGTTCACGGACGAGGGCGGCTGGGAGGACGCCCCCTACGACCCGGACGCCTTCACCATCAACATCGGTGATCTGATGTCCCGTTGGACGGGCGACCGCTGGCGTTCCGGTCGCCATCGCGTGCTGCCGCCGCCGGCCGACGAGCCCGCCGAGGAGCTGATGTCGCTGGTCTACTTCGGCGAGTGCACCCCGGGCACGATCGTCGAGTCCGTGCCCGCGCCGGTCGGCCGGGTGGCGCACCCGCCGGTCGACTCCCATGTGTATCTGCGGGCGCAGCTGGACTCGATCACCGTCGACTGACCGTTTCCGCCCCATCTTGTATCGAGGGTTTGACACAAGATGCCGCCCACGGCATCTTGTACTCGCTTGTACTGACCGCTTGATACAAGATGATCCGGGGGGATCTCCGTATGCTCGACACCGCCCCGCTCCAGCACCGGTTGCTCGACCACGCCGACCACTACGCCCGCTGGTCCGGGCTGGCCATCGGTCTCGTCGTCGCGCAGGCGCTGTCCACGCTGGGGCACGTCGAGTTCGAGCAGCGCGTCGTGTTCTGCCTCACCGCCTTCGGCCTGTGCGCGGTGGCCGGTGTCCTGCTCGCCGACGCGCTCACCCTGCGCCCCCAGGAGGCGGTCCGCACCGCGAGTCTCGCCCCGCGCCTGGTCAGAGACCACGTGCCACCGCACATGGGCCCCCTGATCGTCCTTCAGGGGGTCTCCCTCGCCGCCCTGCTGGTGATCACGGCCGCCACGGCGACCGTCGACCCCGACCGGATCCTGAGCACCGGGAAGGTCGTCGCCGTCACCTGCAACGGGATGCGCGCGACCCTCGGCCCCTGGCCCGGCCTGTACTACAGCCTCCCGATGTTCGGCGCGCTCGCCATAGCCACCCCGACCTGTGTCTGGGCGCTGCGCCGCATCGCCCACGGGCCGGGCGAGGAACAGCAGCGCCGTGACCGCGCCTGGGCGGTCACCGGGGCCTGGGGGCTGCTGGTGTCGAGCCAGCAGCTGTACGCCGTGCTGATGATCTCCGTCTCGCTGACGGAGACGGGCTGCGCCGGTGTGCTGGGCGCGCTCACCTTCTGGGTGTTCTACCCGCTGGCCCTGCTGAACCTGTTCACCGTCGTCTGGTCACTGGTCACCGTGGTGGCCCCCCGCGCGGTCGAGGTCGAGCCCGAGCCGGCCGAGGGCGAGACGGCGGCGGCGGCGGACGAGACCATCGAGGGCGGGGCACGCCGACGATGAGCGACCCCGCCGTCCGCGTGGACACCACCAGCCAGGTCCCGCCGTACGAGCAGATCCGCGCGCAGCTCGCCGCGCTGATCGTCACCGGCCGCCTGGGGGAGGGCGAACGGCTGCCGACGGTACGGCAGTTGGCGACCGACCTCGGGCTGTCCCCCGGGACGGTGGCCCGTGCCTACCGCGCGCTGGAGGCCACGGCCCTGATCCGCACCCGACGCGGCGCGGGCACCCGCGTGGCGGCCCCACCGGCCCGGCCGCCCAGCCCCGACACCCACCAACTCACCACGCTGGCCCGCGACTTCACCTCCTCGGCCCGCGCCCTGGGCGCGGCCCCGGAGGCGATCCTCACCGCCGTACTGGACGCGTTGGGGCCGGAACGGCCGCGCCCCTGACAGGTGTCGGCCCGCGGTCGGGGACCACGGGCCGACAGTGAGGCACGGATGCGGTCAGCAGCCGTTGCGGAGGCGGTTCCAGGTGATGGGGCCGATGACGCCGTCGACGCCTATGCCGCAGGCGGCCTGGAAGTCACGGGTGGCCGATCGGGTGTAGCTCCCGAAGTCACCGTCGACACCGGTCGGGCCGATGTAGAAGCCCCAGTACTGGAGCAGACACTGGGCCTCGCGCACGGCGCCTGCGCGTCACTCCATGCGAACGATCGCGGGCGCAACTCCACCAGGGGCGACGGCCGTACCGGAATGTCTGATACCCCGAACAGTCGTCACAGTGGCACCTCCTCCAGCGGCTCCAGCACCGAGTAGTCCCCGAAGCTCCGCCGGTAGCGCGGATGCCGGGTCTCCTGGGTGTGTACGCGCTGCCACTCCTCCACGGCCGCCGGATCACTCCGTACGCCCGACTCCGCGCCGCACTCCGTCTCGTCGCCCGACACACACCGCGCCTCGTACTCCGGCTCCGCCGTCGCGTCCTGCGCGATGACGTACGGCACGTACCGGAACACGCGGCGCGGGCGGACCGGCCCGACCGCGTGCTCGCGCCGCTGATGGTGACGCAGCAGCACGTTCGCGTCCGTCTCCGCGCTCCCGTCGTACCGCGCCCGCGCCTCGTCCCGCCGTACGGCCAACTCCGCGCACGCGGTACAACCCGTCACCGGAACGGGGGGCGGACCCAGGGGCTCAAGTTGACGCAACGTCACACCCTCCTCTTCGTACGGCGGTTGGCCGCGGCCACCTGCGCGCCGATCCGCTCCGCCGGAGTCACCGGCCGCAGCGCCGCCGGATCCGCCTCCCACTCCGTGCCACCGCCCACCGGACGCAGCAACGCGTACGGTCCGACTCTGTCCCGGTACTCACCCACGCGCCGCGTCCGCGGATCGTAGACAAGCTGCCCTTCTGGTTCCACGCGCACTCCACAGCCCTGTCTGTCACTCTGGGTGTACTCAGCGTTGCCGAAGGGAACGGTCGCAATCAACGCGGGACGTGTGGCACTGGGCTTTGGCACGCGCCGGACGCAAGGGGGACGTGACGATGAGGCGGAACGCGGAGGGGGCTGGCGGAGCCAGCAACGCCGCGCTGTTCGGCGAGGTGCTGCGCCACTACCGCGAGGCCGCGCTGCTGACGCAGGAGGCGTTGGCGAGGCAGATCCCGTGCGATCGGTCGCAGGTCGCGAAGATCGAGGCGGGCACGAGGGTGCCGAGCGATCAGTTCGCGAAACGGTGCGATGAAGTCTTGGAGACGGGTGGGGTGTTGGCCCGGATCTGGGCCAAGGTCGACTGGTATCCGCAGGTCGTGTATCCGGATTGGTTCGAGCGCCGGGTGCAGATGGACAACGAGGCCACCTCCATCCTGCAGTACCTGAACAACGTCGTGCCGGGTCTGATGCAGACCGAGGAGTACATGTACGAGTTGTTCAAAGGCGCCATCGGCGACACCGTGTCGGTCGAGGAACGAGTCAGGGCACGGCTCAGCCGACAACAGCGCATCCTGTCCCCGGACGGCCCGCTCTATGTCGCGGTGTTGGACGAGAGCTGTCTGCGCCGCGTGGTGGGCAGCCCCAGCGTCATGCGGAACCAGCTCGCCCACCTGCTGGCCGTCGGTCGACGTCCCAACATCCGCGTCCAGGTCCTCCCGTTCGACTCACCCGGGGTCGCCCGGCCCGCCACGCCCATGACGCTGATCAAGCTGCCTGACGGGCACGAGTGGTTGTACTCCGAATCCCTGGATCTCGGCCATTTCAGCGATGAGCCGGCCATCCTCGCTCGGCACCGGCGAACCTATGATGTGCTCAGGGCTGACACGCTGTCGGCCCGAGAATCAGCCGCCCTGATCAGCGACTTGATGGAAGGGTTCGACGACGGTGAACAGTCTGGATCTGAGCGCAGCAGTCTGGATCAAGAGCAGCCGCAGCGAAGTCAACTCCGGCGACTGCGTCGAAATCGCCCCCGCTATCCCCGGACTCGTCCCCGTCCGTGACAGCAAAGTCCCCCACGGCCCCGTACTGCTCATCAACCGTTTCGCCTGGCTCTCCTTCATAGGCCTGGTTCGGTCGGAGTCGTAAGCGAACGGGCAGAGTTCATCGCACTCCGAAACAACCGCCCCTCGCTCCCCCGCTGTTGATAACCACAGCAGCTATGACAACGGCAACAACACCGGCCCCCTTCATCGTGCTGGCCGGGACCCCCGGCCCCGGCCAGAGCATGGCGTTGCGGAAGCTGCGCGAGGCTCACCAGGGGCGTACACCCGCCGCGTTGATCGACGGTGCGGAGGCACAGTTCGACCGGCCACCGCCGCACCGGACGACGGAGTCTTGGTCGCCCGCGTACCAGGCGCTGCTGGTGATCGCGGAGCAGTTCGCCGAGCGCGCCGCGTTCCCGAGGCTCGCGTCGGGACTGCTCGCCGCCGCGGCCGGGGCGGAGGCGGAGCGTGTCCTGCGGCTGTGCGGACGGGCGACCGGGCGGCTGGCCGGGCTGATAGCGGACCGGGGGCCCGCCGCCGGGGCGATCGTGGAGGCGGTGGTGGAGGGCGCGGCGGAGGGGCTGTCGCCGTCGTGCCGCCGGCTGCGCAGAGGCGCGGCGTGGTACCGCGACTACCCGAACGCGCGCGGCAACCCGATGCGCGGGCTCACCCTGCTGTCGGAGCAGTTCCGGGCGGACGGCAACGCCCGTACGCACGCCGAGCGTCACCTCGTACGCGCGCTGCTGGCGGACCTCGACGCGCGCCGGGCGGGGCGGCGGCGGCCGGTCGTGCTGATCGACAACGTGCAGGAGACAGCCGGGCGGCGGCTGATGGAGTCGGTGCTGCGGGACCGGGCCGAGGGGATCGCGGACCAGGTGGTGTTCTACGCGGCGCTGCGGGGCGAGAGCCATCCGGCGCTGCGGAACGCGGCCCGCCGGACGGTCCTGCCCGAGCTGACGGGCGAGCGCGGTGAGGGCGGCTGGGCGCCGGGGGGCACCCCGTCGTCGTACGCGATGCTGGTGGCTCTCTCTCCCTGAACGGTGAACGCGCGGACACGCGGACACGCGGACACGCGGGCGTCCGGGGTTCGGTGACAGCGGTCACGGAACGCTCGTACGATCCCGAACGTTGTGGCGGGCGTGACATCAGAACACCGCCGTCTCAGCCCCGCCTTCCGGCTCTACTGGACGGCGCGCACCGTTTCCCTCACCGGTGACGGGCTGGTCAATGTCGCGCTCGTCTTCGCGGTCGTGGAACTGGGCGGGTCGGCGGCGGACATCGGGACCGTGCTGGGAGTGTCCGTCGTCGCCCGGGTCGCCCTGATGCTCGTCGGCGGAGTCCTGGCGGACCGGCTGCCCCGGCGCCGGATGCTGCTGGTGAGCGAACTGGTGCAGGCGGCCGTGCAGTTCGCCGTGGGGTTCCTGCTCCTCGTCGGCGCCGCGCGGATGTGGATGCTGCTCGCCGCGTCCCTCGTCTACGGCGCCGCGTCGGCGCTGTCCCGGCCCGCGCTCACGGGGATCGTGCCGGACATCGTCGGCACGGGCGGGGCGGACGCACTCCGGCGGGCCAACGCGATGCTGGGCGTCTCGCAGAGCGCGTCCCGCGTGGCCGGGCCGCTGATCGCCGGAGTACTGGTCGCCGTGGCCGGGCCCGGCTGGGTGTACGCGATCGACGGAGCCACCTTCCTGGTCAGCGCCGTACTGCTGGCCCTGGTGCGGCTGCCGCCGACCCGGACCGGCAACCGCGGCCTCGGCTCCCTGCGCACCGACCTCGCGGTGGGCTGGCGGGAGGTCAGGTCGAGGCGCTGGTACATGACCGGGCTGCTGGTGCAGTCGGCCTACAACCTGGTCACGGCGCCGTTGTACGTGCTGGGCCCGCTGCTGGTGGGCGGGGCGTCCGCGTGGGGCACGGTGTCGGCGGCCGGGGCGGTCGGCGCGGTGGCCGGAGCGGTGCTGGCGACCCGCTGGACGCCGGGCAGACCACTGACGGCCGGCTTTCTGCTGATGGTCCTCGGCGCCGCACCGCTGCTGGCCCTCGCGGCGGGTGCGGGAACCGCGGTCGTCGGGGCCGCCGCGGGGCTCGGGATGGTGAGCGCGGCGTACGTCAACACGGTGTGGGTGACCACCGTGCAGGGCCTGATACCCCGGGACAAGCTGTCCCGGGTCAGCTCCTACGGCCTGATGTCCACCCTGCTGACGCTGTCCGTCGGTTACGCGCTCGCCGGGGCCCTGGAAGAGCCGCTGGGCGCCGGGAACGTCCTGGCCGGCTCCGCCGTCCTGTTGGTCCTGGTGGTCGTACCGGGGGCGTTCCTGCCCTCCGTACGGACCGTGGGACAGCCGGTCAGCGGGTCGGAGCGAGCGCCTCGGCGCGGCTGACGCGCTGGAAGTAGTCCCGGAAGTAGCCGATCTTGGCGTCCCGGTCCGCCGCCCAGTTCAGCAGTCCCAGAAGATCGGGAGCGAGCCCGAAGTCGATGCCGAGGTCGTCGTAGGTCTCCCGGGTGCGCGTCCGGTACTGCCGCTCCAGGACCTCGGACACCTCCGAATAGGCCGGTGATCGTCCGGAGCTCTCGTAGAACTGGGACACCAGGTGCAGGGCGAGTTCATCGATCGCGTCCTCCCGGCTCATCGTCCTGATCGGCTGCCGCAGCGGGACGAAGGGGTGGTCACCGAGGACTCCGGCACCGCCGAGCATGAGGTCCGCCATATGCCGTGCCAGCAGGGGCGAGCAGTGGAAACCGTCCCGGTGGGTTCCCGACAGCACCCACAGGTTGTCCTGCCAGACCCTCCCGACGAGCGGGAAACCGTCGACACTCACCGGCCTGTTACCCACATGCCAGCGGATGATCTCGCTGCGGAAGAGGCGCTTGTCGAACTGCTCCATCATGCTGATCAGAAAGCGCACGGAACCGACGGTCTGGGACTCGTCGGGCTCCAGCGCCAGATCACCGGTCGCGCCCAGATAGACCGTTCCGTCGCTGCCCGGGACCATGTGCAGACCGCAGCCGCCCGCGCGGTTCGGTGTGCGGACCACGTGCTCGGCGCCCGAACCCGTGCCCCGGACGGTCACCGCGACGCCCTTGCCCGCGAGAACGGGCTGTAGCGGCATCGCGGCACCCTCCGCCGACTCGGCGGACTCGTTCAGCTCGGTCAGCAGCGAGTGGCTCGCCGCGCCGGCGGCCACCAGGAAGTTGTCCGCCTGGATCTCGGCCCCGGACTCGGTGACGACGGAGCCGATCCGGTCGCCGTTCCGCTTCCAGCCGGCCACGGTGTCGTCCAGGAAGACCACTCCGGCGCGTCGCGCCACGGACACGACCGCGTCGAGAACCTGACGCGCGTCTATGGACCCTTCGTCGGGAAGGTAGACGGCGCTCAGGGGGCGGGCGTCCACGCCCGGCTTCAGGTGCGGCACATCGCCCGACGGCACATGCTCGAATCGCTGCCGGTACCGCGTGGCCGCGTCCACGATGGCGTGGTAGTTGAGACTGTCCAACCGCCCCGCCCTGGCGTTCAGGATGACGTAGGTACCGTTGCGGATGGCGAGCCGGCGGTCCGGCGGCAGCTCAGCGTTGATCGCGTCCAGCCAGTCCGGCCATGCCTCCAGGGCCCGGATCGACAGGTCGAGCTTCGCTTGTCCGGCCGCCGTGGACAGTGTCCGGTGATTGACCTCCGCGACGCAGTTGAGCATCGCTCCCGCCGCCGTGGTGGCGGCTCCGGCGCGAGCCTCCGGGCCGACGACCGCGACCCTGAGGCCGCCGTCCCTGCGGACCAGCTCCAGGGCGGTGGCGCATCCGAGGATTCCGTTTCCCACGATGACCATGTCGTAGCTGGTCACACTTCTCCCTTTGATCATGGATGCGGGTGCGGCCGGCCTGTCTGTCTGCCTGTCTATCTGGCTGTCTGCCAGGACGGCCGCACCGGAGGCGTTCGCAGAGCGCGCGGGCCCTCGCCCTACATGGTGTAGATGTAGAGCGACACGCTCTCGGTCGTGAGACCCTCCAGCGCCGCGGCGAACTCGGCGCTCTCGAAAAGGATGTCGTCCGTGGTGTGCGCGGTGCCCGTGGTGTCCATGCCCATGGTGCCCATGGCGACGGTGCTCTCGGAGACCGGGCGAATCAGGGTGGCGTTCATGATGGGTTCCTCTCGGTTCGTGGTGCTGTCTCTGGTGTCACTTCTGGTGGTGCGTTTCTGTGGTGCGTTTCTGTGGTGCGTTTCTGTGGTGCGTTTCTGTGGTGCGTTTCTGTGGTGCTTTCCTTACTGCGGGCCGTCGGCGCGCAGGGGTCTGTGGGCGGCTTCACTCATAGCCGTACAGCGGCAGGAGGTAGCCGTAGCGCCGCTCGAACAGCGCGTGGTGTTCCGGTGTGAACTGCTTGTGCCAGGAGCCCGTCCGGCCGCTGCGGAACGTGTAGGAGTCCCGGTTGAACACCCGGCGGCCGAGGGCCTCGCGGTCGGCGGCGTCCATGTCGTCGGCCAGGCCCAGGAAGTCGGTGATCTTCTCGATCTCCGCCGCCTGGACGGCCGTGGAGCCGCCCCCGTCCGGGCCGACCAGGGCCTCGAACGTCACCTTGCACACCCTCGGATGACGGAGCAGCCACAGGGCGCGCTCGAAGGAGTCGCCGCCCGGGAAGCCGGGGTCCGTGAGCGCGATGCCGATGCGTTCCCGTACGTCCGGGACCTGCTTGAGGATGTCGCCGTAGACGACGTGGTCCGGGAATCCGCCGAGCCGTCCGGCGTCCTTCTCGGTCAGGAAGTTGACCATGGACAGCAGGACGTCGCGGGGGTCACGGTAGTTGAGGATGATCTTCGGGCTGTCGGCGCGCGACCACTCCAGCAGGAAGTTCTCGTCCACCCCGGTCAGATCCAGATCGTGGGTGAACCAGCACACGCCGCCCGGGAGGTCGTCGAAGCGGTAACCGGACGGCCGGGCCAGCTCCCTGGCGGTCAGCAGGTCGGTCATCGGATCACCGCCGGGCGCCGCCGCCGTACGCGGCATCCCGAGCCGCTGCCACCAGGCCCGGTTGAGCGCGGTGACGGCCCGGCCCACGCCACGGTCGATCTCCCCGCGGTCACGGGACCGCTTCAGCCCGGCGATCTCCTCCGACGTGTACACGGCGTCGAGGACACGCAGGGCCGCCGGCCTGCCGAGCGGGCGGGGTCCGGCATCCGCCGACGACACCGCGCCGTTCAGGGCATAACCGAGTCCCGACACCACCTCCTTGAGGAGGTGTGTCCCCGACTTGCGCAACGAGACGACGAGTACGTGTTCTGCTCTCACACCCGGAAAACGTTCGGGTCCGTACGTTCGTTCCCGGAATCCGGGCACCACTTCCGTGACTACGGTCACAGCGCCAACACGTTTGGCGCCGCGCGACTTTGACGGCGACTCAGGGCGGGCTCGGGACGGGCTCAGGGACGGCTCGGGACGGGCTCAGGGCGAGCCCGTCCGCCGTCTCTGACCGGGCGTCAGCGCAGCAGGGCCAGGCCCACGTCCGCGTAGGAGTGCTTGCCGCTGACGAAGATGTTGACGCCGTAGTAGTTGAACAGCCAGCAGGCGAACGCGGCGATGGCGATGTACGCGGCCTTGCGGCCCTTCCAGCCGGCCGTGGCACGGGCGTGCAGATAGGCGGCGTAGCAGACCCAGGTGATGAACGACCAGGTCTCCTTGGGGTCCCAGCCCCAGTAACGGCCCCACGCGTCGCCCGCCCAGATCGCGCCCGCGATGATCGTGAACGTCCACAGCGGGAAGACGGCGGCGTTGACCCGGTACGAGAACTTGTCGAGGGAGGCCGACGCGGGCAGCCGCTCCATCACGGACGTCGCGAACCGGCCGGGCCGGCCGCCGCTCGCGAGCTTGCTCTCGTACGAGTCCTTGAACAGGTACAGGATCGTGCCGACCGCGCCCACGTAGAAGACCGCGCCGCAGAAGATCGCGGTGGAGACGTGGATGTAGAGCCAGTACGAGTGCAGGGCGGGGACGAGCTGGTCGCTGGCGGTGTACAGGACCGTGACGGCGAGACCGAGGTCGAGCAGGACCGTCGTGATCAGCGGAAGCCCGAGCCAGCGGATGTTCTTCCGCAGCGCGAGCAGCGACAGATACACCCCGACGGCCACGGTCGAGAAGGTGATGTTGAACTCGTACATGTTGCCCCACGGCGCCCGCTGCACCGAGAGCGCCCGCGTGAGCACCCCGCCGAACTCCACGAGGAAGGCGAGCACGGTCAGGGACACGGCGATACGGCCGTAGAGGTCGCCCTGCTCGTCCCCGCCATGGGCACCGGGCCCGTCCGGCACGTCCCGGGCACCGGCGGCGGCCCGCACGACCACCTTCGGCCGCTCCAGCACACCGGTCCCACCGGCCGACTTCACCGTCACCGCGGGCGCGTCCGCCTTCGCGGCGCCCTTGGTGTCCTTCGACCCGGCGGTCAGCGCGGCGGCCGTCCGGCCCACCTTGCTCCGGCTCCCGAAGAGCCATTCGGCGATGTACGCGAAGAAGGCCAGGGTGTACACGGCCATCGCGGAGTAGATCAGCGTGTTGCTGATGTTCGCGAGGTTCTCATTGGTGGCGGCGGCGAGAGTCACTTCTCAGCCCCTTCGGAAGGTACGGCTGGGGTTTGGGGGGAGGGGGAATTCGAGCCCGCGTTCTCTGCGGGCAATCGTGCCGCTGGAGCGGCACGGGCAATCTCAACGACAGTAGGAGCCTCGTCATGCACGGCCGCAGCAAGGTCGCCCAGTTCCTCCGGCACCTTCGCCGACTCACTGCGCCCGAGGCCCGCCATCTCCACGACGGTCACCCCGTCCGGCCCGGCCACGGCGCGCACCCACACCCGGCGCCGCTGGATGAACAACGACCCGGCGAGACCGAGGATCGCGGTGATCGCCCCACCGAGCGCCCACCCGCTGCCGGGCTGCTGGGTGACCTGGAACCCGGCCCACTCCTTCACCCCGTCGAAGGTGACCGTCCCGTTCCCCCCGGGCAGCTTCATCGTCTCCCCGGGCTTCAGGTTCTCCCGTACCGTCGCGCCCTCGGAGTCCTTGTACGCCTTCAGCTTCCGCTTCTCCAGCCGGTACACGCTCTGCGGCACACCCGAGTCGACCCCGAGATCACCGTGGTACGGCTCCAGGTTGAGCACGGGGTTCAGGAGCGCGGGGAACTGCGAGACCACCGCCGTGTTCTTCCCGCCGTACGAAGGAAGGAAGAACGCCTGGAAGCCGAGCTGTTCCCGCTTCCCCTGGGCGTTGGTGTAGCCGTCCATGACCTTGATCGCGCCGGAGGAGGTGACATTGGAGTCCAGCGGCAGCAGCGGCGCGGCGTCACTGAAGACGACCTTGCCCTTGGCGTCCCGGACGGTGATCACGGGCGCGTAGCCGTGGCTGACGAGATAGACCTTGGAGTCGCCGATCTCCAGCGGCTTGTTGACCTCGATCTTGGTCGAGCGCTCCTTGCCGTCGGCGCCGACCGCGTAGTCGATGTACGCCTCGTAGATCCGGGGGGTGCCCTTGTTCGGCCCGCTGGTCTCGTACGTGCCCCGGAAGTTCTTGAGGTCGAAGCTGAAGGGGTTGAGGTCCTCGGCGGTGAAGAGGTTGCCGGACTTGAAGTCGTCGTACTGCGTGAGGGTGTTGGCGAAACCGTCGCCCTCGACGATCAGTTTGTTGCCCTCGGAGCGGTAGAGCTGGCCCCAGGCGAAGGCGATGAGCATCACGATCAGGGCGACGTGGAAGGCGAGGTTGCCCGCCTCCCGGAGATAGCCCTTCTCGGCGGCGACCGCGTCCCCGACGAGATGCGCGCGGAACCGGCGCTTGCGCAGCGCCTTCAGCGCGACCTCGCGCACCTCCTCCGGCGGGGCCGTCGTGCGCCAGGTCGCGTACGCGGGCAGCCGGGTCAGCCGCTTGGGCGCGCCCGGCGGACGGCCGCGCAGCTGGCCGACGAACTGCCAGGTGCGGGGCACGATGCAGCCGATGAGCGAGACGAAGAGCAGGATGTAGATCGCCGAGAACCACACCGAGCCGTAGACGTGGAACAGTCCGAGCTTCTCGTAGACGGGCCCCAGGGTGTCGTGCCGCTCCATGAAGTCGGCGACCTTGGTCTCGTCCTGCCCGGACTGCGGGATCAGCGAGCCGGGGATCGCCGCGAGCGACAGCATGAACAGCAGAAGCAGCGCGATCCGCATGGACGTCAGCTGCCGCCAGAACCAGCGGGCCCACCCGATGACGCCCAGCGAGGGCAGATGGGGCGCGTCCTCCTGCGGCGCGGTGGACAGCTGCGACCCGGCTGCGCCGAGGTCGTTGTCGGCGGCGGTGTCGGAATCGGAGGTGGGACCGGAGGCGGAGGAGCGGTCGGCGGTGGCAGCCGAAGCGGAATCCCGATCGGCGGCGGTGGCGCCGGGCGGCCCGCTCCGGTCCGTGGACCGGGCCGCGTCGGCCGGGCGGCCCTTGCCGCTGCCGGTGCGCTCGGCGGTGTTCTCTCGCTCGCCGGAGGCCTCGCGGCCGGAGTCGGTCGTCGTCATCGCTCAGATCCCAGGGGTGAAGCCGACGGACCAGACCTGCATCTCCTGAATGATGCGGTCCCAGGCGCCGGTCAGCATGAGCAGTCCGATCGTGATCATCATTCCGCCGCCGATGCGCAGCACCCACGCGTAGTGCCGCTTGACCCAGGCGAAGGCGCCGAGCGCCTTGCGGAAGGCCACCGCGGCGAGCACGAAGGGCAGGCCCAGCCCCAGACAGTACGCCACCATCAACAGCGCCCCGCGCCCGGCGCTGGCCTGTTCGAGGGCGAGCGCGTTGACCGAGGCGAGCGTCGGGCCGATACAGGGCACCCAGCCGATACCGAACAGCGCGCCCAGTATCGGGGCGCCCACCAGACCGGTGGCGGGCTTGGTGTGGAAGCGGAACTCGCGCTGGGTGAACCAGGGCATCAGCCCCATGAAGAACAGCCCCATGGCGATCATGAGCCCGCCGAGCACCTTGGTCAGGACGCCCTGGTGCTCCAGCAGGGTCTGCCCGAAGTACCCGAAGAGCGCGCCGCCGGAGACGAACACGAAGGTGAACCCGAGCACGAACAGCACGGCCCCGGCCGCCATCCGTCCCTTGCGGGCGTCGGCCAGATCGGTGCCGCCGACACCGGTGACGTACGACAGATAGCCGGGCACCAGCGGCAGGACGCAGGGGGAGAAGAAGGAGACGAGCCCGCCGAGCATGGCGATCGGCAGGGCCAGCAGCAGGGCACCGCTGAACACGGTCTCGTTCAGCTCGGCGGCGGTCGTGGTGAGCGCGGACATTCCCGACACCTTCACGTCACTTCTCCGCGAGGATCGGCTTGAGCATCTTGCGCAGCTTCTCCTCGCTCAGCGCCTGCTGGGTGCGCGCCGCGAGCTTGCCCTCCCGGTCGACGACCAGAGTGGAGGGGATCAGCTGCGGATTGAGCGAGCCCTTCTCGAAGCGCAGCAGCAGCTTGCCCGTGGGGTCGTACAGGCTCGGATACTCGACCTTGTACTGCTCCTCGAAGGCGACCGCCGGCCGGGTGCTGGTGTCACGGGTGTTGATGCCGACGAACTGCACGCCCTGGTCGGCGAGATCCTCGGAGACCTTCGCCAGATTGGGGGCCTCGGCACGGCAGGGCGCGCACCAGGAGCCCCACACGTTCAGGACGATGATCTTGCCCTTGAAGGTGGAGAGGTCCAGCTGTTCGCCGTCGATGGTCTTCCCGGAGAGGTCGGGCGCGGTGTCCCGGTCCCCCTTCTTCACCGTCGCGATCCCGTCGGAGCCGGTGATGAACCCGGTCTGACCGCCGCCGCCCTCGATGCCCCCGCCCGCGCAGGCGGACAGCGTCAGCGCCAGGGCGGCGGCCCCGGCGGAGAGCAAAGCGGCACGACTGCGGCTCGTACGGACACTCATGTGAAAAGTTTCGCATGCCCGTTTCGGGGGCTTACGGCGGGGTCGCCGACCCCTTGATGAGCACGTCAGGCCGCTGATCCGGCGCCCAGGAACTCCTTCCAGCTCCCCGTCGGCCGCTGTCCCACCCCGAGGGTCCGGAGCTTGGCGAGGACATCCGGTGTCTGCGCGTCCATCCAGTCCACGAACTGCCGGAAGGACACGATCCGTATCTCCCCGTCCGGCGCCTTCTCCTTGGCCCGCGCGATGTGCTTCAGCGCCTCCTCGACGGCGTCCATGTAGACCCCGCCGTTCCACTCCTCGAAGTGGTTCCCTATGAACAGGGGCGCCCGGTTCGTCTCGTAGGCGCGCTGGAACCCGGCGACGTACGCGCCGGTCGCCTGGGTGCGGTAGGCCGGGTAGTTGGCGGGCGGCGCCTGGGTGGAGTTCTGCGACTGGTTGAACATGATGTTGTAGTCCATCGACAGCACCTCGAAGCTGCGGCCCGGGAACGGCACGGACTGCAGCGGCAGATCCCAGATGCCCTCCTTCTTGTCGGGCCAGACCTGGAGACCGCCGGGCGAGGAGGAGTCGTAGCGCCAGCCCAGCTCGCGCGCGGTGGGCAGCAGGTTCTCCTGCCCCAGCAGACACGGCGTACGGCCGCCGATCAGCTCCTTGTCGTAGTCGAACGGCAGCGGTTCGACGTCCGTCCAGCCGCTGTTGGTCCTCCACTCCTTGACGAACGACTTCGCCTGGTCGATCTCGCTGCGCCACTGCTTCGGCGTCCAGTTGCCGACCGAGCCGCTGCCGCCGCAGAAGTGGCCGTTGAAATGGGTGCCTATCTCGTGACCGTCGAGCCACGCCGTCCGCACATGCCCCAGCGTCGACTTGATGTGTTCGTCCGTCAGATAACCGATGTCGGAGGCGCCCGGCGCGTTGTTCGGCGGAAGGTAGACGCGCTTTTTCGACTCCGGGAGGAGATAGATCCCGGAGAGGAAGAACGTCATATGGGCGCCGTGGTCCCGCCCGGCCTTCAGAAAGCGCTCGAAGAGACCGTTCCCGACGTCCCCGGCGCCGTCCCAGGAGAACACCACGAACTGCGGCGGTGTCTCGCCCGGCGCCAACGCCCGCGGCTTCTCCGGCTGGTTGGGCTGCTTCCCCGCGTACGAGGTCGACCCGTCACCCAGCGGCTTCGCGGTCTTCCCCGGCTTCTTCTTCCCGTTCGTCCCGGGCTTCCCGCCGCCCCCGGACCCACCGGCCCCGCCCGGCTCGCCCCCGAGCCCCGTGCCGCACCCGGTCAGCCCCAGGCCCGCCACCGCGCCCGCGCCGACAGCGAGCATTCCCCTTCGCGATACTTCGGGCATTACATCCCCCTTGGTCAGCTCACGCACCGGTTCACGTGAAGCACACCGTTTTAGAGGGATGAGAGGACGCGACGGTTCCTTTTGATCTCCGGGAAACGCGGACGCCTTTAGGGGCGCGGGGAACCGCGCGAGCAACCACAACAGACCCGCGGTTCCCCAACCACCTTATGCGCCAAAGGCCTTGTCCTTGCCCTTTACCGGCTTGGCGCCCGCCAGCAGATGCGGCGGCACCAGATCCCGCGCGGGCTCGCTGTACCCCACGGACACGATCTTGTCGCCCTGGTACGTGAACGTCGTCAGCGAGGCGAGCGTGCACTGCCGCCGCCGCGGATCGTGCCACAGCCGCCGCTTCTCGACGTACGACCGCACGATCCAGATCGGCAGCTGATGCGAGACGAGCACCGCCTCGTGCCCGCGCGCCGCGTCCTTCGCCGCGTCCAGCGCGCCCATCATCCGCACGACCTGGTCGACGTACGGCTCGCCCCACGACGGCTTGAAGGGGTTGACCAGATGCTTCCAGTTCTCCGGCCGCTTCAGCGCGCCGTCGCCGACGCCGAAGGTCTTGCCCTGGAAGACGTTGTCCGCCTCGATGAGCCGCCCGTCGGTGGCGAGATCGAGCCCGTGCGCCTTGGCGATCGGCGTCGCCGTCTCCTGCGCCCGCTCCAGCGGGGAGGCCACGACGTACGTCACGTCCCGGGGCGCCAGATGCTCGGCGACCCGGTCGGCCATCCGCCGCCCGAGGTCGGACAGGTGGTACCCGGCGAGCCGCCCGTAGAGAATCCCGTCCGGGTTGGCGACCTCGCCGTGCCGCATCAGGTGGACGACCGTGATGTCACTCATGCTGCCGAAGCCTCCGCCGCTGCCCGCGCCGCCGCCGGAAGGGCGTCGGCGATCCGCTGAACCGCCCGCTCGTCGTGCGCGGTCGACACGAACCACGACTCGAACGACGACGGCGGCAAGTAGACGCCCTGCGACAGCATCGAGTGGAAGAAGGCGTTGAAGCGGAACGACTCCTGCGCCTTGGCCTCCTCGTAGTTCCGCACGGGCGTGTCCGTGAAGAACACGGAGAACATGTTGGAGGCGCGCTGGAGCGTGTGCGCGACGCCTTCCTTGGTGAGCGCGTCGGTGACGAGCCCCTGGATCCGCTCGGACACCGCGTCGACGACGCCGTACGCCGCCTCGTCCAGCAGGCGCAGCTGCGCGAGCCCGGCGGCCGTCGCGACCGGGTTCCCGGAGAGCGTGCCGGCCTGGTAGACGGGCCCGGCGGGCGCGAGGCGGGCCATGACGTCGGCACGGCCGCCGAAGGCCGCGGCCGGGAAGCCGCCGCCCATCACCTTGCCGAAGGTCATCAGGTCCGGCTCGACCCCGTCGATCCCGAACCATCCGGCCCGGCTGGTCCGGAACCCGGTCATGACCTCGTCGGAGACGTAGAGGGCGCCGTTCTCCGCGCAGGCGTCCTTGAGGCCCTGGTTGAAGCCCGGCAGCGGCGGTACGACGCCCATGTTGCCCGGGGAGGCCTCGGTGATCACACAGGCGATCTCGCCGGGGTGGGCGGCGAAGGCGGCGCGTACGGCGTCGAGGTCGTTGTAGGGCAGCACGATCGTGTCGGCGGCCTGGGCGCCGGTGACGCCCGGGGTGTCGGGGAGCGCGAAGGTGGCGACGCCGGACCCGGCGGCGGCGAGCAGCGAGTCGACGTGACCGTGGTAACACCCGGCGAACTTCACCACCTTGGTGCGGCCGGTGAAACCGCGGGCCAGCCGGATCGCGGACATGGTGGCCTCCGTGCCGCTGGACACGAGCCGCACCTGCTCCAGCGGTCCGACGCGGTCCACCATCTCCTCGGCGAGCGCGACCTCGCCCTCGCCGGGCGTACCGAAGGAGGTGCCGCGCGAGACGGCGTCCTGGACGGCGGCGATGACCTCGGGACGGGAGTGCCCGAGGATCATCGGACCCCACGAACACACAAGATCCACATACTCACGGCCATCGGCGTCGGTGAGATAGGGACCGGTGCCGGAGACCATGAACCGGGGCGTACCGCCCACGGCGCGGAAGGCGCGCACCGGAGAGTTCACGCCGCCCGGCGTGACGGCCGCCGCACGCTCGAAAAGAGTCTGCGAGACCGGGGCTTCGTATGCGTAAGGTCGCTGGGGCATGACCTGCTCTCTCTCCAACTTCTCCGACTCCGTGGCTCGTGACGCCCTCAGCGTAGGCCAGCGTTCTCCGGCCACCGCGCGGAGGATCTCGGCCACTGATCAGCGGCGGCCCACTACCGGGACGATGCCCGCACCTCAGCCTTCGGCGGTCTGAGAGACTGGGGCTTCGTACGGATAGCTCACACAGGCCATGGTGTCAGAGGCTCCGAAGATCCTGCGGACTGGTGTTTCCGCGCACGTTTCGGCGGGCGGTCGCGGGGGAGGTCACTGACACGATGATCGGGTTGCGCGGCGGGGGTCACGCGGCCCAGAAATGCGTTCGGGTGGAGATATGCATCGCGGTGGCGGACTGGGCGAGGGGACCGGTGACCTCGGTCCCCGTCGTGCCCGGCGGGGCAGGCACCGGCGCGAGGCGGAGGAGGCCGCGGAGACACGGCAGGAGCGGGGCGGATCGAGCGACCGGGGCGGGCCCCCGGAGCGCGGCGCGTCCGCGGAGCGGAGCGCACCGGGCGAGCTGAGCGGATCGGCCGGGCCGGGCGCGGGTGCGTCGCCGGGCCCGCAGGGGTCCCTGCCGCCGCCACCGCCCGCGCCCCCCACACCGCCCGTGCCACCGGCGCCGGCCGTACCCCCCATCGTGGGGTCGCCGGGGTCACAGCCCCCGTACCCCCCGCAGGGTCGGCCGGGCGTGTACGGTCCGCAGAGTGCACACGGCACACACGACTCACACGGCGCGCGGGGCGACGGCGACCGTGCCGATCGCGCTGACCGAGCCGATCGATCCGACCGAGCCGCCCCGTCCGGTCGGACCGACGACCGATCCGACCGAAATGACCGATCCGGTCGTCCCGGCCGAGCCGACCGGACGAACAGGACGGACAGGATGGACAGGGCGGACAGAGCCGACCGGGCAGACCAGGCAGACCAGGCAGACCAGGCAGACCGAAATGACCGCTCGGAAGCGGGTGACGGCCGGGCCGAGACCGGTGGTGACCGCCTCCAGAGCGGTTCCGACCGGGTCCCGTCAGCTGGTTCCGACCGGATCCAGAGCGGTGGACCTGAGCGGATCGGGCGGCGCAGCCGTATGGACGGTATGGACCGTATGGATCGCGCCGATCATGTGGATCGTGTCAATCGTGTGGACGGAATGGATCAGACGGACCGGATGGACCGGCCTGACCTCGTGGATCGCAGGACTCGCGCGGAACGCAGGAGCCGCGCGGACCGCAAGGACCGTACGGACCGCGTGGAGAGCGCGGACCGTGTGGACGGCCTGGACCACGTGGTCAACCGGCTCCGGGCGGGGAGCGGGAATGGTGGTCGGGTGGGGGTGACGTACAAATACTTCGGCGCGCCCGACGGCGCGACCGCCGCCCGTGTCCCGATCTCGATGCGCCCCGAGGAACTCGGCGGTGACGAGCTGGGCATGAACGGCATGTTCACCAAGATCAAGCCGGAGACCATGGCCGCGATGGTGCTGACCGGCATCGAAGGCGTCCCCCTGCACAAGGTGCCCCCGCTCGAACTGGTCGTCCTCCACCCCGACTACGCCGTCGTGAAGCTCCCGATGACCGTCGTCGACCCGCTCAGAGGCATCGGCGAGGAAGCGGTCGGCGCGGCGGCCTTCATCTGGTCGACGGTCCCGGACCGCGGCGGCCCCCGCGACGCGTTCAACGTCTACCAACTCCTTCACGAATGGCAGGACTTCAGCCACCGCCTGCACGAGGCGGGACATCAGCCGTACTGCCTGGTGTGGCCCTGAGCCGGTAACTCATCCTGTGCGGGCGGAGCTTTCGGGCTCCGCCCTCGTCATGTGCGGGGAGGTGCCGGGTCGTCAGGCGGTGCGAGCGCGCAACCCGAGCCCTCGTGGAGCGGCGACGACACCGGCGACTCCGGCCCCGCAGACCACGATCTGCGGGAACGGCTTTTCGTGTGGGTCACTCACGCGGGCGCACCCTTGCCGGTGGCTGAAGTGATGCAGTTCGGGCAGGGCCGGGCGCTCCTGACATGCGTATTCGTCCGTACGTCTCATAATGCCCCGTCTGCCATAATCCCTTTCTCTGCCGACGGACCGGAAGACAGGGGGATACGCGGAGATGGGCGTGTTACGGGCGCTTCTGATCGCCGTGCCGGTGCCGGGCCTGGAGTTCGTCCGCGAAGATGTGAAGCACATCAAGGAGTCGCTGCTTCGGTCCGGTTACGCCGAGGCGGACGTGACCGTGCTGAACACCCTGGACGCCACACGGCGCGGGGAGATCTACGCCGCCCTTCGCAGGTTCTTCGCGAAGTGTCGGGACGGAGACTTCGCTCTGGTCCACTTCTCCGGCCACGGGGTACGGATCGGCGACCGTGAGTTCCTGGTTCCGGGGCACGTGAACGCCGACGCGGGGCGAGAAGGCCTCGTCGAGGTCGTGCCCGACGTGTTCTTCGAGCAACTCGACTCGCAGGCCACCGTGTTGATGTGCCTCGACTCGTGTCGTGACGAGGTGTCCGGGGACGGGGAGTTCAAGCCTCCGGCGGCCGTCCCGGCATCCTCGCGCTCACGCGAGAACGTGTTCATCATGCACGCATGTGCTCCGGGGCAGGCCGCGCTCGGCACGGCGGCGGGCAGCTTCATGAGCCGGGCACTGGCGGAGGCTCTCGCACCCGAGTCCACACCGAGAACCGTCAGGGACGTCATCACCTACGTACGGCGTCGCACCGGGGAGATCGCCCAGGACCACGGAGGCAACCGCCGCCACCAGCCCTACGATCGCTGGCTCGGACGGGACGACACGGCGAAGACACCCGCCGAGCACGACGAGCGCGTCATCTGCAAGAGCGGGCCGGGCACACAGAAGTGGGCCAGAGTCGTCCACGATTCGGCGCTGTGGGACAGGATCGCCGATCCGGGTGTGGACAAAGGCCGGTTGAAGGATTCCCTCGGCTTGCTGATCAACAAGGTCGTCGCCATCCGCCGCGATGCCGAGCTGCCGAACAGGGCGGGTCCTGACCCCTGGGACGACGCCGAGTTCCCCGAGCGGGTCGTCGCACGCCTCGACAGTCTGATCCCCGCCACGCCCGAGGGGCGGCTGAGCGCGCTGGAAGTGGTCGCGCTGCTGGCGACACCGTTCTTCCGGGAGGCAGCCGTGGCATGCGGCCGCCGGGCCCTCGCGGAGCTGTACCTCCGCGAAGCTCCTGGGAAAGAGGACAAGACAGGTCGTCAGACGCGTTCGTCGGACCGGGGAGACGACGTCAGGCCGCTGCTGCGCGAGGACATGGTGGATGTCCGCAGGGCGTACAAGAACATCGAGGCCAAGCGTCAACGGCTCCTCGAAGCCGGATCGCACTCCGCCGCCGAAGCCGTCGAGAGCTGGCTCCGCCACCGGCTGCTGGCCGACTGGGACCAGCTCTGGACCGCGGTCGCCGGTCCGGGGCCGGTCGTCGGCGCCCTGGACAGCCTGCGCGGCGTCATGGAACAGCTCCTGGAAGCAGCCGAGTCCGCCGCCGCCCTTGGGCCGCGGCCACCTGTGAGAAGCCGGGACCATCTGCGGTCGGCCCTCCTGCAGGTCATCTCGCAGATGCGCACCCCGCCTGCGGTCAGTGCACCGAACGGCGAGGAATGGCAGGGCGGACTTGACACCTTCCTGGGCCTGCGGCGCAGAAAGTGGTGGCGCCCCCGGGAACTGGCGGGCCTTGTGCACATCGCCGAGCTCCTGGCGATCGACCCCCGGGCACTGGACGGCATCGTCGTGGACCACCTCGGGGAGCTGCACCTCGGGGTGAACCCGAAGGAATTGATCGCACAGGTCCGTGGGAGCGAGTTCCACCCGGTGAACTACGCGGTGGGCCACGAAACCCCGCCGCCCTCCGGAACACCGGCACCGGACCAGCGCGTCGACTGGAGCCTGCACTCCGAATGCGGCAGTGCCGCCCTGCACGTGGCGCTGGAACGCCAGGCCCACGCCGCCGCGGCGGCCGCCCGCAACCTGTTCAAGTCCATGCCGAACGAGGCACTGTTCGACGCCCTGCCCAGACACGTCAACACGGATGCCCTGTTGACCGACGGGAACAGGAACTATGAGGCGCCCCCGCCACGCTTCCAACTCTCCGAGGACGGGGTCAAACCTCTCATCATGGGCACCCAGCTGTACGGCGACCGCATGCTAGCCGTCCGCGAGCTGTACCAGAACGCGCTCGACGCGTGCCGTCGCCGCTGGGCCCGCCAGAGGTACGCCCAGCAGACCGGGCTGAGCGATTTCGGAGGCTCAGGGGTCAAGCCGCTGGCCGAGCACACCATCGAGTTCACCGTCGGGCGGGACGACGACCAGCGGCTCTACATCGAGTGCGTGGACCACGGCATCGGCATGACCGAGGAGGAGCTGCGCGACCTCTTCGCGCGGGCCGGACGCCGCTACGAACAGTCCCCCACGCGAGTCCGGGAGCTGCGCCGCTGGCGCCGCGCGGGTATCGACCCCGAGCTGAACAGCCGCTTCGGAATCGGCGTCTTCAGCTATTTCATGCTGGCCGAGCAGATCACCGTCGTCACTCGGCCGGCCAACGAGTCCGGGCGCACCGCCGACGGTCGCGCCCACCGCGTCGACGTCGTGGCGGACTCGGGGCTCATGCACATCACGAAGGCCGAACTCGGGGACGCGGGCACCGTGGTCCGGCTGTATCTGCGGCCCGAGGCCTCCGCACGGCTCCGCTCGCTGATCAAGTTCCTTCGGAAGCAGGTCTGGCACTGTCCCACGACCCTTGTCGTCAATGAGTGCCTCGACAATCCCCGGGACGACCGTTGGGAACCGAACGAACTGAAGCCCGATGTCACGCTCGCGGTGCCCCAGGCAACGACGCCCGACGGCATCTGGTGGGTGCACGATCAGGGCGCACGCCTCGTGGACGGGATCTTCGTCGACGAGAACGACAGCCCCCACGGATATGTCATCAACCTGCGGCGCAGACACGCGCCCGACCTCAGCGCCAATCGCAACAAGTTGCAACACTTCGACAAGGACCTCGCGTACCAGGAACTGAGCGCGGCCGTGGACGCGTTGACGCAGTGGGATCCGATGCCTCTGAAGTGGCTGTGGGAACTCGTCCACAACGACCACCGACTGGGCGAGATCGTCCTGGAACGTCTGTTGGCCACCGACATCAAGGTTTCCGTGGACGAGTGGCACAGCAGCGGCACGCCAGCCATACACGACTCCCTGGCACGGCTCGGTTGCCTTCCTTACGACAGGTCCGCAGGGCGCTACAGCGGAGCATCGGGCTCCGGATTCCAGTTTTTCCAGACGTGGCGGGCGCAACTGTTGAGCGACGGCCTCAGACACAGAAGGGATGCACGATGGGTCATCGGGCAACCGGAAGGGTTCCCCGGACCCACCGCGCTTGACGCGCTGTTGTTCCGCGAAGAGGGCCATCTGGAACGCCCTTTGACGGCGGTCCTCCATATGTCCCGGGGTGGTGGACACGACCTGCGGACGGCATTGCGTACCCTGCGGCGGTACGCTGTCACCGGTATGGCCGTGCCCGAGGTGAACGACCTGCGGAAACTCGACGGGATGGAGGCTGACCCGCTCCATCCCGACCTGTACGGCGCATATGCGCTCAGTAGGGGAGGCCCCTTCCGTTCGGACGGCCTCGACGCGCCCCTTCATCTCCCGATTCTCCGCACCGCAGGCCAGTCGGGCAGACCCCTGGGGGAAATCGCCGAGCTCGTCCATGGGCTCCGAGTCCTCGATCCCGGGATTCCGGAACCCCCGGAACTCGGGGAGCTCGCAAGACACATACCCGACCGGGACGAAACGCGTGTTCTCCTCGGGGGCTCAGGATTGGGCGGACTTCCCGCTCTGGTGACCCCGGCCGTCGCCGCCTACGTCGCGGCGAACGCCGGCTTGCAAGTGTCCGACGTGCTGAACACCGCCCGCACCTTCGCACCGTTCGGATTCCGTATCACGGGGAAAGCGGGAACGAAAGACGAACTCGGCACGGTGAACGCCATACAGCCGGAGCTCAACGAATCCTTCCTATGGCCACGCCGTCTGAACGGGCCCCTCACTCTTCTGGGACTCGCCCGTCTCTCGGCGAGGCGGGACGACCCGGATGTCGGCACCACGGCCGAGTACCTGCGGGGGATCACCGGGTCACTGGGCCTGGGTGACGTCTCACCAGGCCCTCTCGAAGGGGTCAAGGCGTCAGCGTGGTGGACAAGCCTCCCCATGGTCGCGGAGCGGAACCATCAGCCGCTTAGTACGTGGACGACCCTGCGCACCATGGCGAACGCCTCCGCGAGCGAATCCCCGGAGAGCATGGTCAGGTCCGTCGAAGCCCTGGCCGCCGCGGGGGTGGTGGACGGCGCCGCCGTCGATGCCGTCCGCAGGTGGGTGGACATCCCGCGGGGTAATCGTCCGCATCTCCTCACGGATGACGAACGAAATCTTCGCTTCCGGGACCAGTCCTGGTCGTTTGGGATCGAATACGACCCCACCTCGAACCGCGTCGACCACCTGTTCCTCGTGGCACTCGCGGCCGAACGCCATGGCACCCTCGGTGACACCGCCGAAGCGGTGCGCGCGGAGGCCGAGCCCTACCGCATCGACGTCGCCGAAGTGCCCCCCGAGGCCCAGCATCTGGAACCGACCCTGATCGAGGTCGAAGCACTGAGCTCGGTGGAGACTTCTCACTGGAAGACCGAGATCACCTTTGCGGACATCGTCCCGTACGCGCACGCCCACGGCATCAGCGTGCCGGAGGCGATGGCGCGGCTGCGCGAGTACGAGCCCCTCGGTGCGCCTCCGGTGCCCCGCGCGGCGCCTCGCCCGGACGGACAGTGGGAGGAGCCGGACGAGCGGGCCGCCCTGGCCGTGGAGAGCCTGCTGTCGTACGAACCCCTGAATCGGGGGATCGTGACACCCCTGGCGCTGACCGTGACCGCGGTGCGGATGGGCCTGGGGCTGCGGTCGACCTTCCAGGCGCTCGTCCCGTACACAGCGTGCGGCGTCGTCGTCGAGTGCCCTGTGCCCGCGGACGACGACCACGCTCCCGACTGGCGCGACGTCATCGTCCTCACCCGTCGGCTCAGCGGCAGCGAGCCCGCTCTGGCGGGTGAAGTGCCGGACGAGCACATCCTGTTGGCGTCGGAGGAGACCGATCTGTCATGCGGTGAGGTGCGGGACCGCCTCGCCTACTACGCCCCCCTGTTCGCGTTCCGGCTGCCGCCGGAGAACTCCGGAGTCCCGGAGGAGAGGAGCACGCATGCAGCCCGTCCATGACGATGTCGCGTACAAGGAGCAGGAGGTCCAGCCGCCGCCGGACATCGACTCCCGTACGGACGCGGCCGGGCATCTGGTGTTCACGGGCACCTGTCCCGTATGCCACGGCTGGAACGAGTACACCCTGGTCGACGTCCGGCCCGGCACCATCCCGAAGGGGCTGCCGTGGCGGCGCAAGGCCACCGGCCAGGACCTCGAACGGCAGATGGACTGCTCCTGCCCGATCACCCACCCCGGGAACGACGATGAGTTCTCCGGCTGTGGCGCGTGGTGGCCCGTGCTGATTCCCGCCCAGGGAACTAGCTGATGCCCCCCGTCCGGCGCCGGACGGCCCGCTCGCTGCGGATGGAGGCGCAGGAGCGGCTCCACGGCATGCTGCAGTCGCAGTTGGAGATCGCTCGCCATCACGCGGAAGGCTGGCGCAACTTCCTGGCCACGGCCACCGCGCTCCTGGCAGCGGTGCTCGTGCTCAAGGGTCGTGAGAACGTGGCGGAACTGACGTCGGGTTACCGCCTGGGCGTCGTCCTGGCCATGGCGGCCGGGCTGCTGGCCCTGCTGACGTCGGCTTTCGCTGCCGCCTCGGCCGCACATGGACGTCCGGGCGCCGCGTTGACGCGCGCCGACGGTGCCCGGCTCCTGAAGTGGGAAGCCACTGAGACCCGACGAGTCGCGAAGTTGATCAACTGCGCCCGGTGGCTCGCCGTGGCAGGTGTTCTCGCGACGGCCACCGGGGTGATGGTGACCTGGCTGGCGCCTGCGGCCGACAAGGAGGCCATGTCCGTCACCGTGCACACGCGCGACGGGAGCGTGTGCGGGAAGCTCGTCGAACTCGACGACAAGGGGGTCACGCTGCAACTGAAGTCCGGCGGTGCCTCGGGCAAGGACTCGAAGGACACCCTGCGTAGGTTCGACTGGGGGTCCCAGGCCGTGAGCGCGAGCACCGGAGCGGCTTGCTGAACCGAACCGCGCGCGCACGCGGCGCTCGGGCAGCCCGTATGCGTCACCCCTGGTGGCTTCGTCCTGGTCACGTGACCTCGCGGGCGAGGGCGTTCCAGTGGTGGTCGACCTCGATGCGTACGGGGTAGCGCTGATCAGGATGGCCGCGAACTCGACGTCGATACCGACCTGTTGGGCCAGCATGAATCCGCGCTGCCGACCCGGGCGCCCATGCCGGGGACCGGCCCCGCGACCACACTGGCCGCCGAACCACCGCTGACGATGCTGGTGTTGACGATCCGCCCCCGGTGAGAACTCCGACGTCCCGGGTGGGGTGAGGGAAACCGGTGTTGCGGTGGTGACGTCCTCAGAGGCGGACAGAGATCACGACCGGACAGGGAGAAGACCTTGGAAACCACGGGATCACGGCCGGGCCGTCGTACGGTGCTCGGCCTCGGCGGGCTGACGGGGCTGGGCGCGACGGGTGCCCTGGGGGCGCTCGGGACACTCGGAACGGTGGGAACGCTGGGGACGCTGGGTGCCGGAACGGCGTACGCCTCCGCCCCCGGCGACGCGGGGCTGTCCCCCCGGCTGGCGGAACTGGAGCGCGAACACGCCGCCCGGGTGGGGGTGTTCGCCCATGACACGGCCACGGGGCGGACGGTGGCGTACCGCGCGGACGAGCTGTTCCCCATCTGCTCGGTGTTCAAGACGCTCGGCGCGGCGGTGGTGTTACGGGACCTCGACCGCGACGGCGAGTACCTCGCGAAGCGGATCCACTACACGAAGGAGTACGTCGAGGCGGCGGGCTACTGCCCCGTCACCAGTCGGCCCGCGAACGTCGAGGCCGGTATGACCGTCGCGGAACTGTGCGCCGCGAGCGTCTCGCACAGCGACAACGGGGCGGCCAATCTGCTGCTGCGCGAGGTGGGCGGGCCGACCGCGATCACCCGCTTCAGCCGTTCGCTCGGGGACCGGACGACCCGTCTCGACCGCTGGGAGCCCGCGCTGAACTCGGCGGAGCCGTGGCGGAAGACGGACACCACGACGCCCCGGGCCATCGGCGGGACGTATGCGCGGCTCCTCCTCGGCCGGGCTCTGCCGGACGCGGACCGGGAGCTGCTGACCGGCTGGCTGATCGCCAACTCGACCAACGTCGAGCGCTTCCTCGCGGGCCTTCCGGCCGACTGGACGCTCGCCGACAAGACCGGCGGCGGGTCCTCCTACGGCGTCGCCAACGACGTCGGCGTCGTCTGGCCGCCCCACCGCCCGCCCCTCGTCCTGTCCGTCCTCACCACCAAGCACGCCCCCGAGGGCCCCTCGGACAACCCGCTGGTGGCCGAGGTGGCGGGCCTGATCGCCGAAACGCTCACGCCGTAGGGAACACGGCAGGGCACACGGCAGGGCACACAGCGCCGCGGCGTGCGCCGCGGCGTACGCAAGGTCAGGGTGGTGAGTGTGGTGGCGTTCGAGGGCGACTGGGCGCGGGTCCATCACGCGTACGGGCGGGCGGGGGACGTCCCCGGGCAGCTGGCCGGGCTGGTCGCCGGCGATCCCGAGACGCGGCGGGCGGCGGTGTCGTTCCTGACCGGCAGCGTGTATCACCAGGGCACCCGGTGGCCCGCCAGCGCGCGGGTGGTCGGTCCGCTCGTGGCGCTGGTCGGCGCTCCCAAGACGCCCGACCGGGCCACCGTCCTGCACATCCTGCGCGCCGTGGCCCTCGGTGACGCGCGTGACGACGAACTGCCCTTCGATCCCGTACGGGCCTTCGCCGACGCGGAGCGGGTACGCCCGGCCGACGAGGCCGCGGTGCTGCGGGTGCTGTTCGAGGAGGACGACCCGGACGTCGACGGTGTGGCCGACATCGCCGACGCGGTGGCACTGCGCTGGGCCGCCGACGCCTACCGCGCGGCCCGGCGGCACACCGCCGCCTACCTGGACTGGCTGCGCGACCCCGACCCGGCCGTGGCGGCGCTCGCGGCGGGGCTGGTGGTCTGGTTCCCCGGCGTCCCGGGGGTCGGCGAGGCGCTCGCGGCGGTGGCGGGTGGTGCCGGCCCCGGCGGGCCGCGGGCCTCGGCGAATCTCGGACTGGCGCATCTGGACGGGCCCCTCGGGGAACGTGAACTCGGCGCCCTGACCAGGGGCTTGGGCTCCACCGACGAAGCCGTACGGGTCACCGCGGCCGTCGCCCTGGCCCGCCGCCTACCGGCCGCGCCGCCCGAGGCGGCCCTGACCGTACTCATCGACGCCGACGACCGGAACGTCCCCGGCGTCGTACCCGGCTGGGACCGCCCCCTAAGGGGCCACGTCTCGATCGCACTCCGACGACTCGGCCTGTGACCGGCGGCCGGTGACCCGGCAGCCTGCGCCCCGGCGGCCGGTGACCCGAGGGCGTGCGACCCGACCGCCTGCAACCCGACGGCCAGTGACCCGAGGGCGTGCGACCCGACGGCCTGCAACCCGACGGCCGGTGACCGGGCGGCCGGTGACCCGACGACCCGCGCCCCGACGGCCAGTGACCCGACGACCCGCGCCCCGACGGCCAGTGACCCGACCGCCTGCAACCCGACGGCCGGTGACCGGGCGGCCGGTGACCCGACCGCCAGTGACCCGACGACCTGCAACCCGACGGCCGGTGACCGGGCGGCCGGTGACCCGACCGCCAGTGACCCGACGACCTGCAACCCGACGGCCAGTGACCGGGCGGCCCGCGCCCCGGCCGCCGGTGGGCACCGCCCTGTCCGAACCCCGGTCGCCGCTGGCCCCCGGTCCCCTCCGCGCCGCAGCATGGGCGGCATGAGCGACACAAACAGCGACGCGAGCGCCAGGGGCACCACGAGCACCAGGGGAGCGAGGGGCACCAGTGGCGGAGAAAGCAGGGAGGGCGGCGAGGGCGGCGGCGTCGCCGGCGTGCGCGTCTCGCGCCGTGCCCAGGCCGTCGCCCCCTTCTACGCCATGGAGTTCGCCAAGCAGGCCGCCGCGCTGGCCGCCGAGGGCCGGGACGTCGTCCGGCTCAGCCTCGGCGAGCCGGACTTCGGCGCTCCCCCGGCCGTCGTGGAGGCGATGCGGGAGGTGATGGACGGGCGGCCGATGACATACACGGCGGCGCTCGGACTGCCCGCCCTGCGGGAGGCCATCGCCGGGTTCTACGGCGACCGGCACGGCGTCGAGGTCGATCCGGGCCGGGTCGTCGTCACGGCCGGTGCCTCGGCCGCGCTGGTGCTGGCCACCGCCGCGCTCGTCGACCCCGGTGACGAGGTGCTCATCGGCGACCCCTCCTACCCCTGCAACCGGCAGATCGTGGAGAGCTTCGGCGCCGACGTCACCCTCGTCCCCACCACCGCCGCGACCCGTTTCCAGCTGGACACGGCGGCGGTCCGGGCGCACTGGACGGACCGTACGCGCGGGCTCATGGTCGCCACCCCCTCCAACCCGACCGGCACCTCGGTCCCCGCCGCCGAGCTGGCCGCCCTCTGCGATCTCGCCCGCGAGCGCGACGCCTGGCGCCTGGTCGACGAGATCTACCTCGACCTCGGCGACCACGACGAGCGGGGCCGCCCGCCGCGCAGCGCGCTGTCGTACGACCCCGGGGCCGTGGTCGTCAACAGCTTCTCCAAGTACTTCGGGATGACCGGCTGGCGGCTCGGCTGGTGCGTCGTCCCCGAGCCCCTCGTACCGGCCCTGGAACGCCTCGCCCAGAACTACTTCCTCTGCGCCTCCGCCCCCGCCCAGCACGCGGCCCTCGCCTGTTTCACCCCCGAGTCACTCGCGGTCTGCGAGGCACGCCGGGTGGAGTTCGGCGAGCGGCGCGCGCTCGTGCTGGACGGGCTGGCGCGGATCGGGCTGCCGGTCCCGGTGCCGCCGGACGGGGCGTTCTACGTCTACTTCGACGTCGCCGGCACCGGCCTCACCTCCTGGCAGTTCTGCGAACGCGCGCTGCGGGAGGCCCAGGTCGCCCTCACCCCCGGCCGGGACTTCGGCAGCCACACCGCCGACACCCACGTCCGCCTCTCCTACGCGGCCTCGGCGGACGACCTGCGCGAGGGCATCGCCCGGCTGGGCAAGTTCCTGACCGCGCTGCGGGCAAGTTCCTGACCAGCCCGCGCCGAGCCGCGGCGTCCCGGCGCTTCAGGAGGACGCGACCCAGTACGTACGCGCGTTCGTGAACTCCCGGATGCCCGCGGCGGCCGGCTCACGGCCGTACCCGCTCCGCCTGGTGCCGCCGAAGGAAAGGCGCGGGTCGGAGGCGACGATCGCGTTGACGAAGGCGGCGCCGCTGGTGACGCGGCGGGCCAGGGCGACCCCCCGGCCGAGGTCGGCGGTCCAGACGCTCAGCCCGAGTCCGTACACGGTGGCGTCGGCGAGCCGTACGGCATCGTCGTCGTCGCGGACGACGGCGAGGGCGGCGAGCGGGCCGAAGGTCTCCTCGCCGAAGGCGGGCATTCCGGGGCCGGTGCCGGCGAGGACGGTCGGCCGGAAGAAGGCGCCGTAGCCCGGCAGCGGCCCGCCGCCCGGTTGCTTCCGGTGAGGGTGACGGCGGCGATCCGGTCGTCCTCGACGAGCCGGGCGGTCACATCGGGCACGTCCGCGTCGGCGATCACGAGGGCGGTCACCAGATGCTCGGGGAAGCCCGCCTCGCGGAGACGCGGAGCGGGCAGCGGGCCCGCCGCGCCGACCTGGCCGAACTCCTCGACCGGCCGCTCCTCGCCACGCTCGGTCTCGTCGACGCCGACGCCCTGCGCCACGCCTGCCTCGGCGTGCTCCCGCCCCGCCTCTCCCCCGTGACCCTCGAAGCGACCCTCGCCGTCGAGACCTGGCTCCGCGCGCAAACGGGCGGCACGGCGACCGCCCCGCCTCTCGGCAACGAGGCGGCGGCATGAGGCCGGTCGGAAGGAGCGACGGGAGCGGGCGTGGAAGCGGAAGTGGGCGTAGACGTGCGCATGGGCGTGGGCGTGCGCATGGGCGTGGGCGTGCGCATGGGCGTGGGCGTGCGCATGGGCGTGGGCGTGCGCATGGGCGTGGGCGTGCGCATGGGCGTGCGCATGGGCGTGGGCGTGCGCATGGGCGTGCGCATGGGCGTGGGCGTGCGCATGGGCGTGCGCATGGGCGTGCGCATGGGCGTGGGCGTGCGCATGGGCGTGGGCGTGCGCATGGGCGTGGGCGTGCGCATGGGCGTGGGCGTGCGCATGGGCGTGCGCATGGGCGTGCGCATGGGCGTGGGAGCGGCGTCGGTGGGACGGCTCTGGGGCGGCACGTCTCCGTGTCCGACGCGGTCCGGGTGCTGAGGGCGCGGTACGCGGTGTCCGAGGAACGGGCGGCGGCCGATGTCGCCGCGCCGACCGCCGAGTTGGCCGGGAACGGGCCGGTGGTGGCATGAGCGTCCCCTCCGCCGTTCAGCGACGCCGCCTGCCCCCGCACCGGCGGCCCCTCCCGCTGCTCGCCGTGGGCGCCGCCCATCTCATCGGCCGGCTCTCCCCGCAGCGCATCCGGCGCGTCCTGACCGCCTGCTCACGCGGCGGCCGGCCCGCCACGTACGCCGAGGCCGCCCGTGCCCGCGCCGAGATCGTCGCGGTCAGCGTGCGCTGCGCCGGGCAGGGCTGTCTGCCCCGGTCCATCGCCACCGCCCTGCTCTGCCGCGCCCGGGGCGCCTGGCCCACCTGGCGCACGGGGATGCGTACGGTCCCGACGGTCGCCCACGCGTGGGTGGAGGCGGAGGGGCGCCCGGTCGACGAGCTGCCGCTCACCCCGGGCATCCCCCCGATCATGACCATCGGGCCCTGGACACGCGTCTGACGGCCCCCGACGGGCGGGATGCCGTCGTCGGGGCGCGCCGACGCGTCTCGGGGTCGGCCCGCATATCTTGGCGCCCATGCAGTCCTACACGATCGGTCAGGCCGCCCGGCTGCTCGGGGTCAGCCCCGACACCGCGCGGCGATGGGCGGACGCGGGCCGGGTGGCGACGCGGCGCGACGAGAACGGGCGCCGGCTCATCGACGGGAAGGATCTCGCGGCCTTCTCGGTGGAGCTGGCCTCGGACACCTCCGACGAGGCCGACACGGCCCCCTACACATCGGCGCGCAACGCCTTCCCCGGCATCGTCACCGCCGTGAAGCTGGGCGACGTGGCGGCCCAGGTCGAGATCCAGGCGGGCCCGCACCGCCTGGTCTCCCTGCTCACCCGGGAGGCCGTGGAGGAACTGGGCCTGGAGGTCGGCATGGAGGCCACGGCCCGGGTCAAGTCCACGAACGTCCACATCGACCGCACATGAACACCCCCACACCCGACCTGTGACCACTCGACCACTCCCGCCCGTCAGGGGCCCCTGCCCCATGGGCACTCCCGACCGTCACCACTCGGAGGCGAGCGCCTCCGCCAAGCGGGAGGCGGCCACCGGATCCGGCAGCCTCCCCATCAGCCCCACCACCTGCCCGCCGGCGAACTCCCGCTGCGCGGCGGTCACTTCCGGATCGACCGCGCACTCGGCCTGCACCCGCACGTAGTTCAGCTCGGTCGCGAAGAGCATGGAGAACGACTCCACGCCCTCGACGACCCCGGGCCCGCCGGCGTCCACGTATCCCCGTACCAACCGCCGCGCGGAATCGGCGCGGAAGTCGTTGCCGCCGGCCCACACATGGACGGCTCGGGCGAGTTCCCGTCCCGCCGACACGGGCCCGGCGTTGTCCCAGTCGAGCAGGGCGGGCCCGGCCGGTCCCACGAGCACGTTCTGCGGTCGCATGTCGAGATGCGAGGTCACCACGTCCCCGCCGCCCCCGGACGGAGTGACGAACCCCGCCAACTCCACGGCCTCCGCGGCCGCGAACCGCTCCAACGCCGCCGCCCACGGCACCCCGGCCCGGCGGACCCGCTCGCACAGCTCCGCCCACTCCCCCGCCCCGGGACACCGCTCGTACCAGTCGTCCGGTGTCTCCGCGGTCCCCTCCCCGGCCCGGTGCAGCAGCGCGAGCGTCCGCCCGCACCAGTCGAGAAGCGCCGGATCGCCGGGATCCGCCTCGCTCCCCTCCACCCAGTCGTACAACTTCACATGCCCCCCGCCGATCGACTCCGGCAGCCGCGACACATACGCCCCGTCCCGGTCCGCGAAGAACCGGGGCGCCGAGATCCCCAACCCCTCCGCCGCGTCCCGCAACCCGGCCTCCCGCCCCACCTGCCCCTCGTCGCACCCGAACAACAACTCCTTGACCGCCCACACCCCACCGCCCCCCGACAGCCTCCAGACCTGCCCCAAGGCCCCCCGAGCAACAGGCACCATCTCCCACGCCCCACCGTCGAGCCCATACACATTCGCGATAAACCCGGCCCTGCTCCGCATGCGTTCACCCTCCGGTCGACCCACGGCAAGTAGTAACGGCATGTAATACGCGGGCACCGACGGACACAAACAGATTTGCGAACCAGCCTCACCTGGCCAGGGACACGCGCGGTGCCGCCAGGTCGAACCAGACCGCCTTGCCGTCGGGGTGGACGGGGCCGCCGCCGTCGGGGAGGGCGGCGGCGGTGCCCCAGCGGCCCTCGGTGAGGGCGTCCACGAGGTAGAGGCCTCGGCCGCCCTCCTCCCAGCCGCCCGGGGTCAGCTCCCTTATGACCGGCGGGTTCTCGTCACCGTCGTAAACGATCACTCTCACCCGCCAGGACTCCACCGCCAGCCAGAGAACCGATCCTCCACCCTTGGCGTGCACACAGGCGTTCGTGACCAGTTCGGACGTGCAGAGCGCCGCCGCGTCGACGAGGGTGTCCAGCCCGAGCGCGCGCAGGACACTGGTGACGAAGTCACGGGCGATGTGCGGGGAACTGTCCAGGGGCGGACAGAAGAGCGTGTACGTCGTCGCCGCGGGCGAGAGCCAGGGGGTGCCGCCCGGGATGGGGGCGGGGACTTGGGCGGGGCGGCTACCGGCGGTTTCGGTCATCGGTGATCAACTCCGTTGCGGCGAGAAGGGATTGCTCGGGTCCCTACCGCGTCGGTGGCTCCTCCTCGGATATCGACGGCGAAACGCGGGCGCAGGAGAGAGAGGAAGGGGGAAGAGGAGAGGGAGAGAGGGAGAGAGGGCGATCAAGGTGGGACGCAGGCGGCCGAACACCTTTGAGTAATCAAGCGTGCACTCTCCGTGAGCGCAGGAATGACCGTAGTCGGCGTGTTCGCGCCGCCGCAATGGGGTCGGGGGAAGTACTACGAAAGCACGTCGCCGGCGGCCCGGCAGCCCCGGCCCGACCCTCACCCTGAGTGGCCCGCGGCCCGGCCGGTCCGTCGTGTGATGATGGGCCGAAGGCGCCCGCGGGGAACGGGCGGCGTTCCCACGGGGCGCGGGGACGCACACGGATCAGAACGGGTACGGGGACGGAACTGCCATGACCAGTCGGCTGCTCATGTCGTACAACGCGCAGGTCAAACGGGCCGGTGCGCCTGCCAGTGAGCCGTCCTGCGTGGTCGGGTCCACGCGGGCCACGGCGATCCTGGACCACGACGACCCCCGGGTCGGGGCGGTCGCACGCCGGGCGCAGAGCGAGGCGACCCCGCGTGACGCGCTGCGCACCGCGCACCGGATCGTCGCGCGGAGCGTCCGCCCGGTGTACTCGGTCGAGGACGGCCGCCGGGTGTCGCTGACCCTTCGGCTGGGGCGCGGCTCGTGCAGCCAGCGGATGGCGGCACTGGAGGCGGTGGCGCGGGCCGTACGCGTACGGACGCGGGTGCGCGGGCTGCTCGTGGACGGGACGTACTGGTATCCGCGCTTCCCCCGGCTGAAGCCGTTCGTGCCGGAGCAGGTCCTGCTGGCCTGGCCGGAGTTCAGGATCAGCGAGGCATGGGTCCCGATCGGCGAACTCTTCGACACACCCGCGTCCACGTCCACGTCCACGTCCGCATTCACGCCCGCACCCGCCCCCACGTCGGCGTCCGCGCCCGCCTCCGGTCGTGGTGGTGACGGCTTCGTCAACAAGGGCGGCGAGACCCTCTTCGACGCGATCGCCCGTACCGGCGTCCGCTGGGACTCCTGCGGGACCGCTTCGGCCGCCGCCTGCGATCTCTCCGCCCAGGTCGTCGCCGACCTCGGCCACTTCGACGACCGCGACGACCTCTTCGCCCGCCGCGGCCAGACCCTCTGCCGCACGGCCCGCACCCTCACCGAACCGGTACTCGGCCGCTGGAGCGCGGGCGCGACCCGCTCGACCGCCTGACCGCCCGACCGCCCGACCCCCTTGGGGAGCCCCTGACCGGTCACACGGTCACAGAATGGCCACCCCTCTCACACTCCCCCCACATCGGGCCCCGCCGGGCACTACGGTCACTCCACCCGTAACACCCAGGGGGGACGAGATGACCAACCCGTACACCGGCCCGACGCCACCGCCACCACCCGTGCCCCGCCCGCCCGACACCCGCCCCCCGCACAAGCGGGTCCTCGTATGGATCGGCGGCGCGGGCCTGCTCATAGCCGGCTCGGTGATCGGTTCGGCCGGGAACGACGGGCAGGAGGCCGTCCAGACCACCGCCAAGCCCCGGACGACCGTCACCGCGACCGTGACGGCCACGCCCGAGCCCGGTCCGACCGTCACCGAGACCGTCGAGGCCGAGGCGAAGCCGCGCCCCACCGTCACGGTCACCAAGACCGCCACCGCGAAGTCGGCCGACAGCGCCGCCGACGGCCAGGACGACACCGGCACAGACGCAGGCACGGACACCGGCACCTGCTCGATCGTCTCCAACTCCGGCAACTGCTACTCGGCGGGACAGTTCTGCCGGAACAGCGACCACGGGGCCGTCACCACCACCGAGGACGGTACGGAGATCAAGTGCGCCTACAGTTCGAACGCCTGGCGCTGGACCTACGTCTGACCACCGCCCCTAGGGCCCTTCTGATGGATCTCCTAGCCCCGCCTACCCGTCCACCCCGCGCACCGTGAACCCGGTCACCAACCCCCCGCCCTCCCGCCGGAAGGCGAAGGGCGCCCCTCCGTGCGCGGCGGCCACAGCCCGGACGATCGACAGACCGAGCCCGGAGCCGGGCAGGCTGCGGGCGTCCGGGGCGCGATAGAAGCGGTCGAAGATACGTTCGAGGTCGCAGTCGGGGACGCCGGGCCCCCGGTCGAGGACCTCGACGCGGACCACGTCGGGGTCGTCACCGGGTTCGCCCGGCCGGGCGGACCCGCCGAAGTCGCCGGGATCCCCCAACTCTTCGTGCGCGCCCAGCCCTTCGAGTGCGCCCAGTTCGCCGAGGGCCCCCGCCGACCCGCGCGCCACGACGACCACGATCGCCCCCGACCCGCCGCGGTCGAACTTCGCCGCGTTCTCCACCAGGTTGGAGATGGCCCGCTGGAGCGCGCCCGCCCGCCCCTCGACGGTCGTGTCACCGGCCACCCGCACCACGACCTCCCGCCCGGTGCGCCGGCGCGCGGTCCCCGCGACCTCCTCCGCGAGGTCCGCCAACTGCACCCGCCGCACCGGCTCGGTGCTCGACTGCCCGGCCGCGAGATCCACCAACTCATTGACCAGGTCGGTCAGTTCGAGCGCCTCCTGGGAGAGGTCGTCGACGAGTTCCGCCCGCACCCGGGGCGGCAGCTCGTCGATGCGCCGGAGCAGGGAGATGTTCGTACGGAGGGAGGTGAGCGGGGTGCGCAGCTCGTGGCCCGCGTCCTGGACCAGCCGCCGCTGGTCCTCCTCCGACTGCGCGAGCCGGACCAGCATGCGGTCGAACGAACGGCCGAGCCGCCCCACCTCGTCCCGGCCCGCGACCGGCACCTGGATGCCGAGGTGCCCGGTCCGGGCCACGTCCTCCGCCGCCCCCGCCAACTGCACCAGCCGCCGTGTCTGCCGCCGGGCCAGCCACCAGCCGAACAGCCCGGCCGAGATCACGATCCCGGACACGAACAGCAGGGTCCGCTGCTGCAGTTCGCGCAGCAGATCCTCCGTGTCGCTGAACTCCTGCGCGACCTGCACCGCGCCCCGCCCGCCGCCGAGCGCCACGGTCACCACCCGGTAGCGGTCGCTGCCGACCTCGACCTCACCGTGCTCGACCGTCACCCCCGCCAGGGCCGCGTCGGCCGTACGCCGGTCCGCCTCGCGTACGGGCAGACCGGGGGCGCCCTTGTCGAGGATCTCCCCGTTGGGGCCGAGCACCTGGACGTCCGTACGGCCGGAGCGGATCAGGTCGTCGCGCGGGCCGCCGGTGTCGCCGGTCGCGAAGTCCTCCGGGGTCAGCGGGTCCTGCTCCACCAACTCCCGCAGATCACGCACGACCTCGGCGAACACGGTCTGCTCATCGACCCGCACCAGCCGCGCCGCCGCGCTGTAGCTGAGGATGCCGACAAGGACGGTGACGACACACGCCACCGCCACGAACGACACCGTGAAGGTCGCCCGCAGCGAGGGGACGGGCTTCAGCCGGGAGAGCCGGGACAGCAGCCGGGGCAGCAGCCGGGGCAGTGCCCGGACCGGGCGGGCCGGCGGCACGGCGCGCCGCCTCAGTCTTCCCGCAGCGCGTACCCGACGCCCCGCACGGTGTGGATCAGCGCGGGCGCCCCGGGCTCGTCGAGCTTGCGGCGCAGATAACCGACGTAGACGGCGAGGTTCTTGGAGCCCGGCCCGAAGTCGTAGCCCCAGATGCGGTCGTAGATCGTCGCGTGGTCGAGGACGATGCCCGCGTTGCGGACGAGCAGTTCGAGCAGGTCGAACTCGGTCCGGGTCAGCTCCAGTTCACGCGCGCCGCGCCATGCCCGCCGCGCCTGTGCGTCCATCCGCAGCCCGGCGGCCGTCAGCAGCCCACCGGCCTCCGGGGACGCGGCGCCGTTCGACGGCGGGGCGGCGGCCGACGACCGGGGCGGGGCGGTCGCGAACCCGTCCGCGCCGCCCGTGCGCCGCAGCAGCGCCCGCAGCCGCGCGAACACCTCCTCGACGTCGAACGGCTTGACGACGTAGTCGTCCGCGCCCGCGTCGAGACCGGCGATCCGGTCGGCGGTCTCCACGAGCGCGGTGAGCATCAGGATCGGCGTCCGGTCACCCTCCGCGCGCAGCACCCGGCAGACCTGGAGGCCGTCTATGCCGGGCATCATCACATCGAGTACGAGCACGTCGGGCCGGTGGCGATGGGCCTGGGCGAGCGCCTCGACGCCGTCGGCGACCGCCGTGACCTCGTACCCCTCCAGCGTCAGCGCGCGTTCCAGGGCATGGCGGATGGCACGGTCGTCCTCGGCGAGCAGCACGTTCTGGGGCACCCCACCAGTCTGCCAAGGTCACCGGCGCCCACCACCTCGTCAGAAGCACCGGGCGGCCCTTCTTACCGGCCTCTCACCCCGCCCGCGCGTCGGGCTTACCCCTCCGGAGCAGCGTGTCCGTGTGACACCCGCCCGCACGGGAACCCGGGCAGAGCGAGCAGATGGAGTACAAAGGGTCGCAACCATCCAAACCACCACCACCATGTACACCATCGGACAAGCAAGTCACCGCCAGACAACCGCGACCGCAATCAGACAACCGCGACCGCAACCGCATCGCTCACGCCGTCGGAAAGGCAGGGCCTTGAGCCGCCGCATGAAGATCGTGTTCCTGCTCCACAACGCGTACGCCATCGGCGGCACCGTGCGTACGACGCTGAACCTGGCGGCGGCGCTCGCGGACCACCACGACGTGGAGATCGCGTCGATGGCCCGCCACCTGGACGAACCCCGCTTCACGGTCGACCCCAGGGTCACGCTCGTCCCCCTCGTCGACATCCGCCCCTACAGCCCCGACCTGCGCGATCCGGCCCAGCTGAGCCCGGCCACGGACTTCCCGGCCGAGGACCGACGGCACCGCCAGTACAGCCGCCTCACCGACCTGAGGGTCCGCGCCTATCTGGCCCGCTGCGACGCGGACGTCGTCATCGGCACCCGCCCCGGCATCAACGTCTACGTCTCCCGCTTCGCCCCCCGCCGCGCCCTGCGCATCGCCCAGGAGCATCTGCGGCACGACGCCCACTCCAAACAGCTCCGCAAGGTCCTCGCCCGCCACTACCGCACCCTGGACGCGCTCGTCACGACCACGGCGGCGGACGCGGCGGTGTACCGCGCACGGATGAAACTGCCGGGCGTACGGGTGATGTCGGTGCCCAACATCGTCCCGCCGGCCGGGGTCGCCCCGTCGGACGGCACGGCCCCCGTCATCGCCGCCGCCGGCCGGCTCTCCCGGGGCAAACGCTTCGACCTCCTCCTGGAGGCGTTCGCGAAGGTCGCCGCGAAGGAACCGGAGTGGCAGCTGCGGATCTACGGCGGCGGCAAGCAGCACGACCGCCTGGAGACCCTGATCCAGGAGCTGCGCCTCACCGACCGGGCCCATCTGATGGGCCCGCACACCCCGATCGAGGAGGAGTTCGCGCGGGCCTCGATCGTCGTCAGCGCCTCGGAGGCCGAGTCCTTCGGCATGACCCTCGTCGAGGCCATGCGCTGCGGTGTCCCGGTGGTCAGCACCGACTGCCCGCTCGGCCCCGCCGAGATCATCACCGACGGCACCGACGGCCGCCTCGTCCCGGTCGACGACCCCGACGCCCTCGCCGAGGCCGTCCTCGACCTCACCGCCGACCCCGCCCTGCGCCGCGCGATGGGCCGCGCCGCCCTGGAGAGCGCCCGCCGCTACGACCCGGCCCCGATCATCGCCCGCTACGAACACCTCTTCGCCGACCTGCAAGAGACCAGGCTCCAGCGCACCTGGGAACGGGGATCGACACGGGCGAGGACCTGGCTGCGGCGAAGGGTGCGTTCATGGAAGAGGGCCACAGCAACTCCGGCAAGGGGCGCGGGGAACTGCGCGAGCAACCACAACCAGCCGGCAGCCTGACGACATCCGCACCCCTACGGCGGCGCCCCTCACCCCTTCAACGCCGCCAACTGCTCAGCGAAGGGAACAACAACAAACCCCTCCCGCTCAACCGGCGGAGCCACCCCCATCAGCCCGGCCAACTCCCCCGCCGCCCGCTCGATCCGCCCCGCGAGCCCCTCCGCACCCCAGTCCTCGGACGCGGCGTAGACACCCGTCGGCACCACGACGGCCCGCAGATGGGCGAACAACGGCCGCATCGCGTGCTCCAGCACCAGCGAGTGCCGGGCCGACCCCCCGGTCGCGGCGATCAGCACCGGCTTCCCGCCCAGCGCGTCCCGGTCGAGCACATCGAAGAAGGACTTGAACAGCCCGCTGTACGAGGCGGAGAACACCGGCGTCACCACGACCAGCCCGTCGGCCCCCGCCACCGCGTCCAGCGCGGCGGCGAGCTTCCGGCCGGGGAACCCGTTGGTGAGGTGGTGCGCGATCTCGACCGCGAGGTCCCGCAGTTCGACGACCCGCACCTCGACCGACGCGTCCCGCCCGACCACGGCGGCGGCGAGCCGATCCCCCAGCAACCGCGTGGACGACGGCACACTCAGCCCCGCCGACACGACGACGAGCTTCACGACACACTCTCCTTCTTCGCGCCCTTCTCCACGTCCTTCTCCGCGCCCTTCTTCGCGTCCTTCTCCGCGTCCTTCTTCGCGTCCTTCTCCGCGTCCTTCTCCGCGGCGGCCAGCAGGGACCCGTGGGTCGGCGCGTCCGGCACATCAGCCGGCCGCCCCTTCGCGAACTCCTCCCGCAGCACCGGCACGACCTCCTCGCCGAGCATGTCGAGCTGCTCCAGCACGGTCTTCAGGGGCAGTCCCGCGTGGTCCACGAGGAACAACTGCCGCTGGTAGTCACCGGCGTACTCACGGAACGCCAGCGTCTTCTCGATCACCTGCTGCGGCGACCCGACGGTCAGCGGGGTCTGGTCGGTGAAGTCCTCCAGGGAGGGCCCGTTGCCGTAGACCGGCGCGACATCGAAGTACGGCCGGAACTCCCGTACCGCGTCCTGCGAGTTCTTCCGCATGAACACCTGCCCGCCGAGCCCGACGATCGCCTGCTCGGGCGTGCCGTGCCCGTAGTGCGCGTACCGCTGCCGGTACAGCTCGACCATCCGCTTGGTGTGGTCGGCCGGCCAGAAGATGTTGTTGTGGAAGAAGCCGTCGCCGTAGTACGCGGCCTGCTCGGCGATCTCGGGCGAGCGGATGGAGCCGTGCCAGACGAACGGCGGTACGTCGTCCAGCGGGCGGGGCGTGGAGGTGAAGCCCTGGAGCGGCGAGCGGAACTTGCCCTCCCAGTTCACGACGTCCTCGCGCCACAGGCGGTGCAGCAGGGCGTAGTTCTCGACGGCGAGGTTGATGCCCTGCCGGATGTCCTGCCCGAACCACGGGTAGACGGGCCCGGTGTTGCCGCGCCCCATCATCAGGTCCACCCTCCCGTCGGCCAGGTGCTGGAGCATCGCGAAGTCCTCGGCGATCTTCACCGGGTCGTTCGTGGTGATGAGGGTGGTGGAGGTCGAGAGGATGAGCTTCTCGGTCCGCGCGGCGACATAGCCGAGCATCGTGGTCGGCGACGACGGCACGAACGGCGGGTTGTGGTGCTCACCGGTGGCGAAGACGTCGAGCCCGACCTCCTCCGCCTTCAGCGCGATCGCGACCATCGCCTTGATGCGCTCGCGCTCGGTCGGCGTCCGGCCCGTGGTGGGGTCCGGCGTCACATCACCGACGCTGAAGATCCCGAACTGCATCATCGCTGCCACCCTCCAGGTTGTTTACGATTCAACTATACCTGTGAACGAGGGCCCCGCTCCCCCTATTCCTCGTTCCTCCGGTGTCGCGGACGGGCCGTCGTCAGTGGTCGTTGTCAGTGGTCGTTGTCAGTGGTCGTTGTCAGTGGTCGTCCTTACGATCGCCTCATGTCCGCTCCACGCCGTGACACCCGGGGCATCGTCGACGCCTCGGAGCTCTTCGCCCGGGTCCGCTTCCGCCGCCGCGCACCCGCCGGGCCGCTGCGCCCGTATCTGGAGCACTACTGGCTGATCGACTGGGACCTGCCCGAGCCGTACGTCACCCAGGTCGTCCCGCACCCCTCGGTGAACATCGTCTTCCAGCGCTTCGAGGGCCGGGAGCCCTTCGTCGAGATCTCCGGCATCGGCCTCGGCCTCTTCACCCAGAGACTGGAGGGCAGGGGCCGGGTCTGCGGCGTCCAGTTCCGCCCCGGCGGCTTCCGCCCCTTCACCCCGGCCCACCCCGCGACCCACTGGACCGGCCGGCGGGTACGCGGCCCCGAGGCGTTCGCGGAGGCGTTCCCGGACCCGACGGTGGGCCCCGCCCCGGACCCGGCCGCGATCCTCGACCCGGACGACGAGGACGCCCGCGTCACCGCGCTCGACGCGTTCCTGACCGGGCTCGCCCCACGCCCCGACCCGCAGGCCGACCTCGCCATGGCCCTCGTCGACCGCATCCGCGCCGACCGCGCCATCCGCCGCGTCACCGACTTCGCCCGCGCCGAGGGCCTGTCCGTACGGCTCCTGCAGCGCCTGTTCTCCGCGTACGTGGGCGTCGGCCCGAAGTGGGTCATCCTGCGCTACCGCATCCACGAGGCCCTGGAACGCGCCGAGACCGACCGGGCCGTCGACTGGGCCGCCCTCGCCGCCGACCTCGGCTACGCGGACCAGGCCCACCTCGTCCGCGACTTCACGGCGACGGTCGGGGTGCCGCCGACGGCGTACGCGGAGGCCGTGGCGGCGCTCACCGCCGCTACTCCGCGTGCGTGACCGCGTAGATCATCACGAAGGCCACGATGTGGATGCCGAAGAGGAAGTAGGCGAGGTACCACCACACATACCGCTCGTTCCGCTTCTCCTCGGCGAGCCGGCGCTGCTCGGCGGTCGCCTCGCTCCCGGAGGTCGTCACAGCTCCCGGTGGACCTTCGTGTTGGAGGCCTGGGCGCGGGGGCGCAGGACGAGCAGGTCGACGTTGACGTGGCTGGGCCGGGTGACCGCCCAGGTGATCGTGTCGGCGACGTCGTCCGCGGTCAGGGGCTCGGCGACGCCCTCGTAGACGCTCGCCGCCTTCGCCGCGTCGCCGCCGAAGCGGGTCAGCGCGAACTCGTCCGTCTTCACCATGCCGGGCGCGACCTCGATGACCCGGACGGGGGTGCCCACGATCTCCAGCCGCAGCGTCTCGGCGAGGACGTGCGCGCCGTGCTTGGCGGCGACATAACCGGCGCCGCCCTCGTACGTCCCGAGCCCGGCCGTCGACGACACCACGACGACGGTGCCGTCACCGCTGGCGGTCAGCGCGGGCAGCAGGGCCTGGGTGATGTGGAGGGTGCCGATGACGTTCGTCTCGTACATGGTGCGCCAGTCGGCCGGATCACCGGTGGCCACCGGGTCGGCGCCGAGCGCGCCGCCCGCGTTGTTGACCAGCACACCGATCTTCTTGAACGCGGTCGCGAACTCGTCGACGGCCGCGCGGTCCGTGATGTCCAGGGTGTACGCCGTGGCCTGCCCGCCGGCGCCGTTGATCTCCTCGGCCAGCGCCTCGATCCGGTCCTTGCGGCGCGCGGTGAGGACGACGCGGTACCCCGCCGCGGCGAGCTGCCGGGCCGTGGCGGCGCCGATCCCGCCGCTCGCACCGGTGACGACGGCGATGCGGGAGGCGGCGGACGGTACGGCGGTGGCCATGAGCTGCTCCTGAGACGGTACGTATCAAGCACTACGGATCAAGCACTACGGATCGAGCACTACGGATCGAGCACTGCACAGATCAAACACGACGGTTCAAGCACAACGGAATCGAACACGTTCCGCCCGGCCAGGATAGGCGGGCGGTGGGACAATGGGATGGGTGATCCCCTGCACAGGAGGTGGATCATGGGACAGGCGCGCGAGCTGATGGACCAGCTCACCGAGGCTCTCACCACACACCAGGACCCCAAGACCGTCGCGAACCTCTTCGCGGAGGACGCGGTCGCCCACACCCCCGACGGCGGCGAGCTGCACGGCCGGGACGACATCGCCGAGTACTGGCGCCAGATGACGGACGCCGTGCCCGACGCGACCTATGAATCACTCGCCTCGTTCGAGGTCGGCGACACGGCCATCGACGAGGGCGTCTTCAGCGGCCGGAACACGGGCCCGCTGGCGTTCCCCGACGGCACGTCGCTCCCCGCCACCGGCAAGGACATCAGGATGCGCGGCGTGGACCTCGCCACGGTCCGGGACGGCCGGATCACCAGCTACCGGATCTACTTCGACCAACTGGAGTTCCTGAACCAACTCGGCCTGCTGCCGGAGGAGTTGACGCGCTAGACGCGCTAGCCGACAGCCGCTCCGCCCCTGCCGACGCCGCCGCCGAAGCAGTCGTGCGCGGTCGGCGTCAGCCCTTCACGCACACGACCTGCTTCAGCTTCGCCACCACCTCGACCAGGTCCCGCTGCTGGTCGATGACCTGCTCGATCGGCTTGTAGGCGCCCGGGATCTCGTCCACGACACCGGAGTCCTTGCGGCACTCCACGCCCCGTGTCTGCTCCTCCAGGTCCTTCGTCGAGAAGTGCCGCTTCGCCGCCGTCCGGCTCATCCGCCGACCGGCGCCGTGGGACGCCGAGTTGAAGGCTTTCTCGTTGCCGAGCCCCTTCACGATGTACGAACCGGTGCCCATGGAGCCCGGGATGATCCCGTACTCGCCGGAGCCCGCGCGGATCGCGCCCTTACGGGTCACCAGGAGGTCCATGCCGTCGTAGCGCTCCTCGGCCACATAGTTGTGGTGAGCGCTGATCTCGGGCTCGAAGGCCGGCTTCGCCTTCTTGAACTCCTTGCGGACGACGTCCTTGAGGAGCGCCATCATGATCGAGCGGTTGTACTTCGCGTACTCCTGCGCCCAGAACAGATCGTTGCGGTACGCCGCCATCTGCGGGGTGTCCGAGACGAAGACGGCGAGATCACGGTCGATCAGGTCCTGGTTGTGCGGGAGCTTCTGGGCGATGCCGATGTGATGCTCCGCCAGCTCCTTGCCGATGTTCCGGGAGCCGGAATGCAGCATCAGCCAGACAGAACCGGTCGAATCCGTGCAGATCTCAATAAAATGATTTCCTCCGCCGAGCGTTCCCATCTGCTTCTCCGCCCGGTCGTGACGGAACTTGACCGAATCCGCGACCCCGTCGAACCGCCCCCAGAACCCGTCCCACCCCCCGACCGCGAAGCCGTGCAGTTGTCCCGGGTCGATGGGGTCGCCGTGCATCCCCCGTCCCACCGGAATCGCCTGCTCGATCCTCGACCGCAGCCGGGAGAGGTCCCCGGGCAGGTCGTTGGCCGTCAGGGACGTCTTCACCGCGGACATTCCGCAGCCGATGTCGACCCCCACCGCCGCCGGACACACGGCCCCCCGCATGGCGATGACGGACCCGACCGTCGCCCCCTTCCCGTAATGCACGTCCGGCATCACGGCGAGGCCCTCGATCCAGGGGAGGGTGGCGACGTTGCGGAGCTGCCGCAGCGCCCCCTCCTCGACCGACGCGGGGTCGGTCCACATCCGGATGGGTACCTTCGCGCCCGGCATCTCGACGTACGACATATCTCTCTCATCCCCCTGAAAAACACATAAAAGTCTCAGAACGCAAAACCGGTGCCAAGGTCCATGAAAAGGGATGCCGGACCGGCGTCCACGGCGGTGCGTGCGATACACATGGTGCCCGGGGGTCACCCCCGGGCGGCAAATGAATAACCACAGGCCACAGGACAGAACACCGCAGGCGTCCCGAGGGACCCCGTCGAGAGGAGCCCCACCGTGCAGCGGAAGGCGTACGTACCCGGCGTCGCCGTGCTCCTCGCGGCACTGCTGGCCGCGTGCACGGGATCGAGCGACGACGGCTCCACCGACGACCCCCGTCCGGGGGAGGCCACCGCCTCGGCCACCGCCGCCCAGCCCGGCCGCTACGACACCCTCCCCGAACCCTGCGGCTCGGTCGACCGGAGCACCCTCGACACCCTGCTCCCCGGCATCAAGCAGCTCCCCGACGCGGCCCAGCGCGAGCAGGCGTACGAGGGCGAGGCCACCCAGACGTACGACACGGACCGCAAGGCCGGCTGCCGCTGGAAGGTGGAGTCCACAGACGCCACCCACTATCTCTTCGTCGACTTCGAGCGGATCGTCTCGTACGACAACGCCGTCAGCGACGACAGCAAGGCGCAGGAGGTGTACGGCGGCAAGGTCGAGGCGGCCGACCTCCCGGAGCCGACCCCGACCGCCTCCGAGGAGGAGAGCGAAGGGACGGACGAGGAGACGGACGAGCCCGGCGGGACGGAGACGACGGGCGGGGCCACCGCCGAACCGTCGACGAGCACCGAGGACTCCCCATCCGGTTCATCCGACTCCTCCGCACCCTCCGGCTCCTCGGGGTCTTCCGATTCCTCCGACTCCGCCTCCCCGAGCCCGTCCGGCACCCCCGCCTCCCTCCTCCCCCGCGTCCTCGACGGTCTCGGGGACGAGGCCTTCCTCGACGACGCGCTCGGCACGAGCACACAGCGGACCGTGACTGTGGTGTTCCGCACGTCCAACGTGATCGTGACCGTCGAGTACGAGGAGCAGCCGGCGACCACGACGGCGGTGCCCGACAGCGAGGAAACGCAGGACAGGGCCAGGAATCTGGCGGGACGACTGGCCGAGGCGTTCGACGACTGAGGTCCGTTCGGGGGTGGTTGGGGCGTCCGCGCGAACCACCTGAATCAGGGCCGCACTTCTTCATCACCGCGTACGGTGGCCTCTCGGAACCCCGATCCGATTGTCTGTTTGCCCGATTGTGTCCGATTGCGAAGGAACCATGCGACGAGCCGCAGAGTCAGACCAGCACCAGTCCCCGCGCAGCGAGCGTTCGCCACGGGTGGCGCGCGTCGGACGTCGCGGGCGTCCGGGCCGCTCCCGGGTCCTCGTGGGCGCGGCGGTCGTGCCGGCGATGCTGCTGGCGGTCGGCTGTTCGTCGGACTCCGGCTCGGACGGCGCCTCCGGTGACGAGACCCCGGCGGGGCTGAACCAGTCCGCGTCGGAGACCGCCACGCCGGAGGTGGTCGCGGCGAAGTACGCCGCGCTGCCGGACGCGTGCGAGGTGTTCTCCGGCAAGACGCTGAAGTCGGTGGTCCCGGAGGGCGTGAAGTCCGGGAAGGCGATCAACACCGCCGAGAAGAACGTGACCGGCGACTGCCGCTGGATCAGCCTCGACAACAACGGGGTGGACGGCTCCCAGTACCGCTGGCTGAGCGTGTCCCTGCACCTGCTGGCCTCGAACGCGGCGAACGGCCCCGGTGAGGACCGCGCGGCCAAGGCGTACGAGTCGAAGGTGACCGCGGCGAAGGCCGTGGACGGCGCGAAGAGCGTCAAGACGGAGCCGCTGACGGGCACGGGCGACCGGGCCACCGTGATCACGTACGACCTGAAGAAGGACGGCGACACCTTCAAGCAGCAGACGATCGTGGTGCGCACGGAGAACGTGGTCGTCTCGGTCGACTACAACGGGGCCGGTCTGGCCGGCGAGAAGACTCCGGACACGGCGGCGCTGCTGAAGTCGGCGAAGTCCGCCGCCAAGGAGGCCGTGGAGTCGATCGAGGACGCGAACGACGGCACGGACGCGTCGGCCTCCCCGTCGAAGAGTGCCTCGAAGGGCGCGTCGAAGGGCGCCTCGAAGACGCCGTCGGAGGAGGGGACGAAGGCCTCGTCCTCCGGTGGTTCGGGCGCGGACGTGAGTTCCGACTCGGGCGGCGACTCGGATTCCGATTCGGACTCGGGTTCGTCCGCCTCCGGCACCCGGAAGAGCAAGTCGTAGCTCCGTTTCACCTGGAGTTTCGCCGGAGCCCGGTCCCCGCGAGGGTCGGGCTCCGCGCCATCCGGCAACCCGTTTGCCGTACACATGTGCCACTCTGTTGCGCGCAACAACACGCAAGGGGAGGGGAGTACGGGTGTCCGCGCCAATCCAGCTGACTCGCATGCACCGCGTTCTCATCGGCGTGGTCGTGTTCGGCGCCGTCATCATCGCCGGGATCGGCTTCGCGGGTTCGTACGCGGCGGTACGGGAGCTGGCCCTCCAGAAGGGCTTCGGGAACTTCAGCTATGTCTTCCCGATCGGCATCGACGCCGGCATCTGCGTCCTGCTCGCCCTGGACCTGCTGCTGACCTGGATCCGCATCCCCTTCCCGCTGCTCCGCCAGACGGCGTGGCTGCTGACGGCGGCGACGATCGCGTTCAACGGCGCGGCGGCCTGGCCGGACCCGCTGGGCGTCGGCATGCACTCGGTGATCCCGATCCTGTTCGTCGTCTCGGTCGAGGCGGCCCGGCACGCGGTCGGCCGGATCGCCGACATCACCGCCGACAAGCACATGGAGGGCGTCCGCCTCACCCGCTGGGTCCTCTCCCCCGTGCCCACGTTCCTCCTCTGGCGCCGGATGAAGCTCTGGGAGCTGCGCTCCTACGAGCAGGTCATCAAGCTGGAGCAGGAACGTCTCGTCTACCAGGCCCGCCTCCGCTCCCGCTTCGGCCGCGCCTGGCGCCGCAAGGCCCCCGTCGAATCCCTGATGCCCCTCCGCCTCGCCCGCTACGGAGTCCCCCTCGCGGAAACGGCCCCGGCGGGCCTGGCGGCGGCGGGCATAGAACCGGCCCTGCTGCCACCGGTGACTCAGGTCGAGGTAGCCGCGGGCAGTCGTGCCGCTGGGGCGATGGGGGTCCCCCCGGCCGAGCGAAGCCGAGAGTGGGAGAGGGTGGGCGCAGCGGCACCTCCCAGCGAGCAGCGCGCCCAACTGGAGAGCACCCCCACCCACCAGCAGCCGGAGACCGCCGAGTACGGGGAGCAGACCCCGGAGGCCGACGCCCCCAACCCGGACGAGAGCCCCTGGCTGCACGCCCGCCGCCCGCAGGAGGTCCCCTACCAGGGCGGCTACGACCCCTCGTACGACCCCGAGGAACAGTACGAGGAGTGGTACGAGGACCAGGACCCGGAGCAGTACCAGGCGGACCAGCGGTACCAGCAATACCAGCAGTACCCCCAGTTCGAGCCGGACCCCCGGGACCCCCGCTACCAGCAACAGCAGTTCGAGGCGCCGGAACTCCAGGCCCAGAACGTCCAGGCCCAGAACCTCCAGGCCCAGAACCTCCAGGCCCAGAGCCTCCAGGCCCAGAGCCTCCAGGCCCAGGAGCCCTCTTCGGAGGAGACCGGCAGCTTCCCCATCCCGGCCGGCCCCGGTCGCACCCGCGAACTGGGCGAGGGCGGCGGCACCCCCGAACCCGCCGCCCCGGACGAGGAGTCGTACTACCAGGTCTTCAAGCAGTCGATAAGCCCTGGCAGCGGATATCCGACCCCCCGCGAGTTCAGCGACAACATCGAGGCCACCTACGGCGTCAGCGTCCTCGACGCCGAGGCCAAGCGCATGGTGCTGCGCTTCCAGAACCGCCACGCGGCGGAGCTGGAGGACGACCACATCGCCTGACCCGCGCACAGACGACGAGGAGGGGGCGCCCGGTGTTCGCCGGGCGCCCCCTCCTCGTCGTCACGCGCTGTCGGGCTACTCCCCGAGCAGGCCCCGCACCCGCTCCTGCCCCACCGCGAGCAGCAGCGTGGGCAGCCGCGGACCGGTGTCGCGCCCCACGAGCAGGTGGTACAGCAGGGCGAAGAACGTGCGCTGGGCGGTCTTGATCTCCGCCGGCAGCTCCTTGGGCGTGGCGTCCGCCGAGAACCCGGCCCGCACCTTGGGCACGCCGTAGACGAGATGCGTGAGCCCGTCGAGCGACCAGTGCTCGGCGAGGCCGTCGAGCAGCAGCCGCAGCGACTGCTGGGACGCCTCGTCGAGGGACTTCAGCAGCTCGGCGTCGGCCTCCACGCGCACGATGGTCCGCTGGTCGGCGGGGACGTGCGTGTTGATCCACGCCTCGGCCTTGTCGAGCCGCGGCCGTACCTCGTCGAGGCCGGACAGCGGGTCGGTGGGGTCGAGTTCGCTGAGGATGCGCAGGGTCTGGTCCTCGGCGCCCGCGGTGATGTCGGCGACGGACGCGAGGGTCCGGTACGGCATCGGGCGGGGCGTGCGCGGCAGCTCACCGGCGGCCGTCCGCACCGCGCGGGCGTGCGCGGCGACATCGGCGGGCAGGGCGGAACCGTCCGCCACCTTGGCGTCGAGCTTGTCCCACTCGTCGTAGAGCCGCTGGATCTCCTGGTCGAAGGCGATCTTGAAGGACTGGTTGGGCCGGCGGCGGGCGTAGAGCCAGCGCAGCAGCTGCGGCTCCATGATCTTCAGCGCGTCGCCGGGCGTCGGCACCCCGCCCTTGGAGGACGACATCTTGGCCATGCCGCTGATGCCGACGAAGGCGTACATCGGCCCGATCGGCTGCCTCCCGCCGAAGATCCCGACGATCTGCCCGCCGACCTGGAACGAGGACCCCGGGGACGAGTGGTCGACCCCGCTCGGCTCGAACACCACACCCTCGTACGCCCACCGCATCGGCCAGTCGACCTTCCAGACGAGCTTGCCGCGGTTGAACTCGTTCAGCGCGACGGTCTCGGAGAAGCCGCAGGCGGTGCAGGTGTAGGTCAGCTCGGTGGTGTCGTCGTCGTAGGCGGTGACGGTGGTGAGGTCCTTGCCGCAGCCCCCGCAGTAGGGCTTGTACGGGAAGTACCCGGCGACGCCGGAGCTGCCGTCGTCCTCACCGGCGGCGCCAGAACCCTCGGCGGCCTCGATCTCGGCATCGTCCAGCGGCTTCTGCTGCTTCTGCTGCTTCTGCTCCTGCTTGGCCGGGGCCTTCTTGGTGCGGTACTGGTCGAGGATCGCGTCGATGTCCCCGCGGTGCCTCATCGCGTGCAGGATCTGCTCGCGGTACACGCCGGAGGTGTACTGCGCGGTCTGGCTGATCCCGTCGAACTCGACGCCCATCTCGGCGAGCGCGTCGACCATCGCCGCCTTGAAGTGCTCGGCCCAGTTGGGGTGGGCGGAGCCCTCGGGGGCGGGGACGGAGGTCAGCGGCTTGCCGATGTGCTCCGCCCAGGAACCGTCGACGCCGTCCACGCCGTTCGGGACCTTGCGGTAGCGGTCGTAGTCGTCCCAGGAGATGAGGTGGCGGACCTGGTGTCCGCGGCGGCGGATCTCGTCGGCGACGAGGTGCGGGGTCATGACCTCGCGGAGGTTGCCGAGGTGGATCGGGCCGGACGGGGAGAGGCCGGACGCGACGACGACCGGTTTGCCCGGGGCCCGACGCTCCGACTCCTCGATGACCTCATCCGCGAAACGGGAGACCCAGTCGGTGGTCTCGGTGCTCTGAGCCACGATCGGCACGTCCTCTTTTTTCCTGGAGTTTCCATGGCCGCCGGTTACGGTCCCGGGCGACGGCCCCATTCTCCCAGCCTTTCACTCCGTGGGTCGAACCGGGCGCCCAATGACTCGGGGGTGCGGGTGCGTCGGGCGAGTGCGGCTCCGGTGGGGCTTCTCGCGCGGGGCCTGATCTTTTGGGGGCGCGGGGAACCGCGCGAGAAGCCCCACGCACCCGCGCCCTCACCCTCACCCGCACCCGCACCCGCACCCGCACCCGCCGACGCGCCCAGCCCCCACCCCCTGACGCGCCCCCGAAAAACCCCTTTACCCCCCGTGGGATACTGACGGCATCCACCCGTACCCCAAGGAGAACGGCACCCCCTGATGGCTTCGGTCACGTCCCTCACCGCCTCCGTCCACCAGCGCCTCGCGACCGCCCTCTCGGCCACCCTGCCGACCGCGGACGCGGACCCGCTGCTGCGACGCAGCGACCGTGCGGACTACCAGGCGAACGGGATCCTCGCCCTCGCGAAGAAGGCGAAGGCGAACCCGAGGGAGCTGGCCACCCAGGTCGTCGCCCGGGTGGAGTCCGGCGAGCTGATCAAGGAGATCGAGGTCTCCGGCCCCGGCTTCCTGAACATCACGCTCACCGACGCGGCGATCACCGAGAACCTCGCGGCCCGGTACACGGACGCGGCGGACCGTCTCGGCGTCCCCCTCGCGGAGCACCCCGGCACCACGGTCATCGACTACGCCCAGCCGAACGTGGCGAAGGAGATGCACGTCGGCCACCTCCGCTCCGCCGTGATCGGTGACGCGGTCGTGCGGATCCTGGAGTTCACCGGCGAGAACGTGGTCCGCAGGCACCACATCGGCGACTGGGGCACCCAGTTCGGCATGCTCATCCAGTATCTGGACGAGCACCCGCACGAGCTGGACCACAAGGACGCCGAGGTCAGCGGCGAGGAGGCGATGTCGAACCTCGACCGTCTCTACAAGGCCGCGCGGAAGCTGTTCGACTCGGACGAGGAGTTCAAGACGCGGGCCCGCCGCCGGGTGGTCGACCTCCAGGCCGGCGACCCGCGGACCCTCGCCACCTGGCAGAAGTTCGTCGACGAGTCGAAGATCTACTTCTTCTCGGTCTTCGAGAAGCTGGACATGGAGATCCGGGACCCGGACATCGTCGGCGAGTCGGGCTACAACGACATGCTGGACGAGACCTGCCGCATCCTGGAGGACAAGGGCGTGGCCGTCCGCTCGGAGGGCGCCCTCTGTGTCTTCTTCGACGACATCAAGGGCCCCGAGGGCAACCCGGTCCCCCTGATCGTCAGGAAGTCCGACGGCGGCTACGGCTACGCGGCCACCGACCTCTCCGCCATCCGGGACCGCGTCCACAACCTCAAGGCGAACTCCCTCCTCTACGTCGTCGACGCCCGTCAGTCCCTGCACTTCAAGATGGTCTTCGAGACCGCGCGCCGGGCCGGCTGGCTGAACGACGAGGACGTCAAGGCGTTCCAGCTCGCCTTCGGCACGGTCCTCGGCAAGGACGGCAAGCCGTTCAAGACCCGTGAGGGCGAGACGGTCAAGCTGGTGGACCTGCTGGACGAGGCGATCGACCGTGCCTCGGCGGTGGTCCGCGAGAAGGCCCAGGACCTCTCCGAGGAGGAGATCGCCGAGCGGGGCACCCAGGTGGGTATCGGCGCGGTGAAGTACGCGGACCTGTCGACGTCGGCGATCCGGGACTACAAGTTCGACCTGGACCAGATGGTCTCGCTGAACGGCGACACGAGCGTGTACCTCCAGTACGCCTACGCCCGTATCCAGTCCATCCTCCGCAAGGCGGGAGAGGTACGCCCGTCCGCGCACCCCGAGCTGGAACTGGCCGACGCGGAAAGGGCGTTGGGCCTGCACGCGGACGCGTTCGCTGAGACGGTGGCCGAGGCCGCCTCCGACTACGCCCCCCACAAGCTGGCGGCGTACCTGTACCAATTGGCGTCGCTCTACACGACCTTCTACGACAAGTGCCCGGTCCTGAAGGCCGAGACACCGGAGCAGGTGGAGAACCGCCTGTTCCTGTGTGACATCACGGCCCGCACGCTGCACCAGGGAATGGCGCTGCTGGGGATCAGGACGCCCGAGCGGCTCTGACCCGGACCTGAGCCGGCGTAAGGCCCTGTGCCCTACGTCGGCTCAGGCGCCCTGCTCTGCTCGCCGCCCTCCGCCCGACGCGGCTCGGCCTCTGTACTGCTCTGACGCGCCTCAGCAGCCTCTGCCTTGACGTTGCGCAGAATCTTCACCGCAACGCTGAGCATCTCCTGGGAGTGGCGGCTGGCATCCTCACGAGCCGTCCCGCGAATATCCTCGCCCTCGGCCACCGCGTCGGCGCGCAACCGAACGGCCTCGGCACGCAGCCGGTGGGCCTCCTCCTGCAGCTCGACCGTCTCCGCGCGGTACTCCTTGGTGTCGATCTGTGCGTCGCGGCGGATCCGCTCGGCCTCGAAGGCGGCGGCGTCCGTGATCTTCCAGGAGTCCTCCTCCGCCTTCTTGAGTATGTCCTCGACGGTCTTGGCCGCCTTGGCCAGCCGGATCGCACTCTCCTCGGCCGCGATCGTGCGGGCCTTCTCGGTGGCCTCGCTGCGGACCACACCCGTCCCACACCACCGGCGCCCAGCCGGTCGCCGATCCGAAACCGTCCGGCGAGCAGTACGCCCTGCACCGGCCCCCTCCCCCGTCGGCGGATCCGCACCGCCGCACGACGGTCTGGCCCAGAACTCCGTTGGCTCCCTTACGAGTTACGAGTACGGCGCCTTCACCCGCCCGACGAGTCGCCCGAGCTTCCGTGCGACCCACCCGCCTGGCGCCGTAGCCGCCGCGCCTCGTCCTCGATGCGGCGTACGACATCGCCCGCGCCCGTGCTGTCGTCCAGCCCGCCGTCGAGGAGCTGGGCGGCGAGCGAGAGGAAGTAGTGGCCGGCGGTGAGGAGATAGTCGTCCACGTCGACGCCCACCGTCGAGGCGGCACCCGGAGGGATACGGTTGATGTCGTCGAGGACGCGGTTGATCTGCAGGGTGATCTCGTCCCGGACATCCGGTGTCAGCGTCACCACCCGCCCGACCTGCGCGAGGATGGAGTGGCAGGAGCTCACGAGCTGCTGGAGCAGCCGGTCGTCGCGGTTGCGGGCGGTGCTCCCCGATGCGGCGGGGCTGTAGTTGCCGGACGCGATCCGAGCGTCGGCGAGTTGCGGCTCATAGCGCCGCAGGTCGATGGCGCTGGTCGCGCCGAGCGCCGCCCGGAAACACGCGTGGAGGTGGAACTCCGTCTCGTGCGGCTGGACCGGAAGGTCGTCGGCCCCCGAGAGCGCGGCGCGCGTGACGACGTACCCGGTGTTCTGGAAGAGCGGGAACAGGTTCTTCAGGAAGGGGTGCGCGACCAGGTACTCCACCGCCAGATCAACGCCTTGGCCGAGTCCCCGGGCAGCCCCTGCAGTTCGAACCGCCGGATCTCCTCCCCCGCCGCCTCGTCCGGGGTGACCAGGACCCTCCCGGCGAGGGCCGCGCCGTCCGCCGTCAACTGCATGCAGATGGCGCTCTTCCCGGACCCCTTGCGCCCGATGATCAGCATCTTGCGGCCACTGAGCGCGCCCCGGTACGCGGCGTTCGGCAGGAACCCACCGCGCAGCAACAACCCTTCCGTCACGTCCCGTTCGGCGTCCTCACGCCCGAAGTGGAGCCGCGCCAGCACCGGCCCGTCGGCCATCCCCGTCCCCCATCCCCGTCCCTCATCGATGTCGCCGATCACTCTGTCGACACCGTAGCGGGAGACCCCGGTCCGGCTCAGCCGCCTCGGGCGAACTCACCTCGGACGAACTCGCACCACACCACTTTCCCGAGTTCCCGCTCCCCCACGCCCCACTTGTCGCTGAGCGCGGCGACGAGAACCAGCCCACGCCCGCCCGCGCCCAGCCCCTCGCCCGCCCTGTCCGCGATCCGTGGGGTTCCGCCGCCGCTGTCGTGCACGGCCACCCGCAGCGCGTCCCCGCCGTACCGCAGACACAGCAGGAACTGCCGCCCCGGCGGCACCCCGTGCGCCAACGCGTTGGTCGCCAGCTCGCTCACGCACAGCAACAGGTCACCGCTGCGCTCGGCTTCGGCGAGCCCCCAGCCGGCCAGGGTCTCGTACGCGAACCGCCTGGCGGCCGGGACGGAACGGCGCTCACGCCGGAAGAACCTCTCGCGAAGGTGCGGGAGTCGGGTTGTCTCGTTCACGGGACGAGAGTTGCTGAGCGTCACTATCGTGGATCAGTGCGTGAACCCGTACGGATTTTTTGTACGGGTTCATACGGGGTCGGTACGGACAGGCACGGGGAGTTAGACCGGCATGAACTCCAGTAAGCAGCAGCCCCGAAAGCGGAACCTCTCCACCATGCGCATGGTCGGCGCGCAACTGCAGGCGGCCCGTAAGGCGGCGGGGTACACGCAGCGTGCGCTCGCCGAGGCGGTCCTGGCGGACGAGGAGACGATCGCGTCGATCGAACAAGGGAGGCGACCACTGCTGCCGGACCTGGCGGAGACCTTGGACCAACTCCTCGACACGAAGGGGATGTTGCTCACGGGCGTGCGGAACATGCCGGAGATCGACCAGTTCCCGCTGTTCGCGGAGCAGTACATGGTGCACGAGCGTGAGGCGATCGCCTTGTCCTGGTACGACAACGCGGTCCTGCCGGGTCTGCTCCAGACCGAGGAATACGCGCGTGCGGTGCTCCGGGAGCGCGTTCCGGCGTTCGACGAGGACGAGATCGAGACAAAGACGGCGGCACGCGTCGAGCGTCAGGAGATCCTCCAGCGCAAGACCCCGCCGACGATGAGCTTCATCGTGTGGGAGTCGGTGCTCCATCTGGGCATCGGAGGGCCGAAGGTACGGCGAGAGCAGCTCCGGCGCCTGCACGAGTGCGCCGAACTTCCGGGCCTGGCACTCCAGTTCCTGCCGATGAACACCGCCGCGCACGCCGGTCTGGACGGCCCGTTCACCCTCCTGGAAACCCCCGATCACTTGCACCTCGCCTACACCGAGAGCCAGCGCGGCAGGCAGTGGGTCTCCGACCCGGAAGAGGTGTCCATCCTCGCGCGCAAGTATGCGATGCTGCGGTCTCAGGCCCTTTCTCCGCAGGAGTCCAAGGGGTTGCTCGACCGTCTGCTAGGAGAGAAATGAGCACCACGCTTAAGTGGTTCAAGTCGAGCTACAGCGGTAGCGAGGGCGGCCAGTGCCTTGAAGTCGCCCTCCAGTGGTTCAAGTCGAGCTACAGCGGTGACGAGGGCGGCGCCTGCCTGGAAGTCGCCCTCCACCCCCACACCATCCACGTCCGCGACTCCAAGAACCCGGAAGACGGCCCCACCCTCCAGCTCTCCCCCACCGCCTGGTCGGCCTTCACCACGCACGCGACGGAGCGCGGAGGCCCGCAGGGCCTGATCTTTTAGGGGCGCGAAGAACCGCGCGAGAAGCCCCACGCACCCGCACCCGCCCACGACCCCGCACCCCCGAGCCCGTAGGCACCAAACCACCCACCCCCACTGTCAGTGCCGCCCCCTACAGTCACCCCCATGGCGACACTTCCCAACCCGCTGCCCCGACTCGCGGCCGACCCGAGCGGGCGCGCGCTCGGGCTTGAACTCCCGCTTCCGCAGGGGAGGCTGATCGACACGACCGACGAGGGGCCGTGGCACGAACCACTGCTGTGGTACGCGGACGAACCGGCCGCACCCGGCGCCTGGGCGGCCGTAGAGCCCGCCCGCCGTACGGCCGGTCTCCTCCCGGTGCTGCTGGACGTCGGCGGCGGCCAGGGCGGCCCGGAGGGCTGGGAGCTGGCGCCCGGCGAGATGTCCTACCCCGGTGACCACGACGCCGAAGAGGTCCTCGCCGAGTCCTGGGACGCGTACGCCACCACCGAGGACGACGACTGGCCCGGCCTCACCGAAGCCCCCGCCCGAGCCCAGGCCCCTGATCCCGACACCCTCGCCGCCGACACCGCCGACGCCCTGGTGAAGGACCCCTCCCGGCTCAAGGACCCCCGCCTCGCCCTGGTCCCCGCCCGCCGCAGCGCGGACATCCCGGCGGCGATCGGCTGGACCGGCCCGGCCAACCACGAGAACGACGTGGCGAGGCTCTGCGCGGTCCTGCGCTCCTGGGAGGACCGCTTCGGCATACGCGTCGTCGCCCTGACCTTCGACCAGCTCGTCCTCTCGGTCGCCGCCCCGCCCACCACCGAGGCCGAGGCAGAGGCCGTGGCCGACGAACACTTCGCCTTCTGCCCCGACAACATCCGGCAGGGCACGGCCGACGGCACCCTGCCCTCCTACGCCCGCGCCCTCCTCAACGCACCCATCTGGTCCTTCTGGTGGGACTGAGACCCGGCCAGGAGCTGTAGGACCGTCCTCACCCCCGCAACCCCACCCCCAACCTCCGCAGCCCCTCCCCGATCTCCTCCGGTGTCTGGGTCACGAAGCACAGCCGCAGCGTCGACCGGTCGGGCTCCCCGGCGTAGAAGGGCGCCCCGGGGACGTACGCCACGTCCTGCTCGACGACGCGTGGGAGCAGGGCGGTGGTGTCGTAGGCGGAGGGGAGGCGGGCCCAGAGGAACATGCCGCCCTCGGGACGGTTCCAGGTCGAGCCCTCGGGGAGCGCGTCGGCGAGGCCGCCGAGCATGGCGTCCCGGCGCTCCCGGTACGCGGCGGCGACCCGGGCGACATGGGCGTCCAGGTCACGGTCGGCCAGATAGCGCGCGGCGGCGAGCTGGTTGACGGTCGGGGTGTGCAGATCCGCCGCCTGCTTGGCGACCGCGCACGCCCGGCGCAGCCCCGCCGGTCCACGCAGCCAGCCGAGCCGCATCCCGGGGGCCATCACCTTGGAGAGGGAACCCAGCAGCACCGTACGGTCCTCGGCGCCCGGGTGGGCGGCGATCCACGGCACGCGGTCGCCCTCGAAGCGGAGTTCGCCGTACGGGTCGCCCTCCACGATCCACAGTCCGCGCCGGGCGGCGACCGAGGCGACGGCCGCCCGCCGCCCGGCGGGGAGCGTGCGCCCGGTCGGGTTCGGGAAGGTGGGCACGGTGTAGAAGAGCTTGGGCCGGTGCCGTACCACCAGGCCCTCCAGCGCCGCCGGATCCACACCGTGCTCGTCGCCCGGCACGGCCACCACCCGCGCGCCCGCGAACCGGAACGCCTGGAGCGCCGCCAGATAGCAGGGGTCCTCGACCAGGACGACGTCCCCCGGCTCCAGCAGCGCGGTGGCGAGCAGCGACAGCGCCTGTTGCGACCCGGTGGTGACGAGCAGCTCGTCCGCGCCGGTCTCCAGCCCGCGCGCCCCGTACCGCGCCGCGAGCGCCACCCTGAGGACGGGCTCGCCCTCGGTCGTCGCGTACTGCAGGGCGCGCCCCGCGGACTCGGCGAGCACATCGCGGTAGGCGGCGGCTGTCCCTCCCCTCCGCGTCGAACAGCTCGGGAGCGGGCAATCCACCCGCGAAGTTGACGACTTCGGGACGTGAGGTGACGGCGAGGATGTCCCGTACGGGGGAACCTCCGACCGCCGCGACACGCGCGGCGAAACCGGGCACAGCCGCCCCGGCGCGCGCCCCGTCCGCGCGCCCCGAACCGCCCCCGTCCCCGGATTCCACGACAAACTGCACGTCATACGCGTCACGCACGGCGTCCACGGCACTCGTCCCACGGCTCCTTCGGCACTCCCGGACGGCACGGCCCCGCCCGCTGCCCGCACCCTGGCCAGGTACATGCCCCTTACATCCACCATTTCCGTCATGCGGACCGTGCCCCGCACCCCCTAGGCTGCGCCCCATGCTGCCCAGCGTGGACACGAACGACGAGTTGGAAGATGTCGTCAGTGACGAGGCGCTGCTGCGACCGGCTGCCCAGGATCTCTGTGGTCAACTCGGTCTCGCAGGTGCGCGAATCGTGCGATTTCCCGAGGGCTCGCTGCCGGTGTACGCCGTCGGCGACTCCCTCGTCCTCAAGCTCTATCCGGGTTTCGAAGCCGCGGAAGCCGTCCGCGAAGCCCGCCTGCTGTCGATCCTGTGGGGCAAGCTGCCCATCCCCACACCGAGGCTGCACTCCGCCGAGCAGTACAAGAACGGCTGGCGCTATGTGCTGATGTCCCGGCTGCCGGGCGAGGACCTCAGCGAGGTCTGGCCCCGGATCCCCCGGCCCGACCAGGAACGCATCGTCGCCGAGGCCGCCGAGGGCCTCGCCGCCCTGCACGCCCTGGACGCAACCCCGGTCATCCCCCTCACCGGGCCGCCGGACTGGGGCAGGTTCGTCGCCGCACAGCGCGTCGCGGCGGTCGAGCAACAGCAGCAGGGCGGTCTCACGGGCCCCTGGCTGGAACAGATCCCGGACTTCCTCCGCTCGGTCCCGCTGCCCGTCCCGCGCCGCCCGGTCCTGCTGCACACCGAGTTCATGCGCGAGCACCTCACGGTCGACCCGAGCGACGGCTGGCGCCTCACCGGCCTCTTCGACTTCGAGCCGGCCATGGTCGGCGACCCCGCCTACGACTTCGTCAGCGTCGGCCTCTTCCTCACCCGGGCCGACCCCACCCTCCTCAAACTCTTCTACGAGGCCTACGGCCACCCCCCGTTCGACCCCCGCGAACTCATGGCCTACACCCTTCTTCACGTCTACAGCGACCTGAACTGGTACCTACGCAGCCTCCCGACCCCACCCAGCCAGAACTTCGAGTCCCTGGCGGAGACATGGTTCGGAACGGGGGGATGACCGCGCCCCGCAGGGGCGCGGGGAACTGCGCGACCAGCCCCCACTCCCCCCGCACCCGACAACGAACCCCTACCGCTTACGCCCCACCGCCGCATACACATTGATGTCCTCGTCGGTCACATCATTGATGTCCCGATACCGCACCTTCTCGATGTCGTCCATCCCGGCCAACACATGCGGCTCGACCACCGGCGGCACCGGCGCACCACCCGAGAACCGCCAGTGGTGCGCCGGCACCACCCCGGGCTCGTCCACCACGAGCCCGCTCTGCTCGAAGAAGCGCGCGACCTCGTCCCTGGACCGCAGCACGAAGGTGAACCCCCGCTTGGTGTAGGTCTCCTGCACCGCGCGGATCTTCGCCGGATTGAGGTCCTCGGTCAGATGGCTGAGGACCAGCCGGCTCCCGGCGGGCAGCGCCTCCACCAGCTCCCGTACGACGGGGTAGGCCTCGTCGTCCTCCACGAAGTGCAGGATCGCCACCAGGCACAGCGCGATCGGCCGGTCGAAGTCGAGCGTCTTCGCGGCGGCTTCGAGGATCCGCTCCGGCGCCTTGAAGTCGGCGTCGACGTAGTCCGTGGCACCCTCGGGCCCGCTGGTGAGCAACGCGCGCGCGTGGGCGAGCACCACCGGGTCGTTGTCGACGTACACGACCCGTGAGTCGGGGACGATCCGCTGGGCGATCTGGTGGACGTTCTCGGCGGTCGGCAGCCCGGTGCCGATGTCGAGGAACTGGTGGATTCCCTCGTCCTCGGCGAGCGTGGTCACCGCGCGGCGCATGAAGTCCCGGTTGTGCCGGACGTCGAGATAGCCGCGCGGATTGGCCGCGAGCGCCGCGCCGGCCGCCTCCCGGTCCACGGGGTAGTTGTCCTTGCCGCCGAGGAAGACGTCGTAGACCCGTGCCGGGTGCGCCTTGGTGGTGTCGATCCTCTTCCGCAGTTCGGCGGGGTCCTGGCTGAGCGCGTCACCGGCCATAAAGCCTCTCCCTGGAGAGTCGCATCATTGAATGAACAACAACCTAACGCCCAGAGGGAGTTGATGGTGCCTCGGCGAGAACTCCGTACCGCGGCACCCGAAGTAACGGCAGGACCCGCAGGACCGACAGGACCGACAGGACCGAGGGGACCGTCAGGACCGGCCCGACCGACTACCCCTCGCCGCCGTCCCCCAGCGTCGTCCCCTCCGGGACCCACTTCGGCCCGCCGAGCGGATACTCGTACGCCGGACGCCCGTTGTTGCCACTGGTACGGAACGGCCGGCCGTCGTCGTTCACGATCAGCGTGCCGCCGCGATCGCCGCTGCTCCACTCCAGTTCCAGGTACCAACTGACGTAGTACGCCGAGGCGTCGGCGGTGATGTAGTAGACCTCCGGGTCGGACTCGCTGACGGAGTAGGGGAAGTCACGGCTGCCCGCCTTGGGCTGCACATCGGGGCGCGCGGCGTCGAGGGCGATGGTGAACGACCGGGTCGGGACACCGGCCCCGCAGCCGACCCCCGGGTACCCCATGGCGTAGTCGTTCCAGGCGAGCGGCGCCTGCCTGCCGGCCATGCGGACCTTGAGGCTCCGTACGACCACGGTCTCCTCCCCGGTGCCCTGCAAGGTGAGCGTCAGGAACTGCTTGCCCGACGACACGGCCCCCTCCGACGCCACCCAGCCCGCCGCGTCCTGCTCGGGCGGCGGGGGCGCGACCTCAGTCCGCGGCCGGTCGACCAGATACCGCTGGGAGCAGGGGCTCTCCCAGGTGTACGGGGACACCTTGACGGTCAGCGGCACCGGACGGGACGCGTCCGCACCGCCCCCGCCCGCCCCGCCGGGGCCGGTCGAGGTGGCCGAGGCCGAGGCCCCCACCCCCTTCTCGCCCTCGCCCTTGTCGTTGCCCTGCTCGTCACCCTTGCCCGCCGACTCGCTCGCGGAGACGGAGGCCGAGGCATCGGACGGCGACGGGGAGCCCTCGGCCGTCCCCTCCGCCCGGTCACCACCGGCGGACGCGGCCCCGGACGTACGCCCGGCCCCGTCCTCCGTCCCCCCGGACGGCAGACTCACGGCGAGCGTCACCGCGCCGAGTACGGCGGCCACGGCCACCCCGGCGACCAGCGCGACCCGCGTACGCCGCCGAGCGGGCACCCGCTCCCCCGCCCTACCGGAAGCCCCGCCCCCGATCACCGGCTCCGACTCCGACTCCGCCTGCGTCTCCGGAGCCGCGCTCTCCCCGGCCTCCGCGACCGAGCCCTCCTCCGGCATCCCGGCAGTGGCGCCCCCCTTGTCCGCGCTCCCCTTCCGCCGCCGCACCGCGTCCGCGAGCACCCACGTCCGGTGGAGCTCGACCAACTCCTCCGGGGTCGCCCCGCAGAGCCGGGCCAGCCGCTCGACGGGGGCGTAGTCCGTCGGTACGGCGTCCCCGTTGCAGTACCGGTGAAGCGTCGACGTACTCATATGGAGCCGCTTGGCGAGCACCCCGTAACTCAGCCCGGAGCGCTCCTTCAACTCCCGCAGCAGCTCGGCGAAATCGGCCCCCGGACCGTTCGCGGTACCGCTCCCCGACACGTCTTCCTCCGTCCCCTCAAGTCCCGCACGTCCCGTTCCGCGTTCCAGGGCAGGGATGTTCCCGCAGGTCAAAGCGGGTGTGGGCGTTCCAGCGTCCCTGATCGTCCCTCTGCTGTGGCGGCCGGGACGGATCACCCCACAAGCTTGGGTCATCCAAGCACGCCGCTCCCGGCAGACCGGTCGAGCGGCACGGCTTCGACCACTTGTTCTCAGCCTTCTCCACCGGCTTTGTCCGAAAGGGATTACTCATGCGCACGTTCCGTACCGCCCGCACCGCCCGCCCGGCCCGGCTGCTCGCGGCGACCGGAGTCGCCCTGGCCGCCCTCGCCCTCACCGCGTGCGCCAACGGGACGGGCACACGGGACGAGGGCGCGGCGGCGGGCAGCAGCACGACGACCGGCACCACCACGACGACCGGCGGCGGCGGCACCAGCGGCAGCACCGGTGGCGGGAGCACGACCGACCAGTCCTCCTCGAAGACGAGCGGTGGCGGCACGGGCGGCGGAACCGGCACCGGCACCGGCACCGGAACCGGCGGGGACGCCAACAAGACCTCCCCGAACGGCGGGACCAAGGACACCTCCGACCCCTGGGACCCCGCCAACCGCGTCACCTGCAAGGGCTCCAACACCACCGTCACCACGCAGTCGGTGTCCCGCCCGATCAACCACCTGCTGATCACCGTCAAGAACACCGGTTCGAAGTACTGCGACCTCTACTACAACCCCACGGTCCGCTTCGGCGAGGCGCAGTCGGCGCCGCGGGTGATCGAGGAGTCCCAGCCGCAGGCCGTGGTCACCCTGGCCCCCGGCGAGTCCGGCTACGCGGGTGTCCTGCTCTCCGCCGCCGACGGCAGCGGCGGCAAGGGCACCACGGAGCAGAAGGTCGTCGTCCACTTCCAGAACAGGCAGGGCGACGACACCGGCTCTCCCGCGTCCCCCGCCCTCCCGGCCAAGGGCGTCTACGTCGACAACTCCGTGGCCGTCACCTACTGGCAGTCGACCGCGGCGGACGCCCTCCAGTACTGAACCGGAACGTACTGAGCCGGACCGTACTGAACCGGAACGTACTGAACCGGAACGAGGACGTGCCGAGGGCCCCGGGGCACACACCCCGGGGCCCTCGGCACGGCATCATGCGGACCTCAGCGCAGCAGGCGGGCCGCCTCGACGGCCCAGTACGTGAGGATGTTCTGCGCGCCCGCCCGCTTGATCCCGGTCAGCGTCTCCAGGATGGCCCGCTCCCGGTCGATCCACCCCTTCTCGGCGGCGGCCTCGACCATCGAGTACTCCCCGGAGATCTGGTACGCGGCGACCGGCACGTCCACGGCGTCCGCGACCCGCGCGAGCACGTCCAGGTAGGGCCCGGCGGGCTTGACCATCACCATGTCGGCGCCCTCCTCCAGATCGAGGGCCAGCTCCCGCAGCGACTCCCGCACATTGGCGGGGTCCTGCTGGTACGTCTTCCGGTCCCCCTTCAGGGACGAGGCGACCGCCTCCCGGAAGGGCCCGTAGAAGGCGGACGCGTACTTGGCGGTGTACGCCAGCACGGCGACGTCCTCGCGCCCGATCTGGTCCAGGGCGTCCCGTACGACACCGATCTGGCCGTCCATCATCCCGCTGGGCCCGACCACGTGCGCACCGGCGTCGGCCTGCACCTGGGCCATCTCGGCGTACCGCTCAAGGGTCGCGTCGTTGTCGACGCGACCCTGATCGTCGAGCACCCCGCAATGCCCGTGATCGGTGGTCTCGTCGAGGCACAGATCGGACATCACGAGCAGTTCGTCGCCCACCTCGGCCCGCACATCCCGAAGGGCGACCTGAAGAATCCCGTCCGGATCGGTCCCCGGCGTCCCGAGCGCGTCCTTCTTCTCGTCCTCCGGCACCCCGAACAGCATGATCCCGGAGACCCCGGCCTCCACGGCCTCCACGGCGGCCTTCCTCAGACTGTCCCGGGTGTGCTGCACGACCCCCGGCATCGCCGCGATGGGCACCGGCGCGCTCACACCCTCCCGCACGAACGCGGGCAGAATGAAGTCGGCCGGATGCAGCCGCGTCTCGGCCACCATCCGCCGCATCACAGGCGTCGTACGAAGCCGGCGGGGCCGCGTACCGGGAAACGATCCGTACTTCGACATACACCTACGCTACGCCCGAGCCACGGCCCCCTTTGCCAACACCCCGTCGGCCATGGCCCCTCACCCACCTACTACCACTGACCACGGCTGACCACAGCTGACCACTACTGGCCATTGCCGACCACTGCTGAACCTTGCTCCGCCCAGGCCCCCCGGACAGCTTGTCGGCGCCCCGGCCCCCGCGCAGGGAGTCGTCGCCGGCGCCCCCGCGACACACGTAGGCACAGCCGCTGATCGTGTCGGCTCCGTCCCGGACGGTGACGTTGTGGATGGGCGAGTCGTCCGAGCCGAGCGGCGCCTCGACCGCGCACCGCACGACGGTCCGGTCCTTCGCCGAGGGATACCCGCACTCGTCCCACTCGGCGGCCCGCGCACGCGGCGCGGCCGACAACCCACCCCCCCAGAGCGAGTGCAGCGGCAACGCCGGCGCCCATCGCCCTCAACACGAACGTACGCATACGGAAGTAGTCCTCAGCTGCCCAAGTCCCCAGAGTCGCTTCGGTCACCCACCCAGACAGCACACCCGGCCCCGGGGCCGTACCCCCTCCCCCACCACCCCCGCCGGTCATCCAGGGGTGAGCTTTGGCCAGAAGTGCATGGGATCGCGATCGCAATTTTGGTACAAATGTTTGGTACAAATGATCGACAACGTATGCGCGAGGGCGTCCACGGGGGTAGACGTGAGCGAGGACAGGCCCGTTGTCTCGGCCGAGATACCGGAGTTCACGGGGAATCTGGAGCAACTGGAGACGGACGCCGGGGACATCGCGTTCGACGCGATGGCGGTCGGGGCAGCGGGTCTGCTGATCGACGCCAACTTCCAGCTGCTGGAACCTTTCTACAAGGCACCCGAGGCCGACCAGCTCTTCGCGACGACCGCCCCGGTAGCGGCGGCGGGCCAGGACCTGCAGACCGAACTGAACACCGTCTCCCGGGCCTTGCTCGACTACGCGGCCGAGATACGGCCCCTGGTCGACCGGCTCGACACGCTCCGCGCGGAGGCGGCGGCGTTCGAACGGCGCGTCGCGGACGACGAGGACTGGGTCGCGGACGGCGACCTCATCGAGGAGAACACAGCCCGCCGCAGCGCGGTGAACGCCGCCTGGACCGCCTTCCAGGCCGCCGAATCGGCCTGCCACAACAAGATCGTCGCACTGGTCGGCGGCGACCCGCTCGTCGTCAACGACGGCTCGAACAAAGACAACATGTACGGCTACCGCGCCGAGGACCTCGACGCGGCCGGCGGGCTGCCGTGGGGCGACCCGGTCGAGGAGTCCAACCCCTGGTACTACCTCCACGAACACGCCTGGGACTTCACGGTCGGCTTCGTCGTCGACGGCGTATGGGGCACCATCAAGGGCCTCGGCACCCTGGTCGGCTTCAACGGCTGGGACGCGGCCGGCCAGGCCTGGGTGGGCCTCGGCAAACTCGCGACCGGCATCCTCATCACCGCCGTCCCCGTCGTCGGCGCCGCCTACTGGCTGGCCCCCGACGACAAACTCCCCTCCTGGCTCCGCGACTCCCGCACCGCCGTCGTGGAAACCGGCAAGGCACTCATCGCCTACGACGAGTGGGGCAAGAACCCCTCCCGGGCGGCGGGGGCAGTGACGTTCAACGTCCTCACCACCATCTTCACCGGCGGCGCGGGCGGAGCGGTCGCGGCGACGGGCAAAGCCGGTGCGATCGCGAAGGCCCTCTCCTTCGCGGGCAAGGCGGGACGCATCGTCGACCCGATGACATACATCGCCAAGGGCATCGGCGGGACCGCCGTCAAGATCAGCGACGTCATGGCAAGCCTGCGCGGCATCACCGACGGCACCCACATCCGCCTCGGCGAGGGCACCTACCGCATAGCCGACGCACCCAGCCTCGCCGACGACCTCCCCACCGGCCTCACCCCCGACAACACCGTCCGCATGACCACCCCCGAGGGCGAGGTCGTCTACCTCGACACCAAGACCCTGATCATGCACAACGCCGACGGCACGGTCCGCGAGCCCCTCGACACCATCCGCCACGAGCCGACGGCCGAACAGCGGGCGGGGGAGACCGGGGCGCCCAGGGCTACTGGTGAGCGAGAGCTCGTGGGGGCCGGGGCCGGGGCCGGGACGCGGGTGGGGGACACCACGGCGGTGGGGGGCCGCGGGGGTGACAACCTCGGCGGATCCGGGGGCCGTACCGGCGGCGAGAGTCCGCCACCCGGGCACCGGGGCGACTCGGGTGGTTCTGAGAGGCCCGGTGGCGGAAGTACTGATGACTTCGGTCGCACCGGTGACGACGTGCCGGGTGCGGAGGGTCGGGCCGGGGAGGAGGCTGCCGGGGTCGGACACGCGGCGGACGGCGGGGCCGGGGCCGCGGACGAGGGTCCGCAGCCGCCGAAGCGGACCCCGGAAGAAGCGAAGAAGATCGTCGAGGAGCAGATCAGGAAGGCGAACGAACCCGACAAAGCCTGGTTCGACAAGTACTACCGCTCGGACGGCCACCGTTGGAGCACCAAGGCGACCGACGAGAACGGCGACCCGCTGCCCGTCCTGGCCAAGGACGAGCACGGCAACTGGATCGCAAAGGACTCCCTGCCGACCAGGACGGGCGCGACGGGTCGGCTCGACCCAGGCACCTTCGATCGTAAGTCGGTCCGGACCGAGCAGATCAATCACCTTGATGACGCTGCGATGGACCGGAAGGTGTCCAAGGACCTCACCAACGCGGAGCGTGCGTACGAGGCTGATCCCTCCGCCGAGAACCTGGCGAAGCTCAACAAAGCGCAGAAGGCGTTTGACCTGCAGCTCCCGGGGCGGCCCAACAACAGCTCGATTGCCGAGGCGCTCGGCGAGCAGGCCGCCATGCGGCATGTCATTCCGCAGAGATTCCCGGACGCCCAGTGGATCGACCTGCCGAAGACACCGAACGGCGCCAACATGTTCGATCAGCTCTATCGGCTCGACGACGGCACGCTCGTGATCGCGGAGGCGAAGGCGCCCCAGGCCAACCCGATGTGGCGCAAGGGCGCCGGAGAGGCCGAAGGCTGGATGGTGCAGCAGGGAACGCGGCCCTACATCGAGACGATCCTTTTCCAGATGGAGAAAAACTTCAAGCTCGAGGCGACGGACGGCACGGGCAACCGGGTGCTGGACGCCGAGGGGAAGCCGGTGACCAACGGCGACCTCGCTGAGCTGATATCCGACGCCCTGGAGAACGGCAAGCTGAAGTACGTCATGGTGAAGGCCGCCGAGAATCCGGGCACCTACGCTGGTGCGAAGCTGGAGCACTTCAATATTGACTGAATTGACCAATAGGAAGAGAGAACCCGTGGTCACGCGCATTCCTCGCCATGACAACCCGCCAAGTCTCGCTGCCCATGTCAACACGGCAGCCGGCCTCGAAGCGTTGGCGGGGTCCGTGGCGCGGGTGCTGGAGCGCCTCGAACAGTCGGACATGTCCCGGCGGCGTGCACTGGACACGGCACTGACCTATGCCATGGCCCGATGCGAGGTGGACCCGGGCGCCGAGGAGTTCGAGACCTGGGAGGCCTGGGTCACCGCGATGCAACTGGGCCACGCGCGGTTCGCTCTGGCCACCCGGCCCGAGGGACATACCCTGACCTGCCGGATCAAGGAGAAGGAGCGGAACCTTCCGACAACCGGGCCCCGGCCCAATGTGAACGCCGACAGCTGGGTCAAGGCCTTCTACCTCGCGCTGATCTGCCGCGAGAACGAGCGACTGGGCGGGCTGGCGCAGGTTCCCGTCTCGCTGCTGCGTGAATCGGGGGCGACGTTCGACGAGTACATCTACGCGTGGGTGGAGACCCTCCAACGCTTCTGGCTGGGCCAGGACGGTGTGGGCGATCCGCTGGTCGCCGCAGTCGACGGCACCGGGCCCGACTCGGCGCGTTGGGCGGATCAGGACTACATGTCCTCCATCCTTTATCCGCCGATCATGCTCTTCTACCGCTACCTGCGTGAGGACCACGAGAAGTTCAACGAGGCGTTGGCCGACGCGCTCCGCTGGCACAAGGAGTACTGGACCGCCGACGACGACCGGGCCATCAACAGCGACAGTCTCGTCGCTTTCGGCACGCTTGCCATCGCCTGCCTCGCCCACGACAAGGGTTTTCCCATCGAGGTCGAGTCGGAGTACCTGCCCAAGGCTCTGCTGACTTTCGCCTGGCGCGGCGAGATCGACACCTGAGCCGACCAGCTGACCCCCCGCTCCATCGGTTCGACATGCGTAAGGAGACTCGTCCGTGGCCGTGACTGTTGCCAGGCACGGTGCGCCCGGACCCGAAGGTGAGGCCTTCACACATGGGCTGGCAGAGGATGTCGCCAGGGGCGTCGCAAGGCTTGAGCGTTCGGTCGGAATGATCGACTTCACGTTCGGTACATTGCCCCTTCACCTTCAGGCACGCTGCGTGATCGATCCACAGGCCGCGGCGGTGGAGACCTGGGAGGCGGCTGTCTCCGCGATGCAGCTCGGCTCGGCGATGTTCGCCGTGACGGCGGCGACGGAAGGCCTGGTCGAATGCCGGATCGATCACGAGGTGCGGCATATCCCGGCGGCCGGACCGCAGGCGTACGCCGACGCGGGCAACTGGCTGACGGCGTTCTGGTCGGCCGTCGTCTGTCGCGAGCAGAAGCGGATGACTCAGCTGTGCGAGATTCCGCTCGACCGCCTGCGCTCTCCCGACGGGGCGTACGACGAGTATGTCTATTGCTGGGTCGACACTCTGCAGACGTACTGGCTACGGCGTCCGGGGCTGGTGGAGAAGTTGATCGCCACGCTCGAAGCCTCACACCCCGAAGCCATCTCGGTCGCTCCCCGGGATCTGGTGCAGCTCGTTCTCTATCCGCCGATCAACCTCCTCCACCGTTTCGTGCGACAGGACGAGGAAGGCTTCAACGAGGCCTTGGTGGAGGCCGTCGAACTACACAAGGAGTAATGGACGACAGATGAGGACCGCACCGATCGCACCGAGGGCTTTCTGGCCCTCGGCCCCCTCACCCTGGCCTGCCTCGCCCACGACGGCGGAATCCCCATCGACGTCGAGTCGGAATACCTTCCCAAGTTACTGCTGCAGCGGGGCTGGTTGGGGGAGTTCCCCACCTGAGGCGTTGTCGGCGGTAACGGCCGACAGCACCCTGATGTGCCACGCTCTACGGAACCCAAGCCCCCGGACGGGAATGGATCTCGTACGGGCAAGGGGACCCTTCCGACAACGCACCGCACCCACCCCCACCGCACCCACCCCCAACGCCAAGAGCGGTGGCCCCGCAGGACCACCGCTCCCGACGACAACCCTCGACATCCCTCAGGTCGTCACATCCCTCAGGTCGTCACAACCCTCAGGTCGTAGTCCGCCGCCTCCGCGCCCCCGGCCGTCGCTCGCTCGGTCGGGTGACGGGATCTCCCGCCTCCACGGCCGCGGCGCGCCGTCGCAGTCCGAACTCCGCCAGCGCCTCGGCCAGCTTGTGCACGGACGGCTCGGGGGCCATCACGTCCACGCGGAGCCCGTGCTCCTCGGCCGTCTTGGCCGTGGCGGGACCGATACAGGCGATCACGGTCACGTTGTGCGGCTTCCCGGCGATACCCACCAGGTTCCGCACGGTGGAGGACGAGGTGAAGAGAACGGCGTCGAACCCGCCCCCCTTGATCGCCTCCCGCGTCTCCGCCGGCGGCGGCGACGCCCGCACGGTCCGGTAGGCCGTGACGTCGTCGACCTCCCAGCCCAGCTCGATCAGCCCGGCGACCAGCGTCTCCGTGGCGATGTCGGCCCGCGGCAGGAACACCCGGTCGATCGGGTCGAAGACCGGGTCGTACGGCGGCCAGTCCTCCAGCAGCCCGGCGGCCGACTGCTCGCCGCTCGGCACCAGGTCCGGCTTCACACCGAACGCGATCAGCGCCCGAGCGGTCTGCTCGCCCACCGCCGCGACCTTGATCCCCGCGAAGGCGCGGGCATCGAGGCCGTACTCCTCGAACTTCTCCCGGACCGCCTTGACCGCGTTCACCGAGGTGAAGGCGATCCACTCGTAGCGGCCCGTCACGAGCCCCTTGACCGCCCGCTCCATCTGCTGCGGCGTCCGCGGCGGCTCCACCGCGATCGTCGGCACCTCGTGCGGTACGGCCCCGTACGAGCACAGTTGGTCGGAGAGCGACGCCGCCTGTTCCTTGGTGCGCGGCACGAGGACGCGCCACCCGAAGAGCGGCTTGTTCTCGAACCACGACAGCTGGTCGCGCTGGGCGGCGGCGGAACGCTCACCGACCACGGCTATCACCGGCCGGCCACCCTCGGGCGAGGGCAGCACCTTGGCCTGCTTCAGCGTCTGCGCGATCGTGCCGAGCGTCGCGGTCCAGGTCCGCTGCCGGGTCGTCGTACCGGCGACGGTCACGGTCATGGGTGTGTCCGGCTTGCGGCCGGAGGCGACCAGTTCGCCCGCCGCAGCGGCCACGGTCTCCAGCGTCGCCGAGACGACGACGGTCCCGTCGGACGCCCCGACCTCGGCCCAGCAGCGGTCGGACGCCGTGCGCGCGTCGACGAACCGTACGTCCGCGCCCTGCGCGTCCCGCAGCGGCACACCGGCGTACGCGGGCACGCCCACGGCCGCCGCCACACCGGGCACGACCTCGAAGGGCACCCCCGCGGCGGCGCACGCCAGCATCTCCTCGGTGGCGTAAGTGTCCAGGCCAGGGTCCCCGGACACCGCACGGACGACCCGCTTGCCGCCCCTCGCGGCCTCCATGACAAGATGTGCCGCATCCCGCACAGCGGGTGCACCAGCGGTTGTTGACGCGCCGTCAACAACCGTCAGCTGAGGCGTGCCTGTGCCCGAAAACGTATCCGCTGAAGTAGCCGCGGAAGAGGCAGAGGCAAGGGAAGCAGTCGGGGACGCCACGGTCGACGCAGTGGTCGACGCCGTCGGCGGGCTCGAATCGGTGTCCAGTAGGGCGACGCCGGCGCGGGCGTGCGTACGCACCACGTCGAGCACATCGTGCTCGGCGATGAGAACGTCCGCGTTCGCCAGCGCCTCGACGGCGCGCAATGTCAGCAGTCCCGGATCCCCGGGTCCGGCACCGAGGAAGGTGACGTGACCGTGGTCCGGACCGGCGGGAAGGGTGGTGGGGCTCAATGTGCTCGCTCCCCCATCAGACCGGCCGCGCCCTTAGCGAGCATCTCGGCGGCGAGTTCACGGCCGAGCGCCATTGCTTGGTCGTACGTCTCGGGCACGGGACCGGTGGTGGACAGCTGCACCAGCGTCGAGCCGTCGGTCGTGCCGACGACGCCGCGCAGGCGCATCTCCTTGACAATCTGCCCGTCGGCCAGAAGGTCGGCGAACGCACCCACAGGTGCGCTGCAACCGGCCTCCAGGGCGGCGAGCAGGGACCGCTCGGCGGTCACGGCGGCCCGAGTGCACGGGTCGTCGAGCCGGGCGAGCGAGGCGATCAGGTCCACCTTGTCGGCGGCGCATTCGATCGCCAGTGCCCCCTGGCCGGGGGCGGGCAAAACGGTGTCGACCGAAAGGAAATCGGTCACTTCATCACTACGTCCGATCCGGTTCAGTCCGGCGGCGGCCAGAACGACGGCGTCCAGCTCACCCTTCCGTACATATCCGATCCGGGTGTCTACGTTCCCGCGGATCGGCACCGTCTCGATCGTGAGCCCATGACCGCGCGCGTACGCGTTCAGCTGGGCCATCCGGCGCGGCGAACCGGTACCGACCCGGGCGCCCTCGGGCAGCCGCTCGAAGGTCAGTCCGTCCCGGGCGACCAGCACGTCCCGCGCGTCCTCGCGCACCGGTACGGCGGCCAGCGCCAGGCCGTCCGGGTGCGCGGTCGGCAGGTCCTTGAGCGAGTGCACCGCGAAGTCGACCTCGCCGCGCAGCAGCGCCTCGCGCAGCGCGGTGACGAACACGCCCGTGCCGCCGATCTGCGCCAGCTGCTCGCGGGAGACATCGCCGTACGTCGTGATCTCCACGAGTTCCACGGGCCGCCCGGTCAGCCGGCGGACCTGCTCCGCCACCTGCCCGGACTGGGCCATGGCGAGTCTGCTTCGCCTGGTCCCGAGCCTCAGGGCCCTGTCCGCCCTGTCCTGCGGGTCACTCATGATCGCCCTCGGTTCTCGGCGTTCGCCACGAAGTTCCTGTCGCCGCTCACGGACTCGGCGTCCATGTCGCCGCTCGCGGGTCGGTCGCGGTCCTCGGCCCGGGACACGGCGGCGACCGTCTCCTGGTCCAGGTCGAACAGGGTCCGCAGCGCGTCCGCGTACCCGGCGCCGCCGGGCTCGGCCGCGAGCTGCTTGACCCGTACGGTCGGCGCGTGCAGCAGCTTGTCGACGACGCGCCGCACGGTCTGGGTGATCTCGCCGCGGTGCTTGTCGTCGAGGCCCGGCAGTCGGCCCTCCAGGCGGGCGATCTCGCTCGCGACGACATCGGCGGCCATGGCGCGCAGCGCCACGACGGTGGGGGTGATGTGCGCGGCCCGCTGAGCGGCACCGAAGGCCGCCACCTCGTCCGAAACGATCCTCCGCACCATGTCGACGTCGGCGGCCATGGGCGCGTCGGCGGAGACCTCGGCGAGCGACTCGATGTCGACCAGCCGCACCCCGGCCAGCCGGTGCGCGGCGGCGTCGATGTCCCGGGGCATCGCCAGGTCCAGCAGCGCCAGCACCGGCGCGGGCCGGGGCACCTCGGCGACGGGTTCGGGCCGGCGCAGATCGGTGACGCGCCCGGTGACGGCGACGGTCGCGACGAGCGCGGCGATCAGCTCGGCGTCGGCGGCGGCCGTACGCGCGGTCTCACGCTCCGGCGCGCGCGAAGCCTCACGCAACCCCTCACGCTCCGGCGTACGACGACCCGTACGCCGGTCCACGGTCGCGTTGTCGACCCAGGCCGCGTGCTGCTCCAGCGTGGCCGCGTCCATCCCGGCGACCGCGGCCTCCCCGAGCACGGAGAAGCCGCCGCCCTGCACGGCGGGGAGGTCGAGGGGGCAGTCGTCGTCGCTGCCGATGGAGGTGGACGGCAGGACCGGCCGTACGTCCGTACGCGCCTCGGTGTCCGCCGCGAGGGCCACGTGAGCCGCGGGAGCCGTGGGGAGCGCGCCCTCGGGCACCCGTCCCTCGACCGCCGCCGCGACCGTCTCGGCGGTCAGGACCAGGCCCGTGGCGCCCGTACAGGAGACGGCGAGATCGGCACGTGTCAGCTCGGCCGGCACCGATTCCATCGGTACCACGCGGGCCAGCACGTCCGTTTCGCCCTGCTCCATCAGACTTTGTCCATACTGCTCTTCGAGCAGGTGGGCCAGCCGTTCGGCCCGGTCGGGCGTCCGGTTGGCGATCACGATCTCGCGTACGCCCGCGCGCGCGAGGGTCGCCGCGGCCAGCGAGGACATCGACCCGGCGCCGATCACGACGGCCCGCTTGCCCCGGGCCCAGTCCGTCACATCCTCACCGGCGGTGAACTGCTCCAGCCCGAAGGTCACCAGCGACTGCCCGGCCCGGTCGATCCCGGTCTCCGAGTGCGCCCGCTTGCCGACCCGCAGACTCTGCTGGAACAGGTCGTTCAACAGCCGCCCGGCGGTGTGCAGTTCCTGCGCGCGGGCCAGCGCGTCCTTGATCTGCCCGAGGATCTGCCCCTCGCCGACGACCATCGAGTCCAGCCCGCAGGCCACCGAGAACAGATGGTGGACGGCCCGGTCCTCGTAGTGCACGTACAGATAGGGGGTGATCTCGTCGAGCCCCACCCCGCTGTGCTGCGCGAGCAGCGTGGACAGCTCGGCGACGCCCGCGTGGAACTTGTCCACGTCCGCGTACAGCTCGATGCGGTTGCAGGTGGCGAGGACGGCGGCCTCGGCGGTCGGCTCGGCGGCGACCGTGTCCTGAAGCAACTTGATCTGCGCGTCCAGGGAGAGCGCGGCCCGCTCCAGCACGCTCACCGGAGCGCTGCGGTGGCTCAGTCCGACGACCAGAAGACTCATGCCGGCATCACGGCGGGGACATCCCCGTCGGGCCCTTTCCCGGACTCCTCGGGAGCCGGCGGTACGGCACCGGCCTCGGCCGCGGCCTCCTCGCCGGCCTTGCGCTGCTCGTGGAAGGCGAGGATCTGCAGCTCGATCGAGAGGTCCACCTTGCGGACGTCGACGCCGTCCGGCACGGTCAGCACGGTCGGCGCGAAGTTCAGGATCGAGGTGACCCCGGCGGCTACCAGCCGGTCGCACACGGGCTGGGCGGCACCGGCGGGAGTGGCGATCACCCCGATGGACACGCCGTTCTCCTCGATGATCTTTTCCAGCTCGTCCGAGTGCTGGACCGGAATACCCGCGACGGGCTTCCCGGCCATAGCCGGATCGGCGTCTATCAACGCGGCCACCCGGAATCCACGGGAGGCGAATCCACCGTAATTGGCCAGCGCGGCGCCGAGATTGCCGATTCCGACGATCACGACCGGCCAGTCCTGGGTGAGCCCCAGCTCACGCGAGATCTGGTAGACGAGATACTCGACGTCGTACCCCACACCCCGTGTTCCGTACGAGCCCAGGTAGGAGAAGTCCTTGCGCAGCTTCGCGGAGTTGACCCCCGCGGCGGCGGCCAGTTCCTCGGATGAAACGGTGGGTACCGAACGCTCGGACAGCGCGGTCAGGGCACGGAGGTACAGCGGAAGCCTGGCGACGGTGGCCTCGGGAATCCCTCGGCTACGGGTCGCCGGTCGGTGAGTTCGGCCAGTTGCCACGGTGCTCCTGCGGGTAGAGCGGGGCTGCGGGCGGTCATGCGTCCCCAGACCGCCCCGTCGACAGCAGGCTATGTCTTTGTGAACGCGTGCACAAAGATGGTGTCCGATTTGCCCGGCCAACGTGACCGGGGTCACGCACACACGACGCACATGTACGGAACCGGCACACGCGTGCCTTCGTTCCGCATCTGACGCCTTGCACAACGGGGGCAAAACCGCACACTCTCCTCACGAATCCCGCCCCCGAGACCAACCAGCCCATCGATCCTAAGCGACTTTTGGGACCACTTGGACTGGCCGGTCAGGTCACAACTCGGGTGACCACGACCCACCACTACGAGAGCGCTTTGCGAAGACGCTCCTCGTTCACCCGCCAGAACGTGTGCTGAGCGCCGTCCACCAGGACCACCGGAATCTGCTCCCAGTACCGCCGGTGCAGTTCCGCGTCCTCGGTGATGTCCTTCTTCTCCCAGGGAACGCCCAGCTCACCGCAGACCTTCCCGATCACCGCCTCCGCGTCGTCGCACAGATGGCACCCGGGTTTTCCGATCAGTGTGACGAGCCGCTCACCGGAATTCTTCGGCGTCCGCCGGAACATGGCACTCATGTCGGCCATTGTCGCTCCGCACCGGATCTCCACACCTCTTCCTCACCATGAAGCACACGACCTGCCCTTTTCCCCACCGGTTCGCCCCTCTTCGGCATCCGGACACGCCGCCCACATCGCTTCTTTAACGACACGGTCGCGGAGAGTTCACAGCCCGCAAACCTCTCGACTCCGGAACCACCGAACAGACTGGCTATGCTCACGACATGGCCGCTCTCGGATGGCTCACTCCCCGTAGGCGCTCCGCCACGGCGCGGAGCGTTTTGGCAGGCGAGGCCTCTGCGGAGGCAGCGCGCAAGTCCTCCCAGGAGTTGGAGGACATCTCCCCCGCGCCCGACACCGCCGCCCAGGAACCGGAATTCCCGGTCCTCGGCGACGACAGGGCCGCCGCGTTCTTCGATCTCGACAACACCGTCATGCAGGGCGCCTCGCTCTTCCACTTCGGCCGGGGCCTGTACAAGCGGAAGTTCTTCGAGACCCGCGACCTCGCCCGATTCGCCTGGCAGCAGGCCTGGTTCAGGCTGGCGGGGTCCGAGGACCCCGAGCACATGCAGGACGCCCAGAACTCCGCGCTCTCCATCGTCCAGGGCCATCGCGTCGCCGAACTGACGATCATCGGCGAGGAGATCTACGACGAGTACATGGCCGAGCGCATCTGGCCGGGCACCCGCGCCCTGGCCCAGGCCCACCTCGACGCCGGGCAGAAGGTCTGGCTGGTCACGGCCGCGCCCGTGGAGATCGCCCAGGTGATCGCCCGCCGCCTCGGCCTGACCGGCGCGCTCGGCACGGTCGCCGAGTCCGTCGACGGCGTCTACACCGGCAGGCTGGTCGGCGAGCCGCTGCACGGCCCCGCGAAGGCCGAGGCCGTCCGCGCCCTGGCCGCCGCCGAGGATCTCGACCTCTCCCGCTGCGCCGCGTACAGCGACTCCCACAACGACATCCCGATGCTGTCGCTGGTGGGCCATCCGTACGCCATCAACCCCGACAGCAAACTCCGCAGGCACGCCCGCGACATGGACTGGCGACTGCGCGACTACCGCACCGCCCGCAAGGCCGCGAAGGTCGGTCTGCCCGCCGCGGCGGGCGTCGGCGCGGTGGCCGGCGGCACGGCCGCCGCGATCGCGTTGCACCGTCGCCGCCGCTGAACGGCTGATCGTTTCTCGAACGCCGGAGGGGCCGGGTTTCCCGGCCCCTCCGGCGTTCCCGCGTCCGGCCCGCCACCCGGCATTCCAGCCGTCCTACCCCCACTCCACCCCTCTCAGTCCCGCCCTCCGCACCCGACCACAACACGCCCCGCACCCAGGCGGAAGACGAACCGGATCGATCAACAATCGATCACAGCACGGCACTTGAGCAGCCTCCAATACGTAACAGAAGCGACGTAATCGATGATTTGAGCAACTGGGTGTAGCAGTGCCTGCACGAAGCGTTATTCTCCTCAAACGCAAACCGGTACCCCTCCGTCGCTACGACGGGTGAAAGGTTCCGCACTGCACGTGATGGAAGCTCTGCCTCTGGGAGTCCCGTGTACCCACACGTCGGGGTTGACGCCTCGGGCCTGGCTACGCTGCGCGCGACGGTCAACCAACTGTTGCGCGGCTTCGTCCCCACCGCGTACGCCGTCCCCGCCCTCGCCACCTCCGCCGCGCCCGTCGGCCCGTGCTACGCACTGGCCGACGGCAGCGCGGCGGTGGGCAGACGAGGCCGTTCGGGATCCACCGCCACGACCACCCGCCGTCCCGCCGCGGACAGCGACAGCGCCCGCATGATGGACCTCGTCGAACGCGCCCAGTCCGGCGAGGCCGACGCCTTCGGTCGCCTGTACGACCAGTACAGCGACACCGTCTACCGCTACATCTACTACCGCGTCGGCGGCAAGGCGACCGCCGAGGACCTCACCAGCGAGACGTTCCTGCGCGCCCTGCGCCGCATCGGCACGTTCACCTGGCAGGGCCGTGACTTCGGCGCCTGGCTGGTGACGATCGCCCGCAACCTGGTGGCCGACCACTTCAAGTCCAGCCGTTTCCGTCTGGAGGTCACCACCGGCGAGATGCTCGACGCCAACGAGGTCGAGCGCTCTCCCGAGGACTCCGTCCTGGAGTCCCTCTCCAACGCCGCGCTCCTGGAGGCCGTACGCCGCCTCAATCCCCAGCAGCAGGAGTGCGTCACCCTCCGCTTCCTCCAGGGCCTCTCCGTCGCCGAGACCGCCCGTGTCATGGGGAAGAACGAGGGCGCGATCAAGACCCTCCAGTACCGCGCGGTCCGCACCCTCGCCCGTCTGCTCCCGGACGACGCCCGCTGAACCCCGCCGACCGGGACCACCACCGCTGAGCCGCCGGCCCGCCGAGCGCCTCGATCACCCATCGATCACCCATCGATCGCCCATCGATCGCCCATCGATCGCCCATCGATCGCCCATCGATCGCCCACGCTCCGCGATGCCCAACTCACCCTCTGTCGAAGTCCGTTGACTTCCTCGTCGGATCATCCGTCGTCCGTAACCCAAGTGCCGCGCCGCTCGTTGTGCGGGATACAGGCTCCCTGTGGTCGCGCCTGGCCGACACCGATCACTCGATCGTGTGACGGTCGGGGACGTGCAACCCTCAGGACCCCCTGGGGAGTCGACCGTCATGACGAGAGGAGGTGCCGCCAGTGATCGCGAACGTATCGGCGCACCGGCGGGCGAACGCCTTCGCCCAGGCCCTGGAGGAGCTGTCCGACCGGGGCACGGCGGCCGAGCAGCCCGAGGGATCGGCACCGGCTCCGGCAGCGCGAGGGACCGAGCAGGGCCGTCTGTTGGCCCTCACCACCGGTCTCGACGAGCTGCCCAAGCCAGTGCTCGACCCCGAGGTGAAGGTCGTCCATCGCGCCCAGTTGGTGGCCGCGATGGAGGCCATGCTGCGGGACGGCACACTGCCGGGGCGCGAGGCGTCGGACCCTTCGGTGCCCGAACAGCGTGCGGGCAGGGCGCGGGGCGCGCACCGGGCAAGCCCGCTGGGCAAATTGCGACCGCGGTCCCGGCTGACGAAGGGGCTCGCCGCGGGCGGGCTCAGCGTCGGGGTGGCCGCGAGCGCCTTCGGCGGGGTGGCCGCCGCCAGCTCGGACGCCCTGCCCGGTGACTCGCTCTACGGCCTCAAGCGCGGCATCGAGGACGTGAAGCTCACCCTGGCCGACGACAGCGACGACCGGGGCCGGCTCTATCTGGACCAGGCGTCCACCCGGCTCGGCGAGGCCCGCCGGCTCATGGAGCGCGGCCGGGGCGGACACCTCGACCACGAGTCCCTCGGCGAGATCCGCCGCGCCCTCAGCGGGATGCGGCACGACGCCTCCGAGGGCCACCGGCTGCTCCACGAGGCCTTCGAGCGAGATCCGGAGTCCCTGGGCCCCATCCAGGCCCTCTCGGCCTTCTCCCGGTCCCACCGCGAGACCTGGGGCGCGCTCCGCGACCGGCTGCCCGTGCAGCTCGGGGACGTGAGTCAGCAGGTCTCGTCGGTCTTCGACGCCATAGACGACGAGGTCGCCCCGCACTCGTCGCTCCTGCCGCAGCCCCCCGCCCAGGGCGGCGACGGCAAGCAGCGCTCCACGGGCTCCGGCACCCCCGGCACCACGGATCCCGGCCACCGCCCGGCCCCGAGCGCCACCGGCGGCTCCGCCACCGGCAGCCAGGACACCGGCGGCAAACCCAAGCCCTCCGCCTCGAACGCGGAGAGCGGCGGCGAGGGCCTCGTCGGCGGCACCGCCGGCGACCTCCTGAACCCGCCCCAGGACGACACCACCAGCTCCTCCCCGTCCACCGGCAAGTCCACCCCACCCGCGGACCCCGACGTCACCCTCCCACCCCTCCTCCCGGGCCTCCTCCCCGGCCTGGGCATCGACGGCGACACCGACAACTGACCTGATACGACGGTGGGGGCGCCCTTCTCGAAGAAGGGCGCCCCCACCGTCGTACGCGGTAACCGCTCGGCCGACCGCCAGCCGTCAGAAGAACACCGACCGCCGCTGCACCAACAACTTGTACAGCGTGTGCTGAATCTGCTCCCGTACCTGGTCCGTCAGGTTGAACATCAGCATCGGGTCCTCGGCGGCCTCGGGTGGATAGCCGTCGGTGGGAATCGGCTCACCGAACTGGATCGTCCACTTCGTCGGCAACGGCACCGCCCCGAGCGGCCCGAGCCACGGGAACGTCGGTGTGATCGGGAAGTACGGGAAGCCGAGGAGTCGGGCCAGCGTCTTGGAGTCGCCGATCATCGGATAGATCTCCTCCGCGCCCACGATCGAGCACGGAATGATCGGCGTACCGGCCCGCAGCGCGGTGGAGACGAAGCCTCCCCGCCCGAACCGCTGCAGCTTGTAGCGGTCCCCGAACGGCTTGCCGAGCCCCTTGAAGCCCTCCGGCATGACCCCGACCAGCTCACCCTGCTGCAACAGCCGAGAGGCGTCCTCCGCGCAGGCGAGGGTGTGACCGAGCTTGCGCGCCAGTTCGTTGACCACCGGCAGCATGAACACCAGGTCCGCCGCGAGCAGCCGCAGATGGCGCCCGGTGGGGTGGTTGTCGTGCACGGCGACCTGCATCATCAGGCCGTCCAACGGCAGTGTCCCCGAGTGGTTGGCGACGATCAGCGCGCCACCGTCCGTCGGGATGTTCTCGATGCCCTTCACCTCGACCCGGAAGTACTTCTCGTACACCGGCCGCAGCAGGGACATCAGCACCTGGTCGGTGAGTTCGGCGTCGTAGCCGAAGTCGTCGACCTCGTAGTCTCCGGTGAGCCGCTTGCGCAGGAACGCGAGCCCGCCCGCGATCCGTCGCTCCAGCGCGCCGCCGTCCTGTGCCTCGGCGGCCTCCTGGGGCGGCTCCGGCTTCTCCCGTGTCACAGGGACATCATCCGTGCTGGTCGGCAGTCCGGGGAGGGCCTGGACCTCACCGGCTTCCCGGACGACCGCGTTCTCGCCCTTGCGCCGGCTCCCCGTACTCCGGCGGCGCGGCGGGCGCTGCACGGCGCCCCCGCGCGTCCGGTCGTCGTCGAACGGAATGACCTTGGCATCCGCCATCGTCGATGCGCTCCTCGGTTAAAGCTGGTTGGCGCTCTGCGTCGGGGGGTGGCCGCCGCCCGGCGTCGGCACGGGCAGGGCGGCGATCCGGTCGATGGCCCCGGCGAGGGCCTCCGGGGGCAGGAGCCCGGGGCCCCTGCTGCGCGCGAAGTCCGCGAACGTCTCCGCGGTCGTGTACCGGGCCCGGTAGCCCAGGGTCTCGCGCATCTGGTTCGTCGACACGACCCGCCCGTGGGTCAGCAGCCGCAGCTGCTCCGGCGAGAAGTCGGTGACGCCGAGCGTGCGGACCATGGAGCCGACCCAGCTGACCGCGGGCATCAGCAGCGGCACCGTCGGCCGGCCGAGGCGCCGCGCGCACTGGGAGAGCAGCAGGACGCCGTCGCCCGCGATGTTGAACGTGCCGCTGTTGAGGGTGCCCCGCTCCGGATCGTGCGAGGCGATCCGCAGCACCTCGATCACATCGTCCTCGTGCACGAACTGCAGCCGCGGGTCGTAGCCCAGCACGGTCGGCAGCACCGGCAGCGAGAAGTACGAGGCGAGCGGTGAATCGGCGCTCGGCCCGAGGATGTTGGCGAACCGCAGCACGCACACGGCCACATCGGGCCGCCGCCGGGCGAAGCCGCGGACGTATCCCTCGACCTCGACGGTGTCCTTGGCGAAGCCGCCGCTGGGCAGCGACTTGGGCGGGGTGGTCTCGGTGAACACGGCCGGGTCGCGCGGCGCGGAGCCGTAGACGTTGGTGCTGGACTTGACCACGAGACGTTTGATCAGAGGTGACTTCTGACAGGCACCGAGCAGCTGCATGGTGCCGATGACATTGGTCTCCTTCAGCGTGGCCCGGCCCCCGCTGCCCAGCGGGGTGCCCGTGACATCCATGTGCACCACGGTGTCCACGTTGTACTCGGCCAGCAGTCGGGCTATGGCGGGCTGCCTGATGTCGGCCTGGACGAAGTCCGCGCCGCCCAGATGGTGTCCCGGCGGCACCGCGTCCACCGCGATGACCCGGTCGACCTGCGGGTCACGCTGGATCCGCCGCACGAACCGGCCTCCCAGCTGACGGGCCACACCGGTGACGAGCACGACCTTCCCCAAGATCAGCGCCTTCCTTCCAGACATCGGCTCACATAGGCGTAACTCTGCTCGTACCCTGCCGCGTCCCCCGTGTTCCCCGTGTGCGGCCACGTTAGCGGTTGGATGTTGCGCTGTGGTGACCGCGCCCCCGTGAATGACCGACGAATGCGCCGACCGGCGAAAACACCGCGACCCCCCACCGCATTCGGTGGGGGGTCGCAAAACGCGCTCTCAACAGCGCTCGCGCAAGAAAGCAAGGCGTTCGGCCCCCTTACGCGAGGGGGGCCGGCCAGGACCCCCGATTCGGGGGCCGGACCGCCTTACTTCTTGTTGCGACGCTGAACGCGGGTGCGCTTGAGCAGCTTGCGGTGCTTCTTCTTAGCCATCCGCTTGCGCCGCTTCTTGATAACAGAGCCCACGACTACCCTCGCTCACTTCTCATCACTCGGCGTTTGGGCGCCATGGGCCCATACGACCTACGAGGGGCTAGCCTACCCGTCCGAGCGCTGAGGTCGTAATCGAGGGGGAACCGGGGGTATCCCGGAAGTCCCGCAGGGCCTCCGGGAGCCCCTCGGCCCCGGTGGCCGTCAGGCCGTCTCCACCCCCACATAACTCTCGCGGAGGTACTCGTGTACCGCTTGCTCCGGCACCCGGAAGGACCTGCCCACCCGGATCGCCGGCAGATGACCGCTGTGCACCAAGCGGTACACGGTCATCTTGGACACTCGCATCACCGAGGCGACTTCCGCCACGGTCAGGAACTGAACCTCGTTCAGAGGCCTCTCGCCAGCTGCAGCCATGACACACCTGAACCTTCCGCACTCGACGGCCACCGGCTTCCCCTTCCGGTGACTCTTCGTCGTTGCGTGCTCACTCCCCAATGTAGGGGCGGGTGATGCGAGTGGGGAAGAGGGGATGCCATCGGCGGCCTACTGTGACAGACACGCCCGATTGAGTACGTAGCGGGTCAGCGGTCGGTAGTAATCAGACCGCACACCGTCATCAAGTGGAACGACGACGGACACCCGCCCCTCCGCCTCCCCCACGAAGAGCGCGGGATCGTCCGTATCGGCGAGCCCGATGGCCTCGAACCCCAGCTGACCTGCCCCGCAGACCCATCCGTGGTCTCCCACCACGAGTTCCGGGAGCGGCCCGCCGGCCTCCGCGGCAGCCGCCAGAACCGTCCGAACCGGCAGCGGTGAATGCGTGTGCACGCCGGTCGCACAACCGGAGCGCAGAGCGGTCGCCTCCCGGACGACGGCGACACCTCGTACGTAGTCGAGGTTGTACGTGCGTAGACCGAACCGGGTCGTTATGTCGACACGTCTACCCCTCGCGGGGGTGAGAACCTCACACCCCGCCGCCGACAAAGCGTCCGCCAACGCGCCGTAGAAGCCGATCAGACGATGCGGATGTCCGGTCCCGAGGAGCACCGGCCCGCCACGGTGAGCGACGGCCGCGACCCGATCCGCGAACCGGTCCAGCGCCCTCATCGTCAGCTCCGGATCAATCACATCCTGCCCTGACGCACAGAGCGGATCGGCCGAAACCCCACACTTCTCCGCCATCAATCCGAGCACATCGCGCTGCCGCCAAGTCATCTCCGGATCAATCCCGATCAAAAACCGAGGATCCCTAGCGGCGAACAACCGATAACTCCGCAGACTCGCTTCCCGGGCGGTGGCCACCCTCCCCGCCAACCCGAAAGCCACGAGCTGCTCCCGCAACACCCCACCACTCACCACCCCCCGATGCTGACGCAGCGCCTCTCCCACAACCCGCAGAACGCCGCCCCACCACACAGTTGGCCTAGTCATTCAGGGGCGCGGGGAACTGCGCGAACGGGGTCCGGGCCGGAGCACCGAATCCTTGACGGGAGTCGAGAACCCCCAGGGCCCCCTAGGCCAACAACCCCCGCAACGGAAACACGGCCTTCCGAGCAGCCAGCACCGCCTGATCCAACCGATCCGCGGGGTCGTACCCCGCGTCCCAGTCGGCCCAGGCCACGGGCCACCGCCCATCGGTCATCCGCGCCGGCCCCAACTGCCGCGTCAGAGCGAACACCCGCTGCCGCCACTCCTCGGGAATCACCGTCTCCGGCGCGATCTCCCGCCCCGCCGCGATCGCCACCAGATGCGTCCACGACCGGGGCACGACCTCGACCACCGCGTACCCGCCCCCACCGAGCGCGACCCACCGCCCGTCCGCGTGCTCATGGGCCAGCTCGTGCAGAGCCACCTGCACGGCCCGCTGCGCGTCCAGCGACACCGCGAGATGCGCCAACGGATCCTCGAAGTGCGTATCGGCCCCGTGCTGGGTCACCAGCACCTGCGGCCGGAAATCGGCGAGCAGTTCGGGCACCACCGCGTGGAACGCCCGCAGCCACCCGGCGTCCCCGGTGCCCGCCGGCAGCGCCACGTTCACGGCCGACCCCTCCGCACCGGACGGGGCTCCGGTCTCCTCCGGCCAACCGGTCTGCGGGAACAGGGTCCGGGGATGCTCGTGCAGCGAGATCGTCAGAACCCGCGGGTCCTCCCAGAACGCGGCCTGCACCCCGTCCCCGTGGTGCACGTCGACATCCACGTACGCGACCCGCTCGGCTCCCAGCTCCAGCAGCCGGGCGATGGCGATGGAGGCGTCGTTGTAGATGCAGAACCCCGAAGCGCCCCCGGGCATCGCGTGGTGCAGCCCGCCCGCGAAGTTCACCGCGTGCAGCGCGTCCCCCCGCCACACGGCCTCCGCCGCCGCCACCGACTGCCCCGCGATCAACGCGGACACCTCGTGCATCCCGGCGAACGCCGGATCGTCCACGGTCCCCAGCCCGTACGCCGTGTCCGCGCCCCGGGGGTCGGCCGAGGCGGCCTTGACCGCCGCCACATAGTCCTCGCGATGCACGAGCCGCAGGGTCGACTCCCCCGCGGGCTTGGCCGAGACGACGTCCATCTCCCGGTCGAGCCCGAAGGCACTCACGAGGCTCCGGGTCAGTGCCAGCCGGACCGGATCCATCGGATGGTCCGGCCCGAAGTCATAGCCCGTTACTGCCTCGTCCCACATCAGCTGTGCGCGGCCGCTCATGCCCGCCACCGTATCTGTCCGGTTGAGTCTCGAACGACCGGGCGTACACCAACGTCACCAGCACCAACACCATCGGTACGAGCATCGCCCCGCGGTAGCTCCACAGGTCCCCCAGCGCCCCGACCAACGGGGAACCGATCAAGAACCCGACATAGTTGAAGATGTTCAGCCGGGCGACGGCCGCGTCCGAAGCCCCCGGGAACAGCCTCCCGGCAGCCGCGAACGTCTGCGGCACCAGCACACACAGCCCGAGTCCCAGCAGCGTGAACCCGAGCATCCCGACCCAGGCCCCCGGCGCCCCCGCGACCACGGCGAACCCGACGGCCGCGACCACGGCACCGGCCCGTACGACGGCCACGGCCCCGAACCGCCGCACCCCGAAGTCCCCGAGGGACCGCCCGATCAACGTGGTGACCATATAGACGTTGTAGGGCACGGTCGCCAGCTGCTCACTGCTCCCGAGCACGTCCTGCAGATACTTGGCGCTCCAGTTGGAGACGGTCGAGTCCCCGATGTACGCGAAGCACATCACCAGACAGAGCGGCAGCAGCAACTTGAAGGCGACGGCTCCACCCGCGCCCGGCCCGGCCTGGAGGGTGTCCTCTTCCTTCCTCTCCTCGGTGGGCTCCGCGTCGACGTACCACCGGCTCCCGACCAGCACGGCCGGCAGGAGCACGACCACCACCGGTAGATACGACACCACCAGCGCCAGATCCCAGTGCGCCCCGACCCACGCCAGCGAGGCCCCGGCTATCCCGCCCAGGCTGTACACGGCGTGGAAGCCGAGCATGATGCTCCGCCCGTACGCCCGCTGCAGACTGACCCCGAGCATGTTCATCGACGCGTCGAGCGCCCCGACCGCCAGCCCGAAGGCGGCCAGCGCTGCCCCGAGCACGACCATCTGTTCACCGGCCCCCACCCCGAGCAGCGCCAGGAGCACCACGGGCTGGGACCACCGCAGCACCAGGCTCGGCGGCACCTTCTTCACGAGGTGCTCGGTGCAGACACTGCCGACCCCGGCGAGGATCGGCACGGCGGCGAGGAAGAGCGGGAGCAGCCCGTCGGAGACCCCGTACCGGTCCTGAATGGCCGGAATCCGCGTCACGAGCAGCGCGAAGGCGACGCCCTGAGCGAAGAAGCTGAACGCCAACGCGGCCCTACCGCGCCGCAGCACATCTGTCATGGCGGCACATTAGGGGGCACGACCTACCCATGGGTAGAGGAAGTTGAATACTGCTCAACTAAGCGGGTCGGGCAGCCTCAGGCGAGCAGGTCGAGCAGCTCCCCCATGTCCGAAAAGTACCCCCTGGCTCCGGACAGCTTCCCGGCGGGCGTCATCGCCGTGAACCCGTACACCTCCATCCCGGCGGCGAGCCCGGCCCGCACACCGAGGGGACTGTCCTCGACGACGACACACCTCTCCGGCGCGACCCCCATCCGCTCGGCCGCGTGCAGGAAGAGATCCGGCGCCGGCTTCCCCCGCCCCACATCCTGCGAACTGAACACGAGCCCGTCCCCGAACCACCGGTCGAGCCCGGTCTTCCGATGCCCCACCCGGATCCGCTCATGGCTCCCGGACGAGGCCACGCAGTACGGCACCTCGTCCGCGACGAGCTTCTCCAGCACCGGGACCACCCCCGGTACGGGCTCCAACTCCCGCTCGAACGCGGCGAAGACCCGCTGATGGAAGACCTCGTCGAAGTCCGCCGGCAGCGTCTCGCCGGTCCGCTCCAGGACGAGTTCGTGAATCCGGTGCATGGCCGACCCCATGTAGTCCCGGATGGATTCCTCGTACGAGGTCGGGTGACCGAGTTCGGTGAGGTACGCGGCGAGGTGGCGGTTGGATATCGGCTCGCTGTCGACGAGAACACCGTCATTGTCGAAGATCACGAGGTCATAGCGCATGACTCGACCCTAATCGACCCCGAAGGGCCTCAACGGCCCTCAACGGCCCTCAATCGGGTAGGAGGGACGGGTCGCCCGTCCCTCCTCCCACACCACCGGACATGCGGGTCACGCATCCGGCGGTTCACCAAGCTGGTCTCAACCGTTGCCAGGTCGGCTTGAGCATCTTCAGGCCCAGGTCGTCCCAGTAGGAGATGGGCAGTGCCCTGTCCAGAACAGGTGACTTCGCGACCCGCCAGTAGCCTTTGCTGCTGGCCGCCCATTCCCGAGCATCACGCTCACCGATCCCGAGCGCCCGCAGGTTACGACGTCTGGTCGCGTACCGTTTCCATTCCTTCCAGCGGATCTGCCGCATCCTGCGACGGAACCACTTGTCCAGCTCCTGGAACACCTTGGGAGTGTCCGCGAGCTGGAAGTAGCCCATCCAGCCTGTGGTGAAGCGGTTGATCTGCGCGATGCGGTCAGCCATCGCAACGCTCCACCGGCGCGAGGTCAGCTCCTTGAGCCGAACCTTCAGGCGTTCGACCGCCTTCGGGTCGACCCGGACCCTGACCTTCCCACCCCGGACAAAGTAGAAGCCGAACCCCAGCATCGTCATGACGGAAGCTGGGACCACCTTCGACTTCACCCGGTTGACCTTCAGTTTCAGCCGCTGCTCGACCACGGCCGTGACCGAGTCGAGCACCCTCTGAGCAGCCCGCCTGCTCCGCACGAAGATCCGCAGATCGTCGGCGTAACGTGCGAACCGGTGACCGCGCCTGAACAGTTCCCGGTCCAGGTCGTCGAGCATGATGTTCGACAGGACGGGCGAGAGCGGGGAGCCCTGCGGGGTCCCCTCCCTGCCCGGCGTCTTCACGCCGTCCACCATGACCCCGGCTTCCAGATACCTGCGAACCAGCTTCAGGACCCTGCGGTCAGTGACCTTGCGCGCGACCCGTGCCATCAGGACATCGTGCTGGACCCGGTCGAAGAACCGGTCCAGATCAAGGTCCACGACCCACCGGTTGCCGTCCTCGATGGCACGCCGCGCGACCCTGACCGCCTGATGGGCGGACCGGCCGGGACGGAACCCGAAGGACGACCCCGAAAAACCAGGGTCGAAAATGGGCACGAGCACCTGCGCGACGGCCTGCTGGATCAAGCGGTCCAGCACCCGCGGCACCCCCAGCATCCGCTCACCGCCGCCAGGCTTCGGGATGATCACCTGACGGACCGGCGCCGGCCGGTAGATGCCCGCATCGAGTTCGGCCCGGACCCCGGGCCAGTGCACCGCGATCCACGGCCTGAGTTCGGCCGTGGTCATACCGTCCACCCCGGGAGCACCCCGGTTCACCTCGACACGGTTGAGCGCCGCGAGCAGGTTCTCCTTCGAGAGCATCAACTCCCAAAGCGAGGAACGCTGTTCGCGGTGAACGTCCTCCGTGGAGTGCGCCGACCGGCCACTACGCTCCGCCGTGGGCTCCGCCGGATGCACCGGCTCCTCCCCCCGCGGCACCGCCGAAGCAGTGTTGCTGCGGTCCCTGTGACCAGCACGAGCAACCACCACATCACCCGTTCCACTCGATGTTCAGCCCTTCCCAGCCACCGTGCCCATCCCGGCTGGTACTACGGCCTCTGCTGACTTCTGCCCGGTCAGCCCGCACCTTCCAGCACGGACCGTCGGCGCGGCGACATCTTCAGCACAACCGACACCCGGACAGATCTCCCCAGGTAAGAACGATCACTGTCCCTGGATCCCCGCCGCGTCTACGCACTGGCCTTCTTGGCAGTGACGGGCTTCACCTTCGCGTGCAGGCTCACCCGACCAGTACGCCTCATACACGGTTCGTGTTCCTCGGTACCCAGGTCTCGCCTCGGGCTTCCTCCAGACCCCACCTCACGATGACGCCCTTGCCTCCGGCTCGGGGTTAGCACCACCTCTTCCCCCAGGGGACTTCCACCCCCAAGCAACCGCCCATGCTGGGCGCACACGCAAAAAAGGCCCACACCATAAGGTGTGGGCCTTTCGCAATATTTGTTCGGCGGCGTCCTACTCTCCCACAGGGTCCCCCCTGCAGTACCATCGGCGCTGTAAGGCTTAGCTTCCGGGTTCGGAATGTAACCGGGCGTTTCCCTCACGCTATGACCACCGAAACACTATGAAACACTCAACCGCACCACCCAGTGGCCCTGGGCGGGGTTGTTCGTGGTTTCAGAACCAACACAGTGGACGCGAGCAACTGAGGACAAGCCCTCGGCCTATTAGTACCAGTCAACTCCACCCGTTACCAGGCTTCCATATCTGGCCTATCAACCCAGTCGTCTACTGGGAGCCTTACCCCATCAAGTGGGTGGGAATACTCATCTCGAAGCAGGCTTCCCGCTTAGATGCTTTCAGCGGTTATCCCTCCCGAACGTAGCCAACCAGCCATGCCCTTGGCAGAACAACTGGCACACCAGAGGTTCGTCCGTCCCGGTCCTCTCGTACTAGGGACAGCCCTTCTCAATATTCCTGCGCGCGCAGCGGATAGGGACCGAACTGTCTCACGACGTTCTAAACCCAGCTCGCGTACCGCTTTAATGGGCGAACAGCCCAACCCTTGGGACCGACTCCAGCCCCAGGATGCGACGAGCCGACATCGAGGTGCCAAACCATCCCGTCGATATGGACTCTTGGGGAAGATCAGCCTGTTATCCCCGGGGTACCTTTTATCCGTTGAGCGACGGCGCTTCCACAAGCCACCGCCGGATCACTAGTCCCGACTTTCGTCCCTGCTCGACCCGTCGGTCTCACAGTCAAGCTCCCTTGTGCACTTACACTCACCACCTGATTGCCAACCAGGCTGAGGGAACCTTTGGGCGCCTCCGTTACCCTTTGGGAGGCAACCGCCCCAGTTAAACTACCCATCAGACACTGTCCCCGATCCGGATCACGGACCCGGGTTAGACATCCAGCACGACCAGACTGGTATTTCAACGACGACTCCACCCGAACTGGCGTCCGAGCTTCACAGTCTCCCAGCTATCCTACACAAGCCGAACCGAACACCAATATCAAACTGTAGTAAAGGTCCCGGGGTCTTTCCGTCCTGCTGCGCGAAACGAGCATCTTTACTCGTAGTGCAATTTCACCGGGCCTATGGTTGAGACAGTCGAGAAGTCGTTACGCCATTCGTGCAGGTCGGAACTTACCCGACAAGGAATTTCGCTACCTTAGGATGGTTATAGTTACCACCGCCGTTTACTGGCGCTTAAGTTCTCAGCTTCGCCAAGACGAATCCTGACTAACCGGTCCCCTTAACGTTCCAGCACCGGGCAGGCGTCAGTCCGTATACATCGCCTTACGGCTTCGCACGGACCTGTGTTTTTAGTAAACAGTCGCTTCTCGCTGGTCTCTGCGGCCACCCCCAGCTCAAGCAGAAAATGCTATCACCAGTGATGGCCCCCCTTCTCCCGAAGTTACGGGGGCATTTTGCCGAGTTCCTTAACCATAGTTCACCCGAACGCCTCGGTATTCTCTACCAGACCACCTGAGTCGGTTTAGGGTACGGGCCGCCATAAAACTCGCTAGAGGCTTTTCTCGACAGCATAGGATCATCCACTTCACCACAATCGGCTCGGCATCAGGTCTCAGCCTCCATGTACGACGGATTTACCTATCGCACGGCCTACACCCTTACCCCGGGACAACCACCGCCCGGGATGGACTACCTTCCTGCGTCACCCCATCACTCACCTACTGCAAGTCTGGTCCGTCGGCTCCACCACTCCCCTTTGCCCGAAGGCTCCGGGGCGGCTTCACGGACTTAGCATCGCCTGGTTCAGTGTTTGACGCTTCACAGCGGGTACCGGAATATCAACCGGTTATCCATCGACTACGCCTGTCGGCCTCGCCTTAGGTCCCGACTTACCCTGGGCAGATCAGCTTGACCCAGGAACCCTTGGTCAATCGGCGCAAACGTTTCTCACGTTTGTATCGCTACTCATGCCTGCATTCTCACTCGTGAACCGTCCACAACTCGCTTCCGCGGCTGCTTCACCCGGCACACGACGCTCCCCTACCCATCCCAGCCCCCGTTGGGGGTATCTGCTGGAATGACACGACTTCGGCGGTACGCTTGAGCCCCGCTACATTGTCGGCGCGGAATCACTAGACCAGTGAGCTATTACGCACTCTTTCAAGGGTGGCTGCTTCTAAGCCAACCTCCTGGTTGTCTCTGCGACTCCACATCCTTTCCCACTTAGCGTACGCTTAGGGGCCTTAGTCGATGCTCTGGGCTGTTTCCCTCTCGACCATGGAGCTTATCCCCCACAGTCTCACTGCCGCGCTCTCACTTACCGGCATTCGGAGTTTGGCTAAGGTCAGTAACCCGGTAGGGCCCATCGCCTATCCAGTGCTCTACCTCCGGCAAGAAACACACGACGCTGCACCTAAATGCATTTCGGGGAGAACCAGCTATCACGGAGTTTGATTGGCCTTTCACCCCTAACCACAGGTCATCCCCCAGGTTTTCAACCCTGGTGGGTTCGGTCCTCCACGAAGTCTTACCTCCGCTTCAACCTGCCCATGGCTAGATCACTCCGCTTCGGGTCTTGAGCGTGCTACTCAAACGCCCTGTTAGGACTCGCTTTCGCTACGGCTACCCCACCCGGGTTAACCTCGCAACACACCGCAAACTCGCAGGCTCATTCTTCAAAAGGCACGCAGTCACGACACAAGGACAAGTCCTTGTGCGACGCTCCCACGGCTTGTAGGCACACGGTTTCAGGTACTATTTCACTCCGCTCCCGCGGTACTTTTCACCATTCCCTCACGGTACTATCCGCTATCGGTCACCAGGGAATATTTAGGCTTAGCGGGTGGTCCCGCCAGATTCACACGGGATTTCTCGGGCCCCGTGCTACTTGGGTGTCTCTCAAACGAGCCGCTGATGTTTCAGCTACGGGGGTCTTACCCTCTACGCCGGACCTTTCGCATGTCCTTCGCCTACATCAACGGTTTCTGACTCGCCTCACAGCCGGCAGACTGTGAAAGAGAGATCCCACAACCCCGTATACGCAACCCCTGCCGGGTCTCACACGCATACGGTTTGGCCTCATCCGGTTTCGCTCGCCACTACTCCCGGAATCACGGTTGTTTTCTCTTCCTGCGGGTACTGAGATGTTTCACTTCCCCGCGTTCCCTCCACTTGCCCTATGTGTTCAGGCAAGGGTGACAGCCCATGACGACTGCCGGGTTTCCCCATTCGGACACCCCCGGATCAAAGCCTGGTTGACGACTCCCCGGGGCCTATCGTGGCCTCCCACGTCCTTCATCGGTTCCTGGTGCCAAGGCATCCACCGTGCGCCCTTAAAAACTTGGCCACAGATGCTCGCGTCCACTGTGCAGTTCTCAAACAACGACCAACCACCCACCACCCCGCCTTCACAGACGAGTTCACTGGGGTCGGCGTCGAGGGGATTCATTCCCTCAGACACCCAACAGCGTGCCCGGCACCCTCGCCACTCCGGTCAGCTTTCCACGCCCCGAAGGACAGTACTCACAGCCTGAGATGACTGACGATGCCGAATAATCAACGTTCCACCCATGAGCAACCAGCATCAGACGTTCGCTGATGAACTGGCCTCTGACCTCACCCCGGAGGGATCGGTGAGAAGTGCTCCTTAGAAAGGAGGTGATCCAGCCGCACCTTCCGGTACGGCTACCTTGTTACGACTTCGTCCCAATCGCCAGTCCCACCTTCGACAGCTCCCTCCCACAAGGGGTTGGGCCACCGGCTTCGGGTGTTACCGACTTTCGTGACGTGACGGGCGGTGTGTACAAGGCCCGGGAACGTATTCACCGCAGCAATGCTGATCTGCGATTACTAGCAACTCCGACTTCATGGGGTCGAGTTGCAGACCCCAATCCGAACTGAGACAGGCTTTTTGAGATTCGCTCCGCCTCACGGCTTCGCAGCTCATTGTACCTGCCATTGTAGCACGTGTGCAGCCCAAGACATAAGGGGCATGATGACTTGACGTCGTCCCCACCTTCCTCCGAGTTGACCCCGGCAGTCTCCTGTGAGTCCCCATCACCCCGAAGGGCATGCTGGCAACACAGAACAAGGGTTGCGCTCGTTGCGGGACTTAACCCAACATCTCACGACACGAGCTGACGACAGCCATGCACCACCTGTACACCGACCACAAGGGGGCGACCATCTCTGGCCGTTTCCGGTGTATGTCAAGCCTTGGTAAGGTTCTTCGCGTTGCGTCGAATTAAGCCACATGCTCCGCTGCTTGTGCGGGCCCCCGTCAATTCCTTTGAGTTTTAGCCTTGCGGCCGTACTCCCCAGGCGGGGAACTTAATGCGTTAGCTGCGGCACCGACGACGTGGAATGTCGCCAACACCTAGTTCCCACCGTTTACGGCGTGGACTACCAGGGTATCTAATCCTGTTCGCTCCCCACGCTTTCGCTCCTCAGCGTCAGTAATGGCCCAGAGATCCGCCTTCGCCACCGGTGTTCCTCCTGATATCTGCGCATTTCACCGCTACACCAGGAATTCCGATCTCCCCTACCACACTCTAGTCTGCCCGTATCGAATGCAGACCCGGGGTTAAGCCCCGGGCTTTCACATCCGACGCGACAGACCGCCTACGAGCTCTTTACGCCCAATAATTCCGGACAACGCTCGCGCCCTACGTATTACCGCGGCTGCTGGCACGTAGTTAGCCGGCGCTTCTTCTGCAGGTACCGTCACTTTCGCTTCTTCCCTGCTGAAAGAGGTTTACAACCCGAAGGCCGTCATCCCTCACGCGGCGTCGCTGCATCAGGCTTTCGCCCATTGTGCAATATTCCCCACTGCTGCCTCCCGTAGGAGTCTGGGCCGTGTCTCAGTCCCAGTGTGGCCGGTCGCCCTCTCAGGCCGGCTACCCGTCGTCGCCTTGGTGAGCCGTTACCTCACCAACAAGCTGATAGGCCGCGGGCTCATCCTTCACCGCCGGAGCTTTCAACTCCCTGCCAGGAGGCAGAAAGTATTATCCGGTATTAGACCCCGTTTCCAGGGCTTGTCCCAGAGTGAAGGGCAGATTGCCCACGTGTTACTCACCCGTTCGCCACTAATCCCCACCGAAGTGGTTCATCGTTCGACTTGCATGTGTTAAGCACGCCGCCAGCGTTCGTCCTGAGCCAGGATCAAACTCTCCGTGAATGTTTACCCGTAATCGGGTGCACACATACACGAGAGCGGAACCACCGGAGGAATGATCCGATGGTTCACAGCGTCCTCGCTGTGTTTTCTTCAAAGGAACCTCGTCCCAGCAGAAGCTGGAGACGGGGTATCAACATATCTGGCGTTGATTTTTGGCACGCTGTTGAGTTCTCAAGGAACGGACGCTTCCTTCGTACTCACCCAAGTTGCTACTCAGGCTTTCCTCCGGGCAGTTTCCCTTCGGTCCTGCTGTCTTGCCTGTCTTGCGTTTCCGACTCTATCAGATCGTTTTCCGGTCCGATTTCCTCGGTGCTTTCCAGGTTTCCGCTTCCGCGTTTCCCTTTCCGGCGGTTCCGACTCTATCAGATCCTTTCGGGCCTGATTCCCAGTCAGCGGGAGTTGCCTTCGCGGCTGTTGGGCCGTTCCGACGAGTGAGACTTTAGCGGATTCCCGGCTCCCGAGCTAATCGGGGGCCAGCGCCCTTTCGAACGCGGATTCCTCATTTCGCAAATACGCATGCCAATGACACGACGACGGGTCGTCGATTGTTGGTGGTTACCTGCGGAATGGCTGTCCGGGGACCGACCGAGGTCGGCGCTCACGTCGGACAACCCGGAGAACACTACGTATGGCCTCGGGGTGTGTCAACTCGCTGTCGGCCGGGCTCCCGGGGGCGTAGCCTGACGCCCATGACTACGCGTACGTGTCACCAGCAGTGGTGGGCCGCCTGACGGCGGCCGTGCTCACGTATGTACTCGACGGCCGCCGCCCTGGCGGCCGTTCTCGTTTCTCCCTTCTGAGGGGCGGCCGGCCGGTGGCGCGGCGGTCCTGATCAGGAGGTGGAGAGATGACACGGGTCTTCAGCGGGGTCAAACCGACGGGGCATCTGACGCTGGGGAACTACCTGGGGGCCGTACGGCGGTGGGCCGAGGTCGATCAGCACCGGACGGACGCCTTGTTCTGCGTCGTGGATCTGCACGCGCTGACCGTGGACCACGATCCGGCGCGGGTGCGCAGGCTCAGCAGGCAGGCGGCGACCCTGTTGCTGGCGTCGGGGCTGGATCCGGAGCTGTGCACCGTCTTCGTACAGAGTCATGTGGATGAGCACGCGCGGCTGTCGTATCTGCTGGAGTGCGTGGCCACGGACGGTGAGGCGCGGCGGATGATCCAGTACAAGGAGAAGGCGGCGCGGGAGCGGGAGCGCGGTGGGAGCGTTCGGCTGTCGCTGCTGACTTATCCGGTGCTCATGGCGGCGGACATCCTGGCGTACGGGGCCGACGAGGTGCCGGTCGGGGACGACCAGACGCAGCATGTGGAGCTGACGCGGGATCTGGCGGTGCGGTTCAACCAGCGGTACGGGCAGACGTTCGTGGTGCCGCGGGCCACTCCGCCGAAGGTCGGGGCGCGGGTGATGAATCTGCAGGACCCGACGTCGAAGATGGGGAAGACGGACGACGTCGGGCCGGGGATCGTCTATCTGCTGGACGAGCCGGATGTGGTGCGGAAGAAGGTCATGCGGGCCGTGACCGACAGCGGGCGGGACGTCGTCTACGACCGGGAGGAGCGGCCGGGGCTCGCGAATCTGCTGGAGATCCTCGCGGCCTGTACGGGTGGGGCCCCCGAGGACCTCAGCGGTGTGTACGAGTCGTACGGGGCGCTGAAGAAGGACACCGCCGAGGCCGTGGTCGAGGTGCTGAGGCCCGTGCAGGAGAAGCACAAGGAGTTGTGCGCGGATCCCTCGTATGTGGAGGGGGTGCTGCGGTTGGGTGCGGAGAAGGCCAGAGAGATGGCTCGGCCGAGGGTGGACGAGGCGTATCGGGCGATCGGTCTACTGGCCGGTTGACCGCGGGCGGCGTCAGCTGTTGCCGGAGGCCAGTTCGCGGCTGCGGTCGCGGGCGGCCTCCAGCGCGGCGATCAGTGCGGCGCGTACTCCGTGGTTCTCGAGTTCGCGGATGGCGCTGATCGTCGTGCCGGCGGGCGAGGTGACGTTCTCGCGGAGCTTGACGGGGTGTTCGCCGCTGTCGCGGAGCATCGTGGCCGCGCCGATGGCGGACTGGACGATGAGGTCGTGGGCCTTGTCGCGGGGCAGGCCGAGGAGGATGCCGGCGTCGGTCATGGCTTCGACCAGGTAGAAGAAGTACGCCGGGCCGGAGCCGGAGAGGGCGGTGCAGGCGTCCTGCTGGGACTCGGGGACGCGGAGCGTCTTGCCGACGGCGCCGAAGATCTCGTCGGCGTGCGCGAGATCGGCCTCGCTCGCGTGGCTGCCGGCGGAGATGACGGACATGGCCTCGTCGACGAGGGCGGGGGTGTTCGTCATGACCCGGACGACAGGGGTGCCCGCGGCGAGGCGCTCCTCGAAGAAGGAGGTGGGGATGCCCGCCGCGCCGCTGATGACCAGGCGGTCGGCGGGGGTGTGCGGGGCGAGTTCGTCGAGGAGGGTGCCCATGTCCTGGGGCTTGACCGTGAGGATCAGGGTGTCGGCGGTCTTCGCGGCCTCGGCGTTGGTGACCGGGGTGACGCCGTAGCGGGTGCGGAGCTCTTCGGCGCGTTCGGGGCGGCGGGCGGTGACCAGGAGGTCGGCGGGCGCCCAGCCGGCTCGGATCATGCCGCTGAGCAGGGCCTCGCCGATCTTGCCGGTGCCGAGAACTGCGACTTTCTGGCTCATGGTGCGGGTGCCCTCCGGGGGGGTGCGTCGTCCTGGGGCCATCCTCGCACCGGGGGCGGGCCTCCGGTCGGCGTGTCCGGTGGGCGGAACGCCGGTACGCGCGCGGTGGGCGCTATGTCGTCCGGCGCCTCAGGGTCGCCGCTCCCACGGTCAGGACCAGCAGGGCGCAGCCCGCGACGATCGCGATGTCGCGGACGAAGGTGGCGGTCATGTCGGTGTGGAGGAGGACCTCGTTCATGCCGTCGACGGCGTAGGACATGGGGAGGACGTTCGAGATCGCTTCCAGGGCGGGGTGCATCTCGGGGCGCGGGGTGAACAGGCCGCAGAGGAGGAGCTGAGGGAAGATCACGGCCGGCATGAACTGGACAGCCTGGTACTCGGAGGAGGCGAAGGCCGAGACGAACAGGCCGAGGGCGGTGCCCAGCAGGGCGTCCAGGAGGGCGACGATCAGCAGGAGCCAGGGGGAGCCGGTGACGTCCAGGTCAAGGAACCAGACGGCCAGCCCCGTGGCGAGGGCGGACTGGATGATCGCCAGGGTGCCGAAGGCCAGGGCGTAGCCGGCGATGAGGTCTCCCTTGCCGAGGGGCATGGAGAGGAGGCGTTCCAGGGTGCCCGAGGTGCGTTCGCGCAGGGTCGCGATCGAGGTGACCAAGAACATCGTGATCAGCGGGAAGATACCGAGGAGCGAGGCGCCGATGGAGTCGAAGACGCGTGGGTTTCCGTCGAAGACATAGCGCAGCAGGAACAGCATCACGCACGGGATGAGGATCAGCAGGGCGATCGTGCGGGGGTCGTGGCCGAGCTGGCGGAGGACCCGGGCGGCCGTGGCGGTCGTACGGGAGTGGCTGAGGGCCCTGGGGCGGGGGCCCGTGGGGCCGGTGGGGGCGGTGGGGGCGCTGGGCACGGTCGTATTCGTGCTCGTGCTCGTGCTCGTGCTCGTGCTCGTGCTCGTGCTCGGCTTCGCGTCGCTGTTCGTCGGGGTGGTCATCGCGCCGGCTCCTTGTGGTGTGCGTCGGTTCCCGTGGTGACCGTGGTCGTCGCCGTGGCCTCGTCGACCAGGCGGAGGAAGGCCTCTTCGACGGTGTCCGCATGGGTGCGGGTGCGGAGGGCCTCGGGGGTGTCGTCGGCGAGGATCTCGCCCTCGCGCATGAGGAGGAGGCGGTGGCAGCGTTCGGCCTCGTCCATGACATGGGAGGAGATGAGGAGGGTGGCCCGGCGCTCGGCGGCGATGGTGTGGAAGAGGGACCACAGTTCGCGGCGGAGGACGGGGTCGAGGCCGACGGTGGGTTCGTCGAGGACCAGGAGTTCGGGGGTGCCGAGGAGGGCCACGGCCAGGGAGACGCGGCTGCGCTGGCCGCCGGAGAGGTTGCCGGCGAGGGCGTCGGCGTGGGTGGTGAGGGCCACGTCGGTGATGGCCCGGGTGACGTTCGCCCGGCGGCGGTCGGCGGCGGCGCGGCCGGGGTCGAGGATCGCGGCGAAGTAGGCGAGGTTCTGGCGGACGGTCAGGTCGTCGTAGACCGACGGGGCCTGGGTGACGTAGCCGATGCGGGAGCGGAGGGTGGCGTCGCCCGCGGGGTGGCCGAGGACGTTCAGGGTGCCGGTGACCTTGGCCTGGGTTCCGACGATCGCTCGCATCAGGGTCGACTTGCCGCAGCCCGACGGGCCGAGCAGGCCGGTGATCTGGCCCTGGGGGACGGCGAAGTCGAGGGCGCGGAGGACCGTGCGGGGGCCTCGGGCGACGGAGAGGTCGTGGGCCTGGACGGCGGGGGGCGGAGGGGAGGCGGCCGGGGTGGCCGATGGGGGTGGAGGCTCACCGGGCGAGTAATTCATCATGTGATGAATATTGCGCAGGACGGGTGGGGCGTCAAGGGAGGGTGCGGGGCGGGGGCACGGACGGGGCGCGCAGGGGGCGCCGGCGCTCGGAGGGGTGATCGGAGGGTGGGGTTCCGGGGGGGGTGCGCTTCCGTTGCGGGGTGATGATCGCCGAGAGGGGGTGTGACGGTTGCTCGCTTTGGGTGACAATTGGTTGCGGAGCGTGGTCGGCCGTAGGGCTGGTCGTAGGGCTGGTCGTAAAGCTGTCGGTCGCGCGATGTCGCCCGGGTGATGTGTGTGCCGCTGTGTGGCGGTCTCCCGTTGCGAGTTCTCGTGATCACCGTCGGGTTCGTCCCCTGACTGGGGGCTGCGCATCTCGTGCCGGGCATTCCTGTCGAACGTCTCGGCTGCCGGAGGTGTGTCTCTCGTGCGTAACGCCCCAGACCGATGTCGATCGTGGGCCCGGTGGCGAAGGGAGTTGGCCGGCTCGGTCGGGGTGTTTCTCGTGGCGTTGCCGCTGTGCGTCGGGGTCGCGGTGGCCTCGGGGGTGCCGGCGGAGCTGGGGCTGGTCACCGGGATCGTCGGGGGGCTGGTGGCCGGGGCCCTGCCGGGGAGCGGCCTGCGGGTGAGCGGCCCGACGGCCGGGTTGATCGTGCTGGTGTACGAGGCCGTGCGGGCGTACGGGTTACCGGTGCTGGGGGTGGTGGTGCTCGGGGCCGGGGTGGTGCAGCTGGGGTTGGGGGCGTTGCGGCTGGGGCTGTGGTTCCGGGCCGTGTCGGTGGCCGTGGTGCAGGGGATGTTCGCCGGGATCGGGCTGCTGCTGGTGGCGGGGCAGTCGTACGCCCTGGGGGATGTGGGCGTGCCCGCTGGTGGGGGGATCGAGAGGTTCGCGGGGCTCGGTTCGCTGCCCGGTGCCGTCGATCCCGTGGCGCTCGCGATCGGGGGTGCCACCGTGGGCGTACTCGTGCTGTGGCCTCGGTGGCGGTGGGGGGCGTGTCGGGTTCCGGCGCCGTTGGTGGCCGTCGGGGGTGCGGCCCTGGTGACCGGGGTGTTCGATCTGGGGGTGCGGCGGGTCGAGGCGCGGGGGCTGTGGGAGGCGGTGCGGGTGCCGTCGGACGATGACCTGGGGCTACTGGTGGAGGTCGGGGTGGTCGGGACCGTGCTCGCCCTCGCGCTGATCGCTTCCGCCGAGTCGTTGTTCTGCGCGGCGGCCGTGGATCAGCGGCAGGACGGTCGGAAGACCGACTACGACCGGGAGTTGGTCGCCCAGGGCGCCGGGAACGTGGTGTGCGGGGCGCTCGGGGCGCTGCCCATGACGGCACTGATGGTGCGGAGCGCGGGCGGGGGCGCCCCCTCCGGGGACATGGGCGCTCCCTCCGGGGAGATTCGGGCAGGCGTGCGAGCCAAGGCCGCGCGGGTGTTGCCCGGCGTGTGGCTGTTGCTGTTCGCCGCCCTGCTGCCCGGGGCGGTCGGCGTGGTTCCGGTCGCGGCGTGGGCCGGGCTACTGGTGCACATGGGATGTCGGCTCGTGCCCGTACGGGAGGTGCGGGTGCTGTGGCGGGGGCGGGATCGCGGCGAGTTGGTGGTGCTGGGGGTGACCGCCCTGACGATCGTGGTGTGGAGCCTGTTCGCGGGGGTGCTGGTGGGGCTCGCGGTGGCGGTGGCCAAGACCGCGTGGGACATCAGCCAGGTGCGGGTGGAGGTCGAGGACCGGGGGGACGCGGGGGTGGTGGTGCGGGTGGCCGGGAACGCGACGTTCTTGCGGTTGCCGAAGCTGCTGGACGCGTTGGAGGGAGTGCCTCGGGGGCGGGGGGTGCGGCTGGAGCTGGGCGGGCTGTGGCATGTGGACCATGCGTGCGGGGCGGCTTTGGAGGCCTGGGGGGCGAGGTGGGCCGTGGGGCGGGAGGACGGGACGGAGGACGGGACGGAGGGCGAGGCGGAGGGGCGGGGGGACAGGGCTTCGATGGTGTCGAAGAGGGTGGGTGGGTAGGAGGGGCGGTTTGCCGCGTACTGGGCTGCGGCCGTGTTGAAGGAGTGGGCTCGGGTGGTGTGGGAGGGGTGAGCGTGGGGATGGGGGTGGGAGGGTGTCATGGGGGACATCGTGGCTTGGTTGAGGGGGAGTCGGGGAGGGGGTGTCGCCCCCGCCGCCCCTACCCGTCCCATCCTCAAGGGGCTGTGCCCCTTTGCCCCCCTTGGGCGCCTAAGGGGCAAGGCCGTGAAGTTATGGGCTGATCGTCGGCGTCAAGATGTTGATGCTGAGGGTGGCTGTGTAGGTGCGTCGGTCGATATTGAGGCTTTTGTAGGCGTATCGGGACAGGGGTCGTTTCACTGCGCGGGGGCTGATGCGGAGGCGGCGGGCGGGCATGAGGTGTTCCAGGACGGTTCGGCCGATCGTCCCGACGAGGTCGATCGTGGTGCCGGCGATGATGCCCGCGGCCTGGACGATCTGGTCGCGGGCGCATCGCAGGGCAACGCTGAAGCTGGCCCGGTCCGGGTCTGTTCCGGGTGTGGCCCCGGTGGCGTCGGCGATAGCGATCCGCAGGGCCTGGTAGGCGCTCAGCAGGGCGTAGACCTCCTGGGCGATGCCGGGCGGAGTGGTGGAGCGCAGGACCCGCCGGCCCAGCATCGTTTTCTTGATCGCGAAGTAGGCGGACTCCACTTCCCACCGCTCGTGATACAGACTGACCAGGTCGGATGCCGGGTAGCGGTGGTGGTCCAGGAGGTTGGTGGCCAGCCGGTAGAGCCCGGTGCGGCGGCCCTGGCTGGTGGTGACGGTGATCTCGCATTCGATGATGCGGACCTCGAGGGCGCCGAAGCGGGAGAGGTGGGAGCCGTCGCCGAAGCGGGCCAGGACGGGAGGTTTGCGGGTGGCAGTGATGCGTGCGAGGAAGGAGGCTTCGGTGGCGGCGACGGCTGTCAGGAACGCGTTGCCCGAAAAGCCCCGGTCCAGCAGGACGATCATTCCGGCGTGCAGGGAGCGCATGAGCCGCCTGCCGTGTCCGGTCTCTCCCTGGGAGCGCGGTCCGAAGGCGGCATCCAGGATCGCCCGGGTGCCACAGGCCACCAGCGCGGTCAGGCAGATCTGCGGGTAGCCGGCAGTTCCGAACCGGTTGGACCCCTTGCCCAGACGGGCCCGGTGCGGCGGGCTGTCGGGAACGTCGAGGTAGGTGCCGTCGATCGCAACGGCCAGCAGGCCCTTGAAGCGGGCGCCGCGGGTGCGGATCACCGTGGCCGGCCCGCGCAGCAGATCGAACAGGGCCCGCATGGGCCGCACGCCCAGACGCCTGCGGGCGTCCCAGAGCCCCGCGCCGGTGATCTTCACGACCGGTATCGTCTCCAGCGCGGCGGTGAGCCTGCGCCAGACGGCCAGGTAGCCGCAGTCCTCGAACAGGGCCGCGGCCAGCAGCAGGTAGACCACCACCCGGGCGGGAATCTTCCGCAGCCGTTGCTGGACAGCACCGGTCTCGGCAAGGACCGCATCGACCATCTCGAACGGGATGATCCGGGTGAGTTCCCCCAGATGCCCCGGGGCGAACACGCCCTTGGCTACCGTGATTTCCCGCGTGATGACACACTGATCGGACAGCGGAGCCTCCGGTCCTGTGAACGGCTGTCTTGGTCGACTGCCAGTTCTACCGGGGCTCCGCTTCCCACGTTCCAAGAAGCCATAGAACCAGAGCGCACTTGCCAACGCTCCCAAAGCCCTAACTTCACGGCCTTGGCCTAAGGGGTCGGGGGTAGGGATGGGGGGCGGGTGTGGGTTCGATTGGGCTGGTCGCGCAGTTCCCCGCGCCCCTGAAAAGCGCGCGGTTCCCCGGCGGCCCTGAAGGACGCGCGGTTCCCCGCGCCCCTGAAAAGCGCGCGGTTCCCCGGCGCCCCTGAAGGACGCGTGGTTCCCCTCACCCCTGAAAAGCGCGCGGTTCCCCGGCCGCCCTGAAGGACGCGCGGTTCCGAGGGTTCCTTACGGGGCGCTTCGGTGGCGTTTTGCCGGGTTTTTCGTGCGCTTGGCTGTGCGGCGGGCGTGCTGGTCTCGGGCCGTGGTGTATTCCGCGCGGTGGAGGGACTCGGCCGGGGCCTCCTTCAGGGAGCGGAGGAAGTAGGCGGTCAGGGAGCCGAGGAAGCCGATGGTGAGGAGGCCGCGCAGGGAGGACTGGCGGGCCGGATCCGGGCGCTTGGTGAAGGAGCCCCAGGTGTGGCCGAAGGCCAGGGCGCTGCAGGTGGCGAACATGATGACGACCAGGATGTTGACGAAGCCGCCGACCGCGGCCAGTTGCAGGCCCTCGTAGGCCAGGCGCAGCACCAGGCAGGAGACGACCAGCGCGGCGAGCGAGCCGACGGTGACGGCCGCGCGGCGCGGCGTGTAATTACCGTCGTGGTTGAGCCAGGTCGTCCCGAAGAAGCGGATGGGTTCGGGGCGGGGGCCCGTGGGGGTCGCCCGGGGTGCCGCCGGGACGGCGTCGGGTGCCTGCGGCTCCTGCGACTGGGGCTGGGGCTGGGGCTGGGGCTCCTGCGGCTGGATTTCCGGCTCCCGCTTGCGTTCCCGCTCTCGCTCCCGATCCCGCTCCGCCTGCGTGTTCCTCGGTTTCTTGCTCACGGGTCGATTATTACTCCGGCTGTTGCGCCGGGATCGCTCCGGTCGTCCGGTCGGTTCTGGTGCCGGGGTGGGCGCGGCCTCGGGTGATACCCGGTGGCCGCGCCCGGCGCGGGGTGCCGATCTTCGCCCCGCGCTCGCCCACGCTCCCCGTACCGGGTCAGCCGCAGCGGCCCGCCACATAGCCGTCGCTGCCGGTGTAGACGTACGCGTCGGAGATGTACTGGCCGTCGTCGATGTTGTCCCAGACGTTGGTGGTGCCGTAGGGGCCGGAGATGGTCTGGCCCGGGGTCTGGCAGTAGATCGGCACCCTGGCGCCCTCGGGGAGGACGCGGACGACGCCGTAGCTGGTGCTCGGGCCGCTGCGGACGTTGAGGCGGACGCCCGGCGCGACCGAGTAGTAGCGGACTGCTGCCGTGACCGCCGCCGCCGTGGCGGTCGGCTCCCCCTCGCCGTCTCCCGTGATCTCTTCGGCATGCTCGACAGACATGGCTGAACTCCCCCCGTTTGAAACCCCGTTTGGTCCCCATGCAAGCCATGGGGACCCTTTGATACCCCTGAATCAGGACACACACACCTGTGCGTTTTTCGCACGGGAAGGCTAGCAAGCCGCCTCTGGCCCGTACGTGTCATCGACTAGGCTCCGAACGTCGCGCGAGCGGCCGAAACAGCACGGGGGTGGACCCATGGCACCGCAGCGGGGCACCGGGTCGGGAGCGGAAGCGGAACTTCCCGAGTACTCCGGTCAGTACCGTCTGGAGTCGTGTCTGGGTTCCGGTGGCATGGGTGTCGTGCATCTGGCCACCTCGACCTCGGGGCTGCGGCTCGCGGTGAAGGTCGTGCACGCCGAGTTCGCGAAGGACCCCGAGTTCAGAGGCCGTTTCCGGCAGGAGGTGGCCGCCGCCCGGCGGGTCAGCGGTGCCTTCACCGCGCCCGTGGTCGACGCCGACACCGACAGCCCCCGGCCCTGGATGGCCACCCTCTTCATTCCCGGCCCGACCCTCGCCGAGCACGTCAAGCGGAACGGGCCGATGCCACCGGCGCAGTTGCGGCGGCTCATGGCCGGACTCGCGGAGGCCCTGCGGGACATCCATCGCGCCGGTGTGGTGCACCGGGATCTCAAGCCCAGCAACGTGCTCCTCGCCGAGGACGGGCCCAAGGTCATCGACTTCGGGATCTCCCGGCCCAAGGACAGTGAACTGCGCACCGAGACGGGGAAGTTGATCGGCACACCGCCGTTCATGGCCCCCGAGCAGTTCCGGCGGCCGAGGGAGGTCGGGCCCGCCGCCGACATCTTCGCCCTCGGCTCGGTGACCGTGCACGCGGCCACCGGGCGCGGGCCCTTCGACTCCGACAGCCCCTACGTCGTCGCCTACCAGGTCGTCCACGACGAGCCGGACCTCACCGACGTACCCGCGAACCTCGCGCCGCTCGTGCGCGCCTGCCTCGCCAAGGAGCCCGAGGACCGGCCCACGGCGGACGAGCTGATGCGCGAACTCCGGTCCGTGGCCGCCTCGTACGACACCCAGAGCTTCGTACCGTCCCAGCGGGAGCGGGAGAGAGCGCGGGAGAAGGAGAAGGAGCGGGAAGGCGCGGGCTGGACGGCTTCCCCGGGGCGGGGTCAGACCGGCGTCGCCTTTCCCTCCGCCCCTGCCGCCTCCGCCCGTTCCACTGCCGCCGCCTCCGACGCGGGTACGGACACCGGAGCCGGAGCCGGGGGCGGAAACGGAAACGGCAGCGGAGACGGGAGCGCACACGGCGAAGGCACCGGCAGTGGCTCGGGGGTCGGTGGCGGCCGGGGCGGTGGGTGGCGGCGCAAGCGGGTCGTTCTGGCCGCCGCCTCGCTGGTGCTCGTCGCGGGTGGGGGGTTCGCCTCGGTGCGGGTGCTGGGGGGTGACGGTGGACAGGCGGACGGTGCTACGGCCACCCCGCGGGCCAGTGGTGCCGCGGTCGCCGCGCCCGCGCTCAAGGCCTGGGCCACCAGACCGGCGGCGAAGAAGAAGGGCGCGCCGCAGTGTTCGTACGGGGCGGGGAAGCTGTTGTGCCGGCAGCCGGGGCTGGTGTCCGCGCTGGATCCGGCGGACGGCACGGTGCTGTGGCGGCACACGGTCGACGGGGCCGGCGCGGTGGGCACGGGTGCCCCGCCCGTCGAGTCGGGTGGGCTGGTGCATGTGCTGACCGACCAGGACCGCCGGGTGCAGGCGCTCGACCCCGACACCGGCGAGGTGCGGTGGGAGCGGGACATCTCGGCGTACGGCAGCAGACGGTTCGTGGGCGGCACGCTGCTGCTGACCGCCGCCGACGGGACGGTCACCGGGCTGGACAGCGCCACCGGCGACCCGAAGTGGAGCCGGCGGATCCCGGGGCAGCCGCAGGCGTACTTCACGTCGTTCGACGGGGACCGGTCGGCGTATCTGGCGAACGTCACCGGCGAGGGGGCCGCGGCGCGGACCCGGATCACCGCGGTGGACCCGGAGACGGGGGACGTGCGGTGGGACGCCCGGCTGGACGGTCGGCTGGAGCCGGTGGGCGCCCAGGACAGTGCCCTGTACTTCGCGGAGATCGGCGGCGCCTACTCCGACACGGTCGCCGTGGTCCGTTACGCCCCCGGTACGGGCGGCGGGACCGGGAAGACGGTCCGGGTCGCGCTGCCCGTGCGGCTCGAACACATCCGCGCGGTGGTGCGGGGTGACGTCGTGTATCTGCTGAGCGGCGCGGGAGGTTCGCTGGCGGCCGTCGACATGGCGGCGCGCAAGCAGCTGTGGCGGACCGAGACGGGGGTCGCGCGGAGTTCGGCGCCGGTCGCCGACGACCAGCAGGTGTACTTCACCTCGTCCGACGGACGGCTGCTCGCGGTGGACGTACGGAAGGGCCGGATCAGCGGGGACACCCCGTCGCGGCTCGGGGACTCGGACCGGATCACGGCCTCGCTGCCCGAGCCCGTCCTCATCGACGGCCGCGTCTGCGCGGGCGCACTCGACGGAAGCGTCCTCGGACTGGACGGAAACGATCCGGCGGGCTGGTGACCCGCCGGATCGGAAACGCGTACGACCGCAGCCACGTGTACGACCTCGGCCACGACCTCGGCCACGGTGCTGCTGTGAGTGCTGTGGTGCGGTGCGGTGCGGTGACCCTCAGCCCAGCTTGCTGACGTCCCGCACCGCGCCCTTGTCGGCGCTGGTGGCCATCGCGGCGTAGGCGCGCAGCGCGGCCGACACCTTGCGCTCGCGGTTCTTCGGGGCGTAGACGCCGTTCAGGGCGGCCTCGCGGCGGGCCAGTTCGGCGTCGTCGACCAGCAGCTCGATCGAACGGTTCGGGATGTCGATACGGATGCGGTCGCCGTCCTCGACGAGCGCGATCGTGCCGCCGCCGGCCGCCTCGGGCGAGGCGTGGCCGATGGAGAGGCCGGAGGTGCCGCCGGAGAAGCGGCCGTCGGTGATCAGCGCGCAGACCTTGCCCAGGCCGCGGCCCTTGAGGTACGAGGTCGGGTAGAGCATCTCCTGCATGCCGGGGCCGCCCTTGGGGCCCTCATAGCGGATGACGACGACATCGCCCGCCTTGACCTGCTGGGTGAGGATCTTCTGCACGGCCTCCTCCTGCGACTCGCAGACGACCGCCGGACCCTCGAACTGCCAGATCGACTCGTCGACGCCGGCCGTCTTCACCACACAGCCGTCGACGGCGAGGTTCCCCTTCAGTACGGCGAGGCCGCCGTCCTTGGAGTAGGCGTGCTCGGCGGAGCGGATGCAGCCGCCCTCGGCGTCCTCGTCCAGGGTGTCCCAGCGCTCGGAGGTGGAGAAGGCCTCGGCGGAGCGGACGCAGCCGGGGGCCGCGTGCCACAGCTCGACGGCCTTCGGGGACGGGGAGCCGCCGCGCACGTCCCAGGTCTTCAGCCAGTCGGCGAGGGAGGCGCTGTGGACGGAGTACACGTCCTCGTTGAGCAGGCCCGCGCGGTGCAGTTCGCCCAGCAGGGCGGGGATGCCGCCGGCGCGGTGCACGTCCTCCATGTAGTACGTGCGGTCCTTGGCGACGTTCGGCGCGACCTTCGCGAGGCACGGGACGCGGCGCGAGACCGCGTTGATCTCGTCGAGGCCGAAGGGGACGCCCGCCTCCTGGGCGGCGGCCAGCAGGTGCAGGATCGTGTTGGTGGAGCCGCCCATGGCGATGTCGAGGGCCATGGCGTTCTCGAAGGCCGCGATCGAGGCGATGGCGCGCGGCAGAACCGTCTCGTCGTCCTGCTCGTAGTAGCGGCGGGTGATGTCCATGACCGTGTGGGCCGCGTCGATGTACAGCTGCTTACGGGCCGTGTGCGTGGCCAGGACCGAGCCGTTGCCCGGGAGGGAGAGGCCGATGGCCTCGGTCAGGCAGTTCATCGAGTTGGCGGTGAACATGCCGGAGCAGGAGCCGCAGGTCGGACAGGCGTTCTCCTCGATACGGAGGATGTCCTCGTCCGAGATCTTGTCGTTCACCGCGTCGGAGATCGCGTCGACCAGGTCGAGGGTGCGGACCGTGCCGTCGACGAGGGTGGCGCGGCCGGACTCCATGGGGCCGCCGGAGACGAAGACGGTCGGGATGTTGAGGCGGAGAGCCGCGTTCAGCATGCCCGGGGTGATCTTGTCGCAGTTGGAGATGCAGATCAGGGCGTCGGCGCAGTGGGCCTCGACCATGTACTCGACCGAGTCCGCGATGAGGTCGCGGGAGGGGAGGCTGTACAGCATCCCCCCGTGTCCCATCGCGATGCCGTCGTCGACGGCGATCGTGTTGAACTCCCGGGGGATGCCGCCGGCCTCGCGGATCGCCTCGCTGACGATGCGGCCCACCGGCTGGAGGTGGGTGTGGCCGGGCACGAACTCGGTGAAGGAGTTCGCGACCGCGATGATCGGCTTGCGGCCGATGTCCGCGCCCGGTACACCGGAGGCGCGCATAAGGGCGCGTGCGCCCGCCATGTTGCGGCCGTGGGTGACTGTGCGGGACCTCAGCTCGGGCATCGCGGGCGCTCCTTCAGAGACTGCGATCAGAGACTTGTGACTGAGTCGAGCGTACGCCCGTTGCGCCAAGGGTTGGACAGGTTGTCCGGAATGCGGGATGACTGTCTCGGTTTCCGGCTGCGGGTCGGTGGGGCTTCTCGCGCCCACGCGGCGGAGCCGCACATCGGTACAGCCCCGCGCCCCTAAAGACCGGGCCCGGTGAGGTGGGCCTGTACTACAGGCGCCACCCTTTTGATGATCTGCTCCGGGTCCGCCGATGCCAAGGGCTCGACCTTGATGACGTAGCGCAGCATCGCGATGCCCACCAGTTGCGCGGCGGCCAGCTCGGCCCTCAGCTCCGCGTCGGGGACGTCCAGCCGGTCGGCGATACGGCGCAGCACCTGGGTGACGATGATGCGGCGGAAGACGGCGGCGGCGGCCTCGTTGTTCACGGCGGAGCGGACGATCGCGAGCAGGGGCTTACGGGTCGCCGGGTTCTCCCAGACGCCGAAGATGAACCGGGTGAGCCGCTCCCCGACGCCGTCGAGGGGGCCCTCCTCGACCGTCCGGGGGGCCTCCATCGCCGGGGCGAAGGAGAGCGTGATCGCCGCCTCGAACACCTGTTCCTTGGTGCCGAAGTAGTGGTGCACCAGCGCCGAGTCCACCCCGGCGGCCTTGGCGATGCCGCGTACGGACGTCTTGTCATAGCCCCGCTCGGAGAACTCCTCGCGGGCCGCGGCGAGGATGCGGTCACGCGCGGCCGGGGTGTCGGCCGATTCCGTCCGGGAGGGCCGGCCCCGGCGGCGGGGGGTGGCCGGGGTCACGGCCGGGGCACCCGCACGGCGGAGGCGAGGTGCAGCCGGGTGAAGGCGAGGGCCTCCGCCAGGTCGGCCTCGCGCTCGGCGGCGGACATGGCGCGGCGGGTGTTGACCTCGATCACGACGTGACCGTCGAAACCGGTCCGGGCGAGACGTTCCAGCAGCTCGGCGCAGGGCTGGCTGCCGCGGCCCGGCACGAGGTGCTCGTCCTTGGCCGACCCCTTGCCGTCGGCCATGTGCACATGGCCGAGCCGGTCGCCCATGCGGTCGACCATCTCCAGGGCGTCGGTGCGGGAGGTCGCGGAGTGGCTGAGGTCGATCGTGAAGTGCCGGTAGTCGTCCTTCGTCACGTCCCAGTCGGGAGCGTAGGCGAGCATCTCGCGGTCGCGGTAGCGCCAGGGGAACATGTTCTCCACGGCGAACCGGACGTCCGTCTCGTTCGCCATCCGCCAGATCCCGGTGACGAAGTCGCGCGCGTACTGGCGCTGCCAGCGGAACGGGGGGTGCACGACGACCGTGCTCGCGCCGAGCTTCTCGGCGGCGGCCTGGGCGCGCTGGAGCTTGACCCACGGGTCGGTGGACCACACCCGCTGGGTGATCAGCAGACAGGGGGCGTGTACGGCGAGGATGGGGATCTGGTGGTAGTCGGAGAGCCGGCGCAAGGCTTCCAGGTCCTGGCTGACCGGGTCGGTCCAGACCATGACCTCCACGCCGTCGTACCCCAGACGCGCGGCGATCTCGAAGGCCGTGGCCGTCGACTCCGGATACACCGAGGCCGTGGACAGGGCGACCTTCGCATCCGGGATCCGTACGGGTTCTGCCACGCGGGACAGCCTAACGGGGTGGGCCGGGTGAGGTGGGTCCCGGGGGCCGTTGGCACGGGCGCCGTGGGGGTGCGGGCGCGTCGGCGACCGCGGGCCCGGTGGGACTTCTCGCGCGGTTCCCCGCGCCCCTGAAAGAGGCCTACGGCCCTTTCGGGACGAAAAGCACGGGGCGCAGCCCTGCTTTTCAGGGGCGCGGGGAACCGCGCGACCAGCCCCCACCCCACCCCACCCCACCCACCCGCACCCGCACCCGCACCCGACAACGCACCCCACGAACCGCACCCCTACGCCGTCCCCATGTGATCCAACCGCCGCAGAATCACACCCTCCCGCAACGCCCACGGGCAGATCTCCAGCGTCTCCACCTGGAACAGATCCATCGCCGCCTCAGCCACCAACGCCCCGGCGAGAAGCTGGTTGGCGCGGCCCTCGGAGACGCCGGGGAGCGCGGCGCGCTGTGCCGTGGTCATGCCGGCGAGCTTGGGCACCCAGGTCTCCAGCGCGTCGCGCTTGAGGTCGCGCTGGACGTAGAGCCCCTCGGTGGAGCGGGCGGCACCACCGATCCGGGCGAGCTGCTTGAACGTCTTGGACGTGGCGACGACATGGTCGGGGGCGCCGAACCGGCTGAACTCGCCGACCGTACGGGCGATCTGGGCCCGCACATGACGGCGCAGCGCCCGGACGTCGTCGGGGGTGGCGGGGTCGCCGGGGAGCCAGCCCGCGGTGAGGCGGCCGGCACCGAGCGGCAGCGAGACCGCCGCGTCGGGCTCCTCGTCGATGCCGTAGGCGATCTCCAGGGAGCCGCCGCCGATGTCGAGGACGAGGAGCTTGCCGGCCGACCAGCCGAACCAGCGGCGGACGGCGAGGAAGGTCAGCCGGGCCTCCTCCGCGCCGGTGAGGACCTGCAGCTCGACGCCGGTCTCGTCCTTGACGCGGGCGAGGACGTCATCGGCGTTGCTGGCCTCGCGCACGGCGGAGGTGGCGAACGGGAGGAGTTCCTCGACGCCCTTGTCCTCGGCGGCCTGGAGCGCCTCGTGGACGACGCCTATGAGTTTGTCGACCCCTTCGGGGCCGATGGCCCCGGCCTCGTCGAGGAGTTGGGCAAGGCGTAGTTCCACCTTGTGCGAGTGCGCGGGCAGGGGGCGCGCGCCGGGATGTGCGTCCACCACCAGCAGATGCACCGTGTTCGATCCCACGTCGAGGACACCGAGTCTCATGGGCGGAACGCTACTGCCAGCGGAGCCGGGCACCGTCCTCGATGTGGTCTCGGGCGCCGTACCCTGGTCTGGTGCCAAAGACGAAAAAGGCAAAGGCCGACAAGTCGGCAGCGGGAGCGACCGCTGCCGGTGGCTCTTCGCGGGCGAGGGCGGCGACCAAACCGTCCAAGTCGAGGACGAAGGACTCGGCGGAGTCCGCCGTGCCGGACGAGAAGGGGCTCGATTTCGCGCGCGCGTGGGTGGAGTTCCCCGATCCCGCGGACGACGAGCAGATCTTCCGCTGCGATCTGACCTGGCTGACCTCCCGCTGGAACTGCGTCTTCGGCAGCGGCTGCCAGGGCATCCAGCCGGGCCGCGCGGCCGACGGGTGCTGCAGTCTGGGCGCCCACTTCTCCGACGAGGACGACGAGAAACGCGTCGCCGGGCATGTGGCGAGGCTCACGCCGGAGATCTGGCAGTTCCACGACGTGGGCACGGAGACCGGCTGGGTCTCCAAGGACGAGGACGGCGACCGCCAGACCCGGCCGTACAAGGGGTCGTGCATCTTCCAGAACCGGCCCGGTTTCGCGGGGGGCGCCGGCTGTTCGCTGCACATCCTGGCGCTGAAGGAGGGCCGCGAGCCGCTGGAGACCAAGCCGGACGTCTGCTGGCAGCTGCCGATCCGCCGTACGTACGACTGGATCGACCGGCCCGACGACACGCGCGTGCTCCAGGTGTCGATCGGCGAGTACGACCGCCGCGGCTGGGGTCCGGGCGGCCACGATCTGCACTGGTGGTGCACCTCGGCGACGTCGGCGCACGGCGCGGGCGACCCGGTGTACGTCTCCTACCGCCCGGAGCTGACCGAGCTGATGGGCAAGGCCGGCTACGACCGCCTGGTCGAACTCTGCGAACAGCGACTGGCGTCCCGCTTGCCGCTGGTGGCACCGCATCCGGCGGATCCGGCGGATCCGGCGGATCCGACGGAATCGACGGAATCGACGGAATCGACGGAATCGACGGAATCGACGGAACAGTAAACCGCCTGGGGTCACCGCCCGCCCGACGACGACCCGCCCGGTCACCGGTCAGCCGGTCAGCCGGTCAGCCGGTCAGGAAGGCACGGAATCCGATCGGGCGGACCGTCTGTCCCCCTTCCCCACTCCCTCCCTCCCCCTGACTCCCCACTCACGCCCCTACGGGGCCGGTGGCGGGTCCCCTCCCCCGTCGCTCGGTGGGGGTGTCGGGCCCTGTGGGTCCGTGGGGGGCGGGTCGGTGGGGGGTGGGGTCGGGTCGGGCTGGGGTGGGGTCGTGGGGGTGGGGTCGGGGGCCGGGGGTGGGGCGGTGGGGTCCGGGTCGGGGGCCGGGGCCGGTGGGGTCGGGTCGGTGCCGGGCGGAGGCTGCGGTACCGGACCGGTGCCCTCGATCGTCACCACCGCGCCCGACGGGGCCAGCGACACCTGCGCCGTCCAGTACCCGGAGGGCTCGCTCAGCTGGTCGACGTACACCTTGATCGTCACCGACTCGCCGGGTTCCAGCGTGCCCGAGGACCGGCTGAGGTAGAGCCAGCCGGCGCCGGTGCGGGCGGACCAGCTCACCGGTGAGTCGCCGGTCGCCTTCAGGGTGATGAGGGTGGTGTCGCCGTCGTTCGCGGCGGCGACGGCGAGCGCGCCCCGACCCTTGCCCTGGGTGACCTCCACGGACACGTCGTCCGCCGCGTGCCTGCCCTTGCGGTGGCGGGCGCCGGGTTTGGTGCGGGCGTTCCCGGCGTTCTCGTACGCGTCGCCGCCGCTGCCGTCGCCGACGGTCCCGTCGCCGTCGCCCTGCTCCTCGCCCGCGCTGACCGAACGGCCGTCGCCGCCCTCGCCGATGAGGGGAGCACCCCGGTAGGCGGCCCAGAGGGCGAAGACGGGTGCGGCGACGACGGTGGCGACGACGGTCGTGGTGACGGCACGCGCGCGCAGCCGGTCGCGGCGGGCCGCGCGGTCCCTCGGGTCCATGGGGAAGCCGCGCCGGTCGAAGCGCGGGGCGCCGCCACGCGCGCGTGTGAGACGCGCGCGTGTGAGGTGCGCCATCGCCGGACCCAGGGCCGCGCGCGGGGCTTCGAGCACGGGCAGCGCGGCGGGGGTGACGGTGGTGCCGGGCCAGCGGCCGGGGACGGCGCGCTCGGCGGCGCGGCGGCAGACGGGGCAGTCGTCGACGTGCCGGACGAGTTCGCGGCGGAGGGTGGCGCTCAGGACGAGCTGGTGATCACCGGTGAGGAGGGCGACGCTCGGGCAGGCGCCGCTCTCGACGACAGCGAGGGCCGCCCGGGTGCGCTCCACCTCGCAGGCGGCGGAGGCGAGCAGTTCCCGTGCGGCGGCCTGGTCCATCCCCAGGACGTCGGCGACCTCGTGGGCGCCGAGCTGATGCCGGACGGCCAGCTCCAGCGCCTCGCGCTGCTCGGGTGTGGTGCCGGCGGCCTCCGGCCAGGCCAGCAGCGCGAGTTCACCTCCGCGCCGCTGTTCCTCGTCCTCGGCAAGGGCGGGGGCCCTGACGGCGTGCGCCCCCGGGCGTTTCTGCCGCGCCTCGGCGAGCTTGCGCAGACAGGCCCACCGGGCCAGCGCGTACAGCCAGGCCCGGCCGTCGCCGGCGTCGTCCGGGCCCCGCCGGCGCTCGGCGAGCGCGAGCACGTCCGCGAGCGCGGCGACCGCCGTGTCGTGGTCGCAGAGCACGGACATGCAGTAGGTGAACAGGCCGTCCAGGTACGGCTCGTAGCGAGCCGGCGTGCGTTGTGCCACCGCGCGCGCCGCCGCCCGATCGCGCGCCTCGCGGTGCGCCCGGTGTGCGCCGGTGGTGCGGGTCGAGGTTTCCGGACTGATGCTCATCATTCATGGACGGTAGGCGCCCGGAAGCAGCGCCTTCTCGCCCCTTCAGCACATTTACTCCGTACGGGTGAAACGATCCCTCATAAGGGGACAGGAACCCCGTGTTCCGCCGCGACCGCATCCAATGTTGTGCACTTTATTGACCGCAGCCATGGATAAGCCTACATTCCCAGGGTCCAAGTTACCTCCAGGTACGCCGAGTCAGGAGCCCCCCTTCCATGACCGCACGCACCCGCCGCCCCTCCGCCGCCCGCGCCCTCGCCGCCCTGGCCACGGCCGTGGTCCTCTCGCTGACCGGCGCCTCGGTGTCGACCGCCACCCCACTGGCGACCGCGCCCACCGTCGAGCGGCTCGACGGCACCCTCCCCGACGGCGCCACATGGATAGCGGACGTCCCCGAGAACTGGAACGGCACCCTCGTCGTCTTCAGCCACGGATTCGGTGTCAGGACGCCCCAGAACGCCCCCCGGGAGGCCGTACGCCTGCGCCTCCTCGAAGAGGGCTACGCGCTCACCGGCTCCTCCTACGACGTCAGCGAGACCCTCTGGGGCCTGGAGAGCGCGGAGCGCGACCAGGTCGCCACCATCGCGGCGGTCACCGAGAAGATCGGCGAACCCACCCGCACCCTCGCCATCGGCCAGTCCATGGGCGGGCTGGTCAACGCGCAGCTCGCCCGGTCCGGGGCCGGCGGGATCGACGGCGCCCTGGGCCTGTGCGGCCTCGTCGCCGGCGCCAACGACCTGCACGCCTACCAGCTCGACGCCGAGTACACGATCGCCCGGCTCCTGCTCCCCGACACCCCCGTGAAACTGGTGGACTTCGACTCCGAGGCCGAGAGTCTCACCACGGGTCAGCAGCTCACCGACGCCGTGGTCGCCGCGCAGCGGACCCCCGAGGGCCGCGCCCGTGTCGCCCTCGCCGCCGCCTACCTCAATCTGCCCGCCTGGGCCGTCGGCAAGGAGCGCCCCGCCGCGGACGACTGGGCGGAGCAGCAGGCCCAGCAGGCCTCCTGGCTGGTCCAAGGCATGCTCAACCGTGTCGAGCCCGCCCGCTACCACGTCGAGAAGGCCCTGGGCGGCAACAACTCCGGGAACAAGGGCATCGACTACGCCCGCCTGCTGTCCACGTCCCAGCACGCGCCCCTGGTCAAGGCCCTGTACCGGGAGGCGGGCCTCGACCTCCGGGCCGACCTGGGGAACCTGACCGCCCACGCGAAGATCGAGGCTGACCCGGCCGCGGTCGCCGCCGGGGAACGCACGTCCTCCGCCGGCCAGGGCCTCGCCGTCCCCCTCCTCGACATCCACACCACCGCCGACGACCTCGTCCCCGTCGAACAGGAGAACCGCTTCGCCGACCGCGTCCGCGCCTCCGGCGACGGCCACCTGTTGCGCCAGGCGTACGTCGAGCGGCAGGGCCACTGCGCCTTCACCACCGCCGAGACTGTCGCCGCCCTGCACGCCCTGGAATCCCGCCTGGACACGGGCCGCTGGGGCGCCTCCGCGACCCCGGCCGCCCTCCAGTCCGCCGCCGTCGCCCTCGGCCTCGACGGCGCGGCGTACATCCCGTACCACCCGGCGGAACTGACGATCGGGCGCCGGAAGTAGGGGACGAGGCAAAGGCAGACAGCGACGCCCGCGCCCCGTCAGGGGCGCGGGGCCGTATCGATGTGCGGCTCCGCCGCGTGGGCGCGAGCAACCACGACGGGCAGCACCCCGCCCACGGCGCAACACCCCTACGGCGAACAGGCGCTCACCTCCGCTCACCTCCCCCGAAGCCCCCGGCCGAGCACACGAAACCGGCCGACCGCCGGAGGCTGTCGGTGCGCCGCGCTACGGTTCGTGCATGGCCACCCGTACGAAGACCGCGAAGGACCGCCCGTCCTACCGCTGCACAGAGTGCGGCTGGCAGACGGCGAAGTGGCTCGGCCGCTGCCCCGAATGCCAGGCGTGGGGCACGGTCGAGGAGTACGGCACGCCCGCCGTCCGTACGACGGCCCCCGGCCGGGTCACCACCTCCGCCGTCCCCATCGGCCAGGTCGACGGCCGCCAGGCCACCGCCCGCTCCACCGGCGTCCCCGAGCTGGACCGGGTCCTCGGCGGCGGCCTGGTCCCCGGCGCCGTCGTCCTCCTCGCGGGCGAGCCGGGCGTGGGCAAGTCCACGCTCCTCCTCGACGCCGCCGCCAAGTCCGCGAGCGCCGAGCACCCGACCCTCTATGTCACCGGCGAGGAGTCCGCGAGCCAGGTCCGGCTGCGCGCCGACCGCATCAACGCCCTGCACGACCACCTCTACCTGGCCGCCGAGACCGACCTCGCCGCCGTCCTCGGCCACTTGGACGCGGTCAAACCGGGCCTCCTGATCCTCGACTCGGTCCAGACCGTCGCCTCCCCGGAGATCGACGGCGCCCCCGGCGGCATGGCCCAGGTCCGCGAGGTCGCCGGCGCCCTGATCCGCGCCTCCAAGGAACGCGGCATGTCCACGCTGCTCGTGGGCCATGTCACCAAGGACGGCGCGATCGCGGGCCCCCGCCTCCTGGAACACCTCGTCGACGTCGTCCTGCACTTCGAGGGCGACCGGCACGCCCGGCTCCGCCTGGTCCGCGGCGTCAAGAACCGCTACGGCGCCACCGACGAGGTCGGCTGCTTCGAGCTGCACGACGAGGGCATCACCGGCCTCACCGACCCCAGCGGCCTCTTCCTCACCCGCCGCGACGAACCCGTCCCCGGCACCTGCCTCACCGTCACCCTGGAGGGCCGCCGCCCGCTGGTCGCGGAAGTGCAGTCGCTCACAGTCGACTCGCAGCTCCCCTCCCCCCGCCGCACCACGTCCGGCCTGGAGACCTCCCGCGTCTCGATGATGCTCGCCGTCCTGGAGCAGCGCGGCCGGATCAGCGCCCTCGGCAAGCGGGACATCTACTCGGCGACGGTCGGCGGCGTGAAGCTCTCGGAGCCCGCCGCGGACCTCGCGATCGCGCTGGCCCTGGCGTCCGCGGCGACCGACACCCCGCTGCCCAAGAACCTCGTGGCGATCGGTGAAGTGGGCCTCGCGGGCGAGGTCAGAAGGGTCACCGGGGTCCAGCGCCGCCTCTCCGAGGCACACCGTCTCGGCTTCACGCACGCCCTCGTCCCGACCGATCCCGGCAAGGTTCCGCCGGGCATGAAGGTCCTGGAAGTGGCCGACATGGGAGACGCTCTGCGGGTACTGCCCCGATCGCGTCGGCGAGAGGCCCCACGGGACGAGGAGGACCGCCGGTAGACTTTGCCCAGGTCTCGCCCGTCCGTACGAACCACGTGTGCGAAACGGGAGCGCCCACAGAACCTGCGACCGGAGGAGTGCAGTGGCAGCCAACGACCGGGCAGCAGCTCCCGGAAAGTCCGGTGGGAGCTCCGGTGCCGATGGCCTGATGCGCGCCTCACTGAGCGCCGTGGCCCCAGGCACGGCCCTGCGCGACGGGCTTGAACGAATTCTCCGCGGCAACACCGGCGGACTCATCGTGCTGGGCTCCGACAAGACCGTCGAAGCCATGTGTACGGGCGGTTTCGTCCTGGATGTCGAGTTCACGGACACGCGACTGCGTGAACTGTGCAAGCTGGACGGCGGCATCGTGCTGTCCTCGGACCTGTCCAAGATCCTCCGGGCGGGCGTCCAGCTGGTCCCCGACCCGACGATCCCCACCGAGGAGACCGGCACCCGGCACCGCACGGCCGACCGCGTCAGTAAACAGGTCGGCTTCCCGGTCGTCTCCGTCTCCCAGTCGATGCGCCTGATCGCGCTCTACGTCGACGGACACCGGCGCGTCCTGGAGGACTCGGCGGCGATCCTGTCCCGCGCGAACCAGGCCCTGGCGACCCTGGAGCGGTACAAGCTCCGTCTGGACGAGGTGGCGGGCACCCTGTCCGCGCTGGAGATCGAGGACCTGGTGACGGTCCGGGACGTCTCGGCGGTCGCCCAGCGACTGGAGATGGTCCGCCGCATCGCCACCGAAATCGCCGAATACGTGGTCGAACTGGGCACGGACGGCCGCCTGCTGGCCCTCCAGCTCGACGAGCTGATCGCGGGCGTCGAACCGGAACGCGAACTGGTGGTCCGCGACTACGTCCCGGAACCCACGGCCAAGCGCTCCCGCACGGTCGACGAGGCCCTCCACGAACTCGACGCCCTGACCCACGCGGAGCTCCTCGAACTCCCCACGGTCGCCCGCGCCCTCGGCTACACCGGTTCCCCCGAGGGCATGGACTCCGCGGTCTCCCCCCGGGGCTTCCGCCTCCTCGCCAAGGTCCCCCGCCTCCCGGGCGCCATCATCGACCGCCTCGTCGAACACTTCGGCGGCCTCCAGAAGCTCCTCGCCGCCAGCGTCGACGACCTCCAGACCGTCGACGGAGTGGGCGAGGCCCGCGCCCGCAGCGTCCGCGAGGGCCTGTCCCGCCTGGCGGAGTCGTCGATCCTGGAGAGGTACGTCTGAACCGCCACCCCTGCTGAAAGCCTGAAGGAGGGCCGCAGGCCCGTTCTTTCAGGCTTTCAGGGGCGCGGCCCTCCTCCGGCCTTCAGGGGCGCGGCCCTACCCCGTCAGTCCTTCTCCAGCACGAACGACGTCCGGGCCGTCGCCAGCCCCGGCGCCTTCGCCTCCACGAGATACGTCCCCGCGACGGCCGAACCCGCCGACGGAGTGGCACAGTTGGGCGCGCTCGCGTCCCGGTTCCACTCCACGGTGTAGGTGACCCGATCCCCGGCCGGCACCCTGAACAGCAGACTCCCCGCAGTCTCATGGCAGTCGTCCGACGCCCAGAACGCGTCGTCCCCGTCGGCCGCCGTGATCGTCACCACCGTGTTGTCCGGCCCGAGATCGAGCTTGCAGTCCCCGCCGGAGGAGTTCCGCGCGATGAGTTCGAACGTGGGGTTCACCCCGGGCTCATAGGCGTTCCGCACACTGCGCACGGTCAACTTCACAGCCCCGGCGGCGCAGTTGGGCAGACTGGACCCCGCCGGCACCTGCTCACCGGAACTGCTCCCGTTCTTGCCCCCGTCGTCCGACGTACCACCACCCGCGGCCCCGGGCGCACCACCGGCCCCCTCGGACCCGCCACCCGAACCCGAGCCGGAACCCGACCCCGAACCGGACCCGTCGCCGTCACCGCCCGCACTCGACTCGTCGCCCGACTCGTCCCGCCCGCCCGGCGCTTCACTGATCGCGGGCCCGGAACCGGACGGCCCGGGAGTGATCGAGGGCGCGGGATTCTTTCCGTCGGACCCGCCCGCGTTGTTGTCACCGTTCCCACCGCCGCCGGCGACGACCCACACGATCAGGATCGCGAGCAGACCGAGAACGGTCAGCAGAATGGCCCTCCGTCGCCAGTAGATGGTGGAGGGAAGCGGCCCGATCGGATTGCGCAGAGATCCCACGGCGCAAACTGTACGAGAGATCCGGCCCTTCCCAGGCCCCACCCGCCGCCCGAAACCCCAACTTTTCCGGATCATCATTCCGGTCGTTCCCGACACCGCCCCGACCGGGCGCCCCATGATCGCGGTACGTGATCGTAGCGGCCGTACGAGCACGTTCCGTGACCGGAACAGGACGACGCGGACAGCACCAACTCCCGGGCACCGCGCACCCGTTCAGAAAACACATTCACGGAACCCCCCTACAGGGACCCTCCACCCCTCCACGGTCGGCAGCCACCGACCACCCTCGTCGTCCCCCGGCCCCACCTGCCACAATCGTCCTCACCACCGAAGCGCGTCGGAGGACTTGGAGAAGACGATGGACGGATCCGTGGAGGCCGGCACCGCCGCACCCGCGTCGAGGCCCTTGCGGAGGCTGGGGTTTCTGACCATCGGGCTGTTCGACGAGGCCGACCCGCGCCGGGGCCACGAGTCGACGCTGGAGATCATCGAACTCGGCGAACGGCTCGGCTTCGACAGCGCGTGGCTGCGCCACCGTCATCTCCAGTACGGCATCTCCTCGCCCGTCGCGGTCCTGGCGGCGGCCTCGCAGCGCACCAGCCGTATCGAACTGGGCACCGCCGTCATCCCGTTGGGCTGGGAGAACCCGCTGCGGCTCGCCGAGGACCTGGCCACGGTCGACCTCCTGTCCGGAGGCCGGATCAACCCGGGGGTCAGCGTCGGACCACCGATGCACTACGACACCGTCAAGTCGGCGCTCTACCCGGACACCGCCGACGCGGAGGACTTCGGCTTCGCACGCGTCCGGCGGCTCCTCGGCTTCGTCCGGGGCGAGGCGGCCACCGACTTCAGCGGCACCGAGGGTTTCGAGGTGTTCTCCGACCGGGTCCAGCCGCACTCCCCCGGGCTGGGCGGCCGTATGTGGTACGGCGGCGGCAGCCTGCGCTCGGCGCGCTGGGCCGGGGAGAACGGTATGAACTTCCTGACCAGCAGCGTGGTGAAGGCGGAGGGACCGGAGGCGGTGGACGGCGCCGCCGAGGCCGTGGACTTCGCCGGGGTCCAGCTCGCCCACGTCCGGGAGTTCCGGGCGCACCACCCCGACGGGGAGCGGGCCCGGGTCTCGCAGGGGCTGGTCGTCATCCCCACGGACTCGGCGACGCCGGAGCAGCGCGCCAAGTACGAGGCGTACGCGGCGAAGCGGCTGCCGCGGACGGCCGCGCCGCAGGGGCCGGGGCGGCTTCTCTTCGCGCCCGATCTGGTGGGGACGTCCGCGGAGATCGCCGAGCGGTTGCGCGCGCATGTCGCGTTCCGCGAGATCGACGAGGTCGCGTTCGCGCTGCCGTTCACCTTCGAACACGAGGACTATGTCCAGATCCTGACGGACATCGCGACGAAGCTGGGGCCGGAGCTGGGGTGGTCCCCGGCCGGCGGTGGTTGAGCGCGGATGAACTCGGGGGTGCGGCTTTCGTCGGCGGGTGCGGGTGCGTGGGGCTTCTCGCGCAGTTCCCCGCGCCCCTAAAGGACCAGGCCCCTGCGGGCCTGAAAAGCCAGGGGCGCAGCCCCGGCTTTTCAGGGGCGCGGGGAACTGCGCGAGAAGCTTCACCGGACCCGCACCCGGCAGACGAACCCCAGACACCCCCCACCAGAAGCCGCCCCCACCAGAACCCGCATGGCAGGATCGACCGTGCCATGACTGCACCCACGAAACCCCAGAGCAGCCCAGCCACCGCAACCCCCACTCCCGCCCCCACGCCCACCGCCACCGCCCTGCACACCCCGGTGATCTCCTGGTTCGAGACGCACGCCCGTGATCTGCCCTGGCGGCGCCCGGAGGCCGGCCCCTGGGGGGTGATGGTCAGCGAGTTCATGCTCCAGCAGACCCCGGTCAACCGCGTACTCCCCGTCTACGAACAGTGGTTGGCGCGCTGGCCCCGCCCCGCGGACCTCGCGAAGGAACCACCGGGCGAGGCCGTCCGCGCCTGGGGCCGCCTCGGCTACCCGCGTCGCGCGCTACGGCTGCACGGCGCGGCGGTCGCCATAACGGAACGGCACGGCGGGGACGTACCCCGGGAGCACGCGCAGCTGCTCGCACTGCCGGGCATCGGCGAGTACACGGCCGCGGCGGTGGCGTCGTTCGCGTACGGGCAACGGCACGCCGTGCTCGACACGAACGTGCGCCGGGTGTTCGCCCGCGCGGTCAGCGGTACGCAGTACCCGCCGAACGCGACCACGGCCGCCGAGCGGAAGCTCGCCCGCGCCCTGCTGCCCGAGGACGAGGGGACGGCGTCCCGCTGGGCCGCCGCGTCGATGGAGCTGGGCGCACTGGTGTGCACGGCGAAGAACGAGACGTGCGGGCACTGTCCGATCGCCGGGCAGTGCGCGTGGCGGCTGGCCGGGAAGCCCGCGCACGAGGGTCCGGCGCGGCGCGCCCAGACGTACGCCGGTACCGACCGTCAGGTCCGCGGCAAGCTCCTCGCCGTCCTGCGGGAGGCGATCGCGCCCGTGCCGCAGGCGGTTCTGGACCGGGTGTGGGACGAGCCGGTGCAACGCGCCCGCGCCCTCGACGGGCTGGTCTCCGACGGGCTGGTGGAGCCCCTCCCGGGCGGTCTCTACCGCCTCCCTCTCACCTGACGGCAATCACGGCCCCCTCATCGCCGAGCCATCACCGCAACACAAGTCCCCGTGCCACCCGGCGGGGTAAATCGCCTCATACCCACCCCAAAGCAGGGCCTGCTTTACCCCGTCCCTACTTCCGTTACACAACCGACGGACAGCCGAGCGTTCTCCGCAGGCTGCCTCGGACGTCCCCGTGACAACCCCTCCGTAACTTCATGGACGTACCGCAGGAACCCGCGAAACGAACCAGCGGATCCGGCGGGACGAGCGACATGAAGCGATACGAAGCGGCGGACAACCGGCGGAGCGCGCGGGGAGCGCGGGCGCCGGAAACGGGGAACGGAGGCGGTTGATCATGGCGCACGGCGAGGTGCTCGAATTCGAGGAGTACGTCCGTACCCGGCAGGACGCGCTGCTGCGCAGCGCCCGCCGGCTCGTCCCGGATCCGGTGGACGCCCAGGATCTGCTGCAGACGGCGCTGGCCCGGACGTACGGCCGCTGGGACGGCATCGCGGACAAGCGGCTCGCGGACGCCTATCTGCGCCGGGTCATGATCAACACGCGTACGGAGTGGTGGCGGGCCCGGAAGCTGGAGGAGGTCCCGACCGAGCAGCTGCCGGACGCCTGCGTCGACGACTCCACCGAGCAGCACGCGGACCGCGCCCTCCTGATGGACATCATGAAGGTGCTGGCTCCCAAGCAGCGCAGTGTCGTGGTGCTGCGACACTGGGAGCAGATGTCCACGGAGGAGACGGCCGCCGCCCTCGGCATGTCGGCCGGCACGGTCAAGAGCACGCTGCACCGCGCGCTGGCCCGGCTCCGTGAGGAGCTGGAGTCACGGGACATCGATGAGCGCGCCGCCCGTGCGCTCGAAGCGAGCGAGGAGCAGGAGCGTTGCGCGGCCTGAGCACAGCGGCCGGTCCGGGCCCAGGGGCCGGGCAGGTCACGAAGGCGGTGATCACGGCGGTGGCCGTGCTCGCCGCCCTCGGTCTTTCCGTCTCCGCCTGCGGCACCGGCGGTACCGGCGCCCGCGACGAGGGGCCGGCCGACAGCGACTCCCTGGCGGCGGGCGCGGCCTCGCCGTCCGCCTCCGCGTCGGCCGACGGCGCCCGTGACGGCGATCACCCTAGCGTCGACGACATCGTCCGGATGGTCCGCGCGGACCCGGAGGTCAGCAAGACGGTCAAGAGCGACCTCAAGCCGTGTGTGGCCGACGAGTACCCGGTGGACGTGACGTACGGGGATCTGACCGGTGGTTCGTCCGACGACCTCGTGGTCAATGTGATGACCTGCGCGGACGCCGTCGGTGTGGCCTCGTACGTGTACCGCGCGGAGAAGGGCGGCTACCGGAGCGTGTTCCTGTCCGAACAGCCGCCGGTCTACGCGGAGATCGACCGGGGCGACCTCCTGGTCACCCGGCAGCTGTACGAGAATGGCGACCCGTCCTCGTATCCGTCCAGCGAGGAAGTCACCACCTACCGCTGGATCAAGGACGCCTTCGTCCAGCGGTCCAGCACCCGTACCGAGTACAGCACGGCCGCGGGCGGCGCGGAGTCGGCGACGCCCGAGCAGAGCTGACGCCCACGCGCACCACCCCCGTACCGGCCCCGTACCGGCCCACCCGACCGAGAGCGAGCGAGATCACCGGATGGCAGAGCAGACCCATGTCCTGTTCGTCGAGGACGACGACGTCATCCGCGAGGCCACCCAACTCGCCCTGGAGCGGGACGGTTTCGCGGTCACGGCGATGCCCGACGGACTCTCGGGGCTGGAGGCGTTCCGCGCGGACCGGCCCGACATCGCGCTCCTCGACGTCATGGTTCCGGGCCTGGACGGGGTCTCCCTGTGCCGCCGTATCCGTGACGAGTCGACCGTCCCCGTGATCATGCTCTCCGCGCGCGCCGACTCCATCGACGTGGTGCTGGGCCTGGAGGCGGGCGCCGACGACTACGTGACCAAGCCGTTCGACGGTGCCGTCCTGGTCGCCCGGATCCGCGCGGTGCTGCGCCGCTTCGGACACGCGAGCGGCGACACCAAGGCCGAGGAGGCCGGGGCCGCGAGCACCGGCGGGGTGCTCACCTTCGGCGAGTTCGGCGAACTGGTGATCGACACCGTGGGCATGGAGGTACGGAAGTCCGGGGAGCCGGTGGCGCTGACGCCGACCGAGATGCGGCTGCTGCTGGAGTTCTCCTCCGCGCCCGGTACGGTCCTCTCCCGCGACAAGCTGCTCGAACGCGTCTGGGACTACGGCTGGGGCGGCGACACCCGGGTCGTGGACGTCCATGTCCAGCGGCTGCGCGCGAAGATCGGCCAGGACCGGATCGAGACGGTCCGCGGCTTCGGCTACAAGCTCAAGGCCTGAGCGGGCGGGGCGACGACATGAACATGAGCATGAGGGGGATACGGGGGCGGCGGGAGCCGGAGCGTCCGGGCGCCGCGGGCGCCACGGGCCTCGGTGCGGCCACCGGCACCGGTACGACCACCGGCACCGGCCCAGGTACGGCCGACGGCACGGGAACCGCCGCCGGCCGGCGGTCCGGCGCGGGGCCCGCCTCGGGCATCCGTACCGGTCTGCGCTGGCAGTTGAGCGCGGCGATCGCCCTGGTCGGCGCGCTGGTGGCGCTCGCACTGAGCCTGGTCGTGCACAACGCGGCCCGTGTGTCGATGCTCGACAACTCGCGCGACCTCGCCGACGAGCGCATCCAGGTCGCCCAGCGCATGTACGAGTCGGGCCGCCCCCTGAAGTCCGGCGCCTTCGGGGTGAAGATCGACGACCCCGAGATCCCGAGCGACCTGCTGACCAAGGTCAGGGAGGGCCGCAGGGCCACCTATGTGTCCGAGGGCGAGAACGGGGTGCCCGACATCTGGGCGGCGGTCCCGCTGAAGGACAAGCGCGTCCTGTCCCTGCACACCGACTTCACCGACCACAGCTCCGCGGTGATGCGGGACCTCGACCAGGCCCTGCTGATCGGCTCGATCGCGGTGGTCTTCGGCGGCTCGGCCCTCGGGGTGCTCATCGGCGGCCAGATGTCCCGCCGGCTGCGCAAGGCGGCGGCTGCCGCGCACGAAGTGGCCAAGGGCGAGTCCGACGTACGGGTGCAGGACGCGATCGGCGGTGTCGTCCACGACGAGACGGCCGAACTGGCGCGGGCCGTGGACGCCATGGCCGACACCCTGCGGCAGCGCATCGAGGCGGAGCGCCGGGTGACGGCGGACATCGCGCACGAGCTGCGCACCCCGGTGACGGGCCTGCTGACGGCGGCGGAGCTGCTGCCGCCGGGCCGCCCCTCCGAACTGGTCCGCGACCGGGCCCAGGCGATGCGCACGCTCGTCGAGGACGTCCTGGAGGTGGCCCGGCTCGACGGGGCGTCCGAGCGGGCCGAGTTGCAGGACATCATGCTGGGCGAGTTCGTGGCCCGGCGGGTGGCGGCGAAGGACGCGGACGCGCGCGTGCAGATCGTGCACGAGTCGGCGGTCACCACGGACCCCCGCCGCCTCGAACGCGTCCTGCTGAACCTGCTGGCCAACGCGGCGAAGCACGGCAGACCGCCGATCGAGGTGTCCGTCGAGGGCCGGGTGATCCGGGTCCGCGACCATGGTCCCGGGTTCCCGGAGGATCTGCTCGCGGACGGGCCCCGCCGCTTCCGGACGGGCGCGTCCGACCGGGCCGGCCAGGGGCACGGCCTCGGGCTCACCATCGCCGCCGGGCAGGCGCGTGTCCTGGGCGCCCGCCTCACGTTCCGCAACGTCCGCCCGCCAGGCTCGCCGGACGACGTCCCCGCCGAGGGCGCGGTGGCCGTCCTCTGGCTCCCGGAACACGCCCCCACGAACACGGGCAGCTACCCGATGCTGCCGCTGACCAACGAGGCGTGAGGGTAGCCGGGGGGCCGGTTGTTCGGCTGCGGGTGCGTGGGACTTCTCGCGCAGTTCCCCGTGCCCCTGAAAGACCAGGCCCCGTGCCCCTGAAAGACCGAGCCCCGCAGGCCTGAAAGACCGAGCCCTGCGGGCCTGAAAGACGGCGGGGCCGCAGGCCTGGGGCCGACGGGGCTGCGGGCCTGAGAAGCGCGGGGCGCAGCCCGTGCTTTTCAGGGGCGCGGGGAACTGCGCGAGAAGCCCCACCGGACCCGCACCCGCCGACACCCCGACACCCCCACCCCCTCACGCACGCACCATCTCCTCCGCCGACGCCTTACCGGAGGCATCCCCCACAGAAGACCCCCCGGCCCCCCGCAACGGCACCTCCTTCACAAACACCGCAGCCACCAACGCCACCACGGAAACAACCGCCCCCAACAAGAACGCCGAGTGCGTCCCGGAAGCCACCGCGTACTGATACGCCTCCCGAGCCGCCGCAGGCAACTTCGCCAGACTCGCCGCGTCCAGCTGCGCCGACCGCTCGGTCACGGCGGAGCCCAACGCCCCGGCCCGCTCGGCCATCACATCCTGGACGCGGCTGTTGAACAGCGCCCCCATGATCGCGACCCCGAACGACGACCCCAGCGTCCGCGCCAGCGTGGTCGTGGACGACGCGACCCCCATGTCCTTCATCTCGACGCTGTTCTGCGCCACCAGCATGGTGATCTGCATCAGACACCCCATACCGGCACCCAGCACCGCCATGAACACCCCGGACGTCACCCGGCTCGTCCCGGTGTCCATCTGCGCCAGCAGGAACAGCCCCACGATCATCAGGACACTGCCGACGATCGGGAAGGCCTTGTAACGGCCGCTCCCCGTGGTCACCCGCCCGGCCACCATCGACACCGCGAGCATCGCCCCCAGCATCGGCAGCAGCAACAGCCCGGAGTTGGTCGCGGACGCGCCCTGCACGGACTGCTGGTACAGCGGCAGGAACAGCACCGCGCCGAACATCACGAACCCGGTGAAGAACCCGATCACGGACATCAGCGTGAAGTTCCGGCTGCGGAAGATGTGCAGCGGGATCACCGGCTCCGCCACCCGCTTCTGCACGAACAGGAATCCGACCAGCGAGGCCACCCCGAGCGCGATCAGCTCCATGACGACGGCCGACCCCCAGGCGTACTCGGTCCCGCCCCACGTCGTGACCAGCACGATCGCCGTGATGCCGACGGTGAGGAGCGCCGCGCCCAGATAGTCGATGTCCCGCGCCGACCGCCCGTCCCGCGACGGCTTCGGCAGATGCAGTACGGCACTGACTGCGAGCAGCGCCACGACCCCGAGCGGCAGGTTGATGTAGAAGGACCAGCGCCAGCCCCAGTGGTCGGTGATGGATCCGCCCACCAGCGGCCCGGCGATCATCGCGAGGGCCATCACACCGGCCATCAGCCCCTGGTACTTGCCGCGCTCGCGCGGCGGTATCAGGTCGCCGATGATCGCCATGACGCCGACCATCAGCCCGCCGGCGCCGAGCCCCTGCACCGCGCGGAACCCGATGAGCTGGCCCATGTCCTGGGCCATCCCGCTCAGCGCCGACCCGATCAGGAAGATCACGATCGAGGTCATGAAGACCCGCTTGCGGCCGTAGAGGTCGCCGAGCTTGCCCCAGATCGGAGTGGAGGCGGCGGTCGCGAGGGTGTACGCGGTGACGACCCACGACAGGTGTTCGAGCCCGCCCAGCTCGCCCACGATCGTCGGCATCGCGGTACCGATGATCATGTTGTCGAGCATCGCCAGCAGCATGGCGATCATGAGCGCGAGCAGCACCACCCGCACACTGCGCGGCTTCGGCCCGTCCGTCTCGGCCCCACCACTCACCGCTCCCGCTTCGCCCACTTCGCTCACTTCGTTCTTGTTCTCCGCATCCATCGCGGCCCTCCACTCCCCCCGGAGCTTCCGTGCACTTACTTGCCGACCGGCTAGTTGTCTACACTCAGGGAAGCTAGGTCCCTAACTAGCCGGGCGTCAAGTAGGTTCAACGGGCTTGGCCGAGCCTTGACCGACCCGGGCCATCCGTGACGGCGAGGAGTACGAGGATGAGCGGCACGACAGAGGGCACGACGCCGAAGCGGCGGCGCCGCGGCGACACCCGTCAGCGCATCCAGGACGTCGCCCTCGAACTCTTCGCCGAACAGGGATACGAGAAGACCTCACTGCGGGAGATCGCCGAACGCCTGGAAGTGACGAAGGCGGCGCTCTACTACCACTTCAAGACCAAGGAAGACATCCTCATCGGGCTCTTCCAGGACCTGCAGCGCCCGATCGACGAGCTGATCGAATGGGCCGGCGCCCAGCCCCGCACACTCGACACCAAGCGGGAGATCCTGCGTCGCTACAGCGTGGCCCTGGCGGACGTGGCCCCCCTCTTCCGCTTCATGCAGGAGAACCAGGCGACGGTCCGCGAGCTGAGCGTCGGCGAGACCTTCAAGGACCGCATGATCCGCATGATCGACACGATCAAGGAGCCGGAGGCCGCCCTGACCGACCAGGTCCGCTGCATGAGCGCGCTGTTCACCATGCACGCCGGGATGTTCGTCCTCAGGGACGTCGAAGGCGACCCCGAGGAGAAGCGCTTGGCCGTCCTGGAGGTCGCGATCGACCTGGTGACCCAGGCACACACAGGCGCCCAGAGCTCTTGAAAGCTGTCGTATCCGGGTAAAACCTCAAAGCTTTCGGGGACCTCCCGAGCACGCGCACGAGGAGGCCCGGACCGGATGAACGCCGACGACTACGCCCGGATGACCGACGAGGAACGCGCCGCGTTCCTCCGCAGACGCCATGTCGTCGCCCTCGCCGGCACCGCGGCGGTCGGGGTACTGATGATCATCTTGATGATCGTCCTCAACGACTACTACGCCGACACCCCGATGTGCGGCACGGGCCAGGACTACGGCCCGTGCTGACCTCGCAGGGTCCGACTCAGACCGTGATGCCCTTGGTCCGCAGGAAGGCGACCGGGTCGACGGCGGAGCCGTAGTTGGCGGTCGTACGGATCTCGAAGTGCAGGTGCGGCCCGCTGGAGTTACCGGTGTTGCCGGAGAAGGCTATGCGCTGCCCGGTCTTCACGACCTGCCCGGCCTTCACGTTCACCTTCGAGAGGTGGGCGTACTGCGAGAAGGTGCCGTTGCCGTGCTTGATGACGACCGCGTTGCCGTACGCGGGACCGTCACCAGCGCCGTTGCCGCCGGCCTTCACGACGGTGCCGCCGTGCGCGGCGACGACGGCCGTACCGCTCTTGACGGCGAAGTCCTGCCCGCTGTGCTTGGCGGACCACATGTTGCCGGCCTGCGCGAAGCTGGCGCTCAGCTTGTAGCCCTTCACCGGGCTGACCCAGGAGGTGGCCTTCTTGGCCTTCTTCTTGGCGGCGACGGTCTGGACGGAGGTGGCGGTATCGGCGCTCACGGCCTGAGGACCACCGGCGGCGGCCGCGACCCCGGCTCCCAGCACACCCGAGACCCCCACCCCGGCGGCCATCAGGGCGGCCCGGACACGGAGCTGGGACATACGGGTGCGGGGAGTGCGAACACGCTGCGACATGGAGAACCTCACGGGGAACGGAGACAAGGACTGTGCCTCGACGGACACGAATCCCACCCGGCGCACATCAGCTGCCGCCGAATGGGACAACCCTTGGTACCCCCCGGCCCCGAATCGCCTCAAATGTGTGACCTACGAAGAAACCTCGTATCTCATCCGAAACACATCCCTTCCTTGACACTCACCCCCAAACCTTCCCCCACCTGCACACCACCCCCCGAATCCCCCAACCCAAGCCCTAAAAGTCCGTTTTGCCCGCCACCCCTCACCCACTATTCCACCTAGTACCGGACAAATGACCTGTGCGGCACGTCACCGGCCCCCTGTAAAGAAGAACTCCGCATGTGACGCCGACAACGAGGCCCGCGTCACTCGGAACACACAGAAAAAAGAGAGCTGCCCCGGGACCGAAGTCCCGGGGCAGCCCCTTCGTGTGCTCAGGTCGAGCGCGGTGGTTACGCGTCCTTGCTCAGGTTCGGACCCGCGCCGCCGGCCGCCTGCTCGATCGGCGGGACGTCCGGCAGCGCCGACTTCTCCTCACCCCGGAAGGTGAAGATGGCCGCGTCGCCCTCGCCCTCGGTGTCCACGACCACGATGTGGCCGGGGCGCAGCTCGCCGAAGAGGATCTTCTCGGAGAGGGTGTCCTCCACCTCGCGCTGGATGGTCCGGCGCAGCGGCCGGGCGCCCAGGACGGGGTCGTAACCCTTCTTGGACAGCAGCTCCTTCGCGGACTGGGAGAGCTCGATGCCCATGTCCCGGTCCTTGAGGCGCTCGTCGACCTTGCCGATCATCAGGTCGACGATCCGCAGGATGTCCTCCTGCGTGAGCTGCGGGAAGACGACGACGTCGTCGACACGGTTGAGGAACTCGGGCCGGAAGTGCTGCTTGAGCTCGTCCGAGACCTTGTTCTTCATGCGCTCGTAGTTGGTCTTCTTGTCGCCCGAGGCCGCGAAGCCCAGGTTGAAGCCCTTGGAGATGTCCCGGGTGCCGAGGTTGGTCGTCATGATGATGACCGTGTTCTTGAAGTCCACGACCCGGCCCTGGGAGTCGGTCAGCCGACCGTCCTCCAGGATCTGCAGAAGGCTGTTGAAGATGTCCGGGTGGGCCTTCTCGACCTCGTCGAAGAGGACGACGGAGAACGGCTTGCGGCGGACCTTCTCGGTCAGCTGGCCGCCCTCTTCGTAGCCCACGTAACCGGGGGGCGAACCGAAGAGACGCGAGACCGTGTGCTTCTCGCTGAACTCCGACATGTCGAGGGAGATCAGCGCGTCCTCGTCACCGAAGAGGAACTCGGCGAGGGCCTTGGACAGCTCGGTCTTACCGACACCGGACGGGCCCGCGAAGATGAACGAACCACCGGGACGCTTCGGGTCCTTCAGACCGGCGCGCGTACGGCGGATCGCCTTCGACAGCGCCTTGACGGCGTCGACCTGGCCGATGACCCGCTTGTGGAGCTCGTCCTCCATGCGCAGCAGACGCGAGGACTCCTCCTCGGTCAGCTTGAAGACCGGGATGCCGGTGGCGGTCGCGAGGACCTCGGCGATCAGCTCGCCGTCCACCTCGGCGACGACGTCCATGTCGCCGGCCTTCCACTCCTTCTCCCGCTTGGCCTTCGCGGCGAGCAGCTGCTTCTCCTTGTCACGGAGGGAAGCCGCCTTCTCGAAGTCCTGGGAGTCGATGGCCGACTCCTTGTCCCTGCGCACGCCGGCGATCTTCTCGTCGAACTCGCGGAGGTCCGGCGGCGCGGTCATCCGGCGGATACGCATCCGGGAACCGGCCTCGTCGATCAGGTCGATCGCCTTGTCCGGCAGGAAGCGGTCCGAGATGTACCGGTCGGCGAGCGTCGCCGCCTGCACCAGGGCCTCGTCCGTGATCGAGACGCGGTGGTGCGCCTCGTACCGGTCACGCAGACCCTTGAGGATCTCGATGGTGTGCGGGAGCGAGGGCTCGGCGACCTGGATGGGCTGGAAGCGGCGCTCCAGCGCGGCGTCCTTCTCCAGGTGCTTGCGGTACTCGTCCAGCGTGGTGGCGCCGATGGTCTGCAGCTCACCGCGGGCCAGCATCGGCTTCAGGATCGAGGCGGCGTCGATGGCGCCCTCGGCGGCACCCGCACCGACCAGCGTGTGCAGCTCGTCGATGAACAGGATGATGTCGCCGCGGGTGCGGATCTCCTTGAGGACCTTCTTCAGGCGCTCCTCGAAGTCACCGCGGTAGCGGGAGCCGGCGACCAGCGCGCCGAGGTCGAGGGTGTAGAGGTGCTTGTCCTTGAGGGTCTCGGGCACCTCGCCCTTGACGATGGCCTGCGCGAGGCCTTCGACGACGGCCGTCTTGCCGACGCCGGGCTCACCGATCAGGACCGGGTTGTTCTTGGTACGGCGGGACAGCACCTGCATGACCCGCTCGATCTCCTTCTCGCGCCCGATGACCGGGTCGAGCTTGGACTCACGAGCGGCCTGGGTGAGGTTCCGGCCGAACTGGTCGAGGACCAGGGACGTCGAGGGGGTGCCCTCGGCGGGCCCGCCGGCGGTGGCGGTCTCCTTGCCCTGGTAACCGGAGAGCAGCTGGATGACCTGCTGCCGCACCCGGTTGAGATCTGCGCCCAGCTTGACCAGGACCTGGGCGGCGACGCCCTCGCCCTCACGGATCAGGCCGAGCAGGATGTGCTCCGTGCCGATGTAGTTGTGGCCCAGCTGAAGGGCCTCGCGGAGCGACAGCTCCAGGACCTTCTTGGCACGGGGGGTGAAGGGGATGTGCCCGGACGGGGCCTGCTGCCCCTGCCCGATGATCTCCTCCACCTGCTGACGGACCGCCTCGAGCGAAATCCCGAGGCTCTCCAGGGCCTTAGCGGCGACACCCTCACCCTCGTGGATCAGGCCCAGGAGGATGTGCTCGGTGCCGATGTAGTTGTGGTTGAGCATCCGGGCTTCTTCCTGAGCCAGGACGACAACCCGCCGCGCGCGGTCGGTGAACCTCTCGAACATCGTTAATCGCTCCTCAGAGCGGTCAGGCAGTGAGGGGACGCTCCCCTCGCTGTCCTTCCGCAGCTTAGTCCCGCAAGCGGGGACCGCTCATTCCAACTGCCGACACCGTCCTTGGCCTCCTGACCCCGAACGCCGACATCTGCTCCAACCCGATGGTGCGAGACGATGTTCCCGCAGGCCAGGCAGTTACCCCCACCATCAGTACGCCGATGGCGAACGCGAGACGGCCTTTTCTGCGTGTCGCCCCCTCCCACTAGGGATGTCTTACCCGTAGGCACTGACACTCCATGCCGGATGCACCGGTTCCCTCCGCTAAGGGCGAACATCCTTGCGTCGCCGCACATCGCCGAACGCCCCCTTTCCCGATACACCTCGCATCCGAGCCGATACCCAGCGTAACTCCGGGCTTCTTCGCACGGTTGCTCCTGACATGGCCATCGTCCCCCTTCCCCGCCGACCGCTCGACCCGAGCGGGACCCCGGGCGACTTCGCGTGTGACGCGGTGCGGCAGTGGTACGAGAACGATCTCGGCTGGGCGACCGTGCCCGGGACGCCCGTACATCTCCTTACGGGCCTGCGCTTCGATGTGCTCGACGTACCGGCGGAAGCGGGGGTCGCGGCGCTGCGGCATCTGGGCCCGGTACCCGGTCCGGGCTCACCGGTGGCGCTGCGCGGCGGGCGGATGCTGCTGCTGGTCGCGGCGGGGAGCGCGGAGGAGCTGCCGGGGCTGCTGGAGTGGCTGGACTGGGGCGGCCTCGCCCTGGACCTCACTGCCGTCGGAACGGGCGGTCACCTGGAGGCGCCGGCACCTCCGGGCGGGGCCGGAAGGCTCGGGGACGTGCGCGGGGAGGCCGGTTCACAGGGGGCCGCCGACTGGCTGCGGCCCCCCGAGCCGGGGTGCGAGGTGGAACCCTCGCTGCCGAGCATGTCGGCGTTGGGGGGCGGTGGGGGCGCCCCCGACCTCGTGCGAGTGGTGGACACGGTGGCGACGCACTGCCACCGCGTCCGGCTGCGGCGCGTGAGCACCGGGCCGTCGGAATCTCAGCCGTTGGCCTTCTCGTAGGCCTCGCGGATGGAGGCGGGGACGCGACCGCGGTCGTTGACCTCGTAGCCGTTCTCCTTCGCCCAGGCGCGGATGGCCGCGGTGTCCTGGCTGCCACCGGAAGCGGCACGGGCCTTGCCGCGCCCGCCCGCGGCACGGCCTCCGGTACGTCGACCACCCTTGACATAGGGGTCGAGAAGGCCGCGAAGCTTGTCGGCGTTGGCGGTCGTGAGGTCGATCTCGTACGTCTTGCCGTCCAGCGCGAACGTCACGGTCTCGTCCGCCTCGCCGCCGTCGAGGTCGTCGACAAGAAGGACCTGAACCTTCTGTGCCACCGGATTTCCTTTCATCGATAACTTCAGGGCCGAGGGCCTGCGGCGAGCGCCGCTGTTTCACGTCCCCTGTTATATGCAGTACTGCAGTACGTCGGAAAGCAAACCGCTTTTCCAGGAAAAACACAAACCCCTGGGAGAGACCGGGGAGAGGACGCGGAGAGAGCGAGGAGCCCGGGGAAGACCGGAAACATCGCGTTTCGGACAAAGGGTCTCCGGCGACGATCACAGATGCAGAAGCATCCGGCTGTTGCCCAAGGTGTTCGGTTTCACTCGTTCGAGACCGAGGAACTCCGCGACGCCCTCGTCATAGGAACGCAGCAGCTCCGCGTACACATCGGTGTCGACCGGAGTCTCACCGATCTCCACGAAGCCGTGCTTCGCGAAGAACTCGACTTCGAAGGTCAGGCAGAAAACCCGGCGAACACCGAGCCAGCGAGCGGTGTGGAGCAACTTCTCCAACAACTGGTGGCCGACGCCGAGACCCTTGGCGTCCGGGTTCACCGCGAGAGTGCGGACTTCCGCGAGGTCTTCCCACATGACGTGCAGTGCCCCGCAGCCGACGACCTCGGCGTTGTCGTCCCGTTCCGCCACCCAGAACTCCTGGATGTCCTCGTAAAGCGTGACCGTCGCTTTGTCGAGCAGGATGCGGCGCTGGACGAACGAGTCGAGGAGGCGGCGCACGTGCGGGACATCGCTGGTCCGAGCCCGCCTGACGGTGATGGCTTTTGCGGGTACTTCGGGACTCGTTGCTGGCATGAGCGGACGCTATCGCCCGGGGAGATCCGGTGATTCGCCGGGGGTCCCCTGTGTTTCGCCGGACGATTCGGCGGATTCGCCGGCGGTTTCGGCAGGGGTTTCGGCGACCGGGGCCGCGGGCGGTGCCGGTTCGGGTTTGACGGGGTCAGGGCCCTGCACCATGCGTACGGCGTCGGTGAGCGCCTGGCGTTGTTCCTCGCTCATCATCCCGAAGAAGGCGACGAGAGCGGCGGCGGGGTTGTCGCTCTGCGACCAGGCTTCGTTCATCAGTGCGGCCGAGTAGGCGGCGCGGGTGGAGACCGCCTCATATCGATAGGCCCGGCCTTCCGCCTCCCGGCGCACCCAGCCCTTCTGATGGAGATTGTCCAGAACGGTCATCACCGTGGTGTACGCGATGGACCGTTCCCGCTGAAGGTCTTCCAGGACTTCCCGAACGGTCACCGGGCGGTTCCACTTCCACACCCGCGTCATGACCGCGTCTTCGAGTTCTCCCAAGGGGCGAGGCACAGTTCCGCACGATATCCGAAGAAACCCCAAGAAACAGAACAAAAAGGGCGTACGACTCGAAGAACATACGAGTCGTACGCCGATGGGGCGGGGTGCGTCAGACGCCGGTGCCCCGGGAGTCGGCGCCGTCGGCCTGGCGGGCGTTCTCCGCGCGGGCGAGGGCCGCGTCGACGACCGCGTCCTCCTTGGCCTTGTTGGGGCCGCCCTGGGTCTTCACGATCACCCTGATGACGCCGATGAACAGCACGGCCATCACGAAGGGGGGCAGCAGCGCGGAGACGTAGTCCATGCGTCCAGGGTAGCCAGCGCTAGACGGCGGCCAGTTGTTGGGGCGGGTTCGCGGGCGGGGTGGCCGGTTTCCGCTTGGGCGGGAAGACCTCGCCTGGGGTGGGGATGGGGCGGCGGGCCGGGCTCGGGGCGGCTGGGCGCGGCACCGGGCCGGGCTTCTCGGCGGGCTCGGCGGGGCGGGACGGCCGGGCCGGCTTCGGCTCGTCGGCGGCACCGCGCGCGTGGACGTCGCGTTCCGCGAGGCCGCCGGGCAGGGCGGTGAGGCGGAGCCGGGCACGACCCGAGCCGGAGCGGGAGGCGGGAACGACCACGGCCGAGGTGGCCGCGCACCCCGCGAAGCGGGCGCGCACGTCCTGTTCGACGAGGGGGCGGCAGCGCTCCAGGAGGGTCGCGGCGGTGGGGTTGCCGCGCAGTGCGCGCAGGGCGGCGAGGTCGTCCGGGTGGGGGCGGTACCCGGCGTCCAGGGCCTGGGCGAGGAGCGCCGCGTAGCCCGTGACCGTGCCGGGGAGGGCGGCGCGGTAGCGGGCGAGGTCGGCCAGCAGGAAGGCCCTCAGACGGGCTTCCTCGCGGGTCGCCTCGTCGACGGACTCGGCGAGCCGAAGGCAGTCCTGCACCTCCTCCGCCGAGGCGGGACTGGGGTTGAGGGCGAGGGCGAGGGCACGACGGAGCACACGCAGCTCCTCGGCGCCGAACGCCATGCCGCCGCGGGTTCCGTGAGGCGTGGGCATGTCGCGACGATACGCGCTAATCAGACAAAAGAGATCACACGAAGAGGGCGTGGCGCGACGGGACCACCCACGTGGGGGGGGGCGACTGACCGTCCGGTAGGGCTTCTCGCGCCGTTCCCCGCGCCCCTGAAAAAGCAGGGGCTGCGCCCCTCGCTTTTCGCCCCTGAAGGGGCGCAGGCCCTTGAGGGGCGCAGGCCCTTGAGGGGCGCAGGCCCTTGAGGGGCGCAGGCCCTTGAGGGGCGCGGGGAACGGCGCGAGAAGCCCCACCGACCCGCAGACGGACGACGCAGACTCTGCTGCGCAATTCCAGGGAGCCTCCGCCGCCCGGACCGCGACCTGCGATGACGCGGTGGCCGGTGCGGCTTTCCCAGCGGGTCCCTGCTGCTCAGCCGAATTGCGCAGCAGAGTCGACACACCCCTCAAAGACGCGAGACGTTCCGCTCGTACACCAGCCGCAGTCCGATCAGCGTCAGCCACGGCTCGTGCTCGTCGATCACCGAGGACTCCCCGAGCACCATCGGCGCCAGCCCACCCGTGGCGATCACCGTCACCTCCTCGGGATCGTCGGCCAGCTCACGCACCATCCGCCCCACCACACCGTCCACCTGCCCGGCGAACCCGTACACGATGCCGGACTGCATGGCCTCGACGGTGTTCTTCCCGATCACACTCCGCGGCCGGGCCACCTCGATCTTCCGCAGCTGCGCGCCCTTGACCCCGAGCGCCTCGACGGAGATCTCGATCCCGGGGGCGATGACACCGCCGACGTACTCCCCGCGCGCGCTGACCGCGTCGAACGTCGTCGCCGTACCGAAGTCCACGACGACCGCGGGCCCGCCGTACAGCTCGACCGCCGCGACCGCGTTGATGATGCGGTCCGCGCCGACCTCCTTGGGGTTGTCGGTGAGGATCGGCACGCCCGTCTTCACCCCCGGCTCGACGAGGACCGCGGGCACGTCGCCGTAGTAGCGGCGGGTCACCTCGCGGAGTTCGTGCAGGACGGACGGCACGGTCGCGCAGATCGCGATGCCGTCGATGCCGTCGCCCAGTTCCTCGCCGAGCAGCGGGTGCATGCCCATGAGGCCCTGGAGGAGGACCGCCAGTTCGTCGGCGGTGCGGCGCGCGTCCGTGGAGATGCGCCAGTGTTCGACGATGTCCTCGCCGTCGAACAGACCGAGGACGGTGTGGGTGTTGCCCACGTCGATCGTCAGCAGCATGGCCCGTCCCCGTCCCTACTCGGCCGCGCGCAGGTCGAGGCCGATGTCGAGGATGGGAGACGAGTGCGTCAGGGCTCCCACCGCCAGGAAGTCGACGCCCGTGTCCGCGTACGCCTTCGCGTTGCCGAGGGTCAGCCGGCCCGAGGCCTCCAGCAGGGCGCGGCCGTCGACGATCGCCACGGCCTCCTCGCACTCGACCGGGGTGAAGTTGTCCAGGAGGATCAGGTCGGCGCCCGCGTCGATGACCTCGCGGAGCTGGTGGAGGGTGTCGACCTCGACCTCGATGGGCACCTCGGGGAACATCTCGCGCACCGCCTTGAAGGCCTGCGCGACACCGCCCGCCGCGACCACGTGGTTGTCCTTGACGAGGGCCGCGTCGGACAGCGACATCCGGTGGTTCAGGCCGCCACCGCAGCGGACCGCGAACTTCTCCAGGGACCGCAGCCCCGGCGTCGTCTTCCGGGTGTCGCGGACCTTCGCCTTCGTGCCCTCCAGGGCGTCCGCCCACGCGCGCGTGGCGGTCGCGATGCCGGAGAGGCGGCACAGCAGGTTCAGGGCGCTGCGCTCGGCGGTGAGGAGGTCACGGGTGGCTCCGGTGACGCTGAGGAGCTTCTGTCCCTCCACCACGCGGTCGCCGTCGTCGACGTGCCGCTCGACCTCGAACTCGTCGGAGCAGGCCACCGAGAGGACCGCCTCGGCGACCCTGAGGCCCGCCACGACGCCGTCCTCACGGGCGGTGAAGTCGGCGGTGGCGCGGGCGTCCTCGGGGATCGTGGCGACCGTGGTGACGTCCACGCCGTGGTCCAGGTCCTCCTGGATGGCGACGTTGGCGATGTCCTCGACCTCCACGGGGTCGAGTCCGGCATCGGCCAGGAGCTGGGCGAGCGCGGGGTCGAGCCCGCACTCCAGATACTCCTCGTCGGTCAGCCCGTCGTCGGCGCCGCAGGCGCAGCCGTCGCCGCAGCCGCCGCCGGAGGCGAGGGGAAGTTCGGGGGTGCTCACGTCTGTCACTGCTCCTGGTGATGCGGCCGGGTCGGGGGGAAGTCTGCGGTATCCGTGGTGTGTACGGCGAGCGTCCGGTCCGGATTCAGCCGTACGACGATGTGGCGGCGCCAGGCGGCGTCGTCGCGGTCGGGCTCGTCCTCGCGCCAGTGGCAGCCGCGGGTCTCCTCGCGCAGCCGGGCGGCGGCGACCAGGACCCGGGCCACACACAGGAGGTTGGTGGTCTCCCAGGTGTCCACGCCGGGCTCGGCGGTCTTGCCGTTCTCGGCAAGGGCGTCGCGGGCCGCCGCATGCAGCCGGTCCAGGGACCCGGCGGCGGTCGCCAGGGAGGCCTCGGAGCGCAGGACACCGGCGCCCTCGGTCATGGTCCGCTGGATCGCGAACCGTATCTCCGGCGCGAGCAGCGGGTGCGCGGGCTTCCCGTCGTACGGGACGGGCTGCGGCACGCGCGCGTGGAGGCCGTCGCCGGCGTGGGCCGCGGCGATGTCGGCGGCGATGCGCTCGGCGTAGACCAAACCCTCCAGGAGGGAGTTGGAGGCGAGCCGGTTGGCGCCGTGGACGCCGGTGCAGGCGACCTCGCCGCAGGCGTAGAGGCCGGGGACGGTGGTCCGGCCGTGGGAGTCGGTGCGGACGCCGCCGGAGGCGTAGTGGGCGGCCGGGGCGACCGGGATGGGCTCGGTGACCGGGTCGAGGCCGTGGGCGCGGCAGGCGGCGAGGATCGTCGGGAAGCGGTGCTCCCACATGGTGGCGCCGAAGTGCCGGGCGTCCAGGTACATGTGCTCGGCGCCCTGTTCCAGCATGCGGCGTGTGATGCCCTTGGCGACGATGTCGCGGGGTGCCAGCTCGGCGAGTTCGTGCTGTCCGAGCATGAAGCGGGTGCCGTCGGCGTCGACCAGGTGGGCGCCCTCGCCGCGCACGGCCTCGGAGACCAGGGGCTGCTGGCCCTCCGCGTCCGCGCCGAGGAACAGCACGGTCGGGTGGAACTGCACGAATTCGAGGTCGGAGACCTCCGCGCCCGCGCGCAGGGCGAGGGCCACGCCGTCGCCCGTCGACACCGACGGGTTGGTGGTCGCCGAGAAGACCTGGCCCATGCCGCCCGTCGCGAGGACGACGGCGGGCGCGTGGACGGCGCCCACGCCGTCGTGCTGGCCCTCGCCCATGACGTGCAGGGTGACACCGGCGGTGCGGCCGTCGGCGTCGGTCAGGAGGTCCAGGACGAGCGCGTTCTCGACCGTGCGCAGGCCCCGCGCGCGTACGGCCTCGACGAGGGCCCGGGAGATCTCGGCGCCGGTGGCGTCGCCGCCCGCGTGGGCGATCCGGCGGCGGTGGTGGCCGCCCTCGCGGGTCAGCTCCAGGCCGCCCTCCTCCGACTCGTCGAAGTGGGCGCCGGTCTCGATCAGCCGGCGCACCGCGTCGGGCCCCTCGGTGACGAGCAGCCGTACGGCCTCCTCGTCGCACAGGCCCGCGCCGGCCACCAGGGTGTCGTCCTGGTGCTGTTCGGGGGTGTCGCCCTCGCCGAGGGCGGCGGCGATGCCGCCCTGGGCCCAGCGGGTGGAGCCGTCGTCCAGTCGGGCCTTGGTGACGACGACCGTGCGCAGGCCGGCGGCCTCGCAGCGCAGCGCGGCGGTGAGACCGGCGACGCCGGAGCCGACGACCACGACGTCGGCGGAGACGGACCAGCCGGGAGCTGGGGCGTGCAGTCGTATGCCTGTGCTCGTCACGAGGCGGCTCCGAAGGTTCCGAAGGTGAGGGGGATGTTGTCGATCAGCCGGGTCGTCCCCACCCGGGCGGCGACGGCGAGGACGGCTTCGCCGGTGAAGCCGTCGGGGATGTCGGTGAAGTCGGACGGGTCGACCAGGGCCAGGTAGTCCAGGGCGAGCGGCGGCTTCATGCGCAGGGCCTCGTCGAGGACCAGCCGGGCGGCGGCGCGGACGGCGGCGGGACCGCCGGGGGTGGCCTTGGCCATGGCGTGCGCGTCGGCGGCGGCACGGGACTCGCCGATCGCACTCAGCGCCTCGGCACGCGCGCGCGTGGCGGGCACCTCGCGGGCACGCGCGCGCAGCGCCTCCTGCGCGGCGTGCCGGTCGCGGCCCGCGAACAGCGCCTGGGAGAGCGCCAGGGCCGTACGGCGCTCCTCGGCGGACAGATAGCGGTTGCGGCTGGACAGGGCCAGGCCGTCGGCCTCGCGGACGGTCGGGACGCCCACGATCTCCATGCCGAAGTTCAGGTCGCGGACCATGCGGCGGATCAGGGCGAGCTGCTGGGCGTCCTTCTGTCCGTAGAGCGCCACGTCGGGGCGGGTGAGGTGGAGGAGCTTGGCGACGACGGTGAGCATGCCGTCGAAGTGCCCGGGGCGGGCTGCGCCCTCCAGCCGCTCCCCCATGGGACCGGCGGTGATCCGGACCTGGGGTTCGCCGCCCGGGTAGACCTCGTCCACGGCCGGGGCGAACACCACGTCGGCGCCCGAGGCCTCGGCGAGCTTGACATCGGCGTCCAGGGTGCGCGGGTAGCGGTCGAGGTCCTCGCCCGCGCCGAACTGGAGGGGGTTCACGAAGACGGTGACGACGACCTCGCCGGCGGGGCCGGCGATCTCGCGCGCGGTGCGGATCAGGGTGGCGTGGCCCTCGTGCAGGGCGCCCATCGTCATCACGACGGCCCGGCGGCCCGTACGCGCGCGTGCGTGCAGTTCGTCGGCGGTGCGCAGCACGGTGGTGGTCATCGGGCGTTCCCTTCGGTGCCGTCGCTGCCGCCCGCTCCGGTGGCGCCGTCCGCGTGGCCCGCGAGGACGTCGAGGAGGTCCTCGGCCAGCTCCGGCTTGAGCAGGCCGTGGGCGAGGGCCCGGTCGGCGGTCGCGCGGGCCATCGCCAGATAGCCGGCGACGGTCGCCGGGGCGTGCGCGCGCAGCTCGGCGACGTGCGCGGCGACCGTGCCCGCGTCCCCGCGCGCGACGGGGCCGGTGAGGGCCGCGTCGCCCGACCTGAGGGCGTTGTCCAGGGCGGCGCCGAGCAGCGGGCCGAGCATGCGGTCGGGGGCGGTGACACCGGCCGTGCGCAGCAGCTCCATGGACTGGGCGACCAGGGTCACCAGGTGGTTGGCGCCCAGGGCGAGGGCCGCGTGGTAGAGCGGCCGGTTCTCCTCGGCGATCCACTCGGGCTCGCCGCCCATCTCGATGACGAGCGCCTCGGCGGCCATCCGCAGTTCGTCCGGGGCCGTGACGCCGAAGGAGCACCCGGCGAGCCGCTGCACGTCCACCGGGGTCCCGGTGAACGTCATCGCGGGGTGCAGTGCCAGCGGCAGCGCCCCGGCCCTGAGCGCGGGGTCCAGCACGCGCGCGCCGTACCGCCCGGAGGTGTGCACGAGGAGCTGTCCGGGCCGGACGGAACCGGTCTCGGCGAGGCCCTCGACCAGTCCCGGCAGGGCGTCGTCCGGGACGGTCAGCAGGACCAGGTCGGCGTGGCGCAGCACGTCGGCGGGGGGCATCAGCGGCACCTCGGGCAGCAGTTCGGCGGCGCGTCGCCGGGAGGCGTCGGAGACCCCCGAGACGGCCACCGGGCGGTGCCCGGCCAGTCGCAGTGACGCCGCCAGCGCGGGACCGACGCGGCCGGCGCCGACCACGCCGACGGTGAGCCGCGCGGGGCGGTCCTTCGGCTCCGGTTGCTGGAATGTACTCACTCGGTGGTGGCCTTCCCGTTCCAGTCCGCTCTGGGTACCGGACGATTTCTCGTCATGTTAACGCGATTGGTTCGAGGGGCGTCCGGTTGTCCACAGGCTGTGGGTGGCCGAGGGCCGTTTCCGCAGGTCGCCTACGTGAGTCCGGGCGCGACCGGTATCCGGCCGGAAATCCGGGTGCCGGGCGGCAGGGGGCCGGGGCATGATCCCGGGATGAGCGAAACGGCGGAGACGTCCGAGGAATCCCCGGTGGCGCTGCGGTACAGGCGGCGGCAGGCCGCCCACCGGGCGGCCGGGCGGGTGCTGGCGCGGCCGAGCGCGCTGGCGACGGTCCGGGAGCGGCTGGCGCTGCTGGAGACGGCCGGGGACGTCTACGACCTGGACCGGACGGCCGACATGTACGGCAACGGCGTCGTCGAGACCCTGGAGGAGCGGACCGCCGCGCTGCTCGGCACGGAGGCCGCCGCGTTCTTCCCCACCGGCACGATGGCCCAGCAGGTGGCCCTGCGCTGCTGGGCGGCCCGCACCGGGAACCCGGCCGTCGCCCTGCACCCGCTGGCCCACCCCGAGGTGCATGAGCGGCACGCGTTCAGCCAGGTCAGCGGGTTGCGTCCGGTCCGGCTGACGAGCGAGCCACGGCTGCCGACCGCCGCCGACGTACGCGGACTCGACGAGCCCTTCGGGGCGCTGATGCTCGAACTGCCGCTCAGGGAGACCGGTTTCGAGCTGCCCTCCTGGGAGGAGCTGACCGAGATCACCGAGGCGGCCCGCGAGCGGGACGCGGTGGTCCACTTCGACGGGGCCCGCCTGTGGGAGTCCGCCACCCACTTCGGCCGTCCCGTGCACGAGATCGCGGCGCTCGCCGACAGCGTCTATGTGTCGTTCTACAAGTCCCTCGGCGCCTACGGCGGTGCCGCGCTCGCCGGTCCCGGGACGCTGATCGAGGAGGCGAAGGCCTGGCGGCACCGGTACGGCGGGCAGCTCTTCCAGCAGTTCCCCACCGCGCTGTCGGCCCTCGTCGGCCTGGAGCGCGAGCTGCCCCGGCTGCCGGAGTACGTCCGCCACGCGCGCGTGGTGGCCGCCGGGCTGCGCGAGGGGTTCGCGGCGGCGGGGCTGCCGTGGGCGCGCGTGCACCCCGGCGAGCCGCACACCAACGAGTTCCAGGTCTGGCTGCCGTACGAGGTCGACGTCGTCGCGGAGGCCGCCGTCCGGCAGGGCGAGCGGACGGGCACGCTGCTCTTCGCCCGCCCCTGGGACCGCGGCGGGCCGGGCATGGCCGTCACGGAGATCGAGGTACGGTCCGCCGCGCTGGAGTGGACGGCGGACGACGTGCGGAAGGCGGCGGCGGACTTCGTGGCGCTGGCGGAGCGGGTGGCCGGGGAGTAGGCGACCCGGGAGCGGGTGGCCCGAGGAGCGGGCGGCCGGGGGCGTTGTCAGTGGTCGGGTGCACCATGTGGGCATGAGCGTGCGCATCGACATCGGCGGGCTGCGGCGGGAGCGGGTGGCCGTCGTGCCCTCGCCGCTGGCCGAGTTGGGCATGGCGCTGCATGTGCTGTCCGAGCCCGGCCATCATCCGGGGCTCCAGGGCTGGGTGACGGGGGTGACCGCCCGCCTCGACCCGCATCTCGCCGACCGGATGTGCGAGGCCGACTTCCTGTGGCGTTCGACGTTCTCGGACCTGTTCATGCCGTACGCCGGGATCCCGGGCCGGAGCACGCTCCCGGGCGGGACGCTCGCCGACGACCTGGATCTGCTGGACAAGCTGACGGACGACCAGTTCGTGGACGCCGGGCTGGAGTTCGTCTGCACCCCCGGGTACGACACACGCGAGCGGAACGCGCTGTCCGATCCGGAGACCCGCCGACTGGCCCTGGAGCCGGCCGCCGCGCGCGGGCCCCGGCAGGCGCGGTTCACCCGGCGGCTGCTGGAGGACCCGCCCGCGGTGCGGGCCTGGCTGCGGCAGTTCCTGGAGGACTGCGGCGAGGCCTTCTTCGCCGAGACCTGGTCCCGGCTCAGCCACCCGCTCGCGGCGGACGCCCGCCACAAGACCGAGGTGCTGCGGCACAAGGGCCTGGCCGGGGCGCTGACCGCGATGTCCCCCTCGATCGCCCTCGACGAGCGCGCGGCGCGGATCACCGTGGACAAGCTGCTCGAAAGCCGCACCGACACCGGCGACGGCGGCCTGCTGTTCGTGCCGACCAGCCTCGGCCGGCCCCATCTCACGGTCCTGCACCGGTTCGGCTGGCAGCCGGTGATCCAGTACCCGGTGAGCGCGGCCGAGCCCGCCGCCCCGCCCTCCGTCGAACAGCTCGCCCTGCGGATGACCGCGCCCTCCCACCCCGCCCGTATGCGCCTGTGCCGCAATCTCGCCCGCAGCGCGTACACCACGGGCGAGCTGGCCCAGACGCACGGGGTGACCCCGCCGGAGATATCCCGCCATCTGGCCGTCCTCAGGAAGGCGGGCCTCCTGAGGACCCGTCGGCGCGGGCGGTACGTACTGCACCAGCTGGACGTGACGGTCGTGGCCCGCCTGGGGAGCGACTTCCTGGAGGGGTTGCTGAGGTAGCGGCAGCGGTGGCGGGAAGGGCCGCCGAGGAGGCTGAACGGGCTGCCCAGCAGTGGGCGAGTCGCTCGGCGGCCCGACTCTCGCGGCTCGGCGGGGCGTTCCGCCAGGCGGTACGTCGCCGGATCTCCTGCGCGCCGACCACACCCGGGGCACGCGCTCCCGATGGCGTGGCTCAGCCGTGTCCGCCGGCCCGTACCAACCCCGTCTCGTAGGCCAGGACGACGACCTGGACGCGGTCGCGGAGGCCCAGCTTGGTGAGGATGCGGCCGACGTGGGTCTTGACCGTGGCCTCGGAGAGGACGAGACGGGCGGCGATCTCGCCGTTGGACAGGCCCTGGGCGACCAGGATCATGACCTCGCGCTCGCGTTCCGTGAGGCGCTCCAGCTCCTTGTGCTTGGGTTCCGTGCCGGTGCTCGGGAGCATCGGCGCGAACCGGTCGAGCAGCCGCCGCGTGGTGGAGGGCGCGACCACGGCGTCACCGCTGTGCACGGCACGGATCGCGGCCAGCAGCTCACCGGGCGGTACGTCCTTGAGCATGAAGCCGGAGGCACCCGCCTTCAGCCCGGAGAAGGCGTACTCGTCGAGGTCGAAGGTGGTCAGGATGAGGACCTTCGGCGGGTTCGGGTCGGCGCAGATGCGCCGGGTGGCCTCGACGCCGTCCAGCTTCGGCATCCGGACGTCCATGAGGACCACGTCCACCTCGGTCGCCCGGACGACCTGGAGCGCCTCGACGCCGTCGCCCGCCTCCGCCACGACCTCCATGTCCGGCTGGGCCGCCAGCACCATCCGGAACCCGGTGCGCAGCAGCACCTGGTCGTCGACGAGCATTACGCGGATCGCCATCGGGTCCTCTTCCGTCTACGGATACGTACGGATACAGATGTCGGCTGTCACGCCCGCTGCCGTCACGCCCTCGATGTCACGCCCGCGAGTGTCATGTCTGCGAGTGTCATGTCTGCGAGTGTCATGTCTGCGGGTGTCAGCGGGTGGCATGACCGTGTCAGTGCGCGGGCTTCAGGGGCAGCAGGGCGCTGATCCGGAAACCGCCGCCGGGGCGGGGGCCCGCGTCCAGCGTGCCGCCGACCATACCGACGCGCTCGCGCATCCCGATGAGCCCGTGCCCCTGACCGTCGATGCCGCCCTCCTCGTACAGCTCGTGGGGCGCGCCCTTGCCGTCGTCCTCGACGAGCAGACCGAGGCCGTCGTCGAAGTAGACCAGCCGGACGCTCGCACCGGTGTTCGGGCCGCCGTGCTTGCGGGTGTTGGTGAGGGCCTCCTGCACGATGCGGTACGCCGTCAGCTCCACCCCGCTGGGCAGCGGGCGCGGGGTGCCCTCGATCGTGAAGTCCACGGGCAGCCCGGCGACCCGGCACTGCTCGACGAGGTCGTCGATCTGCTCGACATCGGGCTGCGGGACGTACTCGCCGACCTCCTTGTGCTCCCCGGTGCGCAGCACGCCCAGCAGACGGCGCATCTCGGCGAGGGCCTGGCGGCCGGTGGAGGAGATCGTCTCCAGGGCCTTCTTCGCCTGGTCGGGGGCGGCGTCGAGGACGTACGCGGCACCGTCGGCCTGGACGACCATCACGGAGACGTTGTGCGCGACGACGTCGTGCAGCTCACGGGCGATGCGGGCGCGCTCGGCGGCGACGGCGACCTTGGCCTGCGCCTCGCGCTCCTTCTCCAGCCGGGCGGCGCGCTCCTCCAGCTGCGCGAAGTACGCGCGGCGGGTGCGCAGGGAGTCGCCGAGCACCCAGGCCAGAGCGAAGGGCACGGTCAGGAACAACGCGAGCACCGCGTTGCCCATCGAGCCGGTGTCGTCCTCGGTCCAGCGCAGCTGTCCCAGCGACGCCGCGCAGAGGCCGCCGCCGAGGGCGAACCAGGAGGCCCAGCGGGCGCCGTTCGCCGCGACCGTGTAGATGACCACGAACATCGCGAAGTCGGCAGGGATTCTCGGCACGTCGAGGATCAGTTGCGCGATGCCCGCAGCGGCGGCCAGCATCAGCATCTTCTCGGGCATGCGGCGCCGGAGGGCGATCGACAGGCAGAGGGCGAGCGTGATCACCACGAACGCGGTCTCGTTCATGTCGTTCGCGTAGTCGGGGTCGATCGCTCCGCCCGCCAGGGTCACCCCGAGCAGGACGACGGCCCAGAAGCTGTCGACCCATGTCGGATGCCGGCGGAGGAAGTCATAGAGGCGCTGCACGTAACCCAGCGTAGGGAAGGGGGCGGTGCGCCGGGGTCAACCGGAGGGTCGATCCATGACGGGGGCATGTACTCCCCAAGGTGGAGGCGGCGTTAGCCGTTCCGCTTAGCCTGACCCTGCTACGGATCGCCTACGAGCTCGGGAGGACGCGTTGGTCTGCGGCTGCGGGTCGTGTGGGGTTGATCCCGCCCACGCGGCGGAGACGCGTATGTCAGGGCCCCGCGCCCCTGACGGGGCGCGGCCCTGGCGGGTGGCGGCCGAGGAGGCGCTGTACGGGGCCGGGGGCTTCTACCTGCGGGCGGGCGGGCCCGCCGCGCACTTTCGGACGTCCGTGCACGCCTCTCCGCTCTTCGCCGCCGCCGTGGCCCGGCTGCTGTGCCGGGTCGACGAGGCGTTGGGGAGGCCCGGGGAGCTGGCCTTCGTGGACATGGGGGCCGGGCACGGGGAGCTGGTGGGCGGCGTGCTGGACGCGCTGCCCGCCGAGGTCGCGGCCCGCACGCGCGCGTACGCCGTCGAACTGGCCGCCCGGCCCTCCGGTCTCGATCACCGCATCGAGTGGCTCACCGAACCGCCGCGGGGGATCACGGGGCTGCTGTTCGCCAACGAGTGGCTGGACAACGTACCCGTGGAGGTCGTCGAGGTGGACGCGGCGGGCGTGGTCCGGCTGGTTCTCGTACGGGAGGACGGGAGCGAGCTGCTCGGGGCGGCCGTCGGCGGGGAGGAGGCGGAGTGGCTGGGCCGGTGGTGGCCGCTCGACCCGGAGGAGGGGCTGCGGGCCGAGATCGGGCTGCCGAGGGACCGCGCGTGGGCGGCGGCCGTGGCGGGGGTCGAGCGAGGGCTCGCCGTCGCGGTCGACTACGCGCACCTAGTCGGCTCCCGGCCGCCCTTCGGGACGCTCACGGGGTTCCGGGAGGGGCGGGAGGCCGCGCCGGTGCCGGACGGGTCGTGCGACATCACCGCGCATGTGGCGCTGGACGCGTGCGCGCTGCCGGGGGCCCGGCTGCTCACCCAGCGGGAGGCCCTGCGCGCCCTGGGGGTCACCGCCGGCCGTCCGCCGCTCTCCCTGGCGACCACCGACCCCGCCGCGTACGTACGGGCCCTGGCGGGCGCGGGCGAGGCCGCCGAACTGACCGCGCCGGGCGGACTGGGCGACTTCGGCTGGCTGCTCCAGCCGGTAGGAATTCCGGACCCGCTCCCGCACGACTCGGTTTGACTTCCGGACCTGCTCGCCCGCGACTGGGTTTGAATTCCGGACCTTCCCCGTGGGTTGGTTCGACTTCCGGACCTTCCCCGTGGGTTGGTTCGACTTCCGGACCCTCTCCCTCAGGATCAGTCTGAACTCCGAACCCTCCCCCTCCCCGCCCGCCTACTTGTCGATGTCCCCCACCACGAAGAACAGCGAGCCCAGGATCGCCACCATGTCGGCCACCAGGGTTCCCGGCAGCAGTTCGGCGAGGGCCTGGATGTTGTTGTACGAGGCGGAGCGGAGCTTCAGCCGGTACGGGGTCTTCTCGCCCTTGCTGACCAGGTAGTAGCCGTTGATGCCGAGGGGGTTCTCGGTCCAGGCGTAGGTGTGGCCCTCGGGGGCCTTGAGGACCTTCGGCAGGCGCTGGTTGATCGGGCCGGGCGGCAGGTCGGTGAGCCGGTCGAGGCAGGCGTCGGCGAGCGCGAGGGCGTTCTGGGTCTGTTCCAGGAGGCACTCGAAGCGGGCGAGGCAGTCGCCCTCCTCGCGCGTGACGACCTTCAGGACGTCCTGGAGTTCGCCGTAGGCGAGGTACGGCTCGTCGCGCCGCAGATCGAAGTCGACGCCGGAGGCGCGGGCGATGGGGCCGCTGACGCCGTACGCGTGCACGGCCTGCGGGGAGAGGACGCCCACGTCGCGGGTGCGGCCCCGGAAGATCTCGTTGCCGAGGACCAGGTCGTCGAAGACGCCCATACGGGAGCGGACGTCCGCGACAGCGGCACGCGCGCGTGCGGTCCAGCCCGCCGGAAGGTCCTCCTTGAGGCCGCCGACCCGGTTGAACATGTAGTGCATCCGCCCGCCGGAGACCTCCTCCATGACGTTCTGGAGCTCCTCGCGCTCCCGGAAGGCGTAGAAGACGGGGGTGATGCCGCCCAGCTCCAGCGGGTACGAGCCGAGGAACATCAGGTGGTTCAGGACCCGGTTCAGCTCGGCGAGGAGCGTACGCGTCCAGACGGCGCGCTCGGGGACCTCCATGCCGAGCATGCGTTCGACACCGAGGACGACGCCCAGCTCGTTGGAGAAGGCGGAGAGCCAGTCGTGGCGGTTGGCGAGCATGATGATCTGGCGGTAGTCGCGGGCCTCGAAGAGCTTCTCCGCGCCCCGGTGCATATAGCCGATGACCGGTTCCGCGTGCTGGATGCGCTCGCCGTCGAGGACGAGCCGCAGCCGCAGCACACCATGGGTGGACGGATGCTGCGGGCCGATGTTGAGCACCATGTCCGTGCTCTCGGCGGCACCGCCGATACCGACCGTCGTCTCGCGGGTCTGCCCGGTCTCCGTCGGGGGAGTCATGGACACAGTCTGTCGTACGTACGCTGGCGGAATGGAGACGGGGAGCTTGGGGAGCGTGGAGACCGTGGAAGACGGCGGCGGGCGCGCGGAGGGTGAGCCGGTCTGGACGGGGCTGCCACACGGGCTGTTGCGGATGAGGCGGCTGCTGCTGGTGGTGTGGCTGGGGCCGATCACGATCGCCACGGCCGTGCTGCCGGGCTGGCTCGCGGGCCCGCCGTGGGCGGCGTTCGCGCTGCTGCCGCTGGCTCTGCTGCTATGGGGTTGGCCGATGCTGGGCCGCAACTGGCGGTCGTGGCGGTACGCCGAACGGGCCGACGACCTGCTGATCAGCCGGGGTGTGCTCTGGCGCGAGGAGACCGTGGTGCCGTACGGGCGGATGCAGCTGGTGGAGGTGACCTCCGGGCCCGTCGAGCGGCACTTCGACCTGGCGAGCGTGCAGCTCCACACGGCAGCGGCGGCCACGGACGCCCGTATCCCGGGCCTCGACCCGGCCGAGGCCGAACGCCTGCGCGACCGCCTCACCCAGCTGGGCGAGGCCCGATCGGCGGGGCTGTGACGGTGCCGGCACGGGACGCGGACGACACGGTACGGGCGGAGCCGCCGGGCGGCGCGGCCGTCGACGCCGTCGATGCGGTTGATGCCGTCGATGTGGTTGATGCGGTTGATGCGGTTGATGCAGTCGATGCGGTTGATGCGGTTGAGCCAGGGGCCGAGGGCGAGGCCGGGGCGGGGGAGAGGCCGGTCGTCGAGCATCGGCTGCATCCGGTGACGCCGCTGCGGCGGGCCTGGGCGCCGGTGGCGGTGCTGATCGGCTGGGGCGTGCACGATCCGGACGGGGCGCAGCGGCAGCTGATGCGGCTCGACACGACGACCCTGCTGATCGCGCTCGCGGTGTTCGTCCCGGCCGCCGCCCTGTACGGCTTCCTGACCTGGTGGTTCACCCACTTCGCGGTGACCGACAGCGAACTGCGCATCCGTACCGGCCTGTTGTTCCGCCGCACCGCCCACATCCGCCTGGAACGCATTCAGGCCATCGACGTCACCCGCCCGCTGCTCGCCCGGATCGCGGGCGTCGCCAAACTCAAACTCGACGTCGTCGGCACCGACAAGAAGGACGAGCTGGCCTACCTGGGCGAGGCGCACGCCGGCGCGCTACGGGCCGAACTCCTGGCCCGCGCGGCCGGTTTCGCGCCGGAGACCGCGCACGAGGTCGGCGAGGCGCCCGTACGGCAGCTGCTGAAGGTCCCGGCGGGCGTGCTGGCCATGTCCCTCGTCCTGACCGGCGCGACCTGGGCGACCCTGGTCGGCGCGGTCGTGGTGCCGTCCGCGCTGTGGTTCGCCACGGAGAGCGTGTGGACCGTCCTCGCGACCGCGCTGCCGCTGCTCGGCGCGGCCGGGGCGAGCAGTGTGGGGCGGTTCGTCACGGAGTACGACTGGACCGTCGGCGACTCCCCCGACGGGCTCCGCATCGACCACGGGCTCCTCGACCGGGCCCACGAGACGGTCCCGCCCGGCCGGGTGCAGACCGTACGCGTCGTCGAACCGCTGCTGTGGCGGCGCCGGGGGTGGGTCCGGGTCGAGCTGGACGTGGCCGGCTCCTCGAACTCCGTCCTCGTACCGGTCGCGCCGCGCGAGGTGGCCGAGGCGGTGATCGCGCGGGTGCTGCCGGGGGTGACCGTGCCGGACGCGACGGCGCTCGTACGGCCGCCGGGGCGTGCGCGGTGGTGCGTGCCGGTGTGGTGGCGGGGGTACGGGCTGGCCGTCAGCGACCACGTGTTCGCGGCGCGGCACGGGCTGCTGCGGCGGCGGCTCGACCTCGTGCCGCACGCGAAGGTGCAGAGCGTACGGCTGTCCCAGGGGCCCTGGAAGCGGTACAAGGGGCTCGCCGATGTGCGTGTCGACACCGGGGCCAACAAGACGGTGACCGCGCGGTTGCGGGACGGCGGGGAGGCGGCGGAGCTGCTGCGGGCGCAGGCGGAGCGGTCGCGGACGGGGCGGCGGGAGGCTCTGCCGGATCGGTGGATGGTGTAGCGGGTAGCGGGTGGTGGTGGGTGGTGGGGGTGTGTCGGGGTCCGGTGGCTGTGGGGCGCCCGGCGACTTCGGCTCGGCTCGGCTCGGGCGGGGTTTCGCTCACCGGCGCTTGCCGGGTGCCGCTGCGCCCACCCGTGCCGCCCCTAGCGGCACGACTGCCCGCAGTAGGAGGCGGGGGTGGGGGCGGGGAAGCGGGGCAGGGGTGGCGGCCAGCCCCCGGTGGTGGTGGCCCAACGAGTCTCACGGTCGGGCCACTCCGTGCCGTGGGGTCAGGACGCCGCCGTGCGCAGGCCCTGTACGTCGATCTGTTCCGTTTCGTCGTGGACCGTGAGGTCGATGACCTGGCCGACGCCTCGGGAGGCCTCGTCGGCGTGCTTGAACCGGGCCTCGGACTCGGCCTTGTGGAGCGCGAGGGCCTCCTGGCCGACCACGTCGGCGAGGTCCTCGTTCTGCACGGCCTCCAGCGCCTCCGCGTCCTTCTGCGTACCGAAGAAGTCGAACCCGCCCTCGACGGCCGCCCGTCGCTGCGGCGCGGCCGGAACCACGGCCACGGCGGTGGGCACCGTGAAGTGACCGGCCGGCGGCAGCGCGGGCACCACGGGCGGCTCCACGCGCGTCAGTTCGGCCACGCCGTTCGACCGTGCCGGGGCGGACACCGCCGGTGCGGGCTCGGCGGCGGCGCGCTCATGCCCGCGTACCGCCACGGACTTCCCCGCCGCGTCGTCCTCCTCGGCGGTGAGCACCGGAACCGGCTCCTCCGCCGCCTCGGCGGAACGTCCCTGCCGGGTGCCGCCATCGGTCGGCCCGTCCGGATCACCCTTGGGAGAAGGCCCGCCCCCGCCGTCCTTCGGCGAATCCCCCTTCGGCGACTCCCCCTTCGGCGACTGCTCGTCGGCCTCCGCCTCGCCGGAGGTCGACTCGGCAGCGGGGTCTACGACCGGCTCGTCGTCCGGTACGTCAACGGCGTCGTCGGCATCGGCATCGACGTCGGCATCGACGTCGGCAGCGTCGTCGGCGCCTTCAGCGAACTCGGCCTCGTCCACAGCGGTCTCGGCGTCGCCGTGGGCGTCCGCCTCGACCTCGGTCTCCGCCGCCGCCTCGACCTCCGCTTCGATCTCAGCTTCCGCCTCGACCTCAGCCTCGGCCTCGTTCTCCTCCTTCGCCGCCCCCCGCTGCGTGATGATCCGGTCCAACGCCGAGTTCGCGCGCAGGAAGAGCGAGGAACCGGCCGGCGAGAACACGGAGATCGGGGCAGCCACAGCCCCGTCCTCCGAAGTCTGCGTGGCCTTCGATGCCTTCGCCGCGTTGGCCGCCGCTGCCTTGGACGCCGTCTCCCACGAAGCCCAGGGCGCCCCCGCCGCGGGAACCCCCTGCGGCGGCACCGGCGATGCCTGATCCGCGGCCGTGGTCGTGGTCGTGGTCGTGGTCGTAGCCGTGGCCTCCGCACCCTCGCTCGAACTCGAAGCGGCATCCGCATCCGTGTCCACATCCGCGTCGGCCGCCGGCAGCGCCCGCGCGTCCTCCGGAGCCGTCGCCTCGATCTCCAGCAGGCGGCGGCCCTCCAGGGCGCTGGCCCGCTCGGTCTCGGCGGTGGCGTACCGGCGCAGCAGCGCGGCGTGCTCGTTGCGGAGGCCCGCGAGTTCGGTGCGCTTGGCGCGGAGCTTGTGCTCCAGCTTGGTGCGCAGCTCGCGCGATTCGTCGAGGTCGGTCTCGAGTTCGGCGACCTTCTCCTCGTGCCGCCACTCGTCGCTCGCCCGCGCGCGCGTGAGGTCGGCGACGCGTTTGCCCGCCTCGACGTCCCAGCGGCGCATGACCGCCGCGCCCACGGCAGCGGTCGCCGCCGCGACGGCCGCGGTGACCCGTAGCACCGACGGTTCGGAGAACACCCAGGGCCCGAGGGCGCAGACGAGCGAGACGCCCGCGATAGCCGTGGGGGGCAGCAGCCTGTGCAGAGGAGGTGAATGGCGGTGACGTCCACGTGGCATGGCCAGAAACTTACCGCGCGTAGGCGAATGATGGTGCCCCGGGCCGCAAAAACTCAGCCGCCACCCAAGCCCTCACAAGCCCTCACAAGCTCCCTCACCGCCGGTGCACCAATGCGCCCACCGGCGACTCCTCTACTGGATCAACCCGGTTGAATCCAGAACGGCCTTGGCCACATCTGCTTCCTCCCCCGCTTCCTCCCCCGCTTCCTCCTCCGCCCCCTCTTCCGCTCGGCCCTCCGCTTCATCCCCACCCGGGGATTCCGGTGAATTACCGATCACTCAGCCGGCCGCTGATCCACTGCAGCGCCGCCGGGATCTCCCGTCGCCACGTGTTGAAGTTGTGCCCGCCGCTGTCGAGGATGATCGACGAGATCCGCGTCGGCTCTTTCTCCTTCACCCGCTCGATGAACTCCAGCGTGGCCCGGTAGTTGGTCTCCCCCTGTTTGCTGCTGGTGACCAGCAGAGAGGTGTCCGGCGCGGGGCGGTGTTCGAGATACCAGAACAGGTCCGCCTCGTTCCGCAAGGTCTTGTTCCCCTGGAAGAGATCTCCGGTCGTCGCGTCGATCGGCGCCTTGTAGTACGGCGAGAGGCCCGCCCCGGCGGCGTACACCCGGGGGTGGTGCATGGCGAGTTTCAGCGCGCGGTAGCCGCCGGTCGAGTCGCCGATGATCCCCCAACTCCCGGGCTTCTTGCCGACCCTGTAGTGGTGGCCCACGGCGTCCGGTAGATCCCGGGCGAAGAAGGTCTCGGTGCGCGGCCCGCCGGGGACGTCCACGCACTCGGTGTCGCGCGGCGGCGCCACGGTCGGCCGCAGCATCACCAGGATCATCGGCTGTGCCTCGCCGTTCCGGGCCAACTTGTGGGCCGTCCGCGGAAAGTGGAGGCCCTTGACGAGCGCCTCGGCGGTCCCGGGACAGCCGGTGAGGACGACGGCGGCCGGGAAGGTGCGGGTGCGGTACCGGGGCTGGAAGTACTCCGGCGGCAGATACACGTACGCCGGGCTCGCGATCCGGCTCGTACGGCCGACGATCTCGATCTTCTGGATCTGGCTGCCGGCCTCGGGCCGCGCGCCGCCGGCCACGTCGACCCGCTGGGTGTCGACGACCCGCAACGGCCCACCGGTGTCGGCCCCGTCGTGGTCGACGACCACGCCCTGGCCGGTCTCCCGGCCGAGGAGGTCGGCCCAGCTGGCGTAGAACCCGAAGGCCTGGTTGGCGGCGAGGCCGACCGACGCGAAGACGGCGACCTGGGTGGCCAGCAGGACGACGATCCGGCCGCCGACCGCCCGCCAGCCGCGACGGGCCAGCCGGGGCCACAGCCACACCGTGCCGATGAACAGCAGCACGGCCGACAACACCGCCAGCACCAGCACCTTGTCGCTCGTAAGACCCATCGGGTTGTCCCCCGCCGCCCTTCCATTCCTTGTCTTTCCTTGTCCTTTGGTTCAGCTTTCCGATGGAGAGTGAACCTCCCTCGCCAAGGCGCCGTCCTAGAGGGCGCAATGTCGCCGGATGCCGGAAAAGGCACCGGATCCAAGCTCACTCGCGGAACTACGGGATGCGATGTCTGTCAGGACAGATGGGGAAATGTCGGGTGGGGTTCCGGTCCGGTCGGACCGATCGAACCGCCTCCCGGCGAGCGCCGTCCGGCGCGGCTACGGCGCCGTGCGCGGCGCACTGAACGGCCCGCGCCCCGAGGCCGTGCCCGCCCTGGTCGCCAGGGCCTGCACGCTCGTCGGACTCGTGGACATCGCCGCGGGGGTGTTCCCCCGCTTCCGGAACAGCCGTATGCACACCCTGGCCGAGGTGCTCCCGGGGGCGCTCGGCCCGTTCGCCGCGGCCCTCTCGCTGAGCACGGGGGTTCTGCTGCTCCTGCTCGCGCACGGTCTGCGCCGACGCAAGCGGCGGGCCTGGCGCGCGGCCGTGATCCTGCTCCCGGCCGGGGCGATCGCCCAGTTCACCTACCGGCACTCGCTCGTCGGTGTCCTCGTCTCGCTCGCGCTGCTGATCCCGCTGGTGCGCCACCGCGACGAGTTCCGCGCCCTGCCCGACCCGACCAGCCGCTGGCGGGCGCTCGCCAACTTCGTGCTGATGGGCGCCGGTTCGATCGTGCTCGGTCTGCTGGTGGTCAGCGCGCATCCCGGCCGGATGGTCGGCGACCCGAGCCTCGCCGACCGGCTCGAACACGTCATCTACGGCCTGTTCGGCTTCGAGGGGCCGGTGGACTACGCCGGCACCACGTCCTGGACGGTCGCCTTCTCCCTCGGCGCCCTCGGTCTGCTGACCGCCCTCACGACCGTCTATCTGGCCTTCCGCCCCGAACACCCGGCGGCCCGGCTCACCGACGACGACGAGGTACGGCTGCGGGCCCTGCTCGACCGGCACGGCGGCCGGGACTCCCTCGGCCACTTCGCGCTCCGCCGCGACAAGGCGGTCGTCTTCTCCCCCAGCGGCAAGGCGGCGGTGACGTACCGGGTCGTCTCCGGTGTGATGCTGGCCAGCGGCGACCCGATCGGCGACGTCGAGGCCTGGCCCGGCGCGATCGAACGCTTCATGGACGAGGCGAAGGCGCACTCCTGGACCCCGGCCGTGATGGGCTGTTCGGAGACCGGTGCGGAGGTCTGGACCCGGGAGACCGGCCTGGACGCCCTCGAACTGGGGGACGAGGCGGTGGTGGACGTCGCGGATTTCTCCCTCGCCGGACGCGCGATGCGCAACGTGCGTCAAATGGTGAAGCGCATCGAGCGGCTCGGCTACGAGACCCGGGTCCGGCGCGTCCGTGACCTCGGCGAGGCGGAGCTGGAGCGGATCCGCCGCGCCGCCGAGGACTGGCGCGGCACCGACACCGAGCGCGGCTTCTCCATGGCGCTCGGCCGCATCGGCGACCCGGCCGACGGCGACTGCCTCATCGCCACGGCGCACAGAATCGAAGGGGTGGCGCGGAGCGCCTCAGGCAGGGTGGTGGTGGGAGACGGGTGGGCGGACGAGGTCCCGGGTGCGTACGGCGATCTGAAGGCCGTGCTCCACTTCGTGCCCTGGGGCCCGGACGGCGCCTCCCTGGACCTGATGCGCCGCGACCGCTCCGCCGACCCCGGGATGAACGAACTCCTCATCGTCGCGGCCCTCCAGGCGGCCCCCCGGCTGGGCGTCGCGCACGTCTCCCTGAACTTCGCGATGTTCCGCGCGGCCCTGGCGCGCGGCGAGAAGATCGGCGCGGGACCGGTCCTGCGCGCCTGGCGCGGGCTGCTGGTCTTCCTCTCCCGCTGGTTCCAGATCGAGTCGCTGTACAAGTTCAACGCGAAGTTCCGCCCGCGGTGGGAGCCCCGCTTCGTCGTCTACGCCACCTCACGCGACCTGCCCCGCATCAGCCTCGCGGCGATGCGGGCCGAGGGCTTCGTGAGCCTCGCCCTGCCCCGCGCACTGCGCCGCCGCGCGAAGCCCCCGGCGCCGTGCGCGCATACGGTGCGCTCCGCGAGCAACGCCGTTTGAGCGAGGAAACCGTGGGGGCGGTGCGGGCCCGACGTCACGTCGCCCGCGCCGCCCCGCCACCGCCCGTGTCGTCGTCCTCCGGGAGCTTGCACACCCGCTCCAGGAAGAAGGCGGCCACTATGACGCCGATGGCGGCGAGGACGGAGAACCCGGCGTAGATGGCCTGGTCGCGGCGGGCCGGGACGTCCAGGTACTCCAGGAGGAAGACACCGACGCCGCCGTACATCCCGGCGACGAGCGCGGCGACCAGGGCGCTGGCCTGGCCGAAGACGACCGCGCGGGCGGCCATCAGCGGCTCCACGCCCTTGGCGTCGGGCCGGCGCTCCCGCTGGGCCTTGAGCCGGTTCCGCAGGGACAGCGCGGTGGCCGTCAGGACGGCGGCGATCAGGGCGAGCACGATGGGGGCGGCCAGCGGGACGCTCGGCAGCGTGCCCACCGAGTTCCACAGCCTGGCCCCGGCCCAGGACAGCACCCCCGCCACGACGAACACCGCGGCCAGCGTCCTGATGCGCAGCTCTTTCACGATGCCCCTTCGACGAGCCCGATGGTCCACGGAAGCCGGGATCCCCGGGCGCCGGGTGGTCCGCCCGGCCGGTGATCCCGACGGCGTCGGGGATGATCCCGACCCGGTAGACCTTAACGACTACTCGGGCAGGTGGAGTTCCAGGTCGGCGCGGGGAGCCACACCCTCGCCGGTGACGTCGTCCAGCAGCGCGGCGACCGGGCCCCGGCCGGCGAGCTGGGCCGCCGGCTCGACGTCGTACCAGGGGGCGAGGACGAAGGCCCGCTCGTGCGCGCGCGGGTGCGGCAGGGTCAGCTCCGGATCGTCGGAGACGACGTCCGCGTACGCCACGATGTCGACGTCCAGCGTGCGCGGCCCCCAGCGCTCGTCCCGCACCCGGTGGAAGGCCTCCTCGACGGCCTGGGCCCGCTCCAGCAGCGAGGACGGCGGCAGGGTGGTCTTCAGGACGACCACCGCGTTGAAGTACGAGGGCTGGCTGCCCGGCGCCACCCCCCACGGCTCGGTCTCGTACACCGGCGACACGGCCTTGACGCGGACGCCGGGGGTGTCCTCCAGCGCGTCGATGGCGCCCTGGAGGTTCTCCAGCCGGTTGCCCAGGTTGGAGCCGAGGGAGAGCACGGCCCGGCGCGGGTTCTGCAGGGTCGTGTCCGCCTCGTCCACCTTCCGCACGACGGAGGCGGGCACCGGCTGTACGGTCGGGTCGCTCTGACCCTCGGTGAAGAACGCGGTCATACTCGGCTCCGGGTGATGGTGACGGTCACGTCGTCGAAGGGGACGGTGATCGGCGCGTTCGGCTTGTGGACGCCGACCTCGACCTCCTGGACCCCGTCGTACTTCAGGCAGGCCTGGGCGATGCGCTCGGCGAGCGTCTCGATGAGGTTCACCGGCTCGCCCTCGACGATGGCGACGACCTCCTCCGCCACGATCCCGTAGTGCACGGTCTTCGCCAGATCGTCGTCGGCCGCGGCCGGGCGCGTGTCCAGCCCGAGGGTGAGGTCCACGACGAACGTCTGGCCCTCCGCCCGCTCGTGCGGGAACACCCCGTGGTACCCGCGGGCCCTGAGGCCGCGCAGCGCGACACGATCCACGCGAATCACTCCTGCAATCGTCGACGACGGTTTCGAATCTACCTGCGAGCACCGACAGAGCTCACCCACGGCGGCTCGCGTCCCCCCACGTACCGGCAGGGTTCACCGGGCGTTTCCGTCGCCTACCCACTCAGGTGGGCGAGTCGTCCCCCTCGTCCTCGTCGGATTCGGTCAGCACCGGGGAACCGTGGTGCGACCAGAGCTTCCAGCCGTCGGATGTGCGGCGGAACACATTCGTGGCGACCACCAGCTGTCCCACGAGCGGCCCCAGCTCGTCGCCGTCCGGCGCGGGACCCCCGCTGAGGATGTTCTCGGTGCAGGTGACGAGCGCCGTGTCGCCGGTGACCGACACATGCACATCGGTGAGGAAGAACTGGATGTACTCCGTGTTCGCCATGATCAGCGCGTACGACCGCAGCACCTCGCCGCGCCCCGTGAGGACCGGCCAGCCGGGGTGGACGCAGGAGATCACACCGGTCTCGGCGGGGTCGTGGAACTCCTCGTCCACACCCACGTCGGCCGGGGTCAGCCAGAGCCCGGAGAGCGTCTCGAAGTCGCCCTGCTCCATGGCCTCGTAGAAGGCGCGGTTGGCGAGCTCGACCTGTTCGACGTCGAGGTGGGGAGCGCTCACCGCTCCCGGGCCCCTTCGATCGCGCGGGTCACCCGGACCGCGTCGGCGGTGGCGCGGACCTCGTGCACCCGGACCGCCCAGGCGCCCTGCTGGGCGGCGAGGGCCGACACGGCGGCCGTGGCGGCGTCCCGTTCCCGCGCGGGCGGCGGGGCGCCCTCCGGGCCCGCCAGCACCCGGCCGAGGAACCGTTTGCGGGAGGCTGCGACCAGCAGCGGGTGGCCGAGGCCGTGCAGCCGGTCGAGATGGGCGAGGAGGGTGAGGTCGTGCTCGGCGTTCTTGGAGAAGCCGAGGCCCGGGTCGACGATGACGCGGTCCGCCGCGACACCGCCCTCCAGAACGGCCGCCACGCGCGCGTGCAGCTCCTCCAGCACCTCGGTGACGACGTCCTCGTAGAGGCCCTCGACGTTGGCGCCGCCCTGCATGAAGCCCCGCCAGTGCATCACGACGAAGGGGGCGCCCGCGTCGGCGACCACCGGGATCATCGCGGGGTCGGCGAGGCCGCCGCTGACGTCGTTGACGAGGGTCGCGCCGGCCGCGAGCGCCCGCTCGGCGACGGCGGCGCGCACGGTGTCCACGGAGACGGTGACACCCTCGGAGGCCAGTCCTCGTACGACGGGGACGACCCGCCGGAGTTCCTCGGCCTCGTCGACACGGGTGGCACCGGGACGGGTCGACTCCCCGCCCACGTCCACCAGGTCCGCGCCCTCCGCGACCATGTCCAGGCCGTGCTTGACCGCGGCCGTGGTGTCGAACCAGCGGCCACCGTCGGAGAAGGAGTCCGGGGTGACATTGACGACACCCATCACCGCACAACGGTCCCACCGGGGCATTCCGGCCACCTGCCCACGCCGGTTCTGCTTACTCATGCGTCAAGCCTAGGCCCACGGCGGCGGGAGGGATGAGCCGCTCCCGGGCAACGGGTGGGGCAAGGGGGCGGTCAGCGGGCCATGATGAGGCTCATCGCCTCGTTGCGGGTGGCGGCGTCCCTCAGCTGGCCGCGGACCGCCGACGTGATGGTCTTCGCGCCGGGCTTGCGGATGCCCCGCATCGACATGCACATGTGCTCGCACTCCACGACCACGATCACCCCGCGCGGCTCCAGGATCTCCATCAGCGAGTCGGCTATCTGCGTCGTCATCCGCTCCTGCACCTGCGGGCGCCGGGCGTAGACGTCCACGAGCCGCGCCAGCTTCGACAGACCGGTGATCTTGCCGCTGGTCGACGGGATGTACCCGACATGGGCGACGCCCCGGAACGGCACCAGATGGTGTTCGCAGGTGCTGTACACCTCGATGTCCTTCACCAGCACCATCTCGTCGTGCCCGAGGTCGAACGTCGTGGTCAGCACGTCCTCCGGCCGCTGCCACAGCCCCGCGAAGATCTCCTTGTACGCCCGCGCCACCCGCGCCGGCGTCTCCTTGAGCCCCTCCCGGTCGGGATCCTCACCGACCGCGATCAACAGCTCCCGTACGGCGTTCTCGGCCCGCTTCTCGTCGAACTCGCCGATGCTGCCGTCGCCGTCCAGCGTCACGGGGTCGGTCATGTCGTGCCTCGCTCCTGAGCCTGCGACGCGTACGGACTACACGTCTCAACTTTCGGCCATGTTCCGGCCATATGAAAATGCCGCGCCCCCCAGGCTAAATCCAGGGGGGCGCGGCATCCATTCCGGGACCGATGAGGCAGCCGGGGCCGGGAGCCGGGGCTCCCGATGGCCGGTTCTCTGCGGTCTGGCGTCAGCTCTCCGGGCTTTCCTCCGGGGTCGCGTCGACGGGCGCCTTGGTGGTGATCGCCGGCGTCGCGCCGTTGGCGCCGTTCGTCAGTGCGAGCTCCCGGGGGGAGAGCACCGGCGGACGGGTGGAGGGGGTGCGGCGGGAGGAGCCGGTCCAGGCGGGCCGGGCCGGGCGCTTGACGATGGAGGCGAAGATCTCGGCGATCTGCTCCTTGCCCAGCGTCTCCTTCTCCAACAGCTGAAGCACCAGGTTGTCGAGGACGTCGCGGTTCTCGACCAGGATCTCCCAGGCCTCGTTGTGCGCGTTCTCGATGAGCTTCTTGACTTCCTCGTCCACCAGCGCGGCGACCTCTTCCGAGTAGTCGCGCTGGTGAGCCATCTCACGTCCGAGGAACGGCTCGGTGTTGTCGCCGCCGAACTTGATGGCGCCGAGACGCTCGGTCATGCCGTACTGCGTGACCATCGCGCGGGCCAGACCGGTGGCCTTCTCGATGTCGTTCGCGGCGCCGGTGGTCGGGTCGTGGAAGACCAGTTCCTCGGCGGCGCGGCCACCCATCATGTAGCCGAGCTGGTCGAGCATCTCGTTACGGGTGGTCGAGTACTTGTCCTCGTCCGGCAGGACCATCGTGTACCCGAGGGCACGGCCTCTCGACAGGATCGTGATCTTGTGGACCGGGTCGGAGTTCGGCGAGGCCGCCGCGACCAGGGCGTGTCCGCCCTCGTGGTACGCGGTGATCTTCTTCTCCTTGTCCGACATGATCCGGGTCCGCTTCTGCGGGCCCGCGATCACGCGGTCGATCGCCTCGTCCAGCATGTGGTTGTCGATCAGCTTCTTGTCGCTGCGGGCCGTCAGGAGCGCGGCCTCGTTCAGGACGTTGGAGAGATCGGCACCCGTCATACCGGGGGTGCGGCGGGCGACGGCGCCGAGGTCGACGTCGGGCGCGACCGGCTTGCCCTTCTGGTGGACCTTCAGGATCTCCAGACGGCCCTGCATGTCCGGGCGGTCGACGGCGATCTGACGGTCGAAACGGCCCGGACGCAGCAGCGCCGGGTCGAGGATGTCCGGCCGGTTCGTCGCGGCGATGAGGATCACGCCGCCCTTGACGTCGAAGCCGTCCATCTCGACGAGCAGCTGGTTCAGCGTCTGCTCGCGCTCGTCGTGACCACCGCCGAGGCCGGCGCCGCGGTGGCGGCCGACCGCGTCGATCTCGTCGACGAAGACGATCGCCGGGGCGTTCGCCTTGGCCTGCTCGAAGAGGTCACGGACCCGGGAGGCACCGACACCGACGAACATCTCGACGAAGTCGGAACCGGAGATCGAGTAGAAGGGGACGCCCGCCTCGCCGGCGACGGCGCGCGCCAGCAGCGTCTTGCCCGTACCGGGCGGGCCGTACAGCAGCACACCCTTCGGGATCTTGGCGCCGACGGCCTGGAACTTGGCGGGCTCCTGGAGGAACTCCTTGATCTCGTGGAGTTCCTCGACCGCCTCGTCCGCGCCGGCGACGTCCGAGAACGTCGTCTTCGGGGTGTCCTTGGTGATGAGCTTGGCCTTGGACTTCCCGAAGTTCATGACCCGGGAGCCGCCGCCCTGCATCTGGTTCATCAGGAACAGGAAGACGACCACGATCAGGACGAAGGGGAGCAGGGACAGCAGGATGCCGACGAAAGCGTTCTGCTTGGTCGGGGAGACCGTGTAGCCGTCGGGGATCTGCTTGTTCTGGAACTTGTCCTGAAGGGTGTTGGCGAGGGTGACGCCCTGGTCGCCGATGTAGCTCGCCTGGATCTTCGAGCTGTCCTCGATCTTCTGGCCGTCCTTGAGCTGCACCTTGAGGAGCTGCTCCTCGCCGGTGGTCAGCTTGGCCTCTTTGACCTTGTTGTCATTGATCGCCTGGACCACCTGGCCGGTGTCCACCGTCTTGTAGCCGCCGGACGAGCCGACGACCTGCATCAACACGACCACGGCAAGGACGGCCAGCACGATCCACATGACTGGCCCACGGAAGTATCGCTTCACGTCCATCCATACGGAGCGGTGCCGCCCCGTCCCTCCTGCCATAGTGAGTTTGATAAAGGACTGTTCTTCGGACGGTACCCCAGCTTTGTCACCCGAAGCCGCAGGGGACTGTCGGCAATCCCGTCCTCGCATGCTCCAACGGCGCGAAACCCGCTGGGGTTCCCGAGCGTCTTACGGGGGTCGGCCGGAACCGGTTCAACCGCCGTAGACGTGGGGCGCGAGCGTACCGACGAACGGGAGGTTGCGGTACTTCTCGGCGAAGTCGAGGCCGTAGCCCACGACGAACTCGTTGGGGATGTCGAAGCCGACCCACTCCACGTCGATGGCGACCTTGGCGGCGTCGGGCTTGCGCAGCAGGGTGCAGATCTTCAGGGACTCGGGCTCGCGGGAGCCGAGGTTGGAGATCAGCCACGACAGCGTCAGCCCCGAGTCGATGATGTCCTCGACGATCAGGACGTGCTTGCCCTTGATGTCGGTGTCGAGGTCCTTGAGGATCCGCACCACACCCGAGGACTGGGTGCCCGCGCCGTAGGAGGACACGGCCATCCAGTCCATGGTGACCGGGGTGGACAGCGCACGGGCGAGGTCCGCCATGACCATCACCGCGCCCTTGAGGACTCCGACGATCAGCAGGTCCTTGCCCGCGTACTCCGCGTCGATCTTCGCGGCCAGCTCGACCAGCTTCGCGTCGATCTCTTCCTTGGTGATGAGCACCTCTTTGAGGTCGGCACCCATGTCTTTCGCGTCCACCCGCATCACTTTCGGTCGGTCGTCCCAGGGCCGCTCCCGGACGCCCGCGTCCCGTGCGGGGGTTCGGGGCCCTTGTGAGGGCCCCTTTCGGCGTCCGGATTCAGCCTTGCCGAATCACCAGTCTGCCACCCTGGCGCTGGGCGACGACCCGGCCGGGGAGATTGATGGCCCCCTGGCCGCGCCAGCCGGTGATGAGGCGGTCGACCTCCTCGATGTGCCGGGCGAAGAGCGAACCGGCCGGGGCACCGGCCTCGATGGCGGCCCGGCGCAGGATCCGGCGGCGTACGGCGGGCGGCAGGGCGTAGAGCTTCGCGCACTCCAGCAGGCCCGCGGCGTCGCGCACGGACGCCTCGGCCTGGCGGGCCCAGGTGTCGAGGGCGTCGGCGTCGTCCCGGGAGAGCTGGGCCGTACGGGCGAGTGCCTCGACGACGCCCTTGCCGAGCGCCTTCTCCAGGGCGGGCAGGCCCTCGTGCCGGAGCCGGGACCGGGTGTAGGCGGGATCGGCGTTGTGCGGGTCGTCCCACACGGGCAGCGACTGGACCATGCAGGCCTTGCGGGCGGTCTGCCGGTCGAGCCCGAGGAAGGGGCGGCGGTAACGGCCGTCGGCCCCCGAGACCGCGGCCATACCGGACAGGGAGCGGATGCCGGAGCCGCGGGCGAGACCGAGCAGGACGGTTTCGGCTTGGTCGTCGCGGGTGTGGCCGAGCAGGACGGCGGTGCCGCCGTGGCGTTGCAGCGCGTCGTCCAGGGCGCCGTAGCGGGCGTCCCGGGCGGCGGCCTCGGGGCCGCCGTCGCGGCCGACGGTCACGGCGACGGACTCGACCGGGTCGAGGCCGAGTTCCCTCAGGCGCAGGGCGACTTCCTCGGCGCGCAGATCGGAGCCGGGCTGCAGTCCGTGGTCGACGGTGATGCCGCCGGCCCGGACGCCGAGCTTGGGCGCCTCGAAGGCGAGGGCGGAGGCGAGCGCCATGGAGTCGGCGCCGCCGGAGCACGCCACGAGCACGAGGGGCCGCTCGTGCGCGGCGGACCCGGGGTGCGCGACACCCGCGCGCGCGGACACGCCGAGCCTGACATCGACGGACACGGCCGCGGGGGGTACGGCCGTGGGGGGCGTGGGCACCAGTTGTGCGCCCGCGACCGAGGGCGCGCCGGACGGCGTGCCAGAGGTCGCGCGGGCGGGCGCGTGAGGGGTGGTGTTCGTGTGGTGTTCGGTGAGGAGGTCGTGGAGTACGCGGCGGACCGCCAGGCGTATCGCCGCGACCGCGGGGTGGGGACCCATGTCCGGTTCCCTTCATGAAATTGTCGGGGGGTGAGCCCGAGTTCGGTCACGCAGAGTGTGTAGATGGTGACAGAACCGGGCCGTTCCCCGAGCATTGCACGCCTACCCCTCGCTCACGGTCCCTCGGACGGGTGATTGGAGGAGCGTTTGCCTGCCGTCGGCCGGATTCGTTCACCACGCTCACGCGCGGCTCACGACTCCGCCTTGCGATGCACCCGCGCGACCCAGTCCGCCGGTTTGGCGATCTCCGCCTTGGTCGGCAGGGTGTTCGGGGAGGTCCACACCCGGTTGAAACCGTCCATGCCGACCTGTTCGACGACCGCCCGTACGAACCGCTCACCGTCCCTGTACTGCCTGAGCTTGGCGTCCAGGCCCAGCAGTTTGCGCAGCGCAAGGTCCAGCCTTGAGGCGCCCTTCGCCCGGCGCTGCTGGAACTTCTCCCGGATCTCGGCGACCGAGGGCACGACGGCCGGGCCGACGCCGTCCATCACGAAGTCGGCGTGACCCTCCAGGAGGGACATGACGGCGGTCAGCCGGCCGAGGATCTCGCGCTGGGCGGGGGTCTGCACCAACTCCACGATCGAGTGACCGTCGTCGCCCACCTCTCCCTCGGGCCTGCCACCCGCGAGTGACTGGGCGGCCTCCCGGATGCGCTCCAGGAAGGTCGTGGGGTCGACCTCGGTCTCCCCCAGGAACGACTGGATCTCGCCCTCCAGGTGGTCCCGCAGCCAGGGGACCGCCGTGAACTGCGTGCGGTGCGTCTCCTCGTGCAGACAGACCCAGAGGCGGAAGTCGTGGGGCTGTACGTCGAGTTCGCGCTCCACGTGCACGATGTTCGGCGCGACGAGGAGGAGTCGGCCGCCGCCGTTCTCGCCCGCCGGGAGTTCACGGGTCGCCGGGGCGAACGTCTCGTACTGGCCCAGCACCCGGGAGGACAGGAACGACAGGAGCATGCCCAGTTCGACGCCGGTGACCTTGCCGCCGACCGCGCCGAGGACGGCCCCGCCCGGGGTGTTGCCGCGACGTTCCTGCATCTTGTCCAGCAGCGGCTTCAGCAACTCCCGGAAACCGGCGACGTTGGCCCGGACCCAGCCGGGCCGGTCCACGACCAGCACGGGGGTGTCGTCACCGGTGTCGGGCAGCATCCGGGTGAAGGCGCGGACGTGTTCCTCCGACGCCTTCGCGTGCCGGCGGAGCTCGGCGACGATGGCCCTGGCCTCGTCGCGGCTCACCTCGGGGCCCGGCCGCACGAGCCGGGTCGCGGTCGCCACCGCGAGATTCCAGTCGACCATCTCGGCACCACCGATACGAGTCATGTTGTCAACCGTACGGGAGCGCTGCCGCTTGGGGCAGGCCGTGACAGGTGGGGGGCGCCTTGGGGCCGGTGGGTACGTGCGGGTGGGTGGGGCTTCTCGCGCAGTTCCCCGCGCCCCTGAAGGCTTGGGGCTGCGCCCCTGTCTTCCCCTCAGCGGCAGCCGCATGTAGCCAGGGTCGAGGTGGCGTCTGTCAGGGCCTTCTTTGCCGGGTCCGTGTTGGCGGTGTCCGTCTCCGTGGCGAGGAAGGCGAAGGCGAGGAGGCGGCCGTCGGCGTCTACGACCGTGCCGGCGAGGGTGTTCACGTTGCTCAGGGTGCCGGTCTTGGCGCGGACGAGGCCGGTGCCGGTGGCGTCGTCGGCGTAGCGGGTGCGGAGGGTGCCGGTGAAGCCGGCCACGGGGAGGCCGGTGAGGACGGGGCGGAGTTCGGGGTGGGAGGGGGCGGCGGACTTGGCCAGGAGGGTGGTGAGCAGGGCGGGGGTGAGGCGGTTGCCCCGGCTGAGGCCGCTGCCGTCCGCGAACTCGACGCCGTCGAGGGGGACTTCGAGCTTCCTGAGTTCTTTCCTGATGGCCGCCGCGCCGCCCTCGAAGCTCGGCGCCTCCCCCGTCGCGAGCGCGATCTGCCGGGCGAGGGCCTCGGCGATGTCGTTGTCGCTCTCGGTGAGCATGCGCTCCACCAGGGTGGAGAGGGGCGGGGAGGAGACGGCGGCGAGTTCCTTGGCGTTCTTGGCGGCCTCTGCGGAGCCCCCGGTCCTCGCCTTGATGCCCCGGTCCTCCAGGAGGTCCGCGAACTTCGCGGTCGCCGCCGCAGCCGGATCCGGGTCGCGGTCCGCGCTGCCGCTGGACGAGTCGTCGAGGCGGCCCTCGTCGGCCATGAGGGGGACGACCAGGGCGAGGTTGGGGTTCACGCCGATGGTGTGCTGCTCGGGGCCCTCGTACAGGGAGGTGTCGTAGGTGAGGGTGATCTCGTTCAGGTGACGCTTGTCGAGGGCGGCGGCCGTCCGGTCGGCGAGAGTGCGCAGGCTCGCGTACCCGCCGGTGTCCTTGTGGGCGGTGAGGGTCGGGTCGCCGCCGCCGACGAGGACGACCTCGGCGGAGTCGGGGTCCAGGACCGCGCGGGTCTCGACGCGGTGGTCGGGGCCGAGCGCCGAGAGCGCCGCGACGGCCGTGGCGATCTTGGTGGTGGAGGCGGGGGTCAGGGCCTCGTCCGCGTTCTGGGAGTACAGCCGCTCGCCGGTCTCGACGTCCACGACGGCGGCGGCGCGGCGGGGGCCCAGGACGGGTGAGTTCAGATACGGGTCGAGGGCCGCCGCGAGGGCGGCGGACTCGGGCGTGGTGTCCGCGCCCGCGGTTGCGCCGAGGCCGGCGAGCACCGAGGGGGCGCTCGGCGCGGGTTTGAGCGCCCCCGCCGTGCCGGACGACGTACCGGAATTACGTCCGTGATCTGCGCCACCTCGGCCGTCGCGCGATGCCGCCCAGTCGCGCTCGGCCGTACGCTGACCGGAGGAGTCCCAGGGTCCGGCGGCGGCCACCGCCCCGGCCGAGAACACCAGCCCCAGGGTGGCCGCGCCGGCGGTGAACTGGAGGGTCGTGAGCTTCTTCGTGCTCCTCGCGAGCTGCGAAGAGCGTGCCGTGACGGCGCTCGTGACGCGTACGACGCCGGGTTTCACGACCTGCGCGGCGCGCGCGGCACCGGGCTTCACGGCGCGCGTGACGCGCGCGATCCCCGGTTTCACGCCGTGCACCACCCGCGCCACACGCGGTCTCGCGGCCCGCCAGACCTTCGGCTCCCGCACGACCACCAGCCCCTTTCGCGATCACACACCTGCGTGAGGGACACTTAACCACCAGAACTATGTGTTGATCATGGAGGAGTCACCGGTGGAGTTCGACGTCACGATCGAGATTCCGAAGGGTTCACGGAACAAGTACGAGGTGGACCACGAGACCGGTCGGATCCGCCTGGACCGTCGCCTCTTCACCTCGACCGCCTACCCGACCGACTACGGCTTCGTCGAGAACACCCTCGGCGAGGACGGCGACCCGTTGGACGCGCTGGTCATCCTGGACGAGCCGACCTTCCCGGGCTGCCTCATCAAGTGCCGTGCGATCGGTATGTTCCGGATGACGGACGAGGCCGGCGGCGACGACAAGCTGCTCTGCGTGCCGGCGACGGATCCGCGCCAGGAGCACCTGCGTGACATCCACCACGTCTCGGAGTTCGACCGCCTGGAGATCCAGCACTTCTTCGAGGTCTACAAGGACCTGGAGCCCGGCAAGTCCGTCGAGGGCGCCGACTGGGTCGGCCGTTCCGAGGCGGAGGCCGAGGTCGAGAAGTCGTACAAGCGCTTCAAGGAGCAGGGCGGCCACTGAGCCGCGTCCGGCTCCGGCCGGGTCTGTCTCCGCCCACGGGCCGCGCGACCCCTTGAGGGTTGCGCGGCCCGTTCGCGTACCAGTGCGTGCCGGTGCGCATACTGAGGCGTACCGAGGTGTCGTACAGGGAGCGCGGCGGAGTGGGAGTGACGGAGTCCGAGAACGCCCTGGGCGTCGACGGTGACGGGTCGGTGACGTCGGAGTTCGCGATCCCGGCCGGGCTGGACATGCCCGCCGCGCCGACGGAGACCGAGGCGCAGACGACCTCCGAGTTCGCGCTGCCCGAGGGGCTGGCGCCGCCCGAGCCGGTGGTGACGGAGCAGGAGGGGTCCGCGTTCAGCGTGCCGCGGACCTACAGCGCGCGGCACGCGCCGGTGGCGTTCACGCCGCCCAGCGGGATCCCGGTCGTCAGTCTGACCAAGGACGTGCCCTGGCAGGACCGGATGCGCACGATGCTGCGGATGCCGGTGGCGGAGCGGCCCGCGCCGGAGCCGCCGGCGCGCGCGGAGGGCGATACGGGGCCCGCCGTGCCGCGTGTGCTCGACCTCACCCTGCGGATCGGCGAACTGCTGCTCGCGGGCGGCGAGGGCGCGGAGGACGTGGAGGCGGCGATGTTCGCCGTGTGCCGGTCCTACGGCCTCGACCGCTGCGAGCCGACGGTGACCTTCACCCAGTTGTCGGTCACCTATCAGCCCTCGCTGGTGGACGACCCGGTCACGGCGTCCCGGATCGTCCGGCGCCGGGTCACCGACTACACCCGGCTCGCGGCCGTCTTCCATCTGGTGGACGACCTCAGCGACCCGGAGAGCGCGATCTCGCTGGAGGAGGCCTATCGGCGGCTCGCGGAGATGCGGCGCAACCGGCACCCGTACCCCGGCTGGGCGCTGACCGTGGCCAGCGGGCTGCTGGCGGGCGCGGCGTCCGTGCTGGTCGGCGGTGGGGTCGTCGTCTTCGTCGCCGCCGCGCTGGGCGCGATGCTCGGCGACCGGCTGGCGTGGCTCTGCTCGGGGCGGGGGCTGCCGGAGTTCTACCAGTTCCTGGTGGCGGCGATGCCGCCGGCGGCGATCGGGGTGGCGCTGACCGTGACGCACGTGGACGTGGAGGCGTCCGCCGTGATCACCGGTGGGCTTTTCGCGCTGCTGCCGGGGCGGGCGCTGGTGGCCGGGGTGCAGGACGGGCTGACCGGCTTCTACATCACCGCCTCCGCCCGGCTCCTGGAGGTCATGTACCTCTTCGTGGGCATCGTGGTGGGGGTGCTGCTGGTCCTGTACTTCGGCGTGAAGCTGGGCGCCGAGCTGAACCCGGACGCGGCGCTCGGCAGCGCGGACCGGCCGCTGCTGCAGCTCGGGGCGTCGATGCTGCTGGCGCTGACCTTCGCGGTACTGCTTCAGCAGGAACGATCCACCGTGCTCGCGGTGACCCTCAACGGGGGTGTGGCGTGGGCCGTCTACGGGGCGATGCACGAGGTGGGCGAGATCTCGCCGGTGGCCTCCACGGCGGTGGCGGCGGGCCTGGTGGGGCTGTTCGGGCAGCTGCTGTCGCGGTACCGGTTCGCCTCCGCGCTGCCGTACACGACGGCGGCGATCGGTCCCCTGTTGCCGGGGTCGGCCACGTATTTCGGGCTGTTGGGGTTCGCGCAGAACGATGTGGACGCGGGGTTGGTGTCGCTGACGAAGGCGGCGGCGCTTGCGATGGCCATCGCGATCGGGGTGAACCTGGGGTCGGAGCTGTTCCGGTTGTTCCTGCCGGGGGCTGCGCGGGCGGGGCGTAAGTCGGCGAAGAGGACTCGGGGCTTCTGAGCGCCTGATAGCTCGGGGCTGCCGGCTTGTTGGCCGGTGCGGGCCCGGTGGGGCTTCTCGCGCAGTTCCCCGCGCCCCTCAAAAGCAAAAGCACCCGCGCCCCCGGTGACAGGAGCGCGGGTGAGTCGGGCTGGGCGGTCAGTACTGCGGGTAGTCCTGGCCCTGGTAGCCCTGTTGGTTGGTGTTCTGGGGGTACTGGTCGGGCTGGGGGTACTGCTGGGCGTACGGCTGCTGCTGTTGGTGGTGAGGCTGCTGGTAGCCGTAGGTGTCCTGGTAGCCCTGCTGCTGGTTGCCGTAACCCTGGTTGTCGTAGCCCTGGTTGTCGTAGCCCTGGTTGTCGTAGCCCTGGTTGTCGTAGCCCTGGTTGTCGTAGCCCTGGTTGTCGTAGCCCTGGTTCGGGTCGTACGGCTGCTGCTGGGGGTCGGTCGGGGGGATGCGGCGGAGCTGGGTGGTGGCGTCGTCCATGACCGGGGGGGTCGCGGCCGGGGTCTGCTGCTGGGGCTGGTTCTCCTTCGCCTTCCTCGCCTTGAGGAGTTCGACGATGATCGGCAGCACCGAGATGAAGACGATCAGGAGCAGCATCGCCTCGATGTTGGTCCTGACGAACTCGATCTGCCCGAGCCAGGAGCCGAGGAGGGTGACGCCCGCGCCCCAGAGGATGCCGCCGACGACGTTGAAGATGAGGAAGGTGCGGTACCGCATGCCGCTGACGCCCGCGATGATCGGCGTGAACGTCCGCACGATGGGCACGAAGCGGGCCAGGACCAGGGACTTCGGGCCGTGCTTCTCGAAGAACTCGTGGGCCTTGGTGACGTTCTCCTGCTTGAACAGGCGGGAGTCGGGCCGCTTGAAGAGCGAGGGGCCGACCTTCTTGCCGAACATGTAGCCCGCCTGGTCGCCCAGGATCGCGGAGACGCAGATCAGGACGATGGCCGCCCAGAGCGGGAAGTCCAGCACATCGGTGGCGATCAGCATGCCCGCCGTGAACAGCAGCGAGTCACCCGGCAGGAAGAAGCCGATGAGCAGGCCGGACTCGGCGAAAACGATCAGGAGCAGGCCCCAGATACCGAACGAGTTGAGCAGATAGTCCGGATCCAGCCAACTCGGTCCGAGGGCGATCGTCTGCACGGTTCCGGGCTCCTGGGGGGTGAGAGAAAGTGAGGGCCTGTGGGTGAGGACCCATAGGGGTGACCAAAGCTATCAACGCACGGTCACCCCACTAGGTTCCACCGGCTCCTCCAGAGTGCCCTGTGGCCGCACTGAGACCAAGCTGTGTGGTCAGCGGGGCCGTCGGCCGTGGGGCGGCGGTGGGGTCAGGGGCGCCGCCGGTCCGCGTTCGCGTTGATCGCGTCCCGCAGATGCTCGGCGAGTCCGGGGCGCGTGGCGTCGTAGAAAGCCTTGAAGCGCTCGTCGGAGACGTACATCTCGCCGAGGCCCTGGTGCATCTCGTACGGGCAGTCGTAGAACCAGGTGTTGATGTGCTGCCGGTGCTCCTCGGCCATGTTCATGGCCGCCTCGCCGGTCGGCTCCTCTCCGGCGGCCATCAGGGCGGCGTAGCGCGCGCCCCAGTCGGCCACCTCGTCCTGCATGCGCTTCCAGTCGTCCTTGGTGTACGTGGCGGTGCGGCGCCGCGACTCGGCGTACGCCTCCGTGCCGCCCCAGCGCTGTTCCGCCTCCTCCGCGTACTGCTCGGGGTCCTTGTCACCGAAGACCTCGAACCGTTCCTCGGGGGTGAGGTTGATGCCCATCTTCCTTGCCTCCATGGCGTGTTCCACGGCCGCGGCCATCTTCCGCAGCTTCTCGATCCGGGCGGTCAGCAGTTCGTGCTGGCGGCGCAGATGCGCCCGCGGGTCCGCTTCCGGGTCGTCGAGCAGGGTCGCGACCTCGTCGAGGGGAAAGCCGAGTTCCCGGTAGAACAGGACCTGCTGGAGCCGGTCGAGGTCGCCGTCGCCGTAGCGGCGGTGACCCGCGTGGGTGCGCTCGCTCGGTACGAGCAGGCCGATCTCGTCGTAGTGGTGCAGTGTGCGCACCGTGATGCCGGCGAAGCCCGCGACCTGTCCCACGGTGTGGCCCATGCTTCGGCTCCCTTTCCCTTGCGTGTCCCTTTCTCGGTACGTGTTCCAGGCTGGGGCCTCACGTGGCGTGAGGTGCAAGTCCTCGCCTCCGGCCGGTCGCACGCGTCCCACTGTGCACAACGCGAAGCCGTGGCGCGTGGACTGTGCATTTGTGCGATGGCCCGCCGCCGGGGATCTCCCTACGGTGGCTCCGTGGACGAGACGCTCGGCCCGGCACGGGGGTGCGGGCCAGGCGTTTTGTCGACGGTCCGGCGAGGGCGCTCAGCCCGTGCGGTGGCGGGGCGGCTGGGTCAGGGCCGGGCGGCCCAGCAGGACGTGCAGGGCGAGGGCGATGTCGGCGACGGTCACCACGTCGGTGTCGGTGATGCCGACCATCTTGGTGGAGAAGTCCATGCCGAGCAGGGCGGCGGCGTCCCGGGTGTGGTTGCGGACGGTGGCCTCGGACAGGCCCAGGGTGCGGGCGGTCTCCCTGGTGCTCAGGTCGTTCTCCAGCCAGACGCAGAGCGTCTCGACGAGGTCGCGTTGATCGGCCCGTACGGGGCGCAGCCGCTCCTCCGCCCAGGCCGTGGGGCCGCCGTCGGCGGCTCCGGCGGCGATCAGCGCGGCGAAGTCGGTGGGCGGGGAGGCCTCGGCGGGCTCAGCGGGCTCAGCGGGCTCAGCGGACCGTGCGGGCTCGGGGGCTTCGGTGGGTGGGTTCGGCAGGGCCAGGATGTCGAGGGCGAGGAGGGTCAGGACGCGGTCGTTGGCCGAGCCGCGCAGATCGAGGGTGAGGATCCGGCTCGCTCGGTCGAGGCGCTGGGTGATGGTGTTGCGATGGACGCCGAGGCCGCCGGCGGCTTCCGTGTGCTTGAAGCTGAGGGCGGTCGGGAGGGTCTCCAGCAGCAGTTTCCGCTCGTCGCCCCGGCCCGGGAAGTCGTCGAGGAGCGGGGACATCAGGGCGGCGGCCCAGGCCTTCGCCTGCCGTCTGGGGAGCAGGGGCGCGAACTTGGCCCTGGCGCCGCCCAGCCCGATGCGGTGCGGGGTCCCGGCCGCGTCGCCCACCGCCGTCAGCGCCTCCAGATAGCCGACGGCCGTCTCGGCGAGCGGGTGCGGGCGGCTCTGGCCCAGCAGATGACCCCGGCGGGCGGCGATCATCTCCTTGAGGACCGCCTCCACCCGGTCGCTCTCCCGGGCGGGGTCGAGGATCAGGATGTGCTTCGGCTTGCCCGGACAGGCGGACACGATGGCCCGGTCGGCCAGGGCCCGCTCGCACCAGCCGAGGGTGGCCTCGCGCTCCTCGGGGCCCGTGTCGACGACGTAGACCCGGGCCGTGTCGGTGTCCAGCAGGGCCTGGGCGGCGCCCGTGTAGACCACCTGCGCCAGCACCGTCTCGCCCCGCATGAGCAACTGGAACGCGGCGTGCCGGACCGCCCGCGGTGTCTCCGTCCGCACCTGGTGCTCCCGGCGGGCCTGGTCGCACAGCCCGAGAAGCTTCGCCGCGTGCTGGATCAGGGTCGCGCCGGCGCTGTCGAAGGGCGCACGGGAGACGACGGCGAGCCGGGCCTCGGCGCCCGCGCCCGGGTGCCCCCGGCCGCCCGGGGCCTCCGGTGCTCCCGAGGCGATGGCGACGATCCGGGTGTGCGCGGGGGCGTCCGGGCGGGTGGTGCGGGACGGGTCCGTGGGGGTGTTGTCGGGGGCGGTGGCGAGAGTGCCGTGGTGCGGGGAGGTGACGGTGACCTCGGCGTCCAGGGCCCTGGAGAGCCAGTCGGCGATGCGGTGGGCCGCCGTGGGGTCGGCGAGGCGGGTCGGGAGGCGGTTGAGGAGGCCTTCGAGGTGTTCGACCTGGCGTTCGGCGTACTGGGCGCGGCGCAGGCGGAGGTCCTCGTTGACGTCGTCCCAGGCGGTGGGCTCGGCGGAGGTCGTCAGGAGGGGGAGTTCCAGGCGGTTCGCGGTGGTGAGGGGGCCGTCGGGGAGGGTGTGGAGGTCGTGGCCGGGGGTGGCGAGGACCAGGCCGGCCGCCTTGTGCCTGGCCAGGAGGCGGATCAGGTGGTCGAGGGCCCGGATGTCGAGGGCCCGGATGTCGGGGGCCCGGATGTCGGGGGGTGACGGAAGGGGCGCGTCCGGGGTGGGCAGGACGGCCAGGTACAGCGTCCCGTTTTCGAACGGGGTGTCGAGCGTGGGGGGCGGCTCGGCCAGGGGCCGGGTGACGACCTCGGTGACCCGGGTCGCGCCGTGCCGGGAGACATGGCCCGGCTGCAGGAATCGCAGGCCCAGCGCCGGCCGGTCGTTGATCAGGTAGTCAAGGGTGGGCACTTTCGCCATCCCTCCCCGGTCACCGCGCGCGGGTCCACCGGTCGCTCAACTCCACCTGCCGTGTTCGCTCTTGTCGCACCTGGTGCGCCTTCGGCAGGGTAGTGGACCGATGACGTGAACAGCACATCATCCTCATGAGCCCCTCGCGCTCCTCGCGCACACGTGCGAGGTGCGAGTCCCCGGCGGCGGACCTACCGTCGAAGACATGCCACTGCACCGATGGGACAGCGACGCCCCGCAGGACGCCGGGCGTGACCGGAACGGCGGGCACCGGCTCGCCGTGAACCCCTTCTACGGCCAGGCCAACCCGGTCGGCGACATGACCGAGGCCCCGCCCAAGCACCGGCTCCCGAACGCGCCGCTGGCCCCTTCCACGGCGTACCAGGTCGTGCACGACGAACTGATGCTGGACGGCAACTCGCGGCTGAACCTGGCCACCTTCGTCACCACCTGGATGGAGCCCGAGGCCGGGGTCCTGATGGGCGAGTGCCGTGACAAGAACATGATCGACAAGGACGAGTACCCGCGGACCGCCGAGTTGGAGCGGCGCTGTGTGGCGATCCTCGCCGATCTGTGGAACGCCCCGGACCCGGCCGCCGCCGTCGGCTGCTCGACCACCGGGTCCAGCGAGGCCTGCATGCTCGCCGGGATGGCCCTCAAGCGGCGGTGGGCGAAGCGGAACGCCGACCGGTATCCCTCGCCGGGCGCCCGGCCCAATCTGGTCATGGGGGTCAACGTCCAGGTCTGCTGGGAGAAGTTCTGCAACTTCTGGGAGGTGGAGGCCCGGCAGGTGCCCATGGAGGGCGACCGGTTCCATCTCGACCCGGCGGCGGCAGCGGCGCTGTGCGACGAGAACACCATCGGGGTCGTGGGGGTGCTCGGGTCGACCTTCGACGGGTCGTACGAGCCGATCGCGGAGTTGTGCGCGGCGCTCGACGAGCTTCAGGGGCGTACGGGTCTCGATGTGCCCGTGCACGTGGACGGCGCGTCCGGCGCCATGGTCGCGCCGTTCCTCGACGAGGAGCTGGTGTGGGACTTCCGGCTGCCCCGGGTGGCGTCCATCAACACCTCCGGGCACAAGTACGGGCTGGTGTATCCGGGGGTGGGCTGGGCGCTGTGGCGGTCCGCCGCGGAGCTGCCGGAGGAGCTGGTGTTCCGGGTGAACTATCTGGGCGGGGACATGCCCACCTTCGCGCTGAACTTCTCCCGGCCCGGGGCGCAGGTCGTGGCGCAGTACTACACGTTCCTGCGGCTCGGGCGGGAGGGGTATCGGGCGGTGCAGCAGTCGACGCGGGACGTGGCGATCGGGCTCGCGGAGGAGGTCGGGAAGTTCGGGGACTTCCGGATGCTCACGCGCGGGGACGAGTTGCCGGTGTTCGCGTTCACCACGGAGGAGGGGGTGACCGCGTACGACGTGTTCGATGTGGCGCGGCGGATGCGGGAGAAGGGGTGGCTGGTGCCCGCGTACACCTTCCCGGAGAACCGGGAGGACCTGTCCGTGATCCGGGTGGTGTGCCGGAACGGGTTCACGTCCGATCTCGCGGAACTCTTCCTGGAGGATCTCGGGCTGCTGCTGCCCGAACTCCGGCGGCAGTCGGGGCCGGCGGTTCGGGACAAAGGGGCGGCCACCGGGTTTCATCACTAGGGTCCTTCTGATGGACCCTAGGCGGCCGGGGGTCACTTGCTCAGGCGGGCGAATCTGCGGATCGCCAGTGGGAAGAAGACCGCCAGCAGGGCCAGGGGCCAGGCGATCGCCGTCCAGAGGTGGTCCGTTTCGGCGCCCGGGGTGCCGAAGAGGTCGCGTACGGCCGTGGCCGTGTGGGACATCGGGTTCCATTCGACGACCGTGCCGAGCCAGGCCGGCATGGAGTCGGGGGTGGCCAGGGCGTTGGAGAGGAAACCGACCGGCCAGACCAGGATCTGTACGGCGGTGAGGAGTTCGGGTCTGCCCGCCACCATCGCGAGGTGGATGCCGATCCACAGCATGGCGAAGCGGAAGAGGAGCAGCAGGCCGACCGCGCCCAGGAAGGCGGCCGGGCCGTCGTGCGCGCGCCAGCCGAGCGCGAACGCGACGGCGAGGAGGACCGCCAGGCCCACCGCCGACTGGAGCATGTCCGCGACCGAACGGCCCACCAGGACCGCCCCGTTGGTCATCGGCATCGAGCGATGGGGGTCCCCCCGGTCGAGCGAAGTCGAGAGTGGGGGAGGTCGATCACCCCTTTGTTGAGGTCCTGGGTGACGGCGAGCATCGTGCCCTCCAGGCCGAAGGCCATGGTGAGCGCGAGCATGCCGGGGACCAGGTAGTCGAGATAGTCGCCGGTCACCCCGCGACCGCCGCCGATCAGATAGCCGAACATCAGCAGCAGCATCACGGGGAAGACCAGCCCCACGAGCAGTTGCACCGGTTGCCTTGCCCAGTGGGCGAGTTCGCGGCGGGTCATGGTCCAGGAGTCGGTGAGGGCGTGCGCGCCCGCGGCGGTGCGCGGGGGCGTCGTCGAGGTCGTGGACGAGGTCGCGGTCGTGGTCGTGGTCGTCATGCTCGTACGGCCTCCTTCGTACGGTCGTCCCCGGGTGTCCTGTCGTCGCCGGTGAGGTGCAGGAACACCTCGTCCAGGGTCGGGCGGCGCAGGGCTATGTCCTCGGCCTCGATGCCGGCGTCCGCGAGGGTGCGGACGACCGCGGTGAGGGCCGTCATGCGGTCGGTGACCGGGGCGCTGAGGCGGCGGCGGTCCGTGTCGACCGTGATGTCGTCCTTGGGGACGGGCAACAGGGCCACGGCCGAGCCCAGTTGGCCCGCGTCGCGCAGGACGACGTCGATACGGTCGCCGCCGGTCCGCCGCTTCAGCTCGTCCGCCGTGCCGTCGGCGACGACCCGGCCGCCGTCGACGACCGAGATACGGTCGGCGAGTTGGTCGGCCTCCTCCAGGTACTGGGTGGTGAGCAGGACCGTCGTACCGCCGCCGACCAGGGAGCGGACGGAGTCCCAGACCTCGGTGCGGCCACGGGGGTCGAGGCCGGTCGTCGGCTCGTCCAGGAACAGCACCTCAGGTTCGGTGATGAGCGACGCGGCGAGGTCCAGGCGGCGCCGCATACCGCCGCTGTACTGCTTGACGGCCTTGCGGCCGGTGTCGGCGAGGCCGAACCGGGCCAGGAGTTCGCCGGCCCGCACGCGCGCGGGGCGGGCGCCCAGGTGGTAGAGGCGGCCGAACATCTCCAGGTTCTGCCGGCCGCCGAGCTCCTCGTCGAGCGCGGCGTGCTGGCCGAGGAGGCCGATCCGGAACCGCACCTCACGCGCGCGTGCCACCACGTCGTGCCCCGCCACCTCGACCCGGCCCGCGTCCGGCCGCAGCAGCGTGGCCAGAATCCTGACCAGGGTCGTCTTGCCCGCGCCGTTGGGCCCGAGCACCCCGTGCACGGTGCCGCGCGCCACCTGGAGGTCGAGCCCGTCGAGGGCTACTTTGCCGCCCTTCCCGCCCTTCCCGACCTTGCCGCCCTTCCCGACCTTGCCGCCGTATTTCTTGCGGACCCCTTCGACAGTGATCGCCTGATCGGCCATGGAGATCTCCCTCGCCAGCACATCACATTAGTCAAACTTGACTACCTTGCCTCGAATGAAAGTAACCCCTCCCAGCCGGATGGTCAAACTTGATTAGCGGCTAGCGGTCGTCTCCCGGGTGCCGCTCCCCCGTCGCGTACGGGTTCTTCTGGCCCTGCCCGAGGACGCCGACGAAGGGTTCGCCCTCCCCCGCGAAGGTGTAGGCGCCGCCGCGGATGCGCTCGACGAGGCCGCGGGTCCACTCGGCGCCGGAGTCCGCGGAGTGGACCCAGAAGTTCATGATCTCGCCGATGTGACCGAGTTGGCCGGGGCCGTCCTCGGGGATGTAGTAGTCGGTGACGGCCCTGCGCCACTGCTCGATGGACCGCACGCGCTCCTCCAGCAGCCCGAGGACCTCCTCCCGGCCGAGGTCGACCATGCAGCCGAGCCCGGCGGAGAGGATGTCCGGCTTCTGGTCGTAGTCCGTGAGGGACTCGCGCACCAGCCTGAGGTACTCCTCGGTGCCCTTCTCCGTGATCTCGTACTCCGTGCGGGGCGGCCCGCCGGCCGTGGAGGGGGCGATCTCGTGCGCGAGCAGCAGCCCCTGTTTCGCCATCTGCTTCAGGGCGTGGTAGATCGAGCCGGGCTTGGCGTTGGACCACTCGTGCGCGCCCCAGTACTCCAGGTCGTTGCGCACCTGGTAGCCGTGGGCCCGCCCGTGCTGGCGCACCGCGCCCAGCACGAGAAGACGGATCGCTGACATGGGGCCAGCGTAGGACCCTTGACGTCAGCCCCCGCTCGTGCCCTGCTCCTTGGCCACCAGTTCGAAGGCGGTGGCGCCGTCCAGGGACTCGCGGATGACGTCGGCGTGGCCCGCGTGCCGGGCGGTCTCGCGGATGAGGTGGAGGCCCAGCCAGCGCAGGGAGACCCGCTCGTTCGGGGGGAACCACGGCATGTCCGGCAGCCCGAAGGTGTCGTCGAGGCTGGGCGCCGTGCGGAGGAAGGCCTCCGTCTCGGCGGCGACCTTCTCCCAGTACGCGAGCTGGGACTCCACGGTCTCGTCGCCGACCAGGACGAAACACTCGTGCCAGTTCGACGGGTCCCGGCGTACGGCCGGTTCCTCGCCCTTGGCCATGGCCACCCACCACTGCTCGGTCTCGGCCACGTGCTTGACGAGTCCGGCGAGGGAGAGGTCACTGGCGCTGGGCTTGCCCGACGCCTGCTCGTCGGTGAGGCCGAGCACCGAACGGCGCAGACCGCCGCGCTGCTCCGCCAGGAAGGCGAGGAGCGCTCCGCGCTCGTCGACGGTGTCCTCCGCGCGCACGTGCATGACCATGGCCGGCTGCCTCTCGTCGGGTCGGGGGCTCCGGGCGAGTCCCTCTGACACCGACGAAGCTACTGGCCCTTGCGGTCAGGTTCTGTCCGCAAGAGTGCCTCGTGGCTCGGGGGTGGGGGTTCGTTGGCGGGTGCGGGTCCGGTGGGGCTTCTCGCGCAGTTCCCCGCGCCCCTTAAGGGCCTACGGCCCTTTCGGGCCGAAAGAGCAGGGGCGCAGCCCCGCTTTTTCAGGGGCGCGGGGAACTGCGCGAGCAACCACGACGCACCCGCACCCGCACCCGCACCCGCACCCGCACCCGCCAAATAACCCCCACCCCCGAGCTACGACGCGCCCGGCGGCCCTAGAACGGGAAGAAGCTCCGCCCGTGCTGGACCGAGATCCACTTCTGGGTGGTGAAGGCGTCCACCGTGGTCTCGCCGTTGAGGCGGCCGATGCCGGAGTGCTTCTCGCCGCCGAAGGGGACGAGCGGCTCGTCGTGGACCGTGCCGTCGTTGACGTGGAACATGCCGGTGTCGATCTGCTTGGCGAACGCGACGCCCCGCTCGATGTCGCCCGTGTGCACGGCGCCGCTGAGGCCGTACGGGGTGTCGTTGACGAGGCGGACGGCCTCCTCCTCGCCGTCGAAGGGGATGAGGAAGGCGACGGGACCGAAGACCTCCTGCCGGAGGAGGGCGGAGCCGGCGGGGACGTCGGTGAGGACGGACGGCGAGACCAGGTTGTCGGTCGTGGTGCCGTGCACGAGCGCGGTGGCGCCCTCGGCGAGGGCCTGCTCGACGACGGCCTTGAGGGAGTCCGCCTGGGAGGAGTTGATGACCGGACCGATGACCGTCTGCGGGTCGCTCGGGTCGCCGACCTTCAGGGACTTCACCTTGGCGACGAACTTCTCGGTGAACTCGGCCTGGATCGAGCGGTCCACCAGCACACGGTTGGCGGCCATGCAGACCTGGCCCTGGTGGACGTAGCGGGAGAAGACGGCCGCGTCGACGGCGTAGTCGATGTCCGCGTCGTCCAGGACCACGAGGGCGCTGTTGCCGCCCAGTTCGAGGATGGTGCGCTTGAAGGTCGAGGCGGCGACGGTGGCGACATGGCGGCCGACCTTGTCGGAGCCGGTGAAGGAGATCAGCTTGGGGATGGGGTGCGCGATGAAGGCGTCGCCGATCTCGGCGATGTCGGTGACGACGACGTTCAGCAGCCCGCCGGGCAGGCCGGCCTCCTCGAAGATCTTCGCGACCAGGGTGCCACCGGCGATCGGGGTGTTCTGGTGCGGCTTCAGCACCACGCCGTTGCCGAGGGCGAGGGCCGGGGCGACCGACTTGAGGGAGAGCAGGAAGGGGAAGTTGAAGGGGCTGATGACGCCCACGACACCGACCGGTACGCGGTAGAGGCGGTTCTCCTTGCCGTCGGTCGGCGACGGGAGGATCCGGCCCTCGGGGCGCAGCGCGAGCTGAATCGATTCGCGCAGGAACTCCTTGGCGAGGTGCAGTTCGAACCCGGCCTTCAGGTGCGTGCCGCCCAGCTCGGCGATGATCACCTCGGTGATCTCCTGCTCGCGCTCCTCGATGACCTTGAGGGCCTTCTCGAAGACCGCGCGCCGCGCGTAGGCGTTGACCTCGGCCCATGCCTTCTGGGCCGTCTGCGCGGCCTTGTAGGCCTCGTCCACCTCATCGACCGTGGCGATGGTGATCGACGCGAGCTTCGCGTCGTCGTACGGGTTGAAGTCGATGATGTCCCAGGAGCCCGAGCCCGGGCGCCACTCGCCGCCGATGTACTGCTGGGCCAGGTCGGTGAAGTAGGACGAGTTGGACGACATGTGATCCTCAATCAGTCGGCGTCGATCAAGATTGATCACTCGTCATCGTACTGGTGGGTAAAGGGAGTTGGAGAGCGACTCGGGAGACTCTGTGAAGACTCTCAGGGAAGCCGGTGAGCGTCAGGAGAGCTGGAGCAGGCCCCGCAACAGGTCGCGGCTCTCGGACGGGGACGGGCTGTCGTCCTGGAGCTGCCGGATCGCCCGCTCGTACTGGGCGATGTCCTCGCGCTTGTCCAGATAGAGCGCGCTGGTGAGCTGTTCGAGATAGACGACGTCGGTGAGGTCGGACTCGGCGAAGCTCAGCACCGTGAAGGCGCCGCTCTCGCCGGAGTGGCCGCCGAAGCTGAACGGCATGACCTGGAGCCGGACGTTCGGGCGCTCCGAGATCTCGATCAGATGCTGGAGCTGACCGCGCATCACCTCACGGTCGCCGTACGGCCGGCGCAGCGCGGCCTCGTCGAGGACGCAGTGGAACTCCGGGGCGCTCTCGGCCACCAGATACTTCTGGCGCTCCATGCGCAGCGCCACCCGCTTGTCGATCTCGGCCTCGCTCGCGCCCTTCATGCCCCGGGAGACCACCGCGTGGGCGTACGCCTCGGTCTGCAACAGGCCGTGCACGAACTGGACTTCGTAGCTGCGGATGAGATGGGCCGCCGCTTCGAGGCCGACATAGGTGGGGAACCAGCTCGGCAGCACGTCCGAGTAGCTGTGCCACCAGCCGGCGACATTGGCCTCCTTGGCCAGGGAGAGCAGCGAGGTGCGCTCGGTGTCGCCGGTGACGCCGTAGAGGGTCAACAGGTCCTCCACGTCACGGGTCTTGAAGCTGACCCGGCCGAGTTCCATCCGACTGATCTTCGACTCCGAGGAGCGGATCGAGTACCCGGCCTTCTCACGGGTGATCCCCTGCGACTCGCGCAGCCGCCTGAGATGCGAGCCCAGCAGCATCCGCCTCACCACCGACCCACTCGATTCACCGGCGCCCACGTTCGTCCAGCCTCCCCGACTTCTTCAAGGGCCGCAGTCTGCCACTAAACCACTCCGATCCGCACTCGCCCGGTTACAGAAATGGAAAGTCTTCAACATCTGAGACGTATGAGGCGAGGGAGTACCCGGTGCGGGGCGAGAGAAGAAATGTTGAGCAAGCGGTATGGGGAGGTCCATTTCGGGCGCGTGCACGTGCATCTGCCCTTGCATCTGCTGTACGCATCAGAAACCATGGTCCCGCGCCACCGCTGCATCGCAACGACCGCGAACTCTCGGGAGTGCCTCGCATGGGGACGAATGGATCGACCATGCTCGAACCCTTACGGCAGGGACTTCCGCCACTTGATCCCGCGACCGTGTCCGACTCCGCGTCCTGCGCGCTGCCACCCCGCTACGAAGCGGTGCGCGAGGCGCGGCAGTTCACCCGAGGCACGCTCGACCAGTGGCAGCTGGCGGACCGCTTCGACGACGTCTGTCTCGTGGTCTCGGAACTCGTCACCAACGCCCTGCGGCACGGCCTGCCCACCTCGAACGGGCTCCGCCCGGCCCAGGACCCGCCGGTACGGCTGCACTTGATGCGCTGGACCGAGCGGCTGGTGTGCGCGGTGCGCGACCCCAGTCACGACAGTCCGGTCGCCGGCGGCTCCGAGGACTTCTCGGCGGAGTCCGGGCGCGGGCTGTTCCTGGTCGACTCGTTCACGGACAGCTGGGGCTGGCATCCGCTGGGCGGCTCGCTCAGCGGCAAGGTGGTGTGGGCACTGTTCCAGGTGCCCGCGGGACCGGGCCTGTCGTCCGCCCACTGATGAACCGCGGCGCTTTTCGGCGCCGCGGTTCTACGCGTGTCACATCATCAGGCCCACCGACTCCCCGCCGCCGGGCGGGGGTTGGCGGGTGTCATCCGACCAGATGGTCGAACTCGCCGTCCTTGACGCCCAGGAGCATCGCCTCGATCTCGGCGCGGGTGTAGACGAGCGCCGGACCGTCCGGGAAGCGGGAGTTGCGCACCGCCACCTCACCGCCGGGCAGCCGGGCGAACTCCACGCAGTTGCCCTGCGAGTTGCTGTGCCGGCTCTTCTGCCAGGCCACCGCGTGGAGCCGGGTCAGCTCCGTCGCGGCCATGCCGTTGTACACGTCATCCACGCCGTACACGTCGTGGTCCACAGGTCGCTCCCCGGGGTGGTGCAGTGATGCGCTTGGTGCGCATGGGCACTGGTGTGGCCAGTGATGCCAGTGATGCCAGTGATGCCAGTGATGCCAGTGATGCCAGTGATGCCAGTGATGCAGTAGTCAACTGCCCCGGATCATAGCTTTGTTCATGTGCTGATGCATGAGCGGATGCACGTGCACGCGGGGTATCGCCGTGGTTACAGCACCGGTGAGACGTACGACAGGCCGATCCTGTTCCGTCCGGGGCCCCTGTCTCTCCGTACGGGGTGGGGATCCGGGTGGTTCAGGGCCGGGAGTCCGGTGTGCGCGGAATGGCGGAAAACGACCGGCCCCGGGGGGCGGTGGAGCCTCCCCGGGGCCGGGTGGGGGGTGTCAGCGGGTGGCGTAGGGCAGGAGGGCCATCTCGCGGGCGTTCTTGACGGCGCGGGCGAGCTGCCGCTGCTGCCGGGCGGTGACCCGGGTGACGCGGCGGCTGCGGATCTTGCCCCGGTCGGAGATGAACCGGCGCAGCAGGTCGGTGTCCTTGTAGTCGATGTAGGTGATCTTCGCCTGGTCCAGCGGGTTGGGGCGGGACTTGGCGGGCTTGCGCTCCGGCTTGCGGGGCATGGCGGTTCAGACCTCCAGGAAGGTGTCGAAGGGGCGCGGCAGCCGTTCCCAGGCGGCGCGTCCGGCGGCGTACTCGGCGTCGGTGAGCAGGCAGGACTCCAGGAGCCGTTCGAGTCCGTCGCGGTCCAGGCCCGGGGAGGTGAAGACGAGGTGCTGGCAGCGGTCGCCGTGCTCCGGGTGCCAGTCGAGGGCGGCGGCGGCCCGGCGGACCGGGGGGACCAGGTCCCAGGCGGCGTCCGGGAGCGAGGCGAGCCAGGGGCCGACCGACTCCACGCACAGGGCGCCGCCGGCCGCGTCCCAGTGCAGCAGGGTGTCGGGACGCTCGGCCAGCCAGAACCTGCCGCGGCTGCGGGCCGCCGCACAGCAGAGGTCTTCGAGGGCGGCGTAGAGGCGTTCCGGGTGGAAGGGGCGGTGGCGGTGCCAGACGAGGGTGGTGACGCCGTGTTCGTCGGCGTCGGTGGGGAGGAGGGCGGACGCCGGGTGCTGGGCTGCCGCGGCGGCTTCCACGTCGAAGCCGGCGAACGCTGCCGTGAGCAGAGAACCGGGATGCGCCATGGAGGTGGTGGTGCGTTGCGGAGTGCGGGTGCGTCGTGGCTGGTCGCGCAGTTCCCCGCGCCCCTCAGGAACTGGGGGCGCCCCCTGGCTCTCGATGGGCACCCGCTGGGCCGTCGGGTGGAGTTGGGCCAACAGGGCTCGGTCCTCGTCGTCCGCCTCCGCCGAGTCGAGTACGGCCAGGATCGGGGCGTATTCGAGTTGGCGGGCGAAGGTGTCGGCGACCGTGCGCTGGTCGGTGGAGGCGGCGGCGAGGCCGCGGTCGGCGAGGTCGTCGCCGTTGCCGAGGCAGGGCAGGAGGAGGGCCGGGTCGACGGCCGTGATCACCGAGGTGAGGCGGAGGCCGCTCGCGGCGACCACCTCGGCCATCGCCTTCGGTTCGACCGAGTCCCAGAGTTCGACGACGGCGAGGCGGGTCAGGCCCGCGTCGGCGAAGCGCTCCAGTTCGGGGACGAGGTCCTCGCGCAGGGCGCAGCAGGCGCAGTCGTTGACGAGCGGGGTCTCACCGGTGGAGATGAGCCCCGCGGCGTCCCGGACGGTCCGGACGACCTTGGCGTCCGGACCGTCGACGGCGGTGGAGAGGTCGTGGTGCAGCGCGACGCTGCCCGGGACCCCGGCGAGCAGCGCCTCGACGGCGGCCCGCCGGGCGTCGGCGTGCAGCCCGCCGACGATCGCGACAGACAGCTGGGTCACGTCGGTCAGCCCCGCTTCTTTCCGGTCGATGCGGTCGCTTCGGTCGGCCGGGCCGCTCCGGCCGCTCCGGCGCTCTTGGCGCCGTACCGCTTCTCGAACTTCTCGACGCGGCCCGCCGTGTCCAGGACGCGGGCGGTGCCGGTGTAGAAGGGGTGGCTGACGTTCGAGATCTCGACGTCGACCACGGGGTAGGTGTTGCCGTCCTCCCACTCGATCGTCTTCCCGTTCGCCATCTCGCTCGTCATCGTCGAGCGGGTGAGGAAGGTGTGGTTCGCGGCGCGGTCCCGGAAGACGACGGGGCCGTACGACGGGTGGATGTCCTTCTTCATCGCGGTCAGCGCTCCTCTCGGAAGTCGACGTGGCGGCCGACCCTCGGGTCGAACTTGCGCAGCGTCAGCCGGTCCGGGTCGTTCCGGCGGTTCTTGCGGGTGACGTAGGTGTAACCGGTGCCGGCCGTGGACCGGAGTTTGACGACCGGGCGGAGTTCGTTGCGTGCCATGCTGATACCTTACTGAAAACGACTTCCATTTGCATCACCAGATCGAGAGAGGTGCATCACCTTGTCCGCCCACTGCATGCTGACCGGCGCCCGGCCCGGCTTCGGCAACCGCATCTCGCACTCCCACCGGCGCACGTCCCGGCGCTTCGACCCGAACATCCAGTCCAAGCGCTACTGGCTGGCCGCCGAGAACCGCCATGTGCGGCTCCGGCTGAGCACGAAGGGGATCAAGACCGTGGACGTCATCGGCGTCGAGGCCGCGGTCGCGCGGATCCGCGCCCGGGGGGTGCGGGTCTGATGGCGAAGAAGAGCAAGATCGCGAAGAACGAGAGGCGGCGGGTGATCGTCGCGCGGTACGCCGAGCGGCGGGCCGAGCTGAAGGAGATCATCCGGCGGCCGTCCGCGACGGAGGCCGAACGCGAGGCCGCCGAGCGGGAGTTGCGCGCCCAGCCGCGCGACGCCAGCGCGACCCGGGTCCGCAACCGGGACCAGGTGGACGGGCGGCCCCGGGGGTACTTCCGGACGTTCGGGCTGTCCCGGGTGAGTCTGCGGGAGCAGGCGCACGCGGGGTTCCTGCCGGGGGTGCGCAAGTCGTCCTGGTAGGGGGTGGACCGGGGTGGGGCTTCCCCGTCGTCCCCCCTCGTCCCCCCCTCGTCCCCCCCTCGTCCCCGTTGTCCTCGGGGTTCTCACAGTTCCCGGCCGTCTTCCGCAGGGCCGTGGCTGGTAGCTTGCCGCTGTCGCCGCGGCGACCTGATCCGGCCACAGCTTTGGGAGACCTCCAGTGACTACGGCGACTACGGCGACTACGGCGAGCACGTCGATGACGGAGACTGCGGCGGTGCCGACGAAGGCCGTGGGCGGGGCGTTCTCCGTGCGCCGGCGCATACGCGTCGCGGCCGGGGTGGCCGGGCTCACGGCCGCGCTCATGCTGACCGGGTGCAGCGGTGACGGCGGAGACGGCGACTCCGCGACGAAGGACTCGTCGGCCGCGCCGTCGGACAGCGCGGACGGCGGCGGCTCCGGGGACTCCTCCGGCGCCGAGACCGAACTGCAGGGCAACTGGCTGGCCACGACCGGTGGCAAGCCGGTCGCCCTGTTCGTCAACGGGGCCGAGGTCGCCGTCTTCGTGGGCACCTCGGTGTGCAGCGGCAAGGTCTCCGACGCGGCGAACATGCAGATGATCGCCCTCAAGTGCCAGGACGGCAGCGACGACCGCACCGAGGGCATGGTGGACAAGGTCAGCGCCAAGTCCCTCACGATCACCTGGGAGGGCGGCGTCGGCGAGGAGACGTTCCAGAAGGCCGAGGGATCGCTGCCGTCCGGGCTCCCGACGGACCTGCCGACGGCCGGCGCCGGGTCGTAGGCGCCCGTGTTCGAGTCGTAGGCCCGTGTGTGCGGGGTCGTGGGCCCGTGTGTGCCGGGTCGTAGGCCCGTGTGTGCGGGGTCGTAGGCCCGTGTGTGCGGGGTCGTGGACCCGTGTTCGGGTGGTGGGCGGGGAACCGGTCCCGCTCGGGGCCCGGGTCGTGGATCATGTGTGGGGCGGGTCGCGGAACCTCCGGGTTTCGTGGCCCGTTCGTACTTCACACCGCCCTCGGCTGTGCTCTGGCAGCCACGAAATCCACCGGGAACTCCATGCGCACCGCTCCGACCGCCATCGCCGCCGCCCTCCTCGCGGCCCTCACCCTGACCGCCTGTGGCGGGAGCGACGGGGGTGACGGGGGTGACGACGGCAAGACCGGCGCGGCCACCGCCGACAGCGGGAAGGGCGGCGCCTGTACGGCCGCGCAGGCCGGCTTCGAGGTGGGGCCCAGCAGCGCCGCGCCGGCCGCCGGTGACGAGGGGGCCGTACCGGTCACCGTCGTCAACAAGGGCGACACCGCCTGCGCGCTGAAGGGACTCGCCGGGGTCGATCTGTTCGCGGGCGACAAGTCCTGGGCGCTGCGGCCCCAGGAGGGCGCGTCCCAGGACACCGAGGTGACGCTGGCGGGCGGTCAGTCGGTGACCTTCACCATCGCGTATGTGCGCGGGGCCGAGGGCGACACGGAGAAGAGCGCCGCGGTGGACGAGCTGAAGTTCACCCTGCCCGGAGACAGCGAGGTCAACAGCTTCAAGTGGCCGGACCCCGAGGTCGCGGTCAAGTCCGAGAGCACGCTGGACGCGACGGTGGGGCCGTTCCTGCCCGCGGGCGACTGAGCCACGGCGGCACGACGGGGTCGCGCCCGCGTCAGGACAGCGGACCGGTGCCGGGCCCCGTTCAGGACGGCAGTCGGGGCCGGGCCCGGACCTGGGCGCGGTCCGCGGCCTCGGCTCCCTGCTGCCAGCCCGCCAGGTCGCTGACGCCCCGGACGCGGGTGGTGACCGTGTCCGGGAACATCCGGGTGAACTGCTCACGGACGGCGACACCGCGGGCGGCGAGAACCGGCAGCAGATCCGGCTCCGGGGCGCCCGCCCCGCGCGTACCCGTGCCTCTCGCCTCCGCCTCCGCCTCGGCGATCTGGGCCTCCGCGACCTCGGCCAGCCGATCCCCTATGCGATGGGCGTAGGCGGCCAGGAAGGACTGCCGGAAGGTCTTGGTCCGCTTGCGGCCGCCCTTGCGCTGGGCCGCCTCCGCCTTGGTCATGGCGGTGGTGGCCTGCACGAGCAGCGAGGTGTACAGCAGCTCGACCACCTCCAGATCGGCCTCGAAACCGACGACCGTCGAGAAGCCGAGGGCCTCGCTCCAGACGGCCTCGCACCGGTTGGCCCGTGCCACGGCGTCCAGGAGCACCGCCTTGGCCGTCTCGTACGGCGCGTCCACGCCGATCCGGCACGCGCCGGGCGTGTGCGCGTCGTGCGTACGGGCCGCGAGCAGCGCCTCGTCGATGCTGTACCGCGCCATCAGCTCCTGCGCCTTCGCGCTGAGCGCCTCCGCCTCCTCCGGGAACCCGGTCGCCTCCGCCTTGGCGAGGAGCCCGCGGATCCGGCCGAGCATGCGGGACTCGGGGTGGGGCGCGTTCTTCGCGCCGCCGGGCGTCTGTGGGCGGTCCAGGGGTTCGAGGCTCGGCAGGCTCAGGAGGAGGCGGTACAGCTCCAGGGCGGTGGTGGCGTGCGTGAAACGGTCCGCGCGGGTGGGGTGTGCGGCGAGTTCCGCGATCTCGTCGAGCTGGGCGGCCCAGCGGGGGCCGGGGGCCGCCTGCCGACGGGCATCCGCCCGCTCGTCCTCGTGCTCCTCGACGACGAGCCGGGCGAGGAGGCGTACGTGCTCGTCCGCCAGCTCGCGCCGCGTGAACCGTACGACGTCGGCGGGCTGCCAGTGCCGCCGCCAGGCCCCGGCGACGAACTCCCGCCCGCGCCGGGCGAGTTCCGCGTCGGCCGCCGGGTCGGCGGCGAGCAGGGAGGCGCCGGTGTCGAGGGCGGCGTCGGTGTCGGCGTAGAGGGCGGCCTCGAAGGCGCGGTCCACCGTGCTGGTCGTACTCACGTGTTCGATCGTGTCATGGGGCGGCGGGGGGTAGGGCCGGCCCTACCCCCGGGACGCCCTCCAGTGGTCGTGTGCGGGCGGGGCGCGGACGGTTCGCTTGGGGCATGACCAGGACAGCGGTGACAGAGGCACAGGGGACGGGGCTCGCGGCCGTACGCGTACGGGGCCTGCGGCGGTCGTACGGGGAGGTCGTCGCCCTCGACGGGGTGGATCTCGACTTCGGGGCGGGGACCTTCACGGCGGTGATGGGGCCGTCGGGATCGGGGAAGTCGACGCTGCTGCAGTGCGCGGCGGGGCTGGACCGGCCGTCGGGCGGGGCGGTGCGGGTCGACGGGGTGGAGCTGGCGGGGCTGAGCGAGCGGCGGCTGACACTGCTGCGGCGGGAGCGGATCGGGTTCGTGTTCCAGGCGTTCAATCTGCTCCCCTCCCTCACCGCCGCGCAGAACGTCGCCCTGCCGCTGCGGCTCGCCGGGCGGCGGCCCTCGCACCGGGCGGTGCGCGAGGCCCTGGCCCGGGTGGGGCTGGCCGAGCGGACCGGACACCGGCCGGCCCAGCTGTCCGGCGGACAGCAGCAGCGGGTCGCGCTCGCACGGGCGCTGTTCACCCGCCCGGCGGTCCTCTTCGGCGACGAGCCGACCGGGGCGCTGGACACCACGACCAGCCGTGAAGTGCTGTGCCTGCTCCGGGAGTTGGTGGACCGGGAGGGCCAGACCACGGTAATGGTCACGCACGATCCGGTGGCCGCGTCGTACGCGGACCGGGTGGTGTTCCTGGTCGACGGACGGGTGAGCGGGGAGCTGGTCCGGCCCTCGGTGGAGGGGGTGGCGGCACGGATGGCGGGGCTGGAGCGGGATGCCGGGGCGGACGGCAGAGCCGAGGGAACAGCCGAGGGAACAGCCGAGGGAACAGCCGACGAGGCCGGTGCGGTCGGCGCGGCCGGTGTGGCTGGTGTGGCCGGTGTGGCGGGGAGCGGGATCGTCGGGGGTGTGACGTGCTGACGCTGTCGTCGTTGCGTACGCGGTGGGCCGCGTTGCTCGGGTCGTTCGTCGCGGTGGCGTTGGGGGTCGGGGTGATGACGGCCATGGGGCTCGGGCTCGCGGCGACGCTCGACCCGCCCGCGCGTGCGCCGGAGCGTTTCGGCTCCTCCCCCGTCGTGGTGGCGGGCCAGGACCGGCTGACGGTGGAGGTGCGCCGGGGGCCGAGGACGGCCCGGGTGTCACAGCGGCTGGCGTATCCACACCCTGTGGACGAAGAACTGCCGGCCGAGCTGCGGAAGCTGGGACCGGTGACGACGGACGGGACGGGCGGAGCGGGAAGTGCCGGCGGGGCGGGCGGTGCGGGGGGCCCGGACGCGGTCGGGGTGGACGCTTCCGTCGCCGATGTCCGCGCGGTGGTCGGGGACCGGGCGCGGGTGCTGACCGGTGACGCGCGTCGGCGGGTGGACCCGGCGTACGAGCGGGACGCGGAGGCGCTGGTCGCCGTGAACTCGCTGCTGGGGACGGCGGGCGGGGTCACCACGTTCGTGTCGGTGTTCGTGACGGCGTCGACGTTCGCCTTCGTGGTGGCGCTGCGCAGGCGGGAGTTCGGGCTGCTGCGGATGGCGGGCGCGACTCCGGGCCAGGTGCGGCGGATGCTGCTCGGGGAGGCCCTGGCGGTCGGGGTCGTGGCGTCCGCCGCCGGGTGTGCGCTGGGGGCGTGGGGGGCGCCTCTGCTCGTACGGGAGTTGGTGGACGGCGGGGTCGCGCCGACGTGGTTCGCGGTGCCGGACACGGTGAAGTGGCCGTATCACGTGGCCTGTTGGACGGGTGTGTCGGTGGCGCTCGCGGGGGCGTGGGCCGCCGCCCGGCGGGCCGGGCGGATCGGGCCCGTGGCGGCGTTGCGCGAGGCGTCCGTGGACACGGGGGTGCTGCCACGGTCGCGCCGGGTGATCGGCTTCGCCCTGCTGGCGGGCGGACTCGGGCTGCTGGCCTGGAAGTTGGGGACCGGACCCGCCGAACTGCTGAAGCGGAAGACGTACACCACCCAGCCCATGGTCCTGATCACGGCGGTGGCCGCGCTGGCACCGCTGCTCGTGCGTCCCCTCGTACGGCTGGTGGGCGCGGTGCTGCCCGGGGCCACCGGACTGCTGATCCGGGAGAACGCGGCCACGTCCGTACGCCGTACCGCCGCCGTCGCCGCGCCGGTGCTGGTGACCGTCGCGCTGGCCGGGTCGCTGCTGGGGGCCTCGGGGACGATCGCGGCGGCGAAGGGCGCCGAGGCGGAGGCGCGGACCCGGGCGGACTTCGTGGTCACGGGTGAGGTGGGGGAAGGGTTCCGGTCGACCGCGCCGGCTGCGGCCGGGGCGACGGTGGCCCGGTCCGCCGCCACCGCCGTGTACACCGTGGAGGAGGAGAGCGCGCTGGTGCGGTCCGAGGCGCGGGCGGTGACGGATGTGGCGGCCTTCGCGGCGGTGTCGCGGCTGCCGGTGGTCGCCGGTGACGTGCGGGATCTCGACGACCGGTCGATCGTCGTGAACGAGGAGTGGGAGCGGCACGAGGTCGGGCGGAGCGTGCGGGTGTGGCTCGGGGACGGGCGGTCGGTACGGCTGCGGATCGTGGCGGTGCTCGCGCGGGGGACCGGGGACAACGGGGCGTATGTGACGGCCGCGAACGCCGGGGGCGCGGCCGTGGACCGGGTCGACGTGCGGGTCGGGCGCGGGGTGGACCGGGCGGGGGTCGCGGCGGCGCTGGAGCGGGCGGCGGGGCGCGGGGGGACGGTGCGGTCGGTGGAGGAGTGGCTCGCGGCGAACCGGCCCGGCACCAAGGCGCACACCCGGCTCGGGTTCCTCGTGGTGCTGGGGATCGCCCTCGTGTACGCGGGGATCTCGCTGGCCGGGACGCTGTTGATGGCCACGTCGGCGCGGGGCGCGGAGCTGCGGGCGTTGCGGCTGGCCGGGGCTACGCGGGGGCAGGTGCGGGGGGTTCTGGTGGGGGAGGCCGTGGTCGCGGGTGTGGTGGGGGTGCTGTTGGGGGTGGGGGTCGCTGTGGTGAACCTCGCGGGGGTGGTGGGGGCGTTGGAGGTGTTGGGCGGGTGGGGGTGAGGTGGGGGCGCCTTTCCCGGCGCCCCCGACGGGGGCCCGAGCACCCGGAGTGTCAACTTCGGGTTGACACTCTCCCACTGTCAACCTAAGGTTGACACATGACGACGAATCCGCGAGTCAGTGCCTCCATCCGTCTCGACGAGCTGATCGAGGCCATCAAGAAGGTTCATCCGGAACCGCTCGACCAGTTGCAGGACGCGGTGATCGCCGCGGATCATCTCGGCGAGGTGGCCGATCATCTGATCGGACACTTCGTGGACCAGGCACGGCGTTCGGGCGCGTCCTGGACGGAGATCGGGAAGAGCATGGGGGTGACACGGCAGGCCGCGCAGAAGCGGTTCGTGCCGAAGGGCGAGAACGATCTCGACGCCAGCCAGGGGTTCAGCCGGTTCACCCCCCGCGCCCGGAACGTGGTCGCCGCCGCCCACAACGAGGGCAAGGCGGCCGGCGCCGTCGAGGGCGTCCCCGCCCACCTCGTCCTCGGTCTCCTCGCCGAGCCGGAGGGCCTCGCGGCCAAGGCGCTCGCGGCCCAGGGCGTCTCCCCCGAGGCCGTACGGGAGGCCGCCACCGCCGTGCTGCCCCCGGCCGCCGCCGAGGTCCCCGAGCTGATCCCCTACAACCCCGAGGCCAAGAAGGTCCTCGAACTCACCTTCCGCGAGGCCCTCCGCCTCGGCCACAACCACATCGGCACGGAACACATCCTGCTCGCCCTGCTGGAGTTCGAGAACGGGGAGGGCGTGCTGTCGGGCCTCGGTGTCGGCAAGTCCGCGGTGGAGGAGAACATCACCACGATGCTCGCCGAGATCGCAGTGACAAAAGAGTGAACCGCCCTTTTCCCCAAAGGAGTTGAGGCATTTCGGCAGCCGGGAACGGCAGGTCCGGAACGCTCGCCTCCCCGGTGCCCGCCTCCTACCCTGGAAGGGCCGAGAGGGGGACGTCTTCGGCGGCTGACCGTGGTGTGCCGCAGTTGCGTTGGCGATCTCCGGACCTGTCCATCCGAGAGGACGCCATGGCCTGGATCGACAATCCGCACTCGGAACCCCCGCCGACCCACTTCGTCGGCCTCGGCGTCATCTTCGTCCAGGCCCGGCTCACGGCGGGCGCCATGGCTTCCGTGACGGCCCTCTACTTCCTGGGATCGATCTGGATCGACCAGCCGTTCGGGTTCTGGGAGGTGTGGCGGATACCCAACGACGTCCTGGGTGGGATCGCCGGCACGTGGTACCTCCTCGTCTGGGGCTTGGCTGTCACGTTGCTGTTCAGCGTCATCGCGATCGTGCAGGGCATACCCCGCCTCCTCCCACCCGGCACCGCCGTGGGCCTGGGACTCTGGGACAGCGTGAACGCGGGATTCTTCGAGGAACTCCGGTTCCGGTGGCTCTTCCTGCTGAGCGCGCCACCGGGTCTCGCGCTCCTGAACCTGATCACGTTCGGGCTGGTGGAGTGGTTGTACACGGTCGTGCTCGTGCCACTGGCCGACACGGTCACGCTCGGAATCCTCGCCCCCCAGCTCACCGGCAGCGAGTGGCTGGTCGGCGCGGCGATCGTCTCGGTGAACGGCGGCTTCCGCGCCTCGCACAACGACCAGAGAGGCCTTGCGGGCATCTTTCGCCTGGTGAACTCATGGTTCATCGGGATGCTGCTTTTCTACCTGTTGTTCAACTACGGGCTGTGGGCGGCGATCACCGTTCACATCCTCTACGACATCGTCGTCTTCACCACCGCCGCCCTGATGTCCGTGTTCCGCCACCCCTTGTACGGAATGGTGGGGTCATGGTGACCGATCCGGCCCTCGCCGTCGGGCGGCCGGTTCGACGCGGCCCCGCCGGCGCCCTCAATGTCAGACCCCCCTGCCACACTCGCACCCATGGTCGACCGGTGGGCGCTCGCGATGGCCGAGGACGGGGGTGTGGAGGTTGCCCCGCTCGGGGGTGACGGGCTGCTCGCGGGGCAGGTGGTGCGGGAGCCGGATGTCGCGGAAGCCGTGCGGCGGCGGCCCGAGGTGGGGCGTTGGGTGTGGCGGGCCACCGGGGAGGTGTATCCGCGGCTGCTCGCCTCGGGGGTGCGGGTCGAGCGGTGCTACGACATCGAGGACGCCGAGAGTCTGCTGCTGGGGTACGAGGGGCGCCTCGGGGAACCCCGCTCCGCCGCCGCGGCCCTCGCCCGGCTCCGCCGCGCCCCCGTGCCGCCGGACCCGCCCCTCCGCGCGGCCGACCCCGGCGCCCAGCCGTCCCTGTTCGAGCCCCGCCCCATGCACGTACCGCTCACCGACCTCGTCGAGGTGTACGCGGACCAGCGGCGGCGGCACGACAGCACCGCCCACCCGGACCGGATGCGGCTGCTCACCGCCGCCGAGTCGGCCGGGATGCTCGTCGCCGCCGAGATGAACCGGGCGGGGCTGCCCTGGCGGGCCGACACCCACCGGGAGGTACTGCGCGAACTGCTCGGCGAGAGATACGCGGGCGGGGGCGAGCCGCGCCGGCTCGCCGAACTCGCCGACGACGTGTCGCGGGCCTTCGGGCGGCGCGTGCGGCCCGATCTGCCCGCCGATGTCGTCAAGGCCTTCGCGCAGGCGGGGGTGCGGGTGCGCTCCACCCGCCGGTGGGAGATCGAGAGTGTCGACCATCCCGCCGTGAAGCCCCTCCTCGAATACAAGCGGCTGTACCGCATCTGGGTCGCCCACGGCTGGTCCTGGCTGCAGGACTGGGTCCGGGACGGCCGCTTCCGGCCCGAGTTCCTCGCGCACGGCACCGTCACCGGGCGCTGGGTCACCAACGGCGGGGGCGCGCTCCAGATCCCCAAGGTGATCCGCCGCGCCTGTGTCGCCGACCCGGGCTGGCGGCTCGTCGTCGCCGACGCCGACCAGATGGAACCGAGGGTGCTGGCCGCCGTCTCCCGCGATCCCGGGCTCATGGAGGTCGCGGGACGCCCCGGCGACCTCTACCAGTCCGTCTCCGACCGCGCCTTCGCCGGAAACCGCGAGCACGCCAAACTCGCCGTGCTGGGCGCGGTGTACGGACAGACCTCCGGGGACGGCCTCAAGAACCTCGCCGCGCTGCGCCGACGCTTCCCGCGTGCCGTCCAGTACGTCGACGACGCGGCCCGCGCGGGCGAGGAGGGCCGGCTCGTACGGACCTGGCTCGGGCGTACGTGCCCACCGGCGGCCGGGGCGTCGGAAGCGGCGGGCGAGGAGGCGGGCATCCCCCAGGGCGACGCCGACCTCGACCCCCGGAGGCGGGGGTCTGGGCAGAGACAGGGACAGGGACAGGGACAGGGACAGGAGCAGGGTGACGAGTGGGTGCCTGGGTACGCCTCCACCGACTCCCGGGCCCGGGGCCGGTTCGCCCGTAACTTCGTCGTCCAGGGCAGCGCCGCCGACTGGACGCTGCTGCTGCTCGCCGCGCTCCGCCGTGCGCTCGACGGGATGGCCGCGGAGCTGGTCTTCTTCCAGCACGACGAGGTGATCGTGCACTGTCCGGAGGCGGAGGCGGAGGCGGTGGTGGCGGCGATCCGGGAGGCGTCCGAGCTGTCGGGGCGGCTGACGTTCGGGGAGACGCCGGTGCGGTTTCCTTTTACTACGGCGGTGGTGGAGTGCTACGGCGATGCGAAGTAAAGGGGGCGGGGGGGGCGCCTTCTGGGTTGGGGGGTTCTGTGAGCTTGCGACCGCGGGATCGTCCTGGCTGGTCGCGCAGTTCCCCGCGCCCCTAGGGGGCGGCTGCGCCGCCATTCGGGGCGCGGTCCTTCAGTAGTTCTCTCAGGTCTATCGCCACCGTCGAGTCCGTGTCGTCCAGGATTTCCTGGGCGCGTTGCCATTCGCGGTGGGCCTCCTCCTCGTGGCCGTCGGCGCGCAGGAGCAGGCCCCGTTGGTGGCGGGCGAGGCCGATGGCGTACTGGTCGGCGCGGCGTTCGGCGAGGTCGAGGAGGACGGCGCACTCGTCGGAGGCCCGGTCCGTGCGGCCCAGTTCGCGCAGCGCCCGCACCAGGCCGAGCCGGGACTTGGACTCGCCCTGCCAGTCCTCGTCGGCGCCGAGTATCCGCAGGCTCTGCTCGAAGTGGCGTACGGCGGCGGCCGGTTCACCGAGGCGGAGGCGGGCGTAGCCGATGTTGCAGTGCGCGGTGTGGCGTACGACGAGGCTGTCGGCGATCTCGCCCAGCGCCAGGCTCCGTTCGTGGTGGGCGATGGCGGCCCGCGCGTCGGTGTGCTTGTACAGGTTGCCGAGGTGGCTGAAGGTCACCGCCTCGCCGTACGGGTCGCCGAGCTGCCGGGACAGTTCCAGGCTCTGCCGGAGTGTCTCCTCGCTCTCCTCGTAGCGGCCGAGGCTCTCCAGCACGAGCCCCCTGTTGTTCAGGCACCGCCGTACGCACGACACGACCCCGAGGCGCCGCCACAGGGTCAGGCCCTCGTCGTTGAGGGCGAGCGCCTCCGAGGCCCGGCCGGACATGAAGTGCAGCCCGGCCCGGTCGGTGAGCGCGAACGCCTCGGCCTCGTCGTCGCCGAGCGACCTCGCCACGTCCAGGGCGAGCCGCCCGAGCACGTCCAGCTCGGCGAGCCGGCCGCCCCGGTGGAGGTAGGGGAAGAGGTGGCGGACGAGGGTGGGGACGAGTGCGACCGCCGCCGGGCCGCCGCCACCGCCACCGTTCACACCGCCGGGGCCGCTCCCCGCGCCGCCCGTGTCTCCGTCGCCGTGTTCCCGGACGCAGCGTTCCACCAGGGCGACGATGTTGGGGAGTTCGCGGTCGCCCCAGGCGAAGGCCTTCTCGGCGGTGGTGAGTTCCGGGGGGTGTGGATCCGGGGTGAGCGCCGTCGTCCGCAGGCGTTCGTCGCGCTCGTAGCCGGGCGGGAGTATCACCAGCAGGCTCTGGCGGGCGCGTCCGGCGTACCAGCGCAGGGCCTGTCCGACTGCCTCGGTGGTGTCGGCCGGGCTCGCGAGTTCGCGGGCGAAGTGGCGTACCAGGTCGTGCGGGACGTATCGGCCGTACGTCGTCTCCTCCAGCAGGGCGACGTCGACGAGGCGGTCGAGGGCGGCCTCGGCGCGGAACTCGTCGGTGCCGGTGAGGCGGGCGAGGAGGGGGGCGCCGTACCCGGGCAGGTCCAGGGCGCCGATGCGGCGGAGGGTGTCGGCGGCGTCGCGGTCGGCGTCGCGGTCGGAGGCGCGCAGGGCCTCGTGGGCGACGCCGAGGGAGCGGCGGACACTCAGGTCGTCGTATTCGAGGTGGTGCAACCGCCCTTCCGTGGCGGCCAGTTGACCGGCCAGCGCGTCCGGGGTGAGTGCCCGGCGGGCGGCCAGGCGGGCCGCGACGACACGGAGGGCGAGCGGGAGGCGGCCGGTGAGCGCGACGAGGGGGTGCGCGGCGTCCAGGCCCGCCGCCCGGCCCGACGCGGCCCGCAGCAGCGCCGCGCTCTCGTCGTCCGAGAGGGGCGCGAGCGGGAAGCGGTGGGCGCCGTCCAGGGCGGTGAGCGGGGAACGGCTCGTCACGATGACCGCGCAGCCGGGGCCGGCCGGGAGCAGGGGGCGCACCTGGGCGGCGTTGGCGGCGTCGTCCAGGACCATCAGGGTGCGGGTCGGGGCGAGGGTCGAGCGGAGAAACGCGGCGGCGGCGTCGGGGTGTTCGGGGATGCGGCGGGGGGCGGTGCCGAGATCTCGCAGGAGCGAGGCCAGTGCCTGGGCGGGGGTGAGGGGGGTCATGCCCGGGGTGGCGCCGTGGAGGTTGATGTACAGCTGGCCGTCGGGGAAGTGGTCGGCGAGGTCGTGGGCGAGGTGGAGGGCCAGGGCGCTTTTGCCCACGCCGGCCATGCCGCTGATGACTGCGACGGCGGTCCCCTTTGGTGGCAGGGGGCGCCTAGTAGCTCGGGAGTTCGGGTGCGTGGGCGGGTGAGGGCTCGTCGTGGCCTGTCGCGCAGTTCCCCGCGCCCCTGGGTGGGTGGGGGTACGGGTTGCTTCGTACGTTCCCGCGTTCAGCGCTTGCCGCAGCTCCGCCAGTGCCTCTGCCCTGCCCGTGAAATGGGCCGGTGGTGGCGGAAGTTGGGCCGGGCGGAGGGGAGGGTCGGCGGGGGTGGCCTCGGGTGAGGTCCCCTGGGGGTGTTCGTCAGGCTCCCGCAGGATCTGTACGTGGGCCTCGCGTACCGCCGGGCCCGGTTCCACGCCGAGTTCGTCGAGGAGGCGGGCGCGGAGGTCGCGGTGGACGGCGAGGGCCTCTGCCTGGCGGCCGGTGCGGTGGAGGACGAGCATCAGGAGGCGGTGGAAGGCCTCGCGGAGCGGGTGTTCGGCGACCAGGGCCGCGAGTTCGGGGGCGAGTGCGCCCAGCGCGTGCGAGCCCATGGCATGCGGGCCCAGCGCGTGCGGGCCGTCGGTCTCGCCGCCCGCGCCGCCGGTCCCCTCCTCCTCCACCAGGCCCGCCGCGAGGTGGAGTTCGGCGTCGTACCGTCGCTCCAGGAGCAACAGCCGGGCCTCCTGCAGGCGTTGGACGAAGGCCTGGGCGCGGAACCCCTCGACCGCCAGGCCACCGAGCGGTGCCCCCCGCCACAGGGCGAGCGCGGCGGCGGACTCGCGCAGTGTGCGGGCCCAGTCCCGCGCGGCGTGCGCGGTGCGGGCGGCGCGGGCGTGCGCCTCGAAGACACGGACGTCCAACTCGCCCTCGTCGACCCGCAGCAGATAGCCCGGCGGGATCGCGCGCAGCCGCTCCGGGTCGTCCAGCAGCCTGCGCAGCCGGGTCACGTGGTTCTGCAGGGAGGCCTGTGCGGAGGGTGGTGGCGCCGCGTCCCACAGGACGTCCTTGAGGGTGTCGACGGAGACGACCCGCCCGGGTTCGAGCAGCAGTGCGACGAACAGGGCGCGCATCTTGCCGCTGCCGACGGACCGTGCGCCGCCGACAGAACTCACGATGTCGCCGGCCCCGTACAGAACCGGCGGACCGAGCAGTCCGAACCGCAGCCCGTCCCGCATAGAACCCGTCCGTTGCCTTCCCGCACCGTCGTTCCGGGCCCGCCCCGCGGCGACCTGACGCCGCCTCCCGTACGGCTCCCCGTGGAACCGTTGGGCTCATGTTAGCGATCCGTTGGCGGGACCTGATGTGATCACTTCATCGGATCCGGCGACGACGGCGCACGCGTGGTACGCGTAGCTCGGGGGAGTGACGCCGCCGCCGCCGGATCCGAGAACCGCGCAACGCGCTGTGCCCCGGTCCACGGGGGTGAACGACCGGGGCGCTCGCGTTGCGCGACTCCCGCCGGTGGGACGGACTCTCCCACCTGATTCCGACCGCCCGGCCACAGGATCGGCGCCCTGCCACAGGATCGGCGGCCGGCCACAGCATCGGCGGCCGACTACAGGATCGGCGGTCGTCCCAGGCGCGTCAGGCGCCACACCGTCCGCCAGCTCATGGGCCGACGCTCGCCGCCCGACTCGCGCCAGCCTTCCACGAAGCCGCTGAACCACGCCTTCAGGCCGCCCGCCGAGCGCGTTCGCAGCAGGGTGATGAGGACCCACACCCCCAGGTGGACGGGGACGAGCGCGAGCGGGAGGCGGCGGCGGGCGAGCCAGACGCGGTTGCGGGCGTTGACGCGGTAGTAGATCGCGTGCCGGGCGGGTGAGGTCTTCGGGTGCTGGAGGAGCAGTTCGGGGGCGTACAGCACGGTCCAGCCCGCGTCGAGCGCCCGCCAGGCGAGGTCCGTCTCCTCGTGCGCGAAGAAGAACTCGGCGGCCCAGTCGCCCGTCTCGCCGAGCATGGCCATGGAGAGGGCGTGTCCGCCGCCGAGGAACCCGGTGACCGGGCCGCCGCGCATCGGGTCCTTGGCCCCGACCCTCGGCACATGCCGCCGCTGGGTCTCGCCGTGCTCGTCGGCGATCCGGAAGCCGACGATGCCGAGGCGGGGGTCGGCGGCGTACAAGTCCCGTACGCGGCGCAGCACATCGGCGTCGACGAGCAGACCGTCGTCGTCCAACTCGACGACGACATCCACGTCCCCGAACTCCCGCAGCCGATCGATGGCCACGTTCCGGCCGCCGGGGCAGCCCAGGTTCTCGTCCACTTCGACGAGGGTGACCTCGCCGGGCAGACCGAGCCGTTCGGCGAACTCGGGGAGGGGGCAGCCGTTCCCGACGACGACGATCCGCTCGGGCGCGAGGTCCTGCTTGGCCACGGAGGCGAGCAGCGCGTCCACCTCGGTGGGCCGATTGCCCATCGTCACCACGGCGACAGCCACCCGAGGCCCGGCCTCCACCACGACACCAACCCCATCCCGTCCACGGACCGCCGACGACGTACGAGCGCCGTACCACCCAGGTACGGACGGTGTACGGACGACGTCCAGCAGAGCCGACGGCCGCCGGCCCTCATCCCATTTTCCACCGACTGTTTACGGCCGGGATGCTAGTCGTTCATTTCGGAGACTTCGCACCGCCTCCTCATGTACGCCGCCCAACCCCCCTTCCGTACGCCCTTGGATACGCACCCGGGCCCCCGCCCGGACCGGTCGTTCCCGGCCTTTCCCTCTACTCCCTCTGCTCGTACGGCGCAGGTCGTGGGAGTTGCGCGTGCCGGACATGACGCCGGAGGAGGTCGTCCGGTGGAACGCCGTCAAGCGGTACGTCCAGCCGCGCGCCTACCGGCGGGGCATCGGCCGGTACGGCAGTTGCGCAGCGGCCGGTTCCTGCGGTTCGAGGGAGCCACCCTCAGGCGCTTCCTGAACCCGCTCCTCGTCGACGCCGCGTCGATCACGGACGCCGAGCTCGACGCCCTGCTCTTCGAAGGCTGGCGCCAACGTCTCACGGCCTCATGGCTGATCGGCGTGTCCCGGCGGACCTCGTACCGGGCCCGCCTCGGCGCCCTGCCGCTGGAGAGCCGGACGATGTACGCGGGCATCGGCCACAGCTTCGCCCTGGCCCGCTTCGGCACCGACGAGGACGCCGCGATCCTCACCGCCCACCTCGACCGCTGTCTGCCCCGCACGGACCTCCGCCACGACCAACCCGTCGTCCTGGGCGCCCTCCTGTTACGTCGACAGCCGCCTCGGCTCGGCCCACGCGGCGCCGTACACCGCGCCCGGCGGCCCCTACCGGCGCTGGGTGGACGCCGTCATCCACGAGTCGGACCGCGACGCGTACGCCCCCGACCAGCGACTCGCCCTCATGAGCCGGCTCTGCGACTTCGCCGACGGCTGGTCGACCCCGGCCTGATCCGGACCGGGGTGCGCCCCGGCCTGATCCGGACCGGGGTGCGCTCTTCGGGTGCGGGTCCGGTGGGGGCTGGTCGCGCAGTTCCCCGCACCCCTAGGGCCTACGGCCCTTTCGGGCCGAAAGGCGAAGCGGGGCGCAGCCCCTGCTTCGCTTTTCAGGAGCGCGGGGAACTGCGCGAGAAGCCCCACCGGACCCGCACGGGGGACCTGGCCGGCCCTCGGCGTCAGGCCCGGAGCGGGTTCGCGCGCACCGCCGCCATCAGGTACCAGGCCGTGGCGCCCGTGTGGCGGTACGGGTAGTAGCCGAAGCCGAAGCCCGTGTCGAGGGGGCTGCTGGCCGAGACGACGCCGGAGCGGGCGGGGAGGGCCCGGCCGCCGACAGTCTGGTCGGCGCCGAGGAGGTCCTGGGCGCGTTCGAGGGAGGCGAGGAGCCGCCCGGCGCGCTTCTCATCGCCGCGTGCGCCCCGGTCGCGCAGGGCGAGCGCGAGGTGGGCGGTGCCCTCGAACCAGACGCCGTTGCGGTTCGGCTTCGGCTGGAACTCGGCGATGGGGGCGTCCTCGTTCGCCAGCAGACTGGCGGAGCTGAAGGTGACTCCCTCGTACGACTGCCCGGCGGGGACCGTGCTGTTGCGGCGCTCGGCGTGGTCGAGGACGGCCAGCTCCCGGGCCGCCCAGTCCAGGGAGCGGGAGTCGCGCGCGGAGTCGAGCGCGAGGTGGGTCCAGGTCTGGGTGTCCTCGGGGATGGGCGACTTGTTGACGGTCACACCGTCGTTGGTGCCGGTGTAGAAAAAGCCGCCGGACAGGCTCTGTCCCTGCCCCTGGGTCGGGGCCCACATCCGCTTCACGAAGGCCTCGGCCCGTGCCCGCCGCTCCGCCCACACCCGGTCGCCGGTGAGCCGGGCGAGGCGCCCGAACAGACAGATCAGGTCGGTGTTGTGCTCGGTCGAGGTGAACGGCAACCTCTCGTTCGCCCCGTTCACCCCGAACTTGTAGCCGCCGAGGGGCTCGTCCGTACGGCCGGTCCGCTCGATCCACTCCCCGATCCGCACGGCGGCGGCGAGGAACCGCCGGGCCCCGGTCCGCCGGGCCAGCGCGCTCAGCGCGATCCCCGCCCAGGCCATGTCGCCGACAGCCGTCCCCGTGAAGCCGAACTGGGTGCCGACGTTGGCCGTCCCGTCCGCCCGCACGAACCCGTCGGGCTGCGGTACGCCGTCGTAGTAGACGTACGGCCCGACGTTGTACGCCTGGCGCAGTCGGCCGTCGTCGTACGCCGGGTCGTGCTCCTGGGCGTAGATCAGCGCGTCCCCGAGCGCCACCGCCCTGGCCCGGCCGTCCGCCGTTCCCACGGCGAGGTGGGCGAGGACGGCGAGGGCGTTGTCGTAGGTGAAGGCCGTGCTGAACAGGCCCGCCTGGTCGGTGTAGCTCTGGGTCAGCCGGACGGCGCCATGGTCGGGGTAGGCGTCCATGGCGGCGGCGAGGAAGGCCTGTCCGCGCCGCCGGGCGGGGGTGCCGGAGGTCCGGGCCGCCGTCTCGGCCGCCGCGTGCGCCGGGCTCGCGCCGGCGACGGCGAGCGCCGCCGCGGCCCCGAGGCCGGTGCCGAGGAGGGTACGGCGGCCGAACGCCGGGCTGCTGCCTTGTCTGCCGGTCATGGGTCTCCTTGGGAGGTGCGGTGCGCGTACGGGACTGCCGGAGTGCCGGAATACCGGGGGCGCGCGCCGGAGCGGCGTTCTGAGAGCGCTCTCAAGCGCGATGCGCGCTCATTCTGCTGGTGCGCCCGGGGCGGGTCAACGCCCTTGCCGCCGCTGCCGATCGAAGAGTGAGGAGAGCGCCGGGGCGGGCGGAGAGCGTGGGCGTCCCGCGCGCCTCGTGGGTGCGCGGGACGCCGTGCGGGACCCGGGCCCCGGTACGCGGACTCCGCGACGCGGACCCCGGCCGGCCGGGCCGACCGGTGGTGGGGGTTCGGCGGTACCGCACCCCCACTGTTCGATCCGGTCGAACAACGCGGGGACAGGGGAGGGACAGCGGAGGGACAGCCTCGGTAAGAGCGCGTACAACTTTCGGTCCGCGTGCCCCCACCGAGCGGGGATCGGTCCGAGTTGTCCGTTTTTGACGCAGCGCGCAGGCTGAGGTCTATGAGTGACACGGCCGGCGCGCGGTGAGCGGGGACGGATCGGGGACGGACAGGGCCGGTCCGGCTTCCGTCCAGTCGTCCGCGCGGACATCGGCTCGGGCATCCGCCCAGACATCGGCCCAGACATCGGCCCGGACATCGGCCCGGACATCGGCTCGGACATCTGCTCGGACATCCGGTCGCTCCGCGGACACGGACGAGCCCGTCACGGCGACCGTCGACGCCGAGGGCCTCGTCACGGGCTGGAGCGAGGGCGCCCGGCGGCTGCTGGGCCACCGTGCCGCCGAGGTGGTGGGGCGGGCCGCGGCCGAGCTGGTGGCCGGGTACGACGGACCGGGGCTTCGCGCGGAGCGGGGCGGCGGCGGTACGGCGGTGCTCCGCCACCGGGACGGCCACCCCGTACGGCTCGCCCTGAGCTGGTCGCCCTCGCTGGGCGCCGACGGGAAGGCGCGGGGGTACGTCGTCACGGCGACCGCCCCGGACTCGCTGAGCGCCGCGACCGGGTCCACCGGGGCGGTTCGCCGCCGTCGAACGCTCGCGTGGTCGCAGACCCAGTCGCCGTTGCGCATGGCGATGTTCACCGAGGGGCCGGAGGGGTGGCGGAGGGACCCCGGGCTGTCCGGGGGACCCCCGGGCGACGCGGCCGAGGCGGGGTTCGCGGAGCTTGTGCGGCGGGTGGCCGAAGAGGCGCGGCCGATGCGTCATGAACACACCGCGCCCGGCCCGTTCTCCTCGCGTCAGCAGGCCTGGATCACCGAGATGTGGCCGGTCAGGGACCCCGTCACCGGCCAGGTGTGCGGGGTCGGCACGGCGACCTTCGACAACAGCGAGGAGCACTGGGCGAGACAGCGGCTGGCCCTGCTGAACGAGGCCGGCAGCCGGGTCGGCAGCACCCTGGACGTGATGCGCACGGCCCAGGAACTGGCGGATCTGGCGGTCCCCCGGCTCGCCGACTTCGTCAGTGTGGACCTCCTCGACTCGGTGCTGCGCGGCCGGGAACCGACGCCGGGCCCGCTCGACACCGCCGTCGCGCTGCGGCGGGCCGCCCACCAGTCGACGTACGAGAGCGTCCCGGAGGCCGCCGTACCGCTCGGCGGGCTCGACGCCTATCCGCCGTTCTCCCCGCCCGCCCGCGCCCTCATCACCGGGGAACCGCTGATCAGCGGCGTCGACGACCCCGACTACCAGCGGTGGGTCACCGAGGACGGGACGCGCCGGGACCATGTCCGGCGGTTCGGCTTCCACTCGGTCATGGCCACCCCGCTGCGGGCCCGGGGGATCACGCTCGGGGTGGCGTTCTTCGCCCGGCGCAGCGGCTCGAAGCCCTTCGAGCGGGACGATCTGGTGCTCGCCGAGGAACTCGCGGGCCGGGCTGCCGTGGGCGTGGACAACGCACGCCGGTACACCCGGGAACGCACCAACGCGCTCACCCTGCAACGCAGTCTGCTCCCCCGCGAGCTGCCGAAGCAGGCGGCGGTCGAGGTGGCGTACCGCTATCTGCCGGCCGGTTCGGGGGCGGGGGTCGGCGGCGACTGGTTCGACGTGGTGCCGCTCTCCGGCACCCGGGTCGCCCTGGTCGTCGGCGATGTCGTCGGACACGGTCTGCACGCCTCCGCGACCATGGGGCGGCTGCGTACGGCGGTCCGTACGCTCGCCGATGTCGACCTCCCGCCGGACGAGCTGCTCACCCACCTCGACGACCTGGTCACCCACCTCACCTACGACGACGAGAGCGTCCCCGAGGACCTGGAGATGCCGTCCGCCGCCGAGATCGGCGCGACCTGTCTGTACGCCGTCTACGACCCGGTCTCACGGATCTGCACCCTGGCCGGCGCGGGCCATCCGCCTCCGGCGGTGCTGTACCCGGACGGCACGGTCGAGGTGGTGAAGCTGTCGCCGGGGCCGCTGCTGGGGGTCGGTGGTCTGCCGTTCGAGTCGACCGAGGTGGAACTGCCCGAGGGCAGCCTGCTCGCGTTCTACACCGACGGGCTGGTCGGGGCCCGCGACCACGACATCGGGCTGGGCCAGCGGCGGCTGTGCGAGGCCCTCGCCTCCCCCGTGCCCTCCCTGGAGGCCGCCTGCGACACGGTGCTCGAAGCGCTGCTGCCCGACAGCCCGGCGGCCGACGACGTGGCGCTGCTGCTCGCCCGCACCCGCGCGCTGCACACGGACCAGGTCGCCGCGTGGTCGCTGCCGTCCGATCCGGCGATCGTCGCGGACGCCCGCGCGCAGGCCTCCCGCCAACTGGCCCTCTGGGGGCTGCAGGAGGCGGCGTTCGTCACGGAGTTGGTGGTGAGCGAGCTGGTCACCAACGCCATCCGGTACGGCGCCGTCCCCATCGGGCTCCGGCTGATCCGTGACCGCACCCTCATCTGCGAGGTGTCCGACGCCAGTTCCACCGCGCCCCATCTGCGCCGCGCCCGTGCCTACGACGAGGGCGGCCGGGGGCTGCACATGGTGGCCCGGCTCACCCAGGGCTGGGGCACCCGGCAGACGTCCACCGGCAAGACCATCTGGGCCGAACAGCCGCTTCCGGCGACCGCCCGATGACCGGCCGCACGCTCGGTCTCGTCTGCGCCCCGGCGGGCCGGAACCGCGTCTACACCGATACGCAACTGGCGTTCATCGGTGGGGTGGTGGAGGCGGCGACGGCGTACGACTGCGATGTGCGGGTGTCGCCGGCCGACCGGGCGGGCGACGGCTCGTTCCGGCGGATGGTGGAAGGAGGCGGACGTGGACGTGGACGTGGGGGTGGGAGTGGGGGTGGGGGCGGCAGCGGGGGGCGGCGGGTCGACGGGGTGATCGTGATGGAGGTCAGGCTGGAGGACGACCGGGTGGAGCGCCTCGCCGGGGCCGGGTTCCCGTTCGTGACGATCGGGCGGAACAGCAGGGCGGAGGAGACGAGCTGGGTCGACCTGGACTTCGCGGGGCTGGCCCGGGGGTGTGTGTACCACCTGGCCGACCTCGGCCATCGCAGGATCGCCTTCGTGAACAGGTCCGAGCAGCTCTTCCGGAGCGGGTACGGCTCCACCCATCTCGGGCTGGAGGGCTACACCAAGGCCATGGCGGAACAGACGCTCACCCCGCACGCGTACCTCTGCGACGACGAGGTGACCGCGGGCGAGGAGATCCTGGAGGGGATCCTCCGGGACGACCCGGCGACCACGTCCCTGGTCACCATGAACGAGGCCGCTCTGGAGGGCCTCTACCGCGGCCTCCTGCGGCGCGGTCTGAACGTCCCGCGCGACTTCTCGGTGGTCGGTGTCGCCGCCGGCCGCTGGGCGGAACACCTGACGCCACGGCTCACCGCCGCCGAGATCCCCGCCAAGGAGATGAGCCGGGTCGCCGTCGACCTCCTCCTCCGCCGCCTCACCGCACCGGCCGCCCCGCCCCGCCACATCCTTCTCAAACCCCTGATCGCCCTCCACGCCAGCACCGGCCCCCACCACCCACCCCCCGGCACCCTCCCCGAACGGGACTTCCCGGACCTGGACCACTTCCCGGACCTGCTGGAGCCCGACACGGCACGGCAGCACCCGGACCGGCCGCGTGCCGGAGGCTGAGCCCCGGGCGGCCCGGGGTTGGGGGGCGGGGCTTCCTCTTCTTCCTCATTCTTCTTGGCTACTCCGTCCTCAGGGCCGTCGTCGTGGTCGTGCGGGCCGCCCAGAGGGCGGGGAGGAGGGCGCCCGTGGTCGCGATGAGGAGGCCGCCGAGGGTGAGGGCGGTGAGTACGGGGACGTCGTACACGGCGAGGTCGGTGGTCGGGAGGGTCATGCCGAGCCCACGACGGTCGTCGCACCCGTGACCCCGGCCTGAGCAACACCGAACTGGCCGCCCACTTCCGCCTCAGCGAGGCCACGGTCAAGACCCATGTCGCCCGCATCCTCGCCAAACTCCGCCTCCGCGACCTTGCCCAGGCCGTCGTGGTCGCCTACGAGACGGGCCTGATCATCCCGGGGACCCCGGCCGGGCCCCCGGCACCGACACCGGCACCGGCACCGGCACCGGCACCGGAGAAGTAGTCCCCGCCTACGCGCTGCACACCGTCCGCAAGGCCGGCCCCCGGTCCGGCTGTGCCGCGGCCACGTTCTGTACGTCCGTCAGCAGTGCCGCCACGTCGAGGTCCTCCCCGGCCGCCGCGCGGGCGATGGTGAGGAGGACGGCCTCGTAGAAGGCGTCGCGGACGGCGGGGGGCATGACGTCGGAGGCGTCGAGGCAGCGGCGCCCCGTGCCGGTGAGTCGTCGGGCGATCTCCTGTTCGAGGGGGCTGTCCCCCGGTCGTACCCGGCGGTTCGCCGAGAAGACGTCCGCCGCGTCGGCCCACTTCTGCTGGCCCGCCCTGGAGGCCAGCCGTTCGATGAGGTCGCGGGCCCGGGGGCGGTCGCCGAACAGCGCGGCGAAGTCGCCGGTCACCTCGTGGGCCCGGACCCGGTAGCCGCCGCCCGGCAGCAGCGGGGCGGAGTCCATCAGGCCCGCCTGCCGCCGTTGTGTGCCGTAGAAGGAGCGGGCGAAGGAACCCTGGTGTTCCAGGGCGCAGCCGTCCGGCGCGTCGAAGAGGAGGCCGTGTCCGTCGGGTTCGCCGCGGTGGTCGGTGAGCAGGGCGCGCCGGGCCGACTTCCGGTCCTGCCTGAGCAGCCCGGCCCACGCCTCCCAGGCGCCGCGCACGGAGTCGCCGGTCCAGGGCACCTCGGCGTCGCCGCGTGCCCACCCCTCGTAGACGTCCGGGCCCTCCCGCTGCAGGACGAGGTCCTCGATCCAGTCGCTGCCGGGCCAGCCGGAGGCGCCGTCGTCCCCCATCCCGATGCACCAACTCTCCAACGGGGCAGGCGAGTTCGCCGGGCGCTCGCCCTCGCGATACCAGACGATGCTTTTCAGGTCCGCCTTGACCGGGACCCAGTACGCGTCCTCGTCGGCATTCCCGTCGGCGTTCCCGTCGGCGTTCCCGTCCGCGTCCTCGGAGGACTCGCTCACCGGGTTCCAGGGGGCGCCGTACTCCTCCCGCGCGTAGAGGTCGTTGAGCGGCTTGAGGCGGTTCTGGCCGGCGTACTCGGCGAGTTCGCCGACGCCCGGCATGATCGCGATGTCCGGGGGTTCCCCCGACTGCACCTTGGACAGCAGCACCTCGCGCTGGGCCGCGGTGCCCTGGTACTCGAAGGGGATGCCGAAGCCCCGCAGCACCTCCTCGAACTGCTCGCCCTGCTCGTCGGTCCACGGCCCGAGAATGGTCACCGGCGCGTCGTCCCGCTCCGACCAGACCGCCACCATGCTGCCGGCCGAGACCAGCACCAACGCCACCAGCAGCACCAGCACCTTGAACCGCCGGGTCATCGCCGCCTCCAGTAGTCGCTGTCGAGCCGGAGGCCGAGCCCCAGCGCGGGCAGGACGACGATCAGCAGGCCGCCGGTCAGGGTGCCCTGGTAGACCCGGTCGGTCCAGGTGTCGTCGGCCAGGACGCGCCGCACGTCCTCGGACCGCTCCGTGACGCTCTGCTGCGCGGCGGCCAGCCCCTCGTCGCAGCAGCGCTGCCGGGACGCCTCGGTGATCTCCCCCAGATCCGCGACCACCCTGTCCAGGTCGTCCTGCGCCGACGCCATCGTCAGCAGCGGGACGACGGCGAGCAGCACGGTCAGGGCGAAGGCCGCGAGCAGATACGGGTTCCAGTCGCGGCCACAGCGGTCGCGCAGCACGAACAGCGCGGAGAGCAGGGTCAACGCCAGCGCGGCCAGGGCGAGTTCCGCGAGCCACCAGCCGCTCCGCTGCAACCACCCCTCGGTGGCGGTGGCCTCGGCGTGCCTCAGCTGGACCCGCTGCATGTCGTGCAGCCGGGGCACCAGTCCCACACCCGGCCGGACGAGCAGCGAGCGCGCCTCGGCGAGCTTCTGCTTCCGCATGAGGGGCTGGTCCCGGTACATCGCCGTGCCGAGGTTGAGGGAGTTGCTGTAGGTGGCGAGCAGCCCGTTGACGGTGCCGAGGTCCTGGTCCGTACGGTCCGCGATCCTGGACAGCCCCTGGTCGGCCGCGGAGAGCTGGGCCCGGTAGGTCTCGCCGGAGCCCGCCACGTCGACCAGCTCCAACTTGCCGAGGACACGGGCCTCGTGGTCGGCGCGCAGCACCGCGAGCCGGGTGGCGGCGAGCCCCTGCACGGCCGGGGCCTCCTCGTCGGCGAGCGCCCCGGCGCCGCCCTGGATCTGCCGGCACGACACGAACAGGGCGCCGGCCGCCACGAGCGCGCACACCGTCAGGATCAGCAGATGCGCCTCCAGCAGCCGCCGGGTCCGCCACCCGCTCAGCCGCGCCCGCCAGAACGCGCCGAGACCGAGGGAGCGCGCGAGCCCGAGCCCACGCCCACGCCCGGGGGAGCGCGGGAGTCGGCGGCGTGACGTCGCACGTGGGGCCTCGCGTGGGGCCGGACGTGGGGCCGGACGTGGGGCCGTCACAGCAGCTTCTCCCCGCAGGCGATGCAGTAGCGCGCCTCGCCCCCGGCCGGGGTGGCGCAGCGGACGCAGCGCGGGCCCGGTCGCGGACCGCCGGTGTCGGTCAGGGGCACGGGCCGGGAGCCGGCCCGCAGGATCATCGGCCCGAGCGTGTCGGCGGCGACGGCGGACCGCAGCCGGACCCGCCCCGCGGGCGCGTCCTCGATGTCGGCGACCGCGCGGATCTCGTCCAGCACCCAGTCCGTGCCGAACCGGTCCGCCAGGCGCGCGGCGCGCCCCAAGTGCCCCTGGGCGGCGTCCCGTCGCTCCTCCCCGAGCGCCACGAGCCCCCGGCGCAGGGCCTCCCGCATCACGGTGGTGGACTTCTGGTCGCGCACGCTGGCGGCGCCCGCCGGCAGGTCGGGCGGCGGCAGCTCGGGGCGGTGCCAGCGGGCGGTGACGGCCGCGTGGACATCGCCGACGGAGACCATGGCGAACTGCAGATACGTCTCCAGCGGATCGTGGTCGGCGTCGGCGACGAGCGTGAGCAGATAGTCGCGCCCGCCCTCCTCCCACTGGTACGTCGGAAAGCTCCAGCGGTGCGGCCGGCCCGGCTGGGGCAGCCCGCCGAGCCGGTGCGGCCGGGGCGCCTTCTCGTTCAGCGCGACCTGCCGCACCGAGGGCCGGACGGTCACCTCGATCGGCAGCTGCGGGGCGTGCACGCGGCGCAGCCGCCGGATCGCGGCGGTGATCGCGGCGCCGAGGCCGTCGTCCACGAACTCGGCGGTGCCGTGCAGCCGTTCCGCGAGCGTCAGCAGCGGCTCCGGGGTCCAGTCCGCGCCCACGGCGAGCACATCGCAGGTGAAGTGCCCGGCGCAGAGGTCGAGTTCCTCGTCGAGCCGGGTCTCGCCGGGCGCGCTGCTGCCGTCGGTGATCAGCAGCAGATGCCGTACGGACAACGGGCGCGCGGCGAGCAGGGCGCGCGCTCCGGCGGCCCAGACGGCGTATCCGGCGGGGCGCGGACCGTCCCGGTGCAGCGGGAGCGCCCCGGCGGCGAAGGCGGCCCGCCGCTTCTCGCGCCCGTCGGCGACGGCCCACTCGGCGTCGTCCCCCGGATGGCAGCGGACGGGCTCGGGCCCGGCGCCGAGCACGGTGAAGGAGATGCCGTCGGGCAGCGCCCGCAACGCGGCCGGCAGCGCGTGCCGGACGGCCGCCCGCAGGGGCTCCGCCACATCGACCGCGATGATCACCGCGAGTTCGATCGCGGGCAGCTCGGCGGGCGCGCCCCCGGCGGTGACGTCCACCCGCAGATGCGCCTCGATCTTCGCACTGCGATGCGGCCGCAGATCACCCCCGAGATCGACCCGCAACCGAATCTCGGGCAGCACCGCCCGGCCCCGACCGCGCGCCCGGCTACCGACACGCCCACCCCCGTCCGCACCGAGCTGCCCACCGTCATGCCCGCTCATGTCGTCGGTCACGGTTCCTCCCGCGTCGGCTGAGAGGGCCGCAGGCCCTCAAGGGGCGCGGGGCTGTACCGATATGCGGCTCCGCCGCGTGGGCGCGAGAAGCCCCACCGAACCCGCACCCGACCCCCACCCACTCCCATCCGCACTCCCATCCGCACTCCCCCCCTCACACCACCGTCTGCGGACGCACCGCCAGCGAAAGATCCACGAGATGCTCATGCGCGGCGGCCGACTCCCCGTGCCGGGCGGCCAGTTGCCGGTAGTAGGACTCGATACGGGCACGCAGCCGCCGCTCCTGCGCACCGAGGCCACGCAGCGCACGGACATCGAGCCGCCCGGCACCGCCCCCGCCCCGGGGGCCGGGCCGGTCGTCGCGGCTGTACAGCGCGTCGAGCTTCCATTCGTGCAGCTCGGTACCGAGGCGCAGCGCCTCGTCCTCCGACAGGCTCGGCCCACCCGCCCCCGGCTCCCGGCGGACGAGGCCGCGCAGTTCGGCGAGGGCCGCGTCGACCTCGGCGGGCTCGGGCAGCGGATCGCCGTTCCGGGGCAGCCGGGCCGCGCGGATGCGCAGGGAGGCGATACGGGTGACGGTGTGGTCCAGGGTGCCGGGGCGCACCCGGCCGAGGACGTCGAGCGCGGCGCGCCGGTCGCCCGCGCGGAGCGCGAGCCGTGCGAGCCCGAGGGCGGCGCCGCCATGCGCGGGGTTGCGGGCGAACACGGCCTCGTACAGCTCCTTCGCGGTGGGCCCGGCACTGTCGTCGCCGAGCCGCTCCCCGCAGTAGGCGAGGGCCAGCTTGGGCGCGTACTCACCGGGCAGTTCGAGGCGGACCCGGGCGAAGTGGCCCCTGGCCTCGGCGACCCGCCGGGGGTCGTCGTCCAGGTCGGCCCGGCGCAGCGCGACCAGCGCGCGATGCCACTCCAGCCGCCATCGGCGCACGGCGGAGGGCCCGGGGATGGAGTCGGCGGTGTCGAGTTCCTCCTGCGCCCGCTCCAGGTCGTCCCGGATGTCCCGGGTGTCCCGTCCCAGCAGGACCCGTACGTTGTGCAGCCGGATCTCCACCGAGGGCGGTCTGCCGTCCTCCTGGTCGAGGAGCCGGTCCGGGTCGTAACCGCTGCTGACCTCGAACCGGGCGGTCTGCGGATCGCCCGGGTAGCGCCGGGGCACCGGCAGCCGACGGGCTATCTCGGTGAGGGTGGGGGCGCCGAGGTCGAGGGCGGGGGCGAGGGGCGGGTCGTAGCGGTCGCGGCGCGGGCGGTCGAGCCAGTGCTCGATGCCGGGGACCGTGCCGAGCCGGGCGCCGAGCAGTTGCGGGGACGGCCAGAAGTAGTCGGAGGGTTCGGGCGGGTCGCTCTTGCCGCGCAGGGCGCGGATCTCCCGCAGCGCGCCGCGCAGTTGGCCCGCCATCTCGCGGGCGTCGGCGAACCGCAGACCGGGATCGCCGCGCGTGGCCCGGTCGACGACGCCCCGGAAGGAGGCGGTGCCGAGGCCGGGGACCTCGTCGACGGCCCAGCCGGCGAGTTCCCGCAGGGTGACACCGACCGTGTGGAGGTCGTGGGCGGTGGTGGGCATGGCGGCGGACGCCGTCTCGGGCGCCATGTAGTCGGGCGTGACATGGGCGGGCGGCCGGCTCTGGCCCCGCTCCCGCATCCCGCCGAGATCGATGACCTTGACGCCGTCCCCGTGGTGCACGACGTTCGAGGGCTTCATGTCCCCGTACACGAAGCCCTTCTCGCCGCCCGCGTGCAGATGGACGAGCGCTTCGAGGATCTGGCAGCCGTACGCGGCCACGTGCTCGATGTCGAGGACGGACTCCCCGCGCCGGGTCTCCTTGACGACCTTCTCGAGGGTGCCGTCACCGACGTCGTCCATGACGATGTAGCCGCCGGTGACCTGCCCGTTTCCGTCGCGCCGGGCGACGAAGTCGCGGATCTGGACGATACGGGGGTGGCGGATGGCGACGAGGTTGCGGCGCTCGACGTCGGCGAGCCGGGCCCCGTCCCGCTCGTAGCGGTTGAGCATGCCCTTGACGGCGACCACGTCACCGAGATGCGTGTCCTCGGCGAGATAGACCCAGCCCTGCCCGCCGTGCGCGATGGGCCCCATGATCCGGTACTGGTCGCGCAGCACATCGCCCTCGGCGAGTTCGGGCCGGTACGAGTACGGCTCGCCGCAGGCCGGACAGTACCCCTCGACCGGCACCGGCCCCACGGTGTACGGCGGCGCGAAGGTGATCCCGCAGTCCGGGGACGAGCAGACCATGCGGACGCGCAGCGGGGCCTCGGGGTGGATGAGCCGCTCCTGCGCGGGACGCGGCGCCCGCTCGGGCAGCGCGAGCAGCACGGCGGGACCGAACTCACGGGCCTCCCGGGGCAGCGCGGGCAACCGGGGCCCGTCCTCCGCGCGACCGCACTCGGCACAGTGACCGGTGGGCAGCAGGACACCACCGCAGGGGGCACCGCTGAACCGCCGATGCGGACAGACGGCCGCCCGCCCGCCCTCCACCCGCTGCCGGTCCGCGTGCCCCTGCCCGTGGCGCCCGGCGGTGGAGTTCATCCCCGGTCCCCGGAGCGCCGCAGGTCGGCGCGCAGGGTTCTGATCAACTCACGTGAACGGGCGAGCCGTTGCTGCGGATCGATGGTCTCGTCGATGCGTCGGCGCTCGCTCCTGCGCCGGTCGGCGGTCTCGGTCAGCGAGCCGAGGGAGGCGCTGTCGACGACACCGTGCCGCACCGCGCGGCTGAACTCCGCCCGCTCCAGCCGTACCAGCAGCGCGTCGGCGTGGGCGAGGAGGGCGGGCCCGAGGAGTACGTCCCGGGCGGCGGTCCAGCCCGTACCGCCCTCGTGCCGGAAGACCAGCAGCGCCCGGAAGCCGAACGACCTCAATCGGGCGAGGAGTTCGATCAGCGGGCCGGGCTCGGGCTCTTCGTCGAGACCGTCGACGACGACCGTGACGCCGCGGCCGGAGACGGGGGCCGCGAAGGGGATGTGGTCGGCGGCGGAGGCGGGCGGGGGGCCGGGCGTCAGTTCGGGCCGGCCGGGCGTCCGATCGGGCCGGGGCCCGGTGCCGAGCAGCCAGTCCCAGTACGCCAGATACCGACCCGGCGGGAACGCGATATGCCCCAGGGCGTGGTCGGCGAGGTCCGGTCTGCTGGAGCCGCCGCCCCGGTAGACGAGGTCGGCGCGATGCAGCAGATGCCGCAGGGAGCGGCGCTTCCCGCTCCCGGGCGGCACCACGGTGATCTTCACCGGCTCCTCGTCAGGATCCCCGAACCACCGGCTCAACCGCTCCTCGAATCCATGGTCCCAGGCATCCGGCCCGCTCAACTCCTCAACCACCGGCGAGAGTTCGGCGATCCGCGCGACGGGAATCAGATAGGAGAAGGCCAGCCGGTTGTTCTCGGGCAGCAGTTCACCCATGTCACCGCGCCAGCTGACGACGAGCCCGACCACCCGGGCGGGCCGCCCCTCCCCCGGCCGGGTGCACACGGCGGCCCCGCTGAACCCCCGGCGCACCACCTCGGCCTTGGTGACGGCGTCGAGCTGCACCCGCTCACCGCTGACCCCGCCGATCCGCCCCCACAGGCTCATCCCGTCGTCGAAGCCCTCCGCGTACCCGGTGGCGGACACCTCCATCCCGCCCCACAGCGCGGTCTCCAGCCGGGCGGGACGCGCCTGGGGCCGAGGACTGTCGAGCCGCAGCACGGCGACGTCCTCACCACCCTCGCCCTCGCCATGGCCCTCGACGAGCCATCCGCCGGGCGGAACGCGCGCGGAGACCGCCTCGATCTCACTGTTCTCGGCGAACTCCACCCACATCACGGCGTCCGGGACGCGCACCACATGCGCACAGGTCAGTGCCGTGTCCTGATCGACGAGCACCCCGGCACCGCAGACGGGTCCCCGCGCGCCCCCGCGTCTCAGCCGGAGCCTCCAGTCCGCACGCAATTCCCCCATGCCACCTCACACTACGCGCGGGGCATGGTGGGTCCCTAGACTCGTGAACCAACTCGACTCGGCCGATCCACTCGATCCGAAGAGGTGTTGACATGGGCGATACCGAACCGGTGGGTCTCGCGGAGGCCATCGCCACGGTCCGGGCGGAACTGGCCCGAGCGCAGGCCGAGGGCGCCGCGAGCGACTGGCGTTTCACCGTGGAGCAGGTCAGCCTGGAGTTCGCGGTCCAGTTCCACCGCACCGGCGAGGCCGGAGCGGGCCTCCGCCTGGGCGTGGTCGAGGCACGCCTGGGCGGCTCGGTGAGCCACGACTCCACCCACCGCATCCAGGTAGACCTCAAACCCCTCCCGGGCCCGACCGGCCACCACCACGAGGTGAGCCGCGAAACCCCCGCCCCCACGCCGCCACCCCCACCCCGACCCGACGACCGCACAGCGCGTTGAGGGGGACCGGCACCACCTCGACCGACACCGGGACCGGGACCGCCTCGCCCGACACCTCGCCCGGAAATTTCCGCGACCGGTCCGGTGGGGCCCCGTACGATCAGCCGCGATCCCCCACCGGATACGGGTGATCCCCACCGACAACGGGTGCGTCAGCGCGGCCGTGACGACGACGCCAGGGAGCGAACCGGCATGACCCACCCCCCTGAGCAGCGCGTCGATCACCCCCAACGGCTCGACAAGGGCCACCCGTTCCGCCAGTGGAAGACCTGGCGGATACCCGGGACCGGCCTGACCCTGACCGGTTACTCCCGCGCGAACGACAAGACCTTCTTCCACATCCCCGAACTGCGATGCGCCCTCGACGCCGGCCTGCCCGAGGGACGGCAGCCGGAATCGGTGCTCCTGACCCACACCCACCTCGACCACTCCAAGGACCTCGACCATCTGGCCGCCAGGGACGCGGGAGTGGACATCTACCTACCGGCCGACGCGCGACCGTACGCCGAGGCCTATCTGCGGGCCACGAGCGAACTGAACCACGGCGCGGGGTTCGACCCGACCCTCTCCCCGGACTGCCGTCTGCACGGCGTACGCGCGGGGGCGGAATTCTCCGTGGGCCGCCGGGGCGAGTACGCGGTCCGAGTCGTCGAGTGCCTCCACAAGGTGCCGTGCGTGGGCTACTGCTTCGCGGAGAAGAAGACGGTCCTGAAGCCGGAGTACGAAGAACTGAAGGCATCGATGGTCGCGGCCGGCCGGGCCGGTGAGTTCGGCCGGATCATCGCCGAGCGGCGCAAGGACGGCCCCGGCACGGTCGACCAGGAGATCCACCGCCCCGCCTTCGCCTTCCTGGGCGACACCCACCCCGACGTGTTCACACGGAACCCATGGCTGTTCGACCACCCGGTCATCATCACCGAGTGCACCTACCTCGACGACGCCCGACTCCCCCGCGCACGGCAGGTCGGCCACACGGTATGGAGCGAACTCCGCCCGATCGTCGCGGCCCATCCGGAGACCCTGTTCGTCCTGACCCACTTCAGCCTGCGCCACTCCGACCGGGACGTCATCGACTTCTTCCGGCACGAGTTGGCGAGCGGAGCGGTCGAACACCTGGACAACGTCGTCCTGTGGGCCCACCCCGACAGCCACCTGCCCGAGCAACACCAGTAAAGGGATTGGCCGGTACGACGGAGACCCGCCCGAGATCTCCGACGTACCGGCCAATCCCCTTCCCGCAGACCGCAGACCGCAGACCGCAGGCCACGAGCCACAGACCTCCGGACCGCGGACCTCGGCTAGCGGCGGCGCCGCCCCCGGCCGTCCGCGAGCCGGTGGACCGCCGCGACCAGCGCGTCCACCTCCTCATGCGTGTTGTAGAAGGCGAACGACGGCCGAACGGTCGCCTCCAGCCCGTACCGCCGCAGGATCGGCTGCGCACAGTGGTGGCCCGAACGCACCGCGATCCCCTCCTCGTTGAGCGCGGTGCCCACCTCGCTCGGCTCATGGCCGTCCAGCACGAACGACACGATGCTCGCCTTGTGCGGAGCCGTGCCGACGAGCCGCAGCCCCGGCACCCCGCGCAGCCCTTCCGTGGCGTGCTCGACGAGCGTGTGCTCGTACGCACCGATGTTCGGCAGGCCGATGCGCTCGACGTAGTCGATGGCCGCGGCCAGCCCCACCGCGTCGGCGATGTTCCCGGTGCCGGCCTCGAAACGCCCCGGCGGCGGCTGATAGCTGGACTTCTCGAAGGTGACGTCGGTGATCATGTTGCCGCCGCCCTCCCACGGAGGCATGTCCTCCAGCACCTCCCGCTTGCCGTAGAGCACCCCGATCCCGGTGGGCCCGAACAGCTTGTGCCCGGAGAAGACCAGGAAGTCCGCGTCCAACGCCCGGACGTCGACCGGCAGATGCGGCACCGACTGCGCCGCGTCGACCAGGACACGCGCCCCGGCCCGGTGCCCGATCTCGATGACCTTCTCGACCGGTACGACGGTGCCGAGCGCGTTGGACATCTGGGTGACCGCGACCAGCTTGGTCCGGTCGGACAGCAGCGAGGTGTATCTGTCGAGCAGCAACTCCCCGTCGTCGTCGACCGGGATCACCTTGATCACCGCACCGGTCTGCTCCGCCAGCATCTGCCAGGGCACGATGTTGGCGTGGTGCTCCAGATGCGAGAGGACGATCTCGTCGCCCGCACCGATGTTCCGCGGCCCCCATGCCTTGGCCACCAGGTTGATCGCCTCGGTGGTCCCCCGGACGAACACGATCTCCTCGGCGGAGCCCGCCCCCACGAACCGGGCGACGGTCCTCCTGGCACCCTCGTACGCGTCCGTCGCCCGCGCGGCCAACTCGTGCGCCGCCCGGTGGATGTTGGAGTTCTCCCGCGAGTAGAACTCGACCAGCCGGTCGATCACCGCCCGCGGCTTCTGCGTGGTCGCCGCGTTGTCCAGCCAGATCAGCGGACGCCCGTTGACCAGCTCCGACAGAATCGGGAAGTCCCGCCGGACCGCGCGCGCGTCGAACGCCGGACGCGGGTCGAGCGGCAGCCCCGGGGAGGCCTCGGGTGCGGCCGGTACGCCGGGTTCCTCGACGAAGTAGTACGGCGAGGCCGTCGCCGTCGGCCCTTCGACCCCCGGAAGGGGCGGCAGCCCCAGATACCCGAACCCGGGAAGCTCCGGCACCGCGGCGGGATACCCGGGCGCCTCGTCGAGGAAGTAGTACGGCCCGGAACCGGCCGGCTGAGCCGCTACGGCCGTCGGTACGGCCGCCGGTGCAGCCGCCGGTACGGCCGCCGGCGCGGAGGCAGGTACCGGCGTCGCGGGCATGCCCGGCGGCTCCGGCGTCACCGGCAGGCTCGCCGACTCCGAGGTCGGGGTCACCCCGCCGACTCCGGGCGCACTCACCGCGTACGCGGCCGGAGCACTGGTCGGAGGCGGCCCGGCCGGCGTACCACCGGACCCCCCGCCGAGGCCCCGGGGCGGACCCGCGACCGACTCCCCCTGTCCCGGAAGCGCGCGAAAGAACTCCCCGGCGAGCCGATTCAACGTCTCCTCGTCCGGCAGCCACGCCGGACCGGCGTCGCTACCTGTAACTGGGGGCGTAGTCATGGAACTTGTCCACGTCGACGTCGTCGAGCACGGCGAGCGCGTCCTCGGTGAGCACCGCGAGCGAGCAGTACAGGGAGACCAGATAGGAGGCGATGGCGCTGCGGTCGATCTGCATGAAGCGCACCGACAGCCCCATCCCCTGCTCCCCGGCGAGCCCCGGCTGGAACAGTCCGACCACGCCCTGCCGCGACTCGCCCGTGCGCAGCAGCAGGAACTTGGTCTTCCCGTTCTCCAGCGGCACCTTGTCCGACGGAATGATCGGCAGACCGCGCCAGGTCAGGAACTGCGAGCCGAACATGCTCACCGTGGCCGGCGGAACCCCGCGCCGGGTGCACTCCCGGCCGAACGCGGCGATCCCTTCCGGGTGGGTGAGGAAGAAGGCGGGCTGCTTCCACACCTTGGTGATGAGGGCGTCCAGGTCGTCGGGTGTCGGCGGCCCCGTCATCGTGGAGATCCGCTGCGCGGGCACCGCGCTGCTCAGCATCCCGTACTCCGGACTGTTGATCAGCTCACCCTCCTGGTGCTCCTTCACCGCCTCGATGGTGAGCCGCAGCTGCTGCGCGGTCTGGTCGTGCGGGCTGGAGTACAGGTCGGCGATCCGGGTGTGCAGGTCCAGGACGGTCTGGACCGCCTTGAGCCGGTACTCCCGAGGCTCCTGCGAGTAGTCGACGAAGGTGTCGGGCAGCGGCGACTCGTCGTAGTTGTCGCACTCGATGTGCACGGACTCGGGGTGAACGACCTTGTTCACCCGGTAGATACCGGCCTCGACGGGCACCCAGGAGAGCAGATGCACCAGCCAGCGAGGCGTGATCGAGGCCATCTGCGGAACGGTCTTGGTGGCGTTCGCCAGGGTCCGCGCCGCGTTGTCGCTCACCGACATCGGTCGCGACGGTGGATGCACAACCGTGGTCATTCGACGTCTCCTTCCGCGCCCGGGGGACAGGCACGTATGAATCACGAATGGGAGGGGACCGAGATCATCGACGCGGGCGGCGCGAGATCTCTCACTCGCACGAACTTTCCCACTCACACTCCCAGCGGCCCCGGTAGCGGTCCAATGCGTGTTTTCGAGGCTGTCATCGAAGCTGGCTATGATTCACAAATGATCGACTTGAGTCGGTTGCGTGTATTGGTGGCCGTTGCCCGTGAAGGTTCGATCACGGCGGCGGCCGAGGCGCTGCACTACGCCCAGCCGTCGGTGAGCCATCACCTCGCCAAGCTCGAAACCGAGGTCGGCGTACCGCTGTTGCAGCGGATGGGGCGCGGTATCCGGCTCACCGAGGCCGGCCGACTGCTGGTGGACCGCGCCGAGTCGATCCTCGCGCAGGTCGAATCGGTGCACGCGGAGCTGGACGAGCTGGCCGGGCTGCGCACCGGCCGGGTCCGCCTGGCCGCGTTCCCGTCGGCGCTGGCCACGCTGGTGCCGCTGGCCGCCGCTCGTATCGCCGCCGAGCACCCCGGTATCGAACTCATCCTGCGCGAGGCCGAACCGCCGGACGCGCTGAGCGCCCTGCGCAACAACGACGTGGACGTGGCCCTGATCTTCGAACACGGCGACCCGCCCCAGGGCGACCGCCGCGACACCACGATGACCGCGCTCCTGGACGAACCGCTGTACGTGGTCACCCCGGTGGACCGCACCTGGGACGGCCCCCGCGAGGAACTGGCCACGTACGCCGGGACCCGCTGGATCGCGGGCTGCGAACGCTGCCGCGAACACCTCATCGCGGCCTGCGGCCGGTCGGGCTTCGCCCCGATCGTCGAGTTCGAGACCGACGACTACGTCGCCGTGCAAGCTCTCGTGGCCGCCGGCCTCGGCGTCAGCCTGCTCCCCGGCCTCACCCTCCTCGCCAACCGCCACCCCGGCGTCACCCTCACCCGCGTCCCCGGCATGCGCAGACAGGTAGTGGCCGCGGTCCACGGCAAACCCCCCGCCTCCCGCCCCGCCCAGGTACTCCTGGAAGCCCTCCACACCACCCACACCACCCCGGAATGGCCCCTCTGACCCGAACGCGGAGAGGCCCCCCGCCCCTTGGGACCTGGACCGCCCGGTCCCGTCAGGCCGCCTCCCGGCGACCGTCTCCCTCGACCACGTTGGTGCCCTCGGGGATCGGTACGCGGTACACGCCGGTGATCTCGTCCTGGTAGTCCCACTTGCTGAAGGACACCGTCTTGCCCGGACGCGGCGCATGGATGATCTGGTGTCCCTTCGGGTCCCAGACCAGGCCCACGTGTCCGGACGTCCCGTCGCCATTGGGCCGGAAGAAGATCACGTCTCCGGGCTGCGCCTTCGACAACGGCACCTCGTACGCCTTGAGATAGGGCTGCTGATCACGCGTCGTGCTCCCGATGTTGATCTTCCCGTCGCTGGCCATGTAGTACGCCCACTGCGTGAGGCTGGAGCAGTCGAAGCTCTTGGGATTCTCGCCCTGCAGACGCGGCGCGCCGTAGACGTACGGGGTCCCGAGGCCGCGCTGGGCCCAGCCCAGCACCGCCCGGATCACGGGGTCGTCGGAGTCGGGCAGCACCCCGGTGGCGCCCGCGCCGTCGGGAGCGACGGCCGCGCTGCCGTTCTCCTCCGCGCAGTCGGCGTACTGGGCGTCCTTCGCCGGCTCGTTGGAGCCGGGCACCGTCCCGTAGTCCGGGTTGGCGCTGAGCCGGCCCTCCACCCAGGCCTCGGGGTCCACCATGCCGGGTCCCGAGTCATGGCCGCCGACGAAGGGGTTGTCCACCCCCGGTACACGGACCTCCCAGTGCAGGTGCGGGCCGGTGACATTGCCTGTCGCACCGACCAGGCCGATCCGGTCGCCACGCTTGACCTTCTGGCCGCGCGTCACGTCGATACGGACCTGGTGCGCGTAGAGCGTGATCACACCGTCCTTGTGCTCGATCATCGTCATGTTGCCGTACGAGCCGCCGGGGCCGGCTGAAACGACGGTGCCGTCCGCCGGGGCGTAGATCGGGGTGCCGGTGGGGGCCACGAGGTCGAGTCCCGTGTGGTAGCCGAGGCTCCACATGCTGCCGGACTTGTGGTACGGCGTCCCCGCTATGTACGTGCCCTGCTTCATCGGCCACTGCCAGCCGTCGCGCCGCTCCTCGGGAGCGGCGAGGACGGTGGTGTCGTCCGCGGCGACCGTGTACCCGATCGGGCTCATCGCGGTGGTCACGGCATCGGTGGCGCTGCCCGCGTTGGCGGTGCCGTTCAGCGGCGGGGTCGACCAGTCCCGGGGGGACGAGGCGGCGATGCTGAGGGCCTTGCCCACCTGCGCGTCGTTGCCCACCGGCTCGGGAATGTCCGACTGCCGGCCCAGCGTGGGGAAGTCGGGGTTCTTCTCGACGGTCTCCTTCAGATGCGCGTACCAGCGCTCGATCAGGTCCTTGTCACCGGTGAGCTCGCCGCGGTAGCGGGCCGCCTGGGTCAGGACGACGCGCGGGTAGATCGTGTTGGAGGCGTTGGAGCCCGAGTAGCTCAGCAGGGCCTGCCAGGGGGCGCTCTCGACCTTCTTGGCGTGCAGGAAGTTGGCGGCGGCCCAGGAGGCGTCGTCGATGTTGTAGAGGTCCTTCCTGCCGTCGTCGTTGCCGTCGGCGCCGTAGTCCTGCCAGGCCGGGTTGCCGAACTGGAGGATGCCCATGTACCCGGCGGAGTTCTTGCCGCCGGGCGCCGCGGACTTGTCCTGGCCGAACTTGGTCTCCTGGTACATCTGCCCGGCGATGATCGTCCAGTCGAGGCCCTCGTAGTTGGCCGCGGCACGCATGGCCGCGAGGATCATCTTCGGGGGTATCTCGTTGCGCGCGGTCTCGCTCGGCATGTACATCTTGCCGGCCGGCATGATCGGGTTGGTGGCCGCCGCGGCGCCCGTGTTGCCCGCGTTCGCGTTGTCGGCGTAGTCGGCGCAGGAGGCGTTGCTGCTCCCCGCCCCCAGTCCGCCAACCATGTTCATGACCATGATGGCGGCGACGAAACACGCGCCGCCGCTCAGCAGGATGCCGACCGCCGCGCCCTTGGTCTTGCGGCTGGGCTTCTTCTTGCCCTTCTTGCCGCGCTGACCGTCCAGCAGTTGCTTGGCCTTCTGCGCGGTCTTGGCCGCCTTGGCCGCCTTCGCGGCGGCCGCCAGTACGGCGGGAGCCACCATCGCTACATCACTCCCCGGCCTGGTCGGAGGCGCCGACGTCCCCGAGGCCGAAGACATCGAACCCGGACACGACCCACTGGCCGCTCTTCTCCTCGACGCTCACCAGCCAGCGGTTGGTCTGGGTGGTGGTGTCGCCGGTCGCCGTGACCTCGGCCGTCACCTTCACCAGGCTGGAAACGCTCCGGCCGCTGTTCCGTGTCACGTCGGCGGAGATCACCGCGTCCCGTACGACTTCGGCATCGCCCTTCGAGGAGCACTTCTCGACGACGCAGGTGTCCCACGCCTTGCCGGTCGGCAGGGCGGTCACCTGCTTCATCCGTGTGTCGTCCGTGGTGAGTTCGAGCAGCGGGTCGCTCCAGACACGGCTGTCGCTGCGGTGGTCGTACGTGTTGATCCCGGCCATGTACCGGGCCATCACGGCGTGGGCCCGGGACAGTTCGGCGTCCGTGACGATCGGGGCGGGTCCGCCGCCGGACGGTTCGTCCGTGTCCGAGGAGTTCTGGCCCCCCGTGGCGGAGTCGGCCTGCCCGGTCGCCACGGCTGCCGAACCGTCCTCCTCGCCGCCTTCGTCGTCCCCGTCGAAGACGGTGAACATCACGAGCACAAGGACGAAGAGGATGCCGAGCACCCCCAGGGCCAGAAGCCCGGTGCGCTTGTCGTCCGCAGGCAGCTCCACGTTCCCGTGTCTCCTTCGTGTACTGGGCCGTGCGGCGGCATGGCCAGAGTGCTCGCCGACACGGTAGGGGGAGGCGCGCGAGAAGAGCCGGGTGTTTTCCTCGGCGGGAAAGGGGCGGGAGAGGAGAGGGAATGCGGCGCCTCCACCCGTGCCCCGTGATCGCCCCGATTCGCCGCGGCAGCCCTCCCGGGGCCCGGGTTCAGGAGACGAGAACGCCGATCAGCAGCACCACGACGACGATCGCTCCCATGACGATCCGTGCCGTCGGGTCCTCGCGCTGCCAGAGGTTGTGGACCGCGGACCAGCCGCTCAGCCGGGCGGCCCGACCACCCTGAACGCGCTGGCTCCAGCGCTCTTCGTCGGCCACGTCGTCGATGTCCTCGTCGACCGGCCCGGGGTCCTCATCGGTCTCGAAGCCCACAGGCATGCCCTGCTGTTCCTGCGCCACCAGCACCAGGGGCTCCAGCAGGTCGGGAATGGTGTTCGGGGTGAGCGGATGGACGAAGGTGCCGTACGGGGTCTCCATGCACAGCCTGGCCTGCCAGGGGTTTCCCGGCTCGTAGCCGTCGATCCAGGTCCGGGCGGCCTGGAACATCTGCGGAACCGGGGTGGGTTGCGCAACGTGCGAAGGAGCCGACGGGACCTGGGCAGGGACCGACGGAGCCGGCGAGGGAACCGAAGGGGCCGGCGAGGGGACCGACGGAGCCTGCCGCGCGGCCGTGTCCCAGACGCGCGGGTCGGGTATCTGCGGTTGCCCGTTCTGGTCGCTCAACTCTCGTCCTTCGCCTAAGGGGTGTTGCGAAAGTCCAGTGCGGTGCCCGCGGTGTCCGGTGCGTGCCCTCGGCGTGCCGGACGAAGGCCCTCGCAGCGGAGCTACTTGGGTCTTCGGCCGGTGCGGCGAGAGTGCGTGCCGGACACCGTGGGTGCTGTGCGGGACCTTCACAACACCCCCTGGGGCCTGTCGTTCGGGTGCGCCGAAACCGACATGATCCGCACGGCGGTCCCGGTCTGTCGGATCCGGGGGCACATGCGGGTACGCCGGACGGACGTGCCCCGCGCATTGTGATCCAGGACGGGCCGACCGCACAGGGCGTCTCCCCCACGGATTCCCGCCCCGATTCCTCAACTCCGCCCCCGGGGAATCCCTTCGGGAATCCGGCAAGTCCCACAGGGGCCCCGGCGGGAAAAGGAAAGCGGTTCGGCGACCGGTCTTTGTCACACTGCCAGCGCACCTGGCCGGACCAGGGCCCGTCGTACAGCCCGGTGATGCGGGCGCGACCGCTGACAGGGAATCAACTGGCTGGAGTTACCGACTCGATGACAGACCACAACAGCTCTGCTGGCGCGGTCGGCGGAGGCCAGCCCGCCGGGCAGCCCGGGTCCTTCGGTCCTTCCCAGCAGCCCTGGCAGGGACAGGAGCCCGCGCAGGGGCAGGGGCAGGGGCAGGGGCAGGGGTCCAACGACCAGCACACCGCCTACGCCCAGCAGGGCGGTCAGCCCCAGCAGCCGCAGCAGCCGCAGCAGTCGTGGCAACTGTCGCCCGAGGCGGCCCGCGCACAGGTCGCCGCGGCCTGGGTCCGGGGCGCGCCCCAGGCGGGTCAGGCCGCCGTGCCGGCGCTGCCGCCGCGCGAGGCCCGCCCGACGACGGAGTCCAAGAAGGAGAAGCGCGAACAGGCCCGCGCCGCCCGCAAGGCCGAGTACGAGGCCAAGAAAGCGGCGAAGGAACAGCGCCGGAAGGGCGTGACGGCCGCCGGGAACAGCGGCCGGGCCGGAAGGTCCGCGCAGACGGCGGCACCGGCGCACAGCCCCCTCCCCGCTCCCGCCCCGGCGTCCGTGACCACGGCCGCGGGACCTGCGACCAGCGCCTCGGGCCAGGGCGGGAAGACCGCCGCGCACAAGCCCTCGGGCGTCTTCGACGTGCCCAGGCCGGGCGGTCGGCTGCCGTCCCCCGGGTCCGGCGGGCGCCGCACCCACGTCGGCCTGCGCGCGACCCTGCTGATCACCACGGGCCTGATCGCACTGGGCTCGTGCGGTGTGACGGGACTTCTCGTCGGGAAGTCCTCGGGGGCGGGCACCGCCGGTCTGGACGCGGACGACGTGGCCCGTTACGGGCTCACCGAGTTCCCGACGCAGCAGGCGGCCGCGTTCGCCGAGCAGTACGCGACCATCTGCCTCACCTACTCCCCGGAAACCGCGTCCGACCGCCGTGCGGCGCTCGCCCGGTACACCTCCGCGGGCGTCGATCCCGAATGCGGCTGGAGCGGCGAGGGCACCCGCAAGGCCCTCACGGCGACCTGGGACGGCACCAGCGAGAACCTTCCCGAGTACGGCACCCACGGACGCTACCTGGGCATCCAGGTGCGTACGGACGACGGTGGGCTCACCACGCTGACCGTCCCCGTCTACGTGAAGAACCTGACGACCGGCGAAGGCATACGCGTCGCCGGCGACGTCGGTGAGATGCCCATGCCACCTCGCTCGGACGTACCGGAGGTCGACCGGGACAACGAGGCCGTCGACACCGCCCTCGGCCAGCAGCTGCAACAGACAGTGCTGCCGGGCTACTTCGAGGCGTGGGCCAAATCGGACCGGACCACCCTGGCCCGCTTCACCGCGCAGGGTGCCACGCTCACCGCGACCACGGGGCTGTCCGGCCGCCTGTCCGAACCACAGGTCAACGACGTGGTGGCGCTGGTGCCGAAGGGCGTCCAGGGCTCCGCTCCATACTCCTACAAGACCGGGCAGGCCGTACAGCTGCGGGTGGTCGTCGACTGGGCCGACCCGGAGGGCGACACCGCGCGGCGCGCGTACCGGATCACCGTGGTGAACACGGCCCAGGGCTGGTTCATCAAGGACATCCGGGGTGGCGTGCTCGACTCCCAGGGCGGCAGGGGCGACGACGAGCAGACCGAGGCGTCCGAGGACGAGGCGGACACCGGCGAGGCCACTCCCTCCACTCCGGCCGCCTCCACTTCGCCGAGCGACCGGTCCTCGCAGGACGAGCAGTCCGGCACGAACTGAGGCCAGGAGCCCCTCCTGTCCCCATCCACCCGTAAGACGACAGACGACATTCGAGCAATTCAGTGAGAGGAACCACCATGCAGCTGGCCGCCACCACCTTGGACGGCATGTTCACGGAGATCCAGGACATCCTCCGGACCGCGGGGGCGACGGTCGCCATCATCGCGCTCCTCATCCTCGGCATCCGGATGCTCATCTCCATGAAGCAGGGCGAGGGTCTGCGCGAGGCCTTCCAGGGCTTCGGCATGATCGCCCTGGCGGCGCTGATCATCGGCAGCGCGAGCGGTCTCGCCGGTGTGCTCATCTCCCTGGGCACCCAGATCGGTGGCGAAGGCTGATCCGGCTCAACCACCACTACTAGGGGAGTTCGGAGCGATGACGCAGGAAGCTCCCGCGCCACTGGTCGCATACGACCACACCGACCTGGTGAACCGCCCGAAGCGGATCTGGAACTGGGGCAACATCCCGCTTCCGGGTCTGCTGCTGCCCGCGCTGGGCGCGGCCTTCGGCTTCGGGCTGTTCTGGCTCGTGTTGTTGTTCACCACGTCCACCTTCCTCCCCTTCCTCAGGCTGTCGATGCTGACGGCGGTCTTCTACTTCGGGCCGCCGCTGGCCGTCTACTTCGTCTGGGGCAGACCGCTGCCCTCGGCACTCACGCTGAGCCACCAACTGGTCGTGTGGGCCGACTGGTGGTTGCAGCCCAAACGACTCCAGGGGCTCGCCGCGGACCAGGAGCCGGAGGAACTGCACTGGCAGGTCATTCTCTGGAAGCCCGGCGCACCGCGCTGGCACGCGCGGTACGACGCGGCGCGCCAGGCCGCCGCCGCACGTGGCTCGGCCTTCACCGCGAGGGACCGATGACCACCATCCGACGCCAACTACCGCCGACCGCAAGGTGACTTATCCATGTTCCTGTTGATCCTCCTCGGCGCGGCGGTCGCCTTCTTCGTGATCGCCCTGATCATGGCGGCCGGTTCGGGCAAGAAGGGCCAGGAGCAGGGCCGGGCCCCGAAGCGGCAGGGCACGTCCTCGTCCGGCGGCTCGGCCGCCGGACGCCGTGAGGACCTGCGCCTTCCCTACCGTTACGCCGACGACACGCTGTTCGTGCACGGCGACTCGGTGTGGACCGGCCTGGTGCTGCCCACCGCCATCGACGAGTATCTGAACGCCACCGAGCTGCAGGCCATGGCAGAGGCACCGGCACGCGGTCTGCTCAACCTCGCCCGCGGCGACCGCAACGTCGAGTGCCATTACCGCAAGGTCTACCAGCCGATCACGGCGGTGGGCTGGGCGGAGGACCTGAACGCGGTCGCCTGGGATCCGACGGAGAACTACAAGGCGTACAACCTGCGCAAGGCCGAGTACCAGGAGCGCATCGGCGCCCTGCGCGAGCGCAACATCCTGCTGGTGAAGCTGGGTTCGCTCAAGCGCAACGGCAAGAGCGGTGTGATGGCGGGCGACGACGAGCCGTACGACGAGCCGTCCCTGCTCCAGAGTGTGCACAACTCGGCGGACCGGGCGGCGGCGTCGGCCACCGGCGTCTCGGACGAGTATCTGTCCCCCTTCCTCCTCGCCGAGTGGACGCAGGTCGCCACTGAGGTGCACGAGAGCCTGGAGGGGCTCGGCGGCACCCCGCTGACCCGTCAGGAGCTCGTCTGGCTGATCCGCAAGCCCCTGCACGGCGACCTGCCGGTGCCGCCCGAGCCGGTGCTCGGCTCGCGCTCCTGGGGGCCGAACCAGTTCGACCTGGTCGTCGACTTCTCCGGCGAGAACCGCAAGACGCACATCGTCCTGCACCAGTACGACGAGATCTCCGGCGAACGGCAGACCAGTTACACGACGACGCTGGTCGCCGCCAACTGGCCCGCCGAGACCCGCTTCCGTCAGTCGACGGCATGGGCCCGTTACACCTCGCAGAACGTGGAGTTCCCGGTCGAGATCGACATGCGGTTCACGCTCATCCCGTATCTGAGGTTCAAGGACCGGGCCGACAAGATCCGGGGCAACCTCATGGACGAGATGAAGGACATGGCCACCTCGGGCCGCAGCCCGGACACCAAACTGGCCAGCCAGGTCGCCCGTTCCAAGGATCTCGTCGACGACATCGAAGAGCACAAGATGCCCGGTATGGAGGCGCAGATCCGGTTCACGATCTCCGCTCCCGACCTCAAGGAGCTGGAACGCCGGCGCCGGGTGCTGGAGATGCAGTTCAAGCAGGACCTGAAGGTCACCCTGCTGCGCCCGACGCGCCAGCAGTGGCGGCTGCTGCAGTCACAGCTTCCGGGGGACGCGCCCAAGCTGCCGATCGCCCCGTATCTCCGCCTGCAGGAGGTGGAGCAGCTGGGCGCCGGACTGCCCACCGCGGGAACGGAGTTGGGCGACAACCCCGAGACGCGTTCCGGACGGCGTCTGGGCTGGGTCGGCAGCCTGGTCGGCTGGGCCGGCAAGATGCCCGTGCACTACTCGCTCCACGTGGGTCCCGCCCGCAACGACGGCGGTGGCCTCGCCATCGTCGGCGCGTCCGGTGGTGGCAAGTCCTCCCTGGCGCTGCAGAAGTTCTACGAGGAGTCGGAGTCGGGCGTGCGCTGCCTGGTCATCGACCCCAAGACCGACTTCGCACAGTTGTGCTACTACCTGGGCTTCGGTTCCCAGGTCAACGACCCGGAGTTCGCCTCGGACGCCGAAGCAGGCATCCTCGGCACCTCCGGCAGCCGGTTCCAACCGATCAACCCGGAGTTCTGGGACGAGACCGAGGTGGTCGACCTTCTCAAGGGCCAGGCAGGCGTGCTCGACCCCTGGGTGATCGCCCGCGACGTACCGGCCGGCCGGCTGCTCGCCGAATCGATGCTCCGCGGCTTCCTCGGCGACGAGGACTACCAGCGCGTACGGCTGCCCGTCATCGAGGCGATGGCCACGGTCGTCAGCCGCTACAACTCCGCCATCCGTCAGGCCGTCGAGCACGGTATGGACGCACGGGACGCCGAACACCGCATCCTGCGCCCGACGTTGTGGCAAGTCGTCGACGAGGTCGTCGCGGCGTACGACGCGGCGGTGGCGGAGGGGGACCGTGAGGCCCAGAAGGAGCTGAAGCTGGCGCAGATGCTCCTCACCGAGCTGCGGACGCTGCCCTACGCGCGGCTCGCCTTCTCGGACCGGCCCAAGCCCCTGTCCAGCATGCGCAAGCGGCGCACGGTCATCACCCTGCGCGGCTTCCAGTCCCCCGCGGCCTCGGACCCGCGCAGCTGGAACCCGGCGGAGCGCCTGGCGGCGACGGCTCTGATGGCGGTCGTGGAACTGGGCAGCCAGATGCTCGACGTCGGTTACGAGAAGAACCCGGTGACAGGTGAGGTCGGTCTGCGGCCCAAGGCTCTCTTCGTCGACGAGGCCTATGTCGTCACGGCCACGGAGAGCGGCCGGGATCTGATGCGCCGCGCGCTGAAGCAGGGCCGCTCCTACATGGCGGTCACCGTCCTGATCACCCAGCAGGCGATCGACCTGGTCCAGATCGAGGACTCCGAGGCGCGCAGCGGTGGCGCCAACCAGATCCACACCGTCTTCGCCTTCAAGCAGAAGTCCGCCCAGGAGGCGTCACTGGTGGCCCCGCTGCTCGGGCGACCGGAGAACGACCCCAAGGTCATCGCGGCGCTCCAGGAGCTGCGCACCGGTGTGTGTCTGCAGCGCGACGCCGACAAGCGGGTCGGCACGGTCGCCGTCGACCTCGTCTTCCGGGAGATCCTCGCGGCCACGGACACCAACGGCACGAGCCGTCCGGCCCGGCAGGCGATCGACCCGCCGACGAGCGTCTGGGACTGGAAGTTCATGCAGGAGGCGGAGCACGCACCGGCGCGGCCGTCCGAGCAGGCCGAGGCCCAGCCGGCGTGATCCGCCGGGGCACCACCACCACTCATCAGCACGGAGAACGGAACGGACAGCATGCGAATCAAGCGAACGCTGGCGCTCGGCGCCGCCCTCGTCTCTCTGGCCGCGGTCGGAGCGTGCGGGAGCGACGAGGGGGCGTCGGACAGTGATCTGCCGAGCGCGTCGGACATGGCGTCCGTGGAGGACTACCTCGACACGTTCGTCCCCTGTGAGAACCTCACCACGGGCGACGAGTACGACGACTCCGAGCGCAGCACGGCGTGGGGCGAGGAGGAGGCCGCGGACGCCTCGTGGGCCATCGGGGAACGCGCCGTCTGCCAGGACGACAACGGCGCCCCCATCGCCCTGCTCACCATCAAGGACATGAAGAAGTTCCAGACCGCCGCCGACCGGGACGGTCACGCGAGCTTCCTGGTGGGACAGGACTTCGCGGTCGTTCCGGTGGGCGCCGACACGGTCGAGGGTCTCAAGGCCTCCCGCCTGAAGTATCTGACCTGTGATCCGGACTTCACTGTTCCGAGCGGCTTCGAGAAGGAGCAGGGGCTCGTCTCCGGCTGCCTGCTCACCGATCACTTCCCGACCGACTGACCGCCTCGTGCGCCGCCGGCTCTCGTCGTCCGCATTCGTCCAAGGAATCCAGATGTCCTCGCGCCACACGCTGCGCCGCGCGCTCGGCAGGACGGGCTCGGCCGTCCGCGCCGTCCTGTTCGTGGCGCTGACCCTGATATCCCTGACCCTCGCCGCGCCGTCCTCGGCCTACGCGGACTTCTCCTGCAACTTCACCGGCGACGACCAGTACCAGATGGACACGGCGGGCGACGCCGAGAGCGTGTTCCCCGCCTACAACCAGTGGGACAAGGGGGCGACGGACGAGAAGGAGAACCAGCAGGGTCTCAACATCAGGGGCAGCGTCACCGGGGCCGTGGAGATGTCCCGCTCCCCCGAGATGTACACGATGTACGAGCTGAACGGCTTGCGCGGGCTGAACTTCTCCCAGACCTTCAAGGGCAGGGGCGACGCCTCCGAGGACAACGGCGACATCGGGAGCGGAGCCGACAGCTGCGCCGTGATGGACCTGGTCTACAACGGCGCGGCCGACACCATCTTCACGTTCACGAAGTTCTTCACTCGGATGTCGATCTCCATCAAGGAGACCGCTTCCAACCCGAGCCCGATGGCGGGCCTGTACGAGGGCCGCGACAGCGTCGTGACGACGCTCAAGGACAACGTGCTGCAACCGGCCGTGGTCATCATGATCCTGCTCGTCGGCCTGTGGGTGTTCACCAAGTGGCGCGCCGGCGACACCCGTGAGGTGTGGGCCGGTGTCTCCTGGGCCGCGCTCAGCATCATCGGCGTCATGGCCTTCCTCACCGGCGGCAACTACGACAGGTTCGTGACGTGGTCCGACACCCATATCGGAGACGCCAACACGGCCTTGATGTCGACCGCCCTGGCCGGTGTGTCGGGCGAGATGCAGCCGCCCTGCGATCTGAAGGACGATTACAACAAGGGTCTGCGGCAGTCGAGTTGTGCCATGTACGACACGCTCATCTTCCGTCCCTGGGCCCTGGGGCAGTTCGGTGCGCCGGGCAAGAACTGCATCTTCAAGAAGGAGGGTGACGGGAAGGTCAGCGGGGGTGTGTGCGTCCCGGACGACAAGAACAGGACCTGCGACTACGGCAAGGGCGCCCGTTGCGAGGATCTCCGCGTCCGTCAGCTCGTGGCCCAGTCCGAGACCAACAAGGACCTCGGCAAGAATCTGAACAAGGAGGAGGACGAGTGGGTGCCCATCCGCAAGGACATCGCGGGTGGTGAGGACATCGACCCCGACGACACCGAGGACCAGAAGATCTACCCGGTGGCGTTCGACACCTGGGCGGGCAAGAACGCCGGGGCCCGGGTGGGTGTGGCGTTCTACTCCCTCCTCGCCTCCTTCGTCGTGGGCACGATGGTCATCATCCTCAGCGGACTCACCCTCCTCTGGCACGCCGTCACTCTGATCCTCATCGTGATGCTCCCCCTGGTCGCCGCCATCGGTATGCATCCCTCACAGCAGAAGCTGCTCAGGGGGTGGTTGGAGGCCTTCGTGCACAGTTTCGTGCTGCGGGCGGGCTTCAGCGTGGTCCTGACCCTGCTGCTGGTCCTGTATCAGATGATCTTCCCGGCGGACATCGCGCTGGGCAGCCAGCTGCTGCTGCTCATGCTGGTCAGCATCGCCGTGGTGATGATGATCCGGAAGCTCATCGAGAAGCTGACGAGCGGGGAGTTCTCCCCGGCGTTCGGGGGCGGTCAGATCGATCCGACTCCCAGGCCCATCGCCAGGGGAGGCCCGGACTGGCGGGTCGGCAGGCGAGACGGCGCCATGCAGCGTCCGGGCCAGGCGGCGGTGGGCGCCGCGGTGGGTACGGGCCGGGTGGCGGCCACCGGAGCGAAGAAGACAGCGGCCTGGACCGGGGAGCAGACGGTCGGACGCGCCTGGCGTGCGGGACGGAACGCCGTTCAACGCAGGCGCAACAGCGGCAACCCACCGCAGAACCCGAACCAGGGAGCGAACCAGGGCGCCAACCAACCCGGTTCGGGCGGCAGCGGCACCCCGGGCACGTCCGGCGGCTCCGGGTCCAACGGTGGCTCCGGCTCCAACGGTGGCTCCGGGTCCAACGGCGGATCGGGTTCCACCGGCACAGGGCGCGGCGGTCGTGTCAGCGGTTCGGGCAGCGGCGGCACCGGCTCCGGCGGAAGCGGGGGCTCCGGGGGCGCGTCCGGCAACACAGGCGGCTCCGGCGGGGGCACGGGTGGCTCCGGCGGAGGCACGGGTGGCTCCGGCGGAGGCACGGGTGGCTCCGGCGGAGGCACGGGTGGCTCCGGCGGCAACAGCGGCGGCGGCTCCGGCGGGAGTTCCGGGGGCTCCGGGGGCTCCGGGGGCAACAGCGGCGGCTCGGGCGGCGGCACCGGGTCCGGCGCCAACGGCGGAGGCTCCGGCGGCCGTGTGAGCAACTCGGGCAATCCGTAGCGGACGCGGGGGCGCCGCCGCCACCGCGGCGCCCCCGCCCCTTCCCCCACCGTCCGTCCCTCTCCACATCGAGGAGGCACCCGTGCCCGCACTGAACACCGGCCGTACATACAGCCGTCGGGCCGAGGCGACCGTGCGTATCGGCACGGGACGCCCGGCCACCGGTGAAATCTCATGAGAACGGGGACGCGGGAACCCCGCGCCGGAGAGAAGCCGACGACGAAACCGGGCCCGGCGGGACGGCAGCGCGGGGAGAGGGGGAGTGCCTCGGCCCTGCTCCGGCGCTTCGTCCGCCAGGACCGCAACGACGCGTGGGCCGTCAGACTCCTCCCCCGTATCGCCTTCGGGTTCGCCGCCGCCTACACCCTGTTCGCGCTCGCGTCGTCGAGCGGCTCGTCCTTCGTCGCGGTCTGCGGGCTGCTCACGCTGGGACTGGCCGTCTGGTCGCTGCGGCGGCGGCGACAACTGCTGCTGGCTCTCACGTCCACGCTGCTCACCGCCGGGATGACCAGCTACTTCGCCGCGGCCGGCGAAGCGGCTCGCTGGGGCACCTCGGCGATCGTCAGCGGAGAGGCGGTGTTCGGGTACTGGGCGCTCGCCGGCATGGCGCTCCTCGGCGCCTGGATCCCGAAGAACCACCCCGGAGGACGCGGCGTCACGGTCGTGGGCGCCGATCTGATCATCGCTGTCGCGTCGGGTGTGGGGATGGTCTGGCCGGAGGCCGGCGTCCCCATCGGATTCGTCGGGGTCAGCGTGGTCCTGACTTTGCGCGGCGGCGGCGCACAGGCCGTGCGCAACGGGACGCGGAAGGCTTCCGGCAGCTGGTCCGGCCGCAAGGGCCGTACAGGCAAGGACAGTTGACGCGGCCATGAATGTCTCGATTCGCCTATGCGTGAACGAACCGGATCATTTGCATGTGCGTTGCGCACGGTTGACAGATTGCTCTAGAGTTCCTTGTGATCATAGATCATCACGGGGGATTACACACATGCGTATGGCAAGCCATACGGCACTGTTCGCACCACCTGTACCGTCCTCGCGCAAGCCCATACGGTCTCGCGTCCCCGATGCCGCGGTGTCCTGCCAGCGGCGCCCTGACGTGTTCCAGCACCCACTGCTGGAGAACGCCCGGCCCATGCCCGAGGAATCAGCGAGTCAGCGCCGTCACCACCTGGTACTTCTGCACACCGCACGCGACTTGTGCGCGTCCTGTCCACTGTGGGCCGAGTGCCTCCAGGACGCGATCGCGCACGCCGAGCCGTACGGCTACACGGCCGCGACCACCGCCGAGGACCGTCGCTGGATCCGCCGCCGACTCGGCATCGGCGACGAGAACGGGGATCTTCCCCACCGTGACACGACCCGCTCCGGCTGCACGTCCGCACCCTGGCGGCTCGCTCGCCTGCGATCACGTGTCGGCGGTTCGGTTCCGTTTCGACCTCCCGGCGATCAAGGCATTCCCGAACTGGAACAGATCCTGGACGCTTTTGACATGCTTCAGGAGCAACAGGACCGACAGCAGGACCTGTTGAAGGAGGCACAGGCGGAGGCACAGGCAGAGGCATACGCGCCGGCACCGGCGCGACCGGACATCCCGTCGAGGACGGAAGCACCGTTGGAAGGCAGGGACGAAGATCCGATGGCAGGGGTCGACTCCGGACAACGGATCGCCTTCTCGCTGGAGGACCCGGCCGAGGCCGTGCGACAGGCCGTACTGGGCCCTCTGGTGCGGTCCGCGCTGCCCGCGGTGCTCAGCGTCGAGCAGGTCGCCGCCATGCTGACAAGGGTGCCCGGCGGCGATGTCGCGCCCGAGACGCTGAACAGCATCCGCGAGCTGCGGGCGGTCATGGTGTCCATGCTGCCGGCGGACGACGGTTCCTCGGTCGGCTCGGGCGAGACCGACGAGGCGAGCGCTCCGTCCGTCCTCACCGGTTCCGTGGGCGTCAAGCTCGCGATGACCGACCCCGTGGCCGCGCTGCGACGCGACTTCCTGCGACCGCTGCTGCGTGATCTGATCCTTCCCCTCTCCAACATAGAGAAGGTGGCCACCATGCTGACGGCCACGACCGACGGGGACCGCGATCCCCGGTTGGAGACGGTCCGGACGGCGCTGCACGAGCTTCGGGCCTTCCTGCCCCGCATCGACACGAACTGCGCGCCGGTCGGCAACGGTTCCCAGTCGCTCAGCTCGCGCGGTGACGGTTCCGCGGACGCCGGGCCGCGCGATCATCCGGCGGTCACATCCAGCGTCCGTGCCGCCGTGGTGCGGACCGTGGCGACCTTCCCCGGCGCGTTCTCGGCCGGCGACGTGCTGCACCTGATGCCGCCCAGCCGGTACGGTGCCACCTCGAAGACCATCAGCAACATACTGTCCACTCTGGTCAAGTCCGGTCAGCTGGAACGTGTCTCACGGGGCACGTACGTCCGTCTCCACAACCTGGTCGACGGAAAAGAGACCACGAGCGGCTGACCCGTGCCGGAGCGGCCCCGGCCGGGAGACCGGCCGAAAGGAAGAAACGATGACTGAAGCGCCCCACCCCTCAGGCACGCCCGATGTGCAGGGCGCCCAGATACGGGTCTTCTCGCCCAACGCCGGTCTGGTCGACGGCGTTCCGGTGACCGCCCCGCCCTACGGCGACATCCAGGACGTCGTCCTCTCGATCCTCCAGCAGCGCGCCCAGCAGCTGGGGGGTCCCGCTCTGGCGGCCATCACGGACGACCGCTTCGGCAGCACGATCCATCTTCTCGTCCACCCGGACGGATCGACGGAACAGCTCGCCTGACCCGGTTCGGCCGGGTCGGGCGGCACGCCGTTCAGGGGGCGATCGCGCTGTCGTGCAGCTCCCGGTACGCGGCCGAGACGTCCGCGAGGCGTACGGTGACGATCTCCTCCCGGGTGGGTGTGTCGGAACCCCCATAGAGGTCGTACAGGCGCAGATCGCGAAGTGCCGCGGACTTCCGGCACAGTTCACGAGCGAAACGGCCGTTGCCCAGCCGATCGACGAGACCGTCGTCCACGGCCCGCTCGCAGTGGCCCCGGAGTGCCATGGCGGCATCCTCGTCGAGGACATCGCCTTGGGAGTCGAAGAAACCGTGGGAGATCCGCACGAGCTCATCGGCGGAGTACGAGGGAAAGTTCACGCGGGTCGTGAACCGTGAGGCCAGTCCGGGATTGGTGGCCAGCAGCGCGTTGATCTCGTCCGGGTAGCCGGCCAGGATGACGACCAGTCGGTCCCGGTCGTCCTCGGCACGCTTGAGCAGAACCTGCAGCGCTTCGTCACCGAAGGCGTCGCCGCCGGAATAGCCACTGTTCGACAACGCGTATGCCTCGTCGATGAACAGCAGGCCGCCCAGCGCGGAATCGATCACTTTGCTCGTCTTGATGGCCGTCTCGCCGAGATGCCGGCCGACAAGGTCGACACGTTGTGTCTCCACCACGTGTCCGCGCTCCAGCAGTCCGAGGCCGGCGAACACCTTGCCGAGCACCCGGGCCACAGTGGTCTTGCCCGTGCCCGGCGGCCCGGCGAACACGAAGTGCTGCGGCCCCGAACTGGAGGGCAGACCCTGCTCCCGTCGTACGGCGGTCATGCGCAACTGAGCGACGAGTGTGCGCAGTTGACGCTTGACCGGCTCCAGGCCGACCATGCCGTCCAGCAGCTCCATCGCCTCGCTGAGCCACAACTCCCGGGTGACGACATCGGGGGTGGCCGAAGCGCCCTTCGTGGACACCGCCTTGGGCGGCGCCTCCTGGTCCGGGGTGTCGGTGGCCGGGACGGTGACGGCCTTGGCTCGGGTGGCGACATCGGCGAGGGTGGGAAAACAGCGGAACGCGTACTGGAAATGCCGCAGTGCCTCCTCCGGCCTGTCCAGCCCGTCGAGCGCGAGGCCCCGCACATAGGCGACCTCTCCCTCGAAACGGCTCTCCTTCTCCAGGGCCTGCGGAAGCGGAGCGAGGGTGCTGATCGCCTCATGGAAGACGTGCTGCTCCACCAGGGCTCTGGCCACATAGAGTTGAGCCTCGTCCCGGAGGAACGCGTCGGTGATGTTCCGCGAGAAATGCAGGACCAGCGGCCAGTCCTGCTTCAGGAAGGCGTATCTCGTACACACGAATCGCGTCTCGTCGCAGTCCAGTTGCGCCTCCGCGATGGACTGCCACGCCTCGCCCAGCCGCCGTTCGCCCAGAAGCCCCGCCATGGTGGCGAGCCAGAGGTCACGCGCGGTCTCCAGCCGGAACGTCACATAGAAACCGAGGTCGAATTGGGACTTCAACTGCATGCTGTGCTTGGTGCGCAGAGCACCGAAGGAACCCCTGTGCTGTGACATCGCCTCTACGGCCTCCGCCTGACGATGCCCGGCGGCATGCAGTCCCAGCCAGGCGTCGGCGGCGAACGGATCGTGCTGCAGCGCCAGTTCGAAGCGCTGCACGGCCAAGTCCGTCCGACCCTGCCGCAAGAACCCGACACCTTCGATCCAGGCCCGCTCGGACTTCCTCGTGGCATACCACGACGCCCCCAACTTCGCTTCCTTTCCTTGTGGAGCACTGATTCCGGCCCTCAGGGAGCGAGTATTCCACCTCACCGGATCACCGGCATATCCATCGATTCGAGCGCCCTTCCCCACCGCCCCAGCGCGGCGTGCTGAACGCCCCGCAACTGGACAAAAACGCGGAGTCCTGGTCGTACCGGGATGACCGCCTGGTGCGAAGCCCGCGTGAAGCCCTGTCTGGCGCTCACCCGGGGACCATGGGCATGGCCTTGGTGCCACTCCTCACGCCCAGAGTGATTACCCGTGCCCAACCGCGGAATCGGCCTCTGGCAGGGGTGACCGTACCGCCCGCGTTCGCCGTCCCTCTCCTCGCCGCAGACGCCTCACCACTCGTCCGGGCCCTGCAACACCGTCCACGGCGTCGGGCATCACGCTCCGGAGCCTGCCCACCGGCCCCCTTCTCGGCACCGTCCGTGGGGAGGGCGCTCTGGGGCTGTGCACGCTCGGCCCCGCTGGTACCGGGCCTGTACGCCCCGGCCTGCACCGTACCGACCGGCCGGCGCCGCCACCCGTAGTGCACAAGTCGGCCGGCACCCGCGACGACGGTCGCACGGCCCACGCAGAGCCCCTTCGCTGTGTCCCGGTTGCGGCAGGCGCGACAATGGCCCACATGCCCATACCCAGTGCCGTGCCCAGCCGTGCCGAGCTCATCGACCACCTCGTCCGAACCCGCACCGCGGGCAACGTCGCCACTCCTCGGGAGATCAACCTTTCCCACTACCGCAAACTCGCAAGCGGCGACCGGCACATGTGGCTCGGCCTGGACCTGGGCAACCGCTGGACCGACGAACGTGACGTGCTGGCCGTCATGGTGGAGCGGTGCGGGGTGAACAGCGATCCGCAGCACCGCTCGGGGCAGGACACCATCGCACCTGAGCTGACAGTCGATGGGTTGGAGCGGATGGCGGCGGTGCTGCGGACGGCGGCCGAAGCAAGGGCACGGGTGCTGTTCGCAACGGGCCACCCGGGCGCGCTGCTGGAGGTGCACAGCGCCACGGCTTCAGCGCTGCACGCGGCAGGGTGCGAGATCGTCGAGATTCCGGACGGTCTGCACGTGGACGACCAGACCGTCGTCCAGCTCTGCGATGTAGCCATGCTGGAGCGTGCCGCCAGGCTGCGGCACACCCACTCCCCCGCCCCCATGGCGGCGATCCTGGACGGCATGGTCCGGGAAGGGCGGCCACTACCGGACCTGGTGGTCGCCGATCACGGATGGACGGGGCACGCGGGGCAATGCGGCATCGAGACGGTGGGCTACGCGGACTGCAACGATCCGGCGCTGTTTCTGGGAGAGGTGGAGGGCACGATCAAGGCGGTGGTTCCGCTGGACGACCACATCACCAACCCGAGGTTCTACGCGCCGATGACAGCTTATCTACTGGCCGCGGCGGGGCTGACGGCACAGTTCTGACGCGGGAGAGCCTCACTTCGATCCGCCGAATGCGCGGTCGTACTTCTCACACATCTCGGGGCCGATACGCGCACGCATCTCCGGGTCTTTGAACCATGGTGTCGCCGTGACCCTGAGAGGCGGGAGATTGCCGGAGAGGACGATCGCGACGTCCTGCGGCAGAGTGCGCAGGTAGTCGATCGGAGCCAGCCTGATGTCCTCGGAACCCTCGTTGATCGATATGTTGTGCTGCTCTTGATGGTGCGTAAGCCTGTACTGCGTGACCGATTGGTCTCCGATGAGCCGGGAGAGCCGGTCCAGTGTCGTGTCGTCCGAGGAGCCGGGCAGGTAGAGCCGGGTCGTGTGGTTCCCCAGGACCGTGGGGGCGCGACTGCCATAGAGCGTCCCGACCTGCGCCTCGTCCTGCCAGATCGACATGATGACGATGCCGAATCCACGGTAGGTCGCAGCCATCTTGTCGAGGGCAGGCAGCGGGGCGACGTTGGCCGCCTCTTCCAACAGGAGCAGCGGGGGGTTCACCAGGGGCCCCGCGCCCTGTCGCTGCTGCCGCTTCCGGCAGGACCGAAGGTACGACTGCGCGACCGACTGGAAGACGGGGCGGAGCATCTCCTGCTCTTCCTCGTCGCTGATGGCGTAGATGGTGCCGCCCATGTCCAGGACGTGCTCGATGTCCAGAACCCGGAGCCCGTAAGGGCTGTAGGGCTTGCCGTCGTCGTCGAACCTGATGTCCGTTGTCGGCGCCATCTGCGCCGACATGAACGGCTTCAGGATGAAGTCCGCGTTGGCGAAGATACCGGCGCGGGTCATCTTGTCGCGCCGCTGCGTTGCCGACAGCCCGCGTCGGGCCATCGCCAGGTCTTCCTTCGCGGCGGCGTCTGAGACGTTGAGCTCATACTCGTCAAAAAGACGCTCGACTTCTTCGAATTTCTGGTAGCCGATCCAGTCGGCAATATCCTGCATCGTCTTGTTGGACTTTCTGGCAATCCACAGCATGGGCCCCAGGGCTATCTGCGTGAGATTGATCCAGAAGCGCGCTTTCGCATCCGCGCTGGCGTTCTCGACCGCCGCCTCGGCCAACCACTGAGCGACTTTGTCGGCGTCGGAGTAGGTGTGAATGGCCATGAGCGGTGACCATGCGCTGAGATACTTGCGCTGGTGCTCAGGCCACTCCCCGGTGGGATCGAAGATGTAGATCGGTCGACCGAGCGTCTCGCCACGGTAGTTCAGGGTCAAGTCCGCTATGTCGCTCTTCGTCGAAGTGACGAAGATGGCGTCGGGCCAGGTCAGTATGGTCGGCACGACGTACTTCACCGTCTTCGACGAACCTGTTGGCGCGATGACCGCGACCGAGGTGTACCGCGAAGTCGCGAGCCCGACCGACGAGTTGCCCGTCATCTCGCCCAGGTAGACGCGCCCGGAGAGAGTATCCCTGTCGGGGACCACCAGCGAGGCGACTTCTGCGGGCTGCGCCCAGATCACCGATTTATCCCGTTGCTCCTTACGGACCTTGACGTGTCGTGCACGACGGCTATGAGCCAGCAAGCGAGAAATCCAGGAGACCACGAACTTCACCGCGACCCCTACCGCGATGACCAGGACACAGAAAGTCGACCAGAAGAACCAGTCGGGTCCCAGCACCGGCCGATCCTCGGCCGGCCACGCGAGCGTGCGCTCGTCCCAGTGCATGGCCAGCTGAACGGACAGCGAGAAGGACGCGGAGAACGGCTGCTCGGGCCAGGAGCCATGAGTGACCAGCGCGACAAGTCCTCCCGACACCCACGCCAGTACGCCAAGCCCCCAGGTCAGGCCCAGTAGGCAGACCACGAGCGCGCCGATCACTTCTTCCGTCGACCACGCGCGACGGGGCCCGTCGGTAAAGGACTTGCTCGTCGACCACACATAACGGGGCCTGCCAGCAGAGGGCTCACTCTTCATACTCTTGGACACTCCATCGGTACCTCTCCGTTCCAGGTGAGATGTCCCCTTGGCAGCCGTGGACCGTTCACCGCGAGTCTAGTCGCGAAGCACGCCAACGCGCCCATTCCCAGGCTCCGTTGGCCGTCCGGATCTGGTTCGGCCACGGCCACTGCGCCGCCAGTTTCTGCCGCTTGTGGGCCTCGGCATCGGCAAAGACGTCCAGTGCCTCGGCCGTCGCGTGCCTCCAGGGGCGAAACCGCGCGGCCCATTCCTCCGCCTCGTGCGGACTGTGCCCCTGCCCTATCAACCGGGGTACGAGAAGGGCGAGTTCCACCCAGTCGGCTCCCCGGCACGGCGTTGCCCAGTCGACGACATAGGCCTGGCCCTCGCTGATGATGACATTACGAGGGTTCAAATCCTTATGGACCAACGCGCGGCCGGCCATGACCTGCGGCTGCTCCGTGAGCCCTGCCCAGCGCCGCTCGACCGGCCAGGAGACATGTTCCGGGCAGGTCAGGTCCTGGAGCGCCGCCACTGCCTCCGCCAGCATGCCCAGGTCCGGCGAGCCGGGCGAGTAGTCCGCATGCCTGCCCTGCACGTACGCGAACCCAAGCACGAGCCACCCTCCGGCCCGCACCTGCCACAGCAGCCGGGGGGCGAGCCGCGTCACATAGGGATTGATCCTGGCCTCGGCGTACAGTCGCGGGGCGAACCAGCCGTCGATCAGTGTGGCCTTGGCGAAGACCCTGCCGGTCGGGGTGTCCAGGACGGCCTTGAACTCGGACCCCTCCCCGAAGTCGAGGTTCTCCACCTCCGTAACCCGTCCGGCTCTGGCTTCGACCGCTTCACGCACCTCGCCGGGCAGATCGGCCCAGCCCACACGCGCCATGGACGACGTCACGATCCATCACCCGACGTCCCGTCAAGGGAAGACGGCAGCCGACGGAACACGTCCAGCACGAACTCCTCGTCCTCGTGGTGTACGAGTCTCTCCAACTCCACTCGCGCCTCGATCGAAGAGTGCACATTGAAACCGTCGTAACCATGGCGGCGATCGGTGGCTCGGCAGTGGACCGCCACCAGATCGCCCCCGGTTTCCATCCGGTCGACCAGGGCGTCCAGCATCCGATCGAGGTCTTCGCTGGACAGGTAGTACAGAAATTCGCTCACGAGGATGAGGTCGTAAGTGTCCCCGGGAAGTTGTTCGGGCAATGTCGCCTGTCTGACTTCGACATGCGCGAACTCGCGGACAGCCGCACGGGCCTGTTCCAGAGCGCTGTCCGCGAAGTCGACGGCCAGCAGACGCGTGCAACGTGGGGCGAGCAAGCGGGTGAGTTCGCCTATCGAGCAGCCAGGCTCGAAGCAATTCCTGTAGTGCGCTTTCGGCAGTGACGCGACGGTCAACGCGTACTTCCGGCGTTCATACCACTTGGTCGCCAGACCCCAGGGATCGGAGTCCCGGGTATAGCGGCGGTCGAAGTACTCCCTGGAGAACGTCACCGATGGAGCCTCGGCGTCATCGGGTGTGCGCGTTACCACTGAGGGACCTCCACAGGTCTACAAGAGAACGATGTCGTATATCTCAGGGCCGAATTCCTTCAGTGGGATGCGGGTGACAACGGCGCCCGAGTTCACATCCACGATCCACACGGCGCAGTCATCGGCCTCGTAGTGCCCCCTCCTGTCTGCGGCACGCCCGGCGCTGGTGCCGATGCATACCAGATCGTCCGAAAGCCAGCAGACTCCACGGACATAACCATCGAGGTTGATGATGCTGCCCTTCTCAGAGCAGAATCTGCCGCTTCCGGACTCGCAGTAGTACAGGAGGCCGCCTCGTTCCGTGACGGAATGAGGATGATGAATGCCGGTGGCCAAGGGACGGTTGCCGGTCACATCGAAGATGTAGCCGTCGTGGGCATCGGCCCTGGCCCCCGTAGGTGTTTCCCCGAAGGCGGACACCACCATGTGCCCGTTGTCCAACCGGAGAAGACTGTTCATGTGGTGTGTGTCGCGCCCCACGTCGCTCGCGCGCCATGCTGTCTGCCGCCCCGGTTGCGCGCGTCCGTCGGAGAGTGGGAACCGCACCAGTTCGTCCGTCCCCGATGAGACGGCGTAGAGCTCACCGTCGACGGCAAGCACGCTGTGTCCGTCCATGACCCCTGGCAGGGGCGAGAGTTCCACCTCGTCACTGGCCCTGTCGACGGTGACCAGCGAGGTCCGGTCGTCGAAAGTCACCGCGAGGATGTGTATCCGCCCACCGCTGGTACCCAGCCCCATGTATCGCTGGAATCCGGGCGGCAGCCAAAACGGGGCCTCACGGGCGGTGGCCGTGACCGTGTCGACGACCACCAGCCTGGGAGCGACGTCGAGGCTGTTGCCATGGACGGAGACGAGGATCTCCCTCATTCGCTGACTCTCCTGTTCCTGTGCATCGTCAAGTTCGTGGTGACAGTGGCGCTGCGGGATCGTCAGTTCCATCCCGTACGGGAGCGGATCCACGCGAGAGTGGCGTCTCTTTCAAGACGCTGGAAGTCACGCAAGGCGGGGAGTCCGGGCGGTGGGGGTGCGGCGACGGCTTCGGTCCACATCCCGCACAATCCGATGAGGAAGGCGGTGACGTGGTCCGAGGGCACGGACGCGAGGAACTGGTCGCCGCGGAGAAAGCGCTCGGCGTCGCCCCCGTATGTTGCGACATTCACGAGGAAGCAGACCTTGTCCAGCCATGACGCGCCGGATGAGGCCCAGGACCAGTCGACTATGTACGTGCCCCCGTCGTGGGCCAGAACGATGTTGTCCGCACGCAGATCGAGATGCACGAGGGAGTCGCCGGCCATGGGCTCCAGCGCCGACTCGGCCGCCGCGGCCAATCGGTCGATGTTCCCTCGTTCCCAGACGGTGAGGTTCTGCGGTGTGTTCGCCAGCCGGCGATAGGCGCCGAAGCTGTGTTGAAGACGATCCGGAACGGAGGGCAAACCGGTCAGCTCACCGGCGAGTGGAGTGGTGCTCAGGCTCTGAATCGTCTCCATGAGGCGCTGAACCTCCGCAGGTCTCCAAGGAAGTTCGGGCATCCTTCCGTTGATCGCGTCGAAGACGAGGGCGATCCAGTCGCCGTCGTCATAGACATGCCTCAGACGCGGTACGGGCATTCCGTTCGGCAGTGCGGCCGAAAACAGGGCCTCGTCCCGGTACAGCCGCGGCGATACGGGATTGAGGTCGGGGTTCACTGCTTTGATGAAGTACCGGGAACCGTCGGCACAGCGCACGATGGCGGCCATACCGGGCGAGAAACCGCCGCGCTGAGTCTCCGCGGCGACAACCGGTGATCCGAGTTGGTCCTCAATGGCGAGACGAGACTTGTGCGGCAGTGCCGTCCATTCCACCCGGTTGATTGCCATGGGCGCCTGCCGCGGTGGCGGTGGCGCACTCGGCACATTCATCGCTTCGCTACCTCCGACGCTTGCGCGCGCTACTCAGCGGACGGTGAGACGCCAGAGCGACGTCACTTCGACGGCGCGTGCCTCATGGAAGGGATCGGTGCTGTCGAAGGCACGGGGAATCTTCGGCCTGGCGTCCGTCCGCGCTACGACCTTCAACCCTGCGGCATCGAAGTTCGCCAGCAGTTCGGAGCGCGGTCGCAGCCCAACGTGCTCGGCGAAGTCCGAAATGACCAGCCAGCCCTCACCGCCCGGCTCCAGGTGCGCCGCCAGACCGCTGAGGAAGCCGCTTAGCATGCGGCCTTCGGGGTCATATGTCGCGCACTCTTCGGGAGAGCCGGGCTGCCCCGGAACCCATGGCGGATTACACACCACGAGCGCCGCTCGGCCAGGGGGAAAGAGGTCCGCTCGCAGGAGTTCGACCCGGTCGGCCAGCCCCAGTCGATCCAGGTTCTCCCTCGCACAAGCCAAGGCGCGCGGCTCCTGATCTGTGGCCACGATGCGCTTGACGCCCCGGCGGGCCAGGAGCGCGGAGAGCACGCCGGTTCCCGTGCCGATGTCGAACGCCGTCGTCCGTGAGGGCAACGGTGCCTCGGCCACCAAGTCCAGGTACTCGTCCCGCCGCACTGGAGTGAACACCCCGAAATGCGGATGTATGCGGTCTCCGAGCGACGGAACCTCGAAGCCTTTACGGCGTTGATCGTGCGCCCAGAGCGCCTGCAGCACATCGCGGAGTGAGGCCACGAACGGTTCGTCTCCCGGGCCGTACGCCTCCGTGCAGGCTTGCCGCACATCGGGCGCCCCTGGCAGGGGTATGACGCTGTTCCGCTCGAACGGGATCAGCAACATGCCGAGCACATGCGCGCGTTCGGACTTCGCCTGGCGATACTGGCGGAACGCCTCGGTCGACGACCTGCTCAGGCTCACGCGCCCCAACGCATGGTCCGCCCGCAGCTTCAACTCCCCAAACAACTGGCGAGCGTTCCGGAAATCTCCTCGCCACAGCATCGCGGTGCCCTCGTGGGCCAAACGGTAGGCGTTGTCAGGTGTCATGCGGTCATCCGCGATGACCACCCGCTGGGGTGGTTCTCCGCTCTCGGAAAACCACCGAGCGGAACACTCTTCACCGGCCTCGGTCCAGCGAACGACGTGCCGCGTTGTCACCAGGGTCACTCCCTCTGACGAAGGGTGGGCGGGCTAAGGAAGAAACATGCCATACCGCGCCGGACGATACTCATGGCGTTGGTACAGGCGATATGTCGTGCGCCAGTTCATCAACCGGCCAGCGCACCGAGCGCCTCGGCCGAGGCCGACACCGCGTCATCGATCTGAGCCGAAGTATGGGTGGCGGAGATGAAGTTGACGTCACGTCGCAGCAGGAAGCCCCGACGCGCCATCTCCGCCAGGAACTGCCGGGCGATTCGATTGTGTACCGCGGAGTCGTTGTCGAAGCGCAAGCACGGCATCGGGTCGTAGCCGGTCATGATGTCGCCGAATCCCAGCCGCACCGCATGCCCGTTGACGCCCTCCCGCAACTGTCGCCCGAGCGCCGCGATGTGCCGGTAGTAGTCGGTCCGCGCATACTCCCGCAGTGCCACCTTCATGACTTCCAGGGAAAGAAGTTCACCGCCGAAGGTCGTGGAGACCCTGAGCTCGGCGAACTTGTCCATGAGATGCCGTGGACCGGCAACCGCCGCCAAGGGCATCCCGCCCGCGATCCCCTTGGAAAAGCAGAGAATATCTGCGCGTACGCCGCGGAACTGGCCGAACCCCCCAGGAGCGAGTCGAAATCCGGTGACGATCTCGTCAAGCACCAGCAGGCAACCCAACTCATCGCAGGCTGCGCGGAGTTCATCGAGGAACTCCGCACTGAGCACACGGTGGTACGGCGTGCTCAGCACAATGGCCGCGAGCTGCTCACCACGCTCACGTACCGCCGCGAGGAAGCGCACGTCGTCGTCAGGGCTGTCCAGAGTGAAGCGCTCACCGAGTCGGGCAGCGCTGACCGGGACGCCCGCGCTGGGCCCACCCAGTTGATCGTGCCAGCCATGGTACCCGGCCAAAAGGACATGATCCCGTCCGGTGAAATGCCGGGCAAGGCGCAAGGAAGCCGCGCATGCCTCCGCGCCGGTCTTGAGAAATCGGACCATCTCGGCTCCGGGCACCGCGCGTACCAGCTCTTCAGCCGCGGTGATTTCGGTTTGCGCCGGAAGCGACAGCAGCACCCCGCGGCCGAGCCGCTCCCGGATGACATTGCTCATCGCTGGATGGTCATAGCCCAGTGAGGCCGCGCCGAGCGCCATGACGAAGTCCACGTAGGCATTTCCGTCGACGTCCCACAGAATGGATCCCCGGCCGCGCTCCGCGTACACGGGGTACTCGCCGTCGGCGAAGTTCTCAGGGCGCTTCTGGAATGTCTGTGTCATGCCGGGGATCAGCCCCTCGGCCCGGGATCTCAGGCCGGCCGAACGCTTCAGCTCCAGAGGCTCGTCGCCGGATTTCCGCGTCACGCTCCCGGTCTCGGCCTCCCCCGCATGCTCCGCGGTGATGGCCTTGTAGCGGGCACGCCTGACCAGCCACTCGCGGCCCAGATCCTCGGCAACGACGTCACGCGTCCACAGCACGTTGTGCCGGTCTCTCGCCTGCTCGGCAAGGACCCTCTCGCGCACCCGCTCGTCCGGACACTGCAGGCCGTCGGTGAGCGCCAGAGCCTTCGCGACGGTCGGTGCCCACCGGTCCGTTCGATGGAGATGCGGGCACAGCGGCAGATAGTGCGCCGCCCAGCTCGACCTGTTCAGCCGGAGCAGACGGCCCGAAGTCCCGGCGACCTCCTGCACCTCGTCGGGGCGCTCGAAGGTTCCGCCTCTTGCCACATGCGAGTTCGTCAGCACGATCTGGGTACTGTCCTGCGCGTACAGATCGGAGATCAGCGCGTCCAGATCCACGGGCGCGGTGAACCTCCAGTCGTCTTCCACATGCACTCCGACCGGAGTCTTGGCATGCGCGAAAAGAAGGGACAGCGCGCCCTGCAGACCGATCTGCTTCGGTAGCCGCTCTACCACGACCTCGCGGACCTGGGGATACCGCTTCGGCAGATCATCGAGGAACCGCAAGACCTCCCCGACTTCATCCTCCTCGACTCCGTATGCGGGGTCGACGGTCACCACAACGCGGTATGAACCGCTGTACGAGACATTTTCGAAGAAGCTGCCGTACGTGGTGAGCAACGTGTCGCGGCCTACCGAAGTGGTGGTTATGTCCACCAGATCCGACATAACTGTCAGGCCACCACGTCGAGTCGGGGGAAGATCGGCAGGGGCCGCTCCATCGGCCTGCCCGCGAGGCCGTCGAGCCAGGCCGACGGCTCGACGAGGCGGTGGCTCTCCTCACCCAGCACCTTGAGGATCTTTTCGGCGGACGTCGGCAGGAAGGGCAACATCAGCAGGCCCACCTGGCGGATGGCCCCCGCGAGATACAGGAACACGGTGTCCATACGGGCGGACGCCGTCTCGTCTCCCGCGGCCACGGCCTTGGCAAGGTGCCAGGGCGCGTTGTTGTCCACATAGGCGTTCGAAGCACGAATCAGATTGCCCACGTGCGTCAGCGCGTCACGGTGGTCGTAACGGCTCATCGCCGCCTGCACCCCTTCGACACTGTCCTTGGCCTGTCGGGCAAGCCGCTTGTCATCGTCCGTCAGCTCGCCCGCGGCCTGCGGAATCACACCGTCCCGGTAACGCCCGACCATGCTGGCCACACGACTCACCAGATTTCCGAGGCCATTGGCCAGATCGGTGGTGTACCGCATGACGAGCCGCTCCTCGTTGAAATCTCCGTCCTCGATCGGCGAGAGATCCGCGAGCAACGCGTACCGCACCGCGTCGATGCCGTACTTGTCGATCACCGTCATGGGATCGATGGCGTTCCCCAGCGACTTGCTGAGCTTCTGCCCGTTGGCCGTGATGTAACCGTGCACGAACGTGTCCGTGGGCAGCGGGAGACCGGCCGACATCAGCATCGCCGGCCAGTAGACGGAGTGGAAGCGCGTGACGCCCTTGCCGAGGACGTGCGTGCGGGAGTCCGCGTCCTCCCAGTAACGCTTGTACAGGTCGTCCCCCTCGGCCCATCCCAGCGCGGTGATGTAGTTGGTGAGGGCGTCGATCCAGACGTAGATCACCTGGCTCGGATCGCCCGGTACCGGGATGCCCCAGCCCCGCGCACGATCAGTGGAACGGGAAATACTGATGTCCGCGAGGCCGGATTCGACGAAGCTCACGACTTCGTTGTAACGGCTCTTGGGAACCACCTGAAGCTCGCCGCTCCTGAGGACGTCCAGAAGCTGATCCTGATAGCGGGAGAGCCGGAAGAAGTAGTTCTCCTCACTGACCCGCTCCGGCGCAACGTGGTGCTCCGGGCACTTACCGTCCACCAGCTCGGAAGGCACGTAGAACTGCTCGCAGCCGACGCAGTACAGCCCCTCGTAGGACTTCTTGTAGATGTCCCCGCTGGCGGCGATCAATTCCCAGATCCGAGTTGCGCCCGCGATATGGCGCGGGTCGACGCTCGTCCGGATGAATTGATCCTGACTCAGCTCCAACCGTTCGATCATCTCCTGGAAGAAAACGACGTTCCGGTCGACGAGCTCCTGCGTAGGAATTCCTTCCTGCTCAGCCGCGAGAACGTTCTTCAGGCTGTTCTCGTCCGAGCCCGTGAGAAAGTAGACATCACGTCCCTGTAGGCGTTGCAAGCGCGCAAAGCAGTCTGCCTGAACGTACTCCAGCGCATGCCCGAGGTGGGGCCGGGAATTCACGTATGGAATCGTGGCCGAGATGAAACTGCTGGTGCTCACTTTGCCCTCACAACTGTCCGCAGTTCGCCGGTCGCCCGACGCTTCCCTACTGGTAGACTATCTCGCCGCTCCGCACGCCGGAGACAGGATATCCGCGCACGCGCCCTACCATCCCAGGGCGTGCAGGTCGCTCAGCAGGGGCCGTGCGAGGTCACTGAACAGGCAGTCATTACGGTGGATCCACGCTTCGTCCATCGTACGCGTGTACCGGTGACTGAAGTGGCCGTAGTGGTGCAAGATGCGGATGCCGTCCACCGGAAGGCGCTCGGTGAATACACGCTCCCAGCTCTTCCAGTGCACGGGGATGTAAGCGCCAAGATCGCCGAAGGTCACTTTTGGTGAGTGATCGCGCACGATATGTGTCCAAGTGTAGATGATGCTCTGGTGGACATCCAGATCGGCCTCCGGCATGGCCTCCAGCGCCGTCAGCATGGTGGCCAGGACGGGGTGTCCCGCCGGGAGGGCGAAGCAGCCCAAGTAGACGATCTTGCCGTCCTCGAGCAGGAGGACCTCGGGCGTTCCGCTGAGGTCACGAACAGTCAGGGTGTCGGTGTCGAGATACAACCCCCCGTACTTCTCCAGCAGGGCAAGCCGCACGAGGTCCGAGCGGTGCGCCACGAACCGCAGGCGCGGGTAGAGGCGTCGCAACTCCGGCGACACCAGCGAGCCGAGGCTCAACGGCTCCACCGTCACGCCGGGGAGTCGCTGGACTCGTTCGAAATGAACGTTGTCCACCGGCCGCTCGTCCACCACCACGACGACGTCCGCGCCCGGCGCGTGACGCGCGGCAGACGCGACGGCGAGAAAATGACTGAAGTCGAATTCCTGACCGGACCAGTAGAAGAAGATGTTCACGCCCTGCCTTCTCTTTCCGCTTCGCCGGGGGACGAGGGCGTAGGCCGCAGTCCCACCCGCCAGATCATTTCTGTTCGCAAGGGCCCGTCTAAGGCGAGGAAATGGCCGGCGTACGTGGCGAGCGGACCCAACTGTGACGCGTACGCCAGGATCGCTCGGTGCTTCACCGCCCAAGCCTCCGCCGTGAGGCGCAGAGTCCTGGCTTCTGGAAGGCCGAAATTCTCGACGACCCAGGCCATGCGTTCCCTCCACACCTCATCGGCCAGCGTTTCCGCGCCGGGCCCGCCCCAGTGGCCCGACCTGCTCGCGTAGGGCTGGTCGGCGTAGAGCCACACCTGGCCCACGCCCATCTCCGCCAGCGTCTTCAGAGCCGTGTCCCTGGTGCGGTGGTGGTCCGCGTGGCGGCAGACGCCGGCCGGGACGAGCACCAGGGTGTCCTCGGTGACATGCGCCCGCAACGCGTCCGTCAGCGCGTCGACGGACGCGGGTGCGCCATAGGCGCCGTCCGGGAGAGGCAGATGCGCGCACTCCGCACCGATGACGCCGCAGGCGACCCGGTCCTCCCGCCCTCTGGCCGACGACGCAGCGGTGGCGGATGCGAACCCGCACAGCCGATCCCAGTCGGACGGGGCGTCGTCCGAGGGAGAGCCGCCGTGCACGGTGACGACGAGGGTCCGGCCGGCCAGGTCCCCGAGCAAGCCGCCGACGGACAGCACCGCGTCGTCGAAATGCGGCGACAGGGCCACCACTCGCTCGTACGAAACGCCGGAGATCATGTGATCCGGCCGTGGCCACAGGTGGCGCATTGATCCAACGTGAAGTCGCCACGGACATTGCCCCGGTGCACCCGCAGACGCTCCTCCGAGGACCAGGCCTCCTCGATCGTCATGTCCCTCATATTCCCGAAGACCTTCTGGGCAAGGAAGTCCTCACAGCACAGGATGAGTTGGCCGTGGGCATTGATGTGCAACTCGTTCATCACCACGCCGCATGCCTCGCGGCGCTTGATCTGCATGGGGATGAGCCCGGCCCGGTTGGAGGCGTTCGCCTTGATCATCTGCGCGGTCTTGTAGCGGATCTTCGGATGGGAACCCCCGGACTCGTCGAATATCTCCTTGACACCGGGTGGCATCTTCTCGCCGTGTTGGGTGATGACGAAGGCGTCGACGGAGGGGGTGAGCTTCTCGAAGAGCTGAGGTGTGAGGAAGTCGCCGTTGGTGTAAAGGGCGATACGGGCCTTCGGCATCTCGTGCCTGGCCATCTCGAGAAGGTGCGGCATACGCGGGTCGGCCAGTGGTTCGCCGTAGTTGTGCGGGCTGAACTGCATGCAGAAGTGGTTGCGTCCCAGGTCCTGCACGATTTTGTGGAACAGGTCCTCGGGCATCTGCACCTCGTTCTTCCGCAGCCCGCGGTCGAACATGCTGTTGGGACAGTAGGTGCACCGTCGGTTGCAGTACGTGGTCGTCTCAACCTCGACGAACATGGGCTGATGGTCGGAGAAGAGTCCCATCCATGATCACCTCATTTCGCGGTATCGAGCTTGCGGGCATAGATCAGCAGGAAGTACCGGAAGTCGGCGGTGAGCCTCAGTGGAGGCACACAGGCATGGTTCCGCTCGTCGAAATGACTGACGATGTAGGTGAATCCGTACTCGTCGAGGCGACCGAGAATGCGGTGGAGCGTCTGCGGCAGTTCGTTGAATCCGTGGTACTCGATGAGGACTTGGTCCACGAGAGCGAGGCGGTCACCAAGCTCGTCGATGACGTCCCACTCGGACCCCTCGACATTGAGCTTGAGCAGCGAGACGGGTGACGACACAAAATCGCTCAGCACACGGGTCGGCACTCTCGTGAGGTGGCCTTCACGCGCCCGGACACACAGGCTTCCGGCGTCGGTTCCGGTGGCGAGGAACTCCAGTTCGTCCTCACGGTCGGCGAGGGCCACATTGTGCGCCTCCACGTTCCGTATTCCGTTGCGCTCCAAGTTCCTCGTCAATACCTCGAACAGCGCCGGATCGGGCTCGAAGGCATGGATCAGCACATCAGGGAACAGGGAGCGGAAGCGCAGCACGCTGAGCCCGAGCCAGGCGCCGCCGTCAAGGATGACGCCAGACCGCGCCAGGCCGTCGAGATCGTAGATACCGTCTCGGAACAGTAGTTCAACGGTGTACGCGAACGCCCTGGCGTGCCGGTATTCCAGCTCCCATTCGCCGAGCTGGACGATGCCCTGCGGCGGGCAGTCCGGTGCGCGAAGGCGCGTACACAGTTCTGCAATGGCCTCCGGCTCGATCGTGGTGCCGACCGCGGGTTGAAGGTACAGGTCTGACACGGACCTTCCCGTCTTGATCAGGTGGCCCTTCATGAGCCGGAAAGAATGCGCGACGGTGGAGGCTCGATCTGCTGCAGCATCTCCAGGTAGTCGAGACCGGGCGGCGTAGGTATCTGCGGAACATCTGCGGGAGTTGATATCCACCGCTGCGACGTCCACCCCTGTGTCAGCTCCGGCCAGTCGGGAGTGCGCGGCCATCCATGTGGGTGAAGGAACTCCGGACGTATCGGATCTGTGGGCAGCTGGTACCGAATGTCGGCCGACAGACGGACAGCGTCGCTGAGGTTGGCCATCGATCCATGCACCGTGAGGCTGTGGAAGACGACGATGTCACCGAGCTGGTAGTCGGCCGTGGCCCACCGCGGATCCTGGGGTTCTTCGCGCATATACAGGGGACGCGCGCCGCCCATCGTGGGGTCCGGGACCCGGAACCCCTCCCGGTGCGAGCCGGGAAGGATGCACAGTCCCTGGTGGTCGCCCGAGCAGGGCGTGAACGGGATCCAGATCGTGAGCACGTCCGTGGTGACATGAAGGACCGAGAAGTCCTGGTGCGGCCTGGTGAAGAAGCCCGCCGGACCGTCAACGGGAAACGCGACCCTGCCGACATGCGCCGGATGGCAAAAGACAGGACCGCCGATGAGCCCGGAGGTGATGTCAAGAAGAACCTGGTCATGCGCCAGCGCATGGAACGACTCGACGCTCTGCAGCGCAGCGTATCCCCCGCTCAGTGACTCGCCGGTGAACTTGCGATCGCGGGCACGCACCCGCGTCGTACCGGGTTCGTCCAGCCAGCCGACCCTGTGCAGCGCGGCCCGAAGGTCAGCGGAAACGGCTTCCACACGGGCCCGGTCGAGAGCGCCGGGCAGATAGACATAACCCTCCTCACGAAGCCGTTCCGCCAATGCATCCGGGTCGTCGCGCACTTCATTCGAATCGCGCAGCGATCTCATGTCGCTCTCCTTCCCATCACACTTGCATTCAGTAGAAGCGTCCGCCCAGAAGGACTTCGCTCCCCGGTGCTCCACATGCGTCGCAGGGCGCCCCCGTCTCGGGAACGGCCCAGCCGAAGATCTCTTCTCCGTTCGCCTCGGCGCATCTGTCACAGCGCGCGACCAGACGCCCTGCCTCCCTCAGCCCAGCCGAGAAGCGGGCGGCGGAGATCCGTCTGAGCCGGTCATCGTGTGCGGTGAGTTCGCCGTGCAGCACCCGTGACTCCGGAAGGGCGGGGAGATCTGACCGGCACAGCGGGTACCTGCGGGCCATGCGGAGAGCTTCATTTCGTACGCCGACTATGAGCGGGACACCTTGCCGGAGCAGACGTCGCTCCGCCCGCCGGCGGGCGTACGGCGGTGGTGCGGAGTGCATCGGGCGGACCCGGACCCCGGCTTGGGTTTGGGCCGTCAGCCACTTCTGGCTCTGTCGGTCCTCCTCCTCGACGAGAAGACCGACCTGCGTCTCAGCAAGGACCGAGGGGAGGACAAGCCCGAAGGCGTCCCGGTGGTGCAGGGCCACGAGAGCCAAGAGTTTTCCGGTGAACCCGACATCGATCACCTCGGAGTCAGTGGGCAGTCTGTCTCGGTAGCGGCCCGACATCACGTAGAGCGTGGCCGTGACCGTGGGCCGCCCGTCAGGCAGGCAACTGACCGTCAGATAGGTCGTCCTGCCGTAGGAGGCAAGGCTCCCGGTGCGCACCGTCATCACGGGGAGGCAGAGCATCTCGTGCAGCTGTGCGACCGCGAGCCGATGCCGCTCCAGCTCCGCAACAGCGCTCTGTTCGCTGACAAGATGCGTCACCTGGACGGCGGGCCAGATGTGCCGGTCGCGAAAGAGCGGCTGAGCCCCGCCCGGCAGCACGCGCAACAGCCCTCCGACAGCCACCAAAGGCTCGTCACCCCCGTGCTTGCGCAACAGTCCGACACTGGCCGGCATGTTGTCGGGGGCGAGCACATATGACCCGCCTGCTTCGGGGACCGTTGTCTCGTAGACATTGGTGTAGTCGCCGAAGACCTCTTTGTACTCGGCGGCGGGCATGAGGAAGGGGTGCTCAACGACGCGGGGTGTCCACCATTGTCCGAGAGCCGACTCAAAAGCCGACACCAGGCGGCGAGCAGCCCGGAGACCGGCGTCCTGCCACACCGGGATCCCCCGGCCGTAGGAGCCGGGCATCACGAACCGGGCAGCTTCCAGCGTACGAAGGTAGGCGTCACTGATCACCAAGAGCACTCCCGTCCGGGCTGTGAATTGGGTCCGAGCGCAGCAGCGCCGCGATGCGCAGCCTCACGTGATCCCACTGCTCGCTCTCCGCGACGGCTGACCGGCACGTATAGGGCTCGACTAGGCCCAGGGCCCGCTTCTGGAGGCTGTCCGCCGCGGAAGCGTCCGTGCCGAAGGCTTCGATCATGAGCAGCCGGTCGGTCTGCCCTTCCGGCAGGACCGCCCAGCCGAGCGAGAAGGCAGCGGTGAGGCCCCCGCGAAGCCATGCCCTGCTCACGGTCCGGAAGTCGGTGCCCCAGGAGCGCAGATACCACTCGCTGCCGTCCGACATCTCGGTCCGGAGCGGATAGTGAAAGCCCTGCGGGCTGCCGACCGGGAAGGACGGCACCGCGAGCAGTCGTGTGAACCCGTTCTCGCCGAGAAGCCGCGCCACGCACGCGCTGACCTCGTCATCCAACAGCGGCATCGATCACCTCGATCACGCGGCGCCCCGAGTCCAGGGCGACTCGGCACCCCAGTGGCAGGGTCGGCATGGGGTCGCAGTGGCCGGCCAGCACACCCGCGACGACGGGGAACCCGCGATCGGCGTATCGCTCGGCCAAATGCGTGTGCAGCTCACCCTCGAACTCCGGGGAAGCCCGGAACCCATGGCCCACGACCATCCCCGCCAGATCGTCCATGACGCCCAGCATCTCCAGGTGTGTCAGAAGCTGGTCGATCCTGGCGAGGGAGGTGGCGCAGGTCTCCCACAGCAGGACCGCACCGCGGAAGTCGGGCAGGTACTCGGTGCCACCCAGGATGGACAAAGTGTCGAGATTGCCGCCGAGCAGCGGTCCGGCGCCGCTTCCCCCTACGAGCCATGCCGGGGGCCGACAGGTGTTGAGCGACCGTGCTCGGCCGTCCTCGGAGTCCCAGAGCAGGAATTCGTCACTCCACTCCGTGGGCTGCCGGAACAGGCCAGCGGCGACGGGCCGGGTCAAGGTGGTGAGGAAAGAGTCCCGGGTGTACGAGAGAGGGGCCGGGAACTCTCCGAACTCCGCCATCACCGTCGGTCCGTGGAAGGTCACGACATTCGACTTGGCGACGCAGGCGAGCAACAGCGCCGTGATGTCGCTGTAGCCGACGAGGATCGTGGGCTGCTCACGGAGCGCGGTGTAGTCGACCAGTGGCAGGATCGCGTTGCACGTGTGCCCCCCGATAGTCGCGATGACCGCCCGTACATCGGGATCGCGGAGGAACTCGTTGATCTCGGCTGCACGCTCCTGCGGCGTGCCCGCGCTGTCACCGGTGCTCCAGGTCCGCGAGCCCGCTCTGACCTCGAACCCCATGTCCTTCAGGGCGTGGACCGCGCGGCCGAACCGCCCCGGCGCTACAGGGGCGCCGGGACCGGACGGGCTGACGACCCCGATGACGTCCCCCGGCCGAAGGGCCGGCGGCCGGGCAGGACGACCTGCTGCGCTCGAAGTGCCGGCCACCCCTCACCCTCCCAAGGTCTTGGTGAGGACCCACGTCTCTCTCGCCGTTTCCGGACCCGCTTGCCGCCGGCTGTAGTCGTCATAGACCTCTACGCCGGAGAACCCCGCGCTCTTCGCGAGCGACGCCATGTGGGACCGCTCGTAGGCACGTTGCCGGTGGTGCTCCTCGTACCGGGCATAGGTGCCGTCCGGCGAGCGGACGAACAACGTGATCAGGAAGTCGCAGCAGGACGTGTCCGGTTCGAACCTGTTCCGCCAGACGTACGCAAAGTCGTCCAGATCATCGCCGTAGTGCGAGGAACCGAACAGCTCGCTCAGCTTGCGGTACGAGTTGACGTCGAAGATGAAGCTGCCGCCCGGTCTCAGCACCCCATGCACCGAACGCAGGGTCTCCTGCACAGCGGCCTCGTCGCACAGGTAGTTCACGCTGTCGAAGACACAGAGAACTGCGTCGAAGGAGTTTTCGACGGGCACTTCGGGAAGTTCGGCCCGGACGAGCGGAACCGACGGGCCGAGCTTCTCCTTCGCGCGCTCCAGCATGTTCGCAGAGCGGTCCAGACCGGTGACGGCATATCCGCGCCCAGCCAGGTGCTGCAGGACGGTGCCGGTCCCGCAGCACAGCTCGAGAACGTCACGGACCTCCAACGGGCCGGAGCGCCACTCTTCTTCGACGAAGTCGCACCACTCCTCGTACTGGTTCTCCGCAGTCCACCCGTCGTAGACCTGCGCCAGGTATGTGTACGGCTCCGTCACGGCTTGTACACATGAACCATCAGGTTCACCCCGCGGTCGGCCCATCCGGGCTGCCCGTTCCTGGCAAGTTCCTGCTCCAGAGCGGCCTCGAAGCCAGCAGGGTCGTCCAACAAGCGGGAGATGTCGCTCATCTTGTCGTAGGGGTAGGTGAAGTCCTCGGGCCCGGGCTGCACGAGGCTGGTGACCCCGAAGACACCACGTACCTCGAAGCCCGCCTTCGTCGCCAGCTCCGTGAGATCGGCGGCGGAGAAAACCCGGAGCGGGGGAACGTGCGGTGCCCACTGAACGATCGAAGTCTCACCGAGCTTGCGAATCTCGTCCGGGGACGCGAGGTCCCGATTGAACTTCGAAGCAAGGGCGTTGGCCAAACCCTGGCCCATGATCAGGCCGTGCTTCCCCCGCTTGAGAGCCCGGTGCATCGTGGCGAATGCCCGGCCGGGATCGGTGTTGAAGCTGAGCATGTTGTAGATGCTGATGACACCATCGAAGGTGTCGTCGTGAATTTCCGGGGCGTCCTCGATGTCGCAGCCCAGCAGCTCGACCTTCTCGGCGAGCGCCGCGTCCTGCGCCTCTGCGAGGCTCCTCGCGGCCTGGTCCAGCATGTTGCGTGACCTGTCGGCGACGGTGACCCGCGTACCGAGCTCGCGCACACACCACTTGGCCCAGCGTCCGGTGCCACCGCCGGCGTCCAGGATGTGATCGCCCGGCTGTACGTCAAGGTGACGCCGTATCAGCTCACGTATGATCTCGTCGCAGAGCCGCCAGTACGAAGCCTTGTAGAAGTTGTCCACATTCTTGGCGTACGGCTCGAAGAACTCCTCGAACCTGTCATCGTCAATAAGAGCCATGAGCGGCGATCCTCCCGTTAAATTCTTGCTTCTTGATGAACGATCAGGGCTTGAGAGTCGAATGCGTTCGCGGGAAGTGGCACACGTCCCAGATCGCCGGCATCTCCAACACGCCCTGGACAAATCGTTCCCAGCCGAGGCCGAATCCTGAACTGCGACGCCAGTCGTCGAGCTCCCGGGTCTCCAAATACGGCGCGTAGTCCTGGGGCGGAAGCTGGAAGGTCTCTGCCTTGGCGGCGAGTTCATCACTCCCGCCGATACGTTCACCGCTGCCGAGTATCTCCCGGTAGCCCGGCCAGATGATGTCCGCGTTGTTGGCGGTCCTGGGATTCGAGTCCCGGTTCTCCGCATGGTAGAACGGCACCTCAAGCAACGGGTACTGACTCACCGTCACAGGGCCACCGCAGATCCAGGTCAGCCGGATCTCTTCCCAGCTGCCGAACGTACCGTCCGTGGTGAAGTTACGGAACCGGTTGTCGCCCGTGTCCTCGTGAAGAAGGTCAAGTGCTTCGCGGAGGGTCAGGTGGGTGTAAGCCGAAGGAGACGTCAGTGACGCCAACTCGGTCAGCCTGTCGGCGGGCAGGAAGTACGCAAGAGCCTCCTCCTCGTTCTCGAGGAGCTCGTTCAGAAGATGCGATATCAGCCCGATTGCGCAGGACAGATTGGATTCCTGCGATACTCTTCCCTCGAACTCGATGTGGTGAAACTCCGAGAGATGGGAGAAATCACTTTCCTCCAGCCGGAAGGAGTTGTAAACGCTGTACACTTCCTCCACCCCCGGCTGAGCCAGCGCCAATTCAAGGTAAATCTGCGAAGACTCGGAGAGAAACGCCGAATCCGGCAGATCGAACCATGAAAGAGTGACAGGAGAAGTGTCCGACGTATAGCTGATCGCTTCTTTCCCGTACACCGCGCCCGGCGACGAGATCATGCGCGTGACGAGAGGCAGGAGGGTGAACAGCGCACCGCGTCCCGAAAAATATGAATGCGCGGCCGAGAAAACACGGTGATTAATCCTCGAGATGCTCGCAAACGCCTTGTCACTTGCGAGATCCTGTACTCGTCTCTGAAACTTCGAGACCGGCACCTCGAGCTTTCTCACATCGTCGATACAGTCATGAACTCGGTTACCTCTGAACCGAATACGGCCATCTTTCAGCGCTTCATACGGGCCCAGCAATTAGCATCCTTTCCTGCCGACCAGCCGATGTCCATCAGCACTGCACACGTGAATCGGCACGCTGAGGCGACATCGGCGCAGCATGGATTCACAGCGAACCAGTTCGCGCCAGTTCGAGGTTCCTTGATAATGGCCAACAAGAGCCTAGCTCCGCAGCTTGATCGCTGTCCAGAGCCACAATCCCTCACTTTTCACTAGAGTTTACGCAGGGGCTTGAGGCAAACATTCCGCTAGTAATCGCAGAGTGAAGGTGGTAAGGCCGATGTGACGGCGCGTGATGCTCCTGGCGCGTTGCCACGCCGCTCGATACGGTCGGATCAGGATGTGCCGGGAGCCGGATTCGCTGTCGCACGAGGAGCCGATCGCGCCTACTCGGCACCAGGCTGAGGTGATCGCCCGTCAGGATGCCCAGATGAACGCGCTGGCGGCCCAACTCAGCCCATTCACGCGGGCGTTGGCGTTGTTCGAGTACCTCGTCCCGCGCAACAGCTTCAACTCCCCGCTTCCTCGGAGGACAAGCGGCCCCGGCGCCCCAGGCACCGCGCCGGCTTGGAGACGCGGCCCGGATCGGGTGGACCGCTTCCCGCAAGCTTCCCCGTGATGTTGGACCATCTGGAGCCTGGAACGTGAGGTTCCAGAAGAAGCGGTGTCGGCTGGGAAGCATGAGTAACCGCAGTAGCCCGTATGCGAGTTCAAACGTGATGGAGTCGCGCTGGCCCGGTCCTCCGGCAACACCGTCACCGAGGTCAGCGCGCCGAGGGTCTGCGGAACTGAGTCAGGCAGGACACGATCGACTGCGGTCAGGGACGCCGGGCGAGCGCGGAGCGGGAAGAGCTGCGGCGGCGGCTACGGCAGAACCGACCACTCCTCCTCTTCGTGGTTGTTCGGCGAACAGGCCCGCGCCGCCCACCGACGACGCCCTGGCCCGCTGGATCACCGTGCTGCGCACCAGCGGGTCAACCACATACGTATCGAGCGGATCATGCACAAGCGCGACACCGCTGGGGTTACCCGGCGCGGGCGCCGGTCGCTGACCAGTCCGGCGAAGAGGTCAGCTCGCCGCTGATGAAAAAGACCCAGGTCAAAGCAGAGCAGACCCGGGTCTTCATAGAGCCGCCTTCGGGATTCGAACCCGAGACCTACGCATTACGAGGACACTAGTGATCGTGATGCCGGGTTCCGTCCTGTGGTGCCATTTCCAGTTTTGGCTGATCAGAACACACGCGGCGTTCTGGCCCATGTTGTCGTGTCCATCTGATCCAAAGGCGTCCGGCCTCCCCGTGGCCTCCCATCGCCGTCACCTGCGCGATCCAGGGGCCGTCCCGGTGGAGCGGGGGCGCAATTGTCCGCTGACCAGGTTGGCCGCGACCATCGCGGCGCCCGGGCCAGCGCCCACGCTCTCTGCCTCACACTGTACGGATTCAGCGAGCCTTCGGCTGCGGTACAAAGGCCAGTTCGTCCCGCTCCTGCGCGGGTCAGGATCGCACCGTCCGCCGCGGTACGGGGAGACTCGGGCAGTAGCCCTCCTCGGCCAGCCAGGCGCGGGCCCGGCCACGCTGTCGCTCATCGCAGAACCGGTGGTACCGGCGCCAAGCCCGCTCGTCACCGGCGAGGACATTCTTGAAGCGCCGAAAGGCGCCCCTTCCGCCGATGACGATCCGCAACCGGTCCACGAGGTCTGCGTCGCCGAGCCCTTCGATGAACAGCTCCATATCCCGGTAGCCGGCCCGGGCAGCCAGAGCTGGCACGTACAACCACCGATCGGGATCGTCCGCCTCCTCGGCCTCAACCCCGGTCCCCAACTCGTCGGTGAACGACGGCCAGCACTCCCCGGTGGACAGATCGATCCGGCCACCCGACTCAGCCGGATCGCCCTCCAGCAGCATGGCGAGCATCTCCAGATCGACCGCGAGCGGGCGCAGGAGGGGGATCGCCGCGTCGCCCATGACCGCGTGCAACCGGTCCGCCAACTCCTCGTCGCCCCGGAAGCCACGCTCCCGGAGCGCGCCGAGAAACGAGGCCGCCATCTCCGCGGCTGTCGGCAGGCCCAGCGCCGCGGCCCCGGCCACACCATCGCCGGCCAACTGCAGGACCTCACGCGCGGGACCACGACGCAACGCGCCAAGCAGCGCCACCCCGTCCTGAGCGTGGACCGCGCCACGCACGGCCCGCAGCCCGTCCTCGTCCCACCCTTCGGCCACGACTGTGACGGTAGCGCGCCTCCGGGGACGTACGACGCCGGGTCCACCGGTTTCCCACCGCCCGACGCCGTGCCGTGCCGGTGCCGGTTCTCACCCGGCGCCTTCATGAGCAGGCGGTCATGCCCTGGTCAGCGGTGCCCCTTGCGGCCGCTCTTGCCGGCTGTGCTCCGACGCTTCCGGGCACGGCCGAGTCGGGCGGCGGGAGTACGCAGTGCCCGGGCCGCGAGCTGCCCGAGCTCTTCGAGGCCGGCCCGGTCCGGGTGCGCGGAGTTCAGTGCGGCGGCAACCGCGTCCCTGGCCTCGGGGCCCTGGTCACGCAGCACCTCCTCAACGCCTTCCCCGCCGCCCGCCAGTTCCACGAGCTGGAGCAGGTTCTCGGCCAGCACCAGCAGACGCTCGGCATCGGTCATGTCCTCGGGCGACAGCAGCTCATGGTGCGCCAGGGCGGTCAGCACGAGCGGCGCCAGCGCTGCGTCGCCCCGCAGCCCCCGCAGCAGCCGCTCGCCCTCGCCGTCCGGCAACGCCGTCAGCAGTACGGCGAGCATCGCCTGCGCACGCACCCGGAAAGGCATGGACCGTACGGCTTCGGTCAGTTGCCGCAGCGCGGCATCCCGCTCGCCGCGGGCCGCGATCCAGCCGGCCAGCTCCACGCCTGCGGCATCCGGGTCGTAGTCGTCGGCCAACACACCCAGCAGGCCCGCCGCCGGGGCATGGGCAAGCTCACCGACCAGCGGTGCGTCCCGGCCGACCGCCAACAGCCGCTGCCGTAGCGCCAGGGTGCCCAGCTTGGTGAGACGGAGGAGCTCCACCGGTCCGGCAGTCAGCTCTTCACGCAGGCGGCGGTCACGCTCCTGTGCCGCCGGGTCAGGCGTCACCCCTGCGGCACCCAGCAGCTCCGCGAGCTCCGGCGGCATGCCCTCGGGCAACTCGGGTTCAGCGGCGAGGTCGACATCGAGGAACACTGGATCGGCCATCCCCCGATCACGTTTGATCGCGCCCAGTTCCGCCAGCGTGTCGAGCACCGTGCGCAGGTCCCGGTCGGCGTGCTCGAACCACATCCGGTGCTGGATGTCCAACCCGCCGTCCAGTTGGAAGCGGGCCCGGTAGGCCAAGTGGACGGAGTCCCGCAGCCGCGGCCAGGGCATCGGGTACGGCAGGCTGTAGAGCGTGTTCAGCACGTCCTCCAGCACGTCCTCGTACGCATCGAAGAACATCGACTCGACGTGCCAGCCACTGCGCGCGCCGATCAGGGCCTGCCGCATCTCGAAACAGGCCTCGAAAGCACGGAGCCACAGGTGAAGCGGATCGGCCAGCACCAGCCGGGCCCTGGCCACCGCACACAACCGCCCCTTGGCCACCCGGACCAGCCGCGCTTTGGCCGGCTGTCCCGTCGGCCGGCGTTCGAGGCGGGCCTTTCTCCAGGCCGTCAACGTCGACTCAATCAGGGCCCATCGGGCGTCGGACAGGTCACTGGGGTACGGCTTGCGCTCGCTCACGGCGCAGCGTGATCACGAGTGCGACGGAGGGGCGGGTTCCGCTGGAACTCGGGCGATTCTATGGTGCTTTCAAATCAGACGGGTTTTCGGGTCCGAAGTAGCACAAGACGGACAGTCGAGTGCTCGTCCCCGCATAGTACGAATAACCCCTAACGAGTGAAGGCGCCCAAAGCAGGACATGGGCAAAATTCGCATACCGAAAAAAGACTATGTGAACGCCCACTGAGACAAGACCACGCCTCCCATGTGCGCGCATACGCGCAACGGTTCAATGTGAAGTAGTCGGCCCCCGAGAGCATGTTCATTTTTGCAGCCGCGAGGCTTCAAGAGAAGAGGAAATATTGAAAGTTCACTTACTGCGGTGGCGGACGAAGAGCGGTGTCGATGAACTACTCGGGCCTGCTGAATTCGATCGGGAACTCACGGTCGGAGCCCGCCTGCGGGCTGGCGCCCGCAGTGAGCCGGAAGCCGTCGTAGAAGGTGCTCCGGAAGATGACGTGCGGCATGATCGACACGCTCTCGTGCCCTGCCGCGTCAGCGCCTACCCCTGCCGGTCTCGTCCGTCCCTGGCGAGGAGTACAACAGGGATCCGCGTCACCTTCACCGATCTCGGGCCGCTTCGTCCGAGATACCGGTCGTCTCGCATGTCGTGCGAGGGAGGGCACAAGGGATCCCGTACCGGCCGCACCTGATCGCCGGCTGCTACCGAACCACCGGTCCGGTCTCGACGGGTTGATCGACGAACCGGACATCGCTGATTCAACCTGAGTACAGGGAGGTTTCCGCCGCGGAAGCTCCCCGTAAGCCGAAAGCCGGGCCCTGCCCCCGAAGGGACGGAGCCCGGCCCTGTCGCACCGTCAGGAGATGTTCGAACCCTCGATCGGCAGCCCCGCCAGCAGCGCGCGCCGGCTGGCCCTGACGTGCTCGCGCATCACCTGCTCGGCGCTGTCGCCGTCCTTCTCCAGGATCAGTTCGAGGACGACATGGTGTTCGCGGTCCGACTGCAGGGCCCGGCCCGGCCGGCTCAGCGAGGTGTGCACCAGGCGGGAGTAGTAGGCCAGTTGATTCATCAGGATCCGGTAGTGGGCCTCCAGCTTGCTGTTGTCGGCGCCGGTGATGAGCAGGTCGTGGAACTCCTGGACCAACTCGGCGTACCGGTCCCGGTCGTCCCGCGCCACCGCTTCGTCGGCTGCCAGCAGATTGCGTTCGAGCAGGTCGATCTCCGGAACGCGCCCGCGCTGGGCGAGAAGACGGGCGGCGGCGCCCTCGATGAGTTCCTTCATCTCGAAGAGTTCGGTGATCTCGCGACGGGAGGGGGTGCTGACGAACGTCCCGACCCGGGGCCGGATCTCGACGAGCCCCTCGGTCTGCAACTGCTTGAGGGCTTCGCGCACCGGCGTACGGCTGACGCCGAACTCCTCCGCGAGGGCGAGTTCCGAGAGCGGGGCGCCCGGCTCGATGTCGCCCGTGATGATCCGCCGACGCATGTCGGCGATCACCCTGGCCTGCATCGAGCCGTTCTTCGGCTCCCTCTTCGGCTCGTCCTTCGGTTCGCTCTTCGCGCGATTCACCGAACCCTCCTCATCCAAGCGGCGCCAGCGCGCCGCCGTCGAAGAACTTACCCGCGCTGTAGACCATCGGGGGGTGCTCGGTGACCACCGCGTGCACCACACGGCAGATGAACACGGTGTGGGTGCTGGCCTGCAGCCGCTCGCGGATCTCGACCTCCATCCGCGCGCTGCTGCGGGCGATCAGCGGGCTGCCGAACGGGCCGCTCTCCCATTCGACGTCCCTGAACTTGTCGTCGGCCTTGCTCGCGAACGTACCGACGACGTCGAGCTGGTCCGTGGACAGGATGTTGATCGCGAGGTGGTCCGCCTGGAAGAGACAGTCGTGGGTGGTCGAGGTCCGCTGGACGCACACCATCACGGTGGCCGGGTCGAGCGAGATGCTCGAGAACGCGTTGACGGCCAGCCCTCTGGGGGTCTCACCGTCCATCGCGGTCACCACCGTGACACCGGTGACGAACTGCCGGTTGACCTGCTTCATCACGTCGAGGTCGGGCTTCGCGGCGAGCGGGGTCATCAAAGAACTCCTAGTCATCGTGATCGTCGGTTCTGTCCCGGGTCCCGTCAGTCCTGTCCGACCCGGATGACTCCCAGCGCCGAGAGCAGCGCCCGGGGGTCCCAGGTCACGTGCTCCTCGACGATGCGGTCCCCTTCGAAGCGGGCGAAGGTGGCGCCGCTGACGTCGACCTGGCGCCTGGTGGGCGGGACACCGAGGAAGGAGTGGGTCTGGGTGCCGCTGCTGTGCCAGCGGATCGCGGCCCGGTCGCCCTCGATCACAAGGTCGTCGATGGTGGTGACGAGGTCCGGGAAGGCGGCCCGGGTCGAGACGATCGCGGCCTTGAACGCGGTCAGGTCCTGCGGCTGCGGGTCGCCGCCGTAGCGGAGGTAGGCCGGGCTCAGCAGCGCGTCGAGGGCATCGACGTCTCCCTGGCCCCAGACCGCTGCCCACGTCCTCTCGATCAGCGCACGACGGGTGTCGGAAAGCGGATCAGAGTGCGGCACCGGTCGTCTCCTTCTCGTCCGTGCTCGGTTCGCTCGGCTCGCGCGCTTCCCTGCCGTCCCTCCGATCCGCTCTCAGTTCCGTCCAGAAGGACACCGCCAGTCCGGCGATGATCACGAGGAAGGGCAGGGATGTCACGATGACGGTGTTCTGCAGGGCGTTCAGTCCGCCGGCGAGCATGAGGACCACGGCGGTGACACCGGTGAGCACACCCCAGAGGATGAGCACCGGGCGACGCGGGGTGAGCGAGCCGTTCGACGTCATCATGGACAGCACGTAGGTGTTGGCGTCGGCGCCGGAGACGAAGAACATCACGACCAGGATGATCGCGACCACCGAGGTGACCCCGGAGAGCGGGAAGTGGTCGAGGGTCGCGAAGAACGCGCTGTTGATGTCGGCGGCGGTCTGCTTGGCGATGTCGCCGCCCTCGAACATGTCGACGTGGATCGCCGTACCGCCGAAGACCGTGAACCAGGTGAAGAAGACCACGCTGGGGACGACCAGGACGCCCATGATGAAGCCGCGGATGGTCCGGCCCCGCGAGATCCGGGCCAGGAAGACACCGACGAAGGCGCCCCACGACACCCACCAGGCCATCATGAAGTAGGTCCACCACTGCATCCATTCGAGCCCGCCGAAGGCGGTGCCCTGGAGGCTCATCCGGAAGAAGTCGGTGGCCCACTGGCCGACGGACTCGATGTACAGGTTCGCGAGGAAGACCGCCGGGCCGACGACCAGCATGAAGACGAAGAGCCCGATCGCCAGCAGGGTGCTGCCCTGGCTCAGGAACTTGATGCCCTTGCTGACGCCGGTCACCGCCGAGAGCGTGAAGATCGAGGTGACGGCGGCGATGATCAGCACCTGGCTGACGTTGTTGACCGGCATCCCCCACAGCCGGCCGAGTCCGTTGTTGACCTGGAGTGCGCCGAGGCCGAGGGAGGTCGTGGTGCCGAAGAGGGTCGCGAACACGGCGAGGACGTCGATGGTCTTGCCGATCGGCCCGTTCGCGCGGTCGCCGAGCAGCGGCACGAACAGCTGGCTGACCAGGGTGCGCCGGCCCTTGCGGTGGGTCGAGTAGGCGATGGCCAGCCCGAAGACGGCGAAGATCGCCCAGGCCTGGAGGCCCCAGTCGAAGTAGGAGTACTGGAGGGCGCGGACGGCCGCCGCCGGGGTGTTCGGCTCGGCGAGTCCGTGCGGGGGCGTCGCCAGATGGGAGATCGGTTCGGCGACACCGTACGAGACCAGGCCGATGCCCATGACCGCGCTGAGGATCATGGCGAACCAGGTGAGCGTCGAGAACTCGGGGCGGTCGGTGTCCTTGCCCAGGCGGATGTCGCCGGCGGGGCTGAAGGCCAGGAACACCAGGAAGATCAGGATGGCGAGCGTGATCACCAGGTAGGACCAGCCGAACGTGGACGTCACCCAGTTCAGCGAGGTGTTGGTGACCTTGTTGAGGTTGTCCGTGAAAAGCACCGCCCAGGCCACGAAGATCGTAGAGATCCCGATCGAGGTCCAGAAGACGGAACCGAGTCTGCCGCCGCCGTCCTGATCGGCTCCGGCTCCGGTGCGGTCCGTGGCGATATCCCCGCTGCTCCCCGACGGTGTCGCGGGCGGTGTCTCCGCGTCCGCTCCAAGGTGACTGGACATGGAACTCCTTGGGTTCGGGGGCTCGATGGCCACCGGTTCTGGCATACAAGCAGCAGTAAGGCACGCCACCGATGGAGCGTCAAGGGGGCGGGATGCGGAATCACATACCGCCTCTGAAGATCGTCAATAAATGCAGGTTAAAAGCCTGTAACCAGCATCGAACAGAAGGTGGACAGACCACGGGGGAGCCTGCCCATCCACCCCCTTGACCGACCCAAGAGACGACACCTATCGTCCTGTGCCATGCAAGAGCGCATGGATCACCTCGACGAGAGCATCGGTCTCCGCAAACTCGTGCTGTACCGGGATGCCGTTCTGACCGAGGCGGGCGAGGCGCCCGCGCGGCCCACGCGAAGAGCCAGCGTCGCCGCGGTCATACGGAACCCGTGGCTGGGCACCGGCCCCTCGGCCGACCTCTCCGTGGAGCAGGCCCGTGTCGGTCCGGTGCTCGCCAGAGTGCTGACCGACCGGCTCATCGCCTCCCTGGGCGGCGTGGACGAGATCGAGGCGTTCGGCAAGGCCGCCGTCGTCGGCGCGGCGGGCGAGATCGAGCACGCCGGGGCCCTCATCCACACGCCGTACTTCGGCAATCTGGTACGGGAGTTCCTGCACGGCGAGTCGATCATCTGCTTCGCCGACACCCGGGCCGAGGCGGGCGAGACTCTGATCGTCCCGCTCTGGCACAAGACACATGCCTCGACGCGCAGCCACTACCAGACCATCAGTGCCCGTGTGTCCGACGCCCCGCGCGCGGACGAGATCGTCGTCATCGCGGCGGCGTCGACGGGGCCGCGCCCGCACCCCCGTATCGGGGACCGCACGACCGACCCCGTCGTCACCACCGAAACCCTGGAGGTTGTCCCCTCATGAGCGTCCGCAAGATCGTGACCATCGTCGAGGAGATCCGCACCGAGGGCGGTCGCGCGCTCGCCCGCCCCGCCCGGATCGCCGTCGTCGCCGCGGTGATCGACAACCCGTGGGCCGGTCAGGGCTTCGTCGAGGACCTCGCTCCCGGTATCGACGCGCACGCCTCCGACCTGGGCGCGCTGCTGGCCCCGGCGGTGCTCGACGCGCTGGAGGCCCCGGCGGAGGCCTACGGCAAGGCGGCGATCGTGGGTCTGGACGGCGAGATCGAGCACGGCTCGGGGCTGATCCACACGCTGAAGTTCGGCGACCACTTCCGCAAGGCGGCCAACGCCACCACCCTGCTGCCGGCGGTCGAGAAGCGCGGGCCCGCCGGGGTGGTCTTCGACATCCCGCTGAAGCACATCACCGACGCCACGATCCGCTCGCACCACCAGAGCGTCGAGGTCAGGCTCGCCGACGCCCCCCACCCGGGCGAGATCGTCATCGCGCTGGCCGCCGCCGCCCAGGGTCGCCCCCAGCAGCGTCTGGCCCCCCTCTCCACCGAGCAGTAGGCCAGGCATACATGAGCAGGCCCACCGTGGTGCTGCTGCACGGCGTCGGGCTCGACCACACCATGTGGGAGCCCGTCGCCGCGCTGCTGGCCGACCGCTTCACCGTGCTCGCCCCCGATCTGCCGGGCCACGGCACCCGCCCGCCGGTGCGTGACGGGGTGACCCTCGCCGAGCTGGCCGCCGGAGTGGTCGACGAGATCCCGGCCGGCTCCCATCTGGTCGGTTTCTCGCTGGGCGCCCTGGTCGCCCAGCATGTGGCGCTGCACCGCCCGGACCTGGTGGCCACGCTGATCTCGGTGAGTTCGGTGTGCGCGCGTACGGCCGAGGAGCGGGCGTCCGTCCTCGACCGGCTGCGCACCGCCGAGGCCGACTTCACGGCGAGCGCGGCGGCGTCCCTGAAGCGCTGGTACGACGGCACCGATGTGGCGCCCGAGGTGGTGGCCCGCACCGAGGCCACCCTCCTCGCCAACGATGTCGGGTCCTTCCTCGACTGCTACCGCGTGTTCGCCACGGCGGACGCCGACCTCGCACCGGACCTGGCCGCCATCGCCGTACCCGCCCTGGCGGTGACCGGTGCGGAGGACCCCGGGTCCACCCCCGAGATGACCCACCGGCTGGCCGCGGCGTTGCCGGACTGCCGGGCGGAGATCGTCCCCCGGGCGCGTCACATGCTGCCCGTCGAGCGCCCGCAGGCGTTCGTCGACTGCCTCACCACCTTCATCGGAGCGTGCGCGGATGCCTGAACCCACCACCACCTGGCGGCACTTCATCGGCGGGGCCTGGACCGAGCCCGCGTCGGGCGAGTACTTCGAGAGCGTCAACCCGGCCACCCGCGAGGTCCTCTACCGGGCCGCGCGCGGCAACGCCGCCGACATCGACAAGGCGGTGACCGCCGCGCGGAAGGCGTTCGAGGACCCGCGCTGGCGCGACCTCAGCCAGACGAAGCGCGGCCATCTGCTGCGGCGCCTGGGCGACCTGATCGCGGAGAACGCCGAGGACCTGGCCCGGATGGAAACGCAGGACAACGGCAAGCTGCTGCGCGAGATGCGAGGCCAGCTGGCCACCCTGCCCGAGTACTACTACTACTACGCCGGACTGGCCGACAAGATCCACGGCGACTTCATCCCGACCTCCGACCGCCAGGTCCTCAACTACACGGCCCGCGAGCCCCTGGGCGTCGTCGGCGCCATCACGCCCTGGAACTCCCCGCTGACGCTGACCAGCAGCAAGCTGGCGCCCGCGCTCTGCGCCGGGAACACGGTCGTGATCAAGCCCTCGGAGTACACCTCGGCAACCGTGCTCAGGCTCGCCGAACTGGCCATCGAAGCGGGCTTCCCGCCGGGCGCGGTGAACGTCGTCACCGGGTTCGGCGCCGAGGCCGGACAGGCCCTCGTCGACCACCGCGACCTGGCGAAGATCTCCTTCACCGGCAGCACGGCGACCGGGGCGCGCATCGCCGCGGCCACCGCGAGCCGTTTCATCGGCTCCACGCTCGAACTCGGCGGCAAGTCGCCCAACATCGTCTTCGAGGACGCGAACGTCCCGAACGCGGCGATGGGCGTGGTCGCCGGCATCTTCGCCGCCGCCGGGCAGACCTGCATCGCCGGCAGCCGGGTGTTCGCCCACCGGTCCGTCTACGACGAGCTGCTCGAACGGGTCTCGGAACGCGCCCGGACCATCGTCATCGGCGACCCCCTGGACGAGAAGACCGAGCTGGGCCCGCTGGCCTTCGAGGACCAGCGCGACAAGGTCGCCGGATACGTCGACCTCGGCCGCGGCGAAGGCGCCCGGGTGCTGACCGGCGGCCGGGCCACCGACGGCGGCCTCGGCGGCTGGTTCTACGAGCCGACCGTCCTCGTGGACGTCGACAACGGCATGCGCGTCGTACGGGAGGAGATCTTCGGCCCCGTGCTCGCGGTCATGCCGTTCGACACGGAGGAGGAGGTCGTCCGGCTGGCCAACGACACCGAGTACGGGCTCGCGGCCGGGGTGTGGACGACCAACCTCTCCCGCGCGCACCGGATGGCGGCGCGTCTGGACGCCGGGACCATCTGGGTCAACACCTACCGGGCCATGTCCCCGATGTCCCCGCGCCAGGGCTTCAAGACCAGCGGGGTCGGCGTCGAGCACGGCACCGAGACGATTCTGGAGTACACGCGGCTCAAGAGCGTCTGGATCAACACGAGCGAGGAGCCCGTGGCCGACCCGTTCACGATGCGGAGCTGAGCCGGCATGCCACAGGTCGCCATCACCCTCGCCGAGGGCCGCAGCCCGGCGCAGATCCGGGAGTTGATCCACGAGGTCCACGAAGCGGTCCTGCGCACCGTGAACACCCGGCCCGAGTACATCCGGGTCGTCGTCCACGAGGTCCCCCGGAGCCACTGGGCGACCGGTGACATCACCCTCACCGAGATGGACGCAGCGACAACAGCAGCCGCCGGAACGGCAGCGGAGGAGCAGTCATGAGGTTTTCGTTGTTCGTGCACATGGAGCGCTGGGACGAGGAGGTCAGTCACCGGCAGCTCTTCGAGAACCTCTCCGAGCTGACGCTGATGGCCGAGGCCGGCGGGTTCGGCACGGTGTGGATCGGCGAGCACCACTCGATGGAGTACACGATCTCCCCGAGCCCGATGCCCCTGCTCGCCCACCTCGCCGCGAAGACCTCGACGATCCGGCTGGGCGCCGGGACCGTCATCGCCCCGTTCTGGCACCCGATCCGGGTCGCCGGCGAGTGCGCGCTGCTCGACGTCATCAGCGACGGCCGGATGGAGGTCGGACTCGCCCGGGGCGCCTACCAGTTCGAGTTCGACCGGCTGGCGGGCGGCCTCCCGGCGGCGGACGGCGGCAAGCACCTGCGCGAACTCGTCCCGGCCGTACGGGCGTTGTGGCAGGGCGACTACGCCCACGACGGCGAGATCTGGCAGTTCCCGACCTCGACCAGCGTCCCCAAGCCGGTGCAGCGGCCCACCCCGCCCATGTGGATCGCCGCGCGCGACCCCGCCTCGCACGACTTCGCGGTGGAGCAGGGCTGCAACGTCATGGTCACCCCGCTGATGAAGGGCGACGAGGAAGTCGTCGCCCTCAAGGGGAAGTTCGACACCGCCGTGGCCAACCACCCCGAGGTGCCGCGCCCCGAGCTGATGGTGCTGCGGCACACGCACGTCCACTCCCCCGACGACCCGGAAGGCTGGCGCCCGGCCGCCGAGGCCGTCAACCGCTTCTACCGCACCTTCGACGCCTGGTTCGGCAACAAGACCACCCCGGTCAACGGCTTCCTGCCGCCCAGCCCCGAGTCGAAGTTCGAGGAACGGCCCGAGTTCCGCCCGGAGTCGCTCCACAAGACAGCGATGATCGGCACCCCGGCCGAGGTCATCGAACGCCTGCGCGCCTACGAGGAGCTCGGCGTCGACGAGTACAGCTTCTGGATCGACAACAGCCTGCCGCACGAGGAGAAGCGCAAGTCCCTGGAGCTGTTCATCAAGGAGGTCGTGCCGGCCTTCCAGTGAGCGCCGGACTGTCAGGGGCCGCCTGGACACGGACATGCCCGAGCAGGTGATCGAGGATCTCCTGGCCGGCTCGGTGCGCCTCCTGGAACCCGCACCGAGCCGGGCGACCCGCGTGTGGCGTCGCACGCCGAAACGGCGTACGGCCGCCGTCCCGTGGGCGCTGTCGCGGTAACCGGACCGGTGCGCCTGCCGCCCTGGCGGCGTCCTCGCCCGCGGCAAGCCGCGTGGGCGGGGACATCTCCCCGGTGTGAACCTCGCGACCCTGGCTCGGCGCGAGCCGCGTTCGACGACGGCGACTCGTCGCACGGCCGCCGCGACGCGCGTCGACCGTGCGACCCGTAAGGCCGGATCCGAGGCTCACGAGATACAGACCTCATCAATCCGAAACGAGAGCGAAATATTCACTATGTCTACTCAGCGGAGACGCTGATTCACTTCAGTTAACCTGACTTCAGGAGTCATCATGCCCGACAACCTCGACCTGGCCGCCCTCTGTGAGGCCAGCGGCACCAAGTTCCTCCTGGCGCTCTTCGTCGACCTCAACGGCAAGCCGTGTGCCAAGCTCGTGCCTGTCGAGGCTGTCGACGAGCTGGCGACGGCGGGCGTCGGCTTCGCCGGGTACGCCGTGGGCGCGATCGGGCAGGAGCCCAAGGACCCCGACCTGATGGCGATTCCGGACGTCTCCTCCTTCACGCCCGTCCCGTTCGTCAAGGAAGGCCTGGCGATCGTCCACTGCGACCCCCACGTGGAGGGCGAGCCGTGGCCCTTCGCTCCCCGCGTGATCCTCAAACAGGTCGTCGCCAAGGCCGCCGCCGCCGGCTTCGCGCCCTACGCCGGCGCCGAGGTGGAGTACTTCCTCCTCAAGCGCGACGCGGCGGGTGCCCTGGTCCCGGCGGACAGCGCCGACATCGCGGCCCAGCCGTGCTACGACGCGCGTGGCGTCACCCGGATGTACGACCACCTGACCTCGATCAGCACCGCGATGAACCAGCTCGGCTGGGGCAACTACGCCAACGACCACGAGGACGGCAACGGCCAGTTCGAGCAGAACTTCCAGTACGCCGACGCCCTGACGACGGCCGACCGGGTCATCACCCTCCGCTACCTGCTGAGCGTGCTCGCCCAGGAGCGGGGCATGATCGCGACCTTCATGCCGAAGCCGTTCGCCGACCGCACCGGCTCCGGCCTCCACCTCCACCTCTCCCTGCGCGACACCGCGACCGACACCCCGGTCTTCCCGGCGAGCGGCGAGGGCGACGAGGACCCGGTCGGACTGGGGCTGTCGAAGACGGCGTACTCCTTCGTCGCCGGCATCCTGGAGCACGCGACCGCGCTGCAGGCGGTCATCGCACCGACGGTCAACTCCTACAAGCGCACCGGCGCGGTCGCCTCCAGCGCGAGCGGTGCGACCTGGGCCCCCAAACTGCCGACGTACGGCGGCAACGACCGGACCCAGTACGTGCGCATCCCGGACAACCAGCGCATCGAGCTGCGCGGCGGCGACGGCGCGGCCAATCCTTATCTCGCCATCGCCGCGGCCGTGGACGCCGGCCTCGACGGCATCGCCGGCGGCCTCTCCCTCGGCGAGGTCGGCACCGGTCCCGAGACCCCCTTCCCGCTGACGCTGCTGAACGCCGTCGAGGCCTTCGAGGCCGACGACATCGTCAGGGGAACCCTCGACGTCGCCGGCCCGGGGGTCGCCGACTACTTCGCGAACCTGAAGAAGGACGAGTTCTTCGCCTACCACGCCGCCGTCTCCGACTGGGAGCACGACCGCTACCTCACCGCCTTCTGAGGCGCCGTCACCCCCGAGAAAGGGACTCAACACATGTGTGGAATCGTCGGGTTGCACCTGCGCAGCCCCGAGCTCTACTCCCGGCTCGGTGAGCTCCTCACCGGGATGCTGTGCGAGATGGAGGACCGCGGCGCGGACTCGGCGGGCATCGCCGTCTACGGCAACGACGACTGGTCGCCGCGCGGCAGGGGCTCGGTCTCACTGATCGACGTCGAGGTGTCCGGCGAGACGGTCGCGGCGGCGCTCGGCGCCGAGACCGGCGCCGAGGTGACGGCCGTCACCGTCGACAACGTGGTGCTCGCCAGCGCCGACGTCGACTCGGAGGTGCTGCTGTCCGCCGCGAGGAAGGCCTTCCCGCACGTCCTCGTCGGCGGCTTCGGCGAGGACCTCGCCGTCCTCAAGGGCGTCGGCGCCCCCCGGGCGCTGGCCGAGAGGTGGGGCCTCGCGAAGGCGCAGGGGTGGCAGGGCGTGGGCCACACCCGGATGGCGACCGAGTCGGCGGTCACGTCGTCGGGCGCGCACCCCTACGCCGTGGGCCCGGGCGAGTGCCTGGTGCACAACGGCTCCTTCTCCAACCACGCCACGATCCGCCGCGACCTGCGGGCGGCCGGGATCGAGTTCGACTCCGAGAACGACACCGAGGTCGGCGCCCGCTTCGTCGCGCGGCAACTCGCGGACGGCAAGGGCGTCGACGAGGCGCTCACCGACCTGACCCGGACCTTCGACGGTTTCTACACCCTGCTGGTCTCCAACCGCGACAGCTTCGCGGTCGTCCGCGACGCCATCGCCTGCAAGCCGGCCGTCATCGCCGAGACCGACGACTGGGTGGCGATGGCGTCGGAGTACCGGGCCCTCGCCCACCTGCCCGGCGTCGAGAACGCCCGGATCTGGGAGCCCGAGCCCGAGGTCATCTACCACTGGAACCGTCAGGAGGTGTCGGCATGAGCTCCGCCGACGAGGCAGTGCCCGCGTTCGACCTGAGCACCACGCCCCTGCGCGAGGTCAACCAGGCGCTCCACGCCTCGGGACTCGAAGGTGAGTACGTGATCGAGAACCCGCGCGGCGCCCACAACGTCGCCGTCGGTCTCGACGCGCCGGTCAAGGTCACCGTCAACGGTCACCTCGGCTACTACGCCGCCGGCATGAACCAGCAGGCCGAGGTCGTCGTCAACGGCAACGCCGGCCAGGGCCTGGCCGAGAACATGATGAGCGGCACCGTCCATGTCACGGGCTCGGCCTCACAGTCGGCCGGGGCCACCGGCCGCGGCGGTCTGCTGGTCATCGACGGCGACGCCGGCGCCCGCTGCGGCATCTCGATGAAGGGCATCGACATCGTCGTCGGCGGCGACGTCGGGCACATGAGCGCCTTCATGGCCCAGAAGGGCCGCCTGGTGGTCCGCGGGGACGCGGGGGACGCGCTCGGCGACTCGCTCTACGAGGCCCGCATCTACCTGCGCGGCGCCGCCAAGTCGCTCGGAGCCGACTGCGTCGAGAAGGAGATGCGGCCCGAGCACCTGGAGGAGCTGGCAGGCCTGCTCAAGGCGGCCGGCTTCGTGGACGACGACCCGGCGTCGTACAAGCGCTACGGCTCGGCCCGCACTCTCTACCACTTCACCCACGAGAACGAGTACTGAGGCAGGATCCGATGACCCTCACCTCCGACGACCGGGCCCGGCTGGGCCTGCGCGAGTCCGCGACCTTCGACCGGGCCACCATCGCCGCGATCCAGCGTGCCGCCGAGACCGGTATCTACGACATCCGCGGCTGGGGCGCCAAACGCGCCCTGCCCCACTTCGACGACCTGCTCTTTCTCGGCGCCTCGGTGTCGCGCTACCCGCTGGAGGGCTACCGCGAGCGGTGCGGCACCGATGTGGTGCTGGGCGGGCGCAACGCCAGGTACCCCGTCCGGCTCGACATCCCGGTGACGATCGCCGGCATGAGTTTCGGGGCCCTCGGAGCCCACGCCAAGGAGGCCCTCGGCCGCGCGGCCTCGGCCACCGGCACCTCCACCACCACCGGCGACGGCGGCATGACCCCGGAGGAGCGCGGCCACTCCAAGACGCTGGTCTACCAGTACCTGCCCAACCGCTACGGCATGAACCCGGACGACCTGCGCCGTGCCGACGCCATCGAGATCGTCCTCGGCCAGGGCGCCAAGCCGGGCGGCGGCGGCATGCTGCTCGGCCAGAAGGTCTCCGAGCGGGTCGCGGGCATGCGGGACCTGCCCGCCGGCATCGACCAGCGCTCGGCCTCGCGCCACCCCGACTGGACCGGCCCGGACGACCTCACCATCAAGATCAACGAGATCCGCGAGATCACCGACTGGGAGAAGCCGGTCTACGTCAAGGTCGGCGCCTCGCGCACCTACTACGACGTCAAGCTCGCCGTGCACGCCGGCGCGGACGTCGTGGTGGTGGACGGCATGCAGGGCGGCACCGCCGCCACCCAGGACGTCTTCATCGAGCACGTCGGCATCCCGACCCTCGCCGCCGTTCCGCAGGCGGTGCAGGCGCTCCGGGAACTCGGCGTCCACAAGAAGCCGGACGGCGTCCAGCTCATCGTCTCCGGCGGGATCCGCTCCGGCGCCGACGTCGCCAAGGCGCTCGCCCTCGGTGCCGACGCCGTCGCCATCGGCACCGCCGCCCTCATCGCGCTGGGCGACAACGACCCGAAGTACGCCGCGGAGTACGAGAAGCTCGGCTCGGCGGCCGGGTTCTACGACCAGTTCCAGGCGGGCCAGGACCCCGCGGGCATCACCACCCAGGACCCGGAGCTGCAACAGCGGCTCGACCCGGTCGAGGGCGGCCGGCGCGTCGCCAACTACCTGCGGGTCCTCACCATGGAGGCCCAGACGATCGCCCGCGCCTGCGGCAAGGCCCACGTCACCCACCTCGAACCCGAGGACATGGTCGCCACCTCCATCGAGGCGGCCGCCATGGCCCGCGTCCCGCTCGCGGGCACCTCCTGGATCCCGGGACAGGGGTTCTGATGGCGACGAAGGCAGTGGTCGTCGGAGGCGGCCTGATCGGACTCTCGATCGCCCGCGCACTGACCCAGCGCGGACTCACCGACGTGCTCGTCCTGGAGCGGCACCAGCTCGCCGGCGGCGGCACCGGCAAGTCCAGCGGGATCGTCCGCGCGCACTACGGCGTGCCCTCGATCGCCGCGATGGCGTGGCGGAGCGTGCCGGTCTTCGAGGAACTCGGCGACCGGGTCGGCTTCCGCCAGGTCGGCTACACCGTCATCGTCGGCGAGGAGAACGCCGAGCCGCTCAGCGCCAACACTGCCATGCACCAGGGCCTCGGCATCGACGTCGACCTGATCGACGCCGACCGGCTGGCCGGGCTGTGGCCGATGATGGAGACCGGCGACGTCGCGCTGGCGTCGTACGAACCGCGTGGCGGGTTCGCGGACGCCACCCAACTCGCCCTGCACTACGGGCAGGTGGCCCGTGACCACGGCGCGCGCATCCGGCAGAACACCCCCGTCGCCCGCATCCTCACCGCGGGCGACAAGGTGACCGGCGTCCAGCTCGACGGCGGTGAGGTGGTCGACGCCGATCTCGTCGTCGTCGCCTCGGGCTGGTGGTCGGCGAAGCTGCTCGCCGACCTCGGGATCGACTTCCCCGTCGAGGCCTACCGCTCGGAACTCCTCATCGTCGACGCCGGCGAGCCGCTGCCGGACCTCCCGGTCGTCTCCGACCTGGTGAGCCTGCAGTACTGCCGGCTGGAGGGCGCGGGCCAGTTCCTCGTCGGCAACAGCGACCACGCCGACTTCCAGAAGAAGTTCGTCGACCCCGACAACTACTCCAACATCGCCGGCGAGGCCAGTATCGAGAGGTACGCGGAGAAGCTGATGCACCGCTTCCCGGGCTTCCCCGACCCGTCGGTCACCCACACCTACGCCGGCGTGTACGACGTCCCGCCGGACTGGAACCCCGTGATCGCCCCGGTCGGGGGCGTCGACGGCCTGATCCTCTCGGCCGGCTTCGCCGGCCACGGCTTCAAGATCAGCCCGGCCGTGGGCGACCTCGTCGCCGACCTGGTGTTCGAGGGCGACAGCACCGACCCCGACGTCCCCGCCGCGGACTTCCGCCTCGAACGGTTCGCCGAGGGCCGACCGCTGAACAGCCTGCACCCCTATGTCGGTGCCGGCGAGATGCGGTGACGTGACCGGGATGCTCGACCCCACCCGGGTGGCCCCGACCCCCTGGCGCAACGGTGCCGGAGCCACCCGGGAGCTCGCGACCGGGACAGACGCGTCCGGCCTGGTCCTGTGGCGCGTCAGCGTGGCCGATCTCGACCGCGACGCGCCGTTCTCGACGTTCCCGGGGCTCGATCGCCTCTTCGTCGCGCTCGGCCCCCTGCGGCTGACGGTCGACGGGCGACAGCGGCGGCTCGCGGCCGGCGACCGGGCGCGGTTCGCCGGAGAGGCACCGGTCGCGGTGGCCCTCGACACGCCCACCCGGGCACTCAACGTGATGACGCGACGGGGCGCGTGCCGGGCGGAGGTGATCCTCCGGCCGGCGACCGCCCCTCGCCTCCCGGCCGACGCCACCGTCCTGCTGGACGAGCTGGCCGCCGACATACGACTCTTCAAGGAACCCGATGACTGACACCGTCTCCTCCCTGCTCGCCGAGATCGCCGACGTCGGCACGGACCCCCAGCGCGGCGGCTACACCCGGCCTGTCTACTCCGGTGCCGAACTCGACCTGCGCTCGTGGTTCGTCGCCCACGCGCAGAAGCGCGGGCTCGACGTCGAGACCGACCGCAACGGCATCATCTGGGCCTGGCACGGCGGCGTCGGGGACGGGGCCGTCGTGACCGGCAGCCACCTCGACTCCGTCCCGGGCGGCGGCGCGTACGACGGTCCCCTCGGCGTGGCCTCGGCGCTGGTCGCCTTCGACCAGCTGGGCGTTCGCGGTGTCGCCGGGCGGCGCGCGATCGCCGTCTTCCCCGAGGAGGAGGGCGCCCGCTTCGGCGTGGCCTGCCTCGGGTCACGGCTCCTGACGGGCGCGATCGACCCCGACCGGGCCCGGTCGCTGACCGACACCGACGGCGTCACCTTCGCGGAGGCGGCCCGGCGCAATGGCCTCGACCCCGCGCACCTGGGCCCCGACGCCGAGACGCTGGCGCGGATCGGCACCTTCGTCGAGCTGCACGTCGAGCAGGGGCGCGGCCTCGTCGACCTGGAACGGCCGGTGGCGGTCGCCTCCTCGATCCTCGGGCACGGCCGCTGGCGCATCGCCGTGTCCGGCGAGGGCAACCACGCCGGCACCACCCTCATGGCCGACCGGCGTGACCCCATGGTGGCGGCGGCACTGCTGGTGGCCGAGGTGCGGCGCCTCGCCCGCGCCGTCCCGGACGCGCGGGCCACCGTCGGCCGGCTCGTGCCCGTGCCCGGCGGCACCAACGTCATCGCCTCCCGGGTGGACCTCTGGCTCGATGTACGCCATCCCGACGACGCCGTCACCCGCCGTCTCGTCGACGAGGTCGGGCGGGCCGCGCGCGGGCTCGCCACGGAGGAGGGCTGCACCGCGGAGATGACCGAGGAGTCCTTCAGCTCCACCGTCGACTTCGACCCACGGCTGCGCGACCGGCTCGCCGACGTGCTCGACGCGGCGCCGCGGCTGGGCACCGGCGCCGGCCACGACGCCGGCGTCCTCAAGGACCACGTGCCGACCGCGATGCTCTTCGTACGCAACCCCACGGGCGTCTCGCACGCCCCCGCCGAGCAGGTGGAGGACGCCGACGCCGAGATCGGCGCCGCGGCGCTCGCCGACAGCCTGGAGACACTGCTCCGCCGGTGAGGCGGAGGCGCGGCCCGAGGGTGGGCGGGGAGGGCCGGGCGGGCCGGGCGGGCCGCCGCGGCGAGCCCAAGTACTGCTTCGACACCCGCGATGCGACGCGGAAGACGACGCCGGCCGACGGGCCGGACGCCGACACCGAGCTGTGACCGGCGCTGGGCATCAGGGCGTTCGCGGAGAAGACCCTGGTGGTGGCCGAGCGGTTCACCAAGGTCGACGCCATCCTGAAGGTGGTCGGTGCCCGCATGGTCACGGCGATCGTGTGCACGCACGCCCACGACGACCACGTACGCGTCGCGTCGGCACTGCGGGAGCGGACCAAGGCTCGCGTCCTGCCGCACCCCGGCGACCGGCCGCTGTGGGAGCTCACGCACGGCACGGGTGAGCAGGGCGAGCTCCGGGACGGGGACCTGACCGACGGGCAGCTCCATCGAGGTCGCCGGGACGACACCGCGGATCCCGCACCCACCCGGGCGCGCCCGCAGCGTGATCTGCCGCCTCCACGCCCCCGACTTGGGCTGCGTGTTCACCGGAGACCTCTGTTCAACGGTGGGTCCGGCGCGACCGGCCAGTCCTACTCCGACCGGCCGGTCCTACTCCGACCGGCCCGGCATCGAGGACTCCGTCCGCACGGCCCTCTTCACCCTCCCCGAGGAGACCGTCGTCTCTGCCGGGCTGAGGTTCCTGACTTCCGCAGCGACCTGGATGGCGACCTCAGTTGGTGCCGTCGGGGAAAGCGATCACGGAAAGGAAGCGGATCGGCAGATCCACCAGGTCGACGGGGCCGTGGGCTCCCTCGCCGTCGAGGATCAGGGCGTCGCCCGGCTTGAGGCGGTGGACACTGCGTCCGTGGCCATAGTCCATCGCGCCTTCCAGCAGGTAGATGAACTCGGTGCCGGGGTGCTGGAAGAGTGGATAGGTCTGGCTCTTCGCGGTGAGCGTCACGAGCAGGCACTCAAGGCGCTTGTGCTCACCGCGAAGAGATCCGAGGAGCTTGTAGTCATGCCCCACCTGGCTGCCGCTGCGAACGATCGGTGTGCCTCGCCCGGCCTTCACATAGGAGGCCGGGCGCTCGGCGTCAGCTCCGCGGAACAGTGAGGTCACTGGAATGTCGAGGCCTTTGGCCAGCAGGGAGAGCGTGCTGAGGCTGCACGAGGTCTGGGCATTCTCGACCTTGGAAAGCATCGCTTTGGAGATACCGACCTGGGCCGCCAGGTCGGTGACCGAAAGCCCGCGCTGATGGCGCAGTTCACGCACGTTGCGGGCGATCGCCGCCTCGAGTTCGAGCGTCTCGATCGGCTCGTCGGCATGGCGGTCGCGTGCCGTGCCGACGTTGCGCAGCAGCGCGTTCGAATCTTCTCCCATAAGTACACCCTAACGTCACAGCGTCCACTGCCAGTGTCCGCTGCGCAGCCGGCCCGTACCGGAACGGGAGCCGCGCCCACCGCGGTTGTCAGGCCGACGAGGCCGATGAAGACGCGGACACGGCGGCCGTCGCCCCGAAGAGCGCCCGCCGGAACAACCGCGCGGCCGGGGTGAGCGTCCGTGGTTCGGCGACGTACATCACGGTGGTCGAGCAGGAGTCGATCCGGGCCACTCGGACCGACGAGGGCACACATGACGTGACCGCCTCCGGCAACAGCGTGAATGCCACGCCCGCGGCGACGAAGCCGAGCGCCGTCTCCTGGTGAACGACGCGGGTCCGCACGCGCGGGAACGGCATTCCGTGGAAGATCGGCCTGATCTCCGCCACAAAGCCGGGCATGTCTCTGGCAGGGAAGAAGATCAACGGTTCGCGTGCCGGATCCTCGGCGCTGACGAGCTCGTTCGCGGCCGGTGGATGGTCCTTCGGCAGGTGGGCGACGATCTGACTGGCAGGCCGGCAACTCGTCCGGGCCCCAGGGAAACCGATTGACCGTCCTTCCCGATCGCCACCAGATCCCCACCGTCACCACAACGGTGCGGGCAGCAGCCGCCGTCCAAGCCGCGGCGGAAAGCATGCTGACGCATCGGGCGGGGACCTACGCAGGGCGCCACCTACTCGCAGCTGCGCGCGGAAACATGCGCAGCCCCTCGGAGCCTGGTATGGCGCAGGGGCGACTCGGATCTGCACCTGGCTCCACGCCTTCGACTGCCCGCACATCGACGACAACGTCTGCGCCCGCGCGCTGGAGATCCAGGACCACGCACACAGTGCGGGTTTCCACCGCGCCCTGTCGCCCCCCGACCTCCTCGTCGCCGCCACCACAGAACTGCACCGGCGAACCGTCCTCGATACGGCGACTTCGGCATGTTCACCACCCTCACCGGCCAGCCCATGAAATGGGTCGTCCCGCCCGCGCAGCGCCGACGGGGCTTGATCCGCTTTGCTGGACGACCGAGATCAGCAGCCCAGCCCAAAGGATCCTCACTTGGAGAGCATGGGGAAGAAGAAGCCACGCCCGCTCGTTCCCACCGGAGTTCAAGGCCGAGATCGTCGAGCTGCGCGGGGTGACCGCCGGCCCCAGATGGCGGTCACGGTCGCTGGGCAGAGCAACGTTGTATCCGATGGCATCGCCGGATGGGTGACGCGCTCGTTTACCCCGATGCTCCAACGCTGCCGCATCGACGGCTTCTTCCCCACGCAGCCACCTATTGACGCGGGTAGGCCACCGCGACCAGCAGCACGGACGTGACCGGCCCCAGCAAGACGACAACCTGCCCGGGCCCGGTGACCGCCCTAACACGGATGCAGGTTGAACGCCCGATTGTCGGGACGCCATAACTTTGGCCCCTCTGTGGACCACCAATCTCGCGGTTCGCCGGGAGCAGGTCTGCACGCTCGGCCACCACACGGCCACCACACCAATCCGACCGGCCCGCAGAAGAGCGACCGCAAGAGACAAAAGACCAGTTCACAGCCCTGCGAAGCAAAACCGCCACCGACTTCAAACCTCAGACCCACGCAGTGCGATGCACAGACCACGCGTGCCCGATCAACCCGAATTCCAAGGTCAACCAAAGCAAGAAACCCCAGGTCCGAGCACCGCCAGGTCCTCACGACCGCCCTCCGAACCGAGCGGCACCCCCATTCACCGGCGCCGCTTGCGCCCGCCCCTGCCCGTGGAACGCCCACGCCCGCGGACGCCGCCATGACGAACGGCGGACGTACCCCAGGCCCTGGCCGCGAGGTGCCGGAGTTCCTCAAGTCCGGCCCGGTCCGGATGCGCGGAGTCCAGCGCGGCGGCGACCGCGTCCCTGGCCTCGGGCCCCTGGGCGCGCAGCGCTTCCCCAGCCCCGCCCGGGCCACCGGCCAGCTCCACAAGCTGGAGCAGGCTCTCGGCGAGCACCAGCAGATGCTCGGCGTCGGTCATGTCCTCGGGGGACAACAGGTCACGTTGCGCCAGCGCGCTCAGAGCGAGCGGTGCCAGTACGGCGTCATCGCGCAGCGCACGCAGCAGCCGCTCGCCCTCGCCGTCGGGCCACGCCACCGCCAGCACGTCCAGCATCGCCTGGGCACGCGTGCGGAACGCCGCACCCGCCATGGTCCGTACGGCGTCGGTAAGTTGCCGCAGTGCGGCAGCCCGGTCCCTGCGGGCCGAAATCCATCCGGCCAGTTCCGTACGGGCGGTATCCGGGTCGTACTCCTCGGCCAGTGCCCCCAGCAAGCCGGCCGGCGCTGCCTGGACCAGCTCACCGACCAGGGGTGCGTCCCGGCCGACCGCCAGTAGCCGCTGCCGTACGGCCCGGGTTCCCAGTTCGGTGAGGCGAATGAGTTCGACGGGCCCGGCGGTCAGCTCCTCACGCAAGCGGCGGTCACGCTCCCGTGCCTCCGCCGGATCCGCTGCCGCTCCCATGACACCCAGCAGCTCTGTGAGTTCCTGCGGCAGGCCCGCGGGCAGTTCAGGTCCGAAATCCTCCGCGTCGGAGAGATCGGTTTCCAGGAACGCCGGATCGGCCATCCCCTGCTCACGCTCGACCGCGCCCATGTCCACCAGCACGTCGAACATGGCGCGCAGGTCCCGGTCGGCGTGCTCGAACCACATCCGCTGCCGGAGGTCCGAGCCGGCGTCCAGCTGGAAGTGTGCCCGGTAGCTCAGATGCACGGAGTCACGCAGCCGCGGCCAGGGCATCGGGCACGGCAGGCTGTAAAGCGTGTTCAGCACGTCCTCCAGCATCTCGTCGTAGACGTCGAAGAGCATCGACTCGACGTGCCAACCGCTGCGCGCACCGATCAGGGCCTGCCGCAGTTCGAAGAGAGCGTCGAAGGCGCGCGACCAGAGCTGAAGCGGGTCGGCCAGCACCGGCCGGGCCTTGGCCACCGCGTACAGACGGCCCTTGGCGACCCGGACCAGCCGCGCCTTCTTCGCCCACTCCACCAACAGCCCCAGCCGCGGCAGGTCGTTCGAAGAGCGCACCCCCTCGGTCCTGTCCCCGGTGCCCAGCACGTCCACCAGCTCGCGGGCATCGGCCATCCGCAGCCGCCCCGCTGCCGTCACCAGCCGTCCCTCCCGCCCCGCCCACTCCGCAAGGCTCCGCAACTGCGCCACAGTCGTCGACGCCTCGGCCGGTCGTCGCAGTTCACTGTCCGAAGGCAGCACCACCGGCAGCTGCGGCTCAGCCCGGGCCCCGTCGACCGGTACGCGGCCCTTCAGCCGCCGGTCCATGATCTCGTCAAGGGCCCGCTGGTCGTAGGCGACCTCCCCGCGCTGAGCACGCTCCGCGAACCGCTGCAACGCCGCCCCGTCCATGACGTCCACGCCCTGCTCGGCAGCGGTCACCGCCCAGAACTTCGCCAGGCCCCACCGGTCACGGTCCGCCATCGCCTCCGGATACCATTCCTCGGCCGCGTCCACCGCGCCGAGTGAGCCATCGAGCGCGGGGCCGCGTGGGTCCGCCAACCGCACGGCGTGCAGAAAGCGCAGGAGGGTGCGCAACGTGCCCGGACCGTCGCCGGGCTCCTCCCCGGGAAACTCGGTGACCTGCTGGGGGAACCAGTGCAGCAGCAACTCCTCCACATGCCGCGGCTCCCACAACCCCAACCGACCGTCGACGGTCGCCCGGTGCCGGTAGTCCAACGCCGCCTCCGCCATGAACGCGTCCACCGGCGTCCCCTGCCCCCCGGCCCACCGCACCAGCCGGTCGACCAGCAGCCCACACGCCGCCTCAAACTCCTCCTCGGCCCCGGCTTCGTACCGCATCCGCATGAAATCCGCCCCGCCTGTCCGCAGCCTTGCTCGCCTCGCCACGCTACCGCCGAATCGCGACGTACCACTCTCGGCCGAGGATCTGCGGCCCACCACCGACATGTCGTGGTGGCTGCCCGCGCTCGCCCTGACCGTCCGACGACGGATCGCGCACGGTCGTACGAGCCCGCGCCCTCCTCTCCGAAGAGCCCGAACTCCTCATACAGGTCCACCGGTCGGTGCGGCCGACCGACCCCCGGTACCGCAGTTCGGGAGTCACTCTCCGTGGTAAAGGCGGGTCAGGTCGATCAGTTGGATCGCGGGATCGTCCTCCGCGAGGTGATGCAGTTCATCGGTGAAGCCGGTGCCGCTGAAGCAGTACAGCCGTGTCGCTGCGGTGGCCATGCCGTTCCTGGTCAGGAGGGAGCGGATGTGCCGCAGGCGTTCCAGGTGGCCGAGTCCCATCACATCGCTCCACTTCGCTTCGCCGATGGCCAGCAGCGCCTGGCCGCCGCCGTGGGTCTCACCGTGGACGGCGACGTCGACTTCGTGGCTGGTCCGGGCGGCGGGGTCGTTGACGGTCCCGCCGGCGACCCGCGTGACATGTCCGCCGTGAGTATCGGGGGCCGCGTGCCAGCGGGCCCATTCCCGGCAGACCTGCTCGAAGTGCGGGCCGACGACCTTGCCGCGGAACGTGGACTGGGCGCGGCGCCACACGTCGGGCGCCCGCCCGGGGCGTTCCAGATCGCCCCAGGCCGGGCGCATGACCGCGTGGTAGAAGGTGACGAGCGGTTCGGCGATGCGGTAGGCGGAGCGGTTACGGCGGAAGGCGTCGGCCTCGTGGGTGATCATGCCCACGTCCTGGAGGACGCTCAGCGGGTGGGCAAGGTCGGTGGACTTGCGCCCCAGGTAGTCGGCGATGCCACCACGAGCGGCGTTACCGGCGGCAATGGCTGCCAGCACCGAGTGGTACAGCGCGGTGTCGTGGAGTTCAGGTTCCTCGGCGAGAAGGTAGCGGGCTTCCCGGAAGAGCGGACGCGCCGGGTTGAGGACGGCACGGACGACCCAGTCGTCGAAGTCGTCCGGCCCGGCAGGGGTGTCCCCCTGGGTGAACTCACGGCGGTAGGCGGGCGTACCCCCGACGACGGCATGGGTCAGGAGCGCGGTGCGCGGGTCGTCGATCTGCCAGAACTCGGCCGCGAGCCGGAAGTCCAGGGTCGGGACCACGAGTTCGAGGCCGGCCCGGCCACGCAGCGGAGCATTGCCGGACAGCAACCGTCCCATGAACGACAGCGCGGAGCCGCACAGCAGGAGACGCACCGGAGTGTTGGTGTGCTGGGCGGCAGGATCGAGGGCGCGCTGGATGATCGAGGGCAGCGAGGGAGATGCCTTGGCGAGGAAGGGGAACTCGTCGATGACCGCCACGGTGGGGCCGCCCGCGTCGGCGATGCGCATGAGCTCCGTGACCGCCTCGTCCCAGTGCGCGAAACGGAACGGAGTGGGCTGCCCGCGATAACGGGCGAGTGCCTCACCGAACTGCCGCAAGGCGTCGGCCTCGGTGGTCTCGGTGGCGGTGAACATGAAGCCGCCACTGGCACGAGTGACTGCGTCGAGCAGGAAGGTCTTGCCCTGTCGGCGGCGGCCGGAGACCACGCCCAGCGTGGCGCGCGGGCCCGGCAGGGTAGCGAACCGGGTCAGCTCGGCCCATTCGAAGACACGGTCGAACATCTCGGCGGGCTTGTCCACAGCACCAGCTCCCATATATAGATACAGTTATTATAGATGCATCTATTCACCACACGGGCTCCGGATCGCGCGAGGGATCGTGTCGGGTGGTGCCCGGTGGTGCTGCCCGGTGGTGCTGCCTGGTGCTGTTCTGCCTGATCAGAGCGGCTGCGGCGTCCTGATCGGTGATGCCTCGTGCCGCGCCGTCCAAAGGCGTCCGGCCACCGGCTGGCCACCGGGGGCGTCACTGAGCAGGGAAGCGAGGTGTTGGGGTCGAGTTGTAGGTGACCTCCAACAGGCGACTTGCCGGTCTTTCACCAGCCCCGCGCGTGCCGTCCTGAATCGCCGGCCCCACAACCGCGCCGCCATCAGTTCGAGGCGAAGACCTCGATGCCGCATTTCGCGGCACCGCTCCGTTCGATCCTCGCATCACTGGTGATCAGCGTTGCGGCGAGAGCCTCGGCCAAGGCAACGTACTGGGCATCGTAGGCGCTCAGGTTCCCGTGGAGAGCCTGAACCCGATCCCAGAGGATGAGCGTCTCGTGTCGGACGACTGGGAGCTGCCGGTAGGCATCAATAGCCTGGTCCACTTCACGCGCCGTGAGCTTGCCCCCTCTCCTCATACCGAGGAGCGCGGACTGGATCTCGTAGTCGATGAGCGTGGGCACGGCGACGGCATCGGCGGCACCCACCCGGGTGCGGACGGCAAGGCCGAGCGGGTCGCGGTTGGTGAGGAAGTGCACGAGAGCGGAACAGTCCATGACGACCGTCTCACTCACCTCCCGGTCCTGGCCTCGTCGATCGCGGCCAGCACGTCCTCCGTGCTGACACTGGCCGTGGTCTCCCGGTTCAGGCGCGCCACCATCTCCGCCATGGTGGGCTTGGACGTCTCGCGCGCGATGAGATCGAGGAAGTAAGCCTGGAGGGACTGGCCGGCCTGGGCGGCACGAACCTTCAAGGTCTGGATCTGGTCATCCGGGACGTCCCGAATCGTCAGAGCAGTCATGCTTGCAGTATAACGTCAATGCATGCAAAACGCAGATACCGGTGCCGGGCAGCGCAGCTTCCCGGCTCGCACGCTGGAGGAGTCGTTCCAGAGGGGCCGGGGATACGACAGCCGTAGGCAGCGCGTCGACGACACGGCGGACCACAGTGGCGGCCGGCCGCACCTTCACGGATCACCCGCACCATCTGCCTCGGCGCCGAGGCGAGCGTCGGTGCGGTCGGGGTGAACGTGGCCCGGAAGTCCTCACCGCGCAGGGCCAGAGACACCACACGGGGCACCCGCGGATAAACCGACCGTTGCCTACGGCCCGGTGTGAATGTGTGAGGCCCACTGAGTCGGCCTGTAGCCCTCGTTGGTGTCCCGGAGGTTTCGTACTGCGGCGTGGACGGCGCGAGCCGGTTCCGTTCCCTCGACCAGCATCTCCTTGTACACGTCGTCCGCGATCGTGGCAGCGGCCCTGTCGCCCACCGGCCAGAGGGTGGACACGACATGCGGGTATCCGATCATGTGGAACGCCGAGGACATGTGGATGACCTCGTCCGGCAGGTTCACACCGGGGCGACCGGTGCCGCAGGCCGACAGGTAGGCGAGGAACGCGTCCGGGGCCCGGATCGCCGTCAGGTCGGCGACGGACAACGGACCGTCGGCCAGGTGGAGTCGGCTGGCCGACGGCTGATCGAGGTTGCTGGTCGCATGGCATGCGAAGTGGACCCAGTCGCTCTGGGCGAGCATGGTCCGCACGTCGGCGCGGCGCGCGTCGCCCTCACGCAGTTCCCGCAGCCCGGTGAGCCGCGTCCGCAGGCTCGCCACCTCCCACTCCGCCGCCGGCAACTCGGGGGCGTCCGGCAGCCGGGGAACACAGACCGCCAGGGGTTTCACGGGAAATCTGATGGGAGGTCTGCCGGAGCCGGTTCCGATACGTCGACGGGAGTGGACCAGAGCGCGCACGGTGGTGGTGTACGACGGCACCGCGCGATCGAGGAGGGTACGGCGGTCCGCGGCGGTATGGTGGCCCGCGGCGTGCAAGGGCAGCACTCCCAGGGGCCCGGTCGGCATCAGCCACAGCCGGGGCAGCGTCTCTGCTCCGTGCGGTGCGTCGGCAAGGCCGAGGGCTGTCAGCACCGGCTCAGCCACGGTGTCCCACAGCCACCCGAGCGTGCGGTTGACGAAGCGGCCCGCAGCCTGGGCGTCCAGGGGATCGAAGCGGTCGCCGCCGGCCAGGATGTGCAGGGCCGTGAGAAAGGCCTCGGCCCGCTCCTCGACGGCGGTCGTCGTCAGGTCGGGCAGCGGCACCGTCGACACCCCGGCCGTGGTGACCAGCAGCGCGTGGCATCCGTACTCGCTCACGTTCACGGCCACCAGCGGTCCCGACTCCGCGACACGAGGAGGGGCGAGGTCGACGGACACGGGCTCGCGTGCCCCGGGTGAGGGAGAGCGCGCCGACGACGCCGGGCCTGTGCCGTCGTCCAGGGCGCGTGCCAGGAGCACTCCGCGGCCGGCTTCCAGCACTTCGAGCGCCGCGGCGGCGTCGCCGCTGTACCGCAGCTCACTGGCGGCGGCGTTGCTTGCGAAATGCCGATAGCTCCGCAGGTTGAACTCCTGGTCGCCGCGCTCCAGTTCGCTGTCACCGAGCGCCGCGTAGGCCTTGACGGCGGCGCCGTAGGCTTCGGCGGCGGACGCCCAGTCGGCCGCGTCCGCGGCCAGTCGTCCCCAGGACCGGCCCGCGATGGCCCGGATGTGGGCGCTCGCGGTGGAACTCCGGGTTGCCGTGGCGAGGGTCTGAACGGCCCGCGCGCGGTCGGCGGGATCCTTGGTGGCCTCGAAGAGCTCTGCCTGCGCTTGCCCGAGGCTGGTCAGCCGGACAGCCTGCTGGGCTCCGCCCGCAGGCGTGTCGGCCAGAGCCGAACGTGCCAGTCGTACCGCCTCGCGAAGTGGGCTCGGATCGCCGGAGCCGGACGGAAGCACGGGCGGGAGGGTGAAGGTGCCGGTGCGCGCGATCTCGTCGAGCATCTGTTCCCCGAGCCGCGTCGCCTGCCTCTCCTTGCCGGTGACCCGCTGCGACTGCCGCAGCAGCAGACTCAGACCGGTCACCGCCTCGGCCCTTCTCGGGGACTCGACGGGCACCGAGGTGACCACGCCATGCTGGAGTTCGAGGGCCTTGGGCAGATCGGTGCGCTTGCCGCGGCGGGTGCGGGACCGGCACTCCAGCGCCGTCGCCAGGGCGTTGGCCAAGGCGGGACGTACCGGGTGCTCATCGCCTGCGGTCGCCAGCCCGTCGCGCAGTGTCTCGATGCTCTCGTCGAGGGAGTCGAGGTCGCCGTACCGCTCGAAGTACTGGGTCAGCCCGACGCCGAGCGTGCACAGGTATCTGGCGCGGACGGGCTCTGTGCGCGGAGTGTCGCGAACCGCCGACCGCTGCAGCGCGAGCGACTCGCGCAGTTCCCTGCTGTCGTCCGTCAGGTCATACACACCGGCCACCGCCAGCGCCAGGCTGGCTCGTACGTCCGGGTCCGCCGGTGAGACCTCGACAGCCTTGCGAAGCAGCCCGATGGCCCGGCGGAGCGTGTCCTCCCGGACTTCCGCGACACCGCGCTGACGGAGTACGTCGCCGAGCAGCCTCAGCCGGTCGGCGTTGTCGCGGTCTACGGCCAGGGCCTGTTCGGCCAGCGGCTGGGCCCGGTCGAGGTCCTGGGAACGCCCGCACCGCTCGTAGCGCCACGAAAGATTGCGTGCCACCGCCGCCTGGTGTTCGGAGCAGCGCGCGGGCTCTGTGCGCCGGGCCAGTTCCAGGGCCCGTTCCGCGGTGTCGACCGCGTCGTCGATGTCCTGACCGCTGTCGGTCAGCTCTCCCCGCAGGGCAAGGGAGGAAGCGAGCAGCTCGAGCACCTCCAGACGGCCCATCGCCTCCGGGGCTCTCGTCGAGGCCCGCTGTTCCGTGGCGCGCAAGGCGGTGACAGCCCCGTCCAGGTCGGAGAGAGTGCCGTCGTCGCTCGCGTACCGCTGGAGCCAGGCTTGGGCCCGGTAGAAGCCGGTGAGGACCTGGATCTCGGGCCGTTCGTTCGGGATCCGTTCCAGGGCCTCGGTGAGATGGAGCAGGGCGTCCAGGGCCTCGGGTTCGCCGGAGGCCGTCGCCCGTTCGAACAGCCGGGTGAGGAACGGCAGAAGGACCCGGATCCGGAAGGAGTCCGGGGGCGTCACGTTTTCGACCGCTGCCACCAGCAACACGATCGTGTCGTTGAGTCGCCGGGGGCTCACCAGTGCGAGCGCCGCGCCCAGAGCGTTGACTGCCACGTTGTCCAGCGCGCGCGTCCGCCGCACTTCGGCTTCCCGGCGCAGCAGGCCTGCAACGGCGCGGTCGGCGGCCTTCCGATCGTGCCGGTGGACGGCCGCGCGGAGACTTTCGACGAGTGGCGGCCGAGTCATCGGGCCTTGCACCCTTCCCTTCCTTCCCATCCGGCAGTTCTTGTACGAGGTCGTTCCTTGTACGAGGTCGTTCCCTGTGCGTCAGCCCTCGCGGCACTCCAGCACCAGCCGTAGCGCCCGGGGCACCTGGGAGGGGAAGGTGAGCGGCGTGGCCCCGCCCGGTCTCCGGGCTGCCAGGTCCTGCAGCGGGCGGTAGCAGCGCAGCGCACTGGCCAGGTCGTCGGCAGCGGGTTCGCCGGCCATGGCCAGTGCGCCATGACGAAGCCAGTGCAGCGTTCCGCAGACCTGGGCGCCCAGCTCGTCGATCCCGCTGTTCGGTCCGGTCAGCGCCAGTGCCTCCAACAGTGCCTCCCGGTCCAGCACAACCGACAAATCACCGGTCTCCTGCAGCAGGTGGCAGCGTTCGACGATCGCCTTGACCAGGTGGAACCATGCCATGCCGGGCAGTTCGGGCACCTGAGGGGGTTTCTCCAGACGACGCAGCCAGCGCTGCTCGTCCCCGACGGCGCGTCCCCTGCGATAGCGGTTGAAGCGCCGCTGCAACGCGCGACGACTGAACGCACCCCGCGGCGCGGTGGCGCGGACCCGAAGGCCCAGGCCCGACAGCAACGTCTCCGGCGGCACATGGCCGACGGAGGGCTCAACGAACTTCGCCGCCTCGGCGACGGCCGCCGCCGCCCACGTCCACTCCGCGTGGAGCACCCGGGTGAAGGGACCCACGCCCGGCGGCCTCGCGGCGCCCCGGGCGGCAGCCGCATAGTCGAGAGCGAGTGCCATCCAGCAACCCGCGTCGAGGAGTTGCGAAGGCTCACGGCCACCGTAGAGGAATTCGTGGCCGCGTTCGGTGGGTTCACCGGCCGGCCGGCCGAAGACGAACAGACGGGAGTGGCCGCAGGACCCGCACACACCGTGCCACTCGCTGGCTCCGTGCCGTCCGACCGAAACGTCGTCGACACGCTCGGGGTCGAACTCATGGTGACCGCAGACACAGGCGTACAGCATGACGTAGGCCTCGGCCTCGTACCGGGTCCGGGCAATCGGCAGCGCCATGAGTCGACCTTAAGGGCCCGTTACCCCTTTGGTAGGCAATCGCTCATTCCTGACCCTGCCCGCAGGATAGGTTCACCCCATGGTGGAACCTCGCGACGCCGTAGGCGTCCTGTGTGCTCAACTCCCCGTACTGCGCAGGTGCGATCCCGAGAAGGCGGAGCAACTGGCGGCCGACGCACGTGCCGGGCGGGATTTCGGTAGCCAACTCTCCAGGCTGTTGCTGCAGATGGAACTGCCCGGGACCGCCGACACCGAGCGGAGCGGTCTCGGCGGTCCGGCGTTGGTCGGTGGGTTCGGCCGACACTCCGCGCACGAGGTGTTCCGCTGTCCCGGCGACCGGTGCGCCCGAGTACAGGCGCGCCGCCCGGCTGCTCCCGCGCCGGTCTGTCATCTGGAGGACGCCCCGCTGCGACTGACGCGGAGCTGACCATGGACGTGTTCCTGGCCTCGGTCGCCCGCGGTGTGGCAGAGAGGTGGCTGTCCCTGCTGACGCTGCCCGGCCTTCTCTTCCTGGCCACCGCAGCGGTCGGACACACGCTGAGCCACACCGGCTGGGCCGACACGGCCGCTGTCCGGGAGACCGCCCGGCAGCAGGTGTCCGACCTCACCCGCGAGGGCACGCCGACCGTGGTCCTGACCGCTGCCGCCCTTGTTCTGACGGCCACCGCCTGCGGGCTGGCCGCGACGGCCGTCGGTCATGCGGTACGCGCACTGTGGCTGGCCGAAGGCCGGTTCCCGCCCGGTGACTTTCTGACACAGCGACGCCGCGCGCGTTGGAACACCGCCCACGACAGGTATGCGGCGCGCAGGGAGACAGCCGATCTCCACCTCCCGTGCCAACTGCGGGAGGTGGACCGGCTGGCCGAACTACGCAACCGCATCTGCCTGGCCGAACCCTCCCGTCCGACGTGGATCGGAGATCGGCTGGCCGCCACGGATGCCCGCATTCACAGCGCCTACGGCTTGGACGTGGGCACCGCATGGCCCCGGCTGTGGCTGATCGTTTCGGAGGAGACCAGGACCGAGGTGCGGCTGGCCGCCACCGCCTTCGAAGCGGCTGCGGCCCTCGCGGGCTGGGGCGTGCTGTACGTGCTGCTCGGCATCACCTGGTGGCCCGCCGCGATCGCCGGGGCAGCGGTGTTGGTAACGGCGTGGCGGCGCGGGCGGGCCATCGTCGCCACCTACGCCGACCTGGTGGAATCCGTCGTGGACCTCCATGGCCGCTCTCTCGCACAGGCACTGGGCATCACGGACGAGCCCGGTCCGATGACCGAGGATCTGGGCGCGGCGGTCACCTCGTCGGTACGCAAGGGGGCGTGACACGGTCGGCTGCGTTGGCCGTCCGAAGACAATCGTCTCCGTGGGGGTCGATCACGAAGCGCTCGACCATGCGCGGCGAGGACATCACCGCGGAGACGGACGTACTGGACCTGGGCACCGGAAGCGACTTTCTGGCGCTGGAAGCGGCGCCCGTCTCGGCGGACGGTTCACCGCGTTCAACATCTCGTGGCGGACGGTCGCCGCCGCCCGGCTGAACGCCCCGCTGACCGGCCAGACCGTGAGGGTGCGCCACGGCGACCTGACGGCTGCCGTGCCGGGCCCGCCGGTTCGACCTGGTGATCGCGAACCCGAGTTGGTTACCGAGAGCAGGCCGCCGCCTCGGTTCTGCACGGCGACGATCCGGACGCACGTCGAGGCCCTGACCTCGTTCGTCGACGCGGGATTCGACACTGTGTACGTCAACCAGATCGGCAAGGAGCAGCAGGGCTTCTGCGACTTCTACCGCACGGAGATCCTGCCGCGGCTGCGCGCCTGAGCCTCCGCCCGATCACCCCTGGCCCTCTCAGGCGGTGTCACTCGTGGATCAGCCGGGCGAGGGACGACCGTGCGTGTGGTGGACGGGGAGTTCTTCCTTGGCGTGGTTCAGCCAGTGGAGCGCGTTGATCGTGGGATCGTCCGGATGGCACAACCCTGCGGCCCCAAGCACGCCTGTGACCGCACGGCAGATCGGGACCCATTTACACAATCACTGCACGCTTGGCCACCCCATGGCGACCACACCGAAGCCGACAGACCCGAGCCGACCGGCAGCACGGCACAAAAAGCCAGGTCACAGCCCTGGGAACCGAAGCGCCCACTGCCAGTCGATCCCAGACCTACGCATTGCGATGCGTAGACCACAGGTGCCCGATCAGCCCGGATTCCACGGTCACCCGGAACAAGAAACCCCAGGTCAGAGGAGTAACCTGGGGTTCACCACAGAGCCGCCTTCGGGATTCGAACCCTAGACCTACGCATTGCGAGACCGTGAGGGATCGTGTTGCCGGATACCACGTGATGCCGCCGAGTGATGTCGTGCCTGATCAGAGTACTTACGGCAGGTTGCCCCCTGCTACCCCATGCCGCCCCGTCCAAAGGCGTCCGGCCACCGAGCGGCCACCGGATCGGGCACTCCCGAAGCAACGGGTCCCGAATCGTTGAGTTGTCCGAGTCGGACAGGGCCCCCGATCTACTGGACATCCAGGCCACCGCCACCTGCCACTCCAGCCGGCAGGTGTCCGCCGCCCCTGGCGGTCACCCGACGCCACCTGTTGCGTCCGAACACGTACGTGCCCAGCTCACGCCCGCTGCGTCACAGCGCCCGCTCGTGCGGACAGTTCCCGCTGTCGTGTGCGCGCACGCCACGGAAGTCCACCCGTGGGACTGCTCTGTCCGCCTTATCATGACGGCACACGGGAAGGAGCACCGTCCATGAGTGTCGACGCGGTCACGCACACCGAGTTCCCCGCAGGATATGTGGTGTTCTTCGGCGTTGACGGAAAGATCATCATGACCCCGCAGAGCGAAGAGCACTCCAGCACGATCAAGTCGATGCAGTACGACACGATCCTGTCGCTCGGGCGGCACGCGAAGACACCTTCGGACGTCTACATCGACTTCCCTGCCGACGAGAACTCGGCCCCCGACCTCGCCATCCTCCGCGAGGACGCGCGTAAGGAGGGCAAGCGCTACAGCTTCGAGGACGTCCTGCTGATCTCCGAGGTCGTCTCGACCTCTTCCGCACGCGAGGACTACGACGACTGCACCGCCAAGTACGGGCGCTACGGCATCCCGGTCTACCTGATCGTGGATCCCTACGCCGGGGAAGTCGTTCTGCACACCCAGCCCACCGCGAACGGCTACAGCACCGCGCTCAAGCGCGTGTACGGCACGGGCAAACTTCCCGTCCCCCTGGCCGACGGCCGCACCTTCACCCTCGACCTCGACGAACTCCCCCGACCGGAGCCGGAAACCGGCACTCACTGAGAAGGCGCGCGCCCGGCAACCAGGATCCCGCGATTCCTCACGGCTGGTCCTGCCCTCGACGTCGGCAGCGGCTCCGCGGAGTCCTCGTCGGCGACGACCACCGGACGCCGGATCAGGTACGGGTGAGGTCGGACAGGAGCGCGGGCAGGATGCGCTCCTCCATGACCGTGCTGCCCGACGCCTCCATCGCGAGGGCCAGCCGGGGGTCCCAGGGGCTCACTGCGGGCGGTCCCGCGAGCGGTGTGGACTCGCCCTCACCGAGTGCGGCCGTGTAGTCGGCGGCCGTCATCCGCCAGGGGTGGGCGCCGTGGCGGGCCACGGCGTCCGCGGTGATGCGCAGGCCGGCCCAGTCGAAGTCGGCGCGCCAGTGCAGCCGGGCTCCCGCGCGTACGGCGTCGCCGAGCAGTTTGTGGCAGGCGGCGGACGGAACGCCCTCGGTGCACACGAGGGCGGCGCCGGTGTCCTTGAGTTCGCCGGCGGCGGCGCGCAGTACGGCCGGGTTCTCGCAGACGAAGATGGTGCGGGCGGCGGGGACGACGGGGTCGGCGGCGAGTTGGTGGAGGGTGAGCCGGAAGGGAATGCCGAAGCCGGCGGCGTCGCGCAGCCAGTCGCAGACGACGGTGTCGCCCCTGGCGCCGATGTTGAGGACGAGTACCTGGCTGGCGAGGTCGTCCGCGATGGCTCCGGCGCTCTCCCACAGGGCGCGCCTCCCCGCCCGGTCGCGCGGTACGACCGCCCCGTCGACGGTGCTGCCGACGCGCTGGGCGAGGGCGCGCAGGACGAGCTGTTCGAGCGGGGTGCCGGGAACCAGGGCCTTGGTGTCGCCGGTGGCCCATTCGGCGAGGACCGGAAGCGGCAGGACTACGGAAGACCGTTCCTGCGAGCCCGTGCGGCGGTCCCCGTCACCGCAGAGCCGTTCCAGGACACGTGCCGCCGCGTCGAGCAGCGGCGCGTCACCCCGGCGTACCAGACGGGTGAGGGTGCCGTCGGCGGCGATCCGCTCCAGCCAGGCGGCGAACCATCCCTGTCCGGCGAGCCTGCTGGAGCGGACGGATTTCAGGGCCTGGTCGCGGCGCGATTCCTCGTCGGCCCGTTCGGCGGGCCGGTCGCGCAGCGGGCCATGGAGACGGCCGAGAGTCTGGAGGAGACCGGTGCCGTAGCGGTCGTACAGGTACCCGTCCAGGTCGCGCAGAGGTACGGCGAGACGCTGGGCGGTCTCGGGTCGGTAGCGGCCGGTGATCCCGATGACGGTGCGGCGCTCGGCGTCGCTGGGCCTCGTGAGCCCGATGTCGCCGTCGAGCGCGCCGCCGGTGCGCTCCAGCCTGCGGCGGGCGGCGGCAAGCAACCGGGTCCATCCCTCGCCCCGCAACTCGTCGTACCCGTGGTCTTCACGCCGCTCAGTCGACAAGCGTGGCCTCCTCGGGCGTCGGGGCGCGCCGGGTGCCGGGCGAGCCGAGGGCGGTGGTGAGGTCGCCGGTGTCGTCGGCGAGGAGCCGGTGGCCGTCCCAGACGAGCAGCAGCGCGGAGACGGTGTGGTCGACGGCGGTGTGCGCGAGGTCGTAGTGGGCGGCGGCGGACACCGAGGCGTGGGCGGCCCACAGGTCGTAGCCGGTCATGAACAGGTCGAGGTCGAACTGCGCGGCCAGCGACATGAGTTCGCCGCGCCCGGTGTCGTCCACGCCCGCGAAGGCCTCGTCGAGGGCGAGCAGGCGCGGGGCGTGCGGGTGGGCGGAGTTGAGCATGGCGTGCGCGGCGGCGAACAGCGGCAGATGGAGCGACACCGACTGCTCACCGCCCGACAGACGGCTGTGCCGGGCGCGGGTGAGCCTCTCCTCGCTCCTGTCGGGGCGTACGAGCTGGAACGCGAACTGCCGCCAGTGCCGGTAGTCGAGGACCTCGGCGAGCAGTTCGCGGTAGGGCTGGTCGCGGTGGCGGGCGCGGGCGGTCTTGATCTGCGCTGCGAAGTGGACGCGCACCCGGGCCAGCCCGTCCGGGCCCAGACGGGCCGCGTCGGCGTCGAGGAGGGCGCAGACGGCGCGCTGTTCGTCGTCGAGGTGGTCGGCGAGCAGCCAGCTCACACCGACCGTCGTCCCTGACGACATCTGCCGCTTGCGCATGTCGGTGTTCATGCGCCGGATCAGGTCGCGGGCGTCGACGGTGCGGTCGTGGATCTGCTGGGCGAGCCGGGTGAGCAGGGCGTCCTCCAGGATGCGCTGCTCGGACTCGGAGAGCAGTTCGGCCTGGTCACGGCGGTGGGAGGAGATCTTCTGGGCGAAGGCGGCGACGGGCAGCGGACCCTCCTCGTCGGCCACGCGTACGACGATGATCCCGTCGGAGCCGTCCCACTCGGGCCGGTAGTCCTGCCCGGCGGCGGCGAGTTGCGCCTGCAGGTCGTCCAGGGCCTTGGTGAGACGGGTGACGGACTGCTTGAGGCTGGATTCGGTGGGGGTGAGGTCACGGGTCGCGGCGAGGATCGCCTCGTGCACGGCGACCACGGTCGGCGGGAGTGCCTCGCCGGCCCAGTCGGCCTCCTGGGCGGGCCAGGCGAGGCCGGGCGGGCAGCGCAGGATGTCGAGGAGTTCGCGGGCGGCGTACGGGCGCAGGCCGCGGGCGGTGTCCTTCTCCTCCGCCGCGGCGACCGCCCCGGCCTCGGCGGCGGCCGTACGGCGGGCCTCGGCCGAGGCGGTGCCCGCGATCGCGGCGTGCTGGGCCGTGCGGGCCGCCTCGGCCTCCCGGGCCAGGGCGTCGATCCCGTCCTCGGCCTCCTGCACCTGGCGCATCACCTCCTGGGCCTCGGCTCCGACGGCCTCCTGGAGGGCCTGAAGCCCCGCGGCCTCCTCGGTGTGCCGGCGGCGCGCCGCCCGCTCGGTGTCCGCCGCCGCCTCCTCGTCCTCGGCGGCGGCGGTGAGCCGGTCGGCGCCCGCCTGGGCGGCCTCGGTCTGGCGGGCGTGTTCACGACGGCGGGCGGCGAGTTCGCGGACCGCCGCCTCGAACGCGCGGGTGGCGGTCTCCACGGCGTCGACCTGTTCTGGGCGCCCGATCTCGATGCCGTGCTCGGCCGCGGTACGGCGCAGGGCGCGCTCGGCGACCGAAAAGGCGGCCACCGACTCGTCGTACGAGCCCTGGGCGGCCTCGGCGGCGTCGCGGGTGGCGCGCAGCCGCGCCGCGGCCCGGTCGAGTTCGCGCAGGGCCTGCGTGATGGCGGTGGTGCGGGGCAGCGCGGCGCGGGCGGCGGAGTACGCCTCCAGTGCGGCTTCCGTGCGTGCCTGTGTGCGCGCCAGCTCGTCGAGCTGTTCGCGGAGTTCGGACAGCAGCGTCTCGCAGGCGGCGATCCGGGCGGCGCGCCGACGGGCGCGGGCGGTCGCGCCGACGTATTCGGCGTGCTCCTTGGTGTGGGCACCGACCAGGACACCGGCCGCGTACCGGCCGTCTGGGCTGATCTGCGGTGTCCCGGCGGCGAGGTTCCCGGTGACGGCGACGGAGCGCAGTACGGCGGTGATGCGGGCGGCCGGGATCGCGGCGTCGCCGTCGGGGTCCTCGGGCGCCTCGGGCTTCAGGAGGTCCGCGAGGCTCGGTCCGTCCACCGGGGCACCGGCCCGGAGGTAACCCTCGCTGTGCCCGGCCGCCACGGGGGTGTCCTCGGCGGTGACCAGGGCGTCGAGGAGTCCGGATGCCTCCAACGCCGCTTCCAGATCCGCATGTTGACGGTCAGTCAGTTCATTGTCGAAAGCGACGAGTTGCCACAGGGGCACGCCGTCACCGGACGCCCTCTCTGCGGTTCGGCCACGGGCCGGGGGCGGGGCGTCGTCGTGCTCGGCGGCGATCCGGTCTCGTTCGGCCTCCGTCTCGGCGCGGCGGCGCTCGACGTCCGTGCGCTGGGCGCGCAGGGCGGCGAGGGTGTCGCGCAGTTCCTGTACGGCGGGAGCGGTGGCCTCGGTGAAGGCGTCGGCGAGCGTGACCGCGTCGGCCTCGCCGGTGAGTTCGAGGGCCTCGGCGAGTCGGCCGGCGCCCGCCTCCTCGGCCAGCAACGTGCCGTGTGCTTCCGTCCACCGGCCGAGCACGGTGCGGGCCTCTTCGCGGGCGGATTCGAGAGCCTCCTCGGCAACGGCTTCGGCGGCCTCGGCCGCGCCGACGGCCTCCTGCGCACGGTCGAGCGAGCCCCGGGCGAGGTCACGGGTCTGCTCGGCGCCGCGTGCCGCCTGCTGGGCGGCACGCACTGCCCGGACGCCCTCGTGGCGGGCGGCGGCGAGCGCGGCGGAGCGTTCGGCGAGCCGGGCGGGCTCGGCGTCGGCCGGGGTCCAGGGGAGTCCGGCGGTGTGGGCGTGGTCGGCGACGGTGGCGGCATCGCGGGAGACGGCGGCGTCGAGTTCGGCGGCGATCCGGGCGGCGTGTTCGGCCTCGGCGCGGGCGCGGCCGGTGGCTGCCGTACGGCGTTCACGCTCGGCGGTCGCCTGCCGGGCGGTCTGCTCACAGGTACGCACCAGGCGTTCCAGGTCGGCCAGTTGCTCGACGGCGTGGTAGGCGGCGGAGGAGCGCAGTTGGTCCAGGCGGGCGCGCTGGGCGGCGAGCGAGGCGTCGGCCGACTCGGCGCGTGTCTCGGCGGCGGCCTGCTGCTCGCGGGCCGCCGCCAGGTCCGCTGCGGCGGTGCGCAGGGCGGCGGCGCGCTCGGCGGTCTCGGCTCGGCGGGCGGTGAGCCGGTCCGCGGCGGAGCGGGCGTGGACCCGCAGATAGGTGGAGTAGCTCGCGAGGAAGGCGCGGGTGGCGTCGTCGGCGGCGGCCAGGCCCTCCAGGGTGCGCTGCACGGACTCCATGTCGTCGAAGGAACGGGCCGCCTCGGCGATCAGGTCGTCGTCGAGCGGGCGCAGGCCTGCGGTGAGGGTGTCGGAGAGCTTGGCGGGATCGAGGTTCTTGGCGAGCTGCGGGCGGCGCAACGTGAGGATCAGGGTGAGCAGTTGCTCGTACCGCTCCCGGCCGAGGCCGAACAGGCGCTGGTCGACGGCGGCACGGTAGTCGGCCGTGGAGGCGATCAGCTCGCGTCCGAGTTCGGCGGCGAGTTGCTTCCTCGTCATCGGCCGGTCGTCGTGGGTGAGGAGGGAGAAGTCCTCACCCACGCGGCCCTCGGCGACGAAGTGCCACCGGGTGGGTGTGTCGCGGTGCCGCTGGGCGTGCAGCCCGATGCCGCAGGTGACGGCCTCGCCGGTCTGGCGGTGGGTGAACTCGATCCAGACGTAGCCGAGCGCGCTGTCCTGCCCGCGGAAGAGCAGGTTGGACTTCATCGTGCGGTCCTCGGCGGCGAACGGGTTGAGCCGCTTGGGGTCGATGCGCCCGTCGAGGACGAACGGGAACAGCACCTCCAGCGCCTTGGTCTTGCCGGAACCGTTGGGACCGCGCAGCACCAGCCAGCCGCCCGCGAAGGAGAACTCCTCGTCCCGGTAGTCCCACAGGTTGATGATCCCGGCACGGGTGGGGACGTAGCGGGCTTCCGGTGGGGGAGCGGGAGTGCTCACGGAGTCGGGTCCTTGGCGGTTTCGTCGTCGAACAGGGCGGTCTGGGCGGGCGGTTGGGGAGCCGTACGGGTCTTCACCCGGGCGGTGACCCCTCGGTAACGGGCGAGCAGAGGCAGCGCGAGGGCCCCGCCGTCGACCCGGACGATCAGCGACATGGCGGCCAGCAGGCCGAGTGCCTGGTCGAGCAGCCGGTCCGGGTCGCCGCGCAGATCGGCGGCGAAGCCCGCGCCGTACTCGCCGATGATCTCCTTGAGCCTGCCCCGGAGCCAGGAGGCCGTGACGAAGGGGTACCGGGTCTCGCCCGGCTCGTGATCCGCGTCGCCGACCGTCTCGTACGCCGACTCCTCATCGGGCTCGGTGAGTTCGGTGACCGTCCCACGCGACGGCAGCGCGCCGTCGATCCGCCGGGCCCGGGCCGCGAGGCGTTCGGCGGCCGTGGGTGCGGGCAGCAGTTCGAGGGCGTGCCGCCCGGAACGCTGCACGGCAGCGCTGATCCGGGCGGCGAGCAACAGCGCGGCCTGCGCGACCGTACCGCCGCCGGGAAAACGGACGTCGGACAGCCTGCCCGAGGTGTCGACGAGCGCCACGCCCTCCGCCCGCCGCTCCACCGACAGCCCGGTCAGCCGCTCCAGGTCCTCGGCGAGGGCGGGAGCCCGCAGTTGGCCCAGGAGTTCGCTGTCGGCGTCGGCGTAGTACGCGACCGGGTTCTCCAGCACCAGGCGACGCGCGCGGCGGGCCTGGTCGCGGCGCTGGGCGGCACGGCCCGCGGACAGGCCCAGCGCGCCGGAGGAGTCCAGCAGCGCGGTGACCGAGGTCAGATGCTGGAGCACGCGGGTCGGGTGGTGGACGGCGAGGAGGATCTCCCGGTCGATGTCGTACAGCGCCTCGGCCCGCTCGGGATCGCCGGCCCAGGCGGTGGCGGAACCGTCGGCGAGGGTGAGCGCGCCGCGTTCGGTGAGCCAGGTGACGGCGTCGACGAAGGCGTCCCGGTCGGGTTTGCGGGCGGTGTCGAGGCCGAGCCCGTCGATGCGTACGGCGTCGGCGGCGACCGCGTCGGCCAGCTCGCCGAGCGCCACCTGCGCGCCATGGCGGCCCAGGGCCGCGAGGGCGAGGACGAGGTAGGCGTAGCGGCGGCGGTCGAAAGGGCGTCCCGCGCGCGTGAGGGCCGGGCGGGTGGCGTCCAGGCCGTCCTGGGCGCGCTGGAGCCGGACGGTGTCGGCGGTGGTGACGAGCCGGTACCCGAGCACCTCCATCAGGTCGGTGCGCAGCTGATCGGCCCAGCGGCGCACGGTCGCCAGCGCGGCCTTGTCCGGGTACCCGGGCGTGACCAGCGGGTGCCGCAGGACGAGCCGTACCGCCTTCTGGTAGTCGGCGAGTTCGAGCGGGGAGACGCCCTCGGCGGCACGGCTCATACGACGGCCTCGCTCACGACGGCCTCGCTCACGACGACCCGGCTCATACGGTGACCTCCAGGCGCAGCCCGTCGAGATGGAGACGCCCGCGCGCGGTGTCGACGGTGGTGGAGCCCTCGGCGGGGGTGAGGGTGAGCCGTACCCCGTGGGCGGAGCCGGAGGCGGCGGTGACCCGGCGGCTGGCGGGGACACGGGCGGCGAGCGCCACGTCCAGCAGGGCCAGCAGGGCGCGTGTCTCGGGCTCGTCGAGGGTCCGGCCGTACACGCCGTCCGAGGCGAGGGAGTTCGCGGCGTCCCGGCGCTCGGCCTGCTCCTTGAGCTGCTCGGCGCGCAGCAGCGCCCGCCGCTCGTCGTCGCGTTCGATGCGGCCGGGGCCGTGCAGGGCGGGGGTGCGGCCGGACTGGACCAGGGTGCGGGCCAGCTCGACCGGTTCGGCCTCCCACCAGGAGGTACGCCCGGGAATCTGCTCGGGGTCGGCGTACGGGACCGCGATATGGCGGGGCGCGCCGAGCCCGAAGACCGCCTGGAACAGGGCGTGCGCGTCCTCGTCGCTCTCGCAGGAGGTGAACCACTGGGCGAGATGGCGCAGTTGGCTCTCCCGGCTGACCCCGCCCCGGCGCGCCTCGGTGACCCGGCGCAGCAGGGCGAGGACGGAGCGGATCGCGGTGACGGTGGCGTCCTGCAGCCGCTCGGTCTCGCTGTGCTCGCGCTCCGCGAACCAGTGGACGATGCCCTCCCACCGGTGCCGCCAGTCCGCCAGCCTCTCGGCGGGGCTGCGGAAGAGCCGCTCGTCGGCCTCGGCCGCGAACTCGACCATCCGGTCCACACCGGTGGCCGCGGCCTTCTCGACGGCCTCCGCGAGCAGCGGGGCGTAACGCCCGAGCTCCGCGGTGAACTCCCGCATGTGCGCGAGGAGCGCGTCCTTGTGGGCGAGGAACACCTCGGGCCGGGTGTCGTTGGTGCGTGCCAGGTCGCCCAGCATGAGGTAGAAGCGGGCGGCGCGCTGGGCCATCTCGTTCAGCACGGAGTCGAGACGGCCGAGCTTGCGGTACACCTCCTCGCCGTCGCCCGCCGTGTTGGCCTCGGCCAGCGCGCGCAGGTCGCCGAGGATGTCGGGGAAGACGAGACGGGAGAGCTGGGCGTCCTCCAGGCTCGCGCCGAGCACGTCCTCCACCGCCCGGTACGCCCGGTACCCGGCCTGCGTGAACTGGTAGACGTAGTGCCGGTTGCGGTACTCGGCCAGGTTCGCGGCGCGCGTCCCGTCGTACGACCGGTCCAGCACCTGCCACTCCGCGAGCGCGTCGAGCAACGGCTGCACACCGGCCGCCCCTCCGACGACGCCCGCGCCGGGATGGTCGGCGGCGAGCCGCTCCAGCAGTCCCACGGCGTCCGAGGCGTGCAGCAGCACCTGGTAGTTGGCACGTCCGCGGTCGAAGGCCCGCAGCAGCCACAGGTACTCGTGACGCTTCTCGGCGGCGGCGAAGTGGAACAGCCGCAGCCGGTCGTCGAGGGAGAACGCGTCGATACCGAACGCGCCCTCGTCGACGGGGTCCGCGGCATCGGGCTCCGGGACGTCGAACTCGTCACTCACGGAACTGTGGGCTTCCCTTCTTCCCTGCTTCGGCTGCTGCACGTCCGGCCGAACGTGCAGCAGCGGATCCACACCAGTCTGCCGCACCCCGATCGGTGCGTGTGAGCCGCTCCTCGGCCCATGCCACTTGTGCTACCGTGCGCCTGTTTCACGCTCCCTGCCGGGCGGTGGCCCCCGTAGGGACCCGTCCTGCGGCCGGCTCAGCGGCGGATCGCCGAGTACGCCCCGAGCCACCCCGTCCCCAGCCGGTCACCGCCCCTGGTGAAGACGGCCGCGCCGCTGTTGCCGGGCGATTTTTCCGACGGGTCGTCGGGCGGCAGGAGCAATGTGGCCGCCTCGCCGTCGCCGCTGTGCAGGGTGGTCGTCGCCCCGTTCCACAGCCGGACCACCGCTCCCGACGGCGCCGCCACCCGGACCTCGCCGTCGTCCTCCCGAAGGTCCAGACGAACCCCGGTGGCACGCTCCGCGAGCAGCGCGCGGTAGCGGTCCGGGGGCAGGGCGCAGTCGCCCGGCGGTGTCGTCCCGCTCCAGTCGGGGGCGTCGACGTCGCGGGCGCGGGCCGCGCGCCACATCCGGGGAACGAGGTCGGGTGCGAGCGGGGCGGTGGCCATCCGTTCGCACATCCACAGCAGCCGTCCCGCCCCTCGGCCGGGCCCGAGCGTACGCCAACGGATGCGCTGGGCCAGGTCACCGGCGACGACGGCCACCCACGGGTGGACCGTGCCGATCGGGCCCTGCGCGCCGAGCCAGGCCAGGTAGCGCCGGGCCTCCTCCAGGATGCCGGTCATGGAGTCGACGGGGACGCCCAGCACGTAACCAGGACGACCGCGGAAGAGGCCGGGGCGGTCGGCGACTAGGTGGAGGACCGCGCGGGCGAGGTCTCCGGCCACCGGCTTCGGCTCGTCCTGCGCGGACTCCTCGGTCTCCTGCGGCTGCTCTTGCTCCTGCTCCTGCTCCTGCTCCTGCTCCGCCTCGCGCAGTACGCGGCGCAGTGCCGTACGGGCCCGGTCGGTGAACGGCGCCTGTTCCAGCACCGGGAGGCAGATGCTGAGCAGGGCCGCCAGCGACCGCTCGGCGGTGAAGGCGTCTTCAGGCACCGGGGCCTCTCGCACTGCGGTGGCCAGCTCGTCGGCGAGGGCGGCGTCCACCATGAAGCGGCTGGTCAGTCGGCCCAGCGGGCTCGTCTCCCAATGGTCCTCGCCAGCGGGGGCGCGTAGACAGCCCGCCGTCGTGAGGAACGCCGCCGCCTCACGCAGGGGTTCGGCACCGGCGTGTCCCTGGTGCGCGGCCAGCGTCCCCGACCACCACCGCTCCGCCTCCTCGACCGTGGACACCCGTTCCTGGACGACCTCGGCGAGGAGGTGGTCGGGCAGGTGGTCGCCCAGCCGTGACCGCACCGTGTATCCGGCGGCGAGCCGGGCCTGCCAGTGCGCCCGTTCCCCCGAGTCGGCGAGCAGGAACGCCCAGCCCTCGCGCTCCCCGGCGCCGATGCGGCCCGCCCGTCCGAACATCTGCTGGACCATGGACACCTCGGCGCGGTCCAGGCCGATGGTGGTGTCGGCGACGATCACGGCCCGGGCGGGAAGGTTGACGCCCGCGGCAACGGTGGAGGTGGCGACCAGGATGTCCGCCTCGCGGGCTCGGAAGGCCTGCTCGGCGTCCCGCTTGTAGGGCCAGTCCCGGTAGTGGAGCCGCACCCCGGCCTTGGTGCACAGCCGCTCGACGAGTTCGGCGTCGTCCGCGTCCACGCCGGCGGTCGACACGCCACGGTCGGCGGCCAGCGCCAGCGCGGTCGCCCGCACCCGTCGCTTGCTGCCGCAGAACACCAGTACGCTGCCGCCGCCCGCACCGACCCCGCGGGCGATCCGTACGGCGGCCTCGGTGCGGACGGCGGCCCGCGCCGCCCAGTCCGCCTCGTCCACCGTCGGCAGGACCGGCAGCTGCCAGGTCAGCCGGGTAGGCCGCCAGGCCGTGCGGACCAGGCGGGCGCCCAGCCACTCGGCCACCTCGTCCGCGTTGGCGACCGTCGCCGACAGCCCGACGATCCGCGCCCCCGCACCGTCCTCCCGCACCCGCGCGAGCAGCGCCTCCAGTACGGCACCACGCACCGGATCGCCGAGGAGATGGATCTCGTCGACAACCAGACAGCCCACCTCGGCGAGCGCGTCACGCAACGATCCCGCACGGCAGATCGCCTCGAACTTCTCCGTCGTCGCCACCCACACATCGGCCGCCCGGATCAGCCCGGAGTCCACGGCGGCCTCACCGGTCAGCCGTACCACGCGCAGACCTCGGCGCCGCCACAGCTGGAGCTCCCGGTCGAGTTCGTCGGTGAGCGAGCGCTGCGGCACCAGCCAGGCGGCCTTCTCACCCCGGGCGTGCGCGTCCAGCGCCGCGACCATGCCGATCGGGGTCTTGCCCGCACCGGTCGGCGCCACCACCACCAGATGCCCGGTGCCCTCCCGTACGACGGGAACGGCAGCCGCCTGGCCCGGGTTGAACGACGGATGCGGCAGCAGCGCGGCCCACTCGGCGGGCACCAGCCTCTCCACCGGCACATACGCGCTGCCGTCGCCCTCCGGCAACTCCTCCAGCGCGTCCCACTGCGCGGCGAAGGCGTCCCGGGCCGCCACCGCCCAGGGACCCGCGGCCGGGACAGCGCCACCCGCACCGACCGCGACCAGATCCGTATGGCCGCCCAACTCATCGACCGTGCCGACCTGTTCGGCCTCTTCCCAGTGGCGGCTGCCCCTGTGCGGGACGCCGCGCTCCGCGAGCCAGGTGCGCAGCGCGTCGTATCCCGGACCCTCGGGCAGGATCACCCGCACGTCCTCCGCGGCCGCGACCGCCTCCTCGGTGGGGCGCCAGTCCGGATCGGTCACCTTGCACCACAACAGGGCCTGCTTCTCGGTCTGCTCCGGCACGGCCAGGTCGTCCGGCCACGCCGGAGAGTGTCCCCCGCGCATTGCCCCGGGGAGCTGCCCGGGGACGCGGATCGCGGTCACGCCGACCCCGGGACCACTCGGGCAGGGCCCCAGCGGCACAGACACGGCCGCCGAAGACGCGGCCGTGAGCTGGTCGTACGTCTTCACCCCCAGGTCAGCGAGACTGAACGCGGTGGGGCAGCCAGGACAGACCAGCGCGGCATACCGGTACACCCGCCCCTGCGACTCGTACGGCCTGCGCAGCGCGTGCAACTCCCCCTCGCAGACGGGACAACGACGCTCCACCCGTTCCTCGTAGGCCCAGCCGGGCTCGAAGAACCGCGCCGGGAGCACCCCGCCCAGGGCGACACCCCACCGCCGCCGCACCACCTCGGTCACGGACCCCTCCGCGCCCGTCCCCGACCGTGCCGGGACACCCTCGTCCACCACTCCGTCCGCACCGCGCATACCGCGACTGTGGCATGCCGTGATCCACACCCGCAGGCGGTTCCCACGTCTTCCACCACTACGGGTTCGACCACCATGAGCGCGGCGCGCGCCCAACCGGCCAAGGGAGTCACGACCTCGCCAAGGCCGAGGACGCCGGAGCCTCCTCACAGCAGATCGTCGCGCCGGCCAACGACGCGATCCAGTTCGGTTCGCCCTGCTGGGACGGCCGATGGCGAAGCAGCGTGTCGTCGCCCACGCCCCAAGAAAACCCGGCCGGCCGCGCGATTGTCCGGATGGCACAACTCCCATGCGAAAACCGCGAGGCTGACCTAGGAGCCATCTGCACGACCTCCGCACGCCTGGCCACCACATGGCCACCAGCTCGAACCGGACTGGGCCGGGGAGATCGACAGCCATGAACAAATGCCGAGGTCACAGCCCCGCGATCCGCAACCGACACTGGCCGTCAACTCCAGACCTACGCATTGCAATGCCTAGACCGGACATGCCCGATTAGCCCGAATTGCAAGGTCAACCAAAACGAGAAACCCCAGGTCAAAGGCCCGACCTGGGGTTCACCATGGAGCCGCCTTCGGGATTCGAACCCGAGACCTACGCATTACGAGACCGTGAGCGATCGTGTTGCCTGATGCCTCGTCGTGCTGCGTGGTGACGTTTTTCCTGATCAGAGCACATGCGACAGGTTGACCTGGGCCACCCCGTGATGCACGGTCCAAAGGCGTCTGTCCACCGGCTGTCCACCGACGGGGGTTGTCACCGGCCCAGCAGCGAGACCGGAGCTGGGATCCCAACAACGCTGTCGATCAGGCGAAGAGGCGAAGAGGCGAACGGATGTCGCTGTAGGACATATACAAGCACCTCATCGCTGGCGTTCGATCACTGTGGCATTCAGTTCCGGTGCCGGAGACGCCGTGCCCGGCGAGGCCGTTCGCGCCTGCGGGTGCTCAGGGTCGACACAGCCGGCCGGGTCATTTCTCGTCAAGCCGTTCGTCAACGAACTCAGCAGCCCATGCGCGCAACCGTCGGCGCATATCCTCCACCTGGCCGCCGTCGACGCCGTACACCTCGTACTCCCGGTCCGGCCAACGGTCGACCGCCCGTAGCGCTTGGGCGAAGTAGCGCGGATCGAACCCGGCGTCGTGCTCCGACGCCAACTGCAGCAGGCGCCCACCGGAGTACCGCCCGGAGGCGAGCGCGGCATTCACACGTCGAGGTAATCCCGTGGCGCGGCCCGTCCGAAAAGCTGGCCACCTTGTTGGCCACCGCGTCATCGGGGTGCAGTACCGGACCGATCTCCAACACCGCAGGCGGCCGAGCCCGCCAGTCGCACCCGAGTTCCACCTTCGCCCTGTGCCCGCGTTCGTCGGCAACCGCGAACCGGGCGAACACCACGGCGGACTTCTCCACCTCGACGGTCAGGTCGGCCGCACGGTAGGCCGCAGCCACCGCCTCGACAGCCTCGGAGAATGCGACGGGGTCGGCGATGTTTGTGAAGAGGTCGACGTCGTCCGACAGCCGTTCCAGGAACCCGTGCGCCTGAACGGCGTACCCGCCGGCCAGAACGAAGCCGTATCTCGCGGCGGCTTCAAGACCGATACGGGCGAGTCGGGCATGAAACGGATCCATGCGGGTGAATACTACGCAGCCCTGCGGGCCAACTGCGGGAATCGCCCTTCCCACATCAACCGTGCGCGCGGCGGAAGCCACAGCCTCTGCCACACGGTCGAGAGGAGCACCGGGTCCAGGAACTGCCGTAGCTCCTCCACATGCATGGCCTCACGGAGGACCGTCTCATAGAGCATCCGCAGGTCGACGTCGTCCGACAGGTCGTAGACGCGCTTCGGCGTCCAGTCCAGTACGGTCGGCAGAACCACCACCCCCGCAACCGGACCAGCCAGCTCCTCCAAAGTCTCCGGAACCGTGTAGGGCCGGATCTCCGCATACCGCACCCGTGACTCCATGCACCCAGTATGCCCCTGCCCGAGCGTTGTCCGCCGGTCGCTGTGGTGTTCGTCAGCGACGCCTCGATCCGCGGCCAGGCACGGGCGGCCTCGCCGAGGGGGAGGCGAGGCCGCCGGTGCCTGTGGGTGCTCAGGGCCGACCGCAGGGCCACCGTCGTCCCGATCGTCGTGACCGCCCTGAACCGCGGGGCTCGATGGCGCGCCCCGCAGACCCGGGGCGCGTCCGCCCGGCAGTCGAGGCCAAGGCTGTCGGCAAGTGCGTCGTCTCGAAGACCTTCAGGCCCTTGAGACGGAGCTTGCTCATCCACACCGGCTTGTCCCAGTACGTTCGTTCCGGGCGCGATGCGCAACTACCAGGGCTGGTCCTGGGTCGCTTTCAGCAGGCGCTGCAGGTGCGTGCCGGCCTTGCGCAGGTCGGCCTCGGGGACCTGCCACAGCCGTGCGGCGTCGCCGTAGCCGCCTGCGCCGACGCCGCTCCAGTAGCAGGCGGACCGTTCGGCGGCGGCAGCGAGGACCGCTGCCGGGTAACGCTCCCGCAACGCCTGCGGATCGGTCAGCCGCCACCAGGAGGCCAGGGCCCGTGCGGCCAGGTGGGCCCCGTGCCGGGCAGGGGTGTGCTGCCACAGCAGGTGGGCGACCGGGTCCAGTTCGGCACCGGTGCGCGGGAGGCGGGTGGCCGGCTCAGTACCGCCCGAGCGGTAGCGCGCCATCATGGTGCTGGCATTCATCGCGAAGGGAGTCCGGTGAGGCAGGACCTCGACGATCAGCTGGTCGGGCCCGAGGGACCAGCGCAGCAGGTAGTCATGGCGTCCCCGATCGGTGTGGACCTCGCCTCCGGCACTGTCCCAGCCGCGTCTTCCCTCGGCGGGGAAGACCGCGACGCTGCAGGACTCCACCCGCTCCCGGGAGCCGACGCCGATCCCGTACAGCGGCCCGGCCGCGCCGTACAGCCGCAGCAGGGCGGCGGCGGGCGAGTCCGGGGCGCACAGCCGCTCCAGCTTGCGGCGGTCGCCCCCCGCGGCGTGCTCCCAGAAGGTGAAGGCCCGCTTCCGCAGGGTCTGGGGATCGGCTGATCGGCGCTGCGGCGGGGACTGGGCATGGCCGGGTGCGACAGACCGGGCAGAGGCGGCGCGCGCTGCGGACGCCTCAGCGATTCGCCCGGCCTTCGCCTCACCTCTGCTTCGCGGCCCAGCGCCGCCTGTGACCTCGGCGTTTCGTGCAGCCGACGGCCCCGCAGCAGGGGTGGCGCCCGCACGCACCGGCGCCGCCGCGCGTTCCGCGGATACGGCAGTGTGCGTGGCGGCGCCGTCGCGAGGCGGGGGTACGGATTCCGGGGCCGGCCGCGGGGTGGGGCGCTTGGGGGCCAGGCATCGGTCGCAGCCCAGGTGGGTCTTGGCCGCGACCAGCTGCGCACCACTTCGGGCGCAGGCCGGGCAGCGCAGTGGGGCGAACTCCCCGGCAGGCAGCAGCCAGTCCAGATCCAGCGGGTAGCGCCGCTCGCCCCTGCGGACGTCCAGCGCGAGGCGTAGCACCGGCACTCTCAGCAGGTGCAGCCGGTAGGGAGTGAGTGTGTGGCGGGCACGGTACTTTTCGGCGATCTCGGCCAGACGGCGGGCGCGCTCCTCGCGCGTGCTCTCGATACGGGCGCGCAGCAGTGCCGCGCGGTCCTCGGGCGCGGTGGCGGCGCGGCGCTGGAGGGAGTCCACGGCGGCGGCGTAGTACTCCTCGGCGCGGGCGCGCTCCTTGGCGTACGCGTCACCGATCTGTGCTGCCAGCCCGTCACGGCGCAGCACGGCGGCGGCCTCCAGCATCCGGTGGGCCTCGGCGAGGGCCGCCGCCAGGTCCGGCCGGCTCGTGGAGGCGTAGTCCAAGGCAGCGGCGAGCCCGGCGGGCAGCGCGCTCTCGGCACGGGGGTCATGGCCGGTGCGGGCGAGGCGCTCGCTCACACCCGCCGGCATCCGCAGGCGGCTGGGTACGTCGACGAACACCTCGGCCTGCTCCTGGAAGTGGTCCTCCGCGGAGAGCTCGTAGCCCACCAGGGCGCCCACGCGCAGCACCGGCCGCAGGGCCCGCTCGAGGGTGGCGTCGGCGCGCGGGTCCAGGCGGCCGTGGTCGACCGGCAGATGCTCTCGGGCCTTCGACAGCAACGTGGCCGCATCGGGCGGCACGGAGCGCGGCGCGGCCAGGGTGAGGGTGCCGGTGTCGCCCGCGGCCAGCACGCTCTCCGCGGCCTTGGCGACCATCGGGTGCCCCGTCACCAGCAGCAGCGCGCCGTCCTCGCGGGCGACATCGGGGTCGGCGGTGACCGCGGTCTCCTCAGGCAGCTCCAGCTCGCTCGCCAGGACAGCGGGCAGGAGTGCCAGGGCGGTGTCCCCGGCGTCCTCCCAAAGTCCGCCGCGGTGCTCGACCCAGTCCAGCCAGAAGGCCAGCCCGGCCTCCTTCCGGATCACCGGCCTGCCTCCCACTCGTCGCCGCCGACCAGTTGATCGACCGCGCCGCGGCTGTCCAGGTAGTCCGTGCGGGCACTGACCAGCCGCTCACCCAGGCGCTCCAGGCGTTCGGCGAACTCCGCGTCGTCCCCCGCGGTGGCGAAGGCGTCGAAAACGGAGGCCTCGAAGTCGAAGTCCTCGTCCACCCGGCCCAGGATCATGTCGAGCTCGCCGACGACCAGTTCGAACAGATTGATCTTGGATTCGAGGACGTGCAGGATCCGTTGTTCGATGGTGCCCTGGGCGACCAGATTGGTCAGCACCACGTCATGCTCCTGCCCCACCCGGTGCAGCCGACCCAGGCGCTGCTCGATCTGCATGGGGTTCCACGGCAGGTCCACATTGGCCATCACATGGCAGAACTGCAGATTGCGGCCCTCGCCGGCGGACTCCGTGGACAGCAGCACCGGCGCGGAATCGCGGAACGCCGCCACCGCCGCTTCCTTGTCCCGGCGCGAGAGGCTGCCGTGGTAGACCGCCGCAGGCACGCCCTCGCGTTCCAGCCGCGCGGCGAGCGTGTCCAGGGTCTGCCGGAAGGCGGTGAACACCAGCACCTTCTCCCCCTGCCCGTTGTGCCGGCGCAGCCGCTCCAGCAAGAGATCGGCCTTGGTGGATCCCTTGATCTCCCGGGCCAGTGCCGCCAGGTCCGGCCAGCCCGCCTTGGCCAGGGTCGGCGCGGCAGCCTGGGGGCTCGACCCGGCGAGCCGGGTCAGCCCGCGCAGGGTCAGCAGCCGCGCCGAGGACGCGCCCCTGGACTCCGCCCTGATCCTGGCCGCGATGCCCGCGTACAGCTCCGCCTCCTCCTGCGAGGGCGTCACCAGCACCGTCTCGGCCAGCCGTTGCGGCAGCAGCACCTCGACCTCGCTGCGCCGGTGACGCACCATCACCTCACGGGTACGGGCCCGCAACGCGTCCAGGTTGCGCGGCGCCGATGGATCCGTCCCGGCTCCGGCGTGCCGCTGGCGGAACTGCGCGGGGGTACCCAGCAACCCGGGCGCGACCAGGCTCACCAGCTCGTACAGATCCTGCAACCGGTTCTCCACCGGAGTCGCGGTGAGCAGCAGCAGATAGCGGGCACGCAAGGCCCGGGCGAGCTTCCCCGAGGCACTGCGCGGATTGCGCAACCGGTGCGCCTCGTCCGCCACCACCACATCCCACTGCCCCGCGGTCAGCCGGGACTTCAGCGGCTCACGGCGCGCGGCGGCGATCGAGGCGAGCACCACCGGCCGCTCCGCGTCCGCCTCCTCCCAGCCCTGACCCCGGGCGATCACCGTGGGCAGGCCGAACTTGCGCTCCAACTCCTCACGCCACTGCTCCACCAACCCGGCCGGGGTGAGCACCAGCGTCCGATCCGCCAACCCCCGCATCCGCAGCTCGGACAGAATCAGACCCGCCTCGATGGTCTTGCCCAGCCCCACCTCGTCCGCGAGGATCGCCCGGCCACGCATCCGCCGCAGCACCGTCTGAGCGGTCTGCATCTGGTACCCGAACGGCACGAAGGACAGCTGCGGCAGCGACAGGAAGGAGTCGAAACCGGGCCTGCGCCACACCTCCACCGCCGCGTCCACCAGCACCGAGGTGGCCGGATCCACCGGAGCCGCGCCCAAGTGGGCCAACAACACCGTGAACGTGTCAGGCAGTTCTTCGGGCCGCGGAGCCGAGCCCTCGTCTGTGGGAGGGCGAAGGGTGACGGTACTCAAGCGACCTCGCTCGGGGAGCAGCGGAACCGATGGAAACGGGCACGCTCCGTCACCCGCGTGGACCAGCCTACCGACAGCACCGCCGGGCCCGGGACCGTAACCGTGGACGGGCCCGAAGAAGCAATCACATCCAGGTCCTTTGAGATGAGCCGCAGCGCGTGTCGGTAGGCTGCATGGCCGTGAGCGAGTACCAGTACTACGAGTTCCAGGCCATCGACCGACCGTTGGCGAAGGACGAGCTCGAAGGGGTGCGAGCGCTGTCGAGCCGGGCTCGGATCAGCGCGACGCATTTCGTCAACGAGTACCACTACGGCAACTTCCGCGGCGATGAGCGCAAGCTGATGGAGCAGGTGTACGACGCCCATCTGCACTTCGCCAACTGGGGCTCGCGGCGCCTGATGCTGCGCCTGCCCACCGCCCTGCTGCCCGCCCGCGGCGCCGAACCGTACTGCGCGGAAGACGCCTTGAGCTGCTGGACCAGGAAAGGGCACCTGGTACTCGACTTCTCCTACGAGGCCGAGGACGGCGGCGAGTGGGACTTCGAGACCTCCTTCACCCTCGCCTCATTCACCCCCCTGCGTACCGAACTCGCCGCAGGCGACCTGCGCCCCCTCTATCTGGCCTGGCTGTCCGCGCTCACCCGCTGGGAGCTGGAGGAGGACGTCGACGAGGACGAGTACACCTCCATCCTCGAGCCGCCCGTACCCGCAGGCCTTGCCCAACTCACCGGCTCGCAACAGAGCTTGGCGGACTTCCTACACGTCAACCCGCATCTGCTCACCGCGGCTGCCCGCGCCAGTGATGCCGCCCCGTCCCAGGCGATCGACAAGGACGCACTGGCCACCTGGATCCGCGCCCTGCCACCACACGAGAAGGACACCCTGCTGCTGGACGCCGCCCTGGGCACCGCCCCGCAACCGGGCCCCGCGCTCCTGGCCCGCCACCGCGCCGCGTCCCGCGGTACAGCCGTGTCGTCCACTGCTGCCCGGCGCCGCTCAGCCGCAGAACTCCTCGACGCCGCCCACGAGGTGCGCACCGAGCACACCCGGCAGCAGGAACAGGCCCGCGCCCAAGCCCGCCGAGCCGAACAATCGGCCCGCGAGAGCCACCTGGAACGCCTCGCCGGGAACACGGAGCAAGCGTGGCAGGACATCGCCCACCTGATCGGGCAGAGACAGCCCGGCCCCTACGACACCGCCGTCACCCTCCTGAAGGATCTCCGTGAGGTCCACGACCGGGCCGACACCCCCGAGGAGTTCACCCGACGCCTTGACAACCTGCGCGAGCAGCACCGCGGCAAGCCCTCGCTGATGCGGCGCCTCACCGACGCGGGCCTGACAGCCCGCTGAGTCGCGCTCAGATGCGGTTGCGTGGCCCCTCGGCCAGGACGCGGAGCGCCTCGAGGGCGGCCGAGCGGCCTGTGGTGGACAGGGAGATCGGGGCGTCGACGGACCGGTCCCGCTCGTCGAGGTAGCCGAGTTCGCGGCCGGTGTGCCAGAACCTCCACAGCAGCCGCTCGGTGTCCTTCACCTCCACCGCGGTACCGCCATCGTAGGTGAAACCCGCAGCAAGGACCGGATGGACGGCATCGCGCAGGTCCTCGCGGAGCCGGGGCTCGGCCCACAGCGCGCCCAAGGCGCACTCGGCCACCTGCCGCTCCGCCGCGGTGGTGCCGAGCCAGGCCAGCGCGGCCGTATGCTGACGCAGCTGGTGATCCGCCAGCTGGGCGCGCCCGGCCGCCGAGAGCTTGAGCGTGCGATGGCGCTTGGTCACCAGCCGGTGGGTGCGGGCGAGTTCGTGCAGGTCGGCCAGCTGGAACAGGTCCGCCTCCGAGCGCGGTCCCTTGCCGACCGGGTACCAGTGCGAATAGCGGGCGAACGCGGCAGCCACCACCTCCCGTGGCAGGTATCCGGCCTGGGTCAGGGTGACACCGCCGCCGATCTGCTCCAGCAGCCACCGCAGCGGTTCCGCCGTGTCCACGGGTGCCGCGACCGGCTCCTCCAGGGCAGGCAAGACGGCGGCGAGCAGAGCACGGCGCTCGGTCGGGGGCGCCGCGGCCCACAACTCGCGCCGTTCACGCCGCACGGCCTCCAGCGGGGCGCGGCCCTCGAACCCGGGCTGCACGGCGGTGAGCCAGTGCTGGACGAACCGTCGGCGCGCGGCCGGCAACGTACGCACGTCCGGGTCGAGCTCGCCCTCGTCCAGAGCCTGCTCCAGTCGATGTTCGAGGTTGGCACGGGCCAGCGCTTCCTGGATGCCCATGGCCTGCCCCCAGCTCAGCTCGGGTACGTCGGGCGGGTTCGTGGGCGAGGCGGCCATGGCCTTGCGGTAGGCCGCGAAGCCCGCCTCCTCGGAGCACTGCCAGGCCGCCAGCACCTGGGCCGTGGTCGCGCTCGTGCACACCGCGGCGGCCCGAACGCGGCCGACTCGGGTCAGCAGGTCGGCCAGGACGGTGACAACCCGCCGCTGCTCAGGGGGTCCGCGTGCCACTTGCAGGGCAGCTCGTACCAGCAGAAGCGTTCGACCTCGGCCGCCGAGAGCGCGACGAGCGGGTCACCGTCGGGCAGCAGCCAAGCCAGCAGGCGCTGTGCCATCGCCTCGTCCGCCACCAACGCTGCCACCTCCGCGGCACTCCGGCCTACCTTCGGATCCTCCCACGGACGGGGGTCCCGTCCGTGGGCGACGCTGCGGCGGGAACCTCACCCGTGACATCGCCCCTCGGCAGCCAGGGTTCCCTCAGCCTGTCAGAACAGCACAAGCCCTACGCTGCCGCCCACCATTCCCAAGGCACCCGGAAACCCTCAGCTCCCCCAGGGACGGCGAGGCGCTTCTGGCGAGCCCTCACGCACGCTTGTCCACCGACTGTCACGGCAGCTGTAGTTCTTGATCACGGTTGGTCGTGACGGCGGTGTCGGTGATGGTGGCAGGCGGTCGCGACGGCTTGGTGATGGCGCCGCCAGGCGGTCCAGTGCGGGACGTGCTCGCGGTCGCGGACGGGTGGCGGCAGCACGAGGGCTCGCAGGAGCCGGACGAGCTCGGGGCAGCTCAGCGGGACGAGCGCGGGCTCGTCCTCGGCAGCGTCGTGGACGGCGGTGGCCGTGAGGGCAAGGACGGCGGCGGCGATCAGGGAGAACAGTGACCAGCGCATCCAGGAGTTCCAGCAGGTCACCTGGCCCTGGTCGAGTCCGGTGAAGCCCTTGGCGAGTTGGAAGGTTTCCTCGATCCGCCACCTGCGACAGATCACTTCCACCAGCGTGCCGAGCGAGACGTCGCCGGGTGCCCGGCAGCGGAAGTAGGACACCTCGCCGGTGTAGCGGTGCCGCCGCGCGACCAGCACACTCGTCCCGGCCTCCTTCTCGTTCCGGTGCTCGTCGGGAGCGTCGTCGGGGCGGACGTCGAGCCAGGCCCAGTCGTACTCGCGGGTGCCCTTGGTGCCGTGTCCGGTCTGCCGGCGCATCCACTGTCCGGGCCGCACCTTGTTGATCATTTTGCGGGCCTCCCACCGGCGTCCGGTCCCGTCGATGACCTGGTAGGTGGCGGCGATGCCAACGGTGTAGCCGAGCCCCAGCGCCCGTACGCCCCGGCGTAGTTCGCGCCCGCAGTACACCTCGTCGCCTGCGAACCAGCGGGCCTTCAGCCCGGCGGCCAACACGTCGGTGACCATGGCCAGCGCCTGCTGCGGCTTCGTCGCGAAGGCGATTTCCTCCGGCACTCCGGCGACCTCGCGGCGTTCCTCGTCCGCAGCCCAGTCCGCCGGGAGATACAGGGCCCGGTCAATGATCACCTTCGTCGTCGAGGTGACAGCCGCCAGGTGCACCGCCACCTGGCACAGTCCGACACCGCCGATTGCACCGGAGTATTGTCGGCCGGCGCCCACGCAGTCCGTGGACGACTTCGCATCCCCCGTCTCGTCCGCCACCAACACCACGCTCTGACCGGCGAGTTCATCGATCACGAGGCAGGCGATCTCCTGCCGGGCCCGCTCATGGTCGAACCGGGCGCGCGAAAGCAGGTGCTGCAGCCGGTGCGGACCCGGATGCCCCAGAACCTGCGCGAGCGTCCAGCAGTTCCGCGTGTCCACCTCCAGCAGCAGCCCCGCGACCAACTCCGCCGCCGTCGCCCGAGCTTCACGTCGCGCGAAGCAGCCCGCGACCGCCCGCATCGCCCTCCCGAACGCCTCACCCCACGCCCGCTCGGCTATCGTTGCTTCCACGGCCACCGCGTCTTGATACGTCGTCACAAACGTTCATGATCACGGTGGCCGTACTCATGCCCGCACCCGCCCCGGCAGCACGCTGACCAGCGCAGACGCTGGAACTACAGCTGCCGTGACAGTCCCGGAACGTCCGGCGTTTGGTGCGCGACTTCGAGCGGCGCACCAACAGCGCCGAGGGTAAACCCGCCCGGCTGCTACTCGTCCGACCGCAGGCGAGCAGGCGTTTCGCTTTCAACCGCAGTGCCTCCGCCCAGGCGGAAATCTCTCACTCTCCGTAGTGGCGGACGTCGGCCGTGTACTCCTGCGCCCGCTGACGTACGACCTCTGGCAGCGCACCCCGAGAGAGGTCGGCGAGCGTGGTGGTCTCCAGCACCTGGCGCAGGCTGGTGCGCACGGCCCGCCACACGTTCGGGAGCATGGCGGCCGGCCCCGGGTACTCCAGGCCGGTCAGGCTCAGGTCCCGCACCTTGGCCAGCGACCCGTCCACCGCGCGGATCACGTCCGCGAGGCTTATCCGGGCAGCCGTCGTGGCCAACAGGTATCCGCCCCGGGGGCCACGCACGCTATGCACCAGTCCGGCAAGTCTCAGCTCTCCCAGGATACCGAAGAGGAACCGCACCGGAATGTCCTGACGCTGCGACAACTGCTCCGCCGTCAAAGGTGTGTCGCCGGAAGCAGCCAGTTCCGCCATCGCCCGCACCGCGTAATCAGTCCTCGCCGTGATCCGCATCCGACCAATTTCTCACACCCGACGCGCGCCTGACCGAACCCTGCCGTCAGGCGCTCCCCGCGCATGCACGGAGCGTAGGAAAGCCACCCGCGGAATGACGACGAAGAAACGCGCGGTAGCCAACTCAACGTCTCTTGCGGGTAGTTAATCGAAATGGTGAACTACTACGCACTCTGGCAATGCGCACGGGACGGTTCCGGTACGTGTGAACCGCCTTGCAGCGCATCGCCGTAGACGTCCGTCGCATTCGGCGCGGGCGACCGGCGCCCCCGTTTGTGCCGACCCGACCAGGTCCTCTGGTCGAGAGGAGACATCGTATGACTCCAGCATTCCCTCGGAAATCCGTGGCCGTCGTAGGAGCGGGCGCGGCCGGCGCCCTGGTGGCCGTACAGCTCTGCGAAACCGCGGTCCGCCGCCGTGTTCCCCTGGACCTGTTGCTGATCGATCCGGCGCCGGAGGCCGGCCGGGGCACCGCCTACGCCAGTCGCGACCCGCGGCACCTGCTCAACGTGCCTGCCGGGAACATGAGTTGTGATCCGGACGACCCCGGCCACTTCGTTCGTTGGCTGTGCCGCCATGGTGAACCGAACATCACCGCCGCCGACTTCGTCTCTCGCTACCGTTACGGCGCCTATCTCGCCGACACGCTCGGCCGGGCCATCATCGCCGCCCACGGTGTCGTCTCCGTGCGCCGATTACGGGTCCGGGTCACTGACTGTCGCTGGACCCGCGACGTCGCCCGGCTCGAACTGTCCGACGGTACGGCCGTCGAGGCCGACGGCGTAGTGCTGGCCACCGGTCCGGCCCGCCGGTCCTCCGCGGGGCTGCCGGCCGCCCTGCGTGCCAGTGAGCGCTTCGTCGCCGCCCCCTGGGCACCGGGCGCCCTGGACGCCGCGGGCGACGAGCGATGTGGTGACGACGTCCTGCTGATCGGCACCGGGCTGACCGCCGTCGACGTGGCCCTACAACTGGACCGCCCGGGCCGCACAGTGCACGCGGTGTCCCGCAACGGCCGGCTGCCCCAAGCGCACGCCGTGTCTCCGCTGCCGGCCACGCCCTGTGCCGAGCAGTTGCTGGACCTGCCGCTTCCGCGGCTGCGCGCCGAGATCCGCCGGCACATCGGCCGAGTCCTGCGCACCCAGGGCGACTGGCGCCCGGGGCTGGACGGACTGCGCTCGATCACCTCCGAGTTGTGGGCCGCACTGTCCGTCGAGGAGCGCGCCGACTTCCTCGAACGGGACAGCTCGCTGTGGAACGTGCACCGCCACCGCATGCCCCCGGCCACCGCGGAGGCCGTGGCACGCATGCGCCGTACTCGGCGGCTGCGGACGGCCCGAGGAGGGATCACCGGCGCCCGGCAGCTCCCGGACGGCCTGCTCGCGGTCCGCCTCGGCGACGGCCGTGAGCTCCGGGTGGGCCAGGTGGTGGACTGCACGGGCCTAATGGGCCTGGTGCCTGCGGACACCGCCGATCCGCTGTGGCGCAACCTCCTCCGGCGCGGTGACGCCGTGTCGGGCCCGTTGGGCATCGGCGTGTCCACCGAGGATGGGCGGCTGCGCGACCGGGACGGCCGTACGGTCCGCGCGCTGTGGACGCTGGGCGCACCGCGCCAGGGCGAACTGTGGGAGACCACCGCGATTCCGGAGATCCGCGTCCAGGCCGCGGCGGTGGCCGAAGTGGTGCTTGCCCGCCCGGTGGGCCACTCGGCCGAGGCGACGGCCCGGCGCAGGGTACGGCGGCCCACCGACGGCGGCGGACTCGCCCTGAGCACCTACTCCGCCGCGGCTGCCGCCTACCGCTTGGGAGTGGACCGGCTGCTGAAGGTGCGATCCGGGGCACAGGAGGCGTTCCGCCGGGCCACGGCACTCGATCCGGGTTTCGCGTGCGCCCACGCCGCGCTCGCGTTGATCGGCCATGAGTGCGGAGCCGACGTGGACGTATCCCGCGCCTTGGCCGACGCTCGGCGCTGTGCACGCGAGCGGGCCGACGAGCGGGAGCGCTCCTTCGTCGACGTGGTCTCCCGGCGCGTCAGGGGCACGACCGCGGAGGGTGACACGGCTCTTGTCCGGCACCTGGACGCCTATCCGGGCGACCGGTTGGCGTTGGCCGCCGCAGTACCGACCATCGCCTTCTCCGGGCTTTACGACCTGGACGGCAGTGCCGCGCTCCGGCTCGTGGAACGGACCGCTCCGGCCCACCGTGGGCACTGGTTCCACACTTCGCTGCTGGCTTTCGTACGCCAAGAGGAGGGGCGTTACGACGAGGCCAGCGCGCTGGCCGAGCAGGCACTGGCGGCGGAGCCCGCCTCGGGACACGCCATGCATGCCTTGGCCCATGTGCACTACGAGTGCGGCGACCACGACAAGGGCCGCGCACGGCTCGACGCGTGGCTGAGTGGCCATGGCCGCGGCGGCACGCACGGAGCCCACTTCGCGTGGCATGCCGCCCTGCACGAACTGGCCGTCGAGGACGCCGCAGCAGTCCGCCGCAGGTGGGCGACCCATCTGGCGCCCGGGAAGGTCGACGGCATCCGGGCAGTGGTCGACTCCGGCTCCCTGCTGTGGCGGGCCCGGGTGGTCGACGCCTGGCAAGGCCGGCTGCCCATCGACGACGTGCTTCAGTCGGTCGCCGCGGACATCTTTGAGCGCCCGGCCACCGCCTTCATCGCCCTGCACGCTGCGGTCACCCTCACCGCCGCGGGTGACCTGCCGGGGCTACGGCGTTTGCAGGCCCATGCCCTGGACGCCGACCAGGTGCAGCGCGAGGTCGTCGCCCCGCTGTGCGAGGCGTTCTTGCACATCGTGGAAGAGAACTGGGCCGAGGCAGCACAGCGACTGGAACGTGTCCTGCCCTCGCTCCGCACGGTGGGCGGCAGCGCCGCGCAGCGCGAGGTCGTCGAGGAGACCCTGTTGTACGCGCTGGTCTCGGCAGGCCGCTGCGACGCGGCCAGAACGCGTCTACAGGAACGTCTCGACCGCCGTTCCTCCCCCCACGACCGACGCCGGCTCGCCGCCCTCCCGCGCTGAACGCGTCCCACGGGAATACCTCGTGCTTCATACTGCGCCTCCTTGGGCTGATCCGGTGGGTGTTCCAGCTGGTGCTGGTCGTGATCCCGGTGGCCGTCCGATCCTGGGCCGGGCGAGGTCGGGTGGCGGCGGGAAGTAGAAGTACTCGCCCTTGTCGTTGGCGACGCGGCCGGTCAGCAGGCCGTTGTTCCGCCAGATCTGGACGGTGTTCAGGCCGATGCCGAGCCGTCGGGCGATCTCGCGCAGGCTCAACATGCGCTGGTCCGCGAGCCGTTGGGGGTGACTGCGCAGTCCGTACCTGTTCCGGATGTGCCGGACGATCGTGGGCCGGAGGGCGTGTCCGGTGCCGCTGACGTGGCCGCGTTCGGTGAGGATGGCGGCGATCTGGCCGTCGGTGTGGTCGTCGAGGAGTTCGTCGATGGCGGCGACGACCTCGGGCGGGGTCTGCCTGATCTGCCAGGAGGCGAGAGGGACGGGGATGGTCAGAGTGTGTTCCTGGCCGCCGGTCAGCCGGACGTGGACGGTGATCTGGTCGGCCCGGACCAGGGTGACGTCGGCGACCAGTAGTCTGACCAGGCGCTTTCGTTCCCGCATCGGGGTGTCGGGGTCGTTCCAGAAGGTGGGGAAGTCTCCGGCCAGGGCGGTGATCCGGGCCCGCTGGGCGTCGTCGAGGACACCTCCGCCGTCGTTTCTGGCGCTCTCGTACGTTTCGCGGACCTGGGTGAGTTCGCGCAGGGCGGTGTTCCAGTCGGCTTCCAGACTGCCGGCCACGAGCCGGTTGTCGGGATCGACGGCGAGGTAGCGGCGGCGGGCCAAATCGACCTGATACTCGGCTCGTTCGACACCAGCGGCTCGTAGTGTCTCGGCCTCGTCGGCGCGGGCGGCGAGTTCGTCGGCGACCGCGAGGGCGGCGGTGAGCGCGTGCGGAGTCAGCGCCTCGATGAGGAGGCGGCCGACCGCGTTGTCGACGACGGCGCCGTGCACGCGCTGGCAGATCGGGTTTCCGTACTCGATGCCCTTGGCCTGGCAGACGTACTCCGGCTCCAGGCCGTGTTTGCGGTGGTGGTAGCGCACGGTCATCCGGCGTCCGCAGATCCCGCACAGGGTCATGCCCTGGAGCAGGGCCGGGCCCTCGCGGGTAGGTCCGTGGCGGCGGTCCTTGCCATAGGCGACGGCGTTCGAGGTCAACTTGGCCTCATTGGCCTCGTACTTGTCGAAGGAGATGTAGCCGGCGTGGGCGTTGGGGAACAGTGCGATCCACTGCTCGCGTGGCTGCAACGCCGGTGCGCTTTTCCCGCTCGCTGTGGGTTTGTGCTGGTGGCGGCCATAGACGAAGGCCCCGGCATAGCGCGGGTTGTGCAGGATCTGCAGCACCCTGGAGTGCGCGATCGGCCCCCAGACGACCTTGCCCTTGTCCGGGCCGGACTGGATTCGCCGCGGCAGAGTGAGGCGGACGTGGTTGAACGCCTTGACCACGCCGGTGGCCGAGCCGGTGGTGTCGAACAGCGTGAACACGGTGCGGATCGCCTGCTGGATCGCGGTGTCCGGGTCGAGGACGACCTTGCCGGCGCCGTCGTAGACCAGGCCGATCGGCAGCGGCTGGACCAGTTCCCCGCGCCGGGCCTTGGACAGCTGGCCGCCCCGAAGACGCGCTTTGAGCAGGTGCAGTTCCGCCTCGGACATGGTCCCTTTGAGTCCGAGCAGCAGGCGGTCGTTGAAGTCGCAGGGGTTGTAGAGGCCGTCTTCGTCCAGGATCAGTGTCCCGGACATCGCGCAGATCTCCAGCAGCCGGTGCCAGTCGGCGCTGTTGCGTGCCAGGCGGGAGACTTCCAGGCCGAGGACGATCCCGGCGTGTCCCATGCCGACCTCGGTGACCAGCCGCTGGAAGCCCTCACGGTCCGCGGCCGTGGCGCCGGACTGGCCCTGGTCGGTGTCGATGACGTGGACCCGGTCGGCCGGCCACCCCAGAGTGATCGCCCGTTCCTTCAGCCCGTACTGACGCACCGTCGACTCGGTGTTGTTGAGGACCTGTTTGAGCGAACTCTGCCGGATAGAGAGGTAGGCGTCTCTGGCGAGGTGGGCGGCCGTCACCTTGGCGGCCGGACCGAACAGCTGGTCATTCATCGACGTTGCCGTGCCTTCTCATGTCGCCGTGGATCAGGGGGAGTTGGCGTGGGCCCAGACCATCCGGGACCACACCCGGATGACCTCCGCGTCCAGCGTGGTGGCCACCGCACCGGCGGCCGACGGGCCCGGGCTCCCCGTCCTGGGCGCTGCCGCGGCGGCCAGTGAGGCGGCCACCTTCAGATACGCGGCCATGCCGCGGGCGACGAGCACACCCAGCCCGCCTCGGCGCCCGCCTCGGCCCGCGCTCTCGCGCAGCCGCTCGTACTCGGTGACGCCCGCCGTGACGTCACCGCCCGGGGCAGCAGCGGGATATGGGCTCGTCCTCACCGGCGGTTTCCGGCTCGCGCCGCCGGGACAGCGCGCGCTCGACGGACCGTGGGTGGACGGTGAAGCCGAACTCCCCAGCGACCTTCTCTGCGATCTCCTTCGAGGTCAGCGCGATGTCGGCGGCCAGCCAGGCGTCGATGTGGTCCATGACCGGTGCGGTCAGCTTGACCGGCCCCTTCGGGCCCGGCTTGCCGGAGACCAGGGCACCCGGACCGCCCAGGTCCAGGGCGGCGGCGATCTCATAGAACGCCTGACGGCAGTAGCCGAAGGCGCGGGCCGCCCGGGCCACGGGCACCTTGTCGACGCGGACGCGCCGCACCATCTCGTACTTGACCTGCACGACGTCGCGCGGATCGCAGAACGGCGAGGCCAGGAACACCTCGTCGGTCACCTTCTCCGGATGCGGGTTGAGTGATCTCGACGCGGCCAGCACGGCCACCTTCGGGTCCTTCGCCGTCACCGCCATCGCGTCCGCCTCCCCTGTCACCAGCCGTGTCACCAGGTTCGCGCCGACACCCGGTTCGGCCAAGACCACGAGGCAGGCGCGCGGAGGCAAACCAGCAGATCAGAAGTGCTCCGGCCAGCCACCTCCGCGCGCCCTCAATCACCCCGGCTGTCCGGCCGGGCGTGGATCAGGCGACGGTCCCGGCATCATCCTCCCGACGCCCGTACGCGGAGAGCGTCGATCAGTCCGGCGACGGCCAGGAGGTCCTCCACTCGGAACGGGCACCGGCCCGCGGCCATCGTGATGAACGGATCGACCGGGTCGATATCCGTCCAGGCCGCCGGCAGTGACGCCAGCTGCCCGTCCTCGTCCTGGAAGGCGACCCGGTCCTCTGGAAGGCGACCCGGTCCTCGTCCCAGGTCCGGCGCCGGTCAACGAAGGTGAACTCCCGCCCGGACCAGGGATGGAACGGGTGCGTCACCCTCACAACTCCGGGCTGACTGTTCTGATCGGGTGCAGTGGACGACTCGTGACAAGCCCCGTGGGGAAGGGGCCTTCGCGCGCTTTGGCCCGGTGATGGACCGCCACTCCGGGATCCTTTGGGCGTCCCCGTCCACAGCCGTCCCGCACGGCGACACCTTCACCTTCGGCCGGCTCGGCACGTCCCAGAGCATCGCCAGGGTGGTCGAGGTAAGGGCGTCGCCGGGCTCGTCCCGAGTCTTCGCGGCCCGGTCCGGCCACCTTTGACGGTCCCCGAGCCCTGGGTTGACGACCTGGTCGGTGCCGCCAACTCGATCCTCTTGCGGACCCGCTGCTACGACCGGAGCCGCCTCCTCGTCCTCACTTTCTCCGTTCGCTTGTCATTCATCCGAGATTCAGGGGCGGCGACGAGTCCCGAGGTTTCGTTTTCGAATGGTCAGAATGACCTGAAGCCGCACGCCCCCGACACGGTGACGGCCGTGCGCCGCCGTCCGCCAGCCCGGTCCAGGCAGGGCGTCGTTTGATGGCCGCCGTCCAACTCTTTTTCGCGTGCACGCAGTACGCGGCTGTCACGATGACCGCAGCGATTCGGGCGGGACTCTTCGGGCCGCGGTCGGAGCACCGGCGCAGCCTCGTTGTCAGCGATCCGGCCCCGGTGCCCGAGATCAGCACGCCACTCGATCGGATGCCTGGGTTTGCGGCGCTGCGACCGGAGTTTGACGAGGTGCGCTCCTGGAACGAGTTCATTCGGCCCTTCCACCCCGCGGACTGGTCCCCGAGGGAGCAGGACATGCTGCTGTGGCAGCGGGCACTGCGGCGGGCGTGGGACCTCGGCACTGAGAACGTTGACATCGCCTGCGAGTCGATTCACGGCCGCCCGTCCAACACCGTGGTGCGGATCTTCGGCGACAGCCCCGTCCATGTGTACGCCGACGGTCTGATGACGTACGGGCCGACGCCGGGCCCGTTGGATCCGCTGGTGGGAACGCGGATCGAGCGCCTGCTTCACGTGGATCTCGTGCCTGGGCTCCGGCCCCTTTTGCTCACGGAGTTCGGGGTCGAGTCGGAAGTCGTTCCCACCGAGGCGTTCACCGGGGTATTGCGTGAACTCTCCGACCTCGTGGGAGGTCTCCGGCAGACGGCAGCCTAGCCGCCCGCACTGTTGCTCGGCCAGTACCTGTCCGCGATCGATGTCCTGTCCGTCGAGGAGGAGCAGCGACTGCACCTAAGGATGCTCCGCGGCGTAGCGCGACTCGGCCACCGGCACGTCGTGTCAAGCCCACCCCTCGGCTCCGCCCGGCTGGTCCCGGGCCCTGGAGGACGAAGCGGGGCGCCTGAGCGTCGAGTTCCGGGTACTGGCCGATCCGGTCCTCGCGGAGGTGGTCTACCAGCGAATGCGGCCGGCCCTCGTGATCGGCTGCTTTTCCACGGCCCTGCTCACCGCATCACGTTTCTTCGGCCTCCCCGTGGCTCGTACGGGAACAGAGCTGCTGCTGGATCGGCTACAGCCCTACGCCGACAGCAACCAGGTTCCTGTGACGCTCGTGGACGCGCTCTTGCCGAACCTGGAGGACGCCTCCGCCGTGGCCTCATGGTCGCTCACCCGGAGCCAGGAGACGCACGGAGAGCTGGCCGATCTCATCTCGACCGTCGGGTACACGATGCAGCCGGACAGCCAGGCCCGATTGAGGCCTACGGCGGAGCGTTATCTTTCGCGACACCTGGACAGCCGCATTTCGCGCTACTTCAAGCCACGGCGGCTCACCCGGCTCGGACTCCCCGGCAGCGAGCCGACGAGGCTCGCTTTCATTCCCCGGACGCCGACCGTTCGGCGGCTCGCGCGAGGCGCCCGTTCCTTCAAGCGAGGTGTGTCCGGTTGAGGCTGAGATGCGACGCGCCTACAAGTCCCTTTCATCGTGGCCCGAGCCGAGGTCTCGATGCCCCGCGATCCACCCCCGGGCGAAACGGAGAGGTCAGGCGCACCATCGTGGTCGGCCACGTAGCCTGGTCACTCGTCGAGCACAGTCGCGGCCGCGTCGTCCAGGATCGACATGGCCCAGGTGTCCAGGTCCTGCTCCGCGCTCGACGCGGCCTGCGCCCAGTACTGCCTGCGGTCCTTGGGCACGCTCATCTGGATGCTCATCCTGGCGATGGTCTTGTCCTTCGCCTCCTCCCCCTGCCGTGCGCCTTTGAGCCGGTTGCGCAGGAAGTTCCTGGACCAGCCGAGCCTCTCCGCCCGTTCGAGCCAGTAATCCTGCTCCCGCTCCTGCAGGCTCGCCACTTCCGCGTGGTGCTGGAAACTCAGCGCGGCGCGTCGTCGGGCTGGGGAAAACCGGCGAGCGATCCAGGCGTAGTTACGCAGCGTCTGATAATCGAGAGATGTCTCCTCGATCGCGCGCCGGTAGCGGTCGGGGTAGGCGGACTGACCGTAAATGAGCCAGTCGCCCAGCCACCACGCGGACGAGTCCGCGACAACGAAGATCTGCTTTCCTATCCGCCGCCATTCGTCGAGTGGAATGGAAGGCGGAAGGTCAAGACTCGTCTGCCGCGTGGCTTTCGCCCCGATCGGCGAGCGGCGTCCCGCATCGTCCTGGCCGAAGGCATGACTGCTCAATTCTCCCATGTGGCTTCCCCCTGAGATTCTCATGGGCACTTCTCGCGGACTGCTCGAAGTTTACTTCGGCGCCGCGAGGGGTTGTCCACCGTATTCGCGCGCCCGGCGGGCCGTCAGCGTCCGTGCCCGCCGGGTGAACGGGCCCTTCAGGCGGTACGGAAAGGCGGCAGGCCCTCGGGGCCGAACAGGTCAGGCCGGGTCCAGCCGTCGATGTCGTACTCCGCCATGCACTGGTCGGCAAAGCCTTTGAGCGCGTTGGCCTGACCGTTCGCCTGGTAGGCCGCAAGCGTCTGCACCCGGACTCCCTCGTGATCCCCGCCGTAGTTCCGTTCGTAGAGTTCGTGTCGGCCTGCGAATTCGGTGCCCACCGCGTCCCACAGCAGTTTCAGCAGCTTGACCCGGTCAACGGCCTCTATTCCGTTCGAACCACGCAGATAGCGGTCGAGATATGGCCGAACGTCGGGATTCTTCCAATCTCCGGCGTGCGAGTTGAGATAGATCAGCCCGCTGCCGAGGGTCTGCTGAATGATCTCCCGGATCCGGGGGTACCCGACGCCCATGAACGTGCGGTACGCCAGACCGAAGTTCAGGTTCGGCTGCACTGCGCCACCGTGCCAGGCCGTCGGCGACTTGGCCATCGCGTCGGACAAACCCCAGAACATGTCACGCCAGTTGAGTACTTCGCCGATCTGCGCCTGCACGCCGCGGAAGCCCGAGGTGCCGGTCACCTCGACGGCCTTCAGCAGGCACCCGGCAATGAAGTCTAGCTTGACGGCCAACCGGGTGCAGCCGTGGAAGGTGAAGCGCTCGAGGAACCCCGACTTGCCCATGAACGTGTTGGCCATCCTCGCGTCGTACATGAACACGTTCTCCCACGGAACGAGCACGCGGTCGAACACCATGATGGAGTCGTTCTCGTCGAACCGGCTCGACAGCGGGTAGTCGAAGGGGCTTCCAAGAACCGATGCCTGCATCTCGTAGGAGGTGCGGCAGATGAGCTTCAGGCCCGGAGAGCTCATCGGAACGGTGAACACGACACCGAACCGCTTGTCTCGGAGCGGGAGCCCGAGGTGGGCGATGAGATTGGCGTTGGTGAGTGCCGAGTTGGTGGCGACGACCTTGGCACCGGAGACGACCAGGCCGGCGTCGGTCTCCTTTTCCACATGCACGCACACGTCGGCCGTGCGGTCGGCCGGCCGATCTCGGTCGACCGGCGGGTGGACGATCGCGTGGTTGAAGTACAGCACGCGCTCCTGCGCCCGCTTGTACCAGCTCAGCGCGTTGTCGCGGAAGGGGCCGTAGAAGTCCGCGTTGGCGCCCAGGGTGCCGAAGAACGCCGCCTTGTAGTCCGGCGTTCGACCCATCCAGCCGTACACCAACCGCTGCCAGGCGACGATCGCGTCGCGGGAGGTGACGAGATCCTCTGCGCTGCGGGCCGTCCGGAAGAACGGATGGGTGAAGCCGCCGTTCCCCGTATCCGTGGGCACGCTCAGCACACCCTCGGCCTCGGGTTCGTGCAGCGCGTCGTAGAGTCGTGCCACAGAGCGGGCGCTGTTGCGGAATGCGGGATGGGTGGTGACGTCCCGGACGCGTTCGCCGTGGAGGTAGACCTCCCGGCCGTCCCGCAGGGACTCGATGTATTCCTCTCCGCTCATGGGGCGAACATCGTTGAGTTCGCCTGTCTTCGTGTACGACGTGTCCATCGTCAACTCAGCCTTCTTTCGCAGAGGACGTTCGGCCTGATCACTCGCGTCACTTGCCGCGGAATGAAGGGCATGCGGAAGCCAGCTCATTGTGCGGAATCCACAGGCGACCTGGAACATGTCAGATCAGAAGAACGTGCCGTCTCGCCGGCGGGACACTCTCCTGCCATCGGCCTTCTTCTGGCCGGTGCGCGAGAGACGAAAGTATCGAGCGGCACAACCAAGGTACCGGCCGTCTCTTTCCGGCCTGGAGTGCGTATTTCCTGCCGGTAGAGTCGCCGTCGTGTCTGGAACCGAGACCGCACCCAAGTCCCGTCGCCGCCTGCGGGATTGGGCCGTGGACGTCGCATTATTCCTTTCCGCAGTGGCCTATGGTGTGGCGGCCGCGCATACCCGGCTGGAGGCCTCCTCGCACTCCTCGCCCGGCTGGTTCTTCGACGTGGACCAGGCCGTGGGAGCGATGGGCTGCGCCCTGCTGTGGATACGCCGCCGACGGCCCGTGGTGCTGGCCCTGGTGCTGGTCGCCCTGTCGGCGGCATTCGAATTCGTCTCCGGCGCGATGCTGGTCTCGCTCTTCACCGTCGCCGTGCACGAGCGACCCCGCAAGACCATTGAGGTCTTCCTGGCGAGCGTGGCCGCAGCCTTCGCCTTCACCCTGCTCCACCCCGAGCCAGGTCTGTCCAGCGTCCTGCTCTTCCTCTTCGGCGTCGTTATCCAGGGCAGTGCTGTCAGCTGGGGCATGTTGGTGCACCACCAGCGCCAACTGGTCCGCAACGCCGCAGCCGAGGCCAACCTCCTTGCCGAGCAGGCCCAGTTGCGGGCGCGGGAGGCGGTGGCGAGGGAGATGCACGACGTGCTCGGGCACCGCCTGTCGCTGCTCAGCGTGTATGCCGGAGCTCTGGAGTTCCGGCCCGACGCCGCACGCGAGGACATAGCCCGCATGGCCGCCGTGATCCGGGAGAGCGCTCACCAGGCGCTGCAGGACCTGCGCGAGGTGATCGGAGTGCTGCGCGCCCCCGAGGGTGAACTTCCACAGCCCACACTGGCCGACGTGCACCGGCTCGTCTCCGAGTCGTGCCGTGCGGGTATGCGGGTGGAACTGCTCGGGGAAACTCTGGACACGGCACCCGAATCGGCCGGGCGCTGCGCCTACCGCGTCGTTCAGGAGGCGCTCACCAACGTGCGCAAGCACGCCTTCGGGGCGGGGGTGTCGGTCCGCTTGAACGGCAAGGCCGGCCAAGGAATCACCGTCCTGGTGGTCAACTCGGCCCCCGGCGCCAGCGCCGTTGCCGTCCCCCCACCGGCTCCCGACGCGCCGCCCGGCCAGGGGCTGGTCGGCCTGGCCGAGCGGGTCGCGCTCTGCGGGGGCCAGCTGGAGTACGGGTCCACGGACGACGGCGGCTGGAAGGTCAAGGCATATCTCCCGTGGCCATAGGAGAGTCTTTCCGAGCGCGCATGCCCTGGCCTCAGAAATACCGTCTGATCAAGAAAATGAGTGATTTTTGATGTCGAAACAGCAGAATTCACGGACTGACGTGCCCGTGGTGGTCGCCGAGCCGGCCTGGGCGTTCGTCCTCATAGGCGGCGTCTTCGCGTTAGTCGGAGCAGGCATCGGCCTGGGGATCAAGTTTCTTGCGAAGTGGTTCGTGACCCTGCCCTGGGCCCCGATGCAGGGACCGGCCGAGCTCCTCACCTCGATTCCCGAGCCCGGCCTCAGCATCGGTCTTGCCGCCCTCGGCGCCGTGCTGGGCCTGGTGGCAGGTGCCCTGGCCCGACACGATGCGCTGTCTGTCAGCGTCTCACCCGCCCAGGTCGTACTCGAACGCAAGGGAAAGTCCCGCGAGTTCGAGCGCGAAACAGTGGCCCTGGTCTTCCGGGACGGCAAGCAGTTGATCCTACTCGGCCGACGTAGCGAGGAACTCGTCCGGGAGGGTTGCGACTTGAACGCGCAGGCACTCGCCGACGCGTTCACCTCGCGCGGCTACACCTGGGCGGACAGTGACCCGTATCAGAACGAGTACCGCCGCTGGGTCCCCGACACCCCAGGGCTGCCGGAGGGCGCCAACGCCGTGCTGAAGGCCCGCTCGCAGGCGCTTGCCAAGAAGGGCGGTTCCGAGGAGGCCCAGGAGTTGCGCGAGGAGCTGTCCCGGCTCGGCGTCGTCGTGCGGGACAACGACAAGCGGCAGTTCTGGCGTCTGGTTCAGCGGTAGCGGGCCGCCCAGGAGGTTACTGGCGGTGGTGTTCCTGCACCAGCTTCTCCAGGTCTGCGACGAAGGCGTTGGCATGCGGGACGGAGAGCATCTCCTCCCGCAGCCGGCGCGCCCGGTCCCTGAAGGTCTGCTCCTCCAGAAGCCGGAGCAGGTTCTCCCGGACGGTGCTCCCGGTGGCCTTCGTCGAGTGGGTCGTCAGGCCGGCCCCGTGGTCGGCCAGGCGACCCGACAGCACCGGCTGGTCGACGTCCCACGGCAGGGCCAGTTGGGGCACCCCGTACAGTGCCGCCGTGGTGAGCGTGCCCACGCCAGCGTGGTGGATGACCGCCGAGCATGTGGGCAGCAGTGCCTGGAGCGGCACGTACGGGACCAACCGGGCGTTGGCCGGGATCCGCTCGAGTGTCTGCCGGGCCTCGTCACTGATGGTCGCCACCAGCTCGATTTCCAGGTCCGCCACGGCGTCGAGGATCTCCTGGACGCCGATGGGGTAGCCGACGCCGTGGTCGGTCACCGTGAGCCCCAGCGTCAGGGCCACGCGGGGCCGGGTGGGCGGCTCCCACAGCCACTTGGGTACGACCGCGGGCCCGCCGTAGGGCGTGTACCGCAGCGAGTGGTAGTCGAGGCCCGGGGCATGGATCTGCAGGGACGGCGGCAGAACGTCCAGGGAAAACTGTCCGGTGACCATATCCTCGGAGAATGCGCCGCCGTACGCGCGGGCGTACGAGCCGAGCCAGTCCGCGAGCGGGTCCGTCCGGTGTTCCTCCGGCTGCTCTGCATTGAGCCGGACGTAGTGCTGACGGGTGACGCCGTAGACATCGGCACCGATCAGCAGTCGGGCGTGGGCTGCCCCGGTGGCCTTGGCCGCGATGCCGCCCGCAAAAGTCAGCGGTTCCCAGATGATCAGGTCCGGCTGCCAGCGCCGGGCGAACTCCACCAGGGGCGCCGTCAGCGGCACATTGGTCATCTTGTGCCAGCTCTCGATCTGGACCTCGTAGCCGGCGCGCAGTGACTCCAGCGTGATGTCCTCTGGCCGCCGCTCGATGGCGTCGTACGGCTCAGGCAGGCCGGGCACCAGCTTCGAGCCGGTCTTCTTGACCCGGCCGACGATCTGCCAGAGGTCCCGGTTGCTGCCGACGGGCACGGCGGTGAGCCCGGCCTGGGTGATGACGTCGGTGAACTTGGGCTGGGACGCGATGCGGACGTCATGGCCCGCGGTGCGCAGCGCCCATGCCATGGGCGCCATGAGCAGGAAGTGCGTCCGCTCGGGATAGCAAGTGAACAAAATTCGCATGGCCAGTTTCCTCAGTCGGCTTCCTCGGTCGGGTTTCGCGGTGTCACCTCAGGCGGTGGCAGGCGGTGAGCTCTTCCAGTCGGGGGACGAACTGGTTGGGCGTGGGAAGGGCGTCGATCTCGTCGCGGAGGTCGGATGCGCGGAGGGCGAAGGCGGGCTCTTCCAGTAACCGCACGACTTGGTCACGGACGGCTTGCCCGGTAGCCACGCCGGTGTGCAAGTCCAGCCCGGCACCGTGCTCGGTCAGCTTGCGGGCGAAGAGCGGCTGGTCGAAGTGGTAGTGCAGGGACAGGTGCGGCACGCCGTAGCGCGCGACGGTGGCCAACGTGCCCGGCCCGGCGTGGTGGATGACAGCCGAACAGGTGGGGGCGAGGGCGTGCAGGGGGACGAAGGGGAGCAGCCGGGCGTTGTCGGGGATGCGGTGCAGTTTCTCCTTCTCGCTGTCGGCGATGGTGGCAACGACCTCGATGTCGAGGTCGGCCAGTGAGTCGAGGACGTCCTGCGTGTTGATCGTGTAGCCGTCGAAAGCACGGGTGGCGCTGAAGCCCATGGTGAGGGCGACGCGGGGCCTGTCCGGTGTCTGCCAGAGCCACTTGGGGACGGTGGCGGACCCGTTGTAGGGGATGTACTGCATGCGTTCGTAATCGAGGCCGACTGCTTCGAGCTGCAGGCTGCGGGGGAACTGGTCGACGGTGAAGTGGCCGGTGACCATGTCCTCGGTGAACTCCCCGCCGTACTTGCGGGCGTAGGCACCGAGCCAGTCGGCTAGGGGGTCGGCCTGCCGGTCGGCGGGCTGCTGGGCCTTGAGGCGGAGGAAGTGTTCGCGTGCCACGCCGAAGACGTCGATTCCCCACATGATGCGGGCGTGGGCGGCGCCGCATGCCTTCGCGGCGATGGCACCGGCGCAGGAGAAGGGTTCCCAGATCACCAGGTCCGGCTCCCAGTGCCGGGCGAACTCCACCAGCCCTGCGACGATCGGAAAGTTCTCCTCCTGGAAGGTCGCCGTCGCCAGGCCGTAGCCCTCCAGCAGGTGGTCCCATGTCGCCTTCTCGGGGTCCTCGGCGGCGTCCCAGGGGGCAGGCATGCCTTGGCGTGCCTCAGCGATCAGGCTGGGGTCGGCCATCCGCAGCAGCCGGAAAGGGTCCCGGTCGCGCCCCAGCGGTACGGCGGTGAGGCCGGCCTGGGTGATGACGTCCGCGAATCCGGGCTGGCTCGCGACGCGCACCTCGTGGCCTGCGGTGCGCAGGGCCCATGCCAGCGGCACCATGTAGGGGAAGAAACTCTTCTCCGGGTTGATCGTGAAAAGTACGCGCATGATCCTGTCCTTGTGTTGTCAGACGCGGGTGCGGTGACGGGCGGTGAGTTCCTCAAGTCGGCCGACCAGCTGGTTCGGGGTGGGAAGGTCGTCGATCTCGTCGCGCAGAGCGGCTGCCCCGGCCCGGAACGCCGGGTCGTTCAGCAACCGCAGCACTGCCTCCCGAATAGCCCGTCCGGTGGGTTCCCCATGGGCCATGTCCAGCCCGGCACCGCGCTCGGCAAGTTTGCGAGCGAAGATGGGCTCGTCGAAGCTGTAGGGGATGGACACCTGTGGCACGCCGTAGCGCGCGACGGTGGCCAACGTGCCCGGCCCGGCGTGGTGGATGACAGCCGAACAGGTGGGGGCGAGGGCGTGCAGGGGGACGAAGGGGAGCAGCCGGGCGTTGTCGGGGATGCGGTGCAGTTTCTCCTTCTCGCTGTCGGCGATGGTGGCAACGACCTCGATGTCGAGGTCGGCCAGTGAGTCGAGGACGTCCTGCGTGTTGATCGTGTAGCCGTCGAAGATGTCGGTCGCCGTCAGCCCCATGGTGAGGGCGACGCGGGGCCTGTCCGGTGTCTGCCAGAGCCACTTGGGGACGGTGGCGGACCCGTTGTAGGGGATGTACTGCATGCGTTCGTAATCGAGGCCGACTGCTTCGAGCTGCAGGCTGCGGGGGAACTGGTCGACGGTGAAGTGGCCGGTGACCATGTCCTCGGTGAACTCCCCGCCGTACTTGCGGGCGTAGGCACCGAGCCAGTCGGCTAGGGGGTCGGCCTGCCGGTCGGCGGGCTGCTGGGCCTTGAGGCGGAGGAAGTGTTCGCGTGCCACGCCGAAGACGTCGATTCCCCACATGATGCGGGCGTGGGCGGCGCCGCATGCCTTCGCGGCGATGGCACCGGCGCAGGAGAAGGGTTCCCAGATCACCAGGTCCGGCTCCCAGTGCCGGGCGAACTCCACCAGCCCTGCGACGATCGGGAAGTTCTCCGGCTTCTCCACCTCCTCCACGGTGCGCGCGTACCCCTCCAGCAGGTGGTCCCAGGTGGCGTCCGCGGGGGCGTTGACGACGTCCCAGGGCGCGGGCAGGTCGGCCCTCGCCTCCTCGAACATGTCCTTGCCCGCCCACTCGAGGACCCGCGAGAGGTCGAAGTCCCGGCCGACGGGGGTGGCGGTGAGTCCGGCCTGGGTGATCTCGTCGGAGAACGCCGGCCGGCTGGCGAAGCGGACCTCGTGCCCGGCGGTGCGCAGGGCCCAGGCCAGCGGCACCATGGACAGGAAGATGCTCTTCCCCGGGTTGACGGTGAACAGAATGCGCATGATCGCTTCCTTCCGGGCCGAGGTCAGTCGGCGACGCGGTGCCGCAGGGAGAGAGCTTCGAGCCTCGGTACGAGTTCGTTGGGACTGGGCATCGCGTGGATCTCGTCGCGCAACGCGGCCGCCCGGCTCCGGAACTCCGGGTCGTCCAGCAACCGCAGCACGGCCTCCCGCACCACCGCACCGGCCGCCCGGTCGGCCTGGAGCACCAGGGAACCGCCCTGCTCGGCAGCGCGCCGGGCCAGCGTGGGACCGTCGAAGTCCCACGGCATGACGAGCTGGGGCACCGGTTCACGCGCCATGGTGAGGAAGGTGCCGTAGCCACCGTGGTGGATCACCAGGCTGCAGGTCGGTGCCAGCGCGTGCAGGGGAACGTAGGACACCAGGCGGGCGTTGGCGGGCACCCGGACGAGTTTGTCCTGTTCGGACTCCGCGATCGTGGCGACGACCTCGACGTCGAGGTCGGCCAGTGAGTCGAGGATCTCCTGCACGCCGACCTCGTATCCCGCGTCGTGGTCGGTCGCGCTGAGCCCCATGGTGAGCGCGACCCGGGGCCGCTCAGGCCGGGTCCACAGCCACTTCGGCACCACCGCCGGGCCCCCGTAGGGCACAAACCGCATCGGCAGCGTGGGCAGGGCACTCTCCAGCCGCACGGAGGCCGGCATCTGATCCACGGTGAACTGGCCGGTGACCATGTCCTCGGTGAACTCCCCGCCGTACATGCGCGCATAGCCGCCCAGCCACTCCCCCAGCGGATCGGTGCGTTCGCCGGGCGACTGCTGCGCCCGCAGCCGCAGGAAGTTCTCGCGGGTCACCCCGAAGACGTCGAGGCTCCACAGCAGGCGGCCATGCGCCGCGCCGCAGGCCTTGGCAGCGATCGGCCCCGCCATGGCCAGTGGCTCCCACAGCACGAGGTCGGGCTTCCAATGGCGGGCGAAGTCGGCAAGCGCCGCGATCATCGGGAAGCTCGCCGGCTTGTGCCACAGGTGCACGATGTCGGCGTATCCCTTGCTCAGGTACGCCCAGTCGGCGCGGTCCGGGTCGTGCGCGACGTCGTACGGTGTGGGCAGGCCGAACTCCGGCCGGTACGTCCAGCCCGGCATACTGCGGTGGAGCAGCTTCCACAGGTCGTAGTCCCTGCCGACCGGTACGGCGGTCAGGCCGGCCTGGGTGATCACATCGGCGAACCAGGGAGTGCCGGCGACACGCACCTCGTGACCCGCGGTGCGCAGCGCCCAGGCCAGTGGCAGCATCGCCAGGACGTGGGCCTTCTCCGGATTCGCGACGAACAGCACGCGCATGCCCGTCACCCCCTCTCCACGGACGGACGGGCCGAGCGGGCCCGGTGGTCGGCCACCAACTGTTCCAGCGTGGCAACCAGATCGTTGGGTGCGGGTGTGGCGAGCATCTCGGCGCGCAGCTTCTGCGCACCCGCACGGAACTCCGGTTCCGACAGCAGCCGGAGCACACCGTTGCGGATGTCGGCACCGGTCGTCTCCCTGGGGTTCAGCACCAGGGCGGCGCCGATCGCGGCGGCCCCGGCCGCCAGAGCCGGACCGTCGTTGTCCCAGGGCAGGATCAGCTGGGGCACCCCGCGCAGCGCCGTGGTGGCGAGCGTGCCGAACCCGCCGTGGTTGATGACCGCGCTGCACGTTGCGGCGAGCGCGTCCAGCGGCGCGTAGGACACCAGCCGGGTGTTCGTGGGGACGCGGGTGAGCTTGCGCTGCTCGGCCTCGGCGATCGTGGCGACCAGCTCGATGTCCAGGTACGCGAGGGCGTCGAGGAGCTTCTGGAGGCCGACGGCGTACTCACCGCCGTGGTCCATAGCGCTCAGCCCGAGGGTAAGGGCAACGCGTGGCTTGTCGGGCTTCTTCCACAGCCACTTGGGGACGCTCGCGGGCCCACCGTAGGGGACGTAGCGGAGAGGCAGATAGCGTCTTTCGGCCCTGCGCTGGAGGCTGGGCGGGACGACGTCGATGGTGACCTGCCCGGTGATCATGTCTTCGTCGAACTCGTGGCCGTGCGCTCGGGCGTAGCTGCCCAGCCACTCCGCCATGGGGTCGGACCGGTCCACGGGCGGCTGCTCCTCCTTCAGGCGCAGGAAATGGTCCCGGGTCTTCGCGTACATGTCGATGCCGAAGACGAATCGCGCGTGGGCGGCGCCAGTTGCCTTGGCGGCGATGCCGCCGGCGTAGGTGAGGGGCTCCCAGATGATCAGGTCGGGCTGCCACTGCCGGGCCAGCTCCACCAGGTCGGACACGAGCGGAACGTTGCTGACTTTGTGCCAGCGATTGACTCGGCCGGCATAGCCGTCCCTGAGGTACTCCCAGGTGATCTCGTCGGTCGGCCGGTCGGCCGCGTCGTACGGCATGGGCATGCCGCCGGACACGCTCTCGCCCAGCCAGCTGGGGTCTCTTGCGACGATCTGCCACAGGTCCCGGCCGCCGCCCACGGGGATGGCGGTGAGCCCGGCCTGGGTGATCTCGTCGGTGAACTGGGGCTGGCTAGCGAAGCGGACCTCGTGGCCCGCGGTGCGCAGGGCCCAGGCCAGCGGCGCCATGCTCAGAAAGTGCGTCCGCTCCGGGTAGGTGGTGAACAGGACACGCATGGTTTCTGCCTTCCGGCCTGCTTCAGGTGGTGGGGGTGCGGTGGTGGGCGGTGAGTTCTTCGAGTCGGGGGACGAGTTGGTTGGGGGTGGGCAGTGCGTGGATCTCGTCGCGGAGGTCGGCTGCCCGGTGGGTGAAGGCGGGTTCGTGCAGGAGTCGTTGGATGCTGTCGCGGACGGCCTGTCCGGTGGCCCGGCTGGTGTGGAGGTCGAGTCCGGCGCCGTGTTCGGTGAGTTTGCGGGCGAGGATGGGCTGGTCGTAGTGGTAGTGGAGGGAGAGGTGGGGGACGGGGTGGCGTGCGGCGGTGGCGAGGGTGGCGGCTCCGGCGTGGTGGACGATGACGGAGCAGGTGGGGGCGAGAGCGTGCAGGGGGACGTAGGGCACGAGGCGCGCGTTGTCGGGGATGGACCTGAGTTTCGCCTTCTCGTTGTCGGCGATGGTGGCGACGAGTTCGATGTCCAGGTCGGCGAGGGAGTCGAGGACTTCCTGGGTGTTGATGGTGTAGCCGGAGTACAGGTCCGTGGCGCTGAGGCCCATGGTGAGGGCGACCCGGGGCTTTCGGGGTTGTTCCCACAGCCATGGAGGAAGGACCGCGGGGCCTCCGTAGGGGATGTACTGCATGCGTTCGTAGTGCAGTGAGGGTGCTTGGGTCTGGAGGCTGCGGGGGAACTGGTCGATGGTGAAGTGGCCGGTGGCCATGTCCTCGGTGAACTCCCCGCCGTACTTGCGGGCGTAGGCACCGAGCCAGTCGGCGAGTGGATCGCTCTGTTCCCGGGCGGGCTGTTGCTCCTTGAGACGGAGGTAGAGATCGCGCACGCCGCCGAAGACGTCGATGCCGAACAGGAGTCGGGCATGGGCGGCGCCGGATGCCTTGGCGGCGATCGCGCCGGCGTAGGTCAGTGGGTCCCACACCACCAGGTCCGGCCGCCACTGCCGGGCGAACTCGACCAGATCGGCGATGACGGGGAAGTTCTGCATCCGGTGCCGGTCTTCCACAGCCGTGGCCATGCCGGGCGCGAGGTACTCCCAGGTCGCCTTCGCCGGATCGGTGAACGCGTCGTAGGGTGCCTCGATTCCGGCGCGTCCCGCGTCCCCGTTACCGGCGATCCGTGCGGCCCACAGCTTCTCGTGGTCCCGGCCGACGGGTACGGCGGTGAGCCCGGCCTGGGTGATGGTCTTCGCGAACGCCGGCTGGCTGGCGAAGCGGACCTCGTGGCCCGCGGTGCGCAGGGCCCAGGCCAGCGGCACCATGTACTGGAAGATGCTCTTGTGCGGGTTGGCCGCGAAGAGGACGCGCATGGTTCCTTCCCTGCCCGTGTCAGACGGTGGCGGTGCGGTACTTGGCGGTGAGTTCTTCGAGTCGCGGTACGAACTCGTTGGGTGTGGGCAGCGCAAGGAATTGGTCGCGCAGGCCCGTGGCGTTCCGCTTGAACTGCGGTTCGTTCAGGATCCGCAGCAGGCTCTCCCGGACGGCCGCGCCCGTGGCCAGGTCGGCAGGGATGGTGATCACGGAGCCCTGGGCAGCGGCCCGCCGCGCGAGCTCGGGCTCGTCGAAGTCCCAGGGCACGGCGACCTGGGGAATCGGATTGAGCGTCGTCGTGAGGAACGTGCCGGGGCCCGCGTGGTTGATCACCGCGCTGCAGGTCGACAGCAGGGGCTGCAGCGGCACATAGGACACGACCCTCGTGTTGGCGGGGACCCTGGTGAGTTTGTGCTGCTGGGACTCCGCGATGGTGGCGACGATCTCGATGTCGAGGTCCGCCAGCGACTCGAGGATGTCCCCGACATCGGCGATGTAACCGGCGAAGCGGTTGGTCGCGGCGATGCCCAGGGTGAGGGCGACCCGTGGTCGCCGGGGCTGCGTCCACAGCCATGTGGGGACGACGGCGGGCCCTCCGTAGGGGACGTATCTCATGGACTCGTAGTGCATGTCGCCCGCCATCCGGAGGGAGGCCGGGAACTGGTCGATGGTGAAGTGGCCGGTGGCCAGGTCCTCGCTGTACTCGCTCCCGAACTTGCGGGCGTAGCCGCTGAGCCAGTCGGCGAGCGGGTCGGCCTGCTGGTCGGCGGGCTGCTGGGCCTTCAGGCGGAGGAAGCGGCTCCGGGTCAATCCCAGTACGTCGATGCTCCACAACAGTCGGGCGTGGGCGGCGCCGGTGGCCTTGGCGGCGATGCCGCCGGCGTAGGTGAGGGGCTCCCAGATGATTAGGTCGGGCCGCCAGGACCGGGCGAAGGCGACGAGGTCCGCGATCATCGGAAAGTTGTCGATCTTGTGCCAGCGGGCGACAGCCTCTTCGTACCCGGCCCTCATCGACTCCCAGCTGGTCTCCGTCGGATCCTGCTCAGCGGCGTCGTACGGAGCGGGAAGACCCTTGCGCTGCTCCTCGGTCCGCTCCGGATCCAGCTGGGCGAGCCTCCAGATGGCACGCTCGTTCCCCACGGGGATGGCGGTGAGCCCGGCCTGGGTGATCATCTCGGTGGCGGAGGGCTGGCTGGCGATTCGCACCTCGTGGCCCGCGGTGCGCAGGGCCCAGGCCAGCGGCACCATCTGCTGGAAGAGGCTCTTTTCCGGAGTGGTGGTGAACAGGACACGCATGGTTTCTGCCTTCCGGCCTGCTTCAGGTGGTGGGGGTGCGGTGGTGGGCGGTGAGTTCTTCGAGTCGGGGGACGAGTTGGTTGGGGGTGGGCAGTGCGTGGATCTCGTCGCGGAGGTCGGCTGCCCGGTGGGTGAAGGCGGGTTCGTGCAGGAGTCGTTGGATGCTGTCGCGGACGGCCTGTCCGGTGGCCCGGCTGGTGTGGAGGTCGAGTCCGGCGCCGTGTTCGGTGAGTTTGCGGGCGAGGATGGGCTGGTCGTAGTGGTAGTGGAGGGAGAGGTGGGGGACGGGGTGGCGTGCGGCGGTGGCGAGGGTGGCGGCTCCGGCGTGGTGGACGATGACGGAGCAGGTGGGGGCGAGAGCGTGCAGGGGGACGTAGGGCACGAGGCGCGCGTTGTCGGGGATGGACCTGAGTTTCGCCTTCTCGTTTTCGGCGATGGTGGCGACGAGTTCGATGTCCAGGTCGGCGAGGGAGTCGAGGACTTCCTGGGTGTTGATGGTGTAGCCGGAGTACAGGTCCGTGGCGCTGAGGCCCATGGTGAGGGCGACCCGGGGCTTTCGGGGTTGTTCCCACAGCCATGGAGGAAGGACCGCGGGGCCTCCGTAGGGGATGTACTGCATGCGTTCGTAGTGCAGTGAGGGTGCTTGGGTCTGGAGGCTGCGGGGGAACTGGTCGATGGTGAAGTGGCCGGTGGCCATGTCCTCGGTGAACTCCCCGCCGTACTTGCGGGCGTAGGCACCGAGCCAGTCGGCGAGTGGATCGCTCTGTTCCCGGGCGGGCTGTTGCTCCTTGAGACGGAGGTAGAGATCGCGCACGCCGCCGAAGACGTCGATGCCGAACAGGAGTCGGGCATGGGCGGCGCCGGATGCCTTGGCGGCGATCGCGCCGGCGTAGGTCAGTGGGTCCCACACCACCAGGTCCGGCCGCCACTGCCGGGCGAACTCGACCAGATCGGCGATGACGGGGAAGCTGGTGAGGCGGTGCCGACCGCAGACTGCCGTGGCCATGCCGGGCGCGAGGTACTCCCAGGTCGCCTTCGCCGGATCGGTGAACGCGTCGTAGGGAGCCGCGATCCCGGCGCGCTGGGCGGCCAGGGCTTCCGGACGGTGTGCCGTCAGCCGCTGGTGGCTCCGGTCGTCGCCCAAGGAAACCGCGGTGAGCCCTGCCCCCGTGATCATGCCGGTGGCAGTGGGCGGGCCGCCGAACCGCACCTCGTGACCCGCGGTACGCAGCGCCCAGGCCAGCGGCACCATGTACTGCAGGATGGTCTTCGTCTCCGGGTTCGACACGAACAGAACGCGCACGTCTCCGCTCCCCGCTACCGCGAGACCTGTACGGCGACCGTCTCCCGCGCGACGGCGGCGGCGAGTCGGTCGACGCCTTCCCGCACCGGCACAAGTGGCCGCCATCCCGTCGCCTCGCGGAAGGCGGACGACTTGAGGACGAAGTCGAGCCGGTCGGTCGGCATCGAGTACTCCGCGGGCGGCGTCGACACCACAGGCACGGGCGGGCGGCCCGTGCGGGCCGCGACGGCCTCGGCGATCATCGCGAACAGGTCGGCGACGCTGGTCTGTTCGCCCGTGCCTATCTCCCAGTGGTGGCCCGCGACCGCGTCGATGGAGTCGAGGGCGGCGGTGAAAGCACGGGCTGTGTCGTCGACGCTGAGCAGATCGCGCTTGGCCGTTCCCTCGTGCCACATCGTCAGCGGCTGGCCAGCCACGGCGCGCCGCGTCATCGTCGCGACGACACCGCGGTCCAGGTCGGGGGCGTCCGTACCCAGGCTGTAGAGGGTTGCGAGGCGCAGGGTGCTGCCGCGTACCACCTCTTCGGCCGTGGCGGCCGCGATCGCCTGCTCGGCGGCCAGCTTCTGCCGGTCGTACGCGGTCGGCGGCTGGTCCGCCGCGCCGACGGTCCCGTCCGAGGGCACCCGGGCGGCCTGGGATATGGAGCCGGCGAACAGCAGGGCCGGTGGCCGGGCGCGGCGTTGGGCGCGGATCGCCTCGATGACGTCGTGCACGAGTCCCAGGTTGACCCGCTCCGCCAGCGTGTCGCCCGCCGCGACCCGCCAGGTGCCGGGGCCCGCGGTGTGCGCCACCAGGTGGATCACCGCGTCGGCGTCGGCCACCGCGTCGGCGACGGCGCCGGGCTCGGCGAGGTCGGTCGTGCGTACCTCGACGGACGCAGCCGGGTGTGCGGGAACAGCGGTGGGACGGCGCCCGACCAGTCGCAGGCGCATGGGCCGTGCCGCCAGCTCCCGGCTGACGGCAGTGCCCAGCAGGCCGGACGCTCCGAGCACGGTGATCAGCGGTCGCGTTCCCTGACCTGTCACTGGTTCTCCTTATGTTGGGGGGCGTTTGGTAATTCGATTCCGTCCCGGACCGGGGCCAGGGCGAGCGGGGCGGGAACGGTCAGGAACTCCCGGCCGGCCGGGCCGGTGCCGCGCGCCAGCTCTCGCCCGGTCCGAGGACGTCATCGAGGTCGGCGTCCACGAACTTCTCCCACTCCGACCGCTCGATCTCGAATCCGTACAGATCCCAGTGACGGCCGCGGAAGTACAGGAAATCCCGGAGAATTCCCTTTGCCTTACTGTTCTGCGGGTTGAGGCCGACGGATCCGAAAGTAGCCTCCGTGGTCTGGGCGAGCACCTTGTCGATATCGAACATCGCGAACGCGTAATTGATCGACAGGTAAATGGCCTCGGAGCCCACGCCCAGCCGGGCCCGCTCGGGATCCAGGTAGACGCCGGCCCGTATGTGCCCGGCAGGATCGAGTCCGTGAAGTGTACCGAATCCCAGTATGTCACCGCTGCTTCGATGCGTGACAAGAAATGCGGCATTGCGCTGATTCGGGGTGCCCGTCGGCGGGCGGACCGAGGGCCGGATGCTCTCGATTCCGGTCCGCAGAATGGCGCGCTGGAACTCCGTCTGGTCGGTGTTGGATGCGGGACTGAAGCGAAGCCGGCGCGAGATGGTGTGCGGAAACAGCACGGTGGATCGTCCAATCAGTGTCGCGGTGCGTGGGTGAGACGGTGCCGCAACGTCCTATGCGGGACCGCTCGAGACGGAGCGGGTGGCATCGTCGTGCGCGCTGTCGGCCCGGACGCCGTCCCAGTGCATCTCGCCCATCGCGTTCGGCAGACTGTCCAGGTCCCGCAGGTCCTCGTCGGAGAGCCGCAGACAGGCTGCCGCCACGTTCTCCTCGAGCCAGTGGAGGTGGCGGGTGCCCGGGATGGGCACGACCCCCGGCCCCTGTGCCAACGCCCAGGCGATGGCCACCTGGGACGGCGTGGCGCCGCTGTGCCGGGCGCAGACGGCACGCAGCCCTTCGACAATGGCCTCGTTGCTGCGCATGGCCTCCTCGGCGAAGCGCGGGTCCCTCATGCGGGAGTCGCCGCTCTGCAGGCTCTTGTGGGCCAGCCTGCCGGACAGGTAGCCGCGGCCGATCGGGGCGAAGGCGAGGAAGCCAACCTTGTTGCTCCGGCACCACGGCAGGATGTCCCGCCGGTTCTGCGGTGCCCAGACCGACAGCTCGTACTGCACCGTCGTGAGCGGGAAGACGGCGTGGATTTCCTTGAGTTCCTCCAGGGTGGCGTGCGATATGCCCAGGCCACGGACCTTGCCTTCGGTGACCAGTTCACCGAGGGCGCCCCAGGTCTCCGCGAGGGGAACTTCCGGATCGACGCGATGCAGCTGGTACAGGTCGATGACATCGGTCCGCAGCCGCCGCAGCGATCCCTCACACGCCTGCCGCAGGTACTCGGGACGGCCGTTGCGGCTGAACTTGCTGTCCGGCCGGACCACCAGCCCGCACTTCGTCGCGATTTTCACTTCGTGTCGGCGGCGTCCGAGTGCGCGGCCGAGCAGCTCTTCATTGACGTAGGGGCCATAGACGTCAGCCGTGTCAAAAAGAGTGACGCCGAGTTCGACGGCGCGCCGAATGACACGTATGGATTCATCGTTGTCCCGCTGTTCCGGCCCGTATCCATGAGACATGGAACTGCAGCCAAGGCCGAGCACGCTCACGGAAAACCCGTCGGCCAGTTCGGTCTCCCACATCTGCCTTTACTCCCAGTTGATTCGCGTCGGAGGCTCGAGGGCACGTCGAAACTGCCGGTGCACGTCGTTTCCGGCAGGAGGTGAAGTGTGCGACATCGTCACCCCGTCGGCTCGAGAAATTCACCGATCAGCTCGGGGGTGGCTTCATTGGCGAACGTCATAAACTGGTCCGCACTGAGATCGGGAGCATCGTAGAACCGCTCGCCCGCCGCCGTCGACACTCCCACGGTAAACAGACCCAGCCATTTCTGGACCAGGGACTGACGGACTTTCAGCCCCAGAACTGCCTCACGCCGCAGAGCCGTGGTCCGCAGACGTGACAGACCGCAGCGCATGACGATGTACCCCTTGACGACTGTGTGACCCAGCGCGCGGTACGCGATCACGGCCAGGACGGCCATCGCGGGGAACGCCCACAGGGGAACCACCCACAGCCCTCTGGGAACTGCGCCGGTCGCCCCGAGCCACTCCAGCAGACCGGCGAGAACGACCGCTGTGCACACCGCCCGTATGAGCCGGCGGTACAGCGCGGCACGCGGATGCGCCCTGAGCGGCGCCTCCAGCGGCCTCGCCCCGTCGGGCAGGACCCGGGCCGCCACGCGGCGGGCCTCGCCTACGGGACAGCGCGGCAGAATGCTGCTGGCGACCTCACCGCTGAGCGACCAGCTGGCGAGCCCGGTGGAGATCACAGTCGTCTCGGTGAGCCCCGCCCAGCGCCAGAACAGCGGCTGGCTGAGGTTGATCCCGCGCAGGCGACCGTCGTCGCGGTGGATCTCCCGGGTCGACAGCAGGCCCTGCCGGGTCACCAGCGAAGTCCCGTCGTCCCTGATCGTACGGATCAGCCGGAAATCCCAGTTGTCCTTGACGAATCCACTGGACAGGGCCACCAGGCCGAGCAGGAAGACCACGCCGGCCCACAGGGCCGAGGACCATACTGGGTCCGGTGCCAGGCGGTCGATGGCACGGTCGAGCGTGCCGATGAGGTCGACGTCGATCAGGTTGAGCATCGAATCCAAGCTCCACAACAGGAAGCCACCGACGAGCAAACCCCAAATGTTGACGACGTTGTAGAAGATCCACGACCAGCGAAGCCGCGCGATGACGGTTTCCCGGGCCTTCAGCGCATCCGACTCCTTCTCCGCCTCGCCTGCCGGCGAGTTGCGCATCAACTCTCGGCGCAGCTCCTCCGCCATCGTCTTGGTGACGGCATCGAGCCTGAGCGAGGGCCGGGACCTGCCCGAGCTGACGAAGACGACGCGCAGCCCCGCCAGCCGGTGTCGCAGTCTGGCCTTGACGTCGACGGCGCGGATCCGATCCCTGGGAATCTGCCGGTAGACGCGCTGGATCCGGCCTGTGCGAATCTCGACGAGCTCCTCGGTGATGCGGTAGCGGGTCCTGAGCCAGCGCACGATGTCGGCGATGCTGAGGAACACGCCCACCGTGGTCGCGATCACGGCCGGCCACAGGTCGAGGAGGCGGGTGCCCCCGCCGAAGAACAGGATCGACAGCCCGGTCGGCAGCAGAGAGAGCAGGAGCCTGACCGCGTTGACTAAGATCAGCCGGCCGTGCAGGCGCTGCCAGGGGGTGTTGTCCTCGGGCGGCCGTTGCAGAGACCCCTTCTCCAGGTGCCCGGGCTCGGTGGTTGTCACGTCGCGTCCCCCGGCGTGGCCTGAGTGATCTCGACGAGGTCTGCGGCGGCCTGCGCGGCGATCTCGGCGTCGAGACCGACGATCTTTATCTGACCCTCCGGCGATGCGGTGATCACCCGGAGGGTGGCCAGCCGGAACGCTTGCTGGAGCGGGCCCCGCACGACGTCGACGCTCTGGATGCGGGAGATCGGGACGATCCGCCACTCCCGCTCCAGCCAGCCCTTGAGTTCGTAGACCGCGAGATCGGTGCATTCCCATCGGTGGACGTGGTAGCGCCATGTCGGCATGACCGCCGCGGTCACGGCGTGGACGATCGTGAGGCCGACGAACACCGGCCCGACCCAGGTGCGGGACGCCTCCCACAGCCAGTACGTGATGGCGAGCCCACCGAGCACTGTGACCATGGACAGCAGAACCCGCGCGGTCCACCACCAGACCGCCCGCTTCTCGACCCGGTTGCGCGGTGGGCGGAGGCGAATGTTCTTTCCGATGGAGGGTGCTGCTGTATTCACTGTAGACATGCCGTCATGGTGCATCAAATTGACTAGCGGCACGGAGAATCAGTTCGCTTTGCAATCCGCTCGTCAGGGTGCGTCGAGCGCAGATGTCGCGGCTTTGTCGAGGGCAATTCTGATCCATTCCAGAAGGTCTTTGTCGGAACGCTGGGCCGCCTCTTGCCAGCGTCTTCTCTGGCTGTCATCCGGGGTCATCCTGAGGTGCACGACCCGTTCCCCGGACGTGATTTCGCGGCTGGCCCGGACCTGGCGGCGCAGCTCGTTCCGTGACCAGCCGTGTTCCACCGCCCTGGACAGCCAGGGGTCCCGCTCCTCCTCCGGAAGGCCGGCCACCTCGGCGTGGTGCTGGAAGCTGAGCGCGGCCCGGCGCCGAGAGGGGGCGAACCGCCGGGCCACCCAGGCGTAGTTGCGCAGCGTCTGATAGTCGAGCGAGGTCTGTGCGATCGCGTGCTTGTAGCGGTCGGGGTACTCCGCCTGCCCGTAGAGGAGCCAGTCGCCGAGCCACCACGCCGACGAGTTGGAGATGGCACAGATCTGCTGTCCCAGGTTCCGCCATGCCTCTATGGGTAACCCGCGCGAAATGCTCAGCGTGGTCCGCCTCGTCACCGCGTGGCCGCGTTCGGCGGCCGATGCGCCGGGTCGTCCGGACGCCCGCGTCGAGGTCGATACGGCCGCTTTCCTCTGACTGTGAGCCTGATCAAGCATTGCTTGCCGCCTTACCAAGTGACTTTTCGCTTCGAGGCCGGAGGCTGTCACGCGCAACTTGATGCAACCTACAAGGAATCCAAACAGGCAGGTGAAGAGCGTGGTGCCGGGGTGACCGGTGAGCCCTGCGCTGCCCCCTCCGTCCCTGTCCCGCTGGCGGGACAGGGACGGAGGGGGACGGGCACCGGCTCGGGCCGACGTACTACTGAGCACGAGGTGGCCGAGGACGGGTCGGCTGCAAGCTCGGACACCCCGCACGACGACACCAGTTGGCTGCCTGCCGAAATGACTTCAGAGTCAAGCCGTGAACGGGGCTATTCAAGACGGGCTCAACGCCGTGGAACTAGGCGCAGAAAGGCCATTTCGGTCAGGCTCGGCAGTTGCCAAGGCGGGCCATAGCGGACCTGCTAGGATCCTGAAAATCCTGTGTCACTGGATTCACGTCGCTGTCACGTGTCACACACAAGGGTCAGGACTGATGGCGCAGGCACACATCGTGTGTCACACCCTTTAAGTCCGAATAGGGTAAGTGTAGTGCCGAAACGGGGGCTTCAAATTGGCGCAATCCTCATTATCCACCATACTTCTCGGCCGCATCCGCGCTTGTCGTGACGGGCAGGAAATCCACCTCGGCCCCTCAATGCAGCGAACCGTCTTCGCCGTGCTCGCGGCGCATGGAAATCGCGTGGTGAGCCGGGACGAATTGGTCAGCTCCGTCTGGGGAACCGGTGCCCCGGCGACGGTCATGAACAGTGTCTACACCTACGTCGCACGGCTCAGGAACAGCCTGGAGCCGACTCGGTCGCGGCGCGGCCAGTCCGATGTGCTCATCTCGGACAGCCTGGGATACATGCTGCGCATACCGCCCGACAGTGTGGACAGCCAACGGTTCGAATCCGCGCTCTCCACCGCGCGGAAGCTACGCGCGAAGAACGACATACCGGGCGCGGTCGCCGAACTCGAAGGGGGGCTGACCTTATGGAGCGGCATACCCTATGAGGGGGCAGTCGGTCCCTTTGTCGAGGGGGAACGGCTTAGGCTGGACGAACTGCGACTGGTGGCGGTCGAGGAGTGTGTCGAAATGCTCCTCGGACTCCGCAATCCGGAGAGCATGCTGGGGGAGTTGGCTGAACTCGTCCGCCGCTACCCGCTGCGCGAGCGCCTGCGATACCTGCTGATGCGCAGTTATGCGGACCTCGGGCACCGTGCCGAGGCCATCATGGAATACCACTCCCTGCGCGCCATGCTCGCCGAAGCGCAAGGCATCGAGCCCGGCGAGCGGCTGCGTCGGCTCTACGAGGGCATCCTCTCCAGCGACCGGCCGCGCGTACGGCCCGCCAGGACGGAAGCGGTCTCGGTCGCGGCGAGTGGCGGGGTACGGGCCGCAACGGTGCGGCAACTCGCCCGCGATGTACCGGACTTCACTGGGCGAACGGCGGAACTGGATTGCCTGACCGAGCTCGTGGAGAGGTCCGGGGAAGCGGGAGAGTCTGGACTCCTGCTGGTCACCGGCGGCCCGGGCGTCGGCAAGACCGCACTCGCCATGCGCCTCGCGCATGCGCTCTCTCCTCGTTTCCCGGACGGTCAGTTGCACGTCGACCTCCGGGGTTTCTCCGGCGAGGCGGGACCCAGATCGTCGGCTGATGCGCTGCGGAACCTTGCCGCGGCAATGGGGCAGTCCATGCCCATGAGCACGAGTCTCGACACACAGGCCGCGTTCCGGAGTCTGGTCGCGGGCCAGCGGCTGCTTCTGGTCCTGGACAATGCGGCATCCGCCGAGCAGGTCAGGCCGATGCTGCCCGGCACGTCGTCCTGTCTGGTGATCGTCACGAGCCGGAACGGACTGGCCGGGCTGATCGCGCGGGACGGGGGACGGCGCATCGTACTGGACGGGATGCCCCACGAGGACGCCGTACGGCTGTTCGGCAGGATGGTCGGTGAGTCGTTCGTCGCACGGAACCGCGAGGCGGTGAACCGGCTCATCACCGCGTGCGACGGTCTTCCGCTGGCCATGCGCATCGCCGCGACGCGGATCAACGTCGCCATCAGCCCTGACCACGTCATGGCGCAGTTGGGCAGCGGCGATCCGACCGATGTGCTGCGGGTGCCGGGAGACGAGGCCTCCTCGCTGGACTCCGTGTTCGGCTGGTCCTATGCCGGGCTGCCGGCCGGTGTGGCGCACGTCTTCCGGGCGCTCGGTCGGCACGACGAGCCGGAGATGGGCCTGGCCACGGTGGCGAGGCTGAGCGGAGAGAGGCCGAGGGACTGTCGGCAAGCGATGGACACGCTGATCGACGCGAATCTCGTGCGGGAAGTGGCGCCCGACTGCTACCGGTTGAACCCTCTCATCCACTCCTATGCGCGGCGGCTCACAAGAACGTACGACAGGGCGTCTCATCAAGCAGGCCAGATCGATCAGTTCGAGGCCGGTATCCGGCCCGCCGCGACCACGATGATCGCGCCAAGCACCGACAATGACAGGTTGGAGATGACTTCGTAGCCATCGAGGAAGGAGACGTGCGGGATGACGTAGCGGTTGAAGGCGTTGAGGACCAGGCTCAAGATCGGCTGGTTGGCCAGATGATCAACCGTACCGCTGATGCCCCCGATGACCAGGTAGATACCGAGGAGCTGGAACATCTTCTGCATGATTCGACGCTAAGCCCACGGGCCCTCGCCGCGGATCGGACGACAGTATGCTCCTCTGCCGACCAACGTAGCCCCGACGGGCCGTCGCGGCCGACCAAAGTATCTGTCACCGCCTACTTCGGTATCGGGGCCCGGTTCACGTCTGTCGCCTGCCGCCCCATCCTTTACCCACCCGGAGACACCCATGCCCCCTGGCTCTTCCGACCCCCTCACCGCATCCGGGAACTCCGTGGTGGATGTGCTGATCGTCGACGACGACCCGCTGGTCCGCGCCGGATTGACGATGATGCTGGGCGGTGCGCCGACCATCCGGATCGTGGCCGTGGCCGGAGACGGGGCCGAAGCACTGGAGCTGGTTCGGAGCCGCCGGCCGGACGTGGTGCTGATGGACATTCGGATGCCGGGCCTGGACGGGCTGGCGGCGACGGAGGCCCTGCGTGCGGATCCCGGTGCGCCCGAGGTCATCGTGCTGACCACGTTCGACGCCGAGGAACACGTCCTGCGGGCCCTGCGCGCCGGAGCGGCGGGTTTCTTACTCAAGGACACCCCGCCGGCGGAGATCGTGGCCGCCATCAAACTCGTGGCGGAGGGCCGCCCGGTACTGTCGCCCACGGTCATGCGGCGGTTGATCGGCCGTGTCGTCGGGTCGGACACCGACGAACGGCGCACCAGGGCCGGCACCCAGCTGGCACTGCTGAACGACCGGGAGCGCGCGGTGGCCCTTGCCGTGGGGCAGGGCAAGTCCAACGCGGAGATCGGCGCCACGCTGTACCTCGGCGTCCCCACGGTCAAGACATATGTCTCCAACGTCCTCACCAAGCTGGGCCTGAACAACCGCGTCCAGATCGCACTGCTGGTTCACGACGCGGGTGTCCTCGAGTGACGTAGGTGTCCCCGGATGGTCCGGATGCCACCTGCGCCGGAAGCCCTCACCGCACCATGCACCACTCCAGAACCGCCATGGCGCTGTGGAGCTTGTTCCGCGCCTGCTCGAAGGCGATGCTCGCCGGTCCGTCCAACACCCCGGCCGTGACCTCCTCGCCACGGTGCGCCGGAAGGTCGTGCAGGAACCGCGCACCCGAGCACCTCTCCATCACCTCCTCGTTCACCTGGAACGGTGCGAAGACCCGCCGCCAGTCGGGGTCGGGCTTGGAGGTGCCGGTGGTCTGCCAGCGCGTCGTATAGACCACGTCGGCGTTCCGCGGCAGGTCCGCCATGTCGTGCCGCTCGACGACGGTGCTGCCTGAGCGCCTGGCCAGGTGTTTCGCCTGGGCGAGCGTCTCGTCCGGGACGCCGTACCCCGGCGGGGTGCGCAACTCCAGCGTCGTGTCCGCGAACCGGGCGAGGCCCAGGGCGAGCGCCGCCGCGGTGTTGTTCCCCTCGCCCACGTACAGGACCCTCAGACCCTTGATCCCGCCGAAGAGCGCGGCCAACGTCGTGAGGTCGGCGAGGGCCTGGGTGGGGTGCTCGTCGGCGCTCATGGCGTTCACGACGGGCATGCCCGGGGCGGCGAACGCTCGTATCTCCCGCGGGTCGCCCGCTATGCGGATCACCATGCCGTCCAACATCCCCGCCAGAACCCGGGCGGTGTCCTCCACCGTTTCGCCGGTGTTGAGCTGGAGATCGCCGGGCCCGTACGCGATGACCTCGGCGCCGAGACGCAGTGCGCCCACGGTGAACGCCGTACGAGTGCGGGTGGAGGTCTTGCTGAAGTACACCCCGAGGACCTTCCCTGCCAGCAAGGTGTCGGGGCGGTCGGTCGCGGCGGCGAATTCCGTGCCACGTCGCACGATCCAGTCGATGTCGGCGTTGCTCAAGTCCCGTAGCGAAATCAGGTGGCGGGGCTCGTTCCGGTTCAACTCTCTGCTCACTCCTCGGTGTTGTCGATGATGACGGCCAGTCTGGCGGCCAACTCCTCTACGTACGGCGGACGCAGCACGCTCCAGTGACCGCCGGCCACGCGGTGGGTGCCCAGCCCGCCGTCCGCAAGCCCGCGCCACCAGTCCACGTAGCCGTCCAGGCGCATGCCCTCGATCGCTTCGTGGTCACCGGCCACGAGGTCGTCGGTCATGACCAGCTCCACGCGTCCCGGATAGCGCGGGAACCGGTAGGCCAGGCGTGCCTCCAACAGTTCCCGCCAGGAGCGGAGCCGGTCGGGCCACTCGCCATCGAGGTCGAACTCCTTGAGCCGGGCCTCGCCGTTGTCGACCACCCGGCCCACCGAGGCCAGGAGCTCTTCGCGGATCTCCCGGGCCTCGGGCCGCTCGCGCAAGGCCCCCAGCTGCCGCTCGGCCCTGCGGAAGAACTCCAGCCGTCCGGTCAGATGCTCCGTGTCGTGCGCCGTTGCGTCGACGACGGGATCGAGGAGCACCAGCCGCGGCCGTTCCCCTTCCGTGTGCAGGCGCCGGGCCATCTCCCAGGCGATGCCGCTGGACGCGCACCAGCCGAGGATCGTGTAGGGGCCGCGCGGCCGCTCCGCACGCAACTGCGCGAGGTAGGTCGTCGCAGCCTGCGCCACGCTCCCCGCGGCCTCGTGGTCGCCGGACAGGCCGGGCCACTCGAAAGCCCCCAAGGGTCGCTCCGGAGCGAGTACGTCGGCGAGGTCCCGGTACCAATGCGCGCTGCCTCCGCCAGGGTGCACACAGAACAGCGGTTCCCGCGTGCCGGTACCGCTGAGCCACAGGGACGCCGCGGAGGCCGGGCCGGACGCGCCCTCGGTGACCGCCGCCAGTTCGCGTACCGTGCGGTGCCGCAGGAACTCCCTGACCGTCACGTCCAGGCCGTGCTCCCTCCGCAGCCGGGCCACGATCCGTGTCGTGAGCAGCGAGTGACCGCCGAGCCCGAAGAAGTCGTCGTCCCTGCCTACCCGTTCCCGGCCGAGTTCGGCCCCCCACACCCGTGCGATCGCCTGCTCCACGGGCCCCTGCGGGGTGGTGGAAGCCGTTCTCACCGCGGGGAGCGCCGGGTCGGGGGCGGGCAGCGCCGACCGGTCGACCTTGCCGTTCGCCAGGAGGGGGAAGGACTCCGTCACCACGAAGTGGGTCGGCACCATGTACGCCGGGAGGACGCGGCCGACGTGCTGGCGCAGGGCAGCGACGTCGGTCCTTTCGCCGAGCGGGATCACGTAGGCGGCGAGCTGCTTCTCGTGGTGCGGGCCCGGCACCGCCCGCACCACGGCGGCCCGTACCTCGGGGTGCGCGCTGAGCGTCTTCTCGATCTCGCCCAGTTCGATGCGGAAGCCGCGGATCTTCACCTGGAGGTCCTCGCGGCCGAGGACCTCCACCCGTCCGTGCCGGTCCCTCCTGCCGATGTCACCTGTCGCGTAGATCCGCCCTCCGGGGAATGGAGAGTGGGGATCGGGCAGGAACACCTCCGCGGTTCTCCCCGGCTGCCCGAGATAGCCGCGGGCCAGACCGTCACCGGCGACGAAGATCTGCCCCGGTACTCCGGCGGGAACCGGCTCGAGCCGGTCGTCGAGGAGGTGTATCCGGGTGTTGGCCGCCGGCGCCCAGGACTGCGGGCTGCCGTCGGCGGCGAGACGGGTGCCGAAGCAGAAGACCGTTGCCTCCGTCGGGCCGTACATGTCCCAGACCTGGGCCTCGGTGGCGCACAGCAGTCTCGTCAGCCCGGCGTCCATCGCCTCGCCGCCGCAGAGCACCCGGAAGCCCGGGGGCGGGGTCCACTCGGATTCGGTCAGCATCCGCCAGGTGGTGGGCGAAGCCTGGAGGAACGTGGCGCCGCGGTCTTCGAGCAGCTCGCCCAGCGACTGCGGGTCCCGCGCCAGGTCGCCGTCGGCGAGCACCAGCCGCCCGCCGTTGGCCAGTGCGGAGAAGACGGCCATCTGTGCCACGTCCGTGGTGAGCGGAAGCACGAGCATCACCACGTCCCGATCGGTCAGAGCGGTGTTGGTACCCATCGTGCGGACCCGGTCGGCGAAGGCGCCGTGCCGGGCCATGACTCCCTTGGGACGGCCCGTCGAGCCGGAGGTATGGACCACGTAGACCAGGCTCTCGTCCCGTGTGTCGGCGACCTCCTGCTCGCCCGGTTCATCCCTGACCTGCTGCGGTACGACGACGGGTGTGGTCCCGGCCGGCAGGCGTGCCGCCAGGCCGGGGTCGGCGATGACGACGGCGACGCCGGCGTCCTCCAGCAGGCCGGTGATGCGGTCGATCGGGTGCTCCGGGTCGACCGGGACGTACGCCGCGCCGACGGTCAGGACGCCGAGCATCGCGGCGACGGCGTCCGGTTCGCGCGGCAGGCAGAGGCCGACGAGGTCCTCGGCGCGCACGCCGGCGCCGCGCAGCAGCGCCGCCCACGCGTTCGCGCGCTGCAGCAGCTCGCCGTAGGTCAGCCGGCCGTTCGCCGACTCCACCGCCACCGCCTGCGGCGTCCGCTCCGCGTGGGCGGCGACGCTCTGCTGCACGTGCCGGTCGGGCTTCGGCGCCCACGTGTCGTTCCCCTCGGCCAGCAGCCGCTCGCGGTCCGCCGCGGGCAGCAGTGAGGCCGTCGTGTCGCCTTCGGGGTCGGCGGCCATCGCCTCCAGCGCGGCGCGGTACATACGGGCGAGCAGCTCGGCGTGCCGACGGCCGACCCAGGCGGACTTGGCCGTGATCGTCATCCTGCCGCGGTGGGTGAGCGCGCACAGCGGGAACTCGTTCGGGCTGACGTCGGTGCTGGCGGAGGTGTCCACCATCTCCCGGTCCAGCACGTGGAAGTCGAGGTAGTTGAAGGCCACCTCCAGCAGCCGTCCTCTTCCCGCGAACTCCCGCTGGATCTCCGGCAGCGGGTACCGGCGGTGCGGCCACAGCTCCACCTCCTCGGCAAACACGGCTGCGACCAGCTCGCGCCATGTCGCGGCCTGTGCGGGGGCGCGGAACGGCACCGGGTTGAGAAACATGCCGCGGACCAGGTCGCCGCCCGACACCTCGGTACGGCCGTTCGCCACCACGCCCGAGTAGAAGGGCTTGTCTCCCCCGACGATGCGCCAGACGCTGATGTGGGCGGCGAGCAGCACACTCTTGAGTGACGCTCCGGCCCGCTCGGCAAGGCGGCGCAGGCCGTCTTCGATGTCGTGGAACGGCACCTCGACGGCATAGGTCTCGGGCCCGTCCGGGTCTGCCCACGCTGCCGGGATCGCCAGCCGGTCGGCGCTGCCGAGTCGGTCCCGCCAGAACGCGCGGTCGGCAGTGCCCGCCAAGCTGCGCTGCTCCTGGGCGATGAAGTCGGCGTAGCGGACGGGACCGCTGCCGATGTCCGGCTGGGGCAGGCCGTCGCGGATCGCTCGGTAGCGGTCCAGCAGCTCCGTGACGATGGAGTTGTGGCTCCAGCCGTCCAGGATCGCGTGGTTCTCGGTGAGCGAGAGATACCAGCGGTTGTCCGCCACATGGTGGGCGTGAAGGCGGATCAGCGGCGCCCGGGAGATATCGAGGACCCGGGCCCGCTCCTCGTCGCGAAACCGCGCCAGCAGGGCGGCCTGCCGCTCGGCAGGCTCCCCGCGCAGGTCCTCGTGGCCGAAGGGGACGGTCACCTCGGCATGCACCAGCTGCATCGGCTCGGAGAAGCTGGCCAGATCGAACGATGTGCGCAGGATCTCGTGCGCCGCGACCAGCGCGTCGGCTGCCGCGGCCAGCGCCGACACGTCGAACGCTCCGGTGTCGCGGATCAGGTAGCTGGTGACGTTGTGATAGAGGTTTCGGCTCGTGTCGGCGAGCAGTTCGTAGGCCATGCCGGCCTGCACGCGTGCCATCGGGTAGGCGTCCACGACCCCGTCCGGCACCTTTGCCCGGTCCTCCGCGCCGACGAGTGCGAACGGGGCGATGCCGGCCTCCTCGGCCTCGGCCGGTCCGGCGGGGCCCCGCCGGAGCAGCTCGGCGACGGTCTGGTGCCGGAAGAGGTCCTGCACCGAGTACCTGTGGCCGCCCTCCAGCAGTGCGCCGACCAGCCGCACGGCGCGGATCGAGTCCCCGCCGACGGCGAAGAAGTTGTCGTGCAGGCCGATCCGCTCGGTGCCGAGAACCCCGGCCCAGATCGCTGCCACGGCCCGTTCCTCGTCGGTGCGAGGGGCGACGTACGCCTCCGTGTCGCCCTGAGCGGTGCCCTCGGGCGCGGGCAGCGCCCCATGATCGGTCTTGCCGCTCACCGTCAGCGGCAGCTGCTCCAGGAGCACGAAGAACGCCGGGACCATGTAGCCGGGCAGCCGCTCGGCGACGTACGCACGGAGCTCTGGCACGCCCACGGCGGCACCCTCGGCGGGCACGGCGTAGGCGACGAGGTGCCGTTCGCCCTCGGCGGTCTCGTGCACGGTGACGAGCGCGGAGGCCAGTCGGGGGTGGCCGGACAGGCAGGCGCGTACCTCGCCGAGCTCGATACGGAAGCCGCGGATCTTCACTTGCTCGTCGGCCCGGCCAACGAAGGCGAGTTCGCCGTCGGCCAGGACCCGGGCCTTGTCCCCGGAGCGGTAGAGCCGAGCGCCCGGCGGACCGAACGGATCGGGCACGAAGCGTTCCGCCGTGAGCCGGGGCCGGCCGAGGTAGCCGCGGGTGACCCCGGCGCCGCCGACGTGGAGTTCGCCGGGGACACCGACGGGCACAGGGGCCATCCGCTCGTCGAGGACGTACGTCGCGAGGTCGGGGATCGGCTGCCCGATCGGGCTGCGGTCGCCGGCCAGGTCGGCGGGGCCCACCGGCCGGTAGGTGACGTGGACGGTCGTCTCTGTGATCCCGTACATGTTGACCAGCTGTGGCCGGGTGCCACCGAACCGGTCCCACCACGGCGCCAGAGCGGCCACGTCGAGCGCTTCGCCGCCGAAGACGACCAGGCGCAGCCGAAGCCCGTCGAGCACGCTGTCGCCGCGGGCGGCCAGCTCGGTCAGCGACCGGAACGCCGACGGCGTCTGGTTGAGCACCGTCACGCCCTCGTCGGCGAGCAGCCGTGAGAGGTCCCACGGCGAGCGGGACACCTCGTAGGGGACGACGACGAGTCGGCCGCCGTACAGCAGTGCGCCCCACATCTCCCAGACGGAGAAGTCGAAGGCGTACGAGTGGAACAGCGCCCACACGTCGTCGGGCCCGAACCGGAAGTCCCGGTCGGTCGCGGTGAACAGCCGAACGACGTTGGCGTGGGTGACCTGGACGCCCTTGGGGGTGCCGGTCGACCCGGAGGTGTAGATGGCGTAGGCCAGATCGTCGGGGTGCGCATCGATCTTCGGTGCCTCGGCCGGCAGCGCGGCGAGCGCGGCGGCTTCGCCGGGGGCGTCGAGGACCAGCAGCCGGTCGGCCTCGCCCGCCCCGGCGACCCTGCCGGAGAACGCCGACCGAGTGATCACCACACGGGCGGAGGCGTCGCGGACCAGGAAGTCGATGCGCTCGGCCGGCTGGTCGGGGTCGAGCGGAAGGTAGGCGGCACCCGCTCTGAGCACCGCGAGCAGCGCGACCACCATGTCGGCGCTCCTGGGGAGGCAGATGCCGACCAGGTCGCCGCGGCCGACGCCGCGCGCGCGCAGCCGGTGGGCCAGCCGACTGGTCCGGGTGTCCAGTTCGGCGTAGGTCAGGTGCTCGCCCGCCCACGTCACCGCGACCGTGTCGGGCCGCTCCCGGGCCACGGCGGCGAACCGCTCGTGCAGGCAGACGTCGGCCGGGGCGGAGACGGCCGGCGGGCGCGCCAGCTGGGCCAGCTCCTCTCGGTCCAGCAGCGGGAGTTCGCCCACCCGTCGGCCGGGATCGGCCACAGCGCCACCGAGCAGGCGGACGTAGCGCGCGGTCATGCGGCGCACCGTCTCGGTGTCGAGCAGTGCGTGAGGGAAGGTGGCCTCGCCGGACACCGAGCCGTCCGGGTGCTCCTCCAGCGTCCAGCTGAGGTCGAACTTCGCCTGGTGGGCGGCGAGTCCGATCGGCTCGCCGATCACCGCTCCGGCCTCGAAACGCATCCGCTCGTTGTTCTGCAGGGTCAGGTTGACGCCGGCCAGGGGGTGCTTCGACAGGTCGCGGTCGACACCGAGCGCGTCGACGATCCGCTCGAAGGGCGTGTCCTGGTGGGTGTACGCGTCGAGCGAGGTGCTGCGGGCGCGCTCGAGCAGTTCCGCGAAGGTCGGGTCACCCGAGACGTCGGCGCGCAGCACCAGCAGGTTGACGAAGATGCCGAGCAGGTCGTGGGTCTCGGGGCGGGTGCGGCCCGCGATCGGGGTGGCGACGGGGAAGTCGGTCTGCCCCGTGTAACGGTGCAGCAGCGTCCACAGCGCCGCCAGGTAGACCATGAAAGGGGTCGCCTGGTGCCGCTTGGCCAGCAACGCGACCTGGGTGCCGACCGCGGCCGGGATGTCGAAGCGCACTGTCGTGCCCGCGGGCTGCCAGGTGGCCGGCCGCGGCCGGTCGAGGGGCAGCTCCAGCGTCGGCAGGTCGCGCAGCCGCTGGGTCCAGTGGGCGAGGTCCCCTGCCAGCCGTTCGCCGGAGAAGTGGTCGCGCTGCCACGTGGCGAAATCGGCGTACTGCAGGGCGGGGGCGGGCAGTTCCCGGCCTGTGCACAGCGCGGTGAGCTCGCGCAGCATCACGCTGCCGGACCAGCCATCGACCGCGATGTGGTGCACCAGGATCACCAGCATGTGCTCCTCGGGTGCCAGTCTGATCAGCCGTACGCGCAGCACCGGGCCGGCCGCCAGGTCGAGCGGGTGGGTGGTCTCCTTCTCCAGTAGAGAGTCCAGCTCGCCCGGGTCGGCGCCAACGAGGTCGGTGAAGGCGACGGCGACCTCGCACGCCGCGTCGACGACCTGGACGGGTTCGCCGTCGGGGTTGGTGACGTACCGGGTCCGCAGGATCTCGTGCCGACGCACGAGTTCTCCGACGGCACCCGGCAGGTCGACGGTGGAGAGGTCGCCGCGCAGCCGGAGCGTGAGCGGGACGAGGTAGTCGGTGCCGCCCGGACGGAGCTGGTCGAGCACCCACAGGCGTTGCTGCGCGAAGGAGAGCGGTAGTGAACGATCACGCGGGATCGGTGAGATGGCCTGCTCGCGCGACGGTGGCTGAGCGGCACGCTGCCGCAGGCGCTCGCGGAGCAGCCGTGCGCCCGTGCCCGGTACCTGCTTCGGCTCGTCAGTGTTCATCGTCATGTCCTTCTGGTCCGATCGGGGCGTTCGGGCCGGCGGCTGCGTCCTCCTCGGCCTCGGCCAGCCTTTCCAAGGCCAGCGCCTGTTCGCTGACGGTCCTGGCCTCGAACAGCAGGCGCAGCGGTACGTCGATGCCGAAGAGGTCGCGCAGCCTGGCCATCAGGCGGGTGGCCAGCAGCGAGTGGCCGCCCACCCGGAAGAAGTCGTACTGGGTGCCGACCGTCTCCAGGCCGAGGACGTCGGCCCACGCTCCGGCGATCGCCTCTTCCACCTCGTCCGCCGGAGCGACCGGCGCGTCGAGGGCCAGGCCGGAGTCGGGCTCCGGCACCGGCAGTGCCTTGCGGTTCACCTTCTGGCTCACGTTCACCGGCAGTTCGGCGAGCGTCATCCACAGGTCCGGCACCATGTACTCCGGGACCCGGTCGGCCACGAAGTCCCGCAGTTCCGTGGGTGACGGGGCCTGGCCGGTCCGGGGCACCACGTAGCCGACCAGCCGACGGTCGCCGGGAGCGACCTCCTGGACCGCCGCCGCGGCAGCGCGGAGCGCGGGGTGGGAGGCCAGCGCTGCCTCGACCTCGCCGAGCTCGATCCGGAAGCCGCGCAGCTTGACCTGGGTGTCGATGCGGCCGAGGAACTCGATCACGCCGTCGGACCGGAAGCGCGCCTGGTCGCCGGTGCGGTACAGACGCCCTCCGGCTTCGTCCCCGAAGGGGTCGGGTACGAACCGCTCCGCAGTCGTCCGGGGCTGCCGGAAGTAACCGCGGCTGACCCGGACACCACCGACGTAGAGCTCCCCGGCGACCCCGACGGGCACCGGCCGGAACGCCTCGTCGAGCACGTACGCCCGGGTGCCCGGCAGCGGACGGCCGATCGGCACGGCGGTCTCCGGTGGTGCCTCGGTCAGTTCGGCGTCGGACACCGTGTGCGTCAGACAGGCCACGGTGGTCTCGGTGGGGCCGTACACGCACAGCAGGTGCGCCGGCAGCCCGCTCTCCCGCCACATCCGGATGTCGTGGTGGGTGACCACCTCGCCGCCCACGGCCACCACGCGCAGCCCGGCGAGCCGGGGGTCGCGGTGCCCGACGGTCGCCATCATGTCGCGGAAGTACGAGGCGGGCAGCGCCGTGTGCGTCACGCCGGTTGCCGCGAGCAGGTCCGGCAGGTCCGGCGGTGCCACGACGCCGCCCGGCCCGGCCACCACCGTGGCGCCGACCAGCAGAGGCGCGGCCATCTGCGCGATGGACGGGTCGAAGGTGAGTGCGGCGAGCAGCAGCACACGGTCACCCGGGCGCATGTCGTGCCTCGCGCCGTGCACGCGGCTGTGATGCACGCACGCGTCGTGCGGGACCATGACGGCCTTGGGAACGCCGGTCGATCCCGAGGTGTAGATCATGTAGGCGAGGCGGGACGGCTCGCCGGGCACCGTCTCCACAGCGGGGTCCGCGGCGTCCGCGTCCGAGTCGTCCACCAGCACGACGGGCGTCGCCGCGTCGCTGAGCCCCGCTTCGAGCCAGCGTTCCGTCAGCACGGCGGCCGGCTGCAGGTCCTCGAGCATCAGCGTCAGGCGCTGCCGCGGTTGGGTGACGTCCAGCGGTACGTAGACCCCGCCCGCCCGGGCAACGGCGAGCAGTGCCACCACCGCGGACGGCGAGCGCTCCAGGCAGACCGCCACCGGCGTCTCGGGCCGCACGCCGACCGCGCGCAGCCGGGCCGCCAGGGTGGTGGCCCGCCCGGCCAGTTCCGCGTACGTGAGCCGTTCACCGGGCCCCTCCACGGCGGCTGCGTCGGGGGTCCGGGCGGCCTGGGCGGCAAAGGCCTCGTACAGGCTCTCCCGCTGCGCACCGGCCGGGACGTCGTTCCATTCCCGCAGCAGCTGGTGACGCTCTGCGTCGTCCAGCACCGCCAGCTCGCTGATCCGTCGGCCGGAGTCGCTCGCCGCGGAAGCGGCCAGGCGGCGGAAGTGGCCCGCCAGCCGTCGTATCGTCTCCTCGTCGAAGAGCGCGGTGTCGTACTCCAGCTCCAGCTCGTAGCCGCCGCCGGTCACGGCGGCGACACCCAGGATGAGGTCGAACTTGGCCGTCGACCGGTCGACGCCGACGCGCTCGACGCCGAGCCCCGCCAGCCGGGGCGCCACCGCGGGCGTCTCGCGCAGACCGAACATGATGTCGGTCAGCGGCGACCGGGACAGCTCGCGGTGCGGTGCCAGTTCCTCGACCAGCCGGTCGAACGGCAGCTCGTCGTGAGCGAAGGAGTCGAGGGTGCGGTCCCGCACGCGGTCGATCAGGGCGGCCACCGAGGGGTCGTCGCCGACGTCCACACGGAGCAAGACCGTGTTCACGAAGAATCCGGCCACGTCCTCCAGCTCCGGCCGGCCCCGGCCGGCGACGGCCGTGCCGATCGTCAGGTCGGTGGCGCCGGTGTAGCGGTGGAGCAGCGCGTAGAAGACGCTCAGGAACGTCATGTACGCGGTTGCCCCATGCCGTCGGCCCAGGGCGAGGAGCGGGCCGGTGATCTCGTCGCCGAGGGGGACGCGCAGGGTGGCGCCGAAGCCGGTTCGCACGCCCGGCCGGGGCCGGTCGGTACGCAGTTCCAGTGACTCGAACCCGGCGAGCCGCTCCCGCCAGTACGCAAGCTCCGCGTCCGCCGACCCGTCCGCGAGCGCCGCTCGCTGCCAGGCCGCGTAGTCGGCGTACTGCAGGGGCCGCGGCCCGGGCGTCGGCACCAGTCCGGCCAACCTGGCCTCGTAGCAGCCCGACAGCTCGCGAACGAGGATGCCCTCGGTCCAGGCGTCGGTGACCAGGTGGTGCATGACGAGCAGGAAGACATGGTCCTCGGCGCCCAGCCGGATCAGGTACGGACGGACGGGCACCTCCTCGGCCAGGGCGAACGGCCGTTCCGCGAACGAGCGCAGCAGCGCGGGCAGTTCGTTCTCGTCGGCGAGCTCGCCCAGCTCGGTGACCGGCAACCGCACCGGAAGGGCCGGATCCACGACCTGGACCGCCTCGCCGTGCTCCCCGGTCACGTAGCGGGTCCGCAGAATGTCATGACGGACCGTCAGGTCGCCGAGCGCTCCGGACAGAGAACCGATGTCCAGCGGGCCGGTGAGCCGCAGCGCGAGCGTGACGTGGTACTGGACGCTGCCGGGTGCCAGCTGGTCGAGGAACCACAGCCGCTGTTGCGCGAACGACAGCGGTGCCGGGCCGGTGCGGGTCACGGCCGTGGGCACGGTGGTCTCCTCCACCGCGTCCCCGGACGCCACACGCGCGGCCAGCGCGGCCACGGTGCGGTCCTCGAACACCGCCCGCACGCCGACGGCCACGCCGAAGGCGGCACGCACTCGCCCGGCGACCCGCACCGCGAGCAGTGAGTGGCCCCCCAGCTCGAAGAAGTCGTCGTCGATCCCGACGGCGTCGAGCCCGAGCACCTCGGCCACGATCTCGGCGACCACCTTCTCCTGTGGAGTGCGGGGTGGCGACAGGACGGCGTCCCGGGTGTCCGGCAGGTCCCCGTGGTCCGGCAGCGCGGCGCGATCCGCCTTGCCGCTGGTGGTGAGTGGCATCCGGTCGAGGGGGACGAAGACCGAGGGCACGTAGGACTCCGGCAGCCGCGCGGAGACGTGGGCGCGCAGCTCCCGGTGCGGGGGCAACTCCGTGCGCGGTACGGCGTAGGCCACGAGCCGGAGCAGTCCGTCCGGTCCGGGCCGCGCGGCCACGACGCAGTCGACGAGTTCGGGATGCGCGGCCAGTACGGCCTCGACCTCACCCGGCTCGACGCGCACGCCCCGGATCTTGACCTGGTGGTCGGTGCGGCCGAGGAACTCCAGCACGCCGTCCGCCCGGCGCCGCACCACGTCCCCGGTCCGGTAGGCGCGGGCGCCCGGCGGTCCGTAGGGGTCCGGTGCGAAGAGTTCGGCTGTCAGCCTGGGCCGGTGGAGATAGCCCCTGGCCAGTCCTTCGCCCGCGATGTACAACTCACCGGGGACGCCGACCGGGGCCATGCCGCCACCGGGCGCGCAGACCACCGTACGGGTGTTGTCGAGCGCGCGGCCGATCGGTACGACCCCAATGCCGTCCGGTGCGGGGGTCTCCGGCCGGAATGTCCATGCGGTGACGTCGATCGAGCTCTCCGTCGGCCCGTAGGTGTTCACCAGGACCGCGCCCAGCCTCGCGCAGAGTCGGCTCGCGAGGTCGTTCGGCAGCGGTTCGCCCGCGGAGAAGAGCAGCCGGAGCGAGGTGCAGCGTTCGAGACCGGTCTCGTCCGCGAGCGCGCGGTAGAACGACGGCACGCCCTGCAGCACGGTGACCCGGTGCCGCACCACTTCCTCGATCAGCGCCGCCGGGTCCCGCTCGACGCCTTCCGGGGGCAGCACGACCGTGCCGCCGGAGACCAGCGGGCCGAAGAACTCCCAGACCGAGGCGTCGAACGTGAGCGCCGTCTTCTGCAGCAGCCGGTCGTCGGCGCACAGCCCGTGGTGGTCGACCGCCCACAGCACGCGGTTGCGGATTCCGCGGTGCGGTACCGCCACGCCCTTGGGCCGGCCGGTGGAACCGGAGGTGTAGATGACGTACGCGGTCGCGTCCGGATCGCTGGCCACCGGAGCCCCGTCACCCGTCCGGGCTTCGATGACGGTGCCTTCCGCCACGAGGTCCAGCACGGGCGTGCCGAGCCCGGCCGCCGGGGACGACGCGTCCGCCACGATCACCAAGCGGGCCCGCGCGTCCTCGACCATCCAGGCCAGCCGCTCCTGCGGGTGGTTCCCATCGAGGGGGAGGTACGCCGCCCCGGCCCTGTGGACACCCAGCAGGGCTACGGCCAGTTCCGGCTGCCGAGGCAGGCACACGGCCACCACGTCGTCGCGGCCGATGCCGACGGCACGCAGGTGCCGGGCCAGCCGATTCGCCCGCTGGTCGAGTTCTCGATAGGTGAGCCGACCGGTTGCGCACACGACCGCCGTGGCCTCCGGCGTGCGTGCGGCCTGCTCGGCAACGAGTTCCGGGAGGCCTGCGTCCGGCCGGGGCCGCAACGCGCCCGCCGCCCCGTGCGTGAGTGCGTGCCGCTCGCCGGAGTCGAGCATCTCCAGTCGGCTCACCGGGGTGTCCGGCGCCGCCACCGCCTGCTCCAACAGGTTCACGTAGTGCCGGGCCAGCCGCGCGACGGTCGCCTCGTCGAACAGCGCGGTGGCGTACTCGATCTCTCCGGTGAAGCCTCCGCCGCCATCGCGAGTGAGTTCGAGGGTGAGGTCAAACTTGGCGGTGCGCGAGGGAACCGGCTCCGCGGCGACCTCCAGTCCTGGCAGCCGGAAATGGCGCGTGATGCCGTCCCGATAGGTGAACAGCACCTGGAAGAGCGGGTTGCGGGACAGGTCGCGCTGCGGCGCCAGTTCCTCGACCAGCCGCTCGAACGGCAGCTCGTCGTGCAGGAAGGCGTCCCCGACGGTCTCGCGGACCCGGGCCAGCAGTTCGCCGAAGGAGGGGTCGTCCGCCAAGTCGGCACGCAGCACCAGTGTGTTGGAGAAGAACCCGATGAGGTCCTCCAGCTGCTCTTCGCCGCGGCCGGAGACCGGGACGCCCACGGCGAGGTCCGTGCGACCGCTGTAGCGGGCGAGCAGCACCAAGAATGATGTGAGGCCGACCATGAACGGCGTGGCTCCGGCGCGGCCGGCCAGTTCACCGAGGGCCGCCGCCGTCGCCGACGGCACGGTGAAGCGGAGCACCGCGCCCTGCGGGTCGCGGACGGCGGGCCGGGGCCGGTCGGCGGGCAGCTCGGTCGGGTCCAGGCCCGCCAGTTGCCCGCGCCAGTACCGCAGGAGCTCGTCCATGGGCTCGTCCGACAGGCGCTCGTGCTGCCACACGGCGAAGTCGGCGTACTGCACGGTCGGTTCAGACGACGGCTCGCCGCGGTACCCGGCCTCCAGCTCGGCGGCCACGACGTCCATGGACCAGGCGTCGACGGCGATGTGGTGGATCACGAGCACCAGCACGTGTTCCTCGGCCGAGACCCGCACCAGACGGGCCCGCAGCACGGGCCCGGTCGCCAGGTCGACCGGTGTGTCCAGTTCCTCGCGCAGCACCGTGCCGGCGTCCGCGTGCTCCGCCGCGAGCCGGATCACCGGAGGCTCGTCGACGATCTGGACGGGGTCATGCCCGGCCTCGGCGACGTACCGCGTGCGCAGCACCTCATGCCGCCTCACCAGGGCGGTCAGCGCCGCGGACAGCGCGTCGGTGTCGATCCGGCCGCGCAGCCGCAGCACGGTCGCGACCAGGTACTCCGTACTGCCGGGACTCAGTTGGTCCAGAAGCCACAGGCGGCGCTGTGCGAAGGACAGCGGCACCGGCCGGGAGCGGTCGGCAAGGGGGATGGACGGCCCCAGGGGGATCACTGACGCCGGGGTGGTCACGGGGGTGACGGACTCCTCCTGCGGTGCGACGCCGAACACCTCGGTGACCTGGGCCAGCGCGCGCCGGGCGAGGAGCTCGGCGAGCCCGGCGACGGTCTGCGCGGAGAACACGTCGCGGACCGAGACCGGTACGGGAAGCCGATCCCGCAGCCGCGCCGCGACCCGGATCGCGAGCAGGGACTGCCCGCCGAGGTCGAGGAAGCGGTCGTCGCGGCCGACCCGCTCGACACCGAGCACGTCGGCCCACACCTCGGCGACCAGCCGCTCCGCCGGAGTGACCGGGGCGACGTGGGCCTCCCGCACGGCCGTCGGCGCGCTCAACGCGGGCAGCGCCCGGCGGTCGACCTTGCCGTTGCGCAACAGCGGCAGCTCATGGCGCAGTTCCCACAGATCCGGCACGAGGTGCGCGGCCAGCCTCTCGGTGAGGTGTGCCCGAAGGTCCGCCACCGTCACCTGTGACGGGTCGGCGACGACATGGGCGGCGAGCCGGGTGTTGCCCGAGTCCGTCAGGTCGGCCACCACCACGGCGGCCCGGACGGCCGGGTGTGTGCGCAGAACGCCCTCGACCTCGCCCGGCTCGACCCGGAAGCCCCGGATCTTCACCTGGTGGTCCCGCCGACCGAGGAAGAGCAGGGTGCCGTCAGGCAGTCGGCGGGCGAGGTCGCCCGTGCGGTACAGGCGTGCTCCCGGCTCGGTCGCGTAGGGATCCGGCACGAAGGAACGGGCGGTGAGGCCGGGGCGGTTCAGGTAGCCGAGGCCGACGCCCAGGCCGCCCACGTGGATCTCGCCGACCGCTCCGGCCGGCACTTCCCGCAGAACCTCGTCGAGCAGGCGCACGTACATGCCAGGGATCGGCCGGCCGATGGGCACGGGCCCCGGGGTGGCCTCACCCGCCTGGAGGACGTGCACGCAGCAGGCGACGGACGTCTCGCTCGGGCCGTAGCTGTTGACGACGCGGGTCGTCGGCGTGGTGGAGCTCCAGCCGGCGAGCTGCTCCCCGCGCAACTGCTCACCGGCTACGACGAGGCTGCGCGCGCTGCCCGCGAACACCTCGGCAGGCAGTACCTCGTGCAGCATCTCCAGGTGGGTCGGCGTCAGTTTGACCACGCCGTACGGGCTCGTGGAGCGTGCCCGGGCCAGCGCCGTGGCCAGCGGCTCGACTCCACCAGCGGAGGTGTCGAGCAACTCCACCGGGGCACCGGCGACCAGCGCGGGGTAGAGCGAGGTCAGAGCGAGGTCGTAGGCGAGCGAGGTGTGCACCGGCGAGCCGGCGTCCGCGTCGAGGGGCAGCTCTCCGGCCGCCCAGCGCAGGTAGTTGGCCAGGCCCCCGTGGGTGACCACGGCGGCCTTGGGGCGTCCGGTGGAGCCCGAGGTGTAGACCGCGTAGGCCGGGTCGCCCGGGTCCGGGCCGTCGTCGGGTGTCGTCGTCGGCAGGGCCGCGAGGCGGGCCTGCTCTGCCGGATCGTCCGGCGTGAGCAGCCTGGTGCCGGGCGGTGGCGCGGGCAGCGAGCCCGTGAGGGCGACGACGACGGGCGCGTTCGTGTCCGCCAGCGCGTCGGTCAGCCGCTGAACCGGGTGCCCGGGATCGAGCGGGATGTAGGCCGCGCCCGACTTGAGCACCGCGAGCAGCGCGACGACGAGGTCGACGGTCTGGGGCAGCCGGACGACCACGAACGAGCCCCGCCGGGCGCCGAGTTCGCGCAGCCGGTGGGCCAGCCGGTTGGCTGCGGCGTCCAGCTCGGCGAAGTCGAGGGTACGACCGTGCCCGGTGACGGTGGTGCCGGGTGCGGCCGCCGCACGGGAGGCGAACAGTTCGGGCAGTGTCGCGCGCTCTTCGCCGCTCGCCGGTACGGCGGGTGCCGCGGGAGCCTCGGGGGTGGTGAGCGCCGCGAGATCCGTCACCGCCACGTCTGGTTCGGCGGCCACCGCGACGAGCAGCCGCCGGAGGTGCTCGGCGAACCGAGTGACGGTGGAGCGGTCGAAGAGGGACGTCGCGTACTCGATCCTGCCGTCCAGCCCGCCGTCAGGGCGCGCGGTCAGGTGACAGCCGAGGTCGAACTTGGCGCCGGGTGGGTCCGGACACATCAGCCGGTCCGGACCGCCGTCCTCGTGCACTGCGAACAGGATGCCGACCAGCGGGTTCCGGGACAGGTCCCGCTCCGGTGCCACGTGCTCGACCACGAGTTCGAAGGGCACGTCGGCGTGGGCGTATGTCTCGACGGCGGCGTCCCGTACGGCGGCCACCATGTCCGTGAACGACCGTCGGCCCGCCAGATCGGTCCGCATGACCACGGTGTTGACGAACAGGCCGACGAGGTTCTCGGTCTCCGGCCGGTCGCGCTCGGCGACGGGCATGCCGATGGCGAGGTCCGACCGGCCGGTGTAGCGGCCCAGCGCCGCGAGGAAACCCGTGAGCAGCGTGATGAACGGAGTCGCGTGGCGCTGTCGGCCGGTCTCCTCCAGACTCCGGACGACCGATGCCGGAACGGCGAACCGAACGGTGCCGCCCCGGGATACGCGGACGGCGGGCCGCACCCGGTCGGTTTCGAGCTCGGTCGGCTCCAGCCCGGCGAGCCGACGGCGCCAGAACTCCAGTCCGCGCTCCAGCCGCGCGCCGGTCATCCGGCTGCGCTGCCAGAGGGCGTAGTCGGAGTAGCGCACCGGCAACGACGGCAGGGGCTGCTTCCCATAGACCGCCAGCAGGTCTGCGGTGAGCACCTCGTGGGACCGATCGTCGGTCACGATGTGGTGCGCGATGAGCAGCACGACGTGCGCCCCGTCAGGCGCACGCACGACCCGGACCCGGACGGGCGGGCCTGCGGACAGGTCGAACGGCCGCGTCAGTTCCTCGGCGAGGATCGCCTGGGGGTCGCCGTCCTCGACGACCGGCCGGATCGCCGCGGCCGGTTCCACCGTCTGGAGCGGCTCTCCGGAGTCGTCCGTCACGTACCGCGTGCGCAGGATCTCGTGCCGCTCGAACAGCGCGGTCAGCGCACGCTCCAGGCGGCCGGCGTCGAAGGGCTCCGGCAACCGGACCGCGAGCGGCTCGAGATAGGCGGTGTCGTCCGGGCCGAACTGGTGCAGCAGCCACATCTGGCGCTGCGCGAACGACAGCGTCCGCGGGCCTGTGCCCGTGGCGGGGATCAGCGGCGCCGCCTCGTCGTCGTCGGCGGCGGTCAGCCGAGCGGTGATGCCGGCGATGGTCCGGGCCTCGAACAGCCCGGAGACGCCAAGGCCGACCCCGAACAGGGCGCGCAGCCGGCCGACGGCGCGTGCGGCGAGCAGCGAGTCGCCGCCGAGGGCGAAGAAGTCGTCGTCCGGGTCCGTCAACGGGCGATCGAGCAGCTCCGCCAGTACGTCCGCGACGGCCTGCTCCCTGCGGCTCAGTGTGCTGCCACGCGGCGGAGCGGAGGCGGGCAGCGCGGAGGGGGCGGGCAGCGCGGCGCGGTCGATCTTGCCGTTGGGGGTCGTGGGGAAGGCGCTCAGCGGCACGAACCGCGACGGGATCATGTACGGCGGCAGCAGTGCCGCGCAGTGCCGCGCGAGCTCGTCGGCGGGGGGCGGTGCGCCGTCGTCGCCGACGACGTAACCCACCAGTCGGGCCTCGCCGTTCCGGTCGTCGACGGTGCGGACCACGGCGTCCCGTACGGCGGAATGGGCAGCCAGGACGCTCTCGACCTCGCCGGGTTCGACCCGAAAACCGTGGATCTTGATCTGGTGGTCGGTCCGGCCGAGGATCTCGATGCGGCCGTCGGCGTGGCGGCGAGCCACGTCGCCGGTGCGGTACAGCCTGGCGCCGGACCCGTCATAGGGGTTGGGCACGAACCGTTCGGCGGTCAGCGCGGGACGGCGCAGATAGCCCGCTGCCAGTCCGGCTCCGCCGATGTACAACTCGCCGCGGCCGCCGACGGGAACCGGCCGCAGCCGTTCGTCGAGGACGTGGAGGGTGGTGTTCGCCACTGCGGCGAAGTCACGCACCACGCCGTCCTCGATGGCGGCCACCGACGACCACACCGTGGTCTCGGTGGGGCCGTAGAGGTCCCACAGCCGTACGCCTCTCGCACACAGCCGCCGGGCGAGCCCCTCAGGCAGCTTCTCGCCGCCGCACAGGGCGGTGAAGTCCGCCGACGGCGTCCAACCCGAGTCGAGCAGCAGGCGCCAGGTCAGCGGTGTGGCCTGCATCACCCGCGCGTCTACGCGGTCGAGCAGGGTCGCGAGCCGCTCAGGGTCCCGCGCCTCGGCCTGCGAGGCGACGACCACGCGGCCACCCACCAGCAGCGGCAGGAAAAGCTCGAGGACGGCGATGTCGAAGGAGACGGTTGTGACTGCGGGGAAGACCGCGCCGGGCGCCAGACCCGGCCGCTCCCGCATCGACCACAGGAAGTTGACCAGAGCGCGGTGGGTCACCACCACGCCCTTGGGCCGGCCCGTCGAGCCGGAGGTGTAGATCACGTAAGCCGTGTCGTCCAAGTCCGCGGTGACATGGAGCTCCCGGTCGGGGCCGTCCACCTCGACGTCCTCGAACAGCACCGTGGTGGCCGATGTCGCGGGCAGCCCGTCGCGCACCGCGGCGGAGGTGACCAGGAAGCGGGCCCGGGAGTCGTCGAGCACGAAGGAAAGCCGGTCGGCGGGGTGCCCGGGGTCGAGCGGCACGTACGCCGCGCCGGCGCGCTGCACGCCGAGCAGTGCCGCGACGAGTTCCACTCCGCGCGGCAGTGCGATGCCCACCAGGTCGCCGGGACCGGCGCCGAGCGCGCACAGCCGGCGGGCCAGTGCATCGCTGAGCGCCATGAGCCCGGCGTAGGTCAATGAGCAGTCGGCGTCCTCCACCGCGACAGCGTCCGGCGTCGCCGCCGCCTGCGCCGCGATCAGCTCGTACGCCGGCGTCTGGGGCACCGGGACGGCAGTGGCCCGTGGCAAGGGCAGGGCGGCTGTTCTCCGGGCCGGCGGAAGGATCTCCAGATCACCGATGGCGCACAGCGGGTTCCGTACGGCGGAGCGGCACAGCTCCGCGAGCCCCTCGGCCAGTCGCTCGGCGGCTTCGACGCTGAACAAGGATGTGGGGTACTCGAGTTCACCGACGAGCTGACCGTCCGTGTCTCGCAGTAGTCGCACCACGAGGTCGTGGCGGGTGTTCACGGTGCGCGGCCGTACCGGGTCGGCAGTGTGTGTCCCGAGGGTGGCGGAAACTCCGTCGGCGATCTCGACGAGCACGCCGAACATCGGGTTGCGGGACAGATCGGTCCCGGACGAAAGGAGACCGGCGAGGAATCCCCCGTCGGCGCCGTGCGCCGCTGCGACCGTGTCGGAGGCCTCTCGCACTGCGTCGTCGAAGGGCGAGCCCGGCGGCAGGTTCAGGGGTACGGGGACGGTCCGGCCGTCCTCGCGCAGGCCGACGACACCGGTCCACTGGCCACTGTGGCGGGCCAGCAGCGTGTGGACCGCGACGAGGAGGACTGCGGAGAGTCGGCGACCGGTGGACGCGGGAAGGTCCGCCGGCAGGGCGACGGGCACTCTCGCGCCGGCCGGTCGCCGGACGTGGGCGCGTGGCCGATCGGCCGGAGCCTCGGCCGCGGGGGTGGACGTCAGCAGGTCGAGCCACGCCTCGTCCGGCCGGTCGGCCGGAGCGGGGGCTGCGTCCGCGGCGTGGCCACCGTCCGGTGCGGCCACGCCGTAGCGGGCGCCGATCTCGGTGATGAGCCCGGCGGCGTTGATCCCGCGGACCGTCTCGTGCAGGACCAGGAGCAGGACGTGGTCGTCGGGCCCGAGCGCGATCAGCGCCGCGGCGAACGAGCGCGGCTTGAGGGAGGCTGTCAGCGTGGGCAGGAACTCCTCACAGGCGCGCGCCGTCTCGGTCGTGTGGATGTCGGCGCGCGCCAGGTCGTCCTGCTCCGAGCGCGGGTTGGTGAGGAGCACGGGTACGCCGTCCCCGTCGGCCCACCGGGTGCTGATCTCCGGGTGATGTCGCAGCGTGTCGGCCACCGCGGTCGCGAGCACCGACTCGTCGAGCGTCCCGCGCAGCCGGGTGGCCGCAGAGGTGACGTGCGTGCCCGGGGCCGGGTCGAGCCGCTCCGGAGACCACTTCGGGCGCTGGAGGGCGTCCGGTGTGACGGAACCGGCACCGTCTGCTGCCGAGTCGGTCATGTTCGGTGTGGGACCGCTCATCGCCCACCTGACTCGGCAACGCGCTCGTCGGCCATGCGCCGGCGCAGGCTCAGGGGGCGCATGTCTGTCCAGACGCGCTCGATGTGGTCGAGGCAGGCCTCCCGGGTCCCCGAGGTGCCCTCGGCGCGCCAGCCGGCCGGCATCTCCCGGTCGGCTGCCCAGATGGAGTACTGCTCCTCGTGGTTCATCACGACCAGATACGTCTCGTCGGACGACATGTGCTCTCCTCCAGCTGACAGTGCGGATGTGCGGTGCGGCGGCCTCGGCGTCAGGCGCCGGTGCCGCTGCGGTCGGTTGTGAAGTCCCGCAGCTCGATGCCCATGCCGAGAGCCTCGGCCGTGTCGACCACGTGGGCGGCCAACGCGGCGTCGAGGGCCCCCAGGCCGAACGGTGAGAAGACGGTGACGCCGTCGGGGTCGTGCGGTGCCGTCGCCGCCCCGGCCAGCACGTCGCCGATCTCCGCGGCGATGAACTGTCGATCGCCGACCATCTGTTCGGCCAGGTCGAGCGAGGTGGAGGCGCGGCAGACATGGTCGGCGTCGTCGACGACGTTGGTGGCGGTGAGGAGGGATGCGGGAGTCAGGTCGCGCAACGACAGGTGCAGGACGACCGTGCCCGGACGGCAGGCGTCCGTTGTGATGTGCGGCGTGCTCGCGGTGGTGGCCAGGGAGACGATCCGGTGCGCGGCGAACGCGGCGTCGATGCTGTCGGCGGTCTCGACCGTCAGCCCGGGCCAGGTCGCCCGCACCGTGGCCCCGAAGGCCCGTGTCCGCTCCGCGTCGAGGTCGAAGAGCGTGACCCGGTTCAGCTCCGGCAACTGCACCCGGAGGAAGCTCAGCACCTCGTGGTTGATCACTCCGCAGCCGATGAGGGAGACACCTGTGCGGGCGGCTGATCCTGCCGCCTCGGTGAGCGTCGCGGCGGCCAGTGCGGCGCCGGCCGCCGTACGGCGGGCGGAGATGACCGAGCCCTCGACCAGGGCCACCGGCTGCCCGTCCGTCATCGAGTTGAGCAGGATGGCCGCGGAGGCACGCTCTGCCCCCCGTGCGACGTTGCCGGGGAACGACGCGATCCACTTGACGCCGGCGACCGGGCGCTCGCCGCCGACGTAGGCGGGCAGCGCGATGATCCGGTTCCGTGCGTCGTCGGGGAACCGCAGGAAGACCGACTGTGGCACCGACGTCTGCTTCCGTGCGTGGGCGACGTAGGCGTCCCGGACGGTTCGGATCACGTCCTCGTGCGATCGGTCCAAGATGGAGGTGACGTCGCTGCGGCGGAGAATCAGCACTCTGCCTGCTCCTTCCAGAGATATCGGATGTCACCGAAGTGCGCTTCGACCCACGCGTCGGAGTAGATGGTGTCCAGGTAGCGCTCGCCCCGGTCCGGCAGCACCAGCACGCAGTTGGCGCCGTCCGGTAGTTCATCGGCGAGCCGGGCGGCCGCGCTGACAAGCGCCCCGGACGAGCCCCCGGCCAGGATCGCCTCGACTCCCGCCAGTCGCCGGCAGCCGACCACACAGTCCTGGTCGGTCATACGCATGACGGAATGGGCGATTCCGTCGTAGTGCAGTCCCGGCCTGATCGCCGCGCCGTGGCCGGGGACGAGCCGGGAGCAGCCCGGCTGCCCGAAGATGGCACTGCCCTCGGCGTCCACCGCCACGACGCGGGTCGCTAGCCCGTGCTCGGTGATGTACTGCACGCAGCCATTGATCGTCCCGCAGCTGCCCGTCGCCACGAGGAGGTGGTCGACGGAGCCGTCCAGTTGCTCGGTGATCTCCTGCATGACCCGCGTCTGGGCCTTCGCGTTGAGCTCGTTCGCGTACTGGTCGGGCCAGAACGAGTGCGGGATGTCGTGCAGCAACTCGCGCACCCGTCGGATGCGCGCGGAGAGGAAGTCCCCCTGGGCGTTGTCCGGCGTGGTGACGACGTCGACCTCGGCGCCGTAGGCGCGGAGGATGCTGATGTTCTGTGCGGTCGTCTTCGGGTCGACCACACAAACGAACCGGATGCCATACAGTCTGCACACCTGTGCGAGTCCGATGCCGAGATTTCCCGAACTCGACTCGATCACCGTCGACTTGCCGGGTACGAGCCGGCCGATCTCCATGGCACCCACCACCATGCCGGTGGCCGCCCGGTCCTTGCCGCTGCCGCCGGGATTCAGTCCCTCCAGCTTGGCGTGGAAGCGGGCGGGAGAGTCCGGGAAGAGACGGCTCAGCCGTACCAGCGGAGTACCGCCGACGGCAGAAAGGATTCCCTCAGTGGTGCTCAAGTGCGGCATCCGCGCCCTTGTCGTCCCAGACGCGGTCCACGGACTTCGTGAAATCGGGCAGGATCTCCTTCCGGTCCGCGATGTCGACGATGTACTCGGATATCTCCCGGAAGGTCTTCCCTCGGAAGCCTTCGAGCTCCTCCAGGAGCTTCACGTCGAGCTCGTTCTCCAGGTCGAGCAGCACCTGCACCACAGAGAAGGAATCGAGATCGCTCAGATCCTGCGGCTCGGGGACATCAGGCTGCTCGGCACAGATGGCAATGGCCGTCTGGCGAATGACCTCCGTCATTCTGTCGACCAGTATCGGGTCGATGGCCGTAGCGGCTTCTTCATCCGACATGATTTCTCCCAAACGTTCCTGTTGATCGACCGGCCGGGCCTTCCCGGCAGAGTCGGTCATGAATTGCACCACTGAATTCTTCCACCGGGGCGGAAGGACCGTAACCACGGCTTCGGTTGCCGGTCAACAGAGTTGGGGGTCGTTCCGCACGGTGTCCCGCCGGCGAGACAGTCCACCTTTCCTGAACCGCGGATTTTCCGGGCGGCGCTTGACTGCCCGTTGTCCGCGTCACTAACTTCTGCCCGGATCTAATGATTTTGTCGACTCCATTCCCACCGCATCGGAATTACGGGCCGCTCCGCTGTGGCCGCCGTGCGACGAAAAACTCACAGCGAAACGAGGACGGTGTTCCATGCTGTTCCCCCATACCGGGTCCAGGCAGGTCGAGCTGCGCCCGGCAGGTGCGACGGACGCGACGCAGGCGTACGAGATCCTGTTCCGGCTCGGTGCCGCCGGGCTACCCGTGATCGACTCCTATGTGCGCTCATTCGGTGAAGGCCTGTCGGCATGCTTCCTGGTCCACCACAAGGGCACAGGCGAGGTCGTCGGGCTCAGCACTCTTTCCAGCCCGACGTCGGCCGGTCACCTGCGGATGGAGGTCCATCTGTCCACGGAGTCGGCCGAAGAGCTCACCCGTGACGTGCACGCGCTGACCGCCAACTTCGCCTTCGCGATGTGGCGCACGCGCAAGGTGTATCTTCACCGCAGCTCCCCGGACGTCGCCGCCATCGGCTTCGATGACGAGTTCGCGCCCCTCGTCCGCGCCGAGGCCGTGCTTCCCGATCACACCTATTTCCACGGCCGGCTGTGGGACGTCCATGTCTTCGCGATCCACCGCGAGGACTGGGACATCCAGGGTGTCGATCTCCTGAAGCAGATCGTCTGACCCGGTTGGGGCCGCCCATTCTTCATGGCCTACTTCATGATTCCTGACGGCGATTCAGTGGAGGTGACGTGCCGATATGACCCAGCACGTGTGGGGTTATCTGCCAGAGTACGAGAAGGAGCGCGCGGACATCATCGACGCCGTGGAAACGGTGTTCAGCTCCGGGCAGTTGGTGCTCGGTGAGAGTGTCCGCTCCTTCGAGCGGGAGTTCGCCGCCTATCACGGCGCCGCGCATTGCGTCGGTGTCGACAATGGCACGAATGCCATCGTGCTCGGCCTGCGTGCCCTGGGTATCGGCCCGGGCGACGAGGTGATCACGGTCTCGAACACGGCGGCGCCCACCGTCGTGGCGATCAACGCCGTCGGCGCGACGCCGGTGTTCGTCGATGTCGACCCGGCGACCTACCTCATGGAGGTCGACCAGGTGGCCGCCGCGATCACCCCGCGGACCCGCTGCCTGCTACCGGTCCACCTCTACGGCCAGTGCGTGGACATGGCGCCGCTGGAGGCCCTGGCGGCCAAGCACGACCTGGTCATTCTCGAGGACTGCGCCCAGGCGCACGGCGCTCGCCACCACGGCCGCATCGCCGGCTCGATGGGCAAGGCGGCGGCATTCTCGTTCTACCCGACCAAGGTACTGGGAGCCTTCGGTGACGCCGGTGCCACGGTGACCAGCGACGCCGGGATCGACGCGAACCTGCGCCGGCTGCGCTTCTACGGCATGGAGGAGCGGTACTTCGTCATCGAGACGCCGAGCTACAACAGCCGGCTCGACGAGGTGCAGGCCGAGATCCTCCGCCGCAAACTGACGCGGCTCGACGACTACGTCGGGCGACGGCGGGCCATCGCCGCACGGTACGCGGAGGCTTTCGCGGGTACCGACCTCGTCACGCCGGCCACGGCGCCCGGCAACGAGCACGTGTACTACGTCTACGTGGTGCGCCACCCCCGGCGGAACCAGATCATCGAAGCGCTCAAGGCCCACGACATCGTGCTGAACATCAGCTATCCGTGGCCGGTGCACACGCAGAAGGGCTTCGCGTACCTCGGCTATCCGGAGGGTTCCCTTCCGGTGACCAGCCGGGTGGCCGACGAGATCTTCTCCCTGCCCATGTACCCGTCACTGACGGACGGTGAGCAGGATCGTGTCATCGACAAGGTGCGCGACGTCCTGGCAAAACTTTGACGAAGGCGAGCCGTTCATGAAGCGAGTCGCGGAGCCCGATCCGCATGGAGGAGACCTCCGCGGATCGGTCGGCGGCCAGGGTCGCATGTCCACCGGCGAGTTCCACCGGTGGTGGGCCGACCGGCGCGAGGCCGGCGGGTTCTCGGTGAAGCGGATCCCCTTCGCGCGTCTGGACTCCTGGGCTTTCGAGCCGGGCACCGGCAACCTCGGGCACGCCAGCGGACGGTTCTTCACGATCGAGGGACTGCGGGTCCGCGAGAACGGTGCGGAGACCTGGTCACAGCCGGTCATCAACCAGCCGGAGATCGGGATCCTCGGCATCGTCGTCAAGGAGTTCGACGGCGTCCTGCACTGCCTCATGCAGGCGAAGATGGAACCCGGGAACGTCAACACCATCCAGCTGTCTCCGACGGTGCAGGCGACGCGCAGCAACTACACCCAGGTGCACCGCGGAGCCGGCACCCGGTACCTGGAGTACTTCGTCGGGCCGGGCCGCTGTCAGGTGCTCGTCGATGTGCTCCAGTCGGAGCAGGGCGCCTGGTTCTGGCGCAAACGCAACCGCAACATGGTCGTCCTGGCCACCGGCGACGTCCCTCTGCACGAGGACTTCTGCTGGCTGACCCTGGCCCAGATCCGCGAGCTGACCCATGAGGACAACATGGTCAACATGGACGCCCGCACGGTGCTGTCCTGCATGCCTTTCGCCCTGCCCGACGAGGCGGAGGCCGAGAGCGGTGATGCCTTCCGGGACGCCCTCGTCCGCTCGTACCAGTACCAGGACGCCGGTCGGCGCGCGCTGCACACGGCGAGCGAGATCCTGAGCTGGTTCACCGAGGCGAAGACCCGGTGCGAGTGGACCGCCCGGCTGGTGCCGATGACCGACGTACCCGGCTGGTCGCGGGACGAGTGGCAGATCACGGACGACGAGGAGCGGCACTTCCGCATCGTCGCGGTCGAGGTCGCCGCCGGGACCCGGGAGGTCACCCGCTGGACGCAGCCCCTGCTGTACCCGCGTGGTGAGGGCCGGGCGGTGTTCGTCGTCCGGCCCATCAACGGAGTGATCCACCTGCTGGTCCGGGCGCAGCCCGAGTACGGACTGATGGATCTCGTGGAGATGGCGCCCACCGTGCACCTGCACCCCGGCTCGGACATGTCCGACGTCCGGGAGTCCTTCCTGCGCGAGTCCCTGGCCCCCGGCGGCGGCGCGCGAATGCGGTACGACCACCTGTTGTCGGAGGAGGGCGGCCGCTTCCACCACGCGCTCACCCGGTACCAGATAGCCGAGGTGGGGGAGGACTTCCCTCTCGATGTGCCCCCCGGCTTCTGCTGGATGACGGTGCGTCAGCTGACTGACCTGCTCCGCCACGGTCACTACCTCAATGTCGAGGCCCGGTCCCTTCTGACATGCCTGCACAGCCTGTGCTGAGCGGCGGCGGTTCCCTCGGCCGGGCCAACCCAAGCCACAACCCTTCGGAGACTGGTCGGATATGTTTCGTGCGGCGGAAATCACCGAAATGTCGATCCGGGATGCGTACCGGATCGTGCCGGACAAGAAGCTGGACCGCCGTGGCCACTTCTTCGAAGCGTTCCGCGCCGAGGTCCTGACCGACGTCATCGGGTATCCGTTCGTCGTCGGCCAAGCCAACTACTCCGCCAGCTGCCGCGGCACAATGCGCGGCATCCACAGCACCGCGCTGCCGCCCGGACAGGCCAAGCTGGTCACGTGCGTGCGGGGTGCGGTGCTGGACGTCGCGGTGGATCTGCGGATCGGATCCCCCACGTTCGGAATGTTCGACACCACGCCCCAGGACGAGGAGTCCGGCACCGCGGTCTACCTGGCCGACGGCATCGGCCATGCGTTCCTCTCGCTCACCGACGACGCGTGCATGAACTACCTGTGCTCGGAGGCCTACGTCCCGGGAACGATGATCGAGGTCAATCCGCTGGACCCCGACATCGGCATCCCCTGGGGCCTCACCGAGCCACCCATCATGTCGGAGAAGGACGCCGCGGCGCCCACTCTGACCGAGGCGGTCGCCCGGGGGATGCTCCCCACCTACGAGCAATGCCTTGACCACTACGAGGTGCTGAGGAAGCGCCCGTCCTGGGGCTGACCCCACCGGGGCCGGCGCAGGTGACCGATCGCCTTCTCTCTCATCTCTTGCCGAGCGGAGTTTTCACATGTTCGATAATATGAACGGCCGGTTGCGCATGGGGGTCATGGGTTGCGCCGACATCGCCTGGCGGCGGACCCTCCCGGCGATGGCCGGGAACTCCGCCGTGGAGGTCGTCGCCATCGCCAGCCGGAGCCAGCAGAGCGCGGAAGCCTTCACCGAGCGGTTCGGCGGCGTCCCGCTCGAGGGGTACGACGCGCTGCTCGAGCTTGACGAGCTCGATGCCGTCTACATCCCGCTGCCCGGCCTGCTGCACGCCGAGTGGGTCGAGCGGGCCCTCGAGGCCGGCAAGCACGTGCTGGTCGAGAAGCCGATGACCAGCAGCTACCGCGAGACGAGCAGGCTGCTTGAGGCGGCCAGGTCGCGCGGGGTCGTGTTGCTGGAGAACTACATGTTCCTCTACCACTCCCAGCACGAGGCCGTGCGCAAGGTACTGGCCGAGGGCGCGATCGGTGAGCTGCGCGGCTTCGCCAGTGCCTTCACCATCCCGCCCAAGCCCGAAGGGGACATCCGCTACCGGCCTTCGGTCGGCGGTGGAGCGTTCCTCGACTTCGGCGGCTACCCGGTCCGGGTGGCCCAGTACTTCCTCGGCGGTGACCTCGAGGTTGTCGGAGCCGTGTTCCGGCACGACCGGCACCACGACGTGGTGATGTCGGGCAGCGTGCTGCTGTGCACGCCCGACGGCGTACCGGCCCAGCTGGCGTTCGGTATGGAGCACTCGTACCGCAACGACTACAGCCTCGCCGGCAGCACCGGACGCCTCATGCTGGACCGGGTCTTCACCCCGCCGGAGACGCACCGTCCCGTGGTGCGGATCGAGCGGCAGGACCACCTGGAGGAGCGGGTGTTGGCGACCGATCACCAGTTCGCGAACGTCATTGAAACATTCGTGGAAGCGGTCCTCGGCGGCCGTGACATCCGGCCCCAGCAGGACGGCACACTGCGGCAGGCGGCGCTGATCGAGAAGATCGGGCAGGCCGCGATCTCGCGGCCTGCCTGAGAGACTCCGGTACGGAAAGAACTGTGGCGGGGATGCCGACCGGCGTCCCCGCCACAGTGCTCGCCGGACGTCTCACCAGCCCGGCAGGTGCTCGGTGCAGGACCGGATCGCCTCCATCACCGGGTCCCGGTTGGAACGGAAATCGTCGAAGGTCGGCGGGACGTAAAGGTCCGGGGCGATTGCGGTGCGCGAGTCCATCGGGAACGAGCTCTGCCAGTACAGGTCCGAGATGTTGACCCGCAGCCGGCTGTGGGGCAGGAGGAAGGGTGCCGTCTCCCCTGTGAAGTTCGGGCGCGACCCGGTCGGCTCGCCCACCACCACGGCATCGGTGTACCGCTCGATCAGCGTCGCTGTGTTCTGGGCCGCTGAGAAGGTCCGCCGCCCGACGACCAGGAAGAGCGAGCCTCGGCGGCCGAGCTTGGCGCACGACAGCAGCCGACGCAGCAGGCCGGTCGCCAGGAACGTGTTGCCCCCGCCGTTCCAGCGCAGGTCGATGACGAGCCGGTCGACCGGGTACTCCTCGATGAAGGAGAAGAGCCGGTCGGTGAAGTCCGCCAACGGCTCGTCCGGATCGTTCATGATGTTGTTCAGCTGCAAGTACACCAGCCGGTCCGCCGGCAGGTACTCGAACCAATAGCAGCAGCCCGCGTTGCGCAGGGAGAGCGGCACCGGCTCGCTGAGCGTATCCGGCAAGAAGCGCCAGCCCGGCGGTGCCGGGAAGCCGTCCACCGCGCCCGCGGCCGCGGGCAGGGACACCTCCCTGCGCTCGCCGTCGGCGGCCGTCACCGTCAGAGTCGCCTTCGCGGAGTCGCCCGTCACCCCGAGCGCGTGCAGCACCGCCGTGCGCCGCAGCCAGGTGGGCAGGTTGTGCCTGGGCCCGTAGTCGTTGTCCCGCGTGATGACCGGCTCTACCACCGTCATGACCTCTTCGGTCGCCGTGCCGTCGAACGCGCGCACCTGCGCGCCGAGGAGCGCCTCGTACCCGGGGGCGGCAGCGGTGACGAACAGGCCCTCCTCGAAGAGATAGAACTGCACGGGCAGCAGGTGGTTGAGCTCGTGATCCGGATCAGGGACCAGCACGCGCGCGTGTCCGTCTTCGAGGGGCCGCAGCAGCCGCCACAGCTCGACGAACACCTGGGCGTCCGTGAGCTGCGGGATCCGCTCGCCCAGCAGGGCGACCTGCGCGTCGAACCGCTCCTCGGCCTCCCTCGTCCTCGCCGGCGGTCTACGGCGCTTCGCCTCGCGGGCGAGGAGGGCCAAGTCGCCGCGCCACCCCTCCTCGCGCCCATCACCCCCGGCCGCGGGGCCGCCGAGCAGTTCCGCCAGCCGGGGATCGCCGCGCAGCGCCGCGAGGTGCTCGTCGCCGCGGACGCGTTGGACGTCGCGGAAGCCGGCCGCCAGCGCGGCCCGTACCGCGTCCAGTGCGCCGTCCACGTCGCCGAGCCGGGCACGGCAGCGCGCGATCTGGTACGGGACGGCCCCGGGTCGTGAGGTCTCCCGGTCCGGGGACACACCGAGCGCCAGGACACGTTCGTACGCCGGCAGGGCAGCGCGGTACTCACCGAGTCCGAACCGCGCCTCGGCGAGCCGGTCCCAGTGCTCGCCATTGACCGGGTTCGCCGTGACCACCTCGTCCCACAGCGGCGCGGCCTCGGCCCAGGCCCGCCGCGCCGACCGGGCCCGGGCCCGGGCCAGCGTCCGCAGGCGGCCGGCGACGTCGTTCATGTGCGGTCCTTGTCGCATCCGTGCCTACTCGTACCCGTACTGCTCGAGCAGGTCGCCGAACACCTCGTTGAACTTGGCGAGGTTGCGCTCGGTGAACCGCTCCCGCCAGCCCCCGCTGCGTCCCTGGTGGAAGCTCCAGGAGTTGGGGTTGTAGATCTTGTCGGCGACCGCCTCGGGGTCCCGGTCGCTGCCGTAGTGCGCCAGCACCCGGCCCACGGTCTCGATCTGCTTCTCCCGGGTCCCGCCGCCCCGGGGGCCGACGAGGTCCTCGTAGCGGACCTTGCAGACCTTCGGGTGGTTGAGCAGCCACATCCCCCTGGTGAACTGGTTCCTGGCGAGGAACGAGGGGTCGCTCAGCGCGTAGTCGATCTTCTCTTCCCAGGTCGGCTTGCTCGCCAGGATGGCGCTGCAGATGTCCGCCTCATAGAAGTTGCCGTAGCCCTCGCGGGTACGACCTTCCAGAAAGTTGATCATCGAGACGATGGTGTCGCGTGGGTCGCGGTAGTTGTAGACCAGCGGTGGGCTGTCCGTCTCCACCCACTCGCTCAGGAAGCTGCCGTCCACGCGTTCGAGGTCGAGTTCGTGGAAGATCCAGCACAGGTCGGCGGGCGTGTCCGCGAACCAGGAGTACGGCAGGTGCGGATTCGTGATGATCTCGTCGGCGCGGTCGAGGCGGGTCTGCCCGTAGCGGTTGACCACGTGCTGGCCGAGACGGCGCTGCCAGTGCCAGACGAGCGCGGACCAGGTGTCCGCGGTGCGCTCCTCGAACAGCGCGGTACCGCGCAGCTGTTCCAGCTTCTCGTAGTCGGTCTTGGAAAGCACCAGCGCCGAGATGGCCAGGCGCTGCTCCTCGTCGAAGCGGGGCACGGTGTTCGGCCCTGGTCGGGGAACACCGACCATCTTGTAACCGAGTTCGAGCATCAGCTCCTGCATCAGGTGGGTGCCGGACTTCTGCAGCGAGATGACCATCGCACGGGGTACACGGTTCATGGGATCGGCTCCTCTAGTTATGCTTCGCGGCAACGGATCCGGCGGTACAGGACGCCGCTGCCCCAGATCGTGTCGATCTCGTTCTGGCGCATGGCGGACACCGCGTCGGGAAAGAGCCCGCTGTCGGGCTGGCCGGCGTCGGCACAGCAGAGCACCGGGACGCCGCTCCACTTCTGGTACTCACTCAGCATCGCGGTGAGCACCTGGTCGTCGTCGGCCTCCACCGTCTGCACGGCGACGCCGTGGTCCGCTGCGATCGCCGGGAGGCGCTCGGCCCACTCCGGGCGAACCCGGTGCTCGTAGGACCGGTACGGGTCAGGGATCCCCGGCTCGAAGACTTCAGCGACGTGTTCGGTGAGGCACAGGGCGGCCGGCACGTCCCGCGCGTCGTTGCCACGGGTGAGCTTGCCGAGCACGGCACGCGCCTCGACGTCGACGGCGGGCACGAGGACACTGCGGCTGCCCAACGAAGTCGGGCCCGTCTTCCTCCGCCCGTTGAGGAAGATCACCGGCTTGCCGGTGAGGTGCAACAGCCGGCCCAGTTCCTCCGGCCGACAGGGCGAGACGGACCAGCCCTCCGGCAGGTGAGGGTTGCGGCCCACCTCGGGGCCGGAGCGGACCCCCCAGTCGAGGGCGCGCAGGCCGGTCTCCCGGCCGAGGTGCAGTGCCGCGGCTCCGATCGCCGCTCCCGACGCGTCGGGAAACGGCGGCACCCACAGTTCGCGTACCGCCGGATGGGCGCGCAGAGAGGAATTCGCCTGGATGTCGAGCGCGTGGTCACCGCCGAAGCACAGGTTCACCGGCTCCTCGCCCCGCCAGTCGCGCACCGCCCGAGCGATCTGCTCCAGCGGGTCGCCATCGGCGGTCATCACCTCGCCGCCCGCCTCAATCCGGCCGTCGGCACCGACGTGGAAGAGGAGGGGAGCACGGTCGCCGTCCCACACCAGGACCACGGACGGCTCCGAGCGGCGGGCGAAGGGGCTCGTGCAGTACGCCCCTGCGGCAAGGCTGCCTGCGCGCGGGTAGGCGGTGTACGAAGCGGTGAGGCCGCCATCGAACTCGCCGGTGACCGCGGGGAAGACGGTGCTGGACGGTTGCCCGGCCTCCTCGTGCCCGCCGTCGACCGCCCAGGCGTCAATCTCGTCGACGTCGTACCCCTCGGCGGCAAGCAACTTCGGTATGGTTTCGAGTCCTTCCCACCGGCTGCGCCACGGATCGCTGTTCAGGTCCGCGATTCCGACGGCGAACTCGAGCCTGCCGTCACGGATCAGGGCGATTCCGCCGCCCTGGGACAGCCTGAGCCCGGCAATGATCATTGATTTCCCTCCTTGGGACGAGGCCGCGAGGGCTGCGACTACTCGCGGAGTCGCCGAATTTCCGGCAGGGTTGACATGCCGGTCGATATATGTGGGGAACCGGATTGACGCTAGCGACTGGACCGGTCACAGTCAATCGACGTCCGTTGCTCGCATCAATTCACGGATGCGCGGAAACTGGTTCTGCCGCTTGTCCCGCCAGCGAGACAGGAAAGCGAATAGACGGACTTCCGTCGGGACGCTCGGCGGAGCAGACTCATCGACACCCGCTTCGGACGTGGCTCAAGTGACCGTGCCGAGGTGTTCGGTATCTCAACAAACCGCAGTCGCTTTGGTTTCGCAGGAGCGTGTATGTCAAACAAGTCCCCATGCCGCGTATGCGGTGGCACGGTGCAGGAGTTTTTCAACTTCGGTCGCCAGCCGCTGTCCGATGCATTCCTTCCGCAGGATGCGGACTTCGAGCAGGAGTTCTTCTTCCGGCTCGCCGTCGGTCTCTGCGCGGACTGCACGATGGTGCAGCTGATGGAGGAGGTCCCGCGCGACCGCATGTTCCACGAGACGTACCCGTACTTCTCCTCGGGCTCGGCCTTCATGCGGGACCACTTCGAGGACCTGGCCAAGCGCCTGCTCGCCACCGAGCTCACCGCTGAGGACCCGTTCATCGTCGAACTGGGCTGCAACGATGGCGTGATGCTCAAGGCGCTGGCCGAGTCCGGCGTCCGCCACCTGGGTGTCGAGCCCTCGGGCAGCGTCGCGGACCTCGCGGCAGCCAAGGGGATCCGGGTCCGGAAGTCCTTCTTCGAGGACTCGACGGCCAAGGAGATCCTGGCCGTCGACGGTCCGGCCGACGTCATCTACGCGGCCAACACCCTCTGCCACATCCCCTATATGGAATCGGTCCTGGCCGGCGTCCGGGCTCTGCTGAAGCCGACAGGTGTCTTCGTCTTCGAGGACCCCTATCTCGGCGACATCGTCGAGCGCACCTCGTTCGATCAGATCTACGACGAGCATTTCTTCTTCTTCACCGCGCGTTCGGTCCAGGAGATGGCCGCGCGGAACGGACTGGAGCTGGTGGATGTCGAGCGCATCCCCGTGCACGGCGGCGAGGTCCGTTACACCCTCGCACCGGCCAGCCAGCGGAATCCGTCCGGTGCCGTGGCCGCCCTTCTCGCGGAGGAGAAGGAAAACAAGCTGGCCGAAATCGCCACATTGCACAGATTTGGCGAGAACGTACTGAAGATCCGTGACGACCTGACGTCATTGCTGCGGAAACTCCGCACCGATGGCAAAACGGTGGTCGGCTACGGCGCTACGGCCAAGAGCGCCACGGTGGCGAACCTCTGCGGTATTGGCCCCGACCTTGTTTCGTTCGTCTGCGACACCACTCCGGTGAAGCAGGGAAAGCTCACTCCGGGCACCCATATCCCGGTCAATCCGCCGTCCGCCTTTTCGGATTCCTACCCCGACTACGCCCTGCTGTTCGCGTGGAATCACGCCGAAGAGATCATGGCGAAGGAAGCGGCGTTCCGGGACGCCGGAGGCAAGTGGATCCTCTACGTACCCGAGGTGCGCGTCGTCTGAGCCCCGGCCCGCCCGTTACGCGCCCGGCACAGCCGGCGCGCGCCCCGTCGGGCCTCGCCGCCGGTAATCCCCCCGCCGGCGGTGACTGGGCCCGCCGCACCGGTCGGCTGCGGTCGTGCCTGACGTTCCATCAAAGCTACTGAGGAGTCTGGAAATGATCCGATCCGTAGTCGTCGTCGGTGGCGGCACGGCCGGCTGGATGACGGCGAGTTACTTGAAAGCGGCGTTCGCCGACCGGGTCGATGTCACGGTGGTGGAGTCCGCCCAGGTCTCGCGTATCGGCGTCGGCGAGGCGACCTTCAGCACCGTGCGGCACTTCTTCGACTACCTGGGCCTCGACGAGGCCGACTGGCTGCCCAAGTGCGCCGGCGGGTACAAGCTGGGCATCCGCTTCGAGGACTGGTCTGCGCCGGGGGAGTACTTCTACCACCCCTTCGAGCGCCTCAGCGTCGTCGACGGCTTCTCCATGGCCGACTGGTGGCTGCAACTCGGCGATCGCAGCGAGCCGTTCGACCGCTCCTGCTTCATCACCACGGCGCTGTGCGAGGCCAAACGCTCACCCCGGATGCTGGACGGGTCGCTCTTTGCTTCCGGTCTCGACAACGACCTCGGCAAGTCCACCCTGGACGAGCAGCGGGCTCAGTTCCCCTATGCGTACCACTTCGACGCCGACGCGGTCGCCGCCTACCTGGCGGAGTACGGCCGGCAGCGTGGCGTCAAGCACGTCATCGACGATGTCGTGGACGTCGCGCAGGACGAGCGGGGCTGGATCAGCCATGTCACGACCGCGTCCCGCGGCGACCTGGCCGGCGACCTGTTCATCGACTGCACGGGCTTCCGCGGACTGCTGATCAACCAGACGCTCGGCGAGAAGTTCGAGTCCTTCGAGGACGTGCTTCCCAACAACCGGGCGGTCGCGCTGCGGGTCCCGCGCGAGGAGTCGACGGACATGGCACCGTACACCACGGCGACGGCCATGAACGCCGGCTGGATGTGGACCATCCCGCTCTTCCGCCGCAACGGCAACGGCTACGTCTACTCGGACCGGTTCATCAGCCCCGAGGAGGCCGAGGCCGAGCTGCGTGCGAAGGTGGCACCCGAGCGGGACGATCTCCAGGCCAATCACATCCGCATGCGCATCGGCCGCAACCGTGACTCGTGGGTCAAGAACTGCGTGGCCATCGGTCTCTCCAGCGCCTTCGTGGAGCCGCTGGAGTCGACCGGCATCTTCTTCATCCAGCACGCCGTGGAACAACTCGTCAAGCACTTCCCGGACGAGCGGTTCGATCCCCGGATGACGGCCGCGTACAACACGCGCGTCGCCCGCGCCGTCGACGGGGTCAAGGAGTTCCTCGTTCTGCACTACAAGGCCGCCCGGCGCGAGGACACGCCGTACTGGAAGGAGGCCAAGCTCCGCCCGGCACCCGACGGACTGGTGGAGAAGCTCGACCTCGCCCGGGCGAAGCTGTTCTGCGAGGAGACGATCTACCCGTACTACCACGGGTTCGAGAGCTACTCCTGGAACGCCATGACTCTCGGCCTCGGCCACCTCCCCGATGCTCCGCACCCGGCGCTGCGGCACCTCGAACCGGCCAACGCCGTCGCGGAGTTCGCCCGGCTCAAGGCCGAGGGCGAGGCACTCGTGAGGGCGCTGCCCAGCTGCTACGAGTACCTGGCGAGCATCAACGACTGATCTCAGGTCCAGGTCCTCGGCTCCATATCCTCGCGTGACAGAAGGGATTCGTCTTGGAAACCAGCGCGCAGGGCATCCCAGATGCCTTTCGTTGCTTCATGAGCTCCTACTTCACCGGGGTCACCGTCGTCACCGCCATCGACGGGAACGGGCGCCCGCACGGGATGACGTGCAGCTCTCTGACGAGTGTGACGCTCACGCCCCCCACGCTCCAGGTCTGCCTCGACGTACGCAGTGGCACGCTCGCCGCACTGCGCGAGCAGGGCACGTTCGCCGTGAACCTGCTGCACGAGGGCAGCCGTGAGGCTGCCGAGACCTTCGCCTCGGCCCGGCCGGACCGCTTCGAGCTGGTGACCTGGCGCCCTTCGAAGCGGCATGGGCTGCCGTGGCTGTGCGACGACTCGTACGCGATGGCCGAGTGCCGCGTCGTCGACACGCTGACGGTCGGCGACCACGTGGCCGTCTTCGGACGGCCGGTGGGCGTCGAGAACGGTGTCGGCCGGCCCTTGCTGTACGGCAGGCGTGGCTTCACCGGCGTGCCGGCGGATGCGATCGCGTCGTGACGCCCGACTCGCTCCCCCGGTTCCTCGTCGCCGTGGCGGTGATCCTGCTCGTCAGCCACCTGTTCGGCGCGGTCCTGCGTCGGCTGGGGCAGCCTTCCGTGCTGGGAGAGATACTCGGCGGGCTGGTACTGGGCCCGTCCCTCCTGGGCCTGTGCTGGCCCACCGCCACCCACTGGCTCTTCCCCTCGGAGGTGCTGAACAGCCTCGACAAGGTGGCCCAGCTGGGGCTCATCCTGTTCATGTTCCTGATCGGCTGTGAGGTCCGCACCGGCCACGGTAAGCGCCAGGGCCCGCTGGGCGCCGTGTTGGTCGGGGGCATGGGGCTGCCCTTCGTCTGCGGCGTCGGCTTCGCGCTCGCGGCCGGCTCGACGCTGGCGGGGGCCGGTGTGCAGGCGACGGAGTACGCGCTGTTCATGGGGCTCGCCTTCGCCGTCACCGCGGTGCCGGTACTCGCCCGGATCCTCGTCGACCTCGGGCTCGACCGTACCCGCGCCGGTGGCCTGTCGATGACCTGCGCGGCAGTCGGGGACGGGCTGGCCTGGCTGGTACTGACGCTGATCCTGGCCAGTACACAGGCCGGGGGCCCGGGGCAGATCACGCGCACCGTGGTCCTCGTCGTCGCGCTGGTCGCCCTCACGTTCTTCGGGGTCCGGCAGCTGTTGGCGGTGCTGACGGCCCGTATGAGGTCCGAGGAGCTGCTGACCGCGGTCCTGGTCGTGGGCGCGATCGGCTACGCGGTGCTGACCGATCTGCTGCACCTGCACCCCGTCGTCGGCGCGTTCCTCTTCGGCACCGTCGTGCCCCGCGGCTCACCGGTCATCGAACGGATCGGCCGACGGCTGCAGAGCTTCACGCTGCTCATCCTGTTGCCTCTGTTCTTCGCCGGGGTCGGCCTCAAGACCTCGGTGGGCATGTTCGGCACCGCCCCGACCACCTGGCTCGTCTTCGTCGCGGCCCTGTTCATCACCCAGGCCACCAAGGTGGTGGGCGCTGGCGGCGCTGCCAAGCTGGCCGGGCTGCCCGGCCGCGAGGCGCTGCAGATCGGTGTCCTGATGAACTGCCGCGGTGTCACGGAGCTGGTCATCGCCACGATCGGCTTCCAGGCAGGACTCATCAACGAGCTGTGCTTCACGATGCTCGTGCTGATCGCGGTCATCACCACCGCCGTCACCGGTGTCGTCCTGCCCCGCCTGGCACCCGGGGACGGTCCCCGGGATTCCGGGCACGCGCCCCCGGGCGGCGCCGTGGTCGCCCGGTCCGACGGGTCTCACTCAAGCTGAGAGACATGTGCTGATGCCTGGAACAAGAGCATTCCGGTCGCGGAGTCGCCGTGGTCGGCGCGGGCGCCATCGCCGGGACGACCGCGATTCGCCTGCTGAAGAGGGACCGCGACCACGGCGGGCTGCTGAAGGTCGTACCGGTCCGCCCCGGTGGGGGGACATGGGCAGGAACGTCGCCTACGGCCGACGACCAGCACCGCTGAACGACGCAGGCGGACGCCCGTCGGGAGAATGGGGAGTTCGCGCCCTGCTCGTGCTTCGGCCGCTCGTGGCCGACCTCATGGCCGGGGACGCTGTGTCGCTCCCCTGCGGCGCGGCTGGCGCGCGTCCGTTTCCGTGTGGTCTCTCCCCGGCCGGTGACACCGGGGTCGTGCGCCTCGTCGACGGCTCCGCCGTGCAGGCCGGCGTGGCCGTCCCGGCGATCGGGCCCGTGCCTGAAGCCGCGTGAGCCCCCGCGCCCTGCGGGCGGTGCTGTGCGTCAGGCCGAGGTGGCGATGACCGAGGCCGTCGCCACGGACTCGCGCGCCCCGCTGCGGCAAGTGGAGGCGGCCGACCCGGACTCGGCATCGCCGGCGCGGTGACGGTCCGAGCCGAACCGGCGGCGGTTCGAAACATCGCTGAACCGAACCAGGTCTCGGGCGCCGGGCACGGACGGTCCCGCCCTCGTCCCGCCGGCGGGACCTGCTCACCACCAGATTCACCGGCTGATTTCGGCGGACTCGGACAGGAAGTCGGCCGCCAAAATGAGGGGCCACCATTCGGTGACCCGGAAACACTTGGCATGAGGTCCTGGGCCTGACTATCTTTTCGTTCGGCCCCGGATTGAATTCCAGCCCGGTCGCACGCATTTCGTCGGCCACAACAAATTGGGGGATAGATGAAGGGAATCGTTCTCGCCGGCGGCAGTGGCACCCGGATGCACCCTTCCACCCTGGCAACGTCCAAGCAGTTGCTCGCGGTCTACGACAAGCCCATGGTTTACCACCCGCTGTCGGTCCTGATGCTCACGGGAATCCGCGAGATTCTGATCATCTCGACGCCGAGTAGCCTTCCCGCGCTACGGACGCTGCTCGGCGACGGGTCGTCTCTGGGGCTTGAGATCAGCTACGCGGAGCAAGCGGAGCCCAAGGGTATTGCGGAAGCATTCATCATCGGCGCGGACTATATCGGCAACGAAAGTTCGGCCTTGATCCTCGGCGACAACGTCTTTCACGGCGCCGGATTCCCGAAGTTGCTGTGCACCGCTCGGGAGAACCTCGACGGCTGTACTCTCTTTGGCTATCCGGTTTCGGATCCGGAGCGTTACGGAATCGGTGAGACGGATGCCGATGGCCGTCTCGTCTCGATCGAGGAGAAGCCGCTGAAACCGCGTTCGGACAACGCGATCACAGGGCTTTATTTCTACGATCCCGATGTGGTGGAGATCGCCCGCCAGCTGACCCCGTCATTCCGTGGCGAGCTGGAGATCACCGATGTCAACCAGGCGTACCTCAAGCAGGGACGCGCCCAGCTCATCCGGCTGGGACGCGGCTACACCTGGCTGGACGCCGGCACGCACGACTCGCTGCTCGCGGCGAGCCAGTACGTCCAGGTCATCGAGAAGCGCCAGGGCGTCCGGGTGGCCTGCCTGGAGGAGATCGCCCTGCGCATGGGCTACATCGACGCCGAGCACTGCCACAACCTCGGGGCCGGGATGAAGAACTCCGAGTACGGCAGGTACCTCATGCAGGTCGCCCAGTCGGTGGCCTGACGGCCGCCCCGTCGCCGGGACATGGAAAAAAGGAGAGTACGCGTGGGGTATGAGCAGATGAGCGCTGCGACGCTTCTGTCGTTGGGGTTCGGCACACCGGAGGTCACCGGCACGGCATGGTGCGTTCGCTGGGACGACGTCACGGACGGGGAGGAACTGGTCCGCAAGGCCCTGCCGAATGTCCTCGACTTCCATACTTCCGGCAGCACCGGTCCCAGTCGCTGCTGGCGTCGCACTCGTGAGGACGCCTGGCTCGAGGCCGGGATGCTCGCGGACCTCGTCCGGCAGGACGCACCGGGCGCGGTCGTCGCCTTCGCCCCTCCGGTCCACGTCTACGGCGCCCTTGCTTCCCTGCTGATGCCGGCGAGACTGGGCCTCCCGGTGTGGTATCGCTCGACCTACGTCGGAGCGATGCCGGATGTGGAGCACGGCCGGATCGTCGTGGTGGCCACCCCGTGGATCTTCTCCCTGCTTCTCCAGCACATGGACTGGGTGCGCCGCTTCGAGCACATCACCGTCCTGTACAGCAGCGCGATGCTTCCGGCGGACGCAGGCGTGTTCCTCGAGAAGGCCGGCCGTGACCGGGCGGTGCTCGTCGAGCTCCTGGGTTCCACGGAGACCGGTGGCATCGCGACCCGCCGCTGGCGGGCCGACGAGCCGCCGGCATGGACCCTTTTCCCTGACGTCTCCTTCGCCGACCCCGGCACCGACACCGAAGCCGGCACCGAGCCCGACGCGGCGGTGCCACTGGTGATCCGCAGCCCCCGGATCGGCTTCAGGCCCGGCGAGCCCAGGCCTGAGGAGTGGCGCACCGGTGACCTCGTAGAACGGCTCGACGAGCGCACCTTCCGGCTGGCCGGCCGGATCGGCCGCCTGGTCAAGGTGAACGGGCGCCGGATCAACCTCGACGAGGCGGAGCACACGCTGCGCGCCGAAATCGACTGCGAGGACCTCGCCCTTGTCACGGTCGACGACCGCATGATCGGCGAGCACATCGACCTGTTCGTCGTGGCGCGGACCGGGACCGAAGAGGCCGGCACCGATCTCGCACCGGTGCTCACCCATCTTGGCGTGCGCCCCCGGAAGGTGCACGTGGTGCCCCGTATCGACCGGTCCGAGATGGGCAAACTGCGGCAGCTTCCGACCTCACCCTCACCGACCCAGAGGTAGCAACGTGACATCGACTTCCGAAACATTCGGCAACGCGACGACGGACTTGGGCGACCTGGCGGAGATCACCCGCGCCGCCTCCTGGACCGCGAAGCTGGGCCCGCTCACCGACGCGGACATCGCCAGGATGGCGACGAGCGCCCGGACCATCGACGACCACCTGGTGACCGGCAAGCCCATATACGGGCTCACGCAGGGATTCGGCCCGCTGGTCACCTTCGCCGCGAAGTCCGAGGCGGAGCAGGGCAACTCACTGATCTCGCACCTCGGCACCGGCCAGGGCCGCCCCCTCCCGCCCGAGGTGGCGCGGCTCGTCGTCTGGCTGCGACTGAACAGCATGCGCAAGGGCTTCTCAGCCGTCTCGCCCGACTTCTGGCAGCGCCTCGCCGACCTCTGGAACGAGGGCTTCACCCCGGCGATCCCCCGCGACGGCACGGTCAGCGCGAGCGGCGACCTCCAGCCGCTGGCCCACGCCGCCCTTGCCTTTGCCGGCTACGGCGAAGCGTGGGTCCGCGACAACGCCGGCGGGTGGACCCTCACTCCGGCGAAGGACGCGCTGGCCGCGCTCGGCGCCGAGCCGCTCGACTGGCCCGTCCGGGAGGCACTCGCCTTCGTCAACGGCACCGGGGTCGGCCTTGCGGTCGCGATCCTGAACCAGCAGTCGGCGGTCCGGCTCGTTCGTGCCGTGGCGGAGCTGACCGCGCGGCTGACCGTCCTGCTGGGCGGCAACACCGAGCACTACGACGAGGGCATCGGCCGCGCCCGCAACCAGGTCGGCCAGTTGCGTGTGGCGAACTGGATCAGGCAGTCGCTTCCCGAGAACCTCGAGCGGGACGAGGACAGGCCGCTGCAGGAGCCGTACAGCCTCCGGTGCGCGCCGCAGGCCCTAGGCGCGGTGCTCGACCAGCTCACCATGGCCGGCGAGGTTCTGCTCCGCGAGGCCAACGGCGTCACCGACAACCCCGTCACCTACGAAGGCCGGGTCCTGCACGGCGGCAACTTCCACGCCATGCCTGTTGGCTTCGCCTCGGAGCAGACCGGGCTGGCCATGCACATGGCCGCGTACATGGCCGAGCGGCAGCTCGGACTCGTGACCAACCCCACGACCAACGGCGGCCTGCCCCCGATGCTCACACCGCGGGCCGGCCGCGGCTGTGGCCTCGCCGGCGTACAGATCAGCGCAACATCCTTCGTCTCCCGCATCCGACAGCTGGTGACCCCGGCGTCGCTGACGACCCTGCCGACGAACGGCTGGAACCAGGACCACGTGCCGATGGCACTCAATGGCGCCAATGGAGTCGCCGAGGCACTGGAACTGGGCTGGCTGGTGGTCGGCTCGCTCGCGCTCGGCGCCGCCCAGCTCGCCGTGATGACCGGCAAGGACACCGGGACCACCGGCGTCTGGGCCGAACTGGCCCGGATCTCCCCGCCCCTGGAGGCCGACCGGCCGATGGCGGCAGAGGTGCGCGCAGCCGCAGACCTGTTCGTCCGGCAAGCGGAGGCCGTGCTGGCGGCGCAGGCCGAGGCCGAACGCCCCTGTCTGGACGTCAAGCGGTATGAATGACCGCGGACGGGGCGGTGTAGCACGGTCGATCACGGATGAGAGTCCGCAGGACGCTGACACGGTGGCGTGCGAGGGTGAGCGCCGCCTGTCTGTCTTGCTTTCCCTCCGCCCTCCAGCGGTCGTGAAGCCGCCGTGAGCCGTGGTCGGACCGAATGATCAGGAGTGCGGAGGTGCCGCGGACTCTCTGCCGACGCCGAGTGCCTGCACTGGCCATCGCGGCCAGTGTCTGACAGCTCGTCAGCGACGCCGGAGGCCCGTGATGCCGAAGCCGAGGCGCGTTCCGGAGCGGGAGACATGCTGTGGAGCAGCACATTCAGCAGGTTGGCGGTGCGGATGTGGTCCCCGACGAGGCCGACGCGGCAGCCGGTCGGGAAGCCGTGGCTCAATGGCAGCCTCGTCGCCGGGGCGGTCGGTTTCCCCAGACGGTCTCCGCCGTAGTGGGCCGCACTCCCCCACGTGGCCGCCGGCCCGTCCTGGGGAGCCCGGCCGGGCGTCGGAGCCACACCCGGCTCCTGTGAGTGCCCCGACCCCACGAACGGGAGGACCAACCCGCTCGAGAAGGCTGAACCGCCCGACGGCCTTCACACCTGCTGCCCCCGCGTCCGGTACGAACGGCCGCCGATCCGTTCCCGGAACCGCCGAGTGAGAACCGGAGACCATGCGATGACCCGCTGGGGAATCACCCTGCCGCTGCCCGGTGTCCCCCTGCCTGCGCACCGCGAGCTCGTCGAGCGGTTGCCCGAGCTCGGTTACACCGACGTGTGGACAGCCGAGACGTCGGGGACCGACGCGTTCTCGCCGCTGCTACTGGCCTCGCAGTGGTCGTCCCGCTTGCGACTGGGCACGGCCGTCGTGCCGGTCTTCACCCGCGGTCCTGGCCTGCTGGCGATGAGCACGGCGGCCCTCGCCGAATGCGCACCGGGCCTGGTCGCGCTCGGCATCGGTGCCTCGTCGCCCGTCGTCGTCGAGCAGTGGAACGCGACGGCCCACACACAGCCGTTCGGTCGCACCCGCGACACCCTGCGCTTCCTGCGCGAGGCCCTCGCCGGCAAGACGGTGAGCGCCACGTACCCGACATTCACAGTCGACCGGTTCCGGCTCGAACGCCCGCCCGCTGCGCCTGTGCCCATCCTGCTCGCAGCGCTGCGGCCGGGAATGCTGCGGCTCGCCGCCGCCGAGGCGGACGGTGCGATCACCAACTGGCTGGCACCCACCGACGTGCCAAGAATCCGGGCGCAGATCGGCGACGAACTCGAACTCGTCGCCCCGGTCTTCACCTGTGTCACGGAGGACGCCCGCGAGGCCCGGCGCATCGGCCGAATGCTCATCAGCAGCTACCTCACCGCACCCGCCTACCGAGGCTTCCACGACTGGCTCGGCCGTGGCGAGGCACTCGCCGCCATGCACAGGGCCTGGGACACCGACGACCACTGGCGGGCCATCGCCGCCGTTCCGGACGAGGTGGTCGACGAACTGATCGTGCATGGCGGTGCCGACGAGTGCCGGGCCAGGATCCGGCAGTACGTCGACAACGGACTGAGTACTCCCCTGATCGCGCTCCTGCCCACCGGCGGCGACCCCGTCGAGCAGGTCGAACTGCTCGCGCCGTGTCGGGACTAAGCGGAGAGGACACGGTGCTCTCGCGGATCGTCCCGGCCGGTATCGCGGTGGCGGAGTCCTTCGGGGACGACCCGGAAGCCGTCCTGCTCCCCGAGGAAGAGGAACACGCCACCGCGATGAGCGATGCGCGCCGGGACGAGTTCGCCACCGGGCGGCACCAGGCCCGTCGCGCGGCGCTCTGCCTCGGCATACCCCCCGCCCCTCTCTTGCCGGGGGCGAAGGGTGCCCCCGTGTGGCCGGACGGCGTCATCGGGAGCATCACGCACTGCCGCGGCTACCGTGCGGCCGCAGTCGGCCTGAGCCAACGGACGCGTGCACTCGGCATCGACGCCGAACCCGACCTGCCCATGACCGACGGAATGCTGGAGGCCATCGCCCTCCCCGAGGAGCGGGAACAGAACGGCGCGCTCAGGCGTCTGCACGCCGGTGTCTCCTGGGACCGTCTGCTGTTCTGTGCCAAGGAGGTGGTCTACAAGGTCTGGTCTCCACTGACCGGCACCTGGCTCGGCTTCGACGAAGCGGTGATCACCATCGCCCCCGGCGGGACCTTCCGGGCCCGCATCCTCAAAGCAGCGCCCGAGGGTGACGTGCCGACAACCCTCGATGGACGTTGGACCGCCGACCGAGGTCTGCTGCTCGCCGCGACGCACGTACCGCAGGACTGGCGCATGGCGCACAGATGACCCACTCCCCCGCAACCCCCAGCCCACCAGCCAGTGCCGGCTGATCACAACAAGGTGCAGATCTCTTCATGACGACCCGAATTCTCGTGACCGGCGGGGCCGGCTTCATCGGCTCCCACTACGTCCGCAAGCTGCTCGGCCCCGACGGACCCGGCGACATCTCCGTCACCGTGCTCGACAAGCTCACCTATGCGGGCAACCTGGCCAACCTGGACGAGGTTCGCGATCACCCGGGCCTCGCCTTCGTCCAGGGTGACATCTGCGATCCGGAAGTGGTCGGCAAGCTGATGGCCGAACACGACCAGGTGGTGCACTTCGCCGCCGAGTCGCACGTCGACCGCTCGATCGACGGCGGCGCGGAGTTCGTCCGTACCAACGTCGTCGGCACGCACACCCTGGTCGACGCCGCCCACCGGGCCGGCATCGCGAGGTTCGTACACATCTCCACCGACGAGGTCTACGGCTCCATCGACGAGGGATCCTGGCCGGAGACCCATCCGCCGCAGCCCAACTCGCCCTACTCCGCTACCAAGGCCGCCTCCGACCTCATAGCCCTGGCATACCACCGCACTCACGGCGTGGACGTGCGGGTGACCCGCTGCTCCAACAACTACGGGCACCACCACTTCCCGGAAAAGGTCATCCCCCTCTTCGTCACCAACCTCCTGGACAGCAGGAAGGTGCCGCTGTACGGCGACGGTGCCAACGTCCGCGACTGGCTGCACATCGACGACCACGTGCAGGGCATCGAATTGGTGCGCACCAGGGGCCGGGCGGGCGAGATCTACAACATCGGCGGCGGCACAGAGCTGTCCAACGCGGAACTCACCGAACTGCTGCTGCGGGAGTGCGGCGCCGACTGGCGGACCAGTGTCGAACACGTCACCGACCGCAAGGGCCACGACCGGCGCTACTCCGTCGACTGCACCAAGATGCGCGACGAGCTCGGCTACGCGCCTCGCGTCGGCTTCGAACAGGGGCTGGCCGAGACAGTCCAGTGGTACGCCGACAACCGTGCCTGGTGGGAGCCGTTGAAGAAGCGGGCCGCGCTGTGACGGCGACCGGTGCAGGTACGTGGCTCGTGACCGGAGCGGGCGGCATGCTGGCCCGGGACGTCCTCGGCCGGATGGCGGCGGAGGGCATCCCCACGGTGGCCACCCACCGCGCGGATCTCGACGTCACTGATCCCGCGTCCGTGCGCGCCGCCTTTGCCGTCCATCGTCCCGCCGTGGTGGTCAACTGCGCCGCGTGGACCGCGGTCGACGACGCGGAGGCCCATGAGCCGGAAGCCCTCGCGGTCAACGGCACCGGCCCGCGTCTCCTCGCCGAGGCGTGCCGGACGCTGGGGACCGTTCTGTTGCATGTGTCCACGGACTACGTCTTCGACGGCAGCGCCCGCACGCCGTACCCCGAGGACGCGCCGACCGGCCCCCGGAGCGCGTACGGCCGGACCAAGCTGGTCGGCGAGCAGGCCGTCCTGCGGATCCTTCCGGACACCGGCTATGTGGTGCGGACCGCCTGGCTCTATGGGGCGGGCGGCACCCATTTCGTCCGCACCATGAGCGAGCTGGAGGGCACGAGGGACACCGTGGAAGTGGTCGCCGACCAGCAGGGCCAGCCGACCTGGACAACGGACCTCGCCGACCGCCTGGTCCTGCTCGGGCGTGCCGCACTCGGCGGCACCGCCCCGGCAGGCGTCTACCACGGCACCAGCGGCGGTCACACCAGCTGGTTCGAACTCGCCCGCGAGGTGTTCCGCATGCTGGGCGCCGATCCCGGGCGAGTGCGCCCCACCACGAGCGACGCCTTCGTGCGCCCGGCGCCCCGACCTGCCCACAGTGTCCTCGGGCACGACCGCTGGCGGGTGGCGGGCATCGAACCCATCAGGGACTGGCGCGAGGCGTTGACCGAGGCTTTCCCCTCGGTTTCGCGCGGGAGATAGATGCCGCATGCGACCGCTGTCCATTGAGGGCGCCTGGATCCATGAGCCGAAGGTCTTTCCCGACGACCGGGGAGCCTTCCACGAGTGGTTTCAGGCGCCTGGTTTCGCCGTCGCCACGGGTGAGGAATTCACCCTGGCCCAGGCCAACTACTCCGTCTCCCGCCGGGGCGCACTGCGAGGGATTCACTTCGCGGACGTGCCGCCGGGCCAAGCGAAGTACATCAAGTGCGTGCGTGGTGCCGTCATGGATGTCGTCGTCGACGTACGGACCGGCTCCCCGACCTTCAGGCAGTGGGAAGCGATCCGCCTCGACGACGAGAGCCACCGCGCGGTGTACCTCTCCGAGGGCCTGGGACACGGTTTTCTCGCACTGAGCGATGACGCCACGGTCGTCTACTTGTGTTCCGAGGGATACGCCCCCGACCGGGAGCACGGGATCCACCCTCTTGACCCGGACCTCGCCATTGGCTGGCCCCGCGACATGGCTCTGCTGATGTCCCCCAAGGACGAACAGGCTCCCTCCCTGGCGGAGGCAGAGCGTCGGCGCCTGCTGCCCTCGTACGCCGATTGCACGACCTTCCGCCGTCGGCTGCGCCACGGGTGAAGTAGGCGACGTGGATGGTTCCTGCTCGCGCTCCGTCCGCGGCCCGCGCAATCAGCAGGACCAGGTCGCGGTCGCAAGAAGGCCGCCTCGACGGCCTCGAACCCGGAGAGGCTTCGAGTCGTGCCATGGCCGGTGCCGTGCAGGCGGTGGTGCCATGGCCGGTCGTCATCAGAACCGGGTCGGCGCACCGCCTCCCGGCTGAAGCCCCAAGAGCTCGCAGATCATCAACACGTGGACTTGGTGTTGTGCCTGGGGTCGTTGCGCAGGGAGCTGACCCGGCCTGGAGGTGTGCGAGGGCGGTGAGGGAGCGGTCGCCGGCGGCACGGTGATGCCGTGGGTCTCAAGCACGTCCTGACCTTCAAACGTATGCGGTACATGGCGGTGCGACTGCTGCCGAACAGCGCGGCGAGGAGATCCGCGGCCAGAGCGGCCCTCAGACGGAGCACGGTGGCCAGGACCTATGGTCCGACGGCACAGCCTCGTCCCACTCCGCCATGATCTTCGCTGACCTGGTGAGACCGGTGCGCCGGATCGTGCCCCTCCGGCACCGCCCCGTAGTCGTTCTCCTCACGCACAATCCCTTTGCCCATTCGCTGTCTCGGGCACCGGTCGTCACACCGGGGCGGAGGGGCCTTCATGAGTCGGATCTCGTTTTCTTCCGCCGGTTCCTTCTCCGGACACCCCGCTTCCGTCCGTGGAGCACATGCGTCCCGCCGGGACGAACGCGACGGGACGCATGGGGGGTGACATATTCGGTCGGGCTTCCGTACGGTGCCTCCGAGCGCCGTACCCCAGTTCAGTCGGCCTTGATGGCCATGAGCATGTTCATCCTGGCCGCCCGGCGGGCTGGCCAGAGCGCGGCGAGCATGCCGACCACCGCGGCCAGCAGCAGGAAGAGAGCCAGGCGCCCCCAGGGCAAAGCCAGTTCGTACGTGGGCATGCCGGTGCTGATCAGTTCACCTGCGGCCCAGCCGAAGAACACTCCGAGTGCGACACCGAGCAGTCCGCCGAAGAGCGAAATGATCATCGACTCCAGGCGGACCATCCGCTGGACGGACGAGCTGCCGAGCCCGATCGCGCGCAGCATACCGATCTCCCGCTGGCGTTCGGAGACGGACATCGCAAGGGTGTTGACGACACCGAGCACCGCGATGATCACCGCCATGGCGAGCAGTCCGTAAAGGATGTTCAGCATCAAGCCGATGAGCTTGGCGACCTCACGAGAGATGTCGGCCTTGCTCTGGATCTGGATGGCCGGGTTGTCACCGAGGGCCTTGCGCAGTCGCTCCTCGGTGGCCGCACTGCCACCGGAGGCGGTCTTCACCAGTACCTGCCGGTCGTTGACCTCGGTCAGATGGGGGGTGACGGTGGCGTTGTCCACCATGATCCCCTGGACCATCTGGGTGCCCTCGTAGACGCCCGAGACCGTCAGGCTGTCCCGCCGCCCGTCCTCGTACGTGACGGTGAAAGAGGAGTTGATCTTCCAGCCATGGCTCTTCGCGGTCTCCTCGTCGACGACGACCTTCTTTCCGGACAGCCCGGCGAACGAACCGTCCGTGAAGTCGGCCTTGACGAGTCGGCCGATGGTCGCGCCATCGACGCCGGTCAGTGACTCGCCCTTGTCACCGATGAAAACCGGGGCCGGCCGCATCGGGCTGGAGACGGTGACGTCTGCGGTGGCGGCGAGCTTCTCGGCAATGTCGGGAGAGAGATCGTGCATGCTCGCCATCACGACCACGTAGTCGGCCTTCAGAGAGTCCGCGGCCATCTTGTCGATGGCCTGCTGCACGCTGCTGGCGATCACGGTCAGACCGGTGATCAGGGTGAGGCCGATCATCAGCGCGGAGGCCGTGGCGGCGGTGCGACGCGGGTTGCGGACCGCGTTTTGCCGCGCGAGCTTGCCCGGCATCCCGAAGGCACTCAGGAGGGGGGCGACGGCGGCGATCACGGGTCGGGACAGCAGGGGGGTGAGCACGAAGACGCCGATGACCAGCAACATGGCGCCCAGGCCCATGACGCTCTCGTCCTTGGCGAGGACACTGGTCACAACACCGACGGCGGCGAGGATTCCACCGATGGCGTTACGGACCGCTAAGGAGCGTGCGGTCGCGACGGCGTGGACGCTGTTCATGGCGGCGATCGGCGGAATCTTCGCGGCGCGGCGACCGGGCAGCCAGGCGGCGAGCATGGTGACGACGGTGCCGACCACCAGCGAGGCGATGACGGCGGACGACGGAATGACGAGCGGGCCGTCGGGGATCTCCGTGCCGGAGCTGCCCATCACAGAGCGCAGCAGGGCACCCATACCGATGCCCACCAGCAGACCGGCTACTGCCGCTACCGTGCCCACGAGCAGCGCCTCGATGAGCACCGAGCGGGTGACCTGGCGGCGGGTGGCACCCACGGCGCGCAGCAGGGCGAGTTCCTTGGTGCGCTGGGCCACCAGCATGGTGAAGGTGTTGGCGATGATGAAGATGCTGACGAAAAGGGCGACGCCTGCGAAGACCAGCATGCCGGTCGTCATGCCGTCCATGGACTCGGCGATGTCCTTGGCCTGATCGTCGGCGAGCTTCCTGCCGGTGGTCGCCTCGGCGTCCTCGGGCAGGATTCTGCCCAGGTCGGCCTTCAGGGCGTTCTGGGAGGTGTTCTCGGCCGCCTTCACATCGATCTGGTCGAACTGTCCGGGCTCGGCGTAGAGCTTCTGCGCGGTTGCGGTGTCGAAGAGGGCAAGGCTGCCGCCGGCGGAGACGTTGCCGTCATCGGTGGTGAAGATGCCGGTGAGTTTCTGTTGGAGCACCGGGCCGTCGACGGAGATCCGGACGATGTCGCCGACCCTGTAGCCGGCCCGTTCGGCGGTCTTGGAGTCGAGGGCCAGATCGCCGGCGCGCGCGGGGGCCTGGCCCGACTTCATGGGGTAGCGGGCGTCCTTGCCGTCAGCACCGGGGTAGTAGTTGGCACCGCCGGAGGAGCCGCCCTTGCTGACGAGCCCGCCGTGCTTGTCCGCGACCGCTGCGAAGCCGCTCACGGAGCCGGTGACCGATGCGACGCCGGGCGCCGCGGCCACCTGGTCGAGCAGGCGCTGGGTGAGCCGGGGGGTCTCGCCGGGGTTGCTCCTGTCGTTGTCGCTCTTGTGGGGCTGGATGGCGACATCGACGTTGCCCAAGCCCTTCTGGGAGCTGTTCTTGTAGGCGTCAGTGACGGTCGAGGTGAAGACGAGGGTGCCGGAGACGAAGGCCACGCCGAGCGTCACGGCGAGGACGGTCATCAGCAGCCGGGCCTTGTGCGCGAGCACGCTGCGCAGAGCGGTACGGAACATGATGTGGATGTGTCAGTCCTGGAGATCGTGTCCGGCGATGGTCAGCTCGTGCGGCCCTTGGCGTCGAAACGCTTCATGCGGTCGAGGACGGCGTCGGCGGTGGGGCTGTGCATGTCGTCGACGATGTGACCGTCGGCGAGAAAGACGACACGATCGGAGTAGGAGGCGGCGACGGGGTCGTGGGTCACCATGACGACGGTCTGGCCGAGTTCTCGGACAGAGGTGCGGAGAAAGCCGAGGACTTCCGCGCCGGACCGGGAGTCGAGGTTTCCGGTGGGCTCGTCGGCGAACATGATCTCGGGGCGGCCGGCGAGGGCGCGGGCGACGGCGACACGTTGTTGCTGGCCCCCGGAGAGCTGGTTGGGGCGGTGCTTGAGGCGGCCGGCGAGGCCGACGGTGCTGACGACCGTGTCGAGCCACTGCTGGTCGGGTTTGCGGCCCGCGATGTCCATGGGGAGGGTGATGTTCTCCAGAGCGGTCAGCGTGGGGAGCAGGTTGAAGGCCTGGAAGATGAAGCCGACCTTGTCACGGCGCAGTCGGGTGAGCTTCTTGTCGTTGAGGGTCGTGACCTCGGTGTCGCCGATGCGGGCGGATCCGCTGGTAATCGTGTCGAGGCCCGCCATGCAGTGCATGAGGGTCGACTTGCCGGAGCCAGAGGGGCCCATGATGGCGGTGAATTCGGCAGGCTGGAATTCCACGTTGACGGCGTCAAGGGCGACCACTTGGGTCTCGTCCTGCCCATACACCTTGGTCAGCTCCGTGGCACGGGCGGCGGCAGCAGTGATGCGGTCGGTGGTCGGGGCGTCTAAGTGGGGGGTGGTCATGGTGGGGGCACTCCTCGGGACGATGGGATGGGCACTGCGGACCATCGTCCCAGGCGTTTTCCGCTCCAAGATCAGACTCAGCGCCCGTTCTCGGGACAGCCTCGGGACCGACGGACCGGGGCGCCACTCATCCTTGCGGAGGATGCCGACCCCTCGTCAAATCTCGCGAACCACTCATTCTGGATGTAACCAATCCGGATGGGCTCGCTCCGCTCCCGGTGCCGCAGCGGCCGCGCCGACGGACCTGCCCGCAGCAACGCCGACCCCGCCGCCCGGCCCAGGCACCTCCTCGCGCAGCGGAAGTCTGCCTCCCGGCGGCGATGATCTTCCGGCATCTCGGCAGGCATGTACGCATCGCACTTGGCCCGGCCACATCGCCAAAGCACTTGCAGCTCCATCAGCGTGGATCTCGGCCGGAGCCTTCCGCGGCGCCCGCCCCTCAGTCTCGGCTGAGTATCGCTCGGTTGAGAGACCGGGCTCGTCGCACGACGCGCCGTACACCTGAGTTGCGCGAAATGAATGCGAGCCGTGCGGGCGCCGAGCCGGGAAGCCCGAGACGGGTGAGTCGGGGACGGCTGAAATAGCGCCACGTGTGACCGTTCAAGTGGCGGGAGAGATAGCCCTCGGCCACAGGGCGCAAGCTGGGGTAGATACTCGGCTGCATTGAGAAGCCGACGGCTGAAACCAGATCCGTCAACGCTTCTTGCGTCTGACAGGCTTTGGAGAACGACCACGACTTGACGGCTGGCAAATCTTCCAGATCGGGCAGAAGCGCGTCTGCAATCGTTACTGGCACTCGGTTGCTGTTCTGGTAAGGGGCCAGCCGACCAAGCAGGACGTCGGTTCCGCACCGGGCCACCGGAAGTCCGTAGAGCGTGGAGGCAGTGAGTAACGCCGTGGAGAAGCAGCCGACGACAAGGGCCGGACGTAACCGCTGGTAGTGCACCTCAGCCAGGACAGGGCTGTCCAGTACACGGAAGTCGACGTCGAGTCGATCCGCTTCCACTTCCAACGCCCGGGACCAGCTGAGCGGAGCCGAGGGATGGGGCTTGAAGTTGATGTACCTGTGTCCGAGCCGGGCGGCGCCCTGGAGCATTCTTATGTGCAGCTGTTGTTCCTCGTCGGCAGTCAGAACGTCGATTGCGGACAGGTACTGCCCGAGCAAAAGCGCGGGGAAACCCTCCGAGGAATGCCCGGAGTCTTCAGCCGCGTCGGAGAGTTCGGCTAGGACCTGGGCGAACGTCGCGGTTGGTACAATCTCCGTATCGACGCCGAACTCGGTCAGCAGCAATGGCCGAAGCCCTGGCACAAGATCCAGATACAGCAGTCGTTCGATGCGAGTACCGAGCTGCGGGTCGATCTTGTTGCGTGTCGGCCCGTAACTCATCAGGCCATCGGCGTAAACGTGAACGGGGCTGTCTGTGAAGATCTTCACGACGGCCTTGGACGGATTGCCCTGAATGGACTCGCAGGCGATCTCGACCGGTCCGCGACCGAGATTCCACGCGCGCCTCAGCGCTCGCTCCCACAACAGCGTGTCCTGCTCCCGCGGGGACCAGTCCGCCGGATGAAAGGGCTGGATGAAGTCGTTCCACGAGCATATGTCGTCGAATTCCGGTCGCAGGGCCTCGAATCCGGGCATGCGGTCGAGGGGCGTGCCAATCTCCGGAAGGGTGGACCGGTCGGTGGCGACGAGAATGCGCCGGTGCTCGGAGCGCGGCCCGAAGAGCCCCGCCCGAATAGCCGCAGTGACCGTAGCGGCTGCGTACTGCGAGCAGGCGAAGAAGAGTTGTGTGGTACTCATCAGGCGGTGCTTCCCCCAGCTTGATCGAGAGGCGTGGACTGACCTTATGCCAGGGCGGTTGCAAGTTCCGGGATCGCGTAGATCGTCCGCGCCCAGCGGGAGTTGACGTGGCAACAGCACAGGCACAAGACCGGTGATCATCAGGGTGTCTACGCCAGATGATCACATCGAGGTCCCGTGCCTGCCGCTCCATCCTCCCCGGTCCCTGCCGTACTGGCGAAACTGGGTCCCCTCCACCAGCACGACACCGGCCGCCTGCGCGCCCACCTCCAGCGCGCACCCGACCCGCGTTCACGTCGCGGACGGCCCCTGGCCGGCTTGCTGCTGATCTGCGCCTGCGCAGTCGTCTCCGGCGCCCGGACCATCACCGAGATCACCGAGTGGGGACAGCGCGCCACCACCACGGTGCTGGAACTGCTCGGCATCCGCCGCCACCTGCTCGGACGTCGCCGCGCCCCGTCCCATGCCACCCTCACCCGGCTCCTGGCCGCCCTCGACGGCGATGCCCTGGACGCCGTGATCGGCGTCTACCTGGCCGAACGCGACCACACCGACGCCGGCACCACCGGCTTCGCGCCGCGGTCGGCGATCGCGGTGGACGGCAAGGCGCTGTCCGGCTCCGCGCACCGACAGCAGCGCCACCGGCACCTGCTGTCCGCCGTCACCCACACCCCCACCGTCACCCTGGCCCAGCGGGAGGTGGGGGCCAAGACCAACGAGACGGCCGCCTTCCGTTCGCTGCTGGAACCCCTCGATCTGACCGGCACTGTGGTCGCCTTCGACGACCTGCACAGCGTCAAGGACCAGGTGCGCTGGCTGGTGCAGGAGAAGAAGGCCCACTACATCGCGGTGATCAAGGGAAACCAGCCGACCGCGTCGGCCCAGATCAAGGCCATGCCGTGGGAGCAGGGGCCCGTAGCGCACACCGTCTCCGGACCGGGCACGGGCGACGGGAGTCCCGCTCGGTCAAGACCATGCCATCGCGGCGAACCTGGGCGGGATCGCCTTCCCGGAAGCCCGGCTGGCCCTGCGCATCCACCGGCGCCGCCAGGAGAGCGGCAAGCGGCAGACCAGGGAGACGGTCTACGCCGTCACCAGCCTCGATACCCACCAGGCCAGCCCCGCTGATCTGGGCGGATACGTGCGCGGGCACTTGGGAATCGAAAATTCCAGCCACCATGTCAGAGATGTGAGGTTCCCCCGCAGTACGGGAGTGGCTGACTAGCTCCGTACTTCGCGGGTCACTCGTTCAGGTCTCTGGCCAGCGGGGACGTGTGGGTTCCAGGCCGAGGAGGTCGAGCAGATGGAGTTGCACGCCCTGGCTGACGACGATGGTGGGCGGGTCGGTGGCGTTGCCAACCCGCAAACGGAGGCCGGAGAGGTGGTAGAGGATCATCCGTCCGGTCGGTCGGATGGCCTGGTTGCCCGGGTAGATGCCGCGCATCTTCTGCTCGGGGCCCAGGGACCGGCGGACCTGGCGCTCGATGAGGCAGAACAGCAGCAGTGCCAGGCAGATCACTGTGACCAGGGCGGCGAGACGCTTGTTGTCCTGCACGAAGACCGGCGTGACGGCCAGGGGGCCCTTGAAGTCGCTGTAGCGGCGCTCGACGGCGCCCTGGCCCTTGTAGCGTCGCAGGACTTCGGCGGGATCGGCCTGTTCGGGGGTGAGGGTGGTCAGCAACGCGTACCAGCCGTCGACGGCTTGCTCGGCCTGGAGTTCTTCCTCGTCGAAGTGCCAGGCCAGGGCGGGGCGGCCGGTGTCATCGACGGTGATCTCGGTGCGCAGGCAGGCGGTGACACGGCGGGTCTTGGTGATCACGCCGATGCGGGCGGCGACTTTCGCGGCGGTGTTGTAGTAGCGGCCGCCCGCCCCGCGCTGGAGCTTGTCCAGCTCCTCGCGGGCCTTGGCCAGGCGTTTCTCGCGGGCCCGGGCCTGTCCTCGGGCGTTGCCGGTGGAGTGCGCCAGGATCCGGCGCACCGTGAGTTGAGGGTCGCGCTTGCGCGGCCCGGACAGGACATGGACGTCCTCAAGGACCCGGTAGGTCTCGCGGTTGGGGGCCGGGGTGTTCTCGTCCCGGACCGGGACGTAGTCCACAACAGTGGCCTTGGCCAGGTCGAGTGCGGCGTGGACGGCATCGTCGACCTTGGAGGCGGGAGCCGGAGCGATGAAGCCGGTTCCCGCGGTGATCAGGGCGCTCACGTTGGCATAGGAGACGAGTTTGGAGTCGGCGACCAGCAGGAAGTCCTTCGCTCCGGCCATGGTGCGCAGGGAGTTCATGGTGGCGGTGATCTGCGAGATCTCCGCGGCGCCTCCGTCGATGACCCTCGACAGCAGGGGAATCCCGCCGTCACCGGCGACCGCGAGACCGGTCTGGATCTGTTTGAGATCGAACCTGCGGTCCTTGGGATGCCCGTGCTTGACCTGCGGATACTCCTCGTCCTGATCGTCGGCGGGGTAGGCGCCGTGCAAGGACATCGACGTCATGTCCCAGTGCATGGTCGCCACGTCGATACCGAACTCGCCGATCGCACGGGCACCGATGCTGTCGCTGATTTCCTGCAGGTGCGGGGCGATGGCATCCAGGGCCCGGCCAAGGCGGTCGTCGTTGAGCAACTCCGGCTCGATACCGAAGACGTCCTCCACGGCCCATTCCCGTGCCCAGTCATCCACCCGCCACAACGGTGCGGGCGCGGTCAGCCGGTTGGCCACCAGTACCTCGATGACCTGGCCGTGCGTTACGTGAGCGGTCTCCCGCCCCGGGCACAAACGGTCGATGATCCCGGCCACATCCAGCCGACGCGAGAAGTCGGCAGCGACGGGCAGAGCGCCCAGACGCTTCTCCACCACGGCACTGACCACGTATTCCATACGCGGCCGCTGCGTCCGTGGCCGCGGAGACCGGGAAGATTTCGTCACACCCGGTCAACGCGGCCACCCCCACTACGGACACCGGCCAGCACGCGAAACGACCTGAATCAACGACCCGCGAAGTACGGAACTAGCTGGTCAGAACGGGTTGACGTGGTTTCAGGTTCACTTGTTCGATTGCTGCCTGGTCGGTCACGGCAGCTGTAGTTCTTGATCACGGTTGGTCGTGACGGCGGTGTCGGTGATGGTGGCAGGCGGTCGCGACGGCTTGGTGATGGCGCCGCCAGGCGGTCCAGTGCGGGACGTGCTCGCGGTCGCGGACGGGTGGCGGCAGCACGAGGGCTCGCAGGAGCCGGACGAGCTCGGGGCAGCTCAGCGGGACGAGCGCGGGCTCGTCCTCGGCAGCGTCGTGGACGGCGGTGGCCGTGAGGGCAAGGACGGCGGCGGCGATCAGGGAGAACAGTGACCAGCGCATCCAGGAGTTCCAGCAGGTCACCTGGCCCTGGTCGAGTCCGGTGAAGCCCTTGGCGAGTTGGAAGGTTTCCTCGATCCGCCACCTGCGACAGATCACTTCCACCAGCGTGCCGAGCGAGACGTCGCCGGGTGCCCGGCAGCGGAAGTAGGACACCTCGCCGGTGTAGCGGTGCCGCCGCGCGACCAGCACACTCGTCCCGGCCTCCTTCTCGTTCCGGTGCTCGTCGGGAGCGTCGTCGGGGCGGACGTCGAGCCAGGCCCAGTCGTACTCGCGGGTGCCCTTGGTGCCGTGTCCGGTCTGCCGGCGCATCCACTGTCCGGGCCGCACCTTGTTGATCATTTTGCGGGCCTCCCACCGGCGTCCGGTCCCGTCGATGACCTGGTAGGTGGCGGCGATGCCAACGGTGTAGCCGAGCCCCAGCGCCCGTACGCCCCGGCGTAGTTCGCGCCCGCAGTACACCTCGTCGCCTGCGAACCAGCGGGCCTTCAGCCCGGCGGCCAACACGTCGGTGACCATGGCCAGCGCCTGCTGCGGCTTCGTCGCGAAGGCGATTTCCTCCGGCACTCCGGCGACCTCGCGGCGTTCCTCGTCCGCAGCCCAGTCCGCCGGGAGATACAGGGCCCGGTCAATGATCACCTTCGTCGTCGAGGTGACAGCCGCCAGGTGCACCGCCACCTGGCACAGTCCGACACCGCCGATTGCACCGGAGTATTGTCGGCCGGCGCCCACGCAGTCCGTGGACGACTTCGCATCCCCCGTCTCGTCCGCCACCAACACCACGCTCTGACCGGCGAGTTCATCGATCACGAGGCATGCGATCTCCTGCCGGGCCCGCTCATGGTCGAACCGGGCGCGCGAAAGCAGGTGCTGCAGCCGGTGCGGACCCGGATGCCCCAGAACCTGCGCGAGCGTCCAGCAGTTCCGCGTGTCCACCTCCAGCAGCAGCCCCGCGACCAACTCCGCCGCCGTCGCCCGAGCTTCACGTCGCGCGAAGCAGCCCGCGACCGCCCGCATCGCCCTCCCGAACGCCTCACCCCACGCCCGCTCGGCTATCGTTGCTTCCACGGCCACCGCGTCTTGATACGTCGTCACAAACGTTCATGATCACGGTGGCCGTACTCATGCCCGCACCCGCCCCGGCAGCACGCTGACCAGCGCAGACGCTGGAACTACAGCTGCCGTGTCGGTAGTGCTTCTCCTCGTACTCGATCGGGCTGAGGTAGCCGAGCCGTTTCTGGATGCGGCGGGGGTTATAGAAGCCGTCGATGTACTCGAAGAGCGCGAGGTTCGCTTCGGCCCTGGCGGCGAAGACGCGGCCACGGATGCATTCAGTCTTGATGATCATCCACAGGTTCTCCGCCAGGGCATTGTCGAACGAGTCGCCGACCGAGCCCATGGACGCCTGGATACCGGCCCTGACCAGGCGTGTTGTGAGCTTCACGGACGTGTATTGACAGCCGTGGTCGGCGTAGTGAATGAGCTCGCGGGGGGCGACTTCGCGGCTGGCCAGGGCATACTCCAGCGAGGTGAGGACCAGGTCCGCGTCCGCGCGGGCGGAGGTCTCCCAGGCCACGACGCGGCGGGAGAACGCGTCGCGGATCGCGGACAGCCACCGCGGCCCCTCCTCGGTGGGGATCATGGTCAGGTCGGTGACCCACAACCGGTTCGGCCCGTTCGCGGTAAAGTCACGTTGCACCAGGTCAGGGCCCAGATCGGCGTCCGGGTTACCGCGAGTGAAGCCTTTGCCCCGGCGGGGGCTGATCCCGGCCAGGCCGGCCTGGCGCATGAGCCGCTCGACGCGATTGCGGCCGACGTGGACACCCTCACGCTTGAGGACGGCGTGCACGCGGTGAGCCGTAGATCCCGCCGGACTCGTCGTGGACCTGCCGGATCCTGCCCGTCAGCTCGGCGTCCGCGGCGGATCACGGGCTTCGGCTCGGAAGCGCGGTACATCCGCACCACAAGCTCACGCAACTCCAGCGGGTACTTCCTCGGGGCAGGCATCGTCAGAGCTCCTCTCGTGAGCCCCATCTGATCTGCTGTCACCTCTCCCCCGCATCTGGGGGGAACCTCATGTCTTGTTCGCCGAGGATGCTTCCACCGTCCACACCGGCAGCGCACCGCGCGCGACGGCTGCCTTGCGGAACCTGGCCATCGGCAGGCTACGGCTGCTGGGAGCCGACAACATCGCCAAGACCACCCGAGCGATCCGGGACGCACCCGAACACGCTGTCTGCATCTGGGGCATCACCGACAGCCCGCTCCTACCGAGAACTTGAAGCCGCCCTGGCCAGCCAGGCCGGTCACCGTCCAAAGCAATGATGGGACGGCCGATAGTGCAACAGCGCGTCGCCGCCCACGCCCGAGAAGGACCCGGCCGACCGCGCGATTATCTGGATGGCACAAGTCTCATATGGAAACCGCGCGGCTGACCAGGGAGCCATCTGCACGACCTCTGCACGCCTGGCCACCAAATGGCCACCAGCTCGAACCGGACGGGGCCGGGGAGATCGGCAGCCATGAATAAACGCCGAGGTCACAGGCCCGCGATCCGCAGCGGCCACTGACCGTCAACTCCAGACCTACGCATTGCAATGCATAGGCCTTCAGTGTCCGATTAGCCCGAATCCCAAGGTCAACAAAACGAAGAAACCCCAGGTCAAATCCTTGACCTGGGGGCTTACCATGGAGCCGCCTTCGGGATTCGAACCCGAGACCTTACGCATTACGAGACCGTGAGCGTTCGTGTTACATCGTGCCTGGTGATGCTGCTCAGTGACGTTCTACCTGATCAGAGCCGACGCGGCTGGTTGGTCTGTGCTACCTCGTATTACGTCGTCCAAAGGCGTCCGGCCACCGGCTGGCCACCGAGACGGGTGCCGCGGGCAGCAAGGAACCGGATCACCCGGGTTGTCGGCCTCCCCCAGACCCTCCTGCCGGCGTCACCGAGACAGCCTCATCGTCGTGCGATGGTACTGATAGCCGCAAGGAGAACATCACGCCTCAAGCGGGGCGCCGATGTCAGCATGCGCTGGTGGCGCTGCTACGACGAGGACTTACATGACCCTGTCGCCGAGACGGTCAACACCCCTGCGTTCGAAGCCACCTGCTCCTTGATCTCGTCCGGCACGGGGGCCACACCGGCGGTGACGGACCACTCCCCCAGATTGAGGAAGGCGGCGAACGCAGGACTCATCTCCATCAGATCGCCATCAAGGTGGGTCTTCGAACTTGAGCGGTGTGCCCTTCGCGTGCGCTGACTGACAGTCACTGCACGTGATGGGGAGAACTGTTGGTGGGCCCTGGACGCAGGACGCCCGTGGTCCTGGGTGATCATTTCTGTTCTCTACGCAGAATGATCGTCTGGGAGCCACGGGCTTGGTCAACGATACGACGTTGCTGCTGGACCTCGACGGAGTGTCCGTCATGCGGGTCGAGCGGCTTCAGTGCGGTGGGCGCCGGGTTCACCTGGCCACGGCGGACGCCTCGGCCCGGGCCTGTCCGGCCTGCGGGGTCTTCGCAACCCGGGTGAAGGGCTGGGCGACCACCCGGCCTCGTGATCTGCCCTACGGGGAGAGCGGGCTGGAGTTCGTCTGGCACAAGCGGCGCTGGTGGTGCCGTGAGACGGCCTGTCCACGACGGTCGTTCACCGAGCAGATCGAGCAGATACCGGCCGGGGCCCGGATCACCGGGCGGCTGCGGGCCGCGTCCGGGCGGCGCGTGAGGGATGCCGGTTCCACGGTCATCCAGACGGCCCGCGATCTGCACCTGTCCTGGCCGACCGTGATGAACGCCTTCCGCACCGCCGCCCGCGAGGTCGTCGGGGCTCCGCTGCCCGAGGTCGAAGTGCTGGGCATCGATGAGACCCGGCGCGGACGGACCCGGTGGGAACAGGATCCGGACACCGGGAAGTGGAAGATGACCAGGGACCGCTGGCACACCGGGTTCGTCGACGCCCTCGGATCCGGCGGACTGCTCGGGCAGGTCGAGGGCCGCACCGTCGCCGACGTGCTGGCCTGGCTTTCCACCACGCCCCTGACCTGGAGGAAGGCCATCCGATACGTCGCCATCGACATGTCGGCCGTCTACCGCTCCGCGATCCGCACCGGCCTGCCCGAGGCCACCGTCGTGGTCGATCACTTTCATGTGGTGCAGCTCGCGAACAAGATGCTCTCCCTGGTCCGGCGCCGCACGACCGCCGAGATCCGCGGCCGGCGCGGACGCGCCGGTGACCCCGAGTGGAAAGCCCGACGCCGCCTGCTCCGCAACCGCGAAGACCTTGACCACGAGCAGTTCGAGCGCATGTGGAACCCGCTGCTGGACGAAGGGAAGATCGGACAGACGCTGCTGACGGCGTGGATCGCCAAAGAAAGCCTGCGCACCCTCCTCGCCCTGGCCCGCACCGACGCCGGCCGGAACCAAGTCGGCCATGCCCGCTGGAAGTTCCTCACCTGGTGCGCGGACGCCGACATCCCCGAAGTCCGCACCCTCGCGGCCACCGTCGACCGCTGGTGGCCCGAAATCCAGGCGTTCATCGACACCGGACACAGCAACGCCAAGAGCGAAGGGATCAACCGCGTGATCAAGCTCGTCGCCCGCCACGCGTTCGGCTTCCGCAACGCCGACAACCAGCGACTACGCACACGTTGCGTCACCACGCGGCGAGCCCGTGGGCACCTCCGCACCGCTTAACTTCGAAGACCCATCAAGGTGCCAACCCCGTTCCTCCAGAAGACGGACACCTCGCAGCAGTTCCTCTTTGCCCGGGATCTTTCGGCTGAGTGCCATGCCATTCACCACGCAGTCGCGCCCAAGAGGGTCCTTCGCGACAACAAAGCCTTCACCAACGTCTCCGAAGGCGTACCGAAGATCCCCCACCACCCGAGCCCGGGTCTTCTCTGTGGTCTCGGAGGTCGAGGAGTGCGACGCCTTCGCTCGCGTCGGCTCGGACGACGGAGCCGACGCCTCTTGACTTCCTCCGCAGCCAACCTCCAACAACCCCACCATGATCGCACCGGCAACCGCACAGCCGGCATTCCTACCCATTTGCCCCCACCTCGATCAGGGCTACCCATTGCAGCCCGCCCAGACTTGTCATCGACATTCTCAACAACGCCTTGGAGGCATTGATGAGTCACCGAGGCAAGTGCGCCACGTAGCCATCCGAGCATTGCACGAGGAGGCGAACGTCGTCGCAGGGGGACGAGCAGTCCGCATGAGCGCGAGACGGCACCGGGATTCCACGGCTACGCGCATATCCGGCGTCACGGAAGACGTCTACGCCCGTGTCCGACTCCACATCAAACGCCAAATCCTGGCCGCAGCCATCGTCCGCTGGCTTTGGCTTCAAATGTCCGGGGCCTCACCAGAATCCATTCCGGTGAGGCCCTCTGTAGTCGCGGAAACACCAAGGGCGGACTGTCGGTAGAACTCGCCAGCCCTTCTCGGCTATTCGGTCCTGGCCCGTATGAGAGCGTCGGCGGCCCTCCGGAGGGCTGTCTTCAGTCTCTCTCGCTCGTCGCGCACCTGGTCAATTTTCTTGCCGGACGCCTGGTAGGCCGTTTCGAACGCGCCCCACGCCTCGAAAGCCCCAAGTAGCGCCTCAGAAGAGGCCCGTCCTCTCTCATACTGTTCCCGAAATCCCAGGGGCGGCTCATGACTCCCCATCCACAGTTCGAGACGGGCATGTTCGGCCATGTATTGCGCGGCCAGCTCGACCACGTCGTTACCGACAATGTTGCTGCCGATCACCTGCACACCGAGGTTGAGTGCAGGCGATGCCGTCGGGGTGCGCAACTGCTCAGGCACCTCGCTGGACGGCTGCGGACCTTTCAACCAGTCCCAGTCTCCCGCCATCACAACTTCCTTCGTTCAAAGCTCGTTTCCAGGAGCCAGCTTGCGACTTCCATAGATCTCGAGACTGGCATTTCGTATCCCCCGGCCTTGAGGATTGTCGCACAGAACGTTACACAGTTGTTTGTGTCTCTGTCATGCGGCCCAAGGTTGCTGTCATCCAGGAAATACTCCTGCGCCTGCTGCGCTCGCCTTGCATTCGGTAGAGGCACTCGGATCACGTCGGTCCCGGGAGAATGTGAACCATTCCGCAATCCGACAACGGAGTCCTGTCCGACTTGAGAACCCGCCTCAGTGTGAATCGTTCTGCCGTTGTGCGTCACCGAGACCGATGCATGCCCCTGTTCCATATCCAGGTACACATCCGCATAGCCCGCATCACTACAGTTATGAACCAGCACCGGCGCCGACCCTGCCAGCACATAGTACGTATGGATCTCGGTGATCGTGAGGTCGTGTGTGCGCTGTCGGCGCTCGAAGTATCGGACGTCCTCGACCGTGGCTGTGGCGCCGGAGGCCGTGCGCAGGGTCATGCCCGGGTTGAGTTCGCCGGCCTGGAGCCAGCGGTTCTCCGAGACCACCCAGAAGGGGTGCGTGGTTGTCGCGGTCAATGACTTCGAGTTGATCGTCATGTCGACGAAGTGCTTGTCGTCCTCCGTGACAATCGTGCCCGCGACCTCGCGGACGACGGTGCGACCGGTCTTCGGGTCCGTGACCGTGACCTTGTCACCCGGTCTAAGGTCCTTGATTTTCTTGCGCTTACCATCGGCCAGAAGGACTTCGGTGTCGGGCAGGAAGCTGTGGCACTTGGGCTTCCCACCACCAACTGCGCTCTTGATCCTGTCGACGGCGACGAGGGCCTTCTCCCGCGCCTTGGCCAAGTTGGCCCGTGCCTGGTTGAGCCGCTCGGATGCCTTCGACATGTCCTTCAGGCCGCCGAAGAGATCCTTCAGCAAGCCGGTGACACGCTTGGCCAGTGCGATGCCCTTGTGCATGTTCCAGGGCATGCCGTACTTCGCCAGGAGCTTGCCGGCGATGCCCCCCGCGAAACTGCCTGCGATGGTCAGCATCGTCTCGCCGCAGGCGGCCAGATCCCCGCTGGAAAAGCAGTCCAGCGCGGCGCTGACGCCGAGGATGTCCATGACGATCTTGACGAGTTGCTTGCCCGCCGACTTGAACCGCTGCTGGGCCCGTGCCTGCTGGCCCTCCGCGGCGGCGACCTCGTTGGACGCCTTATCCACAGCACCGCCGTTGCAGGCGGGGACCACGAGGCTGGGGCAAGGGTTGACCTGCTGGTTGCCCTTCTTGTCACAGTTGAGGGCCACGCCGTTGTTGCAGTCGTACAGGCCCGTCGGGTCCGAGAGCGTCACTGGGGTGTTGCTCGCGTAGGCGTAGCCGTTCATCTGCTGGGGCCGAGTGAAATCGATGATCGGGTCGGGCGAGATGAACTTGCCCAGATCCGGGTCGTATTCGCGGGCGCCGATATGGACCAGGCCGGTCGAGGCATCGATCGTGCCTCCGACAAAGCCCTTCTCACCCGGCCAGGTGCCCGTCTCCGGTGACAGCTTGCCGCGGGCGGCGCCGTACGGGTCGGTACGCCGTTGGGTGACGGCGCCGCTGACCGCGTCGACGGCGAGGTCGCCGGTGCCGTGGTGGTCGGAGGCGAGGAAAGAGACCTTGTTGTCCGAGGTACGGATCGCGATCGTCTGACCGGCGTACGAGTAGTGGCGCGTCGCTGTGACGGCGGTGGAGCCCTTCTTCAGCTCCAGTTCCATGCCCGGCAGGTAGAGCGTGGTCGCATCGGCGGTGGTGCGTTTGATCCGCGCCCCGCCGGCGTCGTACAGGAACGAGGTCTCGGTGCCGTCGGCCTCAGTGGCCTTGGTCAGCTTGCCGGTCGCGTCCCAGTCGAGGCTCTGGGTGTCGCCGTCGATGGTTCGCTTGTGGGTGTTGCCCGAGAGGTCGTACTGGTACGTCTGCTGCCGGTCTCCGGTCGGGGTCGTCTCGGCGATCTTGGTCACCTGGTGCGGGCCGCCGTCGCCGGTCTCTCCCGGCGTGCCGTCCTGGTCGCCGTCCTGGTAGGTGAAGGTCCGGGTGGTGTTCTTGGCGGCGTTCAGGGACGGGTCGTGGCGGATCTCCTGGGTGCGGTTGCCGATGTCGTCGACCGACCAGCTCGTCCAGTAAGGGGACGGTCCGCCCAGCGGGTTGGTGCCCGGGGCGGCGTCACAGGTGGTGGGTTTCTTGCCGGCGTAGTCGGCGGTCCCGCCGATCGTGCCCTCGCCCTCGGCCGTGGTGGCGGTGGCCGCCGGGGTCCAGGCGTCGACGAGGCGGGCTTGGCCGTCGTAAGCGAAGCACTGCACATCGAGGGTCGAACTGCTCGCCGGGGCGGCGGTGTCGGTGATGGACAGGACGTTGCCGGCCTGGTCGTAGGAGTAGTGCTGGTCCTTGGCAACCGTGGCGGTGGAGCCGACCTTCATCGTGGCCCGGGTGAGGCGGTCGGTGCCCTTCTCGTAGTAGAAGTTCTTCTCCGTGCGAGGGCCGCCGGTGCTCAGGGAGAGCTGGAGCAGCTGGCTGGTGTTGGACCAGACCGTGCCGGTGACGTACGTCGATGTGGCGCTGGCCATGGTGAGCGGGCGCTGGAGTTCGTCGTACGTGTACTTCAGGCTCTCGGTGGGCAGTCCGCCAGCCGCAGGCACACCGGTGGAGGCGACCGTGCCGTCCCGGTTGTAGGCGGTGGTGAAGGGGTAGGTGCCCGCGAGCTTCCCCTCCGAGGCCGGGACCGTGTAGTTGGTCGTCAGCGGCCGGTAGAAGGTGTCGAAGGTGGCGACGACCGTGGAGTACGCCTCGCCGTTGGGCAGGTAGCGGTAGCTGGCGTGGGAGTAGCCGAGTGAGCCGGAGCGGTCGTACCTGGTCTCCGTCAGCTTGGTGCCTTCGTTCACCGCCCCTTCCCAAGTCGCCTTGGGCCGGCCCAGGCTGTCGTACTCGGTGGACAAGACTCGCTGCCGGGCATCCTTCGTGGACGTCAGGCGGTCATACTCGTCGTAGGTGAGGAGCGTCTCGCCGGCGTCCGGGTCGACCTTGCGAACCATGCGGCCGCGCTGGTCGTACTCCTGGCGCCAGACATTGCCCTTGGAGTCGGTGACTGTGGCCAGTTCACCGGCCGCGGTGTGGGTGTACTTGGTGACGGTGCGCTGGGAGGCCGGGCCGGTCGGGACGGGTGTGTGGCCGTCGTAGTGCCAGAGTTCCTTGACCTTGCCCTCGGCGTCGGTGACCGTCGTGGTCGCCACACCGCCGGGAGGCGGGTCGCTGTGCGTCATGTTGCCGTCGTACGAGGTGGTGCTTCGCCACTGTTCATATCCGGCGATGGTGAAGATCTCGGCGGTGGTACGGCCGAGGCCGTCGTACTCGTAGCGCGTCTGGTCGGCGACGTCTCCGTTGGCCACGGGGAACAGTTCGTCGGAGGCGGCACCGGCCGCGTAGTAGGTCTCGTTGGCCCGCTTCACCGCGCCCGTGGAGCCGTAGAACGAGTCAGCCACCATCCGGCCGCCGCTCGGGCCCTCGGTCTGCTTCTGACGCGGGCGCAGCAGACCGTCGTAGAGCTGCCACTCGGTGCCGTAGGTGCCGTCCTGTTCGATCTTCTCGGTCTTGACGGCGACCGGCTTGTTCTGGCGAACGAGGTACGAGTACTTGATGCTCGGCGTCTGGTTGCTGCGCCGGTCCGGGAGCCAGACGGAGGTGAGCCGACCGAGCGCGTCGCGGGCGAGGTCGGTGCGCTTGGTGTTGGGGTCGGTCTGGCCCGTGGACTGGCCGCGCAGCCGGTCGTAGGAGGTGGTGGTGATGTGGCCGAGGTCGTTGGTGACCTTGGTCGAGGAGATCAGGCCGTTGACATCCGTGTACGCGGTCGTCGTCAACGCCCCGGCCACGTCTTTTTGGCTGGTGGGGCGGCCGAAGCCGTCGTAGTCGGTGGTGCCGGTGGTCTGGTACGTGCCCTTGGTGCCGTCGTGCGAGACGAGGCGTTCGGTGGCGGTGGCCAGGCCCTTGGTGGGCGCGGCGCTGTAGGCACCCTTGTCGTACAGGGTGCGCTCGTCGGTGACGATGTCGCCGGGGGTCTTGCCGTCGGTCTTACGGTTCGGCGTGGCGTCACAGCCGACCGAGACGGTCTCGATCTGCTTGGGCAGGGAGTAGATGTGCTCGGCGGCGCTGTCGGCGTACGACGTACGCGTACAAGTGTTGTCGGAGGCCGTCGAGGTGTCACCGCGGTTGTCGATCTTCAGAACGCGGCCGTACTCGGAGTCGAACTCGGTCGTCGACAGCGTCTCCACCCAGCCGCCCGAGGACTTGGCGGAATACCCGCGCACCTCGGTCGTCTCGGTGATGGTGGCCTTGGTGGTGCCCCAGCTCCTGGTCTGGGTGGCCGTGTCGTGCTTCCACGGCTTACTGATCACCTTGGAGACGACCTTGCCCTTGTCGTAGGCGGCCTTCTCCACCGCGTAGCCGGTGAACTCCTTGTGCCCGGTGAAGTCGGAGCCGTCAGACGTGGTGATCTTCTCGGTACGGGTTCCGCCGCCGGGCGCCTTGTCGCCGTCCATGCCCTGGAGGTAGGTGTGGTCGACGCGGGTGCTGTGCTCACTGTCGCCGCTGGTGACGGAGACCTTGCCGTAGCCCTGCCACTGACTCCAGGTCAGGAACTTCTCGTCGGTGATGCCGTCCGGTTCGGCGTGCCGCCATGCCGCGTCGCCCTGGTAGTCGTAGCGGGTGACCATCACGTCGTTGACGTCGCCGCCGGTGCGGTCGCGTTGGCTGACGGTGTCGACGACGTACTTGTGGAACCAGTCGGTGATCGGCTCCAGTTGGCCCGAGGGCGCCCACATCACCGGGTAGCAGCGCTTGACCGACTCACCGGGCTTGGGCAGGGCGTCCGCCGAGCAGTCGGCTGCTTTGTAGGCGATGTCGAGCTGGGCGCCGCTCTCACTGACCACCGTGGCCAGCCGGAAGCGGTTCAGGGGCGCGATGTTGTCGCCGATCTTGTCGACGCGGTTCTCCAGCTTGGTGCCGATCAGCGTCACCGGCGGCAGTTCGATGTCCGCGCCGTCACCAGCCTTGCCGGTGTGGACGATCTCCGACAGCCACAGGGTGTTGGAGTCGTCACCGTTGTCGGTGAAGCGGTGCCTCAGCGACCAGGAGTCGACATCGGTGTACGGGGCGGCGCTGTCGCCGGTGTACGCCTGGGTGGTGATCGACGTCAGCCGTTTGCGGGTCCAGAACGACGGGGAGGCCTGGGTGGCTGTGCACTTGGTGTCCGCCTTGCAGTAGCGGTCCCAGGGGGTGTCCGGCCACTTGCCGGCGTTGGCCGAGGTCCACTTGTCGGTTGCGCAGTCGAACGTGTCGGTGGCGAGGCAGCGTTCGGCGGTGTCGAAGACCACTCGGGCCGGTGCGGACTGCGTGTACAGCGTGGACTCGCGCTGACCATACTCGATGCGCTTTAGGTAGCCGCCACGGACGTAGGAGGTGCCGTTGGTGTCGGTCTTGCCGTTCAGGGCGTAGTGGTTGGTCTCCTGTCCGTAGTGGTAGGTCATGACGTTGCCCTGGCTGTCCTTGACGTAGTCGAGGTTCCAGCGCCATGCCTGCTTGCACCATGCGTCGGCGAACGTCGCCTTGTAGCAGGGCTCCTTCTCGTCGTCGCCGAAGACGGGTGTGGTCCACGCGGAGTCGGTCTCCGTTTTGCCGCTGCTCCAGCCGGGAAGTCGGTTGAGGCCGAACCAGTACTCGGTCCCGTCGGTGGTGGTGACCTTCCAGTGCTCGCCGTCGTCGTCTCCGTTGGCGGCGTCGGTCAGCTTCTCGACCTTGGAGCCGTCCTCACCCGAGACATGCCACTCGCCGGACTCGTCGTCCTTGACCAGCTGTGCCGCCGAGCCGTTGAGCATCAGCGTCGCGTTGTCGAACGCCCAGCACTGTTCGCCGGAGGAGGAGTGTCCGTCGTCGGCGCAGGCCTTGTACGAGCGCTCGACGTAGCCGGGTTCGTAGGAGAAGCCTTCGCCCACCCAGGAGCCCTGGTTGTTGGTGGTCGCGGTACGGCCGTCCGCCGACTGGGAGGAGTACGACAGGCCCACCGACGGGGTCAGTCCGCCGGGGGTCGGCACGACCGAGATCGGATACGACCAGGAGAAGCCGCCCGAGGACGGCGCCACGTTCCACTCGGCCGAGGGAGACAGCGGAGTCGCCTTGTAGTCGCCCTGTGCGGAGGCCTCGGCGGCGGCGAGGGCCACCACGGTGCCCGCGGAGGTTGCCGACAGTGGCGCGGAGACGGTCTCGGCCTTCGCGTCGTTGACCGAGGCCAGCGGCTTCGGGCTGCCCTTGCACTGCTTGCCGCCGAGCTTCTCCTCCAACGCGCAGGCGGGCACCTCGTACAGAGCGAGGCGGGAGCCGTAACTACCTCCGTACGCCTCGGCGAAGCTGCCGTAGTCGACGCTGAGCCGTACCTTGGCCCGCCGGGTGTCCGGATTCTTCACCCGCAGCAGGACACCGGCACCCGCGGCGGCGGCGCGGGCGTGCGGAAGGACTTCGACGCTGACGTTCTCAGGGAGTGCGGGAGCTGTCTTCGCCCCCTTCGTCGCCCGCGTCGGTTCTGTCTGCTCGACCGCCGACACTCCGACCGGCAGCCCTCCGAGATTCTCCGGTGTGTCCCGGTCTTCTGACGCCGAGACCGGCACACTGCGACGGACCGCGTCGGGCCAAGTCGGCCTGTCGAGGCTGCGGATGGCCGCCTTGCGCGTCGGGTCTGCGGGGATCTTGCGCGGCGCCTTGGCGTCCTTGCCCTCGACCGGGTCACCGAGTGCCTGGACTGCGGGACCGGAGGTGTCCTCCCGCTCGGGGAACGCCACGGCCTGGATCGTGCCGATCGTCAGAGCGAGGGAGGTCACGGCGGCCACGACCGCGGCCCGGCCGCGGAGGCGGCGGCCGATGAGAAGGGATCTGGCAGCAGGCATACAGGAACTCCGCAGGGTGAGGAGCGAAGGCGAGGAGTACGTCACAGACGTGGAAGGGTTCGGAGAGGGCGGCCGTGGTTCCGGCCGGGCGCGTGTGCCCGGCCGGAACTGCACGTCACAGGTCCGGCTGTGCCAGCCTTTCGGCCATCCAGCCGACCGCGACCGCGTCGGCGGCCCCGGTGTAGATCCGGATGTCGTCGACCTCGCCGCTGAGGTGGTCGGCCCAACCGGTACCGGACTTGGCACGGCCGATCTGGAGCCCGCCGCCTGCCGCCCAGTAACCGATCTTGTGCTTGGAAGCGTTGTCGGCGTCGGCGAGCTGTCCGTCGACGTAGAGGCGAAGTCGCTTGGTGAGGCCGTCATAGACCACGGCGATGTGCTGGCCGCCGTCCAGCGTCGGGTCTCCCGCCTGGTCGTCGGGGATGGTCAGTGCCGTGGCCGCCGTGTTGTCGCTGCCTGGCACCACCAGTTCCCAGTGCCCGTACGGGTTGTCCGCGGTGTACTTCGTGTAGCGGACCAGGAAGCGGTTGGTCTTGGTTCCCGTGAGCGCGAACAGGGTCTGGTCGGTGGTGTCCGACTCCGCGGCCACCCGGACCCGGGCGGCGACGGTGAAACTGCCGTCCGCGCTGACAGGTGCCGATGACGTGGCCGCGTATCCGTTGTCGGCGAGCACCAGGTCGCCGCCCGGCACCGCGCCCTGCTCCCCCATGGAGGTGACCAGCGGATACGGTCCCTCGACCACCTCTTCCGGCTTCTGCTGGAAGAGCGTGGCGCCACCGCCCAGAGTCAGGGCACGGCCTCCCACGAGGTCCGGGCTTGTGCCGGAGGCGACCGTGTCGAGGGGCCAGTAGCCCTTGCGGGCCGGCTTCACCGTGAGCATCGACTTGATCTCGGCGGCCGGGGTGAGCCGGTCGTAGGCGCGGACCTCCGCGATGTCGCCGGTGAAGTTGCGGCTGTAGCCGTACTTGGCCACCGACCGGCCGATCTGCAGGGCTCCGCGTGCCGACCAAGTGGACTGGCGAGCGACCGTCTTCTTCAGCTCGCCGTTGACGTACAGCTGAAGCTGCCCGTTCGCCGGATCGTAAGTCCCGGTCAGGTGGACCCACTCGTTCGGGCAGACCGGCTTGGTGGTGCTGTCCTTGCAGGTGGCGCTCGTCGTCACAGTGGCCCGCCATTCGCCGAGGGACTCGACGTCGTTGGCCGGGACGCCGAACGACCAGTTCTTGGCCACGGCGTCATAGCCAAGAGTGAAGCCGGGTTCGCCGGCACCGTCCTGGCTGACCACCACTCCGTCCTTGTCGAGCGCGGTGGGCCGCACCCAGGCGCTGACCGAGAAGCCCTTCGCGGTGTCCACGACGGGAGAGTCCGTACTCAGGTAGGCGCCGGCTGTGCCGTCCAGGTGGGCCGCGCGGTCCGCCGTACCGCCAGGTCCGTCCTTGGTAGTGAAACTGACACCGGCACCCACGGTCGCGGCACGGCTGTTGTCACTCTCGTCCTTGACGTGCCGGCCCTCCGCCGAGGGCAGGGGGTCGTCGCCGAGATTCCACTGGCCGGCGACGCTCTTTCCCTCCTTGACCACGAAGGAGTAGACGGCCGGGGCACTGGGGTTGTTGGCCGCGTCGTACGACGTGACTTCCAGTACCACCGTGCCGATCGCGGGCGGTGTGAACTGCACCGAGACCGGGGCCGTCGGGGAGGACGGCGTGATGTTCTTCGGGGCGGCGGTGTCCTTGGTGAAGTCGTAGGAGTAGCGGCTCACATCGTTGTCGAACTTGTCGCCGAGGTTGGGCGAGAAGGTGAAGGTGCCCGTCTCACCGACGCCGAGTTCACCGGACTTGTCCTCGGGAAACTCCTTGGAGTCGACGTCCGGCTTGCCCGGCACGTTGCGGTCCATGACGAACTCGCAGCGCACGGCGGAGTCGCCCTCCCAGCTCCACGGCCCCCAGGTGGCCTTGTCGTAGACCGCGGCCGACCAGTAGACCTTGCCGTTCTCCGGGATCGCGGGCTTGCCCTTCGGCACCTTGATCTTGTGCTCGAACGTGGCGCCGGTCGGGGACGAGTAGGAAGTGTCCTTCTCGTACTGCTGCTCCTTGCCGTTCTTGTCGGTCCACTCCACCCGGAAGCGCACCTTGACGGGTTCAGCCTCGTCCCTGGAATGGTCGGGGTCGTGCGGGATGACCAGCAGCTTGGGCAGTTCGTCGACGTGCTGACTGCGGACCGCACCGGTGGAGGTGGCACACACACCGCCGGGACTGGTCCACATCTCCTTCATGGAGACCTTCGCGGGAGGCCGGTTGTAAGTGACCTCCAGGACGGCGTTTCCACACATCCGCTTCCACTCGTGCAGATCACCCTCGCCCGCGGCCCGCAGCCCGAACGTCATCTGCGTCCAGGACCCGGTGGCCGCGGCCTGCAGCTCCTGGGTAAGCGCGCCGCTCTTGCCGGACTCGAAACGCAGGTTGGGAGCACTGGAACAGGACACCGGCGAGACCGCCTTGTCCACGGTCATGATGTGGCTGTCCCACAGGGTGTCCGTGTTCCCCCAGTCCGTGGACGAGGAGATACCGAAGTTCTTACCGCCGACGCGGTACAGGCGTACGGGCTCGTCCTCCGGGGTCGCGTTGTAGATGTGGGCGACGCGCACCGCGAACGTGGCCTCCAGGATGTCCTTCCCCTTGTAGAAGGAGGTGGGCATCGTGTACATGAGTCGGCGCACGTCGACGCCGTTGCAGGCGATCGGCTGGTAGTCGATGGGGCACTTGCCCATGCCCGCCGAACCGCTGAACTTCCAGTCCTGCTCGTTCGGCATGCCCTTCATCACGACGTACGGCTGGTGGTCTTCTCGATCGGATCGATCACCACCGGAAAGCTGGTGCCGGGGTCGGTCAGCAGGTCCTGGGACGGGATCAGCGTCAACTTGTCCTGCGCGACCTCCATCTCGACCGGCGCGGTAGCGGCGTCCGGAGGCGGTTCGAGGCCACCGGCGGCACTCACGGACGCGGTACCGAAAGCCGCAGCCCGGGCGGTCGTCGTGGAGGGGTCGCCCCCGTCGCCCGCGTCCCACATGACAGGGGAACCAGCCTCCAGGACCACACCCTGGGAACTGCTGTCCAGCGCGCGCAGCGCACCGGAGGCCGTCTCCTGGAGGGTCAGCGCCTTGGTGTCCACGCCGATTTCGAAGCGGGCGAGATCCGGGTTCTGCGCGGCCTCAGGTGTGTTGACCACGACAAGGTGACCGAAGCCGTCCGGCTCTGCCTGGACGACCAGGTCCACATCGGGCAACACGTTCTCGTACGTCGCCGAGTCGCCGTCGATCACCGGCTTCGGCAAATCTCCGCCCGGCCAGGACAGGGCAAGTTCGCGCCCAGCGACACGTATCCGAGCGAACGGCCCTTCGCCACCGGCGGAGAAGGTGACATCGGCCGTGGTGGCCTTCGGCGCCCAGGCGCCGTCTGCGCGCCGGACGAGCGACTCGTCGATGTCCGCCCACTGGCCGCCCTGCCAGGTGCGTACCGGCTCGGCGAACTCCTTGGCAGTGAAAGTGCCGTCGCTGTTCGCCACGACGGTACGACGCTCCTGCCGGAGACCGGTCACCTCGACACTCTGACCCGACTTCTGGGCGGCTGCCCGCGCCTCCGTCTCGGTGGACACACCCTCGGCGACGGCCGCCTTCAGCGCGGCGGAGGTGGCGGCCACCGGCGCGACCTGGGACGGTGCGTCCCCGGAGTCCGTGGGCAGACCCGTCATTACGGTCGCTACGAGCCCGGCCGTCGCAAGCGCCAGAACCGTCGGCGTCCCAACTCGACGCCGCACCTTCTGCTTTCGGCTCCTCTCCCCGTTCATCATCATCGGATCACCGCTCCGAATGCCGTCACGTCGTCTGCGGGGATGCCGCCCTCGCCCGGCCGCCAGCTCTGCACCGTGCCCGCAGTGCCGCCGGGCGCGACGTTGCCCCAAGGCAGTGCGTACACGGCCCGGTCAGCGGCAGGGCCATAGGGGACGCCGAGATACAGCGAGGCGCTCGTCGCACCGAGGGCGGTGCCGAAGTACTCCTGCGGGCCGACATCCCCGCCCGTCCCGGCGGTTCCCTGCTCGATGAACAAGTCACCGTCGCCTGGCGCGCCGACCAACGGGAACGTCTGCACAGCGCCGGCGTCACGGTCATCGCCGAGGTCCTCGCCGGGGGCACCGACCGCGAGGAGCACGGTGGAGGCGGTGGAGGTAGCAGTCGGAGCGGTGTTGACGGCAGCGAGCCGCTCACCAAACAGGTCACCTGGTTCCGTGCTGCCCTCGATGTCGGCGACGTCCTGATGAATGCGCTGGCGCTCGCTGACAGCGCCCGCCGCGGTCACCTTGAAGACGTGCACCATGCCGCCGTCGGCATCGGCGGGGTGGTCCTCACCTGGCACCCCGACGACCAACAGTGACTCGGTGGGCGTGCCCGTGCCCGTGCCCGAGGTCCGGAAGGGCACCATCGCCATGGACTTGCCGAAACTGTCGCTGGACTCGGCCTCGCCGAAGACGTTGGTGCCATCGCTCAAAGCACCGTCCTGGTCCAGGCCGAGGAGCGCGGTGGGCACACCGTCGGTGAAGGTGTGATTGAACAGCGAGACACCGCCCGCAAAGGTGTCGGTTCCGATGGCCTCGCCCGGCGCCGAGACCGCGAAGTGGGTTGCGGTAGCGACGACCTGGGCTCCGAACCGGTCATCCTTCTCCACCACGCCGGGGACGCCGGCCGAGTCCTGGCTGAAGTCGGTGATCGCGCTGCCCCTTACATGGACCGCCACGCCCGCGTCCACCAGGGAGGGCGAGCCGATGTCCTCACCGGGAGCACCGATGAGCAGGAAGGGCGTACCGCCACTTGTACCGGCGGCGACGGAGTACCCGAACCAGTCACCTGTCTCGGCAACGCCGGGAACGGCTTCCAGACCCTGGTCGTAGCCCACGGACGCCGCGCCCTGGCCGAGACCGTCCGGCGAACCATAGAGCACGGCGACGCCTCCGGAGTCGGCTGCGGTGCCGATCGCCTCGTGTGGAATGCCGACCGCCAAGTCGTCACAGCCGTCCTCGTTCACGTCGAACGTCGCCAGGCTGAATCCGAACTGGTCACCCGCCTCCGCCACTCCAGGCACTTCGGCAAGATCCTGATCCAGCCGCTTGGTGCCCTTGCCGCCGCCGTACACGACATCGATGCGGCCGGCGCGGGCCTTGCCCGCCACCGTGGCATCGGGATCGGCTATCGCGATGTCGCGGATGCCGTCACCGTTGTAGTCCGGGTTGACCCCGCCGGTGCACACCGCCGCAACCGCGGTCGGCACCCCGGCGGATCCCGCTCCAGCCGGCCCCGCCACCGCGAGCCCCAGGGACACCATGCCCACGAGCACCGCCCTTACGGCAGCACCCTTCCCCCGTCGCACTTTCACTGCCCCCACCCCGACCACGCACAGAGATCACAAAAGTGGCCTGAGTTAACGGTGAGCGGACTTGAAGCGTCAAGAATTTATAAAGTCCACTCAGGGGCAGTTTGGCGTGATCACGCCCGTTCGAGAGGACGGTCGCCCTACAGTGCAGCGATCTCCCTGCACGGCCACACGGCGAGCATGTCCACGCCAGCGACTCACAGGCATCGCAAACCTGCACCCGGGAAGGAAGCCCTCACCTGCGCGCAAAGTTGGCCGTTTCCCACTCACGAGCAACATCAGCACTGACCGGTCAGGGCACCGCCCGATCGACTTGCCCGGGTCGCGTCCCCCGTGGTGGCGTAGCCGATCACGTTCTGTCGCCGCCGCTTCGGAGTCGTCCGATACCTGCCGCTGCGGGCCGTCGCGCGATCACCACTCATCCCGGCTCTGCGGTTCCCAACAGAGCCTCCAGCAAGGCAATTCAGGCCGCGACCTGCAGATTCCGCAGCCTGATCGACTACACGACGACAGGGGACGCCCCCGTGATTGTCGGGTGGGCACAACAACTGTTCCCTTCCCAACCTCCAGTTGCGCGGCCAAACAGGAGCCAATCTGCACGATGGCTGCACGCTTGGCCACCAAATGGCCACCACGTCATTCCGAACAGGCCGAGGCGGACCGACAGCAAGCGGCAAAAGGCCAGTTCACAGCCTTGCAGAGCAGAATCACCACCGAGCGTCAACCTGGGACCTACGCATTACGATGCATAGCCCTCGAGTGTCCGATCCGTCCGAATTCCAAGGTCAACAAAACGAAGAAACCCCAGGTCAAAAGCTTGACCTGGGGTTCACCACAGAGCCGCCTTCGGGATTCGAACCCGAGACCTACGCATTACGAGAACACTAGTGATCGTGATACGGGGTGCTGCCCTGTGCCGCCGGTTCCAGTTTTGGCTGATCAGAACACACGCTGCATTTTCGCCCATGCTGTCGCGTCCATCTGGTCCAAAGGCGTCCGGCCTCCCCCTGGCCTCCCATCGCCGTCACCTGCGCAATCAGCGACCGCCTGGTGGAGCCGGAGCGCAGTTCCCGGCCGAGCAAGGTCGAATTGTAGGCAGTCAACACAGCGTGACTCGGAACTTCAACTCCTACAGGCGCGGAGGGCTGAGGCAACGTTCCTCTACGTCGAACGTACTCCCCGGCGGCCTCTCCCGTACACCCGGGAGGTGAGCGTCTCCTGCAGTTGTGTCGGGCTGTGTCAGGAGGCGGAGACAGCGCGGGTCAGGGGCTCCACGTCTCCGTACAGTGCGGCGTGCAGCGCGGCGGCGAGCTCGCGAGCCCGGTCCTCGCTCTTCACGCCGTTCAGCGTGTAGTGCACCGGCCCCAGCCCGGAGCCGGGGCGAATCTCACCGCTGCGGGCCAGGCGGAGGGTGGCAGCCCGGATCGCGTCGTGCGTGGTGTCGTCAACAGCGTGCTGCGGGGCGGCGGTGAGCGCGTCGGCTTTCACGGTCCATAGTTGGCCGCGGCGCTCGATGCCGACGTACACAGCGCACGCTGTCTTGGCCGCCTGGTAGGCGGCGTTGAACGGCTTCAGGCCCGTGGCGTTGGGGATGAGGTCGGCAGGGCAGGGGGTGGGCAGGGGCTGCATGAAGAGCATCGTGCCAGGAAACCGGCCGTAGTCGGCCCCGGCGGGCGGTACTCCTGCCGAAATCCGGTGTTCAGCCCATGGGGTGGGGCCACAAGTCGTCACGTCAACGCGCTCCAGAAACAGGCGTGGGCACTGACGGAGCTGTGCGACGACCTGGTGGGCGAGGAGCGCAAGTAACCCCTCTACCCCATTCAACACAGGATGTGCCGACCGTAGCGGACCAGAGGCTCAGCGAGCGGGCGGTGGCAGACCTCGCAGACCGGCGTACCCGCAGGCACGGCCGCCGGCCGCGGGGGCGGCGGGGCGGGTTCGTACCTGTAACGGGGTTGCCTGGGTGCAGCCTCCCGCCGCCGCTCGGCCTGTTCGTGCTGGTGCCGGGCCTCGCTGGCGTCCCGTTGTACGCGGGCGGCCTGTTCGGCCAGGCGTTCGTTCATCGCGGGCGGGAAGGTCACACCGTCGGGGTCCAGGCCGAGCTCGGTGAGCGGGAAGCGTTCGCGGACAACCGGGTCGCCGGGGCACGGGGGATGGTGCAGCCCGAACAGGCGCAGGTCCTTCGTCCACCACTGCGGGCCCCGCGCGTGGGGCTCTCCGAGGCGGGCTTCGGCCTCGCCCTCACGGTGATAGAGCGTCCAGGCGGGGATGCCCTCAGCAAACAAGACATGCGGGACGCGGGTATCTGGGCGCATGAACCATACGTCCCGCACGCCAGCGGCGGCGTAGTCGCGGTGCCGGGCCTGCCACAACTCGTCGGTGATCAGCTCACGTTGGGCTTCCAGCGCCAGGCGGGCGCCGTCGTCGAGGACGACGTGGACGTCGGCACGTCGGTCGCGATCCTCGGTCCACTGCTCCATCCGGACCTGCATGACGTTGGGCCGGGTACGGGCCCAGCGGGCGAGCCGGTGCTTGGCGTTGATGTGCCAGACCGTCTCGCGACCGTGCCCGCCCGGCGGTGCGGTTCCGGCCGGGTGCGCGAAGTGCGGTCGCACCAAGCCACCGATCCTCCCGCGGGCCACCAATGGCACTTTCGTGCCCGCAGGCGCGTCGATACCGCGCCAGCAGTAGAAGCACACCACCGTCTCCCGCCGCCCGTAGCCGAGTGCCCGCCACTGCTCCAGAGGCCGGTCGCCGATGTGGACCTCGCTCTGCGTGTCCAGGTCGAACCCCACCACCAGCAGATCGTCAAGCACCCAATACTCCTCTCAGCTCACCCGAATCGTGCGCGCAGAGCATCGCAACGGGCACTGACAGTCGCCTCCCCTAAGTCCGCACAACAGAACCGCATTCGGGCAGATACTCGATCGCGGCTCGGCCGCAGCTGCCGCAGCAAATGCCACAAGATGCCCGAGCACCAACCAACCCTCCTTGGCCGAGGAGCAGATCACGGCCCGTTCATGCCAACCGCCGCCTATCATTGGGCAGATGCGAGGTACAGCTGGTTCGGGGGGAGCATGGATCCGCAGTTGACGGTGATGGCGCAGACCGCGAGCGCCACTGTCGTGGCCCTGATGGCGACCGATGTCTGGCAGCACACGCGCGACGGCGTCGTTGCACTGTGGCAACGGGTACGCCCTGGTCAGGCCGACGAGGTCGGCAATGAGCTGGACGTAACCCGAGCGGAGATCCTGGCCGCTCGGCAGGAGGGCGACACACTTGGCGAGCAGGCTCTCGCCGGCGAGTGGCAGGGACGGCTGCGCCGCCTGCTGATCGCCGATCCGGAGATTGCGCAGGAGTTGCTCCGTGTCCTGGAAGAGTCCCGTGCTCTGCTCCCCGCAGAGCAGGAGGTTCGGGCCCCCGTGGTCAACATGCGTGCCGAGGTCTCCGGCAGTGGCCGCGTCTATCAGGCCGGTCGTGACCAGCACATCACCGAGCGGTGACCGAGGGCGTGGAACCTCACCAGTCCGAGGTGTCGGCACCGCGCACCGCCGTGAGCGATCACGGCCGACTGTTCCGTGCGGAGCGTGACCAGCACATCACCGAGTACCACACCCACATTGCCGCGACCCTCGGCGCCCTGGGGGATCAGCAGTGGGCGGGGCCGGATTCGGTGCGCGTGCCTCTGGCCGCCCGGATGCACTCGCCGATTCGGGACCGGCGCGATCTGCGGCGCGCGCTCTTGGCCGCGGTCCTGGGCAACGAGCCGGAGCCGAAGGGCATCCACATCGTGCACGGCATGCCGGGCTGCGGAAAGACCGCGGTGGCACTGACCGTGTTCGATGAGGCGGTCGGCGGGCACGGTCTCACCGGGCTGTGGGTCAACGCATCCAGCGCCACCTCGTTCCGCGCCGGCATGCTCGCCGTGGCCACCGACCGGGGCGCTTCCCAGGACGAGGTCGACGCCGCCCGGGCGGGCAGGCGCCCGGCCGCAGACCTGGTCTGGCACTACCTCGGCCGCTCGGACGAACGCTGGCTCCTCGTTCTCGACAACGCCGACGAGCCCTCCATCTTTCAGGAGCCCGGGTGGCTGCGCCCAAGCCCGCGCGGGACCGTACTGGTCACCACCCGGCATGGCGCCGCCCCGCTGTGGCACGGTGCCGCATCGCACCCACTCGGCGTACTGGAGGTGTCGGACGCCGTAGATGTGCTGCTGGACTTCCAGGTCGGCGACGCAGACCTGGCCGTGCTGGAGCAACTGGCGCACAGCCTGGGCTGCCATCCGCTCGCCCTGATGCTGGCTGGCACCTATCTGGGCCAGCAGGTCCTGGAACCAGTGACCGTGCACGACTACCTCCAGCGCCTGCGGCACGATCCGAGCACCGTCCTGGACCTCGGCGCCGAGCCCGGTGAACGCGATCTGCGCCGATTGATCAGCAGCACCTGGCAGTTGTCCCTGGACGCCCTGCACCGGCAGGGTCTTCCTGAGGCGACCACAGTGCTGCGGATCCTGTCGTGCTACGCCCCCGATCCTCTGCCGGTCGGCCTGCTCGCCCCGCCCCGGCTGGATGCCACGGCCCTCGCGCAGGCTGATCCTCCCCTGACCGGTGGCCGGGCCAACAGCGCCGTCATGGGGCTGAAATCGCAGTCGCTCGTCTCCCTCCACCATGTCCCCGGAGACTCCGGCCGACCTGCCGTACGGACCGTGCAGGCCCATGCCCTTCTCCTGGACACCGTCGCGGCCCGGATCCCGCTCGACCAGCGCGACATCGTGCTAACCGCCGCGGCCGAACTCCTCTCGCAGCTCCTGGCCACGAACGACGGCCAGTACATCGACAGCCAGAGCCTTCGCCTGTTTGCTCCGCACGCGACGGCACTGCTGCGGCGCTGCGCCGACATGAGCGGCTCGGCCCTGGAGCCCGCGCTGTCCGTCGTCCGCGGGCTGCGCCTCCAGAGCTACGCACGTGGCGACTACGCGACCGCCCATTCCCTCGGTGAAGCGGCTGCCGCCGCCACACGGGGTCAGACGACCCCCGACGCGCTGACCGACCGGCACGAGCTCGCCCGAGCACTCACCGGAACCGGCCGGTTCGCCGAAGCCGCCGACCTCCACCAGGAAACCCTGGACGCCCGCGAAACCCTGCTTGGCGCCGACCATCCCGACACCCTGGCCAGCGCCCACGCGCTCGGTCTCGCGCTGTACGGGCTCGGCAGATTCACCGAGGACGAGCAGCACATGCGGCGTGCGGCAGACGGTCGCCACCGTGTCCTGGGGCCGGAGCACCCCGACACACTGGAGAGCCGGGCCTGTCTCTCGGACGCCATCGGCGAACAGGGGCGCTGGGCAGAAGCCGAGGCCCTCGCCCGGCCCAACCTCGCACTCAGCGAACGCGCCCTGGGCGTAGAGCATCCGCACACCCTGCAGAGCAGAATCGCCCTGGCCTGGGTGCTCTCCAGAAACGACCAGCTGGACGAGGCAGAGGCCCTCGCCCGGGCCACGGTCAGCGGCGGTGAACGCGTCCTGGGCCCAGAGCACCCGCGGACCCTGAACGCTCAGGATCTCCTGGCCGGCATCCTGCTCCGCCAGGGCAATTGGCCCGAAGCGGAGCACATCGCCAGGACCGTGGCGGAAGCCCGCGAGCGCGTCGTCGGGCCGGAACACCCCCACACCCTGGCCATCCAGACCCGGCTCGCCCGCATCCTCATCGGCGCTGGGAACCACCGGCAGGCGCGAGATCTCGTGGCGCACACCCTCGCGGCCAGCACACGCGTACTGGGCCCCGAACATCCCGGCACCCTCAACTGCCGCGAGGTGTATGAGTTGGCCACGACCGAAGAGAACGCATGAACGATTCCGTCACCCGGCAAGGACAGGCAGCCTTGAACGAAACGATCACCCGCGTCTGGCGCAAGAGCAGCTACAGCGGCAACGAGAACGCCTGCCTGGAAATACTTACCCCCCCCCCACCGGGCCAGGCCCCTGTCCGGGACTCCAAAGAGCCTGACGACTCAATGATCGTTTTCAAAGCGGAGGTATGGCTGAACTTCATAGCCGCAGTCCGGCGAGGAGAGTTTCCGATCTAGGTACCAGCCTGCTCGACGCAGGCCTACAGGTGTGAACCGATCGTGGCGTGCCGGTGGGCGGAACGCGCCACTCGTCCCTCGGCGGAGCACCGAGGGAGTTCGACGATCTTCGACGCCTGGGCTACTCCGACGGCTTCATCGATGACGTTCAGTCCCAGGCGAGTTGGCCGGTAGTCGCATTCCGTCGTGGTGCCGGCACGGTCGGCTGAACGGTGGTGATGCGGTGGGTCAGGGCGGTGTTGCGCCTGAGGGTGCGATTGTTGGCAATCGCTCGCTCCACTGCCTCGGCATGTCCGATAATCATGACTCCTTGGCGGGCACGAGTGACAGCGGTGTACAGCAGGTTCCGCTGGAGGAGCAGATCGCCGGTCTCTCTGAGGACCGGGACGATCACGTACGGGTACTCGCTGCCTTGTGAGCGGTGGACAGTCAGCGCGTAAGCGTGGATGAGTTCGTCGAGTTCCGCGAACGGGTAGGCGGCCTGTTCGGCATCGTGGAACGTGACGGTGAGCTGGTGGGCTTCCAGGTCGAGAGCGGTGACAGTGCCGCTGCTGCCGTTGAAGATGCCCGTCTCCCCGCGGTGGGGGTTGTTGCGGATCTGCTGGACGCGGTCGCCGAGACGGAACGCGATGCCGTCGTGGTAGTGCTGGGGTTTGTCGTCGGACGGCGGGTTGAGCCGGAGTTGTAGGCGCAGGTTGAGGTCGGTCATTCCGGCGATGTTCTTCTTGCCGGGGCACAGGACCTGGATGTCCGTGGGAAGCACGCCGAAGTGACGGGGCATGAGGTCGGCCACCAAGTCCACTACGCGCTGGGCGACTTCATCCGGGTCGGGAACGTGCCTGTTCCAGAAAGCCTTCCGGTCGTCCTCGGGCAGAGCGCCGCGGAGGATTCGGTGGGCGTTGTGGACGATCGCGGCGCTGTCATCGTGCTGGCGGAAGACTCGGGTCAGCCGCGTGCGAGGGACGTCCTCCACGTCGAGCAGGTCGCGCAGTACCCGCCCGGGGCCGACGCTGGGCAGTTGGTCGACATCGCCGACCAGCAGCAGGTGGCAGCCGTCGCGGATGGCGGCGGTGAGCTTGCGGGCGAGGGCGGTATCCAGCATGGATGCTTCGTCGATAACGATGAGATCGGCGGAGTCGAGAGGGCTGGAGTGGTCGAAGAGAGTGTGGCCGTCCGGGGGGCGGATGAGGCGGTGGACGGTCATCGCGTCCCGGCCGGTGGTTTCTTCCAGTCGCTTCGCGGCCTTTCCCGTGGGCGCCGCGAGCGCCACGAGCGCGTGGGCTTCGTCGGCGATCTCGACAAGGGTGCGCAGGGTGTGGGTCTTCCCGCAGCCTGGGCCACCAGTGAGGATTGAGACAGGGCTGGTGAGGGCGGTGAGGATCGCGTGGTGTTGTTCCTCAGTCAGCCCGGACGTCTCGGTGGTGGTCAACCCAGCCAACCGATCGTCCCAGGGGGCGACTTCGGCGAGCAGGGACCGGGCGCTGAGCAGGCGCCGTACGTGGTGAGCGAGCTGGGTCTCGTCGCGGTGCAGGCGTGGGAGTACAGCGATCTCCGTGTCCACCAGAGTGCCGCTGCCGTCCCTCGCGGGCAGCGGCAGGGTTTCGATGATCGCCTCGTTGTGGTCGCACAGTGCTTTCAAGGCGTGGCGCAACACCACGTCGTCAAGGATCTCGGCGGTCGCCGGGTCGTCGTCCTTCAGCAGCGTGCGGGTCCGGAAAAGCAGAACCCGTACGGGCAGGTGACAGTGTCCTGCCTGGCCGGCAGCGAGGTTGAGTTCGTGCGTGAGCGCGGCCTGCAGACGCTCGTCGCTGTGCTTCGGAACGCCCAAGGCAAGGGCGATCTTGTCGGCTTTGTCGAAGCCGATGCCCCGCACATCGCGGCACAGCCGGTAGGGAGTGTGCCGGACGATGTGCATGGGGTCGTCGTCGGTATCGGCGTATGCGGTGTAGATCTTTACCGCGAGCGCGGGAGTGAGATTCAGCCCCTGCAGGAACACCATGATCTCGGCGATGGACTTTTGTTCTTGCCACGCTGCGGTGATCCGCGCCAGCCGGATGTCGCCGATGTTGTGGACTTCCAGCAAGCGCTGCGCTTCGGCGTCAATGATCTTTAGCGTCTGGTCACGGAACCGGTCCACGATCGCTCCAGCGAGCGTCGGCCCGATACCCCGGATCATGCCCGAGGCGAGATACATCCGGATGGCCCGTTCGTCGGCGGGCATCCTGCGATCGCAGCGCTCGGCGATGAATTGACGGCCATAGCGGAGATGTTGTGTCCATCTGCCGCTCACGCGCACGCTCTCCCCTGGCCGCACGCCGAAGAGCGCCTTTCCGACCACAGTGATGCTCGGATCGTCGTCCGCCGTACTGGTCAACCGCAGCACCGTGCGCTCGTCGTAGCTGACATGCAATAGGTGCTCGACTACTCCCTCCACCGCATCGGAAAGGTTCGAGTCCAGTTCATCGGACACGGGTTCTGCCTCCGGAAGTGCGCGCGGTGAGTGTTACGGAACACTGTGCTTTTCAGGATGGATCAGCGCCGGGATCTTGATGCCAGATGTCCCCTGACTTGGCGATTCTCCTCAGCAGGCCGCCTCCCCAACCAGACATCTGCTTGCTGGTACGGCAGATCCGCTTCTCGTGCGTAGCTGGACCTCTCCAGCCGGAAGGTGGCTAGAACGGGATGCTGCCGCCCGTGATGTCTTGATCACCGACCGCCGACTCCTCTTCGGTGGAGAGCGCTTGGGCCTCTGATGCCCTGGCCTGCCACTTGGCATGGACGGCGCGTCGGCGTTTGGCTCGCCTCTCGCACTGCCAACACAGCCAGCTCTTTTCGACAGCGACAACCGTGCTGTTGTGGCAATCCTCCGTGGCGCAGCATTGCCGTTTCGCCGTGCCCGGGGAAAGTTCCCACCCTGGGACGGGCGAGGCCCGGTAACCTGCGGGGCGTTCGCTGATGAGAAAGTCGCCGTGCCTGTATGGGTCGAAGGTGACCAGTTCCATGGGTGACGCATCGGGATAGGACCCGTATTTCCCGTGGTCGTGGCAGCGTTGACGCAGCCATCGCAGTGCATGCTGGAAGTCGATGATGTCGATACTCCACACCCACGCCCGACCACGGAGGTCGAGCAAGGTCATCTGCCCCGCGCGGCCGGGCAAATGGGGAGCCTCGATCTGTTCCCAGTACCCCTCGCCCTCGTCGAGGACCAACCCCTCGCACCGGCCCTCGGCGGTCGCAGCCACGCAGGCCAGCTCGTCAAGAGGGCCGGGGCAGATGCGGAGGAAGCCACTGTATTTGATGACGTGACGAGTACCGCCACGCTCTTCCGCAGTGGCCGGATCGGGTTCCTGCACCTCGGCCTCTCCACGCGGCCCGACCGGCGCCGGCACGAACGAGCCCTCGGCGATCGCCTTCTGCATGCGGATGGCTAGGGCGCGCACGAAGGGCTGCATGGCGGGATCAAGGTCGTTGTGTTCGACGGCTGGACAGACCGAGGAGTGCTTGACGCGGCAGTAGCCATAATCTCGCGGGTTGGCTCCCAAGTAGGCGGTACCGTTCGACAGGTGCCAGCGGTACCGGGGAGGCACCGTCCGGATGGGAAACTCCCGCGGGATGATCGGGACACGAGTTCCCTCAAAAGTGTCATGCCACTCGACGGAGTTCCCACACCAAGTGCAATGCTCGACACAGTTCTTGACTGGCGTCTTGGACTGACTGCTGTGCCAGATCCGCATCCATGAACTCACGGCGGCTCCCGAAAGACAGGGCAAAGGCTGGACTTCACCAACGGCCACTTCATCCAACGCGAATTGATATCTCCGGTTTTAGGCTGTTCGGGTGATTTACGGTTCCAGATTGGCGCGCCGAAGACTTACCCTCTGCGCTCAAACGGATACTTTCAGGGAGACGTGGATGAGCGGCGAACCGCCCTCGGGGGAGCGAAAGACGCAGTCAGCCCGGCCCGACGACGACCAGATGGCGCTGTTCACACCAGCTTCCGAGATGCCGCCGGTCCAGGTCCGCTCCGCGGCGCTCCACCCTCAGACCGAACTGCGCCGTCTCGTCGGCGAACTGACGCGGCGCCTGGGCTTGCCTTACCCAGAGATCAACAACCGCATCAACCGCGAAATCGGCGTACGCAGCCGGGTGGGCGCCAATCTGGACGTCACCCAGCAGGCAGCAGCCTTCGCGCGTAGCTGGCTGGAGCAACTGCGGGCTACCACTGCGGGCGAGTCCGAACGCACGGCACCGCCGACCTCACCTGACTCGCAGAGGAGTCATCTCGATCGGCCGACCTCCGCTCCCATCCCGCCGTCCTCCGGCTTCGCGCCAAGTATTCAGAACAGGCCGGGCCGCGAACGACGTCTCCCGGTACCCCGCCATCGCCCTGCTCCGACAGGGGAGCAGGTACTACAGCCGTGACTCGTTCCCGTGTCCGGTCCGTGTGTGACGCGTTGTCCGGTTCGTGGATACGGAACGGGCGGTGCTGGTCTGGGCGGGCTGGTTCGATGACTTCTTCGCCTCTTTGGCGGGGGTCTTCGGGCGGGTCGAGCCGCGCCGGATGGCGATGTCGTATGTGAAGGCGTTGATCGCGCCGGTCGAGCGGAAAAACGGCTGGCAGATCGCTGAGCATGTCGGGCACGCGACGCCGGACCGGGTGCAGTGGTTCCTGGCGCGTTCGACCTGGTGCGCGGATCAACTCCGCGACGCTCTGCGGTTGTTCGTCGTGCAGTTCCTGGCCCGCCCGGACGGGGTGCTGGTGCTGGACGAGACAGCGTTCTTGAAGAAGGGCCGGATGTCGGCCGGGGTGGCCCCGCAGTACGCCGGGATCACCGGGCAGATCGAGAACTGCCAGGTCGCGGTGTTCTGTGCCTACGCCACCGACACCGGCAGGGCGTTGATCGACCGCGAGCTGTACCTACCGGCCGCATGGTGCGAGGACGCCGGTCGCTGCCAGCTCCAGCGCATCCCCCGCCCCCGCGCGAAGGCCGTGGTCACCAAGCCCGAACTGGGGCGGCGCATGGTCGAACGGTGCCGCCGGGCCAGGGTCCCGTTCGGATGGGTGGCCGCCGACAGTGCCTACGGCCAGGACCGCAAGCTCCGTGCCGCCCTCGAACGCCGCCGCATCCCCTACGTCATGGCCGTCCCGGTCGACGAGACCGTGCACACCCGCGGCACCGGAAACCTGCGCGTGGATGCGTTCGCCGCCGCCGTCCCGCTCCTGTTCGAGCGCCGCTCGTGCGGAGCCGGCGCCAAGGGGCCGCGCTCCTACGACTGGGCACTGGCCGAGGTCACCTGGCCCGGCGGCGCCGAGGGCGGCCCCCGCCGCGGCTACGTCCATCTCCTGCTGGTGCGGCGCTCGGTCACCGACCCCACCCGGATCGCCTACTTCGCCGTCCACGCCAGGGCCGGCACCCCGATCGGCGAGATCGTGCGCGTGATGGGCCTGCGCTGGAGTATCGAGGACTGCTTCGAGACCGCGAAGTCCGACTGCGGCCTGGACCACTACGAAGTCCGCACCTGGGACGCCTGGCACCGCCACATCACCCTGTCCATGGCCGCCCTCGCCTTCCTGACCATCACCGACACCCGCACCCGCCACCTCCCAGAACCCGACAGCACTGCCGACCTGCCCACGCCGACCGATCCGGCCAGGACCTCCGAAAAGGGGGAACACCGAGGGCTGTTGAAAAGCTGATCCGCTACACCGCCGAAGAGATCCGCCGCCTGCTCAACCGGCTCCTCTGGGCCACCGCACCCCCACCGCCGGCAACCGTGATCAAGCAGTCACGCTGGCGCCGCACCCACCAGACCCGCGCACAACGCTGCCACTACACCACCCGCGACAGACGAGATCACGAGTCACGGCTGTAGTACAGGAGGCAGCCCTCGCCGCATTCCGTTCAGGCCAGAACCTCGTACTGCAGGCTGGTGCTGGCACAGGAAAGACCACCACCCTCGTGATGCTGGCCCGAAGCAACCGCCGACGGGGCCGGTACATGGCGTACAACACGTCAATCGCCATGGACGCCCGCGGCAAGTTCCCGGCCAACGTGAATTGCAGGACCGCACATTCCCTTGCCTTCGCGGCTGTCGGCAGCCGCTACGTCGAGCGGCTCAACGCCCCTCGCTGGCCTAGTTGGAAGACGGGCGAGGCTCTAGGCATCGCCGTCAACATGTCCGTGCGGATCGGTGACCGCAAGGTGACCAACAAGGCGCTCTCATACACCGTGCTGCGCACCGTGAAGCGGTTCTGCTATTCGGTCGACACGGACTTCCGCCCTTACCACGTCCCTGTGCTCCGCGGCCTGGAGGATCAGCACTTTCACTTCCAGCTGGCTAACATCGTCCTCCCTTACGCCCGCCAGGCCTGGGAGGACCTGCAGAATCCCGACAAAGGCGTGGTCCGCTTCGAGCACGACCACTACCTGAAAATGTGGGCCCTGGCCAAGCCGAAGATCCATGCCGACTACCTGCTCCTGGACGAAGCGCAGGACACCAACCCGGTGATCGAGGAGGTCTTCACCAACCAGCGCATGCACGCCCAGCTGGTCATGGTCGGCGACTCCGCCCAGGCCATCTACGGCTGGCGGGGAGCACGCGACGTGATGACCGACTTCGACGGCGACCAGCTCTCCCTCTCGCAGTCCTTCCGGTTCGGCCCAGCCTTGGCGGAGGAAGCCAACCGCTGGCTGGCGATCGTGGAAGCACCGATCCGTTTGCAGGGCACCCCAGACATCGACACTCTCATCGGGCCGGTCGAGAACCCCGACGCGATCCTGTGCCGCACCAACGTCGGCGCCATGATGGAGATCCTCGATCTGCTCGACAACAACCGCCGGGTCGCTCTGGTAGGAGGCGGCGATGCCCTGGCGGCCCTGGCCAACGCTGCGGCTGATCTCAAAGCCGGGCGCCGCACAACCCACCCCGAACTTGTGCTCTTCCAAACCTGGGGCGAGTTGCAGGAGTACGCCACCTATGATCCGTCCGGACAGGACTTGCTGCCCCTCGTCGACGTAATCGACGAGCACGGCGTCGAAGTCATCCTGGACGCCGTACATCGCCTCAGCCCGGAAGCCCAGGCGGAAATCATCGTCTCCACCGCCCACAAGGCCAAAGGCCGCGAATGGCCATCCGTACGGATCGCGCCAGACTTCGAGCCTGCCCCCAGCAACGAGTTCGACGAAGAGGGCAACCCCCTGCCCAAGGAACTCAACCTGGAAGAGGCCCGCCTGGCTTACGTCGCTGTCACCCGAGCTCGCCGCCAACTCGACCCAGGCGGTCTCGGCTGGATCAACGATCACCCCGACGGCGGCCTGGGTAACGGTCCCGCCCCAAACGCGCCTTCTTCACCATGGGAAAAGCTCGGGCCCGTACCTCCAGCCGGAGCGGCCCGCTCCCCTCTATAACACTCGCGATCCGCGCCCATCACGCGACCGAGGGGACCTGACCGGATGAGCCCTGCGTCAAGGCCAGCCTCGGGAAATCGGGTTCGGGCCCAAGCAAGCGGGCAATTGCCCAGGTCAGAGGCCCGAATGAAGATCCTGCGCAGAGCTGGCCGAGTCCTTCTTGTCTTTCTGGGGACTGCGCATGGCATTCGCGATCGCTGCCGCTGTCTCCTCGACGAGGTCAGCGGGAAGGGACGCATGGAGACCGTCCTTGACGGCCTGCATGACCCGGTTCACCGTGTCACGTTTACCTCGGCCGCGAGCTTCGCCGACGGCAATGCGTGTCTCGTCGCTGATCCCAGCAGTCCACGCTGTCTCCATCACATGGCCAAGGCACTCCGCGAGTTTCAGGGCGTCGGCCGTCGCATGCATGAAAGTGGATTCAGCTGGGTGTCTGTCGTCCGCGCCTGGAGCCCTCAGCGAGAGCACACGCTCGACCTCTCCTGTCGCCGGGCGCTGGTCAAGAGGCGCGCCGCCACCGAGCAACGCCCGCCACGCCGCATTGATCAACCCGTATCGGATGGCGGAGGCGACATGTGCCAACTCAGCGATGTAGTCGAGAAGCTCCGCTCGGGTGGTGCAATCGCCACCAACACGAAGGAGCTCTTCGCCGGCCCGCCGGACAGCTTCGCTCTGCTCCATGCTTGGTTCGCTTCCGTTCTGGCCGGCGAGGGTCTCATTCATCTCTGGCTTCTCCTTGGTGGTGCTGCGTAGCAAGGCCACCAGGTAGAACGAGCCGGAGGACCGGAAAGCGACGTCACCCTTGTCAGGCGTCGTCTTCGTCGTCGGAGTCCGCCTCTGGGATGCCGAGGAGGAGGCCGCTGAGTCTGCCGAAGATCCACTCACCGTTGGTGAGCGAGCTGTCTTTGAGCGTCACCGGGTGGACGAGCATAGCCGTGGCGCCGAGCACAGCCAGGGCTGCCTGTCTCGTACCGATGGTGGGGGCGAGCCGTTCATAGAGGCGGTGCAGCTGTGCCGCTCCGCGGGCCAGGATCTTGCCCTCGAAGTGCCATTCCGGGGTCTCCTCCCGCTTCTCCTTGAGGATGCTGAGCGCAGCGGGGACATCCTCGGGATTCCAGCTGTTGGGGTAGGCATCGAGCCACTCAATCGTGATGGTCAGCTGATCGTCGTCCGACGGAGCGGAGGGCTTCTCTGCGGTCGACGGGATGGGAGGGGGTAGAGCTTCTTTGATCTGAGGGAGGCTAGTGTCGATCGGGCTGCTGTCGAGGACGTTGTAGAAGAGCGCCCGGGTCATAGCCGCCGGGCCGTGGCCTGGAATCTCGTTGAACGGCTTGATTTCCCAGTCTGGGTCTGCGACCGCGCGGTGGGCATGGGTTTCGAACTGGTTGGTGGCATGAGTGCTCATGTGGGGGCGCGGAGCCCGAGGGTTCTTCTGCGCGGCTTCGGCTGCTGCCCGGGTCGCCCGCCAGACAAGGTTGTACATCTCGCCGAGCGTTCGGTGCTCGGCGAGCTTGTAGGCCGCCTCGCTGAGACGGGCGGAGTGGTTCTCCGGGACAGCGGGGAGATGGATTTCTGCCAGCCGGTTCGAGAAGTAGCGCAGGGCTTCCTCAGCGATGAGCTCCTGGGCAACGGCCAAGAGGTCGTCGTGGTGCCCTGCGGTCATGCCGGCCGGGTCCAGAGCGGAGGCCAGGTGGGAGTCGAGTGTCTCCACGGCCTTCCCAGGGCTTGTGCCGTAGGGCGCGTAATACCGGGCCGTCAGCGGATAGAAGTTGCTGGTGAGCTCTGGCGTGGCAACCGCGCACAGATCACCTTCAGCCTCACTTAGGGCATCCTTGAATGTCTCCGGCACCCAGACGAAGGCTGTGACGGGGCTGGAGGGGTGAATCTTCAGCAGGCCCGCTCGCACCAGCGCCCCCAGGAGTGAGCCGATCTTGCTGGTGTCCGGGTGCAGCGGGTCCGGCCATGCGCTGATCTCGGAGATGGGCGACGTGGAGGGCGCGTAGCGCAGCAGCGCAAGGGCGCCGATCATGTCCCGAACTCCAACAACGGGCAGTGTGGTGTGCTCCGACGGGAAGACGGCCGCGTACTGCTTCGCGACGGTCTCCTGTTGGACCTGCTGCCACCTGGCGCGGGCCTCGTCGACGGCTTGCTGTGCCTGTGCCTTGGCCTTGGCCGCTTCCCGCTTGGCCTTGCGTGCAGGATCAAGGACGGCACGTACCGCGAGGAGGAGCGATTCGGTGCACTCCACGCAGGCGGGGTCGTTGCCGTCGCAGACCTGCTGGAAAGCGGTCCGGGAAGCGAGACTGAGCGGCCCTCCGCATTCGGGACACTTCCGTCCGGGGACAACGGCCCGTACGCCGGCCGCCGCGACGACGTAAATCTGGTGACCCCAACCGGCGGTGTCGATGTCCTTGGTCTTCTCGCACCACACGGGTGTGCCGTAATCCGGGGCGAAGCCGGCCAAGGCCCAATAGCGCTCACCGATGGTCACCAGTTCGGGATCGGCCTCGTCGTCTGGGATGACTGCCGGGATGAGGTTGGAGAGGTCATCGACGGTCGGCTGCGGTTCGGGAAGGTCGGTCACGTCACCCACTGTAAAAGCCCCCGCTGACATTGCTGATCGGTGCTTGCCTGGCCGCTCACCGGTGGAAAGGGGCCTCATACGAGGATCGCCGCTTGCCGTTGCGCGCACGGTGGCGCAGGGCCCTGTTGCTTACGAGGCTGGCTGAACCAGTGACGCCGTAACAGCGCGTGGAGGTGTGCCCGTGGCCGACGGGCACACCTTGATGTGGCGTCTCAGTTCGCAGAGGGCCCCAATGTGTCCCAGGGCGAGGGGGGTTCGGGGTCCTGACGTGGAGGTGTCCCGCCGGGGTTGCCGTCGGGGTGCTGGTTGATCCAGCCCAGACCGCCGATGTCGAGTCGGTGGCGGGCTCGGGTGACAGCGACGTAGGCGAGGCGGGCTTCGGCGTCGTCGATGTCGCCAGGCAGAGGGTCGCCGTTCTCGTCCGTCTCTTCCTGATCCATCGGCTCGGTGAAGTCCTCGCCGATGCGGACGGAAGCCCATTCGCGGCCCTTGGCCTTGTGGGCGGTGGAGACCACGATCTCAGCGCCCCGTTCGACGGAGAGTTTGTCCACCGCGTCGAGGATGACGTCGACGCCGTGTTCGTCGACGAGGTCGACCAACGGCAGCAGGTCACGGCCGGACGGGTCGTATTCGGCGTATTCCTGGAGCTCGCCCCAGGACTCGAAGAGGATCAGCTCGGGGTGGGTGCTGCGCTTGCCGGCTTTGAGGTCGCGGGCCGCTCTGGCAAGGGCGCGAAGAGCCTCGCCGCCGCCGACGAGGGCGACGCGACGGCCTTCCTCCAGCAGGCGCATGACTTCGAGCATCGCGCCGACGTTGGTCCGACACAGGATCGCGTCCGGTTCCTGGACGCGTTCCAGGCGGGTGTTGATCGCCGAGGTGCCGGTCAGCCGGATCGGGGATTCGACGATGTGCAGCCACCGGTTGGCCTCCTCGGCGAGCGCGGAGCCGAAGCGGAAGGACTGGGACAGGGCAAGCTGGGTGCCATCGAAGGCACTCATCACGTCCCGGGCACCGCGCCAGCCGTAGATCGCCTGGGCCGAGTCGCCGACCATCACCAGCTGGGTGTGGTTGCGCTGGGCATTGAAGATCTTTTCGACAACGGGGTTGGTGTCCTGGGCCTCGTCGAGCAGCAGGAAGTCCGCTTGGATCCTCGGTTCGGTCAGGGCCCAGATCTTCAGGTAGTGGTCGTGGTCGAAGCGGACGACGCCTTCCTGGGGGTTTTGGACGTCCTTCCACGCCTGGTTGGCGTACGGCAGCACGACGTCTACGAGCTGGGCGTGCAGGTGTTCGGCTTCGATGCCGCGCAGGCGCGGGACATGGTGGCGCTGGATGGCACTGTCCGCAGACTGACAGAAGCGGGTGACGGTCCGCAGGACGGTGTACGAGAGCGCCTTGTTGGTGACGTTCCGCTCGCCGATGCGGATACGCATGTTGACGGCGATGCCCAGGGAGGCGCCGGTCTTCCAGCCAGGCACCCTGGGCGCATCCATCCGGGACGCGTACTTGTGGCCCACGGCGCCGAAGGCGAGCGAGTGCGCGGTCTTGCACCGCACGTTGCTGGGGAACTTGCGGGCCGCGTCGCTCGCGATCGACTTGTTGAACGCGATGTACCGGCCGGATTTGGTCGTACTGGCCGCAAGCATCGCCAGCGTCGTCGTCTTCCCGGTTCCAGCGCCGGCCTGCAGGACCAGGTGGTCCCCGCGCCGGAAGGTATCGACGGCCGTGCTCTGTTCGTGGGTGGGTGTGGGCATCGTGCTCCTCAAAGGGTGGGTGCGGCTTCACAGCGCAATCGCACGGTGACACACAGAGATGGTTCGCGTCCGGCGATCACAGAATCCGCTGCCCCTTCGAATGACGGCCCGCGCCCGGCTGGGTCAGCACAGGTGCATTTGTTCGTAGTCGGGCAAGTCGAAGTGGACGACATTGGCAGCGTCCACGCCCTGCTCGATGACGAGCTCCGCTTCACGCGCGTTCCGGACGAAGACGCGTGTCGATCGGTGAAAGGACCATCGGGGCACGGAGGCGGGATAAGGGCGCACGACACCGTAAAGCCTGCCGGCCGCGTACAACGGAACACCGTAGGCGTATTCCACGACAGTCTGGTTGTCGCGAGGCGCCGCTCTGGCAGACTTCTCCTTGAGCGACAGCGCGGCCACTGCGTCGACCAGTTCCCGCCATTGCTCGACGGACAGCTCCGCCCACCACCGCGCAGCGGCCTCTCGTTCCTGACGTTCTCTCTCCAGCCGTTCCTGCTCGGCCTGCCGGGCCTGCTCTTCTTTCTCCCGCCGCTCAGCTTCCCGACGCTTGCGCTCGGCTTCCAGCTCAATCATCAACAGCCGATGCCGCTCGCGCGCCTCGGCCTGGGCGGCTTCCTGCTCAATCTTGCGACGGCGTTCTTCTTCCTGCCGCCGGGCTTCCTCCTCCTGCCGTTTGCGCTCTTCCGCTTCCTCCTCCCGCTGCTGCTGTTCCCGCTTCCATGCTTCTTGCCGCTGCCGCTTCTTCTCGTGCCGGGCCTCGGCGGCGGTGGAGCGTGCCGTCGTCCAGATCATCCCGCGACGGGCCATGGCGCCGCCGCGTGTGAGGTAGATACGGCGATACCGCGCCAGGATTGGGTGAGGCGATAGCTGCTCGTTGAGCACCCAGCGGGTGAAGACGCCAAGTTCGGTCCCATCCACCCGGATCCAGGCCCCGCGGTCTTCGTCGAACTGCGCGATGCCGTCGGCTACCGTCCACGCAGCGACGCCCTGCGGGGGTGGGGTGACACGCACGGCCGGCACCGCGCCCAGCCATGGCACGCCCTCGTCGCGCGGTGAAACCCAGCACACCCCGATGCCCGCGTCGGTGTACCGGCCGGTCCGCTCCCGCAGGTCGTCAAGGGTGATCGGGGAGAGCTGGGCTTCCCAAGCCATGCGGCGGCCTCCGTCGGGTGCGGAGGCCATGACGTCGGCCCGCCAAGAACCGTCGGGGGCGCGCACTTCGAGCTCCGCATGCCAGCCGGAGGCTCGTACCACCGTGGCCAGTTCCAGCTTCAGCAGGTGGTGCTCGACGGACTCGTTCGACAGCTGGCAGTCCGGTGGCCTGCCGGGGTTGTGGGCGAAGTATCGTGCCCGGCGCGGAGAGCGCTTGGCGTGGACGTCCCAGCCGCACTCGGGGCATGTCAGTGAGACGCGGGGCCGGACACGGTAGACCTGCGACCAGTCCAGCCCGCAGCCCAGATCGCTGCGGGTCGCATCAAGCCGTCCGTGCTCTGGATGGATGGCGGTGAACGCCATACGTCTCCCTTCGGCAAGGGTCTTGTGTGCGGCCTCCGGTGTGCTGCACCCGGACGGGCTCCTCACGCTCAGGCTGTGGGTTCGCTCGCTGGCCATCGGGGTCGGCTCCGCGCCGGCAGGCGCAGGGTCCGTTGCAGGGAGGCCCCGTCCTCGGCCCATTGACGCAGGCGGTCCCGGTCGATCCAGTAGACGCGGTGGCGGTCTCCCCAGGCGCGTGCGTCGCGGGTGAACGTCCCGTTGGTGACCACGACGGCGATGTCAGCTCCGTGGGCGGGGCCAGCCGTACCGTTCACCTCATACATCACGCGGGAGGTGACCCGGCCGCCGCTGGTGGTGTGTTTGCACTGGGCGACGAACGTGCGCCCTATGGTGTCCTTGCCGATCACGTCGGCAGCCTGGTCACCCTGCTGCCCAACGTGCCGGGCGGCGATGCCGTCGCGGGCCATCAAGTCGCGCACCGCGAGTTCGAAATCGGTCGGATCCAGCGCGTCGAGTTCTTCAAGCGTCAACCGCAGGCTCGCCAGCCGGACGGCACGGGCCCGCTCAGTTGCCGCCCGCCGCTGCCACCGCACCACGAGCGTCACACCAACGCCGACGGCCATCGGGGGCAGCACGTACCAGGCGCGCAGGAGGGCCCCGGCGATCGGAGAGCCGAACTGCACGAGAGCGAGGACCACCACGGCCAGGATCACCCCGGCCGCGATCCACTCGGCGCGGTCCCGTGGCATGCGCGGACGGGGAACGCCAGGCCAGGGAATCAGGCGGCTCACCGGTTCACAGACGAGGAGGCGGCAGGCTTGGGCGAGGAGTCGTCCTTGGAGTCCCCGTTGATGCAACCGTTCAGCCACCCGTACAGCAGGACCACGACCACGGCCGCTGCGATCCACGCACCGCTCTTCTTCTTCGGCGTCGGGTTCTTCACCCAGCCCCCGCGCCGGTAGTGCATCCCCGGCCTGCCCTTGGACGCCATACGGACCCCCTCCACACCAGCGGACTGCCTTCGTACAGCCCGTCCTTTACTGATGTAGCAGGCACCACTGACAGGAGATGACGGATCATCAAGTCAACCTCATACAGAGCCCATTGCCGCTGTCCGGATCCGATCGCGCAGGTGTCCGATCCCCTAGCGCGACTCCCGTCGGGGCCGGGACAGCGGTGGCCAGCCCCCTACTTCCACAGTGTCCGGAATACGCGCCTGCCCGGAATCGATTGTTCCGTGCGAGGCCATCGAGGCGGACGGGGGAAGCCAGTGAACGATCTGAAGCTGTTCCGCATACGGGACGGCCAGGCGGCCGAGATCCCGGGAGCGGCGGTGGCGCTGGAGCGGCACCTGCAGACGCTGATCGAGCGGAACATGGAAGCGATGCTCGGCATACGGTTCCTGGCATCCGAGTACGGCACGGGTGCGCGGCACCGGGGGCGGATCGACTCACTGGGACTGGACGAGTGCGGTAACCCGGTGATCATTGAGTACAAGCGTTCGAATGGCAAGGCGGTGATCACTCAGGCGCTGTCGTACCTGTCGTGGCTGAGGGATCACCGACACGAGTTCGAGAGCCTGGTGAAGGAGCGGCTGGGCGACGAGGCGGCTGGCTCGGTCGACTGGAGCAACCCGCGCCTGGTGTGCATCGCCGGAGACTTCACGTCGCACGACACGAACGCGCTGGAGGAGATCGGCCGCCGGATCGACCTCGTGAGCTACCGGGACTTCGGCGGGGGCCTGCTGGCTCTGCAACTGGTCACCTCCGTGACGGGCTCCGCAACACCGTCCCGGACTCCGGGCACGCCCACGAACACGAGTGCATCCTCGGCGAGTCCTGGGGGTGCCGGCTCCACGGTCAAGTCGGTCCGGCAGTTCTACGACGAGTCGCCTCAGTCGCTGCGGGACCTGTACGCCGACCTCGACGCGATGCTGATCTCCCATGTCGATGTGCAGAAGGAGTTCCAGCTGCATTACATCGCCTACCGACGGATCAAGAACGTCGCGACCGTCCGCTTCCAGCCACGCAGCCACACCCTCGTGGTCCGGCTTGCGGTCGATCCCGACACGGTCGAACTGGTCGAGGGCTTCGCCCGCGACGTACGCAAGATCGGTTGTCTGGGGACTGGCCCTCTGGAGCTGCGGATCCGGTCACACGAGGACCTGTCGAGAGCCGGCGACCTCGTCCGGCGAAGCATCGAAGGCCGCTGACCCAGATCGCGGGGGCCGGTGTGCATCGGAGTTCCGATGCACACCGGCCCCGTCTTGCATGCCTTCAGGGGCGGCGGTCTGGCGTGGTCCGGTCTCATTCTTCGGGGCCTGCCAGTTCGAAGTCGTCCTGGGTCAGCGCGCGCAACAGTCGCTGTTCGGCGATGTCTGCATAGTGGTCGGACAGTTCGATCCCGACGAACTGCCGCCCCTCCCTCAGCGCGGCGACCCCCGTGGAGCCGGATCCGGTGAAGGGGTCCAGGACGGTCCCGCCTGGCGGGCAGATCTTTACCAGCTCCTGCATCACCTCGACCGGCTTCTGGGTGATGTGCACCCGGTCCTTCCTCGGCTGGCTCGCGGTGTAGAGGCCCGGCAGGTAGACGGGGTTTCGGTCGGCGTCGACCGGGCCCTTGGTGCCCCACACGATGTACTCGCAGGACTGCTTCAGACGGCCCCGCTGCGGGCGGGAGACTGGCTTATGCCAGGAGGCGATGCCGCGCCAGGTCCAGCCGGCAGCCTGAAGGGCGTCCGTCGTCGTCGGCAGCTGCCGCCAGTCAGTGAAGACAAGCGCGGCGCCGGATTCGATGGTGGCCCGGTACGCCTCGGTGAGCAGCAGGCTCAGCCAGAAGCCGTACGAGCGCTGGTCGCGGTTCTCGCCGGGGAAGTTCGCCAGCTGATGCTCGGCGTCGGCGGAGGTGTACTTCGAGCGCGCCGTGCGGCTGGTGCGCTCAGAGCTGGTGCGTCCGCCGCTGTTGTACGGCGGGTCGGTGATCACGGCATCGACGCTGTCGTCGCCGAGGCCGGCGAGTACGGTCAGTGCGTCGCCTCGGTGGAGGGTGTACGGCATCCGGGAGTTCTCGCTTTCCGGGGATTCAGTCGTGGGGCGCGCTTTCCTTCGGGAGTCGCGCAATGGTGGCTCCGGGCGGCACAAGAGCAGCCATTCGGGGCGGTTGATGGGCCGGAGGTTAGCGGCTAATTCCGGCCGCACCCAACGAGGCCAGAGCCCGTCAATCGCACGTAGAACGGGCCGGATCGAGAGGTCGTTTGGTGCGGCCGGAAATCGTGTCTACTGTCTCGCCGTGTTCGCAGGAAGGAGCCCGCCTCCACTCCTACTGACCTGTGTTGTTCTGTGCTGTCCCGTCCAACGCGGCAGTCCCCGCATCACAGTTGAGGCGTGTTATCGACGAGCGAGGGGACACATTTCCGATGTGCTGCCTGAGATTACGAGCGCGGCTGGCTGCCGCGCCCCAATGACATCACCCGCTTCCGGGAGTTAGCAGCCCTGGATACCTGATTCCTCACGCCCCTTCGGGGGTTCGGATTCACACCGGCGCGGCGCCGGTGACCTTTTCCACGAGAGATCGGCGCCGCGCCACCACAGTAAGGAGCTGTAAATGCAGCATGCTCAGAGCCTCGTATTGCGGCGGTGGCCGTGAAGACGACCGGCGCTATGGTGGGCCTGGTCGCCACCGGTCCCCTGCTACTGGCCGCCCCGCTCGTTGTCGTAGCCGCCAAGGATGCGGCGGCATGTACGGCCAGCAGTACACAGGCTGTGGACAGCGCGGCCGTAGCGCGGCAGGTGGAGTCGATTCTGAACGGCGGTAGGGGCGATTCGGTCTCGATCGTGGGCCTGAGCAATCCGGCCGAGCAGATACCGAACGCGAAGACCATCGTCGCCACGGGCGTCGCGCTCAAGGTGCCAACGCGCGGGCAGGTGGCCGCCCTGGCGACCGCACTGCAGGAGTCCGGTCTGCGGAACTTGTCGTACGGGGACCGAGATTCACTCGGGTTGTTCCAGCAGCGTCCATCGCAGGGCTGGGGCACCGCCGAGCAAATCCAGGATCCCGTGTACGCGGCAACGCAGTTCTATACACATCTGTTGAAGGTCGACGGGTGGCAGCAGCTGACCATCGCGCAGGCCGCGCAGGAGGTCCAGCGCTCCGGCTACCCGGACGCGTACGCCAAGTGGGAAGACCTCGCCACCGCCCTGCAGTCGGCGATCGCGAAGGCCCTGGGCTCCGCGGATGACTCTGGTGAATCGACCGACACGGCGACTGCCGCCACCGGTTCCTCTGGTTGCGCGGCCGAGGGTGGGGAGGACGGCGCCAGCTTCGGCACGATTCCCGCCGGGGCGCTGCCGGACGGTTACGAGATTCCCGCCCACGCGCCTGCCAAGGTACGGACCGCGATCCGTTGGACGCTCGGCCAGCTCGGCACCCCGTACCAGTGGGGTGGCTCGTGCACGGACTCGCACGGCCTGAACCCGATGGCGCGCTGTGACTGCTCGTCGCTGATGCAGCGCTCGTACGCCGCCGCCAGCGTGACGCTCTCCCGTACGACCTACACCCAGGTCAAGGAGGGCAAAGCCGTCTCCCTGGGGGCGGTGAAGCCGGGAGATCTGCTGTTCACCGAGGGCACCGCCGCAGACCCCGATCACGTGGGGATGTACATCGGCTCCGGGCTGATCGTGCACGCGCCGCGCACCGGTGACGTCGTCCGGATCACGACACTCGCGGCCTGGAAGTCCCAGGTACTGGCCGTGCGTCGCATCGTCGCCTGAGCGCACGGCCCCCGGCCGCCCCTTTCTTGTCCCCTAGCGCTCCGCCGTGACTCCGGGGCTGTAGCCCCCGGTTCCGAGGCCGTCGCCTCGCCTTCCCCCTCCCTCCGCTCCGCCCTGCCAGGGCATCTCCGCATACCCATTTTCGAACTGGAGTTCACATGAACTTTGCCGACCACGTCCGTTATTTGGCTTACGACCCGGGTGTGACGCCGAAGGAAGGCGGCTTGCCTGGCCTGTCTGTCCTGAAGGACGTCATCTCCTCGATCAACCTGTTCGGCATCATCGCCGTCGTCGGCGCCCTGGCAGTCTCCGCCGTGGTGTGGGCCTGGGGCCACCACTCCGGCTCGCACCAGGCCGAGGCCAACGGCAAGAAGGGCGCCACGGTCGCCGCCGGCTGCGCGCTGCTGCTCGGCGCCGCGAACGGGATCGTCACGTTCTTCTCAGCTCTCGGCTCGCAGGTCCACTGATGCCAGCGAATCGATCCGCCACGCACGCACGCCCGAGCAGCGCATCAGGAGTACGCGGCCGGGTACTGGCCGGGCTCGCGGTCCTGGCCGTCCTCACGGCGGTCGCCGGGCTGATCGCATACCTCGCCCGCGATGGCCGCACGACGGCCCGGCCCTCCGCCCCGAGCGCGACCGGCTCAGCGGCAGCAACGACCAGCGCTGCTCCGTCCCCGTCAGCCTCCGTGCCCGTCGGCAAGGGCTCGGTGGCCGAGCCGCCGAAGACAACCGACCCGGTGGTCTTCGGCAAGGCGTTCGCCAAGGCCCTGTGGTCCTACGACACCCGCACACTGTCACAGCCGCAGCAGCTGGCCGGGCTGAAGGCGTGGATGACCAGTAAAAAGAAGTACGCCGACTGGTCCTCAGTCACCGTCCAGTTGCCCACGAAGGATCTGTGGAAGCAGCTGCGGACGAACGGCCAGTACGCCACCGCCCGCATCAGTGAGGGTCACATCCCGACCGCGTTCACGGCCGCGCTCAACGAGAACCCGGGAGCGATCACGACCGCGTACGTCTACGCGGTCACCGTCACCGGCACCCAGTCCATCGCCTGGGACGGCGGCGGAGCTGGTGCCGAATCCCGCTCGATCACGCTTGCCGTTCAGTGCCGTCCCGACGAGCGCTGCGCGCTGTCCGGCATCGCTCCGGGCGTCAGCCCCTGACCCTGCACGAGAAAGAAGGGAGGCATCTGCCATGGCCGTGAACGTCTGTGTACTGCCGCTGATGTCCAGCGTCTGCGACAGCGTCACCAGCGGGGTCGGCGACGCCATCACCGATGGCATCGGCGCCTGGATCGCCAAGTCGACCGGTGAGCTCGCTGCTTCGGCGGCCGACCTCGCCGCCGAGGGCATCAACGCCACCACCACGGTGAATCTGAACGCGTCCTGGTTCCGCGACAACTACGAGCTGCTGCTGCCGATCGGGCTGATCCTCACCATCGGCACTTTCTGCCTGGCCCTGATCCGGGCCGCCTGGCGCCGCGACAGCGAGTCGCTGTTCGACGCGCTGAAGGGCACGATCGTGGGCGTCTTCTTCGCCTTCACCGCGATCGCCTTCACCACCGTCGCTCTGACCGTCGTCGATGCCCTGTCGGACGGCCTGTTCACCCTCGCCAAGAGCAGCATCTCCGACGCGGTCCGTCGCGTGGTCTTTGTCAGCCAGTTCGGGCAACTGGGAGGACTGGGCTGGCTGGTCCAGGCAACGGTCGCCCTCGGCGCCGCCATCGGCGCGTTCATGTACTGGGGAGTGATGGTCTTCCGCAAGGTCGGCATCCTGATCCTGGTCACCTTGGCGGTCTTCGCCGGGGCCGGAGGCGGCTGGGAGGTGGCGAAGCGCTGGCGGCGCGGCTGGATCGAGGCCACCGCCACGCTCGTCGTTTCGAAGCTGCTGATGACGATCGTGTTCCTGACCGGCGTCTCGGCCATGGGCAAGGCGGATGCGAAGGACGGGCTGTCCGCCCTGTCGGACGCGATGGCCGGCATCGTCGTACTCGCCCTGGTGATGCTCACCCCGTACGCCACATACAAGTTCGTGCACTGGGCCGCCGACGGCGCAGGCGGTGAGGACCTGCACCGCTCCGGGGCTTCCGGCGTCGTCACCGCCGCCCGCGGGGCCAAGACCGCCGGGCAGCTCGCGGTCCAAGCCGGCACCGGCACTCCCGCTCCGCAGGGTCCGGCGAGTGTGCCGGGCATGGGCTCGGGCGGGGTCGCCTCCGGAATCGACCCCACCGGCGGCAACAGCAGCACCGGTACGCCGAAGCAGGTCCGGTTCCGCTACGGCGAGGACCCCAACGCCACCGGCGACAAGGGCACTCCGCTCATCAAGCGCCCGCCGACCGACGGAGACCGGGGCCAGCCGCTGATCCAGCGCCCCGGCCAGCAGACCGTGGCGAACGCCCCGGCGGCGTCGGGCTCCGCGGCAGCCGAGGCCACCACGGGCCCGCAACCCCAGGGTTCTCCGACTCCGCTACGGCCTCCGGCCGCATCTGGAGGAGCGGCCTCGTCCGGCACCGGTCCCTCTCCGCAGGGCTCGGCGACACCGCAGCAATGGGTCTACCCCAACCCGCCGGGCGGATCGCGCTCCTAGCCCTTGGGCTCACACGGGGTGGGCCGCCTCGATGGCGGCGGCCCGCCCCCTTCCTTCTGTCTCTGCATCTCGCTTCAAGGACGGCTTCGCCATGCTTTCCGACACTTCACCGGCCGAGGCCCCGGCCACGGTCAAGTTCCCGCACCGCTCCCGGCGCGGCGTGCTGCTCGGCCTGACCGCCGCCCAGCTCGTCGTCGTGGCCGCCACCGGTCTACTGCTTCTCGCGGTGCTGCTCACCGCCGGCGTCACCGGGGCCCTCAAGCTGCTACCGGTGTGGGCGGTGATCGCGGTCGCGGTCTTCGCCCGGCACCACGGCCGCTCACTCGCCGACTGGTCCCCCATCGTGCTCCGGTACGCCCTGCGCCGTGCCCGCGGCCAGCTGCTCTGGCTCGCCCGGCCCTCCACCCGGCCGCGCCGCGAGGGCCTGCTGCACCTGCCCGGCACCGCCGCCTCCCTGCGCGTGGTCGCATCCCCCGACCGCCGCGTCGGCGCCGTCCACGACCCGCATCAGCAGACCCTGACCGCCGTCGTGAAGATCTCCAGCCGGGCCTTCGCCCTCCTCGACCCGGCCACCCAGAACGCCAACGTCGCCGGATGGGGCCGAGCCCTCGCCGCCCTGGCCCGCACCGGGCACATCGCCCGAATCCAGGTTCTGGAGCGCACCGTCCCGGACTCCGGCGACGCGCTCAACCGCTACTGGGAGGACCACGGCCGCCCCGACACCCACCTCGCCGGCCCCGTCTACGCCGATCTGCTGGCCGCCGCCGGTCCCGCCGCCGCGCCGCACGAGGCGTACGTCGCCCTGGCCCTGGACCTCAAGGCAGCGCGACGGCTGATCAACCAGGCCGGAGGAGGACTCACCGGTGCCTTCGCGGTCCTGTCCCAACTGACGGCAACCTTCGACCAGGCGGCCCGCAACGCCGGACTCACCCCCGCCGGCTGGCTCACCGGCAACGAGATCGCCGCCGTGGTGCGCACCGCGTACGACCCCGAGGCGTCCGCCGCGCTCGACCGCTGGTCGGCCTCCGGGCGCCCGCAGGCCGACCCTGCCGCCGCCGGACCCGTGGTCCTGGTGGAGAAGGCCGACCAGATCCAGACCGACACCGCGCACCACGCGGTGTTCTGGATCGAGAACTGGCCCCGGATCGAGACCAGCCCCGGGTTCCTGCACCAGCTGCTGTTCGCGTCCGGCGTGCGCCGCTCCCTTTCACTGACCTACGCGCCGAAGGGCCTCGATGCCGCGTTGAAGGACGTCCAGCGCAAGAAGGCCACCGTGATCGCGGACGCCGCCGAGCGGCAGCGCAAGGGCCAGGTCGACTCCGAGGAGGACTCGGTCGAGTACGCGGACATCAAGGCGCGCGAGCGGCAGCTGATCGCAGGCCACGCCGATGTCGCCCTGACCGGTCTGCTCACGGTCTCCGCCGAGAGCGACGAACAGCTCAACGCCGCCTGCGCCGCCGTCGAGACCGCCGCCGTCGCCGCGCTGGTCGATCTGCGTCGCTTGACCTGGCAGCAGGCCGAAGCCTTCACCAACGCGGCCCTGCCTCTGGCCCGTCCGTAGCGCTCCGTCCTCTCACCCGCACCTTGCCGAAGGGCATCGCCATGCTGACCCCGCAGCCGCCGCTGCCCGACCTCGCCCCGGATTTCGTACCGTTCGCCACCGCCGCGCTCGACTTCCACCGCAGCATCAACATCCCCGCCGCAACGGTCGCGGCCAGCCGCACCGAGCTGGACTCCCTGCACGCCCATCTGATCTCCCTGCACGGCCTGTTCGACGCCCACACCACGCGCACGGCTGTCGTCGCCGAGGCCGAGGGCGACCACCTGCGCGCCGTACGGACCCGGCTGTGGCAGGCCGCCGAGCACCTCCACGCTGCGTACCACGCTGCACCCCACCCCGACTCCGGCCAACCGCGCAGCCCGGAGGCGTGTCGCGCCGGTCTTCCCGAGGGTGCTCCGGAGCTGTCGATCTGTCAGCGGCATCTCGCCACCGCCGCCCGGGTCCGTCGCCAGACAACCCCGGCCGAGCTGCACGACCCGTTCACCGGCCTCATCCGCCACTGACCACCGCCCGAGGAGTTCTCGCCCATGGCGATCCGTACGCGCGCCAGCGCCAGCCCCCTGTTCACCCCGCGCAAGGCCAGCCGCGCCACCGCCCGCGCCGCGCGGGAGGAGTTCGCCGCCGCCCGCCACACCGCCCGCCACGCGGCCCGGCCCGAGACCCGCCCCACCGCTCCCGGTGCCGATCCGGACCTGCGGGCCACCTACGCCACCTCGGGAAGGCCCGGCCCCGCCTCCGCCCGAGGCGGACTCCTCAAACTGCCCGCACACCGGATGACGACCGCCACCGCCAGCGGCGCGTACCCCTTCCTCGCCGAGGGCGGACTCGGCGCACAGGGCATCTACATCGGCCGCGATGTCCACGCCGAAGCCGCGTTCACCTACGACCCGTTCGCGTTGTACGGGCGTCTGGAGGGCTTCACCAATCCGAACATCCTGCTGGCCGGGATCATCGGCATGGGCAAGTCCGCCCTCGCCAAGTCCCTCGCGGTACGCGCCGTCGCCTTCGGCTACCGCATCTACGTCCCCTGCGATCCCAAGGGCGAGTGGACAGCCATCGCCCAAGCCATCGGCGGCAGCACCATCGCCCTCGGCCCCGGCCTCCCGGGACGGCTCAACCCGCTCGACGCCCCTGCTAAGCCATACGGCATCAGCGAACAGGACTGGAAGAGCGAGGTCCGCAAGCGACGCCTGCTGCTGCTCGGCTCCCTCGCCCGGACCGTCCTGCGCCGCGACTTGCACCCGATGGAGCACACCGCGCTCGACATCGCCCTCGACCAGGTCGTCGCTGCCGCCGAGGCCACCGGCGCTACCCCGCTGCTCGGCGACATTGCCCACGTTCTGGGCACACCGGCGCGGCTCGACGCGGCCACCGGCGAGCTGTCCGGGCGGTTGGGCCAGGCCGCTGAAGACCTCGCGCACGCCCTGCGCCGTCTCGTCCACGGTGACCTGGCGGGGATGTTCGACGCCCCCTCCACAGTCACCTTCGACCCGGCCGCGCCAATGCTGTCCATCGACCTGTCCCGGCTCGGCGGCGCCGGCGACGACACCGCCCTCGTCCTCGCCATGACCTGCGCCTCAGCGTGGATGGAGGCCGCCCTCGCCGATCCCACCGGCGGTAGGCGCTGGGTGATCTACGACGAAGCCTGGCGCGTCATGCGGCACGTCGCCCTGCTGGAGCGCATGCAGTCGCAGTGGAAGCTGTCCCGAGGACTCGGCATCGCCAACCTGATGGTGATCCACCGACTCTCCGACCTGCTGACCGCGGGCGACGCCGGATCACGGGGCCGTGCACTCGCCGAGGGCCTGCTGACCGACTGCTCCACACGGATCATCTATCGCCAGGAAGCAGACCAACTCGCCACCGCCGCTACCCTCCTGGGCCTGACCGGCGTCGAGACCCAAGCCGTCTCCGCCCTCACCAAGGGACGCGGCCTGTGGAAGGTCGCGGGTCGATCTTTCATCACGCAGCACCTCCTCCATCCGCGCGAACTCGAACTCTTCGACACGGACGCCCGGATGCATGCAAAAAGCGCCGAGTTCACTGCAGCTGAAGGTTTCTCAGCCACGTCCGCGCCCCGCGCCCGCTGAGCGCCGCTCTACCGCATTTTCCCGGCTTCGCCAAACGCCTACACGGCCGGATCCTCGGCCACACCCCTTCACGCCACGCATCTGCGCCGAACCGCCCGCCACGCCACAGAAGGCCAACACATGCCCGAGCCCACCCCCACCATCCATATCGCCCGCCATCCCACCAGCGGCGTCACCGCAGAAGGCAGTGACGCATTCGCCGCCACGCTCCTGGAACGGGCCGGATTCATCCCCCAGTCCTCGATCCGCCAGTCCTGGTACCGGCTCCCCTACGACATGGGCGAGGACTACGAGAACGAAAAGGCCACCTTCGCCTACGAGATGCTCACCGCCGCCCGCTACCCGGTGGTCATCGACCCATCACTGCGCCTGCGCAATCCCGGCACCGCCACGCCGCCCCTCGTGGTCACGCACGACGCCTACAACCAGACCCTGAGCGCGTTGATCGACGAGATCGTCCACGCCGACGAAGCCGTCGAGGTCGCTGTCCTCCTCTACGGCCTCGCCGACGAGAAGATCGGCATGTTGCCAGCACTCCGCGAAGTGGTGGAGAAGGCTGGCTTCTGGGTCGACGGACTCGGCGCCCCGCCACTGGCGGAGCGGCTACGCGCGGCCAATCGCGCGCTGCTCGACGCCACCGTCGGCATCCATCACACCGCCGACGCGCTGCTCGCCCTCCCCGACGACCGCCAGCGTCGTCCCGTACCCCAGTGGCTCCTGCGCATTCAGGCCGCCCAGGCGCGGACGTCCACGGGCCCTGCCCCATCCAGCCCCGGCTCCGATGAGGCCGAGCCCTCGCCTCCGGCAGCCCCGCAGGCACCGCGCCGTGTGCGCTGAAATGCCGCCCCTCCCTGACCGAACGGCCTACCTGCAACACGTAGCCGAGCCATCCACCACCGTCCTGGCGGTCTCCGCCCCGCCGGCAGCCGCACCGACCCAGCCGCGCCGCCGCTGACCTTCCCGATGCCAGAAGAGACACCCTCATGGACGACCCGCACATAGTCATCGGCCACCACCCGGACCTGGGGATCGTGGCCTCCAACCGGCACAACACCCCAGTCATCGACCACGTCCTGCGGCGCGTCGGCTTCGAGCCCGTTCCCGGACGCCGCCAGCTGTACGCACTGACCGAGCCCGAACGGGACGGGATCCGCCGCACCCGCCAGGCCGTACAGAGCCTGCGCATCGTGCGCTACCAAGTGGCCGTCGACGCTGCTTTCGAGCCCGCCCCGCAGCCACCCCGTCCCACCCAGAACCACCACCGCGATCCCGCCAAGTCTCTGTCCGGGCCGTACGCACACGCTCGCGCCCTCGCCTCCGACATCGCCTCCAGCCGCCTGGTCCTCCTCGACCAACTGCGAGATCCGGAAGGCACCTTGCGCGCCGTAGGCACCTACCCGGCGACGGGCGAGGGCGTCCTCCTCTACGGCGAGGGCGACCTGCGGTACGTGGAGAGTCGGCACGCGGATACCGACCGTGCACTCGCGACCTTCGCCTACGTCCGCAGCAATGGCCGCCCGGTGCCGCCAACGGAGCCGCGAGCACGGGCAGCCACCGCTGTCTCTCCCGCGCGCTCAGTCCTGCACCACCCGGTCTGCACGGCGGCCGACACCCCGGGCAGCCGCCCTCTGGCCGCGCCACCGGCTGCCGGACTACGGGCTCCAGGGCACCGCTCCCGCTGATCAGCATCCCCGTTCCCAGAACCCCAGGAGCACACTGCGATGGCAAACGAGCCTGACGTCGCCTTCGGTCTTCACCCCACCCTCGGAACCGTGGCGGCCGTCTCCGACGGACTGCCGCAAGCCGAAGCCGCGCTGCACGCCGCAGGATTCGACCACCACAAGGAGCTGGACATCTTCGTCCTCCCTCAAGGTGCCGACCGCCGCGCGATAGTTCAGCTCATCCGCGACCTGCAAGCCATCGGGTACAGCGTCGCCGCCGACCCCCATCTGCAGGAGCCGCTGCCCGTCTCCAGCATCCGTGCGCTGACGTCCCGGATCGTTCAGGCGCAGCATCCGACAGACATCGCCGATGTCTTCGACGACCTCCTGGACGATCGGGTCGGCGCCCTCCCGGAGTTGCACCAGCTGCTGGAGAGCACCGCCGAGTGGTGCGAACGGCGCCTCGGCGACGAGGGCGCAGACCTCGCCCGCGTCTGCCGGCACCTTGGTCACAAAATCACCGAGCTGAGCGTAGATCTCGGCTTCACCGGCGCCGACTTCCTCGACCTCGACAGCCCGCTGCCACCGCGGTCGACGGCCACGGCGCCCTCTCCGCAGAACAGCCGGGCTCGCGCCGCCGCCACCGCCTCTCCCGCGCGCTCCGCCACTTCCAAGCCTGCGACAACCAACAGTCCCGCGCCGTACCGCTCGCCCCAGTCTCCCTGTGCCTCGCCCACCCTCAGCCGATAACAGCCCGACATATATAAGGAGCGCGTTTCGTGCACCTCGAACCCCACATTTCCTTCGGCCCTCATCCCGACCTCGGTGTCGTCGCCGAAGTCGCCGTCGGCAACCCTCATACCGAGCAGGTCCTGCGCAAGTATCACTTCCGCCAGCACCCGGAATCGGGGCTGTACTTCCTGCCAAGGGACGCCCCGTACAACCGGGTCCTGCGTGCGGCGACCGGTGCCGCACGCGTTCTGCAGGACGCGGGTCTGTCGGTGGCAACCGACCCGCGCCTCATGGTGCCCCCGCCCGTTCCGCAGTCTCCCGGCACGCCCGCGCGGCACGCTGTCCCTGCGCAGTCTCTGACCGCGCTGACCGCCGAGCTGCACGCGGTCGACCGTGCGATGGATGCTGCCGAGATCCTGCAAGAACTGCTGGACGAAGACTTCGGTGCCATGGGCGAGCTGGAGCAGCTCATCAGCGCCACGGCCACGTGGTGCGAGCGCCTGGACACCGACGCCGGGCGCGAACTCGGCTCCCGGCTGCACACCATCGCCAACCATGTGGCCTTCCTCGGCTACCGGATCGCCGACGTCGAAGGCGACCTGGCGGTCATGCCGGAGGTGATCCCCGCCGACGCCCCACCGCTGGCCGCGACTCCCGCCCGACCGTACGAAGACTTCCTGCCCAGGTACGGGGCTCGTGCCCAGGCGGCCGTGGCCGCCTCCCCGCACCGACCGGGCCACTCACCTATCCCGCCGTCCCCGGTAGCTGCCCCACCGCCACCCGGTCCCGCTCGTACGCGCTGACCGACCCCCGCCCGTTCACCACCTCGCGAAGGAGTACATCCCCATGGCCGTCAAGACGAAGTGGACCATCGAGCACGCGTGCGGTCACACCAAGATCGTCGATCTGTCTGACCGTCCAGCCGACCGCCGCGCCGGCTACGCCCGTTGGCTGGCCGGCCGCGCGTGCTCCGACTGCTGGATGGCCAGTCGCGACAACGACGCCGAGGAGAAGGCCACGTGGCTGAAGAACAAGCGTGCCGAGGAGCAGGCCGCGGCCGACGCCTGGGCCGAGCAGTACCGCATGCCACCACTCGACGGAACCGACCGCGCAGTGGCTTGGGCCAGCCGATGCCGTCACCAGCTGATGTCCGCCGCCTACACCGCTCTCGTGCTGGAAGGCGACGCGACGGAGCCCGAGTGGGAGGCCGTCGAAGACGCTGCCCGCACCGTAACAAGGGCTGGGTGGTGGATCGATCAGACGGAGGCCGAGCCCGCTGACCTGCCCGAACTTCTGCAGGCCGCCACCAACGACGACCGGCCCACCGAGAACCCGTACGCGTAGCGCCCGGCGCCGGGCTCACTACCACCCCGATCCGGCCGGGCCAAGCACCCGTTTCCCCGGATCCTCCACTCTCTGGCCGCGTTACGCCCTTCGACCGAAAGCAGCTGTCATGCCCGAACCCCTGATCACCATCGCCATCGAGCCCAGCGGCCGGGTCAGCGCCCGCGGCGCCGACACCCTGGCCGCCACCCTGCTGCGCCGGGCCGGATTCACCGAGATCAACGACTGGCACGGCCTGCGCCACCGGATGCCGTTGGCCAGCTCGACCGACGAACGAAAGGCCGTCGCCGGGTACGCGGCGCAGATGCTTCGGGCGGCCCGCTACCGAGTCGACGTCGACCCACAGCTGGACCCGGATCCGCCGCAGGGGCCCACCCCCACCGATCCCCTCGGGCGCTACACCGTCGGCCGTGCGGTGCTCGACCTGACCGACCAGCTCAACGCTGCCACCACCGCCGGACAGGCGGCCGACGCCCTGGACCAGGTCCTCGATCCTGCCGACGGCGTCCTGATCCGCCTTCAGGAGGCCATGGAAGCGGCAGCCGAGAAGTGCAACGACTTCGACGAAGAGGGCAACAGCTTCGAACTGAGCGACCGTTTCACCGCCGCATCCGAGCAACTCACTCAGATTGGCCACGATCTCGACAGCGCCGCCTTCGACTTCCGCGCCCTGGAACCGACCTCATCGACCCAGCAACCCCAGGAGCGGAACTGGCAGGCCCAGGTCGCCGCTTACAGCGGAACAGCTGTCGCCAGCGCCGCCCGCGCCATCTCACCTGCCACCCGCGACACTCCCGCTGGCGGTGGGCAAGGTGCTGTCGCAGGCAGCACCGCTGCGCAGCCCGGGTCCCAGCCCACCCGTCGCGCCCGCTGACTTCCCCGGCCCCTTTCGTGCAGCCCCGATGCTGCCCCTTCCACCCCAGCCGCCGACCGCGCCCCGATCCGCCGAGGAGCCCTCGATGACTGCCAGAAGAACTCACCTCCTGCCATCTTCCCTCCGTTGTCATCGTCCCCGGAGTCTCTTGTGCCATCCGCGCCTTCACGCACGCCCTCGACCACCACCGGAACAGAGGCCCTCCTCTATCTCCTGCTCGTCATCGCCGGACTCGGCTTCGTCGGCGGTTCACTGGCCTGGCTGTCCGGCAATCTCGCCGCTGTCGTCACGAGTTCGGGCCGATGGTCCGTCTACGAACCCGCGACCGCGCTTTTCCATCCCGAGCAACTCTGGCCCCGCCTTCCCCACCCGACAGTCGTCACCGCTTGTTACGTGCTGCCCGCCCTGGTGCTCCTGCTCACCGCCACCGGCGGCGCAAAGCTCTGGTTGCGGCTGCGCGGCAACCCCAAGGGTCTGGCGGACCAACGTGATCTCTCCGGGCTGCTGCCCAAAGAGATCAGCGCGAAAGCCAAGGACCTCCGGCCCAGCCTGAAAGACACGAACGCCAAGCAGATCGCACCCGACGACCGGGGCATCCTGCTCGGCACCCTGAATCCCGGCAACAAGGAGATACGTTCCTCCTGGGAGGACGTCCTCCTGGCGATCATGGCGCCTCGCTCCGGCAAGACCTCCGGACTCGCGATCCCGGCCATCCTCCGCGCCCCCGGCCCGGTCCTATTGACCTCGAACAAGGCCGCCCGCGACGCCTATACCGCCACCCTCGACGCCCGCGCCGAAGTCGGCACCGTGTGGACGCTGGACCCGCAGCAGATCGCGCACGCCCCGCGCGAAGTGTGGTGGGACATCCTCGCCGACGCCCATGACCTCGCCGGCGCCCGGCGTCTGGCCGGACACTTCGTCACCGCGAGCGTGGACGAGTCCTCCCAGGGGGACTTCTGGTCGACGGCCGCCGCCAACACCCTGACGGCGCTGTTCCTGGCCTCCGCCCGCGACCGGCGGCCCATCACCGATGTTCTCGCCTGGCTCGCATCTCCAGCCGACCGCACGCCCATCGACATCCTGGTCGACGCTGGGCTCGACGCGGTCGCCGCGCAACTGCAGGGCACCGTCGCCGGCGCGGTCGAGACCCGCGACGGCATCTTCGAAACGGCCCGCCAGTACGCCGCCTGTCTCCTCGACCCCGCCATCGCCGCCTGGGTCACCCCCGCACCGGACTTGCCCGAGTTCAAGCCGGAGGCGTTCGCCACCAGTCGCGACACGCTGTTCCTGCTGTCCAAGGACGGTGGCGGTTCCGCCTCGGCGATCATCGCCGCAGCCGCCGACGCCGTGATGCGCGCCGCCGTCATCCAGGCCGAGCGCGACGGTGGACGCCTCGACCCGCCCCTGCTGGCGATCCTCGACGAGGCCGCCAACGTCTGCAAGATCCAGGACCTGCCCGACCTGTACTCCCACCTCGGCTCCCGTGGCGTCATCCCCGTCACCATCCTGCAGTCCTATCGCCAGGGCGTACGGGTGTGGGGCGAGGCCGGGATGGATGCCCTGTGGTCGGCGGCGACCGTCAAGCTCATCGGCTCGGGCATCGACGACGCCGACTTCGCGGACAAGCTCTCGCGCTTGGTGGGCGACCACGATGTGCAGACCGTCTCCGTCTCGCACAGCGAGTCCGGTAAGTCCAGGTCGGTTTCGATGCGGCAGGAGCGGATCCTTCCGGCCGACGCGATCCGGGCCCTGCCCAAGGGCACCGCACTGCTCCTGGCTACCGGCATCCGACCGGCGCTGCTGAATCTCAAGCCCTGGTACAAGGAGCCGAACGCCGGTCCCCTGGGCGCTGCCTCTGCCCGCGCCACCAAGGCGATAACCGAACGCGCCCTGTCGAAGTCCCTGGGTCGTGACGACTTCGGGACCGTGGCATGAGCGTCTGGAGCAAGCCCGCCGCCGAGCGTGTGGCCTCCCTGCGCGAGCAGTACGCCTCCGCCGACGTGCCGGTCGCCGATCTGTCGGACCTGGAACTGCTCAACGCTGCGTACGAGTCGGTGCTGCGCGAGCAGATCGACACCCGCGACCGCTACATGGGCCTGCTCACGGAGTTGCGCAAGCATGACGACGCCGTTCGGAAGGCGGCAACCCGGGCCCTCAGCGACCACGCCGAGCGCTACGCCCACCGCGCGGTGAACGAGTACATGCGCCCGTTCAACGCGGTCCTCTACCGCATCGAGAACCTTCCCGACCGGCCCGGACCGCGGCAGGTGGAAGGACTGCGCCAGGCCGCCGACCGCGTCCAGTTCCAGCTGCGTAACGCCCCGAACCATCCCGCGGAACTCAACGATCCCGAAAGTGCCCGGCAGACGCTGCGCGCCATCCACCGCGTTGTCGGCGTCCTGGACGGCCGGCAGGGACTGAACGGCGACGACGTGCTCCGGCTGGTCAAGAACGCGCTCAACGACGAAGCCCCGACCGACCTGTTCGCGGTGGCCGACCGGGGCACCCCCAAGCCGACTCCGCCGACACCGAACCCGCCGTTTGCCGGACCGGGCTGGGCCGACCTCGGGGGCTTCTGGGCCTACCAGCCCGGCAGTTCGGGCGCCCATGTGAAGGCGTACCCGGTCGGCGAGGACTGGTACCTGGACCTGTGGTCGGACGGCGGACAGCTGCTCGCTTTCGGCTCCGTTCCCGAGACGGAGGTCGGCGCCCTCGCCCCGGCCCTCGTCGCCCGCGCCGACGACTGGGCCCGCGACCGATCCGAGTATGCCTGGCGCCGCTTCGCTGACACCGCCCAAGCCGCCCGCACCACCGGCCCCGGGACAGGCATCGAACTCGCGCCGGCACCCGGTCGGGCACAGGCGCCCAGCAACTCCCGGCTCCATGCGGCCACCGCGACATCTCCCGCCCGGCCGCCCAGCGCCACCGCGGCCAGCCCTGCGCGGGCGTCAACCGGGGCTCGCCCTGCGTCGGCCGCCGCGCCCCGCCGCAGCCGGTAACCCTCCGCCGCCGCTTTCTCTCCCATCCCTCCCTGCTCCCTCCATCCCTCCCTGCGCTCAGAAGGACTTCCGCATGCCTCCTTCCATCCCGGACACCGCTCAACGCCACAATCCCGCCAAGCGCTCAAGGGGCACCGCTTCCGAGCCCAACAGCGGCTCCAGGCCGAGCCGTTCCGGCACCACCGGCTCGCCGACGCTGAGGGTGCTCTCGCTCGGCGCCGGGGTCCAATCGAGCAGCCTGTTGATCCTGGCCGCCGAGGGCCGCCTGCCGAAGCTCGACTTCGCGGTCTTCGCCGACACGGGCTGGGAGCCGCGCGCCGTCTACGAACATCTCGACCGGATCGAGCGGGAGATCGCGCGCCCCGCCGGGATCCCGATACTTCGGGTGTCCTCCGGCAACATCAGGAACGACGCGCTCGACCCGAACCACCGGTTCGCCAGCATGCCCCTGCACATCCTCAACCCGGACGGCGGGGCCGGGATGTCACGTAGGCAGTGCACGGGGGAGTACAAGGTCAAGCCGATCAAGAAACAGATCCGCGCGCTACTCGGCTACCCCTACCCCAAGCGGATACCCAAGGGCGTCTTCGTCGAGCAGTGGATCGGCATCAGTGTCGATGAGTTCCACCGGGCGAAGGACGCCGACGTCGCGTACATGCGCAACGTCTTCCCACTGCTCGATCTCGGCCTGACCAGGGCGGATTGCATGCGACTGCTGCGCGCCCGGGGTTTTGGATCAACGCCGAAGTCGAGTTGTCTGGGGTGCCCGTACCACGGCAACGCGCAGTGGCGAGCCCTGCGCGACGGCTCGCCGGAGGAGTGGCGGGACGTGGTGGAGTTCGATGCTGCGATCCGGGCTGGCAACGCCCGCGCGAATGCCGACGGAAAGCGACTCCTCGGCCAGGCATTCCTTCACCGTTCCCGGATGCCGCTGAACGAGGCCCCGATCGATCACGTCACCGCCCGCGAATGGGCCGAGCGCCAAGCCGACCTCGACGAAGCGACGACCGACGTGGCGTTCGCGCTCGAACAAGGCTCGCCGGAGGGCTGCTCGCCGTGGTCCTGCCGCTCCGGCGCCCCAGTGGCCGACGACTTCGACGTCGCCGCATAGCCCACCGCCTCTTCCTCTGCTCTTCCTCCCCTCCTTCGTCAGGGAGCGTTATGTCTCCGCGTACCCCCGCGCTTTCCTCCTTCCGTACCACCGAGCGCCTGGCCGGTACCCCGGCCGTGCGGCGCGGCGGTCACTGGTGGCTGGTTGCCTCTACCGGCTCGCTGCTCGCCAGTGACCCGGCCTTCACCGGCGAACTGGACCGGCTCGCCGCCGATTTGGCCGCAGCCGACCAGGCGGTCGCCGCGGTCGTCGCCTCACGCACAGCCCAGCACGGGGCTCGGCGATGAGGCCGCTGCTCCAGGCCGAGCAGGCGGTCCTCGGCGCCGTGCTGCTCGATCCCGGCCAGCTGCCCCGCCTCTCGGGGTGGCTGCGGCCCGATCACTTCTACCGCCCGCACCATGCCGCGCTGTACGCCGCGCTGCTGAAACTCCACTCCGACGGACACCCCGGTGCCGTCCCACAGCCCATCGTGCCTGCCACGGAGAACCGCAAGGGAGGCGCGTGGCCCACCGCTCCTACGGCGGGCAGTGACGAGCGGCTGGCATGGATGGATGACGCCATCGCCGAGGCGAAGTCCAAGGTACGGGGTCTGACCGCGGTCTATCTGCACACGCTGATCGCGGCCTGCCCGCGCCCGGCGCACGCCCCGGTCTACGGGCGGATGGTGTTGGAGGGCGCCATCCACCGCACCGTCGCCAAACACGCCACCCGTCTGCACCAGATGGCCCGCGCCGACACTGTACGCGGCAGCGCCGAGGACACTTTGCACTACGCCCGAGTCCTCACCGACGTCCTGAGCGATCTCGCCCGGCGCTGGGGCACCGACCCCCGCCCCATGGCCCCGTCCACGCCGCTGCCCCAGCCTGCCGCCGCGAACCAGCCGACGGTCTCCGAGGAGCTGCTCGCCGACGAGGAGTACCTGCTGGCCGTACTCACCGCGCACCCGGACGCGCTCGGCGAACTGGTGGGCTGGCTACGGCCGGAGGACTTCGCCGACCCGGGACACGGCCGGATCTACCGCTGTCTGGGCGCTCTGCACCACCGGGGCGAGCCGGTCGACGAGGTCACCGTCTTGTGGGAGGCCCAGCGGCGCGGTGCCCTCGGAGACGGCACGCTCACCGCCGAGGACGTCCTGCGCCTGTGCGACTCCCGCTCTCCGGGCGGCATCGCCGACCATCTCGGCGAGCAGGTCGTCCGGGCCGCCCTCGTCCGTACCGCCGCCGACGCGGCCCGGCAGGTGCGGGCGCTCGCCGACGACGAGTCCCTCGCTCCGGGCCGCCTCATCGGCTACGCCCTCCACGCTCTAAGCCCGCTGGAGGACATCCGCCGCCGCTGGCGGGCCGCCTCCGGTGCACCCGAAGCAGCTTCCGCCCCGCCCCCTTCGCCGCAGCCGACGGGCCGCGTTCCCTCATCCCGTACCGATGCCGCCCTCGCCCGCAGTCGGCCACACCCACCCCCGTCACCCAACACCCGCACCAGTGCTCCCACTCCTGCTTCCCCCGCCCGTTCGTCCCGCCGGAGCCCCTCGTGACCCCGATCGTCCCGACCCCGCCCATCCCGACCGCGGCTGACGCCCGCACGATGTCCGCCCTGGCCAAGGAGTTCACCGCCGCCCGTCGGCGCCTCGACCAGTCACGGCAGACAAGTGACGGCCTGCCCAGTCTCACGGCCACCGCCAACCAGCTTCAGTCTCTCGGCCTCCTCATCAACTACCTCACCGACGAGGTGTTGTTCCGTATCGCCGAACCGGGCCCCCGCAATCCTCAGCAGCGACGGGCTGTCGGCATTCTGGCGACCGTCACTACCCCGGCCGCGCGGGCTGTGGAGTATCTCGCCGAGGCACACGGCCAGTTGGGGTTCCTCCATCAGTACGCGGAAGGACCGGCCACGCCCATCCGGATCGAACTGCGGAACTCGGCAGTCGATGTGATCCACGATCGCCTCGACGAGGCCAGGGCCGCGCTTCAAGACGCCTCCGACGCGCTGAACTCTGAGGCCGACCGATCCGGCGCTCTGATGTCCCGGGCGGCTGCCGCCCGTGGCCGGACCACCGTGCACAACGCTCCCACCGCCAGCTCCGTGCTATCCCCGGAAGCTGCACCACCCCCGCCGAGTGCCGGGCCTGCGCACGTGAACGGGCGCTGAGGTGCCCGTTCCCACAACTCCACTGATCGGCAGCCTGTGTTCCGGCTACGGCGGCCTGGACCTCGGTGTCCAGGCCGCCCTCGGCGGCACCCTCGCCTGGCACGCCGAGATCAACCCCGATGCCGCCCGCGTCCTAGCCCGGCACTGGCCCGGCGTGCCGAACCTCGGCGACATCACCGCCGTCGACTGGGGCACCGTGCCCCGGGTGTGCGTGCTGACGGCGGGCTTCCCCTGTCAAAGACGTCTCGGTCGCCGGCCGCCGCGCCGGACTCGCCGAAGGCACCCGCTCCGGGCTGTGGCACCACATCGCCCGCGCCATCTCCGTCCTCAACCCATGCCTGGTGGTGATCGAAAACGTCCGCGGACTCCTCTCCGCCTCCGCCGGTCCCCCTGGCGACCTGGAACCCTGCCCGTGGTGTCTGGGAAACACCCCAGGTCAGCCTGTTGTGCGGGCACTCGGTGCCGTACTCGGATCCCTGGCCGACCTCGGGTTCGATGCGCGCTGGCGCGTGCTGCGTGCCTCCGATGTCGGTGCACCTCACCGCCGCGAAAGGGTCTTCCTCACCGCCTGGCCCGCCCGGCGAACGCCCCCTGCTGAAGACCCCGACGAGCAATCTGGGCTCGAACGGCGGCTCCCAGCACCCGGACAAGCGCAAACAGGGCGGGCACGGCCCGAACCTGGCCGACGAGGTGGAGCATCTGCTCCTGCCGACTCCGAAGGCGTCGGACGGGATCAAGGGATCGCCGAACCAGCGGCACGGCAACGGCGATCTCACTCTCCCCTCGGCGGCGGCCTCGTTGCTGCCGGCTCGGAGGCCGAACCGCACCGGTATGTCCAGCCGGGGCGTACGGAGTTCCTCGTCAGCGGAAGTTCTGCCGCTGTGGAGCGAACAGGAGGCGCAGCCGCCGACGTCTGGTGGGGACCGTACGCCGCCGCCATCGCCCGCTGGGAGACGCTCACCCGCCCGGCGCCCCGTCCCACCGATGACCTGGGCCGCTTGAACCCGGCGTTCGTCGAGTGGATGCAAGGGCTCCGTGCTGGCTGGGTCACCGCCACCCCCGGCCTGGGACGTCCCGCCCAGCTCACCGCACTCGGCAACGGCGTCGTCCCTCAACAGGCGGCCTGGGCCCTGGAGTTGCTCGCACCGCCGTTTCCTCGCTGCGCGCGCTGCCGCAGGCGGTGATGCGCTCTACCGCACTTTCTCGGCCGCGCCGAATCCACGTTCGTGCGGATTCTCAACCCCAGCAACCACACCACATCCGAAAAGGAGCCGCATGCCACCCCGCAGACCTGCCGCCTTCCCGCGCCACGGGTCCGGCCCTCCGCCGGCCTCCCCCACCGCCCTCCCCTCCACATCCGACCCACCGCCGAAGGGACGCCCTCCATGAGCGACCTCGCAGCCGACAACGCCGACGAGCCCATACGCATACCCGACCACGATCTCGACGACCTCGCCGCATCCCTCGAACGGCTACTCAAGAAAACGGAAGCCCAGGGCCGGATGCTGGAGCGGCTCAAGAGTGAGAGCTCCGATACCCACCCCGCTCCCGCTGATACGGAAGACGGCAGTCCTGAGCAGGGGGACGACGAACTCCAGAGCGAGCCGGACTCGCCGCAGGAGGCGTCAGGCGACGTGGGGAAACCCGCCTCGGTGTTCATCATGGCGCTGGGCAACGACGCGTACGGCATCGAACTCGACGCCCTGGCCGGCTGGGTCAACCACCTGCTGCTGCCCGTCTACGGGCGGGAGATCACCACTAGCCGCCCGTGGTGCCACCAGTGGCACGGCCACCCCGAAGCCGTCGCCCGGCTCCACGCCCTATGGCTCGCCTGGCAGCAGTTCACCGACGCCGAGGCCGGACTCGCCGGCCCCTCCATCTGGCACCGCGACCACCTCGATCCCGCCTGGCTGCAACTGCGCGCTCCGGACGGGCCGTTCGCCGCCTGCACCACCAACCCCAACCGGCCCCACCACCGGCTCCTCCCCACCCCCGCGCCCGAATCGGCCGAACTGGAACTGGCGGCATGAGCACGTCCCACACCCCCAACTTCCTTCTCGACGGCCTCACTCCGGCCGACGAGCCCTCTGCCAAGGCCGAAAGCGATATCGCGCTGTGGGACGACCTCTTCAGCTCATTGACTGAGCACCACACGCCCGACGGGAAGCAGAGCTTCCTCGTCATCCACGACGGCTCAGCCACCTGGGGCATCCCCGGTGCACCCCAGCTCATAGCCCTGCACATCACCCGCGACCTCACCGCCCGCACCTTCCGGATCGAGCAAGCCGACCACCCCACCATGCCGTTCGCCCAGCTGTGGCTGGTAAGCCGCGGCTGCCCGCCGGACGCCATCCAGCTCCCGGAAGACCAACACATCGAGCCCGCCGATGCCCTCACCATCCGCATCGAGGACCAGATCCGCCACTCGGGCACCCGGTACGAGATCAAAGACCACTACACCCACGACTCCGTCCCATACGAGACATGGGTCATGGTCCGCGACAGCGACCCCAGCGCCGCCGACCTGCCGGTGAGGATCTTCCTGGAAGAGACGGACTTCGACGCCTTCACGTACACCGTGCGCGAGGGCGCCTTCCGCGACGGCACCAGCGCCAACCAGTGGCTGTTCGACCGCGACACCCCGCTGCCCGAGCCACCCGAGCACCTGGTCTCGGCCGACCGACGCACTCGGGCTGCGCTTGCCCGCTCCACCACAGGCCAGTCGGCGACCGCGGCCTCCGTGCACGCGCCTGCTGCTGGTTCGGCACCGTCGCCCGGTGCTCCGTCGCACCGTCGAGGGGGCCGCTCGTGAGCCGGGCCAGGTTCGGATTCGCTGCGCATCCCGAAGCCCTCGCCGACCTGCGCGAAGTACCGGACCACATCCGCGACCTGGCGCTGTTGGAACTCCAACACCTCGTCCACGGCAACGAGCGCGGTGCACCTCTGGTCGGCCGCCTCGCCGGGTGCCACAAGGTCTACATCGATCCGAAGGCCGAATGGCGCCTGGTGATCCAGTTCCGCGACGCCCCTGCGGGCAGCCGCCACAACCGGGAGATCTACCTCATCGCGGCCGGGGAGCGCGAGGCGGGAGCCGTCTACCGGGCCGCCGCTCAGCGCCTGAACCGAAGTGCCGAGACCACGCCCGAAGCCGCTCCGCTCCGCCGCCAGGCCGAGGCCGCCCGCGCCCGTTCCCCGCATCTGCGCAGCGTTCCCGCCACCAGCACCTCGGCGTCCCTGAGCGACGCTCCTCGCCCGCGCACCACCGCGGAATCCCCCGCCGTACGAAAGGCCCACGCATGACCGCCACCCGCGATGCCCTGGCCGATCTGCTCACCGAGGCCGCGCAGCAGGTGGGCTCCGTGCTCACCGCGCAGGGGCCCGCCGTCGGCACGTCCGCCCGCCCCTACCTGGCTCCGTTCCTCGGCCCGCTGGCCACGGCCACTCCCGTCCTTCACTCCCTATCCGAGCAGCTCGACGCCTACTTCAGCGACCCGCTGCCCAAGACTCCGGCCGGGCTGTTCACTCTCGCCTGCCTGGCAGCCGCCAATGGCCAGCTCAATGAAGCGACGGCGGAGTTCATCACCGCCATCGAGGCGGTGTGCGACCGCGCCGGCATCAGCCCCGATCCCGGCGCACAGCGTCTCGCGACCACGAACACGGACAGCGCCGTGGACGCGGAGATCGCGTTCACCGCAACCGAGTGGGACGCCATCCAGAAGGCCGCCCGCATCGCCGACCTGGACCCGAGCGAGTTCGTCGCGGTGTCCGCCTCAGCGGTAGCCGCCTCGCTGCTGTTCACGGACCTGTGCCGCGAGATCTTCGAAGGGCTGCTCGCCGATGCCGAGTACGTCCGCACCGGCCCTGACACCGACGCCGCGCTCGGTACCAATGCCGAGAGCCTGCCCACGATCGTCCAGCATCTGCTCGATACCCCCGGCGCTGCCGCATGACCAGCCATCCCACCAGCGCCGAAGCCACCCTGGGTACCCGCATACTTGTCGATGCACTCGGCATCGGCAATCCCGTTGCCCTGATCGACCGGCACCCGGAAGACACCATCCCGGGCGTCCTCGCTCCCCTGGTGGCTCATGCCGCCCTGTTGGTCGACCAGCTTGACCAGCGACTGGCGGAAGCCGCCGCGACCACCATCGAAGACCTGCGCCACATCGTGGACGGCCAGGAGCGTCACGGCACCGTCGGCAACGGGGTCCTCAGCGCCACCGGCCCAGCGCTCGATGTCCTCGCCGCGAGGCGCCGACAGGAAATCGGTCATCTGGAGCGACTTCTCAACGTCTACCAATGTCACCTGAGCAGTTCCGACGGACATACCCCCGCGCCCAAGCACGCCGACGCGCTGACATCCCAGCAGACGACCCGCCCGGCCTCCGGAGCGATCCGCGTGTCGCCCGCCCAGGTCAAGGCGTTGGAGGCAGTCGCCCGAGGCGGCGTCATGCTCCGTGAAAGCAGCCTGGCCCGCGGGATGTTCGTCACCGCTCCGAACGGTGCCCGGATCTCCCGCGCCACCGTGGACGCGCTGCTCGCCAAGAAGCTGGCGGACCGGGACTCCAGCACATCCCTGTACCAGGGGCAGCGGCTGAGCCTGACCGCTCAGGGCGAAACGTTTCTGGCCGAATGGCACCGCCGAGTCTCCCCGCGCGCCGAGGCCGCCCGCGCCCGCACCACCGTGCCGGCCACGCCCACCGCTGTCGCCGATTCGGAACCGGCAGCCCAGCCCACCGCCGCACCCGCGCACCGCCGCACCCGCTGATCGCCCGATTCCTGTCCCGCTCGAAAGGCCCCGTGCAATGACGGACCCCACCACCCTGGACTCTTCACGCCGCCTCATCGAGCGGCAGTACGGACGGCCGCTCCACCAGTTGACGTACGACACCATCCCCCGGCCCGGTCGGGACCACGACCCCGTGCTCTCCGCCGCCCTGAACCTCTACGACGGATTGCGTGAGACATCGGCCCGGCTCACCGAAGCCCGGCAAAAGGTGCGTCAGCTGCTCGACGAAGGCCACGACAGCACCGTCGACGGCACCACCCGCCTGCTCAATCTCGCGCAGGACATCCACGCCCTCACCACCCGGCACGTCACCGAAACACGGGCCCTTGGTGACCTCCTCGGCGCCCACCGGCCATCGCTGCCGCTGCCCTGCGCGGCGCCGACCAGCCTCTATGCGGCTGACGACCTCGAAACACTCCTGCCGCTCGCCCGGCGGATCGCCGCCGGCTCCCCGCACCTGTCACGCGCCATGCTCGGCCCCGCTCTGCGCGCCCACGGCATCCGCGTCAGCAACCAGCGCCTCGGCGCGCTCCTGAATCGCCTGCGCACCGAGACCTTCCTCGGCGCCGCTGCCTAGTCCCCCGCCCTGATCACGGAGTCACGACATGACGTTCTGGCCGACCGACGCCGACCCCGGCCACCTGGAGCAGACCCTCGCCCGTCTTTCCCCGCGCTGGACCACCTGGACGTTGCTCACTCTCCAGCGCCACGATCACCTGCGCCTGTCCGAGCTGGGACGCGCTCTCCCATGGATATCGGGCACGGCACTGAGTCAGCAGATGCCCCGCCTGCAGCATCACGGCCTCGTCGACCGGACCGGGCGCGGCCAGTACCAGGTCACCGACACCGCCCGGCAGTTGGCGCCGGTCTACCAAGCCCTCAGCGCCTGGGAGAGCACCCGCTTCCCCACGGACCAGCCGACCGCCAAGGCCGAGCGGATCGAGACCGCCCTCGCCCGGCTCCGTCCACGGGACACCACCACCGTGCTGCACTTCCTGGCCCAGCACCCGAGGACATCGTTCACCGAGTTGCAGCAACGCATTGGCCGCCCCGGGTCGGCCTACGCCCGCCTCCAGCGGATGCAGACCGACGCACTCCTGACCCGCACGGGGCACGGCCAGTACGAGCTGACCGAGACCGGTGCCGCTCTCGGACCCGTTTACGAGGCACTGAACACCTGGTCTGCCAACCGCACCACCGCCGCGGCTCCGGTGCACATCACCGCCCCGATCGTTCAGGAGACGGTCAGCGCCCGTGCCACAGCAGCCCTTCGCCGTACGACGACTGCTGCCCAGGGGCTGTTCTCTCACGCTCCGACACCCGAATCGGCCGTCCCCGCTGCGTGGACCAGCGCCTCCCGCCCCCTGCGCACCCGGTGAACCGCTCTATGCCGCCGCACAGAGTCCCGTCGGTTCCGCCCATCCACAGCCCTCGCGCCCCTGTCCTGGCAGGGGCGCCTCCTCGCCCGCCTCCGAAGGACGCTCGCCCATGACCTCCACGCCTCACCAGCTGCCCGCCGAAGACGACGACCTCCTCGTCGGCCCCGTCTACCTCGCCGGCCCCGGGAACCCGGCCCTGGTCACCGGCCACCTGCGGGCCGCGCCTGGGTGGGCCGAGAGCCAAACCCCCTACGGCCGGGTGTTCTCCAGCCCCTGCCTTCGCGCGCAGATCGCCGAGCTGCCTTCGTCCCGTTACGGCGGCTGGAAGATCTCCTGGTCACGCGAGCCTCTCGCCGTCCCGGCATGGATCGCGACCTTCACGCGCAACACTCCTGCCGAAATCGTCTCCGCTTTCACCACGACCCTCATGCGCGGAGTGGACGACGACCACAAGGATTTCCTCCCCGGCGGCCCTCACTACACCCCCATCGCACCCGGCGACGTCCTTATCGCCCGCGGTTGGAAGGACGAGGCCAACGCCCTCTACCAGTACCAGTACTCACCAGACCGCCACGCCTACCTCAGCCTCCGCAAGTACGACACCGACTTCCACGACGAGTTGGAAGGCTGCGTCTCCGCCGAACGATCCATGTACGCCTGCGTCAACGCCGCCAATGGGCCTCGCTGGTATGCGGACTTCACCTCTGACACCCCGCTGCACTTGATCACCGCCGCAGCCGACGCCCTCTCCAGCCCGGCACCGGTCGCCCGCAACCGACGCGAACTGCCCGAGCGCAACCTCCCGTACCTCACCAGCCGGCCCGCCGCGTCCTCACGCGTCACTGCCGCACGTGCCCGCACGACTGCTCGTCTCCTGGTCGCAGGCTCATCGGCGGCACCAGCCGCAGCGGCAGCGACACATCCGGGTGTCGCCAATCCTCGGCGCTCTCGCCGCTGATCTCGCCAGCCCTCGCATTCACGGAGCCACCCATGCTGACCCCCGAGGACGACGCCTACTGGCGGGAGTACCACGTCACGCCCCGGTACCTCGCCGGATCGCTCGGCGTCGACGAAGATCCCAGCCTGCGGCCGTTCGTCAACCTGAACTGGTCGCACCACCAGGTCGACGACGACCTGGGCAAGACCGTCTTCGTCTCCCCTGACGGGCGTCTGCGGATCGGGTTCTTCGGCGACGACTACATCCTGTGGAACGTCGCCGCCTACGAAGATCCCTTCGGCCCGCGTCGCTGGGCCGCGACCTTCAACCAGAACACGCCGCCGGAGATCGTCGCTGCCTTCACCACGGCCCTGGCCCACGACTACGAAGAAGGCAATGACCACTTCCTGGCACGCCCCGCGGTGCGCTGGGACGAGCAGACGCAGCCCCTGACCGAGGCGGGCTGGGCCCGAGATCCGAGCGCTAAGACCGGCACCGTAGAGATCATCGCCCCGGACAAGCTGGCCGGCATCTTCCTCGACATCCGCTGTCAGGACCCCGAGGACGAGCAATGCCTGCTGTGGTCCGGCCCTCCAGGCTGGGGAACCCGCGCGGAGGCCACCTTCACCACCCACACCCCGGCCCACCTCATCGCCGCCACCGCCGCCGCCATGGCCGATCCCGCGCCCCTGGTCCGCTACGAGCGCAGCATCCCTCAAGAGCTCCGCGACCTCGTCCAACTCACCCCGGTCGAACCACCGCCTCCCCCAAAACCCACACCACTCGACGTACGCCGCACCGCCGTCTCGTTGGCCGTCGAACGCGCCTTCCGCAGTTCGCCAACCGACCCTCGGGCCGTGGCCGCCCTGGCCCGCACGACGTTGCCGAGCCCAACGCGTTCGGCTGGCTCTCCAGCGCCACAAGCCTCACCGCCTGGCGCTCACCTCAGCCCAACTCGACCTGGCCCGCGCCGGTAGCCCGCCTCCCTGCGCCGAACGCTCCAAATCACCCAGCCACGTGGGCTCCGCAACCACATACAAAGCGGCCATCGCATCACGTACGGCCGCCACGGTGCCGCAGTTGAACCCGGTCCACATCCCGTCGGACCAGACCAGCCGAACCGCTCCTCGCGCGAGCCGCTGACGCCGTTCGACCTTGCCCTTCCCCATCTCCCCCGCCTCGTCCAGGAGCCCTTCCATGCCCCGCCCCACCACCACGTCCGGACTGCCCTCGGGCTGGCTGACCCGCTGCTACCTGCTTCGGGCCGCCGACGGCGTGGCCGGCACCACCGTCATGTACGCCGTGCCCCTGATCATCCTCACCACCACCGGCTCGGTGGCCCTGACGGGTCTGGCGTTCTTGCTGGAATGGCTGCCCCGGTTGCTGACCATGGTCGGCGCCGGACCGCTCGTCGACCGGCACCGCCCGGAACGGGTATTCGCGTACGTCTGCGCCCTGCGCACCTTGGCGGCCGTGGCCACCGGCATCGCCCTGCTCCTGGGGGACGGCAACGCGGCGAGCCCAGTCGTGATGGGGTTCGGCGTACTGTCCGGCATGCTGACCGAGGTCTCGTTCCTCACCATGGAGTCGCTCGGCGCGCATGCCAGCCGACACGCCGCCGCCCGCGCACATGGGGTTCAGACAGTGCTGGTCGGCATCGACCAGTCCGCTCTGCTGGCCGGACCCCTCCTCGGCGGTGTCCTGTTGCTCGCCGGCCCCACGGTCCTGCTCACTGTGCTCGCCGCGCTGTCCCTGCTCGCCGCCGTCGGCGCCCGTGGCCTGCCAGCCACTCTGCGGGCGGCAGGCAGCCTGCCGAAGCGGTCGTCCACACCCTGGGCCGGACTGGCTACTGGCTGCCGAGTGATCGCTGCCCGGCCCGCCCTGGCCTGGCTGGTGGCATCCATGACCACCTGCGGCTTGATCTCCGGCGTGCTGCACGTCAGCGCTCCGATCACGCTCACCACCCGCTTCGAGGTCTCCACAGCGACTGCGGGCACCGTGTGGAGCACCGCCACCGTCCCGTCGCTGCTCGCGATCGCCGCGGCCCACAAGGCCATCGACCGATACGGCCTGTGGGCCACCGGCCTTGCCGGTGCCGCTTCTCTATCGGTCGCGGCGCTCACCGCCGCCCTGGCCCCTTCCGCGCTGCTCTACGGCGTCGCGCTGGCGGTACTGCTGTGTGGCGAGGGTGTGCTGAGCGTGGTGCTGCGCACCGCCCGCGCTCGGCTCATCCCGCCTGCTGTGTTCGCCTCCACCTTGGCCGTCACCCTGCTGGCGATCCTCGCCCCGTTCCCGCTCGCCGGAGCCATCATCGCGGTCCTGCCACCGGACCAGATCCCGAGGTTGGTGCTGACCTGCGTTCTGCTGCAGGTCGCGGTGACCGCCCTCGGATTCCGCGGACTGTGGCACCACCGCTCCGCCTACGCTGATGCCAACACCTTTCCGAGCCCTACCCGGTCCGCGGAGACGCCGCTCCGCGACGCAGCCTGAACGGCCCCAGCGCAGCCGCCCTCCCGGCACACATGTAGCGATGCGGGCCGGGCGCTCGGGCCCGCGACCCCAACCGTGACCGGGCTACTCCGTCGGTCTGATCCCCGGCTCAGGCGCCACCAGTTCGCCCACGGCAGACGCGAACCACGCGCAACCCGCTTGAGACCACGACGCGGTCCAAGGGAACGTACGACGGCTCGGAAAAGCCCCAGGTCAACGAAGGGATCCACGCCGTGCTCCACGCCCCGACCGCGCACGCACCCACCAGCCTCAACCCTGCCGAATGGCCGCTGTACCGCGTCGCCCCGCGCTACCTCGCCGGTCCCGGCGAAGACAGCGCGGGCACCATCATCCAGACCCTGACCGACGCCGGTTGGACCGACGCAACGTGGATGGACAACACCCGCGTGTTCGATCCGAGCCAGCGCCTGGCCCTCGAATTCCTCCCCGAGGCGCAGCCCGTACCGCGCCTCGAAGGCCAGCGCGTGCTCTGGCGGCTGTGGGCCCGCCGCGACGCCGCCAGCCCTCTGGCCTGGACCGCACTGTTCACCGACGAAACGCCCGAGGAGGTCCTCCTGCCGGTGATCGGCGCACTGGCTGCCGCCCCGGACACGGCCCTTGAGCAGTCGCTGCGATGCCCCGCTCGGACCGAAGCCGATGACGCGGCGGTCGTCGCCCCTCTCGCCGCTGCCGGATGGTCTCCTGAACCGACCGAGCAGCCCCGTACCTATCACGCGCCGCGACTTCAGGCCCGCTTCACCCACCAAGTACCTGGCTACGACGGTCACTCGGACCACGCGCCCGCCCGCTGGCTGGCCACCGCCCGTCTCGACGACGACGCCCCGGCGCAGTGGGCGGCCTCCTTCGACGACACCACACCGACCGGCATCCTCGCCGCCTTCACCACCGCGCTCGCCGACCCGAACCCGGTCGACCGCTACGAACTGCCCCGAGGCGCCGAGGCGTATCTCATCCTCACCCCCGCCTGATCCACACCACGTCATCTGGTAGGCCCGGACGCCTCTGGGCCGACCGCTTCATCCCCCATGCCCTCTCCACAAGGAGAAGCTGTCTTGGCCCACCACCGCGCACCCCTGATCTCCCATCACAAGGACGGCTCGGAGTGCCCGCCGTCCCACAAGCACACGACGTCCGGCAAGCCCCTCCACCCCGATTGTCCCGGCCGCCACCACTTCGAGTCGGTCTGCACGTGCGGTGCCTGGAAGCTCTCCGGGGGCGTCAAGACCCACGTCAACGACGAGCGCAAGCGACACCTCGCCACCCACCGCGCCACCGAGCTCGCCGAGGGCCCTGTCATGCTGCGCGGGCTCCTGCGCCTCGACGCCAGTTGAGCCTCACGCCGTTCTCTCCCGCCCGCCCGTTTCCTGTAGGAGGTCTTCCATGTCCCGGCTGCCGACCGTCGGCCAGCTCATCCACCAGCTCCAGACTCTCGACCCCGACCGCCCGGCACTCCTCGCGATCAATCCCGATTGGCCATTCGCCCATGTCATCGGCCGAATCGTCGAAGGCGAGGGCGACAGTGGCCCGACCGTGTACATCGCCGAGAACGGACAGCACGGCTACCTCCCGCGATCCGTCGGCGACACCTTGGGGTGGCACGAGGAAAACTGGGACCCCGGCCTCCATCCCGCCGCCGGTGGTGACGACCAGGAGCCGTGGTACCTCGACGGGCAGGACGCCGCGTACGTCGTGACCGAGCTCCTCCACCACCGCCCAGGCTGGACCGCGTACGACACTGATGTCGAGGGCGTATACACCGCCCCCGGCAACCATCTGACGGTCCGCTGCGCCGACAGCGGCTGGTCCTTCGAAGCCCGCCGTACCCCCGGCGGCGAGGAGGTCTGGCACGCCGACTTCGACGCCGCCGTCCCGGCCACCGCCATCAAGGCGTTCGCCACGGCGCTCCTCGGCCCGGATCCCACTGTCTGATGTCATCTCATCCCTCGTTCCGGGCGGGCTTCTCAGTCCGCCCGGAACGGGGTCGCCTTCCGGGTCAATCTGCTGCTGGAGGAACCCATTTCCACGTACGTTTCCGCCCGATCGCCCCTCACCGCTCTGTCGTCCCTGACCACTCGCCCGATGCCCGACGGCGTACGCGGCGCCCTCGTCCACCACGTATCCGCCACCCCCGACGGCCCTTTCCAGACCTGCTGGATGGCCGCTGATCACCCCAGCCGCGTACCGCCGGGCAGGATCCTGCTGAGCTGGAACCCCGCGCCCGACAGCGGCATGCACGTCACGGCCCACCTCGGCCTGCCCGGCGCCGAGGTCCTGCTGGCCACCTGGCCCCAGCTGGCCGGCGACTGGAGCCGCACAGTCCATCCCACCGTCGTCGAGGTCATGGGCCTGCACTCCGCTCTCACCCTCGCCACCACCGTCCTGGAACTCTTCACAGACCACGGCTAGCCCAATGAAGTGGGTCGGCTCTGATCACTTGAAGTCTGATTCTGCGGCTAGGTCAGGCGACGATTCGGCGGCGGGAGAGTCTCCGGTTGGATGTAGACAGCGGTTCAGGACCATCCGCCCGTCGCCCTCCTCCGCATCGATGAACCCCAACTCGTCGCATTGTCCGCACTGGGCGATCCGGCGGCGATCCCGGACTCGGGCGACGATGGCGTGCAGGTCACGGCCTGGCGCGAGAGCAGGCAGTGGCAGGTGCCAAGGGCGGTTGTCGTACTCCGGTACGGGCTGTCGGCGCTCGATCGCGTCGAAGATCTTCCCTTCCAAGATGGTGACGGCAGCGGAGGACGCCTCGCCCGGACCGAGGCCCTTGCGCTCCTTCCAGGAAGACGCGGAGTCGGCAGCACGCCAAGCGAGGCAGACCATCTGGCCGGCCGTGAAGCCTTGCTCGAAACCCCGTTCGACGAACGTCGCGAGGTCGTGTATGCGCGCTGGGGGAACCTCCGGGTAGCGATACTCCGCCACCAACTGCTCGTTGAAATAGGCCACCATGTCGGCCACCTCCATGCGCCTGACCAGCGCGCCCAGGGCCCGCCGGGCCGTTGCAGCAACCTCGCCGGGCGCCAGTTGCAGGTACTCCCTGGCCTTATCGACGAAGTCCTGTGCGTGCGTGGTCCCGCCCACCAGCCGCCAGCTCGCCAGCCACACCGCGTAATAAACGCCACCGTCCCGATCCCGTCTGGCACCGCCGGCCGGGGCGCTGGGGTGTACGGCGAGGAGACCACGGGCGTACAGCTCTGTGACGGCAGTCAGGTCCTCCTCAGGGAAGCCCGTCCAAGTACCTGGGCTAAGTTGCTCGAAACTGGGAATCGGTCCCATGGGGTTGGCATAGGCGTGCTGGAGCATCGCGGTGAGCACGACAACAGCTGCAGCGCCGATGTCCTTCACCTGCGGGTCGGGGTCGGGCTCCCGTTCGTCCTCCTCTCGCCGAAAGTCGGCAATCTGCTGTGCCAGTAGCCGCTGCTCGTGCTCTGCTTGCTGCTGGGCTTCCTCTTGCTCGATACGGAGAGCCTCGTTTTGTCGCTTTAGTTCCTCGGCCTGGACTTTCCGGCACGGCGGGCAGCGGAAGCCAGCCGGATTGCGGTCGAGTTGCGGCCCCGCGAGGAGGCGCGCCTCCCGCCGCGTAGTTACCTGGGTAGGCTCCCCGCACACCGAGCAGACGTGGGCGAGCAGAAGGACGTGCGAGACCTTAGCGACTGCGGTCTCGACCCGGGTGGCGTCACCGAGTTCGCCGATATGGTGCGCCCAGCGCCCATCCTCGTTCAGTGCCCAGTACCGCTGGCACAGCTCACGGACCTTCGCCGACGACGCTTGCTTCAGCGCGAGACGCAACCGGGGGCGGGAGCTGTCGGGGAGGTCTGCGAAAACAAGTTGCGGCGCCTTCACGCGTTTCCCGCCAGCTGCTTCTCGCTCCCGGCGGCGCCCGCGTTTGCCCATGGTGGTGATCTCCAGACTTGAGACTCGGCTGGCCCCGATAGTGCGCCGAGGCAAGCGCCGGACGATCTGCGCCATATGGACAGAAAGGGCGGGAATAGTTGAGCAGAAAGGAATCTTCATCCTCCTCCGATCGGATGATTCTGCGGCAGGGCCCGGGTTTGACGCGTTGACTTGGCCGCCGGTTTTCTCCGGCGGACAGCCCTGAGTGGAGGCGGAGGTCCAGCCAGCAGGTGCCGGATTGGTGGGTTGCGCGCCGGAACAGTGGGGATTGCAGGCATTTGCAGGGCATGGGATGACTTCACGCGCACGGTCAGCCGCTCATAGGCACCGGGCGCAGGCCGTGGAGCGGTGATCCGGCCGCCGTCATCGAGGGGGAGGAGCCTCGAACTTCTCGGAAGTGCCGATCCAGATACCAGCCCCGCTTGATGATGCGTTCGCCATGCCTTGTTGACCTGCGGTAGTTCCGCGCAGGACCTGCTCAGAATGCCGCTGAAGGACGTTGGCTCCCCGCAGCGGCGGGGGCTGGTGGTTGCCGCGGGCACGTTGGCCCAGTGCACTCTTTCCGGTGATCTTCGCGAGCGGCCGGAACCGTTCCCCCGGGAGCACGCAGGACCGAACGCCGCTGGCTGCGCGATACCGCCCCGTCGCTGTCGATCTCCAGACGAGCACCAGCCATCGTTACACAGGCGCGCGGAGCACCACCCCATGCGTCATGGTTGCCGGGTGGATGCGGAACAAGACTCTTCGTATCGGATTCCCCCGCGTCGTCCCCCGCTGATGGCCGAGCTGCACCGGAAACTGCCCAGCGTGGACGACCGGATCAACTGGCTTTCCGTGCCTGCGGACCCGACCGAGTACGAACAGGTCGCTGACAGCCTGCACTCCTTGTTCGTCACGGCGCGGAACCTGGCTCCCGACCGCAACGTCACGGGATGCACGCGTCACCCCAATGGTCCGGTGGACACCGAGGCCCCCGAGGGCTGGGGACGCTGCCTGTTGTGCAACAGCAACCGACGCATCGGTCACCCCGGCGTCAAGGCCGCTCCGGAGATCCAGCGAGGCATGTGGGCTATCCCCGAACCCCCTTACAGTCACCGTGCGTTGACAGAAACCATGAAGAAGCTCAACGAGGCCGTGATGGAGCTTGGTCTCCAGTCTCCCGACCGGGACTTCGAGCACGTTGCCGATCTCGCTCACTCCGCTTTTTTCATCGCCCGTGAGCTCTCCCGGCCGCGCAGCCGCTCCGGCTGTCCGCGGCATCCGGGCGCCCCCATCGACAGCGACGCGCCCGGAGGGCCTCAGTGCCTGTTCTGCCTCGGTCGGCAGCGGCTTGCTCTCCAGGGCGAACCGAAAGTGAACATCCGCCCCAGCCGTCCGGCTCCCTCCATCCGGCGGCCACGCAACTGGCCCGCCCGTCCCGCAGACGACGCCTGATCGAGCGCCCGCCGCTCAGCCCCATCCGGCGACACAGCGGCGTTCCAGGGGATCGTGCCCGCTGAAGGCGCGGCTCGAGAAAGGTCCAGCCCCATGTCCGACACATAACCTGGGCTCGGTAAGGAGTGCATCGAGGGGAGTCCGAGGTCACCGCCACAGGGACGGCCCCCCTTCGGCTGTAGGCCAAGAGAGCCTCCGGCTCGCCGGAGAATGGACACGGCATCCCCGCTACGCCCGCCAGTTCGCAGCCCGCCGGCGCGAGCGCCCTGCCTGCCGGAGTCCGCGCCGTCCGCTGGGTTTGAGTCGACTGCGGCTCGTCAGCCTGGCGACTCAGGCTCGCGATCCTTCTCGTCGAGCAGGGCTCCGTGTTTCCTGGCGCGGCTTTCGCGAGTGCGCGAAAGCATCAGGCTCGAGTGATCGTTTGGGTGCGCCGGGGGGTATCCAGTGATCAGGTATGAGTACCCGTGAGCCAGAAGCGAGGTCACGCAGGTCCGGCGGCACGTTATCGTCTGGCGAGGTCACGCAGGGGATAGTGGGGAGGAAACGTGCGCGGTGCAGGGCGGCTGCCGTTGCCGATAGCGGCGGGCAGCGGGCGCTGGGTGAGTGTGGCGGCGGAGCGGACCGTTCTCGGGGTGGTCCACAACATCACATCCGCGACACGGCTACTCGACCTGCTCACCGTGTTCGAGGGCGACCGACGTGTCCAGACGGTGTTCACCTGTACTGAATCGTCGGCTTTGGACGAGGGGACCATTGAATTCTTCACTTCCCGGGGAATGCTACACATACCATGGGAAGAAGCAACTGTTCGCAAATTCGACCTGGCGATTGCTACGAGCCGTGGTGGCGACCTTCACAATTTGCGGACTCCATTGATCGGCGCACCGCATGGCGCCGGTTATAGTAAGCTATTGAAGCGGGAAGCGGGAAGCGGGAAGCGGGAAGCGGGAAGCGGGAAGCGGGAAGCGGGAAGCGGGAAGCGGGAAGCGGGAAGCGGGAAGCGGGAAGCGGGAAGCGGGAAGCGGGAAGCCTTTGGCTTGTCGCCGGAATGGTTGACGCATGAAGGGCGGGTTGTTCCGTCGGCGATCATTCTCTCTCATGATGAGCAACGTGAGCGGCTCGCTGTTAGTTGCCCCGAAGCTGTTCCCGTGAGCGTGGTGGCGGGAGACCCTTGCTTCGATCAGCTACAGGTGAGCGCTCCATTCCGAGAGAACTACCGGCAGGCTCTAGGTATCCGTCCGGACCAGAAGCTCATTGTGGTCTCGTCGACGTGGGGGCGCGGGTCAATTCTGGCATCGGACGAAACTGATACGGATTTACTTCGCCGTGTCCTGGCGGAGCTACCAGCCGATGAATACCGCGTTCTGGCGGCCGTCCATTGTAATGCCTGGTACGGCCATGGCGCCTGGCAGCTGCAGAACTGGTTGGCACCGCTTACGGAACATGGGCTACTACTTCCGGTGCCGGACACGGAAACCTGGAAAGCCGCACTTCTGGCAGCGGATGGAATTCTTGGCGACCATGGCTCTTTGACGATGTACGGAATCGCATTGGGAATCCCCGTCATTTTGGGCTCTTTCGCGGAATCAAAGGTGGCCCCTCAATCCCCCATGGCTCGCCTCGGCAAGATACTTCCCCGGTTTTCTGCTCACCGGCCTTTCCTGCCGCAGATCGAGGAAGCAGCCGCAGTCCAGCGGGACAGCGCCGAACTGCACCAGCTGCGTGCGACTGTAACGTCACAGCCCGGGGAATCGGCCGTCCTGCTGCGGCGCCTGTTCTATCAATGGCTTGAACTTCCCGAGCCCGTGACACCCGCCAGGTCGCGATTGGTGCCGGTTCCCTCCACCGTGCCAGTGGGGTACTTCTCCCCCGTCCAGCGGCCGGTGTACGTGTCCGTCGCCTCCGAAGAGGGATGGGCTACGATACGACGCTATCCCGCGCCCCTGCAGCGCCGCACCATGGAACGGCATCTGTCGGGAGCCCATCTGGTGGCCGACATCGACGATCCGGACGCCGGCTGGCCCCGCTCCGCGGACGTACTGATTCTGCCGCTCGGCCGACCGCGTTACGTCGTCGGGATGGTGAGCTGGGAGGACATCGCCGCCCTCTACCCGGGGTGCGCCCTGCTCGCCCTCGAAGAACCCGAGGGCGGCTGCCTGGCATTGCCGCGGGACGGCGTGCGCCTGCGCGCCCGCTGGGATGGCAGGCGCCCCTCGTGGGCGTCGGCCGCCATCGCGGCCTCGGTGATCCACGACCACGCGATGTCCACCGTGGGCAGCCACGGCCCCTCGTGCGTTCAGGTGGCGATCGGGGCATCGGCCGAGACCGGCCTACTCGTCGTCGACGCCCTGTGAGCCGTCCTCGTCACCTGCCCCCGAGGCATCCGCGAGGCGCTGGTCCGCCTCCTGTGCCCGAAGGCTGTTCGCCTTGCGGAACAGATCGCCCGCTGTGACCCAGTCCAGCGTCGCCCGTGCGTGGTCGCCCTGCTCACTCAGCAGATCGCCCCTGAGCAGGAGGATGCCGGCCCGCTGGTAGGGCGGGCCGTTCACGGTCATGATCTCGATCGCGTCGTCGAGCGCCCGCACAGCTTCGCCCGGCTGCTCGGCAGCGCGCCGGTCCTCTGCGTATCGGGTCAGGGCACGAGCCTCGTTGTAGGGGTCGGGCACCGGCAGGTTCGCGAACTGTTCGCGGGCGGAGCGCAGTTCCCGGGCCGCTTCGTCATGACGTCGCAGATCGGTGCAGGCCACTCCCCGGTGGAGGGCGAACAGGGCTCGGCCACGCTTGTGGTCGATGCCGTTCAGTGCGTCCAGCCCCAAGGCGTAGTACTCCAGGGCAACGGCAGGATTGCCCAGCTTGCGTTCCAGCAGGCCGAGGCCCTCCAGCGCGCTGGACTCCGTTCGCCGCTGACCTTCGGTGGCGTTGCCGTCGGCCGGGCGTACGAGTTCAAGCGCGCGCTCGAAGTGCTCGCGGGCGGTCTGCGGGTCACCCTGGCGTGTGCTCCACCGCTCAAGATGAGCGAAGCCGAGTTCGAAGTGCATGCGGGCGATGGCCATCTGGTCACGGCATTCGTGGGCCGATTTGAGTGCCAGTTCGTGCGTGGTGATCCAGGGACTGTGCAGGCCGCATTTGAGGTAGAACGTGTGCAGCCCCTGGGTCAGCCGCCAGGTCTGGTCATGCCGGCCTTTCTCGTGAGCCCGGCGTACCACGTTCTCCAGGCTCTCCCGGCGTCGCTCCAGACTCGCGATCACCCCTGGTGCGTCAACGCTCCCCGTGGGTACGTACGCCGCGTATGTGCCCGCCGGGTCATGCCGGTAGCGGGAGGACAGAGCCGCCTCCGCGCGTTCGACGAACTCCAGGTAGTGCGCGACGATCCGGTCCAGCACCGCTTCACGGGCGTCGGCCGGTTCGTCGGCGAGAGCGCACGCGAGCGCGTGGTCGTGGATGAGGTGGTGACGCACCCGGTAGCAGCCGTCCTCGGCCGGCTCTATCAGGTTCGCGGCGGTGAGCTGTCGAAGGGCCTTGTTCCGGGCGGCGGTGTCCATGTCCGGGAGCATGGCCCGTACGACGTCCGCCTCGAAGGTTCCTGCGGGGTGGAGGCCGATACAACGGTAGAGACGCGCGGCCTCCGGGGCGAGACCGCGATAACCAGGGTCCAGAGCGGCGGAGATCTCGTCATCCACGTTGAGCGCTTCCAGTCTGGTCGTGCGGTCGGACAGTTCTGCCGCCAGCTCACGCACCCTGCCAGCATGGCCGAGTGCCAGCTGCGCTCCGGCGATACACAGAGCGAGGGGAAGATCGCCACACCCATCGGCGATCAGATCCAGTTCCTTCTCGTACGCCGTCGCGTCGCCTCTGATCCTGCCGACGTTGACGAGCAGCTTCCGGCTGTGCACCCGGCCCAGCGGCTTCATCTCGAAGGGCTCCGCGCCGACTCTGCGGACCAGTTGGGGCAGGCGGGAGTGGCTGGTAATGAGAGCCACGCTGCCCGGAGTGCCTGGCAACAGCGGTTCGACCTGAGAAGCGACCGCGACATCCTCGAGCAGCACGACGATCGGACCACGCGCAGCAATCCTGCGGAAGTACTGCGACCGTTCTCCGGGGTCAGCAGGCACGTCTCCCGCCGGGATCCCCAGCTCACGGAACCAGCGCTCCAGGATCGCCGAGGGCTCCGGCAGGTTTCCCCAGGGATCTCTGCCCAGCGACCCTTCGAGTTGAGGTCCCGTCAGTTCGTCCCGGTGTATGCGCAGCCACTCACGCGCAACGGCAGACGTCCCACTACCCGGCACGCCCTGCATATACATCGTGGCGGCAACCCCGGTGGCCTGGCCTGTTGCCCACACGGCGTCCATTCGCCGTAGCAGGCTGGCATTGTTCTCGTAGTGGTCCATCGGCCACAGAGCGATTCGGGGCAACGGCGCCGACGTGCTGGGAAGGGCCTGTCGTGGGGCCGCCGGGCTCCCGTCGTAGTAGTGGTTGTACACATTCGACACGTGCGTATGACCGCCCACCACCAAGGTGCCGTTGGTGACAACGTTCCTCACCTCGGTGTGCAGGTCCCTCAACTCGCCCGCCAGAGACGGCTGCTCCTCCAGCAGCTGGCGCAGTTCGCTGCGCAGCAGCTCCTCGATCTCCGGCACCAGTTCCGCCACGCGGGCCTCGTCGCCCCTGTCACGCGCCAGGGTCAGATCGTTACGCCGCTCCTCCAGTTCGCTGAGGAAGGAGTCCTCCCGTTCCTGCCGACTCCGCCTGAAGAGTGCCCCCATCCGAGCCTTGAAGGCGGTATATGCATCGGTACCGATCGTCCCTGCCACTGTCGTCGCAACGGACGCGGCCAGCCGCACCAACTCCGCTTCCACTCAGCCCCCTTGAACGGCCCGAATCCGGCTCGCTCTACACTATCGGCTTCCGATCAGCGTGCAGCAGAGGTTGCCCGGTCAACCGCACACCGCTTCAGCGAACGAGCAGCCCGAGGACCTGCGCCGACTACCCACGGCACAATCGCTCAAGGCGTTCACGGCACGGTTCAGACCCAGTAGGCGCCGCGCAGCTCCCCTCCGAACCCCGCAGCCTGAATGGCTGTCTGCGGGCTGTCGTACACCTCGCCGCCGGGGCCGGCCATCGCCTCGAAGTCGGCTCGGCCCAACTCGCGCTCGACCCACTGGTGGGCGCAGCGGCAGCGGATACTGACCTGGTTACGGTCGCAGATGAGCAGCCAGTCGCGGCGGGCTCCGCAGGCCGGGCACATCTGGATGATGCCGGTGATCGTCAGCTCTCCGGGGTGGGTGGTGCACTGCACCCGGAATTCGCCGTCGTGCGGTTGCGTCTCCTGCTGGAGCCGCAGGATCGGGTCGTCGGCGGGTGCCGGCGTCGGCGTCAGCGCGTTGGTTCTCGTACGTACAGCGTCGTCGTGCAGCACCGGCATCAGCTCCCTCATCATCCTCTCCAGCCATAACAGCGCAGCCTGCCCGTGTCCAGCGTGTTGAGGTGCGGCTCAGCGCCTCGGCCTGCGCGAGCGAGGGTCCGCCGACGCAACGTGACCAGGGCTCGTGTCGGTCGGCGCAGGGGTGGTACGTGCCCCGGTGAGGCTGGCCGTGCTGGTCTTGGTGTCCTTGGCGGTGCTCGTAGAGCGTCGGCGCGGGGCGTCAGCGGTGGCGGACAGTTTGCCCAGACGGCGAATTCGCCAGACGAGTACGTCGGTGACGCTGTCGGCGGTGTCCAACTCCCGCCACTCGACGGCCTCCTTCAACAGCGCGGCCGGATCGTGTCCGGCGCGTTCAGCCTGATCGAGGGTGGCAGCCAGTGCGTCCCAGCCGGGCTCGCCGCCGAGTTGGTGGTTGGGCAGGACGGCGTTGATGGTGTCGGCATGGCGCTGGCGGACCGGCTGCGGGAGACGGCGGCCCTGCTCGCGCATCGCGCGTATCGGGGTGCCGGCGGCTGCGCGGTAGGCGACGCGCAGGTGGTGGGCGGCCTCGGCGGAGGCGGCAGCCTGTTGGGCATGGCCTCGGGCGGAGTGCCAGCGGGCAGCGGCGATGGCGAGCAGGACGAGGGTGGACAGAACCATGGCGGTGGCTCCGCCGTCTTCGCCTCGGCCGAGGGCGTCTCCGGCGCGGATGATGCCTCGGGCTGCGGCACGTACGACGCGGTTGTCGGCGCGTTCGGCTCGGATGTGGGAACGCGTGGCGCGTTCGAAGGCGCGGGCCGCCTCGCGGAGTTCACTGCGGGTGGCGGCGGGTGATGTCTGGGCGAGGGCGTCGAGGAGTTCGCCGGCGCCGACGAGCTGGGCGGCAGCTTCTTCGTCGTCGTCCTGTCCGAGGGCGGTGGTGGCGCGTTCGGCAACAAGTGCGGCTCGGCGACGGGCCTGTGAGGGCTGCAACAGGCTGAAGGACGGCGTTTCCAGGTGGGCGGAGCGCGGTTCGCCGTCGGGCTCGCGGTCTTGGTCGACGGGTCCGGCGGCAAGACGCTTGCGGATCTTGGGGAGGGAGAGGTCCGGAGCGAGCTTGGAGCCGGGGAACCAGATGGGTTGGCCGTCGCGGTTGCGGTCGCCGGGCAGGGCGACGGTGTAGCCGAGGGTGTCGCCGGACGGGGCGAAGCGCTTGTCGACGCGTAGTCCGGCTTCGGTCAGGCGGGTGAAGAACTCCGCCTCGTCGGCGGCTCCGGCAACCGCCTGACGGACCGTCTCGCGCAGGATCTCGCGCGGGGTGCGGTCGTGGCCGGTGCGCTCAGCCTTGAAGCGTTCTGCGCTGGTGGGGTTCGGGGCGGCAGTGCCGTCTCCGGCCTTGAGTTCGCGCAGGCCCCATTCCTTCTCTATGCGGCGGCACTCGGCTTGGGAACGCTTCTGGTCGTACGCGTTGCGAGGCTGGCGCAGGTCGCCCCGCACGATGGTGGCGAGGATGTGGATGTGGTCGTCGGCATGGCGTACGGCCACCCACCGGCATCCGTCCGGATCTCCCTCCTCCGCGATGCCGGTGGCGTGGACGACCCGGCGGGCGACCTCGCCCCATTCGGCGTCGGTGAGGTAACGGTCACCTGGGTCGGTGCGTACTGAGCAGTGCCATACGTGTTGCTTGGGACCACGGTCGCCGAGTTGATTAACCCGCAGGTCCAGGACGCGGGTCAGGTCGGTGAGGGTGGCGTCGGGGTCGCGGCCCGGGTCGGGGGCGAAGCCGTCGAAGGAGGCGACCTGGTGCGGGTCGATGTGCTCGTCGCGTTTGCCGGGGCCGTAGAGATAGGCGAGCAGCCCGTACGTGCGTGCGCCCCGGCTGATGTCCGGGACCATCTACACGCGCTTCCGTACGAGTTCGTGCGCGGCGGTGTCGACTACGGCGAGGGTGCGGACCAATGTCTTGAGGGCGTGGTCGAGTTGGCCGGGGCGGGGTTGGCCACCGCTGTTGTAGATGTAGGCGATCTGGTTGATGTTGTTGCCGACGCGGGAGATCTGGGCGCGGAGGGTGGCTAGCTCGTCGATGGCGGCGTCGAGTTGCTCGTTGGAGTCGAGCGGGGCGGCGGAACCGCGGGCAGCGGTCAGCCCGGCGGTGCCGAGGAAGCCGGAGGGGTAGACACGCCTGCGGGCTGCGGCAGCGATGATCTCGGCTTTCTCTTCGGCGGTGAAGCGGACGGCGATCACGTCTTCGCGGTGCGTGGGCTGGTACGCGCGGCGGCGTGGACGGCGCTCGGGGAGCGCGGCATCGCTTGTGCTTGGGACAGCGTCAGCGGCGTGCTCTTCGGCTTCCCCTTCTTCCTGCGGCGCCCCCTGGTGCCGCAGGTCCGGTTGGTTCCCGTGCGCCCCCGCTCGGGAACCAACCGGATCTCCCTCGCCCTCCTGGGCGAGGGCATGCGCCGTGGATATCCCTTTGGGATATCCACGGCAACAGCTTGCTCGGCCGGTGGCCGTCGGAGCCTCCGGCTCCACTGAGGAGGTGGTGCCCGCCGAGTCGGCGGTCGTCATCGGCTCGACTCCGAGCTGTGGCGGCGGACATCGCGCAGGATGTCGGCGACGTAGTCCATCGCCAGGACTGGATGGTGCAGGGTCCACGGTCGCGAATCGGGCGTACGGTGCACGATCCAGTCCCCGTCGGGCCTGCCTTCGACGCGGTGCAGGTGCCCTCGGCGGTGCAGAACGGTCAGCCAAGCGTCGGCTTCGGCAGCGGTGACGGGCGTGGTGCGCATGAGCGGCTTCTCCGGGTGCGGAAGGAAGTCTGGGTGTGGGCGCGGGGCGGGTGATCTGGCCGAGGAGCCGGTCAGACCGCCCACCCCGCGCAGAGGGCCAGTCAGGCGGCGCGGTCGTCGGCAGGCTGTCCGGGGTCGTCCCGGAGAGTGCGCATCAGCTCGGTCAGCCGGTCGTTGGACAGCGGGAGACCCTGTCCCCGGATGGCCTCGGCGACCACCGCGCGGGTGGTCCGGCCGGTCTCGGTGACCGCCTTCCGAGCGATGGGGAGCAGCTGGTCGGTAACTGGATCGGTCACCCGGTCGCCTCCGGCCAGAGGCTTCGGACGACTAACCGGGTTGGTGCCCGTGGTCGCGGACACCGGCCGGTCACCATGCGAGCGGGCATCCCCGGCCGCTCTGGCACCGAGGTGTCCGCCCTGGTCACCGGTCCGGAGAGGTGTCCGGGTGACCCGGGCAGGTGCGCCGGTCACCGGCTCGTTGACAAGGTCGATCGCATCTCCGATCAGCTGACCAGAGGTGCCCTGACCGGCTGTTGTCCGGGCGTCCTGACCGGGCGTGTGCGAGGTGACCGCCTCGCGGTCGTTGTCCTGCCCGGGTGTCCCGGTCAGGGCGGCGGGCTGGTGACCGGGGGTGACCTGACCGGCGCTTGCGGCCTTGGGCTGTCCGGTGGCCGCCGGTCGCTCACCCTCAATCGGGTCAGCCGAGTGACCGGCGGATGCCGGGTGTCCGAGGCGAGCGGGGACAGTCTCCTCGGTGACCCGGCGGGCGATGAGGATGTACAGGTGGACGGCTCCGGCAAGGGCGAGTGGGGCGAGGGTGGACAGGACACCGACCGTGGTATCGCCGAGCCGGAGCCTTCCGGTGGTCGTGTGCTGCGCGTTGAGGCGGACGGCGTGCAGGGCGTTGGCCCAGATGCTGGCAGCGGTCGCGGTGCCGAAGAGCGTCCATACGTACGCGCGGGCACCGATCGGTGCGGCGCGCAGCACTACCAAGGCACGTACTCCGTAAGCGATGAAACCGTCTATCACCAGCGGGAAGAGGTATGTGAGAGGACCGCGGACGTGGATGGCGACGGCCATCTGCTGGAGGGCGTCGTACGACAGCGCGCTGCCTGCCGCGCCCAGGGCCACGATGGCGGCGCGGTCCCAGCCGGTCATGCGGGCTCGCATTGGTGCGGCGGTGGTCATGCCGCCGCCCGGAGGTCGTCGCGGGACACCGTGGTCTTCTTCTTCGGCCGCCCGCGCTTCTTGGGCTTCGCCGTGGCGGTGTTGCGGTTTTCGAGTCGGCGGCGGGTGCGTCGATAGAGCTTGCCGGCGTGTTCCTCGGTGATTTTCAGCAACCAGGCGAGGCGGCTGGCGGGGATGCCGTCGCGGAAGGCGGCCAGGGCGGCGGCCTCGCGTTCCCGGGTGGTGAGGTGGATGTCTTGTCCGGCGAGTACGGCGTTGACACGGGCGTAGTCGAGGCGATGCGGCAGCTTCTTGTGCAGGGGCTCGCGTTCCTCCTCGGTGAGGCCGCCCCGGATGCCCTCGCGGTCCCGGTTCTCCAGGGCTACGTCCAGGCAGGTGCGGCGGACCGGGCACTGGGCGCACAGTGCCTTGGCAGCGGCGATCTTGTCGAGGTCGTCCGGCTCGGGGAAGAACAGCTCGGGGTCGACTGGGTGGTGCTCGGTGGAGCGGCAGGCGGCGCGGTTCTGCCAGGTGTGGTCGCCCAGCGTCCGGAAGTGGGCAGGGGTCATCGAGGTCTTGGGCATGCGCGGGGTGTCTCCGATCGCCCTCCGCGCGCCCGGCGGGGCGTCGGCGGAGGATGGTGCGTGGTCGGGGAGTGATGGGGAGCGAGGAGCCGGTGGGATGGCCTCGTGGCGGTCAGGTGGCGGGGCCTCGTCTGCGGTCGGTGCCGGTCAGCACGATGCGCTCGGTCATCTCCGCCAGCCGGGAGGCGACCCGGTCGCCGACGGCCTGGCGCAGGTCACGGATGGCGAGGTTGGTGGTGATCAGCGTCGGCAGCATCTGGTTGTAGCGGTGGTTGACCAGCCGATACGTGATCTCCTCGGTCCACTCCGAGGTCTTGGACGCGCCGAGGTCGTCCAGGAGCAGCAGCGGGCAGCGGAACAGCGCGAGCAGCTCCCGCTCCGTGTCGACACCTGCCCGGGGGCGCAGGCTCGCGTACATGTCGGCGGCGGTGGTGGCGTGCCAGCGCACGCCGATCTCGGCACCCACGAGGCTGCGGATGGCGCCGTACGCCAGGTGCGTCTTGCCGGTGCCGGTGGTGCCGACGAGCAGGAGCGACGGGCCGGTGCGCACTTGTCGGCGGGCGCCCTTGCTGGGAGCGACGGCCTCCGAGGCGACGTTGCGGACCCACGCCTCGATCTGCGGGTGGTCGCCGATCGCGCTGCGGTAGCGCAGCGGGATCCGAGCCTCGGCCGCCTCCAGCGCGGCGATCGGCTCGGGGGTGTCGTGCACCACGGCGGTGGCGGGGTCGACGCCCCGGGCCGCCAGGATCCGGGCGATGCGGGCCATGGTGCCCTCGCCGCCGAGCCGCTGAGGTTCGCGGTTGTGGTCGCGCATCACAGCTCCTCGGCGTAGGCGGCGGCAGCGTCGACCGGGTTGGTCCACGCCGTGTGACCGGGCACGGTAGGCCGGTTTTCCGGCCGCACCAAACGACCGCCTCCGGCGTTCATCGCCTCGTTCACCAGGCTCGGCAGCGTCGAGGGGTGCATCGGCTTGGCCCGGAAGCGCTCCAGCCCCGCCCGGACGTGCTGCGGGTCGATGCCCTCGTCGAGCAGTTCGCGGACCTTCCGCCCGAGGTGTCCGAGCACGTCGTTCGGCGGACGTTCGGCACAGGCGGCGGCGTACTCGCCGATCAGGGCTCGCGCCGATGGTGATGGTGCGGGCGCTGTGCGCCCCGAAGGGTTAGAAGATCCAGGATCCAAGATCCTAGATCCAGGCGCCGAAGGCTCCCGGAGGGTTCGGGGAAGGTTCGGGGAAGCCTCAGAGAATGCCGTCTGACCTGCCGTTTCACCATTTCCGTGAGCAGTGGTGGCGCTGGCTTCGTCCGGGGTGCCCCGCTGGCCGTTGCCGTACTTGACACCGTGGTCAGGCCGCGCTGGAGCGGACGGCGCGGAGGCGGGGGCGGGCCCATCGAGGGTTCGGGGAGTATTCGGCGAGGCTTCGGGACTCGGCGAGACCTCGCCGGGCTTGGCCGAGCCACCGGTGCAGACGGCCTTGCAGGCCCCGCACCGATCGGCGGCATGATGAACCGGGCAAGAGGGCAGCCGGGACTGCGACGCCTTGTCGATCTTCTGGTGCTCGCTCCACGTGACCGCGTGCAGGTACCGGCGACCGTCGCATCCGGTGTACCGGCAGATCAGCCCGGCGTCGGCGAGCTGCTGGAGGTCGTCCTCGGCGTGGACGGCGGTGTGCTCGGCGCGCAGCGGCCACAGCAGACCGTTGATGATTGCCGGGTTGTCGCGGAAGCGACCCTGGTCGTCGGCCTGGGTAAGCAGGCCGAAGAAGGTCCGCTCGGCGTTCACGCTCACCTCGGCGAGCGACTCGGAGAAGAACGCCTCCGGCTTGATGGTGCGGATCCGCGCCATGCTCAGCGACTCCGTCCTGCCGTGACCACGACGGCGCGGCGGAGGCGGGCGGTGGTGAGGTCGAAGTCGTACACATCGCCCCAGGTGGCTTCCGGGTACATCCGGATGATCCAGCGGGCGGCGGTGATCGCCTGGGTGCGATTCAGGGTGATCGGCTTCCCCGCCGTGTTGTAGGCGCGGGCGTGGGGGTGCGGCCACGCCTGGGTCGGGTCGTGCAGCGTCACCCGGAAGGTGGCGGCTCCGGGGATCATGTCGGCCAGTAGGTCGGCCAGGCGACGGTGCCGGTCGTCAGGCTCCGTGACGCTCCGGCTTCCGCTCCGGTGCTCGGGCATGCGAGTATCCTTCGCTGGTAGTGAGCGACCCGGCTGTCTCTCGTGGAAAAGGTCCAGCCGAGTCGTTTGGTAGTGAATCCGGGCCCCTCTTGGGGGGCCGGCCTCGGCGCCTGGGAGTTCCCGCTCCTGGGCGCCGGTGCAGTTTTCCGGGCTTACCCGGCCCGGTCGGTCTGCCCGTCTCGTATACGTGCCTCCTTCTTGCCGTCCCTCCCCAGGCGGGCTGCCCGGCGAGCGACGACGAACATATGCACAGGTCGCGCCAAGATCCAGACCTATCTCGGTGAGGCTGTGGCCGGACCCTTGTCCGCAGCCGGAGACATGCGACATTCCTCTCGGGTGACTGCTTCGCCAGCGCCGCGCCAAGGGCACCGAGGAGCCGTTCAGATGATCTCTGCACCCGCCGTCGAAGCGGGCGATGCGCTGTCCGGCGCCCGAGGGGTGCGAATCCTCGGGCGCCGATTGCTTCGGGATCGCTCCGCACCTGAGACAGCGCAGGCTCCCCCGCGGCCTCTCTCCGATCCCGGAGGCATCACAGAGAGGCCGAAGGCGAAGATCGAGTAAGCGTGCGAAGCTCCCCGCCTTTCGCTAGGCTGAAGCTATTCCGACTCAACGAAAAAGTCAACGCGCCGATATTCCTTCGGTTTGACGAAAAATGAGGGTGAGATGTCTGCTCGTCACTTCGACCGACACCGTGTGCGCACGGTGCGGCGAGCTGCCGAGATCTCGCAGGCCGAGGTGGCCGCGGCCGTCGGCGTGGCCGACTCGACGATCGCCGGCTGGGAATCGGGAGACACGGTCCCTGACGCGGAGAAACTGCCCGCGCTGGCCCGCGCCCTCAAGCGAGGGCTGGACGACCTGTTCCCGCGTACCGGGCTGCCCGATCTGACGGACCTGCGGTGCGATGCCGGCTACTACCAGTACGAGACGGCAGCGCTGATCGGAACCAAGAGCGCCGGACCAGTGGCGGGAGCCGAGCGCGGGGAGCGGCGGCTCAAGGACAAGTACGTCCCGGACCTGGCGGCGGCGTACCGGGTGAGTGAGGAAGAGCTGCGGCGGGCCGAGGACCGTTCGATCGCCAAGGCCCAGGAGACACAAGGAGGCCAATCCGCCGAGGATGCGGGGATCGTCCCGGCCTCCTCTGGGCCGCCCGGCACGCTGGGCGAGAAGATCACTCTGATCCTGGAGCGCTCGTACCCCGGGCAGCAAGGGCCGCCGACTGACGTGGAGATCGCCGACGCCGTCAATGCTCATGCCGGGGCGAAGGTCATCACCTGGGAGGGTGTCCGGGATCTCCGGACCGGTGTCGCGGAAACGGCTTCGCCCGTCGTTCTTGAGGGCCTGGCCGCCTTCTTCGGTGTGTCCCCGATGTACTTCCAGCCGGACGATGCCGTGGCCCGTCAGGTCTACGAGGGCCTCCGGCTCCTGTCAGCGTCAAGGAGCGGGGCCGTGGGCCGGGTCAGGGGTCGGGGGATGGGCTCTCAGGGTTTGCCGGCGAACGTCATGGAGTTCGTCAACGACCTGGTCACGGAGATGGAGCAGAGAGAACCGGAGGCGAACGAGTAGCGCTCTGTCCGGGACTCTGAACAGCCCCGGACATGCTGGCCTCTACTGCTGTGCGGTCGTCTCGCGCGGCTCGTGCCGCCGGCCTGCGGCCACCACCGTCCGGACCGCCTTCAACGCGGTGAGGTCCTCAAGGGGGTCTCCGTCGATCACCAGCAGGTCCGCCCGGAACTCGGGAGCGATTCGCCCCGTCGTTTCGCCCAGCCCCAGCGCGCCGGCCGCGTCGGTGGTCGCCATATCGAGGATCTTGCTGTTCGGCAGGCCCAGGTGCGCGTAGAACGACAGGGCGGGCACCAGGCCGTCGAACCCCGCCCGCTGGACCCCGGCGTCGGTTCCGGCGATGAGCTTGGCGCCGGCCTCGGCCATCTGTCGCACGAGATCGAACATGACCGCGGCCCGTTCCTCGCCGAAGAACCGGGGGAGCATCTGCCAGTGGGGGCTGACGGCCGGGCAGACGGCGACGCCCTGGTCGATGATCCGCTTCAGGACGTCCTGCCGGAGGTCGAAGCCGTCGCTGGTCATCCACGTGCAGTGCTCGATCGTGTCCACGCCCGCTTCCACGGCCGCGGTGATGCCCTCCGTACCGTGGGCGTGGGCGGCCACTGGTACGCCGGCCTGGTGGGCTTCGTCTACCAGGGAAGTGAGTTCCTCCGGGGTGAACTGGCTCTGCCAGCTCTTGGGCCCATCCTTGGTCAGACCGCCTCCGGTCACCATCGCCTTGATCACGGTGGCACCGGCCGTGATGTTGCGCCGCACGAGGTCGCGGACCTCCTCCACGCCGGAGACTTCACCGCCGAGGAAGTGGCAGTGGCCTCCGGGCGGGGTCGCGGGGGTGCCCGCGGACACGATCCGAGGGCCTGCCGCGCTGCCGTCGGCGATCTCCGCGTCCAGGCGGAGGGCGAGGCCACTGCGGTCGCCCAGGTCGCGCACGGTCGTCACGCCACTGTGGAGGAGTTGCTCTGCACGGCGGCGCATGTCCTGAAGGAGGGTCTCGTCGCTTGATTCGTGGAGCGTGGCCACGGGGTCCGCGCCACCGTCGAAAGCAAGATGGACGTGGGCGTCGATGAGGCCAGGCACGACCGTGCCCTCGGGGAACGCCAGGTGCATCACGTCCGAACCGGCCCGCTCCGCGATCTGCGCGCGTGGCCCCACCGCGGTGATCGAGTCGCCCTCGATAAGGACCGCGCCGTCGTCCAGGTATGTCCCGGAGCCGACCAGGACTCGGCCAGCGGTGATCAGCATTTCGTCTCCTTGGTCTTCGGTGTTTACGCGGACAGCCGCAGTGCGTCCGACACCGCGATCAGCTGGCGGACATCGGCTTCCCGGTCGTCTTCCTGGGGAATGGCCAGCGGGACCGCCTGACGTGGCGAGAGGGCACCCTTTCCGATCGTGGTTACTGCCCGGCGGAGGCGCTCGGCCAGTTCGGCAGGGGCGAGGTCGAGGACTTCGGTGTCCTCGGCCGTGTAGCCGAGGTAAGGGCTGATGTCGACCAGTCCGTCTCGACATTCCACTATCCGTCGGTGATAGCGCCGGTGCACGCCGCGGGCCCGCCACCGGTCTCGGAGTGTCGGAGAAGTGGGCCGCAGCACGTTCTCGGGGTATGCCTCCGCGAGCAGCAGCCACAGCGGGGTGAGTCGACGATGATCACGTCGGTGGCGGGGCCAGAGCATCAGGGACGTGATCCTGGCGCGGGCCCCGGGGTAGGTGACGCCCACGACGAAGAGCAGGATGGACACCACCAGCAGGAACGCCACACCGGTCATGAGCGGCTGCGGTACGGTCCCGCCGCTCCACCGGATGGCGACGATGACCGCGCGGACGGCGCAGGCCACGGCCATCGCGGTGAGACCGATCGCGGCCATCCACAGGCCCGTGGCGTGCGGGCGCCGTGACATCCGGGCGTACCGGCGAGTCCACCGACCGGCGGCGCCCAGGGCGTACATGAGGTACAGGCCGGCGCCGCCGTAGAAGAAGGCGATCTGCGGAATCGTCATGTCCGCCGTGCTGAATGAGCCGGCGAAGACCTCGTGCGGAACGGATTCGGCGGCCACGGTGATCGATACCGCTACGAGCGCGACGACGGCGGCTTCCCGCCTGGCCCTGCGGCGGGCGGCCTGCCCGTCCGCCGAGTACAGGTAGAAGCACATCAGGAAGTAGACCGTCAGCAGGAGCAGCACGTTCTGAATCAGCTTCGCGGTGCCGTGCCCGGCCACAGTGTCGACGCCCGAGGCACCGCCGGGCATGGCCACGGGGTAGGAGAGCGCGGCGCTCAGCAGACACAACGTGACGGAACGCAGAGGAGCGTCATGGGGGGCGCGCGACCACTGGTACAGCTTCCAGATCACGGCAGCCGCGATGCCCACAAGGAGTAGCTCGGTCATGGGTTACAGCCACCCTCGCCGGTCACCGAGGGCAGACTGGACCCGCCGAAGCGCAGGGTCGTCGGACAGCGGGGTGGCACGGTCGAGCACCGACGACCACTCCAGGATGATCGTGGCCGCGAGCTCGACCTCACATTCCTCGCCGTCGTCGTACGAGCAGCGCCGGGCCACCCGGCGGACCAGATCGGGATCCAGCACCGGAATCAGGGTCGCCCAGCCCTCGACGAAATCGTCCGGAGTCTCCTGCTCCTCGTCGGCCTGCTCGTCCTCGGACACGAGGATGTGGCCCACTTCGTGCAGGATGATGTGCTCTTGGTGCAGGCGCGTCGTCTCCTGCTGGTAGAGGATCACGTCCATCTGAGGCATATCGACCCACAGCCCTGACGGTCCGGGCTTCTCCAGAGGGAACGGTCGAAGGACGATCGGGCGCCCGCGCCTGTCGCCCAGCGCCCGGCACAGCTCCTCCACATCCAGCGGAGGCTTTATGCCGAGGTCCTGAAGTTCTCGCCGGAGCCAGCGGTGCAGGTCCCTCCCGGCCGTCCGTTTCTCAGTGGTACGCCACCGTCCCAACCACCGGCGGCTCACCTTGCCCTGCCCAGGCCCCTCGGATTCTGCCGCGCCGCCGGCACGTCTTCCCGACCACATGAGAAATCCCCTTCGTACGGACCGTTGACGGCTCTCACGGGAGCCGGGCGACAGCCGCGCCCGAGCCAATAGCGTTCAGTTCCCGGACGGCACAGCGACGAAAACGATCACCGGCGAAGGACAACGCCTCGGTGGATACCGCTGAACAGCGGCAAGTGAGCCGCACACACATGCGCCCACACCTCCCCAATACGCCATGATCACGTAAGCAAATCAGCAACCGCAATGCGGTCGAGCGACCCCGACGGAGCCTTCGGGAACCCCATGGACATTACGTGAAACCTGAAGGGGCGAATGGCCTGAATTCGACACTCGCAAGCCGTCGCTAGATGCGCGCCAAATCGTGGCAAATTAGCCGCACCGGCAGTGGATCATGTCCCTGAGCTGGCACTTCAAAATCTGACGCGCGCGCGTCAATCGCCCCACTCTGGCATATGTCGAAGTTATCAATCTGAGACCTTTAGGTCGCAGACAACTGGGACATGTGCTTAATAATCTGGCGAATCAACTCCCGCCGTCGCGCGCGAAGACGAGTGTGGCCGTGGTCACTTCGGGGCAGTTCGGGCATCGCTCACTATTACGCTTCCAGCCATGTCAACCGAGATACGCAACCAAGGCGATGGCTACGTGGAGTTCTGGCGGGAGTACCACTTGTGCACGCTGACCACGGTGCGCCCCGATGGCAGCCCTCACGTTGTGCCCGTCGGAGTCACCGTTGACGCCGACGCCGGCATCGCTCGGGTTATCACCCGCAAATCCAGCAAGAAAGTCGCCAACATCCTTGCCGCGCAACCCGGTCCGGCCCGCGTAGCCGTCTGCCAAGTCGACGGAGGGCGCTGGGCCACCCTGGAGGGCACAGCCGAAGTCCGCACGCACCCGGAAGTCGTGAACGATGCCGTAGCGCGCTATGGCAACCGATACGGTCGGACGCCGGCTCCGGACCCCGAGCGGGTGGTCATCGAGATCACGATCGAGCGAGCCATGGGGCAGGTAGACACACCCAAGCCAAGAGCCGTGAACGTCGCTGAATAGGCGTTCTGCCCACGGAGGTTGATGACAGCGCGCGTACAGTCGTTCTCATCGCAGGGGCGGACGTTGCTCCGCCCAGCCGCGACACAAGGGATGACGGCCTGCCCGGACGGCTTGGCGCTGCCGGTTGACCCACTGCTCCAGGTCGTCGGCGGACTTCTCAGGGCCACGGTTAGTGGTGTTGATGAGATGGATCTGCCAGCGGGGGTCCTCGGCGGTCCAGGACGTCCAGCGGTGCCACGCCATCATGGGTGCGCTGCTGGCGGTGATGACGTCCGGACGATGCCGGGGGTCGGCGGCGTGACCGCGGTGCCAAGCCGCCCAGTTGTTGAAACGGTCTACGTCGGACTCCGACCAGCGGCCTGGGTCGCGCTGGCGGAGCCGGCGGCCACGGTCCTCGTCGTCGACGTCGATGAGGCAGAGTGCGATGCCGTCCAGCAGAGACGCCGAGGGGGCGGCCAGAACCTCGCCGAGCGGTGCCTGGCCTGTCAACAGGAGGTCGATACCGTGAGCTTGGTAGTCAAGCGCGCGGCGAATCCACTCCTCCGTGTTGTGATTCCGCCAGTGCGAGGGTGGGTTGCGCGGAACTCCGCTCTCGTCGGTGTCATGGACGGCGATGTGATCAATCCGGTCGGCAACAGCGAATGCGAGGGTGGACTTCCCGGAGCAGCTCGATCCGGTCAGTATCAGCAGCATACGGGGAGAGTGGCAGACACCCCGGCGAGCATCACCAACAATTTCGTGTCCGTCTCAATCACTCGTGGCTGCTGAGCCGACCGGAGCTTGGCCTCCCCGAACACCGATGGCGCGTGTGGTGCACGTCGCACTCAATGCCGACACCTCGCACGCCATCAAGGACGGAGTCGACGTACCAGAACGACGCTCCGCTGCGCAGTCGGGAGATACGCTCCCTGCCATGGCTGTTGTCGTCGGGTAGGCATGCGAACTTGCGGAGTCCTTACTCTCTGAGCCCCTGCCGTGTCGTTGCAGGTTCCGCGCAATCATGCGCACTAAATCCTACAGAAACGGCGGTATACGGCCCCATATGGCCTTAACGCCCTGCGCTGGCCCGTTTCCGGCTTGAGTTGGTTCCATCGTGCGGGGCGTACGGGAGCGTTCGAGGGTTGCCCCTGCCAGAACCCAAGTCGCCTTGGTGGGGCCGCTGAACGCCGCCCTAGCCACCTGCCTGCCGACCACCGTCCCTGCCGCCCTCGAACGCTGGAACCCAACTGCTGAACAACTCCAGGAAAGACGCGCCATGACCGGATCCGCACCACAACCTGACCGAACCTGCCTCCGACGCCACGATCGACACGGCCTGCCGGATCCTGCGACTGCCGACGATGCGGGCTCAGTTCCCCGACCTGGTCTCCCGCGAAACGAGAGCACCTGTCCTACCGGGGCTTTCTCGCCGAACTGCTCATGGCGGAGCACGAAGACCGCGACCAGCGGCTCGGAACGGCGCATCCCAGCCGCCGGCTTTCCCCCCAGAAGTGGCTGTCGGATTTCGACTACAGCTCCAACACGAACGAACCGCGCAATCTCTGCCGATCATCGCACTCGACAACCGACCACGACCTGCGCGAGCGCCCACCGCCTCACTCACACCAGTCCCATGACCAACAACGTCAGAGCAAAGCGGGCTCCTCGGGCCGACGCACGTCAGGTGCGTCGGCCCGAGGAGCCGACTTCGACGGCGCTATTGCTGCTCTCTGTTCCGTCGGTCCAGTAGTTCAGCCACAGCGTCTCCGAGTTCGAGCTCGGCATAAGTGTCGAGCCATGCGTTCAACTCGTCTGCGATGGTCTTGTCGGTGATCTTTCCCTGGAACCAGCGGGCAGTTGGCAGCAGAGCGGTTATTGCTACGAGTTCCGATGCCCCATCCACACAGACGGCGCGAAGGAATTCTTCCTCCTCCAGGCCTGCGGTGAGCGCATCCAAGTATCGGCTGCGCCGCGTCTCGGCCACGTCCACGGCCTGCTGGCGTGTGAAGGTGAACCGCTGCAGCATGCTCGCTACCACGGCATCGGCGTGCAGCGAGGGAGGAACCTGGAGGGCGCCGTCTTCGATCGCTTTACGTGCCACCTTCATATACGCGCGGCTGATGACGATCGGATCGGGAAGATCCAGTTCCTGCTCGACGAACTCCAGCAGCCTCGAGGCAAACAGGAGGCGGGCCTCGAGACCGATACCGGGCTCCTGGTTGACGGGGTAGTAGTCCGTACAGGAAATGTCGAGGAGTGCGAGTATCCACTGCCCGGGAGCCTTCGGCGGGGCCTTCTCCTTGAGAGCTTGCGTGAGCTCGTTTGACTCGGCCCTGATGAGAACGCGATAGGCGACCATCGGATTACTCATGAATGATCACCAGCCGAATGGTTTGATTGCTTCATCGGGCACGTGTATTCCCGCATTCCGGAAGGCGTCAACACCCACCTTGAGGAATGATTCCACGTTGTCCTCGAGCCAGGGGTAGTAGTGGCCGCTCTGGTCGTCGATGAACGTGACTGCCCCATTGCTGATCTGCACGCTTCCTGCTCCCTGTACGGGCTCCCCGTTAAACAGTACTGCGTGTTTAATCTTGCCGGACACGTTGGGGATGATGCGGAGCTGGCCGTTGGCTCCGACGGCCCACAGGTATTCGCCTCCCTTTGTCACGGCCTCGTCGAAGGCTTGGGTGCCTGCAGGGATGGGGGCGACACCGGCTGCGGATGCGTCGGCCAATTCCCGGGCGAGGACGGCGGGGTCGTCGTAGTGGTTGGGGAAGGTGCGCGGTCCGCCGTTGGTGTGTGCGGAGACCGTGATGCGTGGCATGAAGAGCCGGTTCTTGAGCCAGCTGAAGGCTGGTCCGAGAAGGCTGCTGCTGCCACCGCCAGCTGCCCCGGCGATCAGGTCCCAGGGACCTGTGGGGCGGCAGTGGACTTCGTTGACGCCCCAGGAGAAGGCCGCTCCTACGCCTGCGTTGACGACCGTTGAGGTGGCGAGGGCGCGTCCGCCGGCGAAGCCCAGGCCGCGGGCGACTGCGTTGCCGGCGCCGGGCATGAGGGCTCCCGCGACGGCACCAGTGAGGGCTCCCTTACCGGTTGCTTTGGCGAGGCCACCCCAGGTGAAGCCGTCGTTGCGGTGTTGCCAGGTGTAGATGCCACCTTCGAGTACGGCCCCGAAGGCTGCGCCGATCCCTGCGCTGATGCACAGCGGGCAGAGACCCGAGGCGTCGGCCAGGTTGGCGGGGTCGTTGTTGGCGTAGGCGTACGGGGAAAGGTTGGCGCTGCGGACGTCGGCGGGTACGGGGTCGGTGGTACTGAAGCGGGCAGTCGTGGGGTCGTAGCTGCGGGCCCTCAGGGCGAGGCGGCCGGTGAGGTAAGGGTCCTTGTATTGGCCGGTGTAGCCGAAGGCACTGGTTTGTCCGTTGGTGGTGCTGGCCTTGCCGGTGGTTTCGCCCCAGGGCGTGTAGGTGTAGGTGTAGGTCTCTTTGCCGGTGGAGTCGTGGACAGCGCGCACGGATTCCTGGCGGTCGTGCAGGAGGTAGAAGACGCCCGTGGTTTGGTTGACGGCCTGGGGGATGCCGGCGGGATTGTAGTTGTAGTCGGCAATGAGGCCGCCGGTGGCGTTGGTTTCAGTGGCTATCTGGGGCAGCGGGTTGTTGACGTCCCAGCGTGTGGTGCGGTCGAGTTTGCCGTTCTTGTTGGCGGTGGTGCGGTTGCCGTCGGCGTCATAGCCGAAGGTGAAAGAGTCGGCTCCGATGGTGGCGGACTTGACGCGGCCGGTGGAGTCGTAGGTGTAGGTGCCGACGGCGTCCTTGGTGAGGTTGCCGTCGGTGTCGTAGCCGAAGTTCGTGGTGGCCGTGCCGGCTACGCGTTTGATCAGTTGGTCGGCAGCGTCGTAGTCGTTGGTGACGACGGTGGTGCCGGTCTTGGAGGTGGTGAGGTTGCCGACCTTGTCGTAGCTGTACGTTGTGCCGTTGGGGCCGTCGAGGCATGGGTCGGCTGCTGAGGTGTCGGTGCATGTCCGGGTCAGGCGGCCGACGCCGTCGTAGGCGTAGCGGCTGGCGAGCCCGGTGGTGGCGGAGTCCTTGAACTGATCTGTGATGACGCGTCCGTCGGCGTCGCGGGTGAGGTGCCGGGCGCCGGTTCCTTGGGAGATGGAGGCGAGACGACCAGCCCGGTCGTAGGTTCGGGTCTCGGCCAGGGCCGTAGTGGTGGGCAGTTGGGTGGAGAGGAGGTTGCCGGCCTCGTCCCATCCGTAGGTGATGGTCTTGCCTGCTGTGGTCTGTGACTTGATGCGGCCGTCGGTGTCGTAGGCGTAGCTGATGGCGTAGCCGTCGGGGTAGGTGCGGCTCTTGATGGTGCCGTCGTTGTTGTAGGTGTACTTGAACGGGTTGGTGGCACCGGGCGATGTGATGGTCAACGGCCGGTTCTCGGCGTCATAGGTCAGGCTCCGGGTACCGGTTCCGTCGGTGACCGTTGCGATCCGTCCGGCATTGTCGTAGGTGTAGCTGACGGACGGGGTGGCGTCCGAGTAGGTGATCGAGGTCAGCTGGTTGCGGGCGTTGTAGGCGCTGGTCTGCTTCTGCCCGCGGGCGTTGGTGATGAGGGTCCGGTTGCCATCGGCGTCGTAGCCGAAAGAGGTGGCTCTCTTCAGGGGGTCGGTGATCTTGGTGAGGCGGCCGGTCTTGTCGTACTCGTAGGCGGTGACGTGTTGGTTGGCGTCGGTGCGGGTCTTGAGGTTGCCCAGCTCGTCGTAGGAGAGAGCTGTTCTGCCCTGGTCTGGAGCCTGAACCCTGGTGAGGCGGTTGGCCTTGTCGTACTCGTATTCGGTGGCATTCTTACGGCCGTCGCCGCTGCGGATGAGGTTGTTGACGCTGTCGTAGGTGCGGCTGGTCGCGTTGCCGAGCGGATCGGTGGTGCCGGTGATGTTGCCCGCCGCGTCGTAGGAAGTGTGCCAGGTGTACTGGGCTGGATCGGCCCCGGCGATGTTGCCGCGGGGCTCCACGGTGTCGGTGAGCCGACCGTCGGCGTTGTAGGCGTAGGTGGTCTTGTTGCCCAGTGGCGAGGTCTCGGTCTTGAGGCGGCCAGCCTCGTCGTAGGTGTAGGCGGTGGTGTTGCCGGCGCGGTCCCTGACCGTGGCGAGCTGGTTGTAGTCGTTGTAGGTGTTGATGGTCGTCCGGCTCAGGGCGTCCGTGCTGCGCAGGATGTTGCCCATGTCGTCGTACGTGTACTTCTGGGTGTTGCCCAGCGGATCGGTGACGGTGGCAGGGCGGTAGTCGGCCGTGTAGGCGGTGGCGGTGGTGTTGCCGAGGGGGTCGGTGACGGTCAGCTGGTTGCCAGCCCTGTCGTAGCCGTACCTCCAGGTGTAGTCGGCTGGATCGGCTCCGGTGACGTTGCCGCGCGGCGTGGTCATGGTCTCCACCCGGCCGGCCTTGTCGTACGTGTAGGTCGTCCGCGCGCCGGTGGCATCCGTGCTGGAGATGACCCTGCCCGTGGAGTCGTAGTCCAGCGCGGCAACACGGATGGTGCCGCGCATGGTGTCCTTGAGGCGGTTGGCCGCGTCGTAGGTGTAGGTGGTCGTACCGCCCTCGGCGTCCTTTAGCTGGGTCAGATTCCCGGCCGCGTCGTAGTCTCGGTCGGTCGTGTTGCCCCTGGCGTCGGTCGTTGTGTCGAGGCGTCCGGCCGCGTCGTAGGTGTAGGTGGTGGTGAACTTCTGCGGGTCGGCGTCGGCGGCGTTGCCGCGCGGGTCGGTGGTGCTGGTCACCTGGCCTGACGCGTCGTAGGCATAGGTGGTGGTGGCTCCGCTGGGTGCCCTGACAGATGTGACGTTGCCGGCGGCGTCGTAGCCGTAGCTGGTGGTGTTCTTCAGCGGGTCGGTCTGTGAGGCGAGCTGTCCGGTGGCGGTATAGGTGAAGGTCGTGATATTTCCGGCGGCGTCCTTGGCAGTGTCGAGAAGGCCGTCCGACCGGTAGGTGTACGTGGTCGGGTTCGCTTCGGCGTCCGTGACTTTGGTCAGGTTTCCGTTGGTGTAGGCAAAGCGCCAGACTGCGCCGACAGCCGAAGTCTCGGATGTGGCAAATCCGTTGGCTCCATAGCTGTAGCGGGTGGCGTTGCCCAGCGCATCGGTGACTCTGGTGACGTTCGCCGTGTTGTCGTAGTTGTAGAACGTCCGGTTACCGAAGGGGTCGTACTGGACGAGAAGGTAGTTGTGGGCGTAGACGTCGGTCCACACCCCGCCGTCCGGGGCGGTGGTGTCGGTCTCCCCGTTCCGGTAGGTGTAGGTCGTTTCCTTCCCGAGGGCGTCTTTCTGAGTGATCACGCGCCCTTGTGCGTCATAGGTGTTGCGAACGGGGTAGTGCTTGGCTGCGTCCTGGATCGACTCGAGCCGACCGCCGCCGTCGTAGCCGTACGTGACCTGCTTACCGTCGGTTCCGGTGACGCTCGTCAGCTGGCCTCCGGTGTAGCCGTAGTCAACGCTCAGCCCGTCGGCCAGTTGCATGCTTGTCAGCGCGCCGCCGGAATAGGTGGCCGTCGACACCCGGCCCGCAGCGTCGGTCACGGTGTCGAGGTGACCGCCCGTATAGCGGTAGGTCACGCCCTGACCGGAGCGGTTCTTGTCGGACGTGAGGCGCCCGTCGGCGTCAAAGGTCAGCTTTCGCTTGTCGGGGGTGGCCAGGGTGTAGGTGCCATCGGCCAAAGATTTCAAGGCCGATCTGCTGGTCACGGGAGACGCGTATGTGCCGTCGGACTTCTTGGTGTACGGGTGCTTGGCCCCGCTCTCCGAGGTGTAGGTGACGTTCCCGCCTGCATCCTTGACCAGCTTGGCGTCCCAGGGGAGGGTCCATCCCTTGCCCAGGGAACCATTGCCTGTGTTGTCGGAGGAGTAGCGGCGGGTGAGGTCGAGGCCGCCTCCGACGGATGGTTGCTGGGCGTCCGTGAAGACGCCTGAGAACGCGCCGGTGGCCGTGTTCACCGATGCGCCGCGCTGGGCTTGAGGCTGTGGGAAGGCAGTACTCAGAGACGCGCATTCTGTCGCGCATCCGTAGGTCTGTTCATCAGGTATCCCCGGTGTTACCGACATGCCGGTGACAACGGCGCCAGTGCGGCCTGTCGCGACGTCCACAACGGTGGCGAGCGCCATGACAGAGAAGTTCCCTTGGTTGGGGACAACGTCGGCGCACTGCTCGGGATCGACTGGCGTCTCAAGAGTCACGACCGGGCCACTGAGAGAGTGAACCAGCGAGTAGGCATGGGAATGGGCCGTTACGACCTGACCCAAGTCGTACTCGACGGTATTGGGGCCGCATGAGACTTCCCAGGTCACCTTGACCTGGTGGAGGACGTCAATGAGCTTGTTGTCCCCGTCGTGGGCGTAGTCGGAGTGGATGATCTCCGCGCTCGCGAGGAGGGTCTCGCCCTCGAAGACCTGCCCTACGAGTGGGTCGGTGCCACCGGGACTCGCACCCACCAGTGACCGGTAAGAGCCCTCCGGGCCAACCACGGCGATGTAGGTCGGGCCCCCGGCGGGGTTCTCAACTTCGCCTTCTGCTGCGCTAATCCCTCTTGCCGCGCCCTCAGACGCCGCGAGGGACTGAGCCCGAGCAGCGGATCTCTCTGCTTCGGCTATGGCCTCTGCTTCAGTCTTCTGCTTGGGTTTTTCTTTTACAATCGGTGCCTTGAACCGGCCGTTCTGCACCTGTCTTTGACGCTGCTTCAGCGTCATTGGTCTCTGAGCCTTCGCCGTCTTCGGCGGGTGCGCCTCGGCCGCACGCGACGACGCTGATTGAGGTTGCTCCGCTGGCAAAGCGACCGTCGCGCTAGACATAAGCATGGCCCAAACGGCTGTGGCACTCACAACTGCTCGCGCGTAAAAGGAACTCGCCATTTTCACAGCCCTCCCCCTCCCTGCGCGCCTCGACGCCAGGGCTACTCGCTGTGTTCGCAAAGTGACAGAAGGGGAGAGTAATGTTCTAGGTCATGAACATGACCGATCCAGGAAGGTGTATGGCTGAGAGTCGTGGCTCATTGTCTGGAAGACAGAGCTACTTCGGTGCGGAGTCACTACGCGGATGAGTGCTTGCACGGTGGGGAGCTTGAGGTCGGGGAGGGGCCGGAAGGTGAGTTGCCCAGCCTGTGAAAGCAGGGCTGTGCGGTGGCCGCGTACGGTCACTCCCGCGCCGGTGGCGATGTGGTCGCAGAACTCGGCGGTCGGGGAGAGGCGGTCCCAGCCCCACCCGGCCTGGTGTCCGAACTCGACCGCTCGCAGCTTTCCTTAGACGAGCCCCTCTGCCGTTGTGATGATCACGGGCGGGGCCGCCCACGACGGCGAGCAAGATGGAGCCTGGGTGTTGCCCTGTTGGAGGGGTGGCTGAAGCCGTCCGTAAGGGGAACGGTGAAGACGCTGATCACGGTGTGCGTGTCGCGGTCCCAGGCTGTCTCGTCGACGCAGAGTCCCGTGGTCTGGCGGAGCGTTGTCTGTGCTGCTTCGATCGCACGTTCATCCGGCTGAACGCGGCGGCCGGGCAATGTCCACAGCCCTTGCGTTTCGGCAGAGCGCACGGCGATTGCAGGCAGGGCATGGGGTAGGCCGGGGAGCCTTTCCCGTACGGCCTCGTCTTCGCTCATCTTCGGGCTTTCGTGCTGGTGGTGCGGGTTTTCAGAACAACGCGGGCTGGTCTGCTGGGACGGCCTCGCTGGAGGTGGCGGGGGCGGGGATGGGGCCAGTGCGGGTGTTCTGCAGGTCCCACAGTTCGCGGAACAAGCCGGTGCTGTCGGCGAGGAGTTCGGTGAACGTGCCGTCCTGGATGACGCGCCCCTTGTTCAGGACGACGATGCGGTCGGCGATCGCGACGTTGGTGAGCCGGTGGGTGACCAGGACGACGGCGCGGTCGGCGGCGAGTTGACGCAGGCCGGTGAAAATGCGGTGTTCGGCGCGCGGGTCGAGGGCGGCGGTCGGCTCGTCCAGGACGAGGAGGCCTGCGGGGCGGTGGAAGGCGCGGGCGATGGCGACGCGCTGCCACTGTCCGCCGGACAGTTCCTGGCCTCCCCACCATTCTTTGGCGAGCAGGGTGTTCAGGCCGTTGCGCAGTTGGTCGATAACCTCGTCGGCTCCGGCTGCCTGTGCTGCGGCGGCTACGGCGGCGTCTCCGTGTTCGGTGGGTTGGCCGAGGTTGATGTTCTCCCGTGCTGACAGGGGCCAGTTCGCGTAGGACTGGGGTACGACGGCGGTTTGGGCCCAGACGGCGTGCGCGTCCATGTGCCGTGTGTCGGAGCCGTCCCAGGTGATCGCTCCGTGGTCGGGCAGATAGAGCGCGGAGAGGAGCTTGGACAGGGTGGTCTTGCCGGAGCCGTTCTCGCCGACCAGGGCGACGACTTCGCCCCGGCGTACTTCCAGACAGACGTCGCTGAGGGCGGGACGGTCGGCGCTGGGGTACGAGAAGGTGATGTTCTCGGCCCGTACGACGGTGGGCCCGGCTGGTTTCTCGGAGCCTCGGGCGATGCGGTGGCCGCCGGCCTCGTCGATGAAGTCGGCCCAGTCATCGAGGTACATGCCAGTGCGGAAGAGCCGGGCGCCGTTGCCGACGATGCCGTCCAGTCCGGCGCTGACGCGGCCCAGGGCCAGGAAGGCGGTGCCAAGGGCGGCAACGGAGATCTGCCCGGCGGAAACCAGCAGTGCCAGGGCGACCCACACCGCGGCATGGGCGAGACCTCCCGCAGCTCCCCCGACCAGGGAGATCCGGGCGGCACGCCAGGTGGCCTGGTCGGTGGTCTTGTCGATGCGGGTGCCGGCCGCGCGGTATTTGCCGAGCAGGAACGTGGCCATGGTGCCGGAGCGGACCTGGTCTGCGATCTGTTTGTCGATCATGTACCAGCGGAGCATCCCCAGCAGCCGGCGGTCCTTAGACGTCGCGAGCGAGGCGATGTAGTTGAGGCGGGCCGCGCGCACGCCGGCCAGGCCCTTCGGCAGCGCCGCGAGGATGAGGAGCGGCAGGAGTACCGGGTGCACCGTGGTCAGGACGAATGCCGAGGCGATCAGCGAGGCCGAGGAGGCCAGGATGTACTGGGCCTCGGTCAGCAGATCCCGGGAGACCTCCGCTCCTCGGTCAGCCGCGTGTCGGGTAGGTGCGGCGCATTGCTGCGCCGCACCCCCCTCAGAACCGGACGTGCGGCTTGTCACCGCATCCGGCTCAAGCAGGCCCTGAAGGCTCACGAGGCCCCCGGAGTCGCCGGGCCCCTGCCGCCGCGTCGACGGTGACAATGGGTGTGGATCATTTGGAATGCGACGTGATCGTCGGACTGGTCTCCGTCCGGGGTGACGGTGAGTGCATTGCTCCGCACCGCCATCCGGGTCACCCGCAGCCACTGCTCCCATTCCTGGGGGCTTTGCGGCTGCCGGTCGGCGTGCAGAAGGAGGTCCCCGCAGAGGGAACACCGTCCGTGCTGCGCCTGGAGCAGGCGTAGTCCGTACGGACTCAGCGGCGGTTTGTTCCTGTGGCGCCGGGAGGCCCAGTAGTCGGCCAGCGCGGGATCGTCCACAGACGCGCCCTTGGCGACCAGCTGATGTCTGACGATCTTCGTCCAGGAGAACTTGGTGAGATAGCGGCCGGAGGCCCGGTCGCCGAAGACCCACCGGTCCTGCCTGGAGCGGTTGAACCGGCCGAAGTACTGAGCGGCGACCCAGCCCCTCGACTTGTTCGGGTGGGTGTGCCTGGCCCACTTGTAGACCAGTTTCCACACGTGGTTGTCCAGCGCGGTGAAGATCTCGCTGGACACCACGCCCCGGTAGTAGGCAGCCCAGCCCCGGATGATGGGGTTGAGCTTGGCGATCACCGCCGTCGCGTTCTGGCCCCGAAGAGCCCGCACTTCGGCGGTGAGCCGTGCCCGGATCCGTCGCACGGCCGCCTTGCTCGGCTTGATCAGCAGCACGCCGTGGTAACGGCGGATGGTGAATCCCAGGAAGTCACAGCCCTCGTCGAGGTGCACGATGCGTGTCTTGTCCTCGTTGAAGGCAAGGCCCCTGGGCGCCAGCCACCCGGCAAGCCGTTCCTTGACCTGCTCGGCCTCGCCACGGCTGTGGCAGAGCGTCACAAGATCATCGGCGTACCTGACCAGACTCGGCGAGCCCTCTTTCAGCTCCCCGGCACCAACACCGGTGAGCTGGTAGCGGACTCCGGCGGCCGCTTCCATTCCGTGCAGGGCCACGTTCATCAGCACAGGAGAAATGATCCCGCCTTGCGGGACCCCTTCCTCGGTCGGGGACAGCCGCCCGCGATCGAGCACACCCGCCTTCATCCACTGCTTGACCAGTCCCCGGGCGGGGAAGTGGCCGAGAGCGGCCAGGAGGCGGTCATGGTCGATGCGGTCGAATGCCGCCGCCAGATCCGCGTCAAGGATCCACTGCCGTCTCGGGTTCTTGCCCTTGACGACGAGGAAGATCACTCCGATCGCGTCATGGCAGCCACGGCCGGGCCGAAATCCATAGGACCTCGGCTCGAACCGTGCCTCCCACTCGGGCTCCAGCGCGTTCACCGCCACGGCTTGAAGACACCGGTCAATGATCACGGGGATCCCGAGTCCGCGCTGACGGCCGCCTGCCTTCGGCACGAACACCCGCTTGACGGGCCGGGGCTTCCAGAGTGTCGCCCGATGCTGCATCCAGTCGGCCAGCTCGGCCTTGCCCTGGGGCAGCAGGACGACCCTCCCGTCGACCCCGGCCGTCTTGCGGCCAGCGTTGATCTCCGTCACCCGCCGCACGCTCAGCAGCGTGTTGGAGCGGGAACGGAGCATCAGTTTCTGGAGATTGCGGACCTTCTTGAGGTCCCCTGCCTGTGATGCCGTGAAGATCCTCTGCCTCAGCCGCCGTACTTCCTCCTCCGCCTTGTGCCAGTCGATCGACTGCCAGTCGGTGGGGCCGCCCTCCGGTCCGTTCACCGCGCCGCTGTCGCCCAGGACGGCATGCGCCCGGGAGGTTCCAGTCGTCATGGCGTCCAACTTGTCCTTCGGTTCCGGTGCTGATGATCATCGGTTCTCCACAGGCCCACCTGACCCACGTCAGCACCCTTTCGGGTCCGGGCAGAGCGCCCGTATCCGGCCGGTTATCCAGGGCGACCAACGGAGGCGCTGGCCATGTGCTCCGGTTTCCCGCTGCCTTTCGGCCACCGGCATTGGCTTCTTGGGTCATCCTGTTCCCGCTGGGGAGTTGAGCCTTCCTTACGGTCGGCTGACCGGCGTCTTCCGGCGCCGGACCCCAACGGGGTTTCCACGTTCCACACGAGTGAGATACGACCGGGGTGGGTGCCCCCTAAACTCCGGGACGGCGGTGCTCTCCCGGCTGACGATGGGTGTTCAGCCGGCGCCTGCCGCTTCTCAGCGGCCAGTCCTGCACCCCGCTGGACCATCCCATCGGCGGGGCCCAACGATCACGAAGCATCATCAGGGGTTCACTCGCGTTCACCCGTCCGGTCTTCCCCTTGCCGGTAACTCCCGGATGGAACGGGAGTCCTTGGGCGTCTCCTCCGGGCTTCACACCCCGCCGTTACCAGCGGCGCATGCCGGAGTGGGGACGGGCCCTGAGCACTGGCCCGGAACTATCCTGTCGACAACAACTGCCGCCCTCCTTCAGGTAGTTCACTCATACTCGTGCGACTTCGTGTCGCACCCCACCGGTCGTTGTACCCAGGGTTGTCGTAGGCGGCCAGCTCCGCCTGGGTCGCGGCGTCGAGCAGCTTGAGCTCCGCCTCCCGGGAGATGCGGGGAGAAAGCCGCGCCGACAGCGCGGTGGAGGCGATGCCCAGCAGTGCGCGTGCGCCGATGGCCCCGGTCAGGAGAGCCAACGACGGGGCGGCGGCGAGGATTTCTTCTCTGCTGATGTGCTCGGAGGCGATCAGCGGTTTGATCGCTCCCGTGGTGGCCATCAGCCCGAACGCCTCCAGCACGCCCGACAGGACCTGGACCGCCATCAGCGCGATCACCGCGGTGCGGTCGACCTGCCAGCCCAAGGCGAGGGCCCGGCGGATCAGCTGTGGCAGGCGGCGGGCCATGGCGCGGCTGGTGATGGCGTTGGCCGCCGCGATCCGGCGGTCACCAGGGATGCTGAACTTCAGTTCCTCGTCCGCGCCCGCTTCCTGCGCTTCGGCGGACGGGCTGGTCAGGGAATCGGTTTTCGGTGTGGTCGTCACCGGCGCTTCCATCCCCTTGTCGTCCGGTTTGCCGTGTTGTGTTCGGCGTCGGCCAGCACGGAGTACGGTCCTCCTCCCTTGGGTGGCAAGTTCGGTCCGTTCATGGAGAGATCCCCCTTTGGTCGGTCTGACAGGTGCGGCCGGTCCGGACCGCTCCTCGGCACGATGTGCAGGTGTTGTCGGTCAGAAGCCGCGTGCGGGTCCTGCGTCTGGAAGGAGGTCGGCGAAGGCGTCCTCAATATCCGGGAGACTGTTCAGCAGGCGGCGGATGGTCGTCTGCTTCTCGCTCCAGTACCGCTTCAGGTCCGTCTCTGCTTCGGGGTGCAGGTCGTACTCGCTGGTCGTGGCGCCGTAGAAGCTGAAGAGCGTGTACAGCAGCGCGGCCCGCGCGCAGGCGCGCACATCCGCAGACGGAAGACTTGGGTTTTCGGCGTGGTAGGCGCTCACCATCGCCAACGCGCAGGCGTCCCATTGCGGGCTCGTGGCTACGGTGCGCGGGTCGAATGCGGCCCGGCCCAGCTCCCAGGCCGGCATGCCGCTCGCGCCCCGGAAGTCGATAACACCCGTGACGGCGTCGGCGAGGACGACCAGGTTGGTGCGGGTGAAATCCGCATGTAGTGCCTGTTCCACCAGCTCGCTGGGCAGGTGGTCGCGCAGCCGGTGGACATGCTCGTGCAGGTCCTCCCGACGCTGGTCGAGGTCGGCACGGAGACGCTCGGGATTCTCGTGCCCCTGCCACAGGGCCTTGGTCAGGACCCGGTCGGCCTGGGCGAGAGCATCGTCCACCGTGCCGGTACGCCAGCGGGACTGCTGCACCCTTCTCGGCATCGGGTAGGCGGCGAGCACTCGGTGCATGCGTCCCATCACCGTGCCGATGTGCTCGGCGAGTTCCACCGTCATCGCCGACGTGGTCACGCGTCCGGGCGCCTCGTCGACCACCGCCCAGGCACTGCCCTCCGCGATCGTGATGAGGTTGCCGTTCAGGTCGGGCCAGATCCTTGGAACGGGGAGCCGGGCTGCCCGGCAGTACTCGGACATGTCCCACGCGGTGCGGGCCGCTTCCACGTCCGCATCCGAGTGGTACTCCTTGACGAAGAGCCGGGCTCCGTCCTCGGTCAGGACTCGTCGATTGATCGTGTCGGTGCCCATGTGCACGGGCTCGACCACCTGTACGACGATTCCGTACCGCTCCCCCAGCACGTCTGCCGTCAATGCTTCGTCCTCGTCGGCTTCGCTCATGCCGGCCACCGGGACGCCGAGGAGAGCCGACGGGCGACGAGGACGCGTGAGCCGAAAAAGTCAGTCCTGGGCATGGTGTTCATGAAACTCGCCCGCCCCACAGGCGCGTTGCCTTCTCCCGGCGCAGGTTGTCCAGCGTCAGGTGCGCCTCGTCGACGAGCCCGAAGTCGTGGTGCTTGATCCCCCAGCACAGGGCGTCCAGCGCATCCACGGCCGCGTACGACCGGCACGTGGCGAATTCCTCCTCTGCGGGCCGACTGGCGGCGGGCCGAAGCTCGGCCCTTTGGGAGTCGATGACCCGCAGCCGCTGCTAGCTCTCGTCCCACATCCAGTTCTTGGGCATGTAGTCGCCGTGTTGGGATACCTGGGGCAGGCTCGGAGGAGCTTCCTCGGCGAGCGTGCGCACCATCGCGAGGTCGTGCTCCGGCGCCTATGCCGCCGTACGGTCCAGCAGTTGGGCGACCGCCTCGTCCCACGCCTCCTCCGTCGCTGCTGGCATCAGCTCGTCGGCCTGCTCGTAGGCAGCCCGTTCCTGCTCGGCCGGCAGGCGCAGCATGTCGAGACCGCGTCCCGGGCACGGCGGTGATCAGGACAGTGCTCGTCTGCGTGTCTGCGGCAACCAGCTCGGGTGCACGGCTGGCGCCCACGGCCACGGTCCACTTCTGGTACGCGGTCACCTCGCGGGGGTGGAACTTCGGGCCCACGTGGAGCTTCCCGAACCACCTCTCGCAGTCAGGCCCGTTGATTTCCCAGACGGAAGGCCGGATGTCGCCGGGCCTAGGGTGCTCGGCAACCACCGTGTACGTATCGGTCACCGACTCCACCAGGTGGTGGAGTGCGCTGGGCATGTCGGTCACAGTGCGCCCTTCCGCTCGCCGAGCCCTCCAACCACACCACGATGGGTGACGGTTCGGATGCATTCGGTGTCCTGTCGTGGGTGGGTAGTCTGCCGGGGGCCACTGACAATGTCCCCTGAACTGGTCATACGGAGGCGGCAGCACGTAGGACCGTGCCGGAGGCCATCTCGACGAGAGACTCGTCGAGGACGCCGTATGTCCAGCCGAGCGTCACGAGGTGCGGGTCGTTGTCCGCCCTGACGCGCTCGCGCAGCGCTTTGATCCGCCGCAAGGCTTCGGCGCGGCTGATGCGGGCGCGATCGGCGTAGCTCTGCGGGGTTGCGCCTACGGCGACGGCCCGCCAGGTCTCGATCTCCTCCGGTGAGAATGCGCCGGGCGAGGAGGTTTTCTCGGGGCGTGTGAGTTTCCCCGTCACGTAGCAGGCGTGGACGACGGCGGGCCGACCGCTGACTCCGAGCTTCTGACCGCAGTGCCTCACCTGTATACGGATCGTGCCTTGGGTGATGGCCAAGTCGGAGGCGATCGCTTCGGTGGACTTGCCCTCCGCGATCTTCTTGGCGATCCGCACCTGGGCGGGCGCCAGATCGAGAAGTGTCGTCGACGGGCGTGCCGATCGTGCACTCACGGGGTTGTACGTCCCTTCTTTTCTCGGTGAAGTAGTTGTCGTGATCAGGCGCGGGTCAGCCATCGCCGCCGCTCGGCATCGGTGACCGTCCGCTGGTCGTGGTCGAGTTCCAGGCGGGCGAGCCGGGCGCGATGCTCTATGACGTCATCGCCGAACGCCGTGCGCGCGAAGGCACTGTTCTCGAAGGACGACAGGGCATCGGTGAGGGTGGTGGGCAGAGGGGCGCCGCCTGCGCGGTAGGCGTTGCCCATCTCTTCGGCTTCGAGGGGCAGCCGGTGTTCGATGCCGTGATCCATGGCCGCCAGGACCGCGGCCAGGGCCAGGTACGGGTTGGCGTCGGCGCCCGGTACCCGGATCTCCAGATGGAGTCCTTCACCACGGCCGACGACGCGGACGGCACACGTACGGTTGTCCCGTCCCCAGCTGACAGTGGTCGGGGCGAACGAGCCAGGTGTGAACCGCTTGTAGGAGTTGACGTTCGGCGCGTAGAACGGGCCCAGCTCCGGCAGGCCGGCGAGCAGGCCGGCAATCGCGTACCTTCCGGTCGGGGAAGGCTCGAACTCATCCTCGGGGGCGTGGAGTTGGCTGAGGTTTTTCGACCACAGCGACACATGCAGATGCATGCCGTTGGCCCGGCCGGTCTCCGGGGCTGCCATGAACGTCGGTGTCAGTCCGGCCCGTTGGCCCAGGGTTCGTACGGCGTGCTTGAACAGCAGGTGCTGGTCGCAGGCGGCCAGTGCGGGCCCGTAGGGGAAGGTCACCTCGACCTGGCCGGGGCCCGCCTCGGTTTTGATCGCCTCGACGGGCATGCCGGCCCCGGCGAGCGCACGGTGCAGGCGGCGGAAGAACCGGTCGGAGACTGGATCGTGGTCGAGGGAGTAGTCCAAATTCTCCGTCGACAGGGGCTGCAGGGCCCGGTATCCGGCCTGCTCAGCATCCGTGTAGGTCCCCTTGTAGAGGACGAACTCGGTCTCGATCCCCGTCTTGGCGTGCAGGCCGTGCCGGGCCAACCGAGCCAGCTGATGCTGCAGGATCTGGCGGGGCGCGATCCCGATGGGGGTGCCGCACTCGTGTACGGCGTGGCCGAGCACGACGACGGTACGCGGCATCCACGGCACGATACGCAGGGTCGCCAGGTCCGGCCGCACCGTCAGGTCCTGATAGCCGGTCTCCCACGAGGTCAGTTCAAAGCCGTCCGCCGTGCTCATGTCGACGTCGGTAGCCAGGATGTAGGCACACACCTCCGCGCCGTGATGCGCGACGCGCTGGAGGAAGTGACCGGCGTCGTACCGCTTGCCCTTCAGCCTTCCCTGCAGATCGGGAAGGGCCAGCAGCACCGTGTCGACCGTGCCCGCCTTAACGAGACTGCGCAGGTCGGACAGCGAGAACCCATTCTCTGAGCGGCTGCCCTCGGCCGAGACCGCTGCAACACGGTGCGCCCCCAGGCCGTCTGTGAGGGTCCCCGTCATCACACGACATCCTTTTCGTATGCAGCCGCCGAGCCATCGAAGTTCTGAACCGGGACCTCGTAAGAGTCACCCTGCTTCCGCCACCACCCCCAGGCGAGGGCCAGGACAACGAGCAGAGCGATCGGCGCATAGTTGAAGGTCTCCACGGACACCAGGCCGCCGCCGGCGGGCCGTGTCTGCGGCAGACAGAACAGCACCGTCACGAACACAACCCAGACAACGGCGATTGTGCCGACAGCCACGCCCCAGTTGCCGAGGTTCCAAGGGCCGGGCCGGAAGCGGTCCCGGTTCTTGATACGCAGGTAGATCGGGATCGCGTACGCCGGGGTGATGCCGACCACGTTGATACTGGTGATCGCCGCGTACGCGACCGGGCTGTACAGGCTCGGCAGGGCCAGCACGGCGGCGCACACGACCGCCAGCAGCACGGCCAGGCGCGGAGTACCAGTGCGACGGTCGACCTGCCGCCAGAGATGCGAGCCCGGCAGCGCCCCGTCACGAGAGAACGCGAACACCATCCGGCTGGCCGCGGCGGTCTCGGCGCTGCCACAGCACAACTGCGCGATGATCACCACCAGGAGCAGCGCCTTCGCCCCCGCCACGCCCAGGGCATCCAGGAAGATCTGCGCCGGCGGCACCCCCGTCGCCGTGCCCACGGTGCCCGCGTAGTCCTGGATCGCGAACGTGAGCCCGGCCAGCAGGACGAACCCGGCCAGCCACGACCAACCGATCGCGTGGACAATCCCGCGGGATGCGGACATCTGGGCGTCGGTCGTCTCCTCCGACAGGTGCGCGGAGGCGTCGTAACCGCAGAACGTGTACTGGGCCAACAGCAGACCGAGCACCGCCACGTACAAGGGGCTGGACCAGCCGGTGTTGTTGACGAACTCACCGAACACAAAGTCGGTGGACTGGTGGTGGGACGGCACGATCGCCAGTGCTCCGACGATCACCGTGACACCGCCGAGGTGCCACCAGACACTGATGCTGTTGAGGATGCTCACCAGCCGGACCCCGAACAAGTTCAGGGCGAGGTGCAGGGCGAGGATGCACAGGAAGATCACCATGATCTTGCCGGGTGTCGGCTCGAAGCCCCACTGCAGGTTGAGGAAGGCGCCCGTGAACAGCGCGGCCCCGTAATCGATGCCGGCGATCGCGCCGAGCAGACCCAGCAGGTTCAGCCAGCCTGTGTACCAGCCCCATTTTCGCCCGCCGAGTTGCTCTGCCTGGTAGTACAGGGCCCCGGAGGTCGGATAGGCGGAGGTCACCTCGGCGAGTGCGGCGCCGATGAACATCACCATAGCGCCGACGACCAGCCAGCCCCACAGCATCACCGAGGGCCCGCCGGTGTTCAGGCCGAAGCCATACAGGGTCATGCAGCCGGACAGGACGCTGATGACGCTGAAGGAGATCGCGAAGTTCCCGAATGGCCCCATGCGCCGGGCCAGCACGGGTTCGTAGCCCAGCTCCCGCAGGTACGCGTCGTCGGACTTCCGGGACATGGCACGGTGGTTTGGACTTAAGCGAGACACGGGTCAGCCTCCAAAACTCAGGGATATGGACAGGTTCATGCCAATAGGCTTTGTTGGGAGCGGATGCCGATCAGGGGTGCGGCCCGGCGCGCGGCCTACGGGTACGGGCGTATGAGAGGGACTCGGCACGCGCTCGCAGGAGCAGCGCCTCGCCGGGGTCAGGCCCTGCAGCCCCGTCGTGCACCGACGCCCACGGCTCGCGGGCGGCATACGGGCCCGTCGCCTCGAACACCTCGGCGGCCTCCAGGTACTGGTGGCCTGCCCACAACGCATAAGCAAGGAGGTTCAGATCGGCAACCGAGAGCTGCACGGCGGGCGCCTTGCGGAACCAGTCGTGAAAGGCGATCAGTGTGTAGTCGAGCGTCGACTCCTGCGCCCACTGCCGCCGCCACAGCGGATCGGCCCGCGACTGCCGACGCTGCTCGATCTGCGCGTACGCAGGCAGAAGCAGCAACGGCGATCCGACGGGCCGCTGTGAGGCCACGGATCGGGCGAAGTCGAAGACCGCGGCCAAGGAAGCGCCCCGCGGCCCCTCAAGGGCGAGCATGAACTGCAGCACGCGGTGGTAAGCCTCGCGGTTGTACGGATCACGCCGGTTGACCTCGTACAGCAACCCCCACGGACCACTGGGCAGCATGGGCTCCTCGGGCCTCACTCGGTGTTCCTGACGCAGCTGGCGCGTGTCGATCTGTGCCAGCGCCACGAGACACACCCATGGCACGGGATCATGTGGCGCACGACGAGCTGCCAGCAGCACCGCACGTCGCGCCCTCGCCTCGAACTCCAAGGTCCGAGGGTGTTGTTGACGGTGACCGCGCAGCGCCCTTTCGACGGCGACACGAACACCCATCAGCTGCGCGTCGTAGCTGCCCGGCTCCTCGGCGAGCCAGACATCGACCACGTCCGATCTGGCGGCTGCCACGGCCATCAACTGGGTGCGTGATGTTCGCAGTGCCCAGTGTGTGCTCGTCTTCCGCAGCAGATCCCGCGCCGGCTTCCAACGCCCCGCCTGCAGTTCGACGAGGGCCACGCGCAGGTCGTCGTCATGGCCGGCCGGGTGATAGACGAGACCCATCAGAGCCCCTCGGCGCGGACGAGGCGCCGCTGAAGAGCGGGATCGGATCCGTTCGTCCGATGCGTGCGGACTGTGCGAGGTGACGTGCGTTCCGAGCTGGACGTGAATGTCATCGGGGGGCCTCAGGCAGATTGGGGGGAAGGGGCCGCGAAGTGATTGGGGCGGACCGTCGGCCGAGCAGGAAAAGGGAACTCGGAAGCCGAGTCAGGTTCCCTAGAAGCGAATCTTGCCGATCATGTCGGCGACACCGGTCATGGCCCGGTTGATGCTCGGGGCCATGGACGTGCTCGACAGGAAGAACCCGAAGAGCACGCAGACGATCGCGGGTCCGGGCTTCACGGTTTTGCTGCGTATGAGAACGACCACGACGATGCCGAGCAACAACACGAAGGAGATACTCAGAGCCATCAGGAGGCCGCTTCCTCCGCAGGCCCTCGCCGCTCCCGGCGAGCCTGGCTCAGCGCGCGGCGCAGAGCATCGGGCCGCGTCAGCGATCGCGGGCCTTGAGGGAAGACGTGCCAGTACATCCCCGGAGGCGTCGTGCTCTCCGCGGACGGCACGACGACGTGACATTTCTGTCCCAGCGCGACGGTCCCCGGCTCCTCCCAGCGGGCCGCGGTACCCACGGGAACCAGGAAGTAGAGGCGGGGTTCCGGCCCTCCGTGATCGAGAATCACGGGGCCGACCGGTTCGTCCCCCTCGTCGAGGATCTCGATCGCGCGCCGGCCCACGGCCTCCACGGCGCGGACGGCGTCCCACCACTCCCCCGCCGAGCACAGCTCGGGCTCCTCGCCGATGGGCATCCAGCGCGGCGGGATCGCGCGAGCTGCGGGATTGTCGTCGGACATGGAAATGGCCTCCTCACCACTGTGTGTGAAGAGACCATTCCATTCAGCAAGGTGTCCTGCGCGGACAGTCTGTCCGTGGGCTCCGCTCACCAAAGCCCTTGACACAACCTCAGGTTGTGCTAATGCCTGTCCAACTACCAAAGGCCGAGAGCTCGTTGGACGGGTGCGCGTCCATCCTGAGCAGCGCAGCGGTGGTCTCGCGAACGGACGGATGAAACCGCGTGTGGTTGGGCGCGACCTTCCGAGCACGCTTGAGATCCGCGAAGGCACCGTCCCGGTCACCCGAGGCGAGCTTCGCGGAGGCTACGTCGATGAAGTGGTGGCTTGACCGCTCGCCGACGGTCGTACTGGGCGGCGACCACTCGCCACCGGAGACCGGCGACCATTCGGTGAGGCGGGCGAGGGCCTGCTCGGTGTCGCCCATATCGATCATCGCGTGCACCTCATGGATGCGGATGTTTGTCGGCCCGAACGACATCTCGTACGCCAGGGAGTCCCGGTTTCCCGCCATGCGCGCGACCTGCTCCGCCTCCCGCAGGTACGCGTCGGCACGGTCGGAGCTGTTCTCACGTGCTTCGAGGACGGCCAGCTTCAGCAGCAGCGCACCGTCGACCGCCAGCGCGTCCTCCGTGAAGGAGCGTTCCGGCTGGAGCCGCTCCAGCTCGGTCCGCAGCGCGAGGAGCTTGCGACGGGCCGGCGAGTACGCGCCCTGGCGGAGCATCGCTCCCGCGACGAGGTAGCCGGCCGTGAACTGCATCAGGGGGTCGCCGGAGTGGTCGGCCGCCCAGCGGACGCGCTCCAGCGCCGTGTTCGAGAGGTCATGGTGACCCATCTTGTGGGCCAAGGAGTTCACGGCACGGTAGGCGCGCGCCAGATGCCAGAACGCCTTACTACGGTCACCGTTGCCGCCGCCGAGGGCCACATGCGTCAGCTCGGTGATGATCGGCGGCAGCAGGGGGCCCATCGGCGCGTACCGGGCGTCGCGGCGCAGGGCGGCCACCTGGTCGACCTCCGACGCGAGTACCGGAAGCGCACGGGGAGCGATGTCGAGGTCGTCGGGGCTGTCGTAGCAAAGCAGGAGGCGACGCAGCTCGGGGATGACAGCGTGCACACCGTCCTCGGCCTCCGGCTCGCCGTAGTACGGCTGGCCGGTCAGGACCTCAGGACCGAAGCGCAGTGCCTTCGCGAGCGCCAGGACCAGCGAGGGTGAGGCCTTGCGCGCGCCCGACTCCAGCTTCTGCACGTAACTCGGGGAGACCGCCACCTTCTGTGCCAGTTGGGCGGCAGACAGCTTCCGTGTCCTGCGAGCTATACGGAGACGGTCTCCCAGCGTCAGGTTTTCACTCATCGGTGGATCATCCCTTCGCGATGGAGCACTCGGATCAGGGTACGGAAAAGGCCTTGGACCGCGACCGCAGTCGCCAAGTGTTAACAGAGCCGGAAGCGCCGCGATCAGCGGGCGAAGCCTGCTGGTACGACATCCAGGACCTCGGCAAAGCCTCCTGGTCCGGAGCGAATGCGGGCAATACGCGATAATCCGGCCAGAATCTGGATCCCATTGAAACTCTGCCGTCAAGAGCTCACAAAGAAGAACCTATGGACAAACTGTCCGCGCCGCTTCCCGCCCGCGATGACATCTCGGGCCACCAGGCGGGTTGCTCGCCACTCTCCCATGCACCTGCGCCCTCCAAGGCCACACCCACGGATACACCTCTTCCTGAGCGACGAACCAGCAGCAGTAAGCGCCGAGTCAATACCACAACTCAGCTTTGGATAAGCGGAGTTCACCAAAAATTCCTGCGGACAACCTGTCCGCGCAGCGCCAGCACGGAGCTGGAAGTCTCTCCTCATAGCCACCGCCCCGAGCGGTCCGGTTCGCGCCACAACTCCCGTACGTCGCACGCGAGTTCGACTGGTTCGGGAGCGCCGTGACGTCCAGTCACAAGATCTAGACTCAGGGTCCGCGCACGAGGCACCGAGTGACCGCTGTACGGCGGTCACACGCCCGTGTGCCATGACCTCGGGCGCTGCGAGTTCACGCCCGGTTCCAACGAGTTGAAGAGGGTGTTCCCATGCCTGAGAAGGTCACCAAGGACAAGGTTCTCTGCTACGTCGTACGCGACGGCAAGCTGTTGGTGTTCCGTCACACGGACTACAGCTACGAGGAAGTCGGCATCCAGGTTCCGGCCGGCAGCATCCGTGAGGGCGAGACGCCGGAAGCGGCGGCCCTGCGCGAGGCCCGCGAGGAGACCGGCCTGAAGGACTTCAAGATCGTACGGAAGCTCGGCGAGACCGAGTACGACATCAGTCCGTACCGGTTCGAGATCCAGCGCCGCCACGTCTTCCACCTGGAGCTGACCGAGCCGACGCCGGAACGGTGGGCCAGCCAGGAGGACCACGACGGCGAACAGGAGCCCACGCACTTCGAGTGCTTCTGGGTCCCGCTCGAGGCCGCCCACATCCTCCAGTCGGGCCAGGGGGCCCTGCTGGGACGCCTGTCCGACTGATCCCTTCCGGTCTCGGCCACCCAGGAGGCAGCCGATGCGCCACACCACCGAACAGCACGACCCGATCGCCCAGCTGTACCGAGGACTCGACACCGAGGACACCGCCAGCGCCGTATCGGTGATCCTGAAGTTACGCGGTGACACCTGCGACATCGACTGTCTGTACTGCTACGAGAAACGCAAGGAAGCCCCTGGAGGAGCCCGGATCGACGCCGATCAGGTGCACCGGCTCGCCATGCTCTTCCGGGGGCGCCCCCTCGCAGTCGAACTGCACGGCGGGGAGCCATTGACCGCCGGCCGCGACCACATCGCCAACGTCCTCCGTGAACTGGCCGCACAGCCCAACGTCGTCCGCGTCTCGCTACAGACCAACGGCGTGCTGCTGGACGAGAAGTGGCTGGACCTCTTCGACTCGCTCTACCCGCGCCTGCAGATCGGCATCTCCCTGGACGGCGACGCCCGGGGCAACGCCTGGCGGGTCGGCTACGACGGCAAGCCCGTCTACCCGCGCGTCACCGACGCCCTGCGACTGCTGGGAAGTCGCGGGCGGAAGGTGGGGGTGATCGCGGCGGTAACTCCCGCCGTACTCGGCCGCGCTGAGGCCGTCCTCGACCACCTCGTTGGCTTCGAGGCGGTGAACGCGGTCAGTTTCGTTCCCTGCTTCGACACCACGGTCCGGCGCCCGACAGCCGTCACGGGCCGCCGCGTACCGGCGAGCCGTCTGCTCCAGCAGGCTGCCGTGGCCAACGCTGATGGTCCTGGCTGGGCCATCAGGCCGCACGACTACGCGGAGTTCGTACTCGCCGTGACAGCCCACTGGATCAGCGCCGGTCACTTCGGCCGTGTGAAGCTGGAACCGGCAGTCTCGACCATCCGGCGGCTGCGCGGGCTGGGCACCGGCTTCTGCCACTTCTCCGACATGAAGTGCGACCACGTCTTCACTCTGTATCCCGACGGCCGGCTCGGCAGTTGCGACGAACTTCCGTGGCCGCAGGCCCGACTCACCCTTCTCGACGAGAACTCGGTGGAATCCGACGTCGTCAAGGCCCAGCAGGGCTCGAACTTGCTGAACCAGGGCAAGGCCCTGATGGAGAAGTGCGTCACCTGCGACTACCGGTCAACGTGCGGGGGCGGCTGTGTCGCCACGCGGTGGCGCTACGACCTGTCCGGGGATCAGGACGCCTACTGCGACTACCGAATGCGGATGATCGACGGCATCGCAGCACTCCTCGCCCAACCCGCTCATCCGGCAGGTGCCTGGTGCCGCACAGCGCGCTGGCGCCCTCGGACGCCGAACAGCATGTGCGACGTCAGCGCCTTCCTCACCAGCTGGAACCAGGCCGACTCGTTCAGGCCCCCGGTACGCGTCCACACAAGCGCACACGGCAACATCAACACCGTCGGTCTGCCGGGAATCCACGAGGCTGACGACTTGGACCCAGCCCATCCCCAGTGGCACGAGGCGATCGAGCCCGGGGTCCGGCCCCTGGTCGATGCCATCACCCGGGACTGGCAGCTGGTCACGTACGACAGCTGCCAGGGGCACTCATACACCGGCCTAGAACTGCGGCCCGCCGAGCGCCGGGTCGGCGTTCTCCCCCGCACCCCGGCCGAGTACGCCGCGACCGCCGCCGCTCTGTGCCGGGCGGTCACCGTGGTTGCCGCTGTTCTACCGCCGTCGGTGCGCGTGGTCATCGGGCGCGCCGAACTGGAGTGCGAGACCACGGGCCGGACGACCCCCGTGTTGGACCTGGCGCTGCTGCCAACTCCCGGCCACGGCTGGTCGGCGTACTTCGACACCGTGGACGCGGCCACCGCGGTCGTCGCGGAGGCATTGCGCGGCGAGCGGCCCACAGCACAGGGCGGATGCTCCTGCCCGGTACCGCAAGCCGACGCAGACGCTGTCGAGGAGGTGTTGGCGTGATCAGCGCCGCGGACACGCAGACCGTTCACCAGTTACTGGGGCGGATCGTGTACTTCCACGCCCTGTTCATCGAGCCCGCACTCCAGCCGGGTCCGCCGCCGGAGCCAGGGCCGGCGTGCTGCAACCACGGCGTCGCGGCGCTCAGGCTCCGCCACACCGTCGACGAGCTGATGCCCGACTCGGCCTGGGCCGCCCTCGGTGACGTCGCCGCCACGCTCCCGGATCACCACCGGCCTTGTCCCGGCGCTACCGGGACATGCTGCGCCACCTGCTACATCGCCTCGGCGTCCGCGGCCGTGGCAGCCGGATGGGCTCAGAGCGAGTGGCATGGATACCGGCAAACAGACGCCGCTGAAACGCTCCCACGCGTCTGTGGGGACGCGGCGGCCATCAGACTCGGGCGGGTCTTCGCCGCTCAGCACGACGCCCCGTGCCCCGCGCTGGATGGGCTCGCCGAGGTCCTGGTCATGCGGGAGGCGTTGCCTGGTCCGGAGCAGCTGCCGCTGACAGGCGAGCTCCTGGCCCTATGGGCCGACCCGACCGTGACCACCCACCAGCCCGTGGTCAGTTGGCTCAACCACTGCACCGGCCTGGACGACGTCCGCCGTGTGCTCGACACGAGGAGGAGCGGCACGTGATCCACATAGCCGAGACTGTCACGGTCGGCAGCGTCGAGGGGTTCCTCGACGCCGACGAGCGAGCCCGACTCGCCACCGTGATGAGCGGCTTCCTCGCAGACAAGGGGCCGGCCCACTTCGACACAGGGCGGACGACCTCCATCCACGAGATCCCCGGCCACTCCACGGAGCAGGCGATGGCCGTGTACGAGCCGGCCGGACGGGTGGAGGTCCGCCAGATACCCGGCGAGGCCGAGGAGCTGCTGCAGCACGCCTTCGACCGCGCTCGCCCGGCGTTGTCGCGTGTCATGCCGTCGATCACCACCTGCCGTCCTTGGACGTACGTCGAGTACGGTCCCGGCCAGCACATCACCGGCCACCTCGACGGCATCGCCCCCGACCCGCTTGCCTGGCCACGGCAGATCGCCGGGATCAGTGTCGTGATCAGCGAGGCGGAGGCCGGCGGAGCGTTCTACGTCGAGAGCTGCTCCAGCGACCGCCTCTGGAGCGCACGCCTGGAGGGCGGGAAAGACGGCTACGCGGACGGCATGTGGCTGGCCCACGACGGAGCGGACCACTCCGCCGACTGGTTCACGGCGATGCCTCGCACCCGGTGGAACGTGAGCCCCGCGCCGGGTGCTGCGCTGCTCTACGGCTCCCAGCTCACGCACGGAACCGAGCCGGTGACCGGAGGCCGGGTCTCGAAGTTCATCAGCTGGCTGATCGCTGAGAAGCCCGAGGAGTGAGCCTCGTGTTACTCGCCCTGGAAGGCATCGCCGGAGCGGGGAAGAGCACGTTGCGTGACCGGCTCCTGGCCTCGGCCGCGGCCGAGGGCATCCAGGTCGGCCATATCGGCCAGTTCTCGTGGCTGTCGCTGGAGTCGACCCGGACCATCATCGGGCTGCGCGCCGGTCGCCCGGCGCAGGACAGCGACCGTGCGGTGGCCGCCGTCCGCCGCGATCTGGAGCTCCATGCGCGCCACAATCTCGTCCCGGCCAGGTCCGTCGGGCCGCTGATCGCCGACAGACTCACCTTGTCGACGGCGTGCCTGCTCGCTGTCCTGCACGATCGGCCTGTCGCCGACTGCGTACGGGAGCTGGCCGAAGTGAGGGCGGCCCGGGCCGAGCTAACCGTGCTGCTGACCACCCCACCTGAGCTCTGCCGTGCCCGGCTGTCACGCCGGTCCACGCCGCGCCGGTTCGGCGAGGACCGGCCGACCGCGGCCCGGCTCGCCGAGCTGTACGAGGTGGCCGCCACCTCGTGGTCCGAAGCGACAGGTCTGCCCGTGCTGCGGCATTCGTGTGCCACCGAGTCCGACCTCGACCTACTGGCCGCCGCCTGCATGGACCGGCTGCGTGCAGCCGTCCCGCAAGCGACCCGAACGTGAGGAGCCGTCCCATGCGACTTCATCCGCTGCATCCCGCTTCCTGGGTTCTCGACCAGGTCCGTTCCGACGGGTGGGAGGTGCACGACCTGCTCTCGTTCACCCGAGCCAGCACCTTGGTGCTCGTCAGCCACGGCAGTGCGGCTCCGATGGTCCTCAAGGCCGGCTTCGGCGGCAATCACGTCTTGGCCGAACTCGACGAGGACGACCGCAGAGCTGCCTATGGGTTCTACTGGTACGCGGCAATGACCGAGGCCGAACGGGCTCTGACCCGGGAGGACTTCCGCCACGAGATCGACACCGCCCGGGCCGCCACGAATGCCGACCACGTCGTGCCAATGCTGGAGGAGGGCAGCACCGACCGGTTCGACTGGTACACGATGCCCTACTGCGCCGACGGCAACTTCCAGCCCAGACTCGCAGCCGCCACCGCTGGCCACGGCGAGAACGTGGCCGTCGGCCTGGGCATCCTGGCCGACGTCGCCGAAGGACTGCGGACCCTTCACGAACGCGGGATCGTGCACCGCGACGTCTACCAGGAGAACGTACTCGTACACGACGGCCAAGGACTGATCACCGATCTCGGAGCCTCCCGTCGCGTCGACACTCCGCGCGGGCCGGCCAGGCGCGGCCCGGAGGTCCACTGGCCGCCGGAGTACTCGGCCTCCTACGACCACGCCACCCCCGCCGCCGACGTCTTCAGCCTCGGGGTCCTGGTCTACCGCTTTGTGTGTGCTGACATCCCTCGGCACGGCCACTCCCAGCTCGACACCGCCCCCACCACCCTCCAACCAGTGATCGCCGCGGCGCTCGCCCACGCACCGGAGGACCGGCCGACGATGAGCGAGCTGCGCGACGCCCTCCGGCGGACGGCCATCCCAGCCATCGCGCTGGCCCAGCGCGGTCACTGACCCACTCCGCTCGAAGGAGACCGCGGTGCCCACCGCCCGTTCGCCGCCGCACCACACGGTGCCACCCAATGCACGGCCCCAACATCTCCGTCTGGAAAGGACGAGCACTCTCATGGAGAACGACCGGATCAGCTCCTTCCTCGCCGCCGTGGACGACCTGCGCGGTGAGGACAAGACCGTCCGCACCACCGCTCACACCTCCAGCGTCTCCGCCGAGGGATGGCCGACCACCGAGGCCACCACGGGCTCCGACGCGGCCTGAGCTCCACGCACCACACCGGCAGCAGAGCACCGGTGAGCACTGCCTGGGGCCGGACCACCACTTGGTCCGGCCCCAGGCCCAACCCCGTCGGAAGGACCCGCCTCGTGGACGCGCCCACCATCGACTTCTCGTTCGCGCCGATCCGGACCCTGCACCGCGACCGAGCCCGCCAGATCCGCACCCTCATGCAGTCCGCCACTCAGCATCCGACCGAGACGGAGGTGCCGTCGGCGGTGGCCGTCGACTACTGCCTGGCCCACCACGTCCTCGAAGGTGCCGAAGCCGCCGCCCGAGCCCGCGACGCCGCTGTCTTCGACTGGTATGGCACACACCCGGACGCGGGCACCCCGGCACTGTCCACACACACCCTCGTCGGCCCGCGCGTCGTGGTCGCCCCCGACTTGGAACACCTGCCTCGCTCGGGGATCTCGGAGACCCCCTACTACGTGCTGGGCCCCGACACCACCGCCGCCCCGCCAGCCCTACGAGAACTGGTCGCCACCGCGTGCGCCACCGGCGCCCGGAGCGGATTCGCCTCCCTGCTGGCAGACCACGCCGCCGTCGTCTGTCTGCTGCGCCGCAAGAGGCTCGGCGACACCCTCGACAGTTGGACCATCACTCGTCTGCCCGGCACCATCTTCTGCGACCACGTCGGCAACCCCGTCGTCCTCGCCCGCGATCTCATCCACGAGGCGGGCCACAACTGGCTCAACGACGCCCTGTCCGCGACCGCCTGCAAGATCAGCGACGAGACGCGCTTCCACTCCCCATGGAAGAAGACAATGCGCCCGGCCTTCGGCTTCCTGCACGCCTGCTGGGCCTTCCCCCTGACCATGATCTACACCGCCCGTCTCCTGGAGGAGACCACCGGAGACCTTCACCGCTTCCTGGCCGCCTACCTGGACCAGCAACGCGGACTCCTTTCCACGACCGCCGACGACCACGCCGACGCGCTCTCCCTCATCTCCGACCCCGGCCTGCGGCAACGTCTGCACGCCGTCCACCAAGAGGCCCTCAGCCTGTGAACAACTCCCCCTCCCTGACAGCCTCCGCAGCCATCGAGCCCGCAGACGGAACACCGGAACCTGGTCTCATCCTGCGCATCCACCCAGCCGACGAACCGGCGATGCAGGCGCACGCCGGAGCAGCCAGTCTCGAACTGGACACACTCATCACGGAGAAAACCGCCTTCAACGCCGGCTCCGTCGCCAAGCAGATCACCGCGTACCTCTGTGTGCGCGCCGCCCGTGACGGGCTCCTCCAGCTCGACCGCGCCGTGGACAGCTTCCTGCCCCGCTTCCGAGTCCCCGGCGTGACCGTCGCCGAACTCATCCAGCACCACGGCGGCATCCGCGACGCCGAGTCTCTGCTCTCCCTCGCCGGCTTCCGTGACCTCGACCACTACACAGCCGACGACCTGCTGCAACTGGCCTACCGCCAGCACGACCGAGCCGTGGAACCGAGCCGGTTCCTCTACAGCAACACCGGTTATCTCCTCCTGGCGGAAATCCTCACGCACGTCCACGACGCTCCGCTACAGGAGATCGCCGAGCAACAGGTCTTCACCCCGCTCGGTATGTCCTCCGCACGCTTCAAGAGCGATCCGCGCGAGGTCATCACCGGCGCGGCGTCCAGCTACCAGCCCACCGCCACCGGCTGGTCCCACCAGCAACGCCCCGTCACCCTGCCCGGCCCAGGCTCGCTGTGGTGCACCGTCACTGATCTGGACCGCTGGCTCGGCCACCTTTGGCACGAATGGCAGACGGCGCCTGGCAACCAGCTCCCGTTGGAGCAACACCTCAGCTATCGGCCCAGCGACCACCCCCCATTCACGTACGGAGCTGGGCTGTACGCCGATCCACGCCCGGGCCGCACCGCCGTCTTTCACTACGGCCACGAACAGGGCTTCTCCGCTGCCACCGTTCTCACCAGCACCGGGCTCCGGATCGTCTGCCTGTCCAACCACTCCGACATCGCCGCCGACCACGTCGCCGCATCGGTCATGGCCGACCTCGCCCGCGACTCTGGCACCAACCCCGGTCAGCTCCTGTCCCGTGCCCTTCGCGCTCAGCCCTCGTCGAGGGCTATGGCGGCGGACGACCGAAGCAGCGACGAGGAGATGCCACATGCGCCGATCGGTACCTACGCCTGCGGAGAGGTACCAGGCACGGTACGCCTCACCCGCAGTGGGGACTCCCTCTACCTGTGGCGGCGTGGCACCCGAGACCTTCTCACAGCCACCGGCCCCACGACGTACACGGCGGACGGCTACACGCTGACGCTGCCGACGAAGCCGACGGGCCGCATCGAGGCGCATTTCGAGGGTTTCGTCCTCGACCTCGATCGCGCCCCGGGGCTGCACTACCACAGGTGCCCAGACTGACTCCCTCATCCAGGGAAGGCACGTCAACTGTGGGAAGACAGCTCGCCTCACCGCACGAAAGCCGCTCGGTGGCGGCGAGGCGCGCCCAGCTGTGGCGTTGTCCGAGCGGGCCGCGGGGGTCGGCCACTTCGGCAAACGGCCTCAAGCGGCTTGGTGCTGCTTCCCCATCACCGGCGGACCGAAGGACGACCGCGAGTCGGTGGACGAGGCCATGCGGGCCTGGCCTTCGGTACGCCGCACAACGGGCCCACAAGCGGGAGGGGAGGGCGGCGCACCCGCGGAGTCGCTGCCCCTGCCCTCGGTCGACGGCTCCGACGCGATCTCGAACCACGTCGTCTTGCCCGTCGGTTCCGGTTGTGTCCCCCAGGCATCCGCCAAGGCGTTCACGAGCAGGAGGCCCCGACCGCTCTCGTCGTCCGGTCCGGCCTCAACAGTGCTCGGCAACGATGCGTCTGTGTCCGTGACTTCGACACGAAGACATTCACCGGACCGTGTCACAGAGACGTCGCACGGAGCATCCGTGTACAGGACAGCGTTGGCGATCACCTCGCTGGCCAGCAACTCGACGGTCTCCAGTGTCTGCTCCGATATCGGAAGGCCCAGATCCTGGGCCAGCGAGACAACTTGGCGGCGTGCGGCCGGGACAGCGTCGACGACAGGCGCAACCGTGAATCCGTACGTCGGACGTTCGGAACTGTGACGCGCCATGACGACAACCTCACCTTGGTAGTGGCCTCAGTGAAAAGGAAGCCTTCCACCCGACAAGGTCTGTGTGAGGACAGTCTGTCTGTAGGCACACCCGGCAAGACGCATTGCCACTGCGGCGGGTTGTGGTACGGGTCTGCTTCCGTTGAGGCGCGGATACACCGGGAGGCACACGCCGAATAGACCGTACCCCTCCGCACCTCACATCAGACCTCCCCGCTGGCGGCGGGACTGGTGGTGTGTGCCTTACGGACATGGCATGCCGCTTGGATCTCGTGGTTCAGGACGCCCAGTGTCCCAGCTCCGCGCAGCTCCGAGTCGGCTGCGGCAATGACGGCCGCGTACAGGTTGGCAGGGCCGTCAGGGCCCGCCATGGTGGAGTCGCGCATGGCACCGGTGAAGACGACCGGCTGGTCGTGACCATGGTGGAGGCCGAGGATGATTCACCCCGCTCCAGGAGCGGCCTTGAGGTGGGTGGTGAGGTGTTGGAGCGCGGTCCATGCGTCGGCGTCGGTTCCGTCACCCAGGATGTAGTGCAGGGCAGGGTGCGCGGGCGTGCCGAGTTGTCGCGGGCGCAGGGCGACGGGTGGTCGTCGGGCGTGGGTGAGGCCGATGGCGTTGACGTCTCGGGTGCCGAGGGTGAAGGACACCGGGATGGGCGGGGCCTCCAGACGCGGGGTCAGCGTCAGGTCTGCGCGAGCTGCTCGGAGCGTGGTGAGCATCGTCACCAGGCCATGCTCATCGACCAGCGCGGCGGCGAGGGATTCGACGGCGTCCAGGGGGACATTCACAGCGGACGTGTAGCCGAGTGTGAGCGTGATGTCCTGAGCGACGCCGGCCTTCGTACGCGCTGTGCGGAGTGTCGCGATGGACGGATGGTCCGGAGCGCCGATCGCGACCAGGTGGGTCGGCGCTGGTGACCGGTCGCGGGCCAGGTCCGTCAGCTGGCGTGGTGACCAGGGCAGGTTGACCGGCTCCGACGTGCTCCAGCCCACCGGCGCCGCGCCCGTCAGGTGGCGCCAGGCGGTCTCCAGACCGCGGCCGAGGACCAGGTCGGCGGTGGGAGCGTGGATCGTGCGGAACGTGACGGTCAGCTGGCGTTCCGGAGTGGGCCCGGTCTGCGGGGTGAAAGCGTCGGCGACCGTGGTGCTGGTCGGGATGAACGTGCCCTGCTGCCAGGCGAGGGGGACCCCGGACAGGCCGTCGTAGTAACCGCCGACCGGGTCCTGGACCACCCACCGATTGGGGGCACCTCGCAGCGCCATGCGCAGGGGGAGCGTGAGCCGGGCATGGGGTGGCGTGACCAGGTGCAGGGCGCGGTTGGTGGCGCTCGCGGTGCGCAGGACGTCGGAGAGCCAGATGGTGAAGGCAAGGATGGGACGGTCGGAGATGACGACGGCGGTGGACTCGGTCAGGACATCGACCGAGGGAACGTCGGGAGCGGACGGAGCGACGACGTCCTGTGCGTCACCGGCCGGCTGCTCCTGAGGGATGGCCACCACGCCTGTCGTACCCGCGGCGCGCGGCCACACCGTCCCGCCGAGCAGCGTGGTCAGGCGCCCACACACCGAGCCCGCGAGGGGTTCTGCCTCGGGTACGGCGGTCGAGGCGCGGGCCTCTGTCCACCAGTAGGGCGGCGAGGGTGCGGACACATCACCGCCGAGGAGGCGTTCCGCTTCGCCGGGTATGTGGATCAGGAGCGGTGCCTCGACGGAGACCAGGGGACGGCCGACGCGGGTGCACAGTTGGAGGACGCCGCCGTCCCCGGTGGAGGTCAGCCCCAGGTCGGGGCCGCCGGCGAAGAGGCCGGCGAGCAGGGTGCGGGTGTCCGGCAACTTCGGGGTGAGAGCGATGACGTCTTTGGTCATGTTTCGAACTCGCCGACCCAAGAGCGCTCCAGGAGCTCCTTGGGGAGGTACTCGGACTCGACTTCGATCGGGAATCCGGCGTCGTAGGCGAGACAGGCGATGGCAAGCGGGCCGAGAGCAATGACCCCGTTGAGGTCGGCGACCCGTTCCGCGGTGGCGGTCCAGTACGTCTTATGGAGTTCCAATGCCTCGACCAGCGCGGCGTTGAAACCTTCGTGATCTTTACGCAGGAAGTGAGAGAAGAGATTGATGGGTTGATACAGGACGTTCTGAAGAAGATCTCGTGGCGCGATGGTGGCAATCTCGGGGTAGGAGGCAGTGATCGCCGCCTGCATTTTCTCGACCAGTCCGGGATGTTCAAGCCAGTACGTTTGAAGCGCGTCAACCCAGTGATAGACGTACTCGTCGCCGTGTGCTCCAGACGCCCTGAGCAACTCGACAGGGACTTGGCACATGGCATCCATGCGCTCCTGGTCCCGGCAGATGATGACAAACCAAAGAGTCGCCAGCCAGTTACCCGCATTCGCATAGAACTGCGGCCCTGTCGCCGCAATGGTGCGAACTTCATCCATGATCCGGCACTCAACGACACCATCCGTTGCCTGTGCCGCCATGAAAGCAGCTGTTCCGACCTGCATTGCGGAAACGGCTGCTTCCCACGTTTCCAGCTCCGCCGCATCCGGATCGAGCACAGCACGGGCCTGAAATAGGGTCAGCGTCTCATCCATGGCCAGACCGAAGCCGGAGGGCGACTGGCCGAGGTCGTCGACACTGCCTTCCAGGTCCTCCGCCAGGTCCTTCAGGGCAGCCTTGTCCAGTGCCCTCGGCCTGGCGTGTCGCGCTACACGCGCCGTCACGTAGTGCTCCCGTCAGCTGATATCGAATGTCCACTTCGCGTAGCCAGCATACTCGCCGGAGGCAGTCGACTTTGCCTTGACCAGGACATATTCAACATTGCCCTGCCTGAGGGATTTCCTCAGTTCGCGGTAGAGGAGCATCTCGTTGGTGTCACCGTCAAGCCCTCGCTCGCGCATTTTCCTCAGGATATCCTGGAAGTACTCTTTCGAACCCTGGCGGGCATCGAATCCGTTGGGGAGTTCTCGTTTTCCGAGATCCAGGCCGCTGCTCCCCTTGGCCTCAATGACAACGAACTTCTTGACCCCATTCGTGTCAGTGTGACTCCACAGCTGATCAAACTGATCATTCCCATTCTTCGGACCTGAGAGCTTTTCCCATTGATAACCCTGATAATGTTCGGGGATCACATGATGCCGGGCAACAGCCTCACCGAACGCCTCACTGTCCACACTCATCTTTTCATGGAACGGGGCATGTCCTGCCTTCACCTCCTCGTAAGCGCGAAGGTTATCGGGGGTCGGCGCGGCTTCATATGTCCCCTTTGCCGCGCGCACCGGTTCATGCCACGCGTTATCCGCCTGGACTGATATGTGCCGCTGGTGAGCAGCGTCCTTGATGGTGTCGAGCCCCCTGTCGGTGGGCACGGTATCCGGCGCCCGGGCAACCTTTGAGCCGGGAACATACTTCTCGGGAAACGGGGGCGGCTTGTCGGTCGCCGCGATCCATGAACCGGGATGGTTCGGATCCTTCTTCAGATGAGGCGGCGGATAACCACTCTCATCTGCAACGGCCACGCGAAGCCTGCGCCCATTCTCGCGATAGTATTTCTCAAAATATCCTGGCTCATGGTTCGCGCGGTAGACCTGCACATCCTTGATCTGATGAGGCTCGAGCTGGTCGTACCAATCCTTGCCCACCGGATGAGGTTCATCACCGGCACCCGCCTGCCATCCGTCCGAACCCGGCCCATGATCTCCACGAGGGCCGGGCACATTGCCGCCTCCACCCGCATATGCATCGGAATACCCGGATTCGTTGCCGCCACGGGCGTGCTCAGCTCGGGCACCGACTTCGGCCAAGTCGCGTGGGCGGTCCGCATGGGCGGGTCTGTTCAGCTCCGTGTGGTCGTTCGCGGAGAGTTCGTGCGGGGCCTCGTCCGCGTACTGGCGGATGCTGCCGTCGGCGTTGAGGACGTCGCCCGTCTTGGTGTCGAGGTAGACGCGTTTGCCCGCCTGGTCGACGTACTCGGCGGCGTGCTCAGGGATGGCGGCGGCACGTTCGGCGAGTGGGGTCGACTGGTCGGGCAGGGTGTATCTGCCGCCGTTGCCTGCCATGTCCAGGTAGGCGCCGGGTTTCAGGTTCTTCAGCGCGGTGAAGGCGTCGCCGACCTTGACGTAGGCGAACTTGCCCGCCTTGCCGACGTACGTGAACGGGTCGACGGCCCGGCCCACCTTGCCCACCACCGACACCGCGCGGGCCGCCGCCCCGGTCCGGCCGGCGCTTGTCGCTGCCGCGCCCGCGCCCTCGGTGCCCAGGAGACCGAGCACGTTGAAGCTGACGGTGCCGGCCGCACGGGCTGGGTTGGTCTGCCAGGTGTCCCAGGCGACGAACCCCTTGACGGTCTGCTTGTACGTGGTGCGCGAATCACGCAGCCAGGAGGGGAGTTTGTCGTCCGGGACGAGCCACCAGGTGCCCAGGGTGGCGCTGGTCAGGAACGAGGCGGTGCCGAGCTTGGCCAGGCCCTTCCACGCCTCGCCCGCCGCGTCCGAGCCGTCCGCGCCGAACAGGGTGCCCACGCCGTGGACGGTGCCCATCACCCCGTCGGTCCAGAAGCCGTCCCAGACCTGCCCGGCCGTGTGCGTGAACCAGTCCCAGCCCTCGTACTCCTGCTCAACCGCCGCACCCCACGGGGTCTCCCCGGCGTGATCGAGGTCTTCGGCGCGGTAGCCGTACATGTTCTCGCCGTGCGAACCGTCATCGACCGAGAGCTTCGTACCGCCGACCAGAGCGGTGATCTTGTTGTGGCAGGCGCGTTCGGCGGCCTGGAAGGCGGCGACCGTCTTGTTGACGTCGTGCCATAAGCCGTTGTTGGTCTCGACCTTGTCCTTGTCCTTGCGCCAGTCGTCGTCCCCAGCAACCGAGTCCACGAACACCTGAGCGTCGGTCTTGAGGGTCGCCAACTTCTCGACCAGCGGCCTGACTTCAACGCCGTACTCGTCCAGCGCAGCGGCGACCTTCTCCAGATCGTCCGCGAACGCGTCCGTCTTCGTCTTCACCGGCTGGGTGGACGAAACCAGGTCGTGGGCCTCCGGGGCCTGGTAGACGGCGGACAGACCTTGGAAGGCGGTGTGTAGATCAGCGCCCGACGCCCGGAACTGGCCCGCGTTGGCGTACAGCAGCATCACGTCGATGCCCAGCGTGGACAGATCGCCGAGGAACTGCGGTATCCCGGACGGATCGATCAGATTCGCTTCGTCCGCCATCACTGCCCCTGTCCGGGCAGGTCGACCTTCGGCTCCTTCGCCGCCTCACGCTGGGCGTTCGCCGCCAGGGTCAGGTCGCCCTCGACGTAGTGCCCGGTGGCCTCGGCGGCCCCGCTCAGCGACTTGGACGTGCGCTTGGCGACATAGAGCAGGTCATGGCTCCACTGCTGCAGGAACTCCCCCAGCGCCGCGCCGACCACCCCGACCGTGCTGGTGTAGGGACCGTACTGGCTGGTGATCATCCCAGCCGCCGAGGCGGCCTCCTCCAGATTCCCCTGCGCCGCCGAACCAGCCCCCGACAGGTTCTCCGCATGCGCACCCGACGTCTCCAGAACACCGCGCACCCCGGCCGGGTCTATGTCCCACCCCGTCACAACGCTCCCCTAACCCCCGTATGTACTGCTCGACGCGCATGGAGGGTGGATTCCGCTGCCGTCCGCCGCTGGATGCCCGACGGCACGTACACCCTGTCGATCACCGAACATGATCTCGCGTTGGCCTTGCGGGCACAACGGCTCACCTCGGCAAGGTGGCTGGATGCAGTCGCCATCGCGGTAGTGGGCTGGTGGCATGCCGAATGCATCCAGGACGCTGCCAGTTGGCCGTCTACGGGGAGAAGTGAAACGTTCTGTTCCCTTCAAGAAGTGGATCAGAACCGTTGCTGGCGGCCAGTAACGCCCGCCGCCGTCGACACTGCCTTCCTGCTCCGGAGCATTAACGGCTCGGGCCCTCCGCGCTTCGGGAATCCCCCTGCGGAGGGCCAGCCCGCCGTCCCATGTGGCATCGGCTTGGTGTCCTTACTCGGCCTTGGGAGGCTCCAGGAACTGGCTGGGCCGCCCCGACCAAGTGATCGACAGCTGCTCACGGGCGCGCGTTGCGGAGACGAAGAGCAGTGACTGCTCGCGGCGCAGGTCGGCGGCGTACTGCAGGCGGTCTTCGGCCTCCGGCGTGAGGGCGGTGGGCAACGGCATGTGCTGGGCGCCGGCTCCAACGATGGCAACGGCGCGGTATTCGAGTCCCTTGATGCGGTGCATGGTCATGACCTGCACGCCTTCGTCGGGATCAGGGACACGGGAGTCCTCGACCTTCACAGCGTCGAGTTTGGCGTCACGCAGACCCTCGACAGCCGCGTTGGCCAGCGAGTGGGTCCGGGCCACCACTGCAATCTCGTGTGGCTTAACGCCTTCCTTCTGCCACCCTTCGACCCGCTGCGCTAGCGCAGTCATCTCTTCAGCGGCCGTGCGGTAACCCTGCGTCTCGGGGCTGGCTCCGGATAGGACGGAGCGGTATCCGTATCCGCGCAGTCGCTCCGGGTTCCCGTCGAGGTCGTCGAACTCGACCTTCCCAAGCAGGTTCAGGGAGGCCACGAGGATTTGCCGGGTGGTCCGGTAGTTGAGGGTCAGTCGCTTGGAACGACCGCGGATGTTGATGCCGTGGGCGCTGAGGGATGTCCGGTTGTCGTAGATCCTCTGGTGCGCGTCGCCGACAATGAACAGGTCGTCGTCGCCTTCGGGGACGAGGGCGCGCAGCAGCTTCCAGTGAGCGGCATGCAGATCTTGTGCCTCGTCCACGACGATGTGCCGGTAAGGCCGCTCCTCGTCGGACCAGCCGGAGGCGATCCGGGCTGCCTGGGCGGCGAGCTGGATGACGCTCGCAGCCTTCTCGCGGTCGAGACGGCGCTCAAACTCCTCGATGAGGGACCAGACTTGAGCGCGTTCAGGGCGGTTGAGCCGTCGGCCACGACCTGCGCGCTTGGCGACGAAGTACTCGTCGCGGCTGCGGATGTCCTGGGCGAGGACGACCTGCTTCCACTCGGTGTCGAGGAAGCGGCCGTCGAAGTGGTGTCCGGGCTGTTCCTGAGCGAGTTCGATCCAGCGGTTGAGGATTTCGCTGTCCTTGAGCCTGCTCGGTGCCTCGGGCCCGAAGCTCTCCTTCACCGTGCCATAGGCGACCTTGTCGATGTTGCGGACGTCGACCTTGGCCAGCAGCTGAGCCCCGCCGAGGTCCTTGAGGTGGGACTTGAGCAGATTGGCGAGGTTGGTGGTGAAGGTGGTCAGCAATATGGCCTGGCCAGGCGGCAGGCGATCGGCGAGGGCCTTGACGCGGTGGAGTGCCACCACGGTCTTGCCGGTGCCAGGGCCTCCGGTGACGCGTGCGGGGCCTCTGTACGGGGTCTTCCGTTCGGCCAGGGCCCGCTGAGCGGGGTGGAGGAAGATCCGCCAGGCGGAGAGCGGTTCGGTCAGGATGCGTCCGAACTCGGCGATGTCGCCGGTGACCACGAAGGCTTCCTTGGTGGCTGGGCGCTCGATGGCAGCCTCGTAGTCCTCGGTGTCGATCTCGTCTTCGGTGGCCGCGACGGAGCTGACCTGCTCCCAGACCTGCTCGACGGACATGCCGTCAGCGAGGCACAGGATGACGTCGCGGGCCAGTTTCGGAAGTGTCTCGACGATCCCCAGGACGGCGTCCTCGCTGTGGATCTCGCGGAGCGCCGGGACGATGGAGGAATGGACGCCGAGGCGTTCGAAGTCGGCGTCGGAGACGCCAGCGAACAGTGATGGCTTCTTCGTGTTCGCGGTGCCGTCCGCGCTCTTCGACTGCCCGCTCAGGGTTCCGTACAGGCTGCCAAGGTTGATCAGCTCGATGCCGCCGGTGACCTTATTGATGTCGAAGAGGATGTTGGCGGCGAAATCGTAGGCGTCGTCGTGCGGCAGGACGGCGACCAGGTAGTAGATGCGGTCGGCGTAGTGCATGAGCACGGCACGGTAGTTGTCGGTGACGCGTGCGGTGCGGACTCTCTTGTCTTTGGCGCCCTTCGGGGGCTTGAGATTGAGGCCGTTGGAGTCCGGGTCGCGCTGCATCTTCATGATGAACTGCAGCACCAGCGGTTGGACGGAGCCGTCCAGCGCGTCATAGGACTTTCCGAAGACGTCCGCCATGATCACCTTGGCGCCGGACATCAGTTCCCCTCCAACTTCTTGATGAGTTCAGACACGTTCACGACGTCAGCCTGTGCCACGTACCAGCCCTCACGCTCGAAAGCGGCGTCTCGTTCCTCGTCCGCGTCGATGAAAATCGCCACCTTCTCGTCTTCCCAGGCCAGTTCAGCCAGCAGCGCCTGGTCTCCGTACTCGAAGCCGACCTCGGGCACGTCGATGCGGCCCCCGCGGGCTTCCTCGACGAGCGCGAGCAGGACATCCTCGACCTTGCTCGAAGCCCATTCGACAGCCTCGGCCCACCTGGGCGGTAGAGGCGGCGGGGCCCCTCCTTCCGTGGGCAGCGCGCTGGTCAGCAAGGCCACCGCGTGCGGGTCCACCTGATCGCTGGTGGATACCGCGACCTGGTGGAAGGAACAGGGCAGTTCGTCGCTGGCGGTGGACTGGAGGAACTGCAGGAGGTTGGACCAGCGCAACCAGTCCGCCCAACGGTTCCTGTGATCCTCGTCCACGACAGCGTCCGGCCGGTCGTCGAGTACGGCCAGAGCTGACCAGGCCCGCATGGCTGGCTGCCCGGTTCGCGGTTCGGGTCGGCGGTCCAGGAGGCCGGTGATCCGCGCCTGACCGGGGGTTCGGGAGTCGAAGGCGACCGCCTCGGTGGCCTGGGGCACGGTGGGCAGGGCTGCGCCGCGCAGAATGTCGGGGAGGGCTCGTCCGATCTCCTCGCGATCCACCGGCTGCGGGCGTGCCACTGCCCCGAAGCCGCCAAGCAGTCCGGCTGCTCGCCGCGCCCATTTGGCCCGTTGGGGGTCGGCGAGGAACTCCAGCAGGGTCTCCACCGGATTACGCAGGGCCGGGTCGAGAGTGTCATCGGGCCGAGCCTCGCCGACCAGGCTCTGGTGTATCTGCCGGGCGAGCCCTAGCGCCCCCTCCGTGTGCAGGGGTGACACAGACGTGCGAACCTTCTGCCCCTGAACCGCGCCACTGACGGCCGCCGCCCATCTCGTGACGTCGTCCCAGGTCAGCTGCCAGACCAGGGTGCCTTCGGCTCTAAGGGCGGCCCGCTTGGCCGCGTCGTCGGCGATGCGATTGACGCGTTCGCTGGCATGGAAAGCGAAACCGTCGAGGAAGACAGCGACGCGCTCGGTGGGGCCGTCGGTGCGTTCCAGGAGGAAGTCGGGCTCAGAGGGCACGGCGGTGTTCATCCGCACGTGGTCCTGCATACGCCAGCGTGTGGTGGTCTCACCGCAGGTGAAGCGCAGTTCATGCTCGATGCCGCGCTGGCCGGCCTTGGCGGTGACCGATCCGTCCTCCTCTTCGCGGCGGCCCCAGGTGACCAGCGTGCGGACGAACCGATCCTCCAGCTCGCTCTCGACAAGCTGGTCAATGCGGACCCCGGAGAGCGTGTCGACCTTCTCGACGTCCCAGTCCTTGAGGATCTCGTCCAGGAGCTCCTTCGCGATGCGCAGCGAGACGTGCGGAAGCTCGCTGCTGGTGACGTGAGGCAACAGACAGCGGTGGCAGGGGGTGCGCTGATCCTCCTTCTGGCATGGACACTCCCGAAGCGCCGTCTGGGCGAGACTCAGGACGCGGTGCAGCACCTGGGCGTCCGCGAGGTGTTCGAGGTAGCCGGTACCGCCGGGCATGGAGTCATGCAGGACGAGGAAGCGCCTGCGTAGCTCCGGGCTGTCGCCAGGCATGCTGTCGGTGACCACGCGGATGTGGTCGGGGGCTCCGCCGAAGTGCTTGGTGATGCCCAGGAGCAGGGCCGCTTTGAATGAGACCAAGCGCTCGGCGAGGTCCATCGTGGAGACGGGCAGCAGGATGCGCAGGGCCTGCGTGGTCAGCTCATGAGCCAGGAGCAGCTTCTCCGCCGGCTCATGGTTCACGCCGTCGTCGCGATGCGTGCACCAGTACGCATGGCGGGTGCCGACACGCTGAGCCGAAGGGTCCCATGCCTGCGGGTGCACGCCACGGACCGAGCCGCACTCCAGGCAGGTCTCGAAGCCAGGGACCTGCATCTCGTCGCCGCGGATCACATGAGTCGAGCCCGGGGCGGCCGACGGCCCCAGGTTGATGGTGCGAATCGTGGCCACTCGGGCAAACTCGACCCCGAAAGGCGGAACCTTCTCCTCCTTCTTCTTGCTGATGCGGCGCCAGGCCCTCAGCCCCTGGGGCTGGTCCTTGTCGATGTCGACCAGAGCGATCGCATCGAACTGCCTGCGCTCCCGCTCATCCCTCTCGTCGGTAAGGCGTGCGTCCTCGCGCCGCTCACGTGCCACCACCCGCTCGGGCACCAGCACCTTGTGGACGGCTCCCGGGTCGGCGATCTGCGGGGCTTTGCAGCGTGGGCAGGCAGTGATGTCGAGGCCAGTCTCCTCCGTGGCCACGAATCCGCACTCGGGGCAGAACCTCCACAGGGCGTACGGGTCCTCGCCGCCGCCGACGCCGGTGCCAAGGTCCACGCCGTTGACGATGAACTTATAGCCGTCGGTGTGGAAGATGTTGCCGGGCGCCAGTTCGGTCAGCGCGAGGCGTGAGCCACGCCCGTAGTCGGTAGCGCTCTCGTCGAACTCGCCGTCGCTGTTCCGCCACCACAAGGTGGCATCCAGCACGGTCGCGTCATCGTGGAGGGTGTAGTTGGGCAGGAGGCCCAACCGCACCAGAGCATTGATCGAGTTCTCCGAGACGAGGTCGTCCCGGCGTTTGCGTACGGTGCGTTGCTCGGCGAAGAGCTGACGCCGCTCCTTGTCACGTTCTGGGTCTCCGGAGACGGACGCCAGGGCGTCGAAGGCTCGGCCGATCTGCCGCATCCTCGCGCGTAGCGCCGCCACTCGCTTGTTCCAAGCGCTCGCGGCGGCCCCGACGGTCTCCTCCAGCTCCTGTTCCGCGAAAGCCTGTACGCCCTGACGGGCCTCCTCGCTCATCGCGGGGAAGAGTTTGATGAACGCGGCAGACAGCTGGACATGGCGGGCGGTCGCGACGTCGAGGAAACGGCGGAACCACCCGTCTTCGGCCAGCCCCGGCCCGAAGAGCTCACCAATACGCGGTGGCATGGGGCGCTCGGGGATCGCCGTGCCTTCCCACAGGGTGCGGTCGGCGGCGCGGTCGAAGAGGAAGGCCAGGTACTGGCGGCGCAGGATCTCGGAGGCCTCCAGGTAGCAGTCCGGCGGGATGATCCGGCCGGCCAGCATGTGCTCGGGGGTGTGCAGGTAGTAGTGGTTGCGGTTGCCTCGCGGGACGAAGGTCACTGCCAGGGAGTTGCCAGTGCTGCGTCCCGCTCGGCCGATCCGCTGGGCGTAGTTGGCGGGTCCAGGCGGCATGGAGGCCAGCAACACGGCCGACAAGTCGCCGATGTCGATGCCGAGTTCGAGAGTGGGTGTGCAGGTGAGTACGTTCGGGTCGAACGCCGAGGCCCGATTCTTGAACGCGGCCTCGACCTGCTCACGCCGCTCCCGGCTCAGCGCACCCGTATGTTCGGCGGTCAGCACATCGCCCGGCCGGTCGACGGTGTACAGACGCCGGTAGTAGTCGGCCGTGTAGTCGCGGTCGTCCTCGACGAAGTGGCCCGAGCATCGGAACCGCAGGCACGCGGTGCCCAGCCACTGCTCACGCCGTCCCGGCGGAACAGTCTGCCGCCACGTGCATGTGTTGCAGCGCACGCCACACCCATTGACACCGTTCTCGTCAGGTGAGGCAGCGTCGTCGATGCGGTAGACGAGGACGTTGCGAGGCTTGAGGCCGTAAACAAGCGCACCGCCCTCGGCGTGGTAGGTGGCCAATAGATCGTGCTGAGCAAGCAGCTTCATGGCCAGCTCGGTCACCGCGCGCGCCTCGCGCCGATCGCAGCCCAGTGTGCGGTGACCCCAGTCCGCGAACCAGGTGTTGTCCCGGGTGAGAGAGTCGAAGCCGGTTGTACGGATGCCACCGGACACCGGGAACGCGGGCGCGGCGAGGCCGCGCGGGAAGGCCGGCATGCCAGTGGGACGGCCACCCCAGATCGGCCAGCGCCGCGCGCCGGCCTGGCGGATGTACTCCAGCAGCCACGGGTGGAACAACGCTCCGCGCAACCGCAGCCGTTCGACCAGGCCCCGCAGGAAGACCTCGTACGCCATGTCATCGGTCGGCAAGGAGATCTGCCCGGGGAGACGCTGATGCCGATCCCTCAACTCCGCACACAGCTGAGGCAGTTCCTTGAGATCGACCTCGACAGCCGCCGTACGGGTCAGCTCCAACGTGCGACCCAGGCGCGAGCGCAGGCCGAACTCCAGCAGGGTCTGGAACACCAGGCGGCTGTGGAGCATTTCCGCGCCGGCGTCGCTGAAGCCGTTCGACTCATCCAACAAGGTCTGGATGTCGGGGTTCTCTCGCAGGTCTGGGGGAACGATCGAGGCGAGTTCCTCGCGCTTTCCGCCACCGGCGGCCATAACAACGGCCTCGGCGGCATCGGCCGCGAGATGGTGCACCGCGATCGGCTGTCCAGGAGGGAGGTGCTTGGCGAGGAGACCTCGAAGCGTGAAGCCGAAGCTGCGGTTGGCGATAAACGCAGCCCGATGGGTCGCGTCCTGCACCGCGTCGGTGAACACCAACAGCTTCCGCTCGCTCTTCGCCAGTCCCCGCTCCGAGAACATCTGCGTGGTGGCCACCGATGCGAGGGTCGCCGTGCCGGCGCCGAGGAAGCGCATGCCATCGCCCAGCCCGCATGAGGGGCACTCGTCATCGTTGTCGGCGGGCAGCGGCCCCTGCGGGGTGACGACCGCGACGGTGTCCTGCGCCGGGTTGGTCGACAACCGTTCGTTCTCCGCGTGCAGGTGCAGCACCGGGTACTCGTCCGGCCTGGCCCGCAGCATCCAACGCACGGGCCGCCTCTTCTGCGCGGCAGCCTTGTAGATCTCCAGCGTATTCGTCTTCAGCTGCTGCCACTCCAGTTCAGTGGACAGCGCGGCCCAGCCCGACCGCCCGCAGTGACGGCAGTAGACCGCCGGAAGGTGACGCCGGTACGGCGGCCCCACGGGGCGACGCGACGCGTCCTCCCGATCGCCGATCTCGCCGACGCTGTCGACCTCCGTCGGCTGGTAGATGGCGAGGTTGGCCGGGTTCGGGCGTGAGTCACCCGTCGGACCGTCATCGTCGTACCAGCGGAAGTGCGGCTCGGCGGTCGCCGCCCGAATGACGCGCCGGACCTCTCGCACCCACAGCTGCGCCTCAACACGCAGGAACGGAACGGGCTTTCCCGTGACGGGATGCGGACTGCGAGCATGCGAAATCAGCGCGAGGATCCGCGCAAAGGCGAGTTCCAGCACACCCGGGTCGCTTCGGGCCGCTTCGTCCCAAGCCGGACCGCCACCGCGCTGCGCGAACTCCCTAGCGATCTCCGGGACGGTCACCGGTGTACTGCCAGCGACGTCAAGGATCGCCTTGACCAGGATGTGCTGCTTCAGCTTGGCCCCGACCTGCAACGGATCGGTGATCGGCTGGCCGAGCATGAGCCGCGCCAACTCCACAAGGGCTGACTCATCGTCCAGCGGATCAGGCAACGCGGCCAAGGCAGCGGGAGCCGGGCTGGGAAGCAGGAAGTCCGGTTCATCCACCACTTCCTTGGGCAGCAGCCGGTCCTCACCGACGAGCGCGACATCCGGGAACGGTGTGCCGAAGACCTTCTCCGCGAACTCCAGCAGCAGTTCACGGTCCGACCGCTCGGGCCCCTCCACGACCGGCCCCTCGGGCACGCTCCCACCCAGTGTCGCCGACGTCGCCACCGGCGTGATGTCACCGAGCGGACACCCCTCACGTGCCGCCCCCGTCGCCGCCCCGAGGCGGCGCAGCAGCATGGCCACGTCAGTGCCCTGGGCGCCGTCGTAAGTGTGGAACTCATCGAGGACCACGTACGCCAAAGAATCGGACTGCCACAGCGGAGCATCCGGAATCCGCTGCAGCAGCAGATCGAGCATCTTGTAGTTCGTGAGCAGGATGTCCGGTGGGTCGGCTCGGATCGCCTCCCGGTCGGTGATCAGCTTCTTGACCGTCGGGTCGCCGGCGAGGGACGTCGATCCGGTGTCACGGCCGTACGAGCCGGGCTCGTTCTCATCCTCGTCCGAGGCTAGTCGGGGCCCGGATGCACCGCCGATGTAGATGCCGGCCGTGACATCCCTCAGCGCTTCCTCGGTAGCGAGGAAGTCATCAATGCGACGCGCCTGGTCGTCGGCCAGGGCGTTCATCGGGTACAGCAGCAGGGCCTTCACACCCCGCTGCCCTGCGGCCCGAGCCCTCGCGCAGTGATCCAGGATCGGCACCAGGAACGACTCGGTCTTACCCGACCCGGTACCCGTCGTGACGATGGTGGGCTCCGGCTGCCGCCCTCCCTTCGACGACAGCCGTTGCCAGGCTACGGCCTGGTGGGTGTACGGCGTGAGCTCGTCTGGGTGCCAGTCGAGTGCCGCCTCCCATCCCTTCTTGGCTTCGCGGAAGGGCGTCCGGACACGTAGGTACGGCCCACGGAACAGTCGGCTCTCCGGGCGCTCCAGGAATGCGTCAAGTTCCTCGCGCACGTCATCGTCGGCGAGCGCGAAGCTCGTCGTCAGGTAGGTGGCCAGGGCTCGACGCAGGTCCTCGGCAACCAAAGAGGGCAGCATGACGACGACTTACCTGCTTTCTACCGGAACGCGGGAAGGAGCCTGCTCGGTATCGGCCCCGCCGAGGAGGTTTCCGTGATCCCCCTGCTCGGCGGCATACGCGGCGTAGTCCCCGTACTCGCCAGCGAGCAGCCGGGCCGTGAAGTCCGCATGGGCCCGGGTCATCTCAGCCTCGCGGTCGGGCTTCACCCAGCCCTCGGGCATCTCGGGGGTCGGATCACCGGCTCGGGCGGCCTTCGCCCACGCCTTGACGAAGGCAGTCTCCTCGGGGGTCTGCCGGATACCCACGTTGTGGGTCGCCGCACCAATCTTGTGTCCGTCCGCGGCGAAGAACATCTCCCACTCGTACTTGCGCAGCACCGCGAACTGAGAGCGGTACATGGCACAGAGCTGCTCGGCAGACAGGCCAAGCATCACGGCGACGATCGCGTCGATCTCGACGAGTGCCATCCGGCGGTCGTACTCCGCGCGCAGCGGCGTCGTCATGGACCAGGTCGGCTCGACGTCCTGGAGGTTGGGGCGGGGTGACTCGGGGTCTGTCCAGCGGTCCGAGAGCCAGGCGGGCTTGAACAGCTCCTCCCACAAAGGTGCGTAATCCCGGGTCAAGCAGTTTAGAGAGAGTGTCCTAAGGAGGAGCGGGGTGGTGAGGGGATGCTCAAAGGGCGCAGGGAAACTACGGGCAAGCTCGATGTTGACCTTGGAAGCGCCGGACACCTTGACCAGGTAATCCAATGGCAGAGAGGCCCACAGTCCTGCAACCGTAGCCGTTTCCTGATTCGTTTCGAGCGCCAAAGTGTGCACCGCGTCGACGTGCGTCGGCCCCGGCGGAAGCAAGGCCGCCTGAAGCGATCGTTCAGTGTTGGAGGTGATCATACGCCGCCAAGCAACCCGAAAGAATTCCACAGCGCGCCTATCACCCCATTTCCGCTGCGCATCCAAAAATTCCTGTTCCGAGCACGACCGGCGATAGTTGACCCTCGGTACAACAACTTCAGGAAGGACCTCGATATCCCAATTCGAATAGTCCTTGTTGGAACGGCATCCAGGGTTGGGCTGTTTCGCGAACGGCGTCGCCACCGAAAAGTGCGGCCCTTGAAGGATCGCCTCATCCCAATGCTCAGGAATGCTGGTACGCCTTTCGATCACTCCCTGTTCTCTGGCAGTCGTCTCATTGAGTGCCGACGACCACCAGAAGTGAGCCCCACTCAGCCTCTCAGGGAATCCCGAGAGGGTAACAAGGGCGGCATTATCGGCAGCAGTGATGGGCCTCAGAGAACGAGCCTCTGCCGATGGTGTCCCCGGAGAGTCCACCAGGGCAGCCCAACTCGTCAGCACAGCCTCATTCACGGTTGTGATGCGCCCAAGGTGCGGACGCAGATCCCATCCACCTTCCGGGAACTGGATCCCCGGCAAATCCCCACGACCGTCATGCTCAAAGGAACCATCCACAACGGAAGGATGGACAACGCGAGCGATTTGAGAGAATTCAATCTCCTTCGGCGCCCCGTAAACACTAATCCCGAAGTTCTTATTGTTGTCAACATCTTCAAACAGGAGAATGTTGTTGCCGAACTGGAAGTGTCGGCGGAGGCGCGAGTATGTCGCACTCCGGAACCGCCCTCCCGATGGGGCAGAGAAGTGATTCTCTTCATGAATGAGAGCAGAGATACCGCACGACTTCAAGCCCATCCAGGTTCGCTCGATGAAACTCATATAGAGGTTCGTTCGCATTCCTGACAGGATCGGATGAAGGATCTCCGCGCCGAGGCTTGCGTTGATGCCGGTCCAAGATCCGAGGTCGACTAGGTACCCCTGCCGTCGATTCAGATCCGACAAGACAGCAGCTCGCCTACTGCGCCGCTCCTCCTCCGTTGCCGATGCCGTCAGCCCAAACCATGCATCAAACTCTGCCAATGCAAGGTCATCATCCCATTCGAAGTTGACCCACGGAGGATTCCCCACCTGCAGGTCAAACCCGCCCCGCTCGAAGACATGAGCGAACTCCAGCTCCCAGTGGAAGAACCCTTCCCGTCGAGCGATCGCGTCCACTTCGCTGAGCCACGGGAAGCGCAGCGTCACCACCGGCATGGCTGCGCACCGGCTCATAGTGCGGTCCAGTTCGTCATCGATAGCGAGCTGCTCGAAGGCCCCGGTGTCGCCGAATAGCCCAAGACGGTCATCGAGGCCTGCCCTATTGGCACCACGCTTCAAGTCCTCGGCCTTCACCCGGGCCGGAGGCACGCCGAGTACGGCCTCGCAGAAGTCCAGCCACTCGTCGAATGTAGGCGGTTCCGGGGTGTTCGGCTGCCCCAGGGGCCAGAACCAGAGCGCGCACCACGCGTCCATCACCAGCTTCAGGCGTGCGCGCGGGGCGTCCGGCTGCTGAAGTGCATGCTCGACCTGCTCACGCGAGACGGCGCCCGAGGACCTTGGCAGAGGCCGCTTCTCATCGACTTCCCAGACGTCGATATCCCGACGGACCTCAGCCTCCGATACAACGAGGCGCCGCTTGGTCAGCTCCCACAGTCTCTCGACGCGAGTCGCGAGCGCCAGCAGCCGCTTTGTCTGGGCCGCAGACGGAGTGGCCGCGGCCTTCTTGCGCCACTCCGCGAGTCGATCACGCTCCTCCCGTACAAGTTCCTTGGCCTGCTTGGCATCCGCGCCCGCGCCCCAGCCCTTTGCCGGTAGCAGAAAGTGGTGGATTTCCTTGTCGGCACAGAAGGCACCGTCTTCGGCGTCCATCCAAAGAGGCCGGTCGGTTGGCACCTTGGTTAGCCATGCCTTGCGCTTCAGCGCCTCTTTCTCGTACACCGCTCGCCGGGCGCCGATGAGGGAATTGCCACGTCGCAGGTGCAGGCCGAACCACGGGGCCTTCAGGCCCTCGTGCATGGCGTTGAGCCACAGCGACACCTCAGCCAGCTCGACGGCGGTCTGGTTGAGGTCCACGCCGTAGGAGTTGTGGAGGGCGAGATAGGCCTTGACCTTCTGCAACTCTGCCTCGTACTGGTCCGGCGGCAGCTGCACCTCCTGGCCGCGCTCGGCGGACAGCTCGGCCATGCGGCGCTTGAGGTACTCGGCTGCGAGCTGGTTGATGGCTTCGTTGAGGAAGGCGCCCGAACCGAGGGCCGGCTCGCACACGGTCAGGTCGAGGATGTCCCTGGCTGCGGTGGTCTCACCGTCCTGGTCGAGGAGTTCGGCCAGGGCGTGCTTGACCGTGCTGCGGGTGAGCACCTCGGGGGTGTAGTACGAGGCGGAGCGCTGGCGCTCGCGACCCGAGAGGCGATAGACGAACGAGCCCTTCTTGTGCTCGACGCGCCGCCACGCGCCCGTGATGTGGTTGCGGCGTTTAACAAAGACCTCGTCGTCGTAGTTGTCGGCTTCGCTCTGGGGGACGACCCAGGTTCCGGCCAGTGCGTCCGCGTCGGGTTTGGCTACCTCGTATAGGTCCTCGGCCGCGAAGAAACCGGTGTACGACATGAGCCCCTCATATACCGCGCCCAGCTGGTTGATGCCGAGCTGGGCGTAGGAGATGAAGCCCTTGCCGTTCTTGCCGCGGCTGAGCATGAGCAGGTTCAGCACCTGCCAGAGCACCTTGTTGCGCAGCCGGGTGTCGATCTTTTCCCCGTCGATGCGCACCGTGCCGATCAGCGGGGTGGCGTCGGCCTTGAACAGGTCGCTGCGCAGCGACTCGAAGCGGATGCCGTCCGCATCGAGCTTTTCGCGGTCGCCCCTCTCACGGTCCTCCAGAGTGCGGTGACCTTGGTCGACGAGGCGGAAGAGCAGGTCCAGTGACTCGTAGAAGTGGAACCCGTCCTGGGATTCCTCGGGGAGGTCGTAGGAGACCAACTCACCAAGCCGGGCGAGGCCGTAGCCCTCCTGATATGCCTCGTCCTTGGTGGGCAAAATGCCAAGTTCCGGACGGGCTTCGGCGTACAGGAGGAACAGGATCCGATAGAGGTAGCGTAGCGACTCGCGAGTGAGGCGGGTGGCCAGTTCGGTGCTGTCGCCGAGTTCGGCTGGATCGGCGGGGTGGGCGTGGATCCGATTTAGGATCTCCTTGGCGATCAGCTCGACGGACTCGCGCAGCCCCTCGCGCAGTTCCTTGGACACGCCGACCGCGTGCTTGCGGCCCTTGTCGACCAGGTCGTCGAGATACCCGGCAGCACCGCCCTGTGTCAGTAGGGACTCGGCGCCGAACAGGGCGGACACGGCTTCGAGTTCGCCACCATCGCCGGCCAGGTTGCGGTCGAGCGCGGCGTCGATGCTGACGCCGAGGAACCGGCCCTCGTGCCATGCGGTGCGGTCGGCGAGCAGCACGGCACCGCCGGCGAGGAGCAGTACGAACCGCGGCGTGTAGGCGTCGTCACAGCCGAAGAGGAAGGTGACGGCGTCCGCCGCGCTGGTGATCCGGTGTTTGCCGTCCAGCGCGATAGGGGTGAGGAGTTCGGATCCGTCGTCCTCTACATCGGAGACGACAAGGTCGGCATTGGTGTTCCAGGTGACGTCCAGGGCAACGAGTTCAACGCCACTGGGCCCTTTCACGGCGAGGGCAACCGGCACTTCGCGGACCTTGTCGGCGTGCATGACCTCGAAGACGCCGCGCTGGATCCTGGTATGGGTGTCGTCGTCGCGCTGTGACTGCTCACCGTCGGGGCGGGTGTAAGCGAGCGCAGCGAGCAGGGCGTCGTTGAGCCTGCGCAGGTCGGAACCGTCGAAGTCGCCCTTCTCGGTGATGCGAACCTTGGCCTTGAAGTAGTCGCGGCCCAGATTCCTCATGCCCGCGCGTGAGGTGGGCTGTCCTGACCGGTCAACCGCCGTCCAGCGCTTGCGCAGGTCGACGAGGTCCTTGGAGAAGACCTCGGCAAGGTAGTGGGCGGAGATGTACTCATTGCGGTTGACGATCGCTTCGAATGCCACGACAGTCACGCGCCCTTCTTCTCGCCGATGCCGGTGGACGGGACGAGGACCCCGATCACCCGGACCATGGCCTCGCCCTGCGTGGCCAGGTCCATGAGCAGTTGCTCCACCTCTATGGCGGTGTTCTCCACACGCTGTTCTGCGTCCTCGCGCCGGACGCCCAGGGTGAGCTGTTCAAAGGCCGTTTCGCTCGCCTTGCGCCAGGCCTGCAGGCGCTTTTCGTACTCCACCAGCCTCTCGATGAGGGGTTCTTCCTGGATGGCGCGCAGCTTGTCCAGGTGCCGGCGGGTGGCCTCGACCGCGTCCGGCACCAAAGCACGCAGAGCATCGAGGTCCCCGGTAAAGGGGCGGTTGAGCATGCCCGGCTCCACTCCGGCACGGTTCAGCACCTTGACCAGGTCGTCATCGAATATGGGGGCTCCGTGCTCCAGCCCGCTCACGCACGACCAGGCAAGGACCGTCGGGTGGCCCTTGGCATTGGAGTACATGCCCTGCGTCAGGAATTTGGGCCCGTCGACATCGGCGGTGATGACCGGTGCGGTGTTCCGGGTGAGCCGGACTAGGACCTTGTCCGTGAGCCACTCCACCAGCGGATGCTGGTCGGTCACGTAGCTGACATCAGGCCACCCAGATGTCTCATGCCGCGTCTGCTTGTTGATGGCGCCCTTGGGGCGTTCACCACTCCGTTCCCGGGCACGGTCCAGACGCTGCTGGGCGAACGCCGGGTCGAACGTGACCCGCAACTCATCGAGCACCCCGCGTTCGTCCAGGTAGGTCTGTGGGAGGGCGAGGAGCCTCCGCTGCAACTCACGATCGGGGGCGAACGAGAGCATCTCGGGATGGTCCTCGCCCCACTGCTTGCCGATCTTCGCCTGGGGATTGTTGTCGTATACCTCGTCCAGTGCCTCCTCCACGAAGGCACGCGTCGAGGCGAACAGTTGGGGGACGCGGTAGTGCTCCCCCGATCCGTCGACCGTGTGGTGGGCCATGAAGAGGTTGAAGGGGTCGACGGGCTGCGCTGGGACGATCGCGTCGAACGCCTTCCCGTCCGCGAGCCCGGTCTTGATCGCGGTCTCCTCCGCGTCTTCATCACGCAGGCCGAGGATGGAGGCGGCCTCGCCCAGAGTGCGGTGGACCTCGTCCTCGCGCTCCAGCAGACGGCGGGAAACCAGCCGGTCAGCAGAAGGGACATCCGGGTCTTCGTCCTGGCGGACCAGCAGCAGGGCACGGATCTCCGGGGGCGTCTGCTGACCGTAGCGGTCAATACGACCGTTACGCTGCTCGATCGTGATCAGCGACCAGGGCAGGTCGTAGTGAATCATCTGGTGGCACTGGCGGTGCAGGTTGACACCCTCGGAGGCGATGTCACCCGTGAGCAGGACCCGCAGCTCGCTGTCGGCCAGGCTGAACTCCTTGACGATGCGCTGCTGTTCGTCATCAGGCAGACCGCCGTGAAGCTGCCGGATCGCGCCGTACCGGTTGTCCGTGTTTACCTCAAAACCGAGCGCACCGGGCAGGGCCTCGTGGAGCATCTTCAAGGTTTTCCGGCGCTCGGAGAAGATGACGACGCGTTTGTCGGCCCCCGGGCCGACCCCGATGGCTTTCAGCTCGTCGACCAGGCGGCGGAACTTGGCAGCCTCCTGGACGGTAGCCTCGGCAGCTAGTTCGCCGAGCCGTACGAGTGCCGCCCGCTCAGGGGCACGTCGTTCCTTGCTCTCCGGGTGTTCCTCGGCGTCCTTGTCGATGGCCTTGATCCGGTTGGCCACTGTCTCGGCCAACGCCTCGTGCGAGGAGAGGAACGCCTTCAGAAGCGTGTACGGGAACAGACGGGCTCCCTTGCCGCTCACCGGAGCCGACCGTCCCTCCCCAGGGCTGATCCAGACGTCGTACAGCTCCTCGAAGATCCTTTGCTCGGCAGCGCTCGCGGGGCAGTCGAAGGCCACGGGCTTCTTGCGGGTGGCCCACTTGTGGCCGATCTCCGCGGACACGTCGGGGGACATCTTGTGCCGCCGGACGTACAAGTGATCGAGCTGAGTCTCGTCGTAGTCGCTGGTGTCGGGGATGGCTGTCGGGTCCAGCAGGCTCAGCAGCTCGCCGAACGACTCCCGTTCACCGTTGTGCGGTGTGGCACTGGCCAGAATCAGAGCGTCGGTCCGAGGGGCGAGAAGTCCTGCGAGCCGGTTGTTCTTCGTGCCCTTGTTGATCAGTTTGTGGGACTCGTCGATGACGACGGCATCCCAGTTGACCTGCATGAGGTGGCTGCGCCAGCGGTCGGAGCGCAGGGTGTCGATAGAGATGATCGCGCGCTTGTAGTACGAGAAGGGGTTCCGGCCGGCCGGGATGTTCCGTCGGATGCGCTCGATTCCGCTTGAGTCGAGACGTACGAGAGGGATGGCGAACCGTGTCCACAGCTCGTGCTGGAACTGTTCCAGGATGGCCTTGGGCGTCACCACGAGGATGCGTTCGCCCCGGCCCCGCCGGATGAGCTCCGAAAGCAGCAAGCCGACTTCCAGCGTCTTACCCAGGCCGACCGCGTCGGCGATGAGCAACCTCGGCTGCAGGCCGCGCAGTGCTGCCCGGGCCGGCTCCCTCTGATAGGCGAGGTCATCGACGAGATGAGTGCCGACGGTGGCGAGCCTCTGTTCAGACAGCGGCAGAGGGGTTTTGCGGATCAGGGCGTCGATGAACAGACGAGAGCGCCGGCACTCCGGAGAGGTGTCGACAACGAGGTCGGTGTCCTCGGGGCGCAGAGGCGTGACCTTGTCCAGCGACGGGTGAGCGAAGAAGACGGCCCGCTGGTCGCGCACGAGCGGAGAAATCCCGCGGACATCCAGTCGCGTACCGTCCTGCGCCGTCTCGGACGCCTCGACGACCAGCCAGTCCTCGTCCCGCGCGCGGACCTGCATGCCCGCGGCGAACTTGGCGGTGCCTGAGTCACTGGTCACCAGGCTCTCTCCTTCACTCACTACTGAACTGCCTCATCGTGCTCACGTGCGGGTCGACGGCGTCACCCACCGAAGTCGGACCGGCGGTCTCGGATCTTCCCGCGCCAGCGGTCAGCCCACGGCTCGCCGCCACCGCTGGACGCCCCTGCAACAGCCGGCTCTGGAGGCGGTACCGGAGCTTCCGGCTCCTCCACAACCGCCTCGGGAACCTGCTCCACCACCGGTGGCGGCGGCGCGGGAGGCGCCCCATTAGCCACCTGCAGCACATCTGTGAGGAACGCGCCGGGCAGCGGCGGATACATGCCCCCATTCACCGGTACTGCCTGCTCCAGGAGCCGGTCCATGGCCGCCTCCAGCACGGTGTGGGCCGTGGGCCGGTCTTCAGGAGAGTAGGCCAGGCCACTGACAACGAGATCCCGCAGACTCTCGGGTAAGCCCGAAAGGTCCGGTTGGACATTCTGCAGTGTCCGCTGAGCCGGCAGGTGGGCATAAAAGGGAGGGTGCCCCGTCGCCGCATGCACCAGAGTCGCGGCCAGACTGAACACGTCCGCAGCCTCGCTCGCCTTCCGAGAGTCCATGGCCTGCTCCGGAGCCATGTACGCAAGCGTGCCGAGCGGCGAGTCGCCGGAAGTGAGGCCAGTCGCGCCGCCGACATGGCTGACCCCGAAATCGATCACCCGCGTGCCCTGCGTGGTGACCAGCACATTGCTCGGTTTGAGATCACGGTGCAGCAGCCGGACTGAGTGAATGTGGATGAGGGCCTCGGACAGGCTCGCGGCCAGCCACCATGCGCCGAGCTCACTCACCGGCCCGTGCTGATTCAGCAGCGCATCGAGTGACGGCGCATGGATGTACTCGGTCGCGATCCACGGCCGCTCGGCACCTGGGTCAGCGGCCACAAGCGCGGCGGTGTGAAATCCCCCGACACGCCGGATCGCTTCCAGCTCCTGAGCGAAGCGTTGACGGAAGTACGGATCGTCGGCCAACGCCGGCTTCACGACCTTGATTGCCACCGGCCGGGGACTGCGGTAGCCGAGGTAGACGACGCCCATGGCCCCCTGACCGAGCCGCCCCGCCAAGCGGAAGCCAGCGATCTCATGGGGGTCACTGTCCTTCAGCGGCTCGAACACCCTCGCCCCCGTTCCGCGTCCGAGCGTGCTGAGACGAGACGCACGGGACGCGAAGTACCCACGTCAACAAAGGTGAGGTTATCAGCGGTGCGGGCTGGTGTTCGTGCCCCATCGGGATCTCTGCCGAGGGTCCTCGGCAGAGATCCCGCGTGGTATCGCGTCGAACCTCTGAGCGGCACACTCAAGAAGATCCACATCGACCTGGCGGTTCCCCCTCAGAGACCCCGCCACGCTACTGGTCCCTGGGCGTGCCCACTCAACCAGGGCGCCGGCGTCTAGGTCAGCAGGGCCGACTGATCATGGCCTCGACCGCCCTCACGGCTCGGCAACTACGCGCAGAGCTCACTGCGTTCGGTCACCTCAGCCGGGTTTACGCCGAGGAGCTGATGCAGTTCCGCGGTGACCACACGGTAGGCGTTGCCCAGACGGAGGACTCGGCACGGGTACTGACCGCGTTTGGCCAAGGCATATCCGGTACTGCGCCCTATGGACAGGGCCCGGTTAGCAGTGTCGAGGTCGACCGCTACGGGCAGCGCCAGCAGCTCTGCCCGAGTCAAGCCCTGCACCCCACGGGCACTCTCAGATGTCGCCACGACGTACTCCGATCCTGCAGGGGTCCTCCGACAGCAGAATGTGTACCACGGATGTTGCAGCAGCATTTTCCTGTGCCGTAAGTTGCAACCATGACAACAGACGGCTGGGGTGCCCAGCTCACCACCCGCGTGGCGGAGCAGATCCGCCGCCATCGCAAGGCTGCCGGCCTCACCGTGGCGGAAACGGCAGACGCCTGCACGGCCCGCGGCCTCCCCGTGCCAAAGACGACGATCACCAACCTGGAGACCGGACGCCGCAGCTCTGTCGACCTCGCCGAGTTCCTCGTCCTGGCCGACGTCTTTGGAGTGCCGCCGATCACCTTGCTCTTTCCCCTCGATACCGCGCCCACGGTGGATGTGCTCCCGGGGCAGCCGGTCTCGACCTGGAACGGCCTCGCATGGTTCACCGGCGAGACTGCCTCCACAGAGGCCGCTCCCAAAGGCAGTCCGCGCGAGCTGCTGGACCTCTTCCGCGCTCACGGCGACGCGGTGGCCGCCGCTCGGGCCTCAACGTCCCTGGCCAAAGAACGACGCCGGATGGCCAACACCACACTCGACCCTGCTCGCCGGACCGAGCTGCTGGACGCCGCCACCGGTTACGAGCAGTTCGCCTTCGACGACTGCAGAGCGCTCGGAGCGTTCCGCGACTCGATGCGCGAGCGCGGGCTCGTTCCCCCCGAGCTGCCCGCCGATCTCGCCTTCGTGGACCAGTCCAAAGCCAGTACCAAGGACACTGAGTGAACGGAACAATCACCCGGCGCTGCTCGTGCCGCGACCCGCAGACGGGCAAGAACTACGGGAAGTCATGCCCGAAATTCTCTAACAAACGCCACGGTACGTGGGTCGTTGTGCAGGAGCTGCTCCCCCGGCAGGACGGCACCCGCCGCCGGTTCCGTCGGTACGGGCTGGAGAGCGCCACCAAGGCCACGGAGGAGCTGAACAAAGCCCGCGCGCTGCTGGCGCTGCCCGATGAGGATGATCCGATCGGCCAGATGGCCATCAGTGACCTCCTGGAAGCCTGCGCGAAGAACAAGGAGCCACTTCCCGACTACGACGAGACTCGCCGCCGATTCGCGACCGGCCAGAGCCTCAACTCCAAGATGACCGTCGGTGAATGGCTCGACCTCTGGCTCGCCGGACGCAAGCGGCTGCGCGTCACCGGCCTCAAGCGCTACGAGTGCGACATCCGCGTTCATCTCAAGCCACACCTGGGCGACGTCCGTCTCGACAAGCTGCGTGTTCATCATCTGGACAAGATGTTCGACGCGATCAACGAGGCCAACATCGAGATCGTTGAGCAGAATGCCCAGCGGCGAGCCGCGCTCGATCTGCTCAAGACGATCCCGTGGAAGGGCGCGGAGAACCGAGACCGCCGTAAGGCGGTGCAGGAGTCGATCGACGCCATGCCGCCGTTCCGACGCGTTACTGGCGCCAGCACTCAGCAGCACATCAAGGCAACCTTGCGCGCGGCGCTGAACGTCGCGATCGCTCAGCAGGTCATGTCCAACTTCAACCCGGCGGAGCATGTCGAGTTGGAGCCCGGGGTGAAGCCCAAGGCGCTTGTGTGGACTGACGAGCGGGTAGCCCACTGGGAAGCCACCGGTGAGAAGCCGTCTCCGGTGATGGTCTGGACGCCGGAGCAGACTGGGCGCTTCCTGGACTTCATCGCCGAGGACCGGCTGTACGGCCTGTGGCATCTGATCGCGTTCCGGGGACTGCGGCGCGGTGAAGCCTGCGGCCTGCGGTGGATGGACCTCGACCTCGCAGGCGAATCACTCGCCGTCGCCACCCAGCTCGTCCAGGACGGCTGGGAGATCATCGAGGGCGCTCCGAAGACCGACAGCGGCATCCGGCTCATCGCTCTGGACGGCGAGTCTGTCGAGTATCTACGCGACCACAAGCGCCAGCAGGACAAGGAGCGGAGGGAGTGGGGAACCGCCTGGAAACTGACCGGGCGGATCTTCACTCAAGAAGACGGTTCCTGGCTCCACCCCGGCAAGGTGAGCGATCTCTTCGAGCGGCTGGTCACGGCCGCCGGCCTGCCACCCGTCCGACTGCACGATCTCCGTCACGGCGCGGCCACGCTCATGCTGGCGGCCGGGATCGACATCAAGGTGGTGTCCGACACGCTCGGACACAGCGATACCCGGATCACGCGAGACATCTATCAGGCAGTCCTCGACGATCTCGCACGCGCTGCGGCAGAGGCGGTCGTCAAGCTGGTGCCTCGCGCCCGACGCCGCCGAAGCAAGGGCGCCTCCGACGAGCGCACGGCATAGCGCCGCCTCATTTCGAGTCCCCCGGTCAGCGGGTATCTGACCGGGGCCCGTCCCTGCTTCGGAAAATGTCCTGTACTTGGTTGCTCGGCAATCGCGGTTGATCACAACCTACGGCTGGAGCGCATGCCACCAGTGGTCTGACGGGGCGAAGTGATCTTGATGTCAGTGGGCCCGGCCACTCCAGGCCGTGGCATTACTCGGCAAAGGAAAGTGCGCGGCGATGCAGCCGACGTAATCGCCGCGCTCGGCCTGCTGGTCGGCCTTCATCGCCCTGTTCACCCAGACCGATACTGAGACCGATCGCGATGTCAGCTCGCGGCGAGGTCGAGTACGGCGAGGCAGAGCGGACCCTCATGGTTGGTGAAGGGGTTGTGCACGACGGTGTCCGGTGACACGGATTCGAGGACGCGGGTGGCCTTTTCCCCCTCTGGCTGCGGCAGGGCACCCGCTTGTCGCAGTACCACGGCGAAAAGGTACAGACGTTGCAACGGTTGCACATCCGTGTATTCGTCGGCAATCGGGTCCCACGTGTCCGCCAGTATTGGGCTGTCCTCACGAATATCCATTGGATCGCTTAGGGCGGCCTTGAACACCTCGATGGCGTCTGCGTCCACTCGTAGCCGCCGCATCAGCGGCTTAGTAAACATGGGCAGATACAAGTCCGACATCCCCATACGGATTCGGGTGTGAGCGCGGGTCGCAATGGCTGGAAGATCTTGCGGTATGGCTGCACCGAATGCGATGGCCAGCGTATCCTTCCAGTCACGGCGCCTGCGACTTGCGGAGTCATTTTTGAACCACGTTTCGAGATCTCGGAAGGTAGCGTTGGACAAGCTGTCCGACGGAAACAGTTGCGTGTAGGCAGCTAGATTCTCTCTCGCGTAAATGCGACCTGACCGGGTACCTGTAGCGTCTTCGGTGAGGATGGCCTTGAACACGTCATCGGGCACATTCCAGCTGTCTCGGTCCAGAATCGAGTCAAGAATCTGGTCCTGCCGACGGTCCTCCATATCACCGAGCTTTGCCACGACCGCACGAAGGGCTCCTTCGTCGCCCTTGTTCTCTTCTTTGGCCCACAAGAGGAAGTGTCGATCTTGGCGGAGCCTGGCGTCCCTGTCGCCCTCATAGCGGAGCATCTCGGCGATGGTGGGGTACCGGGAAGCGACTGTTGCGAGCGCGGACATAACGTGGTGACGTTGCTCGCTAGCCGTTCGACGGTGGCTGCCGAACTTCCCGTTCAACCGCTCGAAGATGTCGACACCGAAATGAGTGCACAACCCTTCCCAGTTCTCGGCTACGAGGTCTACAAGAATCTGATCGACGTCACCGCCGTAGAGGACATCGAGTTTGACGCCGGGCGCACCTGGGTCGCCGATGGTTTCCTCGATACCGTCAATCAGCGCGAAGTCACCGAGCATGAGCATGCCGATCCATGCGAGTTGCCGACGCTCTTCGAAGTCAGGGCCGTAGGCGCACAGGTCATCTTTGATCTCACCGCGTAGCCATTCCATCTCGGACGTAAGTGTGTCGGAGCCCAGTAGGTCGTTGTGGGTCTGCTGGTGGCGCTTGATTGCCTGGATAATCCCGATGAAGGCGTTCCGCCGAATCTCGGTGTCCGGTTCGTTCTTCCATTCTCCCATGACGTCGATGAGGTCGCCTGCGGGAAGTGAGATGTTCGCGAGTTCGAATGCCAGGACTTCGCGCAGCTCTGGTTCGATATGCTTGAGCAAGTTGAGAGTCTTGCCTAGGATCCGGACGGAGGGTTCGTCAGTCCTGCCGCAGTAGGCCCTGAGGATAGCGGCTGGAATGGTGTCCGGAATTCCTGATGTGATGGGTCTAGGGTCGTGGACAAGCGTGTCGGCCAACTCCTGGATGGCTGGCTGCCCCGGCCATGCGTTGATGACCCCTGGGACGTGCCACATCAAGGGGTGAGGGCTCACCGCCGCGCACAGAGATGCCAGTTCGGCTGGGTCATAGCTGGCCAGCACCTCCCGCGCGGCTTCTGCTTCAACATCTGCTTCCCGGACTGCGTCCTCGAACCGCTTCCAGCCAGCGGCTACAGCCTCGGCAACGACAACGTGCCCCTCGCTCCGACCGTGTGCGGCGGGCTGGCGCAGAAGAGACACCAGGACGGCGAAGCCCTCCTGCGGACCGAGCACGTCGATGGCTACGCCGGCCATCGGCGCGGCTTGGGCGAAGTCGCCGTGAAGCCGACTGGCAAGGACAGTACGCACGTGCTCGTCGTCTGCGTACTGCTCAACCAGCGTGCGGGCCGCAATGTACGGCCGGTGCGCGTCCAAGCCGCGCAACAGCACAGCCTGGGCGTCGGCGGGTGTCAGCGCAGTAGCGAGACCGGCTACGCGGTAGGGCAGCACATTCCGCAATCCGGCGTCCACATAGGGGTGGAGAGCCTGAGCGAATGCCGGATCGTCACGCCACTGCTGGGGAATCATGCTGACGTCGTACAAGATCAGGCCGCGTTCCTCCGGCTCTGCGAGCTCTGCGGCCACCCATGCCTTGAAGCGGCTGTCGCCGGCGAAGGCGTTGCAGGCCAGGACCCATGCAAGACTGCGGTCGCCGCCATTGCGTCCGTTCGTCTTCAAGGTCTCCAGTGCGAACTCGGCCGCTTGTGTATCCCCGGTGGCGGCGATGTTGACGAGGTCTGCAGCAGGCCATGGCCCAGAGAAGTGGTCCTCTCGACGTAGCAAGGACAGCAGCCAGTCACGTTCCTCCAGCCGGTACAGTGCGGCATCTCCTGACGTAGTGCCGCGCTGCAGTATGTGCAGGCCAACCAGCCGGAGCGGGCTGGATGGCTGACGTCGCGCCCAGTCGACCAGCCGTCTGGTTTCGGGTGCGTCAGGCCAGCCGTTGCCGAGGGCGAGAATGGCAGCGGCCTGGGTTGCTGAGGACGGCCCAGTCTCGGTGAACGCCATCAGCCGGCCGAGCAGGTGCGACTTGCCACCGAATCGGCGTGCGATGGCCATTGCTGAGTTGACCTTCACGTTGTCCTCTGGGTGCCGAATGCCCCAGAGCAGGTACTCGGCCGCGACGTCGTCGGGAATGTCGAGATCGCGCAGCGCCCACATGGTCGGCGAAGGATCGGGGCGAGGCGCCGTGAGCCACCGTTTCATGATCGGCAGCAATTGGGTGCGCGCAGCATGGCCCGCGAGCGCGCCTGTGAGCGCGGTGATGAGGTTCGCCCGATGACGTAGCGATGGATGGGTCTCCACCCGTTCGACGAGCCGGTTGATGTAATTGGTCTGCGATCTCGGGGTGAGCTTTACACCGGCGGCGAGCGCCTCGGCGAGCAGCTCGTATCCGTCGATGTCTGCCCATCGTTGGCTGCCCGTGTCGAAAGCCGCGGTAAGCAGCGGCGTGGTTGCGTGAGAGCTGACCTGCGCGGTCAGTAGAGCCAGGAGCACATCGTGCCAGGCCGGATCATGCACGAACCGCTGTACTGCCACGATCTGATCTTCGGTGGGCAGCGTGGCGAGATACTGGCCAGCCAGGTGGTCGAGTACCACGCGGTGCAGGAAGCCGAAGGAACCTGCGCCATGCGACACGATCAGTCCAAACTCGTCTTCTGCCATGGTGAGGACCGAATCGGCGATTCTGCGGGCATCGGCTTGCTGATAGCCGAGGACTTCGTCGTCGGTCATCGACTCAACGATGAGCGTGCGCATCTCCGGCTTGGTGACGGTGCCGGCGGGGTCCTTGACACGGAGGCGGTAGGCCACGGCGGCAAACAGGGCGGTTACCTCGGCAGGTGTTAGCAGTGCCCCTCGCGCGTGTGAGGCGCGCTGCCGCATCTGGGGATGCTTTTCGACGAGCAGTTCAACGAGCCGAGCGTAGATCTTGAACCGTTGACGTGGCAGGGGCTCGCCTTGCCATGTTGCGGCGAGCAGCGTCAGAAAGAGCGGGGACCTGGAGAGCTCGGCAAGTTCCGGGGTGGCCTCAAGTTGGTCGAGAAACGAATCGACGCCGAGGCTCCACGCCAATGGAAAGGCCGTTGCAGCGTCCGGCTGCGTGGCTGGTTGGAGGATCCCGGTTGCGATCGTCCGGCGCTGCTGGTTGGTCAGCGGCGTGATCTCGGCTTGCACCCACGGGCGCCTCCAATTGAGCCGGTCGACCGCGTATGGGCGCGTGGAGAGGATTGCTGACGCCTTGGTACGGCCAAGGAACGCCTCCAGGGTCCCGAGGGCCCGTTCGGCTGCTCCGACATCGCTCCACTCGTCGACGCCGTCAACGAGCAGCAACAAGCGGTCATCCCTCAGTGCGCACTGGACCAGCGGCCAGAGATGAGTGGCGCTCTGCGACTTCAACCAGGCTTCGACGGCCGAGACGAGCGAGTTCTCCGTCGATGCTTCAAGGTGGCGGCACAGGAACCCGAACGGCAGCCAGATCGGCAAGTCGGTGGCGTGTTCCCGCTGCAGCGTGATCGACTGCGGTTGGGACGATAGTAGGTCCGTTGCCATGAACCGCAGGAGACTGGACTTTCCCGCTCCCGGACGGCCGATGAGCAGCCGGTACTTACCGCCGGCCAGCCACTCGTCGGCCGCAACGGTGCCGACGGCGGCCAGCGCGGCCTGACTTCTGCGTCTGAGTAGGTGACGGGCAGATCTGAACGACTGCCGACGGGCGCCCAGCCGCGAGGCGATGTAGGTATGCCCGTCGACCGAGACTTCCGCAGGGCGTTCGTCGAAGGCCGGCTCGGGCTGTTCGGCGTCGTTGCTGTCGGCCCGGTCACGGTTGGGATCCACGTCAAGGATGACGAACTCGCTATTGAGCTCTGCGCTCTCGACCGGGTGAACTCCGCCTTGTGCGGAGAAGACGGCGTGGTAGAGATCGCGCAACCCTGCGCGCAGGTCTCTGCTGTCCTGGTGGAGCAGGTTGTTCGCGAGGGCCTGTGCTGCGTCCGGGCCGCAGAAGCGCTCTACCCAGGTTCGGCCGAAGAAGTCATCGACGATGAGGGGATGGTCTTTCAGCAGGCGGGAGACCTCCTGTACACCCCACGGAACGAAGGTGATCTCAAATTTGGCCAGCCGTGCGGTCTGCTGACGGATCGCAAGGTCCAGCTTGGTGTCCTGCAGATCGAACGAGGTGGCGAAGTGGAACGATGCCGTCTTGTCCGCCCATTCGCCCTTCAGCAGGTCGTCGACGGCCTTCTTGATCTTGGCTGCAGTCAGCGTTTTGACCCGTCGAGATTGCAGCGTGATGTAGTCCCGGCCTCCGGAGTCGCCGCCCATCAGATCGAGCGGCAGCCGAGCGTAGGCGTCGATCCCAGCTTGGGCTTGGCCTGGAACACCGAAGAGCTTGGCGTATTGAACCGGCCGGACAGTGTGCAGCAGCCTGAGGAACAGGCGCTCGGCGTCGGACCATTCCAGTTCGCCGATGGGCAGCACCTGCGCCCTAGTGTCGATCGGCGGTCCCGGCAGCCGCCCCGTGGGGGCTGACCACAGAAACGCTTCGGTGCGGTCTCGGCCACCCGCCTCGTCCGTGAGCGCCATCATCGTCATTTCGCTGCTTCCCGCCTCGGCTTCGGCTGCCAAACTAAGACCAGTGTCCTATGCGGGAAGGCGGATGAGCCGCTTTCTACTGCAGGGGACTGCGGCGAGACCGAGGAGGGCCAGGCAGTTGCGAGGACTACGCTCATAGCCGGGACAGAGCCGTTGGTAGCCGGGCAACTGTGCCCGCTTGCGAGAGACCCTCATGGTGTCGCGTGCCCCTACTAGATCCCGAGGGGTCCTCACCACTGGGGCGGTGCATTCGTCCCGTGACCGCCTGCCCGCGCCTGGGCAGCTTGGTGGCGTGTTCCGGGTGAGCGGCGGTGATGTAGCGCATGGCGGCGCCGTCGCTAGCCCGAGCCGGACAGCGGTAGGCGCCGGATAATGGCCCGGGCAGGCGTGGAGGGCGACTAGAGCGATGAAGGACCACTCCTACGGGCCGCAGACGGAAACTCGTCGTCGTGTGGACGGCAACTGCACCCCCACCTGGCTCCACCCACGATCGCTCGGGCAGAACACGATGGCGACAATGCCCGCCGCGCCGATGAACCCGTACCCCGGCACCGATATCCCTCCGCTGATATCAGCGAGATCAGCTTCCCAAGGCTACTGGTCTGCCTTGGCCTGCAGTTCTCGGGCGATCGCGGCATCCTGGCTCATGGCAACCACGACGCGGCGGTCCACTTCATCCTGCTGGTGTGGCTCTCCGCACGGACAGATGCTCCACTCACCAGCATCGACGCGGCCGACCACACGCTCGACAAGGTCAGCAAGTTCGTCAAGCACTCCCCCCGGCACTTCGACGAGTTCGCCGCCCCTCGCCGACACGGTGGCGAAACCGAGTTCGGTCACCAGGTCCATCGCGTGAGCGGCCACCCGGCCGTCGCGGTTGGCCGCCGCGTACTTTCCGGCCTGCGCCCCGGCCATCACCAGGCGCCCCAGGGCCATGGTGGGCACGTCCACAGTGCGCGTGTCCAGACGGACCGGGCGCACGGCGTGGACAGCGGAGGCGTCCTCGTTGGAGTTGTCCACCGCAGTCGCGATCGCGTCCGCGACCATCTCCGGCGAGACCAGATGGACTGCTTCCTCGGGGTCCAGCCTGACCTTCTCTGCGGCCGTGTTGACCACGTAGGCCACCACATCTCGAACCGCTACCGGTTCGACCTCAAGGCCGCGCGTCAGCAGCACTGCCGTGGTCTGCGCCACCAGGGCCTTGAACCCCGTGCCACTCTTGATGTCCGCCATGAGGACCAGCGTAGAGGGGCGCTTTGTTGGATTGCGACAAAGCCGTCCAAGCAAGGGCAGTAACCATCGCGCTCCGTGCGCCGTCCCGCGAAGCTGTCATCAAACCGTCGGCCGATCACCGCTGCACCGTCGTTGCGCCAATGGCCTCCCCTTGGCCTCCCCTCGCCGTAACCGGACGAAAGCAGCTCTCACAGCCTCCGACCCACAAGGTCAAGGACAAGCAAAAGGCCCAGGTCAGCGGGTATCCGCCCTGGGCCTTTCAAAGAGCCGCCTTCGGGATTCGAACCCGAGACCTACGCATTACGAGGGCCTGAAGGTTCATGATGGAGGGTGCTGGGCGGTGCCTTCGGATCCTATTTTCCCTGGTCAGAGACGTGCGACTGGGCGGCACGTGACGCCCCGGTCCAGCTTGTGCTACCCCGTCCGCTCACGCAGCGCTCACGCATTCGGCAACGTGCACCACTGCGCATCCACGCCCGAGCCGCAGGCCACACCCATGATCGTAGGCCCCAGAACGGCGTCTCACAGGCGGGCACTTGCGGCTGAGCCCTACGCGAAGAAAGCAACTGTTCATACTTTTTGCCAGCTTCGCCGCGACTAGGCATATTCGCCCACGGCAGACACCAAAACATCCACCTGGACTGGAACCGCCGCGCCAACCATGGCAACGTACTGGTCTTGGTAAAAGGCCAGGTGGGGGGCATGGTCGCAGTGATGCTCGACAACCTCTCACCAGGCGCCCTCGGAGAAAGGTGTGGGAGCTGAGATCCGCGAGCGGTCCTGTGAAATCCTCGCAAGGCAAGACACGCGCTGTGCGCCAGCGGAAGCACGGCAAGATGGGAAAGGGGCCCTCGGTGCTCGAAGCCGGAGTGGTGACAGTCGCCAGGGCGAATCGCGCGCAGCGCGGCTTCTTGGCAGCCCGCGACACGGCTGACCTTTCGGCGAAGGCACTGGCCGTGCTCGCGGCTGTTCCGCACTGGTGGCGACGTCGCGCCGCTGAGGCAGAGGTGACCTCCTCCCAGACGCTGGGGTTTGAGGATGAGATGGCGCTTCCGCCAGGGTTCGATTGGCAGGGACTGGGCTCCGTTTCCCCCCGCGAGGATCTCTTCGACGCCTCTGCGGAGCAGTTCGCCGATGCTTACGTTGTCGCACTCGACGGAGCAGTTCGGTCGGCAGAGGGTCGCCACTACACGCCAGCCCTGCTGGCTGAGGCGCTCTACGCGCACGCAACGGAGGCCCTTGGCCGCCGGGTCAACGGACTTGTCTGGGATCCGGCCTGCGGTGCGGGCATGTTGCTGTTGCCGGCCCTGCGATCATGGGTGGCAGAGCAGGCAGATACCCAGCCTGAAGTGGCGTTGGCTGCAGTTCGATCGGCCATTGGCGGTCGTGACCTCGACGCAGCTGCAGTACAGCTGGGGAACGTCCTCCTGGCGGCCGAGCTCCTGCCGATCTGGGCCAGGGTGCCCCTGTCCAGGCGTCGTCCTCTCCCCGCTCTTCTGGAGGTGGGAGACGGTCTGACGCCGCCTCCCTCTCCTCCTGCGATTGCCGTCCTGAATCCGCCGTACGGCCGGGTCCGGCTCTCGGAAGCTGAACGTGAGCGCTGGCAGCACGTGGTGTTCGGGCACGCGAACCGCTACGGACTCTTCATGGCCTCTGTCGCAGAACACCTCGCCGATGGCGGAGTTGCGGCTGCCTTGGTACCAGCCGGATGGCTCGGGGGCTCTTACTTTCAGCGGCTCCGCTCCTACCTGGCAGATGCGACCCCGTTGACGCGGCTTGCGCATGTGACTGACCGTTCTGGGGTGTTCTCCACGGGAGTCCTTCAGGAAACGGTGCTCGCCACCTTCCGCAAGGGCCGTGCCCCACAGGCCGTGGCGTGTGAGCGTCTGACCATAAATGGCCAGCTAACCCGCGAGGAGACTGGCAAGGGCCGCCTGCCGGCGTCACCGGATCGCCCATGGCTCCTCCCCCGCCAGCCGGAAGATCTCCCCTTGGTCAGGGCTTCGCGGAAGATGCCGAAGCGTCTCGCCGACTACGGCTGGTCCGTTTCGACCGGTCCGTTGGTGTGGAACCGACGCAAGGAGCAGCTGTCTGCCAAACCCTCACACGTGTCGGTAAAGATCATTTGGGCTGGTGACCTGGATGGCGGGCAATTGCATCAGGACCCCAATCGGGACAAGCTCCGCTACCTGCACCTTTCTGAGGGCGATGAGCGCGTTCTCGTGCTGGCCCGGCCTGCCGTCCTCGTGCAGCGAACCACTGCACCGGAGCAGCCTCGACGCCTTCTGGCTGCGGCGCTGGATTCGCCGACGCTGGCGCGCTGGGGCGGTCGGGTGTCTGTTGAGAATCACGTCAACGTCCTGACCAACCCCGAGTCGGACGGGCTCCTCACCCCTCGGCTCCTGACGGCCTTGCTGGACTCGGATGCTCTTGATCGCCTGTACCGCTGCCTCACCGGCTCCGTTGCAGTCTCGGCGTACGAACTTGCGGCCCTGCCCCTTCCAGGCCCCAAGACGCTTCGGTCCTGGGCAAGTCTGGCGGATGACGAACTTCCAGCGGCGATCAACGCCGTATATGGTCTGGAGGCGTGACGCAAACAGACTCAAACGATTCGCCACATCTGCCCACCCTCCTGGCAGATCGCGATGAGTACCAAGCGCGGCTGGCAGTCATTTTGCCTCCCGCCGTTACAGGGACCACAGATTCAGCCAATCCCGGAGCTGGCGCGCTGGCCTTCACCATGATGTACGTCGGCGCAATTGGTGACGTAAATCCGATTCGGCCGTCCACCGCTTACTGGATGGGCGAATCGCTCGCCACGCACCGAGAGGACTCCGTCAGAGCTGGATACTATTCCGCCGCATTGCGTAGCGAAAAAGCGGTCTTGAAATTCTGCCAGAGTATGGGATTTGAACGCGGCGAAACCTGGTACGCACAGCATACGCGAGAGCCTCTCCGTGACCAGACGCTGCGATCCTGGAGTGATCACGGCGTGCTCCGCGTCGACGAAAGCGTGAAAACCACTTCTCCGAGACCCCGCTACACCTTGGATCCGGAGTTCGCGAAACTCCTCGACCCCGCACTGGTAGGCGAGGAGCTGAGCGAGGCCATCAAGGCGTGGCAAGACAAGGCTTTTGATCCGGTAGCACTCTCCCGAGTCGATGAGGTGCGCAGAAAGGCCAAGGGCGAGGTAGGGGTATCAGTCCACCTTCCGGACGGAACGGAAAGGCAGCTTTCGACAGGCGAGAGCAGTTGGATACTGAAGGGCGTAATTGAGAAATTTTGCCCCCGCGTAATGCTGGAACCAAGGGTTCTCTTCATCTCTCAGTCCGAAGAAAAGGCACGGCCCGAGGACATCGCTTTCCTGAAGAAGATCAAGATGCCGCTTGATGCAGCTAAATTGCTTCCCGATTGTCTCATCGTGGATCTGGCCGAAGAGCGCGGACATTTCTGGTTCGTTGAGGCTGTGGCGACTGACGGCCCTATCACAGAATCGCGCAAGAAAGAATTTGTCGAATGGGCGTCGAAGGGTGGCCTCTCGGCCGAGAAGTGCCGATTTCTCACGGCGTTCGAGGGCAGAGGGTACGGGCCTGCAAAGGTAGCGCTGCCGAAGCTCGCCAGCCACTCCTATTCGTGGTATCTCGATGAGCCCGACATGGTGCTGACCTGGGACGGTTTGCCTGATGGTCCCGGGCCGGCCTCTGGGTGAGCTCACCGGCGCGCATTAGGGTGCGGGATGTGCAGCCGCCTCTGGTTCTCTTCGACCTCGACAACACCCTCGTGGACCGGCGGGGAACGCTCGCCGGCTGGGCCGCAGAGTTCACCGCCCAGCACGGCCTTGAGGACGAAGATCAGACGAACGTCCTAGGCATGGTGGCCGAGCGGGCCTATCCATCCACTTTTGAGGCGATCCGCACCCGGTACCGACTGCCCGTGTCGACTGCGGAGTTGTGGCGCGCGTACTGCACCGACATCGCGGCCTTGGTGTCGTGCCAGGCCGGGGTCCTCAAGGGCTTGGAGGAGCTGCGTGCGGCCGGCTGGCGGGTGGGGGTGGCGACCAACGGTGCGGCGGATATCCAGCGCGCCAAGCTGCGGGCCACCGGTATCTCCGAGTGCGTGGACGGCGTCTTCGTCTCCGAGGAGGCTGACGCGCGCAAGCCGCAGACCCGGCACTTCGCCCTGGCGGCGGCCCGCTGCGGCACCGTGCTGCGCGACGGTGGCTGGATGGTCGGGGACAACCCGGTCAACGACATCGGCGGCGGACGCTCCGCAGGACTGCGCACCATCTGGATCGGCGACGGCCGTTCCTGGCCGCCGGACGATCCCGGGCCGGACCACGTGGTGCCGCATGCACGCGCCGCCATCGACCTGCTGCTTTTGCACTCCGTCGATCACACAAGGACTGCGGCATGACGAGCACCATTGGGCTGTTGCACCCCGGCAGTATGGGCTCCGCCTTCGGCGCCCAGCTGCGCGCGAGAGGCCACATCGTGCTGTGGTGCCCCGACGGACGCAGCGACACAACCCGCCGCCGGGCCGAGCGCGCGGGCCTCGAAGCCGCGGCGCTGCCTGAGCTTGTCTCCCGCTCCGATGTACTGCTCTCCCTATGCCCGCCCGCCGCAGCGGAGGAGACCGCCGGCCAGGTAGCCGAGCTCGGCGTGTCCGAAGCGGGCACGATCTATGTCGACGCGAACGCCGTCTCGCCGTCGCGCGTGGTGAATATCGCCGACCGCCTGGCCCCGACGCCGGTCATCGATGCAGCGGTGGTCGGGTCCCCTCCGGTGGGCGGCAAGTCCCCGACGCTCTACCTTTCCGGCGCCGTCGAGCAGGCCGACCGGATCGCCGAACTTTTCGCCGGCACCGATGTGCGGACCCACATCCTGGGCGACAGCATCGGCAAAGCCTCCGCACTCAAGCTCGCGTACTCCAGCTACCAGAAGGTGTCCCGGGTGCTGGCTGCCGTGGCCTACGGGGCGGCGGACACGTACGGTGTCGCGGACGAACTGCTGGTGATCGCGGCCAAGCGCACCCGCAGCTACCTCGTGGAGACCGACTACATCCCCAAGACCGCTGCCCGCGCCTGGCGTTGGGGCCCAGAGCTTGAGGACGCGGCGGCCCTTCTCGCCGACGCCGGGCTGCCGGACTCCCTTATGCACGCGGTTGCCGCGACGCTTGCCCGGTGGGACGGGAACAGAGACGATCAGCTCGATATCGCTGAGGCCCTGGAAGCTCTGCGCCTTGAGCGGGACCCGGACAACCCGAGTTGAGCAGGTCGCATCCGCTGGGGCGCTGACGTCCTGGCGTCATGAGCGAGGTGGCGTGGTGCGGACGATGTCGTCGATCCTCTGTGCGGTTTCATGGGGTGCCGTGGCGTCCGTGTCCACGCGCAGTTCCCACTGGGCCCGTGGATGAGCCGCAAGATCGGCCTGAGTGGCGTCCCAGGCGGCCAGCCGGGCCGCCGTGTCGGTGTCACCGCGCTGTGGTGAGCGGCGAGCGGTGGTCTCCTTGGAGCACCACAGAAGAACGCGCACCCAGCGCGCCGGGTAGAGGGCGGTCACCTGCTCCATCCCCGCCATCTGGCCGAGGTGGACGACGGGGGTCTTGCCGCCCTCCATGGCATGGTCGAGGCCGGGGCGGTCGACGACGTAGCTGTTGCCGTACCGGTCGTTGCGGTAGATGACATCGCCGCGTGCCTCTAGGGCGGTCAGCTGCTCTGGCGTACCCATCCGGTAGCCCTTGGTCTTCCCGGCCCCGATCTTCAGCCGGGTGAACAGTACGTACCGCTCGTCGAGTTCGGTGAGCGCCGCCGTGATCGTGTCCTTGCCCGCCGCCGGCGGCCCGTACAGCAGGATGCCCTGCCTCACTGGAACACCGTCCCGAAGACCTGGCGCACCTGGTCTGTGAGCGATATCGCGGAGCCGAGCCGGTTATCGACAACCAAGTGTGGCACGACGGGCCGCAGCTCAAGATCGATCCCGGCGGCGTACGTGTCCCAGTTCTGGAGTTTCCAGCTGTCCCGGGCTGCGGACCGGAAGCTGATGTACTCGTGCATCGTGTCGAGGTCGCACTGAATCCAGACGACAGCGACGGTGACGCCACGGGCTTCGCAGCGGTTGATCAGGCGCCGCATCCACCGAGGGTCTGTGGTCTCGGCGATGAAGGGCGCGGAGAGGACGGTGCTGATCGCGCAGTCGACGTTCGCGTACGCGGTCTCCAGCAGGCACTGGTACTCCAGCGGGCGGACCTTCTCCCGGTAGAGGTCGGTGTGCCGGTCGTTGGGCTCGCTGCCCATTTCCACAAGGAGGCGCTCGACGAGCGGGCGCGTGATCGGGTCCTTGTCGAGGACGGGCCATCCAGTGAGTTGCGATACGAAGCGGGCGAACTCCGACTTCCCGCTGCCCGCGTAGCCTCCGACCATCATCAGCGTCGGCCGGTTCGGATCACCGCCGGTGTGACGCCGCTTCCAAGCGTCGAGGATTCGCTGCTGGACGCCCAAGCCGTCGGCGTCCTCCGCGCTCGGCGCCAGCTGGTGCAACGCCCGTTCCACGGCCAGGACGTGGGCGCCGTTCTGCGGTTCGCTCGACGCGGTGAACTTGAGCTTCGTGGCCTCGTCGGGCAGAGCGTTACGGAAGCCGAGCTCGGGCTCGGTCGCGCGGTACAGAAGGCAGTACGCGCGACGGTAGTGCGGTCCGGGATAGACCTCTCCCTGCTCGTGCTGCCACAGCGTCTGAAAGTTGGCCGCCGGCACCGTGAGCCCCGCGGCCCGGGCCACCTCGCGCAGCTGCTCGCCCGCGCCTTCGAGCGTCAGGCCGTGAGCTTCGCGTTGTTGTCTCAACTTGTCCGGGCGCCACCCCGGGCGACTCTTACCCACCGCGCCTACCGCCTGCCCATCCCTGGTCATGATCCGGAGCCTAAGTCTGCCTGTCATGAACCCGTGTGTAAGCGGATGTTGAAAAGTCAGGTCGGCCAGCCATGAGCTGCTGATGAGCAGCTTCAGGAACGGCTTGTGATACTCCGCACAGCTCCGAGCCGCTGTCATGGTCACACCGACGCGGTCGTCCCAGTACCCGCCTCGGTCTCCACTATTCGTCCGAGATCGAAGGGGGCTCCGCGGTGGCTGTCGATGTTGCTGTCCTGCTGCTCCTCGGCATCGTGATCGTCTTCTTGTGCCGCGGAGGTGGGCTCAAGGCGGGTCACGCCGTTGTGTGCTCGGTTTTCGGTCTGTATCTCGCCGGGACCCACACCGTCGGCCCGTTCGTGAAGGACGTCACGGCGTCGGTCGCCGGCTTGCTGTCAGGGCTACGGCTGTGAGCGCGCCGACGGCATCGCCGGGCCCTGGCGACCCAGCGTGGCCTCGACCTGGTGGCAGTCAAGTCCTCCTTCCTCGTCTGTCGGACGCCCGAGAAGGCGTCATCTGGCCGCAGCCCAGCCAGCCGGAGAGTTCGGTTCTGCACGAGATCACCGATCTACCGATGGAGCCTCACCATGCGCTATCCGCCGACGGGCACCTCCATGTCGACGAGCCTGTCCGCGCCCGCCACACATCCAGTGGGTGACGTACTGCTTGGCCCTTCACCGCAGCGGAGTTCTGCTGCTCCGGCTCCACACCCGACCGCAGTGATACTCGATCTATTCGGCACGCTCGTCGCAGCCCCGAGTGTGGTCGAGCGGAGGGCTGCCGCTGCCCAGTTCGCCGCGATACTGCGCGTGTCCCCGGCGGTCGCCGAGTCGGTGCTGTCCGACAGTTGGCAGGCGAGGCACGACGGGCAGATGGCGTCCACCACCGAGGTGGCGGTTCACCTCGTCGCCCGCTGCGACGCCTCTGCGGCCTGTGTGAATGAGCTGGAAGTGCTCCTGACCCGGCTCGCCCATGTCCGTCTCCAGGCCGATGCCTCTCTCCTGCGGGCGCTGGAGCAGCTTCGGCGCGGTGGCACCAGGCTGGCCGTCCTCAGCGACGCCTCCCCGGACATCGCCGAAGCGTGGAGCGCAAGCGACCTCGCGCCGCACTTCGACGCTGTCGTGTTCAGCTGCCGGGCGGGTGCGGTGAAGCCCGACCGTCTGCTCTTCCGCGCGGTCCTCCGAGACCTCGGTGTCGCCCCGCAGCAGGCCCTCTACTGCGGCGATGGCGGCGGTGACGAGCTTGCCGGCGCAGAGCGGGCCGGCATGCGTGCCGTGCGCGTGGAGCGTCGGGGCGGGCCGAGTGGCCTCGCGTTCGGCGAGACCGCCTGGTCCGGCGGGGCGATACCCAATGTGGAAGCTCTCCCCACCTTGCTGGACAGATGGGGGCAGCGATGACCGGCCCGTACGCGTGGGCAGTTGAGAACGGAGTCCTCAGCCGACTCCCCGCTCCGGTCGCCATGTCCTCGGCACCCGACACGACGCTCATCGAGACACGCTTCACGGGATTGTGCGGAAGCGACGTCGCGAAGCTCAATCACCCTTGGCAAGGACAGTTGCCGGAACCGTGGTACCTCGGGCACGAGATCGTCGGTGTCGACACGGAGACAGGTGACTGGGTCGCAATCGACCCGCTGGTCTCCTGCCGCTCGTGCCACTACTGCGACCGCGGCCATGTCCACCTCTGCCCACGACTCCAGCGCATCGGGTGGGATCTTCCCGGAGGTCTCGCCGCCTGCGTACGGGCGCCCCGCGACAGCATCGTCCCGCTTCGCCACCTGCACGATCCCGCGCACGGAGTCCTCGCCGATCCGATGGCGGTGGCCCTGCACGGAGTCCGCTGCGGGCTACGTGTGCCCGTGGGGCGGCTCGGCATCATCGGGGGCGGCGTCCTTGCGGTGTGTACGGCCATCTGCGCGGCGGAGGCGGGGTGGGACGTGCACATGCTGGTCAGGGAACCCTCGCGATCGCATCAACTGCGCTACGTCCTCGACCGGCACATCACTCTCCACTCTGCCGAGCTGCCGGCGTGCGACGCCGTCGTGGACGCCGCGTCCGGTCACAGCGACGCCCCCATACGCCAAGCGCTGAAGGCTGTTCGTGACGGGGGAACGGTTCTCGTCCAGAACGCCTACGCGCCCCGCGTCGTTCTCTCGGTCCCCCTGCGGGATGTCTTCCGTCGCTCGATCACCCTGCGCGGCTCCTTCTCGTACTGCCGCGCGGACGGCCATGACGACTTCCGAGACGCCATCGACGTCATCGCCAAGGGCGGCGACTGGGCCGCCCTCATGACCCGAGACCGATTTCCCCTCGGCGAACTGCCGCAGGGACTGGCGGCCCTGAACAACGAAGCCCGCCATCGCCCCTTCAAGGTCCTGCTCACATCCGACACGTGACGGAAGGAGCCCACGCCATGGCGGTCACAACGCCATTGCTGGCCCACAAGATCAACTCACCTGCCGACATTCCACCCCAGGACGTCCACGACGGGATCACGCGCATCCTCGCCTTACCGGAGGGCCACACGCGCGACGTGATGCTGGGAAGCGTCCTGACGGGACTGCTCCTGCGGGGGCCACGGTTGGAGGAGGTCGAGGCCGCTGTCCAGGCCGCGACATCCCTGGACCGAAGCAACTGGGACTTCCACCAGCCGCCGGAGGGCATGCGGTTCGTCGGCTACACGGGCAGCGGGAAGAAGACCTTCAAGACGATCAACCTCAGTACCGCCGCCGCGCTGGTGGCGGCCACCGGGGGAGCACACGTCGCCAAGCTCGGATCGCGCAGTGCGTCGTCGAAGACCGGGTCCCGCGACTTCATCGACCTCGTGGGCGCGACGAGCGACATGGTGCCGCACCAGGAGATGGTCGACATCACGGCGGAGACCGGCTTCGGGTTCTTCTCCATCGAGAACCGCGTGCCCGAGTTCGACCGTCGCTACGGCGGCAGGTTCCAGGCCGTGCACGCCCTCAGCCTGGCGTTCCCCGCCCTCCTCAGCCCGGTCACCTGTTCCGCCTACGTGTACGGCCTTTCGCACCCTGCGGTCGGCGCTTCCGCCCGGCTGCTCTCCAGACTCGGCCTGCCCGACGTGACGGTCATCAACTCCAGCCTTGGCAAGGCGGTCCAGGTCGACGAACTGATCCCCGGAAGCACCGTGCGAGCCTGCCGCATCAACGCCGGTGACGAGGACCTGACCTTCAACGACGAAGTACGCAAGGGCGCGTCCTCGATGCCGCAGGACCTGATGTCCGTCACCCAGCACGAGGACCCTCGGGAGAACGTCGCCGCCGCGATACGCGTACTGGCAGGCCATGACACCAGTCAGGCGCGGAACGCGGTCGCCCTCAACGCGGCTTTGCTCATGGTGATGTCCGAGGCGGTGCCCACCGTCCAATCCGGCATCGACACGGCACTCACGATCATCGACGCCGGCGCGGGTCTGGACACGCTGCAGCAGTTCGTACGCCTCACCGGCGGTGCCCCGGACAAGCTCCGCTCGCTCCTTCGGCACGTCACCCCGACAGCCCTCCTGGTCAGCCCTGGCAACAAGGAGAAGGCCCCATGCTGACGCACGACGAACTCGCGATCGTTCACCTGGTCCTCAACACCGACTGCAACGCCTGGGACCTGGCACCGACCAGCGCCTCACCGGGTGTGTGCCGGTTCTGCTACCGGGAGCGCAACCGGGTCAAGACGGACCCGGACACCGTCCGGAGGGTCATCGACCAGGTCCGCACCGAGTCCGAAGCCCACCGGGTCGTGTTCACCGGCGGCGACCCCGTGATGCCCTACGACAACCACCTGGAGGTCGCCCTCCGGCACGCACGGGAAGCCGGATTCGAAACCAATCTCCACACCAACGGGCTGCTCCTGAGCGACCGTTACGCGGGGGTGCGCGACCACGTGACCCTCTACTCCCTGGCCATCGACGGTCCGGAGGCGGACTCGGCCGACTGGTTCCGCGGGCAGGGCTACTTCGAACGGTTCCGGTCCAACGTCGAGTTCCTCGTCGCCGACCGGCGCCGACTCGCTTTCAACACGTTCACCACGGCCGCGTCCGTGCGGGAGCTGCCGCGGCTCGCGGAGTTCGTCACCGGCATCGCTGACCGCACGGAGGTCGAGTACTGGCTGATCTCCCAGTACAGGCCCATCGGCCGTGCCAGCGCGGGCAAGGCGGAGCTCTACGGCTTCGAGCGTGATGACTTCGTCCGGGCCGTGGACGGGGTGCGCGACGCCGTCGCCCCGGTGGAGATCTTCGCCCAGCCCACACGGGCGCCCGAGGACCCGTACCCGTTCCGCGTCTGGGTCCTCGCCGACGGAACGGTCACCGCGGACCTCGGCAGCGTCGCCGCACCTCGCAACGCCGTGATCGGGGACCTGCTGGCCGACGGCTTCGAGCCGCTGGTCCGCCGGGCCTTCGCCCTACGAGAGCAGCCTCAGTTGGAGGGGATCGCATGAAGTTCGACACCGCGTACTACGAGAGCGTCATCGACCAGCACCAGTACGAGCACCTTGGCCTCGGCACCATCGACTTCGCCCTCGCGGGGATGAGCCCCGGCGACCTGCACACAAAGTGGGTGTGCCACACCGGTGCGCGGGAGTTCGCGGACGCCGTCTCTGGGGGTCAGCCGGCGATCGTGACCACTGGCGTCGGACTCGGTGGCCCGCCGCACGCCGGCACCCTCTTCCAACTACTGCGCGCGGTCAAGCTCCAGCAGTGCGGACTCGACGTGCAGATCGTGCTCGGCGACCTCGACTCCTACAACGCGCGTCGCACGCCGCTGGACGCGGTGCGCCGCCTGGCCGACCAGTACGAGGAGTTCGCGCTTGGGCTCGGCTTCGACCCGGGGCGCGGTGTACTGCGTCGGCAGGAGGGCGAGACCGATGTCATGGCCACCGCGTTCCTGCTCTCGCGCCATCTGGACGACGACGACTTCCAGTGGGCTGAGGAGGACCTCGCCGGGCTCTACCGCAACCACGGCGTCTTCGACCACCTCAACTACGGCATGAAGCAGGCCACGTTGTTGATGGCCGCTGACTTCGTGCACTTGCTGCGCGAAGGACGGCACGTGCTGGTGTCCCTGGGCGTCGACGAGCACAAGTACGTCGCCCTCGCCCGGCGCGGGGCGGAGCGCTGGGGTCTGCCCGCAGACCGGCTGGCCGGCATCTACACCAAGATGATCCCGGGCCTCGGGGGCCTGCCGAAGATGAGTAAGAGCATCCCCGGCTCCGGAATCGACGGCTCCATGCCCGCCGAGGACATCAGGGCCCTGCTGGCGGCGGACACCGACTCGGCACCCTCCGACGACGGGTCGGCCCTGCTCCAGATGTACGCGTGTCTGCCCGAGGTCGGCCAGGCGGAGTACGACCTTGCCTCCGCCGCGCGACGCGCCGGAGACCGGGAGTGGCGTGTGATCCGCGAGGAGCTCGTCGAGCGGCTGATCACGCTGTTCTCCCGCTGGCCGAAGTAGCAGGCCCCCCTCCGAGGGAGCGCCGAACCCGCGGCCGTAGCAGGCCGTGTGCCCTCTGCCGCACCACACACCCGAGCAAGCAAGGAGTCTGACTGTGCACGCGGACACCACGACCACATCACAGCCCCTGACCGGCCCCGATGCCCCGCTGCCCCCGGCCCTCTCCGAGTCCTCGCAGCCGATAGGCGGCCCCGAGTCCTTCTTCATTCGCTGCGGCTATCGCAGCCGGAGCGAGGTCGAGTACTTCCTTGACGAGACGGACGACACCGTCACCTGGCAGCCCGACGTGTACCCCTACGCCGCCGAACGGGCCAAGGAGCTCGGCCGTGACGTCGTGATCGACATCGGCTGCGGGCAGGCTGGCAAGTTGGCCTCGCTCGCCGCCGAGCACCCCGACTGGACTTTCGTCGGCGTGGACTTCGGGGACAACCTGCGCTGGTGCCACGACAACCACCCCTTCGGACAGTGGGTGGAGGCGGACCTCGAATCGGCAGAGCGGCTGCCGCTCGACCCGGACCTCGTCCGCCGGTCGGTGGTGATCTGCTCCGACGTGATCGAGCACCTGGTGGACCCGGCCCCGGCTCTGTCCCTCATCCTGGGCCTGCTGCGGGAGGGCAGCGCCGCTGCCGTCCTGTCCACACCGGCCCGTGAGTGCCGCAGCGGCTACGACACCCCTGGACCGCCGCGCAACCCCAGCCATGTGCGGGAGTGGGCAAGCGACGAGTTCCAGGCGCTGCTGCGGGCCTCCGGATTCGAGATCCACGACGCGGGCCTCACCCGAAGCGACGACGCCTCCAACGGTCTGTCCACCCAGCTGCTCCTCGTCGGCGTGGGAGGGACGGAGGTGGGAGAACAGTGACGGCGGTTCCCCGGCCCAGGGGCCTGCGTGTCGTTCACCTGCCGGCGCGTACCCCATACGCGTGGAAGCTCCAGAGCCCTGACTTCCACATCCTGAACGGGACAGAGATTCCCACGGGCGAGACTGTGCCAGAGGCGGTCAGCGCCGCATGGCTCCTCGAACACGGCCCTCTCACGTGGCTCGACGTCCTGCACCTGCACCACATCGACTTCGAGGACATCTCCACCCTGGAGCGCCTGCTCGACGCCTGCCTGGGCTACGGGGTCAACGTGGTCTTCACCGCCCATGACACCCGGCCCATGGTCGGCAACGCCCAAGGCTTCGTGGAGCGGCTGCGGCTGCTCCGGTCTGCCGAGGTCAGCTGGGTCTGTCTCACTGAGGGATCCGTCACGAAGCTGACGGAGGTCCTCGGGGAGCGTGTCACTGCAACGGCGGTCATCCCCCACGGATACGTCGCTGCCCCGGAGTCGCTGGCCGACCTGGAGCGCGAGGCGAGGGGCCCGGGGGCCAGGTACCTCATGTTCGGTGCCTCCCGGGCCAGCCGGGACCAGTTGTCCACCATGGCCAACTGGAGCCTGGGGATCACGGATCCCCACAGCACGCTTCACGTCCTCCTGCGCGCGTTCAGCCCTGCGGACTTCGCTGACGCCGGCCGTGCCCCGCTGCTTCTGGAGACGGCACGGCACGATCCCCGTATCCGCCTCACCATGCGCCCGTATCCCACGGACGACGAAGTGGTCAGAGCCGGGCTGGCTTCGGACTCCCTGCTGCTGCCGTACCTCTGGGGGAGCCACTCCGGGCAGCTGGAACTGGCCTTCGACCTGAACCTGCTTCCGGTCTGCTCCCTCACGGGGCACTTGCCCGAGCAGTACGAGCGGCACAAGGGATTTGTCGAGGAACCCGAATGGTTCGATTGGTCGCAGGGGCATCCCAACCTCTTCGGAGAGAAGTTCCTGACCGCGCTGGAGAAAGCGGCAGCACGGCTCGGCTCCAAGCCCCGCCGCCTCGACCGCGAGTTCCTCGACTACAGGGCCCAGGAACACAGGACGATCCTGGACGACTACGCCCGCGTGTACGGGGGTGACCGGTGAGCGCCCCTCCGCGTATTTCGTGCGTGATCCTGTGCCACAACTACGGCCGATATCTCGACCAGGCCATAACAAGCTGTCTGGAACAGGAGCCCGGAAACTTCGTCCTTCACGAAATCATCGTCATCGACGACGGATCCAACGACGAAACTGAGGAGGTATGCCGTCGCCACGAAAAGAACGTCAAGGTCATCCGGAGGAGCCAGCAGGGTTTCGGCCAAACCTTGACCGACGCTTTTCTCCTCAGCACAGGCGACTGGGTGGCTCCGCTCGACGCCGATGACTGGTTCCACCCATCGAAGCTCCGTACGTGCGCCGAGGCGATGACGGGTGAAACGCTGTTCCTCGAGCACTGGGAAAACGTCGTCGACTCAAACGGAAACCCCAAGCTGAAAGATCCGCACCCGGGCGGAAACACAAGCACGTTGGTGGTCCATCGCGAGGCTGCCCTCAGCCTCCTGCCGGTGACCAACGAGATCTTCTTCCACGCGCTGCGCGAGGCCGGCCGCGGTGCCGCCTTCACGGACCCGTTGACCTACTATCGGGTCCACTCGCACAGCATGACCGACCGAAGTACGCCCGGCCTGTCGCAGGATTATCGGGCCGAGGTGTGTCTGGGGCTCTCGGATCGGCTCCGCATGATGTACGGGAACCCTCCCACCTGGGCGACCTCTCGCCAGCTCAGGGTGATCTCCCAGCATTTCCGCGTACTCGCTTCCGGGCACAGAGTGGAATCCGCCCTGCAGCGAAAGAAGCACCTCCCCGCCATGATCTTCCTTCCGGGGATGCTCATCGCCACGCTCCGAGCCCGAGACCCAATAGCCCCGTGGCTCCGCTCCCTCTCCAGTACGATCGTGGGCCGGCCGCTGGTACAGCTCTCGACGACCCAGGGAGAGCGGGCTGAACCGTGATCATTTCGGTGATGCGACGGGGGTGGCGATGATAAAATCGCCGCTTCCAATCCCTACTGGTCAGGCCAGTTGTCCGACCCAGGAGCGTATAAGCGCCATGAGCCGTTTGAGCGAGTCTGTCACCCGTGTCATGCACATCCTCGATGGGGCGGACCTGGGCGCGGACTATACGGCCGCGCAGCTGCTCAGCGAGACAACAGCACGGCGCTCCCTGGACCTCTCCGACCTCTCCCCCGAGGAGCAGGCCGCACTGGTCGAGGGGCGTGCGAACCACCTGATCCCCTCGGCCGCGGTGCTCGCCGAGAAGATCGAAGCCGCGCGGGCCGCCGGACGCCCGTTCGTCGTCAAGTACGGCATCGACCCGACCTCGCCCGACGTCCACCTCGGCCACGCGGTACCGATCATCATTGCCAGCCGGTTCCAGCGGATGGGCCACCACGTCGTCTTCATCATCGGTGACGTCACGGCCAAGATCGGTGACCCGTCGGGACGGTCCTCGGACCGACCGCCGCTCACCGACGAGGACATCGCCCGCAACCTGAGCGGTTACCAGCAGCAGGTCACGCCGTTCATCGACTTCGAGCGTGCCGACCTGCGCTTCAACGGCGAGTGGCTGAACAAGGTCACCCTGCCGGAGCTCGTCGGGGTTCTTGCCCGGGTGCCGGTCTCCATGTCGCTCCAGCGCGAGGACTTCCGCACCCGGCTCGCCGATGGCCATGGGCTGTCCGTCGCCGAGTTCGTCTACTCCGTCGTCATGGCCTGGGACTCCGTGGCCATCGACGCCGATGTCGAACTCGGCGGTGTGGACCAGCTGCTGAACCTCCAGATGTGCCGCAAGGTCATGGAGATCTCGGAGCAGGACCCCGAGGTCGTCATCACCACCCCGCTCATCGAAGGCACCGACGGCACGGGCACCAAGATGAGCAAGAGCAAGGGCAACTACGTGGGCCTGACGGCGTCGCCCGATGACGTCTACGGCCGCCTGATGTCCATCCCCGACCACCTGACCGAGCCGTACCTCCAGCTGCTCACCGAGTGGACGGACGACGAGATCCGCGTGATCACCAAGCGCCTGGAGGAGGGAACCGCGCACCCGATGGCGATCAAGCGCATCCTCGCCGGCGAGGTGGTGGCCGCCCTCCACGGCCTGGACGCTGCTGCCGCCGCTCGCGCGGAGTTCACGGCGCGCTTCTCCAAGCGCTCTTTCGCGGACACCCAGAACCTCCCCGTCATCTCCCTGAAGGACCACGCCGAGGACACGCTCGGGGCGCTGATCAGCCGCACGCTGGACTTCGCTCCCAGCATCTCCGCGGTGCGCCGCGTGGCTCAGCAGAAGGGCCTCCGTCTGATCCTTGAGGCGGACGGAGAGCAGGCACCTACGCCGCTCACCGCGGCGTCCGTGCAGCAGACGCTCGGTGAGGTCGTGAGCGAGGTTGGGGCACTCGAAGGTGCCGAGCTGTACCTCAAGGTCGGCCGTAAGGTCGCCCGCATCGACGTCTGAGATCAGGCGCGGCGCCGACTCACCATCGTGAGTCGGCGCCGTTCTGCTTGCGCTCGATGCGACCCGCCAGCCGCGCGATCAGGCCACGGGGCAGGGGTTCTGACTCACCTTCTGCTTCTGTGCTTCGCGGCGCCAGCAATAAGAACGGGTTCGCCGCAGGACAAGGGCCGTGGTTGTCAGTGGCAAATAGTAGGTTCCCGGGCGGGTAGGACTACGGGCCAGGAGAGGCGCTGATGGCGGGCGATGCCGTGGAGGAGTGTTGCTTTCTAGGGTGTGGGCGGCCAGGCCACGCCCGGAGAGACGGTGTGCTGTTATGCAAGACGCACTATGAGCAGGCACGTACAGGCCGCCCGCTGAAGCCGATCAAGGCGAAGGCGAAGGCGGGCCAATATACGGGGTGCCGGTTCGACGATCCGCAGTGCGACCGCCCGCATTCCTCTGATGGGTACTGCTCCACCCACTACCAGCAGAAGAACGATGGTAAGCCGCTCACCCGGATTCGTGGCTGGAGGTCTCAGGCAGAGTGGGGGCCACTATGCCGGTATGAGGCTTGCAGGAGCGACCCCTATTCGCGGGGGTTGTGCATCGTGCACTATGGGCGAGGGATATCGCAGTTCGCCCGAGATGCGATCCTCTCGCTGCAGAACGGGCGCTGCCTGTGCGGGGTGGTCGATCCGGGGCCGGAAGGCTGGGAACTCGACCATGCCCATGACTGCTCGGCAGGCCACCGGCCAACGAACTACTGCGTGGCCTGTGTACGCGGCCTGCTGTGTGCGCCGTGCAACCGGCGGGCGATCGCCTGGTACGAGGGCTCATGGATGAGGCAGGAAGGCAACGAGCCGATCCCGGTTCTTGAGGAGTGGGTCACGCGACGAATCCGCTTCCACGGCGAGCCGGACTCGGCGGATGTGAAGGTGAGCTACATGCCGCCAGCACCAGTCCGGGAGCGAACCCCAGAGCTGGCTCTGTACACGGCCGAGAACGGATAGCACCCTCATCGTCGGCCCCGAGCGAGATCATCGATGCCATGCCTGGACCGCTCGAACGGATCACGAAGCCCAACCGTGGCTCAGGGGAAGCTGGCCGGCCTGGTGCGCGTCGCGCTGCTCGGTGATCCACTGCGCGACCAGGTCTACGGATTCCGTCACTGGCTGGTCGGTGGTGTCGAGCAACTGAGTGCGCCATCGGGGGTCATCGGCGTGCCAGTTGGTCCAGCGGTTCCAGGCCATCTCGGGCCAGCTGTTGTCGATGATGACGTCGGGCCGGTGGCGGAGGTCGAGGGCGTGCTGTCGGTGCCATGCGGCCCAGCCGAGGAAGGCGTCGACCGCCGGAGAATCCCATCTGCCGGGGTCGCGCTCGGCGAGTCGAGTGCACCGGACCTCGTCGGCGACATCAACCAGGCACACGGCGATGCCGTCCAGTAGCGGCGCGGAGGGCACAGCGAGGACTTCACCCAAGGGCGACTGCCCGCTGAGCAGAAGGTCAATGCCGCGATCCTGGTACTCCAGCGCGCGTTGCACCCACATCTCGGTCATCCGATGTCGCCAGTGCAGATCTGCGCCCTCCGGCACCCCGAGCTCATCGGAGTCGTGCACGACGATCTGCCGGAGGCTGCCGGCCGCGGCGTTGGCGAGCGTCGTCTTGCCCGAGCAACTGGACCCGGTGAGCTTGAACAACATCGCTCCAGAGTGCCAGCGCCTCAGCACCTCTCTCGACCCGTTTCTTCGCGCTACCCGCCTCCGCCGATTGCTGAGTGAGGCATTGACTGCGCCGACTAACTTCGTTGGCAGAGCGCCCCGTAGCGCCGGGCGCGCCAGCGCCGTCTCAGATGCCTGATTGGAGTTGCTTCTTCTTTCGGTCGCGGGCAAATCCGATGAAGCTGACGATCAGGAATTTAACACCAAGCGAAGGAATGATAATTCCGGCCACGATCCAAGTTGTTCCCCACCAACCGCGATCCCCGTCGGGATCCATTATCGGTAGCCAGAGGAAGTTGCTCGCAATTAGAGACAGCCACGACCCTGTTTCTCTGGGGACTCGCCCGGCCCTGAACTCGAAAAATATGGTCAGGGCCATGAGAAGCATGAAGGAGTAGAGGCTCATCACCCATGGGACCGGATTGATGTCCATAGACCCCTCAACGAAGCGGATTTGACGGGGCCACTCCCACAGCATGATTAAGACCAAAATTTGCACAGGGATGGACCGTCGCACGTCTCTTAAGATGACATGGAGGCGCTCCTCATGCTTAAGCGTGAAGTCCGCTATGCTCTCGAACAAGGGGTTGGGTGCTGTCTCAGGGTCGAGTCCGTTTCTGGCGCGTACGGCTTCAGCCAGTGCCTCTTCTTGACTCCCCGCACGAATACGCATCCTGGCATCGCCGGCGTAGGCCGAAACTTCGGCGCAAAACTCGTGAACCGTTTCCACGTTGAGTCGTGAGACGTTTGCTACCTGCACCCAGCCAGGGCTCTCGTCCACGGATCGTAACTGTTCGGTGAGGTTCACCCAGAACAGTTCCTTCTTTTTCATGTCGTAGACGACGCCAACAATGGGGATGCGACTCTGCCGCCAATCCTCGAAGTGGTCCTCTACCGGAATTGCATACCCGTTGGCCCGCTTATACTTCTTACCGCTTTTTACCTGAATGGCAATCCAGTAGCCCGTTCGCTTACCGCCACGAGTGAAGTTAACGATCATGTCCTCGCCGTGATCGTTCCCTCCGTCGATCTCCTGAACGATGTGATCGTGTTCCTCAAGGAGTGCACGCAGGGCGTTGACGCCCGCCCTCTCAATCCGGCGGCTAGAACGAACAGTTGACACTGTCCCCCCTCGAAATCAGTGGCCGCCAGGATACTGGCAGGCACTGAGCCCTTTCCAACCTCCGGCGTCAGCTGGGCAGTTGGCCTGACAGACGGGTGAAGCCCCTGGTAGATGGGTTTTCGACCAAGAGAACCGTCTCCACCAGAGGCTTCGCATGCTTGTCTACTCGTCCGGCGTCGACGTGTCCAGCTCTGCCCTCCGCTTCCTCGCCGCCCGCCTGAGGGAACGTCGGCGCACTCTTGGCACCCGATGGCGGCGCCTGAGTGCGGGCCGGCAGGCCCTGCTCACGCTCGCCCACCTGCGCAACGGCCAGCCCTATGCCCAGCTCGCGGCCGGTTTCGGGGTCGGCACCACAACCGTCTACCGGTACGTCAACGAGGCCGTCGAGCTCCTGGCCGCCCTCGCCCCCACGCTCGCCGAAGCAGTACGGGCCGCGTCGATGAAGGCGTTTGTGATCCTGGACGGGACGCTTCTGCCGATCGACCGGATCGCCGCCGACCGTCCCTTCTACTCGGGCAAACACAAGAAGCACGGCATGAATGTGCAGGTCATAGCGGACCCGAAGGGTCGTCTCCTGTGGGCTTCACCGGCCCTGGCCGGTGCCGTCCATGACGTTCGGGCCGCCCGCGAGCACGGCATCATCGACGCCCTCGCCGAGGCCGGCATCAACTGCTGGGCGGACAAGGGGTACCAGGGTGCAGGCGGCACGGTCCGTCTCCCTTACCGCGGCCAGTGGGACAGCCTTTCCGCTGGTCAGCAGGCCGTCAATCGGTCCCATGCGAAGGTCCGGGCACTGGTCGAGCAAGCCATCGCTACCCTCAAGTCCTGGCGGCTCCTCCGTAAGCTCCGCTGCTCGACGACCCGGATCACGAGCCTCGTCCAGGCCGTCCTCACCCTCCATCTGGCCAGCTCAGACTGAGGATGGAAAAGGCTCACTGACAATCCACGCTGGTCCTGGCGAGGGGCCGCCCCCATGGCATGTCTGATGGGCCAGGGATCCAGGGGGCGACATGGAACCGATGCGGCGATGCAGTCCGGTGCCGACAGAGGCGCGCTGAACAGCGGGTCAGCTGGTTCCTGCCGCCTCCGCCGTGAGGCGGGCCCGCTTCTCGGCGCGCGGTTCGGCTTTCCAGCCGGGCAGGAACGCCGACAGAACTGGGTCGCTTTCGATCTTCTGCTGGGTAGACCGCATGCCTTCGTCGATCAGCGCGTCCCACTTCTCCGTAGCGAACTCGACGCGGCAGGGCAAGTCCTTGATGATCTTCTCGTCCAGGGTCAGGTAGTTCGACGCACGCCCCCTGGCACCACGGGCCGTAGGCACGTACGCGTCGGCCCCGGCCTGGTCGGGAAGCAGGGAGATGAGGACCGCGTCTCCGTCCTCGGCGATCCTTCGGGCCGCCTTGTTGGCTGCCGAGATCTCTGCCTTGGAGGGATCCCTTTCCAGCATCTCGATCAGGGTGCTGCGGATGCTCACCGTCTTCCGGCTGGCCAGCGCAGTCTGCAGGGCCTGGCGGAAGGTCTGCATCATCGATGTCATAGCGGCGATTGTTGCGAATGGCTGTCCCGAGGCCGCGCGCTTGAGGGCGGCGCTCGGTGTGTTTTCCCCCGTACGGCAGATACACACGGGGCATGGCCCCAGCGTGCTCACCCCTCACAATTAGGTTCGCTGTCACAAAAGCAGAAACGGCTGGGTTCGCTGTCAGACGCGTCGATTGAATGGCACTGTAGGATTTCTCGGCCAGTTGCAGAGGCCATCGCGGTGACCCGATCCGGCGATCGATCAGTCTCGGTCACGCACGGCACCACCTATCCGTGTCATGCCCAAACCTTGTGCTCATCAGTGAAGTACGGCCATGGCTGCCAGCCTGCAACGCCTCTCTGAAGGAGACGATCTATTCCTCGTGCCCACGTGCCAAGGTCGGTGAGTTCCAGCAGTAGACGCTCGATTTCCGCACGGGCCATCACAACGCGGCGGCCATGTCCGTAGATCGCCACGACGGGCTGGAGGGGCGCCATGTCGGCTCCTTCGGCCAGGACCCACTCGGCATTCAGGCCGGCTTTATACAGCTCCTCGATGAAGTTGTCGGAAGACATCGTCACCGTGAACACCAGAACGTCGGCGATCAGGCCGGCGCACTCCGCGGGCTGCAAGGGATAGATGCCCCATGGCGGGGCCAACGTGTTGCGGGCGGTGTTATCACCGCTGCCGAAGGCGATTTGCTGTCCGGTCAGCCGGGTGCGGCGCAGCAATGCCGCGTACGCGGTGTGGAACTGCCGCGTGGCTTCCTGTAGGCCCCAACGGTTGCCGGCCGCCGGGATGTCGAGCGCGAGCAGTGCGCGTTGCCCAGGCACGCGCATCGTCTTCAGTCCCTCTCGGTGGGCATAGGTGAAAGCGTCGCGGAGTGCCGACAGGTGGCTGGCGTACGGTATGCCGGTATCGATGAGACGGGCTTTGTCGGGGCCCGGCAGCGGCCCGTTCACGTCCAGTGCCTCGGCCGCCATGCGGGTCCGCGTGAGCTGGGCGCCCTCCCGCCGTTTCGGGTTTGTCTTGAGCTCATGCAGGTAGATGGCCTGCAGGTTGTTCTCGTCGGGGGTGTCGAAGACCGTCGCGTCGCCGATACGCAGACAGTTCGTCAGGTCATGCAACATCGCGAAGCGCCGGTGCTCGCTCCACTGCTCCTGCATGAACTGAACCTCGTGGACGGTGCCTTCCTTAGCGAGGGTCATCGGACCGGGCGCTTCGTTCCGTCGCAGGGTGAGGATGTAGCGGCGGTCGTAGCCAAAGGCCCGCCACGCCATGGCATCCCCTACGGACCGCAGTTGTCGGCCTATGCGCTCAAGGACATCCGACTCCAGCCGCCAGTCGTCCACGTCGTAGCGGTTACCCGCTACCAGTTCGGGCGCGTCTGCGGGGAGTTTCTCTCTTTTCTTGAGCCGCTTGATCACTCGACTCCGCGCGGCACGGGCATGGCTCGCTTCGAGCGTGGCCTTCAGAAGGTCATGCTGAAAGGCCACGAAGTCCTCAGGACCGTGACACTCCCGCAGATCGCGTATGAACCCGATCAGCCGCTCGGCGTTCTCCCGGTGGAAGGGATGCTTGATCAGCGCATCCAGCCGGTCAGGCGGCATATCGGTCAACTTTGCAGGCACCGGACTATTATCCCGGTTAAGGTCCTTATCCCACCAGCGGTTTTGGTCGACTCTGCCCACCCGAATCAAGGTGCTTGCCCAGCCGTCTTCGAGCCGGTCCCCGCGAGTCCGAACCCCTACGACTATGGCCAATCGGACAGGTCCAAGTGCCGACCCGGGTGGAGGCCACTCTCCGCCAAGTGCAGCCGTCGGATGAGCTCTTCTACCGCGCGCCTGAGTGATTCTTTGTCTTGCGCGGACAGTGTCTGTGAGGCCGCGGAAACCTTCCGCTCGTCGCTTCTTGCACCCGACTGACTGACCTTGTTGAAGTAGCTCGAGGACACGTTGAGTCGCTCGGGTGCAGTCTGATCCCCATCGGTCGCCCACTTCTTCAGGTGGGTTGAGAGCCAGTACGCGGCGTCAGCAATTGGTCGGGTCCCGTTCCGGAGGGGGCGCAGGCACATCGTCCGCGCCGCCTTGGTTACTTCTGTGTCCCGCCACGACCAGTCCGGCTGCGGAGGGGCATCGCGCTGAATGACGACGGTCGCGTCGAACGCCTCGGCCGACGCAGTCGCAAAGTCCGCGCTGGCGACTGTTCCCTTCGTGTCAGTGGCACCCGGCTCCACGTCTGCGCCGAGATAGTAGAGCATCACGACAAGGCGCTGATCGACTTCAAGTTCGGCCGACCATGTGTCCAGTAGCGGCATGACGGCCGAGCGGGCCTTGTCCTCGGTCATCGGCGCGGCCGGTGCGGCGGCGAGCTTCGTTTCGGTGAGTGTCAGCTTCCAGCCTTCCACTTCGTATGAGGCGGGGAAGGCCCCTTCGAGCCAGGTCACAGGGTGTTGATCAACCCATTCGACCGCAAAGCGCAGTGTGCGAACCTGTCCGCTTTCCACGGCGTCAGTATCTCGCTGCCGCAGTGGCTGTTCCACTGGGCCTGGGCCATCCGCTCTCTCCTGGCATATACGGCACGTCTCAGCAGCAAGTGGACTGGGTTGACCATCCAGTCTCAGATCCGTGGCCGATCGGCTACCGCTTGGCCATCCGCTGTGAGTTTCGACCACTAAATTTGGGCCCCTCCAGGCACGGGGAGAGCAAGTTCGCCGGGGGCAGACAGGAAAGATCCCGCAAGCGCTGGTGTGCTGCTGCAAACCATGCCAACGTACAACGCCCCGACGAAATCCTTCCCCCCGATCCCACGGAGGCGCCCCTGCACCCGCACCACCCCAGCGAACCCTCCCATCCCGACTCGCCAGACCCCGTGTACTGGGTCACCCCGCGCCATCTGGCGGGTGACGACGGGGCCCTCGCCGAACGGATCGGCGACATCCTGGCTGGCCTCGGCTGGCGCATGTGGCCTACCTCCCGCCACACCCTGCTGTACGTCAGCCCAGATGAGCTGCGCGGTGCCGAATGGACCCTCGCGGCCTACCCGTTCGAACTGGGCAGCCTCCCGGTTGCCTGGCAGCTGAGCGCCCGCCCGGATGCCACCTCCGTGGTGCCTGCGTGGAACGCGTACTTCACGGCCGGCGTCCCGTACGAAGCGCTCGCCGATCTCCTCGTGGCGATCGACACCCGCGAGGCGCCCGACGTCGGCTCCGAGGCGCCGGGAACGGTCCTCAACGCACTGAGTGCCCAAGGCTGGATCCGCGACGTGGACCGCCCCCGCACCACCGCCACGGACCCCGGATTCTCCTGCAGCGTCTCGTTGGAGATGCTGCCGCCACTCATCCAGGACGCCGACCCGCGCCCTGACCTGGTGGGCTGGCAGGCATGGGCGGAACCCGTCGTCAGCGCCCCCTATTTGTGGTGTGCCAGCTTCAGCACCAGCGTCCCCCATGAGCTGGTGGCGGCATTCGCCTCCTCGCTCGCCTCACCGGTCCCGGTGCCCCGCCGAACCGTCCCTGCGAGCGCCGAAGGGCGGCTCACCGTCCTCCGCCGCAACTGACGGCTGCCGCCCAGAGGAGCCGCTGTCGTAAACGGCTCGTCGCCGATCTCCCGAGTGGCAACAAGTCAGACGAGGCGCGTCACCGCGCCCGCCAGATGACAGAGAAGGAGTGTGCCTTGTTCTTGTTCCGACGCGCTCGCGAGGACCGCACGTTCCGTGAAGCCCAGCGTGCGGGCCACGCGCTGCTCCTGCGGCTGCAGGCCACGCAGCCGTGGCCCAACTTCCCCGAGCCGACCTCACAAGCCCCCACCGCAGAAGAAGGGGTTGTGCCCGACTTCCTGCCGCCGGAGCTGCGGGTACCGTCGCGCCAGGACGTGGCCGGGGTGATGATGCGCTGGCTGCAGCCGCTCGTCGTCGACGGCGAGGTCCGTACGTGCCCCGAGTGCGGCGCGTACCGGGACTGGATCGTCTTCTGCATGCGGGACGACTCGATATGGCTGCGCTGCCGGGCGGGCCACGAGACGAAGGAGCCCGGCCTGGATGCGGTCTGGTTCAACCGCCACTCCGGTCCCGTCGACCAGTTCCACCCCACTCTCGAAGAGGGCCTGCGCCACCTCGGCCATTGACCTCCCGAAACCCCCACTCCCCTTCGCACCGCCGGCGCCCGGAGGGCCGGCCTGGTCAGACCGTCCGCTACGCAGGCCGCAACAGGCCAAAAAGGGTTTCCGATGCGCCTTCACGCCACGACCGTCCTCAGCCTCAGCGCCCTCGCTATCTTGGCCCTGGCGGGCTGTTCCGATGGCAGCGCCGCCGCCTCCGGTCCGATGTCCTCCCCGACCGTCCCGGTGCACCCGGACGGCGAGAGTGCCCCGGCGCTCGCCTCGCTGTCCTCGACCGCGCTGGCCAAACTCCTCTTGGACGAGAGCGACCTCGGCGGGGGCTACACCCGCACGCCACAGCGCCCCGCGGCGCACGACGATGTGGCTGTGGTGGGCTGCCCGGCCATGGAGAAACTCGGCGGCGACACCGCGACCGGCACAAGCCTCGCCTTCCCCCGCAAGGCGAAGGCGTCCTTCACCTATGCCGGCGGCAGCAACTCCGAGCTGGCCGAGGAGCTGTACAGCGACACCGCGGCGAAGCTGTCCAAGGGCATTGGGGAGATCTTCGATGCGATGGTCTCCTGCCCCACGTACCAGGTGGTGTCGGGCAACACCGTCGTCACGGTGGGCACGCAGGTGACGCCCGCCCCCGACCTGGGCAACGAGCAGTGGAGCCAGCTGCTCACCTACTCGACCGGTGGGCAGCGCAGCGTCGTCAAGCAGACGGCGATCCGAATCGGCAACGTCCTTGTGCTCGTCTCGGGCGCGCCAGGACTTGTGGACGCCAACCTGGAGAAGGCGCTCGACAAGGCGCAGGCAGCCTTGTGACCTCCCTGTCGGCGTCGTTCGGCGCCGGCGCGCATGACTTTGTCGCCGTGTTCGGCGACTCCCCCAGTTCCAGTGCACCGGTGCTGCGCCGGGTGCTGTCGGAGGGCACATTCGACCAACTCCTGGACGCTCCAGCAGTTCCAGGGCCTCCCACGCGGTGAAGCCGGGCCTCCCAGTTGGGGGAGCCCGGCTTCGTGCTGCGGTGCCTTGTTCTGGCGTCTCCCAGCGCGTCACCGCACGCAGCTGAGATCGAGATCAGCGCCGTCGTGCTTGTGACGGCTGCGGGGCCGGGGCGGCTGCTGCCGTGTGCTCTGGAGCGTCGGGGCGCCGTGCTGCGCTGTCGGCCCAGGCTGGGCTGTGGGCTTGTGCTGAACGGGCTTGTGCGCTGAGTGCCGGCCTTTCACTGAGGCGTTGGATGCGCCAGGCCAGAACTCGTGCGGGGCGCCGGGCGTCGTTCAGGGCACGCTCGTTTGCGACCTGCTGGAGGAGCCGTTCCGGGTCGTGCCCGGCTGCTTCTGCCTCGGCGAGGGCGGCGGTGAGAGCCGCGAAAGCGGGGTCTTCGATGATCTGCTCCGCGTGCTCGGGCACGGCCTGGCGTAGGCGGCGGATCTGCCGTTCCACGGCCTGCTGGGGTGGCTGGCGCTGCGCGAGGGCGGCCAGGGGTGCGGCGGCTGCTTGGTCGTAGGCGGCCTGGAGGTGGAGCAGGGTCTGGTGGGCGGCGGCGACCTGCTGGTCGTGGTGGCGGAGCTGGTGCCAGCGGGCAGCGGCAACGACCACGAGGATCGCCGCGTCCAGGAACATCGCCAGGACGGCGCCGTCCTTGGGGGCGGGCTCGCGGAGCATGGCGCGTACGGCGCCGCGCAGCGCGCGGGCGTGGTGGTGTTCGGCCCGGATGCGGGAGCGGGTGGCACGCTCGAACGCGGTCGCCGCCTCTCGGAGTTGGGGGCGCAGGGTCTGAGGTGCGAGGAGGGGGAGGGCGTCGAGGGCCTCGCCGAAGGCGGCGACGTGGGCCTGGGAGGCTTCGTCGTCCGTCTGGTCGAGGTGGTGTGGGATGCGTTCGGCGGCGTCGGTGGCCTGGTGCCAGGGGCTGGGCCTGCGCCGGCCTGGCTTCTCAGCGGACTGTGGGTCGATGCTCTCCAGGCGCTTTTGGATCTTGGGGAAGGAGAGGTCCGGGGCGAGTTCGGAGCCGGAGAACCAGACGGGCTCGTTGTCGGCGGTGGTGGTGTCTTCGCTGGCGACCTTGTAGCCGCGCACGTCACCCGAGGGGAAGTGGACGACCTCGACGAGCACGCCGTCGAGGTGGTTGAGCAGGTGGACGAACTCCTCCACGCTGGTGGCGGCGGCTACGGCGGTGCGCACGGTGGCGCGCAGCCGTTCGCGGGCGGGCTTCTCCTGGCCGGCGCGGCGGGCCTTCTCCTGCTCGGCACGGGTGGTCCGCTTCGCAGCGGTGCGGTCTCCGCGGACCACTTGGAACAGGCCGTATTCCTTCTCGATGGCGGCGAGTTCACGGTCGGCGGTGAGGTAGTCGTTCCAGTGGCGGGCGGTGCGCAGATCCGCCCGGACCTTGGTGGCGGCGATGTGGATGTGGTCGGGGGCATGGCGGACGGCGGCCCAGCGGCATCCGTCCGAATCGCCTTCCGGTGCTATGCCAGTGGCCGCCACAACGCGGCGGGCGATGTCGGCCCACTCCTCGTCGCTGAGGACGCGGTCACTCTCGGCGGCGCGGATCGAGCAGTGCCACACGTGCTTCTCGGGAGCGCGGCCCAGCCTCCGAGCCTGCTTGACGTGCAGGTCCAGGTCGGCCACGAGGAGCTTCCTGGTGGCGTCGAAGTCGTCGGCGCGGCCGGGGTCGGGGGCGAAGCCGTCCCAGGAGGCGACCAGATGGGGGTCGATGTGGTCCTTGGCCTTCTTCGTGTCGAACAGGTACCGGATCAATCCGGCGGTTTCCTTGCCGCTGCGGATCTTCGCGATCACCGGGCCGCCTTCTTGGCGACGGCCTGGTTCGCGGCTGTGGCGATGTGGCGGACGGTGGCGCCGACCGCGGTCAGGGTGCGTTCGCCCTGGGCCAGGACGGCGGTATCCCCAGGCTGTGGACGGCCGCCGGAGTTCAGCTTCTTGGCGATCTGGTTGATGTTGTGGCCGATCTTGGCGACCTCGCCACGCAGGGCGGTCAGTTCGTCGATGTAGTCGTCGAGCGGGGTGCGCTGGCCGGGCAGGGCGAGGTCGCCCTGGACGTGGGCCATGACGACGGCGCCGACGTAGTGGGCGCCGGCGATGTTCAGCGACCGCGCCATGGCGAGGATCTCGGTTTTCTCGTCGACGCTGTAGCGGGCATCGACACGCTGCTTACGCTGGCCGTTCGGGTCGGGCTTGCGACGTCGGGCGACACGGTGCAGCGCGGCAGCTTCGGCGGCGCGCGGCAGCTGGGCGGCGACGGTGTCGGCGATCTGTTCCTCCTCGGGTGCCCCCTGGCGCCCGAGGTCCTCCGCCACCCCCGGGGCGGAGACTTCCCCGTTGCGGCCGTCCTTGGACGGTCCAGCGGGATACCTTGCTGGCGTTGTGGCTGGGGTGGTGGTCATCTCCTGCTGGTGCGATGTGGGTTCGTGGTGCTGGTTGCGCATGAGGTGGTTCTCCATAAGGTGTTGATGGTCAGTCAGTGACCGGTCGACCTCGTCCCATACCTGTCAGGGCAAGGACGGATGGAGCGGCGGTGTCGGGTTGACTCGTTGCTGCGGTCGCTCGTCCCCGCGGACCTGCGCGGGGACGAGCGATGCGAGTTGCGCCGGAGCGATGGGAGCGCGGGGCTCAGGGAGCGCCAGCGGGGGTCATGCCGAGGTCGTCCCGCCGCTGAGAGGTGGCCTCATCGAGTTCGGCTTGCAGGACGTCCTTGAGCTTTTCCGCGTCGGCCCTGCCGATCGGGAGGCCCTTGCCGCGGATCGTCGCTTCGATGTGGCGGCGCGAGGCACGGTCTCCGCGTCCCAGTGGCGCGGTACGGGCGATCGCAAGGTAGTCGTCGGACACAGCGCTGGGCTTCTGGTCTTCCGGTTCGGCGGAAGACTGCGGGGTTTCCGTCATAGTGGCGGCGCCCTGCGCCACCTCGGCAGCACCCCGAGCCACGTCGGCCTGACCGTCCGCCACGTCGAGACCGGCTGGCTGCGGGAGACCGTTGTGGCGTTCGGTGGCGTCGGGTGGGTCGGCGACGAGCTGGTGGATCTGCCGCATCAGGACGCCGAAGGCCAGCAGCGCGGCTGTCGGGGGAACCGCGGCGACCACGTAGTCGAGGAGCGGCACGGCGCTGGTGTTGCCCGTGCCGTTGACCCCGGCCACGTTGAGGGCGATGGAACCGATCGATCCGGTGGCGGTGAGGACGATGGCCCAGCCGTCGGCGACGCGGCGCAGACCCGCGCGGAGCATGAGGAGTTCACCCGCGACGATGAAGGCGTCCAGGGTCGCGGGCCAGGCCCACTGGCGGACTGGGGAGTTCTTGAGGCCGTGCTGTCCGGCGACCTCTGCGAGGTGCGCGTACGACAGCCAGAATCCGCCGGCGGTGAGCGCCACGATGACAACGCCCGCCGCGACGAGCGCGTACCGCTCAGCAGCCTGCTTGCTCGTCATCGGCCGTCCTACGCCGGGGCGATGGTCCCGGTGGGTGGGTGTGGAGAGGGTGGTCAAGCGGGGTTCTCCTGGGGTGGTGGCGTGGTCCGTCTTTGCCGTCCCGGCCGTTGCAAGCGCAGGTCAGGGCCGGTACGGCAGGGGGGCCGGTGTTCCGTCTTGGCGGCGCTGGCGCGTCCTGTGGGCACGCACGGGCGGCGGGTGCTGCGGTTCGGTGGCCGTGGATGGATCGCATCCGTCTTGCCGTCCCGGCCGCATGTGCTGTGACCTGCGGTGATACGGCGGGGACGTCCGGGACGGCACAAGACGGATGTGGGCGGCGTCCCGGCGGGCAGCAACCTCGGTCATGATCGTGTTGCCGTCCTGGCCCCGGTTGCCGTCTTGCCTGCATGCCGTTTGACCTGCGGGATTACGGCAGGGACGGCAAGGACGGCAACCGGGGACCGGGGGGTCTCAGCCCTCGCTGCGCGCGGGGCCTGTGCCGACCGGGTGGACGGTCGGGCAGTAGCGCCGCCATGCGTCGAGGAACTTGTTGCGCGTGTAGCCCTTGCGCTGGGTTCCGTCGGCGAGGCGGACGTTGCCGGGCCTGATGTCGAAGGCGCGCAGCAGCGAGCCGAGCTCACGCGGGTCCAGCCCCTTGCGACCCCACTCCGCCCACGGGCCTTCCAGGTCCTGGCGCAGGTGGTGCAGGAGTTCGTCCGTGGAGAGGCTGTCGACCTCCCGCTGGGCTACGAAGACCCGGCGGATGTCGGCCAGGATCCGCGCTGAGCTGGGGTGGTCCTCCTCGGCCTCCGCTTCGGCCGTCACCATCTGCGCGCACGCCGCGCGGGCGAGGCGTGGCCAGGGCCCGGCGGCCAGGTCGGCGACGATCACCAGGGGTTCCCAGGTATCGGCGGCTCGGTCCTCCACCGGCATTACCGGTTCCATGTCGGCGGCCTCGTCCAGCAGCGGCCGGGCCCAGGCGGCGAGGCGGTCGCGCAGGTCGTGCAGGGCCGGGGTGTCGCGGCGGGAGCGGAAGGGCTTGACGCTCTCGCCCTCGGCCCGGCGGCGCATACGAATCACCACCGACCGGTCCATGATCGTGTCGGGCAGGTCGCCGATGCCCGCGAGCGCGGCCATGGCGAAGGTGGCGAACCGGTGCGGGGTGTGGTCGTTGCCTACGACGCGGGTGACGTACCGGTTGCGCTGGTGGCCGGCGTTGAGCAGACCACGCATCTCCTCATTCTTCTCCGCCTGCTTCGGCGTGCCGAAGATTGTGTCCGCCTCGTCCACCAGCAGGGTGGGCGGCTCGTCGGTGATGGACCGGAAGATGGCCGCGGGCGTGGTGTTGATGGTGAGCATCGGCTCGTGGACCGTCTCGGTCAGCACGTCCAGGAGCCGTGACTTGCCGCACCGCTTCGCCGGCCCGACCACCGCCAGGCGCGGTGCGTGCTGCCACGCGGGCTGCAGGTGCGTCGCCGCCACCCACAGCGTGACGGCGTGTAGCGCCTGCTGGGAGGGCAGGATCACGAACTGGGCTATCTGGGAACGCAGTTCACTCAGCAGCTCGGAGCCGTACGTCGGCTCGGGCTCCGGCACCGCCTCCTCGGCGGGCTGATCCACCGGAACCGTATCCGGTGCCCCGCCATCGGCCGCCGGGGCGGCTTCGGGCGCGTGGCCGGGCCGGCCAGGCACGGCGACCGTCGGCCATACCGCTTTGCCGGGTGCGGAATAGGGCTCGGGTGTCGTAGGTTGCACAGGGCAGCTCCTTTTCCGGTGACGTCGGGCATGCAGGCCCGACTCACGCAGGTCGTTCGTTGGTATGCGGGCAGTGGAGTGTGCGGAGCCTCCGGCGTTGGCGCGCCGGGGGCTTTCTCGCTTCCCTGACCGGGGCGAGGGAACACGGACAGTACGTCCACGCCCCGACACAGTCCAGCGTTTCTGTGTCAGCTCAGCGCAGAAGCGTCTGCTATGGGCTCGGGCGGTCATGCGGCCAGGCCGAGCAGGCTCAACAGGTCGGCTGTCACGACGCGGTACGCCTTGCCCAGCCGCAGGACCTTGCAGGGGTACTGACCCCGCTTGGCCAACTCGTAGCCCTTGCTCCGCCCCAGACCCAGCGCCCGGTTACCGGTGTCCAGGTCAACGGCGGCAGGCAGGGCCAACAACTCCGCCCGCGTCATACCCTTGGGCCGCTCCGCGATCTCGTTTTCGCGCATACATGCTCCGTCCATGAGTGAGCCCTCGGCGAACGCGGCATCACGTCCGGCTCCAGGCGATCACTAACCATCATCGGGAAGCTAATGTGTCTCCATGACACAACGCGGTTTTGATCCTAGAGATGACGAGGACGACGTCCCCGAGTGGGTGGATCAGGTGATGGCCACGGTGGCCGCCGAGGTCCGCAGACGAAGGAAGGAGTTGCGCATGAGCGCCCAGGACCTGGCCGACCGCTGCGCGGAGATCGGCCATCCGATCCCGCGCAACGTGATCGCCAACATGGAATCCGGCCGCCGCGCCAACCTGCCCATGGTCGACGTCCTCGTCCTCGCCGAAGCCTTGCGGACCTACCCGATCTGCCTGCTCTACCCCGTCGGCTACGTCGACCGAGTCCAGCGCCTTCCCCTGCAGCACTCCGACCCGACATGGGACGCCATGCGCTGGTTCACCGGCGACATCGAGGACTTCGGCATGGAAGACGACATGCTCCGCTCCTTCCGCGCCCACATCCGCCACCAGCGCGCCGCCCTGGCCGCCCTGAAAGGCGAGAAGCACGAGCGCTGGAAGGCCGAGACAGCGCCCAACCAGGCCGAACGCGAGGAAGCGGTACTCGCCCAAGCCGACTACGCCGAAAGGGTGTTGGAAGCCAAGTACCGGCTCCGCAGCGCCCGCGCCTTCATCCGCGAAGACGGCGGCACACCACCGCACCTGCCACCAGAACTCGCCGACGTCGACCCACCCGTCGGCAACACCGATGAGGAGAATGATCTTTGAAGGGTTCCACCCACCGCCGCTGCTACTGCCGCGACGCCCAAACCGGGAAGCCGCTCGGCAAGCAGTGCCCGAAGCTCTCCAGCCGCAAGCACGGCTCGTACTCCATACGCCAGGAACTCCCGCCCCGCGAAGACGGCACCCGCCGCTCCTTCAGCCGCGCCGGCTACGACTCCCTCAAGGCCGCCCAGGCCGACCTCGACCACATACGCGCCCTGCTCGGCCTCGCCGACACCGACGACCCCGAGGGCATGGCGCTGATCGCCGCCATGCTGGAGGAGGTCGGCGACGAGAAGTCGCCACTGCCGGATGTCGAGGAGACCCGCCGGCGCCTGAAGTCCGGTCAGGACCTGATCGGTCGCCTGACCGTCGGCGAGTGGCTCGATCGGTGGCTCGACGGCAAGCGCATCCGCAAGTCGGGACTCAGCCGCTACGAGACCGATATCCGCTTCCACTTGAAGCCTCGGATCGGCCACCACCGCCTCGACCGCCTGCGCGTGAGCCATCTCAGCGACATGTTCACGGCCATATCCGACGGCAATGCCGAGATCCTGGAGCAGAACGCCCAGCGCCGGGCCGCGGTCGAGGAGTTGGCCACCGTGCCGTGGAAGGGCCTGGACAACCGCGCCCGCCGCAAGGTGATGAAGACGGCGATCGATGCCATGCCGCCGTTCCGGCGTGTGACCGGCCCGGCCACCCGGCTGCGTATCAAGGCCACGCTGCGGTCTGCGTTGAACGACGCGATCGGCCAGCAGATCCTCACCTTCAACCCGGCGGCCCACGTCGAGCTCGACCCCGTACGCAAGCCGAAGGCCCTGGTGTGGACGGACGCGCGGGTCGCCAGGTGGGAGCAGACGGGCGAGAAGCCCTCCCCCGTCATGGTCTGGACGCCCGAACAGACCGGCGCGTTCCTCGACTTCCTCGCGGAGGACCGGCTGTACGCGATGTGGCACCTGATCGCCTTCCGCGGCCTGCGGCGGGGCGAGGCATGCGCGCAGCCCTGGTCGGAGACCAACCTCGATGACCACTCCCTGACCGTCTCCGCCCAACTCGTCCAGGACGGGTGGGAGGTCGAGACCTCGGAGCCCAAGACGGACAGCGGCTTCCGCGTGGTCGCCCTCGACGACGACACCGTCAACGTCCTGAAGCGGCACCGCGAACAGCAGGACGCGGACCGCGAGGAGTGGGCAACGGCCTGGGTCGAGACCGGCATGGTCTTCACCCAGGAAGACGGCTCCTGGCTCCACCCCGGGAAGGTGACCGACCTCTTCGAGCGCCTCGTCGCCGCCTCCGGGCTACCGCCGATCCGGCTGCACGACCTCCGGCACGGGGCGGCCACGCTCATGCTCGCCGCCGGCATCGACGTGAAGATCGTGTCGGACACGCTCGGGCACAGCGACACCCGCATTACGCGGGACATATACCAGAGCGTCCTGCCGCAGGTCGGCAAGAACGCGGCCGAGGCCACCGCCAAGCTGGTCCCGCTTCAGCGGAAGACCGAGGCGGAGGAGGCCGCCCGTAAGGCCGCCAAGAAGGCGGCGGCCAAGGCGAAAGCCGAGGCCAGGGCCAAGAGGAAGGGCAAGCGGAAGAAGCCCAAGAAGTAGGGCATCGGACCGCTCCGCTCACGCATCGCTCACGCAAGCCATCTCGCGGCACCCCGACCGCCTGACGCGCCATGCCCCGAGCAGCAGAAAACCCCAGGTCAGCGACTATCTGTCCTGGGGTTTTGCGGAGCCGCCTTCGGGATTCGAACCCGAGACCTACGCATTACGAGTGCGTTGCTCTGGCCATCTGAGCTAAGGCGGCGCGCTGTCTGCACTATGGTGCGATCAGCAACGTCGGTAAGTCTACACAGTTTCCGGGGTGCTCCGAACCAGTGGTCGGGGCACCCCGGCGCCGGGCCGGACCCGGTCGGGCGGCACCCGGCGATCAAGACGCTGAGCAGCGTTTTCCGTCGGTCGGGGGTGTGCCGCGCAGGAGGTAGGCGTTGATCGCGGAGTCGACGCACGCGCTGCCGCGGCCGTACGCGGTGTGGCCGTCGCCGTCGTACGTGAGGAGGCGGGCGGAGGAGAGCTGGGAGGCGAGGGCCTGGGCCCAGCGGTACGGGGTGGCGGGATCGCGGGTGGTGCCGACGACGACGATCGGGGCGGCGCCCTTCGCCTCGATCCGGTGCGGCCCACCCGTCGGCCGCACCGGCCAGTACGCGCAGTTCAGCGAGGCCCACGCGAGGGCCCGGCCGAAGACCGGGGACGCCTTCTCGAACGCGGGGAGGGCCCGTTCGACCTCCTCGGGGGTGTCGTAGGCGGCCGGGAGATCGAGGCAGTTCACGGCGGCGTTGGCGTACATCAGGTTGGAGTACGTGCCGTCGGGGGCGCGTTCGAAGTAGCTGTCGGAGAGGGCGAGCAGCCCGGCGCCGTCGTCCTTCTCCACCGCCTCGGTGAGCGCCTGGCGCAGCCGCGGCCAGGCCCCCTCGTCGTACATCGCCGCGATCACCCCCGTCGTGGCCAGGGACTCCCCCAGCCGCCGGCCGTCGGCGTCACCGGTCGGGAGCGAGCGCGCGTCCAGCCGCTCGAACAGCCCGCGCATGTTCTCGGCGACCTGCGCGGGCGTACGCCCCAGCGCACAGTCCTTCCGCCCCACACAGTCCTTCGCGAAGGCCCGGAAGGCCGTCTCGAAGCCCGCCGTCTGCTCCTGGTTCAGCCGGTGGGCGGGCAGCGACGGGTCCATCGCGCCGTCGAGCACCAGCCGGCCGACGCGCTCGGGGAACAGCCCCGCGTACGTCGCCCCGAGGAACGTGCCGTACGAGGCCCCGACGTACGTCAGCTTCCGGTCGCCCAGCACGGCCCGCAGGATGTCCATGTCCCGGGCCGCCTCAACCGTGGAGACATGGCGCAGCACCTTCGGCGCCCGCTCCCCACACCCTTCCGCGAACCGCTTGTACGCGGCGACCAGCCCGGTGGTCTCCTCCGTGTCGTCCGGGGTGAGGTCGGTCTGCGTGTACGTGTCCATCTGGCGCCCGGTGAGACATTCGATCGGCTCGCTGCCGGCCACGCCCCGCGGGTCGACGGCGACCATGTCGTACCGCGCCCGCACCTCGGCCGGGTAGCCGATGCCCGCGTACCCCTGCACGTATCCGACCGCCGATCCGCCCGGTCCACCCGGATTGACCAGCAGCGAGCCGAGCCGCTCGCCGGGCCCGGTCGCCTTCCTCCGCGAGACGGCCAGCCTGATGTCCCCTTCGCCGGGCTTCGCGTAGTCGAGGGGCGCCTTCATCGTGGCGCACTGGAATCCGGGGATCTCGCAGTCGCGCCAGCGCAGCTTCTGCCCGTAGTACGGGGCCAGCACCGAGGGGGTCGCACGGGGCAGCGCGCCGAGGGCGGGCCCTCCGTCCACCGCCGTGGCCGCCGTGGCCGCCCTGGTGGAACCGCCGGAGGAGCAGCCCGCGACGAGCAGCGCGGCGGCAGCGAGCAACGCGCCGCCGGCCCGCAGGGGCCGATGCGGCCGGGAAGTACGCCTGGTGTGCATCTCGCGAGCGTAACCAGAACCACTCAATTCATCACGAACAGCGACGAACGCTCCTCGTACGAGTGAAACGGTCAATCAAACGCGCCACACTCACCCGACCTCGCCCGACCCTCACCCCACCCTCACCCGGCACGCAAGGCCATCGTCATCGCCTCCACGGCCAGCAGGGGCGCCACATTTCTCTCCAACGCCTCCCGGCAGGCCGCGATCGCGTCGATCCGCCGCAGGGTCGCCTCCGGTGTGCCGCCCCGGGCCATCCGCTCCAGGCTGTCCCGCACCTCGACATTGGCGAGCGCGACCCGCGACCCCAGCTGCAGCGCCAGAACATCCCGGTAGAACCCGGTGAGTTCGGTCAGCGCGAGATCCAGGCTGTCCCGCTGCGCCCGCGTACGCCGCCGCTTCTGCTTGTCCTCCAGGTCCTTCATCACCCCGGCCGTACCGCGCGGCATCCGCCCGCCCTGCACCGCGCCCAGCGCCGCCTTCAGCTCCTCGGTCTCCTTGGTGTCGACCTCTTCGGCCAGTTGCTTCGACTCCTCCGAAGCGGCGTCCACCAGCTCCTGCGCGGCCTTGAGACACCCCCCGATGTCCTCCACCCGCAGCGGCAGCTTCAGCACGGCGGCCCGCCGCTCCCGGGCCCGCGGGTCGGTGGCCAGCCGCCGGGCCCGCTCGATGTGCCCCTGGGTCGCCCGCGCGGCCACGGCCGCCGCCTCCGGCTCGATGCCCTCCCGCCGTACGAGCATGTCCGCGACCGCGTCCACCGACGGCGTGAGCAGCCCGACGTGCCGGCACCGCGACCGGATCGTCGGCAGCACGTCCTCCAGCGAGGGCGCGCACAGCAGCCAGACCGTCCGGGGGGCGGGCTCCTCCACGGCCTTCAGCACGGCGTTCGCCGATTTCTCGTTCAGCCGCTCCGCGTCCTCGACGAGGATCACCTGCCATCGCCCGTTGGCCGGCGACGTGAACGACTTCCGCACCGTGTCCCGCATGTCGTCCGCGAGGATCTGCGTGCCCACCGCCGCCACGGTGCTGACGTCCGCGTGCGTCCCCACCAGCGCCGTATGGCATCCGTCGCAGAACCCGCATCCCGGGCTCCCGCCGAGCGCCCGGTCCGGACTCACGCACTGCAACGCCGCCGCGAACGCCCGCGCCGCCGTCGCCCGCCCCGACCCCGGCGGCCCCGTGAACAGCCACGCGTGCGTCATCTTCGACGCCTCCGGAGGCGCGGTCCCCGTCACCGCCGCCGTGACGATCGCGTCCGCGTCCCGGGCAGCCGCGCCGAGTTGCCCGCTCAACCGCTCCTGCCCCACCAGGTCGTCCCACACAGCCATGCGCCACCGCCCTCCGTCCCACACGAACCCACTCCGCGCCCCATTGTGCGCGACCCCACTGACAACGCCGCCGACACAACTCCCGAACGACGGACAGCCGCAGGACGCCCGGACAGCCACCCCGAACGGCGGGTGGGCCGCAAAGTGACGCGAGGGGCCGTGCCGGTGCGTAGCAGCCCGTCGCTCACAGCGGCCCGGAGAACGGCTCCCTACTCACCCCGAGCAGTAGGGCAACCCGCGACGGGCTCTACGCACCGGCACGGCCCCGTCCCACCCACCGCTCGCCCGCCCGCCCGCGCCCAAGGCGACCGGACAGGCGGCAGACAGGCGCACCACTCACCACTCACCACTCACCACTCACCACTCACCACTCACCACTCACCACTCACCACTCACCACTGACTCAGCGACGCCGCCCCCAACGCCCCCGCCCCTCGTCCGAGTCGTCCTCGCCATCCCGCAGCCCCAACAACTCGTCCGCCAACGTAGGCAGATCGTCCAACGGCGTCTCCTCGGCCCAGTCCGACCGAGGCCGCCGCCGAGGCACCCCTTCCTCGTCGACCTGCGGAAGCTCCCGCGTCCGCCCCTCCGCCCCATCGGGCGCGGGCCGCTCGTCGCGGAAGTACCCCGGCGGCACCCGGTCCTCCCGCACCGGCGGCAGCACGGCCGTCTCATCGGCCGCCCCCGAAGGCACCTGCGGCAGCACCGCGGTCTCGTCCTCCGCCGCCCCCGAGGACGGCACCGGCGGCTTCGGCAACTTCGCCGTCGTCTCGGAATCCGCCCCACCGGAACCCGACGAGCGCGTCGGCTTCACCACCGGCGAAGGCACGGTGATCGCGTCGTCACCCCCGGAACCCCCAGCAGAACCCCCACGCCCAACCGCAGCCCCCCGCTCAGCCGCATCCGAACCCGAAGCGGCACCCGCACCCGCACCCACGTCCGAAGCAGCCCCCGCGGCCGACCCCGAAGCCACATCCGCGGCAGCCGCCCGCTCAGCAGCCACCCGCTCGGCCTCAGCCCTCTCCGCCTCGGCCCGCTCAGCCGCAGCCCGCTCCGCCGCGCCCCTCTCCGCCGCGACCCGAGCCGCCCGCTCGGCCTCCGCCGCCGCGGCCACCCTCCGTGCCTCCTCGGCCCGCAGCAGCGCCTCCTCGGCCTTCCGCTGCTTCTCCAGGCGGAGCGCCTCCGCCTCGGCCCGCAGCCGCTGCTCCTCCGCGGCCTGCTTGCGCCGCCGTTCCTCCTCGACCCGCCGCCGCTCTTCCTCCTCGGCGCGGGCCTTCTCCTCCGCGAGGAGCCGTGCCTGCTCCTCCTCGGCGCGGCGGCGCGCCTCCTCGGCCCGCTGCCGGGCCTCCTCCGCCTGCCGTTCCGCCTCGCGCCGCTGAGCCTCCTCCAGCTCGCGCCGCTCGCGCTCCTCCTCCTCGGCCCGCAGTCGCGCCAGTTCCTCCTGGCGCTCCCGCTCCAGCCGCTCCTCCTCGGCCTTCCGCGCGGCCTCTTCCTCGGCCTTGCGCCGCGCCTCCTCCTCGGCCTTGCGGCGGGCCTCCTCCTGCGCCTTCACCTCGGCCTCGGAGAGCGGCAGCATCACATCGAGCCGATGCCGGACGACCGTCGTGACGGCCTCGGGATCCTGCGCGGCGTCGACCACGAGATAGCGCCCGGCGTCCGCGGCGGCCAGCGTCAGGAACCCGGCCCGCACCCGCTCGTGGAACTCGGCCGGCTCCGACTCCAGCCGGTCCGGCGCCTCGGTGAACCGCTCCCTCGCCGCCTCCGGCGACACATCCAGCAGCACGGTCAGATGCGGCACGAGCCCATCGGTCGCCCACCGCGAGATCCGCGCGATCTCCGTCGGCGAGAGATCCCTCCCGGCCCCCTGGTACGCCACGGACGAATCGATGTACCGGTCCGAGACAACGATCGCCCCCCGCTCCAACGCGGGCCGCACCACGGTGTCCACATGCTCGGCACGATCCGCCGCGTAGAGCAGCGCCTCGGCCCGATGCGACAGCCCGGCGCTCGACACGTCCAGCAGGATCGACCGCAGCCGCTTCCCCACCGGAGTCGCCCCCGGCTCGCGCGTGACCACGACCTCGTGCCCCTTGGCCCGGATCCACTCGGCGAGCGCCTCGACCTGGGTGGACTTCCCGGCGCCGTCCCCACCCTCCAGGGCGATGAAGAACCCTGAGGCGGCGGGCGCCTGAACCGGATCGTCGCCCTTCAGCAGCGCGTCCCGCAGGTCCTGCCGGAGCGGCACTCCGGACCGGTCGTCGACCTTGGCCAGCACCAGCGCGGCCACCGGCAGCAGCAACGCCCCCACCAGCATCAGCGTGAACGCCGCACCGCCGTGCGCGAACACGAACTTGCCGCTCTCCAGCCGGTGCGGCCCGATGACGGCGGCGACCAGCGGTGCGACGAGCGCCGCCAACGCCACGAACACCCGTACGACGGCGTGCAGATGCTCGGTGGTCCGTGGCCGCCGGAAGTCCTCGGCCTCCTGGTCGAGCAGGGTGTGCCCGGTGTTCGCGGCGATGCCCGCGCCGACACCGGCCAGTCCCAGGATCAGCACCACACTCGTGACGTCCGGGGTCAGCCCGGCGGCGAGCAGCGCGACACCGGTGAAGGCGACCGCGAGGGCCAGCAGCCGACGCCGGGAGAGCGAGGGCAGCACGGCGGACGCGCGACGGATCCCGATGACCACACCACCGGTCAGCGCGCCGACGAACAGCCCGTACATCACCGGCCCGCCACCCAGGTCCTTGGCGTGCAGCACGGCGACGGCGACCACGGCGGCGATCGCACCGGCCACCGCGCCGCAGGCGGGCACCAGCAGCGGGATCGCGCCCGTGCGCCCCTTGTCGACCCCGGTGCCGGTCCTGGGCCGACGCAGCCCCTCCAGCGGCGACCGCGCGCGCGGAGTGCGGGTCTTGGGCAGTTCGAGGAAGGTCACCAGCGACAGCGAGGCGGCGAACAGCCCGGCGGCGACGTACGAGGCGAGCGCGGCCTGGTGCTGTCCGAACCAGTCGATGCCCGCGCCCAGCAGATTGTTGAGCAGCGAGGCGACGACGAGGACGGCGGCGGCGAGGGGCACGGCGACGAATCCCGTACGCAGGGCCAGGCGCCGCAGCGCGTCCATGTGGTCCGGCAGCGGCCGTACGGTCGCGCCCTCCGGCGGCGGCGCGGGCAGCAGCGCGGGGGCCGCGCTCTCCCGGCAGACCGTCCAGAACCGCTCGGCGACACCGACCACGAACACGGTGACCAGCAGCACCGCGAGCGCGTTGTCCGGCGTCCAGTCGATCCACAGGGGCGCGACGATCAGCAGCAGGACCCGTACGCCGTCGGCGCCGACCATGGTCCAGCGGCGGTCGAGCGGCCCCTCCTGCGCGGTCAGCGAGGTGAGCGGTCCGAGGAGTACGGCCCCGAAGAGCAGCGTCGCGAGCACGCGCGTACCGAACACGGCCGCCACGGTGAGCGCGACGCCCCGGTACCCGCCCCCGAAGGAGCCCTCGGCGATCGCCGTCTGGAAGGCGAGGAGCACCAGGACGAACAGTGCGAGCAGATCGCCCACACCGCCCACGAGTTGGGCCCCCCACAACCGTTTCAGCTGGGGCCGACGCAGCAGCGCCCGTACGGCGCGCTCCCTGGAGTCGGCCGCCAGGGCGTCGTCGGAGGCCGGTTCGTGGGCCGTCGGCTGCTCGGCTCGCATCATGCTTTCAGCCTATCGGCACCCACCGACACCCAGAAGCAGCGCCCGAACGCACACACGCCGCATCACCAAGCCGCACGAAACGCACACATTCGACAAAACGCAGACGGAACCTTCCAGCCACCGCCCGACACGAACGCGCACTCAGGGGCGCGGGGCTGTGACATATGCGGCTCCGCCGCGTGGGCGCGACCAGCCACAACCAACCCGCAGCCGCACAAACACCCGCACCCCCGAGCTACTAGGCGCCGTCCCCACTCGCCGTCGCCTTCTTCGCAGCCACCTTCTTGGCAGGCGCGGCCTTCTTCGCGGCGGCAGTCTTCGAAGTCGCCGTCTTCTTCGCGGCGGTCTTCTTCGCCGGCGCCGCCTTCTTCGCGGCGGTCTTGGTCGCCGTCTTCTTCGCGGGCGCCTTCTTGGCCGTCTTCTTGGCGGGAGCCTTCGCCCGCTTCTCCGCGAGCAGCTCGAACCCGCGCTCGGGCGTGATGGTCTCCACGCTGTCCCCGGACCGCAGCGTCGCGTTGGTCTCGCCGTCGGTGACGTACGGCCCGAAGCGGCCGTCCTTCACCACGACCGGCTTCGCGCTGACCGGGTCCTCGCCCAGCTCCTTCAGCGGCGGCTTGGCGGCGGCCCGCCCGCGCTGCTTGGGCTGGGCGTAGATCGCCAGCGCCTCTTCGAGGGTGATCGTGAAGAGCTGGTCCTCGGTCTGCAGCGACCGCGAGTCCGTGCCCTTCTTCAGGTAGGGCCCGTACCGCCCGTTCTGCGCGGTGATCTCCTGGCCCTCGGCGTCCGCGCCGACGACGCGCGGCAGCGACATCAGCTTCAGCGCGTCGGCCAGCGTCACCGTGTCCAGCGACATCGACTTGAACAGCGAGGCCGTACGGGGCTTGACCGCGTTCTTGCCGGTCTTCGGGGTGCCCTCGGGGAGCACCTCGGTGACGTACGGGCCGTAGCGGCCGTCCCGGGCGATGATCTGGTGGCCCGAGTCCGGGTCGGCGCCGAGTTCGAAGTCGCCGCTCGGCTTGGCGAGCAGTTCCTCGGCGAGTTCGACGCTCAGCTCGTCCGGCGCCAGGTCCTCGGGCACGTCCGCCCGCTGGTGCCCCTCGGCGTCCTTCTCGCCCCGCTCGATGTACGGGCCGTAGCGCCCGACGCGCAGCACGATGTCGTTGCCGACGGGGAAGGAGGAGACCTCGCGGGCGTCGATCGCGCCCAGGTCGGTCACCAACTCCTTCAGGCCACCGAGGTGGTCGCCGTCGCCGTTGCCGGCCTCGGCCGCCGCCGTGCCGTTCGCGCCCGCGCCCTCGCCGAAGTAGAACCGCTTCAGCCACGGCACCGCCTGGGCCTCACCGGTCGCGATGCGGTCGAGGTCGTCCTCCATCTTGGCGGTGAAGTCGTAGTCGACGAGCCGCCCGAAGTGCTTCTCCAGCAGGTTGACCACGGCGAAGGACAGGAAGGACGGCACCAGGGCCGTGCCCTTCTTGAACACATAGCCCCGGTCGAGGATCGTGCCGATGATCGACGCGTACGTCGACGGGCGGCCGATCTCGCGCTCTTCCAGCTCCTTGACCAGCGACGCCTCGGTGTAGCGGGCCGGGGGCTTGGTGGCGTGCCCGTCGACCGTGATCTCCTCGGCGGAGAGCGGGTCGCCCTCGTTGACCTGCGGCAGCCTGCGCTCGCGGTCGTCCAGCTCGGCGTTCGGGTCGTCGGCGCCCTCGACATAGGCCTTGAGGAAGCCGTGGAAGGTGATCGTCTTGCCGGAGGCGCTGAACTCGGCGTCCCGGCCGTCGGAGGCGGTGCCGCCGATCTTCACCGTGACGCTGTTGCCCGTCGCGTCCTTCATCTGGGAGGCGACGGTCCGCTTCCAGATCAGCTCGTACAGCTTGAACTGGTCGCCGGTCAGTCCGGTCTCGGCGGGCGTGCGGAAACGATCACCCGAGGGTCGGATCGCCTCGTGCGCCTCCTGCGCGTTCTTGACCTTCCCGGCGTACGTCCGCGGCTGCGCCGGCAGGTAGTCGGCGCCGTACAGCTGCGTGACCTGGGCGCGGGCGGCGGACACGGCGGTGTCGCTGAGCGTCGTGGAGTCCGTACGCATGTAGGTGATGAAGCCGTTCTCGTACAGCTTCTGCGCCACCTGCATCGTCGCCTTGGCCCCGAAGCCGAGCTTGCGCGAGGCCTCCTGCTGGAGCGTCGTCGTCCGGAAGGGGGCGTACGGCGAGCGGCGGTACGGCTTGGATTCGACGGAGCGGACCGAGAACCGGGTGTTCTCCAGGGCGGCGGCCAGCGCACGGGCGTTCGCCTCGTCCAGGTGCAGGACGTTCGCGCCCTTGAGCTGCCCGACCGAGTCGAAGTCGCGGCCCTGGGCGACGCGGCGGCCGTCCACCGACTGGAGCCGTGCGACCAGCGCCGACGGGTCGGAGGCGTCACCGGCGCGGCCGGTGGCGAAGGTGCCGGTCAGGTCCCAGTACTCGGCCGAGCGGAACGCGATGCGCTCCCGCTCCCGCTCCACGACGAGCCGGGTCGCGACGGACTGGACGCGGCCCGCCGACAGACGCGGCATGACCTTCTTCCACAGGACCGGCGAGACCTCGTAGCCGTAGAGGCGGTCGAGGATGCGGCGGGTCTCCTGGGCGTCGACCAGCTTCTGGTTCAGCTCGCGGGGGTTGGCGACGGCGGCCTGGATCGCGGCCTTGGTGATCTCGTGGAAGACCATCCGCTTGACCGGGACCTTGGGCTTCAGCACCTCCTGGAGGTGCCAGGCGATGGCCTCGCCCTCGCGGTCCTCATCGGTGGCGAGGAAGAGTTCGTCGGACTCCTTCAGCAGGTCCTTGAGCTTCCTGACCTGCGCCTTCTTGTCCGCGTTGACGACATAGATGGGCGCGAAGTCGTGCTCGACGTCCACGCCGAGCCGGCGCACCTCGCCGGTGTACTGCTCGGGCACCTCCGCGGCGCCGTTGGGAAGGTCGCGGATGTGCCCCACGCTCGCCTCGACGATGTAGCCGGGGCCGAGATAGCCCTTGATCGTCTTCGCCTTGGCAGGCGACTCGACGATGACGAGTCGGCGGCCGCCCTTCGCGGTCTCGCTGGTCGGGGACAACTTCGCTCTTCTCTCCGGTCGACGCTGGGTCTCCCCAGGCTTGCGTCCCGGGGCGGGCGCCCCCTGCGGCCGGTGCCTGGCACGGGGCTCGGCGGTCGGCCCGGGGGTCGGGTCATGCTGACGCTGCGGAGTGTGACGGTACATCCCGCCCCCGTGTCAAACGGGAAAAGCCCGCAACGGCCACTCGAACGGTAACCCGACTACCGCCATTCCTGCCGCCCGGCGTGTTCAGCGATCCGCCCGGGGCCTATGCGGAGGGTCACATCCCGGTTACCCCGGCCGCCCATCGGCCCCGGCTTCCCGGGCGCTCTCAGAGGCGGGTGAGGCACCACGCGCCGAGCGCGAGGGCGGTGACCGCCGTGACGCTCGCGAGCGTCGCCGACATCACCGGACGCACCCCCTGGGCGACCGGCTCGCCCAGGCGCAGCCGCCTCGCGGTCCACAGCAGCAGCCCGCCCCCGAACAGGGCGAACACCACTCCCACGAAGATCGCCGGTCCGCTCTCCATGTCCCGTCCTCCCGCCCCTCGACCGCCCCGGGACGGGAGGCTGGCACGGACGGGAAGCGGGCGCGCGAACCCGAGGTGAACGCGAGGCGTCCCCGGCTCTCGGACCGCGCTCAGACCGAGCCGGGCGTGGGTATCTTCCCGGTCGTCTTCGACGCGTCGGCGTTGCGCACCGTGCACACCACCTTGTTGAAGCCCTTCTCCCATTCCTTCTCTTCGGACACCCATCCCGACACGATCAGGTCGGCGCCGGGCGCCCAACTCGACTCGAACCTGTTGGTGCACAGCTTCCCGCCCTCGGCGAGGGCGCCGTCGAAGGTCATGTTGGAGGGTGCCTGGACCGATCCGACGACCTGGTCGGTGTGCGGTTCGGCACAGTCGGTCAGCGGGGCGTCGTACCCCTCGTCCTCCCGGGTGGTGTAGTCCCAGCAGTCGCCGACGGCCATCTGCGTGGGCCACAGGTTCATGCCCACGTCACGGAGTCGGCCGACCTCGCCGCCTATCGCGACGTGCTTGCCGAGTACGAGACATGCCGTACCGCCCTTGGCCGCGGTGAAGCCCGCCTTCGTCGGGACGAGCGCGTAGACGTCCGCGTCGGGCAGGGCCTCGGCCATCGGGTCGGCCTGGCTGGCGCAGCGCTGGGCGCCGCTGGCCGCGGCGTCCGTGTGGTCGGAGGCCGTCTCTATCGCCACGACCTGGCCGTCGGGCCAGTCCTCGTCGCAGTCGACCACGCCGAGGTCGGGCACCGAGGCGAACGCCGTCCCCGTCCAGACCGCCTTCACGCAGTCGCCCACCTCCAGCGCCTTCTTGAGCGCGGCCTGCTTGCCGTACGGGTACTCCGACCCCGGTGGCGACGCCAGCGCCTCCGGGCTGTCGGAGGGCTTGGGTTCCGGGTCGCTCGCGAAGTTGACCGCGGCCCAGGTCCCGCCGCCCGCCACCAGCAGCACGGCGACCACGATCGCGACAATCGCCGCCGCGGGTGTCTTCCGCTTCGGCCCGCCGGGCGGCGGCGGACCCCCGGCCGTGATGGTCGGATACCCGGCGTTCCCCGGCGGCCGGACCCCGCCTCCCCCGTACGGCGTCGACGGGTTGGCCGCGTACGGCAGCGACTGATTGCCCACGGTGCCGCCGTAGCCCGGCGCCTGACCGCCGGCTCCGGCGCCGTACGGGGTGCCGGGGGTGCCCCCGTACGGCGTGGCCCCGCCGCCCGCCGGGCTCCCGTAGGGCGTGGCCCGGCCGCCCCCGTAGGGGTTGTAGCCGTCGTAGGGGCTCCGCGGCTGCTGTCCCTGCTGCGGCTGCTGCCACGGGTCGTACGGCGAGGGGCCGCCCGGCGCTCCGCCCGGTGTGTGCGGACCGCCGGCCGGGGTGTTCGGGGTGTTCGGCCCCGCAGGTCCGCCGGGTGTGTGCGGGGCCCCTGGGGTCTGTGGTGTGTACGGCGTGTGGGGTGCGCCCGGGGTGTTCGGGGTGCCGCCGAGGCCGTGCTGCCCGGCGGCGACATAGCCGGGCGGCGCGCTCGCCACGTACCCCGGGGGCGCACCGGTGGTCGGGTGGCCGCCGGGCGTGCCCGGTGTGGCGGGCGTGCCCGGTGTGGCGGGCGTGCCCGGTGCCGGTCCGAAGGCGCCGGGCGCCGACGCGGGGGTGGCTCCCCAGCCCGGCGGGGTCGAGGCGCCGCCCGCGCCGGTCACCCGCTCCAGGCCCCGGGCCACCGCCTCCGGCGACAGCCGGCGCACCGGGTCCTTGATGAGCAACCCGTGCAGGACGGGGGCCAGTTCACCGGCGAGGACGGGCGGTGTCGGCTCCTCGCCGAGCAGGGCCGTGAGGGTGGCGTACTCACCGTGCCGGTCGAAGGGGCCGCGGCCCTCGACCGCGGCGTACAGCGTGGCGCCGAGCGAGAACAGGTCGGCGGCCGGTGTGGGCGGCTCGCCCCGCGCGCGCTCCGGCGCCAGATAGCCGGGGGTGCCGAGGATGCCGGCGGTGGCGGTGAGCCGGGGTTCGCGGGACTCCGGCTGGAGCGCGATGCCGTAGTCGGTGAGCAGCACCCGCGCGTAGGGGTCGCCGGAGGCGTCGGCCGCGAGCAGGATGTTGGCCGGTTTCACATCCCGGTGGAGTATGCCGATCCGGTGCCCCGCCGTGAGCGCGTCGAGGACGGCGAGCCCGATCCGGGCGACCTGCTCGGGCGCGAGCGGCCCCCGCTGCCGTACGACCGCCTGGAGATCGATCGCGTCCGGCACGTACTCCATGACGATCCACGGCAGGCCCTCGTGGAGCACCACGTCGTGGACGGTCGCCACATGCGGATGGCCGCGCAGCCGCGCGGCGTGCCTGGCCTCGCTGCGGGCTCGGGCGATGCGCTGGGCGCGCTCGGTCGCGTCCCTCGGGACATCGGGCAGGGAGATCTCCTTCATGGAGACCTCGCAGGCCAACTCCTCGTCGTACGCGAGCCAGACCCGCCCCATGCCGCCCGCGCCCAGGGTGCGCAGCAGGCGGTACCGGTCGTTGATGATCCTGTCCCGGCCGTCCGCCGGCATCGCCCCCGCCATCGCGACCCCCCGATCCCCCAGAGACAGCGCGTGCCTCCCCCGAGGACACGTCGCATCCGTCTCTTGAAAATAGCTTCGCACGCACCACTGACAGGAGCCCTTTTACGGACCAATCCAGACAGAGGAGGCACATGTGTCCCAGGGGTGCCAACCCGCCCCGTACGTCACGGGATCGGGCGCCGCGCGGGGTACCGGTACCGTCATCGGACAGTACGGAAATCGTCACCGGGCACGAGGGGCGACCGGACAGGGCCGGGCGGGGTCCCGGTGGCTCACGGCGCCGGTTCGAGGAACCCCTGCTCCACAAGCAGCCGGATCTGGACGGGAGTACGGTCGCGCAGCGCCACGGGGTCCTCGCCGACCAGCTGGGCGATGGCGTCCAGAATCCGCCCCGCGCTGAGCGTGCCGTCGCACACACCGGCGAATCCCGCGCCGACCGTGTCCACCTTCGCGGCCCGGCGCATGCCCCGGTTCTGACGCAGCACCACATGCTCGGGGTCCTCGGCGCCGGGCGGCCCGACCTGTTCCTGGACGACCTCGGTGGTGAGCCGGAAGTGCGCGGCGAGGAGCGCCGCGTCGTCGTTCGCCCGCAGGTAGTCGACGCGCGCGAAGTGCTGCCGCACGGTCTCGCCGAGCGGTTGTTCGACCGGATGCGGCCATTCCTCGACGGTGATCGAGGGCGCGGAGTCCGCGGCGGCCGACTTCCGCAGCGTGATCCAGCCGAACCCGACGCCCTTCACCTTCCGCGCCTCGAACTCGTCGAGCCACGCGTCGTAGCGCGCCTGGTACTCGGCCACGTCACCGCGGTGGTCGCCCGCGTCCCGCAGCCACAACTCGGCGTACTGCGTGACGTCCTGGACCTCCCGCTGCACGATCCACGCGTCGCAGCCGCGCGGCACCCAGGACCGGAGCCGCTCCTGCCAGTCCTCCCCCTCCACGTGCTGCCAGTTGGCGAGGAACTGCGCGAACCCGCCCTCGTTCAGCCGCTCCCCCGCCTGTTGAACAAGCGTTTGGCAGAGTTCGTCCCCGCCCATCCCGCCGTCGCGGTACGTCAGCCGGGCGCCGGGCGAGATCACGAACGGCGGGTTCGACACGATGAGGTCGTACGTCTCGTCCGCCCCGACCGGCTCGAACAGCGAGCCCTCCCGCAGATCGGCCGCCGGGGCGCCGGAGAGCGCCAGCGTGAGCGCCGTGATGTGCAGCGCTCGCGGGTTGAGATCGGTCGCGGTCACGCGCGTGGCGTGCTGGACGGCGTGCAGCGCCTGGATCCCGGAGCCGGTGCCGAGGTCGAGGGCGGTGGCGACGGGCGTGCGCACGGTGATCCCGGCCAGGGTCGTGGAGGCCCCGCCGACGCCCAGCACGACACCCTCGTCCCGGCTCCCGATCCCCCCGGCCCCGCCGACCGCGCATCCCAGGTCGGACACGATGAACCAGTCCTCGCCTGCGGGCCCGCCGTACGGCCGCACATCGACGGCGGCGGTGATCTCGTCCCCGTCCTCGCCGACGCGGACGAGCCAGCCGCTCTCGACGCACTCGTCGACGGGCAGCACGGCGTCCACGCGCGCGCGTACGACCGGTTTCTGCAACAGGAACAGCCGCACGAGCGCCTCCAGCGCCGTGTCGCCCCGGGTCGCTCTCAGCGCCGGTACGACCTCGCTGCGGGCCAGCGCCGCGTACGCGGACGCCCCGAGCAGTTCGAGCAGCCCGTCGGCGGTGAAGTCGGCACCGAGCAACGCCTCCCGAAGCCGCACAGCGACATCGGACCGGTCGGCAGAGGGCAACGAAGACAGCCTGAAGTCACTCACACGACCCAGCGTAGCCGCGCACCCCGACCCCGGCCCCAGCCACAGCCGCGCGTGCGCTCCTCAGCCACCCCGACCGCGGCCAATCGTGCCGCTGGGGCGGCGCGGCCCGGCTCACCCCACGGCCGGAGACAACCCCGCTCAGCTCACGAAGCGGAAGCCGGCGCCGAAACCCCTCCGGAGGACGTCGCCGACTTGCAGCTCTCCTGCTCGGCCATCGCCTGCCCGACCTCCCCCTTCTCCAGCTCCTTCAGCGCGTCGCTCCCGGTCTTGCTCAGCTTCTCCAGCTCGGTCGCGACCCCTTCGAGCCCGTCCGCGAACTTCGCCTGGTCCTTCGTGTTGAGCGCGTCCGACTTCTTCTTCAGCTCCCCGTACGCCGTGGACAGCTGGTTCAGCTCGGCGACCGCCGCCTTCTGCTTCTTCGCGCCGTCCTCGACATCCGGCGCCCCGGCCCGCTGAATGGCCGTCGCCATCGCCTTGTAGGCGTCGGAGATGTCCTGGAAGCCCTGGGAGTCGGCCTTCTGCACGTCCGCCGGTGCGCTGTCGTCCGAGGTCTCCTTCTGGATCGAGGCGTTGGCCGCCGCGATCTTCTTGATCTGCGGCTGTACGGAGTCGCAGACCTCCTTGGCCCAGGAGTTCAGCTTGTCGTTCGTCTCGTCGTCGCCGCCGCAGCCGGACAGCGCCAGTACCAGTACCGCACCGCCGGACAGTGCGGCCGCGAGCTTCTTGTTCACCGGATCGGTCCCTTCCATGGCTCTCGGCCCCGGAACATACACGCCGAATGGGAGCCACCTGTGTGCTGAGCACCCCCGGTGCGCCCTTTTGTAACCGTTTGAACCAAGAGAGAGAAGGCTCACGGAGAGCGCCGGCACAGACAAGGGCGGGCGGCCGACGCGTCAACACGCGCCGCCCGCCCGCCCCTTGAGCAGGACCCTCGTAGGCCCGGCCGGAGGACCGTCTACGAAACCACCGCTGGATCCGCCGACTTGGCCACCCGCTCGGAGTTGCCTTCGTCACCCACGGCGATACCGCGCCGCTTGGACACGTACACCGCCCCGACGATCACGGCGATCGAGGCCACCGCGATGGTGACCCGCAGCGCGACGCTCTTGTCCTCGCCGTAGCTGAACTGGACGACCGCGGGCGCGATGAGCAGCGCGACGAGGTTCATCACCTTCAGCAGCGGGTTGATGGCCGGTCCCGCCGTGTCCTTGAACGGGTCGCCCACAGTGTCGCCGATGACGGTCGCGGCATGGGCCTCGCTGCCCTTGCCACCGTGATGACCGTCCTCGACGAGCTTCTTCGCGTTGTCCCACGCGCCACCGGAGTTGGCGAGGAACACCGCCATCAGCGTGCCGGTCCCGATGGCACCTGCGAGATAGGCGCCGAGCGCGCCGACCCCGAGCGAGAACCCGATCGCGATCGGCGCCATGACGGCGAGCAGACCGGGCGTGGCCAACTCCCGCAGGGCGTCCTTGGTGCAGATGTCGACGACCCGGCCGTACTCCGGCTGCTCGGTGTAGTCCATGATCCCGGGCCGCTCGCGGAACTGCCGCCGCACCTCGTAGACCACCGAACCGGCCGACCGCGCGACCGCGTTGATCGCCAGCCCCGAGAAGAGGAAGACGACCGCGGCGCCCGCGATGAGCCCGACCAGGTTGTTGGGCTGCGAGATGTCCATCATCAGGTTCATGGGCGCGCCCTCGCCGGAGACCCTCTCCCCGACGTCGTTCGCGGCCGTGAGGATCGCGTCGCGGTACGAGCCGAAGAGCGCGGCGGCGGCGAGCACGGCCGTGGCGATGGCGATGCCCTTGGTGATGGCCTTGGTGGTGTTGCCGACGGCGTCCAGGTCGGTGAGCACCTGCGCGCCCGCGCCCTCGACGTCACCGGACATCTCGGCGATGCCCTGCGCGTTGTCGGAGACCGGCCCGAAGGTGTCCATGGCGACGATGACACCGACCGTGGTGAGCAGACCGGTACCGGCCAGCGCCACCGCGAACAGCGCGAGCATGATCGACGTACCGCCGAGCAGGAACGCCCCGTACACGCCGAGACCGATCAACAGGGCGGTGTAGACGGCCGATTCGAGTCCGATGGAGATTCCGGCGAGGACGACGGTGGCCGCGCCGGTCAGCGAACTCTTGCCGATGTCCTTCACGGGACGCCGGGTGGTCTCGGTGAAGTAGCCGGTCAGTTGCTGGATCAGCGCCGCCAGCAGGATGCCGATGGCCACCGCGACGACCGCGAGGACCCGCGGATCGCCGGCGTGGCCCTGGATCGCCGTGTCCGTGACGCCTTCGAGGTCGGCGTACGACGACGGCAGGTAGGCGTAGACGGCGATGGCGACGAGCACCAGCGAGATCACCGCGGAGATGAAGAAGCCGCGGTTGATGGCGGACATACCGCTGCGGTCGGTGCGGCGGGGGGCCACCGCGAAGATGCCGATCATCGCGGTGAGTACGCCGATCGCGGGCACGATGAGCGGGAACGCGAGCCCGGCGTCGCCGAACGCCGCCTTGCCGAGGATCAGCGCGGCGACGAGCGTCACGGCGTACGACTCGAAGAGGTCGGCCGCCATGCCGGCGCAGTCGCCGACGTTGTCGCCCACATTGTCGGCGATGGTCGCGGCATTGCGCGGGTCGTCCTCCGGAATGCCCTGCTCGACCTTGCCGACCAGGTCCGCGCCGACGTCGGCGGCCTTGGTGAAGATGCCGCCGCCGACCCGCATGAACATGGCGATGAGCGCGGCCCCGAGGCCGAAGCCCTCCAGCACCTTCGGCGCGTCGGCCGCGTACACGAGGACCACACAGGACGCGCCGAGGAGGCCGAGCCCCACCGTGAACATGCCGACGACGCCGCCGGTGCGAAATGCGATCTTCATCGCCTTGTGCGAGACGGCGGTGAGATCCTTTTCCGGCTCGCCCTCCGCCGGTGTCGCTTCCCGGGCCGCCGCGGCGACGCGCACATTGCTGCGTACGGCGAGCCACATACCGATATAACCGGTGGCCGCCGAGAACGCCGCGCCGATCAAGAAGAACACCGATCGACCGGCGCGCTGATTCCAGTCGTCGGCCGGAAGCAGCATGAGCAGGAAGAACACGACGACGGCGAATACGCCGAGCGTGCGCAACTGCCGTGCCAGATAGGCGTTCGCGCCTTCCTGGATCGCCGTCGCGATCTTCTTCATGCTGTCGGTGCCCTCGCCCGCCGCGAGCACCTGGCGCACCAGGACCCCGGCGACGGCGAGCGCGGCCAGGGCCACGACGCCGATCAACATGACGATGATCCGGTTTTCGTCGGTCAGTACCGCGGCTGCGAAGTTCGCGGTGTGGTCAAACCTTTGAGGGGTAGAAAGCCCCGCCATTCGTCCTCCTTGACGCTGGGGCTGAGCTCAAGATGTGGACGGATTGTAGGGAGGTGCACCTGACCAAAACAGTGCGCGGGAAACGGAATTGGCCTTCACATGCCCTTCAGCAAATGATCCGCACCCGCCCACGCTACTCGAAAGAAGTAACGCCTCAAAGGCATTGACACTTGATCAATTATCACGTGAATGATCGTGAATTACTTCACGAATTCCGGTGTTCCGATGAACGGTGATCGGAATAACTGCCGGGAAAACGTGAAGGGCCCTGCTCAGCAGGGCCCTCTCGGTACTACGTGAACTCGGTACTACGTGAAGGGGAGAAGATCAGGGCAGGACCGCGATCGACGGTGTCGTCGGCCAGGTCATACGGATCAACCCGCCGTTCTCCCCGGCCGAGACCTCGACGTCGTCGACGAGGCCGCTGATGACCGCGAGGCCCATGTCGTCCTCCTCGATCTCGGCGTCCCCGTCGCCGGCGCCCGATGACCGGTCACCGGGGACGGCGTGCGGCGCCTCGTCGCCGACCTCGATGGAGAACTGCTTCTCCTCCTCGATCAGCAACACCCGCACCGGCGCCGAGATACCGCTGCTCTGATGCAGTCCGACGGCACGGGTGCACGCCTCGCCGACGGCCAACCTGACCTCGTCGAGGACGGCCTCGTCCACTCCGGACCTGCGCGCCACCGCTGCCGCCACCAGTCGGGCGGTCCGGACGTGCTCGGGCAGCGCGCTGAAGCGGAGTTCAACGGTGGCCATGCATCCCCCTCGGAACTACGGGCGTGCTGTCGAAGGGCCGGGCCCTCGGGCCCGGTCCCCCCTCACTTGTCTCTTGCCGTACCGGGCGCTGGGCCCGGGTGGGCACGATCAGTCGGTGGCAGCCACCGCTTCGTCGACCGAGGTGTGAATCGGGAACACCTTGGTCAGACCGGTGATGCGGAAGATCTTCAAAATCCGCTCCTGGTTGCACACCAGACGCAGCGAGCCCTCATGGGCCCGTACGCGCTTCAGGCCGCCCACCAACACGCCGAGCCCGGTGGAGTCGAGGAAGTCGACGCCCTCCATGTCGACGACGAGGTGGAAACTCCCGTCGTTGACCAGCTCGACCAGCTGCTCACGCAGCTTGGGCGCGGTATATACGTCGATTTCGCCACCGACCTCGACGACCGTACGATCGCCGACGGTACGGGTCGACAGGGACAGGTCCACGGATCCTCCAGCACCTTGCTATCGAGCGTTCGCCCCTCGGGACACCTCGGCTTGAAAGCCCCCGGGACGGTTCGCCAGCCGCGATGGCATTCAATCACTTACCGGCAGGCGTGCACGACGCCTTGGCTCCATTGTCCGTCACGCCGGTGACACACTCGATGCCGATGGCCAAGAATCACCGACCCGATCGATCCCCGACGGACACCGCCTCCAGCCCCTCGCCGGGCACGGTCCTGGACCGGCTCGCCTCGGGCCCGAGCCGGGCTTCGCGCATCACTCATACGGAGCATGTGCCCCCGCGCGCGGGTCGCCATGCCGTCTGGCCCGACCGGATCCGAGCGGAGGTCATCGCCGCCGTACAGGCCGCCGGAATCGAACATCCCTGGGCCCACCAGGCACTCGTCGCCGAGCACGCGCTGGACGGCGACTCGGTCGTCGTCGCCACGGGCACCGCCTCCGGCAAGTCGCTGGCCTACCTCGTCCCGGTCCTCTCCCGCCTCCTGGACGGCTCCGAGGCCCCCAACGGCCGTGGCGCGACCACCCTCTACCTGGCCCCCACCAAGGCCCTGGCGGCGGATCAGCGCCGATCGGTGAAGGAACTTTCACAACCGCTGGGAAACGCCGTGCGCCCGGCCGTGTACGACGGCGACACCCCCGTCGAGGAACGCGAATGGGTCCGCCAGTACGCCAACTACGTCCTCACCAACCCCGACATGCTCCACCGCGGGATCCTCCCCTCCCACCCTCGCTGGTCCTCCTTCCTGCGCGCCCTCAAGTACGTCGTCATCGACGAGTGCCACACCTATCGCGGCGTCTTCGGCTCCCACGTGGCCCAGGTGCTGCGCCGCCTGCGCCGCCTCTGCGCCCGCTACGGCGCCGACCCCGTCTTCCTCCTCGCCTCCGCCACCTCCGCCGAGCCCTCGGTCGCCGCCCGCCGCCTCACCGGCGTCCCGGTCATCGAGGTCGCGGACGACGCCTCACCCCGTGGTGAACTGGTGTTCGCCCTCTGGGAACCCCCGCTCACCGAGCTGCACGGCGAGAAGGGCGCGCCCGTACGGCGTACGGCCATCGCCGAGACGGCCGACCTGCTCACCGACCTGACCGTCCAGGGCGTCCGCTCGGTCGCCTTCGTACGCTCCCGGCGCGGCGCCGAACTGATCTCCGTGATCGCCCAGGAGCGCCTGGCCGAGGTCGACCGCTCCCTCGCCCGCCGCGTCGCCGCCTACCGCGGCGGCTACCTCCCCGAGGAACGCCGGGCCCTCGAACGCGCCCTCCACTCCGGCGAACTCCTCGGCCTCGCCGCCACCACCGCCCTCGAACTCGGCATCGACATCTCCGGCCTGGACGCCGTCCTCATCGCCGGCTACCCGGGCACCCGCGCCTCCCTCTGGCAGCAGGCCGGACGCGCCGGACGCGCCGGGCAGGGCGCGCTCGCCGTCCTCGTCGCCCGCGACGACCCGCTGGACACCTTCCTGGTCCACCACCCGGAGGCCCTGTTCGACCGACCGGTGGAATCGACCGTCCTCGACCCCGACAACCCGTACGTCCTCGCCCCCCACCTCTGCGCCGCCGCCGCGGAACTCCCCCTGACGGACGAGGACCTCGCCCTGTTCGGCCCCGCCTGCGAGGACCTGCTCCCGCAGCTGGAGGCCGCGAAACTGCTCCGCCGCCGCGCCAAGGCCTGGCACTGGACCCGCCGCGAACGCGCCGCCGACCTCGCCGACATCCGGGGCCAGGGCGGTCGCCCCGTCCAGGTCGTCGAGACCGGCACGGGCCGCCTCCTCGGCACGGTCGACGCCGGCGCCGCCCACACCACCGTCCACGAGGGCGCGGTCCATCTGCACCAGGGCCGTACGTACCTGGTGCGCGATCTGGACCTGGAGGACTCCGTCGCCCTCGTCGAACAGGCCGACCCGCCCTATTCGACGGTCGCCCGCGACACCACCGCCATCTCCGTCCTGGAGACCGACACCGAAGTCCCCTGGGGCGACGGCCGCTTGTGCTACGGCTCCGTCGAAGTCACCAACCAGGTCGTCTCCTTCCTCCGTCGCCGCCTCATCACCGGCGAGGTCCTCGGCGAGTCCAAACTCGACCTCCCTCCGCGTACGCTGCGCACCCGTGCCGTCTGGTGGACCGTCACCGAGGACCAACTCGACGCGGCCCGGATCAATCCCGAGATCCTCGGCGGCGCCCTGCACGCCGCCGAGCACGCCTCGATCGGCATGCTGCCCCTCTTCGCGACCTGCGACCGCTGGGACATCGGCGGCGTCTCGGTCCCGCTCCACCCGGACACCCTGCTCCCGACGGTCTTCGTCTACGACGGCCACCCCGGCGGCGCGGGCTTCGCCGAGCGCGCCTTCCACACGGCCCGCGCCTGGCTCACCGCCACCCGCGAGGCCATCTCATCCTGCGAGTGCGACGCCGGCTGCCCGTCCTGCATCCAGTCCCCCAAGTGCGGCAACGGCAACGACCCGTTGCACAAGCGGGGGGCCGTGCGGCTGCTGACCGAACTCCTCCGGTCGGCACCCGACGCTCCAGCGGAGGACCGGGGACCCTGAGGCCCGGGAGCGCGCCCCTCATCCCCCCTTCCCCTGCCCCTGCCGGGGCCACCGGTCCCGGTGGTCCGGCCCGTGCCCTGACCTCGGCGGTGAACGGGCCCGTCCCCGAGGCCGCCGTGACGTCCGAGATCTCTCCCTCGACCTCGCAGCGCACTAGTCGGGCGCCCTGGGCCCCTGCCACCCGTGCCGCCGTCGCACAGGCTCCCTCGGCGCCCTTCATCCAGTGGTCGGAGGCGGCGAGGGCCGCGAGATCTGCCGCCGCCTCCGCCTGATGCCGGATCACCACGGCCTGCCCCAGGGCGATCACCGCACCGAACACGGCACACAGCACGGTGATCGCACCGACGGCCCACACGGTCGCGGAACCTCTGTCCGACCGCCTCCATCGGAACGGCCGGAACAGCCGGAACAGCCGGGCCGACCGGGGCGACCGGAGCGACCGGACCGCGCAGGCCACCCGCAGCCGCCCGCACAACCTGGACCAAGACCACGACCACCCGCTCACCCGGCCCCCACCCCCTCCCCCGCAGCCGCCCCGACCGTCTCCTCCGCCAGCGCCACGGCCGCGTGGCTGAGATCGACGCCCAGATCGCCCGGCCCCGGTGCCGGGGCCGAGACCACGACCCGTACGAAGTCGCCCTCCCGGCCCACGCTCACCTCGGCCCCGTCCGGCGCCAGCTCCCGGGCCACCGCCACGACCTCGGCAGACGGGTCCTGCCGGGCCGCCGCCCGAGCCCCGGCCCGAGCGGCGTCCACGACCTGGATCTGCGCGCAGGCGGCGAACAGGCCCCACACGAGTGCCGTCGCGATGAGCACCATCGCGGGCAGGGCCAGGGCCGCCTCGGCCGTCACGAACCCCTGATCGCCTCCCAGGGCCCTGCGGCGCCGACGCGGCTCACCCGCCGCCATTGAGGGCCCGCCCTACGATCTGCTGCAGCTCCGCCTGGACCTGCCCGCTGGTCACCACCTTGTAGAGCACCGCGGCGAAGGCCACCGCCGCGATGATCCCCACCGCGTACTCGGAGGTCACCATCCCCGCGTCCCTCCGCGCCGCCCGCACCCGGCACAGCACGGCACCCGCCACCCGAACCCGCACCGCTTCCCGCACGGCCCGCACCGCCGTCGCCGCCTTCGTCACCGCCGCTGCCGTCCTTGCCTTCACGACCTTCACGGCCTCTGCTGCCTTTGCTGCCTTTGCTGCCTGGTACATCCCAACCCCCGTGAGGCTCAGTTCCCTTGACCGTTGCTGACTGCTCTCGACTCCTGCCGACCATTGCCGACCACTGATCACAGGTCGCCGCCCGTCATCACCCACCCCCTCCCAACAACCCGTCCGCCAGCCCGATCACGACCGGCAGCACACCCATCGCGATGAAGGCGGGCAGGAAGCACAGCCCCACCGGGGCGGTGACCAGCACGGCGGCCCGGCGCGCCCGCTCCGTCGCCGAACGACCCCACTCCGCGCGGGCGTCGGCGGCGAGGCGGGCGACGGGGGAGGCGGCCGGTACGCCGGACTCGTCGGCGCGTTCCAGCAGCCGTGCCAGCGCCCCGGCGCCGGGGAGGGCGGCCAACGAGCGCCAGGCCTCGGCCGGTTCGCCCCCGAGCCGCGCCTGTGCCGCGCCTCTGGCCAGCCGCTCGCCCACCGGGCCTCCCAGGGCCTCTCCCACGGCCTGGGCGGCCGTCACGGGGCTCGCTCCCGCCGTGATGCAGGCGGCCAGCAGATCGGCGGCCAGAGGCAGCTGACGGGCGGCTTCCGCGGCGCCGTACGCCTCCACGGGATCGCCGCCCGCGCGCCGGGCCCGCCGCAGCCACAGCCAGGCCCCGGCTCCGGCGGCCGGCCCCACCAGCAGCCCCGGCAGGCCGCCGACCAGTACCCACCCGGCGCAGACCGCCCCGGCGACCGGCAGCCATCGCCGGACCGCACCCCGTGACACGAGGCTCCGCCCGGACGGCTCGGCCGCGACGGCGAGCACCGCGACCAGCCGGGCACGCAGCCTGCGTTCGCGGCGCGCGGTGACGAGCGACCGGGCCGGCCACCACAGTCCCGCGAGCACGCACACCGTCACCCCCAGCCTGTGGACAACTTCGCCGCTCACGCCGCCTCGGCTCCCCGCACGATCCGCAGCGCCCACCACAGGCCCGCGCCTTCCAGCACCCCGCCGACGAGCAGACAGCCCAGCCCGGCCGTGGTGTGCAGCACCACGTGCAGGGGGTCGGCGCCGAGCGCGGTGCCGAGCAGGAGGCCGAGGACCGGGAGCCCGGCGAGCATCACCGCCGTGGACCGGGCACCGGCCAACTGGGCGCGCAGGTCGGCTCGCTGGTCCCGCTCGGCGCGCAGGGCGCCCTCCAGCCGGTCGAGCCCGGCGGCGAGGCCCGCGCCCCGGTCGACGGCCACCCGCCAGCACGCGGCGAGCCCCAGCAGCCCCTCGGCGCCCGGCTGCCGTGCCGCGTCCGCCAGGGCACCCGGCACGTCCCCGCCGAACCGCGCCGCCGCCAGCACCACGGCCTCGGCCTCCCCGAGCCCTCCGGAGTCCCGGGCGGCCCGCGACAGCGCCTCACCCGGCTGCCGCCCGGCCCGCACCTCCCCGGCGAGCGCCGAGCACAGCGCGACCACGACACCGCTCCGCCGCTCCCGGACCCGGCGTTCCTCGGCCGCCCGCCGCACCCGCCTCAGCAGCGGCACCGCCGCCGCCCCCGCGAGCACCGGCAGCACCGAGGCCCCCAGCACCCCGATCACCACCCCGGCCACCGCCGCCCACCACTCGGCCCCCAGCGCCCGCACCCGGCCCGTCACCCGTTCGAGGAGCGGCGGCCCCACGGCCCCGCCTCCCGGCAGCAACGACCGCGCCCGCCGCAACCCGGCGCCCCGGCCCTCGTCCGACATCCAGGCCGCCGCCCCGGCGCACATCACGGCCACCATCCCCGAGATCTCCCCGACCCCCGTCATCACCACCCACTCCCTTCCGGCGGGCCCTCGGCCCGCGCTCGTGCCCCGTCCGGGAACCCGCCGTCCCGGCCGTGCGGCCCGCCCCGCAGCAGCTCCCTCAACCGCTCCCACCCCCGCTCGTACACGAACGCCTCCTCGCCCCAGCGGAGCGCCGGCACGGTCCTCACCAGCCCCGAGCCGTCCCGCTCCAGCACATGCGCCTCGGCGATCCGCCGTCGCCCGTCCCGGTCCCGTACGAGGTGCAGGACCACGGACAGCGCGGCCGACAGCTGGCTGTGCAGCGCGGCCCGGTCGAGCCCGGCGGCCGTGCCGAGGGCCTCCAGCCGGGCCGGCACCTGTCCCGCCGCGTTGGCGTGGAGAGTCCCGCAGCCGCCCTCATGGCCCGTGTTGAGGGCGGCCAGCAGGGAGACGACCTCGGGTCCGCGTACCTCGCCGACCACCAGCCGGTCCGGGCGCATCCGCAGCGCCTGCCGCACGAGGTCCTGAAGCTCGACGAGGCCGACGCCCTCCTGGTTGGCCGGTCTGCCCTCCAGCCGCACCACATGCGGATGGTCGGGCCGCAGCTCCGCCGAGTCCTCGGCCAGCACGATCCGCTCGCCGGGGTCGACCAGGCCGAGCAGCGCGCTCAGGAGCGTGGTCTTGCCGGTCCCGGTCCCGCCGCTGATGACGTACGACAGCCGGGAGCGGATCAGCGCCCGCAGGACGCGGTCGCCGCCGGGCGGAACCGTGCCCGCCGCGACCAGTTCGGCGAGGGTGAAGGCGCGGGGCCGGACGACCCGCAGGGACAGACAGGTGGAGCCGACGGCCACCGGTGGCAGCACCGCGTGGAGCCGGGTGCCGTCCGGGAGCCGGGCGTCCACCCAGGGCCGGGCGTCGTCCAGCCGGCGTCCGGCGACGGCCGCCAGGCGCTGCGCGAGCCGTCGTACGGCCGCCGCGTCCGGGAAGGAGACCCCGGTCAGTTCCAGGCCGCCGCCCCGGTCCACCCACACCCGGTCCGGCGCCGACACCAGCACGTCGGTGACGGACGGGTCGGCGAGCAGCGGCTCCAGGGGCCCGCTCCCCACCAGCTCGGACCGCAGGCGCTCGGCCGCCCCGAGCACCTCGGCGTCCCCGAGCACCCTGCCCCGCTCCCGCAGCGCCTGCGCCACCCGCGCGGGCGTCGGTTCGGCCCCGCTCTCGACGAGCCACTGCCGAACACCGTCCAGCAGGCCGTCGTCGGGCATCCGGTTCACGTCGCCTCACCCCTGACCGCCACCCGCTCCCAGAAGCCCTCGCAGAACCGTGCGAGCGGTCCGCGTGGGACGCCTCCCGGTGGTTTCCCGCCGTCCGGTGGCGCGGCCTCGGTGGGCACTTCGCCCGCCAGGGGCAGCCCCAGCAGTCGGGCCACCTCCTGGTCGTCCAGGCCGGGGGCGTACGGCCCGCGGACCGCGACGCGGAGGTCGCGCAGGACCATGCCGAAGGCGGAGGCGACACGAGAGGCGGCGGCGACCGCGCGCAGCTCGGCGGGGACGACCAGGAGTCCGAGGTCGAGCTGGGCGAGGGCCTCGGCGACGCCTTCGTCGATGCGGCGTGGCAGGTCGACGACAACTGCCCCGCCTCGCCGCCGGCCCGCGGCGAGGACCGCCCGTACGGCCTGGGGCGGGACGGCGACGGCGTCGCCGCGGTCCCAGCTGAGGACGCGCAGGGAGTGCAGCTCGGGCAGCGACTCCTCCAGGGCGCCGCCGCCGACCCGGCCCCGCGAGGCGGCGAAGGCCGGCCAGCGCAGACCGTCGGCGCTCTCACCGCCGAGGAGGACGTCCAGGCCGCCGCCCAGCGGATCGGCGTCCACGAGGAGGGTGCGGGTGCCCTGCCGCGCGGAGGTGACGGCGAGCGCGCAGGCCAGTGTGGAGGCGCCGGCGCCGCCCCGGCCACCGATCACGCCGACGGTGAGCGCGGGCCTGCCGACGCCCTCCGCCACGTCGGCGATGCGGTCGACGAGCCACTGTTCGCCGTCCGGCAGCATCAGGACGTGGTCGGCGCCGATCTCGACGGCCCGCTGCCAGACCCCGGAGTCGTCCTGGTTTTTGCCGACGAGGACCACTCCTCGTCTGCGCGCGGCCCCGCGCAGCCGCCGTGCCGCGTCGTCCCCGACGAGCACGAGCGGCGCCGCCTCCCACCGGCCCCGGCCCTGCGGCACTCCGTGGTGGACCTCCGGCCGGGCGCCCGCCGCAGCGCACAGGCGCAGCAGGTCGTCCAGCAGCTCCACGTCCTCGGTGACGATCAACGGCCTGCCCTGCCGCCCCTCGGCGGCGGACGGACGGTCATGGGTGATGGCTCCCGCCACGATTCCCAGCCCCCTTCGCTCGCGGCCACGCGGCGCCCGGTGTTCCGGGCGCCCGTGTCCAAGTCCTGTGTGAGGACCGGCGATCGGCCGCCATACGGGCGGCCGGCCGAATCCGGCCCCGCGCATCCGGGAAACGGAACCGGCCATGAACTCGCCGCCGTCGGGACGCGCTGGAATCACGGTGCGACGAACCCGGAAATCGTGTGGATCTTGGTCGAAAACTGTGGACAACGCGGCGCTTGTGAATATCGCCATCACCCGAACAGGCGACTCCCGCACAGCTTCCCCAGCGCATCCCGACGGATACGCACGGTGACGAATCCTGTGCGGGAGCAGAAGAAAGCCCACGAGGGCTGGAAGGCGCCTCGCGGGCTGGAGGAAGAGGGGAAAACGCACCCGGACATGCGACGACCCCCACCGGGGGGGAGAGTGGGGGTCGTCTCCACGGCCGACTCGGGGGGGAGGAGCCGGGCCGCGTTAGCACGGTCGCGAACGATCCGTGACTTCCATGGTGTACCCGAGAGGCCTCTCAGGCAAACCCACGCGCCCCACACTAGCCCGAATGGCGGGCGCATATGCTCGGCCTCGTGGAAAACCACTCCTTGCCCCGCACAGCCGCCTTCTTTGACCTGGACAAGACGGTCATTGCGAAGTCGAGCACGCTCACGTTCAGCAAGTCGTTCTACCAAGGCGGCCTGATCAACCGCAGGGCCGCGCTGCGGACGGCGTACACCCAGTTCGTGTTCCTCGCGGGCGGCGCCGACCACGATCAGATGGAGCGGATGCGGAAGTATCTGTCCGCGCTGTGCCGGGGCTGGAACGTCCAGCAGGTGAAGGACATCGTCGCCGAGACCCTGCACGATCTGATCGACCCGATCATCTACGACGAGGCCGCCTCCCTCATCGAGGAGCACCACATCGCCGGCCGGGACGTCGTCATCGTCTCCACGTCCGGCGCCGAGGTGGTCGAGCCGATCGGTGAACTCCTCGGCGCGGACCGGGTGGTGGCGACCCGGATGGTCGTCGGCGACGACGGCTGCTTCACCGGCGAGGTGGAGTACTACGCCTACGGTCCGACCAAGGCGGAGGCGATCCGGGAACTGGCCGAGTCCGAGGAGTACGACCTCGCGCACTGCTACGCGTACAGCGACTCGGCGACCGACCTGCCGATGCTGGAGGCCGTGGGGCACCCGCACGCGGTGAACCCGGACCGGACACTGCGCAAGGAGGCCCTCGCGCGCGGGTGGCCCATTCTCGACTTCCACCGCCCGGTGCGCCTCAAGCAGCGCCTGGCCGTACCGCCGCGGCCCGCCCTGCTCGCGGCCGCCGCCATAGGCGCCGCGGCGGCCACCGCGGGGCTCGTCTGGTACGCGAGCCGGCGCCGGGTGGCGACCGCCTGAGCCGCGACCGACCCTTCGGCTGCCGAATCACCCTCTTTGAACCCAAAAGTAAAGAAGCACAGCCAGGGGTTCCGCTTACCCCGGTCCTGGAGTAGAAAGGATTCAAGGCCCGCGAGACCAAAGGACATCCGAGAGGATCACCTTTAATACTCATTTTGGCCCCACGGACCTAGCATGAACACTGGGCACCCACGCGACGTCGACCCGTCGATTACGGGCCAGCCGCACCAGGTCACGGGCCATAGTTCCCGGCCTGATGGGCATATTTCGAGGACGCTTGGTAACCGGGTGGACATGCCAGCGGCGGTACGAATTCTCGTACCGCCGCAACCCTTTTCCGGGGTTCCCCGCCGCCCGCCTCGGCGACTTCAGTGACTTCCCAGGCCTTTACGCCGCCCCGCGCTGCAGCGCCTCGCACACGGCGGTCGACTCCCGCGCGCCCAGTTCGATCGCCCTGCCGCAGTGGGTGATCCAGGCGGCCATGCCCTCCGGGGTGCCGGAGACATAGCCGTCGAGGGCGGCCAGATAGGCGGCGCGGCCGAGTTCCGCGTGGCCGACCTCCGCCGGGCAGACCGACTTGGGGTCGAGTCCGCTGCCGATCAGGACGATCCGTTCGGCCGCGCGCGCGACGAGGCCGTTGTGGAAGCCGAAGGGCCGCAGAGCGAGCAGTTCGCCGTGGACGACGGCGGCGGTCACCAGGGCGGGGGCCGAACTGCCCTTGATGATCAGCTCGGAGAGGCCGTCGAGCCGGCCGGCGACCTCGGCGGCGCCGGGCAGCGGCAGCTCGACGAGGGGCTCGTCGACGGGCTCGCCGTCCTGCCGCGGACGGCCCACGCGCGCGTCGTCGCTGCCGGCCGCCACCAGATGCAGCCGGGCCAGCACCCGCAGGGGCGACTGCCGCCAGATGGACAGCAGCTGGCCCGCCTCGGCGGTCAGCCGCAGTGCGGCTCCCATGGCGCGGGCCTCGGCGTCGCCGTCCTGGCCGCTGAAGTCGCTGCGACGGCGTACCTCTTCGAGGGCCCAGTCGGCACCGGCGAGCGCCGCCGAGCCGCGCGCGCCGCGCAGGGCCGCCTCGGAGGTGACCGCGTTGCTGCGGCGCCGCATGACGCGGTGGCCGTAGACCCGGTCCACGGACTTGCGCACGGACTCCACGGACTCGGCCACGCCCGGAAGCTCTCCCAGGGCCGCGAGCGGATCGGCGGCCGCACCTGTCGTACTCATGAGTACGACCCTACGCGCACCGGTCCCGTCCCCCTCGAAGGAGTGGTCTTCCGTCGCCGCGAGGCCGCCTCCGGCACTCGCCCCACTACCGTTACTGAACATGAAAATTGCTTTCGTCGGGAAGGGCGGGAGTGGCAAGACCACGCTGTCCTCCCTGTTCATCCGCCATCTCGCCGTCTCCGGAGCGCCGGTAGTCGCCATCGACGCCGACATCAACCAGCATCTGGGGGCCGCTCTCGGCCTCGACGAGACGGAGGCCGCCGAACTGCCCGCGATGGGCGACCGGCTGGCGCTGATCAAGAACCATCTGCGCGGTTCCAACCCGCGGATCGCCTCCGCAGAGACGATGATCAAGACCACCCCGCCCGGTGAGGGTTCACGCCTGGTGCGGGTCCGCGAGCCCAACGCGATCTACGACGCCTGCGCCCGCCCGGTGGAACTCGACGGCGGGGCCGTCCGTTTGATGGTCACCGGCCCCTTCACCGACGCCGACCTGGGGGTCGCCTGCTACCACTCCAAGACGGGAGCGGTGGAGCTGTTCCTGAACCACCTGGTGGACGGCCGCGACGAGTACGTGGTGGTCGACATGACGGCCGGTTCGGACTCCTTCGCCTCCGGCATGTTCACCCGCTTCGACATGACGTTCCTCGTCGCCGAGCCGACCCGGAGGGGGGTCTCCGTCTACCGCCAGTACAAGGAGTACGCCGCCGACTACGGCGTCGCCCTGAAGGTCGTCGGCAACAAGGTGCACGGCCCGGAGGATCTCGACTTCCTCCACTCCGAGGTCGGGGACGATCTGCTGGTCGCCTTCGGCCAGTCGGACTGGGTGCGCGCCCTGGAGAAGGGCCGCCCGCCCCGCTTCGAGCATCTGGAGGAGAGCAACCACCGGTCCCTGCGCACCCTTCACGACGCCGCCGACGCGATGTACGAGCTGCGTGACTGGGAGCGCTACACCCGTCAGACGGAGCACTTCCACCTGAAGAACGCGGCCAGTTGGGGCAACGAGAGGACCGGGGTCGATCTGGCCGCCCAGATCGACCCCGAGTTCGTGCTCGGCGAAGAGGTCGCCGCCGCCGTGTGAGCGCGGTCGCTCCATGAGGGCGGTCGCGCTGTGAGGGCGGCTAACGCTTGGCCGCCGGAGCCCCGGGAACCCCCTTCGGGGCCGGCGCCGGTCCGGCGGACAGGAAGTTCTTCCACCCCTTCTTCGGGGACTGGCCGACCCCAAGCGTGCGCAGCCTGTCCAGGACCTTCGGGTCCTGGGCGTCGAGCCAGTCGGCGAGTTGCCGGAAGGAGACGCAGCGCACCTCGGCCTTGCCGCAGACGGCCTCGATGGTCTCCTCGACGGCGCGCATGTAGACGCCGCCGTTCCAGGACTCGAAGTGGTTGCCGATGATCAGGGGCGCGCGGTTGCCCTCGTAGGCGCGCTCGAAGCCCGCGAGCAGACCGTCACGGAACTGGTCGCCCCAGTGCTCCCGTCTGCCCTCGGCCCCCGCACGGGCGCCGGACTGGTTGACGTAGAAGTTGTAGTCCATGGTCAGCGTCTCGAAGTCCCGCCCCGGGACGGGGACCAGCTGCATCGACAGGTCCCACAGTCCGTCGTCCTTCTCGGGCCAGACCTGGTCCTTGACTCCGCTGGTGTCATAGCGGAAACCCAGTTCACGGGCGGCCTGCTTGAAGTTCGTCTGCCCTTCCAGGCAGGGGGTGCGGGCGCCGATCAGCTCCTTGTCGTAGTCGAAGGGCAGCGGCTCGGCCCGCCCCGAACCGGTGTTGGTCTTCCATGCCTTGACGAACGACTTGGCCTGGGCGATCTCGCTCTTCCACTCCTTGACCGACCACTCGCCGACCCCGCCGCCGGGGCCGCAGAAGTGGCCGTTGAAGTGCGTGCCGATCTCGTTGCCCTCCAGCCAGGCGCCGCGCAGCTGGTCCACGGTGTCCTTGATTCCACGGACGTCGTTGAAGCCGATGTCCGAACGGCCCGGTGAGTGCTGGGGCGGGCGGTAGAGGTCCCGCTTCTCCTCCGGCAGCATGTACACACCGCTGAGGAAGTACGTCATGGTGGCGTCGTTGTCCCGGGCCACCTTGCGGAAGTGCGAGAAGAGCCGCTGGCCGTCCTCGCCCGCGCCGTCCCAGGAGAACACCACGAACTGCGGGGGCTTCTGACCGGGCTTCAGCCGCTCGGCCCTGGGCAGGTGCGGCTGCGCGCCCGTGTACGCGGTGGAGCCGTCGCCGATCAGCCGGACCGCGGCCTTCGGCGGCGCGGGGACGCCCTCCTTCTCCGCTTTCTTCGCGCCGGGTGGGCCGACGGTGCCCGTCGGTTCACCGATCCCGCATCCGGCGAGCGCCGCGGCACATGTCGCGGCGAGCGTGACACCGACGGCGATCCTCTGGGTGACGGCCATCATCCGCCCACCTTCTTCCTTCGCTCGGAGGCAGAGCGGCCAAGGTCACACAGAGTTCCGATCAGCATTAATACGACAAGCCGATGAAATACCTGATTCACCCCTGAGGGTGATCTAATAACCCATTTGAGGCTAATGTTCTTGCGCAGCCTTTACTCTGCATTACGATTCGTTTACTGAGTGTTGAGAAAATCCCGCCGCTGAACGGAGACGGGAGAACATGTCCGCCTGTGTCCCCACCCACGCCACCGACCCGGACCCGAGCCGGACGGAGCGTGATCACCAACCGCACAGCCCCCCACAAGGACCACGTCGCCGGTTCCGTGTCTCGGCCGCCGACCTGTCCGCCTCCATCGCGGTCTTCCTGATCGCCCTTCCCCTGTCCCTGGGCATCGCCCTCGCCACCGACGCCCCGCTCCAGGCCGGCCTGGTCGCCGCCGCCGTCGGCGGTCTCGTCGCCGGACGCCTGGGCGGCTCCCCCCTCCAGGTCAGCGGCCCCGCGGCCGGTCTCACCGTCGTCACCGCCGACCTCATCCACCAGTACGGCTGGCGCACCACCTGCGCCATCACCGTTTTCGCCGGCCTCTCCCAACTGGGCCTGGCCCACCTGCGCGTGGCCCGCTCGGCGCTCGCCGTCAGCCCCGCGATCGTGCACGGCATGCTCGCCGGCATCGGCGTCACCATCGCCGTCGCCCAGCTCCACATCGTCCTCGGCGGCACCCCGCAGAGTTCGGTCAGCGCCAACATCGGCGCCCTGCCCGCCCAGTTGGCCCATCTGCACCCCGCCGCGGTCTCCGTGAGCGCCCTCACCCTCGTCCTGCTGCTCGCCTGGCCCCGGCTCCCCGGCCGCCTCGGCCGCCAGTTGCGCACGATCCCGGCCGCCCTGGTCGCCGTGGCGGGCGCCACGGCGACGGCCGCGCTCGCCGCCCTGAGCCTGCCCAAGGTCGACCTGCCGTCCTGGCGGAGCCACGCCCTGGCCGGGGTACCCGACGGACCGGTGCTCGGCCTCGCCGCCGCCGTCCTCACCACCACCCTGGTGTGCAGCGTGCAGTCGCTCCTCGGCGCCGTCGCCATGGACAAGCTGGCGGCGGGGCGGACCGACGTACGGCGCTCGGACCTCGACCGCGAGCTGCGCGGCCAGGGCGCGGCCAACGTCGTCTCCGGCGTCCTCGGCGGCCTACCCATCGCCGGTGTCGCCGTCCGCAGCACGGCCAATGTCCGCGCCGGCGCCACCAGCCGGCACTCCACGATGCTGCACGGCGTCTGGGTGGTGGCGGCAGCGCTGCTCCTCGTCCCCTGCCTGGAGCTGATCCCCCTCGCCTCGCTCGCCGCCCTGGTGATGGCCGTCGGGGTGCAGATGGTCTCCCTGCACCACATCCGTACGGTCACCCGCCACCGCGAGGTGCTGGTCTACGCCGTCACCACCCTCGGTGTCGTCGTCTTCGGCGTCCTGGAGGGTGTCGCGCTCGGCATCGCCGTGGCCGTCGGCGTCGCCCTGCACCGCCTCACCCGCACCCGTATCACCCACGACGAGCGGGAAGGGGTCCATCACGTCCATGTACGCGGCCAGTTGACGTTCCTCGCCGTGCCCCGCCTCAGCCGCGCCCTGCACCAGGTGCCCCAGGGGGCCACCGTCGTCGTGGAGTTGGACGGGTCGTTCATGGACCACGCGGCGTACGAGTCGCTGCAGGACTGGCAGCACGCGCACCACGCGCGCGGCGGCTCCGTGGAGATCACCGGCCGCACCGGCACCCGTATCGCCGAACCCGCGGGTGCCTCGGCGGCCGGCTGCCGCTGCCGGCCCTGGACGCCCTGGCGCAACCACCAGTGCGAGGCCCCGGCCACCCCGACCGCCGGCACACCCGAGGAGGAGGCCGCCGAGGGGCCGAACGGCCATCAGCTGGCGCGCGGCCTCAGCGCCTTCCAGCGCAACACCGCCCCGCTGGTGCGCGGTGAGCTGGCCCGCCTCGCGCGCGAGGGACAGCAGCCCTCGCAGCTCTTCCTGACCTGCGCCGACTCCCGGCTCGTCACCTCGATGATCACATCGAGCGGCCCCGGCGACCTCTTCGTCGTCCGCAATGTCGGCAACCTCGTCCCGCGGCCCGGTGAGGAGAGCGGCGACGACTCGGTGGCGGCGGCGATCGAGTACGCGGTGGAGGTGCTGAACGTACGGTCCATCACGGTCTGCGGGCACTCCGGCTGCGGTGCGATGCAGGCCCTGCTCAAGGCCGATCCGCACGGCGCGCAGACCCCTCTCAAGCGCTGGCTGCGGCACGGCCGTCCGAGTCTGGACCGGGCGACCGACAAGAACCGCCCCTGGGCACGCCTCGCCGGCCGCGAACCGGCCGACGCCGTCGAACAGCTCTGCCTGACCAACGTCATCCAGCAGCTGGAGCATCTGAGAGCCCACGAGTCCGTCACCCGGGCCCTGCGCGCGGGAGCGCTCGAACTGCACGGGATGTACTTCCATGTGGGCGAGGCCCAGGCGTATCTGCTCACAGAAGGGACACCCGAAAGCGGAGTCTTCGACCGGGTCTCCGGGGCGACCAGGGCAGCCGGGACGAGCGTGACGACGGGTCCGGCCGATCCGACCGGGACGGTCCTGCACGGCACGCGCGCGTGAACCGATTTCCCTCCCGGTCCGTGGGAACGGGTGGCGTCCTGGCCACAGGCCACCCGTCCACAGGTCTAAACCAATCTAGACGAAGCCCCTTGTCATCGGGGGTCGCGGTCTGATGAGCTGTGGCCTGGGACACAACAGTCGCCCCGGCAAAGCACCGCAAGGGAGATGTCGTGAGCAACGAAAGCCTGGCCAACCTCTTGAAGGAGGAGCGACGCTTCGCGCCGCCCGCTGACCTGGCCGAGAACGCCAACGTCACGGCCGAGGCGTACGAGCGGGCCAGGGCTGACAGGCTCGGCTTCTGGGCGGCTCAGGCCCGGCGGCTGACCTGGGCCAAGGAGCCGACCGAGACGCTGGACTGGTCGAACCCGCCGTTCGCCAAGTGGTTCGCCGACGGCGAGCTGAACGTCGCGTACAACTGCGTGGACCGGCATGTCGAGGCCGGGAACGGCGACCGGGTCGCCATCCACTTCGAGGGCGAGCCCGGGGACGATCGGACCGTCACCTACGCCGAACTCAAGGACGAGGTGAGCAAGGCCGCCAACGCCCTGCTGGAGCTGGGTGTCCAGGCGGGCGACCGGGTCGCGGTCTATATGCCGATGATCCCGGAGACGGCCGTGGCGATGCTCGCCTGCGCCCGGATCGGCGCCGCGCACTCCGTCGTGTTCGGCGGCTTCTCCGCGGACGCGCTCGCGACCCGTATCCAGGACGCCGACGCCAAGGTGGTCATCACCTCCGACGGCGGCTACCGGCGCGGCAAGCCGTCCGCGCTCAAGCCGGCCGTGGACGAGGCGGTCGCCAAGGCGGGCAATGTCGAGCATGTCCTCGTCGTCCGCCGCACCGGCCAGGACGTCGCGTGGGACGACTCCCGTGACGTGTGGTGGCACGAGATCGTCGACCGGCAGAGCAGCGAACACACCCCGCAGCCGTTCGGGGCCGAGCACCCGCTGTTCATCCTGTACACGTCCGGCACCACGGGGAAGCCCAAGGGCATCCTGCACACCTCCGGCGGCTACCTCACACAGACGTCGTACACCCACCACTCCGTCTTCGACCTGAAGCCGGAGACGGACGTGTACTGGTGCACGGCCGACGTCGGCTGGGTCACCGGCCACTCGTACATCGTCTACGGGCCGCTGGCGAACGGCGCGACACAGGTCATGTACGAGGGCACGCCCGACACCCCGCACCAGGGGCGGTTCTGGGAGATCGTGCAGAAGTACGGGGTGACGATCCTCTACACGGCGCCCACGGCCATCCGTACGTTCATGAAGTGGGGCGACGACATCCCCGCGAAGTTCGACCTGTCCTCCCTGCGTGTCCTCGGGTCCGTCGGTGAGCCGATCAACCCCGAGGCGTGGATCTGGTACCGCAAGCACATCGGCGGCGACGCGACCCCGATCGTGGACACCTGGTGGCAGACCGAGACCGGCGCGATGATGATCTCGCCGCTGCCGGGGGTGACCTCCACCAAGCCGGGTTCGGCGCAGACACCGCTGCCGGGCATCTCCGCCACGGTCGTCGACGACGAGGCCAACGAGGTGCCCCACGGCGGCGGTGGCTATCTCGTCCTCACCGAGCCGTGGCCGTCGATGCTGCGCACCATCTGGGGCGACGACCAGCGGTTCCTCGACACCTACTGGTCGCGGTTCGAGGGCAAGTACTTCGCCGGTGACGGGGCGAAGAAGGACGAGGACGGGGACATCTGGCTCCTCGGGCGGGTCGACGACGTGATGCTCGTGTCGGGCCACAACATCTCGACCACCGAGGTGGAGTCCGCGCTCGTCTCGCACCCGTCCGTGGCCGAGGCGGCCGTGGTCGGCGCTGCGGACGAGACCACCGGCCAGGCGATCGTGGCGTTCGTGATCCTGCGCGGCACGGCGAACGCCGAGGACGAGGGCCTCGTCGCCGACCTCCGCAACCACGTCGGCGCCACCCTCGGCCCGATCGCCAAGCCGAAGCGGATCCTGCCGGTGCAGGAGCTGCCGAAGACCCGCTCCGGGAAGATCATGCGGCGACTGCTGCGGGACGTGGCGGAGAACCGGCAGCTCGGTGACGTCACGACGCTCACCGACTCCACGGTGATGGACCTGATCCAGGCAAAGCTGCCGGCGGCGCCCAGCGAGGACTGACCCACCACGAACGACCCCCAAGGGGCACCCGGCGTCGAGCACACCGGGTGCCCCTTGGCTAAAGTGACAAAAGGTGCGCCGGGAAGTCTGGTCGGCAAGCGATCCATGCTGTCCACCGACCGGAGGTCCCCACCGTGACCGCGTCCCGCTCCACCCCCACCCGCAAGGTCCTCAACCGGCTCTCGCTGCCCGAGCGGACCTTCGTGGCGGACGCGCTGCGCACGGAGACCCTCGGCGGTGTACTGCTGCTCCTGGCCGCGATCACCGCACTGGTCTGGGTCAACGTCCCCGCGCTGCACGACAGCTACGAGAGCGTCAGCGACTTCCACTTCGGCCCGGAAACGCTCGGCCTGAACCTGTCCGTGGCGCACTGGGCTGCCGACGGGCTCCTCGCGGTCTTCTTCTTCGTCGCCGGCATCGAACTCAAGCGCGAACTGGTCGCCGGTGACCTCAAGGACCGCAGGACGGCCGCGCTGCCCGTGGTCGCCGCGCTGTGCGGCATGGCCGTACCGGCGCTCGTCTACACGCTCACCAACCTCACCGGTGGCGGCGATCTGACCGGCTGGGCAGTGCCCACGGCGACCGACATCGCCTTCGCGCTGGCCGTGCTCGCCGTCATCGGCACCTCCCTGCCGAACGCGCTGCGGGCCTTTCTGCTCACCCTCGCCGTCGTCGACGACCTGTGCGCGATCCTGATCATCGCGGTGTTCTTCACCGACGATCTCGACTTCGCCGCGCTCGGCGGCGCGTTCGCCGCGCTCGCCGTCTTCTGGCTCCTGCTCAGGAAGGGCGTGCGCGGGTGGTACGTGTACCTTCCGCTCGCGCTCGTCGTCTGGGCGCTGATGTACAACAGCGGGGTGCACGCCACCGTCGCCGGTGTCGCGATGGGGCTCATGCTGCGCTGCACCCGGCGCGAAGGCGAGGAGCGCTCCCCCGGTGAGCACATCGAGCACCTCGTGCGCCCCCTGTCGGCCGGTCTCGCCGTGCCGCTGTTCGCCCTGTTCAGCGCGGGGGTCGCGGTGTCGGGCAGTGCGCTGGGGAGGGTGTTCACCGAGCCGGAGACGCTCGGGGTGGTGCTCGGGCTGGTCGTGGGCAAGGCGATCGGAATCTTCGGCGGGACCTGGCTGACCGCCCGCTTCACCCGGGCCACGCTCTCCGAGGACCTGGTCTGGCCGGACGTCTTCGCGGTCGCCTCGCTCGCCGGTATCGGCTTCACCGTGTCGCTGCTCATCGGTGAACTGGCCTTCGAGGGCGACCCGGTGCTCACCGACGGCGTCAAGGCGGCCGTCCTCACCGGTTCGCTCGTCGCGGCGGTCCTGGCTACCGTCCTGTTGAAGCTGCGCAACGCCAAGTACCAGGCCCTGTGGGCCGCCGAGGAGCGCGACGACGACCTCGACGGCATCCCCGACATCTACGAACAGGACGACCCGGCTTATCACCTGCGCATGGCCGAGATCTACGAACGCAAGGCCGCCGAGCATCGCAGGCTTGCCGAAGTGGCGGGCGGGGCAGGCGACGGCGACGACAGTCCGGCATGATCTGACAGGACCGTAGACAGGACCGTACAAACGCATATGAGGGAGACCCCGATGAGCGCACCCGACGGCAGCCCGGTCGGAGCCGAACGCAGTGTCGGCCAGTTGTTCGCCTCGGCGACGGCCGAGATGTCCGCGCTGGTGCACGACGAGATCGCGCTGGCCAAGGCCCAGCTGCGGCAGGACGTCAAGCGAGGCGTGATCGGCGGCGGGGCGTTCACCGCGGCCGTCGCGGTGCTGATCTTCTCCCTGCCGATGCTGAGCTTCGCCCTGGCGTACGGCATCCGCACCTGGAGCGACTGGAACCTGGCGATCTGCTTCCTGCTGTCGTTCGCGGCGAACGTCCTGGTCGCCCTCGTGCTGACGCTCATCGGCGTGGTCTTCTCGAAGAAGGCCAAGAAGGGGCAGGGCCCGCAGAAGGTCGCCGCGTCCATGAAGGAGACGGCGGGCGTGCTGCAGAACGCCAAGCCGCACCCCCGTCGGCCCGCCCCGGCCGACGACGCCGTCGAGGCTGTGGCACGCTCGACGTCATGACCGACCCCGTGACCGCCCCGGCCGCCCCCTCGAATCAGCCCGCGTCTCCCGTACGGCTCGACGTGCCCGGCGCCAAGGAGCTGATCCACCGGGACGTGGCCGCCAACGGCGCGCGCTTCCACATCGCCGAGGTCGGCGACGGACCGCTGGTGCTGCTGCTGCACGGCTTCCCGCAGTTCTGGTGGACCTGGCGGCACCAGTTGGTCGCCCTCGCCGACGCGGGCTTCCGGGCCGTGGCCATGGACCTGCGCGGGGTCGGCGGCAGCGACCGCACCCCCCGGGGCTACGACCCGGCGAACCTCGCCCTCGACATCACCGGGGTCGTACGCTCCCTCGGCGAGCCCGACGCCGCGCTGGTCGGCCATGACCTGGGCGGCTATCTGGCGTGGACGGCGGCCGTGATGCGCCCCAAGCTCGTACGGCGGCTCGTGGTCTCCTCGATGCCGCACCCGAGGCGCTGGCGCTCGGCGATGCTCTCCGACGTCAAGCAGACCTCGGCGGGCTCCTACATCTGGGGATTCCAGCGGCCCTGGATCCCCGAGCGGCAACTCACCGCCGACGACGGCGCCCTGGTCGGCCGGCTCGTCCGGGACTGGTCGGGGCCGAAGCTGCCCGACGACGAGGCAGTGGAGGCGTACCAGCGGGCCATGTGCATCCCGTCGACGGCGCACTGCTCGATCGAGCCGTACCGGTGGATGGTCCGGTCGATGGCCCGCCCGGACGGCATCCAGTTCAACCGCCGGATGAAGCGGCCGGTGCGGGTGCCCACCCTCCATCTGCACGGTTCGCTCGACCCGGTGATGCGCACCCGGAGCGCGGCCGGGTCCGGGGAGTACGTCGAAGCGCCGTACCGTTGGCGGCTGTTCGACGGTCTGGGACACTTCCCGCACGAGGAGGACCCGGTGGCGTTCTCGGCCGAACTCATCAACTGGCTGAAGGACCCCGAGCCCGACCGGTGAGCCCGGTCGTCGAGGCCGACCGGTGAGTCCGGCCGGGTCGCCCGCTATCCGGACGTGAACGCCTGTTCCTCGAACAGCCACTTGCCCGGCGCATAGGCCAATTGGGGGGCGTGGGGGCGGTTATCGACCTTGGGGCGGGGGCACACGTCGGGGTATGGGCTGGACGCACGACTACAGTGACGCAGCACGCAACCGCCGCTCGGCCGCGGGCCCGAGCTCCCATCAGCGGGGCGCCCCGCAGCTGCAGGGCACGGATCCCCGGCTGGGCATTCCGCGCATCCTGCGCCGCCGGGCCCGCTGGGTCTCGGCCCGGCTGCGCCATCCCCGCCCCTGACCTGCCCGGGGCAGCCTCCCCAGAACCTCACCGCACCGGCCCCGCCCGGCCTCAGAGCGCGCAGCTGTCGCTGTCCACCTGCTGGTTGGCCGTACGGCCCTTGACGATGTCCTCCTCGACCTCGTCCGCGGTGAGGGCGTACCCCGTGTCCGGGTCGTCGAGGGACTTCGCGAAGACCACGCCGTAGACCTTGCCCTCGGGTGTGAGCAGCGGGCCGCCGGAGTTGCCCTGGCGGACGGTCGCGTAGAGCGAGTAGACGTCGCGGTGGACGGTGCCGCGCTTGTAGATGTCGGCGCCGTTGGCCGTGATGCGCCCGCGCACGCGCGCGGGGCGGACGTCGTACGCGCCGTTCTCCGGGAAGCCCGCGACGATCGCGTCGTCGCTGCCGGCGGCGTCCTTGGTGGTGAACTCCAGCACGGGTGCCTTCAGGCCCGGCACGTCCAGGACGGCGATGTCGCGCTCCCAGTCGTAGAGGACGACCTTGGCGTCGTACTTGCGGCCCTCGCCGCCGATCTGGACGGTGGGTTCGTCGACTCCGCCGACCACGTGCGCGTTGGTCATGACCCGGCGCTCGCCGAAGACGAAGCCGGTGCCTTCGAGGACCTTGCCGCAACTCTGGGCGGTGCCCATGACCTTGACGATGGATCGCTTGGCGCGCTGGGCGACCGGGCTGCTCGCCAGCGCCGGGTCGGGGGGCTGGACCTCGGTGATCGGCTCGTTCGAGAACGGGCTGAAGACCTGGGGGAAGCCGTTCTGGGTGAGGACCGAGGAGAAGTCCGCGAACCAGGTGTCCGCCTGGTTGGGCAGGGCCGTCGCCACGCCCTGGAGCACCCGGGAGTTGCGGACCTCCTTGCCGAGCGTCGGCAGAGTCGTTCCGGCGAGTGCGGAACCGATCAGCCAGGCGACCAGGAGCATCGCGACGACATTGACGAGGGCGCCGCCGGTGGCGTCCAGGGCACGGGCCGGGGACCAGGTGATGTACCGGCGCAGTTTGTTGCCGAGGTGGGTGGTCAGGGCCTGGCCGACCGATGCGCAGACGATCACGATGACCACCGCGACGACGGCGGCGGCCGTGCTGACCTCGGAGTTGTCGGTCATCCAGTCCCAGATGACGGGCAGGACGTAGACCGCGACGAGTCCGCCGCCGAGGAAGCCGATCACCGAGAGGATGCCGACGACGAAGCCCTGTCGGTAGCCCACGATCGCGAACCAGACGGCGGCTACCAGCAACAGGATGTCCAGCACGTTCACCGCTTCAAGCCTCGCCTCGTCACTTCGCGATCACTACAGGCCGGCCCGGGGGTCCGGTCCGCCGCGCGGCGGCGGGAGACACAACAAGCCCCAAAAGACGCAGCACGGCAGACACCCTGTCATGAGCGCCAGTCGAGCGGGACCTGCTTCTCACGGTCCCAGGGGCGCTCCCAGCCCGCGTAGTGCAGCAGACGGTCGATCACTCCGGCCGTGAAGCCCCACACCAGGGCCGATTCGACCAGAAATGCCGGTCCTGCGTAGCCCCGGGGGTGAATGGCGGTGGCTCTGTTGGCCGGATCCGTGAGATCCGCCACGGGGACGGTGAAGACGCGGGCCGTCTCGTTCGGATCCACCACCCGGACCGGCGTCGGCCGCCGCCACCAGCCGAGGACGGGGGTCACGACGAAGCCGCTGACCGGGATGTACAGCTTGGGCAGCACGCTGAAGAGCTGGACTCCGGCGGGGTCGAGGCCGGTCTCCTCCTCGGCCTCGCGCAGGGCGGCGCGCAGCGGGCCGTCGGTCCCCGGGTCGCCGTCCTCGGGGTCGAGGGCGCCGCCGGGGAACGACGGCTGCCCCGCGTGCGATCGGAGCGAGCCGGCGCGCTCCATGAGCAGCAGCTCGGGCCCGTCCGTGCCGTCGCCGAACAGGATCAGGACCGCCGACTGCCGTCCCGAGCCGTTCTCCGGCGGCAGGAAGCGGCTCAGTTGCAGCGGCTCGATCGTCTCGGCGGCGCGCACCACCGGGTCCAGCCAGGTGGGCAGGCCCGCCTTGTCCAGGACCACCTGCCCGCCTCGTGCGCGGTGCCCGCTGTCGGTGTCCGTGTCGCCGTCCGTCCGGCTCGCGCCTGTCATAGCCACCCCCGTCGTTCTCTCGGTCCCAACGCCCGGGGGACCGCTGATCGTTCCGCTCGGGCCGCGCGTCCCTCGTGCGGGTGGCGGGAACCGGGGTGGAGCGGGTGCGCGCGGGAGCGGGCGCGCGCGGTGGCGTACGTGCCGGGTCGGTTCGCGCGGTCCGTCATCCGGCGGCCCCCAGGGGCCGGGCCGGAATGCCGCCCGCGTCGAGGTAGGACTGCGGGGGGTTGAGGCGCTGGCCGGGGAAGCCGCCCTTCTCGTACTTCAGGAGCTTCGCGGCCTTCTCCGGATCGGTCTCGCCCTCGCCGAACGCCGGGCAGAGCGGGGCGATGGGGCAGGCGCCGCAGGCCGGTTTCCGGGCGTGGCAGATACGGCGGCCGTGGAAGATCACGTGGTGCGACAGCATCGTCCACTCGCTCTTCGGGAAAAGCGCGCCGACGGCCGTCTCGATCTTGTCGGGGTCGGTCGCCTCGGTCCACTTCCAGCGTCGTACGAGCCGCTGGAAGTGGGTGTCCACGGTGATGCCGGGCCGACCGAAGGCGTTGCCGAGCACGACGAAGGCGGTCTTGCGACCGACGCCGGGCAGCTTGACGAGGTCTTCGAGACGGCCGGGGACCTCACCGCCGTGGTTCTCCACCAGGGCCTTCGACAGCCCTATCACCGACTTCGTCTTGGCCCGGAAGAATCCGCAGGGCCGCAGGATCTCCTCGACCACCTCGGGGTCGGCCCCGGCCAGGTCCTCGGGGGTGGGGTACTTCGCGAAGAGCGTCGGTGTCGTCTGGTTGACCCGCAGGTCCGTCGTCTGCGCGGACAGGACCGTCGCCACGATCAGCTGGAAGGAGTTCTCGAAGTCCAACTCCGGGTGCGCGTACGGGTACACCTCGGCGAGTTCGCGGTTGATACGGCGGGCTCGACGGACCAGGGCGGTGTGGGACTCGGTCGCGGGAGCGGGCGCGGTCGTGGCGACCGGCTTCCGCGCGGAGGTCGGCTTCCGCGCGGAGGCCGTCTTCTTCGCCGCCGTCTTCCGGGCCGGGGAGGCCTTTCTCACCGATGCGGCCTTCTTCGCCGGGTTCGTGGTCTTCTGGGCGGGTTTCTCCGCCGCTGCTGGATCGGACACCTTCGTCGCCTTTGCCGTTTTGTTCGCTCCCGTGGGGCGCTGTTCGCCCACAGCGGAATCACGCCGTACCGCCACGCGCCCAGCCCCCTCGGCCTGTGCTCTCACCGGCGATTTGGACACCCGGCCAGCCTAGAGCCCGGCACCGACATCCGCCCCGGGCCCAGAAGATCGGCCCCCAATTGGACCCCTGACGCTTACCCCGGGACATGTGTGCGGCATCCTTGTGACAGATCACACTGTTTGGACCGTCCGGCAAGATGGGGAACACGGTCCCCTGGTAGTACGGGGAGCAAGATCCCCTGAGCAGGTCGACAAGGAGAGAACTCGTGGACGACGTTCTGCGGCGCGCCCCGCTCTTCGCGGCGCTCGATGACGAGCAGGCCGCGGAGCTCCGCGCCTCCATGAGTGAGGTGACTCTCGCGCGCGGTGACGCTCTCTTCCACGAGGGCGACCCAGGTGACCGCCTCTATGTGGTGACCGAAGGCAAGGTCAAGCTGCACCGCGCGTCGCCCGACGGCCGCGAGAACATGCTGGCCGTGCTCGGCCCCGGTGAGCTGATCGGCGAACTGTCGCTGTTCGACCCGGGTCCGCGGACGGCGACCGCCACCGCGCTGACCGAGGTCAAGCTGCTCGGCCTCGGCCACGGCGACCTCCAGCCCTGGCTGAACGCGCGCCCCGAGGTGGCCGCGGCGCTGCTGCGCGCGGTCGCGCGGCGGCTGCGGAAGACCAACGACCAGATGTCCGACCTCGTGTTCTCAGACGTTCCCGGGCGGGTCGCCCGTGCGCTGCTGGACCTCTCGCGGCGATTCGGTGTGCAGTCGGAGGAAGGCATCCACGTGGTGCACGACCTCACGCAGGAGGAGCTGGCCCAGCTGGTCGGGGCGTCGCGGGAGACCGTGAACAAGGCCCTGGCGGACTTCGCGCAGCGGGGATGGCTGCGGCTGGAGGCCCGTGCGGTGATTCTGCTGGACGTGGAGCGGCTGGCGAAGCGGTCGCGCTGACGCGGGGACGGTCGTACGGCGGTTGAGCCCGTACGCCGGTTCGGGCCCTGGTTCTGGTGGCCCTTCGCAGTGGTACGTCAGTACGCCGATGGGGTTCGTCCCGGTCTCGGGGCGGGCCCCTTCGGGTTTTCGCCTCGCCTGCGTGCGGTGTGTGCGCCGCGCCCTCACGGGGCTTCGCCCCGGACCCAGCCAAGCGGCTCATGGGCCCGAAATTAATCACGTGCCCCCGCTCCGCCCTCCCGGCACAGTGATCGCATGGTGGGAAGCGGGCGTTCAAGAGGGCTGGACCGGCAGGGGTTCATCGAGAGGGAAGGCGCGCTCGGGCGGGTCAGTGAGGGCTTTCGGCCGGTGGTCGCGGCGGCTCGGGAGCGGGTTTTGAACGTGTTCGGGCCGCAATTGCACAGTGCGTACCTCTATGGATCGATCCCCCGGGGTACGGCTCGTCCCGGGCGGAGCGATCTCGATCTTCTGGTGGCGTTGCGCGGGGAGCCCACGGAGGCGGACCGGGCGGCGGCGCGGGCGCTGGACGAGGCCTTGGACAAGGAGTTCCCCCAGATCGACGGGGGCGGGACGCTGCTGGTCGGCCGGGCTCAGGTGCTCAGCGACCTGGAGCGGTACGACCTGGGCTGGTTCGTGGCCTGTCTGTGCACTCCCCTGCTGGGCGAGGACCTGGCGGAGGAGCTGCCCCGCTACCGGCCGACGTCCCTCCTCGCGCGCGAGACCAACGGCGACCTCGCGCTGGCCCTGCCGCGCTGGCGGCAGCGGGTCGCGGAGGCCACCGACGACAATGCCCTGCGGACGCTCGTGCGCGGCTGCTCCCGGCGACTCGTCCGCACCGGGTTCACCCTGGTCATGCCCCGCTGGAACGGCTGGACGAGCGATCTGCACGAGATGGCGGAGGTATTCGGCGAGTACTACCCCGAGCGCGCCGCGCAGCTGCGCGATGCCGCCGTGGCCGGGTACGAGCCGGGTCCCCGTGCCGACTTGCTGCGGTCCTACCTGGACGACCTCGCCCCCTGGCTGGCCGAGGAGTACGCGCGCGTGCACGGCGTCAAAGCGCCACGTCCGGGAGAACAGTGAGGGAAACGGCCTCTGGAAATCCCCTGGAGGGGGTTCTCTGAGGGTTGGGAGGCCTCTGAGGCCCGGGAGACCGTTCGGACTGCCGTGACCCCGGAGGCGGCCGTCCAGAGGGTCTCGGCCGGCGATCGACGGGTGACCGGCAGAGACCCGGGTCGGATCGGGTCGTCAGATCAGGCCGTGCTCGGTCAGGTACTCCAACTGCGCGCGTACCGAGAGTTCCGCGGCGGGCCACAGGGAGCGGTCGACGTCCGCGTAGACGTGGGCGACGACCTGGTCGGGGGCGCGGTGGCCGTTCTCGACCGCCGTCTCCACCTGGGCGAGCCGGTGGGCGCGGTGGGCGAGGTAGAACTCGACGGCGCCCTGGGCGTCGTCCAGGACGGGGCCGTGACCGGGGAGGACGGTGTGGACGCCGTCGTCGACCGTGAGGGACCTGAGGCGGCGCAGGGAGTCGAGATAGTCGCCGAGGCGGCCGTCGGGGTGGGCCACGACCGTCGTACCGCGTCCGAGGACGGTGTCGCCCGTCAGGACGGCCCGGTCGGCCGGGAGGTGGAAGCAGAGCGAGTCGGCGGTGTGGCCGGGGGTGGGGACGACGCGGAGTTCCAGGCCGCCGAGCGCGATGACGTCTCCGGCGCCCAGTCCTTCGTCGCCGAGCCGCAGCGCAGGGTCGAGGGCCCGTACGTTCGTCCCGGTCAGCTCGGCGAAGCGGGCGGCGCCCTCCGCGTGGTCCGGGTGTCCGTGCGTGAGCAGGGTCAGGGCGACCCGCTTGCCGGCCTCCTCCGCCGTGGCGACGACGTCGCGCAGGTGGACGTCGTCCAGCGGGCCGGGGTCGATCACGACCGCGAGGTCGGAGTCCGGCTCGGACACGATCCAGGTGTTGGTCCCGTCCAGCGTCATCACGGAGGCGTTCGGCGCGAGCACGTTGACCGCGCGCGCGGTGGCGGGCCCCGACAGGACGCCGCCCCTGGGCTGGCCGGGGAGGGCTGCTGCGTCGGTCATGCGGGGGTGCCTTCCAGCGGGTCGGGCGGGGTGTCGGAGGGGCGCGGGGCGGCGCGGAGGGCCCGTGACGGGGTGCGGGGCGCACGACAGGGTGGGGCCCCGGTCCTCCGGCACCCCACGGGGCCCGTCACGGGGTGCCCCCGGCGGCCGATATGCGCTTGGTGAACTCCTCGTGGCCGGGCCAGGAGAGGACCACGTCGTCGCCCTCCAGGCGGGCCTCGGCGAGGACGGGGGTCAGGTCGCGGGCGGGTGCGGCGGCCAGCGCGTCGGCGGCCGTGCCGTACTCCGCGAGGCGGCGCAGCGTCGCGATGGTGGGCGGCATCATCAGCAGTTCGCCCTTGTCGTAGCCGTCCGCCGCCTCCCCGGGGCGGATCCACACCGTGCGGTCGGCCTCCGTGGAGGCGTTGCGGGTGCGCTGGCCCTGCGGGAGGGCGGCCACGAAGAACCAGGTGTCGTAGCGGCGGGACTCGAACTCGGGGGTGATCCAGCGGGCCCAGGCGCCCAGCAGGTCCGATCGCAGGACCAGGCCTCTGCGGTCCAGGAACTCCGCGAAGGACAGCTCCCGGGCGGCCACCGCCGCGCGGTCCGCCTCCCAGTCGTCGCCCGTGGTGTCGCCGACCACCGTGTCGGCGCCGGGCCCGGCGAGCAGGACACCGGCCTCCTCGTACGTCTCCCGCACGGCCGCGCAGACGATCGCCTGGGCGTCGGTCTCGTCGACGCCGAGCCGGGACGCCCACCACGCGCGCGTGGGGCCCGCCCAGCGGATCTGCCGGTCGTCGTCGCGCGGGTCCACGCCGCCGCCCGGATAGGCGTACGCGCCCCCGGCGAAAGCCATGGAGGCGCGTCTGCGCAGCATGTGCACGACCGGGGTGTCGGCCGTGTCCTTGAGCAGCATGACGGTGGCGGCCCGCCTGGGGGTCACCGGTGTCAGCGTGCCGGCCGCGAGTGCGCGGATGCGGTCCGGCCACTCGGCTGGGTACCACTGCCCGTTTGCCATGGGCGGAGGCTAACTCGTCACGGGCGGATGTTCGAGTGAGCCTCCGCGATCTTGGCGGGCCTACGCGGTGGTCAGCTCCACCTGGAGCTCCACCTCTACGGGCGCGTCCAGCGGCAGGACCGCCACGCCGACCGCGCTGCGCGCGTGGACGCCCTTGTCGCCGAAGACGGCGCCCAGGAGTTCGCTCGCGCCGTTCAGCACGGCGGGCTGGCCCGTGAAGTCGGAGGCGGAGGCGACGAAGCCGACGACCTTCACCACGCGCGCGACGCGGTCCAGGTCGCCCGCCACGGACTTGACGGCCGCGAGGGCGTTCAGCGCGCAGGTGCGGGCGAGTTCCCTGGCCTCCTCGGGGGTGACCTCGGCGCCCACCTTGCCGGTGACGGGCAGCTTGCCGTCCACCATGGGCAGCTGCCCGGCGGTGTACACGTACACACCGCTCTGGACGGCGGGCTGGTACGCGGCGAGCGGCGGGACCACCTCGGGCAGCCTCAGTCCGAGTTCCGCGAGCTTCGCCTCGACGGCGCTCACGGCTTGGGCCGCTTCAGGTAGGCCACCAGCTGCTCGGGGTTGTTCGGCCCGGGAACGACCTGGACGAGCTCCCAGCCGTCCTCGCCCCAGGTGTCCAGAATCTGCTTCGTGGCGTGGACGAGCAGCGGCACGGTTGAGTATTCCCACTTGGTCATGCGGCCGACTTTATCCGCTGCCCGGCCGCCGCCGTCCGGCACGGTTCCGCACAAGTTGTCCACAGCCTCCCGCGTATGCCGCGCGCGGACTGGTTAGGCTCGAATACGTGAGCAGGCTCCAGGTCGTCAGCGGCAAGGGCGGGACCGGAAAGACCACGGTCGCCGCCGCACTCGCGCTCGCCCTCGCGACCGAGGGGAAGCGCACCCTCCTGGTCGAGGTCGAGGGCAGACAAGGCATCGCACAGCTCTTCGAGGCGGAGGCACTGCCGTACGAGGAGCGGAAGATCGCGGTGGCTCCCGGGGGCGGGGAGGTGTACGCGCTGGCCATCGACCCCGAACTGGCCCTGTTGGACTACCTCCAGATGTTCTACAAGCTCGGCAGCGCGGGCCGGGCCCTGAAGAAGCTCGGCGCCATCGACTTCGCGACCACCATCGCGCCGGGTCTGCGGGACGTGCTGCTGACCGGCAAGGCCTGCGAGGCGGTGCGCCGCAAGGAGAAGAGCGGGCGGTTCACGTACGACTACGTGGTGATGGACGCGCCGCCCACCGGGCGCATCACCCGCTTCCTGAACGTCAACGACGAGGTGGCGGGCCTCGCCAAGATCGGCCCGATACACAATCAGGCCCAGGCCGTCATGCGGGTCCTGAAGTCCCCGGAGACGGCCGTGCATCTGGTGACGCTGCTGGAGGAGATGCCCGTCCAGGAGACAGCGGACGGCATCGCCGAGCTGCGGGCCGCGAAGCTGCCGGTGGGACGGATCATCGTCAACATGGTGCGGCCCGAGCTGCTGGACGCCGACGAGCTGGAGTTCGCGCGCGCGGTGCCGCGTACGGCCGTCGCCAAGTCCCTGTCCGCGGCGGGTCTGGGCGGCGCGCGGCGCGGCGGCACCGCCGAGCGCCTGGTGGATCCGCTCCTCGCGCAGGCCGAGGAGTACGCCGAGCGGTACACGCTGGAGCACGAACAGCGGGGCGTGCTGGGCGAGCAGGGCCTGCCGTTGCACGAACTGCCGCTGCTCGCCGAGGGAATGGACCTGGCGGGCCTGTACGAACTGGCCAAGGAACTGCGTCAGCAAGGGATCTCATGACTCCGGACCCGGCCGCCACGCACGATTCGGCCTCCTCCCCCGACGGACACCGCGCGATGAGCGCGCCCGGACTGCTCGCGGTGGATCCGCTGCTCGACGACCCGGGCACGCGCATCGTGGTGTGCTGCGGTGCCGGCGGTGTGGGCAAGACGACCACGGCGGCGGCGCTCGGGGTGCGGGCCGCCGAGCGCGGTCGCAAGGTGGTCGTGCTCACCATCGACCCGGCCCGGCGGCTCGCCCAGTCCATGGGCATCGACTCGCTGGACAACACCCCGCGCCGGGTGAAGGGCATCGACGGGGACGGCGAACTGCACGCCATGATGCTCGACATGAAGCGCACGTTCGACGAGATCGTCGAGGCGCACGCGGACCCCGAACGGGCCTCCGCGATCCTGGGCAACCCCTTCTACCAGTCGCTCTCGGCGGGCTTCGCGGGCACGCAGGAGTACATGGCGATGGAGAAGCTGGGCCAGCTGCGGGCCCGGGACGAGTGGGACCTGATCATCGTCGACACCCCGCCGTCCCGCTCGGCGCTGGACTTCCTGGACGCCCCGAAGCGGCTCGGTTCGTTCCTCGACGGCAAGCTGATCCGGGTGCTGCTGGCTCCGGCGAAGGTCGGCGGGCGGGCCGGTATGAAGTTCCTGAACGTCGGCATGTCGATGATGACGGGCGCCCTGGGGAAGCTGCTCGGCGGTCAACTGCTGAAGGACGTGCAGACGTTCGTGGCCGCCATGGACTCCATGTTCGGCGGCTTCCGTACGCGCGCGGACGCCACGTACAAGCTGCTCCAGGCGCCCGGTACGGCCTTCCTGGTGGTGGCCGCGCCGGAGCGGGACGCGCTGCGTGAGGCGGCGTACTTCGTGGAGCGGCTGGCGGCCGAGGACATGCCGCTGGCCGGGCTGGTGCTGAACCGCGTCCATGGCAGCGGCGCGGCCCAGCTGTCCGCCGAGCGCGCGCTCGCCGCCGCGGAAAATCTTGACGAGCCCCGCATTGTGGATCAGGGGGACGGGAAAGCAGTTCGTAACTCTCCCGACACGTACGGCAGTTCAGACAGCCAAGGCAGTCCAGACAGTCAAGGAAGTCCAGGCAGTCCAGACGGCCCAGAATCTCCCGCAACGACCGGTACCCAGGACGGCTCCCCTGCCCCGGACCGGACGGTGGAACAGCTGACGGCAGGCCTGCTCCGGCTGCACGCCGAGCGGATGCGGCTGCTCTCCCGCGAGCAGCGCACGCGTGACCGCTTCACCGCGCTGCATCCCGAGGTGGCCGTGGCCGAAGTGGCCGCGCTGCCCGGCGATGTCCACGACCTGGCGGGTCTGCGGGACATCGGGGAACGACTCGCGGCCATAAGGCCGGAACTGCCCACCTCCGACAACGACTGACGGACGACTGAAACGACTGGCATACGACTGAACCGGCAGACGACTGGCATACGACCGACCACCGCTACCGATCCACGCCTCGGGGCACCCGAGAGCCGGCACACCTGCCCGACGCGCCGACACCTCAAGGGCGCCCTCGACCGACGTGACCCGGAAGGGGCCTCGCCTCAGCTCACCGCCGCGTAGTTCTCGTACATCTCGTCATCGTCGAGCGGCAGAATGCCCGCGCCACGCTCGTACTCCGTGCGCGCGGTCTCCAGCAGCCTGCGCCACGACGTGACGGTCGGTCGCCTGCGCAGCAGTGCGCGGCGCTCGCGCTCCGTCATTCCTCCCCACACGCCGAACTCGACGCGGTTGTCCAACGCGTCCGCCAGGCACTCCGTGCGTACCGGGCATCCGGTGCACACCGCCTTGGCCCTGTTCTGCGCTGCTCCTTGAACGAACAGTTCATCCGGATCGGTAGTGCGGCAGGCAGCCTGCGCACTCCAGTCGGTTACCCAGCCCATACCGGCGCCGTCCTCTCCCGAATCGAGGCTCCCCCACGGCGGCAGCGGCATATTCACCGCCGCCAGTTGAGGACGTTACGGAAGGTGGGCACAGCGCAACACCCCCTTCGGGCCCAATCTTGAATGGCCCGAACGGACTATGCGTAAGCGGCAGATCACCCGCGGGAGTGACCTGAGGACATACGTGACTATCCCGTCAGAACGGGACAGTTGACATGCGTCACAACGGACACCGAATGACACACAAGGCGTATTCGGGCACGGCACCGGAAAAAAATCGGAAGAACGTCAGAACGATTCGGGCTCGCTGGACGTACTTGATACAAGGGCCTACGGCTGTGACAGTTGAGAGCAGCTTAGGCCAACGCCTGTGCGCGTGTCCGGCGAATGGGAACGTAGACAACCGTTCATGTTCGTTCATGTCTCCGCGCCGTCCACCTCCTGGACCAGCCCATGGGCGAGCGAGGACACGATCACGGATGTCACGATCCGGCACCCGTACCCCTCTGGACCCACCCGCTCCTTCGGAACGGTCAGGACTACGGATTAGGCTGCCCTCATGCCAAACAAGCGCTCGGGTGGTGGTCTGTCCCCCACACAGCAGGCCGCCAAGTTCCTAGGTGTCAGCGTCCTCGCCGGTGCCGTCATGGCGGGCATCGCGCTGCCCGCGGTCGGCGCCCTGGGGCTGGCGGCCAAGGGGTCGGTCGAGGGGTTCGACGAACTCCCCGCCAACCTCAAGCAGCCACCGCTGAGCCAGCGCACCACGATCCTGGACAGCAAGGGCGACTCGATCGCCACGGTGTACAGCCGTGACCGTACGGTGGTCGATCTCAAGGAGATCTCGCCGTACATGCAGCAGGCGATCATCGCCATCGAGGACGCCCGTTTCTACCAGCACGGCGCGGTCGACCTGAAGGGCGTACTGCGCGCGGTCAACCGGAACGCGCAGGAGGGCGGCGTCGCCCAGGGCGCGTCCACGCTGACGCAGCAGCTGGTGAAGAACGTCGCGGTGGAGGAGGCCGGGGACGACCCGACCAAGGTCCAGCAGGCCACCCAGCAGACCCTCGGCCGGAAGATCCGCGAGCTGAAGTACGCGATCCAGCTCGAAGAGGAACTGGGCAAGAAGAAGATCCTCGAGAACTACCTGAACATCACGTTCTTCGGTCAGCAGGCCTACGGCGTCGAGGCCGCCTCCCAGCGCTACTTCTCCAAGTCCGCCAAGGACCTGGACGTCGAGGAGGCCGCCCTCCTCGCAGGCATCGTGCAGTCGCCCAGCCGGTACGACCCGCTGAACGACCCGCAGGAGGCCACCAAGCGGCGCAACATCGTGCTGCAGCGCATGGCCGAGGTCGGTGACATCTCGCAGGCGGAGGCCGACAAGGCCAAGGACAAGCCCCTCGGCCTGGACATCAGCAAGCCGAAGAACGGCTGCATCACGGCCGTCAAGAACGCGGGCTTCTTCTGCGACTACGTCCGCGAGGTCTTCCTGAACGACCCGATCTTCGGCAAGACCAAGGAGGACCGGGCCAAGATCTGGAACCAGGGCGGTCTGACGATCCGGACGACGATGGACCCGAAGGCCCAGAAGTCGGTCCAGGCCTCCATCAAGGACCACGTCAACCAGAAGGACGAGGTCGCCACCGCCGCCACCATCGTGGAGCCCGGCACCGGCAAGATCCTCGCCATGGGCCAGTCGCGGCCCTACGGTCTCGACATAAAGAAGAACGAGACGACGATCAACCTGTCGGTCGACGAGTCCATGGGCGGCGGCGCGGGCTACCAGCCCGGTTCGACGTTCAAGCCGATCGTCGCCGCAGCCGCCCTGGAAGACGGCATGGCCCCGACGAAGTCGTACTCGGCGCCGTACAAGATGGAGTACCCGAGCCCGATCTCGGTCTGCGGCGGCAAGAACTGGGTGAACACCGACGGCACGACGCTCACCAACGAGAACGAGGCCGAGGTCGGCCCGTACTCGATGAAGAAGGCGACCGCGCTCTCGGTCAACACCTACTTCGTGCAGATGATCGCGGACATCGGTATCTGCCCGGTGACCGAGATGGCCGAGAAGATGGGTGTCGAGCGGGCCGACGGCGCCAAGATGGGCCAGAACCCGTCGATCGCCCTGGGCACCCAGGAGATGTCACCGCTGACCATGGCGAACGCGTACGCGACCTTCGCCTCGCGCGGGATGTACTGCACGCCGGTCGCCATCGAGTCCATCACCCAGCGGGTCGGCGAGACGTCGAAGTCGCTGGAGGTCCCGAAGTCGACCTGCTCGCGCGCCATGTCCGAGAACACCGCTGACACCATCAACGCCCTGCTCAGGGGTGTGGTCGAGGACGGTACGGGCACGGAGGCCGGCCTCGGCAGCGGCCGTCCCAGCGCCGGTAAGACCGGTACGACGGACTTCCGTTACGCGGCCTGGTTCGTGGGCTACACCCCGAACATGGCCGGTGCCGTGTGGGTCGGCGACCCGGCGCACAAGCGCCGCATGGTCAACATCACCATCGGCGGGGTGCCGTACGCCAAGGTCTTCGGCGGCAAGGTCCCCGGCCCGATCTGGCGCGACATGATGTCCGGCGCGCTGGAGGGCAAGCCCAACCCCGACTTCAACCGCGTCTACATCCCCGAGGACCGGCCGGACCGCGGCCGAGGGGACGACGACAACGACAACGGGAACGGGAACGGCAACGGGGGTGGGAACGACGACAACGGCAATGGTGACGACGGCGACAACGACGACGGCTTCATCGGCGGCGCCGACGGCGACACCACCTTCCCCACGCCGGAGTTCAGCATCCCGGAGAACTGGATCCAGGGTCAGACGAACGGCGGGAACAACGGGAACGGCAATGGGGGCGGCTTCGGGTGAGCCGACCCCGGGTGGGCTGCCCCTGGGTGGGCTGACCGAGCCGGCTCCGATGAGTCGCTGATCCGCGTGGATACGGCGGTGGGGGCGTCCCTGGAAAGGGGCGCCCCCACCGCCGTTCTGCTGTGACGCGCGTCAGTCGGTCGCGCGGTCCGGTCAGCTGCCCGTCAGCTGCCGCTTGACGAGGGCGGCGACCCGGCCTCCCTCGGCGAGGCCGGCCACCTTCGGATTGACGATCTTCATGACCTGGCCCATCGCGCGCGGGCCCTCGGCACCGGCGGCCTTGGCCTCCTCGACGGCCTGCACGACGATCTGGTTCAGCTCCTCGTCGGACAGCTGCTTGGGCAGGTACTCGGCGAGCAGTTCGCCCTCCGCCTTCTCCCGCTCGGCCGACTCCGTACGACCGCCCTGGGCGAAGGCGTCCGCGGCCTCGCGGCGCTTCTTCGCCTCCTTGGTGATCACCTTGAGCACCTCGTCGTCGGAGAGCTCGCGCTTCTCCTTGCCCGCGACCTCTTCCTTGGTGATCGCGGTGAGGGTCAGCCGGAGCGTCGAGGAGCGGAGCTCGTCGCGCTCCTTGATGGCGGCGTTGAGGTCTGCCTGCAGCTTCGACTTGAGCGTGGTCATGGGGTCGATTGTCGCAGGTGTGGTGCGGGCGGCGCGCCCTGATTTCGCTGGCGTGTGCGGATGTGGGGACAAAGGCGGAGTGGGTTGTCCACAGGGGGAGTTGGCGAGCGGTGACGTTCGGCGGTGGTGGTCGGCGGTTATCCACAGGCCGACGTTCGGATCCGGCGGGGTCTGACACGATGGACACATGCGAGCGCGATACGGAGTACCTCTGGGGATCGCGGCGGTCGGTGCCGCCGGTGTGGTGTACGCGGCGGGTTTCGAGGCCCGCTCCTTCCGACTGCGGCGGGTGACGGTACCGGTGCTGCCACCGGGCATGCGGCCACTGCGGATACTTCAGGTCTCCGACATCCACATGGTGAGCGGGCAGCGCAAGAAGCAGCGCTGGCTGCGTTCCCTGGCCGGGCTGCGCCCCGATTTCGTGCTCAACACCGGGGACAACCTCTCCGACCCCGAGGGCGTCCCCGAGGTGCTGGACGCGCTGGGCCCGCTGATGGAGTTCCCGGGCGCGTACGTCTTCGGCTCGAACGACTACTACGGCCCCAAGCTGCGCAACCCCGCCCGTTACCTCCTGGAAAAGGCCCAGGGCCGCCACGGTCTGAACGGCAACAAGCCGGTGGTCGGCGCCATCCACAACCCGTGGGAGGACCTGCGCGACGGCTTCGACGGGGCGGGCTGGCTCAACCTCACCAACACCCGCGGCACGCTGAAGGTCGAGGGCATGTCGGTCGAGCTGACCGGTCTCGACGACCCGCACATCAAGCGGGACCGCTACGCCCGGGTGGCCGGCGGCCCGTCCGACTACGCCGATCTCTCCCTGGGCGTGGTCCACGCCCCGTACCTCCGCACCCTCGACGCCTTCACCGCCGACGGCTACCCCCTGATCCTGGCCGGCCACACACACGGCGGGCAGCTCTGCATCCCCTTCTACGGCGCCCTCGTCACCAACTGCGACCTCGACACGGAGCGAGTGAAGGGCCTCTCCACGCACACGGCCGACGGCCGCACCGCGTACATGCACGTCTCGGCCGGCTGCGGCACGAACCGCTACACCCCGGTGCGGTTCGCCTGCCCGCCGGAGGCTTCGTTGCTGACGTTGGTCGGGCGGGAGGACTCGGCTGGGTGAGGCGCGGGCCGGGCGGGAGGGGGCGGCGGGGAGGTCGCCTCCACGGAGGGGGCATGCACGGACGGGGCATGCACGGAGGGGCATGCACGGAGGGCCTTCGGGGGCTGCCGGGGAAGGGGGGCGGTGGCGAGAGTGCCGCCAATGGCGCCGCCCTCACCGGCCGCACCCGGCACCCGGCACCCGGCACCCGGCACCCGGCACCCGGCACCCGGCACCCGGGAATGTTGACCCGTACGGATCGCCCCGAATAGCCCGTTTCATCGGGGCGTCCTAGCGTGAGCCGCATGACCGCACCGATACCGAGGGACATCCCCGACCTGCCCGCGATCTCGGGCATTCCCGCACCGGTGACATCCGTCGTGCCCGCGACGGCGGTGGTGGCACCGGCCCGACGCCCACTGGCGGCGGTGTGCCGCGCCCTGGTCGCGCTGGCGGCGGCCGGGGCCGTGGTGACCGAGATGGTGCTGGGCAGCCCGCTGCGCGCCTTCAGCCATTTCTCGGTCCAGAGCACGGCCCTGGTGGCGCTGGTCTTCGCCGTCTCGGCCCGCCGCGCGTGGTCGGCCAGCCGCCCCCTGCCGTCCTGGGTGACCGGCGGCACGGTTCTCTACGCCGTGATCGCGGCGCTGGTGTACCACCTGATCCTGATGCGGGACCCGGCGACGTTCTCCATGACGACGACGCCGACGGGCGCCCCGGTCGACCCCACCGGCTGGCTCGCGGTGACGAACGCGGCCTTCCACACGGCGATCCCCCTCGCGGTGGTGGCGGACTGGCTGCTGCTGACCCGCCCGTCGCCGCCACGCCTGAGCCATGCGGCGGCGTGGCTGATCTACCCGCTGGCGTACCTGGTGTTCACACTCGGCCGGGCCGCGCTGGTGACCCCCGACTGGCCGGCCCCGTACCTCTACCCGTTCCTGGACGTCGACCAGCACGGCTACAAGAGCACCCTCGGCAACGCCCTCCTCCTGGGCCTCGCCTCCTACGCCCTCGCGCTCCTCCTCATCGTCGTCGACCACCTCCGCCCCGACCTCGTACACCCCCGCCGGGGGCGCCCCAGCCGCCACGACCGACGCCCCGAAAACCGGATTTCGTCTCCGGCCAACGGTGGGCTAAAGTAAACGACGTCGCCGCGACGAGCAGCGACAATCGGGGTGTAGCGCAGCTTGGCAGCGCGCTTCGTTCGGGACGAAGAGGTCGTGGGTTCAAATCCCGCCACCCCGACAGCTGAAATACCAGGTCAGGGGCCTGATCCGCTTAGCGGGTCGGGCCCCTGAGTCGTTCCTGGAGATGGCTTGGGAGAAATCTGGGAGAAGATCTTGGTCCGGGTCTCCCAGCGAGCAGCAGCCGCACCCACCTGACCACCACATCCCTACACCCCTCTCATGTGCGCGTTCGTGAACTGGGCGCCATGCGCTCGGGAGTCGTGCTTCTGATTCGTCTCGGCAATCCGGCTGAACACCAGACGACCTCCCTGGACAACCGCCCGCCGCCTCGCGACGTCTTGACCGGGCGCATCCAACGCCTCAGTGCCAGTCCGGCATCGGCGCATATTGCGCGGATACGCGCCTCCATGCGCCCTCGCATGCACCCTCCTTGCGCCCCGCGCTCCCCTCCTACGGTCATGGAACAGCGAGGGCCGGAATGAAGTCCGACCCCGACGGGAGCAAGGTGCGGCAGATAGCCGCACCGACCTGACGTCGGCCGGATCTGCCCGCCTTGGGGGATGGGGCGGTATGAGTGCCCGACGCAGGATCCATGACAGCTTCGAACAGGCAGTCCAGGCCGCTGTGTCCGCGTTTGGAGCGGAGGTCACGCCGAAGCTGAGAGGCAGCGGGTGGCAGGAGGACCAGCTCCGGGGACCGCTGGAGAACATGATCCGGTCTGTATGCCGTGGCCTCGGTCTGGGCGTCACCCTCATCGGCGAGGTACCGCTCGTCGACATGGGAGCCCGCCCTGACTATGCGGTTGAGGTCGGCGGCGCTCTCGTCGGTTACATCGAGCTCAAGAAGCCGGGCACCCAGGCCGACCCGTCCGTCTACACAGGCCGCAACGCCGGGCAGTGGGCGAAACTACGGCTGCTCAACAACGTACTGCTCTGTGACGGCAACGAGTTTTCTGTCCACCAGCAGGGCCAACAGGTTGGAGAAGTGGCCTACCTGCGCGGCTCGGTCCTCACCTCCGGCGCCCGGCTTGCTCCCGCCGACGGGGCGCTTGCGCGGGTGTTGTACGACTTCCTGACCTGGGAGCCGCAGACGCCCCGCACCACGAGCCAGCTCATCCGAGCAGTCGCAGGACTGTGCCAACTGCTGTCGGAAGAGGTCGGTGAGGCGATCGCGCAGGAAAAGAGCCGACGCCGTCTGCCAGCCTTTACAAAGCTGGCCAAGGACTGGCGACACTTGCTGTTCCCGGAGGCGACCGACGCCGAATTCATCGAACAGTACGGTCAAGCCGTCGTGTTCGCGCTTCTGCTCGCTCGGGTGGAGGAGATCACCTTCGAGGGCGAGACCATGCACAGTATCGCCACGAAGCTGGGCAAGAAGCACTCACTTATGGGCCAGGCGCTGGATGTCCTCGCCGGAGACTCGGTCGCGGGACTCTCCACCACGCTCAACACACTGCTCCGTGTCATCGGGGCGGTCAGATGGGACGTGCTGGACGACGGAACAGGCGATGCCTACTTCCTGCTCTACGAACACTTCCTTCAGATTTACGACCCTGAGCTGCGGATACGTACAGGCTCGTACTACACACCACATGGCGTCGTCTCGGCCATGGCCCGGCTGGTCGAGGACGTCCTGAGGCGGGAGGGCTTCCATATTCCTTCCGGCTTCGCCTCCCCTGATGTGGTCCTTGTCGATCCGGCCATGGGCACCGGCACCTTCCTGCTGTCGGCACTGGAGCTCGCTGCCGAGACCATCGCTGAAGAAGAGGGACCAGGCGCGGTGGGCCCTCGCCTGCGAGAGATGGTGGGGCGTCGACTGGTCGGTTTCGAGATGCAGGTCGGCCCGTTCGCCGTCGCAGAACTGCGCATGCACGCCATGCTCAAGAAGTACGGGTCCGCGGCCCCCGCCCAGGGACTCAGGCTGTTGGTGGCCGATGCCCTGGACAGCCCGACAGCTGAGTTCAACTGGATCCCCCACACCTACCGAGCACTCGCAGAATCCCGCCGCCAGGCCAACCAGGTAAAGAGAGACGAGCGTGTCATGGTCGTCATGGGCAACCCGCCCCACGACGCCGTGAAACGGGGTGCGGGCAAGTGGGTGGAGCGAGGGGAACCCGAGGCGGACATCCCTGCCCCGCTGGGGGCCTTCCGGCAACCCGGTAACGGCAGGTACGAGTCGAAGATCGCCAACCTCTACGTCTACTTCTGGCGCTGGGCCACCTGGAAGGTCTTCGACGCACACGACGACGTACCTTTCGGCGTGGTCGCGCTGATCACTCCTAAGGCATGGCTCAAAGGGCGGGCGTTCGCCGGAATGCGGCGCTATCTGCGTGAAACCGCCGACGAGGGCTGGATCATCGACCTGTCGCCGGAGGGCCACCGAGCTGATGTCGCGACCCGCATATTCCCCGAGGTCGCGCAGGAGCTGTGCATCGCGATCTTCGTACGATGGCGGAACAGCCCCAGGCCGCGGACAGCGCAGCAGACCGCAAAAGTAAGGCACCTCAAGGTCGCCGGGCGCCGCGACGAGAAGATCGAACGTCTGGCGGCCCTCAGGCTCGACGACTCCGAATGGCGCGAGTGCGCCACGGGCAAGACGGATGCTTTCCTGCCGCCCGGCAGCGACCTGTGGGAGTCCTGCCCGCAGCTGAGAGATCTGATGCCGTGGTCGTCACGTGGCGTCACTCCGGGGCGCATGTGGGTCTATGCGCCGGACGAGGACACGCTCCATGAACGGTGGCGGCGCTTCGTCGCTGCGGACACCGAGAGGCGCGCCAAGATGCTCGGAGACTCGGGAGAGCGAACGCCCGATGACAGTGTCCCGCCCCTGCCTGGGGTGGAATCGCATGGACGGACAACGCTCGCCACCGAGCACAGGACAAACACTCAAACGGTGCGCATAGGATTCCGGTCGTTCGACCGGCAGTACGTCCTGCCGGACAGCCGATTGATGGAACGCGGCAGAGCAGACCTCTGGCGAGTCCGGAGCGACCGACAGGTCTACACCATCGAGCAGAATGCCCACCCGCTGGTCAACGGGCCGGCGCTGGTCTTCAGTGCCCTCATTCCCGACATGCACTACTTCAACAACCGCAGCGGTTGCGCCCGTCCTCTCTACCGCAACGCCGCCGGCACGCTGCCCAACGTCACGCCCGGTCTACTCCCCCTGCTCGCCAGGCGGTTCGGAGTACCGGTCGTCGCTGAAGACCTCCTGGCCTACATTGCCGCACTCGCGTCCCATCCGGAGTACACGGCCCGATTCCAGGAAGACCTCGAAGTCCCTGGCCCGCGCATACCCCTCACCGCTGACCTCTGTCTGTGGGAGCAGGCGGTTGCCATCGGCCAGCGGGTCCTGTGGCTGCACACCTACGGCGAGCGGTATGCCGACGAGACAGCCGGGAGGCCGTACGGCAGGGTATTGCTGCCACGCGACCGCCCCCGATGCGTCGCGGAGATTCCGGACGATACGGAAGCCATGCCGGAGAAGTTGGCGTACGACCCCGTGACACAGGACCTGTGGGTCGGCAGTGGACGGATCAGTCCGGTGCCTCTCGCGGTCCGGGAATACGAAGTGTCCGGGATGAACGTTCTCGACAAGTGGTTTGGCTACCGCCGAAGGAACCCCGCCGGCAAGCGACGCCTCGAACTGGACCATGAGTTCGCTCGGCGCTGGCTTCCCTCATGGACCACGGAACTGCTGGAGCTGCTGAACGTCCTCGGCCTGCTCGTGCAGGGGGGGCCGGCACAGGCCGACCTCTTCAATGAGGTGTGCGCGGGCCAACTGATCACGGTGGCAGATCTGACCACGGCGGGCGTCCTTCCCGTGCCCACAGAGGCGACCAAGGCACTGAAGGCGACATCGGACGCGGGCGACGCACTATTCGACCTGTGAGCGAAACAGCAGCTCGTTTCTACTGTCGGGCCCGTCGCTCCGGCAGAACCAGCCTGCGTAAGGAGCCTCAGGAAGCGGGACAACTCACTGCGCCGCCCCCTCTGGCTCATCAGCCGCGGACGGATGGACGTACCTTCCCTCGTTGAACGGAGTGAACCACGCCTTGAACGCCATCGGCGCGACACCAAGAGCCGCTCCGACGGCGCTCTCGTCGATGCCGTCCATGGAGTCGTCATAGAGCCACTCGTGGTCCATGTCCTCGTAGACGTTGTCGGCGAACGAGTCGAGCGCGGCCGAGACACCGTCGTCGAGCAGCCCGAAAGTCTCCAGGCTCACGTTCGTCTCGTTCAACAACAGCTTCAGCGCGAGCTCCTCGGCGACGCAGCTCAGCTGCTGGAAGCTGCCATCCGTGAAGCGGGTGGTCATGGCGATCACCGTCACAAGGAAGCGGCGGGCGAAACGGGCGTCGTACTGGAGGGCGTACCGCTCGGGAAGGTCCTCGAAGTGCCACAGGGGACCGTCGCATTCCGCAGCGGTGGTGTCCTCCTCCGTCAGAGTCTGCACGTCTTGGAACAGCTCGTCCACCAGGATGTCCGTCGCGTACACCAAGGCACCGGCAGCGAGTTTGGCGTCCTCCGGCGAGACAGCGAACTCGGTGTCGCCGTCTTCCTCCTCGTCGTCTTCGTCGTCCAGGACGCCGAATATCACGGGCGAGAAGGAACGTAGTTCATCTGCCAGTGCCAGCATCTGGCCGCGTACCGCCTCAGCTTTCGCCTCGGCGTCGTAGCCCTCGCTGTCGTCCTCGGCCGTGAGGCGCTCGGTATGCCGAGCCTTACGGTCTGCCACATCATCGGGCGGGGCATCGGGACCGTCGGCGGCGGCGAGACTCTCCTGGGCGAGCTCCGGGTGCAGTTCGACCTCACATCGCTCGATCTGCCAGTCAGCCAACAGCTCGGACCGTTCCAGCAGTTCACCCACGACCGAGCGCACGGCCTCCTCGGCGAACTCCAGAGCCGGAGCATCCACGAAAACCTTCAGAAGCGCTCCGCCCGGGTAGACGGCCACGATGCTGTCGAGGAGATCGACTTCCATGCCGTCGGGTCCCTCGATAGCCCCGACCGAGTCGAATCCGTCCTCGATGAGCGCCACGGCGCCAGTGCGCTGAAGTGGGTCCATCTCCGGAGTGCCCTCCGGGATGTGGGCGTCCACAGTCACTACGTATGTCACGCGTCCGATCCTGGCAGGGATATGCCGCACGACGGGGAGGAATCCGCTCAATCACGAGTACTACGCATTGAGCCAGGCAGTCGGCCCGGCTGATGTCGGCAACGAAGCCGACGTACAGGCCGTACTCCGGCTTCGCCTCCCGCGACGATCGAAAACACAGATCACCGCTTACACCGTCCGCTACAAACGAACGGCCCGCGCCTACCGGTGGCGCTATGACGCCGACGCCGAACACGCCCGCTACCTCGAACGCCACACTCAACACCCGTGCCGCCCCGACGCCTTCGACCGAGCCGTATGACTCTCACCCACCGTCACAGGCAACCGCCGAAGAACCTGCGACGCGCTGCGCCAGCCCCTGCGACTCAGGCGGTCCCAGAAGCTGAGCGTGTCGCCGTTGCCGTCAATGTCGCCATAGTGCGGACACCACACACTAAGTGACGCTATGTTGCACACGCGCAAGCACCATCAGCGACGAAAGGTCCACTGCCATGTCTCGCCTCAACCTCGACCACCTGGCCCTCGCTGCCGCCCGGATCCACGCCGCCGACGAAGTCCGTCGTGACCCGGCCGTTGTCAAGGCGGCCAAGCGGTTCGCGGAGGACAGCGCCCAGGCTCTTCGCTCCGGTGGTGCGCTAGCACGTGAGGCTCAGTCCTCCTGGCGTCGCCACAGCCCGCTGGCCAAAGGGACCGGAACCGATGAATGACTTCAGCGCAGAGGCGATGGGTCTCGTGATCCGCGAGCACCGCCAGGCCCAGAGTCCCTCTATGACCCAGGAAGAGTTGGCTGAGCGGGCCGATTACGGGAAGGGTGGCGCGGTCTCGATCTCCCGGATCGAGCGTGGGCTCGTAAGCCCCGGGGAGCACCGTCTGGCCGCCATCGCCCTCGCGTTCCAACTGACACCCGAGCAACTCAAGCAGGAGGCGGAGGACCGAACCAGGTCTCTCGCTCGGCAGCGGGGCCAGCGGCCGGTGAAGTTGCGCGACCAAGTCGCAGAGACGAAAAGACGTCACGCCGAGATCAACGAGAAGGCGGCCCAGCGGTCGAAGATCACCCAAGAACACGGGGAAGCCTTCAACCATGTCCATGATGTTGCCCGTGACGAGTTTTTCCTCAGGTTTGTGGAGCTGGCCGAAAGCATCGGCGGGGCGCCCGAGCCAGAGAGGCCGAGTGAGGAGGAGATCGAGCGCACGGGCGAGATGCCTACCGCGATACGCATCGAGGCCATGTCCGTCGGGATCGCCAACGCGATCCGCGGTGCCGCCGCTGGAGGTGCGGCCGGGGTAGCAGCCGGCGGCGCCGCGGCCTACGGTGCGTTCACTGCCGCCGCGTTGTTCGGGACCGCCTCCACTGGAGCAGCTATTTCGACGCTGTCCGGGGTCGCCGCGACCAACGCGACTCTGGCCCTCCTGGGAGGAGGCACGCTGGCTGCAGGCGGTGCGGGCATGGCTGGTGGAACTCTGCTGCTCACAGGCATGGTCGCCGCCCCGGCGGCAGCCCTGGCGGCCGCTGGCTTCTACGTCTTGAGGCAACGCCGGAACAAGAAGGAGGAGGAGCGTCTCCGAACTGAGGTAGAGGCTGCGGAGGCGGCTCTGGATCAGTCACAGCAAGGCTTCGACGCGATGATCGACGTACTTGATCGTGCCCCGGCCATCATGGAGTACGTCAGCGTCCACGGCACCCACGCCCTTGAGAAATGGAGGGTAAGTCTGCCGCCGGAGCCCCGGGACTGGGAATCGCTCGGGCATGAGGGGCAGGAACGGTACAAGGAGTTCCTGACCGTGGCGGGATGTCTCCTCGCCGTGAGCAGCATCAACGTCAGCGCTCTCCTCACTGCAGAGCCCGACGCTTTGCCCGAGATGGACAAGGCCATCGACGAGACGCTGCGGTACGCGGACAAAACCATCAAGTCGCTCGTCTGAGTCCCGAAGTCATTGCCACGCGCAGACCTGGCGCTACAGCGCGCCGCAAGTCCCTTCCAGCTGGCGGTGACGGTGGGTGAGGGGCATGCGGCCTGGTCGAACCATTGGGGCTCCTCCACGTCTTGGCCACCGCCGCCCTCATCCACCTCGCCGACTACACCAGGTGGCTGAATCACACGATCCCGACCAGCAGTTAACCTGCGACGCGCTGCACTAGCCCCTGGATAGAAGCCGCTGCCCCGGTCCGGGGGTACACCGTCCCTGACCAGGGCTGCTACCTCGGCAGCGGGAATCCGGGTTCCTTCGATGACCGGCTCACCGCCACGCACCATTCGAGGTAACCGGATGCCGTCTCCCGACCATCAGGCCATCGTCGTGGCGCGAGCGCGCAGCAGCCGATCGAGTACGGCGACCGGTGAGCGCGGATGCAGGCCCCGCCGGGCATCGAGCGCTGCCTCCCACTGCTCAGTCAGGCCGACCTTGAGACGCTCGCGCATGCCGGGGGTCACGTGGGCGTAGCGGGCCGAGACCGAGCCGTCGATGTGGCCCATACGCTCGTCCATCAGCACCTTCTCGGTGCCGAGATCCTCCATGTGCGTGCGGTGGGAGTGGCGCAGGCCGTGCGGGGTGAGCCCTCTGGCAACCGGCAGCCAGCAGGCGTCGGCCCGGCCTTGGGCGTTGCGGCCGCGGACCGGGACACCGGGCCACGGCTCGCCGAGCACCGGGACCGGGCGGGCCTCCTGAGGTGCCTTCTTCGGGTACCACCCGGAGGTGGCCGGCGCGAACAGCCAGGTGGCGAAGCCGTTGCGGCGCCAGTGGGCGGCGTTCTCCGTCGGGACGCCGCCTCGGACGAACTTCAGCTCGGCTATGGCGCGTTCAACACGTACGCGGGTGTCCTCCCGTACCCGCTCGGGGTGGTTGAGGAAATTGGACACGGTACCGCTGGAAACTTCCGCGCGGCGAGCGACGTCCACGAGCTTTGCGCCCGCGTGCCCACCGGTGCGAGCGGTGCCCTGGCCACGGAACACGTACCTCTTGCCGTGGCAGGCGCACGGCGTCGGCTTCGTACGGGCGATGTGGTGGGCGACCAGGGCCGACAGCCAGTCCGTCGCGTCGATGGTGCGGTAGCTGTCGTCCTTGGGCGGGCAGCGGATCAGCTCGCCCGAGTCCAGTTCGTACAGCTGATACTCCACCCGTACGGCGTACGGTCGCGCGAACTCTGTTTCCAGGCCGACGATTTCGCCCCACCGCATGCCCGTGTATCCCTTGAGGATCACGGCGACGAACTCGTCGTCGCGCCCAGACAGCAGGGCCGCGCGTTCGGCGATGAGCAGCAGACCGAGCGGATCGGTGATCACCTTCTCAGGTCCCCGGTCACGGGAACGGCCGGCGCGCTTACCGCGTCCGCGTCGTTTGGTGGCCGGGTTGGCGGCGATTAGGCCCTCGTCCACGGCGTCGGCCAGGATGAGGTGGAGCGTCGAGCGCCAGGTCTTGACGCTGGATGCGGCGTAGACGGACTTCTCCCGCTTCTCCCAGGTGTCCACGTCTGTGCGGAGGATGCCAGCGAGGGCCTTGTCCTGGAACTCGGGGAGCAGGTGCTCCTCGATGTGGCGCCGGTAGTTCTGCATGGTGGATGCGGCCAGGTCCTGGGCGTCGTACCAGCGGCTGGCGTACTCGCCGAAGGTCTCCTGTCCGGCGGCAGGGTCGCGCCAGGTGCCGCGCCGGACCCTGGCCTCTTCCTCGTCTGCGGCCTGCTTCGCCTCGCGCTTCGTGGCGAACTTGACCACCACACCCGTCGGGTCGGCGACGGTGCCGTACTTGCCTTCGCTGACCTTGTACCTGCCGCGCCAGTAACTGCCGCGTTTCTCGGCGAATCCCATGCCTCGTGCTCCCTCCTTCCTGTGGTCTGCTGTGTCGTGCTAGGCCGCAGTGCCGTACTGGGACCTGCGGGGCGGTCGGGCCTGGAGGCGTTGCGCGGAGGGCATCGGGGGCTGGGGCAGTCGCCCCGTACGCGATGACGTAGTTGTCGGCGCAGGCTGAGGTGTCCGGGGATGGGTGCGCTGCGCGGACCACGTGGCCGGCTCTTCGTGGATGCGGATGATCTCGGCGAGGTGTCCGGCGGTGAAGCGGTATGCGCGACCGACCCGCGTGTGCGGTATCAGGCGCCTGCGCGCCCGGTCCTTGACCCACCAGACAGAGCAGCCGAGCGTCTCGGCGATCTCCTCGGGGCGGTAGAGGCGGGGCAAGGCTGCTTTGCCCTCGGTGCGGGGAAGCGGGCGTGTGAGAGCAGGGGGTGTTGCGGTGTGGCGCAAGAGGGGTGGGTTCCTAACTCTGTGGTGGGCGTACTCGGTCAGCGGCGCTGAACGAAACTCGTCACGGGGCCCTCGGCCTCCTGCAGCAGCACGAGGGGCGAGACAAGGAGGGCTTGGGCGAGGGCGACGAGGTCGTCGATGTCGCAGCGGCGTTGGGCGCGTTCGATGCGGGACAGCATCGTGTTGGTCATCGGACGGCCGAGGGCGCTGACGCGGGCGGCGAGCTCGCGCTGGGCGAGGCCGCGTTCGGTGCGGAGGATTTCGATAGTGCGGGCGGTCCGTATTCCGGCCGGTCCGATTTCCAGGGATCGTGCTGCCATGACTCCATTTGTAGCTTCCATTCGCCGGTTTGGTTAACCGGCGATCGTCGGCTATGTTGCGCCCGGCGAACGGCTGGGGCTTACCTCTCGGCTGGGTTCCGAGTGTCCGGTCGGCCGTGTCTTCGCCAGCTCGAAGGCATGCTCTGACGTGGGGTGTTGTGTTGTAGCTTGCGCTCGCAGCGGAGTCAATGGGTTCTCGACGTGATGCTTCTGGCTTCATCTAACGGTGCACTATTTCCGCAACGGCCGATTCGGGTTTATGGTTTTGGTGATGCCGCGCAGCATCCGTTCGCCGTCGGCTGTCTGATTTCCTGACGGAATGCTGGACTTGTGCGGCATGGATGTGGCTGTCTTGGCTATACGACGCCACCACCCCTCCCCCGTGCATCGCCCGACAAGGGCTCACTGCACCTCCACGCCCTGACCTAGGAGCCGCCGCCCGATGAGCTACGACGCCCGTGAATGGGTGTGGGACCACAGCCACAGCAAGGGCACCGCCCGCATGGTCCTCGCCCTGATCGCCGACCGGTGCCGCGACCGGCACTGCGTCGCGTATGCGTCCGTGCCCACCCTGATGAAACGCGCCAACGCCTCCCGCACCGCCGTGCGCGACGCCCTGGCGAAACTGATCGCCGACGGTGAACTGGTGCAGTTCCCCGACCGCAAGGGACCACGCGGAGAGACCTACTACTGCCTCCCGATCGCCGCCCTCTACCTTGCCGAACAAGCCAGGGAGGGGGATCGGAATCCGCCCCTCCCAGGGGATCAGATTTCGACCCCCTGGGGGCCAGAATCCGACCCTGCTAACCCCTTTGAAGAGGGGCCGGATTCCGGCCCCGGGGAACGGCATCCGGCCCTCAGGGAGTACGGATTCCGACCCGAAGGGGGTGCAGATTCCGACCCCCAGAACAGAAGAGAACCGAAGGTGAACGGTAAGAGCAGCAGCTCTGCCCCACTCATCTCCGCCATCGAGTGGCAGATCGACGACAACGCCCGTGCCTGGCTGCAGCAGCACGGCCACCTCGACCGACTCGGCGAAAACGCCCTGCACACCGCCGACGAGAAGTGGCGCACCTACCGGAGCTCGTGGGCGCCCCGCACCGCCGACGCGTGGGCCGCCGACTGGCGCGCGTGGATCGCCCGGGAACACACCCCCGCCCCTGGTCGCCCGAACCTCTACGCCCTGCCCGGCGGTACCCCCGCCCCGACCACCGGCATGACGCGATCCGAGGCGCACATGGCCGCCCTGCTCGCCGCCCTCGACGAGCCGACTGGAACGGAGTAACCCGTCTTTGGACCGACGCGAAGTCGCCGCCGTCCTCGCCTACATCGGGCACCTCGACCCCCGCACCGTCCGCACCGGCACGGGCGACGCACGTGACCAGATCGCCCAGTGGCAGGATCTGCTCGCTGACGTGCCCTTCGCCACCGACCACGGCTGGGACGTCCGCCAGGCGATACGGTCGCACGTCCTCGACTCCCCGTACCCGATCCTGCCCGTGGACGTCGCCCGCAGATGGCGTGCCCACCGACGCGACCGCCTCGACCGGCACACCGACCCCACCCCGGCCGCCGACCCCGACGATCCGACTGCCTGGCGTGCCGAGCTGCTCCGGTCCCGGAACGCGGTCGCCGCCGGCATTGCCGCCCCTTCGACACACCACCAGATCACCAGCGGTGGCCAGCCTCGCGACGTCGAGGAGCGGCTGCGCGAGATCGGGTCGTGCATCCCGCCGGCCGTACGCACCGAGCTGGCCCGCTACCGCCCGACCCGCGCCGCGCGCGAGGCAGCCGTAGCCGACGGTGTCCCCGATACGCTCGGTGTCCGCTGCGACTGGTGCCACGCGCCTGTGGGCTCCCCGTGCCGTCAGCGGAGGGCGAGCCCTGACGGAGCTGCCCGGGGCAATGTCGTACGTGCGACTCCCCACCCGTCGCGCGTCGACCTCGCCGCTGCCCGGATGGACCGACACCGAGTTGCGTGACACAGCTCGGCGTCACTCCTCGCGGCAGCTGCGTGGGGCTACGACCGTCGGTCCCGAACCGGTCATACAACGGTCCCGATGAGCACCTCGGGGACCGCGTCCCGGGGACCGTGCCGACGATTTCCGGGGACCGGTCCCCTTTGAAACCGCAGCTCAGAGGGCCTTTCATGCCGGTCCCCAGAACGGCCACAGCAACGGGGACCGTCCCCACAGCAGCCAGTTCGGTCCCCTTGGGGACAGGACCATGCAGTGAAAGGGGGACGGTCCCCGTGACGGCGTGTCAGGGGGACCGTCCCCGATGAGCCTCGTGTCCCGGTCCCCAAGCGTCTGGGGACCGTGCACCGCAGCGCTTTGGGGACCGGTCCCCCTTGCTCTCCTCGCAACGACAGCCCCGCCCTGACTGCGGCTACCGCAACTCCCACGACCGTCGAATCGCCCCGACCGCTGGCCTCATCTGCCATCGCTCGGCGCCTCATCCCCCTACCGACCACACCCCCGGAGAGCCGCACGTGCACGACCGACACCACGAACACACCAACTGGCAGGAGACACCCATCGCCCCAGACAACCGCACAGCAAGTTGGAGGTTCGGACACTCCCCCGCAGGGGGAGCGCCCGAGCCCGACCCCGCCCCGGGGGTGGCGGGGTCCGTCCGGCGCCAGGGGGCGCCGGACGGGAAGGCTGCGACCGAGGGCGGATCGCAGCCAGGGAAGGCCGGCCGCAAGCGCCGGACCAAGATCAGAGGGAAGGCGCGTCCGCGCGACAAGAAGCAGCGTCCCGCCCAGAGTGTCCGCCTCAGCGATCGAGAGCACGCCATCATCCAGGCCGGCGCCGATGCCGTCGGCATGAGTCTGGCCGGCTTCCTCGCCCACTCCGCGCTGGCTGCCGCCCGTGACCAGTCCCGCACCGCCGCCACCATTGCCACCGAACGCGATGTGCTCACCGAGCTGTTCGCCATGCGCCGTCAGCTCGGCTGGGCCGGCAGTAACCTCAACCAGGTGGCCAAGACCCTCAACTCCGGCAGCGATGTACCCCACCTCAAGGAGGTACTCGCCGACATCCACCGCGCGGCCAACGCCGTCAAGAAGGCCGCCGACCGTGTCACCCACCGCCAGGAGCAAGAAGGTGAGGCGGCTTGATCCCCAGCATCCACAAACAGGGCAGCCGCACCCTCGGCCTGCTCCGCTACCTCTACGGCAAGGGCACGCACGAGGAGCACATCGACCCCCACCTGGTCGCCTCCTTCGACCACATGGCGCCCGACCCCGGCCGCGACCCCTCGGCCACGATGGAGGACCTCAAGCAGCTCCTCGACCAGCCCCTCCATCTGCTCGACGCCGACCAGCGACCCGAGAAGCACGTGTGGCACTGTTCGGTGCGCGCCGCTCCCGACGACCCGATCCTGACCGACGAACAGTGGGCCGACATCGCCCGCCGCATCGTCGCGGCCACCGGCATCGACCCCGGCGACGGTGCGGGCTGCCGCTGGGCTGCCGTCCGCCACGCGGACGACCACATCCACATCGTCGCCACCCTCGTACGCGAAGACGGCCGCCGCCCCGACCATCACCGTTCCGGCAAACGCGCCCAGGCCGAAGCGCGCCTCATCGAAGCCGACTACGGCCTCCACCGCGTCGCCCCCGGCGACGGCACTGCCGCCAAGTGCACCACCAGCGCCGAGCGGCACAAGGCCGAACGTCTGGGCAAGGAGCGTGCCTCCCGCGAGGAACTGCGTGAGACCGTCCGCCGCGCGGTGGCCGGTGCCGCTTCCACGGATGAGTTCCTCGGCCGCCTCAAGGACGCCGGGCTTCTCGTCCGCGTCAAGGTCATGCCCTCCGGTGACCTGAAGGGCTACAAGGTCGCCTTGCCCGACGACCGTAACGAGGACAAGGAGCCGATCTACTACGCCGGATCCACCCTCGCCCCCGACCTGTCGCTGCCCCGTATCCAGAAACGCTTCACCACCGACTCCGTCCCAGCGGAGGCCGCCGACAGCGAGCGGCCGGAACGCCCTACCGCGCCCTCGGCACCCGCTGCGGCTCGGCGCACCACCGCCCACGCGGCCTGGGCGGCACTGCTCGTCCTCGACCACAGTGGCGACGACGGCGCGGCTGCCGCCCAGATCGCCGCCACCGGCGAGGTCCTCGACGCCCTCGCCAAGACCTCCGCCCTCCACACCCGCAACGAACTGCGCCAAGCGGCCTGGGAGTTCGAGCGGGCCTCCCGCTCCCACACCCGAGCCGAGTTCCGCCACGCGCAGGACCTGCGTCGCGCGGCACGCGACCTTGTCTACGGCGGGCCCGCGTTCGGCCGGGGCGAGGACGGGGCCGGCACCGCGATGGTCCTGGACACGCTGATCTTCCTCGCCATCGCCGCCTCCCACTGGCACGCCCAGCGTCAGCACGCCCAGCAGGCCGAGGCCGCCCGCCGGGCCGCCGAGCACCTGCGGGCCGCCTACCAGCAGGCAGCCGCCGAACCCCTCACGGTGCTGCGCGAACGTGGCCGCCGTATCGCCCCGTCCCTGCGCCACCACCACGCCACCACCGTGCGCGCCGCCCTGCCCGAGCTCGCCGAGACCGTCCTGGCCGAGCCCGGCTGGGACGCCCTGGCTGCCACCCTCGCCGACGCCACAAAGGCAGGCCACAACCCGCAGGCCCTACTCGCCGAGGCCGCCGCCCGCAGGGAACTGGGCACCGCCGATTCCATCAGCGACGTCCTGGTCTGGCGCCTGCGTCACCTGGCTGGCCTTCCCGCCTACGCGCCGTCGACCCCGGAACCCACCCAGGCCAGCCGCCTCCCGGCCGGCCAGGCCGCGACTCCGCACATCGCAGCGCCTTCGGCACCACGCGCACCGCGCCGCTGATCCCGGCACGGGTCCGTAGCCGACCACGCCGCTGACGACACCGGCTGCGCGTTGCACGACGGGCCCGACCGGTTCTCCCGGTCGGGCCCGTCGTCATGCACCTACACCAGCGTCGACCGCTCAGGCACGCATATGCCTTGCAACACCCCCCGAGTCCCAGCCCCGCTCTCGGCGGCAGCGACATCCATCACTCGGCGCGTGACCGACGTCACATCGAAATCTCGGCAGCATCGCGAGCCTACTCTCGCCGCCTTGTCTGCTCGCGCTCAAATGCTGTGTGCCCATCTGACGGCCTCTCTGATGCCCAGAGGCCAAAAACGACCCCTGGATGCCGAGAGGTTCCCGGTTAGTACGCGCATAAGTACTGCCGATATTGCGCGACGGGCCAAGCAGCGCCCAAGTCACCGCACGGGGTAGCCAGTTAGGGAGCTAAGCTCATGGCGCTGCTCATCTCCCTCCGCGATGTCCCGGCCGACAGCCGGGTCGGTCGGAGCTCCCCAACATGGGGTGCCCTGGGAAGAGAGGGGCAGCAATGAGGGATCGATCGTTCAGGAAGGCCGGGAAGCGCTGGCCTGGCCCGGACCGCTGGCAGGTAATCCTGTCGGCACTCAGCCTTCTCGTGGCGGTCGTTGCTCTCGTGGAGCAAGTAACGCGGTGAGTCCGGCCGTGAACTAGACGGCCGGACTCGACCGCCGCTCCGCGGGCAATGGTCCGGTCTGGGTACGACCAGGCCGGACCGTGTCCGGGAGCCGTCTTCGCGAGATGCGCCGCTCGGATCACAGATTCAAGTTGAACTACAAGTTGGCCTACAACTTGTGGCACACCCAAGCTACACGGGGTTAGGTGCAGCGCACGTCACCGCTGGTAGTTCGCGGCATTCCGTGAAACGGGTACCAAGGCGACAGCGTCACAGTGGGCGGGCGTTCAGCGGCCGAAGTGACGCAGGCTCTCTTCGAGGGTGGAGTGGAACCGGTCGACCGGACCGGAGTTGCGGGTGTATCAGGCGGCGTCCAGGCCGGGGTCCTTCGTCTCGTGGCCGCACCGGCAGCGCAGCCACACCGAGTCGTCGCGCAGGCCGAGACGATCCAGTCCCGGTGCCCACCGCTGCATGGACGCGTACGAACTTCGCCGTCGACGACGAGCGGCTGCTGCCAGCGCATCATGAACCCCGCCGCCTGGCGCGACGGTATCCGCAACTCCGGTGGCAGGAAGGTGTGCGCTACCCCATCCGGCACCGGCGGAGCCGGATGGTCGGAGTGGGAGCATCTGGCCACGGCTGCGTGGCCCGCAGCTTCTGGAGCAACTCGTTGCCCGCGCGCTGGACTTCACGAATGCACGTTTCTCGCCAACGCTTCGGAACAAGAACAAGACCTTCTCCCTCTCTTGCTATTGATGGGCGCGAGGAGCGCTCCTCAGGTATCCGGCCCGCTGCCGCTCGGGGAGAACGGCGGCAAGCCGCTCCACAGAGGCTCCTCGGGAGAAGTCGTCAGCCACGGCGGATGACGGTCACCCGACCCTCGGCGCTCTCGGGCACCGTGCGGCGGGATACCGGAACCGGTGAGGCGAGCGATGTGGCGAACGCCGCGACCAGATCATGAGGAAAACTGGCGCTGAAGCTGGCGCACCACAGGTACGCGGCGCCAGGGAGGGGTTCCGCCCACGCTTGCCAGCCCAGTAGGTCAGGGCGAGGATCGGCGTCCTGGATGAGCGGCGGCAGCATCTCCAGGGACACGCTGGCGGAGAACCCGGGATCCATGGCGGTGGTCCAAGGCCGGTCCACGTCGCGCACCCAGCCTTGGGCGCTGAGCCCGTCGACGACCCTCTCCGGCCCGTCCAGGCCGACGTCGGGCGTCTCACGTGCGTCGATCGCCAGGAGGAGGTCGGCGAGCACCTCGTAGGGGACGCCGGTGGTGAAGTACGCGTTCCACTCCGTCATCGCGGACGTGGCATGCGGGCGGGCACTCAGCTGCCAGGCAACGGGCAGTCCGCCCAGCTCGAACGGGTAGGCCGCGAGGATCCACTCGGCGCCGCGCAGCCCGTCCGGGCTCACGTACAGCAGGGTGTGGCGGGCCGTGGGCCACATGCGCCAGCCGAGGCCGGCCAGGATGTCGCCGATCCGCTCGGCGAGAGCGCCGTCGTCACCGGCGAGGTGACGCGGGGTGACCCAGTACACCGGGTCCGTCGGGGAGGGGAGGGAAGGGTCGGTGGGGTGGTGCGGGTGCAGGGGCGCCTCCATGGGCTCAGGGCAGATCTTCCAGCGGAGCGTTGTACGTTGACATGCCGTGGCGCGGTATGACAGTCATCGCGGGATGTTTCCTGTCTGCCCTCGGCGAACCAATGCGGTGGCCCCCTGGCGACAGGGCAGGCGACAGGAACAGAGCACCTGGGCGCCATCGATGGCGCGGGCGCAAAACCCCGTGCGCGGTGCGCACAAGGTGCCGATAGTTGAGGCATGGACGCGATTGACTCCGCATGCGCCGTTGTCGAGGAACACCATCCTGACGCCCGGGCGGCGTTCCTGGGAGGCAGCGTCGTGACGGGCCGCCGCACAGCGATGTCCGACCTCGACATCGTCGTGCTGCTCAATGGAGCCCCAGCCCCGTACCGGGCGAGCATCCGGCACGGCGACTGGCCGGTGGAGCTGTTCGTGCACACCGAGACGACCTGGCACGCGTATGTCGAGCGGGAAGTACGCAAGCGCCGGTCACCGCTGCTCTGGATGTGCGCCGACGGGCTGCTGCTCTTCGACACCGACGGAGTCGGTGCGCGTGTCGCCGCCGAAGCCCGGAAGCTGACCGCCGCGGGACCACCCAGTGTGTCAGCCGAGGAAATCGATGACCGTCGCTACGCGATCACCGACCTCCTCGATGATCTTTCGGGAAGCACCGACCAGGGCGAGCGGCTGTTCATCGCCACTGAACTGGCGCGGAGAACGGGCGAGTTGGCACTGGCCATCGGCGGGTCCTGGAACGGAGGCGGGAAGTGGCTGGCACGCCGCCTCGATACCACGGCACCAGGGCTCAGCATGCGCCTGCACCAGGCGGTCCGTGAGGTGCTGGAGGGCCAGGTCGAGCCCCTCATCGGTGTGGTGGACGAGGTACTCGGGCAAGCCGGCGGCCGGTTGTGGGTTGGCTACACGCGCGGGGGCAGAATGCCATGAGCAGGCCCGGCAACCGGAGCCGATCAGCAAGCGTGACCGCGACCGGGCTGGAGATGCCTGGAGCAGGCGGCAGCTCCGGTGCACAGGCTCACATCGCCCTCCATACAGTCGGATCTGGATGTGGCTGACGGCTACCGCCCGTGCCTCGGCGCCGGGCACCTCCCGCCGCACCACTGCTACGGTCGCCTCCATGGCTCTCTCCGTCTCCATGGGTCAGGCTGTTGATCTACGGGTGCAGCAGGTTGACGAGGTTCTTGATCGTGTCGAGCGGTCTCTGCAGGTGCGCTTGCTCCCGGACACCGTGGTGCGCAAACGCCGATCTGTGGGAGCCAGGACGATCCGCGACACCTGGGTGCGGATCGAGCGGCGCTCGCTCGAAAAGATCCCCGATCAGGGATGGAACGGCACCGAAAGTGCCGCGCGCCTGGAGGGCATCGCCCAGCCTGAGTGGCGCGGATGTGTGGTCTGGCGGGACACAGACGAGCCGGTGATGTGGCGGGCCGACGAAACCGGGCTCCTGCCGGGGGCTCCCGTCGGAAGCGCCATCTTGAGTGAGGCCCCGGAGATGACGGACGCCTGGTGGGAGGCGTTGAACGCCTCATTGGACGCTCTGGCGGCACAGGACACCGGGCGGATCGCCACACCGGACACCGTCACCATCACCCAGGCCCTCGTCACCGAGTCCATCCGCGGTGTCTTCTCGGGTGACTTCGATACGACCGTGGAGCGGTGGGTGCCGGCCCACGCGGACCTGAACTGGGCGAACATGACGGCTCCGACGTTCAGCCTCTTCGACTGGGAGGACTGGGGTAGCGCGCCGCTGGGGCTGGATTCGTCCTCCCTGTGGGCGAGTTCCATTGCGGTCCCGGCTCTGGCCGATCGCGTAAGGCTCGAGCGCCGGTCGGACTTCGAGAGCCGGGACGGCAAGTTGATGACGTTGTTCGCCTGTTCGAAGATCCTCGGACCGTACGCGCACCCGGAGGACCCTCGGCTGGAACCCGCCCGGCGCATGGCTGAGCGGGTCATCGAGCAGCTTCAAGCGGGCTGAGCGCGCGAGCGGTCTCGGAGGAGACTCCGATATTCCTGGACGGTCCGCTCGTCGACCCCGCCCGCCAGGGTTCCGACGAGTTCGCCGAGATGGGCGGGCTCATCGGTGCCCACGGCGACGGTGCCGACCCGCGGGAGGTGATAGGCGACTCTGAACGCCGCCTGTACGCAGGAGAGTTGGCTGCCGTCCCGGAGGAAGACGCGTGGATCGATCCTGTCCCACACAGGAGTGCTGGTACTGCCCCCGAAAGGGCTCATCCCCCACACCTTGGCGCCCTCCAGACCCCACGCCTTGGTGATGGCATCCGCGGCATCCAGCGTTCTGGCTCCGACCAGCAAACCGGCGCGGACCATGAGGACCGTCGGCTTCGGTACGGTCATGTCGATGAGGCTCAGCAGCGGTAACGGGTCCCAGGACGCGACGCCCCAGGCGGCGCAGAGTCCCTTCGCTACGGCCGCGTCGAGAGTGGCGCACGCCTGTATCAGCGCGTCCTGGTTGTGAGGGGCGGCTTCACGGAGCGAATGCTCCGGGTTGTGCAGGAACACCAGGTCCGGCTCCCGCCCGAGGTCCTGGGCGGCCTGTTCCACGGCCGCGTGCAGACGTACGGGGTCCAGGGAATGCTCCGCCCCGTCCGGCCCCGGGAAATAGCCGACCTTGGTGGAGACCGTGAACTTCGGCAGCAGGTCACCTGCTGTCCGCGCCAGGACCTCATGCGAGCGGAAGCCGAGATAGTTGCTGCTGGTGTCGAGTGCGGTGACACCGAGGTCCAACGCACCGGTCAGGAGACGGCGTTCGTGACGAGATCGGTGTAGCCCAAGGACAACTCGGGGGTGAGCACCGCGCACAGTTCCTCCTCCACCAGGATCTCGGCGACCTCAGTCACTTCGGCTCCGACGACGGCCGCGGATCGCTCCAGCGCGACCGGCTGGCCGCTGAGCAGCAGACGCAGTGCGGGTAGGGCCTTGGCCGTGAGGGTGAGCTTCTTCCCGGAGGCCACGACGTGGACGGTCTCCCCGCTTTCCTCGATGCGGGGCGGGAAGTGGGTGGTGCACACCACGGCGGCGAGCGGCCCGAATATGTCGAGGAAGGGCACGTGCCGAGGCAGCGTCGTCTCTTGCTCGTACGCGGCGAGGAAGTCGGCCGGGGAGCGTTCACCGACAAGCTGGGCGGCAGCCGCGCTCAGTGCCTCGCCGCCGGTTCCGTGCCAGCGGTCGAGGTCGTGGCGGAAGATCTCATGCTCGCGGCACCAGTCGGCCAGCCATGCGAGCCAGCTTGCTCCCGTGCGCTTGGTGATGCCGAAGGTGACGTGCAGGCTCTTGCCGGAGCCGCTGCCGGTCCGTGTCGCCTGGTGCCAGTGGCCCCGGGGGATGTGCATGACGTCACCGGTCCGCATGGTGCCGGACCAGATGATCTCGTCGCTCGGGGTGTTGTTGGGGTCGGCGTCCCGGTACATGGGGACTGCGCGGGAGGTCGCGCGGACCTCCCACTCCTTCTCGCCGGCGAGTTGGACGATGACGACATCGTGGTCGTCCCAGTGCAAGGGGAAGCCGGAGGCGTCGTTCGTCGTCAGGTACGCGTTGACCTGGACTCGCTCGTGGGACCACCACTGCAGGGCCCGGCAGGCGACCTCCATCGTCGGATCGAAGACGTTGGCCTGGTCCATGATCACCGTCGCGCCTTGTCCCAGGATCTTGCCCAGGCTGCGCATGTTGGCCATGGGGATGCTCTGGCCCCGAGGGCTGACGCTGTCGGTGTAGTAGATGGCCGGATGGACCTCCTCGCCCTTCTGGAAGCACCGGAACTGCGGGCGGTTCAGGCTCCTGCGCATCGCGATGTCGAGCAGACGGTTCGGGGTCATGATGCGGGAGACGAGTGCGGGGTCGTCCATGCTCCCGCATACGAAGTCCTTGCCCAGCTCCTCCGCCCCGTTCCATCCGAGCGCAGTCTCGATGGCGCTGATCAACCGATGTTCCATCGTTACGTCCTCCATGGGGTCGACCACGTGATTCGGACGCGGTGGGGGCCGACACGGCCGAGCGCGCCGGCCCCCACCGCTTGGTGCCTACTCGCTGTCGTGCAGGTTGCCGTCGCCACCCGGCCACGGCGCGTCGCCGGAACTTCCCTGGTTGTCCGACCGGAGGCTGTCGTACCGGTCGTGGACGGCGGTCAGCTCTTGCACCGCCACCAGGAGGCCGCTACGGGCCGGAGGCGGTGTCGTGGGCTCTGCCACCTCGTACTCCTTCCTCTTCGGTTCTCCCGCCAGGGCTCCGGCGGGAGGTCGGTGGCCGCCCCACAGCATTGAGAGAAGGGGTTGCCGTGGAGCGGCGGTCATTGAGGGTCGCGAAGAGCCGCGGTCCTACACCAGCGACCGGGCAGGTCCGCGATTCATCGGCAGCACGCCTACGTCCTGGCGCATGCTGGTCTCCAGAACGCGCTGGTCCAGCTCATACAGACACGCACGGCAGGCGTAGAGGGCCGCGTGTATGCCGCTCGACCGGACGGGTCCGATCCACGTCACCTCGACGTCGTCACGTCCACACCACAGCCAGCACTCGCCGCGCGCCTGCCATTCGTGGCGATCCCACAGCGCGTACTCAGTGGGCTCCCTGGTGACGGGGTCGATATCGCGGCGAGTAGGACGGAAGACGACATCAGGGTCAGGAAGCGGAGTCGTACGCAGTGCGTGCCGTCCCATCACGCGACCGTCAGGGTGAGGGACTCAGGCTCAACTACGCTCCCGAGCTTCGGCCGTAGTGCGAATAATCTGCGCAGAACAGCGGCTCGGATGGCGGGCGCCACCGTGGGAAGCGCGACCTCCGCCCATACGCGCTTCCCACGACCGGCGGGTTCCCAGGCACACCGCGAAGCGAGGAACTCGACCATTGCCAGGCCGCGCCCGCTCTCGTCGTCGGCCTGGGCACAACTCATCTGTGGAGCTGCGGGATTGTCGTCGAGGACGTCGATCACGAGGCGGCCGGGCCGGTGGTACAGCGTGACGGTGACGGGCCCCTCCCCATGAACCACGGCGTTGCTGATGAGCTCGGAGGCGACAAGACGGATGGCGTCAGCCGTGTCGTCGTCCAACGGCACGCCCCACGAACGCACCTTGTCGACGACCGTGCGCCGGGCGAGGGAAACTTCCCTTTCCTCACCCGCGAGGACGAACCGTTGGACGAGCATGGGCATGACTGACGCCTCCGAAGGGTTGGAGAGCGGCTCCGTCCCCGAGGGGGAAACAAGGGCGGAGCCGCCGATCTGAGGAACCGTTCCGGGAGCGGTCGCCCTGCGCGGGCTCCGTGGATGGCTGATACTCAGTCAACGGCCCGAGCGAGCAAGGCGGAACGTTTCTAGGGGGTTCCTCATGGGGACGCCCTCCCCGTACGCGGCCACGCGAAGTAACCTCCCCACTACGCCTTGAGGGGATGACGGGAGTGATGACATGCCTGGTGAGCCGTTGGCGGTCCACCCGCTGAGCTTCCTCCGCCAGACACACGGCTGGGGGAAGGCCGAGTTCGCCCGGCTCATGCAGGCGCACGGGCGGTCGCTCGGAATCCCGCTCGCGACCAACCGGACCACCGTATGGAAGTGGGAGCAGGGGCAGGAGCCGGACGCGGACGCCCAGCGCGTACTCGCCGACCTGCTGCGCGTCCCGTACGAGCAGGCCCGGAGGGAAGGTTGGCCCCGGTGGCTGCCGGTCTGGGAGGTCACGGGACTCACCGCCCCGTGGACCGAGGCCGGTACCGTTGAGGCGTTGTCCGAACTCGTGGGGAGTGGCCGCATGGATCGCCGGGGCTTTCTCACCATCACCGGCGCCGCCTTGACGGGCCTCGCGGCGAGCTGGGTGGACGCGCCGTCCGCCTTCGCCTCGGCTCTGGGCGGGGATCAGGTCACGGACACGATGGTCTCGACGATCGAGCAGCGCATCAGCACGCTCCGTACCCTCGACGACCAACTCGGCGGCGCCACACTCCTGGAGCAGGCACGCGGCGATCTCGCCCTCGTTACCGGACTCCTCAGCACCGGCAGGTACACGGAGAGCATCCGAACCCGCCTCTACGCCCTGGCCGCCCGGGTGTCGCACCTGACCGGCTGGATGGCCTACGACGCCGGTCTGCGGTCCGTCGGCCAGCGCTACTACGTCGGCGCCCTGCGCAGCGCCCGTACCGCCGGAGACGACGCGTTCGGCGCCTTCATCCTCGCGGAGATGGGCGTTCACGTCTCCGAGGCCGGACGGACCGCCGAGCGCGTCGCTCTCATCTCCACTGCCATCGACAACGCCCCTCGAACGCTGTCGCCTTACACCCAGTCCTTCCTCTACCTGCACAAGGCCGAGGCGCTGTCCCGCGACGGCGACCATGCGAATGCCGGTACAGCGCTCAACCGCGCATTGTCCCACTGGGAGCACCACACGACGGAGGAAAACCCGGACTGGCTCAACTGGTTCGGCGAGGCGCAGCTGAAGTCAACCGAGGGCAAGGTCCTGCTGCGGTCCGGGCAGGTGGAGCGCGCGACCGGTTCCCTGGAGACTTCGGTGAAGAGCGCGGCTCCTCGGGATAAGGCCGTACGCTCCAGCCGCTTGGCCGAAGCCCGGCTCGCCGGCGGCGACCTGGACGGGGCGCTTGACGCCGCGAACTACGGCACCGAACTCCTGGAGAGCAGTGTCAGCTCCGTAAGGGCTCTGGACCGCCTGAAGGAGTTCTCCGCACACCTCGAACCGCGCAAGTCCGTCCCCGCTGTCCGTGAGTTCCGCGAGCGGCTTCAGGCCGTGCCCGTCGCGGCGTGACCGTCACCTCTCGGGTTGAGAGGCCGAGCCCGCACCCTCAGAGCAGGCTGTCGTAATGCCAGGATGGACGGCATGACGACGATCTACGGTGAGGTCGCGGCTGGGTTCGAACCGGTGCGTGAGGCGTTCGCGGCGAACTTCGCCCAGCACGGGGACATCGGCGCGGCGGTGTGCGTCTACCAGTACGGCCGACCGGTAGTGGACCTGTGGGGCGGTGTCGCCGACCCCGAGACCGATCGTTCGTGGACACGAGACACGCTGCAACTCGTCTACTCGGCGACCAAGGGGGCGACCGCGACCGCGGCACACATGCTGGCCGAGCGCGGTGCGCTGGGCCTGGACGCGCCGGTGGCAAAGTACTGGCCAGAGTTCGCCGCGAACGGCAAGGCGGACATCCCGGTGCGCTGGCTGCTGTCCCACCAGGCTGGCCTGATCACACTGGACCAACCCGTCCCGCTGAACGAGGCGTTGGCCTGGCACCCGATGGCAGCCGCGCTTGCCGCTCAGCGTCCCCAGTGGACTCCGGGCACGGCGCACGGCTACCACGGCCGGACCTGGGGCTGGCTCGTCGGCGAAGTGATCCGCCGGGTATCCGGCCGGACACCGGGCCGCTTCTTCGCCGACGAGATCGCCGCCCCCCTCGGGCTCGACTTCTTCATCGGACTCCCAGCGGATCAACGCGACCGGGTCAGCCGCATGGTGTACCAGCGACCGGCCATCGACCTCACCACCGTGCCCGCCGAGTCGGTTCCCGAAGAACTCCGCGAACAGGTCGCCGCCTGGCGGGATCCGGAGTCACTCAGCAACCGGGCGTACGCGGTCACCGACCCCGCCGCGATCGACTTCGACTCGCCCGAGGTGCAGGCCGCGGAACTCCCGGCCTCCAACGGCATCGGCACCGCACACGCACTGGCGCGCATGTACGCCGCGCTGATCGGCGAGGTGGACGGCGTGCGCCTGCTGACCTCGGAGACCCTGGCCTCGGCGGCCAAGGAGCAGGCCAGTGGGAAGGACCAGGTGATGCTGATCCCGAGCCGGTTCAGCTCCGGGTACATGCTGCCTACCGAGACCAACCCCATGATCGGGCCGAACTCTTTCGGTCACACAGGCAGAGGCGGCTCACTTGGTTTCGCCGACCCGGAGCAGGGCATCGCCTTCGGCTATGCGATGAACAACATCATCGGGGGCCTCGACGACCTGCGTGCGACGTCACTGGTCGACGCGGTGCGAAAGTCGCTGGCGTAACAGCTGGCATCGCTGTGGCCCCGAGATCCGGAACGGCTCGCCAGCCACGTCGGTGTACGTCGTTACGGTGCGCGGCGGCTACGCCGCCAACCGCCGAGTCCCAGTCGAGGTGGTGGCGGACGGAGTGGAGGCGATGCCGATGACCTCGACCTGGACGCCCCATGTTTCGAGCGTCCTCGCCGTCTGCACCAAAGTGACCTGCGAGAACGGGAACAGGGTGTCCGCGGTGAGGTCGGTGCCATCCTTCAGCAGGATCGCGAAGACGACCTTCGAAGGCCGGAAGTCTTCCGGCAGACCGTGCCCTTGCCGGGCCGCCGCCACCTTCTCGGCGAACCGTTCCCTGCCCTCCGGGGAGTTCCGTAGCGTCTGTACGGCGACGAGCGCCTGACTGAAGAGATGGCTCAGGGCGTCGGAGCCCTTGGCTCGCTTCACCATGACCAGGACATCGTCCGGGCTCAGCAGGTCGCAGATCTCCACGCCGTTCCCGCGGTGCATCGAGGTCTGTACGTTGTCGCGGTCGAAGCAGACGTACCCGGGCCGCTGGTCCGGCACGGACGCGTTGTAGGTGCGTTCCTTTTCCCCGAGGACCCATGGAGGCAAGTCGAGGGACGGGGTGTCGGTGATCAGCCGCTCGGCGTGCGAGCGGATCGCCTTCAGATACTCCTGGTCGATCTCGTACCAGTGCTCGTCCATCAGGAAGAACCGGCGGGAGTCGAGAAACACCTCCGCCTCGATCCACCGGAGCGCGCTGGACGTCCAGATTTCGTCGGCCCGGTCGGCGCGGCCATGCCGATAGAGGGTGACGGTTCCCTCCCGGAGCGCGGCCACGCGGCGGCCCGCACGCTGGATGCGCGCTCGGCAGAGGACGTACTCAAGGTCGAAGTCGTCGGTCGACCGGCCGGCCACGTCGCTGTTGATCCTGGCCCTGAACGCTCTGGCGGCCATGTAGTCGTCCCAACGGTCGGCGGGGACAGCGACGCTGATTCTCCCGTCGGGCTCCTGTCCCAGAAGGTCGTCGAGGACGGCCTCCAGACGGGCGACAAGGCTGAGATCGTCGACGGGCACGACGTGTTCGACGAACTCCAGCTCCGGACTCGGCTTCTCTTCGCGCAACACGCGGGCGATCGCACGGATGTCGGCGATCAGGTCGACGCCCTCCACGCCGAGCCGCATACGCAGGCCGGTGCCGCCCTCGGCACTGGAGATCTTTCCCGGGTTGTCCCGGGAGATGGTGAGCGGGATGTTGTCCAGGTGGCCGCCGAGGCGGCGTACGATCTGCGCGTGCTCGACGATGCCCAGGCTCCACACCGAGGCCCCGCTCGGGATCAGGGTGATGTCGGTGCGCCCTCCGCCCGGGGTGTGCGACACCAGGTCCCGGATCTTCGCGGGGTCCACCCGGCGGGACGCGAAACTCAGCCCGAAGCGATGGTCCTTCAGACGGTCGGGCACCAGGCGGAAGCCCTGGTCGTAGCCGATCGCGTACACCTCACCGTCGACGGCCAGCATCAGCAGGCCGGCCGAGCGGTTGACGGGACGTGACACCTCGATACCCGTCGTACGGAAGATCTCGTCGCACCAGCTCGCCACGGGCTGCTCGAAACTGCCGGTGACCAGGACCGCCGGTACACCGAGGTTCTCGGGGACGTCGAAGTCCGCGTGGACCCTTTCCAACTGGTCCGCGTCCAGGGCGTCGAACATCGCGTCGGCAGTGGGAGGCACACCCCTGAGTCGGTACAGGGTTCGCTTGGACGTACGGGCCGTCATGGTGCTGTTCCTCGTTCCGCTCTTTGTGGACGGCGGCGATAACCGCCCTCGTGGTTTCGTTCTCATGCGTGTCTCCTCCCGGCAGTGCCTCTCCTGGGGCCAATGCGGATCAGTGGGCCAACAGGGCGACGAGCGCCGCGACTTCGGTGTGCCACGCGCGGACCTGGTCCTCCGTGGGACCGATCTCGTACTGGTGGTAGTGGCATCCCAGGCAGAGCTGGCTCCACACGGCCTTCGCGCGGCGGGCCGCTCCTGCTTCGGCGCAACCGCGGAGCCAGAGGAACGCGGCCCGCTGGGTGCCCTCCCGGATCGCGCGAGGCGCCCGGTGGGCGGTGAGGCGGTCGGCGACCGCGCTCTCCAGCGCGACCCGGAGGGCGAAGGCTGCACCTCGACACCGGCTCGCCGTGGCGGCAGTGGACGTGGCGGGCTCGTCGGTGTCCGTGAGCAGCAGGTCAGCGGTGTCGAGCAGCTGGCGAATCGTCTGGTTCACGGCCCCTCCTCGGGCTTGCGTACCGTCAGGGCGACGGCCTTGACGTCGTCCACGAACCGCTGGGGGTCCGGCATCGAGGTGCCCGACGGGTGGGCGCCCTCCTGGCACTGCCGGACAACGTCCACCGCCTTGGAGCCGCACCGCCTGCGCAGCTCGCAGTAGACGTCACTGGCCCTCTTCGTCGGGTCTCCGAAGAGCCCCAGGGCGGCGATGTCCATCAGCGTGACGGCCCCCGCGACGGCCTTCTCCGCCTCGTGTTCGGCCACCCCCGCCCGGTGCAGCCGCAGCCACGCGGCCTCGGAGAAGGCCCGTTCCAGGACGGCGCGGCAGAGGCTGGGCAGCACATGGGTCATCGCGACCGGCGGGAGGTTTCGCGTGCGGATGAGAGCGCGTGCGTCGGCCAGTGCCTGACCGACCGGATCGGTCACCCGGTTCACGGACACCACGGACCTGCCCGCCCGCTCCACCTCCAGTACGGTCACCGGGAGTTCCTGGTTGGTGAAGGCCCGCTGGAGTCGCGTGTCGTGAGTGAAGACCACGACCTGCCGGGTCTCCCCGAGGTCGTGCAGCACCTTCGCGAGGCCGTGGACCTTGGCGGGATCCATGGACTGCACCGGGTCGTCGATGACGACGAACCCGAAGGGACTGTCCGGCGCGGCGGCACGCGGCAGGAAGAGCGAGAGCGCGAGGGAGTGCAGTTCGCCCTGGCTCATCACGCCGAGGGCCGCCGCCTCGGTGCCGTCGACGGACACGTCCATCACCAGCTTGCGCACGGTGGCCTTCTCACTGCCGGTCAGGCGCACGGAACGCAGGTCCACGTAGCTCTGCTGGCGCAGCTCCTCCCAGATCCGCTGCGAGTGGTCCTCGAACGGCCGCAGCCGCTCCTCGCGCAGCTCGGCACGCGCCTCCTTCAGCCACTTACGGGCCGCCCTGACCTGGCACAGCCGGGGCCTGCCGGCGTACGCGGGCCGGGCCCGGTCGAGCCAGCCAGCGAGGCGGGTGACACAGGAACGCCACTCCTCATCGAGCTTCTCCAGCTCCCGCAGCGCCTCCTCGCGCAGCGCGGCGCAGGCGTCGGCGAGGACGAGCGCGGCAGTCTCGGCGCGGGCGGCGAGCCGCTCGGCGTCGTCGATCGCCCGGCACGCCTGCCACTCCTCCCACGGGTCCACAAGCGGGGCGGGCAGCCACGCAGGGACCGGCGTGACGAGGTAGCGGACAGCGTCCACCGCGTCCCGCAGCCCGGTGCGGGCCTCCCGCGCGGTCGCGGCCTCCCGTCGCAGGGTCGCCACCTGCTCGGCTGCCCGCTCGGCCCACGCCTCGTCGAGCGCCCGGTCGGACCCGCACACCGGGCAGGTGTCCTCGCCCTCGTACCGACGGCTGTGCTCCAGGGCCTTGGCCAGCAGTTCCGCGCGCTGGTGGGCGTCCTCGGCGCCCGAGGCGCGTACGTCGTCGAGTACGGCGACGGCCTCGCGCAGCCGGTCCACGGCCGCGCCGACCACGCCGAGGTCCGGTCCGGCCAGGGCGGCGGTCGTCCGCAGTTCCCGGAGACGACCCTCGTCCGCGTCGGGCAGCGAGGTCACGAGGGCATCGAGCTCGACGAAGTCGGGGTCGCCCGCCTTGCCGACGACCGCGAGCGCGCGTACCGCCCGCGGGTCGTCCAGCACGGACAACGCCTCGGCGAGTACGGGCCGTTCAGCCTCGGCCTGCTTCAGCGCGGAGTCGAGCGCCTTCTCGATGCCCTGGAGCCGCTCGTCCGCGTCGGTCAGTTCGCGGAGTCCGAGGATGGCGGCGACCGAGTCGTACTGTTCGCTGGGCCTGCCGTTGAGGACCTTGTCGAGATCCGCGTACGACAGAAAGGGGCTGTAGTCGTTCAGAGCCCGCTCCCAACCGACGCCGACGAAGGGCCGACGGCCATGGCCCGGCCGTCTGAACTCGACCTCGGGGGCGGTGACATCGTCGCCGGGCCAGGTGCACGTCAGAGTGGACAGCCGGGGGTCACCCGCGATGGCGAGGCGGACCTCGACCTTCGGGTCGGCACCGTCGTGCAGGTTGCGCCAGTGCCGGCGCCACACCTCGCCCCGCTGCTTGTCCAGGCGGGCGGTCCGGCCCGTGAGCGCCGTCTCGGCGCCCTCGGCGAAGCTGGACTTCCCCGAGCCGTTACGTCCCACGACGAGGGTGACGCCGGGCTTCGCGGTCAGCGGCAGACGCGCCTTGCGGCCGATGCCGCGAAAGCCGTTGACGCTGATGGAGTCGAGGAACACCCGCTGGTCCGGGTGCGGAGCGGCGGGGGTGCCGGAGGACTCCGTCGCGGTGGCGCTCAGTGCCTCTCGCAGGAGTTCCCGGGGTGCCTCGGCGAGCGCCGAGCTTTCGAGGCGGGCGGTCAGGCGGGAGAGCGTCGAGGAGGAGCCTCGGCGGTGATCGACCTGATGATCGGATGCGTTCGGCTCGTTCTGTGCGGGGTGTTCCGTCATGGTGCTCTCCGCCCTCCGTGGTCGGTTCCGGGGCCGGGCTCGTGCGGTGGGCGAGAGGAGTGAGTCTCTCGCTTTGCGCGAGCCCGGTGTGACAGAACCGACGGTAGAGGCGGAGAAGTTATTGAATCCAAGATTTCAGTGATAACCCTGGTTATCGAGAATTCCGCTCAAAAATGAGCCACGCGCTGCCGGGACTGCCAAGCCAAAGACCGACTCACTGCGGCTGACTGAGCTGATGACTGGGTGTGCGGTCCACCTGCAGGTGGGAGGCTTGATGTGGCACGATGCGAAATCCGGTGCCAAGAGGAGGTGGGGCATGGTCGACAGGTTCAACGACGGGCTGCTGACGCCCGCAGAGACCGCCTCCTACCTTGAGATTCCGCAGTCGACCATGACCTCGTGGCTGAAGGGAAAGGCCGCCGGAGCGCCACTGGTCCACCAGGTCGAGCCGGTACGGAGGGGGCAGCCTTCGGTGCCGTTCATCGCGGTGGCCGAGGCACACGTCCTTCGTTCTCTGCGTTCCCTTGGGCTTCGCATGAGCGAGATCAGGGAGGCCGCCGCCGCCGTACGGGACGCCTTCGACACCCCCTATGGCCTCGTGTCGAAGCGGATCGCCACGGACGGCGTGGACATCTTCATCGAGCACGGTTGGGGAGACCTCCGCAGAGCCCGCGACGGCCAGGTCCCCATCCACGAAGTGGTCTCCGACTATCTCCGATACCTCACCTGGGAGCCGGGCGACGACTTCCCCTCCAGCCTGCGGCTGAGGCAGTACCCGGACTCCGTCCCCGTCGTGATCGATCCGAGGTTCGGCCACGGTCTCCCCGTGGTGGCCGCCAACCGCGTCACGGTCCAGGCCATCACCGACCTGTGGGAGGCCGGGGAGACCGTCGAGGACATCGCGTACGACTACGACATGACGCCTGCACAGGTGGACGCGCTCTGCCGGGCCGTGGTGCACCTTGCCGCCTGAGTTCTTCCTCGACCGGAACCTCGGTCGCCGTGTCGCGGAAGGACTGAGAGCCTGCGGGTGGACGGTTCACCGCATCGGGGACGTCTTTCCTGACGACGGGCAGGACGTTCCGGACGAGGAGTGGATCACTTACGGTCTCGACCGGTCCTGGGTCCCGCTGTCGAAGGACGGGCGGATCAAGACCCGGGATCTTGAGATCCAGCCCGTCCTGGAGCGCGAGGCGGTGCTGTTCTACCTGGACAACCAGCAGCTTCGAAGCCCTGAGATGGTCGAGCGTCTCGTCGCACGTCGTGACGCCATCCACCGGGCCGTCGAGAAGGGCGGCCCGGCGGCCTACGCCGTGCGGCACGACCGGGTTGAGCGCACGTGGCCGTGACCGGGCAGGCGCCCCTGGTGGCGCCCTCCCGCATGCGTTGCTACTTCGCAGCGGGCGCCCACAGGGCGGCCACGATCTCCATCTGCTTGAGGACCAGGTCGATCGCCTCGCGCTCCTCTTCCGGCGGATAGTCGAACATCGCCAGCACGCGGCGGATGCGGGTACGGAGCTTCGCACGGACGGGCTCACGGGAGAGCCAGTCGACGGAGAGGTTCTTCTGGATGTCCTTGACTAGGGCACGGGCGATCTTGGCGAGGGTGTCATCGCCGCCTTCCACCACCTCGGCCATGTCACGGTGCGCTACGGCGTCGTAGAAAGCCAGCTCGGCGTGGGTCAGCGGCGGGTCGAACCGCTCGCCGCGGCGGGCCTCCGCCGACACCTCCCGCGCCAGGGCGGCGAGTTCGGCGATGACCTGGGCGCTGGTGAGCTGCTGGAGCATGTACCGCTTCATCAGGTCGTTCAGGCGCTCGGTGAAGCTCTCGTTGCGGACGACGTTGTGCTTGGTCACCTCGCGCATCTTCTGCTGGATCATGCGGCGCAGGGCCTCGGTGACCAGGTGCGGGGTCTCCGAGTTCTCCAGATTGCGCAGTTGCGCCTCGTTGAGGCGGGTGATGTCCAGCCGGCCGATTCCGGCCTCCGCATACAGGTCGGTGATCTCGTCGGCGTCGACGACCGAGGCCGCGAGGGCCTGCAGGTAACGCTGGACCTCGGCGCTGAGCGGCTCCCCGCTCGCCTCGCGCTGGGCGGCGTCGAGCTTGATCATCCAGGCCCGGACCTCGCTGAAGAACGAGATGTCCCGACGCCAGTCGTCCAGGTCCTCGCAGCGCTCGGCGATCTCCTTGCTCATCGCACAGACACGGTAGAAACGGTCCAGCCGGGCCGCGCTGTCCTTGAAGCGGACGGAGAGTGGCTTGGCGGGGGGCTCGACCTTGTTGCCCGGGTTCTTCGGGTCGCGCAGGAAGTCGGCGGTCAGGCGCAGCGCGCGCTTGCGGGTGTCGGGCCGGCTCGTGTCGGCAAGCCATTCCTTCCAACGGCTCCCGGCCAGCAGCCCCTTGATGGTGGCCAGCTCGTTCTTGACCTCGGTGACGGCCCGTTCGATGTCCGCGCCGAGGGTCTGGTCCTCGCGGTCCTGGTCTGAGTACTCGCGCAGGGCCTTGGTGAGGTTGTCGGTGAGCGGCGCGTAGCCGACGAGCAGGCCGTCCTGCTTGCCGCGGAAACGGCGGTTGACGCGGGCGAGCGCCTGCATCAGGTTGGCACCCTGCATCGGGCGGTCCATGTACAGGGTGTGGATGGGCGGGGCGTCGTAGCCGGTGAGCAGCATGGAATGGACGATGAGCAGTTCCAGCTCGTCGTCGGGGTCCTTGGCGCGCTTCTGGACGACCTTCTGCTGGGACTTGCGCAGCGAGTGCTTGCGCATGTGCTCGGGGTCGGAGCGGTCGCCGTGGAAGACGATCTTCATGACGCCCTTGTCGACCTCGTCGCTGACCCAGCCGGGCCGCCGCTCGGCCAGCGCGTCGAAGACCCGTACGCAGATCTCGCGGGTCGCGCACACGATCATCGCCTTGCCGGGGGCGCCGATGTCGGGCTTGACCAGCTCGCGGCGCTGCTCCCAGTGGGCGATCAGGTCGTCGGCGAGCTTCGCTATGCGGTCCTCGGAGCCGTAGATGGTGTTCATCGTCGTGGCGTACTGGATGGCGCGGCGGCGTTCGGCGTCGTCCATGCCCTCGGTGAGCGTGTTGGCCTGCTCGTCGAGAGTGTTCGGGTCGACACCCTTGGGCAGGTCGACCTTGATGACACGCGGCTCGTGGAAGACGCGGACCGTGGCCCCGTCGTCTACGGCGCGCTTCAGGTCGTAGATGTCGATGTACTCGCCGAAGACGGCACGGGTGTCAGCCTCGGCCTTCGAGATCGGCGTACCGGTGAAGGCGAGCAGGGTGGCGTACGGCAGGGCGTCGCGCAGGTGACGGGCGTAGCCGTCGAGGCTGTCGTAGTGCGAGCGGTGGGCCTCGTCGACGATCACCAGGATGTTGCGGCGCTCGGAGAGGAGGGGGTGGGACTTGCCGGCGTCCTTCTCCTCCTTGCTCAGGCCGAACTTCTGGAGGGTGGTGAAGACGATCCCGCCGACGTTGCGCCGCGTCAGCTCGGTGCGCAGCTCTTCCCGCGTGTCGATCTGGTGAGCCTTCTGCCCGAGCAGGGTCTCGCTGTCGAGGAAGGTGTCGTAGAGCTGGTCGTCGAGGTCGTTGCGGTCGGTGATGACGACGATGGTGGGGTTGTTGAGGGCCGGGTGGCGGGCGACGAGCGCCGCCGTCTCCACCATCTCCTCCGACTTTCCCGCGCCTTGCGTGTGCCAGACGACGCCGGCTTGGCCGTTCGTCCGCGACGCCTCGACCACAGCGTCCACCGCCTTGTTCACCGCGAAGTACTGGTGCGGCTTCGCGATGCGCTTGCCGGAGAGGGGCTCGCCCGGCTTGGGCGGGGGGAAGTTGACGAAGTTGCGGGTGAGAGAGAGAAACCGGTCCTGCGTGAACAGGCCGTGCAGGGCCAGGTTCAGTGCGTCGAGGCCGTCGTAGCCGGGCTCGTTGGTGTCGACGCGCTCGCCCTCGTGGTCGACGTTCCAGGGGGCGAAGTGCTCGTACGGCGTGAACGCTGTGCCGTACTTGGCGGTTATGCCGTCCGAGACCAGACAGAGGACGTTGTAGCGGAACGCGATCGGGAACTCCGAGACGTACGTCTGGAGTTGGGCGTGAGCCGACTTGAGGGTCGCGTTCTCGTCGGAGGCGCTCTTCAGCTCGATGACGGCGAGGGGCAGGCCGTTGACGTACAGGACGATGTCGAAGCGGCGGTGACTGCCGTCGGTGTCCCTGACGGTGACCTGGTTGACGGTGAGGTAGCTGTTCGCGTCGGGGTCCGTGAAGTCGACGAGGCGGACGGTGGGGGTCTGCTCAGCGCCGAACTCGTCGGTGTAGGTGAGGCGAATGCCGGTGGTCAGGAACTCGTGGGCCTGCTTGTTCTCCGGGTACGCCTCGCGGGAGGCAGGGTCGGTGGCGATTCGGAGGGCTTCGTGGACGGCGGTTGAGGTCAGCTCCGGGTTCAGCTTCTCGATGGCTGCCTGGAGCTCGTCATGGAGGATCAGGTCGTCCCAGTCTCGGCGGTGGCCGGTGCCGGGGGCCAGGTCCTTGCCAGGCTTGGTTTCCCAGGCGAGTTGGGCGAGTTCGTCGAGGGCGAGGTGCTCCCAGGTGGACTCGGTCATTTTGGCGTCGAGGTGGGCGGGGATGTGAGTTGACTCGCTGCCGCTTTCCGTGGTCATACGGCGTCCTCCACGATCTTCTCGGCGTCGCGAACTCGGAGCTTGCCGGACATCAGTTGGGGGAGGAGGGTGTCGCGGAGGGTGGCCAGGGTGCGCGATTCGGCCGCGGCTTGAGCAGCCCTGCGATGCAGCGGTGAAACAGCCCGCGCAAACTCGGCAATGTTCTGATCACTCGCCAGGCGGATCGGCATGGCCTTAAAATTCTTGCGACTCAGCTCAAGGAAGGTCGACCCGTTAGCCAGGCTGATCATTTCTTCCACGCGCGAGCGCATTTCATGAAACAGCCACCATCGCAGCTCCTCGGTTGGCGGCAGCACAACGATGAATCCCTGGTTTACCGCAGCAGGCATCTGCGGCAGAGCAAAAGCCCCAATGGTTGCCCGAGAAGTCATGAGGATGGACTGCGCTGGATAAAGCTGTGATGCACAGTTCTCCAGCCCCTTGGCCGTGATGGTCCTGCCGGTTTCAAAGAGATACGGCGCAGTCAGAGCGGTTACGTCTGTTGGAGTGCTCCAAGCGATCTCCCCACCCCAGTAACCCTCTACCTTCGTACTGGGCGTCCCTCCGCCGGCAACGGTCGCTGTCGAAGCGAACGTCTCGGGCCCGAAATCCAACTCTCGGACGGCACGAGCATAATGAGCGTCTGCAAGCTCAATAGCCACAGTCGCGATGCGCTCATTGCCCACGATCTTGTCATCTAGCGCCCCGAGCGCTTCAGCGATGGCCTTCTGTTCGTAGAGTGGCGGACAGGAAATTACCACCTGGCGAAGTTGAGTCAGGTTGAACCCTGGCACCGAGCTACCAATAGCCACTCCCTGCACTTGAGCCACAGCCTCTGGAGACGATAGGGCATAGTACAGAAAAAGCGAATCAGTGTGTTTTGGATCCGGAGTAAGCTTCATCTGTTTGTTAGAGACGATGTAGCGGTCGAACCGGGCACGGCTGTCCACCAGCCCAATTTGGCCAACAGTGCCCCAGCATGTAAATACCAGATCTCCTTGGCGGGCCACGCTACGCGAGAATTCGTCAGCCTTGGATTCATCCACGAAGACGATCTCATCGTCAAGCAGTCGGTCTCCCACCTTGAGACTCAGATTGCTCCCTCGAATGACAGGAACACCCTCTTCTCGGAAGAATCGGGAACCAATCGCTGATCCAAAGGGACCTGTAGCCAGAGAGTTCTTACCAGGGGCAGCGAGATCCTCGATCTTGACGCTACGCCAGTCAGCCACCGATCCTCCCCAACTGCTCCCGCACTACCGCGTCCAACCCGGCCGACTCATCCAATTGCTCGAACAGTTCTTTGGTCAGCCGAGCGATCCTCTCCTCCATCGGCTCAGCGTCCGGGTCCTCCTCGACCTCCGCAGCCCCCACATACCGCCCCGGAGTCAGCACGTAACCGTGCTTCTCGATCTCCTCGATCGTCGCGCTGTAGCAGTAGCCCGGAACGTCGTCGTATGTAAGGCCCTTGTCCCTCGCCGATCTCGTGCCCCGCCATGCGTGATACGTGTCAGAGATCTTCTCCAGGTCGTCCTCCGTGAGGACGCGCTCCGTGCGATCGATCATCGTGCCCATCGAGCGCGCGTCGATGAACAGGACCCGGCTCCGCCGGTCCTCTAGCGCCTTCGCGCCCTGCGGAGACTTGTCCTTCGTCAGGAACCACAGGCACGCCGGGATCGCCGTCGTGCGGAACAGATTGCCCGGAAGCGCGATCATGCAGGACACCAGGTCCGCCTCGACCATCGCTGCGCGGATCTCTCCCTCGCCCGACTGCTTCGACGACATCGACCCGTTGGCCAGGACGATACCCGCGCTGCCCCTGTCCCCCAGCTTGGAGACAATGTGCTGGAGCCACGCGTAGTTGGCGTTCGACTGAGGCGGAGTGCCGTACCGCCACCGCCGGTCATCCGACTTCCTCGCCCAGTCCGACATGTTGAAGGGCGGGTTGGCCATCACGAAGTCAGCCTTCAAATCAGGCAACTTGTCGTCCGCGAACGTGTCCGCCCAGCGATCGCCGACGCCCTTCGGGTCCATGCCGTGGATGGCGAGGTTCATCTTGGCAAGGCGCCACGTGCGCTCGTTGGCCTCCTGGCCGTACACGGCGATGTCGTGCGTGTGGTCCTTGCCGCGCCGCCGCGCCACGAACTTGCCGCTCTGCACGAACATGCCGCCCGAGCCGCACGCCGGGTCGTACACCCGCCCCTCGTACGGCTCCAGCACCTCGACGATCAGGCGGACCACGCTCGCCGGCGTGTAAAACTCGCCTGCCCGCTTGCCCTCGGCACGGGCGAACTTCTCCAGGAAGTACTCGTACGTCTCGCCCAGGACGTCCTGCGCGGGACGGTCGCCATGCCCCGTGAAACGTGCGTCGCTGATGAGGTCGACGAGTTCCTTCAGACGCTTTTGGTCTACGTTGTCGCGGTTGAAGATCTTCGGAAGGACGCCGGTGAGGGTCTTGTTGGCCTTCATCACCTCGTCCATGGCCTCGTCGAGGAGCTTGCCGACGCCGCCCTCCGCGCTGGCCGCGTTCTCGGAGATGTGGTCCCAGCGCGCCGTCGGGGGCACCCAGAAGACGTTCTTCTCCGTGTACTCGTCCTTCTCCTCAAGGAAGGCCGCCCGCCGGTGCTCGGGGATCTGAGCCAGCTCGGGATCGGCGGCCAACTCCTCGCGGCGTTCGGTGAAGGCGTCGGAGACGTACTTCAGGAAGACCAGGCCGAGTACGAACTCCTTGTACTGGGCGGCGTCCATGGAGCCGCGGAGCTTGTCCGCGGCCTTCCACAGGATGTCCTGGATCTCCTTGGTGCTGGAGACACTGAGCAGTTCGCCCTGTCCGGCGGCTGCCGCGGCTCGCTTGCGGGGAGGCATCGTTCCTTCTTCCGACTTGTCGGTGGGTGGGTCACATACGGTGGATTCGGCTACGTACGGTTGTTGGTTCGGGCTTCACCGAGGGTGAGGGTGCCGTCGGCCAGGCCCGCGATCGTAAGGCGGCGGGCCTCGGCGAGGGCGTCGCCCTGGGCTCGCAGCAGGCGTTCCCTGCGTTCGGTCTCGGCCAGCAGGGCGTCGAAGCGTAGGACCTCGTCCGGGTCGAGGTCGGGGAGCTGGTAGTCCTCGATACGGCGGGAAGGGCGTACCGCGCTGGGGCTGCGGGCGGTGCCACGGGCCGCGCCGAGCAGGGCCGCGAGGACCCGGGGGGTGAGCGGCCGGGTGGCGTCGGCGTTGACGCGGAGCACGCGGGCCGGGAACGCGACGACCGAGAAGCCGTCGTGGTCGACGTACACGCCGAGACGGGGCGCGAGGGTGTAGACGACGTCACCGGGCTCGGTGAGCGCCGCCCGTTCGTACGCTGTCGCCAGCAGCAGGCGGTCGATGCGGCGATCGCCCGCAGGTCGTTCGCCGGTGATTTCCTCGGGGCCCAGGACGGTGTGGTGGCCCTCCAGGGTGAGGTGCTTCTCGTCGATACGGTGGCCGGGGAGCCGTGTCACCCTGCGTGCGGTGATCAGCTTGCCGAGGGTGGTGCGCTTGGGCAGGCGACCGACCCTGCGCATTACGGCCCCTCGGTAAGGGCCTCGCTCGTCCTCGTACATGCGGGTGTCCGCCGTCGCGCGCTCCAGGCGGGCCTCGGCCTCGGCGATCAGGGCGGGGCGTTCGGTGACCTTGTCGGACCAGATGGCGGAGGCGGGCGGCGCGGGCGGGGTTAGGGGACCGCCGAAGGCCCGGTCTAGGTCGGCGATGGGGACCACACGGCCGTAGCGCGGGTCGTGACCGTCGAGTCCTCGGAAGCCTTCCGCCCGCCAGAGGAGGACGTCCTCGGCGAGCCGCATGCGCACACCCGGCGTGAGCTGTTCCGAGCTGATGTCGGCCAGTAAGACCAAGCCCTCCGCCTCCCGGACGGGACCGCGTTTGAGCGTCCACAGCGCGGGACGGTAGCCGGGGCGGAAGGGAAGGACCCCGCCGGGAAGCGCGATGACCGACTCGACGAAGTTCTCGCGGAGGAGGGCCGAGCGGAGCTGGGCGGCCTCGGTGCTCTTCAGTTCATCGACGAGCGCGTCGGCCGGTCCGAGGACGAGTGCCGTGCAGCCGGGGCGGAGGAGGTAGGCGACGCGTTCGAGCTCCGTCAGGGCGGCGAGTACCGAGCGGTCCTCGCCCGGGCGGTATGGGAGCTGGGTGACGACGATGTCCGGGTCCGCGAAGCGTTCCTCCAGGTCGGAGCCGGTTTGCACGTCCAGGTCGAGTTCGCTTACGCCCGCCAGCAGGAAGCGGCGGCGGGTGATGCGGGTGAGCCGGTCGTCGAGGTCGGCGGCGAGGACGGTGACGCGATCGCGGTCCTCCGTGTCGTCGAGGAGCGCGGCGAGCAGGTCGCCGGCGCGGGCGTGCGGGTCGGCGAGGGTGAGGGACTCGCCTCGCTCAAGACGGACACGGAGGTCGGTGAGCTGGGTGAGCAGACTCCGCAGCTCCGGGGCGACCGCGTCGGCAGCGAGGGAGTCCAGTCCGAGCCGGGAGCGGGCGGCGAGCAGCCACTCGTACGCGCCGCGCTCGTCGTAGGCGGATTCGACCAGGTCCTCGGCGAGGCGGGCGAGCGGGGCCGCCGTGGCGTCGATCGAGCGAAGCTCGCGGAGTACGAAATCGTCCTCGGCGTCGATCCGTTCGGCTCGGCGCAGCAGCGCGGACCAGAGGGCCTCGTCCGCTTCGGCGTCGGGCGGGGAGATTGGGGAGGCGTTCGCGCCGTCGTCGGCCAGTGGCCGGCCGCCGAGCCGGCGTAGGCACAGGAGGCTGCCCAGCGTCTCGACCAGCTGCCACGGCGTGAAGCGGTCCCGCAGCGCGATGATGCCGAAAAGGGCCAGCTCGGATCGGAGCTCCTGCGGGGCGGCGTTGCCCAGGCCGGAGGCGATCAGCCAGCCCGTCACCTGTGCGCCGTCGAACAGGGGGCGTCCCGAGTTCTCGGACACCGCTGCTGGGAAGTCCGGGTGGCGTCGGCGCCAGGTGGACACGACAGGGCGCTTCACTCGGGCGAACGTCGCGATATCGGACATCGATACCAGGAGAGGTAGCGGCCTGGGGGAGCGGAGTGCCGGGTCCGGCAGACCAGTGATCACGGTGCGCATCCCTCCCCCGCTCATCTATCGTCACATCAGCTGCTTCGGCCCTCAGGCCGGGCCTTGTCTTGCGTCACGGTTCCGCTTGCAGCGGATTCTCGCCGACGCCACAAGACGATACGCCGACCCCGGTCACGCGAGTGCGCCTTCATTTGATAATGATGGTTATCAGACATGGATGCATATTCACCCCATCGGGCTGTCTCATCCGGCTAGGCGATTCACATCCGAAGTACCGCTGCCTCCCGAGAGATGCGCCAGAATGACGGATCAGTTTCCCGGCTGGGTAGCGCTAAGGGGGTGGCAGCGGGAGATGGCCGAGGGCATGGTCACCGTCAGCGGCAAGGGGCAGACACCGGACCTCGTGGACGGACCCGGCTGGAGCCGCCCCGGACTGGACGTCGCCGCGGGCCGTTATCCACTCTCGGTGGAGCGGCATGTGGGGCGCATGGTCGATCACCTGGCGCCAGGGGTGACCACGTTGACCCCGCACGCGCGTTACTACGCTCTGCACGGGCTGGTCGCGGCGCAAGCCGATGCGGAAGACCTGACGGTCCCGGCCGCCCAGACTCTGCTGCGCCGCGCGGAAGTGGCGTTGGCCGCCGTGTCGTTCGCGCACCATCCGCAGGCTCTGGAGTGGCTGCCGCGTGCTCATGGGGTCGATGCCCTTGCCCGGCGGCTGCACTCCGGGACGGTCACCATGTCCGAAGCCGAGGCCCCGGGCAAGAACGGGTACGTGGGCAACTCGTGGGGGTTCTGGGCACCGTACGCCGGATCCGAGGTCGCGCTCGGCATCCTCGGTGCAGGGCCCATGCCGGTTCCCGGACCGCGGCTTGAGACCGCAGCACTACGAGCCGGACTGGGCGGGTTGCTCGATCTGGCTGCCGAGGACACGCTGAACGTGGATGATCTCGCCCCTTTCGGGGACCGGCTCTGCGTGTGCGTGGGCGGGGAGCATCCTGACGGGGCGTGGCTGGCGAACCTCATGTGCGAGCCCGGTGCACCGGCCGAAGCAGGCTCCCGCTCGGCAACACGGCGACAGACGATTCAGCTTCTGACTCGTGTGGTCGCCACACATCCCGTCCGATATTTCACCCGCGACATCGGCCATGTGCTCGCTTTCGGTGACTTCCTGACCACCGATCCCGTGACCAGCGGCATCGACGCGGCCGGGGCCTGGCGCGGAGTGGTGCTGCGGAACTACTCCGTCGGAGCGTGGCGCCGCCTGTGGTCCTGGCTCGTGGAGCAGGTCGACGGGCTGGTGCCGATCGAGGAAGTGGCCGACCGCTTCGCCGCGGAGCTTCCCGACATGACGGTGGACGCCTTCCTGTCCTCCCTTCCCGCGACGCAGAGCACGACCGGAGCGCCGTTGCCCGCCGAGCACGACCTGCGGTCGGCGGGTGATCCCTTGCCTGTCGCCGAGTTGCGAGTGCTCGCCGCCAGTGCCCGTCGGGTGGACGAACTCACCGGTCGGGCCCGGGACGCGTTCCTCGGCCAACGCGGTGTCGAACTCGGCCCGGAATGGGTCCAGCGGCGGCTTGACGAAGCCCGGCCCATGAAACTGCGCGATGTCGCCCGCCGACTCACCTATGACCTGGTAGCGCGGTCGCAGAGGATCGCGCTGGCCAAGGCCCGCCGACGTGCTGACGGCACGCTGTGGTTACCAACCCGGCTGCACGAACGGGGCGGGCTGCTGTACCGGACGAGCCAGGAGGGGCGCGGTGATGTCGGGCTACGGCTGGACCAGCTCGGGACCGTCCTGGCCACCTGTGGGGTACTGCGCTACCACGACCAGCACTGGTCGGTGACCAGTAGCGGGAGGGCTCTCGTTGACTGAGACCGCACCGGCATCGGGAGTGGTGGAGCCACCGACCGCGTTCGCCTCGCCTCTGACTCTCATCCTCGACGAGGAGCGCACGGGCGGGCGGGGTCTGGAAGAAGCGCTCTTCCTCAGCTTCACCGCCGATCTCGGCTTCTTCGAGGAGGTCGCCCTCGGCGTCACTCAGGCCACCGGCGCACGCGTCACGATGGCGGGAGACGTCTCCATGACCCGCAACGATCCCCGATCCGTCCGGCGGGCTGGCCGCAGCTACCTCGCCGGTCTGGCCTACGCCCAGGGTGCAGCGTTCCATCCCAAGCTGATGGTCCTCGCCGGACCGGAGCACGCCACCATCGCCCTCGGCTCCGGCAACACCACGCTGGCCGGCTGGCAGGCCAACGCCGAACTGTGGACGGTTCTGCGGGTGGACGGCGAGCAGAGTCCCACCGCAGTTTCGGAGCTGTCGGCATGGCTGCGCGGCCTCCCGGAAAAGGTGAGGTTCTCCGCCGGAGTGCCACAGGCGCTGGGTCGGGTCGCAGCACTGCTGGACCGGCTCCACCGCGACAGGACGCCCACGGCGCCACGGGTCCGCGTCGTCAGCAGTCTGCGTTCCCCGATCATCGATCAGCTGCCGCAGGGGCCTGTCGACGAACTGGCCGTGTCCGCGCCCTTCTACGACCGGCGCTCGATGGCACTGCGGCGGCTGCTCGAACGCTTCCGTCCGAGCCAGTTCACCCTCGCCTACCAGCCCGGACTCAGCGATCTCGACGGTCCGTCGGTCGCCGCCCTGGTGAAGGAGTACGACGGACGCGTCATCAGCGACAACGACCAGCGGTACCGCCACGGGAAACTCGTCGAGTGGGCCTCCGAGGGGCAGCGGTGGGCCCTGACCGGCAGCCCGAACCTCTCCGCTGCGGCCCTGCTGCTTTCCCAGAGCGACGGCGGCAACTGCGAACTCGGCATCATCGCCCCCATCACGGCCACCCTCCTTCCGGACGGCACCGACGAGCCCGCCGCCCGGCTGCACACAGTGCCGCCCCTTCCCCGCCCCATCGCTGGCAGTGGGCCGCTGCTGCTCGGGGCCCTACGCGTACCGGACGGCCTGGAGATCAGCGTGGCCCGGCCTCTCACCGACACCGCTCACCTGGAGTTGTCTCAGGCCGCAGCGCCGCCGGAGGCGTGGGAGCGCATCGCCGACATCCCGCCCGGACAGGCCACGCTGACGGTGACGGCTCCGGCCGATGCGGGCAGCCGTGTGCGCCTGGTCGTAGTCGACAGCGACGGCGTACCGAGCTTCGGCAACATCGTGTTCGTCGTCGACCCTGACCGTGCCCTGCGCCGAATGACCCCGGCCCAGTCCCAGGCCCCCACGACACGGCCTCCCGACCTGTTCGCGGATCCCCGGCTCGCCGAACGATTCCTGGGCGACCTGGAAACCCTCCGTACGGGACTGACCCCCACCCCAGCGGGCGTATCCGCAAGCAGCAGCACTGGCGGTGCGGTCACGACGGCCCCGCTGGACGGCGACGAGGACGGCTGGGAGCGCTATCTGGACGAATGCGCCGGACGCGTCGGACATCCGCTCACGCGCTTCGCGCTGGGGCTCCCCCTGCCCACCGACATCAGCACGCCCTTTCAGGACCTGCTGCCCGTTTCCTGGGACGAGCGGTTCATCGATGACATCGAAGCCGCCCTCGACGATGACGATGCCGAGGCCGTGGCAGCAGAGCACGACCCCGAGGCAGCCGGTGCCGAAGCGAGCGGCACCGCCACCCTGCCCGACCTCCGGCAGGCCGACCAGGAAGTCCGCCGTAGATACCGGCGCTGGGTGGAGCGCCTCGTCGCCCTCGCTCCCCACCTGGGTCCTCCCGAGCGCATGCTCGTCGTCCGGCTGACCCTGTGGACCGTCGCGGCTGGCGCTTGGCCTCCGGCACACACCGACTGGCTCCCGCTGCTCTCCCGGGCCGTCCGCGCACTGAACCGAAACGATCTTCCCGAGCGGATCGAGCCCCAGGTCGGTAGCCTCGCCGCAGTCGCCCTCGCCGTGCTCCGCAGCCACGCTCCGCGCTACGAGATCACACCGGAGACCATCGCCTTCAACGAAGCCTCCCAGGCAGTCGGCCACCTGCTTCCCGCAGTGGACTCTGCGTACGTCGCGGAGTACACGGCGCTGCTCGACACAGCCTTCGGCCCGGCCGTCGACCAAGCCGCCGTGCTCGATGTCGCGTCGGACGTCGTCCAGGACGATCCCCTCGCCGATGCCGTATGGTCCCTCGCCGAGAAAGGGCGCGACGTACATCGCAACGGACGACTCCTGCTCCATGTCACCGGCCGCTTCAGCAACCCCGCGCTGGTGGCACTCGAAGCAGTCGGCGCCGCCGAGGATGCGCCCCTCGTCGGGGCCTGGGCCGACTCGGGCTCCGGCAGAGGAGCCTGGGCGCTGGTCGTCTGGCGTCGGCCCGACCTCATCGTGGTCGATGCCCGCCGGCCGATTCCCCTCTGGCGGCATTACCGGCTCACCGGACTGGTAGGCCCCAGAGCCCTCGCCGCACAGCGCGGCTTCGAATCCGCCACCTCCGTACCCCACGGCCCCCGCAACCAGCCCTTTGAACTGGCTCACCAAGTCCTGTCGGATCTCGGCCTGGTCGGACCCCGTCCACCACAATGTGAGCCATAGGCTGGGGAGTTTCTACATGTCCATCGCGGAAGATCCGCGTCACGGACACCCGATCACCGCGCACTCACGATCAGTCGAGACCAAGGTGCAAGCGGCATCGACAGCAGTATGCATGTCGGTGCCGCGTCTCAGCGGCGACACCGCCCGCGTTCAGATCCCGGCGTGCAGGTGGGCCGCCCAGAGGTAGGGGGCCTTGGGATAGCGATCACGGACCTTGCGCACAGTGTGGTGCAAAGCACGGGCCGCCACGTCCGTGTCGAGGCCACCATGCTGGTCGGTGACCCCGCCGAGCTCAGCATAGAAGTCAGCTGCCATGTGCGAGGCAACCTCGTCGTTTATCTCCCAGAGGGTGCCGATGACGTGGGGAAAACCCGCGAGCTGAAAGGCAGATGTGAGATGGATGGCCTCGTCGATCAGCTCCACGGATTCCATGAACGCTGTTCGGCACGCTGACAGGTAGGCCAGTTGGGCCGAGTCCATCTTCATTCCTGCAAGGCTCGCCACCGTGAGCGGATCACGTTCGTGGTCGTGCAGAAGCAACAGGCTCTGGGACGGGTCGTCGGGGTCGTGGGCACCGTGGCACGCGAAATGAACGATCCCGGAATCGGAGAGGGCCTTCAGGACCCGAGCCTTGGTCGGTCGTGTCTCCGGCCCGGGGACGGTCATGCCGTCAGCTTCTGCCCCCGGCGCCATGAGGAGCGTCGGCTCGGGCAGCAGGCCGCACAGCAGTGCGGCTTCTTCCGAGACGTGGTCCAGGCGACCTTGAACGCCCGGAGTTGTGGGCATGGCCACGATCAGTGACCGGCTCACGGACGGCGCGGAGGTGTGACGACGGCGCGCGTGGTGCAGTGCGCGGATCGTGGTGGTGTACGAGGAGACGACACGGTCCATGACTGTCGGCGGTTCCCCGTCTCTCAAGTCCGCCCGGAGCGACTCGGAGTGATGGCCGGCAGCGTGCAGAGGTAGCAGCGAGAGGAGCCCGCCAGGCGCCCACCAGACGCGGGGCCACGACTGTCCGGGAGAGGGCTCACCAGTGAAACCAAGGCTGCGCAAGACCGGTTCGGCCGCCGCGTCCCACAGCCACTCCAAGACAGCGTGAAGCGTCGCTTGCGCCTCCTTTCGCGTGAGGGGCGACATGCGCGGATCCGCAACGGTTTCCAGGGCCCTATGGAAGGTCTGTATCTGCTCGATGACGAGGTCGTACGTGAGGTCGGGCAGGTTCAGGGACTCGATGCCATCGGACGTCAACAGCAGTGCGTCGCTGCGGTAGCGGCTGACGTTGAAGCTCACCACCGGGCCGGAGGTGGCTTGTGCCAGGAGCTCACTGACGGCGGGGGGACGAGCGAAGCTGGCGAATCCGTCCTGCGCTCGGATATTGCCCAGCGTGGCCTGAAGTTGGTCGGCGCGGCTGCGTCGTTGCTCCTCGGCATCGACCGCACGTACGGCGGCGCTGACTTGTCCGTCGGGTTCCGTGAGGGAAGCCAATTCCATCGGCCGGTCCAGCTCGTCACGAAGTACCTCGAAGCGATGGGCCAGGTCGGGATGGCGCTCGCGAAGCTCTGCGAGGTCGCTCCGCATGTCCAGCGCCTGGCTGTGGAGGACGCCGCGGCCCACCTCGATCAGCTGCAGTGCTCGCGCTGCTCGATCAGCGGGTGTGCCTTCGCGAGAAGCAAGAGCCAGTGCCGCCGCATCTCCGGCCAGCCCGGACCACTTGCCCATGGCGTGCTGCTGGTCACCACGGCTCAGGCGGCGGTCTGCCACTTCGGGCAGCAAGTGTACGGCGCTGGCCAAGAGATCGGCTGCGAGATCAGGATCCGACCGTCCGGTCATTGAGGCCGCTGCCTGAGCGGCCCGAATACGAATCGAGGGCCTGGCCCCGTCGGCTCGCGCGCCTTCCATATGGGCGGCCAGTGCGCGATCAAAGTCGTGCCGCGTGTGAGTCCGCTGATACCGGCGATACAGGGCTGCCCCGAGCTGGAACAGGTAGTCGGCGCGCTCCGGATGTTCCGCGGACGAGATGTCGAGCGCGGCCTGGCACGCAACCACCGCGTCATCCAGATCCGCTATGGACCCGGTCCTCTCGAACCTGACGGTCAGCACACCTCCCAGCAAGGACAAGTACCTGGGGCGCTCAGGGTGGTGGGACGGAACGGTGGCGGTCGCGTCATGTCCCGCTGCGACCGCGCCGTCCAGGTCCTCAAAGCCTCCAGTGCACTGGAAACGGGTGTGCAGGGCGGTGCACAGATTCGCGAGAAAGCGAGGACGGTCAGGACTGCTTGCATCCGTAATGTCGAGAACCTCGCGGTTTCTTCGGACCACCTCGTCGATGTCTTGAGGGTCCCCGTTCCGCTCGTAACGTTGCAACAACACTGTGCCGAGATTGGACAGCATCGCCGCCAAGGCGGAGTGTTCACGGGGTGCCGTCTTCACGGCTCCGTGCGCGAACTCGATCGCGGCGTTCAAGTCCGACAACGCCCCGGTGTGCTTGAACCGAGTCCACAGCATCAGACCGACGTTGGACAGACGGGTCGGCCGGTCGACGTGACCGTCCGCGGTGGTCTGAGCGGAAGCACGACTGGCACTGATCGCCTCGTCCAGGTCGTCCATGTCACCAGTGCATTCGAAACGCTGCCCGAGGGAGATGGCCAGGTTGTTGAGAACCGCGTTGAACTCGGTCTGATGCGGGGTAATTTCCCGGGAGGCAGCGCGGTTCATCTCGATCGCCGTATCGAGATCGGACCTGTCGCCGCCGATGCGGTATCGCGCCAGGAGAGCCTGCCCCAGGCCGGAGAGACGAAGCCCACGAGCCCGGTGCCCCGACGGGAGTATCTCCAGAGCTTCCCGGAACGCAATAACGGATCGGCCCAAATAGGCTGTTTCACCAGTGCGTTGGAATCGAGTCAGCGTGACGGTGCCGAGCCCAGACAGGAACATGGAGCGCGCAGGATGTTCCTCGGGAGCCGCCTCGACTGCGGCCTGGCAGAACTCGATCGCGTTGTCGAGATCCGCCAGCGCGCCGGTGCTTTCATATCGGCCGTGCCAGGCGGTCCCCAGATTGTGAAGAACTCCCGCCTTCTCGTGGTCCTCGGTACAGAGGGCTGAGGCTTCCTGGAAGGCTTCGATCGCCGCGTCCACGTCCGACAGGATGCCGCTCTCGGTGAACCTGGTCTTCAGCGCGGTACCCAGGTTGTTGAGCCCGCCAGCACTGCCGACAGCGGAGCCCACAGAAGCTTGGACTGCCAATCGGCCGGTCTCGATCGCACCGTCCAGGTCCGCCGCGGCACCTGTATGAGTGAAGCGCGACATCAGCACACCTGACAAGTTGGACAGCATGCCCGGCTGTTTCGGATGCCCTGTTGCCGTGCTTTCCACTGCGCCCAGGGCCGCGTCGATAGCCGCGTCCAGATCCGCCAGTTCGCCACCCGCGTCAAAGTGGGAACTCAGGATGACGGAAAGATTGGACAGCGTTTCCGCGTACTCGCTTTTTCCACGGGGGATAGCGGCCGCGATACGGCGCAGGAGATCGGTCACTCTTGCGCGCAAAGCCGGGCTCGGCGAAGCACTCATCCCTTGCTGGATCCTCCAGACGAAGCCGAGCGCGCGCTGGGCCACATCTGGAAGGAGTTCGTCCGGCAGATCCTCCTCATCTGCGCCGAACACGAAGCAGGGCGTGAACTTCGCGACGGCTTCCTCTCTGTCCCGCTGCCCAGCCCCTTCGGGAAGTGCCTTGTACCTGGAGACATGCAACCAACCGAGGAGGTAGTAACCTTCCAGGTCGGACTCGTCATCGTGGAGTATCGAGGCAAGCTGACGGGCTTCGACCAGTGCTTCCGGCTCCAGCACCACCCGAGGATCTTGTTCGCGGGCGAGCCGGGCCAGCCGTAACTCCACTACGCCAATGCGCTTCTCCACTTCGCTTTTCCTTGCGAAATCCTGCTCACGCTCCTGCATAAACCGTCCTGTCACTTCCCCATCTCCGTCTCCGGTAGATCTGATTGCCGCACCGCCCAGGACTGCCGAGGCGAGCCTCTGAATTCGACGGAGCTCACGAAGCCGGTTCCGCCGCAGGCACCGGGCTGCTCAGCCGTCGCATGACCGCGCCACCGAGCAGAGGACCCATCGGCTGTTCCTCGATGCGCAGCTTGTCGGCCAGGTCCGCCAGGTGAAGGCGCACAGATGCCTCCAGCAATGTGGCGTAGGTGTCCGACGCAGCACGGAGGCGACGTGCCGAGACGACCACCATCGTGGCGGCCAGCGGCGCTGCAGGCCACCACCACCAGGCCAGAGGCAGATAGAGCAGGGCCCATCCACCGAGGACGGCAGCTCGCGCCAACGCGGCGCGGGACCTGCTGATCTCGCCACGTATCTCTTCCGGCAGCACTAGCCAAAGGTGTGGCCAGAGGATGAGGAGATTGATATGTGCATCTCGGTCCAGCCGAACCGCCGTGGCGTGGATCCGGTCACCACTCCAAGTCGGCCGTTCAGGCCGCTCCACGGAGATACGTTCATACCTGCGGGCAGCGCGGTGACGCTCCCGGGGCCTGGGACGGTCAGCCGGTCGCGGAGCGCGTTCCAGAAGCCTTAGAGCTTCGTACTCCGCCCGTGCCGCGTCCCAGCAACGCTGCCGGCGTGCCACGTACCGCTCAGCCAACTCACCGAACAACCACGGCCATGCACCCCAGCCGGCAGCCAGGGTCACACGCTCGACAACGGAGCCGAGGGACTGGGCAGCAAGACCAGCGGCGGCCGCACCGGCCAAGATGGCAGCAAGCAGCACGACCTGGCCGCCTACCGCAGTCGCCACGGGAGCCCGGGCAGCGTCCGAGATCGCGTGAGTAAGCCGCCCCACGTCGAGCGCAGCGCTCTGCCCGAGAGTGTGTCCGGCTGCGGCGACCGCCAAATAGAGCGCGCCTGGGAGTACGAGGAGAGTCAGCCACCGCTCGGCGAGCTTCTTGCTGAGTTCACTGAGCAGCCCTCCCACTACGGGAGCCTCTCCCGGATCAGTGCCGTCGCGCCGGGGGCGAACTGGCAGCGTGGCACGTCGCCGTCCACTTCCTGACCGGATCGACCGATACACAGCTGCAAGGGACACCGGTACACGACGTCCAAACCAGCAACACCGGCCGACATCACGCTGCGGCCCATTCCCCCATACACCCCCGATGGATCGCCTGCGCATCGAACTGCTGCGTGCAAGGCGTCCAGAAGGGTAGTGAGCGAGACGTCTGCGGGCGGCCTGCCGACTGCGGCTTCGACAGCACGCAAGGCGGCGTCGTCCTCGTCAAGCAGCGCGGCGAGTTCGTCCCGATGCCCACACACGTACGACAGCGCCTTGGCGATCCTCAGGCCGCCTACTTCCACCTGGCTCGTCATACAGAACTTCGCCCCCTGCGCCTTGTTGATCTACCAGGCCGCCATTCTTGCTCCAAACGTGCAGGTGCACCCGCGGGTTCGGCCAACTCCCTCAGCCAGAGCAGAGAGACGTCGAGGTACTTGAAAGGACGGTTCAACCGATCCTCTGCGCGAGCAATGCATAGACGGTGGCACGCCATGCGCCGTGCTGCAGCTGACGGCGTACCGCAGCATGCAAATTCGCCTTCGTAACGCGACATCCTGAAGCAACTGTCACGCTGTCACCCCACCGCTTGGGAGAAATCTGGGAGAAGATCTTCTCCCAGAGCCCTCGCGACACCACCCGAGACCAACGGCCACCAACAGCCTGACCTGGGCATACATCCTTCGCAGCTGGTGGGCAACATGATCGGACCTAATTCGGGACGAAGAGGTCGTGGGTTCAAATCCCGCCACCCCGACAGCTGTATCACCAGGTCAGGGGCCTGATCCGCTTAGCGGGTCGGGTCCCTGAGTGGTTTTCTGGTCTTCTTGGGGGCCGGGTTCGGGAGTCGGCTGCCAACGCATCCCTCTCACCGAAAGCAGCGGGTCCATCGCGCTGAGGCGGTCGATCACACGCGGGGCTGTTGGTGCGGTACAGCGCGAGGCGGCTGCTCAATCGAAGGCCCCGTACAGGCGCCCTTGCGTCTCCTGCCACCGTCCTCGGGTGCAACCTGTAGGCCCTGAGGCTCACGAGGCGTCGCGGAGGGCGCGCGGCACAGGCGACGGACGCGCGCATTCGGCCATGCCGCGGGCGTCGAGGGCGCGCTTGGTCCTCTTGCCGGTGGACGGCGGACCGGCCCACGATCGCCCGGGAGAACGCGTCACGGCGAAAGCGCCGCCGGTGTGCCTTCGTGTCGCGCACCGATCGCGCTGGGCGTGCGGTTCATGGCGGCGTAGCAGGTGCGTGGCTGACAAAGCATCACCGGCGACTCGTCGCGCCTGTCTCCCGTGCGTGAGGAGTTCGCCTACTCGGCGATCCGCACCAGCAGGGCGGTCGGACCGTCTATACGACGCGTATCCCGCTCGCCGACCCCTCGGTCGTCCTCACCATCCCTGACCCGGCGAAGCCGGACCCGGACAACCGCAAGGTGGACATCAACCACGCCAAGGGATTCGGCCAGTACCTCACCTCGGCCGCGAACGAGGACTTCGAGCCGAACGCCTCCGCCCCCATCATGCGTCAGCAGAACGTTGTGCACCTGACCAAGGTCATCACGGAGTGGTACAAGAAGGCTCCGGATGCCAGGCCTCCGCGATCTCCGGGTACGGCGCCGCACCGTTACGGGTCGCCCTGGAACCAGCGGCGGGAGAACGCGTCGGTACGATCACGGGCCATGGATTGGCTGGAGCGCGCCACGAGTCTGAGGCAGTGGAGCCGGGACGGGGTACGGGCACCGCACAAACCGCTGCTGCTGTTGTACGCGCTGGGTCGTTTCCAGGCCGACGCCGAGGACGAGTTGCGCTACAGCTCGGTGGAGGCCGATCTGAAGCGGCTGCTGGCGGAGTACGGCCCCGCTCGCGTGACCACCCCCGCCTATCCTTTCCACCACCTGGCCAACGACGAGGTGTGGGAGGTACGCACCGACCGCGGCCCCGGTAGCCCCGGCACGGCCGTCACGACACTGCGGGCCAGCGGCGCCACGGGACGTCTGGCCCCCGATCTGCGCGCGGCACTGCGCCGCGAACCCTCCCTCCTCGGCCGCATGGCAAGGGTCCTGCTGGACCTGCATTTCCCGCCCTCGCTCCACCCGGACCTGTGCGAGGCGGTCGGCCTGGAACTGGAACTGGCGGAGACCGGCGCCCATCCCGTCCCCGAACGACGTCTACGTGACCGTCGTATGCGGGAGTTGGTACTGACGGCCTACGAGTATCAGTGCGCGTTCTGCGGCTACGACGGCATGATCGGCACCACGCCTGTCGCGCTGGAGGCCGCACACGTGCGCTGGTGGGCCTACGACGGCCCGGACGACGTCGACAACGGGCTGTGCCTGTGCTCCTTGCACCACAAGCTTTTCGACAAGGGCGTCCTCGGCATGGGCGACGGCCACGTCGTCATGGTCTCCCAGCTCTTCATCGGCCGCAGCCCCGCCGCCCGCGACCACGTCACCGCACTCGCCGGCCGCCGCGTCATCGGTCCTCAGCCCGGTATCCGCCCCGTCGCGGCGACCCACCGCACCTGGCACACCAGCCAGGTCTTCAAGGGCTCCCCACGTCCCGGCGCCGCGTGACGTCGTTGTGCCCGCCCGTCGGCAAGCTGATCCCGTCGTACGGCTTCGGCCGCCAGTCCCTGAAGCAGCGCCAGAGCCCGTCGGCGAAGAGCGGGCGGCGTCACCAACCGTCCCTCGTCATCCCTCGTCGTCCCTCGTCGTCCCTCGTCGTCCCTCGTCGTCCCTCGTCGTCCCTCGTTGTCCCTTTCAACGCTGTCACGACCGGAGGCGGAGGAGGCGTGCTGCCCCGGGCATCTGTCCGGTCAGAGGGTGAGGGGTAGGGAGGTGAGGCCGCGTAACAGGCGGGTGTGGCGCCAGGGGAGGGGTTCGGTCGGGGCCGCCAGGCGGGCGTCGGGGTAGCGGGTGATCAGGGCGTGGAGGGCGAGTTCGGCTTCGGCTCGGGCCAGGGGGGCTCCCAGGCAGCGGTGGATGCCGTGGCCGAAGGCCAGATGCCCGGATGCGTTGCGGGTGAGGTCGAGGCGGTCGGGATCGGGGAACCGCTCGGGGTCGCGGTTGGCGGCGCCGGGTGCGATCAGGACCGGGACGCCCTCGGGGATCTCGGTGCCGCCGAGCGTCAACGCCTCGGTGCTGTAGCGGAACGTGGCGATCCCGACCGGTGAGTCGAAGCGCAGCAACTCGTCCAGCGCGCCGCCGAGCAGCCGAGGCTCGGCCCGCAGCCGCGCGAGCGACTCCGGGTGCCGCAGCAGGGCCAGGGCCGCGTTGCCGATGAGGTTGGTGGTGGTCTCGTGGCCGGCCACGAGCAGGAGGACGGCGAGCGAGACGAGTTCGTCCTCGGTCAGACGGTCCTGGCCGTCCCGTACGGCGATGAGGTCGTCCAGCAGGCTGTCGCCGGGCGCGGCGCGCTTGGCGGCGACGAGGTCGGTCATGTACTCGCCGACGGCGTGCGAGGCGGCGTCGATCCGCCGGGGGTCCCCGGCATCGAACAGGTCGCTCGACCAGGTGCGTACGGCTCCGCGGTCGGACTCGGGCACCCCGAGCATCTCGCAGATGACGGTGACGGGCAGCGGGATCGCGAGGTCCGCGACGAGGTCGACCGTGCCGTGGTCCGGCCAGGCGTCGAGCAACTCGTCGACCAGGGTGGAGATGTAGGGGCGCAGCCGCGCGACGGCCCCGGTGGTGAACGCCCTGGTCGCCAGGGCCCGTAGCCGTGCGTGCTGCGGGGGGTCGGTGGCGAGCATGTTCCGGGAGACGGCCGGATGGAGATCGCGCCGCGAGGGCCGGCCGGCGAAGAACCGCGTGGTGTCCTTCGAGAGCCGGGGGTCGGCGAACGCCTCCCGGGCCTCCGCGTAGCCCGTGACCAGGTAGCTGGGGCGGGCTCCTGAACCGGCGGGCACCTCGCGTACCGGTGCCGCGTCCCGCAGCCGGGCGTATGTGGGGTAGGGGTCCGCGAAGAATTTCGGGTCCCGCAGCGGGTCGGCCGACGCGGCAGAGGTGGCGGAAGTAGGCGGGGCGGCAGAGGTGGTCGGGGCCGCCGGGGTGGTCGGGTGGGGCGTGGCGGTCGGGGTGGTCGGGTGGGGCGTGGCGGTCGGGTCGGGTGTGGCGGTCGGGTGGGGCGTGGCTGTCGGGTCGGTCACGCGTGCGGGTCCGTTCCGGAGGGTGTCAGTTCGTCGAGGGCTGGTTCGTCGGGGGCCGAGGGGATGGGGGCCGAGGGGATGGGGTCGGTCGGCGCGTGGGCGATCCCGTTCTGCGCGTAGGCCTCGGCGACGAGGAGCAGCCACTCGGTCTCGGCCCGGAGGTCACCCGCTCGGGAGGCTGTCCTGGAGGCCGGTGGTGCGGCCTGCGTCCTCGGTTCGCTCCCGCTCATCTTCGCGTGGACGGCCGCTCGCAGGATCGCGGCCTCCACGATCGCGTCGCCTTCCGGGGTCCCTGCCAGGCCGCGTGCGGCAACGGCCCGCGCGGCGCTGCCCTGGACGCGCGCGGAACGGTGGGGGCGAAGCGCGAGCACGCCGTCGTTGATCTCGATCACCCGGCGGTGGAGAACGAAGTCGGAGTCCTCAGCGGGTTGTTCCTCGGAGTACGCGGCGGAGCCGTGCGGTCCCGGTGAGGTCAGGACGACTTCCGGGGTCGCGTCGGTGATGTCCTTCCACAGGATGGCGAGCGCGGTGAACGACCGCGCCTCCCATCTGCGGCGCAGGAACTGGCTGAACGGCCAGACGACCGCCGGCAGCGTGAGCCCCAGGGTGATGAGGAGGACCGCCAGCGCCGGTGCCGTCACGCTGAACACGCAGCGGACGGGACTGACCGGCGTCGAGCAACGGACGCCGTGCGGCAGGAGGTTCAGTTCGAGCCCGATGGAGATCAGGCCGAACACCTTGTACGCGGCGTACAGCAGGGCGAAGGCGCAGCCGACGGCGGTGACGCGCAGTCCGACGCGCTGGCTTCTGCGCCGTGAGTGGCCGGCCTGTTTCCAGGTCTGTCTGCCGAAGTCCTTCGCCGTGACACCGAGATAGGTGATGTAGATCAGTACATAGAGCGCGTACAGCTGCGGTGAGTCGTCGTTGAGCCGACTGGCCGTGAAGAGAACCGTCATGGCGGCGACGGAGACACCGAGGAAGAGCACGCGGCGGCGGATGCGCCGGGCGGCCTCGGCCGGTTCCAGATCGAGCTGGAGCATGAACGCCAGCACGGAGGTCGCGGCGGCCAGCGTGAACGAATTGCTGAGCAGGCGCCCGACCTCGGGGACGACGCTCTCGACGGCGTTCTCCACGACGGAGACGTACGAGCCGAAGGCGAGAGCGAACGACACGAGCAGCCCGGCCATGGCCCAGGTGCCGGTGGGCCGGTGGCCGCCGCGTCCGCGGACCCAGTATCCGGCGGCCAGGAGCAGCACGACGGCCACGCCCGCGAACAAGAGGTCGATCATCGGCGCCGACGGCCCTTCCTGATGGGTTTGGCGAACAGGGCCTCCCAGCGCTCGGCGCCCTTCTCGGGCTCACGGGGAGGCAGTTCACGTCCTCGGTAGATGTGCTGGCGGATGACGGTGGCCATCATCTCGGCCTCGCGCTCGTCGTCCGTGGAATAGCTCGTACGTCCGTTCATCCGCTGGACCAGCGTGGGGTTGAAGCCGAGGGCGTGGAAGGCGTCGGCGTCCAGCTCCAGGGTGCCGGGATGGTCGCAGATGATGTGGCTGACCTCGTGCGCCAGGATGTGGTTCTGGTGCAGGGCCGATGTCCCCTCCTCGTAGAAGAGGAGGTCGGCGTCGGGGGTCTCCAGGCGGATTCCGCAGGGTGCGTCGATCGCGCCGAGTGTGCTCAGAGGTCTGAGGACGATGGGACGGCCGCGCATCTGCGCCACGGCGTCGCAGAGGTCACGGGTGTTGAAGCGGTGGGGGAGCCGAAGGGCGTCCACGCGTGCCTCGCACGCGCGGCGTAACCGCTCAAGGTCCATGCCCGGTCCTGACGTTGCTCGGGTCTGACCGCCGAAGGCTTGGCGTGACCCCGTAAGGCCGGAGTGCGATCCGGAATCCCCGGCACCGAATCGCTCGAAAGCTTAGGCGAATCCCCAGGCCGGTCCAAGAGAATCTCTGTCCTCTGGCCGAATGGCCGAATATCGAGAGTTGCCGATCATCGGTCGGCGGTCGGCGATCTGCGGTCGGCGATCATCGGTCGGCGATCTGCGATCGGCGCGGCAGCCGGACCTCCTGTCGTCAGACGTCAGACGTCAGTCGTCAGTCGTCAGTCGTCAGACGTCAGTCGTCCAGGTTGAGGTCGTGGGACGGGGGCTCGCCGGGGAGGCCCTCCAGGATGCGGGCCTGTTCGATCACCGCTGTCACCATCTGGAGGGTCTCCGCGCTCAGGCCGTTGGCGCGCAGGGCGACGGTACGGACGTTCTGGTCCCGCATCGCGGCGAGTACGGCGATCTCCGCCCGGGTGCGCCGGGCGGCCTCCTCGTCGACGAAGTAGCCGGCGGGCACGCCGAAGAAATCGGCGAGAGCCTTGATGGTGTGCCTCGTGGGGTTCTTCTTGGCGCCCGTACGCAGTTGCTGGATGGCGCTCGCGGTGAGCCCCTTGCCCTCGTCCCCCGAGGCGGCTCGGATGCCCTCGGCGACCTCGGCGTACGTGTAGGGCCCGCGACCTGCCGGGTGGACCTCTTGGAAGAGGTGGTCCAGCAACTGCGCGAAGGTGCGCGGCTCGTCGTCTGTCACGGTCGGTACGTCCTTGTCATGATCGCCGCTGCGTCCACTCTGGTGCGTGAGAGCACGGAAATCGGTGGCTTACGCACAACTCTAGTTGACGGTCGCCCACAACTACGGTGTACGTTCTGCGGAGGGTTCCGCACACCAGAGTGTTCCACGACTCTGACCGGCCGCCTTCGACACCCGGGGCCACGACGGACAACCCGATCGGATGGGTGGCCGGGTTCCACGGGGGTGGGCCCGGCCACGCCACTACGCGGCCACGCGAGCCGACAGGCGTGCGGGCGTGCGGGCGTGCGGGCGAATCGATCACGAATTCCTGACCACGGCGGGCGCGGATCCACGCCCGCCGACCACGTACCGGACCCCGCTTCGTCCGGCACCGGTCCCTCCCCACGTGGGGACCGGTGCCGAACGTCGCGGGGGTGTCGATCCGTGTCAGGGGGACAGGGATCGAGGTCTGTGTGGAGGTGCGTGGGGGTGGGGGCGTCGCGGGGGCCCGCCGGGGGTGTGCGGCATGATGGGGCGGATTTGCGGGCGCTACGCCGGTGGCCTGTGCACCGGTGTGGGGCGGCCTGGGCCCGATCCTGCCAGTCGGGGGGTGACGGGAAGGAGGGTCCGGTCGCCCGGTGACGGCGTTTCCGCAGGTCAGGCATATAAGGTGAGTTTTCCGGTCCGGATGTCCAGGTAGCGGGGGAAGGTAAGGGGTGGATGCCTTGAGTCACGGCTCAGGGGCACGCACGGCCTTCGCGGAACGTCTCGCGTTGCTGTACAAGGAAGCGGGCAATCCACCTCTCAAGAGTGTTTCCGAGTCGGTCGTCCGGCTCCAGCGGACCGATGAACGCGGGCGGCCCGTGCGGGTGTCCGCCCAGCGGATCAGTGACTGGCGGCGGGCCAGGAACGTGCCCGCGCAGTTCGCCGCCCTCGCCGCCGTACTGCATGTGCTGATCCCCGAGGCCCGGCGGGCGCGGCCCGTGCCGGTGTCCAAGGGGCTGTACGACATGGCCCAGTGGCAGCGGCTGTGGGAGCGGGCCCTCGCCGATCCCGTCGGGGAGCGCCCGGCGGACACGGATTCCGCTTCCGGCACGGCCACGGGCGCGGCCACCGGCGCCGAGTCCCAGGGCGGCGAGCAGCCTCCCGGCGAGGGCTCGCCCCTGCCCGGCGGGGTCTGCCCCTATCGGGGGCTGGCCTCGTACCGGCAGCAGGACGCCCGCTGGTTCTTCGGGCGGGAGCGGAGCACCGGCGCGCTCGTCGAGCTGTTGCGCGCGGCGGGGCGCACGGGCGGGCTCGTGATGCTGGTGGGCGCCTCGGGCGCCGGGAAGTCCTCCCTTTTGCACGCGGGCCTGGTGCCGGCGGTGCGCGGCGGCGCACTGGACGGCGACGACGACAGCCCCCCGGGGACAGGGCCCGCAGGCCCGGGGCACGTGGGTACGGGGCACGCAGGCCCGGGACTCGTGGGTACGGGGCCCGCGGGCGGGCGGCGGGCCGGGCAGGTGCTGCGACTCGTACCGGGTGCCGATCCGGTCGGGGAGCTGACCCGGCGGATACCGGAGTTGGGGCGGGTCGTGTCCGCCGCCGATGAGCCCGGAACGCCGATGTTCGCCGAGGCGGTACGGGAGGCCGTGGCGGCATGGGCGCGGCGGTGCGAGAGCGCCGACGACGACGGCGACGCCACCTCCGCCACCCCCAAGGGCACGCCCTCATCCAAGGGCGCCCCCTCCCCCGACAGCCCCGGCGCATCCGGCGTGCCCGGCGCCAGCACCCCCCACACCCCCACCCGCCCCGTCCTGATCGTCGACCAGTTCGAAGAAGCGTTCACCCTCTCCTCCGACGAAGCCGACCGGCGGACCTTCGTGCAGTTGCTCAGTGCGGCGTGCACCCCCGGGGCGGAGGGCGGGGCGGCGCCCGTGGTCGTGGTGCTCGGGGTGCGGGCGGACTTCTACGAACAGTGCCTCGGGCATCCGGAGCTGGCGGACGCGTTGCAGCACCGGCACATGGTGCTGGGCCCGTTGACGACGGCGGAGCTGCGGGAGGCGGTGACCGGTCCCGCCAAGGCCGTGGGCCTGGAGCTGGAACCGGGGCTCGCGGAGCTGATCGTGCGGGAGGTGAGCGCGGACGGTCCGCGCGGGGCGCACGACGCGGGCGTGCTCCCCCTGCTGTCGCACGCCCTGCTGGTGACCTGGCAGCGGCGCAAGGCGGGGCGGCTGACGGTGGCCGGCTATCGGGCGGCGGGCGGTATCCAGGGCGCGGTGGCGGCGACCGCCGAGCGGGCCTGGTCGGGGCTGGACCCGGCGGCCCGTACCGCCGCGCGCCTGGTGCTGCTGCGGCTGGTCCGGCTGAACGAGGACACCCAGGCCACCCGGCGCCGGGGCACCCGCCGGCAGCTCGCGGACGGGTCGGCGGACCCGGTGAAGACCGAGGAGTCGCTGGAGGCGATGGCCCGCGCCCGGCTGCTGACGCTCGACGCGGAGACCGTGGAGATCACCCATGAGGCGCTGCTGCACGCCTGGCCCCGGCTGCGGGGATGGATCGACGAGGGCCGCAACGACCACCTCCTCCGCCAGCGCCTGGAGGAGGACGGCCGCGCCTGGGAGGACTCCGAACGCGACTCCTCGCTCCTCTACCGGGGCTCGCGGCTCGAACAGGCACACGGCTGGGCGAAGGCCACCAAGGACGCCGGGGACACCTTCCTGACCCGGAGCGCGGTGGAGTTCCTGGCCGCCTCGGTGCGCCTGCGCCGGCGTACGGTCCGGATCAGGCGGAGCGCGGTGGCGGCGCTGGTGGCGTTCGCGCTGGTGGCCGTGGGTTCGGCGGTGGTGGCCTGGCAGCAGCGCAACGACGCGGTCTTCGAACAGGTGGTCGCGCAGGCGGATCGCGTGCAGTACTCGGATCCCTCGCTCTCCGCCCAACTCGACCTGGTGGCGCACGATCTGCGGCCCGACGACGAGGGCACCGACAACCGGCTCGTCTCGATCGTCAACGCGCCCCTGGCCACCCCGGCGCTCGGCCACGGCGGCGCCGTCTACCTCACCTCGTTCAGCCCCGACGGGAAGTATCTGGCCACCGCCAGCTACGACCGGACCGTACGGCTGTGGGACGTGGCGGACCCGTCCCGGCCCGAGGTCCTGGGCAAACCCCTCACCGGGCACGGCAGTTGGGTGAGCAGCGCGGTCTTCGCACCGGACGGCCGCACGCTCGCCAGCGCCGGCGACGACGGCACGATCCGGCTGTGGGACGTCCGCGATCCGCGCGCGCCCCGGAAGCTGGGCACGCCGCTGACCGGGCACGACGGGACCATCTTCCTGATCGCCTTCAGCCCCGACGGGAAGACGCTGGTGTCCGTGGGCGAGGACCGGACCGTACGGCTGTGGGACATGAGCGAACCGGCGCACGCGACGGCGCTCGGCGCTCCGCTCACCGGGCACAGCGCCCCCGTGCGCGCCGTCGCGTTCAGCCCGGACGGGAGGACGCTGGCCACCGGGGGCGACGACAACACCATCAGGCTGTGGGACGTTGCCGATCCACGCGATCCCGCACCCCTCGGCACCGTGCTCAAGGGCCATACGAGCCTGGTCCACTCGCTGGCCTTCAGCCCGGACGGGAGGACGCTGGCCAGCGGCAGTTCGGACAACACGGTCCGGCTCTGGGACGTGGCCGAGCCACGGCGGGCGAGCGCGCTGGGGGCGCCGCTCACCGGGCACACCGGCCCCATCTGGTCCGTGGCGTTCAGCCCCGACGGGAAGCTGCTCGCCGCCGCCAGCGCGGACAGCACGGCGAGTCTGTGGAACGTCGACGACCCGGCGTATCCGTCGCAGGTCGGTGAGCCTCTCTCCGGGGCCAGCGGGGAGATGTTCGCCCTGGGTTTCAGCCCGGACGGCCGGAACCTCGCCACCGGGAGCGGGGACAGCAAGGTCCGGCTGTGGTCGGTGCCGACCTCGGACATGGTCGGCAGGAACGGCGTGTTCCGGCCGGACGGGCGGGTGCTGGCCACGGCCGGGCGCGACGGCCGGATCCGGCTGTGGAACGTGGCGGAGCCCGGCCGTCCGGTGCTGCTGGGCAAGGCGTTCACGCTCATGGACGGCGGCAATCGCTCCCTGTCGTTCTCACCCGACGGCCGCACGCTCTCGATCGTGGCCGGAAACCGGGCGCTGTACATGTGGGACGTCAGCGACCCGGCCCGCCCGGTCCTGCGGGGATCGCCCCTGGCGCTGCGGATCCGATACACCGACGCGCAGGCCTACAGCCCCGACGGGCGGGTCCTCGCCACCTCCTACGGCGACCACGACGTCCAGCTGTGGGACGTCCGCGACCCGTCCCGCGTCGTCCCGCTCGGCAAGCGCCTCACCGGCCACAAGGGCTACATCCTCGCCCTGGCGTTCGGTCCCGACGGCCGTACGCTCGCCAGCGGCAGCGCGGACGGCACGATCCGGCTGTGGAACGTGGCCGACCCGGCCCGGTCCACCCGGCTCGGCAAGCCCCTCACCGCGCACCGGGGCGCGGTCAGCGACCTCGTCTACAGCCCCGACGGCGAGACCCTGGCCAGCGGGGGCGGCGACGACACCGTACGGCTCTGGGACGTCTCCGACCCCGGCGCGGCGACCCGGCTGGGCTCCCCGCTCGTCGGCCACACCGAGGCGGTCGTGTCGCTGACCTTCAGCCCGGACGGCCGGACCCTGGCCAGCGGCGGCAACGACAGCACCGTCCACCTCTGGGACGTCGCCCGCCCCGCCGACGCCTCCCCCATCGGCCAGGCGATGAGCCCCAACGCCAAGACCGGCCAGTTCCTGTCCTTCAGCCCCGACAGCCACATGCTCGGGGTGTCCAGCGGCGCCGACACCGTACGGCTGTGGAATCTGGACGTGGACGACGCCGTACGGCGGATCTGCTCGACGACACGCGGGGTTCTCACCCGGGACAAGTGGGAGGAGTACCTGCCTCGGCTGTCGTACGAGCCGCCGTGCGCGGGGGGCTGACCTGACAAACGTTTGGGCGGCGCCTAACAAACGTTTGGGTCGCCTAACTAACGTTTGGGCTGCCTAACTAACGTTTGGGCTGCCTGACAAACGTTTGGGCGGCGCCTGACAAACGTTTGGACGTGACCTAACAAACGTTTGGACGCCATCTAACAAACGTTTGGGCGATCGCCCACCCCACGTGATCCCGATCACAACTCGTCAACGCAGTCGAGCAGTCGGCTCCCGTCCTGCCAGCAGCCTTGTTAGCCTTGGCCATAGCCCGGTCGCTGGTGCATCCCCCGTCGCCAGCGACCGGGCCCTTTCATGCCTGCGACGCCCCCGCCCGGTCACCGCCCGCCACCGTGAGCCAGTGGGCGATCCTGCGGACCGCCGTCTCGTCGAGTCCGTCCACGACGGCCTGGACGGCGGCGAGATCGTCCGGCGCCAGGTCGTAGAGCCCCGCCTTGCCCAGGCCGGCCATCAGCACCTGTTGTCGGCGGTCGGTCAGCCGCTCCTCGAACCTGCTGGGTGCACCGCCGGGCGCCCCGGCCTCCCCGGCCGGTGGAGGCGGCGGGGTCGGCGGGGCGGCGGCCGGCGGATCGTGGCGCTCCCACTCCCCGCCCTTGGGACCCCACAGTGTGACGACCGGATCGGCGTCGCGGGCCCGCAGGGTCTGGGTCATCTCCCCCATCGCGTAGGCCACGGGGAAGCGGTACGGCGACTCCGCGCCCACCCGCCAGGAGGCCGAGGCGGGTTCGTAGAACATCGCGACCCAGCGCGGGACGCCGGGCGGCTGCGGGCTCTCGGGACGTGTCTGCACGGGGCTCATCGCTCATCCCTTCGGACCTCGGGGCTTTCGGACTCCGGACCTTCGGACTCCGGACCTTCGAACTCCGGACCTTCGGGCCTCGGACCCCGGATACGGCTGTGCGGCGACCATAACTGACGGACCGTCAGCTATCCAGGGCGGATGCGTGCTCAGCCGTTCCAGGCCTCGTCGTACGGATCCTGGGGGGCCTTGACCGGCCTGGTGGTGGTGACGTGGAGGTAGGGGACGGCGGTGCCGTTGAGGGGGTCCTTCGTCCGCTTGGGGGTGTAGGTGCCGGTGACCTCGATCCAGGTGTCGGGCTGGAGGACGGCCGGGAGTTCGCCGGTGAGGGCGATCTTCACGGGCTGGGCGTCGGCGGCACAGCAGTTGAGGGCCATGCGGACGAGGTACGGGGTGCCGGAGCCGTCGAACGCGAGGAACCCGGTGACCTTGAGTTGGCGTCCGGCGAGGGCGCGGCCCTTGTCGTAGACCGCGCGGCCGGCGTAGTCGGCGACGCTCAGCCGGAGCGGGCCGTCGGCGGGGAGGGTCGGGTAGCCCCAGGGCTGTTCCTGGAGTGCCGTGCCGGTGCGCATCGCGGTGTAGGAACCGGCGGCGGGCGGGGCGACCAGGACGAGGGCGAGGAGGGGGAGGACGAGGAGCCAGGAGACCCGAGGTTCGTGATGGGTCTGCGGCTCGTCGTCCCGGGGCTCTTGGCGTCGTGCCCGGCGTTCGTACCAGAGTGTGGCGACGGCGGCGGCTATGAGGACGAGGCCCGCGCCGATGAGGAGGGGGCGCAGGCCCGCCTTGACGTAGCGGAGGTAGAGGTCGGTGAAGCCCGCGTGCAGGAGGGCGCCGCCGGTGAGGAAGAGGATGACGGTCTGGGCCTGGCGGTTCACAGGAGCACCGCCCCGACCAGGGCCGACACCAGGATCGCCAGGGCGAAGGTGGTGGGGGCGAAGCGGAGGGCGAAGGCGCGGCCGAAGGTGGCGGTCTGCATGGCGAAGAGTTTCAGGTCGATCATCGGGCCGACGACCAGGAAGGCCAGCCGGGAGGTCAGGGAGAACTGGGTGAGCGAGGCGGCCACGAACGCGTCCGCCTCCGAGCAGATCGACAGGAGCACGGCCAGGACGGCGAGGGCGAGGACGGCGATGACGGGGTTGTCGGCGGCGGCGTTCAGCCAGGTGGCCGGGACGACCGCCTTGAGCGTGGCCGCCGCCATCGCGCCGACGACCAGGAAGCCGCCCGCGTGCATCACGTCGTGCCGCACCGAGCCCCAGAAGGCGGCGCCCTTGCCCTGACCCTCGTAGGAGGGGCGCTCGGGAGGGCGCATCCACTCGCCGCGCCCCAGTCCCTGCCAGAGCCAGCCCATCGCGCAGGCCACGAGCAGGCTGGCCACGAGGCGGGCCAGCACCATTTCGGGGTTTCCGGGGAAGGCCACGGCGGTCGCCGTCAGGACGATCGGGTTGATCGCGGGGGCGGAGAGCAGGAAGGCGAGCGCCGCCGCGGGGTTCACGCCCCGGCGTACGAGGGCGCCCGCGACCGGCACCGAGGCGCACTCGCAGCCCGGCAGCACCACCCCGGCCATGCCCGCCGCCGGTACCGCCAGCGCGGGCCGCTTCGGCAGGGCGCGGGCGAACAACGACGCCGGCACGAACACCGCGATCGCCGCCGACAGCAGCACCCCGATGACCAGGAAGGGCAGGGCCTGGACGACCACGGCCACGAACACCGTCATCCAGCTCTGCGTCACGGGCGCGGACAGCAGACCGCGCAGAGGCGCCTGTGCCACGACCGCCAGGACGAGCAGCATGGTGAGGATGAGGGGCGGGTCGAGGTGCCGACCGCGCTGCTGGGGCGCTTCTTCCTTGGTTGTGGCCACGGGGGACGGTACCTCCGTCGGAAACGGCTGTGCTGAGCGGGCCCGTTCGACCCTTTCCTCCCATACGGCGCGCGTGGCGGGGTTGCTCACGGCCACCGAGAAGCTCTTTTAGTAATGGGATCCATTTTCATGTAGCGTCCGGTCCATCAGTCCGGTCCCGCACCCGTGGACCGGTGGAGGAGGACCCCATGGCCGTACCCAAGCGGAAGATGTCCCGCAGCAACACCCGTCACCGTCGCGCCCAGTGGAAGGCGAGCACGCCGCAGCTGGTGCCGTTCACGGTGGACGGCACCATGTATCTCGTACCGCAGCGGCTGCTCAAGGCGTACGAGCGCGGGCTGCTCCACCCCGAGGGCTGAGGCGTGACCACGGCGTACGAACGGCTGCCCGTCACCGTCCTGTCCGGGTTCCTCGGCGCGGGCAAGACCACCCTGCTCAACCATGTCCTCGCGGGCCGCGAGGGGTTGCGGGTGGCGGTGATCGTCAACGACATGAGCGAGATCAACATCGACGCCGCGCTCGTGCGGGGCGGTGAGGCGGCGCTGTCGCGCACCGAGGAACGGCTCGTCGAGATGACCAACGGGTGCATCTGCTGCACCCTGCGCGACGATCTGCTGGAGGAGGTGGACCGGCTGGCGAGGGAGGGCCGTTTCGACTATCTGCTGATCGAGAGCTCCGGGATCTCCGAACCCATGCCGGTCGCCGCGACCTTCGCGTTCGCGCGGGACGACGGGGCCACGCTCGGGGATCTCGCGCGGCTCGACACCATGGTGACGGTGGTCGACGCGGTGAACTTCCTGCCGGAGCTGGCGGGCGGGGACGAGCTGGCGGCGCGGGGCCTCGACCAGTACGAGGACGACGAGCGCACGGTCAGCGATCTGCTGATGGACCAGGTGGAGTTCGCCGATGTGATCGTGCTGAACAAGCTCGACCTGGTGGACACGGCGACCGCCGAGCGACTCGCGGCGGCGCTGGCGCGGCTCAATCCGGCGGCGCGGATCGTGCCGGTGAGCCATGGGCGGGTGCCGGTGGCCGAGGTGCTCGGCACGGGGGCGTTCGATCTCGAACGGGCCCAGGGGGCGCCGGGGTGGGTGCGGGAGCTGAACGGGGAGCATGTGCCGGAGACCGAGGAGTACGGCATCTCGTCGACGGTCTTCCGGGCGGAACTGCCTTTCCATCCCGAGCGGTTGTGGACCTTTGTGACCGAGGCGCTCGACAGCGGCGCCTTCGGGCAGGTGCTGCGGTCCAAGGGGTTCTTCACGCTCGCCGGCCGGCCGGGGGTCGTGGGGCTGTGGTCGCAGGCGGGGGCGGTCGCGCGGTTCGAGCCGGCCGGGGTGGGTGCGGAAGAGGGGGCGTACGCGCAGGAGTTGGTGTTCATCGGGACGGGGTTGCGGGGGGACGCGTTGCGGGCGGCGCTGGTGGGGTGTCTGGTGAGGGAGGGGGAGGTTGACTCTCCGGCGGCCCTTGAGGATCGGGATCCGTTTCCGGCGTGGGACGCGCACGGGGTCGTCTGCGGGTGAGTGGGGCTGGCCGGGCCGTGGTCTTTCAGGGGCGCGGGGAACTGCGCGAGAAGCCCCACGCGCCCGCACCCGCGCCCGCACCCGCACCCGCACCCGCACCCGCACCCGAGCGACGGCCCGAAACCTACGCCCCCACCCGCCGCCCCAACAGCTCCGCCAGCCCCCGCCTCGTCGCGGCCAGCACCACACGGTCCTCGGCGCGGAGCACATACGTCGGCGGGAGGTCCCAGACGAGGCCGGACGGCGGGCCCGGCTCCCCGGGGACGGCCGTGTCGAGGGCCAGCACCCGCCAGGCCCCGGGACGGAAGGCCTCGGCGAGCGTGCGCCCCTCCAGACGGGGGTGGCCGCGCACCTCGACGGCGGCGAAGAGCAGAACGCGGCGTTCGACGGGGATCGCGCCCAGGATCTGGCGGCCCATCATCGCTCCGGCGAACGCGGGCGCGGCGAGATGGGTGACGCTGCGGCTGCGGGTCAGCGCACCGGGGTGCGCGGCGCGCAGGGTGCGGTAGACGGCGGTGGCGAAGTCGTCGTCGTACAGGCGGAAGACGACGCGCAGGTCGGGGTGTACGGAACGGGCGTACAGGCCGGCTTCGAGGTTGGTCGTGTCGGAGCTGGTGACGGCGAGGAGGGCGTGGGCGCGGTGGATCTTGGCGGCCTCCAGGACGCCCTCCTGGGTCACGTCGCCGAGGATGACCGGCACCCGCAGCCGACGGGCCTCGGCGAGTCCGCGCGCCTCGGGGTCCTCCTCGACGCAGACGACGGGGATGTGGAGTTCGCGCAGCCGGGCCAGCACCCGGGTCCCGATCTTGCCGAGGCCGAGGAGGACGACGTGCCCGGACAGGCCGCGCGGCGGCCTGCGCAGGGCGGTGCCGCCGCGGAACGTGCCGAGGGCCTCCAGCACGGCGGCCAGGAGCACCGGCAGCAGGAGTAAGCCCATGAGACCCGACAGGAGTTGGAGGATCTGGCGGGAGTCGCTCTGGTCGGTGGCCGGGTCGGCGATCCCGAAGAGGTCCAGGAGGGTCGCGTACGTCGCCTGGAGCGGGTGCTCCCCGGTGATCACCATCTGGGCGACGGCGAGGGCGAACACGCATCCGATCATCCCCGCGAGGGACCATCGCAGCCGCCGTGACAGCAGCGACCCGTACGCCCCGAAGGCGCCGAGCGATCCGCCGCCCGTCCGGCCGGGCGGCAGCGCGGGTCCGGCGTAGCGCACGGTGTCGAGGACGACGGTGCCGCGTCCGGTGGCCTCGGCCACCGCCCGTTCGTCGGGCAGGAGTTGGGGGCCGCGCTCCCCGCTGCCCTCGGAACCCTCGGTCCCGGCGGGGTCGTTGGTGGTGGCCGACAGGAGCGCGAGCGTGCACAGGCCGCCACCCGGGCTCTGGCCGCCCTGGTTCTGGCCGCCGCGACCCGGCGGGCGTTCCACGGCCCGCAGCATCAGCCCGTCGGTCTGCACGACCTTGGTGGTGCCGGCGACGGCGGTCGCGGCCAGCGCGGGCGCGGCCGTGTCGGCGTCGGACAGGACGGTCGTGGAGGCGCCGAACCCGTCGACCCCGTCGGTGGCGGTGCCGCCCGTCGCCAACGCCGAGGCCTGGTCGAGCAGTTCCTCGATGTGCTGGCCCAACCGGCGGTTGTAGAGCCGCAGGACGAGCCGCAGGCGGGGGTTGAGGCGGCGGGCGGTGAGGGCCGCGCGGATGTTGGTCTCGTCGTCGTCGTAGACGAGTGCCAGCGCGGCGGCGCGTTCCACGCCGGCCTCGGCGAGTACGGCCTCGGTGGCCTCGCCCGCCTCCAGGACCCGTTCGCCGCGTTCACCCCCGTCGCGGGTGTTCGGCTCGCCGGTCGTGGGGTCGCCGTTGCCCGCGGCCCGGTTGACCACCGCCGTCACCCGGTCGAGGAGCGCGGCGGCGGTCCGGGCCCGTCCGACGACCGGCCGTTGCGCGATCCGTGCCGTGGGCGGCACGACGAGGGTCACCCGCTCCCGGTACACGGTCCGCAGTTCGGCGGCGAGCCGGTGCGCCAGCCCGTCGTCCCCGCAGACGACCATGTGCGCGCCGGAGTCGGCGTCCGGTCTGCTCCGCCCGGCCGGGGCGGGCTGCCGGGCGGCGGACGGGCCGGACGGGTCGGGCGGACCCGCCTGTCGGCCCGGTCCGATACGGCTGTTGTGCTGCGACGGGGTCCCCACAAAGCAGAAGACTGCCCCATCGACGGGACCGGTTCCTTCGTGATCCGGATCACAGTCGGCGGTGTGAGTGCGACGCCGGGTGGAAATCCGTACTCAAAGGGGACGGGGTGACGGCGGTGTCCGGATGCGAGGATGGGGCGCCATGACCACAGGGTGGGGTTCGCGCACGACACGCGCCGCGATGTTCGCGGCCGTCTGTGTGCTGCTCGCCGCCCTGGGCCACGTGATGATGTCCGGTCGGCATGTCCCCTGGTGGGCGATGGCCGCCGGGGGTGTCGCGGTCGGCGCGGTCGGCTGGTGCCTGGCCGGGCGTGAGCGCGGCGTCCCGCTGATCACATCCGTCGTGGTGGCCGCCCAGACCGCCCTGCACTCGGGCTTCGAACTGGCACAGTCGACGACCCACACGGCCCACAACAGCCTTATGGGCGCCATGAGTTCGCCGGACTCGGCGGACTCGGCGGGACTCATGGACATGGGTTCCGCCCACATGGTTCACACGGTCCCCACGGCTGGGGCCGGTCCCATGGACCATGTGGACCACACCGGGTACCTCCTGGACGGCTCGTCCGCGTCCTCCTCGTCGCTCCTGTCCTCGCTCGCGTCGATGTACGCGTCCTCGTCGGGCATGTTCGCCGCGCATCTGCTGGCCGCGCTGCTGTGCGGTCTGTGGCTGGCGTACGGCGAGCGCGCCGCCTTCGGGCTGTTGCGGGCCGTGGCCGGCTGGCTGGCCGCACCGCTGCGGCTGTCGCTCGCGCTGCCCGTCGCGGCGGAGCGGCCCCGCCCCCGGGTGCGCCGCGGCCGTTCGGACCGTTCGCCGCGCCGGCTCCTTCTCGTCCATGCGATCACCTCTCGGGGTCCCCCCGCCGGGACCGCTGTCATCTGACGACAGCCGGTGACCCGGGGCAGCCACCACCGCTCGCGCCCCGGGCTCGGCCGTACGCCGCCCCCGCGCGTGCCGTACGGCCGGCCTCCCTTCCTCACCGGACCGCCGTACGCGTCCCCGCGTACGGACGCCCGCGCACACCCACCTCCCCGTACGACCGGTACGGCGGTGCCGTGGCACTGTGTGCGTCCGTCGCCCGGGGGCCCGTGTCGGTGCTCCGGATCCCGGATGACCCGAGAAGGACACCAAGTGATCACTCCTCCTCCCCTGCCCGCGTCGATCCCGCAGACCCGGTCCATGACCGACGAGTCCATAACCGCCTGGGCGCTCGCCGCCCGCGGTGGGGACCCCGAGGCCGTCGAACGGTTCGTCGGCGCGCTGCACCGTGACGTCCAGCGGTTCGTCGCCCACCTCGGCGCGGATCCACAGACGGTGGACGACCTCGCCCAGGACACGTTCCTGCGGGCGCTGGGCAGCCTGCACCGGTTCGAGGGGCGCTGCTCGGCCCGTACGTGGCTGCTGTCCATCGCCCGGCGGGCGGTGACCGACAGCTTCCGGTACGCGGCGGCCCGGCCCCGGCTGTCCGACGTACCGGACTGGCGGCTGGCCGTCGAGCACGCGCAGCCGCGCGGGCTGCCCGGCTTCGACGACGGTGTCGCGCTCGCCGATCTGCTGGGCGCGCTGCCCGGGGAACGGCGTGAGGCGTTCGTGCTCACGCAGCTGCGCGGGCTGTCCTACGAGGACGTGGCGGAACTGACGGGGTGCCCCGTCGGAACCGTGCGGTCGCGTGTGGCTCGGGCTCGGGGCACGCTCGTGCGGTTGCTGGCCGCGGCGGAGGAGGGGGTTCGGGAGGGTGAGGTGTTGGCTGCCGCGTGAGGGGGTGGCTTTTCTCGCCCCCGCCGCCCCTACCCGTCCCATCCCCCAGGGGCTCCGCCCCTTCGACCCCCTTTCGCGCTCCGCGCGGGGGTGGATGGGCATGCGCGGGTTCGGTGGGGGCTGGGCGCGCAGTTCCCCGCGCCCCTTGGGAGGCCTGCGGCCTTCCCGGAGAAGGTTCCCCGCGCCCCTGTTCCAGGGGCGCGGGGTGTCATGTCAGGTCGTCGGTCGGCTCAGGTGGCGCTCCGCGAAGTCCAGTTCCAGGCGGAGTTGTTTGATGCGTTCGTCGACGACCAGGGAGCCGTGGCCGGCGTCGTAGCGGTAGACCTCGTGGACGGCGGAGCGGGTGGCGAGGCGGTCGACGTAGTTGTCGATCTGGCGGATGGGGCAGCGGGGGTCGTTGACGCCCGCGGAGATGTAGACGGGGGCCTTCACCGCGTCGACGTAGGTCAGCGGCGACGAGGCCTCGAAGCGCTCGGGGACCTCCTCGGGCGTGCCGCCGAGGAGGGTGCGGTCCATCGCCTTCAGCGCCTCCATCTCGTCGTGGTACGCGGTGACGTAGTCGGCGACGGGCACCGCGGCGATACCGAGCGTCCACGCGTCCGGATCGGTGCCGAGGCCGAGGAGGGTGAGGTACCCGCCCCAGGAGCCGCCGGTCAGGATCAGCCGCCCGGGGTCGGCGAAACCGGAGGTCACGGCCCACTCCCGGACCGCCGCGATGTCCTCCAGCTCGATCAGACCGACCCGGTGCTTGAGCGCGTCGGTCCAGGCGCGGCCGTACCCGGTGGAGCCCCGGTAGTTGATGCGGATCACCGCGTACCCGTGGTCCAGCCAGGCGGCCGGGCCCGCCGCGAAGGCGTCGCTGTCGTGCCAGGTCGGGCCGCCGTGGATGTCGAAGACGGTGGGGTACGGCCCGCTGACGCCCGCCGGGCGCTGGACGAGGGCGTGGACGCGGCCACCGGGGGTGTCCACCCAGACGTCCTCCACCGGCACCGAGCCGGGCGACTTCAGACCCGGCGGGTCGAGGACCACCTCGCCCGTGGTGGAGCGGACGACCGGCGGCTCGGCGGCGGAGGACCACAGGTACTCGATGCTGCCGTCGGGGCGGGCCGTGGCCCCGGAGACGGTGCCCCGCGGGGTGTCGACGCGCTCCAGGCCGCGGGTCGCCAGGTCGTAGCGGAACAGCTCGCTGCGGGCCTCGAAGCTGTGGGCGACGAGCAGCGCCGAGCCGTCCGGATACCACTCGGCGCTCAGATCGCCCTCCAGCCGCCCGGCGAGCCCGAGGTCGGTCTCCTCGCCGGAGGCCACGTCCCAGACGAGCGGCTCCCAACGGCCGCCCCGCTGGTGGCCGATGAGCAGCCGGGTGTCGCCGTCGACGGGCGCGAAGCCCAGCACCTCCAGGCCCAGCTCGATCGTGCCGCCCTTGGTGTCGTCCAGCTCGGCGACCGTCGTGCCGTCCGGCCGGACCACGCGCAGCGCCGAGTGCATCGCGTCGCCGTGCTCGGTGTGCTCGATCGCGATCAGCGAGCCGTCGTGCGCGAGATCGCCGACGCCGGCCGACTCACGATGGCGGTAGATCTCGACGGGGGCCTCGCCCTGCCGGGACAGATGGATGGTCGAGCCGTCCTCGTCGGTGGAACGGCCCACGATCGCCGTACGGCCGTCACGGCCGATGGCCAGGCCCGCCGGGTACGACGGGTCGAGGCCCGGGGCCGCCTCCGTGTCCGGGCCGCCGTGGAACGACTGGCGGCGCCAGACGCCGAACTCGTCGCCGTCCTTGTCGTCGAACCACCAGATCCACTCGCCGTCGGGCGAGAGCACACCGTCCGTGGTGCCGTTGGCCCGGTTCGTGGCCTGGCGCTGCTCGCCGGTGGCACGGTCCCACGCGTACAACTCGTAGGTGCCCGTGGCGTTGGAGACGAACAGCGAGCGGTGCGGCGCGTCCTCCGCCCAGTCCGGCAGGGACACCCTCGGCGCCCGGAACCTCTTCTCCCAGTCGGGCATGGACCCGCTCTGCTCCTGCGGGGTGGACCCGTTGCTCTCAGTCATGGCCCCATACTGCCCCGCCCGCACGACAATGTGCCGCCGAGGTCCCCAGCCTGTGGACAACTTCGCCCGCGGCGGGTTCCGTCCGGGCCGTTGTCAGTGGTCGGGTGCAGACTCGCTCCATGACCTCAACGACCTCTGGGACCGATCTGCGCAAGACCGTCGAGAGTTTGCGCAAGACCGTCGAGAGCTTCTGGGCCGCCGCCGAGGGCCGGGACTGGGCCGCGTTCGCCGAGACCCTCGCGGCGGACGTCGTGTACGAGTTGCCGCAGACCCGGGAGCGGATCCGCGGCCGGGAGCGGTATGTGGAGTTCAACCGGGAGTATCCGGGCGACTGGCACGCCCGGATCGAGCGGATCGTCGCCGAGCCGGGGCAGGGAGGGGAGTCCGGGCAGCCGGGGCAGGTGGTCACCTGGACACACGTCACCGTGGGGCTGGAGGAGATGTACGCGATCTCCTTCTTCACAGGGGACGGGGACGGCCGGATAGCCGGGGTCGTGGACTTCTGGCCGGAGCCGTACGAGCCGCCGGCCGGGCGGGAGCACCTCGTCGAGCGGTACTGAACCGAGCGGTGCCGAGCGGTGCCGACCGGTGGCGGGCGGTGCCCGGCGGTGGGCCGGCGGGGCCGTGGGGACCGACCCCGCGACCGGGCGCCCGGCGCGGGCACCGTACGGTGGACGGCGTGTACCGGTTTCTGCTGACGCCCCGATGGTGGGGGATCAACGTCTTCGTGCTGCTCGCCATCCCCTTCTGTGTGTTCATGGGGTCCTGGCAGCTGAGCCGGTTCGAGGACCGGATGCAGGACCATCGCGCGGCGACCGAGCGGATCGACCCGGCGGACCGGTCCCCGGCGCGCCCGCTGGCCGAGCTGCTGCCGGTGGACAAGGAGACCTCGGGCGAACCGGCCACGGCGACCGGACGGTACGGCGAGCAACTCCTCGTGCCCAACCGCGAGGTGGACGGCAGGAACGGCTTCTACGTACTGACGCTGCTGCGCACCGACGGGGGCAAGTCCCTGCCGGTCGTACGGGGCTGGGTGCCCGGCGCGGCGGACGCCGACCGTGCCCCGGCGGCGCCCTCCGGCGAGGTCACCGTGACCGGTTCGCTCCAGGCGTCCGAGACCCCGGGGTCGAACGGCGTGCCCGTCCAGGGCGGGCTGCCGGCCGGGCAGACCTCGGCGATCAGTGCGGCGGCGCTGGTGAATCTGGTGCCGGACGATCTGTACGACGCCTGGATCACGCTCGACAAGGCCGACTCGGGCATGAAGGCCGTGCCCGCGACCACCCCGCAGGACACCGGGCTCGACCTCAAGGCCTTCCAGAACCTCGGCTACACCGGCGAGTGGTTCGTCTTCGCCGGCTTCGTCGTCTTCATGTGGTTCCGGCTCGTCCGCCGCGAGGTGGAGTTCATCCGCGACACGGAGCTGGGCATCGTCCCGGACGAGAACCTCCCGGACAGGAGTCTTCCGGCCGAGGACCACCCGGCGGATCACTCCGCCGAGCCCCACTCCCGGGAAGCCGAGCCGGCCCAGTAGGACCGGCGGTGCCCCCCGGTTGGTTGGGTGGGTGCAGGACCGGCGGTGCTCCCCGGTCGGTGGTCGGTCGGTCAGGCGCCCGCCATCAGGCCCGTGCGGTAGACGACACCCGCGCAGGCGTTGCTGACGGCCGTCGTGAAGGTGGCGACGCCGCCCTCGGTGGTGTGGGAGACGAGGACACCGCCGTCGACGACGCCGTCCTCGGTGAAGAGCTGGGTGGAGACGGAGTTGGAGCCGTCGGTGGTGGTGCCGGGGGTCGCCTCCCCCGTCGGCGTCGGGTCCGGTGACGGGTCCGTGCCACCGGTGCCGCCGTCGGTCGTACCGCCGCTGGTGGTGGGGCAGGGCTCCGACGGCACCCAGGCGAACTGCACCTCGTACGCCGCCCCCGGCACCAGCATCAGCTGGGTCAGGGACAGCGACGGATCGGGCAGCCCGGCCGCCACGTCGCCCGCGACATGGTTCACCACGCTGATCTTCGACCCGTCCGCGGCACCCTGCGGGGTGATGCTGACCCCGCCCGCGCCGGTGACCGTACAGCTCGTGCCGGAGATGTTGGAGACGCGGAACGTGCCGTAGACGGCGCCGCTGGAGTCCGGTGCGCCCACACTGCCGCCGCCGCCGAGCTGGGACGCCGTGCACAGGGCGGAGGCCGCGGTCGTGGGCGTCGCCTGGGCGCCGCCCGTGGAGCCGTTGCTCTCGCCCTTGCCCTTGTCGTCCTTGTCCTTGCCGGTGTCCTTGCCGGACTCCTTGGAGCCGCCGGTGGAGCCGCCCGAGGAACCGTCCCCGCCGGTCTGCCCCTTGGACTCGCCGGCGGACCCCTGCGTGTGGGAGCCGTTGCCCATGATGGAGGGGTTGACGTCGGAGCCGGTGGAGTTGGAGACGTGGACGAGGGCCGGGATCGCCGTGCCGATGAAGAGCGCGGCGGCGGCCATACCGACGACGGCCTGCCGCTTGCGGGCCCGCCGTGCCGGTACCGCCCGCCGCAGATGCTCCAGCGTGCCGTCCCTGGGCTCGATGTCCGAGACCGCCTGTTGCAGCAGATTGCGCAGCACCAGCTCGTCCGACCCGAAGCCGCCGATGCCGTCCGCCCCGGAACCACCGGCGCCGGGCCCCGAGCCGTTCGAACCCGAGCCGTTCGGTCGCGATCCGTTCGAACCCGAGCCGTTCGAGCGCGACCCGTTCGAACCCGAGCCGTTCGAGCGCGACCCGTTGAGACCTGCCGACGTCAGCGCGCCGAGACGCGGGCCCTCGCCGACCGGCTCGGCCGCACTCGCGGGGCCCTCACCGGCGTCGTCCGCCCCGGCATCGTCCACACCGGCGTCATCCGAACCGGTGTCGTCCGTACCCGGGTCAGCCGAATTCAGGTCGGCGGATCGCGCGTCGTCGCCGTCCGCATCCGAGGCGTCCGGTCGGGAGTCGTCCGGGGCGCGGCCTTCGAGATCCTGGCCCTGGGGGTGGGGGCCTTGTTCTTCGGGGCCGTGATTCACAGTTCCGTTCCCAGCGTGCGATGGCGTTTCTTCGTGCTCTTCGGGCCCGCGCCCCCCGGCGTTCCCGTCCTGCCCATGCTGTTCTTGCTGTTCTTGCTGTTCCTGCTGTTCCTGCTGTTCTTGCTGTTCCTGCTGTTCCTGCTGTTTCTGCTGTTTCTGCTGTTCCTGCTGTTCCTGCTGCTCGTCGTCGTCCCGGCGTCCCCAGGAGGCACGCCTCCGGGCGCCGAGTCCGTCCCTGTCGTGCCTGCTCATGCCGGCGCCTCCATGGCGACCCGCAGTGCCGCGATGCCCCGGGAGCCGTACGCCTTCACCGAACCCAGCGATATCCCGAGCGTCTCGGCGACCTGGGCCTCGGTCATGTCGGCGAAGTAGCGCAGCACGAGGACCTCGCGCTGGCGGCGCTGGAGCCCCTTCATCGCCTTGATGAGGGAGTCGCGTTCCAGCTGGTCGTAGGCGCCCTCCTCCGCGCTCGCCATGTCGGGCATCGGCTTCGAGAGCAGCTTCAGACCGAGGATGCGGCGGCGCAGGGCCGAGCGCGAGAGATTCACGACCGTCTGGCGCAGATAGGCGAGCGTCTTCTCCGGGTCCCGGACGCGCTTGCGTGCCGAGTGCACGCGGATGAACGCCTCCTGGACGACGTCCTCGCAGGAGGCGGTGTCGTCGAGGAGGAGTGCCGCGAGGCCTAGCAGCGAGCGGTAGTGGGCGCGGTAGGTCTCGGTGAGATGGTCGACCGTCGTACCGGAGGCCGGCACCGTCGACGTGTCGTCCGCGCCGTCGCGCTGGTTGGGTATGCGGGTCGGCCGCGCCGCGGGCATCGGCGCGATCACCGGCATGCCGCCGGCCGAACCGGGCAAGCGGGGACGGCGGGGTGGACGAAGGGCGGTGCCCCTCGTCTGTACCGCGGTGAAATCGAGTACCTCTGCCACGCCTGTTGGACCCGCGTCCCCCCGTCGGGGTTGTACGCGACAGGCAACTGTTTTGCGTCAGATCGCACGCGTGTCCGGATGACACATCCGCCGGCCGGTGCGGCAGCCGCGCCCGACGGCACGCTGCGTACAGCTGTCGGTACGGCCCGCCGAACACCGGACAGCGCGTCGAACGCCCTCATGCGTACCAGCTCTTCCCCTATGCCCCAAGTGTTGGCGCCCAGCCCCGCCGAAGGGCGCCCGTGAAAGACGCTCCCCGTCCGCGCGCGGTTGCGGTGGACGGGGAGGAAAAATCCTCGATCACCGGGAGGCCTGAATCAACCCGGGGATCCGGCGGCGGCACGGACGGAAATCCTCCGTCCGCCGAACCGCCGACTCGAAGAACTTACACGCCGACGCCGACAGGGGCCCACGCATGGGAGCTCGGGGGTGCCTGCGCGTCGGCGGGTACGGCCCGGTGGGGGCTTCTCGCGCGGTTCCCCGCGCGCCTGAAAAGCAGGGGCGCGGGGAACCGCGCGAGCGGCCACGACGGACCCGCACCCGCCGACGAACCAGAACCCCAGGCGATCAGGCGCCCGCCACCACCAGTTCCGCGATCTGCGCCGCATTCAACGCGGCCCCCTTGCGAAGGTTGTCCCCGCACACGAACAGCTCCAGCGCCGTCGGATCGTCCAGCGCCCGCCGCACCCGCCCCACCCAGGTCGGATCGGTACCCACCACGTCCGCGGGCGTGGGGAACTCCCCCGCACCCGGGTCGTCGAAGAGCACGACACCCGGCGCGGTCGCGATGATCTCGCGCGCCTTGGCGACCGTGACCTCGCCCTCGAAGCGGGCGTGCAGCGTGAGGGAGTGCGCGGTGACCACCGGCACCCGTACGCAGGTCACGGCGACCGGCAGCTTCGGCAGCCCGAGGATCTTGCGGGTCTCGTCGCGGACCTTCATCTCCTCCGAGGACCAGCCGTCCGCGCGGAGCGACCCGGCCCACGGCACCACGTTCAGCGCCACCGGCTCCGGGAACGGCCCGGTGTTGTCGCCCACGGCCCGCCGTACGTCACCGGGGGTGGTCCCCAGCTCCGTACCGGCGACCAGCGCGATCTGCTGCCGCAGGGTCTCCACGCCGGCCCGTCCCGCGCCGCTGACCGCCTGGTACGAGGAGGCCACCAGCTCGCGCAGCCCGAACTCGGCGTGCAGCGCGCCGAGCGCGACGATCATGGAGAGGGTCGTGCAGTTGGGGTTGGCGACGATCCCGCGCGGCCGGTTCCGGGCGGCGTGCGGATTGACCTCGGGGACGACGAGGGGCACCTCCGGGTCCATCCGGAAGGCGCCCGAGTTGTCCACCACGACCGCGCCCTTGGCCGCGGCGACCGGTGCCCAGCGCTCCGCGACCTCGTCCGGTACGTCGAACATGGCGACGTCGACCCCGTCGAAGGATTCCTCCGACAGGGCCGTGACCTCGACCTGTTCCCCGCGCACGGCCAGCTTGCGGCCGGCCGAGCGCGGGGAGGCGAGCAGACGGATCTCGCCCCAGATGTCCGCCCGGTGGGACAGGATCTGGAGCATGACCGTGCCGACGGCACCGGTGGCGCCCACGACCGCGAGCGTCGGCCTGCCGGTGCGCCCGGCGTCGACGGCCATCAGCGGCCGTCGCCTTCGTGCCTGACGGCCATGTGCCCGACGGCCACGGCCATGTGCCTGACGGCCATCAGCGACCGTCACCTCCGTCGTCGTACGGACCGTACGAGCGGAGGATCATCGACCGGTACCCCCGTAGACGACGGCCTCGTCGCTGTCGGAGTCGAGTCCGAAGGCGGAGTGCACGGCACGCACGGCCTCGGGGACGTCGTCGGCGCGGGTGACGACCGAGATTCGGATCTCGGAGGTCGAGATCAGCTCGATGTTCACGCCCGCGTCGGACAGGGCCTCGAAGAAGGAGGCGGTGACGCCCGGGTTGGTCTTCATCCCCGCGCCGACCAGGGAGATCTTGCCGATCTGGTCGTCGTAGCGCAGGGAGTCGAAGCCGATGCCGGCCTTGTTCTTCTCCAGGGCGTCGATGGCCTTGCGGCCCTCGGTCTTGGGGAGGGTGAAGGAGATGTCCGTCAGCCCGGTCGTCACGGCGGAGACGTTCTGCACCACCATGTCGATGTTGACCTCGGCGTCCGCGATGGCGCGGAAGATCGCGGCGGCCTCGCCCGGCTTGTCCGGGACGCCGACGACCGTGACCTTGGCCTCGGAGACGTCGTGGGCGACTCCGGAGATGATGGCGTGCTCCACCTTGTGGTCCCCTTGCGACTCGGGCTTCTCGTTGCTGACCCAGGTGCCCGGCAGTCCGGAGAAGGACGAGCGGACGTGGATCGGGATGTCGTAGCGGCGGGCGTACTCCACACAGCGGTGGAGCAGCACCTTCGAACCGGACGCGGCCAGTTCGAGCATGTCCTCGGAGGAGATCCAGTCGATCTTCCGGGCCTTCTTCACGACCCGCGGGTCGGCGGTGAAGACTCCGTCGACGTCGGTGTAGATCTCACAGACCTCGGCCTCCAGCGCGGCGGCCAGCGCGACGGCGGTCGTGTCCGACCCGCCGCGCCCGAGGGTGGTGATGTCCTTCTTGTCCGCGCTGACACCCTGGAAACCGGCGACGATGGCGATGTTGCCCTCGTCCAGCGCGGTCCGGATGCGGCCGGGTGTGACGTCGATGATCCGGGCTTTGTTGTGGACCGAGTCGGTGATGACGCCTGCCTGGCTGCCGGTGAACGACTGGGCCTCGTGGCCCAGGTTCTTGATCGCCATGGCCAGCAGCGCCATGGAGATCCGCTCTCCGGCGGTCAGCAGCATGTCGAACTCACGCCCGGCAGGCATCGGTGACACCTGCTCGGCGAGATCGATCAGCTCGTCCGTCGTGTCGCCCATCGCGGAAACGACGACGACCACTTGGTGGCCGTTCTTCTTCGCTTCCACGATCCGCTTGGCGACGCGCTTGATGCCCTCGGCATCGGCTACGGAGGAGCCTCCGTACTTCTGCACGACAAGGCCCACGTGCGCTCCTCGCTCCGTTTCAGTCCCTTATCCGCTCATACACACACACTCGGGCGTGCCGCGGCGGTCGGCTCAGTCTAACGAGCGGCCGAATATCCCTTCCCTGGTATCGCATGGTGAGATGTCCCGCTCACCCTTTGATCGCCTGGGTTTTCTGCGGACGTACCACCGGTTTCACCCGGCTTCTCGCCCGGACCTTCGACCGCTCCGGGAACGTCTCTGCCCAGGCCGTCGCCGAACAGTCGGCGAGCACCCGGAAAAGTGCCCGGCGTCACACCTGGGCCCCCCAGGACGCCCCGCGGCGGCGGAACGCCAACTTTCAAGCACTAGGGTCATGGCGTGCGCGTACTTCTGGTGGAAGACGACGAGCCGGTCGCCGAGTCCCTGCGACGAGGACTCCTGCGATACGGCTTCGAGGTGGAGTGGGTCAACACGGGCGGGGCGGCACTGTCGTACGACGGCCCGTACGATGTCGTCCTCCTCGATCTGGGCCTGCCCGACACCGACGGTCTCGACGTGTGCAAGGCGCTGAGGGGCCGCAGCCAGGTGCCGATCATCGTGATCAGCGCCCGCAGCGACGAGACGGACCGCGTGGTCGGGCTGGAGCTGGGCGCGGACGACTACGTCTCCAAGCCGTTCGGTGTGCGTGAGGTCATCGCCCGGATAAGGGCGGTGATGCGCCGCGTGCAGCCGCCCGCCGCCGACGCGCCACCGGCCGGCCCCGACCGCTACGGCCCCCGCCTCACCGTCGACCGCAAGGCCGCGCGCGTGCGGCTGGACGGCGTGGAGGTGGCCCTCGCGCCGAAGGAGTACGACCTGCTCGCCTTCCTCACCGAGGAGCCGGGCGCGCTGATGTCGCGCGAACAGATCATGGAGGCGGTCTGGGACGCGAACTGGTTCGGCCCGACGAAGACGCTCGACGTCCATGTGGCGGCCCTGCGGCGCAAACTCGCCGGGGCGATCACCATCGAGGCGGTGCGGGGGGTCGGGTTCCGGCTGATGGTGAACGAGGGCGAGGCCACCGAGGGCAGTGAAGGCTCCGGCACCTCATGATCCGCCAACTGCTCCGCAGTTACGTCCTGCTCGTCGCCGTCGCGATCGCCTTGTTCACCGTGCCGGTGGCCTTCACCCTCACCGCGCAGTTGCGGGGCGACACCATCGGCTCCGTCGAGCGCGAGGCCCAGACCATGGCACGGCTCCTGGGCAACGGCGACAACGCCTCCTGCGAGGCGCTGCAACGGCTGGCGAAGGCGTACGAGCCCACCGAGGTCAGGGTCCAGGTGGCCTCCACCAACGGGTGCCTGCCGAAGGGCCTGGCCGCGCCCACCCGCGACACCGCGCTGACCAGCGCGTTGCGGCACGGCAGGACCACCGAGGACTGGGGTTCGGACTTCATCTGGGGCAAGAACCTGGTGGTCACCGCCCCCGCGCGCGACGCCGGCACGGACGAGGTCGTCGGCGCCGTACGCATCGTGTTCTCCACCGACCACCTCACGTCCCGCCTCTGGCAGATCTGGGGATTCCGGGCGGGGCTGGCCGTGCTGGTCCTGGTGGCCGCGGCGATCATCGGTGTCTTCGTGGCCCGCCGGCTGACCCGGCCCCTGCTCCAGCTCAACGAGATGGCGAGCAAGCTCAGCGACGGCGATCTGACCGCGCGCTCCCCCGTCACCGGCCCGCAGGAGACCCAGACCCTGGCGCGCACGCTGAACCAGGCGGGCGAACGCCTGGACACGCTGATCGCCTCGCAGCGGATCTTCGTCGCCGACGCCTCCCACCAACTCCGCACGCCCCTCACGGCGTTGCGGCTGTCCCTGGACAACATCGCGGACGGCACGGACGACGAGTTCGTACGGGAGGACGTGGAGCAGGCCACCGCCGAGGTGGTCCGGATGAGCCGCCTGGTCAACGGCCTGCTGGTGCTGGCGCGGGCCGAGGCGAAGGTGACGGCGGCGGAACCGCTGTCCCTGCGGGAGGTCATCGGGGAACGTCTCGACGTGTGGAGACCGGCCGCCGACGAGCGCGGAGTCACCATCACGCTCAGGGGGAGTGCCGACGGCCGGCCGCTTGTGCTGGCCAGTCCCGGTCATCTGGAACAGGTCCTGGACAACGTGCTGTCGAACGCCCTGGAGGTCTCACCGGACGGTGCGACGATCACGGTCTCGATGGAGACCCGGGGCGACGAGGTGGTGCTGTCGGTGCTGGACGAGGGGCCCGGGATGTCGGACGCCGAGAAGTCCCGCGCCTTCGACCGCTTCTGGCGCGGTCAGGGCCTCACCGGGAGGTCCGGTTCGGGCCTCGGTCTCGCCGTCGTCAAGCAACTCGTCACCGACGACAACGGGACCGTGGCCCTCAAGGACGCGCCCGGGGGCGGGTTGTGCGTCGCGCTCACGTTGCGTGCGGCGCGACAGGGGGGTGGCTGAGCCGGGGGGTGTGGCTCAGCCACGATCTGGGGGTTCAGCCCTCGGGCATCGCCGACGAGTGGTGGTTCACGATCTTCCACACGCCGTTCCGCTTCTCGTACTCGTAGGTGTAGCGGGCGTCGACCCGCTTCTTCTCGCCGGTCTTCGGGTCGGTGAGGATGAAGTAGTACGAGCCGGCGTCGATGGCGGAGTTGCTGTCCAGGACGTTGATGATCGTCTTGGTCTTCTTGCCGACCGGCTTGTTCTCCAGGAAGTGGCCGAAGTAGTCGACGATGCCGGCGCGGTCGGTGCGGATCTTGTTGGAGACGGTCGGCAGGAGCACCGCGTCCTTCGCGTAGCGGTCCGCCACCTTCTTCGAACTGCCGGTCTGCAGCGTCTTGTTCCAGCCGTCGAAGAGGGCCGCGATCTCCTTCTTGGAGGGCTTCTTCGGCGCGGCCTCGGCCCCGGCCGTGCTGACACCGGCGGTGACCGTACCTGCGGTGACGACTGCGGCGGCCGTGACGATGGCGGCGCGTATGCGGTTCTTCCTGGTCATCGCGATCTCCCGTGCGGCGTGGGGGTGTCACTCCCTCCGCGTCCTGTGCGGTGGAAGTGACTCAAGATTCGCGTGACGCCGGTTAGGGGCTGTGCAGGGGACGTACAGCGGGGAGGCAGGGGTCGTACAAATACGCTGAGCAAGGGCTCGATCACGCTGGGAAGCCGGATATCAGGTCCACCAACTCGTCGAACATGAGGGTGATTCGACCGAGCAGGCCACGATCGTCCGGTTCCTGAACGAAATGCCCTTTGAAGTCGGCAACGATCTGAGGTAGCAGCTCACGGGCACGGGCGATGTCGCCCGTCTGCGCCACCAGGCTGAGATGTATCACCCGGAAGGACAGTGTCCGCAGATCGGCGGCTCCGAGGACCGCTCCGCAACGCCGAGCGGCCATCTCCGCCAGCGCTGCCGCTCGGCCCGGTTCTCCCGCACCGGCCAACGCGACGACAAGTTCGTACCGCAGCTCTGTGCTCACAATGTGGTCCGCACCGAACAGCCGGGTCGCCCTCTTGAGCAGGGTCTCAAGGGCGGGCACATCCAATCGTTGCTCGGTGATGTCTCGAAGAGTCGACTCGGCCTTGAACGTGAGCAGGTGATCCGGCCCCAGGGCGCCGGTCGCGGTCTCGACCGCCTGCTCGGCCACGCTCCGAGCGCGTTCGGAGCCGGCGTACCGCACGACCTTCGCGAGCGAGATGAGCGCCTCGATCGTCTTCGGGTGCCCCTCACCCAGCGTCGCCTTCCTCAAGCCCAGCTGGTACTCGGCCAGAGGGACCGCTCGGCTCGGTTCACCATTGAGGGTGTAGACGGGGAGCAGAGTACGGCGCACCAGGTCCCCGGCCTCCCATTCCGGATGGCTCGCGACGGCTCGCCCGAACCGGTCGGCCAGCGCGACGCTCCTCCGGGAGTATCCGTGCGCGAGAAGCGCTGCCGCCTGGGCGAAGAGCGACGTGAGGGCTTCGGTGTCGGACTCCTCTTCTACACACTCGCCGAGGGCTTCGACATGGATCGCCCACAGCCGTCCCTCGTCGATGTCGACGAGGGCATCCGGTTGGTGTCGGACCAGCATCGCCACGGCATGGTCCCGGCGGGCGATCACCTCCTGAGGCTCCCCCGCCCGGCTCACGGCCTGCACCAGCCGATGCACCGACAGCAGCTCCCCGCGCACCGTGATCATGCTGTGCGCCGCCAGCCGCCGTACGGCCTCGGTCACCTCCAACTCGCCGCCGATCCCCGTCAGATACGCCCTGGGGATGTCGTCCGGGGACGTGCGGTGGGGTGTGGTCGGGGAACCCGGCCGGGAGCCGGTCGTCCTGCTGCACGGCACGCCCTTCTCGTCGTACGTCTGGCGGGGCGTGGCGCGCGGGCTGGCCGGGACCGGCCGGTACCGGGTGTTCGTGTGGGACATGCCCGGGTACGGGGCGTCGGAGAAGGCAGCCGGGCAGGACGTGTCCCTGGCCGCGCAGGGGCGGGTCTTCACCGAGCTGCTGGCGCACTGGGGGCTGGACGAGCCGCTGGTGGTGGCCCATGACTTCGGTGGAGCCGTGTCGCTGCGGGCGCGTCTGCTGCACGGGGCCCGCTACCGCGCCCTCGCCCTCGTCGACCCCGTGGCACTCGCCCCCTGGGGCTCCCCTTCCTTCCGGCTGCTCGGCCGCCACGCCGAGGTCTTCGAACAGCTGCCGCCCGCGCTGCACCGGGCCCTGGCGAGGGAGTACGTGAGTTCCGCGAGTGGTCCCGGTCTGCACCCGGCCGTTCTCGACCGGCTCGTGGAGCCATGGCTCGGCGAGGACGGTCAGCCCGCCTTCTACCGGCAGATCGCCCAGGCGGACCAGGCCCACACGGACGAGATCCAGGAACGCTACGGGGAGATCGGCATTCCGGTGCTGGTGTGCTGGGGCGAGGCGGACGGCTGGATCCCGATCGCCAAGGGGCGGGAGCTGGCCGACCGGATTCCGGGGGCGCGGTTCGTCCCGATCGCCGGGGCGGGACACCTCGTCCAGGAGGACGCGCCCGCCGAACTGACGGGCGCCCTGCTGGAGTTCCTCGGCGGCGTCGCCTAGAGCGTCCCCAGCGCCGGGGCGAACGCGATCAGCAGCGGGAGGAGGGCCAGGAGCGCGGCGGCGGTCGTGGTGGCCGCGCGGTGGGTGCGGTCCAGGCGGGGCGGCGGTTCCAGCAGCCGTTCCACCCGGTCGCCCAGCAGACGGCGGGTGTTGGAGCAGCTCAGCACGCCCCGGTGCTGATTGAGCTCGATGAGGGCGAGCGCCGTGGTGAGGTGGCCGCAGCGGCGCGAGGCCGTGTCGTCGGCGGCGAGTTCGACCAGGCGGTGGGTCTGGTCGGCGAAGTGGGCGAAGAGGGGGATGCGCGGGAAACCCGTGGCGAGGGCGGTGGAGAGGTGGAGCAGCCAGTCGTGGCGGGCACGGGCGTGGCCAAGTTCATGGGCGAGCACGGCATCCAGCTGACGGTCACTCAGCTTGCCCAACGCGCCCGTGGTGACGACCAGTCGGGGCGGAGCGCCCGGCATCAGCCACGCGTCGGGGTACTCGTCCTCCAGCACCAGCAGCGGCCCCTTCGCCTGCGGCAGGCCCGCCGGGAGGTCGGGGGCGCGCTCCCGCAGATGCGCACGGCGCAGCTGCCGCCGGCGCCGCGCCTCGACCAGTTCCCGGGCCAGCATCGCCCCGCTCCACGCCGCCCCCAGGGCCAGCGCCAGCGTCAGTACGGCCGTCCAGGGCGGCGCGGCCGTGAGGTCGTACGCGGCGGTCACGGCCGGGGGCGCGGGCGCGAAGGCGTGCGTACGCACCGTCTCGAACACCGCCGCCGCGCCCAGCACCAGCGCCGCGAGACAGCTCAGCAGCGCCGCCGCCACCAGGCACTGCCACACCCACAGCGCGACCACGGGTTCCCGCTCGGGCCACACCGCCTTCAGCAGCGCACGGGGGCCCAGCACCGCGGCGGTCAGCGCCACGGCGACGAGAAGGAGCAGGAGAACGGTCACGTCACTGGGTCCGGTTCCTGGTCGGGGGCGGGGGCGGGGGCGGGCAGAGCGTTGCGTGTGACTGACGTGCGTATGTGTTTGCGGCCGCGTCCGAGCAGCCGCGAGGACACGCTACCCGGGAACAGGGCGGATGCCAGCAGCGAAGGCGATCCGTGAGGGAGGCATCACTGATCCGGTGTGCGGAGCAGCTCACTCAATCAGTCGTCGGCGAACATCTGGTTCATGCGCAGGGCTTGCCGGAGATCCCCGGTGAGGAGATGGAGCCCCACCAAGTGCAAGGCCAGGAGCTGAGCGGGGCTGTACTCGTAGGATTCACCGCCTTTCCCGCTTCTCGGGGTCTCGTTCGGCGACGACATCTTGTCGTTGGCTCGGGCGCTCAGCACCGCCGCCGCGCTTTCGCGGCGCCAGCGCTTCGGGTCGCCTGTGCGGATCCGCCGGATCCGCTGTTCTCGCCACCGCCTGCACCAGTCGGTGCACCGAGATCTCGTCCCCGCGCAGCGTGATCATGCTGTACGCGGCCAGTCGGCGTATCGCCTCGGTCACTTCCGGTGGGCTGCCGAGCGGCTCCAGGTACGACCGGTGGATTCCGTCGGACGCCCACCAGGCGATCACGCGGAAGATCTCCCCCGCGAGCGGTGTGCCGGCCAGCCGGTCCAGGGTCACCCGCCACACCTTCGCGAGGGCGCGTCCGCCCTCCGACGCCTGGGTCGGATACTGCGCGGGGTGGGAGGCGAGTTGCTCCCGATACCGCCCTGGAGTGATGCCCGCCTCCCGGCAGTACGCCGCCGCCTGGCGCACGGCCGGCGGAAGACATCCCAGTTCGCGGCAGAGTGCGTCGGTCTCGGCCGCCGATCCGCTGTCGGCGGGGTCGCCATGGACGCTCTCGAAGATCTCCACCGCTTCCGGGAGGTCCGGCACGTCCAGCGGGACCGTCTCCCCGGCTTCCTCCCATCCGGCTGCCTGGCGGGTCGTGATCAGGAACCGGCCGCCCGGGACGCGGCCGAGAAGCGCCTTCACGGGAGCCGGGTCGGAGACGTTGTCCAGGACGAGGAGCCAGCGCTCGTGCGTGGACAACCACCGTACGGCCAGGTCACGCAGCGCCTTCCGGGACAGCAGGTCGCCCAGCGCGGGCTGGAGCGCGACCGTCAGGTCGGCCAGGCCCGTGTCCAGGTCCGCTTCGGTCTCCGCCGTGATCCACCAGACGGGGTTGTACGCGTCCGCCCGCTCCGCGGCCCAGTGGGCGGCCAGGGCCGACCAACCGACGGCACCCAAGCCGTGCACCGTCCGGACGACCGCTCCTTCGCCGTTCGTGAACGTGGCGTCCAGAGCGGCGAGTTCACGCTCTCTGCCCACGAACGGCCGTACCCTCTCCGGGAGGTTGACCGTCCGGGCCGGGCGCTCGGGCAGCTCGTACGCCTCCGCGGGCAGCGGGGGCGTGACCCGGACGGCGAACCTCGGAGCCGCGTGGTCCCCGGTGAAGGCCATGCCGGTCGACCCGCCCGCCGCGATCGACCTCTCACCCGACGCCCTTGCCCCGTCTCCCCCTCCGGCTCGGCCTCCATCAGACATCAGATTCCCGTGGACGCCGAGCCGATGTCACCGCCCGCCGCGATGGAGCCGGGTCCGGAGGCGCTCACGTTCGCGTTCGGGCCGGGGGCGACGGGCGGGGTGGTGGCGGGCGGGGTCGGCGAGGGCGCGGGCGCGGGCGGTGGTGTCGTACCCCCGGTCGAGGCCGAGCCGATGTTGCCGCCGGCCGCGATCGCGCCGGTGCCGGACGCGTCGACATTCGGGGGCGTGGCCGGGGCCGGGGTCGGGGCCGACGCCGGGGTCGGGGCCGGAGGGGCCGGAGGGGCGGACGATCCGCCGAACTGCGCGATCGCGGCAAGAACAAGCCCGATGACCCCTGCGGATCCGCCCACCACACTGGCCATCTGATCCGCCGAGCCCAGATCGACGAAGGCGAACCCGACCAACGTGGCCGTGCCCACCCCGGCGGTCGCGAGACCGGCCCACGCCCATGGCTTCAGTGTCATGAGGACATTGTGGCGGTCGCGCAGGCTCACGTGGAGAGTTTCGTCCGATAAGAGCCGATCACTGACGTACGGTCAACTCTCTTCCGATGTACGGGTGTCGGCGGTCCCGTCCGTCTCATCCGCCCCGCCCGTCGCCGTACCGGCCGTGTCCGTCGCCGTACCGGCCCCGCCCGCCACTCTCAGCATGCCGACCGCCGCTTCGGCGAAGCTGACGACGTCCCACTTGCCGGAGGCGAGGCTCTCGCGCACCGAACCGTACAGATCGCCCAGCCGGGCCAGGGTCTCGGGGTCCCGCCCGCGCTCGGCCCCGGAGCCCTGGTGAAGCTCCTCGCGCTCCGCTCCTCCGGCGCCCGGATCGTCGGCCTCGCCGCTGTCCACCAGGCCCTCGGACAGGACCGCGTCGACGATGCTTCTGATGGCGTTCACACCGGTGACGAAGACGTCGTCCCCGCCGAACACCTGGGTGGCGTCCGACACCAGTTGCTCCAGAACCGCGGAGACCCGGCCGACGTCCCTGGTGGAGGCGTACGCCTGGACCAGGGACATCCTCGCGGTCAGGGTCTTCGGATGGTCGCTGCCGTACACCCGCTCGTGGGTGGCGACGTACTCCTTGGCGGCCCGCACGTCCCCCTCCGATCCCAGCGCCGTCTTGAGCCCCTGAAGTCCGGTGGACCGGGTCACCGAGTCGAATCGGCTCATCAGATCGGCGAAGTCGAGGCCGGGGTCGGTCAGCGAGGCGGACACCAGCGCCTCGCCCAGCGGCCCTTCCAGCATGCGCGATCCCGGCGACATCACCAGGAGGTCGCCCTGGATCGACAGCGTGACCGGATGTTCCGCGCCCAGGTACTCGACGCAGTCGTCGTACACCTGTTGCAGCCTCGGGCGGACCGACACGAGGTCGCCGTGGTCCCGGAACTCCATGGCGAGAAAGCCCCGTGCCTCCAGGGTCCGGGGATGCCGGTCTCCGAATTCCGATCTCCGGCCCGCGACCACCTCCTCCAGGAGTTCCTTGGCACGCCCGGAGTCCCCCCTGAAACCGACCGACTTGGCCAGCCGCATGAGCGCCGTCAGCGTCACGGGGTGTCGCTCGCCCAACACCCGCACGCAGTCGGCCAGCACCGCCTCCGCGCGAGGAACGGACTGTTCGAGGTCGCCGGACCGTTTCCGGGCATGGACGAGGTCGATCCGTGTCTCCAGCGTCCGAGAAGCCTCGGCACCGGCACTTCGCGTGTGTATCTCCTCCGCCCGCTCCAGCAACACGACTGCCCGCGCCGCCGCACGGGTGCCGGAGAACGCCAGCTGACGGGCGGTGTCGACGTACAGATCGGCCTCCGCACCGGTCCCGGCCGTCTCCGTACCGCTCCCGGCCGTCCCCGCACCGGCTCCCGGCAGCCCGTGCCCGGCCAGGGCCTCGACGTGCGGCAGCACCGCCCGTACGGCCCGCCAGGCCTCCGGAGCATCGGCGTCCTGGGGGATCAGCCCCGCCAGTGCCGCGATCGCGTCCCCCCGCGCCGCCGTGATCGCGTCGGCATGACGGTGACGATCGTCCTGCCCCGGCGTACGCGAGACGGCCTGCACCAGCCGGTGCACGGAAACGGTGTCGTCGTGCAGCGTGATCATGCTGTGTGCCGCGAGGCGGCGCAGGGCCCGGCGTACGGCCGGGGGTGTCCCGAGCGCGGCGAGCAGGGAGCGGGGAATCCCCTCGGACGCGTACCAGGCGAGCATCAACAGGATCCGTACCGCGAGCGGGTCGTCCGCGAGGCGGTCCAGGGTGATGTGCCAGACACGGGCCACGGCGCGCTGATGGTCACCGCCCTCGTCCGTGGCCTCGTACATCTCGGCCGGATAGGCGGCGAGGTCGTCCAGGTACTCGCGTACGGCGCAGCCGGTTTCCACGCAGTAAGCCGCCGCCTGGGCGACCGCCAGCGGGAGATGTCCCAGTTCCTCGCAGAGTGCGGCCGTGTCCGGATCCATGCCCCTGATCCGGGTGAAGAGGTCGACCGCCTCCTCTTCGGACAGCACATCGAGCGGCACCTCCCGCGCCATGCTCCGCCAGCCGGTCGACCGTCGGCTCGTGATCAGGAACCGGCCCGAGGTCGCACGGGCGAGGAGGTGCTCGACATCGGCCGGATCGGAGACGTTGTCGAGGACGATCAGCCAGCCGGTGTGGGAAGCCAGCCACTGCCGGGCCCACTCGCCGAGTTGTTCCTGCGGGAGCAGTGTGACCAGCGTGGGCTGGAGCGCCGCGGCCAGGGCCGCCAGGCCCGCGTCGAGCGCGGCACGGCTGTCCGCGGTGATCCACCAGACCGGCGCGTACTCCGCCCCGCGAAGGGTCGCCCAGCGGGCGGCGAGCATCGACTTGCCGATACCGCCGAGGCCGTGCACCGCATGCACCACCGCCTCCCCGGGATTGACCAACGCCTGGTCCAGGAGGCCGAGTTCGTGGTCCCTGCCGACGAAGAGAGGCGCGCGGGACGGAAGGTTGCCGAGACCCTGCGGGCAGTGGACGGAAGCCGCGGCGGGAAAGCTCTCCGCCGACAGCAGCGTGGCGTTGTCGATGTGCACACCGAACGACCCCGCCCCGGTCTGCGCGAGGCCGACGTCCCCGCGCGCCGCGACGGACCCCGCTCCGGAGGCCGTGACGGACGGGTCGTCGACTGGGCGGCGGTCGAACGTATCGCTCATACGTCACATGATGACCGCCCGTGGCGGAAATCGTCATGCGTACGGCGGGAGTTGGGCACCGTACTCATGTCGGGCCCGGCTCCCGCCGCGGGACCTGCTCCCTCGCCGGAGGGTGGCCGGCTACTTGACCTTCCTGCCGAGCCCCAGCGGGCCCGCGATCTCCTCCGCCATGACCTGGCCCGCCTCGAACTCCAGGGTTTCGTCGCCCATGAGTTCCTGGTCGGTGTCGAGGCCGTCCAGTTCGGCGAGGGGCTGGTTGAGGCGGACGTGCGCGACCAGGGACTGGAGGGCGCGGAGGGTGGCGGAGGCCGTGGAGCCCCAGTTGGAGAAGTAGGAGAACTGCCACCACCACAGGGCCTCGGTGGTGCGGCCCGCGCGGTAGTGGGCCATGCCGTGGCGGAGGTCGGCGATGACGTCGGCGAGGTCGTCGGAGATCCGGGCCGGGACCGGCGCCTTGCGGGGCTCGTAGGGGTCGAAGACCTCGGAGTAGACGTCGACCGGTTCGAGCATCAGGGCCAGGCGTTCGCGCAGCTCGTCGACGTCCGGCTCGGGGCCGGGGTCGGGCTCGTAGCGCTCGTCCGGCACGATGTCCTCGTGCGCGCCGAGGCGCCCGCCGGCCAGGAGCAGCTGGGACACCTCCAGGAGGAGGAAGGGCACGGCCGAGTCCGGCTCGTCGCCCTTGGCCACCTCGGTGACGGCGACCAGGAAGCTCTCGATCTGATCCGCGATCTGGACCGCGAAGTCGTCCGGGTTCAGGTCCGTCGCGTGCAGTGTGGCGTCAGACATCCAGCAATCGTCTCCCCTCGAAGGCGCGCCCGAGGGTCACCTCGTCCGCGTATTCCAGGTCGCCACCCACCGGGAGGCCGCTGGCCAGGCGGGTGACCTTGAGGCCCATGGGTTTGATCATGCGGGCGAGGTACGTGGCCGTGGCCTCGCCTTCCAGATTGGGGTCCGTGGCGAGGATCAGCTCGGTGACCGTGCCGTCGGCCAGGCGGGTCAGCAGTTCCCGTATGCGCAGGTCGTCCGGGCCGACGCCCTCGATCGGGCTGATCGCGCCGCCGAGCACGTGGTACTTGCCCCGGAATTCGCGCGTGCGTTCGATCGCGACGACGTCCTTCGGCTCCTCCACCACACAGATGACCGTGGGGTCGCGGCGCGGGTCACGGCAGATACCGCACAGCTCCTCCTGCGCGACATTGCCGCAGGTGGCGCAGAAACGGACCTTCGCCTTCACTTCGAGGAGGGCGTGCGCGAGGCGCCGTACGTCCGTCGGCTCCGCCTGCAGGATGTGGAAGGCGATCCGCTGCGCGCTCTTGGGACCGACGCCGGGCAGCCGCCCCAACTCGTCGATGAGGTCCTGGACCACGCCTTCGTACACGGACTGCCGTCCTTCCTGGTGTCTTTCCGTACGTACCGTAGTCGGCCGCCGCCGCTCCGAGGAAGGCGGTACGGGGCACGGATGGGGTCGAAAGAGGGGTCGCCCGGTCGCTCAGAAGGGCAGACCGGGAATGCCCGCGCCGCCACCGAGACCCTGGGCGAGGGGGCCCAGCTTCTGCTGCTGGAGTGCCTGGGCGTTCTCGTTGGCCGCCTGGACGGCCGCGACGATCAGGTCGGCGAGGGTCTCGGTGTCCTCCGGGTCCACCGCCTTGGGGTCGATCTTCAGGCCGCGCAGTTCGCCGGAGCCGTTGACGGTGGCCTTCACCAGACCGCCGCCCGCCTGACCGTCGACCTCCGTCCGCGCGAGCTCCTCCTGCGCCCTGGCCAGGTCCTGCTGCATCTTCTGGGCCTGCTGGAGCAGCTGCTGCATGTTGGGCTGGCCACCACCGGGGATCACGTTCAGCTCCCTCTCACGAGTACGTCACGAGTACGTGCGGACGCCCGTGGGGACGGTTCTGTGGACGCCCCCTGGACGTTTTGCGGTCGCCACGAGCCTACGTGGTCGGCCCCGCCTGTGCCGGGCCACTCTTTCGAGTGAGTCGGCCGGGGATTCGTATACCTGATCAAGGGCATCTTCCAGGGGAAAAGCGGTGAAAACACCATCTTCGCCACCCATTGGGCGGTAGGAAGGGTCCGGCCGCGTCAGGGTGGTGCGTGAGCGCCGTACGTACGTAGGGAGTGCCGGGTGAGCCAGCCGGAGATGCAGCCCGAGGGGGGACCCCAGGACGGGCGGGGTGAGGGGTCCGGGCTGTGGGCGGAGCCCTGGTCGTCGAGGACCGGGCCTTGGGTGGGGGATCCGGCCGGGCGGCCGTTTCCGCAGGGGGACTGGGGGGCGCCGGCCGAACGGCTGGAGGAGCTGTACCACTGGGTCGAGCGGGCGGCCCTGGAGACCGCCGCGTGGTATCTCGCGGACCGGGTGTGGAAACGGACGGTGGCGCGGGTGCTGCGGATCGGGGCGGCGGCGGGGGCGATCGCCGGGGCGGCGCTGCCGTTGCTCGATCTCACCGGGGCGGTGGGCGATGTGGCGCCCTGGGGGTATCTGGCGCTGCTGTCCTGTGTGGCGTGCGTCGCGGTGGATCGGTTCTTCGGGATCACGTCCGGGTGGATGCGGGACGTGGCCACGGCGCAGGCGGTGCAGCGGCGGCTTCAGGTGCTGCGGTTCGACTGGGCGTCCGAGAGCGCGCGGGAGGTGTTGGGGCCGGCGGAGGGGACGGCCGGGGAGGCGGCCGAGCGGTGTCTCGGGGTGCTGCGGAGGTTCTCCGAGGACGTGACGGAGCTGGTGCGGGCGGAGACGGCCGACTGGATGGTGGAGTTCCGGACGGGGGCCGCGCCGGTGGGGCTGCATGCGGGGGGTGGGGGCGCTCGGCCCGAGGTGGGGGCGAACGGGCGGATGGCACTCCCTCCGGGGGCTCGGCCGAACATGCCCCGACAGCGACCGCCGGAGGCTCGGTAGGCGGGGGGCCGTGGGGGTGGGTGCGGGTTCGTGAGGGTGGGTGCGGGTTCGGTGGGGGCTGGTCGCGCAGTTCCCCGCGCCCCTGAAAAGCCAAGGCCGTGAAGTTAGGGCTTTGGGAGCGTTGGCAAGTGCGCTCTGGTTCTATGGCTTCTTGGAACGTGGGAAGCGGAGCCCCGGTAGAACTGGCAGTCGACCAAGACAGCCGTTCACAGGACCGGAGGCTCCGCTGTCCGATCAGTGTGTCATCACGCGGGAAATCACGGTAGCCAAGGGCGTGTTCGCCCCGGGGCATCTGGGGGAACTCACCCGGATCATCCCGTTCGAGATGGTCGATGCGGTCCTTGCCGAGACCGGTGCTGTCCAGCAACGGCTGCGGAAGATTCCCGCCCGGGTGGTGGTCTACCTGCTGCTGGCCGCGGCCCTGTTCGAGGACTGCGGCTACCTGGCCGTCTGGCGCAGGCTCACCGCCGCGCTGGAGACGATACCGGTCGTGAAGATCACCGGCGCGGGGCTCTGGGACGCCCGCAGGCGTCTGGGCGTGCGGCCCATGCGGGCCCTGTTCGATCTGCTGCGCGGGCCGGCCACGGTGATCCGCACCCGCGGCGCCCGCTTCAAGGGCCTGCTGGCCGTTGCGATCGACGGCACCTACCTCGACGTTCCCGACAGCCCGCCGCACCGGGCCCGTCTGGGCAAGGGGTCCAACCGGTTCGGAACTGCCGGCTACCCGCAGATCTGCCTGACCGCGCTGGTGGCCTGTGGCACCCGGGCGATCCTGGATGCCGCCTTCGGACCGCGCTCCCAGGGAGAGACCGGACACGGCAGGCGGCTCATGCGCTCCCTGCACGCCGGAATGATCGTCCTGCTGGACCGGGGCTTTTCGGGCAACGCGTTCCTGACAGCCGTCGCCGCCACCGAAGCCTCCTTCCTCGCACGCATCACTGCCACCCGCAAACCTCCCGTCCTGGCCCGCTTCGGCGACGGCTCCCACCTCTCCCGCTTCGGCGCCCTCGAGGTCCGCATCATCGAATGCGAGATCACCGTCACCACCAGCCAGGGCCGCCGCACCGGGCTCTACCGGCTGGCCACCAACCTCCTGGACCACCACCGCTACCCGGCATCCGACCTGGTCAGTCTGTATCACGAGCGGTGGGAAGTGGAGTCCGCCTACTTCGCGATCAAGAAAACGATGCTGGGCCGGCGGGTCCTGCGCTCCACCACTCCGCCCGGCATCGCCCAGGAGGTCTACGCCCTGCTGAGCGCCTACCAGGCCCTGCGGATCGCTATCGCCGACGCCACCGGGGCCACACCCGGAACAGACCCGGACCGGGCCAGCTTCAGCGTTGCCCTGCGATGCGCCCGCGACCAGATCGTCCAGGCCGCGGGCATCATCGCCGGCACCACGATCGACCTCGTCGGGACGATCGGCCGAACCGTCCTGGAACACCTCATGCCCGCCCGCCGCCTCCGCATCAGCCCCCGCGCAGTGAAACGACCCCTGTCCCGATACGCCTACAAAAGCCTCAATATCGACCGACGCACCTACACAGCCACCCTCAGCATCAACATCTTGACGCCGACGATCAGCCCATAACTTCACGGCCTTGCCTGAAAAGCAGGGGCCGCGCCCCATGTTTTTCAGGCCCGCAGGGGCCTGAATCCTTTAGGGGCGCTTTCAGAATGCTGGGTGTTTGCGGGCGAGGGTCACGTCATGATCACACCCCACAAAACACGGGATCACGTACACATCCACCGTGCCACAACACGATCTTTCTGCAAGGACCCCTTAAGGGCGCGGGAGGCGCCCCCAGCGCCTCGGCACCCGGCGCTCGTACCAGACCATCACCGCCGACGCCACGACACCGGCCACGGCGGTCGCCACCGCCACCACGTTCTCCGCGCTCAGCCACTCCTGCATCCGAGCCACTCCCCCGAGCCTCACGCTCCGCAGTCAAGCGGGACACGGTACGGCGCGGGCGGCGGGCGACGCGTGGACATTCCGGGTGCGGCGCCGGAAGTTCAACGGAAGTTCGCCGCGCGGCTCGGCGCCCCGGCTCGGCGCCCCGGCTCGGCGGTCGGCCCGGTGATCGGCTCAGCCGGACTTCGAGTACGTCACCGACTTCCCCGCCGTGTCGACGCGCCTCAGTTGTCCGTCGGGCAGGAGGGTGACGGTGGTGGCGGCACCCGGGGAACAGGACGTCGCGGGCTCGCCTGTGGTGACGGTCGAGGGGCCGATCTCCAGAGGGCCGCCGTCGGCCGGTCCCTCCGCCAACTCCGCCTCGAACACACAGTGGTACGTGCCGCCGCCTTCGAGCGGGCCGTCCGCCGTGAGGGAGAGCACGGTGTCGCCCACCTCGCCCTGCTGGATGACGAGTTGACGGGTGTCCGAGCCGCTCGAGCCGTCCAGGGTGGCGTTCCAGGTGCCCAGGAAGTCCGCCGGGATCGTACCGGCGTCGGGCGACTCGGTGGTGGGGTCCGGCGAGGTGGCCGGGTCCGTCGGCTCCCCGGTCGTCGGCTCCAGGGTCCGCGGCGCGCTCGTCGACGTCCCGCCCTTCGCGTCGTCCTCGTCACCCCCGTCGTCCCCCTTCTTCATCAACGCGTACACCGAGCCGCCCGCGCCGAGCGCGACCACCAGCGCGACGACGACGAGCAGCACGGAGGACCGCCGGTTCCCACGCGCGGGTTCGGGGCCCGCCCCGGGGCCGGGTCCGTAGTGGGGATCGGTTCCGTAGTGGGGATCGGTTCCGTACACGGGTTCGGGCCCGTACGGCGGCGTCGCGCCCTGCCCGTACGCCCCCTGCGCCCCGTACGACGGCTGCGGTGCGCTCTGCGGGTAGCCGTAGCCGGGGGCGGTGCCGCCGGAGTACGACGGGTAGGGGGTGGGAGCGGTGCCGGGCTGCTGCCCGTACCCACCGGCGGGCTGCTGGGTGCGCGGCTGGGGGAAGCCGTACCCGGCGGGCGGGGGTCCCGGTGGGGCGGTCGGCGGAGGCGGCTGGGCCCCCTCCGCACCCATGATCCGCGTCGGCGTCCGGTCCGGCGACTCGCCCCCGGGTGCCCCCTCGGGCGTGGCGGCCGGGTGCTCGGGCGGCGACGCGGGCCCACCGGCAGAGGCAGCCGCCCCAGCCGGTTGAGGAGACCCGGGAGCACCGGCCGGAGCCCCCGAACCACCGTACGGAGAGTGCGGATCCCCCAACGGATACACGGGCGGAGCCGACGGTGGTGGTGGTGGTGGTGGTGACGGCGGTGGTGACGACGGTGGTGACGACGGTGGTGACACTGACGACGGGGTGCCGGGGGCGGATCCGGCGGGGTTCCCGGGGACCGAAGGCGCGGCGGACGGTGCCGCCGGGGCGGCCGGTGCCGTCGCGGGCGTCTGCCCGCCGAGACCCGAAGCCACCGCCCCACCAAGACCACCGGCGGCCCCCGACCCACCCGCGGCCCCCACCCCCGGCCCTCCCGGCCGCCCCGACTCCCCGGACTCCCCGGACTCCGCAACCTCCTCCGGATCCTCCCTCTCCAGCAACTGCACGGCGTGCCGCCCCAGTTGGGCCACCAGGGCGCTCGGCAGCCAGGGGTCCCGCGACCGGCCCGCGAAGACCGTGTCCTCGGCGCCGGTGCGCTGGAGGATCTGGGCGAGCGTGGGACGCGCGGCGGGGTCCTTGCGCAGACAGTCGCGGACGATGTCGTACAGCCCCTCCGGCAGCCCCTCCAGATCCGGTTCCTCCTCGGCGATGCGGAACATCAGGGCGTGGACACCGGAGTTGGCGGCGCCGAAGGGGAGGTTGCCGGTGGCGGCGTAGGAGAGGACCGAGCCGAGGCAGAAGACGTCGCAGGCGGGGGTGATCCGGTCGCCGCGCACCTGCTCGGGGGCCATGAAGCCCGGCGAACCGACGAGCGCGCCGGTGCGGGTGAGCCCGCCGTCCGTGACGGTCTCCAGCGCCCGCGCGATCCCGAAGTCGATGACGCGCGGCCCGTCGAGGGTCACCAGCACATTGGACGGCTTGAGGTCCCGGTGGATGAGTCCGGCCGCGTGGATGTCCTCCAGCGCGTGCGCGAGGCCCGCCGCGAGGATCCGTACGGACCGCTCGGGCAGCGCCCCGTGGTCCCGGCCGACGACGGCCTGGAGGGAGGGTCCTGCGACATACCCGGTGGCGACCCAGGGGATCACCGCCCCGGTGTCCGCGTCCAGCACCGGCGCGGTCCAGTACCCGCCCACCTGCCGCGCGGCCCGCACCTCCTGCCGGAACCGGGCCCGGAACTCCTCCTTCTCCGCCAGCTCCTGCCGGACCAGCTTCACGGCGACGGTACGGCCGCGCTCGGAGCGGGCCAGATACACGTTCCCCATCCCGCCGGCCCCCAGCCGTGCGAGCAGCCGGTACGCCCCGATCCTCTGCGGATCCCCGGCCCCGAGTTTCTCCATGGCCACCGCCCCCGTCTTCCCCCGTGCCGTCCCCTGCGAATGCGCACGCCCACATACGCCTACATACGACCGCCCACGTCATACGTACGGGTACGTCGCGTACGTGCGCAACGGACCGATCGTAGTGCGGCCCCCGGGGGAGTCGGATGGACCGGTGTCTACGGTTCCGTAACAGCGGCGGCCTCCTCGTCGGCCCCCGACGCCGCCGCGAGGCCGTCCAGGGCCTCCGACAGCCGTTCGAGCACCCGTACGGTCTCGGCGAACCCCTCCTCCCCCAGCGCCTCCGCGAGACCGGCGGCCAGAGTGGCGTGACCGGGCTCGATCCGCGCGATCGCGGCGCGGCCGGCGGAGGTCGGGGCGAGAAGCTTGGCCCGGCGGTGGGCCGGGTTCGGCACATACTCGGCGAGCCCCTTGCCGACGAGGAGATCCGCGACCCGCTGGACGCTCTGCCGGGTGATGCCCATGACCCGGGCGACCCCGGCGACGGGCAGCGGCTCGGGCAGCACCGCGCCCAGCACCTGCCACCAGGCGGCGGTCAGTCCCGCCGGACGCGCCAACTCGTCGGCCACGGACAGGAACTGCCCGTTCAGCCGGAACACCCCGAGCGCGGCACGGCTGAGGAGATCCTGCCGCTCTGTCTGCTCCATCTGCCCCATCTGCTCTGTCCGCTCCGCCCGCTCCGCCCGCTCCCGGCTCACCGTCCCGCCGCCTCCAGTACGGCGTACGCCTCCGCGTCCGAGTCGTGGAAGAGCCGGTACCAGGCGTCGAGGACCTCCCCCTCGTACACACCGAGCAGCCGGAAGACCTCCCGGGCGAAGGCGACGGGTTCGGTGGGTCCGGCGGTGACGAGCAGCCCGGAGCCGTCGGTGACGGCGTCCGCGTCCATGTACCGCTCACCGCCCGCGTATCCGATGGCCGCGAGAGAGAAGGGGGCGGCGCCGGTGTGCTCCCGGTCGTCCAGCAGCCCTTCCCTGGCGAGCCCGGCGGTCGCCCCGCAGATCGCGGCGACGGGCACGCCGGCGTCGAGGAACTCCCGTGCCTTCCGGGCGAACGGCGCGAGGTCGTCACCGGTGTCCCACAGGTCCGCCCCGGTGAGGACGAGCAGGGAGCTGTCCTCCGGTCGCAGCGCCTCCAGGTCCTCGTCCGGCTGGATCCGCACCCCGGCGACGGTCCGTACGGTCCCCGGTCCGGCCCCGACCGTGCGGATCTCGTAGCCGCCCCTGGCCAGCCACGCGGTGGTGTGGCCCGTCTCCCAGTCGGCGTAGGTGTCGTACACGGCGAGATGCACAGGCTTGTGATCGCTCATGACAGCAGACTGTCATTTAGGCAGCTTGCTGTCAATAGGGGGCCCATGCCTTCGGGGGCGACACACTGTCGCGCCCGAGCAGCCGCACACTTACAAACCGCCGATGTCCACCCCCCGCCCCCCACCCCTAACCTCACCCCATGACCCCTCCCGCGCCCCCGCACTCCAGCCCCCTCCCCGGCCCCACCGTGAAGGCGACCGACCGCGCCCACGTCTTCCACTCCTGGTCCGCGCAGGACCTCATCGACCCCCTCCCCGTCGCCGGCGCGGAGGGTTCCTACTTCTGGGACTACGACGGCAACCGCTACCTCGACTTCACCAGCGGCCTCGTCTACACGAACATCGGCTACCAGCACCCGAAGGTCGTCGCCGCCATCCAGCAGCAGGCCGCCACGCTGACGACGTTCGCCCCGGCGTTCGCGATCGAGGCCCGCTCGGAAGCCGCCCGCCTCATCGCCGAACGCACCCCCGGCGACCTGGACAAGATCTTCTTCACCAACGGCGGCGCCGACGCCGTCGAGCACGCCACCCGCATGGCCCGCCTGCACACCGGCCGCCCCAAGGTCCTCGCCGCGTACCGCTCGTACCACGGCGGCACCCAGCAGGCCGTGAACCTCACGGGCGACCCGCGCCGCTGGGCCTCCGACACCGGCACGGCGGGGGTCGTGCACTTCTGGGCGCCGTTCCTCTACCGCACCCGCTTCCACGCGGAGACGGAGGAGCAGGAGTGCGCCCGCGCGCTGGAGCACCTGGAGACGACGATCGTCTTCGAGGGTCCGTCGACGATCGCCGCGATCATCCTGGAGACCGTCCCGGGCACCGCCGGGATCATGGTCCCGCCGCCGGGCTATCTGGCCGGGGTCCGGGAGCTGTGCGACAAGTACGGGATCGTGTTCGTCCTGGACGAGGTGATGGCGGGCTTCGGCCGGACGGGCACCTGGTTCGCCGCCGACCTCTTCGACGTCGTACCGGACCTGATGACCTTCGCCAAGGGCGTGAACTCCGGCTATGTCCCCCTCGGCGGCGTCGCCATCTCCGCCGCGATCGCGGAGACCTTCGCCCGCCGCCCCTACCCCGGCGGTCTCACCTACTCCGGCCACCCCCTGGCCTGCGCCGCCGCCGTCGCGACGATCGACGTGATGGCGGAGGAGGGGGTCGTCACCAACGCCGCCACGCTCGGCGCCACCCTGATCGGCCCGGCGCTGCGCGAACTCGCCGACCGCCACCCCTCGGTGGGCGAGGTGCGCGGCACCGGCATGTTCTGGGCGCTGGAGCTGGTGCGGAACAAGGAGACCCGCGAACCCCTCGTCCCCTACAACGCGACCGGCGAGGCCAACGCCCCCATGCTCGCCTTCGGCGCCGCCGCCAAGGCGGGCGGTCTGTGGCCCTTCATCAACATGAACCGCACCCATGTCGTCCCGCCGTGCAACATCACCGAGGCCGAGGCCAAGGAGGGCCTCGCCGCCCTGGACGCGGCCCTGTCCGTGGCGGACGAACACACCGACGCGCACACGGTGTGACGCGCTCCTTCGCCCCGCTCCGCGAGACCTGATTCGCGAGGAGGGCGAAAACTCCTCCCCGGAACCCGAACGCGTAAGGTGACGTGCTCGTAAGAGAACTCAGAGAGCACGCACAGGATGCGTACGCGTTACGCGGATGGGGGACCCAGACCACGATGCCCGGCACCGGCGGCGGCAATGGCGCCGTGACCCGTAGCACCCTGCGGCAGCAGCTCGCGGACGCGCTCCGTGACGAGGTGCTGGCCGGCCGGCTGAAGCCGGGGCAGGAGTTCACGGTCAAGGAGATCGCCGAGCAGTACGGCGTCTCGGCGACACCCGTGCGCGAGGCCCTGGTGGACCTGTCCGCGCAGGGGCTGCTGGACGCCGTGCAGCACCGGGGTTTCGAGGTCCACGCGTACTCGGTGGCCGACTACCGGAACATGGTCGAGGCCCGCATCCTGGTCACCGACGGCATGTTCCGGCGGCTCGGCGACCGCAAGGTCGATCCGCGTACGGCCGCCGCGCTCGCCGGGGTGCGGCGGCGCGGCGAGGAGGCGCGGCGGGCCGCGACCGCCGGGGACCTGGACATCCTGATCGGCTACGACCTGCGGTTCTGGCGCGAGCTGAGCGCCCTGTTCGGCAATCCGTATCTCACCGACTTCCTGCACCGGCTGCGCGTCCAGGCCTGGGTGTGCGCGGTGCAGCATCTGCGGCAGGGCGAGGACTGGACGGCCGGGGCGACCGCGACGACGGGGGCGGACGATCTCAAGGGACGGCTGTGGGCCGACCACACCGACCTCGTCGACGCGCTCACCCGCCGGGACGCGCAGACCGCGCAGGAGATCATCGCCGGGTACGACGAGCAGTCCCTGACCCTGGTGGAACGCCTGGCGGACGGATGAGCACGACCGCGACCACGGTCCCCAAGGCGGCCGGCGGGCACCTGAGCGTCGATCTCTCCGTCGTGGTGCCCGCGTACAACGAGGAGGCCCGCCTCGCCCCCTCGCTGGACGCGATCATCGCCCACCTCACGGCGACCGAGGCCGCCGCCCGCTGGGAGATCATCGTCGTCGACGACGGGTCGACGGACGGCACGGCCGAGGTCGTGGCCGCCGTCACCGCCCGCGACGCCCGCGTCCAGCTCGTCTCCGGCGGGCCCCGCAACCGGGGCAAGGGCCACGCCCTGCGGCTCGGTGTCCTCGCCTCGCACGGCCGCCGGGTGCTGCTCACGGACGCCGATCTCTCCGCGCCCATCGACGAGTTGGAGCGTCTCGACAAGGCGCTCTCCGACGGGCACACGGCCGCGATCGGCTCCCGCGAGGCGCCCGGCGCGAGCATCGAACGCCATCAGCACCGGCTGCGCGAGACGCTGGGCCGGGTCGGGAACCTGCTGATACGCGGGGTCGCGGTGCCCGGCATCCGCGACACCCAGTGCGGTTTCAAGCTGTTCGACGGCGACCGCGCCCGTGAGGCCTTCGCCGCCTCCCGGCTCGACGGGTTCGGTATCGACGTGGAGATCCTGCGGTTCTTCCGCCGCAGCGGCTGGCCCGTCGTCGAGGTCCCCGTCCGCTGGTCCCACCAGCCCGGTTCGAAGATCCGGCCCCGCGACTACGCCCGGGTCCTCGGTGAACTCGCCGTCCTGCGGGCCCGTTCGGTCCGCCGCGCCGACGTCCTCGCGGTCCTGGGCTTCCTCCTGATGGCGGTGACCCTGTACATCGGCCGCTGGCTCGATCCGAACGGCCGCTATCTCCCGGACTCGCTCCAGGACCAGAACCAGTGGGAGTGGTTCTTCGCGGTCACGGCCGACAACCTCGTCCACTTCCGCAACCCGCTCTTCACCACCTTCCAGGGCTTTCCCGACGGCGTGAACCTGATGGCCAACACGGTCATGCTGGGCCTGTCCGTCCCCTTCGCCCCGGTCACGCTCCTCCTGGGCCCGGCCGTCACCCTCGCCCTGGTGATGACCCTCGGCCTCGCCGCCACGGCCGCCGCCTGGTACTGGCTGATCGTCAAACACGTCGTACGGCACCGGGGCGCGGCCTTCGCCGGAGCGGCCCTCGCCGCCTTCGCGCCACCGATGGTCAGCCACGCCAACGCGCACCCGAACTTCGTCGTCCTGTTCATGATCCCGCCGATCGTGGACCGTGCGCTGCGCCTGTGCACGGGCGCCCGCACCCGCCGGGACGGCATCGTCCTCGGCCTGATGGCGACCTACCAGATCTTCCTCGGCGAGGAACCCCTCCTCCTCGCCGCGATGGGCATGCTGCTGTTCGCCGCCGCGTACGGCGTCGTCCGCCCGGACGTGGCCCGCGAGACCTGGCGCCCGCTCCTCAAAGGCCTCGGCATCGCGGTCCTCGTCGTCCTCCCTCTCGTCACCTTCCCCCTCACCTGGCAGTTCTTCGGCCCGCAGAGCTACGGCAACATCGCGCACGGCTCCAACTCCGGCAACAGCCCGCTCGCCCTGCTCTCCTTCGCCGAACGCTCCCTCCTCGCGGGCGACCGCGCCCGCGCGGACGCCCTCTCCCTCAACATCACCGAACAGAACGCCTTCTACGGCTGGCCCCTGGTCCTCCTGGCCCTCGGCATCGTCGTACGCCTGTGGGAACACGCCCTGGTGAAGGCGCTGGCCTTCACGGCCGTCGCGGCGGCCGTCCTCTCCCTCGGCCCCGAGTTCCGCCTCCCGCGGACGGACCTCGTGCTGCCCGGCCCGTGGGCGCTGCTCGCCGAGAAACCGCTGTTCGAGTCCGTCATCGAGGGCCGGGTGGCGATGATCTGCGCCCCGGTCCTCGGCATGCTGCTGGCGATCGCCTGCGCCCGCCTCGCGGCGGCCCCCGGCCTCGGCACCCGCTACCTCGGCTTCATGGCGATCACCCTCGCCCTCCTCCCCGTCGTCCCGGCCCCGCTGAGGTCCGTGGAGCGCGCGGAGGTCCCGGCGTTCATCGCGGACGGCACCTGGAAGTCGTACGTCGACACCGGGGCCGGCGAGACCCTGGTGCCGGTGCCGCTGCCGGACCCGGGCAACGCGGAGGCCCTGCGCTGGCAGTCCACGGCGGACTTCGGGTTCAGGATGCCCGGCGGCTATTTCAACGGCCCGTTCGGCGAGGACCGCGTCGGCATCTACGGCGCCGTCCCCCGCCACACCTCCAACCTGCTGCGTGACGTCCGCTACACCGGCAAGGTCCCCGTGATCGGCGTGAACTGGCAGACGCAGGCGCAGAAGGACTTCGCGTACTGGCACGCGGGCGCCCTGGTCCTGCGCCCGCAGCCGTACGAGGAGCAGCTGCGGGAGGCCGTGGAGAAGCTGGTCGGGCGACCCGGTAAATGGGTGGGCGGTGTGTGGGTATGGGATCTGCACGAAGGGGGCTGAAGGCGCGTTCAGCGACTACGCTTCCCTGACCACTGTGTGCCGTACGCGAACGTAACCCTACCGTCCGTGTGCGTGCCGGATGACCGAGGAGTTCTCCTTTGGCCTGTGACCTCTGGCTGGTCCCGCTCGTCGACGTGCTGTGCCACACGCCCGACAACCCCTTCGCCGACGAACTCGCGCTCTACAACAAGCTGCTGGGTGAGGCCGGACTGCCACCGGTCCCGGTGTACCAGTACATGCCGGGTCTGACCGGCGAGGTCGCCCCGGTCGCGGGCTTCGACTACGACGCGCTGCACTTCCTGCGCCGGGCCTATCTGCTCCAGGTCTGCGGCCTCGCGGTGACCCCCGTGGACGCGCTCGGCGGGGACTACGAGCAGCTGCTGGAGATGTTCGAGGGCACGGCCCAGCAGTCGCATCTGGTCTGGCACTACGACCACGCGGGCGCCTATGTCCCCGTCGACTTCCCGCAGCCGCTGTCCAGCGACGAACTCCTCGCCGGGGGCGGCCCGCTGGGCTCCTCCCAGGGCCTGCTGAGGGAACTGGAGTTCGTGGCGGCGGCCATCGGCATCGATCCGGCGAACCCTCCGTCGCCTCCCGAAGCGCCGCTCGCGCCCACGGAGTTGGAGGAGCCGGCCGTCCCGCCGCCCTACGACCCCAGCCCGTTCGCCCGCGAACGGCACGTCTGGCTGGGCCTGCACGCGGCGGCGACCCGCAGCCTGGCCCAGGGATCGATGATCGTCTTCAGCTGAGACCGGGACACCGGACAGCGCCCGATACTCAGCGCCCCAGTGCGGCGAGGCCCTTCTGCATGTCCTCCGGGTTCATGACCGGGGTGTACGTGACATCCGCGCCCAGTTCGAGGAAGAACGGCTCGGCGATCGCCGGCATCTGGGAGCTGTCCTGCATGTCGAAGACCATGAAGCAGGTGCGGTGTCCCTCGTCGGCGGTGAAGTAGGCCGCCTCCGGCTTGACCTGCTCCATGGAGGCCTGCATCAGCTTCCCCAGCGTGCCGTTGCGAATGGCCTCGTTCGACTTCTCCGTGTCGAGACGCGCCCTGAGCATCACACGCATCGCACTCACTTCCTCCGGTCGCCCGATATGCGCAAGTTCGCGCACTTTCCAGCATAGGCCCGGCCGGACACGCCTGCGCGTGCCCGGCCGGTGTGAGGAGGCGGGGTGAAGCCGGACGAGGTCCTAGATGAACGAGTTGATCTCGATCGTCTCATCGCGGCCGGGGCCACGACGATGGATTCCAGGGGCCTGTGAAGGCGGAAGGGACAGGAGGTCAGACACCCGGATCGGGATCGAGTGTGATCTGCCAGATGGAGACGAGTTCCGAGCGTGGCGTGATCATGTAGACGAAGAAGCCTCCGTTCACGAACGCGTGCTTCGCCCCCTCGTCCGTGTCCTGGTACCCGGCCCCGTGCAGATACAGGGCTTCGGCGGCCCTGACGAGTTCGTCGGCCTTCTTCTCGACCTCCGCAAGGAACATGGGTGGCGCACCGGCCGCCACCGTGTCCTCGTCCGGGACGTACTCCCACTGCCAGCTCACGCGCCGCGCACCGCCTCGGCCGCATCACGGTAGATACCGCTCGCGGTAGCGAGATGGTTGCGCGCCTCGCCCGGCGTGGTAGCGATCCGGGCGAGGTACTCCGCGCGACGGTATGCCTTCGCGGTTTCGGGATACCGCTCGATCTCGATCAGGGCAGCCCAATGCGCGAGGTAGGCGTGGACAGGCTTCACCGAGTCGTGCTCCAGCGCTACGGCGAGGGCCTGGTCCTTGGCCTGGTCGTAGGCGGGGAGGAGGTGAGAGGCGACAATGGCGCACGCCGCACGCAAGGCCGCCGGAGTACGCTCCGGGCGCGGAATCACGGGGGCGTCGCCAGATTCGGCGTACTGGGCACTCACACTGCCATCTCCTTGTGTCCGGCGGCTCGGATGACCTCGGTGGTGAGAGGTCGGCAAGGCGTAAGTGGACTGTAACGCGCGCAAGCCTCTGCCTTCTGTTCGGTTCCGACTGTTCACCCAGGAACGGCATCGACCCCCTGGACATGTCACACCTCATACCTGTGCTGCCCCGGGAGCCGATGCCAGCGCACCTCAGGCGCACATCAGCGGCGTCGTTTCGTCCGGGCACTCTTCCGGCAGTCGGGAAGGCTGGATTCCGGGACGATCACGGCGACGGCCTCGTCGTCGAGCGCGTAGCAGAGCTGGGCGTGCAGCACTTCGGCCTCGGCAGCTGTGAGACGCAGCGCCACGTCGGAGTCGAAGGCCCCGTCACGGCGCAACCAGAGGTCGATGGAGATGGCCCCGTCGTCCTCCTTCCGCACGGGCTTGCCGGGTACTCGGCTGACCTGGACCCGGGCGTTCGGCTGGGCGCTTCGTGCCGTGCTCATCAGACAGCCACCCCCGCCAGGGCGCCCACCGGGGTGCCGATGTGGTGGCCGTGGATCACCCAGGGCCCTACGTCGATGCCGTCGAGCGCGAGCACGAGCGCGGCCCGGCGTTCCTGCTGCCGCTGATGCTGTTCATGGACGATGAGGTAGGGGCGTACGAGGGGGCTGGTGTCGTCGAGGAGAGGGTGGGAGCCGGCCCGGGGCCTGGAGGCAGTAAGGAGTTCGGGCGGGGCAGCACGCCGGATGAGCAGCCTCAGGCCGGAGAAAGTGCGCGGGGACACAGGGGCGACTCTCGGAAGACCGCGCCGACGACGGCTGCCGCTGGCCGGAATGAGGAGGGAGAGGATGAGGACAAGCGTTCGTTGCAGTGCAAGCCGGATAGGCTTGAGCATGCTGGCGCTCCTTTGCAGCGTTGGCCATGCCCCGGGGTGGTCGCACACCGCCGGGGTTTCTGATGTCTCTGCAACCGTCGAGTCACGGTGCGTAGCTGAGACTCTAGCTACAAAATACGCGACATCTCAATATTGAGGCTTCCTCAATGCGAAACTTGGCATATGCCGAACAACGGCAGGCCCCACCAGAGCCAGGTGGGGCCTGCCGACCGAGAAGCGCCTACACCAAGCGGTCCGCCGCGCCCGCCTTGATGTCGGCCAGGAACACGCGGAGCCCGTCCGAGGCTGTCGTCACGACCGTGCCCGGCTCGTCGCTCTCACGTATCAGCACGCCATCGCCACTCAGGCCAACTTCAATGCAGTTGCCATCGGAGTCCTCGGAGAACGAGGACTTACGCCACTGGACGCCCACTCTTCTCACGCCTTCAGAGTTGCTGTGCGACTTCACGGATGAACTCCCGCGAACGGTCGACGTTTAGGGACCGCTCCTCCATACGGTCCAAAACCATGCGGTAGTTCGAGAGGTGCGTCTCAGCATGGAGGAACCTTGAACCCTGACGCGTATCCGACTGCACCGTATCGAGTTGTGCGACAGGGCCGTAGGTGTACATGGTCGAGCTTCCAGCGCTGGGGAATCCACCAGCCGCGAACGGGAGGATCCGCACAGTCACGTTCTCCCGGTCGGCCTGCTCCAGCAGGTACGCCAGTTGGCGCTTGGCCACCCGCGCTCCACCGAACAACATGCGCAACGCGGCCTCGTGAATGAGGAACGTGCACAAAGGCGGCTCCTCCAGGTCAAATACAGCGCTTCGCCTGATACGGAACTCGACCTTACGGTCAAAGTCCTCAGGAGCGAGCTCAGGGACAGCCTCTCCGATGACTGCACGTACGTAGTCCTCGTGCTGGAGGAGCCCCGGCATGTGTGTGAGCTGCGCGGTGCGGAGCGCGACCGCATGGCGCTCCAACTCTGCCAGATCCAGAAGAACCGCCGGAACCAGGCCACGGTACGCGTCCCACCAGTTCGCACCGCGCTCCCGGGCCATCTCGGCGAGCGCGTCGACATACTTGTGATCCGGGCAGGAGTAGTTGGCAGCCCATACCCGTACGCGGTCCGAACTCACGCCATACCGGGCAGACTCCGTGTTGCTGAGCGTGGCCTTGTCGACACGATGCAGTTCAGCGGCCTCGGTCAGTGACAGCCCGACGTGCTCACGCATCTTGCGCAGCTCCGCGCCCAACCGCTGCTGCCGCTCAGTCGGAGGCTTCCTGGCCGCCATCAGGCTTCCCCTCTCCGCCGTTCACTCTTGGACCGTTCCCTCCGAGACACTGTTCAATGACGCGGTCAGCCGGTGAGGACATCTCTCAACGCCCTCCTGATCAGCCGTAGCTTCGCGACCTGGCGGTGCCGTACGGCCACCTTTTCCTGCAGTTCCGCCAATCCGCGACCGAGTTCCTCCTGCTCCGTGAGCCCCGGCAGCTCCATCTCCACATCGAGCAGACGACCGGCGTTGAGGACCGTGACGCCGCGCAGCAACGACCGGCCCACGTCGTACAGCCGGCCCTGGGCGTGAGGCAATCGCAACCATGCGGTCAGATAGTGGGGGGACAACAGATTCGCGCGGGGCCGAAGGCAGATGACAAGTGACCCGAACATGGCGCGCGCCAGTTGCCCCTGCCACACCGCGGCGCGAAAGACCTTGTCCGCAGCCGGCGCGGAGAGCAGGACGTCTCCTTCTTCCAGCAGTGCACCGACGCTCGCCCCGGCGTCGCGGCGCTGGATCCGGGACGGGTCGAGATCGAGCCCCGCCACCGTCAGATTGGCCGGACGAATCACCGGGATTCCGTCGGCGCTCCCGCCGGCACGTGGCGGCAGCCCCGTTCGCGCCGATACCAGGACGTCACGCAGAGGCAGCCGTTTCACTCGGCCTTCTCCCGCCGCTCCAGGTCCCAGCAACGCCAGCGTTGCGGCCAGTCCGTCGAACTCCAGCTTGGCCAGTTCCGCTTCCGCCTTCTTCTCGGCGTCGATCAGCTCGTGGACGGCGGTGACGAGCTGCTGCTGGCCGGAGGCGGTCCGCAGACTGTCCGCCGTGAAGTCCCAAGCCCGCCCCTGGGACCAGGGGTTGTTCCGCGCCATGCCCGCAGACGTGCCGTAGAGCTGCTGCTCTATCTCGCGGAAGGAGAGCCGGTACTTCTCCTCCCACCGCTCGTACACCTGGACCAGTTCGCGCCGTCTTCCGACGACCAGGCGCTCCAGTCCGGTCGCCAGTTCGTTCCGCAGAACGTCGAGCACGAGAACCCGCTCCCCCGCTGCCTCGGCAAGGGCGCCACGCGCCCGTTCCAGCCGAGCCGGGAAGCCCTGGTCCAGGAGCTTGATCGTTCTCTGGAGCGTGGTCCGTCGCCGCTTGAGCGAACGCAGCTCGTCCTCGGCGGCGTCCACTGCGGCCTGTGGGGAATCCGACCGGCCGGATGCGGCGCCCTGCTCTGCGGCTTCCGCCGCCGCTTCGGCGTCCGCTTGCGCCTGTGCCAGTGCCGCGCGGGCCTTCCGCGACTCCGCTTCCAGTTCGGCGGCCGAGTCCGTCGCGGACGTCAGCTCGTCCAGGAAGTCCGGGAGCATGGCCGCGACAGCCTTGTGTCCATAGGCGGACGCCCGCCGCTCCGCCGTCGGTCCCTGTGCCCCGCGCGCCGACAGGGCGGGGTCCGGGGCGAGCCCCGCGCCGACGTCCGTCACCCAGCCGTCCACGACCCCGCCGAAACCGAGGATCGACAGAGGCTGGAGGTCGCTCGCCGCCTCATGCCACCAGTGGGACACGGCGCCGGCCAGCGCGTGCCGGGGCAGCAGGCCGACAGTGAGCAGCCGGTCAAGGAACGAGTCGGTCAGATCAGCACGACAGCGGGCGAGTCGGACCCTGCGTTCACGCTCCGTGCCGCCGCCACTCGCACGCGGTTCCAGTTCCACGATCCGGTCCGCCTGGGATGCCCACCAGTCCTCGAAGACGGCCCACAGCTCCGCCTCCTGCCCGTCCATACGCTCAGTGAGTCCGGCTCCGCCCGCCCGTTCGCTCCGCGGCGGGAAGTCGACGTAGGCGTGGTCGTCGGTCCTTACGGCGAAGAGGTCACCCACTTCGAGGGCGTACGCGCCCAGCAGGGAACCGGCCGCCTCGATCTCCGCAACCGGCACACCACCCTGCAGATAGGCCCGGATGTCCTGCGGCTCGGGCGAGGGTGTGTTGTCCACATAATTACGGATGTTGAGGTTGTGGCCGTTCGCCTCCAACTCCTCGTGGCTCACGACGCGCGAGAAGGACTCGATCTCGGAGAAGTCGTGGAAGACCGAAACGATCTTCTCGATGTGTTCCGGCAACAGCACGTTCTGCGCACGCTCGGGGTGGAACTCACGGTCCGCGTTGATGAAGAGAACCCTGCCGCACCGTGCCGGCTCCTTTCTGCCCGGTGCGCGAAGCACCAGCACACATGCCGGGATTCCGGTGCCGTGGAAGAGGTTCGGCGGCAGGCCGATCACCGCTTCCAGCAGGTCGGCCTCGATCAGCCGGGCCCGGATCCTGCCCTCCTCACCTCCTCGGAACAGCACACCGTGCGGCATGACGGTGAAGACCGAACCGCCCTGTCGTGCCGCCATGTACAGCATGTGCTGGAGGAACATGAGGTCGGCCTTGCCCCTCTCGGGCGTCCGGCCGTACGGCATACGCGCTTCGAGGTCCCTGATGTCCGCGGCCCTGTAGTCCATCGAGAACGGCGGGTTGCTCAGCACCAGGTCGTACGACTTGTCCAGGTGAAGCGGCGTCGTGAGCGTGTCGCCGATCTCCAGGTCGAACGCGTCGACGCCGTGGAACAGCATGTTGGTCGTGGCCATGACCCACGAGCCGTGGTTGGCGTCCTGACCGGACAGGGTGAGGCTCTCGGCGTTGCCGCCGTGCTCCTCGACGTACCTCTTGGCGTGGATCAGCATTCCGCCGGTGCCCACGCACGGGTCGTACACGCTCTGCCCCTCCTGAGGGCGTGCGAGCTCCACCATCATGCGCGCCACCGTGCGCGGTGTGTAGAACTCGCCGCCCTTGGCACCCGCCGAGTCGGCGAACGCCTTCGCGAGGTACTCGTACGCGGCACCGACGGCGTCGGGGAATTCGAGGTCCTCGGCGCTCAGTTCCAGACTGCCGAAGTGGTCGATGAGCGCGGAGAGCCGCTTGTCGGCCGCCTTGCCAGCCAAGGGGCCGTGACCACCGACCCGGCCGAAGTCGATGTGCTCGAACAGGCCGCGCAGCCGCTCGTTCCCCTCCTGGGTCTCCACAGCGCGCAGCGCGGACCGCAGACGGTCACCCGCCACAGCGTCGACAGCTCCGGCCAACCGCTCCCAGCGAGCCGCCTCGGGCACGTACACGACCCCGCGGTCGAGGTATCGGGCGGGCGCGTCGGCCTCCTTCTCGGCTTCCCCACGTGTGGCGCCGGACGCGAGCCGCTCGTCGAGGATCCGCTCACGCGTCGCCTCGAACTCGTCGTTCGCCCACTTCAGGAAGAGCAGCGCCGACAGGAGGTCGCGGTACTCGGCGACGTCCATGGCGCCGCGCAGGATGTCCGCCGCGGCGAAGAGGTGGCGCTCCAGTTGGGCGAGCGTGAGTCTGGCCACGGAAGAACTCCTCGGTGGGTGATCCGATGCTGACGACTGGGGCGGGAGGGACCGCGCGCGCTAGTAGCCGCCGAGGAGCAGTCCCTGCTCCACGAGGCACCAGACATTCGTGTAGGGGTCCCAGGCGTTGGGGTTGCGCGAGGAGTGATACTCGTTGATCTTCTTCGCGTATTTCCTGGCCGACTCGTAGCGGTGGCCGTCCTCGCTCAGCACCTGGTCCTCACGCAGATGCTTGGACTCCTGCTCCGAGACACGTTGGACACCCGGCCCGTACGTCGCCGCGAAGCCGGGACGCGATCGCAGGCGGCTGTTGGCATCGCCGCAGACCCCGCCGAACGTACTGGTGTAGTTGGTGTAGTGCAGGAGCCGCCACAGCTCGAAGCAGGGGTGGGAGTAGGCGACGTGGATCCCCTCGTCGTCTGCGAGGCTCATCGCCTCGGGGATGCTCAGGTGATCGTCCCGGTCGAAGACCACCCATACCTGCGGCCAGTTCCAGTCCCCCTCCTCGGTCCCGTCCGGAAGAACCTCGTACGGCCTCAGGCCCGCGCTCCTGGCCTCTCGTTCGGCCTTGATCCGCGTACGGACCGCTTCCTGCACCATCCGGTACGGCTTGCGGTACTTGCTTTCCGCGTTCTCGTTCGAGATGTGGTGCTGGACCTTGCGATCGGGCCTCCCCCAGACGCCCTTCCTGACGATGATGTCGATGTACTCGGGCTCGGTGACCTCGCCCTCGGTGTAGATGTACACCTGGCGGTCCCGAGTGGCTCGGCCCCTCGCACCGCCCTTCTTGGGGGTGATTCTGTCCCCGCCCCTCGACCTGGCCATCAGGCCCCCTCCGCCCCCGTCCGCTCCGCCTGTGCCGTCCTGTCCGCGCGCAGCAGCCGTCGTCCGACCTGTCCCTCGGAGACCTTGGGCACCGCGCCGAAGGACCCCGCCAGATAAGCGGCCATGAGGTCCTCTTCCGCCGTCGGTTCCCATTCGGCGACGGACGACAGTTCGGTGGCGCCCCGCTCGTCCTTCTCCGTGAGCCAGATCTGCCCCGGGTGCAGCAGCCTGCCGCCACTCGGTGTCTGCAGCAGGGAGGGATCGTGCCCGGTGAACACCAGCTGCGCACCCTTCGGATTCACCCAGGGGGCCTGGAAGAGGCGTACGACCTCCGCCGCGAACCGGGAGTGCAGGCTGGCGTCGAGTTCGTCGATCAGCAGGACCGCCCCGGTGTCCAGGGCCAGCAGGAGCGGGCCGATCAGCGCGAACCACGAGCGGGTTCCCCACGACTCCGAAGCCCACTCCAGGGTCGATCGCTCACCGCTGCCCATGTGCACGAGACGTACCGTCGGCCGCCCGGACGACGACTGCTCGACCTCGACCCCGGTGATGCCGAGATCGGCGACACGCAGCAGTTCCTCGGTCCGCCGTCGGAAGTCCTCGCTCTCCAGCAGCCGCGTCGCCGTGTAGTCCTCGCGCTGGGCACGTTCGGTCTCGGGGGTCACGTCCCAGAGATTGCTCTTGAACCAGTCGAAGACAGGGGTGAGCTGTTCATGTCCGTCATTGGCGGCACGGGTGAGCAGCAGGGCGTCCCGTCGGGTGGTGCGGGCCAGGTGCGCACGGTCCTGCAATCGGTCGGCCGGGAACTCGAATTCCTTCTCCCGTGTGGCGTCACGCTCGAACCACACCTGGCGTCGGCCCTTGGGATAGCCGTAGAGCCACTCCGCCTCGACCTGTTGAGGTCCCAGCTCGAAACCGTAGGTCCAACGGACGTTGCGGTCGAGCAGAAAGTCCGCCTCGTACAGCGTGGTCTCGGCCGCCGCCTTCGGGTCCAGGGCGAACTGGTCACGGGGGATGCCGTCGTGGGCGATCCACTCGGCGTAGGAACGCAGTACCGCGTCGCGCATGTTCTTCAACGCGGTGATGACATTGGATTTGCCGGACGCGTTGGCGCCGAAGACGCCGAGGACGGTATGGACCGGCAGGTGCCGGCCGTCGGAGAGCGTCACCTCACGTGCCGCTGCGTGGTCCCCTTCGGATCCCTCCGGTGCGACGAAGGACAGTTCCTGCTCGTCACGTAGGGATCTGACATTCGCCACCCTGAATCTCAGCAGCATCCCGTCTCCTTCATGGCGGACAGACTAGTCAGACCATCCGGCCGCCGTCCCGGGTACGCGGCGACGGCCGACACCGTCACCGGGTCGGCCGCCTCGCGCGGGGGCGCGGACTAGATGAACGAGTTGATCTCGATCGTCTCGTCGCGGCCGGGGCCCACGCCGATCGCGGAGATCGGGGCGCCGGACATCTCCTCCAGCGCCTTGACGTACGCCTGGGCGTTCTTCGGCAGGTCGGAGAAGGACTTCGCCGAGGTGATGTCCTCGGACCAGCCCGGCAGGGTCTCGTAGACCGGCTTCGCGTGGTGGAAGTCGGACTGCGAGTACGGGAGTTCCTCGACGCGCCTGCCGTCGATCTCGTACGCCACGCAGACGGGGATCTGCTCCCAGCCGGTGAGGACGTCGAGCTTGGTGAGGAAGAAGTCCGTCAGGCCGTTGACGCGGGTCGCGTACCGGGCGATGACCGCGTCGAACCAGCCGCAGCGGCGGTCACGGCCGGTGGTGACACCCCGCTCGCCGCCGATGCGGCGCAGCGCCTCGCCGTCCTCGTCGAACAGCTCCGTCGGGAACGGACCGGCGCCGACACGTGTCGTGTAGGCCTTGAGGATGCCGATGACCCGGCTGATCTTCGTCGGCCCGACGCCCGCGCCCGTGCAGGCACCGCCCGCGGTGGGGTTGGAGGAGGTGACGAAGGGATAGGTGCCGTGGTCGATGTCGAGGAGCGTGCCCTGACCGCCCTCGAAGAGGACCACCTTGCCGTCGTCGAGGGCCTGGTTGAGGACCAGGATCGTGTCGGTGACATAGGGCGCGAGCTTGTCGGCGTAGACGAGGAGTTCCTCGACGACCTGGTCGACGGCGATCGCGCGGCGGTTGTAGAGCTTGGTGAGGAGCTGGTTCTTGACGTCGAGGGCGGCCTCGACCTTCTGCGTCAGGATCGACTCGTCGTACAGGTCCTGGACACGGATGCCCACACGGTTGATCTTGTCCGCGTAGGTCGGGCCGATGCCCCGCCCCGTCGTCCCGATCTTCCGCTTGCCGAGGAAACGTTCCGTGACCTTGTCCACGGTGACGTTGTACGGCGTGATGATGTGAGCGTTTCCGCTGATCAGGAGCTTGGACGTGTCGACGCCGCGCTCGTTCAGACCGCTCAGCTCGGAGAGCAGGACCGACGGGTCGACGACGACACCGTTACCGATGACCGGAGTGCACTCCGGAGTGAGGATCCCGGAAGGGAGAAGGTGGAGGGCGTACTTCTGATCACCCACGACTACCGTGTGGCCGGCGTTGTTGCCGCCCTGGTAGCGCACCACATAGTCGACGGAACCGCCCAGCAGGTCCGTCGCCTTTCCCTTGCCTTCGTCACCCCACTGAGCACCGAGCAGCACAAGTGCGGGCACGCGCGTACACCCCTTCCGGGCGGGGCATGTCCAAGGTCGGGGGCGTACGCGGTGGCTCATTACCGCCGCGTGCACCGCGACCGCCGTTGGTCGCACCTGAAGGACCCGGATGCCCCGGAATAGACGAAGCCCCTGGCGCAATAGCGCAAGGGGCTCTTGCACAAAGATGCTACCCGAGGAAGCGAGGCAGGACCGAGGTGGCGACTGACGACCAGCTCCTCGTGGTCATCGACCCCCTCGCCCGTCGCACGGACGGCGAGGCCGTACGGATCGCGAAAGACGTGCTCAGCGCGGGTGCGGCGAGCACGAAGGTGTGTCTTCCGGAGGGGCCCGAGGAATTCGCGCGGGCACTCGCACGACGTGGTTCTCGGCGCCCGGTGGTGGTCGGCGACGACCGCGCGCTGCTGCGGACGGTGGCTCTTCTGCATCGGCGGCGGGAGCTGGAGGCGTGCGCCCTCTCCCTGGTCCCCGTGGGCGCCGCCCTGGGCCTCGCCCACTCCCTCGGCGTGCCCACGGGCGCGGTCGCGGCGGCCCGCGCCGCCCTCGACGGCGTCGAGCGCCGGCTCGATCTGCTCGTCGACGACAGCGACGGGGTGGTGCTGGGCACCCTCCGCATCCCGGTCCTGCCGGGCACACCCCCACCGGACGGCTCGGGCAGGGGAGCGGGCCCGGGGACGGCCCACGGCACGGGTCCGGGACGGGCCGGGGGCCCCTCGGACGGCCACGGCCCGCCGCCCGGCCACCACTCCTGGCTGCGCGCCTGGCCGCAGTCCCTCGCCCGTACGCTGTCGACGCGGCCGGTGCGGCCCGCCCGGATGTCCCGTCCGCTGCGACCCTCGCGCATACGGGTCTCCGCCGGGGGCGGTGCCGGGCCCGCGCGGCTGCGGGTGGAGGTGGACGGGGTGACGCTCGTCGACCTCGACCAGCCCGTGGAGGCGGTGTCGATCGCGCCCGGTGCCGACGGTGGCGCCGACGTCGAGATCCGGCCGGTGTCGATGGGCACCGAGACGGCCTCGCTGCGCGCCACCGGCCACCGGGTCACCGTCTCCGGCGCGGATTTCCGCTACCGGGCGGACTCCCTGGTCGCCGGACCCGTACGCACCCGGACGTGGACGGTACGGGAGAGCGCCTGGGGACTGACGCTGCCGGTGTGAGGGCTGAAAAAAATGCCGAGGAATATAGCCGCGGGGGAACCCGGGAAGCGCGCGACACGCCGCCGCCGATCACTCGTCGGCACGGAATTCACACCACGGCACGCATTCTTCATTCATCGCGCCCTGAGGCTTCTTGAGGAGTCGTCAGGTGCGCGCTTCGCGGGGCGACCTGACGGACTCTCAGAGCCGGGGTCGCTCGCGGCACGTCCAACAGGGTGACGACGCGTCAGCGAGTTCCGAACAGACGCTCTCCGCACATCAAAATACCAGCTCACTGCCATATTTTGAGGAGGCGTCAGGCGCGCCGATCGTCACTCTCCGGGGCGACGGATCATGCGACCGTTCAGCCCAGTTTTCACACTTCTCCGGCCCTTCTCGAAATGACAGCGGAAACGGCCGTCATTACGTTCGTTCTCGTCGGCAGGTCCTGTCGACGAGAACGAAGAGAAGGGGAAGTGCATTGCGCACTCGTAAAGTCACAGTGATCGCCGCCTCCGTCGGCGTGGCAGTCGCGGCCGCCACCGGTGTCACCTACGCCAGCTCCGCCCTGGAGTCCGCTCCCCGGTCCACCTCGATCGTCCAGGACGCCGCCCCCGCCCCGGCTCCGCGCGGCGGCAACGGCACCGGCACCGAGGCCGGCTCGAACGCCGCGTCCGACTCCGGGGGGAAGGAGAACTGGAACGGCAAGCGCGGCGAGGGCCGTGGCGACCGGGGTGACAACCGGGACGAGGGCCGGATCTACATCAACGAGCGGTCGTACTCCGCCGACCCGGGTTCCTGCATCGCCGTGGTCAACCTGAACAGCGTCATCGACCAGTTCGACACCACCAGCTTCAACATCCGGAACGAGAGCGAGCGGACCGTCGAGTTCTACAACGGGCTCACCTGTGACAACGGCGCTCCCGTCGCCACGGTCGGCCCGCGCAGCTCCAGCCACGCGGTCGCCGGCGACCAGGAGCTCGAAGACCTGGTTGTCGTGGGCAGCTTCCGTGTGATCAACAACGGACACCACTGATCCGACCACCGAGGCCTGAAGGCCTCGTCGCACCATCGGAAACCCCGGCTCGCCGTAATCGAGCCGGGGTTCCGGCACGAAGGTATCCCTTCGGGATGCCCCGAGCTCGCCATTCCCCCACCCGTGCCGCCGACCGAGACAGGCCCTACGCGTCGGAGGTGCCGTCCACGACGGCCGGGGCACGGGCGGCGAGCGCCTTGAGGGGCTCGCCACTGAGGCGGCACACCCTCCATTCGTCGAGGAACTCGACGTCCAGCGACCGGTAGAAGTCGATCGTCGGCTCGTTCCAGGCCAGCACCCACCATTCGAAGCGCTCGTAGCCACTCCGTGCACAGAGCGCGGCGAGGGCCGCGAGCAGGGCCTTGCCGTGTCCCCCGCCCCGGGCGTCCGGACGTACGTAGAGGTCCTCCAGGTGCATCCCGCGCGTACCGGTCCAGGTCGAGAAGAGCGGGAACCACAGGGCGTAGCCCACGGGTTCACCCGTGTCGTCGTCCTGCGCGATCAGCGCGTACGCCGCCGGGTGCTCACCGAACAGCGCCTCGCGGAGCTGCTCCTCGGTGGCTCGGGCCTGCTCGACCGCCCTTTCGTAGGCGGCCAGTTCGCGGATCATCGCGATGATCTCCGCGACGTCGTGCACGGTGGCGGTACGGATCATGCGGGGATCATCGGCCACCACGTCGAGCCGTGTCCACCGACCAAGTCCACGCGCCGTAAGTCCGTTGAGACTTCGGGGAGGGTCGGGGAGGCTGCGGGGCATGGAGTTCTTCTGCTTCCACCGTGACCGGGCCGGCACTCTCGACCTCCGCGAGGAGCTGGTGGAGGCGCACTGGTCGTACATGGACGGGTACGCGAAGGAGCTGATCGCCCGGGGTCCGACCTTCGCGGAGGACGGGGAGACGCCCTCCGGGAGTGTGCACATCGTCGACCTGCCGGACGCCGCGGCGGCACGGGCGTTCGCCTTCGACGAGCCCGACCAGCAGGCCGGTGTGTTCCGGGACGTGCTGCTGCGCCGCTGGCGGAATCTGCTGGGCCGCACGATGTGGGAGTTCCCGGGCGGGCGCGGCGGCGGCCGTCGCCACCTGGTGCTCGGCCTCGGACCGGACCTCGGCTCCGGCGCGGGCTCCGGCCCGGGGGACGCCGTCGAACTCGCCGTTCCGGCCGCGTGGCGGGACGAGTTGATCGCGTACGGGCCGCTGCTGTCGGACGACGGCACGGCCTGGCTGGGGACGGCGGCGCTGGTCCGCGCCCCGGACGGGGACGCGGCGCGCGCCGTACTGGACGGGGAACGGTACGCCGAGGCCGAGGTGCGGGAGTGGGAGTTCGGCGGACGCCGGTGAGAGGGACCGTCCGGGAGAAGCCGCCGGCTGGGCATGACCCGCTGGAAATAGTTCGCTGGAAATAGTTCGTTGACAACAAAGTGTTTGCGCCTCACGATGGGCGCATGACTTCGTCCAGCGAGCCGCCCTCCGATCCGCCCACCGATCCCTTCACGCCCCCGAGCGCGGACGAGGCGCGCGCCCAGCGTGTGTACAAGTCCTTGTTCCGTATCGCCGAGCGGCACGCGGACACGGCCGAGCGGCGGAATCGCCAGGTCCACCCGCATGTCCTCGGTCCGCACGAGGCGATCCGGCTGGTCTCGTACCTGCTCAGCGGCGCCGCCCTCCTCGACGACGGCGAGGCGGAGATCGACCGCGCCGACATCACCGCCGCCCTGACCCTGATCCCCCTCGCCCGTGGCGAGATGGACGAACTGGAGGTCGGCCTCCTCGACATGGCCCGGGGCCGTGGCATGACCTGGCCGGAGATCGCGTTCGGCCTCGGCCTCCAGACCCCCCAGGCGGCACGACAGCGCCACGAACGCCTGACGAACCGCACGGAGAAGACGGACACTTAGCCCCCGCCGGCGAGTACCGACCGTCCGCCAGTCCCGGCCGTCTGCCTGGTTCCGGCCGTCTGTCCGGTCCCGGCCGTCTGTCCAGTCCCGGCCGTCTGCCTGGTTCCGGCCGTCTGTCCAGTCCCGGCCGCCTGCCTAGTCCCGGCCGAACATCTCGTCGCGGCGTACGCGCCAGCGGCCCATCATCTCCTCGACCTCGGTCTCGACGAACTCGAAGAAGGCGAGGGTCTCGGAGAGCCGGCGGCCCGCCGGGCTGTCGGCGCCCAGGCTGGTGACGCCCTCGCGCAGCGCCTCCTCCCAGCGCTTGATGATGGCCTCGCGGTTGGTGAGGGCCTCGTACCACTGGTCGCTGTGGACGCGGTAGCGCTCGCGTCGCGAACCCGGTTCGCGCTCGCGTGACACCAGGTGCACCTGGGCGAGATAGCGGACCGCGCCGGAGACGGCGGCGGGGCTGATCTTCAGCTGCTCGCCCTGGTCGGCCCGGTCTTCGACGACTCCCTCGGCGCCCTGGCCGCCTGGCGCGTCGGCGTCTACGCCGGTCTCCTCGCCGCCGTCATGAGCCTCCTCGTCGTCATCCGCCACACCCGCGACGAGGAGGAGAGCGGACGCCAGGAACTGATCGCCTCGGGCATGGTCGGGCGCCGGGCGCCCCTGACCGCCGCCCTGCTCGCGGCGGCCGTCGCCAACGGCGGGCTGGCGCTCCTCGTCACTCTCGGGCTGGCCGGGCAGGGCGCGGCGGGCGCGCTGGCCTTCGGGCTGGGGATCGCGGGCGTCGGGATGGTGTTCGCGACGATGGCGGCGGTGGTGGCGCAGCTGACGGAGAGCGCACGGCTGGCGCGGGGGCTGACGGCGGGGGTGCTGGGCGCGGCGTTCGCGCTGCGAGCGGCCGGCGACGCTTCCGAGAACGAAGGTTCGTCTTTCTTCACGTGGGTGTCGCCGCTGGGGTGGCTCGAAAACGAGCGTTCGTTCGCGGATGAGCGCTGGTGGGTGCTGCTGCTGTTCGTGGCCGCGACGGCGATCCAGGGCGCGGTGGCGTACGCGCTCGCCGGGCGCCGGGACGTCGGCATGAGCTTCCTGCCGACCCGGCCGGGACCGGCCGCCGGACGGCTGGGTACGGCCGGCGCGCTGGCCTGGCGGCTCCAGCGCGGCAATGTCCTCGGCTGGAGCATCGGCTTCTTCCTCACCGGCGTCGTCTACGGCGGGCTGACCGAGGGCACGGCCGACTTCGTCGGCGACAACGAGGGCGCCCGCGAGATCTTCGAACGCATGGGCGGCCAGTCCGGTCTGACCAACGCCTTCCTCGCCGCGACGATCGGCATGCTCGGTCTGATCGCCGCGCTCTACATCGTCGGCTCCGTGCTGCGTCCGCACGGCGAGGAGACCTCGGGGCGCGCCGAACCGCTGCTCGCGGGCGCGGTGGGCCGGCTGCGCTGGGCCGCCGGGCATCTGTCCGTCGCCTTCGGCGGCACCGTGTGGATCATGTTCCTCGCCGGTCTCGGCTTCGTCCTCGGCTACGGCAAGGAGGCCGGCCCGATCCTGGGCGCCTGCCTCGTCCAGGTCGCCGGGGTCTGGGTGGTCGGCGGCGCGGCCGTGCTGCTGCACGGGCTCACTCCCCGCGCGGCACCGGCGGCCTGGGGCATCGCCGGAGCTGTCCTCCTCATCGGCTGGATCGGCCCCGTGCTCGACGCCCCTCAGTTCGTCCTCGACCTCTCCCCCTTCGGCCACCTTCCGAAGCTGCCGGGCGGCGAGACGCACTGGACCCCGGTCCTGACACTGACCGCGCTCGCGGCGGCGCTGGTGGCGGGGGGCTAGTACTGCAACCGCATCTGGCGTGACGGATGGTCGGCGGTCTCGTTGGTATGACTGTGTGCTGATGCGCTGACGGTTGAGCAGGTCGAGTCGTGGTCCGAGGGGGTGGCCGGGCTCCATGCCCGGTTCGCCCACCGTTTCGGCAGGTCGGAGCCCCGCGAGCGGGCGCTGGACTACCTGAACGGACTCGTCGCGCCGCTGGAGAAGAAGAACGGGTGGACGCTGTCCGAGCAGGTCGGGCAGCTCCGCCCGGACGGCGTCCAGCGCCTGCTCAACCACTCCGACTGGGACGAGAACGCGGTCCGCGACGATGTGCGCGACTTCGTCGTGGAGACCATCGGAGCCAAGAACGCGGTCCTGATCTGCGACGACACCGGTTTCCTGAAGAAGGGCACCAAGTCCGCCGGAGTCCAGCGGCAGTACACAGGTACCGCCGGCCGCACGGAGAACTGCCAGATCGGGACCTTCCTGGCCTACGCCTCCGCCAGGGGGCGGGCATTGATCGACCGTGAGCTCTACATCCCCGTTTCCTGGACGGATGACCGTGAGCGCTGCCGCGCAGCCGGGATCGACGACGAGATCCCCTTCGCGACCAAGAATGAGCACTGCAAGTGGATGCTGCAACGTGCCGTCGACGCAGGCATCCCGTTCGCGTGGGTCACCGCTGACGAGGCATACGGGCAGGTCAAGCACCTGCGGGTATGGCTGGAGGAACGCAGGATCGCGCACGTACTGGCCACCAAGGTCAACGACACCGTGACCACGGCGGACGGCGGCGACGCCAGGGTGGACCAGTTGGTCGCCGCCCTGCCCAGGCAAGCGTGGAAGCGGGTTTCCGGGGGCCAGGGCGCGCACGGCGAACGGATCTACGACTGGGCCCGCGTCGCCATCCGCCCGTACTGGGAGAACGGCTTCGGGCACTGGGTTCTGGCCCGCCGCAGCATCAGCGACCCCACCGAGATCGCCTACTACGTCTGCTACGGATCGGTGGCCTCCCGGCTGAAAGACCTGGTCAAGGTAGCCGCCGCGAGGTGGGCGGTGGAGGAGTGCTTCCAGACCGCCAAGGGCGAGTGCGGCCTGGACCACTACCAGGTGAGGCTCTACCGGGCCTGGTACCGCCACATCACCCTGGCCATGGCCGCCCTCGCCTACCTGACCGCCGTCCGCGCCGCAGAAGCCGCAAAAGGGGCGGAGCGGACGACGAGCAAGACCTCATACCCCTCAGCGTCCCGGAGATCCGCCGACTGATCGGCCACATCATCGTCACGCCCCGCCACCACAGCAACGACCATCATCTGCACTGGTCACGCTTCCGACGACGCAGCCAGGCCCGTGCCCGCCGCTCCCACTACAAACGCCGAGGCCACAACCCGCAGATGCGGTTGCAGTACTAGGCCGGGCTGCGACGGCGGGATCTGAGCAGCTGAGGACGAGTGCGCCGAGGCCGGGTGCCGAGGCCGGGGCCCGAAAGAACCGCCGCCCGGCACCACGCGTCCCTCCGGTCATGGACCGACGAGGCGCAGACGACCGGGACAGGGACCGGGACCGGGACTTGGCGAGCTTAGGGGCGGAGGGCCGAGGGGGAGAGGGTCAGGGGTCAGAAGGCCGGGGGGCAGAGGGTCGGGGGGCAGAGGGTCGGCGGCCGGAGCGGCAGAGTGTGTGGGGGTGTGGTGGGTGCGCGCTGTCGGCGGTGGGGGCGTTGACCGCGACGCTCGCCTGGAGTACCTCGGACCGCACACGACGCCATCTCCGGGGCGGCTTCGAGGGCGAGGACATGGACTACACCGTCCTCGCCACGGAGCTTCCGTTCGTCGTCCTCGCCGGGGCCGCCCTCCCGGCCGCCGTCTGCCTGGCGATCGCGCTGGTACTGGCCCGGCGAAGGGGGCGGGGAGCGGGCGGTGGGGGCTCCTCAGACCTCGACGGATAGGCCGTCCAGGCCCCGGATCACGAAGTTCGGCTTGCGGGTCGGGTCCGTGGCGAGCGCGAGGGTCGGGGCCTTCTCCAGGAGGGCCGTCATCGAGGCCGCCAGTTCGATCCGGGCGAGCGGGGCGCCGATGCAGTAGTGGATGCCCGCGCTGAACGAGATGTGCGGGTTCTCCTTGCGGGTGAGGTCCAGCTTCCCGGGCTCGGCGAACACCGCCGGGTCATGGTTGGCCGAGCCGAACAGCATCGCGATCTCCGCGCCCCGGGGCACCGTCGTCCCGTCGATCTCGATGTCGTCCAGCACCCACCGCTCGAACAGCTGGAGCGGGGTGTCGTACCGCATCAGCTCCTCCACCGCCGCCGGCACCAGCGAGTGGTCCGCGCGCAGGGCCGCCAACTGCTCCGGGTTACGGAACAGCGCCCACCAGCCGTTCACCGTCGCGTTCACCGTCGCCTCGTGGCCCGCGTTCAGCAGCAGCACACAGGTCGAGATCATCTCCTGCTCGGTGAGCCGCTCGCCCTCGTCGTACGCGGCGATCAGCCCCGAGACCAGGTCCTCGCCGGGCTCCGCCCGCCGGTGCGCGATCAGCTCCCGGAGATACTCCGAGAACTCCACCGACGCCCGCACCGCCCGCTTCGCCGTCTCCTCCGAGGGGCTCAGCTCGTACATCCCGCAGATGTCCGCCGACCAGGGCCGCAGCTGCGCCCGGTCCGACTCCGGGATCCCGAGCATCTCCGCGATCACCGCCACCGGCAGCGGCTCCGCCACATCCGTCAGCAGGTCGCCCCCGCCGGCCGCCACCAGCCCGGCCACCAGCTCACCGGCCAGCTCCTCCACATACGGCTTCAGCCGCTCCACCGTGCGCGGGGTGAACGCCTTCGACACCAGCCGCCTGATCCGCGTGTGGTCCGGCGGCTCCAGGTCGAGCATCCCGTGGTCGTTCAGCGTGTGGAACGGCTCGTGCTCCGCCGGCGGCGCCGTCCGCCCGAAGTCCTCGTGCGTGAACCGGTGCTGATACGTCCGCCCGAGCCGCCGGTCCCGCAGCAGTGCCGAGACATCGGCGTGATGCGGGACGAGCCACTGGTTCGTGGGCTCGAAGTACCGCACCCTGCCCCTTGCCCGCAGCTCCGCGTACGCCGGGTACGGGTCGGCCACGAAGTCGGGGTCCCACGGGTCGAAAGCGAGGTCGGAAGCAGCTGCCATGCGGCGACGCTAGCCCGGTTCCCCCTTTCTGACCAGGGGTGTCCGGCCGGCCTGGGGTCCCTCAGGCGGGCGTGACCAGTCTCGCCTCGTACGCGAACACCGCCGCCTGGGTGCGGTCCCGCAGGCCCAGCTTGACCAGGATCCGGCTCACATGGGTCTTGATCGTGGACTCGGCGACCACCAGCCGCTCGGCTATCTCCGAGTTGGACAGTCCCTGGGCGATCAGCACCAGGACCTCGGTCTCACGGTCGGTGAGTTCGCCGTACGCCAGCTGGGTGGCCGCCGACGGGCGGGGGGCCTGCGCCAGCTTGGAGAACTCCGTGATCAGACGCTTGGTGACGGACGGCGCGAGCAGTGCCTCACCGGCGGCCACCACCCGTACCCCGTCGGCCAGTTGCCGCGCGGAGGCGTCCTTCAGGAGAAAGCCGGACGCTCCCGCGCGCAGCGCCTGGTACACGTACTCGTCCAGGTCGAACGTGGTCAGCACCAGCACCTTCGCCCCGCCGCCCGACGCCACGATCTCCCGGGTGGCCTCGATGCCGTTCAGCTCGGGCATCCGGATGTCCATCAGGACGACATCCGGCGACAGCTCCCGGACCCGGTCGACCGCGTCCCGGCCGTTCACCGCCTCGCCGACCACCTCGATGTCCGGCATCGCGCCGAGCAGCACGGAGAAGCCCTCGCGGACCATCATCTGGTCGTCGGCGATCAGTACACGGATCGTCATGCGTCGCCCTCGCTCGCGCCGACCACCGGCAGGAACACCGTCACCTCATAGCCTCCGTCCTCCGTGTCGCCCGTCGTCATCTCGCCGTTCAGCATGGTGACCCGCTCGCGCATCCCGGTGAGGCCGTGGCCCGTGCCATGGGTGGACTTCACCAGCCTCACCTCCGGCGACGGGTCGTTGACTATGCGCAGGCCCAGCCCGCCCAGGACGTAGCCGATCTCCACACGGGCCGTCGCGCCGGGTGCGTGCCGCAGGGTGTTGCTGAGGGCCTCCTGCACTATCCGGTACGCCGACAGCTCCACGCCCTGCGGGAGTTCACGGACGGCGCCGGTGACCACCTTGTCGACCGTGAGGCCGGCCTCGCGCACATTGGCGAGCAGGCCGTCGAGGTCGGCGAGGGTGGGCTGCGGGGCGTCCGGGGCCTCGTAGTCCTCGGCGCGGACCACCCCGAGGACGCGGCGCAGCTCGGTGAGCGCGGCCACCGCGTTCTCCCGGATCGTGGCGAAGGCCTGCTCCAGCTCCGGCGGCGGGTTCTCCACGCGGTAGGGCGCGGCCTCGGCCTGGATGGCGACCACCGACATGTGGTGGGCGACCACGTCGTGCAGCTCGCGGGCGATCGTGGTGCGCTCCTCCAGCAGGGTCCGCTTGGAACGCTCGTGCTCGGTCACCGTCTGCTGAGCGGTCACCTCGCGCTGCGCGGTGCGGCGTATGGTCAGCGCGGAGGCGGCCAGCAGGGACATCGCGGAGACGACCAGCAGCGGGCCCGTGTTCGACGCGTAGTGCCCGGCGCCGAGGATGCCCTCGACGACGATGCCGTAGGCCGCGGTCAGTGCCCACATCCAGGCGGCTATGCGCGGCCGGGTCCGCAGCGCGACGACCGTCATCACCACGAGCTGGGCCGCGAAGCTGCCGGGCGCCCACGGCCAGTCGCTCCACATGTCACTGAACGCGGCGGTGAACGGGGTCGCCGCCATGGAGACCCAGAAGGCCCCCACGGGCCGGATCAGCGTCAGCAGGATCGGGCAGAGGGCGAGGAGGGCCACCAGCAGCCCACCCAGGTCACCGGCGCCCTCGCTGGACGAGGCCGCGATGGCCGCCGCGAACAGGCCGGCCGCGACGACGGTCGCGTGCGGGGTCCAGGCGACGTACTCGCGGAGGCGGCCGGAGAGGCGGCCGGTGAACATGCCGTCCATCCTCAAGGGCGGCAGCGGTCGGTAGGCGAACGCGTCGTGGAACAGGTCCTGCCGCAGCCTGCGCCACGCGTCCATCGCCACTTGGAACTCCGGGCTGCTCGGCCTGCCCCCGCCGCGCGAGGGCATCGTCTGCGTCTGGGTCGTCTCGGTCACAGGGAAAACGGTAGGCGGCGGGCCGGGTCGGCGTCGTCACCAGTGAGGAGGGTCTGTCCGGGTCCGTCTCAGGTACTACGGGTACGGGAAGGGAAGCGGACACGGGTGCGCGGACGGCCCTTCATCAGTAGCCCGTGGGGCGGACCAGGCCCGACTCGTAGGCGAAGACGGCCGCCTGGGTGCGGTCGCGCAGGCCCAGTTTGACCAGGATGCGGCCCACATGGGTCTTCACGGTCTGCTCGGCGACGACGAGGCGCTGGGCGATCTCGGCGTTGGACAGGCCCTGCGCGATCAGGCTGAGCACCTCCGTCTCCCGCTCGGTCAGATCGCCGACGCGGGCCTTGAGAGGGGCGCGGGGTGTGGTGCCGAGGCGGGAGAACTCGGCGATGAGGCGGCGGGTGATCCCGGGTGCGAGCAGGGCGTCGCCCGCCGCGACGACCCGTACCGCCTCGGCGAGCTGGTCGGCGGAGGCGTCCTTCAGGAGGAAACCGGACGCTCCCGCGCGCAGCGCCTCGTAGACGTACTCGTCGAGGTCGAAGGTGGTGAGGACGAGGACTCTGATGTGGGGGTGCTCGGTGGTGATCCGCCGGGTGGCCTCGATGCCGCCCAGTTCGGGCATGCGGATGTCCATCAGGACGACGTCCGGGGCGAGTGCGCCGACCTTGTCGATCGCGTCGAGGCCGTGCACCGCCTGGCCGACGACGTCGATGTCGGGCTGGGTGTTGAGCAGCACCGAGAAGCCCTGCCGGACCATCTGCTGGTCGTCGGCGATCAGTACGCGGATGGCGCTGCTGGTCATGGACTCGTTTCTCCTGTCGTGTCCGGTGCGGGCCCCGAGGGGTCGTCGCCGGGGTCGCCGTCGCGGGGGAGGAAGGCCACGACGGCGAAGCCGCCGTGGGAGGTCTCGGTCGCCATGAGGGTGCCACCGAGCATCGCGGCCCGCTCACGCATCCCGAGGAGCCCGTGGCCGGTGCCGGGCGAGGGCGGGGCCCTGCGGGCGGGACGGGAGTTGATCACCCGTACCTGCAGACCGCGTGGGAAGTGGGTCAGCTCCACCCGGACGGTGGCCCCGGGCGCATGCCGCAGCGCGTTGCTCAGCGCCTCCTGCACTATCCGGTACGCCGACAGCTCCACACCCGGCGACAGCGGGCTCACCTCCCCGTGGATCTCGGCGACGACCTCCAGACCGGCCGCGCGGGTGTTGTCGATGAGCGCGTCGAGCCGGTCCAGGGTGGGCTGCGGGGCGTGCGGGGCGGTGCCCTCGGCGGCGGGCGCCATGCCGTGCCGGTCGTCGGGGCCGGCGTCCGACGGGTTCTCGGAGCGCAGTACGCCAAGGACACGGCGGAGTTCGGTGAGGGCGTCCAGCGCGTTCTGCCGGATGCCGTGCAGGTTCTCCCGCAGTTCCTCGGAGGGGTTCTCCACCAGGTGCGGGGCGACCTGGGCCTGGATCGAGATCACCGACATGTGGTGCGCGACCACGTCGTGCAGCTCGCGCGCGATACGGCTGCGCTCCTCCAGCAGGGTGCGGCGGGCGCGCTCCTCGGCGGTGATGCTCGCCTGCGCGACGAGCTGGGTACGGGCCTCCCGACGGCCGCGCATGGCACTGCCGAGAAGGACGGCACCGACGAACAGGGCCAGGGCCAGCGGGCTCGTCGACGCGTACTCGTGGGAGCCGGCGAGGCTCTGGAGGGCGAACGTGCCCAGCGTGGTCAGCACCAGCACCTCGATCACCACGCGGTTGGGCAGGCGCAGCGCGAGGAGGAACAGGATGATCGCGTGGGCCACCAGCCCCATCGGGCTCCATGGCCACGGCACGTCGTTGTCGATCGTGCCGTGCGGCAGCGGGCTGCCGAGGCCCGCGGTGACGCCGGTGCCGTCCGGGCCCTGGGGGCGGGAGCCGGTGTCGGTCTGCTCGGTGAAGAGCCGGGCCCGGACGCCGAGGGCCACCACGGTGGTGACGACCATGGAGGCCCACCACGCCGGTACCGGCCACCAGAGGGCGAGCGCCACGGCCGCCGCCTGCGCCAGCGAGCACAACAGCGTGTACTCCCCGCCCAGTTGATAGCGGTCGTCCATCTGGTCGATGTTGCCGAGCATCGTGATGAACGCGAGGACGACGACCAGGCCGTGCGGAAGTCTGCGCAGCCGTGCGGAGGGTGGCAGCGGGTGGGCCTTGGCGCTCCACAGGTCCTCGCGCAGCAGCCGTAGCCTTCTGGTCAGCCGCTCCTCCACCGCACTCATTCGCAACACCCTAGGCATGGCGCACCGCTTGGGCCGACGAGTTGGGCGGTTGGGGGGAGGTTCGGGGCCGTGGCTCCCGGGAGGCTCCGCGCGGACGGCGGTTCTCGTAGCCGTGGAACGCGGACCGGCAGAGCAGGAGCGCGAGGGTGAAGACCGGCAGCCAGCCGACGCGGGCCGCCACCCAGGCCGGACTGTCGGGGAGGGTGTGCAGACCGGGGAGGCGGCCCGCCGCCAGGCCGGTGGCGGTCGTCGCCATCATCGCCGTCTGGTGCCACAGGAAGACGGTCATCGCCGACAGGTTGACCAACGCCACCGCCGCCCAGGCCATCGGCCGGCGGCGCAGCGCACGGCGGAGGGGGCCCCGCAGGAGGAGGGCAAGGCCGCACTGGGCCAGGCCGAAGGTGACGGCGGCCAGGGTGGGTGGGTTCAGGTTGGAGATCCGCGCGCCGGGGACGCCGACCATCGACGCCGGGTAGCCGACCCAGAGAATCAGGGCCGCCGTCGCCACCGTGCCCGACACCAGCAGGGTCCAGCCCGCGCGGAGGCGTTCCAGCTCGCCTCGGGTCCAGGCCGCGCCCAGGGTGTACGGGACCAGCCAGCCCGCGGCCACGTTGATCCAGCCGAGGGCCTGGGGGCCGCCCAGGCCGAAGCGGATGAGGTCCAGATGGAGGACGACGGCCAGGGGCCAGAGCGGGTTGAGGCGGGTCAGGAGAGGGGTTGCCGCGGTCAGCGCCGCGAAGACCAGGAGGAACCACAGCGGGGACAGGGCCAGCTTCAGAAGGGTGTGGACCGTCTCCATGCGGGTGCCCGTGGCCAGGAGGGTGAGCGTGATCGCCGTCCACAGGGTCAGGAGGGCGGCGACCGGGAGGAACAGGCGGGTCAGGCGGGTGCGGAGCCAGTGGGTGTACGGGGTGCCCTGGGCCTGGGCCGAGGTGTGGCTCTTCGTGGCCACGTGGCCGCCGACCAGGAAGAACACGGCGAGGGTCTGGAACAGCCAGGAGATGGGGGCGAGTCGGGGCAGGTGCTGGAGGGGGCTGGTGGTGTGGAGGGTGGTGCCGTCGGCGACCAGGGCGGTGACCAGCCAGTGGCCCAGGATTATGCCGAGTATCGCGAGGGCGCGGAGGGCGTCCACGGCGCGGTCTCGGTGGGGTGGGGTGGCGGTGTTGATGTGGTGGACGGCTCGGTGGACGGCTCGGCGGATGGGTGTGAGGGGGGATCGGGGGCGGGGCGGTTGTGGGGTCGGTGCGGGTGCGTCGGGGTACGTCCGGTCTTCGGCCGGATTCGTTTTCCCACCCGCACCACCCGTGCGGGAAGCGTTGTCGGGTGCGAGTGGCCCCCGTGGGGGTCGACCGCCGTCGGCGACCGCGGCTCCGTCGCCCGTCGGGGCGTGGTGGTCAGGCATCGGAGGGCTCCGGAGGGGTGCCTCGGGCTATGCGGGCGAGGTTCTTGAGGGCGGTCGAGTCGGGGGTGAAGTAGTCGCTGTGGCCGGCGGGGCCCGCGGGGAAGACATGGGCGCCGAAGGAGGGGGACGTGGGGTCGGGGCCGAAGCCGACGGTGGTGCCGAAGAGGTCGGCTCGGGTGTGGGGGACCATGCCGATCCAGTCCTCCGTGCCCCGGGCCGCCCAGACGCGGGCGGAGGTGTGCAGGGCCGCCGCGCTGTCCGCGCCCGTGCCGGGGCTGCCGATCAGGACCAGGTCGTCGATGTCGTCGAGACCGGTGGCCGCGCGGGCGCAGACGACCGAGCCGTAGGAGTGGCAGAGGAGGGTGACGCCGGTCGAGTCGCCCACCAGGCCCCGTAGTTCACGGACGAACGCGCGCAGATGGGGCGCCGCCCCGTCCGCTCGGGTGGGCGTGAGGACCGTCGTGCTGATGGTGCCGGGCGTTTCGTAGCCGAGCCAGGCGATCACCACCGTGTCCGGGCCCGTCCGGTCGTGCAGGGCAGCCGCGGCCTCGTGGAAACGGTCGTAGGTGTCCAGGCTGGTGTCCGAGCCCGGGACCAGGATCGCTATGTGGTCGGCCGTCAGCAGATCGCCCAGGACCTCCACGGTGCGGCCGGGGCCCCGGCCGTCGAACGTCAGGAGCTGTCGGGCGGGTGCCGCCAGCCACCGGTCCGTCGCGGCTCGGCTCCGGTCCCCGTGGGCGTCGGCCATACGGGACGCCTCCGCGGCGTTCGCGCGGTTGGCCTCGTACGTCGACCGGAGTGTCGTCGGGGTCGGCGGGGCGAGCGATGCCGGGGGCGGGGCCGGGATCCGGGGGCGGGCCGCGGCGGAGACCGGGACGATCACGGCCGTCGCCACGAGGAGCGCGAGGAACGTGCGGCGCAGGCGGGCCGACCAGGAGGTTCGGAACGAAGGAGTGAGGAATGGAGGAGTGAGGAGCGGAGGAGTGAGGAACGGCGGGGTGAAGAACGGAAGGGTGAGGAGCGGAGGGGTGAAGAACGGCGGGGTGAGAAACAGACCGGTTCGAGGTGGTGCCGAAGGGCTCGGTTCCCTGGGTGGGTGGAGGTTCGCCTCCGGGCATGTCGCGGCCCCCATGTCATCCGCCCCTTCCCGTCCCCGCCGCCCGTCCGTCGGGCCGCTCTGGGAAGGAAGTTATGGATCAGGAGGCATCGTCTGCGTCCCGCCAGGGAGCTCACCTGGGAGGTAGCTCTCAGGTACTACGGGTATCGGTGGGGAGGAGCGGGACGAGGGTGGGGTTAGGCGCGGGGACGCGGGTGGGGGCAGGCGCGAGGAGCGCCGTTCACCAGGCCAGTTGCGCGATTTCCTCCAGCACCACCGCGCACGCGTCCGCCGCCGGGTCGATGAGGGGGAAGTGGCCCACGTCCTCCAGCAGGGTCAGGCCCACGACCTCGCCCGCCTTGGCCGCGGCGTCGGCGTACGCCTCGGCGACGGCCTGGGGGACGACGATGTCGGAGCGGCCCTGTACGAGGGTGGTGGCGATGCCGGTCGGGAGGAGCAGCGCCGGGTCGGCGTAGGGGCGGCGGTCGGTGAACTTGTCCTGGCCGCCCAGGAGTTGGACGGCCGCACCGTCGCAGACGCCCAGCTTCCCGGCCATGGCGAAGTCGGCGATGGGGGCCAGGGCGACGACGCCTCGGAGGGGCGCGGGGCCGGAGGTGCGCCACGGGGAGTCGGGCGGGAGGACGTGGCGGGCCGCGGCCCACAGGGCGAGGTGGCCGCCCGCGGAGTGGCCGGTGAGGACCGTACGGCGGGGGTCCGCCTGGGGCAGTGCCCGGCGTACGAGGTCCGGCAGGGCGTCGAGGGCGGCGGCGATGTCGTCGAACGTCTCCGGCCAGCGGCCCGCGAGCGGGGCGGGGGTGCCGGCGGGGCCGGGCTGGGCGGGGAGGGAACTGCCGCGCCGGTACTCGATGTTGGCCACCGCGAAACCGTGGCGGGCGAGGAAGTCGGCGAAGGGGGTGATGTGGTGGCGGTCGTAGGAGGCGCGCCAGGCTCCGCCGTGCACGATCGCGACGACGGGGGCGGTGCCTGTTGCCGTGTCCCCGGCCGTGTCGGGGGTGCGCGGGGCGTAGAAGTCGATCACCTGGTCGGGGTGATCGCCGTAGGTGACCGTGGTGTCGGGGGTGACCGGTGGGTGGGAGAAGGCGGATGCCTCTTCGGCGGCATCGCGGAGTGCGGCGTCGTCGTCGGGCATGCGCCAACCTCTCGGGTGAAACGGATTTGGAAGGGTTTGGGTGGGCGGGTGCCGGGGAAAGGGGCGCCTGCCGTTGGCGGGGACGGTATCAGGCCCGTGACGTGCGCTGACACCGGGATGTGACGGCGGGTCAGGGAGGGTGGTGGGGTTGGTGGCGGGGAGCGGGGTCGGGGTGGGCCGGGGTGGGAGCGACGCCCTCCGCCCGGGTTGGGCGGAGGGCGGTTTCGCTCACCGGCGCTTGCCGGGTGCCGCTGCGCCCACCCGTGCCGCCCCTGGCGGCACGATTGCCCGCGGTCAAAGCGGACCGGGCGGGCAGCCATGACGGACCGGCCGCCCGCAGTGGAAGCGGACCAGGACGGCCGTTGAGGCGGACCAGGACGGCAGTTGAGGCGGACCGGGGCGGGCCGGGGCCGCTACCCCATCGACTTCAGTGTCTCGCCCAGTACCCGGGCCGCTCGTTCCGCGTCCGTGAAGGTGACGTAGAGCGGGGTGAAGCCGAAGCGGAGGACGTCGGGGTGGCGGAAGTCGCCGATGACGCCCTGGTGGATGAGGGCCTTCATGACGTCGCCGGCGTCGTCGCAGCGGAGCGCGACCTGGCTGCCGCGTTCCGCGTGGGCGGTCGGGGTCAGGGACTCGACCCGGCCCTCGGGGACGTACGCCGCCACACAGCGCAGGAAGAAGTCCGTCAGGGCGAGGGACTTGGCGCGTACCGACTCGATCGTCACCGCGGTCCCGTCGGCGGAGCCGCCCCCGGGCCCCCCGGGCCCCCCAGGACCCCCGGGACCGCCGTCCCGGCCCCCGTACCAGACGTCGAGTGCCGCCTCCAGGGCCAGCATCGAAAGGATGTCCGGCGTGCCGACCCGGCCCCGCGCCGCGCCCGGTGCGGGGGCGTACGCCGGGGCCATGGCGAACGGGTCGGTGTGGGAGGTCCAGCCCGGGAGGGGCGAGTCGAAACGGGGCTGGAGGTCGCGGCGGACGTAGAGGTACGCCGGGGAACCGGGGCCGCCGTTGAGGTACTTGTAGGTGCAGCCGACCGCCAGGTCGACCCCGTGGGCGTCGAGGCCGACGGGGAGCGCGCCCGCGCTGTGGCAGAGGTCCCAGACGGCGTACGCCCCCGCCTCGTGGATCGCCGCCGTCAGTCCGGGGAGGTCGTGGAGGCGGCCCGTGCGGTAGTCGACGTGGTTGAGGAGGACGGCGGCCGTACGGTCGCTCAGGGCGGCCGGGACCTCGGACGGGGTCACGGGGCGCAGGGTGCGGCCGGTCATGCGGGCCGCGGACTCGGCGATGTAGCCGTCCGTCGGGAACGTCGTCGCGTCGACCAGGATCTCGTCACGGCGGCCCTCGCCCCGCTCCTGCCCCTCCTGCCCCTCCTCCGCCATCCGGACCGCCGCCACGACCGCCTTGAAGACGTTGACGCTCGTGGAGTCGCCGACCACGATCTGGCCGGGTGCCGCGCCCACCAGCGGGGCGATACGGTCGCCGATCCGCTCGGGCGCCGTCCACCAGCCGCTCTCGTCCCAGGAACGGATGCGCAGTTCGCCCCACTCGCGGTACACGACGTCGGTGAGCCGTCCGGGGACGGACACCGGCAGGGCGCCGAGCGAGTTGCCGTCGAGGTACACGGCGTCGTCGAGGACGAAGCGGGCGCGCAGGCCGGACAGTTCGTCGGCCGCGTCCAACTCCCTTGCCAGGGAGGCCAGTGCGGTGCCCATCAAGGTGGGGTTCGAGGTGAGGTTCGAGGTGAGGTTCGAGGTGAGGTTCGAGGTGAGGTTCGAGGTGGGATCAGACATGGGAGCGCGCCGTCCACAGCTCGGGGAAGACGTTCTTCCGGGCCCGCTTCTCCAGCCAGGCGACACCGGCGGAGCCGCCCGTGCCGGCCTTGGCGCCCATCGCGCGGCGGGTGGCGACCAGATGGTCGTTGCGCCAGCGCCAGACGAGTTCGGCGACATCGGTCAACGCCTCGCCGAGACGGGCGAGTTCATGGTCCGGGTCGCCGGAGTACAGCTCGGTCCACGCCTCCTCGACCTCGGGGGACGGCTCGTAGCGCTGGGAGACGTCACGGCGTACGACGGAGTCGGGGATCGCGTGGCCGCGGCGGGCCAGGAGCCGCAGGACCTCGTCGTAGAGGCTCGGCTCGTGCAGCGCCTTCTCCAGTTCGGCGTGGACGCGCGGGGCGCCCCGGTGCGGGACGAGCATGGAGGCGGACTTCTCGCCTAGCAGGAACTCCATCCGGCGGTACATCGCGGACTGGAAGCCGGAGCCCTCGCCGAGGGCGGCACGGTAGGCGTTGAACTGGCCGGGGGTGAGCTGGCCGAGGGGCTTCCAGGAGGCGTTCAGGGCCTCCAGCTCGCGGACGGAACGCTTCAGCGCGTCCTTCGCCCTCGCCACGTCGTCATTGCGGATCGCGGTGGTCGCGGTCTCCCACTCGTGGACGATGACGGTGAACCACAGCTCCATGACCTGGGTCGTCACCAGGAAGACCATCTCTCCGGGGTCGTCGGAGAGGGGGTGCTGGAGGTGGGTGAGGACGTCCGCCTGGACGTAGTCCTCGTACGGGGTCGTTCCCTGGAAGTCGAGATGCGGGGTCTCGGGCTCCGAAGCCTCGTGGGGCTGAGCCGGAAGGGACATCGCTGTCTCCTGTTGTGTACTCCGGGTAGCGGTCCGCCCCTGCCGAATTCCGACACGGGGGCCCCGGTCCCCACACGCATGTTCGGTCATACCCCCCGGTACCGCAAGGTCCGCCTGGTCACACCAGGCGGACCCGCACGAACATCCCTCCGGTCAGCCGAGCGTCTGCGCCGCCGTCGGGGAGGAGTCCTTCAGGAACTGGGAGCAGCGCGCGTACTCCTCCTGCTCGCCGATGTCACCGGCGGCACGGGCGAGGGCGTGCAGGGCGCGCAGGAAGCCGCGGTTCGGCTCGTGCTCCCAGGGGACGGGGCCGTGGCCCTTCCAGCCGTTGCGGCGCAGCGAGTCGAGGCCGCGGTGGTAGCCCGTACGGGCGTAGGCGTACGACTCCACGACGCTGCCCCGCTCGTACGCCTCGTCGGCGAGCTGGGCCCAGGCGAGGGAGGAGGTGGGGTACTTGGCGGCGACGTCGGCGGGGGCGGTGCCGTTCGCGAGGAGTTCGCGGGGTTCCGGGTCGTCGGGGAGGTGCGTCGGGGGCGGGCCCCCGAGGAGGTTCTCGTGAATCGTCATGGGTTCCAGTCTGGCGCATGGGCGGGGGCCGGGGGTGCGTGGGCAGGCGCGGGCCCGGTGAGGCTCCTCGCGCGGTTCCCCGCGCCCCTGGAAAGCACGGGGTGAGCCCGGGTCCAAGGGGCGCGGGGAACCGCGCGACCAGCCCCCACACACCCGCACCCGACTACGCACCCCACCTACGCCACCCCACCTACGCCACCCCACTACGCCACCCGCCTACGCACCACGCCTACGCACCCCGAGGCCGCTCCCCCTCCAGCGGCGGAGCCGTCACGCAGCCGTGGGTGCGGCATTCGGGGTGGCTGCAGTCGGGCGCGGGGCGGCGGACGGTGGCGTAGGCGAGGGCGGAGGCGGTGAGGAGGGCGATCGCGCAGGCCACCATGGCCGTGTCGAAGGCGCTGTCGAACTGGGTGGGCGAGCGGTACGTCTCCGGGCCCATGCCCGCGATCAGCGGCAGCGCGGCCACCGCCAGGAGGCCCGCCGCTCGGGCGGCGGCGTTGTTGATGCCGCTGGCGAGACCCGCGTGGTCGGTGGTGACCGAGGCGAGGACCGTGGCGGTCAGCGGCGCCACGAGGGAGACCATGCCGAGGCCCATCACCAGGAGGGCGGGCAGGACGTCCCGCACGTACGAGGCGTCGGGGCCCACCCGCAGCATCAGCAGGACGCCCGCCGTGCACAGCAGCGGGCCGATCGTGAGGGGGATACGGGGGCCGACGCGTTCGCCGAGGGCGCCCGCGCGGGCGGAGAGCAGCAGCATCAGGACGGTGATGGGGAGCAGGGCCGTACCGGCGCCGAGGGCCGAGTAGCCGGAGACCACCTGGAGCTGGAGCGCGGCGAGGAAGAAGAAGCCGCCGAAGGCCGCGTACACGAACAGGGTGACGATGTTGACCGCCGTGAACTGGCGGGACGCGAAGATCTCCGGCGGCATCATGGGGTCGGGGCGGCGGCGCTCGACCTGGACGAACGCCACCGCCGTCGCCACTCCGGCGAGCGCGGTGACCGCGACCGCGAGGGTGCCCGCTCTGGCCTCGATCAGCGCGTACGTGATGAACGCGAGAGACGCGGCGCCGAGTACGGCGCCCAGGATGTCGAAACCCCTGTCGTGGCTACGACCTCCCCCAGCCGACTCCGGTACGTGGCGGAGGGCGACGGGGACGCAGAGGAGGGCCAGGGGGACGTTCAGGAGGAAGACCCAGCGCCAGCCGGGGCCGTCCACCAGCCAGCCGCCCAGGAACGGACCGACGGCCGCGCCTATGCCGCCGAAGCCGGACCACAGGCCCACCGCCTTCGCCCGGTCGTCGGGGTGGAAGGACGCCTGGATGAGGGCGAGGGAGCCGGGGGTGAGGAGGGCGCCGCCGACGCCCTGCAGGGCTCGGGCGGCGATCAGTACGCCGCCGCCCGGGGCGATGCCGCAGAGGAGGGAGGCGGCGGCGAACCAGACCACGCCCACGACGAACACCTTGCGGCGGCCGAAGCGGTCGCCGAGGGCGCCGCCGAGGAGGATGAGGCCGGCGAGGGTGAGTGTGTAGGCGTTGACGATCCACTGGAGGCTGGCGAGGTCGGCGTCCAGGTCGAGGCCGATGCGAGGGAGGGCGACGTTGACGACCGTCGAGTCCAGCATGGCCATGCTGGAGCCGAGCACGGTGGTCAGGAGGATCCACCTGCCCTGGGGGGAGGCGAGGCGTATGTCGGCGGCCATGGACGGATCATCCCGCGTGGGGGGCCGTCGGGCCAGGTGTGCGGGTGGGTGTGCCCCGGGGCCGAGCGGTGTGTGCCCCGGGCTGTGGGGCTGAGCGGGGCGGATGCCGGCCGGGCGGGGGCGCGCCCCGGCGCTCACGGGGTGCCGCCTGCGCCCACCTCCACCCTCGGCTTCGCTCGATCGAGCGGGAGGTGCCCCCATCGCCCCCAGCGGCACGGCTGCCCGCAGTGGGGGGGGGACGGCAGCCGGGGCGGCCTCCCCGAACACGGCTGCCCGCCGCTGACCGGTAAAGGGCAGCGGCGGGCAGTCGCGGTGGAGACGGCCGGCCGGGCGGCCGGGGCGGCCGGGGCGGTTACTTGATCTTCGTGCCCGCCGAGCGCAGGTTGCCGCAGGCCTCGACGACTCGGGCGGCCATGGAGGCCTCCGCGAGCTTGCCCCAGGTGCGGGGGTCGTAGGTCTTCTTGTTGCCGACCTCGCCGTCGACCTTGAGCACGCCGTCGTAGTTCTGGAACATGTGGGCCGCGACGGGGCGCGTGAAGGCGTACTGGGTGTCGGTGTCGATGTTCATCTTGACGACGCCGTTCTCCAGGGCCGTACGGATCTCGTCCTCCGTCGAGCCGGAGCCGCCGTGGAAGACGAAGTCGAACGGGGACTCCTTGCCGAAGCGGGAGGCCACGCCGTCGTTGAGCTGCTTGAGGAGGTCGGGGCGCAGGACGACGTTGCCCGGCTTGTAGACGCCGTGGACGTTGCCGAAGGACGCGGCGAGCAGGTAGCGGCCCTTCTCGCCCAGGCCCAGCGCCTCGGCCGTACGGATCGCGTCGTCGACCGTCGTGTAGAGGGAGTCGTTGATCTCGTGCGAGACGCCGTCCTCCTCGCCACCGGTCGGGGTGATCTCGACCTCAAGGATGATCTTCGCGGCGGCGGCGCGGGCGAGCAGTTCCTGCGCGATGGAGAGGTTGTCGGCGAGGGTCTCGGCCGAGCCGTCCCACATGTGGGACTGGAACAGCGGGTTGCGGCCGGCCTTGACCCGCTCCTCCGACACCGCGATCAGCGGACGTACGTAGCCGTCCAGCTTGTCCTTCGGGCAGTGGTCGGTGTGCAGCGCGACCGTGACGGGGTACTTCTCGGCCACGATGTGCGCGAACTCGGCCAGGGCGACGGAGCCCGTCACCATGTCCTTGCTGTACTGACCGCCCAGGAACTCGGCACCGCCGGTCGAGATCTGGACGATGCCGTCGCTCTCCGCCTCCGCGAAGCCCCGCAGCGCGGCGTGCAGCGTCTGGGTCGAGGTCACGTTGATGGCCGGGTAGGCGAACTTGCCTGCCTTCGCCCGGTCGAGCATCTCGTTGTAGACCTCGGGGGTTGCGATGGGCATGGTCCGCTCCTTGTATGTGCGGGTGGCGTTGTGCTTACGAGCCCTGACCTAGGGTTGCGACATCATCGTCGGCCCCATCCTTCCAGACGGGACCGGATGCTCCGGCCAGGGTGTCCAGAACTGTTCGGTAACCCCTGACCTTGGTGTTTCCGTCCGGCGAGCCGACCTCAGTCGAGGCCCAGTTCGTCCTTCGAGAACGCGAACCGGTACGGGACCCCGGCGCCCTGCTCGATCTTCTCGGCGGCGCCGGTCGCGCGGTCGACGATGGTGGCGACGGCGACGACCTCGGCCCCGGCCGCGCGCACGGCCTCGACGGCGGTCAGCGGGGAGCCGCCGGTGGTGGAGGTGTCCTCGACGACGACGACCCGGCGGCCGGCGATGTCCGGTCCCTCCACCTGACGCTGCATACCGTGCGCCTTGGCCGCCTTACGGACGACGAACGCGTCCAGCCGCTTGCCCCGCGCGGCAGCCGCGTGCAGCATCGAGGCGGCGACCGGGTCGGCGCCCATCGTGAGACCGCCGACCGCGTCGAAGTCGAGGTCGGCGGTCAGGTCGAGCAGCACCTGCCCGACCAGCGGGGCGGCCTCCCCGTCGAGGGTGACGCGGCGCAGGTCGACGTAGTAGTCCGCCTCCAGACCCGACGACAGGGTCACCTTGCCGTGCACCACGGCCTTGTCCTTGATCTGCCGCAGCAGAGATCCACGTACGTCCACGTCAGTCATGGCAGCCAGCTTAAAGGGCCCCTATAAGCCCCCATACCCGGCCTACAGGCGGCGCCAGCTCCAGGTCGTGGTCGCCTCCAGCGGGTCGATGGGGGTGACGAGGCGGGGGTGCGTGTTCAGGCCGTTGGGCGGCCCGGTCTGCGGCTCGACGCAGACGGCCTCCGCCTGCTCGTCGTAGACGACGACCCACTCCTCCCGGGAGGCGACCTTCAACTCCAGGCGTTCCGGCCAGGTGAGGGTGACGTCGACGCCGTCGGGCATGCCGAAGCAGTCGTCCCAGGGGCCGGGCTCGGGGTCGACGCGGTTGCCGGTGGGCAGGTGGTCGGCGCCGCGCTCCTCCTGCCAGGCGGGCGTGAAGTCGATCCTCACGTCCGCGTCCGCGTCGGCGTCCGCGCCGCCGCCGTCCAGATTGCGGTTGAACCAGGGGTGCCAGCCGATCTGGGCCGGGAAGGACGAGTCGTACGCCTCCACGGACATGGTGAGGGTGAGGCTGTCCGGGGTGAGGGTGAACGCCTGGGTGACACGGCCGGGGTAGGGCCAGGGGTCGACCAGGTCGTAGGTGAGGACGGCCTCGGTGGCGCCGTGGCTCGCGACGCGCCAGGCGGCCTCGCGGGTGGTGCCGTGGATGGCGTGGGGCGGGGCGTTGAGGGGCATCTGCCGGACGCTGCCGCCGTCGCGGAACCGGCCGTCCCGGACGCGTCCGCACCACGGCACCATCGGGAAGCAGCCGAACCGCTCGCCCTGGCGCAGCAGTTCGACGCCGCCGACCCGGAGCCCCGCCACCCGGCCGCCGTTCCCCGGCGCCAGCCCCACCTCCGCGTCACCCGCGGCCAACATGATCAGTTCGCTACTCACCCCTCGACCCTACTGGCCCACCCCAGGGGGGAGTTGCCGAAACCACGCCGCCTGTGGCCGGCCGATGGTGGTGGGCGGCGTTGGGGCGGCGGCGGACGGCCACGGGCTGCGATCAGCGGACGGCGGTGGTCGGCCACGGGCGTCGGTCAGCGAGCGGCGGCGGTCAGAGGACGGCGGCGGGCGGCAGCGGTTAGCAGCCAGCGGTTAGCGGCCAGCGGCAGACGGCGGCAGTCAGCGGACGGCCACGGGGTGCGGTCAGCGGCGGTCAGCCGTCAGCGGATGGCGGCGGGCGGCAGACGGCGGCAGTCAGCGGACGGCCACGGGGTGCGGTCAGCGGCGGTCAGCCGTCAGCGGACGGCCACGGGGTGCGGTCAGCGGCGGTCAGCCGTCAGCGGACGGCGGCGGGCGGCAGTCGGCGGCGGTTGCCTCAACGGCCTCCTCAGCGACCTCCTCGACGGCTTGCTCAACGACTTCCTCAGCGGCGCTTGCGCAAGGCTCGGGTCACGATGATGGCTGAGGCGACGGCTAGGGCGGCGGCGGGGGCCGCCCAGCGGAGGGTGGCGGTCGCGGAGCCGGTCTCGGGGGCCGGGACCGGGGCGTACCGGCCGCGCGGCGGGGCGTGGTCGACCTCCTCCGCGCTGCGGCCGATCATCGTCCGCCGTGCGTGCGCGGCCTCCGCGGGCGGCTCGCTCCCGGCGACGAAGTCCCCGTCGGCGTAGGGGTCCAGCGCCGACGGCGGAACGTCGGCCTCGAAGAGGGAGCCCGAGGACTCGTCCCCCGCGCTCTCCTCGGCCGCCTGCCCCGCCTCCGCCGACTCGTCAACGGCTCCACCGCTCTCCACCTCACCCTCGCTCTCCCGCTCGGCCTCGGCCTGAGGCGTCCGCTCCGGCTCCGGTGGTGTCGCCAGATTCTCCGCGAACCTTCCCAGCAGTCGGGTCAGGGCCGAGGCGACCGAGTCGGAGGGGAGTTCGGTGATACGGCCGTCGGCGGTGGCGGTGCCGGTGTACGTGAGGGTGGTGCCCTCGGGCGCCGGAGCGAGGCGGAGGGTGAGGGCGAGTTTCACGGTGCCGGTGCCCCGGACCTCGGCGGCGTCGCCCTCCACGGCGTACGAACCGTCGTCCTGGTCGGTGACGCGGAGGGCGCCGCGATAGGTGATGGTGTGGCCCGCGACCCGTACCTTCAGGCGCCCGGCGACGGGTGGGGTGCCCGCCTCCTGCTGGAGCCCGGGGACCGCTCGGGCCACCCGCTCGGGGTCGGACAGCGCCTCCCGGAGGCGGCCGACGGGAACCGGAACGAACACCTCATGCTCCATGGGAGCCGAGCCTACCCAGGTGGCACCGCCCCGCACCCGTACATACGCGTACTCGCGCATTCCCGCTCTTATTTCCGCTACGGCCCCGCACGGCCCCGCACGGCCCCGGGGCCCCCACGGCTCAGTCGGCGTACCTCGGGTGGACGAGGGTCGACGGGGGCAGGTCGCGTACGCCGTCGGTGGCGGTGAGGCGCGCGGCGCCGGAGCCGAGGTCCGGCGCGGCGGGGTGGCCCGCCCCGGGCCGGGTCGCCAGGACGAAGCCCCAGTCGTGGGGCGCGCGGGAGGTGTGGGCCGTACGGTCGGGGCCGGTGACGAAGCCGGGGTCGGCGGAGACGACCCGGTACGGCGTGGTGCGCAGCCCCGTGGCCCGGACGGTGGCGTCGACCGTCCAGAACACCTGCCGCCGGGACGACACGGGCCCCGCGTGCACGACCATGCGACCGTCCGGGGCCAGCACCTCACGGGCCAGGCCGTAGAACTCCTGCGAGTAGAGCTTCGTGCTCGCCGTGATCCCGGGGTCGGGCAGATCGGAGATCACGACGTCGTACGGCAGCGTCGGGCGGGCGACGCGCAGCCAGGCGAAGGAGTCCTCCGTGTGGACGCGGACCCGGTCGTCGTCGTAGGCGTGGCCGTTGAGCGCGGAGAGCGCGGGGTCGGTGCGGGCCAGTCGCACCACGCCCGGGTCGATCTCGACGACGTCCACCCGGCGTACGCCGTCGTGGCGGAGCACCTCGCGGGCGGCGAGGCCGTCACCGCCGCCGAGGACGAGGACGCGGGCGTGCGGGCCGGCGTCGACGGCGGGGTGGACGAGGGCCCGGTGGTAGCGGTGTTCGTCGCGTCCGCTGATGCGCAGCCGCCCGTCGAGGAAGAGGGAGAGCGGGCGCCCGTCCCGGCCGCCGGTGAGGACGACCTCCTGGTGGCCGGTCTGCAGCGCGACCCGGACGTCCTTGCCGTACACCGCGCGCCGGGCGGCGCGTTCGAAGTCGTCGACGTGTACGGCGGCGGTGGCGAGGAGGCCGAGGACGGCGAGGTTGGTGGTCAGCAGCAGCCAGCGGTCGCGGCGGCTGAGGTCGTGGCGGAACAGTCCGAGGACGAGGGCGCCGCCGACGAGGGCGTTGACCGTGCCGGTGAGCAGGGCGCCGGTCAGCTGGCCGAGCCAGGGCAGGAGGAGGAAGGGGAAGGCGAGGCCGCCGACGAGGGCGCCCACATAGTCGGCGGCGAACAGGTCGGCGACCGCGCCGCCCGCGTCCTGGCGGCGGATGCGCTGGATCAGCTCCATCAGCAGGGGGACCTCGGCGCCGATGAGCAGCCCGATGGCCAGGGAGAACGCGACCAGGAGATAGCGGGAGCCGCTGGCCCACATGCCGCCCCAGTCGCCGGTCCAGGCGAACGCCGCGTACAGCGCGAGGGCGCTGCAGCCGCCGACCAGGGCGAGGGCGGCCTCGATGGCGCCGAAGCCGAGGGCCGCGCGGGGGCGGAGGCGTTTGGCGAGGAGGGAGCCGATGCCCATGGCGAAGACCATGACGGAGAGGACGACCGAGGCCTGGGTGACGGAGTCGCCGATCAAGTACGAGGCGAGGGCGACGAGTTCGAGTTCGTACACGAGTCCGCAGGCGGCGCAGACGAAGACGCCGGCGAGGACGAGGAAGCGGCCGATTCCGGGGCGGACGGGCAGCCACGCCTGGGTACCCGGGCCGCCGTGGCCCCGCCAGGGGGGAGGGGCGCCGGGGGGTGCGGGGGCGTGCGGCTCGATCACTCCTCGCACGCTACCGTCACGGTCACGCTCCGTTGGGTCACCCACACGGGTGGTCTGCGACGCTGCGCCGGGAGCGGGGTGCCTAATAGCTCGGGGGTTCGGGTGCGTCGGCGGGTGCGGGTCCGGTGGGGGCTGGCCGCGCAGTTCCCCGCGCCCCTGAAAGACCAGGCCCCCTCGGCCCTGAGAGGCGGTCTGCGGCGGGTTGAAAAGCAAGGGGCGCAGCCCCTGCTTTTCAGGGGCGCGGGGAACCGCGCGAGAAACCCCCACTCACCCGCACCCGCCGACGCACCCGAACCCCCGAGCTACTAGGCACCCCTCACAACGTCACCGCCACCCTCACCCCCACCCTCGTTCTCGTGGCGACCAGTTGTCCGTCCTGGGGGTACGCGTGCCAGGTGCGCCAGTGCACCTGCCCCTCGTGCCGCTGCGCGAGCATCGCCGTGAAGGCGTGCGGGCTGCCGGGGAAGACGCCGGCCAGACCATGGGGGTGGTCGGAGACGAGGGCCAGCAGTTCCTGGGCGCGGCCGGCGAAGGACCCGGGGGACAGGACCTCGACGCGAGCGGCGAATTCGTACTCCCAGTCGCCCACGCGTTTGGCGACGCCGAGCGGCAGGGGCGTGCTGGACCCGGGGATGCAGGCGACCGTCTCCGAACAGTGGCTGCCCTGCTCCTCCTCCAGGAGTACCTGGTGGGACGCGCCGAGCAGTCTCAACTGCAGCTTCGCACCCGTGAGTTCGAGGTCGAGCGTGGCGAGCGCGGGCAGCGGTTCACGCCCCAGGGCCCAGGCGAGGTCTGCCGCGCGCGTGTCGGTGTAGGCGGTGTTCAGGGTCGTGAGCATGGGTCGGCTCCGCAGCGACGCAAAGAGAAGAGGAGTGGGTCCGGCGCACCCCGGTCGGCACCGGGAGATGGGGCCCGGTCAGCCAGGTCGGGTGAGGACGACGTCCCAGTCGGTCCGGTCAGCCGTGTCAGGCCTGCCGGGAGGGACGTCCGGGGGCTGCGTTGGCGATTTATAGGGAATCATGAACTGTGGCGCCACCACAGCGTTTTTACCCAACTTGACGTGCTTTCCATCCCCCCGAGGGCAGCCCAGCTCAACTGTTCAACCGGGCGTACGCCCCGTCGGGCGACACACTCCCCACGCGCCCGTCGAACCAGGCGCGCGGACTCCGGGGAGCGCTCACCGGACAACCGGGCCTACCCGGCGTACTCAGGCGTGAACAGAAGCCACACCTGTGCGCCTGCCCGATCCGAGGAGCAGTACACACGCGAGCGCCCGCCGGGAAGTCGGGCTTCCCGGCGGGCGCTCGTGTCGTGAAGCTCAGCTGCCCCGTGTCAGCTGCCTCCACCGCATCCGCCCCCGCCGCCTCCGCAGGAGGACCCGCCCCCGCAGGACGAACCACTGCTGCTGCCGCACGACGAGGAGCCGCCGCTGCCGCAGGACGAGCCGCCGCCCCCGGACGACGGACCCCGGTCGTCGTTCGACGAGGAGGACGAGCCGCTGTCCCCGATCCCGGCCGTCGCCCCGAGCGCCCACCAGCTGCTTTCGGAACCGCTGTTGTCGGAGGCGCTGCTGCCCCGGTTGCTCCGGTGCGCGCTGCCGCCGCTGCCGCGGCCTCCCGACGAGCGGCGGCGTGCGGCCGTCCGCACCGCGTTCCTCCTGTGGTTGCTGATGACACCGACCACCGTCGTGAGACCGACGACCGCCACCAGGATGATGCCGATCAACACGGGTACGTTCATGGCGCCACCCTCCCCTCTTTCTCCGAGTCCCCCGAAGCGACCCCCCGTGGGCGCCTCGCTCACCTACGTGTCGCGGGGATGCCCCCGCCGCGGACCGCTCAAAGCCGATTCGAGCAAGTCCGGAACCTGCCTGTCGCGCATGCGCTCGCCGATGCGGAGTGCCCTGCCACCGGTGCGCGGAGCGCCACGGCGGACGGTCAGCTCCCGCCGCCGCAGCCACCACCACCACAGGAGGATCCGCCGCCGCACGACGACCCGCTCCCGCACGATCCGCCGGCCCCGGACGAACCTCCGCCGCCCGCCCACCAGCTGCCCCGCCGTCCCCGACGCCGGGAGTTCCTGACGACCGCGGCGACGATGACCAGTCCGACAACGACGAGCACCCCGATGACGACGATCTCTGTCATGGCCCGCCTCCCCTCTTCTCTTCCGCGCCTGTGTCCCCCGAAGCGCCCCCCGTGGGTGCCTCGCTCACTGCGTGTCGCGGGGATGCCCCCGCCGCGGACCGCTCAAAGCAGAATTGAGCAAGTCCAGAGCCTGCGTCTCGCGCGGTCAGCTTCCGCCGCCGCACCCGCCCCCGCCGCCGCCCCCGCCGCCGCCTCCGCCGCCTCCTCCGCAGGAGGAACCGCCGCCACAGGACGAGCCCCCGCCGCAGGACCACCATCCGCCGCTCCGGTGCGACGACCCGCTCTCCGCCCACCAGCTGTGCGAGCGCCTGCGGCCCCGCCGCGAGCCGCGGCCGAGCCCCCAGACGATGCTGATCAGGGCGACCGCACCCATCAGGATGAAGAAGAACTCCATGGCGGCACCTGCCTCTCGTTCCCCCGTGCAGACCCCCCGTGGGCCGTGCGTGACGTGGTGATCCCCTGCCGTCTCACCGCTCAAAGCGGAGTTGAGGAAGTCCAGAGGTTCGGCGCAGGATGACGGCCATGACCTCCAGCGCAAGCCCCGCCCAGCCCCCTCGGACCCCGCGTCCTCCGCTCAACCGGCGGCTCGCCGAGTTCGGGACGACGATCTTCGCCGAGATGTCGGCGCTCGCCCTGAAGACCGGATCGATCAACCTGGGCCAGGGCTTCCCCGACACCGACGGCCCCGAGGAGATCCGCGAGGCCGCCGTACGGGCGCTGCGGGACGGCCGGGGCAACCAGTACCCGCCGGGTCCTGGCGTCCCCGAGCTGCGCGCCGCGATCGTCGAGCACCAGCGACGGCGGTACGGGCTGACGTTCGACCCGGACACGGAGGTACTGGTCACGGCGGGCGCCACGGAGGCCATCGCGGCGGCCCTGCTCGGTCTGCTGGAGCCCGGCGACGAGGTGGTCGCCCTGGAGCCGTACTACGACTCGTACGCGGCCTGCATCGCCATGGCGGGCGGGACGCGCGTACCGGTGACGCTGCGGCCGTCCGAGGAGACCGGCGAGGGAGTCACGGACCGGCGTTTCCGGCTGGACCTCGACGAGCTGCGGGACGCGGTCACCGACCGGACGCGGCTGCTGCTGATCAACACCCCGCACAACCCCACCGGCACGGTCCTCACCCGTGCGGAGCTGACGGCGATCGCCGAGCTGGCGGTGGAGCGGGATCTGCTGGTGGTGACGGACGAGGTGTACGAGCACCTGGTCTTCGACGACGCCGAGCATCTGCCGCTGGCGGCCTTCCCCGGGATGCGGGAGCGGACCGTGACCATCGGGTCGGCGGGCAAGACGTTCTCGTTCACCGGGTGGAAGGTGGGCTGGGTTACCGGAACCGCGGAACTGGTGACCGCCGTCCGTTCCGCCAAGCAGTTCCTGACGTACGTGTCATCGGGGCCGTTCCAGTACGCCGTCGCCGAGGCGCTCGCGCTGCCGGACACGTACTTCGAGGAGTTCCGCGCGGGTATGCGGGCGAAGCGGGATCTGCTCGCCACCGGGCTCACGGAGGCGGGCTTCGAGGTGTTCCGGTCGGCGGGCACGTACTTCATCACCACCGATATCCGCCCCCTCGGAGAGAGCGACGGCTTCGCCTTCTGCCGTTCGCTGCCCGAGCGCGCGGGCGTCGTCGCCATCCCGAACGCGGTCTTCTACGACCACCGCGAGGCCGGCGCCCCGTTCGTGCGGTTCGCGTTCTGCAAGCGCACCGAGGTGCTGACAGACGCGGCGGAACGGCTCCGCAAGGCATTCGCGCACTGACCGCCCCCCCTGCGGGACTTGTCGACGCGACGGCCGCGCCTCGCCCGGTCGGCGCTTTCGCGCCGCGGGCCGTCATTTCGGCGCTTGCCGCACCGACAGGGACGGACGTACAATTTTCTGTACGTGAAAGGAGGGTCGACTGTGAAGACCATGACGTATTCGGAGTCGCGTGCGCGGTACGCCGAGGTGCTCAACTCCGTCACCGACGACCGCGAAGAGGTCGTCATCACCCGGGCCGGACATGAGCCGGTCGTCATCGTCTCCCTTGAGGACTACGAGTCCCTGAAGGAGACGGCGTATCTGCTGCGCAGTCCGGCCAACGCCCGGCGCCTGCTCGCGTCCATCGACGAGCTGGAAAGCGGCGGCGGCACCGTGCGTGAGCTGGCGACCGACGAATAGGTGCCGCGAGTTGAAGATCACCTTCTCTTCCCGCGCCTGGGAGGACTACCTGTGGTGGCAGCTTCAGGACCGGAAGATCCTTAAGCGCATCAACACGCTCATCGCGGACATCACGCGGAACGGCAACGAGGGCATCGGCAAACCGGAACCGCTCAAGCACGGCTTCCAGGGCTACTGGTCGCGCCGCATCAACGACGAGCACCGGCTGATCTACAAGGCAACCGAGGACGGCGTCCTGATCGCACAGTGCCGCTACCACTACGAAAGCTGACGGGCCTCGGGGGTCGGGCACAGCACCCTTCTCGCAACCTGACCCGCGCAGCACACGAACAGGTGCGTGAACACGGAGTGGCCTGGGTTACAGCGGCCCCGAAGCTGGTGGCCACCGTCCGCTCGGCCAAGCAGTTCCTGACGTATGTCGCCTCCGGGCCCTTCCAGTACGCCGTGGCCGAGGCCCTGCGTTTGCCCGACTCGTACTTCGACGAGTTCCGAGCCGACATGCGCGCCAAGCGCGACCTGCTGGCGGCGGCCCTCGCGGACGCGGGCTTCGAGGTCTTCCGCCCCGCCGGCACGTACTTCATCACCACCGATATCCGCCCCCTCGGAGAGAGCGACGGCTTCGCCTTCTGCCGCGCCCTGCCCGAGCGCGCGGGCGTGGTGGCCATCCCGAACGCGGTCTTCTACGACCACCGCGAGGCGGGCGCGCCGTTCGTACGGTTCGCGTTCTGCAAGCGCGCGGAGGTGCTGGAGGAGGCGGCGAAGCGCCTGAAGTCGGCGTTCTGACACCGCTCGGCGTGGCCACCGGGGGCGGATGACCGCCGGTGGCCACGGAGGCGGTGCGAGGGTGCCGGGGGGGTACGGGGGCGGCTACTCGTCGCCCTTGGCACCCGTACCCGTGGTGCCTTCGTCGCCCTCGTCGCCCTTGTCGTCCTTGGGCTTCTCGGCCTCGTCGACGTCCTCGGCCAGGCCGAGCTGCTCGACGAGCCACTTGTCGAACTCGATGGCGGCGCGCACCCAGCTGACCGTCGACGAGACGAAGTGCTCCAGGCTGACGCCGGTGCCGATCAGCAGCTGGGCCTCACCGATGAGACGGACCGTGCCGTCGTCGTGGGTGTGGCTGTAGACCTTGGGCCACAGGGTGCGGCGGTTCCAGTCGTCGATGGTCTCCAGCAGGGCCGACTTCTCGTCGATCTGGTGCGGACGGTCGTAGAACGTGCGCACCGAGAAGACCTGCTGGTCACCCTCGCCACGGAACATGAAGTACGTACGGAATTCCTCCCACGGCGCCGCGAGGTCACCCTCGTCGTCGACGACGTACTTCAGCTCCATCTGGTCCAGGAGCTGCTTCACGAGGTCCTGATCCGGGACGACGGGGCCCGCCGGCCCTTGGGGCTGCGGCTCGGGCTGGCCCCCGAAGTTCGGAATCGAGGACGGGTCGATGCTCACCGTGATTTTCCCTTCGTACGGATTCCGCCATCCTCCCCCATGCGGGGCGGGGGGTGGCAACCCCGGCCCCGCGCGGTTCGTCGCCCTTGGCCGGATCCTCCGGGGGATTCAGCTACGAGCGTGGGCGGGAACCTTTCGGGTACCCCCGATCCCGGCGTACATCGGTGACCGCGGGAGAATTCGGGGCCCCCTGAAAGTGCCGCAGGCCCTGCTTCTCAGGGGCGCGGGGAACGGCGCGAGAAGCCCCACCGGACCCCCGCGGCCGACATCAGAGCGTCTTGCCGGAGGCCCGCGGTACCGGCCCCACGATCAACCCCTCCCCCTCCCCGAACGCGTCCACGCGGACCGTGTCGCCGTCCTTGACCTCGCCGGAGAGGATCTCCTTGGCGAGGCGGTCGCCGATGGCGGTCTGGACGAGGCGGCGCAGGGGGCGGGCGCCGTAGGCCGGATCGTTGCCCTCGTCGGCGAGCCAGGTGAGGGCCTCGGGGGTGATCTCCAGCGTGAGGCGGCGCTCGGCGAGCCGCTTGGCGAGCCGGTCGATCTGGAGCCCCGCGATCCGCCGCAGCTCCGCCTTGTCCAGGGCGGAGAAGACCACCAGGTCGTCCAGGCGGTTCACGAACTCCGGCTTGAAGGAGGCCCGCACCACGTCCAGGACCTGCCGCTTCTTCTCCTCCGCGCTCGTGACCGGGTCGACCAGATACTGGCTGCCCAGGTTCGAGGTGAGGATCAGGATCGTGTTGCGGAAGTCGACCGTACGGCCCTGTCCGTCCGTGAGCCGGCCGTCGTCGAGGACCTGGAGGAGGATGTCGAAGACCTCGGGGTGCGCCTTCTCCACCTCGTCCAGCAGCACGACGGAGTAGGGACGGCGCCGGACGGACTCCGTCAGCTGGCCGCCCTCCTCGTAGCCGATGTAGCCGGGGGGCGCGCCGACCAGTCGGGCCACGCTGTGCTTCTCGCTGTACTCCGACATGTCGATGCGGATCATGGCCCGCTCGTCGTCGAAGAGGAAGTCGGCCAGGGCCTTCGCCAGCTCCGTCTTGCCGACGCCCGTGGGGCCCAGGAAGAGGAAGGAACCGGTGGGGCGGTCCGGGTCGGCGATACCCGCGCGGGACCGTCGTACGGCGTCCGACACGGCGCGTACGGCCTCGGACTGGCCGATCAGGCGGCGGCCCAGCTCGTCCTCCATGCGGAGCAGCTTCTGGGTCTCGCCCTCCAGGAGGCGGCCCGCGGGGATGCCGGTCCAGGAGGCGACGACATCGGCGATGTCGTCGGCGCCGACCTCGTCCTTGACCATGGTGTTCTTGGAGTGCTTGGACGCGGCGGCCTCCTCCTCGGCCTCGGATGCCTCCTCCAACGCCCTTTCCAGGGTGGGGATCTCGCCATAGAGGAGCTTGGAGGCGGTGTCGAAGTCGCCGTCGCGCTGGGCGCGTTCGGCCTGGCCGCGCAACTCGTCGAGTTTTTCCTTCAGTTCACCGACGGCGTTGAGGGACTGCTTCTCCTTCTCCCAGCGGGCGGTGAGGTTGCGCAGGTCCTCCTCCTTGTTGGCGAGGTCGCGGCGCAGCCTCTCCAGACGCTCGCGGGAGGCGGCGTCGGTCTCCTTGTCGAGGGCCATCTCCTCCATGCGGAGCCGGTCCACGGACCGCTGGAGCTCGTCGATCTCGACGGGCGAGGAGTCGATCTCCATACGGAGCCGGGAGGCCGACTCGTCGACGAGGTCGATGGCCTTGTCGGGCAGGAAGCGGGAGGTGATGTACCGGTCGGAGAGGGTGGCGGCGGCGACCAGCGCCGCGTCCGCGATCACCACCTTGTGGTGGGCCTCGTACCGGCCCTTGAGCCCGCGCAGGATCGCGATGGTGTCCTCGACGGTCGGTTCCGCCACCAGGACCTGCTGGAAGCGGCGCTCCAGCGCCGGGTCCTTCTCGATCCGCTCCCGGTACTCGTCGAGCGTCGTGGCGCCGACCATGCGCAGCTCGCCGCGGGCCAGCATCGGCTTCAGCATGTTGCCGGCGTCCATCGCGGAGTCCCCGCCCGCGCCCGCGCCGACGACCGTGTGCAGCTCGTCGATGAAGGTGATGATCCGGCCGTCGGAGTCCTTGATCTCGGCGAGGACCGTCTTCAGCCGCTCCTCGAACTCGCCCCGGTACTTCGCCCCGGCGACCATCGCGCCGAGGTCGAGCGAGACGAGCCGCTTGTTCTTCAGCGACTCGGGCACATCGCCCTTCACGATCCGCTGGGCGAGCCCCTCGACGACGGCGGTCTTGCCGACGCCGGGCTCACCGATGAGGACGGGGTTGTTCTTGGTCCGGCGGCTGAGCACCTGCACCACGCGCCGGATCTCCTGGTCCCGGCCGATGACGGGATCGAGCTTCCCCTCCCGCGCGGCGGCGGTGAAGTCGGTCCCGAACTTCTCCAGGGCCTTGTACTGCCCCTCCGGATCGGCTGTGGTCACCCGGCGTCCTCCCCTTGCCTGCTGGAACGCCTCCTGCAACTTCCTGGCGTTCGCCCCCTGCCGGGAGAGTACGTCCCCGGCCTGGCCGCCCTTCTCGGCGATACCGATCAGGAGGTGCTCGGTGGAGACGTACTCGTCGCCCAGTTCCTTCGCCTTGGCCTGGGCGGCGGCGACCACGCTCAGCAGTTCGCGGTTGGGCTGCGGCGGCGACACGGTGGCGCCGGTCACGCTGGGCAGGCCGGACAGGACCTTCTCCGCGCCGGCGCGTACGGCCGCCTGGTCGGCGTCGACGGCCACGAGCAGATCGGTGATGTTCTCCGGTGTCTGTTGGCCTCGGCCCTGCAGCAGAGCCAGCAGCAGGTGGGCGGGGGTGAAGTCGGCGTGCCCCTCGGACACGGCACGGTTGCTGGCCGCGTTGATCGCGTCCCGGCTCCTGTTGGTCAGCTCGGCGTCCACGTTCGCGTTTCCCTCCTTGCGTCAGCCGTCGCCTCGGCCGTCGGTAACAGTGACTTGGGCAACGTGCACAAAGTTGAGTCTATTCCACTCAAGGTGGAGCGGGGAGCGTTCCCGCTAGATTCCAGGACCGTGAGCATCTATCGAGTGGACCCCGGTGAGCCCGACGACGCGTATCTCGCCTTCTGGCGGGAGCGCCACCTCTGCACCCTGACCACCCTCCGCGCGGACGGCAGCCCGCATGTCGTACCCGTCGGTGTCACATACGATCCCGAAGCCCGGCTCGCTCGGGTGATCACCCGCACAGGGAGCGCGAAGGCCCGCCATGTGCGCCTCGCGGGCGACGCGGGCGCCCGGGTCGCGGTCTGCCAGGTGGCGGGCGGGCGCTGGGCCACGCTGGAGGGGCTCGCCCGGGTCCACGAGGACCGGGAACGGGTCGCGGACGCGGAGCGGCGGTACGCGGAACGGTACGGCAGACAACCGCAGCCCAACCCGCTCCGCGTCGTGATCGAGATCGAGCTGACGGGGGCGCTGGGGCGCGGCTGACGGAGGTGACGGGGGTGACGACGGGGGTGACGGTGGGGCAGTCGCGGTGGCGGTGGCGGCGCGGGGCGGCCGACGACCGCCGACGGTGACGGTGACGGTGAGCGCCGACGGTGACCGTCCGCTTCCGGTTGGCTATTTTTCAGACAGATGTCGTACAGACGAGCGAGCCCGGGGGCCGGTTCCGATACCGGCGGACATCGTGAAATGTCCCCACAAGCCTGCAGCGGCGTCACCGTGTTCAGGTCACGGTGACGCCGCTGCTGGGGGGAAGCGCCTGAGCGATTTGAAACGACGGGGGAATCGCTTCAGGCACTGCGGGGGGTGGCTGAGACGGCCGCGGAGGCCGGGGTCTCCGGCTCGGCGAGCCGGTGGTCGCGCTGGTCGAGATTGACGAAGACCATCCCGTACCGAACGGCACACCGCACTGGCTGCGGCGCGCCGCGCGGACGCCGCAGACACCGGTACGCCCGGATGTCCTCGTCCTCGTCCCGGGTCACCACCACCGGTTCGCCGAACACGGTCACCATCAACGAGTCACCGCTGTGGGGGATGGCGGTGGCCAGGTCGATGAAGTGCCAACCGGAGCGGTAGGCGGTGGCCATTTCACGGCGGAAGGAACGGTCGTCGGGAGGAGTCGTCATATCAGGCCCACACGCTGTCTGCCGGCGTGACGGTCGTGGTCGTCAGGGCATCACCCGCGACCGTTCCCGTCTCGGTCTCCGGCTGCACGATCGGCCACACGCTGTCCGCCTTGACGACACCCTTCGCATCGGAGAGGCCACTCAGTGCTCCGAAGGCCACAACGGCGGAGAAGGCGGCAGCAAGTACCGAGCGAAGCATTCTCTTACCCATAGTCGGCTTCGTCCTCACTTGAAGGTCCCCTCTTCCCCCGTCGGATACGACGATGGCTCATTCGGGCACGTCATGGCCACACAATCGGTGCATCATGTTCCTGCATGTTCAGGACCCTGGGGGGTGGAGATTTGGTGATGGATCGGGCTAAAGCGACACATCCCCATGCGGTGACCGAGATGTGTGAGGAGGGTGCACGCCTGTACGCGAATGCTCTCCGTACGGGACGCATCGCCCGCGCCGAGGTGGACCCCGCGCCCTGTCTGATGGAGTTCGCCCTCCTGCATCCGGATCCGGACGATGCGGGCTGGCTACGTCCGGTACCGCCGTCGATCGCCCTTTCCCAGCGACTCAACCCGCTGGAGCGCGAGATCACCGAGCGCAGACGTTTCTCCATCGAACTGGCCGAAGCTTTCGAGCCATTCATGACCCTCAGCGCCCTGACGACACCGACCACGCACTCGATCACGGTGCTGGAGGGCAGCGCCCGGATCAACGCGGCCCTCGACCTTGCCACCAGCCAATGCCAGACGGAGATGCTCACGGTCCAGCCGAGCGGCCCCAGGCCCGAGCGCAGCCTCCATCAGGGGCTGGAACGAGACAGACCGCTCATCGACCGCGGTGTCCGGATACGGACCCTCTACCAGCACACCGCCCGCTACAGCCCGGAGAAGCTGGCCTATGTCTCCCACTTCACCGACGGCAAGGTGGAGTACCGCACCATCGACGAGTTGGTCGAGCGGCTGATCATCTGCGACGAGACCGTCGCCTTCATCCCCACCCGGGACGACCGGCAGGTCGCCCTGGAGCTGCGCCACGCCGGGGTCGTCCGCTATCTGATCAAGGTCTTCGAGTTCATGTGGGACCGCGCGGTCCCGCTGAGCACCGGCGCCCCCTACGAGACGGCCCCCGACGGCATCACCCGCATCCAGCACTCCATCGCCAAGCTCCTCGTCGAAGGCCACGTCGACGAGGCCATCGCCCGCCGCCTCGGCATGAACGTCCGTACCTGCCGAGCCCACATCGCGAAGCTCGCCACGGCGCTGGGCAGCGGCAGCAGGGCCCAACTCGGCTATCTCATAGCCCAGTCGGGGATGCTGGAGCAGGAAGCCGAGTGATGCGGGAAGCGAGCCACGTGTGACCGCCGAGGCCCACCGGCACCCGGCCGACGAGCTGTGCGAGGCCGGCGCCGATCTCTACGCACGGGCGCTGCGGGAAGGTGGTGTGGGCACCGAGGAGGCAGCCGCCGCGCCATGTCTGATCGACGTCGGTCTGCTGCACCCGGTCGTCGGGGCCCCGCACCGGCTGGCGCCCGCCTCCCCCGCGTCCGCCCTGCACCGGCTGCTGCGCGGCATCGAGGACCGGGTCGCCGAGGAGCGGCGCCGGGAGGAACGGCTGGCGGTGGCCTTCGAGCCGTTGCTGCGGATCGCGGAGGGGCGTGCGGTGAGGGACGACACCGGTACCCCTGCGGTCACCCTGCTCAGCGGCGTCGACCAGATCAATGTCGCCATCGCCGAGGCCATGGCCAAGGCGACCCGGGAACTTCTCTGCATCCAGCCGCACACCCACCAACACGGCCAGCGCGGGCAGAGAGGCCAGGCCGCCGCCCTCGGCCGCGACCAAGCCGTGCTGACCCGGGGCGCCCGCATCCGTACGCTCTACCCGCACACCCTTCGGCACTCCCCCCTCATCGTGGCCCGCTACGAGCAACTGCGCGGCGACGCCGAGGCACGCACCCTGGACGAGGTCACCGACCGCCTCATCCTCGTCGACCGCACGGTGGCCTTCATCCCGGCGGACACCGAGCGGACCATGGCCCTGGAGATCCGCCATCCCACGCTGATCTCCTACTTCGCCACGACCTTCGACCGTCTCTGGCGCCTGGCGACGCCCATGTATCCCCAGGCGGTCCAGCTCCCCGTGGTCAACGGCGTCACCCCTCGTCAACACGCCATCGCCCGCCTTCTGGTGGAAGGCCATACCGACGCCGCCATCGCCGACCGCCTAGGCCTCAACATCCGCACCGCCCGCGTCCACATCGCCAAACTCGCCGCGCTGCTCGGCAGTGAGAGCAGGGCTCAGCTCGGGTTTCTCATCGGGCGGTCGGGGATTCTGGAGCGGGAAGCGGGAGGGTAGGGGAGGGCAGGGCGGGGAGGTCGTCCGGTGGGGTGGTGCGGGGCGGTCCTTCGAGGCCGGCCTCGGCGATGCGGACGCCGAGTTGCGTACGGCTGGCCGCGCCGAGCCGTTCGGAGAGGCGGGCGATATGGGCCCGGCAGGTGCGGACGCTGATCCCGAGGCGTTCGGCGACGACCGCGTCCTGATGCCCCTCCGCGAGCAGCGCCGCGATGGACCGCTCCCGGTGGGTGATGCCCGCGACCCCGGTCGAGGGGAGCGACGCGGCCAGGGGGACGGCGAGGCGCCAGAGGCGTTCGAAGACCGTGACCAGGTACTCCACCAGCGCCGGATGGCGGATCTCCAGGGCCATCGTGCGGTCGGTGTTCGCCGGGATGAAGGCGACCGTGCGGTCGAAGACGATGAGGCGTTCCACGACCTCGTCCAGGGTGCGGGCCTCCGCCGACTCCCCCATCAGCTCCATGTAGTTGTGCAGGCCCTGCCCGTGCCGGGCCACATGTGTGTACAGGTCCCGCATCCGCACGCCCCGGCGGCACATCGCCAGCGCCCGGTGCAGCCCCTCGCGCAGCTCGTCCTCGCGCCGGATGCCGCCCGGCTGCACGGTCAGCACCTCGGTCGTACAGCGGTCCGTGGCCTCGTCGATCGCCGCGCGGATCCGGGCCAGCCCGTCGAGCACCCGGATCGCCGTGCTCTCCCCCGGCTGCCGGGCCCGGGAGCTGCCGAGGCCCGCGTACCACTCGACGGCGTCCACCGCCGCGCCCATCCGGGCCTGGCTCGCGCTGACCTCCGCGTGGACGCCGCGCAGCAGCCGGGTCATGACCTCCTGCGGGGAGGTGGGCACCAGCCAGCCCATGTCGTCGGGGTCGGGGTGCAGCAGGGCGAGTTCCAGCAGGCAGGGCACGGCGTCGGCGTCCGCGCGCGGGACGCGGCCCCGCCGTACCGCTCTGGAGTACACGCGGTCCCCGGCCGCGCAGAGCCGGTCGGCACCGTGCGGATGCTCCTCGGACGCGTGCCCGGCCATCACCCAACTCACCCCCGGTTCCAGCCTCTTCGCAGCGCAACTATGCGCGGCCCGCACCGGCACCGCAACACGACGAAGGGAAGGTTTCATCCCTTTATCGGGCATGGTGCACCTGTTTCTCTACCCCTCAGGCAGTGCGCTCTGCAACAAGCTGAAGATGGCGATGAGATGCCCCTGCCGTGCAAGGTGAGTGAGCCCGCAGAGCCGTCGCGGGTCCTACGGGGGAGGGCCCGCGACGGCCATGGGGCCGCCGGAAGACCGACCGGACGACGCCGTTTCCGTCCGCGTGGCGCGTGCCGTGCGGCCCCTGTGCCGACACGCCGCCCGGCCGGGCGCGGAACCCTCGGCTCCCCCGCCCGGCCGTACTTCAAACCCTCCGTTTCCGCAGGTCGCGATCGCCCCCGCAAGGTGTCGGAAACGCGTCGGTGATCGGGGTGTTACGGAGCGCACTTACCGTCGGGCCATGGCGGACATATTTGACGCGTACGCGCCTGCCGACGCGTGGGACGAGATGTTTGAGCGGCCGGGTGAGGTCAGGACCGCCTATGAGCCGGTGCTGGCCGCGCTGCAGCCCGTCGAGCCGGCCGAACTGCGGTTCAGGGCGGACCAGATGGCCCGCGCGTTCACCGACCGGGGCGTGACGTACGCCTTCGCGGGCGAGGAGAGACCCTGGCCGCTGGACCTGGTGCCGCGCATCCTGGACGCCCTGGAGTGGGATCTCATCCAGCGTGGAGTGGCGCAGCGCGTACGGGCGTTGGAGGCGTATCTCGCGGACGCGTACGGGCCGTGCCGGGCCTTCGAGGACGGGGTCGTGCCCTGGCGGCTGCTCCTCAACTCGCCCCACTTCCACCGGGCCGCGCACGGTGTGGAGCCGCCGGGCGGGGTCCGTATCCATGTCGCCGGGATCGATCTCGTACGGGACGAGGCGGGCGACTTCCGGGTGCTGGAGGACAACGTCCGGGTGCCGTCCGGGGTGTCGTACGTCATCGAGAACCGGCGCGCGATGACCCGGGTCTTCCCGTCCCTCTTCGCCGAGCAGCACGTCGTACCGGTGGACGGCTACGCGCAGAGGCTGCTGGCCGCGCTCCGGGCCGCCGCGCCCGGCGGCATCGGCGACCCCCGCGTGGTCGTCCTCACCCCCGGCCCCAACAACGCCGCCTACTTCGAACACGCCCTGCTGGCCCGGCTGATGGGAGTGCAGCTGGTCGAGGGGCACGATCTCGTCTGCCGGGGCAACCGGGTGTGGATGCGGACGACACGCGGGGAGATGCCCGTCCATGTCGTATACCGGCGGCTCGACGACGACTTCCTCGACCCGCTCCACTTCCGGCCCGACTCGGTGATCGGCTGCCCGGGGATCATGGGCGCGGCGATGGCGGGGAACGTGACGCTCGCCAACGCGGTGGGCAATGGCGTGGCGGACGACAAGCTCCTGTACACCTACGTCCCGGACCTCATCCGCTACTACCTCTCCGAGGAACCGATTCTGCCGAATGTCGAGTCCTTCCGGCCCGACGAACCGGGGCAGTTGGAGGCGGTCCTCGACCAGATCGACCAGCTGGTGATCAAGCCGGTCGACGGGGCGGGCGGGCAGGGCATCGTCATCGGGCCGAAGGCGGACCGGGAGACGCTGGAGCGCACCCGCCAGGCCGTCGCCGCCGATCCGCGCGGCTGGATCGCGCAGCGGCCGGTTGCGCTGTCCACCTCCCCCACGCTGGCCGGCGAACGCATGGCGCCACGCCACATCGACCTGCGGCCGTTCGCCGTGAACGACGGCAGCGAGGTGTGGGTGCTGCCCGGCGGACTGACCCGGGTCGCCCTCCAGGAGGGCAACCTGATCGTCAACTCCAGCCAGGGCGGCGGCTCCAAGGACACCTGGGTGCTCGCCGAGGGACCCGCCGAGCGGCCGTACGAGGAGGCCGGCGGCCCGCTGCCGGAGAAGGCGCCGCGTCAGCTCGGCCCCGACGGCACCCGCGCGGTCGTACAGGAAGGGGCGCAGCAGTGAACGACGTGATCCTCTCCCGGATAGCCGAGGCCCTGACCTGGACGGGACGGTACGTGGAGCGGGCCGACGCGACGGGCCGCATCCTCGACGCCTACCTCCACCGGCTCCTCGAAGACCCCTGGCGCGACGAGGACACGGCCTGCCGCTCGCTGTACGCGATCCTCGGCGTCGACGCGCCCGGCCGGCAGCACCACTGCGACATGCAGCAGGTACTGGACCAGCTGGCCTTCGACGCCCGCTCCACGGGGTCCATCGAGGGCGCGCTCGGGGCGGCCCGGCTGAACGCCCGCAGCGCCCGGGAGGCGGTGTCGTCGGAGATGTGGGAGTGCCTCAACTCCACCTGGCACGCGCTCGCCGACCAGCGCACGGCCGCGCGCCGCACGGGCGGCCCGTACGCCTATCTGGAACTCGTACGCCGGCGCGCGGCGCTCTTCTTCGGGCTCGCGGACTCCACGATGAGCCGGGACGACAGCTGGCGCTTCGTGGTGCTGGGCCGCAGCCTGGAGCGGGTGGACATGACCGTACGGCTGCTGTCGGTACGGGTGCTGGACGCGGCGCACGCGCCGGACTGGCCGACCCTGCTGAGCGCGAGCGGCGCGGACGAGGCGTACGCGCGGGTGCACGGCGGCTTCGGCGAGGGCCCCAAGGTCGCCGAGTTCCTGCTCCTGGACCGGGACTTCCCGCGCTCGGCGCTGCACGCGCTGACCACGGCGGAGGAGTGCCTGGCCGCGCTCGGCCGCCCCCGCCAGGACCCGGCGCGCCGCCCGATCGGCGCGCTGCGCACTCATCTCGAATACCTCGACTCCGAGTCCCTGGAAGCCGGACTGCCCACGCTGCTGCGGGACTTGCAGCAGGCGTGCATGGCGTCGGCGGAGGCGGTGGCCGAGAAGTTCTTCCCGTACCAGGGGCCCGTCGAGTGGGCCCAGGAAGGCGCGTGAGCGCGATGAACCTGCCTGTGGCGAGCCCGGTTCCGAGGGCGACCCGGCGGCTGCGTATCCGGCACACCACCCGTGTCGCGTACGCGCAGCCCGCGGCCTCCTCCCACAACGAGGTCCGGATGACCCCGCTGACGCTCCCGGGCCAGACCACCCTGGACGCCCGGGTCCTGGTCAACCCCTCCACGCCCACCTGGTCGTACTGGGACTACTGGGGCACCCAGGTCACCGGCTTCGACCTGATCGAGCCGCACTCCGACCTGACGATCACCGCGACCAGCCTGGTGGAGACGGCTCCGCCGGAGCCGCCGCCGGCCGCGCCGGAGTGGGCGGAGGTCCACCGCGCGACCGCCGGCTCCCGCCTCCTCGAATACCTGACGGCGACCGGCCGTACGACACTGCCCGCCGCGCTGCTGGACCGGGCCCGGGAGGCGGCGGACGGTCTCGATGTGCACGGGACGGCGGTCGCGGTGTCGTCGATGGTCGCCGACCACGTGTCGTACGTGCCGGGCGCGACCGGGGTGCACACCAGCGCGGCCGAGGCGTGGGAGCAGGGGGCCGGGGTCTGCCAGGACATCGCCCACCTCACCCTCGGCATGCTCCGCGCCCTCGGCCTGCCCGCCCGCTATGTCTCCGGCTACCTGCACCCCGAACGCGAGGCCGAACTCCACCGCCCCGTCGCCGGCCAGAGCCACGCCTGGATCGAGTACTGGTCCGGCGACTGGACCGGCTACGACCCCACCAACCGCGTCCCCGCAGACGAGTCCCACGTCGTCGTCGGCCGAGGCCGCGACTACGACGACGTGACCCCCCACAAGGGCGTCTACCGGGGCGTGGCCGGGGGGCCGCCGGAGGTGACGATCGAGTTCACTCGGGTGGGTTGAGGGGCGCGGCGACGAACCGCGTGGGGCGGGACCTGGTCCCCGGCGCGCCGCGCGCCGGGGACGGTCCCGGGCAGAAGGACGCGGGGTCAGTCCAGGTCGGCCGCGGAGCAGGCGGACTTGAAGTCCGAGGTGCAGATCTGCTTGACGGTGTAGATGCCGTCGGCGACGACCGTGTCCTTGATGTTGGACTTGGTCAGCGCGACCGGGGGCACCAGCTGGGCCGGGATCTTCTTGGTGGTCGGGGAGTCGACGCTGTCCTTGGCGAGGGCGTCGAACTCGATCGAGCGGCCCTGCACCTTGGCGACGGCCATCTCGGCGGCGGCGCTCGCCTGCGTCGGGAAGGACTTGTAGACGGTCATGTACTGGTCGCCCGTGAGGATGCGCTGCACGGCGTCCAGGTCGGCGTCCTGCCCGGTGACCGGCGGCACCTTGGAGACACCGGCGGTCTTCAGCACGTCGATGACGGCCCCGGCGATCCCGTCGTTCGCGGCGTAGACGGCGTCGATGTTGTCGACGCCCAGCTTGGCGACGGCCTTCTCCATGTTCGCCTTGGCGACGACCGGGTCCCAGTCCTGGGTGTCGAACGTCTCGGAGATCGTCACCTTGTCCTGGAGCTCGGAGAGCGCGCCCTCCTTGAACATCGCGGCGTTCGGGTCGGCGGGCGACCCGTTCATCATGACGATCTTGTTGGCGGCGCTGTCGCCCAGGTCCTCCACCAGCGAGCGGCCCTGTACCTGGCCGACCAGCTCGTTGTCGAAGGAGACATAGCCGTCGATCGGGCCCTCGGCCAGCCGGTCGTAGGCGATGACGGGGACGCCCGCGTCGTCGGCCGTCCGCACGGCGGACGCGATCTTCTTGGAGTCCACGGCATCGACGATGATGATGTCGACCCTGTCGGCCACCATCTGTTCCAGCTGGGTGTTCTGGGTCTCCGGGTCCTTCTCCGCGTTGGCGTACTTGGTGACGCCCTTGTTGTCCGTGAGCTCGGCGATCTTCTTCTTGATGTTCGGGTAGTCGAACTGCTCGTACCGCTTGGTCTCCTTGTCGGGGAACAGCACGCCCACCGTGATGTCGTCGCCCTTCGTGGGGCTCGCCTCCGCGCTGCCGCCGACGTCCACGACCCCGCAGGAGGCGAGGGAGACGGCCGCGGCCGAGGCGGCGAGGGCGGTGGCGGTGCGACGCAGAGCGGTGGTACGACGACGTATACGAGTGCTGGGGGTGGTGCGGGTGGTACGGGCGTTCACATCAAGGGCCTTCCGGGCGTGGGTGCAGCAACTGCGACCCAGGTGGCTGAAAGCCAACGCGGTGATCACCTCAGCGTCAAGGACTAATCACTTAACGAGATGACAACAGCCTTGTGTGGTCTCGGTGTGAAGAGGGTAAAGCAAAGGGCCCCCGCTGTCGCCGCGCGGCCTTCACCTGACACGAGCCAACGACTGCCGCCGGCTCCGCCCTTTCGCCAAGGGCCGCCGTACGGGCGGGAGTTGGGGGAGAAAGGGGTGCGGGGCATGACCAGGGCGAGGACCGGGCTCGACGGCCCCCGGGATCAGCACCGTCCCCGCCGTGTCGGTCCGCTTCTCCGCCCGACGGGACGCACGGCGCCGGGTGGCGGACCTCACGTGGGAGGGGCATGGGCCTCACGTGGGAGGGGTGGACCTCACGTGGGCGCCCGGTCTTCGACGCGCGAGTCGTTCGGGTGAGGCCCGCCACGACCTCGCGGGCGAGCCCGGCGTACCGGTCGCGGGCCTCGGCGATCCGCTCCCGGTCGGCCGAGCGCAGCCGCTCACGCTTCCTGCCCAGCCGCCCCTGCGCGGCACGCGCCGCCTCGTACGCCGCGGTCTCCTCGTGCGACCGGTCGGGCGGCCGGTCGGGCGCATGGTCGGGCGGCCGGTCGGGCGCATGGTCGGGCGGCTCCGGGTCGTGGGTCACCGGGTCGCGGGTCACCGGGTCGTGGGTCACCGGGACACCGCCGTTGTGTGCCGCGCCGACCGCGGCTCCCCGTGGAGCGCGCGCATCGCGGAGGGGCGCGCCACGGCTCACCGGCGGCTCAGCCCTCGGCCGCCCACGTCCGCAGCAGGGCCTCCCGCCGCTCACGTCGTGGGGTGCCCTCGGCGGCGTGGGCACGGCCCCAGCGCGCGAGGGTGTCGACGTCCGCCGCACCGGACACGATGCGGTCCAGCAGGGCGAGGGAGAGGTCGTACTCGGACCGGACGTAGCCGCCGAGGGCCGCGGCCGACATCGTGTTCAGCTCGACGGTGCTCTCGGCGGTCACCAGGTGTACCTCGAACGCGGCAGCGGCCTCACCGCCGCCCGCGACCAGGTCGACGGCCGTGGAGGCGAGCAGCCTGGCGCCGGAACGGACCCGTACGTACCGCACGGCGACCGACCGGATCTCCGACCAGCCCCACACCGCGCTCTGTCCGGTCCCGAGCCCCTCCACCCAGTCCCGCGTCAGCCGCACCCCGCACCCGTACCCCTCCGGCCGCGCCCCGAGGTACACCTGACCGTCCTCGGCGATCCAGAACAGCCCGACCATGGCCATGAGTGCCTCCCCGGCGGCGACTTACGCGTTTCCCCTGGTGAGACGTTATCCCGGGCCCCTTGGTTCAGCGGCCGGGAGCCGTGCGCAAGGTCACGCCGCACTCCCGAACGCGGACCCCTCGGAGGCGGTTCGTTCCCCCGGCCGTCGCTCCGCCACGGCACGTCCACCCACCCGCCGGTCCGGCCTCAGCGCACCGGGCGCAGAACGACGTTCCAGGAGATGGCGTTGGGGTGGTTGATACCGGTGACCTCCCATGTCTCATCCCCCAGCGGGAACGACTCGCCCATGGTCAGCTTCTCCAGCCGCCTGTCACCACCGGTGGGTGTGACGGACAAATGCACCACGGCCGCCCGCTCGGCGGTCCGCGGCAGGCTTCCGGTTCCGCCGATCCTTCCCGCACCCACATGAGCGACGGTGCCGCCCAAGAGCGTCAATTCCTCGGGTGCCATGGGCACCCCGCATATCCCCTCTCACGCACCGACGGAAGCCGAAGCCGCCGGCACCGCCACGACCACCCACTGGCCGGCGCCCAGATACCGGACGTCCGCGAGGCGCCGGATCGCGCCGTCCACCGCGACGGTGTCGTTCAGCCGGAGTTCCTCGTCCCACTCGGTGCCGTCCGCGTCGAGAATGGTCAACAACGCCTCGGCACGGGCCGCCTGTGGCATGGAGGCTCGCCTGCCGGGCCGGCCTGCCATTCCAGTGGCCCGGCACCGACCGCCGAACCTCGGCAAGCCATGACCACGTCACGCGTCCGGGACCTCCGGAGAAGTGGCGTCCTCGGGCACGGTGTTCGAGACGGCGTCTGCGGGAACCGCCACGGCCGTCCACCTGCCGCTGGCGGAGTGCGTGACGTCCACCAGGCGCCAGGTCTCCGAGCCCACGCGGAAGGTGTCGTTCAGCTCCAGGCGTTCCTTGCGTTCCGTGCCGTCCGCGTCGACGACGGCCAGCTTCACGCGCGCCGGTCTCGACTCGGTGGCCGACGTGCTGCTCACACCGCCGACCTTTCCCTCCACGGTCCTCGTGAGCTGCCCGGAGCGGATCACCAGCTTGTCCCGCGTCATACGAATCTCCTCTCCACATACCCCGAGTGGGAATGATTTCTCGGTTGTTCGAATGCCCTAGGCGAGCGTGCCGTAGAGCCCCCACCCTTGGTCACTGAAGTTCTTGATGAACTCCTCGGTCGACATCTTCTCCGGATCGTCGACGCCCCAAGGATTGCGCAGATGGACCATGCCGTCCTGCGCCCCGACCACCTCGTACACATGGTTCGGCACCAGCTCGTAGGGCAGTTCCTCTTCGTCGGCGTCCTCGTTGAGCATGCGCGTCGCGGCCAGGACCGGTTTGCTCTCGGCGAGTTGCTGCCGCAGGTGCCCCTCCAGCGCGGGGCCGGCACCCTCGCCCTGCGGGAATGGAAGGACGATACTGTCGCTGCCCGTGAGCTGGGTGAGCATTTCGGTCTGTTCCCACACGGTGGAGCCCTGGTTGAGCCGTTCGTAGCCGACCGGCGTGGGACCGTCGGGGGCGTCCGCGTCCGCCTTCCACTCCGCGTCCCAGTCGTTCGTGCGCTTGTCCTCCCACGTCTGGTCCACTGCGGCCATCGCCTTCTCCAGCACCGCGGGCCAGGCCGCCCCTTCCATCTGCGCGAAGACCGGCATGCCGGGATCGTCCTCGACAACGGGAAGGCCCGGCTCGACGACGAACTCGATCCGTGGGCCGGTGGCCCTGCAGACGTCGTCCGCACCGCGTTCCGTGTCGTAGAAGGTCACCGTGTAGGTGCCGTCGGAGTTCTCCTGGACGGCGTTCTCGATGGCCTCGGGGCGATGCCCCGCGACAGCTGCGAGCGACGCGATGACACCGCAGTCGTTGAGACTGCCCTGTGCGATCTGCTCCCGCGTGGGCGACCCGTCGAAGAGCGGCACCTTGCCCTCCGGGCCCTCGTTGATCGGGTCGCCGTAGGTCAGCCCTTCGATCTCCTCCCCGTCATCGAAGTACATGTTCTCGATGGACGGACGATCGACCGTCTTCTGGATCTTGTCGCCCGCGTCGCTGGGCTCGCCCGTTTCGGTGTCCGGCTCCTCGGCCTCCACAGGGTGCGCAGACGCCTCCGGCTCGACCGGCTCCGTCGGCCCCTCGGGCTCCTCCGCCGTCTGAGGAGGGCTGTCCGTGTCGCCCACCGCGCTCCAGTACGACGGCTCCTCGGGTTCGCCCTCGCTCCACACCCCGGCCGAGTCCACCGACCCCTCCGGCTCCAACGGCTCGGCGGGTTCCGTCGGTTCCACGGGCTCGCTCGGCTCCAGAAACCCCTCGCCGGACCAGCTGTCCTTCACCGCGGTGGAGGAATCGGCGGCTCCCGGCTCCACGGGGGCACCGGTCTCCCCCGATTCCCACGGTCCGGAGACTTCGAGTTCCGGCGCGGGGGGACGATCGGTCCCCTGAAGCTCGCTCACGTACGGTCCTTCTCAGCCATCATGGCGCCGCTGTTCCTCCTGTCGATCCCCGCTCGTCCTTCGCCCTCCGAGGTACCCGGTCAAAGCTCGCGAGAGCCTGGGCGAACTGGCCGGACCAGCGCTCCGACGGATCCGCGCACCCGACGATCCGCTCCAGCACGGACGGCGAGGACCGCCCGTGGTAGTACTCCCGCGTCCTCGTTCCCGGCCGGGCCTTCCACCGCGGCTCCGCCGCCGGACACGGATCCCGTCCGTCGAGTTGGGCGCGCATCATCGCGGCCACGTGCTCGGCCAGTGCCTCCGGCGCCGCGGGCGCGCCGACGCGGCTGTGTACGGCGCGGTCGACGGCCTGGCCGATCGCGCAGTCCAGGAGACGCCCCCGGTGCGGCTCCAGGTCCCGCCGCATCGCCTCGCCCGGCAGCGGCGTGGTCCAGCCCAGCAGATGCGCCGCGACCGCCATCTCCGCCCACAACGCGATCCGGAGTTCGGGCTGGTCCATCAGCCGCTGCGCCCTGCGCAGGTCGCGGAGGGTGCACGGCTCCGGTGTGCGGCAGGGGCCGCAGGCGCGGCTGCGCTCACCTGTCAGCGCGACCGCCGACGCCGGCCGGATCGCCCCCGCGTCCTCGCGGTCCGTCCCGTCCCGCATCCGGACCAGGAGGGGATAGTCCATGCCGTCCGTGAAGACGGCCGCCTCGCCCGGCCGCAGGGTGACCAGGTACTCGGACTGGGCCGCCGTGATGTTCATGGTCGCGCCGACCGCCTCGCGGTCGTCCTGGGCGGGGAGGCGGTGGACCACCTTCGCCGCCGTGTTCTTGATGACGTCCGGGAGGAGCTTGGAGGGAATCTGGTCGGCGATGACCAGGCCCTCGCCGTACGCGCGGATCTCGGCCAGCAGACCGGCGAACATCTCCACCGCGTGGGCGCTCGCGCCGCCCTCCTCCGCGCGGCGCAGCAGCCGGTGCGCCTCCTCGAAGACGCTCAAGTGCCGCAAGGGGAAGGACAGTCGGCGGGTCACGCGCTGTTCCATGCGCAGGTACTCGACGAGCCGGACGAGGATCGTGCCCATCAGGAACGCCTTGTCCTTGTCGTCGCCGACGTCCTCGATCTCGAAGACGACGTTGCGGCGCAGGAGTTCACCGAAGTCGAGGGGACGGCCGCCCTCCAGGAAACGGCCCGTGGTGCCGAGCCGCAGACTGGCCAGGCGGATCTTGATGAAGCCCTGGACGTTGTCGGCGACCTCCTTGCCGTAGCCGATGTCCGTCACGACCTTGAGGGCCGTGTGCTCCAGGTCCTCCAGGGTGGGGTAGCGGGGCTCGGTGCCGGGGACGAGCGGTTCGCCGAGGGTGAGGTCCCAGCCCAGGTCCTCGTAGCAGCGGGTGAGCGCGGCACTCAGGACCTGGGGGAACGGCTCCTGCGGGTCGAAGGAGGCCAGGAACAGGGCCCGCACCATGTCGAGATGCGTCTGGAGCGGGAAGCGCTCGCCGTTCGCGTACGCGGAGGGCTCCAGGGGGTTCAGGCCGGCCGGGAGCGCGTCGGGGTCGCCGGGTTTGATGACGACGACCTCGCTGGTGTCGCCGAGCCGCGCCGACATGAACCGGTACTCGGCCTTCGCCGGTTCCACCACCAGCCACGGGATGCCCTCATGCGTCGCCGCCTCCAACAGACCGCGCACGGTCTGGGACTTGCCGCCGCCGGTCGCCCCGCACACGAAGGTGTGCCGGTTGAGGGTGGAGCGGGTCAGCTCCAGGTCGCCCACGGGGCTGCGGTTGCGGTCGAGCACCGAGCCGAGCCGGACCGGCGCCGGGGCGTCGGGGGCAGCCGGTCGCCCGGTGGTCTCGGGGGTGACGTCGAACTCCGGCCGCAGCGCGAACCGTACGCCGGGTATCTCCTGGGCGGGCGGCCGGGCCAGTGTCGCGAGCAGGTCGGAACCGGCGTGGAAGGGGTACCGCTCGGGGGCGGGGAGGACTCCGCCGAGGGCCGAGGCCAGGTCCGCGACCCGTCCGGTCGGCCGGAGCGCGTACGGCAGCCCCTCCGTGTCCGCCGACGCGCAGACCAGCGCGGCGACCCGGGTCGCCTCCTCAGCCGTACGTCCTCCCGCCAGCAGCCGGATGCTCCACAGTCCGGTGGTCGATGCCTTGGCCAACTCCTGGTGTCGCCGTTCCAACCGGGCCGCCGCGATGGCGTACTCGGGCGAACCGTCCGCCTTGGACTGGGCCCTGCGCTGTTCGTCGGCGACGTCACCGGTGAGTTCATGGAGTTCGGCGGCGGCCACCGGTTCGGCGAACACCAGCCAGGCGAAGGGTTCCTGCCACACCGCGAGGAGACAGTCCTCCAGGGTGGGCCGCAGCCGGGCGGCGCCCGGTCCCGCGGCGTTGGCCGCGTCGTCGACGAGAAGCCCGTCGGTCACACCCTCGACAGCGCTCCAGTGAGGGAACTCCGCGAGCAGGGAGGCCGCCGTTCCCGTCGGCTGGACGAGTCCGCGCGCTCCGGCGGGGAGTCTCAGGAGAGTCGTACCGCCGCCGTCCGCGTCCGCTCGGCCGCCGAGCAGCGCGGTCCCCCCGATCAGGACGTCGATCGGCCGGTCCGCCGCCCGACGTGCCCAACCGACGAACACCGCGCCGCCCGACGGGTCGTACGACCGTCGTGCGTGATGGGCGGAGATCAGCGCGGCGAGCCTCTGAGCGTGCAGGTCGTCGCCGGGGCCGGGGGCCCGGTCCTCGGTGGACCGCCCGCGAGGGACCTCGCGCAACAGACAGGTCTCCATGCCGGCGAAACGCTGCCACGTACCGCCGGAAGCCGTGTCGTCCATGGGATCAGACCGCTCCCGCCTGCTGTCCGGCGCTCGCAGGGCGTCGCGTCTCAGGCACCACGTCCGACGGCGCGAGGTACAGCACCTCGCCTGCCGCGGCGGCCGGTTCCATCGCCGGGTCGGTGTCGATGCGCCGGATGTGCGCCAACCCCTCCACCCAGCCGCCCGATTCGCTCCGGTAAACAGGCAAACCATCCCAGATGCCGGAGATGTCCGGCAGGGTGCGGAATATTATGGCATCCGTGAGTTGGGCATACTCGTGCGCGAGCAGCGTTGTTGGCAACTTCTCCCCCGTTGTCGATCTCGCGCCTACACCATAGAGTCGGGCGCGCCGAGGGCCAAGCCTTGCAACTGTGACGTCGCTCCGGATACCTCTCGCTGGACTGTGAACGTGGTTTCGTGCAGCATGTCTCGGCTGTGGATCATCAGCTGACTCTCCGCTTCGGCGGCACGGAGGCGAGTTCAATCGACAGAGGCGCATCTTCACCCGTGCCGGCGCGGCTCTTCATGAGCGTCCCGAAGTCCGTGTCCCGCACCGCCCTCTTCCTCGCCCGAGAACTCTCTCTCCCGGTCACGGCGTTCCCGCCCGCGATCGCTCTCCGCGAGGGTGTCCTGGCCGGGCCCCTGTCCACCCATCCGCTGTTCCACCGGCGCGTACGCGCCATCGAGACCTTTGTCGCCTGACCGGCCGGGAGCCCCGTCATGACTGTCGTAAGCACCGAGGCCGGGCAACTCGGCCGTTATGAGCGACTCTTCGATCCCGGCCAGCGCCTCGGCTGGATCCACCGCGACCCCGAGTCGTTGCGTCAGCCCTTCGTCGAGCCCGAGCCCGAGCGTGTCGAGTTGCCGGCCGAGTACGACAACCGGGTGGAGGCCGCTCGGCGCAGTCGCAAGGACCGCCTGCGCACCGCGCTCGGTTTCGGTGTCATCGCCGCGGTGGTGTGCTATCTGCTGAGCCTCCTCCTCGGCCCCCTCGTGAACGCGATCAGCGCGACGGTGATCGCGTTCGGGATCGCACACCTGGCTCACGCCTCATGGCGGTTCCGCTCCGCCACTCGCGCCCGCGCGGCCCAGAAGATCACGCTGGAACAGCGATTCGAGCACGAATGGCAGTCCTGGCACCAGCGTCGGCAGTTCCACGAGAGCCATCAGCGGCAGTGGATCGGCGGCCTGGACGCCTGGGGCGCGCTCCCCTACGGCACCGACACCCGGCGGCTGGACATCTTCGGCGGCAGCCAGCGCGGTCGAGAGGGCTTCCTCACGGTCTTCGGCGCCTCGACGCTGCGGGAGCGGCCGTTGATCGTGCTGGACCTGACACAGGCCCTGATCTGCCGTGAGCTGTCCGTGCTCGCCGAAGCCATCCATCTCCCCGTGGATGTGCAGCTGGTACCCAGCCGTATGGCGGAGAGCGGCATCGTCAGCGCTCTCGCACCGCACGAGTTGGTGCAGGCCCTTGTCGAGGCCATGAACGGTGACAACGCCGAGTCCAGCCGGGCCGAGCGGGCCGTCCACACCCGGATCCTCACACAGGTGTGCGGCGCGCTGGGCACCGACGTGTCCCTGGCACGGCTGGGCGCCGGACTGCGTGTGCTGGTCGGAGAGAGCGACGACACCAGGTTGCTGAGCAGGGACGAGCGCAACTTCATCTCGGACGACCTGTTCAGCGACAAGAACAAGGACCAGATACGGGACAGCCTGTTCCGGCTGATGTCCTTCGTGGATCCGCTGGTGGAACTGGGCACGGCCCGCGGGGATCGCGGTCCGGGTTATCTGACGTGCGTCGCTCTCGACCTCGGGGCAGGTTCGGCGAGCACGGAACTGCTGGCCGACCTGGCCGTGCAGAGCGTGATGCGGCGACTGTCCTCCCTGCAGGAGAACGCCCCGTCCGTCGTCGTGGCTCTCGGTGAGCAGGGCCTGCAACGGCGCCATCTCGAACAGCTGGCCCAGGTCTGCGAACGGCGCGGCGCTCAACTCACGTTTGTGCACGCACACCTGAGGGAGGCGGGCGAGGACCTGATCGGCGGCGGCACGGTCGGTTTCATGAGGCTCGGAAACCATCAGGAGGCCATGGTCGCCGCCGACTTCATGGGTCGTCACCACTCCTTCGTCCTGCACACCCTGACGGACACGGAAGGCCGGACCGTCAACACGTCGATCGCCGAGACGATCGGCTCCTCCATGAGCAGGGGCACGACCCACAGCGGTTCCACCACCCGGGGCCGGAACAGCTCCACCACCTATCAGGGGGCCTTCAACCCGCTCTCGACAGCCCAGTCCACCAACTCCGGCCGCAGTCACAGCGAGACGACCGGCGTCTCCACCAGCGTCACGCACGGCACCAACGAGTCCACGACCCGCACGACAGGTGAGAGCGACAGCACCAGCCTGGCCTCGGGGCGACAACGCGTCTACGAGTACGCCCTCGAACCCACGCAGCTCCAGGCACTCGCCGAGTTCAGTCTGCTGGTGGTGGAGCGACAGCCCGGCGGGGCCGTGCGGGTGCACGCCGGAGACTGCAACCCGAACGTCGTTCTGCTCGACCGGGTCAGCACCCAGCCACTGCCCGGTTTCGACACGCCTCCACAGCAGCACAGTCCCGCCCCCGCCCTCACCGAACGGGCCCCCGCCCCGCAGCAACAGGCCCACGCGCCCATCCAGCCCGCCGGAACGCCTCAGCAGCCGTACGCGCCCGCGCCCCACCAGCCCGCGTGGCCGTCCCAGCCACAGCAGCCGCAGCCCCCGGCCGGCTGGACCCCGGGCACTCCGCCGAACCAGCCCGGACAACAGCAGGGCGGCTTCCGGTGACGGACATCGAGCGCAAACCCGACGAAACGATTTTCCGTACAACCTGACCCCCACCTCGGCGTGGACCCACGCGGCCGGAGACTTCCCAGGACGCGGGCCGCTCACCGCGGCCGTCACGTCCGCGTCCGCTGGTCCGTGACCCGCGACTTCGGCTCCGGCGCTGCGTGCCCTCGACCGTGCCGGGAACGAGTCGAAGGGCACCGCCGAGCAGCCCGTCACCACCGTCGACCGGGTCGCGCCCGGCGTTCCCCAGGGGGTGGGCGTCACCGACGCCTCCGAGGACGGCGGGATCCGTGCCGGCTGGCCGGACCGGCTCTCGTACCGGGACGCCTCCGCCGAGCAGGGCGTCACCCATCACTACCGGGTGAGCGCCGTCGACGCGGCGGGCTGGCGAGTCCGCGCGGTCCGCCGCGGTCGACGGCCGGCGCCGGGACGACACACCGCCCTCCGCGGTCACCGGGCTGACCCCCACCCGACCGACCACGGCTTCGCACTGAACCGGGACCCGAACCCGACGCCCGATCCGAGAGCCGAGCGGGACGGTCAGGGGCCCGGAGGTTCGTCCGAACCTCCGGGCCCCTGGCCGTACTTGACGAACCGTCGGCCGACGACGTCAGTCCGCGGACGCCTGGCGTCCCTTCGGCCGCCACACCACCAACGCGCTGCTCTGCTGCACTTCCTGATACGGCACCAGGTCGCGCCGGTAGGAGGCGTGGACCGCGGCCTCGCGCTGGCGCATGGCCGCGGCGGCGCCGTCGAGCGCGGCCTCCATCTCGGCGACCCTCGACTGGAGGGCGGCGACCTGGTTCTCCAGCTCGATGATGCGCTTGATGCCGGCCAGGTTGATGCCCTCGTCCTGCGACAACTGCTGGACCGTACGCAGCAGTTCGATGTCACGGGCCGAGTAGCGACGGCCGCGCCCGGCGGTGCGGTCCGGGGAGACCAGCCCCAGCCGGTCGTACTGACGCAGGGTCTGCGGGTGCAGACCGGAGAGCTGGGCGGCCACCGAGATGACGTACACCGGTGTCTCTTCCGTCAGCTCGTAAGGGTTTCGTCGGCGGCCGTCCATCACATTCATGCTCCCTTCGCGGCCTGGAACAGCTCCGCTCGCGGGTCCTCGCCCGCGGTCGCCTCGCGATACGCCTCCAGCGCGTCACGAGCCTTCCCCGACAGGTCGTTCGGAACACTCACCTCGACCGTGATCAGCAGGTCCCCGCGGGTGCCGTCCTTGCGGAAGGCGCCCTTGCCCCGGGCCCGCATCGTACGGCCGTTGGGGGTGCCCGGAGGCAGTTTCAGGGTGACCGGCGGTCCGCCCAGGGTCGGGACCCGGACCTCGCCACCGAGGGCCGCCTCGGTGAACGTCACCGGGACGGTCACCGTGAGGTTGTCCTCCTTGCGACCGAACACCGGGTGCGGATCGACATGCACGACGACGTACAGGTCGCCCGCCGGGCCGCCCCGTTCACCGGGCGCTCCCTTGCCGCGCAACCGGATCCGCTGGCCGTCGGAGACGCCCGCCGGGATCCTGACCTGCATGGTCCGGGACGACTTGGCGCGGCCCGAACCCTTGCAGATGTCGCAGGGGTCCTCGGCGATCAGGCCCCGGCCCTTGCAGTCCGGGCAGGGGTCGGTCAGCGAGAAACCGCCGCCGGAGCCCCGCGCGACCTGGCCGGTACCGACGCACGTCGGGCACACCCGGGGGGTGCCGTTGGCGTCGCCGGTGCCCGAACAGGCCTTGCAGGGCGACTGCGAGGACATCCGCAGCGGTACGGTCGCGCCCTCGATGGCCTCGGTGAAGCTCAGCGTGACCTCGGACTCGATGTCCTGGCCGCGCCGGGGCTGCACCCGGGTGGTGCCGGAGCTGCCGCGGTTGAACAGTCCGCCGAAGACATCGCCGATGCCCCCGCCGAAGCCGCCCGCGCCCTGGCCGCCGCCGCCCTGGGCGCCGCCTCCGAAGAGGTCGCCCAGGTCGAAGTTGAACGAGCCGCCGCCGGCGCCGGGTCCGGGGCGGAAGCCGCCGTTGCCGAAGAGGGCGCGGGCCTCGTCGTACTCCTTGCGTTTCTTGGGGTCACCGAGGATGTCGTTGGCCTCGGAGATCTCCTTGAAGCGCTCCTCGGCCTTGGTGTTCCCCTTGTTGGCGTCCGGGTGGAACTCACGGGCGAGCTTGCGGTACGCCTTCTTGATCTCGGCCTCGGTGGCGTCCCTGGGGACGCCGAGGACCTTGTAGTAGTCCTTCTCGATGAAGTCCTTGGTACTCATCCGCGACGTCCCTCCTTCCACTCACCCTGCACACCGTCCCGGCCCCTGGCGTCAGCCCTCGTCCGGGCCACCGCTCTCCTTGTCGTCGGCACCGGAGGCACCGGCCGCCTGCTCGTCGGAGCCCTCGGCCTTGACGGCCTGCGCCCCCGGCTGGGGCTCGGCCACGGCCACCCGCGCGGGGCGGATGGTGCGTTCGCCGATGCGATACCCCGGCTGGAGAATCGCCACGCACGTCGTCTCGGTGACGTCGGGCGCGTAGCTGTGCATCAGGGCCTCGTGGATCGTCGGGTCGAAGGGCTCGCCCTCCTTGCCGAACTGCTGCAGGCCCATCTTCGCCGCGACGGTCTCCAGCGACTCCGCGACGGACTTGAAGCCGCCGACGAGTTCGCTGTGCTCCCGCGCGCGGCCGATGTCGTCGAGCACCGGCAGGAGTTCGGTCAGGAGGTTCGCGATGGCGATCTCCTTGACCGTGATCCGGTCGCGCTCGACCCGGCGACGGTAGTTCTGGTACTCGGCCTGGAGCCGCTGGAGGTCCGTGGTGCGCTCACCGAGCGCCGTACGCACCTGGTCCAGCTCTGCCGTCAGACCGGCCACCCGGTCCGCCGCTGCCGCGTCCCCGGCCGGGGCCGCCCCCTCCTGGGGGGCGGCCTTCGGCTCGGCGTCGTTCGAGCCGGAGGGGACGTCGGGCTGTTGCGGCTGACCTTGCGGCTGCTGCTCGTCGAAGCCCGGGGTCTCCTCCGTCACGCGGCACCGTCCTTGCGCTCACGGTCCTCGTCGACGATCTCGGCGTCCACGACGTCGTCGTCGGCCTTGGTGTCACCGGCGGCGGGGCCGGCCTCGCCGCCCGCGGCCTGCGCGGCCTGGGCGTCCGCGTACAGCGCCTGGCCGAGCTTCTGCGAGACGGCCGCGACCTTCTCGGTGGCCGTGCGGATCTCGGCGGTGTCCTCGCCCTTCAGCGTGGCCTTCAGCTCCTCGACCGCGGCCTCGACCTCGGTCTTGATGTCACCGGGGACCTTGTCCTCGTTGTCCTTGAGGAACTTCTCGGTCTGGTAGACGAGCTGCTCGCCCTGGTTACGGCTCTCGGCGGCCTCGCGGCGGGCGTGGTCCTCCTCCGCGTACTTCTCGGCCTCCTGGCGCATCCGGTCGACCTCGTCCTTCGGCAGCGAGGAGCCGCCGGTGACGGTCATCTTCTGCTCCTTGCCCGTGCCCAGGTCCTTCGCGGTCACGTGCATGATGCCGTTGGCGTCGATGTCGAAGGCGACCTCGATCTGCGGGACACCGCGCGGGGCGGGCGGCAGACCGGTCAGCTCGAACATCCCGAGCTTCTTGTTGTACGCCGCGATCTCGCGCTCGCCCTGGTAGACCTGGATCTGCACGGACGGCTGGTTGTCCTCGGCGGTGGTGAAGATCTCGGACCGCTTGGTCGGGATCGTCGTGTTCCGCTCGATGAGCTTGGTCATGATGCCGCCCTTGGTCTCGATACCGAGGGACAGCGGGGTGACGTCGAGGAGCAGGACGTCCTTGACCTCGCCCTTGAGGACACCGGCCTGGAGGGCGGCGCCGATGGCGACGACCTCGTCCGGGTTCACACCCTTGTTGGCCTCGTTGCCGCCGGTCAGCTCCTTGACCAGCTCGGCGACGGCCGGCATACGGGTGGAGCCGCCGACGAGAACGACGTGGTCGATCTCGCTCAGGGCGATCCCGGCGTCCTTGATGACGTTGTGGAACGGCGTCTTGCAGCGCTCCAGCAGGTCGGCCGTCAGCTGCTGGAACTGGGCCCGGGTGAGCTTCTCGTCCAGGTGCAGCGGGCCCTCGGCGGAGGCCGTGATGTAGGGGAGGTTGATCGAGGTCTCGGTGGACGAGGACAGCTCGATCTTCGCCTTCTCGGCGGCCTCGCGCAGACGCTGCAGCGCCATCTTGTCCTTGGCGAGGTCCACACCGTGGCCGGCGCGGAACTGCTGCACCAGGTAGTCGACGACACGCTGGTCCCAGTCGTCACCACCGAGGTGGTTGTCGCCGTTGGTGGCCTTCACCTCGACGACGCCGTCACCGATCTCCAGGAGCGACACGTCGAAGGTGCCGCCACCGAGGTCGAAGACGAGGATCGTCTGGTCGTCCTTGTCCAGGCCGTACGCGAGGGCGGCGGCGGTGGGCTCGTTGACGATGCGCAGGACGTTGAGGCCCGCGATCTCACCGGCCTCCTTGGTGGCCTGCCGCTCCGAGTCGTTGAAGTACGCCGGGACGGTGATGACCGCGTCCGCGACCTTCTCGCCCAGGTACGCCTCGGCGTCGCGCTTCAGCTTCTGCAGGATGAACGCGCTCATCTGCTGCGGGTTGAAGTGCTTCCCGTCGAGCTCGATCTTCCAGTCCGTACCCATGTGACGCTTGACGGACCGGATGGTCCGGTCCACGTTCGTGACCGCCTGGCGCTTGGCGACCTCGCCGACGAGCACCTCGCCGTTCTTGGCGAAGGCGACGACGGACGGCGTGGTCCTGGCGCCCTCTGCGTTGGTGATGACGGTGGGCTCGCCGCCTTCAAGAACGCTGACGACGGAGTTAGTCGTGCCCAGGTCGATGCCGACCGCACGTGCCATTTCAATTCCTCCAGCAATGACTTGAGTGGAACGGACTCAAGTGTGCATGACGGCCCCCGATGGGTCAACAGAGCTGAGTCGAGGAGGCTCAACTCTTATGTTTTGCTTACAGGCAAGTGCGGCCTGAACTGGGGAAATACGGGCACGAGGGAGGGCATCGCCCTACCTCGCCCTACCCCGCCCACCCCCGCCGCCCCAGCTCCGCGGCCTCCTGCTCACGCAGTCGCCGGGGTCGGGACGGCGGCCCGGGGGCACGTCCGCCCGGGATGGGCCGGGGGCGGTGGACCCCCGTGGGGACGGGCCGCGCGGCGGCGGGCGCGGGCCGGGGCGGACCCACCGGCACGAAGACCATCGCCAGGACCACCACCGCGGTCGCCCCCGCCACCCACCACGCGAAGCGCGGTTCCGTCCACAGCATGTGGACGGCCAGGCCGACCCCCGTGGAGCCCGCCGCGCAGACCCCCAGCACGACCACCACCCCCGGCGGTGTGAGCCCGATCCGCCGCAGCCGGTGCGCGAGATGGTCGGGCCCGCCCCGCCACAGCTCCCGCCCCGCGCGCCTGCGCGAGACCAGGGCGAGGACGACATCGGCGGTCGCCACGGCGGTGAGGGCGAAGGGCGCCCCGACCCCGGCGCCGTACCCGACGGCGTACACATGGAGCACACCGCCCGCGAGCACGAACCCCACGAACAGCGCCCCGCAGGTGCCGAGCACGATCCGCGCGGGCGGCCAGTTGTGCATCAGGAACCCGGTGAGCGCGGCGGCCAGCACGCTGAACAGCGTGGCCAGGCCGTCCATGACCTCGGCCGCCGCACACCCGCTCAGCGCGAACGCGGTGACCGCACCGACCACCCCGAGCACCCCGTCCGAACGGGCCATCCCCTTGAACCCGTGCACCACGAGGGCGATCCAGAAGACGCCCGCCACCCCGCCCAGGACACCCAGATCGCGGTACGGCACGACCAGCGCGGCGGCAACCACCACCCCCGCGGCCCCCACGACCGCCGGCAGCCGCCACACATCACCGACCAGCCCGAGCACCCCGAGCCCGGCCCCCACGACGATCAGCCGTCCGGCCTCCTCCCCCAGCGGGGCGACACCGCTCCACTCCCCCACCCAGGCCACGGCACCCACCCCGGCCAGCACCGCGACTCCGCCGAGCGACGGCACCCGTCGCCCCCGGCGCCGCTCGGCGATCCCCAGCCGCAGCGCGGGCACACGGACGGTCGCCGAGAGCACGGCGGTCAGCAACAGGGCGGAGGCGGCGGCGAGGATTCCGTACAGCACGGATCCAAGTTAGGCGCGAATGTCACAATTTCTGATGAATAACACGATCGTTTTGAAACAGCACCTTCACCCCGCCCCGACACGGTCGCGGTCAGGCAACCCTCAGCGACGCAGATCACCGACGCCCTGGCTACAGTGCGGCAACAGATGCGGGTACGCTCAAAGAACGGCATAAGTTACCGATTAGTAATTTGATCAGACCCCTCGCAGGCCCGAGGAGCCCCGAAATGCAACTCGCCGCGATCATCGTGTCGCTGGTCCTGACCGTGGTCGGCGTAGCGCTGATCTCGCGGGCCGTGGCGCAGATCTACCGGTTCGTGAAGCTCGGTCAGCCGGTGCCGGCGGGCAGCCGCACCGACGATCCGAAGGCGCGCACGATCACCCTGGTCAAGGAGTTCCTCGGCCACACCCGGATGAACCGGTGGGGGATCGTCGGTTTCGCACACTGGTTCGTCGCGATCGGCTTCCTGACGCTGCCGCCGACGCTCGCCCAGGCGTACGGCCAGCTGTTCCAGGCGGACTGGACGCTGCCGGTGATCGGCGGCTTCCTGCCGTTCGAGATGTACATCGAGTTCATCGGCGTGATGACGATCCTCGGCATCCTCGTGCTGATCGCCATCCGGCTGCTCAACCTTCCCTCCCGGGCGGGCCGCAAGTCGCGTTTCGCGGGCTCCAAGGCCTGGCAGGCGTACTTCGTCGAGTACGTCATCCTCACCATCGGCCTCGCGATCTACACGCTGCGCGGTCTTGAGGGCGCGATCCACCACGTGGACCACTACGAGGCCGGGTACTTCGCCTCGTACCCGCTGGTCGTGGCCTTCCGGGACCTGGACCCGAGCACCCTGCAGACGCTGGTGTACTTCACCGCGATGATCAAGATCGGTGTGTCGCTGATCTGGATGATCACGGTGTCCCTGAACACCAACATGGGTGTCGCCTGGCACCGTTTCCTCGGCTTCCCGAACATCTGGTTCAAGCGGAACGCGGACGGCGCCACCGCGCTGGGCGGCCTCCAGCCCATGACGTCCGGCGGGAAGGCGATCGACTTCACCGACCCCGGTGACGACGACGTCTTCGGTGTCTCCCAGGTCGAGCAGTTCTCCTGGAAGGGCATCCTCGACTTCTCCACCTGCACCGAGTGCGGTCGCTGCCAGTCGCAGTGCCCGGCCTGGAACACCGGCAAGCCGCTCTCCCCGAAGCTGCTGATCATGTCGCTGCGCGACCACGCGCACGCCAAGGCCCCCTACCTGCTGGCGGGCGGCGGCAAGTCGATGGAGGGCGAGGAGAAGGCCTCCGAGGAGCAGCTCGCCTCAGTGCCCGCTTCCGCCCTCGCCGAGGCCGAGCGCCCGCTGATCGGGACGGTCGAGGAGAACGGCGTCATCGACCCGGACGTCCTGTGGTCCTGCACCACCTGCGGCGCCTGTGTCGAGCAGTGCCCGGTCGACATCGAGCACGTCGACCACATCGTCGACATGCGCCGCTACCAGGTGATGATCGAGTCCGCGTTCCCGTCCGAGGCGGGCACGATGCTCAAGAACCTGGAGAAGAAGGGCAACCCCTGGGGCCTGGCGAAGAAGCAGCGCCTGGAGTGGCTCAAGGAGGTCGAGTTCGAGGTCCCGGTCGTCGGCAAGGACATCGAGGACCTCACCGAGGTCGAGTACCTGTACTGGGTCGGCTGCGCCGGCGCCCTGGAGGACCGCGCCAAGAAGACCACCAAGGCCTTCGCGGAGCTGCTCCACATGGCGGGCGTCACGTTCGCCATCATGGGCGGCGACGAGAAGTGCACCGGTGACTCCGCCCGCCGCCTCGGCAACGAGCCCCTGTTCCAGGAGCTCGGCATGGAGAACGTCGCCGCGCTGAACATGGCGTTCGGCGAGGACGACGAGGACGAGAGCACCAAGAAGCCGAAGTCGGCCAAGAAGATCGTCGCCACCTGCCCGCACTGCCTCAACACCCTCGGCAACGAGTACCCGCAGCTCGGCGGCGACTACGAGGTCATCCACCACACCCAGCTGCTCCAGCACCTCATCGACGAGGGCAAGCTGATCCCGGTGACCCCCGTCGAGGGCCTCATCACCTACCACGACCCCTGCTACCTGGGCCGCCACAACAAGATCTACACGCCCCCGCGCGAGATCATGTCCGCCGTCCCGGGCCTGCGCCAGCAGGAGATGCACCGCCACAAGGAACGCGGCTTCTGCTGCGGCGCCGGCGGCGCGCGGATGTGGATGGAGGAGCGCATCGGCAAGCGCATCAACAACGAGCGCGTCGACGAGGCGCTCTCGCTGAACCCGGACATCGTCTCCACCGCCTGCCCGTTCTGCCTGGTCATGCTCACGGACTCCGTGAACGGCAAGAAGAACGACGGCAAGGCCAAGGAGTCCATCACGGTCGTCGACGTCGCCCAGCTGCTGCTGGAGTCCGTCAAGACGCCCGTGCCGGACGAGGGGGAGCCCCCGGCCGGCACGGCGGAGGCGGAGAGCGAGCCGGAGACCCAGCCGGTGAAGTGACCCCGGCCCGGCACAACGGCCGTTCGACGCCCCTGGTCCCCTCCGGACCGGGGGCGTCGCCGTGTCAGCGCTCCCCGGCCGGGATCAGCTTCTCGACCTCCGGCGGCAGGTCGCCGTCCATGCGCACCATGAAGAACGGCTCCTCGTCGGCGTAGAGACGGATCGCGATGGCGTCGGCCGGGTCCAGCCCCTTGACCGCGTACGCCGGGAAGGTGGCCGGCTCAGCCGTCGCGTCGGCCTCGCCGGGCCAGGGCGCTCCGTGCACGGGTACCGCTCATCGTCGTGTCTCCTCGAACTCGTCCATCGATGTCTCGCACCGCAGACGCACGGCCCCCGGAGAACGTTCGAACAGTCGCTGTCCGACGAGCGAACCCCGCCCCACCCGTCTCACCCGCCTCACCCGCCTCACCCGCCCCAGAAATTCTTCGAACTCACGTACAACCCTCCCGCCACCTCGTCGGTCTCCTGTTAGCCAACGCCGCCCCACGCCCTGGAGAACTCCGGGCGAACGGGGCGGGACGGGCACCCCATCGACGCGGACGTCTGCCAGGCGTCCCGCATGCAGCAGGAGATTCCCGCATGCACAAGCACCTGCGACTCGCCCTCGCGACGGCCTCCGCGGTCGCGCTGACCGGCGGTCTGCTCACCTTCTCGGCCGTGACGGCGACGGCGGCCGACTCGGTCCACCAGCCGGTGGCCGACTTCAACGGCGACGGCTTCGGCGACGTCGCGTACTCGGCGGGCAACGCCACCGTGGGCGGCAAGAGCGGCGCCGGTCAGATCGTCGCCCTGTACGGCTCGGCGAGCGGAGTGACCTCGTCGAAGCGCACCACCATCAGCCAGAACACCACCGGCGTACCCGGCAGCGCGGAGAAGAACGACGCCTTCGGCTGGGTCAGCGCGTACGGCGACTACAACGACGACGGCTTCGACGACCTGGCCGTGTCCGCGCAGGCCGAGGACGTCGACGGCGACACCGACGGCGGCACGGTCCTCATCGTCTGGGGCTCGGCGAAGGGCCTGTCCGGCGCCACCACCGTCAAGGACCCGGCGGTCTCCTCGCACGACTACTGGGGCACCGCGCTGGCCTCCGGCGACTTCGACGGCGACGGCAAGGAGGACCTCGCGGTCGGCTCCTCGTCGAACCGGGTGTACGTCTTCGAGGGCGGCATCGGCAAGTCGGGTACGGCCGCGGGCCGCTACAGCTTCACCACCGACATCCTCTCCGGCAACGGCACCGGCACGCTGGTGCTCTCCGCGGGCGACGTCAACGGCGACACCCGCACCGACATCGTCGTCAACGGCTACGAGACCGACGGCAGTTACCACTACAACACCAACTGGTACGTGCCCGGCACCGCCTCCGGTCTGAGCGCGTCCGGGGCCCAGGAGCTGAAGCGCGGCATCATCACCGGCATCGGCGACATCAACGGCGACGGCTTCGGCGACATCGTCACCGGCCAGGACTGGGACCCGTCGAAGGACGGCAGCCAGCCCTCCGTGCCCGAGTCGTCCACCGGCGGCAAGGTGCACGTCGTCCACGGCACCGCCGACGGGCCGGGCAGCACGGTCGCGGTGACGCAGAACAGCGGCAACGTGCCGGGTTCCTCCGAGCGCGGCGACTGGTTCGGCAGCGAGCTGTCCCTCGGCGACATCAACGGCGACGGAATGACCGACCTGGTGGCCGGCGCCCCCGGCGAGAACCTCGGCGGTGTCGTCAACGCGGGCGCCCTGACCATCCTGTACGGCACCGAGTCGGGCCTGAACACCACTTCCGGCTACCAGTACTTCGCGCAGTCCACGGCCGGTGTCCCCGGCTCGGACGAGAAGGACGACCTCTTCGGCAGCGACGTCAAGCTCACCGACGTCACCGGCGACGGCAAGGCCGACCTGACGGCCGGGGCGTACGGCGAGAACGACTTCAACGGCTCCGTGGTCTATCTGCCCTCCAACGGCACGAAGATCACCACGACCGGCTCGCGCTCCCTCGCCCCGTCCGCGGTCGGCGTCTCCACGTCCGGCCAGCCGGTGTTCGGCGCGAACGCGGCCAACTGAGCACGGACCGACGTACTCCACAGCCTGTGGAGGGGGCCCGCAGCCGACAAGCTGCGGGCCCCGTCCGCGCGCCACGCGCCCCCTCCTCCCTCTCCTCGTTTCTGGAGTCCGCCTTGCGCACTCGCTCCCTCCTCCTGACCGCCGCCCTCACCACCGGCCTGCTCACCGCGCTCCCGGCCACCGCCGTGGCGGCGCCCTCCGGTCTCTCCGGCGACTTCAACGGCGACGGCCACCGCGATCTCGCGATCGCCGCTCCCATCGCCAAGGTCTCCGGCAAGAAGGGGGCCGGTTATGTCGCGGTCGTCTACGGCACCGCGAAGGGCCTCGGCACGGCCAAGCGCCAGATCATCAGCCAGGCCACGGCCGGTGTGCCCGGCTCCCCGCAGTCGTCCGGCTACTTCGGCGACCGGCTGACCACGGGCGACCTCGACGGCGACGGCTACACGGACCTGATCGTGGGCGCGCACGGCCGCAGCCTCGGCTCGTCCGGCGATTCGGGCGCCCTGACCGTCCTGTGGGGCGGCGCGAGCGGTATCAAGACGGCGACCGACATCACCTCGCCCCTCCCCGAGAACCGCAACGAGCTGGGCTGGTCCGTGGCCACCGGTGACTTCGACGGCGACGGCGACACCGACCTGGCCGCCGCCAACCTCGCGTTCCCCGGGCTGAACATCTTCAAGGGCCCGATCTCCCGCACCGGCAAGGCGACGGGACTCGTCGGCATCGACACGTACGAGCAGACCGGCATCAACACCGACAAGATCGTCGCGGGCGACGTCACCGGCGACGGTACGACGGATCTGCTGGTCATGGGCCAGCAGGAGATCAAGAACGGCTACCGCACGCGCAGCGTCCTCTACAAGGGCTCCGCCTCCGGCCTCAAGGCGGGCCCCAAGGTCGCCGGCGGCTACGACGCCGTCATCGCCGATGTGAACAAGGACGGCCGGGGCGACATCGTCACCGGCAACTTCATGGAGAAGTCGACCGACGAGCCGAACGGCGGCCTCGGCGGCGCGATCACGGTCACCTACGGCAGCGCCACCGGCATCAGCTCCCGCACCCCGGTCCGGATCGGCCAGAACACCGCGGGCGTGCCCGGCACCGCGACGCGGAACGACAGGTTCGGCTGGAGCCTGTCCGCGGGAGACGTCAACCGCGACGGGTACACCGACATCGCGGTCGGCGTCCCCCAGAAGACCGTCGGCGGGAAGCAGCACGCCGGTGCCGTCGTCGTCCTGCGCGGTGCGAAGTCCGGCCTCACCGGCAGCGGCGCCAAGTCCTACTCGCAGAACACCTCGGGCGTCCCCGGCGCGGCGGAGTCGTACGACTACTTCGGCGCGGCCGTCCGCCTCACCGACAGCAACGGCGACGGCTACGCGGAACTGGTCGCGGGCGCCTACGCCGAGAACTCCGCCGACGGTGCCGTCTGGACCCTGAAGTCCGGCAGGTCCGGTGTCACGGGCACCGGCGCGAAGTCCTTCAACGGCACGACCGTGGGCGGCCCTTCGGGCGACGCGTACTTCGGGGACGTACTCGCGGGCTGACACGCCGACGTACGCCTCCTCCCCCTCACCCCCTCCCTGGAGCCGCTTTGCGCACTCGCCCCCTCCTCCTGGCCGCAGGCCTCCTCGCCTCCGGCCTGACCCCGCTCGCCCTGGCCACGCCCGCCGCCGCCGCGCCCGCCAAGTACGCGGACGACTTCAACGGCGACGGTCACCGCGACTACGCGGTCTACTCCTACGGCCCGGAGGACGCCAGCAAGGGCGGCGGCATCCTGGTCACCTTCGGCACGGCGAACGGCCCTGGTACGAAGACGCAGTTCATCGACCAGGCGAGCGCGGGCGTCCCCGGCGCCGACGAGGCGAACGACTTCTTCGGTGAGGTGCGCACGGCCGCGGACTTCGACAAGGACGGGTACGGCGACCTCGCCGTCTCCGCCAACGGCGAGAACGTCGGCACATACAAGGACAAGGGCACGGTCACCGTCCTCTGGGGCTCGGCGAAGGGCCTGTCGGGCGGCACGACCGTCCCGTTCAAGGGCCCGAAGGGCGTCTCCGGCCGCGCCGCCGACCTCGCCACCGGCGACTTCAACGGCGACGGCCACCAGGACCTGGCCCTCGTCCGCGACAGCAAGGCGTACGTCTACCGAGGCGCGATCACGAAGTCGGGGGTGAAGGGCTCGGTCACCGTCCTGGACAAGGAGAACGCGTCCTTCTGGGCCACCGCCCTGATCGCCGGCAAGGTCGACAAGGACGGCAAGACCGACCTCGTGGTCATCGCCGACGTCGTCAGCGACACGTACATCGCCTCCGACGCCTGGTTCGTCAAGGGCGGCAAGGCCAAGCTGTACCCGGGCAAGACGCTGCGCCTGGAGCGCCAGAACGGCAACGGCGGCCAGGCCGTACGCGGCGGCGACGGCGTCATCGCCGACTTCGACAAGGACGGCTACGGCGACATCGCCATCGGCACCGAGATCCACGACCGGGGCAAGGGCCGCGTGTCGGTGTGGTACGGCGGCTCGTCCGGCCCGTCGACGAGCGCCCGCTTCACCCAGAACTCCGCCGGGGTCGCGGGCGGCGCGGAGCGGGACGACTGGTTCGGCGCGTCGGTCTCCGCCGGTGACGTGAACGGCGACGGCTACCGCGACCTTGCGGTCGGCGCGTACGGCGAGAAGATCGGCACGCAGGAGTACGCCGGCGGCGTCCACGTCCTCTACGGCACCAAGTCGGGCCTCACGGGCAAGGGTTCCCAGTGGTTCGCCCGCAACAGCCCCGGCGTCCCCGGCCCCTTGGCCGACGAATCCCTCGGCCACACGGTCCGCCTCCGCGACACCGACCGCGACGGCCACGCGGACCTGTACGTCGCGGGGTACAACGGCTCGCTGCTGCTGCGGGGTTCGTCGAAGGGCGCGACGACGACGGGCACGGAGTCGGTGAACGGGGACATCATCGGGGGGATGCTTCAGTAACGCGGCGTGCGTGTCTCACGTATCGCACGTATGAGGGCGGCGAGCCCGGCGGGGGTGGAGCGCACCACCCGGCCGGGCTCTTCGCTTTCGCGGAGGTGGAGGACTTCGCGATGGGCGGCGATCTCAAGGCAGTTGGCCGCATCACCGCCGCTGGAGAACGAGGACTTCCGCCACACCATGCCGTCCGCCATGCCCTGACCCCTCAGCATTCTCGTACGAGTCGGTGGATCAACTCCCGGGACTCTACGACCTCCAACGCCGCCGCCTCCACCTTGCGCAGCACCTCCCGGTATCGCACGAGCTGAGCCTCCGCGTCCAGGAAAGCACTGCCGTGCTGGCTGTCCACCATGGCGGTGTCGAGCAGCGGAACCGGACCGCCCGCGTACACCACCGGATCGACCACCCCGGCGAAGCCGTCCACGTCGAACGGCACGACACGCACCACGACTTCGCTCTCCAACAGATACGACAGCTGCTCCCTGGCCACCTTCCGGTCGGCCACCCTGATCCGCAGCGCCGCCTCATGCACCAACGCCAGGTACCGGACACCCTCCAGAGCCCGCTGCCGACGCAACCTGAACTCCACCCGAGTCTCCAGCCCCTCCTCCGAAAGCCTCGGCACCGAGCCCTCGAAGATCGCCCGCACCTGCCCCTCGGTCTGGAGCAGCCCGGGAATGTGCACGCACTCGAAGTTGGTCAGGTGAGCGGCGTGGTGTTCCAGCTCCGCCAGATCGAGATACCCCGACGGCACACGCCCCCGGTACTCCTCCCACCAGCCCCGCCCGCGCTCGGTCGCCATGGCCACCAAGGCCTCGACGAGGGCGGCGTCGTCACAGGCGTACTGCCCGGCCAGGTACCGCACGCGCTCGGCACTCACTCCGACATTGCCCGACTCCATCATGGAGATCTTGCTCTGCGCGATCCCCATGGCATCCGACGCCTCCCGGATCGACTGGCCCCTCCGTTCCCGCAGCTTGCGCAGCTCGGCGCCCAGCCGCGCCTGGCGTGCGGTGACGATGCTCCTGGCCGGCATGTGGCCCTTCCCTCCCGACAGTTGGAGGCACCAGTATCCCAGTCCCGCTTGACCGGGGTGAGTATTCACCCCTACATTCAGTGACGCGACGCACACGCTGCGGAACTCCGGGACCCCGGAAGCGCACCGCCCCGCCCTGCCACGGCGGCGGCGACAGAGCCACCGCCCGCCACCCCAGCGCCCCCACCCCTCCGTACGCCTCACCGGGAGCCCCCCATGCCCGACGCCTGGGAGTACACCCTCTACATCCCCCACGACCCCCGAGCCGTGGCCATCAGCCGCCGCACGCTCCGCGACATCCTCACCACCCACACCCTCCCCGCCCTCCTCGAACCGGCGGAGCTGCTGGCCTCCGAACTCCTCACCAACGCCCTCCTCCACACCACCGGCCCGGCGGCCCTGAAGCTCCGCCAGTCCGGCCACTCCTTCCGCCTCGGCGCCTGGGACACGGACCCGACACCCCCGAAGGCCACCACCCCCACCGAGACGGGCACCTCCGGCCGAGGCCTCCACCTCGTCGAGGCCTACGCGGACGACTGGGGGTGGTTCACGGTGAACGGGACGGACGGCAAGTACATCTGGTGTGAACTGGGTACGGAGACGAAACCGGACTGACGACCGAGCAACACGGGGGTGGGGATGACGGGAGTACGCAAGGTGCTCCGAATCCTGGGCGGCGCAGGGCTGTTGCTCTCGTTCGGCGTGGCGACGAACCAGGTGCTGAACGACGGCAGACTCAGCTGGACCTGGATGTACGCCGCCTTCGGCTTCGGCGTCCTGAGCCTGCTGCTCTCGGAGGCGGCCCTCCCCGCCGCCACGGGCGACGCCACCCCACACGGCGGTCGCCGGGTCTACCTCCGCCAACTCCACGCCAGCGTCCGGGACATGGAGACGGTCGGCATCGCGACGCAGAGCGAGTTCGTGTTCCGGATGCGCCAGGTGTACGTGGACGTCAGCGTCGCACCCCAGCCCCTGCACAACGCCACGCGGGAGCCGTATCTGGGTTCGGTGTCCGGCGGGGAACGCCGAAGCCTGGAGTCGGTGCTCCGGGACGCCGAACGCGATGCGGCGTCCCGGGTGCTGGCGGTGATCGGCGGCCCGGGCTCCGGCAAGACGACGCTGGCCCGCAACACGGCCCTTGGGCTGTGCGAACACCGCTGGCGGCCGCGGAGGCGCCGACTGCCGGTGCTGCTGTACCTCCGCGACCACGCCGCCACTCTGCTGGCCGACGAGCCTCCCACGCTCGGCACGGTGGCGGTCTCGGCCGGCTGGATCGAGGGCAAGGTCTCGGCACGCTGGCTGGACCGACGACTCGACCGCGGCGGCTGTGTCGTACTCCTGGACGGACTGGACGAGGTCGCCGACCGGGCGGACCGCGACCGGGTCGTGGCCTGGGTCGCCCGCCAGATCCAGCGCCATCCCGACAACGTCTACGTGGTGACGTCCCGCCCGCACGGCTACGAGACGAATCCGCTGCCGGGAGCGGAGGTGCTCCAGGTACGGCGCTTCACCTGGCGGCAGATCGAACTCTTCCTGCGGCAGTGGTCGTTCGCGACGGAGAGCCGGGCCCGGCAGGGCACGGAACGGGAGATACGCGCCATCGCGGACAGGAACGCCGCCGACCTGCTGACCCGGCTGCGCGGTCAACCGGCGCTGTACGACCTGGCGGCCAACCCGCTGTTGCTGACCATGACCGCGAACGTCCATCGCTACCGTGGCCAACTACCGGGCAGTCGAGCCGAGTTGTACGCGGAGATGTGCGACGTACTGCTCCACCGCCGCGCCGAGGCCCGCGGCCTGACCGACGCCACCGGCCTCGGCGGCACCCACAAGCAGCATGTCGCGCAGCACCTGGCGCTGGCCATGATGAGGGCCCGGGTCCGGGACTGGCCGGTGCGTGACGCGGCCACGGCGATCCGCCGACCGCTGCGCCAGGTCCCCGGCACGGTGACCGCGGAGGTGTTCCTGACCGAGGCACGCAAGAGCGGCCTGCTCGTCGAACGCGAACACGGCGTGTACGGCTTCGCCCACCTGACCCTGCAGGAGTACCTGGCGGCGGCCCAGCTCAGCGGCTCGCGGACCGACGCCACCGCACTGACGACCCATGTCGACGACCCCTGGTGGCGCGAGACCATCCTCCTCTGGTCTGCCTCCAACGACGCCACCGCTGTCATCACCGCCTGCCTGGACCGCAACACCGTTCCCGCCCTGGCGCTGGCCTTCGACTGCGTCGACCAGGCCAGGACTGTCGACCCGGACGTCCGAGAACGCGTCGACGAGATCGCGACCGCGCAGGCGGACGACCCCACAGACCCCACGGACGCCGCCCGGCGGCGCCTTCTCGTCGGAGTTCTGGCCACCAGAAGCCTGAGAGAGACGATCCGGATCAACGACACCACGGCCCTGTGCGCACGGCCCGTTCCCCAAGGTGTGTACCGGCAGTTTGTCCGGGAGGAGAGGGCGGACGGACGCCACCATGACAACCGCATTGCCACAGACGCGCTCCAGGCCGACAACCGGTCCGTGGTGGGCATGCAGGCGGGCGACGCCGAACGCTTCGTCGCCTGGCTCAACACCGTCACCGGGGACACCGGCTACCGGCTGCCCACACCGGAAGAACTACACGGCCCCGCCACGGCCACGTCCGTCGCCCTGGCCCGCCACACCTTCTGGGCCCGGCACGCCGAGCGCACCGTCCTCCACCAGCCTGACAGAGCCCCTTGGCCCTACCGTGCCAGCCCTGAGTCACCTCGCTTGCTCCCGGTCGCCGACCGCCAGAGCCTCATGCCCTTCATCCGGCTCCTGGCGATCCCGGCCGGGCAGCGCACCCACATCGAAACCTGGACCAGGGTCCTCCTCACCGGGATCACCCATGCCGAGGACATCCCCGGCTCCCCCGACCTGGCACCGCTGGAGCTTCCTCTCCTGCTCACCCTCGCCCTGGCCCTGGACCACGCCCGAGCCCACCTGAGCGTCCGGGGCGACTCCCTCCCGGCTCTCCGCGGGCCCAGCCCTCTGGACATCCACAAAGCACTCGCCCAGGCTCTCAATCTGATCCACGCCGTCGAACCCGCCTTCGCCGTCGCTCCAGACCTCGCCAACGCGGTGGCCCGGGGGGTCAGCTCCGGCCCCACCATCCACGCCCAGAGGGGCGCGCTCACCATCGCCCTCGCCCAGGCCTACGACGACGCCCTGGCTCGCGCCCTGGAACTCGACCCGGGCCTCAGCCGCGGCCCCAACGGCACCTTCGTACCGCACCTCGACCTCCCCCTGGCGGTCGAGGCCGCGTTCCCCCTCGCCGTCAATCTCGACGGCGCCCTCGATCTCGGGCTGAACAACATCCCGCCCCTCCACCGCGTCTTCTCCGACGTCGACGATCCCTTCAGCCTCTCCTCCACCCTCGACCTGACGTTCAGCCTCGACGACGACCCCGCCACCGGGGAGCTGAGCCTCGCATCCATCGCGTTCTCCGCTCTGGCCGACGCCTGGTGGTACCGCCGCTCCGAACAGGATCGCGTCCCCGGACGGGATCGCGTCCCCGGACGGGACTGGGGCCTCGCGAGTCTCGACGACTTCCTCACAGCCATGGCGACCGATGCCCCCGCGATGCCGTCGCCGAATCCACCGGAGGATCCGGCCACCTACCTCCGCGCACTCGGCTTGCGCCTGCGGGCGACTCAGTACAGCAGCGACCGGCCCGCTTCGGCGCTGGTCATTCTGGACAGGGCGGTCGCACTTCTCACCTCGATGCGTGACCGGAGGTCTCCCTCAGGCCGTCGGACGCTGGCCTGCGTCCGCTCAGCCCTGCTCGCCACCATCGCCTTCCTGCGAGCACGCCGCACCGACGAGGAAGCCGTGCAAGCCCTGCGGCTCGCATGGCAGAGCCTGGCCGCGCTCGACCCCCACGCCGTGGGCCAACCGACCTCCAACCAGCTCCTCCTCCTGGCCCGCACCCAGCCCTGACCTCGCCCTGGCCAGCCTGCGAAGCACCCCAACCGGGACGATAATCGAACAAAAGGAAGATTACTTACAGAACCCGGAAAGGCCGGCGATCCCCATGACCGAACACCCGAACGCAGCGCTCGTCCGCAAGGGCTACGAAGCCTTCTCCCGGGGCGACATGGACACCCTCCGCGGCCTGATGGCCTCGGACTGCACCCACCACGTCCCCGGCAGCCACCTCCTGTCCGGCGACTACAAGGGCCAGGACTCGATCATCGGCCTCTACCAGCGGCTCTTCGAGGAGACCGGCGGAACCTTCAGCGTCGACCTCAGCCACATCTGCGTGGACGGCCGGGGCCACGCGGTCTCCGTGCACCGGTACACCGCCGAGCGGGGCGGCAGGCGGATCGAGCAGAACGGCTGCCTCGTCTTCCGGATCGTCGGCGACAGGATGACGGACATCGACGAGTGCCAGGAGGACCTGGACAAGGAGAGCGAGTTCTGGTCGTAGCCCTCGGCTCTCGGTCCCGACCCCGGTCCCGGTCCCCGACCCCGCCCGCACAACCCCACGAGGCCTCCAGGTGTCACACAGGTGAACCAGCCAGCACCCACCCCGATATCCGGCCATCACCTGGAGCCCCCCGTGCACAGACGGACGTACGCCCTGGCCGCCACCACCGCGGCCACGGCAGCACTCGCGCTGGCCCTCGTCCCGCACCCGGCGACCGCCCGGCCCGCCGCCGACACCACCCCCCTGACCAGCGACTTCAACGGCGACGGCTACGCGGACCTGGCCGTCGGCGTCCCCGACGGGACCGTGAGCGGCAAGGCGAAGGCCGGCTATGTGAACCTCGTCTGGGGCGGGGCCAAGGGCCTCGGCCGGTACGGGAGCATCCGCGTCAGCCAGGCCACCGCCGAGGTCCCCGGCAGCCCGGAGGCGGGCGACCGCTTCGGCGCGTCCGTCCTGCTGCGGGACCTGAGCGGCGACGGACTCGCGGAGCTGATCGTCGGCGCGCCCGGCGAGGACGTCGACGGCCGCGGCGCGGACGCGGGCGCGGTGGTCGTCGTAGGCGGCGCGAAGCACGGCACCGGCCCGGGATCCAACGCCCTGCTCGGCCCCTCGGCGAGGTCGGCGTACGGCTGGTCGGTCGCGGCGGCCGACCTGACCGGCGACGGCGGCCGGGACCTCGTGATCGGCGGCCGGGACAAGGTCGTCATGCGCGCGGCCGTGGACAACGGCGAGAACCTCGTCGTCACCACCGTCCTCGCCACCCCGATGGGCGGCCGGGCCCCGCTCCTGGCCACCGGCGACTTCACCGCCGACGGCACGGACGACCTCGCCCTCGCCTACCACACGATCAACGCCCCCTCCACCCAGTCGCACGTACGGCTGTGGACGTGGGACGAGGCCGAACGCCGGATGGCCAACACCTGGAACTCCGACAACGGCGCCGCCTCCGCGCTCGCCGTCGGCGACTTCGACGGCGACGGCCTGGACGACCTGGCCCTCGGTGAGTGCCGGGAGATCGCCGACGAGAACATCGACGACCCGTGCGGCCCGGAGTCGTACGCCAAGGGCGGCGGCATCCACATCGAGTACGGCGACGCGAAGGGCTCCTTCGGTCTGCGCTCCCAGACCCTCAACCAGGACACGGTCGGCGTGTACGGCGTCGCCGAGGACGGCGACCGCTTCGGCGCCTCCCTCGCCGTACTGGACTGGAACCGCGACGGCCGTGACGACCTGGTCGCGGGCGCCCCCGGCGAGGCCATCGGCACCCGCAGGGCGGCGGGCGCGGCCACGTTGCTGCTGGGACACGCCGGCGGCCTCGTCGACAAGTACGGCGAGGCGACCTCCGTCCCCTACCACCAGGACCGCCCCCGCGTCCCCGGTGTCGCGGAGACGAACGACGCCTTCGGCACGGCCGTCGCCACCGGCGACTACGACAAGGACGGCACCCCGGACACGGCCGTCGGCGCCCCGGGCGAGAACGCGAAGTCGGGCGGCGTCTGGGTCTTCCCGAAGACCTCCGTCACCGGCTCCGTCGCCCTCACCCCGAAGAAGCTGGGCCTGCCGTCCCCGTCGTCGGCACTGTCGTACGGCAGGTACCTGAGCAGTCACTGAGCAGCCGCCGAGCAGCCACTGAGCAGCCACTGAGCAGCCACTGAGCAGCCACTGTGCCTCACGCCGAGACCCGTGCGGGCCTGCGGGAACGCGTCCCCCGGTGGACCCCTCGGCCGCCCCTCACCCGCCCCTGACGATCCCTTAGGGGATGTCACAGCTCGGCCGCAAAGCCGGGCCGGTTGCCCCCGGCCCGGCACGCGGTCGCCCGGGACCAGGTACGTTCGATGACGTGGCTGGATTCAGGATCGGACGCGGCCGGGACAACGGCGCTCCTCAAGCGCGACCGCACAACCCTCCGTACGGACAGCAGGCCCCGCAGGCCGGCGGCCCGTCGTACGGCTACCCCCAGACGCCCCCCGGGCCGCCGTACGGCGGTGCCCGGGGCGGCGGTCAGGGCGGCTGGCCGCAGACGCACGGCGGCGGGCACCGCGGCGGTTACGGGGGCCAGGGCGACCACGGCGAGCCGGAGTACTTCGGCGACGACGGCGGGCAACCGCACGGCGGCGTGGACCCGTACGCGGCCAACAACCCGGGGCACACGCAGATGTTCGCCGTCGGCGAGGACCCGTACCAGCAGGGCGACACCTACCGCGCGGGCAACGCCCCGGCGGCCCCGATCGGCCCGCGGCTGCCCTGGAAGGCGCTCCTCAAGGGCATCGTCACCAGCCCGAACCAGACGTTCCTGGTGATGCGCGACCACTCGGTGTGGGGCCCGGCCCTGATCGTGTCGTTCCTGTACGGCCTGCTGGCCGTCTTCGGGTTCGACGGCGCCCGCGAGGACGCGATCAACGCGACGCTCTCGAACGCCGTGCCGATCGTCCTGGTCACGGCCGTGACGATGGTGGTGAGCACCTTCGTCCTCGGCGTGGTCACCCACACCCTGGCCCGCCAGCTCGGCGGCGACGGCGCCTGGCAGCCCACGGTCGGCCTCTCCATGCTGATCATGGCCCTGACGGACGCGCCGCGCCTGGTGGTCGCGATGTTCGCGGGCGGCGACGCCTCGTTCGTCCAGATCCTCGGCTGGATCACCTGGGTCGCCGCGGGCGCCCTGCTGACCCTGATGGTCTCCAAGTCCCACGACCTCCCCTGGCCGAAGGCGCTGGGCGCCTCGGCGATCCAGCTGGTGGCGATCCTTTCGCTGATCAAGCTGGGCACGTTCTAGGGGAGCCTCTCGTAGGGCAGGGCCCCGGCGCAGTCGCTGCGCCGGGGCCCTGCCGTATGCCCGCAAATGAACTAAATACACGATTTCGCAATGAATCATCATCATTTATTCACATACCGTCAGATAACGTGACCGAGTCCTGAACCCTGAACACCTCCACAAGGAGTGCGTGTGAAAGCTCGCTTTGGCATCCGCCGGGGAACGGTGCTCCTGGCCACACTGCTCGTCGCCCTGTCCACCGCGATCCTCCCCGGCAGCGCGTCGGCCGACGGCCACGGGGACGAGAACGGCCAACAGTCCCGCCCCTCGGACCACTGGGGTGTGATCACCCGCAACACGATCGGCTCGCCCGTGGCCGAGTTGCGCAACGGCCCGTTCGGCTCGTTCGACGCGCCGAGCGCGGCGCAGCGCCCGCCGTACGGCCGGGGCAGCCTGGGTATCGCGGTGGCGGACAAGTCCACCACCCTGGCCACCCCCAGCGAGAAGGTCGACTTCGGCAACGAGATCGACTTCTACGGCAAGTCGGTGGCGGGCCTGCAAGAGGTCGGCTTCCACGTGTTCCAGACGGGCGAGAACGTCGGCTACGGCGGGGGCCAGCCGAACATGCCGAACATCAGGTTCGAGATCGACCCGAACCTGGCCGCCCCGAACGACGGCATCAACTACTCCACGCTGGTGTGGGTGCCGCCTGCCTCCCCGGTGACGAACCGCTGGAGCCCGTACCTCGACGCCGCCACGAGCGGCTACTGGTACCTCACGAACGCGGCGGCGGCCACCGCGACCGGCTGCACCCAGGCAGCTCAGTGCACCTTCGCCGCGGTGAAGACAGCACTGCAGGACGGCGGCGCCCCGGCGACCCTCTACAGCGCCGCCGTCGGCAAGGGCCGGGACTTCATGTGGATCGGTGCCATCGACGGCTTCCGTGTCAACGAGACCATCTACGACTTCGAGCGGTGGGGCGTCCGGGCCCTCCCGGCCGACTGACCACTGCTCACGTGCCGGCCACGGTCCACGGACCGCCCATGGAGCCGATTCCGGCTGTGTGATGATGCACAGACAAATGACCGGCCCCCGGGGAGGGGCCGGTCGCACGAGAGGGGCGGGGGCCGGTCGTGGGCAACGGCAAGGGTGGGGAGTCCATACCGGACGAGGAATGGGAGCGCTTCCTTCGCGAATCCGAAGCGGGGACCACGAACGCACCCGAGGAACCGTCGGCGCGGGCCCGCATGGTGGCGGGGCGGCTACGGGAGGAGACCGCGCGACCGGAGCCGTGGCGCGGCTCCCCGCCACCGGCCCGGCGGCGGGGAGGCAAGGGCTGGTACGCGATCGGTCTGCTGGTCGCGGTCGCCCTGCTGGTCGTGGCGGTGGCGCCGGGGCGGGTGGTCGGCTGGTTCGGCGGCGGGGACGGCGGGGGCGCGCCGCTCGCCGTGGAGTCGGAACGTCCTGATCAGCCGCCGGCGGCGGACGGGGCGGCCCAACTCCCGACCGTGGACGAGCCGTTCAGGGGGTCGCCCGCGGTGCGGTGGGGTGACGGGACGGCGGGCATCGGACTGCCCGAGGCACGGGCGACCGGCTGGATGAGCAAGGCGCAGGTCGCGCGGGCGCTCCAGGAGAGCCGGGACTTCCTCACCGCGTCCAGTCTGGATCCCGGGGTGCTGCGCGGGGAGCGCCCGAGAAGGGCGATCGCGTCGATCAATCCTCATCAGCAGGACGTCCAGGATTTCCTGGCGACGGCGTTCCGTGCGCCCAGCCGTGACAACGATCCGCTGCTGCTGTTCAGCCGCTTCGAGAACACGGAGGTCCGGCTCGTCGGGGACGTGGTCAAGACCCGGGGGCGGATCACGTACCGGGAGGGTGAGCGCGGCGCGGTCGAGGTGACCACCGATGTCACGTACGTCTATCCGGTGGTGCGGGCGGCGGAGGGAAGCGACGAGGTCGCGCGCACCATCGTGCGCCGCGAGGTCGTGATGAGCTGGGACGACCCGGCGAAGATCATCATCGAGCCGGGCACGTTCTCCCTCGTCTCCTACAAGGTCGACACCACCAACGGCGGCTGCGACACCTTCACCGGCTACCTCACCCCCGGCTTCAGCGCGGACCGCGCCACGTCGGACCCGGCGGAGGGCCCGGAGGTCGACCCGTACGACCGGAGCACATCGATGGACGCCCGCCTGCGGGAGACCGACGACGCCGCCTGCGGCACGGCCTCACGGACGTGATCAGAGGGCTTCCCTGTTCGCCTTGGACGCCTCCCCCGACCGGTGCACGGGAGGCAGCACACTCCACGGGAAGTTGATCCACTCGTCGGTCCGCTTCCACACGTACTCGCACTTCACGAGGGAGTGGGACTTCTCATAGATCACGGCGGACCGGACCTCGGCCACGGCGTCGAGGCAAAAGTCGTGGACGAGCTTGAGCGTCTTGCCCGTGTCGGCGACATCGTCCGTGATCAGGACCTTCTTGTCGGAGAAGTCGATCGCGTTCGGGACGGGGGCGAGCATGACGGGCATGTCGAGGGTCGTGCCGACGCCGGTGTAGAACTCGACGTTCACGAGGTGGATGTTCTTGCAGTCCAGGGCGTAGGCGAGCCCGCCGGCCACGAAGACGCCGCCGCGGGCGATGGAGAGCACGATGTCGGGCTCGTACCCGTCGTCGGCGATGGTCTGGGCGAGTTCGCGTACGGCGGTGCCGAAGGCCTCGTAGCTGAGGTTCTCGCGGACGACCTGGGACATGCTCACACCTGCGTCCGGTGGAAGTTGAGGAAGGACCGGGAGGCGGTGGGCCCGCGCTGCCCCTGGTAGCGGGAGCCGTACCGCTCGCTGCCGTACGGGAACTCGGCCGGCGAGCTGAGCCGGAACAGACACAGCTGCCCGATCTTCATGCCCGGCCAGAGCTTGATGGGGAGCGTGGCGAGATTCGACAGCTCAAGGGTCACGTGCCCGGAGAACCCGGGGTCGATGAACCCGGCGGTGGAGTGGGTGACGAGCCCGAGACGGCCCAGCGAACTCTTGCCCTCCAGCCGCGAGGCGAGATCGTCGGGGAGCGTGATGACCTCGTACGTACTCGCGAGCACGAACTCACCGGGGTGCAGGATGAAGGGCTCGTCCCCCTCGGGTTCGACGAGCCGCGTGAGATCGGACTGCTCCACGGAGGGGTCGATGTGCGGGTAGCGGTGGTTCTCGAACACCCGGAAGAAGCGGTCGAGACGCACGTCGACACTCGACGGCTGCACCATGGATTCGTCGTACGGATCGATCCGCACCCGTCCGGCGTCGATCTCGGCCCGGATGTCCTTGTCTGAGAGAAGCACGCCCCGAGGATACGCAAGACGCGCGGACCGTCCCTAACCAGCCGGACGAACCGCGCGCCTGAGTCGCTACGACTGCTGCTGCCGCTCCTGCCGTTACCGCTTCTGCCGTTACCGCTTTTCCAGAGCCACGGGTACGACACTGCGCAACCGGGCGCAGCGTGGGCAGCGCATGAGCCGACCGGGGCCGAGGCGTTCGGCCTGCTGCATCGGGAACGAAGCGGTGCTGAACACGTGCCCATCGGCACAACGGACGACGGTGCGCTCCATCAAGTCCAAGAGTCCCTTCCCCAAGAGCCGCGTCTGACGGTCGACCTTCGCCGACCTGACGAGGAACCGCCACATTACGGGATGATTGGGACGGCCCTCCAGGCGGCACTCCGATCCCGCCGAAGGCCCACCCGGGCCCTCTTCCGCACCTCCACGGTACGCCCCAACTCCCGCGCCCCGCAGCCCCGTCCCCACCCCGGAAACACCACCGGGCCCCATGCGTTCAGCACGCGGGGCCCGACATGAGGTAAAGTAACGACGCGTTCCGACACCGGCACGAACCGGCGTCTTACGCGGGTGTAGTTTAATGGTAGAACATCAGCTTCCCAAGCTGAGAGCGCGAGTTCGATTCTCGTCACCCGCTCCATGATGAAACCCCAGGTCAGCGGCCTGGGGTTTGTTTGTTGTCTAGACCATTTTTAGGGGTGCGTGCCCTCCGCGTGCCCTAAGTGGCCCAAGTGGGCCACCGAGATGGGCATCGAAGGTGAATCCTGACGGCCCATCAGCCAATGATCTCGAATACTGAGACGCATTTCATGTGACCTGCGCCACTTATCAGCGCCGGGGTGGGGAAGTCGCATACGCAAAGCTCCAGTTCGCGCTGGTGTACGGAGTGACACCCTGCTGCATCGTTGAGGCCCGCCGGGCCAGGCCCGTGATGCGGCTACGGGAGAGAGGAGCTGGCAGTCGGCGAGGCCGTGGAAGACTCTCGCCAGTGCCTCGCCGTGAACGGAGAGCGCACACCGGAGCAGAGGGCTGGTGGCTGCGTGCCGTCAGTCAGGGTCCGGTGGGTGTGTCCTGCGCACGCCCGTCGACGCGCAGACTGATCGGAATGAGCCGGACGGGTCGACCATCGCCAGCGGCACACTCCCGCCCCACAGCGGCCCGGCTGTTCACTCAGGAAACGGGAGCGGCGTTCACTCAGTGAACGGAGTTCTGTTCACTGAGTGAACGCACCTGACTGCTTGTTCAGAGACTGAACGGAGGACCCGCTCAGAGACTGAGCAGAGGCCCGCTCAGAGCTTGAACGGTATCGCGATGTTTGGGCAGCAAGCAGGGGCGCCCGGCGGTCGCTGCGCCGTACGGCGGTGATGGCATGGGCGAAGAAGCTCAGCGACGAGGACTGGCGCGGTATGACCGCGCTGTTCTGGTCCAACGTCAACCCGTACGGCACCTTCCTGGACATGGACGCCCGGATCGACCTGGGGCCGGTTGCCCTCGCGCTCCGCCCTATGCGTCTGCTGGCGCCGCCGACCGATCACAAGCGCAGACCCGAGGGCTGCCGGGCTTCATCGACCGAGCCTCGCTCGTCTCACTCAAGCCTGGCGGCAGCACGAACCGGACGCGCTGCTCATCACCCAGTGGTGACCCCACGCTGCCCCCGGCCGTGCCGTCAGGCGTCGGCCAGTTCGGCGGCGCCGAAGGAGACGTCGAAGCGGTCGCACCAGATGCTGACACTGCTGTAGTGGGACAGGTCGACGTTCTCGGGCACGGCGTAATTCTGGCTGCCTTTGTTGCCCTTGAGCTTGCCGAGGCTGACGTATGCGCCGTCGTCGAAGACGTGCCAGCCGGCCCGCCCCTCCTTCACCGGTGCGTCAGTCAGCCACACGCGCAGATCGGGGCCGTTGCTGGTGTCGAGGTTCTCCAGTCGGACCACATGCGCGCCGTCGGCCAGCCGTACGAGCTTCACGCTGCCCGAGGTCGTGTGCTCGTGGCTGATCAGATCACCACTCGCCAGCGTCACGGGTCCGGAGACCGGTGTCGAGGGGGAGGGTGACGACGCCGTGTCGGCGGCCGCGTCCGGTGTTCCGGTGGGCTCCGCGACGGCGGGCAGGGACTCCGTCACTGTCTCGTCCTGCCAGAGCTTCCACGGCTGGAACCAGTACAGGCCCACGCCCACCCCCGCGACCACAGCCACCAACACCCCTACGACCAAAGGCCCCAACCGCCCGCGCCCCATCTCATCCCTCTTCCCGTTCCGTGAGCCTGCGTCGTCCCCGTCCATTCAACGCAAAGGGCGGCCCTTCGGGTGGGGACGGCCGATGACGAAATCCTTACGTCCGGCTCGGTCTCGCACACTCTTACGGAAGCGTGACGTGCCGGGCGTGGGCGCGGGATGCCGGTCCGGTGCGCCCTAGCGTGGCCGTATGCGTGTACTGGTCACCGGCGGTGCCGGATTCATCGGGTCCCATGTCGTGGATGTGCTGTCGGAGGGCGGGCACGAGCCCGTCGTGTTCGACGTGGCCGTGGACGCGGGCTCGGACGTACGGGACCGGCGGGCGGTCGATGCGGCGTTGGACGGGGTGGACGCCGTGTGCCATCAGGCCGCGATGGTGGGCCTGGGGACCGGCTTCGCGGACGCGCCAGAGTACGTCTCCCGCAACGACCTGGGTACGGCGGTGCTGCTGGCCGCCATGGCCGACGCGGGGGTGCGGCGGCTGGTGCTGGCGGGGTCGATGGTCGTGTACGGGGAGGGACGATACGAGTGCGGGCGGCACGGTGTGGTGCGGCCCGGGCCCCGCTCGCTCGACGATCTCGCGGCGGGCCGCTTCGAACCGCTGTGCCCGGTGTGCGCAGACCCGTTGGCACCGGGGCTGGTGGGGGAGGACGCGCCGGTCGACCCGCGCAACGTGTACGCCACGACCAAGCTCGCCCAGGAGCATCTCGCGGCGGCGTGGGCGCGGACGACGGGCGGTACGGCGGTGTCGTTGCGCTACCACAACGTCTACGGGCCCCGGATGCCCCGCGACACCCCCTACGCCGGGGTGGCCTCCTTCTTCCGCTCGGCCCTGGCGCACGGCCGGGCTCCCCGGGTGTTCGAGGACGGTCGGCAACGGCGGGACTTCGTGCACGTCCGGGACGTCGCCGGCGCCAACGTCATGGCTCTGAAGGCCGATGTGCGGGCCGGGGCGCTCACGGCGTACAACACCGGCAGCGGTGAGCCGCGCACGGTCGGGGAGATGGCGGCGGCGCTGGCCGACGCGTACGGCGGTCCGGAGCCCGTCGTGACCGGGGAGTACCGGCTCGGGGACGTACGGCACATCACCGCGGACTCGTCGCGGCTGCGCTCGGAGCTGGGGTGGAAGCCGGAGGTCGGGTTCACGGAGGGCATGCGGGAGTTCGCTCAGGCCGGAATGCGGGACGCGTAGGCCGGGGTGTTGGGGCGCGTGGGCCGGCGCTGACAGCGCGTCCGCGCGCCCTCAGGTACCGGTGGTGCTGTCCGTGTTCAAGAAGCGGCCGCGGGCAGCACCACCTCGAATCGGCAGCCGCCGGGGATGTTGCGGACCGTGGTGCGACCCTGGTGGGCCTCGACGATCCCGCGCACGATGGCGAGGCCGAGCCCCGCGCCCGCCGGGGGCGTACGGGCGTGGGTGCCGCGCCAGCCGGTGTCGAAGACGCGGGGCAGGTCCTCCTCGGGGATGCCTCCGCAGCCGTCCGACACGGACACCACCACGCCGTCGGGAGACCGCTCGGCGGCCACCATGACGGTGCCGTCGGCGGGGGTCCGGCGGATCGCGTTGACCAGGAGGTTGCCGAGAACCCTGCTCATCTCCCTGCCGTCCACCTCCACGGGCAGGGGCTCGACGCGCTCGCCGACGAGACGCACCCCGTGCTCGTGAGCCAGCGGGTACACCCCGGCGAGGGCGTCGCCGACCAGGTCGTAGACGGACATCCGGGACGGGGTGAGGGCGAGGGCTCCGGCGTGGATGCGGGAGAGTTCGAAGAGGTCGCCGACCATGCCGTTGAGGCGTTCGACCTCCGTGCGGATCTGGGTGAGATAGCGGGCGGGATCGGCGGCGACGCCGTCCTCCAGAGCCTCGGCCATCGCGCGCAACCCGGCGAGCGGGGTGCGCAGGTCGTGGGAGATCCAGGCGACGAGTTCGCGCCGCGAGGATTCCAGGGCGCGCTCCCGCTGTCGGGACTCGGCGAGCTTCGCGCTCGTCGCCGCCAACTCGGCGCTCAAGGAGGCGAGTTCCGCGGTGGCAGGGCCGGCGGGCGCGGTGAAGGAGCCGCCGTCGCCGAAGGAGCGGGCGGCGAGCTGGAGGGCGCGGCTGCGGGCGACGACCCAGCGGCCGAGCAGCAGCGCGGTGGCCAGCGAGACGACCGCCGCCATCGCGACGACCGTGGTGACGACCCACAGGTCATGCGAGGAGAGGAACATCGCCCACGCCACCGCCAGGGTGCCGGCGAGCATCGCGGTCACCGCGACGGCGGCCACCACGGTGAGAGACGCGATGAGCGAGCGGCGTCGCAGCAGCCACAGCGCCACCGCGCCCAACAGACCGGCCGCAACGGCGCCGACCAACGCGAACAGGGCGATGAGCAAGGTGTCACGCATACTCACGCCTCCCCGTTCCGGCGGTGGGCGGGCGGTTCGTCCCCGACGACCGGGGTTGGGGTGAGGCCGCCGTCGGCCTGGATGCCGGTGCGGCCGCCGTCGGTCGAGGTGGCTCGGGCGTCGAAGCGGTAGCCGACTCCCCAGACCGTCTGGATCAGGCAAGGCTGCGCCGGGTCGTCCTCGACCTTGCCGCGCAGTCGGCGCACGTGAACGGTGACCGTGGACAGGTCGCCGAAGTCCCAGCCCCACACCTCGCGCATCAGGTCCTCGCGGCTGTGGGCACGGCCGGGGTTGCGCAGGAAGAAAGCGAGAAGGTCGAACTCGCGCAGGGTCAGGGCGAGTTCGACTCCGTCCTTGGTGGCGCGGCGAGCGGCCGGGTCCACGGTCAGGCCCGCAGAGCGCAGCGGGGCCAGAGGGGCCGCTCCGGACGCGGGCCGAGCGCGGCGTAGTACGGACTCGACGCGCAGGACCAGTTCGCGGGGGCTGAAGGGCTTGGTCACGTAGTCGTCGGCGCCCACTTCCAGGCCGAGGATGCGGTCGTCCTCGTCACCGCGCGCGGTGAGCATGATGACCGGTACGGGGGCGTGGGCCCGCATGCGGCGGCACACCTCCAGGCCGTCCATGCCGGGCAGCATCAGGTCCAGCACGACCAGGTCCGGCCAGTGCTCGGCGGCGTGGGCCAGTGCGGTCGGTCCGTCCCCCGCACGGTCGACGGTGTGTCCGGCGCGGTCGAGGTATCCGGCGACGACCTCGGCGACCGTGGGGTCGTCGTCGACCACCAGGACGCGTGCCGCCGTCCGTCGCCCCGGCTCGTGTGGCTGCTGTTCCATGCGGCCCAGCGTCGCACCCAGCCCGGCCCCCGCGCCGCCCAGCGGACACCCCCTGCTCCTGACGTCCACGTTCCGTAAGGACACTCTGACCGATTCGCGAACTTCATCCTCGTAGGGTGAAAGCCGTGACGACCTCTCCTCCACCATTGGACATCGATGCGGTGCGTCCCCGCCCCTCCGTCGACGTCGTGCTCCCCTGCCTGAACGAGGCCGACGCCCTGCCCTGGGTTCTGGCGCGTATCCCGGCCGACTGGCGTGCCCTGGTCGTGGACAACGGTTCCACCGACGGCTCGGCCGGCATCGCCCGCGCACTGGGCGCGACCGTGGTCCACGAACAGCGCCGCGGCTTCGGCGCCGCCTGCCACGCGGGACTGACAGCCGCCACGGCCGACGTCGTGTGCTTCTGCGACTGCGACGCCTCACTCGATCCCTCGCTCCTCGTCCCCTTCGTCGGCGAAGTGACGGACGGGCGAGCCGATCTGGTGCTCGGCAGGCGCCGCCCGCAGGGGCGGGGCGCGTGGCCCGCGCACGCCAGGGCCGGCAATCTCGCGCTGGCCCGCATGCTGCGCCGCCGCACGGGCCTGAGCCTGCACGACCTCGGCCCGCTGCGGGCGGCCCGCCGTGAGTCGCTGCTCGCCCTCGGGCTGACCGACCGACGCAGCGGCTATCCGTTGCAGATGGTGGTGCGCGCGGCCGACGCGGGCTGGCGCATCACGGAGCACGACGTGCCGTATCTGCCGCGCACCGGCGCCTCCAAGGTCACCGGCACCTGGCGGGGCACCTGGCAGGCGGTGCGGGACATGAGCCGCGTCCTGCACGAACCAGCGGCACGGCAGGACGACACGGCGGGAGGGGTACGTCGATGACCACGCTCCTCGTCATCGCCAAGGAGCCGAGGCCGGGCCGGGTGAAGACCCGGCTCACCCCGCCCTTCACCCCGGCGGGGGCGGCGGCGCTCGCCGAAGCGGCTCTCGCGGACACCCTGCGGACGGTGGCCGCGACGCCTGCCCTCCGGCGCGTCCTCGTGCTGGACGGCCGGCCCGGCCCCTGGCTGCCGCCCGGCTTCGATGTCGTACCGCAGGTTGCGGGCGGCCTCGACGAGCGGCTGGCCGCCGCCTTCGCCGGATGCGACGGGCCGACCCTGCTCATCGGCATGGACACCCCGCAGGTGACCCCCGAGCTGCTGACCGTGGACCTCACGGAGTGGGACGCGTGCTTCGGTCCGGCCGAGGACGGCGGCTTCTGGGCCCTCGGACTCGCCGAGCCGGACCCGGCGCTGCTGCGCGGAGTGCCGATGTCGACGCCCGTCACCGGAGCCGTCCAGCGCGCCCGGTTGGTGGCCGCCGGACTGCGGGTCCGCGACCTGCCCCGTCTGAGGGACGTCGACACCGCCGCCGACGCCGAGGCCGTCGCCGCGCTCGCGCCCCAGACCCGGTTCGCGGCGGAACTGGCACGGCTGCGAGCGGTCAGTGGCCGATGAGCGGAACGGGAGAGAGGACCGCGCCGGTGAGGTACGCACGGGGAAAGGGGCCTGCCGATGGACGGTCCAGTACAGGAAGCCGGCCGATGAACGGGCCTGTGGCAGAGGACCGGCCGACGAGCGGCACGCTGCACAGCCCCGTGCGGCGAACCTGGTCCGGTGATCCGTACGCCGACGCCCTGCGTACTGGGCGCGGTCCGCTCTATCTGCGCCGCGACGACGGCTGGTTGCTGCCGCTGGAGGTGGAGCGCTGGTGTGCCAGCGCCGACGCCGTCGATCTGGAGGCCCTGGGGAGGTGCGAGGGCGCCGTCCTCGACGTGGGGTGCGGGCCGGGGCGGCTGGTCGCGGAACTCGCCGCCCGGGGGCGGCCGGTGCTCGGTGTCGACGTCAGCCGGGCCGCCGTCTCCCACACCCTGCGGCTCGGCGGCCAGGCGCTGCGGCGGTCCGTGTTCGAACCGCTGCCCGGCGAGGGCCGCTGGAACAGCGTCCTGCTCCTCGACGGCAACCTCGGCATCGGCGGCGCCCCACACGCCCTCCTCGCCCGAGTCGGCGAACTGCTGTGTCCCGGCGGCCTCCTGATCGCCGAGACCGTCCCCGTGGACGTGGACGAGCGTGTCGAGGTCCGCCTCGTGTGCGGCGCCGAGGCCGGAGGCGGGGACGAGGGCGTGTTCCCTTGGGCCCGGCTCGGTACTCCGGCGCTGTTGCGGCACGCCCGCCGGCTCGGCTGGCGTGCCGTCGATCAGTGGACGGCGGGCGGGCGCTCTTTCGTCGCGTTGCGCAGCCGCGCCCGCCGCCGCACCCGCAGCGCCAGCAACAGCGCCGAACCGCCGAACAGCACGGCTGTGATCAGCCACCAGCGGGCGGCGAAGCCGTCCGCCGAGAGCCCGGTGGCGGACTCGTAACGGTCCGCCACCCGGCCGCTGATCAGCGGGAACCACACCAACAGCAGCAGCCCGGACAGGACGGCGGGCACGCGGACGTACGCCACCGCCTCACGGTGACCGACCCTGCCCGACGTCCGGACGAACGCCCGGTCGGCGGTCGCGTACAGCGGCAGCAGCACGAGGTCGTGCACCACCGCCGCGCCCACGAACCACAGCGCGACCGCGAACCAGTCGTCGGAGAGCAGCCGCACACCCGCGTATCCGGCCAGCGCGAACGAGCAGGCCAGGAGCAGCAGTGGGAACGGACTGCCGACCCGCGCTCGAAGCCTTGTCGTCCCAGGTGCTCTCATCACAGGTCTCCGAACGTCATCCGGGCCACCCACTTGGTATTGAGCACACCGGGCGCGGCGGGCACGATGATCCGCGCCGGGTGGCCGTGGTCGGGGGTCAGTGGCTCGCCGTTGACGTCCAGGGCGAGCAGGGAACGCTCGTCGCGTACCTGGTTCTCGCGCAGCGCGGCCCGGCGGAACGCGCCGCGCCGCTGCAGGGATTCCACCAGGACGTCGGGCGCCGAGGTCGGCTCGTACCCGACGAGCGCGGCGAGGTCGCGCAGCCGTACGCCCCGCCACCACTGGTCGGAGGTCGACCAGCCCTCGACACACGCGATCGGCAGCGCCGCGCTGTGCAGCGGCAGTTCCAGCAGCTGGGCCCGGCTCAGCCGGACGGTCCCTGACGGCCCGGTGACGGTCAGCCGCCACGCGTCCTCGCTCGTCTCCGCCGGGTCGATCCCCCGGGACGCGGCGGTCTTGTTGATCTGGAAGCCGCCCGGGCCGCTGCCCGGTTCGGCACCGCCGTGCGGGGCCAGCAGGGCGGTGCGCCGCAGCGGCCCGTCGAAGTTCTGCCCCGCGCTCGTGGCGAGGAGCAGCAGCGAGCCGCCCCCGACCAGCCATACGGCACCGCGCCGCGACACGGTGGGCTCGGCGGGGTCGGGCGCGACGAGCGAGGGTTCCGCTGCGGACACCGGTGGCGGAACGGCTTCCGTGGCCGCCGGCCGCGAGCCCGCTTCCGCGTCCTCGCCCCGCTCCCCCTCCCCGCTCCCCCGCATCCGGCGCAGGTTGCGGACGGCCGTAGGCGCCCGCAGCACCACATGGACCCCGAACGCCGCGAAGAACACCCACGCCCCATAGAAGTGCAGCGGGTAGAAGGAGCCGGGGAAGACGTAGTCGAGCTGGATGTTCAGCAGACCCGTCACGAACTCGAACAGCACACCGCCGACCAGCAGGAGCAGCGAGATCCGCTCCAGGGCGTGGGTAAGCGAGCGCGCCGGGGGCAGCTGGAACAACCTCGGCACCACCGACCACAGCTTGGCCAGCACCACGGGGACCAGGGCGATCCCGAGCGTGACGTGGACGCCCTGGGTGAGCCGGTACAGCCAGTGCGGATGTGTCGGCCAGGCGAAGAGGTAGAAGCCGAGGATCCCCTTGTCCCCGGTCTTGTCGTTCACCGGTGACAGGTTCGGGTTGTAGGCGGCGTACGACAGCAGCCCCGTCACGAAGAGCACCGTGATCCCGGCGAGCAGCGCCACGCCGAGGAGGGAGGTGAACCAGGGGCCGCGCAGCGGGCTGCGCCAGAAGGCGGGAGAGGAGGGAGACCGTGCCATGCCCCGACGCTAGGCCCGGAGCACCCGGGCTGAGGGTGCGCGACTCATGACGAAAGGCTGACGTCCGCGCCTGTCGGGAGTCCACGGGCCACCGCCCGGCCTAACGTCTCCGAGCGTGAACCGTGATCTTCGCCGCGACCTCTACGCCGTCACGGCCGCCGCACTGCTCGTGGTGGTGACCGCGTTGGTCGGGGTCGCCATCAAGCGCGCCGACGACGTCCTGCACGTCGGCTGGCCGCCCCTGTACGCCAACTGGCTGCCCCACGTCGGCCCCGGCACGCCCGCCGCGATCAGCGTCGCCGTCACCGTCGTGGCATACGGCCCCCCGCTGGCCGCCAGGCTGCCCTGGCGTTTGCTGCTGTGGAGCGCGTGGGCCACCGCCCTGGCATGGACCTTCTCCCTCGCACTCGTCGACGGCTGGCACCGCGGCATCGCCCGCCGACTGACGACCAGGTACGAGTACCTCCAGGTCATCGACCGCTTCGACGACATCCCCGCCGCCCTGCGGAGCTTCACCGACCACATCCTGCTGGGCTCCCCCGACCACTGGCCCCCGCACGTCGCCGGTCACCCGCCGGGCGCCACCCTCACCTTCGTCCTTCTCGACCGGATCGGCCTGGGGGGCGGGGGGTGGGCTGGTGTCTTCGTCATCGCGGTGGGGGCGAGCGCCGCGGTCGCGGTCCTCGTCACCATACGGACGCTGGCGAGCGATGCCCTGGCCCGCCGCGCGGCCCCTTTCCTGGTCCTCGCCCCTGCGGCTGTCTGGATGGGCACATCGGCGGACGGGTACTTCGCGGCGGTCGCCGCGTGGGCCACGGCCCTCCTCGCGCTCGCGGTGACGGGCCACCGCCCGACGGCCGCCGCGCTCGCCGCCGGACTCCTCTTCGGCCTCACCGTCTACCTGTCGTACGGCCTCACGCTCTTCGCCGCGATGGCCACCACGGTGTTGCTGCTCGGCTCCCGACGGCTGCAGGTCCTCCCCTACGCGGTCGCCGGACTCCTCGTCGTCCCGGTGGCCTTCACCATGGCAGGCTTCAACTGGTGGGAGGCGTACCACCTCCTCGTCGAGCGCTACCACCAGGGCGCCGGCGGCTTCCGCCCGTACGGCTACTGGCTGTTCGCCAACCTCGCCTGCACGGTCCTCGTCGTGGGACCGGCCACGGTGGCGGGGCTGCGCAGGGCCGGCGCCCGCCTCGCCCGGTGGCACGCGACGCCCGTCGCCGAGCGCAGACTGGGGCTCCTGGTCTGCGCAGCCCTGACAATGCTGCTCGCCGCCGACCTGTCCGGGATGAGCAAGGCGGAAACGGAACGGATCTGGCTGCCGTTCGCGCTCTGGCTGCTCACCGCCGGCGCGTTCCTGGACCGTCCCCGCGCCTGGCTGACCTTCCAGGCGGTCCTAGCCCTCCTCCTCAACCACCTGTTGCTGACCGGCTGGTGACCCGGCGGCCGAGACGAACGTGTGGGGTGACTGCTGTGGGCTGAGTACGGTTCACCGATGTTGAGTCAGCCCTCCGCTTGGGGGGGCGTGTCGTGCCTGCGGATGAGACCGGCTCGCCCCCGGACCGTCTCTTGCCGAGCCGGGCGTGAGACAGGTCCCCACGGGCCATGCCACCCGACTGGGAAGCCGTCGGCCAAGTCCCCCTGTCACGCCTCCGTGGTCCGCCCAGGTACCGCATCCGGCTTGCGTAGCTGCTGCCGCACCTCAAGGTCGATGCGCTGCGCCAACTTTCGCTGATGCTTCGCCGTCGAGTGCTGGTAGATCAGCTGGGCCCGCTCCGAGGACTGGCCGGCGCGGACCATGAGGTCCTTCAGCTTGGCGCCGGTGTCGGCTGCCAGGGTGTTGCCGGTGTGGCGCAGGTCGTAGAATCGGAAGTTCTCCGGCATGCCGACCTTGGTCCTCGCCTTGCGCCACTTGCGACCGAAGGTCGAGCGACGGAAGGGTGCGCCCTTCTCTCCGACGAAGAGGAGGCCGTCGGGCCCCTTCTCCGCGAACCACTGCAGGTGGCGGCGCAGCTCGGGGAGCAGGAAGTCGGGGAGGTAGACGGTGCGCTTGCCCGCCCTGGTCTTGGGATCGCCGGTGACGCGCCTGCCGTTGGTCAGCTCGGGGGAGGCGAGCGTGACGCGCAGGGAGCATTCGTCCAGGTCGACACTGTGACGGCGTAGTTCCGCCAGTTCCTCCGGACGGAGGGAGGCGAACGCGCCGAGCAGGACCATCAGGCGCCAGCGCGGGCCCATGGCGTCGGCGAGGTCGAAGACCTGCTCGATCGTCGCGGTGGGGCGTTCGTCGGCCTCCTCCCTGCCGGCGCCCTTGATGCGGCACGGGTTGTTGCGGAGGAGCTCATCGTCGACCGCCGTCTGCAGGATCGCCTTCAGCAGGCGGTACGACTTGGCGACCGTGGTGGCGCCGGTCGCCTTGAGACGCTCGGCCCGCCATGTGCGGACGGAGGGCGGGGTGATCGCGTCCAGGTTCCTGCCGCCAAAGGTGGGCAGGATGTGGAGGCGGAGCAGTCCGTCGTAGCGGTCGACGGTGGTGGGAGCCAGGCCGCGTTCCTCCACCCAACGGAGTGCGTGCTTCTCGAAGTTGACCGCGCCGGCGTCCGGGGCGCGCCATACGTCGCGCTCGATGTCGGCGCGAACGAGGTTGAGCCAGTCCTGGGCGTCGGACTTGGTCTCGAACGTTTCCGGTGCGGTGTGCCGCTGCCCGTCCGGGCCGATGTAGCGGGCCTGCCACCGCCCGGAAGGGAGCTTGCGAGTCGTGCCGAACTCGCGCCGCCGTTGCGGCTTGCGCCCCGCCATCAGGCGGCCCGCCCGAAGCGGGCACGGCCACGACGGACTGGCTCGACGGTGCGTGCCTCGACGTACTCGGTGATCGCGCTCTCGGGGATGCGGACCGGGCGGCCGAGCTTCACGTAGCGGATGCGGCGCTCGGCGATCAGGCGGCGGACGAAGCGCTCGCCCGTGCCGAGCATGTCGCCGGCCTCGGCCACGGTCAGGAGGCGATCAGCCATTCGCGGTCACCTCCTGCGCGGTGTGGGCGGTGCGCTGGGAGCGGGGAAGGGCAGGGGGTATTGCGGGTCGGCGCAAGGGTGTTGGGTCCTTTGCTCGGGGGTGGTTCGGCGTGGCAGGCCGTTCGGTGGGCGTCGCCTGGGACTACGCGGCGCGGATCCCGTGGAGGAGGGCCAGGGGCGGGACCCGGAGAGCTTGGGCGAGGGCGACGAGGTCGTCGATGTCGCAGCGGCGTTGGGCGCGTTCGATGCGGGACAGCATCGTGTTGGTCATCGGTCGGCCGAGGGCGGTGACGCGGGCGGCGAGTTCGCGCTGGGCGAGGCCGCGTTCGGTGCGGAGAATTTCGATGGTGCGAGCGGTCCGTATTCCGGCCGGTCCGATTTCCAGGGATCGTGCTGCCATGGCTCCATTTGTAGCTTCCATTCGCCGGTTTGGTTAACCGGCGATCGTCGGCTATGTTGCGCCCGGCGAACGGGCGGGGCTTACCTCTGGGCTGGGTTCCGAGTATCCGATTGGCGGTGTCTTCGCCAGCCCGAGGGCATGCTCTGACGTGGGGTGTTGTGTTGTAGCTTGCACTCTCAGCGGGAGTCAACGGGTTCCCGATGTGATGCTTCTGGCTTCACCTGACGGTGCATTATTTCGGCAACCGGCGATTTGGGTTTATGGTTTTGTTCCTGCCTCGCAGCACACGTTCGCCGTCAGCTGTCTGATTTCCCGGCGGAATGCTGGACTTGTGCGGCAGGGGTGTGGCTGTCTTGGCTATACGACGCCACCAGCCCCCCTTCGGGCCGGGGCTGTGTGCAACCCCCTCCCTATGCACCGCCCGACGAGGGCCGATCGCACCTCTCCGTCCTGACCTAGGAGCCGCCGCCCGATGAGCTACGACGCCCGCGAGTGGGTGTGGGACCACAGCCGCAGCAAGGGCACCGCCCGCATGGTCCTGGCCCTGATCGCCGACCGGTGCCGTGACCGGCACTGCGTCGCATACGCGTCCGTGCCCACCCTCATGAAGCGCGCCAACGCCTCCCGCACCGCCGTGCGCGACGCCCTGGCGAAACTGATCGCCAGCGGCGAGCTGGTGCAGCTCCCCGACCGCAAAGGGCCACGGGGAGAGACGTACTACCTCCTCCCGGTCGCCGCCCGGTTCCTCGCGGACCAGCCCCGGGAAGGGGACCGGAATCCGGTCCCCCCATCGGGGCGGAATCCGACCCTCGGGGGACCGGAATCCGACCCTGCCGAGCACTTCGAGAGGGAGTCAGAATCCGACCCCGGGGAACGGAATCCGGCCCCCGGGGGGTACGGATTCCGACCCGATGGGGGTGCAGATTCCGGCCCCCAGAACAGAAGAGAACCGAAGGTGAACGGTAAGAGCAGCAGCTCTGCCCCGCTCATCTCCGCCACCGAGTGGCAGATCGACGACGACACCCGTGCCTGGCTGCAGCACCACGGCCACCTCGACCGACTCGGCGAGCACACCCTGCGCGCCGCCGACGAGAAGTGGCGCACCTACCGGGCTCCATGGGCGCCCCGCACTGCCGACGCGTGGGCCGCCGACTGGCGCGCGTGGATCGCTCGGGAGCACACCCCCACCCCTGGCCGCCCCAACCTCTACGCCTTGCCCGGCGGCACCCCCACCGCAGCCACTGGCATGACGCGCTCCGAGGCGCACATGGCCGCCTTGCTCGCCGCCCTCGACGAACCGACCGGAACGGAGTAACCCGCCTTTGGACCGACGCGAAGTCGCCGCCGTCCTCGCCTACATCGGGCGCCTCGACCCCCGCACCATCCGCACCGGCACGGGCGAGGCCCGTGACCAGATCGCCCACTGGCAGGAGCTGCTCGACGACGTGCCCTTCGCCACCGACCACGGCTGGGACGTCCGCGAAGCGATACGGTCCCACATCCTCGACTCGCCGTACCCGATCCTGCCCGTGGACGTCGCCCGCAGATGGCGTGCCCACCGACGCGACCGCCTCGACCGGCACACCGACCCCACTCCAACTGCCGACCCCGACGATCCGGCCGCCTGGCGTGCCGAGCTGCTCCGTGCCCGGAACGCTGTCGCCGCCGGCATGGCGGCCCCGTCGACGCATCGGCAGATCACCAGCGATGGCCTGCCTCGGGACGTCGAGGAGCGCCTGCGCGAGATCGGGTCGTGCATCCCGCCGACCGTTCGTGCCGAGCTGGCCCGCTACCGTCCGACCCGCGCCGCGCGCGAAGCCGCCGTCGCCGAGGGCGTCCCCGATGCGCTCGGTGCCCGGTGCGACTGGTGCCACGCACCCGTGGGCTCCCCATGCCGTCAACGCAGGGCGAGCCCTGACGGAGCCGCCCGGGGCAATGCCGTGCGTGCAACTCCCCACCCGTCGCGCGTCGACCTCGCCGCTGCCCGGATGGACCGACACCGAGCTGCGTGACACGGTCCGGCTTCGCTCCTCACGCAGCTTCGTGGGGCTACGAACGTCGGTCCCGAACCGGTCGTACACGGTCCCCTCGGGGACCGCGTCCCGGGGACCGTACCGACGGCTGCCGGGGACCGGTCCCCTCTGAAACCGCAGCTCAAAGGGACTTTCATTGCGGTCCCCGGAGCGTCCCCAGCAACGGGGACCGTCCCCGGAACAGCCCCTTCGGTCCCTGCCGGGACCGGGACCGTGCAGTGAAATGGGGACGGTCCCCGTGACGACGTGTCAGGGGGACCGTCCCCGATGAGCGTCGCGTCCCCGTCCCCAATTGTCTGGGGACCGTGCACCGCAGCGCTTTGGGGACCGGTCCCCGTTGCGCTCCTCGCAACTACAGCCCTGCCCCTGACGGCACCTACCGCAGCTCCCACGACCGTCGAATCGCTCCGGCCACTGGCCTCATCTGCCATCGCTCGGCGCTTCGGCGGCTCAGCTCCTCTACCGACCACACCCCCGGAGAACCACACGTGCACGACCGACACCACGACGACACCAACCGGCAGGAGACGCCCATCACCCCGGACAACCGCGCAGCAAGTTGTCCGGTAAGGAGTCCTTACCCGGCCCCCGCCCCGGGGGAGGCGGAGGCAGCCGGCGCAGGGGCGCCGGAGTCGGTCGGCCCGGGGGAGCCGACCGGGACAGGGGGTAGCGAGTCGTCGTCGAACGTGCCGCAGCACTCCGCGCCGCGTCGCCGCCTGCGTGACAAGCAACTGCGCAAGCGCCGCGTCCATCCCCGCTACAACGATGCCGAGATCGCCCTCGTGAAGTACGCCGCCGCTCTCAGCCGCATGAACCCCGGCGGTTACGTGGCCGAATGCGCGCTCGCCGCTGCCCGCGCCGACGATCCCACCGCAGCCGTCGCCGACTACCGCGCTCTGGTGAAGGCGCTGATGGCCGCCAACGGGCAGCTCGGCATGGTCGGCAACAATCTCAACCAGCTCACCCGGCACCTCAACATGGACGGCGCCCTGCCCCACCCCGACACCGTCCAACGGCTCCTTGACCGCGTCGAGGCGTCCATCGCCGAGTTGGACACCGCCGTCGCCCGCATCACAGACGGGCGGTGAATCGTTGATCCCGAAGATCATTCTCGGCAAGGGGCCACAGGCCACGCGCCGCACGATCGGCTACCTCTTCGGCAAGGGCCGGGCCAACGAGCACATCGACCCGCACCTGGTGGCCTCCTGGAACGACTTCGCCCCCGACCCCGGCCGCAGCCCGCACCGCGAACCCAAGGAGGTGGAGGCACAGCTCGCCGCACAGCTCGACCAGCCCGTGAAGATGCTGGGCGACAAGGCACCCAAGCACACGGTGTGGCACTGCCCTGTCCGTGCCGCGCCCGAGGACCCGATCCTCACCGACGCCCAGTGGGCGGACATCGCCCGCCGGATCGTGGCCGCCGCTGGCATCGCCCCCACCGGAGACACGGAAGCCTGCCGCTGGGTAGCCGTGCGCCACGCCGACGACCACATCCACATCGCCGCCACCCTCGTCCGCCAGGACGGTCGCCGCCCCCGGCGGGACCACGACATCCGCGCCGTGCAGAGGGAAGCCCGCCAGATCGAAGTCGACTACGGGCTCAGGCGGTTGAAGCCGGGCGACGGCACCGCAGCCAAGCACCCCACCAGCAAGGAAGTCTTCAAGGCCAAGCGCCTGGGCCAGGACGCCACCTCCCGCGAGATCCTGCGCCTGCGGGTCCGCCGCGCGATGGGCGCCGCCTCTACCGAGGCCGAGTTCTTCGCCCTGCTGGAGGCGACCGGGGTGACCGTGCGCCTCAAACTCGGCCCGTCCGGCGACGCGCTCGGCTGCACCTTCGCTCTCCCCGGTGACACCAACGACAAGGGCGAGCCCGTGTTCTATGCAGGGTCCACCCTCGCCGGCGACCTCTCCCTGCCCAAGATCCGCCAACGCCTCGCCACCACCGGCCCCGAACCGGTGGCCGTCCGGCCGGGCAACCCTTGGCACCAGGCCACCGACGCCACCGAACGCATCCCCCACCACCTGGCCCTCAGCGACGACGCGGTGGCCCAGGGCCAGCTGGCCGCGCTCGGCGGAGCACTCGACCTGCTCCCGCTCACCGCCCCCGCCGCAGCGCGGGCAGAACTCGAACGCGCCGCCGTCGCCTTCGAACGCGCCACCCGCTCCCGCGTCGCCGCCGACCACGCGAGCGCCCGTGTCCTGCGCCGCAGCGTCCAAGCGATCTGGAAGGACCCCGCACCGCATGGCGACGGTGCCGGGCTGGCGATGCTGCTGGACGTCGCGCTCACCGCCGTCGTCTACGCGATGCACTGGCACCGCACCCGCCAGCACGCCCAACAACAGGCGGCAGCCGAGCAGACCCTCATCCACCTGCAGACCGCGTACGCGCAGGTCACCGGACCGGTCCTGGCCGGCCTCGCCAGCCGGGCACCCAGCACGCAGACCAAACGCCGCTACGCCCACCACCTCCGAGAAGCGGTCCCCCAGCACGCCGAACGCATCCTGGCCGACCCGGCCTGGGATGCCCTGGCCACCGTGCTCGCCGAGGCGGAAGCCGCCGGACACAACCCGACCGCGCTCCTCGACCGGGCCCTCAACCAGCGCCGCACGCTCGACGACGCCCACAGCCCCGCACGCGCACTGACCTGGCGCATCCGCCGCCTCGGCGAACGCCACGCGCCCGGCCCCCGCGCCCAGGCAGCCAACACCGGCCACGCCGCAGCACACCCCACCGCTCCGCGCCCGCAGGAACCCCAGACACGGCGGCGCTGAACACCCCTACTCCCGGCTGCCGCCATCACCGGCGCCGACCGCCACAACAACACCACACAAGGAACCGCCCATGCCCCAGCCCTCTGTCCGCGCCGACATCGTCGTCCTCCTCACCGAAGTGGACAGCACCAGCGGCGACGACCCGTCGCTCCTGTATCGCCGCAACGGGACCGCGTTCACCACGGCCGAGCACGACCTGATCTGCACCGCCACCCCGGCAGAGATGACCGCCGCGAAGTCGCAGCGGCGGCTTGAGAGCGAGTGGGTGCGTGAAACCCAAGAGATGCAGAAGGCCCTCGTCGACCTGTACACGAAGTACGTCGACCAGCTCCCCGACGGCTCCCTGTGCAGCAACATCTACGCCACCATGACGGACGAGGACTACGCGGAATACGAGCGTCTGGCCAAGATCGTCGCCGCACGAACCGGCCTCGAATTCCGCACCGAGCACGAAGGCAACTGACCTGACGCACACCAACGGCGGCCCACCCGGTGGGCCGCCGTTTCGGCAGGACTGACGTGGCTACCGATTCATCCCGCGGCGAAGGTCAGTCACCCAGCGGGCACGGGTGTGTGCCTCCGCTCGGACAGCAGCCGTCAGCTTCAGTGGACAAGGGCGAGACGGCCCTCGGCGCTCTCGGGCATGGTGCGGCGGGGCACCGGAACCGGCCAGGCGAGCGAGGAGGCGCGCACGGCAACCAGGCCGTGGGGAACGCTGGCGCTGAAGCTGGCGCACCACAGATACCGTGCGCCAAGAACGGGCTCCGCCCACGCCTGCCAGCCCACCAGGTCAGGACGCGGGTCGGCGTCCTCGATGAGGGCCGGCACCACATCGGTCAGGGCTTGTACTCGGGGTGCGGGATCGCGGCGGACCACAGCAGGTCCCGTAGGCGTACGCACTCGGCCACGGTGTCCGGGTCCTCGATCAGTTCCGACCCGAGTACTCTGCCGTCGGGGTCGAAGTGGCCCACGGCGAGGAGACAATCGTCGTACAGCCACCAGTCGTTGCCGCCGACGGGGAAGTCCGTGCCTTCCGGCAGACGGTGCCGCGGGAGCCATCGGATGTCCTCGCCGGCCTCCTGGTTGAGGTGCGTCAACGAGTGCTCCCAGCCGACGTACTGGGAGTGGGGCTCGGTGATCACACGGACGCGCCTGACGGTCTTCCCCTCGCCGGAGACGCGCTTCATCAGCGTCATCCAGGAGTCGAGCCACGTGTAGTCGTCGGGCTCGCCCCGCTGCCAGCGCGCGTAGGGCGTGTCCTCGATAGGAGACCCGTAGTCGTCCCTCAGTTCCAGGTGGAAGGCGTCGCTTTCGAAGCTGTTGAACAGTTTGTCACGCTGGGCCGGGGTGATCAGGTCCATGGTTCTCCTCCAGCGGGGCCGTGAACGAGGACGTGGAGACCTCAATACAGATGAGAAGTCAGATCGGCACCGATCCCCTGATCTTCTGCACTGCCAACCAGCTGCCTGCCTTGCAGGGGGTCTTGGGAACGGTGCGCCTCTCGTTCGGATGCAAGATGGATCGCCAGGGCCGTCGGTCCGATCGCGCTCAACGCCCAGAGGCTGCTGGCCCGCCGAGAGCTATGCCAGAGGCGCTCGTCGGAGTTCGCGGGCGGGTGGAATGGCACAACGGGGATGCTGTGGGCCACGAACGGCCGAAGGTCGAGGTAGCGCAGGCCGCCGGTACCGCACAGGTAGTGAGTGCTGCTCGTGGTCGCTGCAAGGTCTACCAGACGCTCGGAGCGACCTTGGCGGGTCTGGATGGTGCTGCTGTCCAGCACTTCACCACTCCAGCCGATTGCGGTCAGCAGGGCGATCGTCGATGTTCGCGCGATGTCCGCGACGCGGTCCGTGGCCTCGAACCGGTCGAGGACCACGTCCAACACCTCGCTCACTACCGGCCAGTGACGGCTGCGGCCGTAGAACTGGCGGATGAGCAGGCTGACTGTACGCCGGGAGCGGCGAGGTTCGGCCAGGAGCGCCTGGTTGATCAGGGTCGGGCGCCCGTGAGGCAGGTGGGTGGGGAGAGTGAGCCACTGCTGCCGTCCGGGGTCGTCCAGCGCGGCCAGCCGGGCACGGTGCTGGTAGTCGCGCCGTGCGAACTGGACGTCGTCGAGGACGATCCACCGGTCGGCGGCATACAGCTTGGCCAGCGTTGACAAGCGCGGGAAGAAGTTCGGCTGATGGATCGCGCACACACCACCTCCCGGCCCACCGTGTGTCGTGTCAGCTGCCGATGAGGCGGCTGTCGAAGCCGGCGCCCAGGAGGCGCTCGTAGGCGTCATGTACATCCCCCGGTACGTCCTGCTCGACGGCGAAGCCGAGTCTCGGGTACTCGATCACGCGCTGCAGGTCGCCGACGAGCATGTCGACGACGAGTCGCTCGTCGCCGATGGATTTGATGTAGTCGTCCAGTTCCAGCGGCTCGGAGGCGCACACGACCTCCGCCTCGGGCCACAGCTTGCGGCACGTTGCGTACGAGCGGCGCTCCATGTACGGCTTGGAGATCAGCAGCAGCGACTCCACCTCCACACCGGCCTCGGCCAGCAGTTCCCGGGAGAGGGTGATGTTGTGGCCTGTGTTGGCCGCCTTCGGCTCGACGAGGATCGCCTCGTCCGGGACGCCCAGGCTCAGGGCGTGCTCGCGGTAGTGGACGGCCTCGCCGCGCGGGAAGCGGGCGCGGGTGGTGGGGCTGTTGCCGCCGCTGAACACCACGACGGGGAAGAGGTCGGCACGGTAGAGGTCGGCCGCCGTCGTGGCGACCCCGAGGTCGTGGCTGCCCAGGCCGATCGCCGCCGAGCAGGGGCGCACCTGGTGTCCCATCTGGTGGTAGTCCCAGATCAGCGTCGCGTCGTGGAACTGCTCGTCGGTGATCTGGCGCTGCTGGTGCTCCGGCACTGGCACTCCCTGCCTCATCGCTGCTGGCCCTTTCGGATGCCCTCGATGCTGCGCAGCTGGTGACTGAGGCCGTACTGCCGAGCCATCTGTGCCGCCTGATCGAGGACGGACAGCCCATCATTCCGGGTCGCCGCATCCGACAGAAGAATGTGCCCGTAGGCGGTGTCCAGCCTCACCCGCTGCATCGGGGAGTCGACCGTGCCGGTGGTGCGCGCGATGCCGATGTTGTGCAGGGCCTCCTTCAGGTCGCCGGCACCCCGGTGGGCAAGGGCCAGCTTCTGGTGGGCGACCGACCAGTCCTCCGGCTCGCCCAGTTCTTCGAAGGCGTGGGTGGCGGCCTTCATCGCATGGGTGGCGTGTGCGTTGTTGCCCTCCTTGCTCAGCGCCGTGCCCACCCAGAGACGGGCCCTGGCACGGTCGCGGGGACTCAGGCGCTCGTCCGCAGAGAGCAGTTCGTACTGGCGGGCGGAAGCTTCGAGCCGACCCGACATCTCCTGCACGACCGCGAGGGACAGGTCGATCTGCGCGACCCGGCGCGGGATGCCGAGTTCGGTGAACATGCCGTGGGCGGTCCGGTACGAGTGAACGGCTGACAGCGGGCCGAGGATCGCCCCCTGGTCACGCTGGAGGTCACCGAGGAGAACGAGGGAGCGGCCATACAGGTAGAGGCCCTTGTCGTCCAGGTCGTGCGGGTCGTGGGTGCCGAGCCAGCGGTTCAGCAGGGTCGAGGCGAAGGGGAAGTCCTGGCGGCTGACACAGACGATTGCGCGCTCGATGTCCTCGGTCCAGGTTTCGTAGTCCGCCGGCCGCGTGGTGGTCCGCTCCGGGAAGAGCAGCTTCTCGAACCGGGCCTGTGCGGCGGAGTCGGCACGGGCGAGCGCGGTGTCGAGGATGGCCTGGGTATCGGGCCGGGGTTGGGTTTCGGTACCGAGGCTCTCCCACTTGGCCACCGTGCGCAGGGCCACGCCGAGGTGTTCGGCGAAGGCGCGCATGCTCATCCGAAGGGCAGCGCGCAGAGCGCTCGCCTCCCGGCCCGTCCACTGCTGCACGCTGACCACGAACAACCTCCTTCCGTCCCGTATGGAAGCACTCGCGGTGACGAGGCGGGTGTGAAGTGCAACGGAAGTACAACATGAGGTCATTTCAAGGCCGTTCGCAACAGCCGAGGCTGTGGCCATGGACGACGCACTCATCACGGAACGCCGCCCGGTCACCGGCCCCCAGGTCTTCGGCTACGTACGCCACGTCACCGGTGGCCTCGCCCGCCACGCGGCACTCATCGACTGCCTCGCCGACTACTGCCGTCGGCACGAACTGACCCTGTGCGGCGTCTTCACCGACCGCGACGCGACCCTCGCCGTCCGCTCCCCCGCCTTCGTCGGCCTTCTCGACGCCCTCGAACTCCCCGACACTTACGGCGCCGTGATCCCCGCACTCGGCCATCTCGGCCCCAAACGGATTGCCGCGAAGAGGAAGCGCCAGATAGCCGCGACCAACACCCGCTTGGTCGTCATCCGCTCCCCCAGACCCGCAACAGGCCGCGCCCATTCCCTCAGCGCCGGCCACGACCTCCAGCAACTGGGAGGCACGTAATGTCCGTTCGTGACGCGCTGCGCAGCGCCCCGATGGCCACCGATGTACCCGGACTGCGCCTGCTTCAAGTCGGCGACCACTGGGACTTCGTCCGGACCCCTGCGGACCTCGGGTTTCTAGCCTTGGCCCACCTCCGCACGACCGGCGTGCCGATCGGCCCCGTGTTGTACGACGGGCCCAACGAGCGTCTCTACTACGCGATCAGGACCGGCACCACCGGCCACTGGAACGACCGGTCTGTACGGCTTATCTCCAACAACTCATGGCTGGTGGCCCCTGGTCTGGAGTTGATGGATGACTGGTTCGGCGGCTGGTGCGAACTGCCCGACGACGAAACCCTCACGGACACCGACGCCCTCCTGGATGCGCTGCAACACCCGTACATCGCGGTCAGCCGGCCATCGTCCTCCGTCCTCTTCCGCTAGAGCAGAGAGACATCCGTGAAGATCCAACTCGCCACGCCGAATCCCGCTTCAGGTGATACGGCCGCCCCGACTACACGCCCCCGCGCCGTGGTCTGCCACAAGGAGTGGACCCTCCAGCCGGACCGGGAGCCGGACGCCGAGCCCATCACCTACGCCATGCAGTGCGCGGTCTGCAACGAGACATCACCGGCCAGCACCGACTTCACCGAACCGCAGAACTGGGTGCTCGCGCACGGCGGCCACAACCCCTCCCACCACACGTACCGGGAGATCATCACGCGGCCGTGGCGGGCTTGGTGGAAACCGTGACGAGCCGTACGACGCCCTCTAGAACTCCCGCTTCGGGCGGATCCATCGCCCTTACCCCTAGGACAGGTCGAGCGCCGTCCGGAGCGGGTCACCCCAGAAGTCCCCAACCTCAAGGAGGAGCAGTGACCATGTCGAACCCCGCCAACACGGCGGACGAGACGACCATCACGACGTCCGGGCTGGTGAAGGCCCGCCGTCGGATCCAGGCCGCCCGCGAGCGGGGCGTCACCCCGTCCGACGGCGGCAGCACCGGCCGCACCGACGGCAACGACTGATCCGGGAGGAGACGCGTTGTCGCCGCTGAACCTGGCGGCCCACCTGGGCCAGGACGAGTTCCTGGCCCAGGTGCTCCACCGCCGCTACCGCCACATCCCCTCCACCGTCCCGAACCCGGCCGACCTGGTCACCTGGGACGACATCAACACCATCCTCGCCACACACCGCCTGGAACCGCCCCGCCTACGCCTCTCCATAGACGGCGAGATGCTGCCCGCCCACCGCTACACCGCCCCGGTCACCACCCGCCGGCACACCGTCTGGCAGCGCCTGCACCCCACCGAACTCCACGCCCGGCTCGCCGAGGGCGCCTCCCTGGTCATCGACGCCGTCGACGAACTCCACCCACCGATCGGCGACGCAGCCATGGAACTGGAGCAGTGGCTGCGCACCGGCGTCCAGACCAACCTGTACGCCTCCTTCACCCCTCGCGAGGGCTTCGGCGTGCACTGGGACGACCACGACGTCGTCGTCATCCAGATCGACGGCGCGAAACGGTGGAAGCTGTACGGCCCCACCCGCACCGCCCCCATGTACAAGGACACCGACGAGCCCGAACCGCCGCCCGAGAAACCGGTCGCGGAACTGGTCCTGCACCCAGGCGACATGCTGTATCTCCCGCGTGGTTTGTGGCACTCGGTGGCTGCATCCGAGGGCGAGCACTCCCTCCACCTCACCTTCGGCATCCAAACCACCACCGGAGCCCAACTCCTGTCCTGGCTCGCAGACGATCTGCGCCGCCACGACGTTCTGCGCGAAGACCTGCCCGTACACGCAACGCCTGCGCAGCAGGCCACGTACCTGGAGCGGCTGCGCAAGGAAGTCACCGCCGCCCTGAAAGACCCCGGGTTGCTCGACCAGTACACGGCGATGCGCGACGGCACCGACCTCTCCCGCCTACGCCCGAGCCTCCCCCACATCACCGGACTCCCCGCAGAACCGGACCTCCGCATCCGACTGACCACCACCCGCGCGCACATAAGCCCTGCTCCCGACGGGGTCGGGGTACTCCTCCGAGCCTGCGACAACGAATGGGAGCTGGCCAAGGAGGCGCTACCGCTGCTTCAGCGCCTGATGGCCGCCGCTCCCGGCTCCGTCTCGCTCGGCGAACTGGTCGCCGCAACCGGTATTCCCATCGCGGACGTTGCGGCGGTCGCCTCCGATCTGTTGAACGGCCAAGCGGTCACCGTCCTCGAAGGAGGCCGGCAATGACGAGCGCGTCTCTCGGGTTGGGCACCTACCGCATCCACCCGTCGGCACTGTCCGACGCCGTCCTCTGTGCTGCCGCAGACCCGACCAGCACCTGGATCGACACGGCCCCCAACTACCTGAACGGGCAAGCCCAGTCGCTACTCGCCCCGGCTCTCGCTCAGCACCGCATCCCGGTCTCCACCAAGATCGGCTTCGTCACAGGCCGAGCCGCCAGGCACGCCGTCGCAGACGGAGCCCTCACCAACGGTGCCGCCGAACACGGACACAGTCTGAGCGCCCCATACGTCCACTGGCAATGCGCTCGCAACCGCACCGAACTCGGCCGCGACCGCCTCGACCTCGTCTTCGCCCACAACCCCGAACAGACCGACGGGGACCCGTACGAAGCTCTGCGCGATGCCTTCACCGCTCTCGAAGCAGAAGCGGCAGCCGGCACCCTGAGCGCTTATGGCGTCGCCACCTGGGACGGCTTCGACAACGGCACCCTGAGCATCCCCGCCCTGCACCAACTGGCCGCCGAAGCCGTCGGCACGGAGCACCACCACCTGCGGGCCATCCAACTGCCCGTGTCCCTCGTCACCGCCACCGCGTTCACCCAGGCCCTGGACGGAGGAGGCCCAATCGCTCAGGCAGCCGAACTCGGATGGCATGTATACGCCTCAGCGCCCCTGTTCGGCGGCCAACTCCCCCACCTGGCCACCCCCGAACTCGCCACACTCATCAGCCCCGACCTCACCATCCCCCAGGCATGCCTCCTCGCCGCGGCCTCATGCCCAGGAGTGACACGGATTCTGCTCTCCGCCTCCACCCCGGCACACTGGGCCGAGGCTCAACGGGCCCTGCGCTGCCCCGCCATCCCCGTCCCCACGCTGCGAAAGGTGCTGGATGTACTCGCCGCCGGCTAAGCCCACCGACCGACAGCGCATGCACCGGGCCTTCGCACAGGCGGCTCAGAAACTGAACACCACCGTCGCCGGTCCGGAGGTCTGGGGCTGGCGCGGCCGCACCCTCAGTTGCCGCGCCCACCACCCCGACCACGGCGACTGCTGGCTGAGACTGCTCTCCGCGCCCGAGGACAAGGCGGCCGGAAAAATCTGGGACGGAAACGGCCAGGCCGCCGCCCTGTTCGACGGACACGTCCGCAAACCACCTCTGTACGACACCTCGACCGCCGTTGGCGACGGCCACGCCTACCGCGCCGAAGTCCACCAGTACGTCAACGAACCCGCCGTCTCCCCCAGCCCAGTCCTGCACTCAGACCCCGAACCGGCAGCCACATGGTGGGATGCCCTGCGCACCGACCTGGACTACCTGAGCGGTGTCCCCACGGACCGCGTGGCCGTGCGCCAGGAATGGGCAGACCGCGCTGTCCCCCGCTTCCTCGGCATCCCGGCCCCCCACATCACGGACTGGACGACAGCACACGGGGACCTCCACACCGCCAACCTCACCAGCACCACCCCCTACCTGCTCGACTGGGAAGGTTTCGGCCGGGCACCCGCCGGCTACGACGCCGCCATGCTCCTGGCCTACTCGCTGCTCGTACCCGCATTCGCCCAGCGCGTCCGGCACGCCTTCCCTGTACTCAAGACAGAACCCGGGCGCATCGCACAGATCATCGTCATCACCGAACTGCTGCAGTCAGCCTCACGCGGAGACCACCCCGAACTCGTCCCGGCGCTCCGGTACCTGGCCACAGACCTGGCCTGATCAGGGAGAAGGTGACCAAAAGAGTCTCCCTGACCCCGGTTGTCCCCGACGATCAACTCGGGAAAAGCATGAGCACCTCAGGAGCGGCTGGCTTTGTGCCTTCCTCGGATGCGTCCAGGGAAAGGCGCGGCCTCGTCATCGTCGCCGTGGCGTAGACCTCGTTCGCAAGCTCGAAGGGCAGGCCCGAGCGGGCGACAAGGTCGTCGAACGACACACCCGTCTCTTCACAAAGGCGGACCGCCTTTTCGAGCAGGAGGGGTGCTTCGCGGGGGCCGAGGTCGCAAGGCTCAGGGTCGCCGTGCTGAGAGAGCATCATCATGGCGCGCTTGTACGTCGTCTCCCGGAAGGCGCCGAGGGCGTGGGCACGGTAGACGAGGGCCTTGAGCGATGCGCCCCAGCGTCGCTTCAGTGCGTAAAGCGCCTCCCAGTCCAGCCTCTTCGGAAGCTCCGCAAGGATCTCGGCGCTCGGCATCAGAAATTCAGCCGCGAAGTCGTGCGCCTGGTTCTCGACGATCCTGCTGCCGGGCTCAGCGTCGAGGTGCATGACCAGGTGCCCGGCCTCGTGCGCGGCGTCGAAGCGAGATCGAGCCTTGTCGTTCTTGGCGGGGTTCCGGAAGACCAGCGGCCTGCTCCCGTACCAATGCGAGAAGGCGTCTACCCGCTTGGACATCGCAGGAAGCTCCAGGACCACGGCGCCATGGGCTTCGAGCAGTCGTGTCACATGCGGGATCGGGCCGCTGGGTACCCCCATGGCCTCGCGAGCATCGCGGGCCACAGCCGCGATGTCCGCCCTGCTCGGCTCAGCCGGCAGAGCCAGGCGCGGCAGTGCCGCAGGGGGGAGTTCCACGTAGTGCTCGACCGTCGTCACCAGCCGCCAGACGATCTTGCCGAACGCGACCGCCTGATCCCGTTGAAGTTGCGTCGTCGCCCGGAGGCTTCGGAAGTGGGCGGCGCTGGGCACCGTTGGATGCGGGTGCCCTGTGGCGAAGAAGGTGGCGGGCACTCCCAGCGCCATGGCCAACTGCGCAACCACTGTGCTTGAAGGCCGACTCTGGCCCAGCTCGTACTGACTGACCGCTGCCGGCGTGAGCCCGACCTGCTTGGCAAGCTCGTTCTTGCGGAGCCCTCGAAGCTGACGAGCCGTGGTCAGAGCTTCGGGTTCGAAGGAACGGGAGGCGAGCTCAGCGCCTCTCGATCCTCGCGGCGGTGTCGGCATTGATTTCTCAGTCTGTGTTCTCGCGCTCTTCGCGCGTGTCTTCGGTGCGCCGGCGAAGCGGCAGATCGTTCTCCTTGAGGTCAGTGTGATCAGGCGCCTTGGGGGCCTCCTCTTCAACGGTACGGTCCTCGTCGGAATCCGTTTCAGACGCCGGGTGGTCTTGATCTGCGAGGCTCTCGTCGGGCAGCTCGCCGTGCACGACAAGTTCGTCCACGGTCGATCGCGGAGCCGGAAGGCCCGGCTGGAGATCATTGTGGATCTCGACCGTCCCATCAAGCCAGGGCGAACCGCCCTCTCGGTTGTCCCGCGGAAGACCCACCTCAATGACGCAGTTACCCGTCTCCGGATCACCCGTGTGCACGATCCGAACATGCCCCTGACGAACAGCTTCCGCGAAGCTGTCGGCCCAGTCGGGGTCCTGGTCGAACGCCATCTGGTCCTGAGCCACGCTGTTCTGCACTGCTCCCCGAAGTCGAGCGGCGCTGCCGTCCCAGCTCAGCTGTTCGAGCTTGTCCCGCACCTTTTCAGGGGCGGTGAGCGGGAATTTGTAGACCCTCACGACCCACGGCTGGGAGATGACCTCGATCGCCCCGCCCGCGACCTTTCGGACCGGAATCCCTGCCTGGTGAAGCTTCTGGAAGGAGAGGTTGGCGATGTTCCGCCAGACCAACTGAGCAAAAGTGCCGTTGTCGTCCCCGTGAGACGGGTCATGACGGTCGGCGTTGGTCGCGTACACATCGCGCGCGACGTCCCGGATGATCTCCAGCACCCGCCGGAGATCACTCACAGCCTGCTGCAGAGTGATTTCCACGCCGCGACGATACCAGAAGGCTCCAAATACTGCGCGAGAATAAAGTAAATGGACGCGTTGGCGGCGCGCACCTCAAGTGCCTAAGGGGGCCCATGCTGCAGGCGCCCACGAGACGGCAGACGGCCGGGGCGCGTTGGTTCACTGCTCGGCAACGCCTTCCGCCTACCGGGGCCCGGCGTATCGACGACGTGTACGGGATCGGTGTCTCGAACGGCTCCACGAGTGGGACGTGACCGCATCGGCGTAGCGAAATCGGAACGGAGGCCGGGGCCACAAGCGCGCTCCTCGTCGGCCCGCAGCCGGTGGCCACGTTGCCGACTGTCGTGCTGGTGCCGGGCACCACCACCAACAGTGCCGTCTGCCGCCACCTGGCAGGAGCATTCGCGACCCGTCGGCCGACCGTCGTGCTCGACGTGCCTGGACAGCCCGGTCTGAGCGCTGACGGCCGCCCGCGTCCGGGTCGGTTCGCGTGGTGCGGGCGATGGCTGACCGAGGCACCGGAGCAGGCGGTGCCTCTGACCGGCCCTGCTCATCGGGCACTCGTCCGGCGAACATCTTGACGCACTCTTAGCGGGAACCGGCATGGAGGACCGAGTGAAGATTGCCGGAAGCCAGCAATGCGCGTCAAGTGTTCCCCAGGCAGGATTGGTCGGGAGGGAAGCGCACGGATCGGCCTCGGTGCCGGGCACCGGCAGGTGACCGGCACCAGGGCCTGGAGTGTGCGCTGAGGCCGTCACAGACGGGGACGATCGGGGGGATCGGGATGCGGACGTTCTTCGAGGCCGCCACTACTTACCCGGTTTTCCCCTTCACCGTCGCCCTGATCGTGGTCGTGTGCTTCTGGCTGCTGGTCGCGGTGGGCGCTGCCCACTCCGGCAGCTTCGACAACGACGCGGACGCCGAAGTCTGGGGACTGGGCGGGGTGCCGGTATCCGTCGGGTTCTCGCTGGTGACGGGTGCGGCCTGGCTCGGCAGCCTCTGCGCGACCGTTCTCCTGGATCCGCTTGTCCTCTCGGGTCCGGTGCGCGCGCTGACCGGGATCGCCGTGCTGATCGCCGCACCGCTGTTCGCCTGGCGGGTGGCACGCGTGCTCGTACGGCCGTTGCACCGCCTCTTCCCCGATGAACCCGGGCCGTCCGTGCCGGGCGACGCGATCGGACTGCGAGACGCCGACAGCCAAGACCCGCGCCGGCGGACGTCACACGACATCGCGCTTCATCCGCGGGACCGCGCCGCCTGACCCGCAACACCACCTGACCCGCAACGCCGCCGGATCTCGCCCCGGCTCTTCTTCTTCACGCTGCAACTCCCTTACGCCTCAAGGACGTATGCCATGGTCACCATGATCGTGGGCATCGGCGCGCTCGTCGCCGTCTGCCTGCTCGCCGTACTCGTCGTCGCCCGCCTGTTCCGCAAGGTGGAGCAGGGCAAGGCACTGATCGTCTCCAAGATGCGCAAGGTCGATGTGACCTTCACCGGGCAGGTCGTGCTGCCCGTGCTGCACAAGGCCGAGGTGATGGACATCTCGGTGAAGACCATCGAGATCACGCGGGCCGGCCGTGAGGGACTGATCTGCCGGGACAACATCCGGGCGGACATCCGGATCTCGTTCTTCGTGAAGGTCAACAAGACCGTCGAGGACGTCATCAAGGTGGCCCAGGCCGTCGGGACGGCGCGGGCGAGTGACCGGGACACGTTGCAGGAGCTGTTCCACGCGAAGTTCTCCGAGGCGCTGAAGACCGTCGGCAAGCAGCTGGACTTCACCGACCTCTACACCAAGCGCGAGGAACTGCGGTACCGGATCATCGAGGTCATCGGTGTCGACCTCAACGGCTACCACCTGGAGGACGCGGCGATCGACTACCTGGAGCAGACGCCGCTGACCCAGCTCGACCCGGCCAACGTCCTCGACTCGCAGGGCATCCGGAAGATCACCGAGCTGACGGCCGTGGAGCACGTACGCACCAACGAGGCGCAGCGCCATGAGGAGAAGGAGATCACCCGGCAGAACGTCGACGCCCGCGAGGCGATCCTGGAGCTGGAGCGTCGCCAGGCGGACGCGGAGATCAAGCAGCGCAGGGAGATCGAGACGGTACGGGCCCGTGAGGAGGCCGAGACGGCGCGGGTGATGGAGGAGGAGCGGCTCCGGTCGCAGGGCGCGTTCCTGCGGACCGAGGAGCAGTTGGGTGTGCAGCGGGAGAACCAAGCCCGTGAGGTCGCGGTCGCCGCGAAGAACCGTGAGCGGGTCATCGCCATCGAGACCGAGCGGATCGAGAAGGACCGTCTCCTCGAAGTCATCGCGCGGGAGCGGGAGACGGAGCTGACGCGGATCGCCGCGTCGAAGGAGGTCGAGGCGGAGAAGCGAGAGATCGCCGAGGTCATCCGCGAGCGCGTCGCCGTGGACCGTACGGTCGCCGAGCAGGAGGAGTCCATCAAGAAGCTGCGGGCCGTGGAGGAGGCGGAGCGGGAGCGGGAGACCGTGATCATCGCCGCCGAGGCTCAGGCGCAGGAGAAGCTGGTCAAGGACATCAAGGCCGCCGAGGCCGCCGAGCAGGCCGCCACGCACCGGGCCGCCGAGGAACTGACCCTGGCCGAGGCCCGGTTGCAGACTGCCGACCTCGACGCGCGGGCCAAGCTGCGCCTCGCCGAGGGAGTCCAGGCCGAATCCGCCGCCGAGGGCCTCGCGGCCGTCCAGGTCCGCGACAAGGAGGCGGAGGTCATCGAGAAGGCCGGCCGCGCGGAGGCCGAGGCGACCCAGGCCCGGCTGCGCGCCGAGGCCGACGGTGCGCGGGCCAAGGCGCTGGCCGAGGCCGAGGGCATCAGCGGGAAGCTGAAGGCCGAGGCCGCCGGTCTCACCGACAAGGCCGCCGCCATGGCCGCCCTGGACGACGCCTCCCGCGGCCACGAGGAGTACCGGCTGCGGCTGGAGGCGGAGAAGGACATCCGGCTGGCCGGGCTGGACGTGCAGCGGCAGGTCGCCGAGGCGCAGGCCACGGTGCTGGCCACCGGGCTGGAGAACGCCGACATCAACATCGTCGGCGGGGAGTCGGTCTTCCTCGACCGGCTGGTGTCCTCGATCGCGCTCGGCAAGGGCGTCGACGGCTTCGTCCAGCACTCCGAGACCGCCCAGGCGCTGGCGAAGCCCTGGCTGGACGGCACCTCCAGCTTCACCGACGACCTCGGCCGCGTCCTCGGCTCCGTATCGACGGCTGATGTGCGGGAACTGACCGTCTCCGCGCTGCTGATGAAGCTCATGAAGACGGGCGGGGCCGACTCGGCCGCGCTGCGGCAGCTGCTCGACAAGGCCGGCGAGCTGGGACTCGCGGACGCCTCGCTCACCGCCCTGAACGGCAGCGTCGCCAAGGTCTGACCGGCGGCCCATGATTTGCGGTCCGGAGCTGCCGCACAGGGGACGGCGGCTCCGGACCGTGCTCCACCGACTTCCTGAGAGGGATTCCATGACCACCGGCCCGGACACCGGTAGGCAGGACGCGCCGGCCACCGCCTTCGACGCGGGCACGTACGAGGTGCTGCGCGACCGGCTGGCCGCCCAGGCCGCCGAACTCGCCCGGCGCGCCGAGGCACTCGACGTCCGCCGCACCGAGGAGTTCGGCTCCACCCGGCTGGAGCTGAGCGGCACCGAGCGGCTGCGCACCGAGCACACCTGCGTGCCCCGCGACATCGTCACCGTCGGTGACGTGCTGCTGTTCGGCCACAACGTCTTCCTCGATCTGAAACCGGAGACGACCGTCGGCGACGTCTTCGCCCTGCACGACAGGGGCCTGAACCGGCTACCCGACCACGCCGTGCCGGGCCTGCTCGACGACCCCGCCTTCGTACGGGAGTTCGCGGCTCTGCACCGCTACTACCGCCAGGCGCACCTCCTCCGGCTCCGCCGCGTCGACGGCAAGGTGCTCGCCGTCTTCCAGACCGGTGAGAAGGCCGGCGACATCCGCGTCCTGCGCTGGGCGGTGACCGACGACGGCCGGGCGGCCTTCCTGGACGCACGCGGCGAACGCGACCACGTCTTCCCGCCCTCCCACGACTTCGCGTGGACGGAGTCGACCCGCGAGGACCACGTCCTGGGCCGTCACCCGCACGTCTCCATCGAGGGCGAGGTCTTCGTCGAGACGGTCGGCGGGACGCTGACGGTCAAGGTCGAGGACGACACCGAGACGGGCGAGGGCATTCACAGCGAGCCCGTCGCCGAGCCTCTGCAGTCCCTCGCCGACGCCGACATCGCGTACGCGCGCGTAGGCGCCCTCATCCTGCTGGACGTGCTCCCTTACAAGGAGGACGTCCACCGCTACCTGGTCTTCAACACGCTCACCAGGACCGTCGTCCGCCTCGACGGCATCGGGCAGGCGTGCCGCCGTCTGCCCGAGGACCAGGGGATCGTCTTCCCCGGCGGGTACTGCCTGGCGACGGGGGCGTACAAGACGTTCGACGGCGTCGACACCGGCGGGCTGGAATTCGAGCGGGCGGTCCGCTCGCCCAACGGCGAGGACGTCCTCTTCGCGTTCCACGCGCGCGTGGAGGGCCGCAGCCTGCTGCTGCCGTACAACGTGATCCGCAAGGAGGTCGCGACCCCGCTGTCCTGTCACGGCTGGGCCCTGTTCGACGACGGCACGCTGATGGTGCTGCGCGCGGACGCTGCGGGAACCGACGCCGAGCCGCAACGCGTTCACCCGCTCCAGCTCTGGAACTCCCCGTACGTCTCCGACGACCACGACGCCGCCCGGCCCGTCGGCACCGGCCCGCTGGCCCGCGTGGGCAACGCCGATCTCGTCCGCGGCATCTCCGACTGCCTGTCCATCGCGGGCGCCGTCGCCGAGACGACCCCGACGAGCGCGGTGTACGAGGGCCTGGCCGGGGCCTGCGTCCGTGCCGCCGACTCCTACCACTGGTTGCGCGATCCCGAACTCGGCGATCTGCACGAGCCGCTCACACAGGTGCGGGCCACCGCTCAGCAGGTACTGGCCGAGTTCGAGACCCTCCAGGCACTCACGCGACAGGCCGCCGACGCGCTCGACGAGGCGGCGGCCCGCATCGCCACGGTGGTACGCCGTCTGCGCGGCGAGGTCCCCCAGGGCGCCGCCGCCTGGGTGGCGGGCCTGACCGAACTCCGGCAGGCGCAAGGTCACCTGCTCACGCTCAAGGACATGCGGTACGCCGATGCCGCGCGCATCGACGAACTCGCCTCCGCCGCTCAGGCCGACCTCGTCGCCTTCGGGCAGCGGGCCGTCGCCCACCTCGCCCGCGAGGACGCCTTCGCCGACCACCGGGCCGATATCGAGCGACTCGCCACTGCTACGGAGGCCATCGCCACCGTCGCCGAGGCCGCACCCCTCGCCGCCCGCCTTGAGGTCCTCACCGACCAACTGCGCACGGTGACCGAGGTCGTCACCGGCCTCGACATCGGCGACGCCACCGTCCGTACGTCCGTCCTGGCGCGGATCGCGGAGGTGCTGGGCGGCGTCAACCGCGCCCGCGCCCGCCTCGACGGCCGCCGCCGCGAACTCCAGGAGCACGAGGGGCGAGCCGAGTTCGCGGCCGAGTCCGCGTTGCTCGGGCAGGCCGTCAACGGTGCCTTCGCCGCCGCCGACAGCCCCGAGGCGTGCGACGAGCAGCTGGCCCGCCTGCTCGTGCAGGTGGAGAACCTGGAGGCGCGGTTCTCGGAGTTTGCCGAGTTCGACGACTTCCTCGGCGAACTGGCGGACAGACGTGACGAGATCCACGAGACGTTCTCCGCCCGCAAGCAGACCCTCGCCGACACCCGGGCCCGCCGCGCCGAACGCCTCACCGACTCGGCGCACCGCGTTCTGAAGACGATCACCCGCCGCGCCGCCACGCTCGCCGACGCGGACGCCGTCGCCACGTACTTCACCTCCGACCCGATGCCCGCCAAGGTCCGCCGCATCGCCGCCGAACTGCGCGGCCTCGGCGACCAGGGCAGGGCGGAGGAGCTGGGCGGCCGCCTGAATTCCGCCCGCCAGGAGGCGCTGCGAGCCCTGCGCGACCGCACCGACCTCTACGCCGACGACGGCCGAACCCTCCGCCTGGGCACCCACCGCTTCGCCGTCAACACCCAACCCCTCGACCTCACCCTCGTCCCGCACGGCGAGGGCCTGGCCTTCGCGCTGACCGGCACCGACTACCGCTCCCCGGTCACGGACCCCGACTTCGCGGCCACCCGTCCGTTCTGGGACCGCCCGCTGCCCTCGGAGTCACCCGAGGTCTACCGGGCCGAACACCTGGCCGCCCGTCTCCTCGACGAACACGGCCCGGCCGCCCTCGCGGAGGCCGACGACCTGCCCGCGCTGGTCCGGCAGACGGCCGAGGTGGCCTACGACGAGGGCTACGAGCGCGGTGTCCACGACCACGACGCGGCCCTGATCCTCACCGCACTCCTGCGCCTGCACGAGAGCGCCGGACTCCTGCGTCACGAGCCGGCCGCCCGCGCCGCCGCACACCTCTTCTGGGCGCACGACACGACGGCCGACGAGCGCGACAACTGGACCCGGCGTGCGGTGTCCCTGGCCCGCGCCCGTGACACGTTCGGTCTCGCGCCCGCCATCGACGACCTCGTGGCCGAACTCGCGCGGGAGATCGGCACACGAGCGGCGGCCGCCTACCTCTTCGAGGAGCTGACGACCGGCCCCGACGGCTTCGTCATCAGCGCCGACAGCCGCACCCTGCTCGACAAGTTCCGCCGCACGGTGGGCACGTCGGCCTACGACGACGACCTCGCCGCCCTCGCCGACCCGGCCGCCCGCCGGCAACTCGTCGAGGCATGGCTGACGTCGTACACCACCGCCACCGGAACGGACACCGCCCCCGGCGATCTGGCCGAGGCGGTGGCCGCGGAGCTCTGCCCGGACCTGCCGCGCTACGAGTCCGACGCACCCGTGACCGAGACCGTCGAGGGCCTGCTCGGCACCCACCCGCGTATCACCGGACGCACGCTCACCCTCCACGTCGACGAATTCCTGGCCCGCACCAGTGACTTCCGCGCCCATGAAGTGCCCGCGCACCGCGCGTACCAGCGCCTGCGTACGGCGCTGGTGGCCGCCGAGCGCACCCGCCTCCGCCTCGACGAGTACCGCCCGCGGATCATGTCCGTGTTCGTCCGCAACCGGCTCATCGACGAGGTCTACCTCCCGCTCATCGGCGACAGCCTCGCCAAGCAACTCGGCACCACCGGCGAGTCCAAGCGCACCGACACAGGCGGCCTGCTGCTGCTCATCTCCCCGCCCGGCTACGGCAAGACGACCCTCATGGAGTACGTCGCCGACCGGCTCGGGATGATCCTCGTCAAGGTCAACGGCCCCGCCCTCGGCCACGCCGTGACGTCTCTCGACCCGGCCGAGGCCCCGAACGCCACCGCCCGCCAGGAAGTCGAGAAGATCAACTTCGCACTGGAGGCGGGCACCAACACCCTCCTGTACCTGGACGACATCCAGCACACCTCGCCCGAACTGCTGCAGAAGTTCATTCCGCTCTGCGATACCACCCGCCGCATCGAGGGCGTGAAGGACGGCGAACCGCGCACCTACGACCTGCGCGGCAAGCGCTTCGCGGTCTGCATGGCAGGCAACCCCTACACCGAGTCCGGCAGCCGCTTCCGCATCCCCGACATGCTCACCAACCGCGCCGACGTCTGGAACCTCGGCGACGTCCTGACCGGCAAGGAGGACACCTTCGCACTCAGCTTCATCGAGAACGCCCTCACCGCCAACCCGGTCCTCGCCCCGCTCGCCGCACGCGACCGCGCCGACCTCGACCTGCTCGTCCGCCTCGCCCAGGGCGACTCAACGGCCCACGCCGACCGCCTCACCCACACGTACCAACCCGCCGAACTGGAGCGCGTCCTGGCCGTCCTGCGCCACCTGCTCACGGCTCGCGCGACGGTCCTCGCGGTGAACGCCGCGTACATCGCCTCCGCCGCGCAGGCCGACGCCACCCGCGTCGAGCCGCCCTTCCAACTCCAGGGCTCCTACCGCAACATGAACAAGATCGCCCAGCGCGTCCAGCCCGTCATGAACCACACCGAACTGGCGGCGCTGATCGACGACCACTACACCGCCGAGGCCCAGACCCTCACCACCGGCGCCGAGGCCAACCTGCTCCGACTCGCCGAACTGCGCGGCACACTCACGCCCGAACAGGACGCCCGCTGGACCGAGTTGCAGACCGCCTACGTCCGTACGCAGGCGCTCAGTGGCCCTGATGACGACCATCCCCCAGCCTTCAGCCGACGGGACCCCCATCTCGCTACGCTCGCCCGCGCGGTCGGCGCCCTGGGCCTGGTCGCCGACCGGATCGCCGCCGTCGAGTCGGCGATCAACCGAGCCGCCGACCCACGCCACCTCATCGCCAACCCCACTGCCCGCCACGCGGCCCGCCCGGTCCCGGAGAAGGAGTGAGCTGACGCGTACTGTCCGGTCGATCCGCGCCGGCGCGCGGGAGCGGTTACTTCGAGTTGCCCACCGCTGTCGGCGTCGGACCCACCCCTCTCTCGTGGACTTGGCCATCGTGTTTCTATCTGAGGTGGCTATAATGCGCCACAGGTGAGCCGGGAAGCCTGGTCGGCATTGACTGCCCCCTTCCCTGGAGCCGCCACATGTCCAGACCCTTCACGGGGCGCGCCCTCGTAGGTGTGCTCACGGTCGTCGGCGCGTTGCTCACTCTCTGCGGTGCGGTGATGTGGGTGCTGCCGGGGCCCGGACTTCCGGTTCTGCTGTTCGGCATCCTGAGCCTGGCGGCGGCTGGGATCGCGCTGCTGACCGGCCGGTGGAATCGAGGCGGTCCGTGACACATCCTGCGGCGATGCCCGCGGAAGTCGCTGTTTACCTCAGCCGCGAAGTATGGGCTCCCCTCACGATTCCGCCGTCTTCTCCCTACCAAAACGGCTAGGAGAGCGCTTGTGACTGACCCTTCGGTCGAGATGACCACCTCGGGTCGCTGCCTGGTAGCGAGGGTCAGCGGCGACATGGACTATGGGACCGACTTGGTGTTCCGCGCACAGTTCAGGGAGCTGTTGGGGCGGGGCGATCGCTTCATCGTCCTGGACCTGTCGGACGTCTCGTTCTGCGACTCGGCCGGACTGAGTGTGCTGCTTGGAGCGTGGCGGCAGGCGGCGGCGAGCGGCGCCGTGCTCGTACTGGCGAGTGTCCCCGATTCCCTGCAGCGGGTCCTTCAGATGACGGGGGCTGATCAGGTCCTTCGGGTACATGACACCGTCGTCGATGCGGAAACCGGTTTCGGTGTCTGAGCTGCCGCGTCTTTGCGGTCGGCTTTTCGGTAGGGGTTGCCGTTACCGGGGCTCAACGGCGGCTCGGGCTGATGCGCCGCAGGCGTCGGTGTGCGAAGCCGCGCAGCCGTTCGGGCCGAGACAGCGGTCCGCCGCACCACCCGCTGCGCGGAGGCAGAGCCGTCATGCGGAACTGGCGATCCACTCTCCGCCTCGCAGCCCCCACCTGCGGCATCTGTTCCGTAGGCATGGAAGCAGCTGCCGAACTGCGGCAAAGTGATCTTCCATGTCTTCCCTCCCGCGCCAGATGCCTCCCCGCAGCGGGCACATGATCGTCTGTGGTGATGACGGGCTGGCTCACCGGCTGTCCGACGAACTGCGCGACGTCTACCGCGAGCAGGTCACGCTCGTCGCTCCCGCCCAGGGCGGTGTCACGCCGGGCACGTCGCCCACCGGCCGGGACCGGGCGACGGCACTCTTCGGACGGGTGTCCTCGGTGATGACGAGGGCCGCGGGCAGCGCACCGGACGCCGCCGACAACGGGCATGTGCTGGAGGCGTCGGAGCTCACCGACGAGGTGTTGGCCGCGGCCGGTGTGGCTCGGGCCACGGCGGTCGCCCTGGTGCATGAGGACGACGAGGTGAACATCCGCGCCGCGTTGATCGCCCGGCGCCTCAACCCGCAGGTGCGGCTGGTGATCCGGCTGTACAACCGCAAGCTCGGCCAGCAGTTGGAGGAGTTGCTGGACCAAGCCGCCGTAGTCGCCTCACCGGGGCTGGACCCGGTGGCTCTGGACACCTCCACGACCGTCCTGTCCGACGCGGACACCGCCGCTCCGGCGCTGGCCGCCACGGCCGTCGCGGGCACCAGCAAGGTGGTTCAGGCGGATGGGCTGCTGCTGCGAGCGGTCGAACGCACCCCGCCGCGTCGCGGTGAAGCTTTCGACCCTGGCCTGTGCACGCTGGCACTGCTGTCGGCGACGGCGAACGATCCTGCGGGGCCGAGGGTTCGGACCGCAGCGGGGCGGAGGCGCCCCGACTCCTGCCCAGCGAGGAGGCGGTGACCGCTGCGACCGGACACGGCACGGTGGTACTGGAGGCCGTCTCGTACAGCGGGCCGCTCCTGCCCAGTGGGCGGCTGGCCAACCGAGGCTCGCTCGGGCAATTGTTCTCGCGTCGGCTGCGCTGGTCGTTGTTCGGCCTGCTCGCGCGTCTTCGGCCTCGCCGTCGCCTCCTGGCTGACCACCGACGACAGCCTGGTGCACGCCACGTACCTCACTCTGCTCGACCTGTTCGCCATCGACGACCCGGCGCTCGGCGAGCCGCTGAGCCGTCAGATCATGCAACTCCTCTCCGGGCTGGCCGGGTTGCTGCTGCTGCCGGTGATGACGGCGGCCGTGCTGGAGGGCCTGGGCACATTCCGCAGCGCTTCCGCCCTGCGCCGTCCTCCGCGCGGCCTGTCCGGGCATGTCGTCCTCCTCGGCCTCGGCAAGATCGGGACCCGCGTGCTGGCCCGGCTGAAGGAGCTCGACATCCCCGTGGTCTGTGTGGAGTCGGACCCCGGGGCGCGAGGCATCCCTCTGGCCCGTCGTCTGCGCATCCCCACCGTCATCGGGGACGTCACCGAGGAGGGCGTCCTGGAGTCCGCCAAGATCCACCGCGCGCACGCCCTGCTCGCCCTGACCAGCTCCGACACCACCAACCTCGAAGCCGCCCTGTACGCACGCTCCGTCAAGCCCGACCTGCGTGTCGCGCTGCGGCTGTACGACGACGACTTCGCCACCGCCGTCTACCGCACCCTGCGAGCCGCCCACCCGCAGGCCCTCACCCGCAGCCGCAGCGTCTCCAGCCTTGCGGCCCCCGCGTTCGCCGGCGCGATGATGGGCCGCCAGATCCTCGGTGCGATCCCCGTCGAACGCAAGGTCCTCCTCGTCGCGGCCCTCGTCGTCGCAGGTCACCCGCAACTGGAGGGCCGCACGGTCGCCGAAGCCTTCCGCCCCGGGTCCTGGCGCGTTCTGGCCCTGGACGCCGCCGCGCCAGCCGACCGGCGCCCCGATCTCGCCGCGGCCCATCCGGCCGATGGCGACGACCGGCCCCCCGGGCTGCTCTGGGAACTGCACCCCGGATACGTCCTGCGCCCCGAGGACCGGGTCGTGCTGGCGACGACCCGGCAGGGACTCGCCGAACTCCTCGGCCGCCATCCCAGGCCGGCCGACCCCGCCATGCCGTAGACCTGGCTCCGTGGCGCTTCCCGACCCGATCGGCGCGGCTCTCGGCTGCTCGGCTGAACAGGGGCGGTAGTACGCGAGCAACTGGTCTGGACACGGCTGTCCTTCGGAACTGCCGTCGGCCAGGTTCCCACCGCACTCCGGCCAGGCTGCGGGGAGGACGCCATCAAGAGAGCGTAAAGATTGCCGGAACCAGGCAGTGTTTTCGGCGGGATCTACGTGTGAGTATGGCGGTCACCAGCGGGGTGACTGTGGGAGAGGGGCGGTGAACGCGGATGACCTGGTTTCTGGGTCTCGGCATCGCAGGAGTCGTACTCCTCGCTCTGTCCCTCGTCTTCGACGGTGTCCTTGAGGGCCTCTTCGGCGGCGTCGACGCGCTCGACGGCCTTTTCGACGGGTGGCTGTCGCTTCCGGTCATCGCCGGGTTCGTGTCCATGCTCGGCTTCTCCGGAGCGATCGTCCTGGGCACCACCGGGCTCGGCGCGGTGGGCGCCACCGCGGTCGGCGTGCCCGCAGGAGCTGCCACGGGCTGGCTCGCCTACCACCTCAGCCGGGCCCTGTTGAACGACCGGTCAAGCGCTGCCCCGCGCGGCGACGATCTGATCGGCGCCGCGGGTTCCGTGGTGACGGCCATTCCGGTCGGCGGCTACGGCGAGGTGCTGGTCCACCTGGCCGGACAACCGGTCAAGCTCGCGGCGAAGAGTCCGAGCCCGGTGCCGCGAGGCGCCGAGATCTGGGTGGAGGAGGCGCTGTCGCAGACAGCGGTCTCCGTACGCCCGGTGGAACGCTGACCCGCGGCCCCGTTCTTCACATCGGGCGCCGTTGCACCGGCCCCGCCCTTTCATCCACTTGAACCGTATCGATCTGCCGTCCCCTGGGAGGGCTGAGGGGAAAGACATCATGAGTCCAGTCGTCTTCGCCGTGATAGGAGTCGTCGTACTCCTTGTCCTGCTCGGCCTCGTCGTGGTCACCCGCTACAAGGTGGCGGGTCCGAGTGAGGCGTTCATCGTCACCGGCCGGCGCGGCAAGCAGGCCACCGACCCGGAGACCGGGCGGGTGTTCACCGACAACAGCGGGCAGAAGGTCGTGGTCGGCGGCGGGGTGTTCGTCGTGCCGTTCGTGCAGCAGAAGTTCACCCTGGACCTGTCCTCGCGGCACATCCCCATCGCGGTACGCGGCGCGGTCACCTTGCGCGGTGTCAAGGCGAACCTCGAAGGCGTCGCCATCGTCAAGGTCGGCGGCACCGAGGACTCGATCCGCGCTGCGGCCCAGCGGTTCCTGATGCAGCAGGACGGCATCGTCGGCTTCACCCAGGAAGTTCTCTCCGGCGCACTGCGCGCGATCGTCGGCCGGATGTCCGTGGAGGACATCATTCGTGACCGGGCCGCCTTCGCCAGTCAGGTCGCCGAGGAGGCCGAGGCCAGCCTCTCCGGGCAGGGCCTGGTGCTGGACGCCTTCCAGATCCAGGACATCACCACCGAGGGCTCCTACCTGGAGGACCTCGGCCGCCCCGAGGCCGCCCGCGCCAAGCAGGAGGCCGACATCGCCGAGGCCGTCGCCCGGCGCGCCGCCGAGCAGGCCCGGCTGAAGGCCGAGGAGGAAATCGCCATCGCCCAGCGGACCTTCGCGCTGAAGCAGGCCGAGATCAAGGCCGAGACCGACGAGGCCGCAGCCCGCGCCGCCGCGGCCGGACCGCTCGCCGAGGCAGCCCGGCAGCAGGAAGTGCTCAGCGAGCAGGAGAAGGTCGCCGAACGCCAGGCCGCGCTGACCGACCGGGAGCTGGACACCAAGGTCCGCAAGCCCGCCGACGCCGCCCGCTACCAGGCCGAGCAGGAGGCCGAGGCCCGCCGTATCGCGCTGGTCAAGGAGGCCGAGGCAACCGCCGAGCGGGCGAGGCTGACCGGTGAGGGTGAGAAGGCGCAGCGCGCCGCGCTCGCCGACGCCGTCCGCCTCGAGGGTGAGGCGGAGGCCGCCGCCATCGGCGCCAAGGGCGCCGCCGAGGCTGACGCCATGCAGAAGAAGGCCGACGCCTTCGCCCAGTACGGCGACGCAGCTGTCCTGCAGATGCTGGTGGAGGTGCTGCCGCAGGTCGTCGCCAAGGCGTCCGAGCCGCTCAGCGCGATCGACAAGATGACGGTCATCTCCACCGACGGCGCCAGTCAGCTCTCGCGCACGGTCGCCGACAACGTCGCACAGGGCCTGGAACTGCTCGGTTCCACCACCGGAGTCGACCTCGCCGAGCTGCTGAAGGGCATCACCGGCCGGGTCGGCGGCGCGCAGCCCGCGACGACAGCACCCGCCGGGGCCAACGGGAAGGTCGAGATCACCGGCTGACGCCGGCATCGACCGGAGAAGCGAGCCCGGGCGGTCCTGGAACCGCCCGGGCTCGTACGCGAGGAGGTACGAGGGGTGTTGCTGTGGTTCTGGCTGGTCGGCTGGTCGGCCTTCGCGCTGCCCGTGGCCATCGCCTCGCTGCGAGGGTGGGCGCCGAAACGCACCCGCAGCCGTACGACCCCGTGGGCCATCCGCGTCCGGGGCGTCGCCCTGCTGGTGATCTGGCTCGGCGGGCTGACCGGCCCGCTCCTGCGGTGGAGCGATCTGGACACCGAGGACGCCAGTTTTTTCGCTTCCGTGGTGCAGGGTGGGCTGCTGATGTTCGCTGGAGGGCTCGTGGCCGGATCGCAGCTGGGCGAGCGGTTCTACCGGCGAGCAATGCGAGCACAGACTGTCGATCAGGCACAGGGCATCAGCGGTCGGCCGTGATGGGGCCCTGGCCCTTGATCCTTTCCGACCGGATGGGAGTCGGCCTTCGTCGCCCCTGGGTCTCGCTGATCAACTGGCCCGGTCAGCCGGCCTTCCTCCCCCACCGCGTGTCGATCCGCTCCCACTCCACGGCCCACTGCTCCAAACGCCGCTGGCTCAGGTACATGCGTATAACGGAGACCGCGGCCAGGGCGATGCCGCCCGCACCTGCCGCGACCAGCAACCCTGCGGCAGCCGCATGGGATCGTGCCTGCCCTTCGGTCAGGGGCTCCGCAGTGAGGTGACCGTCCTTGTCGATCCAGATCGTGACCCGGTTGCCGACGGGGCTCGTGGCCGACACCCGGGCCTCGCCGGTGCGTGTCGAACCGTCCGGCGCGGTCCAGCGGACCGTCGCCCACACCCGCGGATCGCCCGCTGCCCTGGCGGGCACCTTGCCCTTGGCGTCCTCGACGAGTACAGCCGACACCGTGCGGCGCTCCACCCGCTGCCGGTCCGCGGACCGCTCGACCGCGTCTGCCGCCGCCAGCCCCACGAACAGACCGCCCACCAGGGCCAGCACCCATCCAGCGAGGATGACCCAGGCTTCGATGACGTCGCTGCGCCGCAGCAGCGGATTATGCCGCCACCGCCACCACCACACCCTGGCACACCGCGCCGTCGCCATCGGCCGACACCCCTTCGTGAGCACCGGCAACTTGCTTCCAGCCTGCTGGGGCAAGAAGGGCCCGCTGCCCAGCCCATCTCCCCATCCTTCATGGTGCACGCACAGCCATACCGGTTGCACTGCCAGGTTCCGGCAGTGTTCACTACGGTCCGCCTGCCGGTTGCTGTCAGGAATTGGCCGACGTCTCGGCCACGAGACGTGATGACGTGCCCCCGGCTGCGCTGAGACGCCCTTTCAGTAGGCGTGCAGCAGGCGGCGCCAGGTACGCCGGAGCCATCCCATGAGGTGGGGACAGAGCGGGCCGCCGTGGGGCAGGCTCAGTGTGGTTTCCCGTGTCATCGCCGCGAAGAAGGCCCGCCCCGGGCGGCTCTGCAGGGTGGTGTTCCACCGGTAGCCGCGACGGTGGGCGAACAGGGAACGCACGAGTCCGCGCCCCAGTCCCTGCCGTTGCCACATATCGCAGACCCAGAGGTCCAGGATGCGCCCAGTACGGCACTCATGGCAGGCACGGAAACGAAGTCGGCCGATGACACGGCCGCACGGATCGCGCAGGATGAACTCGGCCGTACCACCCGGAGCAGCGGTGGAGACGTAGGTCAGTCGTACCGGCTGACCGTCAGGGGCGTCGGCGTTCCAGAATCCGGTCATCGAGAGTGGACCTCCTGCTGTCTCCGCCGGGTGAGCAGGTCTGGTCAGGCTCCGGCGTCACACCCGTGACGCCTCCGTGCCGGGTCTCCCGGCTCCTTCAGCGCCGGTCCGCGCCCCAACTCCCGGTACGGCGGCTCCACGAGTGGCCGACACGACCGCGTTCACGCGCGCGCATCTGCGGTGGTCTCCTTGGACGGCGTGTCGGCGTCCTTGCGTCCGGCCGGGATTCCGGCGAGGTCGTCAACGTGGAAGAGACGGGCGATCGGCACGTCGGTGGAGCTGTGCGCGACGATCGAGAAGGCGATGCACAGGGCGATGAGGGTGAACGCCTCCTCGCCCTGCGGGATACCGGCCTGCAGTACGAGCAGCCCGTACACCACGGACGCGAAGCCCTTCGGCCCGAACCAGGCCGCGACCAGCTTCTCCTGGCGGGTGAAACGGGTACCGAGCAGGGAGAGCAGCAGGGAGGCCGGCCGGATCAGCACGATGGCGAGGACCACGGCGACGTACCCGCCGAAGGACAGGTCACCGAAGAGCGACGGCGTCAGCAGTGCGCCGAACACCAGCAGGGCCGCGAACTTGGCCAGCTCCGCCAGCGCCTCCCCGAGCGGCTCGAACGCCTCCTTCGCCTCCAGCGACCGGGCGGTGAGCACGGCACCCGCGGCGAACGCGGCGAGATAGGGGTTGGCGTGCGTGAGGTGGCAGAGCGCGTACAGGATCACGCCGATCGCCAGCGGGAGCAGCGGCTGAAGCTTCGGCTCGGCGCCCAGCAGCCGGAAGCGTACGAGCTCGATCACCACGAACGGCAGGACGACACCGAAGACCAGTCCCAGGACAAGCTCCAGCGCGATCGTCCCCAAGGACGCTTCAGCCTGCCCGGAGGTCGGTCCGGCCGCGGCGATCAGGATGAGCACGACGGGCAGGGCGAGGCCGTCGTTGATGCCGCTCTCGACGTTCAGCAACTGCCGCAGCTTGGAGGGGACTTCCTTGCGGCCGACGATCGCGGAGGCGAACACCGGGTCCGTGGGCGCCAGCACGGCACCGACGAGGAAGGACGTCGTCCAGTCCAGGCCCACCAGGTAGTGCGTGATCAGCGCCATGCCGACGAACGCCAGGGGCATGCCGAGGCCGAGAGCGCGGGCCGGGTTGCGCCAGTTCTCGCGCAGCTTGGGGAAGGAGACGTGCATGCCGTCGGTGAACAGCACCGCGAACAGCGCCAGATCGGCCGTCACGGACACGATCTCGCTGTCCGGAGTGATGTGGATCCAGCCCAGGAAACCGTCGCTGACGAGCGCGCCGCCGACCAGGAAGAGAAGCGAGGTCGACAGCACGGTCCGGGCCGCGAGACCTGACAGCAGCACCGCGATGAGCAGGGCCACCCCGAAGACCACGACGAGCAGCATGACCACGACCCCCGATCGGCGAAGAGAGTTCTCCCACAACCGCCGACCAGACTTCCCGGCACACCGCGGGGAACCCTACACGTTCCTTACGTCGTGCTGACAGGCTCTTTCCGCGCACTGACGGCCGTCCGACCTTGCCGCGATCCGGCATGGTGCGCTGCACGGGACACGCTTCAGCGGGTTCCCGTTTCCCAGTGCGTCAGGACGTAGGTCAGGCCGATCTGCCGCATGGCTGTCCGCGCCTGGTCGCTGGGATGCGTGATGATCAGCCGTGTGCCGCGTGCCCGCGCGGCTCGGACGGCGGCAAAGAACGCCGCGCAGCCGGCCGGGCTGAGGTGGTGCAACTCGGTGAGGTCCACCTCCAGGACATCCGGTCCTGTTTCGATCACCCGCAGGAGGCGCCGGCCCGTCCGCGCAGCACTGCGGGCGTCGAGGTCGCCGCGCAGTCGGACCACCTCAAGGCCCGATGGTGGGACCGAAGCGGGGCGGCGGCGGTGGCGGAAGAGGGGCATCAGAGCCTCCGGGCAGACGGATGTGTCCGCCGACCAGACTTCCCGGCACACCTAGGAGCAGCGTACGGGGGATGACCATCGCCCGCCCGTTACGTTGCTCCATGCGCTGACCAGACGGCGTCCCTGCCCCTCCGTACGGCAGTGACACCTTGCCCGTAGTCGGCATGTCCCCACCTGCAAAAAGTGCCGGAGACAGGCAATGACCTGACTCGTACCGGGTGATGTTCGCGGCCATGCGCTAGAAAGACGTCAACAACGCATCAAACGTCGGGGGGACCCACATGGCGGGGCGGGACGTGTCCGAGGACTACGAGGAGTACCTGGAGGGGTACGCCCGCATCCTCGCGGACGCCTCGGCGACCGGTCGCCGTCTGACCCGGGACGAACTCGAGTCCCGCCGTGCGCTGGGCGAGCAGGCAGCAGAGGCCGGCATCGGACTGCGCGCCCTGGTCGGCGCCCACATGGCAGCCACCCGGGCGCACTGGCCGACCGGCGAGAGCATGTCCGTGGACGACGCGCTGGGGGCTGCGGCGCAGGCCGTGGACGCGTTCGCCGAAGGCTATGAGAGGGCGCAGCGGCTCGCCGTACGCCAGGAGGAAGCCGCTCGTCGCGAGTTCATCGACGACCTGCTGTACGGCCGCAGCGACCTGGGCCGACTGGCCCAGCGCGCCGAACGCTACGGGCTGCGGCTGTCGTACGAGCACGCGGTCGCGGTGGCACGCGGCACGGGCGCGTACGAAGAGGGAGACACCGTGCTCCGGGAGGTGGAGCACGCACTGATCGGCCGGTTCGGCGACCGAAGCATCCTGCTCACCACCAAGGACGGCCGGCTGGTGTGCATCGCCCCGGGTGACCAGAGCGAGGTACTCGCCCACTTCGCCAAGCAGGCGTTCGCCGCCACCGGCGGCGGCCAGGTGGGAATCGGCCGCCCGCAGCCGGGCGCGGCCGGCGTCGTCCAGTCCTACGAGGAGGCCCTCAACGCCCTCGACCTGGGCGAGCGCCTCGAACTCGACGAACCCGTGCTGCACGCCGCCGACCTTCTTGTCTACCCCGTCCTCACCCGCGACCGGCAGGCCATGGCCGACCTGGTCGAAAGTGCGCTCGGCCCGCTGCGCGGAGCCCGGGGCGGCCCTCAGCCGCTCCTCGACACCCTCACCGCCTACTTCGACTCCGGCTGTGTGTCCGCGGAGGCGGCCCGGCGGCTGTCACTGAGTGTGCGCGCCTTCACCTACCGCCTGGAACGCATCCACAAGCTCACCGGTGCCGACCCGTCCGAACCGGTGCACCGCTACACGCTCCAGACCGCCGTGATCGGCGCCCGCTTGTTGGACTGGCCGTCGAAGCCGTCTCAGGTTCGCAAATAGGCCATGGCTCTGCTCGCCGCACGCTGCGGGGCAGCGATCTCCGTTCCGCTGCCGTGACGACCATCACAGCAGGTCTCTGTAGGCCGTCGCGCCCAGGGCGCATACACGTGGCGGCCCCGGTTAGTGTGTAAAGAACGCGTCAATCGACGCGCGGTGTGCCGGGAAGTCTGGTCGGCGTCGCAGGGCGCGTGTGCCCACACTCCGATGCTGTGGAGGTTCTCCCGGATGCGTGACGGCCGGCGTGAGCGTTCTGTGTTTCTCGGCTTGCTGCCCTGGCCGGAGCGGGTGCGGGTGGCTCGCGCCCTGCGCACGGAGACGGTCGGCGGGCTGGTGCTGCTGGCGGCGGCCGTGGTGGCGCTGGTCTGGGCGAACACCCCGTGGAGCGGCACGTATGAGCACGTACGCGACTTCCATTTCGGGATACCCGCGCTCGGCCTGGACCTGTCCGTCGGGCACTGGACGGCGGACGGGCTGCTGACCATCTTCTTCCTGGTCGCCGGAATCGAGCTGAAACGCGAACTGGTCGTCGGCGAGCTGCGGACCCCTGCCACGGCAGCCCTGCCCGTGGTCGCCGCCCTGTGCGGCATGGCGGTCCCCGCCGCCGTCTACCTGGCCACCGTCGGACTCGGCGGTGGCAGCGCACAGGGGTGGGCGGTACCCATGGCCACCGACATCGCCTTCGCGCTCGCCGTCCTCGCGGTCCTCTCCACGCACCTGCCCTCCGCGCTGCGGGCCTTCCTGCTGACCCTGGCGGTGGTCGACGACCTCGGCGCGATCCTGGTGATCGCCGTCTTCTTCACCAGCGACCTGAACCCCGCCGCCCTCGCCGGAGCCGTGGCCGGACTGGTCGTGTTCTACCTGTTGCAGCGGTTCCGGGTGCGCGGCTGGTGGTGGTACGTGCCGCTGGGGGTGGTGATCTGGGCGCTGATGTACAACGGCGGCGTGCACGCCACGGTCGCCGGTGTGGCGATGGGCCTGATCCTGCGGACCGTGCGCGACGAGGGCGAGGACACCTCCCCGGGGGAGCGGACCGAGCATCTGCTCAGGCCGGTGTCGGCCGGTGTGGCGGTGCCCCTGTTCGCGCTGTTCGCCGCCGGGGTGAGCGTGTCGGTCGGAGGGCTGGGAGAGGTGTTCACGCGCCCGGAGCCCCTGGGAGTGGTGCTGGGTCTGGTCGTGGGCAAGACGGTGGGAATCTTCGCAGGCACCTATCTGGCGGCCCGCTTCACCCGGGCCCGCCTCAACCCGGACCTGGCGTGGGCGGACGTGTTCGCTCTGGCGGTCCTGGCCGGGATCGGCTTCACCGTCGCCCTGCTGATCGGTGAACTCGCCTTCACCGACCCGGCCGACGTCGAGCACATCAAGGCCGCCGTCCTGCTCGGCTCGCTGCTCGCCGCAGCCGTCGCGGCACTGCTGATCAAACGCCGCAACGGCATCTACCGCCGCCTGTGGGAGGCCGAAACCCGGGACGAGGACGCCGACGGTATCCCCGACATCTACCAGCGCACCGCCTCCGGCCGCGACGGTGTCGAGGGCCCGAGTTGAACGGTGCCTACCTCTCACTCGCCGACACCACCGAGCCATCCCATCGCGCTGTCGACCGCACCGCCCCGACCGGATCACGCGTGTCCGACGGCATCTTGATCGCTGATGGTCTCGTGCGCGCTCGCTGTCAGTGGTGTGGTGTCGTCGGGTTTCGCGGCGAGCTGTGCGCGGCGATGCCTGAGCAGGCGTGTGGCCAGTGGTTCGGTGTAGCGGGCGGTGAGGGGTCCGAGGAGGACGAGGATCAGGACGTAGGCCGTGGCCAGCGGGCCGAGAGAGGGTTCGACGCCGGCTGCGACGGCGAGTCCGGCGATCACGATGGAGAACTCGCCGCGCGCGACGAGGGCGCCGCCGGCTCGCCAGCGGCCCTTGGCGGCGATGCCGGCCCGCTTGGCAGCCCAGTAGCCGGTGGCGATCTTCGTGCAGGCGGTGACGGCGGCCAGGGCGAGGGCGGACAGGAGGACGGGAGGGATGCTGGCGGGGTCGGTGTTCAGGCCGAAGAAGACGAAGAACACGGCGGCGAACAGGTCCCGCAACGGGGCAAGAAGGCTGTGCGCGCCGTCGGCGACCTCGCCGGACAGCGCGATACCGACGAGGAAGGCACCCACGGCGGCGGACACATGCAGCTGCTGGGCGAGCCCGGCGATCAGCAGGGTCAGGCCCAGGACCACGAGGAGGAGTTTCTCGGGGTCGTCGCTGGAGACGAAGCGGGAGATGTGGCGGCCGTAGCGGACCGCGAGGACCAGGACGAGGGCGGCTGCGCCGAGGGCGATGGCGAGGGTGACGCTGCCTGACGCCAGGCCGGTCCCGGCCAGCAGGGCCGTGAGGATCGGCAGGTAGACCGCCATGGAGAGGTCTTCGAGGACGAGGATGCTCAGGACGGTCGGGGTTTCGCGGTTGCCCAGGCGGCCCAGGTCGCCGAGGACCTTGGCGATGACACCGGAGGAGGAGACCCAGGTGACGCCGGCCAGGACGACGGCGGCGACCGGGCCCCACCCCAGCAGCAGCGCGAGTGCCGCGCCGGGCAGGGCGTTGAGCAGGGCGTCGACGAGACCGGCGGGGTAGTGGGTCTTGAGGTTGGTGACCAGGTCGCTGGCGGTGTACTCCAGGCCCAGCATGAGCAGCAGCAGGATGACGCCGATCTCGGCGCCTATGGCCACGAACTCCTCGCTGGAACCCAGCGGCAGCAGCCCACCGTTGCCGAAGGCGAGTCCGGCCAGCAGGTACAGCGGAATCGGGGAGAACCGGAAGCGCCCGGCGAACCGGCCGAGCAGCCCGAGAACCAGGATGATGCAGCCGAACTCGATCAGGAAGACTGCGGAGGAGTGCATGACGGGTTACTCCCGCCCGAGTATCGCGGCGGCGGTCTCCACGCCCTCGCGGGTGCCGATGACGATGAGGGTGTCACCGCCGGCGAGCCGGAAGTCGGGGGTGGGGGAGGGAATGGCCTCGGCTCGGCGCAGCACGGCCACGATCGAGGCGCCGGTCTCCGTGCGCATCCGGGTCTCGCCCAGCAGGCGCCCGTTCCAGCGCGATGCGGCGGTCAGTTCGATGCGTTCGGCCACGAGCCCCAGGCCGGTGGTGGACAGCAGGTTGGGGTTGTGGTGGGCGGGCATCAACGCGTCGATGAGGGTGGCCGCCTCCTCGGCGGTCAGCCGTACGGACATGGCGCACGCGTCGGGGTCGTCCTCCCGGTACGCACTGATCGTGCGCGGCCCGTCCCGATGGGCGATCACGGAGAGACGGCGGTGCTCCCGTGTTGTCAGGTCGTAGCGGACACCGATTCCCGGCAACGGTGTGCTGCTCAGGCGGGGCGCGCCCATGGCTGTCCCCCTCCTCTGTCGGCGTGAGCGTTGGCTGCTGTGGCTCTCGTGCGGGGGCCGCCCTGACGAGCGCTCAGATCAGATCAGATCCGGATTGTGAGGCTCATCTTATGATCCGCAGACGGACGGCGCCCCGGAGCGGCTGGAGCTGCCGCAGCTGCTGAGCCATCAGCGATGGCCGCAGCGGACCTGGCTCCTTTGCCGTTCCGTGTGTTCTCACGTTCAGCGAGACCGTGCGCTGAACGTGGCGGATCCGGTGGCGGCCCGGCTGCCCAGTCCTCAGCCACGGGTCTGGGCACCGGTGTCCGGGTGGGCCGACGGTCCGCCGAACGGCCATCTCCATCCTGTGAGCCAAGCTCGTCCAGCTTCTCGACCACGTTCCGTGGGGGCGGGCCGACGAACTGATGACAAGGATGGCGAGTGGTGGGGGTGATAGCCGAGCCCTGCTCGTTCCGATCGGTTACGGGGTCCGAACCGGCGCGGCGGTCCGCGGGAGGCGCCGGCGCAGTGTGGCCGCGAACTCCTCCGCCCGGGCCAGCTGGGTGCGCAGATCGGCCACGCGCTGTTGCGCGGCCTCTTCGAAGCCCCGCAGCCGGTCCAGGAGCTCTTCGCGCTCTTTGGGCGGCAGTTCCTTGACGGAGTCGAGGCGGTCGGTGGCCTCCAGCAAGGCACGCATCTCGTCGAGGGTGAAGCCGAGGGGCTTCATGCGGCGGATGACCATCAGGCGGGCGACGTCGGCCTCGGTGTAGAGACGGAAGCCGCCCTGGGAGCGGGCCGAGGGGGCGACGAGGCCGGTCTCCTCGTAGTGCCGGATGGTGCGCAGGGACAGCTCGGTTCGCGCGGCGACCTCACCGATCTGCATGTGCTTGCCGTCCACGTCCCCGACCTGGCCTTTCTCGTTGTCGACAGCGCTGCGTCCCATCCAGCCGCCGATCTCTACTCTAACGTTAGGGTAGAGTCTCGTCGGAGGGTCGGCCTGAGCGCCGTCACTTCCTCGTCTGCGGTGTGGGTTCCCAGCCCGGCCGTCTCCGTGTCGGGGCCGATGCCGCCCCCGGCGAAGAATCCGAGTCTTGCAGGAGAGACGCGTGCGCGAGTCCGTGGTGCCTGGCGCCGCCGCCTGTCCGCCGTGACCCTTCGCCCCTGACCAGAGCCTGACGCACACGCGATCGCGCCGTCGGCTCTCCCCGACTTCCGGCCCGAAAGCGGGCCGCCGCGGAATGCCGGCCCCGGCCTTCCTCGCCGTCTTCTGCGCGCCCCTTCCTGCCCCAGGGGTGTGCCCGAGCACGACAGGTAGCTGCTTCGTTGTCTTCTCCCGTACTGTCTCCCGCCGCGCGGCTGAGCGCTCTCAAACCGGACTGGCTGCGTGATCCGAAGGTCTGGCGTACCGAGGTACTGGCCGGCCTGGTGGTCGCGCTCGCGCTGATCCCCGAGGCGATCTCCTTTTCCATCATCGCCGGTGTCGACCCGGCCATCGGCCTGTTCGCCTCCTTCACCATGGCCGTCACCATCGCCGTCGTCGGCGGGCGCCGGGCCATGATCTCCGCCGCCACCGGCGCCGTCGCCCTCGTGATCGCACCTCTGAACCGCGAGCACGGCCTGGGCTACCTCGTCGCCGCGGTCATCCTCGCCGGGGTCTTCCAGGTGATCCTCGGGGCACTCGGGGTGGCCAAACTGATGCGGTTCATCCCCCGCAGCGTGATGGTCGGGTTCGTCAACTCCCTCGCCATCCTGATCTTCATGGCCCAGGTCCCGGAGATGACGAGCGTGCCGTGGCCGGTCTACCCGCTGATCGCGGCCGGCCTGGCACTGATGGTGTTCTTTCCGAAGGTCACCACGGTCATCCCGGCACCACTGGTCTCCATCGTCATCCTGACCGTGATCACCGTCGGCGCGGCCATCGCGGTGCCGACCGTCGGCGACAAGGGCGCCCTGCCGTCCTCCCTGCCGGTCCCTGGCCTGCCCGACGTGCCCTTCACCCTGGACACGCTGACCACCATCGCCCCGTACGCCTTCGCGATGGCGCTGGTCGGCCTGATGGAGTCGCTGATGACGGCCAAACTGGTCGACGACATCACCGACACCCACTCCAGCAAGACGCGCGAGTCGATCGGCCAGGGCATCGCCAACATCGTCACCGGCTTCTTCGGTGGTATGGGCGGCTGCGCGATGATCGGCCAGACGATGATCAACGTGAAGGTGTCCGGCGCCCGCACCCGCCTGTCCACGTTCCTGGCCGGGGCGTTCCTGATGGTGCTGTGCGTCGTCTTCGGCCCGGTCGTCTCGGACATCCCCATGGCCGCCCTGGTCGCGGTCATGGTCATGGTGTCGTTCGCAACGTTCGACTGGCACTCCATCGCCCCGAAGACGCTTCGCCGGATGCCGGCCGGGGAGATCACCGTCATGGTGATCACCGTCGCGTGCGTGGTCGCCACCCACAACCTCGCCATCGGCGTCGTGGTCGGCTCGGTCACCGCCATGGTCGTCTTCGCCAAGCGCGTCGCGCATCTCGCCGAGGTCACCTCCGTCATCGACCCGGACGGCAGCGCGGTCGTCTACCGGGTCACCGGCGAGCTGTTCTTCGCCTCCTCCAACGACCTCGTCGGCCAGTTCAACTACGCCACAGACCCGAAGAGGGTCGTCATCGACCTGTCCTCGGCCCACGTCTGGGACGCCTCCTCGGTCGCCGCCCTGGACGCCATCGAGGCCAAGTACGCCCAGCGCGGCAAGCAGGTCGAGATCACCGGCCTGAACGAACCCAGCGCCCACCTGCACGGCAAGCTCAGCGGCGAGCTGTCAGCCAGCCATTGACGCACTCGTCGGCACAGCCGCTCCATGGCGTGCTTCGGCCGGAGTCGGCCGTATCGACCCAGCTGGAGCGCGGCCGGGGGTCGGCAAGCGGAGCATCAGACGCGTACCGGGCCGACCGCTGTGCAGTCCGCTGCCGCGCCGCCGACACGCAACCGGTGTACCTCTCGCCTCGTGGAGGAGGGAGTCATGGCCGCAGAAGCGTCTGGGCGGGAGGGAGTCGCCGCGGGTAGCGGCTTTTGCCGCGATCGCCACTGCGTCGGCGGGCGTCGCGCATGATCGCCAGGCGGACCAGGCCGGGGGTGAGCGGGTATGCGGGGCCACGGCCCACACCGTTCCGTGCAGGGCTGTTTGGGAGCGCCGGCAGCAGATAGAGTGCAAAGTACACGTCAAGGGACGTGGGGTGTGCCGGGAAGTCTGGTCGGCGTGCAGGGGCCTTGTGCCCGTCGCCACTGCCCGGAGGTATGCCGCCATGGCCGCAGGCCCACGATTCCGCTCGCCATTCACCAGGGTGTTCCCTCTCCTGCGTGGCAGGCCGTCGCTCACGCTCCGCGGGCAGAAGCGGTCGACGGCCCGGTGGGTGCCGTGATGACGGGCCGACCTGACGGGGCGTCCAGCTGATGGCCGCGGACGCCTCGCTGCTGGCCCCAGCAATCCTCCTCGCCGCTTTGATGGTCAGAACGGCACTCGGTGAGTTCCGGCAGCAAGGAACCGCCCGTGAGCAGTGGGCGTTTGCCACCGACCGTCGCGCTGTAGCCGCCGGAGTGACAACAGCAGGGGCGACCATTCTGCTGGGCTGGCCCCAGGCAGGGCCCGCAGCTGTGGCCTGGGCCCTGCTCATCGGTGCGCTCACCGCCCACCTCGTCCACCGGGGCGAGGACCGGCCGTGATCGGTCGTCATCAGGCACATCCGGATCGACCTGGCGGCCACGCGCTCCGTCGGCCTACGCCTGTCGGGCCCGCTCCACCCGTGCCCAACGCACCCAGGCGGAAGCAGCCGACCGCCGAGCCGACGCGGCGGCAGTAGCCCAGTGCCTCCGTCGGGCCCGTCTCTCACCACCCAGGAGTCCTCGCACGCATGATCTGGCACTGGATCGGCCTCGTCTTCTTCTCCCTCACCCTGCTCCCAGCCGGGCTGGCCCTGGTCAGCGGCCGGATACCGCGCCGACTGAGGCACCGGCTCGCGCCCATGCGCCCCGGGGCCTGGCCCTGCTCGCTCTCTACGCCGTCGCGCCCCTCAACACGGTGCCGCGCCTGGCCGAGGCGCCGCCCGTGATCACCCTGGCGGCTACGGCCACCGCGGTCATCGTGGCCGCAGTGGGCTGCGTGTACGCCGCCCTTGCGCCACGCAGAGTCAGAAAGGCCACCCCGTGACCAGTCGACGGCACGTACGGCGCCTCGCGGTTTCCCTCACCGTCTGGTGGGCGCTGATCGCTCTCGTGCTCTGGCTGGTGGGCAAGGCGCTCGGCCAGCCCGCCACGCTCGCCCAGTGCATCGCCTCGGCCGCGTTCCTCGCCGCGATCGGGGAAACCGGCGACTGGCTGCGGCGACGCCGAAGGGCCGACCGGCTCACCAAGCGGCGCAAGCCGGCACCGGCACGACACCAACCGCCCGGCGGCCAGCTGCCGGACACCTGCCGGTGCCCGGCATCCAGACCTCCCTCGAGTCCTCCTCCACCTTGACTCCTTTGTTGCCTGCGTCCGTGTCGCACCGCCCTGCCGGATCGGGCAGCCTTCACCAGCTCGCCCATGCCTGTGTCCGGGCCAGGAGGGACGTCAGGAGAGCGTCAGCGGCGTCAGGCCGCTCAAAATCTCGAGCCGCTCCTGCTCGACGTAGCGGACGCGGCGGCGCGAACCGACTCGCACAACCACTCGGGAAAGGGGCTCGGGAGGCGGTGCTCGTCGAGAAGTGGACTCAGTCGTCGGACGTCCGCGTGCGGCGCGGCATCTGAGGCGACTTGGCGGCCTCGGCCTCCGCCTTGGCGTCGCTCACCGCTGCGGCGGCCTGCTTTCCTGCCTCGTCCGCAGCCGCGGCGGCGTCGAGGGAAACCGTCGAGCCCGCCTCCAGCTGCGGAACCCGGCTTCCGTCCGACGTGTCGTGATCGTCGGCAGTGGCTGCTTCCTCGGGTTGTCCGGGCGTGGGAGGGCTCTCCGACGCCTGATCACCGAAGGCTCGGGTGACGGTCCGGACTGCCTCGGTCAGCTCTCCCGGGATCACCCAGAAGGTGTTGTTGCCGCTGCTCGCCAGGTGCGGGAGCGTCTCCAGGTACTTGTAGGCGAGGACCTTCGGGTCGGCGTTGTTGCGATGGACGGCCTGGAAGACGAGCTCGACCGCCTTGGCCTCACCGTCCGCCCGCAGGATCATGGCCTGTTGCGCACCCTGTGCCTCCAGGATGTCCTTCTGCTTCGTGCCCTCGGCGGTGAGGATCTTGGCCTGCCGCTCCCCCTCGGCGTGCAGGATGGCCGCCCGCTTGTCACGCTCGGCCCGCATCTGCTTCTCCATCGCCTCCTTGATGGTGGCCGGCGGATCGATGGCCTTGATCTCGACGCGGTTGACCCGGATGCCCCACTTGCCGGTGGCGTCGTCGAGGACGGCGCGGAGCCGGGAGTTGATCTCCTCGCGCGAGGTGAGCGTCTCCTCCAGGTCCATGCTGCCGATGACGTTGCGGAGCGTGGTCACGGTGAGCTGGTCGATCGCCTGGAGGTAGTCGGCGACCTCGTAGGCCGCCGCCCGCGGATCGGTGATCTGGTAGTAGAGCACGGTGTCGATGTTCACCACGAGGTTGTCCTCGGTGATCACCGGCCTGGGGTCGGACGAATAGACCTGCTCGCGCACGTCGAGCTTGGTGTTGATGCGGTCCGCCACCGGCACGACCAGGTTCAGTCCGGGTTGGAGCGTCCGCCGGTACCGGCCGAACCGCTCGACGTTGTAGCGGCGCGCCTGCGGGACGATCCGCACGGTGGAGGCCACGAGGAAGACGACGACGATGGCCGCGACGAGGAGGGGGATGACGACGGGATCCACAGTGCCTCCGTTGCTGTGTGTTCAGCCGTACACGGAAGGAGTTCGCGGGGATTCGACTCAGGGAAGGAGTTCGCGGGGGTAGACGATGGCCGTGGCGCCTTCGATCTCCATGACGTCCACCCACGCACCCACCGGGATCACGAGACCCTCGTCGAGGGCGCGGGCCGACCATTCCTCGCCGGAGAGCTTGATCAGGCCGCGGGTCGCGGTGACCTCCTGCATGACCTCGGCACGCTTGCCGATCAGGGCGTCACTGCCGTCTCGGGTCAGTGGCTGCTGTTCCATGTGCCGCAGCGCGACGGGCCGGACAAGGACGACGCCCGCTGCCGCCGCCAGCGCAAAGGCCACGAGCTGGCCGAGAAGGCCGATGCCCACGCCGGCGACCACGGCGGCCACCAACGCGGCGCCCGCCAACAATCCGAATACAAGTGTCAGAGCGAAGAACTCCGCGGCACCCAGCGCCGCGGCAGCGAGCAGCCACAAGAACCACGGCATGGCATCGCCCTCCTTCAGGGGGCCTTCACCCCCAAGCTACCTCCCGGAACACCGGGCAGACAGACGCGGCGACTGTGGCTCTCGCGGTTCCGGTAGCCATCGAGGCGGGCCAGGGCGGTAGCCGCCGCGCTGCTGATCTCCCGACTTCCGAGAGGGGGCAATGCAACGCCAGGCGGACACCCCGTCGCCCCCTCGCGCCTCACCCGTACGCGCACGGACCGGATGCCCCACCGCACGACATGGCGTGGTCATCACCGCCCTCGATGCCCCGGGAGGCGATCCGGCCCGTGGCCTGCCGACCCGGTTCTCGCTGGCTCATTCTTGGCGCGGGGCAGGGGGCGAGCGGGAGCGTCCGTGACGCACATCACACCATCCAATGCAATTTTTACCCTGCGCAATGATTCTTCGACGGCTGCCCTCCGTACCCCCTGGCGACCGATGTCCGCTCCCCTGCGGATCCCGCGTGCTCGCGCCAGCCGGGGCCCCGCATCCGCACGCCAGGAGGAACCATGCGCATCCCCCGTACCGCAGGAGCCATCTTCATGAGCGGCGGCCTGCTGATGACCGTCGCCGCACTCGCCTATCCCGCCATGCTGGGCATCGAGAACACGGCCTCGTCGCCGGAGCGCATCATCGCCAACACGCAGTTCGGTCCGCTGACGGAGGCCGACCGGGACTTCGTGATCAAGGTGCGCTCGGCGGGACTGTGGGAGTACCCGCTGGGCGAGATGGCCATGGAACGCGGTACGACCCCGGAGATGAAGGAGGCAGGCGAGCATCTGGTCGTCGGGCACGCCGGTCTCGACGATTTGTGCCGCAAGATCGCCCCGGAGCTGGGCATCACGCTCAACAACCAGGCGAGTCCGCAACAGCAGCAGTTCGTGGCCACCGTGGACGCGGCCAAGGGCAAGGAGTTCGACTCGACCGCGGTGCAGATCATGCGCGTCACGCACGGCCAGATCTTCCCGGCCATCGCCAAGATCCGCGCCAGCACCCGGAACACCTTGGTGCGTCAGCTGGCCGACCTCGCCAACGACACCGTGCTCGACCACATCACCGTGCTGGAGAAGACCGGCCTGGTCAACCACGAGAACGTCAACTACCAGCAGACCAACCCCCCGAAACTACCCAAGGACCAGGCCACCCCGCCCGTGCCCCAGCCCGGCGCCCCCATGGTCGTCCTGACCCCGCGACCGGACCTGGACGTCAACACCGCCGCGCCGACGGCTCCTCCGAGTCCCTCACCGTCGGCTTCCGCCGACGCGGAATGACACCGGAGCCCACCGTGCCGGGTCGCCTCGGCCCCGCGCCCGGCACCGAACAGGCGGGCGACCGGGGCCGAGCGACACCCAGCCAGGAGGCTCGCGTTCGACGAAGGGCCCCTCAAGCCTCAGGAGCCTCAAGAAGGCGGATCAAGTCGGTAGGACCGTATGACGGCAAGCGCGCACCCGGCGACGAGCGCGAGCGCCACCGCCGCCACCCCCAGCAGCGGGCCACGGTCGGTACCCGGTGCCACACCTCGTGGCGGCACCGCCCCCCTCGGGTCGAACACGACTGTCAGGGCATCCCCCGGCCTGGTCGAGCCTTCACATCCTCGCCAGATCCGTGTCGAGAGGGGCGCCCCGGCCCGGCCGGCCACGGAGCACAGGTACCGTCCCCCCTCGATGCCGGTTCCGGGCCCGCCCTCGACAAGGGTCACCACCGCGGGCCGCACCTCACCCCGCTGGGTCAGCACCACCCAGCCGGCCACCTGGGGCATGAGCAGCGCCAGGCACAGCCCGAGCACGGCGGCCGTGCCGACAAGCGCGCGGCCCGCGCCGGTGATCAGAAGGTAGAGGGTGAGCGCGGCGGCGATCACCAGTCCGCCCTCTCCTGCCGCCAACGCCGGATGGCCGGTCCAGACCCCCGCGATCCCGACTCCGATGATGGCGGTCGCCGACAGGACCCCGACGAGGATCCCTTCGGCGAACAGCCACCTCGGCGGCAGACCGACGAACTCCGCGGGTCCCCACACAAAGGCCGTCGCATGGGCCACCAAACCCGTACGGCTGTCCGCCCGCGGTCGAGGTGGTCGACGCACCCGCCGCTCCTCCCCGGTCGTCGCCCGATGTCCGGAGCCGCACCGCCGGTGTGACGATCCAGGCCGTCACGGCACCCCCACAGCTCGCTTGCATTATGCAAAAGAATCAGGGGGAAGAACAGGCCGATCACGCCGCCCGAGGGTCGGAACCGACCGAACGCCCCGAGCCGTGGCCGTGGGTGCGGTCAGGCACCCCTGGGCACAACGGAGTCCACCCAACCCAGGGGAAACGGCTCCGTGTCGCCCCCCGCAGCCGGGGCGAGCGGCTCACCGCCGGCCTCGTTGAAGGCGGTGAGCGCGTCCACGAGGGCGGACCGCTGGCCCGGTGACAGGCGCTCGACGATCCCGGCGATCTCCGTCCTGCGGCGGCCGGTGACGTCCTCGACGGTGCGTCGCCCCTCCTCCGTGAGCTGGAGCACGGTCTCCCGGCGGTTGCCGGGATTGGTCTGCCGGTCCGCGAGCCCGGCGGCGATGAGCCGGTCGACCATGCGCATGGCGGTGGACGGCGCGACCTGAAGGAGGTCGGCGAGGGTGACCAGCTTGGTGGCCCCGTGCGTGGAGAGCACCACGAGCATGCGGAACTGGGGCAGCGTCACCCGCTCCTCCACCTCGGCGAGCGACCGGGCGGAGACGGCGACCAAGAGTCTCGACGCGGTGAGCACCGCACGGGTCACCACGTCGACATCGTCCATGCCCCCGGTCGGGGCCTCACTTTGCACCATGCGACCTTTCTACCGTGCCGCACCCACCGCCCGCTCAGCCCATAGGAACAGATTTTCCCTTCCCATGACCCTTACATGGTTCGCCTAAAGTACCCGCGTTCCCGGGACGCTCCCATGACCGTGATAGCGGAGCAGCAGCATGGCGGCGTCGTCGTGGGGCGGTCCCGCGGAGTGGTCTTGTACATCGCGACGCAGCGCGTCGAGCGCGGCATGCGCGTCGGAGTCCTTGAGCAGAGCAGCTCGTTCGGCAAGCGGATAGAAGTGCCCGTCCCCGTCCCGCGCCTCGGTGACACCGTCGGTGTACAGCAGTAGCTGCTCGCCCGGGGCGAACCCCACGCGGTAGGGCCGCGGCCCGGCATGGCCGTGCGCACCCAGTCCCAGGGGCAGCGCGGAGGAGGGTGGCTCAGGGAAGTCCGCGGTGCCGTCGTCCCGTATCAGCATCGGGGCCGGATGGCCGTAATTGAGCAGGACCGCCTCGTGGTCGGAGCCGATCTCGGCGAGGATCGCGGTGACGAACTTCTCACCCTCCAACTCCCGTTCCACGCTCCGCTCCAGCCGTTCCCCCAGCCCCACCAGGTCCGGCTCGTCGTGCGCCGCCTCACGGAACGCGCCGAGCACCACCGCGGCCGTCTCCACGGCGGCGAGCCCCTTGCCCTGCACGTCCCCCACGATCACCCGGATCCCGTGCGGCGAGGCGACCACCTCGTACAGATCGCCCCCGATCCGTGCCTCCGCCACGGCAGAGGTGTACGACACCGCCGCCTGCAGCGGTCCGGCCGTCAGCGGCACCGGCCGCAGCAGCACGCGCTGCGCCACCTCCGCGATCGAGCGCACACCGGCCAGTTCCGCTTCCCGCCGGGAGCGCATCACGGCCGCCGCGATCCCCGCGCCGGTGACACCCACGACCGACCCCAGCGCGGCGAATCCCCGGCGTTCCTCGAACAGCCCGTCGTAGATTCCGAGCCCGACGCACAGTACGAGCGCCGCCACACCCGTCAGCGCGGTGCGGCGCCAGCCGCCGACCAGTCCGGCGAAAGCGGGCCCCAGCGACACCAACGGCAACAGTCCGACCCCCGGTCCGACCACGACGTCCACGACGGTCACCACCGCCATGACCCCGCCCGGCATCCACGACAGCAACGTGGCGCTCTGTGGCGGCTTCTTCCCGGTCATGGCGTACTCCAGCGGTGTGGCGAACCCCGGAGAGCCGCTCGATCCGGCACCCCCTAATCTTTAGATTATGCAAGGGTCTGGTCGTGGACCGGCCCTCACCACGAGCCTTTACCCAATCGAGGCCCGGACCCGACACCGGAACCGACCGGGACCGACGGAGAACGCCGATGACGACACACCAAGGCTCCGCCCCGCGCCGCCCCCGCCGGCCTGCAGGATGGCGGCGGGTGCCGCTGCGCCTGCCCGTCCTTCTCTTCAAGGCGGGGCTCGCTCCCCTCTTCGGCAAGCGGCTGCTCCTGCTGCACCACACCGGCCGGGTCAGCGGGCTCGACCGCCGCACGGTCCTGGAGGTGGTGGCATACGACAGCGAATGCGGCAGCTGGACCGTCGCGGCCGGGTTCGGCCCCGCGTCGGACTGGTACCAGAACCTCCGCCGACGGCCGCACACCGTCGTCCAGTTCGGCAACCGCCACCACACCGTCACCGCGCACTTCCTCCCGGCGGAGACCGGGGCGGAGATCATGGCGGACTACTCCCGCCGGCATCCACGGACGGCCCGCCGGCTGTGCGCGTTCATGGGCCTGCCCTCCGACGGAAGCGAGACCGCCTTCCTGACGGCCGGCAGCACCATCCCGTTCGTACGTCTCGATGCCTCGGACGGCTACCGCCAAGTTCCTGTCCCCTGAGGCGAGAAGCCACCGCACGCCGGTGACGGCGGGGCGGACCGGCCGTCGACCACCGCGCGGTCCGGCCGGCCGGCGCCCCCGGAGCCGTTCCGGGAGCGCCGCCCACCGCGGTGGCCGCTTTCCCTACACCGCGGTGATGCCCTCCATGCCGGACTCGGCGAAGGCGGGCAGTCCGGTGGCGGTGGTGACCTTGGTGAGTGAGCCGTTCCGGCCGATACGGAAGCCGTCGACCGTGCCGGAGACGGCGTTCTGGACGTACAGGAACCTCTCGTCCTCGGTCACCGCCAGATCGATCACCCCCTGGGACCTGGGCGAGGGCGGCGTGGCGATGCCGACGTCATTGGTGAGGGCGAGACGGCCCTGGCGGTCCATGCGGTAGCCGGTGACGGTGGAGTTGCCGGTGTTGCCCCCGTAGAAGAAGTCGCCCGCGCGCTCCAGCCAGCACAACGTGTCCTGGCCGTTCGGCAGCGGCTTCTGCACCAGTTCGAGGCGGCCGTCGGAGCGCACCTTGTACGCGCTGACCGTCGACTTCGCGGCCTCGGCCACCAGCATCCGCCCGGCCCTGTCGAAGGTGACTGCGAACGGCACCTCCCCGGCAGACCGGTTGACGACAGCCCGCTCGGCCGGGCGCCCGTCACGCCGCATCGGGAACACCTCGATGGTGTTCGCGGACTTGGTGGTGACGACGAGTTCACGGCCGCCGGGAGTGAACGCGACCTGCCCCGGCGAGCTGCTGAACAACGGCACCGTGTCGTTGTCCAGCCCCAGCGAACGCTGCGAGCCGCGCAGGGGCTTGAGTCCCCCGGCGGTGATCCGGAAGCCCTGGACGCTGCCCTCACCGCCGGCGTTCATGACGTAGGCCACCGATCCGTGCACCGCGATGGAGGCCGGGAAGTCGCCGCCCGAGTCGACCACGCGGCGGTCCGTCAGCTTCTGCCCCCGGACGCGGAACGAGGTCACCGTGCCGCTGCCCGCGTTGACCGCCAGCAGCAGCCCGGAGGCGTCGTCATAGACGAGGGAGCCCTGGGAGGCGAGGGAGTCGGTGGGCGCGTCGACCTGGTCGCCGCCCTTGCCGCCGGTGGCGTAACGGCCGGCCGCGGTCAGCTTGCCGTCGCCGCCGCGCTTGAAGGCGTGAATGGTGTTGCCGGCGAGTTCGTTGCCCTGAACGAACACCGCGTGGTCTGCCCCGGCCGACGCCGGTGAACCCGTGTACCGGCGCCCGGTCTCCCCCGCCGCCGCGACGGTCACGGTGGCCACGGCCGCGACGGTGGCGAGGACACCGGCTCCGGCGACCGTCAGTCGAACCTGTAACGAGGACCTGCGCCTGGTGTGCCTGCTCATCTCTGTGCTCCTCCTGCCCATCCGCCACCCCGGAACGGTGGCGGGCGAAGCCAGAGTTACCGACGGGACAGGGGGGGCTGAAGGGGTTCGGCTTCCACGTCAGGGTCTTGTAAGAACCACCGGTGGCGATCTCATTTTGTACTATGCAATGATCGAGCGGGGGCCGTCCGGCAGCCGGCTGCCACCCGGCACCAGGAGTGACGACGGCAGAAACCCGGTGGGGGGTCAGCGCGTCGGCAGCCGGACGCCCCCGCCAGCGGATCCGCCGTCGGGCCGGCACAGCCGAAGAACGGGAAGTGGGACAGTGGCCGCTCAACCGCCTTGCGGCGGCGGGACACCGGACGGGGAAGACCGCACGCCGCCCGTTCCCGACGAGGTGTGGCAGCGGTTCCTCACCGACAGCGAACCCGCGATACGGCGGACCGCGCCCAGGGAGCTCTCCGCGCGGGAGCGCACGGCTCCAGCGCGGCCCCGGCACTTCCTCGACCCGCGCGAGTGGCCGGGGCACAAGGCGGAACCATCCCCCGTCCACGGCGCATCGATCTCGTCGTACGAGGCCGATGCAGTGGGGGAACTCTGGCAGGCGGCAGACCCGTGGCCCGGCCCGCCCTGGCGCGACCTCGACGGCCGGGCGAGGCGCCACCGTGCGGGTCGCGTGCTCGGCACGGCCGCCGCGATCACCGTGGTCCTCGGCCTCTTCGCCCTCCTGACGGCCCCAGGCAGCTCGTACGACGAGCAGGGCGACTCCATCTCCCAGCAGTCCGAGCAGGCCCCCACCGGGTGGCCCACCACTGCCGCGACTCCCAACGCCACGATCACGCCTCCCGGATGACACCTCGACTCTCCGCCGCCCGGTCCGGCCTCGGGGTGAACAGGAGGGCCCCACAGCGCCGTACTGGTCACATACGGCCCAGGCCGATCGCCGGGGAAGGAGGCATGGGTGTGGCAGGCGAGGCCGTGCCGCCGCCCGGCGAGCATCGCCCTTCTCCGTATCGGGCGGATCGGATGGATCTGACGGATCGGGCGGATCGGGCGGGTACCTGCGTGCGAGCCGCGGTGTTCGCCGTGGTCGGCAGCGTGCTGGCGGTGTCGGGTCACTACGCCGTGGCCGACGGAGTCACTCCATGGCGGCCGACCGCACTGCTCGTCCTCGCGCAGTTCGCCGTCGCCTGGCCCGCCGCCCGGCGCCGTTTCGCCCCTGTGGCGACGCTCGGCTGCACGCTCGGGGTCCAGGCGCTGCTGCATGTGTCCCCGGCGCCGGCGGACAGCCCGGCCGGACCGGGTCATCTCGCTCAGGGCGCCCATCGGCACGCCGTGGTCACCCCGGAGAGCGCATCCGGCTGGCATCAGGTGTCCGCCACCATGACGGCCGCCCATGTGCTCGCCGCGCTGTCGGTGGCCTGGTTGCTGCACCGGGCCGACGCCACTCTCGCGATCGCCGTACGGTTCGCGCGAGCTGTGCGTGGCGTCGCGGGCTCCCTCGGCTCCCGGCTGTCGGCCGGCCTGGCCGGCATCGGGCCGCGCCCTCTCCCCCACCTCGAACCGATCGAGCACCTCGCCCTTGTCGAGGCTCCACGGACACGGACTCTGGAACACCCGCTGGTGCGCAGAGGACCGCCGGGACACACGGCTGTCCCGGTTCGTCCCTCTCCCGGGCCGAGGCTTCGGCCTGCCCGGCCCCACCCGCAAGGAGCCTCCCCTGTCCCCGCACCGACCCGTCCGTACGGCACACCGCCCCGCCCTGGCCGTTGCCGCCGCGCTGACCACCGCCCTCATATCGCCCACTCCCGCGTCCGCCCACGCGGAGGTCGAGTCGGAACCCGCTCGGGCCCTGGCCGAGAACGTCACCCTTTCCTTCACCTCCGAGGCCGAGTCCGACACCTCGGGTTTCGCCCACCTGCGTGTCGTCCTCCCGGCCGGCATCGCACCCGGTGACATCACGCTCGCCGACGCGCCCGAGGGGTGGAAGCTCAAGCGCGTCGCTGACGGCTACACCGTCGCGGGGCCCGCCCTGGACACCGGCGTCGACGCCGAACACAGCGTCAGCGTCCGTCGGCTGCCCGATGCCGAACAGCTCGTGTTCAAGACCGTCGAGACCTACGACGACGGCAGGATCTCCCGCTGGGTCGAACTCCCGGGCGGCGACGTGGAGCCGGAACAACCCGCCCCCGTACTGGACTTGCGGCCGGCCTCCTCGGACACGTCATCCTCCGCCTCCGGCCCGTCCGCCGGCGCCGTGCCCGAGCTTACGTCCACGGCCTCGGCAGGCGCCGCGTCCGCCGGGACGGAGGGGACGGCCGCTGAACAGGAAGACTTGCGGCCCGTCGGCCTCATCGTCGGCTCCGCTGTCGCCGTCCTGCTCGCCCTGGGTGGTGGCGCATGGTGGTTGGTCACACGCCGGAGGCCCTGCGACGCGGGCCGAGCCGGCCAGGAGGCGTGACGTGGAACGACGACTGCCGGAACGACGGCTGACGCAGGGCGGGCGTGGGGGCAGGGCGCTGCTGCTGGTGGTCGCCGTACTCGCCGGTGTCCTGCTGGTCAGCGCCGCGCCCGCCTCGGCGCACGCGGTGCTGACCGACAGCGATCCGCGCGAGGGCGCGGTGCTGAAGACGGCGCCCGAACAGGTCACGGTCTCCGTCAACGAATCCGTCGCCCTCACAGAGGACTCCGTCCGCGTCCTCGACCCCGACAGCCGCCCGGTGACCGCGGGTGATCCCGAGCACGCGGACGGCGGGGCGAACACCGCGCGTGTGGCGCTGACCGACGGGCTGGAGGAGGGCACGTACACGGTCTCCTGGCGGGTGCTCTCCGAGGACGGCCACGCCATCTCCGGTGCCTTCACCTTCGCCGTCGGCGCACCCTCGCAGACACGCGCCGAGACCTCTGCGGAGACGGCTGTCGACCCGTCCGTCGAGGTGCTGTACGGCATCGGCCGGTACGTCGCCTATAGCGGCCTGGCCCTGCTGATCGGCACCGCCGTGTTCGTCCTCGTCTGCCGGCCCGGAGCCACGGCCGCGCGGGTCGTGCGTGGGCCGTTTCTGGCCGGATGGTGGGCGCTGGCGCTGTCGACGGCCGCGCTGCTGGTCCTGCGCGGACCGTACGGGAGCGGGGACGGACCGGCCGCTGTGTTCGACCCCCGGCTGCTGTGGAGCACTGCGGGCAGCCGCCCCGGCGTCGCGCTGCTGGTCCGCCTGGCCTTGCTGCTCCTGGTGGCCCTGCTCCTGACACGCGGCCGGTCCGAGTGGCGGGCCGACCGCCGTACGGCCGTCGTGGGCACCACCCTCTCCGTCGCTCTGGCCGCGACCTGGGCGGCGGCGGAGCACGCCTCCACGGGGATCCAGGTGCCGGTGGCGATGACCTCCTCCGTGCTGCACCTGCTCGCCATGAGCGTATGGCTCGGCGGGCTGGCCGCGCTGCTGCTCACTCTCTACCGCACGCCCGCCCGCGACTCGCTCCCGTCCGCCGCCGTAGGCCGGTTCTCGCGGCTCGCACTCGGTGCGGTGGCCGTGCTGGCGGCCACCGGCGTCTACCAGTCCTGGCGCGGGCTCGGCTCGTGGGAGGCGTTCACCACGCCCTACGGCAGGACGCTCGCCCTGAAGACCGGCGCCGTGATCCTCATGGTGCTGGCGGCGTCGTACTCCCGGAGCTGGACCGAGCGGCTGACGCGGCTGCCCCGGCGGGAACCGGTGCCGGTCGCGGTGGGTGGCGACGACCGGGCCCCGCTGTCGGTGCCGGCGACCGGGGTGGACCCCGGACCCGGCGTCGGTCCCGGACCGGACGACGCCACCGGAACCGACGAGACCGGCGCCGACCCTGAGTCCCGGCGGCGCGGCCTCCGCAGGTCCGTGCTCGCGGAGGTGGTGATCGGCGTCGTCGTACTCGCTCTCACGACCGTGCTGACGGGCAGCCGGCCGGGGCGGGCCGCCACCGAGGCCGCCGCTGCCTCCGGGCAGCCAGTGGTGAACCTGAGCGTGGTCCCGTTCGACACCGGGGCTCCCGCCGGACGCGGCCGGGTGCAGATCACCCTGGAGCCGGGCCGGGTCGGCCGGAACGTCGTCGAGGCCGTGGTCTTCGGTGCCGACGGCGGTCTGATCGCCATCCCCGAACTGCGCCTCACCTTCACCCAGTCCGCGCGGCACGTCGGCCCGCTCGACGCCGAACTCGTCGACCAGAGCGGCTACTGGGGCAGCGACACCCTCGCGCTCCCGTTCCCCGGGACCTGGACGATGCGAGCCACCGTCCGTGTCTCCGACATCGACCAGGTCACCGTCGAGAAGAAGGTGACCATCGCCCCGTGAGACCGGGCGGGGGCCACCGGACCGGAGCGCGGTCCCCGAAACGCACCCCCACCTGAACGCTCGCGTCCGGCGGCCCGTAAGAGACGGGAAGCCAGCCAGCACCAAGGAGTTGCCCGATGTCCCGGATGCACCACCTCGGCGGTGGAGCGGGTCGGGAGTGCCGCGTGACGCGCGGCGTCGAAGGAAGCGTCGGCGTCCTGCGCCCGGTAAAGGCAGCCGTGTTCGCGGCCGTGTGCGTCGTGGCCACCGCACTCGGGCATGCGCTGATCTCCGGCGACACTCTGCCCTGGTGGGCGATGGGTGTCGCGTTCACCGGAACCGCCTCGGGCGCGTGGTGGCTGACCGGCCGGGAACGCGGTGCCACGACGGTCGTGGGCGCCACGGTCGTGGCGCAGGGCCTGCTGCACCTGCTGTTCAGCCTGTCCCCCAAGCTCACACCGACGTCGAACGCGGCGGTGGGTGGACCGGGAAAGGTGGGCGTCCGCTCCGGCACGAGCCACGGAGTGGACCTCTCCCACTCCGGCATGGCCATGCACCACGCCGGAGCGCATTCCGAGGCGATGGGGACGCCCGCGGACGAGTCGCTGTGGTCCGCCGCGACGCATGGCGGCTCCCTCGGGATGCTGCTGGCGCATCTGGTGGCCGCCGTCGCGTGCGGAGTATGGCTGTGGCGGGGTGAGGCCGCCGTCCATCGGATCGCCCGGGCTCTGGCCGCCGTCGTGTTCGCGCCGCTGCGCCGGATCTGCCGGGTGCTCCTCCGTACGGCGGCCCGGCACGAGGTTCCGTCTCGCGGGGCCCTCGTCGGCGACGAGGAGAGCCGTCGGCCCGTCACCGCCGCGCTGAGACACGCCGTCGTCCGCAGGGGACCACCGCGGGAACGCATGCCATTGAGCCGCCCGTCTCCCGCCCCACCACTCGCCGCAGGGCCCTGAAACGCCCGATCCGGTGACATTCGGTCGTGGCCGGAGACAGGCGAGCGGTCGGCGTGCCCCTACGCGCGTCGGCCCGTCCTGTCCACGCACCGCAACCGGGAGTTCACCCCATGAGCCACCGCACAACGCCCTCAGCCGCTACACGCCGCCGTCCACGCACCCGTCTCGCCGTCGCCTGCCTCACCGTCACCTCCACTGCCGCCCTGCTGTCGGGTTGCGGCGGCGAATCCTCCGAGAAGACAACGAACACCGCAGCCGGCGCGACGACGTCCGCGTCCCCGTCCAAGAGCACGGACGAGATGTCCGGCATGGATGGCATGAAGGACATGGCGATGGGTGACCCGTCGGCCACCCCCGCCGACAAGATCCCCGACGCCGACGTGGTGAAGGGCGCCTTCGAACTGCTCGACACCCGCCCGCCGGGCATGGACGACGTCAAGGGCTCCGCGTGGCTGGCGCAGGGCCCGAAGGGCACCACGGTCACGGTGTCCCTGAGCGGTCTGAAGCCGGGGGGCACCTACATGTCGCACCTGCACGCCCAGTCGTGCTCGGCGAAGAACGGCGGCGACCACTTCCAGTTCGAGAAGGGCGGTGCGACGACGCCACCGAACGAGGTGCACCTGATGTTCACCGCCGACAAGTCGGGCATGGGAATGACGACGGTGAACAACGACAGGAAGACGGGCGAGGACGCCAAGGCGATCGTCGTCCACCCCTCCGAGGCACAGGACAACCGGATCGCATGCGCGGACTTCGAGTTCTGAGGGCGACGACGGTCCTGTCGGGCTGCCTGGGCGTGCTGCTGTTCCTCGGCGGCACGCCCGCCCGCGCCCACACCGCGCTGGAGGAGGCGTCACCTGGGCCGGGGGACACGGTCGGCCCTGGTGCCGAGGTCGTCTCGCTGACCTTCGGCCGGCTGAAGTCCGGCACCACACCGAAGATCGGACTGGTCGGCCCCGACGGCACCACCGTGCCCGTCGGCAAGCCGGTCGTGGCCGACGGCTCCGTCACCTGCGCAGCGGTCACGGGCCTGCCCACCGGCGTCAACACCCTCACGTACACCATCACCTCCGCCGACGGAGACACCCAGAGCAGCGCCTTCCAGTTCGAGGTCGCGAAGGGCGCCGCGACAGCCAAGGCCGCGACAGCCTGCCAACAGCTGAGCCTTCAGCCACCCGACACGGGTTCGGACACGGGCACGGGTACGGACACCGTCGAGGACGACGCGTTCCTCGGACTCGGCCGCACCACGGCCCTGGCCCTCCTCGCGGGGGCGGTCGTCGTGATCGCGGGCGCGGGCTTCCTGGCCGTGCGCACACGGCGCGGAACGTGAACCACAACCACCGGACAGGGCCAGGACAGACGTAGGGACCGGACCGAATGCGAGGCGTGCCGCAGACTGTCGCGGCACGTCTCGCCCGCCATCCAAGCCCCTACCCGAGCATCGATCCGAGCATCGATCCGAGCGGGAACGACGTCGCGCCCCAGCCAACTCCCACCAGGACCGCGAAGATCCCCACCAGCCGGAAGGTCCCGACAGTGGCGCGTCCAGGACTCATGAGATCGGCGAAGAAGGCATGGAGGCGACCGGCAGCACGCCCGAAGTCCCCGATGAGGCATACACCGAGGACGATCAAAAGGCTTCCGAAGATCAGCCCGAGCAGCTCCGTACCTCCCTCGATGTCACCGGTCAACCCATGCGCCACTCCACTCCACGCCCTGCTCACGTCGGCCCAGCCGAAGGTCATCCGAACCGCCTCGACTCCCGTGGGCGGCAACCCGACCAGGCATGGCCGTCAGGTCGGCATCACATCTAACGTCGCTTTCTCGTGCGCGTGCGCACCCTGCATCCTCAGGATGCCGATTTCGGGCGGACCTCTGAGTTCGGACGGTTGAAGAGGATGACGCAGCCCGCGGTGACGAGGAATCCCACCGCCGTCCCGAATGAAAGAAAAGTGAAGGTTTCCATGAAGAAACCGGCGACCGCAGGATTGCACCATGCGCGGCACCGCTAGGACGCCAGACCGCTCACGAATGACCAAGTCGAAACGACACCTATGAGTGCCCCGACGACCCTGATGACGAGCGGGCTGAAGCCTGGACCGGGGGCGAAGGGCCCGCGATTGGTGAAGAAATCGTAGATTCTATAGGCGGCGTCGCGAATGTTGAGGGCGAGACAGAAGCCGAGAACGCCCAGAATTCCCTTCCACGCCAAATAAAGGAAGCCCAAAGCCCCCTCGGGGCCAGCTGCGAATATCATGCTTCCCGGCATTGCCTCTCCAGCGGTGCGAAGTGAGTAAATGTGCTGAGACTGCCGCGCCGCAGTCTACAACAGCGGCGCGGCAGCGAGTTCTTACCAGAACTTCAGGAAATCCCCCACTTCCCCGAATACCGTTCCCGCGCTGGCGATCCTCGTGTTTCCGGCACCGAAATTGCCGCCGAGGCCACCGAAAGCGCCGGCGGATGTCGTCACACTGTGGACGATGTCACCGCGACTGTTCCTGGTTCCGAAAGTTCCGCGGTGGCTCAGCGAGAAGGGGCCGGCGCTTCCGCCGATACCTGCCGACTCACCTCTGACCTGATCGATCGAGTCCGCATTGCTCCAGACCAGACCGGCGGTGACACCGATGGAGGCTTCCCCACCCGACTGGTCCTCCTCCACCCAGGCGAAAGCGTATTCGTCACCCACCCGCATGAAGCACCCGGAGTATTCCACGCCCGCGCCGAACATCGCGCTGCCGCTCACGCACAGGCCGGATGTACTGCTGTACGACATGACGTAGTCGTAGCCGTCCTTGACGTCCTCCCAGGAGGGCAGCCAGCCGGTTGCCTTCTCGAACCAGTTCTTGTTGGCCTCGGCCTTCGGCTTGGGGCCGGGGTTGGGCGGAGGTACGACCTTGAGCCAGCCCGTGGGAGGCGGTGTCGACGGCAGGGTGATGTTGCGGCGGCCCGGGATGCCGCCGAGTCCGGTGGGCTTCATGCCCTTGACGAGTGTGGGCCGTCCTCCGCAGCGGCAGGCCCGGACGGGGCCCTCACCACCGCTGCCGGTGGTCTTCTTCTTGCCGCTACTGACCGGAATGCCGCCCCGGCACGTGATGCCGTACTTCTGCGGCTCCCTGCACTCGGGCACGCCGAGACCGGACGGGTCGGCGAGGGTCGACGGATTCTGGACGGCGTAGCTGTAGCCGTTGAGGGTCTGCCCCACACCGGTCTGCAGAAGCGGGTCGACGCTGATGAACTGGCCGAGCTCGGGGTCGTACTGGCGGGCGTCGACATGGGTGAGACCGGTGCCGGTATCGGTGGTCTTGCCGAGGAACCCCTTGTCGTCGGGCCAGGCGGCCCCGGTGGTGTCGCCTCTCGGTGCGCCGAAGGGGGTCGTGTAGCGCCGGGAGAACTCCTGGTTCGTGGCGTCGATGGCGAGGGTGGCCGTGCCGTGCTGGTCGGTGACGAGGTAGCTGAGTTCGTCGGCGCCGCTCTCGTTGGAGCGGACGGCGACGGTCAGGCTGCCCGAGCCGTAGTGGCGCTGGGCCCACGTGCTGCCGTCCGCTCGCAGGTGCAGTTCGGTGGCCCCCACGTACAGGACGCGCTCGCCGCCCTCCGTGGAACGGATCAGGAGCGTGCCGTCGGCCCCGTACAGGTAGTCGGTCGTCTTGCCGCTCTCGGTCAGGGTCGCCAGCCTGCCCTCGTCGGACCAGTCGAGGTCCTGGGTGGCGGTGCCGTCCGGCCGGCTGGTGGTGTTGCCGGTGCTGTCGAACTCGTAGGACCGGTCGGGGGCGGTGCAGTCGGCCTTCGTGCTGGTGCCGGTCAGGGCGTGGGGCTGGTCCGCCTTCTCGTAGCAGTAGGTCGTGGTGGTGTCGCCGGTGGAGGTGTGTTCGGTCTCCTTGGTGCGCTGACCGGCGTCGTTGTAGCCGTAGCTGGTCCAGTACGCGGACCGGCCGCCCAGGCTGCTCGCGCTGCGGGCGTCGGAGCACTTCTGCGAGGCGGGTGTCCATGCCTCGGTCAGGCGCCGGTGCCCGTCGTGGGCGAAGCACTGGGTCTCCGCCGGTGCGGTGCCGCCCAGCGTGCTGGTGTCGGCGACGGAGGTGACGTTGCCCGCCTGATCGTAGGTGTAGGCGAGGTTCTGCAGCTTGTACGGGTGGGTCTGGTCCGTGACATGGCTGCCCAGGAGCCGCCCGGTCCCCTCCTCCCAGGTGTTGGTGACGTACGCCTTCTTGTGTTCCTCGGTGTTCGCGGTGCCGATCACGAGCTGCCGGGCCTGTCCGAGGGCGGAGTAGTCGGCGTGCAGGAGGTAGCCGGTGCTGCCTCCTATGGAGCTGACCTGGCCGGTGCCGGTGTAGCCGTAGTCGACGATCTCGGAGGGCAGTCCGCCGAGCGCGGGCTCCTTGCTGTTCTGCAGCGTGCCGTCGATGTTGTAGTTGTTCTCGAATTCGAGGGTGGCCGGTGCGCCCGCCGCGACGAGCGGGTCGGAGCCCGGCAGGGACAGCTCGGTGGCGGTGGGCCGGGACAGGCTGTCGTAGGCGGTGACGGTCCTCGTGTACGCCTTGCCGGTCTTGCCGCCGACGTAGCGGGTGCTCGCGTCGGGCAGGCCCTTGAGCAAGGAGTCGTAAGTAAGGGCGGTCAGTTGGTTCGCGTCGGTCTTCGAACCGGTCCAGGTGCCGGTGACCCGGCCGATCGCGTCGTATCCGGAGAGGACGGCGCGGCCGAAGGAGTCGGTGGTGCTGATGAGCCGGTCGAGACTGTCGTACTCCAGCTCGGTCAGACCCTTGTCCGGGTCGTCGGCGCTGGTCTTGCGGCCGAACAGGTCGTAGCCGTACGACCATGTGGCGCCGTCGGGGCCGGTGACCTGGGACTGTTGGTCGTCGAGTGTGTACTGGAACGTGGTGGAGGTGTACGAGGCGGTGCCCGAGCCGCCGCCGAACTGCGGGTCGGCCGGGCTGGCGCCCGCGTACTCGCGGGTCTCGACGGTCCGTTCGCGGGCGTCGACGATGGTGCGGGTCGCCGAGCCGCCCTGGACGGCGGTGGTGGCGGTGGAGTCACCGGTGTAACTGGTGGTGGTCGACCGCTTCTTCACCCCGTACGAGTGGAGGGTGCTGGTCGTGATCCGCTCCGCGCCGTCGTAGGCCGTCTCGATCTGCCGGGGTGCCTCGCCGTACTCCTCGCGCGTGTAGGTGCCGTCGGGGGTCGTGGTGCTGTCGAAGATGTCCTCGTACGTCTCATGGGCCAGGCCGCGGGTGTCGTAGCGGGTGTCGGTGAGCACCCGGCCGCCGAGCGGGGTGGGGGTCTGGGTCTGCAGCGGGCGCATCATCGAGTCGTACAGCTCGTAGCCCGTGTTGTACGTCTCGCCGTCCTTCTTCAGCTTCGAAGTGGACACCCAGGACGGTTCACTGCTGCTGATCCGGTACTTGAACGTGGTGTTCGCGCTGTAGCCGGCGGCCTTGTTGCGATTGGGTTCCCAGACCGCCGTCAGTCGGCCGAGGGCGTCGTAGGTGGTCTCGGTCTTCTTCAGGTTTGCGTCGTACACCCGCAGAGGCTGGCCGTGCCGGTGGTCCAGGAAGCTGGTGACCTTGTGGGTCATGGGATTGGTGACGATCGTCTTCGTCAGAGGGCCCGCGGAGACCGGGGTGTAGGCGGTGTTGGTGGTCTCGCCGGCGGCGTCGGTGACGCCGACGGGGCGGCCGAGAGTGTCGTACGTGGTGGCCGTGATCCTCTGCCAGCCCGAGGCCGCGCGCAGCCCGTCCGTACTCGCCGTGGTTCCGTATCCCGTGGCGCGGCCGGTCCAGGTCGCCGCCCCCTTGGTGGGAGTCTGGGTGGCAGACCATGCGGTGGCCGAGGGGTTGTCGTAGACGGTGGCGGTGTCGGACAGCACGTCGCCGCGTGTCTTGGAGTTCGCCGGCAGGTTCAGGCTCGTGTCCGCCACCGAGCAGGACTGGCCGATGGTACGGCTGCGGGAGACCAGCTCGCTGATGCCGGCTTCGGCGTTGCGGGCGTACCAGGTGCGGGTGCAGGTCTGGTCGCCGCCCTTGCCGACCTCACCGGAGTCGTCGACGGTCACCGGCATGCCGTGGTCGTCGTAGGTGGTGGTGAGCGCGCGGGCGCGCCAGGTCTTCGTCGCGGTCAGATACGCGTGGGTGGTGGACTTCTCCGTACGGACGAAGCGGGCCACGTGGTCGGCGGCGTCGGAGGGGGCGCTCTGGCGCGCGGTCTCCTTCGACCAGGGGTCGTTGACCTCGACGGTTATGGGGGTCGAGCCGTCGTAGGTGACGTGTTCGCGCCGCATGCCGGAGTACTGGTCGCTGTCGGTGACGCTCGCCACCCCGATCGACGGGGAGGACAGCGGGGCGAGGGAGACGGAGCGGGTGGTGCCGTCCTTCTTCTTGTCGCCGTGCATGCCCTGGAAGTAGAGCGAGACCGTCTTGGAGCGGGTCGTCTCCACGGCGCCTGTGTGGACGGTGACCTGGCGGTAGCCGCGCCAGCCGGACCAGGTGCGCTCTGCCTTGGGGGTGAAGGGGTCGTCGGTGTGGTGCCAGGCGGCACCGCTGTAGTCGTAGGCGTACTCGACGGCGTCGTTGTGGCCCGCCGGGTCCGATACGACGACGGCCTCGACCCGGTACTTGTGGAACCAGTCCACCGACGGCTCACTGGCGCCGTTGATGTTCCAGTACTTCGGGTAGCAGGAGCGGGTGTTGGTGTCCTCAGCCGCGCCCAGGACCTCACTGCGCACGCACTCCGGTGAGGACAGCGTGACGGTGGTGATCGAGCCGGTCTCCGAGGTGACGGTGGAGATCCGGGGCCGGGTCAGGGGCAGGATGTCGTCGGTGCCGTCGACCCGGTTCTCCCGCCACTGGTAGGTGAACGAGATCGGGTTGAGGGCGATGGCCGTGTCGCCGGCCTTGCCGGTCCGCTTGATGGACTTCAGGGTCAGGACGTGGTCGGAGGTGTCGCCGATGTCGCCGCCGTCGAGGTACTCCTGCGTGAAGTCCCAGGAGTCCACCGGGTCGTAGGCGCTGGTCGCGGCGTTCCACGAGAAGGTGTCGACGCCGGTGAGACGCTTGCGAGAGAAGAACGAGGGCCCGTTGGCCAGACAGTCGTCGTCGCCGTCGGTGCAGAGGGCGTCGAAGGGGACGTCGGGCCAGTTCTTGGCGGTGTCCTTGGTCAGCGAGGAGCAGTCCGAGGCGGTGCACCGCTCGGCGTGGGAGAAGGTGACCTTGGCGTCGGCGTCGTCGGTGAACAGCGCGCCCTTGCGCAGGCCGTACTTGATCTCCTTGAGGTAACCGCCGCGCGTGTAGGAGGCGTTGGCGGTGGTGGCCTTGTTCTTCTTGTAGTGGTTGGTCTCCTTGGCATACCAGTACGTGGAGGCGTTGCCGTGGGTGTCCTCAACGTAGTCCAGGTTCCAGCGCCACGCCTGGGTGACGGCGCGGTCGGCGAAGGCGTCGCCGTTGCCGTAGCCGGGGTCGCCGGAGTCGTCGCCGAAGACGGGCACGGTCCAAGTGGAGTTGGTGCGCTGATCGGCGGCGCCGACGAGCTTGTTCATGCCGAAGACGTACTTGGTGCCGTCGCCGGTGATGACGGTCCAGTGCTCGCCGTTGTCGTCGCCGTTGTCCGCGTCGATGGACCGGGTCACGATCGAGGCGTCGTCGTTCTCCAGGCGCCAGGTGCTCTCCCAGGTGCCGGACACCTTCACCAGCCGTGTGGACCTGCCGTTGAGGACCAGTTGGGCGTTGTCGTACTTCCAGCAGTGGTCGACGACGTCCTCGTGGCCGTCGTCGTCGCAGGAGCCGTAGCCGCGCTCGATGTAGGACTCGCTCAGACCGAAGCCCTCACCTACCGCGCTGCCCTGGTTGTTGGTGGTGGCGATACGGCCGTCGACGCTGCCCGAGTCGTACGACAGGGACAGCTCCGGCTCCGGGCCGACCGCCGCGGACGGCACGTTGAAGTCGTAATTCCAGCTGAAAGAACCGGAGTTGTCGCCCGCCGTCCAGGAGGAGGACTCCGAGAGTTCCGTGGCCGAGTAGTCACCGGCGCCCGAGGGGGACTCGCCCGCACCAGGGTCGGCCGCGGTCAACGCGAACACCGTGGCGTCGGCGGCCGTCGCGGCAGTGGCCAGTTGCGTCGAGAGGCCCTCGTCGGTGGCGGTCAGCGGGACAGAGGCGGTGACGGTGCGGTCCGCGACGTCGTTGTCGGACGCGAGGGGGGTGGCGGTGCGGCACGCCGCCTTCTCGGGTGTGTCGAGCACACAGGCGGGCAGGCGTACGAGGCGCAGTCTGGAGGACCAGCCGCCGCCGACGGCCGAGGCGAAGCCGCTGTAGTCGACGGCGATCTCGGCCCGTCCGACGTGGTCGGCCTCGGCGGTCAGCAGGACGCCGGTGATCCCTGCCTGCTGGGCTGCCTTCTGGCCGAGCACGGTGATCCGGGCCGTGGTCCCGTCCTCGACGCCCTGCTTGCCGTCCGCCAGTGCGACGGTGACGGGGAGGCCGCCCGGCTTCGCCTGTGCGCTCTTGCCGGTGTCCAGGTCGAGGACCGCGTCACCCTGCCGCGGCCAGGCGGACTGCTGTTCCGTGCGGGCCTGCCGGGCGCGTTCGGCGTCGGCCTTCTTCTCCTTGGCGACCTTCGCGCGGGCCTTCCTGGCGCCGGGCCCGTCGACCTGCCTGACCTTGCTCACCCGTTGCTCGGGGACATCCGGCCGGCCGAGTCCCTTGCCGGCGGCCTGCGCCACCGGGGTGAGGCCGGTCGGAACGACGAGCGAGAGGGCCAGGGTCGCGACGATCGCTCCGACGCGACGTCTCGGCCCGCCCCGCGCTCCTTCTGATGTGCCTATGCCAAAAGCCATGGTTGTTGGACCACCCCGTTGTTCCGAGCCGTGATAGCTGACAAGTGACATGCCGGTGACCGGTGCCGCACCGGTGACAGGTCATGTGCTGGCCGGGTGGTGCGACGCCGTTGTTGCGGCGCCGCACCACTCCTTGCGCGCGGATCGGTCCGCACGTATCGGTCGGTCCGCATGGATCGGTTCACACGGACCGGATCACGCGGATCAGATCAGTCGCCCACGCGGACTTCGACCTGCTCCGGGCTCGCCATCGCCCCCGCCCACAGGCGGACTTCGGAGACGCGAGCGGGTAGGTAGTGCTTCCAGGCTCCGCCTGTGAAACCCTTGCCGATGGCGAAGTCCCCGCTGCCCAGCTGGACGGTGAACGCCTTCGCGTCACCGTTCTGCCCATAGCCCAGATAGAGGCTGATCGTGCCGTACACCGAGTCGTAGATGCCGGTCAGCCGTACCGGACTGTCCAGGGCGGCCACTTCGTCGGAGACCACGGAGGAGAAGGTGCCGTCCGCGTTCAGGCGACCGAAGTGCCAGACGCCGACCGGCTTCGTGACCTCCTCCAGTGTCTCCTCGTCGAGCACGGTGTCCTTGCCGGTCAGCTCGTACCAGAGGCCCCACGCCGAGCCGTCCGCCGTCCGCTGGCCCAGGACCTGGCCGGTGTATCCGACGTCCTTGCTCACCAGTTTCGCGGAGTCCAGCTCGACGAGCGTGGACACGGTGAAGGGGGCGTGGTCGTACACCAGCGGACCCGGAGCGGTGGCCGCGTCGTCCACTCCGTCCAGGACGATGGCCTCATCGCTGATGGCGGCGCCGCCGGCCAAGGTCAGGCTCCTGCCGTAGCCGGACGTGGTGTCCGCCACGGTCGTTCCGCTCCCCCTCGCCGCGTTCCAGTCGGCCACCAACTCGACGCCGGCGAAGTTCTCCGAGATCAACAGCTTCGTCTCGTCCGCGACCTCCTCGTGGGTCAGGACCCGCTGCCAGACGGCGACTTCGTCGATCGAGCCGGGGAAATGGTAGGTGGAGTTGCCGCTGGGGAACTTGTAACGGCCGAACTGCAGCCCTCCGGTGGACTCCCAGGAACCCGCGCCGGTCGCCAGGGGCTGACTCTGCCGACGGCCGTCGACGTAGAAGATCAGCTCCTCCGTGGCCGGGTCGTAGCTGCCGGCCAGATGGGTCCACACGCCCGTCTGGGCGGCGTAGACGGAGTACTTCCCGCGAAGGGTGGAGCCGTCCTGGTCGAGCACACCGAAGAACCACTGCTTCACATCAGCGAGGTACCACAGGACGAACGTGTTGCCCTGTCCCCCCGGCTGTGCGAGCACGGAGGCGTTCTTGCCGCCCTCGTCCAGTCGCGCCCAGGCCGAGACCGTGTAGGCAGAGCGGGTCTCCAGCACCGGCGCGCTGGTCTCGGCGTAGGCGGTGGTCCCGTTCAGCGACAGTCCCTTGTCCGTGACGGCCTCCTCCAGCGGCTGCCCCTCGCTGTCGTGCGTGACCAGCCCGCGCCGACCGCGGTCGTCACGCACCGCGCCTCCGGCCAGCGTCGCGTTGTCGGCGCCGTCGGCGGTGGCGGAGTCCACCGCGGTGCCGTCCGGCTCGTCGAAGTGCCAGCGGCCCACCGGCCCTTCACCGGCGGCGACGAGGAAGTCCACCACGTACTGCGCGCCCCAGCGGCCCACGCTGTCCTTCGCTCGCACATACACGCTGTACGTGCCGGAGCTGTTGGGCGTGATGTCCTTCGACACCGTCGATCCGTTGACGGGCGTCGACCAGGCGTCCGCGGTGGACAGCTTGTACTGGTAGGCGACGTTGGAGTCACCGGTGGCCGGACCGAAGGTGAAGGTGGCCTTCTGGCCGGGACCACCACCGGCCGGGCATGCCGTGTCGGTGCAGACGGAATAGGGGCTGCCGACAGTGATCTTCGGGGCCTTGGGCGCCGTCGGGTCGACCTTGAAGTAGCACCAGCCGCTCGTCGAGGCGTTCGACGGCCCCGCGAGATAGCTGCCACCGCTGTTGTAGTACGAGCGCACCCAGGCCCGGTACCGGTAGAGCTTCCCCTCGCTCAACGTGGACCAGGACTTGGTCAGTTTCACACCGTCGCCGACGTACCCGCTCGACGGGGCGAGGTCGCCGTTGCCCGCCGTGGTGTCCGACCAGGTGCCGTCGCTGTTCTTGTGATCCATGTCGAGGGCGACACGCAACTGGGCGTCCTTCTCACCGCCGGACGCGGTCTGCGCCGTCGCCGTCAGGGCCGGGGTGGGATCGGAGACGACCGCCGGGTCCGACTCGGCCGTCTCGCACACCGTGCCCGATCCGGTCACCAGACCGATGCCGGTGGGCTTGGCGGGCAGACCGACGAAGTCGACCGCCAGCACGGCGTCGTTCTTGAACCGCTTCCAGGCCGCCGTGTCCGTCTCGTCCTTGGCCTTGAGCATCAGCGTGAGCCGCGAGAACTTGCCCGCCGCGAAGCTCCGTACCGTCGAGGTGAGGTTCTCGTCCGTCTCCTCGGGGTTGTCGTTGAACTCGATCGGCGCGTCCGGCGAGTCCGGGTCGCACAGCGATCCCCGGCCGGCCGACACGTGCCGGTCGCCCATCAGGTCCAGGTGCTTGGGCCGCGAGGACCAGGTGGTCGACGAGGAGATGTTGTTCGTGCGGACCAGGTCCACCCAGCGCGGGTCGCACTGGAACGCCCACGGCTCGGTCACCCGGAACGTGGCGTCCAGGACGTGCTTGCCCTTCAGACTCGCCGGCGAGAACTCGAAGTACAACCGCTGCACATATCCCGGGCCGCAGTAGTACCCGCCCCACGTCCCGCACTCGCCGACACCTTTGCCGAGACCGTCGTCACCGTTGCCCCAGCCGTACGACTCGTAACCGTCGCTGCGCAGCAGCGTGCGCTCCGACTCGCCCCAGGTCACCGTGGGGTCGATGAACAGCGGGAAGGCCGAATCCTTGGTGCCGGTGAGCATGCCGCTGTCCGGGATCACCGACAGCGTGTCGTCGGTGAGCTTCACATCCATCGTGGCGACCTTGTCGCCGGCCCGGGGTTCGGAGTCTTCGGTGGGCGAGGCACCGGGCTCGGCCTGATCCGATTCCTGCGATGTCTCGGAGCCCGCGATGTCCGTGGAGCGCGCGGCCTTGTCGCTCTCCTCGGTGTCCAGGGCCACCGTCCGCACGGACATCGGCCGACTTCCCGATACGGCGTCGGCGGAATCCGCCCCGGCCGAGTCCCACATCTGCGCGCGTGGCGCGCGGAACACCCGGTTGCCGTCGTCGTCGACCGCGGTGAGGTTGCCGGTCTTGCCCTTCACGACGTCCAGACCGGTCGTCTTCAGCGCGTAGTCGATCCGCTTGAGGTCATCCGAAGTGGCGGCCTCGGGCGACTTGACCACCAGGACGTGCCGGAAGCCCTCCGTAGTCGCGGTGACTCGCAAGTCGACGCCCGGCAGCACCTCCGGGTACAGCGCGTCGGCACCGTCCAACTCGGGTTCGGGAAGCTTGCCAGGCCAGCTGAGCCCCAGAGACCGGCCTCGGTCAGAGATCTTCACCAGTGGGTCGGAGGTCCCGCCTCCGGAGAACTCCATTTCTACCGCGGCTGCTTTCGGCGCCACAGTCCCGTCGCCGCGGACCTCCAGCGTGGCGTCGGGCGTGATCCAACCCCCACCAGGCGCGGACACCCGCACCGGAACCGCGGACTCCTCCAACGTGAAGCTGAAACCATCGGGGTTGGCGTAGACGGTCGTACGTTCCGTCCGCTCGCCGACGACCTCGACACGCTCGCCCGACTCCTTGGCCTCGGCGAGGGCCTTCTGTCCCTCCGACAAGGCGGGTTCCGCCGCCGCATCGGCCGCCGCCGTTCCCGGCAACGGACCCATCGTTGCGAGCAGCGCGAGCATCACCGCCCCGGTCACACCCGGAGCCAGCCCCCGTGTCCGTCTTCCCCGTCTTCCAGGCACGCCTCTGACATGTATCCCCCGTCTCACAGCCACATCCCGCCCCGGCTTCCGCCGCTCGAAGTTGACTATTCGATGGATCAACCTTTGCCTAGTGCCACGCTTCGGAAACTCCCGTGATGAAGATGTGACTTACGGTGTGCCAGTGGCATGTGGAGCGCTCAGCGTGCCGGAGCACGCAGGACGACGACAGGCGGGTTGTACGGCAGGGGGAAGGGCAGCGGAGCGGCTGCCGGCCGTGGCCGTGCTGTCACACATGCCTGGCACACTGCGGGCACCATGACCTCACGTGATCGATTTCGCACCACGGCCCCCCGAACCCTGCGCCACCCCGACGCACTGAGTGCCCGGCTGCTCGCCGTCAGGACGGAGCCCGCGGTACGCCCCTTGAACGACTGGGTGGAGAGACTGCGCGGGCGGCTCGGCGACGGCGAGTCCGTGCCGTGGTTCGACCCCGCTTCCGGCGGCACCGAGGCCCGGAGCCTCTTTCTCCTTGAGGCACCGGGCCAGAAGTCCATGGGAGCCGAAGCGACCCTGAGACGCACCGGCAGCGGCATCATCTCCGTCGACAACGACGACCCGACGGCGCAGAACTGCTGGACGCTACGCACCGAGGCGGGTCTGCCGTACCAGGAGTCCCTGCACTGGAACATCGTGCCCTGGTATCTGGGCACCGCGGACCGCATCGCCGCCCCCGGACGGACGGAGATACAACGCGCGGCACCCTTCCTGCACGAGGTGATCTCCATGCTGCCCAAGCTGGAGGTGGTCGTGCCGATGGGCCGCAAGGCGCAGGCCGGCTGGGCGGCTTACCAGGAGCGATACGCGCCGACGGTCCACACTCTGACGACCTGGCACCCGAGCCCCCGGGTGTTCGCTTCCCGTCCCGCGGCCCGCCAGGAGATCCTGGACGTCCTACGCCGAGCGGCAGACCTGCTCGACATCGACGGCCGACCCACCGACGGCGGCTGACGGCTGTCCTGCCCCGGTGCCGGCACAACGACTCCGACGCGGACGGTGGCGGATCTCCCGTCACTGCCCGGATCTTCCTGCCGTCGGTGACAAGGTGCGCTCGACGGTCTATACGGGCCATCCGATTCCGAGGGGGGATTGTGCGGCGTAAAGCAGCACTTCAGCAATGGGCGGAGAAGAATCCCAAACGAGCCTTGGCGCTGTGGGCATCGGTGGTCACCATCGCCGTGCTCGGCTCCATCGGTTACGCCTCCGACGAAACCGGTTCCGACACTCCGACGGACCGCGAGGAGTGCGAGCAGGCGTACAGCCAGGTCGGTGACGGAACCGTCGACTGGAGTGGCGTCTGCGCCTACGAGCACCCATGAACCGCTGCTCCACGGCGCGGATGCAGCAGCCCTCGCGCGACAGAGCCATGTGAGATGCCGGGTTTGCTGGAGGACTGGTCGACGACCTGGAGGGAAGTACGGCATGAGGGGAAGCCGACGCGCGTTACGCCTGCTGGAAGCAGTGTGCGCGGTCGTCGCGGTGCTCTACGCGACGCTCTTGGTGGTGGCCACCAACCACGACGCCTTGCTGATCACCTACAAGAACGGCGACCTCACCCCGACGATCGCGGTCTTCACTGCGGCGTGCGCCGTTTGGTGGGGGCTACACCTGGTGCGCTCCCCGCGACGGCTGCCCGCACTGCTCGTCGGCGGTGCCTGCGCCGTCGGTCTGGTGGCCGTACTGTGGTCGACAAACCACCCCACAGCGGATGAAAAGCATGTCACACCTGTTCCGAGCACCGGAGGCGCGACGTCGCAGCCCTCCGCCGACGCTCCGGGCACGGCTCCCCTCCCAGCATCGCCGACCGCTGGGCCGTGACCATCCCGCTCTGAAGCCCGCGACCGCCGCACCAGTGGCCGAGGGCTTCGCCATGACGATCGTGACGACGGCGGGCTCGTCCCGCACAGCCTTGTCGACACCCGCACACCGCTGTCGCGCCAAGATGTGTCCGCGTCTCGGCGGAAGGCGTGCACGGCGTCGCGGCGAGGGCTGGACACCGTAGCCGACGGTCGGCGAGGTTTCCCGGCAGAGGTTGAAGGCGCGGACCAGGAGCGCGGGGCAGGCCCACGGCGGCGCGCGCGTCGCTGTTGCCCGCCGACTGAAGTCGAACGGCACGCCGGACAGGACTCGACGAGACAGAGCGGGCCACCGTCGGGCAGGGCGGGCGGCGATCACCGGGCGGAGACGCCTCTGAGCGACGGACCGGATCCGGGAGCGGCCCTCCCGGCCCGCCGTGGCAGTCGCGCGGGCCAGACCGGAGCGACAAACACCCTCAGGTGACCCACACTCGAAAGTGGTCTTCCGGTCGATCGCGCAGAGGGGGCGGATCCGTGCATGACGTGCCGTTCTGGCTATGGATCGTGTTCGCCGTCACCGTGCTGGTGTCGTTGGCGGTGGACCTGCTCGCGCACCGGGAGGCGCACGTCATCGGCTTCCGTGAGGCCACCGCGTGGAGCGGGGTCTGGGTGGGCCTGGCGATCCTGTTCGGCGCTGTCGTCTTCCTCGTGGTCGGCACGACCGCCGGTGTCGAGTACACGACCGCGTGGCTGCTGGAGAAGAGCCTGTCGGTCGACAACCTCTTCGTCTTCGCGCTGATCTTCGGCTACTTCAAAGTGCCGCGCGCCTACCAGCACCGAGTGCTGTTCCTCGGAGTGCTCGGCGCGCTGGTCTTCCGGGGGATCTTTCTCGCGGCCGGTGTCGCTGTGGTCAGCCGCTTCACCGCCGTTCTGTTCGTGTTCGCCGCCGTCCTCTTCTACAGCACGTACAAAATCCTCAGAGAGGAGGAGGACAGCTTCGACCCCGGCCGAAGCCTCGCCGTCCGTCTCCTGCGCAAGGTCGTCCCCGTCCGGGACGACTACGCGGGCAACCGGTTCTTCGTCAGGGAGGCAGGACGACGAGTAGCCACCCCGCTGCTCGCCGTCGTCGCCGCGATCGAGGCGGCCGACCTCGTCTTCGCCGTCGACAGCGTCCCCGCCGTGCTGGCCGTCAGCAGCGACGTCTTCATCGTCTACACCAGCAACGCCTTCGCCATCCTCGGTCTGCGTGCCCTCTACTTCATGCTCGCGGGCCTGCTCGACCGGTTCCACTACCTCAGCAAGGGCCTCGCGCTCATCCTCGCGTTCATCGGCGTCAAGCTGGTCCTCCAGGCGTCCCACGAGACGATCAGCACCGCCGTCCCCGAGGTCCCCTCCTTGCTCAGTCTGGCCGTGATCGCCACCGTCCTGGCCACTTCCGTGGCGCTCAGTGTGCTGCGGCCTCCGTCGACACCCTCCGCGAAGCCCGAACACCAAGAAAATCCCAAAGAGAACTAAATGTGTCGTAAAATATTACTATGGGAAGCGAAAGGCAGCGTGAATCCACGCCAGCACCCGGACCACCGAAGCGGCTCTGCCCCGCGTGCGAACACCCCGTGCACTCCGAGGTGAAGCGACACAAGACCATGGGCATCTACGTCCCCGTATGGGCGGAGGGCCCGTGTCGCAACCCGCTCTGCGAGCGATACGTACGCCCGCCGGCCGGAACAGCGCACCGAGCCACCGACGACACCGGCCCCTGAGCGGCTCCTGGGCCCGGGTTCGACCGCGCGCATGCTGATCCGCGCGGCAGAGCGCGCCGAACCGCCGCCGCAGCGGGGATGCGGACGGTTCGCGCCGTGATGCGCGACTGTCAGGTCTCCGACGCGGAGGGCGGGCTCTCCGCGCCGTAGCAGATACCGCACACCAGCCTGCGCGCCGAGGGCTCATGGGTGGCCTTCCCCACGCCGACCAACTGCCGGATCTCCCTGTGCTCCGCGCGCACATGCTCCCTGCACAGGGCAGCACCGCAGGAAGCGCACACCGCCACCGCGGTCGTCACCTGATCGTCAGCGAGGCAGTCGTAGCACTGCATGATCACTCCCTGGTTATGCCGCCCCCCGTCGAGGGACGGGTCCCCCACCGAACTGTTGGTGAACCCACGCCGTCGCCGGGGGGTGACGCTCACGTCACACGCACTCTGCGGCCGGTGCACCTGTTCCCGGACGTCAGGGGCCCGCCGCCCGGAGAACCAGAGCGGTGGTGGATTCCGGCGCGATGCAGGGGAAACCGTGGGGTCCTGGCACCGTCACCGAGCGGCCGTCCGGTGCCTGTCGTGCCGCTTCCTCGATCCAGCCGGGCGCGCGGGCCGACTGCCGGGCGCGGTATGGCCGGCGGTGACCGCTGTGGCGTTCCGGCCCTGGCCGTACGAGCGCCTGCCAGGCCGCCCGCTGCCGCGGGCCACTGCGGGCGGCGCCGTTGAGCGTTCCCTCGTTCCTCTTGCCCTGCCGGTGCTCGGTTCGGCCCGGGAGCAGCGGCCGGCGCCCGAACGGCACGCCCAGCTTCTGCCGCGTCCGCCGGTGGCCGGGGCCGAGCTGCTGGCCGTCCGGCTGCCGGTCGCCGGGACACTCCACGGGTCGGGGCACTGGTGGAGGGTGCCGGATCCGGGCTCGCCGATCACCACGGTGGCAGAGCGGTGCCGCTGACGTCGGCGTCCTTCCCCCAGGCGTGCATCCATCTCTGCTCTCCGTCATCTCCGCATGTGAGACAAAGCCGTCAAGTTGACACACCCGCGCTTCCGTAGGTGGCGTGAGGTTCGCCTTCGGGGCTGCCTTTGAAGGCCAGGCCCAGGCCAGCCACCTTCGCCTTGACCTCGTCGATGGACTTCGCACCGAAGTTGCGGATGTCGTGGAGGTCGGCCTCGGACAGGGCGACGAGCTCTTCCACGAGGTGGATGCCCTCGCGCTTGAGACAGTTGTACGACCGAACGGTGAGCCCCAGCTCCTCGATCGGCAGCACCGGGTCGGCGTCGAGGGCGGCGTCCGTGGGGGACGGACCCATGTCGATGCCCTCGGCGTCGATGTTCAGCTCACGGGCCAGACCGAACAGCTCGACCAGGGTCTTGCCTGCGGAGGCCATGGCGTCACGGGGACGCATCGCCTGCTTGGTCTCGACGTCGACGATCAGCTTGTCGAAGTCGGTGCGCCGCTCGACACGCGTGGCCTCGACCTTGTATGTGACCTTCAGAACCGGCGAGTAGATCGAATCGACCGGGATACGGCCGATCTCCTGGCCCACCTGCTTGTTCTGCACGGCGGAGACGTAACCGCGACCGCGCTCGACCGTCAGCTCCATCTCCAGCTTGCCCTTGCCGTTGAGCGTGGCGAGGACCAGGTCGGGGTTGTGCACCTCGACGCTGCCCCGCAGGGCGATGTCGGCGGCGGTGACCAGACCCGGACCCTGCTTGCGCAGGTACATCACGACCGGCTCGTCGTCCTCCGAGGAGAAGACCAGCTGCTTGATGTTGAGGGTCAGGTCGGTGACGTCCTCCCTGACGCCGGGCACGGTGGTGAACTCATGCAGAACGCCGTCGATGCGGATGGACGTGACCGCCGCACCCGGAACGGACGACAAGAGGGTACGGCGGAGGGAATTGCCGAGGGCGTGACCGAAGCCCGGTTCCAGCGGCTCGATCACGAACCGGGAGCGGAACTCCTCGACGACCTCTTCGGTCAACGAGGGACGCTGGGCAATCAGCATGAGGTGAAGCCTCCGGCTATTCGGTGCCCACTGGCGGGCGTCATGGACATCAGAGCGTCGACAATCTCTGGGTCTCCCTGAGGCTCATCGAGACCCCCGGTTGAAACGCGACCCGTGTCATACGCGCGACCCGAGCCGAGGCCGGATGCGGGCACCGTCCGGACACTCACGCCGAGAGAAGCGATGATCCCGCCGCCGTTGTCGGCGAGTAGACGGCCGGCAGCCGGCCCAGCTCTCTCGGAGAGGGAGGAGGAAACGGGCATTTCGAGAGGGAGGGGCTGGCGGGGGCTTGGAGTCGATGCTCGATCCCGCCACCCATTCAGGGACTGGCGAACCGTATGCATGGTCGGCCCCCTTTGGCTCCCGGCACCCCTACTCCCTCTCACGTCAAGAGCTTTGCATGATGCAAAATAGCATGGCGGCGGCAAGCGCCACCTGGGCGCGCAGATGCGGCGGGAGCCCTGTGAACGCTGCGGTGCAGATCCGGTCGGGCCGGGGCACACGGGAAAGGCGGCAGCCCGTCCAGCGAGCCGTTCCGGAAGGCGCGTGACGTGGAGGGCAATGATCGGCGCCGTCGGCGTCCGTCTCCCACGAGGCCATCGCGCTCCCCAGGACGACGCCGGTCAGCGGCTCGACCCGTCTGCGGGACGGTGACGAGGAGCTGCCGACGGGCGGGGACACCGAGCACCGCGGCGGCCAGTTCACCACCGGGTGACCGCGGCTCCGGCCGAGGACGCGAGGCGGGCCGAGCACTCCAGCAGTGGGACGTGCACGAGCGCCTGCGGGAGGTTCCCACACAGCTGGGGCGCTGTGTGACGTCGCGCCCCTCGGCGAACAGACCGGCCGGGCCGCACGCCGAGCACGTCCTCTCGAACCAGCGCACCGCCCTGGCCTCCTGGCCTCCACCTGGGTGGCCAAGGCCATCGACGGACAGACGTCCGCTGCGGGAAGAGCGTCCCGCCCGCGGGCAGTCGACGGACCGTTCGCGTTGGTCTCGACCAGCGCATCGAGCTTCCCTCGCGAGCCGACCGGATGGCCCCTGGTTTCCGCTCCGAAACGAGTCACACGATCGAACGGGGCGACCGATCCACGCGCCGCCGCGACGTTGAGTGATCATTTGATCGCACTCCCCCATGGGCCTTTCCGCAGGGCTCGGTCACATGGGTACCGATCATCCACCGATCGCCAGACCGGCACTTGGTGGAAGTCTGAGGCTTCTCTGAGGAGGGTTACTGACTTCGGCTCGTCAGGGTGACACTGGTTCGTCGAGGGCCAGGCCGGTGCCCGCCATGAAGCGCACACCGCCACCGCGGTCGTCGCGTGATCGCCAACGAGGCAGTCGTAGCACTGCGTGATCACTCCCCGACTCCGCCGTCCACCTCTCGGGACACGGGTCCCCCACCGACCGATCGGTGAACCGTCGATCGGACCCCTTGCGACAGGCGACCGGCCTTCCTCTCGCCACGAGCACGGCCTTCTTCCTCTCGGCCCCCGACAGCTCTCACGCCATTGCCAGGCCGACGACGTCGACCAGAGCGGTGGTGGCATTCGGTGCGGCACGGGAGAAGAACCGTGGACTCCTGGCGGGTCGCCAAGCGGCCGTCCGGCACCTATAGGCCACCTGTTCGATACGGTCGGGCGGACAGCTCCCTCCCCACCACCGTGCCGAAGCCGCCATGGACGAGGTGACCGGCGTCGACGTGCCGGCCACGACGCGTCCGATCCGTCAGATGCATCCGATCCGTCAGACGCAGTCGCGCACGGTGGAGGCCGGCTCACGGCACATGGTGCTCATCGCCTCCGGCGCGCGGTCCGTCACACCCGGGCGAGCTCCGCGGCGCCGAACGAGACGTCGAACCGGTCGCACCAGATGCTGACGCTGCTGAACCGGGCCGGGTCGACATCCGCAGGAAGGGGGTAGTTCTGACTGCCTTTGTTGCCCTTCAGCCTGCCGAGGCTGACGTACTCCCCGTCGTCGAAGACATGCCACCCCGCACGGCCCTCCTTCACCGGCGCGTCGGTCAGCCAGACACGGAGGTCCGGCCCGTTGCTGGTGTCGAGGTTCTCCAGCCGTACGACATGAGAGCCGTCGGCGAGCCGCACGAGTTTCACCGCGCCGGAAGTGGTGTGCTCATGGCTGATCAGCTCACCACCGGCCAACGTCTCCGGCCCGGCGGGCGCCGACGCGGACGGTGTCGGTGAACCCGTCGGCGAGGTCGCTCCGGGCCCACCCTTCTCAGGCGCCGCAGAGGGTTCCACGGCACCCGGCAGAGCCTCCGTGACCGTCCGGTCCTGCCACAGCTTCCACGGCTGGAACCAGTACGACCCCAAGCCGACGGCCACGACCGCTACCACCAAGACCCCGACCGCCCATGGCCTGGCCAACACGGCCCGTACCCGCCCCATCGCGTTCCTCCTTCGGAGAGTCTCTCGCCCCACCACGCCATTCAACGCAACGGCCGACGGTCTCGGGCCCTTGTGCAGATGACAGAACGCTTACGGTTCGCGTCTGCCAGGGTGTTCCCGATCCGGCCTCCTGCCGGCGCGCCGCATGCCACCGCCGCCACGACGACACACCCGGGGTTCGCTCATATGTACGCCGACACAGGGGAGTTGTACGCTGCAAAGGTGCAGGGGGACAAGCATCGCTTCGGGGAATACGAGCTGGACACAGCTCGGCACCAGCTCCACCGGGCCGGTGAACCGGTCCATGTCGAACCTCGGGCCCTGGATCTGCTGTGTCACCTCGTCGTCCACCGGGACCGTGTGGTCCCGAAGACCGAGCTGCTCGACGAGGTGTGGGGTGACCGCTTCGTCAGCGAGGCCGCCCTCACCACGGCGCTACGGACCGCTCGGCTGGCCGTGGAGGACACGGGCAGCCGACAACAGGTGATCCGCACGGTGCACCGGCGGGGCTACCAGTTCGTGGCCGCGACAACGGTCGTCGACGGCGGCCCGTCCAGGGGCTCCGGCCAGGAGGCCGACGCACGGCCGGCACCGGCCGACGGACCGAGCGGCGCCGACCGCCAGACCATCCGGTTCTGCCGGGCCGGTGACGGCACCCGCATCGCCTATGCCGCCGTCGGCTCGGGCCCGCCCCTGCTCAAGGCGGCCAACTGGATGTCCCATCTCGATCTGGAGTGGACGACCCCGGTGTGGTCGCACTGGCTGAAGGGGCTCGCCCGCCACCACCGGCTGATCCGCTACGACGAGCGCGGGTGCGGCCTCTCCGACTGGGTGGTGCCGGGCTTCACGTTCGAGGACTGGGTCGACGACCTGGAGACCGTGGTCGAGGCCGCGGGGCTCGACAGGTTCCCGCTGCTCGGGGTGTCGCAGGGCGGTGCGGTGGCGGTCGCCTATGCCGTACGGCATCCGGAGCGGGTCAGCCAGCTGATCCTCGCCGGGGCCTACGCCCGAGGACGGCAGGTCCGGTCCCGAAGCGAGACCGAGAACGCCGAGGCGGCCCTCGACCTGGATGTCGCCCGGGTGGGATGGATCCACCAGGACCCCAGATTCTGCGGGTCTTCGCCTCCCAGTTCCTGCCCGACGGCACACCGGAGGACTGGGACGAGTTCACCGCCTTCCAGCGGCGGACGACCTCGCCCGCCAACGGGGTCCGTTTCCTTGAGGAGTTCGCCAGGATCGACGTGTCCGACATCGCCCACCAAGTGGCCTGTCCGACGCTGATCCTCCACTCCCGCGACGACGAGCGCGTGCCGGTGTCCCAGGCCAATGAGCTGGCCGCTCTCATTCCCGACAGTCGGCTGGTCCTGCTCAAGAGCCGCAGCCACCTGCTCACCGCGTTCGAACCGGCCTGGGACGAGTTCCTGTCGCACATCGACGCCTTCCTGGCCGAGTGAGCCGCGTGGCCTGAGCATCCGGCGGCCGTGGAGTCGCCAGGCTGGGCACGCGCTCCTTCCGCGGGCCGATGGGGCGACGGACAGCCGCCAGGACCCCGACGCCAGAGACCGCGTCATCAGAGACTCGGGCCGACGCGGTCCGTCTGGCGGCCTGGCGCACCGGGGCGCGGAAGTCGCAGAAGTCAGCGGCCGCGATCTTCCCTGGTGACGATGGCATCCGAGTCTCCCCGCGCCGTGCCCGGGCTGCCGGAGGTCACTCAGCCTCGGCAGCCGGGCAGGCCCACGCCGACCTGCGGACGGGCTCGACGCCAAGCGTCGACCCGCCCGTGCAGCAGGTGCTGTGAGCTGTGACGGGCTGGTCGACGGTGAGGGTGAGTGATCAACTCGCGCCGTGGGCAGATTGCGGCGATCTCCGGTTGTCTGCTCGCCGGGGTTCGGTGTCGCGGCCCGCAGCGCGCACAGGGGACATTTCCCGTGGCCTCGCACACTCCGTTCGCCTCCAATTCGCCGGACCTGGTGCTCACGCACGCCTCATCAACCCGGCTCGCCGACTGAGGGAAACGCCCTCAGCCCGTCCTCAGACATGCCCTCAGACGAGCCTCAGACCTCCACCAAGCCTTGGCCCGCCGACGGGCCGGATGCTTGAGCGGTGCCGGGCCGAGGAGCGGTCGTGAGGACATCTCCCCCAGCCCGGCACGCACTTCCGACACGGGGCACACACGAGAGAGAAGGACAGAAGATGCGACTCGACACCACCAGGACGTCCGGCAAGGCCCGGAGTCACCGGGGGCTGGCGCTGCTGATCGCGACGGGTGCCGGGCTGGGCTCCCTGCTGCTGGGAACGGTTCCCGCGCACGCCAACGCCACCACCAAGCACGTCGCCGCGGACGGCATGTCGGTCCAGTTCAAGACGAGCGACAGCAGCAAGGACGTGCGGGGCGACATCACGTTCACCGTGAACGCGGACGGCAACTGGAGGATCGACGCCGACGCGACCAACCCGCGGCCCGCGGGCCGCAACGTCCACTGGGTCTGTGACCTGTCGTGGGACGCGGCCGACGTCCGGCACTCGACCGGCACGAAGTGGGTGCCCCGCAAGTCGACGCGCTCCCTGACCGCGGCGGCGTACGACCCCTTCATCCAGGCGGACTTCGCCACCATCGCCGCCCGCGGGACGGCCGACTGCGACATCGTCATCGGCTAGTCGCACACCGTTCGCGCAGGCCGGCCCGACAAGCACACCGGCGTCCGTGAAGTCGTCCGCGACTTCACGGACGCCATGTCAGAGGCGCCATGGGGAACCCAACGTAACCCGTGACGAGCGCGCTCACCATGGTTGCGGCGATCGCAGTGATCAGTTCGCCGTCTGTGGATGGGGAGGGCCGGCCGCCCGCGGGGAGTCGCAGGTGTGCCGCCGACCGAGACGCGGCTGCGGGTCCGGCGGGTGGTGGTCTCAGGGAGGAACGGAGCTCTACAAGCGAGTAGCGCGAGCTCGCGACAGAGGGGTGGGCGGCTCTGCTGTCGGCAGAAAGTCCCGAGCTCGCAGAGAGCTACACGCCAGCTTGCCGTAGCGGTACGAGAACAGGGCTGGGACTGTCAGTTGCCCCTGGCACGATGGCTGGCATGAGCCCGACACCAGAGCTGACGCAGAGAACCCTGTCCGTACGCGGCTTCTGCGGCTTCGTGCCGTTCCGGGAGCTGCCCAGCAGCAACGTTCCCACCGGGCACGGAATCTACGTGGTGATCCGCACGGACACCTCACCCCCGTCGTTTCTACCCGCGAGCCCTGCCGGACATCTCAAAGGCCGCGACCCATCCGTGACGGCTGACAAGCTCGGCGATGCCTGGGTGGACGGAGCAACGGTCGTGTACATCGGCAAGGCCGCAGGCCAGGACGGACTGAATCAGAGGCTTGCCGACTACCGCCGCCACGGCACCGGCCTGCTGGCCGGCCACTGGGGCGGACGCTACATCTGGCAGCTGGCCGACTCGGACGCACTGCTCGTTGCCTGGCGGCCGATGACTGAGGACGACGCGGGTGAGGCCGAGCAGGATCTGATCGACGAGTTCAAAGAGCTCCACGGAGGAGCTCTGCCCTTCGCCAACCTCCGGAACAACGCGCGAAGGACGCCGGAGGCGGACACCACCATCGACTGAGTCCGGTCACCCTGTACCGCCCAGGGGCCACGCGTCGATGCCGGCCGCGGCTCCTGGACGTTCAGGAAGACGAGCGCGACCCCCATCGAGCTGCCCTGCTGGTTCATCAAGATCATCTCGTGGCGGCTTTGGGGCCCCTTGGCCGACATACCCGAGAGCCTCGGGTGCTTGCCCTGGACGGCGACGGCGTGAGCGACCGCCACGCTTACCGGAGTGCGGACCGACATCCGCACTCAGTCGCCGAAACAGCCGATACAACCGAGCACCGCGCCCTGCGGGGCCCTCCCGTCGTCGTGAGCGTCCCATGAGCCGGACTACTCGGAGAGGAAGTTGTAGAGATGGGTGAGGAAGGTCAGCCAGACCGGGTCGTCCGCGGTGAACAGGTGGTTACGGCTGTCGAGCAGGACCAGTCGGCTGTCGGGGATGAGCGTGGCCAGTTCCAGGGCCTGTGCGACAGGAACGCGCGGGTCGTCACGTGAGTGGATGATCAGCGTCGGGCAGGTCACGTCGTGAGCGATGCCGGAGACGTCGATGCGGGTGAACTCCTCCAGGAAGCGCAGGCCGTTGGCGACCGAAGTCGTCTGCCGCTGGTAGGCGGCGAACGCGTCCCACTCCGCGGGAGTGGCGTCGGCGAGGAACTGGGAGGCGAAGTAGCGCAGGAAGCTGCTGCTGTCCTGCGAACGCCATCCGGCGCGGGCGATGTCGAGGTCGACCTCGGCAGCGTCGCGCTCGGCGGCACTGCCCGCACGGATCTGCTGCCCACGGGCATAGGCGGAGGTGAGGATCAGGTGGCTGACCCGCTCGGGGCGAAGCGCGGCGTAGGCGACCGCCACCGCGCCGCCCTGGGACACCCCGAGCAGGGGGAAGCGGTCGAGGCCGGCGGCATCGGCCACGGAGTCGAGGTCGGCGACCAGGTCGTCGAGCGTGAAGCTGCCCATGTCCCATGAGGAGAGGCCGCAACCCCGCTCGTCGTAGCGGACGAGTTGCCGACCGCGGGTGAGGCCGTCGAACCAGTGCGCCCACATCGGATTGGTCCGGTCGAGGTCGAGGTGGGTCAGCCAGTTGGCGGTCTTCACCAGCGGCGGCCCCTCCCCGGTGAGCGCGTAGGCGATACGGGTGCCGTCGGCGGACCGGCAGAACCGGATGACCTCGTGATCCGCCTCGACCACCGCCGGAACGCCGGGGGCCGAGGACGTGGCGGCCGGAGCGGCGGAAGCCACCGTCGTCCGCGCGACGAACCGATGGCCGCGCGGGAGCATGGTGCGGATCAACTGCTGTCGTGTGTCGCTGTCACCGATCGCGAGACGGGCCGAGCGCAGCGATGCGGCGAGTGCGGCGCCGCTGACCTCGCCGGCCTTCTGTCCGCGCCCCATCCTGTCGCGCAGTTCCTCTTCCGGCACGACGCGGCCACGGTGCTCGACCAAGTAGCACAGGAGTTCCAGGGCTTGGGGCTCGACCTCGACCCGTCGTCCGTCATGGCTGAGTCGACGGCGGCCCGCGTCCAGCGCGTACTGCCCGAATCGGTAAACCGCGCTGTCCACACGGAAACTTTACAACGTCTTTTCATCTCATGGGAGTTGGGTGCGCGCCCCAAGTCCGACCCGAGCGCCGGGCCCGCGTGCAGGGGCTCCGTTCAGGAACCCGCCGGCTCCCGTTCCCGCAGTCGGCGCCGCAGGATCTTCCCCGAGGCCGCCTTCGGTACGGCCTCGATGAACTCGACCCGGCGGATCCTCTTGTACGGGGCGACCTGGCCCTCGACGTGGGCCATCACCTCGGCGGCGGATATCGGCACCCCGGTCATGGGCACCACGAACGCCTTCGGTATCTCGTTGCCCTCCTCGTCGTCGACTCCGATCACGGCCGCGTCGGCGATACCGGGATGCTGCACCAGGATGGCTTCGAGCTCGGCCGGCGCCACCTGGTACCCCTTGTACTTGATGAGTTCCTTGACCCGGTCGACGATGAACCAGTTCCCGTCCTCGTCGACCCGGCCGATGTCACCGGTGTGCAGCCAGCCGTCGGCGTCGACGGTCGCGTCGGTGTCCTCCGGGCGCCCGAAGTAGCCCTTCATGACCTGCGGCCCGCGGATCCATACCTCACCCGGCTCGCCCTCCGCCGCGTCCTGACCGGTGTCGGGATCGACCAGACGTGCCTGCGTCGACGGGAGCAGATGCCCCACGCACGCGACGGGCTCGTCCTGGTTGCCGTCGGCGTGGATGTGCGAGGCGGGGGACAGCTCGGTCATGCCGTACGCCTGCCCGACCTCCACCCCCAGCCGGTCGGCCACCGCAGCCTGCACACCGGCGTCGAGCGGCGCCGCCGCGCAGATGACGCGCCGCAGGTGCGACAGGTCCAGTTTCCCGACCGCGGGGTGCTTGGCCAGCGCGAGCATCACCGGCGGGGCGACGTAGGCGTGGGTGATGCGGTCGCGCTCCAGGCTGGTCAGGAACGCGTCGAGATCGAACCGGGCGTGGACGTACACGGTCGCGCCACGGCGCAGCGCGTTGTTGACCAGCGCGGTCAGACCGAAGATGTGGAAGAAGGGCAGAATCGCGATGACACGGTCGTTCTCGTCGACCCGATGCAGCCCGTTCAACTGTTCGAGATTGGTGCACAGGTTGCGGTGGGTCAGCATCACGCCCTTGGGTACGCCCGTGGTTCCACTCGAATAGGGCAGCACGGCGACGTCCACGGCCGGATCGGTCGAGAACGCGGGCACGACGCCGTCGTTCAGCAACCCGAGCACCGATCGATACCCGTCCGCCTTGTCACAGACCAGGATCTCCATGTCCCGGCCCGTCTGCCGCCGGACCAGCTCGACCGCGGTCCGCGCCGTCTCGACCAGCGGCGACACGCTCACCATCAGCCGCGCTTCGGCATCGATCAGCTGCTTGGCGATCTCGGCGGGCGTGGCCAGCGGCGACAGTGTGGTCACCGTCCCGCCCGCGGCGGTGACCGCGTAGAGGACCACGGGGAACAGGACGGTGTTCGGCGAGTGCAGAGCGACCACGTCACCCTTGCCGATGCCCTCGGCGGCGAGGCCCGCCGCGAGCCCACGGACCAGCGCGGCCAGTTCGGCGTACGTCACCGTTCGTCCACTGGACACGTCCACCAAGGCCGGCCGGGTTCCACGCCCCGAGGCTTCACCGAGCACCCACTCGTGGAGGGGGCGATCGGTGACGGCGACATCCGGGTACTTGCTCCTGAAGATCATGACGACTCCGTATCTCCGTATCTCGGTGTCTCTGTTTGCTACGCCGATCGGAACAGCCGGTGGCACTGAGCGGAGCGACAACGCTCTGATGTCGGCACCGGACCTGCCGACGCGTGTCGCTCCAACTCGGCCCCAGGGGCCGGACGGACCGGGACCGCTCGATCGTCGCGCCCGCCTCCGCATCGCGGCTTGGTGGAACTCTGAGGCTTTTCTGAGGAGAAGCCGAGGGCGGACTCAACAGCCCCGCGGTCACCGCGGTGAACATCGGTCACCTCGCCTGCAGTCCCTCCAAGTGAGGCGGGCCGCAACCGGCTTGAAGGGTCCGTGTTACACAGTCCGGGCCGGAGTCCGCGCCGTCTGACCGGGTGTCTTGTCGGTGGAGGCTTGGCATGATGCGCGGTCATGGGAACGAGAGACGACAGTGACGAGGCGTATGTGGTCGGCCTGTGCGAGCGGATCCTCGGTGAGCCGGCACTGACCCAGCACCGGTTCGACTGGCTGTTGGGGGACCCCGGCGCGAGCGGGCGGCGAGCCAGACTGCCGGTCGACGCGTACTGCCCCGGACACCGGCTCGTCGTCGAATACCGGGAACTGCAGCACGACCAGCCGATGCCTCACTTCGACAAGCCGGACAAGCTCACCGTCAGCGGCGTACATCGGGGCGAACAACGGGCGCTGTACGACACGCGCCGTGACACCGAGATCCCCGCACAGGGTCTTCGGCTGGTCGTGATCCGCAAGGCCACGCCGGCCAACGGTCTGAACCCCTCCTCCGCAGCCGTGTGCACTCGCAATGAGACTGCTTGAGCGGTAGCGGACCGCTCCACACCAGAGGCGACTACCAGCTTGCTGCCGCGATATCCCGCTGCTCCACGATGTCGTGCCCATAGCGTGCCCGTACGGGCGGGCAATCACGGTCAACAGCGGTGCGATCCGACCAGAACTGCCACTGCGGAAAAGGGCATCTCAGCAGGTCAGAGCCACATGCGCCACCCAAGCGCCGTCGCTTCCCAAGCTGAGAGCGCGAGTTCGATTCTCGTCACCCGCTCCATGATGAAACCCCAGGTCGGCGACCTGGGGTTTGTTTGTTGTTCAGTTCGATTCGGGGGTGGCGTGCCCTTCGCGAAGGGGCAGTTGGGCCCAGCGTGGTTCGCGTCAGCCGACGGCGACTGTCCGCCGGCGGTTCGGGGCCGTGGCGCGGGCGAGGGGCAGGCCGCGGAATCGGTGGCGCGAAGGACCAAGAACTTCCCGTGTTCCCCCTCCGCGATCCGGCGGTCGACATCGCGCCGTGTCGGGTCGCTGACGCGGTCGCGCGGTCGGGGCGATGTTCTTGTTGAAGCGGATGAGGTTGTCCGGGTCCCAGGTGGCCTTGACCGCCTGCAGCCGCCGGTACTTGGCCTCGCTGCCGTGGACTCCGCGGCGCCATGCCTTGCCCAGGTCGTCGGTGAGGTTGGTGTAGCCGGCGGCGAGCGAGTGGGGCCGCATCGCTTCCGTGATGTGTTTCGCCGACTCCTCGTACCGCGGGTCGTGCTCAGCGGCGTCCCACATGCTCACGGCCTCCCAAAGCCATGCGGCTCCCTCGCGGGAGAAGCAGGCGGCTCCCTCGCGGGAGAAGGCGGTGGCTTCCTCTGCGACGTCCTCGGAGATCGCGCCGCCCATGCACCACAGGTTGACGACGTTGGCCGCGCCAGGGTTCTGCGGTGCGGTGGCGGCGTGGCGCAGCAGGGTGTCGACGGCTTCGGCGGACAAGGCCGGGAGGTACCCGCCGCGCAGGTTCATGCGCTTGCCGTACGGCGCTACGGCGTCGAGCATGCTGTTCGCCCGCAGCCACGGTGTCTGCGTGACCAGGTCGGCGACCGGCCGGCCGAGGGCGGCGAGCGGTTCGATGACCTCGTCGGCGGTCGCGGGATCCCCGGTGAGGACGGGGAGGAGGACGAGCACCGGCCTGCCGTGCGCCTCCGGCGGCAGCATCGGCGGGGCGGGGGCGGGCGCGATCGCGGCCAGCGGGCCCAGCTCGCGGGGCGCGGCGGCCATGTGTGCGGGGAGCCTGGCCAGCACGTCGGCGGCCTGGTCGAACGGGAAGATCAGCTGTCCGGCGACGACGTCGGGGCCGAGCGGGTGCGCGCGGTATCTACCTGATCCACCGCGTCTACGTCGGCGGTCCCTCGCTCCCCCTCGACGAACAGGTGCGCATCGTCTGGCGAATCCCCGAACCCGAACTCACGCCTACCCAGGAGACCTTGCACGGTGAGGTCCCGGCCAACCCATGAGAGTCACGTCCCCACCGTTCGGATTCACACATCTGCGCACAGAGCGCCACCGCGCCGTCCTGACCGCCAGACGAACAGCGCTTTGCGTTCGATTCGTGTCACCCGCTCCATGCGGAACCCCCAGGCCAGTGGCCTGGGGGTTCTTTGTTGTCCGGACCGGAGCCTCGTACGGTGCGGGTGGTCCGCTAGGGGGCGTCGCGTACCGTGCCGGTGAACTGCGGGCCCTCGACCGCCTCCCCGTCTGGGGCGTAGGTCCAGAGGCGGAGTCGTAGGGACTCCGGGGCCTCGGGTCGTTGGTCGGTGACGGTGGGTACGGGCAGGTCGATGCTCAGGGCGCCCGCGGGTACTTCGGACATGAGCAGTGTGCCGTCCGGGAGGACCGCGGACAGGGGGCGTTCGGGGTCCGGTGAGGCGCCGAAGTGCTCGTCCAGCCAGGTCGCGGGGACGTCCGTGGTGGAGAGTTCGGGGCCGGTGCCGGTGGGTACGGGGAGCACCTCCAGGTCCGTCCATGTGGCCACGTCGGCGGCGGCGGAGAGGGCGATCCGCCAGACCAGCGGTTGCCCCTCGGTGACCTGGTCCGCGACCGGTGTCATGGTCACCGTGGGCTGGGGGTCGTCGTTCTGCGCGGTGACGCCGCCCAGGTAGGAGCCGACCACCGCGCCGCGTACCGCCTTGACGGCCACCCGGTGGTCCGCGTCGGCGCCGTAGCGGGTGTTGCCCTCGACCGTCACCGGTACGTCGACGCGCGTGCCCGCTCGCACCTTCACCGTGCGTACGACGGGGAAGTCACCGCCCGGCTCGTCCACGAACAGCCGGACCTCGCCGCTGCCCGACCCCGACACCCGTACCGGCACCTGGTAGGTGCGCGAGCCGGAGTCGCCCTCCTCGACGGTCAGACGGCCGACGTCCACGCGTGCCGGCTTCGCGGGCTCGACGGCGGGGGTGCCGGGGCGCCAGCCGTAGGCGTCCATCAGCCATGCCGTGCCGGAGTCGGTGCGCGGGGTGAGGTGGAGGGTTTTGACGTGGGCCAGGTCGATGCGCTCCCGGGTGGCGTCGGACAGGGGTACGCGGACCTCGCGTGCCCAGTAGGAGGAGGTGCGGGAGGTGCCCGGCACGCCGTCGACGCGGACCCGGCCGAGGTCCGCCCGCTTGCCGGAGGTGTCGGTGAGGGCGACGTCCAGCTCGGTGCCGGTGGTGTTCGGCGGCACGATCACGCGCAGGCTCAGCGAGGTCGCGCCGGGCAGGGAGACCGGGCGGGCGGGGCTCAGATCCGTGGCGGTGCCGGGGCGGCTCCAGGTCATGGCCAGCGCGTACCGGTCCGGTTCCTTGCCGGGGACCGCCCTCCGCCACTGGGTGAAGTGCGGGGAGGCGGTGGTGAGGGAGGGGTCCAGGCAGGAGACGTTCGGGTCCGGGTCCACCTGGGCGCACAGCCTGCCGCCGGTGATCGTGGCGGAGGAGGTGGGCAGGAACGCGCCCGCGCGGGCGGCGCCGACGGCGTGGGTGAGGACGCGGGCCGGGCCTGCGGAGGCGGCGCGTACCGGGGAGCCGTCGAGCAGCGGGCGGGTCCGGTCGTCGCCGGCGACGAACAGCCGGGCCGCGGCGGCTATGTACGTCGAGCCCGCCTTCTGCTGCTGCTCGGCCGTGAGCCGGGTGGCGGTGTCGGGTGAGCAGAGGGGGTCGTGCTCGTCGCCGCCGTACAGGAAGTCGTCGTTGGCCGGTGCCGTGGCCTGACCGGGGGTCCACTCGCTGTTGAAGTAGTTGTGGTTGGCGCCCGTCATGTAGACCGCGCTGTGCAGGGCCTTGCCGCGGCTGACGCCACGGGTGCCGTCGACGTAGTACTCGCCCTGGAGGTCGATGACGTCTCCGTCGCAGCCCGGCAGGATGGTCACCGACGGCACGTCGGGGGCGGGGTTCTGGCCGAAGATCGTGGGGCCTATGAGGACGGTCCCGCGTATCGTCCAGCGGGTCTTGCCGTGGTAGCCGTCCTGGTCGGCGGGCGGCGGGGTGAGGCTGTCCAGCGCGGCCCTGTCGGCGCCCTCGCCGCCACGGGAGTGGCCCACCAGCAGCACCCGGCCGAGGTCGGCGCGGGGTGCCCGGCGTACGACATCGGGGGCCGTGGACGGGTCGGCGGCCCAGTCCGCCCAGTGGGCCAGGTGCAGCCGTATCAACGAGGAGCGGGCCTGGGCGCCGGCGTCGTCGGCCTGCCAGTCCTGGGCGTTGACGGAGTTGGCCGATATCGAGACCGTCACATAGCCCTGGGAGGCCAGGAGTTGCTGGTCGTGCAGGTATCCGCGGTAGCTCGGCACCGGCTCGTAGCCGGCCGGGCAGGGCCATTCGAGGGTCACGTCGTCGCCCTGGAAGCAGGTGACGTGGCGCCCGTGGAGGAACAGCGCCAGTGGCCGGTCGCCCTTGGCGCCCTCCGGTGCGACCACCACGGCCTTCATCTCCACCTCGGTGTCGTAGCCGGGCAGTTGGACCGGAGGCAGGGAGTACTCACCGCTGGTCGTACGGAACGAGCCGGCCGCACCGGGGTCGACCTTGGCCACGGTCGTGGCCCGGGGCAGGCGCGACGGACTCGACGGGCTCGATGAGTCGTCGAGTCGGCGGCGCTCACGGGCCGCGGCGTTCGCTCCGGCCGCGTCCAGACGGCGCCCCGCGGCCTCGACCCGCAGATCGTCCGTCCTTCCGAGGCGTACCCCGTCGAGCGGCAGCCGGAAGGTGTGCCCGTCGGCGGCGGGTCTGGGAATGCCCAACAGGCGTTCCCCGCTGCGGAATTCGACCTGGGCATCGCCCACCGGCACCTGCTCGGGCGAGCGCCACACCAGCTCTGCCGACTTCCCGGACCCGGTGGTCCGCCAGCCCTCGGGAAGCCGCGTGGACGCGGGAGCGGATGCCGGAGCGGATGCCGGAGCGGACAGCGGCCCGGGGTCCGGTTCCGGTGCCGACCGGGCCGCCCCCGGCGACGCCAGCGCCAGCGCGAGGGCCGCTGCCAGAGCGGCCGTCACGCGCGAGACACGGATCACTTCTGTTCCTCCTCATGGTCAGTGCCCCGGGAACCCCACGGGTCCCGGGCTCCCCCGACACACCAGATGCAACACATCCGGTCACCCTGTCACCTCCTCGCACAGCATTCGCACAACTTCGGCCCCTTTCGCACAACAAAACCCGTGAGAGCAGGGGCAGTTGGCCCGTCTGCGAGCCAACGCCCTCGCACAGGGAGGGGGTTCGCCGACCCATCCGGGCTGATCGGCCGCCCGTTAGTGGCGTTTCGTCCCAGACGGAACGTCTCTCGTCACATCTCTCGTCACATCTCTCGCCACATCTCTCGCCACATCTCTCGTCCCGGAACGCGCCCCGCCTTCCCGGTGGGCGACGGGGCCAGCAGCGCCGCGGAGACCAGCGTCGATGAAGAAAGCAGGCCCACGAGCGCGAAGCGTTCACCCGAGCCGAACATGCTCAGGTGCTGCACGTGGTAGAGCGAATGGAAGACGCAGAAGACGAGCCAACCCGCACCGACCGTGATGACGTACCGGTCGCTGTCGGCAAAGCGCCAGGCCGCGGCTGTCACGGCCAAAAGGGCCATGTACAACGCGGACATGTCCTTGACCAGGTGCTCGTTGTACGGACCGAGGCGAGGCTGCCAGGGCCGGCCGATGTGAGGAGAAGTCTCGTACCAGAGTTCGGGCGCGAAATACGCCCACACATGACCCAGGCATGCGAGAACCAGAACACCGAGAAGTACCCGTCGGGTCACGATCTTTCCCATGGCCATGGGACCGTGACCTGCCATCACATGTGACACGCGATCAGGTATGACCGTCGCCACACTACTGCGTACGCCTCAGGAACACGGCGAAGGGCGTTGCCGTGGCCGCGCGGCCCTCGGCGATTCCCTGTCCATGGCCGACCGACGACGGCGGGTCCGCTGGTCGCGGGCGAAGTCGGTGGCCAGGCCAGCGCCGCTACGAGGGCACGGTCAAGCCCGGCCGGCCCCGCTCGTGCGCGGGTGCGGGTGCGGGTGCGTGTGCGTGTGTGCGGAAGAATGTGCCCATGGCTGAGAGTGGGGATTTTCGGGACGGCCTCGCGGATCGTTCGGCGGTCTTCGATCGGGTGTCGGTTGCGGAAGCCGCACGCCGGGCCGAGGAGGAGCGGCTCCGGGTGGTGAGGGAATTCCCGCTGGAGAGCTGGGCCGAACTGGCCCTGGAGCGATACGCCTTGGGGCCGGCGGCCCATCGGAGCCCGGCGTACTCCTTCTGCCGTCTGCTGGAGTACGGCACCGACACCATAGGCAGCATCCGCGGTGGCAGCGCGGCGAAGCACATCGTGTACCAGCACCGGACGGGCGAGTGGCGGGTGGTGCCCAGCGCGCTGCGGGGACTCCGGGTGCACGAGGCGTGGACGAGAGTGCGCGCCGAGTTCGTGGCTGCCTTCCACGCGGCGGCCGACGGCGAGTACGACCGTATCGACGAGCTGGAGTTGCTGTCGTACGGCCAGGCGCTGACCACGAAGGCGCTGGCGGTCTATTTCCCCGGCGTCTTTCTGCCGATCTTCTCCGCGGCGCACGTCCGGCACTTCACGGCGCTGCTGGGTGGCCGACCGCACCAGCTCTCCTCGGGCACACGAACCTGGCGGGCCAACCGTGAACTGCTCGCGCTCGTCCGGAAGGTGCCGGAGTTCGACGGGTGGCTTCCGCATGAAGTGATGGAGTTCCTGTACACCTTCCATGATCCACGGCCCAAGGACCGGGTGATCTGGAAGATCGCGCCGGGCGAGCGTGCCAGTCTCTGGGACGACTGTCTCGCGAACCGTCGCATCCGGATCGGCTGGGACGAGGTCGGCAGCCTCGGCCAGTTCGAGAGCGACCAGGAACTCAAGGAAGCACTGAACAAGTACTGGCCCGGCAGCGCGGGTGGGAACCTGCGGCTCGCCCGCCAGATGCTCGCTTTCCGCGACCTCGAACCCGGCGATGTGATCGTCGCCAATCGGGGCAAGTCCGAGGTGCTGGCCGTGGGCCGGATCGCCGAGGGCTACTCCTACGACTCGGGCGCGGAGAAGCACCGGCACACCGCGGGAGTGGACTGGGACACGTCATACGCCCAGCTCTTCGACTCGCCGCGGCACGCCTGGCAGCAAACCCTCGCCAAGGTTCCCGCGGCACTGTGGAGGGAGATCCGGAACGGGCGTGGCGCGGCGCCGGCCGAGTCCGTACGGCCGGAGGTCGCACCGGACACCGAACTTCCCGACGCCGTACGCAGGGTCCGGGACCTGCTCGACCACAAGGGACAGGTCGTCCTCCAGGGCCCGCCGGGCACCGGCAAGACACGGCTCGCTCTCAGCGTGGCCCTCGCGCTGGCGGGCCGCGGTGATCTGATCGACGCGCCTTCGCGGGAACGGGCGTCGGCACTGGCCGAGTTGTCGCATGTGCCCGAGGAGAAGGAACCGAAGTCGCCGGATGGGCCCGGGGGCAAGGAATCGAAGGCCGCGCGCCTCACCATGGTGACCTTCCATCCGTCCTACGGGTACGAGGACTTCGTCGAGGGGTTCAAGCCGGACCTGGCGAAGGCCGGGGCAGGGCTCAACCTGACGCTGACGGACGGGTTGTTCCGCCGGGTCTGCGCGGCGGCCGAGAAGGCGCCCGACGAGACGTTCCTGATCGTCGTGGACGAGATCAACCGAGGTGATCTGCCCCGCATCCTCGGCGAGTTGATCACCCTGCTGGAACTCGACAAGCGAGGTTCCGTCTCCATCACCCTGCCCACCAGCGGCCGGCAACAGACCGTGCCGCGGAACGTCCGCATCATCGGCACCATGAACTCCGCCGACCGCAGTGTGGGACACATCGACGCGGCGATCCGCCGCAGGTTCGCCTTCGTCGACGTACCGCCGGATCTCGATGTGCTGGACGGCGAAGTGGAGGGACTCGGTCTCGCCGACCTCCTGGAGGGCCTGAACACCAAGCTCGATGCCTGCTTCGGGCCGGATCACCTGCTCGGGCAGGCGTATCTGCTGGCCGACGACCGGCCGCTGGCCACCGCCGAACAACTCTCCCATGCCTTCCACCACGAGATCGTGCCCCTCGTGGCGGACTACTGCCTGGGCCAGCCCGACCTCCTGAGGGAGGTGCTCGGCAAGCTGGTGGACGAGCGCACGGGTCGGGTCGCGCAGAGCAACCCACAGGACCTGCCGGGCATGCTGGCCGACGAGTTCGCGGGGACCGGGTCCGCGGGCGAGGGACCTCCGGACGACGTCGAGGCCACCGGCTGGGACGGAGAGTAGCGGGGTGGCCCGGACGACCGCCCGGCACGAGGTGATCCTCAGCGAGCACGAGTCCGTCACCGTTCCCCGCTCCCGGCTCTACGGAGACGACCTCGACAGACTCCGTTCGGTCAAGGCCGTCGGAGTCGTCGAGGTCGGCAACGGCTACGTACTCAAGGCGCGGGCGACGACGGGAGTGCTCCAGCTCGAACGGATACGGCTCGTCCTGCGCCCCAAGTTCCCGATCCCCGGCAAACAGCTGATCAACTGGCTCTGCTACGCCAACGGCCGACGCGAACCCGACGAGACCCTGCGCAACTGGCCCCTCGGTAAGGACGGATACGCCGGGCTGGTGCCCGCCGCCCTGCTGCACGAGTGCCGTCTGCTGTTGCGCCGCGGCCTGCGCAGGGACTACGTACGCCGCCCGCGGGTCGCCACGGTCCTGCGGGGCCGGCTCGATGTCGAGGCGCAGGCGACCCGGTGCTACGGCGCGGTCGATCGGCTGCATCTTCAGACCTTCGAGTACGAGGACGGGGGCTGGGAGAACCTGGTGTGCGGCGCCGCACTCACGGTCGCCGCCCAGCGGTCCACCGACCCGGTACAGACCCGGTGGCTGCTCGACACCGCGGCCCGGTTCCCTTCCCCGCGCCGGCCCCTGGACGCGACGGCCATGCTGACGCAAGGGCAGTACACGCGCCTGAACACGCACTACAGAGCCGCTCACGCCTGGGCACGGCTGGTTCTCGGCGGGGGTGGTGTGACGGATCTGCTGGATCCCTACGGCTTCGGAGCGAAGAGTCTGCTGCTGAATCTGAACGTCCTGTGGGAGAACGTCGTCCGCCGGATGGCGGTCGACGCGGCCACGGCTCTGGGTGGGCGGGGCGCGCGACCGGGAGAAGGGGTCATCCGCACCCACGGAGGGCTGAAGGACAACACCCCGCCGTTCAACCCCGATGTGCTGCTGGTCTTCCCCCCTCGGGGCGAGGGGTCGGCCGATTCCCGCTTCCTCGCCGTGGACGCGAAGTACAAGAGCTATGTGACGAAGAACGTCTCCTCCGCCGACCGGCACCAACTCCTCACCTATATCGCCGGGTACACGGACCCGGCGGACGCGCTCGCGCTCGTGGTCCATCCCGCTCCCGGCGGTTCACCCACCCAGCGCGACCTGCGGGTCGAGGGACCGCGAGGCCGACTCGGCATCATCAGGGTGCTGGGCCTCGACACCCTCGGCACGCCGGCGAACGCCGCCGGCCCCCTACGGAAGGCGATCGCCGACTTCGCCACCGCACCGGAGGGGTCAGGTCCGTCCCTGCCGTAGGGGGCGGGAGGCCGCGAGGCAGGAGGACAGCCGTGTCGCTTCCTCGCGGTTGACGACCAGGTCGGCAACAGTGATCATCGCGTCCGTCGGGCAGTCGGGCCGTCGGGCCGTCGGGCCGGTTTTCTCGCCGCGCCGCTGGGCGAACACGGGTTCCTCTCCATACCTGTTCATGAAGTATCCGACGTAGTCCTTGGCGGTGATCCCACGGGAGGGGCGTGCGAGGATGACCGGCGTGAGTGGATCGTCGTTCCCGCCTGATTCCGCGCCCGAATCCGCGCCTGATTCCGCGCCTGATTCCGCGCCCGATTCCGTGCCTGAATCCGCACCGGACTCCGCATCTGCATCCGCATCTGCATCCGCATCTGCATCCGCATCCGCATCCGCGAGCGAGTCGCGGGTGCGCGGGCTGGGGGCTCGGGGTGCTGGTGTGTTGGTGTTCGGGGCGTCGGCCGCGGTGTTGGTGGTCGAGATTGTGGCTCTGCGGCTGTTGGCTCCGTATTTGGGGCTCACGCTGGAGACCAGCACGATGGTGATCGGGATCGCGCTCACGGCGATCGCCGTGGGGTCGTGGCTCGGTGGTCGGGTCGCCGACCAGGTCGATCCTCGGCGGCTTCTGGGCCCCTCGCTCGGGGTGTCGGGGGCGGTGGTGGCGCTCACCCCCGCCGTGCTGCGCACCAGCGCGGAGTGGGCGCCGGCGTTGCTGCTGCTGATCGCGTCGCTGACCATTCTCGTGCCGGGCGCGCTGCTCTCCGCGGTGACGCCGATCGTGACGAAGCTACGGCTCACCAGCCTCGCCGAGACCGGGACGGTGGTCGGCCGGCTGTCCGGTGTCGGCACCGCCGGCGCCATCGTCGGCACCGTCCTCACCGGCTTCGTCCTGGTGTCGCGACTGCCGGTCAGCGGCATCCTGATCGGCCTCGGCGCACTGCTGGTGGCCGGCTCGGCGCTGGTCGAGTGGCGCACCCGGGGCTGGCGCGGCACCCCCGCCCTGGCCCTGGTCGTCGTCGCCGGGGGCCTCGGCACCGTGGTCGCGCCCGGCGCCTGTGACGCGGAGACCAGGTACCACTGCGCACGGATCGTCACCGACCCCGACCGGAAGAGCGGCCGTACGCTCGTCCTGGACGGCCTGTGGCACTCCTACGTCGACCTCGACGACCCGACGTTCCTGGAGTTCACGTACATACGCGCCATCGCCTCGGTGGTCGACACCGCCTTCCCCGAAGGCGAATCCCTCGACGCCCACCATGTGGGCGGCGGCGGACTCACCCTCCCCCGCTATCTCGCCGCCACCCGGCCCGGGACACGGAGCCTCGTGTCCGAGATCGACGGCGGGGTCGTACGCATCGACCGTGAGCGGCTCGGTCTGACCTCGGAGGCCGGGATCGACGTACGCGTCGAGGACGGCAGGCTCGGACTGCGGCGGCTGGACGACGACAGCCGGGACCTCGTCGTCGGCGACGCCTTCGGGGGCGTCAGCGTGCCATGGCACCTCACCACCGCGGAGGCGATGACGGACGTACGGCGGGTGCTCGACGAGGACGGGGTGTACGTCGCCAACCTCATCGACCACGGTGGGCTGGACTTCGCCCGTGCCGAAGTGGCCACCCTCGGCGAGACGTTCGAGCATGTCGCCCTCGTCGGCGCGCCCGTCGACCTCGGCCTCGGCCCCGATCCGGACGCCACCCCGGTGGGCGGCAATCTGGTGGTGATCGCCTCCGACCGGGCCGTCGACCCGCGCGCTGCGCAGGAGGCGCTGGACGCCCGGCACACCGGCTGGCGGATTGCCACCGGTGACGACCTGACCTCGTGGATCGGTGACGCGCGACCGCTCACCGACGACTACGCGCCCGTCGACCAGCTCCTCCAGCCGTCCACCACGCGACGGTGACCGGGCGGCGCCGTCGGACGCGCGGGGCCCGGTAGCCCGTCGCGATCAGGATGAACTGGGCGTAGGAGTCGGCGTTCATCAGGGCGCGCCGTCCCATGGCGTACCAGTCCGGCTGACGGTTGGAGCCGTCGTTCGCGCCGCTGTACGTGGCGGGGTCCCGCAGGGCGCGCTTGCCGAGCATGGTCGCCTCGCGCTCCGCCGCCCCCTCGGGCACCAGGGCGTCCGTCGCGGCGTTGCCGTCCTCCTCCTGCAACTCCATGTCGCGCGCGCTGTACGGGTAGTCCAGCGTGCCCGCGAAGCGGTGGGTCGCCTCGTGGATGATGTACCAGGCGTTCTGGCCCTCGTCGGTGAGATTGATCGGTCCGCTCCGGCCCGCGTCCATGGTCGGAAGGCCCCTGCTCTTCCGCTGGTTGGGGTGGAAGACGCGGTTGTACAGGTCGCTCGCGCTGGGGGCGACCCAGCCGGCGACCCCGGGGTCGGCACCGCCGTCGCCCACCAGGGTGATCTCGGCGCCCTCGGCGCCCTCGGCGTTCAGGCCGGACTGGACGCGCCGTACGACCTCGATGATCCGCGGCAGGAACGTGGCGATCTGCGCGGGCGTCGCGGCCCGGAACGCGGGGAAGCCCGACTGGAAACCGGTCAGCAGTTGGCCGCCGGGGGCGTTGCCCGCCGGGGGCGTTGTCCGCCGCCGCCAGCTGGGTGAGCAGCGTCGCGAGGGCCTGCTTGGCCTCGACCAGGGCCTTGCGGGTCTGGTTCTCGCGCTGCGGGTACCTGTGGTCCGGGATGGAACCCTTCAGAGGGGAGGGGCCGCGAGATGCCGGGAGGGAGGGCCGGGAGGAGGCCGAGGGGAGGCCGAGGGGAGAGCGCGCGGCTGGAGGTGACAGCGCGTGACCTGGGGGCGCGTGCTGCTTGGGGGCGTGCGCCCCGGCGCACTGCTATGGCTCTTCCCATTCGGGTGATTTATGTCAAGTAAGTCACTTCATGGGACCTACCATCCCCTCTCGTGACAGACAGTCAGAGCAGGAGGGCAACCGATGTCGTCGTTCTCGGTGCCGGACCGGCGGGGCTCGTGCTCGGCAATCTTCTTCAGAACAGGGGGGTCGACTGCGTCGTCCTGGAGCGCGCCGAGCGCGCGCACATCCAGACGCGGGCGCGCGCCGGGTTCCTGGCGGCCAACACCGTACGGATCCTGGAGCGGCACGGGCTGGCCGAGGGGCTGCGGCGGCACGGACAGGCGCACAGCACCTGCGAGTTCCGCAGCGCGGACGGCCGGTTCCGGCTCGACTACGGCGGGCTCGGGCGGGGTGAGCGGCACACCGTCTACCCCCAACAGCTGCTGGTCACCGACCTGTTGACACGTTTCCTGGCCGTCGGCGGCCGGGTCGAGTTCGGCACCGAGGCGGTCGCCGTCCTCGACGCCGACACCGACCGTCCCTCGGTGACCGTGCGCGAGGCGGACGGTCGGCCCGGCCGTTGGGGCGCGCGGTACGTCGCCGGGTGCGACGGGCGGCACGGCGCCGCCCGGCGTTCGCTGCCGACCGGGACGGTGCGCCGGCACCACTGCGACCACGGCGTGACCTGGCTCGGGCTGCTCGCCGAGGCGCCGCCCAGTATGGACGCCGTCGGATACGCGGTGCACGAACGGGGATTCGCCGGGCACATGGCGCGTACGAGCGAGATCACCCGCTACTACGTGCAGTGCGCGCGCGGTACGGCGGCCGACTCCTGGTCCGAGCAACGGATCTGGGACGAGCTGGACCTGCGGATGCGGGGAGCGGAGTACGGCCCCCTGCACCGGGGGCGTGTCGTGCAACGCGCCGTCGTCGACCTGGAGTCCGACGTCCTCGAACCCCTGCGCCACGGCTCGCTGTTCCTCGCCGGGGACGCCGCCGGCCTCGTCAGCCCCTCCGCCGCCAAGGGCGCCAATCTCGCGGTCCTGGAGGCGGAGATCCTCGCCGACGCCCTGGCCGACGACCTCGTCCACCGCGACTCCAAGGGGCTCGACGCCTACTCCGCGCGGTGTCTGCCGTACATCTGGCGCGCGCAGGAGTTCTCGCACTGGATGATCCGGTTGCTGCACGGCGGGCCTGGCGGGCACGGCGGGCACGGCTCGTCGGAGGGCTGGTCGGACGGCTCGGCCGGCGGCGCCTCTCCGTTCCATGACTCCCTGCGGCGTTCCCGCATCGACTCGCTGCGGACTTCGCGCAGCCACCAGGACTGGTTCGCCGAGCACTACGTCGGTGTCTAAGTCCCCTTCCACCCCGCACTTCCGCCTGTACCGAATGAGGGTTCCCGTAATGATCACGACGCCGTCGGGCGACACGTCCCGTCTGCTCGCGACGGTCGACTTCGTCAAGCAGCAGGACACCGCCGCCCTGTTGCCGCTCCTGTTCCCCGGGCTCGACGGTCCGGAGCTGCGGACTCTCGTGGAGCACTGTCGTTTCTCACATGCCGCGCTGCTCGTCTTCCCCTCGGACGAGGCGGAGTTGCGCGCCATGCTCGGCGACTGCGGGCTCGACGCGGCCCTGCCGCCGCGGCCGAGTGTCGTCGTACGCGAGCGACTGGCCGTACGGCATCGACGGCCGGCCGCCGAGCTGGACGTCGGCATCCTGCGCCCGGCGGTGGCCGGCGTGGACGGGGCGCACCGTACGGTCGAGGTGTTCGCGCTGACCGTGCCGCCGGGGTCGGGGCTGGACGAGATCGCCGCGCACGAGCGTAAACAGGCGCACGAGACGCATGTCGCCTTCGATGTCGCGTCGCCGAATCCGCTGGTGCTGCGTGGCCTGTGCGCGACCTTCGCGCGCTACGGAGCCACCCCGGACGGCGGTGGCTACAACCCGCACGAGAACGGCACGGTCTTCTACTTCGGGGCGCCCGCCGAGGCGAAGGTCGGTTGTCGGCGTGTGGAGTTGTACGTCCCCGGCGACCACCGTGACGTGCTCGCCGCCCACCTCGCCGAGCATCGCGCCCGACAGCCTGCCGAAACGCTCCTGCGCCTGCTGACCGGGGCCTGGACGACACAGGCGCTGGCCGTGTTCGCCCAACTCCGGGTGCCCGACGCCATGGACGGCGAACGCGGGGTGGGTGTGGAGGAGCTGGCGCGGGAGGTCGGTGCGGAGCCGCGGAACCTGGCGACGCTGCTGCGCTATGTCGCGATGCTGGGCGCGGTGACGGAGGGCCGCGACGGCTTCCGGCTCACGGAGACGGGCGCGCTGCTGCGGGACGGTGCGCCGGGGTCGATGCGGGCGCTGGCGCTGATGTACGGCGGGCCGTTCTACGAGTCCTTCGGCGGGCTCGGGCACACCGTGCGCACGGGGCAGGTCGCCTTCGAGCATCTCTTCGGCGAGAACCACTTCGACCACTTCGCCCGCGACCCCGAACTCGCCGAACTCTTCGACCGGTCGATGGCCGCCGGGGCCGCCATGTTCGACCCGGTGCCCACGCATCCGGTGCTGACCGCCGCGGCCGGGGCGCCCGCCGGGGCCACGGTGGTCGATGTCGCGGGCGGCAACGGGGAGTTGCTCGGCCGGATCCTCGCCGCGCACCCGGGGCTGAACGGGGTGCTGCTGGAGCGGGCGCACGCCGTCGAGGCCGCCCGGCTGCGGCTGGAGCAGGCCGGCCTCGGCGCGCGCTGCGCCTTTGTGACCGGTGACTTCGCGGACGTACCCACGGGTGGTGACGTCTACGTCCTGTCCCGTGTCCTGCACGACTGGGACGACGAGCGCTGCCGCGAGATCCTGCGCCACTGCGCCCGCGCGATGCCCGAGCACGCGGATCTGCTCGTCGTCGAACGCGTGCTCCCCTCCGACGGCTCGGTCTCGCTGGCGACCGCCTGGGATCTCCACATGATGTGCAACGTCGGCGGACGCGAGCGGCGGGCCGGCCACTACGGGCGCCTCTTCGCGGACGCGGGCCTGACCCTGGTGGGCCGGTCACCGCTGCCGCTGGACGGGCATGTGCTGCATGTCAGGAAGGCGGGGGCCGCGTTCACGGGGTGAACGGGGTGTCCACCAACCGCCGTTCCCAGCAGCCGCGTTGTGTCACCGCTCTGCAACAGCGGTGTCCTGAAGGGGGGACGGGCGTGACCAACGGGCTCCGCGCCCCCTCCTACCCGGTGTCCTGCTCGACGCAGGACCGGGAAGCCGACGGAACCGCCGCCGGATCTCCCCCCGCCCCGCCCCCGGAAGGAACCACCCCCGTGATCAACCGCCACCTCCGCAAGGCCGTCGTCGTCACCGCCGCGATCACCGCCGGACTGCTGATGACCGCATGCCAGAACGGCGCCGACGCCGACTCGTCCGGTTCGTCCGGCGCGGGCGGATCGGACAAGGCCTCGGTCGCGGAGAAGGCGTCGAACGCCAAGGGTGCCAAGGGCGTCAGCGGCTCGTTCGACAACGGCCAGGTCAGCTATCTGGCCCCGGGCAAGTACATCGTGTCCGTGTCCGGCAAGGACGACCAGCTGTTCTGGGTCGCCGACGACACCGAGGTCTACGGCACCGGCACCATCTGCGGGGAGGCGGGGTCCAAGGTGGACGCGCCGTGCACGCTGGACCAGTTGGAGGCCGCCACCAAGAAGGCCGCCGTGAACGCCGACGTGAAGATGAAGGACGGCGTCGCGACCCTGGTGACGGAGCGGCGCGCGGCCCAGCAGGGCTCCGGCAGTGGCAGTGGCAGCGGCAGCGGTTCCGGTGGTGGTTCCGGTTCCGGTTCCGGGTCCGACTCCGGCTCTGACTCCGACTCCCGTGACACCGCCGTCGAAGGCATCGACAAGGGCGAGGGCGTCAGCGGCACCTGGTTCGGGAACGTCTCCTACCTCGCGCCCGGCAAGTACACGGTCTCCGACTCCAAGGGCACCGAGCAGCAGTTCTTCGTCTCCGAGGACACCGAGATCATCGGCTACGACGACATCTGCGACGCCGTGAACACCGGCCCCGGCGGCGAGGGCGGCAAGGAGTGCACCGAGGCCGAGCTGGAGGCCGCCGCCAAGAAGGGTTTCTCCGCGGAGGTCGTGATCAGCAACGGCATCGCGACCAGCATCCGCGACGACAACTGACCCGTACCCTCGCCCCGGCGGCGTCGTTACCATCGGTCCATGACGTCGGAGCAGGTGGATGCCGCGTAGGGCGCCGCGCACGGTGCGGGCCTCCGGGGCCGCCGGGCAGGGCGAGGGCGCGGTGAGCACCTTGCTCGTCGGCGCGTGTCCTGGGCCTCCGGTGTGCACCGGCGTCCACACCTACCTCTTCGTCGACGGCCTCGACATGATCACGCGCGGCGACAGCGGCATGGTCGGCCTCGGTCCGGAGCGGCTGCTCCGGCCGGGCGGGCCGCTCTGTCCGACGGACATGCCGCGCACGGTGGAGGTGGCGACCCGGGCACGGCCGGAGCCGGGGCCCACGCCCGAGTCGGACACGCTGACCGTCCGCATCCGGCTGCGCGGCGGGACGGTCATCTGGTCCGGCCTGGCGTACCCGGGCCCCGACGGCGGGCCCGTCGAGGAGGCCCGCTTCGATCTGGCGCAGTACCTGGGCGAGATCGGGCGGGCGTACGCGGCGCTGGTGGGCCGGCCGTGATCGCCGGGCGTGGGCGGGCAGGGCCTGGTCACGTCACACGGCCGCGGCCGTCGTCGGCCTCCCGGTGCATACCCACGCAGAGCGCCCAGACGATGAAGAGGTTGACGGCCACCAACGACAGGGCCCACAGCGGGTAGTACGGCACCCACAGGAAGTTGGCGAGCGCGCCGAGCCCGGCCACGGCCACGCCGAAGAAGCGCGCCCACAGGGCTCCGCCGAGCACGGCGCACCCCGCGAGGACGAGGACGGTTCCCAGGACGAGGTGGACCCAGCCCCAGCCCGTCAGGCTGAACTCGAAAACGTAGTCGCGTGTGGCGAGGAACAGGTCGTCCTCGGCGATCGCCGTGATCCCCTCGAAGATCGCCATCGCCCCGCCGAAGATCATCAGCACTGCCGCGAGGACGGTGGTACCGGATGTGGGCCCGTGCCATGGGCGTGGGTCGACGTCGGCCGATCCGGTTCGGGTGGCGCCACTGGCCATGTCGGCCTCCTCGGGTCGGAGAGCCGTCCGGTCGGACACCCCGGACCGACTCGTTCCCTCGTCCCAGCGTGACACCACGCCACCCCCTCGGCATTCCGAAGCCGGGGGGCGGCAGGTGCCGGGGGCCGGGCGGGCGGCACAGCTCCCCCGCTCCGCACTCCCCCCTCACCACGAGCCGTGCTCGCCTTGCCCTGTCGCCCGGAGCGGTCGGGTCGGGAAGTCAACAGCCCCCGGATGTACGGTAGTTGGCGTACCGGTGTGGCCGGGGCGACGAATGAGGCCGGAGTGGGTGGAGGGGTCTCCCGGGGCCTCGCGCGTGCGTTGCGGGTGCCGGTCGAGGCGACCCTCGGCGTACGGACTGGCGGGCGCGGGACTGCTCAACGCCGACCAGTTCCGGCTGAACCGGCTGATGGGCAACGCGGGCGGCGCGGGCGGTTCGGCCGACGCGGCGGCGAACGCCTCCGGCACGACGCCGCCGCACAAACCCGAACCGGAGTCCGTCCTCGTCCAGTTCACCCTGGACGTACGGGTGGTCGCCCAGGTCACCAACCGGGTGCGCGCCTCCCGTACCGGAACCGCCGCGCGGGAACTGACCCTGCGCCGCCCGGTGGTGATCCGCGTGCCCGCCCCGGCCGTCCGCCGCATGCTGGCGACCCAGGGCACCCGGCTCCAGGACCCGGACGACCACCTCGGCCTGAGAGCGACGACGAGGGCGGTACCGCCGCCCAGCTTCTGAGCGGCGGGGTGGGGCGTGAACCCGGGGGCCATGGCCTGCGGGGGGCCGTGGCCCCCGGGTGCGGCCCCGCTGTGGCTGGGACAGACTGGACGGAGGCATGACCTCGTCAGGGGCACGTGAGGAGGGTCCGGCGTGGGCTACGACCGGCTGCCGCTCAAGTGGCTCTTCACGGGCGCCGAGGACACGCTGCTGTCCGCCGTCGCGGACGCGCCCGGCGAGGTGGTGGAACAGGCCCACGAGTACGGGATCCTGCGCCGCCTCCTGGACGGTACGCCCGCCGCGGTGGCGGTCCTGGACCACCGGCTGCGCTACCGCTACGTCAACGCCGCGATGGCCCGGATGAGCGGGGTGCCCCCTTCGGCCTTCCGCAGCCGGACCATGGCCGAGGTACTGCCGGGCGTCCACCGCTCGGAGGAGATCCTGCGCATGGTCCTCGAAGACGGCCGCCCCCGCGAGCTGTCCGTCACGGGCAGGACGCACGCCAGCTCGCCGTTTCCGAACCGCCAGTGGAGCGCGGTCTACCACCGGTTGGAGGAGAACGGACGGGTCACCGGACTGTGCGGCATCGCGATCGAGGTCAGCGGGCTGCGACAGTCCATGGACGACCTGGAGCGGACGCAGCAACGCCTCGCCCTGCTCGACACCGCCACCACCCGCATCGGTACGACGCTCGGTGTGCGGGAGACCTGCGCCGAGCTGGCCGACTTCGTGGTGCCGATCCTGGCCGACCGGGCGAGCGTCAGCACGCTGGAGGAGGAGTCCTGTGACGCCCCGCCCCCGGCTCCCGGTGTCGTACGGCTGCGCGTCGTCGCCGTCGCCGGAGGCCCGGACGGCGTCAGCAGCCTGGGAGCGATCAGGAACATCGGGGAGTACCTCGACGCCCGCCGTGGCTCACAGCCCAGGATGTGCCTGGACACCGGCCGACCCTGGGTGGGAAACCTCGTCACGGACGACGTACTGCTCGACATGCATGTGCCGCCGTCCAAGTTGAGGTCGATGCGCGCGGCGGAGATCCACTCCCTCCTGTGCGTACCCCTGCCGACCAAGGGACATCCGGTCGGCCTCCTCGCCCTGTTCAGGGGCGGCGACTCCGCCCCCTTCACCGACGAGGACGTCATCGTCGCGCAGGATCTCGCCGGTCGGGCCGCCGTCGCCATCGACAACGCGCGGCAGTACTCCTTCGAGCACGACATGGCCCTGGAGTTGCAGCGCGCGCTGCTGTCGGAGCCCGGTGTCCCGCACCCGGACGTCGAGGTCGCCTCCCGCTATCTGCCGGCGGGGCGGCACGCGCTGGTCGGCGGGGACTGGTGCGACTCGATCGCGCTGCCCTCGGGGCAGACCCTCCAGGTCGTGGGGGATGTGATGGGCCACGGGTTCACCGCGGCCGTCGCCATGAGCCACTACCGCTCGCTGCTGCGCACCCTCGCCGTGTCCGGCGCCCCGGTCGAACGCGTCCTGGACGAGGCCGACCACCGGGTCGCGAGCATCGGCGTCGACCGGGTCGCCACCTGTCTGCTGGCACTCGTCGACCCCGGCTCCGGCACCTGCGCGATCTCCAGCGCGGGCCATCCCCCGCCGGTGCTGCTGCGCCGCCAGGGCCGTACGGATCTGGTGCCGGTCCCGGCGGGGCCGCCCCTCGGGACCGACCTCGGCGGGCACGAGGCGTCGACCGTGCCGCTGCCGCCCGGGGACGTGCTCCTGCTGTACACCGACGGGCTGATCGAACAGCGCCGTGTGGACATCGACGCCTCACTGCGCCGTCTGACGGGGCTCGGTCTCCGTGTGGACGGCCCGCTGGAGGGGGTCCTCGACACCCTGCTCGCGCGCCTGGTCCACGGGCCCGCCGAGGACGACGTCACCCTGCTCGCCGCCCGCCGGAAAGCCGCCTGAGACAGGCGGGCGCCGTCGGCCGTCCAGCCACAGCACCGCCGCCGCGTAGAGCGCGACGAGGGGCACGTCGACGGCGAGCATCGTCCAGTCCATGTCGGCGGCCGTCTGCTCGATGCCGAGGCCGTCGACGGTGGCCGACAGGACGCCCAGGGGGAGCAGGTTGTTGAGGACGTGCAGGGCGATCGCCGCTTCGAGACCGCCCGTACGGATGGTCAGCAGGCCCGTGACCAGGCCGAACACCACCAGGTCGGCGAAGCCCCAGGGCGTTCCCCAGCCGTGCGCGGCGGCGAAGAGCACGGCCTGCGGTACGACCGCGATCCACGGCGAGCGGCACCAGGCCCCGACCGCCTGCGTCAGCCAGCCACGGAACACGTACTCCTCGGCCGCCGCCTGGAACGGCACGAGCAGACAGACCATGGCGAGGCCGAGCAGGAACGGGGTCAGGCCGGCCCATGTCCAGTCCGGCCCGCCACCGCCGCCGCCACCGCCGCCGCCGTCGGCTCCGGGGAGGAGCAGGGAGAGGCCGAGGGTCGCGGCGGCCACGGGCAGGGCCACCGCGAGGCACCGTCCGAGGCGGCGCCACCGCAGTCCGCCCGCGACCGACGCGACGGTGCCGGCCGGGCGGCGCTGCGTCCAGCGCGCGGCCAGCAGCACCACCGGGATGCACAGGCCGAGGGAGAGCAGCATCAGGGCGGTCTCGGCGATCGTGCCCCAGACGATGTCGCCGTCGGCGTCACGGGGGCGGTCGAGGATCGCGCCGGCGATCTCACCGCCCACGAGCACCAGCAGCGTGACGACCACCGCGCCGAGCACCACCACCCCGGTCCCCACCAGCGGCCTCCACCACCGGTGCCGCCCGGTCACGAGAGCGAGCCGGTGGTACGGGAGGGGTGGGAGCGTCGGAAGGGGTGGTGGGGGCGGCAGCGGCGGGGGCGGCGGGGCGGCGGTGTGCGGCGTCGTCATGGGCATCAGCTTCCCGGTGTACGGACGGTCGTGGCGTCGGCCGTACGTACGACCGGTGTCTCCAACCGGGGATAGGGACGGCCGCCGCAGCGGGCCGAAAGTATGATCGGCGCCATCATGGAGCGCATACGGAACTGGCTGCTGCCCGCGCTGTTGGCGGTCGTTCAGCTGTCCGTCTGGCCGGGGTACGCGCTGCTGCGCGGCGAGACGGTGGAGGCGCCCCGGCTCGTCGTGGGCCTGGCCGTGACCGTGGCGGCCACCGCCGTGCTGGGGACGCGCCGGCGTTTCCCGGTCGCCTCGGCGCTCGTCATCGATGCCCTGACGCTGACCGGCCAGTTCGTCGTACCGGACGAGGGACTGGGGGCCGCCGCCGTGGCGGGCGTGGTCGCGCTGTACTCGGTGGCGGTCCTGCGGCCGGGCCGGACGGCGGTCCTCGTCGCGGCCGTGATGATCGGCTCGGCGGTGCTCGGGTCCCTGACGGCGTACGACTCGGCCGTCGACATCGGCGGGGAGGCGCTGGCGAGCCTCACCGTGTTCGCGGGCACCGTGGGCGCGGGCCGCAGCCGCCGCCAGTGGCTCGCCGGACGGCGGGCCGCCGAACGGGAACTGGCGCGCGCCGAGGCCGTACGGGGCCGCGCGGCCACCACGGAACGGGACCGTCTCGCGCGGGAGTTGCACGATGTCAGCGCGCACCACCTCACCTCCGTCGTGGTCACCGCCGAGGCCGCCCGGCGGCTCGGTGACCGCAGGCCCGAACTGACCGCCGACGCGCTGCGGTCGGCGGCGGAGGGCGGGCGCGCGACCGTGGAGGCGCTGCACCGGCTCGTGACGGTGATGCGGACCTCGGCGGCCGACGAGGAGAGCCCCCTGGAGGAGCGCGTCACCGAACTCGCCGCCGGATTCGTCCGCCTGGGCCAGCGCGTGAGCCTCGACATCGCCCCCGGCCCGGCCGCCCTGACGGGCCCGGTGGCCGAGGCGGCCTTCGCCCTCGTCCGCGAGTCCCTCACCAACGCCCTGCGCTACGCCCCCGGTACCGCCGTACACGTCGTGCTCCGGGACGGCGGCGAAGCCCTGGACCTCGTGGTGCGGGACGACGGAACGCCCGGTCCGCCACCGGACGCGGCGACGGCTTCCGTAGGCGCGGCACCCGCCCCGGCCGTGTCTGCCGTCCCGGCCGTGCGGCAGGGGCTCGGGGCCGGGCGGGGGACCTCGGGGATGCGGGAGCGGGCGGTCGGGCTCGGCGGGAGCTTCGCGGCGGGGCCCCGACCGGACGGGCCCGGCTGGGTCGTACGGGCCCGGCTGCCGTACCCCTCGGCGGCGGGGCGCCGCAACTCGGCGCTCCCGCGCGTGAGTTCGGCGGACACGGCGACCGTGCTCGCGGTCGCCGCGCTGCCCGTCGTCGCCGTACTGATCGAGCGGCCCGCCGCCACCGCGACGGCCTGTCTGCCCGCCGTACTGCACGCCCTGCCGCTGCTGTGGCGGCGCCAGGCCCCCTGGACCGCGCTCCTGCTGGTGCTGGCGACCGCCTGGATCCCCCCGGTGGCCCTGGCCCACGGGCTGCTGCCCTCGGACGTGGCCTGGGCGCTGACCCTGACGGGGGCGTGCGCGGAGTGCGTGGCCCTGCGCGCGGTGGCGGCCTACGCCGGGCCTCCCGGCCGCACCTGGCCGGCGATCCTCCTGGTGGCGGGCGGTCTCGCGGCGGCGACGGTCACCCTGGACGTGCTGAGCGGCGGCCCTCTCACGCCCGACGGCGGGGACGGGGGTCTCGGCACGGTCGGTTTCCTCGGTTTCCTCGGTGTCCTCGGCTTCGTCGCCGTGATCGTCGCCGGGTTCCTGGCCTTCCTGATGGCCGGGGTCTGGGGCCTGGGCGTCTTCGTCCGCCGGCGCCGCGAGCGGGTCACCCGGCGTGAGGACAGCGCGCTTTCGGCGGCGGTGTGGTCCGCGGTCGTCGAGGCGTACGAGGAACGGCAGCGCATCGCCGCCGAGTTGCGCCAGGCGGTGCTGCGGCACGCCGACGAGGTGGTGGCCCACGCCGAACGCGCCGACCTCGACGGCGCCGCCGACCAGGCCAGGGCCGCCCTCACCGCCATGCGCGGACTGCTGGCCGTGCTGAGACAGGGCGCGGCGACCGACACCGGGACAGAGCACGAGGAGATGCCCCCATCGAAACCCCAGCCCCCGTCCCAGCCCCGGGACAAGACCCAGCCTCAACCTCAGTCTCATTCTCAGCCTCAGCCTCAGCCGAAGACCCTTCGGACCTCGTCCGGGTGATGGTGGTGGACGACCAGGCCGTGGTCCGGGCCGGGTTCGCCGCCATCGTCGACGCGGAGCCCGATCTCACCGTCGTCGCGGAGGCCGGCGACGGCGCCCACGCCGTCGAACTGGCGCGCCGGACCGCCCCCGACGTCGTCCTGATGGACATCCGGATGCCCGGCATGGACGGGCTGACCGCCACCCGGCTGCTCACCGCGTGGGACGACGCCCCGCGCGTCCTCGTCCTGACCACCTTCGACCAGGACACGTACGTCCACGACGCGCTGCGCGCCGGAGCCTCCGGGTTCCTCCTCAAGGACGCCCGGCCCGAGGAACTCCTCGGCGGCATCCGGGCCGTGGCCTCCGGCGACGGCATCCTCGCCCCGGCCGTCACCCGCCGGCTGATCGAGGCCTTCGCGCACTCCGCGCCCGCGCCCGACCCCGCTCCCCTGGCCACCCTCACCCCGCGTGAGCGCGAGATCCTGACACTGGTGGCGGCGGGACTCGCCAACGCCGAGATCGCCGACACCCTCGGCGTCACCACGGGCACCGTGAAGTCCCATGTCAACGCGCTGCTGCGCAAGTTGGGCCTGCGCGACCGGGTCCAGGCCACGATCTTCGCGTACGACACCGGACTGACCCGGCCGCGCGGGGCGTGAGGCACCGCCCAAACGCGCGACCCGGGGCCGGTGGTGGCTACGGCTGCTTGAGGTCCTCGGGGGTGTAGAGGTCGCTCACGGCAAGCACGGACTCGTAGTTCTTCTTGTCGACGCTGATCGGCTGCAACAGATAGGCGGGGACGGCCTTGACGCCGTTCTTGTAGGACCGCCGGTTGTTCAGCTCCGGCGTCTCGCCGTTGAGGATGTCGTCGGCCATGTTCGAGGCCATCTCGGCGAGTTGGCGGAGATCCTTGAACACGGTCTGCGACTGCTCGCCCGCGATGATCGACTTCACCGAGGCCAGTTCGGCGTCCTGGCCGGTGACGATCGGGAGGGGCTTGCCCGCGGCGCCGTAGCCGTCCGCCTTCACCGCGTTCAGGACGCCGATGGAGATCCCGTCGTACGGCGAAAGGACCGCGTCGAGCCGCTCGTTGCCGTACGACTCGGCGAGGACCCGCTTCATCCGCTTCTCCGCGGTGGGCCCGTCCCAGCGCAGGGTGGTGATCTGGTCCATCTCGGTCTCGCCGGACGGGACGACCAGCTGCTTGTTGTCCAGGTACGGCTGCAGCAGGTGCATCGCGCCGTCGTAGAAGAACTTGGTGTTGTTGTCGTCGGGGGAGCCGGCGAACAGTTCGATGGTGAACGGGCCCTTGCCGTCCTCCAGTCCGAGCTTCTCGATGATGTGGCGGGCCTGGAGGCGGCCGACCTGCTCGTTGTCGAAGGAGACGTAGTAGTCGACGTTCTTGGTGCCGAGGATGAGCCGGTCGTAGGAGATCACCGGGATGTCCGCGGCGGCGGCCTTCCGGAGCGCGCCGTTCAGGGACTTGTTGTCGATGGCCGCGATGATCAGCGCGTCCACACCCTGTGCGATCAGCTTCTCTATCTGGGCGACCTGGGCCTTCGGATCGTCGTCGCCGTACACCAGCCTGGTCTTGTACCCCTTGCCCTCCAGGTCCTCGACGACGCTCTTGCCGTCGGTGAGCCAGCGCTCGGAGGCCCGGGTGGGCATGGCTACGCCGATGGTGCCGCGCTCGGTGCTGCCCCCGGTGGTCTCGCCGCCGCAGGCGGAGACGGTGAGGGCGAGACAGGCCACTCCGGCGAAGGTGCCGAGTGCGGTTCTTCGGTTGGGCATGCTGATCGATCCGGTGCGCACTTGAACCCCGTTGTTCGAAATCTCGTCGCTTGGTCGCAAGGTGGGCGAGACATTAGGAGGGGACGTGTCGGAGTGTCAACGGAACGAACACAAACGGTTCCAGAAAGCATTCACGCTCGCTCACGGTCGCTCAAGGCCGCCGGAGGTAGCGCGCGGGTGAGGGGGCAGGTGGGGGCGCGCGCGAGGGCGGGGGCCGGGCGGGCACGGCGGGAGGGCCGGGCGGGGGCGGGCGGGAGGGCCGGGCGGGAGCGGGCGGGAGGGCCGGGCGGGAGCGGGCGGGAGCGGGCGGGAGCGGGCGAAGGCCGAGGGGCGAGGGCGGGAGCGGACGGGCACGGAGCGGACGGGCACGGAGCGGACGAGGGCGGGGGCAGGCGACGGCTCGGGCAGGCGACGACAGGGGCAGGCGACGGCAGGGGCAGGCGACGGCTCGGGCGGGGCTGACTCGGGGCGGCGAGGATGATGGGTCGTATGCGCATCCGCATCGACGCCGTCGACCTGCCCGGCCTCACCCGCCCCGACTCCGCCGCCTCCGCCGCCTCCTCCTCCGCCGACTCCGCCACCGCCTCCGCCGCCGCCGACGGTGGTGGTGGCACCGAGGTGCCCGCGTCCGGGGTTCTCCATGTCGCCGTCCAGCGCCGTGACCGGCCGGCCGAGCTTCTGGAGCCGCGGCCGGGCGACGCTTCGTCCGCGACCTGGACCTTGGAGTGCACCGCGAGCACCTCGTCGGCCGGTACCGACATCAAGGGCCCCTATGTGCAGGACCGGCTGGGCAGGCGGTTCGTCTATCTGTCGTGGGGCACGGTCGACGAGTCGGGGACCTTCACGATGTTCCGCCGCGCCAAGCTGATGTTGGACGTCGTCCCCGCCGACGTACTCGCCGCCGCCGCGCGCGACGGCCTGCTGGTCGGCCGTCTCGGTCTCACCGACGCGCGGGGCGGCCCGCTGTGCGGACGGGTCGAGCCCCCGCACATCACCTGGACCGCGCCGCCACCGATGTGAGATGTGACGTTCGTCGCCGTCACGGGACTCCGGGGCCTTCACCACCACCCCGCGCACCCGCGTCGCGAGCGTCCGCGAGGCCCATCGAAGGAGGTCACGGCGCCACGGCCGGCGACACCCGGCCGGAACACCACATCCACGCGAACCAATATCTGTATTCGCGAGAGGAGAAATAGGTCGGGGGCGCCACGAGTATTCCTCGATCTCCCCTCGTTCTCCCCTCGATCTTCCGACGGATCAAAAACATCGATCACCCAGGGGCGATGGCATCATGCTAATGTCGATGCCAGTTGCAGGTGTGGTTACCAGAAGGTTCATTTTTCCGACGGGTTAATCAGCACGGCGACAAAACGGAATCCGCACAGGGTGAATTCCGTAAATCGTCTCCGAAGGAGAAATGACATGGCCACCGGTACCGTGAAGTGGTTCAACGCGGAAAAGGGCTTCGGCTTCATCGAGCAGGACGGCGGCGGCCCCGACGTCTTCGCCCACTACTCGAACATCGCCACCCAGGGCTTCCGCGAGCTGCAGGAGGGCCAGAAGGTGTCCTTCGACATCGCGCAGGGCCAGAAGGGCCCGACGGCCGAGAACATCGTTCCCGCCTGACGCCTGCGGCAACGCATTCTTCGCAGCTGGGGCCCGCACCTTGGGGTGCGGGCCCCAGCTCGCCGCGTTTCTGGACGCGCGCCCCCAGTCCCCGGCTCGTTCTCGCGATTCTCTGCGCCGTTCCTTCCTGCTGCGGAAATTCCTTGTTACGTGCCCACGTGTCACATAGAGGAAGGTTCCGCTTGAACCGCGTACGCACCGCACGCACCGCACGCACCGCAAGGACCGAACGCACGACCCGCTCCACCCGCTCCACCCGCTCCTTCGACCGCTCGCGGTCGTCCGACGCCAAGCGCTCGGACGCCCCTCGGCGCCACAAGGGCTCCGACCGCCGGCGCACCACCCTCCAGGGCGAGTTCGCGCCGCCGGAGACGGTCACACCCGCGCTGCCCGCCGTCGAGGCGTTCGCCGACCTCGCCCTGCCCGCGCCGCTGCTGGCCGCGCTCGGCCAGGAGGGCGTGACGGTGCCGTTCCCCATCCAGGGCGCGACCCTGCCGAACTCCCTCGCCGGACGTGACGTCCTCGGCCGCGGTCGCACCGGATCGGGCAAGACCCTCGCCTTCGGCCTCGCGCTGCTGGCCCGTACGGCGGGCCGGCGCGCGGAGTCACGCCAGCCGCTCGCCCTCGTCCTCGTCCCCACCCGCGAACTCGCGCAGCAGGTGACCGACGCGCTCACCCCGTACGCCCGCTCCGTGCGGCTGCGGCTGGCGACCGTGGTCGGCGGGATGTCGATCGGCAGGCAGTCGGGGGCGCTGCGGACCGGCGCGGAGGTCGTCGTCGCGACGCCGGGCCGCCTCAAGGACCTCATCGACCGCGGCGACTGCCGGCTGGACCAGGTCGACATCACCGTCCTCGACGAGGCCGACCAGATGGCCGACATGGGCTTCATGCCGCAGGTCACCGCCCTGCTCGACCAGGTGCGGCCCGGCGGACAGCGGATGCTGTTCTCGGCCACCCTGGACCGCAACGTCGACCTGCTCGTCCGCCGCTATCTGAGCGACCCGGTGGTCCACTCCGTCGACCCCTCGGCGGGCGCGGTCACCACCATGGAGCATCACGTGCTCCATGTCCCCGAGGCGGACAAGCACCGGACGACCACCGAGATCGCGGCCCGCGACGGCCGGGTGATCATGTTCCTGGACACCAAGCACGCCGTGGACCGGCTGACCACGCATCTGCTGAAGAGCGGCGTCCGCGCCGCGGCGCTGCACGGCGGCAAGTCGCAGCCCCAGCGCACCCGGACCCTCGCCCAGTTCAAGACCGGCCATGTGACGGTGCTGGTGGCGACCAACGTCGCGGCCCGCGGCATCCATGTGGACAACCTCGACCTGGTCGTCAACGTGGATCCGCCGAGCGACCACAAGGACTACCTCCACCGGGGCGGCCGTACCGCGCGCGCCGGCGAGTCCGGCACCGTCGTCACCCTGGTGACCCCCGGCCAGCGGCGCGGCATGAGCCGGCTGATGAGCGCGGCGGGCATCGCCCCGCGGATCACCTCCGTACGGTCCGGGGAGGAGGAGCTGAGCCGAATCACCGGCGCCCGCCCCCCGTCCGGGGTGCCGGTCGTCATCACCGCACCGGCCCCGGCCCGCCCCGCACGCCGTGCCGCGTCGTCCACGCCCCGCTCGTCCCGGGGCCGCCGCGACGGCACCGGACAGAGCCGTACGTCCGGTCAGAGCCGTACGTCCGCTCAGAGCCGTACGTCCGGTCAGAGCCGTACGTCCGGTCAGAGCCGTACGTCCGCTCAGAACCGTACGACCGGTCAGGCGGCCCGGCGGCGCGGCCCGCGACGGCCCGCCGTGGACCAGGCGGCCTAGCCGAGCGACCCGGCCAGACCGCCCGGCGAGACCGCCGGCGAGGCGGAGAACCGCAGTGATCCCGGAAGGGCCCTGCCGACACACGTCGGCGGGGCCCTTCCGTCGTCCCACCCGGCCGCGATCCCCGCACCCCGACAGATGGTGTTGAATTTCCCCGGGGCCCCGGCGCCATACGGCGCCGGGGCCCCTCTACGCGTTGCACAACGAGGTGACATGACAGCAGACAACCCGCTCAGTGATCGTCTGGACGACGACGACTACCCCGCCTACACGATGGGGCGGGCCGCCGAGATGCTCGGCACCACCCCCGCGTTCCTGCGAGCCATCGGCGAGGCCCGGCTGATCACTCCGCTGCGCTCGGAGGGCGGACACCGCCGGTACTCCCGCTACCAGCTGAGGATCGCCGCGCGCGCCCGCGAGCTGGTCGACCGGGGCACCCCGATCGACGCCGCCTGCCGCATCGTCATCCTTGAGGACCAGCTGGAGGAGGCCCAGCGCATCAACGCCGAGTACCGCCGCCGCGCCGGACACGACACCCCCGACAACACCGATCCCGGCTCCGGCTCCGGCTCCGGCTCCGGCTCCGGCTCCGGCTGATCAGGAGTCCCGCGCCCCTTGCCTTCTTCCTCCTCCTTCCTCCTCCTTCCTTGCTTCTTCCTTGCTTCTTCCTTCCTTCTTCTCTCCCGGTCACGGCCGGTACGCGGCACGGTTGTGGTACGTCACCTTCCCGCTCGGCAGCTTCGTCGGGGCGAAGAGCTGGTCGACGGTCACGAAGTGGAAGCCGCGCGCCTTGAGGGCCTTGATGATGCCCGGCACCGCGTCGACCGTCGTCTTGTGGATGTCGTGCATGAGGACGATGTCCCCGGGCCTGGTCTGCGCGTTGACGTACTTCACGAGCCGGGCGGTGTCGCGGTACTTCCAGTCGAGGGTGTCGACGCTCCAGTGCACCAGCGGCCGTCCGGCGGCCGAGCGGACGGCCGCGTTGTGGGCGCCGTAGGGGGCGCGGACGGTGGTGGGCTTCTTGCCCGTCGCCTGCTGGATCACGGTGTCCGTGCGGGAGAACTGCGACTTGATCTTCGCGGCGCTGAGCTTGGTCAGATCGGCGTGGTCCCAGCTGTGGTTGCCTATCTGGTGCCCGGCCGTCGCCGCGGCCTTCACCGTCGCCGGGTTCTTCTGCACGTTCGTGCCGACGGCGTAGAACGTCGCTCTGGTGTCGCCGCCGGCCTTCAGGAGGTTCAGCAGCCGCTGCGTGTCCTTGACCGGCCCGTCGTCGAAGGTGAGCGCCACGCACTTCACCTTGCGGCAGTCGACGGCCTTGGGGGCGGCGGAGGCGGACGAGGCGGTACCGACGAGGGTGCCGGCGCAGAGCGCGGCGATGGTGGTGGCCGAAATGACGAGGCGTCGTTGCATCAGGTCCTCCGGAGACGGTGAACTTCCCTTACGAGCAGCGGACTTGCCTGTAAGACGCACACGACACGGCCTTGGATGTACGCGATGGGCGGAGCATTTCGCTCCAGTTGGGATTGTTCTGTCCGCGCTCAGCGCAGCGGCCGGCAGTACAGCGCGTCGGGGGTGCGCGACGAGCCCACGCGGCCCGTCCAGGCGATCCCGGCGGCGTACTCGCCGTCCGCGCACTGGCCCTTGTAGTGGCCCTGGGCGAAGTCGCCGCCCTTGGGCGCGGGGCCCCGGTCGTCGCCGCGGTCGAACCAGACGGTGCGTCCGCCCGTGCCGGTGAGCGAGCCGGGCGGGGCGGGCACGCACAGCGCGGCGGAGACGGCGGCCCCGCGCACGCCGTAGCCGGTCAGGAAGTGGCCCTCGGGGCACTGGAGTTTGGTGTAGCCGCTCGCCCAGTCCCGGCCCGGCACGACATACCGCTCGTCGACGACCACCTCCGTGGCGGCCTCGGTGGCCCCGGCGGGCTCCCGCGCGAGCACGCCCGAGACCACGCCCGAGACCGCGTCCGAGACCGCGACCGCCGGGGCGGGTGCCAGCGGTGGCAGCAGGAACACGGCGGCCAGCGCGGCCCTGACGAGGGTTCCTCGCACGATTCCCCTCCACCACCCTCCATGAGATCCACCCACCACCAATGTCATGGCGGCGTCATCATCGCGGGCGGTGCGTGATTGGTCCAGACCGACAACTCCCCTTGTTTACAGGGATGTTGGCAGGGGATGAAAGCCCCGGGGCTGGCAGGGGCAGGGGCAGGGGCAGGGGCAGGGGCAGGGGCAGGGGCAGGGGCAGGGGCAGGGGCAGGGGCAGGGGCAGGGGCAGGGGCAGGGGCAGGGGCAGGGGCAGGGGCAGGGGCAGGGGCAGGGGCAGGGGCAGGGGCAGGGGCAGGGGCAGGGGGAGGGGCAGGGGGAGGGCGTATGAAGTGGCGTCGGCGGCCCAGGTCGGGCGCGACGGGTGGGGACGACGGCGCCGATCTCAAGCGGCGGGTCGGCGAGTTGTTCACCGAGGCGCAGGTGCTGATGCTCGGCGGGCGGCCCGCCGAGGGCGTGGCCTTGCAGCAGGAGGCCCGGGGGATGATGGACGTCCTGATCGAGCGGGACCCGGCCGACCGCGCGGCCAGGGAGATGCTCGGCAACCTGCTGTACGGCCTGGGCTCCACGCTGACCAGCGCGGGCGAACCGGGCCGGGCCGTCGACGCGCTCACGGAGTGCGCGGCCGTCTACCAGGAACTCGCGGGACCCGGCGGGGAGGCCGCGTCCGCCATGGTGCCGCTCCTCGCGGACGTCCACGCCCGCAAGGCGCAGGCGCTGAGCGCCCTGGGACACGGGGTGTCCGCCCTCGTCGAGTCGGACGAGGCCGTCATCGGCCATCTGGAACTCGACGCCGGTGACGCCGCCAGCCCCTATCTTCTCGACTTCGCCCGGGTGCTGAGCATGAACGCGGGTGTGCTCTACGACTACGGCGACCGGGACCTCGCCGTCTGCTCGGCGGACTGGGCCGTCCGCTACTACCTGTCCAAGGGCGAGGAGATCAACAGCGGTCCCCTCGCCGTGTCCGTCATGCACGGCCGGTATCTGCGGCAGGCCGCCGGCATCGCGGCCCGGGTCCACACCGAGCAGGGCAGGTCCGAGATCGCCCTCGCCGCCGGCGGGACCGAGCTGCACACCGCGCGGGTCATGGCCCGGTCGGACAGCCCCGGCGACCTCGCCGACCTGGTCTCCACGCTCACCCGGCACGGGCTGAACCTGCGCGTCGCGGGCCGTACGACCGAGGGCAACGACCTCGTCCGGGAGGCCCGAGGCATCGATCCGGCGGCCGAGGCCGACGCCACTCGGGAATGGCAGTCCCTCACCGGGCGCGGCCCGCAGGGCGGCGGCGGGCGCCCGGTCGTGTCCTACTCGGCCGCGATCACCGCCGCGACCCGCGCGCTCGGCGACGACAAGGTGCCGTCGGTCCTGCGTGACCTCGTCTTCGACCCGTCGGACGGGGCCACGGCCGTGACCCCGTCCCTGCGCTGCGAACCGGAGACCGCGCCCGCCCTGGCGACCCTGCTCGCCGAGGTCGCCGTCGGCCTGCTGCGCCACCCCGGCCCGGACCATCTCACCGCGGCCGGTGTCCTGGGAATCCAGGCGCACTGCCTGTTCGCCTCGGCCTCCCGGGCCCAGGTGACGGCCATGCGGTTCCGGTTCCACGAGTTCGGGGGCACCTGGGCGCGGCTGCTCCTCGCCCTGATCGCCGCGTCCGGGAGCGGCCCGGCGGACGGGGCGATCGGCGAGGATCTCACGGGCCGGCTGAGCGACGTCGCCACCCGGCTCCAGCCGTTCAGCACGCTCGACGGCGCGACCCGCCACCTGGTCGAGGAGTGCGAGGCCGTCATCGCCCGCCGACACCCCTGACCGCCCGCCCCGCACATACGTGCAGGACACACCCTTGCCGCAACACTTAGGCAAGCCTTACTATGTCCAATCGCACCACCACACCGCACCACCACACCGCACCACACCGCACCACCACACCGCACCACTCAGGGCCCCACGTCCCACCGGACACGGGTCGCCCGCGGCGAGCGCTCCAGCGACGCAGCCTGGCCGTTCCTCCCACAGGCCCCAGGGCCTGGGAGGCACCCCCCAGCCGGAACCCGCTGCCTCAGGACCCGCCACGTGACTCACACCCCCCAAGGTCTCTACGACCCCGCCCTCGACCACAGCGACTGCGGCGTCGGCTTCCTCACCCGCCTCGACGGGACGCCGAGCCATGACGTGATCCGCAAGGGCGACGAGGCGCTCCGCGCGATCCCGCACCGCGGCGGCAAGTCCGCCGAGGGGGTCGGCGACGGCGCGGGCGTGAGCATCGACCTGTCCGTGGAGTTCTTCGGCGCGCTCACCGGCGAGCGGCTGCGCGCCGGGCACTTCGGTGTCGCGAACTGCTTCGTGCCGACCGACGCCGGCCGCCGCGACGGCGCCATGGACCTCGTGGCCCGCAGCATCGCCGAGCAGGGCTTCGAACTGCTCCTCGTCCGTGATGTGCCCGTCGACCATACCGTCGCCCCGCCCGCCGCCGAGCAGTACCAACTGCCCATCGTGCAGTGGGTGTTCCGGGCACCGGAGGACTGGGAGCGCACGGAGGTCGACTCGGCCGCCAACCGTGCCCTGCTCGCCGTCGAGGCCGTCGCCTACGCCGACACCGACACGTACGCCGGTCTGTACCCGCTCTCCCTCAGCGCGCGCACCCAGGTGCTGAAGGGCCGGCTCAACTCCGGTGAGATCGTCGGGTACTTCCTCGACCTGACCGACCCCCGGCACTCGGTCCGCTCGCTCTACTTCCACACCCGGTTCTCCACGAACACCGAGCCGCATCCGACCATGGCCCAGCCGTTCCGGCTCATGGCGCACAACGGCGAGCTGAACACGGACCGGAAGAACCGGCTGAGCGACGAGGCGCTGGCGCGTGCCCGGACCCGGAGCATCGTGCGCCCGCCGGGCCAGTCCGACTCCAGCCGCCTCGACCAGACCCTCCAGAGCCGGGTGTTCGACGACGGTCTCGACCTCGTCGAGGCGGTCGTGTCGCTGATGCCGCCCGCCTGGGAGAACGACCGCACCCTGCCCGACGACGTCCGCGACATGCTGGAGTACTTCTCCCTCTACGAGGAGAAGAACGACGGCCCCGCCGCGCTCATCTTCAGCGACGGCGACGTGGTCGGCGCCCGTCTCGACCGGCTGGGGCTGCGCCCGCTGCGGACCGTCGAGACCGCCGAGTACCTGATGGTGGCCTCGGAGGCCGGGCAGGTCACGTTCCCCGACGACGAGGTCGTGCACCGGGGCCGTATCGAGGCCGGCGGCATGCTCGTCGTCGACCACCGCACCGGAAGCGTGATGCGCACCCGGGACGTCCTCGACTCCCTCGCCGCGCGCCGCCCGTACAGCGAGCTGCTCGACGCGGCCCGGGTGCACCTCGACGACCTGCCCGCCCCCGACTACTACCGGGGCACGACGACCCTCGGCTACGACGGCGACCTCACCCTCGCCGGCCGGTACGTGGCGTACGCGCTGAACCAGGAGAGCTTCCGGTTCATGCTCGACCCGATGCTCGCCACCGGCTCGGAGCGGATCTCCGCGATGGGCTACGGCAACGCCATCAACGCGCTCAGCGACACCGAGGGCGGTATGGCGAAGTACTTCTCGCAGCGCTTCGCCCAGGTCACCAACCCGCCGCTGGACAGCATCCGCGAGGCCGACGGCATGAGCATGCGGGTCGCCCTCGGCCAGAAGCCCGACGGGACCGGCAGCACCAACGCCCGCCAGCTCGTCGTCTCCTCGCCCGTGCTCGGGCATCTCGACATGGTCCGGCTGCGGGACCAGCGGATCGTGCCGCTGGAGCGGTTCGCCATGCTCTACGACCCGGTGGCCGGGGACGAGACCGCGAACGCCGACGCGCTGCGGACGGCCCTGCACCGGCTCTGCGACGACGTCGAGCGGTTCGCCGCCGAGCAGGGCGGCATCGCGATGCTCACCGACCGGAACGTGTCCTCCACCCACGCGCCGCTGCCGGTGATCCTCGCCGTCGCGGCCGTCAACCAGCGGCTCATCGAGACCGGGCTGCGGCTGCGCGTCTCGCTCGTCGCCGAGAGCGGCCAGCTGGCGTCCTCCCACCATGTCGCGACCGCGCTCGGCTTCGGCGCCTCCGCCGTCTACAGCCTGAGCGCCCGGCTGCGCGCCGAGGAGAAGTTCCCGAGCGCGCCCGCCCCCGCCGGGGAGATCACCGAGACGGACCGGGCGCTCGCCAAGTTCCGCAAGGCCGCCGAGAAGTCCCTCGCCAAGACCATGGGCCGGGTCGGACTGTGCACCGCCGAGAGCTACATCGGCGGCGAGTTCTTCGAGCCGAACTACCTCGACACCCGCGACGACGTGTTCGCGCGGACCTTCCCGCACATGGAGGCCCCGGTCGGCGGTGTCGGCTTCGCCCGTATCGCGCAGGCCGCCACGGACTGGCACGAGCGGGCCCGGACCGTGGAGACCGAGGGGCAGGTCCCGCTGCTCGGCCTGTTCAAGGAGCGCTCGGACGGCGCCGGGCACTCGTTCGGTGTCACGGCCGTACGCGGCTTCGGCGACATGGTCGAGGAGCGGGCCGGGTTCGGCCGCCCCGAGGACCCGGACGCGCTCCGCCTGCTCACCCTCGGCCAGCTCGACGACGCGTTCGGCATCACCGACGCCGCGTACCGGAACACCGGGTACGACGCGCTCAGCGAGGCCGAGATCGACGCGTTCCGGATCACCCCGGGCTACCGCGCCTTCCTGCGGACCACGCACGAGGAGCGCTCACGCCGCCCGGCCGCGCTGCGGGACGTGCTCGCGCTGCCCGCCGATGTGACGGGGCTGCGTACGGCCGGGGACTTCGCCCGTGAGCTGGGCCGGTTCTCGACCGACGGCAACGCGAGCGTCACCGTGCGCGGGGTGGCCGTCACGGTCACGGAGGAAGGCGTACGGCTGCGGCTCACCGCCCCCGGCCCCGACGCGGCCGAGCGCCACGCGGCCCTCGCCGAAGGACTCGCGCTCATCCACCCCGGCGACGTCGAAACCCTCCGGGCGGACGCCGAAGGGACCGTCGTCTCCGCCACCGGCCCCGCCGCCCGTCTCCTCGCCCTCCTCGACACCGCCCCCGACAGCGTCCCGCTCGACGAGGTGCAGCCCGCGCACGAGATCACCCGCTCGCTGGCCTCCGGCGCGATGAGTCACGGCGCGCTCGTGGCGACCGCGCACGAGGCCGTCGCGCACGGCACCAACATGGTCGGCGCGATGTCGAACAGCGGCGAGGGCGGCGAGCACCACACCCGGTACGGCACCATCCGGGGCTCCCGGATCAAGCAGTTCGCGTCCGGCCGGTTCGGGATCTGGGCCGGCTATCTCGCCGACCCGATGCTGGAGGAGCTGGAGATCAAGATCGGGCAGGGCGCGAAGCCGGGTGAGGGCGGCCAGCTGCCCGCGCCGAAGGTGACGGTGGACATCGCCGCCGCCCGTGGCGGCACCCCCGGCATCGAGCTGATCTCGCCCCCGCCCCACCACGACACGTACTCCATCGAGGACCTCGCCCAGCTCATCCACGACTGCAAGGCCGCCCGGGTCCGCGTCATCGTCAAGCTGGTGTCCTCCGAGGGCATCGGCACCATCGCGGTCGGGGTCGCCAAGGCCGGCGCGGACGTCATCAACGTCGCCGGGAACACCGGCGGCACGGGCGCGGCGGCCGTCACCAGCCTCAAGTACGCCGGACGCTCGGCGGAGATCGGCGTCGCCGAGGTCCATCAGGCGCTCGTCGCCAACGGCCTGCGCCAGAAGGTCGTCCTGCGCTGCTCCGGCGCCCACCAGACCGGCGGCGACGTCGTCACCTCGGCCCTCCTCGGCGGCGACAGCTTCGAGTTCGGCACGACCGCGCTGATGATGCTCGGCTGTGTCATGGCGAAGAACTGCAACGTGAAGTGTCCGGCCGGGCTCACCACCAACCCGGAGGTCTTCGAGGGCGACCCGCGCGCCCTCGCCCAGTACCTCCTCAACATCGCGCACGACGTCCGCCAGATCCTCGCCCGCCTCGGCCTGCGCTCGCTGCGCGAGGCCCGGGGCCGCACCGACCTGCTCCAGCTGCTCGACCACCCGGCGAGCGTCGGCCGCCTCGACGTCCGCCGCCTCCTCGCACGCGTGCCCGAGAAGATCGTCGAGGACCCGGAGTACCTGGAGAAGGACTTCACCACCGACGACGCCCTCATCGAGCGTGTCCGCGCGGCCCTGATCGACCGCCGCGAGCCGTCCCTGCTGGTCGAGGGCGTCCGCCTCGGCAACAGCGACAAGTCGGTGGGCGGCCAGCTCGGCATCGACGTGGAGCGGCTCCTCAACCACGAGTTCGACGGTGGGGTCCCGGCCGTCCCCTCCATCACCACCGACGACCGTGGCCGCCGCCGTCTGGTCGACGACGCCGTGACCGTCCGCACCACCGGGTCGGCCGGACAGTCGTACGGCGTCTTCTGCAACGACGGCGTCACCCTCGAACACACCGGCACCGCCAACGACGGCGTCGGCAAGAGCCAGAGCGGCGGCCGGATCGTCGTGCGCGCCCCCGGCGGCGGCAGCACCGAACGCGGCGGCAACGTCCTCGTCGGCAACTTCGCGCTGTTCGGCGCGACCGGCGGCCGTACCTTCGTGCAGGGCGAGGCGGGCGACCGGTTCGCCGTACGGAACTCCGGCGCGACGGCGGTCGTCGAGGGCGTCGGCGACTTCGGCTGCGAGTACATGACCGGCGGTACGGTCCTCAACCTCGGCGGGTTCGGCAAGGGCCTCGGCAACGGCATGAGCGGCGGCTTCCTCTACCAGTACGACCCCTCGGGCGAGCTGGCGGGCCGGGTGAGCGCCGACTCGCTGCTCGTCTTCCCGGTGACGGACACCGCGCACGGCGCCTTCCACGAGGAGGCCGTACGGCTGCTGCTGACCTGGCACGTGGAGGCCACGGGGTCGCCGTTCGCGGCCCGCCTCCTGGAGAACTGGTCCGCCGAACGCGACCACGTGTACTGCGGGATGCCCCGCGCGCTGCTCCTCTACCAGGACGCGGGGGAGATCCTCGCCGCGGCCACCCGCTCCGAACTCCTTGACGAGCTGGCGACCTCCGTCGCGACGGACAAGCTCCGGGCGTTCAAGGTCGACTACCGCGACCGCCGTACCGTCCTCGGCGGCCGGGCCCCGGCCTTCGGCGACCAGGGCAGCGACGACATGTTCTCGCTGCTGTCGTCGTACACGGTCCTCGGTGTCGCGCAGGATCTCGCGCTCCAGCGGGTGCCGGGCGCGACCGGCCCGGACGACCCGAAGGTCACGGCGGCCGTCCGCAACCTGATCCTCACCGAGGACTTCTTCGTGAAGCAGCGGGTCGTGAAGTATCTGCGCGGCACGCTGGACCGCTTCGACGACGGCGAACTCGCCACCCTCATCGCGATCAAGCGCCTCGACGACTACAAGCGCGCCCTGAAGCAGCGCAACAACCTGAGCGTGGACGCCCCCGGCACCTACGGCTGGATCGTCCACCAGACCATCAAGAACGCCGGCCGCGTCCGCGCCGCCCGGTTCGACGAACTGCTCGCGAACGCGGCACTCGACGACATCGCCGCACGCCTCGCCCCGCAGGCCCCGACCGAGACGGTGACCGCATGACCTTCCCTCCCACCACCTCGGCCATGCCCTCGCACCTGCCCCCGACCGGGACCCTGATCCCGGCCGACGCGCCCTTCTCCGCCCAGCAGGAGTCCTGGCTCGCCGGGTTCCTCGCCGGTGTCGCCGCCGCCGGACGCCGGGAGGGCGCAGGCTCCGACGCGCCCGCCGCGACGATCGACGTCCTCATCGGCACCCAGACCGGCAACGCCGAGCTGGTGGCCGAGGACATCGTCGCCGGTGCCCGCGCCCGCGGCCTCGGCGGCCGGACCGCCGCGCTCGACGACGTCACCCCGGACGCGCTCGCCGCGATGTCCCACGTCATCGTCGTCACTTCGACGTACGGCGAGGGCGAGATGCCCGACAACGCCGGGCTCTTCTGGGAGGCCCTGCAGTCCGACACGGCCCCCCGCCTGGAGGGCGTGCGCTACTCGGTCCTCGGGCTCGGCGACCGGGGCTACGACGACTTCTGCCAGGCGGCGAAGCTCATCGACACCCGGCTGGAGCAGCTGGGGGCGACCCGGGTGCACGACCGCGTCGACTGCGACGTGGACTACGAGGAACCGGCGACCGAGTGGACGGCGGCGGTCCTGGACCTGGTCGCCGCGGAGACGGGCGCGACGGCCACCGCCGCGCCCGCGCCCAAGGCGCCCGCGCGCCCCCGTTCCGCCTGGAACAAGCGCACCCCGTACCCCTCCCGGCTGACCACGAACCGGCTGCTCTCCTCCCCCCACAGCGCGAAGGAGATCCGCCACTACGAGTTCGACCTCGCCGACAGCGGCATCACCTACGAGGCGGGCGACGCGCTGGCCGTCGTACCGCTGAACGACGAGCAGCTGGTGACCGACCTCCTGACGCATCTCGGCGAGAGCGGCGACCAGCCGGAGCTGACCCAACTCCTGCGCACGGAACGGGAGATCCGCACCCCGTCCAAGGAACTGATCGCGGACCTGGTCGAGCGGGCCCCGGAGAGCGAGCTGGCCTCGGTCGTCGCGCACGGCGACCGCTCGGACCTGGACTCCTGGCTCTGGGGCAGGGACGTACTGGACCTGCTGCGGGACGCGGGCCCCAAGGCCCCCGCCCTCCCCGAACTCCTGCCCCTCCTCCGCCCGTTGCAGGCCCGCCAGTACTCGATCTCGTCGAGCCCGCTGGCCCACCCGGGCAGCGTCCACCTCACGGTCGCGTCCGTGCGGTACGACCGGTACGAGGGCGTGGCATCGACCTACCTGGCGGACCGGGTCGGTGCGGACTCGACCGTGGGCATCTACCTCCAGCCGAACGCCTCCTTCAGCGTCCCGGCGGACGACTCCTCTCCCATGATCATGATCGGCCCCGGCACGGGCATCGCCCCCTTCCGCGGCTTCCTGCACGAGCGGGCCGCGCGGGGCGCCTCCGGCCGCAACTGGCTGTTCTTCGGCGACCGCCACCGCGAGACGGACTTCGTCTACGAGGACGAACTGACCCTGCTGCGGGACCAGGGCGTCCTCACCGAGCTCGACCTCGCCTTCTCCCGCGACCAGGCCGAGAAGATCTACGTCCAGACCCGGATGCGGGAGCGGTCGCGCGAGCTGTACGCGTGGCTGGAGGACGGCGCGCACGTCTACGTCTGCGGCGACGCCTCCCGCATGGCGAAGGACGTCGAGACGGCCCTGCTGGGCGTCATCGCCGAGCAGCGCGGACGCGGGGACGACGACGCGGCGGAGTACCTGGCCACGCTCCGCCGGGCCAAGCGCTACGTACGGGACGTGTACTGACCATGACCGACCACCACGGCTGCGGCTTCGAGGCATGCTGCGGCCGAGGCCGAGACGGAGGCCGGCGCAACGGCACGGCACGCCTGATCGACCCCCGTATGCCGGAGCTGGCGCGCAGCCTGACGCTCTTCCGGTACGTCCACGCCGTCACCGGCGGTCCGGTGGCCCGCCTGGACCAGGCCGGCAGCTACGCGGTGCCGACCCTGCGCGGCGAGGCGTTCACCGTCCACCCGGGCTCGATCACCCTGCGCCTGGACGCGGACGGGGTGGACACGGCGGTGGTCGCCCGGGACACGGAGGACGCGGTCGTCGTCCGCCTCCTCTCCCCGTCCGGCCGAACCGTGCACGAGGGCCGGCTCCTGTCGGAGGGGGACCGCCTGCTGGCGGGCCTGACGGGGACGGTCGAGGCGGGAGTGGGGGCCGCCGGAGTACGCGAACGCCCCGAGGCCCCCTCCTGGGAGAACGGCGACCAACTCGCCCAACTCGACGCGATCCTGGCGGACGGCGGGGCGGCCCGCCGCGCGGCGCTCACCCGCCACGGCGCCGCACACCGTGCCGTGGACGTGGCCGTCCTCCCCTCCCTCCTCGACCACGTCTGCTCGGTGGGCCTGCCCATCGGGGTGGCGGTCTTCGCCCCGTCGACGATGCAGGCCTGCGCGGGCCCGGTCCACGTCACCGACCGCACGGTCGGAGGACGCGTCTACGCGGCGATCGCGAACGCCTCCCTGGAGCTGGACCTCCCCGCCGTCCACTCCTGCCACCTGACCCGCTCCCCCGCCGCCCACGGCCCCACGTCCTCCCTGGAACTCGACGACGAGAACGGCGACTGCGTCGCGCTCATCACCCAGTTCGGCATCGTGGGCGAGCAGGTGCACGGGGCGTGGGAGCACCTGACGGCATCACTGCCGGACGCGTAGGAGTCCGGCACGGGGCCGCCCTTCCGCACCCCCTGGCGGAAGGACGGCCCCGGCGTTGTCCGGTTCCGATGGCAGCCCGGTCAGTACGACTTGCCGATACGACTTGCCCGTACGACTTGTCAGTACAGCTTGTTGACGGCCGTGGTGGTGGTCTTCTTGAAGGCGGCCACGGGAGCGCCGGTGAAGTCGCCCATCTGCTGCCACTGCACGACGGTGACGGTGTTGCCGTCCCGTCCCACCGACATCAGGGCGACATCGGTGGAGCCCCCCGACGTCTCGGTGTTCACGCCACGGACGTGGGCGCCCTCCTCGACCGGCAGGGTGCCGTAGTCCCGGCCCTCGGCGTCGATGTCGGGCGAGCCGGCCTCCAGGCGGTCGGCGCAGGTGCGGAACAGGTCGTCGTAGTGCTTCGCCAGACCCTTGGCCAGAGCGGGCGTGGTCGCCACGACGGTCAGCTGCACGGCGCCGGTGTCCAGGTCGGTCCGGAACTCCCGGTGCCGGTACTCGTAGTCGATCACGTTCTCCGTGTGGAAGCAGAGGTCGAGCGACGCCGGAACCCCCTCGGCGACCGGCCCGGCCGTCCAGGACGACGTCGGGTGCGGCGGCAGCTGCGACGCCGACAGGAACTTGGGCGCGGCGGCCTTCGACGCGGCGCCGGCGGCGGGTGCCGCCACGACCGAGCCCGCCGCGAGGGCGGCGACGGCGAGTGCGGTGAGAGCGCTCATTCGCATGCGCATGGACATGGGTGTTCCCCCGTATGGATGAGTGGTTGGACATCGAATGCCCCGACGAGCCCGGCTGGTCGGCCCGGACCTGCTCGGTGCGACACCAAAAGCATCACCGCCCCCACCGACCAACCGCAACAGCCCACGCCGGACCAGACACGCTGGAACCATCCCACCCCTGCTGACCTGCGCATACGCGGGTGCCTGGGATACGGTCCCGGGCCGGGTGTCGTCGTACGAGGACGTGGCGAGGACAGGGCTCTCTCCGGTGGGGAAATATCAGCCCCTGCCGCGAACGCGATGCGAGGCCCACGCCTTCGCCGCCGTGTGCACGCGGTGTGTCCAGGCGTCGGGGCTCTGCTCGGCGATCGCGGACCAGACGCTCTCGTTGGCGGCGGCGAAGGCGGTCAACGCGTCCTCGGGAGCATCACGGAACGCGGGAACCCGGGAAGCCCACGCCTCCGCGCCGACCGGAAGGTGCCCGCCCTCGGCGATGAGCCACACGACCCAGTACGCGGCGTCGAGCCATGCCGCTCCCCGGGTGGCCCATGCCCAGTCGACGAGCCACGCCCGCCCCTGCCCCACCATCACGTTGCCCGGGTTCGGATCGGTGTGACAGAGGGCGTCCCCGGAGAAGAGCGCGAGCGCGGCGGCGGGAGCATGGTCACGCAACCGGTGCCCGGCCCCCTTCAGCTCGACCCCGTCCGGCGCGCGCAGCACCGACAGCCGTTCCCACGTCACGGCGACGAGGGGGAGATCCGCGGATCCCGGCGCGTAGTCGGCGTGCCGGCCGTCGAGGACATCGAAGGCGACCAAGTCCCACCCACCGACCCGAAGATGCCACCGGACACGCGGAGAGATCCCACGCACGTACGCTCCCACCACCGCCTCCCGGGCCTGCGTCCACACACGGGGGTGCTCGACCGGCAGACCCTTGACGTACGTCTCCCCGTGCTCGGTGGTGAGGCGCACGGCGACCGCCGAGTTGAGGCCACTCGCCACGGTCTCGGCCTTCACGAGGGGCCCGATACGGGTGAGCACGGCGACCTTGACGTCATCGGGCAGCTCGCTGAAGTCGATGCGCTCGGTGGGCATGGCGGCACCTTTCCAGAAAGGAGGACGGCGTCCACGGTCAGCTCCTCGACGGGCTCGGCCCTCCTGGACCGGGCGGTGATCTCGACAGTGACAGTGGTCATGCCGGTACTGCTGTGTTCGACGAAACCCAGTCGCAGCAGGGGTCACCATGCGGGACTCCGCCTCGCGCTGCACCTCTCAACCGACCAGCGCAAGTCCTGGGAGAAAACCACACGACCCGGCACCGCGCTCAGCCCGACCCGCGCCCGGCGAGACCCTCACCGAGTGCATGACGCTCCTGAAGAGCGAGGAGGGTTTACGCGGCTGCTCGCCTCAGAAAGCTGGCCGAACACGGTCGCCACTATCCCTGCTTGGCGTACTCCACGAATGCCGTCCAGGGGGTTCGCTGGACGGCTATGAGCCCCCGGTCGCGGGCCTTCGTGTCCCGAACCATCACGTGCTGCGCGTCGTTGTCGGCCACTTCAACGCAGTTCTCCGTCCCGGTGTAGGAGCTGGTACGCCAGTTCGGGGCCACGGGCTGCATGGTGTCTCCTAGTCGCTCGGCATCTGATCGAAGTGGTGGATCGCAGTGAGGATCAGGTCTCGGACTGCGGCACCGTAGACCGCTGACTGCTGCAAGAGGGCGAACGCCTTGGTGTACAGCTCGATTTCACGGGGCTGGGTGACGGAGAACTCCGCCGAGTAGGTCTCGACGAGGACGAGTTTGTCGTCGAACATCGAGAAGGAGTTGCCGGGCCAGATGCCCAGGGGCGCGGATCGGGGGATGATGCCCAGGCTCAGCCGGGGGAGCCGCATCACCGCAAGCAGGCGGTCGAGCTGCCCCTTCATCACCTCGGGGCCACCGAAGTTGGTGTAGAGCGCCTGCTCGCCGAGGACCACGTTGAAGATCCGGTTGCCCCGGTACAGGTACTGCTGCCGTTCGAGTCGCTTGGCGGTGGCCGCTTCCGCGTCGTCGGGGATCTCGTAGTAGTCGACGACCTGTCTGAACGTCTCGGCCGCGTAGTCCGCCGTCTGGATCGTTCCCCACACCAGCGTCGGGTGCCAGATGCGGAAGACCCTGGTCTTGGCGTAGACCGGCAGGGCCTTGCGCTGGCGTCGTTCCGCCCCAGTCTGCAGCTGCCGACGCCACTCGAGCCACAGCTCGTCGATGTGGCGCACCGTGGCTATCAGGTCATCAACGAGCTCTTGCCTGTTGGTCTTGACGCACCAGACCCGGATGTCGTCTTCGCTGGGGTTCTGCTTGCCGTTCTCCAGCCGGGACACCTTGGACTCGGCCCACCCCGTGGCCACGGCGAATGCCCGGCCGCTCGCGAATCCGGCGTCCTTCCGGAATCCGCGCAGCCGGGCACCCAGTGCCTCTCGTGCTTCTTGAGCTTGGTTATTCACGGATGGGTCAGGGCTTGTACTCGGCGTGCGGGATGGCGGCGGCCCAGAGGAGGTCACGCACGCGGACGCACTCGGCCACGGTGTCCGGGTCCTCGATGATTTCCGACCCCAGCACTCGGCCTTCGGGGTCGAAGTGGCCGACGGCGAGGAGACGGTCGTCGTACAGCCACCAGTCGTTGCCGCCGACGGGCAAGTCGATGCCTTCCGGCAGACGGTGCCGCGGAAGCCATCGGATGTCCTCGCCGGCCTCCTGGTTGAGGTGGGTCAACGAGTGCTCCCAGCCGACGTACTGGGAGTGCGGCTCGGTGATGACCCGGACGCGTCTGACGGTCTTGCCTTCGCCCGTGACGCGCTTCATCAGCGTCATCCAGGGGGTGAGCCACGCGTAGTCGTCGGGCTCACCCCTCTGCCAGCGTGCGTAGGGCGTGTCCTCGATGGGAGACCCGTAGTCGTCCCTCAGCTCCAGGTGGAAGGCATCGCGTTCGAAGCTGTTGAACAGCTCGTCACGCTGGGCCGAGGTGATCAGGTCCACTGTTCTCCTCCAGTAGGGCCGTGATCGAGGACTTGGGGACCTCGATGCAGGTCTCATAGTCGGGCATCCGCATCTGACTCAACGCCTCGGGATCGGTCATCTCCGGGCCTTGCAGGATGCACGTGTCCTGTTCCGTGACGAGCATGATCGGGGCGGTGAAGCTCTTGATCTCGCCGGTCGTGTGTCCGTCCTTCGTCAGGTGCTCGAACAGCTCCGGCGGAACCTCGATCACCGTCTGACCTTCGGGCACGTCGAGCCGCATGAGCAAGTCGTTCGCGAACACCTTCCAGCCTTGGATGACGTAGCTGTCCTGGTCACTGGCGTACAGGGTGGGGCTGTCTCCGGGGGTGGAGTTCTTACCAAGGAACCGTAGCTTCACGGCTGCTCTCCCGTCCGCTGTCTTGCGCTGGTTTGCGCGACATGGCGATGGTCCGCGAGGTACTCAGCCCAGTCAATCGACTTGCTGCAAACTCGCGCAATCTTCTTGGGGGTTGAGAGACGGCCGTCCTACGGTCGTCTCCAAACCCGAGCAACCAAGGGAAGTCGGCGGACGCGCCTGAGGTGTGGCGCCGAGAGCAACCTTCCTGCCCGTGACGTGCGGAGGACAGCGATGGCTCTTGCCTTGCAGAGTGCGACCGCTCCCGAGGCGACGCGCGGCAGATTACGGAACGCTTCCGGCGGCATAGCCAGTGCTGTTCCGCCGCAGGGAAGGGTTCCGCAGGTACACGGTCCGGGGAGAGACATGGACCAGCCAGTTCGCTTCGTCGTCTCCTGCACCCGCACCCCGCAGCGAGTAGGCAATTGCGCCGGATCAGTGCCGCTCACCTTCGGCTGTGGGGGATCGGCTCCTGCATCGACACAGCCAACCTGCTGATCAGCGAGTTGGTCACCAACGCCGTCCGGTACGGCGAGACGGAGGACGTCAGCGTCTCCGTCTCGTACTGGCGGGGCGAGGTCCGCATCGAGGTGGCTGACGGAACTCCGGGCTGGCCTCAGGTGAAGAGACCGGCCGCCGACGAGGAGAGCGGTCGCGGCATGCTGATCGTCGAAGCCCTCGCCGAGGACTGGGGGACGAGCGCGGACGGCACCCTTACGTGGTGCACCATCGCCGTACCGGAACCGGTGGTGCCCAAGTCGGGGTTCTGGTGCGAGTGGCGCCAGGAGGACGGCAGGCAGCTCGCGCTCGCGGCCGTTCCCACGCCGGACCGTGCGATTCGCTGGGCTCGCATCCAGATGCGCGTCATCGCCTCGGCTGTCGACGCGTCGGTGGTCGGCTACGTCTGGGACTGGCTGTCCGACGGATGGCGCGAACCCGCCGAAGCGCTGAAGAACGGCGAGGAGTTCACGCTCCCCCTCTCGGCCGGACGCTACAGGTTCATCTGGCATGCCCGTCCGGTGCGCTTCGTGCCCGTGGTCGGCGGAACCCCTCTGCCCCACCTCGCGGAGGAGGAACCGGAATGGGACTGAGGCCCGCCGAGCTGTGGAGCCGGTTCGACTGGCAAGGCGGGACCTGCTTCAAGTGCGAGCGGACCGGACTTCCCGTGACGGGGATCGGCGATATCACCGTGGCAGGCGAGACCTTCGCCCTCCAAGCCTGCCAGTGGTGCGTGTTCAGGCTCGAACAGCTCCACTACACGATGAGCGAGCGAGCCGTACGTCGGCAGCGCCCCCGGACAGCCGCGCCCGCACCGCCTCGCCCCATCACCCAGTGGCCCACCAGCGCGCCACTCGACAGACCGCCCGCCCATGTCGCGTAGCTGGGCAGCCGCGCCACGGGCGGGCTTTCGCCCCCGCTCCCGCCGTTCGAACTGGAGGGCTCCCCCGAGACCTCAGAAGGACAGGTCTCGGCAGGGAGCAGGGCCAAACCGCCGATTCTGTGGCTCCTAGCGCGCCCGAACGCGGTGTCCGCGCAGCCAGCTGCACGCAAGCCCGTGGCAGCCGGGTGCGGGGGTCCCGCACTCCCCCGTCCACGCTTCCCGTGGACGGCCAACACTCCTTCGGAGGTACTGGAATGGCAACCGCGACGACCGAGACGGCACCCATCACGGGCGACGACTGGCAGCTCACCATCGCGATCACGGACGCGCCGGTGCCGGTGGCCGAGGACTGCGACACCAGCGACGGGTGCGAGTCCACCTGCGCCTCCTCCTGCACGAGCTGACCAACACACCGAACCAGTGCGGGCCGGACCCACTCCGGCCCGCACCGGCCCAGCCGAACGGGAACCCGATGACGCAGACCAGACAGCTCCAACGCGGTGACGCGCTCCTGCTGCGGGCCGCCGTGCTCCCGCTCACGGCCCAGCACACCCAGTGGCCCGACCCCGACGATCCGGCCGACTGCTGCCGCTGGCTCGCTGACGCATGGGCCCTCCCACCCTTCGCTGCCGCAGTGCGAGTGGCATCCCCACAACTCGCCCGTGCGGTCGACCACATCCTTGAAGAGGGCAGTGTCCAGCCGAAGCAGATGCGGAAGGCAACGACTGCGATCGCCCGGTACCTCCTACGCGCGGCCGGACGTCCCACGCCGTTCGGCCTGTTCGCCGGTGTGGCCACCGCGGAATGCGGTCCGGCCGAAGGCCGAGTGGGCACCAGCCACCGCGTCATCGCCCGCCCGGACACGCTCTGGCTCGACCACGTCCGTCGTGACCTCCAGCGGCGGTCGGACGTCCTGTCCCACCTGACCGTTCAGGTCAACGACCTGGCGGCGCAGTACGGCGACGTACTGGTGCGCCCTCTCGCGGGTGGACGCACCGCGAGCGCCACGATCACCCGGCCTCTCGCTACGATCCTCGCGCTGGCCGCACGCCCTGTTCCGTGCCAGGAGATCATCGATCGGCTGACGGCGCTGGGCGGCACGGCCGAGCAGGTCCAGCGGCTCCTCTCGGACACGTTGGAGGCGGGCTTCCTGACCAGTGACGTGTTGGCACCCCTGACGGAACCCGACCCCCTGGGCCACATGCTGAGAGTCCTGCGTCCCCTCGCAGACCGCCTGAAGCCCGAAACGGTCAGTCTGCTCGGCGACTTGGAAGACGTATGTCGTCTGCTCACCGAGCATGACGTGGCAGGCGATCCGGCCTCCGCGCAGGCACTGCGCGGTACGGCCGAGAAGAGCATGAGCAGCGTCAGCGACCGCGGCCGAGTGCGGCTCAGCATCGACCTGCGACTCGACGCAACGGTCCGTTTCCCGACACCGGTGCTGGAGGAGGCCGAGGGCGCTGCGAACGCGTTGCTCCGGCGGGCTCTGCCGTCCCTCCGTTCCCGCTTCGCCACCCATGTGGCCAAGCACCCGCTACCCGATAACGCCGGGCTCCTGACCGGTGCCGACGGGATTCTCCTCGCGCTCCACACCCTCAACCCCACCCGCCCCGTTGCCACGGGGTGGGAGACCTGCCTCCTCCTCAACTGAAAGAGCCATGGTGAACAGCACCCCCACCCTCGACGACCTGCGCAACCGACTCGTGGACGAGATCGCTGCCAAGCACCCGCTGCCCGCACGGATCGAGCAGGCCATGCGCACCGTCCGCCGTGACCTCCACCTGCCGGGTCTCGACCCGGCCGACGCCTACACCAACCGGGCCGTCACCATCAAGGACAACCCCAACGGCCCGCTCGCCCTGTCCTGCGCCTCCGTGCCGTCCACCGTCGCGATGATGCTCGCCCAACTCGACCCGCAGCCCGGCGACCACATCCTGGAGATCGGCGCCGGCACCGGCTACAACGCCGCCCTCCTCGCCGAACTCGTCGGCCCCGACGGCCAGATCACCACCATCGACATCGACCCCGGCGTCGCCCTGCACGCCCGCGAGGCCCTCAACCGCACCGGCTACGACCACGTCAGGGTCATGGAACGCGACGGCCTGAAGGGAGCACCCGAGCACGCCCCCTACACCCGAATGATCGCCACCGTCGGCCTCTGGGACGTCCCCGCCACCTGGTGGGAGCAACTCGCCGACGGCGGCCGACTCGTCCTCCCGCTCCGCTGGCGCGGCCAGACCCGCTCCGTCGCCCTCACCCGCCACGGCGACACCCTCGTCTCCGACGACATGGAACTGTGCGGCTTCGTCCCCATCATCGGCCAGCACGGCGAACGCACCACCGGGCTGGCCAACGGCACCGTCCGCCTCCACCACGACCAGGACCAGCCCGTCGGCCCCGACCAACTCGCCGAGGTCTTCTCCACCCCGCTCACCGAGCTGTGGTCACGAGCCCGGGTCGGCAACGAGGAAACCTTCGATGGCATCTGGCTGCGCGCCACCGCCTCCGACGACACGGTCTGCCGCGTCGAAGTCACCAAGCAGGCCCTGGAGAACGGTGTACGACGTCCCGCAATCCCCGGCCGCAGCCCCGCCCTCGTATCGGATAGCTCCGTCGCCTACCTGATCGCCGAACGCGACAACACAGATCTCGAACGACCGTCACGACTTGGCGCCGCCGGCTACGGACCCGACGCAATCGCATTGGCCAGGGACCTCGTCGTTCACATCACCGACTGGAGCACCGACCGCGCAGCTGTACCAGGCATGACCATCCATCCGGCCGGCGCTCCCGACAATGCCCTCCCGAAGGGGCACGTCGTCGACAAGGGGGACAGCCGCACCGTGTTGTTCTTCACCGGGACCAACGCGTAGCGGCGTGTGCTGTTCGCCGCCCGAGAGCGCGGCTGAATGCTCCCGTGCGCTCGGGCGGTCAGAACCACGTCCGGTACACCGTCGTCACAGTTCTTCAGTCGGTGGCCGTGTCCTCACCAGAGGCATCGAGTGACGACTGCTCGGCACGGACGAACGTCCCCTTGATGGGGACCGTGATGACAAGGCCCTGATCACGAAGGTCCCGAACAGCCCGTCGGACGGTGTTGACCGCCACGCCGTACTGCTCGGCGAGATCGCGCTCAGCAGGGAGCCGCGCGCCCACGGGCAGACGCCCCGTTCGAATCTGCTCGGCAATGTGGTGCACAACCTGGAGATACACGTAGACGTGGCTCGCCGGGTCAGGCCTCCAGTCGTGGTCATCAGCCATGGGTGCACGCTAAGGCGCCTCGTAGCGACTCACCACATGAGGGAACATCAGCATGCAACCTTATGCTTCCTATTGCTACCTAACGCATCCAGATGCAACACTGTCGCGGAACGCCCAAAAACCCCGGCGAGGTGGCTAGACCTCCCGGGGCGCGGCCGATCTGAACCGACTTGACCTGGAGCAGACCGACATGACGAAGCTTATCCGCCGTGCCGCCCACCGACTGAGCCTCCTGTTCGCCCCCGGTACCGGCACCCGCCGGGCCGGCGCCCGGCAACCCTCGACACCCCGCCCCACCGCCGTACGACAACCCCCCACTCGCTGCACGCGCCCCACCCTCCCCCCGCACCGCTCCCCCTACTGCCGCCACCTCCCCCTCGACGGCACCGAGAACCGGCTCGTCCGCCCCTACCTCACCGCCCATGAGCACGCCCCCTCGCACAATCACGCGCACGAGCATGACCGGCAGGCGCACCGCCGTCTCGCCCTCGTGCTCGCCGCCGACTTCGGGATCGACCTCGACCAGCACCTCGTCGGCGCGGGCAAGGCGGCTGTCTGATGGAGCCCCAGCCCCCGACCTCCACCACTCTCCGCCTACTGCCCTGGCTGTCGCCCGAAGGCAAACCGTGCTTTCTCTCCGCGAGCGGCCGGGACGGATACATGTCACGACTGGCGGATACGACGGAGACCCGGCAACTGACCGAGGGCGCCGACGTACTCACCCGCGCCCGCCGCCTCCTGGCCGATCCGGTGTCACCGAACGCCGAGGTGCGCTACACCGCGATCCGCCTCACCGAATGCCTGGCCGACGCCTTGCGCGTGGCCGAGTCGCGCGGCATGCGACTGCCCGAGCCGGACAGGGATACGGACCCGCCCTCGGCAAGGTAGGAGCACGCCCCACCGCCGAGACCAGCGCCCCCTGACCGCCGTCAGCGCGTAGTACGAACCGGTTCCGGGCCGATGGCCTCGGCGGTCACAGACTCCGCCGCGTCCGCGATGTTCCGCGCCATCCCCCCGAAGACAGCGGCATGGAAGGGAGCCACGCCCCACCCATACGCATGCCCGGCCGGCCCCGGCAGCCGCATCTCCGCGCGGAGCCGGAGCAACCGGCAGCGCCCGATCTCCGCCTGTGGAGCGGACGAGCCCGTGGAGAGGGCCTTCGTCAGGTGCCCTGACTGGGCTATTCGGTGTCCTTCGGGTGTCGCGGAGAGGCGTACACCAGGATCACGGTCGAGGTGTCCGGGCTGACCAGGTAGCGGACCCGGCCGCCGCTGGTGATCTCGTACTCCCACTGTTCCAGTTCGGCACCCTTCCATTCCCTGGTGGCGTGCCTGCCGCGGAGCTGATGCTGACGGTTCCAGTTGGCGCGCGACAGCGGGTCGGTGCGAAGGACCTCCAGGCAGCGATGCGCGTTCGGCAGTGCCACCCGGCAAAGCTCCTCCCAACCGGTGGCAGCTTCCGTGGTCCCGTGGATGACATTCCAGCCGTTCAGCGGGGGAACACTGACCCGGTCACCCTTCTTCGGGCTCACTCGTGCACCTCGACCGGGCCGAGGTCGACGCCGCTCAGTGGACGGACCGCTTCCCTGAGTTGGTCAGGGTCGGCGTTGACGCGGGCGGTTGCGCGCCACGAGACGATCGCTCGGTGCACCGCCTCCCTGGCCCCGAGTTCAGCGGCGTCGGACAGCGCTTCCAAGAGCTCGACCGTGAATTCCCGGACTTCTTCTTCGTTCAGGTGTCGCACCCACGGAAAGACCTCGGGGAGCGCAAGCAGAAGTGACTTGGCGCCGTCGTCTCGCTTCATCAGGGCAAGGAACAGCCGAGAGGCGGTGGTCAGGTTCTCTTCGGTGCGCTCCGCGTGTATGGCTGTGGTCAGCACCATGTCAGGCGCGTCCCGGTGCGTGACGCGCAGGCACCCCAGGGCGGCAGCCCTGGCGGCGACAGCCTTCGGATTCCGGGACAGATCGGTGAACGAGACAGATTCCGATTCGGATGCCATGTGCGCGATTCCCATACTCAGACCGTACTCTGATTGCACTCTGATTTCTATTGGCGAGCGAGCTGCACACCTCACGCCCGAGCCCATCGCCCCTGACCGCCCGTCAGCGCGTGGTACTACGAACCGGTTCCGGGCCGATGGCCTCGGCGGTCACAGACTCCGCCGCGTCCGCGATGTTCCGTGCCATCCCCCCGAAGACAGCGGCATGGAAGGGAGCCACGCCCCACCAGTACGCATGCCCGGCGAGGCCGTGGGGGTGGAAGAGGGCGCGCTGACGGTAGACCGTGCGGCCCTCCCCGTCCCGGCCCACGGTCATCTCCAGCCAGGCCAGCCCCGGCAGCCGCATCTCCGCGCGGAGGCGGAGGAGCCGGCCGGGCTCGATCTCCTCCACCCGCCAGAAGTCGAGGCTGTCGCCGATCCGCAGCCGGGTGGCGTCGCGGCGGCCCCGGCGCAGCCCGACGCCGCCGACCAGCCGGTCGAGCCAGCCGCGCAGGGACCAGGCCAGGGGCGCGGAGTACCAGCCGTTCTCGCCGCCGATCGCCTCCACCACCCGCCACAGCGCGCGCGGCGACGCCGCGACCGTGCGTTCGCGGTGGTCGGAGTAGAGGCTGCCGCCCGCCCAGTCGGGGTCGGTGGGCAGCGGGTCGCTGGGGGCGCGCGGCGTGGAGGCCGAGGACCAGCGGGTGGCGACGTCCGCGTCCCGCACCCGCCGCAGGGCCAGCGCGATCGCCCGGTCGAGCCCGACGGGCCCCTCCGGCGGGTCCGGCACGTACCGGACGATGTCCCGCTCGCCGCACACCACCTCGTGCTTCAGCGACTCGACGAGCGGACGGGCGAGGGCTCCCGGCACCGGCGTGACCAGCCCGACCCACAGGCTCGACAACCGGGGCGTGAGCGGCGGCACCGGCACGATCACCCGTTTCGGCAGCTCCGCGACGGCCGCGTACCGCCGCATCATCTCCTCGTACGTGACGACGTCGGGCCCGCCGATGTCGAACGTACGGTTCACCTCGTCCGGCAGCCCCGCGCAGCCCACGAGGAGGCGGAGCACATCGCGGACGGCGATCGGCTGGATACGGGTGCGCACCCAGCTCGGGGTCACCATCACGGGCAGCCGCTCGGTCAGATGGCGCAGCATCTCGAACGACGCCGAGCCCGAACCGATGATCACAGCGGCCCGGAGTACGGCGGTGGGGACGCCCGAGGCCAGCAGCACCCGGCCCACCTCGGCGCGGGACCGCAGATGCGGCGAGAGCTCGTGTTCGGGCACCCCGGCCGGGGTCAGTCCGCCGAGGTAGACGATCCGCCGTACGCCCGCCGCACGCGCCCGCTCCCCGAAGATCCGGGCCGCGCGCCGGTCGGTCTCCTCGAACCCGCGCCCGGTACCCAGCGCGTGCACCAGGTAGTACGCGACGTCCACACCCTCCATGGCCGCGCCCACGGACTCCGCGTCGGTCACATCCCCACCCACCACCTCCACCCGCCCGACCCACGGATGATCCCGCAACTTCCCCGGCGACCGCGCCAGACACCGCACCCCGTACCCGGCCTCCAGCAACTCCGGCACCAGCCGCCCACCGAGATAACCGGTGGCACCGGTCACCAGACAGCGGAGGGGGCGGTCGTCGTCGGTCCTTTTGGTGGCACTCGTCGCACGGTTCGCATTCATACCGACACCGGCCTCCGTCGCGGCTCCCCCGGCCCATGCTCAGCGCCTCGCCCGGCCCCCGCAACCCGCGACCTCGCCCGGACCGCCCCCGACCGGCCCCCGTCAGCGCGCGTGGTTCAGCACATTGCCGTTCGCGCAGTGGTTCGTCGTGTTGCCGGTCCACTCGCCGCCGACCGGGACGACGGCGAGTTCCTGGAAGCAGACGGCCGCGGCGCTGAAGTTCCAGTTGTTCGCGGCGTTCACGCCGGGGCCGAAGTTGCTGTCGTGGTCGGCGGAGGCGTCGGCCTGGGCGGGGGAGGCGAGGGCGAGGGCGGCGGCGGGCAGAAGGGCCAGCGTCATGATCTTCTTCATGCCCGCCCCAACGAACCCCCGCCCCTCGGGGACACGGAACGCCCTCCGGCGACACGGAACGCCCTGTCGCGAGCCCGCTCCTTTCCCTCCTCTCCCTCCTCTTGACTACGCTGGAGGAGAGGCGTCCATAACGGTGCAAGAGTGAGTAAGATCGGGCAATTTTTCTAAGGAACCGACCATGGGTCTCGGCGTCGGCCACGCGGCCGTGAAACGTAGGTCCCTCAGCCGGGCGGGCGCGGCGTTCGCGGTCGCCGCCGGTCTGGTCCTGACCGGTGCATGTGGCGGGGGCGGGGGCGGGAGCGAGGGCGGGGGCAGCGGAAGCGGGGGCGAAAGCCTCACCGTGGGCGTACTGCTCCCGGGCGGCGGAGCCTCCCGCTTCGGACAGTTCGACAGACCCCTGATCGAGAAGCGGCTCAAGGAGCTGTGCCCGGACTGCCCGGCGGCCACCGTCGCCGCCACCGCCGAACCCGCGGTCCAGCGCCAGCAGCTCGACGCCATGATCACCCGGGGCGTGGACGTCCTGATCGTCGCCGCCATCGACCCCAAGGCACTGCGCTCCTCGGTCGAGGCCGCCGAACGGGCCGGCATCCCGGTCGTCGCCTACGACCGGCTCGCCCAGGGCCCCATCTCCGGTTACGTCACCTTCGACGGCGAGATCGTCGGCAGACTCCAGGCCGAGGCGCTCCTGAAGGCCATGGGCGACAAGGCGGACGGCGGCCAGATCGTCATGATGAACGGCGCCACGACCGACCCCAACGCCGGCTGGTACAAACGCGGCGCGCTCTCCGTCCTGGAGGGCAAGGTGCGGATCGGCAAGTCGTACGACACCGTCGGCTGGCGCCCCGAGAACGGCTACGTGAACATGAGCGGCGCCATCTCCGCCCTCGGCGCGAACAACATCGACGGTGTCCTCGCCGCCAACGACAGCCTCGCCGGCGCCGTGGTCTCCGCCCTCAACGCCAGCGCCGTACGGCCGCTGCCGCCGGTCACCGGGCAGGACGCCGACCTCGCCGCCGTTCAGCGCATCGTGCGGGGCAGCCAGTACATGACCATCTACAAGCCGTTCGAGCCCGCCGCCGACGCGGCCGTCGAGATGGCGGTCGCGCTCGGCCGGGACGAGCCGGTCGACTCCATCGCCACCGGCACCGTCGACAGCCCCACCGACAAGGACATCCCGGCCGTCCTCCTCCCGTCGGTCTCGGTGACCGTCGACAACATCAAGGACACTCTGGTGAAGGACGGTATGTACACCATCGACCAGATATGCACCCCGAAGCTCCGGCCCGCCTGCGACAGAGCGGGACTCACCCCATGACCCCCATCCAGGAGGTGGCCCGGTGGTTCAGCCCTTGCTGGCGTTGCGCGGCGTCTCCAAGCGCTTCGCCGCCGTCCAGGCGCTGGTGGACGTCGAGCTGGAGATCAGGGCCGGTGAGGTGGTCGCGCTGGTCGGCGACAACGCCGCCGGGAAGTCCACCCTGGTCAAGGTGATCTCGGGGGTCGGCCCCGCCGACAAGGGCGTGATCGAGTGGGAGGGCCGGGCCGTCCAGATCCGACGCCCCCAGGACGCCCAGCTCCTCGGCATCGCGGCCGTCTACCAGGACCTCGCCATGTGCGGGAACCTCGACGTCGTGGGCAACCTCTTCCTCGGCCGGGAGATCCACCGGTTCGGCGTCCTCGACGAGGTGGAGATGGAGCGCCGGACCCGTGAGCTGCTGCGCACGCTCTCCATCCGCATCCCCGACGTACGCGTCCCGCTCGCCACGCTCTCCGGCGGGCAGCGGCAGGTCGTCGCGATCACCCGCTCCTTCGTCACCGCGCCCCGGCTGCTCCTGCTGGACGAGCCCACGGCCTCCCTCGGCCTCGAACAGACCAATCAGCTCCTCGACCTCATCGAGGAACTGCGCGACCGGGGCACCGGAGTGCTCCTCATCAGCCACAACATGGGGGACATCAAGGCCGTCGCCGACCGGATCGCCGTACTGCGCCTCGGCCGCAACAACGGCGTGTTCGACGTCAGCACGACCTCCCAGGAACAGATCATCTCCTCCATCACCGGCGCGGTGGACAACACCGCGGGCCACCGCCCGACCGACCCGGAGGAGACATGGCCGTGAGGGGGAGCGGAGCGGAGGGCCCTCGGGACCACGGGGGCCCGCAGGACCACGCGCACCCATCGCACGACAGGCACCGGTGGTACGGCGAGCGCCCCCGCGCGTACGCCCACGCCGTGCGCCGCCGGGTGCGCGAGGGCGAGCTGGGCCCGGCGCCCGCCCTGCTCGCGCTCGCCGTGACCTGGATCGTCTTCCAGAGCCTCAACGAGAACTTCCTCTCCCCGCGCAATCTGTCCGTCCTCAGCGTGGAGATCGTGGGCACCGGCATGGTCGCCGTCGGCGTCGTCTTCGTCCTGCTGATCGGCGAGATCGATCTCTCGGTGGGCTCGCTGGCGGGCCTCTCCGGCGCCATGTTCGCGGCGCTGAACGTCAACCAGGGCATGCCGGAGGGCCTCGCCGTGCTCGTCGCGGTGTCCTGCGGCGCGGCGGCCGGGGCGCTCCACGGGTTCGTGTTCACCAAGATCGGCGTACCCGCGTTCGTCGTCACCCTCGCGGGCCTGCTGGCCTGGAACGGCCTGATGCTCTATCTCCTCGGCCCGGAGAGCTCCATCAGCTTCAGCGACGACGGCATGGTGGCGGACCTGACCAGTCTCTCCTTCAGCTCCCCCGCCGTCACCTACGGCCTGGCCGCGCTCGGCCCGGTCGTCTACCTCCTCCTCTGCCACCGCGACCGCGCCCGCCGCGCCGCCGCCGGGATGCCGTGCCGGGCACGGGGCGAGATCTGGGTGCGCGCGGCGCTGCTCGCGCTGGTGTCGTTCGCCACGGTCGCCGTGCTGGGCCGGTTCGAAGGCCTGCCGCTGGCGCTGCTGATCTTCCTCGTGGTCATCGTCGCCTCCGACCTCTTCCTGCGCCGTACGGTCCACGGCCGCCGGGTCCTCGCGCTGGGCAGCGGGGTGGAGGCGGCCCAGCGGTCCGGCGTGGACGTGTCGCGCGTACGGATCTGGGTGTTCGTCGTGTCGGGGACGCTGGCGGCGGTCGGCGGACTGTTCGTCGCCTCGCGGCTCACCTCGGCGACGCAGGTCCCGGGCTCCGGGATGCTGCTGATCAACGCCATCGCCGCCGCCGTCATCGGCGGCACCAGCCTCTTCGGCGGCCGGGGCTCGACCTGGTCCGCGCTGCTGGGCGTCCTCATCATCCAGTCGATCGCCTCGGGCATGGCGCTGCTCGGGGTCCAGCCCGCCGTCCAGTTCATGATCACGGGTGGCGTGCTGCTCGTCGCGGTGGTCTTCGACTCCCTGGCCCGCCGCGCGGCGGAGTCACGGGGGCGGGCGTGAGCCACCCGGCCCATCGATCACCAGGCCACCCGGCCCCGGCTAGTCGGTCGCCCGGTCGTCCATCCGCAGGACCAGCCGCAGCGTCTCCGTCAGTACGGCGGTGGGCACGCCCGGGTCGGCGACGCGCTGGACGCCCAGCCCTATCCCCAGGCTGAGCAGGGTCATCGCGGCCCGGTCGGCGGGCATGGCCGGGGTGACACCCAGCTCCAGGGCGAGCGCGTCGAGCAGCTGGGCCAGGGCCTCACGGATCACCGCGACCCGTACGGCGATCTCGGCCCGCAGCTCCTCGTCGTGCCGCGCGCTGGTGAGGAACTCGACCTCCAGCGTGGTCCACGCCTCGTCGCCGATGTGCGCCTCGGCCCACGCGGCGAACGCCGTCAGCCGGTCCTCGATCCCGGCCTCGCCCATGACGGCGTCCGTGAGCAGCCCCAGCTGCTCGGCCCGGATGTCGTCCAGCGCGGCCAGGCACAGATGGTCCTTGCTGCGGAAGTTGGAGTAGACGGCGCCCTTGGAGTAGCCGGCCGTCTCCGCGACATCGCTGAGCGAGGTGGCGGCGTAGCCATGGGCGAGGAACAGCTGCCGCGCGGTGGCGACGAGCCGCTCGCGCGTACGTCCCTGACTCTCGACGCGGCTGAGACGGGCCATGTCGCGCTTCCTCTCCTTCTTTCCCCCTCCGGCTTCCTCTCCGGCGGCTCTCGAAAAGGCTCCCGGATCCTATCTCCGGCCCCGTCTCCCCCAGGGGCTGTCCAGGGCTGTCCAGGGGCTGGGTCCAGGGGCTGTCCATGCATTTCGGATACCACTAGTATCCGGATCTCATTGGTATCTGGATCTCCTGAGTACCTGGATGTGGACGCGGTGAACGCTTCGAGCACGCGCACAACCCCCTCTCACCCCTCTCACCCCTCCCGAGGCCTCGTCCTCGGCTGCGGCGGCACGCTCGGCGCGGCCTGGACGATCGCCGCCCTGCACTCGCTGCAACAAGCCACGGGCTGGGACCCGCGCGAGGCGGAGGTCCTGGTGGGCACCTCCGCCGGGGCCGAGGTGGCGGCCCTGCTGGGCGCGGGCGTCGGCGTCGACGACCTGCTGGCTGCGCAGCTGGGCCGCCGGGACGCCCGCCCCGAGCTTCTCCGGCACTTCGCCTCCGCCCCCCGGGCGCTGCCGCCCCGGCCCGCCGCCTTCCTCGGCTCCCCCGGGCTGGCCCGCCGCGCCCTGCGCCGTACCGCCCCCACCCTGGCCGGACTCTCCGGCCTCCTCCCCCAGGGCCGCGGAGACGCCCGGTGGCTGGCGGCCCTCGCGGACTCCCTCGCCCCCGCCGGGCAGTGGGTCCCGCATCCGGCGACCTGGCTGGTGGCGACCGACTTCGACACGGGCCGCCGTACCGTCTTCGGCCATCCCGACACCCGCCCGACGGCCCTGCGGGACGCGCTCCGGGCGTCCTGGGCGGTGCCGGGCTGGTTCCCGCCCGTACGCGTCGCGGGCCGCCGTTACGCCGACGGCGGCATCCTCTCCACCGCCTCCGCCGACCTCCTGGTCCCGAGCGGGCTCGACGAGGTGTACGTGATCGCGCCGATGAGCTCCCGTTCCCCCGGACCGCGCCGGGGCCTCGGCCGGGCGGAGGCGCTGCTGCGCCGCGTCATGACCCGCGCCCTCGACGCGGAGTGCGCCGCGCTGCGGGCGACGGGCACCCGCGTCGTCCGCGTCGAGCCCACCGCCGCCGACCTGGCCGTGATGGGCGGCAACTTCATGGACCCCCGCCGCCGCCTCACCGTCCTGGAAACCGCCCTACGCACCACCCGCACCCACGTCCGCGAGGCCGTACGCGAAGCCGCCCCCGACGCCGGCCGCGAGGCCGCCTCAACCGCCGACGCCCGAACAGGAGCCTGAACGATGCCGCAGCCCGAAAACCCCGAGGGCCAGGAGCACCCCGACCCACCCGACCTACCGGACCTCCCCCGCGCCACCGGCGGCCCCCACCACCCACCCGCGACCATCACCCACGAAACCCACCACACCGACGCCCTGATCATCGGCAGCGGCCTCTCCGGCATAGGCGCGGCGATCAAGCTGCGCGAGGCGGGGGTGGACGATCTGGTGGTCGTCGAGAAGGCGGCCGACCTGGGCGGCACCTGGCGGGACAACACGTACCCGGGCTGTGCCTGTGACGTGCCCTCCGCCCTGTACTCGTACTCGTTCGCGCCCAACCCGGAGTGGACGCGGGCCTTCGCCGGCCAGCCGGAGATCCGGTCGTACCTCCGGAACACGGCCGCCGCGTACGGCATCACGCCCCTCATCCGCTACGGCACCGAGGTCACCCGGGCGCAGTGGAAGCCGGCCGACGCCCGCTGGCACGTCGAGACGAGCCGCGGCACCTACTCCGCCCGCTTCCTGATCTCGGCGGCCGGCCCCTGGCACGAGCCGCTGCTCCCCGACATCCCGGGCCTCGCCGACTTCCCCGGCGAGGTCTTCCACTCCTCGCGCTGGCGCCACGACCACGACCTCACCGGCGCCCGGGTGGCCGTCGTCGGCAGCGGCGCCTCGGCGGTGCAGTTCGTGCCCGCGATCCAGCCGCGCGTGGGCCGGCTGCATCTGTTCCAGCGCACCGCGCAGTGGGTGCTGCCCAAGCCCGACCACCCGGTGCCGCACGCCGAACGCCGGCTGCTGCGGACCGTCCCCGGCGCCCAACGGGCCCTGCGCGCGGCGGAGTACGCGGCCCTGGAGGCCCTCGGCGTCGGCTTCCGCCACCCGGCGCTGCTGCGGGCCGTGCAGAAGATCGGCACGCTGCACCTCCGGGCCACCGTCAAGGACCGGGCCCTGCGGCGGGCGCTCACCCCCGACTACACCCTGGGCTGCAAGCGGCTCCTGCTCTCCAACACCTACTATCCGGCCCTGACCAGGCCCAACGTCACCGTCCACGCGACGGCGGTGAAGGCCGTCGAGGGCGGCCGGATCATCGGCGCCGACGGCAGCCGCGCCGACGTCGACACGATCGTCCTGGGCACCGGCTTCCACATCCTCGACATGCCCATCGGCGGCCGGGTGTTCGACGCCGACGGCACCAGCCTGGACGACCACTGGAAGGGCAGCCCGGACGCCTACCTCGGCACCACCGTCAGCGGCTTCCCGAACGCGTTCGTCCTCCTCGGCCCGCATCTCGGCACCGGCCACTCCTCCGCGTACGCCGTCCTCGAAGCCCAACTGGCCTACGTGGCGGGCGCGATACGCCACTTCCGCAGCGCGGGCTGGACCAGCATGGACGTACGCCCCGAAGTCCAGGCCGCGTTCCACGCGGAGGTCCAGCAGGCACTCCCCTCCACCGTCTACAACGCGGGCGGCTGCTCCAGCTACTACCTCGACGTCAACGGCGTCAACAGCTTCAGCTGGCCCTGGTCGACGGGCCGTATGCGCCGCCGCCTGGCCCGCTTCGACCCGGAGGCCTACGACGCCCGCTGAACTCCTACGACGCCGGTGGTCACGCCAGGCAAGCTCGACGACTTAGAGCGTCACAGACGACGGATGCCTCCCAGAGGCGTTCTCCGACGACGCCGTAGAGCGATCCTTCCCTCCCTCCGCCACAGCGGCGACCTCGGACCACGCGTACTCCAGCTGAACAGGAAGAGGAACCATGCACCTAGGAGAAAGAAGCAGGCCGCGCTCGCGACGGCTACGAGGTCGACGGATCCTCTGCCCATCCCCTCCTCGGCGAACAGCCAGAAGGAGTATCCGATCCATCCCCATCCGGCGACCCTGAACACGCTCAGCCCATAGAAGCGGCCAAACCTCCTGTCTCCCAGGAGCGACCAGAGGAGGAGCCCGAGTCCCGCCCAGGCGAGGCCGATTCTCCAGGCGAAATCCACGCCCATGGGCGCCAATTCAAACACTTCTTCCCCGACAGCGATCTCGATCACGCGACCGTGCCAAGTCTTGAGAGCCGCCGCGCTGCCCTCCTGGGCCGCGCTGTAGACCTCGCCGTCGACCTCGAATGCCTCAAAGCTCCCCGAGGCTCGCTCGACCACCAACTTGTAGACGGTCTTCTTCTGGTCCTTGCTGCCCTCTTCGTAGGCATCCTTCTGCGCGACTCTCCCGGTCTCCTGACTGATGCAGTCCGCGGTCGTCGCATCCTCGACGGTTGTCACGCACGGCTGTGCTCGCTGGTATGCGCGAAGATCCTGGTACGGCGCCAGGGACAGGTACAGGCCCGCCACCAGGGCAGTCGCGGCAAGCAGGAAACCGATCAGCCTCCATACGGTGAAGTAAGGGGGCTTCCTATATAAAGTGCCCGTAGTCCCCGTGGAGGGTGAGTACGTTCGTCCCCCAGAACCACGGCCGTCACGCTGTCCCGCGCCTGCGCCCCTGTCTCCGTTTCCCTCGGCCCGGCCGGCCATGACAGCCGTCAGCGCGGGTTCACGCTCATGCCTCGCGGGCTCGGCCTCCTCGATGAGGCGTGCCACCTGGCCCTGGAGCACCCTGATCTCGGCCTCCAGGTGACCGGTGGTGCGGGCCATCTCCTCACGCTGCTGTTCACTTCCCCGCAGCCGGTGTTCGAGGTCGCGCACAAACGCGGAGGCCGCTTCCAACTGCCGCTGCTGCCACTCGTTCCGCCGGCGCAGGTCCTGCGTCCCGGCCTCCCGGGCGGTCTCCAGTTGCCGGTGGAGACCGGCCACAGTGGTGTCGAGTTCGACCTGCTGTCTGCGCGCGTCTGCCAGTTCGGTCTCCAGGACCTGCTGTCTGTCCCTGGCCACCTCCAACTTCCGCTCCAGGTCGTAGCGGGTCCATCGCTGTTGGTACGGCTTCTTGCCTGCGGGCCGCCTCGCGGCCTCATCCTCAAACTCCTTCAGCGCGTCCATGTAGAGGCCGAAGGCGTACGCCTTCCTCGACGGCTCGACCGGCACTCCTGCCTCACGCTCACGGGCTTCGTGGAGTCCCGTCAGCCACTCCTTCGGCGGCATGAACTTACCTGCCAGAATCCGGGACAGTTCGGACTTCTCCGTGGCCAGCGCCCGTGCCGCGTCCTGACGCGACGGCCACGACTCCCCAACCGCGTCGCGCGCGTACGTCGCCCAGAGCCGTACGGCCGGGCCGAGATCGGGATCGAGTTCCTTCAGCGGACGCCCTCGGCGTCGCCCCGGCGCGCTCCCTTGCGGAGCCGATGTCATGGACAGTCCCTCAAAATTCCTGCTCACAACAGTAGTTGCAGCTTTCGCACAAATTCTCGGCGTGCTCATGCTGTCAGTTGTCCGCACCCGGACGCGGCCGAACCACGAAACCCCACCTGTGCCCAGGGCCACGGTGGTCCGCGCACCTCAAGGAGCAGAGCAATGAGCAAGACCCCCCGCTGCGAGCGCCGCCGCACGCCGAGACTGTCCCGGACCGCGCTCAACGGGCTGATCGCCGGCGCCACCACGGCCCTCGGTGCCTCCGCCTGCGGCTGGCTCCTGTCCTGGCTCCATGACCGCTTCTGACTCCGCGTCACGAGAGACAGCAGAGCGCAGGGCGGACAGGCGCGAACCGCACACAGCGCGGCGCCCCCAACATGGCCTCGGAGCTCGGCCAGTTGGGGGCGAGAGATCGATCCGGACAGCTATCGGGTGCGGCGTGAGCGCTTACCCTGGTGCCCGGGTGCTCTGCGCGTCCTTCTCTCTGTACGGGTTGCCCTCTGCCGGAGTCACGGCCCAGAACGTCTCTGCTCTGGCCGTGAATCGCCGGTGATCAGGGTTGAGTCCTGTGTGCTTGAGAGCCCAGACCTCGACGGGCAGCCGGTCGTTGTCCTCGGCCGCCGATGCCGCACCGCAGGACAGACACACCACGGAATGGACGACTTCCGGGATGTCATCTCCAGCGTCCGATCCCAGTGTCCATTCAGCCGCCGTAATGAGCGAGCGAGTCACCACGTCTCCTCGTCGGTCCTATGCACGTGGACAGGCTCGGCCTCACCTTCATCGCGGCAGTCCGGCGCGGACGGAGGCGCCGGGTGTCCGTCGAGGGCGCGACACAGGGCGGCGTGCAGGTGCTCGGCGTCGGTCAGGGAGAGCAGAAGTTCGGTGTCCGTCGCATGCTGTCCGCTGCGGGACAGTCGTAGGGGAACGACCACTCGGCCATCGTCAATACGGTGCACACGACTACCCGGAGTCCGTTCAATGTCCCAGCTCATGGCGTCCTCCCGATGCGCACCAGACGGTACGCCCCCCACAGTTCCCGTCCGGTCTCGCAGCCGTCCTGCGCCTTGGGCCTGCCCTTGCAGTCGGCGCACCTCTTCGTGTGCTCGAACCACAGGCGGTAGGCGCGGAGCATGGGCAGTTCGGTGTTCCGCGCGCGGGACTCGCCCGTTCGACCGGTCATCGGCTCACCCCCGTGAGTTCATCTACGCGCAAGATATTTTGGCGTTTTTCAGGCGGGAGGACGCATGTCCGCGCTAGGGGGTGTCCGACGTCCAGTGAGGCGGGGCCACCTCCAGCCCGACACGAGCATGTAAACGCGGGGACCGGGGCGCATCTGCCCGGCGATGGCTGCACCGCATACACGCGCGCCTTGGCGGGATGGTCGTGGCGGGAGTGCGGGCCTGATTTCCGAGGCTCGAACAGTAGGGCTCTCACCCGTTCGAATGCCTGTGATACGAATCGCATGTTGGCGCTCCTTCGCAGCGTCGGCCACGCCCCGGGACCGTCGTCAGCGGTCGCCGGGGTCTTCGTGGTCTTCGACCCTAGGCGCGGTGAGAAGGAAGTAGGGGCACAGATTGTGCCCCTACCATCAGGCAGCCAAGAGCCCGATCTTCACAGCGAGTTGAGACGCGCGGCGGCGACGTGCCTGATCTTTGGATTCGGCTTCTTCGAGGACGATGCGCTTCGCGTATCCGTTGTACTTGATCGTCTCCGGTGCCGCCTCGTGTGCCTTCTCCAGCGCGGCGAGAGCGACATCGGGTTGGGCGTCGAGCTGGTAGCCGCGAGCTTCCTCGATGCGGTGCCGGGCCCGTCGCGGCCTCGATCTGATCGTGACCGCGTCCGCAGCCGCGGCCTGCCGTACGGATTCGCCACCCTGGCGTAGTTCCACAGCGACGGTGACCGCGTGCGCCCCCATGATGGCGCGGGAGAACGACGTCACGGGGTGGTAGTAGTCCTCCGGAAGCGTCTTCGCCATCGCGCGCGCACGGTCCCAGTATCGCCAGGCAGTACCGGTCTCCGCCCGTCGGGCCGCCGTGTAGCCGGCCTCGAAGGTGAGGGCGCCCGTGATGGCGAGGACATCGTCCGAGGCATCGGGAAGGAGAGGTTCGAGGTAGGCCAGGGTCGCCAGATTGACCGCGTCGGCAGTGTCGAAGTGCGCTGGTCCCGAGTCTCGGTGCGCCTGCGCCGCCAGCCAGGCGGCCACCCCGATGGTGTGCGGGTCCTCAGACTCCTGCGCGGCGACGAGTCCCCGGTCGACGACGCGCCACAGCAGGGCGGCGTCCGGCTGAAAGGCCACGAAGAACTGGCACAGCGAGTAGACCTCGGCCAACACGGACTGCGCCGCCCTGCGATCCGGCGCGATCTCGGCCTGTCGCACGGCGAGTTGGGCGTCCCGGATCAGGTCCGGCAGCAACGCGCCGATCACCTCACGGTGGTTGGGCGCCTCGTGCCGGGCCTTCCAGGCGCGGGCGAGCCGCGCCCGAAGGTGCACGGCCGGGGGCGCCTCCCGCTGTGTCGTGAGAGGGAAGGCATCGACCGCTGCCTTGACCGCGGCGAGTCGGGGGTGACCGGGGCCAGCGAACAGGGCGACGCGTACGGACTGATCGCCGGTGAGGTCCGACAGATCACGGACGCGCAGCAACTCGGCGATACGGAGGACTATCTCCAGCTTGGGCGTCTTCAGACGCCCGGTCTCGATGCCCTTGACCCAGGACCCGGTCTTGCCGAGCAGCCCGCCCAGCTGGTCGCGTGTCATCCCCCGGCGGGTACGCAGGATCTGCAGGCGTTGGCCGAAGACCAGCGGATCGGCATACGGATCCGGAGTAGCAGCTTCAGACGACACAGCCTCGCCCCTCTCTGAACGCCCCGACCTTGTCAGGGTATGGGGCAGGACCGCTCTCGTGTGAGGATCCCGCTGCACACCCCACGCCCTCTCCGGACGCGCACCTCTGCACGAGGTCCAACCGGCGCCGCCACCCGTCGGCCTACAACGCGAGCCGCCTGGTGAGCCGAGGCCCCATCGCCGCGATCAGGAACGAGACCCCCGTGGTCGCCGCGACGCTCCCCAGCATCACCATCGTGACGCCGATGACGAACAGGCCGCTGGCGTCGTCCGACCAGTCGTAGAAGGAGGCGGCGGTCAGGCCGATCGTGGTGCCGGCGACCGCGCCGAGGATGTGCCGCCGGGAAGCGGCCCAGTACAGCGGCAGCAGCAGCGTCAGCACCAGACCGACGACCTGCCACGCTTCGTACGGGCCGGTCGACGAACCGTCAGGACGCAGATCACGCCGCTGGTCCCAGCCCAGCCAGACGGCCCAGAGGGTGAGCGAGGCCACGGCCGTCACCAGGGCCGGGAGCAGCCGGGAGACGGTTTTCGGAAGTCGTCGGTTCATGAACCCAGCTTCCCGGCCCGCCGCTTCCCCACCCAGAGCGCAGGTACTCAGCCGCACCCGAGTACCTGAGCGGTCGGCCCCGTGAATCCGCCCCGTGAGTCGGCCCCTAAGCGGGTGAAGCCCGGTCCCGGAATCCCGGTGCGGGGCATGGATGAAGCCCCCGGCCCTACCCGACCGAGTCGGCGGACACGACGCGCTGGAGTTGAGCGATGAACGCGAGGAAACCGATGCAGCAGAACCCTGATCGGACCGACCCCACCGGCACCCCCACCCACCACGTCCCGGTCCTCATCGTCGGCGGGTCCCTCGTCGGCCTGTCGACCTCGGTGTTCCTGGGCCGGCTGGGCGTGCCGCACACCCTGGTCGAGCGGCACACCGGCACCTCCATCCATCCACGCGGCCGGGGCAACAACGTCCGCACGATGGAGCTGTTCCGTACGGCGGGAGTCGAGCCCGGTATCCGCGAGGCCGCCGCCACCCTCGCCGACAACCACGGCATCCTGCAGACGCCCACCCTGGTCGGCGACGCGGGCGAGTGGCTCTTCAAGCAGATCGACGCGGGCGGCGGCCTCGCCCGGTTCAGCCCCAGCTCCTGGTGCCTGTGCAGCCAGAACGACCTGGAGCCGGTGCTGCTGGAGCACGCCGAGCGGCTCGGCGGCGATCTGCGCTACGGCACCGAACTGCTGTCGTTCGAGAGCGACCCCACCGGTGTCACGGCGATCGTCAAGAGCCGGGAGACGGGCGAGCACACCACGATCCGCGCCGACCACCTCGTCGCCGCCGACGGCCCCCGCTCCCCGATCCGCGAACAGCTCGGCATCGGCCAGAGCGGCCCCGGCGACCTGTTCCACAACGTCAGCGTCACCTTCCGCTCCCGCGCCCTCGCCGGTGTCGTGGGCGACCGCCGGTTCATCGTCTGCTATCTGACGAACCCGGACGCCGACGGGGCGCTGCTGCCCGTGGACAACGAGGAGAACTGGGTCTTCCACGCCCCCTGGCACCCCGAACAGGGCGAAACCCTGGAGGAGTTCACCGAGGAGCGGTGCGTCGCGCACATCCGCCGCGCGGTCGGCGTGGACGACCTCGACGTCGAGATCACCGGCAAGGCCCCGTGGCACGCGGCCCAGCGGGTCGCCCGCGGCTACCGGTCGGGGCGGGTCTTCCTGGCCGGCGACTCGGCCCACGAGATGTCCCCGACCGGCGCGTTCGGCTCCAACACCGGTATCCAGGACGCCCACAACCTCGCCTGGAAGCTGGCGGCCGTGCTCGGCGGCTGGGCGGGTGAGGGCCTGCTCGACTCGTACGACGCCGAGCGCCGCCCGGTGGCGGAGGCGACCAGCGCCCGTGCCGCCGCCCGCTCGGTCGAGCACAGCCACCCCGGGTTCGCCCCGGCCCCCGGTGTCGGCGGGGGCGGCGGCCCGCAGCGCGGCATCCTCGACGTGGCCCTCGGCTACCGCTACCCGCGCGGCGCCGTCCTCGGCACCGACCCGGCCACCCCGGTCGTCCCCGAACGCCTCGACCTCTCCGGCGAACCCGGCAGCAGGGCACCCCACCTGGCGGTACGTCACCGAGGGGAGTCCGTGTCCACGCTGGACCTCTACGAGCGCTCGCTCGTGCTGCTCAGCGACGCGGCCGGAGACCCGGACGCGTCCGGCGGCTGGCACGCCGCCGCCCGCCGTCTCGCGGAGGCGATGTCCGTGCCGCTGGTCTCGTACCGCTTCGGCGCGGGCCCCGACGCCGAGCTGACGCCCGAGGGCGACGCCGACTGGGCGGCCGTCCACGGGACGACGGCCGGCGGTGCCGTGCTCGTGCGGCCCGACGGGTTCGTGGCCTGGCGCTCGCCCGGCCCGGTCCCGGACGCCGAGGCGGCCCTGCGCGAGGTCCTGACCACGCTGCTGGCGAGGGGCTGACCCCGTCCCGTCGAGGACGCGCCCGCCGCGCACGTCGTGAACTCGCCTGCCGGGGCGGGCGGGTTCACCCGAGTGATCGTCTTGAGTGGTGACGGGGAGTCGGCTGGCTGACGGTGGATCACGTCGGGGGCGGGACACCCCAGCTGACGAGACGTCGGCAGCCCGCCCGTCGACGGAAGGATCGTCAGATGCGCTCTGCCCGCACGCTCATGGCCACCGCGGCGGCCTCGGCCGTCCTCGTACTCGGCGCACCCGGCGCGTACGCGTCCGGCGGCTGGGACGAGGCCGACTCCTCCTACAGCAAGGAGCAGGACAAGGGGCCGGACAACGGCACCGACGGCCCCGCCCGGCAGGACGACAGCGCCGGCGCCGTGAAGCAGGACCCGGCCGCCGGCACCGCGAAGCAGGAGGAGAACTCCTGGAGCGGCAAGCAGGACACCGGCTCCGGGACCGCCAAGCAGGAGGAGACCTCCGGGACCGCCAAGCAGGACGCGGGCTCCTGGAGCGAGAAGCAGGACAAGGGGTCCTGGGGCGGCGGGCACGAGAAGCCCAGCGGTGGCGTGCACACCGGGGGCGGCGGGCTCGCCGCGCCGGCCGTGACCGCGGGCGGCCTGGCCGTCCTCGCCGTCGCCGGCACCGGGCTGTACGCGGCGCGCCGCAAGAAGGCCGCCGGAAGCGTGGCCTGACCCGTGCCGGGCGCGATAGCCGCCGTGACCGGCCGGGCCGCGTGCCGGCCCGGCCGGTCACCCCACGCGGCCCGGCCGGTCACCCGCGCGGTGCACCGGTCACCCGCGCAGTGCATACGAGTCGCGCGCCGGAGGGGGCGGGCTCAGGATCGAGGCACGCCGACGTGATGTCGCGCCGCCCCGGCCGACGTCCCGTCCGTCTCTGCCCCCCACCGAGGAGATGTGCGCAGGATGACCACCACGTCCGAACGGCTTTCCCAGACACTGAAGCGACAGGTCTCGCAGCGTGTCTCCCAGTCCGTCTTCGACGGCTCCCGGCTCCGGGTCGTCCTCCTCGTGGACGTCTACGACGGGGCCCAGCAGCAGTTCCTGGAGGCGTACGAGCAGCTGTGCAACCAGGTCGCGTCCGTCCCCGGGCATGTCAGCGACCAGCTGTGCCAGTCGATCGAGAACCCCTCCCAATGGCTGATCACCAGCGAGTGGGAGAGCGCCCCGCCGTTCCTCACCTGGGTGAACAGCGAGGAGCACGTGCAGATGGTGCGCCCGCTGCACGACTGCGTCCGGGACACCCGTTCGCTGCGCTTCCACATCGTCCGCGAGACCGGCGGCCCGGCCGTCCGGGCGGACGCGGGCGAGCGCCGGCTGCAGACCTCGCCCCGGATCGGCGACGGTCTGATCCGGCACGCGCTCACCTTCACCGTGAAGCCGGGCAGCGAGGAGAAGGTCGCGAGGATCCTCGCCGACTACGCCTCGCCGGAGGCGAGGGTCGACGACACCACCCGGCTGTGCCGCACCTCCCTGTTCATGCACGGCAACCGGGTGGTCCGGGCCGTCGAGGTGCGGGGCGACCTGCTCGCCGCGCTGCGGCACGTGGCCCGGCAGCCCGAGGTACGGGCCGTCGAGGAGGCCCTCAACCCCTATCTGGAGCAGGACCGGGACCTCGACGACCCCGACTCGGCCCGGGTCTTCTTCACCCGTGCGGCGCTGCCCGCCGTACACCATGTGACGGCCGGCCAGGAGAGCCCGGACGCCGTACGGCACGCGCTGTACTACCCGGCCCGTGAGGGCTGCGGGCTGCGGCTGGCCGAGCTGCTGGCCCGGCAGGACGAGGCGGCGGCGGACGACCCGCAGGGCCCGGTGCTGCGCAGCACGATCTTCCAGCGCGACGACATCGTGGTGCGGCTGGTCGACGTACGCGGCGGCATCGACAACGACCCCGGCCCCGTCCTCGGTCTCACCGACCGGGCCCGCGCGGCCGAGCTGACCGATCTCCTCGACGGCGGCGCCCTCGGCGCGAACGGCTCGCCGAAGGACGGCGCCCCCGCCCGGCTGCTCACGGTCGCCCGCATGGAACTCGTCACCGACCGCCGGGCGCCCGACGCCTGACCTTGGCCCAGCGCCCCTCCCCGTACATGTCCGAAGCAGCTCACGTTCGGAGGAACGTCGTGATCAAACGCCATCCCGGAGTCGTGGATGTCAGCGAGGTCGAGCCCAACACCCGGCGCGGCGGCGATCTGCGCGCCATGCTCACCCCCACCACCGTCGGCTCCACCAGCGGTTTCATGGGCGTGGCCATCGTGGCGCCCGGCGACCGCATCGCCGAGCACTACCACCCGTACTCCGAGGAGTTCATCTACGTCATCTGCGGGCAGCTGGAGGTGGACCTCGACGGCGAGGCCCATGAACTCCGGCCCGAGCAGGGGCTGTTGATCCCCGCCCATATGCGGCACCGGTTCCGCAACGTCGGCAACGTGGAGGCCCGGATGGTCTTCCACCTCGGCCCGCTGGCCCCGAGCCCACCGCTCGGCCATGTCGACACCGAGGACGCGAACGGCGTACCGATCCCGGTGGAGGCGGCACCCGCCGGACGGACGGCCGAGCGACCTCAGGTCCGCTCATGACCAGGCGCGTGGCGGTCACCGGCATAGGCATCGTCGCCCCGGGCGGCATCGGTGTCCCGGCGTTCTGGGACCTCCTGGCCGACGGTCGTACGGCGACACGTGGCATCACCTTCTTCGACCCGTCCGGGCTGCGTTCGCGGATCGCCGCCGAGTGCGACTTCGACCCGGCGGCCCACGGACTGGACGCGGAACAGGTCGCGCGCTGCGACCGGTACATCCAGTTCGCCCTGGTGGCCGGCGAGGAGGCGATCGCGGACTCCGGTCTCGACCTCGCCGCGGAGAACCCCTGGCGGGTCGGCGTCTCCCTGGGCACCGCGGTCGGCGGCACCACCCGGCTGGAGAACGACTACGTCCTGGTCAGCCATGGCGGGCAGCGCTGGGACGTGGACCACCGGGAGGCCGGGCGGCATCTGCACCGGGCGTTCGCGCCCAGCACCCTCGCCTCCACGGTCGCGGAACGCTTCGAGGCGCGCGGGCCGGTGCAGACCGTCTCCACCGGCTGCACCTCGGGCCTGGACGCCGTCGGGTACGCCTTCCACACGATCGAGGAGGGCCGGGCCGACATCTGCATAGCCGGAGCGTCGGACTCGCCGATCTCCCCGATCACCATGGCCTGCTTCGACGCCATCAAGGCCACCTCCCCCGACAACGACGACCCGGCGCACGCCTCCCGGCCCTTCGACGCCGACCGCAACGGGTTCGTCATGGGCGAGGGCGGCGCCGTACTCGTCCTGGAGGAGCTGGAGCACGCACGGGCCCGCGGCGCGCATGTGTACTGCGAGGTCAGCGGGTACGCCACCTTCGGCAACGCCTACCACATGACCGGGCTGACCACCGAGGGCCTGGAGATGGCGCGGGCCATCGAGGACGCCCTCGACCACGCCCGGCTCGACCGGACGGCCGTCGACTACGTCAACGCGCACGGCTCGGGCACCAAGCAGAACGACCGGCACGAGACGGCCGCCGTGAAGCGGACGCTCGGCGCGCACGCCTACGACACGCCCATGAGTTCCATCAAGTCGATGGTGGGTCACTCGCTGGGCGCGATCGGCGCCATCGAGGTCGTCGCCTGCGCGCTGGCCCTGGCCCACCAGGTCGTCCCGCCCACCGCGAACTACGAGACCCCGGACCCCGAGTGCGACCTGGACTACGTGCCGCGCGTCGCCCGGGAGCGGCGGCTGAACACCGTGCTCTCGGTGGGCAGCGGGTTCGGCGGGTTCCAGTCCGCGGTGGTCCTGAACCTGCCGAGGGAGAGGACACGATGACCGCTACGACGAGGAGGGGGCGCGGCGAACGGCGTCCCCGGCGCGCGGCCGTCACCGGCATCGGCGTGGTCGCGCCCAACGGGACCAGCACCGAGACGTTCTGGAAGTCCACCCGGGAGGGCATCAGCGTCCTGGACCGGGTCACCCGCGAGGGCTGCGAGCAGCTGCCGCTCAAGGTGGCCGGCGAGGTCCGGAACTTCGACCCGCCGTCGGCGGTCGAGGAGCGCTATCTCGTCCAGACGGACCGGTTCACGCACTTCGCGATGGCCGCCGCCGACCAGGCGCTCGACGACGCCCGGCTCGACCGGCCCGAGACCGACGCGGCCCCGTTCTCGGTGGGCGTGGTCACCGCGGCCGGCTCCGGCGGCGGCGAGTTCGGCCAGCGGGAACTGCAGCGGCTGTGGTCCAAGGGCAGCCGCTTCGTGGGCCCGTACCAGTCGATCGCCTGGTTCTACGCGGCGAGCACCGGCCAGATCTCCATCCGCCGGGGCTTCAAGGGCCCCTGCGGGGTGATCGCCTCCGACGAGGCCGGCGGTCTGGACGCGCTGGCGCACGCGGCGCGGGCCGTGCGGCGCGGTACGGACGTGATGGTGGCCGGCGCGACCGAGGCACCGCTCGCGCCCTACTCGGTGGTCTGCCAGCTCGGCTACGAGGAGTTGAGCACGGTCGACGACCCGGACCGCGCGTACCGCCCGTTCACCACCGCGGCCTGCGGTTTCGTGCCCGCCGAGGGCGGCGCGATGCTGGTCGTGGAGGCCGAGGAGACGGCCGCGCGCCGGGGCGCCCCCGTCCGGGCCGTCCTCGCGGGCCACGCGGCGACCTTCACCGGCGCCTCCCGCTGGGAGGAGTCCCGCGCCGGGCTGGCCGAGGCGATCCGGGTCGCCCTGGCCGAGGCGGGCTGCGCCCCGGAGGAGATCGACGTGGTCTTCGCCGACGCCCTCGGCACCCCGGCGGCGGACCGCGCCGAGGCCCTGGCGATCGTGGACGCCCTCGGCGCGCACGGCACCCGGGTCCCGGTCACGGCGCCGAAGACCGCCGTCGGCCGGGGCAACGGCGCGGCGGCCGTCCTGGACGTCGCCGCGGCCGTGCTCGCGATGGAGCACGGCGTCATCCCGCCCACCCCGAACGTCTACGACGTCTGCCACGACCTCGACCTCGTCACCACCGCCGCCCGCGCCGCCGAGCCGCGCACGGCGCTGGTCCTCAGCCGAGGGCTCATGGGGTCGAACTCGGCGCTGGTGCTGCGGCTCGGCACCGGCGACGACACCACCTGACCACCCCCGCACCACCCCGCACCACCCCTCACCCTCCGCACCGAACCGCACACCAAGGAGAGAAAGCGCATGAGCGACCGCATCACCGTGGAAGAGCTGTCCGAACTGATGAAGAAGGCCGCCGGGGTCACCGTCACCCCGGCGGAACTACAGGAGCGGTTCGAGTCCGGCTTCGACGTCATCGGCATCGACTCGCTCGGGCTGCTCGGCATCGTGGGCGAGCTGGAGAACCGGTACGGCACCCCGATGCCGCCGGACGCGGAGAAGAGCCGCAGCCCCCGGGAGTTCCTCGACCAGGTCAACAGCGCGCTTCTGGCGGGTGCCTGAGATGGCCGGGCACACGCAGAACGAGATCACCATCGCCGCGCCGGTCGACCTGGTCTGGGACATGACCAACGACGTCGCCAACTGGCCCCGGCTGTTCAGCGAGTACGCCTCCGCCGAGATCCTCTCCCAGGAGGGCGACCGGGTGACGTTCCGGCTGACCATGCACCCGGACGAGAACGGCAAGGTGTGGAGCTGGGTCTCGGAGCGCGAGGCGGACCGGGAGACGCTCAGCGTGGAGGCCCGCCGCGTCGAGACCGGGCCCTTCGCCTACATGAACATCCTCTGGGAGTACGAGAAGGTCCCGGGCGGCACTCGGATGATGTGGACCCAGGACTTCTCGATGAAGCCGGACGCGCCGGTCGACGACGACTGGATGACCGACAACATCAACCGGAACTCCAAGGTCCAGATGGCCCTGATCCGGGACCGCATCGAGAAGGCCGCCGCCGAACAGGGCGCCGCGCCGGGCCTGACCGACTGAGACGGCCCAGATGACGGTCGAACCGACCCCGCATTCGGACGGAGAACGACACCCATGCACCAATCCCTGATCGTCGCCCGGATGGCCCCGGGCGCCGCACCGGACATCGCCAAGATCTTCGAGGAGTCCGACCGGGGCGAGCTGCCCCACCTCATCGGGGTCTCCCGGCGCTCCCTCTTCCAGTTCGACGACGTGTACATGCACCTCGTCGAGTCCGAGCGGGACCCCACACCCGCCATCACCAAGCTCGCCGGGCACCCCGAGTTCCGGGGCATCAGCGAGCGGCTGTCGGCGTACGTCAGCGCGTACGACCCGGCGACCTGGCGTTCGCCGAAGGACGCGATGGCGAACTGCTTCTACCGGTGGGAGCGGGACGGCAGCCGCTCCTGACCGCACCCCGACAGGCCGCAGGACCCGCCGCGTGGCGGGTCCTGCGGCCTGTGCGATCACCGTCGTGTCAACCGGGCACGTGGCAGTCGAACGCGTGGAGGTACGCGTTGACCGGCCGTACGTCGTCGATGACCAGGCCCGCCGCGGTCAGCCGGGCGGTCATGCTCTCCGTGGTGTGCTTGGCACCGCCGACGTTGAGGAGCAGCAGCAGGTCCATGGCCGTGCTGAACCGCATCGACGGCGAGTCGTCGACGAGGTTCTCGATGACCACGACCCGGGTGCCGGGGCCGCCCGCCCCGATGACGTTGCGCAGCAGCCGGGCGGTGCTGTCGTCGTCCCACTCCAGGATGTTCTTGATGACGTAGGTGTCGGCCCGGACCGGGACGGCCTCGCGGCAGTCGCCGGGGACGACGGTCGTCCGGTCCGCGAGCGCGCCGCCCGGCCGCAGCCGCGGGTCCGCGTTCGCCACCACGCGCGGCAGGTCGAGCAGGGTGCCGTGCAGCGCCGGGTGCTTCTCCAGCAGGCTCGCCACCACATGGCCCTGACCACCGCCGATGTCGGCGACGGACGCGCTCCCCGACAGGTCGAGGAACTCGGCGACGTCCCGCGCGGACTGCGTGCTGGAGGTCGTCATCGCCCGGTTGAAGACGTCGGCCGACTCCGGGGCGTCCTCGTTGAGGTAGACGAAGAACTCCTTGCCGTACAGATCCTCGACGACGTTGCGGCCGGAGCGCACCGCCTCGTCCAGCAGCGGCCAGGCGTCCCAGGTCCACGGTTCGGTGCACCACAGGGCGATGGCGCGCAGGCTGTGCGGGTCGTCCTCGCGCAGCAGCCGGGACATGTCGGTGTGCGCGAACGTCCCGTCCGGCCGTTCGGTGAACACACCGTGGCAGGACAGGGCCCGCAACAGCCGCCGCAGCGGCTTCGGTTCGGCCTTCACCGCCGCCGCGAGCTCCTCCGCGGCCAGCGGGGTGTCGCCGAGGGCGTCGGCGACCCCCAGCCGGGCGGCGGCGCGGAGGGCGGCGGCCACGGCCGCCCCGAACACGAGTTCCCTGAACCGCATGGGGGGCGGCGGGGAGGCCGGGGCTTCCCCGTCCGTCCGTACGGGTGGGGTCTGTGTGGTCGTCATGCGACGCCTTGCCTTTCCCTCTTCGAGTTCATGAGCGACTTCCGCCGGTGGGCTCGGCCGGTCAGCACAGTCCCGCGGGCCTGGACGCCCGGCAGGTGTTGCCCGTGAAGGTGTTGCCCTTGCCGACGGTGTCCGTGTTGATCAGGTCCGCCGGGGCGTTGTCCTCCAGCACGTTGCCGGTGATCCGGTTCCGCTCGCTGGTGGTGCCCACGAAGCTCTTCCAGACGACGATGCCGCCCGACAGCGGGGAGGCGCCGGCGTTCCCGGTGATCCGGTTCCGGGTCACCAGGGTGTCCTCGGCGCCGGTCAGCACGATGCCGGTGCCCTGGAGCGCGTCCAGCCGCGCGGTCTTCGGGCAGGACTTGTTGTTGCGGTCGATGAGGTTGTCGCGCACGGTCAGCGCGCCGGCCCTCGGCATGTTCTCGTCGCCGACGACGAAGATCCCGGCGCAGTTGCCGGTGAGGTGGTTGTCCGCGACGGTGAGGTTGCGCAGCCGCCGGACGGTCAGACCGATCCGGTTGCCCTCCAGCCGGTTGTGCGCGACCACCGCGCCGCCGGTGTCCGTGGCGCCCTGCTCGGCCTTGATGGTGTTGGCGAGGAACAGGCCGGCGTCGCCGTTGTCGCGAGCGGTGTTCTTGCGGAACACCCCGCGCACCGAACGCTCCTGGGCGATGCCCCACACCCCGTTCTTCACGGCGGTCACATGGCGCACGGTCAGCCGGTCGGTGTCCAGGGCGTACACCCCGGACCCGGTGAAGCCGGTCACGGTCAGGTTGGCGACGGTGACGTCCTCGACCTTGCGGTCCTTCGTCCCGATCACACAGACACCGTTGCCGGCGCCGCCGCAGTCGTCGGCGGCCTTCGTCACGGCCGGATCGACGACCGCCGCTCCGGCCGCCGCCGCTCCGGCCGCCGCTCCGGCCGCCGCGGGTTCGGCGGCCACCGCTTCGGCAGCCGCCGGTTCGACGACGGTACGGGGGCCCATGCCCCGCAGGGTGATGCCGGGGGTGCTGATCCTGACGCTCTCGCGGTACGTGCCGGAGGCCACCAGCACGGTGGACCCCGGCTGAGCGGCGTCCACCGCCTGCTGGATCGACTCCCCAGGAAAGACCACATGGGTCGGATGGGTCGGATGGGTCGGATGGGCCGAACGGGTCTGCTGGGCCGGACGGTCGGCGACGGCCTGCGGGGCGGCCCCGAGCCCCACCCCGACGACCGCCGCGATACACGCCACATGGGCAATATGCCATTTCGTCATATTCCGCACGTTATGACCAGATGCTCTACGAACGGGCGGATAGACCATCCGGTGGCGTGTCCCCCGCCCGACCCCGTGCCGGCCCGCTAGCGCGGGGGCGCCGGACGGTCGTAGACGTTCTCCGGGGTGACGATCTCCGTGATGGCGCGGGCGAACAGCGTGGACGGCTCCTGGCCCTCGTGGGTGATGTCGGTGTTGAGCATCAGCACCAGCGTGGCCTCGCGCGACGGCAGATACACCGTGACGCTCTGGTAGCCCGGGATGGAGCCGTTGTGCCCGATCCAGCCGCCGGAGTCGAAGATGCCGAGGCCGTAGCTGGTACCGGGGAAGCCGGTCGGCAGCATCGTCAGCCGCTCCTCCTGCGTCTCCGGGCCGAGCAGGGTGCCGGTGGCGACGATCCTGGCCCAGCGGCGCAGATCGCGCAGGTCCGAGATCATCGCCCCGGCCGCCCAGGCCCAGCTGGGGTTCCAGTCCGTGGAGTCCTCGACCTCGCCGCTCAGCGTCTGGTCGGTGTAGCCGCGCGCGTGCGGCCCGGGGAACTCACGGCCCTTGGGGAACAGAGTGTGGCGCAGCCGGGCGGGCCGGAGCACCCGCTCGTGGACGAAGTCGGCGAGCGGCTTCCCGGAGATCTTCTCGACGACCAGACCGAGCAGGACGAGATTGGTGTTGGAGTACTGGAACTCCGTGCCCGGGTCGAAGGTGTTCGCGTGCCGGAAGCCGTACGCGAGCAGCTGGCGCGGCGTGAACGAGCGGGTCGGGTCGCTCAGCAGGGTCCGCGCGAAGTCCTGGTCGGCGCTGTACGGGAACAGTCCGCTGCGCATCTCGGCGAGATGACGCAACGTGATCAGGCGGCCGTTCGGTACGCCGCGTACGTAACGGGAGATCGGGTCGTCCAGCCGGATCCGGCCGTCGTCGACGAGTTCGAGCAGCGCGGTGACCGTGAAGGTCTTGGTCTCGCTGCCGATCCGCATGTACTGGCCGGTGGTCATCGGCCTGCGGGTGACGGTGTCGGCGAGCCCGGTCGCCCGGACGTAGCAGCCCCGGCCCGGCATCCACAGTCCGACGACGACACCGGGGACACCGGTCTCCCGGCGGACGCCCGCGACGGCCGCGTCCAGCCGCTCGGTCACCTCCGCCCCGAAGCCGCCCGAGGAGCACTTGCCCTCGCCGTGCGGGCCCTTGTCGTACGGGCCCTTGTCGTGCCGGGCGGTGGCCGTGGTGGGAGTCGCGTGGGTGGCGGCGGCGGGTGCCGGCGTCATCGGGGCCAGGACCGACGCCACCAGCAGCGCGGCGGCGAGGAGTCGGCGGGAGGGGGGTCGTCGCATACGGGGGCGCCTCTTCCGGATCGGGGGCAGAGGGGCCCACGTCACCATCCGGGCGCCGGGCCGGGTCACTCGTCCGGGACGCGTCGGGGCACGGTCCACCCGTTCGGAGCCGGGCGGGCCGGGCACACCGTCACAATTTCATCAGCCATCCACTGCGGTTCGCTCCTCGCGGAAATCCCTGCGGATCGCTATTCTCCCGAATGCCCAAAATCAGGGATCGGCCCCCCTCACGCCGGTCGGAAAAGCGGATCCCGAATGGACAGGATTCAGAATGCGAACCGATTATGATTCGGTAGACCAATACCCTGACGGGTTTCAGCCGTTCGAGACGCAGCCGATCTGGCTCCCTGGTCCGAGAGCCTCGTCGGGCGTGTGGGATCCGAACGACGAGCTGATCCACATGCCCCACATGCCCTACACGGCACACAGCGTGGACCCCGTCCCGCCACTGCCGGAGGTGCGCGAGACCCCGCGCCGCCCGGTCAACCGGCGGCGGCCACGCCCCGGGGCCCACATCTTTTCCGGAAACCCGAGAATCGTCCCCGTCGTCTTCTTAATTACGACAATCGCCGTGTGCGCGCTGACGATGCTCTATTGGTCGGTCTCCTATTCATACGGTCAACTGCGCGGTATCGCGCTGCTGGTCGTCTCGGAGCATTTGGCGCGCTGGTGGCCGCTGACCGTGTACGGGCCGTGGCTGCTGGCGGGGCTGTCGATTCTGCGGGCGTCCGTGCAGCAGCGCACCGCCCGGCGGTCCTGGGCGGTGATGCTGATCTGCTCCGGCACGGCGGTGGCCCTGTGCATCGGCCAGTCACCGGGTTCGCTGCTGGCCATGGTGATCGTCGGGATTCCGCCGATCACCGCGCTGGTCTGCTTCCGTGAACTCGTCGGCCAGTTCTCCTCCGGACCCGGCCCCCGGCACGCGGCCGACTCCCTCAACGGCCCCAAGCAGCCGGGCAGGCCCTAGGGCCGGTCACGTCACGTCGGATCAGGTCAGGTCAGGTCAGGTCAGGTCAGGTCATCCGAGGGTCTGTTCCGTCCAGATCGTCTTGCCCGTGGGGGTGGGGCGGGTGCCCCAGCGCTGGGTCAGCTGGGCGACCAGGAGCAGGCCCCGGCCGCCCTCGTCGAAGGAGCGGGCGCGACGCATATGGGGTGCCGTGCTGCTGGCGTCCGAGACCTCGCAGATCAGGCTCCGGTCGTGGATCAGCCGCAGCCGGACGGGCGGTTCGGCGTGCCGGATGGCGTTGGTGACCAGTTCGCTGACCACCAGTTCGGTGACGAAGGCCGCGTCGTTCAGGCCCCAACTCTCCAGTCGGCACAGGGCGTTCTTACGGGCCTCGGCGACGGCGGAGGGGTCGGGGGCCACATCCCAGGTGGCGACCCGCTCGGGGTCGAGCGCGCGCGGGCGGGCGACGAGCAGGGCGACGTCGTCGGTGGGCCGCTCGGGCAGGACGGCACCCAGCACCCCGTCGCACAGCGCGTCCAGGGAGGCGGCGGGAACGGCGAGGGCCCGCCGGAGCCGGGTGATGCCGTCGTCGAGGTCACCGGCGCCGAGGTCACCGACGGCGTCCGCACCCGCACCCACGCCCGCACCCGCGCCGGTACGCGTACCCGCACCCGCACCCGCACCCGTGCCGGTGCCGGTGCCGGTGCCCGTGCCCGTGCCGGTGTTCTCGCCGTTCCGTGACTCGATCAGGCCGTCGGTGTAGAGAGCGAGCAGGCCGCCTTCCGGCAGTTCGGTCTCCAGGGACTCGAAGGGCAGTCCGCCCAGGCCCAGCGGGGGTCCCGCCGGGAGGTCGAGCAGTTCGGCCGTGCCGTCCGGGCCCACCACGACCGGCAGCGGATGCCCCGCCCGGCAGAGCGTGCACCGGCGCGAGACGGGGTCGTACACGGCGTAGAGACAGGTCGCTCCGACGACTCCCGCGATGCCCGCGACGCCCTCCGCCTCCGTGGCGAGACGGGCCACCAGGTCGTCGAGGTGGGTGAGGAGTTCGTCGGGCGGCAGATCGATGTCGGCGAGGGTGCGGACGGCGGTGCGCAGCCGGCCCATGGTCGCGGAGGCGTGGATGCCGTGGCCCACGACATCGCCCACGACCAGTGCCACGCGGGCCCCGGAGAGCGGGATCACGTCGAACCAGTCGCCGCCCACCCCGGCGCGGGCCCCGGCCGGGAGGTAGCGGGAGGCGACCTCGACCGCGGTCTGCTCGGGCATGCTCTGCGGCAGCAGACTGCGCTGGAGGGTGACGGCGGTGCCGCGTTCGCGGGTATAGCGCAGGGCGTTGTCGATGCTGACCGCCGCGCGGGCCGCCAGTTCCTCGGCCAGGACCAGATCGTCCTGCTGGAAGGGGTCGGGGTGCCGGTGGCGGGCGAAGACGGCGACGCCCAGGGTCGTGCCGCGCGCGGAGAGGGGCACGGTCATCGCCGAGTGGAACCCGAAGTCCCGGATGCGGGAGGTCCGTACGGGGTCCTGGGCCACCCAGTCGGCGATCGCGGGCTCACTCACCCGGTACAGCACGGAACGCCCCGTGCGCAGGCTCTCCACCGGGGGCGAGCCGTCCGGGTAGTCGTCCACCTCGCCCGGTGCGACGACCGCCTCGGGGGTCCCCGGAAGCACCGACTGGTGGGCGACGCGGCGCAGCGCGAGGGGGCGGCCGGCGGCCGGGGCCCGAGGGAGCGGTCCGTACTCCCCCGCCGCCCCGAGGACGTCGGCGGTGCCCCCGTCGTCGAGGGAGGCCAGCAGGTCGACGCTGATGAAGTCGGCGAGGTCCGGGACGGCGATGTCCGCCAGCTCCTGTGCCGTCCGGGTCACGTCGAGGGTGCTGCCGATGCGCCGCCCGGCCTCGGCGATCAGCTGGAGGCGTTTGCGGGCCCAGTACTGCTCCGTCGTGTCGTGGCCGGTGGTGGCCACGCCGAGGACACGGCCGTGGTGGTCCTCCAGCCGGTAGATGTGGACCGACCAGGCGTGTTCCCGGGTCGCGCCGGGCGCGTGCGCGTGGTTCTCCACGTACTGCGGCTCGCCGGTCTCCAGGGCCCGCCGCATCAGCCGCTCGACCTCGCCGACGGAGGGGTCGTCGACCGCCTCCGTCATCCGCAGCCCGCGCAGATCGTCGTCGCTCAGGCCCAGCACGCCGCGCGAGCCCCGGTTGGACCGGCGGAAGCGCAGGTCCCTGTCGTGCACGGAGGTCGCGCAGAACGGGGAGTCGAGGAAGCCGTGCAGCGCGAGCGCGTCGTCACCGGGGCGGGGCCGGGTGCCCGTCGGCGCCGAGACCAGGAACCAGTCGCGGGTGCCGCAGTACGACGTACGGTGATGCGCCAGGACCTTGACCTCCAGGCGGCGGCCGTCGCGGTGCCGCAGCACGAGGGTGCCGTGCCATCTGGGGAGGTCGGCGAAGGCCGGGAGGGTGTCCGCCGGGGGCGGCTCGGCGAGCAGGGAGGCGGCCGGGCGGCCCAGGATCCGGGTGGGGGTGTACCCGAGGAGGCGTTCGGCGCCGGCGCTCCAGCCGGTCACGGTGCCGTGCTCGTCGACGGTGGCGCGTGCGGTGAGGGCCTCACCGGCCGCGTCCGGGCCCGGGGCCGCTCCCGGTCCGTCGCCGACATGCCGCTCCATGGCCTCTCATCTCGCTCTCACCGTTACCTTCGATATGTCCCGCCACATCCTTTTCACACTATTTCGCGACCGCCGACTGGGCATCACGGTCCCCACTCGGCCGCACTCGGCCGCCACACACGGACTGTCGTAAGCACCCAAACGATCTGTCGCCCCACACGCGTCACTCCGCTGCCAGGCAGACGTGTCGGGGCAAGCGCGGGGCAGATCGTTTGAGCCGAAACCAAAACCCTTCCCTTCCGCCCGCCAGGTGAACCATGTCCACAAGTGCGTCCAGAACGCGCCACGCGGCCGGTGACGGCTACGCGTCCACCGGCTCCCTCAAACAGAACGCGCTCGGCGTCCTGGGCATCCTCTTCTTCGTGCTCTCCGCGCAGGCACCGCTGACCGGGGTCGCCGGGGCGGCACCGGTGGCGATCGCCATCGGCAACGGCCCCGGAGTCCCGGCAATGTATGTCGTGGCCGGTGCGGTGGTCCTGCTCTTCTCCGTCGGCTACGTCGCGATGGGCCGCCATGTGGTCGACGCGGGCGCCTTCTACTCGTACGTCGGCAAGGGCCTCGGCGGTACGGCCGCCGCGGGCAGCGCGGGCGTGGCGCTACTCGCGTACCACGGCATCCAGGCCGCGGTGTACGGCCTGTTCGGGGCCGTGATGAACGGGCTGGCGCTGCAGTACCTGAAGACGGACGTGCCTGGTGGCTGATCGCGCTCGGCACGATGGTGATCGTCCAGCTGCTCGGCGCGCTGGGCGTCGACCTGGGCGCCAAGGTGCTGGCGGTGTTCGTGCTGGCCGAGATCAGCCTGCTGCTGGTCTTCGGCGTGGTGATGCTCCTCAAGGGCGGCGGCCCCGAGGGGCTGGCCCCGCGTTACAGGCCCGCAGGCCCGTGCTGTTTCAGGCCCGCAGGGCCGTGGTGTTTCAGGGCCGCAGGGCCGTGGTGTTTCAGGGCCGTGGTGTTTCAGGGCCGCAGGCTCCGTGGTGTTTGCGGCTGCGGGGCCTGCGATCTTTTGGGGGCGCGGGGAACTGCGCGAGGAGCCCCACCGGGCCCGCGGTCGACAACGCGCCCAACCCCCGGAGGGAACCGCGCCGGTCAGGTGGCCGCGCGCTGCTGCCAGCCCGTGAAGGTCTGGAGGGGGTCGCCGTTCTCCAGGGCCCAGGGGTACCCCGTGACCGCGCCACCGATCGCCCGGAACACCTCGCCCGCCTCACTCGCCCGCTTCGCCTGCACCAGCGCGTACGCCAGCAGGTTGAGGTCGGCGACGGCCGCCGCGTGGGTCAGATACCCGGGCCGGGGCCAGTCGGCCAGCGCCCGGTTGAGCGCCGCCACCGCGCCTGGCCGGCTCCACAGACGGACCGCGGTGAGCGCTTCGAGCCCGCCCTGGTCGAGGGTGCCCTGGTAGAGGTCGATGAGGGCGGCGATCTCCAGTCCCGCCGTCGGGGCCGTGGGCGCCGCCCCCGCGCGTACCCGGTCCAGGAAGTCGACGGTCTGCGCGTGCGAGCCGCACTCCCACGGCGACAGATAGCCCAGCATCTGGAAATGGGCCTCGCGATGCCAGGGGTCGCGGCGGACGATCTCGTCCCAGAGCGGGAAGACCTCCGCGGCCGGCCGCCGCCACAGCCGCAGCAGTCCGAGCCGCACCACCCAGGGCGTCGGGTCCTCGGGCCGCAGCGCGGCGGCGTGTTCGCAGGCGTCGAGCGCCTCCCGGGTCTCCCCCGGCACCGGCTGCTCCTCGTACCGCGCGCGCAGCAGGACACCCCAGGCGAACAGCAGCTGGGCGTCCGGCTCCTGGGACTGTTCCTCGGCCCAGGAACGCTGGAGCGCCGGTGACGCCGACTCCGCGAGGACACCGATCCGGTGGGCCCGGCGGTCCCAGTCCCGGCCGGTGTCGCGCAGCAACTGCTCGATCATGGCCACCGCGAGACTGCGGCCACCGGAACCACCCCTCTCCACAAGACGCTTGCGCACCTTCCCGAGGTCGGTGTCGTCGAGTTCGGGGGCGAGTCTGGTGCTGCTGCGCCGGCGACCGAGGAGAGCCATGGCCGGAGAGTAACGATTTTTGGTCGCACAGTGATGGTTTGAGATGGACGTATGTCGATCCGATATCCCGACCGGCGTACGAAGCGGAGCTGCGGTGATCGTGGGCGGTGACATTTTCGCGCGGCGTGTCCGGTGTCTCACACCGCTCGCCCCGAGGCTGTGCTACCTTGCCATGAAGTGGCAGTTTTGGTTACCAGAGGCTTCTGAGTGCTCTTCGACCTTCCGTCGACGAGCACTCTTTGTTGTTTCCGGGGCTTTCCGGGACTTTTCAGATCTTCCCGTCGGGTCGAACCGTGCTGCGACACCGGGTCCGCAAAGTGTGGGCTCCGGGCACTGCATCAAGGGAGTTTCAGCATGGCATCCGGCACCGTGAAGTGGTTCAACTCGGAAAAGGGCTTCGGCTTCATCGAGCAGGAGGGTGGCGGCCCCGACGTCTTCGCCCACTACTCGAACATCGCCACCTCCGGCTTCCGTGAGCTTCAGGAAGGCCAGAAGGTGACCTTCGACGTCACGCAGGGCCAGAAGGGCCCCCAGGCCGAGAACATCGTTCCCGCCTGACGCTGACGCGTACGCATGAGCCGGGGCCCGCGCCCGAGAAGGGTGCGGGCCCCGGCTCGTGTGCGACAGGCGCCGCCGCATCGAGGAAGGTCCCCATGAACCGCACGGCTCGTACGAACAACAGCAACTCCTCCCGCTCCCGCACGGAGCAGGGCTCGGCCGCGCGCACGGACAAGGGCTCCACCGGTGCGGGCGCGGCCCGGGGCAACCGCGTCCGCTCCCAGGGGACGAGCGCGGGGACCGGCACGGGCGCGGGCAATCAGGGTGCTCCTTCGCGTGCGGCGAGGAACGGCACGGCGAAGACCGGGGCCGCCAAGAACGGGACGCCCAAGGCCGGCGCCGCGAAGAACGGCTCGCCCAAGAACGGGCGGAGCCGCCGCGGCGGACGGACCACCGTGGCCGTCACCGGGGGCGAGTTCGCCCTCCCCGTCACCGTCACTCCCGCGCTGCCCGCGGTCGAGGCGTTCGGTGACCTGGAACTGCCCGCACGGCTGCTGGAGACACTCCACGCCGAAGGGGTGACCGAGCCGTTCCCCATCCAGGCGGCCACACTGCCGAACTCCCTGGCCGGACGTGACGTCCTCGGCCGCGGGCGCACCGGATCGGGCAAGACGCTCGCCTTCGGTCTCGCCCTGCTGGCCCGTACGTCCGGACAGCGCGCCGAACCCCGCCAGCCGCTGGCCCTCGTCCTCGTGCCCACCCGGGAACTGGCCCAGCAGGTCACCGACGCCCTCACCCCGTACGCCCGCGCGCTGCGGCTGCGGCTCGCGACGGTGGTCGGCGGGATGTCCATCGGACGGCAGGCCAGCGCGCTGCGCGGCGGTGCCGAGGTGGTCGTCGCGACACCCGGACGGCTCAAGGACCTCATAGACCGCGACGACTGCCGGCTCGACCAGGTCGCCATCACCGTCCTCGACGAGGCCGACCAGATGGCCGACATGGGCTTCATGCCGCAGGTCACCGCGCTCCTCGACCAGGTGCGGCCCGACGGTCAGCGGCTGCTGTTCTCGGCCACCCTGGACCGCAACGTCGACCGGCTGGTCCGCGACTACCTGCACGACCCCGTCGTCCACTCCGTCGACCCGTCCGCGGGCGCGGTCACCACGATGGACCACCACGTGCTGCACATCGAGGACGACGACAAGCACGCCACCACGACCGAGATCGCCGCCCGCGACGGCCGGGTGATCATGTTCCTGGACAGCAAGCACGCGACGGACCGGCTGGTCAAGAAGCTGCTGGCGGTCGGGGTACGGGCCGCCGCGCTGCACGGCGGGAAGTCCCAGTCGCAGCGCAACCGGGCCCTGAGCCAGTTCAAGGACGGTGATGTGACGGCCCTGGTCGCCACGAACGTCGCCGCGCGCGGCATCCATGTCGACGACCTCGACCTCGTCGTCAACGTCGACCCGCCGGGCGACCACAAGGACTACCTCCACCGGGGCGGCCGTACGGCCCGCGCCGGTGAGTCCGGCACCGTCGTCACGCTCGTCCTGCCGCACCAGCGCCGGGACGTCACCCGGCTGATGGCCGTCGCCGGGATCACCCCGACGACCACCCGGGTGCGCTCCGGCGGCGCCGACCTCAACCGCATCACCGGCGCCCAGGCCCCCTCGGGCGTCCCGGTCGTCCTCGCCCCGCCGGTCACCGAGCAGCCGCCCGCCCGCCCCTCGGCGTCGCGGGGCCGCCGGAGCCGCCCCGGCCAGAGCCGCCGGCGCGCTCCCGCGAAGGGCAACGGCCGCTGAGACCGGTTCCGGGCTTCCCCGGCGGACGGCACCGGACGACTCCTGGGTGCGCCATGGAACTCCGAAGGGGGTGACGGGCGTTCACAGGAAGACGTGCGGAACGCACGCGGACGACCGGAACGACCGGCACGACACGGGCTGAAGCCGAGGTGGCACGCATGGCGATGTGGGATCGGATCAAGGACCAGGCCAAGGGTCTGCAACAGCAGGCGCAGGGAGCGCGGGGCGGCAGCGGCAGCAGCAGCGGCAGCAGCACCGGACACGGGCGGCCGGGTGCGGGGCCTCTGGGGGCCATGGGCTCCGGCGGGTCCTCGGGGTCCGGGCGGTCCGGCGGTGGGTCGAAGGCCCAGCTGGTGAGCGCGCTCAAGTCCCAGCTCACCTCCCTCAAGACGGAGCTGAAGAGCGGCGCCTACCGGGACGCCAGCATGGCCATCTGTGCCCTGGTCGCCGCCGCCGACGGGCATGTGGACCCGGCCGAGCAGCAGCATGTGGAGTCGCTGATCCTGAACAACGACGTCCTGCAGAACTTCCCCGCCGACCAGCTCCGGCAGCGCTTCCACAAGCACGTCGAGCAGCTGTCCCGCAACTTCCAGCAGGGCAAGGCCGAGGCCATGCAGGAGATCGCCAAGGCCGCGAAGAAGCCGACGGAGGCGCGGGCGGTCATCCAGACCGGCTTCGTGGTGGCGGGCGCGGACGGGTACATCGCCCAGACCGAGGAGCAGGTGCTGCGCGAGGCGTGCGCGGTCCTCAATCTGTCGCCGCAGGAGTTCGGCCTCTGACAGCAGGGGGCCGCCGGTTCCGGTTCGGCGTGCCCCGCCCGAAGAACCAGGACATCGAGGACCTCGCCGCCGAGACCAGCGCCGAGAACATCGACCAGGCCGACGCCGACACCGGCCCCGCACCGCGCATCAGCGCCGTGCCCGAGCCGTGAGCGGCAGGTCGCCGGCATCGGCGGTGGTACGTGGACGGGCCGGGCCTCCTCACGAGACCCGGCCCGTCGGGCGTCGCCCCACACGACGCCGTCCTTGGCGCGCCAGGGCCTGTCTCAGGCGCGCAGCCGCTTCAGCAACGCCTCGGCGGCGGTGAGGAGTTCGTCCGTCGTGTCGGTGGTCTGCTGGAGGTCGACGAGGACCTCGTCGGCGCCCGCGTCGGCCGTGCTGAGCAGATAGTCGGCGACCTGGCCGACCGTGCCGACGTGCGGGACGAGGTCCAACGGGGCTTCCTCTCCGGTGAGTCGGAGATTGACGCGGACGACCATGCGCAGCGCCTGCGAGTCCCGCCCGGCCGCGTCCGCCGCCAGCCGGATCGCGCCCCACATCGCGGAGAGCGCGGGCAGCGGCAGCCCCGCCGACAGCCAGCCGTCGCCGCGCCGGCCGATGCGTTCCAGGGCGCCGTGCGAGAAGCCGCCGAAGAGGATCGGCGGGCGCGGGGACTGCACGGGCTTGGGCTGGATGCCGGAGGCCGGGATCGTCCACCGTTCACCGTCGTGCCGTACGGTCTCGCGCGTCCACACGGCCTCGGCGACGTCCAGCCACTCCTCCAGCCGGGCCCCGCGCCCCTCCCAGGGCACCCCGACCGCCGTGTACTCGTCCCGCAGCCAGCCGAGGCCGAGCCCGACGTCGAGCCGGCCGCGGCTGAGCACGTCGAGGGAGGTGAGGGTACGGGCGAGCAGGACGGGCGGGTGCCACAGAGCGTTCAGCGTGCTCGTCCCGAGCCGGACCCGCCCGGTCACGGACCCGGCCAGCGTCAGTACGGTGAGCGGGTCGAGGAAGGTCCGGAACTGCTCCGGCATCGTCCCGTCGCCGCCGGGGTAGGGGTCGCTCGGCTCGCGCGGGGTGAGGATGCGGTCCGCCGCCCACAGACTGTCGTAGCCCATCTCCTCGGCGGCGCGCGCGACTTCGACGATCGCTTCGGGCGTGGCGAACGCGCCGTACTGGGGCACGGCGAGACCGATGCGCATGTGCGGAGACTCCTTCGCGTGACGGGGGCCGACGGGCCCGGTCACCGGACCCGCGAGACCCTGACCGGCCCTCGGGCGGCTCACGCCAGGCGGCACTTGTGCACGATATGTGGGCGGCGCGGGAGCGGACGTACACCGTCACGTGGGCGTCGCCGTGCCCACGGACGCCGGCCGTCCCCACTGCCGGCGTCCGTGAGTTCTGGGGGTGCGGCGCGCTACACCCAGCAGCCGTTGACGGTGGCGGCCAGGCCGTCGAGGGCGTCCTTGATGTCGGACGGGCCGGCGGTGGAGTCGTTCTCGATGAAGGAGAAGACCTTCCAGCGGCCGTCCTGCGCCTTGGTCAGACCGCTCAGGGCGACGGCGCCGGTGAGGGTGCCGGTCTTGGCCTTGACCTGGCCGACCGCGCAGCTGGAGTCGGCGGTGTCGAAGCGCCCGAACTCCGGGCCCAGCGTGGCGCCGGCCTCGCCGGAGACGGGCAGCCCGTCGATGATGTACTTCAGCGTCTGCGCGTGCCGGGGGTCGGCGGCCAGGTCGACGATGTCGGCGATGGTCCTCGCCGGGATCCGGGTCGTGCGGGACAGCCCGCTGCCGTCGTACATCGCGAAGTCGTCGAGCGAGATGCCGTACCGGGTGAGGACGTCGCGGACGACGGCGGTGCCGTCCTCGAAGGTGGCGGAGCGGCCGGCGCCGAGCGCGGTGAGGCGCAGCAGGGACTCGGCGATGTCGTTGTCGCTGACCTTGAGCATCTGCTTGACGATCGTGGACAGCTTGTCGGAGGTGTGCGTGGCGACGGGCACGTCGCCCTTGCCGACGACCCCGCGCGTGACGGTCCCGTCGACCGTGACCCCGCGCTCGGCGAGCAGCTTCGCGAAGACGTCGCCCGCGTCGAGGGAGGTGTCGTCGACGTTGTGGGAGTCGACGACGAGCGCGCGTACGGGGGCGACGGAGTCGGGGTAGTAGCCGGTGTTCCAGCCGGTGGCGAGACTCGGCTCGGGGAAGAGGCTGTCGTCGATGCGGACCTTCACCGAGGTGAGCCCGGCGTTCTTCAGCCCGGCGACGGCGGTCTTGGCGAGCGCGTCGAGGTCGTCGGTGGTCAGGGTGCGGTCGCCGCCGCCGACGAGGGTGAGCGTGCCGTCGCCGTAGACGACCTTCGTGGTGAGCCGGTGGTCCGGGCCGAGCACGGTCAGCGCGGCGGTGGAGGTGGCGAGCTTGGTGTTGGAGGCGGCCATCAGCGCGGTGTCCGCGTCGTGTCCCCACACCACCTTGTCGGACTTGGCGTCGATGACGACCCCGCTGAGGGTGCTGCCGAGACGGGTGTCCTGGCTGCGGGTGTTCAGGTTGTCCGCGATCTTCTGCTCGGCGGCGTCGAGTTCGGTGACACCGGCCTTCGTCGTGGTCCCGCCGGTCGCCTTGTCGGTCGTCTTGTCGGCGGCGAAGGCGGAGGTGCCGGTCAGGATCGTCCCGGCGACGGGGGCGACGACGGCGAGCACGGCGGCGCGTCGCAGTGCGGGGTTGGGGGCCTTGGCCTTGCGGTGCCGGCCGCTCGCGCGGAGGGAGGAGGTGGGGCTGGGCATGAGAGGGCCTCGGTGGGGGTGAGGAAATCTTGAAAGCGAAAGTAACAGCCCCGATTCCCCTTACCGATGGGTACTTTGTGAAGACTTGACGCACTGTCTTCCTTTTGTGACGGAGGCCACTCCCTCTCCGGCGGGCGCCGGGCCGGTCAGTGGAAGAGGGCCGTGAGGAGGTCGTCGCCGAGGCGGCGTACGCGCTCCAGGTGGAGCTGGTAGTAGGCGCGGCGGCCGTCGCGCTCGACCGTGACGAGGCCGGCCTCGCGCAGCCGGGCGAGGTGCCGGGAGACCTGGGGCAGGGACATTCCGCTCCGCGTGGCCAGCTCGGACGGGGTGAGCGGTTCACGGGCGATGGCACGGGCGATGCGCTGCCGCCCGGGGTCCCGCAGCACCTCCAGCCGCCGGTGCACGGTCGCGTAGCCGGGCTGGTCGTCGTTCTCCGGCAGCAGCGTTTACTGCACGACCGCCGCGAACCCCGGCTCGTGCCTGCTCACGGTCCGCCCGAAGCTGGCCTCGCAGATAGCGAACACGGACCTGGAGCCGACGAAGATCTGACCACCCCCGAGGCTCCCCGGCCACCGCGCTCCCGGCATGCCGTTGTCAGTGCCGGGGGCTAGTCTCCGGACAACCGACCGTATTCCCGTTTGTCCGTTTTCAGGGAGGCTCTCGTGACCGCGCGGCTCAACCCCTACCTCAACTTCGACGGCGACGCCCGGCAGGCGATGGAGTTCTACCGGGAGGTCTTCGGCGGCGACCTGACGCTGAACACCTTCGGTGAGTTCGGCCAGGCCGACACCCCGCAGTCCGACAAGATCATGCACGCCGCACTGGAGACCCCGAGCGGCTTCATGCTCATGGGCGCCGACACCCCGCCCGGCATGCCCTACACCCCCGGCAGCAATTTCTCCGTCTGTCTCAACGGCGACGACGAGGCCGCGCTGCGCGGCTACTGGGAGAAGCTCTCCGCCGGCGCCTCGGTCGCCGTCCCCCTCGACAAGCAGATGTGGGGCGATGTCTTCGGCATGTGCACGGACCGCTTCGGCGTCCCGTGGATGGTGAACATCGGCGAGACGCAGGGCTGATCACCGAGGGTCGCCTGGCCGAGCCGGGCCCGGCGCGCGCACAACCCACGGGTGCGACGCCTCGTTGAGGTCCATGGCACCACCGGACGGTGGCGGCCACCGACCCCGGCGGACGAGGAGACCCACCATGCCCTGGGCCAAGGCGAACGGCGTCGAGCTGTTCTACAAGACGGCCGGGCCCAGCTCCGGTGACCCGCTGGTCCTGGTGCACGGCTCCTGGGGCGACCACCACAACTGGATCCAGGTCCTCCCCGCCCTCACCGAACGCTTCCGCGTCCTGGTCTACGACCGTCGCGGCCACAGCCGCAGCGAACGCCCACCGGGACAGGGCACCCGCCGTGAGGACGAGGAGGACCTCGCCGCGCTGATGGAGACCCTCGGCTTCGCCCCGGCATACGTCGCGGGCAACTCCTTCGGCGCCTCCACCACGCTGGGCCTCGCGACCCACCGCCCCGATCTGTTCCTGGGCCTGGTCGCCCACGATCCCCCGCTGACGGGCATCGTGGGCGACGGGCCGGCGGCCACGGGCGCCGGGGTCGACGTCTCCGCCGCCCCCGACCCACACGCGGATGCGGATGCCCGTCCGCATCCACTCCTGACGGACATCGCCGAGAAGTTCGACTCCGTCCTCGCCCACCTCCGCGCGGACGACTTCCCGGCGGCGGCCCGCCAGTTCACGGACGAGATCGCCCTCGGCCCCGGCACCTGGGACCGGCTGCCGCCCCCGGTCCAGCAGACCTTCCTGGCCAACGCCCCCACGTTCCTCGACGAACACGACGACCCGCACTGGGCCGACCTGGACCTCCCCCGCCTCGCCGCCTACACGGGCCCGGCCCTCCTCACCAACGGCACGGCCGGGCTCCCGTGGTTCGCCCCGATCACCCACCGCCTCGTCGAGGCCCTCCCCCAGGCGGCGACCCATTCCTTCGAGGGCGCGGGCCACATCCCGCACGTGACCCACCCGGAGGCGTACGCACGGGTCGTGACGGCCTTTGTCGAGGAGACCGGGGGGACCGGCACGGCACGCGGGCGCGTCAGCCGAAGCTGACGTTCAGCTTGCCGTCACTGGCGAAGGACCAGTTCAGACCGCCGGAGTACGCGGAGCAGCGGGACCCGTTCGTCCCGGACCAGAACTGGTTGGAGCTGTCGGAGCTGCCGATGATCCGGTCGTTCGTACCGCTGCCGCCACGGCATGACGTGTTGTCGCGGAACACCGACGTACCGCCGTCGAAGTTGAAGTTCCGCTCGGTGTTGTCGATGCTCACATTGCCCGAGACGGCCATCGTGCCCGGGTTGCTGTTCCACGTGAAACCATGCTTGCCGTTGTCGTAGGCGATGCTGCGCCGCACGATGTGGTTGACGGCGATGTCGTCGCCGCCGAGCTTGTAGCCGTTGCGGTCGCCGTTGCCGGCCTGGGAGCCGTCGCTGAGGGTGCCGTTCTCGTAGGAGAGCGAGTCCTCGATGGTCACGGGTCCGATGGGACCGGTGTCCGGCTTGGTGTAGAGGTCCCAGCCGTCGTCGATGTTGTTGTGGGCCACGGCGTACCGGAAGACGTTGCCGGTCCCGGTGGTGAGCTTCGCCGCGAAGCCGTCGGCGTCCTCCCCGTCGGAGTCGGCGTTGTCGTGCGACTCGGCGCTGAGGATCAGGTTGTTGGCGGGCCACTCGCTGCTGGGCGAGGTGGAGGAGATCCGGCCGAGTTGGAGCCCCGTGTCACGGTTGAAGCGGGTGACGGTGCGCTCGATGACGTTGTTGCTGCCGCCCACATAGATGCCGTTGTCCCCGGCCCGCTCGACGACGAGGCCCTTGACATGCCAGTACGAGGCGTTGAGCTGGAGCCCGCGGTTCGACGAACTCTCGCTCTGTGCCGAGAAGTTGAGGGCCGGGGTCTCGCCCGGGTAGGCGGTCAGGGTGGTCCGGGCGGCGGCGGTGGCGGAGCTGCCGACCGGGACGGTGACGGTGGAGGCGTGGGCGTAGGTCCCGCCGCGCAGATAGATCGTCCCGCCGGCGGTGATCCGGCTGATGGCCGAGGTGAGGGTGGTGGGGGCGGAGATCGTGCCGGCCGCGGAGTCGGTCCCGGTCGGGGAGACGTACAGCGCGGAACTCGACGGCGGCGGTGTGGTGGAGCCGTCGGGGACGTTCGCGTCGAGATAGTCGATGTTGGGCAGCCCGGTGGCGACCGTGGGGTTGATCCGGATGACGTTGCTGCCGGCGGTGACGGGGACCGTCAGCGTCTTCGTCGTCCACGCCGTCCAGGTGCCGGTGGTCTCGAAGGACGTGGTCGCGGCGGTCGTCCCGTTCACGGTGACGGTGGCGGCGCGTGCGGCGGTCGTGCCGTTGGCGAAGCGGACGGACAGGGTCGCCGTGCCCGATGCGGGTGCGGTCACGGTGAACTGGACGTACGCGCCTGCGGCGTTGGTGCCGTTGCAGAATCCGCTGCCCGAGTAGCCGGTCCAGTCGGAGTCGATCGTGCCGGTGCAGACGGCGGGCGCCGCCTCGGCCTCGTAGCGGGTGGTAGCGGCCTGCGCGGCCGTTCCCGTCCACGCGACCAGCAGGCCCGCGAGCAGCGCCGCGCCGGCCGCGGCGATGGTGGGTCTCGATCTCACATGGGTCGATTGCACATGGGTCGATTGCATCGTCGGTCTCCAGGGATGGGGGTCCAGTCGAGAACGATCCGTTGGAGAAAGCGCTTTCCCTGTGGGCGAGTGTCGGGGGGTGACTTGCGCACGTCAATAGACCGAGCACAGATTTTGTTCACGTGGGTGAACGGCAGGCGAGGGAGCTTGAGGCGGCCAGGGTGCAATCACCCCGTTTGGAACAGTGATCGAAGGAGCGCCGGAGGGGCGAGAAGCGAACGTGTCTTCGATCTTGATCTGCCAGATAAAGATCATCCATGGATGTGAACATTCGAGCTCGACCGGCGAACCCGGCCACGGCCGCTTCCCACACCTTGCGGTCGTTGCGGTTGCCGGGCAGCGGGCGGCCGACGGTGACGACGAAACGGGTGTCGACGTCGATGACAGCCTGGTGATCGGTCGAGCAGCGGTAGTTCGCGGTATTTGGCGCTAGTTCTTCGACTACCGCGATGCGGGGATCGACGTGCCGAACTGCCGCGTACTCAGCCGAGTGAATGGGGCCGGCCACGACGACTCCGACGCCGTAATCACAGCAGCCACGGCAAGGATGATCCCCGCGAAGATCTCTGGTGACGGAGATCAGTCGATCACTAGCCCGTCGAGGCGGTGGACGGAACGTGGCGTAGCCATCTCGTCGGCCATGGCCACCAGGTTCGCACGGTATTGGCGGGTGATGGGCAGAGCGTCCTCGTAGATCCACGAGCACATGGTGTCGAACGCCAAAGCCTCCTCACCATGTGTCAGAAGATGGCGCACATCCGTGATGACCGCCTCCGAGGTCGGTGGCGAATCCTCAAGCAGTGCCGCCACTCGCGCTCGATACGACACATTCAAGAACTGCCCCCATGCCATGGACGAAGGGATCGACCACCCGACATCCCGCGCTGCGCGGCGGATGACTGTCGACTCTCCTGATCAGACGCGCGCCTCGACCGGCCATGCCTGCATGCGCCCCCTGCGCGCTGATGTCATATGCCGTGCGCTGAGTCAGCATATGGCCGCGCGGCATGGGCTTCGTGATCCTGGAACGTCGCACCCACCCCTCTCCTCACGAGCCGGGCCGAGCCACTGCACAGCACCGACCTGGGCCACGCTCTTCCAAGGGGGACGGCATGTCGACAGAAGAGAACGATCCAAGCCAAGGCGCCCTGGCGGAATACGCGTCTCTGAGAGGAGAAATAGCGACGAGAATAAATCTGCAACACCAGGTGATCGCATTGCACATGACGGCCGTAAGCGTGGTCTTCTCTGTGACGCTCACCTCCCAGGACCGCTGGCCGATGCTTCTGGTCATTCCTTTCATCTCCTATGTTTCAAGCGAAAGCATGGCAACCCTGTTCCGTACAGTGGACGCCATCGCGACATACATAAACGACGAGCTGAGCCCGAAAGTGAACGGGGGGCTCGGATGGGAATCCTGGCTGAAACAGAATCGGCCGGACAGCGAAGCGAAGAAGCTTACGCACCCCTACTACTTACTCTTCCCTGGAACCTCGATCGTTGCCTTGGTCGCAACAGCATCGCTCGCAGCGGCGAGCATCGAAGGAGTCAAGGACATCGACGCATCGTCCTGGGTGGTCGCGGCTTCTTGGCCGTTGGCCGCCACGGCGACTTGGCTTTCGTACAAGGCAATTCGAGAACTACGGGCGCCTTTTTGAGGTTTGTCCCGCAACACCGACACGATCCCTGTCGAAGGGACGCGCCCGCCGCCTCCGTGCCAGGCAGACCAGCAGAGCGGTCCGGCCGCCTCTCCACTTGGTGAGGAAGCCGTCGGTCCTCTCCGTCGGTCCTCGCCATCGGTCCTCTCCGTCGGTCCTCGCCGGCCGTCCGGGGCAAACGAATGGCAAGGAGGTAGACCTCTCCTTGCCTGTCTCAACGTATAGCGCACCCGGGGGCTTGCGGCAAGGCCCCCGTCGTGGCGCAGAATCCTCGGCCTGAGCCTGAATCGGCTCTGATTCGGCTTGCATCGATGGAGACCGGGGGCGCTGGATGCGTGTGCTGTTGGCGAACTACGACTCGCGCGGGGGCGTCGAGCCGCTGGTCGGACTCGCGGTCCGGCTGCGTGGACTCGGCGCGGAGGTGCGGGTGTGCGCGCCGCCGGACGAGGAGTTCGCGCGGCGGCTGGCCGATGTGGACGTACCGCTGGTGCCGTTCGGCCGGCCGGTGCGCGCGCTGATGACCGGGGCGACACCGCCGGGTCCGAGCGGTGTGCCCCGGCGCGCGGCCGAACTGCTCGCCGAGTTCGACACGGTCGCGGAGGCGGCGGAGGGCTGCGACGTGCTGGTGGCGACCGGCCTGCTCCCGGCCGCGGCCTGCGTGCGGTCCGTGGCGGAGAAGCTGGACATCCCGTATGTGTACGCGAGCTTCCAGTCCGTGTCCCTGCCGTCGCCGCGCCATCCGCCGATGCCACGGCCGGGGCGGCCGTTGCCGGCGGACGTGACCGACAACCGCGCGCTGTGGGAGTTCGACGCGTGGAGCGCGGACGATCTGTTCGGCGAGGTGTACGCCGAGCACCGCGCGAGGGTCGGGCTGCCGCCGGTGGCCCGTCTGCGCGATCACGTGTTCACCCAGCGGCCGTGGTTGGCCACGGATCCGGTGCTGGATCCGTGGTGGGGGTTGTTGTCGGATCGGGGACCCTCCGATTCCGATTCCGATTCCGATTCCGACTCCGGGTCCGGGTCCGGGTCCGGGTCCGGGTCCGACATCGGCATCGGCATCGGCATCGGCATCGGCATCGGCATCGGCATCGACGTCGTACAGACCGGTACGTGGATCGTGCCGGACGAGCGCCCGCTGCCCGCCGGGCTGACGGCGTTCCTGGACGCCGGGGCGCCGCCCGTGTACGTCGGCTTCGGCAGCATCGCGATCGGCGGCTCGGCGGACGTCGCGCGGGCGTGCGTCGAGGCCATCCGCGCGCAGGGCCGCCGGGCGGTCGTCTCCCGGGGCTGGGCCGAGCTGGGGGTGGCCGACGACCGCGACGACTGCTTCGTCGTCGGCGAGGCCAACCATCACGCCCTGTTCCGCCGGGTCGCCGCCGTCGTCCACCACGGCGGCGCCGGTACGACGACCACGGCGACCTGGGCGGGCGCGCCCCAGGTGGTGGTGCCCCAGGGCGCGGACCAGCCGTACTTCGCGAACCGGGTCGCCGAACTCGGCATCGGTGTGGCCCACGACGGCCCGACCCCGACGTTCGAGTCCCTGTCGGCGGCGCTGAAGGTGGCGTTGGCCCCGGGCACGCGGGAGCGGGCGGCGGAGGTGGCGGGGCTCGTCCTGCCGGACGGGGCACTGAGGGCGGCGCGACGGCTGTTCGACGAGTACGGCGGGAAGGGCGGGAAGGGTGGGAAGGGTGGGGCGGGGCGGGCGCGGTCGGCGTGAGGGTGACCGTTGCGAGGCCGTGCCCGGCGCACCCCACAGCAACCGGAAGTATGCGGACCTACAGAAAACGACGTTCGGAGCCCCCGACATGAACCCCCCGGCCACCGACCCCACCCACCCCACCCACCCCAATCACCCCAATCACCCCAATCACCCCGCCACGGCCTTCGCCCTCCCCGACCGCCTCACCGCCAAGGCCTCCCCGGCCCTGATCGCCGCCGACGAGCGGTACTTCGCGGATCTCGCGCGGTGTCTCGAAGAGTCGATCGCCGAGGTGTCCGCCCAACTGGACGCCGCTCGCAGGGCCCCCGGCGGTCTGGGCCGGCACGCGATGGACCGGGACACGGAGATCCACCGTCTGACCGCCCGTCTGCGCACCCTGCGCCGCTTCGGCCTGGACCTCTGCCTCGGCCGCATGGTCACCACGGACGACCCGGAACACCCCGTCCACATCGGCCGCCTCGGCCTCACCGACGGCACGACGGGCCGCCGTCTCCTCGTCGACTGGCGCTCCCCGGCCGCCGAACCCTTCTTCGGCGCGACCCACGCCAACCCCATGGGCCTCACCAGCCGCCGCCGCTACCGCTGGACCAACGGCCGTATCAGCGACTACTGGGACGAGGTCTTCTCCCGCGACGATCTGGACGACCTCACCGACCACCACCACACCGCCGCGCTCGACGACCAGTCCGCGTTCATCGCCAGCCTGGGAACCAACAGGTCGGAGCGGATGCGGGACGTCCTCGGCACCATCCAGGCCGACCAGGACGCGATCATCCGGGCGAGTTCCCGGGGCGCCCTGGTCGTGGACGGCGGCCCCGGCACCGGCAAGACGGTCGTGGCCCTGCACCGTTCCGCCTATCTCCTGCACGCCGACCCCCGCCTGGGCCACCGCCGGGGCGGCGTCCTCTTCGTCGGCCCGCACCGCCCGTACCTCTCCTACGTCGCCGATGTCCTCCCCAGCCTCGGCGAGGACGGCGTACAGACGTGCATCCTGCGCGACCTGGTCGAGGAGGGCGCGGCGGCCGGTACGGAGTCCGACCCGGAGGTGGCGCGCCTGAAGTCGTCGGCGGCGCTGGTGGCCGGGATCGAGAAGGCCGTCCGCTTCTACGAGGAGCCGCCGGCCAAGGGCATGAGGGTCACCACCCCGTGGACCGACATCCCGCTGAGCCCCGTCGACTGGATCGCGGCCTTCGAGGCGGCGGAACCCGGCACCCCCCACAACGAGGCCCGCCACCAGGTCTGGGAGGAACTCCTCACGATCCTGACGGACAGGCACGAGCACCTGCACGAGGCGGGCGGCGCCGCCGACTCCGACTCCGGCGCGGACCCCGACGCCGATACGGCCGTACCCCCGGCCCTGCTCCGCAAGGCCCTCCTCCAGAACAGGGACCTGGTCGCGACGTTCAACCGGGCGTGGCCCCTCCTGGAGGCGGCGGACCTGGTCGGGGACCTGTGGACGGTACCGGCGTATCTGCGGCTGTGCGCCCCCTGGCTGACCCGGGACGAGGTCCGGCTCCTCCAGCGCGACGAGCCGCAGGCCTGGACGACGTCCGATCTGCCCCTCCTCGACGCGGCCCGCCAGCGCCTCGGGGACCCGGAGACGGCCCGCCGCAAACGCCGTCACGCGGCCACCCTCGCCGCGCAGCGCGAGCGTATGACCCACGTCGTGGACAACCTGATCGAGGCGGTCTCCAACTCGGGCGCCGACGCGGACGACGGCGAGGGCCTGGTGACGATGCTCCGCGGCGAGGACGCCCAGGTCAGCCTGGTGGACAACTCCGAACTGCCCGTCCTTCCCCCGGACCTCCTGGCCGGCCCCTTCGCGCACATCGTCGTCGACGAGGCACAGGAACTGACGGACGCGGAATGGCAGATGCTCCTGCTCCGCTGCCCGTCCCGCAGCTTCACGATCGTCGGCGACCGGGCCCAGGCGAGGCACGGCTTCACGGAGTCCTGGCAGGACCGTCTGAAGCGGGTGGGTCTGGACCGCGTGACCCTGTCCTCCCTCACCATCAACTACCGCACCCCGGAGGAGATCATGACGGAGGCGGAGCCGGTGATCCGGGCCGCCCTCCCGGACGCGAACGTCCCGACGTCGATCCGCAGCAACGGCGTCCCGGTCACCTACGGCCCGGTGTCGGACCTGAAGGGGACCCTGGACACGTGGCGGTCCGCCAACCCCGACGGAATCGCCTGCGTGATCGCCGCCCCGGGCTCCGCGCCCCGCCTCCCCACGACCCCCCGCGTCCGCACCCTCACCCCCGAACTCTCCAAGGGCCTCGAATTCGACCTCGTCGTCCTCATCGACCCGGAGACGTACGGCGAGGGCGTCGAGGGGGCGGTGGACCACTATGTGGCGATGACGAGGGCGACACAGCGGCTGGTCATCCTGGGGGCGACTTCCTGACGGCCGATGTCGGCGGGGGGCGGCCATGGGCTGTCGGCCTTCCCCCTGGTCAGCCGCGGCGAGCCGCCCCGTCCGGCCACACCACGTCCACGGGGACACCGGCCGCGCGCGCTTCGAGGACGGCGTCGGCGGTGCCGCCTCCCCTGCCGGTGGGCGGTGCGCCGTCCCATACGGCGACGAGCCGGTCGGCCCGCTCGACCAGTACGGCGTTGGCGGCCTCGTACGCCTGCCGGTCGGACGTCTCGTGGGGAAGCAGGACGACCTCCTCGGCGGCCTCGACGAGGAGGTCGTACGAGGCACGCTGCTCGGGCCCGACCACGTTCCGCCGATAGTCCCTCGCGGGTACGACGACGACCAGCCGCCCGCCGGCAGCGAGCACGGCCTCGGCGAAGAGCGTGTCGGCGCCCTCGGCGATACAGGACACCCCGACGAGCGGGCCGCCGTCGCCGGCGTACGGCCTGAGCAGGTCGTTCAACGCCGTACGCACCAGCGCCACGCTCCCCTCGGTCAGGTCCAGATGCCCGGTCACCGCGATGGTCGTCATGACGTGGCGTTCCTCCCCCGTTGCGGGCTGCTCAGAGTCTCAGCCGCTCAGCTGGTCAGCCGCTCAGCTGGTCAGCTGGTCAGCCGCTCAGCTGGTCAGCTGGTCTCGGTCTCGGATCGGCTTTTGGCTTCGGATCGGCTTTTGGCTAGTAGCTGTCGAGCGGGACCCAGGCCCGCTCGCCCGCGTCGTTCGTGCCGTACCAGTAGTGCGGCAGGCCCTTGATGCTGGTGGTGTGGAACGGGCGGCCGTCGTCGTCGACGCGGATCGTGCCGGTGCGGCCCTGGGAGGACCATTCCAGTTCGAGGTACCAGCGGGCGTCGTACGTCTGTGTCGTCGCGTCGACCAGCAGCACTTCCGGGTCCTCGGCGGAGACGCGGTACGGGAACCGCACGGCCGGGAGGGTGCGTTGGCCGTCGGCGCCGTCCTTCGGGCGGGCGACGGGGCGGTCCACATCGAGGTTCACCGCGAAGCGGCGGGGCGTGAGATCGCTGCCGCAGCCCTGGCCCATGGCGTACGCGTTCCCGACGCCCGGAGTGCCGCGGCTGACGACACGGACGCGGAGCGCCTTCAGGACCACGGCCGTGGAGGACCGCCCCTGCACGGAGATCTGCACCTTCGTCTGCCGCCCGTGCACCGCGCCCTGCGTCGCCGCCCACACCCCGCCGTCCTGCTCGAAGGGCGGTGGCGGCACCTGCGTGGGTGGCTTGCCGATGACGTAGTCGTGGTCGCACCCCTTGTCCCAGACCAGGGAGTCGACGCTCCAGGTGAGCGGCGGGGCGGTGGTCGGCTTCGTACTCGTGTCCGACGGTTCCGCCGAGCGGCCGGGCGCGCCGGCGGCGGTTGTCCGGGGGCTCGTGGGGTGCGAGGCGTCCGCCTCGGAGGAACGGTCGTCCGACAGGAGGGTGGATGTGCTGCCTACGGTGGCGAGCAGGACGCAGCCGATGGCAGTGGCGACGGTAGCGGATACGGCTACGGCTACGGCAGTTGCTCGTCGGATGCGGTACCGGGGGCGGGGAGGAGTGGGGGTGGGGGTGGGGGTGGGGGTGGGGGTGGGGGTGGGGGTGGGGGTGGGGGTGGGGAGGGAAGTTGAGGGGGAGCGCTCGTTCGGGGCGGGTGCCGGGGGCGTCTTCGCCGGTGAATCGGTCGTACGCACCCGCTGTCGCGCCGCCACCGCGGACAGCCACAGCCGGTGCAGTTCGAGCCGCTCCTGCGCTGTCGCGCCGCAGAACGTCGCGAGCCGCTCGACGGGCGCGAAGTCCTGCGGGACCGCCTCGCCCGCGCAGTACCGGTGCAGCGTGGAGGTGTTCATGTGGACGCGACGGGCCAGGGAACCGTAGCTCCGGTCGGTGCGGTCCTTGAGCCGACGCAGCAACGCCGCGAACTCCTCGGCATCGTCCGAAATCGGCATCGCTCCCCTGTCGTTCGTGCGCCTTCGTGCGCCTTCGTCCGTCTTCGTGCGTCTTCGTGCGTCTTCGTGCGTCTTCGTGCGTCTTCGTGCGTCTTCGTGCGTCGATCGTCCGTCGCTCGTGCGTCGCTCGTGCGTCGCTCGTGCGTCGCTCGTGCGTCGTTCCCCCGTCGCCGGCCGCGGTTCCGCATCCCAGGCTCTGCTATCACTGCACGTCGGATGGGCGGGGATGGTTCCACCGGGGCCGCCGGACAGGCTTCTTCGCCGACGCCGACGCCGACGCCGACGCCGATGTCCGATACGCGCGCCCCCACGATTGCGTTCACGGCCGCCGTGCCCTCGGCCGTGCCGCTGCTGTGCCGAACGGGCCGGTGCCCAGCCCCGGCTGGCCCCGCCTCGTCCGGACGAGGCGGGGCGAGGCGGGGCCAGCAGGGGCCAGCAGGGCGTGCTCGGCCGTCAGCCGGCGGTCGTGGTCTGGATCTCGGATATCCGGTTGTACCGCTCCACCAGCACGAACAGCTTGACCTTCTGCGTCGTCTCCCCGCTGCCGTAGGTCAGGGTGACGATGACCTCGCGGCCCATCCCCACGGCGCCGTTGTCGGTCACCGTCCACCGCGCCGGAACGTTCTGGGCGCGCAGGACGCCGTCCGCCCCGTTCTTCTTCTCCCAGGCCGCGAGCCGCTTGGCGAAGTCGGGCGTCAGGTAGTGCTTGCGGAGGGCCTTGGCCAGCGTGACGTCCGGGTCCGTGTAGTCGCCCTTGGCGTCGATGTACGCGCCGTAGAAGTCGGCGACCCGGGTCACGGCCTGCCCGGGAGTACCGGTGACCGACTTGGCCGTAGCAGCGGTAACCGACTTGGACGCGGCGGTGAGCGCCTTCGTGGGTGCCTGGATGGACGCCTGCGCCGGCACCTGCGCCACCACCCCGAGTCCGACAGCGAGCACGAGTCCGGCAGCGGCGGCACGAAGACCCGGCCGACGGCGTACGAGGGACTTCCTGTTGCGGTGCGTGTTCATTTCCGTGTTCATGTCCGTGTTCATGTCCGTGTTCATGTGCGCGTTCATGAGCGTGTTCCTTCTCTGGGCTCAGGGCTGTCCCGGTACACGAGTGCCGGGCGGGAGTCGTCACTCCACCTCTGCCGGGGCGGTTCGTGGCTCCCCGGCCGGGGCGACACCCAGAGCTTCGAGGACGCCGGGGATCACCCACAACGGCCACCGGCCCATCCCCGACGCCGGAACGAACCCATCCCTGTTGACCTGCGGAGACGGGGGTTGCTGGGATGCGTTGGGACGCCGCGTGGAGCACGGCGGAGCACGGCGGAGCACGGCGGAGCACGGCGGACTCCAGACGGCTCCAGACGGCTCCAGACGGCTCGGGGGCTCAGCCCGTCGTCGAGGGGTTCCCCGAGCGGGTCCGCGTGATGGCGTAACCGAAGGCCGTCGCCAGGACGTACATGAGGACCGAGTAGACGGCGCTGGGAATGGCCACCTCGGTGCTGTCGAGGATGCTCAGCGCGATGGTGAGGGCCACGGTGGTGTTGTGGATCCCGACCTCCATGGCGCTGGCGACGGCCTGCGGCTCGCTGAGGCGAAGGAGTCGGGCACCGCCGTAGCCGATGCTGAGGCTCGCGAGGCAGAAGAGGCCGGTGACCAGGCCGACTTGGCGAAGGTAGTCGGCGAGGTTCTCCCGCTCGCCGAGCAGCGCCGCCAGGGACACGGCGACGAGTACGGCGATGGAGAACACACGGACCGGGCGGTCCGCTCGGGCGGCGAATTCCGCGGAGCGTTTGCGGACGAGCATGCCGATCCCGACCGGGATGAGCACGATGGCGATCACCTGCAACACCTTGCCGAATTGCAGTCCCAGATCACCCTCGGCGTCGAAGTAACCGATGGCCAGATTGGTGATGAGGGGAATGGTGACGGCCGCCAGCACCGAATTGATCGCGGTGAGCGTGATGTTGAACGCCACGTCCCCGCGGAACAGATGACTGAACAGATTGGCGGTGGTCCCGCCCGGGGACGCGGCCAGCAGCATCACACCCACCGCGAGGAGCGGGTCCATGTCGAAGACCGTGACCAGTCCGAAGGCGACCAGCGGCAGCACCACGATCTGCACGGTCAGCGCGAACGCGACCGCCTTCGGCGAACGGGCCACCCGCCTGAAGTCGTCGGTGGTGAGCGAGAGCCCGAGACCGAACATGATCACGGCAAGCGCGACAGGCAAACCGATCGTGATCAGCGCTGAATCCTTCATGCCTCACGCTTCCTCGATGACCGCATGACAGCAGCGGAGCTGCGAGACCGCCGCACGGCCCGTAGGTCGCCACAGTGAAGCAGCAGCCGGGGACTGTTACAAGGTTTTTGCTGGTCAGCGTGATGGAAGTTCTGAAGTCCTTATGTTCTGTGGGGCGTTGTGCGGCGTTGTGCGGCGCGTATTGCATGACATTTGGTGCTTCAAGGCACGGCAAGAGCCATTACGCCGGTCGGTCACGTGCCCTTCTTGTTGAACCATCCGGAACTATGGGCGACAAGCGCGCCGAGACCGATGATGCTGGTAGGAAGGAACTTGTACCAGGTGGGATCGGCATCCATGGCCAGGAGCAGGAGGACGGTGCCGATGGCCAGGGCCGCGAGCAGGAGCATGCCCAGAACGACACGAGTCTTGGAAACCAACGGAGCACTCTCCAATGTTCGGTTGGGCCCTATCAACCGGACAGCGCACACTGCCCGTTGAACCGCCGGCGGCGGTCACCCAGTAGGAAGACAGCAAGCTCCCCGGCGCGACACCACGCCTCCGCCAGGAAGCCCATGCGGCGAGTCTCGCAACGCCGCCTTCCCATGGCGCCAGTAGGACTACGTAATCCCATACGTAGCTTCACGGGCCAGCGCTGGGCGGGCAGGGCAGGCTGGGCGGGCAGGGCGGGGCGGGCCCGGGGACGGGGACTACGCCGCCGAAGCCGTCCCTCAAGCTGCGCGCCCTCGTCAGCCTCATCAGCGCAGGGCGAGGACCATGACGTCGTACAACGGCGAGTCGGGAAACGGCAGCTTCTCCCCCACCTGCTCATACCCCCACCCCTCATACATGGCCCGCAACCCCGGCCGCTCCCGCCGCACAAGCAACTCAGCCCGTGCCTCCGTCCGCCGCCCCACCAACTCACCATGCATGACCTGCGAAATCCCCCGCTTACGCCACTTCTCGCGCAGCATGTTCTCGCACAACTTGAACGTCATCGCGTCATCCCGAGCCGTGAACCCATAGGTGAACCCGCCCACTTCACCCCCGACCTCGGCGACGACACACCCCCACCCACCGGCCGCGACATGCCCCTCCAACCGCTCCTCGAACCGCTCGATCGAGAAGAACGGATCGTCAGGGCGCGGGTCGCTCGATCGGAAACTCGTAGGCGATCTCCCAACGCACGTCGGGCACGGTGATGTCCGCCGTCTCGACAGGACGACCGTCACTGTCGTGGTACGTGCGCTCGATACGGGTCAGCAGCTCCCCGACGCTGATACCCAGCAGATTGGCCTCGTCCTGGGTGGCCCGACCCGGACGCGGAACCTCCACGGCCGTCTCGATGACGACCCCGATGGAACGCATCCGCTCCACGACCCCCATGCCGGCCAGCGGCCCCATCTCGGGGAGGACGATGGGCGTGCCATCGGTGATGGCCATCGGCTCCCATGACTCCGACAGCTGAACGGACTGGCCGTCGGCGAGGAACTCGTACCGGGTGACGACGCAGGGGTCACCCGGATCGACGGCCAGACGCTCGGCGACGCGCTCCGGCGCGGGAACCCGGGCCTGGCTGTGCGACTCCCAAGTACCGCGCCGCCCCTGCTCCTTCATATCGGCACGGAACGGCGAGCCACCCCGATGCTCACGATGCCGGGACCGGATCATCCGCAACCGCTCACGGGGCGCGCGAACGTACGTCCCGGAACCGGCCCGCCCCTCAAGAATGCCTTCGATGATCAGGCGCTCCATCGCACGTTGCGTGACATTGCGCCCCACCCCGTACTCCTCGGCGAGCTGCGCTCGCGACGGCAGGCGCTCGCCGACGGCCCACTCGCCCGCCCTTACCCGGCGGCGCAGGTCGTCCGCGACTTCGAGGTACGGGGCCTCACGCGGCATACGGCTCTCCGTGCTGCCCTGAACGCACAGGGCTGGTGGTGCGGTTGACGACGACATTGACAAGCTACTGCATCAGGTAGAAGCTACTGAAGTAGAAGTGCTCCATGTAATCGCATGCTTACTTGGGAGATCCGTGCGTCCGAAGGCCGAAAGCATTGCCGCACGACTGGCCGACGCCACTGGGGCCAAGGTGCGCAGCGAAGAGGACCCCATCGGCGTCCGGCTGGAAGTGGACCTGCCGCGGGAGCTGAGCGAGACCGCACGCAGAGCCGTCCTGGTCGCCATCGCCGACGCCGACTCGTACGGGCATCGACGCACCGGCGAGGGCGACTGCCTCTGGGCGCTCGTCATCAACAAGGCCGAGCAAAACCCCGGCGACCGCTGACACGGCCCCGGGGCATGGCCGACCCAACCAGGAGATCGACAATGCACCTTGTATCACGGGCACTTGCCTGGGTCAGGGCAGTGCTCTTCGGCCTGCCCGAACCCGAAGTCCATAGCCGGCCATCACGCACCTGCCTCGGCCCGACTCCGATGCCAAGCCCTCCCCCGCGCTCCCCCTCACCTGAGATGTGGGCCGCGTTCCTCGCGAGCGCCCGTCGCCGCAGAACCCCCCACCCGCAACCTCGCGCGGAACTGCCGACCATCACCCCCGACGACATCAACAGCACTCTCGTAGGCGCCTACCTCCTCACCCCCGAGGTACGCCAACAAATCCGCCACGCCCGCCGACTCGCGGAGGTGAGCTGATGCCCAACAACCAGAACTCAATCGCCGTGCCTCGCCCCGAGATCCCCATGCTCCGCGCCTACCGCCTCTGTTTCGAGCACACCCGCACATGCGCCACCGGCTGCAAGGGCACCCCCAAGGCCCAGGACGGCTGCGAGGACGGCCGCCAGCTCTGGGGCACCTACCGCCTCGCCCGCATCGGAAAGACGACGACGCCATGACCTGGACCATCGAACGCCCACCAGACCGCCCCGTACACCGCACCGACGACAACCAACTCGCCGTACCCCTACGCCTGTCCCTCACCGACGGCCACGCGACAGACACCGAACTGACCCTCACCCTGGCCGAAGCCGAGCATCTGCACGCCGCACTGTGCCGCGCACTCGACGGCGAGCCCGTACCGCCGACCGCGCCAGACTGTCGGCAGTCGGTTCAGACTTCACCCGGTATGGCACACGTCGTGGGGCGAGCGTAAGACTCGGCGGCACGGCCAAGCCCAACGCCCCTGGCGGTCCTCCTCAAAGGCCCTGCCAGGGGCGCGGCACAGAAAGAGGGGAGTCCATTCAGGCTGGTGGTGTGGTGGAGTTGTTCGGCTCGGCGGTCGGCAGGCCAGGCCACGTGGTTGTGGCTGTGGCCGGGGTCGTGGTCCGAGCGTCGGCACGGTCGGTGGGGTAGGAGGCTTCGGGCCCTTGGCGGCCCGGTCCTGGGCTACGCGTACAGCTGGATCACGTCGGCTCGGTTGTCGGATTCGCCCAGTTGGGACTCGTAGTAGGCGCCCGGCCCGCCGAAGATCCACTGCAGTTGGCTGCCGCTACCCGTGCTGACCCAGTCCTTGCCGACCATCCAGGCGCCTCCGGTCTGGTTGTTGAAGAAGGAGCTGACCTTGTCCCGCCAGCTGGAGCCGTCGGACACGGTGTAGTTGCCCAGGTCGTAGGTGCCGTAGTAGTAGAAGTCCAGGCGGTAGCCGGTGAAGCCGCTGTACTGCCACACACAGGCGTAACCGGCCCGGCAGTCGCTCATGCCGGCCGCCGCGCGTGTGGAGGACGGCAGGACGGTCATCTCCACGCCCGGCTCCAGCCGTACCCGGTCCTTGGCCACCCGCTCGGCGCCCTCGTTGTGTCGCAGCAGGCCCTCGATCTGCTGCTCCATCCGGGCATCCGCTGCCCGCGCGGACGAGGTGGTGTGCGCCGGCGCGGCGATCGACGGCGAGGCCAGGGCCGTCGTGAACACGGACGCGGCCACCAGTCCGAGTGCGAGTGAGGCACAGCGCATACTCAACGGCTTCAACGGCTTCAGCGGGTTCAGTGGACTCATCCGTCTCTCCCTTGGTGTGGTCGCAACCGTCGTTCCTGCGACTCCCTCATGTCCCTCATGGTCAGTGGCACCTCTCGACCCGCACCAGGCGTTTCGAGCACGGTCGAATACCGCTGGTCACTGAGGTTCCGGGGCGATGGCGCCCAGTTCCCGGCCGTCCTCGGCCGTCAGCGTGAGGTTGTCGGGGCCTACTTCGTACGCGAGCTTCTTCTGGAGCAGTTCCTTCAGGGCTCGTTCCGTCTTCATCACCTCGCCGGAGCACGTCCGTCGGGTGGAGCCGAGGCGGGTGAGGGTGAGGTGCCCGTCCCCCACCGTCGCGCGCGCGGTGACGCGGTTGCAGCCGAGGGTGCCGGTGAAGCTGCTGGTCCGCTTGTCGATCGTGAACCACACCTTGCCCAGGGTGCCGGACGGCAGCGACGTGGCCGTGTTGTCGTCGACGAGGGCATCCACCGTCCAGGTGACGCCGAGCAGTTGCGCTTGCTTCGCCTTGCCGAGCCTCACCGTGTCGCCGCCCTCGGTGGTCAGGGTCAGCTCGCCGCCGTCCACCCGGGGTTTCAGCCGGCCCTCGGTGAGGGTGTCACGCAGTGAGTCCTCGAAGGCCATGACGTCCTTCGCGCAGGCCATCTCGGTCAGGCCCCAGTCGGTGAACTCCAGCGTGCCCGGGGTCATTTCCGCGGTGGCGTGGAAGTCGTTGCAGCCCAGGGTGCCGTTGACCTCGCCGTCCTCAGCGATCTCCAGGAGCGCTTCGTCGGGCGCCACCGAGTGCTCGCCGGCGACGGTGAGACTGTCGACGGACCAGCGGACACCGGTGACGGAGGCCGCGAGGACCGTAGGGGCCTCGGAGGCCTTCGAGGCGCTCGGGCCGGCGGATCCGCTGGTCGTCCCGCTGCCGCACGCCGCCACCAGCGGAAGCAGGAGCAGGAGCAGGGAGACGAGAGTCATTCGCTGTGGGCGCATGCCACGGGGACGGCCGAGGCGGGTGGAACGTTCACCGGATACGCGGGTACCCGGATACGAGGAAGCCCCGGGCCGGGGCGAATTCCCGGGGCCCGGGGCTTCCTTCTGGGACGGAAGCTTCCGTTACGACGACGTCGTCGTCGGCGTCACATCCGTCAGCTTCCAGCGCTGGTTGTAGCCCGAGTTCGGGGTCCAGACCCCGACGCCCGCGCCGTCGTTCGTGGACTGGCCGTAGACGTCGGGGAGTTGGCCGGTGGCGGCGTTGACCAGGGTCCAGGTGGTGTCGCCGGTGGTGGAGAGGATCCACTGGGCGGCGGTGTCGCGGGTGCCCGTGTCGGGCTCGGCCACCAGGGAGCCGTTGCGGATGGCGAGGCGCTTGCCGGAGACCTTCTCCGTCAGGGCGTAGCGGGCGCGGTTGTCGGGCTCGGAGTTGCCGATGCGGTCCACCGTCCACCGCTGGCCCGAACCGGTCGTCGTGCTCGGCGTCTTGATGTTGATGCTCTTGCCGTCCGCCGCGATGGCCAGGTTCTTGCTGCTCTGGACGCCGGTGAGGGTGTAGGCGTGGTCGTCCTGGAGTTCGGCCTTGGACGCCTCGACGCCGTCCACGCCCTTGATCAGGAACGAGGTCACCGACTGGGCGGGGACCGTGATCGTGGCCCGCTTGTCGGCGACCTTCACGGCCTGCCCGCGGATCAGCTTGCCGGCGGCGTCCGTGACGACCGGGGTCACCGTCGCGTGCTTGGAGACGTCACCGAACTTGGAGAGGTCGACCGTCACGGCGCGGTCGGCCGTGGTCTCGTTGACGTGGACGATCGTCGCCCTGTTGCCGTGCTTGGAGACGGCGGCCGTGCTGTTCTCGTCGTTGGTCTTGACCAGGTAGTCGCCCGGCTTGATGTAGTGCGTGAAGTTACGGGCGGTGTCGAACTTGGTGTTCGTGTAGATGGGGCACGTTTCGAGCGTGTCCGACTGGGTGCAGGCGAACGAGAGCTGGATGGAGCCCCAGTTGCCGCCCTTCGCGGACTCGCCGCCCGGCTTCATGTTGTCGTAGTCCTCGACCGGCTGCCAGAACACCCAGGCCTCGGGCTCCAGTTCGCGCAGGTCGTCGACCATGCGCTTGGCCAGGCCCAGGCCGGGGCGCATGTCGGTGAAGCTCTGGCCGTCGCCCCAGTCGCCCTCGACCTCGCTCATCCACAGCGGCTTGTCGGCGCCCTTGGCGAGGTCGCGGACCGTGGTGCGCTGGCTGGTGCCGTAGGTGTGGACGTTCATCTGGGCGACGCGGTCGCGGACGTCCTGGGGGTAGGAGTTCCAGTTCGTGGCGAAGGTGCCGGGGTTCGTCTCGTCCATCGCGGAGATCTCCGCGCGGGTGCGGGAGTCGTCCAGGACCGGGCCGAGCGCCTTGATGACCTTCTGCTGCAGCTGGGGGCCTATGTGGGCGCCCTCCTGGCGGCCTCCCGTCGGCTTGCCGTCCGCGCCGAGCTTGGTGCCCCAGTAGTTGGTGTTGGGCTCGTTGAAGGGGTCGAGGGTGTCGACCTTGATGCCGTGCGCCTTCTCCAGGCGCTCGGTGGCGCCGACCAGGTACTTGGCGAAGTCCTCGACCGACTCCTCCTTCAGCTGGTCCTTGGAGGCGTCGAAGCCGCCGGAGACGTAGCCGCTCTCCGTCATGAACCACGGCGGGGAGTTGCTGAAGGTCTCCCAGTGGGTGATGTCCTTCTTGATGCGGTCGACCCACCAGCGCTGGGTGGCGTCGGCGTCCTTGTTCCAGTCGGCCTCGTCGTCCGCGCTCCACCAGTCGACGTCCTCGCGGGTGGTGCCCGCCGGGGCCTTCCACCAGCCCTCGACCGCGCCGCCGGCGCGCAGGTAGTCCTGGACGTCGGGGGCGTTGCCGCCGCCGATGTTGTAGCGGGCGATGTTGAGGTTGAGGCCGTCCTCGCCGAAGAGGAGGTTCGCGAGCTTCTCGCGGATCGGCTGCGGGTAGTCGCCGGTGGCGTTGGCGAACCAGACCAGGCTGGTGCCCCAGCCCTCGAACGCCTCGCCCTGGTAGGAGGGGTCGGGGCTGACCGTCACCGCGCTCGCCGCCGCGGCCGTCGTGTCGGCGTGTGCCATCGGCAGGGAGGTCGTGGCCATGGCCGTGCCGGTGGCCAGGGCCGTGATGCCGATGGCCCCGAGGAGCCGTCTCGTACGACTGCGGTGCGTACGGGGGCGGTGTGCCATGCGAGTACTCCAACTCTTCCGTGTGCCGCGTCCCGGCGGACGTACACGGAGATCGGGGCCGATCGGGGCCGACGTTCAGCGCGGTGCGGTGGGCGCCGTATTAGCCGTATTACTGGGGTTCGTTGCGCTCTCGTATGGTTTGACTCAGTGAATGTTTACGTAAACATTCACTGAGCCGGATGTCTACACTGTCCGAATCGCGGCGGTCAAGGACTCGTCGGAGATCGGCGAAGAGTCAGCCAAGCGATCAGCGAAGAGTCAGCGGAGCGATCAGCGAAGAGAGCGGCACGCTGTTCCGGGCTAGGCGGAAGAGTCGGGGGAACCCAGGTGGACGTGACCGGCGGGCGTACGGCGAGGCGGCGTGGCGCCCGGCCCCGGCAAGGGCCCTCCATGGGGGACGTCGCGCGGCTCGCCGGGGTCTCGGCGCAGACCGTCTCCCGCGTCTCCAACGGGTTCGCCGGGGTCAACGAGGACACCCGGCAGCAGGTCCTCGACGCGATGCGGGAGCTGGGCTACCGGCCCAACAGCGCGGCGCGGGCGCTGCGGCGCGGGGAGTTCCGGACGCTCGGCGTGATCACCTTCTCCCTCTCCACCCTCGGGAACATCCGTACGCTCGACGCGATCGCCACGTCCGCCGCGCGGGAGGGGTACGCCGTCACGCTGCTGCCCGTCGCCGTGCCGACGCAGGACGAGGTGAACGGGGCGTTCTCGCGGCTCGGGGAGCTGGCCGTGGACGCGGTGATCGTGATCATGGAGGTCCATCTGCTGGACGCGGCGACCGTGTCCGTGCCGCCCGGGGTGCAGGTCGTGGTCGCCGACTCCGACGCCGGGGACCGGTACACCGTCGTCGACACCGACCAGGCCGGGGGCGCGCGGGACGCCGTACGGCATCTGCTGGAGCTGGGGCACGAGACGGTGTGGCATCTGGCCGGGCCGGAGGACTCGTTCGCGGCGCAGCGGCGGGCGAACGCGTGGCGGGACACGCTCGCCGAGGCGGGTGTCCCGCAGGCGCCGCCCCTCGTGCGCGGGGACTGGTCGGCTGCGTCCGGGTACCGGGCCGGGCTGCGGATCGCCGAGGAGGCGGACTGTACGGCCGTGTTCGTCGCGAACGACCAGATGGCGCTGGGGCTGTTGCGGGCCCTGAACGAGCGGGGGCGCCGCGTCCCCGAGGACGTCAGTGTCGTCGGCTTCGACGACATCCCCGAGGCCGCGTCCTTCCTGCCGCCCCTCACCACCGTCCACCAGGACTTCGCGGAGGTGGGGCGGCTGTGTGTGGAGGGGGTGCTTCGCAAGATGCGGGAAGGGGAGGGGGAGGGGGAGGGAGTGGATGCCGGGACGAGTGCGGGTGCGGTCGGCGTCGAAGGTGCGGATGGGGGGTCGGCGGGGCCGGAACCGGAGGGGCGTGGGACGACGCTCGTGCCCACGCGGCTCGTACGGCGGTTGAGCACGGCCGCGCCGCCGACGGCTACCGACGTGCGCTGAGCGGTGCGGGGCGGGCGTCCGTCGGCGTCCCGCTGGTCAGCGTACGGAGTCGCTCCGGGCCGACTCCAGGGCGTTGTGGAGGCGGCGGAGTTCCCACAGGAGGTAGGCGCTGGCTCCGGCGAACGGGAGCCAGGTGCCCAGGTGGAAGACCAGGACCGGCATGTACAGCAGGCCTACCACCACGATGAACTTGAGCAGGACGGCTGTGTACGGCTCGTTCCTCATGGCTGCCCCCTCGGTCTCGGCCCCTGGACCGCCATCATGCCCCCGGGCCGACGGCTCCGCGAGGGTCGGCGAGCGCTGCGCCCCGATTCTTCACAAACGCTCAGTTCTTGCTCTTCGGGGCCGTCTGGCGGAGCTGTGCCATGTGGGTGTGGCGGCGGCCTGCGTAGCGGGCTACGGCCTGGTCCAGGGCTTCCGGGGTGGTGTCGATCCGGAAGTCCTGGAGGGTGAGCAGGCGCAGGCCGCCGTGACGCTTCTGGGTGGGGAGCCACAACGCCCGGGGAATAACGGCGCCATGGCGAGGCCATAGGACCAGGGCGTGTTCCTCAGGTTCGGGGCGGACGACGATACCGATGCGGTCGACGTCGCCCCAGGGGATGTGGAGCCGACGGCTGCCGAAGGCCCGGAGGGTCAGACCGGCGGGGCCCACATGGACATGGACGTGATGGCGGCCGGTGAGGAAGTACCCGGCGAGGCCGAAGACGAAGAGAGGGAGCAGCAGCAGCCCGTCCAGGACGGGTACCCAGGCCGGGGCATGCTCCCATTCGGCCACCCGCCCGTTGACCACCAAGGGGGCGAGCAGTGCCGAGCCCACGACTGCGGAGACCTGCGCGGGCTGACGGCCCCGGAAGGTGACACCGGCCCCGGCCGGCGCGGGTCTCCCGGGGGACGTCCGCAGCCAGGCCTCGCCCTGCACGGCGAGTTGTCCTTCGTCAGCGAATCGCGCGAGCGCGGCCTCCAGAAGCCTCCGGTCATGGGTGACTTCCAGGAGCGGACACAGGGTCAGGGCACCCGGCACCAGTTTGGGCAGGAGCATGTTCGTACGGTCGATGCCGCCCGTGACGCTCTCGGTCGGCCGAACCACCAACAGCCCGAAGTAGCGGGCTCCGCGTGGCCAGTTGACGATGCCGATGCGCTCGATCTCCGACCAGGCGTACGCGATCTCCAGTTGTCCCCGGGTCAGGGTCAGTCCCGCGGCACCGACCACCAGCCGTGCGGGTCGGACGAAGCGCGACGCGGCGAACCAAGCCGCGCCCAGGAACAGCGTGCAGTTGATCAGCGGCATGAGCGCGGACAAGATCTCCATGGGGCGGACGAGCACGTCGAGCGGAACGGCGTCCACTCCCAGGACCGCGCACACCACCGCCACGACCGCGAGAACGCGGCGGTCGGCGGTGAAGACCCGCTCCCCACCGGCGGCCGGGGCCCGTTCGGCGGCGATGCCGGGGCTCGGGGTCCATGCCGCGCCGCCGTACAGGGCGAGCGCTGCCTCGACGGCCTCCGGGGTCGTCCGCAGCCTGTGCAGGTCCGCGAAGCGGAGGGTGCCCCCGGTGTCGTCCTGGCGGGGGCCCGGCGCACCACGGCTCGCCGTGTGCGAGAAGACGCCGGGCATCGGGCGGACCATGAGGTCGTAGCGCGGGCCGCGCAGTCGACTCGGTGGTCGCTGCCGTACCCAGGCCCGGCTGATCCTGTGCCACGGGTAGGAGAAGTGCTCGGAATCCCCGTACTGCACCTCGACGCCGTCGGAGCTCACCACCAGCGAATAGCCGCCCGGGTTTCGTTTCCCGAGGGCCGCGATGACGAACAGGATGCCCACGAGCGCGACGATCGCCGCCGAGTGGCGCCAGTTGGCCGGATCGATGTCCTTGCCCTCTTCCGGCAGCAACGGGCCGGCCACGAGCAGCAGGCCCACGGACAGCGGCAGCCCGATGCCCCAGTTTCGAATCCGATGGAAGACGAGGCTAGGTGCGAACCGGACCTCTCCGTTCGGGGGACGGTCGTCAGCCGTCACCTCCCTCTTCTCCGCGGCCTCCACCCCTGCCGGCACCGCCCCCCGATTCCGCACCAACCCCAACCGCGCGTGCCCGTCCGAGCTCTGCTGGCGTGGGGACGGGTAGCCGCGGTGGATCAGGGCGTCGGCGAGGGGGGTGTAGAGGGTGCTGAGGGGGAGGATGTCGGGGCCGTTCGGGAGGCCGTCGCGGAGGAGGCGGATGAACTCGCCGGTGAAGGCGGTGTAGCGCTCGCCGACGGGGGCGTAGGAGGGGGCGTTCGCGGAGGACGTGAGGATGTGGGTGCCGCGGACGGTGAGGGCCTCGGCCGGGACCGGGCCGTCGCCCATGAGCGTGTCCAGGACCCGGCCGCTGTTGCAGCAGTCCAGGATCAGGATCTTGTTGGGGCAGGGTGACGCTTCGAGGATCTCCCGGATCGCCTCGAACGGGATCGACGTCCACCGCAGATCGCTCTCGTCCGTGCCCGTCAGCGCCAGATGGAGCTTCAGGTCGTCGTTGAGGACGCCGTGCCCGGAGAAGTAGACCAGCAGGGTGTCGGTGGCGGTCATGGCCGCCTCCCGGATCGTCGCGCAGACCGCGCGCGGGTCCGGCACGTCCTGGACCACCTCACAGCGCTCGCGCGGGAAGCCGCCGAACGCGTCGGACGTCAGCAACTCCTGAAGGACCTCCAGGTTGTTGCGCACGGCGAGGAGGTCGGGCAGGTCGCTGTCGTAGCGGGAGGTGCCGACGAGGACCGCGCGGGAACCCCGGGGGTCCGGCAGTCTCGGTGTCACGGCTGCCGGTGGTCGCGCAGCGCCGCGTCGAGGAGGGTGTGGGCGTCGTCGGCGGAGTCGGCGGTGACCTTCACCGTGCGGCCGTCGGGCAGCGTCAGCTCCACCGTGGCCGCCGCCCGCCGGGCCTTGAGCAGCGCGGGGAGCGAGCGGACGAGGGCGGTGACGGCGCCGCTGCCGCCGATGGCTATCGCCAGCAGTTCGATGCCGGACCCCATCTGCCCTTCCTCCGGCGCCCCGGTCACCAGGCGGACCCGGCCGCGCAGTTCGGGTTCGGCGACGAGGCCCCGGCGGAGTACGGACAGGTCGTCCTCCTGGATCGCGGTGACGGTGATGCCGTCGGCGGCGGCATCGGCGGCGGCATCGGCGGCGAGCAGCCTCAGCGTTATGTCCAGCGTGCCGTTCGTTCCGTTTGAGTCGTTTATGACGCCCGTGACTGTCATGTCGTCCCCCGCCCGTTGTGCCTCGATCTCGTGCAGGACAGTGTGCAGTACGGGGTGGGGTACGGCCCAGACCCGTGTGCGAGGTGATGGCGACTCAGGGGCGATTCCCTGGAGGGGAGTTGGGGCAGTCAGGCCGTTACGGTGGCTGCTCGTGAAGGGCATACGGGGAGTTCGGGGAGTACGGGGAGTACAGGGAGTCCGCGGGGCGCGGGGGCTTGCCGACGGGTATCCGTGGGTGGTGGATGTCGGGGTCGCTCTGTTGGTGCAGGGGGCCATGACGATGCCGTTCGTGGTGCCTCGGGCGGCCGGGCTGGCGCCGGCGACCTGGGCGGCGTACGGGCTGACGACGCTCACCGTGGTGCCGCTGGTGTGGCGGCGGCGGGCGCCGTTCGCCGTGCTGCTGGCGGTCCTGGTGACCAGCATGGTGTACAAGCTGGCGCTGGACGGGCCGGGGCAGCCGTTGCCGTACAACGGGCTCGTCGTCGTCTACACGATCGCCGTGCTGTCGCCGCCTCGGACGCGGCTCGTCAGCGGCTTGCTGGTGAGTGTCGCGGTGCCCGTCGGGGTGTGGCTCAACACCCGGTCGGTGCGTGAACTCACCTTCTCCGCCTTCGTGTTCGCCGCCGCCTATGTCTTCGGGCGGCACACCGACGCCCGTCAGCGCGCCCACCGCGTCGAGGCCGAGCGGGCCGCCGCGCGTGAACGGGCCCGGATCGCTCGGGAGATGCACGACATCCTCTCCCACGCCGTCAGCCTGATGATCGTGCAGGCGGAGGCCGGGCCCGTCGCCGTGCGCACGGCTCCGGAGCGCGCCGAGGCCGCCTTCGACGCGATCTCCGAGACCGGGCGGGACGCCATGCTCCAGCTGCGCCGGATGCTCGGCGTTCTGCGGGAGGACGGGGAGCAGAGGGAGGAGAGGGAGGGGGAGGAGGGGTATGGGGCCGGGTTCTCGCCTCTTGAACCTCTGGCGGGGGTGCGGGAGTTGCCCTCGCTGCTCGATCGGGTGCGGGGCAGTGGGCTTGAGGTCGGGTACGAAGTGGAGGGGTCCGAGCGGGAGTTGCCGGGCGGGGTCGGGGCGACCGTGTTCCGGATCGTCCAGGAGGCGCTGACGAACACCGTCAGGCATGCGGGTGCCCGTACGGTCTCCGTACAACTCATTTATGAGGAGAAGGACTTGGTGGTGCGGGTGGTCGACGACGGGCGGGGGCCCCGGGCCGGGTACGGCGGTGGGCCCGGATGGCACGGGCACGGGCACGGGCCTCGACATGGGCATGGGCTCGTCGGGGTGCGGGAGCGGGCCGCCGCGCACGGGGGTACGGCCGAGATGGGGGCGGGGCCGGGCGGGCGCGGGTTCGAGGTGCGGGTGCGGATACCCGTACCGGTACCCAGGGCGGCCGTGGGGCCCGCGGCGGAGGTCGGGCGGTGATCCGGGTGGTCGTGGCCGATGACCAGGAGCTGGTGCGCAGTGGGTTCGCGCTGATTCTCGACGTCCAGCCGGACATCGAGGTCGTCGCGGAGGTGGGGGACGGCGCCGAGGCCGTGGCGGCGGTGCGGGAGCATCGCGCGGATGTGGCGCTGCTCGACATCCGGATGCCCCGGATGGACGGGATAGCCGCCTGCCGGGCCATCGGGGCGGACGGCACCGGCGATGCAAGCCGTGCGGGACATGCGAGCGGTGTGGGCGGTGCGGGACGTGCGGGACATGCGAGCGGTGTGGGCGGTGCGGGACGTGCGGGCGGTGCGGGACGTGCGGGACGTGCGGGCGGCGGGTGCCGGGTCGTGATGCTCACGACCTTCGACTCCGACGAGTACGTGTACGAGGCGCTGCACGCGGGGGCCAGCGGGTTCCTGCTCAAGGATGTGCGGCGGGACGATCTCGTGCACGCCGTACGGGTGGTCGCGCGGGGCGACTCGCTGCTGGCGCCCTCCGTGGCCCGGCGGCTGGTGGAGCAGTACACGCGGCCCGCGCCCGCCCCGGCCCGGCTGCCCGACCCACGGCTCGACGTACTGACCGGGCGCGAGCGGGAGACCCTGCTGTTGCTCGCGCGCGGGCTGTCGAACGCCGAGATCGCCGCCGAACTGGTCGTCAGCGACCACACGGTGAAGACCCATGTCGGCAACGTGCTCGCCAAACTCGGGCTGCGGGACCGTATCCAGGCGGTGATCTGCGCGTACGAGACGGGGCTGATCGCGGCGGGGGACCCGTCCCCAGAGGTCGCGGGTCCCCCGGTCGGCCCCACGCCTCCCCCGTCCGGGGGAGCCCTCCGGCCCTGGTCCTCCCCCGCGCGGGCGAGGGGCTGACCTCCGCCGGCCTCCCCGACACCGCCTGTGCGGGCGATCCGTGCGAAGCCGCCGGTCAGAAGGATGGAGCCGACCACAACACCGGCTCTCATCAACGGAGTTGACCGTGCCGCCGACCATGAAGAGCACCACGCGTACGCTGCTCGCCGCCGCCCTCGTCCTCGGGGTGGCCGCGGGGTCCACGACCCTGCCGGCCACCGCCTCCGCCTCGCCCCGTACGGTCGCCTCGGCCTCGCCCCACTCGGTCTCCGGGGCGGCGGTCCGGTCGGGGATCGACCCCGACGTGGCCGCCGCCCTGGAGACCGCCTTCGCCGGGCTGCCGTCCGCCGACGCGACCGCCGCGCTCGTCCGGGTCGGGGGGAGCGAGGGGGTGTGGCGGGGCAGCGCGGGGGTGCGTGACCTCGCGAGCGGGCGCGCTGCCGATCCGAAGGGCCGCTTCCGCGCCGGGTCCGTGACCAAGGTGTTCACGGCGGCCGTGGTGCTGCTGCTGGCCGCCGAGGGGAAGGTCGACCTCGACCGCAGCGCCCGTTCGTATCTGCCGGAGCTGATTCCGGCGTCGTACGGCGGTGTCACCGTCCGGCAGTTGCTCGATCACACGCACGGCATCCCGGCGCCGGACTTCCCGTGGTCGACCGTCGAGGGGGCGTACGCGAACCGCTTCCGGATCCATGACCCGGCGGAGATGGTGCGCTCGGCGACGGCGAAGGAGCCGGAGTTCGCACCGGGCGAGGCGCAGCACTACCTCAACATCGGGTACACGGTCGCCGGGCTGCTGATCGAGCGGGTGACCGGGGAGTCGTACGAACAGCAGGTCACCCGGCGGGTGTTGAGGCCGCTCGGGCTGCGGGACACGTATCTGCCGGGGACCGACGCGCGGATCGTCGGACCGCACAACCACGGCTACCAGCGGATGACGCTCGACGACGGGACGACCGGGCTGCGGGACGTCACCGTGTGGGGTGTGACGGACGGGTGGGCGGCCGGGGATCTCATCTCGACCACGGCCGATCTGGAACGGTTCACGAAGGCGCTGTTCGGGGGGCGGGTCGTGCCGCGCGGGCCGCTGCTGGAGGAGATGTTCACGGTGCCGGAGGTGGCCGACCATCTCACCGGCAAGCCCGCCGAGTACGCCGTCGGCCTCGCCAGGAAGGTGCTCGGCGGGCGGGAGGTCTGGGGCAAGACGGGCGGGCGCTGGGGCTACAACGCGGCCATCGCCTCCACCCGCGACGGCACCCGCACCCTCGTCTACGGCGTCAACTCCACCGACGCCAAGGGGAAGGACATGAACAAGGTGGCGACGGGGGTGATGGTGGCGGCTTTCGGGATGCCGTCGTAGCGGCGGCCACTCGACCGACCGCGAGGACCCCACTCGACCGACCGCGGCAGCGACGACGGCAGAGGCAGACGCGGCTCTCAACTTTCTTACTGTTCAGACATGTTGAGGCCGGTGGATCACAACCACCGTTAGCATCGGCCCATGCGAATACGTCGGCGGCGTCATGACAGCAGCCTGGTCCGTGATCCGCGCGCCGACGAGTACCCGATGCCGAGCGTGCCCCACGGGTGGTACGCGGTGCTGCGGAGCCGGGAGTTGCGGGCGGGGAAGGTCGTCGCCCTGCACTACTTCGGGCGGGCGCTGATCGCCTTTCGCGGGGCGGACGGGCGGGCTGCCGTGCGGGACGCGCACTGTCCGCACTACGGCGCCCATCTGGGCGTCGGCGGGAAGGTCGTGGACGGGACGGTGGAGTGCCCGTTCCACGGCTGGCGGTTCGGGACGGACGGGCGCTGTGTGGAGGCGCCGTTCGCCGTCCGGACGCCCAAGGTGTCGATCGGCGGGTTCCCGGTGCGCGAGCACAGCGGGCTGGTGTTCGTGTACGCCGGACCGGGCGAACCCGCGTGGGAGGTGCCGGAGATCGAGGAGACGGGGTCACGGCGGTTCTCCTCCCCCGTCGACGACACGTGCCGGGCGCGGATCCACATCCAGGAGATGCGCGAGAACATCGTCGACGAGTCCCACTTCCACTACATCCACGGCCAGAGCGAACCGCCGGTCCAGGAGTGGCGGGAGGACGGGCCGTTCGCCGAGGCGCGCGGGACGATCAGCCGGCGCGTCCTCGGGTGGGACATCCACAACACGTTCGACGCGTTCATGTACGGGCCGGGGGTGATGGTCGTCCGGGCCCACGGGCCGGTGCTGTCGGTGACCGCCGTCGCGCTCAGCACCCCCGTCGACGACCGCACCAGCGAGCTGCGGATGCTGTACTACCTGCGCAAGCCCGCCCGACTGCCCTTCCTCACCCCCCTGTTGAAGCTCGTCTTCCGGGCCGAGGCGCTGGGGGAGGTGCGCGAGGAGGTACGGATCTGGGACCACAAGATCCATCAGGCCCGGCCGGTACTGCTTCCGCACGAGAAGGGGATCCGGGCGTTGCGGCGGTGGTACGCGCAGTTCTATCCGGGGGCGGAGAGCGGGGGCGGAGCGGGGGCGGGCGCGGCGGCTCCGCTGGAGGAAGTGGGCCGGGGCTCCTGAGAACGGTGAAGACGGTCGGCCAGGCGTGGGCACCCTGACTTTCGGCAGTGTGCGGCGGCTTCCGGTCCTCGTAGGGTCGCGGGTGTGAGGCGACGAGAGCGGCCGGCAGGGGCAGGGGTTCGTGGTGCGGGGGTGCCGTTGCTCGTGGCCGTGGCGGGGGTCGCGGGGCTGAGCGTGGTGAGTCCGTGGTGGGTCGTGGCCACCGGGGTGCTCGCCTGTGCGGCGGGGCGGCGGCCGGGGTCCGCCCGCGCGGCGGCGACCGTGCTGGCGGTCGTGGTGGGGGCCGGTGTGATCGCGGTGGCGGTGGTTCCGGCGTGGATCACGTTCGGGGACCGTTTCGTGACGGTGTTGGTCGGGGCTGCCGTACTGCCGTGGTTCGGGGGCCGGTTCTGGCGTCAGTACCGTGCCTTGGAGCGGGCAGGGTGGGAGCACGCGGAGCAACTGTCGCGCGAGCGGGGCCTCGTCGCCGAGCAGGCCCGGCTTCGCGAACGTGCCCGTATCGCCCAGGACACGCACGACCTCCTCGGCCACGACCTCAGCCTGATCGCCCTCTCCGCGGGCGCCCTGAAGCTCTCCCCCGGCCTCTCCGAAGCGCACCGGGAAGCGGCGGGGGACATCCGCGCGCGGGCCGCCACGGCGGTGGACCGGCTCGGCGAGATCATCGGGGTGCTGGGCGAACGGGGAGACCGGGCGCGGCGGCAGGGGCGTCCGGGGGACGGCGGAGGCGACGCGGTCGTGGCGCCGTCCCGGGTCGGGGATCTGGTGGAGGGCGCGTCCGGTGCCGGGCTCTCCGTCACCTTGGACACCGAGGGCGAACCGGACGCGCTGTCACCGATCGCCGAACTCGCCGTACGGCGGGTCGTCCAGGAGTCCCTGACCAACGCGGTCAGACACGCGCCCGGCGCGACGGTGACGGTACGGATCCGGTACATGGCCGACGCGAACGACGGGGTCTGCGTACGGGTGGTGAACGGGCCCGGGGCCGGAGTCGGAGTCGGGGTCGGGGCCGGGGTCGGGGCCGGGGCCGGAGTCGGGGCCGGGGCCGGAGTCGGGGCCGGAGTCGGAGCCGGGGCCGGAGTCGGGGCCGGAGTCGGAGCCGGGGCCGGAGTCGGGGCCGGAGTCGGAGTCGGGGCCGGAGTCGGGGCCGGAGTCGGGGCCGGAGTCGGGGCCGGGGCCGGAGTCGGAGTCGGGGCCGGAGTCGGGGCCGGAGTCGGGGCCGGAGTCGGGGCCGGAGTCGGAGTCGGGGCCGGGGCCGGAGTCGGAGTCGGGGCCGGAGTCGGAGTCGGGGCCGGAGTCGGGGCCGGGGCCGGGGCCGGAGTCGGGGCCGGAGTCGGGGCCGGAGTCGGGGCCGGGGCCGGGGCCGGAGTCGGGGCCGGGGCCGGTGGGGGGCGTGGGCTGATCGGGCTGGACGAGCGTGTCCGGCTCACCGGGGGCTCTCTGGCGTACGGCCCGTGCAAGGGCGGATTCGCGGTGGTCGCGTGGATTCCCCGCGAACCCGGCGCCTCGGCGACCGCACCGACCGCCGCGAGGGGCAGGGCGAGGGCCGCGAGGCGCGGACGCAGCAGCGACAGGCCCACGGCGAGCCCCGTGGCGAGCGTGGCGTGGTTACTCGGGAACGACCAGTCCCCCGCTTCCGGGCACGCGCCGATCACCTCCGCCCCCGGCACCGCGCGGCAGGGCCGCTCCTCGTCCACCACCAGCTTCAACGCCTCACTGACCCCGTAGGCAACCACCGTGCCGACGAGGACCAGGGCCACTCCGGCGACCGTACGGGCGTCACGTCGGCGCACGCCCGAACGCAGCAGCAGAAGCAGCAGCGGAAGCAGTCCGAGGACGATCAGCAGTCCCTCGGCCGCCGCGCTCGCCCACGCCCCCGCACCCGAAGGCCCGTCCGCCATCAGCCCGTTCACCCTCCGGAACAGCGACGCGGATACGCCGTCGGTCACCCGCACCGGCCCCGCGTCCCCCAACCCACCCGGAAACAGCAGGCCGACCGCCACCGCACCCGCGCCCAACACCACCGAACTCCCGAGCAACCGACGCCCGAAGCCACCGCCGCCACGCGCACCGGCCCCGCCGTCTCCACCACGATCTCCACCGCCATCGCCGTAAGACTTCGTTCTCATACGGCTTGACGCTAGGAACCGCGGCTCCCGAACACCCGCCCCGAACGGCCCTGTCCGACCCCCGACGATCGTCATGCTCGACAGCGCGGGCGAGGCGGCCGGGGCGGGAAGCCTAAGCTCCCTCCATGGAGCGAGCCGAGATCATGCAGCGAGTCGTCGGGATTCTGACCGAGGCGGTCGAGGTGCGGCGGCAGGCGCGTGAGAACCCCGGTGTCGAGGTGGCGTTGACGGGGGCGGTCTCGGCGCTGCTCGTGGAGACCCTGCCCAAGATCGAGCTGCCCGCCGACGCCTCCGCCCAGGAGACCACGCATCTCATCACGGAGGCCCTGGCACCGGCGATCGTCACCCTGGCCAACTGCTTCGCCTACGCCTTCGTGCACCTCGCCGAGGTGCACGACGAGGGGCGGAGCGACACGACCACGGCCGAAGTCCTGCGCTCCCTCTCCCTCCAGTTCGCGCGGAGGGACGGGGCGTAGGACCTTCGACCACCTGACCGGAACCGCCCAGCCCAGCATGCCCACCTGGTAGTCGCCGGCCGACTGCCGCACGATCACGTTCAGCCGGTTGAAGGTGTTGATGAGGGCGAGGAGTGCCACCAGGGCGAGGAGCTGGTCCTCGTCGTAGTGCTTGGCCGCGTTCTTCCAGACCGCGTCCGGGACGCCGCCGGCCGCGTCGGCGATGCGGGTGCCCTGTTCGGTCGGTCCAGGGCGGCGCCCTCGGCCCCGGTGAAGACCTTGGCCTCCCACAGATCCGGACTCGCTGACACCACTGCCCCTTTTGCGACGCTTCATGAACGGAGCGAGGCAAGGGCAGCGGTGACGGCGGCGGCGAGGGTGAGCACGGCGCCGAAGGTGATGACGGCCTGCCTGACGGCGGCGGGATAGTCGGCACCCTCCCACCGGGCCGGCTTGGCCGCTCCCGCGGCGGCCAGCGGCGCGAACATGACGACCAGGCCGATGGTGAGCAGAACGACAACGACGTGCGGCACGGCGGGCTCCTTGCGTGGGTTCCGGAAATCGACTTGGTCGAAGGTCGCGAAACGAGAGCGCGCCAGGGTGCGGCCGGACAAAGATGAACACCGGCGTACACACCGGGTGTCGGGGGCGAAGAGGTGCGGGACGAACAGCAGGTGGCGCTCCACGAGTTGCGTCGCAGACTGAATGACGGGCTGGCCGTGTCACAGCTGGACAAGACACAACTCGCGGGCGGACGCGGCTGAGCCGTACGACCGTGCAGCTGGCCTTCCAGGAAGACGCACCCGCCCCGTCCGCGAAGACGGTGTCGGCGCTGGCCGGTGGGCTGAGTCTGCCGGAGGAGGAGTTGCTGCGGCTGCGGCGGTCCGCAGCCGCAGAGGACAGCCCCTCGGGAGGGACCGAGGCCGGGCCGGGCAGGCCGATCGAACAGTGGGACCCTCATGACCTCGAGGTCCACCCCGCCGCATCAGCCCCGGGCGGACGGAACTCGAGCGCGATGGAGGAGCGGAGACTGCCTGGCTATGTCCTCCGGGCACACGACCACGTGCTCGCGGAATCGGTGCGCGCCGCCGCCGAGGGCAGCAGCCGGACGGTCGTCCTCGTCGGTACGTCGTCGACCGGAAAGACCCGCGCCTGCTGGGAGGCCGTCCTGCCGCTCGGCGAGCGGGGATGGCGGCTCTGGCATCCCTTCGACCCGAGCAGGGCCCAGGCCGCTCTCGAAGACCTGCACCGGGTTCAGCCGCACACCGTGGTCTGGATGAACGAGGCACACCACTACCTCGGCGTTCCCGGGGTCGGCGAACAGATCGCGGCCGTCCTCCACGGCTTGCTCATCCGCCCCGACCGTCAACCCGTACTGGTGCTGGGCACCCTCTGGCCGGAGTTCGCCGACGAGTACACCTCGCTGCCCGCCCCGGCAGTCCGGACCCGCACAGCCGGGTCAACCCCAAGCGGGTCTCCTTCACCGACCGCACCGGCGCCGAGGCCACCACCCCCACCACGGCCACCACCGTCGTGAAGTCCCGCAAGGGTGTCCGGCTCAGCCACTCCCCCGGCCGGATCGACCCCACCAGCGACGCCTGGGGCAGCAGCCGCAAGCCACTGGTCGGCGAGTTCGAGTTCCGCGGTGAGCAGGTCTTCGTCATCGCCAACCACTTCGGCTCCAAGGGCGGCGACCAGCCCCTGCACGTGCGGATCGATGTGGGCAGGTGCCGCCGGAACTGATCCTCCTCCCCCGCCGCTCCAGCATGGCGAACCCCCAATCCCTGTACGGGACTTGGGGGTTCGTCGTCGTCGCGGGTCCGGTCAGCCGAGCATGCCCACCTGGTAGTCGCCCGCCGGCTGCTGCACGATCACGTTCAGCCGGTTGAAGGTGTTGATGAGGGCGATGAGGGCCACCAGGGCGAGGAGCTGGTCCTCGTCGTAGTGCTTGGCCGCGTTCTCCCAGACCGCGTCCGGGACACCGCCGGCCGCGTCGGCGATACGGGTGCCCTGCTCGGTCAGTTCCAGGGCGGCGCGCTCGGCCTCGGTGAAGACCTTGGCCTCCCGCCAGGTGGCGACCAGGTGCAGCCGCTGGGCGGTCTCCCCGGCGTGTTCGGCCTCCTTGGTGTGCATGTCGAGGCAGTAGCCGCAGCCGTTGATCTGGCTGGCCCGGATGCGCACCAACTCCTGGGTGGTGAGCGGCAGTCCCGCCTCCCCGACCACCTTGCTGGCGCCGACGAGGTGCTTGACGAGCTTGCCGGTGAGGGGGTTGGCGAGCAGGTTCAGACGGGCTTCCATGACGGGCTCCTTGTGTCGTCGTATGTGCCGGTCATCGTGATGTGCCGGTCATCGTGATGTGCCGGTCTTCGTGATGTGCCGGTCTTCGTGATGTGCCGGTCTTCGTACGCGGTGACAACACAGGGACGGATGCCGCCGGGTCGGATGTGACATGGGTGGATGTGACCCCCGTCACTCTCTCCGGCGGTGCCGGTCACGGCAGTTCGGGGCTCTTGATCGTGCGGGTCGTGCCGTCGGTGAGGGTGAGGGTGACCGTGCCGGTGAGGAGGCCGTAGCGGTCGCCGCGGGGCCACCAGGCGGTCCAGCGGCCGTTCTCGACGGTCGCCCGCACGGTGTGGCCGCTGTCGCGGACGGTGACCTTCTCGACGTCCGAACCGACCGACCCGACCGCGTAGTTGAGGAGGCCGTCGTCCTCGCCCCGGGAGCCGTAGGTGTCCAGTTCGATGCCGTCGGCGGGGAGGTCGAGCACCGGGGAGATGCCCATCGTGGTCCCGCCGCCGTCCGCACCGGCCAGGCAGTACACCGCGTCGCCGCCCCGGCTGACCACCATCGAGGCCACGTTACCCCGGATGTCCGCGTTGCTGACGACGGCGGGTCCCGAGCCGTAGTCCTCCGTCGCGTCCAGGCACTCCTTCTCGGCGGCCGAGCCCTCGGCGCCGGCCGAGTCCAGGCTGCTGGGCGTGCCGGTCCAGCTCGCCAACTCGGCTGAGGACAGGGGGCCTTGGGAGCCCATACCAGGGAGGCCGGAGAGGCCGCCGGTGGCGGTCAGTACGGCGAGTCCCGCCGCGAGGGCGCCCGCCAGGGTGAAGGAGACACGGCGGACGAGGGGCGCGCGGGTGGCGGGGCGGACCGAGGTGCGGGCAGGCTCGGTGTCGGCGAGGATCGTACGCAGCAGGGTCTCCTCGCGGTCGATCTCGGTGGCGGTCGGCTCGGTGCGGGGCGCGGCGTCGAGGGGGGCGAGGCGGGACAGCAGGGGGTCGGGGGTGGCCTGGTCGCCGTGCCGGGCGGTGTTCGTGTTCATGTCTCGGGGCTCCTGTTCGGCGGGGTCAGAACGTCGTGGCGAGGGCGGGCGCGGTGGCGGCGGCCCGGTCGATCCGGGCGGCGAGGCGGCGCTTGGCGCGGGTCAGGCGCATGGCGTACGCGGCGCGGGTGCAGCCGAGGACCTTCGCGGCGTCCTTGGCGGAGAGCTGCTCCCACACATGCAGGGCCAGGACCTCCTGGTCGGCCGGGGCGAGTGCCTGCCAGGCGGCGGCGAGGTCCGTCCGGCCGTCCACCAGCGCGGCCGGGTCGGCGGCCAGGGTGCGACCGCCGGTCTCGGCGGCCTGCTGGACACGGACGGCGAGCGCGGTGTGCCGGCGCATGCCCCGGCTGTCGTTGAGCATCACCTTGCGGGCGGTGCCGAACAGCCAGGGCCGGGGGTCGTCGGGGAGTTCACGGCGCCTGCGCCACGCCGCGAGGAACGTCTCGCCGACGATGTCGTCGACGTTCATGGGATGGGCGCGACGGCGTACGAACCTCAGCACGTCCTCGTAGTGGGCCCGGTACACGTCCGTGAACTCGGCCTCGGTGTCGATGGGCATGGCTTCCTTCCGTAGCTTCTGCCCCTACGTGTCCACGACGGCCACAGGTGCAACAGGAGAGTTTTCCCAGAGGATGTTGCCCCTCGGTCGTCGGACGGTCGCCCCGGACGCGCACACGAAGAGCCGGGCCCCGCTGCGGAGCGGAATTCCCTCGGCCGCAGAGCGGTATGGTCCGGGCGATGCTGCTTCTGGAGGACGCGGGTCAGGAAGCCGAACCGTCGAGGTCGAGGCGGATCACGGCGAGCGCCTCGGCGATCTCGACGGTCATCTCGTCCTCCGGGCCGAACACCATGCACATGTCCTGGTGGAGCGGTTCGAGGATGTGCCGGGCTTCGGCGGCCCGGCCCTGGGCGAGCAGCAGCATCCCGATGTTGTGCCGCAGCTCCACGGCTTCCTCGCTCACGTCGCTGTCGACGGCCCGCACGACGTTCAGCACGCCCTGGAGCGCGGCCAGCGCGTCGGTGACCTGGCCGAGTTCGGCGCGGCAGCGGGCCGCCTGGGCGCGGCAGGCGCGGGCCTGCTCGCCGGTGGGCCCGGCGATACGGGCGTAGGCGTCGGCGAGGGCGTCGAACTCGGGCAGGGCGGTCCGGTAGTCGCCGCCGAGGAGGCGGATCGCCGCTCGCTGGCGGCGCAGCGCCAGGACCTGCTTGCTCTCGGAACCGAGGGCGAGGGCCGCGGGTGCGATGACCTCGCCGAGCACCTCGGCGGCCTGCGCGAACCGCTCCTCCTCCAGCAGGGCGTCGGAGTGGGCGTACGCCTCCTTGATGTCCTCGCGCAACTGGGCTGGGACGGGCAGCGGTTGGGCCGCCGGGAGGACGGTCGTGGGCGGCAGACCACCGGGTGCGGGCGCCTGGGCACGGGCGCGGGGCGCGAAGGGGTGACGAAACACGCCCGTCGGGTCGGGCGCGCCGGTCGGCCCGGCATCGGCCGTGCCGGGCTCCTGGCCCGGCGGCGGCAGGAACGGCAGCAGCCGCGCGTACACCTCCTGCGTGTCGGCGGGCCGCGCCTCGGGCGCCTTGCGCAGCAGATGCAGGACCAGCTCCTCCAGCGCCTCGGGGACGTCGGGCCGCAGCTGTCGCAACGGGGTGGGGGCGGCGTTGACGTGCTGGTACATCAGCAGGTACTCGCTCTCCGCCTCGAACACGAGGCGGCCACTGAGGAGTTCGTGCAGCACACAGCCGAGCGCGTACAGATCGGTCTGCGGGGTGATGCGTCCGCCGCGGACCTGCTCGGGCGACATGTACTGGTGGGTGCCGATGGGGCTGCCGGTGGCGGTCAGCTTGGTGACGTCGGTCCGCAGGATCGCCGCGATACCGAAGTCGAGGACCTTCACGGTGCCGTCGCGGGCGACGAGGATGTTGCCCGGCTTGAGGTCCCGGTGGATCACCGGCACGTCGTGCGCGTACGACAGCACGGTCGCGACCTGCGCGGCGACGGCCGCCGCCCAGCTGACCGGCAGCGGCTGGCCGGGATCCAGGTAGGCCGACAGCGGTACGCCGTCGACAAGCTCCATCACCAGGAACAGCCGCTCGTACGACGCGTCGAGCACCGCGTCGTACACCTGCGGCACACCGGGGTGCTGGATACGCGCGGTGATGCGGGCCTCGCGACGGAAGCGCTTGGCGAACTCCTCGGCCAGCTGCGGAGAGGTGACCGACGCCTGCCGGATGAGCTTCACGGCGACGGGCCGGTCGAGCACGGCGTCGTAGCCGCGCCACACGTCGCCCATGCCGCCGTGGCTCAGCTCCTCCAGGAGTTCGTAACGGTCGGAGATCGCCTCCTGCGGCACCTTGCCCCCGGTGTGCGTGATGAACGGTCACGGTCAGGGGTCAAGTGTGACCGCTGCGTCAGGATGCCGTCCAGCGGTCGCGGTGCGACAGGGCTCCGGTGCGGTGGTGGACGACGGGCGGGAGGGGGCGGCGGCCGGTCGGCATCCCGCCGACCGGACCGTCTGAGCCGTATCTTCACCACCGCCGTTGGGCCGGAGTCGCGCGGGCGGCTGGGCCCTCACGTCTTTCACGGTCAGCCGCGACAGAAAAACGCCCCCGCTCCGAAGAGCCGGGGGCCACCTGCCGGGGTCAGATCCAGGTGACCTGGAGGACGTAGCCGCACTCGAACCGGGGGACGATCAGGAAGACGAACATGCCTCCGGGGACATCCACGGTTTCGCTCTTCGGCCCCATGCCTTCGTACCTCGTGCCGTCGAGGTAGAGCTTCAGCGGCGCGGATCAACTCGTCGGCTTTCTTCTCGACCTCGGCGATGAAGGCCGGCGGAGCTCCGCCCGCCACGTACTCCTCGCCAGGGTCGTACTCCCATCTCCAGGTCACTCGGACACCGCCTTGTACGCGGCGCGGATGATGTCGCCGGAGATCCTTACGTAGCGGCGGCTTTCTTCAAGAGTCTCGGCGGCGTTGGCCATGTACTCGGCGCGGCGCAGCTCACGCACCGCCTCGGGAAACCGCTCGATCTCGATGTTGGCGGCCCACGCGATCATGAAGAGCTGGAGGGGCTTGATGCTGCTCTGCTCGATGGCGGCGGCGACGGCCTTGCGCTGATCGGCGTCCATTTCCGGCAGCCGCTCCGGCGCGATGGCGGCAAGGGCGGCCCGGAGGGCCTCGGGGGTCCGCGCGGGGCGCGGGATCAGCTCTGTGCCGTGGTCGCGCTGTGTGCTCACGATGTCCTCCAAGGGATGCCCCGGCCAGCATATCCAGCCGGGGCACACGCATCAGATGTCGTAGGCCAGCCCCTCCTCGCGGCGGATCATCCGCCAGGTCGCCGTGGGGGACGATCTGCGCGAGGAAGCCGTACTTCCTGACCTAGTCGTTGAGGTCGGCGCGGAAGCCCTCCGCCGTCTCCTGGTCTCCGCCGGGTCGGAGGGCTCACCCGCGACGGGGAGCCCCCACGAACACCTCGACAAGGCCCGGCAGGCGCACGAGCATTCGCTGGGCATCGGCTTCAACGTGAGCGCAACGTCCGTCGTACCGCACTGATGAGGTGTTGCGCGTCGGCGCCGTATACGGCGGACTCCCGGAGCGTCTTCCAGGTGCGCAGATACGTGTCCACGCTCGCTACGTCGTCGATCCACAACTCGGCGTGCCAGTTCTCCACGATCACCTGGCGGTCGTCGTAGACCCAGAAGGCGGTGGCCGGGGGGATCTTGAGAGAGGCGGACAGCGGGATGATCCCCAGCTCTACCGTGTCGAGGCCGACGGCTCCTGCGAGTCGGTCGAGCTGGGCTGCGAGTACCGAAGGCGGACAGACCGAGGCGTGAAGGGCGGCCTCCCACAGGAGGAGGTGGAAACGCTTCGAGGAGTCGTACAGAGCCTCTTGACGCTTCATGCGGGACCGAACTGCCTCCTCCGTGTCGCGCGGCGATCGCTGTAGCTCCGCGTACCTCGTGAAGATCGACCGGGCATAGTCCGGCGTCTGGAGAATCCCGAAGATCATGGAGGACTCCCAACCACGGAACACGGAGGCGTCGGCATGAGCGCTCAGGTGCGTGTCCTGGACTGCCTTGTGTCCCGAGGCCAGCTGCCGCCGCCATGACCGGATGTGCGACTCGAAGCCCCGGAGGCGGGCCAGCAACTCGTCGTACGCCTCGGGCTGACCGGTCGCCTCGGCCCACTTGCGCAGGTCGTCGGGTGTTGGAGTCTGCCTGCCGTTCTCCAGCCTGCTGACCTTGGACTTGTTCCACCCGTGCTGCTCGGCGAGTTTCGTACCGGTGAGCGGGCGTCCAGGGGCGGAGAGCCGGAGTTCGCGCAGTCGTACCCCGAGAGCTGCTCGTGCCTGCTGATAGTCCGTGCTCACCGGTCCGCACCTGCTTTCAGTCCTCCTTCGCGGTCAGTCGTGCCGCGAACTTCTCGGACGGGATGGCGTGGTGCATCGCCGCATCACGCGTCATGGCGTACCGCAGGACCGCCACGGGCTCTGTGACCAGGTCGACGTCGACCAGGTTGTCCGCGTCGTCGAAATTGAGCAGTGCGACCAGTCGGGAGTCGCCATCACAATGCCTGGCGTGCCTTGGTAATTACCTGCTGGGCGTCGGCACCGTACACGGCGGACTCTCGGAGCGTGTTCCAGACCCGCGTGTAGAGGGCGATGTTGTCCGCGTCGTCCAGCCATATTTCTGCGTGCCAGTCCTCCGCGACGACGAGGCGGTCGTCGAGGACCCAGAAACCGTTGGCGGGCACGATCTTGACCGGGGTCGCGAATGGCACGATCCCCAACTCGACCGTGTCCATCCCGATCAAACCTCCCAGCCGGTCCAGCTGCGCGGCATGTGCGGAAGGAGGGCAGATCAGTGAACGGAGCGCGGCTTCCCACATCAGGACGTGCAGCTTGCGGCCGGGCTGATACAGCCATTCCTGACGCTTCATTCTGGCCAGGACTGCTTCTTCGATGTCGCTGGCCGGGGCCAGTAGCTCGGAGTACCGCTTGATGACATGGCGTGCGTATTCGGGTGTCTGCACCATTCCGGGGATCACCGACTCTTCCCATATCCACAGTTCCCTGGTGCGTTCGATCTCTCCGCTCAGGCTTTCGTGGACGGGCTTGAATCCGTTTGCCAGGGCTCGACGCCATGACCTGATGTGGGACTCGAATCCCGCGAGGCGGGAGGCGAGTTCGGGATAGACATCGGGCCGGCCGACGGCCTCGGCCCATGCCTGCAGGTCCTCGGGAGTGGCCGTCTGCCTGCCGTTCTCCAACTTGCTGACCTTGGAGCCTGGCCAGCCGAGCTGCTGTGCCAACTGCTGGCCGGTGAGGCGACCATCAGGGCATGAGAAGCGCAGTTCGCGAAGACGCGCGCCCAGAGCTTCCCGCGCTTGCTGATAGTCAGTGCTCACCGGTCTCTGGCGCTACTCGACCGTGGCCGCCTGCGCGGCGAACTGCTCGTATGGGACGGCGTGGTGCATGGCCGCGTCACGCATCGTGGAGTACCGCACGATGAGGGCGGGCTCAGTGATCAGTTCGATGCCGAGCAGGGTGTCGGCATCGTCGAAGTGAAGCAGGGCGACGATCCGCGAGTCGAAGATCCAGAAGTCCTCTGCGGGCAGGCCGATCCGTTCGGCGTCCTTCCGCCAGAGGTAGCGCATGTCCTCGCCGACGTACGCGTTGTGCCTGGCGTAGTCGAGCAGGAACAACTGCTCCTGCGTGGGCGGGTCGTCGGTAACGCGGACCCGGCCGATCCTCTTGCCGACGGCCGTCTGGTTGCGGACGTTCACGAACCACGGTTCGCTGAAGTCGCACGGCGCACTGCCCGTCTCCAGAAAGGCCCGGTAGTCGGGGTCTTCCCGGTCGGACGCGTACCCACGCCGCGTCTCCAGCCGCCAAGCGGTGTACTCGAAGGTCTCGAAGAGGCGACGGAAGGTATCCCGGTCGACCAGCTCCGGTTCCCGTTCCATCTCCTTCGGCCCCCAGTTCACCAGCAGTTCGCGCGGTACGACGACAGCGGCTTCCCCCGCACCGAAGTGCCGCAACTGGGCAAGGTCATCGGGGTCGGTGAGCGGCGTGCCCTGCACGACCACTTCGCCGCTCTCGATGTCGGTATGCAGGGCGGGGCAGCCGTCGACCTTGCTGTCTGTGCCGGTGAAGCGTAGCTGACGGGCCATGGCGGTCTCCTTCTCACAGGGGGCAATCCCTCTGATCAGCATTGCCCGGCCGTCTGCCACCGAACTACACCACGCCGCCACCTTCGTGAGAAAACTCCAGCAAGGTACTCAACTACGCGAGAAAAACCTAGAAAACCGCATGGCGCCCCCAACGCTCCTTCCTTAGCGTCCTGTTCGTCCACCACCGGCAAGTCGACAGCACCAGGCGACAGCGTCTACGCGTACGACGTGAGCGACCGTCGCCGATGCCGTCACCCGACGGCGTAGAACTCCCCTCCCGCTCGGATGACCGGACAGCCCAGGCGGGCAGGACGCACCACGCACGTTTCGACGCAACGCCGAATCAAGGAGGCGAAGACCGTGACCGTAGTACAGGAACGATCCGCGACCGACGCGCGGACGCTGATCGGCGATGACCTCAGGAAAACCCTCGCGGCCAATATCCGGGCCAGGTTTCCGGACATGACCGAGGGCCAGGCGCAGCGGGGCATCGGACAGATGCTCGCCTTCCTCGTCGCCGGTGCCCGCAGCGACGCGCCGCTCAGCCCTTCGCCCCTGGTCGATGACTTCTGGCATGCCTTCTTGCTGCACACCAAGGCGTACCAGGAGTTCTGTGCCGGGACGCTCGGGAAGTTCGTCCACCACCAGCCAGGCTTCCTCGACAAGGAGGAACACGGCGGCGGCAAGGCCCTGCGCGCCCGTACCGTCGACGCCATCACTGCGGCCGGGTACCTCGTCGACATGGAGTTCTGGCCCGAACTGGACATCGCCGACTGCTCGCAGTGCCACGCCAACTGCCACAACAGCCCCAGGCACGCCTGACACACCCCTGCGGCCGGTCCCCGTCCTGTGCCACCCTGTGGTCGAGCCGGGGACCGGCTGCCGTCGCGTACGAGGAGGGCGCGGGTGGATCGCACCGCATGGCAGGAACTCCCTTCCGCGGCCCGGGAGGCCGTGGAGAAACACACCGGGCCCGTAGGCCACGCGGAGACAGCCGATACCGGTGTGATGTCCCGCCTCGCCTGCACGCTGCACACCGCGTCCGGACGCGTCTTCGTCAAGGGCACCCGTCTCGACGATGACGCGGCATGGACGTACGACTACGAGGCACGGGTCACTCGGTGCGCGCCGTGTGCGCCCGGCGTGCTCTGGGAGGTGGAGGCGGGCGGGTGGCTGCTCATCGGGTACGAGTTCATCGTCGGCCACCACCCCGGCCTGGCCCCCGGCTCGGCCGATCTCGCTCCGCTGGCCGACACGCTCACCGCCATGTCGGCCACCCCGTGGCCCGGGGTGGTCCGCAAGAAGCCACTGCACGTGCGGTGGAGTGGCTTATTCCCCACCGACCGTACGTCCGACCTCGAAGGTACGGCGCTCGTCCACACGGACGTGTCCCCGCTGAACATGCTCGTGACCGCCGACGGCATCCGTCTGCTGGACTGGGCCCTGGCCTGCCCCGGCCCGGACTGGGCCGACACCGCGTTCGCGGTCGTGCGACTCGTCCACGCCGGCCACACCCCCGGGCAGGCGGAAGAGATCGCCCGGACGGTCCCGGCCTACCGCGCCGCTCCCACCACGGTCGTCACGACCTTCGCCGACGCCCTCTGCGCGGTCTGGGAGAACCGGCAGAAGACGGACCCACTTCCGCACCGTGCCCCCTTGATCGCCGCCGCGCGGTCGTGGGCCGCGCATCGTGGTCTCATCCGGGAGTGAGACGGGTGACCGGACCTGCGGCGCAGCGGTGGAGGCGGGCCAGCGGCACCCGGGACGAACCCCGGCACCGCTGATCCACCGGTCCCACGACGGAATGCCCTACGCCGTCACTCCCTGTCCCTGTCGGCCGCCATGATGCCGACGCATTCTTCGAGGGCGGCGTGCAACGGCTTTACGAAGGCGGCGAGTTCGGCGTCCGACGCCTTCCCCGCCTCCAGTACGGCGCCGACGACCATCACCAGGACGGCGGCGGCCTTCAGGGCGTGCACGTCGGCCAACTTCTCAAGACGGCCGCCGGGGCGCGTGACCGCCAGGGCCTCCTTGCCGGTGGCCGGGTCGAGGCCGAGGCTGCGCAGACGCGGCGTACTCGTGCTCATACGGCGACCTCCCACGGAACCGGAACGTAGTCCTGCCCCAGCGTCGCCAGGACCGCCGCCCGACGCCGCTCGCGCTGAAGGCGGCGCCGGTCATGGTCGTCCCGCTCACGTTCCCATTCGACGACGTACGGACGGACCAGGGGCATGGCGTCGACGGTGATGGCGTCCGCCGGGTGCGAGCACGTGATCACGGGCGAGGGCACCGGAGCGGGCGGACAGGAGGCGAGGGGTGGTGGTGGGGGTGCTGCGGCGCGGTGGGTTCCGCGGGCGGGCAGGAAGAGGCTCAGAATCGCGGCCAGTAGGCTGCGCATAGGTCGACTCCCAATCAGTCGGCTCAGCCCCGGCATGGAAGCTCTGAACCTTCCTGCCGGGGCGTCTTTGTTCCCTCCGAACCCTACTCTCATGAGAGTAGTGGTGGGTAGTGGTTGGTAGTAGTACTAGGTAATGCGTAGTGGAGAGTGGCGCTCTACGGTCAAAACGTGGACACGATCAGCCCTGACTCGCCGCAGTACGTGTACGAGCAACTGGCCGCGATCATTGAACGGAAGATCCGTTCCGGTGAGTACGCGCCCGGCACCCGACTGCCGGGAGAACTGACGATGACGCACGACTACAAAGTCGGTCCGGGTACCGTCCGCCGTGCTCTGGACATTCTTCGGGACCGAGGGCTGGTGGTGACTGTGCGCGCCCGGGGTTCGTTCGTGGCCGACCCGCTGCCGCCCTTCCCCGAAACCCCCGAGCCCTCCGCGTAGCTGAAGCCGCGGTCCCCTTACAGGCCGCCGTGCCGTACGCGGACGAGTACCTCGGCCGCCTGACCGGAGGGCTCACCCGCTACAGGACGCCCCCACGAACTGAGTCGGCGGGGGCGGATCCGCTTCAGCGTTGCTACTTCACATCTTTTGCCAGGACGGCGACGGCGACCTTGCCCACCACCGTCGTCAGGACGTAGTTCGTCGAGCTGCTGAAAGCGACACCTACACCGGCTGGGATCGCCTTGGCCGCCGCCTTCTGGGTGAAGGTGATGGACGCCCGCTTGAACAACTGCTTGATCGTGACCAAGGCGGGCCCTCTGAGGTACTGGTAGACCAGCTTCTCGGCGATCTTCTGTACCGCCGCCTTGCCGCCCTTGGTCGCCATCTGTTCAGCCGAACCCGCCAACGCGATCGTGAAGGCGAGGTGCTTCTTGTCCTCCGCGCTCATCTCGGTCTCGTACACCTCGACCAGGCACATGCACATGTCGATCTGGAGCTTGAGTGCCGCGGCGATATCGGTGACACCGCCGCCCAGGACTGCGACCGCCGTACCGACGCCCGGAATCACGCTCGGGACCGCGGTGACCGCCCCAGCGGCTGCCGAAAGTTTGGAGTACCGGCCAACGATCTTGTTGGCGACCCGGCGCTTGTCCTCCAGGCTCTCAGGCTCCCGCTTGAACTTGGCCTCAAAAGTCGCACGGTAACCGCCCACGAGTTTGGCGGCCGCCTCCGGCGTGATGGCGATCCCCTCGACGACCTTCTGGAGCCGAGACGCCTCGGGCTCGTCCGTCGCGTGATCCATTGTTTCCCCTCCCGATTCGTTGCCCCTCATGAAGAGGGCAACTTGCACTGCGCACTGACTTGATGCACTTCAAGGCGCCCCGGCCGGCACATCCCGCCGGGGCGTACGCATCAGACGTCGTCGTCCAGCCCCTCCTCGCGGCGGATCATCCGCCAGGCCGCCTTGCGGGCGCTGCGGTCCAGGCTGGACTTGAAGCCCTTGTCAGGGCCGAAGTACTGGCGGCCCATGCCCGCGATGGTGTCGATGTGGTCGGCCATCTTGTCCGCGAAGACGTTGTCGAAGACGAGGCCGAAGTTCTCCTCGTCGTTGACGACTGCCGCCGCCCGCACCTTCGGGTCGGCCTTGGCCTCCTCGAACGGGCGGATGACGTCCTGCTCGGTGAACTCGGTGCCGAAGCGTTCGTTGAACTTCTCGATCAACTCGGAGAGCAGCGACTTCTCCGCTTCCTTCGCGCCGCCCGAGCCGTCGCCGAAGCCCTGCATCATCGTCGGTCCCTCGGTGGTGAGGGAGACGTCGTACTCGCCGGTCTTCTCCACCCGCATATGGCTGAGGTCGACCTCGCCTATGTCCACGCCGCCGTCCGCGCGGCGCGGTAGGCGGTTGAGGAGGTAGCGGCCGTAGAGGTGCAGCCGCTCCAGCTCGGCGTCCTGGTAGGGGACGATCTGCGCGAGGAAGCCGTACTTCCTGACGTAGTCGTTGAGGTCGGCGCGGAAGCCCTCCGCCGTCTCCTGATCGTCCTCGTCCTCGCTCTCCAGTAGGGGCGTGAAGCGGGCGACCGCGGGAGACAGCAGCCGGTACAACTCGGCATGCAGCTTCTCCCACTTGGACTGTGAGCCCGCCGCCCTCTCCTTGGCGGCGAAGTACGCGGCGGCGAACTCGTCCATCTCCTGCCCGGACAGGATCGGCGCCTGCATGACCCGGCTCTGCGCGGTGTAGAGGAGGTTGGGGTCGGAGGGGAGGGTCATCGCCTCCTCGAAGTACGGGCGGAAGGAGTCCTGTATGTCGTTGGCGTCGTTGACGAAGTCCAGGACCGCCAGGTCGGCCTGGGTCTTGCGCTCGGCGGTCCGGTTCAGCCGGGACAGGGTCTGGACGGCGGAGATGCCGGTCAGCGTCTTGTTGACGTACATCGTCGTGAGGAGCGGCTGGTCGAAGCCGGTCTGGTACTTCTCCGCCACGACCAGGATCTTGTACTCGCGCTGGCCCGGACCACCGGCTCGGGCGGCCTTGTCGTCGGCACGCGTGTACGCGAACGCCTTCGGCAGCGCGCTCTCCGACAGCCCGCCGTTCTCCTTCGGCTCGGTGGTCTCCTCTCCGTCCATCGTGAGCGAGCCGGAGAAGGCGACGAGGACACCCAGGTCGGGGTACTTGGTGTCGTAGTCCCGGTCCTTGATGTAGCTCTTGATGGCGCGCGCCATCTGTACGGCGGACTGCCGGGAGGCGGTCACCACCATCGACTTGGCCCGCCCGCCGAGACGGCCCCGGCTGTGCGCCACGAAGTGCTCCACGATCACCTGGGCGTGCTGGGCGACCGTCGAGTCATGGGTCAGCGCGTACCGGGCGAGCAGGCCGTTCGCCTTGGAGGGGTCGACCTCCCGCTCGTCCGGGTTCTGGTTCACCAGCTTCCAGTACGTGTTGTACGTGACGTAGTTGCGCAGCGGGTCGAGGATGAAGCCCTCCTCGATCGCCTGCCGCATGGAGTACGTGTGGAAGGGACGGTAGGTCGCCTTGCCGTCGATGTCCTGGAGCGTGCCGAAGAGTTCGAGGGTCTTGGCCTTCGGCGTGGCGGTGAACGCGAAGTAGGAGAGGTTCGCGGCGCGGGAACGCTGCTCGGCCCGGTTCTTGAGCTGCTCGTCCAGGGTGTCGCCCTCAGCCTTGACCGTGGTCGCGCCCGCGTCGTCCGAGTCGGAGTCCAGGCCGAGGTCGCGCAGAGCTGCCCGTACGTCCTTGGCGGCGTCGCCGGACTGCGAGGAGTGCGCCTCGTCCACGATGATCGCGAAGTGACTGCCACGTATCTCGGTGGGGTTGCGCTCGATGTACGAGATCAGCGCCGGGAACGAGTGCAGGGTGACGGTGACGATCTTGCCGGTGTCGCGGGAGAGGGCCTTGGCGAGCTGCTCGCCCTTCGCCCCGTGCTTCTCGTCGATCTTCACGACGAGGCCTGCGGTCTGCTCGAAGTTGCCGACGGTTTCCCGGAGTTGGGCGTCCAGGTTGCGGCGGTCGGTGATGACGATGACCTTGTCGAAGACCGGCACACCCGGCTTGAGGCCCTTGGCAACGGCCTCGGGGCCGAGTTCGTGGGGGTCGGTGGGGGTGTGCAGGTCGCTGAGGCGGTGCGCGAGCCAGCCGATGGTGTTCGACTTGCCCGAGCCGGCGGAGGCCATGACCAGGTAGTCGTGGCCCGCGCCGTGCGTCGCGGCGTGCGCGGTGAGCTTCTTGACCGCGTCCCACTGCTGGAAACGGGGGAAGACCATCGTCTTCGCCGTGCCGCCGCCGGGCGTCTTGCTCTTGTGCAGGTGCACGAACCTCTGGAGCAGGTCCAGCCAGTTGTCCGGCAGCCAGACCTGCTCCCAGAGGTAGGAGGTTGCGTACGCGCCGTACGTGGTCGGGGCCGGATTGCCTGCGCCGCCCGGCTGACCGGGACCGTTGGAACCGGTGTTGAACGGGAGGAAGCGGGTGTTCTTGCCCTTGAGCTGGGTGGCGACGAAGACCAGGTCCGGGTCGACGGCGAAGTTCGCGACGACCCGCCGCGTGAAGATCAGCTCGGTCGGGTCGCGGTCGGTTCGGTACTGCTCCTTGGCCTGCTCCACACCTTGCTTGGTCAGCGGGTTCTTCAACTCGGCTGTGGCGACAGGGATTCCGTTGAGGAAGAGGGTGAGATCGAGCCGGTTGCCCCAGTCGGCCTGCTTCGTCGCGTATTCGAGTTCGCGGACGACGGTGAGGCGGTTGGCGCGGTAGCCGTCCAGCACGGAGTCGTGGGCGACGAGGTTGGGCTTGAAGTAGGCGACGCGGAGGAGGACGCCCCGGTCCTTGACGCCGTTGCGGAGGACATCGAGGAGCCCGTTGGTGGCGATGGCCTGGTCGAGGCGGCTGGCGAACCCGCGCTGCGCTTCGTTCGGGTCATTGCCGTAGACGGTGAGCAGTTCGTTCCATTCGTCTGGCTGGGTCGCGCCGATGAAAGTGAACAGCTCGTTGGTGTCCAGGCCGAGATCGGCCTGGTAGTCCTGCGGGCACGCCTCGCGCCAGCCGCGCTCGACCATGGCGGCGACGATGGCTTCACCGAAGGCGGACTCCGTGTGGATGGGGCTCATGGCTACGCGGTGACTCCGTCCGTTACGTTGCGGCCGCTGGCGGTGGAGATGTCGAACTGGCCGGTTACGGCGGCGGTGATGAGGGCTTGGCGGCGTTCAGAAAGAAGGTCGAGCTGTGTCGTGAGTCTCTCCTTCGCGCGTCGGACGCAGTCCAGCTTCGTATTCATCTCTTTGACCAGAGCTTGTTGCTTGGCGACAGACGGGAGCGGAACAGGGAAACTCAAGATCTTGCTGCTGTTGGTTGATGCCAAGTTTGTCGTGCGGCTGCCCGTGCTCTCGAAGTAGCAACGCCCGTGCACAGTTTGTGTCATCAGCGCCAGGTAGTGTCCGTCCAGGCGGGACTCGTCGACGCGGAGCGCGAAAACGTGGTTCTGGTGGAGGCAATTCGGAAGCTCGCCGTTCCACACCGTCCCGCGGCCGAGTTTGTCCAGGTCGCCGCCTTCGGTCATAAGGACGTCACCGGGACGGAGAGTACTGCGACTGGCAACTGCTCGGGGGACAGTGATTTCGGTGACCGAGTCGAGATTGACATATCCGGCTTGGACGTTGGCTACGCGAAGATACGGGCGCGTCAGCACTTCTCCGGTCACATCGCGCTTGCCATCTACAGTGAGGCCATTCTGAATGCGGCAAATGTAGCCGAGGCGCACCAGAGGGTTAGCCGAGGAGACGGCCGGGAGCCACGGCCACGAGCCTCGCCCGAGTGGGTGGGTCAGGATGCCCGGGATCAGAGTCTCGGAGACATGCGCATAGGCCCGCTCGTCAAGTAGCGATTGCTGTGCTTGACGCTTCTGTGCCAACAGGTCGATGCGGGCGATCTCGGCGTCGAGGAAGTCGGCGATGCGGCGCTGCTCCTCCAGCGAGGGTACAGGCATCGGGAGGTTTTGGAAGGCCTCGATGTCAATTGCCTGACCTTGCCGGATCCCCTGGGTGATGTTCGCCAGATGGGAGATTAGCAGGCTGGATCGAAAATAGTGCTTGAAGAATCTCGGTTCCAAGTTGCCTGCTGACCGCAGAACCGTGTATGCCGGGCTCACGATGCCCCGCACGGCGGAGTGTGAAATGCCGTGTTGGAAGGACCGCAGGCCGATGACGAAGTCGTCTGGCTCAACGAGTTTGTAGTTACTGATGTTGGAGTCCGGGTTCCAAACTGAGAATTCAAGGTCGCTTCGCAGACTGACGCCGTCTTTGGTTGCGGAGGCCAAGGGGGCATCAGCGCCTCGTACGTCGCGACGTGTGAAGGAGAAGCGAGCTCGACGAGTCTGCCAGTTGACGGGAAAAGTCATTCCGTCACCTCACCCAACAACGCCTGAATCTCTGCCTCCAGCGACTTCAACTCCGCGTCGATCTCCGCCAGCGGCCTCGGCGGCTGGTAAACGTAGAAGTGCCGGGTGAACGGGATCTCGTAGCCGATCTTCGTCTTCGTATGGTCGATCCACGCGTCCGGAACGTGCGGCAGCACCTCGCGCTTGAGGTACTCCTCGACGTCCTCGCCCAGCGGAACGTTCTCGTAGTCCCGCAGGTCCGTGTCGGGCTCCGCAGCACCCTTGACCTTCTGGACCTCGCCCTCCGGGTGCCGGGCGCCGATCGCTTCCCGTACCGCCTTCGCGAACGGCGCTCCCGACGGCCACATCAGGCCGACCGCGACCACCGCATCCTTGAGCGCGATAAACGCCTTCGACCTCTCCATCCACGACGAGCCGAGCAACGTGCGCACCGCTGCCACGAACTCCTCGCTCCGCTCCAGCCTCGCCACCGGCTTGGCCTCCGCCAGCGTCGCCAACGTCTCCTCAGTCACCTCGAAGCGCAGCTTCAGCGGGCGCTCGACCGTGATGCGCTGGTAGCCGAAGTCCTCGTTCGCGAAGAGCTTCACCTTGCCGTGCAGCGGGTGTTCGGGGTCCTTCGCGACCTGGACGGCCTCCGCGTACAGCCGAGTGATATCCCCGATGTGGTCGGGGCGGCCGTTCGTCCCGTCGCCGAGCTCCTTGCGCTTGTCGCCCAGCGACTTGCGCATCTTCACCCACTGGTCACGCGCGTCGAGCAGGGCGACCTTGCCCCTGTGATCCTTGTCCTTACGGTTCGTCAGGATCCAGAAGTAAGTCGAGATACCGGTGTTGTAGAAGAGCTGGTCCGGGAGGGCGACGATCGCCTCCAGCCAGTCGTTCTCCAGGATCCAGCGGCGGATGTTGGACTCGCCGGACTCGGCCGCGCCCGTGAACAGCGGGGAGCCGTTGAAGACGATGGCGATGCGGGAGCCGCCTCCGCCGTTGACGTCCACCGGCTTCATCTTCGAGATCATGTGCTGGAGGAAGAGCAGCGAACCGTCGTTGATGCGCGGCAGGCCCGCGCCGAAGCGGCCGGCGTCGCCGAGCGACCTGTGCTCGTACTCGACCTCCTCCTTGACCTTCTTCCACTCCACGCCGAACGGCGGGTTGGCGAGGATGTAGTCGAACTTGCGGCGGGCGTGGCCGTCGTCGGAGAAGGAGTTGCCGAAGCGGATGTTCTCCGGATCCTGGCCCTTGATCATGAGGTCGGACCGGCAGATCGCCCAGGACTCGGGGTTGAGCTCCTGCCCGTACACCTCGACCGTCGCGTCCTTGTTGAACGCCTTGATGTGGTCGTCGGCGGCGCTGAGCATGCCGCCCGTGCCGCAGGCCGGGTCCATGACCGTGCGGACGACACCCGGCACGGTGAGGGCGTCCGCGTCGGGCGCCACCAGCAGGTTGACCATCAGCTTGATGACCTCGCGCGGGGTGAAGTGCTCACCCGCGGTCTCGTTCGACTGCTCGGCGAAGCGGCGGATCAACTCCTCGAAGATGTAACCCATGTTGTGGTTGGGCACGACGTCGGGGTGCAGGTCGAGGTCGGTGAACCTGCCGATGACCTGGTAGAGCAGGTTCGCGCCGTCGAGCTTCCTGACCTGCTGGTTGAACTCGTACTTGTCGAGGACCTCGCGGGCGTTCTCGGAGAACGCGCCGACGTAGATCTGCAGGTTCTTCGCCGCGTTCTGCGGGTCGGCCGCGATCTTCCGCAGTGTGAGGTCGCTCTTGTTGTAGAAGGAGTGGCCGGAGGCGCGGCGGAGGAAGTGGCCGGGGTCCATCTCCTGGCCCGCGAACCTGGTGACGGTCTCGACGACCTTCTCGCGCGTCGGCTCCAGGACGCACTCCAGGCGGCGCAGCACGGTGAACGGCAGGATGACCTTGCCGTAGTCGGACTGCTTGTAGTCGCCGCGCAGGAGATCGGCGACGGACCAGGCGTGGTTCGCCAGCTCCGTGTGCTTACTGCTGTTCAAGAGGTCCCGGCTTCCTTCCGAAGAGCGCCGTCCTGGCGGGGGACGGCAGGTATCCAGTGTGGTCGTGTGCGGTGGGACGTGTGGGGCCTTTCAGGCGGAACGGCTGTCCGGCCCATCCCGTTCGTCCCGTTCGTCCCGTTCGTCCGGAGTATTCGGTGAATCCGGTGGTAGGAGTACACCGACGGTGAGTCCGGTGGTCAGGGCGGCCGCCGTGTCAGCGGCGAGGTCGGCGGTTCGGCGGACGGCCGCGCGCAGCTCGTACACGCGGCGGAACTCCTCCCCGTAGCGCCGCTGTTCCTCCAGGGGCAGCAGCGGTACGCGCAGGCGGCCCGGTGTGACGTGCACGAGGCTGCTGCCGGTGGAGGCGGAGGCGATGTTGTCCTCGGCGCCGAGGAACCCGGCCAGGAACCACGGGTCGAGGCGGGCCGGGTCGGGGCGTAGGAGGTGGATGTGCTGGCCGAGCAGGGCTCCGGCGTCCCGGTCGTCCGCGACCCGGGTCATCGCGGACCCGTCGCCTCCACCCGCGAGGGCGCGTACGAGCACGTCCCCGGCGGCGATGGGTTGCGCCGCTTCGGCGTGGAGGTCGACAGCCGTGCCGGACGGGGGGTTTCCGGCAGAGATGTCCCGGGCGGTGAGGACCGGCCGGTCCACCGTCGGGGCTGCGGGGCCCTTGGAGCCACGGGTGCCGGGTGTCGCCGCCCGCAACACGGTCAGGGCGCCGCCGCGTGCCAGGTCGGAGACGGTCGCCGTACGCCACTCTCGGGCCGAGGCCCCGGACGGTCGCCCCCCGCCGAAAGCTGAGGCGGCTGCCAAAGCGGCTACTTGCTTGGCCAACTGCCCGTGCAGGTCGTGGACGCGCCGGGCCAGGGCGGCCGGGTCGATGTCGGCCGCGGTCGCCCGGACATGGCGGGCCGGGGTGACGTCGACGACGTCGTCGAGGAGGTCGACGAGCGGCACCGCGCGGGCGACGCCGGGCTCGTCGACGTAGGTGTCGGGGGCGGTGGTGAACGCCGCCCACTGGCCGAGGACCCGGTCGGTCAGCCCCGCCCACTCGAAGGAGGAGGCAGAGGCGGAAGACGCGGGGCCAGACGAAGCGGCGGAAGTCTGGGAACCTGCTGGGCGAGGGCGTGAGCCGCCACGGGTACCCGCGCCGGCCGCGCCCGTGGCCGTGTCTGTGGCGAACGACGTGCCCACGGCACCGTCCCGCCACTCGCCCTCCCCGTCGACGAACAGCACCGTCGCACGGTCGGTGCCGCCCGGCTCTGGGCGTTGGAACACCCAGATCTGCAGGCCGATGTGGAGTGGATACGCGGCACGCACCGGAAGTGAGACGACGGCGCGCAGGGCCCCGCCGCGGATGAGTTCCGCGCGGACACGGCGGCCGGAGGAGCGGAAGGCCAGCGCGGGCGGCAGCAGCATGACCGCGTGACCGCCGGGCTCCAGGTGTGCGAGCGCGTGCTGCACCCAGGCCAGTTCGGATTCGAGGCGAGGCGGGAGCCCGTACGCCCACCTCGGGTCGTAGGCCAGCTCGTCGTGACCCCAGTCGCGGTCGGCGAACGGCGGGTTGCACAGGACTGCGTCCACGGTGACGTCGGGGAAGGCGTCGGCGCGCAGGCTGTCGTCGACGCGGATCGTCGTCTCGGCCTCGGGTGCGGCGATCAGCAGCCGGACGGCGGTGCGTTGGCCCTGGACGGGAAGCGAGTCCTGCCCGAACAGCTCCCGCGCGCCCTGCCGGGCGGCGGCGGCCAGGAGCGTTCCGCTGCCGCAGGCGGGGTCGAGGACGCGGAACACGTCGGCGGGCAGGAGCCGTGCCATGAGCCGGGCCAGACCCTCCGGGGTCTGGTAGACGCCGCTGGCGGCACCCTCGTCCAGTTCGCGTTCGGCGAGGACGTCGAGGGCGGCCTGGGCCCCCGCCTCACGGACGCAGTCCAGCAGCGCGCGAACCACGCCCGCGTCGTCCGGACCGTAGCGGACCGGCTCGGCCTCGGGCACGGTGGCCGGGAGCTCACCCGCGGCCTTCTCCGCCCGGGCGAGCAGCTGGTCGTCGGGCACGGCGGCGAGTTCGGCCAGTTCCTCTGGCGTACGGCGGGACGCGGCAGCCACCAGGGGGAACAGCCGCGCGGCCACTCCCGAGCCTGGGCCCAGCAGCCGTAGCGCCGTCCGCAGTTCCTCGGTCGGCGAGGCGGTGGAGGTGTGCCCGCGTCCCCGCAGCCATGCCTGGACGGCCGGCAGGTCGTAGAGCGGGCTGGTTTCCGTGCCTGCGCTGGGTGCCGGGAAGTCGTCGTGGCGGCGGCGCCAGTTGCTGACGGTGGCGCGCGTGACCCCTGCGATGCGGGAGATCTCGGCGGCTGTCACGTGTGCGGAGGGCGCCGGTCGGGCTGGTGGCTGCTGGGGCATGGCGTGGAGTTCCGCACCTCTCGGGCCAGTCGAATGGGGACGGTTAACACGTTACAACAACCGTCAAGTTCGTCAAGCTGTTTGACGGCGCTTTCATCGCTGTGCTTATCTGTTAACGCTTCCGAATGGAAGCCATGCACCGTGACTCCGCACCAGCCGCACCGTGACCCCGCAACCGCACCGCACCCACGGGAGGAACCCACATGACCGTGACGGAGCAGCCCCGGCAGAACGCACACCACCCCACCGACCCCGCCCGTCCGGCCCCGGCCGACCAGCCCGTGCCCGTGGCCGGTCTGGTGGAGGCCCGACTGGCGGAGGAGGCGCTCACCGAGCCCGTGAAGGTGCTCCTGAAGGAGGCCCTGGGCGACGGCGAGCCCCGAGGGACCTCCCCTGTCGGCCGGATCTACCTCGAGTCCGTCGCCGTCGCGCGTTTCCGCGGCATCGGACCGCGCGCCTGGCTCAAGCTCAGCCCCAGGCCCGGCGTGAACCTGGTCGTGGGTCGCAACGGCTCCGGCAAGTCCAGCATCGCCGAGGGCATCGAGACAGCCTTCACCGGCGTGAACATGCGCTGGCAGGGGCAGCACGCGATGCGCAGCAGCAACTGGCGCAACCTCCACGACACCGACGGCAGGCCGGAGATCGAGGTCAGGCTCGCCATCGAGGGCGACACCGGCCGCAGCACCCTCACCCGCACCTGGGACGGCGACGACTTCGACGCCTCCCAGGCCGAGCTCAAGCGCCCCGGACACGGCCGCGCCCCCCTCGACCAGGCGGACTGGACGCAGGCCCTGCGGGACTTCCGGCCCTTCCTGTCGTACGTCGATCTCGACCGCATGATCAGTGGCAAGCCCTCCGAGATGTACGACGCCATCGCCACGATCCTCGGCCTGGGGCAGCTCAGCGCCGCCGACGGCCGGCTTCGCCAGGAGGCCAAGGCGCTCGAAGACGCGGAGAAGGTGGCGAAGGCGGAGCTGCCGGGCCTCAAGGAGGCGCTGTACGAGCTGGAGGACGACGACCGCGCGGTCCAGGCACTCGTCGCCGTGGACACGGCGGGAACCCCCGACCTCGCGACCGTCGAAGCCCTGGTCGCCGGTCTGCCCACCGACGGGGACGACGGCCTGCTCGCGCGGCTGCGCGCCGAGGCAGAGGTGCAGGGACCCGAAATGGCGCAGGTCCACGCGGCCCTGGACCGCCTGCGCAATGCTCTCGCCGACGCCGAGGACCTGCGCGGCACCGGCGCCGAGGACGCCCTGCGGCGTGCGGAACTCCTCGAACGGGCTGTGGCGCACCACGACCGTCACCCTGAAGTCGCCGCCTGCCCCGTGTGCGGGACCGACGGGACGCTGGACGCGGCATGGGCCGCGGACGCCATCGCCCAGATCGCCGCACTGCGGCAGGAGGCGGAGGCTGCAGCGGGCGCGCGCAGCGAACTCCGGTCGGCCGCGCGGGCCGTGCAGGACCTCGTTCACACACCCCCGCGGATCCCCGTCGCCCTCGCCGACCCGTGGCGCGCCTGGACCGCCTGCCGGACGATCAGTGATCCCGGCGAGCTCGCCCAGCGCGCCCACGAGGCCGCCGCGCCCCTGGCCGACGCCTGCGCCGCGGTCAAGGAGCACGCCGTCAGGGAACTGGAGAAGCGGGACGAACGCTGGCGCGGGCTCGTCACCCGCCTGGCGGGCTGGGCCGAGAGGGCCCGTGCCGTGGAGGCGAACAAGCCCCGGCTGCGGGACATCAGGAGGGCGAGCACCTGGATCAAGACGCTGGCCGCCGAGTTGCGGGAACAGCGCATGGAAGGCTTCGCCGACCAGTCGCAGCGCATCTGGGAGCGGCTCCGCCAGGAGAGCAACATCGATCTCAAGGCCGTGAGTCTGAAGGGCAGCGAGAAGGCCACGGTCCGCAAGCTCGTCATGGATGTCACCGTCGACGGCCAGGAGGCCTCGGCTCTCGGCGTCATGAGCCAGGGCGAGCAGCACTCCCTCGCGCTGTCCCTGTTCCTGCCTCGGGCCGTCACCGCCGACAGCCCGTTCGGCTTCCTCGTCATCGACGACCCCGTGCAGTCCATGGACCCCGCCAAGGTCAACGGACTCGCCCAGGTCCTGCACGAGCTCGGCGAGCACCGGCAGGTCGTGGTGTTCACCCACGACACCCGGCTCCAGCGGGCGTTCACCAGCCAGGATCTGCCCGTGACGGTGTTCGAGGTCGAGCGGGCCAAGTCGTCCAAGGTGAAGGTGAAGCCGGTGACCGACCCGGTACGGCAGGCACTCGACGACGCGCGGGCCCTCGCCAGTACCGGTGACCTGCCGTCGGCGGCACGGACCCACGTGCTGCCCAGCCTGTGCCGTATCGCCCTGGAGAACGCCTTCCTCGAAGCCGCCTGGATCCGGCATCACCGCTCCGGCGCGCCCGAGGACGAGCTGCAGGCCGCCGTCGGCAGCGCCGACAAGCTCATGAAGGTCGCGGCGCTGGCCCTGTTCGGCGACGCCGACCGGGCCGGCGAGGTCTACCGGGAGCTGCGTACCCTCTGCGGACCGCGTGCGGTGGACCTCCTCAAGCAGTGCCAGAACGGCGCCCACGCAACGGGAGCGCAGATCACCGACCCCCACCGCTTCGTGGACGACATCGAGATCATGGCGCAGAAGGTGCGCAAGTCGGGGGTGACCGCGTGATGAGCACTCCCACCACCTCGGTCGAGGAGCTCCTGCTGACGGCCGATCAGCTGCTTGCCGCCCGTACCGGCGCCACGGCCGCCGGCCGGCACCGCGGAGCCTCCCTCGCTCTGCGGACCGCCCTGGAGCTCTCCATCGACCGTGTGCTCGACGCCGCGGTGCCAGGGCTCGCCGACACCACGATGCGGGCCAAGATGCTGTGCCTCCCCTGCTACATCGCGGCGGAGACCGCTCGCCGCACCCACGCCGTCTGGTCGCACCTCTGCCTGGGATGCCACTACCACCAGTACGAGATCGGCCCCACGCACGACCAGGTTCACGCCTGGCGGACCGAGGTCGGTGAGCTGGTCGGGTCGTTGACCGCCTGACTGGTTGTTACCAGCACGTCTCTGATAGTTATTCCGACGGGGCCGGGCGTCATGCCCGTCGCAGCGTCCTCCGGGGTGCTGCAAGGGGAGGGGATGTACATGGGCACCACCACGCGCAACGAGATCATCGCCATGGAGCAGAAGGCGGTGGACCGCGCCTACGACTGCTATGCCGCGCGACTGGCCGAACTGACCGGGGGCTCGGTCGCCTCGGCCTCCGCGAGCGGCAAGGACAGCGTGGCCAACCGTCTCGCGGCCGAGGAGCGAGCCGCGGCCTATGGAGGTCTCGGCAACGCTTCGCTGGTCATCAGCCGCGTGGACGTGCAGGACAGCCCAGGTGGGGAGCCCGAGACCTGGTACGTCGGCCGGCGTGCCGTTTCCGACGTGCGGACCCGCGACACCGTCGTCGTGGAGTGGACCAACGCGCTTGCGAAGCAGTGGCTCGACGCGCTGCCGGACGCTCCGGGGGAGGTGCTCCTGCGGCGGCGGCTGCACTGCGCGCAGCGCGTCGTCGAAGGCTATGCCGATGACATCTCCGTCACGGTTCCCGCCCCGCGGCCGACCGCGGACGACGCCGATCCACAGTCCGCGGCGGCAGACTCCACCACCGACACACAGCAGCCCGACAAGGCGCGGCGGCCCGTCCTCACCCCCGCCGACCTTGCCCGCCTCCAGCGCCAAAAGCCGCCGCAACCCGACGACTTCCTCCTCCGCGAGCTTCAGCGCTCTCGCCGCGGCAGCATGCGGGACATCGTCGAGACCATCCGCCGTGACCAGATGGCTCTGGTCACCGGTTCGCCCTCGGACATCCTCGTCGTGCAGGGCGGCCCGGGTACCGGCAAGTCGGCGGTCGGCCTGCACCGCGTGACCTGGCTCGTCAACAACGGGCACTTCAAAGCCCAGGACGTCCTCGTCGTCGGCCCCCATCAGCGGTTCCTGGAGTACGTGAGCCAGGTGCTGCCCACGCTCGGCACCCGGAACGTCAACGCCGTGCAGGTGACGCGCCTGTGGGACGGCGAGATCCTCGGCACCGACACCCCCGCAGCGCGGATGGTGAAGTCCGATGAACGCATGGCGGCCGTCCTGCGGCGGCGCGTCGAGATCGAGTGCCGTCCCGAGGCCGTCGACGAGTTCACCACCACTGCCTCCTACGAGGGGGCCAAGCCTGAGCTCACCGTCACCGTCGGCAGCACGACCCTGCGCATCCCGCGCTCCGAGATGCTTTCGCTCCTCGAAGACGTGCGCCAAGGCGACGGCTCCTACCGTGAGCGCCGCGACCGCTTCCGCGGGTTGCTCGTCGACCGCCTGCTACGGGAACTCGTCGCCGTCGCCCCTCGCCGCAGCCGCGACGACACGATCCGCCGCGACCTGGAACGCAACCGTCAGGTCGAGCGCCTCATCGAACGTGTCTGGCCTTCGCCCGGCGCCAGGGAAGCCCTCCGCACCCTCTACGACTCGGAAGACCTCCTGCGTGCCTGCGCCGAGGGCATTCTCGACGCCGCGGAACAGGCCGCTGTGCGCCGCCCTCGGGCCGACACGGCCGACGCCGATCCCTGGACGCTCGACGACCGGGTCTGCCTCGAAGAACTGCGGTATCTCATCACCGGGGAGACCCCACGGCGGTACGGGCACATCGTGGTCGACGAGGCGCAGGACCTGACACCCATGCAGGCCCGCTCCCTGCGCCGGCGCTCCGCGGCGCAGGGCTCCATGACCATCCTCGGCGACCTGGCCCAGGCCACGGGCCCTCACACCCACACCGACTGGGACCGCCTCGGCACCCTCCTGTCCGACCACGGCGACTGGCGCGTGGCCGAGCTGAACACCAGCTACCGCGTGCCCGCCGAGATCATGGAGTTCGTCGCCCCCCTTGCCCATACCGTCGCCCCCACGCTGCCGTACCCGCAGGCCGTGCGTACGGCGGGAGATGATGCCGTACGGACGGTCGCGACCGAGCCGTGGAAACTCCTCGGCGACACCGTGGCCCAAGCCACCCGCCTCATCGGCACCAGCGACGGACACACCCTGCGCTCCGTGGCGGTCATCGTCCCCGACGACTCCGGCTGGCTCGACGAGATCAGCCGCCAGCTGGACCTGGCCGAGGGCATCACCGAGCAGGGACGCGAGGCGGTGTCCGTGCTGGCTGCCGCCCAGGCCAAGGGCATGGAGTACGACCACGTCCTCGTCGTCGAACCCGCAACCATCGCCGACCGGGGCCCGGCCGGCCTGCGCCAGCTGTACGTCGCGCTCACCCGCAGCACCCAGAGCCTGACCGTCCTGCACACGTCCCCGCTCCCGGAGGCCCTCACGAACCCCGACGGCAGCGCTACCGATCCAGCACCCACCGAAGGCGAACCAGGCATGGCAGACGGTGACGTCCCCGACATCGGTACGGACGTCCGAGTCCGCGTGACCGGCCGGGCACCCGGCGGCCGGTACAGGGTCAAGGCCCTGTCTCCCGCGATCGACGTCCCTCTGGTCCTGACCGTCCGCCACGGCTCGGTGCCCCCGCGTCCCGGCGCGGTACTGGACTGCTGGGTGTTCGCCCACGAGACGAACCACTGCCTGCTCACCGCGGACCAGCGTGGCCGCCAGCCCATCTCCCCCACCATGGCGGAACGCTATGTGGCGGCGCTCGGCGTCTTCGACGACCTGACCAACGGTGACGGAACCATTCCGGAGAACGCCCGTGACCGGCTGTCCGAGCTCAAGGGCATGGCCAACCGCGTCCTCCGCCGTGACCAGGCGGACTGGGTGGACGTGCGTCGTGTGCTCGGATCCCCGGACAAACACCGCCTCAGCCTCCTGCGCGACCTGGCGGCGCACACCAACCGCATGCTCAAGGACAACGACCTGGACCTGAACCGACTCCAGGCGGACCTGGCACGCGCCGACTGGGCCCAGGCCCTGAACGCGGCCCGGGAGGCGCTCCAGCACCGCCGGGCCGCCCTGGGCGAACCGCAAACCGAGAGTGCGCCCGCCTCCGTCGAACAGCCGTCCGAGCAGAAGGAAGCAGAGCCCGTGACCTCCGAAGGCATGCCCGACACGCCAGCGCCCGCCACGCCCGCCACGCCCGCCACGCCCGCCAAGAAGCTTCTGCACTCGCTGGAGACCGCGGCGGCCGCCGACCGCACGTGCAAGAAGCACGAGGCGGTGCGCCATGCTCTCAAGGCGGCTCTGCTCTGGGCGGACCTGCAGCCGGCCGACTCCCCGGTCATCGATGTCAGCCGCACCGCGGAGGACGGCCACTTCCTCTACGAGGTCCTCGGTGCCGGCCGCTCCACCTACGCCGACCTCCGCTCGGGAGCCACCCGCCTCCTGGAGATCAACCACACCCTGCCCGCTCCTGCCGACCGCCTTTATCTGGTGCTCTCCGAACCGCCCGCCGAGGAATGGTCGGCCGACACCTTGCACGGCGTCTTCGGGGTTCACGTCCTGTGGCGCACCCCCGACAGTTGGGGTGGCCAGGACGCGGAAACCGCCCTGGGCTCCGGAGAGGCGTAACCACTTTCGGCAGAAGCCCGATTCTTCCGTGCGCGCTCGCGCTTCTTGGGTGCCTTAAGCGAAGCCAGGGCCCGATAGCCCGGAGAAGACCGGTCCGGAGTCGTGCAGGATGACGCTTATCCGCTGGAGAGATTTCGGAGATCAACTCTCCGTCCGCTCACGAACGGCCCCGGACGAGGAGTCCGAGGCCGATCAGGAGCCCTACATGAGGGATAGACCCTAGGTCAGAGCGGTAACGCGCTGTGCCTCAGGCAGGATTCGAACCTGCGACACCCGCTTTGGAAGAGCAGGGCCCGGCCCTTGTCGATGGGCGGTACGGCCCGCGGTCAGTAGAGGGCGATCCTCGGGTGGACGGTGCCCTCGGCCGTCGGGTCGGTGACGGTGACGCGGTAGACCTCGGTGAGGGTGGCACCCGTCGGCAGGGTGCGCCGGGCGGTGGTCAGGTCGGTGAAGAGGGTGCCGGTCTGGCTGCCGAGGCCGACGGCCTCCCAGCAGCCGCCGGTGGTGCGGCGCTCGACCCGGACGGTGGCCGGGTCGAGGAACGGGCCGGCGTCCGGCGACTCCACGAGGAGCTGCGGGGCTACGGTCCGGTCGGCACCGGAGTCGTTGCGGTAGGTGACGGTGACCTCGTGGCTCTCGCCGTCGGCGGTGAGCGGGGTGGTGGCGAGGTCGACGAAGTCGACGGGTATGGCGGACGCCTGCGGCGCCGTGGACACGGTGGTGGCGGTCTGCGGCGTGGCCGCGGCGGCGGGTCCGGCGAGGGCGAGCCCGGCGGCGGCGACGGCCGCGGCGAGGACGGCGGTCCGGAGACGGCGGCTGTTCTTGGAAGACACGTGCGCGGATCCTTCGTGATCGTGGGGGGTTGGGCGTCTCCAAGATTACGAAGGAACCGTCGACCACGGTAACTGACGACGGTAACTACCGTCAGGTAGTGGAGAGATTGCATGGAATCCCGGCCACGGTGGCACCGCTCTGGCCTTTTTCCCCTCTCTTCCGTTAGACATTTCCTGACCCCACCTTGACCAGTGGGTTCTTGGGGATTCGACCGCCCAGGGGGGACCACACCCATGACCACGCATCAGGACACACCGAGACGTATCCCACGTCTCAGACTCGCCGGTGCCGCGGTGACCGCGCTCGTGCTCGCGGCGACGGGGACCGCGACGGCGACGCAGGCGATGGCCTCGACCCCGCCGCCGCCCGTGCCGACGCTCGCCTGGACCGACTGCCAGGGCGGCTACGAGTGCGCGAACGCGGACGTGCCGCTGGACTACCGCGAGCCGCAGGGCACCAAGATCACCCTCGCCGTGGTCCGCAAGAAGGCCGCCGACCCGGCCAAGCGCAAGGGCACCCTCTTCATGCAGCCCGGCGGACCGGGCAACTCGGGCGTGGACTTCGTCCGCAACAACTACGACGACCTCCCGGCCGCCCTGCGCGACTCGTTCGACGTCTTCGGCTACGACGTCCGCGGTGTCGGCCGCAGTTCGGCGCTCACCTGCTTCGACGACGCCCGCTACACCAAGGCCGTCACCGACGCCAAGGGCGTCCCCGGCCCGGACGCCTTCGGCCCGGCGCTGCGCGAGGCCGCCGAGTTCAACCAGGCCTGTCTGGACAACTCGGGCGGCCTGCTGCCGTACGTCGGCACGGAGTACGTCGCCCGGGACATCGACCTGCTGCGCCAGGCCCTCGGCGAGGAGCGACTGACGTACTACGGGCGGTCGTTCGGCTCGTACATCGGCACCGTCTACGCGGCGATGTTCCCCGAGCGGGTGCGGGCGCTGACCCTCGACGGGGCGTACGACCCGTACAAGTACGCCTACCGCCCCTACGAGTACGACCGGGCGCAGTACCTGGCGCTGGACGGCTCCATGGGCCGCTTCCTCGACTGGTGCGCCGCCGACCCGGCGGTCTGCGGCTTCGGCGACGGGGACCCGCGCGGGGCGTTCGAGCAGCTGAAGAAGGACCTCGACGCCAACCCCGTGACCACCGCGAACGGCGGGAAGGCCAACGGCTACACCCTGGTCTACCGGCTGATGTTCAACATCAACGAGGGCAAGGTCATCTGGCCCTCGCTCGGCGCGGCGCTGAAGAAGGCGCAGGCCCGGGACAACACCTCGTTCCTGCTGCGTCCGCCGTCCCCGGCGAGCTTCGACTTCCTCGGCCCGAACGTGGTCGTCGAGTGCGTCGACAAGGAGTACCCGAAGAGCCTGCGCAAGCTGGAGCGGAACGTGCGGGCGAACGCGAAGGACGCGCCGCTGCTCGGCCCCGCCATGGCGTTCGGCCCGCCGACCTACGACCACCAGCACGCCACCGCGTGCGTCCAGTGGCCCGCCGAGAAGACCAGCCGCTACGACGGCTCCTTCCGGGCCAAGGGCTCGGCGCCCATCCTGGTCCTCGGCACCACCGGTGACCCGGACACCCCGTACCAGGACGCGGTCGCGCTGTCCCGGCAGCTGGACAACGCCTCGCTGGTGACGTTCGACGCCGAGGGCCACACCGCGTTCGGCCGCAGCGCCTGTGCGACGGACAAGGTCGTGGACTACCTCGTCGACCTCAAGGTCCCGTCCTCCGGCACCACCTGTGCGGACGAGACCCAGCCGCGGTCCTCCACCCCGAAGACGGCCCCGCCCGGCACGACCCTGGGCGAACTCCGCAACGGCGTCAACGAGCGCGTCGAGCGCATCGGCGACGTCGGCTGACCGACCGACCGGCTGACCGACCGACCGACTGACCGACCGACCGGCTCGACGGACCGACCGGCTCAACGGGCTGACCGGCTCAACGGGCTGACCGGCTCGACGGGTTAATCGGCTCAACGGACCGACCGGCTCAACGGACCGACCGGCTCAACGGACCGACCGGCTCAACGGACCGACCGGCTCAACGGACCGACCGGCTCAACGGGTTGACCGGCCGGCACGAACCCCGGGGCGCCCGCCCCTCCACGGCGAGCGTCCCGGGGTTCCGCACGTCTGGCCACGCGGACCTGGGGGGAGCGGAGCGGTGGGGCTGCGGATCCATTTCACGTACGACGATCTGGCCCGGGTGGTGCTGGCGGAGGAGCCCGACCCGTTGTGGGAGGGGCTGCTCAGTCTGCATCTGCTGCAGAACAGGGACGGCACCCTGGTGTTCGGCCGCTGGCGGCGGGCGACCCGTGGGCTGTTCGACCCGGAGCTGCCGAGGCTGCGTCATCTCGCGCCGCCACGCGGCTACTCGGCGGACTTCCTGACCCCGGCCGGCGCCTCCGGCGGCTTCGACGCGGGCGTGGACGCGCTGCTCGCCACGGACCGCGCCCGGCTGCGGACCGATCTGACGGAGCTGTCCCTCGCCCGCCCGCTGCCCGGCTGGGCGCGCCCGCTCGCCGACGGCGACACCCAGGCGCTGCGCGGGCTCGCCGGTCTGGTCAGGCGGCATCACGAGCGGTTCGTCGCCCCGTACTGGACGCATGTCCGGGCCCGCTTCGACGAGGCGCGGTCGGTCGCCGCCAGGGCGCTGCTGCGGTCCGGGTTCGCGGGGCTGGCGGAGGGACTGCATCCCAGCGTGCGCTGGTCGGCGCCGGTGCTGCACATCGCCGGCTCGCATCTGCGGGGCGATCTGCGGCTGGACGGCCGGGGGCTGCGGATCATCCCCTCCTTCTTCTGCTGGCCCGGTCCGATCGTGCTGAAGGACGGTTCGCTGCCGCCGGTGCTGGTGCACCCGGTGACCCACGACCCGCGCTGGCTGGCGCCCCCGCCGTCGGTCGCCCCCGGCACCCGGCAGGCCCTCGCCGCGCTGCTCGGCCGGGCCCGCGCCGCCGTCCTGGAGGAGGTCGCCGAGGGCCGCACCACGAGCGAACTGGCGGCCCGCGTCGGCCTCAGCCCGGCCACCGTCAGCCACCATGTGGCCGTACTCCGTGAGTCGGGCCTCCTCACCAGCCGGCGCATCGGCGGCGCCGTCCTCCACACCCCCACCACCCTCGGCCTCGACCTCCTCGAAGGAGGCCCGCCCTGCGGACTCCGCCCGCAGCCGAAGGCCGTGGCCCGGGGCGGACGAAGCCGCTGACATACCGCCACCCGGCACCCCCCGACGCGCTCTGACCTGCGGGATTCGACCCTGTTCGAAAGCTGTGGTGGGGGGCGGGTGGGGGCCGTGAGCATGGGTGGGCGGCCGGTGGCCGCTCGACACCCACAGGGGGAACCCGAACCCATGCGTCCCACGACCAAGCGCTCGCTGCTCGGCGCGGCCGGCACCCTGGCCCTGGTGCTGTCCTCCGTCCTGACCTCCGGCCCGGCGCAGGCGGCGTCCTCCGCCGCCTCCCCGACCACCTCACCGGCCGTCCGCTCGGAGCTGCTCAGCCCCGGCTCCGGCATCGTCTGCGGCTCGGGCAACTTCTGCGCCTCGGTCTGGGACCCGGCGGCCAACCGGTTCCGCGTCTTCTACTTCTACAACTGCGCCCGCTACTCCCTCTCCAACTGGAACGAGTGGGGCGAGGCCAAGAACAGCCAGACCGGCAGCGCGGTCGCCCGCATCCACGGATCGAGCGGCAACCAACTGGCCTCCTACAACGCCGACAACGCCGTGTACGCCGTCAACTGGGCGCCCGTCTACTCCCTCCGCAACTGCTGACCGGACGACAGGTCGAGGAAAGAGCCACAACCATGCGTATCGCGCGCCGAATCGGCACCCTGCTCGCCACCACCGCGCTCGCCACCGGCGCCGGCCTGCTCACCGCGCCCACGGCGTCCGCCGCGAACCCCTGCTGGCAGAGCGGCGGCAACTGGTGGTGCGACAACGTGCCCGGGGCGGCCGTCTACAAGAACCCGTACACGTTCGAAGTCGTGGGCCACATGTACAGCAACCCCAGCTGGTTCAAGTGCCGTTACGACTTCGGCGGCAACGTCGGCGGCCCGCACCCCAACCGCTGGATCTGGACCCAGGCCGACAACGGCGCCTGGGGCTGGATGAAGGACACCGACATCTACAGCGAGACCGACCCGCTGCCGGCGGCGTCCCCGTCCTGCCCCTGAGGGTCCCCGAAGGACGGCGCGTCCAGGTCCCCGAAGGGCAGTGAGTCCAGATCGCCGTCGAAGTCGTCGGGGACCAGGAGCGCGTGGGCCGACGGGTCGGCGGGCGGCTCCCGGTCCGGGCCGGGACCGGCGAGGGACTGCTCGGTCCAGATGCACTTGCCGGTGGTGGTGTAGCGGGTGCCCCAACGCTGGGAGAGGGCGGTGATGAGCTGCAGGCCCCGGCCGCCCTCGTCGGTGTCACCGGCCCGGCGGATACGGGGCATGGTGAGGCTGCCGTCGAAGACCTCGCAGACCAGCGCGGCCCCGTGCAGCAACCGCAGCCGCACGGGGCCCTTGGCATGCCGTACGACGTTGCCGACGAGTTCGCTGGCGAGGAGTTCGGTGGTGGGTGCCAGCTCGTCCAGGCCCCACACGGCGAGCTGCTCGCGGACATGGCGGCGGGCCTGCCCGGCGGCCCTGGGGTCGTCGCGCAGCGTCCAGGAGGCCATCCGGTCGTCGGTGAGGGCGTGCGGGCGGGCGACGAGGAAGGCCGCGTCGTCCGCCGCCGCGTGGCCCGGCGGCAGCAGCCCGTGCGTGAGGGTGTCGCAGAGACGTTCCAGGTCGGCGGCGGTGCCGTCCTGGTGGGCGGTGCGCAGCAGCCGGGCCAGATCGGCGAGACCCTCGTCCATGCCGCGTTTCGCCGACTCAACCAGGCCGTCGGTGTAGAGCACGAGCAGACTGCCCTCGGGCACGCTCAGCTCGACCGTCTCGAACGGCGGCTCGGCCGCGCCGAGCGGCGGGTCGGCGGTCCACTCCGGGAAGCGCACGGTCCCGTCGGGGCGGACCAGGGCCGGTGGCGGATGCCCGGCGCGGGCGATCGAACAGACCTGGGTGGTGGAGTCGTAGAGGGCGTACAGGCAGGTGACGTACGAGTCCTCGCCCAGGGAGCCGACGATGTCGTTGAGGTGGCTCATGATCTCGTCGGGCGGCAGTTCGAGGTCGGCGAGGGTGTGCACGGCGGTCCGCAGCCGGCCCATCGTGGCGGCCTCGGACAGGCCGTGGCCCATCACATCGCCGACGACCAGGGCGACCTGTCCGCTGGAGAGCGGGATGACGTCGTACCAGTCGCCGCCGACGTCCATGCCCTGCCCCGCCGGGAGATAGCGGGCGGCGGACTCGCAGGCGGCGAGGACGGGCAGGTCCTGCGGGAGCAGGGCGCGCTGGAGTTCGCGGGACCGGGTGTGTTCGAGGTCGTAGAGCCGGGCGCGTTCCAGGGACTGGGCGAGGAGCGCGCTGATCGCGGTGAGGAGGGTGCGTTCCTCGTCGGTGAGGCGGCGCGGCCGGTCGAAGGAGACGACACACACGCCGAAGGTGTGGTCGGACGCGGTCAGCGGCAGGAACGCCCAGGACTGCTTCCCGGCCCGCACGGGCAGGTCGGCGTGGCGGGGCACATAGGCGGCGTACTCCTGCGGTGAGGAGATGAAGACCGGGGTGCCGGAGTCGATGGCGTCCCAGGCCGGGCCGTACGGCGTCTTCGGACGGTGGTTGACGAGGTCGATGAACTCGGGCGAGTAGCCGACCGCGCCGACGTTGTGCAGCCGGCCGTGCTCGACGGCCTGGACGAGCAGGCCGCTGGCACCGAACGGCGGCAGCACCCGCAGGGCGACCGCGTCGACGACGTCCTCGGAGGTGGTGGCCTTGGCGAGCGCGGCGGTCAGCGCGGCGATCCGGTGGGCCCGCTCGGCGGCGGCCCGCTCGGCCTCACGGCGCTCCTCCTCGTGCCGCCGCCGCTCGGTGACATCGGTGAAGTAGAGAGTGCGGCCGTCCGGACCGGGCACCAGCCGCAGGTGGTAGACACGGTCGCCGTCCGGCGCGCGACCGTCGTCGGACCGGCGACCGTCGTCGGGCGGACGGGCGTCCCCGCCGAAGTGGACGTCCCCGGCGAAGTGGACGTCCCCGGCGAAGTGGGCGTCCCCGGCGAAGTGGGCGTCCCTTGGGAGGTGGGCGTCTCTTGGGAGGTGGGCGTCCCCGGGCAGACGGACGTCGAACCCGGCGGGCTTCTCCTCGGCGGCGGCCTCCCGGCAGCGGCGCTCCAGGCCGGGGGTGTCGCGGACGGCCGGCAGGTCCCACAGCAGCCGCCCGTACAGCTCCTCCTCGGAGAGACCGAGGGTACGTTCCGCCTCCAGGTTGGCGAAGGTGATCCGCCAGTCGTCGTCGACCGAGAGGAAGCCGTCGCTCATGTGCCGCAGGGCCCGGCCGAGCGCGTCCCGCGCGGACCGCGACTCGTTGCTCTCCCAGCCGACGCCGACCATCCGCTGAGGGTCGCCGTGCTCGTCGTAGGTGGCCCGGCCGCGCGCCCGGGTCCAACCCCAGCTGCCGTCGAGGCACCGCACGCGGTACTCCGCCTCGTACACGGTGTGGTCCCGGATGGCCCGCTCGGCGGCGGCCAGGGTGGGCGGCAGATCGTCGGGGTGGACGATCCGCATCCAGTTCTCGATCTCGCCGGTGAACTCGGCCGGTCTGGTGCCGTACAGCTCCATGGCGGCCTCGTCCCAGATCAGGTCGCCGGTACGGATGTCCCAGTCCCAGGAGCCGACGCTGACCTCCTTCAGCGCCTGCCGCAGCCGCTCCCCGCCCGGCTCGGGCTGCGCGGGGCCGGACGGCGGCGGTGCCTGCGCCATGCGGTCCTCGGTCCAGTCGACGACCGCCCGCAGGAAGTCCCACTGCAGGCCGGTGGGTTCGCCCCGGTCGCCGGTGAGGACGGTGAGCGCGCCGACCGTACGGTCACGGCTGGAGACGGGGAGGGCGGCGAGACCGGTGCCGGGCCAGGCGAGGGCCATGGAACCCAGTGGCGACCACACGCCGCTGCCCTGGTGCAGGGCGCGGGCCGGGGGCAGCGGGCCCTCCTGGTCGATGATCTCCCAGGGGCGGGTGAGGGAGGGCGGCAGACCGGTGACCGACACCAGACGCAGGGCCGACATGGGCCCCCTGAGGTGGATCATCCCGCCGAGGGCACCGAGTTCGCCGACCGCGTGCTGCAGCGCCAGCCGGAAGACCTCGCTCTCCGCGACACCCGGATCCACCGTGCCGAGCAGGGCCAGCCGTGCGTTCATACGGCAGACCCTAATGCTCTACTCACACGTAAGGCAGTCCGCCACAGGAATTCCGCAAGCCTTGCCTACAACGTCAATTGACGCTTCGTCATGGGTCGGAGGCGGGTCGGAGGCGGGTCGGAGGCGGGTCGGCGAGGGCTCGGGACGGGGCCTGACCCCGTGACCAAGATCTGATGAACGTCGTTGGGCCGCTGCAACCCCAGGATGTCCGGCCCAACCCCAGCAGGCGCCCCATGTTCAAGTCGTTGTTCAGGACGTTCGTCGAGCAGTACACGAAGAACCAGCAGCTCAAACGGGAGCTGAGGGCGCAGCGAGGTGAGCAGGAGCGGCGCTGGCGGGAGGAGGACCGCGCGGTTCTGCGGGCCGCCCTCGCCGCCAACCAGGTCACCCTCGACCAGCACAACGGCACGCTCCGGTGCGCGGCCGGCGTCTCGTACCTCACCCTGCGCTGCCACGAGGACACCTGGACCTTCCTGGCCCGGACCGCGTTCGGCGTCTGGGAGCCCGGCTGGACCCAGAGCACCCGTGACCCGTACGACCGGGTCGGCCCGACCGCCACCAGGGTCGCCCACTTCACCGCGAACCCCAATCTGCCGCCGGGCCGCATCACCAAGGCGGACGGCGGCATGCAGGACGTACAGCTCTCCGGCCACAACCTGGTCCACCTCCTCGACGCCCTCCGCGAGGCCGCGGCCTCGGAACTGGCCGCCACCGGGGCACGGGCCCGCACCCTCTACGACCGGCTGGCGTCCTTCACCGCCAAGCTCGACGCGACGGCCCCCACGGGCCGCACCACGGGCATCCTCTGGCGGATCGACGACAGCCTGCACAGCCGGTACGTGAGCCGGCCTCCCGGCAACGGCCCCGGGAGGACCGCCGCCGCGCCCCTCCTCCACAAGGTCGCCTCCCCCACCCCGACGGCCCGCCGCCGCCACCCCGACCGCAACGGTTCACCGACCCCCGTGGCCCAGAAGTAGGCGACTTCCGTTCCGGAGTACAACCTTCCGCCATAACAGGTCGTCTCCTCCGATACCAGCGCTACCTCAGCGTTGTGGACCAAGGGGGACGACATGCGACGAATCGGAGCGACGGTGCTGGCACTCGCGCTCGCGGGGACCGCGATCGGGACGGGGGCGGCCACCGCGAGCGCCGCGCCCGGCGGTGCCGCGCGGGCGGCGGCCTGCCCGACGGGCTGGGGCAGCGGCGTCAAGGGCACCCCCGACAGCGGCACGGTGCCGCTGACGGACATCAGGACCGGCCGGCACGACTGCTTCGACCGCATCGTGTTCGACGTCCCCGGCGGCGGCGACGGCCTCGGCCACTGGGTCCAGTACGTCGACCGGCTGCACCAGTCCGCCTCCGGCGACCTCATCCCGGTGACCGGCGGGGCCATCCTGGAGATCCGGATCGCCGCGCCGAGCTACCACCCCGAGACGGGTGGCGTCGTGTACCCGGGCAAGGTCGGCAAGAACCTGCCCGGCGTGAACCTCTCCGGCTACCGCACCTTCCGCGACACCCGCTTCGCCGGCAGCTTCGAGGGCGAGACCCAGATCGGTGTCGGCATCCGCGCCCGGCTGCCGTTCCGGGTGCTCCAGCTCCCGGACCGCCTGGTGGTGGACGTGGCGCACAGCTGGACGTAGGCGGGGAAGGGGAGCGGAGGGGAGCGGAGGGCTACCTCTCCCGTACCGCCTCCACGGCCTCCCGTACCTCCGGATGCGGATCGCGGGCGAGGCGGTCCAGCAGGTCGCCGACCCCGGGGGTGGACCAGCGGGCGACCGCCCACACCAGGTCCTCCCGTACGCCGGGGTCGGGATGGTCGGCGAGAGGGGCCAGTCGGGCGAGCGGGCCCCGGCGACGCCGGTCGTGGGCCGGCTCGGGGACATGTTCGGGAAGCGGCGGATGCTGCTGCTCGGCATCGTGCTGCTGGTGTCCGGCTCGGTGGTCTGCGCCCTGGCCGACTCGCTCGTCCCGATGATCATCGGCCGGGGTCTGCAGGGCCTGGCCGCCGCCGTCATCCCGCTCGGCATCAGCATCATGCGGGACGTCCTGCCCGCCGAGCGTCTCGCCGGGTCGACCGCGCTGATGAGCGCCTCGCTGGGGGTGGGCGGCGCGCTCGGCCTCCCGGCCGCCGCCTTCATCGCCGACAACTGGGACTGGCACCTCCTCTTCTGGACCTCCGCCGCGCTCGGCGCCCTCGCCGGCGTCATCCTCGCCCAGATGACCACCGACTTCGGCGGCTACGCCCTCCCCTCCGAGAACGGCTTCAAGGTCGTCATGGCCATCGGCGCGGGTGCCGCGCTCCTCGCCTTCGTCCTCGCCTCCTTCATCCCCGCCCGCCACGCGGCCGTCCCGGCGCTGGCGACCGGAGCGGGCCCGGCCGGGGAGGGTCCGGCGGGAGAAGACCCGGCCGGGGAGCGGGCAGAGGTCACCGGGGCGGCCAAGGCCTGAGCCCCGCAACCCCTCACCACGAACCCCCGCACCCCGCACCCCGCACCCCGCACCCCGCACCACGAAGAACCCCTCACCCACGAACCCCCGGGCCCTGAGGCCCGGGGGTTCGTCGCCGTCTCACGCGCGGGCGGTGTGCGCGGCGTACGCGGCGTACGCGGCGTACGCGGCGTACGTCACTTCGCGTTGATCAGGTGGTGCGGCGGGACCTTGACCGTGCGGGCGCCCTCCTTGCCGCCGAGGATCACCTTGCGCAGGGCGATGTTGTTCTTGTGGTTGGCCTCCTGGAGACGGTTCTCCGGGTTGGCGATGACCTGGATGTAGTACGTGCCGTTCGGCAGGTCGGTGATGTCGAAGGACTGGCCGGGACGGTACTGGGTGTACGTGTCGCCGGAGCCGACGTCGAGGACCTCACGGACGTTGATGGCGTCCTCGGAACCGCACGCGGTGGACAGGTCGGTGTTCTCCGGGTGCCAGTTGGCGTTCTTCACCGTGTAGTCGATGGCATCGGTGTTGGCCAGGCAGAACGCCTCCTTGCCGGAGCGCACCTCCTTGGTCTGGTCCGCGCTGAGCAGCCGGTAGCTGGCGAAGTCCGTGAAGTGCCAGTGCTCGTGGCCCTCGCGCGGGTCCCACTCCATGGTGCCGGCGGGGGCGTAGCCGACCTGCTTGCCCTTCGCGTCGTAGAAGTACTGGTACGAGTCCATCAGGTCGGCGCCGGGCTTGCGGAAGCCGTCGACGACGAGGGGCGCGGGGCCCGCGTTCCAGACGTTCGCGCTGAAGGCGAGGTAGTCCTTGCCGGGGACGTCGCCGTCCTCGCCGTCGGTGATGGCGATGTCCCAGGCGGGCAGCGAACGCAGGTCCGGCTTCGGGACGTTCGCCGGGGCGCCCGCCTTGCCGGTGGGCCGCTTGGGGGCGGCCTGCAGCGCCGGGGCGATCCGGGAGCCGTCGGTGTGGCCGGAGCCGTCGCCCAGGTGCTTGGCGAGGCCCCGGTCGACGAGGGCGTAGGGCAGCTCGGGCGGGGTCGGGGCGTCGGCGCCGCGCGGGCCGTAGTGGTGGGTGTCGGGGGCCGGCCGCTGCCCGGTCGGGGCGGACTGCGGGGCATGGTCGCCGCCGTGACCGCCGCCGTGACCTTCACCGTGGTGGGACGAGGCGGACGAGGAGGACGAGGCGGACGAGGAGGACTTGGACGCCGTAAGGCCCTCGCCCCCCTCGGTGTCCTCGCGGACCGTCACCTTGATGGTGGGCCGGTCATTGGGGAGACCGAAGAGGTCGCGGTACTTCTTCGCCACCCCCACCTGGGCGGTGTACTGGCCGGCCGGCAGGTCCACCGTCTTGTCGTAGTTCCAGCTGGTGGTGTTGGTGGCCCAGCCCTTCTCGACGCCCCACACCGAGCCGAGCGTCCACGGGTTGGTGGAGCAGCTCTGCGGATAGTGGTTGGTCGCGGGGGCGTCCGGGCGGATCCGGCCCGAGGCGTTGTTCGGACAGAAGTTTCCGTCCGTCTTCACGACCTGCTTCCCGGCCGCGTCCTTGACCGAGATCTCCAGGAAGCCCTTCAGCCCGGAGAAGTCGTCGACGGTCCCCGCGGGGAGCGTCTTCGTCTTGGTGGTCTTGCCGTCGCGCAGGATCTGCTTGGCGACGATCGGATCCTTGTACGACTTCCGCGTCACCTTGAACTCCAGGGGCGCGTTGTCGACCGAGAGATACGTCCCGAGCTGAAGGCTGACGCCGTTGGACCACTCGTACCGGGTGAGCGTCACGGATTTGGACGCGGCGATCAGCTTGAGCTGCGGCTTCCCGGGGGTCGCGGCGGGCGCGGCACCGGCACCGGGGGCGGCACCGGCGACGGCGGCCACCACGGTGAGCGAGGCCAGGGCGGCGAGCCCCGGGCGGGTCAGGCGCCGGCGGCGGTCCTGGCCGTCGGTCAGGGTGGTTGAGCTGGTCATCTGGCTGGTCATCGGTTCCTCGTCTGCGAGTGCCCTGGTCAGGGGCATCGGACTGGGCAGCCCACGGACGACGACCGACGGGCCCGGCCGGCCGTACGGATGCGCCCCAACGCACCCCGGAGCCGGCCGGCCGGACCCGGCCCGTTCACCCTGTGAGCAACTTGAGAGATTGGTAAAAGGAGGGTGTGGGTTGCCTGTTGATGCGGAATTCGACGAAACGTGTGGCGGGCGGGCAGGCGGGCGCGGCCGGGAATGAGTGGGCGGGCGTGGACAGGAATCGGTGGGCGGGCGTGGCGGGCACGGCTCGCACACATGCCCGCGCGTCCCTGCGGAACGGCCTCCAAGTCCCCGGGGAATCCGCGCAGGAGCGTCACACAGCCTGCACACAGCTCTGAGAATGGCTCGTTAGCGTTGCTGACCGCTCGATCCGCTCGATCCCACGTGCGAACGTGATGTGACCGGGCCGCGGCCCGGCGGGTCGACGGCATGCCCACACAGGAAGACCTCCATAGCTCCATGGACTACTGCACCTCGTGCCGTCGACATCTCAACGGCGCCCTCGTGTGCCCCGGCTGCGGCGCCTACGCGCCCGACATAGCCCCGGCCACGATCGACAGCCGCGTCCCGTCGGGGCCGACCGGGCCGACCGCGACCGGGCCGATGACGACCCCGATGCCGCCGACGACACCGGCGGCACCGATGGTGCCGACGCTGCCGACGGCGGCCTGGGGGTACGGGGCGGTGGACGCGGGCTGGCACGAGGGGCCGGTGTCCGACGGGTTCGCGGGGAACCGGCCGGTGTCCGGCATCAAGGACATCGACGCGGACATGTACGCGCGATCTGACGCGGGCCCGGCTCTCGACGGCGACCCTGACGCGGACGCGGACGTGGACGTGGACGTCGAAGGTGTCCCTGTGGCGCCCCAGGGGCGGGCCGCGCGGCGGCGGCAGTTGGCGCGGTGGAAGAAGAACCAGCGCCGGGCCGTGGTCGCCACCGCCGTCGCGCTGGTCGGCGGCGGGCTGACCGTCATGGGCATGGACCGGCAGTCCACCGACCGCACCCAGGCGGCCACCGCCCCGGACGCCGAGAGCCTGGGCACCGTGGAGGAACAGGGCTCGCAGGGCGGCCGTACGTCGTCGGCGACGGAGACCGACGACACCCGGCGCACCCCGGACGCCCCCACCTGGACGCCGTCCGGCGACACCTCGCGCGACCGCTCCACCGCGAACCGGTCGAGCTCCCGCGCGCACCCCAACTCCCCCCGTACGGACTCGGCCACGCCGTCCGCCGAGGAGGCGCGGACCGGCTCCTCCGCCACCGCCGACCGGACGCCCACGGACGGCCTCACCACCACCCCGACGGACGGGACGAACACGCCCCCGGCCACCGACGACGCCGGCTCCTCGGCGGACACGGGTTCGGACTCCGGTACGGAATCGGGGACCGGCACCGACGACGGCGGCAGCGGCTCGGACTCGGGGGCGTCGGACGGTTCGAGTTCCGACACGGCGACGACGTCACCCTCGGGGCTGTGCCTGCTCGGGCTCGTCTGCGTGAGCTGAGCCGAGCCGAGCCGAGGCAACTCGGGCACAGGGACGGTCGTACGGCCGACCCCGTACGACCGACCGCGCGCCGAGGGGCCGACCGTCCGACGACGGCCGGCCCCTACACGTACCGCCCCGCCCCATCCCTCAGTGCTCGTCGGCCCCGCCGACGAGTTGCGCAAGGTCGAGGGCCTCCTGGTCGGCGGCCTGCGCGAGTCCCGGTCCGCTGGTGACGACGGAAGGACGAAAGGACCCGCCCCCTCATGACGAACCTGAAACTCCACATCGACGAGACCAAATGCCGCGGCGCCGGCCAATGCGTCCTCATCGCCCCCGAGGTCTTCGACCAACGCGACGAGGACGGCATCGCCGTCCTCCTCGCCCCCACCCCACCTCCCTCCCACCACCCGACGGTCCACGAGGCGGCGGCGGTCTGCCCGGCGGGGGCGATCGGGGTGGACGACGAGGAGGGCTGAGCGCCCGACACCCTGGTCGTCAGGCCGGGTGGGCGGGGCCACCCCCGCCCACCCGGCCTGACGACCGCACCCCCGCACCCCCGCCCCCGACCCAGGCCAGTCCCCACGACGCGTGAACGACGACGGCCGCGCCGCCCCGCCCGCTTCCCACCCTCTTCCTGCCCTCTTCCTGCCTCTTCCCGCCCCTACCCCCTCGCCGCCCGATGCGGCCCCAACTCCGCCAGGACCTCCTCCAGTTGGCCGGCGGTGAGCGCGGGGCCGGGCAGGGGTGGGGGCGGGGTTGTCGTGGGGCCCGGGGGGCGGAGGCTGTCCAGGAGGAGGGAGAGGGGGCGGCGCCAGGCGTCCGGGGCGGTGGCGGAGGTGAGCGCGGGGACGGCGCGGCCGAGGGCGGCGAGGGCGAAGAGGACGTCCTCGGTGGTGACGTCGGCCCGGACCGTGCCCTCGTCACGGCCGCGCCCCAGCAGGAAGTCCACGGTCCGCCGGTTGTGCTCGTGCACGTCCTCCAGGACGTCGACCCCGCGCACATGTGTGGTCATGAGGTCGTTCGTGCCCCGGTCGACCGCGAGCGTGCCGAAGACCGCCCCGAGGTACTCGTTCAGACCGGTCCAGGCGTCCGGCGCGCTCCGGACCCGGTCCCCCACGGCCATCGTGCCCGTGAGCTGATCGTGGAAGACGGCGTCGATGAGGGTGGCCCGGCTCGGGAAGTGCCGGTAGAGCGTCGCGTTCCCCACCCCCGCCCGGCGGGCGATCACATCCAGCGGCGCTTCGAGCCCCTGTTCGGTGAACACCTCGTGGGCCGCCGCGACCAGCAGCTCCCGATTCCGCCGCGCGTCGCGCCGCCGTGGCGACGGTGTCGCGGGGTCCGCACCGACGGTCATCCTGATCCTCCGCTTGAAACGGGAACTGCACCCCGCACCGATGCCCCCGACAGCACCGATGCTATCGTTGAGACATTAAACGGGGACCACTCCCCACATAGGACAGAGGTCACTCAGGGCCCACCCACCCGCGAACCGAAAGACGGCGACCAGTCATGCGAGCACCCACGCTGGACGAACTGGCCCCCGACGGGCACGACTTCGCGGCCGACCCGCACCCGGTCTACGCGGCGCTGCGCGCGCGGGGCCCCGTGCACCGGGTGCACATCCCGCAGACGGGTGACTGCTGGCTGGTGGTGGGCCGGGACGCCGCGCGGGCCGCGCTGACGGACCCCCGGCTGAGCAACGACATCCGGCACTCCGCCTGGGACACGGACGGCGGTCACGCGATCGGCGTCAACATGCTGCAGAGCGACCCGCCGCAGCACACCCGGCTGCGCCGGTCGGTCGCCGCGCACTTCACCCCGGCCCGGACGGCCGCCTTACGCCCCCGGATCGAGGAGATCGCGACGGCCCTGCTGGCGGAGCTGCCCGCCGAGGGGACGACGGACCTGGTGAGCCGGTACGCGCTGCCGCTCCCCGTGGCGGTGATCCGCGAGGTCCTGGGCGTCCCCGACACGGACCGGGACGTCTTCCACGACTGGTCGACGGAACTGGTGATGCCGACGTCCCCGGAGGCGACGGCAGGCGCCGCCGCCTCTCTCACGGACTACCTCACCGACCTGACGGCCCGAAAGCGCGCCACCCCCGACGACACCCTGCTCAGCGAACTCGCGGCACGGTCCCCCGAGTCCCTCCCCTCCGAGTCCCTCACCTCCGAAGCCCTCACCTCCGAGGAACTCCTCGGCATGGCCTTCCTGATCCTGGTCGCCGGCCATGAGACGACGGTCAACCTCATCTCGGCGACCGTCCACAGCCTGCTCACGCACCCGGACCAACTCGCCGCGCTGCGGGCCGACTTCACCCTGACGGGCGCGGCGGTCGAGGAATCCCTCCGCTACAACTCCCCGGTCCACGGCACGGCGTTACGCTTCGCCGCCGAACCCCTGATCCTCGCGGACGCCCCGGTCTCCCCCGGCGACGCCGTCCAGATCTCCCTGGCCGCCGCCTCCCGGGACCCGGCCCATTTCCCGGACCCCGACCGCTTCGACCTCACCCGCCGCCCGCACTCCCACCTCGCCTTCGGTCACGGCCTCCACCACTGCCTGGGCGCCCCCCTGGCCCGCACCGAGGCCACCATCGCCCTGCGCCTCCTCCTCCGGCACCACCCCCACCTCACCCTCGCCCCCACCCCGACCCCCCTCACCTGGCGCACCAGCGCCCTCCTCCGAGGCCTACCGGAACTACCGGTCCACCTGGGGCGACCGCCCGAGCCGTGGCGCCGATCAGCCGTCAACTGATCGGCGGGTCAGCGGGTCAGCGGGTCAGCAGGTCAGCGGGTCAGCCGGTGGCGACCGCCCGTTCCGCGGACGCGGCCCGGCGCGGAGCCGGGCTGTCGAGGTGGACCACGACAGAGGCGTAGAACCGCTGTACGGCGTCGTCGACGCTGCGGATGAAACCGGACTCGGCGTTGCCGCGCGTACTGCCCATGCCCTTGAAGAGGGACAGCCGGAAGCCGGTGATCTGCGCGCCGTTCGCGGGGAGCAGGTCCGCCGGTTCGGGGCGGAGCCGTTCCAGGGTGCCCCGGGGGCCGCCGGTCCCGCCCTCGACGAGGGTCTCCACATGGAGGTCCGCCGGCGCCTCGGACAGCCGCTTGACCAGGCGTTTGGCCCAGTTCAGCGGGTAGCCCTGCTCGGGTGCGGGGATCTCGATGGACGTACGCAGCTTGCCCGTACGCAGATCGGCGCTGAGCGCGAGGACACCCGGTGTGCCCTCGATGCGCACCTCCGACCGCAACTTCCCCTGCTGACACAGCTCGTCGGCCATGCGCGCGCGCCGCTCCCCGGGGTCGGTACCGCGTCTGGCGCGGCGGACCGGGAGCACCTTCTGGCCGAGTTCACCGCCGAGGCCCAGACAGACCTGGCGGATGAGCCGCTCCCAGCTCTCGACGACCTCCAGGGTGCGCGGGTCGCCCTGGCAGAGCGTCTCGTCGTCGATGCCGTTGCGGACGGGGACCCAGGCCGCGCCCATGTTCTGGAAGCCGTGGCAGCCGGAGTTGTCGTGCTGGAGGTAGTGCAGGAGTTCCTGGAGCAGCCAGGCGTGCGCGCTGTTGCCGACGCCCTCGTGCCGGAGCAGCATCTGCGCCTGGTGGGCGACCTCGGCCCAGGACAGATGCCAGAGTGCCACCTTGTGCTTGCGCCGGCCGTCGATCTTGACGTCGACGAGTGGACTGCCCTCCAGCGCGACATCGCTGGACAGCGTGATCACGGCCTCGTAGCCGCGGCGCGCGGCGATGTCCATGTACGCCTGCACCTGCTCGGCCCTGAGGGCGTTGCCGTTGGTCTTGGTCTCCACCAGCGCCGTCCACAGCTTGCCGGCGCGCTCGACCCGGATCACCCCGTCCGGGCGCCTCGGTGTCTCGCCGTGCGGCAGGGAGACCTCGGTGAACGTCTCCGTGCGGCCCGCCGGCGCCCCGAACGCGGCGGTGAGCCGCCTGCCGAACTCCGGCACCTGCGCCATCACCGACAGCAGCACCGAGGTGGCCCGCGTCTCCCGGTCGCGGTCGCTCTTCAGCGCCGACACCGGGAAGAGCCGGGCCTCCTTCCAGGACTCGTTCTCCGCGAGGGACTTCTTCACCGCCTTGGGCAGCGTGACCTTCTTCTTGGCGGTCCGGGGGCGCGCGGACACCTTCTTGGGCGCCGTCTCCGACTCCGATACGCCCGCCGTCGCGCCCTGCGTCTCCGCCGTCTCCGCCGTCTCCGCCGTCGTTTTCGGCTCCGTGTCCTCGCCGGGCTGCCGTGGCGCGGGGAGGGCGGGGAGAGCCGCTGCCACTGCCGCCGCAGACTCCTGCTCCTGCCCGGCGGCCGTGACCGCGACCGGGACCGGGACCGGGACCGCAGGTGCTGTACCGGCCGCGTCGGCCGACTCCGCCCGCTCGCCCACTCCCTCGGCCGACTCGTCCTCGACGCCCTCCTCGCCACCCTCTTCGACGCTCTCCTCGACGTCGTCGTCGACATCGACGCCGAAGTCCGTGGCGAGGCCCGCGAGGCCTGTGTCGTAGCCCTGGCCGACGGCCCGGAACTTCCACTCGCCCGCACGCCGATACAGCTCGCCGAAGATGAACGCGCTCACCGATCCGGCGTCGTCGATCGCGAACCGGAGCAGCCCCTCACCGGAGCTGTCGGCCAACGTCACGCACAGGTCGTCGAGTTCACCGAAGCGCGCGTCCTCGTACCGGCTCGCGGCGACGACGATGCGCTCGACGTCGTCCGGGATCGCCGTCAGGTCGAAGACGATCTGGTCCTCGCTGCCCTCCCCGGCCGGCTTCTTGCCCAGGAGCTGCACGCTGCCGTCGGCGGCCACCGGGTTGTTGTAGAAGTAGAAGTCGCCGTCGCCGCGCACCTTCCCGTGCTCGCCCAGCAGCATGACCGACACGTCCGCGTCGCCCTCACCGGTCGAACTGGCCCATCCCAGCGTCACGCTCACCGAGTCGACGTTGTCGCTCAGCCCCGCCAACCCCACGTTGGCGCCCTTGACCATCTCGTGCATCAAACCCCCAATCCCCGCACACGGGCATGCCGGGCCCCCTGCGCCCGTCACGTACTCCCCGTGTGACATGCCACACATTCAGCGCGGACAAAACTCTAGTGCGCCACACGCCGACATACACCGATCCGTCGGAAACCGTCCGCCCGAGGCCCCGGTGACGGCCCCTCGGGAACGCCGGGAGAAGCTTGGGCGAGTGTCGTTACCCCCAACTTCCAAGGAGACGACCGGAGATGACGAAGTGGCCGGCGCGTAGAGCGGTGTTGTGCGGTGGGCTGGGCGGAGGGCTTGCCCTGGCCGGGATCGGGGGCGGGGGCGGGAGTGCTTGGGCCTCGTCCGCTCGGTCCGGGAGCGGTGGGGGCGCGGGGCGTGCCGGGAGTTCCGGGGGTGCCGGGGAGGTGTATGTGCCTGTCGCGGTCGGGGCCGGGGGTGGGCCCGTCGGGAGTGATCGGGTGCATGTGCTGAAGGTGGGGGCGCCGGACGCGGGGACCGTGGTGGTGCTGGTCCCGGGGATGTTCGGGGCCGCCAACGACTTCCGGCTGACGGCCCGGGACCTGGTGGCCTCGGTGCCCGGGATCCAGGTGTGGGCCGTCGACCGGCGGGAGGAGAACCTCGCCGACCGGAGCGGGTTCGGAAGCGGGTTCGGGAGTGCGTCCGAAAGCGCGTCCGAAAGCGCCGGGGCCGACCCCGTGGGGTACTACCTCGACGGGCGGTATCGGACCGTCGAGCCCGCCTCCGCCGGGTACTTCGGGCGGTGGGGGCTGGAGCGGACCCTCGACGATCTGCGGTGTGTCGTCCTCGCCGCCCGCGCGGGCGGACGGCGGCGGGTCGTGCTCGGCGGGCACTCCTGGGGTTCGACCACCGCGCTGGCGTACGCGGCCTGGGACTTCGACGGGCGGGCCGGATACCGGGATCTCGCAGGGCTCGCGGTCCTCGACGGGGGCGTGCGCGGCGCGTTCGAGGGGACCGGGGCGCCCGTGCGGGACTCGCCGGAGGAGGTACGGGAGCGGCTCGCGGCCATCGCCGGCGGCCAGGTGTTCGACATGACGCTCAGCGGTGTCGGCCTCGGCGACCGGGCCGAGAGCACCCAGATCTGGTACCAGCTCGCCGGGTGGTACGCCCACCACGACCCCGCCGGCCGGTCCGTGCTCCAGGACCGGGTGCCCGCCGCGCTGCGGGTGCCGTTCCCGGTGACCAACGCCGCGCTGCTCGGCAGCTTCGTCGACGCCGGCTTCGGCTGGCCCAACGACATCAGCGTCCACTCCGGGCGCCTCGCCGCCGAAGCGGACGGCGACGGCGTACGCGGGTGGGTCGACGACGGCATCACCCCGATCGGGCGGGTCGCGGAGGCGTACGCCGGGCCCGTGCCCGGGGTGTGGGAGTGGTACTGGCCCGCCCGGCTCTCCGTGGACCTGGACGTGAGCGACGTCTACGCCGACACCGACCTCGCCCGCTCCCTCGGGCTGCGCCTGCGGCACGCCCCCGGCCTCGACATACCCCTCTACGCCTTCCAGACCAGCTACTCCCGGGGCACCGTCGTGGAGAGCGCCCGCCGTGTCGTCGCCGAGTCCCGTATCCCGTACGGCGTCTACGAGACCGACGAGGGCATGAACCACCTCGACCCGCTCTTCGCCGCCACGGAACACAACACGGCCACGCGCACGCTGGCGGAGTTCCTGCGGAGGGTGGTGGGGGCAGGGCACCGGTGACACCCGGGGCGTGCGCGCCACAGCGCGCACGCCCCACCCGCGCCCCCGTACACCCCTGCGCCACTACCGCTCCGGCTCCCCTCAGAGGTTGCGTGCCAGCAGATCCAGCAGCGCGGCCCCGTGGCGTTCGGTCGCCTCGGGGCCGCGCGAGTTGCTGAGGACGACGTCCAGGCCCGCGGCGACGGCCAGCCGGGCCAGCGCCCCGCCGATCATGCCGCTGCCGATGAGTCCGAGGGTCTTGGTCATGACACCGGTTCTCCGGTCTTCCGTGGGAGTGGATACCAAAGGTGAAACCGCGTGTCACGCTGGCCACTGAGGCGCACACCTGCAAGCGAGGGTCGTCCGGGCGGTAGCATCGCGGGGTGAGCGGGGTGAGCGGGGTGAACGGAACGAGCGGTGCGGGCGGTGCGGGCGGCGCGGCACCCACGAGCCCTGGGAAGTCCGCGCGGGCGAACACCAGGGACATCGCACGGGCCGCCGTACGGGCCGAACTGGCCCAGGTGGCCTTCGAGTTGTTCCTGCGCGACGGCTTCGACAAGGTGACACTCGACGATCTGGCGTCGGCCGCGGGGGTGTCCCGGAGCACGTTCCTGCGCTACTTCGGCACCAAGGAGGACGCCGTGCTCGGCGCCTTCGACGCGCACGGCGGCTGGGTCGCCGACGCGCTGCGCGCCCGCCCCGCCGACGAGGACGACTGGACGGCGCTGCGGCGGGCGCTGGACACGGTCATCCAGCGGTATCACCAGGACCCGGCCGGTTCCCTCGCCACCGCCCAGCTCGTCCGGGACACCCCCGCGCTCTGCGCCCGCCAACTGGAGAAACAGCACGGCTGGCGGCCCACGCTCGCCCGCGCGCTCGCCGAACGGCACGGCACCTCGGGGCCTCCGGGCCTCGCCGAGACCGTACGGGCCGCCGCCGCCCTCGACTGCCTCGACGTCGCCCTCGACCACTGGACCGCCTCGGACGGCGACCTCGACCTGGTCGCCCTCCTGGACGAGGCGTTCGCGACACTGGCGTAACGGCCGAGGGCGGGGACGGGAGGCCCGAGAGGGCAGATACGACGCAGATACGACAGAGACGGCAGAGACGGCAGAGACGGCGTACTCGTCCGTCAGGTGTAGACGATCGGGCAGCCGCGGCGGAGCGAGTGCTGCGCGGCGCGCAGATAGAGGGCGACGTAGAAGGCCGTGTCGAGGTCGTCGGCCCATGGGCCGGGGCGGACCGCCTCGGCCCATGGGCCGGGGCGGACCGCAGCCAGTCTCTTCGCGTCTCCGTCCAGGAACCATGTGGTCAGGTCGAGGTTGTCGCACATCTCCGGGGTCTCGGGCGGCAGTCGGACGGCCGCCGCGAGCCGCTCCGCGAGCGCCAGGACCTGAGGAGCGCCGGCGACCGTGGTCACGTCCGTGTAGCCCGACTCGACGTCGAGTCGGATCTCCTCCTCCAGGGAGAACGGCACCAGCAGCGACCAGCCGCACAGGAGTCCCGTCTCCTCGCGGGTGAGGTGGGCGTCGCACAGCCCGACGAAGCCGTCCATCGGCGGGACCAGCTTCTCCTCGAAGGCGAGTCCGGAGCCACGGACGAAGGCCGTCTCCCCGGGCACCGAGTCGTACGGCGGCAGCCCTCGCCGTCGCAGCTCCTCGTTCAGCGCCGAGGCGAGACGGCCCCGCCCCGGTTCGTCCCCGTGCTCGTCCTGGTCCTCAGAGAACCATTCCTCCGCGTCGACGCTCACCAGATAGATGCCCATGGCCGGAACGTACTGCCCGCCACTGACATTGACCGGACCTGGGGTGTACCGGGGGTGTAGCCCGCTACACCCCCGGTCCGGGAGAGCACTCCCTCGTGGCGAGGACCGCCGCACGGGATCGTGGAAGCACGAGGTCAAGCGGACCTCACCGGCACTTCTCCACTTCCTTGCTTCCCTCGACAGGCGATTCCCATGAAGGCCCTGCTCGGCTCGAAGCCCGTCCTGTGGTTCCTGTTCCTGTTCAACCTCGCCGTCGCCGCGGTCGCGCCCTTCGTCGTCGACGGCGCGCAGGGCATAGCCACCGCCGTCGGCATAGCCACCGCCGTCGGCATAGCCACCGCCGTCGGCATGGGCGTCGTCTCGCTCGGCGCGGGTGTCAGCCTGCTGCGCGGCCGGGGACAGCGACAGCACGCGTGAACAAGCGGTACCGCCGCGGTACCGGGTCCGTCACGGGAACGTCCAGATCCAGAACGTCCGGATGAGTTCGGTCCCTGCCTGGCTAAGGTCGGTATCTGTCACTCCTCGGCCCGCCAGAGAGCGAGAATGACCGTGCTGATACTCATTCTGTCCATCGTCATCCTTCTCGCGCTCGGCGGCTGCGCCTGCGTCTACTGGACGGCCCGAGGCGACGCCCCCCGCTGGGCACGCGGCGTGGCCCGGACGACGGAGGCCGCGAGCAAGGTGCTCCTCCGCGCGAACACCGCGTCCAACGACCGGAACACCGGCGACAACGGCTAGAAGGTCGCAACAACTGGGCGACAACGGACGACCGGCCGAACCAGTCGTCGGCGAAACGGGTCGCTCCCGTGCGCGTCGGCGCCCACCCGACTCCCCGCGCTTCGGCCGGCACCCGCACAACTCCCGGGCCGGGACAGGAGTCGTTCTCCCTGAGGGATATGAGCGGGATATGAGCGCGATCTGCGGGGGGAGCGCATGGGTGGGGTCCGGGGTGGTGGGGCGGGCGGGGCGGCGCACCAGGTCGCCTTTTTCTCACGGGAGTTGTCGGCGGGGGAGGCCGAGCGGCGGGCCGCCGCCGTCAAAGGGCTCGGGCGGGTGGGATGTTGGGCCGCCGCCGAGCACGGTGAGGTCGTCGCCGGGGTGGGCGCGGCCGTCGTACGGACGGCCGGGGACCCCGATGCCTCGGTACGGGCCGCCGCGGCGGACGCGCTCGGACGGCTGGGCCCGCTCGGCGGGGACGAGGCGGGCCCGGTGGTCGTCGGACTGATGGGGGACCCCGACCCGCGCGTACGGCGTCGGGCCTCGCTCGCCGCCGAACGGCTGGCGCTGACCGGGCCGGCCGTCACGGAGGCGTTCCGGCGGCTGCTGGCGGACACCGACTGGCATCTGCGGCTCAACGGGCCGCTCGGGCTGGGCAGTCGGGGTGGGACGGCCGAACCGGCCGTCCTCGTAAGGCTGTTGGGCGACGCCGAGCCGTATGTGTGGGGGCTCGCGCGGATCGCCCTCCACGCCTGCGCCTCCCGGGACGAGAACCTCGTACGGGACGAGCTGATCCGGACCGCCCGGCACGGTCACGGGCGCTCCCGCGCGCGGGCGCTGGAGATGCTGACCGCGCGGCATCCGCGCGCTCTGCGCGACACGTTCCTCGACGGTCTGCGCGACGAGTGCCCCGAGGTGCGGCGGGTGATGGCGGGACTCCTCGCCGACGACCTGCGGCACGGCCCCGCCGACGCGCCGCTGTCATCGCTGAGGCTGTCCGGAGCGGTCGACGGCCTGTTCTCCGCGCTGCGCCGGGCGGGAGCACCCGAGTCGCTGCTGCCGCTGCCGCGGCCCTCGGAAACGGCCGACGCGCCGCTGTCATCGCTGGGGCTGTCCGGAGCGGTCGACGGCCTGTTCTCCGCGCTGCGCCGGGCGGGAGCACCCGAGTCACTGCTGCCGCTGCCGCGGCCCTCGGAAACGGCCGACGCGCCGCTGTCATCGCTGAGGCTGTCCGGAGCGGTCGACGGCCTGTTCTCCGCGCTGCGCCGGGCGGGAGCACCCGAGTCACTGCTGCCGCTGCCGCGGCCCTCGGAAACGGCCGACGCGCCGCTCGCCGCGCTGGAGGCCGAGACCGACGCCGACACCGCCGCCCGGCTCCTGTACGCCCTCGGTGATCGGGGAGACGTACGGGCCGTGCCCGCCGCCGTACGGTGGCTGGACCGTCCGGGCGCGGGCGCCAGTGCGGTACGGGCACTGGCCGGGATCGGTACGCCGACGGCGGTCCGGTGGATCGCCTCGACGGCCGCCGCCGGCCCCGGGCCCGACCCGGGCCCCGGTCTCGGCCACCCCTACACCCGGGCGACCGCCGCCGCGGTCCTCGGCGAACTCGCGGCGCCCGGGGCCGCGGAGACGCTGCTGCCGCTCCTGGACGACCCGGACGCGGAGGTACGGGCCGGGGCGCTGAAAGGACTGGGGCGGCTGGGCCACCACGGGCTGCCGCGCCCGCGACGGCACACGGTGGCCGAGGCCCTGCTCGCCCACCTCACCGCCGACGAGCCGAACCTCTGGTACACCGGCAAGGCGCTCGCCGCGTACCCGGAGACCCTCCCCGCCGTACGGCGGCTGATCGACCACCCGTCCGAGGAGGTCAGGGCGACCGTGCTCGGTCTGTTGGACGAGGACGACGAGGGGGATCTCACCGTCCTCCTCGCCCACCTCGACGACCCTTCCGAGCCCGTCCGGCACGAGGCCCTGCGGGGGATCGGCCGCTACGTCGACGAGCACGGCGAACTGCCCGAGGCACCGCCCGCCACGCCCGCCACACACACCACGCCCACGAGATCCGCCGCGCACACCGCGCACACCGCGCACACCGCGCACACCGCACCCGCCGCACCCACCGGACCCTCGGGTGTCGATCTGCTCGGTGTGATCACCGCGCTCTCGGAGCCGGCGTCGTCCCGGCAGATCCGCTACACGGCCCGGCTGATCCTCGACAAGCTGAAGAAGACCTAGGCCGGGCCCGAGCGGCGGCGGCGATCAGTCCGTGCCGAACTCCATCGCCGCGCGGTCCAGCAGCTCGTCGTCGTCGGAGCCGGTGGTCTCGCCGCGGGAGGCGATGGCCTCGGCGCCACCCTCGGGGAGCTGCCCGATGAGGCCGGTCGCGGCGGCCTGGGCCGCGCCGATCGCGGGGCTGCCGGTGCCGAGGAGGCCGAGCACCGAGTACTGCTCCAGCTTGGCGCGGGAGTCGGCGATGTCGAGGTTGCGCATGGTCAGCTGGCCGATGCGGTCGACGGGGCCGAACGCGGCGTCCTCGGTGCGCTCCATGGAGAGCTTGTCCGGGTGGTAGCTGAAGTGCGGGCCGGTGGTGTCGAGGATCGAGTAGTCCTCGCCGCGCCGCAGCCGCAGGGTGACCTCGCCGGTGACCGCGGAGCCGACCCAGCGCTGCAGGGACTCCCGGATCATCAGGGCCTGCGGGTCCAGCCAGCGGCCCTCGTACATCAGCCGGCCGAGGCGACGGCCCTCGGCGTGGTACTGCGCGAGGGTGTCCTCGTTGTGGACGGCGTTGACGAGGCGCTCGTACGCGGCGTGCAGCAGGGCCATGCCGGGGGCCTCGTAGATGCCGCGGCTCTTGGCCTCGATGATGCGGTTCTCGATCTGGTCGGACATGCCGAGGCCGTGCCGGCCGCCGATGGCGTTGGCCTCCATGACGAGGTCGACGGCGGAGGCGAACTCCTTGCCGTTGATCGTCACCGGGCGGCCCTGGTCGAAGCCGATCGTCACGTCCTCGGTGGCGATCTCGACCTCGGGGTCCCAGAACCGGACGCCCATGATCGGCTCGACGGTCTCCAGGCCGGTGTCCAGGTGCTCCAGGGTCTTCGCCTCGTGCGTGGCGCCCCAGATGTTGGCGTCCGTGGAGTACGCCTTCTCCGTCGAGTCCCGGTACGGCAGCTTGTGCGCGACCAGCCACTCGGACATCTCCTTGCGGCCACCCAGCTCGGTGACGAAGTCGGCGTCCAGCCAGGGCTTGTAGATGCGCAGATGCGGGTTGGCGAGCAGGCCGTAGCGGTAGAACCGCTCGATGTCGTTGCCCTTGAAGGTCGAACCGTCGCCCCAGATCTGGACGTCGTCCTCCAGCATCGCCCGCACCAGCAGCGTGCCGGTGACGGCACGGCCGAGGGGGGTGGTGTTGAAGTAGGCCCGCCCGCCCGAGCGGATGTGGAACGCGCCGCAGGTCAGCGCGGCGAGGCCCTCCTCGACCAGCGCGGCCCGGCAGTCGACCAGGCGCGCGATCTCGGCACCGTAGGTCTTCGCGCGGCCGGGCACCGAGGCGATGTCGGGCTCGTCGTACTGGCCGATGTCAGCCGTGTAGGTGCACGGGACAGCACCCTTGTCGCGCATCCACGCGACGGCGACCGAGGTGTCGAGCCCGCCCGAGAAGGCGATGCCGACGCGCTCGCCGGCCGGAAGAGAGGTGAGGACCTTGGACATGGAAATATTATGCATGCCAATGCATGATCATGCAAAGCTGGATCCGGAGATCCGGAGGTGATTCAGCTCCCATCGCCCCCATCACCCCCGTCGGTCCCGTCGGTCCCGTCGCCCCCGTCGGTCCCGTCGCCCCCGTCGCCGAGTTCGGTGAACAGGGTCAGCTGGAGGTCGCCGGGGCCTTCGAGGCGGGCGTTGAGGGAGTTCCAGGGGGTGCGGGTCGGCTCGGCGATCACCTCGGCACCGGCCGCGGCCAGCTTCGCCGTGGTCGCGGTCGAGTCGTCCACCTCGAAGGCGACCCGGATGTGACCGGCCACGCGGCGGCCGACCTCCACCTCGTCGATGAACGCCGCGTGGTTCGGGTCGGTGATCTCCAGCGTCGCCCGCCCCGCCTCCAGGATCGACACCCGCCCCCCGTCCGACGAGAACGCCGCCCGCTCGGGCAGCCCCAGCACATCCCGGTAGAAGTGCAACGCGGCGTCGTAGTCGGCGGCGGTGACGACCAGCCGGAGTTCACGGACGGCGGGAACGGCAGACACGGCGGGCACGGGTGCTTCGGACACAACAGCTCCTGGATTACTGGGCGTTGGACGGTCGAATGGTGATTGTAAAGTCGCGCACATGGCCGAGGAGTGGCGAAACGACCGGATCGGCAACGCGCTGCGGGGCACGAACCCGACCGTGCTGCGCGGACTGGCGGCCGGGTTCGCGGTGATCGGGGACACCCAGTTCCTGCCGGGGTACTGCGTGCTCCTCGTCGACGACCCGACGGTGGGACGGCTGTCGGAGCTGCCGGCAGCGCGGCGGACGGCGTTCCTCTCGGACATGGACCGGCTGGGCGAGGCCGTCGAGCGGGCCTGCGGGCGCCTGGACCCGGCGTTCCGGCGGGTCAATCTGGAGATCCTCGGGAACACGGACCCGTTTCTGCACGCGCATGTGTGGCCGAGATACGCGTGGGAGCCGGCGGAACGGGTCGGCGGGCCGGTGTGGTTGTACCCCCGGGAGCGGTGGGGCGACGAGCGGTACGCGCTCGGGCCCCGCCACGACGGGCTGCGCGAGGCGATCGGCGAGGAGCTGGACCGCCTCGCGAGGTGACCGGAGGTGACCAGGTGACCGGAGGTGACTACAGGAGCGCCTCCGGGAGGGAGACCCCCTCTCCCGACAGGTGCCGCAGGGCCGCCGCGATGGAGTGGCAGTCGAAGAGGGCGGAGTGTTCGTCGCCCGGGGCGGGCCGGGGCAGGCCCAGGGCCTGCCAGAGGCGGCCCGAGTTGACGGTCGCCGTGGCCGGGGCGACCGCGTTCAGCCAGGGGCGGATGTTGAGGAAGCCGGGGGTGAGGGCGTGGTGCTTGATCTCCTCGCCCCTGGCCCGCGCCCAGCCGATGTTCTCGCCGAGGACGAGCATGTCGTTGCCGTAGGAGAGGACGGACTGCCCCTGGCAGAAGGCGAGGAAGTCGCCGAGCGCCTGGGCCGGGGCGAGGCCGTCCCGGTCGACGGAGCCCTGCTCGACACCGGTGAGGGTGGTGAAGAACGGCGACAGCACCGGATTCACCACCGGCCGGACCAGCGCCTCGTACTCCTCCACGACGCGGTACGCCCCGTACGCCCCGCGCTCCCCGTGTCCCCCGCGCTCCCTTCTCACCCGCAACGCGCCGATCTGCACGATCTCCCGCAGCTGGCCGGGGGCCGACCAGTCCTGTTCCATGGCCCCCGGCCAGGTCGTGAACTCCAGGTCGAAGATGACGAAAGTGGGCAAAGCGCTACGCTCCCTGACTCTCCCTGGACCGCGAGGACGGTCACGGGAACGTTCTACCCACCGACGGCGCCGACCTCGAACCCCGCGTCGGCCCCGGGACGTGTGTCAGCCACCGAGCCCGTTCGGGGCCATCGGCCGGTCCCCGGTGGATACGTCCACCCCCGCGAAGCCGTCCGGAAGGACCCGCCCCGCGTCCCCCGCCGCCAGTCCGGACTTCAGCTCCTCGCCCGCGCCGTCCGGGCACAGGCCCTCGGCGAGGTGGACGTCGAGCGCCTCGTCGATCGGGCTCGGCTCCAGCGCCGTACCGTCCTCGTTCAGGCGCTGGTACTTCATCAGGTTCCAGCCCATGGAGAACTGGCGGTCGCCGTCCTCGCGGGTCAGGCTGATCGTGCCGGCGCCGAAGACCCCGCCGTCGTGGCCCCAGAAGCGTCCGCAGCCGGGCAGGTCGAGGGTGTAGATGCCGAGGCCGTAGTCGATCGCGGCGCCCGGGGCGATCTCCACCGGGACCGTGCGCCGCATCTCCGCGAGGGACGCCCGGCTGACGAGACCGCCGGTGAGGAGCTTGCGGTAGAAGCGGTTGAGGTCGTCGGTCGTGGAGACGATCGCGCCCGCGGTGGAGGCCCAGGACATGTCGTAGACGCTGTAGTCGCGGGGCGGGTCGATCAGCCCGTAGAACGACTCGTACATCTTGGGGTGCGGGCCCTTGATGTACGGGGTGCGCGGGAACGAGGTGTCGTCCAGCCCGGCGCGGTCGATGACATGGCGGGTGAGATACGTCGACGCCTTCTGGCCGGTGACCCGCTCCAGGATCAGGCCCGCGACGACGTAGTTGGTGTTGGAGTACGAGCCGGGCAGTACGCCGGGGCTGCCGGTGGCGTCGGCGGCGAGGCCCAGCCGGACCAGTTCCCCGGGGGCGATCGAGCGGAAGCGGTGCTCGTCGAGGCTGCTGGTGGAGTTCCGCAGCAGGGAGGGGAAGGCGCCGACGACGTAGTCGCCGAGGTGGCTGGTGTGGTTGAGGAGCATACGGACGGTGATGGCGTCGCCGCGTTCCCGGTCGGCGTCGCTCCCGTCGAACAGTTCGGGGACGTAGTCGGTGACCGGGGCGTCGAGGCTGATCCGGCCCCGCTCCACCTGCTGCATGATCGCCACCGAGGTGAACGTCTTGCTGATACTGCCGACGCGGTGCCGCATGTTCGGGGTGACCTTCCGCCCCGTGTCCACGTCGGCCAGTCCGGACGCGCCGGTCCAGCGCTGCCGGCCGTCGCGCACCGACGAGTACGCGCCGTACATCCCGGCCTCGTGGAGCGCGTCGAGCGTGTCGCGCAGTCCGGCACGGTCCAGTCCGGTGGACGCCGGGGCGGCGCCCGTGGCCCCGGGTGCCGCCGCGACGAGCAGAAGTGTCGTACCCAGAGCGGTTCCGACGAGATGTTTGATGCGCACGGTTGGTTCCCTCGTTTCCGGCGTCGCCGACGATCCCAATGGGCCCGGGACGGTCAACTCCCGTGCCCTGTAAGGCGATTGTCATGAACTACCGGTGTGCTCCACATCCTTCCCGCGGACGACCGCCTTCACAGGGGGGCCATGACATCCGTCATGGCCCCCCGCGAACGCGTCAGAGACCGTAGCGGGACTTCATGTGGCGCCAGAAGTCCCGGAACATCCACTTGTCGAACTCGGTGATCTGCGCCGCGCTGCCCGCCTTCATCAGGAAGCAGCACTGGCCGGTCGGGGACCAGTCGTAGAAGTCGTCGAGGCCGAAGGTGTGGCCGACCTCGTGCAGATAGATGTGGATGTTCTCCTGCCCCAGGGCGCCGGTGAAGTAGGAGCGGCCCATGCGCTGCCCCCAGTCACCGCCGGCGCCGCCGCCGAAGCCCTCGGTGAGCCAGAGGGACTGGTCGTAGTGGCGGGCGGCGCCGCCGGGACAGCGGGAGTAGTTGCCGTCCTGGTGGAAGAAGCGTCCGCAGTCGGGGTTGCACTGCGGGGCTCCGGCGCCGTCGAGCATGTTGGTGTAGATGTCGACGGAGTTGTCGCTCCACTGGAGGGTGGAGCGGTTCTTGACCGCCCAGCCGACGATGTTGACGGGGACGTTGGTGTACGGCCAGGCGTTGTGACCGGCGCCGTTGTCGAGCATGGCGGCCATCCACTTGCCGAACTGCTTCTTCAGCGCGGCGTGGATCTGGTCGCGCAGGGCGGCGCTGACGGGCTGGTCGGACTCCCAGCGGACGCAGTAGTTGACGCTTCCGCGGTTGGCCATGATCTGGTCCCAGCCGTAGTTGCGGAAGCCGTAGAGGTTGCCGTAGGTGGATTCGACGTGGTTCCAGACCTCGTTGAGGGGCTGGACCAGGTTGGCGGGCGGGTTCCAGGCCGCCGCCGCGGCCACCGCCCGATCGGCCTCGGCCGCCCGGTCGTTCGCCGCCTGCGCGACGGACGGGGTGCTCAGACCGGGGGCGAGCAGGACGGCCAGGACGGCGGCGAGGACGGTGAGCAGTCTCGCGATACGAGTGCGGCGGGTGCGGCGAGTGCGCTTGGTGTGCATGGTGAACTCCCTTTGTGGATGCGGGATTTCACGTGCCTTCACTTCACCTCTCCGTCGCCGCCGACCCCCCGGAAGGTTGCCTTGACGGACTATTCGGCTTCCCCGAACCGCGCCAGCGCCACCCCGCCCCCCACACAGCCCGCGAACCCGAGCACCGCCAGCCACGCGTAGCCGTCGCGGGTCGAGTCGCCGAGCCAGGCCACGCCGAAGACGCCCGGCCAGACGGTCTCGCAGATCACCATCGCCGCCGTGGCCGCCGTCACCGAGCCGGACTGGAGGGCCTGGACGAGCAGGAGATAGCCGCCGAGGCCGGAGACGACGACGGCGTACGCGGCCGGCTGGGCCGGCACGCCGAGCACGGTCACGTCCTCGGGCAGCAGCCGTACGGCGATCGCGGTGAGACCGAAGCTCAGGCCCGCCGCCGCGCCCAGCACCACGGCCCGGCCCCGCCGCAGCCGCCCGCCCACGGCCCACCCGCCCGCCACCACCAGCACGGACGCGACCAGCACCGCCACCCGCAGCCCGGTGCCGCCGTGCCCGTCGCCCTCGCGCCCGGCGGCCACCGCGAGCGTCGCCAGCCCCAGACAGACGACGGCCACCGCACCCCACTCGGCCCACCGCAGCCGCAGCCCCAGCACGGCCGTGCCGACCACCGCCGTGACCGCCAGGGACGAGGCCACCGCCGCCTCCACCAGGAACAGCGGCACCAGCCGCAGCGCCACCACCTGGGCGCCGAACCCGAGCGTGTCCAGCCCCGCCCCGGCGAGGAAGGGCCAGCCCCGCAGCACCTCCACCACTGTCCGCCCCCGGCCGCGCGCGGCCCCGGCACCCTCGGCGCCCGTAGCGCCTGCGGCTCCCCCGACTCCCTCGGCGGCAGCCGTCCGCCGCGCGCCCAGCGCCTGGAGCACGGTCGCCGTCCCCATGCACACCGCCGCGCACAACGCCCACGCCACACCCGCCACCATGGGGGCACCGTAGGGTGCCCGGCGGGTGAGGTCACGCTCCCACCCTCACGACCGCACAAAGTCCGACAGAGTTATTGATCCGCTTCTGTTCGAAGTCCTAGGGTGGGCCCGGTTTTCAACAACATCGGACAAAAAAATCGGACAGCATCCGACGCTCCTCAGTGCATGAACCCCCATGTCGTCACGAGGAAGGCCCCGGCAATGCACCACCCGCACCCGCACGCCCACCCCGTAAGCCGCCGCCGTCTGCTGGAGGGCGGCGCCGCCCTCCTCGGCACCCTGGCCCTCACCGGCGGCGACGCCTACGCGGCCCCCCGAAGCGCGACGCGGGCCGCCGCCGACCCCGAGTGGTCCGGCAACATGGCGCTCTTCCAGGTCGGCGCGGAACCGCCGCACACCACCCTCATGCCGTACGCGGACGTCAGACAGGCGCTCGCCGCCGACCGCACCCGCTCCCCGTACCGGCTGAGCCTCGACGGCCGATGGAAGTTCGCGTACGTGGACCGGCCGGGCGACCGGGACGAGGACTTCTACCGGACGGACGTCGACGACAGGGACTGGGACACCGTCCCGGTGCCGTCCAACTGGCAGCTGCACGGCTACGACTTCCCCATCTACATCAACATCACCTACCCGTGGTGGGGCCCCAACGGTCTCGGCGAGGAGGCCCAGCCGCCGACCGCGCCGACCCGCTACAACCCCGTCGGCCAGTACCGGCGCAGCTTCCACCTCCCGAAGGACTGGACGGCCGGCGACCGCCGTACCTTCCTGCACTTCGAGGGCGTCAAGTCGGCCCACTACGTGTGGATCAACGGCACGCTCGTCGGCTACCACGAGGACTCGTACGACCCGGCCGAGTACGACATCACCGAGCACCTCGGGCCGGGCACCAACCAGATCGCCGTCGAGGTCTACCGCTACTCGGACGGCGACTGGCTGGAGGACCAGGACATGATCCGGCTGAGCGGCATCTTCCGCTCGGTCTACCTCTACTCCACCCCCGCCGTGCACCTGCGCGACTTCAAGCTGGACACCCCGCTCGGCGACGGCTACACCACCGCCGAGCTGTCGGTCACCGCGAGCGTGCGGGCGTACGCCGCCGGGCACGAGGGGTCGTACTCCGTCGAGACGCAGCTCTACGACGCCAAGGGCCACGCCGTCTGGTCGCGCCCCTTGGTCCAGTCGGTCGCCGTCGCCGCCTCCTCCGTCGGCGAGGACGTGACCGTGCAGGCCGCCAGGTCCGTCCCCTCGCCCGAGCTGTGGTCGGCCGAACACCCCACCCTCTACACGGCCGTGCTCCTGCTGCGCGACCCGCGCGGCAAGATCGTCGAGACGCTCTCCCACCGCGTCGGCCTGCGCGAGTTCGCGCTCAGGGACGGGCTGATGCGGATCAACGGGCAGCCGGTCTCCTTCCGGGGCACCAACCGGCACGAGATGCACCCCGACCGGGGCATGGCGCTCACCCGCGCCGACCTGGTCGAGGACCTGCGGATCATCAAGCGCCTCAACATCAACTCCGTCCGCACCTCGCACTACCCGAACAACCCGCTCTGGTACGAGCTGGCGGACGAGTACGGCCTCTACCTCGTCGACGAGACGAACCTCGAAACGCACGGCATCCGCGACCGCTACCCCGGAAACGACGCCGACTGGACGACCGCCTGCGTGGCCCGCGCCCAGGCCATGGTCCACCGCGACAAGAACCACGCCTCGGTCGTCCTGTGGTCCCTCGGCAACGAGGCGGGCGGCGGCTCCACCTTCGTCGCCATGCGCGACTGGATCGAGTCGTACGACAAGACCCGCGTCATCCAGTACGAGGGCGACGACCGGCCCACGATCAGCCAGATCCGCTCGGAGATGTACGACAGCCCGCAGCGGGTCGAGCAGCGGGCGAAGGACACCTCGGACACCCGGCCGTACGTGATGATCGAGTACTCGCACTCGATGGGGAACTCGACGGGCAACCTCAAGAAGTACTGGGATCTCATCCGGCGCCATCCCGTCCTCCAGGGCGGCTGGATCTGGGACTTCGTCGACCAGTCGCTGACCTGGCCGGTGCCGGACCTGAAGGTGTTCACCGACTCCGGGCCGAGCGGCCTGCAGGGCCAACTCCTCACCGCGGCGGGGACGTTCAGCCGCGACAAGGGCCTCTCCGGCGCCACCGGCTTCACCCGCGACCCGGCCCTCGACCTCACCGGCTCCCTGACGCTGGAGGCCTGGGTCACTCCGCACGTCACCGGCGGCCACCAGCCGCTCGTCGCCAAGGGCGACACCCAGTACGCGCTGAAGCAGACCAACCGGAGCGTCGAGTTCTTCATCTACGGCGGCGGCCAGTGGGTCAGCGTCAGCTGGGGCGTCCCGGCCGACGGCTGGACCGGCCGTGAACACCATGTCGCCGGTGTCTTCGACGCGACGGCCGGCTCGCTCACCCTCTATGTCGACGGCGAGGCGAAGGCGACCCGCACCACGACCCGGCGCCCCTCCGTCAACACCGCGCCCCTCTCCCTCGGCACCGACACGGACAACCCGACCCGGGAGTTCAGCGGCACCATCCGGCGGGCCGGGGTGTACGCGCGCGCCCTGAGCGGCACCGAGCTGGCCTCCGGGGGGCGTGGGCCCGGGGACGACGGGGTGCGGTTCTGGTTCGACGCGGCGACGGTGGAGGTGGCGGAGCGGAAGAAGAAGGCGGATGACTTCGGGACCTTCGGGAAGGAACGTTCGTTTTTCGCGTACGGCGGTGACTGGGGCGACAACCCGAACGACGGGGCCTTCGTCGCGGACGGCATCGTCAAGGCCGACCGGGGCCACACCGGCAAGGCGGCCGAGGTCAAGCGCGTCTACCAGGCGATCCACGCGAAACCGGCCACCGGGAACACCCTGACCTCCGGGACGGTCACCCTCACCAACGAGTACCTCTTCACCAACCTCCGCGAACTCGACGGCAGTTGGACCCTGGTGGCCGACGGCAAGAAGATCCAGGACGGCCGCCTCACCCGCGACCAGCTGGACGTCGAACCCCTCTCCACCAAGGACGTCACCGTCCCCTTCGTCCTCCCCTCCTCCCCCGCCCCCGGCACCGAGTACTTCCTCGAACTCTCCTTCACCACCAAGGACTCCACCCCCTGGGCGAAGTCCGGCTTCGAGGTGGCCCGGCAGCAGCTGTCCGTGGACGCGGGCAGCCCGGCGGTGAAACCCGTACCGCTGGCCGACGTCCCGGTCCTCAAGTACGAGGAGAGCGACGAGGCCGTCACGGTCACCGGCAAGGGCTACCCGGGCCGCTTCTCCGTCACCGTCGACAAGGCGAGCGGCACGATCACGGCGTACAAGGCGGGCGGCACCCGGCTGATCGCCTCCGGTCCCGTGCCCAACTTCTGGCGGGCCCCCACCGACAACGACCACGGCAACGGCCAGCACACCCGCAACCAGACCTGGCGGGACGCGGGCACGAACCGCAGGGTGACTGCCGTGACGGTCCGCCCCCTGGGCGACGGCAGGGCCGTGGAGATCAAGGTCACCGGCACGCTCCCCACCACCACGGAGTCCACCTACTCCACCACCTACACGGTGTTCGGCAACGGCGAGATCAAGGTCGACAACACCCTGCACCCGGGCGCGGCCTCCCTCCCCTACCTCCCCGAGGTCGGCAATCTGCTCCTCCTCAACCGCCGCCTCGACCGCCTGCACTACTACGGCCGCGGCCCCGAGGAGAACCACTGGGACCGCAACAACGGCACCGACGTCGGCCTCTACTCCGGCACGGTCGCCGAGCAGTGGTCCGGCTACATCCGCCCCCAGGAGAACGGCAACAAGACCGACGTCCGCTGGGCCGCCGTCACCGACCGCGACGGGGTCGGCCTGCTGGTCTCGGGCGACTCCCTGATCGAGGTCAACGCCTCGTACCTCACCCCGGAGGACCTGTCGACGGGCCTCCGCCACGACTACCACCTCACCCCCCGCGACACGGTCGTCCTCCGCGTCAACCACCGCCAGATGGGCGTCGGCGGCGACAACAGCTGGGGCGCCCACACCCACGACGAGTACAAACTCTTCGCGGACCGCGACTACTCGTACACGTACCGGCTGCGCCCCCTGACGGACGTGAACGACGCGACGAGCGCCTCACGGCGTCCGACGGCGACGGAGTAACGACCGCCCCAAGACGACGGCCCCGCCTCAGCTCCTGGCGGGGCCGTCGATCTCGACACACTGCCCACTCCCGTCGTGGCCGCGCGCTTCCGGCCCAGGGGCCCGACGCAGCCGCGTGATGCCCGATTTGTTGCCATGCGGAGCGTCTTGTCGGCTCGGCTCCTGTCACCGGGCCGGACGTCAACTCCGCCGCTCCAGCCGGTGCGCCTGGTCTGCTTCAGCGTCCCCGCCTCGTACAGAAAGCGCGCCACCGCCGACAGGTCTTCAGCCACCGCCCGGCTCCTCTCACGCGGCGAGGCGGATCGCGTATCGGATGCCCTCCAACTCCCGGCGACCTCGCACCGACAGCTCCCTGCTATCCCACATCACGGGCAGCCGGTCGCGCGGCACCCGCCCGGCCGCACCGGATCGCAGGAGGTGGGGGCGGACCTGGAGCAGGGACCACACGGAGTGGATGTTGAGGTCGACGTAGCCGTGCTGCGGGGCGAAGCCCTGAGCAAGGTGCGTGAGCAGCTTGTCGCCCGGCCATGGCCCTGGGGTGAGAGTGGCGATGAAGTCGTCGGTCAACTCGACATGGGGGTCTCGCCGATCCAGTACGCCCAGTAGTTCAGGTTGGCCGCCTCACCCGCGTCCGGGTGGGTTGCTGAGGGCTCGCCGCTGAGTCGGGTGGCCGTCGTCGGCCGGGACCCCGTTCCTCCGGGGTCCCGGCCGACGCCCGCGTCAGGGCCGTACGGCCCCGGCCCGCAGGTGGCGCCGCTCGGCGATCTCCTCCGCGCTGAGGACGGTGAGCAGCGGGGTGCCGGGCGGCGCGAACATGGTCACCACCAGCTGGGACTGGGCGTCCGCGAGGTTGTTGGCGCCCTGGTAGTGGACGACATCACCCCCGGGCTCGAACACGGCGTCACCGGCCTTGAGCACCCTCGGCAACTGCCCCTCCAGCTCGAACAGGATCTCGCCCTCGGTGACGTACCCGAAGAGCGGCCCGGGGTGCCGGTGCGGCGGCGCTCCGGGGTCACCGGGCGGCAGCGTGACCCGCACGCTCCTGGCCTCGGAGCCGTCCGGTATCAGCCCCGCCGCCTCCGGCAGGGTCGTGATCACTTCGATGCCCGGCGGCAGGTGTGCGTGCTGAGCGCTCATGCGTTTCTCCCACTTCTCCGACTTCCCCGAACGAGGTCCATCCGCAGGGAAGACAGGACCGCGTCCGCTTCTGTGACAGCCGAACGCTCTCTGCGACACCCGAACCCTTTGGCGCCCTCCCACGTCCCAGTACCGATCGCGGTCCGCCGACGCCGACGCCGACGACTACCGGAGGAACACATGAGCACGCGTACGTGGGGAAGGCCCCGCAGGGCCCCGGCCCCGGCCCCGGCCCCGGCCCCGGCCATGGTGGCTGCGGCTACGGCTGCGGTCCTGGCACTCGGCTGCCTCCAGGGCTCGACGGCCGACGCGCAGGCGGTCGGGGAGGTCTCGGCCCCGTCCGAGACCTGCCACGGCACCCGGCCGAAGGGCGGCCCCGCCGGGCACGACAGCCCCGCGGAGACTCCGTTGGAGCGCACGGTCCTGTACGTGGACAAGCTGGCGACCGGCCGTCACGCCGCCATCTACACGGGCCTGGTCCTGGACGAGGACGCGGTCTCCGTCGACATCTACCGCATCCCCTCCGCCCCGTTCGACAAGGCAGTCTGCGAGGCCGCCGAGAAGGGCGTGACCGTACGCCTCCACGACCCCGACATCAACGAGCGGGGCCTCAACGCCCTCCTCGACCTCATCAGCGAGGACATGAACCGCTGGGACGGCACCTTCACCCTGCGCGAGGCCGGCCTCGACGGCACCGGCTTCATCGAGATCGGCGTCGACGACCCCGACAAGGCCGAACCCGTCCTCCGCGAGGCCCTGGGCCCCCGAAACGCCAAGTACCTCCGCGTCCAGTACGCCCCCCAGGCCCACTTGCTCTGAGCCGGGATGCAACACCCCCGAAGACCAGCTATAGTTGATCACGAGCCGCTCACCGGAGATTCAAACCCCCGGAAGCCCTCAATGCGTTGGTGGTCCAAGGAAAGACGCCCCGCTTCCTGCGGGGAAATGCAGGTGCAAGGCCTGCCCGGCGCTCCAGCAACACAAGCCCCGCTTCGCTCGATCCGAAGCGGGGCTTGTGCGTTGCATGCCTTGCACGCGTTGCAGAGGCTGACGCCCTGTGCCGGAGCCAGGACCTGTCTGACCCTAGGCCGTGTGCCGCTGCCGGGACAGCAGCAGGGCTCCTCCGGCCACCACCCCCACCACTCCCACTCCCACCGCTCCCGCGGCCAGGAAGCCGCCGTTGGAGCGCCATGACAGCACCGACCAGCGGGACTGTGCGGAGAACAGGGAGCCCGTACTCAGCCAGGACCCGGTCGAGATCAGGGACAGGGACGACCCGATCGAGCCGACGGACAGGGCACTCCCGATCGACCCGATCGACAGGGCCGACCCGACGGACCCCACGGACAACACCGACCCGACGGACCCGATCGACAGCACGGAGTCCTGCGACCACAACGACAGCACCGAACCGGAGGAACTCGCGTTCGCGTTCGCCTTCGCCTTCGCCATCGCCTTCGTCTTCGCATTCGCCTTCGTCATGAGGCCATCCTGCCCGCACGCACCCTGCCGTGCCCCCCGAACGTTCCCGGCCCGCCCGGCGTCTCAGGTGTGACCGTCCTGGAAGGGGGCCACCACCATGCCGAAAACCGCGACCACGACCGTACGACTCCGTCCCCGTCCCCGCCCCCGTCCCCGTCATCGCGCCCTGTACGCCGCCGCGATCGCCGGGACGTTCATGCTGACGGGGGCGCTCTCCGGATGCGGGGAGGAGCCGGCGGCGACGGCCACGAAGCCGGCCCCCTCCTGGCAGGAGCCCTCCGCCTACACCTACACCCTCACCTCCAGCGAGGGCGAGCGCTCCCTGATCGGCACCTTCGAGGTGACGGTGCGGGGCGGAAAGGTCGTGAAGACCACCGGGCTCGACGAGAGCGCACGCCTGGTGGTGGAGCGGGGCTCGACCGAAGTCCCCACGATCGCGCAGCTGTTGGAGAAGATGAGCACGGCCCGGGAGGAGGGCGCGGACGTGGTGGATGCCGAGTACGCGGACGACGGCCGCCCGACCCACATCTCCATCGACTGGGAGAAGAACGCGATCGACGACGAGGAGGCGTACGCCCTCAGCGACTACGAGGCACTCGGCTGACTCAGATCGCGGATCGTCCCGCCCACCTTGGCCTTCAGCTTCTTCAGCACGTCCGGCTTGGCGGAGACGGCCCAGCGCGGCCCGACCAGGTACTTGCCGCCGTACATGGAGGCGGACTCCAGCCAGACTTCCTTCAACTCGTCCTTGGGGAAGGTGGTGATGAGGTAGTCCCCGTCCCCGGTCTGACACACGCCCTCGCGCAGTTCCTCCGCCTCGGTCCGGATCTTCACCTCGCACCCCGTCAGCTCGGCGATCACCTCGACCTTGGCCGGCGCGACGACCGCGGCGACGGGACTGGACTCGCCGCTAGCCTTCCCCGAGCCCTCGCCGTCACCCTCACCACCGCTGCACGCCGCCACCAGGGGCAGGACAGCCAGAGCCACAGCCAGCGCAACCCCACGCGACAGCTTCCTCACCATGCCCTGATCTCCGTCCACGTTCTCCGTACCGAGTGCACTCACCGAGAGATACGCACAACGACGACGGAACACTCAATCCTGGCGCCCTCTTCCAGGGCGGTCTGAGATCCTGGAGTCCGATCGAGAGGGGCCGAAGGCATGGAGTGGAAGACCCATGGTGAGCGGCAGGTCTACACGAACAAGTGGGTGAACCTGTGTCTGGTCGACGTCCAACAGCCTGATGGGCGCAGGTGGGAGTACCACGTTGTTCGTCTGCGGCACCTGGCCGTGGCCGCAGTGGTCAACGATCGGCACGAGGTGCTGATGATGTGGCGGCATCGCTTCATCACGGACTCGTGGGCCTGGGAGCTCCCCATGGGCCTGGTCGAAGAGGGCGAGTCGCCCGAAGAGGCGGCGGCTCGCGAAGTGTTGGAAGAGACCGGTTGGCGGCCCGGCCCCATCAAGCCCTTGATCTACGCCGAGCCGGCCAACGGCATCACCGACTCTCAGCACCACGTATTCCGCGCGGACGGCGCAACCCACGTGGGACCGCCCACCGAGAAGAACGAGTCGGACCGCATCGAGTGGATCCCGCTCAGCGAGGTGCGCGGGATGATCGACCGTCGCGAGATCGTGAGCAGTGGGACCCTTGTTGGTCTGCTCTACCTGCTCATGGACGAAGCGATCCGCTGACCGGCGGGAGGACTGCCCGTAGCCGTGCCTCGAAGGCCAGGGCTACGGGCTCCTGCCTGTGGGGGGCCAACTGGTCGTAGAACTCCCTGAGATGGCCCGACACCCGCTCGGACGCTACCGCTGACGCGGACTCCAGAGCCTGCGTGGCAGTGCTGCACGCCTGGTCGACCTTCCCTTGGTCCAGTTGCGTACGGGCCAGCCAGAAGGCGTGGAACGCCCGGCCGCGCTGATTGGTGCGGGCCTCCCGGCGCAACGCGTCCGCGATCAGTGGCTCAGCCGTCGCCGCCTCGCCCAGTCGGCCGTGGGCAATGCCCGTGTCCACTATGAGCTTCAGTTCGTCGAAGTAGGTCACCCACGAGGGGTCCGGGTCGCTCGCCTGGATCTGCTCGAACTGGCGGTGGGCTTCCCCAAGGGCCCGGTGAGTCGCCGTATGGCTGCCGAGCGTGGCATGGGCGAATGCCTCCCGCATGGAGAGCATCGACAGGACTCGCGGTGTCGTGCTGAAAGCTGAGCGCGCCTGGTCCTGGGCGGCGGTCACCAGTGCCAGAGAGTCCGCGGGCTTGTCCTGGTAGGTCGCCTGCAAGCTCATGCAGGCCAGCACGTTGGCCATGAACTGGCGGTCGTCGATCTCCTTGGCCAGTTGCAGGGCTTCGGTGAAGTACGCGCGGGCCTGGTTGTACTGGCGGGCGTCGAAGTAGGTCCAGCCGGTGAGGCGGGCCAGTTCGGCTGCGATCCCGTACAGGCCGTGCTGGATGGATGGTGGGCGGCTCTCCTTCAGCAGTCCGACCACGTAGCGGAGCTGGCCGACGACGGCCGGCCGCAGTGCCTCGCCGCCGTGCTGGTCGTCCCGTCGCCAGTAGTCCTCGATGGAGGAGCGGAACGCTTCGAGGGTGGCCGCGCTGAGATTGGTCCGCGTGGCCAAAGCCAAGATGCTGTCGACGTCCGGGCCCGGCAGGGACACGGGTGAACGCTCCTCGGGCTCTGCCCCTTGAGGCGCCTCGCGCTCGGTGACGGTGAGGGCCTGCGGCGTCTCCCAGGAACGGCGGGCAAGCCCGAGCATGCCCCCTGGGATGCGCAAGCCGTCCGAGATGCGCTCGATCACGTCCATGTGGAGCAACTGGCGGCGCCCTGCGATCACTTCGCCGACCCGGCTCGGGGTCAGGTCGCAGCGCCTCGCGATCATCGACGGATAGACACCCGCTCGGGCCTGCACCAGCCGGAAGACTCTGGCGAAGTCCCGCACCAGGCACGCATGGATCATCTCGGGGTCGGTCAGCAGCCGGGCAGGTAATTCCTGCGGCCGGTCGGCGTCGGGCATCGGGCCAGCTCCCCCACTGCGAGGGCTACGCAACGTCGTGAACTCTCTACTGGCTGCGATGTTACCCAAGTTGGGTAATCAGCCTGGCCTTTTGGCAGATGCCCTCTGCTCGCGATGCTCCTCTCCATGGCGAGCAATCAGCAGACCAGACCAGGTATCGGCGGGCTGGCGAAGGACCGTGCCACCGGGCGTATCGGCGTCGTGATGGGTGAGGTCGGCGACCGTGTGCAGATGCGGCCGGTCCGTGGTGGCAGGGGATGGGATGCCATACGGGACCACGTGGAGTCACTCAGCGCGCGGGAAGAGCTGAGCGTTCGGTTGGCCGCGAGAAACGGCAACAGTCGGGTCGGGCTGTAATGCGCGCCGTCGGCCGGTGCGCCAGGGTCCTGTTCACCGTCCGCATCAGCGGTTCGTGCGGATTGGTGATCGAAGTGGCCCTTGGCACCGGCCAGTAGACCGGCCGCCCCGAACGGGTGCCGTTACGGCTCCCCCGTCCCCGTTCGGGGCGGCCTCCAAGCCCGCTCGCGATCGTGTTCGAGCCACGCTCGGTGATCGCGACGGCAGGTAAATGCCCTGCACCACCCCACATCAGGAGACTGCACATGACGGCAACAGCGAACGATCAGAAGACCGGTCGCGCGGTGGCGGGTGAGGAACTGTTCCAGAGCCTCGCCCACTTCGTGATCACCCACAACGGGCAGTCGCCCGAGCGTGCCGAGCGGATCGCGGACCAGGCGGTCGCGTTCGCCGTCACGGCGGCCACCGCCACCGTCCCTATGGTCCCTTCGGATGACGTGGACCTCGGCCTCCACGCGCTCATCCTGCACACGAAGGAGTACGCCGGGCTGTGCGAGCAGTACGCGGGGCGGTTCCTCCACCACAACCCGAAGCCGGGCGGAGGAGCACGCGACCCTGAGAGGGTCGCTGCCTCGGCTCACGCCATGAAGGCTGCCGGTTTCATGGTCTTCGACGACCTGTGGACCGTGGACGGCACGAACCTCGCGCAGTGCGACTCGGACTGCGGCCGACCCTACGGTCAGGACTGACCCACCCCACAGCGACGCGACCGGCCACGACTCGTGGTCGGTCGCGTACGCCCGGAAGGAGAAGAGACGTTGTCCGGCTCAACCCCTGAACTGCCGATCGTGGTGATCGACGCACTCAGGCCCACGGCTCACCACCTGGTCATCAACCGCCGGGGCTCCACGGTCTGGGAGGTGGAGAGCCCTCGGGGCCGCTACGCCGTGAAGCTCGGCCACCCGATCGAGGCCACTGCCGACTGGGCCGCCCAGCCCTGGACCGCGCTCGCGCCGGCGCGCGAGGGCGCCGTACTGCATCGTCTCGGCCTCGACGACATCGCCTACGGCGAGTGGGAACGCGGTACCTGGAACTTCCAGCCATGGCGCGAAGGGCCGGACCTGTACCGGCTGTGGGAGCCCTGCCGTCGACCGGGATCGTCCATCGCGCCCCACACGGATGTTGCCCTGGGGTGCGTCGAAGCACTGGCCGAGCTGCACGCGAAGGGCTGGGCGCACGGAGACGTGCAACCGGCCCACTTCATCATCGGGCCCGAGCGGACGCACCTGATCGACCTCGCCCTCGCCCGCGGCGGAAGCGTGCCCGAGGGGTACGACTTCCCGTTCCGCGGCTGCCTCGTCCACTACGAGGCACCGGAGATCGCCCGCAGCGTACTCGCCACCGGCGAAGCCGAGCCGACACCCGAAGCCGACGTCTACGCCCTCGGCGCGTCCCTGCTCATCTCCGCCACCGGCTGGCGGGCGGTCGAGTACCCGGACGACGCGCCTCGCCCCGTGCAGAGGCAGGCTGTGGCGGAAGGCAGGCGGCGGCCGGTGAGGGCTCGCGGTGAGTTGGGACGGCTGATCGACGCGATGCTCAGCCACGCTCCCGAGGACCGACCGACGATCGATGAGGTGGGCAAGGCACTCGGCTGACAGGTCAGCCTGTGGGGGCGTCGCTCCCGGCGGAAGGCCTTTCGGCGACGAAGGAGCCCATGCCCGGGGTCGTGGTGATGAGGCCGTCTGCTCGAAGGGCCGCCGTCACCTTGCGCACAGTTGTTCGCGCCACGCCGAACTCCTGCTCCAGGCGCACCTCGGAGATCATCCTTCGGGGCGGATACTCACCGCTCGCGATCCTCGCTCGGAGCACGTCAGCGATCTGGATCCACTTGGGCCTCGTGGGGTCAAACTCCATCACAGCAGGACCGTACACAGCGACCGAGATTCGAACATAGACGACTGCCGGTGCACCTAGGTGTAGACAGGTGCACCGAGCGCCGCTATGTTCAGGAGCGATGGAGAACCCCGGCGAGGTGGACTAGACCTCCCGGGGCGTGGCCAACGCTGACTCTAGGAGCGCCGACAGTGCTCGACCCTATCCGCCGCATCACCCTGCGGCTGCGGCTTCTGTTCACTCCCGGTACGGGTAGGCGGCGGGCCGGAGTCCGCCCCGACCTCGTGCCGACGCCCCACAGCTGGACGGAGGCGCCCCCGACCCCTCTCCCCACCCACCGATCCCCCTACGGCCTCGACGAAGTATTCGACGGCGCCCAGACCGTCGCCGTACGCCCCTACCTCGCCGCCCACGAACAACGGCTGCGGCGGCGGGAGTTGGCGATGGCGGGGATGGGGTTGGACATGCCGGGGCCGTACTGGATTCATGGGGTCGAGGTCGCGTGATGGGGGCGGAGGGGGCTGGTGAGGTGCGGTTGTTGCCGTGGGTCGGAGATGGGGGGAAGCCCTGTTATCTGGTCTCCGACAGTGCGGGTGGGCCCGTTTCGCGGATGGCCGATGACACGGAGGCCATCCAGTTGGAGATGGGGAACGAGTTGCTCTCCCATGCCCGCGCGATGCTGTTGCCGGACGCTTCGGGCCGTGAACTTCACTTCCTCGCCTCGCGGTTGAGTGAAGCCCTCGCGGACGCGCTGCGCGTTGCCGAGAGTCGGGGGCGGAGGCTGCGGCGGCAGGTGGACTGAGCGGCGCCCCCGGATCAGTACGCACGCCCCCCAATCCAATCCAAGCGGGGGCCCACCCCCTTGACCACGGCCGACGGTGGCCGCGGGCAGACTGCTCGCATGCAGCTCCCCGTACCGGCCGTCGCCGGCACCGCGTTGATCGAGGTCGTGAGGATCTCCGGGCTGCCGGGCAGGAGGGGTGGCCCGTATCCCGGGGAGGTGGTCGCCCACTGGGCGGGGGACGAGGTCGGCGGCGTACTCGCTCTGGTCGGGGCGCTGCCCGGGAGCGTGCGGCATCGTTGTGGGTTCTCGCCCGGGTGGGGGATCAGGGCGTACGGCGATGATCTCGACCTGGTGTTGTTCGAGGTGGCGTTCTGCTTCTCGTGCGACGAGGTGCGGATGCAGGGGGATGCCGTGCCGGCCGCGCTGTCCACGCAGTTCTTCAACGCCGGTGCCGAGGAGGCGCGGGCGCTGCTGGAGCGTTTTCGGGGGGCGGCGGGCGGGAGGACGTAACGGAGTACGTAAGCGATTCCGTAGTCTCACCGATCTCTTTCGGGGGCGGGGGCTGGAAAGGTGGGGCGGGTTCGTGTGACCGACGATCCATGTGGAGGTAGTCGCGTGCGTATGCGTTCCCTGGCCGCCGTGTCGAGCGGTGCCCTCGCTCTCTCGGTGTTCGCCGTTCCGGCCGTTCACGCGGACGACGGCCCGGTCATCACCGATGTCGTCGTGAACGGTGGGGCCGCGCTCGCGCTGGGGCCCACCGCCGCCAAGACCTTCAAGGTGAGCGTCACGGCCCGGCACAGCTCCGGGATCGACAAGATGACCATTCACGTGTCGCTGGCGTCCTTCTTCGACCGGCAGTCCGACCGCGGTCTCACCTGTGCGGCCGTCAGCGCCACGACCTCGACCTGCACCGGTTCCTGGACCGTCGACACGGGCGGCGTCTACGACAATGGCGCGGCCGACGACCCCTGGTACGTCCGGACCTCGGTGTGGGCCGACGACGCGAGCTTCATGAACACGAACACGGCCGCCACCTTCACCGTACGGCGGCTCGCCACGCTGAGCGTCAACGCGGCCCCGGAGCCCGTGAGGAAGAACGCCAAGCTCACGGTGACCGGCAAGCTGGCCCGCGCCGACTGGAAGACCCGCAAGAACGCGGGGTACTCGGGGCGGTCGGTGAAGCTGCAGTTCCGTAAGAAGGGGACGGACACCTACAGCACGGTGAAGACCGTCAGCAGCGGGAGCGGTGGCGCGCTCAAGACCACCGTCAAGGCCACCACCGACGGGTACTGGCGCTGGACCTTCGGCGGCAACGGCACCACCTCGGCCGCCAAGGCCACCGGGGACTACGTCGACGTGCGCTGAGACACGGGAGCCGAGGCACGAGAGCCGAGGCACGAGAGCCGAGGCACGAGCAGGGCATGCCGACGCGGCGCCCGACCTCGGAAACAGAGGTCGGGCGCCGCGTACGTCTACACGAGTTGGCGGTCCGTCACTGGGCCGTGCGGTTCGCGCCCTTGCGGCGGGTGACGACGAAGATGACGCCGCCCGCGGCCACCAGGCCCGCCGCGCCGATCGCGATCGGGATGGCGTTGCCGCCGCCGGTCTCGGCGAGGTCGCCGGGCTCACCGCCGTTGGGGTTGGGCGCGGCCGGGGTGGAGTCCGAGGGGGACGGGGAGGGCGAGGACTCGGTCTTCGGGGTGTCGCCGGCCGGCGGGGTCGCGTCCGCCGGAGGGGTGTCGTCGGCGGGCGGCTGCTCGTCCGCCGGCGGGTTCTCCTCGGCGGGCGGCTGGTCGTCGGCCGGGGGCTGCTCCTCGGCGGGCGGGTTCTCCTCGGCCGGGGGCTGCTCCTCCGACGTGCAGTCCTTCGTGCCGCCGTTCCAGGCCGCGATCAGCTTGTCCTTGATGACCGGGCGGTCCGGGCCCTTGGGGACGTCGCCGTGCTCGAAGCCGTCCTTCGCGTCGAGCTTGCCGTCGAACTTCACGGCGCCCCGGTAGAGGTCGATCTGCGCGTAGCAGCCCGCGTCGGGGACGGAGATGTCGAGGGAGTCCGTCGCGCCCTTCTTGACCGTGACCGTGTCGAAGTCGACGAAGACCTGCTCGCCGGAGGTGGCGAAGGTCGGGCCGTGGGCGAGGTAGGACGCGAGGGAGACCGTGCAGGTCGTGGCGTCGGCGGCGGCGCGGACCTTGATGTGGACCTTGCCGTCGTCGGTGGGCTTGAGGTTCTGGTCGTCGAGCTTGACCCAGTCGGCGAACTTCACGCCGTCCAGCGAGAACTCGCAGCGGTCGGTCTCGGTGGGCGTGCCCGCGCCCTGGCCGGGGGCGTAGCTCTTCTTGCCCCAGCCGTCGCCGCCGCCGGGGGTGTCGTGGGCGAAGGCCGGGCCGGAGACCGCCGCGCTCAGCGCAAGAGCGGCGATGCCCGTCCCCACCAGGCGGCTCACGATGACACGTCTCGCTATGGACATGCAGATCCCATTCTCGAACTCGGAACGTCGGAACGTACGAGAACCCCGGGCGCGGCGGCAGCACGGCAGCACGAGGCGGCCGGAGGCCGCGCCGGGGCTGTGGGTGGTCGAAGAAAACACCGGGCTCAGGGGTCACTTGAGCCACAGGGTGTGCACATCGTTTACCAAGGGGTAGGGGCTGTCAACCTCGGGAAACGCCGGTCGGGGCCGGGCCCGTGACAGCCCCTCGGGCACATCCGCGCCACACCCGAGGCATATATCGGGCACAAAGGGAATCAGTGCCTCCGGGGGCCCATGGGGGGCTCACGGGCGTCCCAACGCCGGGTCGACGAACCGCAAAGGGTTCGCCAACTCGCCACCCGGCGAAGGGGAGTTGCCAGGGAAGTCGATATGGGGCGGATTTGACAATCCCGTCCCCCGCTCCCGACCCTACGTTCATGACATCCATTTTCATTATCGGCGTCGAGGGTGCCGCCGAGAACGAACACGAGAGCGAGCGGGGTGACGGTCCGTGCGTGTGGCGTTCGTAGGCAAGGGCGGCAGCGGCAAGACGACGCTCTCGGCGCTCTTCGCCCGGCACCTCGCCCGCTCGGGCGCGCCGCTCGTGGCGATCGACGGGGACATCAACCAGCATCTGGCGCACGCGCTCGGCCTCGACGAGGGGGACGAGTTCGGCGCGCCGCCGCTGAGTGCGCGGACCGGTGAGATCAAGGACCACCTCCGGGGCACCAACCCGCGGATCGTCTCGCGTGCGGCCATGGTCAAGACGACCCCGCCGGGCCGGGGTTCGCGGCTGCTGCGGCTCCTCGGCGACGACGAGATCCACGCCCGGCACGTCGAGCGCGTGGACGGGGTGCCGCTCATGGTCACCGGCGCGTTCGACGAGAGCGACCTCGGGGTGGCCTGCTACCACTCCAAGCTCGGCGCGGTGGAGCTGTATCTCAACCATCTCGTCGACGGGCCCGGCGAGTACGTCGTCGTCGACATGACCGCCGGCGCGGACGCCTTCGCCTCCGGGCTGTTCACCCGGTTCGACATGACCTTCCTGGTCGTCGAGCCGACACGGAAGAGCGTGTCGGTGTACCGGCAGTACCAGGAGCACGCCGCCGAGTTCGGCGTCCCGGTCGCCGTCGTCGGCAACAAGGTCACCGGCGAGGACGACCTGCTCTTCCTCAAGGAGCACGTCGGGGACGACCTGTTGGCGTACTGCGTGCAGTCGTCGTACGTCCGCGCGCAGGAACAGGGCCGGGAGCGCGGGGAGTTGGAGGCGCACAACCTGCATGCGCTGACCCTGCTGAAGGACGCGGTCGACGCCCGTACGAAGGACTGGGCCGCCTTCCAGCGCCATGCCGTCGAGTTCCATCTCCGCAACGCCGCCGCCTGGGCCAATGACGCCACCGGGCACGATCTGGCCGCCCAGGTGGACCCCGGGTTCCGCCACGGTCCGCAGGCGCTGGCCGCCGACGGGTCCGACAGCGGGTCCGCCGGGTCCGACAACGGGTCCGCCGAGCCCTCCGCCCCCGCCACGCCCGCCATCCCCTCCATAGTCTCCTTCTGATCAGAACAGGAACATCCATGTCGCTCGACGTCTCCCCGCAGCTGCTCGCCGATGCCGAGAAGGGCGAGGTGCGGGAGGAGGAGTTCGTGAAAACGGTGCGTACGTCGCTGCCGTACGCGTACGACCTGATCGCCTCCCTCGTCGGTGAACTGCGCGCGGGCACCGCCGAGTTCGCGGACAACCGGACGCCGCCGCCGTCGGAGCGGGAGCGTGGGCAGCTGCTGCGGGCGCTGTCCAGCGACGCGATCCGGGGGAGCCTGGAGCGGCACTTCGGGGTGGCGCTCGCCTTCCAGAACTGCCACCGGGTGGCGGTCTTCCCGGCCGAGGCGCGCGGCGGGGCGACGTATGCCCGGTTCACCTCGCTGCGGTCGCAGATCCTCAACCAGTCGCCGGAGTTCCGCGACTGCTGACGCCCCCGGCCCGGCCGGCCCCCGTGACAGGCCGGAATCGGCCATCGACCGCCCCCTCCGCACCCCTCCCGCGGAGGGGGCGGTCGATTCGACACGCCGGAGCTTGGGGGGCGTACGGGGGCGCATTACCGGCGTACGGCGGCATGGGCGGGCGGAGGCGGGGGCGTCCGTGTGTGCGGCTTCGGGCTGTTCGTGCGGGCGGCTTCGTCCCGATCACGCCTGATCGCGCCCGATCGCGCCCGGTGGTGTCGGGCTCGTGCGCGGCGGTCGGGTGCCTGGTGGGGGGCCGGATGCGTGCCGGTCCGTGCGCCACGGCGTGCGGCCGTGTGATTTGCGCCGTCACAAGTTGGCCTGCCTGCGATCACACAAGGTGAATAATGGTGTCCGAGGGCGTCTCAGCGACAGAGAGGGTCGCCGTGGGGACCGACAGGGACAGTGCCGTTTCCCGTCAGCGCTTCGACGTGGCCGACGCCGCGCCGTTGCTGATCGACGCGGACGGGTTCGTGACGAGCTGGACCCGGGACGCCGAGCGGCTCTTCGGCTATCCGGCGGCCGAGATCCTGGGCCGCAGCGTCCGTACGCTCCTGGTGGACGAGGACGGCGAGCACATCGGCCGCCTGGCCGAAACCCATCGCGCCCTCGGCGGCTGGTCCGGCATCCTCACGGCCCGCCACCGCGACGGCCACCGCCTCAGGGTGATGGTCAGGGTCGTCCCCACCCGGGAGGCACCCACGCCACCACCGACGGCGACCGCGCCTCCGGCCGGGCCGGTGCCTGCTTCGGCGCCGGGAACCCCACGGCCCTCCGCCGCCCCGGCCCGGGAGCCTGGAGCCCGCCCCTCCCCCGCGCAGCACCCCGGCCGACCGTCGGTCCGGCGGACCACCCCTGCCCCCGCACCCCAATCTCCGCCCGCACCCCATTCCCCGTCCGCGCGCCCCTCCCCATCCGGGCGCCCCTCCCCGCCCGCGCACCCGATTCCATCCGCGCACCCGACCCCATCCGCCCGTCTGCCCTTCTCCCCCGCCCCCGGCTCCCACCCGCGCCCCTCCTCCTCGCCACCCCCGGCCTCACCGGCCCCGGCCGCGCCGGCCCCCGCTTCCGAGGCCCAGGAAACCCCCCACGCCCCCACCGCCCACTGGGTCGCTCTCGTTTCCGATGCGACGCAGGCGCCCGGGTGGGACATGAGTCGCAATGTGCTGGAGCGGATGACGGCGTGGTCGCCCGTGGGGATCGCGATAGTGGATACGGAGCTGCGGTTCGTGTGGTCGAACGCGGCGTTGGAGCGGTTCGGCGGCGGGCAGGCGCACGAGCGGGTGGGGCTGCGGCTCGCGGAGGTACAGCCGGGGCTGGACGCCGAACGCATCGAGGCGCAGATGCGCAAGGTGCTGGAGACCGGCGTACCCGTGCTGGACTACGAACACGTGGGCCGGGTGCGGTCGGCGCCGTACCGCGAGACCGCGCACGCGATGTCGTTCACCCGGCTCGAAGACGACCTCGGGCGCCCCATCGGCGTGTACTACACGGTGATCGACGTGTCCGAGCGGCACCGCGCCCGCACCCGCCTCGCCCTGCTGGACCGGGCCGGTGAGCACATCGGCCGGACCCTCGACGTACGGCGGACCGCGCAGGAGCTGGCCGACGTCGTCGTCCCCGCGCTCGCCGACTTCGTCACCGTCGACCTGCTGGACTCCGTGCTGAGCGGCGCCGAGCCGGGCCCCCTCGGCGACGGTTCCGTCCCGCTGCGGCGGATCGCGCAGCAGTCCGTGCACGCCGGCGTCCCCGAGGCCGTCCTGGAGATCGGCGCGCTCGCCGCGTACACCGCCGGCTCGCCCCCGGTACGGGCGCTGGTCGACGGCCGGTCCTGGTCGGAGCCCCGGCTCGACCCGCTGTCGGCGGAGTGGGCCTCGGCGGTCCCGGGCGGCCGGGCGGTGCCCGTGGAGGCACTCGGACTGCACAGTGTGATGATCGTTCCGGTGCGGGCGCGGGGCATCACGCTCGGCATCACCACGTTCTTCCGCCGCGACCGCCTGGACCCCTTCGACGCCGTCGACCTGGGCCTCGCCGAGGAGCTGGTGAGCCGGGCCGCCGTCTGCGTCGACAACGCGCGCCGGTACACGCGCGAGCGCGACGCCGCCCTCGTCCTGCAGCGCAGCCTGCTGCCGCGCCGGCTGCCCGAGCAGGACGCGGCCGAGGTCGCCGCCCGCTACCGGCCCGCCGACGAGCTGACCGGTCTCGGCGGCGACTGGTACGACGTCATCCCGCTCTCCGGCGCCCGCGTCGCCCTCGTCGTCGGCGAGGTCGCGGGCCACGGCATCGACGGCGCCGCCGCCATGGGCCGCCTCCGTACGGCCGTCCGTACCCTCGCCGACCTCGATCTGCCGCCGGACGAGGTGCTCGCCCACCTCGACGACATGGTCGCCAAGTCGGCGCGGCAGGAGGGCGCCGAGCCGGGCGGCGGCAGCGGCGAGACGGTCGGGGCGCGCTGTCTGTACGTCGTCCACGACCCGGTGTCGGGCAGATGCGCCATGGCCGCCGCCGGGCCGTTCGCCCCGGCCCTGGTCGCCCCGGACGGCACGGTCACCTTCCCCAGGCTGCCCGAGGGACCGGCGCTCGGTGTCGACCAGCAGCCCTTCGAGGCGATGGAGGTCGAGCTGCCCGAGGGCACGGTGATCGCCCTGCACACCGACGGGCTGCTCGCCGGGTCCTCCCGGGAGGCGCTGTGCCGTGCCCTGGCCCGGCCCGAGCCCTCCCTCGAACGGCACGCCCAGCGCGTCCTCGACTCCCTCGCCCCGGCCCGCCCCACCGACGACGTCGCCCTCCTCCTGGCCCGCACCCGGCGGCTGCCCGCCCACCGGGTCGCCTCCTGGGAGCTGCCGGCCGACCCGGCGCTGGTCGCGGAGGCCCGCAAGACCACCACACGGCAGCTTGGGGTGTGGGGGCTGGACGAGCTGGCGTTCACCACCGAACTGGTCGTCAGCGAGCTGGTCACCAACGCGATCCGGCACGCCGCCGGGCCCATCCGGCTGCGGCTCGTCCTCGAACGCACCCTGATCTGCGAGGTGTTCGACGGCGGCGCCACCGCGCCCCATCTCCGCCACCCGCGCACCACCGACGAGGGCGGCCGGGGTCTCTTCCTCATCTCCCAGTTCACCCAGCGCTGGGGCACCCGTTTCCTGCCCGAGGGCAAGGTGATCTGGGCGGAACAGTCCCTGGCGGACCCGGACCCGTCCTTCTGATCCTTCTGACGACGGCCCGCCGCGGAGCCGGGGCCCGTCCCACCGTCGCCCGGGGCCTACCGTGATTCGGCGCGGTACGCCATGCGAGGACGGCCTGCTTGGGCCACGCGGGTGAACTCGCCGACCGTCAGGCGCACTCTCCCGCCCGTCTCGTCCAGCCCCACATCCGCCCCCTCACCTCTCCCGAATCTCCACATTTCCGACATCTTGGCCCGCCCTCCGGCCCTCCCGTGCCCCGTTCGGCCTGATTAGTGGCGGTTGGCACTTCATATGAATGCAGGGGTCGGCTTCGGGCATCGGGCTCCGTCGCCTCGGCAGACATCACGAGAAGAGGGACGTGGCGTGAAGCGAAGAACTCCGGGGGGTGTGGGTCTGGCCCTGGCCGTCTCGGCGGCGCTGGTGGTCGGACTGGCCGGCGAGGCGGTCCCCGCCGCCCCCGGCGCCAGGAGCACGGTGGACGGCAGGGCACCCGGCGACGGCAACGTGACCGTACGCGTCGTCAACGACGTGGACACCGACGGGACGTACGACCACGGTCTGGAGAAGGGCCGGGAGGGTGTGCGGGTCACGCTGACCGACGACCACGGGACCGTGGTGACCCGGACGACCAACGCGTACGGCATCGCCTGGTTCCAGCCGTCGGCCACCCCGCTGCGCGGCGCCAAGTACCGCGTCCAGGCCTACAACCCCGACCCGCGCACCCTGCAGCCCGCGCTCGCGGGGCTCGGCGACGGCCCCTACGTGATGCGCAGCGGCGTCGGCGTCGTGGATGTCGCCGGGGGCCGGAGCACGACGTACACGACCGGCTTCTGGGAGCCCGGGGTCTACTGCCAGGAGAACCCGGACCTGGTGACCTGCAACCTCACCAAGGGCGACGCGCCCGACACCCACAAGGGTCTGACGCGGTTCCCGGGGAACTTCTCCGGCGCCCACCCCGGCGGCACGGTCGAGACGCTGACCAACAACACCCAGCAGGGGGCCGTGTTCGGGATCGGCAACGACCGGACCGGCAACACGTACATGGGCACGCTGGTCAAGCGGCACGCGGCGTACGGTCCGGCGGGCGCGACCAACACGATCTACCGCCGCAACAGCGCCTCCGGGGTGACCACCTTCGTCACCCTGCCGGGCCTGCTGACCGAGCACGACGAGGCCGACCACTGGCTGCGCGACAACCCGGTCTACAGCAGGGTCGGCCGGGAGGGCATCGGCGACGTCGACGTCTCCGGTGACGGCAGGACCCTGTACGCGGTCAGCCTCAACGACTCCCGGCTGTACGCGGTGCCGATCCACGGCAACGGCGACGGGGTCTACCCGGGCCGCTACCGGTCGCACGTCATCCCCCGGCCGGAGGAGTGCGCCGGCTCGTGGCACCCGTACGGCATCGGGGTGCGCGGTGGGCGGGTGCTCGTCGGCGGGGTGTGCGGCGCGGAGAACACGGTCACCAGGAAGGTGCCGTGGGGCGACCCGTCGCAAGTCACCTCGCACGTCTACGAGTTCACCAAGGGGTCGTTCAGTCCCCTGTTCCACACGGCGATGAACTACCCGCGCGGCTGCGCCTACCGGGTCGACGGGGCCCACTCCGGTTCACAGCCGGGGTCGCACACCGGCCCGCACACCGGCCCGCACACCGGCTCGCACACGGGTTCACACACGGGGTCGGACACCGGGTCGCACACGGCCCCCGCCCCCAACGCGAGCACCGCGCCGCACACGAGCACCGCACCGCAGACGGTCCCCGCACCCCGTACGGGTCCCGCCTCCGGCGGCCACGGCTGTTTCAAGCCCTCCACCGTCGGCCAGCCGCTGAGTGCCATGTGGGAGGCCTGGAACCAGCGGGTCCCCGAGCCCGGCCCCCTCTCCTTCGTCTCCGCGCCGCAGCCGATCCTGGCCAACATCGAGATCGCCGACAACGGCGACCTGATCCTCGGCTTCCGGGACCGCTTCGCCGATATGCAGGGCACGGCGACGTACCCCTTCAACGCCCGCAAGAACACCCTGGTCAGGGCCATCGCCGCCGGTGACGTCCTGCGGGTGTGCACGTCCCGGACGACGTACACGCTGGAGAACAACGCCCGCTGCGACGCGCTCTACGGCGCGCTGCCGAACAACGACGAGGGGCCGGGCCACGGCGAGTTCTACGCCGACTCGACCCGGCTCGACGGCGCCCACGAGGACCAGGTCACCCAGGGCGGCACGGCCCTCCAGCCGTACCGGAACAGGCTGTGGAGCACGGTCTACGACCCGTTCGACCCGCACCCCTGGGAGCAGGGCGTCCGCCGCTGGAACGCGGACAAGGGCAAGACGGAGGGCAACCTCACGGTCCAGCGGACCTGGAGCGACAAGGCCGCGGGCCGCGCCCTGCTCTTCGGCAAGGGCAACGGCCTCGCCGACCTGGAGCTGGTCTGCGACCGGGCGCCCGTCCAGATCGGCAACCGGGTCTGGTACGACGTCAACGGCAACGGCGTCCAGGACCCGTCCGAACCGCCGGTCAAGGGCGTGAGGGTGAAGCTCGACACGACGTCGTCGCTGTCGGACCGCGGTCTGACCGCGGTCACCGACGCGGGCGGCGAGTACTACATCGGCAGCGCCCAGGGCCTGAAGCCGAACACCACCTACCGGGTCTCCTTCGACTACGGCGGCGTCGACACCAGCACGCTGCCGGGCAAGCCGAGCCGGGCCTCCCTCAAGTGGACGGTGAAGGACGCCGGTTCGAACCGCGCGATCGACTCCGACGTCGACGCGTACGGCCGGACCACGGTCCGGGTCGGCGACCCCGGCCATGTGAACCACACGGTCGACGCCGGCCTCACCAAGTCGGTGCGGCTGACGCTGGTGAAGCTGGACAAGAAGAGCGACAAGCCGCTGCCGGGCGCGGTGTTCGAGCTGTGGCAGGACACCAACGGGGTGCGCGGCCTCCAGCGGTACGGCCTGAGGAAGGACCGGTTCGTCAACGACTGCGCCAGCTCGCGCACCGGCCGCTGCTCGTTCGGCTCGCTCCTGCCCGGCACGTACCACCTGGTGGAGACCGATGTCCCCGAGGGCTATCTCAAGCCGAAGCAGCCGGTCACCGGGCCGTACGTCCTCACCCCGAGGAACGCCTCCGCCGGCGACGGGCTGACCGTGAAGCTCTTCAACGTGCGCGGCGAGCCGTGCAAGGGCAAGAAGTGCTGACGCTCTGACGCGCTGACGGACTGCTGGGCCGACGTGCCCGTTCGGCCCAGCACGACGTCTCCGGGGCGCTCGCGATGCCGTATCTCTGAGAAGGGGTTCGGCGAGTGAGTGTGCGAGCGAGTACCGGAGGCCGCGTTGACGACCCGACGAAGGACACGGAAGACCCGGATACGGGTGAAGGTGGTCGCGGTGCTGTCGTCCGCCCTGCTGGGCTGGACGACGGCACCCGCCATCGCGTCGGCGCCCCTCGCGTCGGCGCCCGCGCCGGAGTGCACCGCGCGGACCGGCCCCTACCAGTGGGACCTGGAACGCCACCTCAAGCTGGTGGCGGACGGCCGGCAGTCCACCGCCGACTGTGTGGCGATCCGCGCGTTCCAGCAGCGCGCGGGCGTGAAACCGGCCGACGGGTACGCGGGGCTCGCCACCTACCGCACGATGCTGGTGGTGCAGGCCCGCGCCAACCCGAACGCGGCGGGGAAGTGCCCGGTGCGGACCTACCAGGTGACCTGTGTGGACCTCGACCGGCAGCTGGTGTGGGTACAGCAGGGCGACCGCGTGATCTACCGGCCGGTGCCCGCGCGCACCGGCCGGGACGGGCAGGAGACCCGCACCGGCTGGCACACGGTCTACTGGAAGAACCGTGACCACCACTCCGACCTGTACGACAACGCGCCCATGCCGTTCGCCCAGTTCTTCAACGACGGCCAGGCCTTCCACGGCGTCCTCGACGACCTCTTCCGAGGCGGCTCCCACGGCTGCGTGAACCTCCGCTACGCCGACGCGGAGCGGTTGTGGCGGATCATGCACGAGGGCGACGAGGTGTATGTGTGGGGTGTGAAGCCGGGCACGGAACGGTCGGCCGCACGGGGCTGAGCGGCGCGGCGAGGTCGAACCACACGGCCTTGCCGTCGGGGCAGGGCGGGCCCTGGGGTACGGGTACGGGTACGGGTACGGCCGGGGCGGTGCCCCAGCGCCCCTCGGTGAGCGAGTGGACGAGCCACAACCCCCGGCGGACCGAAGGTCGCCCGCGCGCAGTTGGAACACCTCCTGAGGGCCTCCGAGAGGGAGAACGTGACGATCCGCGTGGTCCCCTCCGCGGCGGACGGCTTCGCGGGCACCGGCTACCACATGCGTCACGCCGCCGAGGGCGGAGGGGGCTTCGGCTTCTTCTTGCCCTTCTTCTCCTGCTGTTCCTTCTTCAGGAGGTCCTGGAGGCGTTGGGTGCCGGCCTGGGCCGCTTCTCGGGTGGCGGTGTCGTCGATGCCGTAGAGGCCGCCGTGGGTGAGGAGGGCGGCCGTGTCGCCGACGCGCACGGTGGCGAGGTCGAGGGTGAGGGCGCTGTCCTCGCCCTCCACCGCCCCGCTGACGATCAGCCGCAGGCCCTGCCGGGCGTCGCCCAGGTCGCCGGGGAGTTCGACGGGGACGACCTCGGCGCCGTACTCCTGTCCCTGGATCCCGGTGATGGTGAACTCCCCGCACTTGTCGACGATCCGGCGGAGCCGGCCGAGGCGGGCGTCGACGTCGGCCCTGTCGTACTCGCCCACCTGGTAGCGGAGTTGGGCGCCGTACTCGTAGTCGTCGAAGCCGGTGACGGCCGTGCCGCCCCTGGGCTTGCCGAGGACGTCCTCGGCGTACACCGCGTCCAGGAGTTCCTGGCACTCGGGGCGGTCGGTGCGGCCCTTGAGGAGACCGTCCCGCCAGGTCGCCGCGCCCTGGGTGCCGGCCCAGGCCTCGCCCAGGTCGTCCTGGCGGAGCAGCGCGCTGCGGGCGCGCGCGTCGGTCAGGGTGGGCTTCGGCCGGGCCGACGGCGAGGCGGTGGCCGGGTCGTCGACGACGGCCGCCTCCGGGAAGCCGCGCGGATGCCCGGGGTCCTTCGCGACGCAGGCCGTCGCCCCCGCGAGCATCCCGAGGACCACGACCCGGGCGAGAACACGGTACGCACGACGCATGGCGGAGCCTCCCGGGAGCACGACGTTTCCGCTCCTACGCCAGCACCGCTCGGGCCCGCCCACCAGCGCACGAGGGCGTACGGGTGAGCGACTCCCTCGTACGGCTCCCCCGGCGGCTACCCCAGGCCGGGGGTCGGCACGGGGTCCGTGGCGGGGGCGGTCGGCGCCGTGCCCCGGATCTCCACCAGCGCGCCCTCCGACAGCCGCCGGTAGAGCCACTGCGCGTCGGTGCTCCGCAGGCCGATCCAGCCGGAGGTGGTGTCGTGGGCGCCGGGGGCCTTCTCGTTGTAGGTGAGGGCCGCGATCCAGATCGCGTTCGCGGCGGGGCCGAGGCTGGGAGTGGGGCTGGGGCTGGGGCTGAGGCTGGTGTCCTCGGTCGGACCGGTCCCGTCAGTTCCATCGGTCGCTTCCGGCGCCTCCGCCGTCTCCGCCGCCACCTCCGTCGGCGCCTCCGCCGTCGCCTCCGCCGGCGCCTCCGCCGCTTCTGCCCCGGCCCTTCCGGTGGTCTTGTCGATCGGGGTCAGTTCCAGGACCCACGACAGCTTCAGGTCGTACTCGTCGCCGAGGCCGAGGCCGACGGTCGTGGCGGGGACGACCTTGGAGCCGCGTTTGAGCGTGACGGTCATCAGGCCGGTCGGTGTCGGTGTCCGGGCCGTGCCGGTGGAGACCGGCAGCTCGCGGCCGGCGACGGTGAGGACGCGGCGGGAGAGGTCCACCGTGGCGTCGGGAACCGCTCGCGTGGCGCTCTGTGTGGTGCGCGACGCCGTCGGCGGGTGCTGTTCGCTGCCGTGGGAGGCGACGTTCAGGGTGAGGACGGCGGCCATGCCCGCCGCCACGCAGCCGCCCGCGACGGCGGCGGTCGTACGGCGGCGACGCCGACGGCGGCCGGCGGTGGCGCGGATCTCGGCGCCGGACCCGGGCGGCGGGGCCTCGACGGACTCCGCCAACTCGCGCAGCCGGACGGTCAGTTCATCGGACACGGCCGTCCTCCTTCGCACCCGCGCCGGGGGCCAGTTCGCGCGCCAGCGCCGCCCGGCCACGGGACAGCCGGGCCTTGACCGTGCCCACGGGGGCGCCGGTCTCGGAGGCTACCTGCTCCACACTCAAGTCGCACAGATGGTGCAGAACCACCGCCATCCGCTGTGCCTCCGGAATCCTGCGCAACGCCTCGACCAGCACCGCCCGTTCGGGATCGGGTCCCGGCGTGTGATCCGGGGGCGGATCGCGGCGCACCAGCTCCAGCCAGCGGCGCGCCCGGCGCCACCGGCTCACCGCGAGCCGCATCGCCACGGTACGGATCCACGCCTCGGGCGCCCCCTCCGCGAGGAAGTCCCGCCGCCGGTCCCAGGCCCGGACGAAGGCCTCCTGCACGACGTCCTGCGCCTCGCCGTGGTCCCCGGTGAAGGCGTAGAGCTGGCCGGTCAGCCGGGGGAACGCGGTGGCGTAGAACGCGTCGAACTCTTCCTCGGTCATGCCCCCGCCGTTGTCCGAAGTCCCTTGGATCGCCGTGCAACCCGGTCGCCCCCGTCGTGCGTACAGGTCCCGTACGTACGCCGCCGTACGCCGCTCATCGAAACACATCACGGGAAAGACATCTGGGGGAGACCATGACCATGGGGAGAAGAGCCACCGGGACCCTGCGGGCCCGGCGCCTCGCGCACCTGTTCGCCGCGACGGCCGCGTGCGCGGTCGCGCTCGCGCTCACGGGCTGTGCGGGGAGCGGGGAAGGCGTACGGGTCGAGGGGCCGAGCGCGATACCGGAGACCCACGCCCGCGCGGACGCGGAGACGGACGCGGAGACGGACGCGGAGACGGGGGCGGGCGCGGGGACCGGGGGCGGGGGCGGCACCGAGGCCGTGGACGTGAGGCCGAGCCCGAGCCCGAGCGCGGCGGAGGCGTTCGACGGCGCGCGTGTGAACATCGCGGAAGGGCAGACCGTGGGTGTCGGCATGCCGATATCCGTCACCTTCGACCGTCCGGTCCCGGAGGCCGAACGGGCAGATGTGGAACGGCGGTTGAAGGTCACGACCGACCCCGGCACCGAGGGCTCCTGGAGCTGGGTGAAGGACCGCGACCTCGCCGACGGACAGCGCGTCGACTTCCGTCCCCGCGCCTACTGGAAGCCCGGTACGAAGGTCACCGTCCAGGTCGGCGAGGGCCTCACCCGGCACTTCGGCGTCGGCCGGTCGCTGATCGCCACGGTCGATGTGCGCCGCCACACCATGACCGTGGAGAAGGACGGTTCGACCGAGCGCGTCCCGGTCACCGCGGGCGCGCCCGGCATGGAGACCTGGAACGGCACGATGGTCGTCTCCGACAAGCAGCCCAAGGTCTTCATGGACTCGCGCACGGTCGGCTACGGCGACTCGTACGCCGACTGGTACTCCTACGCCGTCCATCTCACCGCCTCCGGCACCTACCTCCACGAGAACCCGAAGGCGAATACGTACGCGGGCCGGCGGAACGTCACCCACGGGTGTGTGGGCCTCGCGGCCGACGGCACGGCGAAACGGTTCTACGACCAGGTCGTCCCCGGTGACGTGGTGAAGGTGACCGGCTCCGCGGAGACCGTGGCCGTCGGGAACGGGTACGGCGACTGGAACCTGAGCTGGGAGCGGTGGAAGGACGGCAGCGCGCTGAACTGAGAAGGCGGCGAAAAAAGTCGTACGCCGGTGTCATCCGTCCCGGGCACCTCAGGAGTTTCCAGGAGTGTCAGACCAACACACCGACCATGCACACCAGGGGGGTGTCCGTTCATGACCATGAAGCGGATGCACACATACGTCGCCGTCGCCGCGCTGACCACGCTGCTGGCGGGGGCGCCGACGATGTCGTACGCCGTCTCGCGGGGGGAGACGGCGCACGGCACCGGCGCGGCGGCGGCAGCCGCGGTGGCGGCGAAGGCCGCCAAGGCCACGAAGGCGCCGACCGCGCGGATCGTCGCGCCGGGGGAGCATGTCGTCGCCGCGCCCGGGTTCGAGCTGTGGCTGACGGCCGAGGGCAAGCACTGGACGGACCCGGACATGCCCGACTTCCCGCAGTTCCGCAGCATCGTCGACGGCAACGTCGACCCGAGCGTGCCCGGAGTGACCCTCCAGGGAAGCGGCTTCGAAGGGCACTACTACCTCTCCGGCCTCTACTACGGCGGCAAGGGCACGGCCTCCCGTGTGGAGATCGCGACCAGCACGGGCAAGGTCCACGGCAAGCTGATCGAGCTGGCCGGGAAGCCGGGCTGGGGCGTCTGGTACGCCATCGCGGACCTGCCCTCGGACGGCGGCTCGGAGGACTTCCTCCGCAAGGTCACCGTCCTCGACACCAAGGGCCGCGTCTACGCCCAGCTGCCGCTGACCTGACCCGACCGATTCCGTCCGACCCGATCTGACCTGACCTGACCTGACCTGACGCTCGAAGTGACCGTGGGGGCGGGGGACTTGACCACTCCCCCGTCCGCACGGCACGCTCCCCCACTCCCGACTTCGAGGACCGTCGTCCGTGCCGCACGAGAACTCCGGACCGCACGAGAACCCCGGACCACCCGAGGGCGGTGACTTCGCCGCGTACACCACCGCGGCCTGGCCGCGCCTGGTGCGTACCGCGCACATGCTGACCGGCGACTTCCACGAGGCCGAGGACCTCGTGCAGACCACGCTGGCGAAGGTGTACGCCCGCTGGCGGCGCATCCCGCGCGACGACGTCGACTTCTATGTGCGGCGCTCGCTGGTCAACAACAACATCAGCCGCGTACGGAAGAGACGCGTGGCCCATCTGCTGACACCGTTCCTGCCGGAACGGGTGCACGAGCGGCACGCGGGACACGCCGACTCCATCGCCCAACGGGCCGCCGTCACCCAGGCGTTGGCCGAACTGTCCGCCCGGCAGCGGTCCGTGCTGGTGCTCCGGTTCTGGGAGGACCTCAGCGAGAACGAGATCGCCCAGCTGCTCGGCTGCTCGCTCGGCACGGTCAAGACCCATGTACGACGCGGCCTTCAGGCCCTGCGCGCGCACCCCTCGTTCGCCGCCGCCCCCCACGGGGACGGCGCCCGGGACACCCACACCTCCGCTCCCTCTCCCCCGTTCGCCCAGGCGCCCCCCTCGCCCGTCCCCGGAGCCCGCCCATGAACCACCCGACCTCCGGGACCGGCCCGACCGGGACCGGGACCGGCACAGACTCAGAGACAGAGAGCGAGACCGAGACCGGCGCGGGCGTGGCCGGCGAACACGGTGCCGACACCGGGCAGTTGCTGCGGGAGGCGTTCGCCGAGGCCGCGTACGGGTTCACGCCGCCGCCGGTGCCGTTGGAGGCGATCGAGCGGGACGGCCGCAGGCGCCGGCGGCGACGCCGGACCGCCGCGGTGGGCGCGGGCTGCGGACTGCTGCTGATCCCGCTCGTCGTGGCGCTGACCCTCCGCCCCGACGATCCCTCCTCCACGGTCCAGCCGATGGCCCCACCGCAGGCGAGCGCCGACCGTTCCCCCTCGCCGACACCGACACCGACATCCACACCCACGCCCACCAGGTCCTCGGAATCCACCGGCGGCTCCGGGTCCACCGGCGCCACCGGGGTCTTCACGCCGGGCGCCGGGCAGGTGCGGATCGTCGCGGTCGACGAGCGGGTGACCACCGAGCAGGGTACGGAACTGTGGCTGACGGAGGACGGCAAGCACTGGCGGGATCCGGACCCGGACACGGGGGCGTTCGGCCCGGACGAGTTCCGCAGCCTGGTCGACGGCAACCTCGACACCACCGAACCCGGCCTCACCATGCAGGGCTCGGGCTCCGCCACCAGCGGCTACACCGTCCACGGCCTCTTCTACGGCGTCCGGACCGCTGCCGCCGGGGTGCGGATCACCGCCTACGACGGCACGGTCGTCGACGGCACCGTCCTGCGCCTGAGGGGCGACACCGGCTGGGGCGTCTACTACGGCCATGTGAAGGTCCCGGAGGAACTCGCGCGCTCCCTCGACTTCCAGGACCCCGTGCACGAGGTCGCGGTCTACGACGCGAACGGCAAGGTGATCGCCGAGATGGACTTCGGCCCCTGAGCCCCCTCCCCCGCCCCTGACCGCCCCGGAGTCAGCGCTTCTCGTACGGGTTGTCCGGCTCGGCGACCCGTCGTACCGACCCGGCGTCCAGGACCGGCGGCCAGGACTTCTCGGAGCCCGGCTCCCCCTTGGGGTGCCAGACGCCGGTGACGGTGACCCAGGCGTCGGCGGTGGGGGCGCCGGCGTCCCGGATCTCGACCTTGTAGGGGCTGGCGTCGGCGGCGCAGCAGGAGACCAGGAGGCGGGTGAGTTACCAGGAGGAAGGCCAGGGCGGCGGCGGGCGCGACCCCGCGTCGCATCAGGCTTCCGGCCACCGGGACGGAGGCGCACTCGCAGCCCGGCAGGACGACACCGGCCGCGCCCGCGACGGGCACGGCGAGCGCGGGGTTGCGGGGGAGCAGCCGGGTGAAGACCCGCTCGGGCACGAAGGCGGCGATCGCCGCCGAGACGAGGGTGCCGAGGAGGAGGAAGGGCACGCCCTGGACGACGATCGCCGTGAAGACGGTCCACCAGGCGGCCATCGCGGGCGTGGCCAGGTCGAGCGCGACCACCGGGCCGAGGACGGAGGCGGCGGTCGCGATGGCGAGGAGGGCGAGGCCGCCGGGTACGGCGTGGAGCAGGGCGCGGACGGCGGGTCGTACGCCCGCGAGGACGCCTCCGCGCTCCCCTGTGCTCCGGTGCTGCTCCGCGGTCTCCACATGAGGAAACTATGGAGCGGGGCTGTGCGGTGGCCCGGAATCGTCAAAGAGGGGGCTGTGCGGGGGCCGGGCCGAGGGTGGTGGTGCCGGGGGCGGTGCGGTGGCCGAGACCGGTGCGGTAGGCGTCGAGGGCGGCCTCGACGCGGCCGGTGCGGCGGTACAGGTCGCCGAGGAGGCGGCACAGGTCGGCCAGGTCACCGGCGGCGCCCGCGCGTTCCAGCAGGCTCAGCGCGCGGACGTAGTGCTCCTCGGCGGTGTCCGCGTTCCGGGCGTCCTCGGCGATGATGCCGAGGAGGCGGTGGGCGGCGGCGGAGTGCAGGGCGCCGCGCTCGGAGCTGAGGTCGCTGAGGACCTCGCGGAGCAGTTCGGCGGCCTCTTCGGACTTGCCGCGGCGGTGCAGGACGTCGGCGAGTTCGACGGCGACCTGGCTGGTGTAGAGCGCGGCGCGCTTGGCGGAGAGCATGCGGCGGGCCTCGCGCAGCTCCTCCTCGGCGCGGGCGTAGTCGCCGTTCTGGGCGTGCAGATAGCCGCGCATCCAGTGGCAGTTGGCGAGTTCGGTGCGGATCTGGAGCTGGCGGTACAGCTCGGAGGCCTTGGCGAGGGAGGCGTCGGCCTCGGCGACACGGCCCTCGGCGATCATCGTCCGGGCGACCGAGCGGTGCATCCGGGCGACCAGGGCGGGGTCGCCGGACCGCGGGGCGAGGGCGAGGGCCAGTTCGGCGGCCTGGGCGGCGCGGGCGTGGGCGCCCATGTCCATGTAGGGGGCGATGACGCCGGTGTAGAGGAGCAGTAACGCGTCGGGGTCGTGCAGGCCGTTGCGGTTCAGCTCGTCGAGGGTGGACTCGTAGAGGTAGCAGGAGTAGCGGAGTTCACCGGCGAGGTAGTGGGCGGTGGCGCGGCCCCGGAGGGCGGGGACGCGGGCCGGGAGCGGGGCGTCGCCGAGGCGCTGCTCGACCTGTTCGAACCGCAGTTGGGCGGTCTCCAGGTCGCCGGTCTCCAGGGCGCATTCGCCGAGGCCGAGCAGGGCGTCGGCCTGTTCGGGGACGAGGCCGTACTCCTCCGCCTCCGCGAGGACGACCGTGAACCCCTCGGCGGCGGCCTCGGTGGCGCCGCTGGCGAGGGTGCGCTGGGCGCCGGTCAGGCGCAGCCGCAGCTCGGTGGCGAAGCCGGCGGGGCGGCCGGTGGCCAGTTCCTCGTAGCCGACGCCGAGGCGTTCGGCGATGTGCCGCAGGGCGGGTTCGGAGGCGCGGACCCGGCCGGCCTCCAGGGTCGAGATGTACGCCGGGGTGTACGCCGGTTCCGCCAACTGACGCTGTGTGAGGCCCCGTTCCGTCCGCAGTTGCTGCACTCTGCGCCCGATGACCTCGGGATCGTCACGCTCGGCCGTACCTGCCATGGCGTAAGCATGCCAGTAACCCCGGTTACACCGGCCGCTTTACCCCAACTCCCCTCCGTACTCTTGCCGTTGAGAGACCGGAGTCTTACGTTGAGCGACGCGTCAAGTACGCTCAAGTCGCCTGCTCAACCACTCAGATCGCCACCGGCTCAGAACTCGGCGGTGTCCAGCTCGAAGCCGAGGGGGGCGGGCAGGGGGACGACGAGGCCCATCTTGTGCTGCGCGCCCTTGGTGTACTCGTCGCCGGACGGCTCCGAGTACACGATCACCTGGCCCTCCTCGCGGTCGATGAGGAGGTAGACGGGGATGTTCGCCCGGGCGTAGCCATGGATCTTCCTGTCCCGGTCCTTGACGGCCGTGCTGTCCGAGGTGACCTCCGCGACGAGGAGAGCGGCGGACGGGTCGTGCCACTCCCCCTGGTCGCCGAAGCTCCCCTTGGGAGCGATGACCAGGTCGGGGATGACATGACCTGTCTCGGAGGCGCCGGGAACATCCAGGCCGATGCCGGTGTAGTTGCGCAAGGAAGCGTCGCCGGCTTTCCGGCCCACCTGGTGGTTGACCTCCGACACAATCTCCTCGTGCTCCCCGTTGGCCGGAGGTGTCACACAGATCTCCCCTTCGATCAGCTCCACGCGCCAACCCTCGGGGGCCGCCGCGCTGAACAAGGCGAAGGCCTGCTGCACACTCGCGCCGCCCATGGGCAAGCGCCCCTCGTCGTCACCATCGGGATCGTCGGGATCGTCGTAGGGACCGGAAACGTACTCGCCCTGGTATCCCGGCATGATGATCGGCTCCGCCGTCGTCATGACAGACCTCCGTTCGCTCAGCACGACGTCTCAGCTTAGGCCGGAAGCTCGCGGAGGGAATCCGGAGCCGTTCACTCGAACGACTGTGCCGTTACGTTTCTGTGCCGAGCGGTGTCCGACTCCGAACGCACCCCTCAGTCGCACACCCTCCGGTACGGCGCGTCCGGGACGTACGTGGACCACTCGGCCCGGGTCAGGTTCTCGTTCCCGGCGCGGGCGCAGATGTGGGTGAGGGTGCGGGTGGGGACGATGGTGTGGCGGTGGAGGGGGACGTGGGTGCCGGCGGCGTAGAGGGTGGCGCTGTCGGGGCTGAAGGCGAGGGAGGCGATGGGTTCGCCGGGGGAGGGCAGCGGGCCGCCGAGGGGCTGTTGGGTGGTGGTGTCCCAGAGCTGGACCGTGCCGGCGTCGCCGCCGACGGCGAGGGTGTGGCCGTCGGGGCTCAGGGCGAGCGCGGTGACCGCCTCCGCGGTCCGGCCGAGCGGGGCCGGGAAGACGTTGCGCAGGACACCGGCCCGGCGGCGCAGTTCCCCGTCCCACAGGGCTACCCGGCCGGTACGGTCGCCCGCCGCCAGCCGACTCCCGTCGGGGCTGAACGCCAGCGCGCTGATGTGGTCGCCCTGGACCAGGTCCAGGGCGGCGCCGCGCTCGGTGACGCGACGGGATACGCGGTTGTCGCCGACGACGAGTTCGGCGCGGGGGCTGAGCGCGAGACGTGAGCTGGCCAGGTCCGGTCCGGTGAGGGAGGCGGCCCGGCGGCGGGTCACGGTGTTCCACCGCTCGTTGCTCTGTTCGCCGGCGGCCGGGGTCCGGGTGGTGAAGAGGGTGCTGCCGTCGCGGTTCAGGGCCAGGGCCGTCACCGCCGTGCCGGACTGGGTCCGCCCCAGGTCCAGCGCGCTCTGCCAGCGGTCCCGGTCCAGGTTCCAGACGGTGAACCGCTGCGGTGCGGACCGTCTGCCGGGCGCGGTGACCCCGTACACGAACCGGCTGCCGTCGGGGCTGAACGCCATCCGCGGGACGACGTCCCCCGGGGCGAGCGGCGGGGGCGACACATGGTCCACCGGGGCGGGCCGGGGCGGCGTGGGCAGGGTGCGGACGAGACGGCCGTCGCCGGTGGCGCGGAGTGCGAAGGCGAGGCCGGTGCCGGTGCGTTCGGCGGTGGCGTAGACCCGGCCGTCGGGGCTGATCAGGACGCCGGCCAGGGGCCGGTCGCGCCAGGCGGCGGTGACGGTGGCCGTCAGGTCGAGGGTGTGGGCGGTGCTGCCCTCCGTGTAGCGCAGGAGGGGGGCGCCCGGGTCCCAGGCGAGGCGGCCGTGCACGTTCTGGTTGTTGAGGGGATGGCGCAGGACGGGGGCGTCCGGGGCGGAGAGCCGCCACACCCTGATCTCGTCGGCGGAGCCGAAGGTCGCGAGGAACCGTCCGTCCTCGCTGAACGACCCGCGCAGCACACCCGGGTCGCGCACCTCGGCGACCCGGTCACCGGTACGGACGTCCCACACCCGCGCCCGGCCCTCGCCGACGAGGGCGAACCGGCCGTCGGCGCCGAACTCCAGCATCGAGCCGGCGCCGCAGACCCCGTGGGCCCGCTCCCACGCCCCGTGCACCACCCGCCGCCCGGCGACCTCCCGGACCTCCGGCGCCTCCCCCGCCGGACACACGGCGACCAGCCGGTCGTCCCCGCTCACCGCCACATTCGCCGTCGTGACCCCCCGCTCCTCGAACAGCACCCGCCCGTCCCCGACGGACCGCACCCGTACGACACCGGCGTCCGAGCCGGTTCTATAGGCGGGGACGGAGGCAGGGGCGGAGGCGGAGGCAGGGGGAGAAGCGGAGGCAGCACCGGAACCGGAGACCGCACCGGAGCCGGAAGCCACATCGGCACCTGTGCCGGCACCGGCAGCCGAACCCGCCGGGCCGTCCGCACCGGCACCGGCAGCCGAACCCGCACCGCCGTCCGCACGCGCACCGGGCTCGGCCAGCACGAAGCTGTCCCCGCTAGCCCCGAAAGCGATCCCGTCCCGCCCCGCCACCGGCAGTGGACCACCGGTCCAGTCGGCGGCTCGCAGGTCCCACAGGCCTATCCGGCCGTCCCCCGTCTCGACGGCCAGGACGCGGGCGTCGGGGCCGGCGGCCAGGACCTCGCCCTCGGGGAGGACGCCGGAGGCGGTGGTGCGGCGGGTGCCGAGGTTCCAGGTCTGCCAGGTGCGGTCGTCGACGCTGAGGAGGACCCGGCCCGAGTCGGCGAGGAACCGCCGGGAGCGGAAGCCGGACGCGGGGTCGGAGAATGCCTCCACCTCCGGCTGGGCGAGGGAGCCGAGGAGGGCGCGGCGGGTCTCCGGGAGCGGGGCCATGCGCCAGGCGGCGACCCCGAGGAGGAGCGCGGAGCGGGGGTCGGTGGTGCGCAGGCCGTCCGCGACGGCGGCCACCCGGCGCGCGGTGTTCTGCGTCCGCTGGAGCAGGTTGTCGTCGTGCTGCCGCCAGGCCGCGAGCCCCGCGACGAGCGCCACCGCGAGGACCGCCGAGAGCGCGCCCACCAGGGTCCGGGCGCGCCGCGTGGAGCGGGCGGCGGCCCGGCGCTCCGCCGCGCGGGCGTCGAACGCGGCGGTGAGAAAGGCCCGTTCCCCCTCCGTGAGCCCCGGGTCCCGGGCGTGGTCGGGGAACACCTCCTCCGTACGGGCCAGCCGGGTGCCCCGGTAGAGGGTGCCGGGGTCGCGGTCGTGCTCCAGCCAGGCGCGGGCGGCCTCGGTGAGCTGCCGGAGGTGCCGCAGCCGTTCGCGGTCCCGGTCGATCCAGCGGTGCAGCCGGGGCCAGCAGCCGATCAGCGACTCGTGGGCGAGCCGTACGCCCTCCGCGTCGACGGTCAGCAGCCGGGCGCGGGCGAGCCGTTCCACCACCACCGGCACATCGGGATGGACGCACTCCAGCAGTTCCTCCCGGGTGAGCGGGCGCCCGGTGTCGACGGTGCCCCGGCCCGGTTCCACCAGGCGCAGCAGCAACTGCCGGGCGGCGACGGCCTGGGGCGCGGACAGCTGCCCGTACACCGTCTCGGCGCTCGCCGCGATCGCGCCGTCGATGCCGCCGGCCGCCTCGTACGCGGCCGTCGTCAGCATGCGGCCCCTGCGGCGGCGCCAGGTCTCCAACAGGGCGTGCGACAGCATGGGCAGCGCGCCGGGCCGGTCGTGGACCTCCTCGACGACGGTCGCGGCGAGGGAGCGTTCGACCAGGAGTCCGGCCGCCTGCGCGGGCCGTACCACCGCCTCGCGCAGTTCGTCCGCGGTCATCGGGCCGACCGCGAGACGGGCGTCGCGCAGCGCGTCCGCGAGGCCCGGGTGTTCGGCGCAGCGGGCGTCGAAGTCGGCGCGGACGGCGATGAGGACCCGCAGCCGGGAGTCCGGGTCGCGGGCGGTCAGCAGCAGGTCGAGGAAGCGGGCCCGTTCCGTCTCGTCCCGGCAGAGGGTGAACACCTCCTCGAACTGGTCCACCACGACCCAGCTGTCCGGTTCGCCCTCGGCGACGGTCAGCAGATGCCCGTACGTCTCCGCCGGCCGGACGCCCGGGGTGAACACCCGCAGCACCGCCTCGCACTCCCGCCCGGCGATCTGCTCGCGGAGCCGGGGGAGGAACCCGGCGCGCAGCAGTGAGGACTTGCCGCTGCCGGAGGCGCCGGACACGGCCGCGAAGCGGTGCGCGTCGACCAGGTCGCACAGCTCCTCCACCAGCCGGTCGCGGCCGAAGAACAGCGCATGGTCGCCGGGTTCGAAGCGGGCGAGACCCCGGTACGGCGCCGGGGCGTCCCCGCCGCCGTCCACGGCCGCCGCGCCGGCCTCCTTCCAGCGCGCCTCCCACTCGCCGGGGTCGCCGCCGCAGGCCCGTACGTATCCGAGGACGACGGCGAGGGAGGGCAGTCGTTCGCCGCCCGCCGCCTGGGAGAGGGTCGTCGCGGAGAAACCGGCGTCCTCGGCCATCGCCCGGTAGGACGGGCCGCCGGCGGCCCGGCGCAGCTCCCGCAGTTCGTGGGCCAAGCGCTGCACGGGCCCGGTCGCCGGGTCCAGCGGTCTTTCAGGACGTCCCACGGTTGCACCCACTTCGCGCTTGGGAGGCGTCAACATACGTAGCCCTGTACACGGGCGTAACCCTGAGCACACGAAATGTGGTGTTGATGACAGCGGTCGGACGCCCCGCCGAACAATCCGGAACTACGGCTCCGAATTGATTGCCCCGGTGGAAGTAGGTGCCGATCAATTCTCCGCTTGCCAGCCTCTGTGTCGCAGAACGGATCACTGGTGTCCCCCGCCTCAGAGCAAGTGGAGAACCGCTGATGTCCAAAGCACCGAAGAAGTCGACACGGAAGTCCCTGGCCTCGCGCTTCGGGCGACTCGGTCGGGTGGCCCTCGTCGGGTCCACCGCCGCCGCGCTGACCGTCGCGCTGAGCGGCAGTGCCCACGCCGCCGTGCTGACACCCCTGGCCGAGAGCACGACTTCCTTCCAGAAGACGTTCCAACCGTACTTCGACTACGACAGCGACGGCTGCCTGCCCGTCGCGGCGATCGACAAGAACGGCACCCTCAACGGCGGCCTCGACGACAGTGGGTCGGTCACCGGCCAGTGCCGCACGAACCATCTCGGCAAGGCCAACACCTACTCACGGGTGAAGTGCAACAACGGCTGGTGCGCCATCATCTACACGCTCTACTTCGAGAAGGACATGAGCTGCGACGACTGCACCCCCACCTCGCACCGCCACGACTGGGAGGCCGCCGTCCTCTGGGTGCGGCAGGGTGCGGCGACACCGTCGTACGCGTCCGTCTCCGCCCATGGCGAGTACACGACCAAGGCGTGGAGTTCCGTCCAGAAGGACGGCGTCCGCGTCAAGGTCGTCTACCACAAGGGGGGCAACCTGTGGGACACCCACTCGTTCCGCTTCGCCGACCCGGGTGAGGGAGCGGAGGCCTGGAGCGACGGCGGCTGGGACTTCCCGCGTCTGATCAGCTGGAACAGCTTCCCGGGCGGCGACAACAGGTGGACGGCGAGCCTCCAGAGCCGTTTGAACGGCGCCAGCTGGGGCGACGCCAACTTCCCGCTGAAGGACGGCCGCTTCCCCACGGAACTGACCCGTGCGAAGCCCGACGGGATCGCCTTCGACCCGAACGGCGCCGGCTGATCCCGACGCGACGCGGCCCGGCCGCGCACACCTTCCGTGTGCGCGGCCGGGCCGCATCCCGTTCGGGCCGTTCGGACGGGCCGGTGTCACACGTCCGCGGACCGCCGCGGGCTGCCCGGCCCCGTGACCGTGCCCGCGCCCTGCCCGACCTCCGCGTCGCCGCGCAGGGCCTCCTCGCGGTCCGCCCGGTACGCGGCCACACTGCCCCGGGCCTGCGCGGTCTCGCGCTCCACTGTCGTCAGCATCCGCTCCCACCGCTGCCGCATCGGGCCGATGAGACCCCCGCCGACGCCGACGACGAGGATCCCGGCGACCGTGGCGAGCGCCGCGTACAGCACCGGCCGGGTGACGTCCTGGGCGATACCGGCCTGGCCGAGCGCCGCGATGGCGCCGAGGCCGACGACGCACGCCCAGACGGCGGTGGCGAGGGCCCGGCCGTAGGAGACGGAGGCGAGCGCGCCCCCGACGATCCCGCGCACCGCGTTCGCCACGGCCATCGCGACGACCACGAGGACGACGGCGACGATCGCGCGCGGCAGCCAGGCCACGATGTCGTTGATCAGCGCGCTGACGGGGTTGGCGCCGAAGACCCCCAGCGCGAACTGGAGGGTCATCAGCATCAGCGCGTAGTACACGATCCCGCGGAGGATGCCGGTCAGGTCGTACGCGGAGTCCCGGAGCAGGCGAGACGTTCCGGCACGTTCCGAGAGACGCTCGGAGCCGATTCTGCGCAGCACGCGGTCGAGGACGCGGGCGACCAGTTTCGCGACGAACCAGCCGACGACCAGGACGACGAGGAAGGCGGCGAGTTTCGGCGCGAACTGCGCGACCTTGGACCAGGCGTCGTTCAGGCCCTGGGTGAAGTCGACGGACACGTCGACGGACAGGCTGACCATGGGTGGTTCTTCCCTTCACGGGTACGTCGGGTACGTCCTCTCGGCACGTCCCCTCCCCTTGTGGATAGCAGGGGGCCGACCGGGTGACGGCGCGGCTCAGGGCCGTTCGGGTGACCGCGCGCGAGGTGCGCGGACGGCGCGTGCGCCCGCGTGGACGTACGGGACGTAAATACGTTGAGTTCTCCACCACCCCCTGTGACCCTCTTGTCGGAGCCATGACTTAGTCTTCGCTCACGCGTCACACGTGTCACAGGTGTCACACACGCGGCACAGGTCGAACACACCGGCCCCGCGCGACGGCACGCCATGACGCACCCATTTCTTTCGTTCCGGGGGGTTCGAAACCGTGCGTATGCGCACTCTTCCGGCTGCCACAGCCCTGGCGGTCCTCTTCAGCTCGGCCGCGCTCGCGGTCGGCACGGTCGCACCGGCCGCCGCCGACAGCAGCAGGTCCATCGCCGTCTCCGATCCGTCCGACACGGTGGTGGACGCCGGGCACCAGCGGCTGTTCATCAGCGACCCGGGCAACAGCAAGATCGTCGTCACCACGTACGCCGGTGTGGTCGTCACCCAGCTCACCGGTCTGCCGCAGGTCAGGGACCTCGAACTGAGCCCGGACGGCACCACTTTGTACGCGGCCGTGTCCGGCGCCGACAAGATCGTCGCCATCGACACGGAGACCCGGACGCAGACCGCCGAGTACCCGACCGGCGCGAACACCGATCCGTCGCGGCTGGCCCTCGCCGGCGGCAAGCTGTGGTTCGCCTACGGCGACCAGTGGGACTCCGGTCTCGGCGCGGTCGACCTGACCGCCGAGACCCCCACGGTCACGCTGGACCTCTCCGGGGGCCACGACTACGCCAGCCCGCCCCGGCTGTACGCCGACCCGGACAACCCGGGCACCCTCGTCGCGCTCGACGCGGGCATCAGCTCCGGCCCGGTCATCGTCTACGACGTCTCCTCCGGTACGCCGGTGATCCGGGTCTCCGCGGACAAGGGCGGCTTCCCCAACGACGCCGCGCTCACCCCGGACGGCACCCACCTGGTGGTGGCGGGCAACAACAGCCGCGCGCTCACCGAGTACCGCCTCTCCGACCTGGAGCAGACGCGCACGTTCCCGGTGGCGGACGAGCCGATGGGCGTCGACATCGCCCCGGACGGCACGGTCGCGGCGACGATCTTCGACTTCGACGACGCGGGCGACACCTACGTCTTCACCAAGGGCGCCGACCAGCCCGCGAGCGTCCGCGATCTGCACCCCTCGGTGCTGTGGAACGACAACGGCGTGGTGTGGGCCCCCGACGGCCAGAAGCTGTTCGCGCTGACCTCGTCGTCCGGCGCGACCACGTTCCATGTCGTCGACGAGCCCCGCAAGTACACCAACAGGATCACCGTGAGCGCCCCGGCCACGGCCACCCGCGCCAAGGCGCTCACGGTCAAGGGCACGCTCACCTCGAACCTGGCCCTGCCCGCCGGCACCCCGCTCACGGTCACCCGCACCGACATGGAGTCCCCGAAGGGCAAGTCGCTCGGCACCAAGTCGCTGGGCGCGGACGGCAAGTTCTCCTTCCAGGACACCCCGCCGTCCGGCGGCAAGGTCACCTACAAGGTCACGTACGCGGGCGACGCCGAGCACACCGCCGCGTCCGCCTCCACCAAGGTCGAGGTCTCCCGCGCCGGCGCCGCGCTCTCGCTGGACAAGAACCGCAAGACCTACGCGTACGGCGCGGACGTGAAGTTCACCGCGCACCTCGGCAAGACGTACAAGAACCGCAAGGTCGAGATCTGGGCCGACCCGTACGGCCCGGACAGGCCGAACAAGCTGGTGAAGTCGGGGACGGTCAACTCCAAGGGCGATCTGTCGGCCACCGTCGACCTCAAGCGCGACACCAAGATCTCGGTGAAGTTCGCGGGCGACTCGCGCTACAGGGCGAGGACGGTCACCAACACCGTCTACACCAAGGTCGCCATCTCGTCGTCGATCTCGGGCCACTACAAGACGCGGACGGTCTGGGGCCAGAAGTACCACTACGTCCGCAAGTCCAAGGACCCCGTCCTGAAGACCTCGATGACGTACTACAAGGACCGCAAGCAGCGCCTGCAGCTGCAGTTCCACTACGACGGCGCCTGGCACGACGCGGGTTCCGAGTACTTCCCCCTCGGCACCTCCGGCAAGTCGCACGTGACCCTCACGGGCACCCCGACCACGGACATCCGATTCCGGTTCCGGTCGGAGTACCACGACACGACCTCCGGCGACAACGTGAACACCACGACGTACGGCGCCTGGAAGTACTTCATCTTCACCAAGTAGGACGCGCGCAGGCGTGGTCAGCCGAAGTGAACGCGTCATTCCGAATGTAGGGGAAACCGTTCTCCCTTACCTGCCGGTACGTGTGACGATACGGCCCTGTTCGAAACGTGAGACCTCGCCTCCGAGGTCACGGTCGCAAAGGAACAGGACATGACCACGCCTGTGCCCTCCGCCTTCCCCACCTCCCCACCAGCGACTTCGCCCGCCCCGGCCACCTCCTCCACGTCGGCCGGGCGATTGCTCGTCGTGGACGACGAGGAGGGCATCCGCTCCATGCTGACCATGGCGCTGGAATTCCTCGGCTACCGGGTGACCGCCGCCGCCACCGGCCGTCAGGCCCTGGAGGCCGTCACCCGGTACGGCCCCGATCTGATCCTCCTCGACGTCAACCTCCCCGATCTGGGCGGCTTCGAGGTCTGCCGGACCCTGCGCGACCGGGGCAACGCCGTCCCCGTGCTCTTCCTCACCGGGCTCGGCGGTGTCGACGACCGGGTACGCGGGCTCGACATGGGCGGCGACGACTTCGTCACCAAGCCGTTCGAGCTGAAGGAGGTCGCCGCGCGGGTACGGGCCCTGCTGCGCCGGGCGGGCGGCGGCCATCCCGTGCCCGACCGCAACCGGCTGCGCGCGGGTGCGGTCCAACTGGACGCCGACGCCCACCAGGTGTGGGCCGCCGGCCGCCCCGTCGATCTCACCACCACCGAGTTCGCCCTGCTGCGCTACCTCATGGAGAACCCGGGCCGTGTGCTGTCCCGGGGCCAGATCCAGGAGCGCGTCTGGAACCACCGCGACGAGGGCTCCGGGGTGGTCGACACCTACATCTACTACCTGCGCCGCAAACTGGGGGAGCCGGGCCGGTCCCTGATCCGGACGGTCCGGGGAGTCGGGTACCAGCTCTGGGCCAACTGACCTACAGGTAGAGGGACTTGGGGAACGGGCGGGCAGGGGTCGCGGGTCCGGACGACGGGCGTGCGGGGCGACGGAGGACGGGCCGAGTGGACGGGCTGGGCGGATGAGTGGGTTCACCGGGCTGGGCGAGACGATCAGGGCGGCGGGGCCGCTCGCGCCGAGTGACACGTGCAGCCGCCCCCACCCCGGGCGCCCGGTGCCTCCCGTAGAGCAGCCGATCCGCCCGCACCGCACCGGCCAGCGCACCGTCGGCTTCTGGCTGATCGCCACCCTCGCCACGCTGGGCGCGGTCGCCGCCCTCTCCGCGCACACGCTCGCCCAGCACCTGGACGCCCGCACCGACCAGGAGATAGCGATGCTCAGCGCGGGCGCGACCGAGCGCGTCCCCGCCCGCACTCCCGCTCCCGCCCTCGCGGAGACCTCGACCCTCGACAAGAGGATCCTCGACAAGAACCTCCTGATCCTCGTCCTCGACGACCGGGGCGAGGTCGTGGAGCGCCACCCGGGCTCCGACGGCCTCCCCGCGTTCCCGGCGCTGACGCCGGCCCGGCTGAAGGCGTACGCGGCACGGGCGAACCCGGCGGCGTTCGGGGAGAGTTACCGGGCGAAGGTGGTCCGCACGAACGCGGTGCGGGCGCCGGGGACGGGCCGGGACCAGGAGGGCGGCGTGGGCGGCGAGGGCGACAAGGCCGGCGAGGGCGAGGGTGGGGGCGGGTACATCGTCACGGCGCGGTCCGTGGCCGACGACCGGCGGGCGGTCGCCCGCCTCCTGCAGTTCGAGACGGCCGCCGCGCTCCCCCTCCTCGCCAGCGTCCTGATCGGCGCCCGCCGCCTCGGCCGCCGGGAGGTCAGGGAGCGGCGGGACGGCGAGCGACGGCTGCGCGAGTTCATGGCCGCCGCCGGGCACGAACTGCGCAACCCGCTGACCACGATCTCCGGTTACGCCGAACTCGCCCGGGCCGGCGACCCCACGCACGAGCCCATGCGGCAGGAGGCGCTCGGCCGGATCGCCACCGAGGTCGGCCGGATGAGCACCCTCATCGACGAACTCGTGCTGCTGACCCGCCTCGACCTCGGCCAGCCGCTCCAGCTCACCCGTGTGGACCTGGCCCAGCTGTGCCGCGACGCGGCCTCCGCCGCCCGTGACTGCCACCCCGGCCACCCCGTACGGCTGCTGCTCGCGCCCGGGGACCACACGGTCACCGGGGATCCGCTGCGGCTGCACCAGCTGGTCGCCAACCTGCTGGTCAACGCCCGGGTCCACACACCGCCGGGGACGACGACCACGCTCGGGCTCGGTACGGAGGACGGCCACCGGGTCATCGAGGTGCTGGACGACGGCCCCGGGATACCCGGCGAACTCCGTGCCCGGCTCTTCGACCCCTTCGTCCGCGGCGAGGAGACCCGGGCCGCCGGCAGCGGGCTCGGCCTCAGCATCGTCGCGTCGATCGCGACGGCCCACGGCGGCACGGTCACCCTGGAGCCGTCCCATCCGTCGCACCGGGGTGCCTGGTTCCGGGTGCGGATCCCGGCGTCGGCATCGGTGTCGGTGTCGGTGTCGGTGTCGGCATCCGCATGACACACCGGGGTTGTGACGGGAGGTGGACTTTGCCGACGGATGGGGAGTTTCTGATCATTCTCTGATCAAACTCCGATCAGTTCCGGAAGTGCGCCCGCTTAAGTGATCAACGTGCGATGTCCGTCGCGTATACCCCGTGTACCCATGGGGCGTACACGGGGTGACCTCGCACAATCTCCCCTCCGAGGTCGGCCCGGTACTCGCCCTGATCGACGGCTCATCGATCTACGACGAACGGACGACGGCTCATCGACCGGCTCGGCTAACCGGGTACGTGCTGGGCCGACCTCAACTCCGCTTCCCGCCGCCGCAGTTCGGCCAGACGCTGCCGGGCGTGCTCCAGGGCCCCGGCCCGCCGCCCCGGGACCAGACCGCGCAACTCCACGAACTCGACGCCGAGTTCCTGGGCGCGTGCCGGGTCCGTGACCAGCCCCCACTGATGGTGCGCCCGGTCGACGGCCGCCTCGACGGCAGGGTCCCGCGCCGACCGCCCCGCCGCGAGGCGATCGCGGGCGACCCCCATCCACACCGCGCAGCTCCCCGCCGCGTCCCCCGCGAACATCGCGAGATCGGCCCGCACCTCCCGCCAGTGCAACACCTCCTCCGACCCGTCCCCGAACTCCCGCAAGGCCCCCTCCTCCCACCGAGCCGCCAACACATCGGCCTCCCGATGCCGCCCGGCCTCGACGGCGAGGGTGATCGCCTCATGGGGATCGACGGGCTCTTCGGCCCGTCCGGCGTTCGAGGACGAGCCCGCGGGGCGATGGTGGGGGAGGGTAGGGGCGGCGGGGGCGAAACCACTCACGGGAACCCGGGGCACGGCACCCACACCCACACCCCCCGCGTCGTACGCCAGGATCAGATCCCCATGCAGCCCCGTCCGCGCGAGCACCTGCTCGTGCAGCACCGCCGCCCCCGGCCGCTGCCCACTCCGCAGTATCGTCGCCAAGGCCTTCATGTACCCCGGCACCCCCACCCCCCGCCGTATCCCGCCCACCGGCCCCGCGACCCGCCCGTACACACTCACCCCGGGCCCCACGACCAGCGGCTGCCCCGCCAACTGCCGCCACACCTCCGCATCCGCGTGCAGATCGACGAACAGCGTCGTCGACCCCGGCGCCCGCAACCGCAGCTCCTCCACGATCCAGTGCCAGGGAAAGGCCGTGTAGCGCACGGTCGCCGGCGTCGTACGCGCCAGCGCGAGATGCACGAGCCGCTGCTTGCGGTCGAGTTGGAGCTGCCCCACGAGATACACGGTGAGCGGCCCCGGCGCGGTCGCCGCGGCCCGCAACCGGGTCAGCACCGCCTGCGGCTCCAGCGGATCGACCAGCTCGACGATGTTCGCCGTACCCGTGCCGGACAGCACCTCGGGCGTGACGGCCGCCAGCACGGGAAGCACGGAGGCCGCATCCACCAGGCACCCCTTGCCCATGGGTGAGGCCGCCAGCAGCAGCACTGTTCCGGGCATCGTTCCCTCCCCTCGCTTCCCGTCGGCTCCCGCCGACCCCCCGTCGATCACGTACCCCAGCCAGCACGGTAACCGCTGCGCGTGCAAACGGGGAAAGGGGCAGGAAGGAGCACGGACGCGAGCGCGCGTGAAAGAGGCCGGGCGCTCACTCCGGCGCACCCGGCCCACGCCGCATCGGCTCCGTCGCCCGCCGTACCGCGAAGATCGTGGTGTCGTCGTCGAGGCCGCCCCCGGTGTGCGCGAGGACACCGTCGCGGACGAGCCGGACCAGGGACTCGGGGTCGAGGGCGGGCGTCCCGGCCGCGAGGGCGCGGGAGAGGTACTCGCGGAGCGGGAAGAAGGCGCCCCGCCCGTCGCGCGCCTCCGTCACCCCGTCCGTGACCAGCAGCAACGTCTCGTCGGCGGCGAGCCGCACCCTGGCCGTCACGGGCGTCCGGGGCACCAACTCGCCGAGCCCCAGCGGCAGTCCCTCCCGCATCGGCAGGGCGCGCACGCCGTCGGGGCGGACCAGGAGCGGGGGTTCGTGGCCGAAGTTGACGACGTCCACGGTGACCGCGCCGAGCCCGGTGAGGTCCGGGCCCCAGTCGGTCCGGGCGCTGCGCAGCTCGGGGAAGTCGAGCAGTACGGCGGTGGCGAAGCGTTCGGCGTCGTCGCGGCCGACGTGCGCGCAGTACCGTACGTGCCGCACCATCCGGGTCTCCAGCCGTTCGGCGACGGTGACCGGGTCGGACTCGTAGTAGGCGGCCTCACGGAACGTGCCGAGCAGCACGGACGCCGCCTCCACCGCGGCGAGCCCCTTGCCCTGGACGTCGCCGATGACGACGCGGGTGCCGTGCGGGCTGGGCTGGATGTCGTAGAAGTCGCCGCCGACCCGGGCCTGGCTGTCGGCGGCGAGGTAGATCTCCGCGTGGTCGAGGCCGCCGACGTCCGGCGGGAGCTGGCGCAGCAGGATGCGGCGGGTGGTGTCGACGACGGCCCGCATGTGCAGCAGCCGCTCCTGTCCACGCAGCCGGACCGCGCAGGCCAGCACGGAGAGGATGCCGCCGAGGGCGACGAGGATGAAGTCGGGGAGTCCGGTGCGTACCTGGTGGGGCCAGGAGTTGTCGCCGGCGACGTACATGATCATCGCGAGGGCCGCGAACAGCGCCGTCGTGCGCACCCCGCAGACGGCGGCGGCCGTGCCCGGGACGAGCACCAGCCAGGAGATGACCCGGAAGTCGCCGCCGGTGAACCAGTCGAGCACGGGTACGGCGAGCAGCACCACCAGCGGCGGAAGCCAGGCGATGTCGCGCCCGCGGACCCGCAGCAGCAGCTGCCGCTCGGCGGGGTCCGGCTCCCGGCGCACACGCGGCACCGGCATCCGCATCCGCATGCCCCACAGCGAAACACGCCCCCGGTCGCACCGCATCCCGGCCCCGCCGCGCCCCCCACGTCCCGCCCCTGTGTCACGAACCTCTGTGTCACGACCTCTGCGTCCCGACTTGCCCGCGGCCCTCCCCAGGTGTGCTCTGGTAGACGGGGGAGGGAAGAGAGGAGTGCTCCGATGGCTCAAGCGGCACCCACTCCGGGCCGGCCGGTGATTCCGGGCAGGACGGCCGGGACGGCCACGCACAGCGCCACGCACGGCGCCACACCCGATGTCTTCGGCGAGCGCGCGCACGCGCTCGCGAACCTGCTCGTGCCGGTGGCCCTCGGCCTGGTCTACGGCTACTGGGCGGCGGCCATGAACCGCGACGCGGGTCCCATCACCGGCTGGAACCTCCTCTTCGGATTCGTGACGGCGTTCGTGTTCGCGGCGGTCCACATCGCCGTCCTGACGTTCGCGCCCCGTCTGCGTCGCGAGCTCCACGCCCTCCTCTGGGCCGTCTTCGCGGGCTGCGCCTTCGGCTTCCTCTACAGCCAGGCGTCCCAGCACAGCGTCCTGCGCTCCGCGGCGATGTCCCTCGCCATCGCGGCGGCGGTCTTCTCGATCAACTTCTACCGCTACTACACCCACGAGGACGCCACGGGCCACCGGCCGGCCTGACCCTCCGAGGACCCACGAGGCGGCCGGCGACGCGCGGACGACGCGCCGTCGACCGGTGGGGTGGCGCGGTACGGCCCCCGGTCTCCCCGTACGGCTTGTCCTGCGGGGCCATTCGCAGTCACGCACCGCGCGAGCGCTCGCGCGGTGGTGGGCGGGGGTCTTGCCTGGAGGGGTGCCCCCTCGTGCCCGCGGCGCCCTGTCGGCCGTGCTCACCGTCCTCGCCTGCCTGCTCGCGCCGCTGGGCGCGCTGGCCGCGTGGGCGACGTACGAGCTGGCGGACCGGACCCGGTACGAGGCGGTCATGGCACCCCTGGCCGCCGACCCGGCCGTACGGGAGGCGCTCGCCAACGCGGTCGCCGCCGGGATTCTGCGCGAGGTCCGGGTGGGGCCACGGCTGCGGCGGCCGGTGCGGGACTTCACGTACGACGCGGCGCGCTCCTTCACCCGGACCGAGGCGTTCCGCACGGCCTGGCACACGGCGAACCGCGCGGCGCACGACGCGGTGCTGACGGCGGTGCGTGAGGACGGCGCGTACGGCGCGGACGGCGACGGGCACGGCGCCGGGGCCGCCACCGGCGAGGTACGGGCGGTGACGCTCGACCTCGCGCCCGTCGGCGAACGCGTCAAGCGTCAACTCGTGCGCGACCACGTGCCGTTCGCCCATCGCATCCCGGTCGCGCACACCGAGGTCGAGGTGCTGTCGGCCGCGGAACTCGTTCAGCTTCGGAAGGGATATCGCGTGCTCGAAATCGCCGCGTTCTGGCTCCCGGTCGGCGCGCTCGCCCTGGCCGCCGGTGGCATTCTCGTCGCGACACGACGCCGGCGGGCCATCTGTGCGACGGGCGTGGGCACCGCGCTCGGCGGCGCGCTGCTGGGCGTCGCCGTCGCCCTCGGCCGCCATCTCACCCTCGCGGACCTGCCGCCGGACGTCTCCCCGGCCGCCGCGGGTGCCGTCTACGACGCCCTCACCGCCACGCTGCGCACCGTGACCTGGGGCCTGCTGCTCCTCGGCACGACCGTCGCCGCGATCGCCTGGCTCACGGGCCACCTCGCGCGACTTCACCGAGCGTCCGCAACGCCCCCGCCAACACCGGCGGAGAAACCGACGCGAGCCCAAGTCTGACGCAATCGACAGCCCCCGCCCCGGCCCCGCCGAAGCCCAGCCCAGGGACGCTGAACGCCACCCCCGGAGTCACCGCCACCCCCCGCTCCGCCGCCGCCGCGCGGAACGTGTCCGCGCGCCACCCCTCCGGCAACTCCCACCACACGTAGTACGCCCGCGCGTCCCCCCGCACGGAGAACCCCGCGAGCCACTCGCCCACCAGCCCCTGCCGCACCGCCGCGTCCGCCCGCTTCGCCGCGACCAGCCGTCCGACCGTCCCGTCCCCGATCCACCGCACCCCCGCCTCCAGCGCGAACCGCCCCGCCGCCCAGCCCCCCGACCGCAACGCGTCCGCCACCCCCTCGACCCGCCCCTCGGGCACCACCAGGAACCCGACCGTCAGCCCGGGTGCCACCCGCTTGGACAGCCCGTCCACGACGAACACCCGCTCGGGCGCGTACGCGGCCAACGGCGGCGGCACCCCCGCCCCCACCCCCACCCCCACCCTCGAATCTCCGTCCCCGTCCCTCTCCTCCCTGTCGGCCAGGAACGACCAGATCCGGTCCTCGATCACCGGCAGATCCAACTCCCGCACCACACCCGCGAGTTCGGCCCGCCGCCCCGCCCCCATCGTCACGGACGTCGGGTTGTGCAGGGTCGGCTGCACATACACCGCCGACAGCGGCGCCGCCCGATGCGCGGCGGCCACGGCCTCCGGCCGCACCCCCTGCCCGTCCGTGGCGAGCGGCACCAGCGTCACCTTCAGCCGCCCGGCGATCTCCTTGACCAGCGGATACGTGAGCGACTCCACCCCGACCCGGCCCCCCGGCCGTACGAGATGGGCGAGGGCCGCGGCGATGGCCTGACGGGCGTTCCCGGCGAAGAGGAACCGTTCCGGGTCCGGTCGCCAGCCGGCCGTGGCGAGCAGCCCGGCCGCCGCCTCCCGCGCGGCGGCCGTACCGGTCGCGGGGGCCGTACGCAGCGCGTCCGTCAGCACATCCGGCCGCAGCAGCGGCGCGATCCCGGCGGCCACCAGCTCCGACTGACCGGGCACGGAAGGGTAGTTGAGCTCCAGGTTCACGGGCGCGGACCCGGCCGGTTCGGCCAGCGCCCGCCCCGCCGACCCCGCAGGCGCCGCCCGGACGAACGTCCCGCGCCCGACCTCCCCCACCACCAGCCCGCGCCGCACCAGTTCCGTGTACACCCGCCCGGCGGTCGACCCGGCGATCCCGCGCCGCCGCGCGAACACCCGCTGCGGCGGCAGCCGGTCACCGGGCTTCAGCCGCCCGGCCGCGATGTCGTCCGCGATGCGATCGGCGATCCGCCGGTAGTCGGCCACGGCCGTCCCCCTCCACTCCCACCGTCCCCTGCCCCGGCCTCCACCACATTGCACCGAGGGCAAAGATCTTATTGCACCGAGGAGTTGGGGAACCCTAGGGTCGTTCCCATGACCACCTTCCTCGCATACGAGGACAAAGGGGCCCCCTCCCCTCTGTCACCTCTCCCCCTCCCTCTCCCCCTCCCTCTCGTCCTCATCCACGGCCACCCCTTCGACCGCACGATGTGGCACCCCCAGATCACCGAGTTCGCCGCGACCCGCCGTGTCATCGCCCCGGACCTGCGCGGCTACGGCCGCTCCCCGGTCGTCCCGGGCGTCACCCCGCTCTCGACGTTCGCCGAGGACATCGCGACGCTCCTCGACGACCTCGGGGTGTCCGAGTTCGTCCTCGGAGGCCTCTCCATGGGTGGCCAGATCGCGATGGAATGCGTACGCCTCCACCCGCACCGCGTCCGCGGCCTCCTCCTCGCCGACACCTTCCCGGCCGCCGAGACGCAGGAGGGCAGACGCGCCCGGAACGCGACGGCCGACCGACTGCTGCGCGAGGGCATGACGGGATACGCGGACGAGGTGCTGTACAAGATGGTCGCGCCGTACGCGGACGCCGAGGTCGCGGCCCATGTGCGCCGCATGATGACGGCCACCGACCCCGAGGGCGCCGCGGCGGCCCTGCGCGGCCGGGCCGAGCGCCCCGACTACCGCGACCTGCTCACCCGTGTCACCGTCCCGGCCCTGGTCGTCGTCGGCGCCGACGACGAGTACACCCCCGTCCCCGACGCGGAGGCCATGCACGCCGCGCTCCCCGACTCCACCCTGCACATCGTCGAGGGCGCCGCCCACCTCCCGAACCTGGAACGCCCGCACGACTTCAACAAGGCCCTGACGACCTTCCTGGCCCGCGTGGACTGAGCCGCCCCCAGAGACCGGCCCTCCATTCCCCCCACCCACCAAATTATCCCACTTACCCCCATTTTCACCCATTCGGCCTACAGCACATGCGCCCCTCCCCCACCCGCGTGACCATGCGGATGAGCTGTCCATACGCTCTCCATCCGTCGGAGGAGGCCCTCATGGCCCAGCACAGCACGACACCACGTCCGAACCCCGCCTCGCAGGAGACACGGACACCCCACGGCGACACCAGCGCGGAGTGGGCCCTCGGCGGGATGGTCTTCGCCGGTGTCCTGATGATGGTCATCGGCGTCATGGGCATCCTCAACGGCATCGCCGGGATCGCCACGGACGACGTGTACACGAACATCGGCAGCTACGTCTTCGAGTTCAGCCTCACCACCTGGGGCTGGATCCACCTGGCGTTCGGCGTCGCCGTCCTGATCACCGGCTGGGGCGTCATCCAGGGCCGCGACTGGGCCCGCGCGGTCGGTATCGCCCTGACCTCGCTCTTCGCCATCGAGTACTTCATGTTCCTCCCGTACGCCCCCGTCTGGTCCGTCATCTGCATCGGCATCGCGGTCTTCGTGATCTGGTCCCTGGCAACGTCCCCGGACCCGACGCCGTAGTCCGAACGCCGGCCGCGCGGTTCCCCGCGCCCCTGCTTTCTCAGGGGCGCGGGGAACCGCGAGAGCAACCACGACGCACCCCACCCACCCACCCACCCACCCACCCACCCACGCAACCTTCCCCCCACCCCAGCCGTCCTCAAGAGGACCCGCCAACAAAAACCGAAAGGCACCGGCCGTGGAGAGCACGACCATCGAACGGCCGGACCCCATGCCCGAACCGCCCCCGACCCCGCCCGCGGCGACACGACGGAGGTCGCACCGCGGCAAGGCCTTCCTCGCCGGTCTGCTCCTCCTCGGCGTCACTCTCGTCGTCGCCTCCCGGGCAGTCGACATCGACGCGTTCACCCCGATCCCCCAACTGCTCGCGTTCCTGCCCTGGCTGCTCGTCCCCACCGGCCTGGCGATGCTCTTCGCGCTGCTGGCCCGCTGGTGGATCGGGCTGACCTGGGGCGTGGTCGTACTGGGCGCGCTGGCCTGGTACATCGAGCCGTACGGGAAGGCGAGCGAGCCCGGTGGGGAGGTGGTCGCCGAGGTGCGGGTGATGACGTCGAACGTGCAGTTCGGGCAGGGCACCGACGCCCTGGTCAAGGCCCTGGAGCGCGACCGCCCGGACATCGTCTTCGTCGAGGAGTGCGAGGTCACCTGCTCGGCCACCCTCCGGGACACCGTCGGCGACCTGAGCGTGGCGGACGAGAACGCCGAGAACGCCGAGAACGGCAAGAACGGCAAGAACAATGAACAGGGCGGGAAGGGCGAGCAGGACAGGAAGGACGCGGCCTATCCGTATCGGCAGGCCGTCGAGGGCTACGGCTCCACCGGCTCCGTCATCCTCAGCCGCTACCCCCTGAAGCCCGCCGACCCGATCCCCGGCTCGATGGGCATGCCCGGTGCGATCGCCGACGTCGAGGGCCGCCCCGTACGGCTCCAGCTGGCGCATCCCATGCCACCGCTGCCGGGGCAACTGGACACCTGGCGGCGGGAGCTGGGCGCGCTGCGGGCCTACGCGGCGAAGGACACCCGGACACCGACCATCCTGGCCGGGGACTTCAACGCCTCCCAGGACCACGCGGCCTTCCGCGCGATCCTCGACACGGGTCTGAACGACGCCGCCCGGCTGACCGGACAGGACCGCAGGGCGACCTGGCCGTCCCGGACGGTCCCGAGGTTCGGCACCCAGATCGACCACGTCCTGGTCTCCGCCGAGGACTTCTCCGCCCGCGAGGTCCGCTTCCGGGAGCTGTCCGGCACCGACCACAACGCCGTCACCGTGGATCTCGCCCTGCACCGACGCGGATGACCCTCCAAAGCCCCCTCCGAAGCCCCCTCCGAAAACCCCTGTAAGCACCCCCGGGAACCCGGATCGCACGCGGCCATAATGGGCCCATGGCCCGCCCGTTCCCCAGCCGTCTCGCCCCGCCCGACTGGCTGGTGCGGAACCTCCAGCCGCAGCCCGCCCCGGTCAACCGGCCGGCCGTCGCCCGCGCGGCGATCGCGCTGACCCTGCCGCTCGTCCTCGGTCTCGCCGCCGGCCGGCCCGAGTACGGCGCCCTCGCCTCCATGGGCGCCCTCTCCGGCGTCATCAGCGACACGGCGGCGGCGTACCGGATGCGCCTGCTCAACATCGCCGTCCCGCAGCTGTTCGCCGCCGTGGGCATCACGCTCGGCTCGCTGGTGTACGGGCAGGGCTGGGTGACCGTCGGGGTCCTCACCGGGGTCGCTCTGGTCTCCGGGATGATCTCGTCGATCGGCGCCGTGGCCTCCGTGTCGGGGCTGCTCCTGCTGCTCAACTCGGTGATCGGCGCGGGCCTGCCCATGCCCGGACAGTGGTGGCTGGCCCCGCTGCTGATGACCGGCGGCGGCTTCCTCGTCCTCGCCCTGGCCCTGCTCGCCTGGCCCCTCCGCGCGGGCGTACCGGAACGGGCCGCCGTCGCCGACACCTACCGCAAGGTCGCCGACCTCCTCGCGACGATGTCCACGGAGACGGAGACGGCCACGGCCACGGCCACGGCCACGGCCACGGCGGACACCTACGACGACGCCCGCCACAGCGTCACCCAGTCCCTCAACCAGTCCTACGACCTCGTCCTCGCCCGCCGCGCCCGCCACCACGGCCGCAGCCCCGAACTGGTGCGGCTGCTGGCCCAGTTGAACGCGATCACCCCGCTGGTGGAGGCCGCCCCGGCGGTCCGGCTGTCCGGGCGCCCGCTGCCCGCCGAGATCCCGGTGGCCGTACGGCATCTCGCGGAGGCCGTGGAGACGGGGTACTCGGGGCCGCTGGGGCTGCGGCTGCCGGAGCCCCGGAGCGCGATCGGCAAGGCGGTCGACCAGGCGCTGCGGCACGCCGCCGACGTGGCCGGCGAGAAGTCGCCGGACGCGCTGAAGAAAGCCGGCGACCGGGCCGGGCGCCCCGCCCCGCTGGGAGTGCGCGCCGCCCGGGTCGCGCGGAACGTCGCCCTCTCCGGCACCTCCTGGCGCTACGGCCTGCGCCTCGCGCTCTGCATCGGCATCGCCCAGGCCCTCGTCTCGCTCGTCGCGGTGCCGCGCTCGTACTGGGTGGCGCTGACCATCACGTTCGTCCTGAAGCCGGACTTCGGTTCGGTGTTCTCCCGGGCGCTGCTGCGGGCGCTCGGCACGGTCGTGGGGCTGGTGGTCGCGGCCGGGATCCTCACACAGGTGCCGCGCGGCTGGGGGGACGTGCCGGTGATGCTGCTGCTCGCGCCGCTCATCCCGGTGTTCACCCCCCGTGGCTACGGCTACCAGACGGCCGCCATCACCCCGGTGATCCTGCTTCTCTCCGACATCCTCAACCACCAGGGCACCGGCCTGCTCGTGCCACGGCTCGTCGACTCCCTCATCGGCTGCGGCATCGCCCTCGTCGCGGGCTATCTGCTCTGGCCGGAGAGCTGGCACGCACGGGTCGGCGCCCGCCTCGCCGACGCCGTCGCCGACACGGCCGCGTACGTGGAACGCGCCTTCGGGAAGAATCCGACCCCGGCCGACATCTCCGAACGAATCCGGATGCGCCGCCGTCTCTACCGCGATCTGTCCGCCATCCGTACGGAGTTCCAGCGGGCCCTGACCGAACCGCCGCCCGTCGGACGGCGGGCCGCCGCCTGGTGGCCGCTGGTCGTGGCGGTCGAGCGGATCGTCGACGCGACGACGGCCGCACGGGTCCGCGTCAAACAGGGCGCCGAACCGCCCTCCCTCGGCGAGATCGAGCAGGTCACCCTGCAATTGCGGGAGTTGGCGGAGGGACTGCGGAGGACGGAGACCCTCTACGAGGTGCGCTCCGACCTCAGCGGGCCGCCGGGGAGCGTGCTGGAGCCGCTGCGCCAGGAGGTGGCGGCGGCCCGGACGATCACTTCACCGTCCCGTTGAGGCCGAGGCCCCGGCTCCTCCCCGGCTCCTCCCCAGGTCAACCCGGCGCAGGGCGCTGAATCGTTACGTCATCCCCGCACGAGTGACGCGGGGCGAATTCGCAGCCGAAAAGCAGCCATGATCAATCCAGTTCAACCGCCCTACCTATAAGACCAATAAGGGGATTTTTCATGCGTCGCACCGCGACCGTCCTGCTCGGAACCCTCGCCCTGGCCGGCACCCTCGCCCCGGCCGCCCACGCGATCCCGGACCCGGTTGCCACCGTCACCTGTGTCGCCGAGACCCCGGCCGGCGTGACGGAGCTCGTCGACCCGGCCGCGCTCCTCGACCCGGCCGCTCTCGTCGACCCGGCGGGCCTCCCGGGCGTCAGCTGCCTGGCCCCCTGAGCCTCGCCCCGGCGCGAAAACGTGCGGGCCGCCCTCTCCGACAGGAGGGCGGCCCGCATCTGTATCTGTACCTATATCTGTATCTATATCTGCTATCTGCGTCTGTACCTATGTGACTCAGACGCCGATGTCGCTGCCGTCCGCGCGCCACACCGCGACGACCGCCGGGCGGACGTACTTGCCCGGTCCGTCGGGCCAGGCGCTCTTCGGGTTCTCGACGGTGGCGCCGTCGAGCTCGCCCGGGTGCTGGACGGCGACCAGGACACGGCGGTCCTGGATGATCGGGCCGCAGGTCTCGGCACCGCTCGGCACCGTCAGGAACTGCTTCAGCTCACCGCGCCGCTGACCACGGGTCGCGACACCGAACAGACCGTCGTGCGAGCCGAGCTGGGCGCCGTCGGTGGAGATCCACAGGTTGCCGTACGGGTCGAAGGCGACGTTGTCCGGGCAGGAGATCGGGGAGACGTCGTCCTTCGGGAAGCCGGCGAAGTAGGTCGCCGGGTCGTCCGGGTCGCCGGCGACGAGGAACAGCAGCCAGCCGAACTTGGTGCTCTCCGGGCGGTTGCGGTGCTCGGTGAGTTCGAGGATCTGGCCGTGCTTGTTGGAGTTGCGCGGGTTGGCCTCGTCCGCCTTGGCGTTGGAGCCGACACCGCGGTTGGTGTTGTTGGTGAGGGCGACGTAGACCTTGCCGGTGACCGGGTTGGGCTCGATGTCCTCGGGGCGGTCCATCTTCGTCGCGCCGACCTTGTCACCGGCGAGCCGGGTGAAGACGAAGACCTCGTCGGCGGTCATGCCGTCGACGTGCGAGACGGCGCCCTTGGCGGTCGCGGTGGCCAGCGGAATCCACTCGCCGGCACCGTCGAACTCACCGTCGCTCGGCAGCTTGCCGGTGCCGTCGATCTCGATCGCCGGGGAGTCGCCGGTGAGCTTGGCGACGTAGAGCGTGCCCTCGTCGAGCAGCGAGAGGTTGTGCTCGCGGACGGAGCGGCCCGACCCCTTCTTCATCCGCTTGCTGCTGACGAACTTGTAGAAGTAGTCGAAGCGCTCGTCGTCACCGGAGTAGACGACCGGACGCCCGTCCGAGGTCAGCCGGATGGTCGCGGCCTCGTGCTTGAACCGTCCGAGCGCGGTGTGCTTACGGGGCGTGGAGGACGGGTCGTACGGGTCGAGCTCCACCACATACCCGAAGCGGTGCACCTCGTTCGGCTCCTGGGCGACGTCGAACCGCTTGTCGAAACGCTCCCACTTGCGGTCGGTGGCGCCGGTGCCGATGCCGTAGCGCTTGTCGGTCGCGCGGCTGCTGTTGGCGAAGTACTGGTTGAAGTTCTCCTCGCCGTGCAGCGTGGTGCCCCAGGGGGTGGTGCCGCCGGAGCAGTTGTTGAGGGTGCCGAAGACCTTGGTACCGGTCGGGTCGACGGAGGTCTTGAGGAGGTCGGAGCCGGCTGCGGGGCCGGTCAGCCGGAACTCGGTGGTGGCGGTGACGCGCCGGTTGAGGTGGTGGCGGGGCACGGCGGTGAGCTTGCCGGTGCGCTTGTCCTCCTCCACGACCACGGCGGCCAGGCCGTGCGCGGCCCAGGCGACCTCGACCTGGTTCCGGGTCGGGTTGGCGGCGTCGTAGCCGCGGAACATCAGGATCTCGTCGGTGTACTCGTGGTTCGCGACGAGAAGCTGGCGGCCTCGCTCACCGGGGACCGGGAGCAGGGCGAGGAAGTCGCAGTTGTAGCCGAACTGGCCGGCCTGGGCCTTGGCCGTCTGGTTCTCCGGGTCGAAGGCGGGGGCGCCGCGCAGGATCGGCTCGCCCCAGCGGATGACGACGTTCTGCTTGTACCCGTCGGGGATGGTCACGGTGTCGGCGGTGTTGGGCTCGACGGAGGTGAACCGCAGACCACGGGCGCCCTTGGGCCGGAACTTCGACTTGGCGTCCGCCGCGGCCTTCGCGGCCTCGGCGGCGTCCGACGGGGTGGCCGCGGCGGCGGGCAGGGCGGTGCCGAGCGATACGGCCGTACCGGCGGCGCCGGCCACGGAGACCACGGCGGCGGCGCGCATCACCGAGCGGCGGCTCAGCGCGCTCGCGATGACATCGCCGACGTATTCGTTGGTGCTGGTGTTGGGCACCTCGTGGAAGCAGGCGTCACCACAGCGGAACCGACAGGTCATGGCGGAACGGCCGCCGGGATGCGAGCCGATCATGGGCAGCAGCTTGCGCACAGCGCGCTCCTCGATGCTTTTTTGTGCATTTTTGGTGTGAGCGCGACGCTAGGGGGGTGTGTGTTCGAGAACGGGGACGGAAGGTGAACAGGGGGTGAACCTGCGGCAGTTGAGGCGGTGTTGACAGGTCAGGGTGGCGGGGATAGTGAAAGGCGCCCGCCCCACCCCAAGATCGCCACGCCCGGCCGCTAACCTTACGTGTCCGTCCTGGCCAGGGATTGACGGGCTTCAACTCACCCGAAGGGTTGCGCACATGGGCATTCTCTCTCTCCTGCGGAATGCGTTCAGCCGCTCACGCAAGGGGCGCGACACGGTTCCTTCGCAGGAGGCGGAGCGGGTTTCCTCGACGGAGGACGCCTCCGCTTCCCAGGGGGAGGCCGCCGAGCCGAGGGTTCCGGCCCCGGCGACCGATCCGACCCCGCCCACTCCTGCGACCCCCACATCGCCGTCCTCCTCGACTACCCCCGCCCCCGCCCCCGTCTCCGTCGCCGACGAACTCGTCTCGGCGGCTTTCGACAATGTGACGGTGCCGAAGCCGCGGGATGGGGAGGCGTCGGGGGCAGGCTCGGTGTCGGATTCGGGGTCGGATTCGGGGTCGGCTGAGGCTTCGACGTCGGATTCGGGGTCGGATTCGGGGTCGGATTCGGGGTCGGATTCGGGGTCGGATTCGGGGTCGGCTGAGGCTTCGACGTCGGATTCGGGGTCGGATTCGGGGTCGGCTGAGGCTTCGACGTCGGATTCGGGTTCGGTGGAGGCCTCGGCTGAGGTCGAGGTGGAGTCGGCTGCGGAGGCTGAGGTCAAGCCCGCTGCGGAGGCCGCGCCCGCGCCGGTCGCCGAGGCGGAGACCGTGGTGTCGGCCGAGCCTGAGGCAACGGTTCCGGACGAGGCAACGGTTCCGGACGAGGTGGAGACTCCGGCCGAGGTGGAGACTCCGGCCGAGGTGGAGACTCCGGCCGAGGTGGAGACTCCGGCCGAGGTGGAGACTCCGGCCGAGGTGAAGGCGGCTGCTTCGGTGGCGGAGCCTGAGCCGGTGGCTGAGCCTGAACCCGAGGTGTCGGCTGAGGCCAAGGTGTCGGCTGAGGCCGAGGGAGAGGCTGCGGCGCCGGTCGCCGAGGGCGAGGGCGAGGGCGAGCCGAAGGCGGACGCCGAGAACGAGGCACCGGCCGCCGCCGAAGCCGGGTCGGTTGTGGTGGCGGAGCCTGAGGTCGTCGCGGAAGCCGGCGCGGAGTCTGTCGCGGCGGACGCCGAGGCCGAGCCTGCGGCTGCTGCTACCGCTGCCGCCGCGAAGAGCGAGGCGGAGGCGGAAACGGAGGCTGTGGCTGAGCCGGTGGCACCGGTTGCCGATGCCGAGCCGGAAGCGGACGCCGAGGCCACGGCCCCGGCTGCCGAGACCGAGGCGAAGGCGGACGCCGAGAACGAGGCACCGGTCGCCGAGGCCGAGTCGGCTGTCGTGGCGGAGCCTGAGGTCGTCGCGGAAGCCGAGCCGGAGCCGGTCGCCGAGGCCGAGCCTGCCGACGTGGAGACGCCGGAGCCCGCCGCCGCGTCCGGCGCCGAGCCTGTGACCGAAGCCGAGCCGAAGGACGAGCCGGAGACGGAGTCGACGGAGGAGTCGGCCGCCGTCGAGGCCCCCGAGGCCGCTTCCGAGCCCGCAGCCGAGGCGAAGCCAATCGCTGAGACGACGCCCGAAGCGGAAGCAGTGACGGAAGCGGACTCCGCCTCCGAAGCCACCCCCGAGCCCGTGGCTGTCTCCGAGGACGACGCCACGCCGGAGCCCGAGACCGCGCCGGAGCCGGAAGCCGTAGCGACCGCCCCCGAGGCGGAGCCGGAGACCACGGTCGAGCGCGAAGCCGCCGCTGCCGCCGAAGACTCTCCTGAGCCGACCACCGTTCCCGAGCCGGTGACTGCCGCCGCCCCGGAAGCGACCGTCGTTCTCGAAGCGGCAGCCACTCCGGAACCGGCCGAAGCATCTGAGCCGGAAGTCGGCCCCGAACCCGAAGTCGCCCCAGAGCCGACCGTCGCCCCCGAACCCGTGGCAGTGGCAGTGGCAGTGGCCGCAGCCACGACCGCGACCGCCCCCACCCCCTCTGAATCCCCCACCCCCGAACCCGCGGTCGCCGACGGCGAGAGCGCCCCGCTGGTCGTACCCGCAGGTGACGACGCGAGCCGCACGGGTGGTGCGAGTGGGACAACCGGTGAGGGCGAAGGCGCAGCCGAGGCGGCCGGGCTCGGCACCGCCTACCGCGCCGCCCAGGACGCCCTCGCGAAGCACACCCTCACCGACGCCCGCGCCAAGGTGTACCTCGTGCTGGACCGCTCCGCGTCGATGCGGGCGTACTACAAGGACGGCTCCGCCCAGGCCCTCGGCGAGCAGACCCTCGCCCTCGCCGCCCACCTGGACCCCGAGACGCCCCCCACCGTCCCCGTCGTCTTCTTCTCCACGGAACTGGACGGCACCGGCGAGCTGACCCTCGACGCGTTCGAGAACAAGGTCGACGACCTGCACGCCGGCCTCGGCCGCATGGGCCGCACCAGCTACCACGTGGCCGTGGAGGAGGTGCTCGCCCAGCACCAGAAGTCGGCCCCCGGCACCCCCGCCCTGGTCGTCTTCCAGACCGACGGCGCCCCGGACGCCAAGACCCCGGCCAACCAGGCGCTCGCGGACGCGGCCAAGAACCACCCGGCCGTCCACTTCGCGTTCGTCGCGTTCGGCGACCCGGAGAACAAGGCCTTCGACTACCTCCGCAAGCTGAAGTCGGACAACACATCCCACTTCCTGGCCGGCGAGACCCCCCGCGAACTCACCGACGCCGAGGTCTACGAAGGCATCCTGGCCACCTGGCGCCCGTAGCCACACAGGTCGGACGGGCCCAGGCGAAGGCCGGGGCCCGTCCGCCACCCGAAACGCGTGTGAGTCGATCTTCACTCGGCCAGCAGGATTTCGGCATGGCGGCCACTGGAACCGAGAAGCAGGGTGGCAAGGCGTTCTACGTCTCCACCCCCATTTACTACTGCACCGCCAGCGCGGCGAGAAGGTGTGGTACCTCACCGGCACGGACGAGCACGGTCAGAAGATCATGCGCACCGCCGACGCCAACGGAGTGACTCCGCAGGAGTGGTGCGACAAGCTCGTCGAGGAGGCGTGGAAGCCCCTCTGGGAGCACCTGGAGATCGCGAACGACGACTTCATCCGCACCACGCAGAAGCGGCACACCGACCGCGTCCAGGAGTTCGTGCAGGACCTGTACGACAAGGGCGAGATCTACAAGGGCGGCTACGAGGGCCCGTACTGCGTCGGCTGCGAGGAGTACAAGCTTCCGGGCGAACTGCTCGACGGCGAAGGCGACTTCGCGGGTCAGAAGCTCTGCCCGATCCACAAGAAGCCGGTGGAGATCCTCAGCGAGGAGAACTACTTCTTCAAGCTGAGCGAGTACGGCGACAAGCTCCTCGCCCACTACGAGGCGAACCCCGGCTTCATCCAGCCCGAGTCCGCGCGCAACGAGGTGGTGAACTTCGTCCGCCAGGGCCTTCAGGACCTGTCGGTCTCCCGCTCGACCTTCGACTGGGGCATCCCGATCCCGTGGGACCAGAAGCACGTGATCTACGTGTGGGTCGACGCGCTGCTCAACTACGCCACGGCGGTCGGCTACAACGAGAACCTGGAGAAGTTCGAGGCCACCTTCCCGGCGGACGTCCACCTCGTCGGCAAGGACATCCTCCGCTTCCACGCGGTGATCTGGCCGGCGATGCTGATGGCGCAGGGCCTGCCCCTCCCCGGGAAGATCGCGGCGAACGGCTGGCTGATGGTCGGCGGCGAGAAGATGTCGAAGTCGAACCTGACCGGCATCAAGCCGCAGGACCTGACCTCGCACTTCGGTGTCGACGCCTACCGCTGGTACTTCCTGCGCGCGATCGCCTTCGGCCAGGACGGCTCGTTCTCCTGGGAGGACTTCTCCGCCCGCTACACGAGCGAGCTGGCGAACGACTACGGCAACCTCGCCTCCCGCGTCGCGGCCATGGTCGGCAAGTACTTCGAGGGCACCCTGCCGGAGGCCACGGCCGACGGCGAGGCCGAGAAGGCGCTGCACGACGGCCTGGCCAAGGCGGTCGCCGAGGCCGACCGGAAGATCGGCGACGAGCTGGACTTCCAGGGCGGCATCCTCGCCGTCTTCGACTTCGTCAAGCAGGTCAACGGCTACATCACGGAGCAGGAGCCGTGGAAGAGATCGTGGCCCACACCGGCGAGCCCGATGTCGAGGACGAGGCCGAAGGCATCATGCGCCGCCCCGATGTGATGGTGATCGCGATGGCGGACATGGACGTCCCCGGCTCCTTCGACCCGCGCGCCCTCGTGGCCGCCATCGAGGTCGTCTCCCGCTCCAACCCGGACAACGACCGGGTCACCAAGATGCGCGACTACCCGCTGATGGGCATCGCCGTCTACGCGATCTTCGACCCCCGCGCGGGAGACGGCGCCGTCCTCACCGACATCCACTCCACCCCGGACGGCCCCCGCTACGCGACCCGCAAGGACTTCGTCTACGGCGAGGACGTCACCATCGGGGACTGGACCATCTCGACCGAGAACCTGCCGCGCTACGCGAGCAAGGCCGAGGACGGCGCGAGCGAATAGCGCGGCTTGGGCGGAAAGCAACCCGTACGCCCGGCCGCGCGTCTCCCCGTGCATGGCACTGTTCGGAAACGCGCACACCGTCAGTCCCGGCAAGGCGCAGCAGGACTACGGACGGCTTCTGGGGCACGGGGAGCAGGTTCAGGCCTCGTTCCTGTTGATCCGGGACACGATCCTGTTCACCGACCGGCGGCTGATCCTGGTCGACAAGCAGGGGCTGACCGGGAAGAAGGTGGAGTACCACTCGGTCCCGTACCGGAGCATCACGCACTTCTCGGTGGAGACGGCCGGTCACTTCGACCTCGACGCCGAGCTGAAGATCTGGCTGTCGGGCACGCACGAACCGATCCAGAAGACGTTCACCAAGGGTGTGGACATCTACGAGGTGCAGGCGATCCTCACGCAGTTCGTGGCCCGATGACGGGTTGACGGGTTGACGGGTTGACAAGTTGACCTGATGGCCGCCGCCTCCCCTCATCCCTCCTCGTCGTCCGGCACGCAGAGAACGGGAAGGCGGGAGAGGTGGAGGAGCTTGTGCGGGGTCGAGCCGAGCAGCGCGCCGCGCATCGGGCTCTCGCCCCAGGTGCCGACGACGATGAGCCGCCCGCCGTGGCGCGCGGCGGCGTCGAGCAGGGCCTGGGCCGGTTTCTCGTCGACGAGTTCGACGGTGGTCGGTACGCCGGCCTCGTCGGCCGCCGCCACCGCGTGGTCGAGTGCGACCCGTCCGGCCTGGTGAAGGGCCTCGCGGTGGGTCCGGTACTCCTCACCCTTGCCGCCGGGGGCAGCCGCCCCGTAGACGAGCACCAGGGGTTCGCCGTACACGGCCGCCACCTCGATCGCGACCCGCAGCGCCCGCAGCGCGCCCGGCGACTCGTCGTATCCGAGAACGATCGCCATATCCGTCAGGACTCCTTGCCGTGCGTGTCATGGACGAGTGCGGGGTCGGCCACGCTCGGGCGTTCCGACCAGAAGGCGGGTGTCACGAACCGCAGGACGAGCATGATCACCACGCCCATGAGCGCGATGCCGATACCGATGACCAGCGGTGGGCCCAGCCCGAACCAGGAGACGCCGCTGTAGGAGTTGGCGGGGTCGGACATGTCGGAGACCGATTCGACGAGCAGCCAGGCCAACAGTCCGGCGCCGACCAGCGGGCCGAGGCCGATGAGCAGGAAGTGGTGCGGGCTCTCGGTGAGATGGCGGCGGTAGTAGAGCGCGCAGGCGAGGCCGGTGAGCGCGTAGTAGAAGGAGATCAGCAGGGAGAGCGCGGTGAGCGAGTCGAAGAGGGCGTTCTCGCTGATCTCGTTGACGACGACGTACCAGGTGATGGCGATGCCGGCGACCCACCAGGTGCTCACGTCGGGTGTGCGGAACCGGTGGCTGATGTGTGCGAAGTGCCGGGGCAGCGCGTGCCGTCGGGCCATGGACAGCGCGGTGCGGGAGGCCGGGATGATCGTCGTCTGGGTGGAGGCCAGCGCGGACGTGGAGACGGCCAGCAGGACGACCCAGTCCCAGCCGCCCATCACCTCACCGGCGAGCAGCGCGAAGATGTACTCCTCGTCGTCGGCGTTCTCGGTGAGGTATTCGGTGCCGGCGTAGGCGACGACCGCGTAGCCGACCGACACGTACGTCACCAGCAGGATGACCGTGGACCACAGGCCCGCCTTGCCGGGGGCGGTCGCCGAGTCCTCGACCTCCTCGGTGAGGTTGACCGCCGACTCCCAGCCCCAGTAGATGAACACGCCCAGCAGCAGGGCGCTGGTGAGGGACGCGCCGCCGGGTCCGAAGGGGTCCAGCCAGGTGATCGACGGGTCGATGGAGTCGAGGGTGCCGGTGTCGGCGTAGACGCGGTAGAGCGCGACGACCGCGAAGGCGAGCAGACAGACGACCTGGGCGAGGATGAGGACGTTCTGCACCTTGGCGGAGACCTCGGTGCCGATGACGCAGACGGCCGTCATCACGAGGATGAGCAGCACGGTGAGCGTCTGGCGTACGGCGTCGTTGTCGACCCAGCTGTCGAGGCCGAAGGCGAGCAGGGCGAAGCTCACGGCGACGTCCGCGAGCGAGCCGACGACCAGGACGCCGGTCATCGCGATGGCCCAGCCGCCGAGCCAGCCGGTCCACGGTCCCATCGCCCGGGTGACCCAGGAGAAGGTCGTGCCGCAGTCCTGGTCGACCTTGTTGAGGTAGTAGAACGCGGACGCGATCAGCAGCATCGGCACGAAGGAGGCAACCATCACGCCGGGGGCGTAGATGCCGACGAGCGCCACGACCGGGCCGATCACCGCCGCCAACGAGTACGCCGGGGAGGTGGAGTTGAGCCCGATGACGAGCGCGTCGACGAAGCCGATCGCGTTCGGCTTCAGGCCTTCGCCGTCGGGCGGGCGGGCTTCGGCGGTGTCGTTGGCCATGGTCCCTCTCTCCGGTTGTGCGTGAATCCAGACAACAGGGGGCTAAGGGACTTTCTACGCTATTCAGTCGGTCTTGTGAGCTCCTCGCGCATGCCCCACGGCGAGCCGTACTCCGTCAGCAGATCGAGGAAGGGGCGGGGCGGCAGCGCCTCGGGGCCGAGGACGCCGGTTCCCCGCCAGGCTCCGGAGGCGATGAGTTCGAGGGCGATGACGGGGTTGATCGCGGTCTGCCAGACGACGGCCTGGGAGCCGTACTCCCGCATCGACCACTGGTTGTCGACCACGTGGTACAGGTACACCTCGCGGGGCCGCTCGTCCTTGACGCCCTTGACCCAGGTGCCCGCGCACGTCCGGCCGCGCATCCGGTCGCCGAGGCCGGCCGGATCGGGCAGACACGCGGCGACGACGTCCCGCGGGGAGACGGCGGCCGGGCCCGCGCCGGAGGCGACGGTGACCGGGTCCGTCCGGTCGAGCCCCAGCTTGTGCAGGGTCTTGAGCACGCCGATGAACTCGTCCCCGAGGCCGTACTTGAAGGTGACCCGCTTGGCCTTCAACCACCGGGGCACCAGCAGGACTTCCTCGTGCTCGACGTTGACGCACTCGACCGGCCCGATGCCCTCGGGGAAGTCGAAGACCTCCGGCTCGCTGAAGGGCGGGGTGGTGAACCAGCCCCGGCCCTGCTCGTAAACGACCGGCGGGTTGAGGCACTCCTCGATGGTCGTCCAGATACTGAAGGAGGGGGCGAAGTCGTAGCCGTCGACGACGAGATCGGCGCCGTCGCGGATGCCGATCTCGTCGATGCCGTCCTCGTCGAAGAGCTCGTCGGCGGCGTAGCGGGCGAAGACGTCCGACAGCCCCGGCTCGACGCCCATGCCGACCAGCGCGAGCCGCCCGGCCGCCTCCCACTCGTCGGCCCGTGCGAACTGGGCGTCGCCCAGCTTGACCCCGCACTCCTCGTAGGGGCGGGTCGGATGCGGCCGGGACAGGGACATCGCCATGTCCAGGTAGTGGGCGCCGTGCGCGAGCGCGGCTTCGAACAGCGGCAGCACGAACCGGGGATCGGTGGCGTTGAGCAGCACGTCGCAGCGGTGCGCGGCCAGGGCGGCGCGTACGGCGCCGGTGTCCGAGGCGTCCAGCCGCACCGCCGTGAACCGCCGCCCGTCCGCGCCGAGCGCCTCGACCGCCGCCTCCGCCCGCGTCACGTCGTAGTCGGCGACCACCATGTGCGCGAAGAACGACCGCCGCGCCGCGATCCGCGCGACGGCACCACCCACTCCACCCGCACCCACCATGAGAACTCGCACAGCGCAGCACCCCTTTCGCCCGACCCGACCGACTCGACCGACCCGATGCGACCGACCCGACCGACTCGATGGACCCGACCGACTCGATGGACTCGATGGACTCGCAGCGGCGGGGCGGACAATATCAGTCAAAACAGGTCAAGGGCAGACCTCGGGCCGCCGTGACGGCGCTGCGCACGGCGTTGGGGTGAATCGGCGGGCGCCAGGGCGACAGGGTGACGCCGTCCGGCCACCGGAGAAGGGTGGCCGGACGGCGTCACGTACTGGGGGGGGAGGAAGCGGGGGCGGTGTCAGGAGAGGGCGCCGGCGCCCGTCGTGCCGGACAGGTCGGTGCGGAGGGCGGTGACCGCGGTCTGGAGGCCGGCGGTGAGGGGCGGGGTCCAATTGACCGTCTTCTTCAGCTTCTTCGAGTTCGCGGCGTTGTACGCGGCGACGAGATCGGTGGCCTTGCCGTTGACCAGGTTGCCGGTGCCGGCGACCGAGCCGGTGCCGTCGCCGCTCAGCAGCTTGGCGACCTTCGCGTCGGCGGGGGTCTTCCAGACGTTGCGCTCGGCGACGACCTGGGCCTTGGCGCGGGAGTCGAGGCTGTACTTGGGGGCGTAGCCGTTGACCGTGGTGATGTCGTAGACGTTGTTGTAGAGGTGGATCTGGCCGATGCGGGCCAGCGGCGCCCGCTGCACGATGCCCTTCCACAGGTTGTGGTGGATCGTCACGCGCAGCTTGCCGGTGGAGTCGGTGTCGCTGGAGCCGATCAGCATCGTCTTGTCGTGGTTGAGGAACCGGTTGCGCTCGACGGTCACCAGGTCGGAGCCGTTGGTGATGTCCAGCGCGCCGTCGTGGACCTGGTACTTGCGGCCGTAGTACGTCGCCTCGGTCTTGTCGAAGGTCGGCGCGTCGGTGAACGTGTTGTGGTCCGCCCAGACGTTGGTCGCGCCGCGCAGCGTGACGGAGTCGTAGTTGGAGTTCCACTCGCCCGAGGAGCCGTCGGTGGGGTCCCACTGCGGGAAGCAGTCCCGGGTGTCCGCGAAGGTCAGGTTGCGGACGATGACGTTCTTGACGTTCTGCACCTGGAGGCTGCCGCCGAGGATGCCCGCCTTGGTGCCGGGGACGCCCACGACGGTGGTGTTGGCGGGCACCTTGAAGACGATGTTCTTCTTCTGCTTGGTCTCGGCGGCCTCGCGGGCGGTCTCCTGGGTGCCCTTGGGCGCCTTCTTGCCGTACGTCGACGGGGCGAACGCCTTGAGGTAGGCGGAGAGCGAGTAGCCGGTGCCTGAGGCGTAGTCCGCGCAGGTCAGCTTCTTGCCGGAGTCATTGGTGTTGGCGTCGATCGTGCCCTTGACCTTGATGATCCGGGGTGTGGTGTCGGTCGCGGAGCCCAGCGCCTTCACCAGCTGCGCCCGGGTCGACACCGTGAAGGTGTGCGCCGCGTCGGCCTTCGTCCCGCCGGTCGTACCGGAACCGGACGCCGCCCAGCCGTCCTTGGCGGGCAGCACCTGGTGGTACAGGTCCACGGTCGCGGTCGCGCTGGCGTTCATCACGACGGCGCCGACGCCGACGGCCGCGGCCACGGCGGCGGCGGAGACCACGAGGGTCCGACGCTTGCGGAGGGACCGGCGGTGGGAGGGGCGCGAGGAGGCAGAGGCCACGGATGAGTCCTTACGTAACGTGGTTCATGTGAGGCTCCCGCGAAGGGAGTTACGGCTCTGTGTGGTCGCGGATCGGGGATTGGTTGCCGCCGAACCGAACTTCTTGGGCGGCCGTTCCACACCCACCCCTTGCACACCTCTCACTTGCGTGACATGTGTCACGACCGAAATGCGCACGATGGAATCGATCGACCCGCTTTACCAAAGCGGCAATTGATGACTTCCACGCCCCAATAGGGGCACTTGGCGCCAAGGTCGCCAACCGGACCGAGAATCCGGGCCGGCGACACCTTCGCCCACCGTCCCGACGAAACGGCTTTCCACCTGGTCCCGGCGGCACATGGGGGTCCGGGCGGATGCGGCGACGGCCGCGGTCGTACGTCCTCCCGGCCCCGGCGGGGGCTCTCGACGCCGCCCCGACGGTCGCACGGGCGTTCGTTGCCCCGGTCGCCGGACGGTCCCCATAATGACCGGGCTCGTCAGGGCCGAGGCCAGCCAGGGGGTCATTCAGGCCGAAGTCGTACCGAAGCCGGACCGAAGCCGGACCACTCAGTGAGGCCACTCATGTCACGTTCGAACAGCCATCGCCGGAAGACGAAGGGCTCGGAGACGACCCGTTCGGAGACGACCCGTTCGGGGGCCCGGCGCCCGGGGACGGCACGCGCGAGGACGAGGCGCCGCAAGACTGCCGTCGCCGGCGCGGTGCTGCTGATGGTGGGCGCGGTCGGGATACCCACGGTCGCGCTGGCCGGTGGCGTCGGGCTGGGCGACCTGAGCGGTGTGGCGTCCTCGTGGTGGGGAGGGGACAAGGCGGACACGGTCGCCGCCCGGGAGCCCTCGCGCACCCCCACCCCGACCGCGACGGAGGCCTCCGCGAGCGCCTCCCCCACCCCCTCGCGCAAGAAGCGCCCGTCGCGCTCCGCGAGCCCGAGCGCGTCCCCCTCGAAGTCCGGCAGCCCGGCGGCGAAGTCCACGCCCGAGGCCGCCGACACCCCGGACCGGACCACCTCGACGCCGGTCGCGCCCAAGGCGACGAAGGCCGCGCGGTCCGACACCACCGCGCCCGCCGCCTCCGACGACGACACGGATTCCGGTCCCACGGCACGGGTGCTGACCCTCGTCAACGCCGAGCGTGAGAAGGCGGGTTGCTCGCCGGTGACCGTGGACACCAAGCTCACCAAGGCCGCGCGGGACCACAGCCAGGACATGGCCGACCACCAGAACATGTCCCACACCGGCTCCGACGGCTCCTCCATGACCGACCGGCTCGCGCGCGTCGGCTACAGGTTCAGCACCGCGGGCGAGAACGTCGCCGCCGGGTACGGCACCGCCGACAGCGTCATGGACGGCTGGATGAACAGCCCCGGCCACAAGGCAAACATCCTCAACTGCGCCTTCAAGGAAATAGGCATCGGCCTGGCGGGCCCCGGCAACTACTGGACCCAGAACTTCGGCTCACCGGCGTAACCACCGGGCGCCGCGCTTGGCGACGGCGGTGGGGCGGCTGCGGGGGAGCGGGTGCCTGCGGGAGCGGGGGCGCGTCCTCCCACTCCTTCGCCGGAGCGCAGTCACCCGCGCTGATGTGAACGTTTCTTCCTCGCTCGAATGAGTGACCACGCCCCAAGTGGGCTCATTTCGGGGTGAGATGGGCCGTAGGTTCCGCCTCATGGTCACTTCAGCCCATGAGGGTCTGCACCGCATCTTCCAGGAGAAGCCCGAGATCCTCGCACCCGTCTTCGGAGTCCTGGGCCTCCCCTTTCCGGAGAAGGCGACCGTGGACGCGCTCACCACCGACGTGACGGAGACCAAACCGCTGGAGCGGCGCGTCGACACCGTGCTGCGCATCGGCCCGTCCGACGGGGAGGACTTCATGCTCGCCGTCGAAGTACAGGGCGAGCGAAAGCCGGACAAGGGGAGGAGTTGGCCGTACTACGTCTCGTACCTCCAGTCCAAGTACCGTCTGCCCGTACTGCTGCTCGTCGTCTGCCAGGACCGGCGCACCGCGAAGTGGGCGTCAGGCCCCTTCGACTGCGGCACGCGCGGCTGGATCACCCAGCGCACCCACCCCATGGTCGTCGGACCGGACAACATTCCGGCGATCACCGACGCGCGGACCGCGGCGAACAGCCTCGCAATGGCCGCCTTCTCCGCTCTCGCACACGCCCGTAGCGCTCAGATCGAGGACATACTGGACGCGATGGGCCGCGCTCTTCAGGAGACGGACGGGAAGGCAGCCGACTACTTCTACGAGTTCCTGGAAGTCAATCTGCGGGGCACTCCCGCCGGAGAAAAGTGGAGGGACATCATGAGCTTCGTCAGCTACTTCCCCGGTCGGGGGACAGTCCGCGAGACGGCTTACCTGGAGGGGGAGGCCAAGGGGGAGGCAAAGGGGGAGGCAAAGGGGGAGGCCAAGGGGGTTCTGCGCGTCCTGGAGGTGCGTGGCATTCCCGTCACCGACGATATCCGCGAACGCATCACCACATGCTCCGATCCCACCCGCGTCAGCACCTGGCTCGACCTGGCCGGCACGGTCGCGCACGCGGAGGAGCTCTTCGCGGAGGACCCGGAGGACCCGGAGGGCGTGGAGGGCGTGGAGGGCGTGGGGAACGCGGAGGACCCGGCGGGCTCAGAGGTGAGCGGCTGAGTTCCGGCGCGGGTGGCGGCACCGCCGTCGCCGCCGGGTCGGCAAGGCCCGGCGGCGACGGCGGTCTCCGGCTTCCTTCCTCGGCTCAGCCCCTCACCCCCGGTCTCCGCCCCCACCCCCCGGCCCGCCCCGAAGCCGCCGCCCTGCGGAGCCTCGCCCGCGGTGACCGTGGTGAGCTTCTTCGCCGAGCCGAGTCTGCCGGAGGCGGCGAGGCCGCCCGTGTCGGTGCCGGAGGTGGTGCCGCCGGAGTAGACCGTGTACTCCTCGCCGGACTTGATCGCGGCACCCGAGTAGACGACGTTCTGGATGGTCTTCGAGGTGACGTACGACGCCACCACCTTCCCGTCCGCGTCCACGGCGTCCCCGCCGGCCGTCACGGAGACGGTGCCACCCGCGACGGCGATGTACCCCGTGTCCTCCTCGTCCGCGTTGTCGGACTTCAGGCCGTCGCCCTTCGCCGTCACGGCGACCGTGCCGCCGTTCACGACCAGGTAGTCCTTGCCCCGGATGCCGTCGTCGGCGGCCTCGACGGTGATGTTCCCGCCCTCGACGACCAGCCCGTCCTTCCCGGCGATCGCGTCGTTGCCGTTCCCCTTCACGGTCAGCGAGCCGCTGCCGCCGATCGTCAGGTCGCCCGCGCTGTACAGGGCCGCGTTCGCCTCCAGGACCTGCATGTCCTCATCCATCCCACCCACCACGAGGGGAAGATCGATGAGCGGCAGCATGTACTTGCGGTCCAGACGGGTCAGCAGCTCGGCACGGTCGACGAGTTCGTCGAGGCCGATGGGGCGCAGCGCCCCGACCACGGGGGCGACGGAGTCCAGGGCCGTCATGCCCGGACCCCCGGCCCCTGCTCGACCCGGTGCCCGGCGGCCTCCCGGGGCGCCCGCGCGCCCTCGTCGCCGGTGACGACGTACCGGACGTCGACCAGGGTCATGTCGTTGACCAGGTCCACGCTCTGCACGGACAGGTTCACCACCCGGCCGCCCAGCAGCACTTCGAGGTGTGCGCGCAGGGCGTCCTCGTCGGTGTAGGCGGCGTCGAGGCGCAGGCTGCGCTGCCGGTAGCGGCCGAGGAGCCTCGGGTGGTCGCCGACGTACACCGTGGCGACGATCAGCGCCATGAGGAGGGTCGACAGGACGTTGACCTCCTCCGGCAGTCCGGCCAGCAGGCCGAGGGCGAGCGCGGAGAAGTAGTACGCGATCTCGTGCTGGGCGATCTCGTTGGACCTCAGCCGGATGATCGACAGCACGCCGAACAGCCCCATCCCGAGGCCGATACCGACCGACGAGGAGCTGAGCGTCATCGCGACCGCGAGGACACCGACGTTGACGCCGAGGAAGGCGGCGATGAGGTCCCGGCGGTGGGTGGCGCGGGAAGTAGACCGCGAAGGTCAGCACGGAGATGGCGGCCAGATCGGCGACCACGAGAAGGGTCTGGTCCATGTCAAAAGACAATCGAGGGTCGACCTTTGAGCTTGCCTTGCCTTGCCTTCCCTTAACTGAACTTGAGAAGTTCTCGGAGCCAACGACGGGTGAACCACGCCGACTTCGACGGGGGATCTGGTTCAACGGCTCGCCACCCGCCTCACCGGCCGACGGGCCACCGAGCCGGCCGGCACGCCCACGGTCACCTCGGCCGAACGGACCGTCTCGGCGGGCGGCCGGCCGTCGGTCGTGGTGGAGTGGCCGCAGGCGACACGCGGCGAACGGTACGTCGGCGTCGTCGAGTCGGGCGGATCACTCCGGCGCGAAACCTGGAACCGCCCCGATTCCCCCGATGGGGTGGCAGGTGCTCCCGCCGCCCCCGGCCCACCCCCTTCCTGGCCTACAAGTAGCAGCGCCAGTAAGGAAGTTGGAGCAGAAGGAGGAACGAGTGGTGCGACGGGACAGGGCGCGGACGATGGCCGCGGCGACCGCGGCGGCGACGTTGGCGCTCGCTCCGGGGGCGGCGCAGGCGGTCGGTCCCCGGCCCACGGTCGTGGAGGCGGTCACGGCGACGGCGGCCGGGGTGACCGGCGCCGTACCGACCGCGCCGGTCATGCGGCCCGTGCGGAAGCCGGAGATCAGCGGCTTCCTGACGGTCGTCAACAAGGCACGGGCCGACGTCGGCGTCCCCCCGCTGGTCTGGGACGAGTCCGTCGCCGAGCACGCCCGGTCCTGGGCGAGGGTACGGGTCGCCGACTGCGAACTCGTTCACTCGAACAGCCGGTACGGCGAGAACCTGGCCAAGGGGTCGAACCCCCGCTACTCCCTGGCGGACGCGGCCCGTCTGTGGCTCGACGAGAAGCCCGACTACGACCGCCCCGCCAACGCCTGTGTCAACGGCCGGGAGTGCCTGCACTACACCCAGCTGGTCTGGCGCTCCTCGACCCGCGTCGGCGCGGCCAAGGCCAGGTGCGGGGACGGCTGGACGTACGTGGTCGCCAACTTCGATCCCCCGGGGAACTGGCTGGGGCGACGCCCGTACTGACGGGCCGGTGCGCCCACGGCCGTACGGCCCGGGAAAGGCGGGGGAACCACCTCCGGGGCCGTGATAATCCGTCCATGAGCGACCTCCCCGACCGGCACCGTCCGCTCCTCCCGGACCAGCACCTCCCCGACCGGCTCCTCCCGGACCAGCTCCGTCATCTCCTCGCCGACGTGCTGGCCGTCGGCGCCCCCTACGGTCTCGCCCTCACCGGCGACCTCGCGGCGCAGGCGCACGGACTGGTCGAGGCGAGCCCGCCGGGCCGGGACCTGGAGGTGGCGACGGAGCACGCCGCCCCGATGGAGCGGATCGCCGCCGCGGTCCGGGCCGGTCTGACGGAGCGCGGCTGGCTGGTGCGCCCGGCGGAGACGGCCCCGCTCTCCGCCCGTCTCCTCGTCGCCGACCCCACGACGGCCGAGGAACGCACCCTCGACCTGCTGAAGGAGACCCTCTGGCACCCGCCGGTGGAGACCGCGCTCGGTCCCACGCTCTCCCTGGAGGACGTGGTCGGCACCAAGGTGCGGGCGGTGGCCGACCGGGGCGAGGCCCGCGACCTGATCGCCGTGCACGCGGCCGGCGCCCACCGGACCGTCGCCGAACTGGAGGAACTGGCCCGCCGCCACACCTCCGCCACGTCCGGCACCTTCGACCTCACCGACCTCCAGTCCCGTCTGGAGGGCACCGAGTGGCTCGACGACCGGGAGTTCACCCGCCACGGCCTGGACGCCGAGGCCGTCCTCGGGCTCCGCCGCTGGGCCCAGACCTGGGCCGACGACATCGCCGAACGCCTCCTGGAGGAGGAGGCGTTGGCGTCCCCGCCGGAGGAGGACACCGAGTGAGCGGACGCCGACCCCGGCACCGGCACCGGCACCGGCACCGGCACCGGCACCGGCACCGATACGAGCTCAGGCGCAGGCGTGGCGTTCAGGTCACCGCCGTGATGATGACCACCGTCGTCACCATCGACGCCGCCGTCAGGGCCGCCGCCGTGGCCGCCGCGGTCTCGGCCATCCGGCGCAGCGCGGGGTCGGCCCAGTGGCGCTCGGCGATCTCGGCCATCCGCCGCCTCGCCGGGGAGTCGTCGGAGTCGGCGTCCGGGAAGGCGAGGGTGTGCAGGTCGCCGTGGTGGAGGAGGGAGATCAGGGCGGCGGTGCGGGGGTCCGGTTCGACGCCCTTCAGCACCACCTCCGCCAGCCGCCCACGCAACGCGGACTCCACGGTGCCGTCGGCCTCCGGGTAGCGGGTCGTGCGGAAGACCAGCAGGACACGGCGCTTCTCCGCACGGATCAGGCCCTTGTCCAGCACGCCCCGCAGCGCGGTCTCGTACTCCCGGGTGCTGTGCGCGTGGATCCACTTCCCGGCGTCCTCCGGGAGGACCGCGTCGGCGGAGCCGTCGGCGTCGCCGGAGCCGTCGGCGTCGCCGGACAGCGACCGCTCCAGCAGGGCCGCCGCCGCGATCGCGTAGGGCGTCCGCAGCGGGAGCCGGGCCTCACCCGTGGTGTCGTCGAGGGAGAGAAGGAGGATCTCCTCGCCGAGCGTCGCGGGTGCGGGAACGGGGGCGGGGGCGGGGGCGGGAACGGGTGCGGGAACGGGGGCGGGGGCGGGCGTGGCACCGGGCGACATGGTCATGATCAATACGACGTGGGCCGGAAGCCACCGGTTCCGAACAATCCGGTTGAGGCCGCCGCCCCCGCGCTCCCAGAATCCCCCCCATGGACGACTTTCCCAGGCTCAGTCAACTCCCCACCTCCCTCACCGAGTTGCAGCAGGAGGCCCGCGCCGCCGGGTTCACCATGTCGTGCGAACCCCGCACCGGCAGTCTGCTCGCCACGCTCGCCGCCGGCCGCCCCGGAGGCCGGATCCTCGAACTCGGTACCGGTGTCGGCGAGGGCACCGCCTGGCTCCTCGACGGGATGGACGAGACGGCGACCCTGGTCACCGTCGAGCTGGACGACTCCGTCCAGGCCGTCGCCCGCAAGCGGTTCGGCGACGACGAACGGGTCGCCTTCGTCACCGGGGACGGCGGACGCTGGCTGGAGGAGTACGACGGCGCCCCCTTCGACCTGGTCTTCGCGGACACCTGGCCCGGCAAGTTCACCCATCTCGCCGCCGCCCTGGACCTGGTGGCAGCCGGCGGCACATACCTCGTCGACGACCTGACACCCGCCCCCGGCCGGCCTGAGGGTCACGAGGCGGCGGTGACCGATCTGCTCGCCGTTCTGGAGGGCCGCTCGGACTTCCGGACGACCCGGCTGACCTGGTCGAGCGGGCTGCTGATCGCCGTACGGACCGGCGGCACCACCACCGGCACCGCGAGCTGACCGTCCCCGCCCGGCCTCCCCGGACCCGTGCCCGGCTCCATGCCCAGCGCCGTACGGGCCGCGTGCACATGGCGCAGCCCCTCGACCGCCGTCCGCGTGACCCGCGCGTACTCGTCGGGTGTGCGGGCCCGGTTCAGCTGGGCGCGGGCGGTGCGGAGGCGTTCGGTGGCGTCGGTCAGGGACTCGGCGGCGCTGCCGCCCGCCCCGGCCTGCGCCCGTACGTCGATACCGGCCAGGCTGCCGCCCAGCCGCACCACCCAGCGGTTGGCGTCGGCCTCCGCGTCCAGGTCGGACGACGGACCGGGCTCGGCCACGGACCGCCGCTGCGCGACGATCGCGACCACCGCCCCGACGATCAGCAGCACTGCCACCAGCACGGCCAGCTTCATGGCCTCCTCCAGCGTTCCCTTACGACCACGACAACCCTTACGCCCCGTACAACCCCTAAGACCCGTACGGGTTTCTCACCCTGTACGTCCCATCACACCGCCTCCCGCTGTGATCGTCCGACGAGAAACCTGTGCGTCCGCTGATGACTTCCCCAGCGGGTACCCGGCGCGGCGCCCGGCGCACACCAAAAGGCCCGGAACCCAAGAGGGAGGGGTTCCGGGCCTCGTGGCGGACCGTGCGCGACCGTCCGTCAGCTCGCCGAGGCCGAAGTGCTCGGCTGGGCCGCGTCGTCCGTGCCGGTGTTCGTGGCGTCCGGGTCGACGCCGACCGTGAGGGAGCCGACGACGCCCTTGGCGATGTCGTTCTTCTTGTACTTCAGCTTGAGCAGCCCGCCCTGGGCGCCGCTCTGGTCGTAGATCGTGTCCTCGTCGAGGGTGGTGCGCTCGGTCGTGGACGTCGAGTACGGCTCGACCTCTGCGGACGCGAGGACGGACTCCTCGTCGAAGAAGAACTGGCCGGTGTGGCAGGTGGTGCCGCCCTCGTAACCGGCGTCCGTCCACTCACCGTTGACGTGCACCTTCACATGGATGTGCGCACAGCGGCCCTGGTACCAGCCCGGGAAGATCGTCTTGAAGGTGACGAAGCCCTGCCGGTCGGTCTTCCAGGTGCCGCGCAGATAGCGGGTGTCGCTGGTCGGCTCCTCGTGCCCGCCGCCACCGCCGCCACCGGCCGGGGGCTCGCCGGTCGGCACGTCGGTGGGGGTGCCCGAGGGGGCGTCGGTGGGGGGAGTGCCGCCGCCACCGCCGCCGGAGAAGCTCTCGTAGCCCGAGTACAGACCCAGCGCGTCGCAGTGCCAGACGTCGACGGCGGCGTCGCGGACCGGCTTGCAGGTCTCGTTGTCGATCACCTTGAGGCGCAGGGTGAGGGGGATGCCCTCCTTGTCCTCGGTGATGTCCTGGCGGAGCTTGTCCGCGTCGATGTAGTACGGGCCCTCGGTGGTCTCCGAGGTGAGCTTGTAGCACTCCTCACCGGCGCTGGTGGAGGCGAGCGGCTCGGCCCCGCTCTTCTTGGTCGTGTCCGCGCTCGCGGTCGCCACGACCGCTCCGCCCACACCGACCACGGCCACGGCGCCCGCGCCCGCCACGACGACCTTGCGGCGCGTCAGGTCCCGCTTGTGCTTCGGCCCCTGGGCCTTCACGTTCTCGTTTCCGGTCTGGTTTCCCGTCATGAGCAGGAAATTAGGGAGGCAGACTGTCAAAGCCGTAAGAAAGCACTGTGGTTTGCCCCGCATTCCCGTGGAGATTCCCATGCGCAGGGAAAAGGGGCCCGAAATCGCCGTCTATTTCAGGCCCCTATTCGGTAAAACTCTGGATAGCCTTACCTGACTTACGCCGCGGCCCGGGGCCGGTCGTCCTAGCTCGCGGAGGCCGACGGCGAGGCCGAGGCGCTCGGCTGCGGCGGCGTCCCCGTCCCGTCGTTGGTCGCCTCCGGGTCGACGCCGACCGTGAGCGAGGCCCGGACGCCCTTGGCGATGTCCCGCTTGTCGTAACGGAGCTTCAGCAGCCCGCCCTGGGTGCCGCTGCCGTCGTAGATGGTGTCCTCGTCGAGCGTCGTACGGTCGTCCGTGTTGGACACGTACGGCTCCACGACCGCGGAGGCGAGGACGGACTCCTCGTCGAAGAAGAACTGGCCGGTGTGGCAGGTGGTGCCGCCCTCGTAACCGGCGTCCGTCCACTCACCGTTGACGTGCACCTTCACATGGATGTGCACACAGCGGCCCAGGTACCAGCCCGGGAAGACGGTCTTGAACGTGACGAAGCCCTGCCGGTCGGTGCGCCATGTGCCGCGCAGATAGCGGGTGTCGTCGGTCGGCTCCTGGTGGCCGCCGCCCGGGGGCGGGCCGGAGAGGTCGCCGCCCGGGGGCGGGCCGGTCGGGGCGGGGCCGCCACCGCCTCCGCCGTTGCCCATGTCCTCGTAGCCGGAGTAGACGCCGACCGCGTCGCAGTGCCAGATGTCGACGGCGGCGTCGCGGACGGGCCGGCAGGTCTCGTTGTCGATCACCTTGAGCCGGAGCAGGAGCGGGATGCCCTCCCGGTCCTCGGTGACGTCCCGGCGGAGCTTGTCCGCGTCGATGTAGTACGGGCCCTCGGTGGTCTCCGAAGTCAGCAGATAGCACTCCTCCGGGACAGGAGCGGGACCACCCCGTTTTCTCCCCTGTTCACCCGCGAAGGCGTTCGCCGCCATCGCGCCGCCCAGACCCACCGCCGCGGCAGCACCCGCACCGACCACGACGACCTTGCGCCGCGTCACATCTCGACCCTGTTGATTGGCTGTCATGCGCCGGGAAGTTAGATATGAAGCCTGTCAACGAGCTGAGAAAAGGTCCTCTTTTCCCCGCACACACGAAAGGGACCTGAAATCGACGGACGATTTCAGGTCCCTTTCCGGGAAAGCGCTTGTTCAGGCTTGCCTTACTTCGGCTGCGGCTTCCGCACCGACAGGTGCAGCTCGCGCAGCCGCGCCTCCTCCAGCTCCGTCGGCGCGCCCATCATCAGGTCCTGGGCGTTGCCGTTGAGCGGGAAGGCGATGGTCTCGCGGATGTTGGGCTCGTCGGCGAGCAGCATGACGATGCGGTCGACGCCGGGGGCGATACCGCCGTGCGGCGGAGCGCCGAAGCGGAACGCGCGCAGCATGCCCGCGAACTGCTCCTCGACGGTGTCCCGCTCATAGCCCGCGATCTCGAAGGCCTTGAGCATGATCTCGGGCTCGTGGTTCCGGATCGCGCCGGAGGACAGCTCGACGCCGTTGCAGACGATGTCGTACTGCCAGCCGAGGATGTCCAGCGGGTCCTGGGTCTCCAGGGCCTCCAGACCGCCCTGCGGCATGGAGAACGGGTTGTGCGAGAAGTCGAGCTTCCCGGTCTCCTCGTCCTTCTCGTACATCGGGAAGTCGACGATCCAGCAGAACCGGAAGACGCCCTCCTCGAAGTGCCCGGCGCGCTTGGCGGCCTCGACCCGCACCGCGCCCATGATCTTCGAGACATCCTCGAACTCGCCCGCGCCGAAGAAGACGGCGTGACCGGCGGCAAGGGAGAGCCGCTTGGTCAGCTCGGCGACGTTCTCCTCGGTGAGGAACTTGGCGATCGGGCCGGACAGCGAACCGTCCTCGGCGACACGCACCCAGGCCAGACCCTTGGCGCCCTGCTCGATCGCGTACTCGCCGAGCTGGTCGAAGAACTTGCGCGGCTGGGCGGAGACGTCCGGCACGGCGAGCGCGCGGACGTGCTTGCCGGCGAACGCCTTGAACTCCGAGCCCTCGAAGACATCGGTGATGTCCACCAGCTCCAGCTGGGCCCGCAGATCCGGCTTGTCCGAGCCGTACTTGAGCATCGCCTCGCGGAACGGGATGCGCGGGAAGGGCGAGGTGACGTGACGACCGCCCCCGAACTCCTCGAACAGCTCGGTCATGAGCTTCTCGATGGGCTGGAAGACGTCCTCCTGCTCCACGAAGCTCATCTCGACGTCGAGCTGGTAGAACTCGCCCGGCGAGCGGTCCGCGCGCGCGTCCTCGTCGCGGAAGCAGGGCGCGATCTGGAAGTACCGGTCGAAGCCCGAGATCATCAGCAGCTGCTTGAACTGCTGCGGGGCCTGGGGGAGGGCGTAGAACTTGCCCGGGTTGAGGCGCGAGGGCACGACGAAGTCGCGGGCGCCCTCGGGGGAGGTGGCGGACAGGATCGGGGTCGCCATCTCGTTGAAGCCGAGCGCCGTCATCTTGTGACGGATGGCGCTGATCACGGCCGTACGCAGCATGATGTTGCGGTGCATGCGCTCACGGCGCAGGTCGAGGAAGCGGTACTCCAGGCGCCGCTCCTCGTTGACGCCGTCCTCGGCGTTGATCGTGAAGGGCAGCGGGGCGGCGGCGCCGAGCAGCTCGACCTCGCCGACCTCGACCTCGACCTCGCCGGAGGGCAGGTCCGGGTTGATGTTCTCGGCGCCGCGCGAGACGACCTTGCCGTCGACGCGGACGGTCGACTCCTTGGAGATCTTGTCCAGCGCCTCGTACGCCGGGGTGCCCGGACGGGCCACCAGCTGCGTGATGCCGTGGTGATCGCGGAGATCGATGAAGAGGATGCCGCCCAGGTCGCGCCGATTGTGCAGCCAGCCGCTCAGCCGGACGTCGGTGCCGACGTCAGAGGCGCGGAGCTCGCCGCAGGTGTGGGACCTGTACCGATGCATCGTCGTTCATCCAGCCTTCGCTGATCGGGGATGTGGGGTAGGGAATCTGGCCGATGTTTCACGTGAAACAACGCCAAGGGTACCGGGCACCCCGAGATCACCACCCCACCATTTACCACTGTCGGACCGGCCCTCTCCCCAGCGGCGAACGCAACCCTGACCGGATACGCACGGTCATAGCCATGGGCAGGACCGTAAGCGGTTACTGTCGCTAGCGTCGATTGTCGTCACCTCCGTTGCCGCCGCCGGTCGTGGTTGTTCGTCATGGCCTCCGGCCCCGCTCGGTGTCCGGTACGGCTTCGGTGGCACGGTCCGATCAGCTGTTCTTAGAGTGGGTCAATGCGCACTGGTGAGCCCCCGCCCACTGTGGGGGACGTCCTGTCCGCCCTAGCGACGGGACTGTGGACCTGGGACAGCGCTGCCGGAACCGTCACCCTGGACGCCGAGGCCGCCCGGCTCCTGGGTCTGCCCACGGAACCGACGACGCTCACCCAGGCCGGGGCACGGGCCCGGCTGCACCCCGTCGACTGGAACGAGATCGTCTCGGTCGTGCAGCTCGCCGTCGCCGAGGACACCCTGGCCGAGGTACGGATCCGGGTCATGGACGACCGGGGCCGGGTGCTCCGCACGGTCCGTAGCCGTTCCAAGCCGACCTTCGACCCGGTGCACAAGTCCTTCGAGCTGATCGGCACCATCCAGGAGGTCGCCGAGCCCTCACCGGCGACCGCCGCCCGCGCCCCGTCCGTCACCGGCGACTGGCGGCGCTCGCGCGAGGCGTTCCTGCTGGACGCGGGCCGGGCGCTGGCCGAGGCACGGTCCACGGCGGAGGTGCTGCGGGTCGCGGCGGGCCTGGCGATGCCCGGCTTCTCACCGGACGGACTCGCGGTCTTCGGGGTGGAGGCCGACCGCCTCACCGTCATCGGACACCACGGGCACAACCAGGGCGCCGAGGGCCCCTTCACCCATATGCCGCTGGAGACGGACTACCCGGCCGCCGAGGTGGTCCGCACCGGCCGGGCCGTCTATCTCTCCTCCCCCGAGGGCTACAAGGCGCGCTACCCCACGGCCTGGCCGCTCGCGGAACAGTTCAACCGCCAGTCCTGGGCGTTCCTGCCGCTGACCGTCGCCGGCCGCACGATGGGCGCGTGGATGGCGGGCTTCACCCATCCCGTCACCTTCACCCCCGACGAGCGCTCGGTCCTGACCACCGTCGCCCGCATGCTCGCCCAGGCCCTCTCCCGGGCGGGCGCCGCCGAGACCGAACGCGAGCTGACGGACGGCCTCCAGCGCACGATGCTGCCCACGCTGGGCCCGGAGATACCCGGGATGAGCGTCGCCGCGCGGTACGTCCCCACCGGGGGCGGACTCCAGGTCGGCGGCGACTGGTACGACATGATCGCCCTGCCCAGCGGGCGCTTCGCCCTGGTCATCGGCGACGTCCAGGGGCACGACGTACGCGCCGCCGGCCTGATGGGCCAGCTCCGGATAGCCCTGCGCGCCTACGCCTCCGAGGGACATCCCCCGGACGCGGTGCTCTCCCGTGCCTCCCGCTTCCTGCACGGGATCACGAACTCCTCCGCGGACGCCTTGGCCGACCTGCGCTTCGCGACCTGCCTCTATGTCGAGGTCGACCCGGTGTCCGGCGTGCTCGACATCGCCCGCGCCGGGCATCCCGACCCGGTGATCCGCATGGCCGACGGCACGGTCCTCGTCCGCCCGACCCCGGGCGGCCTCCCCCTGGGCATCGACCCCGACGCCGACTACCCCACCACCCGTCTGGTCCTCGAACCCGGCGAGACCATGCTCCTCTGCACCGACGGCCTCATCGAAACCGGCGGCCACGACCTCGACACCGGCTGGCGCCGCATCCGCACGATCCTGGAGTCCTTCGACCCGAGCCCACAGGGGACGGCGGCGACGCCGACGGGCACGGGAACGGGCGACGGGGCCGAGGCCGGGGCTGCGGCGGGGGAGGGGCGGTCGCTTGTTGAGGGCCTGGAGGGAGAGGGGCTGGGCGGAGAAGGACTGGGCGGAGAGGGGTCGGGCGCCGACGGGGTGGAGGCCGACAGGCTCGCTGCCGGTGGCGGTGCCGGTGCCGGTGGTGGCGGCGGCGGCGGCGGCGGCGGGGCGAACAGCGTGGGCCCGCTCGTCGACATGGACACGAGTCGCCTGGAGACACCGACACTCGCGGCAGGTGCCGCGCAGCGTGGGGCCGTCACACCCAACGGCTCGGAACCCGGCGACCTCACGCCGAGACGTCCGGAACCCGGCGACCTCGCACCGGGCCAACCGGGCCAACCGGCACCTGGTGACGGCGCGCCGAAGGCCCCCCGGCAGACCCCGCTCGCGCCGGCCGCCCTCCCCCCGGCCCGTCCGGAACCCGTCGGTCTCGCGCCGGGTCGGCTGGAGGCGTTGGCCGACGCGCTCGTCCAGGGGGTGCACGGCCCCTCGTCCCACCACACGCCCGGCCCCCTCGCCGACCGGCGCGAGGACGACATAGCGATGCTGCTGCTGTGCCGGGAGAGCGAGGGATGCGACCGCGACGACGCCTCGGCCGTACGCCCGCCCGTACGCCGTACCGCCCTGACCATCGCCCAGGCGGAGCCCGAACGCATCGCCGGCGCCCGCCAGCAGGTACGCGAACTCCTCCACGACTGGAACTGCGACGACCAGGTCGACTCCGCCGTCCTCCTCGTCTCCGAGACGCTCACCAACGTCCTCGTCCACACCGACGCCGACGCGCTCCTCGTCGCCGAGATGACCGGTGAGAGCGGAAGGCGCCGGATGCGTGTCGAGGTCACCGACGCGAGCGACGCCCTGCCCCACAAACGCCACCCCGGCGAACTCGCCTCCTCCGGCCGCGGCCTCGTGCTCATGGACATGCTCGCGGACGCCTGGGGCGTGGACCCCCGGGGCGACGGCAAGAGCATCTGGTTCGAACTGCACGAGACCACACCGCCGGACGGCTCGGACGGACGGCTACCGAGCTGACCACGCCCCGCGCGGGACACGGTCCCCGACCGCCTCACCCATCCCCGTCCCCCTCCGCCCCGTACCGCCCCCTCAGCTCATGCACCACCCCGAACGCCGCCGCCGTCAGCGGCACCGCCAGCAACATGCCGAGGACCCCGGCCACCGAAGCCCCAGCCGTGATCGCGAGCATCACCACCGCCGGATGCATCTGCACGGTCCGGCTCTGGATGACCGGCGTCAGCACATGCCCCTCCAGCACCTGCACGGCGAGCACCACCCCCAGCACCCACAACGCGATCGCGACCCCCCGGTCCGCGAGCGCGACCAGCACGGCCACCGCCCCCGAGACGAACGCCCCGAGATAGGGGATGTACGCCCCCACGAACACCAGCGCGCCGAGCCCGACCGCCCCCGGCACATCCAGCACCAACAGCCCCACCGTGATGCACACCGCGTCGATGAGCGCGATCAGTGTCGTACCGCGCATGAAGCCCTCGACCCCCTCGTAGGCCCGCCGCGCGATCGCCTCGACCATGTCCGCTCCCCCACGCGGCGACAGCGCCCGGATCACGTCCACGGCCCGGTGGGAGTCCCGCAGGAAGAAGAAGACGAGGAACAGCGCGAGTACGGCCATGGCGAGGGCCTCCCCGACGACGCTCACCCCGCTGATGACGTTGGACGCCGCCGTCCCCCCGAACCTGCTGAGCAACTCCTTCGCGTTGGCGGCCAGATCGTCCAGCGAGGTCCCCGCCGCCCCGAAGCGCGAGGTCAGATCCCCGGCCGCGTTCCGCAGCGAGGCGATGATCTGATCGCCGGTCTCGATGAGCGCCGCGACCACGATGTACACGGCCCCGCCGACCACCCCGACCACGGCCACGCACGTGAGCCCCGCCGCCACCGACCGATGCACCCGCGCCTTCACCAGCCTCCGGTGCAACGGCCCGAGCAGCGCGGTCCCCAGCAGCGCGAGCAGCACCGGCGTCACCGCCGTCCGGAACTCCACGCACAGGCGGACCCCGACATACCCGACCCCGGCCACCAGCAGCACGACGGCACACCACGCGGCCACACGCCGCACGGGTTCGGGGAGCAACTGCACACCCCCAGCGGACCACGCCCCGAACACCCCTGCCACGGGATGACACCCCGCCCGGGTGACCCGACCTCAAACGGCGTACGACGACCGCAGAATCGATGCCCTGTCCCCCATCGAGTGAACATCCTTGCCACGGACACGAGTTGCACCCCCCTCTGCCTGGCTTCCGAAGCGGAGGTGATGCTCGATGCACGAGCAGAACAACACGCCGCCGGAAGAACCGACGGCACACCAGGACGCGATCGACATCAACGACTTCGTCTTCGCGGCGACGGGAGCACGCATCCGAAGGCTGACGACCCCGGACGGCGAGCACTGGTTCGTAGCGGCGGACGTGGCCACGGACCTCGGCTACGCGAACACGCGTCAAGCGCTCATCTGGCACGTTGCACCGGATTGCGCAAAGCGGCTGAATGAGATTGCACAAGGCGTCTATACAACAGACACCTCACGCAAACTTGCAGATCACAGGCTGCAAAGGTCGATGAAGATGGTGAACCTGCGCGGGCTCATCGCACTCGTCAACGGTTGCTCCAAACCCGAGTGCACCCCCTTCAAAACCTGGGTCTCCGAAGTCATCGCCACCATCCAGCGCGACGGCTCCTACTCCCTCGAACCGTCCCCCGTACAACCCACCCCCACCGGCACCACGGCCTACGCCATGCCCCCACAGGTGGCCGACGCCATCGTCCGGCTGGAAGAGCGGAACATCCGGGCGGACGAGATGCTGACTGCGTTCCAGGAGGTGCGCAACGATCTCCTGAGGGACATCAGCCGGAGCCTCCGGGACATCGCCCAGGCTCTCAGGCACCCGGCCGACAGTCCTCGCCCCTCCCCGGCGCCGGAGCTGACACCCCGGCAGCTCCTCGCCAACTGGAAGGCGAAGAACCTCGTCGTCACCGACGACGTCCACACCGTGGCGGCCTATCTGGCACCGGCGCTGCTCCACGGAGGCGCCGCCTACCGGGTCGAGGAGATCGCGACCCGTACGGGGCTGTCGCAGGAGCGCGTACGCCACTGCATGGAGCTGCTGTTCGAACAGGGCTGCGTCCGCCCGGCAGGCCGCACGGTCGACAGCGCACCGGTTTTCGTCCTGCCGTGACGCGGTCACGCGGTCACGCGGTCACGCGGTCACGCGGTCACGCGGTCACGCGGTCACGCGGTCACGCACTGACGCCGTGACGAAGCGGCTCACATAGGCCGGGCCCGAAGTCGCAAATCCAAGTTGCGGCTTCGGGCCCGGCCGTACCGTACCGGAATTCAACGACTCCCCGCCCGCTCATCGCCGCTCGTACACGAGCACCCGCCGCCCGTGCCCCCGCTCCTCCGCCACCACCGTGAAGTGCTCCTCCAGCACGGCGGCCTTCACCCTGTCCCTCACCCCGGACGGCGACCGGCCCGCACCAGGGGTATCGGTGACCAGCAGGATCCGCCGCTCCGCGAGCATCGCGGCTCGTATCCGGGCCGCGTCCGACTCCACCCCCTTCAGCGTCCCGGACTCCGCCGGACTCCGCGCCAGCGCGATGTCCCGCAACCCCGCGAAGTCGTCGGGGGAGACCAGCGCGGTGTCGCGCCGGGCGGACGGCGCGAAGAGCACCGCGTCGCCGGGCTGCTTCAGGCGTCGCACGTCGACGGCGGTCGCCAGGACGTCGTCGATCCGGCTGGCGGGGGACCGTTTGGCCAGCGAATGCGGCAACAGCGCCACCACCGCGACGGCGACCACCACCGGAACGAACCACGACGCCGCCCGTGGAAACCGTGGCCGGACGCCCCGCACCGCCGCGTCCAGCGCCGCCCCGACCAGGAGCGCCAGCCCCAGCATGCCGAAGAGGACGTACCGCTCCAGGAACAAGGGGTGGACCAGCGAGAGACCGAGCAGCCCGAGCTGCGGCACCGCCAGCAGCGGCAGTCCGACGGCCGTCACCGACAGCCGCCCCGCCCGTGACCGGTCGAGCACCGCTCCCAGCGCGCCGATCGCCAGAAGGACCGCCGGGCCGATCAGCATGTGCCAGGTCAGCGGCGGTATCCAGGAGACCTGGCCGGACTGCCGCCGGCTGAACAGGATCAACGGCAGGACACCCGCCGTGGCGACCGCCGAGGCCCCGCCCCAGCGCACCCAGGTCGCTCGCGAGGCCCGCGTCCACAGCAGGGTCGCCGCATGCGCGGGCAGAATCAGTAGCGACAGCCAGTTCAGCAGCGCACACACCAGGACCGCACTCCCGTACGCGACCCAATGCGCCCCTCGGCCACCCCGCCCCCACCGCTCCGAACCCCACTCCCGCCTCCCGTCCCGCTCTCCTTCCTCCTCCCCTTCCCCTTCCGCTTCTCCCTCTCCCTCTCGCTGGAGCACGGTCACCAGTACCAGCGTCGAGATTCCCGCGCCCGCCGCTATCAGCGCGTACGGACGGCCCTCCTGCATCTGGAACTGCACGGCCGGCAGCAACCCGAACCCCAGTCCGCCACCCAGCCCGGCCCAGACCCCGGCCAGCCGGCGTCCGACGACCGTCACACAGACGGCCGCCACCGCCATGGCCAGCACCGAGGGCAGCCGCAGCGTCGTCGTGCCGGGCCCGAAACGCTCGAAGAGACCGTGCATCAGCAGGTAGTAGAACCCGTGTACGACATCGACCTGCCCCAGCAGATGCCAGATCTCGGCGGCCGACCGTCGCGCCACCTGCCAGGTCGCCGCCTCGTCCCGCCACACGCTGTTCTGCCGGGACATTCCCCACAGACCGAGAACGAGGGTCCACACCATCGGAATAGACCAGACCGGCGGTCTCCGCAGCCCGACCGACCGAATTCCCTGTGCCGGCAGCGCATTCACCCGTCAAGCACCGCGCCCATTTTCTCTCTCCCCGTTCCCCTGCTTCGCAGCTTCGTACGGCGGGGCGACGGGCACGCCGAATCACGCCCTGGCCGTCGGCCAACGCGGGGCCTGACGTGCCGGTATCCCCCTGAGCGCCACCCGTTTCGCAAGCCGGCCGAATCGAGCGGACACGCCAGAATCTACGCGCGGGGAATGAACCCATCCAGTAATTCCAGGGTGGGCATGATCACCCGAAAGCGAGGCAACCCGGAGAAATCCAGAAGCCCGATTGGAGAAGGTGCACCACATTTACCGCGTTTACCGCAAGAAAAGGCCCCGTCCACATGCGGACGGGGCCTTTTCGAGCTTCCTCCCGGGACTACAACCCTTCGGCGGTCATCCCGTGAACCGCCGGGATCGTGCCCAGCCGCCCCTTCTGGAAGTCCTCGAACGCCTGCTGCAGCTCGTCGCGGGTGTTCATCACGAACGGGCCGTAGTGGGCCATGGGCTCACGGATCGGCTGTCCGCCGAGGAGCACGATCTCCAGGTCGGGCGCATGGGAGTCCTGCTGCTCCTCCGCGCGGAAGGTGATCGAGGAGCCCGCGCCGAAGACGGCCGTCTGACCGAGGTGGATCGGGCGCCGGTCCACACCGACGCTGCCGCGCCCGGCCAGCACGTACGCCAGGGCGTTGAAGTCCTCGCGCCACGGCAGGGTGATCTCCGCGCCCGCAGCGACGGTCGCGTGCAGCAGGGTGATCGGGGTGTGGGTGACCCCCGGCCCCTCGTGGCCGTCCAGCTCACCGGCGATGACGCGGAGCAGCGCGCCGCCGTCCGGGGTGGTGAGCAGCTGGACCTGGCCGCCGCGGATGTCCTGGTACTTGGGGGCCATCATCTTGTCGCGGGCCGGCAGGTTCACCCACAGCTGGATGCCGTGGAAGAGACCACCGGACACGACGAGGGACTCCGGCGGCGCCTCGATGTGCAGCAGACCCGAGCCGGCAGTCATCCACTGGGTGTCGCCGTTGGTGATGGTGCCGCCACCACCGTGGCTGTCCTGGTGGTCGAAGACCCCGTCGATGATGTAGGTGACGGTCTCGAAGCCTCGGTGGGGGTGCCAGGGGGTGCCCTTCGGCTCTCCCGGCGCGTAGTCCACCTCGCCCATCTGGTCCATCATGATGAACGGGTCGAGGTGGCGGTAGTTGATCCCGGCGAACGCACGGCGGACCGGGAAGCCCTCGCCCTCGAAACCACTGGGCGCGGTCGTCACGGTGAGCACCGGACGGGCCACCGCGTCGGTCGGTGCGGCGACACGGGGCAGGATCAGCGGGTTCTCGACGGTCACTGCAGGCATGTCGGTACCTCCTTGTGCGCTCAGTTTAGTTGATTATTGAACTTTCTGCCAGGCCCAACACACACAGCCCGCATCCCATTCCCTAACGACCCGGGCAACAGAACGCCGCCGGCCACAGAGGCCAGCGGCGACAGTAGGGGACCCAAGAGACCGGAAGAAACGGTTCAGCAAACCCACATGGCCCAGCCGCAGCCCACCCAAGGGGCGCGGGGAACTGCGCGAACAACCCCCACAGACCCGCAGCCCGCGACGAACCGCGACCCCCCGCCCCGAACCCGAACCCGGCCCGACCGACGGAGTCACCCGTCCGCGAAGCAATGGCGTCTAGCCATACATCCGCCGCATCGCGAACTCCACCATCTGCTCCACCGCCTTCGCGTCGAACACCATCCGGTGCTCCCCCTCCATGTCGAGGACGAAGCCGTACCCGGTCGGCAGCAGATCGATCACCTCCGCACCGGTGATCACGAAGTACTTGGACTCCTTGCCTGCGTACCGGCGGAGCTCCTTGAGCGAGGTGAACATCGGGATCACCGGCTGCTGCGTGTTGTGCAGCGCCAGGAACCCGGGGTTGTCACCGCGCGGGCAGTACACCTTGGAGGTGGCGAAGACCTGCTGGAAGTCCTCCGCCGCCAGCTGCCCGGTGGTGAAGGCCCGCACCGCGTCCGCGAGGGAGGGCGGGGACGGCTCCGGGTACAGGGGTGCCTGCTGCCCGTAGCCGCCCCCCATCTGGCCGCCGGGCATCTGCCCGGACATCTGCTGCTGCGGCGGCGGGGCGTACTGCTGCTGAGGGCCGGCGCTCTGGTCGTAGCCGTACATGCGGCAAAGCGTAACGAGTCACAGATGGACCGCTCGGGGTTGCTTCTTATTACTGATGGGTAGCATCATCGACATACAAGCTACTTGTTGGTACGTGAACCAGCGCGAGGATCCAGTGCCTCGCCGATCCCTCTTACGGAGCCGTCGCCATGGGGCACTACAAGTCGAATCTCCGCGACATCGAGTTCAACCTCTTCGAGGTGCTCGGGCGCGACAAGCTGTACGGCACCGGCCCGTTCGCGGAGATGGACACGGACACCGCCAAGAGCATCCTGGAGGAGCTGGCCCGTCTCGCCGAGAACGAGCTGGCCGAGTCCTTCGTCGACGCCGACCGCAACCCCCCGGTCTTCGACCCGGAGACCAACACCGCTCCGGTGCCGGCCTCCTTCAAGAAGAGCTACAAGGCCTTCATGGACTCCGAGTACTGGCGGCTCGGCCTGCCCGAGGAGATCGGCGGCACCACCGCCCCGCGCTCCCTGATCTGGTCGTACGCGGAGCTGCTGCTCGGCGCGAACCCGGCCGTGTGGATGTACGCCTCCGGTCCGGCGTTCGCCGGGATCCTCTACGACGAGGGCAACGACGTCCAGAAGAAGATCGCCCGGATCGCCGTCGAGAAGACCTGGGGCTCCACCATGGTCCTCACCGAGCCGGACGCCGGCTCGGACGTCGGCGCCGGCCGCACCAAGGCCATCCAGCAGGAGGACGGCTCCTGGCACATCGAGGGCGTGAAGCGGTTCATCACCTCCGGTGAGCACGACATGGAGGAGAACATCCTCCACTACGTCCTCGCCCGCCCCGAGGGCCACGGCCCCGGCACCAAGGGCCTCTCCCTCTTCCTCGTCCCGAAGTACCTCTTCGACTTCGAGACCGGCGAGCTGGGGATGCGCAACGGCGCCTACGCCACCAACGTCGAGCACAAGATGGGCCTCAAGGCCTCCAACACGTGCGAGATGACCTTCGGCGACCGCCACCCGGCCAAGGGCTGGCTGATCGGCGACAAGCACGACGGCATCCGCCAGATGTTCCGCATCATCGAGTTCGCCCGGATGATGGTCGGCACGAAGGCGATCTCCACGCTGTCCACGGGCTACCTGAACGCGCTGGAGTACGCCAAGGAGCGCGTCCAGGGCACCGACCTGGCGAACTTCATGGACAAGACCGCCCCCAAGGTCACCATCACCCACCACCCCGACGTCCGCCGCTCGCTGATGACGCAGAAGGCGTACGCGGAGGGCATGCGCGCCCTCGTCCTCTACACGGCCTCCATCCAGGACGAGATCCAGGTCAAGGAGGCCGCGGGCGAGGACATCTCCGCCCTGGAGGCCCTGAACGACCTGCTCCTGCCCATCGTCAAGGGCTACGGCTCCGAGAAGGGCTACGAGCAGCTCGCCCAGTCGCTGCAGACCTTCGGCGGCTCCGGGTTCCTCCAGGAGTACCCGATCGAGCAGTACATCCGCGACGCCAAGATCGACACCCTGTACGAGGGCACCACCGCGATCCAGGGCCAGGACTTCTTCTTCCGGAAGATCGTCCGCAACCAGGGCGCCGCGCTGAACACCCTCGCCGAGGAGATCAAGAAGTTCCTGGCGCTCGGCGAGGGCGGCGAGCAGCTGGACGGCGCCCGCGAGCACCTCGCCAAGGCCGCCGTCGAGCTGGAGGCCATCGTCGGTCTCCTCCTCACCGACCTGGCCGCCACCGAGCAGGACGTCAAGAACATCTACAAGGTGGGCCTCAACACCACCCGTCTGCTGCTGGCCTCCGGTGACGTGGTCGTCGGCTACCTGCTCCTCAAGGGCGCCGCCGTCGCCGCCGAGAAGCTGGAGACCGCCTCCGCGAAGGCTGTGTCCGCCAAGGATGTGGCCTTCTACACCGGCAAGATCGCGGCGGCGAAGTTCTTCGCGGCCAACGTCCTCCCGGGCGTCACCCTCGCCCGCAAGATCTCCGAGGGCGTCGACCTGGACCTGATGGAGCTGGACGAGGCGGCGTTCTAGACACCCCTTTTCCGGCCGCACCCCGGTCGTGGCGCCGGACGGACCCTGCCCGTCCGTCCGGCGTCCCTTCCTCCACACGCTCACCACGAGGGCCCGCTCCCATCCCCCGGAGTGGGCTCTCGTACGTCGTTAAGGTGAACCCCATGCGCACACCCCCACGCTTCGATCGCGGCCACACCGACGACCTCATGACCTTTCTGGCGAGCAGCCCCACCCCGTACCACGCGGTGGCGAGCGCCGCGGAACGGCTGGAGAAGGCAGGCTTCCGGCAGCTCTCGGAGACCGACGCGTGGGACGGATCGCTGGGCGGCCGGTACGTGCTGCGCGGCGGCGCGATCATCGCCTGGTACGTGCCGGAGGGCGCTCACCCCCACACCCCCTTCCGTATCGTCGGTGCCCACACCGACTCCCCCAATCTGCGGGTCAAACCCCGCCCCGACAGCGGCGCCCACGGCTGGCGCCAGATCGCCGTCGAGATCTACGGCGGCCCGCTGCTGAACTCCTGGCTCGACCGCGACCTCGGTATCGCCGGCCGGCTCTCCCTGCGCGACGGCGGCAGCCGTCTCGTCAACGTCGACAGACCCCTCCTGCGCGTCCCCCAACTCGCCATCCACCTCGACCGCAACGTCACCTCCGACGGCCTCAAGCTCGACAAGCAGCGTCATCTCCAGCCCGTCTGGGGCCTCGGCGACGACGTCCGCGACGGCGATCTGATCGCCTTCCTGGAGGAGGAGTCGGGTCTCCCCAAGGGCGAGGTCACCGGCTGGGACCTGATGACCCACTCCGTCGAACCGCCCGCCTATCTGGGCCGCGACAACGAACTGCTCGCCGGTCCCCGCATGGACAACCTCCTCTCCGTGCACGCCGGTACGGCCGCACTCGCCTCGGTCGCCACCTCCGGTGACGACCTTCCGTACATCCCCGTCCTCGCCGCCTTCGACCACGAGGAGAACGGCTCCCAGTCCGACACCGGTGCGGACGGCCCGCTGCTCGGCGGGGTGCTGGAGCGCTCGGTCCTCGCCCGCGGCGGCTCCTACGAGGACCGTGCCCGTGCCCTCGCCGGCTCGGTCTGTCTCTCCTCCGACACCGGGCACGCCGTCCACCCCAACTACGCGGAGCGCCACGACCCGACGCACCACCCCCGCGCGGACGCCGGCCCGATCCTCAAGGTCAACGTCAACAACCGCTACGCCACGGACGGTTCGGGCCGTGCCGTCTTCGCCGCCGCCTGCGAGAAGGCCGGCGTGCCCTTCCAGACGTTCGTCTCCAACAACTCCATGCCCTGCGGCACCACCATCGGCCCCATCACCGCCGCCCGGCACGGCATCCGCACCGTCGACATCGGCGTCGCCATCCTCTCGATGCACAGCGTCCGCGAGCTGTGCGGCGCGAAGGACCCCTACCTCCTCGCGAACGCCCTGGTGTCCTTCCTGGAGGGCTGACCCGTAGGGCCCGACCCTCAACTGCTGTTACTGAACGGCCCCTCCGGGTACCCGGTAGCCACCGGTAGGACCGAACGACCGGAACGACCGGCCGACCCAACCGGACACTGGGAGGGAACACTCATGGGCCTGGGCGGGTGCATCATTCTGATCGCGGTGGGGGCCATCCTCACGTTCGCCACCGACTGGGACATGCAGGGCGTCAACCTCGACCTGGTCGGCATCATCTTCATGATCGTCGGACTCATCGGCGTCGCGACGTTCAGCAGCATCGCCAAGCGGAGGCGGGTCGTGGTACCGCCCCCCACCACTCAGATCGTCGACGAGAACGGCCAGCAGCGGGGTGGGTACCAGGGGTACTAGGCCCCTCACCCCACTTGGCGAAACCCCCGTCTGGCGGACTGCGGGCAGTGGGCAGTGGGCAGTGGGCAGTGAGCGACTCTGTCGGGGATCTTGAGGACGGGCGTCACTTCCCTTGGCGCCACCACAGCGGCCGGGGTAAGTCGCGTGCGTCGAGGTACTGCTGGAATGCTGTGGGAGGGCGGGGCCGGTACGAGCTGTCGGCGGGTTCTTGAAGGCTCAGCCGCTCGATGTTGATCGCGAGTGCGGTCAGGACGTGCTGGACGTGCGTCTTGGCCAGGCCGCGGTAGCGGCACCGGCGTCCGCGGTGGCCGTCCGCGAACTCCTCGATGGTGCCCTCGGCCCCCGAGCGCCGCCTGTAGAGCCGGCGCCAGTCCGCATCCTGCTGATCGGCCCGGTTCTTGACCTGGAGTTCGTACAGGCGCCGTGTCGGGAAGTACAGGCTGCGAAACCGGCCCGGAGTGCACTTGGCCCGCTCGGGGCAGCGGCCGCACTGGCGGGCGTCGAACCGGACTGTGACCTTGGTCGGCTCGACTGTCGGCAGGTCCTGCCAGTTGCCGCTGACCTGCCCGTTGGGGCAGGTCACCTCGCGCTGGTCGAAGTCGATGATGAAGTTCTCCCGGCCGAAGCCGTCCCCTGCCCGGTGCTGCGGGGTGGTGCTGGGCGGAAGCGGCCCGATCAGGGTGACGCGGTGCAGGCGGGCGGCTTCGTCCATGCCGGCCACGGAGGTGTAGCCGCCGTCGACCAAGTGCCGATTCGGCAGTAGACGCCGTCGCCTGAGGCGGGCGTGGATGCCGGGCAGCGCCTGGCTGTCCGCGCTGGAGACGGCCGTGGCCACGTCGGTGATGATGTTGACCCGCTTGTCGTCGCAGGTCTCGGTCAGGTGCACGAGGTAGCCGGTCCAGCGTGTGTCACCGCGCATGGTGCAGCGGGCCTCGGTCTCGTACGGGGATTCGATTCGGACTCGGGAGGGCGGCTGGCCGTCGCGTTTCGTGCGCGGCCTGAACCGCCCCTTGGCATCCACCAAGAAGTGCTGCACCAGGATCGTTCGGAGCACGTTCGCCTGCGCCGGAGCGCCGCCGGGGAACCGGGCGTCGAGACGGTACAGCAGTTCGCGGGCGTCGTTGCCCACCTGCTCCAGGCGGGCGACGGGGTGGCTGGGCTGGGAGCACAGGCGAACCGGCCGGCCGTAGCGTTGGGCCCATTCGGCGGTGACCAGCTCGTCCAGCACCTCTGGCGCGTCGCGGGCCGCCTCTTCCAGCACGGCGCGGACCGCCTCGCACGCCAGCTCCAGGCGGGTCAGCTCCCGTGCGGCGGACAGGACGTGGGTGGAGTCGGTGCGCTGCGTGACCCGCCCTTTGAGCAGGCCGGCCCGTCGGATCCGGGTGAGTGCGAGGCCCAGTAGCCGGTCGGCGCGGTCGCCTTCGGCGAGCCGGTCGCGGAAGTCGGACAGGACGCTGTGGTGGAAGCCGGGATCGTCCAGGTCCAGGCCGAGGGCGTACTTGAAGTCGATTCGGCAGCGCACTGCCTCGGCGGCCTGGCGGTCGGAGAGGTTCATCGCGTACTGCAGCACGCAGACGGTGGCGAGTTGGGCGGGTGAGAGCCCAGGTCGGCCGTCACGCGGGTACCAGGCGGTGAAGTCCTCGTCGCTCCAGAGGCCGTCGAGGCGGTCGCGGATCCACATCGCGGTGGTGCCTTTGGGGTTGGCCGCGCGGGCAACCCGGGCGGTCAGCGGCGGGATCTCGGCTCCGGAGTGAGGCTGGAGGGACACATCGGGCTCCTGGGGAACGAGGGCGGAACGTTCCAACGAGCCTGACGCAACGTCACGATCGTTAACTGCCCATCCTCAAGATTCCCGACAGAGTCGCTCAGTGGTAGATGTCGCTCGCGGTAACTGCCCGGTCTTCTCGTTCCATCGCCCGGAGGAGGTCACGCATGATGCTGCCGGCCTGCTGGATGTCCGGTTCACTCAGGGCTTTCAGGACTGCTGTGATCGCGACGGCGGTGCTGACCGCGGTGGACGGTGCCATGAAACCTGGTCGTTTGAGCGCCATGCGGCGTCCGCGGGGAACGGACAGGTGCTCGTCGATCAGGTCCCCAGGGACTACGGACGACAGTTCTTCGGAGTTGGCGGTGGCCAGGAGTCGGCTCGCGACCGTACGGACGTCGGCCAGAGCGACGGCCACTGGTTGAGGTGACCTCGCGTAGACGCCGAACTGGGCGGCTCCGGAGGTGATCGCGTCCAGGATCAGAGTCTGCGCTCGCAGCGCGAAGTGCCCGGCAGGCAGTGTGAGCGTGGAGACGTCGGTGAGGTCGTGACCGCAGAGGGCTGAACGGCGATCATCCGGTTCACAATTCCCGGCTCTTCGGCAGCGTCCGGGGTGGGGGATCTCCGTGCGCTGATGGGGCCGGTCTCGTTGCGTGTTGCCGCAGCAGGGACAGGCGTCAGCGAGGAGCCGCAGGTGGTGGACGCAGGCGAAGGACCATCCGAGGCGCCAGGTCAGTTGCCACCTCCCGCCGGAGGAGGCAAGGCAGTCCGGGCAGAATCGTGATCCTGAGGCACGGCCCCATAGAATGTGGCGGTTGACGCGGGGCTGGCGCTCCCTCAAAAGGAGGGCCCTCCCGTGGAAATGGGCGAGCGTCATGCGAGCGATCCGCGCTGGCTCGACACCCGTCGCGTGCGCGATGGACGAAATCTCATGCGGCCTCAGCTTGATCGTCCGCTCCGTTGGGCTGGAGCACCGCGGAGCTTGCTGACCTTTGGGCGAAGGCAGACCAAGAGCCTCCAGCAGGTTCCCAAGGGGGCTGTGATGCCGGTGGGCCAGGGCTTCCAGCCAGGAATCGAGAGCTTCTCCTTCAGCAGGCTGCAGTCTGAGTGGCAGTGTCCTCGGTGCGGCCGTCATGCCGCTTTCCCGCGGCCAGTCTGAGGGCGGCTGGTCAGGCGTCCTGTCTGCAGGGCGGCTTCGAGCTCCTGGCGGGCGTTTTCGGATGCCTCGTCGTTCTTCACTCCGGCGAGCAGATCGCGGCTGAGGCATTCGGCGCCGCTGCGGACGGCGCGCTGGCAGCCGCGGTTGATCAGCGTCATAAGCGATCCGATGTGCCCGGTGCTGCGGGCGAAGAGGTCGTCGGACAGGTCGTCGGCGAGCATGCCGGGGTACTTGTCCGCGAGAACAACGCGCTGTTCGAGGGTCAGCAGCATCTGCCGCCAGGCCTGCCGTCCCTTCTCGGTCTTGATGGCGAAGGGAGGCATGCCCAGGCGGGTGGTGCGACGGCCCGTCTGGGCCAGGGCGGAATCGCTCTGCTTGTCCCCCTCGCTGAACAGACCTTTCCCGGCGAGACCGACGCCGATCATCACCAGGGTCACGGGGAACTCGTTGGCGATCCACTTGAGGTGGTTGCTGACCTCGATGCCGTTCGTCTTGCCCCACTTCAAGAAGTGCAGGTCGTCGAGTACCAGGACACGGACCTCACAGGACAGAACGCAGTCCAGGGCCTGCTGCCCGAGCTGAGCGGTGGTTCCGCGGATACGGCCGGGGTGGCCGAAGAACTCCACCAGGGACCGGTTGAGATCCTTCATACCGGTGTTGCCCGTGAGCCCGACCCTGCAGACGGGCCAGCGCTCATGGCCGGCCGCAGTGAACTCTCCCTGTTCGGCGATCTCCCTGCGGTGGAACTTACGCGCGAAGGCCAGCACCGAAGTGGTCTTGCCCAGACCCGGGAAGGCGTCGACGGCCACTGCTCCCTTGGCTTTGTCCCCGTCCTGCTGGTTGCTGTCGACGATGTCCCACAAGTCACTGTGCAGTTCGGCCAGTTGAGGTGTCTTGATCGGTCCGAGGTTCGCGTGCCACTCACGCCGCCGACGGTCGTAATCGGCTCTTGCCGGTTCACTCAAGGCGTTCAACTGAGTCCGGTTCAGCACCGGGGGCTGGTCGCGGCAGGCAGCCTCGGCGAACACTTTGAAGTCTTCCTTCCGCGACAGCGCCAGGTTTCCCAGGTTCGGCAGACTGGCCGTAGTCACACGTCCTCCAGGGCGTCCGCGTAGAAGTCGCTCTCCTGGGCGAGGTCTTCGAGGTCGGCCTCGTCGTCATCGCCCGTCTCAGCCACCGGCTCCCGGGCTTCGGCCTCTGACGGTCCGTCGTCGTGGCCCAGGGCTTCGCGTACCGACGGAAGAGAAACGACCGCCTCCTGCTCGGTGTCGGGGAGGTCGATGGCGGCCTGTTCACGCGAGAGCCGCAGGGCCATGCGCCGTTCGGCGAGTGTGGTGCCCAGCCCGAGGTTCCAGCGTTCCAGCAGGTCGGCGACGGCGAGCCGGTCGTCGGGGTAGCGGTATTTCACGGCGGCCAGCTTCCGGGCGAAGGCCAGCGCGTCCTCGCTCAGCGGCATCCGCGCCGACGGCGCGTGCTCCCAGGTCAACGTCTGCCAGTGACGACCAGAGTCGCGGAAGTAGATGCGAGTGATGTCGTCGGGGTCGACCTGGAACGGCCAGCCGTTCTTCACCAGGCCGTCGTAGGGACTGCGGATCCCGGGATCGGGCAGGCCCGGGCCGCTGTAGCGACGGTGGCCGATCTCCACGCCGTAATGCTGGATCGTGCGCCACTCGGTCTTCAGGAACTCGAAGGCGAGGTCCCGGTCGCGGGGGACCTCGATGTAGCCGGCCCTGGCCATCCCGTGCTCGAACATCTTCGCCGGGGACATCCGCAGCCCCGGCATGCCTGGATCGACCAGACTGGAGTGCGGCCGGCTGTGGTAGACCGTCGCGGTCCACTCCCGGATGATCGCCTCCAACTCGTCGAGGAAGAAGAACGCGTCGTCTTCCGGGCTCTCGCCACGGGAGTGGATGTCGGGACCTTTGTAGCCGGGCAGGGCCTGCAGCAGGCCCTCGCGCAGCGTGCGGAAATAGCGCTCCACCGGCCCTTTGTCCCGGCCCGTTCGCAGCCTCGCTGGTTGGATCGAAATGCCTATCCGACGGCAGACACTCGTCAGATGCTCGGAGACGTAGACCTTGCCGTGATCGACCACCAGCGTCTCGGGAACCAGGGGCGGCGAGGCGAGCCCCGGCCCGGTGGCGCCCTCGACATCGACGAGGACGGTGCGTCCCCAGCCGGTGGGCTCGCAGCCGCAGGGACTCCTCCAAAGTCACCACGAGAGAACACCAGGAGCCGCGCTGTTCCTCGGTCTTGTGGTGGAACGGGCTGGTGGGAATGAGGGTGTAACGGCTGGCGATCTGTCCGCCGCGGCGTCCGGCGAATAGTCCGGTGCCCTCGACGCCGGCCAGGACGAACGTCGCGGGGATGCGCTCGGACAGGTACTTGATCTGGTCGGATGCCTCGGCGCCCACCCGCGTACCGATGTCGAGATTGTGCAGTTCGTCGATGAGCACGAGACGGCAGCCGAGGGTGCAGAGCAGATCGCAGACCTTGTTGGTCACTTCGACCTGGCTGAAGCGCGAGGGCAGCGGCAGGCCGATGAATCGTGCGAACTCGATGGCCAGCATTTTCGGGGTGGCCGCGGGCGGGACGGTGACGTAGACGACCGGCAGGGATTCCGGCATGATCTCGCCGCGGCGCCGTCCCAACTGTTCGTAGTTCTTGCCCAGTTGAGTGATGGCGGTGGTCTTCCCGGTCCCGGCGGGGCCCGAGACGATCAGTCCGCGGCGCGCGGAGTGCTGGTGCCGGTTGAGCACGATGCGCTTGCGTCCGGTCGCGGTGACATGGCGGATCGTCGGCGTGGAGACGATGACGAGTTGCGCGTGATAGTCCTCCAGAGCCTGGTCGTAGGCGGTTCGCTCCGCCTCGCTGAGCCGCTGCAGGGCCGCGGGCGCCAAGACAGCCGGCGGAGTGGTGGCCTCCGCGGTGAAGGCGGTCCAGCCCTCCTTCGTCGTCAGCGGGTGGTCGACCTCTTCCGGCTCCAGGAAGTGCGTCATCAGCGACTCCCATCGGTGAAGGCATCGAACACACCGAACGGGATGACCTGGGCGATCTCGCCCTCGCCGTCAGGTTCCTCGTCCGTCTCCGGCTGGGGTTCGCGCCGTGCCTGCGGCAGCGCGGGAACGGCAGTTGCCGCCTTGGTGCGGGCGGCGATGCGCCGGTCGGGCCCGCTCCCGGCGCGGGTCAGCAGGTCATCGATGACGACGGCGATGGCGTCCTCGTCGGAGTCGTCGGCGCCCTTGGCGGCCAGCACGGCTCGGGCATGGCGCCAGGTGAAGTCGGCGAACGGCGCGGAGACCGTGCCCAGCCGGGTCCAGGGAACGGTGATCCAGCCTCCGGCCCGGGTGTCGCGTACCCAGACATGCGAGAGGTCGTAGGGGTCGTAATGGACCTCCCATAGGTTGCCCTTGGTGTCCACTCCGGACGGCTGGCGCCGGTAGGAGCCCAACTCCCGGCAGTCGTAGGTGCGGTAGTCGAGCGTGATGCCGTAGTCGTTGATCTTCCGCCACTCGACGGGCAGCAACTCGATGTAGTCGTCACCGTCGAGACAGACCGGCAGGTAGCCGGTGCGGGAGACCAGCATGGCGTAGACCTCGTTCGGCGAGAGGGCCTTGCCCGGCAGGAACGGACTGCGCAGAGCATCGTGCGGTCGGGTCTGCCACCGGGCGATAACCCACTCGTGGAAGAGATCGGCAAGTTCCGCGATCGTCCAGACCGCCTGGACGTCGCGGCCGCGGCGGGTGGTGTCGGAGCCGACATATCCAGCGACATGCTGGCAGAACAGCGTGTTGATCGATTCGAAAGTCCGTTCCACGATTCCCTTGTCCGTCGGCGTGGCCGGCCGTGCGGGCTGGAAGGACATGCCCAGCGAACGGCAGGCCGCGACGAACGTGTCCGAGACGAAGACCTTGCCCCGGTCCACGATGATCGTGTCCGGGACGATCACCGGACGTGCCGCGGCGTGCTCCAGACGGGCATCCACGCTCATCAGCCGGGCGTGCGGGATCAGCGAGGCGGACATCCGCAGGGCGTCCGACCAGCCGGGCCGCATCGGTTCGGGCACCAGCATCCGCGCCAGCAGCAGTGCGGCATCCACGGCCTTCGTTCCGGCCGGACGCAGGATCGCCGCGCAGATGGTGCGCGAGGCGACATCGACCGCGATCGTCAGCTCAACCCGGCCGGTCACGCCGTCGTCCAGGACGGCCAGCACGTCCAGCGGAGTGGTGTCGATCTGCACCACCTCACCGGGCCTGGCGGCCAGCGTCGGAGTGAACGGAGCCTCCGGGCGCCCGGCCAGAGAGCGCCGGGTCGTGGCCGCCCCGAAGCTGTGACGCCCCTCGGAAAGCGACTTGAGCAGCCGGAAGTACGTCGCCCTCGACGGCAGTGGGACCGTGCCCTCCCCGTGCCGCTCGGCGACGAGTTTCTCGGCCAGCCGGATCACGCGGGTGCGGGTCCCCGACGAGGAATCCTCCTGCGCGGTCAGGACCTCCAGCACCGCCTCGACCAGGCGCTCGTCCACCCGCCCGATGCCCGGCGCCATGGACAGCCGGGTGGCTCGCCGGTCCACCAGCCCCCAGAGCCCCTCGTCCCGCCACTTCGACCTCAGCCGGAACAGGGTCCGGTCCGACACCTCGTTGCCTGCTGCGGTCAACTCGGCCGCTTTGGCCACGACGCGTTCGTTCACGGTTCGCCACTGCGGGTCGTACTCAGGCCGAGGAACAGCTCCCTTCGGCGCCTCGGGAGGGAGCCCGGTCTCCACCTCGATCAGGTGCTTCTCATAGAACCGGGCCTTGCGCAGGGCCACTTCGGGAACGGTGTCCAACAGGCCGAAGGGCGGAAGCCCCGGCGTGGGTGCCGTTGAGTCCAGCAGCTCGAACCCTTCTGACGCCATCAGGTGGGCGAACATCACCATGCTCGCGCTGTTGTGCTCGTCGAGCAGGCGGACCGTCGTGCCCGACAGACCCACCACTGTGTGGACCCGGTCCTCGAACCGGACACGGTCGCCCACCCGCAACACGCCCTTGGGCCGCTCGTGCTCGGTCATCAGCCCTCCACCCGGCTCACCAAAGAGTGATCACCCAAGGGGCGCGACAGGTCTGTCGTCAGCCGTCCGCACCACAGCAGATGAAAGACGACCGGCAGCACCAGGATCGGGTCACCGACCTGCGCTGCCTGGCCCACCAGTGGTCCTGGAACGGCGAAGGCGGCCCCGACCACTTCCTCCAACCCGGCCTGGGCGAAACGCGGATGACGAAACCCGGCAAGCCACCGCAGGTTCGCCACCCGCACCCGGTCGATCTCGCCCACGAGCTGGAAGTCCCAGCCCACGGCCTCGCACGCCATCTGCGTACCGGCGAACTTGGCCAGGTCCCTCGGCTTGCTCCGGCGAGCCTCCGGCCGGCAGTCCACCACCACGGCCGTTCCGTCGGTCCGCCGGGCGAAGTAGTCCGGCGCGTGGGACAGCCGCACCCCCTCCGGCGACGTCCAGGACAGCCAGAACGGCTGCGACGCGAACCACATGACGCGCGGGTCGAAGTCCATCGAGATCGCATGATCCCGCTCCAGCCAGGACTCGAACCCCACGTGCCGCAGCATCGTGGCCGCCCAGTACAAGCCCGGAAAGTTCCTCTGCCCCCGGTACGACGGGAACTCCCGTACCGGATCGGCCTCCTCGAAGGCCAGCTCCGTCACGTCCGCCAGCGACCCGCGTACCTCGACCCCGCCCTGAACCCAGGCCACCTCGAAATCGACTGCCCTGTGCCTGCCGCTCTGCGACTTCCCCTGATCATCCACACCAGGACGATGTCCACTGAAATGAGACAAGCCACCTGTAGCGAGACAAGAGCCACCCCAAAGCGGGACACCGTCTCACTCAAACCTGTCCCCGCCCCGTACACGGCACGGTCAGCACGCAGATGAGTGCGACAGGCCCCGCTTCACTGAGACCGGACAGCTCCGACCAGGGAGTCTCACGATGGCGGCATAAGTGCCACCGTTGTGCCATCGCGGCTGAGACTGTGCCACGAAATCTGAGACCCTACATTTCCCCGGGTCAGGTCTGTGCCATGTCCACGAACCGTGAGTAGTGGCCCTGGAAGGCGACCGTGATCGTGGCCGTCGGGCCGTTACGGTGCTTGCCGACGATGATGTCGGCCTCGCCGGCGCGCGGCGACTCCTTCTCGTACGCGTCCTCGCGGTGCAACAGGATCACCATGTCCGCGTCCTGCTCGATCGATCCCGACTCACGCAGGTCGGAGACCATGGGCTTCTTGTCCGTGCGCTGCTCGGGACCACGGTTGAGCTGGGAGAGCGCGATCACCGGCAGCTCCAGCTCCTTGGCCAGCAGCTTCAGGTTTCGCGACATGTCCGAGACTTCCTGCTGACGGCTCTCGGATCGCTTGCCACCGGACTGCATGAGCTGCAGATAGTCGATGATCACGAGCTTCAGGTCGTTGCGCTGCTTCAGCCGTCGGCACTTGGCGCGGATCTCCATCATCGACAGGTTCGGGGAGTCGTCGATGTAGAGCGGCGCGGCCGAGACGTCCGGCATCCGGCGGGCCAGCCGCGTCCAGTCCTCGTCCGTCATCGTGCCGGAGCGCATGTGGTGCAGGGCCACGCGTGCCTCGGCCGACAGCAGACGCATCGCGATCTCGTTGCGACCCATTTCGAGCGAGAAGATCACGCTCGGCATGTTGTGCTTGATCGAACAAGCGCGCGCGAAGTCCAGCGCCAGGGTGGACTTACCCATGGCGGGACGGGCCGCAATGATGATCATCTGACCTGGGTGGAGGCCGTTGGTGAGCTGATCGAGGTCGGTGAAGCCGGTCGGCACACCGGTCATCTCCCCCGAACGTGAACCGATCGCCTCGATCTCGTCGAGCGCGCCCTCCATGATGTCGCCGAGGGGCAGATAGTCCTCGGTGGTGCGCTGCTCGGTGACCGCGAAGATCTCGGCCTGGGCTCTGTTGACGATCTCGTCGACGTCGTCGTCGGCCGCATATCCCATCTGGGTGATTCGGGTGCCGGCCTCGACCAGGCGGCGCAGAACGGCGCGCTCGTGGACGATCTCCGCGTAGTACTCGGCGTTCGCCGCCGTGGGCACGGTCTGGACGAGGGTATGCAGATAGGAGGCGCCGCCGACCTTGGTGATCTCGCCGCGCTTGGTGAGTTCGGCGGCGATGGTGATGGGGTCGGCGGGCTCGCCCTTGGCGTAGATGTCGAGGATCGCCTGATAGATGGTCTCGTGCGCCGGCTTGTAGAAGTCGGGGCCCTTGAGGATCTCCACCACGTCGGCGATGGCGTCCTTGGACAGCAGCATGCCGCCGAGAACCGACTGCTCGGCGTCGAGGTCCTGGGGTGGGACGCGCTCGAAGGCCGAGCCTCCGCCCTCCCACTCCCCGTTGTCCCGGCCGCGGTCGTGCCGGTCGTCCCTGCTCCGGCCGCCGTCGTCACGGCGGCGGGAAGAGGGCAGACGATCACTGGGCCCGCTGTCGGCCCACGGGTCGTCCAGGGGCTCGGAAATGCTCACCGAGCGACCTCCTCCCGTCCGCCGAGCGGACCTCGCCGTGCTTCTCATTTCTACGGCACGACACTGACAAATAAGAGGCCCAACTCCGGTTCTGGCGCGTCGGTTTTGCGAGCTTTTCGTGATCTGCCGAGGAACGGGCGCCGCACCACCGTAGGCCCGTCGGCACCGTCAGCCAATCTGGTTATCCACAGGCCATGTGGACGACGGCCCAGATGCTGTGGAGAACCCCGCGAAACCTGTGCACGACTCGGTGGACAGCCCTGTGAACAAGACCTCGCTCTTTTCGTCGCACCCCATCTGACCTGCATCTTTACCATCCACCGGCTGTGCAGAAGAAAAACTTCCTCGACCGGATCAAGATCATCACAGTCAGTGCACGAGAGCGCACCCGACGAGGCATGATGTAATGGTCACTGACTTACTTCATCTATTACCTGTGGAAGGTTGGATAGGTGGTCATGACACAGGCTCCCGTGACCCCCAGGGCCACCCGACGTCGACATGATCGCGAGATCGTCACGCTGGCCGTTCCCGCCTTCGGCGCGCTCGTCGCCGAGCCTCTCTTCCTGATGGTCGACACGGCTGTCGTCGGCCACCTCGGCACGGCGCAACTGGCCGGTCTCGGGATCGCTTCCGCACTCCTCGTCACCGCCGTGAGTGTCTTCGTCTTCCTGGCCTACGCCACCACGGCCGCCGTCGCCCGGCGCGTCGGAGCCGGAGATCTGCGGGCCGCCATCCGCCAGGGCATGGACAGCATCTGGCTCGCCCTGCTACTGGGCGCGGCCGTCGTGGCCGTCGTCATTCCCACCGCACCCACCCTCGTGGCTCTCTTCGGCTCCTCGGACACCGCGGCCCCTTACGCCACGACCTATCTGCGGATCTCGGCGCTCGGCATCCCGGCCATGCTCGTCGTTCTCGCCGCCACCGGCGTACTGCGCGGCCTCCAGGACACGAAGACCCCTCTGTACGTCGCCGTGGCGGGCTTCATCGCCAACGGCGCCCTGAACGTAGGCCTCGTCTACGGCGCCGATCTGGGCATCGCGGGATCCGCCTGGGGCACGGTCATCGCCCAGGCCGGCATGGCTGTCGCTTACCTCTACGTCGTCATCCGCGGTGCACGCAGACACGGCGCCTCATTGCGGCCGAACGCAGCCGGCATACGCGCCTCGGCCCAGGCAGGAGTCCCCCTGCTGGTCCGTACGCTCTCGCTGCGAGCTGTCCTCATGATCGCCACTGCGGTCGCCGCCCGGCTCGGGGACAAGGACATCGCCGCGCACCAGATCATCCTCTCGCTCTGGAGCCTGCTCGCCTTCGCCCTGGACGCGATCGCCATCGCCGGGCAGGCCATCATCGGCCGCTACCTCGGCGCAGGCGATACCCAGGGAGCACGCGAGGCCTGCCGCCGGATGGTGCAGTGGGGGATCGCCACAGGTGCCGTACTCGGCCTACTGGTGATCCTCGCCCGCCCCGTGTTCATCCCTCTCTTCACGGACGATCCGACAGTGCAGGAAGCCGCGCTTCCCGCTCTGATCGTGGTGGCACTCGCCCAGCCGATCTCCGGGATCGTCTTCGTGCTCGACGGCATACTCATGGGCGCGGGAGACGGTCCCTATCTCGCCCGAGCCATGCTGCTGACCCTGGCGATCTTCATCCCGGCCGCGCTGCTCGTTCCCACCCTCGGCGGTGGTCTGACCGCCCTCTGGGGCGCCATGACGCTGATGATGGCGACCCGTATGCTGACTCTCTGGCTGCGGTCCCGTTCCGGCCTCTGGATCGTCACCGGAGCAACGCGCTGAGAGCAGGAGCTGAGCCCGGCGTTGTTTCACGTGAAACATCGCCCCGGATTCGCCGTGTTTCACGTGAAACAACCGCCCCGTGGGCATCCTGAGCCGATCCACGTCTCGTCACCGAGGGCTCGACAAGCGTGTGGGGCCGCACCCCATCACAGGGTGCGGCCCCACACGTCGCTTCAGCGAGCACGACCCTTAGGCCGCGATGACCTCGATGTTGACCTTGGCGGCAACCTCGGGGTGCAGACGCACGGACGTCTCGTGAGCGCCCAGCGTCTTGATCGGAGAGGTCAGTTCGATGCGGCGCTTGTCGACCTCGGGGCCACCGGAAGCCTTGATCGCGGAAGCGATGTCGGCGGGGGTGACGGAACCGAAGAGACGACCGGCGTCGCCGGAGCGGACAGCCAGACGGACCTTGACGGCCTCGAGCTGGCCCTTGACCTGGTTGGCCTGCTCGATGGTCTGAATCTCGTGGATCTTGCGAGCACGACGGATCTGCTCGACGTCCTTCTCGCCGCCCTTGGTCCAGCGGATAGCGAACTTCCGCGGGATCAGGTAGTTGCGAGCGTAGCCGTCCTTGACGTCGACGACGTCGCCGGCAGCGCCAAGGCCAGAGACCTCGTGGGTGAGGATGATCTTCATGTGTCGGTCACCCTTCCCTTATCGCGCGGTGGACGTGTAGGGCAGCAGCGCCATCTCACGGCTGTTCTTGACGGCCGTGGCGACGTCACGCTGGTGCTGCGTGCAATTGCCGGTCACGCGGCGGGCACGGATCTTGCCGCGGTCGGAAATGAACTTCCGCAGCATGTTCGTGTCCTTGTAGTCCACGTACGTGACCTTGTCCTTGCAGAAAGCGCAGACCTTCTTCTTCGGCTTGCGCACAGGCGGCTTCGCCATGGTGTATCTCCTGTGTGATCAAGAAGTTTGGGGTACGACCCCGCCCTCGACCTCGAAGACCGGTGATCCGGCCTCAGGGGTCCTAGAAGGGGGGCTCGTCCGAGTAGCCGCCGCCACCGCCACCGCCGCCGCCGGAGCTTCCGCCCCAACCGCCGCCTCCGCCGCCGCCCTGGTTGCCACCGGCGGGAGCGCCGCTGGCCCACGGGTCGTCGGCGGGAGCGCCGCCGCCCTGCTGACCGCCGCCGGGGCCTCCGCCCCAGCCGCCGCCACCCTGGCCACCGCCGTTGCCGCCGCCGTAACCACCCTGGCCACCGCGGCCACCCGCGGCGGTCTTGGTGACCTTGGCCGTGGCACTGCGCAGGCTGGCGCCGACTTCCTCGACGTCCAGCTCGTAGACCGTGCGCTTGACGCCCTCACGGTCCTCGTAGGACCGCTGCTTCAGCCGGCCCTGCACGATGACGCGCATGCCTCGCTGGAGCGACTCGGCGACGTTCTCCGCCGCCTGACGCCAGACCGAGCAGGTCAGGAACAGGCTCTCGCCGTCCTTCCACTCATTGGTCTGACGGTCGAAGGTGCGGGGGGTGGACGCGACACGGAACTTCGCGACCGCCGCACCGGAAGGGGTGAAGCGCAGCTCGGGGTCGTCGACAAGATTGCCGACGACCGTGATGACGGTCTCGCCTGCCATGGGGGAACCTCTCGGCGGGTTTGCTGCTGGCTGCTTGTGCTGCTACTCGGATCCCGGGATCGACTGAGCGGGAGAGCTCAGTGGGTCTCGGGGCGGAGGACCTTGGTCCGGAGGACCGACTCGTTCAGGTTCATCTGGCGGTCGAGCTCCTTGACGACCGCAGGCTCGGCCTGCAGGTCGATGACCGAGTAGATGCCCTCAGGCTTCTTCTTGATCTCGTACGAGAGACGACGACGGCCCCAGGTGTCGACCTTCTCGACCTTTCCGTTGCCCTCACGGACGACGGAGAGGAAGTTCTCGATCAGGGGGGCGACAGCGCGCTCCTCCAGATCGGGGTCGAGGATGACCATCACCTCGTAGTGACGCATGTGGAACCCACCTCCTTTGGACTCAGCGGCCACGGTCGTTCCGTGGCAGGAGGGTTGTGATGCGTACGCAACGGTATCCGCCGCCACTGACAATCGGGGTCCCGCTAGGGATCCCTGTCATGGCCTGGGCAGACACCGGTGCAGAGGGTACAGACTACCCGCACACCCGCTTCCGGTTGAAATCCGGGGGTGGTGACCCTCAATCTGTACACATCGGGTGTGTATGGCGCTACGATGCGCCGCCTTCCGCAGGAGGTGCCCCATGGCACAGACATTGCGACCCAACATCGCCGGCTCTCTGCTCGCCACCGACGACAAGCCCCACCCCGTGCAGGACACCCTGCTCGCCGTGACGCTCGTGCTCGGCGTGCTGTCCTTCGTCACGGCGATGTTCCACCATCTGCATCTGCTGAGTTCCTGGGCGGGGCTGGTGGGCATTCTGACCGGCGCGTACGGACAGTTCATCTCCGAGACGACCCGTGAGCGCTTCGGCCTGATCGTGGGTCTCGGTGCCTCAGCCGTCGGTTTCTTCCTCGGCATGGCACACGGAGGTCTTTTCGGCGGGGTCATCGGCTGACTCCGTGCCCCGGCCGCACAATTGACGGACCGTGCTCCCTGCCGTCCATCGGCTTACATCGGACCAAGCGGCCGAATAACACCGCCTGACGTCCCGGCCACGTGTCGGCCGGGACCCAGGTTCCATACGGCCATTCGAGGCGCCCGCAGGGCGCAGTAGGCTTCGGCGCGAGAGCCGGAGCCCCTGTACCCATGGGGACACACCAGCCCGAGGAGCGCCCCGAATGAGCCTGACCCTGAGGACGATCAGCCGTGAGCAGCATCTGGCATACATCCAGAGCCTGCCCTCGGCCAGCCACATGCAGGTCCCGGCCTGGGCCGACGTCAAGGCCGAGTGGCGCTCAGAGAGCCTCGGGTGGTTCGACGGCAAGACCGGTGAGATTGTCGGCGCGGGCCTGGTGCTGTACCGCCAGTTGCCCAAGATCAAGCGCTATCTCGCCTATCTGCCAGAGGGCCCGGTCATCAACTGGTTCACGCCGAATCTGACCGACTGGCTGGAGCCGATGCTCGCCCATCTGAAGCAGCAGGGCGCCTTCTCGGTGAAGATGGGACCTCCGGTGATCATCCGGCGCTGGGAGGCCACCTCCATCAAGGCGGGCATCCAGAACCCGGACGTGAAGCGCCTGCGTGACATTGAGGCCGACTTCATCGAACCGCGTGCCTTCGAGGTGGCGGACAAGCTCCGCCGGATGGGCTGGCAGCAGGGCGAGGACGGCGGGGCCGGCTTCGGTGACGTACAACCCCGATACGTCTACCAGGTGCCGCTCGCCAACCGCTCGCTGGAAGAGGTCCACAAGAACTTCAACCAGTTGTGGCGCCGAAACATCAAGAAGGCCGAGAAGGCGGGCGTCGAGGTCGTCCAGGGCGGCTATCAGGACCTGGAGGAATGGCAGCGGCTGTACGAGATCACGGCCGTCCGTGACCGCTTCCGGCCCCGCCCGCTGTCGTACTTCCAGCGCATGTGGACGGCCCTCAACACCGAGGACCCCAACCGCATGCGGCTCTACTTCGCCCGGCACAACGGGGTGAACCTGTCCGCGGCGACGATGCTGGTCGTCGGCGGGCACGTCTGGTACTCCTACGGAGCCTCGGACAACATCGGCCGTGAGGTCCGGCCCTCGAACGCGATGCAGTGGCGCATGCTGCGCGACGCCTACGCCCTCGGCGCGACCGTCTACGACCTGCGCGGCATCTCCGACTCGCTGGACGAGACGGATCACCTCTTCGGCCTGATCCAGTTCAAGGTGGGCACCGGCGGACAGGCCGCCGAATACCTCGGTGAGTGGGACTTCCCGCTGAACAAGCTGCTCCACAAGGCGCTCGACATCTATATGTCGCGGCGCTGACACCCCCCGTTTTTGCTTCCATATCTCTGATACACCGCAGCCACGAGAAAGGTTCCGGGACCGTCCATGGCGCTCACCCTGTACGTCGACACCGCGCGCTGGCGGGCACACCACAAGCACGTTCAGGAGCAGTTCCCGGGACTCGTCCCCGTCTGCAAGGGCAACGGCTACGGCTTCGGGCACGAGAAGCTGGCCGAAGAGGCCACGCGCCTCGGGTCGGACATCCTCGCCGTCGGCACCACGTACGAGGCCGCCCGGATCAAGGACTGGTTCAGCGGTGACCTGCTGGTGCTGACGCCCTACCGACGCGCGGAGGAGCCCGTCCCCCTGCCCGACCGCGTCATCCGCTCCGTATCGTCGGTCGACGGCGTCTACGGCCTCGTGGGTGCCCGTGTCGTCATCGAGGTCATGTCCTCGATGAAGCGGCACGGAGTGAGTGAACAGGAGCTGCCCCAGCTCCACGCGGCCATAGAGAACGTGCGCCTGGAGGGCTTCGCCATCCACCTGCCGCTGGACCGCACCGACGGCTCGGACGCCGTCGAGGAGGTCATCGGCTGGATGGACCGCCTGCGCGCGGCCCGTCTGCCGCTGCACACCATGTTCGTCAGCCACCTCAAGTCCGAGGACCTCATCCGCCTTCAGCAGCAGTTCCCGCAGACTCGTTTCCGGGCTCGTATCGGCACGCGGCTGTGGCTGGGCGACCACGAGGCGACCGAGTACCGCGGGGCCGTGCTGGACGTCACCCGCGTCGCCAAGGGCGACCGCTTCGGCTACCGGCAGCAGAAGGCGGCCTCCGACGGCTTCCTGGTGGTCGTGGCGGGCGGTACGTCGCACGGGGTGGGTCTGGAGGCACCAAAGGCGCTGCACGGCGTCATGCCGCGCGCGAAGGGCGTGGCGCGGGCGGGCCTCGCCACGGTCAACCGGAACCTTTCTCCGTTCGTCTGGGGCGGCAAGCAGCGCTGGTTCGCCGAGCCACCGCACATGCAGGTGTCGATCCTCTTCGTTCCGTCGGACGCCCCGGAGCCGAAGGTCGGCGAGGAACTGGTGGCCCATCTGCGGCACACCACCACGCAGTTCGACCGGATCGTCGACCGCTGACCCCTGCCGCGCCAGGGGGCGGGGGCGAGTCGTCGGGCGGATCGTCCGCGGTCCGACGCGGAAGGCCGTACACAAGAACCTCGTGTACGGCCTTCCGCGTTGCGCGCCCGTGCTCTGTTCGCTCAGAGCGAACTTTCCTCCGGTCCACGGTTGCCCCACTCCACCTGCGGCCCTTCGAAGTGCATCGCGTGCCTCGAGGGACGGGCCGCCGCGCCGTAGACATGAACGTCCTGCGCACCGTCGAGCACGCCGCCGGAGGGATCGTCGTCACCCGCCCGGCGCACCACGTCCCGGTCGGGCATGAAGATGTCCCGCACGACGATGACGCAGAGATAGAGCGTCCCCAACAGGTGAGCCATGATGGCGAGTTGATAGCCCTCGGCCGGCAGACCCTTGTGGGCGTCCCCGCTGGTCGTGTACGCGAGGTACATCCAGATCCCCAGGAAGTACGCGACCTCGCACGCCTGCCAGATGAGGAAGTCCCGCCAGCGGGGCCGGGCCAGCGCGGCAAGCGGGACCAGCCAGAGCACGTACTGCGGTGAGTAGACCTTGTTGGTGAGGATGAAGGCCGCGACGATCAGGAAGGCGAGCTGCGCGAAGCGCGGGCGGCGCGGGGCGGTGAGCGTGAGCGCGGCGATGCCGGCGCAGACGAGCACCATCGAGACCATCGCGTAGGTGTTTGCCGTCTCGGCGGTGATCTGGATGTTCAGCCGTTGCGAGAGGACGAGGAAGAAGGATCCGAAGTCGACGCCGCGTTCCTGGCTGAAGCGGTAGAACTTCGACCACCCGTCGGGTGCCAGGAGCATCACCGGAACGTTCACCGCGAGCCAGGCCCCGACGGCGCCGAGCAGGGCCGTCGCGAAGGCACGCCATTTGCCCGCTCGCCAGCACAGCACGAAGAGCGGTCCGAGCACCAGGAACGGATAGAACTTGGCGGCCGTGGCGAGCCCGATCAGCACACCGAAGGCGAGGGGGCGCCGGCGCGACCACATCAGCATCGCGGCAGCCAGCAGGGCCACGGCGAGGAGGTCCCAGTTGATCGTGGCGGTCAGCGCGAAAGCGGGCGCCAGGGCCACCAGGAGGCCGTCCCAGGGGCGCCGACGGTGGATGCGCGCACAGCAGACCGCGATGACCGCCGCGCACACCATCAGCATCCCGGCGTTGACCATCCAGTACCACTGCTCTTGTTCCTGGATGGTGCCGCTGCCCGGGGTGAGCCAGGCGGCGACCTCCATGAACACACCGGTCAGCACCGGGTACTCGAGGTACTCCATGTCGCCGGGGATCTTGTCGAAGTACGGCACCAACCCGTCGGCGAACCCACGCCCCTGGTAGAGGTGCGGGATGTCCGAGTAGCAGGCGTGCGTGTACTGGGAGCTGGCTCCGAAGAACCAGGCACCGTCGTAGCAGGGCAGCTTCTGGACCATGCCCAGCGCGAACACGCCGATCGCCACCAGTGCGACGACCCGCACCGGTGTCCACCAGGACGTGCCGAGCAGCGCCCGCCGCCCGATCGGGCCGCCGATCAGCTCGCTGCCGGTCGAAGCGACCTCGTCCTCCTTGGTCGGCCGCACCGGCTCCGGCTCGTCCGTACTCACTCGCGTCGTCTCTGCACTAGGCATGCCGCACATCCTGCCGTACGCGCCTAGGAATACGCCGAGGACCATCGCATCCGCCGTGGGCCACGCTCATGTTTCACGTGAAACATGAGCCGTCGTCCCTACCCGGCCTCTTGGGGACACGGCAAGGGCCACCGCACCTTGATCGGTGCGGTGGCCCTTGTTTCACGTGAAACACAGTCCGGCGGACGTGGAGCTACCCGTCGTTCCCTCCGAAGAGTCCCCCGTTCTGGTTGCCTCTCGAATCGTCCTCCGGCTCACTCGGTGACGCTGTCACCCCGCCATCGGTGCCACCGACATCCGTACCTCCCGTGTCCGTGCCTCCCGTCTCCTCACAGGTGGTGTCGAACGGGTTGGTGCAGGTCTCGCTGGGCGACGGTGAGGGCAGGATCTCGCTCTCGGTCGGCGTCGGGCTCGGCTCGGGGTCCTCTTCCTCCTCGGACTGGGTCGGCGTCGGGGTCGGCGTCGGGTCCGGATCGTCGTTGACGATCACACCGATCGGCTCGGGCTCCGGGAAGTCCTCCGGCTCCACACCCTTGAGCGCGTCCTCCATGTAGTCGTGCCAGATCTCGGCCGGGAACGAGGCACCGTGGATCGTCTCCTGACCGCCCGTGCCGTACATCTCCAGGAACGTGCGGTTCTTGTTCGACTCGTCGTCGTCCATGCGGTACATGCTGATCGCGGTCGACAGCTGCGGGGTGTACCCGACGAACCAGGCCGACTTGTTGCCGTCGGTGGTACCGGTCTTGCCCGCCACCTCACGGCCGGTCAGCTGAGCCGACGTACCGGTGCCCTCGTCGACGACGGTCTTGAGGACATCGGTGACGTTGTCGGCCACCGCAGCCGTGAAGGCCCGCTTGGGCTTGGAGACCTCGTCGTGGTCGAACACCGTCAGGCCCTCGTACTCGACCGTCTTCACCGAGAACGGGTCGTTCTGCTTGCCGCTGGCGGCGAAGGTCGCGTAGGAGCCCGCCATACGGATCGCGCTGGGATCGGAGATACCGATGGAGAACGACGGGAAGCCCGTGCCAGTGAGGCTGTCCTTCTTGAGGCCCGCCTCGATGGCCGCCTCCTTCACCCGGTCCAGACCGACGTCCATACCCAACTGCACGTAGGGGGAGTTCGCCGAGACCCGCATCGCCTCACGGAGATCGATCTGGTACTTCGGCGCACTGCCGTACGACTCGTCGCCGTCGTTGGCCTGCAGCCACTCCTTGCCCTCTTCGTTGGTCCAGATCTCGCCGTTGTAGTCCCTGATCTTGAGGTTGTTCTTGCCGTTGTAGAGGCTCTTCGGCGAGACGATGGTCCGCTCGTCCTGTGCCTGATCCGGATCGAGGTCGGGATCGCGCTTGCCCCAGGTCATGGCTGCCGCCAGGACGTACGGCTTGAACACCGAGCCGACCTGGGCTCCGGTGACGTCGGCGTTGTTGGTGAAGTGCTTGGTGGCGTCCTCACCGCCGTAGATCGCCTCGATGGCGCCGGACTTCGGACTCACCGACGCGCCACCGAACTGCACATGGGTGTCGGTATCCGGGCGCAGATCCGGCTTGATGTTCTCCTTCCGGACCTTGTTCACAGCCTTCTCGAGTTCCTTGACCTTGTCCTTGTCGAAGGTCGTGTGGATCTCGAAGCCGCCCTGCTCGAGCTGCTTCTGCGTGATCTTCGTGTTGTTGAGGATGTAGCCCTTGGCCGTGTCGACGAGGTAGCCGATCTGGCCTCCCAGCTGGGCGTTGGAGCGAGGACGCTGGATCTTGGGGAAGTCCGGGTACTTGGCCCGCTCGGCCGCCGACAGATGGTTGTCCTTGACCATCTCGTTGAAGATCCAGATCCAGCGTTCCGTGGCCCGCTTGGTGTTCGCCTGAGACGTGGCCGCCGGGTCGATCGACGTCGCTCCGGCCGGGTCGTAGTACGTCGCGCCCTTGAGGACAGCGGCGAGGAAGGCGCACTGACTGGGGTTGAGCTTCTCCGCGTCCACACCGAAGTACGTACGGGCGGCCGCCTGCAGACCGTAGGCGCCACGGCCGAAGTAGGCCGTGTTCAGGTAGCCGCGCATGATCTCGTCCTTGTCGACGGACGCGCCCACCTTCACAGAGATGAAGAGTTCCTTCACCTTCCGGGACAGCGTCTGCGACTGGTCGTCGAGCATGGCGTTCTTCACGTACTGCTGGGTGATGGTCGAACCACCCTGCGTCTGACCACCCTTGGCCATGTTGACGACGGCGCGGGCGATACCCATGGGGTCGACGCCGCTGTCGGTCTCGAACGTCTTGTTCTCGGCCGACATGACGGCGTAGCGCATCGCCTTGGGGATCTTCTCGTACGCGATGATCTGGCGGTTGACCTCACCACCCGTCGCGACCATCTGCGAGCCGTCCGACCAGTAATAGACGTTGTTCTGCGCTGTCGCGGCCTCGGCCGCGTTGGGCACGGCCACGACCGCGTATCCGATGCCGGCCGCGGCCACCAGGCTTCCGAAGAACCCGATGAGCAGTCCTGTCACCTGGCGCCACGACGGGACCCAGCGCATGGCTCCGTACTTGCCGGCACGCGGGTAATCGATAAAGCGCTTCTTCCCCGGTGGAGCGGCGCGTCCACGACCGCGGCCCGGTCCGCGCCCCGTGGGTTCGGCGGCTCTGCGGCGACCGCCACCTGCGCCGGCGGCCATGCCGGTGCTTCTCTGCGACGCCCGCCGAGACGCGGCACGGCCCTCGTAATGGTTCTCCTCACCCCCCGCGCCATAGGTGTCGGAAAGTGACCCGGTGGCGCCCGGCGGTGCCGCGCGGCGGCCGGAGGACGCCGACTGGCCGCGTCGGGCCGCGGCACGTCCGCCTCCCTGCGGCTGCGGCGGTTTGCGACGGTGCTCGCTCATCGAACGACTACTCCTCGGGCAGGCGCACCCGTGCGCGCCTGGAAACGGCGGCTGGTTTCCGGTCCCCCCGAAGTACGGATGCGGTCGTGTGGGTATTCATCCGTACCGCACCCAGGACCACTACGTGCTCAAACGTCACTCGGTTCCCGGTGGTGTGCATGCCGCACAGACTACGCACCGCCAAAACCCACTGAGCACCGAACTTCACCCCAAATCAGGCAACTTGCTTCCTACTGATCGGTGATGTGACCCCGTTCACCGGATCCCCACTTGTCGCATCCGTAGGGGCGTTCTATCGTCTGGATGTATCGAGTCGATACATCAGCTCGGCATAAACCGTGACGACAGGGCCAGCGGGAGAGGGGAGGCGACGATGAGCCGGCGCTCCGGGATACTCGAGTTCGCTGTCCTCGGTCTGCTCCGCGAAGCCCCGATGCACGGTTACGAGCTGCGCAAACGGCTCAACACGTCGTTGGGCGTGTTCCGGGCGTTCAGCTACGGGACGCTCTACCCCTGCCTCAAGACGCTGGTCGCCAACGGCTGGTTGATCGAGGAATCGGCGGGTACCCCGGAGGATGCTGCCGCCGCCCCGCTCACGGGACGCCGCGCCAAGATCGTCTACCGGTTGACGGCGGAAGGTAAGGAGCACTTCGAGGAGCTGCTCTCGCAGACGGGTCCCGATGCCTACGAGGACGAGCACTTCGCCGCTCGCTTCGCGTTCTTCGGGCAGACCTCCCGTGATGTGCGCATGCGCGTCCTGGAGGGCCGTCGCAGCCGTTTGGAGGAACGGCTGGAGAAGATGCGTGCCTCCCTGGCACGCACCCGCGAGCGCCTCGACGACTACACGCTCGAGCTCCAGCGCCACGGGATGGAGTCCGTGGAGCGCGAAGTGCGCTGGCTGAACGAGCTCATCGAGAGCGAGCGGGCGGGCCGGGACCTGAAGGGCCCCGCCCACGGAGAACCCGCTCGCGACACCACAGAGGGAGCGCCGGGCGCCCTGCCCCGGCCCGGGGAAACCCCCCGGCCGGATGCGCCCGGCGACACCACCACGTGAGGTCCCTGCCAGGACCTCACTCGTACACACAGGGAGCAACCGGAATGGGTTCGGTTCGCGTAGCCGTCGTCGGTGTGGGCAACTGCGCCGCGTCGCTGGTGCAGGGAGTCGAGTACTACAAGGACGCCGACCCGGCGTCGAAGGTCCCGGGCCTCATGCATGTGCAGTTCGGTGAGTACCACGTCAGCGACGTGGAGTTCGTCGCCGCCTTCGATGTCGACGCCAAGAAGGTCGGTCTGGACCTCTCGGACGCCATCGGCGCCTCCGAGAACAACACCATCAAGATCTGTGACGTGCCGGCCACGGGTGTGACCGTGCAGCGCGGCCACACCCTCGACGGTCTCGGCAAGTACTACCGCGAGACCATCGAGGAGTCCGCCGAGACCCCGGTCGACGTGGTCCAGATCCTCAGGGACAAGCAGGTCGACGTTCTCGTCTGCTACCTGCCCGTCGGTTCCGAGGACGCAGCGAAGTTCTACGCCCAGTGCGCCATCGACGCCAAGGTCGCCTTCGTCAACGCCCTGCCGGTCTTCATCGCCGGCACCAAGGAATGGGCGGACAAGTTCGTCGAGGCGGGCGTCCCGATCGTGGGCGACGACATCAAGTCGCAGGTCGGCGCCACCATCACGCACCGCGTGATGGCGAAGCTGTTCGAGGACCGGGGCGTGGTCCTGGACCGCACGATGCAGCTGAACGTCGGCGGCAACATGGACTTCAAGAACATGCTCGAGCGTGACCGCCTGGAGTCCAAGAAAATCTCCAAGACCCAGGCCGTCACCTCCCAGATCCCCGACCGGGAACTGGGCGAGAAGAACGTCCACATCGGCCCGTCCGACTACGTCGCCTGGCTCGACGACCGCAAGTGGGCGTACGTCCGTCTTGAGGGCCGCGCCTTCGGTGACGTCCCGCTGAACCTGGAGTACAAGCTCGAGGTCTGGGACTCCCCGAACTCCGCCGGTGTCATCATCGACGCCCTGCGCGCCGCGAAGATCGCCAAGGACCGCGGTATCGGGGGTCCGATCCTGTCGGCGTCCTCGTACTTCATGAAGTCCCCGCCGGTGCAGTACTTCGACGACGAGGCCCGTGAGAACGTCGAGAAGTTCATCAAGGGCGAGGTCGAGCGCTGACCGGGCGTTCGTAGTGGGCTGTTGAGGGTCTCCGGGGCATGTGCCCCGGGGGCCCTCCCCGTATGTGAGGCTGTGCCCCATGTCCGTCGTGCGCGACCTGCGTGTCCTGCTCCGCCTCCGGGACTTCCGGCATCTGCTGACCGTACGGCTGCTGTCCCAGGGAGCCGACGGCGTCTACCAGGTCGCGCTCGCCACCTACGTCGTCTTCTCGCCCGAGAAGCAGACCTCGGCGGCGGCCATCGCCTCCGCGATGGCGGTCCTGCTTCTCCCGTACTCCCTCGTCGGCCCCTTCGCCGGCGTCCTGCTGGACCGCTGGCGACGTCGCCAGGTGCTGCTGTACGGAAACCTGCTGCGTGCCCTGCTGGCGTCCGTGACCGCCGTCCTGATCCTGGGCGACGTGCCCGACTGGCTCTTCTACGCCTCCGCGCTCTGTGTCACGGCGGTCAACCGCTTCGTACTGGCGGGACTCTCCGCGGCGCTGCCCCGTGTGGTGGACGCCGACCGCCTGGTGATCGCCAACTCCCTCTCACCGACCGCCGGAACGCTCGCCGCGACCGCCGGCGGCGGACTCGCTTTCGTCGTACGGCTGGTGGCCTCGGACTCCGACGCCGTGGTGGTCCTCCTCGGCTCGACCCTGTACCTCTGCGCGGCCCTGGCTTCCCTGCGCATGGCCCGGGAACTGCTCGGCCCGGATCCGGAGTTGGTCCAGCCGCGGCTCTGCGCTGCGCTCGCCGGGACCGCGCGAGGTCTGGCAGCAGGCGTACGGCACCTCGCCGAGCCGGGGCGACGGGCGGCTGCCTGGGCGTTGACCTCGATGACGCTGATGCGGTTCTGCTACGGCGCCCTGACGGTCATGGTGCTCATGCTCTGCCGATACGCCTGGTCGTCCGACACCTCCGCGGCATCCGACTCCGAGCAGGGGCTGGCCCTTCTCGGTCTCGCCGTGGGGATCTCGGGAGCCGGGTTCTTCACCGCGGCGGTGATCACGCCCTGGGCAGCCGGGCGACTGGGGCCGGGCATGTGGATCGTCACCTGCTCCGCGGCTGCCGCCCTGTTGGAACCGGCCCTCGGCCTGCCGTTCACGGAAGTACCGATATTGATCGCGGCGTTCGTCCTGGGTCTGGTCACACAGGGAGCGAAGATCTCCACGGACACGATCGTCCAGTCCTCCGTCGAGGACGGCTACCGGGGACGGATCTTCTCCCTCTACGACGTCCTGTTCAACATCGCCTTCGTCGGTGCCGCCGCCGTGGCAGCCCTGATGCTTCCACCGGACGGCCGCTCGGTCGCCCTGGTCATCACCGTGGCCGTGATCTATGGAGTGATCGCCGCGGCCATGGCCAGAGTCGAGGTGACGAGGCAGCGCTGACGCAGGGGCACCGATGTTTCACGTGAAACATCGACCCCTCGGCGCCTGCCTTCCCTCGCAGACTCCGCTGACACAACAGCGCGGGCGCGATGTTTCACGTGAAACATCGCGCCCGCGCCGGAGCCTCACCGGGACTTCGGAGTACTGGTCGTCACGATGCCTGCGACGTCTGAGCCCACCACTCCTTGAGTGCGGTGACCGCCTCATCGTGTTCCATCGGCCCGTTCTCCAGCCTCAGCTCCAGCAGGAACTTGTACGCCTGCCCGATGACGGGGCCGGGGCCGACACCCAGGATCTCCATGATCTGGTTGCCGTCGAGGTCCGGGCGGATGGCGTCCAGCTCCTCCTGGTCCTGCAGTTGGGCGATGCGCTCCTCCAGGCCGTCGTACGCACGCGACAGAGCGTTAGCCCTGCGCTTGTTCCGTGTCGTGCAGTCGGAACGGGTCAGCCGGTGGAGCCGGTCCAGGAGCGGGCCGGCGTCGCGCACGTAGCGGCGGACCGCGGAGTCCGTCCACTCACCGGTGCCGTATCCATGGAAGCGCAGGTGAAGTTCGACCAGACGCGAGACGTCCCTGACGAGGTCGTTGGAGTACTTGAGGGCCACCATGCGCTTCTTGGTCATCTTGGCGCCCACCATCTCGTGGTGGTGGAAGGAGACCCGGCCGTCCTTCTCGAATCGTCGGGTACGCGGCTTGCCGATGTCGTGCAGCAGCGCGGCGAGCCGCAGGGTGAGGTCCGGCCCGTCGTCCTCGAGCGCGATCGCCTGCTCCAGGACGATCAGTGTGTGGTCGTAGACGTCCTTGTGCCGATGATGCTCGTCCCGTTCCAGACGCAGCGCGGGCAGCTCGGGCAGGACGTGCTCGGCGAGGCCGGTGTCGACCAGCAGGCTCAGGCCCTCGCGAGGGTGGGCGGACAGGAGCAGCTTGTTCAGCTCGTCCCGCACCCGCTCGGTCGAGACGATCTCAAGACGGCCGGCCATGTCCGTCATCGCCGCGACGACCTCGGGGGCCACCTCGAAGTCCAGCTGGGCGGCGAAACGCGCGGCCCGCATCATGCGCAGCGGGTCGTCGGAGAAGGACTCCTCCGGGGTGCCAGGCGTACGCAGCACACGCGCGGAGAGGTCCTCGAGCCCACCGTGGGGGTCGATGAACTCCTTCTCGGGGAGGGCCACCGCCATCGCGTTCACCGTGAAGTCGCGACGTACGAGATCTTCCTCGATCGAGTCGCCATACGACACCTCGGGCTTGCGCGAGGTCCGGTCGTACGCCTCGGAGCGATAGGTCGTGACCTCGATCTGGTAGCCGTCCTTCTGCGCTCCCACCGTGCCGAAAGCGATCCCGACCTCCCAGACCGAGTCCGCCCAGGGCCGCACGATCTTCAGCACGTCCTCGGGGCGGGCGTCCGTCGTGAAGTCCAGGTCGTTGCCGAGCCGGCCGAGCAACGCGTCCCTCACCGAACCGCCGACCAGGGCGAGCGAGAACCCGGCCTGCTGGAAACGGCGGGCGAGGTCGTCGGCTACAGGGGAGACCCTCAGCAGTTCACTCACCGCGCGGCGCTGCACCTGGCTCAGGGCACTGTTGTCTTCGTTGGCGTTCGGCACAACAGAAAAGGGTACGTGGCGCCGGTGGCACCGGTCGCCTCCATTGAATGTGCACAACGGCTTCCCGCAGCCGGCCGTCTCGCCGACTCCCTCGATACGTGCACATACGGGGACAGCCCGGCCTCACCCCCGATCTTGTGGAGCGGACCGCGGCACTTCCCCTCAGCGCGCATCGTTACCATGCGTGGACGCACATTCCGACGACCACTGACGACGAGGGACGGGCGAGCGCGTGGCCGAGGCGGCAGACTTCCAGGGGACGAGTCCCTCACCTGCCCGCCGGTGGCTGCTGCGCACCGGGGCACTGTTCGCCGGGGCGCCCCTGCTGGCCGGCCTGTTCCAGCTGCCCGTGGCCCCGTCCGCGCAAGCGACGCCGCAGGCCTCCCTGGCCGAGGCGACGGGGTCCAGCACCGTCGAGGTCTCCCTGGACTCACTCAGCCCCAGCGTGCCCAGCGACGGCGACACGGTGACCGTGTCCGGAACGGTCACGAACAAGGGCAAGCAGACGGTCACGGACGCCCATGTGGGCCTGCGTGTGGCCTCGGCCGCCGTCACGGGCCGTTCAGCCATCGACGACAGGGCCAAACGCACCGGCTTCGACCAGTACGCCGACGGGACGGAGGTCGGCGGGAAGTATGTGGAGGAGTTCTCCGAGCTCGCCTCCGGTGTGGCCCAGCCCTTCACCATCTCGGTTCCCGTCAAGGAGCTGGACCTCGGCTCGGACGGTGTCTATCAGCTGGGCGTCTCGCTCTCGGGCAGGACCGCGGCAGCCCCGTACGACCACGTCCTCGGGATCCAGCGCACGTTCCTGCCGTGGCAGCCCGACGAGGCAGGGACCAAGACGAAGACGACGTATCTCTGGCCGCTGATCTCCACCACCCACCTGACGGCGGAGACCGGTCCCGGCGAGCAGCAGACGCCGGTCTTCCTGAACGACGATCTGGCCAAGGAGATCTCGGCGGGCGGACGCCTGGAGCAGATGCTGACGCTGGGCAAGGACCTGGACATCACCTGGGTGATCGATCCGGACCTGCTGGCCTCGGTCGTCGCGATGACGGAGAGCTACCGGGTCCGCAGCGGGGGCACTACCGTCGAGGGCAGGAACCAGGCCGTCGCCAAGGAGTGGCTGGCGGAGCTGGAGACGGCGGTCCAGGGCGAGGAGGTGGTCGCCCTCCCCTTCGCGGACCCGGACCTCGCGTCGCTGGCCCACAACGGCAAGACGATCACCGGTTCCCTCAGCCGGCTGAAGGACGCCACCGATGTGGCCTCGGACACCGTCCAGAACATCCTCCGGGTGGTACCGGAGACGGACTTCGCCTGGCCCGTCAACGGCGCCGTCGACCCGTCGATCGTCAATGTGGCCATCTCCGCGGGCGCCGACAAGGTGATCGCCCGCAGTGACAGCCTGCGAGAGAGCGACAGCCTGTCCTACACGCCCAACGCGGCCCGGCCCATCGGCGGCGGCACCACGGCGGTGGTCTCCGACGCACGGCTGTCGACGGCGTTCCAGGGCGATATGACGAAGGCCGAGAGTTCCACGCTGGCGGTGCAGAGATTCCTCGCCCAGAGCCTGATGACGGATCTGCAGAACAACAAGCAGCGCAGCATCGTGATCGCCCCGCAGCGCATGCCGTCGGCAAGCCAGGCACAGACGATGGCACAAGCCCTGACCGCGCTCCAGGGCGGAAACTGGTCGCAGCCCCAGGAGCTGTCCGCTGCAGCCGCCGCGAAGCCCGATCCCGGCGCCAACACCAAGATCCCGTCGGCCTCGGCGTACCCGTCGTCGCTGCGGAAGCAGGCGCTGTCCAAGTCGGCGTTCAAGGAGATCCAGACCACGCAGACGGACCTCGACCGTTTCAAGGTGATCCTCTCCGACCAGTCGCGCGTGGTCACGCCGTTCGGCAGGACCATGGACCGGGAGATGTCCACCTCCTGGCGGGGCCGGTCCATGGACGCGGCGGTCTACCGCAACGGTGTGCAGAGTTACCTCAACTCGCTCACCGAACAGGTCCGGCTGATCGAGAAGTCCGAGACGAAGCTCTCGGGCCGCAGCGCGACGATCCCCGTGACCGTGCAGAACAACCTCGTGCAGGGTGTCGGCAACCTGACACTCCGCCTCACCTCCCTGTCCTCGAAGCGTCTGAAGATCGATGACAAGGTCTTCGCGGAGCAGTCCGTCGACATCTCCGGCGGGCACAGCGAGTCGGTGAAGTTCACCACGAACGCCGAGGCCAACGGCAAGGCCGACGTCGTCGCCCAGCTCTACACGGCGGACGGCGAGAAGTACGGTGACGAGGTCAGGTTCACGGTGAACGTCACCGAGATCACACCGGCGGTGATGCTGGTGATCGCCGGTGGCGTGCTGCTCCTTGTCCTGGCCGGATTCCGGATGTACACACAGCGCAAGCGTGCCGCCGCCCGGCTGGAGGCGGAGGGGACCTCGACGGGCGACGACTCGTCGGAAAGCCTCCCGAAGGACGGGGGCGCGAACGCCGAGGCGGCCTCGGTCGTACACACTGCCGAGGAGGAGTCACCGGCCGAGGCCGGGAAAGACGAGCCGGAGCACCCGAGTGACCCGGCCCCGGACACCGCTCCGGAAAGCGCCGACCCGTCCGGCACGGGTGAGAGAGTGGACCGTTGAGCGACTGTCGTGGCCGGTTGGCCCGGGGACGATGAGGTGGGGTAACCATGAACGCGCCGTACGACGGTGACCGCGGCCAGGGCGCAGCCGACTCGGGGTATCCCGACGGCCCGCTCCCCGGGACGGGCCAGGTGCCGCCGCAGCCTCCCGCGGACATGTACCTCCAGGACGCCTACGACCAGGACCCCTACCGCGCGCGGGATCTCGTCGCCCAGGACCCGGTGGCCGAGGCGCTCTACGACCGCGCCGCGCACCCGCCGCCGGCTCCGGGCACCTACCAGCCCCAGCAGCCGCTCTACGCGCAGCCGTTTACCCCGCAGTACGCGCCCGACCCGCGGGTGTGGGCCCAGACTCCGGCCCCCGAGCCCGAAGGCCCGACCCGGCATCTGCCGTACGGCGACGACGCCCGCACGACCCAGTTCGTCGGCGTGGACGACCTGGTGACCCAGGCCGGCGAGGAGCGCCACGAGCCGGACGCGTTCGCCCACCTCTTCCGCGACCAGCAGCAGAGCGGCCAGACCCCCGTGGGACAGCCCTCCGTTCCCGGGCCTGCCCCGGCGCCCGGTCCGGGCCGCCCAACGTACGAGGCCCCCGCGCCCTCACCGGCTCCCACGCCCCCGCCCGCGCCCGCGCCCGCGGCGAAGAAGGGCGGGAAGGCCTCGGGCCTGCTGAAGTCGAGCGCCGTGATGGCGGCGGGCACCATGGTGTCGCGCCTCACCGGGTTCATCCGCTCGGCGATGATCGTCTCCGCGCTCGGCCTCGCCCTGCTCGGTGAGTCCTTCCAGGTCGCCTACCAACTGCCGACGATGATCTACATCCTTACCGTCGGCGGTGGTCTCAACTCGGTCTTCGTGCCACAGCTCGTCCGTGCCATGAAGGATGACGACGACGGTGGAGAGGCGTACGCCAACAGGTTGCTGACCCTGGTCATGGTGATCCTGGGGCTCCTCACCGCGCTCGCCATGTTCGCCGCACCACTGCTGGTCCGCGCGCTGTCGACCCCTCTCGCCGACGACGCCGCAGCCAATGACGTCGCCGTCACCTTCACCCGGTACTTCCTGCCCTCGATCTTCTTCATGGGCATCCATGTGGTGATGGGGCAGATCCTCAACGCCCGTGGCCGCTTCGGCGCGATGATGTGGACCCCGGTCCTCAACAACATCGTCATCATCGTCACCCTCGGCGCATTTCTCTGGGTCTACGGCAGCGCGGCCGACTCCCACATGACGGTCGAGAACATCCCGCCGGAAGGCGAGCAGCTCCTCGGTATCGGTATCCTCCTCGGCCTCGTGGTCCAGGCCCTGGCGATGATCCCGTACCTGCGGGAGACCGGGTTCCGGATGCGCCTGCGTTTCGACTGGAAGGGCCACGGCCTCGGCAAAGCCGCGATGCTCGCCAAGTGGACGATCCTGTTCGTGCTCGCCAACCAGGCGGGCGCCCTCGTCGTCACTCAGCTGGCGACCGCAGCCGTCACCGAGACGAAAATCGCCGGCACCGGTTTCAGCGCCTACGCCAACGCCCAGCTCATCTGGGGCCTGCCACAGGCCATCATCACCGTCTCGCTCATGGCCGCCCTCCTGCCGCGCATCTCGCGCTCGGCCGCCGAGGACGACACTGGCGCCGTTCGTGACGACATCTCACAAGGTCTGCGCACCACCGCGGTCGCCATCGTGCCGATCGCCTTCGGCTTCGTCGCGCTCGGCATCCCGATGTGCACGCTGATCTTCGGTTCCTCCGGCACCGGCGCCGCCACGAACATGGGCTTCATGCTGATGGCCTTCGGGCTCGGCCTGATCCCGTACTCCGTGCAGTACGTCGTTCTCCGCGCCTTCTACGCGTACGAGGACACCCGGACCCCGTTCTACAACACGGTCATCGTGGCCGCCGTCAACGCAAGCGCCTCCGCGGTCTGCTTCTTCGTGATCCCGGCCCGCTGGGCGGTGGTCGGTATGGCGGCCTCGTACGGTCTGGCGTACATGATCGGTGTCGGCGTCGCCTGGCGTCGGCTCAAGAAGCGGCTGGGCGGGGACCTGGACGGATCCAAGGTGATGCGGACGTACGCGAGGCTGTCCATCGCCTCGCTGCCCGCGGCGCTGCTCAGCGGCGCGGCCTGCTACGGCATCAGCCGGACGCTGGGACAGGGTGTCGGCGGCTCGATGCTCGCACTCGTCGGGGGAGGAATCGTTCTGCTCGGTGTCTTCTACGTCGCCGCGCGACGCATGCGCATCGAAGAGCTCAACTCGATGGTCGGTATGGTCCGCGGACGGCTGGGGCGCTGAGGCTGGGGTACGCGCACAACCATCGTCCGCCGCCGCGTGTCGCTCATAGCGGCGGACTGTGGGCACAATTGGCTTTGGCGTCTCAGAGCGCTCAACGGATGGGGAGGCAGGAACGACGGTGGCGGAACGGAGCACGGCTGCCGTCGACGTGGCAGACAACAGCGGCGACGAGCCGCTGACCGCACAAGCGGACCAGTCCACGGCCGACGGGGAGGCCCAGAACCGGGAGCGGGACACGGAAAGCTCGGCGAGCGAAGAGGCACAGGGGAGCGGCGGTACCGAGAGCCCTTCGAAGACGACACCGCCCGAACTGCACAGCGGCCACAAACTCGCCAGGCGCTATCGCCTCGAAGAGTGCGTCACCCGTCTGGACGGTTTCAGCAGTTGGCGTGCCGTGGACGAGAAACTGCGTCGCGCGGTCGGGGTGCATGTCCTGCCCGCCGACCATGCGCGCGCTCGTTCCGTGCTGGCGGCGGCCCGCTCCTCGGCGCTGCTGGGTGATCCCCGCTTCGTCCAGGTGCTGGACGCGGTCGAGGAGAACGACCTCGTGTACGTGGTGCACGAGTGGCTGCCCGACGCCACGGAGCTGACGGCTCTGCTGGCCTCCGGTCCACTGGAACCGCACGACGCGTACCAGATGGTCACTCAGGTCTCCCACGCCATGGCCGCCGCACACCGCGAGGGCCTCTCGCATCTGCGGCTCAATCCGAGCGCCGTGCTGCGTTCCGCCTCCGGGCAGTGGCGCATCCGTGGTCTCGCGGTGAACGCGGCGCTGCGTGGCATCAGCTCGGACACCCCGCAGCGCACGGACACGGAGGCGATCGGCGCGCTGCTGTACTCGGCGCTCACCCAGCGCTGGCCGTACGAGAACGACGCACACGGTCTCTCCGGGCTACCCAAGGGCGTCGGGCTCATCGCGCCCGACCAGGTCCGTGCGGGCGTCCACCGGGGGCTGTCGGAGCTCTCCATGCGCGCGCTCGTCAACGACGGTGCCACCGCCTCACGTCACGAGTCTCCGTGCACGACGCCGGAGGAGCTGGTGAAGGCGGTCGGCGAGATGCCGCGCATCCGTCCGCCGGAGCCCGCGTTCACCGCGCCACCCGACTATCAGCGGACGACGTACCAGCAGGGGTCGTACGGCCGTCAGTCACCGCACGCCGGCGTCACCCAGCCGCTGCAGACCCCGCCGCCCCCGCTGCAGAGCCGGACCGGCAAGGCCCTCAAATGGGCCGTCTCGGCGCTGCTGATCGCCGCGCTCGGTCTCGGCAGCTGGCAGTTGGCCGACGCGCTCATGAACGGTGGCGGCCAGTCCGGCGAGCCGGACACGAGCCAGACGTCGGACGGCGGCGACAAGGGCACCGACAAGGCCAAGCCCGTCACCACGCTCGGTATCAAGGACGCCGCGGAGTACTACCCGGACGGCAAGCCCCAGCACGCGAACGACGCGAAGCTGACGTACGACAGCAGCTCGTCGACGTACTGGCGGACCTACTCCTACAACGGCGGCCCCACACTGGCGCCGTTCAAGCAGGGCGTCGGCATCGTCTACGACCTGGGCTCGGCCCAGGAGGTGTCGGCGGCCTCAATAGGGCTGTACTACACCGGCGACCACACGACAGCCACGCTGTACGCGGCCCACTCCCTGTCTTCGTCCGCTCCCCTCAGCTCCATGACGAAGATCGCCACGAGCAGGACGAGTGGCACGGAACTGAAGATCTCGGCCAAGAAGTCGGTGAAGACCCGGTACGTTCTCGTCTGGCTCACCGATGTGCCCTACGCGAACGGTGACCAGTTCAGTGGTGCCGGCTACAAGCAGGCGATCACCGACGTGAAGTTCACGGGCTGAGAGCTCATCGAGGGAGGGGATCCGATGGCGCACAGTGCTGACCACAGCGGGGTAAGCGATCAGGATCTCCTGGCCCGGCACGTCAAGGGCGACCCCGACGCCTTCGGTGAGCTGGTGCGGCGGCACCGGGACCGGCTGTGGGCGGTGGCGCTGCGGACGCTGGGGGACCGTGAGGAGGCCGCCGACGCCGTCCAGGACGCGCTGGTGTCCGCCTATCGGGCCGCCCACACCTTCCGTGGCCAGTCGGCCGTCACGACCTGGCTGCACCGCATCACGGTGAACGCCTGCCTGGACCGTGCCCGCAAGGCGGCATCCCGTAAGACGTCGCCCGTCGACGACACCGAGCGCTTGGAGCAGCTCCTGGAGCCGCACGAGTCGGCTTCCGCTCCGGCCGAGCGCAACGATCTGCACCGCCAGCTGCTGGAGGCGCTCGGCACCCTGCCGCAGGATCAGCGGGCGGCGCTCGTGCTGGTGGACATGCAGGGCTACCCGGTAGCGGAGGCCGCGCGGATCCTCGACGTGCCGACCGGCACGGTGAAGAGCCGCTGCGCCCGTGGCAGAGCCAGACTCCTGCCGCTCCTGACCCATCTCCGTGCGGATGGCGAGGGTGACGGCGGCAGAAAGTCGGGGCGTGGAAGGAACCGGGCGCAGGGGACATCCGTCCCACCCGCAGCGGGACCACATGATGCAGGGCCAAGCGATTCAGCTGCTGTGAAGGGCGGAGGTGGGCGAGCGTGACATCCACGACCGACACGGCCGGGCACCCGGAAGTCACCGAGATCTCCGACCTCAGCGAGGGGCTGCTGCCTCCGTCCCGTACCTCGGACGTCCGACAGCACCTGGAGGAGTGCCCCCTCTGCGCCGACGTGTACGCCTCACTGGAGGAGATCCGCAGCCTTCTCGGCACCCTGCCGGGCCCTCCCCGTATGCCCGACGACGTGGCGGGACGGATCGATGCCGCCCTGGCCGCCGAGGCGCTGCTGGACGCCACGGCGTCCCAGAGCCAGGACACCGAAGACCGTTCCGACGTCTCCCACACAGTGACGAGCGGCAGCGGCGCGCATGTTTCACGTGAAACATCGTCTGCGGCTGATCGCTATGCCGGTCATCCACGCGCGTCCACCGGCCCAGGCCGGACGAGCCAGAGGCGGCACAACCGTCGCAGGACGGCTATCGGCGCCGTCTTCGCGATCGCGGCCCTGGGTTTCGGTGCCGTCCTCGTCCAGTCGATCGGTGAGGACGACAGCCCCCCGAGTGCGTCTCCGACGGCCTCCGATGTCTTCTCCGGCGTCAAGCTGGAGAAGCGGGTCCAGGACCTCCTGGGCGATACGGAGAAGGAGAGCACGCCGGAAAGGGATATCTACGGGACCCAGGGAACCAAGGACAAGAGCACGAACACGCTCTTCAAGACCGAGGTGCCCGACTGCATCGCGAAGGGCATTGGCGACACCACGGACGCCATCGCTTCCGAGCCCGGTAGCTACCAGGGAACCGACGCGTATCTTGTGCTGCTGCCTGACCGCTCCGACGACTCCCGCGTGACTGCCTACGTGGCCGACGCCTCCTGCTTGGACAAGGCTTCGGAGCCCGCTGCCGACATTCTGGCGAAGCACTCGTACGACCGTCCCTGAGGACTGTCTCGCTCCTCGTGCCGTCCTGGCATCCCGGTGGGGTGTCCAGTCTCCGTGTGCCCGGACACAGTGGGAATGCGCGCCCCTTAGGATCCGTTGGGTGGGGTGAGAGTTCCGAGAGCAGCTCCCACCGGCAGTACGCAGCAGTCTCCAGAGACGAGGAATCAAGCCGTGAGCGACGTCCGAAACGTGATCATCATCGGCTCCGGGCCCGCCGGCTACACGGCGGCGCTCTACACCGCGCGCGCGTCGCTGAAGCCGCTGGTGTTCGAGGGCGCCGTCACCGCAGGCGGCGCGCTGATGAACACCACTGAGGTGGAGAACTTCCCGGGCTTCCGGGACGGCATCATGGGCCCCGACCTCATGGACAACATGCGGGGGCAGGCCGAGCGCTTCGGTGCCGAGCTGATTCCGGACGACATCGTCGCCGTCGACCTGAGCGGCGAGATCAAGACCGTCACGGACACCGCTGGCACGGTGCACCGCGCCAGGGCCGTCATCGTCACCACCGGCTCCCAGCACCGCAAGCTCGGGCTGCCCAGCGAGGACGCGCTCTCCGGCCGCGGTGTCTCCTGGTGTGCCACCTGTGACGGGTTCTTCTTCAAAGACCAGGACATCGCCGTGATCGGCGGCGGTGACACGGCCATGGAGGAGGCCACCTTCCTCTCGCGGTTCGCCAAGTCCGTGACCATCGTCCACCGCCGGGACACCCTGCGTGCCTCCAAGGCGATGCAGGAGCGTGCGTTCGCCGACCCGAAGATCTCCTTCGTGTGGGACAGCGAGGTAGCCGAGATCCAGGGTGACCAGAAGCTCGCCGGACTGAAGCTGCGCAACCTCAAGACGGGCGAGACCTCCGAGCTGCCGGTGACGGGTCTGTTCATCGCGATCGGCCACGACCCGCGCACGGAACTCTTCAAGGGGCAGCTCGACCTGGACGACGAGGGCTATCTGAAGGTGGCCTCTCCCTCGACCCGGACGAACCTGACCGGTGTCTTCGCCGCTGGTGATGTCGTCGACCACACGTACCGCCAGGCGATCACCGCGGCCGGCACCGGCTGTTCCGCCGCCCTCGACGCCGAGCGCTACCTCGCCGCCCTCGCCGACGGCGACCAGGCCGCCGAGCCCGAGAAGACCACCGTCTGACCCCCGTCCGCCCCACCGCACCAACCAGTTAGGAGCCCTCAGTGGCCGGCACCCTGAAGAACGTGACCGACGATTCCTTCGAGCAGGACGTCCTCAAGAACGACAAGCCCGTCCTGGTGGACTTCTGGGCCGCTTGGTGCGGTCCGTGCCGCCAGATCGCGCCGTCCCTCGAAGCGATCGCCCAGGAGTACGGCGACAAGATCGAGATCGTCAAGCTCAACATCGACGAGAACCCCGCCACGGCAGCCAAGTACGGCGTCATGTCCATCCCGACGCTGAACGTCTACCAGGGCGGCGAGGTCGCCAAGACCATCGTCGGTGCCAAGCCCAAGGCAGCGATCGTGCGTGACCTCGAGGACTTCATCGCCGAGTGATGTTTCACGTGAAACATGAAGGGGCCGACCCAGGCGGGTCGGCCCCTTCGCTCTGCAACGACCCCCTCAGAGAGGTCGCAACGCCGGTTCCTTCTGCACGGCTCCCAGAAGCCGATCCAAGGCCAGCTCGACGTCCTCCTTCCAGGAAAGCGTCGTCCGCAGCTCCAGCCGAAGCCTGGGGTAGGTGGGGTGGGGACGGACCGTCTTGAAGCCCACCGCTGTCAGATGGTCAGCGGGTAGGACGCACGCCGGATCCTTCCAACGGGCGTCCCCGAAGGCCTCGATCGCCTTGAATCCCCGCCGCAGCAGATCCTTGGCCACTGTCTGGACCATCACTCGACCGAGCCCCTGCCCCTGATAGCCCTGCCTGATGAAGGCGGTCATCAACTGGACCGCGTCGGGAGACACCGGGCTCGTGGGGAACGCCATGGCGCGGGGCACATAAGCCGGCGGCGCGTACAGCACGAAACCCACCGGCACTTCGTCCACGTAGACGACCCGACCGCAGGACCCCCAGTCCAGCAGGACCGCGGAGATCCACGCCTCCTTCTCCAGGGCCGGGGTGCCCGCCCTTAGTGCGGCCTCGCCGCTGACTGGGTCCAACTCCCAGAAGACACACGAGCGACAGCGCTTGGGAAGGTCCTGAAGGTTGTCCAGCGTGAGCGGTACGAGCCGACGCCCCATGAAGGCTGTTCCTCGCTTCCTTCGCCCGCAGCGTCGCGAGCGGCTGTCAGAGCGCTCCGCTCCCTGAGCAGACTGCCGACGAACCCGCCGACCGCCCCCAGTCCCAGGCATGCGGTCACCAGTCCGGATCGGCTCACGGTTCGCATGGCCCCGCCCTCCAAAGATTCACCAGGTCGATGCGCCATACCCAAACGCATCGTATCCACGATGCGATTGCCTAGATACCGCCTCAAAGCAAAGAGCGGGCTGTGTCCGGTATACATCGGACACAGCCCGCTCAGGCTGTCGACGGGCCGAATGCCGTCCCTCCATTCGACCGGCTCAGGCCTCCGCCTCCTCCGAGGCGTCGTCTAGGAGACTCTTCTGGAGAGCGAGCTTCTCGCCCGGGGCGAGCGTGCTCAGAATCCGCTCAAGGTCCTCTGTGGACGCGAACTCCACGGTGATCTTGCCCTTCTTCTGGCCCAGATCGATCTTCACGCGCGTCTCGAAGCGGTCCGAGAGGCGCGTCGCGAGCTCCCCCAGCGCCGGGGAGGGAACGGAGCCCGCTCGTGGGCCCTTGGACCGTGCCGAGGTCTTCGGATGCGACCCCATGAGGGTGACGATCTCTTCGACGGCTCGGACGGAGAGCCCCTCGGCCACGATCCGATGAGCCAGCTTGTCCTGCTCCTCCGAGTCCTCGACAGAGAGCAGCGCCCGTGCGTGCCCTGCGGAGAGAACTCCGGCGGCCACACGGCGCTGAACCGCCGCCGAAAGCTTCAGCAGCCGCAGTGTGTTGGAGACCTGCGGACGGGATCGGCCGATGCGGTCCGCCAGCTGGTCGTGCGTGCAGTTGAAGTCCTTGAGCAACTGGTCGTAGGCGAAAGCCTCTTCCAGCGGGTTCAGCTGCGCACGATGCAGGTTCTCCAGGAGGGCGTCCAGGAGAAGCTTCTCGTCGTCCGTGGCCCGGACGATCGCCGGGATCGCCTCCAACTCGGCCTCGTGGCAGGCTCGCCAGCGCCGCTCACCCATGATGAGCTCATAGCGACCGGGGCCCGCCTGACGTACGACGATGGGCTGGAGAAGGCCGACCTCCTTGATGGAGGTGACGAGTTCCTGGAGCAGATCCTCGTCGAACACCTCGCGCGGCTGACGCGGGTTCGGGGTGATGGAGTCGAGAGGCAGTTCCGCGAAGTAGGCACCGATGGGTGCCGCCGGCAGCTCCACCGCTCCGTTCGGCGACGTCTCCTCTGTTTCACGTGAAACATGCGGAAGCGTGGCCACCTTCGCGGCTCCCACGCCGCGCTCGGGCGTGAACACAGACGCCGCCGGCGGCGTGGGCGCAGGTACTGCCGCTGCCGGAGACTCCTTCTCTCCTGTCGCGGCTGCTGGGATCAGTGCGGCGAGACCACGGCCCAACCCCCTCCGTCGATCACTCACTGGATCCCCTCCACCACACTCGGATTGTTCTGAGCACCGATATGGGCGTGCGTCGGGTCGTACCCGACGCCTACGCCCTTCAGTGCGATTTCTCGTGCCGCCTCAAGGTAGGAGAGGGCACCGCTCGATCCTGGATCGTAGGTCAGCACCGTCTGCCCATAGCTCGGCGCCTCGGAGATACGGACCGAACGGGGAATGCTCGTCCGCAGCACCTCCTCGCCGAAGTGCGTGCGCACCTCGTCGGCGACCTGGGACGCCAGACGCGTCCGGCCGTCGTACATGGTGAGCAGGATGGTCGACACATGGAGGACGGGGTTGAGGTGCCCCCGTACGAGGTCGACATTGCGGAGCAGCTGCCCGAGGCCCTCCAGCGCGTAGTACTCGCACTGGATCGGAATGAGGACCTCCTGGCCCGCGACCATCGCGTTCACCGTCAGCAGGCCGAGCGAGGGCGGGCAGTCGATGAGGATGTAGTCCAGGGGCTGCTCGTACGCCTGAATCGCCCGCTGCAGCCGGCTCTCTCGTGCCACCAGGGACACCAGCTCGATCTCCGCACCGGCGAGATCGATCGTGGCCGGCGCGCAGAAGAGGCCCTCTACATCGGGAACAGGCTGGACGACTTCTGCCAGCGGCTGGCTGTCGATCAGCACGTCATAGATGGACGGCACCTCGGCGTGATGGTCGATCCCCAGCGCGGTGGAGGCATTGCCCTGGGGGTCGAGATCGATCACCAGGACACGGGCGCCATGCAGAGCCAGCGAAGCGGCGAGGTTGACCGTCGTCGTGGTCTTGCCGACGCCGCCCTTCTGGTTGGCGACCACCATGACTCGGGTCTGCTCGGGTCGAGGCAGGCCTTCGCCGGCCCGGCCCAGAGCCTCTACCGCCAGTTGGGCAGCACGACCGATGGGAGTGTCGTCCATCGGGGGCGGTGTTTCACGTGAAACATCGTCCCCCATCGACTCGGTACGGGGGCCGGGGACCGGATCGGTCATCGGTCCCGCGATGTTGGCGTCGGACCGCAAGGATTCACTCTCCTCGACTTCAGGCTCGCAATGAACAGAGCCTCCCATGTCTTCGGGGTCATGAACCAGTGAGGCCTGGTCTTCTGTGGAGAATTCCACCTCTGTGGAAAACTCCGTTACCTCTCCGAGTGACCCGAGAGGCTTCCGGTCGCGCGGTTCGGCCGCGGCGCGGCCACGGCTGATGATGCCGTGAAGCAGGGAGCGACGTTTCACGTGAAACACGATGCCCAGCCGCACAGGCCACGCTCGCGCGACACTCCGAGATGCGTAGGTTGGGAAGCTTGTGTGGAGTACGACTCTTCGTCAGGACGGATCAGCGAACGTTCCGATCCGATGCCTAACGGCGTCGACGTACTCGCCCTGTCCGAGCAGCCTTCGCCCGTTTCGCCGCGAAGCGCACACCACCCGGGCTCTCCCCGACCTCCACACGGACCACCGTGGACAGTGGATCGACGACACCCTCACCGACATGCAGGATGGAGGTCTCGACCGCGCCGAGCTTGCTCAGAGCCGTGGAAGCGCTCTTCAGTTCCTCCTCCGCTGTGTCGCCCTTGAGCGCGAGCATCTCCCCGTACGGACGCAGCAGCGGAATACCCCACGCGGCGAGTCGGTCGAGAGGCGCCACGGCCCGAGCCGTCACCACGTGGACCGGCTGCAGCGTTCCGAGGACTTCTTCGGCTCGGCCACGGACGACGGTCACATGGTCGAGACCCAGGAGTTCGACGACCTCGGTCAGGAAGTTCGTGCGTCGCAGGAGCGGTTCGAGCAGCGTGATCTTCAGATCCTCCCGGACAAGGGCCAGCGGAATGCCGGGCAATCCGGCACCGGAGCCGACGTCGCACACCATCACCCCCTCGGGCACGACCTCGGAGAGCACCGCGCAGTTCAGCAGGTGCCTCTCCCACAGCCGGGGTACCTCCCGCGGGCCGATGAGCCCTCGCTGCACTCCCGCCTCGGCCAGGAGCTCGGCGTACCGGACCGCATCCGCGTAGCGATCACCGAATACGTCGCGCGCCTGCTCGGGCGCAGGGGGGAGCTCCGCTGACTCCGTCACGGGGACCGTCCTTCCGTACCGCAAGAGCGCACTGGGCGCTGACACCAGAACAACAGGCTGACAAAGTTCGGCCCCGTCTGCGGACAGACGGGGCCGGAGAAACGTACGTACCGAATCAGGCAGGCAGCACGACGACGAAGCGCTGCGGCTCCTCGCCCTCCGACTCGCTGCGCAGACCTGCGGACTTGACCGCGTCGTGCACGACCTTGCGCTCGAAGGGCGTCATCGCCTTCAGCTTCACGGGCTCGCCGGTGCTCTTGGCCTCGGCCGCCGCCTTGGCGCCCAGCTCGGAGAGCTCGGCGCGCTTCTTGGCCCGGTAGCCCGCGATGTCCAGCATCAGACGGCTGCGGTCACCGGTCTCGCGGTGGACGGCCAGGCGCGTGAGCTCCTGGAGCGCCTCGAGCACCTCGCCCTCGCGGCCGACGAGCTTGGTCAGATCGCGGCTGCCGGAGTCGCTGATGATCGAGACAGAGGCACGGTCGGCCTCGACGTCCATGTCGATGTCGCCGTCGAGATCGGCGATGTCCAGCAGACCTTCCAGGTAGTCCGCCGCGATCTCACCCTCCTGCTCCAGGCGGGTGAGGGTGTCGCCACCCTCGGAGGCGGTGGAGGTGGTGCCTTCCGTCACGGGATGGGCTCCTTCTTACTTCTTGGACGGGGACTTGGGGCGCTGCTGGCCCTTGCGCTGACCGGACTGGGCCTTGCTCCGGCCACCGGCGCCGGGCTTGGGCGCCGCCTTCTGGGCAGCGGCCGCCGGCTTGGCGTCCTCCGGCTGTTCGGACTTGGTCAGCGACGTGGGCTCGGTCTTCGGCTCGTCGTCGTCGGCGGTCTTCGCGGCACCGGACTGACGCTGGGCCTTGGTCTGGCGCTTGGGCTGCTGACGCTTGGGGGTACCGGACGTGGGCGTACCGTCCTCGGCCGTGGCGACGGTCGAGACCTCGCTCTTGACCACGGTGCCGTCGCCCTGAGCCGTGAGGCTCTCCTTGCCCAGGCCGGTGATGAACTTCCGCTCGTACTCGTTGCGGTCACGGCCCTTGGCGACGATCGCCTTGACGATGGCGCGCTCACGGCGGTTGCGGGTCTTGCCGTGCCGCGTGACGTGCTTGAAGAGGCGCTCCAGGTAAGCGGCCTGGGCCTTGGAACCCGGGGTCGGGTTGTTGTGGATGACGTACATCTGCTGGCCCATGGTCCACACGTTGGTGGTCAGCCAGTAGACGAGGACACCGACCGGGAAGTTGATGCCGAAGACTGCGAACATGACCGGGAAGATGTACATCAGCATCTTCTGCTGCTGCATGAAGGGCGTCTTCACCGTGGTGTCGACGTTCTTCGTCATCAGCTGACGCTGCGTGTAGAACTGCGACGCGGACATCAGGACGATCATGACCGCGGTGACGACGCGGACGGTGGTCAGCGAGGCGTCGAGCGCGGCGACGTCAGCAGAGCTGTCGGTGAACTTCGCGGCCAGCGGAGCACCGACGATGTGCGCCTTCTGGGCGCTCTGCAGCAGGCTCTCGTTGATGACACCGATGGTGTCGTTGTTCGCGATGCTGTTGAGCACGTGGTACAGAGCGAAGAAGAACGGGGACTGCGCCAGGATGGGAAGGCACGAGGAGAGCGGGTTGGTGCCCGTCTCCTTGTACAGCTTCATCATCTCTTCGGACTGACGCTGCTTGTCGTTCTTGTAGCGCTCCTGGATCTTCTTCATCTCGGGCTGCAGCGTCTGCATCGCCCGGGTCGCCTTGATCTGCTTCACGAAGAGCGGGATCAGGCAGATACGGATCAGGATCACCAAGGACACGATGGACAGGCCCCAGGCCCATCCGGTGTCCGCGCCGAAGAGGGCGCCGTACACGCTGTGGAACTGGACGATGACCCAGGAGACAGGTGTCGTGATGAAGCTGAAGAGGCTGGCAATCGTGTCCACTAATCATGCTCCTTGGGCATGGGACGGGCTCTCGGCGGCCGGGCCCGAGGGGACGTGCCCCTCGGTGGCCGGTTCGGCGGCGGAGGTCCCGCCCTTGCGTGCGCGCCACGTGCCACGCAGCATCTCGTGCCACCGTGGGCGCTTGCGCGGCGGGACATGGTCCACACCGCCGAGCGACCACGGATTGCACCGCAGGATGCGCCAGGCCGTGAGTGCCGTTCCCTTGATCGCACCGTGCCTGTCGATGGCCGTATAGCCGTAGTGGGAGCACGACGGGTAGTACTTGCACACCGGCCCGAGCAGCGGACTGATCGTCCACTGGTACAGCTTGATCAGCGCCAGCAGCGGGTACTTCATCGTGCGCCCCCTCCCAGCAGCCGCCCTATGGCGGCATCCAGGTCTTGGGCCAGTTGTACGTGGTCGGCGTCACCCGCTCCGGGCAGCGCTCGTACGACTACCAGGCTACCGGGGGGAAACAGGGCGACTCGATCGCGCATCAGATGGCGAAGTTTGCGCTTCACCTTGTTGCGTACGACCGAACCACCGACGGCTTTGCTCACGACGAAACCCGCACGCGTCGGGGGAGCGCTCTCCCCAGGCGCGTGCGGGTCCGTGGCACCGCTACGTAGGTGAACGACGAGGAGCGGGCGTCCGGCCCGGCGTCCTCGGCGTACCGCGGTCGCGAAGTCCTCGCGCCGCCTCAGCCGATGCTCGGTAGGCAGCACGACGTCATGACCTGATCTGGATCAGGCCGACAGGCTGGCGCGACCCTTGCTGCGGCGGTTCGCGAGAATCGCGCGACCGGCACGGGTACGCATCCGCAGGCGGAAGCCGTGGGTCTTCGCGCGACGACGGTTGTTCGGCTGGAAGGTGCGCTTGCTCACTCGGGGGCTCCAGAAAGAAATCGGTGTTTGCGGGTGCCGTCCTGGCTGTCACCGTGCGCCCACGAGTAGCTCGTATAAACGCCCGAGTGCACCGCTGTCCGATCACCTGACGCGATCTGTGCCCATCGGAGGCAGGCGGCAGCAGCCATCGACAACTCGACCTGGTTACGGTACGCGCGGCTACGCCATCCGGTCAAACCGGAGGTCACGGGGAGACACTATCCACAGGCTGGGGACAACAACTTGAACCGCACCCGTCGCCGTGACTACCGTGACGGAACTCCGATTCGTTCCCTTTCCTTTGGCTGCTGGGACCCGACCCACCCACCAGCACCTCATCCCGAGAGCCCCACCCGAGTTTCAAACCGACCTGTCCCAGAACCACACGTTCGTGGGACCTGTGAGAGAGCGTGCCCTGTGGCTGACGTACCTGCCGATCTTGCCGCAGTGTGGCCACGAGTATTGGAGAAGCTCCTCGGTGAGGGCCGCGGTCAAGGCGTCGAGGTGAAGGACGAGCGCTGGATCAAGCGCTGCCAGCCCCTCGCGCTGGTCGCGGACACGGCTCTTCTCGCCGTTCCGAACGAGTTCGCGAAGGGCGTACTCGAAGGCCGGCTCGCGCCGATCGTCAGCGAGACCCTGAGCCGGGAGTGCGGGCGCCCGATCCGTATCGCGATCACCGTCGACAGCTCTGTCGGCGAGCAGCCGTCCCCGCCGGCGCAGCACCGTTTCGAGGAGTCGGAGCTTCCTTCCGTCCCGTCGCAGAACCGCGACGGCTACGACAACAGGGGTGCGTACGACGGCCAGGGGCGCGACGCGCGTGGTGGGTACGAGAACCAGAACACGTACGACAATCAGAACGGATACGACGGCCAAGGCCGCGGCCCCTATGAGGGATACGGCCGCCATCGGGCCGACGACCGCGGTCCGGGACGTGGCGGCGAGCAGCTGAGCGGCGGGCCCGGCGACCAGTTGCCGCCCCCGCGCTCGGAACAGCTCCCCACCGGCCGCTCGGACCAGCTTCCGACCGCGCGCCCCGCGTATCCGTCCGAGTACCAGCGCCCCGAGCCCGGCGCCTGGCCGCGGCCGTCGCAGGACGACTACGGCTGGCAGCAGCAGCGGCTCGGCTTCCCGGAGCGGGACCCGTACGCCTCGCCGTCGTCGGACTACCGCTCGCAGCCGATGGACCGGCCGCCGTACGACCAGCAGCGCTCCGAGTACGACTCCCCGCGCTCCGACTACGACCAGGGCCGCGGCGACTACGACCGGCCGGGGTCCGACTCCGACTACGCGCGTCCGGACCGGCGTGAGCTCCCCGAGCCGCCGCCGGGCTCGGGGCATGTGCACCGGGGCGGCCCGGCCAGCAGCGCGCCCGGCCCGCTGGCGGCGCAGCCCGCGCCGGCGCCCGGTCCGGGTGAACCGACCGCACGCCTCAACCCGAAGTACCTCTTCGACACCTTCGTCATCGGTGCCTCGAACCGTTTCGCGCACGCGGCGGCGGTGGCCGTCGCCGAAGCGCCGGCGAAGGCGTACAACCCCCTCTTCATCTATGGGGAGTCGGGACTCGGCAAGACGCACCTGCTGCACGCGATCGGGCACTACGCGCGCAGCCTCTACCCGGGTACGCGGGTGCGGTACGTGAGCTCGGAGGAGTTCACCAACGAGTTCATCAACTCGATCCGTGACGGCAAGGGCGACAGCTTCCGCAAGCGGTACCGGGAGATGGACATCCTGCTCGTGGACGACATCCAGTTCCTGGCGGACAAGGAGTCGACGCAGGAGGAGTTCTTCCACACCTTCAACACGCTCCACAACGCGAACAAGCAGATCGTGCTCTCCAGCGACCGGCCGCCGAAGCAGCTGGTGACCCTGGAGGACCGGCTGCGGAACCGTTTCGAGTGGGGTCTGATCACCGACGTCCAGCCGCCGGAGCTGGAGACGCGTATCGCGATCCTCCGCAAGAAGGCGGTGCAGGAGCAGCTCAACGCCCCGCCGGAGGTACTGGAGTTCATCGCGTCCCGTATCTCGCGCAACATCCGCGAGCTGGAGGGCGCGCTGATCCGGGTGACGGCGTTCGCGTCGCTCAACCGGCAGCCGGTGGACCTCGGGCTGACCGAGATCGTGCTCAAGGACCTGATCCCGGGCGGCGAGAACGCGTCCCCCGAGATCACCGCCGGGGCGATCATGGCCGCGACGGCCGACTACTTCGGGCTCACGGTGGAGGATCTCTGCGGCACCTCACGGGGTCGCGCCCTGGTCACCGCCCGGCAGATCGCCATGTATCTGTGCCGTGAGCTGACCGATCTGTCGCTGCCCAAGATCGGCGCGCAGTTCGGCAACCGTGACCACACCACCGTCATGCACGCCGACCGCAAGATCCGCGCGCTGATGGCCGAGCGCCGCTCCATCTACAACCAGGTGACGGAGCTGACGAACCGCATCAAGAACGGCTGACAGAGGCCGCCGTACGTCGCTGAGGGCGCCCCGGGACGAGTTCCCGAGGGCGCCTTCGGCGTTCCTGCGGGGCCCCGTCCGTCCTCCGGGCAGGCCTCGGCCGTCGTCGCGCCGTCATCAGGTGTTCGATTACCTGCCGCGTTACGGCCTCCCTCCACAGATTCGGGGACTTTTTCCCGTCCACACCCTGGGGACCGGGAAGTTATGCAGATCGTGTCCACAGGGCGGACGATCGAGGGATCATCGAGCCAGGTCAACCCCCTGTGGATCCGTGGACGAAAGATCTCCACAGGCTGTGGACGAAGCGGGGATCCACAGACTGTGGACGGAGTTGTCCACCGACAACCCACAGGCTGAGGGCAGTTGTCCCCAGTGATCGTCGGCTTCTCCACATGCCTGTCCACTGTTCGGCAAGCCAACGCGCCTCCTCACCGTGTCGAGTGAAAGGCGTCACATGAAGTTGCCTGGTTGGGCTGTGGGAAAGGCGGGTAAACCTGGGGACGCCGTTGGGGAGAAGTGCCCCGGGGCTGTGCACGGCGTGTGCAGAACTTTCTGTTCTCCACAGATACCCCCGGTTGTCCACCGGCTCCGCCCACAGGCCCGGTGGACAAAATTTGCCGCCTGAGCTGCGAAAACGGGGTTATCCACGGTTTCCACAGGCCCTACTACTACTCCCAACTAGAGAGAGCTGGGAATCCGTTTCGAAGTGGGTCCTGTGCACAACTCGCTCTGGGCTGCCTGACCGCGCCTCGTCACGACTTGACCCCGAGAGGCTCCGAGTGTCAGTGGTGTGCGTCAGACTGTTCCCCGGTGTCCTTCCCCTCACAGGAACCAGCGACACCGGACAGACGACGAAGCCAGGCAGGGCGAGAAGCGCCGGCAACAGCAGGAGGCGGCAACAGTGAAGATCCGGGTGGAACGCGACGTACTCGCGGAGGCCGTGGCCTGGGCGGCGCGCAGCCTCCCGGCCCGTCCGCCGGCGCCTGTCCTCGCCGGCCTCCTTCTGAAGGCCGAGGAAGGCCAGCTGAGCCTCTCCAGCTTCGACTACGAGGTCTCGGCGCGAGTGTCCGTGGAGGCGGAGGTCGACGAGGAGGGCACGGTGCTCGTCTCCGGCCGACTGCTCGCCGACATCTGCCGCGCGCTCCCCAACCGACCGGTGGAGATCTCCACGGACGGTGTGCGGGCGACCGTGGTCTGTGGCTCCTCGCGCTTCACCCTCCACACACTGCCTGTGGAGGAGTACCCGTCGCTGCCGCAGATGCCGAACGCCACAGGCACCGTTCCCGGCGAGGTCTTCGCCTCCGCCGCCGCCCAGGTGGCCATCGCCGCCGGGCGCGACGACACCCTGCCCGTCCTCACCGGTGTGCGCATCGAGATCGAGGGCGACACGGTCACGCTGGCCTCCACCGACCGCTACCGCTTCGCGGTCCGCGAGTTCCTGTGGAAGCCGGAGAACCCCGAGGCGTCCGCGGTGGCCCTGGTGCCCGCCAAGACGCTCCTGGACACCGCCAAGGCGCTCACGAGCGGCGACAGCGTCATCCTGGCGCTCTCCGGCTCGGGTTCCGGCGAGGGCCTGATCGGTTTCGAGGGCGCCGGCCGTCGTACGACCACACGACTGCTGGAGGGCGACCTCCCGAAGTACCGCACGCTGTTCCCGACGGAGTTCAACAGCGTCGCCGTCATCGAGACCGCCCCCTTCGTCGAGGCCGTCAAGCGTGTCGCCCTGGTCGCCGAGCGGAACACCCCGGTGCGGCTGAGCTTCGAGCAGGGCGTGCTGATCCTGGAGGCCGGTTCCAGCGACGACGCACAGGCTGTGGAAAGGGTCGACGCCCAGCTGGAGGGCGACGACATCTCGATCGCCTTCAACCCGACGTTCCTGCTGGACGGCCTGAGCGCCATCGACTCCCCGGTCGCTCAGCTGTCGTTCACGACGTCCACCAAGCCCGCGCTGCTCAGCGGCAAGCCGGCCGTGGACGCCGAGGCGGACGAGGCCTACAAGTACCTGATCATGCCGGTGCGGCTCAGCGGCTGACTGGCCGGACACCGCCGCGGCCGAGGCGCCGGAGGTCGTCCACAGCACCGCGGGGCCCGGTGGATCACCGGGCCCTCGGCGCGAAGCCGCAGGTCGGGGCGTACTTTTGAGCGGGTATGCCCGCAGGTGTGCGTGAGCGTCCGGGTTTAGGCTCGTGCGTGGGTACGCAGGTCAGGTGCCCTCATGCCACGTCGCAACCTAAGGAACAACTGATGGAGCTCGGTCTCGTCGGCCTCGGCAAGATGGGCGGCAACATGCGCGAGCGGATCCGCCGCGCGGGCCACACCGTCGTCGGATACGACCGGAACCCGGAACTCGCCGATGTCCACAGCCTCGAAGAGCTGGTGGGCAAGCTCGCGGGCCCGCGGGTCGTGTGGGTGATGGTCCCGGCCGGTGCCGCGACCCAGGCCACCGTCGACGCACTGGCCGAACTGCTCGAACCCGGTGACGTCGTCGTGGACGGCGGCAACTCCCGCTGGACGGACGATGAGAAGCACGCCGAGGAGTTGGCGGCCAAGGGCATCGGCTTCGTCGACTGCGGTGTCTCCGGCGGCGTCTGGGGCCTGGAGAACGGCTACGCGCTGATGTACGGCGGCGACGTGGAGCACGTCGCCAAGGTGCGGCCGGTCCTCGACGCGCTGAAGCCCGAGGGCGACCTCGGCGCGGTGCACGCAGGCAAGGTCGGCGCCGGGCACTTCGCGAAGATGGTCCACAACGGCATCGAGTACGCGATGATGCAGGCGTACGCCGAGGGCTGGGAGTTGCTGGAGAAGGTCGACTCGGTGACGGACGTCCGCGAGGTCTTCCGCTCCTGGCAGGACGGCACGGTCATCCGCTCCTGGCTGCTCGACCTGGCGGTGAACTCCCTCGACGCGGACGAGCACCTGGACGGGCTGAAGGGCTTTGCACAGGACTCCGGCGAGGGCCGGTGGACCGTGGAGGCCGCCATCGACCACGCCGTGCCGCTGCCCGCGATCACGGCCTCGCTCTTCGCGCGGTTCGCGTCGCGCCAGGAGGACTCCCCGCAGATGAAGATGATCGCGGCGCTGCGGAACCAGTTCGGCGGCCACGCGGTCGAGAAGAAGTAACCCGCGGCACAGAAGACGACGACGAACACACTACGGTCGACGAGAAGTCGTCCACAGGGCCGCACGGCGGTCCACAACCCTGGGGGAGGTCGGCACCCGACCATGCACGTCACGCACCTGTCGCTCGCCGACTTCCGCTCCTACGCCCGGGTCGAGGTCCCGCTCGACCCGGGCGTCACCGCGTTCGTCGGCCCCAACGGGCAGGGCAAGACGAACCTGGTCGAGGCGGTCGGCTATCTCGCTTCCCTCGGCAGCCACCGGGTGTCCTCGGACGCGCCTTTGGTCCGCATGGGCGCCGACCGCGCGGTGATCCGGGCACAGGTGCGGCAGGGCGAGCGTCAGCAGCTGGTCGAGCTGGAGCTGAACCCCGGCAAGGCGAACCGGGCGCGCATCAACAGGTCGTCGCAGGTCAGACCGCGTGATGTGCTCGGCATCGTGCGGACGGTGCTGTTCGCGCCGGAGGACCTCGCGCTGGTCAAGGGCGACCCCGGTGAGCGGCGGCGCTTCCTCGACGAGCTGATCACCGCCCGCGCCCCACGCATGGCGGGCGTGCGCTCCGACTACGAGCGGGTGCTCAAGCAGCGCAACACGCTCCTGAAGACGGCCGCGCTGGCCCGCCGACACGGCGGACGCACCATGGACCTCTCCACCCTCGACGTCTGGGACCAGCACCTCGCGCGCGTGGGCGCCGAGTTGCTCGCCCAGCGCCTGGACCTGGTCGCCACGATCCAGCCGCTCGCCGACAAGGCCTACGAGCAGCTGGCACCCGGTGGCGGACCGGTGGGTCTGGAATACAAACCCTCCTCGCCCGGCATCGTCGGCCACGCGCGCGAGGACCTGTACGAGCAGCTGCTGGCGGCCCTCGCCGAGAGCCGCCAGCAGGAGATCGAGCGGGGTGTCACCCTGGTCGGGCCCCACCGGGACGATCTGGTTCTCAAACTCGGTCAGCTGCCCGCCAAGGGCTACGCCTCCCACGGGGAGTCCTGGTCGTACGCCCTCTCCCTGCGGCTCGCCTCGTACGACCTGCTGCGGGCCGAGGGCAACGAACCGGTGCTGATCCTCGACGACGTCTTCGCCGAGCTGGACTCCCGCCGGCGGGAGCGCCTGGCGGAGCTGGTCGCGCCCGGCGAGCAGGTCCTGGTGACCGCCGCGGTCGACGACGACGTACCGGACGTACTGACGGGGACGCGGTACACCGTGTCGGACGGGACGGTGGAGCGCGCATGAGCGGATCCGAGGAAGCACCGAAGCCTCCCGAGCACTCCGGCGTGGACCTCGCGCGCGTGGCGCTGCGCGCCGCGAAGGAGGCCGCACGCGCGCGTGGCGAGGCCACCCAGCAGAAGAAGCAGGCCAGGCGCGGCGGCGGGCTGCGCTCCGGCGCGCGTGCCGACGGGCGCGACCCGATGCCGCTCGGCCCCGCGATCAACCGGCTGATCACCGAGCGGGGCTGGGAGACGCCGGCCGCGGTGGGGGGCGTGATGGGGCGTTGGCCGCAGATCGTCGGCGACGACCTGGCCAGACGATGTGTACCGGAGCGGTACGACGAGGACGAGCGGGTCCTGCACGTGCGGTGCGACTCGACGGCGTGGGCGACGAACGTGCGGCTGCTGGCCCCGCAGTTGGTCGCCCGGCTCAATGAAGACCTCGGGCACGGCACCGTACGGCTGCTGAAGGTCCACGGACCGGCCGGCGCCGCCCGTCGCTACGGGCCTCTGCGGGCCCCGGGCAGCACCGGGCCCGGCGACACCTACGGGTGACCGTAGTCACATTTCCGGGTGCTTCCGCACCCATGACCGAGGGGTCTCCGTCGCCCGGTGAGCGGCCTCGCGCTCCGGCGCGCGCGTTCGCGTGCGGTTGCGAACGGCGACCTGACCCGGGAGTAGCAAAGGGTTGACACCCGGAAGCGCTGAGTGCCGCTGTGAGCCTCTTGGAGCCCCGTTCCGCATATGGGGAGTCGGGAGAGACCGGTTCAGGGCGGCACATGCGGACTCAGGTACCGGCAAACCCCCATCACAGTCGGCGCTACCGGTAGACTGGAAGCTAATCCCGCCCCATTCGTGGGGACCGCTTCGGAAACACCGTTCAACGCAGACAAAGGCTTCCACCGCAACATGCCGCAGCCGCTCCGGCAAACCCGCCGGGAGCCTGGCTTGTGCTGTGCCAGAAAGGGCGCTTCGTGGCCGATTCCGGCAACCCCAACGAGAACATCCCGTCCACCGACGCCGGCGCCAACGGCGAGGTCACAGCCTCGTACGACGCCAGCGCCATCACCGTCCTCGAAGGGCTGGACGCGGTCCGCAAGCGGCCCGGCATGTACATCGGCTCGACCGGTGAGCGTGGCCTGCACCACCTTGTGCAGGAGGTCGTCGACAACTCCGTGGACGAGGCCCTGGCCGGGCACGCGGACACCATCGACGTGACGATCCTCGCCGACGGCGGCGTACGGGTCGTCGACAACGGCCGTGGCATCCCGGTCGGTATCGTCCCCTCCGAGGGCAAGCCCGCCGTCGAGGTCGTGCTGACGGTCCTGCACGCGGGCGGCAAGTTCGGCGGCGGCGGTTACGCGGTCTCCGGCGGTCTGCACGGCGTGGGTGTCTCCGTCGTGAACGCCCTGTCGACCAAGGTCGCCGTCGAGATCAGGACCGACGGGCACCGCTGGACGCAGGACTACAAGCTGGGCGTCCCGACGGCCCCGCTCGCGCAGCACGAGGCCACCGACGAGCACGGCACCTCGGTGACCTTCTGGGCCGACCCGGACATCTTCGAGACCACGGACTACTCCTTCGAGACGCTCTCGCGGCGCTTCCAGGAGATGGCGTTCCTCAACAAGGGTTTGACGATCAAACTCACTGACGAGCGCGAGTCCGCGAAGGCCACCGCCGGGGCGGACGAGGCCGGCGAGGACGAGAAGCACGAGGTCAAGACCGTCTCGTACCACTACGAGGGCGGCATCGTCGACTTCGTGAAGCACCTCAACTCCCGCAAGGGGGACGTGGTGCACCCGTCCGTCATCGACTTCGAGGCGGAGGACAAGGACAAGCTCCTGTCCGTCGAGGTCGCGATGCAGTGGAACAGCGGTTACAGCGAGGGTGTCTACTCCTTCGCCAACATCATCCACACGCACGAGGGCGGTACGCACGAAGAGGGCTTCCGTGCCGCGATGACCGGTCTGATCAACCGCTACGCGCGCGACAAGAAGCTGCTGCGGGAGAAGGACGACAATCTCACGGGCGACGACATCCGCGAGGGTCTGACGGCGATCATCTCGATCAAGCTGAGCGAGCCGCAGTTCGAGGGCCAGACCAAGACCAAGCTGGGCAACACGGAGGCGAAGACCTTCGTGCAGAAGGTCGTCCACGAGCACCTGACGGACTGGCTGGACCGCAACCCGGTCGAGGCGGCGGACATCATCCGCAAGTCCATCCAGGCGGCCACCGCGCGCGTGGCGGCACGCAAGGCCCGTGACCTGACCCGTCGCAAGGGCCTGCTGGAGACGGCGTCGCTGCCGGGCAAGCTGAGCGACTGCCAGTCGAACGACCCCACCAAGTGCGAGATCTTCATCGTCGAGGGTGACTCCGCCGGCGGCTCGGCCAAGTCCGGCCGCAACCCGCAGTACCAGGCGATCCTCCCGATCCGGGGCAAGATCCTCAACGTCGAGAAGGCGCGGATCGACAAGATCCTGCAGAACCAGGAGATCCAGGCGCTGATCTCCGCCTTCGGCACGGGTGTGCACGAGGACTTCGACATCTCCAAGCTCCGCTATCACAAGATCATCCTGATGGCGGACGCCGACGTCGACGGCCAGCACATCAACACCCTGCTGCTGACCTTCCTGTTCCGCTTCATGCGGCCGTTGGTCGAGGCCGGACACGTGTTCCTGTCGCGTCCCCCGCTCTACAAGATCAAGTGGGGCCGTGAGGACTTCGAGTACGCCTACTCGGACCGTGAGCGCGACGCCCTGATCGAGCTCGGCCGGCAGAACGGCAAGCGCGTCCGGGAGGACTCGATCCAGCGCTTCAAGGGTCTCGGCGAGATGAACGCCGAGGAACTGCGCATCACGACCATGGACGTCGACCACCGTGTCCTCGGCCAGGTCACGCTCGACGACGCCGCCCAGGCCGACGAACTGTTCTCGGTCCTGATGGGCGAGGACGTCGAGGCCAGGCGCCAGTTCATCCAGCGCAACGCCAAGGACGTCCGCTTCCTCGACATCTGAGTCGGTCTCAGCTGACCGCACCAGGAAGGATCCCCACCAGCAATGGCCGACGAGACCCCCAATCTTTCCTCTGGCCCCGTCACGCCCGGCGAGGCCGGCGAGACGACCGTGCGCATCGAGCCCGTCGGGCTCGAGACGGAGATGCAGCGCTCGTACCTGGACTACGCGATGTCCGTCATCGTGTCCCGCGCGCTGCCCGACGTACGCGACGGACTCAAGCCCGTCCACCGCCGTGTCCTGTACGCCATGTACGACGGCGGCTACCGGCCCGAGAAGGGCTTCTACAAGTGCGCCCGTGTCGTCGGCGACGTCATGGGCAACTACCACCCGCACGGCGACTCCTCGATCTACGACGCGCTGGTCCGCCTCGCGCAGCCGTGGTCGATGCGGATGCCGCTGGTGGACTCCAACGGCAACTTCGGCTCTCCGGGCAACGACCCGGCGGCGGCCATGCGCTACACCGAGTGCAAGATGGCGCCGCTGTCGATGGAGATGGTCCGTGACATCGACGAGGAGACCGTCGACTTCACGGACAACTACGACGGCCGTTCCCAGGAGCCGACCGTCCTCCCGGCCCGCTTCCCGAACCTGCTGATCAACGGCTCGGCGGGCATCGCGGTCGGCATGGCGACCAACATCCCGCCGCACAACCTCCGCGAGGTCGCGGCCGGCGCCCAGTGGTACCTGGAGAACCCCGAGGCCTCCCACGAGGAGCTCCTGGACGCGCTGATCGAGCGCATCAAGGGCCCCGACTTCCCGACCGGCGCCCTGGTGGTCGGCCGCAAGGGCATCGAGGAGGCGTACCGCACCGGCCGCGGCTCCATCACGATGCGCGCGGTCGTCGAGGTCGAGGAGATCCAGAACCGCCAGTGCCTGGTGGTCACGGAACTGCCCTACCAGACCAACCCCGACAACCTCGCGCAGAAGATCGCCGACCTGGTGAAGGACGGCAAGATCGGCGGCATCGCGGACGTCCGCGACGAGACCTCGTCCCGTACGGGCCAGCGCCTGGTCATCGTCCTCAAGCGCGACGCGGTCGCCAAGGTCGTGCTGAACAACCTGTACAAGCACACCGATCTGCAGACCAACTTCGGCGCCAACATGCTGGCCCTGGTCGACGGTGTGCCGCGCACCCTCTCCCTGGACGCGTTCATCCGCCACTGGGTGACGCACCAGATCGAGGTCGTCGTCCGCCGTACGAAGTTCCGGCTGCGCAAGGCCGAGGAGCGGGCGCACATCCTGCGCGGTCTGCTGAAGGCCCTGGACGCCATCGACGAGGTCATCGCGCTGATCCGGCGCAGCGACACCGTCGACATCGCGCGCACGGGCCTGATGGACCTCCTGGAGATCGACGAGATCCAGGCCAACGCCATCCTGGAGATGCAGCTGCGGCGACTGGCCGCCCTGGAGCGCCAGAAGATCATCCAGGAGCACGACGAACTCCAGGCCAAGATCCGCGAGTACAACGAGATCCTCGCCTCGGCCGTCCGTCAGCGCGGGATCGTCAGCGCGGAACTCGCCGCGATCGTCGAGAAGTTCGGCGACGACCGCAAGACGATGCTGGTGCCCTACGACGGCGACATGTCCATCGAGGACCTCATCGCCGAGGAGGACATCGTCGTCACCGTCTCGCGCGGTGGCTACGTCAAGCGGACCAAGACGGTCGACTACCGCGCGCAGAAGCGGGGCGGCAAGGGCGTACGCGGCACGAAGCTCAAGGAAGACGACATCGTCGACCACTTCTTCGTGTCCACCACGCACCACTGGCTGCTGTTCTTCACCAACAAGGGCCGTGTGTACCGGGCCAAGGCCTATGAGCTGCCGGACGCCGGACGTGACGCGCGTGGACAGCACGTCGCCAACCTGCTGGCCTTCCAGCCGGACGAGGCGATCGCCGAGATCCTCGCGATCCGCGACTACGAGGCCACGCCCTATCTGGTGCTCGCCACCAAGGGCGGTCTTGTGAAGAAGACGCCTCTGAAGGATTACGATTCGCCCCGTGCCGGCGGTGTCATCGCGATCAACCTCCGTGAGAAGGAGGACGGTTCCGATGACGAACTGATCGGAGCCGAACTCGTATCGGCAGAGGATGACATCCTTCTGATCAGCAAGAAGGCGCAGTCGATCCGCTTCACGGCGACGGACGAGGCACTGCGGCCCATGGGCCGTGCCACCTCGGGTGTCAAGGGCATGAGTTTCCGTGAGGGGGACGAGCTGCTCTCGATGAATGTTGTTCGACCCGGTACGTTCGTGTTCACTGCCACAGACGGTGGGTACGCGAAGCGGACCAACGTCGACGAGTACCGCGTCCAGGGTCGCGGCGGCCTCGGCATCAAGGCCGCCAAGATCGTCGAGGACCGCGGTTCGCTCGTGGGCGCGCTGGTGGTCGAGGAGACGGACGAGATCCTCGCCATCACGCTGTCGGGCGGTGTGATTCGTACGCGAGTCAACGAGATCAGGGAAACCGGCCGTGACACCATGGGCGTCCAACTGATCAACCTGGGCAAGCGCGATGCCGTCGTCGGCATCGCTCGTAACGCCGAGGCGGGGCGGGAGGCGGAGGAGGTCGACGGCGACGATGCCGTGGACGAGACCGCCGAGGGTGCCGCGACGACCGGTACGGACGAGGGTGAGGCGCCCTCGTCCGAGTAGCACGAGGAGTGAGTCAGCGTGAGCGGAGCCACGGGCGCCGGATCGTCCGGTACTTCGGCCGGCACTTCGACCGGGTCGGAGGCGGACGGCGACGGCCGTGGCTCCGCCGCGCGTGCGATGGACTCGCACACGACCCAGCTGAAGGCGATCAAGCCGAGTGCGGCCGACGCGGCCGCGCCTTCGTCCGAGAAGTCTGGATCCCAGAAGTCTGGCTCCCAGGGGGGAACCGTGACGGACACCCGCGGTCCGCAGACCCAGCAGCCCGCGCCGGGCACTCCGGCCGCGGCGCCGGGCGGGCCCGGCCGTCAGCAGGCTCCGGCGCAGCCTCAGCCCCCGGCCCAGCCCCAGGTGCAGGCCGGCGGCTCCGCGCTGCCCGGTGAGCGGCAGGCGCAGCAGCAGGCCGGCCCGTACCATCCGCCGCAGGCCTATCAGCCGGCTCCGGAGCCGTCGTCCCGCAAGCCGCGCACGGGAGCCCGCACCACGCCCCGCACGCGTAAGGCACGACTGCGGGTGGCCAAGGCCGACCCGTGGTCCGTGATGAAGGTCAGCTTCCTGCTCTCCATCGCCCTCGGCATCTGCACGGTCGTCGCGGCGGCGGTGCTGTGGATGGTCATGAACGCGATGGGCGTCTTCTCCACGGTCGGCGCCACCATCTCCGAGGCCACCGGCTCGAACGAGTCCAACGGATTCGATCTGCAGGCGTTCCTGTCACTGCCCAATGTGCTGATCTTCACCACGGTCATCGCGGTCATCGACGTCGTCCTCGCCACCGCCCTCGCCACCCTCGGCGCCTTCATCTACAACCTCTCCGCGGGCTTCGTCGGCGGCATCGAGCTGACGCTCGCCGAGGACGAGTGAGCACGGTCACCGCGTAGGGAATGCCGGGTACGGCCCCACGGGGACGGCGTCGAACGCCGTCCCCGATGCCATGCCCACCGCGTCACGGACCCCCTCCGGGTATCGATTTTGGGACTCCCCACGTCGTGCGCTAATCTTCAGGAGTCAGCGCGCGGGATACACACCGCAGAGCGCGGCGGGGCTATAGCTCAGTTGGTTAGAGCGCATCCCTGATAAGGATGAGGCCACAGGTTCAAATCCTGTTAGCCCCACCAGCACGAAGACCCTCAGCCGATATCGGTCGAGGGTCTTCGTCGTTCTCGGCGCCGTCGTCCCGTTCACGGCGGTGGCCGATGAGGACGAATTCGAGTACGCACACGAGAGCCCCCGGCTGTCCAGGCCGGGGGCTCTCGCTGTTCGTGCCGTTGTTCCGCAGGGCGTGTACGCAAGATCGCCACTGGTTGTGCGGGTCGCTGCCTGGCCCGAATCAGCGCTGGAGAGGTGCGACGGGTCGCTCGGCTTGCGGGAGGGAGGGCTCAAGGTGCTCCAGAGCCTCGGCGGCCGTCGCCGTCGTGTTCAGGGAGGTGCGGTGGCGGCAGGAGGGCGAGGAGCCGTGGGCCTCGGCGCGGATGCGCTGCTTCATCGTGGGGGGCAGGGCCCGATCGTGGGGCCGGGCCGGCAGAGCCGTCACAGGTGCCGTCGCGGGGGCCGCGCAGTTGCGTGTGGTCTCGATCCGCTGTACCGCGGCCGATGCCGTGGTCGTGACGAGTCCGAGCGCCGTGCACAGCGCCAGGAAGGCGGTGACGACGGCGGTCCACAGCTTCATGACCTTGTTCTGGGCCATGGCCCCTCACTTTCGGGTTGGGCGATTTGCGTACTTTCCTCATGATGTGTATGTGGGCTCCGAAATCGTGGACCGACGCCCATGGCGCGTGGATCTTCAGATGAACACCACACGGATGGGTGCGTGGGCCCGAAGAGTTCCCGAAGGCCCCACAGGGGGCCGTGGAGGCCGCAGAAGGCGGCAGAGAGGGTGAGGTGGACGGGCGGAGGGGTGGACGGCGAGGCGGACGGAGGTCGGAGTGGCGCTCGCGGGGCTCGTCGAGGTGTGCGAGATGTGAGGGACCTGTGTGATGAGCCTGCGATCGGAACGGTGACATCCGGTTCTACTGAGGCCTTCCCGGCGGGAGTTGAGGGGCCGACGTAGGTCACCGATCGGTATCGGTCGGTGTGTATAGTCGGGCGCCAGAGGTCCCCTACGTCAACGAAGGACGAGGTCGCGCGGTGAAGAAGCTTCTCCTGGTCGCACTGGCCGCCATCGGCGGGCTCCTCGTGTACCGCCAGATCCAGGCGGATCGCGCCGAGCAGGATCTGTGGACGGAGGCGACTGACTCCGTGCCCACGGGTTCGTGAACATCGACATCAGTCTCAGAGCAGACCCCGGCCGCGCTCGCGGTCGGGGTTTTGTGTCGCCCGGCCCCGTCGCACATCCCGTCCCGGGCTTTTAGGTGCATTCCACCCCATCTGGATTCGCGTTGGCGAATGATGCGCTTGCGGTGGCGGAACGGTGGTCTCTCCAGCGGCGGTTTTCGGCCGCTCCTCCCCAGGAACCCGGGCATCGGCGCGTACGGCCCGGCAGGATGGGCGCGTTCAGGGCCATGGCTTTCCGGACGCTGTCGACGGATCGTGATCGCTGGACGCGGTCTGCCCGGCTCGTTTCCGGGCATCGACCGTTCGGACTTCTTCCGGGCTCCGACATCGGAGCGACTTCGGAACAGCGACTTCGGGTCTACGACGAGGGGTGGCGCTTGATGGGGCGGCGCACGGTCTGGTGGCGAACCGCGGCAGCCGTCGCAGCGGCCCTGTGTGCGACGGCGGCGCCCGGAGCGGTCGCCGTCGCGGCCGATGGGCCCGCTCCCTACTTCTACGGCGAGGACGCGAGGACGGTCGAGGGCGCGACGAGCAGCACGGGAGCCGTGCGGCTGGCGGCGGGCAAGACCTATCGCAGTTCCATCGGCCCCGGCGAGAAGCTCTACTACCGCCTCGACCTCGGCGCCGCCGCCAACGCGTACGTCTCGGCCACGGCCGTGCCCGGAGCGGGGTCGACGGTCGCGTCCGCCGACGGTGTCAGGGTGTCGCTGCAGGACGCCGACGCGCATCGCTGCTCCTACGAGACCGCCCGCTTCGGCCCGACCCGCAGTGCGCGCCCCGTCACCGCCTGGGCCTCGCGTGAGATAGGCAGCGACGAGTACATGTGCCAGGAGGCCGGACCGTACTACGTCGTCGTCGAACGAGTCGGCTCGGCCGCCGGAACCGGAACCGGAACCGGTAGCGGTGCGGGGACGAGCACGGGTGCGGGTACTGATGCCGGGGCAGCCGTCGGCTCGGTGTCGGGCTCGCCCTCGGACGGCTCGTCGCAGGACTGGGGGCTGGAGCTCGGCTTCGTGTCGGAGCCCGCCGTGACCAAGGTCGACTCGACCACCGCGCCCGAGAGCTGGAACTCCGCCTCGCCCGAGAGCCTGTCCGGGGACCCCGAGCCCCGTCGCGGAGGGAGCGGCTTCGCCACGGCGAGCCCCGTGGCGCAGGGTGTCTGGCGGGACGAGGCCGGGATCAGGGCCGGGGAGACCCTCTTCTACAAGGTGCCCGTCGGCTGGGGACAGCAGCTCCACGCCACCGCCGAGCTGGGCAGCACGACCGGCGGTGACGGGTACGTGGGGAACGCGTTCGTCATGTCGCTCTACAACCCCGTACGCGGCTTCGTGGACGACAGGACCAGCAACTACGGGGGCGAACAGCGGTCCACGCCTCTGGACCCGCTCCCGCCCGTCGCGTACGAGAACCGTTTCTCCCTCGACGGCGAGGTGAGCGGCATGCGGTTCGCCGGTTGGTACTACCTGGTGCTGCACCTCGGGACATCGGTCGCGGACCGGTACGGCGAGGAGCCTCTCGGGCTGACCCTGCGGGTGCGGCTGGAGGGCGAGGCCGGGGCCGGGCCCGGCTATCTGGGCGCCTCCCAGCCGCGCGGGGTCTTCGAGGTCACCGAGGAGGACCAGCGGGCCGCGGAGAGCGGAGCCACGGGGGACACGCTGGACGGCGCGGGGGACAGCGGCGACACAGGAGACGCGGAGACCTCCGGCGGTGGGGAGGGCTCCGGGAACTCCTCCGGCTCCGGGGACCGGCGTCTCGCCATGACGGCCGTCGCGGCGGGCGGCATCGGCACGGGGAGCCTGCTGGTGCTCGGGCTCGTGGTGTGGACGCTCGTGGCCCGCAGGCGAGCGGCTGCCGGAGCGAAGGCGGAGCGCCCGAAGGGGAGCACGGCCGCGCGGGGGCGGCACGGGGCGTCCCGGGGGTGGTAGGACAAGTGGTCACGCGGGGACGTGGGTTGGTGCGGTGAGCAGGCATCGGAGGAGCAGGAAGGCATCGTCGGAGCGGGCATCGATGGAGAAGGACCAGGGGGAGCAGGACCAGGGGGAGCAGGATCAGAGTTGGCCCAGTGCCCAGAAACCCACCGCGAAGCAGGCCAGCGCGACCAGCAGGACCGGGACGATCACCTTGACGGGCGGGCCCGGACGACGCCGGGGCAGGGCCCTCGATCGGCGTGGAACCTGCGTGGGCCGATCGGTGTATGAACCGGTAGACGCGTAAGCGTGCTGCTGCACCGCCTCGGTCGGAGCCTGGGAGAGGCCCAGCGGCGGGTGCGCCCGGAGAGAGTGCGGATGCGCGGCTTCGGGATGCTGCGCCGGGGCGGCCTGCACGGGCGTCGCGGCGGGGGGAGTGGCCTGCTGCCCGGGGTGGTGCTGGGAGTGGCCGGAGCCGGCGATGCGCTGCTGCTCCGCCTCTCGCGACGGTGCGTGGGCGGCGAGTACCTGGGGCGGCGGCAGATGGAAGCTGCCTGTGTCCGACATCGTGGACGGCCGAGGCGGTACGGGGTCACGGTCGGGCCGCGGTGGTACGGCGGTGGGGGGCGCGTCGGGCGATATGTGCCCGGTGCCGGTGCCGGTGCCGGTGCCGGTGCCCGTGCCGGCGCTGGCGCTGGCGCCCGTACCCGTGCTTGGGCCTGAGTCGGAGCCAGTGGAGCCCGTCCGGGGAGGGGCGGTGGTCGGCATGGGGGGTGGCGATATGGAGCCCGTGGGAGGGGGTTGGGGCATGGAATCCGTGGGCGGTGAGGGGGGCGCGGTGCCTGCGCCGGGCTGTGACGGGGGAACCCGGGGCGTCGGGCCGTAGGCCGGCGGGTGGTGAGGCGGCGGCGGGGTCGCGTCCGCGCCGGACGGCGTGACACCCCCCATGAACGGCCCTGAGAGCGACGAAGAGGGGGGCTGACCCGGCGAGTTGGAGGAAGTGCCCGTCCCCGAGCCTGGCGTCGGTGAGAGCGTGCCTCCGGTGCCCGTGCCCGTCTTGTCCAGCCCCGATGCCCTCTGGAGGGGTCCCTCGGGGGCGAACCCCTTGGGGAGCGGGCCGAGTTGGTCGAAGACCTCCACGACCTCGTCGTCGGGCCCCGGCTCGGGCAGGAGTTCGGTGGCTGCGGCGAGGGCCTTGCGGGCGCCTGTCGCGGTGCGGAAGCGGGAGCCGGGGTCGGGCTGGAGCAGTGTGGCGATGACCTGCCACAGCGGCTCGGGGATGCCTCGTGGGGCGTTCGGCGTGCCGTGGGCGGCGAAGTGCTCGATGAGGGCCTTGGCGTCGGGTTTGGCGCCCTCCAGCAGGTACAGCGCGACCAGGCCCACCGCGAAGAGGTCGGCCGGGAAGTCGGGGTCGGCGCCCAGCATCTGCTCGGGCGCGAAGTAACCCGGTGTTCCCACCACGTAGTTGGTCTCGGTCAGGCGGGGTTCGCCCAGTCGCATGGCGATGCCGAAGTCCGACAGGCGCAGGCGGGGCCGGGCCGTGCCGGTGGCCTCCAGCAGCACGTTGGCGGGCTTGATGTCACGGTGGATGACGCCCTCGGCGTGTACGGCGGCGAGGCCGGACAGCAGTTGGTCGAGCAGGCCGCAGACATAGGCGGGCGGGAGGGGACCGTAGTCGTTGACGAGGTTGACCAGGGAGCCTCCGGCCACCAGGTCCATGGTGAACAGGACCTTGTCGTCGTCGGCGGCCCAGCTGGCGGGGGCGAGCACATGGGGATGATCGATCCGTACGGCCTGTTCACGGACGAAGCGCAGCAGGGCGTGCGCGTCACGCTGTTGCAGGACCTTGGCGGCCACATAGCGGCGGCGACGGTGGTCCCAGGTGCGCCAGACCGCGCCGACTCCCCCGCGCCCGATCGGGTCGACCAGTTCGTACCGGCCGGCGAAGACCTCACCCATGGCTGTGCGTCGTTCCCCCTTCGGCTCCCCCCTTGGCTGCCCGTCGGCGGAGGACACGGCGCTGCGCGCCGCCCTCCGCGGAGCCGGCGCGCACATGCCCGGCTTCCCTCGGAGCTTGTTTCCCGCTTCAGTCCCCCTGCCGCTGTCCTCGCCGCTGTCCTCCGCCGCGCTTCACGGCTCTTCCGGAGCCTACGTCCACGTCCGCGTGGCTCACGAGGGGCCTACAGACCCCTCGTTCCCCTTTCAGGCCTGGGCCCGGTCGCCGAACCCCCTTTCGGGGACCGGGCCTTGGGCTCAGTTCTGGTGGGACTGGTAGTGCGCCACCGCGTCCGAGGTTCGGCCCGCGCCGTACACCCGGAGGAACTCTGCCAGTTCCGGGTGGGTCGGGGCGAGGGTGTCCGCCGCCTCGATGATGTCGCCCGCGGCGGCCACCGAGCGAAGCAGCGACTGGATCTCGCGGACGACCCGCTTGACCGTGGGCGCCCCCGAACTCGTCGTCGACTGCGTGGTGTTGCTGAGCACCGATCCCCCCTGTGACTTCTTGATCTCGTCCATGCGCTCGGTCGCCTCGGCGGCGCTCACGCTGCCGTCCGCGACCTGACCCGCCAGGTCCTGCAGCAACTGCACCCGCTGCACCACCGCCGGGTTGCCGATCTTGGCACGCTGACCGCTCATCAGCTGCGACAGCATCGGTGCGGACAGGCCCAGCACCCCCGCGAGACGGGCCTGGTTGAGCCCCAGGTCCTCGATGAGCCTACGGAAGAGCGCCCCCAACGGCTCTCCGTACCAGTTCCGCTGCAGCTCCCGGGCTCTTGCGGTCGCTTCCTGCTGTGCGGCGTCCATTGCGTCTCCCCATCGCTTCCCCAAATACCGTGGTTCGCTGTAGCGAACCACGACGAGCATCTTACGGAGAGTGGTCGTTCACGGGGACCCCCAATCTTTTTGCGAGATCCCGGGGGTGACCCGGTACTCTGGTCTGCGAAGCCCCCCGGTGGTCGGTTGTTCCGGGTGGATGCTTCCCTTCCGGGGCCTTAGCTCAGTTGGTAGAGCGCTGTCTTTGCATGGCAGATGTCAGGGGTTCGACTCCCCTAGGCTCCACGGCGGATCGACCGGGTCGGATGTCGTACGACATCCGACCCGGTCTTTTTTCGTGCCTACGGACCCGGGTCGCGGGTGCGGCATCGAGCGGGCCTCGTCGCGATCGCTATCTGTGCACTCCAGGAGGAGAAGGCCGCTGGAACGGGGCGACGGCCGGTGGCACGTGTCGGCGTGCGCAGTTGCGAAACCGGTGCGCTGAGTCACAGGGGTGTGCGGCGGAATGTGTGTATCACCCTTCGCAACCGGATCAATACATTCCGGCTCCCGTGTTCCCGTGGTCCTGAAGAGTCGCTCTGTTTCACGTGAAACAGCCCGGTGGGGCAGAAGACCTTCAAGTCTTCTGCCCCACCGGGCTGTGAAAGCTGTCCCGCCGAACGCGTCTCCGGTCAGGGCCGAGCCGCGAGGCAAGTCGCCGAGAGTCGGCGGCGGTCTCGAAAAAAAGACCTCGGGCCGCCGGTTCTCAGCGGTGGTTGTCGCGGTCGGCGGCTTCCTCCTCGGCCTGCTTGGCCTGGACCTCGGGGTCGAGGACGGACTGGCCGCTGCCGTCGACGGACGACAGGTGACCGCCGTCGGAGACCTCGGTGGCGGCGGGGGGCTCGACCAGCCAGTCGGGGTTGGCCTGCTTGTCCCACCACTTCCAGGCGGCGAAGGCGCCGCCCGCCAGGAGGCCCACCACGGCCAGGCCCTTGACGGCGCGGCCGAGCCTCGCGCGGCGCTGCTGCCTGCGGACCAGCCGCTGGATCTGCTGGGGCGAGACCTTTCCGCGCAGCGCGGCCAGCGCCGCGACACTGCGGGCGGTGGCCTCCTCGCGGACGGGGCCGGCGGCGGCCACGGCCTGTTCGATACGTGGACGGGAGTAGTCGGCGGCCTGGCGGGCCGCCTTGCGGGTGCGGACGGCGGCCTCATGGGCCGCGTGGTCGACCTTCGGCGGTACATGCGTGCGGGCCTGCTCCAGGCGCGGGACGACATGGGCGTCGTACTGGACGCGAGCCTGTTCCGCGGCCTGCGACACCTTCGGCGCGAGTCGTACGCGTGCCTCTTGCGCGTAGTGCGAGGCCTTGTCCTTGGCCGTGTCGGCGTAGGGCGCCACCACTTCCGCGGCGTGCAGCACGCTGTCCTTCGCCGAGCCGGTCGCGGCGCGCACGCTGTCGATGCGGGTCACGGGATCCTCCTCCTCGGTGGCGTACGTAATTCGACTTTCCACCCTTTTGGGGATCATGCCTCTCTGAGCGCTCCGAGGCATGTGCGGGCGGGCATCCGGGTCATGGGCACCGACTCCGGCTGACCATCGAGCAAGAGCCGCTCTGAACCGGTCATGTGCAATAGAGGATGAATGCGGGACAACGGGAACTTGTCCACGACAGTGCCGACAATGCCACGGATCGCCGCGAAGCGCGCCGGTACCGGGGGTACTCGACCGGTTTTCCGTGCCCCCGCCGCCCAAGAGCGTGGGCGCGCGGGACGCACGGCGTCGTCCGTGCGAGGATCGGGGAAGTCACAAAGGACAACGGAAGGCAGATCGTGGCAGAGCAGCTGTACGCCACCCTGAAGACCAACCATGGCGACATCGAGGTGCGGCTGCTGCCGAACCACGCGCCCAAGACGGTCCGTAACTTCGTCGAGCTCGCCCAGGGCGAGCGTGAGTGGACCAACCCGGCCACCGGCCAGAAGTCCACGGACAAGCTCTACGACGGCACGGTCTTCCACCGGGTGATCAGTGGATTCATGATCCAGGGCGGTGACCCGCTGGGCAACGGCACCGGTGGTCCCGGCTACCAGTTCGCGGACGAGTTCCACCCGGACCTCGGCTTCGACAAGCCGTACCTGCTGGCCATGGCCAACGCCGGTCCGGGCACCAACGGCTCGCAGTTCTTCATCACCGTCTCCCCGACGGCCTGGCTGAACCGCAAGCACACCATCTTCGGTGAGGTCGTCGACGCGGCCAGCCAGAAGGTGGTGGATGCCATCGCCGGTGCCCAGACCAACCCGCGCACCGACCGCCCCGTCAACGACGTCGTCATCGAGTCGGTCGTCGTCGAGACCCGCCAGGGCTGAGCCCACCGGATCTCACCGCGAGGGCCGACCGGGCCGGGTTCTTCGCGAGGACCGGATCCGAAAGGTTCCACAAGGTCCTGTAGGGAACCAATCGCCCCGCTCATCCGTAAGGATGGGCGGGGCGCGACGCGTTCCACACAGGAGACGGAGGGGACCCGATGGACCAGGTGCCGAGCGGCTCGCAGGACGCGCAGAGCCTGCCCACCTGCTACCGGCATCCGGACCGGGAGACGGGAATCCGCTGCACCCGTTGCGAGCGCCCCATCTGCCCCGAGTGCATGGTGAGCGCCTCCGTCGGCTTCCAGTGCCCCGAATGCGTCCGCGGCGGCTCCGGCACAGGCCACGCGCCCTCCGCCTCCGCCCCGCGCACCCTCGCGGGCGGCACGGTCACCGCCGACCCCCGGCTCGTCACCAAGATCCTTGTCGGGGCGAATCTGCTGCTCTACCTGGTGCAGATGTCGGCGGGCGGCGCGTTCACGGACCGGTTCGACCTCATCGGCCGGGCCTGGGTCCCCGAGCTGGGGTCCTCGCTCCAGGGCGTCGCCGAAGGCCAGTGGTACCGGCTGGTGACGTCGATGTTCCTGCACGACAGCGACAGCATCATGCACATCGCCTTCAACATGCTCAGCCTGTGGTGGATCGGCGGTCCCCTGGAAGCCGCCCTCGGCCGTGCCCGCTATCTGGCGCTCTACTTCGCTTCGGGCCTCGCCGGTAGCGCGCTCACCTATCTCCTCGCCGAGCCCAACCAGCCGTCCCTCGGTGCCTCCGGCGCGATCTTCGGCCTCTTCGGCGCGACGGCCATCCTCATGCGCCGGCTGAAGTACGACATGCGTCCGGTCATCATCCTGCTGGTCATCAACCTGGTCATCACCTTCGGCTGGTCCGGCATCGCCTGGGAGGCGCACGTCGGCGGACTCGTCGGTGGTGTCCTGATCGGCTATGCGATGGTGCACGCGCCGCGTGAGCGGCGGGCGCTGATCCAGTACGGCGTGTGCGCTCTGGTGCTGGCCGCCGTGGTCGTCATGACCGTCCTGAGGACCGCGCAGCTGACCTGAGGTGATGGCGGACCGTCACCGGTCGGGCGCTTCTCCGACACCGTTACAGCACTGTTGTCCACAGACCGTGGCGGATCTTGTGCATAGAGTGCGGGAACAGGTGTGCCCCCTGTCGCTCACCTACGTTTCCGCAGGTCAGGCAGGGGGCGAACATGCTTGCGGATGCCGGTAGGTCTGTCGTACCGGCGTCAACACCCAGTGAGTTATCCACAGATCGTCGTTCTTTTTCCCCACTGTGGAAAACACCTGTGGATAACTCCGCGGATAGCTCTGGGGAGAGCTACTTCCGGGGGGCGGGAACCCCTACTTCCACTGGGTCGAGACGCCGAATCCGGCGGCGATGAAGCCGAAGCCGACCACGATGTTCCAGTTGCCGAGCGAGTCGATCGGCAGCGAGCCGTCGGTCACATAGAAGACGACGATCCAGGCCAGCCCGATGAGGAACATGGCGAGCATGACCGGAGCCACCCAGCCACGGCTGTTCAGCTTGATGTTCGTCGCCTGCTTGGACGGCGGCGGCGTGTAGTCGGCCTTCTTGCGGATACGTGACTTCGGCACGAGGGTCTCTCCTGTCGATGCGCTGCGTGGCCGCGCAGGGAACTGTGGCGGGCTCCGGGGCAGCGTACAAGGGGACACTGAATGCTCCCCCGGGCGTCCGTTAGCGTAGTGCTTCCGTGGCGCCTAAGGAGATAAGGGTACGTTGAGCAATTCAACCGACTCCCCCGAGGCGGGTTCCGACACCTCCTCCCGAGGCGGGTTCCGCCCCGTGCGCGTGCTCACCGTCGGGGTCTTCGCCCTCGCCGGACTGATCTTCTTCACCAGCTTCGACACGGCCAAGGGCACCAACATCCGTACGGACGCCTCACTGCTGAAGCTCTCCGACCTGATCCAGGAGCGCAGCCACAAGAACGGGCAGCTCGACGAGTCCAACGCGGTGCTCCGGGGCGACGTCGAGGCCCTCGCCGAGCGGGACGACGGCAGCACCGAGGCCGAGGACGCCAAGCTGAAGGCACTGGAGAAGAACGCCGGCACCCAGAAGCTCAAGGGCGAGGCCCTCACGGTCACCCTCAACGACGCCCCGCCGGACGCCACCGCCAAGCTCCCCGGCTACCCCGAGCCGCAGCCCGACTATCTGGTCATCCACCAGCAGGACCTCCAGGCCGTGGTGAACGCCCTGTGGCTCGGCGGTGCCGAGGGCATCAAGGTCATGGACCAGCGGCTGATCTCCACCAGCGCCGTCCGCTGCGTCGGCAACACCCTGATCCTCCAGGGCCGCGTCTACTCGCCCCCTTACAAGATCCAGGCGGTCGGTGACCCGGAGAAGCTCCAGAAGGCGCTCGCCGCGTCCGAGGCGATCCAGAACTACATGGTGTACGTCAACGTCTACGGGCTGGGCTGGAAAGTGACCGAGGACGGCCCGGTGACTCTTCCCGGCTACTCGGGCACAGTGGATCTGAAGTACGCGAAGCCCGTGGAGTAACGGCAGCCGGGGGGCCCGTGTCGGTGCGCCTGATCGTGAGGACCGTCAGCGAACTCTGCATCACCGTCGGCACCCTGATCGTGCTCTTCGTCGTCTACGTGCTGTTCTGGACCGGCGTGAAGGCCGACACCGAGATGGACCACCAGGTCGACCGGCTCCGGGACCGGTGGGCGAAACAGCCGGTGCGACCGACGTCCGGCCCGGATGCCTCGACGGCTCCGGAGGCGCCCGCCCCGTACCCGGAGGGCGAGGCCTTCGCCGTCATGTACATCCCGCGGCTCGGTTTCACGTGGAACAAGCCCGTCCTCCAGGGCACGAAGACGGACACTCTCAAGAAAGGGCTCGGGCACTACGCGAACACCACGCAGCTGGGGCAGAAGGGAAACTTCGCGGTCGCCGGCCACCGCCGCACGTACGGCGATCCCTTCAAAGATTTTCCCAAGCTGCGCCCCGGCGACGCGGTCGTCCTGACCGACGGCGCGGACTGGTTCACCTACGTCATCGACAAGGGGCCCTATCGGACATCGCCCACGGACGTCCAGGTCATCGACCCCGTGCCCAAGAAATCGGGGTACACGCGCGCGGGGCGCTATCTGACGCTGACGACCTGCGACCCGGAGTGGGGACACAGCCATCGGCTCGTCGTCTGGGGCCATCTGGATTCCACACAGCCTGTGGAGTCAGGGAAACCGGAGGCGCTGCGCCGTTAGTCTGGTGGCGGTACGGCGTGAGTCCGGTGCCGTGGTGTGAAGGAAGGGACGGCATGTACGGCTGGATCTGGCGGCATCTGCCGGGCAACGCGTGGCTGAGGGCGCTGATTTCCCTCGTGCTGACCCTGGCCGTCGTCTATGTCCTCTTCCAATACGTTTTTCCCTGGGCGGAGCCGCTGCTCCCCTTCAACGATGTGACGGTGAACGACCAGTGAGTGCCGCCCGACCCGCCCGGGTCCTCGTCGTCGACAACTACGACAGCTTCGTGTTCAACCTGGTCCAGTACCTGTACCAGCTGGGCGCCGAGTGCGAGGTGCTGCGCAACGACGAGGTGGCGACCGCCCACGCCCAGGACGGCTTCGACGGCGTGCTCCTGTCCCCCGGACCGGGCACCCCCGAGGAGGCCGGCGTCTGCGTCGACATGGTCCGCCACTGCGCCGACACCGGCGTCCCCGTCTTCGGCGTCTGCCTCGGCATGCAGTCCATGCAGGTGGCGTACGGCGGTGTCGTGAACCGCGCTCCCGAACTGCTGCACGGCAAGACCTCGCCGGTGGAGCACGAGGGCAAGGGCGTCTTCGCCGGCCTGCCCTCCCCGTTCACCGCGACCCGCTACCACTCCCTGGCCGCCGAGCCGGCGACCGTACCGGCCGAGCTGGAGGTCACGGCGCGCACGCACGACGGGATCATCATGGGCCTCAGGCATCGTGAACTGCCCGTCGAGGGCGTGCAGTTCCACCCCGAGTCGGTGCTCACCGAGCACGGCCACCGCATGCTCGCCAACTGGCTGACGGAATGCGGCGACCAAGGTGCCGTGGCGAGGTCGACGGGGCTCGCCCCCGTGGTGGGCAGGGCCACGGCGTGACCGCCCTGCGCCCCGAGCGCGAGAGTGCCCCCTACGGCGGCGAGGCCGCGTACGGGGGCGCCGAGTCGTTCGAGGCGGAGGCCTTCGAGCCCGGGGCGCCGTTCGGCGACACCGCCGAGCCCCAGCAGTGGGCCGCACAGCAGGCCCCGCAGTACTCCCAGGGCGACTGGTACGGGCAGCAGGAGCCGTACGGGAGGCAGCCGTTCGATGCCTTCGGTGCCTACGGGCCGCCTCCCCAGGCCCAGTACGACGGTTCGTACGAGGCGTACGCGGCGCCGACCGCCCCGACGGGCCTTCCGGCCGAGACCGCCCAGGAGCATCCTCCGATCGACGAGGAGACCGTGGCGCTCCGGGTGGAGGAGGCGCGGCGTCTGGCCGCCGCGGCCGAGCCGATACCCGCGCCCCCCGCTCCCGGCGGCCGTGCGGCCCGCCGTAAGGCCGCCAGACGGCACGGGAGGCATGGGGGCTCCCCGGGGGCCCACACGGGCTCCGGAGCCGCTCAGGGGGCCCAGGAGGCCTTAGGGGTGGACGGGACGGCATCGCCGCGTTCCCGGATGGAGGCACGGCGGGCGGCGCGGGCTCAGAAGCCCGGTGCGGGAGTGATCGCGAGCCGGCTGATCGGCGAGGTGTTCATCACCACCGGTGTGGTGATGCTGCTGTTCGTCACCTACCAGCTCTGGTGGTCGAACATCCGGGCCCACCAGCAGGCCGGCCGGGAGGCGACGAGCCTCCAGGAGGAGTGGAAGAGCGGCAAGCGCGCGCCGGGCGCCTTCGAGCCGGGCCAGGGCTTCGCCATCCTCCACATTCCGAAGCTGGACGTCGTCGTGCCGATCGCCGAGGGCATCAGCAAGTCGAAGGTCCTGGACCGCGGCATGGTCGGGCACTACGACGAGAACAGCATCAAGACCGCGATGCCCGAGGACAAGACGGGCAACTTCGGAATCGCCGGCCACCGCAACACCCATGGTGAACCGTTCCGCTACATCAACCGGCTCAAGCCGGGCGACCCGATCGTCGTGGAAACGCAGGACAAGTACTACGTCTACGACATGGCCTCGATCCTGCCGGTGACACCGCCGTCGAACGTCAGCGTGCTCAACGCCGTGCCCCCGGGGTCGGGTTTCACCGCGCCGGGCCGCTACATCACGCTGACCACGTGCACGCCGGAGTTCACGAGCAAGTACCGCATGATCGTGTGGGGCAAGATGGTGGAGGAACGGTCGCGCAGCGAGGGGAAGCCCGACGCGCTCGTCCGGTAGGGGCTCGACCAAGGGCGGAAGAACTGTGGCAGTGACCACCGACGACACCGAAGAGAAGACGGGTGCGCCCGAGACCGTGCCGCGCCGTCGTATGAGTCGGCTCGCCATGGCGGTCAGTGTCTTCGGTGAACTCCTCATCACCGCGGGCCTGGTGCTCGGACTGTTCGTCGTCTACTCGCTGTGGTGGACGAACGTGCTCGCCGACCGCGAGGCGGACAAGGAAGCGAACAAGGTCCGCGACAACTGGGCTTCCGACGGCGGTCCGGGCGCCCTGGACACCAAGGACGGCATCGGCTTCCTGCACGTTCCCGCCATGAGGAACGGCGAGGTGCTGGTGAAGAAGGGCACCTCCACGAAGATCCTCAACGGGGGTGTGGCCGGCTACTACACCGACCCGGTCAAGGCGACCCTCCCCAGCTCCGACAAGAACGGCAACTTCGCCCTCGCCGCCCACCGCGACGGCCACGGCGCCAAGTTCCACAACATCGACAAGCTGCAGAAGGGCGACTCGATCGTCTTCGAGACCCGTGACAACTGGTACGTCTACAAGGTCTACGACAGCCTCACCGAGACCTCGAAGTACAACGTCGAGGTCCTCTCCGACATCCCCAAGGAGTCCGGCAAGAAGAAGGCCGGCAAGTACATCACCCTCACCACCTGCACACCCGTCTACACCTCCCGCTATCGGTACATCGTGTGGGGCGAGCTGGAGCGCGTGGAACGGGTGAACGCGGAGCGGACGCTGCCGAAGGAACTGCGGTGAGGTGACTGAGTTCCTGTGAGGAACTCAGTCACCGCTAGCATGACGGAGGCCCGAAGCCGCAACTTTCTCTTGCGGCTTCGGGCCTCTCGTACATGTCTGCCGATTGACGACTGCTCAGCGCAGTTCGCTGAGACGGACTCCGGCGCTCCACGCTTCCAACTCGTCGCCGTTCACCGTGACGATGCCACTTAGCTTCGCGACCGCCTGGGCCTCGTGGCTGAAGTTGCAGGTGGCGACGAACAGGGCGACATCCGCGGGGTCGATGGCGCGTGCGGCGCCCGCGAACTTCTGCATGTCGGCGCTGGGGACGACCCATCGGCCAGCTCGGTTCTTGCACTGCACGGCGACTGTGCGTCCGTCGGCGGTGCGTGCGGTGACATCGATGCCGCAGTCGCTGCGGGCCTGCCGTACGACGACGTCCGTGCAGCCGTCCCGGCGCAGTAGACCGGCGACGTGGCGTTCGAACGCCTGCCAGGTCATGGCCTTGAGGGAAGACCTGACCTGATCTGTCGGAGCGTCTCCTTCGAGAGCATTGATCCGCTGGTGGTGCCAGCAGAGTTTGCGCTCGACGTTCTGGATGTCCTCCCGGAGTGTGATGAGTTCGCGGCGGTGTTCGCTGGAGGAGGCGATCAGGGCGTTGAACATCGGGACGACGGTCTGGCCGAGGATGTGGGCGATGCGGTGGTCGATGCGGTCATCGAGTGAGGTGACGTCTGTGTGGACAGAGTTATCCACAGGCTGGGTGCGCGCCTGGTATTCGGCGTCCAGGAGATACACGCGTACCTGACGTGCGACTTCGCTGTCTCGGAGCAACATGGCTACGTTGAGAATGGCTCGGCGGGAGAAGAGAGCGAGGGACCGAGTGCGGGACTGGATGCCACTGAGTTGCTTGAAGTCACTCAGTTCCGGGCCCGACAGAACTTGGTAGCCGCTCGCCTCCAGTTCCGACCGGTGGTCGTGCACGAGAGCGCGGATGGCTTCCACCGTGACGCTGAAGTACGCCGCCGCCATCGCGGTCGTCACATGCATCCCGTCCGGAAGGAGTGAGAGGGCTTTGACCCTGTTGAGCACGTCTGCCCGGTCTAGCATGTTGCTGCGCAGAGTCTTCGACTCCAACAGCGCTGTCTCGTTGATCACGTTCTTCCTTTGGCAACTGCTTGTGTCGGTGTCTTCGGCTCAGGGGGCGATTGCCTCCTCACCTCATTTTTCAACGAGCCGAGCAGTATGAAGATGTGGCCGCGTCTCGTACTGAAGATCGCAAACGGTTGAGCTGATCACTGAGCCCGGATCCACCGGCATCAAGCCGGTGGATCCGGGGCTCAATCAAGCCCACGAGCCTCAATTGAACATTTGCTTGATGTCCACCTCTTACCTGCTGTTGCTCTCGCAGCTTGAGTAACACGACTGATCCGCTTGTGAACTGTTGGGCTTCTGCGGACCAGGGACTTGATGGGGCGCATCGGGTCGTGATGTCCGCAGGTAGGGCTTGCGGCAGATGGGGAAGGTAGTCAGTGATACAAAGAGTCCTTGCGGCAGGAGCCGCCGCAGCAACAGCTTCTGTGGTTTTCAGCGCTACTCCGGCGAGCGCTGCGAGTAAGTTCTGTGTCCAATCAACAGACGCACGCAAGGGTGGGGAAGTCTGTTGGCGGCCCACGGGGGGACACGCTCTCCGCCTGCGACCTTGAAGCGGACAGCCGCCGGGTGTGCGTGGAAATGACGTACACGGGCGGCTCGTTCTCGTTCCAGGTTTTCGATGGACAGGGGTCGTGCCATGAAGGTGTCAAGAACCTTCCTGAAGGAACGGCTGTCACGGTGAAGGTGTGCCTGAAGAACGGCTCTGCGGGCAGAGAGGTGAACTGCAACTCGGAGAGCGGCTTCGCGTAGGGCTTCCCCTGACCAGTGGGCCGAGGTCGCCCCGGACTCTTGTCCGCCTGCGGGCCCCGGAACTTGTGTAGCCGGACAGACGCACACGGTGCGGGCATCGGCCTGATCGAGGAGATGCCCAGTATCGCCGCTGCGGTGGACGGTAAGGGCACCTGCACTCTTGTTGCCAGGTAGCTGACTTGGGCCGGGCTCTCGTGTGGTTTTATAGCTGAGCCCCATGCACGCCATCTAAACAGCGTGCATGGGGCTCTCTGTCACCGGTGGGGCTATCGGCTAATCGAAGAAGCCGCCGCCGTCGCTCCCGCCATTGTTGTTGTTGCCGTTGTTACCGCCGAAGCCCACCGAAGCGAGGGTGATCGTCGTCTGGGCCGGGTCGGCGCCGTTGCCGCCGTCCGGGTCCTGGTCCGTGACGAGCGCGGTGTCGCTCTGGTCGCTGCCGTTGGCGAACTGGATGTTGGTGAAGCCGGACGCCTGGAGGATCTGCTTGGCCTGGCCCACGGTCCGTCCCACGACGTTCGGGACCTCGACCTCCTGCTCCTCCTCTTCGGCCGCCTTGCCGATCTGGATGGTGACCGTGTCGCCCTTGTTCAGCTCGGAGCCGGCCTCCGGGCTGGTGGCGACGACCTTGCCGACGAGGTTGGCGTCGTCGGTCTCGACCTCGGTGCAGGTGCCGACGAGGTTGTTGGCCGTCATCTGGGCCTTGGCGGCGTCACAGCTCTGCCTGGACACATCCGGGACCGTTTCCTTGTCCGGGGCCCTGGCGACTGTCAGCGTGACCGTGGAGCCCTTTTCGATCTTGGTGCCGATCGGGTCCTGGTCGATGACCACGTTGGGAGTGCGGTCGGACTCCTCGGTCTTCTTCTCGACCTGGAAGCCCTTGTCCTCGAGCTGGGCCTCTGCCTCGTCGAAGTCAAGGCCCTTCACATCGGGGACCGTGACCTTCGGAGCACCCGTCGAGATCACCAGGGAGACCGTCTCACCCTTCTTGATGGTGGTGTCGGCGTCCGGGCTCTGCTCGCAGACGTTGCCGGTCTTCTGGTCCTCGCACTCGGCCTTGGTGGTCGTCACCTTCAGATCGACGTTGGTGGCCGCCTGTTTCGCGTCCGCCTCGGTCTGGCCGATGAAATTCGGCGTCTTGAGGGTGTCGTTGCCCGTGTCGTTGCCCGAGAACATCCACTGGCCGATGAGGACCGCGCCGATCAGCACCAGCACACCCGCGCCGACCAGGAGGATCGTGGAGGTGTTGTTCTTCTTCTGCTGGCGTCGGCGGCCCTGGCGGTCGTCATAGCCGTAGCCGTCGTCCGGACCGACCGGTGGGAGCATCGTCGTGGCACCGGCGTCGGCGCGCAGGGCGGTGGTCGGCTGGTCGTCGGGGTAGCCGCCGTAGCCGACCGAGCCCATGGCCGCCGTGGCCGCGACGGGCTGGCCGTCGAGGCAGGCCTCGATGTCGGCGCGCATCTCGTCGGCGGACTGGTAGCGGTAGTCGGGGTCCTTGACCAGGGCACGCAGGACGATGGCGTCCATCTCCGGCGTGATCTCCGGGTCGAAGACGCTCGGGGACTGCGGCTCCTCCCGCACGTGCTGATAGGCGACTGCCACGGGGGAGTCACCGATGAACGGCGGGCGGACCGTCAGCAGCTCGTAGAGCAGACAGCCCGTCGAGTACAGGTCGGAACGGGCGTCCACCTGCTCGCCCTTGGCCTGCTCGGGCGAGAGGTACTGGGCGGTGCCGATGACCGCGGACGTCTGCGTCATGGTCATACCGGAGTCGCCCATGGCGCGGGCGATGCCGAAGTCCATGACCTTGACCTGGCCGTTGCGCGTCAGCATGACGTTGGCCGGCTTGATGTCGCGGTGGACGATCTGGTTGCGGTGGGCGTACTCCAGGCCCTGGAGGATGCCGATGGTCATCTCCATGGCCCGCTCCGGCAGCAGCTTGCGGCCACTGTGGAGAAGCTCACGGAGGGTGGAACCCTCGACGTACTCCATGACGATGTACGGGATCGAGACCCCGTCGATGTAGTCCTCGCCCGTGTCGTAGACCGCCACGATCGCGGGGTGGTTGAGCGAGGCGGCCGACTGGGCCTCCCGGCGGAACCTGGCCTGGAAGGTGGGGTCGCGCGCGAGGTCCGCTCGCAGCGTCTTCACCGCCACGGTGCGGCCGAGGCGGGTGTCCATCGCGAGGTAGACCTCCGCCATGCCACCACGGCCGAGCACCTGGCCCAGCTCGTACCGGCCGCCGAGGCGACGCGGCTCTTCCATAGCTTCCTACCAGCCCTCTCCGTCGGTCCCGACCGCACCCATGTGTGGTCCGGCGGCTGTGCTCCGGGCATACGGTACCCGGCTCGCCTTCTGTGACCTGGCCAACCGCGTCACCCGATACAGGACCGGTATCGCAACGTACACCGATGTGAAGGCGACGTGAGCGGCGTCACTTCTTGCTGTTGATCACTGCCTGCATCACGCTCTTCGCGATCGGGGCGGCGAGACCGCCACCGGAGATGTCACCACGCTCGGCATCGCTGTCCTCGACGACCACGGCCACGGCCACCGGCGCGCTGCCGTCGCTGAGCCTGGCGTAGGAGATGAACCAGGCGTACGGCTTCTCCTTGTTGTCCACGCCGTGCTGCGCGGTACCGGTCTTGCCGCCGACGGTGACGTTTTCGATCTGCGCCTTCTGGCCGGTGCCCGTCTTGACGACGGTCTCCATCATGTCCTGGAGCTTCTGGGCGGTCTCCGGCGAGACAGCTTGGGACAGCGTCTCGGGGTCGTGCGTCTCGATGACGTCGAGGTTGGAGGCGCGCAGCTGGTCGACCATGTACGGCTTCATCAGCTCGCCGTCGTTGGCGACGGCCGAGGCGACCATCGCCATCTGCAGCGGGGTGGCACGGTTGGAGGCCTGCCCGATGCCGGCCATCGCGTTCTGCGGGCGGTTGTCCTCGGGGTAGACGCTCTCGGCGGCGCGTACAGGTACGTCGAGCTCGGCCTCGTCGAAGCCGAACTTCGCGGCCTGCTCCCGCATCTTCTCGTTGCCGACGGTGTCGGAGAGCTTGCCGAAGACCGTGTTGCAGGACTGCTCGAGCGCGTACCGGAGCGTGGCGTTCTTGCACACGCCGTGCTCGTTGGTGAGGTCCGTCGTCGTTTCGGGCAGCTGGTACGGGTCCGGGGAGTCCGTCTTGTCGTCGATGTCCGAGACGGTGCCGTTCTCCAGTGCCGCGGCGGCCGTGACGACCTTGAACGTGGAGCCCGGCGGGTAGGTCTCGCGCAGCGCGCGGTTCAGCATCGGCTTGTCGGAGTTCTTGTCCAGCTTCTGGAAGGCCTTGCTGTCCGTGTTGCTGATGCCGGCGAAGGTCGACGGGTCGTACGACGGGGTGGAGGCCAGGGCGAGGATCGCGCCGGTCTTCGGGTCGAGCGCGACCACGGCGCCCTTCTTGTTGCCGAGGCCGTTGAAGGCCGCCTTCTGCGCGGCGGCGTTGAGGGTGGTGACGACGCTGCCGCCCTCCTTCTTCTTACCGGTGATCATGTCCAGCGTGTTCCGGAAGAAGAGCCGGTCGTCGTTGCCGGTGAGGATGCCGTCCTCGAGGCTCTCCAGCTGGGTGGCGCCGATGATCTGCGAGGAGTAGCCGGTGACCGGCGCCCACATCTCGCCGTTCTTCCAGGTGCGCTTGTACTTGTAGTCCGTGCCCTTGGTGGCGACCGACCCGGTGATGGCCTTGCCGTCGACGATGATGTCGCCGCGCGGGGTGCCGTAACGCTCGATGGCCACCCGGCGGTTCTTGGAGTCCGTCTTCAGGGAGTCGGCCTGGACGTACTGGATCCAGTTGTCGCGGATGAGCAGGGCGAGCACGAGCAGCCCGCAGAAGATCGCGATCCGGCGCAGGGGCTTGTTCACGGTCGGACCACCTGGGTCATCTCGGCGTCGGGGTTGGGGGCGGGGGACGGCGCCGGGCGGCGCGCGGTGTCGCTGATGCGCAGCAGGATGCCGATCAACGCCCAGTTGGCGATGACGGACGAACCGCCGTACGCCACGAAGGGCAGCGTCATACCGGTCAGCGGGATCAGGCCCATGACGCCGCCGGCGACCACGAAGACCTGGAGGCCGAAGGCGCCGGACAGGCCGACCGCCAGCAGCTTGCCGAACGGGTCGCGGGCGGCGAGGGCGGTGCGGATACCGCGCTCCACGATCAGCCCGTAGAGCAGCAGGATCGCCATGACTCCGGCCAGGCCCAGTTCCTCACCGAAGGTGGCGAGGATGAAGTCGGAGTTGGCGGCGAAGCCGATGAGGTCGGAGTTGCCCTGGCCGAGGCCGGTGCCGAGGGTGCCGCCGGAGCCGAAGGCCCACAGGGCCTCCATGGACTGCGCGGAGTGCCCGAGCACGGTCTTGGAGAGCTCCCACTCGCCCATGGGGTCGAGCCAGGCCTGGACACGCTGCTGGACGTGGATCTCGAAAGAGGCCACACCGACGGCGCCGACGGCGGACATCAGCAGACCGAAGACGATCCAGCTGGTCCGCTCGGTGGCGACGTACAGCATGATCACGAACATGCCGAAGAACAGCAGCGACGTGCCGAGGTCGGTCTCGAAGACCAGGATCAGGATGGACATCGCCCAGACGACCAGGATGGGACCGAGGTCACGGCCGCGCGGCAGGTAGAGGCCCATGAAGCGGCGGCTGGCGAGGGCCAGGGCGTCTCTCTTCACCATGAGGTAGCCGGCGAAGAAGACCGCGATGACGATCTTCGCGAACTCGCCGGGCTGGATGGTGAATCCGGCGATGGAGATCCAGATCTTCGCGCCGAAGACGTCCAGACCGAGGCCGGGGACGAGCGGCAGCATCAGCAGGACGAGTGCGCCCGCCATGGAGATGTACGTGTAGCGCTGCAGGACGCGGTGGTCCTTGAGGAAGATCAGGACGGCGATGAACAGGGAGACGCCCAGCGCGGAGTACAGCAGCTGCCGCGGCGATGCCTCGACGTACGTGCTGCTCAGCTGGAGCCGCTCGGACTGGTCCAGTCGCCAGATGGCCACCAGCCCCAGCCCGTTGAGCAGCGTGGCCAGCGGCAGCATCAGCGGGTCCGCGTACGGCGCGAACTTGCGGACGACCAGGTGGCCGATGCCGGCCAGCAGACCGAAGCCGAGGCCGTAGGCGGCCAGCCCGGCCGGTACCCGGTCGTGGAGGGCGAGGCCGGCGTTGGCGTAGGCGAACACCGGGATGGCGACCGCGAACGCCAACAGCGCCAGCTCGGTGTTGCGTCGGCTGGGGGTGCCGATCGCACCGATCGTGGACGTGTGCTGCGTCGACGGGTTGGTAGTACTGCTCATCGTGTGAGTGGGCCCCTCGCGGCTTGCCTACTGCTCACCGCACCGTGAGACCAGTTCCTGCTCCTCCTCCGAGAGGCTGGGGCCGGTCGACGGTGTGGGTGCGGTCTGGGACGGGGTCGGAGACGCCGACTGTGTCGACGTCGGGGACGGTGTGGCCTTGGACGTGAGGGAGGTCTTCGTGGTTCCCGTGACTCCGCCGGCCTCGCCCTCGCCGGTCTTGGCGTTGTTGTCCGCCGCCTCGCGGCGCTCGGCGTTCTTCTTGCACGCCGACGCCTGGGTGGAGAGTTCCTGGATCTTCTTCTCGGCGTCGCCCAGACCGCCTTCGGCGATCGTGGCCTCGACCAGCTTCTGCTGGTACGGCGGGAGGTACTTGAGTTCGATCTCGGGGTGGTCCTTCTCGACCTTCGAGAGCGAGATCCAGGCCAGGTCCTGGCTGATGCCGCGGTACAGCGCCACATGGTCGTCGTTGGAGCCGACGTAGTACTGCGTCTGCGTCCAGCGGTAGCCGCTGTACAGGCCCCCGCCGACCACGGCGAGGGCGAGGATGCCGAAGAAGGATCTCTTCAGCCACCTGTGCTTCTTGCGCGGCTTGACGAAGTCGTCGTCGGAGTAGTCGCCGAAGCTGCCCGCCGCAGGCATGTAGCCGGTGGTGTCGCCGGAGCCGGGCGGGCCGAACTCGCCGCCGCCCTGTCCGCGCCCCTGGCGGCCGAGCCCGGAGGCGCGGCCGGCCGGGGTCTGCATGATGCCGTTGTCCTGCAGATGGAGCTGGTTCTCGGCGACCGCGCCGACCACCACCGGGGTGTCGGAGAGCTGCCCGGCGAGGGTGTCCCCGGTGTCCAGGTCGAGGACGTCGGCGATGATGACCGTGATGTTGTCCGGGCCGCCGCCGCGCAGTGCGAGCTGGATCAGCTCCTGCACGGTCTCCTGCGGGCCCTGGTAGCTGGCGAGGGTGTCCTCCATCGTCTGGTGGGACACGACGCCGGACAGACCGTCGGAGCAGATCAGATACCGGTCGCCGACGCGGACCTCGCGGATGGAGAGGTCGGGTTCGACGTGGTCGCCACTGCCCAGCGCGCGCATCAGCAGGGAGCGCTGCGGGTGGGTGGTGGCCTCCTCCTCGGTGATGCGGCCCTCGTCGACCAGACGCTGCACCCAGGTGTGGTCCTGGGTGATCTGGGTGAGGACGCCGTCCCTGAGGAGGTACGCGCGGGAGTCGCCGACATGCACGAGGCCGAGTCGCTGGCCGGTCCACAGCAGGGCGGTGAGCGTGGTGCCCATGCCCTCCAGCTGGGGGTCCTCCTCGACCATCGCGCGCAGCTGGTCGTTGGCGCGCTGCACGGCGGTGCCGAGCGAGGTGAGGATGTCGGAGCCGGGGATGTCGTCGTCGAGCGTGACGAGGGTGGAGATCACCTCGGAGGAGGCGACCTCACCGGCCGCCTGGCCGCCCATGCCGTCGGCGATCGCGAGCAGCCGGGGACCGGCGTAGCCCGAGTCCTCGTTGCCCTCGCGGATCATGCCTTTGTGCGATCCGGCGGCGAAGCGCAGTGACAGACTCATGCGCACCTCGCCCGTCGGCTCCGGGTACATCCGCACGGTGCCCACCCTCCGGTCGGGAGCGCGCCGGGGCCCCTGGTGGGGGCCACCACTGCGTGCTCGCTCCGCTCGCGCCTATTCATGATGTAGCACTACTTCCGCAGCTCGATGACGGTCTTGCCGATGCGGATCGGCGCGCCCAGCGGAATCGGCGTGGGAGTCGTCAGTCGGTTCCGGTCGAGATATGTGCCGTTGGTGGACCCCAGGTCCTCGACGATCCACTGGCCGTCGCGGTCCGGATAGATCCGGGCGTGCCGACTGGAGGCGTAGTCGTCGTCCAGCACGATCGTGGAGTCGTGCGCACGGCCCAGCGTGATGGTCTGGCCCTGCAGCGCCACGGTCGTACCCGTCAGCGTGCCCTCGCTGACGACGAGCTTGGACGGGGCGTTCCGCCCGCGACGCCCGCCACCGGTGGCGGGCGCGGGCTGCTGGGCGCGCTGCTGCGGGGGTGCGGCCTGGCGGGCGGCCTGCTGTGGCCGCGTGCTCTCTCGGCGCGACCCCCGCTGGGTGACGCGCGTACCGAACAGGTCGCTGCGGATGACCTGCACGGCCACGATCACGAACAGCCACAGTACGGCCAGGAAACCCAGCCGCATGACCGTGAGGGTCAGCTCTGACATTGCCCCCGCTTCACCCTTCGGCTTGCCGGTAAATGATGGTGCTGCTGCCCACGACGATCCGCGAGCCGTCGCGGAGCGTAGCGCGGGTGGTGTGCTGCCCGTCCACCACGATGCCGTTGGTGGATCCGAGATCCTGGATCGTCGAGGGCGTTCCGGTCCGGATCTCGCAGTGCCGGCGGGAGACGCCGGGGTCGTCGATCCGCACGTCGGCTTCGGTGCTGCGGCCCAGCACCAGCGTGGGGCGGGAGATCTGGTGGCGGGTGCCGTTGATCTCGATCCAGTAGCGCATGCGCCCGCCGGACGCCGGAGCGGCGGGTGGCCGCTGGCCGAACGGGGCGGCGCCGGGGCGGCCGCCACCGGGTGGTGGCGCGGCCGGCATGGGCGGTGCGCCCGAGGGTGCCGCGGTGGGCGGGTAGCCGTAGCCGCCGGGGCGGCCCGCGGCGGGGCTCGCCGGAGCGCCCGAGGGGGCCTGCTGGTCCGTGGAGCCGGCCAGCGTACGGCTGCGCACCCGGTACAGACCGGTGTCGAGGTCGTCGGCCTTCTCCAGATGGACCTTGATGGGGCCCATGAAGGTGTAGCGCTGCTGCTTGGCGTAGTCGCGCACCATCCCGGCGAGCTCGTCGCCGAGTTGGCCGGAGTAGGGGCTGAGCCGCTCGAAGTCGGGTGTGCTCAGCTCCACGATGAAGTCGTTGGGGACGACCGTCCGGTCGCGGTTCCAGATGGTCGCGTTGTTGTCGCACTCCCGCTGGAGTGCTCCCGCGATCTCCACGGGCTGGACCTCGGACTTGAACACCTTGGCGAAGGTGCCGTTGACCAGACCTTCGAGACGTTGCTCGAACTTCTTCAGGACTCCCATGGGGCACCTCCTCCGTCGTCACCGCTCTGCGTACCGCATCGGTACTGCTTACTGATCGTATCCACGCGCCGGGAAATCGGCTGGTTCCCCCTGTCGGCCCGGTCGGCCGGTGTCACCCGGTGCCGACGCCCACTGAAGTCCCCTCCCGGATTCCCTCCGGAGCTCCTCTTCGAACTACCCCGTCCGAACTCTGCCAAGGATCGTAGAGGCGGCACGAGACCAGTGTCCCGCACCGGACTGCGCACCCCGTCCCTCTCCAGTGGAGATGACCGGGACCGGTACGAGGTTGATACGTGAACCAGCACTCGTTGATACGTGCCCGCACTGGGCGTGTGTTCGGTCCGTGCTGGTCGGCTGTGTCACGTCGTCGGGGACCGGGGCCGGCCGCGGATAAGGGATGTGAAGTCACCGTCTTCAGCGTGCTAATCTTCTCGATGTCGGAAGGCGCCGACACCGCAAGGTACGAGGCCCGAGGACACACCCAATGCGCGGGTGGCGGAATAGGCAGACGCGCTGGATTCAGGTTCCAGTGCCCGCAAGGGCGTGGGGGTTCAACTCCCCCCTCGCGCACGGCGAAGCGGTCCCATCGTGATCACGATGGGACCGCTTCTTTTTTGTTCGCTCGCGCGCTGCGCGGAAGGTTGCGCAGCCTGACGGCGGGCTCTGAAGTGTGAGGAGTCTCTCAGGGGATTCGGCAAGGGCTTTCGGCTTCCGGTGGCGCGGGGTGGAGTGGGGGCGTGCCGTGCCCCGTACGCGCGGTCGGTGGGGGCGGCGGGGGCGGCGCCACGTGAATCGTCGTAGATGGGGATAGGTGCGATGTTTCACGTGAAACGGCGCCGAGTGAGTGCATGCGGTGGATCCGTCTGAGCACCGGCCTCGTGAAACCCGTCAGTACCGTTGACGCCCGACTGCCCCATACCTATCTTCTGGTCGGAAATTCGCACAACGTTCGTAATTTCGAACGCGATGCATGGTTCTCGCTTTGTCCGACGCCCCCACCTGCCAGAGACGAGGCGCACATGGCACCGCCCCTCTCCAGACGCTTCCTCCTCCAGTCCGCGATGCTCGCCGCGGCCGTCCCCGGAGTCTCCTTCTCGGCGGGCGGCGGCCGTGCGGTCGCCGCCACCGTTCCGACGCCCTCCACTTGGTCGGTGCGGCCCTTCGAGCTCAAGGACGTGACGCTCGGCCAAGGCCTGTACGCCGACAAACGGCAGCTGATGCTCGACCACGGCCGCGGCTACGACGTCAACCGGCTTCTCCAGGTGTTCCGCGCCAACGCCGGGCTCTCCACGGGCGGCGCGGTCGCCCCAGGCGGCTGGGAGGGGCTCGACGGTGAGGCCAACGGCAACCTTCGCGGGCACTACACCGGGCACTTCCTGAGCATGCTGTCCCAGGCGTACGCGAGTACCGGACAGCAGGTCTACGCCGACAAGATCTCCACCATGGTCGGCGCGCTGACCGATGTGCGCGCGGCGCTGCGCACCGACCCGCGCATGCTCACCGTCACCGGCAGATGGGGTGGCGCGCACGAGAACGTCCGGGGTTCCTACCAGTACGTGGACCTTCCGGCGACCGTCCTGAACGGCTCGGCGGCGATCACCCTGTCGATCTGGGTCAGCCCCACGCATGACGCCAACTGGCAGCGGGTCTTCGACTTCGGCAACAACAGCACCCGGTACATGTACCTGGTCACCCGCAACGCCGCCGGGGTGCCGCGCTTCGCCATCACCACCAGCGGTTCGGGCGGCGAACAGGGACTCAACGGCACCGCCGCGCTGCCGCTGAACCAGTGGAGCCATCTCGCGGTCACCATCTCCGGCACCACGGGCACCCTCTACGTCAACGGCACCGCCGTCGCCACGAACACCTCGATGTCGCTCAACCCGTCCGTCCTGGGCACCCTGACGAACAACTGGCTGGGCCGCTCCAACTACTCCGGCGACCCGGTCTACGCGGGCGCCTTCGACGAGTTCAACGTCTACTCGCGCGCCCTGACCGCGGCCGAGATCACCTCGTTCCAGACCAACGAGGCCAAGAAGTCCGCCGCGGGACTCGGCAACCTCGCCTCGTACTACTTCTCCACTACCACCACCGGCACCTTAGGCGACTCCTCCGGGCGCGGGCTGAACGCCACCCTCCGCCGTACCTGGGACGGCCCGAGCCATCAGGGCTTCCTGGCGGCCTACCCGGAAACGCAGTTCATCGCACTGGAGTCGATGACGAGCGGCGACTACACGAGGGTGTGGGCGCCTTACTACACGGCGCACAAGATCCTCAAGGGTCTGCTGGACGCGTATCTCGCCACGGACGACTCCCGGGCCCTCGATCTCGCGTCGGGCATGTGCGACTGGATGTACTCGCGGCTGTCCAAGCTGCCCGACGCCACCCTCCAGCGGATGTGGGGGATCTTCTCCAGTGGCGAGTTCGGCGGCATCGTCGAGACCATCGTCGACCTGTACACGATCACCGGCAAGGCCGATCACCTCGCCCTGGCCAAGCTGTTCGATCTCGACAGTCTCATCGACGCCTGCGCCGCCAACACCGACATCCTCGACGGCCTGCACGCCAACCAGCACATCCCGATCTTCACCGGATATGTACGGCTGTACGACGCGACGGGCGAGGCCCGCTATCTGACCGCCGCGAAGAACTTCTGGGGCATGGTGATCCCACAGCGCATGTACGGGATCGGCGGCACCAGCACGGCCGAGTTCTGGAAGGCGCGCGGGGTCATCTCGGGGACGATCAGCGACACCAACGCCGAGACCTGCTGCGCCTACAACCTGCTCAAGCTGAGCCGGAGCCTGTTCTTCCACGAGCAGGACCCGAAGTACATGGACTACTACGAGCGGGCCCTGCTCAACCAGGTCCTCGGCTCCAAACAGGACAAGGCCGACGCGGAGAAGCCGCTGGTCACGTACTTCATCGGCCTGAAGCCCGGCCATGTGCGCGACTACACCCCCAAGCAGGGCACGACCTGCTGCGAGGGCACCGGCATGGAGAGCGCCACCAAGTACCAGGACTCGGTGTACTTCACTGAGGCCGACGGCAGCGCGCTGTACGTCAACCTGTACAGCGCCGCCACGCTGAACTGGTCCGCGAAGGGCGTGACGGTCGCGCAGAGCACCGACTATCCCCGGGAGCAGGGCTCCACGATCACCGTCGGGGGCGGCAGCGCGGCCTTCGCGCTGCGGCTGCGGGTGCCGTCCTGGGCGGGCGCCGACTTCCGGGTGACCGTCAACGGCACCGCGGTGAGCGGCACTCCGGCCGCGGGCAGCTACTTCACGGTCCCGTCCCGGACCTGGCGGGCCGGGGACGTCGTACGCGTGACGATCCCGTTCCTGCTGCGGGTGGAGAAGGCCCTCGACGACCCGTCGCTCCAGACGCTGTTCTACGGGCCGGTCAATCTGGTCGGCAGGAACAGCTCCACGAGCTATCTGTCGTGCGGGCTGTACCGCAACGCCGGGCTCTCCGGCGACCTGCTGCCCTCCCTCACCCCCGTGAACGGGAAGCCGCTGCACTACACGTTGGGCGGAACGGAATTCGCCCCCTTCCACGAAGGGAGCGAGGATCCGACCCACGCCTACGTCAGGCGCTCCGAACCGCAGATCGTGCTCGGCGGCACCGACTCGGGCGTCGCCAACCCGGCGCGGACCGACGGCACGACACTGCTGGACGAGATCTGGGCCGGGGCGCCGTTCGCCGACAAGGGCGCGCTGGTGGCGCGGGTGCAGTCGACCGTCGCCGCCTGGGTGTCGGCCGGGCTGCTGGGCCAGGCCGACGGGCAGAAGGTGGTGACCACCGCGCAGAACGCGACGTACGCGGCCTGACGGCACGGGCGACCGCTTCCCCGAGGGGCCTTGACCGGTCCCTTGAGGGGAGTGGCCGCCCTTCGCGTCCCCCGGGGCGCTACGCGGCGGCGAGGCGCTCGGCCAGGCTCTTGGCCCTGACGACCGGCGCTGCGCGAGCTCCAGGACTGGGCCAAGGTCCATCTGCCGCGGAGCTGGCCGTGCGCGGGGACCACGCGATAGCGGCGCGGGCCGAACCGGCGGCACCCGGCCCGGCCCGGCCCGGCTCGGCCCGGCTCGGTGACGGCTTGGCGACGGGTCGGCCGGGCAGCGGGTACGCGGGTTTTCCACAGGCGGGAAGCGGCGGGGCGCGGAGTTGTCCACAGGGTCTGACGCGTTTCGGTCGTCGGCTGTACCGTCGTCACAAGTTGATGTTCGTGCGAGGACGGGTGCGGGGGAGGCGGTCGCTGTGACCGAGGCCGGTACGACGGCGGGGCCGGTGGCCGAGGCCGAGTCTGCGGAGTTCCGGGAGGCCGGGGCGGGTGCCACGGGGGCACGGCCGACCGGCGCCCGGGTGCCGGGAGTGCCCGGGTTCGCCCGGTGGCCCTCGGAGGGGTCGCCCAAGGAGGAGGGCAAGGCACTGCGGACGCGGGTGCCCCGCGGCGCGCACGCGGACCTGACGCTCACCACCGACAGGCCGGACGCGGTGTCCGCGGTGGAGGAGTCCAACCGCGGCCGGATCGCCGGCCTCACCCCGATAAGGGTCGGCAGAATGGCGGCCACCCCCTTCGCGTTCCTGCGCGGCTCGGCGGGCCTCATGGCCCACGACCTCGCCCGTACGCCCATGACCGGCATCGGCGCGCAGATCTGCGGCGACGCCCACGCGGCCAACTTCGGCCTGTACGGGGACGCCCGCGGCGAACTCGTCATCGACCTCAACGACTTCGACGAGACCGTGCACGGCCCCTGGGAATGGGATCTCAAGCGCCTCGCCGCCTCACTCGTGCTCGCCGGCCGCGAGGCGGGCGCCGACGAGGACATCTGCCGCAAGGCGGCGTACGACGCGACGGGCGCCTACCGGCGCACCATGCGGCTCCTCGCCAAGCTCTCCGCGCTCGACGCGTGGAACGCCATCGCGGACGAGGAACTGGTCTCCTACACCGACGCCCACGACCTGCTGGGCACGCTGGAGCGGGTCTCGGAGAAGGCGCGCGCCAACACGAGTGGCCGGTTCGCGGCGAAGGCGACCCGGCAGGTGGAGGGCGGCGGACGCCACTTCGTGGACGCCCCGCCGGTGCTGCGCCGCGTGGACGACGAGGAGGCGGCGGCCGTGGCCGGCTCCCTGACGCGGTACCTGACCACGCTCTCGGAGGACCGTCACCCGCTGCTGGCCCGGTACGCGGTGCACGATGTGGCGTTCCGGGTGGTCGGCACCGGCAGTGTGGGCGCCCGCTCGTACGTCGTCCTGCTGCTGGACCACCGCGGTGAGGCGCTCGTCCTCCAGGTGAAGGAGGCCCGTCCCTCGGCGCTGGAGCCGCACCTCGCGACCGCCGGTTTCGCGGTGCCGGAGGTGGACCACGAGGGACGCCGGGTGGTCCTCGGCCAGAAGCGGATGCAGGTCGTCAGCGACATCCTGCTGGGCTGGACCACGGTCGACGGGCTCCCCTTCCAGGTACGCCAGTTCCGCAACCGCAAGGGCAGTGTCGACCCCGCGGCCCTGGCCGCCGACCAGATCGACGACTACGGCCGGATGACCGGTGCCCTCCTCGCCCGAGCGCACGCCCACAGCGCCGACCCGCGCCTGCTGGCCGGCTACTGCGGCAAGAACGACGAACTCGACGAGGCGACGGCCACGTTCGCCGTGGCCTACGCGGACCGCACCGAGGCGGACCACGCGGACCTGGTGACGGCGGTGCGAGCGGGGCGGATCGCGGCGGAGACGGGGGTCTGAGGGAGACCGACGGGGAGTCCGGGGCGTCCGGAGGCCTGCGGTGGGGTTCGTAGGCGTGGCCTAGGCTGGGTCGGGTGACGACCCCGGAAGCCGAGCAGACACCGTCCGAGCGCCCCGCCGAGCCCGTGGAGCCCGATGAGGGTGCGGAGCCCGTGGGGGACGCGGCGCCCGATGAGGGTGCGGCGTTCACCGAAGGCGAGGCGTCCACGGAGGGCTCGTCCTCGGCCGCTGAGGGACCGGCGTCGGCCGAAGGCGACGGCGCCGGCTCGGGGCGGCCCGAGGAGCGGCTGGAGCGGGCCGTGCGGGCGGCCGAGCAGGCGTTGATCGAGTACGAGATCGCCGTCGAGACCTTCCGGGTCGAGGTGGAGAACTTCTCCCGGCTGCACCACCAGAAGCTCGGCCCCGTGTACGCGCGGCTCGACGAACTGGACGCCCGGATCGCCGAGGCGAAGGCCGCACGCACCGGGAACCCCGAGGACGTCCGCAAGGCGGAGGAGGCACGGGCCCGGGTCATGCCCATGCCGGGCGTGGAGGAGCTGTTCCACGGCTGGATGGACTCGGAGGGCCTGTTCCCCGAGGCCGCGGCCATGCTCACCGACCGGCCCGTACGGTCCCCGGAGCGGGTGCGCCCGAGCGACGAGGCCCGCAGGCTCTACCGCGAGCTGGTCCGCAAGGCCCACCCCGACCTGGCACGGGACGACAAGGAGCGGGAGCGGCGGGACGAGTTCATAGCCCGTGTGAACGCCGCGTACGGCCGTGGCGACGAGGTGCTGCTGCGGGAGCTGTCCGAGGAGTGGGCGGCCGGGCCCGTGCCGGAGGAGCTCAGGCCGAGCCGGGCCGAGGAGCTGTACGCCCGCCTCGAATGGCTCGCCCAGCGCAAGGAACTGCTCGCCGCCGTCGCCCGTGAGCTGGAGGAGGGGGCCATCGGCTCGATGCTCCGCCTCGCCCCGCACGACCCCGACCGCCTCCTCGACGAGATCGCCGACCAGCTGCTGGCGGAGGTCGAGCAGCGGGAAGCCGAACTGACGGAACTGCTCGGCCAGGACGGGTAGTCCGGGAGTCCGGGCCCGGCGAGGAAGCAGGGAGGCCCGCTTCTCCCGGTCGGAGTGCGGAGGGCCCGGGTCGTCCGTCGTCCGGTCGGGTAGCGTCGTACGCATGCATTTCGGAGCGGATGTGCCCACGGTCGAGGTCGGGGACCTCAAGGACGACGACTTCCTGCTGGACGTCCGGGAGGACGACGAGTGGCAGGCGGGTCATGCCGAAGGGGCGCTGCACATCCCCATCAGCGAGTTCGTGGCGCGCTACGGCGAGGTGACCGAGGCGGCGCCGCAGGACGGCAGGATCCATGTGATCTGCCGGTCGGGCGGGCGTTCGGCGCAGGTCACCATGTATCTCGTCCAGCGGGGCATCGACGCCGTGAACGTGGACGGCGGCATGCAGGTCTGGGCGGCCGTCGGGCGCCCGGTGGTGGACGACCAGGGCGGGGCGGGGTTCGTCCTCTAGGGGACGCCCGTGCCCCGAGGCGTGGGGTCGCGCGGCGCTCAGCCCAGGGGGTGTGCGGCCAGGAGGTCGCCCAGCGCCTCCTCGTGCGCCGCCGCGGGGCCCAGGGACAGTTCCAGGTACTTGGCCCAGGCGTGGTAGCGGTGCAGCGGGTAGTCGACGTCGGCGCCGAAGCCCCCGTGCAGATGCTGTGCGGTCTGTACGACCCGTCGTACCCCCTCCGAGGCCCAGATCTTGGCCACGGAGACGTCGCCGGCGGCGGGCAGCGCGCCGCCCGCTCCGGAGGTGATCCGCCAGGCGGCCTGCCACAGTGTCGCCTCCATCGCGCGCAGGTCGATGAAGCGGTCGGCGGCCTGCACGGCGACGGCCTGGAACGAGGCGATCGGGAAACCGAACTGTTCCCGCTTGCCGGCGTACTCGCTGGTCATGCGGAGTACGCCCTCACCCAGCCCGAGCGCCAGCGCGCAGGTCCCGGTGGCCAGCAGATCACGCAGCCGCTCCCACGCGCCCTCCGCGTCGATGACGTCCCGGGCGGCGATGCGGGCCGATTCCAGCCGTAGTTCCGCCAGCCGTTCACCGGCGGTGGAGATCTGCTCGGCGAGCGTCACCCCTTCGTGGAGGCGGGGGACGAGGGCGAGCACGGTCCGGCCGTCGGCGGCGGCCGTGTCCTGCTCGGCCCCGGCGGGGATGCCCGGGACACCGGGGGTGACCGTCGTGGGCGCGACCGTCGCGGGGACGACGACGAAGTCCGCGTTGTACGCCCAGGGGACCGCTGTCTGCATGCCGTCCAGGACCCAGGCGCCGTCCTCGTCCCGGCGGGCGGTCACGGCGAGTTCGGCCGGGTCGTGGCCGGTGCGGCCGTGCGCGGCGACGGTCAGGACTACCTCGCCCCGGCCGACGCGCGCGAGCAGATCCGCCTTCAGCTCCTCGCTGCCGTGCGCCTGTACGGCCACGGCGGCGGCGCTGCTCTCCAGCAGCGGCCCCCTGGCCAGGACCTTCGCCGATTCGCGCAGCACCAGACACAGCGCGATCGGGTCGAGGCCCGACCCTCCGTACGAGGGGTCCAGCAGCAGGCTCAGCAGATCCCCGTCGGCGAGCTTCGTCCACAGGGCCCGGTCGAAGTCGTCCGCCACGGCCCCCGGCACGAGCGACGGGCTCGGTACGTTGTCCGGCGCGACCCCGGCGAACACCGCCCTCGCCGCCTCGGCCGCCGCCTGCTGCTCCTCGGTGAAGGTGAAGTCCACGGTCCCGCCCCTTCCGTGTCGCCGATGACGGGGCGTCAAGATAGAACAGGTTCTAGAAGAAGGGAATGGGGTGGCGGGGCCGGGGAACGGCCGGGGGGTAACAAGCCAGGTGGGGCGGCCGGCGGGGCGGGCGGGGCGGTTTCCGGGAGAGTGGCGGACCGTGCCGCGCCGTAAGGTGTCCCCCGCTGTGGATAACCTCATGGGTGCCGTGTGAGCGGTGTGACGATGTGACTGTTGTGGCCATCGGGGCTGTGCCGGAGGAACGCGGCTGAGTAAGTTCCGGTGGGGAAAGCGGACCGGGTAGTGGGAATCGGGGAGCGGGGCGGAATGGACGCGAACGACGAGGGCTCGGACGCCCGGCGAGCGCCGGACGAGCCCGAGGGCTCCGCCTCCGTGAGCGATGCGACCGCGAAGGCGCGGATCCCCCGGCAGGCCTCGGCCCCGGACTCGGCCCCGAACTCGGTCCCGGTCCCGGTCCCGGATCCCGCTCCGGCCTCGGAATCGGAGCCGGAGCCGGAGTCGCCGTCGGCCACCGGTATCGCCGGGCTCACCCTGCCGTACCAGATAGCCGTGGCGCTGGTGCTGGCGGTCGTGGCGGTGGCGACCTGCGCGCACCTCGGGCTGGTGTTCCTCCATATCGCCCCCTCGAACACGCTGACGAAGCAGCACGGTCGGGCGGTGGACGAATGGGTGTACCCGGAGTTCGAGCAGAACTGGAAGCTGTTCGCGCCGAACCCGTTGCAGCAGAACATCGCGGTGCAGGCTCGCGCCGAGGTCCGTACGGCGGACGGTGAGCGGCGCCAAACCGGTTGGTACGACCTGTCCGCCCTGGACGGCGCCGCGATCGACGGGAATCCGATCCCGAGCCACACCCAACAGAACGAACTGCGCCGGGCCTGGGACTTCTATGTCTCCACGCACGACGGCGAGTACCGCGCCACGTCCTCGCGCGGCGGTCTCTCCGAGCGCTATGTGCGCCGCATCGTGGTGATGCGCCTCGACCGTGAGCAGGCCGGTGGCCCCGGCGGTGTGATCGAGCGGATCCAGCTCCGGTCCCGAACCACCAATGTGCCGTCGCCCGAGTGGAGCGAGGAAAAGGTGTCCGACAAGCCCGTCGTCCGTGAGCTGCCCTGGTGGTCGGTGACCGACACCGACCGGACGGACGTCGCCGCCAACGCGGCCGGCGCCGGCCTGGGCGTGACCGGCCGGACGGAGGCGAGCGCCGAATGAGCTCTGTGACCCCGCCCGAGAACCCGGCCAACAACCAGACCGCCGCGGGTCCGGCCGCCGCGGGTCCGGCCGCTGTCGGCCAGACCGCCGCCGCCCAGACCGTTCCGGTCCGGCCGGTGAGCCCGCTGGGGCGCCTCACCGCCGCGATAGGCAACGGGATCACCCGTGTCTCGGATCGCGCGCTGGGCCCGTACCAGAGCGCGATCATCCGTATCGGCTTCTCCGCGACCTGGTTGCTGTTCCTGCTGCGCGAGTTCCCGCACCGGCGCGAGTTGTACGGCCCGAACGGGCCCTGGAGCTGGGAGCTCGCCCAGCAGCTGATCGGGACCAACGACGCCTTCACGGTGCTGATGTGGTCCGACAGCATGGTGTGGTTCGAGATCGTCTACGCCGTGGCCGTCCTGGCCACCCTCCTGCTGCTGCTCGGCTGGCGCACCCGTGCCATGAGCGTGCTCTTCATGGTGGGCGTGCTCTCGCTGCAGAACCGCAGCGTCTTCATGGGCGACGGCGGCGACAACGTCCTGCACCTCATGGCGATCTATCTCGTCTTCGTCCGCTGCGCCCAGGTCTGGTCGCTGGACGCCCGGCGCGCACGGCGCACGCGCGAGCGCCTGGAGCGGGACGGCAGGGCACCGGAGGACCGGGTCGGCCCGGCCCTGTGGTGTGTGCTCGGGTTCGCGCTGCTGGTGGCGACGTTCGGCGGTCTGATTCCCGGCGGTCTGCTGGGCGGCTGGCTGACGTTCTTCTGGGGGCTGTGGGCCGTGCACGGCCTGTTCTGGGCCGCCGGCCGCATCGAGTCGGACACCAAGCCGCGGGTGCTGCTCGACATCGTCGGCAATCTCACGCACAACGCCGTCCTGCTCGTGATCATGGCCGAGGCGTGTCTGATCTACGCGGCGGCCGGCTGGTACAAGGTCCAGGGCGGACGCTGGCAGGACGGCACGGCCGCCTACTACCCGCTCCACCTGGACTACTTCTCGCCCTGGGCCGCGCTCTCCGACCTGATGACGTCCAGCGGCACGATGGTGATGCTGGTGACGTACGGGACGGTGATCGTGCAGGTCGCCTTCCCGTTCACGCTCTTCAACCGGCGCGTCAAGAACGTCCTGCTGGCCGTCATGATGACCGAGCACGCGGTGATCGCCGTCGTGCTGGGCCTGCCGTTCTTCTCGCTCGCGATGATCGCCGCCGACGCCGTCTTCCTGCCGACGTCCTTCCTGAAGCGTGTGGGCCGCCTCGTGGCACGCGCGCGTGACCGCGTCGTACGCCGTGTGCTGCCGGGGCGTGGCGCCGAGGTCCCGGGCCCGCGCGACCCGGAGCGGTCACCGCTCCCGCAGGAGAAGGAGTCGGCCGAGCAGGCCCACGTAGGCTTCACCGCATGAACGATCCGGTGAGCGATCCGGTGAACGGACCAGCGGGCGGGCCGGTCGACGGCCCGGGGGACGACCCCCTGCGGGTCTGGCGTCGGCTCGCCGACACCGCCGTGCTGCTGGACGGTTTCCACGCCCTCAAGCACGCCGTGCGCTTCGGCGCCGAGGTGCCGGTGGCCGTCACCGCCGACCGCGCGGCGGCGCTCGCCCTCGCCGACGAGCTTGCCCCGGACGTACGGGACCGGTTCGTGGACCTCCTCCGGGAGATCCCGGAGGAGACGTACCGGACGCTGGTGCCGCGCCCGCACCCCACCGCCGTCGCCGCCCTGGCCGTGCGCCCCTCGCGCGCGGCTCAGTTGACGGCGCTCGCCCGCACCCCGCGCACCACCCCTGTCGTCGTCCTCGACAACCCGCGCAACCTGGGCAACGCGGGGGCCGTGATCAGGCTGGCCGCCGGTTTCGGCGCGACCGGTGTGGTCACCACGGGCACGCTGGACCCCTGGCACCCCACGGTCGTACGCGGCGGGGCGGGCCTGCACTTCGCGACCGCCGTCGAGCGGCTGGAGGTCGCCGACCTGCCCCCGGGCCCGCTCTTCGCGCTGGACCCCGAGGGCGACGACATCCGGGGGCTGAAGCTCCCGGACGACGCCGTCCTCGCCTTCGGCTCCGAACGCAGTGGCCTCTCCACCGAACTCCGCGCCCGTGCCGACCACTTGCTGTCACTCCCCATGCGCCCCCAGGTCTCCAGCTACAACCTGGCGACCAGTGTGGCGATGACGCTGTACCACTGGAGCATGGGTTCCTTCTGAGGGCGGTCCGACCGAAGCCGTGGCTTCGAGCGGCTTCCTACGCCTCGCTCCGCACCTCGACCACCCGGAACCGGTTGGCGACGAACGCCCCGTCGCACAGCGCCGCGTTGGCGGCCGGATTGCCACCGGACCCGTGGAAGTCCGAGAACGCCGCCGTCTGGTTCACATACACCCCACCCGTGAGGTTCAGCGACAACTGCGCGCACTCCTCCAGGCAGACCTCCTCCACGGCCTCGGCCACCTCGCCGGAGGTCGTGTACGCGCCGACGGTCATCGCGCCCTTGTCGGCGATGGTCCGGCGCAGCAACTCCAGCCCGTCCGCGGTCGAGTCGACGGCGACGGCGAACGACACCGGCCCGAAGCACTCGCTCATGTAGGCGGCCTCGTCCTCGGTCCGCTCCCAGAACTTCCGCGCGCCGTCGAGCTTCACGATCACCGGTGTGCGGACGACCGCGTCCGGGAACTCGGGGTTGGTGATCTCCCTTGAGGGGAGAGCGACTTCGCCGAGAGAGGCGGCGGCTTCGAGGCGGGCCTTGACGTCGGGGTTCACGATCGCGCCGAGCAGCGCGTTCGCGCGCGCGTCGTCGCCCAGCAGGCCGCCGACCGACCCGGCGAGATCGGCGACGACCTCGTCGTAGGACTTGGGGCCCTCGTCGGTGGTGATGCCGTCGCGGGGGACCAGCAGGTTCTGCGGGGTGGTGCACATCTGGCCGCTGTACAGGGACAGGGAGAACGCCAGGTTGGAGAGCATGCCCTTGTAGTCGTCGGTGGAGTCGACGAGCACCGTGTTGACGCCGGCCTTCTCCGTGTAGACCTCCGCCTGGCGGGCGTTGGCCTCCAGCCAGTCGCCGAAGGACGTCGAGCCGGTGTAGTCGATGACGCGGATCTCGGGGCGGGTGGCCAGGTCCTTGGCGATGCCCTCGCCCGGACGTTCGGCGGCCAGCGCGACCAGGTCGGGGGCGAAGCCGGCCTCGGCGAGTACCTCGCGGGCGACCTGGACGGTGAGGGCGAGCGGCAGCACCGCGCGCGGGTGGGGCTTCACGAGGACCGCGTTGCCGGTGGCGAGGGAGGCGAACAGGCCCGGGTAGCCGTTCCACGTGGGGAAGGTGTTGCAGCCGATGACCAGGGCGATCCCGCGCGGGACCGGCTTGAACCGCTTGGTGAGTGTGAGCGGGTCGCGCTTGCCCTGGGGCTTGCTCCACCGCGCCTCGTCGGGGGTGCGGACCTGCTCCGCGTACGCGTACGCCACCGCCTCCAGGCCCCGGTCCTGGGCGTGCGGGCCGCCCGCCTGGAACGCCATCATGAAGGCCTGGCCGCTGGTGTGCATGACGGCGTGGGCGAACTCGTGGGTGCGGTCGCTGATCCGCTTGAGGATCTCCAGACACACCGCCGCGCGGGCCTCCGCGCCCGCGTCGCGCCACGCGCGCTGGCCCGCCTTCATGGCGGGCAGCAGCGTGTCCACGTCCGCGTGCGGGTAGGTGACGCCCAGCTCGATGCCGTACGGGGAGACCTCGCCGCCGACCCAGTCGTCGGTGCCGGGCTGGCCGAGGTCGAGGCGGGTGCCGAGGAGGGCGTCGAAGGCGGCCTTGCCCTCGGCCATGCCCAGGCTGCCGTTCTCGCCGTACGCCTTGGGGTGCTCGGGGTGGGGCGACCAGTACGCGCGTGTGCGAATCGCTTCCAGTGCCTGGTCGAGCGTGGTCCGGTGCTCGGCGATCAGGGCGTGCGCGGAAGGTTCGGCGGCCATGCGTGACCAACTCCTCACGTCAGGGCTCTTCGTCGGGCTCTGACCTGGGCAGGAACATGCGGACAGAGTTAGAGTAACCGAACGATCGGTCGGGACAAGGGGGTCCGCCGCATCTGTGGACAACCTCGTGCGGGAGGATCGCGCACATGACAGGACTCGACCTCAGCAGCCCCGTGGCCGTCGTCGGCACCGGCACCATGGGTCAGGGCATCGCCCAGGTCGCACTGGTCGCGGGCCATCCCGTACGACTGTTCGACTCCGTCGCCGGTCGCGCGCGGGAGGCCGCCGAGGCGATCGGCGCCCGGCTCGACCGGCTCGTCGCGAAGGACCGTATGACCGGCGCCGACCGGGACGCCGCACGCGCCCGGCTGCACGCCGCCGAGAGCCTCACCGGCCTCGCGGACTGCGGTCTCGTCGTCGAGGCGGTCCTGGAGCGGCTGGACGTCAAACAGGAGCTCTTCCGCGCGCTGGAGGAGGTGGTCGGCGAGGACTGCCTGCTCGCCACCAACACCTCCAGCCTGTCCGTCACGGCCATCGGAGGCGCCCTGCGCAACCCGGGCCGTTTCGTGGGCCTGCACTTCTTCAACCCCGCGCCGCTGCTGCCCCTCGTCGAGGTCGTCTCCGGGTTCGCCACCGACGTCACTTCGGCCACGCGCGCGTACGAGACGGCCGGCGCCTGGGGCAAGACACCGGTCGCCTGCGCCGACACCCCTGGCTTCATCGTCAACCGCATCGCACGGCCGTTCTACGCCGAGGCCTTCGCGGTGTACGAGTCGCAGGCCGCCGAGCCCGTCACCATCGACGCGATCCTGCGCGAGTGCGGTGGCTTCAGGATGGGCGCCTTCGAACTGACCGACCTCATCGGGCAGGACGTCAACGAATCCGTCACCCACTCCGTGTGGCAGGCCTTCTTCCAGGACGTGCGGTTCACGCCCTCGCTGGCCCAGCGGCGGCTGGTGGAGTCCGGCCGGCTCGGCCGCAAGACGGGCCGGGGCTGGTACGAGTACGCCGACGACGCCGAGCCCTCCGAGCCGCACACCGCCGACCCGGTCCCCGCGCCCGCGTACGTCGTCGTCGAGGGCGATCTGGGACCCGCCTCCGAACTGCTCACGTTGATCCGGGAGGCGGGCATCGCCGTCCGCGAGGACGAGGAGGACCACGGCACCCGGCTGGTCCTGCCGAGCGGCGGCCAACTGGCCCTCGCCGACGGGCAGACGTCCGTGGAGTTCCGGGACGTCGTCTACTTCGACCTCTCGCTCGACTACCGCAGGGCCACCCGGATCGCGCTGTCCGCCTCGCAGGACACCTCGCCGCAGACCCTCGCGGAGGCCACCGGGCTCTTCCAGGCGCTCGGCAAGGACGTCAGCGTCATCGGGGACGCCCCCGGCATGATCGTCGCCCGTACGGTCGCGCGGATCATCGACCTCGCGCACGACGCCGTCGCCAAGGGCGTGGCCACCAAGGAGGACATCGACACGGCGATGCGTCTGGGCGTCAACTACCCGCTGGGGCCCTTCGAATGGAGCCGCAGGCTCGGCCGGAACTGGGCGTACGCCCTCTTGGACGACCTGCACCTGCGCGACCCCTCCGGGCGCTACGCGCCCTCGCTGGCGCTCTACCGCCACGCCTACGCCTCCGACAAGCGGGAGGGCACCTCCTCATGACCACCGCCAAGCGCGACACGTACACCCCGGAGACACTGCTGTCCGTCGCGGTCCGGGTCTTCAACGAGCGCGGCTACGACGGCACCTCCATGGAGCACCTCTCCAAGGCGGCCGGTATCTCCAAGTCGTCGATATACCACCACGTCACGGGCAAGGAGGAGCTGCTGCGCCGGGCCGTCAGCCGGGCGCTGGACGGGCTCTTCGGGATCCTCGACGAGGAACCCGCGCGCGTGGGACGGGCGGTGGAGCGCCTGGAGCACGTCGTGCGGCGCATGGTCGAGGTGCTCATGAGCGAGCTCCCCTATGTGACCCTGCTGCTGCGGGTGCGCGGCAACACCGACACCGAGCGCTGGGCGCTGGAGCGGCGCCGCGACTTCGACCATCGGGTCGCCGAGCTGCTGAAGGCCGCCGCCGCGGACGGGGACGTGCGCGGGGACGTGGAGGTGCGGCTCGCGACCCGGCTCGTCTTCGGGATGATCAACTCCATCGTGGAGTGGTACCGGCCGGACGGGCGGGGCATGGGCGAGCGGGAGGTGTCCGAGGCCGTGACGCACCTGGTCTTCACGGGGCTGCGCGCCCAGGACTGAGCGCCCTTCGGGAAGGCCCGTTCCACGCCCTCCCCTCATCCCTCCGGTTCCACGTCCTCCTCCTCGAACACCAGCAGCGTCCGGGTGCTGAGCACCTCCGGGATGGCCTGGAGTTTGGTGAGGACGACCTCGCGCAGGGCCCGGTTGTCCGAGGTGTGGACCAGGAGCAGGACGTCGTAGTCGCCGCCGACCAGCGCGATGTGGGCGGCGCCGGACAGCTGGCGCAGCTGCTCGCGGACCGTGCGCCAGGAGTTCTGCACGATCTTCAGGGTGATGTAGGCCGAGGTGCCCTTTCCGGCGCGCTCGTGGTTCACGCGCGCCCCGAAGCCCCGGATCACGCCGTCCTCGATGAGACGGTTGATACGGGCGTAGGCGTTGGCGCGGGAGACGTGCACGCGTTCGGCGACCGACCGTATCGAGGCGCGGCCGTCCGCCTGGAGCATGCGCAGGATGTCCTGATCTATGGCGTCGAGCGGGCGAGGGGGCGGCAGGGCCGGGCCGTGCTCCGGTGGCTCGGCCATTTGTTCAGGTGCCATGTGCCCCCGCCTCCCTACCATGGACGTACTGCGTTCATTGCAGGCTGTGCAGAACCGTTTGTCCACAGCCTGAGGGTGCCTGTAGCCAAAATGCGTCAACGACCGAACAATCGGTAGGTGAGACGCGTCACAGCCGTGCCGCGTCCCGGAGCCACTCCCACGAGGAGGTGCCGTATGACGGTCATGGAGCAGCGGGGCGCGTACCGCCCGACACCGCCGCCCGCCTGGCAGCCCCGCACGGACCCCGCGCCGCTGTTGCCCGACGCGCTGCCGTACCGCGTGCTCGGCACGGACGCGGCGGCCGACGCCGACCCCGCGCTGCTGCGCCGGCTCTACGCCGAGCTGGTGCGCGGCCGTCGCTACAACACGCAGGCCACGGCCCTGACCAAGCAGGGCAGGCTCGCCGTCTACCCCTCCAGCACCGGCCAGGAGGCCTGCGAGGTCGCCGCCGCGCTGGTCCTCGAAGACCGGGACTGGCTCTTCCCGAGCTACCGGGACACGCTCGCCGCCGTCGCCCGCGGCCTCGACCCCGTCCAGGCGCTCACACTGCTGCGCGGCGACTGGCACACCGGCTACGACCCCCGCGAGCACCGCGTGGCACCGCTTTGCACCCCGCTCGCCACTCAGCTCCCGCACGCCGTGGGCCTCGCGCACGCCGCCCGCCTCAAGGGCGACGACGTGGTGGCGCTCGCCCTGGTCGGCGACGGCGGCACCAGCGAGGGCGACTTCCACGAGGCACTCAACTTCGCCGCCGTCTGGCAGGCCCCGGTCGTCTTCCTCGTCCAGAACAACGGCTTCGCGATCTCCGTCCGCCTGGAGAAGCAGACGGCCGCCCCCTCGCTGGCCCACAAGGCCGTCGGCTACGGGATGCCGGGCCGCCTGGTCGACGGCAACGACGCCGTGGCCGTGCACCAGGTGCTCGCCGGGGCCGTGGCCCACGCACGCGCGGGCGGCGGTCCCACCCTGGTCGAGGCGGTGACGTACCGCATCGACGCCCACACCAACGCCGACGACGCGACCCGCTACCGGGTCGACGCCGAGGTCGAGACCTGGCGCGCGCACGACCCGATCGTGCTCCTGGAGCACGAGCTGACCGAGCGCGGACTCCTCGACGAGGACGGCGTCCGGGCCGCCCGCGACGCCGCCGAGACGATGGCGGCCGACCTGCGCGAGCGCATGAACCAGGACCCCGTGCTCGACCCCATGGACCTCTTCGCGCACGTCTACGCCGAACCCACCCCGCAACTGCGCGAACAGGAGGCCCTGCTGCGGGCCGAGCTGGCGGCGGAGCGAGAAGGGGCGCAGTGATGACCACCGTCGCCCTCAAGCCCGCCACCATGGCGCAGGCGCTCACCCGAGCCCTGTGCGACGCCATGACCGCCGACCTCACCGTGCACGTCATGGGCGAGGACGTCGGCACCCTCGGCGGCGTCTTCCGGGTCACCGACGGGCTCGCCGAGGAGTTCGGCGAGGACCGGGTCACCGACACCCCGCTCGCCGAGGCGGGCATCCTCGGCACGGCGGTCGGCATGGCCATGTATGGGCTGAGGCCGGTCGTCGAGATGCAGTTCGACGCGTTCGCCTACCCGGCGTTCGAGCAGCTCATCAGCCATGTCGCCCGTATGCGCAACCGCACGCGCGGCGCGATGCCGCTGCCGATCACCATCCGCGTCCCGTACGGCGGCGGCATCGGCGGCGTCGAGCACCACAGCGACTCCTCCGAGGCCTACTACATGGCGACTCCGGGGCTCCATGTCGTCATGCCGGCCACCGTCGCCGACGCCTACGGGCTGCTGCGTGCCGCCATCGCCTCCGACGACCCGGTCGTCTTCCTGGAGCCCAAGCGCCTGTACTGGTCGAAGGACGCCTGGAACCCCGAGGAACCGCAGGCCGTCGAGCCGATCGGCCGCGCGGTCGTGCGCCGCGCCGGCCGCAGCGCCACGCTCCTCACCTACGGCCCCTCCGTGCCCGTCTGCCTGGAGGCCGCCGAGGCGGCCACGGCCGAGGGCTGGGACCTCGAAGTCGTCGACCTGCGCTCCCTGGTGCCCTTCGACGACGAGACGGTCGCCGCGTCGGTACGACGGACCGGCCGCGCGGTCGTCGTGCACGAGTCCGGTTCCTACGGCGGTCCGGGCGGCGAGATCGCGGCCCGGGTGACCGAGCGCTGCTTCCACCACCTGGAGGCGCCCGTGCTGCGCGTGGCCGGGTTCGACATCCCGTATCCCCCGCCGATGCTGGAGCGGCACCACCTGCCCGGCGTCGACCGGATCCTGGACGCGGTGGGGCGTCTGCAGTGGGAGGCGGAGAACTGATGGCACAGGTGCTGGAGTTCAAGCTGCCCGACCTCGGCGAGGGGCTGACCGAGGCCGAGATCGTCCGCTGGCTGGTCCAGGTCGGGGACGTCGTCGCGATCGACCAGCCGGTCGTCGAGGTCGAGACGGCCAAGGCCATGGTCGAGGTCCCCTGCCCCTACGGCGGGGTCGTCACCGCCCGCTTCGGCGAGGAGGGCACGGAACTGCCCGTGGGCGCTCCGCTGTTGACGGTGGCCGTGGGGGCGCCGGTCGTCGACGGTTCCGCCGGGGGCACGGGCGCGGCCGACGCCGAGAAGAGCGAGGGCTCCGGCAACGTACTGGTCGGATACGGCACGGGAGCGCCGCCGGCGCGCCGCAGGAGGGTGCGGCCGGGGGAGCCCGCACGGTCCGTCGTGCCGGTGCCGGTGCCGGTGCCCGAGGCCGCTCCCGTCGCTGTTCCCGCGCACGCTGCCGCAGCGGCTGTCCCGGTCCGTACGGACGGACCCGTGCCGGTCATCTCCCCGCTGGTCCGCCGCCTCGCCCGCGAGAACGGCCTCGACCTGCGGGAACTGACGGGATCCGGACCCCAGGGGCTGATCCTGCGGGCGGACGTGGAGCGCGCGCTGCGGTCCACCGCGCCCTCGGGCCGGGCACCGGAGACGAGGGAGGCACCGGCCGTGCGCCCCGTCGCGGTACCCACCGCCCCGCCCGCGGCTGCCTCCGCCACGGCTGCCTCCGCCACGGCTGGCTCCGCCACGGCTGGCTCCGCCACGGCTGGCTCCGCCACGGCTGGCTCCGCCACGGCTGGCTCCGCCACGGCCGCCTCCGCCACGGCCGCCTCCGGCACCCGCGTCCCGCTGCGCGGCGTCCGGGGTGCCGTGGCCGACAAGCTCTCCCGCAGCCGGCGCGAGATCCCCGACGCGACCTGCTGGGTGGACGCCGACGCGACGGAGCTGATGCACGCCCGTACGGCCATGAACGCGGCCGGCGGCCCGAAGATCTCCCTCCTCGCGCTGCTTGCCCGGATCTGCACCGCCGCGCTGGCCCGCTTCCCGGAACTGAACTCGACGGTCGACATGGAGGCCCGCGAGGTCGTACGGCTCGACCATGTGCACCTCGGGTTCGCCGCGCAGACGGAACGGGGCCTGGTCGTCCCCGTCGTACGGGACGCGCACACCAGGAACGCGGAGTCGCTCGGCGCGGAGTTCGCCCGGCTGACCGAGGCGGCGCGGACCGGGACCCTGACGCCCGCCCAGCTGACCGGCGGGACCTTCACGCTGAACAACTACGGAGTGTTCGGCGTCGACGGTTCCACGCCGATCATCAACCACCCCGAGGCCGCCATGCTCGGCGTCGGCCGTATCGTCCCCAAGCCCTGGGTGCACCGGGGCGAACTGGCGGTACGGCAGGTCGTGCAGCTCTCGCTCACCTTCGACCACCGAGTCTGCGACGGCGGCACGGCGGGCGGCTTCCTGCGATACGTGGCGGACTGCGTCGAACAGCCGGCGGTGCTGCTGCGCACGCTCTGATCATCGGCTTCGCCGGTCGGGTTCGATCGCTCCGCGCCATCGGACCCGACCGGGCCGTGATTGCGCCGCCTCCCCCGCGTTCCCTGTGATCGCCGGGGCCCGCATACTCGGAGGGTGACCGCGTATGAGCCCCCGGGCGGCCCCGCTACCGAGGCGTTCGACGCCGTCGTGCTCGCCGGAGGCGCCGCCCGGCGGCTCGGGGGCGCCGACAAACCGGCCGTGCGCGTGGGCGGGCGGGCCCTGCTCGACCGGGTGCTGACCGCCTGCGCCGGGGCCCGGACGACAGTCGTCGTCGCCGATCCCCGGCCCACCGCGCGGCCCGTGCTGTGGGCCCGCGAGGAGCCCCCCGGCGGCGGCCCGCTGGCGGCGCTGGGCGCCGGACTCCGGCACACCACCGCGCCGCACGTCCTCGTGCTCTCCGCCGATCTGCCGTTCCTGGCCGAGGAGACGGTACGGCGGCTGCTCGACGCCCTCGCGGACAGGACGGACCCCGCCGACGGCGTCCTGGTCACCGATCCCGACGGCCGCGACCAGCCCCTCGTGGCCGCCTACCGGGCCGAGTCCCTGAACCGTGAGCTGACGCGGCTCGCCGCCGAGCACGACGGACTCACCGGGCTCCCCCTGCGACGGCTGACCGCCGCGCTGCGCCTCACCCGCATCACCGACCCTCTCGCGTCCTTCGACTGCGACACCTGGGACGACATCGCCGCCGCCCGCGCACGGATCAGGGAGCATGGCAACGTGTTGGATGAATGGATTTCCGCAGTCAAGGACGAGCTGGGGATCGACCTCGACGTCGACATCACCGAGCTGCTCGACCTCGCCCGTGACGCCGCCCACAGTGTGGCCCGGCCCGCCGCTCCGCTGACCACGTTCCTCGTCGGCTATGCCGCCGCCAAGGCCGGGGGAGGCCCCGAGGCAGTCACCGAAGCGGCCCGCAAGGCGTCCGCCCTGGCCCTCCGCTGGGCCGACGAGAACACCCCCGACGCCAAGCCGGACACCACGTCGGAGACCCGGTCCGACGCCGGGCCCGGTGCCGGCCAGGACTTGGGCCCGGCCGCCGGATGACCGCCCAGGACGCCGAGGAACTCGACGTGGAGGAGGCGCTGGCCGTGGCCAACGACAGGGCCGCCCGGGGGCCGGGCGAACCCCGCTCCCCCCGCGAAACCCCCACGGCGGCACGGGCCGAGGCGCACCGGGCCAAGGACGACTCCCCCCACCGGGCCACCTCCTGGCCAGAGGCGCGGGCCGTCGCCGAACGGGCCGGCCGCGCGGCGGGCCGTCGGGCCCCCGTGTCGGTCACCCTCGACAAGGCGCTCGGCCTCGTTCTCGCCGCCCCCCTCACCGCCCTCACCGACCTCCCCTCCTTCGACACCTCCGCGATGGACGGCTGGGCGGTCGCCGGTCCCGGCCCCTGGGACGTTCGGGAGGACGGTGTGCTGGCAGGGCACGCCGACGCAGGGCGGCTCACCGACGGGGAGGCGGTCCGGATCGCCACCGGTGCCCGCGTCCCGCTCGACACGACCGCCGTTCTGCGCAGTGAGCACGGGCGCACCGACGACAAGGGGCGGCTGCACCCGACCCGGGAGCCGGCCCACGGGCAGGACATCCGCCCACGGGGCCAGGAGTGCCGGATCGGCGACCAACTCCTTTCGCTCGGCACACAGATCACCCCGGCCGCCCTCGGGCTCGCGGCGGCAGCCGGGTACGACACGGTGAGCGTGCTCCCCCGCCCGCGCGTCGAACTGCTCGTGCTCGGCGATGAACTGCTCACCGACGGACTCCCGCGCGAGGGCCTGATCCGGGACGCCCTCGGCCCGATGCTGCCGTCCTGGCTCCGCGCGCTCGGCGCCGAGGTGACCGCCGTACGCCGTGTCGGGGACGACGCCGACGCCCTGTACCGGGCCGTGAAGAAGTCCACCGCCGACCTCATCGTGACCACGGGCGGTACGGCCGCCGGGCCCGTCGATCACGTCCACCCCATCTTGCGCCGCGTCGGGGCCGAACTCCTCGTCGACGGCGTCAAGGTGCGTCCGGGGCACCCCATGCTGCTGGCCCGCATCAGACAGGACCAACACCTCGTCGGGCTGCCCGGCAACCCGTTGGCCGCCGTGTCCGGGCTGTTCACGCTCGCAGAGCCCCTGCTGCGGATCCTCGCCGGACGGGCCGCGCCGGAGCCGTACACGATGCCTCTGCGGGAGGCGGTGCACGGGCACCCGTACGACACCCGGCTCGTTCCTGTCGGTCTGCGGGGTGATGACGCCGTGCCGTTGCACTACAACGGTCCCGCTATGCTCCGCGGCATCGCCACCGCCGATGCTCTGGCCGTCGTACCGCCCGGTGGTGCGCGCTCTGGGCAGGAGCTGGAACTGCTCGACCTTCCCTGGGCGACTGCGGGGATCCAGGTGTGTTTCACGTGAAACAGCGGGCGGCGGGGGGCGGAGTGCAGTCAGGGGATGTACGCGGAAACGGGGAGTGTTTCACGTGAAACTGCCGGGCCAGGACGCGATCGCCCGTAACGCGGACGAGCGTCACGTGACCCATCAGGTGAGACTGCCGAAGCGTGAGGTCGAGCGGCCGATCCGTCAGGTCGGCCAACGGCTGGCGATGGCGTTGTTCGTGCTGGTCGCGACGGCGTTCATCGTCTACGCCGACAGTGAGGGATACAACGACAACTCCGACGGTTCCGTGGACCTGCTCGACGCGTTCTACTACGCGACCGTCACCCTCTCGACCACCGGCTACGGCGACATCACTCCGGTCAGTGATGCTGCCCGATTCACCAATATCTTTGTGATCACGCCCTTGCGTGTGCTGTTCCTGATCATTCTGGTCGGGACCACGCTGGAAGTGCTCACGGAGCGCACGCGTGAGGAATGGCGACAGAACCGCTGGAGGGCGGCCTTGAGGGAGCACACCGTTGTGGTCGGCTGGGGGACGAAGGGACGGTCGGCGGTCCAGACCGTCTGCGCGACGGGCCTGAAGAAGGAACAGGTCGTCGTCGTGGACCCCAGCTCGAAGGCCATCGAGGCGGCGACGTCCGAGGGGTACACAGGGGTCATCGGGGACGCGACCCGCAGTGATGTGCTGCTGCGGGCCGAGCTTCAGAAGGCGCGGCAGATCATCATCTCGACCGCGCGGGACGACACGGCCGTACTGGTCACCCTGACCGCCCGCCAGCTCAATCGTGGGGCGAAGATCGTGGCCGCCGTGCGGGAAGAGGAGAACGCGCCGCTGCTGAAGCAGTCCGGGGCGGATGTCGTCATCACCAGTGCCAGCGCGGCCGGACGGCTCCTCGGGCTCTCCGTGCTCAGCCCGGCGGCCGGCATGGTGATGGAGGACCTCATCCAGCAGGGCAGTGGACTCGACATCGCCGAACGGCCGGTCATAAAGGCCGAGGTGGGGCGCGGGGTGCGGGAGACGGATGACCTGGTGGTCAGCGTGCTGCGCGGGCACCGTGTGCTCGGCTACGACGACCCGTCCATCGGGGAGCTCCAGTTGACGGACCGGCTCATCACCATCGTCCGCGCCACCCCGAGCACGAAGATCACCCCCGAGACCAAGCACCTGCCGTAGCGGGAACGGGAGAGGCCCCGGGGTTCCGTACCCCGGGGCCTCTCTCTTGGCGTGATCGGCTACTTGCGGTTGTACAGCCGCATCGTGATCGGTCCGAAGACCAGCACGAACAGGGCGGACCAGCCCAGCGACCAGGCGATCTCCGCCGTCGGCCACTCGCCCGCCATCAACTCGCGGACCGCCGAGGCCAGATGCGTGACCGGGCTGTTGTTGACGAAGGCCTGGAGCCAGCCCGGCATGGTGCTCGGGTCGACGAAGACGTTGGACAGGAAGGTCAGCGGGAAGATCACCATCATGCTGACGCCCATCACGGACTTCTCGGTGCGCAGCATCAGACCGAACATCGTCCAGATCCACGAGAACGCGAACGAGAAGACGATGAGCAGCGCGACTCCGGCGACCACGCCCACCACCCCGCCGTCCGGGCGGTAGCCGAGGATCATGCCGACGGTGAGCATCACCACGGACGCGATCGCGTAGCGCAGGGCGTCGCCCAGCAGATAGCCGACCATCGTCGACGGCCGCCAGATAGGCAGCGAGCGGAACCGGTCGAAGACACCCTTCTCGATGTCCGTGTTGACCGAGACTCCCGTGTACATCGTGATCATCACGACCGACATCACCAGGATGCCCGGCAGCAGGAACTGGATGTACTCCTCAGGGGAGCCGGCCAGCGCACCGCCGAAGAGGTACGTGTACATCAGCACCATCATGATCGGGAAGGCGGTGACGTCGAAGAGCTGTTCCGGCACATGCTTGATCTTGAGCATGGCCCGCCAGCCGAAGGTCAGGGACGCCGACAGGGCGCTGGGCCGCGGCGGTCGTTCCTTGGCGATGAGCAGCGCGGCGAGCGACTCGGCGCTGACGGGGGCGAGTTCCTTGTTCTCCGTGGTGGTCGCGGTGCTCATGCCGCCGCCTCGTCCTTCGTCTCGGTGGTCTCCTCGGCCTGCGCGGCGGCCGATGCCTTGGTGTCGTGTCCGGTGAGGGCGAGGAAGACCTCGTCCAGGCTGGGCTGCCCCAGCGAGAAGTTGTCGACGGTGATGCCGGTGCGGGCCAGCTCGGCGAGTGCTCGTGCGGCGGCCTCGGCAGCCCCCTGCCCGTTGGCGGAACCCGCGCCCACGCGGGCCGTCAGCGCCACCGGGTCCGGCTCGCGCTGCACATCGGCGTCGAGGGCGAGCCGCAGCACCTCCTCGGCCTGCGGGCGCTGGGCCGCGTCGCGCAGCCGCAGATGGACGGAACCGGCGCCGACGGACGCCTTCAGCTCGCCCTTCGTGCCCTCCGCGATCACCTTGCCCTGGTCGATGACCGCGATCCGGGACGCCAGCTGGTCGGCCTCGTCCAGATACTGCGTGGTCAGCAGCACGGTCGTGCCCTGGGCGACCACCGCGCGCACGATGTCCCACACCTGATTGCGGCTGCGGGGATCGAGGCCGGTCGTCGGCTCGTCCAGGAACAGCAGGTCGGGCGTGTTCAGGATGGAGGCGGCGATGTCGATACGGCGCCGCATGCCGCCCGAGTAGTGCTTGACCTGTTTTCCGGCGGCGTCGGTCAGTCCGAAGGCCTCCAGCAGTTGTCCGGCGCGCTGCCGTGCCGTCCGTTTGTCGTGGCCGAGGAGCCGGGCCAGCAGCACCAGGTTCTCGGTGCCGGTCAGGTCCTCGTCCACGGAGGCGTACTGCCCGGTCAGGCTGACCCGGCCGCGTACCTCGTCGGCCTCCCGGACGACGTCGTGGCCGAAGACGTGCGCCTGGCCGCCGTCGGGGCGCAGAAGGGTGGCGAGCATCTTCACCGTGGTCGTCTTGCCGGCGCCGTTCGGGCCGAGGACGCCGTAGACCGTGCCGGCCGGCACGGCCAGGTCGACGCCGTCGACGGCCCGGGTCTCGCCGAAGGTCTTCACCAGACCCGCGGTCTCGATCGCGAGGCCGGACGTCTGTGCGCTCATGTCTGGGATCCTTCCGCGTACGGGGCCCTGTCCGGGGCTACGCAAGGGGAGACCACCGGGGCCGCCGAAACTCATCGGTCGCCGCGCGGGGAGTCGGGACCGCTTCGACATCGGGGCGAGCGGGTCGTGAGGAGTCCGTGTGGCCATAGCGTCTCCACGGTCTCTCCGATGGGGACCGATTGCACCTCAATCAGGACCAAGGGCGCAAGAGATTAGTTACCGAGGCCGCAGGAGGGGGACCGGAGACGCAGGCCCGTCCTGCACCGGGCCCCTGCCCCGGCCGAGGAGTAGCGTCCCCTCATGCATGCGATCACGATTCCCGAGCCCGGCGGACCCGAGGCCCTGGTGTGGGACGAGGTCCCCGACCCGGTGCCCGGCGAGGGCGAAGTGCTCATCGAGGTGGCGGCGAGCGCCGTGAACCGCGCCGACCTGCTGCAGCGGCAGGGCTTCTACGACCCACCGCCCGGCGCCTCCCCCTACCCTGGCCTGGAGTGCTCCGGGCGGATCGCGGAGATCGGGCCCGGCGTGGCCGGCTGGAACGTCGGCGACGAGGTGTGCGCGCTGCTCTCGGGCGGCGGTTACGCGGAGAAGGTCGTCGCCCCGGCCGGACAGCTGCTGCCGGTGCCCTCCGGCCTCGACGTCAACCGGGCCGCCGCGCTGCCCGAGGTGGCCTGCACGGTCTGGTCGAACGTCTTCATGATCTCCCATCTGCGCCCCGGCGAGACGTTCCTCGTGCACGGCGGCTCCAGCGGCATCGGCACGATGGCCATCCAGCTCGCCAAGGCCGTCGGCGCGCGGGTCGCCGTCACGGCGGGAACCAAGAAGAAGCTCGAACAGTGCGCCGCCCTGGGCGCGGACATCCTGGTCGACTACCGCGAGCAGGACTTCGTGGAGGAGGTCCGGCGGGCCACGGACGGCAAGGGGGCCGATGTCGTCCTCGACAACATGGGCGCCAAGTATCTCGACCGCAACGTCCGGGTTCTCGCCGTCAACGGCCGCCTCGCGATCATCGGGATGCAGGGCGGGATCAAGGGCGAGCTGAACATCGGCGCCCTGCTCGCCAAGCGTGCCGCGATCAGCGCGACCTCGCTGCGCGCCCGCCCGCCGCAGGAGAAGGCGGCGATCGTCGCCGCCGTACGTGAGCATGTGTGGCCGCTGATCGACGGCGGTCATGTACGCCCGGTCGTCGACCGCGAGATCCCGATGAACGACGCGGCCACGGCCCACCGGGTGCTGGAGGAGAGCGGTCACGTCGGGAAGGTGCTCCTGGTGGTGCCGTAGGGCGCCGGAGCACCGTACGAGTTCTCCGCCGGGCGCCCGCTCGGCCGCCCCGGTGCGGGTGGGCGCTCAGTACCGTCGGATCCGCAGCCCCACGAAGGCGAGGCCGAGGCCCAGGCCCGTCAGCACGAGGCCGCTGCCGAGGGTCAGGAACTGCAGCACGGGTTCCTCGGCGGTCGCGGTGCCGGTGCCGGGCGGGGCCGCGGGGACGGGCCGGGACGGCTCGGGGGCGATGCCGGCGTCCGGGCCGTCGGGTCGTCCGAGGGTGGGCTCTCCCGGCGGCGGATACCCGTCGTCCTCCGGTTCCAGGGGCCCGGCGTCCTGTCGTCCCGGCCGTTCCCGCCCCTCGCCCGCGCGGCTGCCGGCCCAGGAGGTCGCGGGGTCGGGCTCGGCCGCGTACCCGGCCGGCACGGCCCCCAGGACCACGAGCATCCCCGCGACGAGAGCGAGTCCCGTCACGCGCACCGAACGAAGCCGAGATGCCACGCCCTCAGATTCACACGCCACCACCGCGCCGGCATCTCGACCCTCGCGAGCCGAAACCCAGCGGGGTCGGGGCCGGGAGACGACGGTGACGGGCCGCCTGGGTCTGTTCGAAGCCCCTCGAAGGCCGACCGGAGTGCCGCCGGGACCGGAACCGAGCACCGCCGGAGGCTGTCCAGGGCGAGCAGAGGGGCGTCCGTCCGCCCCGCCGACAGCACCCAGCCCTTGCCGTGGCCCCGACCGGCCACCTCCCGCGCGGCGAGCCCCCTCCCCGCCCGTCCCCCCTCCCGCCCCGACCGGGGTCGTCCCGCGGTCATGAGCCCGAGCCCGTCGGTGTCCGCCGGAGGCCCCAGGTCGCTCACCCCCCCCGGTCAGGACGCGAACGGGGGGGTACGTAAACGGTGGATCACCCTCCGTGGGGGGCACCAGGGTGGTGAGGTGTACGTGTGCGAGAGAATGGCGGCATGGAGATGCCGAGGAACGAACGGTCGCCCGAACAGCCCCAGATCCTGGTCGTGGGCCAGGACGGAATGGCGGTGGGCGGCGGAGGAGACGAGGACTCCCGCGAGGTCCCGGTGACGGAGATGGTGGAGCAGCCGGCCAAGGTCATGCGCATCGGCAGCATGATCAAACAGCTTCTCGAAGAGGTACGGGTCGCCCCCCTCGACGAGGCCAGCAGAGCCCGGCTGAAGGAGATCCACGCCAGCTCGGTCAAGGAACTCGAGGACGGCCTGGCGCCCGAACTGGTCGAGGAGTTGGAGCGGCTCTCCCTGCCCTTCACCGACGAGGTGATCCCGAGCGACGCGGAACTGCGGATCGCGCAGGCCCAGTTGGTCGGCTGGCTCGAAGGACTCTTCCACGGGATCCAGACGACGTTGTTCGCCCAGCAGATGGCTGCTCGGGCCCAGCTGGAGCAGATGCGCCGCGCGCTGCCGCCGGGCGTCGGCGGCCACGAGGGCGACGACGACCCGCGCACGGTCGGCCGCTCGGGGGGCCCGTACCTCTGAGCCCCGGGTCACACCCCCACCCCCGCCCCCGGATACGCAAAGGGCCCGGCACGTGAGTGCCGGGCCCTTCCTATGACAAGGGGAGCGACGCGTCAGGCCGGGTTGCCCGTCGAGACCTTGAGGATGATCGACGGCATGTCCTTCGGGTCGACGTCGTCGTCGGCCGCCGGGTACTGCTCCATGACCGTGCCCTCGCCGTACGTGTTCTCGTCGACCTTCTGGACGTCGTACTCCCAGCCGGCCGCCTGGAAGCACTTCTTCACCGAGTCGATGTTCTTGAAGGTGAAGTCCGGCAGCAGGATCTTGTCGGGGTCGTTGTAGGACTCCGTGGGCTCCGTGCACTCGGTCGAGTCGATGACCTTCGACGTGTCCGGGCCCTTGTGCCCCTCGACCACGGTCGGCGAGGCGGACACGTCCGTGCCGGTGTCGCCGCTCGCCTCGTCGCTGCCGGAGTTCAGGCTGATCGCCGTGATCAGACCGCCGATCGCGAGGACGGACACGACGATGGCGCCCACGATCACGCCCTTGTTGCTCTTCCCGCCCCCGGAGCCGCCCGCCGAGAGCGAGGACTGCTGCGGCGCGATGTTGTACGGCGGCGGGGTGGCCGCCCCCTGCTGCGGCGCGTATGCGGCGGTCTGCGGCGGCGTCCGGTAGCCGCCCTGCTGCGGGTAGCCGTAGGACGGGGCGGGCGTCGGCGCGGGTGCGGGCGTCGGCGGACCGTATCCGCCCGTGTTGTGCGGCTGGTACGGCGTCTGGACGCTGCCCGCCTGCGGTGTGCCGGTCTGGTCGATCGGCGGGAAGACGGCGGAGGAGACCCCGGCGCCGCTGGACGTCTGCGCGCCCGGCACGATGCTCGGCGCGACGGGCTGGAGCGACGCGGCCACCCGCAGGCACTCGTCCCGCATGGCCTCCGCGCTCGGGAACCGCTCGTTCGGGTTCTTCTTCAGCGCGCGGGCGATGATCGCGTCCACGGCCGGCGGCAGCGAACGGTTGATGGAGGAGGGAGCGACCGGCTCCTCCTGGACGTGCGCGTAGGCGATGGCCAGCGGCGAGTCCGCCTCGAAGGGCAGCCGCCCGGTGGTCAGTTGGAACAGCATGATGCCGACCGAGTACAGGTCGGAGCGTGCGTCGACGCCGCGGCCGAGGGCCTGCTCGGGCGAGAGGTACTGCGGGGTGCCGACGACCATGCCGGTCTGCGTCATCGAGGTGACGCCCGACTGCATGGCGCGGGCGATGCCGAAGTCCATCACCTTGACGACGTCGCGCTTGGTCATCATCACGTTGCCCGGCTTGATGTCCCGGTGGACCAGGCCCATCTCGTGGCTGATCTCCAGCGCCGCCAGCACATCCGCGGTGATCTTCAGCGCCTTGTCGGAGGGCATCGCGCCGAGCTGGGCGATGTCCGTGTCGAGCACCGAGCCGAGCGGGTTGCCCTCGATGTACTCCATGACGATGTACGGCGTCGTCATGCCGTCCATCTCGTCCTCGCCGGTGTCGAAGACCGAGACGATGTTCGTGTGGGTGAGCTTCGCCACGGCCTGTGCCTCGCGGCGGAAGCGCTCGCGAAATGCCTGTTCGCGGCCCAGCTCGGTGTGGAGTGTCTTGATCGCGACCTGCCGGTCGAGCACCGCGTCGTAGGCGAGGTGGACGGAGGCCATGCCGCCCTCGCCGAGCAGGTCCCGCAGTTGGTACCGGCCACCGGCTAGCGACCGCCCCGCGTACCGGCCCTGTGCGGCGTCCTGGCTCATCTTCCTGCGTCCCCCATCGGCGCGCGCGAAAGCAGCTGACGTGGCTCCCGCGATCGGTGATCCCTGATGATGCTGGTGATCCTTTGTGCTATTCCCGGCCAAGTCTGCCCCAGGGCACTGACACGTCAAGCGCGGTGCCCGATCCGTGACCGTACGCGAAAGAAGCGTCGCGGAAGCGTTACAGGGGGCGTACGCCCGGTACACAGAACTTGCACGAGTGAGCGCGCTGCGGGTTTCATGGCCGATCAACCTTTGAATCCACCTTGAATCCGTCGTGAACCCGTCGCGCATCCAACCCGGACCGGCCACTTGCGTGAAGGCTGTAGCGTGGCCGACGGAGACCGTAACAAGTACCGCGCGGACCGCGGGCAGAAACGACGGCGAGGACTGATGGCACAGCAGCAGCGCTCTCAGGGCCCGTCCGACCCCGAGGCGACTGGCGGCGGCATGTCGGACGCGCCGGAGTTGTGGGGCAACGGCGGGCTTGTCGGTGACGGTCGGTACCGGATGACCCACAGACTGGGCCGGGGCGGCATGGCCGAGGTGTTCGCGGCCGAGGACGTACGTCTCGGCCGGACGGTCGCGGTCAAACTGCTCCGTTCCGACCTGGCCGAGGACCCCATCTCCAAGGCCCGCTTCACACGTGAGGCCCAGGCCGTGGCCGGGCTCAACCACCACTCGATCGTGGCGGTCTACGACTCCGGCGAGGACGTGGTGAACGGCACCCCCGTGCCGTACATCGTCATGGAGCTGGTCGAGGGCCGCACCATCCGCGATCTGCTGATCAACGCGGAGGCACCCGGCCCCGAGCAGGCCCTGATCATCGTGTCCGGTGTGCTGGAGGCGCTCGCCTACTCCCACCAGCACGGCATCGTGCACCGCGACATCAAGCCGGCGAACGTCATCATCACCCACAACGGCGCCGTGAAGGTCATGGACTTCGGCATCGCGCGCGCCCTGCACGGGGCGTCGACGACGATGACGCAGACCGGCATGGTCATGGGCACGCCCCAGTACCTCTCTCCGGAGCAGGCGCTCGGCAAGGCCGTCGACCACCGCTCCGACCTGTACGCCACCGGCTGTCTGCTCTACGAACTCCTCGCGCTGAGGCCGCCGTTCATCGGCGAGACCCCGCTGTCGGTGGTCTACCAGCACGTCCAGGACATCCCGGTGCCGCCGTCCCAGGTCTCGGAGGGGGCGGCGCCGCCGGAGCTGGACGGCCTCGTCGTGCGCTCCCTCGCCAAGGAGCCGGACGACCGTTTCCAGACGGCCGAGGAGATGCGCGGCCTCGTCCAGTACGGCCTGCAGATGCTGTACGACCAGGGCGGCCACACCGGCACCTGGAACACCGGGCCCGTCACCGTGCACGAGGGCCGGCACACCCCGCCGGGCGGTATGTCCGGTACGACCGTCATGCCGCACCCCGGGGAGTCGGGCACCTCGCAGATCCCGCAGCCGATCCTGCCCGGTTACGGCGGCGGTGGCCGGGACGACGGCGGTTTCGAGGGGAACGGCAACCGGGGCAGTGGCCGCGGCAAGCTGTGGATCCTCGCCGTCCTCGCGGTGGTCGCCATCGCGGCGGGCGTCGCGCTGGCGCTGAACAGCAACGGTGGTGGCACCGGCGGCGACACCGGGACCACCAAGTCCCCGTCGGCCTCGACGTCCAGCAAGGACAAGGACACCAGCGAGTCGCCCAGCGACGAGCCGACCGAGGAGCAGACGGAGGAGAGCACCGGCTCGGGCAGCGACCCCGACTACACGCCGTCGTACACGCAGAGCCCGTCGTTCAGCCAGTCACCGACGGACGAGCCGACGGACGAGCCGACGACCGAGGAGCCGACGACGGAGGAGCCGACTCCCTCGGAGCCGGTGGAGAGTTCGCCGGTCGAGTCCCCTGACGACAGCGGCGGCGGGGACACCGCGGGCCTGCCCGGCGGTATCGGCGACGACGAGGAGTGACTCCTCGAACGTCGGGTGAGTGATGACGTAAGTGTCAGGCGGGCGGTCCGGTAAGGACCGCCCTCCTGGTCGTTCACCCCTTACACCCAGTCACTCCGTTCACACCCGGTCACTCCGTGAAGGCCTCGCACACCGCGTCGTACTCCCGCGTCCACCACACCACCAGCGCCGAGGCCGCCGGGAACTGCGGGTCGGCGCGGGTGTCGCCGCGCTCGTAGTGCCAGCGCAGCATCCAGAAGTCGTTGAGCCGCTCCCACCACACACGGTGCACGGCCGCCGCGAGTTCGGCCGGGTCGGCGCCCGCGGAACGGCGGTACGCGCGCGCGTAGGAGCGCACACGTGCCAGGTCCAGGGCGCCGACCGGACGCACGAAGAAGATCACCGCGGCCCGGACCGCCTCCTCCGCGCGCGGCTGCACACCGAGCCGGTCCCAGTCGAGGATCGCGGCGGGCACATCGGGGACGTCGTCCCGGTAGAGCACGTTGAACGGGTGGAAGTCCCCGTGCACCCACCCCACCGAGCCGCCCTGGGGCGGTCGCCGCCCCGCGTGCCGCTCCAGTAGTTCCCGTCGCTCCAGCAGCCGGTGCCGGGCGAGCGCGTCGAAGGCGTCGGCCGGCCGGTGTCGCCGTACGCGGTCGAGCAGTTCGTCGATGAGGGCGAAGGTGGCGGCCGGATCCGCGCTCTCGGTCCGGGCGTCCGCCACGGCCTCCGGGGTGTCCGTACGGCAAGAGGGCCGTGGCGGGGCAGCGGCCCTGCCCTGGGCCTGCCGTTGGGCGGGAATCAGCCGCCCGCGTACCGGCACGGCCGGCATCACCCGCTCCAGGGACGCGTGGACGACCCCCAGGAGCGCCCCCAGGCGGGCGCACTGCGCATCGGTCAGTTGACCGCCGTGTCGATGCCGTCCGTCGATCCACGGGTGCAGGGCGTAGGCGTGGCCGCCGACGACCGCGACCGTGCGCCCGTCGCGCGCGGCGAGCGGCGGGGCCACGGGAACGCCCAGGTCGGCGAGGCGCTGGGTGGCCCGGTGCTGGCGCGCGATCGCGGCCGGATCGGCGGTCTCGGGGTCGAAGTGGTGCTTGAGGAAGTACCGGCCTCGGGTGGTGGAGAGCCGGTAGCCGCGGTTGAGGAGCCCCTCGTCGACGGGGTCGCAGGTCAGTGCCGATCCGGCGGCGTACCGCTCCAGCAGGGGGCCCAGAGGGGGCGTGTGAAGCACAGGGGGTAGTACAGATGAGCGCGGCACGCGCCAGATGTTAGGGCACGCGCCACGCCGTTGACCTCACGTTTGTCACACACAGTCGTTACCGATCACGGAGTGCGCAGATCCGAACTGCGGCTCGTCGCGCAGGTATGCGAACCGGAATATGGCGGTTCCGTCGTCTTCACGGATGGAGCAACTTCCTCCACCGATCTCACGGCCGGCCTCCGGCGAACTCTTCCCGTGGCCGGGGTGGCCGGGATAACGTGCCGGTGTTCCGGCCCCCTGCCAGGCTGTAGCCAGTGCTGTGACCAGCAGCTGTTCCCGACGGACGCGACTTACTTGGACCCCCTAGTACCGAATTACTTGGAAATCCAAGGAAAATCGCAGGTCAGTAGGGGTTTCACAGGAATGTGGAGCACTGGGTAACGTGCCTCGTGCAGGGCGCTCGCCGGGGCACCTGTCACGTCTGTTCCCGGCCAAGGGCACCCACCCCGTGCACGGGCACCGGGATCAGGCGAGCCGCACTGGTCCTCGGCAATCCCGGGGGCCGGACCGACGGAGGAGCACACGTGACCGTGGAGAGCACTGCCGCGCGCAAGCCGCGACGCAGCGCCGCAGGCAAGACCGGCACCACCGGCAGCAAGGCGGCCGGCACCACCGGCACCAGGCGCGCCACTGCGAAGAAGCCGACCGACGCATCGCCCGAACTCGTTCAGCTGCTGACGCCCGAGGGCAAGCGCGTCAAGAACGCCGAGTACGACCCGTTCGTCGCCGACATCACCGTCGACGAGCTGCGGGGCCTGTACCGCGACATGGTGCTGACCCGTCGCTTCGACGCCGAGGCCACCTCCCTGCAGCGCCAGGGCGAGCTGGGCCTGTGGGCCTCGCTGCTCGGCCAGGAGGCGGCCCAGATCGGTTCCGGGCGGGCCACCCGCCCGGACGACTACGTCTTCCCGACCTACCGTGAACACGGCGTCGCCTGGTGCCGCGGCGTCGACCCGACCAATCTGCTCGGCATGTTCCGCGGCGTGAACAACGGCGGCTGGGACCCGAGCGGCAACAACTTCCACCTCTACACGATCGTCATCGGCTCCCAGACGCTGCACGCCACCGGCTACGCCATGGGCATCGCCAAGGACGGCGCCGACTCGGCGGTCATCGCCTACTTCGGCGACGGCGCCTCCAGCCAGGGCGACGTCGCGGAGGCCTTCACCTTCTCCGCGGTCTACAACGCGCCGGTCGTGTTCTTCTGCCAGAACAACCAGTGGGCGATCTCGGAGCCCACCGAGAAGCAGACCCGCGTCCCGCTGTACCAGCGCGCCCAGGGATTCGGCTTCCCGGGCGTCCGCGTCGACGGCAACGACGTACTGGCCTGCCTCGCGGTCACCAAGTGGGCGCTGGAGCGGGCCCGCCGGGGCGAGGGCCCCACCCTGGTCGAGGCGTACACCTACCGCATGGGCGCCCACACCACCTCCGACGACCCCACCCGGTACCGCCACGACGACGAGCGGGTGGCCTGGGAGGCCAAGGACCCGATCGCGCGCCTGCGCGGCCACCTGGAATCCGAAACGGACACGAACGAGGGATTCTTCGCGGAACTCGAAGCGGAGAGCGAGGCGTTGGGAAGGCGAGTGCGCGAAGCGGTGCGTGCCATGCCCGACCCGGACCACTTCGCCATCTTCGAGAACGCGTACGCGGACGGACACGCGCTCGTGGACGAGGAGCGCGCCCAGTTCGCCGCGTACCAGGCGTCGTTCGCCGATGTGGACGAAGAGGAGGGCAAGTAGCGATGACCACGCAGACAGCCACGCAGACGGCCGGGCAGCCGGGCGTGAAGAGCATGGCGATCGCCAAGGCGATCAACGAATCGCTGCGCAGGGCCCTCGAAGCCGACCCCAAGGTCCTCGTCATGGGCGAGGACGTAGGCAAGCTCGGCGGTGTGTTCCGGGTGACGGACGGCCTGCAGAAGGACTTCGGCGAGGACCGGGTGATCGACACCCCGCTCGCCGAGTCGGGCATCGTCGGCACCGCCATCGGCCTGGCCCTGCGGGGCTACCGGCCGGTGGTCGAGATCCAGTTCGACGGCTTCGTCTTCCCCGCGTACGACCAGATCGTCACCCAGCTCGCCAAGATGCACGCGCGCTCGCTGGGCAAGGTCAAGCTCCCCGTCGTCGTCCGGATCCCCTACGGCGGCGGCATCGGCGCGGTCGAGCACCACTCCGAGTCCCCGGAGGCGCTCTTCGCGCATGTGGCGGGCCTGAAGGTGGTCTCGCCGTCGAACGCGTCGGACGCCTACTGGATGATGCAGCAGGCCATCCAGAGCGACGACCCGGTGATCTTCTTCGAGCCCAAGCGGCGCTACTGGGACAAGGCCGAGGTCAACCCCGAGGCCATCCCCGGCCCGCTGCACAAGGCCCGTGTCGTCCGTGCGGGCACCGACCTCACGCTCGCCGCGTACGGCCCGATGGTGAAGCTCTGCCAGGAGGTCGCCGACGCGGCGGCCGAGGAGGGCCGGGCCCTGGAGGTCCTGGACCTGCGGTCGGTGTCCCCGCTGGACTTCGACTCGATCCAGGCGTCCGTGGAGCGGACGCGCCGGCTGATCGTGGTCCACGAGGCCCCGGTGTTCTTCGGTTCGGGCGCGGAGATCGCCGCCCGTATCACCGAGCGGTGCTTCTACCACCTGGAGGCCCCGATCCTCCGCGTCGGTGGATACCACGCCCCGTATCCGCCGGCCCGTCTGGAGGAGGAGTACCTGCCGAATCTGGACCGGGTGCTCGACGCCGTCGACCGCTCGCTGGCGTTCTGAGGGAGAGGTCCGTGACGACGATGACAGACACGTCTCCGCGCGAGTTCAAGATGCCCGACGTGGGCGAGGGACTCACCGAGGCCGAGATCCTCAAGTGGTACGTCCAGCCCGGTGACACCGTCACCGACGGCCAGGTCGTCTGCGAGGTCGAGACGGCCAAGGCCGCCGTCGAACTGCCCATCCCGTACGACGGCGTCGTACGCGCACTGCACTTCCCCGAGGGCACCACGGTCGACGTCGGTACGTCGATCATCGCGGTGGACGTCACGGGCGGGGCGGCGCCGGACACGGCCCCGGCGGCGGAGACCGCGTCCTCCGCGGCGCCCGCCGCGCCCGCGGCGAAGCCCGCGCCCGCCGCCGCGCCGACGGCCAAGAAGCCCGAGGGCCGCAAGCCGGTCCTCGTGGGCTACGGGGTCGCCGAGTCCTCCACCAAGCGCCGCCCCCGCAAGGGGGTCCCGGCGGCCTCGGCGCCCGCAGGGGACACGCTGTACGCGGCCACCGCGATCCAGGGTGTCCAGGGCGAGCTGAACGGACACGGTCACGGTCACGCCGTGGGCGGGCAGCGTCCGCTGGCGAAGCCGCCGGTCCGCAAGCTGGCCAAGGACCTCGGGGTGGACCTGGCGACGATCACCCCGTCCGGCCCGGACGGGGTCATCACCCGCGACGACATCCACGCGGCGGTGGCCCCGCAGGCCGCCCCCGAGTCCGTCGTGGCGGCGCCCGTACCCTCCGCCGCGCCCGTCGTCGCCCCGGCGCCGGTGGCGTCGTACGACGGCGCGCGCGAGACCCGTGTCCCGGTCAAGGGGGTCCGGAAGGCGACGGCGGCGGCGATGGTCGGCTCGGCGTTCACCGCGCCGCACGTCACCGAGTTCGTGACGGTCGACGTGACCCGCACGATGAAGCTGGTCGAGGAGCTGAAGCAGGACAAGGAGCTGGCGGGCCTGCGGGTCAATCCGCTCCTGCTGATCGCCAAGGCCCTGCTGGTCGCGATCCGGCGCAACCCGGACATCAACGCCTCCTGGGACGAGGCGGCCCAGGAGATCGTGGTCAAGCACTATGTGAACCTGGGGATCGCGGCGGCCACCCCGCGCGGCCTGATCGTCCCGAACATCAAGGACGCCCACGCCAAGACGCTGCCCCAACTGGCGCAGTCGCTGGGCGAGCTGGTCTCGACCGCCAAGGACGGCCGGACCTCCCCCACCGCCATGCAGGGCGGCACGGTCACCATCACCAACGTCGGTGTCTTCGGCATCGACACCGGCACGCCCATCCTGAACCCGGGCGAGTCCGCGATCCTCGCGGTCGGGGCGATCCGCCTCCAGCCATGGGTCCACAAGGGCAAGGTGAAGCCCCGCCAGGTCACCACCCTGGCACTCTCCTTCGACCACCGGCTGGTGGACGGGGAACTGGGCTCCAAGGTGCTGGCGGACGTGGCGGCGATCCTGGAACAGCCGAAGCGGTTGATCACCTGGGCGTGAGGTATTTCGCCGGGTAGGGAGAGCGTGAAGGGGCTGGTCGCAAGTGTCTTGCGACCAGCCCCTTCTTTTTCAGTACTTCGGGGGTGCGACTCATCGCTCGGCACCAGCACTGACCTGCGGGAACACTGAGACCGTAAGCTCCGGTTACGGTCTTGGGAATCTCTTGCCGAGACCGTGTTTTCCAGTCACCGGCTTCTGGTGCTTTACAGCGATTCGCTCTTACGCCGAACCGATTGGTGTCGTTTTTCTATCCGTTGCTGGACCGCAGCGGGCGCCTCCGGAAATTGCTTTGCGCGCACGGTCTCCAGCGCGGTGTTCAGACGGGTCCGCAGGGCGTCCTCCGCCTGACGTTCTACAGGGGAGAGATGGCTGCGGCGCTGTAGTTCCGAAGCCACCGCGGCACGCGACTCGCCCAACCTTTCTGCCTGATCTCGGACGCGGGCTGTTTGCAGATGGGCATACTGTTGATCTTCGCGAGCTGAGTTCCGTGCTCGCTCCACCACCTCTGGCGTGGCACCCAGCGCTTCCAGTCTCGCAGCGAGTTCCTCACCGCTTTCGATGGACGGCGGCGCGCTGTTACGGACCGAGGCTTCGGCCTGGCCAAGATGACGGGCGTACTCGTGGAGGCTCTGCTCAGTTTGCAGTCTCAGAGGAACAGGTGAGTTCGCCTGGAACGGCTCGTCTACCAAGGTCTGCAGCAGCGGCTTCATGGCCGAATGGGAACGGCGGGTATCTGGGTCCGCCATGGCGGCGATCAGCTCCGAATCGGGCCCGGTGACTTGCCGGAGCAGGTCCCGGGAGACATCGGTGACCTCTCCTGCCGCTGCGAACGCGATCAGGGTGTCGGCTTGTCGGGAGAGCCAGCCGCGGGCCTCCTGCGGGGTGAATGGCCGATTGCGTTCCGAGTCAACTGCCTGGGAGCCTTGAGCTGAAGCGACGAGATGCCCGTTCGTATCCCGACTGTTCACGTATAGGTCGGCGCCCGAGCGGTTCGTGACAGTCACACGCTGGACGTGAGGGCTGGCCTCGGCCGCCTCTACTGTGGCCGAAACCATGCGGTAGGACTGGTCATGGCGGTCGGCGAAGACCCATCGGCCTGGCTGGGCGTCGGCAGCGGGTAGGTAGCGGTACAACGCGTCGAGGCGGCTGCGCTCCTGCCGCACCGCGAGCGCTACCAGTTCGACGGAGAAGTCGGCCTTCGCGAATTTCTCCGCATCCAGGAGAGTTGCCGCCGGGTCTCGGAACGTGCCTTCCATCATGATGCTGTACTGATGCTCGGGGGCACGCGCGTACTCGAAGGCCATCTGCATCCATACTGATGTGGCCTGCGTGGTGGCATCCACCATCAGCAGCGGATCATCCTGCATCAGGTCGTCGTAGCGGGGGTGCAGGGGCCGCAAGTCATCTGCTGTCAGGGCGATGATGTCACCGGCGGCGTGCCGCTCCTGGGCGGCCTGCATGGCCATGGTTTTCCCGGCGCCGGGTTGGCCTCCAACCATGACCAGCACGGGCTGCTCGCTAGTACTGTGCCCACCGAAAATGAATTCCCGTACATGTTCCTCGAACCAGTCCCTGATCTGTGGCCTTGTGAGGTGGTAGGAACTGATGTCAGCCACGTCCCGCAGACCCCAACTCCTCAAGCTCCTTGGTCCACTTCTTGATATATGAGATGAGCTGCTCTCGGTCGTGGGCGGGAACACTGCGCCGGATGTTTCTCAGCCGCATAACCAAGGCCCACCAATGGTCACGTTCGACTTCTGTGTCGGCATGGTTGGAAAGGTGGACCAGTCGACCGGTCAGACGGTTCGCGGCCTCGGCAAAGAGGTCGAACACCGCGGCGGTCGGCACGTCCCGGTAAGGGTCCTCGGGAGGAGGGAAAATACTCAAGAGATCACCTTCGTTTTTTCCTTGATGCGTTGGGATTTCCCCGATTGTCGGTGGGCTTCTCCGGAAGGTGAAGTCCGAAAATCGATGTATAAATACACTCACGCTATCGGGTGGATCTTCGTGGTAATTCGCCGTGTCGCAGCCTCGGCCGGATGCCGAGCCGGATCAGTGGTGTCCGGCGAGGTCGCCAGATATAGCTCGAACGCGTCGTCGGCGCCTGGGTTCGAAAGAGGCGGCAGTGGCGGCTCCTGGTGGCCGCTGAGGCACGCGGGCAGCTTCAGGTACGGCTTGAACGCGTTCACCGTGCTGATCCAGTCGGCTTCGGTGAATGCGCGCCCAGCGGGCTTCTCGGCCTCGTACGCGCGTAGCCAGCCAAGGTACAGGGCGGTGAGCATCTCGCGGAGCCACCGGTGCTGGTACCAGCAAGGCGGGACCTCGTTATGCAGTTCGGCGGTGTGGCACAGCCACTCCACCCATGTGCGCAACTCGCTTAGCCGGGCCCGGCGTTCGGGCGGGGACATGGCTGCCCACACCCAGCGGCTTGACTCCGGAACAGCAGTCTGCGCGGCCGGCCACAGGGCGTCCGATGGTTCGAGTGAATCAGCCATGGCCGGTCTTCTCAGCAGCGGGCGCAGCGGTCTTGTCCGGACGCATGGGCCGGCCCGAGTCGGTCGCCCGCGGGCCTGCCAACAGTCGTTTGAGGTCGCGGTCGCGGAATGTCAGTCGCATCTTCACCTTGATCGGCGGTTGGTTGGAGTACTGGGCGATGGCGGTGAACTCTTTGAGCTGCTGCAGGGAGTGCACGGGGGCGAGGTCGGTCTCGGTGAGAGAGGTGTTGGTGGAAACCTCGCCGCGGGAGCGGCCATGTGAGGTGCGCAGGGTCTCGGTGCGGCCGTACAGGCCGGAGAAGTATCGGAGTGTCTCCAGGTCGCCGCACCCCGGCAATAGCATGCGCAGACCGGAGGCAGACAGTACGGTGTTGGCCTTCTGTGTACCGAGGCGATCGCGCAGTTGGGACAGGTCGTGCCACACGGTCAGCAATGTGATGCCCATGCCGCGGCCGGTTGTGAGGATGTTGGGCAGTCGGGGGTAACGCAGCATGTTGCCCGCTTCGTCGACCAGGACCCCGAGACCTGGATCGAGGGGCTTGCCCGTGGCGTTGTACGCGACTTCGGCGCCGTGGATGATCGAGGCGATGATCGAGGTCAGCAGAGGGGCGAAGCGTTCGGCGTCGGCCTCGGATGCGATCAGGCACACGGTACCGTTCTTGGCCAGTAGGTCCTCGACGGTGAAGTCGGTGCCCGCGCAGGTCTCCCGGACCTCTTCGTCGGCGTAGACGCGGGCAAGGACGTTGAGGCTGAACTGGATGGAGCCGATGCCGTCTTCGTGCAGCCGCAGCCAGGGGGAGGCGTAGTCGTCGGCGACTTCGGTGTAGCCATGCTGCTGGAGCACGGAACGGACGTGGTCCACGGCGTCTTTGCCCAAGGCGAGCCAGCGGCGCATGGCGCTGATGCCGCCGCCGGAGAGGTTCGCGGCCAGCAGCACGCCCTTGAGTACGCTCTTGGCCTGGTCGATCCAGGGGGCGGCGCGCTTGTCGTCGCTGGAGGAGGACGCCTCGGCCATCCACGACGCCATGCGGTCGGCGGCCTTGGCGTCGGTGCAGTACTCCACCGGCGACCACTTGTCGGTCTCCCGGCCCGGGACACCCGCCGGAGCGATCACCCAGACCGGACCGAGGGCGCGGCGCCGGGCATAGACGATGTCGAGGTCGGCCGCTTTGGTCGTGGTCACCACCAGGGGGCCCTGCCACTCTGCCGCGTTGGGCAGTACCAGCCCGGTGGTCTTGGAAGAGCCGGGTACGCCGAATACCGTGGCGCTGATGTTCGGCTGGGCGGCAACGATCTTGTTCGTGTGCATGCCGCGGCCGGCGGTGATGCGGTTGGCCCGTCGGGTGGGCTCCTGCGGGGCCTTGAGTCTGCGCTCGACCGGCGCGCCACCCCACTGCGCACCACCTGTGCGGGCACCGAAGTTCAACAGGCTGACGGCCTTGAGCATGACCAGGAAGAACCCGAGCAACAACACCACCACGAGCAGGTAGAACAACCAGCTGGGCGGGGCCGGGGCGAAGACGGAGCCGGGGCCGCTGACCATCGCGCGCAGCACTGTTTCGGGTATGCCGACGCTGGAATGCGCCCAGCCGTGCCCGGTGAGCAATGCGGCCAGTGGTCCGGCCAGAAGCACCGCACCGCCCAGGGCGACGGCGAGGCCCGCACAGTACGCGGCGAGCAGTGTGTTGTCGTCGAGGCCGCTGCCTGAGGACTTGTCGGCCACGGTCACACCACCATCCGCTCGTCCGTCTCGAACAGGGTCTTCTCGGTGTGGGACAGCATCAGCTGAACGGCGTGTGAGCCGCCGCTGCGGCCCACCTTCCACAGTGCGCGGCCACGTTGGCCGGCACCCCAGCTTCCGATCAGTTCGCACTCGGCGTCGGTCAGTCCGATCGCCTCGCGCGTGATCTGGAGCGGTTTGGTGTCCTGGGCCAACTGGATGCGGGTCTCGCAGCTCGCGATGAGATCCTTAGCGATGGCCACGGCCTCCGACCCTGCGGCGCCGACACTCTCGAAGTCGGACAGGCGGTGCGTGGCCAGGAGTTGGATCGTGCCGGTCGCGCGGGACAGTCGGAGATCGGCGTCGATCTTTCTCACCATCGCGGCGCCACCGCTTCGCATCTGCCGCCACAACTCGTCCCGGACCACGATCCACGGGCGTTCGCCCGGCCGGTCGATCGCGGACTGAGCCCAGGACGACACACACGTCAGCACCATCGCCACGGTCTCGTCCCCGTATTGCTCCAAGGCCGAAATGTCCACGCTCTGGATCGGGGCGTCCCAGTCGAGGCCGATCGAGGTCTTCTCGTCGAAGAGACCGCCGAGGTGACCGGTGATCATCCCGCCGAGCGCACTGCGCAGGGACGCCATGTGTTCACGGGCGAGTTGGATGTCGTCGTCCCGCACCCGCAGCTCGCGCGCCATGGCCTCGCTCGGGTCACGCAGCTTCGCATAGACCAGGGGGAGCGTCGGCACATCCAAGTGGCTCTGCCCGTAGAGTTCGCCGGTGACCTCGCGGACCGCGACGTCGAGGCATTCCTCTTCCTCCGGTCGAAGGTTCCGCTTGAGCTGAAGCTCCAGCAGGGCTTTCAGCAAGGTCAACCGCCTGCGGTGGATCTCCTTGACCCGGGCCTGGAAGACCGCTTTGTCCTTGATGTTTTCAAGTTCATGGCCCAGCGGCCCCGCGTCCAAGGGGTTCAGCCGCCCCTGAAGCCCGGGACCGAGACGGACCGGCTTGACACCCAGGTGCTCACACAACGCTTTGTACTCGCCCTTGACGTCACCAGCGATCAAGGTCCGGTGCCCCAGGGCCATCAGGCGGAAGCAGAGCGCCTTGATGTGCGCACTCTTACCGCTGCCTGGGATGCCGGTCACCATCACGTTGGGGTTCGTACACAGCCCCTCGCGGACCCAGGCGGCCGGATGGGCCGAGAACGCCTGCATGGTCAGGGTGTTCCACCCGATGTACACGCCGATCGGCGGGAGGCTCGCCGCATGCAGGAAGGGGTAGATTCCGCTGGCGCGCACGGTGTCGGCCCGGAAGACCTCTGCCTTCGCGATGGAGGCGATCCGTCCGGCGAACGGCTGGGGCCAGCCCTTGCGCGGTGCGATCCGCATGGCCGCTTCGGGACTCTCCAGGAGTCGGGAACGACGTCGCTCCTTCGCAGAGAGCTGCTTGGGGACTGGCCTGTCTTCCACCTCGTCGAGGAAATCTCCCAGTCGGGATGCCGTGAGTTTCGTGTCGTCGATGTCACCGCGGCGGAAGAACGGCATCAGAGACCCACCCGCCGGTCGGGCAGGCCCAGGCCGAGAGGCAGAGCCGCGACGGAGAACGCGTCGTCCTGGGCTCCCCACACACGGCGGATCTCCAGGCCCGCTGACGAGGCGTCCGCCTGGAGCTCGGCGCACGCGGTTTCCAACTGCTCCAGGTCGGTGACCGTGACCGCGATCAGCGCGGTGAGCCGCAGGACACCCTGGCCGCTTGCACGAGCGACGTCCTGGGCCCGCGCGGTCATGGCCTCGCGGCGCTCGTCCTCGCAGGTCACGTGCCATATCTGGGCTCTAGGCATAGCGAATTACGCGGAACGCAGGCCCAACGTGAGGGTGCAGGTCGTCCCGTTCTTCGCGGGTGCCCACCCGGGGTTGACCAGTGCCTTCACCGTGGTTTCCTTCGCCGAGCCGGGTGCCCTGGACCTCGTACAAGCGGACACGGTCTCGACGAAGGTCTGGTTGGAGAGCGAGGCTGATGCCGCGCGTCACAACGCGATCTTCGATCGCCTCACCCGGCTGGGGATGGCGCGGCACGAATCCCTCAGCTTCATCGACAACATCCGCAAGGAGATGTAAGCCGACATGTCCGGATTCGAGTTCAGGAGGTCTACGTACAGCAGCGGCGATGCGCACGGCGAGTGCGTCGAAGTCGCTCGCAACACACCTGGCACCGTCGCCGTCCGGGACTCCAAGGACCCGGACGGGCGGATACTCCGGCTCACGCCACGGGCGTGGGCATCGTTCGCGGAGCATGTGGGGCGGACTCGGGGCTGAACCGCGAAGGGGGCCGTCGCTGTCGAGCGGCGGCCCCCTTCCTCGCGCTGGTGTGGTTACAGCGTGGCGAAGCCGTAGTTCATCAGCTTCTTCACGTCCGCCGTGCGGTTGGCCGCGGAGGAGGAGGTGAGGACGGTGCCCACGATCGTCTTGCCGTTGCGGGTGGCGGCGAAGATGAGGCAGTACTTGGCCTCGGTGCCGGAACCGGTCTTGACGCCGATGGTGCCCTTCCAGCCCAGCAGGTCGTTGGTGTTGTTCCACGCCGCCATGGTGCGGGTGCTGCCGGTCTTGGTGATGGTCTTCGCCGTGTACGACTTCGTCGCCACGATCTTCTTGAACGTCGCGTTCTTCATGACGTTCTGCGCGAGCTTGCTCAGGTCGCGCGGGGTCGAGGCGTTCGCGCCCTTGCTGATGCCGTCGAACGAGTCGAACTTCGTGTTCGTCATGCCGAGGCTCTTGGCGGTGGAGTTCATCTTGGCGATGAAGTTCTTGGTGCGGGCCGCGATCGTCGAGCCGGAACCGAACTTGTCGGCCAGCGCCATGGCGGCCTCGCAGCCCGACTTCAGCATCATCCCGTAGAGCAGCTGACGGACAGTGACCTTGTCACCGACGATCAGGTTGGCCGACGAGGCACCGTTCTTGACGATGTAGTCGCTGTACTCCTTCTTGATCGTCACCTTCGCGTCGAGGTTCAGGTTCGACTGCGACAGCACGACCTTGGCGGTCATGGCCTTCGTGGTGGAGGCGGTGAGCCTCTTGGTGTCAGCGGCCTTGGTGAAGAGGACCTTGCCATTGGCGCTGTTCATCACGAACGCGCCCTTGGCGGTGATCGTGGGCTTCGCGACGGCGGCCTGCGCGGGAGCGGAGCCGACGACTCCGGTCGCGATCATCGCACCGGTGGTCACGACGACTGCAGCGGCTCTGCGGACACGCGCGCCCTTTATGGCGGTAATCAAGTCAAGTACCCCGATTGCGTCAAATGTCTGTGGAGCGCGGCCACTTGGGCTCCGGTTGCGGGCAAGCAGGGCCGCTTCTCGTGTGACAAGTGAGTAGCACAAAAGGTTGTGCGCTGGGTGAGCCGGGGGTCAATTCAAGTCCATCTCACAGTCTTCTGACGGGTTCAGGGTGGGGTCCCCGTCCCGGATCGTGGACGGGAGCGGCGATGCGTACGTGTTGTATCTATGCTGTGGCCATGCCCTCCGCCCCGGCCCCCGCCCCCGCCGTCGTGAAGCAGCCCCCCGCCGCCGACCGTGTCTACGCCCACGTCAAACAGGGCGTCCTGGAGCGCCGTTACGAGGGCGGCACGCTGCTCACCGAGGGCGAACTGGCCGAGGCGGTCGGCGTGTCCCGGACGCCGGTGCGGGAGGCCCTGCTGCGGCTGGAGGTCGAGGGGCTGATCAAGCTCTACCCGAAGAAGGGCGCCCTGGTGCTGCCCGTCTCCGCGCAGGAGATCGCGGACGTCGTCGAGACCCGTCAGCTGGTCGAGGAGCACGCGGTCCGCAAGACGGTCCCGGCCTCCCCGCGGCTGATCGAACGGCTGGAAGAGCTGCTCGAACAACAGAAGGCACAGGCCGCCGCGGGGGACCTCGCGGGCGCCGCGGTGACCGACCGGTGTTTCCACGCCGAGATCGTCCGCAGCGCGGGCAACGAGATCCTCTCCCGCCTCTACGACCAACTGCGCGACCGGCAGCTGCGGATGGGCGTCGCCGTGATGCACGCCCACCCCGACCGCATCACCAAGACGCTCATCGAGCACGAGCAGATCCTTCGGGCGCTGCGCGCGGGCGACGCGGAGGCGGCCGTGGAGATCGTGCACCGGCACGTCAACTGGTTCTCCAACCTGGCGCGGGGGGAGGTCCGTTGAGCCGCCCCGCCATATCCTCGTCCGCCGGGTCCCTGCCCGGGGACCCGCCCGGCGGCCGTCGCGCCCTCGCCGTCTGGGGCGTGGGTGTCTCCGTCTACTTCGTCGCCGTCATCTTCCGTACGTCTCTGGGCGTGGCCGGTCTCGACGCCGCCGACCGCTTCCACGTGGGCGCCTCCGCCCTGTCGACCTTCTCGATACTCCAGCTGCTGGTCTACGCGGGCATGCAGATACCCGTCGGCCTGCTGGTCGACCGGCTCGGCACCAAGAAGGTGCTGACCCTGGGCATCCTGCTGTTCACCGCCGGCCAGATCGGCTTCGCGCTGTCGCCGTCGTACGGCACGGCGCTTGCGTCGCGGGCGCTGCTGGGCTGCGGTGACGCGATGACCTTCATCAGCGTGCTGCGGCTGGGCAGCCGCTGGTTCCCGGCCCGGCGCGGTCCGCTTGTCGCACAGATGGCCGGCCTGGTCGGTATGGCGGGCAACCTGGTCTCGACGCTGCTGCTGGCCCGGCTGCTGCACGGGGTGGGCTGGACGGCGGCCTTCGCGGGCAGTTCGGTCGCCGGTCTCGTCGTCCTCGTCCTGACCCTGCTGTTTCTCAAGGACCACCCCGAGGGGCACGAGCCGGAGCCCTTCCCGCACCACGGGGCGGCGTACGTCCGGCGGCAGATCGCGGCGTCCTGGCGGGAGCCCGGCACCCGGCTCGGGATGTGGGTGCACTTCACCACGCAGTTCCCGGCGATGGTGTTCCTGCTGCTGTGGGGGCTGCCGTTCCTGGTCCAGGCGCAGGGGCTCAGCCGTGGCACCGCCGGTGAACTGCTCACCCTCGTCGTCCTGTCCAACATGGTCGTCGGACTGGTGTACGGCCAGATCGTCGCCCGGCACCACGCGGCGCGGCTGCCGCTGGCGCTCGGCACGGTCCTCGCGACGGCGGCGGTGTGGGCGACCACGATCCTGTACCCGGTGCTGTCCTCCGGCGAGCACGCGCCGATGTGGCTGCTGATCGTCCTCTGTACGGTCCTCGGCGCCTGCGGCCCGGCCTCGATGCTCGGCTTCGACTTCGCCCGCCCGGCGAATCCGCCGGAGCGTCAGGGCACCGCCTCCGGAATCACCAACATGGGCGGTTTCGTCGCCTCCATGACGACCCTCTTCGCGGTCGGCGTCCTTCTGGACCTGACCGACGACGACTACGGCATCGCCTTCTCCGCCGTCTTCGTCCTCCAGGCGCTGGGTCTGAGCCAGATCTTCCGGCTGCGCGGCCGTGCGGCCCGCCGTGAACGGGAACGGCTGGTGGCCAGCCGGGTGGAGACGGTGCACGTACCGGCGTAAGGGGCTTTCCCGTCTTACGCTGCTGTCCGGAATCGTCAGGTGCGCTGGCGCTTTTCAACCCTTACATCGGGGTGATCCGTCCCGTAGCTTGATCAAGCTCTGTGGGCTACGGGGGGATCGCCATGGATGTCTTCGACGTGCTCGGACTGCTGCTCGCCGCGACGGCGGCCGGGTGGGTGGACGCGGTGGTGGGCGGGGGCGGCCTGCTGCTCATCCCCGTGCTGCTGCTGACGTTCCCGCACCACGCGCCCGCGACGGCGCTGGGCACCAACAAGGTCGCCGCGGTCATGGGGACCGCGACCGCCGCGTATCTGTACCAGCGGCGCGCCCGGCTCGACCGCTCGATACTTCTGCCGGCCGCGGCGCTCGCCGTGCCGTCCAGTGCCCTGGGCGCGCTGTGCGCGGCGAACGTCCCGACCGGGTACTTCCGCCCCGTCGTCATGGCGCTGCTCGTCGGCGTGGCGCTCCTGGTGGCCGTCAAGCCGTCGTTCGGCGTGCGGCACATCGAGGCGGCGGTGACCCGGCGGCGCCGGATCGCGGCCGTCCTGCTCGCGGGCGTCGGGATCGGCTTCTACGACGGGGTGTTCGGCCCCGGTGTCGGCACTTTTCTGATCATCACCTTCACCTCGCTGCTGGCCACCCAGTTCCTGGAGAGCGCGGCCATGGCGAAGGTCGTCAACGCCTCCTCCAACCTGGGCGCGCTCTCGGTGTTCGCCTGGCAGGGCAATGTGCTCTGGGCCCTGGGCATGGGCATGGCCGTCGGCAATATCGCCGGAGCCGTGCTCGGTTCACGGACCGCGCTCAAGAGGGGCTCGGGCTTCGTCCGTGTGGTGCTGGTGGTCGTGGTGGTGGGCATGGTGACGAAGCTGGCCTTCGACCAGTTCGCCTGATCGCGCCCCGGGCCGGGCGCGGGCACCCGCGAGAGCTACACGGTCACCGCGAAGGCCCGCAGGATCGCCGCGATCAGATGGGGGTCGCCCTCGGCCTTGATGCGGTCGGCGACGAGATCGGCGGTGACACGGCCACAGGCCAGACGGACGTAGGTCTCCCAGTCGAGGGTGAGGGTGGCGGCGGGGCCGAGTGCCGGGGAGGTCTCCAGGGTGCCGCGCCCCTGGATGTCGACGCGGACCGTGCGGATGAACTCCACCGGCCCGTGGACGTCGAAGACGACGGCCGAACTGCGCGGCGCCTGCGCGTCCTCGGCGACGACCTTCGGCAGCACGGACAGCAGCTCGTCACGGACGACGAGCGCGCCCGGCGAGTCCAGGTTCCCGGGCATGCCCAGCGCGGCGCGCAGATCCTGCTCATGGACCCACACATCGAACGCGCGGTTCCGCATGGCCTGTTCGAGGGTCAGTTCGGTGCCGAGCGGGCCACGGATCTTGTGCCCCGGGGCCCGCGACTCGTTCCGCAGCTGACGGTTGCGCCGGATGATCGTGTACTCCAGCTCGGAGGTCATCTCGGGCGCGGTGTGGTGACGGCGGGCGTCGACCTGCATCTCCATGTACCGCTGGTGCTCGGTCCGTACGTGGTACAGGTCGCGCGGCAGGGTGTGGATCGGCCGCGGGTCGCCGAGCATCTCGCAGTCCAGGCCGATGACATGGGAGACCACGTCGCGCACCGACCATCCCGGGCATGGCGTCCGCCGGTTCCACTCGCCCTCCACGAGCGGCGACACCAGCTCGGATATCGCGTCCACGGAGTGGGTCCAGGCGTCGGCGTAGGGCTGAAGAGTGGGATGCAGACTCACGGAACGGGACCCCTCGGGCGGTCGGTACCTGTCAGTACGGTCGGTGCGTATGGGTATGTGGGCGACGGTTTTCAGTTGGGGCGTCGGCGTTGACGGCGGTGAGTAGGTCGTCGGCGGCTGTCAGTGGGTGCTGTGGAACGTTAAGTTACGCTGCTGTGAGGCACCCCGGCAGTGCTTTCGTGTGACGATCGTAGGCCGGTGTGGACGGCTCGAATGCCAGGACGGTGGTAGTGTGCGCGCCTCGCTCATCCAGATCCGCGTAGACGAGGACGAATCGGTCGATTCGCGCAGGCGGCGGGTGGCGTCCCTGGTGCGGGAGCAGGCCGGTGCCGATCTTGTCGTCCTACCGGAGCTGTGGACCACCGGCGCATTCGCGTTCGAGTCCTTCGCCACGGCGGCCGAACCGTTGGAGGGGCCGACGCACGAGGCGATGGCCAAGGCGGCGAGCGACGCGGGTGTCTGGCTGCACGCGGGCTCGATCCCCGAGCGCGCACCTGACGGATCTCTCTACAACACCTCCCTCGTCTTCTCACCGTCCGGCGACCTCGCCGCCGCCTACCGCAAGATCCACCGCTTCGGCTTCGACAAGGGCGAGGCCGTGCTGATGGGCGCGGGCTCGGAACTGGTCACCCTCGGTCTGCCCGACACGACCGTCGGCATCGCCACCTGCTACGACCTCCGCTTCCCCGAGCTGTTCCGCGGTCTCGTCGACGCGGGCGCCGAGACCTTCGTCCTCTGCGCCGGCTGGCCGGAGCGCCGCCGCGCCCACTGGACCCTGCTGGCACGGGCGCGCGCCGTCGAGAACCAGGCCTATGTCCTCGCCTGCGGAACGGCCGGTACCCACGCGGGAGTTCCCCAGGCCGGCCACTCGATCGTGGTCGACCCCTGGGGCGAGGTGCTGGCGGAGGCGGGCCCCGACGAGGAGGTCCTCACGGTCGAGTTCGACCCGACGAGGGTCGCGACCACCCGGGAACAGTTCCCGGCCCTCAAGGACAGACTGCTGGGACTGGAGACACCGCGCCGCTGAGCGCTCCGGGGCCCGCCCCCTTCCCGCCGCCGTCAGCGGTCCTCCCGCTCCCGCTCCGACAGGTTGATCACGCACACCGTGACGGCGATCAGCAGCGCCGGGTCCGCGTCGTCGCGTACGACGTCCAGGCCGTAGGTCTCGCGGACGCGCAGCCATCTGCGGGAGATGCGCGCGAGGAGTTCGCCGTCGTACTCGATGACGAACTCACGGTCGAGGATCTTGCCGCTGACATCGAGCTCCGTGCCGTCGGCCAGGGCGACCCGGTAGTGGTTGCGCAGCAGGGACAGCCGCTTGCGGCGGACGGTGGCGAGGGGCTCGCCGGCCCGTTCGACGACCATGGTGTCGCGCAGGGCGAACATCTTGCGGCGGATGTCGATCAGTACCTGCCCCCGGGTGTCCTTCAACTCGAAGGTGTCCCGCAGCCGCATGGCCTTCCCGTCGACGAGGAAGGCCTTTCTGCCGTGTTCGTCCTCGATCCAGTAGTCGTCACCGATACCGAGGAGCCGGTCGCGCACGAGGAATCTCATGCCTTCAGGCGTTCCCCGGGGGCCGCTCCGAAACGTCGTCTGTAGGCCGAAGGGCTCAGGCCGGTCTCCTGGCGCAGCCGGGCGCGCAGATTCGCGGCGGTCCCGAGACCGCTGCGCTCGGCGACGACATCGAGCCGGTGCTCGCCGCGCTCGATGAGCCGCCGGGCCAGGGTCACGCGTTCCCCGATGAGCCAGGCCAGCGGTGTCGTACCGAGCTGGGCGCGGAAGCGGCGGTGCAGGGTGGCCGGTGACACGGCCGCGCGACCGGCGAGGTCGGCGACCGTGAGCGGGGTGTCGAGCCGCTCCTGCGCCCAGGCCAGCACGGGGCCCAGGGACTCGTCCCGCACATGCGGAACGGGTCGCTCCACGAACTGCCGCTGCCCTCCGTCGCGATGGGAGGCGAAGACCAGCCGCCGGCTCACCGCGTTGGCGATCTCCGCGCCATGGTCCCGGCGCCACAGATGCAGCCCCAGGTCGAGCGAGGCCGCGCTGCCGGCGGAACTCAGCAGATCGCCCTCGTCGACATAGAGCACGTCCGGTTCCAGCCGGACCTTCGGATGCAGCTCCCGGAACGCCTCGGCCCAGCGCCAGTGGGTGGTGGCCCGGCGTCCGTCGAGCACGCCGGCCTCCGCCAGCGCGAAGGTGCCGGTGCAGAAGCTCACGACCCGCGCCCCGCGCGCGTGGGCGCGCCGGACGGCGTCGAGCACGGCGGCCCCGCGCGGTACGACGTTGTCGGGGTGGCCCGGCACGATCAGGGTGTCGGCGTCGTCGACGGCGTCGAGGTCCGCGGCCCCGGTCAGGGTGAAGAACCCGTGGTTCATCCGGACCTCCGGCCCGGGGGTGCACAGCGTCACCTCGTACAGCGGCGCGGGCAGCCCCAACTCGGGCCGAGGCAGCCCGAACAACTCGGTCGCCACACCCACCTCGAACGGGTTGGTGGCCTCGTCGACGATCACCGCGACGCGATGGGGAGAGGGCGGAGGAGGAGGCGGGGACGGGCACGGGGACGGGATCGGGCCCCGGCGTTGCGAGGATCCTTGCGGCATATGCGATTCCTAGCACTCGTACGGTGCCGTGAGCAGGCCGACGATGAGGTCATGGAACCCAAGGCACCCGTTTCCCTGACCGAGGCGCTCGCCTCCTTCGACGCGCTGTGGAGCCCCCGCATCGTCACCACCGTCAACGACTACGACATCCGCGTGGCCAAGGTCGAGGGCGAGCATCTCTGGCACGTCCACGACAGCACGGACGAGTTCTTCCTGGTCGTCGAGGGGGAACTGCACATCGGCCTGCGGGAGGCGGCCGGCGAACGCACGGTCGTCCTGCCGCGGGGCTCCGTCTTCACCGTGCCGCGAGGCGTCGAGCACAAGCCGTACGCCCCGGTCCCCGCCGCGATCCTCGTCATCGAGCCGACGGGCACCAGCACGGTCGGCGACCGCCACGACGAGGTTCCGGACCATGTGGACGAGACCACGGGGCACGCGCTGAGCTGACCGCCGGACCCGCCCGCCCGACCTGCCCGTCCGACCTGCCCGTCAGAACCGGCCACCCGGCTTCCGAACCGGCAGTCCGGCTTCCGAACCGGCCGTCCGGCGCAGCCGCTCAGCGGCGCCGGAGAGTTTTCCACAGGGCTGTGCGCGAGGTTTTCCACAGGCTTGCGAGCGGGACGTCGACACGTGGCACGCTTGATCCATGAGCGATTCCACGACCGAGCACCCGGCACCCCGCCGTGTCCGTGTCCGCGCCCCCGAGCTGATCGGGCAGGGCGGCTGGCTGAACACGGGCGGGAAGCAGTACACCCTCGCCGACCTGCGGGGAAAGATAGTGGTGCTGGATTTCTGGACGTTCTGCTGCATCAACTGTCTGCATGTCCTCGACGAGCTGCGGGAGCTGGAGGGGAAGCACCGGGACACGGTGGTGATCATCGGCGTGCACTCGCCGAAGTTCGCGCACGAGGCCGAGCACGGGGCGGTGGTGGACGCCGTCGAGCGGTACGGCGTGGAGCACCCGGTGCTGGACGATCCGGAGCTCGCCACCTGGCAGCAGTTCGCGGTACGGGCCTGGCCGACGCTGGTCGTGATCGACCCGGAGGGGTACGTGGTCGCCCAGCACGCAGGCGAGGGGCATGCGCACGCCATCGAGCGGCTGGTCGCCGAGCTGGAGGCCGAGCACGGCGCCAAGGGCACGCTGCGGCGCGGCGACGGACCGTATGTGGCGCCGGAGCCCGAGCCGACCGTGCTGCGCTTCCCCGGCAAGGCGCTGCTTCTGCCGGACGGCGACTTCCTCGTCAGCGACACCACCCGGCACCGGCTGGTCCGGCTGGCACCGGACGGCGAGACCGTCGTACGGCACTACGGCTCGGGCGAGCGCGGATTCGTGGACGGCAGCGCGGAGCACGCCCGCTTCAGCGAGCCGCAGGGACTGGCGCTGCTGGACGGCGGCGCCGTGGTCGTCGCCGACACCGTGAACCACACCTTGCGCCGGCTCGACCCGGACACCGGCAATGTCACGACGCTCGCGGGCACCGGCCGCCAGTGGTGGCAGGGCTCACCCACCTCGGGGCCCGCCTGGGAGGTCGACCTGTCCTCGCCGTGGGACGTGGCGGTGTTCGGCGGCAAGGTGTGGATCGCGATGGCCGGGGTCCACCAGCTGTGGACGTACGACCCGGTGGACTGCACGGTCGCCGTCGCCGCCGGGACGACGAACGAGGGGCTGGTGGACGGGCCGGGCGACGAGGCCTGGTTCGCGCAGCCCTCGGGGCTGGCCGCCGGCGCCGACCGGCTCTGGCTCGCCGACTCCGAGACGTCCGCGCTGCGCTGGGTCGACCTCGGCGGGGCGGTCCACACGGCGGTCGGGACGGGCCTCTTCGACTTCGGGCACCGGGACGGCGCCGCCGAACAGGCGCTGCTCCAGCATCCGTTGGGTGTCACCGTCCTGCCCGACGGCTCGGTGGCGATCAGCGACACCTACAACCACGCGCTGCGCCGCTACGACCCGGCGACGGCCGAGGTCACCACACTGGCCACGGACCTGAGAGAGCCGAGCGACGCCGTGCTCGTCGGGGACGACCTCGTGGTGGTCGAGTCCGCTCGGCACCGGCTGACCCGGCTGCGGCTGCCGGAGGAGACGGTGAAGGTCAAGGCCGTGGCCCATCGCACACGGCGCGCGGCCACCGAAGTCGCCCCCGGCGGCGTGCGGTTGGACATCGTTTTCCAGGCCCCGGCGGGTCAGAAGCTGGACGAGCGGTACGGACCCTCGACCCGGCTCCTGGTCTCCGCCACTCCTCCCGAACTGCTGCTCGGGGGTGAGGGCGCGGACACCGCCCTGTCCCGCGCCCTCGAACTGAACCCGTCCATATCCGAGGGCGTCCTCCACGTCTCGGCGATGGCGGCGTCCTGCGACGACGACCCGGCGAACGCGTACCCGGCCTGCCATGTCCACCAGCAGGACTGGGGCGTGCCGGTCCGGCTCACGGAGGGCGGGACGGACAGGCTGCCGCTGGTGCTGGCGGGAATGGACGAGGGGGACGAGGGCCGCTAGGACCGCCCACTGCCCACTGCCCACTGCCCACTGAGCGACTCTGTCGGGAATCTTGAGGATGGGCAGTTAACGATCGTGACGTTGCGTCAGGCTCGTTGGAACGTTCCGCCCTCGTTCCCCAGGAGCCCGATGTGTCCCTCCAGCCTCACTCCGGAGCCGAGATCCCGCCGCTGACCGCCCGGGTTGCCCGCGCGGCCAACCCCAAAGGCACCACCGCGATGTGGATCCGCGACCGCCTCGACGGCCTCTGGAGCGACGAGGACTTCACCGCCTGGTACCCGCGTGACGGCCGACCTGGGCTCTCACCCGCCCAACTCGCCACCGTCTGCGTGCTGCAGTACGCGATGAACCTCTCCGACCGCCAGGCCGCCGAGGCAGTGCGCTGCCGAATCGACTTCAAGTACGCCCTCGGCCTGGACCTGGACGATCCCGGCTTCCACCACAGCGTCCTGTCCGACTTCCGCGACCGGCTCGCCGAAGGCGACCGCGCCGACCGGCTACTGGGCCTCGCACTCACCCGGATCCGACGGGCCGGCCTGCTCAAAGGGCGGGTCACGCAGCGCACCGACTCCACCCACGTCCTGTCCGCCGCACGGGAGCTGACCCGCCTGGAGCTGGCGTGCGAGGCGGTCCGCGCCGTGCTGGAAGAGGCGGCCCGCGACGCGCCAGAGGTGCTGGACGAGCTGGTCACCGCCGAATGGGCCCAACGCTACGGCCGGCCGGTTCGCCTGTGCTCCCAGCCCAGCCACCCCGTCGCCCGCCTGGAGCAGGTGGGCAACGACGCCCGCGAACTGCTGTACCGTCTCGACGCCCGGTTCCCCGGCGGCGCTCCGGCGCAGGCGAACGTGCTCCGAACGATCCTGGTGCAGCACTTCTTGGTGGATGCCAAGGGGCGGTTCAGGCCGCGCACGAAACGCGACGGCCAGCCGCCCTCCCGAGTCCGAATCGAATCCCCGTACGAGACCGAGGCCCGCTGCACCATGCGCGGTGACACACGCTGGACCGGCTACCTCGTGCACCTGACCGAGACCTGCGACGACAAGCGGGTCAACATCATCACCGACGTGGCCACGGCCGTCTCCAGCGCGGACAGCCAGGCGCTGCCCGGCATCCACGCCCGCCTCAGGCGACGGCGTCTACTGCCGAATCGGCACTTGGTCGACGGCGGCTACACCTCCGTGGCCGGCATGGACGAAGCCGCCCGCCTGCACCGCGTCACCCTGATCGGGCCGCTTCCGCCCAGCACCACCCCGCAGCACCGGGCAGGGGACGGCTTCGGCCGGGAGAACTTCATCATCGACTTCGACCAGCGCGAGGTGACCTGCCCCAACGGGCAGGTCAGCGGCAACTGGCAGGACCTGCCGACAGTCGAGCCGACCAAGGTCACAGTCCGGTTCGACGCCCGCCAGTGCGGCCGCTGCCCCGAGCGGGCCAAGTGCACTCCGGGCCGGTTTCGCAGCCTGTACTTCCCGACACGGCGCCTGTACGAACTCCAGGTCAAGAACCGGGCCGATCAGCAGGATGCGGACTGGCGCCGGCTCTACAGGCGGCGCTCGGGGGCCGAGGGCACCATCGAGGAGTTCGCGGACGGCCACCGCGGACGCCGGTGCCGCTACCGCGGCCTGGCCAAGACGCACGTCCAGCACGTCCTGACCGCACTCGCGATCAACATCGAGCGGCTGAGCCTTCAAGAACCCGCCGACAGCTCGTACCGGCCCCGCCCTCCCACAGCATTCCAGCAGTACCTCGACGCACGCGACTTACCCCGGCCGCTGTGGTGGCGCCAAGGGAAGTGACGCCCGTCCTCAAGATCCCCGACAGAGTCGCTCACTGGGGAAAGGACTCCAGCCCCTTCCTGCACGCCGTCCATCTCGCGGCTCTCGGCCCGTCCATGCGGCCCAGCCACCAACTCCGATACCGCACGATCACTGAGTTCCCTGCCCGGCCCGCATCGGGCAGCCAGCTCACGGCACGGCGGCTGAACAAAGTGCCCACCATGTTCTGGCCGGCTTGGACCATCCGCCTCACCCCCGCCTCCGGCGTCAGCCACACCGCCCTGCAGCCGACTCTGTCGAGTGCTCTCCTCATGATCGGCAGCAGATCAGAACGGGATGACGCCGCTGGCCAACTCGGCTCGGCCACCGACAAGGTGAACATCTCCCGGATCCTGCAAGTCCTGAGGGACGATCGCTGCTGGCCCGACATCCACAGAGCACTCGACCGCTTGGCCGGCTACTTGGACGACCACAACACACCGATCGACTACGAACGCCGTCGCAACCTCGACTACCGGAATCTCCTGCCGCACGAGCAATGGCTTGACATCCGCCAACGGTTGAAGATCGCCACTGGTGGTGAACGGCAATGGCGCATCGCGCGCTGCGTCCTCTTCCAGCGGATCAGCTCCCTGCCGGTGGAAGCCGACACTCCCATCGCGCCCGGTGACACCCACTTCCGCGTCGAGCTCGGGAGCTTCCCTGCCCGTCAGACCCCCGAGATCGCAGAGGAACTCAAGGACGTCGCCCGCAGGTTCCTCGCCGGACACGGCATCGCTGACGAGCCGATCTCATGGCAGCCACCCCTTGAACTCCTCGAAGGACTGGATCTGCCGGGGCTTGACCCACAAGAGGTGGATGTCAGGCGGCTTCACCAGCTGGTCCGCTCCGGAAGAACCTCACTCGAACGAGTGGTCATGACGCTCGGCAGCACCCAGGGCCCCGGCGAGTGCCTGGATCGTCCCGGCCTGGGGTGTTGATCTCGGTAGTGGGCCCCGGAAGCAGGTGAACACGGCACCTGTGGATCATGGAGTTCTCTACGCTGCAAGATCCACGAAGGTGCCGTGTTCGTTCCTCCATCATCTCCTGTCGCTGTCCCCGTGCCTCATGCGCCCTGCCTGGAAGCTCTCGGCGAGGGTGCTGCCAAGGAGCAAGTCCGCTGCCTGGTCGCCGAGTTCGAGTCGGTCACCGATCCGCGAGGGGCTAGCGGAGTGCGGTACCGGCTCTCCTCGCTGCTGGCCCTGGTGGTCTGCGCGATGACCCCGTCCGGCCACGACTCGATCACCGCGGCGGCGGAGTGGTGCCGGCGTGCGACGCCGGAGGAACTGGCCGCCTTCGGCCTTCCCTACCACCCACTCCTCGGCCGCTACCGGGTGCCGAGCGAGAAGACTCTGCGCAGCGTCCTGGGCCGGCTCGATCCCGGTGAGATCGGCGCGGCCGGTTACGACTACCTTCGGCCCCTGCTGTCCGCACAGCCCCGCCGGCCGGAGCCGGTGATGCCCGACGGTGGCACCGAGCGTGAACAGCGCCGGGCCCACCGGGCGGCCGCCCGTGCCGAACCGGTACGGCTGCGGCGGCGGGCGATCGCGGTGGACGGCAAGTGTCTGCGCGGCGCGAAGCGACCGGACGGCAGCCGGGTCTTCGTCCTGTCCGCCGTCCGGCACGGCGACGGTGTCACGCTCGCCTCCCGCGAGATCGGCGCGAAGACCAACGAAATCCCCGAGTTCGCACCACTCCTCGACCAGATCGACGACACGGATCTCGCGGGAGCGGTCGTTACCGCCGACGCCCTCCACGCCCAACGCGACCACGCCACCTACCTGCGTGAACGCGGCGCTCACTACCTGCTGACCATCAAGAACAACCAGCGCGGCCAGGCCCGTCAACTCCACGCCCTGCCCTGGAAGGACATCCCCGTGATCCACCGCGACGACGGCCGTGGCCACGGCCGTCACGAGCAACGGATCGTCCAGGTCGTCACCGTCGCGGGCCTGCTGTTCCCGCACGCGGCCCAGGTCCTGCGGATCCAGCGCCGTCGCCGTCTCTACGGCGCGAAAAAATGGTCCAGCGAGACCGTCTACGCCATCACCGACCTGCCCGCCGAGGAAGCGAACGCAGCCGAGATCGCGTCCTGGGCTCGCGGGCACTGGACCGTGGAAAATACCGTCCACTGGTGTCGAGATGTCACCTTCAACGAGGACAAATCCCAGGTCAGGACCCACAACGCGCCCGCCGTACTCGCTGCTCTCCGTGACCTGATCCGCAGCGCGCTCAAGCTCGCCGGCTATGTCAACACCGCCGCCGGACGACGAGCTCACACCGAGCGACCCCGCGTCCTCGCCCTCTACGGCATCACATGATCAAACCGGACTATCCAGGCACTCGCCGGGGCCCTGCGGCAGCACCTACGACGCCGTTCGTCACGTGCTGGAAGAGAACCCCGCACCTCAGACGCGGATCGCGGCCCCCTCCAAACACGCTGCCCGGCAAGTGCTGTCCGCGGGAGAGTTCAGCCGCCTCTATCGGCAAAAACGCCTGTCGCTCCAGGAGATTTCGGAGCTGACGGGGTTCAGCCGGGGCACGCTCACTGCTCTCGCGTTGGAGTACGGCATCGCTCTCCGTCCCGCTGGCGGCCGGCCACGTCACGAGATGGTCGAGCGCGACTGGCTGTTGGAGGAGTACGTCATTCAACGTCGGCCCTTGTCCGAACTCGCCCAGGAACGAGGCGTCAGCAAGGCCACGATGTGCACCTGGGCCCGTCTCCACCGCATCCCCATGCGCTCCTCCGGAGGGGCAAGCCACGGGGTCGCGCTTCGCACAGCCCGCCTTGCAGAAGCGGCCCCCGCTTTCCTCAGGCCCGCCATGACCAGCGCCTACTCCTGCGAACGGCTCCTCCGTTTCGCTCAAGCGGTCGAACACCGGACTCTGCGCTCCGCCGCGAACCAGATCGGGTGCGGCGAGGACACGTTGGCCATTCAGATCCGTCGCCTGGAACATGACCTTGGAGGGCCCCTACTGGACCCCTTCGAAAACGGGCGCCCGCTGCAGCCGACTGGCCTTGGGAAGCAGGTCTTGAAAGCCCTCGAACGACTCAACGCCGAAGAACTCGACGACCTGGTGAAGCACAGGCCAGGCGGAAGGCCAGAACAGAGCCCGACACCGCCGACAGAGTGCCGCACGGGAGGCCCCATCATGGACTCGTGACAACGTGGATGCGCTGCTACTGGGACGAGGAAGACGTCTGGTTCTACTTCGAGGTGAACGCCCAAGGCTGGGTGACCCGGCAGATCGAACTCCAGGGCCCTGAACTGACGCCGATCGCAGCGGCCTCCCTCGACGAATGGCAGCAGGCCCAGGACGCGGGCCTCCTCGACGAGTACGACAACAGGTTCGGCATCACAGCTGAGCTACCCGTCTCAGAGTGGCAAGGGCATGATCCGGAGCAGCTCACCTCCGAGGAGTTCGAGGAGGTCTGGGACACGGCCCGCCGACAGATCTCAGCTCGGCCGGCCTGACTCCTGACCAGCTGATCAGAACCTCCCGCACGCCGGGGAAACGCACACATTCACTCGTTGGGGGACTCCGTTGCCAGCGGGATACCGCACCGCCAGCAGTCGTTCGAGTGGTCGTCCTGGCAGACGTAGCGGATGGCGCCATCCACGCACCATTCGGCGGCCTCCTCGGACAGCAGGTCGGGCCCGGCAAGGAGCAGCCGACGAAATTCCGTGGTGTCCGCAATGTCGGCCGGCCGGTTGGTGAACCACTCGTCGAACCAAGGCTTGTCCCGGTGTATGCGCCAGTGCGCATTCTCCCGGTCGTCGACAGCCGTAAGGAACCGATCGACGATGCGCCCCCAACTCGGTGCTCCGAACCAGCCGTTGTCGGACGCGCAGAAGGATTCGATCAGGGTTCGCAGGCCGAACTCCTTCTCGCTAAGGCAGTACCTTCGCCCCCATGAGATCGCGACCTGTGCCATCCCCGCGAGTTCTACGCGCGGATCAACCTCGTGTGCCGGGTCGTCAGGGTTGTGGCAGGCCAGCCCGAGCTCGAGAACAGACTGCCCGGTCGGTAGAACCCGGGACGGGTTGACGATCGCGAGACCGAGACCGATCCAGTCGACATGGTCGAACGACAGCATCGAGCGCACGAGTCGGGTGGTTGCCGTGTTGATCCGCATCATTGTGCCGTCGTGGAGCGGACTCTTCCCGGCATGCCAGTTCTCGACGGGTGTGTTGCGCCACACGGCGAGCGTGATGCGGGTGGCAGCGAGCCACAGCAGGGCGTCGTCGTCGAGGTGCCCGAACCGCTTGGCGCACTCCTGGGCGCCGTAGGTGATCAACTCTTCCGGTTTCGGCCACCTGTGGCTGTCGGGCCCTTCAGGCCCTTCAGGCGCGTACTCGTAGTCGTCGGCGTACTCGTCGAGGATCGCGCTCAACTCGGCTGCGCTGTAAGCCTCGCTGTACTCGGAGCTGTCCGGCTCCTCGACGGTGTACGTGTCGTGGTCCCAGGAGACGTACACGTCGCCCCAGAGCACGACGTCATCGCACTCGTTGGCGTTGCCCGTCTCAACCGGCCTGATGGTGATCGGGGCAGTACGCCCGTCGGTTCGCTCGCCGTCCTTCTCGGCGGCCCATGCGGTGATGACCCCGAGCGGCTTCGGAAGGAGAGGACCGACCTCGGTGATGCTGAACGGCTCGTCGTCGTCATAGGTGTCGAACCGGCTGTTGACGAACGCGACCGCCTCGGAGGGCGTGCTGACGATGGACTGGCTACCACTCTCGTTGTCAACTACACGCCACAACGTCCTGTTCTTCACGGTGCTCTCCGATCGCGGTGAGTGCACCCGGGGCGGGTGCGATGCGCCGGGTCGCTCGGCACTGACACCAAATTATGGGCTGATCAACCCATCCGTAGTCCCGAAGGTGCTTGTCGGCGATAACGTTCGGTACGTTCGCGTGCAACCTGCTTCGCGCGTCCGCGGCGACACATCAGAGTCCAACGGCGCAGGAGGCGAAGACGGCGCTGAACAAGAAGGGTTCCCGGCGCATAACCGTTGACGGGATCGAGTACCGCTGGCGGATCCGCAGGAAGCCCTCCTACATGCAGGGACTCTGCTGGACACCACTGACCTATGCGGTTGAAGCAGCCAGCGGCAGCCAGCCGGGCACGACCTTGATCGTCACCAGCGGCCAGGCCCATCCCAGCAACTGGGTGGGTGCCGAGGCAGTGCCCATCCGCCCAGCCCACGTTGCTGCCAGCATCCGAGAAGCACGGGACCGAGGCTGGGAACCAACCAAGGCCGGATCTCCTTTCCAGCTCGACCGATCCGCAGGGTTCATCGCCCAGCAATGAGACAAAGCGAAGAAAAGCAGCCTATCTCGTTCGAACTGCCGCAGAGGCTCCAGGCCTGGTTCGCCGAGCATGAGGAACGCCTGCAATCCTGCGGAATCACGGGTGCGGTCCAGCAGTCGCCCGAGGACGGCCGAACCAAGAACAGCACCTGGATGACGCTCGAAAACGATGACTTCGTCGCCGTGCTCATCGTCTGGAGCAGCGGGGAAGCCGAGCTTGAGTACGGGGACATGGCGACAGGCCAGGTCCGACAACAGCACCGGGATCTCTGCACCTTCCAGGACCTCCTCGACGCCATCGAGACCATCCACGAATGGATCCGCATAAAGGGCGAGCCGTCCGTGGAAGGGTGACCTCCGGCGAGTTTCGAGAAAGCCTGGGCCGAGTTCCTTGACAGATTGCAACCCGACCCCGCCGACCTCTCGGTGTTCCGAGGGCTTCTTGGCATCATCGCGACATGACCCCGACCCTTCCCCGCACCATCCGAGCCGTCGACACCGCTCAGCTCCTGGACCTGGCCCAGGAGGCCGCCATGCATGGCTTCAGCCAGCGGCTCCCGGTCGACTGGCTACGAGAGCACCTCGCCGCAGAAGCGACGCAGTACCTGTTCCCGACACTCGTGCAGCGGCTCACGCACCGTCCCGAGGTGCCGCTGCAGTGGAGGTGCCAGCAACTGCTGACCGTCAGCACCGGCGAGCAGATCTGGGGTCTCCTCGACATCCTTCCCGACACCTTCGACAAGATCCCGGAGACCTTGGACACGGCGTCCAAGAAGGACATCGTCAACCGCATCGAGCAAGCAGTGAAGGTGCGGGAGTGGATGGAACGGACGGCCGCCGATGCAGGCTCATGAGGTCCGGCGCAGCCGGGTGGACAGTCTGAGGAAATGACACCGATCTGAGACAGCCGCCTGCCGACACGTCGTGAGACTGGAGGGGAACGTCCAGGTCATAGCGTCGGCGCATGACACCGAAAGTGAGAACCTACAGGAAATGCGCTCGACGCGCGGTGCCGGGCCCGATGGACTGGGTCCATGACAACGCCTCAGGAAGAGTTGCTCCCCGCCACGCGCCGGGCACTGCTGCACCGAATCGCCGTCGCTCAGGCCGCGGGGAGGACGCCGTCTCTGGTTGCTGCGGTGGTCCGGGGCGGGAGGACGGTGTGGGACGGGGCGCGGACCTCGGTGGAGGGGCACGCGCCGGACGCGGACGTGCAGTACCGGATCGGTTCGATCACCAAGACCTTCACCGCTGTTCTGATCCTGCGGTTGAGGGACGAGGGTGTGCTCGACCTCGGCGACCCATTGGAAAAGCATCTGCCGGGCACCGGCGCGGGGGAGGCGACCATCGCCGAACTTCTCGCGCACACGGGCGGATTGGCGGCCGAGTCGCCTTCGCCCTGGTGGGAGCGGACCCCGGGTTCCCTGCGCCCGGAGCTCGCCGATGTGCTCGGTGACCAGCCCCACCGCCATCCCGTGGGGCGCCGTTTCCACTACTCCAATACCGGCTTCACCCTGCTCGGCGCGCTTGTCGAACACTTGCGGGGCGCTCCTTGGGAGGACGTCCTGCGGCGCGAGGTGCTCGAACCGCTCGGTTTGCGCCGTACGACCTGGCACCCGGAGGCACCGCACGCGGGTGGCTGGGCCGTGCACCCGTGGGCGGATGTGATGCTGCCGGAGCGGGTCGAGGACCTGGGCCGCATGGGCCCTGCCGGTCAACTCTGGTCCACGACAGCCGACTTGGCTCGTTTCGCGGTCTTCCTGGCCCGAGGCGACGACCGGGTGCTCGGAGCGGAGTCCGTCCTGGAGATGCGGACGCCGGCCGCGCCGGGGGAGGCCGCGGATGTGTCGGCCGGGTCGGCGTACGGGCTCGGGATGCAGCTTCAGCACCGGGACGGCCGGTTTCTCGTCGGGCACAGCGGTTCGGTCCCCGGATTCCTCGCTCAGCTCACCATCTCCGTCGAGGACGATGTGGCGGCCGTCGTACTGACCAACTGCACCTCCGGGCCCGTGGTGTCGGAGGTGGCCGCCGACCTCGTACGCATCGTGGCGGAGGCCGAACCGCGGATCCCCGAGCCCTGGCGGCCCCTGCCTGACGTGGACCGCTCGGTGCTTGAGTTGGCCGGCCCCTGGTACTGGGGGACCTACAGCTTCGCCTTGCGGCTCGTCGCCGACGGTGGTCTCTCGCTGGACCCGCTTGCCGCCACGCTGCGCGGCGCTCGATTCCGGCCCAACGACGACGGCACTTGGACCGGGCTCAACGGTTACTTCGCCGGAGAACTCCTGCGGGCCGTACGGGAGCCCGACGGGACCGTCAGCCACCTGGACCTCGGATCGTTCGTGTTCACCCGTCAGCCGTACGACGAGGGGGCGCCAGTGCCGGGTGGAGTGGATCCCGAGGGGTGGCGCGGACTCTCGTAGGCGCGGTTCTGAGGTTCTGGCTCGCGATGTTTCACGTGAAACATCGCGAGCCAGAACCTGACGGGCATCCCGGGAGCGGTTGTCAGAGCGGCAGCTTGAAGCCCACGTGGGTGGCCTCGAAGCCGAGACGCTCATAGAAGCGGTGGGCGTCGGTGCGTGTCGTATCGGACGTCAGCTGTACCAACTGGCAGCCCTCGCGCCGGGATGAGGCGACCGCCCACTCGATGAGCCGGGTACCGAGACCGCTGCCGCGCTCGTCGGCGTGGACGCGTACGCCTTCGATGACCGAGCGGGTGGAACCGCGCCGGGACAGGCCGGGAATGATCGTCAGCTGGAGGGTGCCCACGACTCTGCTGTCACGTGTGGCGACCACCACGTGCTGGTGGGGATCGCCGCTGAGGCGCTCCAGCGCGGTGAAGTAGGGGGTCAGGTCGTCCGGTGACTCGCGCTGTGCGCCGAGCGGGTCGTCCGCCAGCATCGCGACGATCTCCGGGATGTCGCCCTTGGTCGCCGGGCGAATTTCAAGATCTCCCATGCCTGCACCCTACGCGGGCAGGTTCAGCGACTCCACGACGCTTACCAGGGGGGCCAGTTCGGGGTTCCTGGCTGCCTCGTCGAGGGCTTCGCGCAGGGCGGCGTCGTTGGTGGGGCGGGCTGCCGCGAGGAGACGCAGACCTTCTTCGGAGACGTCGGTGTAGATGCCCCGACGGTCGGTCGGGCACAGGTAGCGGGCGAGCAGCCCCCGGTCCTCGAGCCGGGTGACCAGACGGGTGGTGGCGCTCTGGCTGAGGACGACCGCGTCGGCGACCTGCTTCATCTGGAGGTGGCCGCCCTCACCGCTGTGCTGGCGGCTCAACACGTCGAGCAGGGAGTACTCGCGCACGCTGAGGCCGTGCCCGGACTGCAATGCGCGCTCGATGTGGGCCTCGATCCGCCCGTGCAACAAGGAGAGGGCGCACCAGCCCTGGGCGAGGGCGGTGAGTGCGGGGTCCGTCGCTGTCATCGGTGTGCCTCCGTCCCAGAGCTGCTCGGCCCAGGATATGCCACCATCGCAATTGCCGGCCATCGCAGATATAGCGCGTCTGCAATTATTGTGTACGCTTGAAAAGCGCATCTGCAATCTTCTGGGAGGTGTACGTACTCATGCCTCTCGCGCTTCTGGCTCTCGCGATCGGGGCCTTCGGTATCGGCACGACCGAGTTCGTGATCATGGGAGTGTCGTGACGGGCTACGCACTCGGTGTCGTCGTCGGAGCGCCGATCATGACCGCCCTGGGTACGAGGGTGTCCCGCAAGCGGATGCTCATGCTTCTGATGGGCCTGTTCATCGCGGGCAATCTGCTCTCCGCCCTCGCCCCCGCCTACTCCGTGATGCTGCTCGGCCGTGTGGTCGCCTCGCTGGCGCACGGCGCCTTCTTCGGTATCGGCTCGGTGGTCGCGGCCGAACTCGTCGCCCCGGACCGGAAGGCCGGCGCCCTCGCGATGATGTTCAGCGGTCTGACCGTCGCGAACGTAGTCGGAGTGCCCCTGGGCACCCTGATCGGACAGTCCGTCAGCTGGCGGGTCACCTTCGCCGGGGTCGCCGCGTTGGGCGTCGTCGGGCTGCTGGGCATCGCCCGGCTGGTCCCCGAGATGCCCAGGCCGGAGGATGTTCACCTCCGCCATGAACTGGCTGCCTTCAAGAACGTCCAGGTGCTGCTGGCCATGGCGATGACGGTGCTGGGCTTCGGCGGTGTCTTCGCGGCCATCACCTACATCGCCCCGATGATGACGCACGTCGCCGGCTTCGCCGACTCCTCCGTCACCTGGCTCCTCGTTCTCTTCGGCCTCGGCATGGTCGGCGGCAACCTCGTGGGCGGCAAGTACGCCGACCGCGCGCTGATGCCCATGCTGTACGTCTCACTGGGCGCCCTGTCCGTCGTCCTCGCGCTGTTCACGTTCACCGCCCACGACAAGATCGCTGCGGCCGTGACCATCGCGCTGGTCGGTGCCCTGGGCTTCGCGACCGTGCCGCCGCTGCAGAAGCGAGTCCTCGATCAGGCACACGGCGCGCCCACACTGGCCTCGGCCGTGAACATCGGTGCCTTCAACCTCGGCAACGCGCTCTCCGCGTGGCTCGGCGGTCTCGTCATCGACGCCGGCCTCGGCTACACGGCACCCAACTGGGTCGGAGCGGCCCTCGCCACGAGCGCACTCGTTCTGGCCCTCGTCGCGGCGACACTGGAGCGCAGGGGGAGCACCACCGGTGCTGTCGTCGCGGGCACCGGAGCGACCGCCGAGCGGACGGTCGTCCACCACTGACAGCCGATGGGTCCAGTCGGCTGGATCCGGTGCTTCAGGCCGCTGCCACGGTCAGCGGTGCGTAGCGCCGGGTCCAGTCACCCGGTAGTTCGGGGAGTCCGTACGTCATCACCGAGTTGCAGGCGATCGACGCCAGGCCGCGTTCCTTCACCCACGCCAGCAGGTCCTCGTGGCGTACGTCGATGTCGGTGCGCAGGGGGCGGTCGGTCCGGGCGGCCAAGGAGGCGATGAGCGCCTTCGCCGTCTCTGTGTCACGCGCGATCAGCGGGCCGACGACATGGTCGTCCATATTGGGCCAGGCGGCCGTGTAGCCGATGATCCGGCCGTTCTCCTCGGCCACGCGCAACTGATCGGCGAAGGCGGGGAGGCGGGTGAGGATGTGGGTGCGATCCGTGCCGAAGACCTCTTCGTCGAGTCGGAGGATCGCGGTGAGGTCCTCCGCCGTGGCCGGGCGGGTGAGGACGGCTGGACCGGGTGCCCCCGGTGTGAAGCGTCCGCGAACCATCTCGGCCCGTCCGGTGACCTTGAAGCCCAGCTCCTCATAGAGCGGACGCCCGTACGGCGTCGCGTGCAGGGTCAGCGGAGTGGTGCCCATCTCCGACACGACATGGCGCATCAGACGGCGGCCGATTCCCTGGCGGGCGTGCCGTTCGGCGACCAGGACCATGCCGATCGCACCCAGATCCGGGCGGCCCGCCGGCCCGTACTCCGTCACCACGCAGGCGGTGACAAGGCCCCCAGCGGGATCATCGATGCCGTACCCGGTTCCGGCCGCCAGAAGAAGCCCCCACTTGTGCTCCTCCCGAGGCCAGCCACGGTCCTCGGAAAGATCGGCGCAGGCGGCGAGATCGCGAGGCGTCAGACGGCGGATGGGCAGAGTGGCGTGGGAAGGTGTCGACACGCAGGTCAGGCTGGCCGACACGAGCCCTTGGCGTCCACTGGTTTGCGGTCGGACGTACGCCGTTCCGGCCATCTTGGACACAAGGGCACAGTGTTGGGGACGGATGTTTCACGTGAAACATCTACCTCCGGGCAAACCTGTGCAGGCAGGTTCTCTCCGACGCGGAACTCTTCGGTACTGTGCCGATCTCGGTCGCCGCGAAAGCCGACCGGTATCTCATGGGTCGGCCATGTAGTCGCACATGGTGCAGGATCTGCGGGATGCCTAGGAATTGGTGTGCCGCGCCCGGTAATTGAAGGAATTACTGATTCGCCCCCATTGAATTCCCGGTGCGGCAAGGGGGGACTTGTGTGTGGCGGCCCTACCGGTAGGGTCGAGTCCGGTTCGTGTCCGAAGCGAGATGCAGTCGTCTCATGACGGGGGTGCGAACGCAGCTCAATGCAGCCTAACCGGACAGGGAGATCGGGAACCTGCGTTTACCGTTACGAGGTGGTGGCGTTCGTGTGCCGTGGAACGCTGCGGGTGAGTGCTGCGGCTCGCGTCACACTCTCACCTACTTGTCCGTACGGAGCGGGAACCCGGGTTGAATGTGGCCGCATTGGTCGGCGGGGAACGAACGGGGAAAAGCAAGGCCGTCCGCGGGGGAAAGCGTGCGACTTCCGACTGGGGGCGTGCGCAGATCGACCGAAAGATGCTCGAGGCGAGGCAGACCATGGACGCTCCGACCACCACGTCGGCCGGTAACGGCACTTCGGGGGACAGCGACGGAAGCGGTTGGTTCACGCCGCGCACGTCGCCGTCGTCCCCCGGCGGAGACCAGGAGCCCGAGGGCAATCGCCTCGCCGCCCTGCGGCCCGTGGGGCGTTCCCAGGAGTCCCCGAGCCGCCCCCAGCAGAACCAGGGAGGCGCCGCACGGGAGCGAATACAGACCGCTGCGGACCTTCCTACCGCTGCCCCGCCACGCCCCCAGCCCGCCCCGGCCGTCGCGGAGCACGGTTCCGAACGTTCCGTCTTCGACGCACCCGTGTCCGACCGGCGCCCCGACCACCCGGCAACGGCCGCTGCCACAGCCCCCGCCTCCCCCGACGCCGTTCTCGTCCGGCGGACCATGGCCGAGATCGGGCCCGTCGCCGACAAGGTCACCTCGTACTTCTACGCGCTGCTCTTCGTCCAGCACCCGGAGCTGCGGTCGATGTTCCCTCCGGCGATGGACGCCCAGCGCGATCGCCTGCTCAAGGCGTTGCTGACCGCGGCCGAGCACATCGACAACACCCCGGTCCTCGTCGACTATCTGCAGAACCTCGGTCGCGGCCACCGCAAGTACGGCACGCAGGCCGATCACTATCCGGCCGTCGGCGAGTGCCTCATCGGCGCCCTGAGCCGCTACGCCAAGGCGAGCTGGAACGAGGAGACCGAGGCGGCCTGGGTCCGGACGTACACGACGATCTCCCAGGTGATGATCGACGCGGCGGCGGCGGACGAACTGCGCTCCCCGCCCTGGTGGCTGGCCGAGGTCGTCTCGCACGATCTGAGAACCGCGGACACGGCGGTCATCACCGTCCGTCCGAACCAGCCGTACCCCTTCCTCGCCGGGCAGTACACCAGCCTGGAGACCCCCTGGTGGCCGAGGATCTGGCGGCACTACTCGTTCGCCTCGGCGCCCCGCTCCGACGGACTGCTGGCGTTCCATGTGAAGGCGATCTCCGCCGGCTGGGTCTCCAACTCGCTCGTGCACCGCGCCCGGCCCGGTGACGTGCTGCGCCTGGGGCCGCCGGCCGGCGCGATGACCGTCGACCACAGCAGCGACAGCGGACTGCTCTGCCTGGGCGGCGGCACCGGTATCGCGCCCATCAAGGCCATCGTCGAGGATGTCGCCGAGCACGGGAGGCACCGCCCGGTCGAGGTCTTCTACGGAGCCCGCACCGGCCAGGACCTCTACGACCTCGACACGCTGCTCCGGCTGCAGCAGAGCAATTCCTGGCTGGAGGTCCGCCCGGTCGTGGACCGGCACGGGCTGCTCCAACTGCCCGACGCCATACGGGACCACGGACCCTGGAACGGGTACGACGCGTACCTCTCGGGCCCGCCCGGCATGATCCGCAGCGGTGTGGACGCGCTGAAGGACGCCGGCATCCCCGCGGAGCGGATACGCCATGACTCGGTGGAGGATCTGGTGGCCTCCGGAGACTGACCGCCGTGCTCTGCGCCGCGAGCGGTCGGCGGCCGGATCAGCCAAGGTCGGGCGCGTGCATCGCCCGTACACCCTCGATGTTGCCGTCCAGGTAGTGCCGCAGGGACAACGGGACTAGGTGCACGGAGGCGATGCCGACCCGGGTGAAAGGGATGCGCACGATCTCGTACTCGCCCAGGGGCTCGTCCACCTCGGGGCCGTGCCGCTTCGAGGGGTCCATGGACTCCAGGCGGCAGACGAAGAAGTGCTGGACCTTCACGCCGGTGGCGCCGCCGTCCTCGCCGATGTGCTCGACGGTGTCCACGAAGCAGGGCACCACATCGGTGATCTTGGCGCCGAGTTCCTCGTGCACTTCGCGGTGGAGCGCGTCGACGACGGTGGTGTCCTCCGGCTCGACACCGCCGCCCGGCGTGAGCCAGTAGGGATCCATGCCCGGCTTGGTCCGCTTGATCAGGATCAAGTCGTCGCCGTCGAGCAGAACGGCGCGGGCGGTGCGCTTGACCACGGGTCGTACGGTCATGGGAGAAATGTGGCCCTGCATGTTCCACGTGAAACATCGCGGGGGCGAGGAAGAGACGCAGCCCGGCGGCGACACGCGAGCCACCACCGCTGCTCGCCGCCGGCGAGGGGCTCCGGGGCCGCCTCAGGTCCAGGTCGCCGCGGCCTCCAACAGCCACTCGTGCGCCCGTGCGATGTGCGGCATGGCCAGGGTGCCGGTGCGCACGACCAGGAAGTAGGTGCGCAGCGGGGGAACCGCAGGGTCGAGCAGGGCGACGATGTCGCCGCGATCCAGGGCGGCGGCGCACAGATAGCGGGGCAGCACTGCCAGTCCGGCGCCCGAGATCGCACAGGCCAGGACTGCGCGCAGGTCCGGGACGACGACCGTGCCGGACGCGGCGGGCCGGGCGTCGAAGACCGAGGCCCAGTAGCGCGTGATGAAGGGCAGTGACTCGTGTACCTCGACGACGGGGAGGGCCTCCAGCGTGTGCGCCTCCTTGCGGCGCAGTCTGCCGGGGTCCGTCTCGTCCGCCCAGCGCGGGGCGGCGACCAGGACGTGTTCCTCGTCGCAGAGGGGAGTCGCGGTGAGCAGGGCACCGCGCGGCTGGGCGGTGGTGATGGCCAGGTCGTTGTGCCCGGCGGCGAGGCCGTCCAGCACCTCGTCGGAGTTGCCGAAGGAGACCCGCAGTGCGAAGCCCTGGCCGTCGTCCCCGGTCAGCTCGGTGAGGGCGGGCAGGGCGCGTTCGGCGGTGAACTCCGGTGGGCCGGCGAGGTGCAGGGTCCGTAAGGAGGAGTCGTCGTCGAGGCCGGTCTCGGCGATCTCCACCAGCGCGTCGAGATGCGGCGCCGCCTTGTGGGCGAGTTCGTCGCCGATGGTCGTCGGGGTCACGCCCCGGGCCTGGCGCAGGAAGAGCGGGCGGCCCAACTGGCGTTCCAGCGTGCGTATCTGTGAGGTGACGGCCGGCTGCGAGAGACCGAGCAGAGCGGCGGCGCGGGTGAAGGAACCGGCCCGGTGCACGGTCACGAACGTTCGCAGTAAGGCCAGATCCATGGCCGCTCCTCCCTTCGCCGCGCTCGGAGCGCCCAACTATAAATAAGTCGATAGGTCTCTGTCGCTACTGTGATTGGACACTGACACAGAGTCAACTAGCCTTGTTTGCGCGGTTCTTCGCGCGCGGAACCGGGGACGGTCCGAGCCACGAGGGGGGAGGCTCGGACCGTCCGTTGTGCGTAGCGGAGTACTAATCGGTAGCCACCGCGAGCGCACGCAGCACATCCGCCACGAGATCGTCGGTGTCCTCCGCACCGGCGGAGAAGCGGATGAAGCCTTCCGGAACCGCGTCGCCTCCCCACCGGCCGCGCCGCTCGGCGGTGGAGCGCACCCCGCCGAAGCTCGTGGCGTCGTCCACGAGGCGGAGCGCGTCGAGGAATCGGTCGGCACGCGCGCGCGTGGGCAACGTGAACGAGACCACGCACCCGAAGCGCCGCATCTGCTGCGAGGCGATCTTGTGCGAGGGATCGTCGGGCAGCCCCGGATAGCGCACCCCGCTGACCTCGGGCCGGCCCTTGAGCGCCTCGGCCACCGCCAGGGCGTTCACGTTCTGCCGGTCGGCCCGCAGTTGGAGCGTGGCGAGCGAACGGTGCGCGAGCCAGGCCTCCATCGGGCCCGGGATCGCCCCGACGATCTTGCGCCACCGTCGTACCGCGGTCATCAGTGAGGCATCCAGCCCGGAGACGTACCCGAGGAGGATGTCCCCGTGCCCGGTCAGCTGCTTGGTTCCGCTGGCTACGGCGAAGTCGGCGCCCAGATCCAGCGGCCGCTGCCCGAGAGGGGTGGCCAGGGTGTTGTCGACGGCCACGAGACAGCCACGCGCGTGTGCCGCTTCGCTCAGCCGCCGGATGTCGCACACGTCCAGCCCCGGATTCGACGGCGTCTCGATCCACAGCAGCGTGGCGCCGTCGAGAGCGTCGAGCTGGGCGTCCCCGCCCGTCGGGGCGCTGCGCACCTCGACGCCGTACGCGCGCAGCTGCTCACCGGCCAGCGGCAGCACGTTATAGCCGTCGCTCGGCAGGACGAGCACATCGCCCGTACGCAACTGAGAGAAGAGGACGGCCGAGATCGCGGCCATCCCGGAGGCGAAGACGGCCGTCTCCACGTCTTCCCGGCCGGGTGCCTCCAGTTCGCCGACGGCGCGCTCCAGAAGCGTCCAGGTGGGGTTCTGGTCGCGCCCGTAGGCGTACGGGCCGGTCGGCTCGCCCGGCAGGTGGTAGTGGGCGGCGAAGACCGGCCCGGGGAGGGTCGGTTCGTGCTTGACGGGCTCGGGCAGCCCGGCCCGCACCGCGCGGGTGCCGTCTCCGGGACCCGCGGCGGGGTTCTCCGTGCTCATACGACCCGTCCCTCCACCTTCTCGCGTACGGCGGCCAGCAGACCGGGGCTCGCCGCCTCCACGAGCTCCAGACACTCCTCGAAGCCGTCCATGCCCCCGTAATAGGGGTCCGGAACGTCGAGGTCGTCCCCCGCGGCCGGGTCGTAGGAGCGCAGTAGCCGGATCTTGTCCGCGTCCGCCGAGGTCGGCGCCAGGCGGCGCAGGGCCTTGAGGTGGCCCTCGTCGAGGGCGATGACGAGGTCGAGGCGGGCGAACCAGGAGGTCTGGAACTGCCGGGCCGCGTGGTGGCCGGGGTAGCCGTTCGCCTCCAGGACGGAGACGGTGCGCGGATCGGCGGGGTCGCCCTCGTGCCAGCCTCCGGTGCCCGCGCTGTCGACCTCGACCAGGCCGTCGAGTCCGGTCTCCTCGACGCGTGCGCGGAACACGGACTCGGCCATCGGGGAGCGGCAGATGTTGCCGGTGCAGACGAAACAGACGCGGTAGGTCATGCCGGACCCTCAGTCCCCGTCGGGCAGAACGAGAGAGAGTGCCCAGGAGACGATCGAGATGATCAGGCCGCCGAGCACGGCGGTCCAGAAGCCCTCCACATGGAAACTCAGGTCGAACACATCAGCGAGCCACGAGGTGAGCAGCAGCATCAGGGCGTTCACGATCAGCGTGAACAGCCCGAGCGTCACTATGAACAGCGGGAGGGTCAGCAGCTTCACGAGCGGCTTGACGAACGCGTTGACCAGGCCGAAGACAAGAGCGACCAGCAGCAGTGTGCCGACCTTCTTGCCCGTGCTGTCCCCGGTGAGTGTGATCTTGTCGAGCAACCAGACGGCTACTGCGAGGGCGCCGGCGTTGGCGATCGTCTTGACTAGGAAATTCATCATGTGTCTGATCGTGGCAGAAGCGATCGGTACGAGCACTGGGCAGGGGCGACTAAGTCGATGAAGGCATTCCGGTTGGATGAACTGGAGGCGGAGCGCGCCGCCAATGACGGTGCCTACCTGCAGTTTCTGCGCGAGCGGAACATGTCGGTCGGCCTGTACGCACTCGATGCCGGCGAACTCGACCCACAGAAACCCCACAGCCAGGACGAGGTGTACCTGGTGGTGAGCGGAAGAGCCGCGCTCACGGTCGGCTTCGAGACCACCCAGGTCGCGCGCGGCAGTGTCGTGTACGTGCCCGCCGGGGTCGCCCACAAGTTCCACCACATCACCGAGGACTTGAGGGTCGTGGTGGTGTTCTCTCCGCCGGAGGGCTGACGTCCGCTTCGGTGTTCCCTAGGGGGACGATCAGGGACGGACAAGGGGTGCGAAGCCCCCGTACGGCCCCCTCGCGGCCCTAGCATCAATGACAGGACGGCAGAAGGCCCGGAATCAGTGCCCCGGTGGCGGGGCGACGGGTGGAGACACAAGGAGCAAGGGCGATGCGGGAGATCTTCGCGGGGATGCCGTGGTGGGTGAAGTGGATCGCGGTGCCGGTCATCGCCCTGCTGGTGTTCGGAGGGCTGATAATCAGCGTCGTCCAGGTCGTGGTGGGCCTGCTCTTCAAGGTGCTGGTCTTCGTGGCACTGGTCGGCGGACTGATCTACGTCGTGAGGAAGTTCACGGCGGGTTCCTCCTCGCGCGGCGACTGGTGAGGCGTCAGCCCCACGCAACAGCTGAGGCGTGAGTGGGTGAGGCCCGGTCAGGGCGCGGCGGTAACAGGAACGTGAGGTTCCCTCGCCCGAGGGAAGTTTCCCCGCAGGGCCGTCGGTGAGCGGTGACGGGCGGCTAGAGTCCGGGAACTCGTCGCGGGCTCGACCCCCGCGGGCGGCCCATCTCCCTCCCGTGTCCCCGCACGGGCGGCCCTCCTCGCGCTTCGGGAGTGACCCTTGGCCACGGCTGACACCGCACCCGCGGAACCGCTCTCCCCCTCCGCCCGGCAGCGCTCCCGGACGGCACAGAGCGCCGTTCCGCCCACACAGCCGGGTCCTCGATCCACGCCGACAGCCGCCGTCGAGCAGCCGTGCGTCCGGGCCGTGGAGACCCATGTCCCGCCACCGCTACCGCCGCCACCGCCGCGTACGACGCCCTCGAAGGCCCCAGCTCCCCCCGTGCAGCCACGTACGTCGCCCGGCGAGGAGAACGTGCGACGTCCCGAGCCTCCCTCCACACCGCCGCGACGGGGGCGGACGCTCTCGTCGGCGCCCTCGACGCAGGCAGAACCCCTGACACCGTCGGCCCGGATCCAGCCGCACGCGGCGGGGCCCACCGGCCCCGTGGCACCGCGCGGACGCGGTCCGGGAAGGGGGGCCCGTATCCCGTCACCGGCGTCGCCGACCGTGTCGGAGGCGAACTCCGGCACCCTGATCGGCTCCGTGCAGCGGGCGATGCGGCTGCTGGAGGCCGTCGCCGAGCGAGAACACGGGGCGCCCGCCAAACAGTTGGCGAGGGACGCCGGGCTCGCGCTGCCCACGGCCTACCACCTGCTCCGCACACTGGTCCACGAGGGCTATCTGCGCCGGGAGAAGGGACTGTTCTTCCTCGGTGAGGCGGCCGAGCGGCTGAGCAGCAGCGGAGCGCAGCAGAAACGTCGCAGCACGGTGGGCGAGGCGATGGCGCACTGGCGGGACGCCCTGGGCGTGCCCGTGTACTTCGCGATCTACCGGGACGGCGAGATCGAGGTCATGTGCGTCGCCGACAGCCCCAACACCCCTGCGGTCGAGGAGTGGGCCGACTTCCGTGAGTCGGGTCACGCGCACGCGATCGGACAGTGCCTGCTGTCCCAGCTGGGCGACGAGGCCCGTCGCGATCACCTGGACCGTCATCCGGTGCAGTCGCTCACCCCGTACACGGTCCGTGACGACGAGGCGTTGCTGAGGCGCCTGGACCGGATCGGGCGGATGGAACCGGTCGTCGAGCGGCAGGAGTACGCCCTCGGGACGGTCTGCGCCGCGATTCCCATCACCGTGGGGACGACCGCCGGGACCCTCGCCGTCTCGCTGCCCTCGCACCAGGCGGACCGGCTGCTGCCCGTCGCCCACCAGTTGCAGACCGAGATCGGAAAGCTACTAGGGACACTCGCGATCTCTATCAGCATCTGAAAAATCACTCCTTGTGATCTCCCGTGTACTTTCAGCAAACTTTCAGGAGTGTCAGGCAGATGATTCCTGGCCAGTCGACGAACACGGCGGGGTAGGCGATGCGCGAGTCGGTACAGGCAGAGGTCATGATGAGCTTCCTCGTCTCGGAGGAGCTCTCCTTCCGCATCCCGGTGGAGCTGCGTTACGAGACCTGTGATCCCTATGCCGTGCGGCTGACCTTCCACCTGCCCGGCGATGCCCCGGTGACCTGGGCCTTCGGGCGGGAGCTGCTCATCGACGGGGTGGGGCGGCCGTGCGGGGACGGGGACGTCCATATCGCGCCCGCCGACCCGGAATCGTTCGGCGAGGTGCTGATCCGGCTCCAAGTGGGCACCGACCAGGCGATGTTCCGGGTCGGCACGGCGCCGCTGGTGGCCTTCCTGGACCGTACGGACAAGCTCGTGCCGCTCGGGCAGGAGCGTTCCCTCGCCGACTTCGACACACTGCTCGACGAGGCTCTGGACCGCATCCTGGCGGAGGAGCAGAGCGCGGGCTGAACGTTACGGCGGCGGGGTGCCGTAACGCTTCAGCGCTTGCGGCGTCGGCCCCTTCCCCCACGCGCCGGAGCGGGCACGGTCGCCGCTTCCGGGGTACCCGGGCGGTCGGCGGAGACGACCAGGGCGGCCAGCGCGGTGGTCAACGGCACCGAGGCCACCAGGCCGATCGAGCCGACGAGCGTGCGCACGATCTCCTCGGCGACGAGCTCGCTGTTGGCGACCGTACCGACACTGCTCTGCGCGATCGAGAAGAGCAGCAGCAGGGGCAGCGCGGCACCGGCGTAGGCGAGCACGAGCGTGTTGACCACCGACGCGATGTGATCCCGGCCGATGCGGATGCCCGCGCGGTACAGATCCCGTCGGCCCATCGCCGGATTGGCCTCGTGCAACTCCCAGACCGCCGACGTCTGGGTGACCGTCACATCGTCGAGCACACCGAGCGAGCCGATGATGACGCCCGCGAGCAGCAGACCGCTCATGTCGATCGTCGGGTACAGCCCATGGATCAGACCGGTGTTGTCGTCCGTGTTGCCCGTCAGATAGGCCCAGCCGATGAACCCCGATCCCAGCAGGCCGATCAGCAGCAGCGAGATCAGGGTGCCGAGCACCGCCACGGAGGTCCGGGCCGAGAGCCCGTGGCACATGTAGAGGGCGATCAGCATGATGGCGCTGGCCCCGACCACCGCCACGACCAGGGGATTCGAGCCCTGAAGGATGGCCGGCAGGATAAAGAGGGTCAGCACCAGGAAGCTGATGGCCAGTGCCACCAGGGCCATGACACCGCGCATCCGGCCCACCACCACGACGGCGAGCGCGAAGATCCCGGCGAGCAGAGCCATCGGGAACTTCCGGTTCACATCGGTGACCGAGTACTGCAGGTCCTTGGGCGCGGCGGGTTCGTACGCGACGACGACCTCCTGCCCCTCCTCCAACTGCCGTGACTGGTCCGGCTGAACGATCTCCGTGAACGTACGGCCCTTGTCGTCGCCGGTGTCGACCCGGACAGTGGCCTTCTTGCAGGCGCCGTTGGCCTGTTGCTGGGCGGACGAGCCCTCGGCGGTGGACGTGTCGCCGGTCGGGGTGTCGCCCGAGGCGTTCACCGACGAGCAGTCGACCTCGTCGACCTTGGTGACGGTGGCCTGCTGGGTCTGCCGGTCGAAGCCCACACCGGTGCGCTCATGGGCCGGGGCGCCGCCGGGCCAGAGCACGACGAGACCCACGACGACCGCGGTCGCGAAGGGGATCAGCACCGCCGCGATGACCTTGCGCAGGTGCAGGGAGACGGGCGCGGCGGGCCCATGGCTGTGGCTGTGGGAATGGCCGTGGCCGCCGCCGGAGGACGGGTCGGAGCCATGTCCGTCACCGGAGCCATGCCCGCTTCCGGAGCCGTGGCCGCCCCCGGAACCGTAGCCATGGCCACCGTCGGAGCCATGCCCGTGGCCGTTTCCGGGGCCATGGCCGTGAGGCGGCTCGGGGGGCGGAGGCGGGGGCTGCTGCGTCGTCGTCACCGACCGATCATCGCAAGAACGAGCGATGCCCACTGTTCACCGCGCCACATCTGCCGCTAGCGTGGAGGCACCTTTGCACACGCGGGAGCTCGGAGCACCGGGCTGAGAGGGCGCTGACCTCCGCAGACGCGATGTTTCACGTGGAACATCGTCGGGCGGAAATCGCTGCGTCGACCGCTGAACCTGTTACCGGGTAATGCCGGCGTAGGGAGTAGGTCTCATGACCATCGAGGACACACGCACGCCTGCCTCCAGCCAGACGGACGGGTCTTCCGCCGCGTCCGAGGGCGAAGCGAACCAGGGAGAACAGCCCCTGGAGGCCGGGAAGTCCATCGGCTGGCACAAGGCGTACATCGAGGGCTCGCGCCCCGATCTGCGGGTGCCGGTCCGCCAGGTGCACCTCACCAATGGACAGTCCGTCACCCTGTACGACACCTCCGGTCCGTACACCGATCCGAGCGCGGAGACCGACGTCAGGCGGGGGCTGCTCCCCCTGCGAGAGAATTGGATTATCGCTCGGGGAGACACCGAGGAGTACGCGGGCCGTCCTGTCCGCCCCGAGGACGACGGGATCAAGCACACCTCGCCGCGCGGCGGGCTGCGCAACCTCGACGCCGTGTTCCCGGGAAGGCCGCGCCAGCCGCGCCGGAGCCGGGACGGCCGGGCGGTGACCCAGCTCGCGTACGCACGACGCGGGGAGATCACCCCCGAGATGGAGTACGTGGCCGTACGGGAGAACGTCTCGCCGGAGGTGGTTCGTGAGGAGATCGCAGCGGGCAGGGCCGTGCTGCCCGCGAACGTGAACCACCCGGAGATCGAGCCGATGATCATCGGCAAGCGGTTCCTGGTGAAGGTCAACGCCAACATCGGCAACTCCGCAGTCACCTCCTCCATCGAGGAGGAGGTCGAGAAGATGACCTGGGCGACCCGGTGGGGCGCCGACACGGTCATGGACCTGTCCACCGGCCGGAACATCCACACCACCCGTGAATGGGTGCTGCGCAACTCCCCCGTCCCTATCGGCACGGTGCCGCTCTACCAGGCGCTGGAGAAGGTCGACGGCAAGGCCGAGGAACTGACCTGGGAGATCTACAAGGACACGGTCGTCGAGCAGGCCGAGCAGGGCGTGGACTACATGACGGTGCACGCGGGCGTGCGCCTCTCGTATGTGCCGCTCACCGCGAACCGCAAGACCGGCATCGTCTCGCGCGGCGGATCGATCATGGCGGCCTGGTGTCTGGCGCACCACAAGGAGTCGTTCCTCTACGACAACTTCGAGGAACTGTGCGAGATCCTCGCCGCCTACGACGTCACGTACTCCCTCGGCGACGGTCTTCGGCCGGGCTCCATCGCGGACGCCAACGACGAGGCGCAGTTCGCGGAGTTGCGCACGCTGGGGGAACTCAACCGGATCGCGAAGCGTTTGAACGTACAGACCATGATCGAGGGCCCGGGACATGTCCCGATGCACAAGATCAAGGAGAACATCGACCTTCAGCAGGAGATCTGCGATGAGGCTCCGTTCTATACGCTCGGCCCGCTGACCACGGACGTCGCGCCGGCGTACGACCACATCACCTCAGGCATCGGTGCCGCGATGATCGCGTGGTGGGGCACCGCGATGCTCTGCTACGTCACGCCCAAGGAGCACTTGGGACTGCCCAATCGTGACGACGTGAAGACCGGCGTCATCACCTACAAGATCGCGGCCCATGCGGCGGACATCGCCAAGGGACATCCGGGCGCACAGGAGTGGGACGACGCGTTGTCGGACGCCCGCTTCGAGTTCCGCTGGGAGGACCAGTTCAATCTGGCCCTCGACCCCGACACGGCCCGTGAGTTCCACGACGAGACCCTCCCGGCCGAGCCGGCCAAGACGGCTCACTTCTGCTCCATGTGCGGGCCGAAGTTCTGCTCGATGAAGATCTCCCAGGACATCCGTCGTGAACACGGCGGTTCGCGGGCGGAGATCGAGGCGGGTATGGCTCAGAAGTCCAAGGAGTTCGCGGACGCGGGGAACCGGGTCTATCTGCCGATGGCGGACTGAGCGGCGTCGGAGGCTCGTGGCGGGCGCCTCACGGCACGCGGGGACGGCGGACGTGGTTAGTGCCCGCTGCCGCTGCCGCTGCCGCTGCCGCTGCCGCTGCCGTGCGACGAGCGGTGCTCTTCCGGGCTGTTGCCGGGAGAGCCCGCCGCCGCGGATGGCGGTGCCGTGCGGCCGGGCCGGTCCCGGCCGGGACCGGGGGCGTGCCGGGTGGCCGCCGAAGCCCGGTGGCTCCCGGGGCGACGGCCGGGGCCCGGGGGCTACTCGGGCTGGTGCTCCGGTCCGCCGAAGTCCGGGCTGGAGAAGTCCGGGCTGCTGTAGCCGGCGCGGGAGCCCGCGCTGCTGCTGTCCGGGCTGCTGCTGAAGCTCGGGCGGTTGTAGCCGAGGTTCGGCATGCGGCTGGGCGGGGTCGGGCGGTCCGGCTCGCTCAGCAGCGCCGGGCCTGGGTTCGCGAGGGCGTCGCGGAGGAACGGCAGGATGCCGCGCTCCAGGAGGGTTTCGCGCCAGGCCTCCCTGGCGCGGGTCACCTCCTCGTTGAGCTCGCTGCGGGCGCCGTCGTTGAGGAGGGCGGTGGCGTTGTTCCGCAGGGCGGTGAGCAGAAGGCCGATGGCGGCCACCAGGATCGCCGCCGCGGTGACCGCACCGAAGACCCAGCCGGTGGTGAGCAGGGTCTCGGCGATCGCCCGCTCGGGGTCGAGCACCTTCATGACGTACCCGACGAGCAGGAACAGCACCGCGGCGGTTCCGGCGAGGACGGGAGCGAGCACCGCGGCGATGGCACCGGCGCCCGCGCCGGCCGCCTCGGTGACCTCGCCCATGGTGGTCGCGAGTCCCACGGCGCTGCCGTCCGGCTCGCTGGAACCGGACGAGGTTCCCTCCCGGGCCGGTGCGGTGGCCGACGACGGGCTGCGGAACTCGTCGCGGACCTTGACGTAGTACTGGTATTCGGCCGCCGCCGCGGCCGTGATGATCGCCGTGGCGTTGAGTGCCATGGTGCGCAGTTGTTCGGGGTTGAGTCGCTGGAGTCCGGCGGCGAATTCCGGGCGGTGTGGTGCGGAGCGCAGCGCCTCTCCGAGGATCCGCTCGTACTCCTGGCGGTCCTCACTGAGCAGGTGCTGCGGAACGCTGTTCATGTGCATCCCCCGATGCTCCGTAGGGCTTGTGGCTCGGCATGCTGACGAGCCGTCGGGCAGAAACGGAGGGGAGCCTGCTACGGATAAGCCGATGGTAGAGCGGTGACGGCAGGCGGTGACAGGGGGTTTGAAGAAATTGGACCCTGACCGGCGAAGTCTTCCGACAGGAGACGCCTGCCCGTTGACGGCTCAGGTACGCAGTGGGAGTTCCTGGACCAGCAGCTTTCCGGCCATGGTCACGCCGCCGTCCATGGCGACGGCCAAGCCTTCCGCATAGGTGTACGGTCCGTCGACCGAAGGCCCCGTGCCGTCCTCGCCGTCCTCCGAGCCGACCTCGCCGAGGAGATACGGGATGGGGCTGTGGCCATGGACGATGCGGTTGCCGCCGTAGGTCTCCAGCAGCGAGCGCACGGCATCGGCGCCGCCCTCGTCGCGGAAGGAGAAGCGCCGGGTGAACTTGCGGAAGAGGTCCCAGACCTCGTCCGGGTCGTTGCGCGTGATCGTCTCGCGGACGGTGTCGTTGACCGCCTCGATGGAGTCGCCGTAGTCGCGGTAGGCGGTCGTGTCGGAGTGCACCAGGAGGTGGCCGTCGACCTCCTCCATGGCGTCCAGACGGGCCATCCACTGGAGGTGGTGGTCCTGGAGGCGGTCCATGTCGGTCTTCTGGCCGCCGTTGAGAAGCCAGGCGGCCTGGAAGGTGGCGGTGCCCGCCCCGGAGTTGACGGGAGTGTCGCCGAACCGCTTGGCGCCGAGCAGCAGCAGCTCGTGGTTGCCCATGAGGGCCTTGCAGTAGCCGCCGGCGGCGGCGGCCTCGGCGGACAGTCGCATCACGAGGTCGATGACGCCGATGCCGTCCGGGCCCCGGTCGGTGAAGTCGCCGAGGAACCAGAGCCGGGCGGTGCCCGCCGACCAGTTGCCCGCGGCGTCGACGAGGCCCTTCTCGCGGAGTGCGGCGAGGAGCTCGTCGAGATAGCCGTGGACGTCCCCGACGACGAACAGGGGACTCGGCCGGGAGGACTGCTCGGCCGCGGTGGCCTCCGGGTCGATCACGACCTGAAGCGTGTCACCCCGGTTGATCACCGGGAGGTCCCGCTGGGTCGGGGTGTACCCCTCGGGGTAGCCCTCGGCCTCCTCGGTGGCGGGCCGGGAGGCCTCGCCCGGGTCCGTGGTGTGTCCGTACGGACCGGCCTCGTGGACGTACGCGGGCACGCGGAAATCGCGCACCGTCGGCGTCCGCACCTCGGGTCCCTGACCGGCCCCCTGAGTCATCGACCCCTCCACCACCATCGCCCGCGTCTGCACCGCATCGGACCGCCTGGTCGCAGCGGCCCGCAGTGTGTGCGCCCATCATAGGAATGCGGATCGCGCCATGTGATGACCCAGGGGTGGTGAAATGGCGCAGGGCCCCAGTTCACCGCGGTTTTCTCCCGAATTGGGCGGGGCTCTCCCCGCCCAATTCCCATTCGGATCCTCAAGCGGGGCGTCAACCCTCTTCGGGTGATCGTGGCGGGCTGACCGTCCTGCGCGGTGGACGCCGCTGGGAAGAGGTCCGCACGATCAGCTCCGTCGGTATCACCTGCTCGACCGGTTGGTCCGATTCGACCCCCTCGATGGCGTCGATGAGGAGCTGGACCACAGCCGTGCCGATCCGGCGCGGCTTGAGTGAGAGCGTGGTGATCGGCGGTTCGGTGGTCGCGTACACGGTGGACTCGCTGCAGCAGACGAGCAGCAGGTCGTCGGGGACGCGCAGGCCGTACCGCCGGGCGGCGGCCAGCAGATCGGTGCCGTTCGGGTCGAAGAGGCCGTAGACCGCGTCCGGGCGGTCCGGACGGGCCAGCAGCCGGTCGGCGGCGACGGCTCCGGCGCACGGATCGTGCGCCGGATAGGCCTCGTACACCGGATCCTGGCCCACACGCTCGCACCACCGCAGGTATGCGCTGGTGGAGAGATGGGTGTAGGTGTCCGTCGTCGTGCCCGTGAGGAGTCCGATCCGGCGGGCTCCCGCGTCGGCGAGGTGGTCGAGGATGCCGAGGACGGCGGCCTCGTGGTCGTTGTCGACCCACGCGGTGACCGGCAGCGTGCCGGCCGGACGGCCGTCGGAGACCACCGGTAAGCCCTGGCGGACCAGTTCGCTGACGACCGGGTCGTGGTCGGAGGGGTCGATGACCACGGTGCCGTCCAGGGCCACGTTCGACCACACGTCGTGGCGCGAGGTCGCGGGGAGGATGACCAGGGCGTAGCCCCGGGCCAGCGCGGCCGAGGTGGCGGCCCGCGCCATTTCCGCGAAGTACGCGAACTCGGTGAAGGTGAAAGGTTCATCCCCGTACGTGGTCACGGTCAGGCCGATGAGGCCGGACTTGCCGGTTCTGAGGGTTCGGGCTGCCGCCGAGGGGCGGTAGCCAAGTCGGTCGGCGACCTCGCGTACATGGCGTCGGGTGGCGTCCGGGAGCCGGCCCTTGCCGTTGAGGGCGTCGGAAACGGTCGTGATGGAGACTCCGGCGGCGGCGGCTACGTCCCGGATGCCCGCCCGGCCCGACCGGCTGCCTCGGCGGGGAGTTTCCGCGCGGCTCACCTGGTGCTTCCCTGCTGCTGTCATGGCGAGCCGATAGTAGGGCTCATGCGGTGGGGTAGTGCGGACGCATATGCACTCGTTGACAGGCACGTTTCTGCAAGGTCGGAAGGGGGCAATTTCCTTGCATTGCAAGGGAGTTGAACGATCCAATGCCAGTACGTGACTTGTCGACGCGCATGGGCCTGCCAAGTAGCTGATGTTTCGAAGAGGTCTCAACTCACCTGCACGGGTGATGCGCGCCACGGCGTGAGCCACCGGCGCGTACGCCCGCGAACGGCGCGCCCCCTGTTTCGTACACCTTCGTGCGCTGATGCCCGTGGGGCGGATGGGGCGGTTGTGGCGTGGATGAGGAGCAGCGGATGCGCGCCGAGAGGGGCGGACGCGGTTGTCCACAGGCCATTCGCAGGGGCGCCGAATCCTCATAAGGTGAGAAGCATTACGTCGACGAGGAGGACTGCGGTGAGCGAGACGAGCCCCAAGCTGCGAGCCGAGCTGGAAGGGATCCCCACGTACAAGCCCGGCAAGCCGGCCGCGGCGGGCGGCCCGGTGGCGTACAAGCTGTCCTCCAACGAGAACCCCTATCCGCCGCTGCCCGGCGTGCTGGAGAGCGTGACCGGGTCGGCGGCGGCCTTCAACCGGTACCCGGACATGGCGTGCACGGGGCTGATGAACGAGCTGGCGGACCGTTTCGGGGTGCCGGTCACCCACCTGGCCACGGGCACCGGCTCGGTCGGTGTCGCCCAGCAGCTGCTGCAGGCGACCTCGGGGCCCGGCGACGAGGTGATCTACGCCTGGCGGTCGTTCGAGGCGTACCCGATCATCACCCAGATCAGCGGGGCCACGTCCGTCCAGGTGCCGTTGACGCCGGGCGATGTGCACGACCTGGACGCGATGGCGGACGCGATCACCGACCGGACCCGTCTGATTTTCGTCTGCAACCCGAACAACCCGACGGGGACGGCGGTCCGCCGGGCGGAGCTGGAGCGCTTCCTCGACCGGGTGCCCGGCGATGTGCTGGTGGTGCTGGACGAGGCGTACCGCGAGTTCGTGCGGGATGTCGAGGTGCCGGACGGCGTCGAGTTCTACCGCGAGCGGTCGAACGTCTGTGTGCTGCGCACCTTCTCCAAGGCGTACGGTCTCGCCGGACTCCGGGTGGGATTCGCGATTGCTCATGAGCCGGTGGCGGCGGCCCTGCGCAAGACCGCTGTGCCGTTCGGTGTGAGCCAACTCGCACAGGACGCCGCGGTCGCCTCGCTGCGCGCGGAGGACGAGCTCCTCGGACGGGTCGGCTCGCTGGTCTGCGAGCGGAACCGGGTCGTCGAGGCGCTGCGCGGTCAAGGCTGGACGGTGCCGGAGACACAGGCGAACTTCGTGTGGCTGCGGCTGGGGGAGCGCACGGTCGAGTTCGCCGGGGTGTGTGAGCAGGCCGGGGTCGTGGTGCGGCCGTTCCCGGGCGAGGGTGTGCGGGTGACGATCGGCGAGACCGAGGCGAACGACATCTTCCTCAAGGTGACGGAGACCTTCCGCAAGGAGCTCTAGGAGGCTCTGACCAGGGGGTTCGGGGATTTTCCTCCGGGCCCCTTGCTTTTTTGGACCCCACGCTCACACCTCGAACGGGCATGCGTCATAATTGCTTGTGAATGTGAACGCGTTCACAAGCTCGTCCCGTTTGTCTGAGATGTACGTGCCAGGCGGGACAAACTGCCGCAGTGCCACGGCATGTAAGGAGAAGACGTGGACCTCGCTCTGGCGCCGGAGACTCTGGCGCGATGGCAGTTCGGCATCACGACCGTCTACCACTTCCTCTTCGTCCCCCTCACGATCTCGCTCGCCGCGCTCACGGCAGGCCTGCAGACCGCGTGGGTGCGCTCGGGGAAGGAGAAGTACCTCAAGGCCACCAAGTTCTGGGGCAAGCTCTTCCTGATCAACATCGCGATGGGTGTCGTCACCGGCATCGTGCAGGAGTTCCAGTTCGGCATGAACTGGTCCGACTACTCGCGCTTCGTCGGTGATGTCTTCGGGGCCCCGCTCGCTTTCGAGGCACTGATCGCCTTCTTCTTCGAGTCGACCTTCATCGGCCTGTGGATCTTCGGCTGGGACAAGCTCCCGCAGAAGATCCATCTGGCCTGCATCTGGATGGTCTCCATCGGCACGATCCTGTCGGCGTACTTCATCCTCGCGGCCAACTCCTGGATGCAGCACCCCGTCGGCTACCGGATCAACGAGGCCAAGGGCCGGGCCGAACTCACCGACTTCTGGCTCGTCCTGACCCAGAACACCGCGCTCACCCAGGTCTTCCACACCCTCTCGGCGGCCTTCCTCGCCGGCGGCGCCTTCATGGTCGGCATCGCCGCCTTCCATCTGGCCCGCAAGAAGCACATCCCGGTGATGAAGACCTCACTGCGCCTCGGTCTGGTCACCGTGCTGGTCGCCGGCATGCTCACCGCGATCAGCGGCGACCTGCTCGGCAAGGTCATGTTCAAGCAGCAGCCCATGAAGATGGCCGCCGCCGAGGCCCTGTGGGACGGCGAGGCGCCCGCGCCCTTCTCCGTCTTCGCCTACGGCGACGTCGACAAGGGCCACAACACGGTCGCCATCGAGATCCCCGGCCTGCTGTCCTTCCTCGCCAACGACGACTTCGAGTCGTACGTCCCCGGCATCAACGACGTCAACAAGGCCGAGCAGGAGAAGTTCGGGCCCGGTGACTACCGGCCCAACATCCCCGTCGCCTACTGGGGCTTCCGCTGGATGATCGGCTTCGGAATGGCGTCCGTCGCCATCGGTACGGTCGGACTCTGGCTCACCCGCAAGAAGTTCCTGCTGCCGCAGCACCTCCGGGTCGGCGAGGACGAGGTGCCGCATCTCGTGCTGCTGCCGAAGAAGGCTCTCGGCCCGACCCTCACCAAGTGGTACTGGCGCATCGCGGTCCTGACCCTGGGCTTCCCGCTGATCGCCAGCTCCTGGGGCTGGATCTTCACCGAGATGGGCCGCCAGCCGTGGGTGGTCTACGGCGTGCTGCGCACCGAGGACGCGGTCTCCCCCGGTGTCTCCCAGGGCGAGATCCTCACCTCGATGATCGTCTTCACCACGCTGTACGCCATCCTCGCCGTCGTCGAGGTCAAGCTGCTCGCGAAGTACGTCAAGGCGGGGCCGCCCGAGCTGACGGAGGCCGACCTCAACCCGCCCACGAAGATCGGCGGCGACTCCCGTGACGCCGACAAGCCGATGGCCTTCTCGTACTAGGCCGCACCGGGCCAAGGGAGCACAGTCATGGAACTTCACGACGTCTGGTTCGTCCTCATCGCCGTCCTGTGGATCGGCTACTTCTTCCTGGAGGGCTTCGACTTCGGGGTCGGTGTCCTCACCAAACTGCTGGCCCGGAACCGTCCGGAGAAGCGGGTCCTCATCAACACCATCGGACCCGTCTGGGACGGCAACGAGGTGTGGCTGCTCTCGGCGGGCGGCGCGACCTTCGCCGCCTTCCCCGAGTGGTACGCCACCCTCTTCTCCGGCTTCTACCTGCCGCTGCTGCTCATCCTGGTCTGCCTGATCGTCCGGGGTGTCGCCTTCGAGTACCGCGTGAAGCGGCCCGAGGAGAGGTGGCAGCGCAACTGGGAGACGGCGATCTTCTGGACCTCGCTGCTCCCCGCGTTCCTCTGGGGCGTGGCCTTCGCCAACATCGTGCGCGGAGTCAAGATCGACCGCGACTTCGAGTACGTGGGCAACCTCGCCGATCTGCTCAACCCGTACGCGCTGCTGGGCGGCCTGGTCACGCTGACGCTCTTCACCTTCCACGGCACGGTGTTCGTCGGTCTCAAGACCGTCGGGGACATCCGGGAGCGGGCGCGGAAGCTGGCGCTGCGCGTCGGTGCCGCGACCGCCGGGCTGGCGCTGATCTTCCTGCTCTGGACCCAGATCGAGAAAGGTGACGGCGTCTCGCTGGTCGCCCTGGTGGTGGCCGTCGCGGCGCTTGTGACGGCGCTGGTGGCGGTTCGAGCGGGGCGCGAGGGCTGGGCGTTCGCCCTGTCGGGGGTCACCATCGTGGCCGCCGTCGCGATGCTCTTCCTGACACTCTTCCCGAATGTGATGCCGTCCTCGCTGAACGCGGACTGGAGCCTCACGGTCACCAACGCCTCGTCCAGTCCGTACACCTTGAAGATCATGACGTGGTGTGCGGCGATCGCCACGCCGGTGGTGATGCTCTACCAGGGGTGGACGTACTGGGTGTTCCGCAAGCGGATCGGCACCCAGCACATCGCCGAGTCGGCGCACTGAGTCCCCCTGAGGTGGCGTGTTTGGCAATGTTTCACGTGAAACACACCATCTCAGGCCGAAGGGGCATGTTTCACGTGAAACATGCCCGCTGAGAAGAGGGTGTTTCACGTGAAACCGATCGACCCGCGACTGCTGCGGTACGCCCGTGCCACCCGGCTGTTCCTGGTAGTCGTCGTCGGCCTGGGTGTTGTCGGGGCGGCGCTGGTCATCGCGCAGGCCATGCTCATCGCCGAAGTGGTGGTCGGCGCCTTCCAGCACGAGATGCCGGTCGCCGAACTCCGCACCCCTCTGCTGCTCCTGGTGGCGGTCGCGCTGGGGCGGGCCCTGGTCTCCTGGCTCACCGAACTGGCTGCCCATCGCGCGAGCGCGGCGGTGAAGTCGGAGTTGAGGGGACGGCTGCTGGAGCGGGCCACCGCGCTGGGGCCCGGCTGGCTGAGCGGGCAGCGCACCGGCTCGCTGGTCGCCCTCGCCACTCGCGGGGTGGACGCACTGGACGACTACTTCTCGCGCTATCTGCCGCAGTTGGGCCTCGCGGTCGTCGTGCCCGTCGCGGTGCTCGCGCGGATCGTCACCGAGGACTGGGTGTCGGCGGCGATCATCGTCGGCACGCTGCCGCTGATCCCGGTCTTCATGGTGCTCATCGGCTGGGCCACCCGCTCGCAGATGGACCGTCAGTGGCGTCTGCTGTCACAGCTGTCGGGGCACTTTCTGGATGTCGTCGCCGGGCTCCCGACGCTGAAGGTGTTCGGCCGGGCCAAGGCACAGGCCGAGTCGATCAAGCGGATCACCGGCGAGTACCGCCAGGCGACCATGCGGACACTGCGGATCGCCTTCCTCTCGTCCTTCGCGCTGGAGCTGCTCGCGACGATCTCGGTCGCGCTGGTCGCGGTCACCATCGGCATGCGGCTCGTGCACGGTGAGATGGACCTGTACATCGGGCTGGTCATCCTCGTGCTGGCCCCCGAGGCGTATCTGCCGGTCCGGCAGGTGGGCGCCCAGTTCCACGCTGCCGCAGAGGGACTCGCGGCGGCGGAGGAGATCTTCGAGGTCCTGGAGACACCGGTGCCGGAGCCCGGTGCCGGTGTCGTGCCGTCCGCCGGTGACATCCACTTCGACGGGGTGACCGTCCGCCACCCCGGTCGGACACACGACGCCGTCTCGGGCGTTTCCCTCACCGTGGCCCCCGGCGAGACGGTGGCCCTCGTCGGGCCGAGCGGGGTGGGCAAGTCGACGCTGCTGAACGTCCTGCTGGGGTTCACCCGGGCGACAACGGGCACTGTCCGGGTCGGGGGAGCCGATCTCGCCTCGCTCGACCTGGCCGAGTGGCGTTCACACGTGGCCTGGGTGCCGCAGCGGCCTCATCTGTACGCCGGGTCGATCGCCGAGAACGTACGGCTGGCCCGGCCTGACGCGGACGACATGGCGGTACGGCGGGCGCTGGGCGACGCGGGGGCGCTGGAGTTCGTGGACGCGCTGCCCGCCGGGGCCGAGACGGTCCTCGGTGAGGACGGCGCCGGTCTCTCCGCCGGACAGCGGCAACGACTCGCCCTCGCCCGCGCGTTCCTCGCCGACCGGTCCGTGCTGCTCCTCGACGAGCCGACGGCCTCGCTGGACGGGGAGACCGAGGCGGAGGTCGTGGAGGCGGTACGACGGCTGGCGGTGGGCCGGACGGTACTGCTGGTGGTCCATCGGCCGGCGCTGCTGGAGGTGGCTGACCGGGTGGTGCGGCTGGAGGAGATCCCGGGGCGCGGAGCGGCATCGGCCGTCGGGCGCGACGGGGCCGCCGTGCCGCGTCTGCCGGAACGACAGGAGGCCCTGGCATCGGCACCCGGCGAGGATCTGCCGCTGGAACAGGGTGGACGTGTACTGACCCGCGTGCGCCGGATGGCCGGGCCGCGCCGGGGCCGGCTCGCCCTCGCCCTGCTGCTCGGCAGTCTCGCGCTGGGCAGCGCCGTCGGGCTGATGGCGACCTCCGGGTGGCTGATCTCGCGGTCCTCGGAGCAGCCTCCGGTGCTGTATCTGATGGTCGCGGTGACCGCGACGCGTGCCTTCGGGATCGGGCGGGCGGTGTTCCGCTACGCGGAGCGGCTCGTGTCGCACGACACGGTGCTGCGGATGCTGGCCGACACAAGGGTGGCCGTCTATCGGAGACTGGAGCGGCTGGCGCCCGCCGGGCTGCGGACGACCCGGCGCGGCGACCTGCTCTCGAGGCTGGTCGCCGATGTGGACGCCTTGCAGGACTACTGGGTGCGCTGGCTGCTGCCCGCCGGGGCCGCGGTGGCCGTCTCCGCCGCCTCCGTCGGGTTCACCGCCTGGCTGCTGCCCGAGGCCGGTGCCGTACTCGCCGTCGGGCTGCTCGTGGCCGGGGCCGGGGTGCCGCTCGTGACCGGAGCCGTGGCCCGGCGGGCGGAGCACCGGCTGGCGCCCGCCCGTGGAGTGCTGGCCACCCGCGTGGCCGATCTGCTCACCGGCACCGCCGAGTTGACGGTCGCGGGCGCCCTGCCCCTCCGTACCGCCGAGGCGCGCCGCGCGGACCGGGCGCTCACCCGGATCGCCTCTCGTGCCGCCACCGCCACCGCGCTCGGCGACGGGTTCACCGCGCTCGTCTCCGGGCTCACCGTCGCCGCCACCGCGCTCTTCGGCGCACAGGCCGTCGTCGACGGGCGGCTGAGCGGTGTGGCCATGGCCGTCGTCGTGCTCACCCCGCTGGCCGCGTTCGAGGCGGTGTTGGGGATGCCCCTGGCCGTCCAGTTCCGCCAGCGGGTACGCAGGAGCGCGGAGCGCGTGTACGAGGTGCTGGACGCCCCCGACCCCGTACGCGAACCGGAGACGCCTGCCGAAGCACCGGTCTCGCCCTTTCCGCTGCGGCTCACAGGCCTCGGCGCGCGGTACGCCGGGCAGGACCGAGACGCGCTGGTCGGGCTGGACGTCACCCTCGAACAGGGGCGCAGGATCGCCGTGGTGGGCGTCTCGGGAGCGGGCAAGACGACGCTCGCGCAGGTCCTGCTGCGCTTCCTGGACGCACGGGAAGGGACGTACACGCTGGGCGGCGTGGACGCCTACGCGCTCGACGGGGACGCCGTACGGGGACTCGTGGGGCTGTGCGCCCAGGACGCGCACCTCTTCGACAGCTCGGTGCGGGAGAACCTGCTGCTCGCCAGGAAGCACGCGGGCGAGGCGGAACTGCGGGACGCGCTCGCGCGGGCACGGCTGCTCGACTGGGCCGACGAACTGCCCGACGGGCTGGACACCTTGATCGGCGAGCACGGGGCCCGGCTGTCCGGCGGCCAGCGTCAGCGGCTCGCCCTCGCCCGCGCGCTGCTGGCCGACTTCCCGGTCCTCGTCCTCGACGAGCCCGCCGAACACCTGGACCTGCCGACGGCCGACGCGCTCACCGCGGATCTGCTGGCCGCCACCGAGGGCCGTACGACCCTGCTGATCACCCACCGGCTGGCCGGCCTCGACGCCGTGGACGAGGTCGTCGTGCTCGCGGAGGGACACGTCGTGCAGCGCGGCACATACGCGGAACTGGTCCTGATGGACGGGCCCTTGCGGGCGATGGTGGAGCGGGAGGCGGCGGGCGAACTGCTGGCCGCGGTCTGAGCCGAGCGCCGCGTGGCCGCGCCGAGGAGAGTCCGAGGGGCGGGGCCGCGGCTGGGGCCAGCCGGGTGTCCGGCCGGCCCCAGCGGCTCTTCCGGCCGGGGCTGTCTCGCGGAAGTTGGTCTCTCACGCAAGTCTCCGCGCCGAACACCGTGTGTCTTGGCCCCTGTTCGGCCCAGGCCCTTGGCCCGTCCGGGGCACCGCGTCCCCCAGCCGTACGACTCGAACAGGACTGCGGCGGCGGGGCGGGCCACGATCGCTGTTATGCGCTTCTCTCGCCGACACCCGCTGTTCGTCGCCGTGGTGCTCTGTGCCTCGGTGATCGTCGTGGCCCGGCCGACAGTGGCCGAAGGCGATGGCGGTGGGGTGCCGGGTACGCACAGCGAGGAAGGCGTCAGCGCGCGGGTGGCGAGGCTGTTCGAGGAAGCGGCGGTGGCGACGCGGCGGTACGAGGCGGGGCGGCAGGCGGCGGAGGCGCAGAAGACGAAGGCGCGGCGGCTGGAGAAGCTGCTCGCGCGGGAGCGGAAGCAGATCGCGGTGCTGAACGCCGACCTCGGCCGGATCGCGCGCGCCCAGTACCGCGAGGGCGGCGGGGTGCCGTACACCGCGCAGATGCTGTTCGCGGAGAATCCCGAGGAGCTGATGCGTGGTCGGCGAGCCGCCTGGCAGGCCGATCTGGCGGTCAACAACGCCGTGTCGAAGAGTCGTCGCGCGGAGACGAGGCTCGCCGCGGACGAGGCGAAGGCCGCGAGGGCCTGGCGGGCGCTGGAGGAGTGGAAGACCGGGCTCTCCGGGGTCAAGCAGACGATCCAGCAGAAGCTCGAAGAGGCGCAGTGGACGCTCCAGGGCCAGGCCGACGCGGCGGTCGCGGCCGGCGCCTGCCGGGGAGCCGTCCGGCTCGACCAGCCGGACGACGGGCGATCGAGGGCATGGGTGGCGCCGGTGGCCACGTACGAACTCTCCGCGGGCTACGGCAGCGGTGGTGAGCGCTGGGTCAGTCGGCACACCGGGCAGGACTTCGCGGTGCCGATCGGCGCGCCGGTGCGGGCGGTCGGGGAGGGGCGGGTGGTGAAGGTGTCGTGCGGGGGCGCCTTCGGCATGGAGATCGTCGTCGAGCACGCGGACGGTTACTACACGCAGTACGCGCACCTCGCCGCCGTCACCGTCGACCAGGGCGACCGGGTGACGGCGGGGCAGTGGATCGGCCAGGCGGGCACCACCGGCAACTCCACCGGGCCGCATCTGCACTTCGAGGTACGCGTCACCCCGGAGCTGGGGTCGGGCGTGGACCCCGTGCCGTGGCTGCGGAAGCACGGGGTGGAGTTGTAGCCGGAGTCGGAGTCGGGGCTGTGGTTGGGGCCGGAGCTGTGGCCGGTGCTCGGTGTTTCGGTGCCGGGGTGGCTGTGGTCGCTGGTTACAGCCGTTCCGCCAGCAGGCGTTCGATCACGACCGCCACTCCGTCCTCGTTGTTGGCCACGGTCCGGCCGGAGGCAGCCGCGAGGACGTCGGGGTGGGCGTTGCCCATGGCGTACGACTGGCCCGCCCAGGTGAGCATCTCGACGTCGTTCGGCATGTCACCGAAGGCGACGACCTCCTCGTGGGAGATGCCGCGCTCGGCGCAGCACAGGGCGAGGGTGCTGGCCTTGGAGACGCCCGGTCCGCTGATCTCCAGCAGGGCGCTGGGGCTGGAGCGGGTGATGGTGGCGCGGTCGCCGACGGCGATCCGGGCGGTGGCGAGGAAGTCGTCGGGGTCGATCGACGGGTGGTACGCGAGGATCTTCAGCACCGGCTCGTCGTCGGCCACACCCCCCGGGGCCAGCAGCTTCTCGGCCGGTGCGAGGGCGTCGGGGATCTCCATGTGGAGCTTCGGATACTCGGGCTCCTGGTTGAAGCCGTACGTCTGCTCGACCGCGTACACCGTGCCCGGAGCGGCCTCGCGCAGCAGCCGTACGGCGTCCAGCGCGTTCTCCCGGGCCAGCTCGCGGACCTTGACGAAGCGATGGGCACCGGGGCCGCCGTGCAGGTCGACCACGGCGGCGCCGTTTCCGCAGATGGCGAGGCCATGGCCGTGGACGTGCCGGCTGACGACATCCATCCAGCGGGCGGGGCGGCCGGTGACGAAGAACACCTCGACACCGGCCTCCTCGGCGGCCGCGAGGGCGGCGACGGTGCGAGGGGAGACCGACTTGTCGTCGTGGAGCAGGGTGCCGTCGAGGTCCGTGGCTATCAGCCGGAGCGGGACGGTCGGGGCCGGGGTCTCGGGCTGTCGCGTCGCTGAGGTCACGGAGCCCATTGTCGCGCATATGCGCGCACGGTCGTGCGGGCGCCCGCACAGGTGAGTGACCACCGTCCTGGCCGGGTTCGTCACCCGCGTTGTTCGACCGGCCACCCTCGTGCTCTGGCGGGCGGTCGGCACCCGTGCCCGTGACCGCTCCGGAGCGCCCTCAGGCCAGCTGGGCCGGTGCCTCCATGGCGATCCGCTCGAACACCTTCTCGTCCGCGGCGAAGTCGGAGTCCGGGATCGGCCAGTGGATCACGAGGTCGGTGAAGCCCAGCTCGGCGTGGCGGCCGGCGAAGTCCACGAACGCGTCCAGCGACTCCAGTGGCCGGCCGCGGTCCGGGGTGAATCCCGTGAGGAGGATCCTGTCGAGTCCAGTCGTGTCCCGGCCGAGCGTGGCGGCCGTGTCGGCCAGCCTCTCGACCTGTCCCCGGATGGCCTGAACCGACTGCTCGGGGGTGCCCGACTCGAACAGCTTGGGGTCCCCGGTCGTCACCCACGCCTGCCCGTACCGCGCGGCCAGCCGCATCCCGCGCGGCCCGGTGGCGGCCACCGCGAAGGGGAGCCGGGGGCGCTGTGCGCAGCCGGGGATGTTGCGTGCCTCGTGGGCGGAGTAGTAGTCGCCCTCGTACGAGACGGAGTCCTCGGTGAGCAGTCGGTCGAGCAGGGGGACGAACTCGGCGAGCCGGTCGGCGCGCTCACGCGGAGTCCAGGGTTCCTGGCCGAGCGCGGTGGCGTCGAAGCCCGTGCCGCCCGCGCCGACGCCGAGGGTGATCCGGCCGCCGGAGATGTCGTCGAGGGAGATCAGTTCCTTGGCGAGGGTCACCGGGTGCCGGAAGTTCGGTGAGCCCACTGCATGCTCATACCATCGGTCCTATGCGACGACCCAGGCCCCACGAGCCGACCATAACCCCAGGTGAGCCTGCGGCTCTCTACTGCCGGATATCCCAGGCCGACGACGACGACCAGACCGGCGTCGATCGGCAGGAACGTATCTGCAGAGAGATCGCCGAGCGTCGGGGACTCACGATCGACCCCGCCCACGTCTTCGTGGACAACAGCAGGTCGGCGTGGAGCCGTGGCCGCAAGCGGCCGGGCTGGGACCAGCTTCTCGAACGCGCCCAGCGGCACGAGTTCCGGCACGTCATCGCGTACCACCCGGACCGGCTGATGCGGCAGCCGAGGGACCTGGAGGAACTGCTCCAGGTCTCCGACGAGCACCGGATCACGCTGCACGGCGAGGCGAACCGGCGGGACCTGTCGGACCCCGACGACCGGTTCATCCTGCGCATCGAGGTAGCCCATGCCTGCCGGTCGTCCGACGACACCTCCCGGCGGCTCAAGTCGGCGCTGAAGGAACGCGCCGAGAACGGTCTGCCGCACTCGGGCAAGCGCCGTTTCGGGTACGAGACGGACGGCGTGACCATCAAGAAGGACGAGGCTGAGATCGTCCGAGAGGTCTTCGACCGGTACCTCAAGGGCCAGAGCCCGAGCGCGATCGCCCTCGTCTTCCACAAGCGCGGCATCAAGACCGTGTACGGCAAGGAATGGTCACAGGGCACGGTCCGCGCGCTCCTCGACTCCCGTCACGTCGCCGGCATCCGTATGCACCAGGGTGAAGAGGTCGGGCCGGGCAAGTGGCCCGCGATCATCGACCGGGGTACCTGGGATGAGACCCGGGCCCGGCGCGAGTACCGCTCCGCGGTCCACCAGACCAACCTGGAACTGCGCCGCTTCTATCTCCTGCGTGGACTGGTCATGTGCTCGCGCTGCGGCACGCTCATGTCCGGCACGAAGGTCGGCGCGGTGCCGTCCTACCTGTGTACGCGCAAGAGCCGCAACGGCGACAAGAAGTGCGTGCGGCGCATCGTCGCGGTGAAACTGGAGAAATTCGTCACGGAGGCCGCCATCGACCTGCTCGGCAGGCTCACAGTCTCCGGGAAACTCGCCTCGACCTCCCTGCCGGACGCCGCGACGGAGTCCGTCGAGGCCGATCAGCGGCAGCTCGTCGAGCTGAACGGGATGTGGACCGCGAAGGAGATCTCCACGGCGGAGTACCGCAAGATGCGCAAGGAGATCACCGACCGCATCGCCAAGGCCCAGCGTCGTCTGGTCGTACGGCCGATGAAGCTGCTGGACGGGCTGACGGGCCCCGGAGCGAAAGCTGCCTGGCACGCCGAGGAGATGACCGACGAGCGGCGCAACGCGGTGCTGCGATTCCTGTTCTCCGGGGTAGTCATTGACGCGTCCGGCAAACCGAGCGGGGTCTTCGACTGGGACCGGATCGCCATCGAGCAGAACCCGCTGTAGGCCATGAAGGTCACGGTCTCTGAGCTCTGTGCCCGTCAAGGGAGCCGCGGAGTATAACCACGGATCGCCGGTTACCCCAACCGGCGAATCTCCGGAAACTAAGAGCTCAGTCGCGGAGGACCTGCCAGTCCTTCGTAGGCGACACGCACGGCCCCAGGTGTTGGAGCACCTCGGGACCGAGCGCACGACCGACCGCCCATCGAACGACGGCGGTGCGGGGCCTGCCAGCCCCGCACCGTCAGCAAGGACCTGCCCATGCCACTGCTGCCGGAGCGCCAGGACACCGCAGTCTCCGTACGACCGTCCGGCCGCCGAGAGGCCCAGGAAGCGGCCCGCGCCCAAGCCCTGGAACGTGTCTGCGCGGGATTCAGGACGACGATCAGCCCGCACAGCGCGGCGCGACTGGCCGACCTGATGACGACCACCACGTACGCGAAGGCCGCGTAGACGCAGCAGCAGCCGCAGATATGGGAGCGGCCCCCGGCGTTGGAGCGCCGAAGGCCGAAACGACTCCCAGACGACCGCCCATAAACGATCTGTCCCGGTGCCGGGCCTGCCAGCCCATACGGCACCGAGTGAGGAAGTTCTGTGCCCCAGGGTACGTTCTCGCCCGCCCGCAACGCATCCCCTCAGACCAACACCCGCTTCGACGAGGTCGACGGTCTCGGTCTGTCCGTACCGCCGCACAACCTGGAGGCGGAGCAAGCCGTGCTCGGCGCCTGCATGTACAGCGCGGCGGCTGTCGATGCCGCCCGGCCGATTCTGCAGGCCATCGACTTCTACCGACCCGCGCACAGCGACATCTGGCGGACCCTGCTCTCCCTGCGCGACGAGGGATCGCCCACCGATCCCATCGCGCTCGGCGAGGAACTCGGACGGGTCGGCGCCCTCACCCGCGTCGGCGGATCCCCCTACCTCCACACTCTCGCCGGCGCGACCCCCGGGCCGGCCAACTGCGACTACTACGCCGAGATCGTGCGGGAGAAGGCGGAGCTGCGCCGCCTTCAGGCAGCGGCGGTGCACACCCTGCAGCAGAGCGGTGCAGAAGGCGCCGACCCTGCCCAGATACGCGTGCTGCTGCAGAGCGCCCTCGACAGCACCGACTGGCGCGGATCGAGTGGTGGCGGCAGGCTCAGCCGGTTCGCCGTCGACGGCTGGGACTTCGTCAACAGCCTCGGCACCGAGGTCCCGCCGGTATGGGGCACGCCCGAGCAGACGGGATGGGCGAGCGGCGAGAGCCTGATGCTGGTCGGCCCGCCGGGGGTCGGCAAGAGCACCATCGCCCACCAGCTCGTCATGGCTCGGCTCGGCTTCCAGGCGCTGGTGCTCGGGATGCCCGTCACCGAGGGCAGGCGCGTGCTCTACCTCGCCATGGACCGGCCGCCGCAGATCGCCCGTGCCCTGCGACGCCTGGTACGCCCGATCGACGAGGAGACCCTCCGCGACCGGCTCGTCGTCTGGGGAGGACCGCTTCCGGCCACGCTCGACCGCGAGCCGAACCTGCTCGCCGAACTCGCCGCCCACCACGACGCCGACACCGTGGTCATCGACAGTGTCAAGGACATCGTCGGCAAGCTCACCGACGACGAGGCCGTCGGTGCCTACAACCGCGCCCGCCAGCAGCTGCTGCGGTCCGGCGCCGAACTGCTGGAACTGCACCACCAGCGCAAGTCCGCAGCGGACGCCAAGCCCGGCGGACGCCCGACGCTGGACAAGGTGTACGGCACCACCTGGTTCACGGCGGGTGCGGGCAGCGTCATGTTTCTGAGCGGGGGAGCGGGCGACGCGACGGTCAAGCTCCACCACGCCAAGACGGTGACCGGTGAGATCGGCCCCCTCACGGTCGTCCACGACCACCGGCGCGGCACCTCGCGCGTCGACGTACCCCTCGACCCGTACACCCTGCTGCGCGATGCACCGGGCGGCCTCACCAGCAGGGAACTCGCGGCCCTGATGACCGGAGAGGCGGACCCGAGCGCCAAGGAGCAGGAGAGGGCCCGGCGCACGCTGAAGGCCCTCCACGAGGTCGGGCAGGCCACCAAGGAACAGGAGCCGGGCGGCAGCCGCCAGGTCCGCTACCGGGCCACGGCACGACACATGGCCGTCGTCTCCTGACGGAAATGGGTTCCGGTGCCGGGGAGGCGTCCGGCGCCGGAACGGCGACTCACGCTGGCGCTCACGGCCCAGGTCCCGGCGACGGACTCACAGGCCCCTCACGCGGGGCTACCCAGCCGGTAAAAGACCAGGTCAGAAGCTCACGCGAACCCACACACACCTCACACCACCGGTTACTCACGCGCGGCCCCCTCCTTGTAGAGGGGTCCGCGTGGGAGTGCACCTCTCCTCAAGCCCCAGTGCCCTGCGTTCCCGGAGCGATTGCCTTGCCTTCCCCTGCACCGACAGCCCCGGCCGCCGTCCGCGGCAGCCTCACCATCCGCGTCGGCATCGTCCTGCTCGCCACCATCGGCTTCGCACTCTCCTACGACGCGCTGCGGCAGATGGCCGTCGCCAGCCATGTGCGCGGGCTGCTCACCTACCTCTTCCCCCTCGTGATCGACGGGTTCATCGCCATCGGCATCGTTGCTCTGCTCATCCTGCGCGGGGCCCCGCTGCGCTCCCGCCTGTACGTGTGGGCGCTCGTCGGCGTTGCCACCCTCACCAGCATCTGGGCCAACGTCGTACACGCCGTCGGCCTCAACGAAGGGACCCGACTACGCCTCAACAACGCGACTGTCGGCGCTCTGTCCGGCATCGCTCCACTCGCACTCGCCGGCGCCGTCCACCTCTACCTCGTGATGAACCGCCACCTCGGCGGCGACGGCGCCATGGCGGACGCGACCCTCGGCACGCCGCCCGCCGAATCCGCCATGCCAAGGCAGGACCGCCAGATCCGCCACGAGGAGACGGACGACGCCAACACCGGGGTGCCCGCCAAGGCGAACGACGTGCCCATGCCCGAGGCGAAGCCCGCCAGCGCCATGACGGTGCCCAGGACGGACCGGCGCAAACGCACCGTACCCGACGAGGAGCTGCTGACCATGGCCCGCGCCATAGGGGCCGATACCGGCCAAGTCCCCCGCCCTGCCTTGGAGAAGGCGGTCCGGGCCAAGGGCTACTCGATCAGCAAGGACGGCGCCCAGAAGGCCGCCGACATCGTCAGGGCGGAACTGAATGCCGCCAAGGACGCCGTCGCCACATGAGCGCTACGGCAGAACGCAGGGCGTTGGCGGATCACGTTCCGCCAACGCCAGGCACAGCCTCCTGAGCGTCGCTGCCAGCCCGCGCCCCAGCACTTCAGCTCTTCACCTGCACCACGCCGACTCCCAAGCCCCGCCCTGTGACTGCCCCTCGCGGTCCTCGGGTCCACGCCCGCGCTTACGGTCCGCATCCCGCACGACTCCATGGAGAAGAAACCAATGTCCGGTGAGCACCACCAACTCCCCACACCCCAGCAGGAGACGACCACCACCCCTGCCCCAGACGGAGCAAGCTGTAGCACTGGACCGTCCCATGGCCGGTCCAGTGCGCTTGCCTCCGCCTCGGGGGTGGCGGAGGAGGCCCGTCACCAGGGGGCGCCGGGTCAGGGGTTCGTGGCCGAGGGCGGCCACGAACAGCGGCAGGAGCCGTCGGCCAAGGCCGGGCGGGGAGGACGTCGCCGCTCCCGGCAGCCCAAGCAGCGCTCCGAGCGCCAGACCTTCCGCGCCAGCACCGCCGAGGCCACCGAGATCCAGGAGGCCGCCGACGCCAAGGGCATCTCCAAGGCCCGCTTCATCGCCCAGGCCGTCCACGCCGAAATCCACGGGCGCCCTCGCCTGGACCACGACGAGGCCCTCGACGTCCTCGAAGCCGCCCGCATCCAGCTGGTGCGCGCCGGCACCAACCTCAACCAGATAGCCAAGGTCCTCAACTCCGGTGGCGACGCACCCCACATCGCCCGCGCCGCCGACGCCGTCGCGGGTGCCGCCACCGAGATCCGCACCGCCGCACGGAAGCTGGTGAGCTGAGACCTTGGTCCCCGACGTCTCCCGCGGCTCCCGCACCATCGGGCTGATCCACTACCTCTACCGCACCAGCGACATCGAGGCCCACGTCGACCCCCACCTCGTCGCCGCCTACGACCCCCACCTGCCCGACCCCGGCCGCGATGCGCACGCCACCTTCAGCGACCTGGCCGCCGACCTCGACCTGTGGGTCGACGCCCTCGGCGACAACGCGCCGAAGAAGCATGTGTGGCACTGCCCCGTCCGTACAGCCCCCGGCGACCGGATCCTGTCCGACGAGGAATGGGCGATCGTCGCCCGCCGGGTCCTGAATGCCACCGGCATCGTCCCCGACGGCGACGACCAAGCCTGCCGCTGGATCGCTGTGCGCCACGCTCCCGACCACATCCACATCGTCGCCACCCTCGTCCGCGCCGACCGCACCCGACCCCGCCACCACAAGGACGGCACCCGCGCCCAGGCCGAATGCCGCAAGATCGAGAAGGAGTTCGGGCTCCGCCGCCTCAAGGAAGGCGACGGCACCGCCGCCAAGCGCCCCACCAGCGCCGAGCGCCACAAGGCCGAACGCCTCGGTCAGGAAGCCGCCTCCCGTGAGCTGTTGCACGAGCACGTCCGCCGCGCCCTGGCCGGCGCCGCCGACGAGGCGGAGTTCTTCGACCGGCTCGCCGCGGAAGGCGTACGCATAAAGAAGCGCACCGCACCCTCCGGTGATGCGCTCGGCTACAAGGTCGCCATGGTCGGCGACCGCAACGACACCCAGGAGCCCATCTGGTTCGCCGGATCCACCCTCGCCCCCGACCTCTCCCTGCCCCGCATCCGGAAACGGTTCACCATCCCCACGGACACGGCCGCGCAGGCCACGGCCCTGGAGCCGAGCGGCGCCTCGGCACCAGCCCGCGCCCGCTACGTCGCTGTCCAGGCCGCCGACTCCGCCCTCGCGTCGATGACGTCCGCGGACGACAACACAGCGGCGGCCCAGCTGATCGGCATCGGCGAGGTCCTCGACGCTCTCGCCCAGACCTCACCCCGATCCAGCCGCACCGAACTGCAAGCAGCCGCACGGCATTTCGAGCGTGCCAGTCGCTCCCACATCCGCGCCAAGAACGAGGAGATGTACGCCCTGCGCCGTGCAGTCGGCCAGATCGTCCACTCCGGCACAGCCCTCGGCCGCGGCCCGGACGGCGCCGCCACCGCCCTGATCCTCGATGTCGTGATCCTGGCCGTTGTCGCTGCCGCCCGCTGGCACGCCGCCCGCGGCCACGCCCAGCAGGCCGAGGCCGCACAGCTCACCGCCCGCCACCTGCGTACCGCCTACCAGGCCACCGCTGCCGGCCCACTGGCCACACTGCGCGCCCACGGCGAACACCTGCCCGCCCCGAACCGACGACGCCACACCGCCACGGTCCACGCCGCCCTACCCCACCTCGCCGACCGCCTCCAGGCCGAGCCCGGCTGGGACGGACTGACAGCCGTCCTCGACCAGGCCGAACATGCTGGCCACAACACGGCCGCCCTGCTTGCCAAAGCAGCCGCCCAACGCGAACTCGACAGCGCCGACTCGGCCAGCGACGTCCTCGTCTGGCGGCTGCACCACCTCGGATACGTCACCGCGCCGCCACGCCGCCCAAAGCCGAACCCCGCTCCGACGCCCGTCGCGGCAGCCATCCCCCAGCAGGAAGCGGCGCGACCACGCCGACGGTGACCGTCACCGTGGCCCTGCCCGCGACCACGGTGATCAGCTGGCGCGGGCCACGCTGACGCCCTTGAAACAAGGCTCTGTTCCCCACCGCTGGGCTGGGGTCTCTTCTCCTGGGTCCTCGGGAAGGGCAGGATTCTGGGCATGAGGATTCTGGTCTTGGGCGGTACGTGGTTCCTGGGCAGGAGCATCGTGGACGAGGCGCTACGCCGCGGTTGGGACGTGACGACGTTCAACCGCGGTCTGTCCGGGCGGGATGTGCCCGAGGTGCGCGCGGTCCACGGCGACCGTACCGAAGTAGCGGACCTCAACCGGCTTGCTTCCCAGGGTCCTTGGGATGCCGTGATCGACACGTCGAGTTCCGAGCTGCCGCCGCGTGACGTGCGGCTGGCCGCACAGGCGCTGCGTGATACGGCGTCCCGGTGGGTGCACGTCTCCACCGTGTCGGTGTATTCGGGGTGGCCGCACAAGACCCTGACCGAGTCGTCCGAGGTGCTGGACTGCCCGTCCGACGCGGACGAGTCCTTCGGCCACACGGGCTCGGACGGTTCGCCCACCAAGTACGGGTTTCAGAAGGCCGGCGGGGAGCGGGCGTTCGGTGAGCGGGCGGTGTTTCTGCGGCCCGGGGTCATTCTTGGGCCGGGTGAGTACGTGGGTCGGCTGCCGTGGTGGCTGAACCGGGCCGGCCGGGGCGGACCTGTGCTGGCGCCGGCTCCGGCCGACCGGCTCATCCAGCCGGTCGACGTGCGCGATGTCGCGGCCTTCGCCGTGGACCAGGCAGCTGCGACCACCGGCGGTGCCTTCAACGTGGCCCACCCTGAGGGGATGGGCTTCGGGGACTTCCTGCTCGCGTGCCTCGCCATCACCGAGACGGACGGCCACCTGGTCTGGGTGGAGCCGGAGTTGCTCGCCGAGCACGGAGTGCGGCAGTGGACCGAACTGCCCCTGTGGCGTACTCACACAGGGGTGTGGTCGGTGGATGCCGGCCGTGCGGTGGAGGCCGGTCTGCGGTGCCGTCCGCTCACCGAGACGATCACGGACACCTGGGCGTGGCTGCGGGCGGACGGTCGCCCTGTGGATCACCCCCGCTGGGCGGAGCACGGGCTCGCCCCCGAGAAGGAGGCCAGGATCCTCGCTGCCCTGGCCTCCGCTTCCTGAGTTCCCTCATCCCTCCAGGGCGGCCACCGCTCCGGCGCCCGCACCAAGCTGGTGCTGGGCGGCGAGTCGGCTGAAGTGCTCCAGGCGATCACCGATCTCGTCGGCGAGGGGCGTTCGGCGGAAGCATTCGTCGGTCAGGGCCCGGCGGATGCGCGCAATGCGGGTCAGCAGGCCGGTGGCGCGTTGCTCACCTGGCACGGTCCAGACTGGTTCGAGGGCTTCGGCGGCTCCATCGAGATCGCTGCTCAGCAGCCGCGCGGCGGCCAGGTCCGCGGCGGCGCCGCCCACGACGTGTGCGGAGCGCAGTGCCTCGGGCTTGCTGGTTACCAGCTCCAGGGCGGTGCGGGCTGCGGCCTCGGCCTGTTCGCCGTCACCGAGGAGCAGGCAGGTCGAGGCGTTGGACATGGCCAACCGCTCGCCGGGGAAGCCGAATTCGCCGGCCACGCCTTCGTGCAGGTCGTCGGTCTCACCGCGTCCCTCCCGATGGGAGACGTCAATGGCCTGCTGGGCGGAGGCGGCGTCGCCTCGGTGGCCGTGCGCGCGTGCCTCGATGGCTGCCAGGCGGCGGTGCGCGACGTCGCCGAGGCCGGTGAGCATCTGCGCGCGTTGCGCGATCTGGGCTGCCTCGGCGGGGCGGCCGGAGAAGTAGGCGATGTAGGCGAGAGCGCCTCCGGCAAAGGCCCGTAGCGGCGTGAAGCGGGCGGTCTCCCCGTACAGGGCGGAGGCGCGGGCAAGGCGGGTGGCGCCGTCGAGGGAACCGAGGTCGAAGGCCGCCGCGGACAGCAGTGCGCAGGCTTGGCCCGCGATGATCAGCAGGTGCTGTTGCTGGGCAGGCACCTGGGTGCGGTCGCGGTGCTGTTCGGCTTCCTCCCTCAGCCTGCGCGCGGTCTGGAGGACCTCGAACGCCGAGAAGGAGTGGTAGCGGCGGGCGAGTTCGGCGACGTCGTCTCGCAACTGGTCGAGAGTGGTGTCGGAGATGGACGCGGAGGCGGCGGCGCCGGCCTCGCTGGATGCGTCGCGTGCGGTCATGTCGATCTCGTCTTTCAGGCTGAATACGGGTGCGGGTGACTCGGGCGAGGGCGGCCCCTGGAACAGGGCGGCGGCACTGACGCCGAACATCTCCTCCAGCACCCGGCACGCGTCCGGGCTCGGCAGGGTCCGGATGGCTCCCGCGGTCCATCGGCGGAACTGCGCCTCGAAGATCGTCGGGTTCGCGGTGCCCTTCTTGACGACCTTCTCGGCGATGCGCGTGAAGTGGGCCAAGAAGTCGCTGTAACGCCAGTGGCGTTGGGCCACCAGAGCCTTGAGCAGCGTCCTGGGACGTTCATCCATCGTCGGCCCCTCTCGGCCAAGAAGACCACTGACCATCCGCCGTCGGCCCTGGGCCTGCGGCTCCCTCGCAAGCAGGGGATCCCGTCACCTGCTCCGAATGCAACGCCCTTGGCTCAGACGACACTTCGACGCTACCCGCGCGCGACGTTTGTCACCCGGAAGAGCGCCGGACGCTATCTGCTGGGCCATGCCGGTGAGATCCACATCAGGCCCACTCTGGTCGCCGTCACCGAGTGCGAGGAGCTATCACCGGCAACGTACACGGTGGTTGAGATCCCGCTCGGTCTTGTCCGTCCCTTCCAAAGGAGCCTCGCCGCGATGCAGGAAAGCCCTCCACTGGCCCTCCAGGACAGACGGCCGCTTCCCCTACGTCCGGGTGGCCGGGCCTGTCCCACCACTCTGGCCGTGCAGCCGTGGGCGACTCCGGCCGGTGAGGGCGCCGATTGCGCCTCGGTCAGCCGTTTCAGCAACAGCACGAGGGTCGTACGGCGAGTCCAGGACGCATTGCGCAGGTGGGAATGATGACGGCCACCGGATCGCGGCCGTCGGTCGGCCGCATCCTGCGCGCGGTCGCGACGCCTCTGGAGCCCAGTCCGGAATCCGTGTCCAGGGCGCGCAGGACCGTGCACGACACGCTGGCCGCATGGGGCCTGGACAACCTGGCGGACGACATGGTGCTCGTCGCGTCAGAACTCGTGACCAATGCCCTGCAGCACACCTCAGGGCCGATCGTGATGGTGTTGCAGCAGCGCGACGAGACGGTCCTCATCGAGGTCGCCGATGTCTCTTCCGCTCTTCCGGTGCAACGCCGCGAGTCGGCCGACGACGAGTCCGGCCGCGGGTTAGCGCTGGTGGAGGCGTTCTCGGACGACTGGGGATACCGCAGGCGGGGGAACCGTCGCGGTAAGTGGGTGTGGTGCAGCTGGTCACTGAGTCCCATGGCCACCGAGCACGTCGACCAGCCCATCCCCCTGGAGGCTGCGTCGTGACAACCTCCACCGCCGAGAAAGAGAGAGCCCGTGAACAACGTCCCCGACATGATCACCCCTGACGACGGAGTCCCGACATCCGACCAGCAGTTGCGCGACGAGATGGTCCGGGAACTGATCGCGCTCGATGCAGCCCGGAGCCCGCACGTAGTGGCCGCGTTCCGCAAGGTCCCTCGTCATCTGGCCACCCCCGACGATGACATGGCGGCGGTGTACCAGGCGGAGAATGCCGCGATCACGAAGAAGGACGCCGACGGCGTGGCCATCAGCTCGGTGTCCGCCGCCCGCATCCAGGCCATGCAGATCGAACAGGCCGACATCCGGCCCGGCATGCGGGTCCTGGAGATCGGCTCCGGCGGTGTCAACGCCGCCTACCTCGCCGAGATCGTCGGCCCCGAGGGCCTTGTCATCACCGTGGACATCGAACCCGACGTCACCGCACGCGCCGAGAAGTTCCTCGCCGACACCGGCTACGACCAGCAGGTGCGCGTCATCACCGCCGACGGCGAGTACGGCATGGCCGAGCATGCCCCGTACGACCGCGTCATCGTCACCGTCCAGACCGCCGACATCCCGCCGGCCTGGACCGAACAACTCGTCGACGGCGGCCGTGTCGTCGTGCCCCTGCGGATGCGCGGTATGACCCGCACCGTCGCTCTCGTCCGCCACGGCGACCGGCTGGTGAGCGACAGCGTCGAGCTGTGCGGTTTCGTGCCCATGCAGGGCGTCGGCGAGAACCGGGTCCGCCTGGTCCTCCTGCACGACACCGAGGGCGAAGAGGTCGGGCTGCGGCTGGACGGCCACCCCGAGCCCCATGCCGACGGGCTGCGAGCCGCCCTGCGCAGCCCTCGTGTCGAAGCCTGGTCCGGGGTGACGCTCGCCGGTGACGAGTCCAGCGAGCACCTGGACCTGTGGCTGACAACCGCGCTGGACAACCTGCCGCTCCTGGCCGCGACACCGGCTGCCCGCAAACGCGGCCTGGTCGCCTCCGCCTCGCCGCTCGGCGTGCCCACACTCGTCGACGCGGACAGCTTCGCCTACCGCACCGTGCGTCGTACCGACAACCCGGACCGATTCGAGCTCGGCGCCATCGGCCACGGCTCGCAGGGCCAGAAGGCCGCCGAGCGACTGGTGGAGGAGATCCGGGTCTGGGACCGCGAGCACCGCCGCGACCGGGCACAGATCGAGGTCTACCCGGCGTCCACGCCGGACGGGCAGCTCCCCGAGGGCCGGGTCGTCGACCGGCCCCACACGCGGGTCCTGATCACCTGGCCGTAGCGCCGACAGCGCCCACCGGCCAGGCCAGCAAGGCACATCCCACCCAGCCCTACAGGAGGAATTCGAGATGGCACAGCAGGGCACCACCGCGCTCAAGGCCGCCACGGACTTCACGGCCGCCGCCGACACGGACTTCGACCTCAACATCGAGACCATCGCGTCCGCCCCGGTCGTGCCGGGTCTTCTGAACGACACCGGCGACGGCTGCGGGGCCACCTGCCAGTCCGCCTGCTCCAACAGCACCTGCATCGGAGGCTGACCAACCGGTGCGGGGCCGGGCCGAGGACTTCGGCCCGGCCCCGCACCGCCCAGGACGACGGACGAAGGAGCCACAGGGATGGGATGGGGATGTACAAGGCCGTTGACGCGATTCTGATCAGAGCAGCCGCCCGGCCTCTGGCGGCCCAGGTGCCTCCCTGGCCTGACCTGGACGGCAGCGCCTCCGGCGATGTGGAGCGCTGGCGGGAGTGGGTCGGCAAGGTCTGGACGGACGATGCCACGGCGGCTGCCATCGAGGTCGCCAGCCCTCTTCTGGTCGAGGCCGTGCACGGGGTGCTCAACGGCCGTAACCAGCGGCCCCGAACCGTCCAGCGCACGGTCATCTCCCTGGTGCGCTACCTGCTGCGGATGCAGCACCGTGCCACCCCCTTCGGCCTGTTCGCCGGCCCCGCGCCCGTACGCCTCGGGAACCAGGTGCAGGTCCAATGGGGCGCCGGACACCGGGCTTCCGCCCGAGCGGACGCCGAGTGGCTCACCGAGATCGTCACCGCCCTGGAGCAGAACCGCGATCTGCTGCGACGCCTGCCCGTGATCGCCGATCCCACCTGCATCGTCCGGGGCACCCGGATCGCCGTACCGCATCAGCCGGGCAAGGACGGCCCGGCCGAGGTCACCCTGCGCCGCACGCCCGCTGCCGAGGCAGTCCTTGAACTGGCCCGTTCGCCGATCACGGTCGACGACATCGTCGCCAAACTGCACGCCGGCTATCCCGACACGCCCACGTCGGTGATCGAGGACATGGTGCGTGGCCTCGTCGCACACCAGATCCTCATCACCAGCCTGCGGGCGCCCATGACCCATGACGACGCCCTCGGGCACCTGGTGGCCGAACTGGCAGACCTGGCCGAACTGGTAGCCGTCAGCACCGAGCCCCAGGCAGCAACGGCTGGGCACCTCCGGCAGATCCATCAGCTTCTGATCCGGCACGACCATTCCCCGGCCGACGAACAGCGGGCGCTGCGCACCGAGGCCACCCGGCGCATGACAGCCCTGACCGGCGTCACCGAGCGGACCCTGGTGGTGAATCTGCTGCCCGACTGCGAAGTCGTCCTGCCCGCCGAGGTCGCCCGAGAAGCAGAACAGGCCCTTCACGTCATGGCCCGTATCTCGCCGTTCCCGGCTGGGCCCCCGGCCTGGCAGGACTACCGCGCCCGTTTCCTGGAGCGCTACAGCATGGGCGCCCTCGTTCCGGTCCGCGACCTCACGGATCCTGACATCGGCCTCGGTTTTCCGGCGGGTTACCGCGGCTCCGTCCTCAAGCGACCCGTCCAGGGCTCAACCCGCCGGGACGAACACCTCCTGTCCCTCGCCCAACACGCGGCGGCGAACCAGGTACGCGAGGTGGTCCTGACGGAAGAGGACCTTGCCGCGCTCGCCGTCGACGAAGCCACTCAGGTCCCTGCCCATGTCGAGCTGTGCTTCTCCGTGCTCGCCACCTCCCTGGACGCCTTGCAACAGGGGCAGTTCACGCTGAGCATCGCGGGCCTGTCTCAGGCGGCGGGCACGACGACAGGACGGTTCCTGGCCATGCTGGATTCAGCCGACCGCCACCGCATGACGGCCGCGTACGCGGCCCTGCCCACGCTCACCGCCGACGCGGAGCGAGCGCAGGTCTCCAGCCCGCCGCTGCGCCGCCGTACCCAGAACGTCAGCCGCGCCCTCGCCGTCACGCCACACCTGCTGTCGCTGGGCGAACACAACCCCGCCGCCACGCTCGACCTGGACGACCTCGCGGTGACCGCGGACTCGAAGCGCTTCTACCTGGCTTCGCTGTCCACCGGCAAACTCATCGAGCCGTCGGTGATGAACGCCGTCGAACTCACCAACGCCACCCATCCGTTGGTCCGCTTCGTCACCGAGGTGCACCGCTCTCACACAGCAGTGCTGACCCCCTTCGCCTGGGGAGCCGCCGCCCGACTGCCCTTCCTGCCCGAAGTCCGCACCAGCCGCACCATCCTCTCGCCCGCCTGCTGGCGCCTGCGACTGAGCGACCTCGGCCACAACGACAATCCCGGCCGGCTACGCCGCCTCACCAACTGGCGCTGCCGCTACGGCGTAACCCGCACCGTCTTCCTCGGCTCCGACGACCAGCGCCTCCGCCTCGACCTCGACCACCCCACCCACCAACACCTCCTGCGCATGGAGCTGGAGCGCACCGGCACCGCGACACTGCACGAAGCCCCCGAGGACGAGGCATACGGCTGGCTCGGCCACACCCACGAAATCACCATGCCGTTCGCCTCCAGCCTCCCACCCGCAGTCCACCACCCCCGAGCGATTGCGGTCGTACGGCGCGACAGCGGGCGCCTGCCGGGCACCTCTCCATGGGCGTACCTGAAGATCTACTGCCACCCCGAACGCGTCCCGGAGATCCTGACCACGCACCTGCCCGGTCTGTTCCAGGACTGGGCAGGCGGCGAGCCGTTGTGGTGGTACACGCGCTACAGCGATCCGGACACCCACCTGCGTCTACGCCTCCGACTGCCGGCCCCCGATGCCTTCGGCACCGCCGCGCAGCACGTCGGAGCCTGGGCGGCGGAACTCCGCAACACCGGACTGATCCGCAGCATTCAGTGGGACACCGACGAACCTGAGACCGGCCGCTACGGCACCGGCGACACCCTGGCCGCCGCCGAGCACGCCTTCGCCACCGACTCCGCCGCCACCATCGCCCAACAAACGCTCGGCCTACTTCCCCACCTGCAGCCGGCCGTCACCGCCGCCAGCTTCACGGACATCGCCGCCACGTTCACCGGCAGCCCGGCGGCCGGGCGCCGCTGGCTGATCGAGTACCTGCTCAAGGGGCAAGGCGAGATGCCTTCGCGTGATCTCCAAGCACTGGCCATACAACTGACCGCCCCGGACAGCGACTTCGCCGCGCTACGAGCCCTGCCAGGCGGCGAACGCGTCGTCACCGCCTGGGCCAATCGCCGCGCCGCACTGGAGACGTACCGCACAGCCCTCGCCGACCACGGCGCCGAACCCACCGACGTACTGCCGTCTCTGCTTCACATGCACCACAACCGGGCAGCCGGCATCGATCCCGACAACGAGACCATCTGCCGCCGCCTGGCCCGCACCGCCGCCCTGTCCTGGAGCGCCCGCACCGAAGGAGCACCACGGTGACCACCGGCGCCAGACCCGTCCCCGAGCAGGACACCGCCTTCCGGCAGTCCCTCGCCCACGGCCCCCTCGGCATCGCCATGCTCCACATCGAACACGCCCGCCAAAGCCGTGGATCGTGGCAGGCCGTCCACCGTCGACTCGCCGCCGTCGGCCCACTGATCGACGGCGACCAAGCGGGCCTCTTCCTCGGCGCACCCGCAATGGCATACGTCCTGCACCTGACCGCCGCCGACAGCAACCAATACGCCGGCGCCCTCAACGCCCTCGACCGCATCGTGACCACGCACACCCGAAGCCGCCTGGACGCCGCCCACACCCGTATCGATCAGGGCCGACCCACCAGCTTCGCCGAGTACGACCTACTGCGCGGCCTCACCGGCCTCGGAGCCCTCCTCCTGCGCCGCACCCCCGACGGCCCAGAACTCAAAAGCGTCCTGGAATACCTCGTGCGCCTGACCGAGCCGCTCCCCGGCCCCGACGGACGCCCACGACCCGGCTGGTGGGCAGGGCACAGCCCCGTCAACCTCGGCACACCCACCCCCGACGGCCACGCCAATGCCGGCCTGGCCCACGGCATCACCGGGCCCCTGGCCCTCCTCGCACTCGCCCACCTGCGCGGCACCACTGTGCACGGCCACCAGGAGGCGATGCTGCGCATCTGCCGCTGGCTGGACGAGATACGCGTCGACGACCACCGAGGCACCCGATGGCCGCGCTGGACCACCGACACCACATCGAGCCCCATGCACCCGGCCGCACCATCCTGGTGCTACGGCACTCCCGGCCTCACCCGCGCCCAGCAACTCGCCGCCCTCGCCCTCGGCGACACCGACCGCAAACGCATGGCCGAACGAGCGCTCCTGGACTGCCTGGCCGACCCTCTCCAACTCGACCAACTCACCGGTCGGGGCCTGTGCCACGGCATCGGCGGCCTCATACGGGTAGTTCAGCGCATCGCCCAGGACGCCGACGAGCCCGCCGCTTTCACCAGCTTCCTGCCGCATCTCACCGAACGCTTCCTCGCCGCCGAGACACCGACGGAAGCCGGGTTCCTCGAAGGCACGTCCGGAGCCGCACTCGCCTTCCAGAGCATCGAAACCGACGAGGCACCGGCCAGAGACTGGGATGCCTGCCTGCTCCTCGCTTGACATGACAGAGGCCCCGAAAGGAGGAAGACGTGGACCTGCACGACACCAGAACAGCAGAACGAGCCGTCCACGCCGTCTTGGCCGGCACACCGATCGACGCGGTCGCCGCCCGGCTGCACTCCTCACCGGAACACCTGGCCGAAGCCGGCAAGCTGTACTGCGCCGCTGGACGGACAGCACTCGACGCACGATCGTCCGCCACCGACTGGCGGCAGGTGAACATCGAGTTCACCGACTACCCGACCGCCCAACACGCCTTCCTCGCCTACCTGCTGCCGCCTCTACGAGAAGCCTGCGACGTCGGGGCCATCGGCGCCTGGTGGTTCGTCCGCAAGTTCCCCTGCTGGCGACTCCGCGTCGCTCCCGGCCCGCAGCCGATGGGCGAGTGCGCATCGAAGCCCATCCATGCGGCTCTCGACAGCGCAGTCTCGTGGGGCGTGGTGAAACGCTGGTGGCCGTCGCAGTACGAGTCCGAGACGGTGGCCTTCGGCGGCACTGACGGGATGAGGATCGCCCACGCCTTGTTCCATGCGGACAGCGTGGGAGTTCTCGACCACCTGCATGGTCCGGCAGCAGAAGACAGCTTCCCGCTCGACGCCAAGGCCACCTCGCTGATCATCACCACCCTGTTCCTGCGCGCCGCCGGACAGGAATGGAGCGAGCAGGGCGACGTATGGGCACGCGTTGAAGCCAAGCGCCCTCTCCCCGACGATGTTCCGCCGGAGCGGGTGACCGCCATGACCGGCACGGTGCGCAAGCTCCTGACGGCCGACACCGCGCCTGCCCTCACCGGAGGCAACCCCCTGGACCGCCTCGCCGAGTGGGCCGACTCGATCGAGCGCGGCGGCCAGGCCCTCGGGAACGCGGGCCGCGAAGGAGGGCTCGGCCTCGGCACCCGCGGCATCCTCGCCCGCCACATCCTGTTCCACTTCAACCGCATGGGCTTCACCACGCGTCAGCAGGCCATCTGGTCACGAGCGGCACGAGAGACCATCCTCGGAAGCTAGCCCGTCACGACGAGACCTCCTCAAGGACCGACCGTGGTGTATGAACTGATCGCCATCTGCGACGCGTGCAAGCAAGCAGTAGCCGACGGCGAAGGCAGCTTCTCGGTGGACATGGCGGAAGTCGACCGGTGCTCCACCAACACCCGTGCGTGGGAGATCCTCGAAACCGCTCATGAGGCACCGGGAGTTCAGTCCTTCGACGCGGCGAGCCTGATGTCGTACCCCGAGGCTGCCTGCTGGCATATAGACCACGCCGCGTGCGACCCGTCGCCCAATGTGAACGCGTACGCCATCGAGGTGCACCGATGCCGAACCTGGGCGGACCTCGTCCTGTGGACCGCCTATCTATGGAGAGGGACCTCGTTCGTCGTGGTGTCGTTACGGGTGCGTCGGTTCGTCTGCGCAGCGGACTCCTGTCCGCGCAAGACCTTCGTCGAGCAGGTGCCCGGGCTCACCCGTCGGTTCGGTCGGCGGATCGAGCGGCTGCGCTCGACTTTGGTCCCGGTCGGTCTTGCGCTTGCGGGCCGGGCTGGCGCCCGGATGACGGACTCCTTCGGAGCGCCGGTCAGCCGGAACACCCTGCTGAGGCTGATCACCTCGCTGCCCGACTCGCCCACCGCGACACCCGGTGTGGTTGGCGTGGACGAGTACGCCCAGCGCAAGGGACAGGGCAGCATGATCCACCGCTACACCATCTGGCGAAACCGCCACGCCGACGACCGGCGCCTACGCGCCGTCGTCGACAGAGCGAACGTTGCCTGAACCTCAGCCGAGTTTCTTGAGCATCTTGACCGAGGTCGTCTCGTAGCCAAGCGACTCGTAAAGGCCGCGCGCACCCGTGTTGAAGCCAAAGACGCTGAGACCAAGGGTATGAGCGCCTTGTGCCCGGGCGTATTCCTCACCGAGGGTCATGGTCCTTCGCCCGAAGCCCCGACCGCGCTTGTCGGCGTCGATCATGATGTCCCAGATCCACCAGGCGCCGGCGTCGTCGCTGGTGTCTGGTCCAATCCAGAGGTAACCGACGGTTTCCCCGGCGTCATCGACTACGTCGAAGACCACGTGCCCCGAGCCCGGTGTGCCGGAGGGAAAAGAGCGGGCCATGCTTTCGTCCGCATTCCGGTGGGCATCCTCGGGCGTTTGCCCCGCAGTGACGAGATCATTGGCGTACTCGGCTCGACTGCGCTCAAGCCAGGCAGGGAAGAGTCGGGCATCCAAGTGGCGGAGGGTTACAGGCATCGAATCAGCCTCCCACACCGCCGACGTCGGAGCGGTATCACCCCCGCCCAACCGCTACGGCTCGCGCAGCCGCCGGCCGCACCACCCTCGATCCGTTCCGTCCGGCAGCGGGAGCGGACCAACGGGTCCGGCGACGGAGCGTTGACCACCAGCCGGCACACGCTCAGCGGTCCGGCTGGACCGTGGAGAGCCAGCAGTACGCCGTCCTCGTCTGGATCCCATTGGATCCATGCCCGGCCCAACGACGCGCACCAGGCGCAGAAACGCTCCTGTCAGCCCGATGTACGCGCGGCTGCTCGGTCGACGCAGCGACGGTGTGGGTCGCTGACGACCCGGGTGTGATCATCTGCCGGGGCCCACGCCGTCCGCATCCTCAGCTTTCCGCCGTCCGGCCACGGCCTCACCGACGGTGGCATGCACGTCCAGAACCGCGTCCGTACCAGTCAGCGACAACAGGCCCCGCATCATGCCGGGCACGTTCGCCAGCGCCAGCGAACCGCCCCCCTCGGCAGCCCGGCGGTTCAGCGCCAGGAGTTCGTTGAGGCCCGCGGAGTCGAAGAAGTCCACCCCCGACAGGTCCAGCACCAACCGCCGGTCGCCGTCGAGCAACGCGTGGACGCGGGGCCAGAAGGTGGACACGCTCACGTAGTCCATGTCACCAGTAACCAGGGCGACGACACAGTCCTGCACGTCGTTGTCCATGCTCAGTTCGATCTCGGCCACGTCTGCTCCCTATCCACGGTCCGTGCCGACTACGCCCGATCACAGGACGAGACGTCGACACCACTGCACCGACCTGAACGGGCATCTCCGCCCGTTGAAACCGCTTCTCCTCGCGCCCGCTCCTGAACTTCCGGCCCACCCGCGGCGCCCCGCCCCACCTCGGCCCGTACGGTGGGCATCCTCGCGACGAACTACGGGAAACCGCCAGATCACGAACACGAAATGCACTCATGCCACGCCCACGCGGCGGGGAACGACCGAAATACTGCCGCTGCCGGCGCGACAACGGGGACTACGGAGCGGACTGCGTCACACGCCACGGCGCCCAAGAACTGATCATCGCTCATGCAAGGGCGAGAAATGCCCGAACACGGAGATGGATACGGCGCCGACCCGGTTCGGGGACGTCAATGGAGATCATGGTCATCCGGACCTTGATGCGGTTGACGGCGCCTTCCGTACCTCCGGAGCTCCCGCGCAGGTTGAGTCCGGCGCCGCCAAGTCCTTCGCCTGCGCGCCCATGCAGGACGGGGACAGGGACCCCGGCCGCGATCGGCTCATCAACCTCGCACCGCACCGGCCTGGTCCGCCCCGCCCGTCAGGTCCACGCCCAGCTCACGCCCCACGCGCTCGACCTCCTCAAGATCCACAGTGTGCACGGCGGCCGACCACGCGTCCCCCCGCCCTTCCGCCTCGACACGCGCCTGCCGCAGCTCCGCCGCCAGCCGACGCAACGCGGACTCGCGTCCTTCACTCATTCATCGCCTCCCGTGCCTGCCGACGCACCCGACCCACGCGACGGCGAAGTCATCTGAAGTCGCGCTTCTCCACCGGTACTTCAGGCGCATAAGTGGCTGCCCCGCGCCGACCCGGAAGGGGCAGCCACTAGCTGCGTACGTTATCAGTTGCTAAGATTGGCAATTGATGGATTACCTAGGAGGCGCGATGCGCGTCACACCGATTCGCGGCACGAGTGCTCCCGTCCTGCTCTGCTCGGCGTGCGGACTGCTGTGCCGGCCCTCCGCGCTGGACGGCCAGGGACGGTGTTCACGGTGCGGGAGTTCCCGCCTCGTTCAGTCCGTGTCCGGCGCCCGCCGTAAGCCGGCGCGGACCGGCCCGCTGCGCTTCTGGCAGCGACTGGGGCGGTGGTGAGCATGCGCTGGGACTCCACGGAGCATGACGGCGTGGGCGTGCTGCACCTGTTCGGCTTCCTGGGCCGTCAGGACACGCACCGCTTCGACGGGGCTGTGGACTGGGTCCGTTCCCGCTCGAACGGCATGCTCGTGCTCGATATGTCCGGCCTGCTCGGCTGGAGCGAGGAGGGTGAGGCCGCCGTGGTGCGCGCCGCGCAGAGCCCGCTGGCCGTGTGCGGACTGCGCGACCGCCCCGCTCCGCTGCTGAGCGGCGACACGACCGGGCTCATCCGGATCTACCCCGACCTTCGCTCCGCCCTGGCCACGGCGTGAGCACACCACCGCTGTACCAGCTCAAGGCCGAGTTCTTGAAAACCCTCGGTCACCCGGTGCGCATCCGCGTGCTGGAACTGCTCAGCTCGCGCGAGTACGCCGTGGCCGAGATACTCCCCGAGGTCGGCGTCGAAGCCGCCCACCTGTCGCAGCAGCTGGCCATCCTGCGCCGCGCGAATCTGGTGGCCACGCGCAGGGAAGGCTCCACCGTCCACTACCGCCTCACCACCCCCGAGGCGACCAACCTGCTGACCGCGGCCCGCAGCATCCTCAGTGGTGTCCTGGCGGGCCAGGCCGACCTCCTCGCAGATCTCCAGGCGGCGCCGGCCGCTCTCCCCTCTCGTTCTCGCCCGGCCTGACGCTGCGGCCCTCCTGTCCCCGGAGCCGACGATGCCCTCCTCTACGCACCCCACCGCCGCCGATGCGATGCTCGCGCCGGAACTCCAGGTCAGTGACCACACCAGTATCGACAGGGCCCTCGACGTACTCCGGGGGTCGCACACCGAATTCGTCCTCATCCGGGACGACACCGGGCGATGCGCCGGCATCGTCACCCGCGATCAGCTCACTGCCCACGGAGCGAAGCCCTGGTACGCCGAGAACACCCGCGTCCGTGACATCGCGCACGACCACAGCCCGTTCGCGCGCCCCGGCATGCCGGCCGCGGACGTGGCCGCCGACCTGCGCGAGCGTTCGCTGGCGGCCCTGCCCGTCGTCGACGACGACGGCTTCGCCCTGGGCATCGTCACCGAGACCCGGTTGCAGACGGTTCTCGCGGCATCGGCAGGCGGCACGGCCGAGCAGCCCTGACTGAGTCCTGGCCACCGATTCGCCACCGCCCGCCCCGACCGGCTGCTGAGATTCGTCCCTTCCCTACGGTCCGCGCGATCGTCCGAGACGTCCTGCCAGCCACCGAGAGTTCCCGCCTCCTACACCAGGAATGACCCCATGAGCCAGTGGCTACCGCGCAGACGCCACAGCGGCGAGCGTTGTCCGCGCCTGCCCGGTGCGGCACCCGCTCCCGGGGCGGCGCTTCCGCTCCGGCACGATCCCTTCCGGCACGCCATCGTCGTGGGATACAGCGGATCTCCCTCCGACGAGCGCACTCTGGCCTACGCCAGCGGTATGGCGTACCGAGCCGGCCGGGGTCTGGTGGTCGTCCACGTCACCCACCGGCTGCCCAGCTCCAGTTGGTGGGAGGGCGGTGAGCCGATGGCGCTCCTCGACCTCCTCGAGGGCAGCAGCGAGAGTCTGGCCGACGCCCTGGCCCGTACCGGGCAGCTCACGCAGGTGCCCTGGGTCGCCGTCCACACCCGCGGCGACATCTGCCACGAACTCGAAGAGATCAGCAGGTGGTACGCGGCCGACGCCATCGTCGTCGGCGCCAGCCGCAGCATCACCGCCAAGCTCTTCGGCCGCGTCGGCAGCCGCCTCGCCCGGCAACCGCGGCACCCCGTGATCGTCATCCCGTAGCGACAGACACGTCAGTCCGCCTCCGGCAGACGGTGGCGCCGCTTAGGGCGAGCGGGCCCCACCGGGAGCTTCACCAGGCATACAATTGCAGAGTTCTTCAATTAGGCAGTTGCCGAATTTTCTAGCACCGAGGGAGTACAGGGCCATGGGGGCGAGGTCACGGACCCGCTCGCGCTCGCAGGGCGAGCCGGTCAACGCTGAGCGACTGCGCAGCGGTCGGTGGCTGGGCATCGGGGCGGGCGAGGAGTGAGCAGGATGCCGACTGCGCTGTCCGTTCTCCTGCTGGGACGGCAGGACCTGCTGGGCGAGTTGCGCGCGGCGGAGCGGGCGCGGTGAGGGGCCGCGACCGGTTCCGGCCGTGCCGAAGGGGCTGGCCCGTGGCGGCTGTCAGCCCCGTTCCGCCGTCGGTGGCCCGGTACTGCGTGTCTGTCGAGATGGCGCCGGAGGCGGTGACACGGGCCCGTGAGGCAGTGGCCGAGGGCCTGGCCGAGGTCGGCGTCGTGGCGGGTTCCGCGTTCGCCGACGCGGTGCTGCTCGTGGTCAGCGAACTGGTCGCGAACGTGTTGCGGCATGCGCCGCGCTGTCCGGTCGCCGACGTGGAGCTCACGGTCGGAGCGGGACAGCTCATCGTCGGCGTCGCGGACGCCGAACCCCGGCTTCCCCTCCTGGGGCCCGGTGAGATGGGTGCGGGGCTGCGGTTGGTGGCCGAGCTGGCCGCCGAGTACGAGGGCGGCATCGGCGCGAAACTGACCGTCAACCGTGACGGCAAGGTCGTCCTGGTCCGGTTCCGTATGCCGTCGTAGCCATCGGTTCCGTCGAAGGAAGTCCGTGGAGATCGCAGGATGAAGGGAGACGGAACGTGAATGACGAGACGGCCGAGCAGCCGAAGGGCAAGAAGAAGGCCAAGGACCGAGACAGTTGGATCGAGCGCGGGGTCATGATCCGGGCGGGCTTCTACATCTTCGGTACACACATCGTCGCCGGATGGGTGATGCTGCTCTTCTACCTCGGCCAGCACAAGTAGCCGAGGAACCGACCGCCACGAGAGCCGGTCGTCCAGCTACGGAGGGCCGGATGGCCCTTGCGTTCCTCCGTATGGATGTGGCCATGTTGTCAACGGGGAACGGTGACATGGCGCTGTGGCGTGAGGGCATCGGGCCCGTGGCCCTGTGCGGAGAGGAACCATGGCGGCTGTTGAACCATCGCGGAGCCGCCTTGTCCCGATGGACCGGGTAGAGGCGCTGGCCCTGTTGGCCAAGGCGCCGTTCGGCCGCGTGGTCTTCTCCCACCAGGCGTTGCCCGCGATTCGCCCCGTCAACCACCTCGTTGAAGCAAGCGGCGACATCGTCATCCGTACCCACACCGGGATGGCGCTGCTCGGCCGTGCCGCGCTGTCGGAGGTCGTGGCGTACGAGGCGGACGACCTCGACCCCGTCACGCGGACCGGCTGGAGTGTGGTGGTCACCGGCACCGCGTCCCCGGTCTCCGATCCCGCCGAACTGGCCCGCTACCAGGCCGCGCTCACGTCCTGGGTGGAGGCGGACATGGAGCATGTGGTGCGGATCAGGGCCGACCTCGTGACCGGCTACCGGCTGGTGCGCGGCGGCACAGGCTCCTGAACGGTCCCATGGTCACAGGTCGTTGCCCGCGTAGGAGAGATTGAAGCTTTTGTTGGTCAGCGGGAAGTCCGGGACGATCGTGTCCTTCAGGGCGACCGGCAGGGCGGGCCAGTTGAAGAAGGACGGGTCGACGGGCTTGACCCGCTTGAGTGTGCCGTCGGCGGCGAGTTCGACGCGGGTGGCGATGGTGCCGCGCCAGCCTTCGACGAGGGCGACGCCGCTGCGGGGGCCCTCCCCGGGGTCAGCTGGGGGCCCGTGGACGGCGCCGGTGGCGACACAGTCGGTGAGCTCCCCAATCAGCGTGAGTGAGGTGTCGATCTCCTCGGCGCGGACGAGGAAGCGGGCCAGGACGTCGCCGCTGGTGTGCACGGGGACTTTGGCCGGTTGCCCGTGCGGGGCGAAGGGGTGGGCGATGCGGGCGTCCAGGGCGAGGCCGCTGGCGCGGGCGACGTAGCCCAGGCAGCCGATGTCGCGGGCGGCCTGGGTAGGCAGGATCGCGGTGCCGGTGAAGCGGTCGTGGACGGTGGAGTGGCCGAGCGCCAGCCGGACGATCTCGTGGATGTCGGCGCCGATGGCGTCCATCTGGTTGCGGCCGGGCAGGTGGTGCAGGGCGCTGCCGCCGGGGACGACGCCGCCGCGCAGCAGCCGGTGCCCGGTCACCGTGTGGTTGAGGCGCAGGAGGTGTTCGCGCACCCGCTGGGCGTGGGCGTTGAGGATGCCGTACCCGACGTCGTTGCAGAGCATGCCGAGGTCGGCGACGTGGTTGTGGAGGCGTTCGAGTTCCAGGAGCAGGGCGCGGGCGCACTGGGCCTGTTCGGGCACCGTCGTGCCGGTGGCCTCCTCGACGGCGAGGCAGTAGGCGAGGGCGTGGCCGACGGCGGTGTCGCCGCTGATGCGCTCGGCCAGCGGCAGCCCGGCCACGATACTGCGGCCCTGGAAGAGCTTCTCGATGCCCTTGTGCACGAACCAGAGGCGGGCCTTGAGTTTGAGGATGGTCTCGCCGACGACGGAGAACCGGAAGTGGCCGGGCTCGATGATCCCGGCGTGCACCGGGCCGACGGGGATCTCGTAGACGCCGTCGCCCGTGACCTCAAGGAAGGGGTAGGGCCCTTCCTGTTCGCCGAAGGCGGGCGGGTTGCCGGCGTCGGGGTGCATCGGGTACCAGCCCTTGGGCCAGTGGAAGTGGCGTACCAGGCGGCGGGGTTGGGGGTGGTCGAGGGGGACGATGCCGTGCAGGTCGTGCATCTCGCGTTCGAACCGGCCGGCGGGGAAGGAGAGATGGGCCAGGCTGGGCACCTCGGGCCGGGCAGGGTCGAGGCGCACGTGGAGTTCGATGCGGGTGTCGGGCGGCCCGGAGACGAAGAGGTAGACGAGGCGTACGGCGTCAGCGTCGTGGTGGGCGGCGAGCAGGGCGAGACGGTGTCCGTCGCGCAGCAGCACCTCGGCCCGCTTGGGCAGTTCGGCGGCGGGGACGTCCTGCACGGTGCGCATCGGTCAGGGCCTTTCGAGGACGGCGGCGGCCTGGGTGAGCAGGTCGCCCAGCGGGCCGGTGGCGATGCCGAGGGCGGCGCAGGCCATGAGGCCGAGAACCAGCGGCCACAGGGCGGAGGGGCTTTCCCCGGATGGCTCCCCGGGGCCGAGCAGCATCCGGGCGGTGCGGGTGGCCAGCGCCGCGAAGGCGATCAGGACCAGCAGGAGGGCGGCGGCCGTGACCCAGCTCAGCCCGGCTCCGGCGGCGAATCCGGCGCGGGCGATGCCCAGTTCGGAGGCGAAGAGGCTGAACGGCGGGAAACCCAGCAGCGCCACCACTGCCAGCCCGAACAGCGCGCCCAGCCAGGGTGACTGGGCGAGCAGCCCGCGGACGCGTCCGATCTTCGACGTGCCCCGTAGCTGCAGGATCCGGCCCGAGGCGCAGAACGCGGTGGCCTTGGCCAACCCGTGCCCGGCGATGTGCAGCAGCGCGGCGGACAGGGCGAGCGGGCTGCCGATCGCTGCGGCCAGGGCGATCAGGCTCATGTGCTCCATGCTGGAGTAGGCCAGCATCCGCTTGTAGTCGCGCTGGGCCAACAGCAGGCCGGCGGCGAGGGTGAGGGTGAGCAGCGCGATGCCGGCCAGCAGGACGCGGGTGAAGTCCGGGCCGAGGGCCGCGTCGGCGATGACGCGGTAGCGCAGGATCGCGGCGAAGGCCACGGCCAGCAGCACCCCGGACATCAGCGCCGAGACCGGGGCCGGGGCCTGGCTGTGCGCGTCGGGCAGCCAGGCGTGCAGCGGCACCAGGCCCGCCTTGGCGCCGTATCCGAGGATCACCAGGCTGATGCCGAGCCGGGTGACCGCCGGGTCGAGGCGGTCCGCACGGGCCACCAGAGTGGGCCAGTCCAGCGCCCACGCCTCGGAGATGCCTGCCTGCCGGGCCGCATAGTAGAGGAGCACGGTGCCCAGGAAGGCGAGCGCGATGCCGGCCGAGCAGAGCACCACGTACTTCCAGGCGGCCTCGACGGAGGTGCGGGTGCGGCGGTGGCCGACGAGGAACGCCGTGACGACGGTGGTCGCCTCGATCGCCACCCACAGCACGCCGAGGTTGCCGGTGACCACGGCCAGGCACATCGCGCCGAGGAACGTCTGGACCAGCATGTGGTAGCGCCACACGGTCCACGCCGTCGCGCTCCCGGCGGCCCGCTCCGCCGCCAGATGGGCGGGCGCCGAGGCACAGGCGATGAAGGCGACGGCGCCGACGACCAGCAGCATCCAGGCCGTCAGCGCGTCGGCACGCAACAGCCCGGAGTACGCGGACACGGACCCGCTGTCGACGCGATCCGCGGCCAGCAGTGCCGCGCAGGTGAGGATCACCGTCGGGGAGGCCAGTGCGGCCCAGTCAGACGGGTGGCGTGCCCGCGCCGAGGAGGCAACGGCCGACTTCCCGGGTGGGGAGGCGTCTGCCACTTCTCCCCTGGGCGAGACGCTCGTAGCGCCTTGGGCAGTGACCACAGCGGCTTTCTCCGCACGCTGTGGACGGCGGTCCTGCGCCCGCCGGACCGTCGGCAACCCGCGGGGCAGCTCATGCCTGACGGACCCGGTGAGCGCGTACCCGGCGGCCACGGCCAGCGGTACGGCGGCGGGCGCGGTGAGGAACAGCGCGGTGGCGGCGGTCATCAGTCGTGCAGCTCCCGCAGGTCGTCGATGTCGGTGGTGCCGAACGCCTCCCGCACCCGCACGGTGAGTACCTGCAGGACCAGGACGGCGAGCAGCACGTCGAAGGAGACGCCGAGTTCGACGATCAGCGGCACCCCGGAGGCGGCCAGGAAGGCGGTCGCGGTGATGCCGTTGTCCAGCAGCAGGAAGCCGACCACCTGAGCCAGCGCGCGGCGCCGGGTGACCAGGACGAAGAAGCCGATCAGCACGACGGCCAGGCCGACCGGCAATGCGCGGGTCGCCGGGGTCGGATCCAGCTCGACCAGGGGGCGGGCGACGGCGTAGGCGAGGAGGGTCAGCGCGGCGGCGGTCAGCAGTGAGGCGGCGACGTTGACCAGCGGCTGGGTCTCGCGCGCCTCCTCGCTCCCGCCGTGTCCGCCGAGCCCGCCGTCCCGCTCGGCGACGAACGCTTTGAGGGCGCGGCGGATCAGGTACGGCAGCAGGCCGGCCCGCAGCGCGCCGATTCCCACCGCCACCACGATCAGGCCCCACCGGTTCTCGTGCAGTCCCAGCAGCAGGGCGATCGCCGCGAGTGCGACGCCCTGGAGGGCGAAGAGCCGGACGATCGCGGCGAGTTCGCGCCGCCACAGCACGACCACCGCGGCCAGCAGGAACGCCCCGCAGGCCAGATTCAGCAGTTGTGTGAACAGGCCCTCGCTCATCACTGTCCCCCTTCTCCGCCCAGGAAGTACGAGGCCGTCACCGCGAGCAGCGCCAGCAGGAAGGAACCGGCGAGGAGTTCGGGCACGCGGAACAGCCGTAGCTTGGCCCAGAACACCTCGGCAGCCGCCAGCGCCATCCCCAGGACCATCACCTTGAGCACGACGAGCAGCAGGGCGAGCAGCACGGCCGCGAGCGAGGCGCTGGTGGCGATGCCCCATGGGGCGAACAGCGAGGCCAGCAGGCCCAGCAGCACGGTGAGCCGCAGGTGGGACCCGAACTCGACCAGGGCGAGATCGGGGCCGGCGTATTCGAGGACCATGGCCTCGTGGACCATGGTCAGTTCCAGATGGGTGGAGGGGTTGTCTACCGGCAGCCGCCCTGTCTCGGCCAGCACCGCCACCGCGAGCGCGGCGATCGCCAGCAGTCCGGCCGGGGAGGTGAGGCGGGCCGGCTGGTCGGCGGCGCCGGCGACGATGACGGGCAGGTTGGTCGACCCGGCCGGTATCGACAGCGCGAACACCGCCATCAGGATGGTCGGCTCGACCAGTGCGGCGATGGTCATTTCCCGGGAGGCGCCCATGCCGCCGAAGGCGGTGCCGGTGTCCAGGCCCGCGAGCGCCAGCGCCATCGTGCCCAGCGCCAGCAGCGCCACCACCACGATCAGGTCCGCCCGCGCCCGCACTGGCGTGTTGGTGGAGATCAGCGGCACCAGTACGGCCAGCACCAGCGAGGTGGCCACCAGCACCAGTGGCGCCCATCGGAAGGCGGGCCCGGTGCCGACCGGGGTGATCGGTTCCTTGCGCAGCAGTTTGCGCACGTCACGCCACGGCTGCAGCACCCCGGGCCCGGCCCGGCCTTCCAGACGGGCCCGGGTCTGCCGCATCAGCCCCGTCAGCAGCGGTGCCCCGACCGCCACCGCGCCCACCTGGAGGGCGATCGCCACGTATCCGACCGTGTTCACCAGCCCACCACCAACACCACGAGCAGAGTGACCAGCCCGAAGAAGCCGTAGCCGAGGTAGACGTGCACGCTGCCGCCCGCCAGCCGGCGCGCCGACTGCCCGGCGGCGGCCAGCAGATCGAGGACCGGCCGGTACAGGCGGTGTTCGATCCTGTCGGGCACCCGGTTGCGGAAGGCCACCCGCTCCACGAGATACGCCGACTCGCGCACCGGCGTGACGTCCACGTCCTGCTCCGGGGCGAGCACGTCGTCGAAGACCCGCTGCAACGGTTCGGCGAACGAGGTGGCCGTGTAGGCCATGCGCGGCGTCGGCGCCCCGCCCCCGCAGTCCCACAACCTCGCCTGCGTACGTCGCTGCCGGCGCCGCGCCGCCCAGCTCACCGTCGCCATGACCGCGCCCAGCGCCACCACCAGCGCCGCGAGGATCCACAGAGGGGAGAGCACGGCGGACACCTCCTCCAGGCGCACCCGCAGCCCGCCGCCCGTGACCGGCCGTGTCCCGGTGTGCCCGGCCGCCTCCACCGCGCGGTCCAGGCCGTCGGCCAGCAGCCCCGGCACCAGGGCCAGGGCCGCGCACAAGGCGGCGAGCAGGCCCATCCCGGCCAGCATGAGCAGCGGCGACTCCTCGGCCGCCGCAGCCTGTTCGCCGCGCGGCCGGGCGAAGAAGCCCACGCCGAGCGCCTTGACGAACACCGCCGCCGCCAGCCCCGCCGACAACGCGATCACCGCCACCGCCAGCGGCAGCACGATCGCCGTGGTCACCCCGGGCACCGCCAGCCCGTGGATCATCGACTGCAGCAGCAGCCACTCGCTGATGAACCCGTTCCCGGGCGGCAGCGCCACCGCGCCCAGCGCACCGACCGCGAACAGCCCCGCCGTGACCGGCATCCGCGCCCGCAGCCCGCCTAAAAGGTCCAGGTTCCGTACTCCGGTCGCGCGCAGCACCGAACCCGCCGCCGTGAACAGCAGGGCCTTGAACGCCGCGTGGTTGACCACGTGCAGCAGCGCGGCGGCCAGCGCCAGACCGGCCAGTGCGTCGTTCCCGGCGTGGGCGAACAGCCCGGCCGCACCCACACCGAGCACGACGAGACCCATGTTCTCGCTGGTCGAGTAGGCCAGCAGCTGCTTGAGATCCGAGGCCATCGCGGCCTGCAGGATCCCGTACACCGCCGACAGCCCGCCCATGGCCATCACCAGCAGCCACCACCAGGCCGGTCCCCCGCCCAGCAGACCGAACCCGACGCGGACGAGGCCGTAGACGCCGAGGTTGACCATGGCCGCACTCATCAACGCCGAGACGGCGCTGGGCGCTTCGGGATGCGCGCGGGGCAGCCAGGCGTGCAACGGCACCAGGCCCGCCTTCGACGTGAACGCCACCGCCGTCAGCACGAAGACCAGCCCGCGCACGGTCGGCGACATCCCCGCCGTGCCGGTGCGCAGGGCGGCGAAAGTCTCGCCCCCGGCCTCAGCCGCGTACACGGACAGGCCCGCGAGGAGCAGGACGAGCCCCAGGTGGGTCATCACCGCGTACCAGAGTGCCGCTTCCCGTACGGCGGGCCGGGCGCGGTGCTCGGCCAGGACGAGCAGCAGCGAGGTGAGCGCCATCAGCTCCCACAGCAGCAGGAACGTCGACACCGAGGCCGCTGTCGGAACCATCAGCAGGGTCAGTGCGAACAGCGGCAGGGCCGCCTGCGCGCCCCGCGAGCCGAGGCCGTGCGGGCCGTGCCCGGCCACATAGCCGATGCCGTAGACGGCCACCGCCGCCACCACGGCTCCGGCGACCGCCATGAACAGTCCGGACAGGGCGTCCACCTCGAAGTGCGCCCCGGCCAGCGGGAGCAGCCCGGATACCTCGGCCGACCAGCGGCTTCCGCCCAGTGCAGCCACACCCGCCGTGCCACCGGCCACCCCCACACCCGCCGTCAACATCCCCGTCACCCCGCCGCGCACCCGCTGCGGCAGGACCAGCCCGGCCGCCCCACCCGCCACGCCCAGTCCGGTGGCCGTCGCGAGGGCGGCCGGGATCGAGCTCACCGGCCGGTCACCCTCCGCAGCGCCGCCACGATCTCGTCCGGCCGAGGCGGACATCCGGGCACCGCCAGATCCACCGGGACGACATCGCAGACGGCGCCCTCGACGCCGTAACCGCCCGCGAACTCACCGCAGTTGATCGCGCAGTCGCCGACCGCGACCACCAGTCGCGGCTCGGGCATCGCGGCGACCGTGCGCCGCAGCGGCTCGGCCATGTTCCGCGTCACCGGTCCGGTCACCAGCGCCACGTCGGCGTGCCGGGGCGAGGCCACCAGCCGGGCCCCGTAGCGTTCGGCGTCGTAGACCGGGTTGAAGGCGCCCGCGATCTCGATCTCGCAGCCGTTGCAGGAGCCCGCGTCCACGCAGCGCACCTGCACCGAGCCGCCGAACTCCTTGGCTGCGGGCGGCTGTTCGCCCTCCGGCCTGGGCGGGGCGGGCTCGGCCACCCGCCCGGTGTCGCGGATCTTGCGCAGCAGACTCATGACCGCCCCTCTCCCGTCGTCGGTGAGGACTTGCTTCCGCCGGTGGCTAACGGGTTCTCCCGAAGCCGGAGTTACGCTACTTTTCCCATGTTTTGCTAAGTTCGCGTCGTCTTGTCAATGCTCGACGGGCCGGGATCCGCGGGGTGAAGGCGGCCGCCTCCCGCACCATAGAGCGCTGTCAACTCGCGGGAGACGGCCACCGCTTGAGGGCCGTCGCTAGGACGGCGGTTTCGCCTCCGTCCGCGCGGCCTGAAGATCGGCCAGCAGTTCGGCCTGCCCGGCCAGTACCCCGGACAGGATGGTGCGGGCGACCCTGAGCAGCTCGGCGATGTGCGGGCTGGTCAGCGAGTAGTACACGGTCGAGCCCTCCTTGCGGGTCACCACCAAATTCGCCCGGCGCAGCACCGCGAGCTGCTGCGACAGGTGCGCCGGCTCGATGCCCACCTCGGGCAGCATCTCCGCGACCGCGTGCTCGCGCTCGCTCAGCAGCTCCAGCACCCGGATGCGGGCCGGGTGGCCGATCGTCTTGAAGAACTCGGCCTTCAGTTGGTACAGCGGCGTACTCATCGTGCCGTCGCCTCCCCGGGACAGCAGTCCGGCCGCACCGGCCGGTCCTCGACCCATCGCATCCACCTACTCGTCAACAACATGGGCCCCATCCTCACGTGCGGCGACGGCCACACCGAATCCGCGCACGAGAACAGAGCCGCCCGAAACCAGCGGTGACGACCTCAACAATTGCTAAGATTAGCAAGTCCATACGTGATGTGAGGGAGGCTTGCGTGAGAATCATCCCGCTGCGCGGCCCCGGGATCGCCTGGTACAAGTGCCCCGCATGCCGCCTCAAGTGCCGGCCCACCGCCGTCAGTCCGGATGGCTCCTGCCCCCGGTGCGGGTACTCCCACATGATGCGGCTGTCCTTCGGCGGCCGGTCCAACGCGTCCGCGCCGGACGGCGACCGGAGCTGACCCGCGCACGGCACACGGATCCGCGAAGGGGGTGGGGCATGGGTGACTGGGCCGTCCAGTCCGGCAGCGGGATCCGCTTCGAGTGGGGGCCTGCCGGAGCGGGCCGCCTCGCCGGGAACGCCGCCTGTCTGGTCGTCGTCGACGTACTGTCCTTCACCACAGCGGTGAGCGTCGCCGTCGCGCAGGGCATCCGGGTGCTCCCGTTCTGGCTGCCGGAGGGCCCCACCGCCCCGACCGCGCGGGCCGCGGCACAGAAGGCCGCCGGCGTCTACGCGCGCCAGTCCGGTGCGCGGCTGGCCGTCGCACGCCGCGCCGTCACGCCCGATAGTCCCTGGTCCCTGTCTCCGGCCCATCTGCGTGCCGCCCCGTTCGTCGCGCGCCTGGTGCTGCCGTCTGCGAACGGTGCGGCCATCGCGGCGGCCGCACCGCCGGGGGTGCGGGTGGTCGCCGCCTGTCTGCGCAACATCACCGCGGTCGGCAGCTGGCTCACCGCCCGCGGCTACGGCACCCCCCAGCGTCCGGTGGCCGTGATCGCCGCGGGCGAGCGATGGCCGGACGGCACCCTGCGCCCCGCGCTGGAGGACCTGCTGGGCGCCGGCGCCCTCATCTCCGATCTGCACGCCCAGGGCGCGGGACCGCTGTCCGCCGAGGCAGCCGCCGCGAAAGCGGCCTACGAGGGCACCGCCGACCTCACGCACACGGTCGCCGCCGGCGCCTCCGGCCGTCAGCTGGCCTCCACCGGCTTCGCCACGGACGTGGCCATCGCCACCGAGGAGGACAGCTGCACCGTCGTACCCGTACGGGACGGTGACGGCGCCTTCGCCTCCGGCTGAGATCGGCGAGGTCACTCTCCGGCGTCGTCTGCGGTCGGCCACCCTGTCGCCCGCCACTCGTGGCGGCCCTCCGCCGGCTCGCCGTGCCGCATGCTGTGGGCCGCGAGCGCACCGGCCAGATCGCTGTGTACGGGGATGGACGGGCAGTCCGCGTCAGGCACGAGGGAGCCGTCCGCGGGGATCGCGGCCAGCTCCAGACTGCGGCCCGCCGCAGCGAGACGACGCGCGGCATCGATGATCGCCAACTGCCCCTCGGCCGACCAGCTGCCCAGCTCGGCCAGGTCGACGATGACCGGACCACTCCCACGTCCCACCACCCAGCCGATGGCACCGGCAAAACGATGGACGGCGTCCGGGCCCAGGAATCCGGAGACGGACAGGACACCGAGATCCTGCTCGGCGGTGTAGCGCCACTCGATGGTCATGGTCGTCAACTTCCTTGCGCGGTCAGCCTGTGTGCTTCAGAGGGGGAGGGTGATCCAGATGCTCTTGCCCTGGCCGTCCGCGTCCCCGCGTACGACGGCCGTGCCGCCCAGGCCGAGGGTGAGTTCCATGACCGTGGCCAGTCCTCCGCTCCCGGTGTCGTTCACCGGCGTGTGCAGCGGCGGTTGGTAGGGGTGGCGGTCGTGGACGGCGAAGGCCAGGCAGTCCGCGCCAGCCGCGTAGATCACGGTCACCTCCGGCGAGAGCAGGGCGGCGTGCCGCACGCTGTTGGTGACCAGCTCGCCGAGTATCAGCAGGGCCGGGTCGACTGCGGGGTGACGCAGGCTGATCCCCCACTCGGTCAGCGCCCGCTCGGCGGTCTGCCGGGACAGCCGGACGGCGGACGGCGCGGTGGGCAGGGTGAGGACATGCCGGTGGGGCAGGGCTTCGAGCCGTGTAGAACTCAACGCTCCGTCCCCCGGGCCAGCCGGAAGCCGGAGACGGTCTGGGGATGGATCCGCACGATCGTGTCGTGTGGGCCGTACGTCCAGCCGGTGAGCGTACGGCGATAGTGGGCGGCCTCGTTCGGATCGGTGATCACCTCGGCGGGCCCGGCCACCGTCACCGTCCAGCCCGTGCCGGTCGCGGCACGCACCTCGTCCACCTGGTACGTCGCCGTCAGCGGGACCGCCGCCGCCTGCACCGGAGCGCGCACCACCAGGCGGCCGTACTCCCACGTGTGCCGGCCGGGCCGAATGACGGTCAGGTCCCGCTGCGTGTACACCAGCCGCCCCAGCGCGCTGCCCTCCAGCAGCCACAGGGCCTCCGCGCCGGAGACCTCAACCATTCGCAACGATGCAGGCGGTGTGCTCATCCGACGGTTTCCTCTGTTTCCTCACTGACGGGCCGGGACCTCTGGGCGGGCAGCGGCGGCATCACACCGGCGCACTCCAGATACGTGCGCGCGCCCTGGATCGCCTCCGGCGTGGTGGCGTACTCGCGCCCCTCCCGACACAGGAGCTCCAGCGCGCCGACGGAGTCCAGGACCTGACGCTGGCCCGCGCGTATCCCCGAGGTCATCACGACGATGCCGCGCCGGTTCAGCTTCTCCACCACGTCCTTGAGGACCAGGGCGCCGGTGGCGTCGATGGTGGTCACCCGGGACATGCGCAGGATGATCACGCGGACGTCGGCGACCTCGGCCAGCTCCAGCAGGAAGCGGTGGGCGGCGGCGAAGAACAGCGGCCCGTCGATCCGGTAGGCCACGATGTGCTCGGCCAACAGGGCGTGTTCCTCGGCGCTGTGGTCACCGCGGTCGAGGGGAACCTCTTCGAGGCGGGCCTGCTTGGCGACCGCGCGCAGGGCGAGGGCTCCCGCGACCATCAGACCGATGATCACGGCGTAGACGAGGTCGAGGGCGAGCGTCGCGGCGGCGGTGAGGACGAGGATCAGTGCGTCGGAGCGGGTGGCCTTGGCCATCGCCTTGAGCGAGCCGACCTCGACCATGCGGATGGCGGTGGCCAGCAGCACACCGGCGAGCGCGGCGAGCGGGATCCTGGAGACGAGGGGTGCCGCCGCGAAGACGATCACCGCGAGGACCGCGGTGTGGACGAGGGAGGCGAGCCGGGAACTCGCGCCGGTGCGGACGTTGACCGCGGTGCGGGCGATCGCGCCGGTCGCCGGAACACCGCCGAACAGCGGGGCGGCGATGTTGGCCAGCCCCTGGCCGAACAATTCCCGGTCGGGGTCGTGCTTCTGACCAACTGTCATGCCGTCGGCCACGGAGGCCGACAGCAGCGACTCCAGCGCGGCCAGCGCAGCCACCGCGACCGCCGGGGCGAGCAGAGTGCCGAGCGAGCCGAGGTCGAGGAAGGAGAGGGAGGGCGCAGGCAGGCCGGACGGCAGGTCACCGATCGGCTTGGCCGCATCCAGGCCGGCGAGCTGCGCCACGATCGTCGCCGCGATCACCGCGAGGATGGAGAAGGGGATCGTAGGCCGCCAGCGGGCCCCGATCAGCATGACGGCGGCGACCGCCACGGCGAAGGCCGAGGCAGTCCAGTTCGGGTGCTGCGCGAACTCCTGAAGCGCGTGCCAGGTCACCACCAGGACGCGGTCGCCCGCGGGCTTGGGTACGCCCAGGGCGTTCGGGATCTGCTGCAGTCCGATCACGCAGGCGATGCCGAGGGTGAAGCCCTCGACGACGGGGGCGGGCACGTACCGCATGTACTTGCCGGCCTTCAGCACCGCCAGCGTGACGAGCATGACGCCGGCCATCAGCCCGACGGTCAGCACCCCGCCCGGCCCGTACTCGGCGACGATCGGCACCAGCACCACCGTCATCGCACCGGTCGGCCCGGACACCTGCAGATTCGATCCGCCGAAGATCGCGGCGAGCGCACCGGCGATGACCGCGGTCGCCAGCCCGGCCTCGGCGCCGAGGCCGGAGGAGACGCCGAAGCCGAGCGCGAGCGGCAGCGCGACGACCGCCACGGTGAGACCGGCCAGCAGGTCCCGGCGCGGGTTCCGGCGCATCTCCGCCAGATCGGCACGGCCGGGCAGCAGCGAAGTGAACCGGGCCCCGGCCCGGCCGAAGGAGCTCCTCATCGCGCGACGGCCTCGGCGTCCCGCAGCTCGGCCAGCAGCTCGTTCTGCCCGGTGAGCATCTCGGTCAGAATCCGGCGCGCGGCCCCCATCAGGTCCGCGACGTCCCCGCTCGCCAGCGCGTACACCACCGTCGATCCCTCGCGCTTCGAGCTGACGATGCCCGAGCGGCGCAGCACCGCAAGCTGCTGCGACAGGCTGGAGGGCTCCACCTCGATCGCGGCCAGCAATTCCCGTACCGGCGTCGGCCCGTCCTGCAACAGCTCCAGCACCCGTATGCGTACGGGATGCCCCAGCATCCGGAAGAACTCGGCCTTGGCCTGATACAGCGGAACGGACACGGATTCCTCGACTTCCCGACAGCGCCCCACCCGGAGCAGACCTAAAGGCTGCGCCCGCGGCCTCCGGCGACGGACACAGCCGACACAGCATCTAATGAATTGCGAAATTTTGCAATTCAGCATCCTGTTGCAGCCTGGGTGATTGTCCTATGGGCACGACGGCAGGCCGGGCAGCGGGGGCGGCTGCCGGCCGACGAGTGGGGCCGGTCGCCCACACCAGTCGCGGATCAGGCTTTCTTGACCACGCTGGACTTGAGCTGCATCGCCCCGAAACCGTCGATCTTGCAGTCGATGTCGTGGCCGTCGACACCGTCGACCAGCCGGATGCCGCGCACCTTGGTGCCGGCCTTGATGCCCGAGGGGCTGCCCTTGACCTTGAGCGCCTTGACGACGACCACGGTGTCGCCGTCCTGGAGCACATTGCCGACGGAGTCCTTGATGACCTGCTCCCCGGCGCCGCCCTCACCCGCCGCACCGCTCTCGGCGGGAACCCATTCGTGGCCGCACTCCGGGCACACCACAAGGGCGTTCATCTCGTAGGTGTACTCACACGAGCACTTCGGGCAGGGAGGAAGATTCTCGAGCATCCCGTCAGGGTATCCGGCCCGAGCGTCTGTCCCGACGGACGAGAAAGGCCCCCGGTGGCATCCCTTCGAAGAGGGAACCGGAACCGCCGGATAGCGCCTCCAGGGCCGTTCCCCCCGATCACGATCGGCCGCCTGCCGCAGGCTCAGCGTCGGGACATGTAGAGATCGAGGGCCTTGTGCAGCGCCTTGTTGAGCGGAAAGTCCCACTCGCCGAGGTATTCGACGGCCTCGCCGCCGGTGCCGGACTTGAACCGCAGCAGTCCCAGCAGGTGGTTGCTCTCCTCCAGGGTGTCGGTGATGCCGCGGAAGTCGTAGACACCGGCGCCGAGCGCGTGGGCATCGGTCATCATCCGCCACTGGATGGCGTTGTTCGGCTGGACCTCGCGCTTGCGGCTGGTGGAGGCGCCGTAGGAGTACCAGACGTGCTCGCCGACGGTCAGCATCGTGGCCGCCGCAAGCACCTCGCCCTCATGGTGGGCGAGGTAGAGGCGCATGCGGCCGGGGTCCTCAACTGTCAGCGCGGTCCACATGCGCTGGAAGTAGGCCAGCGGGCGGGGCATGAACCGGTCGCGCTCGGCGGTCTCCACGTAGATGTCGTAGAAGGCGGGCAGGTCTTCGTATTCGCCTTGGACGACCTTGACGCCGGCCTTCTCCGCTTTCTTGATGTTGCGGCGCCATTGCTGGTTGAGGCCCCGCTGGATCTCGTCCAGGGACCGCCCGGCGAAGGGCACTTGGAAGACGTAGCGCGGCTGGCCCGCGGCGAAGCCGTCCTCGCCTCCGGGCTCGGTCTGCTGCCAGCCCATCCGGCGCAGCCGGTCGGCGATGTCGAAGGCCCGTGGCTCGTGCACGGTCGCCTCCACGTCCCGCAGCCGCCCCGACTGCGGGTCGGCGATCGCCACCTTGACCGCCTCGGCACTCCAGCGGCGGGCCACCACGGGCGGCCCCATCTTCACCGAGAACGCCCCCTGCTCCTTCAAGTACGCGAGCATCGGCTCAAGCCACCGCTGAAGATCCGGCGCAGCCCAGTCGATGACCGGCCCCTCGGGCAGGTAGGCGAGGTACCGCTTCAGCTTCGGCAACGGCCGCAGCAGTACCAGTCCCACGCCGACGAGACGGTTGCTCTCGTCGAACCAGCCCAGGCTCTCCGCCCGCCAGTCCGGCTTCACATCGCCCCACGAGGGAACCTGCATGTGGCTCACCGAGGGCCGGGCCCGGACGAAGGCCAGATGTTCCTCACGTGTGATCGCCTTCAGGTGAAAGCTCATGCGCAGCACTCCTTTGGTCGACGCACAAGCCTACTGAGGCGTACGGCACGTCCAGGTCCTTCGTGCACACGCTGTCGTCGTGCAAACATCCGTTGGACAGATAGGCAGAGGTCGGCGCTGCCTCCGGTGGCCCGCGGTTCAGCGAGCACCACCGTAGGCTCCGAGGTATGAGTCTGCGCCTGAGCACCGTGATCCTTCCATACCGCCGCTGGCACGAGGGCGGGCGTTCGGCCTGGTCACGGGCCGAGCAGCTCGGCTTCCACGCGGCGTACACCTACGACCACCTGTCCTGGCGCAGCTTCCGCGACGGCCCGTGGTTCGGTGCGATCCCGACGCTGACCGCCGCCGCGGCCGTCACCGAGCGGCTGTGCTTGGGAACCCTCGTCACATCGCCTAATTTCCGTCACCCGGTGACTCTCGCCAAGGAGTTGATCTCTCTGGACGACATCTCCGGCGGTCGGGTAGCGCTCGGCATCGGCGCGGGCGGCGTCGGCTTCGACGCCACCGCGCTGGGCCAGGACCCGTGGACACCCCGGGAGCGGGCCGACCGGTTCGCCGAGTTCGTCCAGCTCCTCGACCGGCTGCTGAGTGAGGACTCAGTGTCGTACGAGGGCGACTTCTACTCGGCGCACCAGGCGCGCAACATCCCGGGTTGTGTGCAGCGCCCCCGGCTGCCCTTCGCGGTCGCCGCGACCGGGCCGCGCGGACTGCGCCTCGCGGCGCGGTACGGGCAGGCATGGGTGACCACGGGCGACCCCAAGCTGTACGAGAACGGCACCTCCGAGCAGTCGGTCGAGGCTATCCGCGGTCAGGTCGAGAAGCTGGCCGACGCGTGCGCCGAGATCGGCCGGGACATGGACGGGCTCGACAAAATCCTGCTCACCGGGTTCACCCCGGACCGCGGCCGGCCGCTGGAGTCTCTCGACGCGTTCGTGGACTTCGCGGGCAGGCACCGGGAACTGGGTTTCACAGAGATCGTGATCCACTGGCCCATCCCCGATTCGGACTTCGCTGCGGACCAGAAGGTCTTTGAGCAGATCGCCATGGAGACGCCAGCACAGCTGGGCTGAGTGTCACCCGTAGGGGCCGAGATGGGATTTTGCCCCTCAGGCTTGGCGGTGGTCAGCTCTGTGCACGGGTCCCCCCATCGTGGCTGTGTTTTCGCAGGTCACAAGGTGATGTGCGAAAAAGGCTTGACTGAGGTCACGAGGGTGCCGAGGCGAAGCCGGTCGGTGACGGCGGCGGCCGCGGTCAGGGTCGGCACGGCGCCGAACCACGGCCCGTCCCGGAAGGTCCGCCACGACAGGTGGTCGTACGTGAACGCGGTGTGGAAACCGAGCTGCTCGGCCCGCTGCCACATGTCACGGCCGCCCTCGTGCCAGCGGAGGTACGGCAGGATCACGGTGCTCAGACGCAGACTCATACATCGAGCGTAAGGGCAGTGGTCGGGTGGTCCCGCTCAGCGCGACTCCGGGAACCGCAGGTACTCGGGCGGGACCGACTCGGTCAGCCACACCCCGTTGGCGCTGACGCGGAAGACATGGCCGTCCCGGTGCATGGCGCCCGCGTCCACGGAGAGCACGACGGGGCGGCCCCGGCGGGCGCCGACGCGGGTGGCCGTGTCGCGATCGGGTGAGAGGTGCACATCGTGGCGGTTCATGGCACGCAGGCCCTCGGCGCGGATCGCGCCCAGGTAGGCAGCCACGGTGCCGTGGTAGAGGTACTGCGGAGGGGTCGTCGGGGGCAGGCCGAGGTCGACCTCGACGGTGTGGCCCTGGCTGGCGCGGATCCGGTCGCCCTCGACGGCGAAGCGCCGCTTGTCGTTGGCCTCGACCACATGGTCGAGCTCCGCCCTGGTGAAGGGGAAGCCGTGGGCGGTCGCCGCCGCGATGAGCGTGTCGATCCCGACCCAGCCGCCCTCGTCGAGGGTGAGCCCGATCCGCTCCGGCTGGTGCCGGAGGTGTTTCGAGAGGTACTTCGACACTCTCACGGTACGTCGTTCGTTCATCCCGCCAGCGTGCCTGGCGAGACCCGCGTCACGCACTTGATTTTGATCCGGATGTTTGATCCACAGCCAAGTCGAGTTATCCACAGGCTAATTGGAGATTCTGTGGACAACCGGCCGACCAATTCAGGGTGATTGGTCAACTTTGTCACTATCGCGCGCATTTGCTGTGAGCCTGTCCAAGGTCCGCGACTTCACCTCTCGTTCGGCCGCCGCCGCGATGAACTCGGATGCGTGTTCCGGACCAACCAGCTTCTCCACGGCCCGCATTGTGGAGACCGGGAGCCTTACGGCACACGACTCCTCCGGGGGTTCGGGGGGTGTGTCGGAGTCGAGGTGACGGCGCAGCTGTCTCGTGGCGAACAGTCGCATCGCACGGGCGAGTTCGGCGTCCACCGTCTGCTGGGCCAGAGGGCGCAGACGTCGTACGAGTGTTGCCGCCTCGACCGCGTCGGCCTCGGTCGGTGGCTGGTGCCGCCCGATATAGCGGGCGAACACATGCTCGGTGGTGAACTCCAGGAAACGGGTGGCGATGTGCTCGACCTGGCCTCTCAACTCCCGTAGATGACCGGCGATCGCGGACAGCGGTACCCCGGCCTCGTGCAACTCGGCTGCCACGGCCAGCTCCTGGGGGCTCGGCACGAGGAACAGGTCCTCCTCGCCCGGCACCTGCTCCAGCACGCCCAGCTCGACGGCGTCCGCCACCGCCGCCGCGTCGGGAGCACCGCCGAACCGCTCGACCAGTTCGGCCCGCGAGATGCGTACGCCCTCCTCGTCGGTCCATGGTCCGTCGACCTCCGCGGCCAGGCCGAGCACCCCGCCGAGGCCGCGGCCGGTGTCCCAGGCCTCCAGCAACTCCTTGATGGAGGCCAGGGTGTAGCCGCGGTCGAGGAGGTCGGCGATCTGGCGCAGCCTGGTCAGATGCGTGTCCGCGTACACGTTCGCCCGCCCGCGCCGCACGGGGCGGGGGAGCAGCCCGCGGTCCTGGTAGGCGCGGATCGTCCGGACCGTGGCGCCGCTGCGGTGCGCCAGATCCTCGATGCGGTACACGGCTCCGGCCGGTTCGTCGTTCACGGTCCTTGATCCTCCCTCTGCCGCCGCGCTGCCACGTTGCCGTGCTGTCTGTCCGTCGGTGCCTATGCCTATGCCGCTCGTCCGTCCCGGTCCGTCGAGGCGCGTGCGGCGGGCGAACGCGCCAGATAGTCGACCGCCCTGCGCAGTGATCCCTCCTGCGACGGGTGGTAGGAGCGGCGCAGATAGCGGGGAACGGCCGCGCCGAGCTCCTTCCACGGGGGCAACAGGCCCTTGCGCACCGCCCGGTTGTGCGCGCCGAGCGAGTAACGCAGGCGTCCGGCGAGCTTCGGATCACGACGTATGAGGTACGCGGCACCCCAGGCCCACAGGTAGAGCATCATCGGCGCCGTGACCGCCATCCCTGTGACCCGGTGGGCGTAGCGGGCGCGGCCCCGGCCGCCGCAGTGCTGGAACATGTCGAAGGCCACCGCGCGGTGTTCGACCTCCTCGGCGCCGTGCCAGCGCAGCAGATCGAGCATGACCTCGTCGGACCCGGCCCGGTCGAGCCCCTCGGCGGTCAGCACCCAGTCGCCGAGCACCGCCGTGAACTGCTCGATCGCCGCGATCACCGACAGCCGGAAGCGCAGCCACTCCTGAGGCGGAACGGGCGCTCGCAGGGGAGGCGCCTCGCCGAGAAGCTTCTCGAAGAGGAAGTCGACGTGTCTGGTGAAGTCCGCGGTGGCGAGTCGCTGCGCCGCGAGGTGGTTCAGCACATACGCGTGCTGCACGCTGTGGGTCGCCTCCTGACCCATGAACCCCTTGACGTCCTTCAGCAGTTCGGGGTCTCCGACCAGGGGCAGTCCCTCCTTGAAGACCTTCACGAACCACCGCTCCCCCGCCGGCAGCAGCAGATGCAGCACATTGATGACATGGGTGGCGGTGGGCTCGTCGGGGATCCAGTGCAGCGGCGTCCTCTCCCAGTCGAAGGAGACTCTGCGCGGGGTGATCACGTGGTGCCCCTTCTCGTCCGGCTCGTCCTGGGGGCTCACAGGGGCGGCTCCAGTCGGGCGAGCGCGCGCAGCGCTCGCGGGGTGAACCGGGACATGAAGCGGCCGCCGTGGGCCTCCGGGGTGACGGGGACGACCGCCTGGTTCCGGACGACCGCGCGCAGGACGGCGTCCGCGACCTTCTCCGGCGGGTAGTTCCGCAGCCCGTACAGCTTCGAGGCCTTCCGCTGCCGGCGTTTCTCCTCCTCGGCGTCGACGCCGGCGAAGCGCGCGGTCGAGGTGATGTTGGTCTTGACGATGCCGGGGCAGATCGCCGTCACCCCGATGCCCTGACCGGCCAGCTCCGCGCGCAGGCACTCGCTCAGCATCAGGACGGCCGCCTTGGAGGTGCTGTACGCGGGCAGTGACCTGGAGGGCAGATACGCGGCGGCCGAGGCGGTGTTGACGATGTGGCCGCCCTGCCCGCGCTCGGCCATCTGCCTGCCGAACAGCCGACAGCCGTGGATCACGCCCCACAGGTTGACGTCGAGGACCTTCCGCCAGTCCTCGGGGGTGGTGTCGAGGAAGGACCCCGACAGCCCGATGCCCGCGTTGTTCACCAGCACGTCGACCACGCCGTATGTCGTGGCGACCTTCTCGGCGAGCTTCTCCATGGCCTGCTCGTCCGAGACGTCCACCGCCTCGGCCCAGGCCTCGGGCGCGCCTATCAGCTGGGACAACTCCGCGGTGCGGGCCGCTCCTTCGGCGTCCAGATCGACGGCGACGACGCGGGCGCCGGCCTCGGCGAAGGCGAAGGCCGTGGCCCGGCCGATGCCGCCGGCCGCGCCGGTGACCAGCACCAACTGCCCGCCGAACCGGTCGGTGTACTTCCCGGTGGCCACCGGTGCGGGCCGACCGCCCTCGGTCGCCGTGACGAACTCGGTGATCCAGGCCGTCAGCTGATCGGGACGCGTGCGCGGGATCCAGTGCTTGGCGGGCAGGGTGCGCCGGGTGAGCTGCGGTGCCCACGACTCCAGATCGTCGTAGAGCCGCTCGGAGAGGAACTGGTCCCCCAGGGGCGTGATGAGCTGCACGGGCGCGTGGGCGTACGCGTCGTCACGGGGGCGGGACAGACGAGCCCGGATGTTGTCCCGGTACAGCCACGCCCCGTGGGCGGCGTCCGTGGGCAGCGACGGGCTGGGGTAGTCGCCCCGGGGCAGCTTCTCGGCCCGTCGCACCAGAGCCGGCCACTGCTTGCCGAGAGGGCCGCGCCAGGCGAATTCGGGCAGGACGGGCGTGTGCAGCGCGTAGATGTACCAGGACTTGGCGCCCTGGCCGAGGAGTTGACCGATCCGGCGCGGGGTCGGGCGCTTCACCCGCCGTTTGATCCAGTGCCCCATGTGGTCGAGCGAAGGACCGGACATCGAGGTGAAGGACGCGATGCGGCCCTCGGTGCGCTCGACGGTCGCGAACTCCCAGCCCTGCACGGAACCCCAGTCGTGCCCCACCAGGTGGACGGGCCGGTCGGGGCTGACCGCGTCCACGACCGCGAGGAAGTCGTCCGTCAGCTTCTCCAGCGTGAATCCGCCGCGCAACGGCTTCGGCGCGGTCGACCCGCCGTGGCCGCGCACGTCGTACAGCACCACGTGGAAGCGCTCCGCGAGCCGTACGGCGACCTCGGACCAGACCTCCTTGGTGTCGGGGTAGCCGTGCACGAGCAGCACCGTCGGCTGTCCGGGGTCGCCCAGCTCGGCGACGCACAACTCGACCCCGTCCGCGCGCACCCGGCGCTCCCGTGCGCCCTTGAGCGTCACCGCATCCGTCACGTCTGTCCTTTCGGTCATCGGTACTTCTCCTCCGTCCAGCGCCGGACGTGCGGCAGATCGTCGTCCAGCCAGAACGCGCTCTCCTCGGTGTCCTTGGAGTCGGTGACGACCAAGATCTCCTCGAACTTCACGCCGGTGCCCCGGGATCCGAGGTGCGGCTCGACGGCCCACAGCCCCGGTCGCGGCGGGTGGTCGGAGAACCGGTGCGGCGACCACAGGGGCGACCAGCCGTCCCGGTGGCCCCGCAGAGCGTCGCCGGCCAAGCCCTTCAACGCCTGCGTACCGAACCCGAACACATGGGGTGACCAGCGGCGTTCATTCACCCGGTCCACCTTGTGGGCGATGACGCCGAAGGGGTAGGCGCGATGCCGGTTGGCGTATCCCTGGCGGACCATGAGCCGGTCCACGTCCTGGTAGATCTCGCGCAGTGATCTGTGCTCGCGCACCTCGCGCAGGATCAGCTCGCGGTGCGCCCGGAGGTCCGTCATCAGCCTGTCGTGCAGTGGGCTCGGCCCGAGGCAGCCCGAGTAACCGATGTCCGCCGTATGTCCCTTGTATATGGGGGCCATGTCGAGGATGAACGGCATACCCGCTTCGAGGCGGCGGTCGGTGGGGAAGAACTGCAGCGGCACACGGAAGTTCACGAACGCCGTGCGGTCGCCGAACCAGGCGAACGGCAGGTGGAACCAGTCCCGCACGCCGCGCTCGCGCAGCCAGTGGCGCTGCATCCGCGCCGCGTCGCGCTCGGTCACGCCCGGCCTCAGCTGGGCCGCGACCGCTTCCGCGCACTCGTACGCGAGGGTCTGGACCTGCCTGAACCCCCGCAGTTCCGCGGTGAGTCCCACTGTCGGTGCCGAGGTCATGTCACTGCCCCACCTGTCTCCATCGGCTACGGTCCGTGTTCGCAATGTGACATCAATGAATGTGACAGTGATTGGCGGCTGCGTCAATGGGGGTGCGTGCGGGCTGTGGAAAACCGCTGGGCCCCAAGACAGCCGTGAACACGGGCACGAAACGGCGGCGCCGGTCGTTCCCCCCACGACGGCCGCCGCCGCGCGGCCCGGCTGCGTCGGATCGTTCGACCTCAGGGTGACCCCTAGGGGGACCGGCGGTGGAGACCCCCTACGGGCCCGTACGACTCGAGAGTGACGCCGAGACAGCTCTGCGGGGTGACGACCACGGCGGTCCGCGCCCCTAATGTCTAAATCGTGACTGTGATCGCGACCGAAAGCCTGAGCAAGCGGTTCCCGAGGGTGACCGCTCTTGACCGGCTCTCCGTGGACATCGGACCCGGTGTGACGGGACTCGTCGGTGCCAATGGCGCCGGCAAGTCCACACTGATCAAAATCCTGCTGGGTCTGTCCCCCGCCTCGGAGGGCCGGGCCGAGGTGCTCGGCCTGGACGTCGCCACCAAGGGCGGCACCATTCGCGAGCGCGTGGGGTACATGCCGGAGCACGACTGCCTGCCACCCGACGTCTCGGCCACCGAGTTCGTCGTGCACATGGCGCGCATGTCCGGGCTCCCGCCGACCGCCGCGCGCGAGCGCACCGCGGACACCCTGCGCCACGTCGGCCTGTACGAGGAGCGGTACCGCCCGATAGGCGGCTACTCCACGGGCATGAAACAGCGGGTGAAGCTCGCCCAGGCCCTGGTGCACGACCCGCAGCTGGTCTTCCTGGACGAGCCGACCAACGGCCTGGACCCGGTCGGCCGGGACGAGATGCTCGGCCTGATCCGCCGCATCCACACCGACTTCGGCATCTCGGTCCTGGTCACCTCCCATCTGCTCGGTGAGTTGGAGCGCACTTGCGACCACGTCGTCGTGGTCGACGGCGGCAAGCTTCTGCGGTCCAGCTCCACCCGGGACTTCACCCAGAACACGGCGACCCTCGCCATCGAGGTCACCGACAGCGACGAGCACCCCGACGGCACCGGCGCGCTGCGCGCGGCGCTCCACGCGCGCGGAGTGACCGTCGCCGACGGCAGCGGCCTCCCGGGCGCCGGACACATCCTGCTGCTCACCGCCCAGGGTGAGGAGACCTACGACCTGGTCCGCGACGTCGTCGCCGACCTGGGACTCGGCCTGGTCCGCATGGAGCAGCGCAGGCACCAGATCGCCGAGGTCTTCCAGGACAACGACGAGCAGGCGGGCACGCGGAGCGCCCAGGACGCAGGAAAGGAGGCGGTCGGCCATGGCGGTTGAGCAGCACGGCGCCCAGGCACCGGCCCTCGCCGGACAGCCCGCTCGCACGGGCGAGCAGAGCCGCATCCACAACATCGGATACCGCTCGTACGACGGCCCCCGCCTCGGCCGCGCCTACGCCCGTCGCTCGCTGTACTCGCAGTCCCTGCGTGGCGCCTACGGACTGGGCCGCTCGGCCAAGTCCAAGGTGCTGCCCATGCTGCTGTTCGCGGTGATGTGCGTACCGGCGGCGATCATGGTGGCGGTCGCGGTCGCCACCCAGGCCAACGACCTGCCCATCAAGTACACCGACTACGCGGTCATCATGCAGGCCGTGATCGGCCTGTACGTCGCCTCCCAGGCACCGCAGTCCGTCTCGCGCGACCTGCGTTTCAAGACCGTCCCGCTGTACTTCTCCCGCCCGATCGAGACCGCCGACTACGTTCGCGCGAAGTTCGCGGCACTGACCTCGGCGCTCTTCATCCTGACCGCGGTGCCCCTGCTCGTGCTCTATGTGGGCGCGCTGCTGGCCAAGCTCGACTTCACCGACCAGACCAAGGGATTGGCACAGGGACTGGTGTCCGTGGCACTGCTGTCGCTCCTGTTCGCCGGCATCGGGCTGGTGATCTCGGCGGTCACCCCGCGCCGCGGCTTCGGCATCGCGGCCGTCATCGCCGTACTGACCATCTCCTACGGGGCGGTGTCCGTCGTCCAGGCCATCGCCAATGAACAGAGCAGCTCGGACGCGGTGCCGTGGCTCGGCTTCTTCTCGCCCATCACCCTGATAGACGGTGTACAGACCGCCTTCCTGGGCGCTGCCTCCGCCTTCCCCGGCGGCCACGGGCCCTCCAGCGGTCAGGGAGTGCTCTACCTCCTCGTCGTCCTGGGTCTCATCGCCGGCTGCTACGGCCTGCTGATGCGCCGCTACCGAAAGGTCGGGCTGTGACCACCCTCAACATCGACCACGTCTCACGCTGGTTCGGCAACGTGGTGGCGGTCAACGACGTCACCATGACCATCGGCCCCGGTGTGACCGGACTGCTCGGCCCGAACGGCGCCGGCAAGTCCACCCTCATCAACATGATGGGCGGCTTCCTCGCCCCCTCGACGGGCTCCGTCACCCTCGACGGCACGCCGGTGTGGCGCAACGAGCAGATCTACAAGCACATCGGCATCGTCCCCGAGCGCGAGGCGATGTACGACTTCCTCACGGGCCGCGAATTCGTCGTCGCCAATGCCGAGTTGCACGGCCTGGGAGCCAAGGCCGCTCAGCGGGCGCTCGCCACGGTGGAGATGGAGTACGCGCAGGACCGCAAGATCTCGACGTACTCCAAGGGCATGCGCCAGCGCGTGAAGATGGCGTCCGCCCTGGTCCACGAACCGTCCCTGCTCCTGCTGGACGAGCCGTTCAACGGCATGGACCCGCGTCAGCGCATGCAGCTCATGGACCTGCTGCGGCGCATGGGCGACGAGGGTCGCACGGTGCTGTTCTCGTCCCACATCCTCGAAGAGGTCGAGCAGTTGGCGGCGCATATCGAGGTGATCGTCGCCGGACGGCACGCGGCGAGCGGTGACTTCCGGCGCATCCGCCGTCTGATGACCGACCGCCCGCACCGCTATCTGGTGCGTTCCAGCGACGACCGGGCACTGGCCGCCGCGCTGATCGCCGATCCGTCGACCGCGGGGATCGAAGTGGATCTGGCCGAGGGCGCGTTGCGTATCCAGGCCGTCGACTTCGGCCGGTTCACGGCCCTGTTGCCGAGGGTGGCCCGGGACCACGGCATCCGACTGCTCACGGTCTCGCCGTCGGACGAGTCCCTCGAGTCCGTCTTCTCGTATCTCGTCGCGGCGTAGGAGGCCGAAGATGTACGACCCCACAGTCGCCCGGCTCACCTATCGGGCCCTGCTAGGCCGCCGTCGGGCCCTCATACTGAGTGCCCTGCCCGCCCTGCTGATCGTGCTCTCCGTGGCAGTGCGCGCCCTGAGTGGCGCCGACGATCAGGTGGCCGCGGATCTCCTCGGGGGGTTCGCGCTCGCCACGATGGTGCCGATCATCGGCGTCATCGCGGGAACGGGTGCGATCGGGCCGGAGATCGACGACGGTTCCGTGGTGTATCTGCTGGCCAAGCCGGTGAAACGGCCGACGATCATCTTCACCAAGCTGATCGTGGCGATCGCGGTGACCATGGCGTTCTCGGCCGTACCGACACTGATCGCCGGCCTCATCCTGAACGGCAACGGACAGCAGATCGCCGTCGCCTACACGGTGGCGGCCCTGGTCGCCTCGATCGCGTACGCGGCGATGTTCCTGCTCCTCGGGACGGTCACCCGCCACGCGGTCGTCTTCGGGCTCGTCTACGCACTCGTCTGGGAGACCCTCTTCGGGTCCCTGGTGGACGGGGCACGCACACTCAGCGTCCAGCAGTGGGCGCTCGCCGTCGCCCAGAAGGTCACCGACGGCGGGCTGGTGACCTCCGACGTGGGGCTGCCGACCGCGGTGGTGCTGCTGACGGTGGTCACGGCAGGCGCGACCTGGTACGCGGGACAGAAGCTGCGCACGCTGAAGCTGGCCGGCGAGGAGTGACGGAGCCCTCCGGGGTGCCGAGCCCCGGAGGGCGGAGGGTCCCCGTCCTTTGATCGGACGGGTGATCTTGACGGGGGCTTCACCTGCGTCCCGGCAGACTGGACGGAGGGGAGACGAGGGGCAAACGCGGCCAGGAGGGCTGCCAGAGGAAGGCGGCCGGGAGGCAGGAGGCACGGGGATGGCAGCGGAGGGTTCGTCCGACGGCGGTGAGGCGCGGGGCGCGGGGCCCGACGGCGAGGGTGTCTGGGACGACATCGTTCTGGACGAGGACTTCATACGGTCCGCCGGGACGGCCGAACCGTCGGCGCGGGCCCGGATGCTCGCGGCACGCTGGCGGCGGCAGGCCCCCGAGCCCGAGCCCTGGCGCTCGGAGGAGCCGCCCGCCGGGTGGTTCTTCAGCAAGGCGCGACGCCGCAGGCGGCGCCGCCGGTGACCGCCCCGCGCGGCGAGCCTCGCGGACGGATATTCGGTGGCGGGCAACTCGGCTGCCGGGCACAGTGGTTGATGTCCAGGTCGCCGGATCGAGTCGGCGCCACGTTCTGGGAGAGGAGCCCGGCGATGCCGTCCTTCAGGCGCGGTACGTCGAGTTCCCGGCAGGGCAGCCCACGGCGGGCTCCGGAGTAGTTACCCCTCCGTCGAGTCCGTCGCCCCCATCGGGGAGCTGTCCGGGGCGGCCGCTTCGAGCACGCGAATCGCTTCGCGTGGGCCGCCCACCCGGAGGATTGGCCGAGTGGTAAGGCACCGGCTTGCTAAGCCGTGGTCGGGTTTTGCCCGCGCACGTTCGATTCGTGCATCCTCCGCCGGTTCGCTGTCGCTGTGACTTGGCCGGGTTGTGGCCAAGGGAGTGGAGAGAGGCTCTCGGGGTGGGGTGCACCTCGGGGTCGGAATTCAGGTGCCCGGCGGTTGGGTCGGGCGAGGTTCGTTTCGCTTGCCGGCGCTTGCCGGGTGCCGTCTGCGCCCACCCGTGCCGCCCCAGCGGCACGACTGCCCGCAGAGGGGACAGGGACAACAGGGACACGGACGGGGGCCGGGACACGTACAGGCCCAGAGATGGAGCGGGGGCGCCCGGGGTGTCTAGCCCAGTAGGCGTTCAAGTACCTCGGCGATGCCGTCGGTCTCGTTGGAGGAGGTCACCTCGTCGGCGATGGCTTTGAGGTCGAGGTGGGCGTTGGCCATGGCTACGCCGTGGGTGGCCCAGTTGAACATGGGGATGTCGTTGGGCATGTCGCCGAAGGCGATGGTGTCGGTGCGCTTGGCGCCGAGGCGGCGGGCGGCGAGAGAGAGGCCGGTGGCCTTGGTGAGGCCGAGAGGCAGGAGTTCGACGATGCCCTCGCCGGCCATGGCGACCGTGACGAAGCCGCCGGCGGCCTGACGGGAGGCTTCGGTGAGCTCGTCGGAGGTCAGCGTGGGGTGCTGTATGTAGATCTTGTTGAGCGGGGCCGCCCAGAGGTCGGACACGTCCGTGAGCGGGGTGCTCGGGAGCGCGCCGTGCAGGGCGTAGCCGGCACCGACGAGCACCTCGCCCTCCAGGCCCGCGCGGCTGGCGGCCAGATGCAGCGGGCCGACCTCCGCCTCGATCTTGGCCAGGGCCACGGCGGCGAGCTGGCGGTCCAGGGTGACGGCCGTGAGCAGACGGTTCTCCCCGGCGTCGTAGACCTGCGCGCCCTGACCGCAGACGGCCAGTCCCCGGTAGCCGAGGTCGTCGAGGATGGGGCGGGTCCAGGGGACGGCCCGGCCGGTGACGACGATATGGGCCGCGCCCGCCGCGGTGGCCGCGGCGAGCGCCTCACGGGTGCGCCGGGAGACCGAGTCGTCGGAACGCAGGAGCGTGCCGTCGAGGTCGGTCGCGATCAGCTTGTACGGGAAGCCCGACGGCGACCCCGGGTCTGAGCCCGAGTTGGTCACGGACGCGTCGGGGACCGTCGTCTTCCCGGAGTCCACGGGACCCCCGGTGGCAGCCGCTTCGCTCACTTGGCTACCGGCTCCAGCACCTCGCGGCCACCCAGGTACGGGCGCAGGACCTCAGGGACACGGACGGAGCCGTCGGCCTGCTGGTGGTTCTCCAGGATCGCCACGATCGTGCGCGGGACGGCGCAGAGCGTGCCGTTCAGCGTGGCCAGCGGCTTGACCTGCTTGCCGTCACGCACGCGGATCTGCAGACGGCGCGACTGGTACTCCGTGCAGTCCGACGTCGAGGTCAGCTCGCGGTACTTGCCCTGGGTCGGGATCCACGCCTCGCAGTCGAACTTGCGCGAGGCCGAGGAGCCGAGGTCGGCGGAGGCCACGTCGATGACCCGGAAGGGCAGTTCGAGCGAGGTCAGCCACTGCTTCTCCCAGTCCAGCAGGCGCTGGTGCTCCGCCTGCGAGTCCTCCGGGGCGACGTACGAGAACATCTCGACCTTGTCGAACTGGTGGACGCGGAAGATGCCCCGGGTGTCCTTGCCGTGCGAACCGGCCTCGCGGCGGAAGCAGGGGGAGAAGCCCGCGTAGCGCAGGGGGAGACGGTCGGCGTCGATGATCTCGTCCATGTGGTACGCCGCCAGCGCGACCTCGGACGTGCCGACCAGGTACAGGTCGTCCTTGTCGAGGTGGTAGACGTCCTGCGCGGCCTGGCCGAGGAAGCCGGTGCCGGCCATCGACTGCGGGCGGACCAGCGCCGGGGTCAGCATCGGCGTGAAGCCGGCCGCGGTGGCCTGGGCGATCGCGGCGTTGACCAGGGCGAGTTCGAGGAGGGCGCCGATGCCCGTCAGGAAGTAGAAGCGCGAACCGGAGACCTTGGCGCCGCGCTCGGTGTCGATGGCACCGAGGATCGTGCCGAGCTCCAGGTGGTCCTTCGGCTCGAAGCCCTCGGCGGTGAAGTCGCGGATCTCGCCGTGCGTCTCCAGCGTGACGAAGTCCTCCTCGCCGCCGACGGGGACGTCGGGGTGGACGAGGTTGCCGAGCTGGAGGAGGAGTTCCTGGGTCTCGGTGTCGGCCGCGTCGCGCTCGGCGTCGGCGACCTTGACGTCGGCCGAGAGCTGGCTCGCCCTCTTCAGCAGCTCGGCCTTCTCGTCGGCCGAGGCCTTGGGGATGAGCTTGCCGAGCGACTTCTGCTCGGCACGCAGCTCGTCGAAGCGGACGCCGGAGGACCTGCGCCGCTCGTCGGCGGACAGGAGGGAGTCGACGAGCGCGACGTCCTCTCCACGGGCGCGCTGGGACGCGCGCACACGGTCGGGGTCCTCACGGAGCAGGCGAAGGTCAATCACCCCACAAGGCTACCGGTGCGTGGTTCCGGCCCACGACTTGAATTCACCCAGTGCCTCTTCTGTGTTGATTTGCCCTGAATGTCTCTAACGGTGGCGGAGCGTGACGAGTGGATCCGTGTGGTGAACATGCCCTGGTGAAAGTCAATGAATTGCGGGTCGAACCCCTGAAAGGGGGTGTGGATGTGGCGCCTGGTTGACTCGACTCCCTTGTTGCGTACGGGACTTGGGGGTCGGTCGTCCACAGGGATCCATGGTGCCGAAAAGTTATCCACAGGCTGTGTGAAAGATCTGTGGACTACGGGGAAGATCATTCGGAAAGTCGGGCGCCGAGTTGAGGATTCCCGAGTCAAACCGCCTTCACGCCCACTTTCGAGTGGATTCGCGGGTAAATGGGTCGCTCTAAAGGATTGACGGCAGGAAACACATGGACGAAGGGTGACCCACGGGGTTGTGGACACAGCGGGGGTCGCGAAGGGGATTTGTCGACTGAGCGGCCCTGTGGTGTCGACTTGTCCCCAGGTCGAGAAGCCGCCCTGTGGATAACTTCTGTGGACAAAGAAAATAAGCAGGTAGGACTGGCGGCGGGTCGGTCGGCCGACAGGCCGACAGGCACGCCGGCCAACCAGAGCCAGAGATGCCAGGGCGGCCCGTCCTGGAACCGGCCGCCCCAGAGCTGATGACCGCCCTAGAACCGACCGTCCTGGCAGCGGGCCACCCAGTCCGCCGCGGCGACGAACTCCGTGTCGGAGGTGCCCGGCAGCGTGGGCCGGACCTTCGCGGTGGCGGCGTCCGCACGCGGGTACGAACCGAGGTAGCGGACCTGGAGGCAGATCCTCTTGAGGCCCATCAGCGCCTCGGCCACCCGGCGGTCGGAGATATGGCCCTCCGCGTCGATCGCGAAGCAGTAGTTGCCGATGCCCTCACCGGTCGGGCGGGACTGCAGCAGCATGAGGTTGACGCCGCGGACGGCGAACTCGCCGAGCAGATCGCGCAGTCCACCGGGGTGGTCGTCGCGCTGCCAGATGACGACGGAGGTCTTGTCGGAGCCGGTCGGGGCGGCGGGCCGGGCCGGGCGGCCGACCAGGACGAACCTGGTCTGGGCGTTCTCCGCGTCGTGGATCTCGGTCTGCAGCGGCTCCAGGCCGTACCGCGAGGCCGCGAACTCACCGGCGAAGGCGGCGTCGTAGCGGCCCTCCTGCACTAGGCGTGCGCCGTCGGCGTTCGAGGCGGCGGACTCCCAGACGACGTCGGACGGGAGGTTGGCCTTCATCCAGTTGCGGACCTGCGGCTGGGCTGCCGGGTGCGCGGTGACCGTCTTGATGTCCGAGAGCTTGGTGCCCGGCCGTACCAGCAGCGCGAAGGTGATCGAGAGGAGCACCTCGCGGTAGATCATCAGTGGGGCGCCGGCGACCAGCTCGTCGAGCGTGGTCGTGATGCCGCCCTCCACGGAGTTCTCGATCGGGACGAACGCGGCCTCGGCCTCGCCGTTGCGGACGGCGTCGAGTGCGGCGGGCACGGACACCATCGGGACGAGCTCGCGGGTCGCGGACTCCGGCAGCGTGCGCAGGGCGACCTCGGTGAAGGTGCCCTCGGGGCCGAGGTACACGTAGCTGGCTGGCATGGCCTCACCCTAATGGGCCCAGGGCGGCCTGGCGCACGCGTCTCGCCCACACCACCCCTGAGGGCGATGCACGGCCCTGGGGGCGCCCTCACGCCTCCTCCAGGCCGGGAGACCGGCGGTCAGCCCTCCAGCAGCCCCTGCCCCACATACTCCCCCTCTCCCGCGCCCCCCGGCACCGCGAACAGGCCGCTCGACTCGTGGCGGATGAACTTCGACAGGGCGTCACCGCGGTCCAGCTTGCGCTGGACGGTGACGAAGCCGCGGAGGGGATCGGCCTGCCAGCAGACGAAGAGGAGACCGGCGTCGGGCACCCCCTTCGCGTCGATGCCGTCGTGGAAGGAGAACGGGCGGCGGAGCATCGCCGCGCCCCCGTTCTGGTCGGGGCGGGTGATCCGGGCGTGCGCGTTGATCGGGACGAGGAGATTGCCCTGGGCGTCGGTCTTCTCCAGGTCCATCGCGGTCGTCTCGATCGCCTTCGCGCCCCCGCTCAGCGGCGCGCCGTCGGACTTCCGGCGCCCGATGACGTCCTCCTGCGCCTTGACCGAGAGCTGCTCCCAGTCGTCGAGGAGCATACGGATGCGGCGTACGACGGCGTAGGAGCCGTTCGCCATCCACGCCGGGTCGCCGGAGGTGTCCGGTGAGGCGTTCGCCGGTACGAAGATCCGCTCGTCGAAGTCGGACTCGGCCGGCTTCGGGTTGCGGGTGCCGTCGATCTGGCCCATCAGATTGCGTGCCGTCATGGGGTGGGCCGTGGCGCCCGGTGAACGGTTGAAGCCGTTCATCTGCCATCGCACCCGGGCCGCACCGCCCGCGTCCTTCTGGACCGCGCGCAGGGCGTGGAAGGCGACGAGCGCGTCGTCCGCCCCGATCTGCACCCACAGATCGCCGTTGCTGCGCGTCTTGTCGAGCTGGTCCGAGGAGAAGTCGGGCAGCGGGTCCAGGGATTCGGGGCGCTGTTTCTCCAGGCCGGTACGGGCGAAGAAGCTGTGCCCGAAGCCGAAGGTGACGGTCAGCGACGACGGTCCCGCGTCACGGGCGATGTCCGTGTCGTCCTGACCCGCCGCCTCGCCCGCCATCAGCCGCCGGGCCGTCTCCGACCAGCGGCGCAGCAGAGCGACGGCCTCCTTGCGCCCCGAACCGGCGGCCAGGTCGAACGCGACGAGGTGGCCACGGGCCTGGAGCGGCGTGGTGATCCCCGGCTGATGTTTCACGTGAAACATCACCTCCCCCGCACCCAGGGAGGACAGCGGGGTGACCTTCTCGGCCGAGGAGGACGAGGAGGCGGACCCGGCCGCGTAGCCCGCCCCACCGCCCGCCGCGCCCAGGGCGAGGCCGGTGGCCCCGGCGGTCCCCAGCAGACGGCGCCGGGAGATCGGGCCTTCCCCGGGGTTCCCGGGTGAGGTGTCGCGCTCTCGCCCCAGCCCGGAACCGCCGGACGGTGACCGCGATCCCTTTGTGGTCGTCCGCGCGGGAGCCGTACGGTCGGCACCGCCCCGCCCCCCTTTAGGAGCGGCGGGGCCGTCTTCGACGAGGTTCTGGTCAGCCATGGTGTGTTTCAGCCGATCTTCGCGTTCTTGCTGACGGTCACCTGGTCGATCTCAGATGTCCGTACGGTGATCTCGATCTTCCAGTCGCCCGCCATGGGGATCTGCACGCCGCCGGCCGTCCAGTGACCGGTGGTGACGCGGTCGGGGACCACGGGCAGCGGGCCGATCTTCTTGGTCTCCAGGGTGAAGGCGACCTTCACCTCGGGGACGTCGAAGGGCTTGCCGTCGGAGCTCTGGACATAGACGTGCATCTCGTTGGCGCCGACGCGCGCGGGGTCGATCTGCAGCCGGGCCACGCCCTGGCCGTTCTTGCCCCCGGTGTCGAACGACATGTCCAGCGCCAGCGCCCCCGACGTCTCGTCCTCCTGAGTCGCGGCGGCCTTGGCCGCGTTGGCCTCCTCCACCGTGCGCCCCGGTTCGGTGGCCGTCAGCACCGTCGTGACGGCGAGCAGTACGACGGCGACGCCGGCCTCCGCCAGCACCGACCGGCGCAGCCCCGTACGGCCCGGATCGGCGTTCCGTATCCGCTTCTCCCGCGCGCTCGCCATGGCAGCCCGCTGCCGTGCGAGCTGAGCGGCACGCTCGGAACCGCCATCGGCCGCGCGTCCGGAGCCTCCGGCGCTCGCGTGTGCGGCCGCAGGCTCCTTCTCCTCCGCCGCTTCCGGTTCCGGCTCCGTCGCGGCCGGCGCTTCCGCCAGCTGCAAGGTCCAGCGGCGCGAGATCCACGCGATCCCGACGAGCACCGCGACCAGGCCGATCTTCACGAGGAGCAACTGCCCGTACGCCGTGCCGGTCAGCGCGGACCAGGTGCCGACCTGGCGCCAGGACTGGTAGATCCCGGTCGCGGTCAGGACGAGCACGCTGCCGAACGCGACCCGGGAGAACCGTCGTACGGCCGCGGCTTCGATCGGCGCGTCGGCGGGCGCCCGGAACAGCGCCACGAGCAGGGTCGCCAGGCCGCCCAGCCAGGTGGCGACCGCCAGCAGATGCAGGACGTCGAGCGGCATCGAGATGCCCGTCTGGATGCCGGTCGAGGCGTGCTCGGCCATCGCCCAGCTCGCGGCGAGACCGGCGGAGACCACGCCCCCGCCGATGGCCAGCCCGAAGGTGAGGTCCCGGTGGTGGGAGTCCTCGTCGGCCCCGTCGTCCTCGGCGTCCTCGTCGTCCCGGTCGGAGCCCGTGCCCGAGCCCGTGCCCGCGTCGGACCGTGTGCCGGAGCCCTTCCCGGCGTGCTCGGACGTGCCCGCACGACCCCGAGTCCGAGAAGTCTCCTCGGCTCCATCGGCTCCATCGGCACCCTCGCCGGTCGAGCCGCCGGCCTCCTCGGCGCTCTCCTCCTCGCCGTCGCTCTCGTCCTCGTCCTCGTCCTCGATCTCGTCCCGTCGCGTGTACGCACCGAAGAGCACCGCGATGAAGAGCGCGGCAGCGGCGAGGAGCAGCAGGCGGGAGACGAGGGCGGCGCCCGTCTTCGTCTGGAGGACCTGGCTGAGGAGACCGAGGTCGAAGATGTCGCCGAGCTTGCCGGAGCCGGCGTACGAGCCGCGCATGAGCAGCATCGCGAGGGTGGCGGTGGCCAGCGCGAGCCAGCCGGAGACCACCAGCCGCTGCACGGGCCGTACCCCGGCACCGCGCTGCCAGCAGGCCAGCACGAAGGCCGCGCCACCGACCAGCAGGATGAACCCGGCGTACGACAGGTAGCGCGCGAACCCGTAGAGACCGCCGACGATCCCGCCGCCGGCCTCGTTCTCGGGTACCGCGACCGTCGTCTTGGAGGGAGCCCCCACGGAGAAGGTGAAGGCCCCGGAGACGGGGTGGCTGTCCGCCGAGACGACCTGGTAGGTGACGGTGAACGTGCCGTCGGGCAGGCCGGAGTGCAGCCCGACCGCGTAGCTGTTGCCGCCCAGGTCGGTGACCTCGCCGGTGTCGGCCTCCTTGCCCTTGGGGTCGTACACCCGCACCGAGCCGTCGGACATCGCGACGTTCTCGGAGAAGGTGAGCGACACCTGGTCCGGTGCCTCCTTGACCACCGACCCCTGCTGAGGGTCGCTGCCGGTCAGCGCGGCGTGCGCGGAGACGGGCACGGCACCGGCGAGCAGCGCTCCGACGGTGGCGAGCAACAGCAACAGCAACGGCCTCAGGAATGGCCTCAGCGCGGGCCTCAACGACGGCCTCAACCGGCTCAAGGGTGCTACCTCCCTCAGCGCCCGCTGGTCGGCTGGTACGTCGCCGACTTCACGGGCATCTCGACCGTGATGGCCTTGGACTTGGTGAAGTTCAACCGCAGGGACACCGTCTCGCCTTCCTTCGGCTTGCGCTTCAGGTTCTCGAACATCAGGTGGTTTCCGCCGCTCTTGAGCACGAGTTCGCCGTCGGCGGGGACCTTCAGGCCCGTGACCTCCTGCATCGACTGCCCGGTCGTCTCGTGGACGGTGACGTCCTGGGCGATGTCGCTGGTGACGGAGGTCAGTTCGTCCGCCGTACCGCCGTCGTTCTCGATGACGAGGAAACCGGCGGCCAGGGAGTCCGTGACGGGCTGCGGCATATAGGCGGACTTCACCAGCAGCTTCGCGGCGGAGGAGCCGTTGGAGGAGGAAGAGGAGCCGGAGGAACCGCAGGCGGTCAGGACGAGCGCGGCGGCGGTGATCAGGACGGGTCCGGCGGGTCCGGCGAGTGCTCTCACGGCTTCTCGCCCTTGAGCAGCTTCGGCAGGTCCTTCTCGTAGTCCTGCACGGTGGCGTCCTCGCCGTACAGCACATAGCCCCCGTCGGTCTTCGGCGAGAAGGCGATGACCTGGGTGCCGTGCTCCGAGACGGTCTTGCCGTTCTTGTCCTTGGTGGGCGGGTTGATGGAGATACCGAGGGTGCGGGCGCCGGCCTGGATCTTGTCGAAGTCGCCGGTCAGACCGACGATCTCGGAGTCGATCCCCTTGAGCCACTTGCCCAGCTCGGCCGGGGTGTCCCGCTCCGGGTCGGTCGTGACGAAGACCAGCCGGAGGTTCGCCAGCTCCGACTTCGACACCTTCTTCGCCACCTCCTTCTTCGCGACCGCGAGGTTGTTCATGGTCAGCGGGCAGACGTCGGGGCAGTTGGTGTAGCCGAAGTAGATCAGCGTCGGCTTGCCCTCGGTCTCCTTGCGGAGGTCGTACGTCTTGCCGTTCGTGTCGGTGAGGACCAGGTCCGGCTTGGTGAACGGCTGGTCGAGGACCGTGGCGGCCTGCTGCGGGCCGGTGTCGGAGACCTCGGCGACCGAGGTCGTGGAGTCGTCACCCGTGCCGCAGGCCGAGAGCGTGAGGACGGCCGCGACCAGCAGGGCGCCGGCCGCGAACGTCTTCTTCTTCGTCTTCGTCTTCGTGAACTTCATGTTCGTCCGCATGGAGAGTTGTCCCAGTTGTTCGAGCCCCGGCGCGCACGGGGCCGCGTGCGCGCCGAGGGGAAAGGGCCGAGAAGCTGAGGCTCAGGCGTTCGTGCGCCGACGGCCGGCCAGGACGCCGTACGCCACGCCCGCGGCGCCGATGACGATGCCGACGACGCCGAGGACACGGGCGGTGGTGTCGCTGCTGTCGGCGGGAGCGGCGGCGGTCTCGTTCGACGCGGCCTCGGCGCTCTTGGCGTCGTCCTTGGCGTCCTCCGACTCGTCGGAGGCGGTGGAGGCGGCCGAGCCGTGGTGATCGTCGGTGGCGGCGGACAGCGCGAGCACGGGCGCCGGGTTCTCGGGCTCCTCCTCGCCGTCCTTGGGCACCTCGATCCAGCGGACGACCTCCTTGTTGGAGTACGTCTGGATCGCCTTGAAGACCAGTTCGTCGGTGTTCTCGGGGAGCTGACCGATGGAGACCGGGAACTTCTGGAAGAAGCCCGCCTCGATGCCGTCGCCGTCGGCGGTCCAGGTGATCTTCGAGACGGCCTCGTCGATCTGCTCGCCGTGCAGCTCGACCGGCTTGGCGAGCTTGGCCTTGGTGACCTTGATCTTCCAGCCGGGGATGGCCTCCGGCTGCGCCGAGGCGAGCGGGTGGTCGGTCGGGAAGTTGACCTCGAGCTTGGTGGTCGTGGCGTCGTCGCGCTCGTTGGGGACCTTGAAGTCGACGGTCGCGTATCCGCCCTTGGCGGCCGTGCCCTCCGCCGCGACGCTGACGTGCGCGAACGCGGGGCCGGACAGGAGGAGGACGGCCGAACCGGCGAGGGCGCCGACGGCGGCGATACGAGAAGCCTTCATGACTGGTGACACTCCACAGTGAGTGAGGGAGAGAACGAGGAAGAAGAACGTGGGAAACGTGGGAGAGGGACAGCGCGCGCCGTCAACCGGCGGTCGGGGCGGCCGGAGACACAGGGCCGAGGCCGGAGCCGGGAGCGGAGCGGATGCGCGCGCCTCGACGCCGTACGACGGACTCCTCACCCAGGTGCGGAGTGAGCGTGGGTGCCGTGTCGGTCAGGCGGCGAGGGTGAGGGCGGGAGCGGCGGTCGGCGGGCCGCGCCGGACGAGAGTGTGCTGGAGGGCGGTCGTGCACGGGGCCGCGGGCGCCGCGTACACGGCGTGCCGGGCGCCCGAGATGGTCTCCGGCGCGCTCGGGAGGCCCGACAGCAGGGCCCGCGCCAGCGCGAACGCTCCGCGCAGGGACCGTACGAGCGGCTCCTGGGCCGCCAGCCGGGCCAGCCGCAGCAGCGCGAGGTCGCCGTGGCGGAGCATCCACCCGGCGGCGACGGCCGCGAGCACATGGCCGAGCATCATGGGCAGCGACGGCAGCAGGGCGGAGGCGTCCGCCGCGGTCGCCATGGTGTCCGCCGGGCCGTGGGCGGCATGCGTGCCGCCGACGCCCGCGTCGATGAGGATCCGCTCGGCCTGCGCGGGGCTCAGGGCCGCCGCGGTCGTGCCGCACACGAAGCGGGCGGCGCGCTCGACGAGCAGCGCGTCCATCGCCTCCGTGGTCCGCGACGCGGCCGTCGCCCCGTGCTGGCCCAGCCCGAACAGCATGTGCAGCAGGGTCTGACCCACCGCCAGCGTCGCCGCGATGCCCGGCAGTGAACGTTCCCGTCCGGCCAGCGCGGCGGCGACGGCGAAGACACCGGTGAAACCGACACCCAGGGACCACAGCGGGATGGCCGCGCACGAGGCGAGCGCGTGTCCGGCCCCGGCCAGCACGACGCAGACCGCGGCGAACACCGCGGCCCGTAGAACCCGGAGATCACCTCCGGCGCGGGTGCGGCGCGGGGTGGTCGGCCGGTGTGGGTGGGGGGCAGTCATGGCGGGCTCATCATCGCACCGGGGCGCTCCGCTGGGTTGGGCGGGTACATGGGTTCAGGTACGGGGAGGAGGGGGCCGGTGTTCAGGCGGGGGCTTGCCGCGCGGTTCCCCGCGCCCCTTGAAGGCTTGAACGCCTGCGGTGGCCTATGAAGGCTTGCGGTGGCCTTGAAAGGTACGGGGGTGGCGTGTCCCGGCATGGACGCGCAGCCGTACTCGCCCGCCCGGAGCGTCACCGACCACATCCGTCGGAGGGGCGAAAGCGGTGGGTGACGTGGTGGCCGATGTGGTGGGTGATTCGGAAGGGTTCGGTCCGCATACACCGATTGTGAGGGTGACGCATCCGCCGTATGGGCGGAGAGACGGCCTCGGGGCGATTGCGGGGGGCCCTCGGCGGCAATACGTAACGGTATGTCGAGCCGCGGCCAGGAGGCTGGAGCATGAGCATCTGGTGGTCACTCCATTTGCGGCGTGAGGCTGCGAGCGTGCCGCTCGCCCGGCGGCTGCTGATCGGCACGATGGAGACCGCGGGCGTCGACCCCGACGTCTCCTACGACCTCTCCATCGCCCTCAGCGAGGCCTGCGCCAACGCGGTCGAGCACGGCGGCGCGGTCGCGTCCGGTGCCACCACCGAGGCGTACCGGGTCACCGCCTATCTCGACGGGGAGAAGTGCCGGATCGAGGTCGCCGACTCCGGCCCCGGCTTCCCGCACCGCCATCCGGTCCGCCCGGCCCACACCGACGCCGAGAACGGCCGCGGGCTCTGTCTCATCCGCGAACTCGCCGACCATGTCCACATCGGCAACAAACCGGGCCTCGGCGGCGCGATCGTCAGCTTCGACAAGATCCTGAAGTGGCGCGAGGACGCACCACTGGTGGCGGTGTAGCCCGCCCCGCCCCGATCGCCCCCGCCCCACCCCGACCCGCTTCCGGTCGTGCGGTGTTGGCGTGTTCCCGGTGAAGACCTGGCGCTCACGAGGCCCGGTGCCTCACGCGGTCTGGGCCGCGTGGCCGTCCGGCTGCATACTGGCCGGATGGGGGAGTTGGCGACCAGCACGGGCATCCGCCGGTGAGGGGGATCGAGCCGACGGCCGACGGAAAGTCACGGAAGACCTCCGTCATGGCCTGTGCGATTCCACCGCGCGCGCTCCGGCAGCGCGCGATTCCAGCGCGCGCTCCGTCGTGCGTGAATCCACGTCAGACGACCACGTCATGCCGTACGCGAAGGTCGTGCGGTGCCTTCGCACGGTGTCGTACGTCCATGGCATTTCGCACGACCCATGCGTGCCGCACCGCGATCTGGTGCCGCTCCCTGGCCCCCGCCGAGTCACTGTCGACACGGACGCGGTTCGAAGCCCGTGCCTGTCGCGGTGGTTGATGGAGAACGCGGGCGGGGATCGGCGGGGCACACGGGCGGGACGGGACGACAGGGGATGACGATGCAGGGAACAGTGCGTACGTCGGACGGGCGTCGGCTGGCGGTCCAGGACAGCGGGCCTCAGACCGGTCGGCCGGTGTTTCTGCTGCACGGTACTCCCGGCAGCAGATTCGGCCCCGCGCCGCGTGAGCGGGTGCTCTACCACCTGGGCGTCCGGCTGATCGCCTTCGACCGGCCGGGCTACGGGGACTCCGACCGGTTGCCGGGCCGCACGGTGAGCGACGTGGTCGCCGATGTGGCGCGCATCGCGGACGCGCTCGGCATCGGCCGCTTCGCCGTGGTCGGCCGCTCGGGCGGTGCCCCGCACGCGCTGGCCTGTGCGGCACTGCTGCCGGAACGAACGACACGGGTGGCCGCGCTGGTCAGCCTCGCCCCCCGGGACGCGCCGGGGCTCGACTGGTTCGAGGGCATGACCGAGTCGAACGTGCGCGAGTACGTCAACGCGTCGATCGGCCGCAACCGGGTGACGGCGACGCTCGGGCTCCGCTCGCTGTCGATCCTCGCCGATCCGGCCGGTTCGGTCGCCGAGATGACCAGCCAACTGCCCGAGTCCGACCGGTGGATCGTCGCGGACGCCGGTATCCAGGACATGCTGGAGCGCAACTTCGCCGAGGGGCTGCGCAGTTCGGCGGACGGTTGGGTGGACGACGTCATGGCGTTCAGCACGGGCTGGAGCTTCGATCTGGGGAAGATCTCCACGCCGGTGCTGCTCTGGCACGGTGAGGACGACATCTTCGCCCCCGTGGAGCACACCCGCTGGCTGGGCCGGAACATCCCCGGTGCCCGGGTCGAGGTCGAACCGGGTGCCGCGCACTTCGGGGCGTTACGGGTGATGACGCGTGTGTTGAGCTGGCTCGTCAGGTAGCCGTGGTCGCCAGATGAGAGACCACGGCCGGCCGAGTGTCAGAGCTGCTGTGGTTCCAGATCCCTGCCCACGCGCCGCCACACGCGCACCGACTCGGTGACGGGGTGCCCGTCGCCCAGGATCTGGGACAGTCGTGCCTCCGCCTCCTCCTGGAGCCGTATGGCCTCCTCCTGGCGTCCGAGCTGCCGGAGCGTGTTCGCGAGATTCCCGGTGCTGACCAGCACATCGGGGTGGTCCGGGCCGAACCGTCGGCGCAGGCCCTCCAGCGCCTGTCGCTCCGCCCGCTCGGCCCGGTCGTTCAGGCCCAGATCGCTCTGGGCGTTGGCGAGGTTCAGCCCGGCGCACAGGACGGCCGGGTGATCCTCCCCGAGGTCCGCCGTGAGCGCGCCGAGGGCCTGTTCGCTGAATTCCGCCGCTTTCTCCGGCTCCCCCAGAACCCGGTGGTAGATGGACAGATTGTTGATGCAGTACATGACGAACGGGTGTTCGAGTCCGAAGGAGTTCTTGTAGCCCTCCACGATCTCGTTGACCAGGATCACCGCCCGCCCGGGGCCGTTCACGGGATCCGTCGCGAAGTAGTCCGCGGCGAGGTTGAGCCCGCAGGCCAGGGCCTCGGGGATGGTGCTGCCGTAGCGGTCGCGATAGCGGGCGTACGTCTGCCAGGCCTCCTCGGTGAGCCGCAGCGCCTCGGGGAGGTGGCCCGCCTTGCGTAGGGAGACCGCGAGACTCTTGTCGACGCGCAGCACCTCCGGCACATCGGGGTTGAGTACCTGTTTGTAGCTCTCGCGCACCTCGCGCAGGATCTCGATCGAGCCGGTGTAGTCGCCCAGTTCGCGCAGGTCGCGGGCGTGGTGCCCCTTGGTGATCAGGGTGTAGGGGTGCAGTGGGCCGAGCAGGGCGGCCCGGCGGCGGACGGTGTCCTCGTCGAGTCGGCGGGCGGCTTCGCTGTTGCCGCCGAGCCGGTAGTCGATGGCGAGGTTGTTGGCGGCGGACAGTGTTCGGGGGTGGTCCTCGCCGAAGATCTCGCGGAAGCCTCGGTAGATGCGCTCGTCCAGCTTCAGGGCCTCCTTGAAGCGGCCCAGTGCCCTGAGGTCGGCGGCGAGGCTGCCGGAGGTGATCAGGATGCTGGGGTGGCCCTCGCCGAGCAGTTGCCGCTGGCTGGCGAGAGTCTTCTCGTCCAGGTCGCGGGCGGACTGGTGCTGCCCCTGAGAGCGGAGCACGTTGGCCAGTTCGAAGCGGAGATTGAGGACCTGCTCGTCGTTGGCGTCCGGGAACTCGGTGGTCCAGAACTCGTCGAGCTGGGCGGCCAGGGTGCGAGCGGCGTGCAGCTCACCACGCTTCCACAGGTAGCGGATGCGGTCGACCATGAGCTGTCGTGGCTGCTCCTCCGAGCACTCCCGGATGTTCGAGGGGGTCAGATGGGGCCAGATCACCTCGTACCCGGCCCACTGGGCGGGGTCGTCCACGGCGCCCTCGGGCGGCCGGGCCGAGGCGAGGATGCGGTGCACCTCGTGGATCGTGTCCTCGTGTTTCTGCGCGCCCATGCTGTCGCGGACCGCCGCCTGCACCAGGCGGTGCACCTGGATCGAGTTGTCGGTGGAGTCGACCTTCGCCAGCGCGAAACGGTTCAGGGCCTGGGTGACACGGCCGAGCATGTAGCGGGCGCGGAGGTCCCTGTCGTACGGCAGAAGCGCGTTGATCATCGCGTCGCTGCCGATCAGACCCATCGAGATGGGCTCGGCCGCGAAGAAACTGCACAGTTCGAGCAGACGGGCCGCCGCCGGGGACTCCTCGCGCAGCCGCCGGATCGAGATGTTCCAGGTGGCGCCGACGGAGGAGGGGTACTCCACGGCCTGCACCGCTTCCTTCACGGACAGCACCTGGGTGGACTGCTCGCGCAGTTGCTGGATGTAGTCCTCGACGGGGGTCGCCGTCGCCTCCAGCCAGGCTGCCGCCACCTCGATGGCCAGCGGCAGGTCGCCCACGGCGTCGGCGACACGGTCCGCGTCCGCCGTGTCCTCCTCGCTGAGTCCGGGCACGCGACGGCACAGGTGCTCGACGCTCTCCTCGCGGGTGAAGACCTCCACCTCCAGCGGCTGTACCCGCGTGGAGGTCGGCCGGGCACGGGTGGTGACCAGGAGGTGGCCGTAGACGTTGTCGGCGACGGGCGAGGTCTGCTCCGGGAACAGTTCCAGCGCCTTGTCCAGATCTTCGACGTTGTCGAAGATCAACAGCCAACGGTCGTACTGCTCCCCGCTCCTGAGCGCCTGGATGGCCGCCTCGGCCGCCTCACCGACGTCGTCGCCACCTCCGACGCCGAGTTGCTGGGCCAGCGCGGCCAGCTTCGGCGGCACCAGCTCCGGCTGCTCGGCGTCCACCCACCACACCACGTCGTAATCGGCCATGAACCGGTGCGCGTACTCGCGGGCGAGCTGTGTCTTGCCCACCCCGCCGAGGCCGTGCAGCACCTGGGCCAGTCGTTGTCCCGGGCGGGCGCTGGCCAGTTGGTCACGCAACCGGTCCAGAATCGTGGAGCGGCCGGTGAACCACCGGTATCGGGCCGGGACGTTCGAGATCCGCCTGCCGATGCTGGGAAAGCGCAGCCCGCGTGTGCTCGGGGAAACGGTCGAGACCGCGTCCGCGCGGTCGAGTCCGGTCAACAGCGCGCTGTACGCCTGCGACTCGTCGAGCCCCTTCAGATCGATGACGCCCCGGCTGGCGTACGGCAGGCTGAGCTGCACGTCGTCGACACGGATCGCCACCGGCTGCTGCCGCTTCTCCGAGCCGCCGGAGTGCACCGCGGCCTCCCAGGCCGCACGCGCCCGGCGGGAGTCGACGAAGCTCGGCGAGAGCACGGCGAGGACGCGGTGTGCCTGGCCGGGCACCGCCTCGGCGCCGATCTCCGCCGTCTGCATCGACTGCACGTTCCTGGGCACCACCTCGAAGCCGGTGCCGCGCAGCACCGACTCCAGCCAGTCCACCCACATCCGGTCCTCGGACACGTAGTAGAGCGTCAGCTGGGACAGCGGCACCGGACGCTGCCGGGTGTACGCGCTCTTGAACTGGGCGCGTTTCGCCTCGCTGATCGGCGGCAGTTTGGTCACCCGCTCCTCGGTGATGACCGAGGTGAGCCGCTCGCAGGCGCTCAGCATGGAGTTGGCCGACTTCGGCGGGTCGCCGAACGCCGCGAGGATCTCCTCGTAGGCGTAATAGGGCTGGTAGAGGATCTCCGTCGAGGCCCAGTAGTCGGCGAGCTGGTCGGAGCTCAGGCCGGCCGGGAGACCGGAGAAACGTTCCTTGGCGCGGGCGCGACCGGCGTCGAGCTTGTCCTTCTCCCCGAGGTCGATCCGCATGGCGACGGGCAGGATGCGGATGCCCTTGTCGCCGTGGAGTTCCTTGATGTCCTGGGCGACGGAGGCGGCGCCCTCGATGCTCTGCTCGCTGAGGGTGTAGCAGACGACCAGGGTGTTGGGCATCTGCACGGTGCAGATGTCCGCCAGGTCGCTGAGGCCGGTGCGGCTGTCGATCAGGGTGAAGTCGTAGTAGCGCTGCATGTCGGCGCGCATCGCGTCGAAGAACTGGCCGCCGCCGTAACTGGCGTAGAAGCGGTCCCAGTCCATGTTGCCGACGATGGGGTAGTCGCGGTGGCGCTTGCCGGCGGACAGGAAGTCCAGGCTGCCGCCGTCGGGGAAGGCCCAGTCGAGGGAGAGCGCGTGCGGCCGGACCCGTGCGTAGCTGCGGTGCCAGTCGGCCGCCCGGTCGGGCAGGTTGCGCAGTGCCTCCCGCCGGTACTCGTCGATCAGGTTGATCAACCCGGGCGTGCCCCGCAGTAACTGGGCGTCCAGGAAGGGGTGGAAGAACTTGTGGAGGCCCGGTGCCTCCAGGTCCCAGTCCACGGCCAGCACACGATGGCCGTTCGCGGCCAGGATCCACGCCACATTGGCGAGTGCCATGGTCCGTCCGGTACCGCCCTTGTACGAGTAGAACGTGATCACGGTGCCGTTGCGGCTTTGCGCCATGTTTCTGCCTTCCGCCCAGTCGGCCTCTTTCGGCCTCGCTCGTCGCGCGCCTTTCGGTGGTCGTGCCAGGTGGTGCTGCCGGGGCCTCGACCCGGGTCGTGCTAGCCCAGGTCGGGCCCCTTCAGCCGTGGAGGCTTGATGGGTGGTCCCTCCGGTGGATAGGTCTCGATGTGCTCCCAGTAGTAGAAGACGGCCGAGGCGACCGCCCGCTGCAACTCGCTGCCGAAGGCGTCCAGATCGCGGATGCTGCCGTTGGCCGCGCAGTGTCCCGCGCCGTCCGCCAGCCTGGGGACCAGCGTCCGGTACGTGATCTCCTCCAGGTGCTGCTCCTTCTCCGCGGGCACGATGTCGTTGCGGTGCCGCGGGATCATGACGCTGACCCAGGGGCGCTGTTCCTCGCACAACTTGCCCATGAGGTCCTTGCCCTTGGTGGATTCGAGCGCCCACCGGTCGAGCAGCATCAGCCCCGGCGCCTTGGGCTTCTCCTGGCGGAGCATGCGGGAGTTGTCGTCGAGGGCGCCGACGTTCACCTTGTAGTCCATCGTGCGCACCAGATCGGCCGCGTGGTCGCCGAGCGGCAGCGTCGACTCCGGGTGGTAAGGGTTCCAGTCGTGCGGCCGGTCGCCGTAGTAGTCCGGCTTGCGGCCCTGCGGCAGGTCGGAACGGGTGCAGGCGAGCACCGAGATGTCGAACTCCGGCGGGTGTTCGGCCGATCCGAACGCGGCCGGCAGCGACTCGTAGTCCTTGGAGAACTTGCCCTCGTCCAGCGCCGCGTCGTTGGCCACCCGGACGATCTGCTTGGCCAGGCGGTAGACGGCCCGCTCGTACTCGTCACGGAGGTAGCGCAGTTTGGTCAGTCCGTAGAAGCCCTCGTCCGCGTAGTCCTGTCCGAACGTGGCATGGTTGAACTGTAAGTCCCTCGCGACCTGGGGCATTTGAGCCGGTTCCACCGGCACCCATAACGCCGGGATGATCGCGCTCTCCCGGGCGATGCCGCCGCGCGCCCGGTGGTTGACCTGCCGCTGGGAGAAGGCCCACCACTCCCGGCCGCACTGCTCGCTGATGAAGTAGCGCGGTGAGTACAGGGGGACGAACACCTTGCAGCGCGCCAGGTTCACCGACAACTCGTCGGTCCACTTGGTACCGACCGCCATGCCCTGGTCCAGGAACCCGACCTTGGCACCCCTCGGCAGGTCGGTCAGTTCCATGATGTGCTCGCACAAGCCGTCGTACAGTTTCTTCACCCACACATTGGGGTCCGCGCCACCCGAGTCGTGATTCGGTGTGTGCGCGTAGCTGAGGAAGAAGTAGGGGCTACTTCCCCCTCTGCCCAGAGCAGCTCCTTGCACGTATGCCCCCCGACGCTCCGTGACTGGGCCCCTAGTGTAGGAAGCCACAAGTCCTGTTCGGAACAGGGCGAACGGATGCGGCTCGATGTTGTGTCCGCCCTGTGGGGACGCGGCCCCGTCGGTCAGCGTGCCTGCCAGGCCAGCCGGTGCTCCTCGGCCGCTCGTCTGGCCTCGCCGAGGACATCCGCGCCCACCTGGGCCGTCATCATCGCCCGCACGGTCTCCCGCATTCCCGCCACGAACCGCTGCCCGCTCGGTGTCAGCGCGCCGGACTCGGCCAGCGTCGCCACCGCCTCGGCCGTCTGGTCGCGCCAGCGGGAGAACTGGACCTCGGCGGTGCGGGCGTCGTCACCGACGGCGGACCGCCGACGGGCGAACCAGAACTCGATGACGGCGAGATGGGCATACGTGCCCTGCAGCAGACCTTCGAGCGGGCGCGGGTCGGGGCGCCATGGCGCATAGAACAGCTGCTCGCAGGACGGGTCGTAGAGGTCCGTCAGATCGAGTACGGCACCGAGCTTGACGTGCTGGAACTCGTGCACGAGCAGCAGCGCGAGGGCCTCGGGAGTGGCCGGCCGGGCGATGGCGACGGCCCCGAAGGCGTCGCGGGCGGCGGAGCTGATGTCGGACCCGTCGGCCGAGGGGAGGAGGGGCGTGACCACGCGCAGCCCGGCGGCGATTCCGGCCGCGTACTGGGGCAGTTCGCGGCGGATCCACGCCCACGCGGCGGTCAGGTCGGCCCGCCACGCCTCTGCCTCGACCTCGGTGAGCCGGGGGTGTGCCGGATGCCCGTGGCAGTCGCGCCAGGGGTCGGTGTCCTCCAGCGCGACCGCCCAGCCGTCCAGCTCGAATCGCCGACTCCCCTGCCATGCCGGGACTTTGGGCTCCTTCCAGGGCACCTCGTACGTCTGGCCACCCGCTCGGACCGTGAAGCCGTCGGCGTCCGCGCGTACCTCGGCCTGCTCAGCGGTGTCGCCCACTGCGAGCACCCCGAGCGTCGGCAGCCGCAGCATCCCGTCGTGCACGGGGACGACAACCGTCTCCGTCAGCCCGGCGCGCAGTGCGGCGGCCGCGGCGATCTCCGCCACCCCGCGCATGGCCGTCTCGGCGGCCTCCGCGTCGCCGCGCAGGGACCGCAGGGCCCATGGGCGTACATAGGGGTGGGACAGGACCCGGTCCACCGACTCCGGTGCGGTGCTGTCGAGAACGGTCAGTGTCTTCCAGGCGGACTCACCCAGACGGGTGTGCGGTGTCTCGTGCCAGACGAGTCCCAGCAGTTCGCGTCCCAGGGCGAGCTGATGGTGGTCCAGCAGACTCGTCGTGGCGCCGGCTCCGAGACCGGTGGCCAGTTCGTCGAGGTGGTGGTCGGCGAGGGCGGGCTGGACGGACTGGTCGGCCATGTGACGGTCCCGGATGTCGGTGATGAGACGCAGCAGGTCGGAGCAGTACACGGACGGGTTCCTGAACTCGCTGCCGGTTCTGTACCGGTGGGCGTAGAGCCCGCCGCCGCAGGAGCGCACGACCGGGCAGCCGCGGCACTCCTCGGCCAGTCCGTCCAGTCCCTGCTGCCGGGCGACGAGCCCGGGATGCGCGGCCACCTCGTCGAGCGTGTTGTTCCGTACGTCCATACCGGTGACGGGCGCCCCGTCGAACGCGGTCTTCAGCGAGTCGGCCTGCTCGAACGTGCCGTCGGTCTCGATCACGGCGAGGTCGGCCGGGGCCAGCCCCAGCGACTCGGTCAGACTGCTGTCGCCGCGCAGGGTCCGCAGGATCGAGTCGAAGACACGTACGTCCATGGGGCGGCCGTCCGCGGTCCAGCGGTCGTGCACCGCCAGCAGCCAGCGGGCGTAGGCCGTGCCGTCGGTGTCGTCGGCGGGGCGCGGCGGCGGTTCGTCCCAGGTGGCGTGCGGGAGGAGGAAGTCGACGCGCGGCGGGGCGAGTTCGGCGAGCGCGTCGTAGACGGCGACCGGGTCGTTGCGTACGTCGATGGTGCAGAGGATGCCCGCGAACAGGTGGCGGTACTGGGGCCGACTGAGCAGGGCGATGCCTCGGAGGACCCGGTCGTGGCTGCTGCGTCCGTTGGCGTAGCGGCGGTGCAGGTCGTTGGCGGCCTTGTCGCCGTCCAGGGAGACGCCGACCTTGATGTCGAACTCGTCGAACAGTTCCAGGAAGCGTTCGTCGAGCGTGACGGCGTTCGTGTGGATGCGCAGGTCCAGGGCGCATACGCCGTCGAGGGCCGCGTTGAGTTCCTCGGCCGCCCTGCGCAGCCGGATCCGGCCGGCCAGGAGCGGCTCACCGCCGTGGAGCACCACATGGACGGTGTCCAGGGCGTGGGTTCTCGCGTGTTCGGCGATACGTTCCGCCGTGTCCCGGAGCACGTCGTTCGACGTCACGATGGGCCGACCTTGCCAACTTTGGTCCGCGTGTTCGAACACGTAGCAGTGATCGCATGCCAGATCGCAGCGGCTGTGCATTTTGAGCACGAATTGGCGCAAGGGGTGGGGCGGTCGGCCCATAGGTGTCATGAGGGTGCTGATCGGTCCTTGGATCAGACGGAGGAGTTGAAGGCCGCGACAGCGACCCTGCCCGGTCCCCGCCGCTCGACGCCGTTGGACACGGCACGAGTAAGCACGGGCGACAACGCACCGTTACTCTGCGCAGCCAGGCGCACCAGGGAAACCCGCTCAGGGCCGACAGCGGTCGGCTTTCCCGGCTCTTCGGCCGCGGCGTCGAGGGATGCGTTCATTCGGACCTCATTTATCTTCGACCTTCTGCGCCTGTCGGTCACGGAAGGTGGATTGGACCTGGGAGTTCACTCCACCACGGGTCGTCCGGGACTTCCTGCCGAGGAGCCTGCTGAGGCCGTGAAAACGCTGAAGTGGCCGACAAGGCATGACGACATTCGGCCCAGTCGAGCCACTGATGTGCGAGCAGACCTTAGCGCCTCATCGAATACTTTCCGTCGCTAAACGTGAGGCGCATCACGCCGGCGTGTGGGTGCCCGGTGCCCAACGCGCTGGTCAAGGTCGAGGTCACCCTGCGGGGCCTCGGTCGACCTCACCCTTGATGGGTATCGGAAGCACTTCGGCGGGTCCGCAGATTTTTACTCGAATTTTGCCGGAATCTGATCCGATGCCTCGTCAGCTCCTACTGTAAATGGCGTAGTTGAGCTTCCCGAAGAGCGTGAGGGCTGAACGGAATCGAGGATCGCGCGCCGCGGTGGAGTCCTGCTCGGCCGGGACTGGACGGCCGGGCTCGGCATCCCGCCTTTGGTCACTCTCCGTCATGGTCGAGCTGTTCGTCCTCCTCGCGGGAATCCGACTTCAGCCTTCTCGGCACTCTCAGCCCCCTCACAGCCACACCTCAGCCCCCTGACGGACTGCGTCCCTAACTTCCTTGGCGTGACGGGAATCCACAAAAGCAAAACGATCACTCGGCGCCGTGCTCTCGCGGTGACCGGAGGGACGGTCGCCGCCGGTGGGCTGGCGGTGGCCGGGTACCAGTCGGCGTTCGCGGACGAGGCGACCGGCACCGTCGAGGCGACGGCCACGGCGGAGGCCACGAGCACCGGTGGCGAGTGCATGACGCTGATGTCGAGCGTCACCGAGGGCCCGTACTGCCTGGACGGCGCCCTGGTCCGGAAGAACATCACCGAAGGCGAGAGCGGTGTTCCGCTGACCCTGCGCCTCACGGTCGTGGACGCCACCGACTGCTGCACCCCGGTCCCCGGCGCGGCAGTGGAGATCTGGCACTGCGACGCCTGGGGCCACTACTCCGGCTGCACCACCGCGATTCCCGGCGGTTCGGCGCCCGCCGAGAGCGAGGACGACTCGACCGCCGACGACGCCACCTGTCTCCGCGGTTACCAGATCGCGAACGCGAACGGGGTGGTCAAGTTCGAGACCGTATTCCCCGGTTGGTACACCCCGCGCACCTGCCACATCCATGTGAAGGTGCACACCGGTGGCGAGAAGGAGGACGGCACCTACGAGGGCGGCAAGGTCAACTACACCGGCCAGTTCTTCTTCGACGACGACATGGTCTACGGCGGCGGCGCCTCCAGCGGTCTGCTCACCCTGAAGGCCGTGAAGAAGGCCAACCCGGCGCGCGGTTGCAAGGGTTTCCTCACCCTCGGCATCGACCCCGACGCCGAGAACAGCGGCGCCGGCGGTGGCGGCGAGGGCGGCACTCCCCCGTCCGGCGAGCCCCCGGCGGATGCCCCGACCGACAGCGCGACCAGCGGTGCCACCGACAGCGCCTCCGACTCCGCGTCGGCCTCGTAGGGTTCGCCCATGAGCAGCCGCGAGGACGAGACGCTGGCGCGGGCCGCGGTGGCCGCGCTCACCTGGCAGTTGGAACTGACGCCCAAGCCCGGCCTGCCCGACCCGCGCGACCTCGGCGCTCGCGCGACGCGACAGGACCACCGCGCCCTGCGCTGGTCGGCGAAGTCACTGGTGCCCGGCCTCGCGGCGATGGCGGCCTGCGCTCGCCGCAACGGTACGGCGACGCCCGAACTCCGCGCGGAACTAGGCGCGATCGGGCGCTGCACCGAACACTCCATGCAACTCGCCGGGGGCGGACACCGGGGCGCCACCTGGGTGCTGGGCCTCCTGGTCGCCGCGGCGGCCATGGACCCCGGCGCGCGCGGGCGTGAACTCGCCGCCACCGCAAAGAAGATCGCCGCGTATCCCGACCGGCGCGCGCCCCGGCGCCCTTCCCGGGGCTCCTCGGTCTCCGCCAAGTACGGGGCGGCCGGCGCCCGGGGCGAGGCCCGCGCCGGATTGCCCCATGTACGGCGGGCGTTGGACGTCCTCGCCAAGGCCCGCACGGCGGGGACACCGGAGCCGTACGCCCGCCTCGACGCCCTGCTGACGGTCATGTCGACGCTCCAGGACACCGAGTTGCTCTACACCGCGGGCCCGCACGGGCTGCGGCATGTGCAGGCCGGGGCGCGGGCCGTGATCGACGCGGGCGGTACGACGACGGATGCGGGGCGGGAGGCGCTGACCGCGCTCGACACGGATGTCCAGGAGCGGGGGTGGAGTCCCCGGGGGAGCGGATCACTGCTGGCGGGCGCGCTGTTCGTGGACGCGCTGCCGGGTGCTTCGCGGGGGCCGGGCGCCTAGTGGCTCGGGGGTGCGGGTGCGTCGGCGACTGCGGGTGCGTGGGGCTTCTCGCGCAGTTCCCCGCGCCCTGAAAGGGCCGCAGACCCTGACGGGCCTGCGGCCCTTTCGGGCCGAAAAGCCAAGGGGCGCAGCCCCTGCTTTTCAGGGGCGCGGGGAACTGCGCGAGCAACCCCCACTCACCCGCGGCCGAACACGGCCCGCCTCAACCCCGCGCACCCCGCAGTGAACCCATCCACACCTCGACCTCCCCGGACCGCCGAGGCAGCGCGGCGCTCAGGTTGCGGTTCCCCTCCTCCGTCACCAGGATGTCGTCCTCGATCCGCACCCCGATGCCCCGGTACTCCTCGGGCACGGTGAGATCGTCGGCCTGGAAGTAGAGACCGGGCTCCACGGTCAGCACCATCCCCGGCTCCAACGTCCCGTCGACATACGACTCCACGCGCGCGGCGGCGCAGTCGTGGACGTCCATGCCGAGCATGTGACCCGTGCCGTGGAGGGTCCAGCGCCGCTGGAGGCCCAGCTCCAGGACACGCTCCACGGGGCCCTCGACGAGCCCCCACTCGACCAGCCGCTCGGCCAGCACGTGCTGCGCGGCGTCGTGGAAGTCGCGGTACTTGCCGCCGGGCCGCACGGCGGCGATCCCGGCCTCCTGGGCGTCGTACACCGCGTCGTAGATCTTCTTCTGGATCTCGGTGAACGTGCCGTCGATCGGCAGGGTGCGGGTGACGTCGGCCGTGTAGTACGTGTGCGTCTCGACGCCCGCGTCCAGCAGGAGCAGGTCGCCGGAGCGGACGGGGCCGTCGTTGCGGACCCAGTGCAGCGTGGTGGCGTGCGGGCCGGCGGCGCAGATGGAGCCGTAGCCGACATCGTTGCCCTCGACGCGGGCGCGCAGGAAGAACGTGCCCTCGATGTAGCGCTCCGACGTCGCCTCGGCCTTGTCCAGCACACGTACGACGTCCTCGAAGCCGCGCACGGTCGAGTCGACCGCCTTCTGCAGCTCGCCGATCTCGAACGTGTCCTTGACCAGCCGTGCCTCGGAGAGGAAGACCCGCAGCTCGTCGTCGCGCTCGGCGGTGACCTTGTCGTTGAGGGCGGCCTCGACGCCGGCGTCGTGACCGCGTACGACCCGCACCGGGCCGGTGGCCTCGCGCAGCTTGTCGGCGAGTTCGCGGACGTCGGCGGCGGGGATGCCGTACAGCTCCGCCGACTCGGTGAGCGAGTGGCGGCGGCCGACCCACAGCTCGCCCTGGCCGGAGAGCCAGAACTCGCCGTTCTCCCGGTCGGAGCGCGGCAGCAGGTAGATCGTCGCCCGGTGGCCCTCGGCGCCGGTCGGCTCCAGGACCAGGACGCCGTCCTCCGTCTGGTTGCCGGTGAGGTACGCGTACTCGACCGATGCCCGGAAGGGGTACTCGGTGTCGTTCGAGCGGGTCTTCAGGTTGCCCGAGGGGATCACCAGGCGGTCGCCCGGGAAGCGCGCGGAGAGCGCGGCGCGGCGGGCGGCGGTCTCGGCGGCCTGGGCGATCGGCTCCAGGCCGTGCAGCTCGGTGTCGGCCCAGCCCGACTTCATGCTCTCGGCCAGCTCGTCGGACACGCCCGGGTACAGGCCGTTCTTGCGCTGCTTGATCGGCTCCTCGGCTTCGGTCGCCTCGGTCTCCGGGATCGCCGGCTCGAGCTCGTCCGCCACGGTCATCCTCCTAGATACGGCACTGGACCTCGTCCATCGTACGGTCGTACCGAAGGAGACCCCGGAGCCCCGAAGCACCTCTTACGACGGGTCACCGAACCCTTACGGGAAGCAGCCACACGGCCCTCGGCCCAGCCCCCACCCCACCCCTACTCGAACCGCGCCGCCAGCAGCACCACGTCCTCCGTGTCGTCGGCCTCGTCGAGGCGGTTCGGGAGGACGGTGCGGAGGATGTGGTCGGCGAGGGCGCCCGGGTCGGTGCGCAGGGCCCGGGGGACGCCGGCGGCGGCGGCGTGGAGGCGGGCGAAGGCGCGGTCGACGGGGTCGCCCGTGCGCTGGAGGAGGCCGTCGGTGTAGAGCAGGACGGTTTCTCCTGGTGCGGCGGTCAGCTCCACGCTCGGTGCCTCCCAGCAGGCGAGCATGCCGAGCGGCGCCGACAGGGACGTCTCCACGAACTCCGTCCGCCGCTCGCCGATGACCAGCGGCGGACTGTGCCCGGCCCCGGCCAGCGTGATCTTGCGCAGCGCGGGCTCGACGTAGGCGAAGAGCGCGGTGGCGGAGCGGGCGGGCTCGGTGAGCCGCAGGAGCAGTTCGAGGTCGGAGAGGACGGCGACGGGGTCCTCGCCCTCCATCACGGCGTACGCCCGCAGCGAGGCCCGCAGCCGTCCCATCGCGGCGATCGCGCTGGGCCCCGACCCGGTGACCGAGCCGACCGCGAGGCCGAGCGCGGCGTCCGGCAGCGGCAGCGCGTCGTACCAGTCACCACCGCCGCGCGGCCCGGTGCGGTGCCGGGCGGCGAGCTGGACACCGGCGACCCGGGGCAGCCGGGACGGGAGCAGTTCCTCGGCGATGGTCGCCATGCACGCGCGCGTGCGCTCGACCTCGACCAGCCGCGCCAGATGCTCGGCGGCGTACCGCGCGTACAGCCCGACGAGATGCCGCTGCCGCTCGACCGGCTCCGCGGGCTCGTCGTACAGCCAGACCGCGGCGCCGAGCCGGCCGGCTCCCTCGGGGGACAGGGGGAGCGCGTAGCTCGCCGCGTATCCGAGCCGGGCGGCGACCTCGCGATGGCGGGGGTCGAGGCCGTCCTCGGCGAACAGGTCGGGCTGGGCGATCTCGCCGTCGCCGCCCGGCAGCCCGTCGAGGATGCGGCCGTACGGCAGGGAGCTGCGCGGCACGGTCTCGATGTGCCCGAGGTCGGCGCGGCCGAGGCCGAGTCCGATGGTGGTGTCCGGGCCGAGTCCGTCGCCCGGTTCGAGGACGAGGAGGCCGCGGCGGGCGCCGACGAGGGCGGCTCCGGCGTGCAGGGTCTCCTTCAGGGCGCTGTCGAGTGAGTCCGTGCGGGCCAGACGTTCGGTGAGTTCGTGCAGCGTCGTGAGGTCCGAGACCCAGCCCGCGAGTCTGTCCTGCAGAACGGCCCCGGGAGCGGTGCCCGGTCCTGTGGCGGAAGGGGCTGTTGGGGCATCCGGGGCGGCGGGCGCGGGCGCGACAGTGTGTGCGGGGGAGGGAACCGTTGAATCGATTCCAGCCACTTTCGGAGGGTGAGGGGCGTTCATGGTGTCCGGCTTTCCGACCGGTGCGTATTGCTCAAAAGCATCGCAAACCCCCATGTCATTCTGCGCCGCTAGCAGTCTCTCCACATGTACACGCACTCGTGAGGGGATGTCCAGCATTGTCCTGCTGGGATATCTGGTGTCCGTGTGGCCCTGTTGGACATCTGTCAACTTCTTGTCCACTCCTTTGGATAAAGCAAAGTTGGCCAAAAAGTGTTGTGGTGAACGGTGTATTGAGGTCGACTGGCCTTGTTCAACAGAGCGTCACAGCGGTCGTGATGGGTACGTACTCGGTGAAGGCCAGGAGTGGCGGAGGCCACGGAACCTGGCGACGGAACCGGGCGTCCTATCCACCGACGACCGAGCCCCATCCTCCCGTGGCGGAGGCGGCGAGCACACGCGGGACAGTAAAACGCCAGGCGTCGCCACCCCTACGCCATGCCCATGCTTTTGACAGACGCAAGTCGACGCAAGCGATGGACGCGGACGTAACCGAAGCTCGGCCCGCAGGGGTTCCCCTTGTCCGCGACAGGGGTGTGATGCGCCAGCAGGTACGCACAGTGCAGTGAACGACACATGTTGTGATGTGACCCACGGTGTTGCCATGCGTGCAACGGAAAGGACGAGCGCTCATGCGCGAGATCCCCGGAAAGCGACGCAGGCTCCTGTCCAAGCGCAACGGCGGGAGGCCCGAGCTTCTTGAGCAGGCCCTGACGTTCGCGACGGAATGGCAGTGGCCCGTACTCCCGGGGGTGGCGCCGGACCCGCAGGGGCGTGCCCGCTGCGGATGCCCGGACCCGGAGTGCGTGGTGCCCGGCGCTCACCCCTTCGACCCGCCGCTGCTCGCCGCCACCACGGACGAGCGCATGGTCCGCTGGTGGTGGACCAACCGGCCGACGGCACCGATCGTCCTGGCCACCGGCGCCGCCGCCCCCTGCGCGGTGAGCCTGCCCGCCCTGGCCGCCTCCCGTGCCCTCGCCGCGCTGGACCGCACCGGTATGCGCCTCGGGCCCGTGGTCGCGGCCCCGCACCGCTGGGCGATCCTCGTCGCGCCGTACTCCATGGAGCAGTTGGGCGAGCTGCTCTACGCCAAGGACTTCGTCCCCGGCTCGCTCCGCTTCCACAGCGAGGGCGGATATCTGGCCCTGCCCCCCTCCGAGACCGGTCACGGCCAGATCCGCTGGGAGCGGGCACCGCTGCCCGGCTCGGCCGCGCCCTGGGTGCCCGATGTCGAGGCGGTCGTGGACGCGGTCGTCGACGCCCTCACTCGTACGGGTGTGAGCGCACCCGAGTTCTGAGCCCGCCCGGCGCGCGCGGGGCCGGGCGCCCCCGGTCGGTCGTTATGTTCCGCACATGCAGCGTCTTCCCGGGGGCCGCGGGGCCCCGTCGCGCGGCCGTCACAGCGCTCCCCCACCCCGGAGCCGTCGAGCGCCCGATCCGGCGCGCGGCGGGCCGGATCCACGCCGGCTCCGCCTCGCGGGGCTGACCGTCGCGGTCGCCGTAGCGCTGGGCCTGCCCCTCGCCGCGTCCGCCGGCCCGCTCGGCGACGTACCCACGTCCGAACGTGCCCTCACCTCCGAACTCGACCGCGCCGCCGGGCGAGTCGGCGACGCCACCGGCCTCGGCGCCGTCGGCGGCGGTGACGCCACCGGAAGCCCGGACGGGTCCGGCGGCGACGTCGAGAAATCCGCCGGCCCCTCCGCCGGCTCCTCCGATTCCTCCGGACGCACCGATCCGAAGGCGGGCGGGCGGGACGAGAAGACGGCGGACGGCACCGACCGCACGGGCGGCACCGCGGACGACACCGCAGACGGCACCGCGGGTGGCACCGACGCGGTCGGCGAAGCCGACGGCTCGTCGCGGCTGCTCGGCCTCGGGCTCGCCACCGCCGCCCGCTGCGGCCCCGAACTCACCTCCCCCGACGGCATCGAGGCGCAGACATGTGTCCTCACCCAGGGCGAGCAGACCTGGGCCCGCACCTACTACCGCAACGCCACCGGGCGGGAGTTGAGTTCGGTCCTCAGCATGATGGCGCCCGGCGGGCACACCGTACGGATGCACTGTGCCGTGGGCGCGCACGACGAGCCCGGGGTGTGTGAGACGCCAAGGGGGCGTACGCGGGGCGCAGTGGGGGCGTACACGGCTGTGGCGGAGTTCGCGGCTCCGGACGGCGGTGGGCCGCTGTTGCTGCGCTCAGGGAGCAACTCAGGCCGTTCGTAAGGGCGTTGACGCCCATCGGGGATCCGTACAACGAAGCCGTTCCGGATCCGGGCATGAAAAGACCCGGTTGCTGGCGACGGGGGATGCACCAGCAACCGGGCTAATGGAACCGTAACAAGAGATCGGCGCTTCGCAAATTCGGTCTTGGCTATTCGGACACGAATTTGCCTGTCACGTAGGGGAGTTGTGACAGGAGTCACCACACTTCGCACGCAAGCGACCGGTCGGCGACCGGTCGGCGACCGGTCGCCGACCGGTCGCGAGGGCGCGTGGGTCAGCTCAGCGTGACCTGCCGGTTGGTGAGGCCGCCGCGGGCCCGGCGCTCGTCCGGGGTCAGCGGGGACTCGTCGGCCAGCGCGGCGGCGAGCCGCTCGGCGAACTCGGCGGCCGGCTTCTCGATGTCGTCCGCGCCGATCCCGCTGGGGAGGTCCCAGACCGGCACGGTGAGGCCGTGAGCACGGAAGGAGCCCACCAGGCGGGTGCCCTCGCCGAGGCTGGAGCGCCCCGCCGCGTGCAGCCGCGCGAGAGCGTCCAGAAGCCGCTCCTCGGCATACGGCATGACCCATCGCAAATGGTTCTTGTCGGGGGTCTCGCACCAGTACGCCGCGTCGACGCCCGCGAGCTTCACGGTCGGGATCGCCGCGGAGTTGGCGCGCTCCAGGGAGGCGGTGACCTCCGGAGTCGTGTTCTCCGTGTCCGGGACCCAGAACTCGAAGCCCGTGTGCACAACTGGCTCGAACTCACCTTCGGGGTCGAGCAGGTCCTGCAGCCGCGGACCCTCGGCCGGGGCGCGCCGGCCCTGAACCGGAGTGCCCGGCTCGGCCACCAGGGCGCGTCGGAGGGTGTCGGCGAGGTCGCGGCTGATGTCGCCGGACGCCGTGTCGTTCTGCAGGCCGAGGAGGACCGAGCCGTCGTCGCGGCGCAGCGCGGGCCACGCCATGGGCAGCACGGTGGCGAGCGTCACCGACGGCACGCCCTCGGGGAGCGCGTCCTTCAACTTCAGCTCGACGGTGGCGGCGGGCACCAGTTCGCGCAGCGCGATCCAGTCGCCCTCACCGGGCAGGCCCTCGAACGGGCGCTGCACCAGCTCGGTCACGGCCTGGGCGGCGGCCCGGCCGTGGCAGGCCTTGTAACGCCGGCCGCTGCCGCAGGGGCATTGCTCGCGCGCGCCGACAACCGGAACCTGCCCATCGGCGCTTGCGGCGCCGGCTCCGCCGGTGCCCTGCGGGCGCTTGGCCTTGGTGTGGGGTCGCTTCTTGGCCATCGTGGGTGTCTCCCGATCACGGCTCGTCTCGTACTCGCGCGAGCCTAGCCGCTCGTACGACGCCCGACGGGACCCTGTGGACAACGCACCGAGTCGTCCCGGAACCGGTGGTTCGGGCCGGGTTGTGCACGCCTGGCCCCGCCCGGTCGGATCAGTCCATGTCCTCGAACGCGTCCACGAAATCCAGATCGGGAACGGTGGAGACCGCGGGGGCGACCACGCGGGTGGCGAAGTCCTCCCGGCGGTGGGCGTGCGGGATGTCGTCCTGGACGACGACCCACACCGTGACCTCGCCCCGGGCGTCGTCGCGCACGCCCCAGTCGTCGGACAGTGCCGTCACGATGTTCAGCCCACGACCGCCGTGTGCGGTGACCGAGGGCGTGGACGGAACCGGGCGGGTCGGACCACCGCCGTCCGTCACCTCGACGGTGAGCCGCCCCGAGGGGTCCATGCGCCAGGAGCAGCGCACATCGCCGTCACCGGCCAGCGCCTCGCCGAGCGGCCTGCCGTGTTTGCAGGCATTGCTGAGTAGTTCGGAAAGGATCAGTAGGGCGTCGTCGATGACCGATTCCGCCACACCACCGTCGCGCAACTGATCGCGCATCCGGTGCCTCGCTTCCCCCACGCCCGCAGGGCCATGGGGTACGGCCATGCTCGACGACGTGGGCACCTCCTGTGCCACCACCAACGCCACCCCCGAGACCTCCTTCGCCCCACGCCACGGTGTGAATGCCCCATTGGACTGGACTGGAAACCGGCCGGAACACGTGCTCTGACGCACTCACAACGATCGAATACGGATCGAACGCGCCGGTGCACTCCCCGTAGCCGACTGGCTGAATTTCGTCCCTGATATGCCGACTTGTCCCCGGGCGCGGACCGGCCGCCTTGGCGGAATTCTTACCTCCGTCAAGGCGCGCGCGACGGCGTGGGCGGGGGTCGGCGGGGTGGTCGCAGGTGTGAACACAGGCGTGTTCGGAGCTGTCCCGGGGCCGGCCCGGGGAGACGTGTTCGAAGCTGTCGGAATCGGGGTGTCGGAGGTGGGAAATTGTCGGACGGCGTGCGCTCGGTGGTCCCGAGCGCCGGGCGCACGGTGGTGACCGAGGGGGCGCGTCAGCGGCCGAGTTGACCGAGGACCGCGCGGGGGCGGTTGGTGATGATGGCGTCGACGCCCAACTCGACGCAGAGGTCGACGTCCTCGGGCTCGTTCACGGTCCACACGTGCACCTGGTGACCCGCGTTCTTCAGGCGCTCGATGTACGCGGGGTGGCTGCGCACGATCCGGATCGAGGGGCCCGCGATCCCGACTCCGCTCGGCAGCCGCCCGTCGCGCAGCCGGGGCGAGACGAACTGCATCAGATAGACCGTCGGCAGTGTCGGGGACGCGGTACGCACGCGGTGCAGCGAGCGCGCCGAGAAGCTCATGATCCGTACCGGCGAATCGGCGGCCCGCTCCGGGGCGTCCAGGCCGAACCGCTTCAGCAGGACCAGCAGCCGCTCCTCGACCTGGCCCGCCCAGCGTGTGGGGTGCTTGGTCTCGATGGCCAGCTCCACCCGGCGTCCGGCGTCGGCCACGAGTTCGAGCAGTCGTTCAAGGGTGAGGACGGAGGTGTCCGCCCGGTCCTCGGGGGTGACCTCCCAGTCGGGTGCCTCGTCGCCGTTCTTCCAGGAGCCGAAGTCCAGGGCGGCCAGATCGGCCAGCTCCAGGGCGGAGACCGCGCCCCGGCCGTTCGACGTACGGTTGACGCGTCGGTCGTGGACACAGACGAGGTGGCCGTCGGCCGTCAGCCGGACATCGCATTCGAGCGCGTCCGCGCCGTCCTCGATCGCCTTCTTGTACGCGGCCAGGGTGTGCTCGGGGGCCGCCTCGGAGGCCCCTCGGTGGGCGACGACCTGAATCGGGAGCTGTCGTGCGTGGGTCACCGCGTCATGGTGCCACCGAGAAGGGGTAGGCGTGGGGCCGGTGACCGTGGACGACCGGGTTCGTACGCACGGTACGCGCCCTTGGTCCGATAGATCCTATATAAAGGATGGTCCCGGACGCACAGTCACCGCTTATGGTGCCCTGACGGCTCGTGGGAAAAGCTGACCACACACAAAACTCGCGCACAGCCTGATGTGCGACCAAGAACAGTCGACCGCCGACAAGGTGAAGCCGTGGATCGAGGAGAAAAGCTGTGAGCACCGAGAACGAGGGCACCGCGGTACCCCCGGCCCCGTCCGCACCTCCTGTGCCGGTGGAAACTCCCGCTGCCTCCGCGCCGGCCCCGGCGCACGAGCCGAGCGCGGCACCGGCGGAGCCCACCGCCCCGGCGACCCCGGCCGGAACCACCGCCGACAACGCGCCGACGACCCAGCTCCCGCCGGTCCCACCGACGGCCCCGCAGCCGGACGCGACGGCGGTGCAGCCGAGGGTGCCGCAGGCGGAGCCGCCGACGGCACAGCAGCCGCCCGTCCACCAGCCGACGGCCCAACAGCCGCATCCGGAGCTGGTGTCCGCCGGTGCGCCCGGGTACGCGGCGGCCCCGGGCCAGGGCCAGGGGTACGGCGGTGCCTATGGACAGGCGCCCGGTCAGGCACCCGGGGGGGCCGGATCCTCCGCGCCCGACGCCGCCTGGCCGCCCCCGGCACCGGCACCGCCCGCCGTCCCGTCGTACGCCGACAGCGGCGCCGTGTACGCCGATGCGGGCGCGGGCGCGGCCGGTGCGGCCGGTGGCACCGGCGGTTCCGGTGACGGCGGCTGGGGCTCCTCGTGGCAGCAGACCCAGCAGCCCGCCCCCAAGCCGGCCGGCAACAAGCGCGGCGGTCTGATCGCCGCGATCCTGGTGGCCGCGCTCGTCGCGGGCGGGGTCGGCGGCGGCATCGGCTACACGCTGGCCGACCGCAACGACAGCTCCAGCGGTTCCACGACCGTGTCGGCCTCCCAGAACGGCGGAGACGTCAAGCGCGCGGCCGGTACGGTCGCCGCCGTGGCCTCCTCCGCGCTGCCGAGCACGGTCACCATCGAGGCGTCCGGCAGCGACGGCGAGGGCGGCACGGGCACCGGCTTCGTGTTCGACAAGGAAGGCCACATCGTCACCAACAACCACGTGGTGGCGGAGGCCGTCGACGGCGGCAAGGTGTCGGCCACCTTCCCGGACGGCAAGAAGTACGACGCCGAGGTCGTCGGCCACGCGCAGGGCTACGACGTCGCGGTCATCAAGCTGAAGAACGCCCCGTCGAACCTCCAGCCCCTGACGCTCGGCGACTCCGACAAGGTCGCGGTGGGCGACTCGACGATCGCGATCGGCGCGCCCTTCGGTCTCTCCAACACGGTCACGACGGGCATCATCAGCGCCAAGAACCGCCCGGTGGCCTCCAGCGACGGTTCCTCCGGCAGCAAGGCCTCCTACATGAGCGCCCTGCAGACCGACGCGTCGATCAACCCGGGCAACTCCGGTGGCCCGCTCCTCGACGCCCGGGGCAATGTCATCGGCATCAACTCGGCCATCCAGTCCGCCAGCAACGGCAGCTTCGGCTCCGGCCAGGCTGGCTCCATCGGCCTCGGCTTCGCCATCCCGATCAACCAGGCCAAGAACGTGGCCCAGCAGCTGATCAAGACGGGCAAGCCGGTGTACCCGGTGATCGGTGCCTCGGTCTCCCTGGAGGAGGGCACGGGCGGAGCGAAGATCACGAACTCGGGCGAGGGCGGCGCGGACTCCATCACCTCGGGCGGCCCCGCCGACAAGGCCGGCCTCAAGCCGGGTGACGTCATCACCAAGCTCGACGACCACGTCATCGACAGCGGGCCCACCCTCATCGGCGAGATCTGGACCCACCTCCCCGGCGACAAGGTCACCCTCACATACACCCGCGACGGCAAGACCCGGACGTCGGACGTCACCCTCGGCGAACGCGAGGGCGACAGCTGACCCCGCCCCGCCATCCGCCCCACGCCCGCCCCCGCCGACCGGCTAGTCTTGTCCCCGCGCGACCACGGACGTGATCGCGCGGGGTGGGTTGCCCGAGCGGCCTAAGGGAACGGTCTTGAAAACCGTCGTGGCAGCGATGTCACCGTGGGTTCAAATCCCACACCCACCGCAAGTGAACGGCCCCTGACCAGGCAACTCGGTCAGGGGTCGTTCTCATGCGCGCCGTCCGTCAACCACCGTGACGCCCCGCCAGTTACCGCTGAATCGGGCACGAGAGGGGCACGGAGGAGCGCGCAGGCGTCCTCTGATCGGTAGAGCTCTAGACAGAAGAGTCAGCATCGGTTGCCACCGGCTATCGGGCTTGCCGCACGAGCCTGCGGCACGGATCGAGACGCGGCAGTTGACTATCCCAGATCATGCGAACTAACGTTCGATACATGCTGGGTTCCAAAAAACAGCCCTCGCGTGAGGTAGGATTTTTGGAACCTACTCGGGAGGCTCCATGGAACCGGTATGCCACGTCGGCTTCAGTGCCGTGCAGCGGCTCGCGGAACTTGACCTGACGCCGACAGCCCTCCATAAGGGCCTGGCCGGCGGTTCCGCCGAGGCCCGCCTGTGCACTGAGATGGACGCACCGGGCATGGCTGGCTACGCCTTCTGGTCGCGATCTAATCGCGCGCTTCGCGAGCATTTGGCCCGCGAAGGCTGGACTTTCTCTAATTCACAGTCGATCCTCCGATGCATCCATCCTTCCGGTGCCTTCGCGATCACGGCCGTGAGCGGCTCGGGTAGGGTTGGGGACGAGGACGCCGACTTCTCGGGATCCGTGCGGACCAAGAACCCTAAGGGTCCGGCCATGGCGAAGCTGGTCCAGCGGAACCATGAGCAACTGCCCTTGTTCGTACTTGCGGCTAGCCGCGAGCAAGAGGAGCCGGAAGTCAATGATTTGCCGACATGGTTCCTGCTTTACAAATCGAGCAAGGATGGTCTCGCATTTGAGCTCTCCTTGCCCGTGGAAATGCACGGAAAGAACGTTGACACATGGCGCGAGCGGATCATCCTTTCGGAAAATCCGTTTATTGGTGCAGAATTCGACATCAAGCGCTTGGATGAGGTGCCCAACGTCGCTCCCGTTGAGGTTCCTGTGAAATTCAAGGGAGCCTTGTAAAACCAACCAGTACAGGAGAAAGTCATGCTCACCGCTTCGCGACTGGTGCTAGCGCGAAAGAGAAGGCGCATGACCCTATCTAGTCTGTCCAAGGAGTCGGGAGTTTCGGTAAGGAGTCTTACGGCTTTCGAGAACGGCCATAAGGCTCCTTCGCCTGAAACGATCGACGCCCTTTCTGAGGCTCTAAAACTTCCTGTCGATTTCCTCACCGCGCCTGACTTGGATGAAATCTCAACTGACGCGGTAAGTTTTCGTGCCCTCTCGAAGATGAGTGCCCTGGACAGGGACGCTGCTCGTGGTGCTGGTCGGATCGTAGTAGAGATCAACGACTGGATTGAGGAGCGATTCGGTCTCCCTGCACCTGACGTGCCAACGTTGCCGCACTTGTCACCTGAAGAAGCTGCCGAGCGCGTACGCGCCCTGTGGGGTCTTGGGGAAGCGCCTATCCCAAACATGATTCATCTGCTTGAGTCGCATGGGGTTCGGGTCTTCTCCCTAGCATCCGATTGCTCTTCGGTAGACGCCTTTTCCTTCCGGTGGGAGCGAACTCGTCCCTTCATTGTTCTGAACTTGCAAAAAAGCGGCGAGCGCGGCCGCTTCGATGCGGCTCACGAACTGGGTCACTTGGTCATGCATTCTGAGCATAGAATTCCGCATGGAGTCGAAGCGGAGCAAGAGGCGCAGCAGTTTGCATCCGCCTTCCTTATGCCGAAGGCTGGCCTGTTGGCACAAAAACTTTATGGTGCCGACGCTCGGCGCATTTTGAGTGCGAAGGTTAAATGGCAGGTTGCAGCCGTGGCGCTGGCCTATAGGATTCACGATCTCGATCTGCTAAGTGACTGGAATTATCGAACGACGGTTAAGCTGCTCTCGCAGATGGGGTATCGAAGCGGGGAGCCTGGTGGAATTGCCCGAGAAAGCTCTCAGCTCCTAGGTAAGGTATTCTCGACTCTTAGAGCTGAAAGCATTCCAGTCTCGGTGATGGCGAAAGATATCAATCTAACTCTTGAAGAGCTCAATCTTCATGTATTTGGGCTGGTGCCGACTGTGTTTGAGGGGGGCTATCGTTCCTCACCTCCCGTGCGTCCCGACTTGCGTGTGGTCGGTCCCTAGAACGACAGCCGTCTCGTCATCGACCGTCACCACTACTCACCCCAGCTCCCATCCCGTCTGCCGTCGACCCACACACCGTGGAGCGGGCGTGGTTCCTGGCGTCCAGGTGGAGCGCGCCACTGTACGAACGACCTGGACGCCAGGGGCCGCGTCTGCTCGGCTCTGCCTGGGGCGACGGCAGACGGGATGGGAGCCCCCGCGCTCACCACCAACTGGCCGGCACTCGCGAACGGCGCCCCCGCCATCTCGGAGCCTGAGCGCCCCCGCCGGAGGCATTTCTTTGGCCCGCGGGTCCCTTCCGCGCTTCTGCCCGCTGTGCGTAGCGCGCCGCCGGGCGCGGCCAGCCGGGGCGCAGACAGGAGGCAGGCCGCGCCGCAGAGGCGGCGCGCGCCCGCGCCGTGCGCGGGCCTTGAACCAGTAGAGAAAGTTGTAACTCAGTCGGTCCGCTGGGGCGGTCGGGGCTTGAAGTCGTATGCGCAGGCTGGCAGTTCTGTGTCTTGGCGGTGTGCGAGCGGCAGGAAGATCACTGGGCGGATCGTCCATGTGATGCGGGTGGTGAAGAAGGTGACGGACACGGTGCAGGGCTCGCAGCGCAGGAGGGCTCGTCGTGTCTCTATGCGGCCGTCGTACAGCCACTCCCACGCCTGGGCGGATGCGTCCGGGTCGAATGCCGGTGAGATGGTGCGGAGCGCGACGGCAACCCATCGGTCGGCCTGGGGTGCTGTGTAGGCGTCGAAGGATGCTCGGAGTATCAACGGGCCCTCGTCGGTGAGGTCTTCGGTCCAGCACTCGCACCAGTAGCCTCGGCGGGCTTCGTCCTTCAGCACAGGTGGTCTCCCGGTCGGATGCCGGTGAACAGTTCCGCGGTGACCGTGTAGCCGCCCTCGCTGCCGTGGACCACGACTCGGTGGGCGAGTGCGGTGACCATGCCGAGGCCCCGGCCGTGTTCGGCCTCGTCGTCCTGGTGCTCGGCCTTGGGGGCCGTTCCGGTTCCTCCGCCGTCCGTCACCGACAGGGCGATCACCTGCCGGGTCACCGCGAGGGCCAGGTGGAAGCTGCCGGACTCCATGCCGCTGGCCGTGTGGAGGATCGCGTTCGCACTCAGCTCGCTCACGATCAACTCGGCGTCCTCGGCCATGGGGGATCCGCGCAGGATGTCACGGGTCCAGCGGCGGGCCCGGCTCACCTCCTCGGGAAAACCTGGGCAAGTGAGTCCCCAGACCCGGGCGGTGCTCGTATACTCGTGCATACAAGTTCCTTCGTGCTGGTAGGCCGCCATGTGCAGCGGGTTCGGGCTAGACGAGTTTCACGCCGTCGTGGGCGCGGATGGCCGGCGGGGATGCCGCGTCCAATGCGTCCAGGACGCGGATCGCGTATGCCTCGTCGGCAAGCTCGGTGACTTCTTCACGGGTGGCCCAGCGCAGTGCGCGGGTCTCGTCGCCGGTGGTGGGCGCGCCGTCGGCCGCCTCGCAGCGGAAGACCAGCGAGACGATCAGGCCCTTCATGTTCTTGTAGACCCCGGTCAGGGTCGCCGGAAGTGCGATCTTGATGCCGGTCTCTTCGAGGACTTCGCGCTGGAGGGCTTCGGGGAGGGTTTCCTCGCGTTCGAGGACTCCGCCCGGGGGTTCCCACTTGCCGTTGTCACGGCGTTTGATCAAGAGGGCCCGGCCCTGGTCGTCGACGATGACTCCGGCGACGCTCACGGAGTGCGGACGTTCGGTGCTCACGTTCCTCGGCCCTCTCGGCTGGCTAGGCTCTCCACCGTAGCAACAACAATCGCCCACTCGTCTAGATATCTAAAGGAGTACACGTGCCCTCTCTTCCTTCAGGCTTCCTCGGTGATCTCGATCCCACGAGTGATCGTGCGGTCTTTCGGCAGATCGCCGACCAGTTGCGCGAGGCCATCGACCGTGGGCGGTTCAAGGAGGGTGAAAAACTGCCCTCGGAAGCTGAGCTTGTTGACCACTACGGGGTATCCCGGATGACAGTCCGCAACTCCTTCTCCGTCCTCCAGGGCGAAGGGCTCGTGCATGCCGAGCACGGCAAAGGCGTCTTCGTCCGGCCCCGGCCGCCCGTGCGGCGACTCGCCTCCGACCGGTTCGCCCGGCGCCACCGGGAACAGGGCAAGGCGGCCTTCATCGTCGAAGCCAACGCCGCCGGCAGTCACCCCCAGGTCGACAGTCTTGAGGTCAAGGAAGAAAAGGCCAGTCAGGACGTCTCGACACGGCTCGGGTCCGTGCGGCGGGTGCTGGCTCGTCGGCGCCGGTATCTGCTCGACGGGCGTCCGGTCGAGTTCGCCACCTCGTATCTGCCGCTCGACATCGCGCGCGGTACGCCGATCGCCGAGCCGAACCCCGGGCCCGGCGGCATCTACGCCCGACTTGAGGAACTGGGCCACCGCCTCGACCACTTCGAGGAGGAGATTCGCGCCCGTATGCCTTCGCCGGCCGAGGTGAAGACGCTTCGACTGGCCTCCGGCGTGCCCGTCATCCACCTGATCCGGACCGCCTTCGACACTGAGGGGCGGGCCGTTGAGGTCTGCGACACGGTCATGGCGGCGGACGCGTACGTGCTGTCGTACCAGCTTCCGGCAACGTGATGAGGTGATTTGCGGTGGTGCGCGGGGGACACTTCTCCGACTCGTACACCCCAACAGGCATACTCGTATAGACGAGTGGGCAAGTGGTGTGGCAGGGTGGTCCACATGAGCCCGAAGATCGGGTTCTCAGACCGCATCATGTATAGACGAGTAGATGGGTGAACTGTCTTGCGCACCATTCGTGTTGAGACCTCGGCCGCGACGATCCTGCTGACGGAGGCTCCTGAGCCCAAGGTCCGGGACCGGCAGACGGGCGAGATCGCCAAGGACGCGATCAGCGGGGAAGCGCTGATGACGATCGGCGTCGTCTACATCGAGGACGGCGAGTCGTCGCTGTTCAAGGTCACCGTGCCGGAGGGCGGTGTGGCTGAGGGTCTGACGCTGGGGGCGCCGGTCTCGCTGCCTGGGCTGGTGGCACGGCCGTGGGAGTCGGTGTTCAACGGGCAGCAGCGGCACGGCATCGCCTTCCGCGCCGCCGCAGTGACTCCGGCCGCCTTCCCTGCCGCCATGGGGGCCAGCGCCTGATGTCCGATCTGGTGACACTTCTGGAGGTGGGTGGTCCTGTCGCCGCACTCGGTGGCGGGGCCGCCTACACCCGGGCCAAGCACCCCCGCGTGTACTGGCCCACGGTCGGCCTGCCGATATCGACCGCCCGGCTCCTCGGCTCCTACGGCTCGGTCATGGAGGCGTGCGGGCTGACCGTGGCGCCGTCCCGGCTGCGGGTCCTCGCCGTCAAGGCCACCACTCGGCGGGAGGTCCGGCCGGTACCGCCTCGGCGGGGCATCATCCGGCCCACCTCGACCGGGCTGCGGCTCCGCCTCCGGCTCGCTCCGGGCCAGGAACCGGCGGACGTCGCCGCCTCGGCCGAACGGCTGCGGCACGCCTGGGGCGTCCACGCCGTGTACGTGACGACGGTCAAGCCGGGCGTGGTCGAACTGAGGCTCGTCGGCTTCGACGTCCTGCGGGACGTGCGGATGCCCCGCAAAACCACCGCCGAACTCCTCAAGGTGCCCGTGGCGCTGCGGGAGGACGCGACTCCCTTCGTACGCGACTACCGGACCATTCCTCATCAACTCACCCTCGGCGCCACGCTGTCGGGCAAGTCCATGTACCTGCGGCACCTGATCACCGGACTTGCCCGGCAGTCCGTCGCTCTGGTCGGTATCGACTGCAAGCGCGGTGTGGAGCTGGCGCCGTTCGCCTCCCGGCTCTCCGCCCTCGCCACCGACCCCGACGAAGCTGCCGAGCTGCTGCCTGTACTCATCAAGGAAATGGAGGACCGCTACGACCTGATCAAGGCCCGGCAGGGCATCGCCCCCGGCACCCCCGACGAGGAGATCACCTCTGACATCTGGGGCCTGCCCGACAGCGAACGCCCGGTGCCGATCGTGCTGTTCGTCGACGAGGTGGCCGAACTCTTCCTCGTCGCCACCAAGAAGGACGAGGAACGCCGGGACGAGATGGTCACTCAACTCATCCGCCTCGCCCAGCTCGGCCGCGCCGCCGGTATCTACCTGGAGGTCTGCGGACAGCGCTTCGGCGCCGAGCTGGGCAAGGGCGCCACCATGCTCCGGGCCCAGCTGACCGGCCGGGTCTGCCACCGCGTCAACGACGAAGCCTCCGCGAAGATGGCGCTCGGCGACATCGCCCCCGAAGCGGTCTTCGCCGCCTGTGCCATCGCTCCCGAGCTGCCCGGCCTGGCCGTGGCCGGTGACACCTCCGGCGGCTGGTCCCGCATCCGCACGCCGTACCTCTCCCTCGGCGCCGCCGCCGAGATCTGCCGGGAATCGGCGCATCTGGTGCCCGACCTGCCCGCGCTCAAGCCCTTCCGGCCCGACACCCCCGTACGGCCCATGGAGTCCTCGACCCCGGCAGTGCAGCCGCACCCGGTGACCGACTGACCTTCGCCCACCCCTCACCCGGTCGGCGTGACCGCCTCGCGCCAACTCCCTACCCCTGCCATGCCTGAACCCGGAAGGAGCCGCATCATGCGCGCCCAACTGGCCCGTGTCGACGCGGTGCTCGTCCAGGCGCTCATCGCCGCCGCGCTGTCCTTCGCCCACCTGCACGACATCGCCTCGGCGGCCGGTCAGGATGGGTGGAAGGCGTGGGCCTACCCAGTCTCGGTCGACCTGTTGCTCGTCGCCGCCTGGCGCCGACTGCGGACCGGTGAGGCGAAAGCGGCCGGGTGGTGCTGGTTCGTCATCGCCCTCACCGCCTCCCTCGGAGCGAACGTCGCCACCGCCGGCCTACTCGACCTCAACAACGTCCCGGCCTGGCTGCGCATCCTCGTCGCGGGCTGGCCCGCCGTCGCCTTCCTCGGCGGAACCCTCCTCGCCCACACCACCCCCGCGACAACCGGAGAAGACCACAAGGGCCCCGAGGGCACGGACGACACCGTGGGCCAGGAGCACGTGCCAGAACTGGTCCCCGAGGAAACGCCGCCGACACCACCGGCCATCGAGCCACCGCCGTCCGAGCGGCCCGCCGTGCCCGTCCCGGCCGCCCTCGTCGAACACGCCCGCAAGGTCGCCGCCGAACACCACACCCGCACGGGAGCACCGATCGACGCCCCGACGCTCCGCGCTCGCCTCGGCGTCCCCGCGCCAATGGCCGAAGCCATCTTCGCCCGCCTCTGAGAGGAGATCCCGTGTCCGCCAACCGCCGCTTCCGCAACGTCACCCGCATCGGCCCGGTCCAGGTCGCCACGTCGTACGACGGCCGGGGCCGTGAGAAGCACACCGCCGCCTGCACGGCTCCGCGTTGCGGCTTCTCCGCCGACTACGACAGCCGCGCCGCCGCCGAGCTGGCCTCCCGCACCCACCGCTGCCCCGTCCGCTGATTCTCCGAAGGGACCCGCACACCGTGACCGTCAGCCTGCCGCTCGTCGTCGTCCTCGGCTTCTTCGCCTGGGGAGCGGTCAAGTTCCTCGGCGTCCGCACCTGGGTCGTCGTACTGATCGCTCTCTTCGGCTTCTACCTCTCGCAGACCTTCCTGGCCCCCGCCATCGAATCCGGTACGCGCTCCGGTGTGGACGTCATAAACGGCTCACACGCCTAGACGAGTAGATGAGGAGAGTCAGACCGTGTTCCTGCCCAAGTACCCCGACAGCCCCACCCCGCCGCCCGCACACACCCACACCCCGGCTGATCCGGCGCCCGTCCGGCGCTCGCTCCCGGCAGTCTCCATCACTCCCGGAGTCGTGGTGGCCGTGGTCGTCGGCGGTGTCGTCCTCACCGCGCTCCTGGCCGCCGTCGCCGTCTCGGCCGTCTCCGTCGCCATCGCGGCCGTGGTCCTGCGCTCCCTGATCCGCGAGCAGAACCGGCGCTGAACGCGCCCGACACCCGGGGCGGCGCACACGACCAAGCATCCGCCGCCCCGGGGCCATCACTCCTACCGAGCCAGTCAGAAGGAGAATCGCCATCTTCACCCGCACCACACCGCCCCCACTCCCGGAACTCGCGAAGCTCGCGGAGCACGGCACCCTGCCCGGTATCCTCCGCCAACTCTCCGGACTCGGCGGCTGCACCCACCCGATCCGTCTCGACGGCCACCGCACCGAGCACGACGTCGACACCACGACCGGTGAGATCGGCCGCGTTCTCCACCACCTCGACTCCACCGACCTCCCGGCCGGCCAACTCCTCGTCCGCTGCAACAACCGCCGCACGACTCGCTGTGCGGCCTGCTCCGAGGTCTACCGCCGCGACACCTTCCACCTGATCACCTCCGGCCTGCGCGGCGGCAAGGGCGTCCCCGAACACGTCGCCACCCACCCGCGCGTCTTCGCCACCTTCACCGCCCCGAGCTTCGGCCCGGTCCACAACCGTCCCTCCAGCGGGCGCCCCTGCCGCTGCGGCACCCGCCACGACCAGGACGACGCCGTCCTTGGTACCGCGCTCGACCCGGACACCTACGACTACGAAGCGGCCGTTCTCTGGAACGCCCACGCCGGTCCGCTCTGGCGACGCTTCTCCACCTACCTGCGCCGAGAGGTCGCCAAGCGCGCGGGTTTGTCTCAACGCCGGTTCCGCGATCACGCCCGCGTCTCCTTCGCCAAGGTCGCCGAGTACCAGAAGCGCGGCGCCGTCCACTTCCACGCCGTCATCCGCATCGACGGCCCCATCGGCGGCGACACCCCGCCCCCGGCCTGGGCAACCGCCGAACTCCTCACGGACGCCATCGAGACAGCGGCAGCCAAGGTCCGCGTGGACGGCCCGGTCATCGACGGACGCACCCACACCTTCACCTTCGGCCGCCAACTCGACGTCCGCACCATCCGCTCCGCCGACTTCAACGACGGCCAGGAGCTGACCGAGCGCGCGGTCGCCGCGTACATCGCCAAGTACGCCACCAAGGGCGCCGAGACAGCCACGGGAGCTCTCGACCGGCCGCTCAAGTTCGCCGCCGAACTCGCCCAACTCGACATCAGCGACCACGCCCGCCGCCTCATCCGAACCGCCTGGTTCCTCGGCGCACGCAAGGATCTCGAACACCTCCGCCTACGCGCCTGGGCCCACATGCTCGGCTTCCGCGGCCACTTCTCCACCAAGTCCCGCCGCTACTCCACCACCCTCGGCGCACTCCGCGACGCCCGCGCCGAATGGCGCCGCGCACAAGCCGCAACGGCCAACGGACCCGCGCCCGACACGACGTACGTCCTCGCGCACTGGGTCTTTGCCGGAACCGGCCTGTCCGACACCGAAGCCTGGCTTGCCGCATCCCTCGAACCCGCCCCCGGAACGGAAGGAGAGCCGACCGCATGAACGACCGCTACATGTCCATGGACCAGGTCGCCGAGCTGCTGGGCACGACCATTCGCTTTCCACGGCGCTTGGTCGAAGAGCGGCGCATCCGGTTCGTGAAGGTCGGTCGCCACGTCCGCATCCCGGAGAGCGCCGTACGGGAGTTCATCGATGCCAACACCGTGGAACCGATCGTTCTGCGGCCAATGGGCCTCCGGAGGGCTGCCTGATGGCTGGCAAGCGCAAGTCCCGCCGGAACTTCGGCCGTGTCCGTAAGCTCCCCTCGGGCCGCTTCCAAGCCCGGTATCCGGGGCCTGACGGCGTGCTGCGGCCTGCGGATCGTACGTTCGCCACGTCCACGGACGCTGACCGGTGGCTGGCCAAGAAGCGCATCGAGATCGAAGACGGGCGTTGGCTCGATCCTGCTGAGGGGCAGACGACCGTGCGCGACTGGGCGGCTCGCTGGCTCGCTGCCGTCTCGCCTCAACTCAAGCACAAGACCCAAGCGTCGTACCGGTCGTTGATCAACTCGTTGATCAATCCGGCACTCGGCGATCGTGAGCTGTCGAGCCTCCGGCCGATCACGGTCACTGAGTGGGTGGCCAGCATGAACACGCGGGGGCTCAGCGCCTCGCGCATACGGCAGGCGTATCGGGTCCTGTCGCAGATCATGCGGGCCGCTGTCGACAACGACATGACTGCGCAGACGCCGTGCAGGGGCGTGAAGCTGCCGCGCATGCCGCAGACCGAGCCGCACATCTTGACCCCGCTCGAAGCCTCCCGGATCGTGAGGAGTGCCGCCAAGCCGCATGACGTACTGATCGCGCTCCTCGCCTACGCGGGCCTGCGGGTGGGGGAGGCGTTCGCCCTCCGGCGCGTTGACATCGACGTGTTCGGCGGCTTCGTCCTGGTCGACGAGAACCTTGCCGAAGCCAACGGGGCCTTGGTCTTCGACACACCGAAGTCCCACCAGAAGCGGCTTCTTCGCATCGGCCCGTCGCTCGCGAAGCGGCTCGGCCGGCACTTGGAGACTCTGTCCGGCGGGGATGACGCACTCCTGTTCACAACACCCGGCGGCAAGCCGCTGCGCTACAACCAGTGGCGCAAGGCGTACTTCGACCCCGCCGTCTCGGCGGCCGGGCTCACCGACGTGACCCCGCACGACCTTCGGGCCTCACATGGGACGTGGGTCGCCGACCGCTACGGTGTCATGACCGCCGCTCACCGGCTTGGCCACTCGAATGCGAGCGTCACGACTCGGCACTACGCCCGGCCGGTCGCCGGTCGTGATGATCAGGTCGCCGAAGCGGCGGACTCCTGGCTCAGCGGGCACGAACCGGCCCCTGGGGCACGTAGCGGGCACGGCGAAGACGAGGACGGCTCCGCCGGGGCGCTCGTACCCGTCTGACCTGCGGCGGAGGGGCAGGCGTCCATGATCGCCAAAAGGTCTTGAAAACCGTCGTGGCGCGAGTCACCGTGGGTTCAAATCCCACACCCACCGCACTGTGGAACGGCCCCTGACCAGGCATCCAGGTCAGGGGCCGTGCTGTTGTCCGGTCCCCGCCAACGACTGCCTTTCCCGTGGCGCTGGGCAGAACGGCCCGCAGCGGAAGGCCAGTTGGCCGGACCGACTTCCTGCCAGGATGAGGGCATGCAGCCCGTCCGCACGCTGGAGCCGGGCGGACAAGCTTGTGGCCCGGTGGTCGTTGTCGGTCGGTCATCGGCCGCTGGTGAGCGTCCTCGGACGGCCCAGGGGCGGCCGGCGGAAGCCCGCCGCGATGGCGCGTCAGTCGACTGACCGGGCGGGCGTATGCCTCGTTCGGTCTCTATGACCCCGGTGGCTGGCGGTCATGTTTGGTTGTGGCGCCGATGCCCGGAGAGCCGGCGCCAAGCCACCAAGAGGTTGATCACGAGTATCGCCGCTCCCGCCAGGGGCCAACCCACAGATCCACCGTCACGGTAGGTCTGGATGCCCACTGCCAGCAGTATGACGCCGATCGCGGGACCCATCAGGTCCATGACGGCGTCCAGACGGTCCGCGATCTTCGACAGGTTGGCCACGGCTTGATCGTGACAGGTCAACGCCGCATCTGCACGGAGCTGCCGCTGTCCGGTGTTCGTCCGCACTGTGAAACGACCCCTGACCAGGTAAGACCGTCAGGGGTCGTGGTGTGGGCGGGGGCACGAGATGCGGTTCGGGGGTGGGGCGCGGATTCTGGTGGGGACGGTGTCGACGGCGGAAGGAGCCGTTATGTCGATGATGGACAAGCTCAAGCAGATGCTGAAGGGCCACGAGGAGCAGGCCGGCCAGGGTGTCGACAAGGCCGGTGACTACGTCGACGGCCGGACGCGGGGCAAGTACAGCGGTCAGGTCGACTCGGCGCAGGAGCGGCTCAGGCAGCAGATGGGCTCGGAGCAGACAGGGCAGAACGACACCGGCCGCGAGGACCCGCCCCGGTAACGGTGCCATGGCGTCGCGGTGACGGCGCGGCCGGCGGGGCCGTCGGTTCAGGTCGTCCTCGTCGGCCTCGGTTCGGTCGGCCTCGGTTCGGTCGTCCTCGTCGGTCTCGGTTCGGTCGGCCTCGGTTCGGTCGTCCTCGTCGGTCTCAGCCCAGGTCGTCCTCGTCGGCCCCGGCCGACTCCCGTGCCGCGATGATCGCCGTCTCGTACTGGTCGATCACCTGCTCCGCCGTGCGGCCGGTGACCTTCGCGACCTCGTCGAGGGCGGCCACCGCCCAGTTCGCCAACGAGAGCGCGAAGGCCAGGAGTTGGTCGTCCCCGTAGGCGCGTTTGACGGTCAGGAGATACGTCAGGTTCAGATAGGGCACGAGATCGGGTTCCGCCACCTGGCCCGTGCTCGTCCGCATCAGTTCGATCGTGGTCTCGGTCGCCTCCGCGCGCAGCGGCAGCAATCGGTCCCGTTCCAGATGGACCTCGGCGAGCCACTCCTGCCGCTGTTCCTTGTCCCAGTCCAACTCGCCCCTCCAGAGCCGTTGTTCCGCACGGACGGTCTCGAAGGTCGGCCCACGGACCGTCTGTTGCCCGTCTGCCGCTCATCCGCCGCCCGTCCACCACCAGTTCAGTTCTTCCAACGACCGGCGCCCGGAAACGCGGGCATCGGTCGTCCGTGCGACGGGGTGGGGAGAGGAGTGGGGAGAGGAGTGGGGAGAGGAGTGGGGAGTGGGGGTGGGGAGTGGGGCGCGTGCTCCCCACTCCCCACCCCCACTCTCGCTCCGGCTCAACGTCCCTGCCCGTGCCCGCGCCCCCGTCCCGACATCCGGGCCGCCGAGGCGATCGTCGATCTTGCCTCCCGTTCGGTGAGGCCCGTGCGTACGGCGGCCTCGATCAGCGCGTTCGTGAGGTCGGGGGCGAGGCCGTTCTCGTAGGCGCGGCAAGCGGCCCAGAAGAGGCGGGTGTTGCGTTGGCCCTCCTGGGCGGTGAGGACGAAGTGGATCAGTCCGTGGCCCTGGCCTTGGCTGTGGCTTGCGCCTTGGTCGGCGCCGGTCGGGTCGGAGGGGTTGGGGCGTGGCGGTGGCAGGAGGAGGCGGAGCAGGGCGGGTGGGCAGGGCGCCGGGGGGAGGTGGGCCGTACCGGGGGCCGTGCCGTAGACGCCGTGGTCGGTGCGGGAGCCGGGGCCGACGAGGTAGCCGCCGGCGCCGCGGATGTCGATGCCGGGGGCGAGGCGGCTCGCGGAGTTGGGGACGACGACGTCGGGCGGCCCGGTGAGCCAGAGGTGGCGTCCGCCGCTGGGGGTCAGCACGACGACCGTCTCGGGGATCGTGAACAGGTGGCGCAGGGCCAGTTCGCGGAGGGCCGCCGAGGAGTCCGTACCGGATTTCGTGTCGAGGTCGACGCCGATGAGGTGGTGGGGGTGGAGGCCGCAGGCGATGCCGTAGCCGGTGGCCCAGGGGGCGGCGGCGAAGAGTTCGCGGACGCGGTGGGGGTCGGCGGAGGCGTCGTACACACCGTGGCCGAGGTGGCCGCATTCGCCGTGGCAGGGGGACGGGGGGGACGGGGTCGGGTCGTCGCGGTGGGGGGAGCGGAGGGCCGGGAGCTTCGAGCGGGACAGGGGGATCACCGCCAGTCCGCGTTCGGCGGCGGAGAGGGCGTGTGCCAGGGCCAGGGTGCCGGCCTGCCGGTCAGTGGTGGCCATGGATCCATGCTCGTACTCATGTTCGATAAAAGGAAGAGGGTTCGGGGTGTGCTTTCGGCCGTCGAGGGCCTGTTCGCAGGTTGGCCGGAAATCTGCCGGAACGCTTCGCCCCTTGTCCCACCTGATCTTGCTGTCGCTCCTCGGGTCCATTGGGGCTGAGCTGGGAGTTCCTTGATCCAAGAGGGTTTATCGACTTGTCATCACGCTTCAGGGGGAATGGGGCCTTCCGGGGTGGTTCGCCGGGGATTCGGTGGGCAACTCTTGATTCGCGACGTCGAAGACCCGCACCGAGGCGGTCGGCCAACTGCCCCGGAGCAACCCGTACTTGTGTGAAATTCCTGGAGGAAATGCACATGGCAAGCATCCGTACCGCCCGCGTTCTCGCCGCCGTCTCGGCCCTCCCGCTCGCCGCCGCCCTCTTCACCGGTGTGGCGACCGCCGACAACGGCTCCTTCGCGGACGACGGATCGAACGCCGGCGTGGCGAACATCGTCGGCAGCGGTGTCGGCAACGACAACAACGGCAACTCGTCGACCTCGCAGCAGCAGGCGAACGGCTCGGGCGCCTCGAACCAGAACAACACCGCCCAGGTCAACGGCTCCGGCTACACGGCCATCGACCAGAAGAACGCCGTCGTCAACTTCACCAACCTCTGGTAGCCGCCGGAGGGCGGGTCGTGGGCCGGGGGCGTGTGGATGAGGTCGCCCCGGCCCTGAAGGTCCGGCCCTCGGACACGGGACGTGTGGGACACGTCTGTGGGGTGTGACACGCCTGTGCGGCGGTGCTTCGGCACCGCCGCACAGGCGTGTCCGGCGACCTTGACAGTTCCGGCGACAGTTCCTTCAATCTGACGGACAGTCAGATTCGTTCGAGGGGGCTGCGGCACGATGGTCGAGGACCTGTCCGTACGGCTCAAGGCCTATGAGGGGCGCGCGGCCGTCCGCGGCGGCCGTGGCAAGGATCCCGTCAACTCGCCCATGATCAGGCACTGGTGCGAGGCACTGGGGGACACCAACCCGGCGTACACCGGGGCGGACGCCGTCGCCCCGGCCACCATGCTCCAGGTGTGGACGATGGGCGGACTGAGCGGGCACGAGACCCGCGCGCCGGCGTACGACGAACTCCTCGCGCTGCTCGACGGCGCCGGGTACACCTCCGTCGTCGCCACCGACTGCGAGCAGGAGTATCTGCGGGCGCTGCGGCCGGGGGACGAGATCGTGTTCGACTCGGTCGTCGAGTCGGTGTCGGAGCGGAAGACCACCCGGCTCGGGACCGGGCACTTCGTCACGACCCGGATGGATGTGTGGGTGGGCGACGAACTCGTCGGCACCCATCGCTTCCGGATCCTCAAGTACGCGCCGGCGGACCGACCGACGAGCGCGGCGGGCGGACCACCGTCCCGGCAACCGGCTGAACGGCCTGAACGGTCCGAGCGGCCTGAACGGTCCGAGCGGCCTGAACGGTCCGAGCGGCCTGAACGGTCCGAGCGGCCTGAACGGTCCGAGCGGCCTGAACGGCCTGAACGGCCTGAACGGTCCGAACGGTCCGAACGGTCCGAACAGCCCGAACAGCCCGAACAGCCCGAACAGCCCGAACAGCCCGAGCGGTCCGGGCGGCCCGAGCGGTCCGAACCGCCGCGCCGCCCCCGTCCCGTCGTCAATCGCGACAACTCCGGCTTCTGGGAAGGCGTCTCGCGCCATCGGCTCCTCATCCAGCGCTGCGTCGGCTGCGCCACCCTCCGCCTCCCCTGGCTGCCGGGCTGCAACGCCTGCGGTCGCGCCGAGTGGGACACGGTCGAGGCGTGCGGCGAGGGGACCGTGTACTCGTACGTCGTCATGCACCACCCGCCCTTCCCGGCCTTCGATCCGCCGTACGCCGTCGGGCTGATCGAGCTGGCGGAGGGGGTGCGGATGGTCGGCGACGTGATCGGGGTGCCGTACGACAAGGTGCGGATCGGGATGCCCGTACGGCTCGTGTTCGTGCGCTGTGACGCGGAGTTGGAGCTTCCGATGTTCCGCGCGGTGGCGGAGGGGGTGGTGTCCGAGTGAGGGTCGAGGCCGGGCAGACGCTGCCTTCGCTGGAGATCGAGATCACCCGCACGCTCGTCGTCGCGGGGGCGATCGCCTCGCGCGACTACCAGGACGTGCACCACGATCCGGAGCTGGCGCGGCGGCGCGGGTCGCCGGACGTCTTCATGAACATCCTGACGACGAACGGGCTGGTGGGGCGGTACATCACGGACCACTTCGGGCCGGCCGCCGTCCTGCGGAAGGTGGCGATCCGGCTGGGCGCGCCCAACTACCCGGGCGACACGATGGTGTTGACGGGCACAGTCGAGTCGGTGGAGTCGGTGGAGTCGGTCGAGTCGATGGAGGCGGTCGGCGGCCGTACGGCCACGGTCAGGATCGTCGGCGAGAACGGCATCGGACGACATGTCACCGGCACGGTGACCGTGAGCCTGGGGGAGACGGAGTGAGCGTACGGACCAGGGACCGGCTCGGCGGGCGCGCGGCGATCGTCGGCATCGGCGCGACCGACTTCTCCAAGGACTCGGGCCGCAGTGAGCTGCGGCTGGCCGTGGAAGCGGTGCGGGCGGCGCTCGACGACGCGGGGCTGGTGCCCGCGGACGTGGACGGGATGGTGACGTTCACGATGGACACCAGCCCGGAGATCACGGTCGCGCAGGCGGCCGGCATCGGTGAGCTGTCCTTCTTCTCGCGCGTCCACTACGGCGGCGGCGCCGCGTGCGCGACCGTGCAGCAGGCGGCGCTGGCGGTCGCGACGGGCGTTGCGGAGGTCGTGGTCTGCTACCGCGCGTTCAACGAGCGCTCGGGGCGGCGGTTCGGCTCCGGCGTACGCCACCGGGAGCCGTCGGCGGAGGGCGTGGCGCTGGGTTGGACGCTGCCGTTCGGGCTGCTCACCCCCGCCTCCTGGGTGGCGATGGCGGCCCAGCGCTATCTGTACGCGTACGGGCTGACCCCCGAGGCGTTCGGGCACGTGGCCGTGGTGGACCGCAAGTACGCGGCGACGAATCCGGCGGCCTACTTCCACGGCCGCCCGATCACCCTCGACGAGCACGCGGCCTCGCGTTGGATCGTCGAACCGCTGCGGCTGCTGGACTGCTGCCAGGAGACGGACGGCGGCCAGGCGCTCGTGGTGACCTCGGTGGAGCGGGCGCGGGATCTGCCGAGGCCGCCCGCCGTGGTCGTGGCCGCCGCCCAGGGCGCGGGCCGGGCGCAGCAGCAGATGACCGGCTTCTACGACAGCGATCTCACGGGGCTGCCGGAGATGGGCGTCGTCGCCCGCCAGCTCCGGCGCACCTCGGGGCTCGGCCCGGACGACATCGACGTGGGCATCCTCTACGACCACTTCACACCGTTCGTGCTGATGCAGCTGGAGGAGTTCGGGTTCTGCGGCCCGGGTGAGGCGGCCGACTTCGTCGCGGAGGAGCGGCTGCCGCTCAACACCCACGGCGGGCAGCTCGGCGAGGCGTATCTGCACGGGATGAACGGCGTCGCGGAGGCGGTACGGCAGCTGCGGGGCACCTCCGTGAACCAGGTGCCCGGCGCCGGGCGGGTGCTGGTGACGGCGGGGACGGGGGTGCCGACCTCGGGGTTGGTGCTGGGGACGGACGGGTGAGCGGTCCGGGTGTGGCGGGCGGGCGGGACTTCGGGCACCCCGGGGGACCGGCGGGGCCGGTGTGATCCGTGCCGTACAACCCTGGCAGGTGTTTCTCAGGGGTACACCCTCAGTACCCGGGGGCTGTTCATCCACCTTCAGTAGGTGAGGTCTGCCCCACTCCTACAACCTGAGGGGGATTCGTCTTCGGGACCTGCGGCCGATCCGCAGGGCGGGGCCCGCTCCTAGCGTGGAGCCATGACCACACCCGTCTGCACCAGCGCTTCGAAGGCCGCTGCACCAGTGCCGCGGACCCTGACGACCTCGGCCCGGCCGACCGCGTCCAGCGTGTCGAGTCTGGCGAACCTGTCGCACCCGTCGTACCCGTCGCACCCGTCGTACCCGTCGTACCCGTCGTACCCGTCGTTCTCGGCGTATGTGAAGGCCCGCCAGCCGGTGCTGCTGCGGACCGCACGGTCGCTGACCGCGAACCCGTGCGACGCCGAGGACCTGCTGCAGACGGCGCTGGCCAAGACGTATGTCGCGTGGGAGCGCATCGAGGACCACCGGGCCCTCGACGGCTATGTGCGCCGGGCGCTGCTGAACACCCGGACGTCCCAGTGGCGCAAGCGCAAGGTGGACGAGTTCGCGTGCGACGAACTGCCGGAGCCCGAGGGCGTCCAGGCCGCCGACCCGGCCGAGCAGCAGGCGCTGCACGACGCGATGTGGCGGGCGATCATGAAGCTGCCGGCGCGGCAGCGGGCGATGGTCGTCCTCAGGTACTACGAGGACCTCAGCGAGGTGCAGACGGCCGAGATGCTCGGTGTCTCGGTCGGCACGGTGAAGTCGGCGGTGTCGCGCGCGCTGGGAAAGCTGCGCGAGGACCCCGAGCTGGAACCCGTGCGGTAGCCCGTTCGTTGCCCGGCTGTGAGGCTCCCGGATTTCGGCTCGCGGGAGGCTCTCTCTGATCGATCATCTTGTCCCCTAGTGACATACCGTTCGGTATGTGAGCAGAATCAACGCAACCGTTACCACCGCGTAGGCAAAGCCGCCCCGGGAGGACGCCGTGCTGAGCACCATGCAGGACGTACCGCTGTTGATCTCCAGGATCCTGACCCACGGGTCGAGCATCCACGGGACGTCGCAGGTGATCACTTGGACCGGCGAGGGCGAGCCCGAACGCCGCTCCTACGCCGAGATCGGCGCCCGCGCCGCGCAGTTGGCCCACGCCCTGCGCGAGGACCTCGGGGTCGACGGCGACGAGCGCGTCGCCACCCTCATGTGGAACAACTCGGAGCACGTGGAGGCGTACTTCGCGATTCCCTCCATGGGAGCCGTCCTCCACACCCTCAATCTGCGGCTGCCCCCCGAGCAGCTCGCCTGGATCGTCAACCACGCCGCCGACCGCGTGATCATCGCCAACGGTTCGCTGCTGCCCCTCCTCGCGCCGCTCCTCCCGCACCTCAAGCCGGTGGAGCATGTCGTCGTCGCCGGGCCCGGCGACCGGTCGCTGCTCGCCGGAGCGAGCGTCCAGGTGCACGAGTACGAGGACCTGATCGCCGGCAAGCCGACCACGTACGACTGGCCCGAGATGGACGAACGCTCCGCCGCGGCCATGTGTTACACCTCCGGCACCACCGGCGACCCCAAGGGCGTCGTCTACTCCCACCGCTCGATCTATCTGCACTCCATGCAGGTCAACATGGCCCAGTCCATGGGCCTGACGGACGTGGACCTCTCGCTGGTCGTCGTCCCGCAGTTCCATGTCAACGCCTGGGGCCTGCCGCACGCGACCTTCATGACCGGCGTCAACATGCTGATGCCGGACCGGTTCCTGCAGCCCGGCCCGCTCGCCGAGATGATCGAGACGCTGAAGCCGTCGCACGCCGCCGCCGTGCCCACCATCTGGCAGGGCCTGCTCGCGGAGCTGTCCGCCCGTCCGCGCGAAGTCGCCTCGCTCACCCAGGTCACCATCGGTGGCTCGGCCTGCCCGCCGGCCCTGATGCAGGCCTTCGACAAGCTCGGGATGCGTGTCTGCCATGCCTGGGGCATGACGGAGACCTCCCCGCTCGGCACGATCGCCCGGCCGCCGGCCGGTGTGGAGCCGGGCTCGGAGGAGGAGCTTGCCTACCGCCTCACTCAGGGCCGCTTCCCCGCCTCCGTCGAGGCCCGTCTCACCGGCCCCGGCGGCGAGCGCATCCTCTGGGACGGCGAGTCCGCCGGTGAGCTGGAGGTCCGCGGCCCCTGGATCGCGGGCGCGTACTTCGGTGGCCAGGGCGCCGAACCCGTCCGTCCCGACGACAAGTTCAGCGAGGACGGCTGGCTGAAGACGGGCGACGTCGGCACGATCAGCCCCGACGGCTTCCTCACCCTCACCGACCGCGCCAAGGACGTCATCAAGTCCGGCGGCGAGTGGATCTCCTCGGTCGAGCTGGAGAACGCCCTCATGGCCCACCCGGACGTCGCCGAGGCCGCCGTCGTCGCCGTACCGGACGAGAAGTGGGGCGAACGCCCCCTCGCCACGGTCGTGCTGAAGGAGGGCTCCACCACCGACTTCACCGCCCTCCGCTCCTTCCTCGCCGAGGAGGGCGGCATCGCCAAGTGGCAGCTCCCCGAGCGCTGGACGATCATCGAGTCCGTGCCGAAGACGAGCGTGGGCAAGTTCGACAAGAAGGTGCTGCGACGGCAGTACGCGGAGGGCACGTTGGACGTGACGCAGATCTAGGGCGCGTACGTACGGCAGTCGGGACGGCAGTCGGGGCGGCAGTCGGGGCGGCAGTCGGGGCGGCAGTCGGGGCGGTGTTTCACGTGAAACACCGCCCCGACTGCCGTGCGTTGTGGGCTCAGTTCGTGCCGACTCGTGCCAACAGGTCCACGATCCGGGTCTGCACCTCGGTGCTCGTGGAGCGTTCCGCGAGGAAGAGGACCGTCTCCCCCGAGGCCAGACGCGGGAGTTCGGACTGGTCGACGGCGGCGGTGTAGACGACGAGCGGGGTGCGGTTCAACTGGCCGTTCGTGCGCAGCCAGTCGATGATTCCGGCCTGGCGGCGGTGCACCTGGAGCAGATCCATCACCACGAGGTTGGGCCGCATCTGCGCGGCCAGCGTGACGGCGTCCGCGTCCGACGCGGCCCGCGCGACCTGCATGCCACGCCGTTCCAGCGTCGCGGTCAGGGCGAGCGCGATCTCCGCGTGCTCCTCGATGAGCAGGACGCGCGGCGGGTGCTGCTCGGAGTCGCGCGGCGCGAGCGCCTTCAGCAGGATCGCCGGGTCGGCACCGTACGCCGCCTCGCGCGTCGCCTGGCCGAGTCCCGCCGTGACGAGGACGGGAACCTCGGCGGCCACGGCGGCCTGGCGCAGCGACTGGAGTGCCGTGCGGGTGATGGGCCCGGTCAACGGGTCGACGAACAGGGCGGCCGGGTAGGCGGCGATCTGGGCGTCCACGTCCTCGCGGGAGTTCACGATGACGGGACGGTAGCCGCGGTCGCTCAGCGCCTGGTGGGTCGTCGCGTCCGGCGCGGGCCACACCAGCAGCCGGCGCGGGTTGTCCAGCGGCTCCGGCGGCAACTCGTCGTCCATCGGCTGCGGATGGGGCCGGTCGGGGACCTCCACCGCGCCGCCGGGACCGTCGAGCGGCTCGGGACCTTCGTCCGCGTTCTCGTCGGGCGCCCCTATGGCGTACGACCGCCCGGCACCCTCCGTACGGCCCGTCAGCCGGGACTGCCCCGCGAGGGACGGCTGCGGCGGGAGCGGCACCTGCCCGGCGAGCGAGGGCTGCGCGGGCAGTGGGGCCTGGCCGCCCGCCGAGGCCTGCGACACCTGCTGGGGCTGGGCCGCCTGGGCGGGGGGCGGGGTCTGCCCGGTGCCGAGGCGAAGGCCGGTGCCGTTGGTCGGCGTGGACTGCGGGTGGGGGCGCGCGGCCGACTCGGGGCGATCGCCGGTCGGCTGGGGAGGCGTCCCCAGCTTGCGGCGCCGACCGGAACCACCGGGCTGGTTCGGCGCGGGCGTGGCGCCGCTCTGGGGATGGACGCCTGCCTGCGCCTGCGCCTGCGCCTGCGCTTGTGCCTGGGCCTGCGCCTGGGGGCTGCCCTGGCGGGAGAAGGGGACGCCCTGACCGAGCGTCCGGACGCTGATCGCCCGTCCGTGGGTGGAGTTGGGGTCGACGGGAGCGGGGGCGGGTACCGCGTTCTTCGGCCTGGCCTGCGTCTGCGTCTGCGCCTGCGCCTGTGCTTGGGCCGGGGTCTGGGCCTGTGTCGGGGCCGCGGCTTCGGCGGGCAACGGCTGTGCGGCGCGCGGCTGCTGCTGTACGGCGACCTCCGGCGGCAGTGGGGTGCCCGAGGAGGGGGTGGACTGCGGGGGCAGCGGCGCCTGCGGAGCAGTTACGGGGATGCCCACGCCGGAGGTCTCGTGACGGGGGTCGGGCCAGGACTGGGGCTGCTGCGGGGGTGTGCCGGGGGCCTCGGCCTGAGCGGGTGCAGGGGTCGGCTGAGTGGGGCCGGGCTGCTGGACGCCGGGTGCGCCCTGGGCGGGCACGGGCTGAGCGGCGCCTTGAACCGGTTGGGCGCCCGGTACGACGACGGAGTGGCCGAGGAGGCCGCCCTGCTGGGGCACCTGCTGCTGACCGCCGGGGACACCCTGCGGCGGGACGGCACCCTGAGCGGCGGCGACGGGCTGTCCGACGGCGGGCTGTCCGGGAGCCGCCTGCCCGGGGAGGGCCTGCACGGCGGCGGCCTGTGCGGCGGCGACCCCGGCCGGGACGGGTTGACCGGGAGCGGCGGCGACGGCCGGCGTGGGCACCGGCTGTCCGGGTCCGCCCTGCGGAGGGATCCCCTGAGCGGGAGCGCCCTGGGCCGACATCTCCTGCGCGGGCGCGATCGTGGCGACGCCCTCGCCCTGCTGGGGAGTGGCCTGCCGTACCGCCCGGCGGCGACCCGTGGGAGTGGGCACCGGGTGCGGCTGCGGCGGTGTGTGGTCGTCGGACGGGTCGTGCGCCGCGGAGTCATGGCGCCCGTCGTCGACACCACCGGCCGGAACACCCGAGACCTGGCCCGGGACGCCCGAGACCTGGCCCGGAACACCTGAGACCTGGCCCGGAACACCTGAGACCTGGCCCGGAACACCTGAGACCTGGCCCGGAACACCTGAGACCTGGCCCGGAACACCTGAGACCTGGCCCGGAACACCCGACACCTGACCCGGGGCGACGACTTGGCCCGGTCCCGGGGCTTGACCGGCACCGGGGATCTGAACCTGAGCGGCGCCGGGCATCTGCCCCGCAGCCACGCCAGGACCCTGCCCCGCACCGGCCCCACCCGGGCCGCCCTCACCGTCGTACCCCTCCCCACCCCGCACGGGTGCGGTGGGCTCGTTGGTTCCAGCGGGCAGCGGGAGCGGCATGGGTGCGCCGGGCGCGCCCGGTCCCGGGGGCAGCGGTACCGGTCCGAGCCCGGCGGCCTGCGCGTACTCGGGCCCCCGGTCGGCCTCGGCCGGAGGCAGGGCGAAGACGGCTCGCGCACCCGGCTCGGGCGCGGCGGGGCGCTCCTCCGCACTGTCGAGGGCACGACGACGGCGCCCGGTGGGCTGCTGCGCGCCGGACGCCTCACCGGAGCCGGAGCCGGAGCCGGAGCCGGAGCCCGATTCCGAGCCGGAGCCGGGTTCGGCATCGGCGGCGTTCACCCCGGTGACCGGGCTCGGCCCCGCGGGCAGCGCCGGCGGCAACGCGTTCTGTGCGGCGGGCTCCCGGCGCGCGCGGCGCCCGCTGGGCGCGGGCACGCCCTGCGGCGGCACCGTCCCACCCAGTCCGTTGGCGACGGCGGCGGCACCCGCCGCGTGCTCGGCGGCCGTGACGACCGCGCCCTCGGCGGCCACCGACTCACCGGCGGCCTCGGCCGAGGCGACCCGCCCACGGCGCCGCCCGGTCCCTCCGGAGCCCTCGGCCTCGGCGTCCTGCGCGGGACCCTCACCGGCACCGGCCGGCTGAGCCCCGTTCGCGGCGACCATCGCGACCGCCGCGTCCTCGGCCCTGCGCCGGCGCCGCCCGGTCGGGGCGGCAGGGGCCTCGGCCTCGCGGCCCTCGGGGGCGTCCTCGCTCTCCAGGAACGCGTCCACGGACGACCGCCGTGCCCGCCGTCGGCCGCCCCCACCGGGGGCCTGCTCGGGAAGGGCGACCTCGGCACCGGTGGCCACGGTCCCGGAGTCGACGTCGGCGCCCACCACGGCGGGCAGCGCGGCGGCGGGCACGGCCCCGGCACCGCCGCCCAGCGGCACCTCCAGCACATACGCGCTGCCGCTCATCCCGGGCACCTCGACGGTCTGGAGCACCCCGCCGTGCGCCCGCACGATCCCCTGGACGATCGGCTGATGCACCGGGTCTCCCCCGGCGTACGGCCCGCGCACCTCGATCCGGACGACCTCACCGCGCTGCGCGGCGGCCACGACGACGGTGTTGTCCATGTAGCCGCCGGTGGACATGGGCGCGTTGCCCGTCGCGTCGACACCGGCGACATCCGCGATGAGATGGGCGAGCGCGGTCGCGAGCCGCACCTGGTCCACCTCGGCCTCGATGGGCGGCGCGTGCACGGCGAACTGCACCCGCCCCGGCCCGACCAGTTCCACGGCCCCGTCGACACCGGCAGCCACGACCGCGTCGAGCATGACGGCCGTCCGTACGAGGTCGTCCTCGCCCGCGTCGATCCGCTGATAGCCGAGGACGTTGTCGATGAGCGTCGTGATCCGCGAGTACCCGGCGGTCAGATGATGCAGCACCTGGTTGGCCTCGGGCCACAGCTGCCCGGCGTCGTCGGCGGCGAGGGTGCCCAGTTCGCCGCGGAGTTGGTCGAGGGGGCCGCGCAGCGAGGTGCCAAGCACCGCGAGCAGCTGCTCGTGCCGTGCGGCCAGCGCCTCGTACCGGTCCTTCTCGCGCTCCCCGAGCGCCGCGTACCGCTCGTCTCCGGCGGCCAGTTCCTCGGCGTGCTGCTCGCTCAGCTCGGCCAGCTCGGCGGTGTGCTCCTCGCGCACACCGGCGATCTCCTCCGTGTGCTCCTTGGCGAGCCGCTCCAGCTCCTCCGCGTGCGTCTCGGCCTCGGCGTCCTTCTCCTCGGCGAGCTTGTCGTACGGCCGCCGGTCGGTGAACGTCATCACGGCGCCGACGAGCTGATCCCCGTCACGCACCGGCGCGGTCGTCAGATCGACCGACACCTTCTCGCCGTTCTTCGACCACAGCACCTGCCCGCGCACCCGGTGCTTGCGCCCGGACCGCAGGGTGTCCGCGAGCGGCGACTCGCCGTACGGGAAGGGGGCGCCGTCCTCGCGGGAGTGCAGCACGAGCGTGTGCAGCTCACGTCCGCCGAGGTCACTGGCCCGATAACCCAGTATTTGGGCGGCGGCCGGATTGACAAGGACGATCCGCCCGTCCGTGTCCGTCCCGACCACGCCCTCGGACGCGGCCCGCAGGATCATCTCGGTCTGCCGTTGCGAACGCGCGAGTTCGGCCTCGGTGTCGACGGTGCCCGAAAGATCCCGTACGACCAGCATGAGCAGCTCGTCATTGGCGTAGCCGTAACCGTCGTACGCCTGCTGCCCGTTCTCCAGATTCGCGCTTGTGACCTCGACCGGGAACTCGCTGCCGTCGGTCCGGCGGGCGGTCATCCGGGTCGGCTTGGTCCGCCCGGTCGGGTCCATGGTGTCGGGCCGCCGCATGGAGCCCGGGATGAGCCGCGAGTCGAACTCGGGCAACAGGTCCAGCAACCCGCGTCCGACCAACGCGGTCCCGGGGGTCTCGAAGGCCTCCAGGGCGATCGTGTTCGCGTTGACGACGGTCCCGTTGGCGTTGACCAGCACCAACGCGTCGGGCAGCGCGTCCAGTATGGCTGCGAGGCGAGCAGCGCCTCGGGATGGCCTGCTGCTCACGAGACGCTTCCTCCCTGTTACCGCACCTTGCCGACCGCTGGGCCTTCGGCCATCTTGCCAACCGGCCCGCAACGTGTCACGCGAGGGAGTCTACGGGCAGAGGTTGCGCTCGCGACGCCGGATGAGAGGGAGGTCGCACACCGAACGTACGGAGATGCCGTGACCGCGCGAACGCGGATGCCGTGACCGTGCGTTTTGCCGGAGGACCCGGTCTGCGGCACATATGTACGGGCTGTGCGCACCTGTCGAAGGCCCGCCCCACCCCACCGCGCCGGTGGCCGATTTCCCCTGCTCTTCTCCCTACTTCACTTCTCCTCTCCCTCTCTCCCTCTTTTCTTCCTGTCTCCTACGCGTGGGGGTTCGGCAGTACGGGCACCAGCGCGTCCCAGCGGGCGATCTCGCAGCCGTTGCCGCGGTCGAAGCGGGCGTCGACGGGGCGTCCGGCCCAGGTCCCGGTGACATGCGCGGTGGCCGGGCCGCCGTACTGCATCGTGCACATGGTGCCGGGCCGGACCGGCGCGAACGGGTCGGTCCCCCACGTGGTGCGCCGGTCGAGCCGACCGCACGCCTCCCGCACGGCCGGGTGGCTGCCGCCCTCGGGATGGCAGCGCAGCTCGAAGGTCCCGTCCGCCCCGCCCCCCATTCCGCGCACCGTGACGGACAGCCGGTCGCCGGGGCCGGAGTCGGGCATCGGCAGCGAGACCGGCGACAGCGTTTCGGCGGCGTACGCCTCCGGCGCCACCGGAGTGAGCGTGCCGGCGGTGGCCGCGGCGAGGGAGGCGGCGGCGCCGAGGAGCAGCCGGCTCAGGGCGGTGGGACGGTCGGGGAGCGCCGAGGGGCGATGCGGGCGCGGGGCGGAAGGGATCTGCAGCATGACCTGACTAACGTCAGGCCCGCCCCGCGGTTGCGGCGTCACCCCGTTCCGGGCCCGCCCCACCCGCGACCTCTCCCGACCTCTCCCGGCTCCCCCTGACCTCTCCCGAACTGCGGCCGAACCGCTCCCGACGTGCCATACGGCTTTGCCCTGCGGCCTCTCCGCCTAGTACCGTGGGAGGCGATTGGTGACAGCACACTCGGCTGTGTCATCATCTGCACGCACCACTCGCGCTCGCGCGGGAGGTTGTGCTGGAGGCGTCGCCTAGTCCGGTCTATGGCGCCGCACTGCTAATGCGGTTTGGGACTTCAATCCCATCGAGGGTTCAAATCCCTCCGCCTCCGCGCTTGATCACCGAAGCCCCGGTCCACGCGACCGGGGCTTCGTCGTCGGCCCCCTCGCCTCGATAGCGCCCCAGAAGGTGTTTCCGCAGGTCACAAGGGCTATGGCAAACGGATTTCACATGGCGACGGCAGTCATGTAATGTTCTTCCTGTCGCCGCGAGCGGGCCGAAAGGACCAGGACCGGCAGAAAACAAAACAAGCACTCGTAGCTTAACGGATAGAGCATCTGACTACGGATCAGAAGGTTGCAGGTTCGAATCCTGCCGAGTGCACCAGAAGTACCAGGTCAATGGCTCCGAATCGCTCCGGCGGATCGGGGCCTTTGTCGTGTCGTCTCACGGTCTCTCACATCCCCTTCGGGGAGGTCAGCCGAGCAGATCGGCGAGCCGGTCCGAACCCGCCTTCAGCGACTGCGGGTCGGGGTGCACGTACGTGCGCTTCGTGAAGCCGAGGTCGGCGTGTCCGGCCCACGCGCTCACTACCGTGTCGGGGACGCCGTTGTTCGCCATCCACGACAGGCAGGCGTGCCGCGCGTCGTACAGTCGGACCCGCCGCACCTCGGCCTCTTCCATCAGCTTGTACGCCTGGCGCCTGAGCCAGTCCGTTTTCACGGCCGCGCCGAGCTCGTCGACGACGACCCGCCCGGAGGCGTCGTAACCCTCGCCCCCGGCGAGCCGTTCGGCAGTCTGCCGCCGGCGGAACACCTTCAGTGCGGCGAGGACCGGAGCCGGGAGGGGGAGGCCGCGTTCCCCGGCGGTCGACTTGGTGTCCTTCTCGATGACGACGCCGGCGACGAGCGTGCGCGTCCACTCCACCGACAGCGTGCCCGCGTCAAGGTCGACGTCGACCCACCGCAGTCCGCACACCTCCGCCGGTCTCAAGCCGATCAGCGAGAGCAGCATCACCGCGTACAGACGCCCCCCGGCGCAGTGCGCCAGGAACACCTTCACCTCGTCCTCGGTCCACGGCCGCCGCGCCCGCCGCCGCGCCCGGTCGTCCTTCCGGGCCTGGCGCGGCACCTTCGCGTACTCCGCCACGTTCCGCACCACCAGGCGGTCACGGACCGCCATGTTCAGCGCGGCCCGCAGACGGCCCAACGTCAGATCAACCGTGCGCACTGACAGGCCCGTACCCGGCTTGCCGCCGATCCGCCGCGCGCTGGTGAGCATCCACTCGACCAGGTCCTGAACGTCCGCGGTCGCCAGCTCCTGGACGCGCTTCTCGCCGAGCCGTGTCCGTACGTACCGCATCGCGTCCTCGTACGACCGCTTCGTTGCCGCTTCCACGTCCACGGTGGCCTCGCGCAGCCACATGTCGATGAGCTGAGCAACGGTCGTCTTCGCCGGCACCACCAGCGTCCCTGCCGCCCGCTCGTGACGGATCCGCGCGTACTCGTCCTTCGCTTCCGTCTTCGTGTCGAAGGTGCGCGTCACCTGCTGCCGCTCGCCCGTCTCCGGGTGCCGGCCGACGTCGACCACGAACCGGTACCGCACCTTGCCGCTCGCCAGCGTGACCTTCTTGATCGGGTCAGCCGCCACTATCGCCCCCGCTCACTTCGGTGCCCCACGCACCCTCCTTCAACGCCTGAATCAGGGCGCGCTGCCCTTCCTCGGTCGTCATGTCGAAGCCCCGCCCGCCCGGCGTAGACGCCATGAGCCACATGGCGAGGAAGCGCGCACGCGACTCCTCGTCGTCCGCCTCGTCCGGGTAGCGCAGCGGCTCCCTGCCCTGGCTCCACCTCAAGACCCGCCGAGCATTTACGGCCCCGGCACCGGTGATCTCTACGTCACCGCGAAGGCTGGCAGGCAGAAGAAGGGTCACCGGCGGCACGTCGAGGGCGACGGCCAGGGCCATCAGATCTCCGACGTCCACGCGACGTTCACAACGCTCGAGCCGTCCTACAGCTGCAGGCGTCATGGGGCGACCTAGGTCATTCAGGCGCCGGGACAGCTCGTAGGTAGAGAACCCCTGCCGCTCACGGTGCCGACGGATGTTGGCGGCCACGGTGAGGCTGGTCGGGTCGCTGATCTGGGGTGCGCGCTTCTGCTCGGGCATGAGCGTCAGCCTAAGACTCATCTAGTCCATCCCGTCCATTCAGGCTACCGCCGTCCGCAGACGACGTGATATATACGTACCACTGACGCGGAAGTAGCGTCAACTGACGACAGGAGTGAACATGGAGCACTCGCAGAGGCCCACGCTCGCGGATGTTGAGCAGTGGCCGGCCACGGTGCGCGTGCCTCAGGCAGCACTCGCTCTTGGCTGCAGCCGGTCGGAGTTGTACGAGCAGATCAAGCGCGGCAAGGCGCCTGTGCGCACGCTCGAGTTCGGCCGCCGCCGCGTCGTGATCACGGCCGACCTGGTGCGACTGCTGTCGGGGGAAGGGCAGCCGGCGGCATGACCCGGAACGCACAGACGCCCCGGGTGATGGCCGGGGCGTCTGCGGAAGTCCTCGCGGCGAGCGGTGGGACTGCGAGGGCCAGCGTAGCGCCGCCGGGGGTGTCACCGGGCGAGGTTGCCGCTTTGTGGGCGTCGGCCCAAGTGACCAGCTTGCTCAAGGCCGTCGAGGACCTCCCCCCGGCGTACGGCTCGCTCGCGTGGCTACGGCTGACACCCGGGGACCCGCGGAAAGTCGCAGCGATCATCACGGCCGCCGAGCAGCACCGGCGGCACGCCGACGAGGAGGCCCGGTTGGACAGGCTCGCCGAGGAGGACCCCGAGGCGTACCGCCGCGAGATCTATGCCGACGCCAACGCGTACGCGGCGAGCCTCGCGCGGGACGTCGCCCGGCGGCCGACCGCCGAGGAGATCCGCCGCCGCGCCGTACTCGGTCCCGCGCGTGACGTGCTGGCGACCGCCGGATGGCCGCCGGTCGCCATTCCCGGCCGCCCCAGCTGGTACCGGCACCTCGTCGACGGCCGCCAGGTCGACCTTCCCACCAACGCACCGCAGGACGGACCCGCCCGTGACCACTGACCCAACCGTCCACGGCCTGGCGAACGGACTGCCCGAACTGCCCGCCCCGCGCCGTATCAAGCTCACCCCGGCCGCGGCGATCGAGCCTGAGCCGGTCATCTGGGCATGGGAGCCGGAGCCCGGCGCCGGGCGCGTCCCTGCCGGCGCACTCACCCTCGCCGCAGGGCGCGAGGGCACCGGCAAGTCGTCGTTCGGCATCTGGCTTGCCGCCCGTCTCTCCCGGGGGCAACTTCCCGGCACCTTCCACGGCCGCCCCCGGAACGTCTTCTACGCGGCCGTCGAGGACTCGTGGTCGCGCACCCTCGTACCGCGCCTGATCGCAGCAGACGCCGACCTCGAGCGCGTCTACCGCGTCGACGTCGAGACGACCCGCTTCGAGGACGGACGGTTGATCACCGGAGAGACGATGATCTGCCTGCCCGCCGACATCGAACCGCTCGCCCTCGCCATCGATGAGTACGACGTCGCCGCGCTCATCGTCGACCCGCTCATGTCGACGCTCGGCAGCCGCGTCGACGCCCACCGGTCCCAGGACGTGCGCCAGGCCCTCGAGCCCCTCGTACGGATGGCGGAGCGGACCAAGGCCCTCACGCTCGGGATCGCCCACTTCAACAAGGGCAGCAGCACCGACGCTTCGCAGCTCATCACCGGCTCCGGCGCCTTCAAGGATCTCGCCCGCGCGGTCCTGGCGTTCGCACGCGACGGCGAGACGGACGAGCAGGTGATGACGCAGACGAAGAACAGTCTCGGCCGTCTCGACCTGCCGTCCCTCGCGTACCGGATCGAGGGCTACGACGTGCCCACCCGCAAGGGCATGGCCAACGTCGGCCGCCTCACCTTCACCGGGGTCTCCCAGCGCACCGTAGAGGACACCCTCGCCGCGCCCGTCGACCGCGAAGAGGTCAGCGAGCGGGACGAGGCCGCCGAGTGGCTACGCGGCTACCTCACCGACGCCGGCGGCGAGGCAGCAGCGGGCGACGTCCTCAAGGCAGCGGAGCGAGACGGCTTCGCCAAGCGCACAGTCCAGCGAGCGCGCCACAGGGTGGGCGTGAAGTCCCAGAGAGCCGGATTCGGCAAGGAATGGGTCTGGGCACTCACCGTGACCACCGAACCCGTAGATGCCACGTAGGCGCCATAGGCGCCAACCCCAGAGTGCTGGCGCCTATGGCATCTACGGCACCTATGCGCACGCAGCGTAACGACAGGAGGAGTCAGATGACCGATGACGAGATCCCCACCGACCCGCCGGGCCCGCCCCGCTTCCAGGGCCATGCCGACAGCGGCTCGTACGGCCGCGACACGGGCCGTGTGGGGCAGCTCAGCGAGAACGACCTCAAGGGCATGAGCCCCGACGAGATCGTTGCCGCCGAGGACGCCGGGCAGCTCGATGAGCTGCTCAACCGTGGCGCCTACAACCACCGCTACCGCGACTGATCAGGAGAAACCCAAGCATGAGCAAGGCTCCACGCTTCCGCCGCACCCCGCCCGTCACGCAGTACGGGTCAGCGGACCTCAAGAACATGACCGCTGAGGAGATCAGCGCGGCGGCCGAGGCCGGCCACTTCCACGAGCTGGAGGACGGCCGCGACCCCGACGCCAGCGTCGACCACAAGGCTGGCTGCTCGAAGCCGCCCGTCGAACGCGTCATGGTCGACAACCGCAGCGTCCGCCAGTCCGACCCCGTCCGCTTCCGGTGCCCCGAGTGCATCGTCACCAAGGAGATCTGACCCGTGGCCGAACACCGACCGCCCAGGGCCAGCGCCCACGTTTACGCCAGCTTCCCGGCCAAGGGGAAGATCCCCGAGGAGGCACGCCCCGCCGTGCTCGCCTTCCTCGTCCTGCGCCGCCGCGTCAGCGAGGCACATCAGGCACACCGCGACGCCGTCGCTCAGCTCCCGGCCGCCACCGGCGAGGACCGCGCGGCCCTCGCCGATCTCGTCCTCAGCGGGGGAAGCTCCGCCACCTTCGACTACCCGGCCACCACCGCCGCGAAGCGGAAGATCGAGCACACCAAGGCGGACTTTGACGTCCTGCAGAACCTGATCGGCCAGGCCTACATCGACGCCGTGAACGCTGCGCAGCGCGCCGCCGAGGATGGAATGGCCATAGCCGAGCAGGACACCGTGACCGCCACGATCGGCTACCAGCAGGCCATCACCGCAGTCGAGGAGGCGCGGCGCGCCTACCTCGATGCGCTCGGCCTCCGCTTCTTCTGGGCACACCTCACCGAGCAGGGCCAAGCCATGGCCGGCGCGGGCGCGGGAGACCAACTGATCCTCAAGCGTGGGCCCATCACCCGCATCGACGATCACACGTTCAAGGCCATGCGCAGCGACGCCCAGGCCCACACCCGCATCGACGGCACCGGCGAGGCACTGACCACCTGGTAACCACAGGCCGGGGCCGCGGCGGACTCCTGTTCACCGCGGCCCCACCCGGGAGGCCCCCATGTCCAAGGGCACCGTGACGCTCGTCGTCACCGAAGGTTCCTGCTTCGGCTACAACGGCCGCACCTACACCGAAGGAGACAGCATCGACATCCCCGCCGAACACGTCGGGGCGTGGCTCGAACGCGCCCTGGTCGAGCGGCCCGAGAGAGACAACGACGAGGGCCAGACCCCTGGCACTGAGCAGGCGTAACGGAGCGTGCCTCTCCCCACCCCCCGGGGGTGGGGGTGGACCCCCAATGGCCTGGGGTTCCAGAACGCCGGGGAGGGCTCTGCGGGATCGGTCGACCAATCAACCCCAACAGCAGCAACGGAGAGTGATCACATGCCCAAGGCCCGTAACCCAGCGAAGCCCTACAGTCGAGCCCATCGAGGGCCGGCCCGCGCGGCGGCCGTCGTCGACCTTCCCGCCGACGGGTGCACGCTGCCCGTGCCCGATCTCCCGCCGGGCCGGGACTGGACGGACGCCGAACGCATCCGGTGGGAGGAACTGTGGCAGTCCCCGCAGGCGACGCAGTGGGACGACGCCGCGCGCGGCACGGTCGCCGTCCTGGTCGTCTACGAGTCCGCCATCCTCAGGGGTGAGGCGTCCGCGTGGATGGCGCAGGAAGCCCGGTACGCGGGCGAGGCGCTCGGCCTCACACCGCGCGCGATGGCCGCGCTCGGGTGGCGCATCGTTGAGGAAGCCGAGCCGGAGCCCGCGCAGCACGTGGCAGGGTGGTGACGACCCCGCGCCGGGCCGCGCGGGCCGCCAAGGCGAAGGCGGAAGCGCCTCCGCGGTTCGACTGGCGTGACCCCAAGTACGGCATCCCCAAGTGGCCGCCGGGGCCGGACAACCCCGTCACCGGCGCCGTCCTCGAAGAGGCGCGTCGACGGGCCCACGCGGATCGGAAGGCGTGGGAGCGCGAGCACCGGCCCACGCCTCAGGACGACGACGCGTAGGCGCCGGCGTTCTTGAGGAATCGCCCCACCGCGCGGCTGACGAACGGCCCCCGAAGTTCCGGGGGCCGTCGTGCGTCTTGTGGCCTACCGGCTGCTCACTCCGGGGGCCGGTTGTACGCCTCAAGCGTCGCCTTGCTCGTTGACGCGTCCATGAGCCGCAGTTCCCACGGGCCGGTGTTGACGTCGAACTCCTTGCCGAAGCCGACCCACTTACCGGCCATGCGCCGCCCCGTGGGCTCCGCGAGCAGCTGCAGGGCGCCGAAGTACCGTGCGCCCCGGTAGTAGCCGTCAGCCGCCGTCTGCTCGGTCCAGGTGCCCGTTACGGCGGCGCCGTCCACCTCGAGGTCCAGCGTCAGCGGGCTGTTCGGGTTCAGCGAGGCATTCGGCAGGCTCCGGCCGGTGAGCCGGGACCCGTGCTGCAGGAGCACCACGTAGTGCTTGCCGATGAACACCTGGTTCTCGCGCCCGCTGGACACGTACTCGTACGTGCTCAGCCAGACGCCCGAGTAGTTCCCGCGCCCCGGGGCAGGCTGCGCCACGGGCGCGCCGCCGGCCTCCGCGACGCCGACGTGCGAGCCCTCGAGGTCGTGACCGCCCCGGCCGTCGTCGGAGACGCGCGCGAGCACGGGCATGGCAAAGCCGAGCGTCTCGATGGGCAGGCCTGTGACCGACTCGAGGGCGCGCGCGTAGAGCGGCTGGGGCGCCGCCGTGGTGCCTGCCTCCCAGCGCTGCACAAGGCGCTTGGAGGCGTTGTTGGGCTGCCCCGCGCGCACCCCGGCATCGCGCAGCGCACGGGCGAGGTCGTCCTGACTCATGAGCAGCCCCATGCGGACCGCCCGAAGGGTGCTGTTCGGTGTCGTCATGCGATCACGGTAGCCCTGTAGCGCCGCGAATGACACCGGAATGTCGCCCCGTACGTCGCCGGTATGACGCCCCCACTGTCATCGCGCACCGTGTCGTGATCCGGCAACGGTGGGTGACTACGACAAAACCCCGGCGAGGTGGTGGCCTCCCGGGGCGTGGCCAACGCTGCGAAGGAGCGTCAACACCATGCAACCTACCGCCCGACCGGAGACTGTGGCACTACCGCCCGTCGAGCCGGAACCCGCAGTGCTGGTGCACAGCAGCGCCGACCGGAGACTGGCCACCGAGCACTGGCTGTTGGCCACTCACCCGACCCCCGAGCAGGCGCGTCGGGAGTGGTCGGAGCCCGGAAAGGTGGCCTTGCTGCCCCTGGGCACTCTGTTCTCTGCCGTACGCCTGCCCGGCCGCCTGGTGCTCGCGGTGGCCGGCGGCAAGGCGCCCTCGAGGGACGTGGACGCACTCCTTGACGAGGTCCTCGAGGGCGGCCCAGTCATCTGCGATGTACAGGGGCCTCGGTACTACGCGCTGGTGCCCGGCAGCACCCCCGAGAAGTTCCGCCAGGCGCTCGAGGAGTGGAGGCCGCTCGGGGTGGACTGCCTGGGCCGTGGAACCTACCTGGGTGTCCCGAGGGTGGACGCCGTGGAGTTCGACCCGCAGGCCTGTGCCTCGTACTGGTCGGTGCCGATGTCGTCGGCCGCCACGCTGTGCACCCCGCTCAACGTGGCCCGGCTGATCGCGGCCGGGAAGCGCGTGCTCGAAGAGGCTGCCGATGAGTCGTGAGCGTTGCGCCCTGATCGGGTATCTCGTCGTCCTGGGCGTCCTCGGGGCCGCGCTCGTGTGGGGCATCGCGAACTGCGGCTCGTAGCCGCCTCAGACGGCTACGGCCACCTGTCCTTGCTGCCAGGCGGATGGTGGCCGTAGCCTCAATCGCCCGTCCTGGCCGGCGCCCCCGGCCAGGACGGGCTTCTTGCGTCATACGCGCCGGTCAGGCCCGTCATACGTGGTCGGCCGACCGTAGAGCCCGCGGGTGCGGATGGTCAGGAATCGAGGCCTGCGCCGACCCCCGTCGACGGCCAGGCGCTCGGCCATCTGCTGCCCCTGGGCGACGACCCGGACCGCGTGGCGTACGGCGTCGGACGCCGTCATACCGCCGCGCCGCAACACCTCGAGGTCGGCCGCCAGGTCGTCCGTCATCCGCACCGACAGCGGGCGCCTGCCGCTCAACGACCCTCCCCGACACGCGCGCGACGAAGGCCCTCGTCGAGGTCGCGGCCGGACACGCTCCCCGCGCCGGGGACGAGACTCAGCCGGGGCCGGCCTTCCCGGGGCGGCTCCGCCTCCCTGATCACGCCGAGCGCGCGGGCCACCGCCTCCGTGTCGGCCGCCGCCGGGGCGTCCCGGTGCAGGAGCACGCCGACGAGGACGTTGAGCTTGGCCACCTGCACGCGGAGCTGACTCAGCTCCTGCTCGGCCGCCGCCAGGCGCTGTTCGGTCTCGGCCTGCATCATCGGTCTGCCCCCGCCCTCTGCACGTCCGTCAGGCACCCCTCGAAGAGGAGCACGAACTGGTGGGCCGCGGCGACCGGATCGGCGGACGTCATCAGCTCGGTCACGACGTCGTCGACGAGCTGCTGCAGCTCCGGCGGAAGCTGCACGTGGGCACCCGTGACGCTGGTCATCGGCCCTCACCCGCCACGCGCTGCATGAGCGCGTACGACTCGGCATCGGCCCGGTCCGTGATGACGACGAGCTTCGAGGTGTGCAGCTGCCGCGCGTCGACGTGCTCCTGCAACTGCACGCGGACGCCGTCGAGGCCGGCGCGCAGTGCCGCGCCCTGCCGCTCGCTCAGCTGCACGCGTCGCCACAGCTTCACCAACCCGGCGGCGAGGACGACGACCAGGACGACGAGGACGAAGAGGAGAACGGTCATCGGTCTTCACCTTCTACTCTGGCGCGCTCGTCGGCGAGGAACCGGGCAACGGTCGGGAACTGCTCATCGACGGACCGGCGGACGCGCTCGTCGTCCTGGCCCTCGTCGGCGCCCCAAGCGCGGTAGCCGGTGGTCGGCTTCTCGGCGAGACGGGCCCGCAGGTAGTCCGCGGACCAACCCGGGTCGTCGCCCTGGTGGAGGACACCCCGAACGGCGATCACGGTGTCCATGGCGCGGTGGGCGAGGATCTCGCGGTGGGTTTCGCCGTCGCCCACGGTCGCGGGGCTCGGGATGTCGAGCGCTTCGAGGACGACCGCCAGGAGCTGACGCAGCTCTCCGGCGGAAGGTTCGGTACGGTCGGTCATGGGTCTGGACTCCTTGCTCTGGAAGGGGTTCCGGGCAAGGCGCCGTCCGGTGTTGCGAGCATCGGGCGGCGCCGTCGCGTCTCACGCGCGTCTCACACACGGTGTGGAGGGCGCGGCGCGGGGAGCCTGTGACCTGGACTTGAGGCGCACCGTCCCGGACGGCATGGACGCCAGGGACGGGGTTCGGATCACTACGGATCAGAAGGTTGCAGGTTCGAATCCTGCCGAGTGCACAGTGACCGAAGGCCCCGGAGAGATCCGGGGCCTTCGGTGTTCTCGGACCGTACGGCAACGGGACCGCAGCGCCGTCCGCGTCACCCCAGTGCGCTCCAGGCCCAGGAGTCCACGCCCCCTGTCTCGCTCTGAGATCGTTCCCTAAAGTTTGATCAACTGGACAGAGACCCATTGGGGCGGGGCATGGAGACGACGCAGCATGTGATCCACCGGAACGGGCTCTTCTCAAGGTTTCTACTGATCCTCGTCGGGTTCGCGGTGCTGCTCCTCGGCTACACCCTGATCCGAGAGAACCTCCCGCAGCGACTCACCCATGACTGGCCGTGGAAGCTCCGGCTGCTGGACATCCAGAGCGCTACGGCGGCAGTCCTTGCCACAGGCGGGGCATCCCTGGCGCGCGCCCAGTACGCGCGTACTGTCCGGCCCGCCATCGGCTACTTCGGTCGTGTCATGGACGGCATGGCTCCGGACGGGCGATTGGCCTGGGTGTGCCACTTGTTCAATGGTGGCCAGGACGTCGCCGTCACGACGCACCTGAGCTACTGGGTCACCTTCACCTCCGCCGCCAAGGCTCAGGGCGGGGTTGCCGACTCCTCGGACTGGATGACCCATCAGGCGGCGGTGGACCTCATGGAAAGCCGAGCACTCCGGTACAGGCGGGACTTCGCCATCGATCTCATAGGGGCCGGTCGGCCCGTTCCGGGGGAGCAGTTGATGTTCCTGGGCTGGTTCACGGAGGAGGCCATGAGCGAGCTGGAGAACGTCTTCGTCAAGGTGCGGGTGATCGATCGGGTCGGGGACACGCATGAGCGGATCATCAGCCTGCTGAAGGGTGCCAACCGCTCGCCTCGTCATCCGGACCCGCCCCCCTTCTGACGGGGACAGGGGGAGCGTTTCGGTGAGGCCGGAAGGTTGCAGGTTGGCATCCTGCCGAGGGGGCACGACCGGTGTCGGTGCTGGTTGTGAGGGTCGTGGGGGTGGGATGAGGTGGTCGTGGGCGGGGTCGGACTCGGATCGCGGCGGACCGGTGGATACCTGGGGGCGCATACTGGTCGCAATGACAAAGCCAGGTGCACCGAAGCGCTATTTGCCCACCAGTCCCTTCAAGGCCCCGGTCGCCCCGCCTCCCAAGCACTTCGCGGTGGGCGACCAGGTCACGCATGACATGTACGGCCTCGGCCGGGTGATCGGTATCGAGGACGGGATCGCGGCACTCGTCGATTTCGGGTCGGTCCGCCAGCGGATCCTGAGTCCCTACACCAAGATGAGCAAGCTCTAGGACACGGGGCGGTACGGGGCGAGCCCAGAGCGTCGGCCCCGGCCCGGCCCGTGTCGGGCTGTCTCCTCCCGAGTCGGCAGGACAGTACGTCTTCGCTGGTCGGAGGCGCTGTCAGTGGTGCCCACTAATGTCGTGGGGGATGGCACGCGTGTGGAGATGTACGGGTCTGCGGTGGAGCGCGGACGGGCCGCTGCTCGGCTGGGTGGGCGGGCGCCGGAGCCCGTTGCCACGGGGGAAGGTGGTGGCTTTCGGGGTCGCGAGCGAGGGGCTGAGGACCTGTGTCGGGGCTCGGCGGAATCCCTGTCCGCTGAGGGCGGAGGTGTCGGGACGGAGCACCGGGGCCCGGTGTGAGGAGTGTGCGCGGCTCGACCGGGCGCATTCCGTGGCCGCCGACACGATCGCCGACGATCCGCGGCCGTATCACGTGTACCTCGCGTGGTTCGGGCCCGGAATGGTGAAGGTCGGGATCACCGCGGTCGAGCGGGGGTCGGCGCGGCTGTTGGAACAGGGCGCGGTCTCGTTCGGGTGGCTCGGGCGGGGGCCGCTGATGGCCGCGCGGCGGGCGGAGGAAACGCTGCGGGCGGCGCTCGGGGTGCCGGACCGGATTCCGTACGCCGAGAAGCGGGCCGTACGGGCGGGCCTGCCGGCCGTCGAGGAGCGCTGCGGAGAGCTGGCGGAGCTGCACGGGCGGGCCCAGGGGCTCGCGGGGTGGCCGGAGTCGTTGGAGCCGCTCCCCTTCCAAGCCGTCGATCATTTCGGGGTGTTCGGGCTCGACGGGTTGCCGGCCGCGGACGGTGTGGTGGGTGAGCTGGTCGCGGGTGGGGCCGTGGGCGGAGAGATCCTCGCCGTCGCCGGGCCCGATCTTCATCTCGCCACCGGGCAGGGGGTCGTGGTTCTCGATACGCGGCTCATGACGGGGTGGGAGCTGACCGCCCCCGTCGGTGAGGCGGCGGAGACGGCGGAGGGGGCTGAGGGGACTGAGCGCACGTACGGCGTTCTCACCCTTCCCGTAAGGGAGTTGAAGAGGGCCAAGAGGTCGAAGAACTCGAAGAACTCGAAGGGCTTGGCTGGCCTGGGGGACGGGAGCGTGCAGGACGGGCTGTTCTGAGGGGGCGAATCATGACGGCGCTTGCATAAAGGTGGGGTCAGGGCCGGGGTGTACGGGGTCCGACCCGGTGGTCCCGAAGCTGTGGGTCGGCGGTGAGGCGGCCTGGGGAATGCCGTGGGGAAGATCAGAAAGGTGCTGGTCGGCGGGGGTCGTGTCCGGGAAGTCGGAGATCTACCCAAGGGTTGCCTGAGAGGCTCCTGTGCGTTTCTCAGAAAAATCACAGGTTCCGGAAAGGGTGTTCTCAGGGGGCCCCGACATGGTGTCCAGCATGACCACGACCTCGCCCCAGGGGCGCACCGAACTGCTGAGGCCGGATGGGAGCCCCGTCCGAGTGCTTGTGGTGGACGACGAGCTGTCGATCACCGAACTGCTGTCCATGGCCCTGCGCTATGAGGGCTGGCAGATCCGGAGTGCGGGAGATGGCACGGGTGCCATCCAGACCGCCCGGGACTTCCGGCCCGACGCCGTCGTCCTCGACATGATGCTGCCCGACATGGACGGACTGACCGTCCTCGGCCGGCTGCGGCGCGAGCTGCCGGACGTGCCGGTGCTCTTCCTCACCGCGAAGGACGCGGTCGAGGACCGGATCGCCGGGCTCACCGCCGGTGGCGACGACTACGTCACCAAGCCGTTCAGCCTCGAAGAGGTCGTGGCGCGACTGCGCGGGCTGATCCGGCGCTCCGGTGCCGCCGACCGCCGCTCCGACTCCGTGCTCGTCGTCGGCGACCTCATGCTCGACGAGGACAGCCACGAGGTGTCGCGCGGCGGGGCGAACATCCACCTCACCGCCACCGAGTTCGAACTGCTGCGGTTCCTGATGCGGAACCCGCGGCGGGTGCTCAGCAAGGCGCAGATCCTCGACCGTGTGTGGTCGTACGACTTCGGTGGCCAGGCCAACGTGGTCGAGCTGTACATCTCGTATCTGCGGCGGAAGATCGACGCCGGGCGCGAGCCGATGATCCACACCCGGCGTGGGGCCGGTTATCTGATCAAGCCCGCCTCGTCATGAGCGGGCGACGACGGACGCGTGCGCAGCCGCAGCTCAGGCTGCGGCGAGGGCGGGGACAGCAGCCACGCACGCTGCGTACGCGGCTCGTCGTCTCCGCGGTGGCGTTGATCGCGGTGGTGTGCGCCGTCATCGGGACGGTGACCACGGTCGCGCTGCGCTCGCATCTGTATGAGCAGCTGGCGACCAACGTCGAGGACATCGCCAAGCGCACCGACGGGCCCAAGGGGCCGGAAGGCGGGCGGGAAGGGGCGCCGGGCGGTATCGGTGCCACCACCCTGACGACGGACGACAAACTGGAGTTCGTCACCAAGGGCGGTTCGCCGGAGTACACGATCGGCGCCGTCCTGGAGAACGGGACCATCGCCAAGGGCGTCGTCGGCCAGGTGGAGACCTCCGACACCGGGCAGCGGGAGATGACGGCCGTCACCCTGACCGAGGCGGACCTCGCCGCGCTCGCCACGGTCCCGAAGGACCAGCAGGCGCACAAGGTCACCCTTCCCGACCAGGGCGACTACCTGGTCCGGTACGAGACCAACCGTGACAACGACACCTTCTACGTGGGCCTGCCCACCCAGTCCGTCGACAACACCCTCAGCACCCTCATAGCCGTAGAACTCAGCGTCACCGGCGCCGGTCTCGTCGCCGCCGGTATCGCCGGTTCCGTGCTCGTCGGCGTGGCCCTCCGCCCCCTGCGCAGGGTGGCCTCCACCGCGACCCGCGTCTCCGAACTCCCCCTGCACACCGGCGAAGTGACCCTGAACGAGCGCGTGCCCGCCTCCGAGACCGATCCGCACACCGAGGTCGGGCAGGTCGGCGCCGCGCTCAACAGGATGCTGGACCACATCCACGGCGCCCTGCACTCGCGGCAGGAGAGCGAGACGCGCGTACGGCAGTTCGTCGCGGACGCCAGCCATGAGCTGCGGACGCCGCTCGCGTCCATTCGCGGGTACGCCGAGCTGACCAGACGCGGCAGGGAGGAGATCGGGCCCGACACCCGGCACGCGCTGGGGCGGATCGAGTCCGAGTCCGGGCGGATGACCATGCTGGTCGAGGATCTGCTGCTGCTCGCGCGGCTCGACGCCGGACGTCCGCTGCAGTTCGAGCGGACCGACCTCATCCCCCTCGTCGTGGACACCGTCAGCGACGCGCGGGTCGCCGGGCGGAGCCACAGCTGGCGGCTCGACCTGCCCGACATACCCGCGCTCGTCTCGGCCGACGCGGCACGCTTGCAGCAGGTGCTCGTCAACCTGCTGGCGAACGCCCGTACGCACACGCCCCCCGGCACCACCGTCACCGCACGTGTCGCGCGGCGCGGGCCGTGGATGTGCGTCGACGTCGAGGACGACGGACAGGGCATCCCGGAGGAGCTGCTGCCGCATGTGTTCGAGCGGTTCGCGCGCGGTGACTCGTCGCGGTCCCGGGCGTCCGGCTCGACCGGGCTCGGCCTCGCCATCGTGCAGGCCGTGGCCGACGCGCACGGCGGTGCCGTGACCGTCGACAGCGTGCCCGGCAGGACCGTGTTCACCGTGCATCTGCCGGCCCTCGGCCGGGACGTACCGCTGTACGACGACGCCGCCAACTGGCAGCTCGACGACGAGCGGTACGACGGGGAGTTCGTCGGCGAGTTCGACGGCGAGTTCGACGGAAACGACCTGGTGACCGGCGCAACACGCCGGCAATCGGACTCACAGGCACAGCACAGTGTGAGCACACGGGCATAACAGAGCGGCTCGCGAAGGTAGTTGGCATGCGAACCGACTCTTCTCCCGGCACCCTGCCGGCGCGGGAGCACCTCCCGGCCGGAAACGCCGGTACGCCTGTCCTGGACGTAGTGATCCCCGTCTACAACGAGGAGAAGGACCTCCAGCCGTGCGTGCTCAGACTGCACGAGCACCTCGCGCGCACGTTCCCGTACGCGTTCCGCATCACGATCGCGGACAACGCGTCCACGGACACCACCCCGCAGGTGGCCGCGCGGCTGGAGGCCGACCTCCCCGAGGTCAGGTCCTTCCGGCTGGAGCAGAAGGGGCGCGGGCGGGCCCTGCGGACCGTGTGGTCCGCGTCCGACGCGCCGGTCCTCGCCTACATGGACGTGGACCTGTCGACCGACCTCAACGCGCTGCTCCCGCTCGTCGCCCCGCTGATCTCCGGTCACTCGGACCTCGCGATCGGCTCCCGGCTCGCCCGCTCCTCGCGGGTGGTGCGCGGCACCAAGCGGGAGTTCATCAGCCGCGCGTACAACCTGATCCTGCGCGGCTCGCTGCAGGCCCGGTTCTCGGACGCGCAGTGCGGGTTCAAGGCGATACGCCGGGATGTCGCCCAGGTGCTGCTGCCGCTCGTCGAGGACACCGGGTGGTTCTTCGACACCGAGATGCTGGTGCTGGCGGAGCGCGCCGGACTGCGGATCCACGAAGTGCCCGTCGACTGGGTCGACGATCCGAACTCGACCGTCCACATCGTGAAGACGGCGACGGACGACCTCAAGGGTGTGTGGCGGGTCGGCAAGGCCCTCGCCACCGGATCGCTCGCGCTGGACCGGCTCGCCCGGCCGTTCGGGGACGACCCCCGCGACCGCGAGATCCAGGACGTACCGCGCGGCCTCGCCCGCCAGCTCCTCGGCTTCTGCGTGGTCGGCGGCCTCTCCACCCTCTTCTATCTGCTGCTCTACAGCGGCTTCCGGACCTTCTCCGGGTCGCAGATCGCCAACGCGCTCGCCCTGCTGGTCTCGGCGGTCGCCAACACGGCCGCCAACCGGCGCCTGACCTTCGGCGTCCGGGGCCGCGGCGGTGTCATCAAGCACCAGGCGCAGGGCCTGGTGGTGTTCGGTATCGGCCTCGCCCTCACCAGCGGCTCGCTGGCCGCCCTGAACGCGGCCACCTCCGACCCCGCGCACTCCACGGAACTGGCGGTGCTCATCGCCGCCAACCTCGCGGCGACGGTGCTGCGGTTCCTGCTCTTCCGGGCGTGGGTGTTCCCGGAGCGGCGCGACGGCCTTCCCGCCGAGGGCTCGACGGTCGTCGCCTCGTACCACCCGGACCCGTACCACCCGGACCCTTACCACCCCGGTTCGCACCACCCCGCCCCTTACCACCCCGGTTCGCACCACCCCGCCCCTTACCACCCCGGTTCGCACCACCCCGCCCCGCCCGTCCACGCGACCGCCGGGACGGTACGCCCGGGGCAGCCGGGACCGTACGGCCATCAGGACCGGTTCCAGCCCACGTACACCGCGACCGGCACGACCACCACGACCCCGTTCCGCGCCGGTGAGGCCGCGGACCGCACCTGGGGGGACGCGACCATGCGGATGCGGCCGGTGCGCCCGCACGATCAGGATTCGAGGAACGCACGATGACCACGCAGTTCGAGACGACGACGAACCGGCCGGGGGGTCCCGGGCCCGACCGGGAGCCACCGGCGACGGCGCACCAGGAACCGGTGGCTCCCGAGGTGCCCGCCGAGCCGACCGCCCCCGACGCGGGTGAGCCCGAGCAGCCCTTCGCCAAGCGGCTGTGGAGAGGCAGGCCCGAGGACAACCGCTGGATCCGCCCCGGTCTCCTCCTCACCCTCCTCCTCATCGGCGGCCTCTACACCTGGAACCTCACGGCCTCCGGCTACGCCAACTCCTTCTACTCGGCGGCCGTGCAGGCGGGCAGTCAGTCCTGGAAGGCCCTCTTCTTCGGGTCGCTGGACTCCGCCAACGCCATCACCGTCGACAAGCCCCCGGCCTCGCTCTGGCCGATGGCGCTCTCGGTGCGGCTCTTCGGCCTCAACTCCTTCGCGATCCTGTTCCCGCAGGTCCTGATGGCCGTCGCCACCGCCGGGGTGCTGTGGGCGGCCGTACGCCGTCGCTTCAACGCCACGGCCGGCTTCATCACCATGGCGGTCTTCGCGCTCACGCCCGTCGCCGCGCTGATGTTCCGCTTCAACAACCCGGACGCGGCCCTCGCGCTGCTGATGGCCGCCGCGCTCTACTGCACCCAGCGCGCCATGGAGAAGGCCCAGACGAAGTGGCTGGTCTGGGCGGGCGTCGCCATCGGCCTCGCCTTCCTGGTCAAGACGCTCCAGGCGTTCCTGATCCTGCCGGTCCTCGCACTCGTGTACGTCGTCTTCGCGCCGGCCCCGGTGAAGAAGAAGGTCAGCCAGGTGCTGCTCGCGGGGCTGGCGATGGTCGTCGCCGGTGGCTGGTGGGTCGCGATCGTGGAGCTGTGGCCCGCGTCCTCCCGCCCGTACATCGGCGGCTCGCAGAACAACTCCTTCCTCGAACTGACCTTCGGCTACAACGGTCTCGGCCGCCTCAACGGCGAGGAGACCGGCAGCGTCGGCGGTGGTGGCGGTGGCGGCGGTGGCGGCAACTGGGGCGAGACCGGCTGGGACCGGATGTTCAGCTCCTCCATCGGCGGCCAGATCTCCTGGCTGATCCCGGCCGCGCTGATCCTGTTCGGCGCCGCGATCTGGGCGACCCGGAAGCTGAAGCGCACGGACACCTCCCGCGCGGCCTTCCTCCTCTGGGGCGGCTCGCTGCTGATCACCATGGTGGTCTTCAGCTTCATGCAGGGCATCTTCCACGAGTACTACACCGTGGCCCTCGCCCCCTACATCGCACCCCTGATCGGCATGGGCGCGGCCCTGCTCTGGGACCAGCGCGCCAAGTTCTGGGCGTCGATCACGATGGCCGCCGCGATGACGGCCACGGCGGTCTGGGGCTATGTCCTCCTCAACCGCTCCTCCGACTACCTTCCCTGGCTCAAGTGGGTCGTCCTCGTCGGCGGTCTGGTCGCCGCGCTCGGGCTGGTCTTCGTGGCCAGGCTGGGGCGGCAACTGGCCCTGGCGGTCGTCGGCCTGAGCTTCGTCACGGCACTCGCGGGCCCGACGGCGTACACGCTGACCACCCTCAACGAGGGCCACACCGGCTCGATCGTCACGGCCGGCCCGTCCGTCCAGGGCGGCATGGGCGGCGGTCCCGGTGGCGGTGGCGGCATGGGCGGCGGCCCCGGTGGCGGCGGTGGCGGTATGCCGGGCCAGAACCAGCAGGGCAACGGTCAGAACCAGCAGGGCAACGGACAGATGGGCCAGCCACCGACCGGCGGCTTCGGCGGCCAGAACGGCCAGCAGGGCCAGCAGGGCCGGCAGAACGGCAACGGTTCCACCCAGAACCAGCAGCAGGGCCAAGGCAACGGCCAGACCCAGAACGGAGACGGCGGTCGCATGGGTGGCGGCATGGGCGGCCTGATCAACGGCACCTCTGTCAGCGACGAGGCCAAGGAACTGCTGGAGAAGAACGCGAGTGACTACACCTGGGCCGCCGCCGCCATCGGCGCCCAGAACGCGGCGAGCTACCAGCTCTCCACCGGCGACCCGGTCATGGCGATCGGTGGCTTCAACGGCACCGACCCGTCCCCGACCCTCGCGGAGTTCAAGGAGTACGTGGCGGACGGCAAGATCCACTACTTCATCTCCAGCGGCTCCGGCGGCGGCATGGGCGGCAGCAGCGACGGCACCTCCTCGCAGATCACCTCCTGGGTCCAGGAGAACTTCGAGTCGGTGACGGTCGACGGCACGACGTTCTACGACCTGACACAGGCGAAGTAGCGCGCGAGCGCGACATGAACGGGGCGGTGGCCCGGGGTTCGTCCGCACCCCGGGCCACCGCCCTTCTCGTACGCCGGTGACACCAGTGACATCGGATGCTGTACGCCGTATAAGAACTGTTCTACGGTGTACAGCATGTCGACCCCCGCCGCCCCCGCCGCCCCCTCCACCCAGGGGCACCCCCAGCGCTGGCTGATCCTGGGCGTCATCTGTCTCGCGCAGCTCACCGTGTTGCTGGACAACACCGTGCTGAACGTGGCGATCCCCTCCCTCACCGAGGAGTTGGGGGCGGCCACGTCCGACATCCAGTGGATGATCAACGCGTACTCGCTGGTGCAGTCGGGCCTGCTGCTCACCGCGGGCAGCGCGGCCGACCGGTACGGCCGTAAGAAGATGCTGCTCGCGGGCCTGGTGCTGTTCGGCATCGGCTCGCTGGTGGCCGGACTCGCCGAGTCGACCGGGCAGTTGATCGCCGCGCGGGCCGGGATGGGCGTCGGCGGCGCGCTGCTGCTCACCACGACCCTCGCCGTCGCCATGCAGATCTTCGCGCCCGAGGAGCAGTCGAAGGCGATCGGCATCTGGGCGGCGGTCAACGCGCTCGGCTTCGCGGCCGGCCCCCTCCTCGGCGGCTTCATGCTCGGCCACTTCTGGTGGGGCGCCATCTTCCTGATCAACCTGCCGGTCGTGGCGCTGGGCCTAGTCGCCGTGATCGCCCTGGTCCCCGAGTCGAAGAACCCGCGGGGGGACCGGCCCGACCTGCTGGGCGCGCTGCTGTCGACGGTCGGTATGACGGCCCTGGTCTACGCGATCATCTCGGGCCCCGAGCACGGCTGGACCTCCGGCGTGGTGCTCGCCACGGCCGCCGTCGCCGTGGTCGTCCTCGGGGCCTTCGCCCGCTGGGAGAGCCGCATCCCGTATCCGATGCTCGACCTGAACTTCTTCCGCGACCGGCGCTTCACCGGCGCGGTCGCCGGGGCCGTCCTCATCACCTTCGGCATGGGCGGCGCGCTGTTCCTCCTCACCCAGCACCTTCAATTCGTCCTCGGCTACGACGCGTTGGAGGCGGGTCTGCGGATCGCCCCGCTGGCGCTGACCGTGGTCGTGCTCAACTTCTCCGGGCTGTCGGCGAAGTGGACGGCGAAGCTGGGGATGCCGGTGTCGATCGCGCTGGGCATGGTGCTGATGTCCGGCGGGCTGGTGTCCATCGCGACGATGGCCTCCGGCGGTTACGCCGGGACACTGCTCGGGCTGGTGCTCATCGGGGTGGGCTGCGCGATCGCCAACCCCGCGATGGCGCACGCGATCATGAGCTCGATCCCGCCGGCGAAGGCGGGGGTGGGCGCCGGGATCAACGGCACGCTCGCGGAGTTCGGCACGGGGTTGGGCGTGGCCGTGCTGGGGGCGGTGCTCAACTCCCGGTTCGCGGCGGTGTCCCTGCCGGGGGCGTTGGGGGCGGCGGAGACGGCCGGGGAGCGGGCCGAGGTGATGTTCGCGTTCTCCTCCGGGCTGGAGGCGAGTCTGTTGGTGGGGGCGGGGGCTGTGCTGCTCGGGGGGTTGGTGGCGGCGGGGCTGCTGCGCAGGGCGGAGCGGGGTGGCGCGGAGTTGGTGGGCGCGTCATAGCTCGGAGGCGCGGGTTCGTTGGCGGGCGCGGGTGCGTCGTGGTTGTTCGCGCCCACGCGGCGGAGCCGCATGTCGACACAGCCCCGCGCCCCTGGAAGGGCCCGCTGCGCGCGGCCCTTCCATCGCCGTCGCCGCCTAGCATCGTCACCGGTGCAGGAACGTCGTCTCGGAAGGTGCGTCATGGTGAAGGGAGCCGGTCGGGCCGAAGGGTCCGCGCGGGCCAGTGTCTGGCTGGAAGGCGGGGCGGGGAAGGCGCGGGGCGGGCAGCCGTCGGGGCTGGACCGGGAGCGGATCACCGGGACGGCGGTGCGGCTGCTGGACGCGGAGGGGCTGGCCAAGTTCTCCATGCGCAGGCTGGCGGCCGAGCTGAAGGTGACGGCGATGTCGGTCTACTGGTACGTGGACACCAAGGACGACCTGCTCGAACTCGCCCTCGACCAGGCGTTCGACGAGATGCGGCTGCCCCCGGCCGACTCCGACGAGGACTGGCGGGACCAACTGCGCACCCTGGCCCGGGAGTACCGCGCGGTCCTGGTCCGCCACCCCTGGGTGTCACCCCTCGCCGGTACCTTCCTCAACATCGGCCCGCACGCGCTGGACTTCTCCCTCGCCGTGCAGCGCGTGATCCGCCGCACCGGTCTGCCCGCGCGCGGCCAGACCGGTGCCATCGCGGCGGTCTCCCAGTTCGTGTACGGATTCGGCACCATCGAGGGCCACTTCGTGCAGCGCTGCGCCGCCGCCGGTATGTCCCAGGAGGAGTACTTCCGGCACGCGATGAGCGCGGTGTCCGACGCCCCCGAACCCCACGAGGTCATCCGGCACTCCACGGACCTCATGGCGGCCCGTGGCGGCGACACCGTCGAGGAGATGCGCGAACGGGACTTCGCCTACGCCCTGGAGACCCTCGTCGCCGGCATCGAGGTCATGGCCGAGCGCGGCTGACCCTTCCGCCCGCTTGTCCTACTCCCCGTCCACCAGCCGCGCCGGGAACCCGCCGGTGGCCACCGGACCCCACTTCACGGGCGTGATCCGGATGATCGACTTGCCCTGCTCGACCATGGCCTCGCGGTACTCGTCCCAGTCCGGGTGCTCACCGGAGATGTTCCGGAAGTACTCCACCAGGGGCTCGACCGAGTCGGGCGAGTCGAGGACCTCCGCCGTGCCGTCGATCTGGACCCAGGGGCCGTCCCAGTCGTCGCTCAGGACGACGACGCTGACGCGCTCGTCCCGCTTGGCGTTACGGGTCTTGGCGCGCTCGGGGTACGTGGAGACCACGATCCGGCCCGAGTCGTCGACACCGCAGGTCAGCGGGGAGGCCTGAGGGCTGCCGTCCGCCCTCCGGGTGAGCAGGAGGGCCCGGTGCCGGGGGCGTACGAAGTCGAGCAGTTCTTCGCGGGAGACCGAGGTGTTGGTCGCGATGTTCCGTGCCATGGCGCCCAGCGTAGGGGCAGGGGCGCCTAGTAGCTCGGGGGGTTCTGCGCGTGGGCGGGTGCGGGCGCGTCGTGGCTGGTCGCGCCCGCGCGGCGGAGCCGCATGTCGACACAGCCCCGCGCCCCTGGCGGGAGCGCTACGCGCCCCGCCCCTCCATCCCCTCCATCCCCTGTATCCCCTGTATCCCCTCCATCCCCTCCATCCCCTGTATCCCCTGTATCGCCTGCACGTCCAGCTCCACCTTCAGCGTCGTGCCGATCGCCGCGATGCCCGCCTGTACCACCTGGTTGTAGTTCATCGCGAAGTCCTCGCGGTGGAGTTCGGTGGTGGCGCGGAACGCGGCACGGGTGCCGCCCCAGGGGTCCGCGCCGGTGCCCAGGTAGGCGAGGTCCAGGTCGACCGGCCGTACGACCCCGCGCATGCCCAGCTCGCCGTGGACGGTCCAGCGGTCGGGGCCGACGGGGGTGAGGCCCGTCGAGACATAGGTGATCTCGGGGTGCCGTTCGACGTCCAGGAAGTCCGGCGAGCGCAGATGCCGGTCGCGCGTCGCGTTCCCGGTGTCGATCGAGGCGGCCCGGATCACCGCCTCCACACGGGACTTGGTCCCCTCGTCCGGGGCCGGGGCGATCTCGATCGACGCCGAGAAGTCGGTGAACCGGCCGTGGACGCTGGAGATCCCGAGATGCCGGGCCAGGGCCGCGACGGAGGAGTGCGCGGGGTCGACGGTCCACACGCCGGGCGGCGGCAGTTCCGTACCGCCGATCCGCGCCAGCGTGACCGCGCCGACCTCCGCCCGCCGGCTCGCTGTCACCAGCGCGCCCGCGGCGAACGGCGCGTAGCCGACCGCCGTGACGATCACCGTGTACGCGCCGGGCGCGAGCGGTGTCGGGTCGTGCACGCCCCCTTCGGCGTCCGCCTCGGCCCGCAGCACCTGCGTACCGGTCATGTCGGTCACCGTGACGACCGCGTGCGCCACGGCCCATCCGTCCCGGGTCCGGACCCTCGCGGTCAGTCCCATGTCCGTCAACTCCTCAGCATGCGACCGGCCGGTGGAGCGGGGGGTGGCTCCACCGGCCGGTGGTTCGACAACTGCTCGACAACTGCTCGAACTACTCGCCGGGGTGGGCGAGTCCGATGTCGTGGCCGTCGACGCCGGGTCCGGCGACCGTCAGGGCCGTGGCCACGGGCGGGTAGCCGGTCGCGATGACCGTGTACTCGCCGCCGTCCAGATCGGTGAAGGCGTACGTCCCGTCCGCACCGGTGGTGGCCGTGCCGACCACGTTGCCCGCCGCGTCGACGAGGGTCACCCGGGCGTCGGCCAGCGCCCCACCGGGCGCCCGTACGACTCCCTGGAGCCGGGCCCCGGCCGCGAGGTCGATCTCGATCCGGGTGACCCCGGTGCCGCCGACCTCGACGGGCAGCGCACGCGGGCGGAACCCGGCGGCGTTCACCGCGACGGTCACCCCGCCCGGCACCAGCTCGCCGAAGCCGAACTCGCCCTGCTCACCGGTGACCCCACTGGCCAGCACATCGCCGCGCACATCGGTCACCACGACCATGGCGTCCGGCACGGCCCGCCCGTCCCCGGCGGCCCGCACCACACCGCTCAGCCCGCTCGTCCCGCTCAGCAGGACGTCGTACGCGACCGGCTCGCCGTTCACGACCACCGTGGACGCCTGCGGCTGGAACCCGTCGGCGGCGGCGATCAGGACGTACGACCCGGCGGCGGGCGCGTCCACCGCGTAGGCCCCGTCGACGCCCGCGACCGAACGGCCGAGCTGCCGCCCGCCGAGCGAGATCAGGGTGACGGCGGCCCGGGGCACGGGCGCGTTCTCGACGCCTCGGACGTGACCCCGGACGGAGATCCCGCTCCCACCGGCCGATGCCGGGGCGGTGGCCGCGGCGGCGGGGACCGGAGCCAGGGCCTCCGTGGAGACCGCCGCCGGCGAGGCCACGGCCGTCGCGGGCGCAGGCGCCGCCTCCGCCACCTCCGGCGCGTCCGCCGCCTGGGCGAGCGCCCCGGTGGTCCGCAGCGGGACCTCCTTGATGAAGAAGGAGAAGACGAGCGCGAGGACGGCGAAGGGGGCGGCGTAGAGGAAGACGTCTCCGATGCCGTGGCCGTACGCGCTCTCGATGACCGTGCGAATCGGCGTGGGCAGCGCGTCCAGGTCGGGGATCTCGCCGTGGCCGGTGGAGGAGCCGGAGACACCGAGCTTGGCGAGGCCCTCCTCGGCGTAGTGCGTGATCCGGTGGCTCAGGACCGCGCCCAGCGCGGAGACGCCGATCGCGCCGCCGAGGGAGCGGAAGAAGGTGACGACCGAGCTGGCGGCGCCGAGGTCGCCCGGGGCGACCTGGTTCTGGGTGCACAGCACCAGGTTCTGCATCATCATGCCGACGCCGAGCCCGAGCAGCGCCATGAAGATCGCCACGTGCCAGTACGGGGTGTCGTACCGCAGAGTGCCCAGCAGGCCGAGACCCGAGGTCACCAGCACACCACCGGCCAGCAGCCAGGCCTTCCAGCGGCCGGTACGGGTGATGACCTGCCCGGAGACGGTCGACGAGACGAACAGACCGGCGATCATCGGGATCGTCAGCACACCGGACATGGTCGGCGACTTGTCGCGGGCCAGCTGGAAGTACTGGCTGAAGAAGATCGTGCCCGCGAACATCGCGACACCGACGAAGAGCGAGGCCAGCGAGGCCAGCGCGATCGTCCGGTTGCGGAACAGCCGCAGCGGCATGATCGGCTCGCTCGCCTTCGACTCCACGAGCAGGAACACCGCGAGCAGCGCGACCGTGCCGCCGACCATCGCGTACGTCTGCCACGACACCCAGTCGTACTTGTCACCGGCGAAGGTCACCCAGACCAGCAGCAGGCAGACGGCGGCGGTGATGAGGAACGCGCCCGCCCAGTCGACCTTGACCTTGCGCTTGACGACCGGCAGGTGCAGGGTCCGCTGGAGCACGATCAGGGCGATGACCGCGAAGGGCACGCCGACGTAGAAGCACCAGCGCCAGCCCAGCCAGCTGGTGTCGGTGATGACACCGCCGACCAGCGGGCCGCCGACCATGGCGGTCGCGAAGGTCGCGCCGAGGTAGCCGTTGTACCGGCCGCGCTCACGCGGGGAGATCATCGCCGCGAGGATGATCTGGGCCAGCGCGGAGAGCCCGCCCATGCCGATGCCCTGGACCGCGCGGAACCCGATGAGCATCCCGGCGTTCTGGGAGAGTCCGGCGGCGGCCGACCCGAGCACGAAGATCACGAGGGCCAGCTGGATCAGCAGCTTCTTGGAGAACAGGTCGGCGAGCTTGCCCCACAGCGGGGTGGACGCGGTCATCGCGAGCAGCGAAGCCGTCACCACCCAGGTGTAGGCGCTCTGTCCGCCGCCCAGGTCCTTGATGATGTCCGGCAGAGCGTTCGACACGATCGTCGACGACAGGATCGCCACGAACATGCCGAGCAGCAGCCCGGTCAGCGCTTCCATGATCTGGCGGTGTGTCATCGGGGCGTGGTCGCCACCGCTGTGGGGGGCACCCTTGGCGGGTCCACCTCCGTGCTTGGCGTGAGCCCGCACACCGGCTGGTGTGGTCGTTGCCATGGGGCTTCCTTCTCCTGTGTGCTCTTTGCGGGTGTACGGGTTGTGGTGGTGACCGCTACGCGGGCGTTCCGGTCGGTTCTCCGGGCGTACGCAGCGCCTCCACGTCGGTACGCGTCGCCTCTGCGGCGTTACGCGTCGGCTCCGTGGGCGTGCGGGGCGGGGCGGTGGCGTCGAAGCTCTCGCGCAGCCGGCCGAGCAGCCGGGCCAGCTCGCCGACCTCGTCGTCGGACCAGTCGCTGAGCCGGTCGGCCATCAGCCGGCTGCTGCGCCGGTCCAGCTCGGCGATCACGGCCCGGCCCTCGGGGGTCAGGCGCAGGATGCGTGAGCGTTTGTCCACCGGGTCGGGGAGGCGTTCGATCCAGCCCCGCTCGGCGACGTGCGCGACATGGCGGCTGGTCACCGACATGTCCACCGCGAGCAGCTCGGCGAGCCTGCTCGTCCGCATCTCGCCGTGCCGGCCGAGCAGGGTCAGGACGCCGGCCGATCCGCCGGGGCACTCGTGCGGCAGCATCCTGGTGAGTTCCCGCTTCACGGCTCCGATGGCGCTGAGCTGGCGGACCAGCTCCTCGTAGTGCGCTTGCCCGGCCATGGAGCCCCTCCCGGTGTTTGTTGCTTAGGGCAACCATAGGAGTGGATGGTTGCTGCAGGCAAATGAAATGGGGGTGTCCGCAGCTCAAGTCTTGGCAAAGGAGAACGTTCGGGTGGTCGTGGGCGGACAACCCCGCTTGGGCGCGTCCTCACCCATTCGCTAAGGTCTCGGGCCATGGCCGACAACCAGAACCCCCAGGGCAACTACGACCCCGCGGGCAGCACGCAGATGTTCCGCGCCTTCGTCGACGAGACGCCTTCGGGGGGCCGCCAGGCCGCGCCCGCGGCCGTGTCCTCCGGGCCGCGGGTGGGTGTGATCGTCGGTGTGATCGCGGCGGTGGCCGTGGTGGCCGCGGTGGTGTGGCTCGCGCTGTCGTAGGTGATCGTCCGGTGGGGGCGCCTACTCGACTGCCGGGTTCGGTGATGGGGCGGCTGCGGGTGCGTGGGGCTTCTCGCGCAGTTCCCCGCGCCCCTGAAAAGCAGGGGCTGCGCCCCACGCTTTCCAGGCCCGCGGGGCCGTGGTCTTCCAGGCCCGCGGGGTCGTGGTTCAGGCCCGCGGGGCCGTGGTCTTTCAGGCCCGCAGGGGCCTGAATCCTTTAGGGGCGCGGGGAACTGCGCGAGAAGCCCCACGCACCCGCAGCCGCCCACGCACAGGCACCCCCCACCCCATAAGGCACCCCCCCCCACGCACCCGCAGCCGCCCACGCACAGGCACCCCCCACCCCATAAGGCACCCCCCCCCACGCACCCGCAGCCGCCCACGCACAGGCACCCCCCACCCCATAAGGCACCCCCCACGCACACAACCGCCGAGCCGCCCCCGAAGAAGGCGCACCCGGCGGTCACGTGTCAACGCGTGGCCCGACTCGGCCGGAGATCAGGTCAGTCGGAGATCAGCCCCTCACGCAGCTGGGCCAGCGTGCGGGTGAGCAGCCGGGAGACGTGCATCTGGGAGATGCCGACCTCCTCACCGATCTGCGACTGCGTCATGTTCGCGAAGAACCGCAGCATGATGATCCGGCGCTCCCGAGGCGGCAGCTTGGCCAGCAGCGGCTTCAGCGACTCCCGGTACTCCACGCCCTCCAGCGCCGTGTCCTCGTAGCCGAGGCGGTCCGCGAGGGAACCCTCGCCGCCGTCGTCCTCGGGCGCCGGGGAGTCCAGCGACGACGCCGTGTACGCGTTGCCCACGGCGAGGCCGTCGACGACGTCCTCCTCGGACACGCCCAGCACGGCGGCGAGTTCGGTGACCGTCGGGGAGCGGTCGAGCTTCTGGGACAGCTCGTCGCTGGCCTTGGTGAGGGCCAGCCGCAGCTCCTGGAGCCGGCGCGGAACCCGGACCGACCACGAGGTGTCGCGGAAGAACCGCTTGATCTCGCCCACGACCGTCGGCATCGCGAACGTCGGGAACTCCACGCCCCGTTCGCAGTCGAAGCGGTCGATCGCCTTGATCAGGCCGATCGTTCCGACCTGGACGATGTCCTCCATGGGCTCGTTGCGCGACCGGAAACGTGCGGCGGCGTAACGCACCAGCGGGAGGTTGAGCTCGATGAGGGTGTCCCGGACATAGGCACGCTCGGGGCTGTTCTCGTCGAGTGCGGCCAGCCGCAGGAACAGGGAGCGGGACAGGGTGCGGGTGTCGATGTTCGCCGAGGCGGACGAGGCCGGGAAGTCAGACGCCGGCGGAGCCTGGGGACCGGGAAGGTCCTCAAGCGCCTGAAGGTCCTGAGGGGCCTGGATAGCGTCGGGCGCGGTCTCGCTCTTGGCGAGTGTGAGCACCTTCGAGCTGCCCTGGTCTGCGGACATGCCACCCCCTTTGGGTCGCGGACGGTCGCGGCGGACGCTCCGTCGTAAGGAACGCAGCCTCCACCTGAATACCGGCGGCGAGGCCACGGCAAACGCGCTGGGGAGAGAATGTCACACGTCGGCAACACGATGTAGTGACATGTCGACATGGAGAGGGTGAATAGGCCCTGGAAACAGGTGTTCTGATGGGATTTCAGATCTGTTCGACCTGAAAAAGCGTCAACGGGCGATTCGCTCTCCCCGGTGACATCTCGACAGCGCATTCGGTCACGCCCATGGCCTGCGCACGCGCACCGCTGGCCGATTCTGTGCGCCCCGCCTGCCATCGTGCGCCCCGCATGCCCCATGGTCCATCGGCGGTGCGACGGGGGTCGTCGCTTACCGACGGTTACCCATCTGAGGAGGGGGCTCCGCCCCTGAAGTCGCGCGGGGAACCGCGCGAGAAGCCCCACGCACCCGCACTCGCGAACCCGTGGAAACCCGGCAGACGAACAGGCGCCCGGCGGCCGGACGGAGCGCTACACCTCGATCCGGTTGGCCGACCGCAGCCGCGCGAAGCTCCGCGCCAGCAGCCGCGAGACATGCATCTGGGAGACCCCCAGCTCCGCGCTGATCTGCGACTGCGTGAGGTTGCTGTAGTAGCGCAGGAGCAGGATCCGCTGTTCGCGCTCGGGGAGTTGGACGAGGAGATGCCGTACGAGGTCGCGGTGTTCGACGCCGTCCAGCTCGGGGTCCTCGTAGCCGAGCCGGTCGAGCAGCCCCGGCATCCCGTCGCCCTCCTGGGCGGCCTCCAGGGATGTCGCGTGGTACGAGCGGCCGGCCTCGATGCAGGACAGGACCTCCTCCTCGGTGATGCGCAGCCGCTCGGCGATCTCGGCGGTGGAGGGGGTGCGTCCGAAGGCGGTGGTGAGGTCCTCGGTCGCGCTGTTCACCTGGACCCACAACTCGTGCAGCCGGCGCGGGACGTGGACCGTGCGCACGTTGTCGCGGAAGTACCGCTTGATCTCGCCGATGACGGTCGGCATCGCGAAGGTCGGGAACTGCACGCCCCGGTCCGGGTCGAACCGGTCGATGGCGTTGATCAGCCCGATGGTCCCGACCTGGACCACGTCCTCCATGGGCTCGTTGCGGGAGCGGAAACGGGCGGCGGCGTAGCGCACGAGCGGGAGGTTCGCCTCGATGAGCGCCCCGCGCACGCGGTTGTGCTCCGGCGTGCCCGGCGCCAGATGCTTCAGCTCCCCGAACAGCACCTGGGTGAGCGCCCGGGTGTCGGCGCCGCGACGTTTCTCCGGAGGGGGCGCGGTGGCCTGGGCCGTGACCTGGGCCGACGCGGGGTCGGGAGCCGGGACGTCTTCCTGGGGAGGGGCAGTACTGGCCGACACGGTCAACGCCACCTCTTCATCCATCAACTCAACCGTCAAAAGCGGTCATAGCATCACAAGACATGTGCACTGTGATCAAGCACCGCATACAGCCGTGTTGAGAAAAAACGCCCCGCACTCCGGGAGTGCGGGGCGGAAAGAGCGGAAAGCGAGGGCCGTGGCTCAGAACTCGTAGTCGGCGATGACCCAGGTGGCGAACTCCCGCCACAGCGCGACGCCGGCCTGGTGGTCCGGGTGCTCGACGTACGTACGCAGCGCGTCCGCGTCGTCGAACGCGGAGTTGATCGCGAAGTCGTGGGCGATGGGGCGGTCGCTGAGGTTCCAGCCCAGTTCCCAGAAGCGGATCTCGCCGATCGTCCCGTCGAGCGCGCGGAAGGCGTCCACGCCCTTCACGACCCGCGGGTCGTCGCGCTCGACACCCTCGTTGAGCTTGAAGAGGACCAGGTGGCGGATCATGGGCGCTCCGGAGTGGTCGTACGAGGTGCTGGGTGCGGGGGCTACTGCGCCCCGTCGGCGAGCCATGTGAAGAAGTCGCCGATGGCCTGGGCGGCGTTGGAGATGCCCTCGAACCCTATCTGGACGTAGTCGGCGGCGTTCTCCGGGTCTGTGATGATCACGTAGGCCACGAAGACCACGAGCACGTACAGTGCGATCTTCTTCCCCTGTACCGCCACCGCGGCCTCCCCCGCCTCTTGCGCCCCGTGGGCCCGTTGGGTCCTCTTGGTCGGCGGCGAGTGTAACCCGATCATGCGTTCGCAGGAGAGGCGGCGGAGCCCGGAGAACGCACCGGAAGACGCAGGAAGGGCCCCGCCTGACGACGGGGCCCTTCTTCAGCGGTAGCGGAGGGATTTGAACCCTCGGTGACTTGCGCCACACTCGCTTTCGAGGCGAGCTCCTTCGGCCGCTCGGACACGCTACCGAGAGAGACCTTACAACAAGGTGGGGCGTGCTTTGAAATCGGTATCGCCGGGTCCTCAGCGGGTGCGGAAGAACTCGGTGAGAAGCCGGGCGCAGTCGTCGGCGAGGACGCCCCCGACGACCTCGGGACGGTGGTTGAGGCGCCGGTCGCGTACGACGTCCCAGAGGGAGCCGGTGGCGCCGGCCTTCTCGTCGCGCGCGCCGTAGACGACCCGGTCGACCCGGGACTGCACGAGTGCGCCCGCGCACATCGTGCAGGGTTCGAGGGTGACGACCAGGGTGCAGCCGGTCAGTCGCCAGGCGCCGAGCACGGCGGCGGCGCGGCGGACGGCGAGCACCTCCGCGTGCGCGGTCGGGTCGCCGGTCGCCTCGCGCTCGTTGTGCCCGGTGGCCAGTACGGTCGTGCCGTCCGGGGACAGGACGACCGCACCGACCGGGACGTCCCCGCCCTCGGCGGCCCGCCCGGCCTCGGCCAGGGCGAGCTGCATCGCGCCCCGCCAGGGGGCGCGCACGGGATCGGGGACGGGACCGGGATCGCGTACGGGTCCGGGGTCGGGTCCGCCCGGTGCCGCCTCGTCGGCCGCGCCGCTCGCGCCGGTCACCGGCGCAACCCACCCGACGGACCGAACGGCCTGGACGGACCGAACGGCCTGGACGGACCGAACGGACCGAACGGACCGGACGGACTCAGCGGACTGGACGGACTGGACGGACTGGACGGACTGGACGGACTGGACGGACTCAGCGGACCGTCTCCAGGACCTCCGACGCCCCGAGGGCCTCGGCGATCGAGCTGAGGGCGTCGTCGGCGTCGAGGGCGCGCAGCTCCTTCTCACCCACCCCCAGGTCGTCGAGGATCTCGGTGTCGCCGACCGGGCTGTGCGGCACGGCCTCGGCGGACGTGTCGTCATCGTCGTCGGAGTCGGACTCACCGTCCTCGGTGCCGTCGAGGTCGAGGGCGTCCAGGTCGGGGTCGTCGTCGCCGGGCTCCCTTCCGAGCAGTTCGTCGGTGAGCAGGATCTCGCCGTAGCTGCTGCGGGCAGCGGCGGCGGCGTCCGACACGTAGATACGAGGGTCGTCCTCGCCATCGATGCGGACGACGCCGAACCAGGCGTCCTCCTGCTCGATGAGCACCAGCACCGTGTCGTCGCCGGGCGAGGCTTCACGGGCCAGGTCGGCCAGATCCGACAGGGTTTCCACATCGTCGAGCTCTGTGTCGCTCGCTTCCCACCCGTCTTCGGTGCGCGCGAGCAGTGCGGCGAAGTACACCGTGACTCTCCCACTGGTCATAGGTGTGCCGGTTGGGGGTCCCCCCGGCGGAGGCTGTGGGTGGGGAGGCTTGCGGTCCGAGCCCCACCCACTCGGAATCGTGGCAGAAACAGAGCGCCCAGGGGACGTCTTCGGCTCCCTGTGTCCGGCTCTTTTGATCGCCGGTGGGTCCGCTGTTCACCTGCGCACCTGTTGCCGCCACCAGCGGATCGTACGCGGAGTTCCTGGCCGCATATGCACGACCACCCCGTGAACGCTCCACACATACCCCGCGAACACGTCACACGGGCCCCATCGGGGGTGCGGGGAAGGGCGGGTTGAGGAGCAGGGGAGGGGAGCGGAGCGGAGAGAGGGGAGGGGAGGGGGAGGCATCGGGCGGCGGGGTTCGGTGCGCCCGGGTCACCAGCGGAAGGTGCGCATGCGCATGGCGTGGCGGAGGCGTGCGGCCTTGGCGCGGCGCGGCTGGACCCGGTCGCGCAGCTCCCGCGCCTCCGTCAACTCCCGCAGGAACTGCGCCCGCCGCCGCCGTCGAGCGGCCTCGTTCTCCCGTCCGGTTCCCTGCGTCTCGTCGCCCACGCCCACCACCTCTTCGACTCCCTGCCGCCCCGTCACCGGCGGGCCCCGCCCCGCCGTCGGCTCCCTGCCGCGCCCCGCCCATGCGACCCCGCTGTCAGCCCCGGGTGCGCCGCCGCTCGACGCGGGCTCACGGCCGGGTGTCGGGTCGTTCCGTCTCGTTCCGTCTCGTTCCGTCTTGTTCCGTCGACGGTCCGTCCGTTCATCCCACTTTCCCTCCGGCGGGGGGTTTGATGCCATCGGGAGGGCGGGGCGGGGCGAGTGGCCGGGCGGGGGCGGGTGGCCGGTGGGCGTGGGGCGGGGCACTCGTGGTGGTCGTCTCCGTGGCCCCGGTTACTGTTGTGGACATGCGTCTCCATGTCGTCGACCACCCCCTGGTCGCTCACAAGCTCACCACGCTGCGCGACCGGCGCACGGACTCCCCGACCTTCCGCCGCCTCGCCGACGAACTGGTCACCCTGCTCGCCTACGAGGCCACGCGGGACGTGCGCACGGAGCTGGTCGACATCACGACGCCGGTCGCCACGACCACGGGCGTCAAGCTCTCCCACCCGCGCCCCCTCGTCGTGCCGATCCTCCGGGCCGGCCTCGGCATGCTCGACGGCATGGTCCGGCTGCTGCCGACCGCCGAGGTGGGCTTCCTGGGCATGATCCGCAACGAGGAGACGCTGGAGGCCTCCACGTACGCCACGCGCATGCCCGAGGACCTCTCCGGGCGTCAGGTGTACGTCCTCGACCCGATGCTCGCGACCGGCGGCACCCTCGTCGCCGCGATCCGTGAGCTGATCGCGCGTGGCGCCGACGACGTGACCGCCGTGGTGCTCCTCGCCGCCCCCGAGGGCGTCGAGGTCATGGAGCGCGAGCTGGCGGGCGCCCCGGTGACGGTCGTGACCGCCGCCGTGGACGAGCGCCTGAACGAGCACGGCTACATCGTGCCGGGCCTGGGTGACGCGGGCGACCGGCTGTACGGCGCCGCCGAGTAGCCCGCGAGGGGGTTCGGCAGAGGTTCAGCAGGTCTTCGACGCGGTGGGCGTCGGCTCGGGGCTGGTCAGGGCGGCCAGTGCCTTGTCGGCGTCCTTCCGCGTGCTGAGGGCCTTGAAGCCGGTACCGATGACGAGGTCGACCTCGGTGGCCTTCTTCCGGCCGTCGGTCTTCGACTGCGCGCCGGTGAGCTGGGTGTTGAGGACGGCCAGGGCCGTGTCCTCGGCGGCCTTCGCGCCGAGCAGCATCGCGGTGCCCTTGACCTTCTTGTCGTACTCCTCGGTCGCGTTGCCCACGTTCCCGATGCGGAAGCCGCGCTGCTTCAGCTCGTCGGCGGTGTCCTTGGCGAGGCCCGCGCGGGGCGTGGCGTTGAGGACGTTGACGGTGATCCTGCCGGGTGCCGGCAAGTCCTTCGCGGCTGATCCGCTCGCCTTCGGGGACGGGGACGAGGTCACCCGGGTCGCGCAGTCGGCCTTGGGGCCCGCCGCGGCGGCCTGGTCCTCGTCGCCGGTGAAGACGTCGATGAGCTGCAGGGTCCCCCAGCCGACGAGGCCCAGCGCGGTCACGGACGCGACGATCGTGAGGACGAGCCTGCGACGCCTCTTGGGCCGACGCAGCCTCGGGTACTTGTCCCCCGTGATCCGGTACTGGCCGCCCATGCCAGGAGGAGTCAGCATGCTCATGGGCGCAGCGTAGTGCCGTTGGACGGCGATGCCTACTAGATGATCATTCACCGCGCTGCGGTCCAACCCGAAAGGGCCAACCGGCGACCGCCGGTGTGTGGGTGAAGGCCGCCCGCGGCGGCTGTCCCGGCGCCCGCCGCCCGAGGGCTAGTCCAGTTCGAGGACGCGCGCGTGCAGCACCTGGCGCTGCTGGAGGGCCGCGCGGACCGCGCGGTGGAGGCCGTCCTCCAGGTACAGATCGCCCTGCCACTTCACCACGTGCGCGAAGAGGTCGCCGTAGAAGGTGGAGTCCTCGGCGAGGAGGGTCTCCAGGTCCAGCTGCCCCTTGGTCGTCACGAGCTGATCGAGGCGGACCGGGCGCGGCGCGACGTCCGCCCACTGCCGGGTGCTTTCCCGGCCGTGGTCGGGGTACGGCCGGCCGTTTCCGATGCGCTTGAAGATCACACGGAAAGCCTACCGGCCAAGACGTTCCGGGCGCAGCCATGGCGACGGAGTGCGACCCTGGAAAAGGTGCCACCAAACGGGTTAAATCGGTAATTCTGTGAGGGTCCCGTGGCGGTCATGGGTGCTCGGTGGGGGCGTTTCGGGGGCGCGCGGAGTCCGCCGCGAGGAGTCGGCCATGAGGAATCCGCCCCGACCGAGGTGAGTGACGATGAGTGACACCCGGCCCGCGTCGACCTCCGCGTCCGCGACCGGGGCCCTGCCCCGGGAGGCGTTGGAGATCGCCTCCGGGTACGCCGCCCGCAGGATCACCCCGGCCGTGGTGGCCGCCGACAGGCCGGAGGGTGGCGCCGACGCTGGGGGTGGCGCGCTGGGTCTGGTGTCGGTGCTGAGCGAGAAGGGCGCGCCGACACCGGTGGCCGCGACGCGGCTTCGGGCGCCCGAGTCGTTGATGGGGCCGGTGGAGTACGGGGTGGCGCCGGAGGGGCGGGCGCGGGAGGCGGGGGTGGTAGGCGGTAGGAGGGGGCGGTAGGGGAACGCCCTGGGGCCGGTGGGCTCCAGGGCGTTCCAGGGCGTTCGTCGTCGGGCTTCGGGCTTCGGGCTTCCGGTGGTGGGGGGAGGGGGGTCAGTTGCGGTCCGGGCGCCTCGGGGGGTGTTCGTCCGTGGTCGGCGGGGTGCGGTGGTCTTCGGGGGCCGTCCGTTCGGGGGTCGGCTTGGGGGTGCTGCGCAGGGCCTCCGCGTGGAGGAGTGCGCGCAGGACCGTATAGGGGTCTGCGGGCATGGAGGTGTCCGTCCTGTCCTGTCACGTGCGGGCTGTGGATGGTGGTTCTGCGGTGCTGGGGAGGGGAGGGAGCCGGGGCTCGCTCAGCAGCGCAGGACCACGGAGCGCAGGGCGTGCAGGGCGTACGGCGGGTGCGACGGCCTCGGGCGGGGCGCGGCGCGGAGGCGGTGGCGCCGGTGCGAGGGCGCCGGTGGGGTGTGGGGGGACGCGGCGACGGTAGGGCGGGGTGGCGCGGCCGGGCGCGGGGTGTGGCGGGTCGGGGGGCGCGGGGCCGTCTCCAGCAGGTCGTACTCGGCGGTCGGGGGTTCGCCGGAGAGCGCGGGCGGGAGGGCGTGGGCGCCGTGCGTGGTGGTGTGGGTGAGGGGGGCGAGCAGGGCGAGGAGGGCGACGGTCAGGGTGAGCACCCTCAGCCAGGCTCCGCGCCGGGCTGTCCGCCGCGCTCGGGCACGGAGGGACTCCGTGGCGACGGCGGGGCGGGGGGCGGGGTGCACGGGGGATGGTTTCCCGTGGGGTGGGGGTGTGCACCGGGTGGGGTGGGGATCCGCTCGCTCGGCGTAGGCGTAGGCGTGGGCCGGGGAGAAGAGGGAGAGGCCGGGGCGGTGGTTACTTGCCGGAGGCCTTCGCCGCCTTGGCGGCTGCCTTCATCTCCTGTTTGTGGGCGCGGACCTTGGCCAGGGAGTCGGGGCCCTTGATGTCGGCCACGGAGCGGAAGGAGTCGGCGTCCCCGTAGGAGCCGGCGGCCTCGCGCCAGCCGGTGGGGTGGACGCCGAGCTGCTTGCCGAGGAGGGCCAGGAAGATCTGGGCCTTCTGGTGGCCGAAGCCGGGGAGGGCTTCGAGGCGGGAGAGGAGTTCCGCGCCGGTCGCCGCGTCCTGCCAGACCGCGCTCGCGTCACCGTCGTAGTGGTCCACGAGGTACTGGCACAGCTGCTGGATCCGCTTCGCCATGGAGCCCGGGTAACGGTGCACCGCCGGCTTGTCGGAGAGCAGCGCGGCGAAGGACTCCGGGTCCTTCGCCGCGATCTCGTGGGCGTCGAGGTCGTCCGCGCCGAGCCGCTGGGCGAGGGTCCAGGGGCCCTTGAACGCCCACTCCATCGGCACTTGCTGGTCCAGCAGCATGCCGACCAGCGCGGCGAGCGGACTGCGCCCGAGAAGCTCGTCCGCCTCGGGGTCCTGGGCGAGGTGAAGGGTGACGTTCATGCCCCGATGATCGCGCGCCGGGCGGCTCTGCGCAGCCCGGCCCCGGCCGACCCGGCCGATGCGCCGGGGGCGGGCCGTGCGGCGGCGCGGGTGGTCATGGGCGCCAGTAGCCCAGCGCGTGCATGCGCTGCTTCGGCAGGCCCAGTTCCTTGCGGAAGTACGCCGTCAGGGAGCGGGTCGTCGCGGTGTCGCAGGCGATCCAGACGTAAGGGTCGGGCGTGTCCGCGAGGAGGGCGGGGACATCGGTCTTCACCTGGCTGAGCAGGCGCGCGCCGGCGTTCTCCCGGGGCACCGGGCGGAAGTCGTGACGGGCCGGGTCGAGGCGGAGCGGGAGACCACCGGTCTCGCCACCGGTGTCGCCACCGGTCGCGCCACCGGTCGCGCCGCCGGTGTCGCCGCCGGTGTCGCTCGCGGTACCGCGCGTGGTTTTGCCCGTGGTTTTGCCTTCGGTCTCGTCCTCGGCTTCCGGTGCGGCCGATGTCTCGAACCAGATCGTCGCCGGGGCCGAGGGGAGGGCGGTGAGGAGGGAGTTGATGGCGGGGAGGTAGGCCGGGTCGCCCATGGCGAGGATGTGGGAGGGGGCCGGGTCCGGGTCGGTGAAGGCGGTGCCGTGGACCGTGGCCTCGATGGTGTCGCCGGGCCGCGCGGCGCGGGCCCAGTCGCTGGCGTGGCCGTCGTGGAGGGCGAACTCCAGGCTGAACGCGCCCGCGGCCGGGTCGGGGTCGACGAGGGTGTACGCCCGCTGATGCGGTTTGCCGGCGGCGTCGAACCAGAGCCGTACCCACATCGTCGGGTGGACCCCGGTCACCCCGAGCATGCCGCCGTCGGTGAGATGGATCCGGCGGTAGTGCTCGGTGACCTGTTCCGCACCGGTCACCGTGAAGACGAAGTCCTTCCCGCGGAGCAGTTTGAGGACCGCTCCCTCCCAGCCGTGCCCCTGCCCCATGGCTTCTGCACCCTTCACGTACGCTTCGATCACGGATTGTTTAGGTGAGGCTAACCTAATTTAGGGACGGGATGCTGGGATGCGGGACAACGGTGCGCGGGCGCGGGCGCGGGTGCCGGGCCGGGCTCGGGCCGACGGTGTGAGCCACGGGGGACACGGGACGTATCGCGACGCCTGGGGCATCCCGCACCTCCGTGCCGCCGACGCCCGCGCGCTCGCCCACGCCCAGGGCCGGGTCACGGCCGTCGACCGTGCCTGGCAACTGGAGGTCGAACGCCATCGCGTCCAGGGCACCTCGGCCGCCTTCCTCGGCGCCGACTCCCTCGGCTGGGACCGGTTCGCGAGACAGGCCCGTCTCGCCGACACGGCCCGAAGATGCTTCGCCCGGCTGGAGAGAACGGACCCGGAGACCGCCGACTGGGTCCGGGCGTACGTCGAGGGCGTGAACGACGGGCTGGGTGAGGGGAGCCGGCGCGCGCCCGAGTTCGAGCGCGCCGGGGTCGCCCCCGGGCGCTGGGAGCCCTGGCATCCGCTCGGCGTCTGGCTCGCCACGCACATCCTGTTCGCCGGGTTCCCCGCCAAGCTCTGGCGCGAGGAGGCCGTACGGCATCTCGGCGCCGACGCGGTCGGGCTCTTCGCCACCGACGGGCCCGCCGGCTCCGGCAGCAACGGATGGCTCGTCGACGGGACCCGGACGACCACCGGGCAGGCCGTCATCGCCGGTGATCCGCACCGGTTCATCGAGGAACCCGGCGTCTACCAGCAGATCCACCTCTCCTGCCCCGAGTTCGACGTCGTCGGCCTCGCCGTCCCGGGCGTGCCCGGCATCGCCCACTTCGGCCACACCGGAGACGTGGCCTGGGCCATCACCAACGCGATGGCCGACTACCAGGACCTCTACCGGGAGCGGCTCCGCCACGGCGACGGCCACGGCGAGGAGAGCGAGGGTGGCAGAGGTGACGGGGGTGACGGGGGTGACGGGGGTGACGGAAGCGTCGTCGAGGCGCTCGATCCGGATGGTGTGTGGCGGGCCGTGCACCGGCATGTGGAGGTCGTCGAGGTCGCGGGCGGGGAGCCCGTGGAGGTGGAGGTGATCGAGACCGCGCGGGGCCCGGTCGTCATCGGCGGCCCGGACCCTCGCTCCCAACCGGACCCTGCGGCCCCCGAACCGGTCGGCCCCCTCAGCCTCCGCTATCCGCCGCGCGTCACCGAGGACCTCGGCTTCGGCGCGCTGCTCCCCCTCCTCCGGGCGCGGGAAGTCGCCGATGTGGACCGGGCGTTCGACCGGTGGGCCGAGCCGGTGAACGTCGTCCAGGCCGCGGACACGCGGGGCGGGGTGCTGCACCGGGTGGCGGGCCGGGTGCCGGTGCGGAGCCTGGCCAACCGGACGCGGGTGGTCGCCGCCTGGGAGCCGGGGCACGCGTGGGAGGGGTGGCACGAGACGCCGTACGGCACGGTCGAGGACGGTGTCGCGGTGATGGCCAACCAGCGTGGTCCGGCGACCCCGTTGGGCGTGGAGTTCGCCCCGCCGCACCGCGCAGAGCGCATCCGCGCGATGCTGGACGAGAAGGACGTATGGTCCGCCCCGGACATGCCCACCCTCCACATGGACACCCAACTGGCCTCCGCCGGGCCCCTGTTGGACCACCTGACCGCCCTCGCCGATGTCACCCGCACGCCCCCGGGCGGCCCCGGCGAGCCCGTGACGCTCACCCCGGCCGCCGCCGCGCTCCGCGACCGGCTCCTGCGCTGGGACCGGCGGATGGAGGCCGACAGCGCCGAGGCGGCGTCGTACGCGGCGCTGCGCGGGGCGGTCGTACGGCGGCTCGCGGTGGAGCCCGCCTTCGCGGGGCTGGCGGTGCCGCCGACGTACCCCGAGGTCTTCCGGCCGTGGCTCTCGCTCACCGTACGGATCGGGTTCGCGCTCGAACACCTGCTCAGGGCCGAGGAGTTGTACGGCATCGACCGCGCGACGCTCGTACGGGAGGCGCTGGAGGAGGTCGCCGGCGCGGAGTCCGGGCGGCGCTGGGGTGACAGCCACCGGCTCGTGCCGTGGCGCGCGCTCCCCGCGGACGACGGGAGCGCCCCGCGCGAGCCGGGGCTCGGCGGTGACCACGACTGTGTGCTCTGCACCTCCGCCGTCCCCGGCATCACCGACCTCAGCGCGCGCGGGCCCGCCGCCCGCTACGTCTGGGACCTGGCCCGGCGTGAGGACAGCCTCTGGGTGGTGCCGTTCGGCGCGTCCGGCGCGGGCGGCTCGGCCCACCACCGCGATCAGCTTCCCCTGTGGCTCAGGGGAGACCTCGTCCCGGTCGTCACCGACTGGGACCGCCTCACCAGGGACGAGGGCGAGGGCGGGGACAGGGACGGGGACAGCAGAGACGGGGACGGGGGCGGCGAGAGCAACCGTGACAGCAGCGAGGAGAAGCGCCATGACCACTGACACCGACGGGACCGTCGAGTCGTACGGCGATCGCGTGGCCGTTCATGAGCAGGTGGTCGACGGGTTCGGGACCGTGCGGATCCTGCCCCTGGACGCGAAGGCCGATGCCGAGGTGGTCCATGGCTGGGTGAGCGAGCCGAGGGCCGAGTTCTGGGGCATGAACGGGCTCACGGAAGAACAGGTGCGGGAGGTGTACGAGGGCCTGGAGGCCTTCGACACCCACCACGCCTATCTCGCGGTGCACGACGGCGAGCCCGTCGGGCTGCTGCAGACGTACGAGCCGGAGGCCGACCGGGTCGGCGAGTGCTACGAGGTCGAGCCCGGCGACATCGGCGTCCATGTGCTGCTGGCGCCCGCCGGGGACGGCGGAGGGCGGCCGGGGTGGTCGTCCGCGGTGCTGGCGGCCTTCACCTCGTATGTGCTGATCGGGCTGGACCGGCCGCGGGTCGTCGTCGATCCGGACGAGCGGAACGAGCGGGCGATCGCGCGGTTCGCACGGCAGGGGTTCGAGCGCGGACCGGTCGTCGTACTGCCGGAGATCGACCTGCCGGAGGTGTATCTGCCCGAGAAGCGGGCCCGGTTGGCGTTCCTGAGGAGGGAGACCGTGTTCGGTCGGTAGTTCGGATGTCGGGCGTAGCCTCTGGCGGATGACTCCCCTGACTCCCGCATCTCCTGTGGCCCCTGTGACTGCCGAAGACCTCATAGCGCACTACGAGTTGGAGCCCATACCGCGTGAAGGGGGTCGTTTCCGGCAGACGTGGGCGGGGCCCGAGCGGGGCGACGGGCGGCCGGAGGGGACCGCGATCGTCGCCCTGCTCACCACCGAACCCGGCGACCGCTCCGCGCTGCACCGGCTGCCCGGCGACGAGATCTGGCACTTCCACCTCGGCGATCCGCTCCGGATGCTGCTCCTCGCCCCCGACGGCTCCTCACGGGTCGTCGTCCTCGGGCCGGACGTGCTCAACGGGCAGCATGTGCAGTACGTCGTGCCCGCCGGGACCTGGATGGGGGCGTCGGTCCAGGACGATGGCGACTCCGACTCCGACTCCGATGCCGACGCCGACTCCGACGCCGACTCCGACGCCGACGCCGATGCCGATGGCGATGGCGATGCCGATGGCGATGGCGATGCCGATGGCGATGGCGATGGCGATCGCGGACGTGCGGGCTGGACGTTGTTCGGGTGCACGATGGCGCCGGGGTTCACCTTCGAGGGGTACGAGCACGGGGACGCCGTGGAGTTGGTGCGGCGGTATCCGGACCGGGCTGCCGAGATAGGGCGGCTGGGGCGGGCGTAGGGCCCCGGGGTGTCCGGAAGATCCGGAAGATCCGGAAGATCCGGAGGAGGTGTGGGGGGTGGGTCGGTGCGGATCGCGTTGAACGCGGCGTTCGTGGCGTGCGTACCTGTTCGAGGAGTCCGAGAGCCGGCGACCGTGGATCCGGAGCACTACGTGGACCGAGGCAGGTACAGCGACCCAGTCGAGGACGAGGACAGGGACGAGGGCAGGCACGAGGGCGCGACCCGAGTCGGGGCCGCGAGGAACAGCGGCGGAGACAGAGGCGCGAGGCGAGACGGCGGAACCGGCGGGGCCACAGGCCGAGACGGCGGCCGTGACGGAGCCCGTGCCGGAGGCCAAGGCCGTCTCGGCGGCGGCCGGGGGCGAGGTCTTCAGCGCGTGGTGCTGCTGGGCACCGTGCTGGTCCTGTTCCTCCTCGGCGGGGCGGGTACCGCGTCCGCGCACGCCGCACTGAAGGGAAGCGACCCCGTCGACGGAAGCGTCCTCGACACCGCCCCCCGGGACATCACCCTCCGCTTCACCGAGTCGGTAAGCCTCCTGGAGGACTCCCTCCGCGTCGTCGACCCGGAGAACCGGGCCGTCGACACCGGCAAGCCGGGACGCGCGGGCGGCCGGGCCGACACGGCACGTGTCACCCTCCCCGCCGGCCTCGACGACGGCACGTACACGATCGCCTGGCGGGTGGTCTCCGCCGACAGCCACCCCATCTCGGGTGCCCTGATCTTCTCCATCGGCGAACCGTCCGCGACGGCCGCGGTCCTCCCCGCCGACCTCACCGAGGACCCGTTCACCTCCTCCCTCTACGACATCACCCGCTACTTCGCGTACGGCGCCCTCGCCCTGCTCATCGGCGTGACGTTCTTCCTCGCGATCGTGCTCGGACGCCCGAGCGAGGCGCTGCGCAAGCTGCTGATGTCGGGCTGGCTGGCCCTGCTGCTGGCCTCGGCGGTACTGCTGCTGCTCCGCGGTCCGTACGAGCGGGGCAGCGGCGTCGGGACCGTCCTCGACCTCACCGTCCTGCGCGAGACGCTGGTCAGCCGGCCGGGACTCGCCCTGCTGGCCCGGCTCGCGCTGCTCGCGCTGGCCGCCCTCCTGCTCGTACGCGTACGCCGGCGGGGCGAGCAGGGTGCGGCGGGGGAGCGCGAGGAGGCGTGGGGCAGGGGCGCGCTCGTGTGCGGGGCGCTGATCTCCGTCGGCCTCGCCGGGACCTGGGCCGCCGCCGAGCATGCCTCGGCCGGGATCCAGGTGCCGGTCGCGATGACGTCCTCCGTGCTGCATCTGCTCGCCATGGCCGTCTGGCTGGGCGGGCTGACCGCGCTGCTCACCGTGTTGTACCGGGCGCCGCAGACCCTGTCGGCCGCCGTGGTCAACCGTTTCTCCCGGCTCTCCTTCCTCTCGGTGATCGTCCTCGTCGTCACCGGCGTCTACCAGTCCTGGCGCGGCCTCGGCTCCTGGTCCGCCCTCACCTCCACGGCGTACGGGGAGGTCCTCGTCGCCAAGCTGGTCGCGGTACTGCTCCTGCTGGTGGCGGCGGCGTTCTCACGGCGCTGGACGGGCCGCTTGGGGACGGCGACCTCGGCGACGGCCTCGGCCGGTGAAGAGACCGAGGCCGGTGAACAGGCCGAGGCCGACGAGCGGGTGACCGCGGCGGTGGCGGTGGCGGTGGCGGTGGCGGCGCGGGTGCCCGAGCGGGTGGGTGCCGTCGAGAGCGAGGTGCCGTCGGACTCGACGACGGGGGACTCGACGACGACGGACTCATCGGCCGGGGACAAACCGAACGACGACTCATCGAACGAGGTCCCGTCCAACAAGGTCTCGTCCAACAAGGTCTCATCGGATGAGACCTTGTTGGACGAGGACCCGACGTGGGCCGATCCGCCCCGCCAGGCCCTTCGGCGTTCCGTGCTCGCGGAGTTCACGGTCGCGGTGATCGTCCTGGTGATCACCACCGTGCTGACGGGAACCCTGCCGGGTCGCGCGGCGGCGGAGATCGCCAAGGAGAGCGCGGGCGCGGCGGCCGGTGGGGTCACGGCCTCCTCGTCGACGGTTCCGTTCGACGTCGGTACCCCGAACGGCCACGGCAAGGTGCAGATCGACCTCGGCCCGGGGCGCGTGGGCAAGAACTCCGTCCAGGCCGTGGTCTTCGGCCCCGACGACGGCATCGCGACCGTCCCCGAGCTGCGTCTCACCTTCACCCTGAAGTCCCAGAAGATCGGCCCGATCGACGCGAAGCTCACCGACCGCGGCGGCTACTGGGCCACCGACACCCTCCAACTCCCGCTCCCCGGCAAGTGGACGATGAAGCTCACGGTCCGCACGACGGAGATCGACCAGGTCACGGTGGAGAAGTCGGTACGGGTGAGCTAGCCGGCTCCCTGGCCGGCCGGGTCGGCTGAGGTGATCGGGCCGGCCGACCGTACGCTTCCCCCCGGCGGCTACCCCGCCCGCTCATGCAGCGGCGCGCCGCACAGTGACTTCGACGGGGTGCCGTCCACGCCGACCGGCGGGTCCCCCGCGACCATGACGCGGTGCATGATGCGCGGGAAGTCCAGGTGGGCCGTGTCGCTCGGGGCCAGGTGGACGGTGGCGCGATTGTCCCAGAGGGCCACCGACCCCGGCTCCCAGCGGAAGCGGACCGTGTACTCGGGCCGCGTGATCTGTTCGACGAACATCTCAAGGAGGAGCCGGCTCTCCGCCCTGGTCACGTCCACTATGTTCTCGACGTAGTACGGATTGACGTACAGGATCCGCTCCCCGCTCTCGGGATGGACGCGCACGACCGGGTGGACGGACGCGACCTGGTGGTCCTGGAGATGGCGGAGATACGGGTCGGGGCCGGACCGGGCGAGATAGCCGACGCCGAGCCGGTGCTCGGCGCGCAGCCCGTCGGCGAACCGGCGCACCGGCTCGGACAGACCCGCGTAGGCGGCGGCGAGGTTGGCCCACGTGGTGTCGCCGCCGTACGGGGGCACCCGCTCGGCACGGAGCAGGGTCAGGGCGGGCGGGTCGATACGCGCGGTGTGGTCGGCGTGCCAGCCGCGGAGGGTGGAGTGACGGCGGCGCTCCAGCCATTCGGCCTGGTCCATGCCGTGCTTGCGGCCCAGCTCCTGGCGGTCGGCCGTCGTCTCGATCTCGGGGTGCCCGGCGGGCGAGACCGAACCCCGCGAACGCAGCCGGATCGGCTCCCCGAAGCGGCGCGCGAACGCGATCTGCCCCTCGTGGTCCAGCTTCTGCCCCCGGAAGAACACGACCTTCCAGCGGAGCAGCGCCGCGCGGACACCCGCGACGGTCGCGTCGTCGAGCGGACCCGCGAGGTCGACGCCGTGGATGTCGGCGCCGATGTACCCGGAGGCCGGCCGTACGTCGAGACCGGCCGGCCGGACGTCGAGACCGGCCGGCCGTACGTCGAGGCCGCCACCGCTCGTGAGCCCGTCCGGCTCCTCCGCGTGCATGGCGGACGCGTTCGTGCCGTTGCCCCTCACTCGCTCACCCGCCCGTTCTCTCAAACCCTCGCGTCCGGCGTCCGGCGTCCGGCGTCGGATGTCCGGCGTCGGACGTCCGGCCGGTATTCGTGGTTCGGTCTTCTTCCCATGGTGCGGCCCACGCATGCGGCCCGGCCGGGAAAGTGTCCTGATCGTCTGCCACCGGCCACTGATCCGGAGCGGCGGCCCGAGCCCCCGACTCATCGGAGTCCCGATATCAGGAATGGACCTTCCTATTGGTACTCCGATTCCTTCCGAACCTACCTTCGTGTCATGACCACCAACACCAACACCACCCCCACCGTCCAGAACGCCATCACCTGGCCCGACCGCTACCTCCCCGGCACCGGCGACAACTTCGTCTCCAACGAGGTCGTCGTAAGGGACATCACGGCGTCCCAGGTCTGGCGGTACCTGACCGACACCTCCACCTGGGAGTCGTACTACGACAACGTCGCCGACATCTCCTTCCCCGAGGGCGACGGCCCCGAGCTGAGGACGGACGTGGCGTTCACCTTCGGCACCTTCGGCTTCCCGCCCCTCGCCGCGCACGTCGTCGAGTTCCAGGCCCAGGCGGAGGGCGTACCGGGACCCAGATCGGCGCCCCCGCCGCCGCGCTCGCCCAGGAGCGCCCCAACCCGATGCTCAACGGCCACCAGGCCTGGCTCGACGGCCTCGTCACCGCGGCCTCCAAGTGACCGAGACGGCGCCCGGTGTCGTACCGGCCTCCGGCCCGCCCCGGGCTGATAACACTTAGAAGAATCAACGCACTGTACGCGGCAGGAAGTTCAGGAAGTTGACGTCATGACCGACAAGCTCACCGTAAGTGTCCTGGGTACCGGCATCATGGGTGCCGCGATGGCCCGCAACCTCGTCCGCGCCGGTCACACCGTACGGGCGTGGAACCGCACCCACGCGAAGGCCGAGCCGCTCGCCGCCGACGACGCGTACGTCGCCGACAGCCCGGCCGAGGCCGTACGGGGTGCCGACGTCGTCCTCACGATCCTGTACGACGGTGCCGCCGCCCGGGACGTGATCCGCGAGGCGGCGCCCGCGCTGAGTCCGGGCACGGTCTGGGTCCAGTCGACCACCGCCGGGCTCGAAGCCGTAGCCGATCTGGCCGCGCTGGCCGCCGAACACGGACTGGTCTTCTACGACGCCCCGGTCCTCGGCACCCGGCAGCCCGCGGAGGCCGGGCAGTTGACGGTGCTGGCGGCCGGGCCGGTCGCGGGCCGGGAGACGGTGACCCCCGTCTTCGACGCGGTCGGCGCCCGCACGGTCTGGACCGGCGAGGACGGCGCGACCGGCACCGCTACCCGGCTCAAGCTGGTCGCCAACAGCTGGGTGCTCGCCGCCACCAACGCGGCCGGGGAGGTCCTGGCCCTGTCCCAGGCCCTCGGCGTCGACCCGGGGTCCTTCTTCGAGATCATCGAGGGCGGCCCGCTCGACATGGGCTATCTGCGCGCCAAGTCCGCGCTCATCCTCGACGGCGGTCTCTCCCCGGCCTCCTTCGCCGTCTCCACGGCCGCCAAGGACGCCCACCTGATCGTCGAGGCCGGCCGACAGCACGGCGTACGCCTCGACGTGGCCGCCGCCGGCGCCGCCCGCCTCACCCGCGCCGCCGCCCAGGGCCACGCCGACGAGGACATGGCCGCGGCGTATTTCGCCAGCTTCGACGAGACCGAGGGGACGGGCTCCGCCAAGACCGAGGGGACGGGCTCCGCCAAGGGCGAGAGGGACGGGGAGGGCTAGCCTAGGGCTAGCTAGGGCACGCGCGCGAGGGTGGGGGCGGGGGAAGAGGAGCCCCCTGCTCCCTGCCCCCTGCCCTTCGTCCCTTGCCCCCTGTGGCCCTGTCCCCTCAAGCTCGGTCGGCCGCGCCCACTGCCGTACCGTCCCCGCCGGATGCGCCCTCCCCTGCCCCGGCCCCTGCCTCTCCCGATCCACCCTCACTCAATCCACCCTCACTCAATCCGCTCTCTCCCGATCCGCTCTCTCCCGATCCCGTCGTCGCAGGTCGGTGCAGGCGGTCGGTGAGCCACATCCCCACCGGTTCGGTCCAGCGGGCGGTGAGTGGGCCGACGATGACGAGGATGAGGACGTAGGCGGTGGCGAGGGGGCCGAGGGAGGGTTCGATGCCGGCGGTGACGGCGAGTCCGGCGATGACGATGGAGAACTCGCCGCGCGCGACGAGCGTGCCGCCCGCCCGCCAGCTCCCCTTCGCGGAGATCCCGGCCCGGCGCGCGGCCCAGTAGCCGGTGGCGATCTTCGTGAGTGCGGTGACGACGGCCAGTACCAGCGCGGGCAGCAGCACGGGCGGAATGCTGGCGGGGTCGGTGTGCAGCCCGAAGAAGACGAAGAAGACCGCGGCGAACAGATCCCGCAGCGGCGCCAGCAGACTGTGCGCGCCCTCGGCGACCTCACCCGACAGCGCGATGCCGACGAGGAACGCGCCGACGGCCGCCGACACCTGCAACTGCTGCGCGAGCCCGGCGACGAGGAGCGTCACCCCCAGCACGACGAGCAGCAGTTTCTCGGGGTCGTCGCTGGAGACGAAGCGGGAGATGTGCCGCCCGTAGCGGACGGCGACGAGGAGGACGATCCCGGCCGTACCGAGCGCGATGGCCAGGGTCACGCTGCCGGCCGCCAGACCGGCCCCGGCCAGCAGCGCGGTGACGATCGGCAGATAGACGGCCATGGAGAGGTCTTCGAGGACGAGGATGCTCAGGATGACCGGGGTCTCGCGGTTGCCGAGCCGCCCGAGGTCGCCGAGGACCTTGGCGATGACGCCTGACGACGAGATCCAGGTGACTCCGGCGAGGACGACGGCGGCGACGGGTCCCCAGCCGAGGAGCAGGGCCATGGCGGCGCCGGGGAGGGCGTTGAGGGCGGCGTCGACGAGTCCGGCCGGGTACTGGGTCCTGAGGTTGGAGACGAGATCGCTGGCCGTGTATTCGAGGCCGAGCATGAGCAGCAGCAGGATCACGCCGATCTCGGCGCCGATCGCCACGAACTCCTCACTGGTCCCCAGCGGCAGCAGCCCGCCCTCCCCGAACGCCAGCCCGGCCAGCAGATAGAGCGGTATGGGCGACAACTGGAACCGCCCCGCGAACCGCCCCAGCAGCCCCAGCCCGAGGATGATCGCGCCGAACTCGACGAGGAACACGGCGGAGGAGTGCGAGGCGGACTCGGCGGCGGCCTGAGCGGAGACGGCGCCGGGGGCGGAGAGGGCGCCGGAGACGGAGACGTACATGAACCGCTCACTCCCGCCCGAGTATCGCGGCGGCCGTCTCCACGCCTTCCCGGGTGCCGATCACGATGAGCGTGTCACCGCCGGCCAGCCGGAAGTCCGGCGTCGGCGACGGAATCGCCTCGGCCCGCCGCAGTACGGCCACGATGGACGCGCCCGTCTCGGTCCGCATCCGGGTGTCGCCCAGCACGCGCCCGTTCCAGTGCGAGGTCGACGCCAGCTCGATCCGCTCCGCGACCAGCCCCAACTCCGTGGTGGACAGCAGATTCGGGCTGTGGTGGTCCGGTGCCAGCGCGTCGACGAGGGCGGTCGCCTCCCCCGACGTCAGCCGCAGCGACAGCGCGCACGCGTCCGGATCGTCCTGCCGGTACGCGCTCAACGTCCGCGCACCGTCCCGATGAGCGACCACCGAGATCCGCCGCTGCTCCCTGGTCGTGAGGTCGTAGCGGACCCCGATACCCGGCAACGGCGTACTGCTGAGGCGCGGAGCACCCACGGCTGGCCCCCTGTCTGATTCGGATATGTCGTCGGACAACCGTCGGTGCCACCCTAACGAGACCCCGAAAACCCTCCACCGCCCCCGAGACCACCGATCGACCACGGCGCCCGCCGATCGACCACGGCGCCCGCCGATCGACCACGGCGCCCGCCGACCGACCACGGCGCCCGCCGACCGACCACGACGCCCGCCGACCGACCACGACGCCCGCCGACCGACCACGGCGACCGCCCACAGACCCTGACCGACGGTTCACCGTCCCCCCGACCGCGAGACCAACCTCCGATGGAACAATCCCCCTTCGACCAATCCCCCTTCGACCAACCCCCGGCCCCGGCCCCAAACCCGGATCGGCCGCACCACGCCCCGCCCCGAGGGCTGACCGGACCGAAAGGACCCACCACCATGACCCCCACGGGTGTCCCCCCGACCCCCGCGGCGGACGCCCCGCCGAAGCACGGCGGCGACACCCCCACGAGCCATGGCCCGGCCGCCCTGGCCCCCCGCACCACGAAGGCGATACCCATCCCCCTCCAGCTCCAGGTGCCTTCCCGAACGAGCCGGACCGCCGTGACCTCCGTGACTCCCAGGACCCCCGAGGCGCAGGTGTCCGAAACCCCCGGAGGGCGTCCGTGATCCAGTGGGTGTCCCTGGGGAGCGGCCCCCGCCCGGTCCCCCAGCCCGTGGCCACGCCCCTGGTGTGGGCCACGGCCTTCGGGGGTGCGATGGCGTTGGTGGCCGTGCACAACGCGCTGGTCGGAACGGACCGCCCCGGCCTGGCCCTGGTCGCGCTGTCCCTGCTCGCCGCACTCCTCGGCGCGTACGCCCGCTTCACCGCGGCCCCGGGCACGGCAGCCCTGTGCTGGCTCTTCCTCAACGGTTTCGCCATCCCCCCGGCAGGCGTCCTGACCTGGACCAACCCGCGCGACACGGTCTGGCTGGTCTGCCTCCTCACCGCGGCCCTGACCGGCACCACCCTCGCCCGCCTACTCCAGGCCCGAGCCGCCTACCGCCGCCTCACCACCCCCGAGCCTTCGGACCGGCCCCCACCCCACTGACCACGACGCCCACCACCCGGCCGCAACAACCAACGTCGAAGGGCCCGTGAACGGTGGGGCCCTTCGACGTATTGCCCGGTGAGAGCAATGGCGGAGGATACGAGATTCGAACTCGTGAGGGGTTGCCCCCAACACGCTTTCCACATGTTCGTCTGGGGGTTCCGGGGCCTACGGCAACGTCCTGACCTGCGGTGCAGCTGGTCCTGGCGGGGGCTCTGAACGGTGCTGTGCGCCGATGAACGCAACCAGAACCGCAACCACGGAAGTGGAGCAGTGTGAGTGTGTCCAGCTTCTGCTCGTGGTTCCTGGTCAACGGGGAGTCGCCTCCTTACTCCCCGTTCTGCGACCAGGCCGAGGTGAGCGCGGTGACCGGGTCACTGTCGGCTGGTGCCGCGGGCCACCATTCGCCGTCGTCGTTCTGGAGGAAGGGGTACCAGCGGGCGTCGGGGCCCAGACGCAGCTGGATGCCGTGGTGGGTGAGGGTGAGGCGGTTGCGCCAGGTTCTGAGGTGTGTGGGGGAGTCGGTCATCTCGGCGAGGGCCGCGTCCAGGGCGGTGCGGGCGGCCTTCATCACCGTCGGGTCGGGGGCGTAGGGCTGTTCGGCGACGGTGATGCCCGTGGGGCCGCCGTGGCGCCAGGCGCGGGTGAGGCGTGCGAAGGCAGTGGGTTTGGTGCCGGTGTTCTGGATCAGGTGGTGGAACCACTCGGGTCCGGGGTTGCTCGCGGCGATGCGGACGGCGTCCTGGTACTGGGTCAGGTGCAGGTCGGCGGTGTCGCCCGCGAGGAGCCGGGCGGCGCGCGCGGTGGCGTGGGCCATGAGGCGTTCCAGGTCCGCGGCGGCCAGGCCGGTGCCGGGTGGCGGGGCGAGGGGCAGCGCTGTGGTGTGGGCGGTGGGTTCCGGGAGTTCGGGCAGTTCGGGGGGCTCTTCGGCCCAGCGGGCGTACGCGGCGGCGGCCGGGGTGCCGGCAGGTGCCGGTGGGGCGGCGGTCTCCAGCGCTGCCGTACGGCGTGCGCGTAGCTGGGCGAAGACCTCCTCGCGACCGCGGCCGCGCAGCGCGAAGAGCACGAACGGGTCGGTGTCGATGGTGGCGGCGATGGCGTAGCAGAGCGCGGCGGCGTGCTTGCAGGGGTATCCCCAGTCGGGGCAGGAGCACTCCGGATCGAGCTCGGTGGGCAGTGGGAGCAGTGGGACGCCTGCGTGCCGGGCGTCGTCCACGAGTTCGGCGGGCATCTCGTTGTCGAGAAGTGCCGCGCGATGTCCGGCGCGGGCCGCGATCGTGTCGAGCAGGGTGTCCCACTGAGGGTCGGTGAGGACGGGCAGGTGGACGGCGGAGCGGTAGGGGCGGGGCCTGCTGCCCTGGACGGCGGCTTTGACCTGGCCGGGGGCGATGGTGACGGCGCCGACCATGCCCTGGCGGGCGTAGGTGCGTCCGCGGGACAGGCGCCCCGAGTCCAGCGTGGAGTCCTCCAGGGCCGTCACCCATGCCTGGCCCCACCAGGTCGCGGCGAAGGTACGCCTGCCGCGAGCGGGCGCGCGGCGCTGGCCGGGAAACGAAGGGCTCATGTCTGCCTCCCCAGGGCGACGAGTTCGGCGAGGTCGGCATCGGACAGTTCGGTCAGGGCGGCCTCACCGGAGCCGACGACGGCGTCGGCGAGCGCGCGCTTGGACTCGAGAAGCTTCGCCACCTTGTCCTCCACGGTGCCCTCCGCGAGGAGTTTGTGGACCTGTACGGGCTTGTCCTGGCCGATGCGGTAGGCGCGGTCGGTGGCCTGGTCCTCGACGGCGGGGTTCCACCAGCGGTCGTAGTGCACGACGTGAGTGGCGCGGGTGAGATTGAGTCCGGTGCCCGCGGCCTTGAGGGAGAGCAGGAACACCGGCACCTCGCCGCGCTGGAAGCGGTCCACCATCTCCTCGCGCGCGGTGACGGGGGTACCGCCGTGCAGGAAGAGAGTGGGGACTCCTCGCTCTGCGAGGTGCTTCTCCAGCAGGGTCGCCATCTGCTTGTACTGGGTGAAGACCAGCACCGACTCGCCCTCGGCCGTGATGGTGTCGATCAGTTCGTCGAGCAGGTCGAGCTTGCCGGACCGGCCGCGCAGGGGTGTCGACTGGCGCAGGTACTGGGCGGGGTGGTTGCAGATCTGCTTCAACGCGGTGAGGAGCTTCAGAACCAGACCGCGGCGGGCGATGCCCTCGGCTTCGGCGATCTTCGTCATGGTTTCGCGGACCACTGCCTCGTACAGGCTCGCCTGCTCGGCCGTCAGCGGGACGACGCGGTCGGTTTCGGTCTTGGCGGGCAGCTCGGGTGCGATGCCCGGGTCGGACTTCCTGCGGCGCAGCAGGAACGGGCGGACAAGACGGGACAGCCGGTCGGCAGCTTGTGGGTCCTCGCCCGACTCGATCGCTCGGGCATGCAGGTCGCGGAAGGCCGTGAGCGGGCCGAGGAGTCCGGGGGTGGTCCAGTCGAGGAGCGCCCACAGTTCGGAGAGGTTGTTCTCCACGGGGGTGCCGGTGAGGGCGACCCGGGCGCGGGCGGGCAGGGCACGCAGCTCACGGGCGGTGACGGCGTAGGGGTTCTTGACGTGCTGGGCCTCGTCGGCGGCGATCAGCGACCATGCGTGCTCGGTGAGGGTCTCCCGGTCGCGGCGCAGGACGCCGTAGGTGACCAGGACGATCTCGTCATCGGCGAGGTCCTTCAGGTGGCGGTCGCCGCCGTGGTAGCGGCGCACGGGGATGGAAGGCGCGAACCTGGCGGCCTCGCGCTGCCAGTTGCCGAGCAGAGAGGTCGGGCAGACGACGAGCGTGGGGCCCGCGGTGGCGGGGTCGCTCTGGCGGTGCAGGTGCAGAGCGAGCAGGGTGATGGTCTTGCCCAGGCCCATGTCGTCGGCGAGACAGCCGCCGAGGCCGAGTGCGCACATCTCGGCCAGCCAGGCCAGGCCCCGCTTCTGGTACTCGCGCAACGTGGCCTCGAGCGCGGCGGGCTGGGGCGCGGGGGTGCGGGACTCGGGATCGCGGATACGAGCGACCAGGTCGCCGAACGCACCGACCGCCGCACAGGGAACCCGGTCACCGTCCCGCTCGGCCTCGCCGGTCAGCGCGGCGCCGAGCGCCTCCATGGGGGTGAGCGGTTCCATCCGGCGGCGCTTGGCGCGGGCCACCAGCTTCGGGTCGGCGAGCACCCACTGGTCGCGAAGCCGGACGAGGGGACGGCGTGACTCCGCGAGAGCATCCATCTCGGCCTCGGTGAGCGGCTCGCCGCCGAGGGAGACCTGCCAGCGGAAGTCGAGGAGGGCCTCGGTGTCCAGCAGGCCGCCCGCGGTGGAACCGGGGGCGGTGCGCTGCCCGATCTCCGCGGTCGCGGTGAGCGCCTTGACCAGGTCGCGCGGCCAGTGCACGTCGACACCGGCCGCGAGCAACGCGTCCGTGGCGTCCCCGAGGAGATCGAAGGCTTCGTCGTCGGTCAACCGGAGCTGATCGGGAGCGGCATCGTCGAGCAGCCTCCGCAGCGGGGGCCAGGCGCGGGCGCAGCGGCGCAGGGCGAGAAGGGTCTCGGTCTCGGCGCGCGGGCCGAGTAGCCGCTCCACCTCGGCCGGCTCGCTCCAGAGTCGTGCGGCCTCGATGACGAGCGCCGGGTCCGCCGCGGTGTGCAGTTGCAGGACGGCCCGGAACTGCCGTCGGCGTCCTTCGGGTACGTCGACGCGCAGGGAGACACTGACGTCGGCGGTGAGCGCCGCCTGGGTCTCCTCGGCCCATTCACGCAGGGCGGGCACGGCGCGGGCTTCGCGCCAGGCGTACGGCAGCGCCCCCATGGCGAGCGGCGCGGCCGGCGTACGGACCAGATCATCGGCGACCGCGTCGCAGAACTGCCGTACCAGCGCGGCCGGTTCGGCGATCCGTACCGGAGCGGGGCCAGGCTCGGGCAGGCAGTGGGCGTGGGGCGGGAAGGCGGCGGCCAGGGCGTCCAGCGCCTGGCGCTGGGCGGCGGTGAAGGGACCCACCTGCCAGGTGTCGTAACCGGCGGGGGTGAGGGCCGGGTGGAGGCGGCCGTCGGCGAGCAGCCGCAGCGCGAAGCGAGTGGCGGCCTGCCAGGCGGCGCCCGAGGGATGCGTCGGCTCCGCATCGACCAGGGCGGAGACAGCGACGGCGACAGGCACCACGTAACCCTCCACCTTTCGCCGCCTGACCGAACGGCCGTGCGGCAGAACCAGCTCCACCACCTCGGTCTCAAGGCCGGTGGGCGCCATACTGTCCCCGGCTGCTGCCCCGGTCGGCTTCCACAGCAGCAGCCGCCCGAGGCGGGCGGGCTCACCGGGCAGGAAAACCGCCGCCCAGCCGGCGCCGAGCAGCTCCCTCACGAAGGCGGATGTTTCCTGCCGGGCCAGCGGCGGTGCGCTCCTCGCGCCCGTACTCGGCTCTCGTACGACGACTCGTGCCACTCTCTTCCGCCCTGTCGCTTGCCGGACCCTCCCCTGGGCCGCGGACCACCTAACCCCACCAGGCAACGTCACACGCTGGCAACCGCGAGCCTCGGCTTGACTGCTGGCGACGGCGCCACGACGGATAAGCCGCTGCTGAACAACCGGTCCTCAACCCTACGGTGCAGCGCTACGGTGAGGCCATGGCAGCACCTGCGCCCCAGCCGCGCTGGAGGCGTTGATCGAAGAGGCCACCGTCGACGCCTACGGCGAGGATGAGCAACTCACCGGCTTCTTCACGATGATCGAGGAGACCCTTGCCGTGCCGTTCACCACGACAGTTCTCGGCGTCGAGGTGAGCGTGGTCGGTGGCGATCTGGCCAAGGACGGGCGCGTGGTCGCACGCTGCGCCCGGGAATCGGTCCGACAGGACATCGGAATTCTGGACCTGCCCCTGCCGGAACCCGCCCCCGAGGGCTGGCAGTGGATCGAGGCGTACCGCTACTGGGCCCGATGAACTGGCGAGTCGTACAGCTGAGCCCCCGCTGGAAGGGACGGTCGCCCCGACTGCCGCTGACCGGACCGGCTGCGGAAAGGGGAGGAAATGGCGTGCATACCGAAGTATGCTTGCCGCCATGGCTGACACCACACGTATCACGGTGACACTCCCCACCGAGCAGGTGGCGGAGCTGAAGAAGATCACGGACAACATCTCCGGCTATGTGGCCGAAGCGGTTGCCAGGCAGATCCGGCACCAGCTCCTGGGGGCCGATCTGCGCAGCCACACGGACGAGTACGGGGCCTTCAGTGAGGAAGAGCTGGCCGAGGCGCGAGCGCGGATCTTCGGTACGACGCAGGCCGCCGGTGGCGCGAGCGCCGCGTGAGCGGGCACATCGAGACCGTCGTCCTGGACAGCGAAGGGCTGTCGGCCTGGGTGGCGCAGGACCGGAAGGTTCTGGCGATGTTCCAGGTGTTCCACGACATCGGAGCGGACCTTGTCGTCAGCGCCAACACCATCGTGGAGGTGAGCCACGCCAGGGTGAACCTGCCCCGACTGCAATGGGCGCTCTCCCGGGTCAAGGTGGAGCCGATCACGGAGGCGGCGGCCAAGGCGGCGGCCCAACTGCTCAAGGGCGCCGGTCTGCACGGCCACAAGTACGCGATCGACGCCACCGTCGCGGAAGCGGCCTTGCGTCAGCCTGGCCCGGTCGCCATCCTCACGTCGGACGCCGATGACATGACCCGACTGTGCGGCAGCAAGGTCCGGATGATCGGGCTATGACCGCGACATCGTCCCGGGATCATGGACAGATCCGCATGGATCCGCCGAGAAAGCCAGAGTCGCCGCAGGCCGGCCCGCGATGGGTGAATCAGGCATCGACGGATGCGGGGCATGGCCGCGTTCGGTGTCAAAGCTCCTCAGGGTCTGCGCCGGTCGCCCCGTAGGACGCGGGCGTGCGCCTTTCCTGCTCGAGGATGTGTCCTAAATGTCACCTATAAATGCAACCGAAACTGCAACCAGGGCACGCCGAAGAGCCGGACCACAATGAGGGGTCCGGCTCTTCGTTTCGCCTGTTCAGGCGACTGCGGAGGATACGAGATTCGAACTCGTGAGGGGTTGCCCCCAACACGCTTTCCAAATGTTCGTCTGGGGGTTCGGGGTGGGTCGGGGGCGTTCTGACCTGCGGTGCAGCAGGGTCGGGTGGGGCTTCCGGACGGTGCCGTACACCAGTGAATGCAACCAGAACCGCAACCACAGGAGTGCAGCCGTTGCTCACGCCCTGCGCCAGGCGCTGAGCAGGTCCTCGGGGCCGTACACCGCCTGAAGGCCGGAACAACCGACCCCGCTGCGGGAGACCGCCACGAGCGGTACCGGCTCGTCGGTGATCGCCGCCCGGTGCTTCTGCAGCGCGGCCAGATCGTGGTTGTCGAACGCGGAGTTTTCCAGCCACTTGACCGAACCGAGAAAGAGCAACTGCTTGGCCACCGGCTGCCGGTCGGCGCCCACCAGGTCGATTTCGACGTCGTTGCTGCGGGTCCAGTACCCGCCGATCGCTGGAGCGGCGGGCAGGTCCTCGTCCGGCAGGAGCCGGGCGAGGGATTCCCGGACGAGAGGTTCGATCGCGCGGCCACGCCAACTCGTCCACTGCTCCTTGATCCGGCTCAGCGTGAGATCTCCCCGCATCCGCTCGATCTCCGCCATGTGCGGATCCAGAAATGCGAGCCAGAACCGGAGATAGGGGTCAGCCACGCGGTAGCGGCGTTCCTTCGACGGCCTCAGTGAGAGCGGCAGCTCGGCGGCCACGACCCGTTTCTCGGTCAGGACGTCCGTGGCTCGGGTGAGAGTCGTGTGGGCGATGCCGCCGGCCGCGCGCGCGATGTTGGTGAAGGTTCGCTCCCCGCTTCCGATGGCCCGCAGTACCTCCCTGCTCATCGCCTGCGGTGGAAACTCCGCGGCCAGTGAGCGCTCGGCGGAGACCAGCAAAGCGGAGATCGGGTTGTCCAGCGAGTCGCCCAGGAACTCCCAGACATCCGTTCCGGCCTGCCACTCGGCGCAGATCAGTGGAAGACCGCCCGTGATCAGGGCGGCGTCGAACGCGGCCGCCGGAGACAGGCCGAGCATCTCGCCGATGTCGGCCGGGTTCAGGGGCCCCACGACCATTTCCCGGCCCCGCTGGTGAAAGGGGCGGTCGTAGCTGTTCAGCGCCTCCATCATCGACAGATCGGACCCGACCAGGAGGAGAAGCACCGGCTTGCGGCTGAGCAGGCGGTCCCATGCCCGCTGGAGCATGCCCTCGAAGGCGTCGATGCGGTCCATGAGATAGGGAACTTCGTCGATGACGATCACGCTCGGGCTGTCGTCGGGAAGGATCTCCGCAAGCAGCCTGAACGCCGCGTTCCACTGTTCTGGAGCCTCCTCCGTGAACAGTTCCCGTTCCGGGAGGGTGGATCTGGCGACGGCGTCGAGCAGTTCCGTCAGCTCGTCCTCCGCGGTGCCGCCCGCCGCGGTGAAGAAGAGGTACGGCACCTCGGTGCGCCGAAGGAACTCTTCGACGAGGCTGGACTTGCCGACCCGCCGTCTTCCCCGCATGAGGATGCACTGCCCCGGTTTCGCCGCCCCGACGGCATCGTGAACCACCTGCAAGGCGTTGCCGAGCACGTTCAGCTCGCGGTCCCGCCCGATGAAGCGATGCATGGCAAGCCTCCCGATGGTAATAGTCTCGGCAGGGATACTATCTCCATCGATACCATCTATCTCCCTATTGGTGCGGTTCGCTCATGACGCTGTGGATGCGGGAGAGAGTGAAGACGCGCTCGCCGCTCTGAGGCAGGGCAGGTCGAGCACGAGGCGGCTGAGGGTGCGTACGGGCCGGTTGCCGGAGGCGGCGATGTACTCGACCGTGATGGCCGCACCGGTGGCGATGGCGTGTGTCAGCCGACGGGGTAACCCTGGGCAAGGGCGGACCTGCGGAATGCGGGGAGCTTGTCGAGGGGGACGGCGAGGTGGCGTTCGCCGAGGCGGGTGCAGTGGGCGCGGGTGCGGCGGTCAGTGGCGAGGAGGGCCGCGACGGCGGGGTCCGCGCACTCGATGAGATGCACTGGCCCGGTGTCACGGACCTGGCCGACGCGGCGGGTGGCATCGTCCAGGAGCGTGGTGACCGTCTGCGGGAGCGGACCAGCGGCGGCCTCCAGATGGCGGCGGAGTTCGGCGAGGTCGCGGCCTGTGCCGACGGCGGTGAGCAGTGAGGCGGAGGTCAGGGACCACACTCGGTCGCCGGTGCGCTCGGCGAAGGCGTCGAGGAGAAGGATCTCGGCGGGGGCGAGTCCGTCGAGGGCCACCACGTCGTGGTTGGGGAGGACCTTCAGGCCGCCGGAATCCTTCGGGGCGGTGTCGGCCGGTGCGAGGGTGGGGATGTAGGTGGCGGTCTGCCCGGTTGCGTAGGCGCCGAGCGGGTTGAGGCGGAGGGCGAGGAGGCCGTCGTAGCGGCTGATGCAGTCGGTCCAGTCGGCGCCCCAGTTGTCGCGGTAGTCGTCGCGGGCGCCCACCGGCGGCTGGTAGTCCACGTCGATCAGGCCGAGGACCGCGGCGTACTCGAAGAACACGGCGAGGGTGTAGCGGCCTTGGAGGAGTTCCCAGTTGTGGAACCCGTCGTAGCCGAGGCTGCCGTATTCGGGGTCCTCCAGGTAGAGCTTCCACAGGGCGCGCTCGGTGCGGGCGATCCTGGGATCGTGACCTGCCTTGCGCATGGTGCGGAAGAGCGTGTCGACGTCGGTCCACTCACCGGGTGTGCAAGCGGCCAGGGCCGCGCCGACCTGGGCTCGGCGAGGCTTGACGGCGGTGAGGACGTTCGCCGCGCGTTGGCCCTTGATCGCTTCGACGCGGGAGAACTCGTCGATCACACCGTGGCTGAGCCAGCGCCGCCACAGCAGGGCGAGCGTGTCGTATGCCGGTTTGGTCAGCGCCGCCCTGCCGCGTGCGGTCAGCGCGAGTTTTCCGGAAGCGAGTTCGGCGAGTCCGCCGGCCTGGAGCAGCAGCGGCCAGGCGAAGGCCGCGATGGGTTCCTCGGCGTAGAAGTCGCCGGCGCCGAGCGCTTCCGCGACCGCCTTGACCGTCGCCGCGGACGGACGGAGTGTCTTCTCGCTGCAGCGCAGTCGGCCTGCCGCGCACAGTTGGAGCACCGCCCGAAGGTTGGCCTGCGCCTCGTGCTCGGTCATGCGTACCTGACGCTCGTCCCGGTCGCCGGTCACATCGATCCCGTCCCCACGACGTAGTCGTAGTTGCCGGCGCCGCAGGTGCGCTCCAGCGTCCCTACGATCTTCCGGGCGTCGTCGCGTGGGCCGTTGATGTAGAACGGCTTGCCCTGGCGGCCGAAGCCGACCTGCGGGGCCGCCGGGCCGGGCTCACCGAGGTGTACGGAGACCTGCGCGAAGTCCGGCCCGGGCTCGAAGCCGAGGGTGCGGGCGTAGGCCACACCACCGTGCACGATGCTCTGCGCCTGCTCCAGACCGATCCGCAGCGGAGGTCGGTCGAACGCCCGGTAGTAGTCGCGTACGTAGGCGTCCAGCGATCCTCCGCCCATCACCTGAGGGCCGACGGTGTCCTTGACGCCGAGGCAGTAGACGTCGACCAGGAACCCGCAGACGGTGACCCGGCTGGCGCGTTCCTGACGGGCGATCAGGACCTGGGCGAAACCGGCGACCCCGGGATCCCCGGCGCCCTCGTCGTCCGCGCGCGCCCAGTCAGGGGCCGCGGACAGCTCCAGGTCCGTGCTCCAGTCGGCGCTCACCCAGCAGCCCACCACCGGGCGCGCGGCCGGCGCGGCCGTGCTCTGCTGTTCGTGGGCCACCTGGCGCACCAGCGCGCCGGCCCGGGCCGGTTTCAGCCCGAGGGCCCGTGCGATCTGCTTCGGTCCGCTGCCCTTCTCCCGCAGCGACCGTACCTGGGAAAGCAGTTGAGCGTCGTCGTCGTACACGGGGCCATTGTTCCGCAGCGCCGGGGCGTCAGGTGCGGGGGTCGGCTGTTCTCCTCGTCCCTGGATGAGTGACGTGCGGGAGCACGCGGGCCCGAACCAGGTGTTTCCGGGCCGCCCGTCCGTGCCGGGGAAGGCGTTCCCGTACGGGTGAGACGGCCACCCGCGGTCCCGCTGCTCCGTAGAGTCGGGGCAGGCGGCACGGCCGTGGGAACAGGGAGGGCGGAGTGATGACCAAGAGTGCGAGGGAGCGGCTGGGCGTGCTCCTCGGAGGTGCGAAGGCGGCGGAGTTCAGCGCCCGGCTCGAAGCACCGGCGGACGGCGTCCGCCTTGAGGTGGTCGGGGTCGGACCGGTGCGTCTGCCGCTGCGCGCGCCGCAGGTGAAGAAGCTGATCGCGGTGGCGCGTCCGGCGCTGTTCGGCCGGGGGGAGGACACCCTGAGCGACAGCAGTGTGCGCGACACCTGGCAGATCCCGCCGGACCAGGTCACGCTGGGCGGCCCGGCCTGGCCGACGCTGCTCGACGGCGCGCTGGAGTACGTCCGGGACGAGCTCGGGCTGCCCGCGCCGACTCGGCTCAGGGCCGAGCCGCACGCGCTCCTCGTGTACGGCAAGGGGCAGTTCTTCCTCCCCCACCAGGACTCCGAGAAGGACGACGCCATGGTGGGCACGCTGGTGCTTTCACTGCCCTCGGCGCACACCGGCGGCGAACTGGTCATCGGGCACGCCGGGCAGAGCCGGACCTACCGTGCGTCGAGGACGGAGCTGAGCCTGGTGGCCTTCTACGCCGACTGCCCGCACGAGGTGACACCGGTCAGGAGCGGCTACCGGGTGACCCTCACGTTCAACCTGCTGGCCGAGCGAGGGGCCCCGGAGCGGGAGTCCGGTCCGCTCGACGACCTGGCGCACTGCCTGGAGCAGCACTTCAACGCACCAGCCAGGCCGCGCTACGGCGGCCAGCACCTCGATCCGCCCCGTCGTCTCGTCTACCTGCTCGATCACGAGTACACCCAGCGGGGTCTCGGCTGGGACCGGCTCAAGGGCGCCGACGCGGAGCGTGCCGCGCTGCTGCGCGCCGCGGCGGCCCAGGCGGGGTGCGAGACGGTACTCGCCCTCGCAGAGGTGAAGGAGACCTGGGACGCCACTCCGGCCGGATACGACCCCTGGGACGACTACGGCTACGACGAGGAGGAGGGAGAGGAAGAGGGGGAGGAAGCAGCTGCGGTCGACGGCGCGGGCGCCGACGAGGACTACGAGCTCGGCGAGCTGGTCGACGACGAGATCACCCTCGGCTGGTGGACCGGTCCGGACGGCGCCGACGGCGAGGAGATCGCGCTCTACGTCCGCGACTACGAGAGCTGCGCCAGTACCCCGAGTGCTGACCTGAAGCCCTATGACTCCCAGTACGAGGGCTACATGGGCAACTACGGCAACACACTGGACCGCTGGTACCGGCGGGCCGCGGTCGTGGTGTGGCCACGGGAGCGGGCCTTCGCGGCGCGCGGCGAGGCCGGATCGCGGTGGGCACTGGAGGAACTGCAGGCCCGTATCACCACGGGTGACCGGGACGGCGCACGCGCCGCGGCCGAGTCCCTCGCGCCGTTCTGGAAGGGCAGTGGTGTACAGCCCGGGCAGCTGGGGAGCGCGCTGCGGGTGGCCGAGGGCCTTCGGGCGCCCGGGACCGCCGCGATGCTCCTTGAGCCGTTCCGGGTCGACGCGCTCACTCCGGAACACGCGGACGACCTGGCCGCAGTGGCGAAGCGGTACGGCGTCCCGTGGCTGGGCCGGGTCACCGAGGGCTGGTTCGGCGGCGCGCGGAACCGCTTCGAGGAACACCGGTACGACTGGACCGAGCGGCTTCCCCAGCTGTGCGCGGCGCTGCGCTCCGCCCGGAGCCCGGCGGCGGCCCAGCTGCTGTTGACCGGGGCCTGGACCCAGGTGGACGGTGAGCTGCGGCTGTGGGCCGCAACCGGGCCGGCCGAGATCCGCCGCGCGCGGTTGGAGCGGCTGAGCCTGCCACTGCTGCGCATCCTGGAAGCGGTCGACGAGCAGCTGCTCGGCCGGATCATGGCAGCGTTGCGTTCCTGCCCGGACACGGTCCTGGAGTGCCTGCTGCCGATGCTGCGCCACGCGGCGCGGGAACAGACGGAGGGCGAGCCCCGGACGGCCGGCCTCGCGGCGGTGGCACGGGAGTGCGGGGACCGGCTCGGCGCGCTCGCGCGCCGGGCGCCACGTGCCGCGGACGACTGGTCGGTAGCGTGGACCGGGTGCGGCTGTGAGCTGTGCGGCACCCTGGGTGCGTTTCTCGGCTCCCGGTCGCGGCGGACGCTGGAGTGGCCGCTGGCGAAGGACGGGCGGCGGCACGTGCACAGCAGGATCGACACGGCCGAGCTGCCCGTAAGTCATGTGACCAGGAGGCAGGGACGCCCGTACACGCTGGTGCTGACGAAGACCGAGGAGCTGTTCACGCGCGAGCGGGCGACCCGCCGTCAGGCCGGAGCCGACCTGGCCTGGCTGGCCTCGACATGGGACCTTTCCGACGAGGTCGGAGTTGACGCGAGGCCGTGACACGAGGCGCGGGGCGCCGGAGCGACGCCGGCGGAGAAGGCCGCCAGGGCGTCCGGCGAGGCGAACTCCTCCCAACCGCCGCCGACGGCCGCGAGGAACTCCGCGTCCAGGACGGCGCCGATGCCGGGGACGCTCTGGGCTGTCAGCGAGTTCGTGTTCGCGAAACGGGCCTTCGACGAGCTTGTCCAACTCAGTGATCTGCTCGTTGAGGGCCATCACTTCCCTGGCCGGGTCGGCGACTACCGCGTTGTCTACACCGCTGAAGACCGTCAGCTGATCGTGTGGGTCCTGGCCGTCGGCAACCGCCGCGACATCCACCGCCAAGTTCCATGGGACCTCCGCAGTGCAGGCCGGTGCCGACTGCCCGCCGGGGGTCGCGGCGTGCGCCTGCCTGTCCGTAGAAATGTCCTTAATTCCGCCTGTGAACGCAACCAAAACTGCAACCAACGCACACCGAAGAGCCGAGCCACAATCGTGGCTCGGCTCTTCGTTTCGCCTGTTCAGGCGGCTGCGGAGGATACGAGATTCGAACTCGTGAGGGGTTGCCCCCAACACGCTTTCCAAGCGTGCGCCCTAGGCCTCTAGGCGAATCCTCCGCCAGGAACATTACATGACGTCGAAGGGTGGTTGCGAACCCGTTCGAGGTGGGGTGATCAAGGAGGGCGGTGGGGGTGGAGAGGCGGGACGGCGGCCGTCCGGGATCGGGTAGGCTGGGCTCAGCCCCTCACGCGGCGCTATCTGACTGAACTCCCCCAGGGCCGGAAGGCAGCAAGGGTAGGTTGGCTCTGGCGGGTGCGTGAGGGGTCTTGTGCGTTCGGGCCCGCTCGTCGTCCCAGTCAGTTTCCCGGTCGGCGTCCCCGTCTCGTCCCGGCCGGTCCGTGTTGTCAGTGGGCGCCTATAACCTCGTATGCGTGTCGTCTCTCGCGCTGTACCGCCGTTATCGCCCGGAGTCGTTCGCCGAGGTCATCGGGCAGGAGCATGTCACCGACCCGTTGCAGCAGGCGCTGCGGAACAACCGGGTCAATCACGCGTACCTGTTCAGCGGGCCGCGCGGATGCGGGAAGACGACCAGCGCGCGCATCCTCGCCCGCTGTCTGAACTGCGAGCAGGGGCCCACTCCGACGCCGTGCGGAGAGTGCCAGTCCTGCCAGGACCTGGCACGCAACGGACCGGGTTCGATCGACGTCATCGAGATCGACGCGGCCTCGCACGGTGGTGTGGACGACGCCCGTGAGCTGCGCGAGAAGGCCTTCTTCGGACCCGCGAGCAGCCGGTACAAGATCTACATCATCGACGAGGCCCACATGGTCACGTCGGCCGGTTTCAACGCGCTGCTGAAGGTCGTCGAGGAGCCGCCGGAGCACCTCAAGTTCATCTTCGCGACCACCGAGCCCGAGAAGGTCATCGGCACGATCCGGTCGCGTACGCATCACTATCCGTTCCGGCTCGTACCCCCCGGCACGCTCCGCGAGTACCTCGGCGAGGTCTGCGGCAAGGAGAAGATCCCGGTCGAGGAGGGGGTTCTGCCCCTGGTCGTGCGCTCCGGGGCCGGGTCCGTGCGTGACTCGATGTCCGTCATGGACCAGCTGCTGGCCGGTGCGACGGACGAGGGCGTGACCTACGCCATGGCCACGTCGCTGCTCGGTTATACGGAAGGGTCGTTGCTCGACTCGGTCGTCGAGGCCTTCGCCTCGGGGGACGGGGCCGCGGCCTTCGAGGTCGTCGACACCGTCATCGAGGGGGGCAACGACCCGCGGCGGTTCGTCGCCGACCTGCTGGAGCGGCTGCGGGACCTCGTGATCCTCGCCGCCGTGCCCGACGCCATCGACAAGGGCCTCATCGACGCCCCCACCGAGGTCCTGGAGCGGATGCGCGCCCAGGCCGGCGTCTTCGGCGCCGCCGAGCTCAGCCGCGCCGCCGACCTCGTCAACGAGGGCCTCACCGAGATGCGCGGCGCCAACTCGCCCCGCCTCCAGCTCGAACTGATCTGCGCCCGCGTACTCCTCCCCGCCACCTACGGCGACGAACGCTCCGTCATGGCCCGCCTGGACCGCCTGGAGCGCGGGGTGAACTTCTCGGGCGGCGGCCCCGGCCCCGCCATGGGATACGTGCCGGGCCCCGACGCGCACGGGGGAGCGGCCGTCGTCGCCCCACCCATGGGCATGCCCCCACAGGCCCCACACGTCCCGCAGGTCCCGCAAGGCGCACCGGCCGCGCAGGTTCCGCCCGGCGGCGGACCCGCGGCTGCTCGCGCCGCGGTCCGGGGAGCCGGAGGCGGAGGCGCGAGCACCCCCGGTCCCGCCGCGGGTCAGGCTCCGGGTTCCGACGCGTACGGTGCCGGGGGCGCCGCCGGTGGACAGCCGGGCCCCGGCCCGGCGGCTCCCCCCGCCCCGCCGCACGAGCCCGCCCCGGCCCCGGCCGCCACCACCGGCGCTCCGACCGCCCCACCCACGGCTCCCGCGCCCGCCCCCGCGCCCACGAACCAAGGCGCGAGCCCCACGCCCCCTCCCCACCCCAACGCGCCCGGCGGTGCCGCCCCCGGCTCCTGGCCCACCCCGGCCGCCGCGGGCAGCGGACGTCGACCCGGCGGGTGGCCGACGGCCGCACCCGCCGGCGGTGGCCCCGCACCCGGGACCCCGGCCGCGCCCGCCCCCTCGGGCCCACCTCCCGCGTACGCCCAGCCCGCCCCCCCGGCGGCCCAGGCTCCCGCCGCGTACAACCCGGCCCCGGGCGGCCCCGACCCCCGCACGCTCTGGCCGAACATCCTGGAGACGGTCAAGAACCGCCGCCGCTTCACCTGGATCCTGCTCAGCCAGAACGCCCACGTCGCCGGATTCGACGGCACGACCCTGCAGATCGGCTTCGTCAACGCGGGCGCCCGGGACAACTTCGCGAGCAGCGGCAGCGAGGACGTCCTGCGGGCGGCCCTGGCCGAGCAGTTCAACGTGCACTGGAAGATCGAGGCCGTCATCGACACATCGGGTGGCTCGGCCTCACCGGGTGCCCCGGGCGGCTACGGATCTCCGGCACCGGCCGCCGGTGGCTACGGCGGCGGTGGCTACGGAGGTGGCGGCGCCGGCGGTGGCTACGGCGGCTCCCCGGCCCCGGCCTCCCGTCCCGCCGCGCCCCAGGCCTCGGCTCCGGCGGCCCCGCGTCCGGCATCCCCTGGCCCGTCCGAGCCCCACCAGTCGACCCAGGCCGCTCGGCCGACCGCCCCGCCACCGCCCCCCGAACCCCCGCCCGTCTCCCCCGAGGACGACACCCCCGAGGACGACGACCCCGACCTCGACGAGTCCGCCCTCTCGGGCCACGACCTGATCGTGCGCGAACTGGGCGCGACGGTGGTCGAGGAAATCGCGAACGAGTGACCGAGCAGGACGAGTTGACCGAGCAGGACGAGCCAGGACGAGCAGAGGGCGTAGAGCACAGCCGTACGGCGGCGCGTCACGACAGCGCCCGACCGTCCCCCTCATCCCTCCCTCCCTCCCTCCCTCAATCACTCACTCCCTCACTCACTTCATCTCTCACCCCCGCCTTCGTACGATCCAACGAACCCCCGCCGTCCCACTCCTCGGAAGCCCGCACAAAGCCCCCCGCCCCCTGCGGCTAGGCTGGCCCCTGTGAAGGTCCTCGTCATTGGTACCGGTGCTCGTGAGCACGCGCTGTGCCGTTCGCTGTCCCTCGATTCCGACGTCACCGCACTCCACTGCGCGCCAGGCAACGCGGGCATCGCGGAGGTGGCCGAACCGCACGCGGTCGACGCGCTGGACGGCGCCGCCGTGGCCGCGCTGGCCACGCGGCTGGAGGCCGATCTCGTGGTCGTGGGCCCGGAGGCCCCCCTGGTCGCGGGTGTCGCGGACGCCGTGCGCGAGGCGGGCATCCCGGTGTTCGGCCCGTCCGGCGAGGCCGCGCAGCTGGAAGGTTCCAAGGCCTTCGCCAAGGAGGTCATGGCCGGGGCCGGCGTCCCCACCGCGCGTTCGTACGTCTGCACGACCGCCGAGGAGATCGACGAGGCCCTGGACGCCTTCGGCGCGCCGTACGTCGTCAAGGACGACGGGCTCGCGGCCGGCAAGGGCGTCGTCGTGACGGCGGACCTCGCCCAGGCCCGTGAGCACGCGCTCGCCTGCGGCCGGGTCGTCATCGAGGAGTTCCTCGACGGCCCCGAGGTCTCCCTCTTCGCCATCACCGACGGCGTGACCGTCCTCCCGCTCCAGCCCGCGCAGGACTTCAAGCGCGCGCTCGACGGCGACGAGGGCCCCAACACCGGCGGCATGGGCGCGTACTCACCGCTCCCGTGGGCCGACCCGAAGCTGGTCGACGAGGTTTTGCAGACCGTGCTGCAGCCGACGGTCGACGAGATGCGGCGCCGCGGCACCCCGTTCTCCGGACTGCTCTACGCGGGCCTGGCGATCACCGGTCGAGGCGTACGGGTGATCGAGTTCAACGCCCGGTTCGGCGACCCGGAGACGCAGGTCGTCCTCGCCCGCCTCAAGACCCCGCTGGCCGGCGTCCTGCTCGCCGCCGCCAACGGCTCCCTCGGCGACCTCGAACCCCTCCGCTGGAGCGGCGACGCCGCCGTCACCGTGGTCGTGGCCTCGCACAACTACCCCGGCACGCCGCGCACCGGCGACCCCATCACCGGCCTCGACGAGATCGCCGCCGTGGACGCCCCGCACGCGTACGTCCTGCACGCCGGCACCAAGCGCGCCGGTGACGATGTCGTCAGCGCCGGTGGCCGCGTCCTCTCCGTCACCGCCACCGGCAAGGACCTGACCCAGGCCCGCGACCGCGCGTACACCGCCGTCGCCCGCATCGGCCTCGACGGCTCCCAGCACCGTACGGACATCGCGGCGAAGGCGGCGGCCGAGGTGTGACCGTCCGTGGCGCGCCCGTCCGTGGCGCGCCCGTCCGTGGCGCGCCCGGCTGACGCCCGGCCGCCCAAGCCCGGCCGCCCAAGCCCGGCCGCCCAAGCCCGACCGCCGTCCGGTCCCGCCGTACGCACCGCCAGGTGTCGCCGGGCGCCGCCATGCACCGCCACGCATCCGCACACAACCGAACACACCCACCCCCTTCGCCGCATCCGCATGCGAAGCATCACCAACGGGTACGAACCCCAGGCCCCGGAATCCCTCGGAGACCTCCAGGAACCACTGGAGAACCGGTCGGAATCCGGGGCCCGATCCTTGCCCAGCGTCATTCACCTCTCCCCATAGCCATTCCATCGAGTGAGCGATGGCCCATCCGGCTGACGGCGGCCGGGGCCCCAACTAGGGTGCGGCGCAAGTGTTCCGGCACTTGGCCCACCGGCATTGCGATGTCAGTGGTGGGTGCCACAGTGGGGGAGTGAGCAACGTCAGGGCGTTCGGCGGCGACCACTGCGACGAGCAGTCGGCGCAGGCGTCGCGGTGTGCGCCGCACGGGACAGCAGGGGGTGACGTCGGGTCGTGACCGGTATGGCAGGTGGTGAGGAGGCGGGCGCGCAGGCCGCGCGCTCCCGGGCCCTCGCCGTGCTGCGTGTCCGCAGCAGGGCGCTGGCCGTGGCGGTGCTGCCCGCGGCCGTCGCGGTCGTCCTGCTGGTCGGTGGGTCGACCGGCCATCTGACCGGGCCCGGCTGGTCCATGGCCGGCTGGGTCGTGTCGGGCATCGCCGCCGTCGTGCTGCTGGCCGCCGCGGGCATCGCGCTCGTCGTCGCCCGCGCCCGGCCCGCCGTGAGCCCGACGGTCTCGATCACCGAGGAGGCCGCGCCCGATCTCTACCGTCTGGTCCGGGACCTGGCCGACCGCCTCGACGTCCCGGCCCCCTCCGCGATAGCGCTCACCCCGGACTGCGACAGCTGGCTGGAGGACCGCACCCACCCGGCCCACAACACGTCCGCTCCGTCCCGCCCCGCCGATGCCCTGGCAGACGGGGCAGCCGGGACCGACGAGATGGCGGACGCCCGCGGATCGTCGCCCGGCCCACAGCCCCATCTGCGGTCCGGCCCACAGTCCGATCTGCGGTCCGGTGCGGAATCCGGCCTCTCCTCCCCTCGGCGGCACCGCGCGCCCACCGCCCCGGTGCTCGTCATCGGCTCGCCGTTCCTGTGGTGGATGCGGGTCGGCGAGCTACGAGCGGTGCTGGCACCGGTCGTCGCGGGTACGGGCCCGTCGGCGCACCCGGACATAGCCGCGGCCCGCCGTTTCGTACGCGGCCTGGACGCCGCCGTGGCCGTCACCTCCGCCCCGAGCGGCCCCCTCGTCCGTACGGTCCTGGCCGGCGTCGGCTGGGTGACCCGGCTGCTGCTGCGCGGCTGCCGGGGGCACGCGGCCGAGATGGAGCGTGGGGTAGCCGCCGCGGCGGCCGAGCGCGCACAGGCTGTGGACTACGGTCTGCGGATCGTCGCCCAGGAGCAGGTCGGCCTGGCCTACGCGGGCTGGGACCGGCTGCTCACCCGGGTCGCGCTGCCCGCCTGGCGGATGGGCCGCTGGCCGTCCCGTCTGGACGCGGGTGTCGTCGCCGCGCTCACGGAGCTGTCCCGCCGCGATCGCCTCGCCGAGGGCTTCGCCTCCCGGCTCGGCGAGCGCCCGGCCTGCGACCTCCTCGAAGAACCCGGCACGGTCGACGAGGCCGCGTCCCTCCTCGCCGCCCGTCTCTTCCACGGCGGCCCGGCCGAGCCCGGCCCCGACTGGTCCCCGGTCGACTGGCACGAGTACCCGGACGAGGTCGTCGACCGCAAATGGCGCACCGACGCGGCCCGCCTCCACCGCGTCCTCGACACCCTGGGCGTCCGCCACACCACGAGCGACCCGACCACCGACCCCACCGGCCCGACCCCCCACGGCCCCACCCTGTCCCGCGTACTGAGCCATCTGACCACCACGCACCAGACCCCCGGAACCGCCACCGGACCCCTCCCCGCGGCCTCGCACGACTCCCACGATCACGAACACGAGCCCGACCTGACCGAGACCCCGGCCCGGCACCAGATATCCCCTCTCGACGGCGACGGCGACGGCGACGGCCCCGACCCCGGCCCTGGTCACGACGGCGGCCCCGCCAAAGTCGCTGACCCCGGCATCGACGGAAACACCGACAATGACAATGACAATGACAATGACAATGACGACGACGAACCCGGCCTCACCAACCCCCACTCCGCCGCCCTCGCCGCCGCGCTGACCGCCGAGCTGGCGCGGGAGGAGGCTGCGGCCCCGCCCGCCGCACCCACCGCGACCGGCGGAGCCGAGACGCAGGGCCCGGACCGGGCGTTCTGGGACGACGGGCTGCTGCCCCTGTTCCCGATGCAGCCGCCCCGCACGGGCCGCGAGCTGCTGACGGAGCACGTCGCCGCGATGGTCTGCTGCGCGGCGATGGACACGGCGGGCGCGACCCCGGGCCTGGACTGGCTGGACGGCCCCTCCCTCCTCGTCGACGGAGTACGGGCGGCCGACCTGGCCCCCCGGGTCCTGACCCTCGTGGAGGACGGCGACCCGGCCCCCCTCCGCGACTGGCTCCGCCGCCTCGGGGTCCGCCCGGAGAAACCGGTCCGCCTGGTCTGATCGCCGCCTCCTCGCCCTCACCCCCGACCACTCACCACCCCCGACCACCCACCACCCCCGACCACCCACCACCCCCGACCACCCACCACCAGCCGCCACCGACCACCAGCAACAACCCACCGACCACCACCCACGACCGCCCCCTCGCTCACCCGCTGACCCGCTCATCCCGCCCGCCCAACTCCCCATCCGGACCCCGTTGTTCCACTCTCGCCAATTCGCGACGAACGGTGACGGAGCGCGTGCGTAATGTGATGTGCTGGGACCGATCGCGTACATAGCAAGGGCTTGCGAAAGCTCACGGGGGACGAGGGAGGGGAACAACTCATGGGCTCGGAGCACCACATCCGCCGTTGGGAGTCGGGCGCACTCGCCCACGCCGTGACGGACCCCTTCGGCCAGGGCCCCGTCCCCTGGCTCCGCGGCAATGTGACGTACTTCGACGACACCGGCCAAGTGGTCCCCTGGTACGTGGAGCCGGGCCCACCCGAGCCCGAGGCCCCGGCCAAAGGCACCCGGGCACGCGCACGCGCCCACGTGCCCGCCCCGCGCACCCCGTCGGGCCCCCGCTCCGCCGACGACGTGCGGCGGCAGATCAAGGGCTTCACGGCGACCGGCGCGGCCGCCCCCGGCGAGTCCATCGACTTCCACATCACCGTGGACCCGCCCCAGGAATTCGGCGTCGACATCTACCGCATCGGCCACTACAGCGGCGACGGCGCGGCGAAGATCACCACCAGCCCCCGGCTCTCCGGCATCGTCCAGCCCTCGCCCCTCACCGCCGACCGCACGGTCTCCTGCCACCACTGGTGGCTCTCCTGGCGGCTGCAGATCCCGAGCTACTGGAACACCGGCGCGTACGTGGCGGTCCTCACCACCGCCGACGGCTACCGCTCCCACGTGCCGTTCACCGTCCGCGACGACCGCCCGGCCGACCTGCTGCTCCTGCTCCCGGACATCACCTGGCAGGCGTACAACCTGTACCCGGAGGACGGCCGTACGGGCGCCAGCCTCTACCACGCCTGGGACGAGGAAGGCCGGCTGCTCGGGGAGTCCGAGGCGGCGACGACCGTCTCCTTCGACCGCCCGTACGCCGGCGCCGGCCTCCCCCTCCATGTCGGCCACGCCTACGACTTCATCCGCTGGGCCGAGCGCTACGGCTACGACCTCGCCTACGCCGACGCCCGCGACCTGCACTCCGGCCGCGTCGACCCCACCCGCTACCGAGGGCTGGTCTTCCCGGGCCACGACGAGTACTGGTCCTCGCCGATGCGCCGCACCACCGAGCTGGCCCGCGACGGCGGCACCTCCCTCGTCTTCCTCTCCTCCAACACCATGTACTGGCAGGTGGAGCTGAGCCCGTCCCCGTCCGGTGTCCCCGACCGTCTCCTCACCTGCCGAAAACGCCGGGGCCCCGGCAAACCCGCACTGTGGCGCGAAATCGACCGCCCCGAGCAGCAGTTGATGGGCATCCAGTACGAGGGCCGGGTCCCCGAACCCCACCCCCTGGTCGTACGCAACGCCGACCACTGGCTCTGGGACGCGACCGGCGCCCATGAGAACGACGAGCTGCGGGGCATGGTCGCCGGCGAGGCCGACCGCTACTTCCCGCGCACCCCGCTCCCCGAGCACCAGGGCCGTATCCTCCTCGCCCACTCCCCGTACCGGGACACCGAGAATGTGCTCCGCCACCAGGAGACCTCTCTCTACCGGGCCCCCTCCGGGGCCTGGGTCTTCGCATCCGGGACGTTCGCCTGGTCCCCGGCCCTGGACCGTCCGGGCCACGTCGACACCCGTGTCCAGCGCGCCACCGCAAACCTCCTGGACCGCATCTGCAAACGCGACTGAGCAGCGCATCGCATCCCGCCCGCACCACCCCTGGCCAAGATCGGTCGTCCCCGTACGGGAGAATCGAGCCACTTGGACATCACCACGGGGAGGAACCGTGTCCGGATTCGTAGAAAAGCCCGAGCCGATCGAGGTTCCGGGCCTGGTGCATCTGCACACCGGCAAGGTGCGCGAGCTGTACCAGAACGAGGCGGGCGACCTCGTGATGGTCGCCAGCGACCGCACGTCCGCGTTCGACTGGGTGCTGCCGACGGAGATCCCCGACAAGGGGCGCGTCCTGACGCAGCTGTCCCTCTGGTGGTTCGACCAGCTCGCCGACCTGGTCCCGAACCACGTCCTGAGCACCGAACTCCCGCCGGGCGCCCCCGCCGACTGGGCGGGCCGCACCCTGATCTGCAAGTCCCTCAGGATGGTCCCGGTGGAGGCCGTGGCCCGCGGCTATCTCACCGGCTCGGGCCTGCTGGAGTACGACGACTCCCGTACGGTCTGCGGCCTCGCCCTCCCCGAGGGCCTGGTCGACGGCTCGGAGCTGCCGGCACCGATCTTCACCCCGGCCACCAAGGCCGCCGTCGGCGAGCACGACGAGAACGTGTCGTACGAGGAGGTCGCACGCCAGGTCGGCGCGGAGACCGCCGCGCAGCTGCGCCAGACGACCCTCGCGGTGTACGGCCGGGCCCGGGACATCGCCCGTGACCGGGGCATCATCCTGGCCGACACCAAGTTCGAGTTCGGCTACGAGGACGACACCCTCGTCCTCGCCGACGAGGTGCTCACCCCGGACTCGTCCCGTTTCTGGCCGGCGGATCTGTGGGAGCCGGGCCACGCCCAGCCGTCGTTCGACAAGCAGTTCGTCCGCGACTGGCTGACCTCGGGCGCCTCCGGCTGGGACCGCAGGAGCGAGCAGCCCCCGCCGCCGCTGCCGGAGGAGATCGTCGCCGCGACCCGCGCCAAGTACGTGGAGGCGTACGAGCGTCTGACGGGCACGAGCTGGAGCTAGAAGCCGCCCGCCCGTGCGCACGAAGAAGGCCCCGGTCCAGTGGACCGGGGCCTTCTCTCACGAGCGGACGACCAGGTTCGAACTGGCGACCTCAACCTTGGCAAGGTTGCGCTCTACCAACTGAGCTACGTCCGCGCTGCGCCGTGGCGCGAGGCCTACTATACCCAACCTCGCTCCCGGGCGAGACGCACCGCCGCGTGCCGGTTCTCCACCCCCAGCTTGGAGACGGCCGACGAGAGATAGTTCCGGACAGTTCCCTGGGACAGCGAGGCCCGCTCGGCGATCTCCGCGACGGGTGCCCCGTCCCCGGCCAGCTCCAGCACCTCGGCCTCCCGCGCGGTCAGCGGGGAGTCCCCGGAGGAGATCGCGTCGGCCGCCAACTCCGGATCCACATAACGGTTCCCGGCGTGCACGGTCCGGATGATCTCCGCCAGCCGCTGCGCGCTGACGGTCTTGGGGACGAACCCGCGCACACCCGCCGCAAGCGCCCGCTTCAGATGCCCCGGCCGACCGTGGCCGGTCACGATCAGCACGCGGCAGCCCGGCAGTTCGGCCCGCAGTGATGTGGCCACCCTCACACCGTCGGCGCCCGGCATCTGCAGGTCCAGCACGGCCACATCCGGCTCGTGCGCCAGCGCCATCGCGAGCGCCTCCGGTCCGCTGGCCGCCTCCGCGACCACCACCAGATCGTCCTCCAACGCCAGCAGCGCGGCCAGCGCCCCCCGGATCAGATGCTCGTCGTCGGCGAGCAACAGCCGCACCGGCCGCCCAGCCGCCCCCGGTACGGCGGTCATGAGGCACTCCCCGGTACGACGGCCGACCCGACCGACCCGACCGACCCGACCGAGTCCGCCGAACCCCTCGCAGCCGAGCCCGACCCCGAGCCCGACCCCGAGCCGGAACCCCGACCCGGCGCGGAGGCCACCCCCGACCCCGCCCCCGAGCCCCCCGCCCCCAGCGGCACCCGCGCCACCACCCGGAACGCCTCCCCGTCCACCGGCCCCGCCTCCAGCGTCCCGTCCACGACCGCCAGCCGCTCCCGCAGCCCCGCGAGCCCGGACCCGCCGGCCCCCACGGAGCGCCCGGCGTCCCCCGCCTCCGTACCGGCCGCCGCCCGGATTCCGTCGTTCTCCACGGTCAGCACCACCTGCCCCTCCGCCACCTTCAACACCACCACGCACTGATCGGCGTTCCCATGCCGCAGCACGTTCGTCGTCGCCTCCCGCACCACCCAGGCGAGCGCGGACTGCACCTCGCCGGGCAGTCCCGTGGTGTCCGCCCCGTCGACCGAGCAGTCGATGCCGGCCGCCGCCAACACGCCCTGCGCACCGGAGAGTTCGACCCCGAGGTCGGCCTCCCGGTACCCCCGTACGACCTCCCGCACCTCGCGCTGCGACTCCTGGGCGATGCGCTGGACCTCGATCATCTGCTCGACGGCCGCGGGCTGTTCCCGGCGGGCCAGCCGGACGGCCAGCTCGCTCTTCAGGGCGATGACCGCGAGGTTGCGGCCTATCACGTCGTGCAGATCGCGTCCGAAGCGCAGCCGCTCCTCGGCGACGGCGAGGCGGGCGCGGGTCTCGCGGGCGTCGGCGAGTTCGTAGACGGCGTCGAGGAGCCAGACGGAGAAGACGGCCGTGAAGGCGAGGGCCCCACCGCTGATCAGCACGATCATCCCCGTGACCAGCGCGCCGGGCCCCGGGGTGCCCAGCAGGAGGACCAGGAGCGCGGAGCCCGCCGCGAAGCCGCCGACGATCGCCAGGACCCGCTTCCGGCCGCGGACGCCGAGCGTCACGTTACCGACGCCGAAGACCACCACGATGCTGAAGATGCCGGCGTTGTCGGCGACCTCCCCCTTCATCGCGTGGTCGGCGATCACGAAGGTGATGACGGCGATCACCGCGGTGACGGCGGTCAGCACCCACAGCAGCCGTACGGGCTGGGCCCGCTGTCCGCGCGTCCAGTCGAGCGCCCGGGACGCGGTCACCGCACAGGTCGCCGCGTGCGCGCCCACCACGAGCAGCATCAGCCAGCCGGCCGGCCGCCCCGGCCCCACCTCGGCGAAGGCGGGCAGTCCGGCCGCGAGGAGCTCGATCGCCGCGAACATGTGGAACGACCACCGCGTGTACGCCTCCACCTTCGCCGGTGTGCTCTTCACCCGCCACCAGGTCCCCGGCCCCCGCATGGCACAACTCCCCTCATCGGCGCGGTTCCCAGCGGAACCACCGCCGTACAGCAAACACCGAGAGCACGGTCCAGGCCAGCGCGGTGACGACGGCGCCCAGGGCCTCGTACGCGGACAGGTCGCCGGTCCAGCCGCCGCGCACCAGTGTGATGACGGGGCTGAGCGGCAGCAGTTCGAGGACGGACGCCACCCGGTCCGGCAGCACCTCCAGCGGCAGCGTGATGCCCGAGCCGAGCAGTGAGACGAACATCAGCGGCAGGCTCGTGACCTGCGCGCTCTCGGCGGTGCGGCTGAAGCTCGCGGTGACCGCCGCCAGCGCCACGCACATCACGACGCCCAGCAGCAGCCCCAGCACGGCCAGGTGCGGTGCCCGCGGCGCCCCGAGGTCCAGCAGGACCGAGCAGCCGACCGCCATGAGCACGCACTGCGCGATCCCGATGCCGACGGCGGGCAGCGCGGCCCCGATCATGATCTCCGGATCACGCAGCTCACCGGTCCGCAGCCGCTTCAGGACGAGTTCCTCACGGCGTACGACATAGATGTTGGTCAGGGCGGTGTAGATCGCGAAGAGCAGCGAGAAGCCGATGCCGGCGGGCAGGATGACCATCCCGACGCTCAGCCCCGCCTCCTTCAGATCCATCTGGTCCGTCGCCGAGCTGACGCTGAGCGGCAGCAGCAGCGGGATGAACAGCGCCGTGACCAGCGTGGCCCGGCTGCGCCCGAGGAGCGTCAGTTCGGCGCGGGCGAGCGCGGTCATCCGGCTCTTGAGGGTCGTGGTGCCCGTTCGACCGCCGTGTACGGGGATGGTGGTGCTCATCCGACCAGTTCCTCCTCGCGTGACTGCTTCGACTTGGCCGCCGTCTCCCGGGCGATCCGCAGGAACGCCTCCTCCAGCGACGCCGACCGGACTTCGAGGCGCCGCAGCTCGACCCGGGCCCGCTCGGCCCAGAGCAGCAGCCCGGTGGCCGCCCGCTGGAGCTCCTTCGTGCGCAGCACCACCACGCGGTCGTGCTCCTCGTGCCCGGTGACGCCCAGTTCGCCGAGTGGCGGCAGGTCGCCCAGGAAGTACCCGGTGGGTAGTTCGAAGGAGATTCGGGACGGCTGGGAGGCGGTCACCTCGGCCGGGGTGCCGGTCGCGGCGACGCCGCCCTCGTGGAGGATGGCGAGCCGGTCGGCCAGGTCCTCCGCCTCCTCCAGGTAGTGCGTGGTGAGCAGCACGGTCGTCCCCCCGTCGCGCAACTCCCGTACCAGCTCCCAGGTGTCCTGGCGGCCCTCCGCGTCGAGGCCGGTGGTCGGCTCGTCCAGGAAGAGGACCTCGGGGCGCCCGAGGAGCGCGAGCGCCAGGTCGAGGCGCCGCTTCTCACCCCCGGACAACTGCTTGACCCGTACGCCGGCCCGCCGCCCGAGTCCGACGATCTCCAGCGCCTCGCCGACGGGCCGCGCCACGCTGGTGCAGCCGGCCCACATCCGTACCGTCTCCGCGACGGTCAACTCGGAGGGGAAGCCGCCCTCCTGCAGCATCACGCCGATCCGGGGGCGTACGGCGGCGCGCTCCTCGTAGGGGTCGTGCCCCAGGACCCGTACCCGGCCGCCGGAGGGCGGCGCGAGTCCTTCCAGCAACTCGACCGTCGATGTCTTGCCCGCGCCGTTGGTGCCCAGGAGGGCGAAGAGTTCTCCCCGGCCGACGGAGAAGGTGATTCCCCGTACGGCCTCGAAACCGCCCCCGTACACGCGCCGCAGGTCGGTGACCTCGATCACGTTCTCGTGATCGTGAGTGTTCACGTCCTCGTGCCCGTTCGTTTCCATGTCTTCAGCGTCCCGGCGATACGGGCCGCGGAGCAGTGCGCGGTGTCATCGCTCGACATGACAAATGTCAGACGCGGAAGCGGAAGCGGAAGCGGAAGCGGGAGGGGGAGCGGGAGAGGGAGCGGGATACGAGGAAGAGGGGACACGAAGAAGGCCCCGATCCATTGGACCGGGGCCTTCTTTCACGAGCGGACGACCAGGTTCGAACTGGCGACCTCAACCTTGGCAAGGTTGCGCTCTACCAACTGAGCTACGTCCGCATTGCCTCCGACCGGCTCCCACCGATCGGCGCGAGGACTACTTTACCTGATCCACAGGAGTGGTCGGTCAAGTGATCCAGAGCGGGTGACAGGAATTGCACACTGCGCCTTCCCCCTGGAAGGGGGATGTTCTACTACTGAACTACACCCGCGTGACTCCGGTGAGCCGGGCCTTTCGGCCTTGCCCCTCGGCGTGCTCCAAACTCTAGCCGATCCGGCGGGGTGCAACGCAAGTCGGTTGTCCCCCGGTCCCAAGTCGGCCGTCCCCGGGGCCCGCTGACGGACCCTGAGAACGGCCGGCGGGAGGCGCGTCCACGCGGCACCCGCCGCGTGGACGCCACGTACCTACTGCGCCTCGGCGAACGCCTCGTAGACCTTCTTGGGGATCCGGCCGCGCGCGGGGACGTCCAGCTTGTTGGCCTGGGCCCAGGCGCGGACGGCCGCCGGGTCCGGGGCCACCTGGGTCTGCTTGTAGGCCTTGCCCGACTTCGACCGCTTCCGGCCGGCCTCCACGTACGGCGCGAGCGCCTTACGCAGTTTCTTGGCATTGGCTTCGTTCAGGTCGATCTCGTACGACTTGCCGTCGAGTCCGAAGGCGATCGTCTCCGCCGCTTCCGAGCCGTCGATGTCGTCGGAGAGAGTGACCACGACACGCTGCGCCACGAATATCGGTCCCTTCGTGCGACATCTCTCCGTCGACGTGCCCTGACGTCAGGAAGATGTCGGCTGTCCGGCTGTTAATTGGGCAAAGTATCGGCTAATGCCAATTCATTTGTACAGTGCCCGGCATTGCATTGCGAAGACAGACTTAATCCGCCCGCGTGTCCCTCGCGCAATAGGGTTCCGGGATCTTTCCCAGAAGTTTTCATGAGGGTGATCGCCCGACACCTGATCGTGACCGCCGTCACCGGGATTCTCCGTGGATCCCTGTAGTTTCCTACAAATCTACCCGCGTAGAAATTTTGTACGGGTAGTCTGAAGCCACCTGTAGGAACCTGCTCAGCACCACACACCGGGAGTGCCAGTGGCACGCGTCGTAGTCGACGTCATGCTCAAGCCGGAGATCCTCGACCCCCAGGGCCAGGCGGTGCAGCGCGCGCTGCCGCGCCTCGGTTTCGAGGGCGTCTCCGACGTACGTCAGGGAAAGCGATTCGAACTGGAAGTTGACGGACCGGTGGACGACGCCGCGCTCGCCCGCATCCACGAACTGGCGGAATCCTTCCTCGCCAACACCGTGATCGAGGACTTCACCGTCAAGGTCGAGGAAGTCGCGGAGGCGGGAAAGTGACCGCTCGTATTGGCGTCGTCACTTTTCCGGGCAGCCTCGACGACCGGGACACGCAGCGCGCGATCAGGCTCGCCGGTGCCGAACCCGTCGCCCTCTGGCACAAGGACAAGGACCTCCACCAGGTCGACGCCGTGGTGCTGTGCGGCGGTTTTTCCTACGGTGACTATCTGCGCGCCGGCGCCATCGCGCGCTTCTCGCCGGTGATGGAGACGCTCATCGAGCAGGCGAAGGCCGGACTGCCGGTCCTCGGCATCTGCAACGGCTTCCAGATCCTCACCGAGGCGCATCTCCTCCCCGGCGCGATGCTCGGCAACGACCACCTCCACTTCATCTGCCGCGACCAGAGGCTGCGGGTGGAGAACGCGGAGACCGCCTGGACGACCGACTACACGGCCGGCCAGGAGATCCACATCCCGCTGAAGAACATGGACGGCCGGTACGTCGCCGACGAGTACACCCTCGACAAGCTGGAGGCGGAGGGCCGGGTGGCGTTCCGCTACCTGGACTTCAACCCGAACGGCTCGCAGCGCGACATCGCCGGCATCACCAACGAGGCCGGGAACGTCGTGGGCCTCATGCCGCACCCGGAGCACGCCGTCGAGCCGCTGATCGGCACCGGTCGCACCGACGGCCTCCCCTTCTTCACCTCGATCCTCAAGAAGCTGGTCAACGCATGAGCCGGACGCCTCTGGACACGGTCGAGCACGCGGCCGAGACCCCCGACGTCGAGCTGCCCTGGGCCGAGCTGGGCCTGAAGAAGGACGAGTACGAGCGGGTCGTCGAGATCCTCGGCCGCCGCCCGACCGGCGCCGAGCTGGCCATGTACTCCGTCATGTGGTCCGAGCACTGCTCGTACAAGTCCTCGAAGGTCCACCTCCGCCAGTTCGGCGAGAAGGCGCCTCAGTCGGACGCCCTCCTCGTCGGCATCGGCGAGAACGCGGGCGTGGTCGACGTCGGCCAGGGCTACGCGGTCACCTTCAAGGTCGAGTCGCACAACCACCCCTCGTACGTCGAGCCCTACCAGGGCGCGGCCACGGGTGTCGGCGGCATCGTCCGCGACATCATCGCGATGGGCGCCCGCCCGGTCGCCGTCGTCGACCCGCTGCGCTTCGGCGCGGCCGACCACCCCGACACCAAGCGCGTTCTCCCGGGCGTCGTCGCGGGCATCGGCGGCTACGGCAACTGCCTGGGCCTGCCGAACATCGGCGGCGAGGTCGTCTTCGACGCCTGCTACCAGGGCAACCCGCTGGTCAACGCCGGTGCCATCGGCGTCATGCGGCACGAGGACATCCACCTCGCGAAGGCCTCCGGCGCCGGCAACAAGGTCATCCTCTACGGGGCCCGTACCGGCGGCGACGGCATCGGCGGCGCCTCGATCCTGGCCTCCGAGACCTTCGACGACGCCAAGCCGAGCAAGCGCCCCGCCGTCCAGGTCGGCGACCCCTTCCAGGAGAAGCTCCTCATCGAGTGCACCCTGGAGGCCTTCAAGGAGAAGCTGGTCGTCGGCATCCAGGACCTCGGCGCGGCGGGCCTGTCCTGCGCGACGAGCGAGCTGGCGTCGAACGGCTCCGGCGGCATGCGCGTCACCCTCGACGACGTCCCCCTCCGAGACTCGACCCTCTCCCCTGAGGAAATCCTCATGAGCGAGTCGCAGGAACGGATGTGCGCGGTCGTCGAGCCGGAGAAGGTCGACCGCTTCCTCGCGATCTGCGACAAGTGGGACGTCATCGCCACGGTCATCGGCGAGGTCACCGACGGCGACCGTCTCGAAATCTTCTGGCACGGCGGCAAGATCGTCGACGTCGACCCGCGCACGGTCGCGCACGACGGCCCGGTCTACGAGCGCCCGTACGCCCGCCCCGAGTGGCAGGACGCGCTCCAGGCGGACGACGCGAACAAGCTGCCGCGGCCCACGACGAGCGAGGAGCTTCGGGAGCAGGTCCTCGCGCTGGTGGCCTCCCCGAACCAGGCCTCCAAGTCCTGGATCACCTCCCAGTACGACCACTTCGTGCAGGGCAACACGGTCCTCGCCCAGCCCGAGGACTCCGGCATGATCCGCGTCGACGAGTCGACCGGCCTGGGCGTCGCCATCGCCACGGACGGCAACGGCCGGTACGCGAAGCTGGACCCGTACGCGGGCGCGCAGCTGGCGCTGTCGGAGGCGTACCGGAACGTGGCGACGACCGGCGCGAAGCCGCTGGCCGTCTCCGACTGCCTGAACTTCGGTTCCCCGGAGGACCCGGCGGTCATGTGGCAGTTCGCCGAGGCCGTACGCGGTCTGGCGGACGCCTGCCAGCAGCTGGGCACCCCGGTGACCGGCGGCAACGTCTCCCTCTACAACCAGACGGGCGAGGTGGCGATCCACCCCACCCCGGTCGTCGCGGTCCTGGGCGTCATCGACGACGTGGCCCGCCGCACCCCCGTCGCCTTCCAGGAAGAGGGTCATCTCCTCTACCTCCTCGGAGACACCCGCGAGGAGTTCGGCGGCTCGGCCTGGTCCCAGGTCGTCCACGACCACCTCGGCGGCCTTCCTCCGGCCGTGGACCTGGAGCGCGAGCGCCTGCTCGCCGAGATCCTGATCTCCGCCTCCCGCGACGGCATGATCGACTCCGCGCACGACCTCTCCGACGGCGGCCTGATCCAGGCCGTGGTGGAGTCGGCCCTGCTCGGCGGCAAGGGCGCCCGCCTGATCGTCCCGGACGGTCTGGACGCCTTCACCTTCCTCCTCTCGGAGTCGGCCGGCCGCGCGCTGGTGGCGGTCCCGCGCTCGGAAGAGGTCCGCTTCAACGACATGTGCGGCGCGCGGGGCCTCCCGGCCACCCGCATCGGCGTCGTGGACGGCGACACGGTCGAGATCCAGGGCGAGTTCACACTCCCCCTGGCCGAACTGCGGGCCGCCCACGAGGGCACGATCCCGGCGCTGCTGGCGTAGTCCCGGTAGTCGCACGGAAGCCCCGCCCGGTCGGTCATCGACCCTTTCGGGCGGGGCTTTCGTGGGTCCTGGCGGGTCAGCGGACGTAGGTCTTGAGGATCTCGGTGTCCAGTTCGATGCTCATCGGGCCCGGGATGCGGATCTTCTCGCCGAACTTCGCTGTGTGGATGTCGCGGTAGCCGCCGACCTGTCGGTCCGGATTGCTGTGCACGGTGACTGTGCAGGAGTCCCGGTCGATCAAGAGGTACAGGGGGATTCCAGCCTGGCCGTAAGCGGTCGGCTTCTCGTGCCGATCCCGTCGGTCGGTGTCCGAGTCATACGAGGTGACCTCGACGACCATGAGGGCACCCTCGGGATCAGCCCACTCTCCATGCCCGGCGAAGTGGGCTTCGGGAGTGATCACTGCATCCGGCTTCGCCCTGCCCTGTCTGTAGGACTCGACCCTGAGCCCGCGGCCCTGATACAGGTCCAGGTCTGGCCTGGCCTGCATACAGCGTCGTGCAAGCCACGTCACGATCGTGTCGTGGTCTCCGTCCGCCACCTTCTTGACCCCGATCTGTCCGTCGATGAACTCCAACGTGACGGTCTCGGGAGCGGAGGAAGCGATCGTTTCGAACTCCTCCACCGACATCTGAGACGTGCGCTCGGCCATAACCGTCATGTTGCCCCCCTTTCCAGGCGAAGGCCAGTGTCGCCAGCGGGCGTCGAACCGGGGCGTACTTCGCCGTCGATCACCCTCACGGATGACGGCCCTCCCCGGTCCGCGCAGCCCCGGCACGCGTACTCGGTACGCCCCGGCCCCGAACCCCCGTGGACGAAGGCCACGGGCACCGGCTTCTCTGCCGGGCACTGGCAGCGCGAACAGATCCGGGTCCGGCGCAGACAGTCGGCGCACATCCGCCCGGTGCGCTCCAGGGTGCCGTAGCGCAGGAAGGGGGCGCGGCCGGTACCGCAGATCGTGCACAGGAGTTCGGGGCGCGCTTCGTCAGCAGCGGCAGGCATGATCGCCCACTCGCTCGCTGCTCGTGGCCGGCCGGGGCCCGGACACACCCCAGCCCAGCAGCGGCGCCGGGGGCGTGACGTCCACCTGGTGTCGCCGCCGCACCAGCCGCCCGAGCCTCCGCAGCAGCGCCCTCACGACCGGCCTTCCCCGGCGACGAGTTCCGTCTCCTCGACGAGCGACTGCCGCTCGGTGCAGTCCGCGAGCCGCGCCCAGAGATACGGCCGCTCGTCCACATCGACCTGCCCATAGCCGGACCCGACCTGCACGACGACCCCCTCGAACGGTTCGGGCCGCTCACGGCGGAGGAGATCGGGCGGGACGTAGGTGACACCGCGCACGCGGTCACCGACACGGAAACGGGGGTGGGCATGGGGTTTGCCGCCTTTCGGGTGGGGGGTGTCCTGGGACCACTGTTGGGCGGCGGGGGTCTGCGGGCAATCGAACGTAGAAGTTCCGTCCTAAGTGGTATATGCCGGTAGGTAGGCAAATGGCTGCGCGTGCAGGGCATCGCCTGCCAGACTGGCGGCACTGAGTGGGATCGACCCGACACGGCTCGTAATCGCCGGGCATGGGTGCTCAGTTGGTGGGCATGACCGATGAGAAGGAGGGCACGTTGGCCGCGAAGACGGGACCGACGATCCGCCGCTTGCAGCTCGGGCAGGAGCTCCGCCGCCTGCGTGAGCAGACCGAGAGGGGCGACGGAACGGGGCGTGGGCTGACAAGGGAACAGGCGGTCAAGGGGACGAGCGTCACCGAGACGCAGCTGCACCGTGTGGAGAAGGGCGTGACCAGCCTCCCCAAGGTTCAACAGCTACGGCAGTTGCTGGACCGGTACGGCGTCACGGACCTCGACGACGTGGAGTTCCTGTTGGACGTCCACAAGAACTCGCTGGACCGCGGATGGTGGTCGCCTTACCGGACGTTCATGCCGTCCGGATTCAACATCAGCGTTGGCCTGGAGGGGGACGCGAAGATCATTCGCGCCTATCAGCCGAACGTCATCTTCGGTCTGTTCCAGACGGAGGGGTACATGCGGGCGATGTTCGAGATCTCCAAGCCCGTGGAGGAGCGCACGACCGAGTTCGTCGAGCGGAACATCGAGATTCGTTTGCGGCGCAAGGAGATCATCACACGCACCAACCGGCCGGTCGAGATTCACGCCATCCTGGACGAGGCCACGCTCGTACGGGTCTACGGCAGTGTGGAAGTGATGCGGAATCAACACCAACACCTGGCCGAGTTGGCCGCGTTGGAGAACGTGACCGTGCAGATCCTGCCGATGGGCCAGCCCGTCTACCGTTCCACCAAGAACTTCGCTCTCATGGAGTTCGAACAACCGCTGCCCTCAGTCGTCAGCATCGATACCTGGGAAGGGGTGTCCGTCACGGACAAGGACACCGAGATCTGGAACACCGCCCGCAGGTTCGACGCGATGAGAGCCGAGGCAGCCTCGCCACGGGAGACGCAGCGCTTCCTGGAGCGGGCTGCACGAGAATGGGAACAGACATGAGCACCCACCCCGATGCCCTTGAACCGGCCGAGACGCGGGCCTGGTTCAAGTCCTCCTACAGCGAGGACAACGGCGGCAACTGCCTCGAAGTCGCCGCCGACCTCATACCCACCCACAACCTCATAGCCCTCCGAGACTCCAAGAACCCCACCGGCCCCACCCTCACCCTCTCCCCGGACGCGTTCACCACCTTCGTCGACTCGGTGAAGGCATAGGCGAGGCCATGAGCGACGAGTCCACCCAGAGCGGCAGCCTGGAGCACTCGATCCGTGCGCTCGGTGGTCTGTGGGACACCACGCGTGGGATGACCGTCCTGAGAGACGCCGGGTACACGCCGAACGAGAAGCACGTGCGCCGAACCTACCGCCGTCTCGCCGAAGCCGGCCTGCTGACCAAGGTGCAGGATCGGCCCGTGCAGTACCGCGTCGAGTCAGGCGCGGTGTAGCCGCATAGGCTCCCCACCATGCCTCCTGCCGGAAAACGCGCCCGCGCCTACGACCCCGCCAAGACCCGCACCGCGGTCCTGGCCCAGTTCGGGAACGTACGGGAGGCCGTGGGCACCCTCGGGGAGGACCGGCTAGCGCTGCCCACTCGGCTCGGGGTGTGGACCGTGCGGGATCTCGCCGCGCACCTCACGATGGCCGTGGAGAGCGTCAGCAGGGCCCTGGAGCGGCCGGAGCCGCCGAAGGCCGAGCTGAACCCGCTCGACTACGCCTCCGCGACCGCCGCGTACGCGGGGGCCATCGCCGAGGGCAGCCACACCCTGGCCGAGGCCAACCCGGACGTCGTCGCTCTCTACTCCCACGTCGGGCAGCGGATCACCGACGCCCTCGCCGTCGCCCCGCGTGGCCGGATCGTCGACACCCGCGCCGGCGGCATGCTGCTCGACGACTACCTCCTCACCCGCACGATCGAACTCGTCGTCCACACCGACGACCTGAACGCCGCCGTCCCCGGCCTCGACATCCCGTACGACCGGCACGCCCTGGCCACCTGTGTCCGGCTGCTCGCCGACACCCTGGCCGCGCAGGCGCCCGGCGGCTCGACGGAGGTGCGGATCCCGCCGTACGCCGTCGTGCAGTGCGTGGAGGGGCCCCGGCACACCCGGGGGACCCCGCCCAACGTCGTCGAGACGGACCCACTGACCTGGATCCGCCTCGCGACCGGCCGCGTGGAGTGGGCGACCGCCCTGGAGGAGGCCGACGTCAGCGCGAGCGGCGAGCGGGCGGACCTGAGCGGACTGCTGCCGCTCATGGGCTGAGCCGGGCGCACCCCTGCCAAACGTTTGGCGACCCCTGCCAAACGTTTGATGGACCTCTGCCAAACGTTTGTTAGATCCGCCAAACGTTTGTTGGGCCCACCCCGCCCAGCCATGGAACCGCCCACCCACCCCACCCGTCCCACCGCCATGGACAAGCGACTGACCCTCACCGCCCTCGCCCTGCTCCCGCTCCCGCTGCTCGCGGCCTGTGGAACCGAGTCGTCCGGCGACTCCGGCAGCCAGAACGTCGGCTCGACCGCCCCGAAGTCCTCGGTCACCGGAGTCCGCTGGAAGGTCGACAGCCTCACCGTCGGCGACAGGACCGAACAGGCCCCCGACGGCGCCTGGCTCAAGATCGCCGACAACGGCCAGGTCGACGGCAACTACGGCTGCAACACCTTCGGCTCGACCGCCGCCTTCAAGGACGACGGCATCGACTTCGAGACCGCCCGGTCCACCGAGATGGCCTGCGACGATGCCCCGATGGAGTTCGAGAAGAGCTTCGCCCGCACGCTGGACGCCGAGAAGTTCACGGCCCGGACCACGGACGGCGGACTGACCCTCACCACGGGCGACGGCGACACCGTGAAGCTGAGCGAGGAGCAGCCCGCCGAGCTGTACGGCACCAGGTGGAGGATCGATTCGCTGCTCGACCACGACGTCGCCACCTCGCTCCCCGAGGCCGCCCAGGGCAAGGCCTGGTTCACCCTCGACAAGAAGGCGGGCACGCTGAGCGGAGGCGTCGGCTGCAACGACATCTCCGCCAAGGCGACGGTGAGCGAGGACCGGATCACCCTCGGCAATCCGCGGACCACCCGCAAGATGTGCTCCGACTCACTCATGGCCGCCGAACGAAGCCTCCTGGAGCTCTTCAAGGGCACGGTGGAATATCAGATCGATCACCGCACTATCACGCTGACCAGCGAAAACGACACTGGTATCGGTGCGGTCGCCGACAAGTGACCTGCGACCGCCCGCAGTCGGGAACCGGGGCGGGCGAGATCACCGGATTCGGACCGGTGCGCGATCTCGCCTACACTCGGTGGCGTGCCACGTGGTGACGGACGACTCAACCACGACCTTCTCCCCGGCGAGAAAGGCCCCCAGGACGCGTGTGGCGTCTTCGGTGTCTGGGCCCCGGGTGAAGAGGTCGCGAAGCTCACTTACTTCGGGCTCTACGCCCTCCAGCATCGGGGCCAGGAATCCGCGGGTATCGCGGTCAGCAACGGCTCCCAGATCCTCGTCTTCAAGGACATGGGCCTCGTTTCCCAGGTCTTCGACGAGACCTCGCTCGGTTCCCTCCAGGGTCACATCGCGGTCGGTCACGCCCGCTACTCGACCACCGGCGCCTCCGTCTGGGAGAACGCCCAGCCCACCTTCCGTGCGACAGCGCACGGTTCCATCGCCCTCGGCCACAACGGCAACCTGGTCAACACGGCCCAGCTCGCCGAGATGGTCGCCGACCTGCCCAAGCAGGAGGGCCGTACGCCCCGCGTCGCGGCCACCAACGACACCGACCTGCTCACCGCGCTCCTCGCGGCCCAGGTCGACGAGGACGGCAAGCCGCTGACCGTGGAAGAGGCCGCCCCGAAGGTCCTCCCGCAGGTCCGCGGTGCCTTCTCCCTGGTCTTCATGAACGAGCACACCCTGTACGCCGCCCGTGACCCGCAGGGCATCCGCCCGCTGGTCCTCGGCCGGCTGGAGCGCGGCTGGGTCGTCGCCTCCGAGGGCGCCGCCCTCGACATCTGCGGCGCGAGCTTCGTCCGCGAGATCGAGCCGGGCGAGTTCATCGCCATCGACGAGAACGGTCTGCGCAGCTCCCGATTCGCGGAAGCGAAGCCCAAGGGCTGTGTCTTCGAGTACGTCTATCTGGCCCGCCCGGACACCGACATCGCCGGCCGGAACGTGTACCTCTCGCGGGTGGAGATGGGTCGCAAGCTGGCCAAGGAAGCCCCCGTCGACGCCGACCTGGTCATAGCGACCCCGGAGTCCGGCACCCCGGCCGCCATCGGCTACGCGGAGGCCTCGGGCATCCCGTTCGGTGCGGGTCTGGTGAAGAACGCGTACGTCGGACGTACGTTCATCCAGCCCTCCCAGACGATCCGCCAGCTCGGTATCCGGCTGAAGCTGAACCCGCTCAAGGAAGTCATCAAGGGCAAGCGCCTGGTCGTGGTCGACGACTCGATCGTCCGCGGCAACACCCAGCGCGCACTGGTCCGGATGCTCCGCGAGGCGGGCGCCGCCGAGGTCCACATCCGGATCTCCTCGCCGCCCGTGAAGTGGCCCTGCTTCTTCGGCATCGACTTCGCGACCCGCGCCGAGCTGATCGCCAACGGCATGACGATCGACGAGATCGGCACCTCGCTGGGCGCCGACTCCCTCTCCTACATCTCCATCGACGGGATGATCGAGGCGACCACCATCGCCAAGCCGAACCTCTGCCGCGCCTGCTTCGACGGCGAGTACCCGATGGAGCTGCCGGACCCCGAGCTGCTCGGCAAGCAGCTTCTGGAGACCGAGCTGGCGGCCGGACCCGCCGCCACGGCTGCGGCCGACGCGATCCGTCGCCCGTAGGTCAGCCCGCCAACCGCCGTAGACAGCCGGTAACACCTGCTTACCTGCCGCAGTACGACACGAAAGTTCTCACCGTCATGTCTGAGACAACTGGTGCCAGCTACGCAGCCGCGGGCGTCGACATCGAGGCGGGCGACCGCGCCGTAGAGCTGATGAAGGAGTGGGTGAAGAAGACGCAGCGCCCCGAGGTCCTCGGTGGCCTCGGCGGTTTCGCCGGTCTCTTCGACGCCTCCGCCCTCAAGCACTACGAGCGCCCGCTGCTCGCCTCCGCCACGGACGGCGTCGGCACGAAGGTCGACATCGCGCGTCAGCTCGGCGTCTACGACACCATCGGCCACGACCTGGTCGCGATGGTGATGGACGACATCGTGGTGTGCGGCGCCGAGCCGCTGTTCATGACCGACTACATCTGTGTCGGCAAGGTCCACCCCGAGCGGGTCGCCGCCATCGTCAAGGGCATCGCAGAGGGCTGCGTCCTCGCCGGCTGCGCCCTCGTCGGCGGCGAGACCGCCGAGCACCCCGGGCTGCTCGGCCCGGACGACTTCGACGTGGCCGGCGCCGGCACGGGCGTGGTCGAGGCGGAGCGGCTGCTCGGCCCGGATCGTATCCGTACGGGTGACGCGGTGATCGCCATGGCGGCCTCCGGCCTTCACTCGAACGGGTACTCGCTGGTCCGGCACGTCCTGCTCAACCAGGCCGGCCTCTCCCTGGACGCCGAGATCGCCGAACTGGGCCGCACCCTCGGCGCGGAGCTGCTGGAGCCCACCAAGATCTACTCGCTGGACTGTCTGGCCCTCACCCGCACCACCGAGGTCCACGCCTTCAGCCACGTCACCGGCGGCGGTCTCGCGGCCAACCTGGCCCGGGTGATCCCCGACACCCTCCATGCCACGGTCGACCGCTCCACCTGGACCCCGGCCCCGATCTTCGACCTGGTCGGCAGGACGGGCCAGGTCGAGCGCCTGGAGCTGGAGAAGACCCTGAACATGGGCGTGGGCATGATCGCCATCGTCCCCCAGGAGTCCGCAGACGTGGCCCTGACGACCTTGGCGGACCGCGGCGTGGAAGCCTGGGTGGCCGGCGAGATCACCGACCGCACGGACCGCACGACGGGCGCGGAACTGGTGGGCGACTACGCACGCTGACCAGCGGCGCGTTCGGGGCACGACGGAAGCGCCCCTGATGGGCCGAAGGCCCAAAAGGGGCGCGGGGTACGGCGCGACCAGCCACGATGTACCCGCAGCAGCAAACGCACAGTGCCCCCCGAGCTGCTGGGCGCCCGGCACTCCCAGCGGAGCGAACACGCACAAAACCCGGTCCGGCGGGAGCAACCCGCCCGGACCGGGTGGAGCGCAAGTGGATCGTCAAGCGCCGCGACGATGAGAAGCGGGACCGGACTGATCGTCCTCGTCATCCTCATCGTCGTCGTTGTAAAGATCCGCGTACTGGGCGTACGGGTCGTCGTCGTCTTCGTCGTCCTCGAACGGTTCGCCGTTCGGAGGTTGGCTCGAAGTCGATGCGCCCAGCTCGCTGGCCAGACGCGACAGGTCAGTCCCGCCGCTGTTGTACTTCAGCTGGCGGGCGACCTTCGTCTGCTTGGCCTTGGCCCGGCCGCGCCCCATGGCTCGACCCCCTCGGTGACGGGGCTCGACGGCCCCAGAGTCTTGACACGCGTTCATGATCTAGAACGGGCTCTCCGTGGAGAGACCGGTCCGTAGGGCTTCCACGGTACCTGAGCCCACGCCCATACGGTACGTCGCCCGCAGGACGTGCCCGTGCCCAGAACCTGCGAGGAGCCCTTTCCCCGCTGGTCAACGGTGATTTTAACCGTTTCTCGGCGAGCGACCCGCCGACGGAAGTGAGAGTTCTCTCTAAAGCCGCCGACGGGTACCGGCCGGCGCCGTACGAAGCCGGTACGGCGCCTCCGCCGAGGCTCAGCGACCGCGCCCGGCGCCCGCCTCGTGCATCCGCTGCTCGGCGATCCGGTCGGCCGCGGCGGCCGGCGGAATGCCATCCAACTTCGCACGTGCGAAGATCGCCAACGTGGTGTCGAAGATCTGCGCGGCCTTCTCCTTGCACCGCTCGAAGTCGAAGCCGTGGAGTTCGTCGGCGACCTGGATGACCCCGCCGGCGTTCACCACGTAGTCCGGTGCGTAGAGGATCCCGCGGTCGGCGAGGTCCTTCTCGACACCGGGGTGCGCGAGCTGGTTGTTGGCCGCGCCGCACACCACGCCGGCGGTGAGCACGGGCACCGAGTCGTCGTCGAGGGCCCCGCCCAGCGCGCAGGGCGCGTAGATGTCGAGCCCCTTGGTCCGGATGAGCGCGTCGGTGTGCGCGACGGCGGTGACCCCTTCCGGGTACCGGTCGAGGATCCGCCGTACGGCGTCCTCGCGCACGTCCGTGATCACGATCTCGGCGCCCTCGGCCCGCAGATGCGACACGAGGTGGTGGCCGACCTTGCCGACGCCCGCGATGCCGACCCTGCGTCCGCGCAGCGTCGGATCGCCCCATAGATGCTGGGCGGAGGCCCGCATGCCCTGGTAGACGCCGAAGGCGGTGAGGACGGACGAGTCGCCCGCGCCGCCGTTCTCCGGGGAGCGGCCCGTCGTCCAGCGGCACTCGCGTGCCACGACGTCCATGTCGGCGACATAGGTGCCGACGTCGCAGGCGGTGACGTACCGGCCGCCCAGCGAGGCGACGAACCGGCCGTAGGCGAGCAGCAGCTCCTCGCTCTTGATCCGGTCGGGGTCGCCGATGATCACGGCCTTGCCGCCGCCGTGGTCGAGCCCGGCCATGGCGTTCTTGTACGACATCCCGCGTGCGAGGTTCAGCGCGTCGGCGACGGCCGCGGCCTCGGTCGCGTACGGGTAGAAGCGCGTGCCGCCGAGAGCGGGGCCCAGCGCGGTGGAGTGGATGGCGATGACGGCCTTGAGGCCGCTGGCCCGGTCCTGGCAGAGCACGACTTGCTCGTGACCGCCCTGGTCCGACTGGAACAGGGTGTGCAGGACGCCGTCAGATACATCGGTCACGGTGGTGACTCCTGGGTAAGAAGCGGCGGTTGCTGACAGGTCCCCGTACGGGTGGCGGGGTCTGTGAGCATGAGATTAGAGCCTGCGTCCGCCGTACAGCGGCGCAGCCTCAGGATCACCCCACTCCCGGAGTACGGACGTGGTGCGATCCGCACAGTTTTCCGGTCCGCCCGTGTGCGGGTTCGGCAGGTTTCCCCGGTGGCAGCCGGGGGAGGGAGCAGGCGTGCCCAAGGTGTCCTCGGTGATCGTCCCGTACGCGTCCTACCTTCGCGTGTACGAGCCGCTGGCGGCCTTCCCCGAGCCGGAGCGCGGCCACTGGGCCCGGTACGCGCGGCGCACCGACCGGCCCTCCTACCAGGACGAGCTGCGCCGTTCGCTGGCCGATCTGCTGCCGACCCCGCCGGTCCCGGTGCCGGTGCACGAGAGCGGCGACGCCTTCGTGCTGGACGTCGACGGGGTGGTCTGCGTCTGCCCCTGGCGGACCCGGCTGCGCGGCTGGCAGGCGCTCGGCGATCTGGCCGAGGAGCTGCCGGCCCCGGTGCTGGACGCGGTGCTGCCCCCGCTGGTGCGTCACCAGGCGAGCCAGGACTACGAGCGCTGGATGGCCGGCAACCCCGACGCCCGGCCGTGGATCCGCACCGCGACCTGGCAGGTGCCGCTCAGCTGGTTCGTCCTCGTCTCGGACGAGGAGCGGACGTACGAGAAGGGGTCGGGGGAGAAGGGATCCGGCGAGATTTCGCCGGTGCTTCGCTATCGCACGCCCATGGTGCAGGCCCGGCGGCGGGTGGCGCGGGGGCTGCGGGCGCTGCGCGACACCCTCGACGAGGGGCCGCTCATCGACGGTCTGATCGATGTGGGCCGCTGGCTGGAGGAGTTCCATCCGCGCTCGCTGGTCGAGCTGGACTACGGCGGCCTCGTGCATGTGCTGCCCGCCGACGAGCTGGACGGCGACCACTCGGCCGCGGACGTCGCCGAGGGCATCGAGGCCCTGCGCGGCGGGGACGGCCTGGCCGCCGGGGAGGCGTACGGGCGGCTGGTCGAGCGCTGGCGGGCGGTTCGGGACCGGCGCTCGGCGAACTGAACCGGATCGACGTTCTGGCCGTACTTGTGACTTGTGGGGCCTGTGGGAAAAGGCTTTCCACAAAAGCTGAAGCATGGTGAACTGTCCACCCTTGGCCCAGGCTTGACACGCTGAAGTTCCACAGGCATGTCATCGTGGGACTTAGGCCTCGATCCGGGCTTTTGTGTCAAGCAGGCGTCAAGCGTGACGGATTGCACTTACGCGGGCCTTGCCTCTTACGCACCTCCTCGTGTCAAAATAGGACAAGGAGCCCGGGGGAGGCTCCTTCTGCCCGCGTATGGGTGGAATCTCAGCATTGCACGCTATTGGGGGGTCTCGTGACTCCTGCACGCCACTGTGACTGATCGTCACAGTGGCGTGACTGTCCGCTATGGCATGGTCCATCGGCATCCGTCGCTGATGAACACCTGGGAGGGCAATTCCATCGGTTTGGCCGACGCGGCTGGACGGATGGTGTAGTTGTAGTGCCGAGGACAAGCCGTTCGTCCTATAACCGACTCGACTCGCGTCCGCCATTTCGGGCAACGCGGGTCAAGGTGCAGAATTTAGAGGAAAGAACCGAGAAGGTTCGGTTCTCCCGAGGAGGCCGCTCATGACCGCTCGCACCCCTGATGCCGAGCCGCTGCTGACCCCGGCTGAGGTCGCCACCATGTTCCGCGTCGACCCCAAGACGGTCACGCGGTGGGCGAAGGCCGGCAAGCTCACGTCCATCCGCACGCTCGGCGGACACCGCCGTTACCGCGAGGCTGAGGTCCGCGCACTGCTCGCGGGCATTCCGCAGCAGCGCAGCGAGGCCTGAACAATCGCATAACAGGGCATTTCGGCTGGTCCCCCAATCAGTCGGAAGCCTGAAAGCACCGCTCAAGCAGCTCCGAGCGACGCGGGTTCTGCCCCAACAGATCCCACGCCCGAGCCACACAGAACTTTCCGGGAGGCCCAGGCCCTCCGGACATCGACAGGCAAGCAACAAGGGTGCGTCGTAGATCGCGCTGGACTCCGCCGGGTCCAGCGCGATCTTTTTTGTGCGCCTGACCGGGGGTTTCGGGTCCGTGGACGAGGAGTTGTGCGCGGGCTTGTCGGACTCTGGGGAGGGCTGTCGGATCTCCTGTGCAGGTCCCCGGGGACTGGTGCAATTGCACATATTAAATTGACCAGTTGTAGGGGAGTGGTAAGAACCGGCGTTCTGAAAACTCGTACGGTGACACCCGTCACACGCCGGGATCCTTGCTGCCCGAGCGACATCTGCGGTAATGGGGACGGGAGTTGAGCGTGACGCACCCTAGTCGAGTGTGTTCCCTGCGGGACGCGTCTCACGCCTTGGAGGGCGCCTCGTCCTCCGCGGGCTCCTCCAGGTCGTCCTCGCCGTCGGCCCCGGGCTCCGTCGCCAGCCGCAGCAGCCGGTGGCAGATCGGGCAGTGGCGGGTGAGGTGGCGGTACGAGGAGGCGGCCGACAGATGGGCACGGAGCAATGCGCGGGTCTCGTGCCGAGCGGACGCCGCCATACGCCACCTCCGGGGGTCTCTGGGCCCTGAATCTGAGGTACCGGCGGAATGTGACGCCGTCAACCCCCACCGGGCCAAGGAGGGGTCGCAGGCCCCCTCCAGGGGCGCGGGGAACTGCGCGACCAGCCACAGCTGCCCCGCACGCGCCCAACAGCCCCGACATCCCGAGCTCTTGGGCGAAACCGGCGCACCCTGGCCGCCGAACAGCAAGAAGGCCCGCATCCAATCGGATGCGGGCCTTCGAATCGTGCGGTCCTGACGGGATTTGAACCCGCGGCCTCCACCTTGACAGGGTGGCGAGCACTCCAAACTGCTCCACAGGACCAGGTTTCGCAGTCCGCGCCATGTTCCCGCGCTGGCCTGCGAGAAGAGACTGTACAGGAGTCGAAGCCCCTCGGTCGAACTCACCCAGTGTGCGGGGTCCGTTACGGAACGGCCGCGTCGATCGCCTTCACGATCCGCTTGTCGGAGACCGGGTAGGCCGTGCCCAGGGCGTGCGCGAAGTAGCTGACCCGCAACTCCTCGATCATCCAACGGATCTCCAGCACCGAGGAGGGCACGGGCCGCCCCTGCGGCAGCTGTTCCAGCAGCCAGGCGTACTCGTCCCGCATCTCGTGCACCTTCTCCATCCGGGCCGTGTCCCGCTGCACCCCGGTCGGCATCTGCTGCAACCGCCGGTCGGCCGCCACCAGATAGCGCATCAGGTCCGGCAGCCGCCGCAGCCCCGCCTCCGTCACGAACCCGGGCCGCACGAGGGCGTCCAGCTGCCCGCGTACGTCCGCGAGGTTGGCGAGGAGGGCCGGACTGCGGGTGGACTTCAGACGGCGCTCACAGGCCTGCCAGGCGGCCAGCACCTGCTGCACCTGGCCGACCGTGCGGACCGTGGTGTCGACGATCTCGGCGCGGACCTTGTCGTAGAGCTTGCGGTACGACGACTCGTCCCAGGCCGGCCCGCCGAATTCGGCGATCAGTCTGTCGGCCGCCGCCATCGCGCAGTCGTCGAACAGCGCCTGGATCGAACCGTGCGGATTGGCGGACAGCGCCAGCTTCTGCGCGTTGGTGAGCTTTTCGCTCGCGAACTTCGCAGGGTTGACCGGAATGTTTCGGAGGATGAGCCTTCGGGTGCCCTTCCACATCGCCTCCGCCTGCTCCGCCTCGGTGTCGAAGAGGCGTACGGAGACGGTGTTCGCCGTCGGCCCGTCGTCCACGAGCGCCGGATACGCCTTCACCGGCTGCCCGGCCCGGCGGGTCTCGAAGACCCGGGTGAGGGAGCCGATCGTCCAGTCGGTCAGACCCTTGCGTTCCAGGGACTCGCCGCCCTGGCGCTCGGCGGTGGCGGCGGCCGCCTGGGAGAGGGCCTGGCGCGCCTTCGGCTTCAACCGCAGCCGCAGCGACTCCAGATCCTTGTCCTCGGCCACCTTCCGGCGGCGCTCGTCGACGATCCGGAAGGTGATCTTCAGGTGGTCGGGGACCCGGGCCCAGTCGAAGTCCTCTGGCGTCACCGGCACGCCCACCATGCGCTTCAGCTCACGGGCCATCGTCACCGGCAGCGGCTCCTGAAGGGGCACGGCCCGGTCCAGGAAGCGCTGGGCGAAGTTCGGCGCCGGTACGTAGTTCCGGCGGATCGGCTTCGGGAGGGAACGGATCAGCTCCGTCACCACCTCCTCCCGCAGGCCCGGGATCTGCCAGTCGAAGCCCTCGTCCGTGACCTGGTTGAGGACCTGGAGGGGGATGTGGACGGTCACACCGTCCGCGTCGGCGCCCGGCTCGAACTGGTAGGTGACACGGAACTTCAGCTGTCCCTGCCGCCAGGAGTCCGGATAGTCGGCCTTGGTGACCGCCTCCGCCGACTCCCGGATGAGCATCTCCCGCTCGAAGTCCAGGAAGTCGGGCTGCTCGTGCCGCTTGTGCTTCCACCAGGAGTCGAAGTGGGCGCCGGAGACGACATGCTCGGGGACCCGCTGGTCGTAGAAGTCGAAGAGCGTGTCGTCGTCGACCACGATGTCCCGGCGCCGGGCCCGGTGTTCCAGCTCCTCGACCTCGCTGAGGAGCCTGCGGTTGTCGCTGAAGAACTTGTGGTGGGTACGCCAGTCGCCCTCGACCAGCGCGTTGCGGATGAACAGCTCGCGGCTGGCCTCCGCGTCGATCCGGCCGTAGTTGATCTTCCGCTGGGCGACGATCGGTACGCCGTACAGCGTGACCTTCTCGTACGCCATCACGGCCGCCTGGTCCTTCTCCCAGTGCGGCTCGCTGTACGTCCGCTTGAGGAGGTGCTCGGCGAGCGGCTCGACCCACTCGGGCTCGATCCGCGCGTTGACGCGGGCCCAGAGGCGTGAGGTCTCCACCAGCTCGGCCGACATCACGAAGCGCGGGGGCTTCTTGAAGAGGGCCGAGCCCGGGAAGATCGCGAACTTGGCGTTCCGGGCGCCCAGATACTCGTTCTTCCCGGTGCTCCGCCCGCTCTCGCCGCCGGTCTCCTTCACGTCCTTCATGCCGATGTGGGAGAGCAGTCCGGCGAGGAGGGAGAGGTGGACGTGCTGCTCGGGGGCGTCGTCCTCGTTGAGATGGATGTCCATCTGCTTGGCGACCGTGCGCAGCTGGCTGTAGATGTCCTGCCACTCGCGGATCCGCAGGAAGTTCAGATACTCCTGCTTGCACATCCGGCGGAAGGACGACGAGCCGCGTTCCTTCTGCTGCTCGCGGACGTACCGCCAGAGGTTGAGATAGGCGAGGAAGTCGCTGGTCTCGTCCTTGAAGCGGGCGTGCTGCTGGTCCGCCTGGGCCTGCTTGTCGGCGGGGCGTTCGCGCGGGTCCTGGATGGAGAGCGCGGCGGCGATCACCATGACCTCGCGGGCGCAGCCGTTCTTGTCGGCCTCGACGACCATCCGGGCCAGCCTTGGGTCGACGGGCAGCTGGGAGAGCTTGCGGCCCATCGGGGTCAGCTTCTTGCGGACGTCCTTCTCCGCCGCGTCGAGCGCCCCGAGCTCCTGGAGGAGCTGGACGCCGTCGCGGATGTTGCGGTGGTCCGGCGGGTCGATGAAGGGGAACTTCTCGATGTCGCCGAGGCCGGCCGCGGTCATCTGGAGGATGACGGAGGCGAGGTTCGTCCGCAGGATCTCCGCGTCCGTGAACTCGGGGCGGGCCTCGAAGTCGTCCTCGCTGTACAGCCGGATGCAGACACCGTCGGACGTACGACCGCAGCGGCCCTTGCGCTGGTTGGCGCTGGCCTGGGAGATCGCCTCGATCGGCAGCCGCTGGACCTTGGTGCGATGGCTGTAGCGGGAGATACGGGCGAAGCCGGGGTCGATGACGTACTTGATGCCGGGGACCGTGAGGGAGGTCTCGGCGACGTTCGTGGCCAGAACGATCCTGCGGCCGGTGTGCGCCTGGAAGACGCGGTGCTGCTCGGCGTGCGAGAGCCGGGCGTAGAGGGGCAGTACTTCCGTGAACCGGTAGTTCTTCTTGACCAGCGCGTCGGCGGTGTCCCGGATCTCGCGCTCACCGGAGAGAAAGACGAGGATGTCGCCCTTGCCCTCCCCCTGAAGCTCCTCGACGGCGTCGCAGATCGCGGTGATCTGGTCCCGGTCGGCGTCGTCGCCGTCCTCCTCCAGAAGGGGCCGGTAGCGCACCTCCACCGGATACGTACGGCCGCTGACCTCGACGATCGGGGCTTCGCCGAAGTGCCGGGAGAAGCGCTCGGGGTCGATGGTCGCGGAGGTGATGACGACCTTGAGATCGGGGCGTTTGGGCAGCAGCTGGGCGAGATAGCCGAGCAGGAAGTCGATGTTGAGGGACCGCTCGTGGGCCTCGTCGATGATGATCGTGTCGTAGGCGCGCAGCTCGCGGTCCGTCTGGATCTCGGCGAGCAGGATGCCGTCCGTCATCAGCTTGACGAAGGTCGCGTCCGGGTTCACCTGGTCGGTGAAGCGGACCTTCCAGCCGACGGCCTCACCGAGCGGTGTCCGCAGCTCCTCGGCGACGCGCTCGGCGACCGTACGGGCGGCGATACGTCTCGGCTGTGTGTGGCCGATCATGCCGCGTACGCCACGCCCCAGCTCCATACAGATCTTGGGGATCTGCGTCGTCTTCCCGGAGCCGGTCTCCCCCGCGACGATGACGACCTGGTGATCACGGATGGCCGCCGCGATCTCGTCCTTCTTCTGGCTGACGGGCAGCTGCTCGGGGTACGAGACGGCCGGGACGCGCGCGGCGCGCTCGGCCATGCGGGACTCGCCCTTGGCGACCTCCGCCTCGATCTCGGCGAGCACGGCGGCGCGGGCCTCGGGCTTACGGATCTTGCGCGCGCCTTCGAGCCTGCGCCCGAGCCGGTGCGCGTCGCGCAGGGACAGCTCGGCCAGACGGGGGGCGAGGGCGCCGAAGGCGGGGGCAGGTGGCGTAGACATACGGAACCCAGGATCTCACCTCGACGAAACGAGGAGCGAACGCTTTTGCGTCCGCCCCCGTCGGCACTCCTGCCGACGCTCCCGCCGGCACTCTTGCCGGCGCTCCTGGCGGTATACGCGAAGACCCCCTCCGGTGGCCCGGAGAGGGTCTTCGTCTGATGTGGCTGGGGCCGGGGTCGAACCGGCGACCTATCGCTTTTCAGGCGATCGCTCGTACCAACTGAGCTACCCAGCCGCAGTGTTTCACGTGAAACACCAGCGGTCCTGACGGGATTTGAACCCGCGGCCTCCACCTTGACAGGGTGGCGAGCACTCCAAACTGCTCCACAGGACCAAGATGCGTACGACAGTCTCGCACACGTTCTTGCGTGCCCCCAACGGGATTCGAACCCGTGCTACCGCCTTGAAAGGGCGGCGTCCTAGGCCGCTAGACGATGAGGGCTATCGGCCCGCCTGGGCGCTTTGTCAGCGCGTCGGGGACGTGAGAAGCATATGGGATGCCGGGAGCTATCGCCAAAACGGTTTACGGGGCCGCCCGCGCGGGGGTTACGGGCCGTCGGGGGACCGCTCGCCCGATGTGCTGCCCGAGGGGGACGGAGGCTGTCCGCCCCCGGGTTCGGCACCCGGCTGGTTCTCCTTCGGCAGGTGGCGGCTGACCTCGGCCGTCGTCAGGCCCAGGCCGCCGAGTCTGATCTCGTCCCACGCCTGGAGGCGGCGGGTGTCGCGGTCGAGGTAGAGGACGGAGGCCTCGATCGGGTCGGGGTCCTTGCCCTCCACGGCCCGCAGACCACTGCCCCCGGTCGAGCCCTCGATACGGAGCCGGGTGCCCTGGCTCAGCATCTCCATCTCGGGGTGGTGGAGATGCCCGGCGAGCACGAGCGGGACCTGGCCGTCGGTCTCCCGGGCGGCGTCCGGGTTGTGGGCGACCGCGATGTCCACGGGGGTGCCCGCCGCCTTCTGGGCGCGCAGGGCGTCCGCCAGCCGCTGCCCGGCCGCCTCCTCCGAGGGCAGGCCCGACTTGTCGGTCGAGCGGTCCGGGGTGAACTGCGGGTCCCCCATCCCCGCGAAGCGCAGCCCGCCCACGGTCACCGCCTTCCCCTCGTCGAGGACGTGCGTGTTCTCGACGCCCTCCACATAGCGCTGGGTCAGGAGCGAGTCGTGGTTGCCGCGCACCCAGACGTACGGCGCCCCGAGGTCGGCGATCGGGTCGAGGAAGCCGTTCTCGGCGGCGCTGCCGTGGTCCATGGTGTCGCCGGAGTCGACGATGACATTGATCTCGTACTGCTCCACCAGCGAGGCGATGATCTTCCAGCTCGCCGGGTTCAGATGGATGTCGGAGACGTGCAGGACGCGGATGGTGGTCGGGTCCGGCTGGTACGCGGGGAGCGTGGACGTGACGTCGTACAGCTTGGTCACGTTCGTCACCAGGCGGGCCAACTCCTTCTGGTAGACGTCGAACTCGGTGACGATGCTGCGTGCGTTGCCGACGATGGAGGGTGCTGAGGAGAGCAGCCCCGAGAACTTCGGCTCCAGGACGGAGTTCGGGTTCCAGGTGGCGGCTGCGGTCCCTCCGGCGCCCGCCAGGAGCACGAAGGCGAGGCCGCCGGCGGCCAGGGCGCGGCGTGGACGGCGGTACACGGCGAGGCCCAGCGCGGTGGCCCCGGAGACGACGGCCACGCCGGAGCGTACGGCCAGGTCGATGGTGCCGTGCCGTACGTCGGAGGCGATCTCCTCCTGGAGTCCGGAGATCCGTTCGGGGTGGTCGACCAGGGCCTGGGCGCGCTCCGGGTCGAGCTGGTCGACGTTCACGTCCAGGCGTACGGGGGCGTTGTGGCTGCTCAGCTCCAGGGCGCCGAGCGGGGAGACGTTGATCTTCGTGCCGCCGGTGAGGGAGGGGCGCAGGGTCATCGTCGTGTTCATGGGGCCGACGGGGGTGCGGACGTTCCCCACGATCAGCAGGCCCAGCCAGGCGCCCAGCAGGACGACCGCGACCAGACCGAGCGCGCGGCCCCAGGGGTGGGGGTGGTGGACCACCTCGACCGTGGGGTGCGCGCGACGGGAGCGGTAGAGGCGGGCCAGGGCGCGGGGGGCCCTCGGCATGGCCCGGCGGAGGCGGCGCAGGGCGGTGCGCCAGGTCGTGCGCGGGGGGTTGGCGGCGGTGGTGGCGGTGGCTGGGGCGGCGGGGACGCGGGCCATTGGTCCCGTATGCCCAAGGGTGGGGGCGGATATGCGGGAGTGGATACGCGGGGGGCGGGTTGCACGGGTCGTGCCTGACAATGGCCGTGTGCTGGAGATGACGCGCGAGGAGTTCGAGGAACTGGTCGCCGAGGCGTTGGACCGGATTCCGCCGGAGCTGACACGGCTGATGGACAACGTGGCGGTGTTCGTCGAGGACGAGCCGCCCGCCGACGACCCCGAGCTGCTCGGACTGTACGAGGGCACTCCGTTGACGGACCGGGGGGAGTGGTACGCGGGGGTGCTGCCGGACCGGATCACGATCTACCGGGGGCCGACGCTGCGGATGTGCGAGACGCGGGAGGACGTGGTCGCGGAGACCGAGGTGACCGTGGTGCACGAGATCGCGCATCACTTCGGGATCGACGACGCCCGGCTGCACGCGCTCGGGTACGGATAGGGATGGCCGGGGTGCGTTGTCGGCTGCGGGTTCGTTGCGGCTGGTCGCGCAGTTCCCCGCGCTCCTGTCGGGGCGCTGCCTCGACGGGGCTGTGAAGTTCGGCACGTAGGGGGCGTGGTCGCGCAGGTCGCGCTCGTAGGGGCCCTCGGGTGCGCGTGTCCTCTTGTGCGCGGCGGGAGTTGGGCAGGGGGACTCCTCTTTCCGCCCCCCTCGGAGGTGGCCGCCGTGCGCGCCTTGAACGTATCCGTCCGTCTGGCCGCCACGGTCATGGCCGTAGCGGCGTCCGCCGGTTGTATGAGCGTGGGGGACGACGGGCGGAAGCCCGAGGCGTCGCCGTCCGCGGGGCATCGGGGCGGGGAGAAACCGGACGGGGGCTCCGCGGTGACCGGCGAGGGTGGTACGGGGTACCGGTCGGGGCAGGGAGAGCGGGGTGGTTCCGCCTCTCCCGGGCCGTCCGCGGCCAAGTCGGCCTCCGCCTCCGCGTCGGCCTCCGGGGCCGCCGAGCCGTCCGGGAAGGCGACGCCGCCCAAGGGGGGCAAGGGCAAGGGCGAGGGGAAGGGTGAGGGGCCCGAGGAGCCCGCGCCGCCGAAGGGGGAGCCGACGCCCACGCCGAGCGCGGTGGAGCCCGAGCCGGAGCCGACGAAGCCGGTGGAGCCGCCGGCGTCGCCCGAGCCCTCGGCCGAGCCGTCGTCCTCGGCGCATGAGCAGGGGCCGCAGCTCGTGGAGCGGGAACCGGCGCCTCGGGCGGGGAACACGGCGTAGGGGGTGGGGGGTGTGTCGTGCCCCCACCGGGCCATCGGCCCCTGACCTGCGGATATCTCCTCAGTTTGCCTTGGGGGGTGGTGGGTGCGTATGGTGGTAGATCGTTTGATCCCATTTGCCCGGCGCCACCGCAGAGCGCGCCGTGTGGCGCGTACTCTCCTTTGCCGTGGCGGACCGCATAGAGGCGGTCGTGTGCGAATCACGGAGTTGACGGGCGCGTGCCGACGAGACTCCGGAAGGTTTCGCATACGCATGTCCATTTCCAGTACTGATCACGTCGTCGTGCCCGAGAACGGCGAAGACGTCGAGAAGATCGAGAACGTCGAGAACGTCGAGAACGTCGAGAAGACCGCGAACATCGACGACGTCTCCGCCGACGAGGCCACCAAGGCCCCCGAGGTCACCTTCGCGGACCTCGGTCTCCCCGAGGGCGTCGTGCGCAAGCTCGCGCAGAACGGCGTGACCACCCCCTTCCCGATCCAGGCCGCGACCATCCCGGACGCCCTGGCCGGCAAGGACATCCTCGGCCGCGGCCGTACCGGCTCCGGCAAGACGCTGTCGTTCGGTCTGCCGCTGCTCGCGCAGCTGTCCGGCGGCCACACCGAGAAGAAGAAGCCCCGCGGCGTCATCCTGACGCCCACCCGTGAGCTGGCGATGCAGGTCGCGGACGCCCTCCAGCCGTACGGCGACGTCCTCGGCCTGAAGATGAAGGTCGTCTGCGGCGGTACGTCGATGGGCAACCAGATCTATGCCCTGGAGCGCGGCGTCGACATCCTCGTCGCCACCCCGGGCCGGCTGCGCGACATCATCAACCGCGGCGCCTGCTCGCTGGAGAACACGCGGATCGCCGTCCTCGACGAGGCCGACCAGATGTCGGACCTGGGCTTCCTGCCCGAGGTCACCGAGCTGCTCGACCAGGTCCCGGCGGGCGGTCAGCGGATGCTGTTCTCCGCGACGATGGAGAACGAGATCTCCACGCTGGTCAAGCGCTACCTGAGCAACCCCGTCACGCACGAGGTCGACAGCGCCCAGGGCAACGTCACGACCATGTCGCACCACATCCTCATCGTGAAGCCCAAGGACAAGGCGCCGGTCACCGCCGCGATCGCCTCCCGCAAGGGCCGCACGATCATCTTCGTCCGCACCCAGCTGGGCGCCGACCGTATCGCCGAGCAGCTGCGCGACGCCGGTGTGAAGGCCGACGCGCTGCACGGCGGCATGACCCAGGGCGCCCGTACGCGGACGCTGGCCGACTTCAAGGACGGCTACGTCAACGCGCTGGTCGCCACCGACGTCGCCGCCCGGGGCATCCACGTCGACGGCATCGACCTGGTCCTGAACGTGGACCCGGCCGGTGACCACAAGGACTACCTGCACCGCTCCGGCCGTACGGCCCGCGCGGGGCGCTCCGGCACGGTCGTGTCGCTGTCCCTGCCGCACCAGCGCCGGCAGATCTTCCGCCTGATGGAGGACGCGGGCGTCGACGCCTCGCGCCACATCATCCAGGGCGGTACGGCCTTCGACACCGAGGTCGCCGACATCACCGGCGCCCGCTCGATGACCGAGGTCCAGGCCGAGTCGGTCGACAACGCCGCGCAGCAGGCCGAGCGCGACGTCGCCCAGCTCACCAAGGAGCTGGAGCGGGCCACGCGCCGCGCCGCCGAACTGCGTGACGAGGCCGACCGGCTGACCGCGCGTGCCGCGCGGGAGCGGGGCGAGGACCCGGAGGCCGCTGTCGCCGCCGCGGCGGAGGCCGTCGCCAACGCCGCCGTCGCGACGGACGGCGCGCCGGTCGAGGCCCCGGTCACGATCGTCGAGCAGCCGGCCGAGCGCCCGGCGTACGAGCGTCCCTCGTACGACCAGCCGCGCCAGCGCCGCGACGAGCGGGGCAACGGCGGTTACGAGCGTCGTGACAACGACCGTGGTGACCGCGGTGACCGGGGTGACCGGGGTGACCGTGGTGGGTTCCGTCGGGACGACCGTCGGGACGGCGACCGTGGTGGGCGTTCGTTCGAGCGTCGGGACGACCGTGGTGGCAGTGGCTTCCGCCGGGACAACGACCGTCGGGACGGCGACCGTGGCGGCCGTACGTTCGAGCGTCGTGACGACCGTGGCGGCAGCGGCTTCCGTCGCGACAACGACCGCCGGGACGACCGTCGGGACGGCGACCGTGGTGGCCGTTCCTTCGAGCGTCGGGACGACCGCGGTGGCAGTGGCTTCCGCCGGGACAACGACCGCGGTGGGTTCGAGCGGCGTGACGGTGAGCGTGGTGGGCGTTCGTTCGAGCGTCGTGACGACCGTGGTGGCAGTGGCTTCCGCCGGGACAACGACCGTGGCGGGCGTTCGTTCGAGCGTCGCGACGAGCGGGGCGGGCACCGGGGCAGCGACCGTCCGTTCAACCGCGACCGGCAGGGCGGCGACCGTCCGGGCTTCCGCTCCGGCGGCCACGAGCGTCCGTACGGCCGTCGTGACGACCGCAGCGGCACCGGCACGGGCTCGTCCTTCGGCCGCCGTGACGACAAGCCGCGCTGGAAGCGCAACGGCTGACGTCGGCTGATCGACTGACAGTTCGGCTGAGAGTTCGGTCGGCAGTTCGGTCGGCAGTTCGGTCGGCAGTTCGGCTGCGAGTTCGACTGACAGCTCGACTGACAGCTCGGCTGAGAGTTCGGTTGGCAGGGCCCGTATGACTTCGGTCGTGCGGGCCCTGCTGTTTGCGCGCGCTTCCCTCGGATCTCGGCCCGCCGGTTTTCGGCCACGCTGTGGCGCATGTCACGTCCCCCGGAAGGGAATTGCTGGGGGCATGACAGATGACGACATAGCCCGTGGGGCAGCCGGGGCCTCGGCCCCGGACTCGGTGTCGGTCTCGGTGTCCGACGAGGAACGGCTCGCCCAGCTGGGCTACACGCAGGTCCTCGCCCGCCGTATGTCCGCGTTCTCCAACTACGCGGTCTCCTTCACGATCATCTCGGTCCTGTCCGGCTGCATGACGCTCTACCTCTTCGGCATGAACACCGGCGGACCCGCGGTGATCACCTGGGGCTGGGTCGCGGTCGGCCTGATGACGCTCTTCGTGGGCCTGGCCATGGCCGAGATCTGCTCGGCCTACCCGACCTCCGCCGGCCTGTACTTCTGGGCCCACCGACTGGCCCCGGCACGCAGCGCGGCGGCCTGGGCGTGGTTCACGGGCTGGTTCAACGTGCTCGGCCAGGTCGCCGTGACCGCCGGTATCGACTTCGGCGCGGCGTCCTTCCTGGCGGCGTATCTGAACCTGGAGTTCGGCTTCGAGGTGACGCCGGCCCGGACGATCCTCCTCTTCGCCGCGATCCTGCTCCTGCACGGCCTCCTGAACACGTTCGGCGTCCGTATCGTCGGCCTGCTGAACAGCGTCAGCGTGTGGTGGCACGTGGTGGGCGTGATCGTCATCGTCGGCGCGCTCGTCGTCGTCCCCGACAGCCATCAGTCGGCGTCCTTCGTGTTCACCGAGTTCGTCAACGAGACGGGCTGGACCAGCGGGCTGTACGTGGTGCTGCTGGGGCTGCTGATGGCGCAGTACACCTTCACCGGGTACGACGCCTCCGCCCATATGACCGAGGAGACGCACGACGCGTCCACGGCCGGCCCCAAGGGCATCGTCCAGTCCATCTGGACGTCCTGGGTGGCGGGTTTTGTCCTCCTCCTGGGCTTCACCTTCGCCATCCAGTCCTACGACGGTGCCCGCGAGTCGGCGACCGGGGTGCCGCCCGCGCAGATCCTGCTGGACGCGCTCGGCGCGACCGGCGGCAAACTGCTCCTCCTCGTCATCATCGGCGCGCAACTCTTCTGCGGGATGGCCTCCGTCACCGCCAACAGCCGCATGATCTACGCCTTCTCACGCGACGGCGCGCTCCCGTTCTCCCACGTCTGGCACACCGTCAGCCCGCGTACCCGCACCCCCGTGGCGGCGGTCTGGCTGGCGGCGGGCGGCGCGCTGGTCCTCGGGCTGCCGTATCTGATCAATGTCACGGCGTACGCCGCCGTCACCTCGATCGCGGTCATCGGCCTCTACATCGCGTACGTCATCCCGACCCTGCTGCGGCTGCGCAAGGGCGAGGCGTTCGAACGCGGCCCCTGGCACCTGGGCCGCTGGTCGCGGGCGATCGGCGTCGTCGCGGTGATCTGGGTCTTCGTCATCACCGTCCTGTTCATGCTCCCGCAGCTGTCCCCGGTCACCTGGGAGAACTTCAACTACGCCCCCGTGGCCGTCCTGGTGGTGCTGGGCTTCGCGGCGATCTGGTGGGCCGCCTCCGCCCGTCACTGGTTCCTCAACCCCGAGCACGAGCGCAGTGTGGCGCGGGCGGCGCGGGCGGCGCGGGTGGCGGCACGGAAGGGGGCGGCGGGGCCGATCGAACCGTGAGGTCGTGAGCGGGTCCGCCTTCCCCGCGGCCCAGCCAACTCGCCCTACTTCCGCCGATCTTCCGCCCGTTCTGTTCTACGGCGAACCTTTTTGCGGCCCTCCGACGCGGCCGGGTCACCGATACCCGATCGGACTCCCGGCCACGTCCGGCTATGCTCGGGGAGGCAACATCGCCTGGGCCCTTAGCTCAATTGGCAGAGCAGTGGACTTTTAATCCATTGGTTGTGGGTTCGAGTCCCACAGGGCCTACCGGTGGTAGGCGGGGGTTATCCCCTCTGACCTGCGGTGCAGCGCCTGAGTCGGCTTCGGCCGGGTCGGGCGCTGCTCCATTGTCGGGCCCGTGCGTGAGCGATGCGTGAGCGCACGTGCTGATGTCTCATGTAGCGCCGGGCGATGCACAGGCACGTCCACCTTGGTGGTCAGAGCCAGGGGTGCACCCTTGGGCAAGCCGCTTCTCTATGGCGTCGACTGCCTCATGGAGGTGGCGGAACACCTGCGTGGGGCGTGCTACACGTCTCACGCCGTGTGCCAGATGCTCGCGCATGTGCCGCTCGCAGACGACGAAGTCGGCGTACCCGGCGGCACACGACAGGTACACCATGTCGGTGCAGTCGTTCGGGTGCCACTTGGTGCCCTTGTTGATGTGCCTGCCATGAAACAGCTCACGGAAGAGTCCGAGTGCCGGAAGAGCACGGATGTCGCTCATGGCTCGCTCCTCTGCCCATGAGCGGAATTGGGCAACCGGCATCCCTACCAGAGCTGCGGCCTCGGCCACCTCACCGCCGATGTCGGCGAACAGAAACGCGTCGATCGCCTTCTTCTTCTGCTGTGAATCCCGGGACTCCCCATCCAGCCAGTCACTGAGCGACTCTGTCGGGAATCTTGAGGATGGGCAGTTAACGATCGTGACGTTGCGTCAGGCTCGTTGGAACGTTCCGCCCTCGTTCCCCAGGAGCCCGATGTGTCCCTCCAGCCTCACTCCGGAGCCGAGATCCCGCCGCTGACCGCCCGGGTTGCCCGCGCGGCCAACCCCAAAGGCACCACCGCGATGTGGATCCGCGACCGCCTCGACGGCCTCTGGAGCGACGAGGACTTCACCGCCTGGTACCCGCGTGACGGCCGACCTGGGCTCTCACCCGCCCAACTCGCCACCGTCTGCGTGCTGCAGTACGCGATGAACCTCTCCGACCGCCAGGCCGCCGAGGCAGTGCGCTGCCGAATCGACTTCAAGTACGCCCTCGGCCTGGACCTGGACGATCCCGGCTTCCACCACAGCGTCCTGTCCGACTTCCGCGACCGGCTCGCCGAAGGCGACCGCGCCGACCGGCTACTGGGCCTCGCACTCACCCGGATCCGACGGGCCGGCCTGCTCAAAGGGCGGGTCACGCAGCGCACCGACTCCACCCACGTCCTGTCCGCCGCACGGGAGCTGACCCGCCTGGAGCTGGCGTGCGAGGCGGTCCGCGCCGTGCTGGAAGAGGCGGCCCGCGACGCGCCAGAGGTGCTGGACGAGCTGGTCACCGCCGAATGGGCCCAACGCTACGGCCGGCCGGTTCGCCTGTGCTCCCAGCCCAGCCACCCCGTCGCCCGCCTGGAGCAGGTGGGCAACGACGCCCGCGAACTGCTGTACCGTCTCGACGCCCGGTTCCCCGGCGGCGCTCCGGCGCAGGCGAACGTGCTCCGAACGATCCTGGTGCAGCACTTCTTGGTGGATGCCAAGGGGCGGTTCAGGCCGCGCACGAAACGCGACGGCCAGCCGCCCTCCCGAGTCCGAATCGAATCCCCGTACGAGACCGAGGCCCGCTGCACCATGCGCGGTGACACACGCTGGACCGGCTACCTCGTGCACCTGACCGAGACCTGCGACGACAAGCGGGTCAACATCATCACCGACGTGGCCACGGCCGTCTCCAGCGCGGACAGCCAGGCGCTGCCCGGCATCCACGCCCGCCTCAGGCGACGGCGTCTACTGCCGAATCGGCACTTGGTCGACGGCGGCTACACCTCCGTGGCCGGCATGGACGAAGCCGCCCGCCTGCACCGCGTCACCCTGATCGGGCCGCTTCCGCCCAGCACCACCCCGCAGCACCGGGCAGGGGACGGCTTCGGCCGGGAGAACTTCATCATCGACTTCGACCAGCGCGAGGTGACCTGCCCCAACGGGCAGGTCAGCGGCAACTGGCAGGACCTGCCGACAGTCGAGCCGACCAAGGTCACAGTCCGGTTCGACGCCCGCCAGTGCGGCCGCTGCCCCGAGCGGGCCAAGTGCACTCCGGGCCGGTTTCGCAGCCTGTACTTCCCGACACGGCGCCTGTACGAACTCCAGGTCAAGAACCGGGCCGATCAGCAGGATGCGGACTGGCGCCGGCTCTACAGGCGGCGCTCGGGGGCCGAGGGCACCATCGAGGAGTTCGCGGACGGCCACCGCGGACGCCGGTGCCGCTACCGCGGCCTGGCCAAGACGCACGTCCAGCACGTCCTGACCGCACTCGCGATCAACATCGAGCGGCTGAGCCTTCAAGAACCCGCCGACAGCTCGTACCGGCCCCGCCCTCCCACAGCATTCCAGCAGTACCTCGACGCACGCGACTTACCCCGGCCGCTGTGGTGGCGCCAAGGGAAGTGACGCCCGTCCTCAAGATCCCCGACAGAGTCGCTCACTGCCCACTGCCCACTGCCCACCCGTCTCCTGGACGAGCGGTGCCCGACCCAGAAGACCATCAGGCTTTCCAGCCTGGAGCGCCTCGACCCGCTGAAGACCGGTTTCACCGGCCTCCAGAAGGCAGTCGCCATGTGCGCCGAAGGCGCGCGATAGCCCCTGCCACCGGTCGGGTCAGCCCGCGCGATGAGCCTTGTCGACGGCCTTCGCCAGGTGGGCGTCGACAAGGCCGGGGCCGCCAGAGACCACCACAACCACCGTCCCCATGCGGACAGCCGTCTGCTTGACGACACTGCTGCGTCCGCCGACGGTGAAGGTGAGCAGCTGGCTCCACCGCTCATCGCCCAGCCGGGCCGCAGCCACCTTCTGAGCCTGGACCGTGACGGGGGTGCTGCCGACGAGGACCTGGTACGTGGGGCAGGAGGTCATCGCGTCGAAGATCCGGCCCACGCCGCTGGAGAGCTTCGCCTCGGTGTCGCTGTACAACTCCTCGGCCACCTCCGAGTTGCTGCCGCCCGCATAGGTGAAGGACGCCTTCGCCTTGCGGGGGAAGTCGAGGCTGCCGCCGACAGCGGCGTCACGGCCGAGCTTCTCCAGCGCCAGGCAACCGGACACGACGACATCGTCCTGCGGCTTGGACTGCTGCGGCTTGCGGGTGTAGCCCTCGCCCAGGTCGCTCTCGTCCAGGAGGCGCTTGCTCAGCGCGGCCGACGACAGCAGAGCGGGCGTCGGCGCGTGCTTGCCCTCCTGCTCCGTGGGCGCGGAGGCGGAGAAGACCGGAGCGTCGGCGGGCGTGCCGCCGGCGGAGCAGCCCGCCAGGGCCAGGAGGGCGAGGGCACTCAGGCTGAGGACGGTCGTGGTGTGAAGGCGCATGCGAAACCCCAAAGTGGCTGCGGATCGGACGGTCTGACCAGCCGGGTCTCCGGCGCCAGCGGTATGTAGGGGGTAGGGAGTGGGGTTTCGCGGGTCAGTGGCCGAGGTGACGCAGCCCGTCCTCAAGGGTGGGGTGCCAGTGGTCGACCGGTCCGGAGTTGCGGTTGAACCAGGCCGCGTTCAGACGCGGCTCCTGCACCTGGTGACCGGCCCGGCAGCGCAGCCACACCGAGTCGTCGCGCAGGCAGAAGACGATCCAGTCCCGGTACGCGCCACACGTCGGACACGCGTGGACATCGCCATCGACGACGAGCGGCTGCATCCAGCGCATCATCACTCCCTCGACGTCCTGCGGGGCGGGCGCCCGGGGATCAGCTGGCGGGAAGTCCGGCACAACCGCATCCACGCCCGCCCCAGCCGACGCTGGTGTCTTCGCCTGGACGGCGTCGAAGGGCAGTGACTCCTGCGCCAGCATCTGCACCAGCGCAAGCGACTTACGCTGAACCTCATGGAACTCGCGGTCAGCGCGAGAACGTCGTCGGAACATGCAGTCTCCGTGAGTTGTTGGGCGGCCCGGGAGGGCCGGATGTGGCTGATGTCAGCTGCGGCGGACGATGGTGAGCCGGCCCTCCGCGCTCTTGGGCAGGGCACGACGGGGCACCGGGAGCGGTGAGGCGAGTGACAAGGCGAAGGCAGCGACCAGGTCGTGGGGGACGCTGGCGCTGAAGCTGGCGCACCAGAGATACGGTGCGCCGAGGGCGGGTTCCGCCCATGCCTGCCAGCCCACCAGGTCAGGGCGCGGATCGGCGTCCTGGATGAGCGGCGGCAGCATCTCCAAGGAGACGCAGGACGCGAACCCAGGGTCCGTGGCTGTGGTGCGAGGGCGGTCGACGTCGCGAATCCAGCCCCGGGCAGTGAGCCCGGCAAGGACCGTCTCCGGGTCGGCGAAGCCGACGTCGGGCGCCTCACGGGCGTCGAGCGCCGCGAGGAAATCAGCGAGCGCCTCGTACGGGAAGCCAGTGGTGAAGTACGCGTTCCACTCCGCCAACGCGGAAGCGGCATGCCGGCGGGCGCTCAGTTGCCAAGCCACCGGCAGTCCGCCCAGCTCGAAGGGGTAGGCCGCGAGAATCCACTCGGCGCCGCGCAGGCCGTCCGGACTTACGTACAGCAGGGTGTGGCGGGCAGTAGGCCACATTCGCCAGCCGAGGCTGGCCAGAGTGTCGCCGATTCGCTCGGCGAGCGCGTCGTCATCTCCGGCCAAGTGGCGCGGGGTGACCCAGTACACCGGGTCAGGCGATGCAGGGCTGGAAGGATCGGTGGGGTGGTGCGGTTGCAGGGGCGCCTCCGTAGGCTTGGGGACAGGTCACTGACCGTCGATGACCTGGGGTGTCGGAAGGGTGTCCACGTTGGCATGCCCGTTCGCAGTGCACCAGTAGTGTCGGGATCTTCCCTGTCTGCCCCCGGCGAACTGGTGAACCGCCGAGGTGCACCGCGTCCATGCCCCCGTACGCCGTCGCCAGGTTTCCTCGCTTGGGGTCGCCGCCCGAAAATCCTGGCAAGTTTGGGCAAGTTCCTGGCTTGGGAGCTCAGTCGCGGGCAAGCTCTGGCACATAGATCGTTACTGGCACCCGAGGAGGTCATCATGGCCCTGATCAAGCTCGGTAAGGATCCGGAGAGCCCCAGCGGCGGCTCCCCCACCGTCTACCTCGACGACGAGAAGGACACCTACCTCGTGCAGGGGTGGAGGGTGGAGGACGACGAGCGGCTCGGGCAGATGGACATCCCCGGACACGAAACGGTGGTGGAGATCCCCCGGCACATGGTGCAGTTCTTCCAGGAGGTGAAGAAGCGTGACGAGGACCCCGACGTTTGAGGAGTTGTTCCGCGACTGCCAGAGGACCGCTGTCCACCTGGAGATGCGTGACGCCTACATGAAGTCGGACCCGGCCTTCATCGACTGGCAGGCCGGTGTGGTCCTAGATCCGGCCGAGCGCTGGGCCGACTGGCACGCCATCGTGACGGAGGCGTCCTCGCGAGGTGTCGAGGTTCGGCGGGCCCGCGTCGTATCGACACCGGTCAGCGAGTACATCCGCTTCGAGTACGACGTGACGGACGGATTGAACATCGCTGCCGGCGAAAGCGTGCGGTGGCTCTCGCGGCGCAATGCGACTGACATCGCGCTTCCCGGCAATGACTTCTGGCTGTTCGACTCCAACCTCGTCCTCGTCAACCACTTCGACGGCGAGGGCGAGAACATGGAGGTCGAACTCACAGAAGACCCGGAGGTGGCGAAGCTTTGCGAGTCGGCCTTCGAGACCGTGTGGAAGCGGGCAACGCGGCACGCACAATTCGAGTTGGCCTGACAGTCCGAACAGCACCGCACTGACATGACATCGCCATCTTCGAGCGTCCAGGAAGCCCGCAAGGCGCTCGGACAACGTCTCGCCGAAATCCGGAAAGCAGCCGGACTCACCAAGCGATCACTGGCCCAGAGCCTGGATTGGCATGAGTCGAAGGCTTCGCGCTTCGAGAGCGGCACACGAGCCCCCTCGGAGCGCGATCTTCGCGATTGGTGCTCCGCATGCGGCGCGGAGGATGAGGCAGAGGATCTCATCTCCACGGCCCGCGGAATTGAGGGCATGTATGTGGAGTGGCGCAAGATGGAGCGCCACGGGCTCAAGTGGGCGCAGGAGTCCGTTGTTCCCCTCTGGGAGCGCACCGAGCGGTTCCGCATTTACTCGCCCTGGCTCATCCCTGGCCCCGTACAGACGGCGTCGTACATCACCGCACTCCTGACCTCCATTCGTGACCGCCGAGGACTCGTTGACGATGTGCCGGCGGCCGTCCGAGTGCGCGTGGAGAAGCAACAGGTCGTCTACGGGAAGCACACGTTCGCCATCATCCTCGAAGAGAGCGTCCTGCGATATCGCATCGGCGGCACGGACGTGATGGCGGGCCAACTCGGCTACCTTCTCAGCGTCATGGCCCTCCCCTCGGTGAGCATCGGCATCATCCCCCAGAGCGCCGACCGTTCGGGCCTGTGGCCCGTCGAAGGATTCTTCCTGTACGACGACGACTTGGTGAACGTCGAATTGATCTCGGCTCATCTCACCGTCGTTCAGAAGCACGAACTTGCCATGTATGCCAAAACGTTCAGCGAGCTGGCCGAACTTGCCGTCCACGGTCCCGCCGCGCGTGAAATCATCACCGCTGCCATCGAATCTCTAGGGTGAACGCCTGGCAAGTTCGGGCACACTCGTGGATCCCTACCCCTCCCCCTTCCTAGCTTTATTGCCACGGCTGAAAGCGTGCTCCGGAGGGGCCAGTGATGACTGTGGCAAGCACGGGCAAGGCGACGGAACTGGCCGAGGACTCTGAGGCCGAGGACTCCTCCCTCGACATGGCAGTGATCTCCTCGCGAACGGAAACCGTCCTCAATCTGCGGATGGACACTACTACCCGCGCGGCGATGGACGGGCACTTGCCAGGGCTTGCCAAGGGATTGAACCGCCTGCTCGGCGAGGACTTGGGCGCCGAAGTCGACAGCGAGGTGCGGGAGCTGGTCCGCAGGGGGACCAGGCTGATCGACCTCACGAACCGGCCGACCGCCGAAACTCCTGCGTTCGGGACGTTCCTGTACCTCCGCGATGTCGCACTGGTGACGCGGCGGCTGCTGTGGATCTACTCGGAGCGGAACGGGCTGGATGCGCCGTGACCGTCAGAGAAGACCAGATCATTCGAGAACTCTCCCACTACATCCACGAACATCCCGCCGAGCAAATGGCGTTGATGCCCGTGTACGACGCGGCGCTCGACCACTCGCGCCGCCGAGCCTGCACCCACGACCAGCGCTGCCCTCTTGTGATGACGGGAGCCGTCGTCGATGAGCGCAACCGCGTCCTTTGCCTGCGGCACGAGGGAGGCTACGCGCTCGCGGAGGCTGAGCCGGAGGCCGAGGACCAATCACTCAGGCAGGCGGCGCTTCGACTGCTGGCCGAGGAGGTCGGCATCCGGGACATCTGGACTCAGCCCGGCGCCGAAGGCCCCTTCCTGGTCGACGTGACCAGGCCAGGGCAGCACAGGTACGGGAGCCGCCTCCGGGTCGGCATCCGCTATCTCTTCCGGGCCCACTCGGGCGCGGTCTTCCCTTCAATGATCGAAACGGGCGCAGCGGCCTGGGTGCCTCTCACCGAGATAGGCATCCCGTCAGTCCGCAGCCGCGTTGAATGCCACCTGATCGGAACCCGATGAGCCCTCGAAGCCAACAACTCGCCCTCGCTGTAAGCCTCGTAGCCATCAGCAGCTCCTTGCTGCTCGGCGTCTGGAGGGGCTGATGTACGAGCGCAGGACCAAGGAGGAGCCCTCGATACCACCTCCGCCTGTTGGGACAGTTGGGGCCACGAGGCCGCCGACCGACGTCCGCATGGGCGACTTCATCCTGCTCGACGGCACGTATCAGCGGGTCGAGGACATGAGGTCCGCCGGCGGCGCCTCGGTCCGCATCCTGCACTTCGCCGGACGTGCCCCATTGATCATGCGGGAGGCCCGGACCACCTACCGGCCCCTCGAATTCCGCTGATCGCAGCCCGCTCGGGCGTCGCATCCTTCTCACCTCACCATGCGAGGAGCTTTGCCATGCGCTTCCGCAAGATCCACGGCGCAGGAAACGACTTCGTCCTCCTCTCCGACCTCGAACCGGACGACGACAAGGACTGGCCCAAGGAAGCTGAACGCCTGTGTGCCAGGCGTACCGGAGTGGGCGCGGATGGGCTGGTCATCAGCCATCTCGTCAGCGACAGCCCCGCCGTCCTCGAAATCACGTGCTTCAACGCAGACGGGTCGATCGCAACGATGTGCGGCAATGCCCTCCGGTGCTCCGCCTGGGCCGCGCACCACGATCGCGGCTTTCAGCGGATGAGTCTCCACATGGCCGGGGTCGTGCACGAGGCGGTCGTGGCCGACGACTCCGTGTGGGTCACGGCCGAGGTGGGCGCGATTCTGCCCCGGCTCTTACAGACCGTCATCAACGGCAGGCCCACCTGGTTCGACAGCGCCCACACCGGTACGGAACACGTCGTCGCCATCGTGAACGACGTGGACGCCATCGACGCGGTCATGGTCGGGCGCCTCGTCCGTCACCATCCCGACCTTGCCCCGCTGGGGACGAACGTCAACTTCGTCCAGTCCGCCGGCAGCCAGGCGTTGAAGATCCGCACCTACGAACGCGGAGTCGAAGCGGAAACCTTGTCGTGCGGAAGCGGGGCAGTCGCAGCCGTCATCGTCGCCACCATGCGTGGACTCGTAGCACGACGTGCCGTCACCGTCCACAACCGCGCCGGTGAGCCGCTCACGGTCCGGCCTCATGACGACCGACCGAACCGAACTCAGTGGGTCGGCGGGCCGGTCACCAACACCTTCGAAGGGGTACTCGTATGACTCTCTTCCTCAGCCTCAGCTCGGACCTCGCGGTGCAGAAGGCCGCTGAGGAACTTCGACAGTGGGGGCGGAGCCGCCAGGGCCTCGGCGTCGCCCTCATCTACGGGCCGGTGTCCGCCGAGGACAGGCTCTACCACGCGAAGTGCCCCGTCGAGCAGCGGTCCGTCACCGCCCTGGCCGAGGCCCTGGAGGAGATCGGCGCCCGCTGGAAGGTGCTGGACCCGTGCGAACCGGACTTCATCATGGATCTGGTCGGGTACGACGTGGCGCTCTCCAACCTGCACGGTCCGTACGGCGAAGACGGCCGGTTGCAGGGCCTTCTCGATTACCTGCGCGTGCCCTACTGCGGCAGCGGAGTCGGGGCATCCGCGGTGGCCGCAGACAAAATCCTCTGCAAGCGGGTGATGCTGACCCTCGGCGTCCCTACCCCCGGTTGGGAGGTCTGGGCTGGCGGACCAGCCAACTGGAACGGGCGCTCGGTGATGGTCAAGCCGCCTTTCGGCGGGTCCAGCGTGGGCATGAGCCTCGTACGCGATCCGGCGGACTTCCCTGGCGCCCTGGCGGATGCTGCCGGTGGCGAGGGTGCGGCCGTGCTCGTCGAGGAGTACGTGAGCGGCACGCCGCTGACTGTGGGGCTGCTGGAACTGCCGGGCGGCTCGGTCGTCGCCTTCCCACCGCTTGCCACCGAGGCAGCCGAGGCCGAGTTCTACGACGCCGACACGAAGCTCGACGTGGACTCCAGGGGCACCGTATCCGTGCTCGCAGCCGAGCTGGCGCCGGATGTGCTGGACAAGATCACCAGGGACGCCCGGACGCTGTGGGACGGAATCGGGTTGCGCGGTTCAGCCCGCATCGACTTCATCCTCACCGGAGGCGACGAGCCGTACGTGCTGGAGGTCAACAGCACGCCGGGCATGTCCCGTGACAGCAACTTCGCGGTGGGGGCGGCGATGGCCGGGCTCACGCACACGGATGTCGTCTTGGCGATGCTGCATGAGGCCCTGACCCGCCCGCCGTACGATGTCCCCCTGCCCACTCCCGTGTTCGCCGGCCCCACACTGACGCGGGAGGCTGTCGTCTCCCCGTAGGAGCCTGCCGCTGTGCCGCGCGTCCACGATGTCCCCATGTGCCGACAGCTCATCGACCCCGCCGAGTGGGATCTGCACGGCGGTTGGGCGCTCGGGGACAGGATCGAGTGGTCCAACCGGGCGTGTGGCCTGGCGTCGCTGAGAATGATCCTGCTCGCCTACGGGCGCGAGGCACCCACGGTCACGGAACTGCTGAAGCTCGCGGTCAAGCACGAGGTTCTGACCCCGCGTGGAGCACTCCACGCGGGGATCGCGAGCCTGGCGACCGACCTCGGGGTCCCTGCCCTCGCAGAGCCCGTGCCGGTCCAAGACCTTCTCGCCCGACTCGAACATGCACCGCTGATCGTGTCTGTCACCGAGCAGCTCCCCGACGACGGCCGCTCGGGCGGCCACCTCGTCATCCTTCACGGTTACGAGGAAGGTCCCGATCCAACGATCTTCATCCGAGACCCCTCGGCCTGGGGCCAGACGCACGACCGGGTTCCCCTCAGCCGACTGTCCCCTTCCTACACCGGCCGCGCGATCATCTTCGCGCCCCTGATCCCCGACGGAGAGTCTTAATGACCGAGGCAGACGGCGACACGACCGAGGCCGCAGGCGGCCGGAGGATCGCCGTACTCGGAGAGATGCTGGAGCTGGGCGACGAAGCAGTGGAAGCCCACCGCGAAATCGGCCGCTTCGCAGCCGAGACCGAGGTAGATCTCGTCGTGGCGGTAGGCGGAGACCTCGCCAAACAGCTCGCTCTCGCGGCCGGCGCGGCGGGCGTTCCCGACATCGCCCTGGTGGGTGACAACGCCACCGCTGCCGCCTACCTCGACTCCATCCTTCGCCCCGACGACGTGGTTCTCGTGAAGGCGTCACGTGGCGGCCAGCTCTGGCAGATCGCCCAAGCCCTCACAGGGCAGCCCGTTACCGGTCTGTGAGTTGCCTGCTGGCATGCTCGCGCCACCGCCCCAGCCAACCCCCGGCTGAGGATGACCATCAGCTGGGGAAGAGCGTCAGGACCTCAGGGACGGTCGGCTTCTCACCCTCAGAAACGTCCACGGCAAGGCGCGGCCTCGTCATGGGCGCGGTCGCGTAGACCTCGTTTGCCAGCTCGAAGGGCAGGCCCGAACGGGAGACAAGCTCATCGAACGAAACGCCCGTCTCCTCACAAAGACGGACTGCCTTTTCCAGCAGGAGGGGTGCTTCGCGGGGGCCGAGGTCGCAAGGCTCGGGATCGCCGTGCTGAGAGAGCATCATCATGGCTCGCTTGTGCGTTGTCTCCCGGAAGGCGCCGAAGGCATGGGCACGGTAGACGAGGGCTTTGAGGGAAGTGCCCCAGCGTCGCTTCAGCGCATAGAGCTCCTCCCAGTCGAGCCTCTGCGGCAATTCCGCGAGGATCTCGGCGCTGGGCATCAAGAACTCGGCGGCGAAGTCGTGCGCCTGGTTCTCGACAATGCGGCTGCCAGGCTCAGCGTCAAGGTGCATGACCAAGTGCCCAGCCTTCGCAGCGGCGTCCCGCTCACTGCGTCGTCGTGGAGGACGCGCCGACTGGCGTGTGCGCTGCCCGTGCCCGGCGGGGATGCGGTGCATCGGCGTCGGCACCTCGCGGATGTTGACGCCTCGTTGTCCGCCTGCTCGTCATCGCACTCTCCGTGAGAGCGTTGGTGATACCCGCACTCCGCGATCTGCTGGGCCTTCTCTTTCGGATCACTCTCACGGGTGTGCGATAGGTTGCCCGCCATGACTGGACTCGGACCCGTCGCCTGGCCCCCTGCCCCGATTAGGACCGAACGGCTCGTGCTCCGCGAGTCCGAGGCTCGGGACCGCGCGGCGTTCATCGAGCTGTTCGCATCGCCAGAGGTGGGCACCTACATCGGTGGCCCTCGACCGCGTGATGAGCTCGAACGCGCGGTGCCCGAGGTGCCCGGGCGGCGCCCTGGCCTTTTCGTGATCGAACTCGACGGAGCGATGATCGGCATGATCACGTTCGATCCGCGCGACGCACAGCGTCCGGGGCACGTCCGCCCGGATGCCGGGGAAGCCGAGCTCGGCTACATGTTCCTGCCGGAAGCGTGGGGATGCGGGTACGCCGCCGAGGCGTGCGCAGCGGCACTCGACTGGTTTGCCGACGTACTCCCCAGCGAGCCGGTGGTGCTCGCCACCCAGACCGCCAACGACCGCGCGATGCGCCTCGCAGCGAAGCTGGGGTTCACCGAGGTGGAGCGGTTCAAGGAGTACGGCGCCGAGCAGTGGTTCGGCGTGTGGTCCTCGGTCACGCCGTCCGGTTGAGCTAGGCGGTCGCCACGATGGTTACTGGTTGTTGACAGTGCGGGCAGTTGCGGGTCGTGTGGGCTCCAACGGATCTCGTTCTGCAGTGATTTGGCGGGTGGCGCCGTCGCGGCGTGTCATCCGCTGCACCATCCCGGACAAGGCCGACCAGGCCCGCAATCGCAAGAAGCGCGGTTCCCGTGGCGGACGGCCGCCCAAGTTCGACCCGCAGGGCTACAAGGCTCGCCACGTGCATCAATCACCCCAAAAGGCAGCGGCCGTGGCCACGCGGGACTACAAGCTCGCGGTCCGCTACGAAGCGACCGTCCTCTCGCGGCCATCAACGAGTGGCTGTAATCCCCCCGTCGGTTCCGCCCAGTGCGTCGGGGGCATCGAGCAGTTCCAGCACCAGGTCGATGACCAGCTCCGGCTGTCCGACAAACGGAGAGTGGCCCGTCTCCCACTTGCGAACGGAGGCGCAGCGCGCGGCCATGACCTGTTGGAGACCCGGGTCGATAGCCCGGTCCTCCGTGCAGACGACGTAGACGGAAGGGGTGTGCTTCCAGCCTTGACGTTCGGGGACTCCCCGCCCGCAGCCTGCCGCTTGGGCTCGTAGCAGTCCCACTGCCCAAGCAGCCAGGTGCTCAGGGCAGTCTGCATACAGTGCCTGCACGGCCCGGCTTGGGGCAAGGCGCGTAGAACCGTCTGCCTGCGGCTCGATGGCGGACTTCAACTGGACGGATGCATCGCCCAAGCTCGCCGCACTCTCATGCACATCCGGCACGAAGGCCGCCAGGTACACCAGACGCCCGACTCCGCGCAGACCGGTGATCACCGATCCCCCGTAGGAGTGGCCCAGAACCAGGGGAGGCTCGGCTAGCACGTCAACGACGGCCTGCACCGCCGCCGTATCCGCAGTCAAGGAGCCCCGGTGCAGTTCGGGAGTAACCACGTCCACGCCTGCCGCTCGCAGGCCCTCAGCAACCTGGATGAAGTGCTCAGGCTGGTGATACAGGCCGTGAACCAAAACCACGCTGGCCACTTGGTCAGACTCCCCGGGTCGACTTGTCGAAGGAGGTGATTCTGGAAGCCTAGCCTCGACAGTGATCCACTTCCGATACACGCCCTAACCCTGCGACTCGGAGGGCTCGACGGCTCTGCTCCCATGATCATCTCCCCCGCCTCGCCGTGATGCGGAGAGTGCCAACATTCTGAAGCAGCCCTCTGGGGGCCCTGGCTGCCTTGAAACCGATCAGTCGTGCTTGGGCTTCCGAAGCTGTCGCCGGCAGATGAGACTGTAGGCCAGGGAGACGAAGGCGTCGTGGAGTTCGGTGCGGCTTTCTCAGCGGACAGCGAGCCTCAATCAGATGCGGAGCGGTTCAGATGACCTCCGTCCGTATCTGCCTCCTCCAGGGCATGAACGCCTGGTTTATGCCGCCATCTCCTGGAAGGCCGATTTATGCCCTTTGCGGAATATATGACCAGTTCAAACTGCAGCGAGGGGCGGGGGGCGGTGCAACACCACTGTTGCCTCGCTGTGACCCATGTCAGAAGCCATCCGCTTCCGAACGCGATCGTTTGGTGAGGCTGGGCTGACATGAACTCCGGTTGTCGGCGGGAGAGATGGGCGCGGCTTGTCCATTCACGTCGCTTGCGGAAGTGGCTGATGCCGTCGGTGCTCGATCTGCTGGAGGCCCGGGAGAAGAAGATGCGCACGGCGGCGGGAGGAGGCCGAGCGGGTGCAGGCCGCGCTCGGTGAGGCGGAACGCGCACTTCGGCGTCTGGTGGATGCCCGGGTCAGGGTGGCCGTGGTGCTGACCGAGCCGACCTCCGCGGCAGCGGGGCCAGCGCCAAGGCCGGTGGCGGGATCGGTGGTGCCGCACCGGATCGAGGGCATGGCGGCGTCCGGCCTGGCCCCGGATTGCAAACGCATCGTGGATGGTGGAGGCTCGCGCCCTACTTTTCAGCGTGGGTCAGAGAGAGGAGACCGGGCCTTGAATGAGTGCAGGTCGGCTACGGCGAGGGTTTGCTCCGCGTCATGCGCCTTGAAGGTGCCGATGCACTGGAAGCCGAGGCGGATGGCGAGCTTGAGGGAACGCTCGTTGGCCGTCTGGGTCACGACCAGGACCGGCTGGTCGGGCAGCTCACCGGCGGCGGCGCGCAACATAGCCGTGGCGGCCTCGAATGCCAGTCCCGCACCCCAACTGCCGCGCCGGAGCAGGTAGGTCAGCTCCAGCTCCGAGCCTTCCTCGGTGACGTGTCCGGGAAGGTCGGCGGAACGGCGGTCGAGTACGAGTGTCCCGATGAACCGGTCAGTTTCCTTGTCGGCGATGACGTAGGTACCGGGCTTGGCGGCAATGGCGCTGATGCCATTCGCGTCGAAGTACTGCTCGACGACGCTACGGGGCCGCGGGCCGCCGAGGTGGGCACGGACCTGTGGATCGGTCTGGAGCTCGATGAGGCCGTCGATGTCGGCAGTGTGCGCTTTTCGCAGCTGGAGACGATCCGTGGTGATCTCCGTGGCAGACAGTGTGGGTGGTGCGTTCATGAGGTCCATTGTCCCGGCTCCTTGGATCGAGCCACCACTGCAGGGACGGCGGTCAGCTGGCCTTCGGGGATGCGCGGTTGGGGCACTTCCTGCACGAGGGAGGTGTCTCGGCGAGTGCAAAGTCGTCGCACTGCACCGACGGCTTCAGCAGTAGGGCGCTTGGCTGGTGAGAGACGCCGCTACCCGCATCCATATACCGAAGAGGCGGTACAGGGCGGGCAGTTCGCCTGTTGCCTGGGTGGTTCTGCTGTCTGTCGTGGTGACCCCTGGGATTCCTGCCAGAGTGGTTGCCACGGATGTCGACTGCCATCGCACAGCCAGGGTGGACTGCTCCCTGGTGGCTGCGGCTGCTAGCGGCCGTGTCGAGAGCACGGTGGCGACGGCCGCTTCGATGTCCTGGTGCGCTTGTGCCATGGGGCGTAGATCTGCCGCGAAGCGACCGTGCGCGTGCTTCACGGTCACGGTGGTGATCGAGTCGTCCCAAGCCGTCGCTTCCGCGCAGGCGATGTCATCACCGGTGAGCGCGACCAGCGGGACGCCGAGTGCTGCCGCTGTGGCCTGGGCGAGCCCGATTTCTCCCACGGGCCGGTCGTTGAGCCACATGTCCTCGATCTCGTGGCCCATGAAGCTGTGGCTCAGCACGCCAGGAGATCCGGCCCGGGAGTGATAGCCAATGCAAACCATGGCATCGTGCCCTGGTTCGAGGCCGGCCAGCATGCCCATGGTCTTGGGTTTGCCCCTTACCAGGCGTGCTGCCGGATGCAGGGTCTCGGGGAGGAGGTTGCGCATCGGACCGTGCGCGTCGTTGACGAGGATGTCGGTTGCCCCGGCTGCGAGTGCGCCGCGCACTGCGGCGTTGACGTCCTCGGCCATGAGCAGACGCCCACGTTCGTAGTCCCGCCCGTCCGGCTGGACGTCGGCGGCGTCGACGAGGCCGGTCACGCCTTCCATGTCGGCGCTGATGTAGATCCGCATGCGTGTACCTCTCGGCCTTCTGGTCAGTGATACGAGGGCTGGTCTGCCGCCGTCCGGCCCGCGCCGGGGCCGTGCTCGAGGTCTGGTTACTGGGCCTTCTGCAGGAAGGCGCGGGCAACAGGGCCTGCGTCCCGTCCGCCCAAGCCGCCGTCTTCGAGTAGCAGGGCCCAGGCGAGGTCCTGGTCAGCTTGGAATCCGATCATCCAGTGGCCTATGAGGGGCGCAGCAAGTTCGTTGTCCGACCGGAGACCGGCCCTGGGCAGTGGAGCCGTGCCTGGGCCACGGTGGGCAGCGAACACTGCAGGCGCAGCGTCCAGGTCTGTACGTCCCGGGCCTCGGTGGGTGCCGCTGCGACGCGGGGCAGGGAGATCTCCCGGTCCACGACCTTGCGGTTGGTCGGCAGGTCGAGTCCGAGTGCGCGCAGGGTGCGCACGAGAGCCAGCCGGGCGACGGCACCGTTTCGTAGAGCCGGTATGCGGCCGGCCTGAGGTCGGCCGGCGTCACGATCCGGGAATCGGAGTAGAACCGGATCGCCCTGACCATGAGGGCGGTCCGCTGGGCCAGTGCACCGATGGGAAAGAGGGTGTCGCTGTTCATGGGGACCCACCCTGGGGTCTCCCCATACGGGAGACTCAAGTACAACTGCTGCATGAAGTGGACCGTGCCGTTGCCAGATGGCGTCTTCGGACAGGAACTCTCTTGGGATTTCCGGAGCGCGATGGGTGCCGGTGACGGGTCCGAGAGTCATGGTCGAGATGACTCAGCTTCGCTCTGGGCGAGGCGTTCTCTCAGCCGGGCCGCGGTGGTGAAGAGGTGCCCCCGCATGCCGACGGCCTCGGCCGCCCGGATGTTGTCCTGACGGTCGTCGACGAAAAGGACGCGGTCCGGTGGCACCCGCAGGGCACGCTGGCACCACCGGTAGGCGTCCGGGTCGGGTTTGGCCCGGCCGATGCGGCAGGACAAGGCGCGTACCTCAAAGCGATCGAACCAGGCGTGGCGTACTTCGTAGTGGCTGGCCAACTCTCCGGGGATGTTGGACAGAAGCGCGATCCGCCGGTCCTGCGCGGCGAGTTCCTCGACGAGGTCGACCATGGTGTCGTCGACGCCGCTCCAACTGGCGATGTCGGCTGCGACGAGGCGCTCGATCTGGTGGTCGTCGAAGCAGGTGCCCAGGGTCTTGGCCACCCTGCGCCAGTAGCCGGGGCCGTTCACCTCACCGCGGTCGTACGGCGGACGCTGCGTCCAGTAGGCGTCCCAGAAATCGGGTGCAGGTATGCCCGCCGTCCGGACGATCCGGTCCTTGCCCTCGGCGGACTGGAGGCGCGCGATGACGCCGAAGAGATCGAAGAGAAACACAGCGCCGGTCATGAGGTCACACCTTCCGTATGGTCACGCCCGCCGCGCTCAGCCGGTCGGTCTGGTCGTCGGGAGCGGACTCGTCCGTGACGACGGCGTGCAAGGCGGAGGCCGGGGCGACGAAGCCGAGTGCGGTACGCGAGAACTTGGCGGCTTCCGCGACAGCGATGACCCGGCAGGAGGAGGCGATCGCCACACGCTTGACGGCGGCGTCGTCCAGGTCATAGGCGGTCAGGCCATTTTCCGCGTCCAGTCCGCAGCAGCCGATGATCGCGGTGTCGAAACGCAGGGCGGCCAGCGACGCCGTGGTGAGTGGACCGGTCAGCGCCAGCTCGCCCGGCCGCGGTCGGCCGCCCGGAACCAGCAGAGTCAACTGCGTGGCTCCAGCCAGCGCGTTCACGGCGTGCAGGGACAGCGGCAGCACGGTGAGCCGTCGGTGCTCCAGGGCGCGGGCCACCTCCAAGCACGTGGTGCCGCTGTCGAGGACGACGGACTCGCCGTCGGCGATCAGCCGGGCAGCCTCGGCGGCGATGCGCCGCTTGACCTCCAGCCCCTCCTGGGCCCGCAGCGCGAAGGGCGGCTCCTCGCCGCGCAGCAGCAGGCTCCTGGCTCCCCCTCGATAGCGCTCGAGCACCCCCTGCGCGGCCAGGACTTCGAGGTCACGACGGACGGTCATCTCCGAGGCGCCGGTGAGCCCGGCCAGTTCCGCGACGCCGATGCTGCCGGCTTCCCGCACCGCGTCGGTGATCTGCCTGAGTCGATCTGTACCAGCCATATCCGGATTGAACATCAAGGCTGTTCGAAAGGCAATCTTTCGAAAAGTAATCATGTTCTATATGTTCGATGTATGGGACAAGACCTGCAGGCCCGGCCGGCTGGCCACCTTCGCCTACTTCTCTCTGAACGGCTCCCTCATGGGGATGTGGGTCGTCCACATCCCCGGCATCGGGCACCGCGCAGGAATCAGCCATGCTGTGCTCCTGCTGCTCCTGCTGCTCCTGCTGCTCCTGCTGCCCCTGGGCGCGGGAGCCTTCGCCAGCATGCAGGCGGTCGGCCCACTCGCCGACCGCTTCGGGGCCCGCACCGTCGTCCCGCTCAGCCCGGCACTGTGCAGCGCGGCGGTTGCCCTGCCCGACCTCGCGACGAACATCTGGACGCTGGGGGCCGCGCTCCTGGCGCTCCGCGTCGGCAACGGCTGCCTGGATGTCAGCATGAACGCCCATGCCGTCCAGATCGAGCGCGGTTACCGGCGGCCCGTCATGTCCGCCTTCAACGCTGCCTTCTCCATCGGTGGTGTGCTCGCCGCGCTGGCGGGATCCCGCACGCTCAGCCTGGGCTGGAGCCCTGCGGTAACTCTCGGGGCGGTGGCGCTCGGCGGCCGCGACCGTGATCGGCTAGCGTCTGCGCATGCATACGGAGACATCTCAACCAGCGCTGCCCGAACATGAACTGGTGGCCACCAATACCACTGTCGTCTACACGAACCGCTGGATGACCGTCCGCGAGGACGAGACCCTGCGACACGACGGTGTCGAGGGCATCTACGGCTTGGTGGAGAAGCCTGACTTCGCGCTTGTCATCCCGTACGCCGACGGCGGGTTCCATCTTGTCGAGCAGTACCGGTATGCGGTCAAAGGTCGCTACTGGGAGTTCCCTCAAGGCTCCTGGGAGGACAAGCCGGACGCGGACCCACTCGCTCTCGCACGCGGTGAACTCGCCGAGGAGACGGGGCTGACCGCTGGCGCCATGACACCGCTGGGGCACCTGTTCGCGGCATACGGATACTGCAACCAGGGCTTCCACGTTCTTCTCGCAACGGACCTCACCGCCGGCGAAACCAACCTCGACGAGACGGAAGCGGGCCTGGTCAGCCGTTGGTTCTCCGAAGCGGAGGTGTGGCAGCTCATCGCCCAGGGCCGCTTCAAGGACGCCCCCTCCATCGCGGCCCTGGCCCTCTTCCAACACTATCGCGCAGAGCACGGTGAATAACTGACGTCAGGGCCACGCTGGGCGAACCGGGCAGGGCCCGACAGATCAGGCAACGGCCCCGGCAGTGGGCAGATGTGAAGCCCCGCCACGTGGTGGAGTACCTCGCGCGCCTGCTCGTTAGTACTGCGTTGGTTTCGCGAGCGCGGCTGCGTGCACTTCCTGGCCGGGGACGCCGGCGATTCCCAGGCCACCGGTTACCGTTACCTCCACGAAGGCATCGATGTCCTCGCCGACCAAGCTCCAGGTCCTGCACGAAAGGTCCTGGACCGCTGCCGACGTGTAGGCGTCACCCACGTGATCCTCGACGGCACGCTGATCGAACCCGACCGCCTCACTCGCGTCCGCGATAACAGCAACGACCTGTTGTTCAGCCAGAAACGCAAGGCGTTCGGCGGCAACGGGCAGTTTCTCGCCGTCCCAGACGGCACCCCGCTGTGGGTCTCCGGGGTCGAGCCCGGTTCCACCCCCGACATCACCGCCGCCCGCATCCACGCCCTGCCCACTTCTACACCAGCCCGCCGCCCGAAGGGCCGGTCCGAGCAGGCCCTGCATGCGGACACACAGACCACGAACAACCTCATCAGAGACCTCCGTGCACTCGGCGAACGCGAAGCCGCCGTGCTCAAACAACGATGGCGGACTCTGTAGCACGTCACCCTCAGCCCCGCCGGGTCTGCAACATCGCTCGCACTGCCCTCGTCCTCAACCAAATCCGGAAATGATCACCCCTGAGAAAACGTCAGTTACTACGAACGCCGAAGATCCCCGGAAAGGCATGCCTGGTGGAAGAGCTTGTACGACTCGGTGACATCGAGCAGGCCGCGGCCGGAGACGGGCGGCCGATCTGGGCCGCCCAGGGGCGGCACGACGGCAGTCTGGGGCCGGGCGTGCGGGCCTGGCGCCACGGAAGTGCCCTGGCGGTGGCGAGTCCAGACCTCTCGCAACGGGATCGGCTTGCGATCCAGGGCGACCGAACCGATGCGATCACCTTGGTGCGGCGAGTTATGGATGAAATCGGACCATCATATCGCCCCTTCGCAGAGGCACCCTTGATCGATGCCGTGGTGCGGCAGATACCCGGCCTCGTGCCGATCCACGAATTCTTCTGGATGGAGACTGCGTCCCGGCCCGGTACTGCCCCTGCAGGCGTGCAATGGTTGGAAGCTCGACAGGAGAAAGCAGCTACGGCCCTCTTCGATCGCTTCTTCCCTGACTCATACGCGCAACCGGGCCGCATCGGCGTACGCCGATGGGCCGGAATCCTCGGCAGCCTGGAAAGCGGCGCAGCCGCGGAGCCCTTGGCGGTCGCGGCCGATGCGTGGTCAGCAATCGGCTGCGGGTACATGGCCGGGGTATGCACTCACCCCGCAGCCCGCGGACGCGGGCTGGCACAGGCCGTCTGTGGCTTCGTCCTGGACGATCTGGTCCACCGGTACGGACGGGCCGCGCTCATTGTGGATGCTGCCAACACGTCGGCGATCGCCGCGTACGAGTGCCTCGGCATGACCAAATACCTCTCCGGAGCGGCGCGCTTCTCTCCCCGGTGAGTTCGAGGTGCACCGCCGGCCCCCCCACAAGTCGCACCAGGCACTGAACCGCGGGTTCCGCAACGGCGACTGCCGGTTTTCCAACGTCAGCTGGTTGACCAGGCGACCAGCATGGCCGACCGGGTGTCTGATCGCGCCCGGTTGGTAGCGTCACAGGTATGAATCAGGACCGTGTGCTCGAAGCGTTTCGTCGGGAATCCGGGGCGCTCACTGATGCAGTCTCAGGACTGTCTGAGGCCGAGTGGAACCTCCCGACACGCTGCACCCCCTGGACCGTACGCGACCTGCTCGGGCACGTGTCCGTCGTGATCGATTGGCTTCCGGGCATGCTGGACGCCCCAGCACCGAGTGAGGCCAAGGTTTCCGCAACGGAGTACTACCGTCCGGACGACCGGTTTTCACCCCGGACCAACAGTGCCCGGATCGCTCTGGCTCAGGACCGGGCAGCAGAATCCGCTGACGGTGCCGCTTTTGCCGACGATTTCGCCGCGATCTGGCGGCGAGTCGACCGGCTGTGCCGGGTCCAGCCGGCCAGCCGTACCGTGCGCACGCGTCATGGTGACGCCATGCTCTTGTCGGAGTTTCTGCTCACCCGAGTCGTTGAAGTCGCCGTCCACGGCCTCGATCTGGCTGATGCAGTTGGACGCGAACCCTGGCTCACCTCGTCGGCCGGTGACGCCGTGCTGGAGCTGCTTCTCGGCGCAGAGCAGCTGGCGGCCGCCGACAAATTGGGTTGGAGCCAGCCGCATTTCCTGCGCAAAGCCACCGGCCGCGAGCCGTTGGACGCATCAGAAACCGCGCAGATCGAACAGCTCGGCATCCGATGGCTCGCCCTGGGCTGACACCTGTGCTCGGCTGCAACCCCTCCAAGTTCACCTGTTGCCCACCTGAGCGGTCAGCTCTATTCGTAGATCGGCTCAGTGGCCCCGCTCCTCTCGCCACTGGGCGCCGGGGTGTTCGCGCTTTCCAGAACTAGAAGGCGAGCAGGAGGGAGCGTGGAGACGTAGCCGCAGACTTGAGTCTCCTGCAGGGGGAGACAGGAAGGTGGGTCTCATGGATGGCGGCACCCTCTACTCGATCGGTGAACTGGCCCAGCGCACCGGGCTGACAGTCAAGACGATCCGGTTCTACTCCGATCGCGGCATCGTGGCGCCGGCCGACCGTACCCACGCCGGCTACCGGCGCTACGCCTTGGATGCCGTCGCTCGCCTTGCCCTCGTGCGGACACTGCGAGAACTGGGACTCGGCCTCGACATGATCCGGCGGGTCGTGGATCAGGAACTCACGCTCAGCGAAGTCGCCGCGGAGCACGCCGCCGCACTGGACGTACAGATCAGCATCCTGCGTCTGCGACGGGCGGTGTTGACGGCCGCCGCCGAACGCGAGCCCACCCTCAAGGAGATGGAACTCATGCACCAGCTGGCCACACTGTCCGAAGCCGAACGCCGGCGCTTGATCGACGGCTTCCTCGACACCGTCTTCGACGGTCCGCACAACGGCTCCCGCCATGCCGCAGCTCGGCGGTCCATGACGCCCGAGCTCCCCGACAACCCCACAGACGATCAGGTCAGGGCGTGGATAGACCTGGCCGAATTGTCCCTGGACCCGGATTTTCGCGCCAGTGTGCGGAGCCTTGCCGAAGACCATGTGGCCGGCCTACCTGACGGCGCCACCACGCCACCGCGCCCGGATATGGTCGCCATCACCCGTGATCTCGTGGGACCAGCCGTCGCGTGCGGCATCAGCCCGGATTCGCCCCAGGCCGATCCTGTCGTCGCGGCGCTCACCGCCCACTGCGCGCTCGCCCACGGCCGCCCCGATGACACCGAGCTGCACCGATGGCTGCTGCACCGTCTGGAAGCCGCGAGCGATCCGCGCCGGGAACAGTACTTCCAGCTGCTCGCGCTGATCAACGGCTGGCCGGCGCCGGAACGCCTCGCCCCGGTGATCGACTGGTCCGTTACAGCTCTGCGGATACGGGCGGCTCGATGACGCAGCGGCCGCACAGCCCCGCCGCACAGCCAGACGAAGCACTCAAGGCCACTGTGGCCACATACTCTCGACCGATGGACAAGATCGCGGCACGACTGAGGGCAGACGCCACACCGTCGGCCCCAGCCCTCTTGCTGCGTCCCTGGAGCCGGGCGGACGCTCCCGACCTGGTTGAGCTGTATCGGGATGACGCCCTGCGCCGCTGGACGAACTCAGCGGTGAACGACGAGGCGAGCGCGGCACGGTGGGTTCAGGACCAGCAACGGGGATGGGAGACGGGAGACCGTTTCGGATTCGCCATCGTGGAAACGCAAGCTCCGGGTACTGACGGACAGTTGACTGGTCACGTGGTCCTCAAGAACGTCACCTTGGGCGCTTCGTCCGCCGAGGTCGGCTACTGGACCGCGGCACATGCGCGCGGCCGTGGAGTGGCGCCCCGAGCACTGCAGGCGCTCACGGACTGGGCCTTCACCGCCTTCCCCGGTGACGGACTGACGCGCCTTGAACTCCTGCACCAAGTAGACAACACAGCGTCATGCTGTGTCGCGCAGAAGAGCCGCTACGAACTGGCCACGCTCCTGCCCGCGGCACCGCCCGCATACCCCGTTGCCGGTCACCTGCACGTACGGACGCGCGACATCTGACCTCTACAGAGGGCGCCCGTCGAATCCGTGAGCGCGAGCTCGATAGGCCCGTGTAGATCAAGGTGACTGTGTAGGTGCCGTGACCGGATAGGTGCACCGGTTGCCTCCCGATCGTTCCAAAGAGTCGCCGGGTCCGCTCCTTCGGTCCTTGCTCGATTGGAGTTGCTGAGTGGCCTGGTCAAGTGGACCTGTTCTGCGTACCCAGAGGCTTGTGATGGAGCCGATCCGTCGCGAGGACAGTGACGATCTCTTTGCGGCTGTGGTCAGTCAGGACAGCGTCATGCGATGGCTGGCGACCGGCCGGGCGGACAGCCGATCCGCGGCCGAGGCCATGTGCGACGGCCACGTCGCCCACTGGACCAGACACGGCTATGGCGACTTCGCGGTCAGGGATGCCGCAACGCATGCGTTTCTCGGCCGGGTGGGACTGCGTAATCGGGCCCAATACAGAGTCGACCTCGGTTTCGCCCTGCACCAACGGGCGCAGGGCCGCGGGGTTGCCGGCGAGGCGGGCCGCGCGTGCCTGGACCTGGCATTTCGCCGCCTCTCGCTCCCTGTCGTTTTCGCGTTCGTCCTGCCCGACAACATGGCCTCGATCGCGGTACTGCGCCGCCTGGGCGCCCAGGCGGATGGGACTGTCCAGTCCAGTGGCCGGCACTGCCTGCGCTACCGGTTCGACCCCGCTGCCATGGCCGCTGCGGAGCATGTGGTGGACGACGCTGGTGCGGACCTCCAGCTGGTCCACGCGCCGGGCCCCGGTTCTGCGGATGACAGATCCGCACTCCGCGATGGCCTGCCCGACCCCTTCGGGGTGAACGGGCTCGGTCTGGTGTGGGCCGACAATCAGAACACCCTCACCGCTGTCTCCGAAGGCCGGCCGGTGGCATCCGCAGGATGGCTGCTGCGGGACATGGCCTTCGATGGATTGCCGCGCCGCGCCGCAGGGCTGGGCGGTGTGCTGGTGCACCCTTCATATCGGGCCGGGGCATCGCCCGGACGGTGATCAGTGTGGCGGTCGAACACGCGCGAGCGGCCGGCGCCGAGACGATGATTCTGCTGTGCCGCCCGGTTCTCGTCCCGCTCTACACACAGCTGGGATGGAGCCGGCTCTCCGTGCCCGTCACCGTCCAGCAGCCCGACGGCGCGCGGTCCTCGCCACTGACCACGATGATCTATGACCTGGCCGGCCTGCCTCATCCCAACATCAGTGCGGACCTGCGGGCCTGCCCTTCTGATGCGCGCTGAGCAGGAATCATCGTGCGGTCAGAAGTAGGTGACCGCCGCCGTGTCCGCTGTCATTGCGCGACAGCAAAGGCGACAGGTCACCTGGTTACTCGCCGACCGCCCCGGTTCAGGACTCTCCGTCGAGCGGTGTCTGGCAGGCGCCGCCGTATCTGCCGCAGGCTGAGACGACCAGGCGGCAGCGACGCTGACAGGGCTGTTCAGACGGCTTTTCTGCGTGAGCGATGCGTGAGCGGACGGATCCGCATGGGCCATCACGGAGAAGACCGCGTCACGAGTCACATCAGTCCTGACCAGGTGGTTCCGGACACCGAAGAACCGTCCGGAACCACCCGGCAAGCCTTGGCCAGGACTTTTAATCCATTGGTTGTGGGTTCGAGTCCCACAGGGCCTACCGAGGCCAGGGCCGATCTGCGGTTCTGACCAGCGGTTTCGTGGCCCCGACCAGTCTTCCTGGCCGGGGCCACGCCATGTGTGGAGTCCGTCTGCGTGAGCGGGTGTGCCGACAGGCAGCGTGGCTTGTTCAGCCGCTGCCTCCTTTCTCAGGGGTCGCCGCCGCAGGCATGCCCCCCTTTGCGGCATCGAAGGCGTTGGTGAGACCGTCGAGGCGGTCGGCAAGTTCCCGGAGCCGATCCGCGTGTGCCGTGGGGGTGTCCGAGAGGCGGCGCAAGTCGTCGGACCCATGCGGATGCCAGTCGCCATCCATCTCGACGTTCATGAAGGGGGCGTGACCGGGTGGGCGCTCGGTGAAGGGGCGCTGTTCGAAGCACGCACGCAGAACCACCGGCGTGCCACGGCTCGTTGAGACTGTGAATTCGCAGTCAGGGCTCGCGTGCGTGATGTCGACGCGGTAGCCGCCGGGCTGATGCTCTTTCTCGCTTCCCGCACACCAGTCGGGTTCCCAGACGGTGACGGGCCCGTGGTCGCACGTGGGGACAGTCACTGTCCGGGACGAGTTGTCATGATCCGGCATGAGCTCGTTTGCTGGTTCCGGTGGTCATCGGCCCTGCGCTGGTGTTGGGGTGGGGATCCCGGCTCATTCCTCGTTCAGGAGTTCAGCCGCGGCCTTCGGATCCATGAGGGTCGACCAGGCTTGCTCGGCGGGAAGAAGGGGGCGGCTGGGGAGGGCGTACTCGGGGTACCAGACGGTGGGATCGCAGCCGGGGACATGGCGCAGGATCACCGCGATGAGATCGTCGGGTACGGAGCCGGTGATGCGCACCGCAACATAGGTCTCATGGCCGTCGTCGGCGCGTACGAGGATGCCGAGGCGAAAAGTGGGAAGGTCGGCGGCGTGTTCATGCCCGTCGTGCAGTGATCCACGAGCCAGCTCCCGGATAGTCGCGGCGAGATGGCGGACAAGCCGGGCACCGGCTTCGAGTTGGTAGCGATCACGGTCGTTCTGGTCAGGGAGGAGATGCCCGACGTACGTTGTGGTGCTCAGGGGCTGGCGGTTGTCGGCGTTGTAGCGGGCTCGTGCAGCCCTCGCGGTTGTCTCCAGGGCTGAGTAGAAGTCGTCTGGTGACCCGTCCTCGCGTTGCCCGGCAGCGATGAGCCAGGGCAGATCCTCGTCGGTCCAGACCGCTCCGCGCCAGCGTCGGACCTTGGCTTTGAAGAGCCCTCATCATCGACCGAGCGGATCCGCTCATGTCCTGCCTCGTCGTCGGCGAAGTGTTCCCGGGCCTTGGCCAAGATCGGATGATCCAGTTCGTCGAGCGGTTCCCGGGCTGACGGAAGCGGTAGTTTCAAGTCCTCGCGGAGTGCGCGGAGGGTGGGTCGAGCGGGCCGCACGGATCAGTCGTCCTCGCCTACTCCGCCGAGTTCCTTGATCCGCTCCGGTGACAGTCCGGTGAGCAGCGAGACGCTCGATTCCACGGATCCGTCAAGCTTGCGCATCTTCTCCAGCATGTTGGCCCGAACCTCCTCACGGCGGATCTCCAAGTAGGTTCGGACGGCCTCCGCGACCAGGTCCTTCTTCGTCATCCCCAGAAAGTGGGCGCCGTCCGCGATCAGCTCGTCTATGGCCGCATCGACTTTCAACGGTGCTGTCGTCCGGGTTGTCCGACTGCGGGCTTCCTCTGTGATCCTCATGCTCACACCCTCTCTCTGGTACCAAAAGATACTCCTATTCTTCTCTACTTACGAGTGATAGGTGGACAGCGAAGCGCTTGCTCGACCTGCTTGCCCTTGCTCGAAGCGGCGCACGACGCGCTGCTCACGCACGGCATCGGCTGCCCGGACTGCCGGAAGTTCCGTGACGAGGACGGGAGGTCCACGGGCCAGTGCCCGACGCTGGACGCCCTGGCCGAGGAGTACCGCCGGGCACGGCGCGATGCCCGTGAGGAACGGCGTACGACCCGGCCCGGTCCGTCCCCCCGCCCTTGATGGACTGGACGGACCAACCCGGCTCAGTCCCGTACTCGTCTCCCCCCCCAGGACCCGGTCGTGCCGGTCGGCTCGGTGTGTGCGGCGTCGGGCGGCGCATACTCTGGCCGGAGACGAGGAAGAGGGGCTGGACGAGTGGGTGCCGGGGTACGCCGTCCGACGATCCGGGACGTGGCCAAGCTCAGCGGGGTGTCCGTGGCCACGGTCAGCTATGTGCTGAACGGCAAGGAGTCCCAGTCGATCAGCGAGGAGACGAAACTGCGGGTGGCCGCGGCGGTCTCCGAACTCGGATACGTGCGCAACCCCGTGGGTACCGCCCTGCGCCGCGGGCACTCGAACGTCGTCCTGGTGGTCCTCGACCCGACGTTCGTGGGGGATGTCAGCGAGCGCTGGAACGGCGCGGTCATCGGCGCCCTGTCCGACCTCGGATACACCGTCGTGACGCACACGCTGCGCCAGGAGGCGGAGGCGGAGGCGGAGGCGGTGAAGGTGGTGGGGTCGTTGCAGCCCTTGGGCGTCGCCCTGTTCGCCTTCGTGACCGTACGGACCCATGAGGAGATGCGTGCCGCCGGCGCCCGGCACGTGTTCGGTTTCCCCGCCGTCGAGGCCGACCCGGACGCGGCGGACCGGCCCTGGGAGCGGGCGATCGGCCGCGCCCAGGTGGCCCACCTGGCGGAACGCGGTTACGGACGGGTCCGGTACGCGTTCCCGGAGCCTTCGACCCGGCGTGTGGTGGCCGAGCACCGGCTCCGGGGGGTGCGGGAGGAGTGCGGGCGGCGGGGGATGCCGGAGCCCGAGGTGTTCACCCTGCCTCTCGACCGGCCACGGGCGGTGGCCGCCCTGTCGGCGCTCGAACCGTCGCCCGGTTCGGCGATCTGCGCGGCCGACGACCGTCACGCACTTGCCGTACTGGCCGCGGCCTCGGACCTGGGTCGGCTCGTCCCGTCGGAGGTGGCGGTCATCGGCGCCGAGGACACCGTGGAAGGCGGTCTGGCGCTCCCCGCCCTGACGACGACCCGCCTGGTCGATTCCGACGGTCTCGCGGGGCTGCGCGTCTGGCTGGAGACGGAGCTGAGCGGTGAGCGGACTCCGCTCGGCCGCGCGTTCTGGGCGAGCGCGGCCTCGGCGGAGGTCGTCGTACGCCGGTCCACCTGAAGGGGCCGTCCGGTCGGGTCAGGACACGTGGAACACGTGCGTCCCGCCCCGCACCCGGTAGACCACATGGCCGTCCTTCCGTTCGACGCGGGTCGCGCCCCGATCCGCGGTGACGCTCCGCGCACCACCGTCCGGGAGCGGGACCCGGACCTCGGTCGGTGTCCGCGCGGGCACCTTCACCGTGAGCGTCAGCCGGCCCTTCTCCTGGCGCCAGCCGGCACCGACCTCGCCGCGCGGGGTGGTCACCCGGGCCGAGGCGTGGCGCAGGCCGTCCGGTACGACCGGTGCGATCAGCACCTCGGCGTAGCCGGGAGCGGCGGCCCGGATGCCCGCCAGGTGCTGGTAGAACCAGTCGTCCACGGTGCCCAGGAAGGGGTGGTTCATCGAGAGGTCCTTCTTGGTCATGGACCAGGTCTCCCACGAGGTGGTGGCGCCCTGCTTCACCCAGTAGCCCCAACTGGGGTAGCTGGTCCGGGTGGCGATCCGGTAGGCCAGGTCGGCGCGGCCGTGCCCGGTCAGGACGGGGAGCAGGAGCTTGGTGCCGATGGCCCCGGTGTTCAGGTGGTCGCCCCGGTCGGTGATGTCCTTGACGAGGTTGGTGAAGACCTTGTCCCGGTGTTGGTCGGGGACCAGCCCGTACGCAAGGGCCACCAGGTTGGAGGTCTGGCGGTAACCGGCCTCCACGGGGGTCCGGTAGACGCCCGCGTCGGCGTCGAGGAACTTCTCGTTGAACTTCTTCGCGAGGGCGTCGGCCATGGTGTCGAACCGGGTGGCGTCGCCGGAGTGACCGAGTTCCCTCGCGATCCCGGCCAGGAGACGGGCCTCGTGGTAGAGGTCGGCGTTGGCCGTCAGCAGGGAGCCCTCCGGCGGCCTGAGGGCCACGGTGGCGGCGTTCTCCGCGCCGGGCGGTGACCAGTCGCCGAAGGAGAAGCCGGTGTACAGCCCGTCGGTCCCGGCGATGGTGGTGCGTATCAGGTCGAGCCAGCGCGCCATGGCCGGGTAGTTGTCGACGAGCACGCCGGTGTCGCCGTAGTGCTGGTAGTGGGTCCAGACGGAGGAGATCAGCGTGCCCGACCAGGACGGGTCGTTCCACAGCGGGAAGCCGCCGGGGTTCGGGGCGATCACCGGCAGGCTGCCGTCGGCCCGCTGGGATTCCCGGAACGTCCGCAGCCACTGGCGGTACAGGCCCTCGACATCGAAGTTGAGGGCCGCCGAGTCCAGATAGAGATAGGCGTCGGCCGTCCAGCCCTGCCGGTCCCGCCAGGGGGTGTCGCTGGGGATGCCCCACATGTTGTCCAGGAGGGACGCGCGCTGGATGGCGTTGATCCTGTTCAACAGCGGGTTGGCGCTGTCGAAGCGACCGGTCGACGCCACCGCGGTGTGCGCGACGCGGGCCTCGATCCCGAACGAGGTCAGCGGCGCCGAGGTGGTCACCTCGACATAGCGGAAACCGTGCCGGGTGAAGCTCGGTTCCCACGTCTGCGTTCCCTTGCCCTTGCCGCCCAGGGTGTAGGAGTCCCGGTGGGTGACGGCGGCGGGGCCGAGCATGGCCGACTGGAACACGGTGCCGTCGTCGTTCAGTTGCTCGCCGTAGACGAGGGTCACCGTCGTCCCGGCCGCGCCGCCGACCTTGATACGGGCCCAACCCGCCGTCGTACGGCCGAAGTCGTAGACCTTGGTGCCGGTCGTGAGCCGCGTGACGCCGACGGGGCCGAAGGTGTCGGTGACCTTGACCGGAGGCATGTCGGCGGGCACCACGCGCTTGGTCGGCGCGGGCTGGACGCGTGCGGTCTCCCAGGCCGAGTCGTCGTACGAGGCGTTCGTCCAGCCGGGGCTGGCCAGGCGGGCGTCGTACGACTCACCGAAGTACAGGGCGTCCCGGGTGGGCCCGTCGGTGATCCTCCAGGTGCCGTCGCTGACGACCCGCTGTCTGCTGCCGTCGCCGAAGACGATGTCCAACTGCGCCAGCAGCCGGGGCTCCTGGGTCCAGGGTGCCTTCGACAGGCCGAACAGCGTCGTCGGCGTGGTCTCCGGGGTGCTGAGGAAGCCCCGCCCCAGGGTGACGGCGATGGCGTTGTCCCCGCCGCGCAGCGACTTCGTGACGTCGAAAGAGCGCGAGAACGCGGTCTGGTCGTAGGCCGACGGCGGCGGGTCCAGGACCTGGTCACCGACCCGGTGGCCGTTGATCCACGCCTCGTAGTAGCCCATCCCGACGATGTTGAACCTGGCCTGCTTGACGCGCTTGCCCAGCGTGAACGCCCGGCGCAGCAGCGGGACGGGGTTCTGCTTGCCCAGCTCGGGCGCCGCCGAAGGGGTGTCCCGCCCGATCCACTCCGCCGTCCAGTCGTTCCCGGCGGACGGCGGCGAGGACGCGGCGGTGGACGCGGACATGGACGGTGAGCCGTGGGCGAGCCCCGGGCTCACCACGCCGATGACCACGGCCGCGGCGGCGGAACCCACCACCTGGCGACGCGTGGCCGACCTGTTGAGAGACATGCCGTTCCCTCCCTGTCAGTGAACCTGTCCGGCGCGGTACTCCGCCGTTTTGGAACGTTTCGGCGAACGGTAGTGAGGGGCCACGATGTGAGTCAATAGGGTTACTTAAACGTTTCTAGCTGCCAAGATCAGGATGCATAGCTGACTGTTCGGCGCACACCGGGCAGCACGGACGCCGGATGTGCCCACCTGACGGGTCAGCCGAATAAAACGATTCATCACGCCCGTCAGCCGACGGGTACCACGCGGGCGGCGAGGATCGCGGCGGCGAGCAGTTCCTCGCGGGGCGCGTCGGCGGCGGCATTGACGGCGAGGCCCTCGGCGGTGGCCATGAGGAAGCGCGCCAGGGCCTTGCAGTCGGTGTCCGCGGGCAGGTCTCCGTCGGAAACGGCCAGCTCGAAACGGTCCTGGACGGCCTGCCGGTAGTCGTTCCGGGCAGCCGCCAGAAGCTCCACGATCGCACGGCCGTCCTCGCCGGAGGCGAGTCCCGCCCGCACGGTCAGGCAGCCACGGGGCCTGCCCGGCATGGTGTACGCCTCGACCAGACCGGTCAGCAGCCTTAGCGCCACCTCGTGCGCCGTGGGCTGCGCCAGCGCCTCGCGCGACAGCGGTGTACGCGCCTGGGCGTAGCGGTCGAGGACCTTCTCGAAGAGCTGCCGCTTGTTGCCGAAGGCCGCGTACAGGCTGGGCGGCCTGATGTCCATCGCCCGGGTCAGGTCGGCGATCGAGGTGGCCTCGTAGCCCTGACGCCAGAACAGTTCCAGGGCCACGTCCAGCGCGACCCCCTCGTCGAAGGCGCGTTTGCCTCCCCTGGGCATGGCTTCCCCTCCCTCGTCCGGCTCCGCCGCGGGCGCCCGTCGCACGATTGCTTTAGTGGTCGTTACAGTGTAGCCGTCCACCGCTTTAGCGATCGCTACACGGAAGGGGTGGAAGGGCGGGTGCCGTCGTGGGCGAGCTGGACGGCACGAGCGCGCCCGTCACCGATGGCAGCGGCGGCACCGGTCCGGCCGGGAGGAACTGGCCAAGGTCCGGGCCGAGTTCGGCGGCGACGTCACAGCCGTACAGGTCGCGGCGACGTCACAGCCGTACAGGTCGCGGCGACGTCACAGCCGTACAGCTCGCGGCAGCACCACAGCCGTACCCGCCACTTCCGTGTGTACGCCTCCCACGTCATGCCGGGCCATCTGCAGACGCCCGGCCACGCGACGGCGCTGATGCGGACGATCGCGGGCTTCCGCGGTACTCCGGACGACGTGGCCGACGCGGTCGGGGTCCGCATGCGCCGCGCCCGTGTCATCCACGAGGGCGACCACCGGTTCGCGACTCTGATCGAGGAGAACGTCCTCCATCACCGGGTCGCCGACTCGGAGGTGATGGCCGCTCCCGCTCCCGCTCCCGCTCCCGCTCCCGTCCCCGCTCCCGCTCCCGTCCCCGCTCCCGTCCCCGCTCCCGCTCCCGCTCCCGTCCCCGCTCCCGCTCCCGTCCCCGCTCCCGTCCCCGCTCCCGCTCCCGTCCCCGCTCCCGCTCCCGTCCCCGCTCCCGCTCCCGCTCCCGCTCCCGCCCCCGCCCCCGACCACTCGCCCCCGACCACTCGCCCCCGACCACTCGCCCGCGCTCCGGCTTCTGCCCTGGCTGTCGTTCGAGGGGAAGCCCTGCTTTCTGGTGACCGACCACAATGGTGGCCGCCTCTCCCGTCTCGCCGACGAACTGGAGATCACCCAGCTCTCCACCGGCACCGACGTACTCGACCTCGCCCGTACGGTGCTGGAGGACCCGGCCTCGTCGTACACCGAGGTCCGCCACGCGGGCATCCGTCTCGCCGAGTGCCTGACGGACGCCCTGCGCGTCGCCGAGTCCAGGGGATTGCGCCTGCCGGTACCGGACACCGAAGCCACCGAAGCCACCGAAGCCACCGAAGACACCCACGAGTCGACGGCGTCGAAGTGACTGACGTGTCCGAAGCGACGGGACGCGGGATGTCGGCGTAGCCCGCGAATGCTCAGCCTCCGGTTCCTGCCGGCCGGTACCGCGCCGAACCGGCCGGAACCGGAGACCGACAGCTCACACCCGCGGTCGCCCCGCCCCCGACGGCTCCTGCCCCGTCCCCTTCCCCGGCGTCAACCGCGCCGTAGCGACATACGACACCACCACCGCGACGATCACCAGCGGCATGACGGTGACCCCCCGGTCCCCGATCAGCAGGGTGGCCAGCAGGACGGAGACGAGCGGAAGCTGCAGCATCGCGGTGCTCATCGCCCCGATGCCCATCGCGAACCCCGCGATCAGGCTGAGCCCCGGCAGATGGGAGCAGAGGATGCCGCCCGCCGCCCCCACGAACATCGCGGGAAAGATCGGGCCTCCCCGGAACGCGCTGAGCGACACGCAGTAGGCCAGGCCCTTGCACAGCACCAGCAGCGCCAGCGCCCCCACCGAGTACGCGGCGCTGTGCGTGAGGAACGGGTCCAGCGCCGTCTGCCCCGAGTACAGGACGTCGGTCGCCGGCTTGCCGCTGGCCTCCGCGTAACCGATCGCCAGTCCCGCCACGACCAGGCCCATCACCACCGTGGCCGGCAACCGCCGCCGCTCGACCCGCGTCCGGAGCCGCACGGCGAGCCAGCGGATGCCCGCTCCCACGAGCGCGGCCGACAGCCCGATGACCAGGGCCCAGCCGAACTCCGCCGCCGTCGGGCGGGTGGCCTCGGGGACGTCGTGCAGGGTCAGCGAGTAGGTGCCCAGCCCGGTCCAGGACCCCAGCCCGACGAAGATCAGCGCGCCGACGCCCGCGGCCAGCAGACCGGGCACCAGCACCATCGCCATCATCGGCCCGCCCAGCCCGGAGGCCTCCATCAGCAGGAACGCCCCCAACAGCGGCGACCCCAGCAGCGAACTGACGGCCGCGAAACTGCCCGCCGCGCCCAGCACCGCGCTCATCCGCTCCGGCGGGTCGCGTCTGACCAGCCGTACGGCACCGGCGGCGAGCCCGCTGCCGAGCGCCAGCAGCGGTGCCTCGGGCCCGAGGACGGCGGCGAAGCAGAGCGTCGCCAGCGCGGCGGCGAAGATGCCGGGCAGTTCGACGGGGGTGGGCGCGCCGGTCGCCTTGAACCCGGCGGTCGGCTCATGGCCACCGTGCCCCGGCAGGTACTGGACCGTCAGCGCCACGAGCAGTCCCCCGACGGCGAGCAGCGGCACCGGCCACCACACCGGCGTCCCGTCGAACCCGAGCGCCTCGGGCAGATCCGTGTAGATCAGCGGCTGGACCTCACCGACCAGCGCGAGGAAACCGAACGCCACCGCGGACACCGGTACGCCGATCAGCGCGGCCATCAGCAGCAGCACCAGATACGCGCGGCTGCGCAGCAGCCTCATCGGATCAGGGGGCGGCGCGGCGGCCTCGGACCCTGTCGTGCCGACCGGCATGCGCATTGCCTCCTCGCACTGCCTCCTCGCGGCGCGCATGATGCGAGCGGCGCGAATCCGAGCGTGGCACGCGGTTCCCGGTCGGGCATGTCGGTGCGGCCCATGCGGGTAACTCCTACGACTCCGACACTCTGCCCATGTCGACGACAGAGAGGAAGAAGAGGAAGGGAAGGGGAAGACGGAAAAGGGCAGGGCGGGGAGGGGGCGGCGTATGAGTGAGCCCTCGCAGACAGGGTCCGACGCCACGTCCGTCCCTTCCTGCTGGACATCCCGCAGGCGGACCTGGACGACCTGGCCGTACGGCTCGACGCCACCCGGTGGCCGGACCAAGCCACCGCGCCCGGCTGGTCGCAGGGCGTGCCGCTCGCGTATCTGAAGGAGCTGACGGCGTACTGGCGTACCGCCTACGACTGGCGGGAGCACGAAGCGCACCTGAATCGCTTCCCCCAGTTCATGACGGTGATCGACGGCGCGGACGTCCACTTCCTGTACATCCGCTCGCCGGAACCGCCGGCTGGTCAGAATTCCCCCGAGGTGGCCACTTCGCGGCCCTGGAACAGCCGGAACTGTTCACGGCCGACGTCCGCACGTTCTTCCGGGGGTTGCGGGAGCCGCGGGGGCTGCGGGGGTGCCGGGGCCGCGCTGACGACGGTCGCCATCACGCTCAGGTGTGAACAATGCCGACTGGCTGGTGGCTGAAACAGGTCAGGTGTCCTTCCGTGTGCGGCTGTCCATGACGGGGGTTGCCTGCCTTTGACGGTCCTTTCCTTGGGTGAGCCACGCGAATGCGCGTCGCTTTTCGGTCACTCTTCAGTATTTGCGCAACATATACAGTTCGTCGCCTGGTTGGGATGACATGTCTGCATGTGCGAGGCCGTGTGGTGAGGCCTGAGGCGTGCGGCGAACGGGGGAGGGGCGGATGAAGAGGATCCTGCTGACATCGGGGCTCGTCGGGACGCTGTGGGTGGGGTCCGCCGTGCCGACCATGGCTATTTCGGATGCCGGTTCGACGCCACTACCCGGTACGGGCGCGCGGGTCGAGGTCAGCGCGTGGCAGTGCAACGCCTACGCCGACAAGTGCTCCTTCAAGACGTCGACGAAGACGATGAAGGGCGGTGCGAAGTACACGGTCAGCAAGATCAGCAACACGGCCACGGTGAAGGCCAACGGCTGGCAGGCGACCCTCGCGCTGAGTCCGAGCGGTACGTCGGTGAGCGAGAGCACCCGGCAGGTCAGTTGGACGAACAAGAACACCTGGATCGCCGACATCAGCGGTATCGCCGACCCGGGAGGATCGCTCAACACCAGCATCACGACCTGCTCCGACGGCGGCGCCTTCAAGTCCGGTGTGAAGGCGTTCGCCTCGGCCTGCGCCAACGACTGAGCCGTGGGGACGCACGTGGATCGTCGTGGCCGGGTTCTCGTCGCCGTGGGCGTGGCGGCCGTCACCGCGGTGCTCGGCGCCTCGGTGTTCGGCGGCGGGCCGGTGGACCGGCCCGTGCCACCCGGCGGTGCCCTGGCCGGACAACTCGACGCTCTGCGCGGAGCGAACGATCTCGTACGAGCCACCCGTACCGACGTCGGGCGGGATCCCGCGCTGTACCCGACGGCGTACGGACGGCTGGAGGCCGCACTCGCGACGCGGCACCGCGGAGGCGCCGACGCACGCGGTGTGCCCGGGATCCGGCCCGCCCCGCTCGCCGACCTCGCCCGTAGCGACGTCCTGGACACCCCGGCATGGCGGGCCCATTACGTGTGTCTCGCCCTGAGGGGGACGGGACCGGCCGTGAGCGGCGGCGCGGTGGCCGTGCTGGAACGGGCCGGGCTCCGGAAGCGGGCCGGACGCGAGGCGCTCGGCTACCTGCGGGCGCCGGACGCCACGGATGACGCCCTCACCTCGCTCGCCACACGGGCCGCCTTCCTCCAGACCCTGACCTGCCTGGGACGGGACGGCGAGGTACCTCGGGCCACGGTGCGGGCCCTCGCCGCGGACACCGCTCGTGCCGGTCAGGCCGTGCCGGCGCTCTACGCGGTGGAGGCGTTGCGGGCAGTCGGCGTACGGGCCCGTGCGACGCGCGTGCTTCGGGGCGCCGATGCGCGACTGGCAGCGGGTTGCACCGGTGCCGACCCCATCCAACGGGCCGCTCTCACCCTGCTGCGGCAGCGGCTGACTCAGCGGACGTACGACTGTCTCGTGCCGTCCTTGTCGGACTCGGACACACAGACGCGGTGGCTGGTACGCCGTGCCCTCACCGTCGGAGGTGAGGGCGGTGACACGGCGGGCGGCACCGCCGGTTCGCTCCCCGAGCCGATCGGGCGGGTCCGGTCCGACGGTCTCGTCGCCAAGTCACCGGCCCAGCTGGGGACGCTGACCGCCACGTACAACGCCGCGCGGGCTCTCACGGCCAGTGCCCAGCAGAAGCGTACGCCGTACTGGCTCGAACGGCGGTTGACGAGGATGGGTTCGGACACCGGCCTGGAACCGTCCGACCGGCTGCTCCTCGCCATGACGTGCCACCGGCTGGCCCTGACCTGTGGGCCCCAGGCCGACATGGGGGCGAGGGAGGCCGCTCGGCTGAGGGTGCCGACGCGTCTGACGGCGGAGAACGAGCGCCGTTGGTACGGAGTCATGGCGGCCCGTGCGGAGTTCGGGCTCGGTTGTGGGCGTACGGCCGTCGACTTGCCGGAGCGCGAGGCCGGCGACTCGACGGCCCTGTCCGCCCGTTCGCTGCGCATCGTGGTCGTGCTCGCGGACGCCGGATGCACGGCCCAGGCGGAACGGCTCACCGAGGGGACCCATCTCGTCGCCCAGGCGCGCGAGTCGCTGCGCGAAGGGGACCTGCCGACCGCCTCGGACGCGGTCCAGGCGGCCCTCGTCTCCGAGCAGAGCATTCCGCAGGACCTTTGGGATGACCTCCCCGGGCTCCTTCGGCGCTACCGCGACACGAGGTTCCCCGACCTGTACGCGTCCTCGCCGGGCGGAACCGCTTCGGCGGACGCCACCAGGGCCGCGTACTACCTCCTCGCCTGACCCTGAGCCCACCCACATCCGGTTTCCGTCCGCCCCACCACAGAAGGACGTCGCCCCATGAACACCGCCTCCCCACCCGCCGTCGTGGCCGAAGGGCTGGCCTTCAGCTATGCGTCCGGCGGCGGTCTGACCCGCGCGGATCTCACTCTCGGCGCGGGAACGACGGCCGCCGTCGAGGGACCGTCCGGTTCCGGCAAGAGCACGCTCCTCGCGCTGCTCGGGCTGATCCTCTCCCCGGCTGCGGGCTCCCTGCACATCACCGGGACGGACACCGGGGCGCTGGCCGCCGCCGACCGGGATCTGCTGCGGAGGCGGTCGATCGGCATCGTTCTGCAGGATCTGGGTCTGCTGCCGTTCCTCAACGCCTGGGAGAACGTGGCTGCCGCATTCGGCCCCCGGCTCACCCGGCACCGCACCGCGGCCCATGCGCTCCTAGGCGACCTGGGCATGGCGGACCTGGCCGACTCCCGGGTCACCGAACTCTCCGGCGGGCAGCGCCAACGTATCGCCGTCGCGCGAGCGGCCGTGAAGCAGCCGGTTCTCATCCTGGCCGACGAGCCGACCTCGGGCCTCGACCCCAGGACGGCGAACTCGGTGATGGACGCGCTGCGTTCGTGCGCGGAGCGGGGCGCGGCCGTGCTGCTGGTCACCCACGACCCGGCGGTCGCCGGGACCTGCGACCTGCGCCATGTGCTCGACGCGGGGGTGCTGTCGGCCCTCGAACCGCGCAACGCCCATGAGGGGAGCCTCGGATGAGCCGTTGGAGCCTTCACACCTGGACGCGCGACGGGCGCTCGCTGCGCAGGGCGCTGCCGACGCTCACGGTCCTGGCCGCCTTGTTGACCACGTCCGCAGGGGTGGCGGCGGGGGCCTCCGGCGCCGTGGAGCGGGACGTACTCGGGTCGGGTGGACTCACCCAGATCGAACTGTCCTCGTTCGAGGGAGACGCGTCCGTCCGGTCCCTGACCACCTCGGCACTGCGGGACGCCGCGCACGTCCCGGGCGTACGGCGGGTCGTCGCCGACTACCCGTCCGTGCTGTACGCGGAGGAGGACGGGACGTACGACCTGGCCGGCCACACACTGACGCCGGGGGACGACCTGCCCGTGGTGAAGGGGAGGATCCCGGCGGCCTCCACCGGCCTCGGCCGGGCGGAGGTCGTGTTGCCGACCGCCGCGCAGGGGACCGACTTCGCCGCGCTCCTCGGTCGTACGGTCGCCTTCGGGTACACGAAGGCAACGGGGGCCGCGTCCGGCACCACCGAGGTCATCAGGCTGAAGGTCGTCGCCCTCTACGACCCCGCCTGGCAGGCCGACGGCCCCGACGTCGCCTATCTGTCGGAGGAGACGGCCGCGCTGCTGGCCGCGGCACGGGCCGGGCAGACACCGGAGACCTTCCGGGCGCGAGAGGGCGCGCAGTCCGCCGTCGTGCTCGTCGGGCACCAGAGCCGGGTGGCCGCGGCCACCCAGTCGCTGCAGAAGAAGGGGTTCTCGGCGTCGCCCGTGTCCGATCGCGTACGCAACCTGCCCGGCCTCTTCGGGGTGGCGGATCTCGCGATGCGGATCGGGGTGCTGGTGCTGGCGGTGGGTGCCGTCGCGCTCGGGACGGTTCGGGCGGCGGACAGCACACGGGCCCGGATCGGGCAGTTCGCCGTCCTGCGGATCCTCGGCTCCGGGCGGCCCGAACTGCGGCGGATCCTGCTCGGTGAGGCCGTTCTCTCGGGCGGGGTGGCCGGGGTGGTGGGCGTGCTCGTCGGTACGGGCGCGTCCGTGGCGCTGGCCGGTCCCCTCAGCGACCTCCTCGGCCTGCCCATCGGCCGCGCGGACGCCCTGCCCGGACCGGCCTGGGCCGCCGCCGCACTGCTGCTGCCCGCCGTCGGGCTCGCCGCCGGAACCCTTCTCGGCAGCCGCGAAGTCCTCCGCCGGGACCCCTACCTCACGGCGCGGGCGCACGCCTGACGGCACGGTCCCGTCTCCGTCCAGGGACAGAGACGGGAGCCCGGCCCGGGAACCTTCCTGGCCCTGTGATGCGTCCGAGCGCACAGTCAGGTGCGGATTTCGTGTGTCGCGGACATCATGGACGAGAAGGCATCCGGGGGTGGATTGCCCTCAGAAGGGGGCAGGGGGCCCATGGCGCAGGCGTTGGAGAGCGGTGACCCGCGGCAGGTGGGGCCGTACCGGATCGTGGGGCGCCTCGGTGCGGGCGGGATGGGGCGGGTCTATCTCGGATTGTCGCCCGGCGGGCGTGCGATCGCCGTCAAGACCATTCGGCCCGAGCTGACCCACGACCCCCAGTTCCGGCAGCGGTTCGCCCGGGAGGCGGCGGCCGCGCGGGCCGTCAGCGGGGCCTTCACGGCCGCGGTCGTGGACGCGGATCCGTACGGGGACCCGCCGTGGCTCGCCACCGTCCATGTCGCCGGAATCTCGCTCGACGACACCATCGCCCGCCACGGACCGCTGCCCGAGTCCTCGGTGCTCGCCCTGGGCGCCGGGCTGAGCGAGGCGCTCCAGGCCATTCACACCGCGGGCCTCGTCCACCGGGACCTCAAGCCCTCCAATGTGCTGCTGGCCCCCGACGGCCCCAAGGTGATCGACTTCGGGATCGCGATCGCCGCCGGGTCGAGTTCGCTGACCCGCAGCGGCGCCGTCATCGGCACCCCCGCGTACATGTCGCCCGAGCAACTGACGGGCGGCCGGGCCGGTACGGCCGCCGATGTGTTCGCCCTCGGTGGCGTACTCGTCTTCGCCGCCACCGGCGAGGCCGCCTTCGGGTCCGGCCCCTCGCTCGGCGTCGGCTACCGGGTCGTCCACGACGAGCCGGGCCTGTCCGCCGTCCCCATGGGGCTGCGGACCCTCCTCGGCCGGTGCCTCGACAAGGATCCGGACCGCCGGCCCACCGTCGCGGAACTGCTCGCCGAGTTCGCCGCCCGTATCCTCCCGGCGCCCGACGCGCGATACGGCACGGACACCGTGACCCTCGCCCTCCACGGCGACGCCTGGCTCCCCGCCTCCGTGGCCTCCTCGGTACGACGCGCCGGGGAGGCGGGAGGGGCGGGCGCGGCAGGAGGTGTGCCGGTTCCGGGGGTGTCGGACGCGCAGGAGGCGTACGAGGAGGAGGCGTACGAGGAGGAGACGTACGAGGAGGAGACGTACGAGGAGGAGACGTACGAGGAGGAGACGTACGAGGGGGAGGCGTACGAGGGGGAGGCGTACGAGGAGGCCGTGGACCCTCGCGTGTCCATCGACCCCCGCGTGCCCGCGGAGCCTCGCGTGCAGCCAGGCCGCCTCGGGCAGCCATGGGCACCGGAGCAGCCACAGCGGTCGGGGCCTTCGCGCTCCGAGCCCTCTCGGCCCGAGCCCTCTCGCTCCGAGCCCTCTCGGCCTGTTCCCGGCGCGGTCGGTGCGCCTCCGACCCGGCGTCGGGTGCTGGCCGCGCTCGCCGGGGTGGGGGGCGTCGCCGCCGTGGGCGTGGGGACGTATCTGCTGGGGCGGGGCGATCAGGACCCCGACGACGGTTCGGACAACGGCAGTGGCAACAGCAATGACACCGGCAATGACACCGGCAATGACAACGACACCTTGAAGGACCCGGACGGCGTGTCCGCCCCGGGCAAGCTCAGATGGAAGCGCGGTACCGGAGGCCCGGTCGCGCCCGCCCTCCTCGCCACGAACGGGCTGGTGTACGCGGGCAGCAAGGACGGGAGCATGTACGCCCTGGACGCCGAGACCGGCAAGCCGCGCTGGCAGTTCAGCACGGGCAACGGCGTCTACACCTGCCCCGCCGTGGCCGGCGGTCTGGCCTACTTCGGCAGCGCCGACTACCACCTCTACGCCGTCGACGTCAGGACGGGCGAGCAGCGCTGGCAGTTCAGCGCCGGTGGGGAGGTCAACTCCTCACCCGTGGTCGCCGGGGGAGTGGTCTACGCGGGCAGCGACGACGGACGGCTGTACGCCGTGGACGCCGGCTCCGGCGACCGGAAGTGGACGTTCGCCGCCGGGGGCCGGATCCGCTCCTCCCCGGTCGTCGCCTGGAACAAGGTCTACGTCGGCAGCGAGGACGCCCGGCTCTACGCCGTCGACGCCGCGACCGGCGAACGCGCCTGGGCCTTCGAGACCGACGGCGACGTCAAGTCCTCACCGGCGGTCGCCGACCGCGTCGTCTACGTGGGCGGCTACGACGGCAACCTGTACGCCGTCGACTGCGACACCGGCGAACTCCGCTGGACCTTCGCCACCCGTGGCGGAGTCGGCTCCTCGCCGACCGTGTCCGGCGGAGTCGTCTACGTCGGCAGCGACGACGGCAATCTGTACGCCGTGGACGCGGTCACCGGCAAGCAGAAGTGGAAGTTCACCGTCGGCGCGATCGTCTACTCCTCACCGACCGTCCTCGGCGACGACGTGTACGTCGGCAGCAAGAACGGCAACCTCTACGCCGTACGGACCGACACCGGCAAGTCCCGGTGGACGTACCGCACGGGCGCGGACATCCGCTCCTCGCCCACGGCGACCGACGCCACGGTCTACGTCGGCAACGACAGCGGCACGGTCTTCGCGGTCAGCCGCTGACCCCGCCCCCACCGATCACCAGGGCCCCACCTCGCCCACCACACATCCATGCCTCGGCCACCGGGACGCTCGCGGGAGACAGTTTGGAGAGAGCTGTGGGGACAGAGGTGTGGGGAGAGGGGTGTGGGGAGAGGGGTGGGGCGTGATCGAGGCGGAGTTGAAGGCTCGGGTCCGGGTGCCGGAGGCGGTCGCGCGGGCGCTCGACGAGCGGGCCGAGGGCAGGTCGGAGACCTATCAGGACACGTACTACGACCTGCCGGACGGCGGCCTGCGCGCGCGGGACGAGGAGCTGCGGCTGCGGTTCCTGGTGAACCACGGCACGGGCGACCGGCGGACCCTGCTCACCTTCAAGGCGGCGACGGTGGACGAGGCGTCCGGTTCGAAGCCCGAGTACGAGACACACGTCGGGGACTCGCGGACCGCGCACGCCATCCTCGAACACCTCGGCTATGAAACGGCGATCGTGTTCGAGAAGCACTGCCGCAGCCACGCGTTCGAGGCGTACGGCCGCCCCATGCTCGCCACCCTCGTACGGGTTCCCGAGCTGGACGGCACGTTCCTGGAGATCGAGACCCTGGTCGAGGAGGAGTCCGAGGTCACAGCGGCCCTCGACGACATCCGCGCCGTACTGGACGACCTGGGCATCGCCCCGGGGGATCTCACCCGCGAGCTGTACACGGACGCGGTGGCGGCGGCCCGCCGGTGAGGTGGCCCGCCGGTGAGGTGGACCGCGCCGACGGGGCGGCGCGCCACGCAAAACACCTGGGGCCGGAATCCTCATCGGATTCCGGCCCCAGGCCTTCAGTAGCGGGGACAGGATTTGAACCTGCGACCTCTGGGTTATGAGCCCAGCGAGCTACCGAGCTGCTCCACCCCGCGTCGTTGAAACCAGTGTACGCCATCCGCGGGACCCGAAGCACACGGGTTAATGCCGGCCGGTGCTCGCCGGGGGTTCACCCGGTTGCCCAAACGTTTGTTAGGCCCTGCCCTAACGTTTGTTAGGCGGACCAAACGTTTGTTAGACACCGGCCAAACGTTTGAGCAAGCCCCACCAAACGTTTGTTAGGCCCCGACCAAACACTTGCTCAACCAGCCAAATGTTTGTTAGGCGCCTTCGCCGCCCCCTCATACCCCTCCACCACCACAACCACAGCCCCCTCCGCCGCCAACACCGCGTTCCCCGCCGCCGCGTCCACCACGAACGTGTCCGGCTCTCTCCAGGCCGTGACGACGCGGCGGATGCCCGCGTCGAGGACGAGCCGGGCGCAGGGTGTGGGCCGGGAGGCGCGGCGGGCGCATGGTTCCAGGCTGCTGTAGACCGTGGCGGAGGCGAGGCGCGGATCGGCGGGGTCCATCTTGGCGAGGGCGGCCTCCTCGGCGTGGACCACGGGGTCGCCGCCCTCGCGGGAGTGGCCGCGGGCCAGTTCCGTACCGTCCGCCGCGACCACGACCGCGCCCACACTGAACGCGGTCCGTGAGGGCGGGCACTCGGCGGCCAGTTCGCAGGCCAGGGCCAGCCAGTGCCGGTCGGCGGGGGAGGCGGCCGGGCCGGTGCCGGGGACGCTGGGCGCGTACCGGATGAGGACGATGTCGCCGACCGGCCGGGTCTCCAGCAGCCGCAGCCGGCTCTTCGGCCCCCCGGGGTAGGCGCCCGTCCCGAACAGCCGTGGCGCGTCGGCCTCGCCCACGAAGATCGGCGCGACGGCCAGCTGCACCTCGTCCGCGAGCCCCTGCTGGAGCAACTGGGTGTGCACCCGGCCGCCGCCCTCCACCATGAGGCGCCGGACACCGCGTACGTCGCCGAGGTGGTCGAGGACGGCCGACCACTCCAGTTCGGGGCCGACGGGGACCACGTCCGCGCCGTTCGGTCCGGTAGGCAGGCCCGCCGCGCGCAGCCGCTCCAGCCGTTCCGCGCCCTTGTCCGTCGTGTACACGACCTTCTCGCCGCCGGTGTGCCAGAACCGTGCCGCCGGGTCGAGATCGCCGGTGGCGCTGACGGTGACCTTCAGCGGGTACTCCGGGAGCCCGGCGGCGACCCGGGCCGCGCGCCGCTCGGGGGAGTTGACCAGTAGCCGGGGGTTGTCGGTGCGCAGGGTGCCGGCGCCGATCAGGATGGCGTCGCTCGCCGCCCGCACCTCGTCGACCCGGTCGAAGTCGGCCGGGCCGGAGAGCAGTAGCCGTTCGGGCCCGGTGTCGTCCAGGTAGCCGTCGAGGGAGACGGCGGCGGACAACAGGACGTAGGGCTGGGGCATGGGCGGCGCTCCCTGATGAGGACGGCGGGGTTGGTTCAAGTTTTAAACAATAACTACACTGTAAATATGACGACCCGCTGGCTCACCCCCGAGGAACAGCGTGCCTGGCGTGCCTACGTGGCCGCGAGCTCACTCCTCGAGGACGCGCTCGACCGGCAGCTCCAGCAGGAGGCCGGCCTGCCGCACCTCTACTACTCCGTGCTGGCCGCCCTCTCCGAGGCGCCCGAACGCCGGATGCGGATGACCGATCTCGCCGAGCACCAGAAGATCACCCGCAGCCGGCTGACGTACGCCGTGACCCGGCTGGAGAAGGACGGTGTGGTGCGGCGCGAGGACTGCCAGTGGGACAAGCGGGGCAGTGTCGCCGTGCTCACCGACAAGGGCATGGCCCTGCTGGAGCGCACGGCGCCGGGTCATGTCGAGACGGTCCGCAAGGCGGTCTTCGACCATCTCAGCCCTGAGCAGATCGGCCAGTTCGAGGAGATCTGCGCGGCCATCGCGGGCGCGATCCAGGGCGACGACCCGAGGGCGTCGACCGGCTCCGAAGACCTGCCGTGGCGCCGCCGAGCATGCCCGTCGAGCCAGTCCGGTCACTCAGGTAACCCCAGTAACCCCAGTAACCCCGGTAACCCCGGTAACCCCGGTAACCCCGGTAACCCCGGTAACCCAGGTAACCCAGGTAACCCAGGTAACCCAGGTAACCCAGGCCAGTCGGGCCAGTCGGGCCAGTCGGGCCGCTAGGCCGACCCGGCCGCGGGGGCACCGCGAAAAACCCTCCCGCTGTTGCGGGAATGTGAGGCCGCCCCAATCCGGTTGCTTGAAATTTGAAGCACGGGTTAGAGTCGCTGCGAGCGCTGTGCTTCAAAACTGAAGCACAGCGACGCCCGCACCAGGACCGGAGAACCGCATGCCCGACTTTCCCGCTGCCACCCCGCGTGCCCGCGTCCGGGTACCGCTGCGTTTCCAGGACGGCTACGGCGTCGACGCCGAACTGGTCACCTTCCACGGCCTCGTCGACGAGCAGGAGCACCTGGCGATCGTCCTCGGTGACCCCGACCCGGGCACGGCCCCGCTGGTCCGGCTGCACTCCGAGTGCCTGACCGGCGATGTCTTCGGCTCGGCCCGCTGCGACTGCGGCCCGCAGCTGCGCGAGGCGGTGGAGCGGATAGCCGACCGCGGCGGTGTCCTCCTCTACCTCCGCCAGGAGGGCCGGGGCATCGGCCTCTACAACAAGCTCGACGCGTACGCCCTCCAGGACCAGGGCCTCGACACCTACGAGGCGAACGCGGCGCTCGGCCTGCCGGAGGACGCCCGCGACTACACGGCGGCGGCCCAGATGCTCGGTGCCCTCGGCATCGACGAACTGGACCTGCTCTCCAACAACCCCGACAAGGCGCGGCAACTCCGCGACCTGGGCGTCGGCGTCCGCCACCGCGTCCCCACGGGTGTCTTCACCACCGCGCACAACGTCCGCTACCTCCGCGCGAAGGTCCTCCAGACGCAGCACACCCTGCCGTTGCCGGAACTGACGGGCCTCACGGGCCTGACAGCCGGCTGACAAACCCCACCCGCGCCCCCGCCAGGGCCTGTCTCACAATTCCCGCCTGCCTCGCGACGCCATGCACGCTCCCCCACTCTCGGCTTCGCTCGACCGGGAGGTACCCCCACGACGCCGCGACGCCGCCCTCCGGGCGACGACGGGAATTGTCAGACAGGCCCTAGCTAGCCCACTCGGCCCCGCCGAGTAGCCCGGTTCCCGGCCGCCGGAAACCCTGTATCCGTGGGGCAGCGAGAGGGCGCGGAGGGCGTGAGGGAGCCGGGCGGGTGGCGGTTCTCGTACGCCCGTGCGCTCGTCCGCGTCGTCCCCGCACTGCTGATCGCCATCGGCCTCTTCTACGACCACTTCACCCCGAGCGAGTTCACGGCGGTCCCCTTCTTCACCGCCGCGCCCCTGGTGGCGGCCCCGCTCTTCTCGCTGCACGGCACGGTGATCACCGGCGTCGTCTCGGTCGCCGGCATCACCGCCGTACGGATCGTCTACGACGACGCGGGCCATGTGGACGCGATCACCGAGATCGCCACGGTGGCCACCGTCGCCGTACTGGCCGTACTGATCAACCGTCTCGTCCGCCGCAGCGACGCCCGGCTCGCGACCGCCCGGGAGATCGCCGAGGCGGCGCAGCGGGCCGTACTGCCGGTGCCGCAGGAGCGGATCGGCGGGCTGGAGATCGCCGCGCGGTACGAGGCGGCGCAGGCCGGGGCGTCGATCGGGGGCGATCTGTACGCGGTGCAGGACTCGCCCCACGGCGTACGGCTGGTCGTCGGCGATGTGCGCGGCAAGGGGCTGGGGGCGGTGTCGGCGGTGGCGGTGCTGATCGGCGCGTTCCGGGAGGCGGCCGAACAGGAGTCGACGCTCGAGGCGGTGGCCCAGCGGCTGGAACGGGCACTGGCCCGCGAGAGCACCCGGCGGGAGGCCGCGCGCCGGGACGCGGCGGTGAAGTACGAGGGGTTCGTGACGGCCGTACTGGCGGAGTTCCCGCACGGCGCCGGCCGCGCCCGGATCGTCAACCGGGGCCATCCGTCCCCCCTGCTGCTGTACGCCGACGGCACCCTGCGCACCCTGGACGCCCCGCGGCCCGCGCTCCCGCTGGGCATGCAGGACCTGGCCACCTGGCCCGACCGCGCGGAGGAGACCGACTTCCCGCCCGGCGCCACGCTGCTCTTCCACACCGACGGCCTCTCCGAGGCGAGGGACGCGCGAGGTGTCTTCTACGACCCGGCCGCCCGCCTGTCCGGCCGCGCCTTCTCCACCCCGGACGCCCTGCTGACGACCCTGGCGGAGGAGGTGCGCCGGCACACGGGCGGCCGTACGACGGACGACATGGCCCTCTTGGTGGTCCACCGCCCCTGACACACACGTCCCTCCGCACACCCGCCCCCGCACACACGTCTCTCACGTCTCTCACATCTCGCGCCTCCCATCTGTTCGATGTCACCGAGCGTGCCCGTCCGACCGTCCTGCGTATAACAACTGACGTACCGTCAGGACAACTGTTACTCGTGAGTCAATGCCAACTCGCCCGTTTTCGGCCCCTCATGACCCGTAAAGTCCAGCGCGAAAGCCGGAACGATCATTCGGAACAGCTTGGAATGGAGCACTCGTGTCTATTAACGTTCGATAACGCAGCGCGGTCGTCCCAGCCGTCACAAGAGACGGCTCCGTGCTCACGCGCCGAATCCCGCAAGGGAACCGGGGAACCACCACCCTGGGGTGAATCGCACGGAAACCGCCGTGGCAGTACGCACGTCCGGTTTACGCGCGTAGGAGACCTTCCTGCTCCGAACCCGTCAGCTAACCCGGTAGGCGAGGAGGAAGGAAGGAGTACGCCCACGTGGCGTCGAACCGGTCCGCGACCGAAGCCCCGTTCGTGCCGACCCAACGCGAAGGCGAGAGCCAGACGTTCGGTTACGGCAGCTACAGCAGCGACAACGAGGGCCCCTGGCAGGAGTGGAATCCCAGCGAGGACACCCTGCGTCCCGTTCGCGGCCGGCACCGTGTCGCCAAGCCGCGCGGCGTACTCGCCCGTGGCGGACTGGCCCGCAGCTCCACGGTTCTCGGCGTCGGTGTCATAGCCGCCGTCAGCGGAGCCGGTATGGCGAGCGCGCAGTCCGGCAAGGCCCCGGTCTCCATCTCGATGCCCGACATGCCGAACGTCGGCTCGGTCTTCGAGGACGAGCCCGAGGCCGAGACGCCGGAGCCCGAGGCCTCCACCTCCCCGCTCAGCAACGCCGGTCTGATCGCCACCGACACCGCCCAGGGCACGGCGGACGCCGGTGAGGCGCTGCGCGCCCGGATCATCGCGCAGGCCGAGTCCCAGCAGGACGCGTTCGACAAGGCCGCCGCCGAGGCCGCCCAGACCGCCGCCGCGGACAAGGCCGCCGAGCAGGCCGCCAAGGAGAAGAAGGAAGCCGAGGCCAAGGAGGCCGCCGCCGAGAAGAAGGCGGCCGAGGAGGCGGAGAAGAAGAAGGAAGCTGAACGCATCGCGGCCCTCGCGGGCCAGTTCACGCTTCCCACCTCCTCCTACACCCTCACCTCCACCTTCGGCCAGGCGGGCCCGTACTGGTCCTCCGGCTACCACACCGGCCTGGACTTCGCGGCCCCCACCGGCACCCTGATCAAGGCCGTCGGCAGCGGCACGATCACGCAGGCCGGCTACGAGGGCTCGTACGGCTACAAGACCGTCCTCACCCTCGATGACGGCACCGAGATCTGGTACGCCCACCAGTCCTCCATCGGCGTTAGCGTCGGCCAGAAGGTCACCACCGGCGACGTCATCGGCCGCGTGGGCGCCACCGGCAACGTCACCGGCGCCCATCTCCACATGGAGGTCCACCCCGGCGGCTCGGCCAGCGGCATCGACCCGGCGGCCTGGCTCCGCAGCAAGGGCGTCACCCCGTAGGACCACCCCCGCTCCCCGGAGCACAACAACAACGACGCCGCGCGGGCCACGGGCCTACGCGGCGTTCGCCATGCCGGGGCGAGACGGGACGGTAAGAGGACGAGGCACCCCTCCCCCTCCCCCTCCCCCTCCCCCTCTCCCCCTCTCTCCCCCCCTCTCTCCCCTTCTCTCTCCTCCCTTCACGTGCTGTTCATGGTGGGGCGGAATGCGAGGGTCCGGGCCGGGGGTTGACGCCCTACATGACTTCTCTTCGCAAGCTGGGCACGTCCGACATCGAGGTCTTCCCGCTCTCCCTCGGGGGCAACGTCTTCGGCTGGACGGCGGACGAGGCACAGTCCTTCGCCGTCCTCGACGCCTACAAGGCGGCCGGGGGCAACTTCGTCGACACGGCCGACGCCTACTCGGCGTGGGTGGAGGGCAACGAGGGCGGTGAGTCCGAGCGGATCATCGGCAAGTGGGTCAAGGCTCGCGGCAACCGCGCCGACGTGGTCATCGCGACCAAGGTGAGCCAGCACCCCGAGTACCCGGGCCTGACGGCGGCCAACATCAAGGCCGCGGCCGACGCCTCCCTCGCCCGCCTCGGCACGGACTACATCGACCTCTACTACACCCACTTCGACCAGCCCGAGGTGCCCGTCGAGGAGATCATCACCGCCCTCGACGAGCTGGTGAAGGCCGGCAAGGTCCGCGCGATAGCCGCGTCCAACATCACCCCCGAGCGCCTGAAGGCCTCCCTGGACTTCTCGGCCGCCGAGGGCCTGGCCCGCTATGTCGCCCTCCAGCCCCACTACAACCTGGTCTCCCGCGACACCTACGAGGGCGCCCTCCAGACCGTCGCCGCCGACGCGGGCCTCTCCGCCGTCCCGTACTTCGGCCTGGCCAAGGGCTTCCTCACGGGCAAGTACCGCCCCGGCACGACCGTCGACAGCCCCCGGGCGGCGGGCGCGGGTGCCTACCTCGAAACGCCGACCGGTACGCGGGTCCTCGCCGCGCTCGACGAGATCGCCGAGGCCCGGGGTGCCGCCCACGCGACCGTGGCGCTGGCCTGGCTCGCCGCCCAGCCGACCGTCGCCGCCCCCATCGCCTCCGCCCGCACCCTCGACCAACTCCCGGCCCTCCTGGCCGTCCCCGACCTCACCCTGACCCCCGAGGAACTGACCCACCTGACCAAGGCATCGGCGTAACTCCGACCCAACTCCGCGTACGTCCGCCTACGACAGCGTACGTCCGCCTATGGCCGCGTACGTCCGCCTACGACAGCGTACGTCCGCCTACGACAGCGTACGTCCGCCTACGACAGCGTACGTCCGCCTACGGCCGTCGGGATCCGCCTCTCGTTGCACATGGCACCCGGCGGCCGGTGCCGGGCCGAGCCGGGTCGCGCGACCCGGCGCTCACGGGGCACCGCCTGCGCCCACCCGTGCCGCCCCAGCGGCACGATTGCCCGCGGCTATAGCCGCGGGCACCCCGTACGGCGGGTCAGGGGCGTACGGCGAGAAGGGGGCGTGTCGGGGGGTGTCCGCCCGCAGCGGTTGGCGCGTCAACTCGTCCCACTTCTCAGCCAACCGATTCCGCGCCGTTCCGAGGACGGACACCCCCCGGCGCGCCCCCGACCCACCCACGCCCCCACGCCCCCACGCCCCTAGGACCGATACGGGTTGTACACGGCATAAGCCGACACCCCGTAGCCCACAGGCTGCGGATACCCCGACCCATACCCGCCGTACCCGTACCCACCGCCGTACCCGTACCCACCGCCGTACCCGTACCCACCGCCGTACCCATACCCGGACCACCCCCCGGCCCCCACCTCCCGCCCCGCAAACCCCATGGCCGACCGAGCCACCTCCCGCCTCCGCCACAGCTCGAACAACAACTCCCGCTCCCGCAGAGCGAAGTCACCCCCGGCCCACCCCCGCCGCCCCCGCCGCCGCAGAAACGCCAACCGCGTCGCGTACACCTCGTACTCGGCGATCGACCGCGCCCCCGCCTTCCCGAAGTGATGCGCCGCATACTCCCGCGCCACCCGCCGAGCCCGCATCGACCCCAGCACGAACGGCTCGGCCGGCGTCAGCCACCCCGCCGCCGCATACGCCGGCAACTCCTCCCGCACGGTCCGCAACTCCCGCTGCCGAGCCCAGATCACCAACCACGTCAGCAACCCGAACGCCGGCACCATGAACGCCGCGTACACCGCGAAGAACCCGTACTCCCCGAACGTCGCCGACCCGTTCCACACCGCGTGCATCCCCATGGCGAGCACCAGCCCCACCACCGGCACGAGCACCCGCCGCCCCCGCTGCCACTCCGCGGAGAACGCCGCGATCCCGAACCCGATCCCGGTCAGCACGGTGAACAGGGGATGCGCGAACGGCGACATGATCACCCGCACGAAGAACGTGGCGGCGGTGACCGACGCCAGCCCGCTCCCCCCACTGAGCTGATCCGTCCCGAACGCGGTGCCCAGGTACAAAATATTCTCGGTGAACGCGAACCCGGTCGCGGTGAACCCCGCGATCACCACCCCGTCCACGATCCCGGTGAAGTCCCGCCTGCGGAACAGGAAGACGAGTAAGACGGCCGCGGCCTTGGCGGTCTCCTCCACCACGGGCGCTATGACGGTGGCGCCGAGCGTGTCGGCATGCGTGGGATCGGCGGTTGCCGTGGCTATCCACCGCGTGGCGAAACTGTTCGCCACGATGGCTATCAGCGCCGCCGCGCACGCCCCCCAGGCGAACGCGAACACCAGGTTCTTCCAGGGTCCCGGCTCCACCCGGTCCAGCCACCGGAACGCGGCCATCAGCAACGGCACGGGCAGCACCGCGAGCCCCAGCCCGACAAGGAACCCCTCCGTGCCGGTCTGTTCCCGGACGAGCGCGAGGATGACGAGCCCGGAGAGCCCGAGCAGCCCTATCAGCGCCGTGTATCTGACGCTCTTCCGCTGCCACCAGCGCGTGGGCCTGAACACATACCCACCGGCCGGGCCGCTGGGGTGCGTCGGGTAGGGGGGACTGGTGGCCATTACATCGACCCTAACGAGGAAGGGACGCCGCCCGCGACGGCGCGTGGTACGCCCAGCCGGACCGCACCTGTCGGCACCGCACCTGTCGGCACCGCACCTGTCGGCACCGCACTTGTAGGCACCGCACCTGTCGGCACCTGTCGGAACCGCACTGCCGGCACCCTGCGGCACCCGTCGGCTCAGCCGCAGCCGGACTCGGGCTGCTGTACGCGGCGGAAGAGCAGATCGTTCACCACATGACCCTTGTCCAGTCCCTGTCCCTCGAAACGGGTCAGCGGCCGGAACCCGGGACGTGGCGCGAACCCGCCGTCGGCCCGGGTGTTCTCGAACTCGGGGTGCGCGGTCAGCACTTCGAGCATCTGCTCGGCGTACGGCTCCCAGTCCGTCGCGCAGTGCACGATCGCCCCCGCCCGGAGCCGTGACGCGACGAGCGTGAGGAACTCCTCCTGGATCAGCCGCCGCTTGTGGTGCCGCTTCTTCGGCCAGGGGTCGGGGAAGTAGACCCGCAGCCCGGACAGCGAGTCGGGCGTGAGCATCTCCCGCAGCAGGATGATGGCGTCCCCATTGGCCACCCGCACATTGGACAGCCCGTCCAGGTCCGCGAGGTTCAGCAGGTTCCCCTGGCCCGGCGTGTGCACATCCACGGCGAGCACATTGGTCTCCGGGTCGTCGGCGGCCATCCGCGCGGTGGCCTCGCCCATCCCGAACCCGATCTCCAGCACGACGGGCTTCTCGTCCCCGAACAGCCGGCCGAGGTCCAGCGCCCGCCCGTCGATGTCGAGCCCCCACTTGGGCCACAGCCGCTGCAACGCGTCCGCCTGCCCGGTCGTCACCCGGCTCCGCCGAGGCTGGAAACTCCTGATCCGCCGCTCGAAATGCGAGCCGGCGGGATCGGGCTTGGGCCCATCGGGGAACCGAGGCTCACCCTTGCCCCGGGCATGCCGAAGGGAGGCACCGGGGGTGCGGGACTCAGGGGAATTGGCGGAGTCAGACACAGTGCCCCGATTTTACGGCGCCGTGGAACCCACCGGTGCGCCGAGCCCACGCAGCCCCGGCAAGGCGGAGCCCACCCACCCCCGGCAAGGCGGAGCCCACCCACCCCCGGCAAGACGTAGCCCACCCACCCCCGGCAAGGCGAAGCCCACCCACCCCCGGCAAGGCGGAGCCCACCCACCCCCGGCAAGACGTAGCCCACCCACCCCCGGCAAGGCGAAGCCCACCCACCCCCGGCAAGGCGGAGCCCACCCACCCCCGGCAAGATGGAGCCCCCCGCAAGGCTGAGCCCACCCACCCCCGGCAGCGATCCCCTCACACCTGAGCCAACACCGCCAACGCCCGCCTCCCCACCTCCCGCCCGATCGGCAGCGAAGCCGTGGCCGCGGGCGAAGGCGCGTTCAGCACATGCACCGCCCGCGCGCCCTCCCGGATCAGGAAGTCGTCCACCAGCGTCCCGTCCCGCAGTACGGCCTGCGCCCGCACCCCCGCCGCCGCAGGCACCAGATCGCCCTCGGACACGGCCGGCAGCAGCCGCCGTACCGCCCCGGTGAACGCCTTCTTCGACACGGACCGCCGAAGCTCGCCCGCCCCGTACCGCCAGTGCCGCCGCGCTATCCGCCAGGACCCGGGCCAGGCCAGCGTCGCCCCCAGCTCCCGCATCCGTACGGTCCCCCACCCGTACCCCTCGCGGGCCAGCGCGGGCACCGCGTTGGGCCCGATGTGCACACCCCCGTCGATCCCCCGGGTCAGATGCACCCCGAGGAACGGGAACGCCGGATCGGGCACCGGATACACGAGTCCACGGACCAGCTCGGGCCGCGCCAGCTCGTAGTACTCCCCCCGGAACGGCACGATCCGCATCCCGGGCTCGTCCCCGGTCATCCGGGCCACCTCGTCGCAGCGCAGCCCGGCGCAGTTCACCAGCACCCGTCCCCGTACGACGTCACCGCCCCGGATCCGGACGGCGACCCCCAGCGAGGCCCGCCGGTCGATGCGCTCGACCTGGGCGCCGTAGCGGATCTCGGCGCCGGAGGCGCGCGCGAGCTGCCGGGCGACCTCCACGAAGTCGCAGATCCCGGTGGTGCCGACATGTATGGCCGCGAGTCCGCGCACCTCCGGCTCGTACTCGGCGATCTGGGCGGCGCCCAGCTCCCGCACCGGAATCCCGTTCTCCCGCCCGCGCTGCACCAGGGCGTGCAGCCGGGGCAGCTCGGACCGCTCGGTGGCGACGATCAGCTTCCCGGTGACGGCGTGGTCGATGCCGTACTCGGCGCAGAACTTGACCATCTCGGCGGCGCCCTTGACCGCGTACCGCGCCTTCAGCGACCCCGGCCGGTAGTAGATCCCGCTGTGGATGACGCCGCTGTTCCGCCCGGTCTGGTGCCGGGCCGGGCCCGGTTCCTTCTCCAGCACGGTGACCCGCGTGCCCGGCGCGGCCCGCGTGATCGCGTACGCCGTCGACAGCCCGACGATCCCGCCGCCGACCACGAGCACATCGCAGTCGTACGCGCCCTGCCTCCGCACGCGCCCCACCTCCCGACTCCGATAGTGCACTGCACCACTGACAATGCCCTCAAACCCGGAAGGAGTCTTCATGACCCCGGTCACGCGCCCTGAAAGAGGCGCGGGCGCGGGGCCGTATCGACATGCGGCTCCGCCGCGTGGGCGCGACCAGCCACGAACAATCCGCAGCCGCCGAACAAGGAGCAACCCGGCAGACGAGTAGGCACCCCAAACCTAGGCCGGCGTCATCAACAACGGCCGAGCCCTCTCCCGCAGCTCGATCACCCGCGGCTCATCCCCGTACGGCTCCAGCCGATGCAGAAGATCCTTCACATACTCGGTGGTGCGCGCGGACGAGATGCGCCCCGCGACCTCCACCGCCCGCACCCCCTGCTCGCACGCAGCATCGAGATTGCCGGACTCCAGCTCCGCGACCGCCGACACGACCAGCCGCAGCCCGTGCGAGCGTACGAACTCCTCCGTCGGCCGCGACAGCGCCTGCTCGGTGAAGCGGCGCACCTGACGCGGCGCCTTGAGGTCGCGGTAGCACTCCGCCGCGTCCGCGGCGAACCGGTCGTAGCCGTAGAACCCGAGCCAGGTCGGATCGTGGTCGCCGTCCCGGGCCCGCTCCAGCCACCCCTCGGCGGCCTTGAGGGCCGCCCCGGCGGCCACCGCGTCGCCCGCGCGCGCGTGCGCCCTCGCCTCGACGAGCCGGAAGAAGCTCATCGTGCGCGCGGTGGCCAGCCCCCGGTTGCGTTCGAGTGCGGCCTGCGCGAGATCGACGCCCTCGTCGCCGAAGCCCCGGTAGGTCGCTTGCAGCGACATGGTGGCGAGCACATACCCGCCCAGCGGCACGTCGGCCGCGGCCCGCGCGAGCCGCAGCGCCTGGATGTAGTACCGCTGCGCGGCCTCCTGCTGACCCGTGTCAAAGGCCATCCAGCCGGCGAGGCGGGTGAGTTCCGCGGACGCTCCGAACAGCGCGCGCCCCACTTCGTCGGAGTACGAGCCGAGCAGCAGCGGCGCCGCCTCGACCCGCAGGCACTCCGGCACCATCGACGAACGCCAGTCGCCGCCCCCGTACTTGGAGTCCCAGCGCCTGGCGTCCTCGGCGGCCTCCCGCAGCTTCCGCACATCGCTGTGGCCGACTTTCAGGGGCGACCCGGAGCCCTCCGCGGAGCCCGCCTCGCGCGCCACCGAACTGTCGGCCGGGGTTATGAGCCAGCGTGAGGCGGGGGTCGCGTACGCGCTCACCGCGAACGATCCGGCGAGGGACTGCCAGATGCCGCCGGTGCCCGCGCGGCGGCCGGCGAGGTCGAGGCGGTACAGCTCCGTCGCCGCGCGCACCGCCTGTCCGACGTCACGGGGGAAGGCGAGGCCCACTTCGGGGGCGGGATCCGCGTCCGCCAGGCCGATCTCGTGGAGCGGCACCGGGCGGCCGAGCTTCTGGCCGATCGCGGCCGCGATGAGGTGGGGCGCGGCGCCTTGCGGCACCATGCCCTTCGACACCCAGCGCGCCACCGACGTCTTGTCGTAGCGAAGTGTCAGTCCTCGCTGGGCGCCAAGGTCGTTGACGCGACGAGCGAGTCCTGCGTTGCTGATTCCCGCGAGGGCGAGAACGGCGCCGAGCTTTTCGTTCGGCCCGCGTTGCTCCCTGGACATTGCGCCACCCCTCGAACAGACGGCTGCCGCGGCGGCATAGGCACGCGGCATTCGTAAACCCAGCGTAGTTCGCCGCATCCCAAGCGTTAAGGGGCCCAAATCCGGATGGCGGGATTGTGGTCCGTACGAATTTGCGGGCGAAGTACGGAGTGTTGTCACGTGCTCCCGTTGTGTGGCCGTGCGCCTGTCCGTGCGCTCTTCTCCGGCCATCGGGGGAGCGGTTCCATGGTCTTGCGTGGGTCGGCCCGCTGTACTGGATCCAGTGGGCTGGGGGACACCGCCGCCTACATCCCCGCGGGCGGCGGACCGGTCCGGGAGGCGAACTCCGCCTCCCGGACTGTGTGTTGACGCTGTGTCGTCATCGGGGGTGGTACGGAGCGCGGGTCGACTTCGCCCTGCGGGGCCGATTTGGCCGAAAATCGACGGTGGTTGTCGAGGGTGAATACCGCTCCGACCACGTCTGTTGAGGGCGCGTTGGATGTTTTGGGGGAGCGTACCGGGGGCGCATTCACGTCGTAGACCCGGGGTCCGCCTTTGTCGACCACTCCGCCTCCACCCTTCCTCCCTCCCTCTCCGACCTCTCGTCCAGGGCGACTTGAGGGTGTGACGGGGGAGCACTGGAGGCTCCCCAGGGGCGCATTTGCCGGTGCGCAAGCCGCGCCGCACGCCCTCCGGCAAGCCTCCTTCGTGGCAGCATGGGGACCGTTCGTACGGTGCACCGGTTGTCCACAGCCTGTGGAGGCGTCGATGCGGTGGTTGGTGGGATGGAGCAGTACCGCCGCTGGCGCGCCCGCCTTCGGTTCCGCCGGGGCCACCGGACTCGACGGCGAGACCGTGCATCCGGTCGGCTCGCACCTCCTGTGGGGAGACCCCGATCCACTGTGGGCCGTCGGCGACTGGCGCCCCGACGAGGTGCGGGTCGTACAGGCCGACGCCCAGACGCGCATCGCCGTCCTCGGTATCTGCGGCGCCTCCGACGAGCAGCTGCGCGTGGGCCTGTTCGCCGCGCGCGGCGGCGCCCTGCGCCATCTCACCGCCTGGCCCGGCAGCTACACCGCCGTCGTCCAGGTCGGCCGCCGGCTGACGGTCTGCGGCGACCTCGCGGGCGCGCGCCCGGTCTTCTACACCCCCTGGTCGGGCGGCACGGCGTACGCGACGGCCGCACTGCCGCTGGCCGACCTCATCGAGGCCAACCTCGACTTCGGGCATCTGGCCGCCCTGCTGGCCGCCCCCGACGTACCGGACGCCCTCCACGACTCCACCCCGTACGACGGCGTGCGCCGCATTCCCCCGGGGCACGCACTGATCCTGCGCGCCGGGGCGCGAGAGATCGCCGGCTACGAGCCGGTCGCCTCCCTCGCGGTCGCCGCCCCCTCCGCCGACCCGGCCAGCGCGGTGGACGCCGTCCGCGACGCCCTCGTGGAGTCCGTACGGGTGCGCCTGTCCGCCCCCCGGCACGTGCCCGACGTCGACCCCGGCCCGGTCCCCGGCATGGGCCCCGCCGAGCGCCGCGCCGCCCGGGGCATGCCCGTCCCCGGCATCGGCGCCGATGTCTCCGGCGGCCCCGCCTCCGGCACCCTGGCCCTGCTCGCCGCGGGCCTCCCCGGCGCCCCCGGCACGGTCCTCGGCCACGGCACGGGCGCCGGCGAACGCCTCCTCGCCGTCACCTTCAACGATCTGGCCACCTCCGGCCGCGAGACCGAACTGGAGCGCGCGGGCACGCTCGCCGCCAACCCCCGCCTCCACCACGTGGTCGTGACGGGCGGCGAGGAGGTCCTCCCGTACGCCGACCTCGAAGTCCCCCTGACCGACGAGCCGGGCCCCTCCCTGGTGACGGCCGCCCGCCATCGCGCCCGTCTCGCCTCCGGCAGCGCGGACCACTTCACCGGCTACGGCGCCCGCCAGGTCCTGGACGCCCACCCCGCCCGCCTCGCCGACCTCCTGATGGACCGCAAGCGCCGCCACCTCGTCCGCCCGGTCGCAGCCCTCGCCCGCGCCGACGGCTCGGTGATGGTCCCCGCGCGCGTGTACAGCGCCGCGCGCAAGCTGTCCCGCACCCCGTACCGCTCCGGCGTCGAGGTCCTCGCCACCCGTCTGATGCAGCGCCGCTTCGAGGAGCCGGGCGGCGCGGTGGGCGCCTCGCTCGCCGCCCTGACATGGGCCAGACCGGGCCCCGCCGCCCGCTGGCTCACCGGCGAGGCATTGGCAGAAGTATCGATTCGCCTGGGCGCGACGACGGGCCGCCCCTCCGTCGGCCCCGGCCAGCGCCCCGGCGACTTCCGCGCCCGAGCGGCCCTGGCCCGGTACGCCACCGACATCCGCGTCCTCGAACAGGCCGCGGAGGTCCGCTCCCAACGCCTCCACACCCCCTTCCTCGACAACCAGGTCGTCCGCGCCTGCCGCGCCCTCCCCGAGGCCCTGCGCGTCCAGCCGGGCGCCCGCGCCGCGATCCTGCGTACGGTCCTGGAGGGCGCCGGCGTCACCGACCTCCCGCCCGGCTGGGGCGCCCCCTCCCACGCCAGCTCCCACGCCGCCGCCCGCACCGGCCTCCGCGTGGCCGCCGACACTCTCATCACCCTCTTCGACACCCCCCTCCTCGCCCAGGCGGGTCTGGTGGAGGCCCGAGTCGTCCGCAAGGCCCTGCGCGCCGCCGCCGAGGGCGAACCCCTCCCCCTGGACGGCCTCGCCGACCTGGTCGCCCTCGAACTCTGGCTGCGCCGCCTCCTCTCCCGCCGAGGCACCTGCTGGACAGGCACCCCCGCCGGACAACGAGCCGTACCGGCAGGCATCACCCCCCAGAGGGGAGCCCTGGGCGCGGGGGCGACGCGCCCCTGAGGGGCGCGGGGAACCGCGCGACAAGCCACGACGAACGCGAAGGAACGGACCCACCCAGGCCCCCATCCCACGGCGGGGGCCTGGGGGCGGCAGCCCCCAGAAGAAGGGCCCCGAGGGGCGCCGAAGGGGGGCGAAGGAGCACAGCCCCTGGAGGACGGGACGGGTAGGGGCGGCGGGGGCGAAATCCCCTCCCACCCCCGACGGACAAGGCGAGAATGACCCGGTGCGGTACAAGATCCTGGGAACAACCCACGCGGAGGACGACCACGGCACCCCCATCCCCCTCCCCGGCCCCCGCCTACGCGCCCTCCTCACCGCCCTGGCCCTCCGCCCGAACCACCCCGTCCCCACCCCCACCCTCATCGACGAGATCTGGCCGGACACCCCACCCGAGGACGCCCCCGCCGCCCTCCAGGCCCTGGTCGCCCGCCTCCGCCGCGCCCTCGGCAGACCCGCCATCACCTCGGAACCCGGCGGCTACCGCCTGGCCACCACCCCCACCGCCGTGGACCTGCACACCTTCGAACGCCTGGTCGGCGAAGCCAAGAACGCCCTCGGCCACGACGACCCCGCGACCGCCGCCACCACCCTCCGCGAGGCCCTCACCCTCTGGCGCGGCCCCGCCCTCGCCGACCTCCCCGACCGCACCGCCGCCACCCGCCCGGAGGCCCTGCGCACGGAGGCCCTCCGCACCCGTATCGACGCGGACCTACGACTCGGCCGCGCCCCCGACGTCGTACCGGAACTCCGCGAACTGACCGCCGCGCACCCCCACGACGAGCCCCTGCACGCCCTCCTGGTCCGGGCCCTGCACGCGACGGGCCGCACGGCGGAAGCCCTGACGGCCTACGAGCAGCTGCGCCGCACCCTCCGCGAATCCCTGGGCACGGACCCGTCCACGGACCTGAGGACCCTCCACCGCACCCTGCTCACCCCCCAGAACCCGGAACCCGCGCCCACCCCCACCCCCACTCCTCCCGCCGCTCCCTCCCCCTCCCCCTCCCCATCCCCATCCCCCTCCCCCTCCCTCTCCCGAACCGGCAACCTCCGGCACCGCCTGACGTCCTTCGTCGGCCGGGAACCCGAACTCGAAGCGATCCGTGCCGACCTGGGCGGCTCCCGTCTGGTCACCCTCACCGGACCGGGCGGCTCCGGGAAGACCCGCCTGGCCGAGGAGGCCGCCACCGGCCACCCCGAGGCCTGGCTGGCCGAACTGGCCCCGCTCGACAGCCCGGAGGCGGTACCGGGCGCGGTGCTCAGCGCCCTGGGCCTGCGCGAGACCGCGCTGATCACCCACGACCCGCATCTCTCGTACGACCTGACGCCCCCGCAGGACGACCCGCTCACCCTGCTCGTGGAGCACTGCGCCCGCCGGACCCTGCTCCTGGTCCTCGACAACTGCGAACATGTGATCGGCGCCGCCGCCGAGCTGGCCGAGACGCTCCTCACCCACTGCCCCGGCCTCACGATCCTCGCCACCAGCCGCGAACCCCTGGGCGTGCCCGGCGAGTCCGTACGCCCGGTGGAGCCGCTCCTTCCGGCCCCGGCCCAACGCCTTCTCGCGGAGCGCGCCGCGTCCGTACGCCCCGACGCGGACGCCGTCCTGCGCGCCGACCCCGAGGCGGTGGCGGAGATCTGCCACCGCCTCGACGGCCTTCCGCTGGCCATCGAACTGGCCGCCGCCCGGCTGCGCCTGCTCACCCCACGCCAGATCGCCGACCGCCTGGACGACCGCTTCCGACTTCTCACCTCGGGCAGCCGCACGGCCCTCCCCCGCCAACAGACCCTCCGCGCGGTCGTCGACTGGTCCTGGGACCTCCTCGACGATCCCGAACGCGCCCTCCTCCGCCAGGTCTCGGTCTTCGCCGGCGGCTGGGACCTGGAAGCGGCGGAACACGTCTGCACGGAACACGTCTGCACGGAACAGGAATCCGGTCCCGGTCCCGGCCCCGGCCCCGGCCCCGGCCCCGGCCCCGGCCCCGGTCCCGGTCCCGGTCCCGGCCCCGGCCCCGGCCCCGGTCCCGGTCCCGGCCCCGTGCCCGGCTCCGGACCGGGATCGACCGCCGACCTCCTCGGCGCCCTCGTCGACAAGTCCCTGATCGTCGCCGCGCCCTCCCTGCACGACACCCGCGTCATGCGCTACCGCATGCTGGAGACGATCCACGAGTACGCCACGGAACGCGCCGCCGAGACGCCCGCGCTCCGCGCGGCGGCCGAACACCGCCACCACACCTGGATCCTGGGCCTCCTCACCGAGGCCGACCCCCTTCTCCGCTCGGCCGACCAACTCCCCTGGATCCACCGCCTGGAGACGGACCTCGACAACCTCCGGGCCGCCCTCCACCGGGCGGTCACCGCCGCCGACGAACCGGCCGGCACCGCGCTCGCCCTCGCCGCGGGCTGGTTCTGGTGGCTGCGCAACTTCCGCCACGAGGGCACCCATTGGGTCGACCGGATCCTGGACCTGACCACGACCCCGGACGGCGCCGGCACGACACCGCCCTCGTCCCCCGACCACATCGCCGCGTTCCTCGCCGACCCCGCCCCCTCCCGGCACCCCCGCCACAGCCGGCGCGTCGCCCTGCGCCTCCTCCATCTCGCCCTGGCCGCCGAGTCGGGCCCCATCGGCGTACCGGACGACCCGAAGGCCCGCGCGTACGTGGCACGGCTGAAGCAGGAGTCCGGCCACACCGGCCCGGCCGCCGCCCGCTTCCCGGGCCTGGTCTGGCCGCTGACCGCGTACATCCTGGACGGCGCGGTCTCGGTCGACATCCGCGCGCTCATGGACGAGGCGGTCGCCAACTGCCGTGCGTACGGCGGTGACTGGGAGGTCGGCTTCACCCTGATGCTCCGCACCCACATGCTCGTCGACTCCTCCGGCAACATGCGCGGCGTCGAGGACGACCTCGCCGAACTCCGCACGATCGCCGACCGGGTGGGCGACCGCTGGATGCGCGCCCAAGTGCGCAGCGCGGCCGGCGAGGCCGCGATGACCCGTGGCGGTTTCACCGAGGCCAGGGGCGAGTACGAGGAGGCCCTGCGCCTGGCGTACGAGGTGGGCGCGAACGCGGAGGCCCCGTTCCTGATCGCCCGCCTCGGCGAGATCGCCTACCGCCTGGGCGACCGTGAGTCCGCCCTGACCGCGCTGGACGAGGCCACGGCGGCGGCCGAACGTTTCGGCGCCCCGGACTCCCGCGCGTTCGTCTGGCTCCTGCGCGCCCACATGGAGCTGGTCGACGGCGAGACCGCCCACGCCCGCGAGCTGTGGACGATGTCCGCCGAGGAGACCCTCCGGGGGACGCCCCCGCCGCAGCACCGGGCGTTCCTGGACCTGGTCGACGGCCTCCTCACGACCGCCGAGTCCGGCCCGGAGGCGGGTCTGCGCAGACTGACCGAGGCCTTCCGTACCGCCGTGGACAACCAGTGCGCCGAGACCGTCACGGCGGCCATGGCCGACAGCGCCGCGACCGTACTGTCCGGCCTCGGCGACCACCCCCGCGCGGTACGCCTCCTCGCCGCCGGCACCGCCTGGCGCGGCGAACACCCCCGCCCGCTCCCGCTCCCCGCCCAGCACGACGCCGAGCGCGCGGAGACCGCCGCCCTCACCGCCCTGGGCCCCACCCGCTACACGACCGAACAGGCCCTGGGCGCGGCCTACACCCCGTCCGACGCCTTGTCCGACCTGTCAAACGCGCTGACGATCCCCGGGAAGCCCGGGAAGGCCCCCGGCCCCTGACCCCTCACTCACAGCTGAACCGGGAGTCCGCCCAGTCCGCCAGCACCGGCAGCCCGCCGGGGCCGTGCGGCTCGACGACCAGCCGTACCGTCTCCCGGCCGCCGAGATCCACCCGCACCGGCACCGCCGGATCCCCGCCCCGCACCAGCCCGGACTTCCACAGCCGGACCCCGTCGCCGTAGACGGAGAAGAACACCTCGCCGAGGCCGTGCGTCATGTCGTCGACGCCGACGAGCGCGTCGTACGAGCCGCACCGGCGGTTGAGGTCGATGGTCACGGAGGAGCGGCCGTGCACGGTCACCCCGTTCGCGTACCGCTTCCCGGCGATCGACACCCCGTACCGCTGCCAGACCCAGCTGCTCTCCCCGAGCCGCATCTCGGGCTCGGTGCCGTCGCCGAAGGCGCCGTACCGCAGCGCGTTCCACTGGTAGACGGCCGGTGGCGCGGGCGGGGGAGGGGGCGTCGGTGTGGGGGACGGCTTCGGCGGCGCGGGAGTCGGTGTCGGCCTGGGCTTGGGCTTGGGCGTGGGTTTGGGAGTGGGGGTCGGGGTCGGCTTCACCGACGGAGCCGGTCGCACGGCCCGGGACGGTGAGGGTGACGGCTTCGGCGCCGACGACGCCTTGGACACCGGCATCACCAGCGCGGGCGCACCCGGCGCGGGCTCCTCCGGCGGCGCCGACGGCTGCGGCGCGGCCTCGACGGGCCGCGAGGCGGACGGTCCGGCCGACGGCTCCTTGGGCTTCACCTCGTCGTTCGCCAGCGCGAGCGCCACCGCCGCGGCGACCATCCCGGCCACACTCACCGCGATGCCGACCTTCGCCGGCGCCCCGAGCCCCTCCGCGGCGGCCCCACCGCCCGCGCCCGCGCCACCGAAGCCCCCGGCCGCCGCTGCGGCTCCCGCCGCCCCGGCGCCCGCGCCCCCGGCGACGAGCGCGGCCACCTTCGCGTACCCGGCCGCGCCGAACCACCCGATGACCGCGACCGGTACGACGGCGGGGATCCCGCTCGCGACCTCCTTGATCTGCCCGGCGGCCAGCCGGCACGCCGCGCACTCCTCCAGATGCGCGCGCAGCCCCCGCTCGGCCCGCGTCCGCAGCCCGCCCCGGGCGTACGCGCCGAGCCGGTCGGCGTACCGCCCGCACTCCGCCGAGTTCCCGGCGAGCGCGGCGCTCACATGGGCCTGCAGATACGCCTGCTTGAGCCCCTCCCGGGCCCGGCTGGCGAGCACCCGGGTCCCATTGGCGTCCAGCCCGAACAAGGTCGCGACATCACTCGGCGACTCGTCCTCGACCTCCGTGTGCCACAGCACGGCCTGCCAGCGCTCCGGCAGCGAACGGAACGCCCGCATCGCCATCGACTGCTCGGCCTCGTGCATCGCCCGCACCTCCGCGCCGAGATCGAGGGTGTCGGTGTCCGACACCTCGGCCCCGCGCGACGCCTGCGCCGCGAACACCGCGAAGTCGTCGACCAGCTGCTCCCGCTTCGCGGAACTCGTCCAGGTCGCCGCGACCCGTCGTACGGACGTGAGCAGATAGGCCCGTACGGCGTGCTCCGGCCCGGAGCCGCCCCGTACCGCCTGCAGCATCCGGGCGAAGACCTCGGCCGTCAGATCGTCGGCGGTGTGGGCGTCCCGGCAACAGGTGCGCGCGTACCGGCGTACGGCCTCCGCGTGACGCCGGAACAGCTCCTCGTACGCCGAGTCGTCCCCCGACCGCATCCAGGCGATCAGATCGGCGTCGGCGGGCTCACGCGGCGGCAGCACCCCGGAGTCGAACCGGTCCCACTGCGCCGGAACCCCACGCCTCCCTTGACTGGGCACCTGAGGATCCGCCTCGGCCGCCGCCTCCGACTTCGACTCGTCCCGCCCGTCAACACCCATCGCGGAAGCCCCCGCCGCCAGCCGACCCAGTCCCGAACACCAGGGCAGAGTGCCATATTGGCTTTTGTTCAGCCCCCAGCACTACGGGCATACCACTCGTCCGAGCGCACTTCCCAGACCGCGAACCACACGTTCACTCGAACGAGTAACCCGATCACGAAACCACGCCCCGCAAGGGGCGCGGGGAACTGCGCATTCTTCAGGGGCGCGGGGAACTGCGCGAGAAGCCCCGCCCACCCGCACCCGACCACGCACCCCCTCGGGGTCGAAGGGGCGGCGCCCCTGGGGATGGGAACGGGTAAGGGCGGCGGGGGCGAAAAACCCACCCCACACCGCCCCGGAGAGACCGAACCCTCACCCACCCACCATCAGGCAGGCCGAGACCGCAGCCCCTCCAACAGAATGTCCAGCAGCCGAGCCGACGCGGCAGCCTGCTGCGCCGCGTCCGGCAACGCCGGCGCCCCCGTGGCGATCACGAGCAACACATCCGCCACGGTCACGTCCTGCCGCAGCTCACCCGCGGCTCGGGCCCGCTCCACCAACTGCCCCACGACCTCGAGCAGCGCCGAAGCCCCGGCGTCGTCCACCGGCCCACCGAGACCACCGGCACCGGAGACGACACCCGCACCCGAATCCGCCGACACCAGCCGAAGCTCGGCAGTCGGCTGCACCCGCTGCTGCGGCACCCGCGCCTCGTCCACGACGATCGCGCCGATCCCGTCGGCACCGGCCGCGTCGTCCGCGACCCCGACCCGCAGCACCTGCGGCGGCAGCAGCCGCCCGGCACCCGAGGCCACCGACGTGCGAAGGAACCGCGACAGCGCCTGCCACGGGTCCTCCTCCTGCCCGAGCGCCACCCTGGCCTGTTCGGTGAGCCGGGACGTCTCCTCCTCGGCTATCCGGCGGACCAGGACGTCCTTGCTCGGGAAGCGCCGGTACACCGTGCCGACACCGACCCGCGCGCGGCGGGCCACGTCCTCCATCGGCGCGCCGTAACCCAGCTCGCCGAAGACCTCGCGTGCCGCGCGCAGCACGTGTTCGAGGTTGCGCTGTGCGTCCACGCGGAGCGGAGTGGACCGCACTCCGTCACCGCGTCCGTTGCCGCCCGCCGAGCCGATCGCACCACCGGGTGCGATCGTGGACGCGGACGACCAATGAGACTCCTGAATATGCATACGTGTTCCCCCGGTAATGACGTCTCCCCCCGGAGACTCTCCCCGTCATCGGAAGCCGGAGCGGCGGAACGAGCGTCCAAGGTCCTCGGCGGTCACCGATCACCTTCGTCGGAGACCCGACCCGGCCCCCGGACCGATCCGCCCGTCGCGGACCACCCGGAATCCGGACCCGAACCCGGAATCCACCATCCCGATCCCGAACCCGACCGAACCTCTTGAACGCATCCCCCCTACACCCCGTCGACACACGAACATAGTTGAGAGGGAGTCAATTCAGAAGGGGCACGTTCCGCACGGAGCGACCCTCGATCGGAGTACGGGCGGTTTACGTCCGGTTTGCGCCCCCTGCTGCTACCGGTCTCACACCATCTGACCTGCGCACCTGCCGCTCACGCCGGTAAATCGGCCAACCCCGCGCCCCCACGGCGACCGGTCACACAAATTGCCGGGCCTGTGGACAAACCAACGAGCAAGGTGCGTCATGGGATGGTGAAGGAACCGATGCGCATCCTCATCGTCGGCGGCGGATACGTCGGGCTGTACACAGCGCTGCGCCTGCAACGACAGCTGAAACCGGAACTGGGACGCGGTGACGTCGAGATCGTCGTCGTGTCCCCCGACCCCTATATGACGTATCAGCCCTTCCTTCCGGAAGCGGCGGCGGGCTCCATCTCGCCCCGCCATGTCGTCGTGCCGCTGCGCCGCGTCCTCGACCGGTGCAAGGTCGTCATCGGCGAGGCCACCGCGATCAACCACGCCAAACGCATCGCGACCCTCACCACCCTCGCCAACGAGGAGGAGGGCACGGAGCCCGAGCAGCTGACGTACGACGAACTGGTGCTCGCCCCCGGCTCGGTCTCGCGGACCCTGCCCATCCCGGGCCTCGCGGAGCACGCCATCGGCTTCAAGACCGTCGAAGAGGCCATCGGCCTGCGCAACCATGTCATCGAACAGATGGACATCGCCTCCTCCACCCGCGACCCCGCGATCCGCGACGCCGCCCTGACCTTCGTCTTCGTGGGCGGCGGCTACGCAGGCGTGGAGGCGCTCGGCGAGCTGGAGGACATGGCCCGCTACACCGCGCGGTACTACCACAACGTGGAGCCCGAGGACATGAAGTGGATCCTCGTGGAGGCCTCCGACCGCATCCTCCCCGAGGTCGGCGAGGAGATGGGCCGCTACACGGTCACCCAGCTGCGCCGCCGCAACATCGACGTACGGCTGCACACCCGCCTCGAATCGTGCGCCGACCGCGTCGCCGTCCTCAGCGACGGGGCCCGCTTCCCGACCCGTACGGTCGTCTGGACGGCCGGGGTCAAACCGCACCCGGTCCTCGCCGCCACCGACCTCCCGCTGAACGAGCGCGGCCGGCTGAAGTGCACCGCCGAGCTGACCGTGGAGGGCGTCGCGCACGCCTGGGCCGCCGGTGACGCCGCCGCCGTCCCCGACGTCACCGCCGAACCCGGCAAGGAGACCGCCCCCAACGCCCAGCACGCCGTACGCCAGGCCCGCACCCTCGGCGACAACATCACCCGCTCCCTGCGCGGCGAGCCCCTGGAGACGTACTCGCACAAGTACGTCGGCTCGGTCGCCTCCCTGGGCCTGCACAAGGGCGTCGCCCATGTCTACGGGCGGAAACTGCGGGGCTACCCCGCCTGGTTCATGCACCGCGTCTACCACCTGAGCCGGGTGCCGACCTTCAACCGCAAGGCCCGCGTCCTCGCCGAATGGACGCTGTCCGGGCTCTTCAAACGGGAGATCGTCTCGCTCGGATCACTCGAACATCCCCGTGCGGAGTTCGAACTCGCGGCCGGTGGAAAGCCTCCTGAGAACCCGAAGGGGTCGTCCTGACCGGATCCAGGAACTCCACCGTTCAGGCCGACGTCTGACGGATGTCGGTCCGGTCGGCCAGACTGGTCCGCGACGTGATCCATGATCTCGGGCGGGGCCACCCCCTCGCCCACACCCACCCACGACCAGGCGTCCCCCACCGCCGTACCCGGGGCAACCCCCCGGGTCATCGGCTGGATCCGGAGCCGGCCACAGACGACCACACGAGGCACGAGGCACGAGGCAAGGATTCGGTGAACTTCACGCGCTGGAGCGCCCGGCTCCCCGGTACGCAGCGCCGCGCCGCAGCGCGGACCGAACACACGGTCACCCAGGACCGGCGGGGGGACGGCTCCGTGCCCGCGGCCCGTGCCGAGCGGCAGACCGACGACCCCCCTGACGAACCACCGACCGTGCCCGCTGTCGACGACCTCCCGACCCGCGAGATCCTCGACCGCATCCCGGCCCTCGTCGCCCTCGTCCACGGCTCCGACCACCGCACCGCCTACGTCAACGACGCCTATGTCGCGGCCTTCGGCGTCCGCCCCCTCGGCGAACCCGCCCGCGAGGCCCTGCCCGAGCTGGACGACCTCGGCCTCCTCCCGCTCCTCGACCAGGTCCTGCGCAGCTCCAGACCCCGCACGGTCAAGTCCCGCAAGGCCGCCGGCGGGCGCAGCTACACGATCACCTGCACCCCCGTCGACGTACCCGACGGACCTGACGCGGAGCAGAGCGGTGGGAGCGGCGGCGTGCTGATCTTCGCCGCCGACGTCACCGACCACGCCGAGGCCGCCGAACGCCTCCGCGCCAGCGAGCGCCGCCAGCGCGAGACCGCCGTCACCCTCCAGCGCTCCCTGCTCCCCCAGGAACTGGAACAGCCCGACGACCTGCGCATCGCCGCCGTCTACCACCCCGGCGGCACCGAGACCGCCGTCGGCGGCGACTGGTACGACGTCATCACCCTCGGCGGCGGGCGCACCGCCCTCGTCATCGGCGACGTCATGGGCCGCGGTGTCCGCGCCGCCGCCGTCATGGGCCAGCTCCGCACGGCCGTCCGTGCCTACGCCCGCCTCGACCTGCCTCCGCACGAGGTGCTCCAGCTGCTGGACGGCCTGGCGACGGAGATCGACCCCAACCAGATCGCCACCTGCGCCTACGCCGTCCACGACCCCAACGAGGGCCGCCTCGTCTACGCCTCCGCAGGCCATCTCCCCATCCTCGTCCGGGACGAGAGCGGTACGGTCCTGCGCGCCGACGAACCGACCGGCCCCCCGCTCGGCACCGGCGGCTGGACCCACGCCTCCGGCTCGATCGCCCTCGGCCCCGGCTCCACGGCCGTCTTCTACACCGACGGCCTCGTGGAGCGCCGCAACGAGGACCTGGACGAGGGCATCGCCGCGCTGGAACGCGCCCTGTCCGGCGCCACGGGCACCCCGCAGGTCGTCTGCGACCGCCTGGTCCGCTCCACGGGCGTCACCGCCGACCACGACGACGACGTGGCCGTCCTGGTCCTCCAGCACCCGGCCCGTGTCGGCCCCGACAGCGAACTGTTCCGCAACGCCGCCCTGGAACTCCTCGGCGGCGTGGAAGCGGCCCCCCGCGCCCGCGCCTTCGCCTCCGGCGTCCTGTCCAGCTGGCGCTTCTCCCCGGAACTCCACGATCTGGGCGTCCTGGCCGCCAGCGAACTCGTCGCCAACTCCCTGCAGCACGGCACCCCGCCCATGCGGCTGCGGCTGCGCCGCACCGACCGCCGTCTGATCGTCGAGGTCACCGACGGCAACGACCACCTGCCTCGCCGCCGCCGGGCCGACCCCGCCGACGAGTCCGGTCGAGGGATCGCCATCATCGCCACGATCGCCTCCAACTGGGGCAGCCGCCGGGCTCCGGGCGGGGGCAAGGCGGTCTGGTGCGAGTTCGCCCTGCCTGGCCGGACGACGTAGGGGTAGGAGGGGGTGGGTGCGTTGTCGGGTGCGGGTGCGGGTGCGGGTGCGGGTGCGTGGGGCTTCTCGCGCAGTTCCCCGCGCCCCTGAGAAGCAGGGGCTGCGCCCCATGCTTTTCAGGCCGCAGCCCGTCTCACGCCCGCACCACTCCGGGGCGAGACGCAGCCCCACCCCGAGCCACCACCCGACTCCTCACCAACGCCGGGTGATCCTGCACCTCACTGAGCCGCCGCCCGAGCCGCACCGCCAACACCACGATCCCCAGTGAGAAGAGCAGGAACGTCACGATGTACGGCGCGTGCAACGACGCCCCCATCGGCCCACCCACCGCCGGCCCGACCGCCAACGCAAGCTGCTTCACCAGGGCGAACGCGGAGTTGTACTGCCCCGCCATCCCCACCGGCGCCAGATCGGCCACCAACGGCGCGACGGTCGGCGACAGCATCGCCTCCCCGAGCCCGAACAGCGCGTACGTCGACACGAACGCCGCGGTCGCCATGGTCTCGCTCGTCTGCCCCAGCCCGGCGAACCCGGCCACGGCCCACGCCACGGCCCAGATCAGCCCCACGGCGGCGATCACCCGCGACCGCCGGCGCCGCTCCACGAACCGCAGCACCGCGAACTGCGCCACCACGATCACCGCGGTGTTCGCGGCCAGCGCCGTACCGAGCGCGGACGTCGATATGCCGGCCGCCTCGACCCCGTACGCACTGAGCCCCGACTCGAACTGCCCGTAGCAGGCGAAGAACAGCACGAACCCCAGCACACACAGCTGCACCATGGCCCGATTGCCGAGCAGCTGCTTCCAGCTCCCCTTGGCCGCCGCCGCGCTCGGCACCCCTTCGACCTTCGGCGCCCGGGGCATCCGCACGGTCGCCATCACACCCACCAGCAGCAGGAACATCGCCGCCTGTATGGAGAACAGGAGAACGAAGGAGCCCGCGCGCGAGGCGTCGACGAGATGCCCGCCTATCAGTCCGCCGATCCCGAGCCCGAGGTTCTGCAGGAAGAACTGCGTGGCGAAGGCCCGAGACCGGTTCTCTGCGGTCGAACAGTCGACGATCATCGTCGCGAGCGCCGGCTGCGTCACGGCCTGTCCCGCCCCGAGCGCCACCGCCGACAACAGCACGGTCGTCGCGGTGGAGGCCAGCCCCAGGCTCAGCGATCCGACGGCGGCGGTGGCCAGGGCGGTGAGCAGCACCGGAAGCGGTCCGCGCCGGACTATGGCCCGCCCGGCGAAGGGCAGCACCACCAGCGCGGCCACGGCGAAGACCGCCAGCACCAGCCCCGCCGTCGTCGCACCGAGATCCCGCACCTGCGCCACATAGACGTACAGATACGGGACGGTGAAGCCGAGTCCGAACGCGCCGAGCGCGTTACCCACATGAATCCGGCGCATCGCTGCGCCCAACCCCCTGGTCACGTTCACCTGCCTAGGTAAGGGAAGCCCACTGGTTCGCTCGGTGACCGACTGGAACAGTCAACCGTTAGCAGTGAAGACTTCGAAGCTAAAACTTAGAACCTAAACAGTACATGCCGAAGGACTTCGATGCCAAGCGGCGTCGTGCCATACTTCGCCCCATGGGCGACACCCCAGGCACCGCCGACAGCGCCGAGCCGACACTCGAAGAGCAGATCGCCGCCTACCAGCGCGAGTTCCAGGACCTCGACCCCCAGGTCGAGAAGATCGTCTCGGCCCTCTCCCGCCTCAACCGCCGTATGAACGTCGCCTACGGCCGCCAGACCTCGGCGCTCGGCATCAGCAATGCCGAGTGGGAGGTCCTCAAGGCCCTCGTCCTCTCCGGCGCCCCGTACCGCATGGGCCCGAGCGAACTCGCGAAGCGGCTCGGCCTCACGCCGGCCGCCATGACCCACCGCATCGACCGCATGGTCGCCGAGGGCCTGGTGACGAGGGAGCGCGACGAGACCAACCGCGTACGCGTCATCGTCGAGCTGAACCCGGAGGGCCGCGAGAAGTGGCTGGAGGCCATGCGCCTCGCCTCGGTCTTCGAGGAGGACCTCCTCCAGGACCTCTCCCCGCTGGAACGCACGGTCCTGGGCGAGGTCTTGACGCGCCTCCTCCGCCGCGTCGAGCACGCCCAGCCGGACGCCGGCGGCCGTCTCACCGACCTCGACTGAGGCCGTACGGTTGAGGGGCGCCCGAGGTTTGACCGTGGGCCGCCATGGGGACGCTTGACAGTCCACCCCGCGATCCGTAAAGTTCTCCGGGTTGCCACGGAGCCTTAACGGTTCTGCGACAGCACCTCCGCCGCTTCGAGCGGCAACCAAACCAACCAGCACGATCTCCCACTCGGGATGAATTCGGTGTGCCCGTATTCAATTCGATTTGGGTTCGACAGCCCGATTGGGAACTGCCGAGTGGATCCGCTAAGGTTTGGGACGTCGGAACGGCCCAACAGCCGCGAAGGCAACTCCCGCTGACTGGGAATCAGGCCCGAAAGGATCTGATAGAGTCGGAACCGCCGGAAAGGGAAACGCGGAAGCGGAAACCTGGAAAGCACCGAGGAAATCGGACCGGAAAACGATCTGATAGAGTCGGAAACGCAAGACAGCAACACAGCAGGACCGAAGGGAAACTGCCCGGAGGAAAGCCTGAGTAACAACTTGGGTGAGTACGAAGGAAGCGTCCGTTCCTTGAGAACTCAACAGCGTGCCAAAAATCAACGCCAGATATGTTGATACCCCGTCTCCAGCTTCTGCTGGGACGAGGTTCCTTTGAAGAAAACACAGCGAGGACGCTGTGAACCATCGGATCATTCCTCCGGTGGTTCCGCTCTCGTGATGTGTGCACCCGATTACGGGTAAACATTCACGGAGAGTTTGATCCTGGCTCAGGACGAACGCTGGCGGCGTGCTTAACACATGCAAGTCGAACGATGAACCACTTCGGTGGGGATTAGTGGCGAACGGGTGAGTAACACGTGGGCAATCTGCCCTTCACTCTGGGACAAGCCCTGGAAACGGGGTCTAATACCGGATAATACTTTCTGCCTCCTGGCAGGGAGTTGAAAGCTCCGGCGGTGAAGGATGAGCCCGCGGCCTATCAGCTTGTTGGTGAGGTAACGGCTCACCAAGGCGACGACGGGTAGCCGGCCTGAGAGGGCGACCGGCCACACTGGGACTGAGACACGGCCCAGACTCCTACGGGAGGCAGCAGTGGGGAATATTGCACAATGGGCGAAAGCCTGATGCAGCGACGCCGCGTGAGGGATGACGGCCTTCGGGTTGTAAACCTCTTTCAGCAGGGAAGAAGCGAAAGTGACGGTACCTGCAGAAGAAGCGCCGGCTAACTACGTGCCAGCAGCCGCGGTAATACGTAGGGCGCGAGCGTTGTCCGGAATTATTGGGCGTAAAGAGCTCGTAGGCGGTCTGTCGCGTCGGATGTGAAAGCCCGGGGCTTAACCCCGGGTCTGCATTCGATACGGGCAGACTAGAGTGTGGTAGGGGAGATCGGAATTCCTGGTGTAGCGGTGAAATGCGCAGATATCAGGAGGAACACCGGTGGCGAAGGCGGATCTCTGGGCCATTACTGACGCTGAGGAGCGAAAGCGTGGGGAGCGAACAGGATTAGATACCCTGGTAGTCCACGCCGTAAACGGTGGGAACTAGGTGTTGGCGACATTCCACGTCGTCGGTGCCGCAGCTAACGCATTAAGTTCCCCGCCTGGGGAGTACGGCCGCAAGGCTAAAACTCAAAGGAATTGACGGGGGCCCGCACAAGCAGCGGAGCATGTGGCTTAATTCGACGCAACGCGAAGAACCTTACCAAGGCTTGACATACACCGGAAACGGCCAGAGATGGTCGCCCCCTTGTGGTCGGTGTACAGGTGGTGCATGGCTGTCGTCAGCTCGTGTCGTGAGATGTTGGGTTAAGTCCCGCAACGAGCGCAACCCTTGTTCTGTGTTGCCAGCATGCCCTTCGGGGTGATGGGGACTCACAGGAGACTGCCGGGGTCAACTCGGAGGAAGGTGGGGACGACGTCAAGTCATCATGCCCCTTATGTCTTGGGCTGCACACGTGCTACAATGGCAGGTACAATGAGCTGCGAAGCCGTGAGGCGGAGCGAATCTCAAAAAGCCTGTCTCAGTTCGGATTGGGGTCTGCAACTCGACCCCATGAAGTCGGAGTTGCTAGTAATCGCAGATCAGCATTGCTGCGGTGAATACGTTCCCGGGCCTTGTACACACCGCCCGTCACGTCACGAAAGTCGGTAACACCCGAAGCCGGTGGCCCAACCCCTTGTGGGAGGGAGCTGTCGAAGGTGGGACTGGCGATTGGGACGAAGTCGTAACAAGGTAGCCGTACCGGAAGGTGCGGCTGGATCACCTCCTTTCTAAGGAGCACTTCTCACTGATCCCTCCGGGGTGAGGTCAGAGGCCAGTTCATCAGCGAACGTCTGATGCTGGTTGCTCATGGGTGGAACGTTGATTATTCGGCATCGTCAGTCATCTCAGGCTGTGAGTACTGTCCTTCGGGGCGTGGAAAGCTGACCGGAGTGGCGAAGATGCCGGGCACGCTGTTGGGTGTCTGAGGGAATGAATCCCCTCGACGCCGACCCCAGTGAACTCGTCTGTGAAGGCGGGGTGGTGGGTGGTTGGTCGTTGTTTGAGAACTGCACAGTGGACGCGAGCATCTGTGGCCAAGTTTTTAAGGGCGCACGGTGGATGCCTTGGCACCAGGAACCGATGAAGGACGTGGGAGGCCACGATAGGCCCCGGGGAGTCGTCAACCAGGCTTTGATCCGGGGGTGTCCGAATGGGGAAACCCGGCAGTCGTCATGGGCTGTCACCCTTGCCTGAACACATAGGGCAAGTGGAGGGAACGCGGGGAAGTGAAACATCTCAGTACCCGCAGGAAGAGAAAACAACCGTGATTCCGGGAGTAGTGGCGAGCGAAACCGGATGAGGCCAAACCGTATGCGTGTGAGACCCGGCAGGGGTTGCGTATACGGGGTTGTGGGATCTCTCTTTCACAGTCTGCCGGCTGTGAGGCGAGTCAGAAACCGTTGATGTAGGCGAAGGACATGCGGAAGGTCCGGCGTAGAGGGTAAGACCCCCGTAGCTGAAACATCAGCGGCTCGTTTGAGAGACACCCAAGTAGCACGGGGCCCGAGAAATCCCGTGTGAATCTGGCGGGACCACCCGCTAAGCCTAAATATTCCCTGGTGACCGATAGCGGATAGTACCGTGAGGGAATGGTGAAAAGTACCGCGGGAGCGGAGTGAAATAGTACCTGAAACCGTGTGCCTACAAGCCGTGGGAGCGTCGCACAAGGACTTGTCCTTGTGTCGTGACTGCGTGCCTTTTGAAGAATGAGCCTGCGAGTTTGCGGTGTGTTGCGAGGTTAACCCGGGTGGGGTAGCCGTAGCGAAAGCGAGTCCTAACAGGGCGTTTGAGTAGCACGCTCAAGACCCGAAGCGGAGTGATCTAGCCATGGGCAGGTTGAAGCGGAGGTAAGACTTCGTGGAGGACCGAACCCACCAGGGTTGAAAACCTGGGGGATGACCTGTGGTTAGGGGTGAAAGGCCAATCAAACTCCGTGATAGCTGGTTCTCCCCGAAATGCATTTAGGTGCAGCGTCGTGTGTTTCTTGCCGGAGGTAGAGCACTGGATAGGCGATGGGCCCTACCGGGTTACTGACCTTAGCCAAACTCCGAATGCCGGTAAGTGAGAGCGCGGCAGTGAGACTGTGGGGGATAAGCTCCATGGTCGAGAGGGAAACAGCCCAGAGCATCGACTAAGGCCCCTAAGCGTACGCTAAGTGGGAAAGGATGTGGAGTCGCAGAGACAACCAGGAGGTTGGCTTAGAAGCAGCCACCCTTGAAAGAGTGCGTAATAGCTCACTGGTCTAGTGATTCCGCGCCGACAATGTAGCGGGGCTCAAGCGTACCGCCGAAGTCGTGTCATTCCAGCAGATACCCCCAACGGGGGCTGGGATGGGTAGGGGAGCGTCGTGTGCCGGGTGAAGCAGCCGCGGAAGCGAGTTGTGGACGGTTCACGAGTGAGAATGCAGGCATGAGTAGCGATACAAACGTGAGAAACGTTTGCGCCGATTGACCAAGGGTTCCTGGGTCAAGCTGATCTGCCCAGGGTAAGTCGGGACCTAAGGCGAGGCCGACAGGCGTAGTCGATGGATAACCGGTTGATATTCCGGTACCCGCTGTGAAGCGTCAAACACTGAACCAGGCGATGCTAAGTCCGTGAAGCCGCCCCGGAGCCTTCGGGCAAAGGGGAGTGGTGGAGCCGACGGACCAGACTTGCAGTAGGTGAGTGATGGGGTGACGCAGGAAGGTAGTCCATCCCGGGCGGTGGTTGTCCCGGGGTAAGGGTGTAGGCCGTGCGACAGGTAAATCCGTCGTACATCAAGGCTGAGACCTGATGCCGAGCCGATTGTGGTGAAGTGGATGATCCTATGCTGTCGAGAAAAGCCTCTAGCGAGTTTTATGGCGGCCCGTACCCTAAACCGACTCAGGTGGTCTGGTAGAGAATACCGAGGCGTTCGGGTGAACTATGGTTAAGGAACTCGGCAAAATGCCCCCGTAACTTCGGGAGAAGGGGGGCCATCACCGGTGATAGCACTTGCTGCTTGAGCTGGGGGTGGCCGCAGAGACCAGCGAGAAGCGACTGTTTACTAAAAACACAGGTCCGTGCGAAGCCGTAAGGCGATGTATACGGACTGACGCCTGCCCGGTGCTGGAACGTTAAGGGGACCGGTTAGTCAGGATTCGTCTTGGCGAAGCTGAGAACTTAAGCGCCAGTAAACGGCGGTGGTAACTATAACCATCCTAAGGTAGCGAAATTCCTTGTCGGGTAAGTTCCGACCTGCACGAATGGCGTAACGACTTCTCGACTGTCTCAACCATAGGCCCGGTGAAATTGCACTACGAGTAAAGATGCTCGTTTCGCGCAGCAGGACGGAAAGACCCCGGGACCTTTACTACAGTTTGATATTGGTGTTCGGTTCGGCTTGTGTAGGATAGCTGGGAGACTGTGAAGCTCGGACGCCAGTTCGGGTGGAGTCGTCGTTGAAATACCAGTCTGGTCGTGCTGGATGTCTAACCCGGGTCCGTGATCCGGATCGGGGACAGTGTCTGATGGGTAGTTTAACTGGGGCGGTTGCCTCCCAAAGGGTAACGGAGGCGCCCAAAGGTTCCCTCAGCCTGGTTGGCAATCAGGTGGTGAGTGTAAGTGCACAAGGGAGCTTGACTGTGAGACCGACGGGTCGAGCAGGGACGAAAGTCGGGACTAGTGATCCGGCGGTGGCTTGTGGAAGCGCCGTCGCTCAACGGATAAAAGGTACCCCGGGGATAACAGGCTGATCTTCCCCAAGAGTCCATATCGACGGGATGGTTTGGCACCTCGATGTCGGCTCGTCGCATCCTGGGGCTGGAGTCGGTCCCAAGGGTTGGGCTGTTCGCCCATTAAAGCGGTACGCGAGCTGGGTTTAGAACGTCGTGAGACAGTTCGGTCCCTATCCGCTGCGCGCGCAGGAATATTGAGAAGGGCTGTCCCTAGTACGAGAGGACCGGGACGGACGAACCTCTGGTGTGCCAGTTGTTCTGCCAAGGGCATGGCTGGTTGGCTACGTTCGGGAGGGATAACCGCTGAAAGCATCTAAGCGGGAAGCCTGCTTCGAGATGAGTATTCCCACCCACTTGATGGGGTAAGGCTCCCAGTAGACGACTGGGTTGATAGGCCAGATATGGAAGCCTGGTAACGGGTGGAGTTGACTGGTACTAATAGGCCGAGGGCTTGTCCTCAGTTGCTCGCGTCCACTGTGTTGGTTCTGAAACCACGAACAACCCCGCCCAGGGCCACTGGGTGGTGCGGTTGAGTGTTTCATAGTGTTTCGGTGGTCATAGCGTGAGGGAAACGCCCGGTTACATTCCGAACCCGGAAGCTAAGCCTTACAGCGCCGATGGTACTGCAGGGGGGACCCTGTGGGAGAGTAGGACGCCGCCGAACAAATATTGCGAAAACCCCCGCCGGGAATCCGGCGGGGGTTTTCTGCGTTCCGGGCACTTTGTTCAGGACGGCTCCACCAGTTTGGTGTCGTACGCCAGGATCACCGCCTGGATACGGTCCCGAGAGCCGGTCTTCGCCAGGATGCGGCCCACATGGGTTTTGACCGTGGATTCCGCGAGGTGGAGGCGGGCGGCTATCTCGGTGTTCGTCCAGCCCTTTCCGACGACGGTGAGGATTTCCCGTTCGCGGTCGGTGAGGGGTGCGAGGCGTGGGTCCGGGAGTTCGGGGTCGGTGGATTCCACGGACTTCGGCAGGTGATGGACGTAGGTGTCGAGGAGGCGGCGGGTCAGGCTGGGGGCGACCACCGCGTCTCCGGAGGCGACCGCCCGTATGCCGGAGAGAAGTTCCTCGGGGAGGGCGTCCTTGACCAGGAATCCGGAGGCGCCGGCGCGGAGGCCCGCGTAGGCGTACTCGTCGAGGTCGAACGTGGTGAGGATGAGGACGCGGGTGCGGTCGCCCGCGGAGACGATGCGGCGGGTGGCCTCGATGCCGTCCAGGCCGGGCATGCGGACGTCCATCAGGACCACGTCGGGGTGCAGCTCGGCCGTCATACGGACCGCCTCGCTGCCGCCCGGGGCCTCGCCGACGAGGGTCATGTCGTCCTGGCTCTCCAGAAGCATGCGGAAGCCGAGGCGCTGGAGGGGCTGGTCGTCGGCGACGAGGACGGTGGTCACTGCGGGGTTTCCTCCGGGAGGTGAAGGTGGACTCGCCAGCCGCGCTGCGGGTGGGGGAGTGGGCCGGCCTCAAGTGTGCCGCCGTACAGGGCTGTTCGTTCGCGCATGCCGGGGAGGCCGCGACCGCTGTGCGTGGGCGAGGGCGGGGTGGGGGGTGTGCGGGCGGTGTCGGTGAGGGTGAGGGCGACGGCGCCGGACTCCTCGTAGGAGATGTGGAGTTGGGAGGTGGCGCCCGGTCCCGCGTGTTTGAGGGTGTTGGTGAGGGCCTCCTGGATGACGCGGTAGACGGTGAGCTGGCGGCCGGGGGCGAGGGTCGGGGTGCCGCGGACGGTGGTGTGGACGGCGAGGCCCGCGGAACGTAGGCCGGTGAGGAGGCGGTCCAGGTCGGTCAGGGTGGGCTGGGGGGCGAGATCGGCCGGTGGGGTGGGGTGTGCGGGGTCCTCGGGGTCGTCGCGCAGGACGTCCAGGAGACGGCGTAGTTCGGCGAGGGCCTGGCGGCTGGTGGTGGAGATGGCGGTGAGGGCCTCGGTGGCGCGGGCGGGGTTCTTCGCCGCGGCGTAGCGACCGCCGTCGGCGAGGCCGGTGATGACCGAGAGGTTGTGTCCGATGATGTCGTGCATCTCGCGGGCTATACGGGCGCGTTCGGCGGCGGCGGCGAGGCGGAGCTGCTGGTCGCGTTCGACTTCCAGCTGGTGGGCGCGTTCGACGAGGGACGCCAGATAGTCCTTGCGGGTGCGGACGGCTATGCCGGCGACCGAGGCGAGGGCCAGGGCCGTCGCGGCCGGGACGACGTTCTGGTCGAGGCCCTGCTCGGCCGGGTAGCGGATGCCGCCGAACACATACGGCAGGACGGCCAGGGCGTACGAGCGGAGCAGGGTGCTGTGGCGGGTACGCAGCGCTATGTGGAACAGGGTGAGCAGACAGACCTCGCCGGCCTGGAGGGAGGCGCCGGTCCAGGTGTTGACGAGGGCGAACGGGAGTGTCGTCAGGAGGACCGCGAAGGGGTGTGTGCGGCGCTTGAGGAGGGGGACGGTGAGGCCCAGGGAGAGGGTGGTGATCAGCCAGCCGGGGTGCGTGGGGTTCTCGGCGACGTTCCGCCAGCCGCCGCTGGTCTGGTCGATGAGAGCGGCCGTCACGAAGAAGCCCGTGACGAGCAGGTCCCAGAGGAGGGGACGGCGGCGGTCGAGATCGCGGGCTCGTTGGGTGAGGCGCTGGAAGTGGCGGGTGAGGGGCTGGGGGCCGGTGGGGTGCCACTTGGTCTCGGTGCCGTCGGTTGTCACGGGGGCATCCTCGTACGTGGGCGGGGCCGGGGCGTCCGACCGGAGCCGGAAATCGGGTGAAGGTGTAGTACCCCGGTATTAGCGTGAGCGGGATGAGGCTGCCTGCGAGTGGTGAGAGTCCCGCCGTTCCCGAGGGGTACGGGATCCGGTCCGTCCGTGCCGACGAATGGCGCGAGGTACGGGAGTTGAGGCTGGCCGCGCTGCGGGATCCGGTGGCGCGGCTGGCGTTTCTGGAGACGTACGAGCAGGCCGTGGCGCGGCCGGACGCGTTCTGGAAGGAGCGGACGGAGGGCGCCGCGGAGGGGGTGCGGGAGCGGCGGCAGTTCGTGGTGGAGAGCGCGGGCGGTGAGTGGGTCGGGACCGTGACCGTGCTGGTGGAGGAGGCCGGGGTGCGGGACTTCTTCGGGGGGATCGTCGAGCGGCGGCAGGGGCATCTGGTGGGGGTGTTCCTGCGGGACGGGCACCGGGGGAAGGGTGTGGGCGAGGCGATGTTCGCCGTCGCGGTGGCGTGGGCGCGCGAGGTGGCCGGGGTCGAGCGGGTGCGGTTGTTCGTGAATGAGGGGAATGCGCGGGCCGTGGGCTTCTATCGGCGGGTCGGGTTCGTGGGGAGCGGGGTGATCGTGGTGGGGGACGAAGGGCGGGAGCTGGAGTGCGTGCTGCGGTCCGGGTAGGGGCGGGGGCCGGTGTTAGCGTTCGGCGGCATGGACGACAGCGTGTATGTGGGCAACGCGGGCAAGGACGCGGTGCTGGACCGGGGTTGGCTGCTCGGGCATTTCAAGGCCGAGGGGGATCCGCGCCGGAGCGAGGCGGTGGAGATCAAGTGGGGTGTGCATCCACGGGGTGACACCCGTGCGCAGTGGGTCCGGGGTGAGGAACGTACCGCCCTGCAAGTGCTGATCAGCGGTCGTTTCCGGGTCGACTTCCCCGGCCGTAGCGTCGTGTTGGAGCGCCAGGGCGACTATGTCGTCTGGGGGCGCGGGGTGGACCACTCCTGGGTCGCGGAGGAGGAGTCGGTGGTGCTGACCGTGCGGTGGCCGTCCGTCGCCGGGTATGCCGTGCCGGACGGGGACGCCTCTTCCTGACCTTGCCGTCGCGCTCGCCGTTACGGCAGCGGGAGTTCGGCGTTCGGCCAGCGGGAACGGGCCTGTTCGCGGGAGCGGAGGAGGGCCAGGGTGGGGAGGCCGTGGTCGGGGCCCGAGGTCAGGAGAGCCGGGAGCTGGGGGAGGGGGGCCACGGCCGCCACGTCGTCCAGGACCAGGGTGAGTGGTGGGTCGAGGCGGCCGGAGGATGACCGTTCGGCCATGCGCCGGCCGCGCTCGACCACGCTTGAGGCGAGGGCCGTCAACAGAGGCATGGCGGAGGGGTTCGCCTTGGGGTCCTCGATGGGGTCGCCGACCACATAGAGCGTTCCCCCCTCGTGCACGAAGGAATCCAGGGCGAGGGCGTCCGCTCGGTTCGGGGTGCAGGATTCCCGGACGTTGACCGTGGAGAGAGCGGAGAGCGCCCGTGCCGTCAACTGCTGCGCGATGTCCCGGCGTTCGGGGTGCGAGGTGAGGGCCGACTCCAGTTCGCCCGCGGCGCCGGGTGCCGCCTTCGGGTTCGTACGGAGGGTGCGTACCGCTTCCTGGACGTTGCCGCCCTGGGCCCAGCGGTGCAGATGGCGGATGGTGCGGCTGTCTATGGCGGCGGCGTGGAGGTAGCTGCGCAGAAGGGTCTCCGCGGTGTCCGCCATGGCCTGGTCGATCTTCGCCGTGGGGCGGATGGGCGCGAGGAGCGCGGTCGCCCTGGCCGCCGCCGTCGGTTTGTCCTCGCAGCCGGTGACGGGGGACCAGTGGAGGCGGGCCGGGGTGTCGCAGCGGTGCGCCGGGTCGTAGAGGAGGACCGGGCCGAGCTTCGCGCGGGCGTCCTTCGTGTCCGACCAGAGGGTGGGGTCGGAGGTGATTACCAGGGCGGGGCCCTCGGCATCCCGTACGGCCTGGGCGGCGGCGGGGCGGCGGGCCTCGGCGGGGCCCAGGACGACCGTGGGGGCCGGGTTCGCCCAGGCGGTCGGGTGAGCGGTGCCGGTGCCGGTGCCGGTGCCCGTGCCCGTGCCGGGGGCAGGGGCGGCGTGGGCTGCCGGGGGTGTCGCGGGTGCCGTGGCGACGGGGGTGGGCAGGGGGGTGTCGTGGCGGGGTTCGGGGAGGTGGGGCGTGGTGTCGTGTGTGACCGGGACCGGGACCGGGACCGGGGCCGGGGCCGGGACCGCGGCCGGGACCGCGGCCGGGGCCGGGACCGCGGCCGGGGGCGGGGGCGGGGGTGTCGCGGGGGTGGTGGCCGGGGCTCCGGGCGTTGCCGTCGGGCTCGTGCCCTGGGCCCGTGTTGCCTTCTCCCGGGCCCGTACGGCTCTCCAGCGGGCCAGGGTGCCCATGGTGAAGACGGCCAGGACGAGGAGGACCATGAGCTGGCTGATGAAGAGGCCCCAGAAGAGGCCGTAGCCGGAGAGCTGGGCGGCGGGGGTGTCCGGCCAGGCCGCGGGGAGGTCCTGGGGGGCGGAGACCAGGCTGCGTACCGCCAGGGGGGTGCGGGTGAAGGTGACGGCGTCGGGCCAGGCGCCGTGGGCGAAGAGGCCGGCCAGACCGGTGGCGGACCAGACCAGCAGGGTCAGGCACACCAGGAAGCCGAGGAGGGCGATCAGCAGCCCGTCGGGGATGCCGCCGCCGCCCTGCTCGGGGCGTCGGTCGTCCGGTCTCATCGCATGCCGCCGTTCACGCCGTTTCCTCCGCCGCCGTTCACGCCGTTCACGCCGTACATGTTCGTACCCCGCCCTGACCCTGCTCGTTCCGGCTCGTCACTGGTCCCGCTCAGGCCACCGTCGACTCGGAGGAGCCGTAGCCGTCGACCTCGCTCAGGCGGTGTTCGACGAACGCGGCTGCCCGTTCCTCGGCCTCCAGTTCGGCGGCGTGGAAGGCGTCGTCCTCGTCCAGCAGGTGGTCGACGGACGACTCGGTCATCGCGCGGTCGGTGAAGACCAGGGGGCGTTCGGTCTCGGTGATCAGGTGTTTGACCACCTGGACATTGCCGTTGACGTCCCAGACGGCGATGCCGGGGGTGAGGGTGGGGATGATCTCCACCGCCCAGCGGGGCAGGCCGAGGACGCGGCCCGTGGCGCGGGCCTCGTCCGCCTTCTGGGCGTAGATCGTCCTGGTCGAGGCCATTTTGAGGATGGCCGAGGCTTCCTTGGCCGCCGCTCCGTCGACCACGTCGGACAGGTGGTGGACGACGGCGACGAAGGACAGACCGAGCCGGCGGCCGAACTTCAGCAGGCGCTGGAACAGCTGGGCGACGAAGGGGCTGTTGATGATGTGCCAGGCCTCCTCGACCAGGAAGATGCGCTTCTTCCGGTCGGGGCGGATCCAGGTGTGCTCCAGCCAGACGCCGACGATCGCCATGAGGATGGGCATGGCGATGGAGTTGCGGTCGATGTGGGAGAGGTCGAAGACGATGAGGGGCGCGTCGAGGTCGATGCCCACGGTCGTCGGGCCGTCGAACATGCCTCGGAGGTCGCCGTCGACCAGGCGGTCCAGGACCAGCGCCACGTCCAGGCCCCAGGCCCGTACGTCGTCTATGGCGACGTTCATCGCCTCCGCGGACTCCGGTTCTGGGTGGCGGAGTTGCTCGACGATGTCGGTGAGGACCGGCTGGCGTTCGACGATCGTCTCGTTGACGTAGGCGTGGGCGACCTTGAGGGCGAAGCCGGAGCGTTCGTCCAGGCCGTGGCCCATCGCCACCTCGATGATCGTGCGGAGCAGCGCCAGCTGGCCCGTCGTGGTGATCGAGGGGTCGAGGGGGTTGAGGCGGATGCCCATGTCCAGGGCGGCCGTCGGGTCCAGGCGGATGGGAGTTATTCCCAGCTCCTGCGCGATGAGGTTCCATTCGCCGACGCCGTCCTCGCCCTGGGCGTCGAGGACGACGACCTGACGGTCGCGGAAGCGCAACTGCCGCAGGACGTACGTCTTCTCCAGGGCCGACTTGCCGTTGCCGGACTCGCCGAGGACGAGCCAGTGCGGGGCGGGGAGCTGCTGGCCGTAGAGCTGGAAGGGGTCGTAGATGTACCCCTTGCCGGAGTAGACCTCGCGGCCGATGATCACGCCGGAGTCGCCGAGGCCGGGGGCGGCGGTCGGGAGGTAGACCGCCTGGGCCTGGCCCGTGGAGGTGCGCACGGGGAGACGGGTGGTCTCGACCTTGCCGAAGAGGAAGGACGTGAAGGCGTCCGTGAGGACGGACATGGGGTCCCGCATCAGCGCCTCACCTCCAGGTGCGGTTGGGCTCCAGGGGCCCTCGGGTGATCCCGCATCGCGGTGGCCCTACCTTCGGATTCCGGTGGCGAACGGGAGCGTGTTGACAAAGGCCCGGTGGTGTTCGCGGTCGCACCACTCCAGCTTCAGATACGACTTGCCGGCTGAGGCCCTTATCGTGCGCTTGTCGCGTGCCAGGGCCTCCGGGGAGCGGGAGGAGACGGTGATCCAGCCGACCAGGTTGACGCCGGCCGCGCCGCTCGCGAGGTCCTCGCCGCGCTGGTCGAGCCGGGAGTGGGAGGCCACGTCCCGGGGGTCGACGGTGCGGTTCATCTTGGCGGCGCGGGAGGCCTCCGCCTCGTCGTTCGTCTTCTCGGTGAGCATGCGTTCGATGGCGACCTCGGTGGGTTCGAGGTCCATCGTGACGGCGACCGTGCGGATGACGTCCGGGGTGTGGACGAGCAGCGGTGCCAGGAAGTTGACGCCGACCGGGGTCATCGGCCATTCCTTCACCCAGGCCGTGGCGTGGCACCAGGGGGCGCGGGTGGAGGACTCGCGGGTCTTGGCCTGGAGGTAGTCCGGCTCCATCGCGTCCAGTTCGGCCGGCCAGGCATTGCGCTTGGTCATGGCCTGGATGTGGTCGATGGGGTGGTCCGGGTCGTACATGGAGTGGATGAGGGAGGCGAGGCGGCCCTGGCCCAGCGGCTGCCGTACGCGGATGTCGGCCTCCTGGAGGCGCGAGCAGATGTCCGTCAGCTCACGGGCCATGACGACAGCGAGCCCGGCGTCCTTGTCGAGCTTGCGGCCGTGCGGGCGGGCGGCGCGGGCCATGGCGTGGCCCTCGGCGGCGAGTTCGCGGGTGTAGTGCATACAGGCGACGAGGTACGCGCGGTGCTGCTCGCTGCTGGTGGAGACCATGGACTGCAGTTGGTCGTACGACTGCTGCAGCCAGCCGGGGGCGCGTTCGTCGCCGCGCTGGGCGACGTCCTTGGCGTGGGCGTCCGGGTCGGCGGGGAGCGTGCGGGCGAGCATTTGCAGGCGGGTGACGAAGCCGTCGCCGTTGGCCACGTGCTTGAGGAGGGTGCCGAAGCGGTCGACGAGGGCTTCCTGGTCCTCGGAGTCGCGCAGGCCGACGCCGGGGCCCTCGATCTCGATGGCGGCGGTGACGGTACGGCGGTCGGCGTGCAGCAGGACGGCGATCTCGTCCGGGCCGAAGGGCGCGGCGAGCCAGGTGATGCGGCCGATGCCGGGCGGGGGGCCGACCTCGACCTCACGGCCGTCGAGGCGGGTGCCCGCCTCCATGTTGGCGGAGCGGTAGGTGGTGCCGCTGCGCAGGCTGCGCTTGTAACTGCGGTTGATCTCGAACCACTTGTAGAAGGTCCGCCGCTTGTAGGGCACGTACACCGCGGCCAGCGCCAGCATCGGGAAGCCCGTCAGCAGGGCGATGCGCGGGACGAGCACCGGGACGAGGAGGCCGCACATCATGCCGAGGAACGCGCCCGCGATGATCAGCGCGATCTCGCCGGACTCGCGGTTCCGGCCGATGATCGCGTTCGGCCGGGCGCGGCCGATCAGATAGGTACGGCGGGGCGTGACCGGGTGGGACATATGGGCCGCGTGGGAATCAGCCGTCAACGCCCTTCACCTCCCGTGCGGTTGGAGCTGCTGTTGCGGGTGTTGCCGGCGTGGGGGGTGTTGACCGGGCTTGTGCGGGGCGGGGGTGCGGCGGAGGGGACAGTTCCGCCGCCTCCGTTCGCCGGGCGTGAGCTGTGGGCCGCCACGCCGCCGGATGCGGGGTTGGCCGGGCGGGGGGTGCTGCTGCCGCCGCCTCCGCCGTTGTTGTCGGCCCGGGAGCTGTGGGTCTTGATGCCCTGGGCGACGAGGCTGGCGGGGGAGCTGATCACGGCGGCGGCCTTGCCTTCGGCGCCGCGCATGATGCGGTTGTTGCGGGAGTTGGCGATCTCGTCGCCGAAGCCCGGGACGAAGCGGTAGATCATCGCCGAGGCGAAGATGGCGAGGAGGATGATGGCGAGGCCGGAGACGACCGCGGCGAGGGAGTCGGGGCCCTCCTCCGTGGTCAGGGCGCCGGCGAGGCCGAGCACGATGACGATGACGGGCTTGACCAGGATGATCGCGATCATGATGCCCGCCCAGCGGCGGACGTGGCCCCACAGGTCCTTGTCGACGAGGCCGGCGTAGACGACGACGCCGAGGAGGGCGCCGACGTAGAGCAGGACGGCGCGCAGGTACAGCTCCAGGTAGAGCACGCCTGCGGCGACGATGGAGATCAGCGACACCAGGATCAGCATGATCGGGCCGCCGCCGATGTCGTTGCCCTGCTTCAGGGCCTCGGAGAAGGTGCCGAAGAAGGTGTCCGTCTGGTTGCCGGTGGTCTGGGCGATGATGTCGCTGACGCCGTCGGTGGCCGAGACGACGGTGTAGAGGATCAGTGGGGTGAAGGCCGAGGCGAGCACGGTGAGCCAGAGGAAGCCGACGGCCTCCGAGATCGCCGTCGTGAACGGCACGCCGCGGACGGCTCGCTTGGTGACGGCGAGGAGCCACAGCACGAGGGTGAGGATCGCCGAGGCGGCGAAGACGACCGCGTAGTGCTTCAGGAACGTCATGTTCGTGAAGTCCACGTTCGCCGTCTCGTCGACGGCCTCCGAGAGCTTGTCGACGGTCCATGAGGCGGCGTCGGCGCAGCCTTGGGCGAGGGAGGAGAGGGGGTCGAGGGTGGTGGTTACGTCGTTGGGGAGGGTGCTGGTGTCGCCTTTTTGGCCGGCGCCTCGTTCGCAGTAGTCCTTGGCGGGGCCACGGATGAGGTCACACGGATCGTTGCTCGACGATGGAGACGGTGTAGGGGTGGGAGCGGCGAAGGCCTGGGCAGCCAGGAGCACCGTGGTGGCCTGGAGAGCCGTGACCGCAGCAGTGAGCTTGAGTGCGTAGCGCTTAGCGGGCATACGTGAAGCCTCCGTACTCCTCGACCGCCTTGGTCATGTCTTCAGAGGTGGAGGCTCTCTGGTCGCGGCCGACCGGGACTGGGCCGTCCTTCTGCGTGAAGTCGGTGACCTTCCAGTCCCCGTCAGTCCATTTGAGCTCGTATGTGGTCGTGTACCAGCTCTCGGACACAGGGTTGGTTGAGCCCTCGCCCGACAGGCCGAACAGTGACGTGTACCAGAGTTCGACCGTGGCGCTGGTCTCATCGAAGGAGGTGACCTTGGTGCCCACAGGGATGATGCGCGAGATGAACGTCTGACCGCTGGGCGCCGAGCCGTCAGTGTTCAGGCCGATGCTGGTCAGGAACCCCTCATTGGAGTACGCCTTGTCGAGGTCGGACTGGCGGGCGGCTACTACGTCGGACGGATAGACGGTGCTGACGATCTCGTCCCGACGCGTCTTGTTGAACATGTCGGCCGAGCCCAGCGCGATCCCGTAGTTGGTCGCCGCGCTCTCCGCCCCCTCCTGACTCTGCGCGAACCCCGTAGGAATTCCGGCGGTCTTCGACTTCACCGGCCGTTCCCCGGACGCCGCCGTGGGCGCGCTGTCCGCCTTGTCCCCGCTGGAGCCGCCGTCAGGGTCGGAGTCGCCGCCGCCCCGGTTCGCGAAGGCGATCGCGGCGATGAGGAGGACGACGACGCCGACGACGGTGACGAGGCTTCTGGAGGAGGAGCGGGGGCGGCGGGCGGGGCCGCCGTAGGGGTCGCCGCCGCCCTCGGGAAGGCGGGTGCGGGTCTGGCCGGTGCCGGCGTAACCCCCGTACGACCCGTCGTCACCGGAGCGCGAGGACCCGCCGTGCCCGTGCTCGTCGCCGAGACTCATGCCGCGGTCGCCCCTTCAACTTCGACGTCGTACCGAAAGGCGTAGCAGTACGACGGTAGCCGCGCTGGTTCCCGCGCGGGCGCGGTGTGGAGACTCGACATCAGGGAAACGCAACCTCAGCCGGTGGGCACGACGGACGGGTGGGGTGGAAGGGGGACCGGACGGAGCCGGTGGGCCCGGCCGGGACCGGGGCCGACCGGGGTGCGGGTCGGCAGGCGCGCTACACGGCCATGCCGTACACGATGGTGAAGAGCGTGCCCAGGGAGCCGATGATGAAGACGCCGGTGAGGCCGGCGATGATGAGGCCCTTGCCCTGTTCGGCGCTGAAGGTGTCGCGGAGGGCGGTCGCGCCGATGCGCTGTTTGGCCGCACCCCAGATCGCGATGCCGAGGCAGAGGAGGATGGCGACCGCCATCACGACCTCGATCATCACGCGCGCCTCGTTGCCCAGGCTGCCGAAAGGCCCCCAGTCCGGGGCGATTCCGCCGATGATGGTGGTGATGTCGCCCTTGTCGGCCGCAACGAACATGTAAGTCACCGCCCCTAATGGGTAGTTCTGTTGTCTGCGTGTGTCGTGCGACGTGCGCGCCCAGGCGTACGCGTCGCACGCCTCCGCGCGGGTGCGCAGAGGTCGGGCCCATTCTCGCTGACAATGACGCTGTCGTATGTCGACTTGGCGTCATTGATTGGCGGGTTTCGTACGGATCCCTTGCCGCCGACCCGCGTGGGACCCTAACGGGGGGCGCGGAACGGTAAACGAAGGGTCGTATCGTCACTCTGTGTATCACGGCAGGTCACGCCGGGCAATGAGGATCAACCGGAACCTGTGGTGTGGTTCGGTCGTTATTCCCCTTTCGCGGCCTCTGGGGCCTGGTCCGCCCGCTTCTGACGGGGTGTCGGACCTGCACTGTCGAGTGTGCCTGATCTGGACGTAAGGGTCGCGTGTGGGGGGTCGATTGCCCTGAGGGGCGACCTTTGGCCAGAAGTGCATGGGCTCGCGATCGCAATTTTGGTACAAATGATCGACTGAATCCGTGGGCATCTCTGGCTGCGCCTGGGCGTCCGGTTGGTTGAGGGAACGTGTCTGCGAGGGCGTCCACGGGGGTAGACGTGAGCGAGGACAGGCCCGTTGTCTCGGCCGGGATACCGGAGTTCACGGGGAATCTGGAGCAACTGGAGACGGACGCCGGGGACATCGCGTTCGACGCGATGGCGGTCGGTCGGTGCGGCGGGTCTGCTGATCGACGCCAACTTCCAGCTGCTGGAACCTTTCTACAAGGCACCCGAGGCCGACCAGCTCTTCGCGACGACCGCCCCGGTAGCGGCGGCGGGCCAGGACCTGCAGACCGAACTGAACACCGTCTCCCGGGCCTTGCTCGACTACGCGGCCGAGATACGGCCCCTGGTCGACCGGCTCGACACGCTCCGCGCGGAGGCGGCGGCGTTGGGGAGCGCGAGGTCGTGGGTGCCGGAGTGCGGGCCCATGTCGGCGACACCTCGGGTGTGGGTGGTCGACGTGGAGATGACCTCGCGGGTACCGGCGGCCGTGCGGGAGAAGACCGGGTGCGGGCCGCGGGAGCGGCGGGTCGGGTGGTCGCTCCGGCGGGGGTATGGACGATCTGGGACGTGGGGGCGACGACGCTGGCGGGAACGGGGCGAACCACGGCTCTGGTGCGGACGGCGGTGCTCCTACGGGAACGGTGGACGGTGCGCGACCCAGCTCCATGCGGGAGGGGAGTGACCCCTACGGTCCCCGGGGATCGCTCACCAGGGAGCAGATCGAGGAGATCCAGGTTTATCGGGCGAACAACGAGCCCGGATATCGCGAGCGCTACTACCGGAAGGACGGGACTCGTAAGAGCCTGGAAATCTACGACGAGAGCGGACAGACCCCGCCTCAACTGACTCGCCTTTCGGAGAATTCCCCGTGGGCTCGCGCCAGGGACGTTCCCGCGCCGCCCAAGCCGTACTTCCTGGACAACGACTACATCAGTGTCGGCGCGGACACCGTGTCCAGCGGGGCCGGGCTCCGCCTGCTGGAGGAGAGCGCGCAGACCCGTCACCTCGCCATCCGGTGGGACAACCTCATGTCGGAGTGGAAGACGGAGACCGGCGGGGCACACCAGGTTCAGCAGACCCATGAGTCGGCCGGGCTCTGGGGGGAGGCCAAGGGGTCGTACAAGGAATCCCACACAGCGATGGGCGATGCGGCCGAGGCGTTGGGGGAGAACGCCGCCCGGCACCACTACATCGCCGAGCGCTACCGGGATTCACGGACGAGCCTCTGCTCGGGCCGAAGAGCGGCAACGACCAGTTCGACCAGGTGTGGACGCATGAGGACGGCCGGGTGGTCGTCATCGAGGCCAAGAGCAGTCCGAGAACGGATTTCGGTAGGCGCACACTTCCCGACGGAAAGCAGGTATCCCAAGGGAGCAGGGAGTACTTCTACGACATTCTGGAGGCCATGAAGAGTCGAGGGTAATTCGATGTGGTGGACGCAGTAGAAAGGGCCATCGAGAGCGGGAAGTTGGAATACACGGTCGTCAAGGGAGAGAAAGACGCGGGGACATACACTGGCTACCAGTACCGTCGGTTCGACATCAGCAAGGGGACGCTTCCGTGACCGTGCACATCGCCAGGCACGGGCGGTCGGCAGGACCTGAGGCTGAGCAGTTCGCGGAGCGGGTGAACGAGCACCTGGCCAAAGGGATCGACCGCCTCGAAGGATCGACGGCGGTGATCGATTCGATGTTCGGCACTGCTGTCATGGCACTGCGCGCCCGTTGCGTCGTCGACCCCCGGGCCGCAGCGGTGGAGACCTGGGAAGCCGCGGTGAACGCGATGCAGCTGGGTTCGGCGCTGTTCGCCGTGGCTGGTGTGACTGAGGGAACCGTCGAGTGCCGGATCAACCACAAGACCCGGACCCTACCGGCCGCCGGACCGCTGCCGACCGCCGATGCGGGGACGTGGCTCACTGCCTTCTGGCTGGCCGTCATCTGCCGTGATCAGCCGCGTATGACGGAACTGTGCGAGATCCCCCTGGACCGGTTGCGTTCACCGGAAGGGCAGTACGACGAGTACGTCTACCACTGGGTCGACACTCTGCGGACCTACTGGCTGCGGAGTCCGGGCCTGGTGGAGAAGCTGACTGCCACCTTCCAGGCATCGGATCCCGCCGTGGCCCGGATCGCTCCACGCGACCTGCTGGACGGCGTGCTCTACCCGCCGATCAACCTCTTCTACACCTTCGTCCGCAGGAACGAGGAGGGCTTCGGCCCCGCGCTGGCCGATGCGCTGAAACTCCACCGGGCGTACTGGACACGCGACGAAGAGAGGGAAGCCAAGCTCGACGGAGCCGTCGCCCTCGGCCCCCTCGCCATCGCCTGCCTCGCCTTCGACGGTGAATTCTCCATCGATGCCGAGTCCGAGTACCTGCCTGAGCACCTTCTCCGGCGCGGCTGGCTTGGCGAGTTCCCTACCTGAGGCCGTGCGCCGCGCTGTCTCCTGTCCCCATTGGTCCTCAGCCGCGCTTCGTCCGACTTCTGAGGCCTACGATGCCTGGCATGATCACTCGCATTACTTGGCGGTCGGCGTCGGCCGGTGCCTCGTTGGTCCTCGCGCTGACCCTCGCCGGCTGCGGTGCCGACGACGGGGCGGGTGCCGCCGACGACAAACCTGCGCCGCGAGTCTCCGCCTCCGGTTCCCCCGAGTCCTCGCCGTCTCCCACTTCCAGTGTGAACGAGGACGGTACGGCGAAGGCGGGGACCAAGGCGAAGCTCGGGGAGCCGACTCTGCTCCGCTATGAAGGGGGGACGAAGTCGGGCCTTCTCGAAGTCACCGTCACCGGCATCGAGAAGGGCAGCAAGGCGGATGTGGCCTCGCTGGGGCTGAAGGACGACGCCAAGAAGATGACGCCGTACTACGTGCGGGCGACCATCAAGAACGCGGGCAAGAACGATCTCTCCCACGCGGCTGTCGACCCGCCGGGCGGCATGCTCGACGACGGGACCGCCGCCCGGCAGCTCCTGGTCATCGGGACCTTCGCCGCCTGCGACTCCTACCCGAAGACCAAGAGCTTCCCGCCCGGAGCCTCGTACGAGACGTGCGCACCGGTTCTCGCCGAGCCCGGAACCGAGGTCACCGGCGCGGTGTGGACGGGGCAGGGCTACCCGGACTTCCCGCCCTCTTCGGGAGTGATGTGGACGCCGTGAGTGAGGTACTCCCGGCGTCCACGGGGCGGCAGGAGTGGGGGTGTGGTTCAGACGGCTACGGCGGAGACACCGCTACCGGGCAGTGTCGCGGCGTAAGCCTGGATGTCGTCGCGGTCCGAGGTGAGGATGCTGCCTCCGCCGTGGCCGGCCGCGATGAGGACGGCGAGGGCGTCGACCGGGTCGGGGCGCTTCTTCGGTGGTAGGGCAGCGGCGCCGATCATGTCACCGAGTGTTTTCCAGCCCTCGGTGTCCACGCCGCTCGCGCAGGGGAGGCAGCGAGGCACGTTGTCCAGGTTGCGGGCTCTGGCGACCGGGTACACGACGACATCGGCCAGGAGACGCTTCCAGGCGTAGGCCGTTTTCGGGCTTGTCCGCCATGCCTGTGACAGGGCGGGGCCGGGGATGATCGGCTTGTGCCCCCTGGCCGCGACGAAGCCCTTGTGCAGGACGTGAGCCCGGCGGTCCTGGCCGACCAGCGCCATCAGCATTCCCGTGTCGTACACGACCACGTTCACGCGGCGGCCTCGTCGCGCGGAGTACGGCCGAGGATCGCGTCGATCTCTGCCTGCTCCTCCTTCGTCGGCTCGATGTCGTCGCCGGCCCAGACACCGGTACCGGCTTGGTCCTCGGCTTCCGCGCGGGCCTTCTCGAAGGGCTCGAAGATCTTCCTGACCTGGTCCTGTTGGTCCATCTGCGCCTGCGCGGCGATGGTCAGGAAGGTGGATACGTCGAGTCCGGCGTTTGCCGCGTGCTCCTTGATTCGGTCGCGCACGGTGTCGGGCATGCTGATCGAGAAACGCACGGTAGCCATGGCATGATGGTAACACTCAGTGTTACTCCTGCCCGGTGGGCCCGGCGTCGTCTCCCTGCCCCTTCCGCTCGCTCACCGTCGGCTCGAAGCCCTCCACGCCCTCCACGAAGTGGTCGAACTCGCCTGCCTGTACACCCAGGACGAAGGCGTCCCACTTGCGGCGGTTCGTGGTGACGACGTTGTCCGGGTCGCTGGTCTCGCGGATGTAGACGGGCGCTTCGGGGTCGTCCTCGCCGTTGCCCTCCCCGAAGGCAAGTTCGATCCAGGGGCCGGGGCCGGTGGCGTCCTCGGGGGCGGCGCGGATCCAGTCCAGGTTCGGGGGGATGTCAGGCACGGGCGGGGTCCTTGTCGAGTTTGAGTACGTGGAGGAGGGCTCGGAAGGAGGAGGGGGTGGTGGTGAGTATGGCTTGGGTGGGGTCGGCGGATTCGATGAGGTGGATCGTGGGGGAGCCGGTGGCTATGTGTATGCAGGAGTCGCCTGCCCCGCAGTAGGACGACTTCTGCCAGGAGATGCGCGGGTGCATGTCGTTCCTTCACAGGTCGTGGACCAGGTTGTGGATGAAGTCGCGGGACTTCTGGGGTTTGAGGGCCAGGCCGTCCAGGCGGTCGAGCAGGACCCGGTACATGGACAGCTGTGTTTCGGCGTCGAGGAAGGTCGGCCCATGGGACTGGTCGAGGTGAACGGTGTCGAGTAGCGGTACCGGGCCTCCGGAGTAGAAGATCGACTGTCCCGAGCCGGGGAACGAGCCGGCATCGAAGGTGAGCACCTTCACGGTGATGTGCTCACGTTCGCTCATGGCCAACAGGTGTTGAAGCTGTTTCCTGGCCACGGCCGGTCCGCCGAACTGCATCCGCAGAGCTGCTTCGTGGATGATCGCCGCATACGGGGTCGGCCGGTCCCTGAACAGCACGTCCTGGCGCTTGATACGGAACGACGCGCGGTGCTCGATGTCGGGAGGGGACAGCTCGGGCACGACCTGGCGGAACAGTTCGCGGGCGTGGTCGATGATCTGCAGCAGGCCGGGGATGTGGACAGTCACGGCTGCGCGCAGGTGTACGGCGTGGTGCTCCAACTCCGCGAGATCGAGCAGAGCGGCGGGCAGGCGGTCGCGGTACTCCTCCCACCAGCCGCGGGTGCGGTCGGAGGTCATGTCCGTGAGCGCCTCGATCAGGTCTCTGTCCGGGCACTTGTAGTGGCAGCCGAGCGTACGCACGCGCTCGGGGCTCACCCCGGCGCGCCCGGCCTCTACGTTGCTGATCTGGTTCTGTTGAACGCCGAGCAGGCGGCTGGCCTGTGTGGACGACAGTCCGGCGCGCTCCCGGAGCTTGCGCAGCTCGGTGCCTAGCCGGAGTTGACGTCCCGTCGGGTTGCTCCTCACGGGCTTGCCCGTTCCTTTCGCACACTGCCACCCACACGAGTGTTAGTTAAATACTTTTCTAGATTCCATGTATGACCTTTTATTGGCGTCGCTATCGTAGGTCATGCACCAACTCCCCTCAGTAACCGGAGGCTTCCAAGGCCACCGTAGCCCCGTCCTGGAACCACACCCTGAGCCTTCCCCGAGACCCCCGCTCTCCCGGCGTCGGACGCGCCCCCCTCCGGGCCGTGCTCGACGCCCACGGGCTCTCCGAACTCACCTCCACCGCCGAGCTGTTGGCCACCGAACTTCTCACCAACGCCCATCGGCACACTCCGCACGAGTACGCCCTGCGGGTGCTGGAGATCGGTGGGCGGCCGCGGGTGGCCGTACGGGACCAGGACTGGCGGGTTCCGCCCGGGTTCGAGGAGGACGCCGGGCCCGTCGACCTCGACGCGGAGCGCGGGCGTGGACTCCCTCTCGTGCGGGCCTGCTCCGAGGGCCGGGGTGTGTCCGTGCCGCGTGATCTCGGTGCCTCGCGTGGCGGAAAGCTGTTGTGGGTCGACTGCGGGGCCGTCGAGTGATCATTCCGCCGGGGCGCGGTCCGCCCTACACTTGCTGCCGGCGGACTGGCGCGCGGTGAGGGGCGGTTGACGGTGCGTAAGGCATGGATCGTGGTGATCGCCGCCGGCAGCGCCGGGCTCGCCTTCGTGATGGTGCTGGTCGTGGGTGTCTATCTGGTCGCCGGGAATCTCGCGAACGGGGTCGGCGGGAAGTCGGTCGGACTGGCCAAGGGGGCCGTTCCCGCCGCTTATCAGGCGCTCGTGCAGAAATGGGGCAATCTGTGCGACGCCATCAATCCGGCGTTGCTCGCCGCGCAGCTGTATCAGGAGAGCGGATTCAATCCGAAGGCGCAGAGTCACGCCGCCGCGCAGGGGATCGCGCAATTCATTCCGGGGACCTGGGCGACGCACGGGCTCGACGGTGACGGTGACGGCGACCGCGATGTGTGGGACCCGAATGACGCGATTCCATCGGCCGCTTCGTACGACTGCTCCCTCGCGAAGTACGTGAAGGACGTACCCGGTGATCCGACGGCGAACATGCTCGCTTCCTACAACGCGGGCGCGTACGCCGTCATCAAGTACGGGGGCGTTCCGCCGTACAAGGAGACCCAGAATTATGTGAAGACGATCACGACGCTGTCGGAGAGTTTCGCCGCGCCGACGACCCGGGTCGATCCCAGCGAGCAGGCCGCCGGGGCCATCGCGTACGCGCAGAAGAAGCTCGGGACGCTGTATCTGTGGGGCGGTACCGGTACCGCTGAGCAGGGCGGACGCTTCGACTGCTCGGGGCTGACGCAGGCGGCGTACGACAGTGTGGGGATCACGCTGCCCCGGGTCGCCAACGACCAGTACAACGCCGGGCCGCACCCCTCGCGGGACGAACTGCTGCCGGGGGATCTCGTGTTCTTCTCGGACGACCTCACCAACTCCCGGGCCATTCGGCACGTCGGGATCTATGTCGGGGGCGGATACATGATCGACGCTCCGCGAACCGGGGCGGTCATCCGTTTCGACCCGATTGACACCCCCGACTACTTCGGTGCCACCCGGGTCACCGAGGATGGCGCGAAAGCGTTGCCCACGTCGGTCTGACAGCGGCGTAATTCTCCGTGAACCCCTGCCCTGAGCTGCGGAGACGTGTCTCTCTTCGATAACGTCTGAGTGATCATTCAGTGGAGGGTGGAACGCATTGAAGGGGAGTGTGCGTTCCTATTTGACGTAGCCCGTTGACGCTCACGCGGAAGCACTACGTACACCACGGGGGTGGCACAGCGCGGCGCACGTACGGGTGCGGTCGCGAGAACGATGACGAAAGGGCCGCAGCACGATGGCTGGACTCGCCGCGCATGCCGCTACCGCATTGGCCGCTGAATCCGGATCGAATCCCGACGTCGAGCTGCTGTACGACATCAATGGTCTGGCCAAGGACGCGCCGACCTGGCTCGACCGGGTGATGGAGTTCGTCGGGGAGTACGGGCTGCTCTTCGCGATGGTGCTGCTGATCCTGTGGTGCTGGTGGGGTGTGCGGAAGCGGGGCGGGGAGGACGCGGCCCCGTCCGTGGCCGCGTTGGTGTGGGCGCCGCTCGCCGCCGGGATCGCGGTGCTGGTGAACGTGCCGATACGGGGGTTCGTGGAGCGGCCCCGGCCCTTTCTCGATCATGAGGGGCTGGAGGTGCTGGTCTCCGGCAAGACCGACTACTCGTTCGTGAGCGATCACGCGACGCTGATCATGGCGATGGCGGTGGGACTGTTCGTCGCCGACCGGAAGTTCGGGATGGTCGGGCTGGTCATCGGGCTGTTGGGCGGGTTCATCCGGGTCTACATGGGTGTGCACTATCCGACCGATGTGATCGGTGGGTTCGCGCTCGGGACCGCGGTGGCGTTGTTGTTGTCGCCGGTGGCCATGGCGATGCTCACGCCGTTGATGCGGGCGGTGGAGCGGTCGCCTCGGGTGGGGTGGGTTGTGCGGGCTCGGGGGCGGGATGGGGGGCGTGCGGTGATTCCGGGGGCGCGGGTTGAAGGGGCGTCCGCGGAGGAGCGGGATCTCGCGGCCTGAGGGGTCGCCCGATTTTTTTCTCGCCTCCGCCGCCCCTACCCGTCCCATCCTCAAGGGGCTGTGCCCCTTTGACCCCCATGCTTGATCCCCATGCTTGATCCCCACGCTTGATCCCCACGGCTTCAGCCTTGCAGCGCGCGTTCGGTGGGGGTTCTCGCGCAGTTCCCCGCGCCCCTTGCGGGGCGCGGACTACAGCGCCTGAGGGAACGTGAAGAAGCGGTTGGGGTCGTATTTTTTCTTCAGGGTGGTCAGGCGGGGGGCCGCTTCGCCGTAGTAGGACTTTTTCCAGTCGGTGAGGGTGGGGTCGGTGTAGTTCTGGTAGGCGGCGCCCGAGGCGTGCCGGTTCATGGCGTGGTGGGCCGTGGTGAGCCAGGACTGGGCCGTCGTGCCGGAGGTGCCGGGCTTCCAGGAGGCGAGGTACTGCGCCAGCATCCGGGAGCGGCGGTGGACGAAGGCCGTGGCCGTGGGCGAGACCCGGTTGACCTGGCCGCCGAGAGCGGTGAACGCGATGCCGCCCGCGCCGCCCTTCACCCCCGCGACCTGGGTCAGGAGGGTCTGGACGCCCGCCGACGAGATCGAGCGGTCGAAGAAGTCCGAGCGCGCGGCGTACGTCTCGCGGCCCAGCGCGCCCTGCGGGGAGCGGCCCGGTGTCGAGCCGGGAAGGTGGCACTTGGCGTCGGCCGAGAAGGAGGCGCAGCCCGCGTAGCCCTCCATCGCGTCCTCGTACGAGCGGCGCTTCAGGGAGACGCTGCGGGCCGGGGTGCCGACGCGGTCGGCCAGGCGGTCGAGGGCGTTCTCCAGGTCGCCGTACGTGCCGAGGGTGAAGGCGGCTATCGCCACGGTCGGGCCGCCGCCGTTCTCCAGGTGGCAGGAGGACCAGATCTCGTCGGGCTGTGTCGGGCCCCACTCCTGCCAGGCCTTCAGTACGGCGGCGGCCTTCGACCACGGCCAGGTGAGATACGCGGTGACGCCCCGGGCGGCCGGGTGGGTCCTGAAGCGGAGTTCGGTGACCACGCCGAAGTTGCCGTTGCCGGCGCCCCGCAGGGCCCAGAACAGGTCCTTGTTGGTGGTGGCGTTCGCGGTCAGTTGTCTTCCGTCGGCGGTTATCAGTGTGGCCTGGGTGAGGCTGTCGCAGGTCAGGCCGTACGCGCGGGAGGTGACGCCGTGGCCGCCGCCCAGGGTCAGGCCGGAGACGCCGACGGTCGGGCAGGAGCCGGCGGGGACGGTGACGCCCTTCGCGGCCAGCGCGCGGTAGACGTCGATGAGTTTGGAGCCCGCGCCCACGACCGCCTCGTTCGCGGAGGCGCGGACCTTGTTCAGTTTCGAGACGTCGATGACCAGGCGGCCGTTGCCGGAGGACCAGCCCGCGTAGGAGTGGCCGCCGTTGCGGATCGAGACCTTGATGTCGTGGGCCCTGGCGTAGGCGAGCGTCGTACGGATGTCGTCGGGGTGGGCGACATAGGCGACGGCGGTGGGCTTCAGGGTGTCGAAGCGGGTGTTGTAGAGCTGGCGGGCCGTGGACCAGGCCTTGTCGCCGGGGCGGATCAGGGGGCCGTCGAGGTCGCGGGCCAGGGCGGACCAGTTGGCGGCGGTGACCTTGGAGGTGGTGGTCGTGGTGGTGCGCAGGGCGGTGTCCGTGGCGCGGGTGGCGGGGGAGGGGGTGGTGGTGCAGGCGGTCAGGGTGGTGAGGGTGGCGGCTGCGGTGCCGCCTATGAATGTGCGCCGTTCCATGTGGGTCTCCCGGTGCGCCGCGCGTGGGGTGGGTCGTGGAACGAGACGGGGATCGTGGGGGTGAGGTTCCCGGTTGTCGCCCCCCGCCGCCCTTACCCGTCCCTCCCCCACTCTCGGCTGCGCTCGATCGGGAGGTGCCCCCATCCAGGGGCTGCGCCCCTTCGCCCCCCTTTCGCGCTCCGCGCGGGAGTGGGCGTGTGGGGGTACGGGTGATGTGGAACTGTTGAGTCCGGTGGTGTGCGTGAGGTGAGGGAAGCGGGGTCGTGGCATTGGAATCCGCACGTGCCCTCCCCGTGAGCATTCCGTGACCTCACCGCACTGTCGGCAGGGGTTCACTCGCCGTTCACTTCCGTCCATTGGCGGCTTCACCTGATCTGCCTAATTTCGGCCTTACCCGGTGCGGGCTGCGGGCCGAATCACGGCCGCGCAACCCGTGACGACAGCAGTCCGAGGGACCAGAGGCATCAGCAGGACGGGTCCCGAGGCTGATACGACGACTTCGCACGCCGCCATGTGGACGGCGGCTCCTGGAAGGAACTCCCGAAAGTGAAGCTTCAGCGCAAGAACCGACTGCGCGCCCTTTCTCTCGGTGCTGTCGCCGTCACCGGCGTCCTGACCCTCACCGCGTGCGGGTCCGACGACACCAGTGGTGGTGCGAGCGGCACCAGCGACAGCTCCGCGCCCGCCAGCAAGATCGACTGTGGCGACGCCAAGGGCCAGCTGCTGGCCGACGGCTCCTCCGCGCAGAAGAACGCGATCGACGCCTGGGTGAAGCAGTACCAGACGGCCTGCAAGGACGTCGTGATCAACTACAAGGGCAGCGGTTCGGGCGCGGGCATCACCGCGTTCACCCAGGGCCAGGTCGCCTTCGCGGGCTCCGACTCGGCGCTGAAGCCCGAGGAGGTCACGGCCTCCAAGGAGGTCTGCACCGACGGTCAGGGCATCGACCTGCCGATGGTCGGCGGCCCGATCGCCGTCGGTTACAACGTCCCGGGTGTCGACAACCTGGTCCTGGACGCCAAGACCCTCGCCCTGATCTTCGACAGCAAGATCAGCAACTGGAACGACGCGGCCATCAAGGCGCTGAACCCCGACGCCGAGCTGCCCGACCTCAAGATCCAGGCCTTCCACCGCTCGGACGAGTCCGGCACCACGGACAACTTCACCAAGTACCTGATCGCCGCGGCCCCCGACCAGTGGAAGTACGAGGGCGGCAAGGCCTGGCAGGCCAAGGGCGGCCAGTCCGCGCAGGGCTCCTCCGGTGTCGCGCAGGGCGTGACGGACACCAAGGGCGCGATCTCCTACATGGAGCTCTCCTACGCCAAGGACGGCATCAGCACGGTCGACGTCAAGACCGACGCCGCCGAGCCGGTCAAGGCGACCGTCGAGAACGCCACCAAGGCCATCTCCGAGGCCAAGGTCGTAGGCACGGGCAAGGACCTGGCGCTGGAGCTGAACTACAAGCCCACCGCCGAGGGCGCCTACCCGATCACCCTCGTCACCTACGAGATCGTCTGTGACAAGGGCAACAAGGCGGACACCCTGCCCGCCACCAAGTCCTTCCTCACCTACATCGCGTCCGAGGACGGCCAGGCGCTGCTCTCCGAGGCCGGGTACGCCCCGATGCCGCCGGAGATCATCACCAAGGTCCGTACGACCATCTCGGAACTGAGCTGACCTGAGTGCGGTCCGGTCCCCGACGGGACCGGGCCGCACCGTCCGGTGCACCGCCGCCAGGAGTCCTCCGCCACCGCGGGCGGCTCCGCCCCGAGCCGCCGCCCGCACGACGACGGCTCCGCAGACCGGAGAACCTGATGGACATATCGACCAAAGACACTCCCGCACCCCCCACCCCATCGACTTCCGAGACCGCCGACGAGAAGCGCGCCGCCCGCGGCGTCACCCGTCCCGGCGACCGGGTCTTCCTGGGCCTCTCCAGAGGTTCTGGCATCTTCCTCCTTGTGCTCATGGCGGCCATCGCCGTGTTCCTCAGTTACCGCGCCGTGCTCGCGATCAGCAAGGACGAGGCCAACTTCTTCACGACCTTCGAGTGGAACCCCACCGGGGTCCCGCCGGAGTTCGGCATCGCCGTCCTCGCCTTCGGCACGATCGTCTCGTCGCTCATCGCGATGGCCATCGCCGTGCCGGTAGCGGTCGGTATCGCCCTCTTCATCACGCACTACGCCCCGCGCAGGCTCGGCGGCCCCATCGCGTACGTGATCGACCTGCTCGCCGCCGTGCCGTCCATCGTGTACGGCCTCTGGGGCATCCTGGTCCTCGTACCGCAGCTCGACGGCCTCTACGGCTGGCTGAACGACTACCTCGGCTGGACCGGCATCCTCTCGTGGGAGGGCGGCGCCCCGCGCTCGCTGCTCACCGTCGGCATCCTGCTCGCGATCATGATCCTGCCGATCATCACCAACGTGAGCCGTGAGGTCTTCCGGCAGGTGCCGCAGATGCACGAGGAGGCCGCCCTGGCCCTCGGCGCGACCCGCTGGGAGGTCATCCGCATGGCGGTGCTGCCCTTCGGCCGCTCCGGCGTGATCTCCGCCTCGATGCTCGGCCTCGGCCGCGCGCTCGGCGAGACCATGGCCGTCGCGATGGTCCTGTCGTCCAGCTTCGAGATCAACCTCAGCCTGCTCGACCCGGGCGGCGGCACCTTCGCCCAGAACATCGCCAGCAAGTTCAGCGAGGCCACCGACATGGGCCGCGACGCCCTGATCGCCTCCGGTCTGGTCCTGTTCGTCATCACCCTGCTGGTCAATGGCGCGGCCCGACTGATCATCGCCCGCCGCAAGGAGTTCTCGGGGGCCAACGGATGAGCAACGCAACTCTCACCCCGAAGGGCCCGAGCACCCTGCGTGCCGCGTCCCTGCCCAAGTGGTTCGCGTGGGCGGTCGCCGCCGGCTCGGTCGCGCTGGGCCTCGGCATCAGCGCCGTGGCCGGCCTCGAAAGCTCCATCCAGTGGGCCCTGATCGCCGGCATCCTCTTCGTCCTCGGCTCCTACGTCATCGCCGCGCGCGTCGAGGGCAAGCGGCAGGCCAAGGACCGGGTCGCGACCAGCGTCGTCTGGGTCGCCTTCCTGCTCGCCGTCATCCCGCTGGCCTCCCTCGTCTGGGAGACCGTCGCGCGCGGTGTGAAGGTCCTCGACGGCTACTTCCTCAGCCACTCGATGGGTGTGGTCGCCGTCTCCGAGCCCGGCGGCGGTATCTACCACGCCATCCTCGGCACCCTGGAGCAGGTCGGCATCGCCACCGCCATCTCCGTGCCGATCGGTGTGCTGACCGCGATCTACCTGGTCGAGTACGGCCGGGGCCGGCTCGCCCAGGCGGTCACCTTCTTCGTCGACGTCATGACGGGCATCCCGTCGATCGTCGCGGGCCTGTTCATCCTCAGCACCTGGATCCTGATCCTGGACATGGGCTACTCCGGTTTCGCCGGCGCGATGGCGCTGACGATCCTGATGCTGCCGGTCGTCGTCCGCTCCACCGAGGAGATGCTCAAGCTCGTCCCGAACGAGCTGCGCGAGGCCTCGCTGGCGCTGGGCGTGCCGAAGTGGCGGACCATCCTCAAAATCGTGCTGCCGACCGCCATCGGTGGTATCACGACAGGTGTGATGCTCGCGGTCGCCCGTATCGCCGGTGAGACCGCTCCGGTCCTGCTGCTGGTGTGGGGTTCGTCCTACATCAACGCGAACCCGTTCGAGGGTCCGCAGGCCTCGCTGCCGATGTACATCTATCTGCAGTTCCAGCAGAGCGGCGGTTCCGGAGCGGCGTACGACCGTGCCTGGGCGGCGTCGCTGACGCTGATCGCCTTCATCATGATCCTGAACCTGGCGGCCCGCGGCATCGCCCGCTGGAAGGCGCCACGATGACAATCATGCGGCTCCGCCGCGTGGCCGGTCGCTGACGCGGCCATACAGCGACCAGATCCCCCGAATTCCCCGCGAATTCCTCGCGAAAGAAGCAGTGATCCACATGGCCAAGCGAATCGACGTCAGCGGCCTCAACGCCTACTACAGCTCCTTCCGCGCCATCGAGGACATCTCGATGGCCATCGAGCCCCGTACGGTGACGGCCTTCATCGGCCCCTCCGGCTGCGGCAAGTCCACGTTCCTGCGCACGCTGAACCGGATGCACGAGGTCACGCCGGGCGGCCGTGTCGAGGGCAAGGTCATGCTCGACGACGAGAACCTGTACGGCGCCGGGGTCGACCCGGTCTCCGTACGGCGTGAGGTCGGCATGGTCTTCCAGCGTCCGAACCCGTTCCCCACGATGTCGATCTACGACAACGTGGCGGCGGGCCTGAAGCTGGTCGGCGGCAAGAAGAAGTCCGAGTTGGACGAGATCGTCGAGAAGTCCCTCAAGGGCGCGAACCTCTGGAACGAGGTCAAGGACCGCCTGAACAAGCCCGGTTCGGGTCTCTCCGGTGGTCAGCAGCAGCGGCTGTGCATCGCCCGCGCGATCGCGGTTGAGCCGAAGGTGCTGCTCATGGACGAGCCGTGCTCCGCGCTGGACCCGATCTCGACACTCGCCATCGAGGACCTCATCGGTGAGCTGAAGGAGCAGTTCACGATCGTCATCGTGACGCACAACATGCAGCAGGCGGCGCGTGTCTCGGACCGCACGGCCTTCTTCAACCTCGCGGCGGTCGGCCAGCCCGGCAAGCTCATCGAGATAGACGACACGGAGCGGATCTTCTCCAACCCGTCCGTCCAGGCCACGGAGGACTACATCTCCGGGCGCTTCGGCTAGGCCGACGTCTCCAAGGAACCCCTCGCGGTGCTGCATGGCGGTGCCGCCGCGAGGTAGGTAAAGGGCCCGCCCCCGGCTCCCGGGGGCGGGCCCGTCCTCGTTCGGGGCGAGCCCGGGGCGAGGTGCCCCTCGGGTCTACAGGAACGCCAGGTTCACGATCCAGAAGCTTGTCGCGGCCACCAGGGCGGCGGCCGGCATGGTGATGAACCAGCCGAGGATGATGTTCTTGGCGACGCCCCAGCGCACGGCGTTGATGCGCTTGGTGGCGCCGACGCCCATGATCGCCGAGGTGATGATGTGGGTCGTGGAGATGGGGGCCTTGAAGATGAAGGCCGTGATGAACATGATCGACGCGCCGGTGGTCTCGGCGGCGAAGCCCTGCGGCGGGTCGAGTTCGATGATCTTCCGGCCGAGGGTGCGCATGATGCGCCAGCCGCCCGCGTAGGTGCCGAGCGAGAGCATCACCGCGCAGACGATCTTCACCCAGACCGGGATCGGGTCGCCGTAGTCCTCGACGTCCGCGATGACCAGGGCCATCACGACGATGCCCATCGTCTTCTGGGCGTCCTGGAGACCGTGCCCGAGGGCCATACCGGCCGCCGACACGGTCTGCGCGATACGGAAACCGCGCTTGGCCTTGTGCGGGTTGGCCCGGCGGAAGATCCACATGATCGCCGCCATCACCAGATAGCCGACGACCAGGCCGACCACCGGTGACACGAACATCGGGATGACGACCTTTTCGAGGACGCCGGACCAGTAGACCGTCGTACCGCCCGCGAGCGCCGCGCCCACCATGCCGCCGAACAGCGCGTGGGAGGAGGACGAGGGCAGGCCGAAGTACCAGGTGACGAGGTTCCAGGTGATCGCGCCGACCAGCGCCGCGAAGAGGATGCCCATCCCCTTGGAGCCCTCGGGTGTGGAGATCAGCCCTTCACTGACCGTCTTGGCGACGCCGCTGCCGAGGAAGGCACCGACCAGGTTCATGACCGCGGCCATGGCGAGCGCCGCGCGGGGCGTCAGCGCACGGGTCGACACCGAGGTCGCGATGGCGTTCGCGGAGTCGTGGAAGCCGTTGGTGTACGTGAAGAAGAGCGCGACCCCGATGGTCACGACCAGAGCGAAGGTGTCCATGAAGGGGTCAGGACTCCTTGACGGCGATGGTCTCCACCGTGTTCGCCACGTGCTCGAACGCGTCCGCCGCCTCCTCCAGCACATCCACGATCTGCTTGAGCTTGAGGACCTCGATGGCGTCGTACTTGCCGTTGAAGAGGTGGGCCAGGAGCTTGCGGTGGATCTGGTCCGCCTGGTTCTCCAGCCGGTTCACCTCGATCCAGTACTCGGTGAGGTTGTCCATCGTGCGGAGGTTGGGCATCGCCTCGGCGGTCAGCTCGGCGGCGCGCGCCAGGACCTCGATCTGCTGCTCGACGCCCTTGGGCAGTTCCTCCACGTTGTAGAGGACGACCAGGTCGACGGCCTCCTCCATGAAGTCCATGATGTCGTCGAGGGAGGACGCGAGGGAGTAGATGTCCTCGCGGTCGAAGGGCGTGATGAACGAGGAGTTCAGTTGGTGGAAGATCGCGTGTGTGGCGTCGTCACCGGCGTGTTCAGCGGCCCGCATACGCTCTGCGATCTCGGCCCGGCCGGCGGTGTCCGCCCCGAGCAGTTCCATGAGGAGTTTCGAGCCCGTGACGATGTTGTCCGCGGACGCGGCGAACATGTCGTAGAAGCTCGTCTCCCTGGGGGTCAGACGAAAGCGCACGTGGGGTCCTCGGTATGCATTGGTTTCGGTCAGGCTGATGCTAGGCGCATCATCCGGCCACGGCTAATGGGCCGTCCCCCAGTGTCGCCCATCAGGCATATTTACCGGCAGGGGGGCCGCCCGCAGGGCGTATACCCGCCAAAGTTCGCTACCATATACCCGGTAGGGGTATATGTCTGGAGGCTGCGATGACGACCACAGGGGCCGGCGCCGAGGTTCCCTCCGCCGTGGACGCCGCGGGCGGTGCGGTGCCGGACGTCGTGACCGACCACGACCGCGGAATCCACGGGTACCACAAACAGAAGGACGAGCATCTCAAGCGTCTGCGGCGCATCGAGGGGCAGATCCGTGGGCTGCAGCGGATGGTCGACGACGACGTCTACTGCATCGACATACTCACCCAGGTCTCCGCCTCCACCAAGGCCCTGCAGTCCTTCGCGCTCCAGCTCCTGGAGGAGCATCTGCGGCACTGCGTCGCCGACGCGGCCCTGAAGGGCGGCGCCGAGGTCGACGCGAAGGTGGAGGAGGCCACGAAGGCGATCGGGCGGCTGCTGCGGACCTGAGGTTCCGGGGGTGGGGGCGCCGGGGTCGGTTTTCGGCCACGGCTCCCTGTGTGGACGTCCGCTAGCGGGGCGGTTCGTCCTCGTGGGCGCGCTCTTCCCGGACACGCAGCACCTCGTCGATGCGGTCGTGGCTGAGGCGGTCGCCGTCGGTGGTCGAGGCCGCGATGATGAGGTCGCCGCAGAGCTCGATCTCGGCGAGGGCCACGTGGTCCTGAACCGCCGTACCGCCTGCCGGAGCCACGCGCATCACCTCTTCTCCGCCGTCACCGACTCCTAGGTTAGGCAGCGGCCCATGGCCCGCGCATGGCACCAACGGACCATTTCCAGCCCGGTACTTTCGGCTCCACCTCGGGGCTACTCCTCCGCGATCTTCCCGGCGTAGATGTCCTCGGGGCGCGGCAGCCGTACGGCGACGGGGACGCCGAAGTCGTACAGCAGGGTTGTCGAGGCGACGGCGATGGTGCCCGGTTGTGCGCCGTTGACGAAGCTGAAGCGGTGGCGGACCTTGCGGATACGGCCCTCGTCGTCGAGATAGGCGTCGAAGGGGACCCGGGCGGTGGCGAAGCCCCGGGCCGCGGCGCGCAGCGGGGCCCGGTTCCCCTCGGAGGCCGCGCGGGAGGCCGTCGTGAGATCGGCGGTGCCCCGGTAGTGCCGGACCCGGGTGCCGTCGATCTCGGTCTCCCCGATGTACTCCGCCGTGCGCGCCCCGCGCAGCACCTCGGCCGCCGCGAACGGGTCGGTGGCGCCGCCGGTGACCAGATTGCCGTCGGAGAGGGTGCCCGTGTCGACGCGGACCCATTTGTCGGCGGGGACGCCCGCGCCCCGGTTCTTCATGAACAGGGCGCCGGGGGCGAGGAGTTCGGTGATCGGGCGGTGTTCGCTGCGGCCGGCGGGGTCGTGCGGGAGGAGCACCTTGAGCCGGCCGAGCCGGCGACCGTAGTCGTAGACGCCCTCGCCGTGGATGGTCACACGGGTGCCGCCGGTGGCCATCTCCATCTCCGTACGGGCCTTGGAGCTGCCCGCGCGGACGAGGGTGGGGGCGGCGCGGTGCATCAGGTCGACCGGGTCGGTGGGGAGGGAGTCGTCGTCGGTGCCGGGGCCGGCGCAGCCGGTGACGCCGGCCACGAGTCCCGCCGCGACGAGGGCCGCGCTCGTCCTGGTGTGCCGCCGCGTCACCATCGCCATCCCCTGCCGGGTCGTGCCGGGTTCTTGTGGTCGTTTCGGATAACGACGGCCGGGGGTGGTTGTCACGCTGGGGGCGGCGCCCAAGGGCTCGGGGGTGCGGGTGCGGGTCCGGTGGGGCTTCTCGCGCAGTTCCCCGCGCCCCTTACGGGGCGCGGGTGCTTGCCCTGGGTAACGTTGTTGGTGTGGCGCATCAGGACGAGCCGATATCCCCGCACGAGCACCGCACGGTCACCGTCGAGCAGGGGCGGTTCTGTGTGGCGAGATGCAACTGTGGGTGGCGTGGTCCGGCCCGCCGGGCCAGGAGTCTGGCCCGTACGGACGCGGAGGGGCACTTGGCGGGCCCTGCGTGACGTGGGGGTATTGCGTGGCGGCGGTCGCAGGGAACGCCGGGCGGCACGTCTGCGCAGTGGGGCGCCGGTGAGGTGTCAGTAGCAGACGTAGACGGAGATGGACCACCAGCCGCCACCGGAAGCCCACGTTTCCCGGGACTTCAGCGAGCCGAGGCCGGAACTGCACTGGCCTAGCGCCGCCCACCTGCCTTCGTCGACGGCGGCATCACGACTCGGTTCCCAGCCGGTTCCAGTCACCTCGCCGCCCGAAGTCTGCCAGCCGGCGGCGGACGCGGGAGTGGCCGCGGCGATTCCGGCGGTGCCGATGACGGCGGCTATGGCGAGTGCTCTCGTGGTCTTCTTCATGGCTTCGCTTTCCTGCTGGGGGGCAGTGGGTGTGAACGGCCGTCGTTCAGGGGGTCGGGTGCTCGGCACTCGACGGTCCCGGGATGTCGGGCCGGAAGTGACACGGGATCTGTGTGGCCGTCGTCGCGCTGGGCGAGGGCCATTCCCGTCCTGATCCTTCACCTTTTCCCTGCTCGAAAATAGAGCCAAATATCACTTCAGGAACGCCGGTTGACGCGTCATCGGCATGCGGAGTCCATGTCGGCGAGGGCAGCCGGACCATTCCCGTGGGGGTCGCGGTATGAGCACCGGAGCGGAGTCCATGTGGGAAGGGAAAGTTGCCGTACCTCTCGACGAGTGGTTTGCGGCGGAGTTGGAGCGTGCGCCCGAGCCGCCCCCTGAACAGCCGGGAAGCCTGAAGGCCCTATTCGACTCGACGGCGGTTCCCGAGGAGAGCGATCACTGATCGCCCCGCCCGAACAGATGTGAAGAGCCCCGCTCGGCGATGCCGAGTGGGGCTCTCTGTGTTGGTCGGTCGGCGACTTCTCAATGGTTCGTCCCGGCCTTGTGCAAGGCGTCGAGGAGAGTGGACACCATCGTTCGGTCCCTCTCGTGTGTGAGGTGCCGCGCAGCCGCCTCAGGGGGCAGCCAGAGGAGTTGGGAGACTTCGCGGTTGGGGGTGAAGGTGCCATTGGTCGCTTCGGCCGCCCAATAGCGCACTTGCTTGGGGCGCCCCTGGTGGTCGGTGTAGTGGACGGTCGGGAGCTCCGGGCCGAGAGCGCAGTGCATGCCGGTTTCCTCCAGGACTTCGCGGAGGGCGCCGTCACGAGCGTCTTCGTCGCGCTTGAGCTTTCCCTTCGGCAAGGACCAGTCCGACCACTTCGGCCGGTAGACCAAGGCCAGCTCGATGCCCTCCCCGGAGGACGACCGACGCCACAGGGCGCAGCCTGCGGCACGTACCAGTGGTGTGACGTCCATCACTACCTCGATCTCGTTGCGCCTCTGACCAGCAGTTTTCTGCACCCTTCCCAGAGATCACACGACTCGTCGTACTTCGGCCGGTGGACCAGGCAGATCTGCAGGTCCTCGCCGTCGGGGGAGCGGCGCCACAGGACGCAGCCCGCCAGCCCGGACGACGGGGTCCGGGGTCTCGGTCACGACGTGCTCACCGCCTCCTTCTGCCAGGACTGCTGGAACGCGAACCGGGACGCCTCCACCTCGTGGCGCTGGTCGGCGTGGAGGACGCCGAGGGTGTAGGCCGTGGCCGGGGCGATCCGGGGGGTGCGGGCGGCGGAGGCCGCGGCGGAGGCCGCCTCGGAGGCGTCGCGGTGGCGGTTGAGGGCCTCGCCGGCCGTGAGGAGGCGGACGTCGACCGGGACGGCGCCGGGGTGCAGCACCTCCAGGGCGTAGCGGTGCAGGCGGAGCAGCAGTCGTACCTGGTGCCAGGGGGCGTCCTGGGGGTGGGGCGCGGTGTCCGGGGAGAGGCCGTGGACGAGGGCCTCGGCGTTGTAGGGGTGGCCGGCCGTGTGCAGCGGGAGGCCGGTGACCGCGTCGCGGAGGCGGTCGTGGGCGGCGGCGGCGAGGGGCCGCAGGTCCGCGGCGGGGGCGGCGGGGGTGAGGGGGACCTCGCTGGCGAGGACGGCGACGCTGTCGGCGACGGCGTGGAAGCGGGACGAGCCGAGGGCCTGGAGGGCCGCCGAGTGGGCCCGGGTGCGGGCCAGGGTGAGCTGGCGGTCGAGGAGGGCGCCCGCCTTGGCCGCGCCGACGGTCAGGCTGCCGCGGTCGGGGGTGGCCGTGGGGCGGGTACCCGGGCCTGCGGTGGCGGGGGCGGCGGTGGTGGAGCGGCTGCCGGCGGCGGTGGAGCCGGCGCGGGTGCCCGCCGAGCCGGGGGCGGTGCGGGCCGGGAGGGTCGCCTGGGCCGGGAACGGGGCCGCTCCCGACAGGCGGTTCAGGGCTGTCACCAGGCGGTCCAGGCGGGCCGCGTAGGCGTGTTCGCGGCCCAAGGCGCCCGACAGCCAGGCCAGTTCGGGGCGGAGGGACTCCGACCAGTCCGTGTCGAGGAGGGGCCGGAAGGTGTGCAGCGTGCCGCTGATGCGGCGGGCCGAGCGGCGCAGGGCCAGCGCCGCGTCGGTGGACTCCTCGGCACCCGCCGCCGCGCCCCCGCCGGTCTCCCGGTGGGTGCGCAGCGCGCGGAGGAACTCCGTGGCCTGGGCCCGCAGATAGCCGGCGACGGCGTCGGCGGGTACGGCCGTGGGGTTCGTGGGGTCAAGGTGTTGCTGTGCCACGCCGGCGCCTCCGGGCGTCAATGAGCATCTCCTGGACGTTGCGCAGGGGCTGGCCGTCCGCGTCGGTGGAGTGCCGGATCCACTCGCCGTCGGGACCGAGGTGCCAGGAGGAGGTCGTGTCGGACATACCGGTCTCCAGCAGGCGGTTGAGCGCCGCCCGGTGGGCCGGGTCGGTGATCCGGATCAGGGCCTCGATCCGGCGGTCGAGGTTGCGGTGCATCATGTCGGCGCTGCCGAACCACACCTCCGGCTCGCCGCCGTTGCCGAAGATGAAGATCCGCGAGTGTTCGAGGAAGCGGCCGAGGACCGAGCGGACCCGGACGTTCTCCGAGAGGCCGGGGACACCGGGGCGGATGGCGCATATGCCGCGCACCCAGACGTCGACCGGCACGCCCGCCTGGGAGGCCCGGTACAGCGAGTCGATGAGCGCCTCGTCCACGATCGAGTTGACCTTGATACGGACGTGTGCGGGACGTCCGGCACGGTGGTGCTGGACCTCCTTGTTGACGCGGGCGATCAGCCCGTCGCGCAGGGACTTGGGCGCGACGAGGAGACGGCGGTAGGTCTCGCGGCGCGAGTAGCCGGAGAGCCGGTTGAAGAGGTCGGAGAGGTCCGCGCCGACCTGCGGGTCCGAGGTGAGCACGCCCAGGTCCTCGTACAGCCGGGCCGTCTTCGGGTGGTAGTTGCCCGTGCCGACATGGCTGTAGCGGCGGAGGGTGTCGCCCTCCTGACGGACCACCAGGGAGAGCTTGCAGTGGGTCTTGAGACCGACCAGGCCGTAGACGACATGGCAGCCGGCCTCCTCCAGCTTGCGGGCCCACTTGATGTTGGCGTGCTCGTCGAAGCGGGCCTTGATCTCGACCAGGACGAGGACCTGCTTGCCGGCCTCGGCCGCGTCGATGAGCGCGTTGACTATGGGGGAGTCGCCGGAGGTGCGGTACAGGGTCTGCTTGATCGCCAGGACGTCCGGGTCCTCGGCCGCCTGCTCCAGGAACGCCTGCACCGACGTCGAGAAGGAGTCGTACGGGTGGTGCAGCAGCACGTCCCGGTTGCGCAGGGCGGCGAAGATGTCGGGCGCGGACGCCGACTCGACCTCGGCCAGATCGCGGTGCACGCCCGCGACGAACTTGCGGTACTTCAGCTCCGGCCGGTCCAGGGAGGCGATACGGAAGAGGCCGGTGAGGTCCAGGGGCCCGGTCAGCGGGTAGACCTCGGACTCCTTGATCTTCAGCTCGCGCACCAGCAGGTCCAGGACCTCCTGGTTGATGTTCTCCTCGACCTCCAGGCGCACCGGCGGCCCGAAGCGGCGCCGCATCAGCTCCTTCTCCAGGGCCTGGAGGAGGTTCTCGGCGTCGTCCTCCTCGACCTCCAGGTCCTCGTTGCGGGTGACCCGGAAGGCGTGGTGCTCCAGCACCTCCATGCCCGGGAACAGCTCCTCCAGATGGGCGCCGATCACGTCCTCCAGCGGGACGTACCGGCCCGGGGAGGCCTCCAGGAAGCGGGAGAGCAGCGGCGGGACCTTGACCCGGGCGAAGTGCGAGGTGCCCGTCACCGGGTTCTGCACCCGCACGGCCAGGTTCAGGGAGAGGCCCGAGATGTACGGGAAGGGGTGCGCCGGGTCGACGGCCAGCGGTGTCAGGACCGGGAAGATCTGGTGCCGGAAGAGGGTGAACAGGCGGGCCTGCTCCTTCTCGGCCAGTTCGCTCCAGCGGACCAGGTGCACGCCCTCCTCGGCCAGCGCCGGGGCGACGTCCTCGTGGAAGCAGGCGGCGTGCCGGGCCATCAGTTCGCGGGAGCGGGCCCAGATCATCTCCAGCACCTCGCGGGGCTGCAGGCCGGAGGCGGAGCGGGTGGCCACGCCGGTGGCGATACGGCGCTTCAGACCGGCCACCCGGACCATGAAGAACTCGTCGAGGTTGCTGGCGAAGATGGCCAGGAAGTTCGCCCGTTCGAGCAGGGGGGTGTTCGGGTCCTCGGCCAGTTCCAGGACGCGTTCGTTGAAGGCGAGCCAGCTGCGCTCCCGGTCGAGGAAGCGGCCCTGCGGCAGCTTCTCGCCGTCGTACTCCTCCTCCTCGTATCCGTCGAGGTCGGCGTCGATGTCGGGTTCCAGGTCGGAGACCGCGGCCGACACCGTGTGCGGGCGGTGGCCGGTTATGGAGCCGACGGTCGGCTGTGCGTGCTGGACCTGGTCTGCCTGGGCGTTGGACTGGCTCATGGCACTATTCTTCCGCGCCGCGAGCGTCACCGGCGCGTCGGACAGGGCCGGTGGGAGTGCCGGGACGGGTGAGGAGGCGTTCGCCGCCTCGTTCTCGGCGATGTCCGCGTCGATGCGCGCGACGACGTCCACGACGCCGGCGGGGTGCCGCGGGGCGACGGGGACGGTCGCACGGGGGCCGCTCCCCGCGCTCTTCCCGTTGCTTGGGCCGTTGCGTGGGGGAGGCGAGGGCTCGGGCACGACGGGGTTCATTGCGGAAGCGTCGCAAGGTCGTCTGAATCACCGGTTACGGCGACCTTACGTGCGGGATAGCGCAGGGAGGACCGCCGGTTCCGCGGAGGCGCGGGGAAAGGCCCCGGCGCGCGCCGTTCCGCCCACGCGCGCCGTTCACCTTCCGTACGCCGTTCACCTTCCGTACGCATCCGGGCACGCCCCTCCCCCCGTAGGAGGGGCGTGCCCGGAAGGGGGCCGGCCGTTCGTCAGCGGGCGCGGCGGCGCAGCAGGAGGAAGGTGGCGGTGGTGGCGAGGAGGGCGACGGCGAGGACGATGCCGGTCGTCATCAGGTGCAGGGGCCAGAAGTGGGATTCCGGGTGCACCTCGGCGTACAGGTCGGTGAAGCCCTTCCCGCTCACGCATCTGGTGTAGTCGATGTCGGCGTCGGCGTCGAAGCAGGTCAGGTCGTCGACGCGGGCGCCCGTGGCGGTGATCGCGCCCAGGTCCAGCTGCTCCGCCGTCATCGGTAGTCGGCTCGCGGCGGTGCCGGTGAGCGTCGTGGCGGGCCACAGCTCGGGGGTCAGCTCGTCGAGCCACAGGTGGAACCAGACCATGAAGCCCAGGGACACGGCGAGCGCCGGCAGCGCGCGCTTCAGGGCGAGGCCCGCCAGGGCGCCCACCGCCAGCGCGCACAGGGCGTACGCCACGAGCAGGGGGCCTCGGTTCACCATCGGGTCGGGGTAGTACCACTCGTCGCCCAGGATGCTCCGGTCCGCCGCCCAGGCCGAGCGGTAGAGCAGGACCAGGACGGTGGTGCCGAGGACGAGTGCGACGGCGGGCAGCGCCAGTTTGGCGGTCAGCCAGCGCGTCGGGGTGACCGACTGGGTCCAGGCCAGCTGTGCCGTGCCCCGCTCCAGCTCGCGGCCGATCAGCGCGGCCCCGGCCCAGGCGGCCACGCCGTAGCAGAGGTAGGAGACGAGCGTGCCGATCGTGCTCAGGGCCGTGCCGTACGACATCGCGGACTCGATGTCGACGCACCCGCCGTTCCTCGCGCACGAGTCGCTGTCCCGCCGGACCCCGTCCAGGGTCACGATCCGCAGCCAGAGCATCCATCCCGCCATGCCCAGGACGTACGCGCCCCACACCAGCAGGGCCGGGCGGTGCAGGCGCAGCACGGTCCAGACCGGGCCGCGCGGACGCGGGCCGCGGCGGGCGGGGCCCGGAGGGGTGGCGGGGCCCGCAGGGGCGGCGGGCGCGGTCGCGGCGGTCATGAGGTGCCTCCCGTGGCGCGGCGCAGCAGCCGGAACGCGGCCCACACCAGCAGGGCGGTGACGGTGAGGACGATGGCGGTCTCGACGAGTTGGAGGGGCCAGAAGTGGGAGGAGGGGTGGAAGTCGGCGTAGAAGGAGACGGCGTCTTCGAACCGGCCGCGGACCTCGTCCGTGAACTTCACGTCAGAGATGCGCTCGCCCGTCGCGGTGACGAAGCCGCGGTCGACCAGCTCGCCCGTCCAGTCCCGTTCCTCGGTCTTGGAGACGACGGTCTCGACCGGCCACAGCAGATGGCGGTTGAGCTGGAGCGCGCCCGCCAGGACGGCGGTGCCCGCGACGCCGACGGCGAGGGCGGGGAGCGCGCGGCGCAGCAGCAGACCGGCGACCACGCCGACCGCGAGGCCCAGCAGGGCGTAGGCCGTGGCGAGGGTGCCGTGGCCCATGAAGGTGCTGGACTCGAACCAGTTCCGGGTCCCGTACGCCTCCCGCAGCCGCTCCTCGCGCCACCACACCAGGCGGTTCAGCAGGGTCAGCAGGACCGTCCCCGTGACGATCAGGGCGGCCGGGACCGCGAGCTTGGCGGCGAACCAGCGGACCGGGGTGACGGACTGGGTCCAGGCCAGCTTCGCCGTGCCGCTCTCCAGCTCGCGGGCGATGAGCGCGCCGCCCGCCCAGGCGCCGATCAGGGCCGGGGAGATGGCGAGAAGCGCGAGGCAGAGGCCGACCACCAGTTCGTACCGGCTGTACGGGGCGCCCAGCTCGCAGTAGTCGGCCGCGCAGCCCCTCCGCACGTACTCCGCCCAGACCGCGTCCACCCCCGGCCCGGCGGCCCACAGCAGCCCGGCGGCGGCGAGGCCCACCAGCAGCCCCCAGAACCACAGGGCGGACTGATGTACGCGGAGCACGACCCGGATCAGTCCCCGGGCCGGGGTCAGGGCCGGGGCGGGGGCCGGGTCCCCGGCGGGGGCGGTGCCGACCGTCTCGGTGGTCGTGGTGGTCGTGGTGGTCGTGGTGCTCATACGGCCGCCTCCCGCGTCCCCGCGCCGTTCGTCCCGGCGGCGAGGTCGACCCCGCCCCCGCTCCCGCCGCCTTCGCCGTCGTCCTCGTCGTGGCCCGGGTCCTCGATGCTGAGCCCCGGCGCGTCCGGTGCCCTCAAGTGGGCGAGGACCAGCTCCTCCAGGGTCGGTTCGGCGGTCTGCCAGCCGGGGCCGACCGGGCCCCGCGGGCGGATGAGCGCGGTGAGCTGACGTCCCGTCGTGCGGGACTCGACGACCGTGTGCGGGGCGAGATCGCCGGCCGGGCCGGTGACCAGGGTGTGCGCGGCGAGCACCTCGTCCAGCGGGCCCGCGAGTCGGACGCGTCCGGCGCCCAGCAGGAGCAAGTGGTCGCAGGAACCCTCCAGTTCGGCCACCACGTGCGAGGACATGACAACCGTGGTGCCGTGCTCGGCGGAGTCCGCGAGCAGGGTGCCCATCAGCTGGTGCCGGGCGAGCGGGTCGAGATCGGCCATCGGCTCGTCCAGGAGCAGCAGTTCGGGCCGCTTGCCCAGGGCGAGGGCGAGCGCGACCCGGGTGCGCTGGCCGCCGGAGAGGGAGCGGATCTTGGCGTGCCGGTTCAGCCCGCCCTCGTCCACCACCCGCCCGGCGACGGCCGCGTCCCAGCGCCGGGGGTTCAGCTCATGCCCCAGCCGCAGGGTCTCGTCGACGGTCAACTGCGGGTACAGGGGCTTGTCCTGGGCGACGTACGCGATGCGCTCGCGGGCCGCCTCCGGGGTCGTCCCCAGCACGCTGATGGCGCCCTCGGTGGGGGCGAGCAGTCCGGCCGCGTGGGCCAGGAGTGTCGACTTGCCCGCGCCGTTCGGTCCGACGAGCGCGCACACCCGCCCCGTCGGCAGCCGCAGCGTGCAGTCGCGCAGCGCCCAGCCCCCCTGCCGCCACCCGAACTTCTTGCCGAGCGCGGCCGCTTCCATAGCGGTCCCGGTCATGCTTCGTCCCCCTGGTCCTGTGGGTCCTGCTGGTCTTTCGTGAACTGCCGGTCCTTCGTGAACCGGCGGTCGTTCGTGAACCGGCGGTCGTTCGTGAACTGCCGGTCCTTCGTGAAGTGTTCGTCCAGGACGGAGGCGAAGAGCGCCTCCACGTCGTCCCGTTCGAGTCCGGTCTCACGGGCCCGTACGGCCCATGCGCCCAGCTCGGCCCGCAGCGGGGAGTCGACGGGCGTGGCGCCCAGTGACTTCCGTACGAACGTGCCGAGGCCGCGGCGGGCCTCGACCAGGCCCTCGCGCTCCAGCTCGCGATAGGCCTTCAGCACCGTGTTCGGGTTGATCGCGGTGGCCTCCACGACCTCGCGGGCCGTGGGGAGCTTGTCGCCGGGCTCCAGCAGGCCCAGTCGCAGGGCCTGTTTGGTCTGCTGGACGATCTGCACATAGGTGGCGACACCGCTGCGCCGGTCGATGCGGTACTCGACCACTCGGACAACCACCCTTTCACTAATTGAGTAGTGAAAGGGTGGTGCAAGAGAGGGGGCGGTGTCAACAACACCGCCCCCTGCCTGTGGACAAGCTCTGGTCGCGCGCTATGTCTCCGAGCGGTACATCAGGTCCGTCTCGTACGTCACGAAGCCCAGGCGCTCGTACACCGTCACCGCCGCCTTGTTGTCCGCGTCGACGTAGAGCATCGCGGTGGGCAGGCCCTGGGCGGCGAGGTGGCGCAGGCCGATCGTGGTGAGGGCCTTGCCGAGGCCGCCGCCCTGGGCGCCGGGGCGTACGCCGACGACGTACACCTCGCCGAGCTGCTCGGCGGCGTGCGCCTTCGTCCAGTGGAAGCCGATCAGTTCCCCGCCCCGGTGGGCCAGGAAGAAGCCCGCCGGGTCGAACCAGGGTTCGGCCTTGCGGTCGTCCAGGTCGCGCTGGCCGAGGGAGCCCTGCTCGGGGTGGTGGGCGAAGGCCTCCGCGTTCGCGGCGAGCCAGGCCGTGTCGTCCTCGCCGGGGCGGAAGGCGCGCACGGTGACACCGTCCGGGAGCACCGGCTCGGGAGGGTCGAAATCGGCCAGGGAGCGGCGCATCTGCCGGAGTTCGCGGAACAGGGTGAGGCCGAGGACCTGGGCGAGATGGCGGGCGGCGGAGTGGCCGCCGTGCGCCCAGACGCGCAGCCGCTTGCCGGACTCGGCGAGCAGCGCGGAGCCCAGCGCCCGGCCGTGGCCGTGGCCCCGGTGGGAGGGGTGCACCACCAGCTCGGCGGCGGGCGCCTCGATGGGGTCGGTGTCCTCCAGCTGGGCGTAGCCGACGAGGGTGTCGCCGACGGTGAGGAGGAGATGGGCCACGCCTTCCCGGGGGCCGCCGCGGAGCTGGAGGCGGCCCTGCTCGGAGACCGCCTGCTGGCCGTCGACCTGCGCGGCTTCGGCCAGCAGGGTGAGGACGGCCGCCGTTTGGTCGGGGGTGAGGTCCAGGCTTGTCTCGATGCGGCGCGCTCCGCTGGGCTGGGCCGTGTCGTCGCTGGTCATGGGTACGAGGTTAGCTCCGCGGGGGGGCGCCTATGGGGTGGGCGGTTCTGGCGTCTGGCGGGTGCGGCCTGAATGTGGCTGGTCGCGCAGTTCCCCGCGCCCCTTTGGGGCACGCTGTTCGCCCCCTTTCGTCACCAGTCCTCCTTGATGGCAACCAGGTCGTAACCAGGAACCCCCTGTCGCGCTACGCGCGTTGACCCTACGCTTCGGGCCGACGGGGCCTGTTCTTACGTTTCTCTCGTTCTCTTACTCCTCACGAGCCCAGGGGGGCACATGTCAGCCACACCCCAAGCGCGGCGGCGCAGAAGTCGTCGTAACCGGATCCTCGCCGTCGCGGCCGGCCTGGCGACCGTCGGGGCGCTGGCCGCCGCGATCCCGGCGAGTGCCGGTGAGGCGCAGTCGCAGAAGCCCGGCAAGAACAAGCCGCGCTACCAGGACGTGCAGCTGCTGTCGTTCAACGACCTGCACGGCAACCTGGAGCCGCCGGCCGGTTCCTCGGGCCGGGTGACCGAGCTGCACGAGGACGGTACGACCACCACGATCAACGCCGGTGGTGTCGAGTACCTGGCCACGCACCTGCGCGAGGCCCGCAAGGTCAACCCGAAGTTCTCGATCACCGCCGCCGCCGGTGACATGGTCGGTGCCTCCCCGCTGATCTCGGGCCTGTTCCACGACGAGCCCACCATCGAGGCGCTGAACGGTCTCGAACTCGACGTCACGAGCGTCGGCAACCACGAGTTCGACGAGGGCGCCAAGGAGCTGGCCCGCCTGCAGAAGGGCGGCTGCCACAAGGTCGACGGCTGCTACGTCGAGGGCAAGAAGTTCAAGGGCGCCGACTTCCCGTACCTCGCGGCGAACGTCATCGAGGACAAGACCAAGAAGCCGCTCCTGAAGCCCTACTGGGTGTGGAAGAAGAACGGCGTCAAGGTCGGCTTCATCGGTGTGACGCTGGAGGACACCCCGGGCGTCGTCTCCGCCGAGGGCGTGAAGGGCCTCACGTTCAAGGACGAGGTCGAGACGATCAACAAGTACGCCAAGGAGCTGGAGAGCCAGGGCGTCAAGTCGGTCGTCGCGCTGATCCACGAGGGCGGTCTCCCCGCCTCCCAGTCGTACAACTACGACTGCGACTCGCCGGGCGCCGGTGACGGCATCTCCGGTCCGATCGTCGACATCGCCAAGAACATCACGCCGAAGGTCGACGCCGTCGTCACCGGTCACACGCACGCCGCGTACGCCTGCACGATCAACGACCCGGCGGGCAAGCCGCGCATGGTCACCTCGGCCGCGTCCTTCGGCCGCCTCTACACCGACACGACGCTGACGTACGACCGCCAGACCGGCGACATCGCCCGTACGGCCGTGAAGTCCGCGAACCACGTCGTCACCCGTGACGTCGCGAAGGCCGCCGACATGACGGCCCTCATCAGCAAGTGGAACACCCTCGCCGCGCCCATCGGCAACCGTGCCATCGGCTACATATCGGCCGACGTGCCCAACGCCGGCACCGAGTCGCCCATGGGTGACCTCATCGCCGACGCGCAGTACTGGTACGGCAAGACGCTCGACCCCGAGGTCGACCTCGCGCTGATGAACCCCGGCGGGGTGCGCGCGCCGCTGACCTACGCGGCCAAGGGCACCGAGGGCGACGGCGTGGTGACCTACGCCGAGGGCTTCACCGTCCAGCCGTTCTCCAACACGGTCAACCTCCAGGACTTCACCGGCGCGCAGCTCGTCTCGGTCCTCAAGGAGCAGGTCAGCGGGTCGAACACCGCCGCGCCGAAGGTGCTGCTGCCGTCGTCCGGTCTGACGTACACGCTCGACCTGACGAAGAGCGGCGCGGACCGCGTCGTCACGGACACCATCAGGCTCAACGGTGCGCCCATCGACCCGGCCGCCACGTACCGCGTCGCGACGAACAGCTTCCTCGCGGGCGGCGGCGACGGCTTCCCGACGCTGGGCCAGGGCACGAACGACCTGGTCGGCGCGGACGACCTCGCGGCCCTTGAGCAGTACCTGCTGGCCAACTCCTCGGCCACGGCCCCGATCGCGCCCCCGGCGGCCAACCGGATCGCGATCATCAGCTAGCGGCTTCCGAACACCGAGTCACCCGCGCCCCCTTCGTTTCTCCCGGGGCGCGGGTGATTTCTGTTTCACGCCCCGCGCAGCGCGTAGCCCAGGCCCCGGATGGTGTGCGCGGTCGAGGCCGGCCGCGGCCCCACTCTGGTCGTCGGCCACAACGTCCACCTCCAGCGCGGCCCCAGCCATATGCGCATGCGCGGCCTGGACCTCCGCTGGTACGGCGCCGGTGCCGTCCTGGGGCCGCTGGTGGGCGAGCGCTACGTCTTCGTCGCGGGCAGCCTGGGCCGCAGCGAGGCACTGGGCCTCCCGGACCCCGCCCCGGACACGTACGAGGCCATCGCGCCGCGCGGGACCACCTGGACCCTGACCCCGGCCCCCGACCCGTCCTCCGCCCGCGCCCGCACCCACCCCTCCGGCGATGACCTGCGGTACTTCCCGCTGGACGAGTCGACGCTGACGGGGGCCGCCGGGGTGCTGCACGTGAACGCGGGCGACTGAGGTCAGCCGTCCCGGACTTGGGCACCGCGGATCCGCCCGCCCCTGCTGACCGCGATCCGTACGACATCCTCCAGCGACTCCACCGCCCGCGTCAGCGCGAACCGTACGGCCCGCTCGCCGGCCGCCGGGTCGCCGAGTACGGCTCTGCTTCCGGCCAACACCTCCTCCGCAGAGCCGAGTTGGGACACCTCCACGCTGTCGGCGAGGAGGGAGAGGGCCCCGGGGTGCGCGGTGTCCGGGTCGAGGTAGCAGGGCTTGCCGTCGAGGTTCGTCCACGGCAGCAGGCGCAGACCGTCCATCATGCGGGGACCTCCAGGTCATGGCCGGTGTGGACGCCGTGGACGTGGTGGACGTACAGCTCCTCCGGGCTGAGCACGTACGGCCGTACGAAGGTGGCGTAGGGCTCGAAGGGCCAGATGTCGTCGGGCCGCCGAGGCGGCGGGGGCGGGGCGGGCTCCAGCGGCTCCGCCGCCCCCGCCGACGGCGGATCGGGCACGGTCCAGCGGAGCAATGCCTCGCAGAGCCGTACGACGAGTGTGCGCATGCCGATGCCTCAGCTTTCGTCTCAGGGTTATTTCGGGGTCGGCCTGACGAGCGGGTATCACCGTTCGTGTTCAGATCGTCACGGGTAGGCCGTACGTTGGGGAAGAGGCCTGGCGTTGCCTGGAGCGCCAGACAACGGCGAGGGGTGACATGGGCGAAGTCGTTGACGGGGCACGGGAATCGGGACGCGTCGCGCTGGGGCGGACCCTGCAGTTCCTGCGGGAGAAGGCGGGCAAGACGCTGACCCAGCTGGCGGCGGAGACGTCGTACGACAAGAGCTATCTCTATCGCCTGGAGAAGGGGGAGCGGCTCTCCAAGCGGGCGGTCATGGAGGACCTGGACACCTATTACGGCTCCGGTGACCTGCTGGTTCGCCTGTGGCGGGACGCGCGCAAGGAGGTCATCAAGGACAAGTACAAGGCGTTCATGGAGTGGGAGGCGACGGCTCGGGTCATGTGGATGTTCCAGCTGCGGGTGCCGGGCATCTTGCAGACCGAGGACTACGCCCGCACGGTGTTGTCAGGGTTGTCTGGCGCCCAGACAACGGCAGACAACAGCGAGGAGATCGAGGAGCAGGTGGCAGCACGAATGGGACGGCAGGAGTTGTTGTACCGTCGGCCGGCACCCAGCATCCGCGTGATCCTCGATGAAGGAGCCGTGCGCCGAGCGGTGCCCAACGCCAAGGTGTGGGCGGACCAGCTCTCCCGCCTGGTCGAGGCGGCGAAGCTGCCGTCCGTCGTACTTCAGGTGATGCCATGGTCGGCCGGTGTGCACGACCTCATGGACGGCCACCTCTGGCTGTTCTGGCAGCGAACCGGTGATCCCGTCGCCTACGCGGAGGGCACCAACATCGGCGAGTTGATCGAGGATCCGGACAAAGTGATGGCTCTCCGGCTGTCCTACGATCTCGTCAGGGACGCAGCGCTGACCCCAGCGGAGTCGACCGCGTTCATCAAGCGCCTGTTGGAGGAGTGCAGATCATGAACCGGACCCTCGACCTCAGCACCGCTGTGTGGCGCAAGTCGTCGTACAGCGACGGGGGCGGAACGAACTGCCTCGAAGTCACCGACGAAGTCCCCGGCATAGTCCCCGTCCGGGACAGCAAGGTCCCGGACGGCCGCCCGCTGCTGTTCTCCGCCGGGGCCTGGACCGTGTTCGTCAAGGTCGTCGTGGTCGGCTGAGCACCTTCGGGTGAAAGGGGCCGAAGACCTGGCACTCTGCCGCCGTGGTGTGGCTATGGTGAACCCATGGCAGAAACCACCACCATCCAGGTGTCCAAGCAGGCCCGCGATCACCTCGCCCAGGTCGCCAAGGAGCGCGGCATGAACCTGGGGCAGCTCATCGAGCAACTGGCCGCCGAGCAGCCGACGGCGGAGCAGATCGCGGAGCGGGTCGCGGCGACCCGCAAGGTGTTGCGTGAGCGCATGGGGTGCACGCTCACGGACGAGGAGTTCGACAACGGCCCGGACGTCCTGGCCAACATCTACGCGATGGCCGCGGAGAAGATGCACTCCGGCCGTGAGGCGACGCGATCCGGACAGGGGCACGCCGCGTGATCGTCCTCGACACCGACGCGGCTCTCGCGCTCGCCCGTGGCCACGAGGCCCTGCACCGCCTCGCGGACAACGTCGCCCATACCCCCGGTGACTGGCTGCACATCCCCGCTCTCTGCCTCATGCGGGCAGAGGAGAAGGACGAGGGCATCGGGCGGGCACTGCTCTCGCTGCCGGGCATCCAAGTGGACCCACTCGGGCAGACAGCGGCTGTGACAGTGGGCGGGATGGTGCGTGACGGGTGGGGCGGAGCCGACACCTGCCACGCTCTCTACGTCGCCACGCCGCATCTGGAGACGGGCGGCATGTCCATCATCCTCACCGGACGTAAGGACGACTATCCGCCGGGCGTACTCGCCATCGACATCGACTCCCCCGGAATGCTCGGCTTCCACTGACGCCCGCCGGGCGGAGGCGGCCCGGCTACGCCGCCTCCGGCGGAGGCGTGGGCGCCCCCGGCAGCCGTACCGTCGCCAGCGTGCCGCCGCCGTCCGCGCGGGACAACGACACCTCGCCGCCCGCCTGTTCGACCGTGCGGGCCACGATGGAGAGGCCCAGGCCCGAGCCCGGCAGGGCCCTCGCGCTGGGGGAGCGCCAGAAGCGGTCGAAGACGTGGGGGAGTTCGTCGGCGGGGATGCCGGGGCCGTGGTCGCGGACCGTGAGGGCGCCCTCGGACAGGGAGACCTCGATCGTGCCGCCCTCGGGGCTGAACTTCACCGCGTTGTCGAGGATGTTGACGATCGCCCGCTCCAGGGCCGAGGGCTCGGAGCGTACGTACCAGGGCCCCAGGTCCGCCGTGATCGTCAGCTCGGGGCCGCGCAGCCGGGCCCGGCGCAGGGCCGCCTCCACGGTCTCCTGGAAGTCGACCACCTGGAGGTGGGGACCTCCCTGCTGACCCGCTTCCGAGCGTGACAGCTCCTGCAAGTCACCGATCAGCGAGGCCAGTTCGGTCATCTGGGCCTTCACCGAGGCGAGCAGGGCCTTGCGGTCCTCCGCCGGGATCGGGCGGCCCGTCTCCTCGCTGCGGGTGAGGAGTTCGATGTTCGTGCGGAGGGAGGTGAGGGGCGTACGGAGTTCGTGGCCCGCGTCCGCGATCAACTGCTGTTGCAGCTCGCGGGAGTTCGCGAGCGCGCCCGTCATCGAGTTGAAGGAACGGGACAGCCGGGCGATCTCGTCGTCGCTCTCCTCCTCCACGGGGATACGGATGCTCAGATCCTCCGTGCGTGCCACGTGCTCGACGGCCTCGGTCAGCTTGTCGACGGGACGCAGCCCCGCCCGCGCCACGGCCAGCCCGGCCGCGCCGGCGCCGACTACTCCGATGCCTGAGACGAGGAGAAGCAGCAGCGCCAGCTCGTTGAGCGTGGACTCGGTGCCCTTGAGGGGGACGGCCACGACATAGGCGGCGTCCTGCACCACGTACTGGCCGCCGCCGTCCTCGACGACGAGTGCCGTGGCCAGAACGCGCACCGAGTTGCCATTGCTGTCGGTGCCGTTGCGGATCGTCCCAGATTTGATCTTGGGATTCGCGGCCACGTCCTTGTCGCTTCCGGCGACGTTCACCACACCCGTGGAGTTGGGGAAGACACACTTGGTGCCGTCCGTCCTGACCACCTGGGAGTAGCCCTTGTTCCGCGGCCCGAAGAAGGTCTGCGACGGCGCCTCGGGGCAGGCGTTGAGGACGCTCTCCTCGACCATCTGCTTGGGCAGCGCACGGCTGACCATGGACTCCAGGTCGGTCTTGACCTCCTCGTACAGCTTCCCCTGCACGATGAACCAGCACGTCACCGACACCGCCGCCACCGCGAACGCCACCGCCGCCGCGACCAGCATCGACAGCCGGGCCCGGATCGGCAGGGAGCGGTACCGGCTCAGGAGCTTCCTCACTCCGCGCCGCCCTGCCGCAGGACGTACCCGACACCCCGCACGGTGTGCACGAGCCGGGGTTCGCCGCCCGCCTCGGTCTTGCGGCGCAGATACATGACGTAGACGTCCAGGGAGTTGGAGGACGGCTCGAAGTCGAAGCCCCAGACCGCCTTCAGGATCTGCTCCCGCGTGAGGACCTGGCGCGGGTGCGCCATGAACATCTCCAGGAGCGTGAACTCCGTCCGGGTCAGCTCCACCGGCCGCCCGCCCCGGGTGACCTCCCGCGTCGCCAGATCCATCCGCAGATCCGCGAAGGTGAGCGCCTCGTCCACCTCGGCGGTGTCCGTCGCCGCCGCCGCGTACGTGCTGCGGCGCAGCAACGCGCGGACCCGGGCGAAGAGTTCGTCCAGCTCGAAGGGCTTGACCAGGTAGTCGTCGGCGCCCGCGTCGAGGCCGGTGACACGGTCGCCGACCGTGTCGCGGGCCGTGAGCATCAGGATCGGGGTCGTGTCGCCCGCGCCACGGATCCGCCGGGCGGCCGTCAGCCCGTCCATCCGCGGCATCTGGACGTCGAGGATCACCAGGTCCGGCCGGTACGCGGTCGCCTTCTCCAGCGCGTCCGCGCCGTCGACGGCGACCTCGGTGCCGTACCCCTCGAAGGCGAGGCTGCGCTTGAGGGCGTCGCGCACGGCCGGCTCGTCGTCGACGATGAGGATGCGCTGGGGTTCGGGGGCGCGGGCGCCTTCGGCGGAGCTCATGTGGTCTTCGTCCCTCGGAAGCGGTGGATGACTGTGGCCGGGGCGCCGTGGGGGTTCTCGTGCGTTGCCTGGTGCGGGTCCGGTGGGGCTTCCCGCGCAGTTCCCCGCGCCCCTGAGGGGCGTGCGCGGTTCCGCCCTAGCCTCGCACGTCGCCCGGCCGCGCAGTAGCCCGTGACGATCAGCCGCGAACCGTACGCCGACGTGGGCGCGCCGCGGTGGCGCGGCGGATCGTGGCACCCGTGGCCGCCACCTCGGGCGCCCTCGTCACCGCCGGGTGCAGTTCGGCCGCCACCGCGAGGGCGAGGCCCAGTCCGGCCGGGTCGCCGGCCGTTGCGACGGTGTGCGAAATCTGCGCGATCTGCCTGTTCATGTCGAACTCCTCGGACTCAGCGGGACGGGACGGAGGAACTGCCTGGGACGGGAACTGCCTGGGTGGGGAACTGCCTGGTCGTGATCGGTGGGCCGGGCCTCAGTCCGAGCCGCCCGCCCGCAGCGTGCTGAGGTCGGCCTTGACCGTGTTGATCGGGATGGCGAAGCCGAGGCCGACGCTGCCGGCGCTGGAGGAGGTGGCGTCCGCGGCCGAGTACATCGCGGAGTTGATGCCGATGATGTTGCCGTTCATGTCGATGAGGGCGCCGCCGGAGTTGCCCGGGTTGAGGGAGGCGTCCGTCTGGAGCGCCTTGTACGTCGTCGTCGACGACCCCGTGTCGCCGTTGAACTCCTGGCCGCCGAACTCGAACGGCCACTGCCCGCTGCCACCGCCCTGCTGTTGCTGCTGCTGACCCTGGCTCTCGTCCGTCGAGACCGTCACATCACGGTCGAGCGCGGAGACGATTCCGCTGGTCACCGTGCCGGTCAGGCCCTCGGGGGAGCCGATCGCCACGACCTCGTCGCCGACCTTGACACCGGCGGAGTCGCCGAGGGTGGCGGCCTTCAGCCCGGAGGCGTTCTGCAGCTTGATGAGGGCGAGGTCCTTCTTGCTGTCCGTGCCGACCACCTCGGCCGTGTAGGACTTGCCGTCGCTCGTCGTCACCTTGATCTGGGAGGCGCCCGAGATCACATGGTTGTTGGTGATGATCTCGCCGCCGCTGGTGATGATCACACCGGAACCGGTGGACTCACCCGCGTTCGAGGTGGCGCTGATCTCCACGATGCTCGGGCTGACCGCCGTGGCGACGCCGGAGACCGTGCCCTTCTCACTGGTCGGCACCACGCTGGTGCTGGTGCTGGTGGAGCTGGAGGCCACGGTGTCCGTGCCGGTCAGCTCCTGGATGCCGTACGCCGTACCGCCGCCGATCGCCGCCGCGACGAACGCCACGGCCGCCAGCAGCGCGATCGGACCCCGGGCCCGCCTTCTCGACACGGGCGCCGCACCCGCCCCGGGCTCACCGGCGGAGGACACCGGCTCGGTGAGAAGCGCGGTCGGAGCGGCGTGAGCCGAACCCGCCGGGGCCGCCGAACCCGCCGAACCCGCCGAACCCGCATAGCCCGCCGGGGCCGCCGAACCCGCCGGGGCCGCATAGCCCGACTGACCCGCATAGCCCGACTGACCGGCCTGACCCGGCTGACCCGCCGAGGGGTCGTACGCCGGCGGGGGCGGCCACTCCGGGTTCACCGGGGCGCCCGGGTTCACCGGGGCGGAGGCCTGCTGCTGGAGGTACGCGGGCTGCTGCTGGGTCTCGCCCTCGGCGGACCCGGAGTGCTGCTGCTGACCCTGGTAGGGGTTCTCGTACTCGCCGCTGCGGCGGAAGCTCTCGGTCATGACTCAGAGCCTGCCGCCCGACCATGAGACGTTCCTGAGTGCTCCCTGAGAACCCCACCAGAACCTCGTTCACCCCATATAAAGGCGGCTACGAAGGCGCTGGGCCCCGCAGGCATGGGAAACAAAGGGTTGCCGTGCGGTGATGCGACGGAACGCGGCATCCGAATACTTGTCCGATTGCTGTGAATTCCGTGTCCGGCGGGATGCGTGGTGCCTACGATCACCCAGCCGGAGGGGGGCTCCGCGATACGAACCGAGGCCGGGACGACCGGTTACGGGGCGGTCGGCGTCGTACGCCCTGCTCGGGCTTCCCACGACACCCACGCATCCCAGGAGCCCTGAGTGATACGTGCCTTCAAGGCACTGCCCGCCGCCGCCCTCGCGCTCGCGCTCGCGGTGCCGGCGTCCTCGTGGCGCAGCCCGCGACGGCGGCCGACGCCTCGTCCCGGCCCACGGTCACCCTCGACCACCCGGCCGCCCCCAAGACCCCCGCCAAGGAACTCCGCCAACGCGTGATCAAGGCGGCGGAGGACCAGGCGGCCCCGGCACCGGACGCCTCCGAGGCCTCCGACGACACCTCCTCGCCCTCGTCGCCTGCCTCGCCCGCTTCCCCTTCCTCCCAGTCGCCGTTCATCATCGGCGGCAGTGAGACGACCATCTCCGCCGCGCCGTGGATGGTCCAGCTCGCGTACTACGACGCGACGACCGACGAGGGCTTCTTCTGCGGCGGCACCCTGGTCGCCCCGAACAAGGTCCTCACCGCCGCCCACTGCCTCGACGGCCTCGACTGGACGGCGAACGGCGCGGTCCTGGCCGGCACGACCGACCTGTACGACGACACGACCGGCACGGTCGCGGGCGTCCACCGCCAGTGGCAGCACCCGAAGTACGACGGGGACCTCATCAAGAACGATGTCGCCGTCCTCACCCTGGACCGCCCGCTGGAGCAGAAGACGCTGCGGCTGGCCGCGTCCGACGACAAGGGCACCGGCAAGTCCGCGACCCCCTGGTCCCCCCGGATCAAGGCCCGCACCGGCTGGAAGTTCACGGCCTACGTCACCAACGGCGACGTCACCGGCGACGCCATCGCCGACGTGATCGCCCGCGACTCCGGCGGCACGCTCTGGCTCTACCCGGGCACGAACAAGGCGTCATCGTCACTGTTCGCCAGCCGCATCAAACTCGGCACGGGCTACAACCAGTACAACGCGCTGTTCTAGGCCCACCCAACAGCAGAGCCCCGCGCCCGTCTGTGCTTTTGAGGGGCGCGGGGCTGTGTCGATATGCGGCTCCGCCGCGTGGGCGCGATCAGCCACGACGAACCCGCGGTCGGCAACGGCGGGCGGGCAACCCCTACGGCGCCCTCCGCGACCGCGCTACTCGCAACCGCAAGACCGCCGAGCCACCAACGTGGACGGGAACAACTTCACCCGATCCCCCCGAGACCCGGCCACCCGAATCCCGTCGTCCAGCACAAGATCCACCGCGGCCCGAGCCATCCCCGTACGGTCCGTCGCGATCGTCGTCAGCGGCGGATCCGTCAGCGCCGCCTCCTTGACGTCGTCGAACCCGGCGACAGCCAACTCGCTCGGCACCTCGATCCGCAGCTCGCGCGCGGCCCGCAGCACCCCGATGGCCTGGTCGTCCGTGGAACAGAAGATCGCCGGCGGCCGTTCCGGCCCGGCCAGCAGCTTCAGCGCCACCTGGTACGCGTCGTACCGGTTGTACGGCGCCTCGAAGAGCCGCCCCTCGGTCGGGATCCCGGCCTCGTCCATCGCGCGCCGCCAGCCCTCGACATGGTCGGAGACGGGGTCGCCGACGAGCGGGGTCTCGGCGATACCGCCCAGACAGGCGACGTACTCGTAGCCGTGCGAGAGGAGGTGCTCCACGGCGGACTTCGCGCCGCCGAGGTCGTCCGTCACCACGGCCACGTCGTCGATCGCCTCGGGCCGCTCGTGCAGCAGCACGACCCGCGCGTCCCACGCCTCTATCTCGGCGGCGGCGTTGTCGCTGAGCGCGTGGCTGACGAGGATCAGTCCGGAGACGCGCATCCCGAGGAACGCCCGCAGATAGTGGACCTCGCGCTCGGCGATGTAGTCGGAGTTCCCGACGAGGACCATCTTGCCGCGCTCGGCGGCTGCCTGTTCGACCGCGTGCGCCATCTCGCCGAAGAACGGCTGGCGCGCGTCCGGGACGATCAGGCCTATCAGCTCGGTGCGCCGCGACGCCATCGCCTGGGCGACGCGGTCGGGCCGGTACGCCAGTTCCTTGATGGCGGCGAGGACACGCTCGCGCGTGGCCGGGGCGACCGGCCGGGGTCCGTTGTTGATGACGTAGCTGACGACGGCGGTCGACGTACCCGCCAGTCTTGCCACGTCATCCCGAGTCACCTTGGCCACGCGCGGAGTCTACGCGGATAAAACGCCCCTGGGCAGGGCGTACGGGAGCCTCCCTGTGCGGCGGTTGCGCCGTGGTCGCCCCACAGGGACCCGGTGAGGTCGGTCACTACGCCTCGGCCGCGATCTCGACAGGCTCAAGAGACGCCGTCTCGTCCGCATCCGCCGCCTTTGAGGGGGCGGTCGAGGGGACGGACTTGCCCTTCGCGTCGTCACCGGCGCGCTCCGCCTTCTCGGGCGTAACGAATCGATAACCGACGTTCCGGACGGTCCCGATCAGCGACTCGTGCTCGGGGCCGAGCTTGGCGCGCAGCCGCCGTACGTGGACGTCGACCGTGCGCGTGCCGCCGAAGTAGTCGTAGCCCCAGACCTCCTGCAGCAGCTGGGCGCGGGTGAAGACGCGGCCCGGGTGCTGGGCGAGGTATTTGAGGAGCTCGAACTCCTTGAACGTGAGGTCGAGGACGCGGCCCTTGAGCTTGGCGCTGTAGGTCGCCTCGTCCACCGAGAGATCGCCGTTGCGGATCTCCATGGGGGAGTCGTCGTTGACGATCTGCTGCCTGCCCATGGCCAGCCGCAGCCGGGCCTCGACCTCGGCGGGGCCCGCCGTGTCGAGCAGGACGTCGTCGATGCCCCAGTCGGCGGTGACGGCGGCGAGACCGCCCTCGGTGACGACGAGGATGAGGGGGCAGCCGGGGCCGGTGGAGCGGAGCAGCTGACACAGGCTGCGGACCTGCGGGAGGTCACGGCGTCCGTCGATCAGGATGACGTCCGCGCCGGGGGTGTCGACGAGGGCGGGGCCTTCCGCCGGTGCCACGCGCACGTTGTGCAGCAGCAGCCCGAGGGCGGGAAGCACCTCCGTGGAAGGCTGGAGGGCGTTGGTCAGGAGCAGCAGAGAACTCATACGTCTGGTTCCTCCTCGGTCCCTGCGAGGACGTGGGTGGCGAGGGCCGTATATCCGCGGTCACCTGGAGTTTCCCGCTCGTATACAACACTTGCCGAAAGCACAAAAGGACCCGGGGGCGACCTTGCCCGAGTCCTCTGTCCAGCAGAATAGCCCACATGAGTGCTGGTCCGGCAGGTCATGTGATGCGATCTTTCGACATTCCGAACTCTGAGACGGCCCTCGGAGCCCTTTCGGCGCCGCCCGCAACCCCTTTGCGCAGGTTTCTGCGCACTGACGACGGGGTGAATATCGAGACCGTATACGATCCGAAAGCCGTTGTATACAACGCGTCCGACGACACCGGAACGCCACCCTCCGGCCATCTCCCCGACCGCCCCGTCGGCCGCCCCGCCGACCGTTCGCCCGCCCGTCTCGCGGTGGTTGTCGCACACGGCTTCACGGGTCACGCCGACCGTCCGCATGTTCGAAGGGTGGCCGGGGCGCTCGCCCGGTACGGGTCCGTCGTCACCTTCTCCTTCCGCGGCCACGGAAGATCCGGCGGCCACTCCACGGTCGGCGACCGCGAGGTGCTCGATCTCGCGGTGGCGGTCCGCTGGGCCCGCGAACTCGGCCATGAGCACATCGCCACGGTCGGCTTCTCCATGGGCGGCTCGGTCGTCCTGCGGCACGCGGCCCGGCCGGACGCGGGCACGGACGCCGTGGTCTCCGTCAGCGCGCCCGCCCGCTGGTACTACCGGGGCACGGCCCCCATGCGCCGCGTCCACTGGCTCATCACCCGCCCCGAGGGCCGCCTCGTCGGCCGCTACGGCTTCCGCACCCGTATCCACCACCGCGACTGGGACCCCGTCCCCCTCTCCCCGGTGGAATCCGTCCCCCTCATCGCCCCGACCCCGCTGCTGATGGTCCACGGCGATCAGGACGGCTATTTCCCGGTCGACCACCCGGAGACGCTGGCCGCGGCGGCGGGCGACCACGGGGAACTCTGGCTGGAACGCGGGATGGGGCACGCGGAGAACGCGGCGAGCGGGGAATTGCTGGAGCGGATCGGGGAGTGGGTGGAGAAGCGAGTGCCCCGGTACGGGCACGGTTTCCCCACCACCCCGGCCGCCCCGTAGCCTGAGCCCGTCACGACCGATACCAGAGGAACGCAGATGCCAAAGGGCACCGTCCGCTACTGGGCCGCGGCGAAGGCCGCGGCCGGCGTCGCCGAGGAGCCCTACGACGCGGCCACCCTCGCGGACGCCCTGACCGCCGCCCGCGACCGACACCCCGGCGAACTCGTCCGCGTACTGCGGCGATGCTCGTTCCTCGTCGACGGGAACCCCGTGGGTACCCGCGCGCATGAGACGGTACGTCTGGCCGAGGGCGGCACGGTCGAGGTGCTCCCGCCGTTCGCAGGAGGGTGACCCCCACATCATGAGCAACCAGCCGCCGTACGGGTACGAGGGCCACCCGGGCCACGACCCGTATCAGCAGCCCCAGTGGCAGGGGTACGACGAGAGCCAGGCCGCCCAGGCCCAGCAGTACACCCAGCAGTGGGAGGGCCAGACCTGGGAGACCCAGGTCCAGCCCCGCACCGCACCCGCCGCCCACCTGACGGAGACGGCGTACCTGCCCCCGCAGTCGGCGGACGGCCCGACCGCGCAGCCGTACGGCGAGCACGGCCAGTACGGCGAGCACGGCCAGTACGGCGAGCACGGCCAGTACGGTCAGTACGGTCAGTACGCCCCCCAGGGGCAGCCGCAGCCTCAGGCGCCCGCGCAGGCCCAGCCGCCGGAACCCGCCCCGGCGGCCGGTCCCGGTTACGGTCCCGCCACCGTCACCGGCAACACCCGGGTCACCGACGCCCAGCGGGCGCGGGCCGAGGGGCGGTCGCCGATCATCGAGCCCGGGATGCGGCCCGCGCTGATCACCGCCGTACTGGGTCTGCTGCTGGCCGGTGCCGCGGCGATCGGCGAGTACGCGCTCGCCGTACCCCTGGTGGTGCTCCAGGCGGTGACGGCGGCGGGCTGGTTCCGGCTGAACGGCATGTGGCCGGCCCGGCAGGGCATCGTGCTGGCCTTCGCGGGCGCGCTCGCGGCGGACGCGGCCCTCTTCACGGCAGGCCGGGAGCACGCGCCCGCCGCGATCCTCGGCACGCTCGGTGTGTGGGTGCTGCTCGGCATCGTCCTCGGGCTGCGCAGCCACGCGGATCCGGACGAGCGGATGTACGGGCTGATGGCGACGGTGGCCTCGTCGGCGCTGGCCATCATCGCGACGGGATATCTGGCGGCCGTGGCCGACGCGGTGACGGTCGGTGGGGTCGCGGTCGCGGTGGCCGTGCTGGCCCGTGCGCTGCCGTTGCCCACGCCGGCGTCGGTGATCGTGTCGCTGCTGGCGGCGGCCGGTGCGGGTATCGCCGTGGGCGGCGCGACCGACCTCGGGACCTCGGGGGCGCTCCTCGGCGCGGGCGCGGCGCTCTGTGCCCTCGTCGGCCACCGGGTCGCCAGTTACGACTACCCCTCCCGTTTCGTCCACTTCACCGCGGGTGTGGCCCTGCCGCTGACGGCCGCGGCGCCGGCGGTGTATCTGCTGGGCCGCGCGCTGGTCTGACAGGGGTGCGTTGTCGGGCGCGGGTCCGGTGGGGGCTTCTCGCGCAGTTCCCCGGGCCCCTAAGAGCAACGGCCCCTGCGGGCCGTTGAAAAAGCACGGGGCGCGGCCCCTGCTTTTTCAGGGGCGCGGGGAACTGCGCGACCAGCCCCCACCGGACCCGCACCCGACAACGCACCCCCTGTCACAGATGATCGACAAGCCGCCCCAACCCACCCCGCCCCCACCCCCACCCGATTACCCTCGCGTAGACACCGCCGACCGGTCACTCAGGACTACGTGGGGAACCCCGAACCATGCGCGCACTGCGAATACTTGTCATCGTCGCCGTGATCCTGGGCGGCCTCTTCGTGATCGCGGACCGCGTGGCCGTCGGCTTCGCCGAGGACGAGGCCGCGCAGCAACTGAAGACCAGCGAGGGCCTCACCACCACCCCCGACGTCTCCATCAAGGGCTTCCCGTTCCTCACCCAGGTCGCGAGCGGCGAACTCGACGACGTCGAGGTCGGCATCGCGAACTACGAGGCGAGCACCGGCAAGGCCGACGAGAGCATCCGCATCGCCGACCTGAAGGCGAACATGCGCGGCGTCGCCTTCTCCAGCGACTACAGCTCCGCCACGGCCACCAGCGCCACCGGCTCCGCGACCATCTCGTACGACGAACTCCTCAAGGCCGCCAAGTCCGAGCCCGCGGACATCGGCCTCGGCTTCACCGCCCGCGTGGTCGGCCTCTCCGACGGCGGCAAGGGCAAGATCAAGGTCAACGTCGAGATCGACCCGCCGGCCCTCGACCCGCAGACCGTCTCCGTCCTAAGCACCGTCAGCGTGAAGGGCGACACGGTCGAGGTGCACGCCGACTCCCTGCCCTCCGTGGGCGGTCTCGACCTCGCCGAGGACGCGGCCCGTTCGATCACCGACTTCCAGCAGGCCATCGACGACCTCCCCGGCGGCATCAAGCTCGACAAGGTCGAGGCCGCACCGGACGGCGTGGAGATCACGGTCAAGGGTTCGAACGTCAGGCTGGCGGGGTAGGACGACGGGCGGCGTCCCGGCGCGCGTCCGTAAGGTGAGACGCCGTCGTCCGTACCGTAGGCCTGATGACAGCGACGCAGGCCCCGGGGCCCCATCGGTGCAGCCTCGATGGTCACTCCATCCCACATTCCGGACGATCGCGTCTCAGAATACGACATGCCGGTGACACACCTGCCTGTGCGTCCCTACGATCGATCCCTATGAAGCGACAGGCGGATCTCACGAAGCGGCGGGCAGTAGACCTGTGCCGCGTCGCCGCCATGCTCTGTCGCACTTTCTGAGCGAACGGCGGAGCATGTCCTGCCGCCGCGCCCCCCGACGCCTGCCCTGTTCGAGCCAGGGCCCATCCCCGCGCGCCCCGGCCGAACCGCCGGAGGCACCCGCACACCGCCGTAACTGCCCCGGAGGAGAAAGAGCATGAGCCGCAGCGACGTCCTGGTCGACGCCGACTGGGTCGAGGCCAACCTCGACGACTCGAACATCGCCATCGTCGAGGTCGACGAGGACACGACCGCGTACGAGAAGAACCACATCAGGAACGCCATCCGGATCGACTGGACGAAGGACCTCCAGGACCCGGTACGCCGTGACTTCGTCGACCAGGAGGGCTTCGAGAAGCTCCTGTCGGCCAAGGGCATCGGCAACGACACCCTCGTGATCCTCTACGGCGGCAACAACAACTGGTTCGCGTCCTACGCCTACTGGTACTTCAAGCTGTACGGCCACGAGAACGTCAAGCTGCTCGACGGTGGCCGCAAGAAGTGGGAGCTGGACGCCCGCGAGCTGGTCGACGAGGTGCCGGCGCGCCCCGCGACCGAGTACCAGGCCAAGCCGCAGAACACCGCGATCCGTGCCTTCCGCGACGACGTCGTGGCGGCCATCGGCTCGCAGAACCTGGTCGATGTCCGGTCGCCCGACGAGTTCTCCGGCAAGCTGCTCGCCCCGGCCCACCTGCCGCAGGAGCAGTCGCAGCGTCCGGGCCACGTCCCGTCCGCGCGCAACATCCCGTGGTCGAAGAACGCCAACGACGACGGCACCTTCAAGTCGGACGACGAGCTGAAGGAGCTGTACGCCGAGGAGCAGGTGGACCTGGCGAAGGACACCATCGCCTACTGCCGCATCGGTGAGCGCTCCGCGCTGACCTGGTTCGTCCTGCACGAGCTGCTCGGTGTGGAGAACGTCAAGAACTACGACGGCTCCTGGACCGAGTACGGCAGCCTCGTCGGCGTCCCGATCGAGCTGGGCGCCAACAAGTAAGCCCCCCGCGGCAAGCGAGCACCCGTATCCCCGACCGGCCTTCCCTCCGGTCAGACCCCTATCTGTATCTGGAGAAAGACATGTGTGGAGCGAAGGCCGGCGGCCCGGACGCCTCGACGATCAAGCCCGGTGAGACCACGATCCAAGGTCAGGTGACCCGCGACGGCGAGCCGGTGACGGGCTACGTCCGTCTGCTGGACTCGACCGGCGAGTTCACGGCGGAGGTCCCGACCTCCGCGACGGGCCAGTTCCGCTTCTACGCGGCCGAGGGCACCTGGACCGTCCGCGCGCTCGTCCCCGGCGGCACCGCCGACCGCACCGTCGTCGCCCAGCAGGGCGGTCTGGCGGAGGTCGCGATCGCCGTCTGAGGCAGCCTTGTCGAGCACTGAGGGCCGCACTCCCCACCGGGAGGGCGGCCCTCAGCCGTGCGCGGACCTACCCTGGACATATGTACGCCCGCCGGCGCCACACCTACTTCGCCATGATGGGCACCTGCCTCGCCCTCTTCGTCCTGGCCTGGGGCGTCGTACGCCTCTGGTCGGTCCCCGTCGCCGTCGGCATGTGCGTGGTCGCCATGCTGATCCCCCCGCTGGCCGCCATCGTCGCCAACCGCCGAGGCCCCGACGACCGCTGGTGGGACGACCCCTCCGGCGACCCGAAGTCCGACGAGTGGTGGGACGAACTGGACGGGAAGCGACGCCCGCCGAGGTAGGGGGTGGGGTGGGCCTGTGCTTTTCGCCCCGTCCCCACCTGACCCCTGCACAAACTGGGGGCTGCGCCCCTGGACCCCTGGGCGGGTTGTTTGCCTGCGGGCCGGTGAGGGCTGGTCGCGCAGTTCCCCGCGCCCCCAAGAACACAGGCCCTGCCGGCCTGAGAAGACCAGGGCGCAGCCCGGACTTTTCAGGGGGGGCGCGGGGAACTGCGCGAGCAACCACACCCAACCCGCACTCGCCAACGAACCCCATGTGCCCGAGTGCTCCTGCGGGACGGGGGCGAGAAGTGACCCGGCTCAGTAGACGAGCGCCTGGGCGTCGTCCGCCATGGCCTCCTGGACGAACACCTGTGCCCCCGCGATCCGTACGCCCTCGATGACGTCCTTCTCCGTGATGTCCCGGCGGGCCGCGCACTGGGTGCACAGGGTGAGCCGGCCGCCCGCGAGGACCGAGTCGATCAGGTCGGGGAGCGGGGCGGCGTGCGGCAGTTCGAACTCGGCGGCCCGCCCCGGCAGCGCGAACCACGCGGACTCACCGGTCAGCCACAGCGACACCTCGACACCGCTGGCCACCGCCACCGCCGCCACCGTGAACGCCTGCGAGCACCGCTCGGGAGCATCCGCCCCCGCCGTCACCTTGATCACGAGCTTCTTCGCCATGGCCGCAGCGTAGTGCCCTGTCGGGCGGCGACTACCTCTCCTCCACCGGGTTCAGGACCGCGTAGTCCGCGAAGGTCCGCCGGTAGCGCGTGTGCCGGGTGTCCTGGGTGTGCCGCCGCTGCCACTCCTCCACGTCCGCCGGATCGGACCGGGCCCCCGACTCGGCGCCGCAGTCGGTCTCGTCCCCCGACACACAGCGTGACGTGTACTCGGGGGCGGCGGTCGGGTCCTGCGCGATCACGTACGGCACGTAGCGGAACACCCGGCGGGTCACGGGTGGCGTCGCTTCCGCCGGGGCGGCGGCTCCGGCGCCGACAGGGCCTGCGGCGCGGGCTCCGGGCGCCGGTGTTCCGCCCGCTGGTGCTGGCGCAGCAGCACGTTCGCGTCGGTCACCGCGCTGTGGTCGTACACGTCCCGCGCGTTCCGGCGCAGCCGGTCCAGTTCCGCGCAGTCGGCGCAGCCGGGGGCGGGCTGCGGCGGGCGGTCGAAGTGCATGTCGACGCCGCCGACCCCGTACGTCGCCGTCGCCGGCCGCCCCGGGTCCGTTCGTTCGCGGCGCGCACGCGTGCGCTCAGCCGTTCGCGTTCCGTGGCCGGGCGCAGTGCGGAGGGGTCGGCCTGCCACTCCCTGCCACCGCCGACCGGCCGCAGCATCGCGTACGGCCCCGCGCGGTCGCGGTACTCGCCGACTCTGTCGGCGGCGGGGTCGTAGAAGAGCGATCCGGATTCCATGGCTTTTCTCCCTCTTCACCCAACTTCTATACGAAATGCGTTACTTGGACTACTCTGAGTGATTGTGGTTGCTGCGAGCATGGCCCATGAGCGGGGCTGGTACGCCGGTGACGAGGGGTTCTTCGTCGGCGGGCGGCGTTAGTTCCACAAATTCCACAGCGCGGGGTGGAGGAGAGGGAGGGCGCGATGCCGCCGAGGCGGGTGGTCACGGGCCGGAGTCAGGAGCCGAGGCAGAGGTTCGCGGAGGAGCTTCGGTTACTGCGACAGGAGAAAGGGGTGAGCCTGCGGCAGCTGGGCGAGGTGGTGGGCTGGGACTGGTCGCAGTTCGGGAAGATGGAGAGCGGGGGGACGCTGGGCAGCCCGGAGTTGGTGCAGGCGCTGGATCAGTACTACGGGACGCCGGGGTTGCTGCTGGCGATGTGGGAGCTGGCTGTGGCCGACCCGAGGCAGTTCAGGGAGCGGTATCGGCGGTACATGGTGCTGGAGTCGGAGGCGGTGAGTATGTGGCAGTACTCACCGAGCATCGTGCCGGGTCTGCTGCAAACCCCGGAGTACGCACGCGAGTTGCTCCAGGCAGGCGGGCTCAAGGGCGTGGAGCTGGAGACGCAGATCGACGCGCGCATGGGGCGTCGCGAGGCGTTGCTGGCGGAGGAGGCCCCGCACTTCAGGGCGATCGTCTCGGAGGCGGTACTGCGTACGCCGCTCGCGTCGGGGGAGGAGTGGCGGGCGCAGCTGGAGTACCTGGTCGACATGGGGAGCCGGTTCAACATCGCCGTCCAGGTGCTGCCCCTGTCGGCTGGCCTGCACGGGCTGCCCAACACCGACACCATGTTCCTGCGGGGATCGGACGGTCAGACGGTGGCCTGGGTGGAGACCGCCTACTCGGGAGAGCTGGTGCAGGAAAACAAGGGCGTTGAACAGCTCCAGCTCCGATACGATGGAGTACGCGATTTGTCCCTATCCCCGGATGAATCACGGCAGTTCATCGGCAGGATGTTGGAGGAAGCGCCGTGCGAGACATCGACCTGAGCACAGTGTCGTGGCGCAAGAGCAGCTACAGCAATCCCGACGGCGGCAACTGCGTCGAAGTCTCCGACGATCTCCTCGCCGCCGCCACCTGGCGCAAGAGCAGCTACAGCAACTCGGACGGCGGCAACTGCGTCGAAGTCGCCTCCAAGCTCACCCCCCGCACCCCTCTCGTCCCCGTCCGCGACAGCAAGGACCCGGCCCGAGGAGCCCTGCTCTTCGACGCCGGGGCCTGGGCCCTGTTCCTGGACGGAGTCAAGCGCGGACCTTGCTGAAAGGGCTCGGCCCCGGCCGCGTAAGCTGGGGTCGGCCCCGCGTCCCGCTCATCCGAGGAGCACTCCGTGATCATCTTCTTCGAGACCCTGCTGGTCCTGGTCGCCGTCGGCGTGCTCGCCTTCGCCGGGCTGACCGTGAAGAAGCTGTACCAGGGCCAGCGCTGAACCGTATCCAGTCCAGGAAGCCCCACTCATGATCGAGATCCCGTCCGACCTGCACAAGGACCTCGTCCCCCTCGCCTTTCTGCTGGGCGACTGGGCCGGCGCGGGCGTCCATGACTTCCCCGGCTCCGAGAAGTGCAACTTCGGCCAGGAGGTCACCTTCACCCACGACGGCCGGGACTTCCTGGAGTACCACTCCCACACGTGGGTGCTGGACAACGACGGCAACAAGGTCCGCCCGCTGGAGACCGAGTCGGGGTTCTGGCGGATCGACGCCGACCGCAAGGTCGAGATCGTGATGACCAGGGACGACGGCGTCGTCGAGATCTGGTACGGCGAGCTGGCCAAGCAGAAGCCGCAGATCGACCTGGTCACGGACGCGGTCGCCCGCACGGCGGCCTCGGGCCCCTACAGCGGCGGCAAGCGCCTCTACGGCTATGTTCACAGCGACCTGATGTGGGTCGGCGAGAAGTCGACCCCCGACGTCGAGCTGCGCCCCTACATGTCCGCGCACCTCAAGAAGGTCGTCACCCCCGAGGACGTCGAACGCTGGGCCAAGGCCCTCCCGGACGACATGCCGGACGACGGCATCGCGTTCTTCAAGTAGGCGTCAAGCAGGCGTTCGGGTCTGCGGGGCCAGGTCAGTGGCCCCTGCCCTCACGCTCGTCGCGTGAGGGCTGGACGCGGCCGGGCCTCATCGAAGCCATCGATGACCCGAGCGCAAACCCGGGACGGCTCCCTGGGTGGCTGACGTAGTTCTAGACTCAAGGCGTGGTGAGCACCGACTGGAAGAGTGACCTCAGGCAGCGCGGCTACCGGCTGACGCCGCAGCGGCAGCTCGTGCTCGAAGCCGTGGACACCCTGGAACACGCGACCCCCGACGACATCCTCGGGGAAGTGCGGAAGACGGCGTCGGGGATCAATATCTCGACGGTCTACCGGACCCTGGAGCTGCTGGAGGAGCTGGGGCTGGTCAGCCACGCGCACCTCGGGCACGGGGCGCCGACGTACCACCTGGCCGACCGGCACCATCACATCCACCTCGTCTGCCGGGACTGTACGAACGTGATCGAGGCGGATGTGTCGGTGGCGGCGGACTTCACGGCCAAGCTGCGCGAGACCTTCGGCTTCGACACGGACATGAAGCACTTCGCGATCTTCGGCCGCTGCGAGGACTGCTCCCGCAAGGTCTCCAAGAGTTCAACTACCGAGTCGTAGGCTTAGCGTATGAAGAGCCCTCTGCTGTCCCTGCCCGGAGCCGTCCCCGCCGAGGGTGTGGACGAAGGTGTCGCCGCGCACTACGGCGACCTGTTCCGTGAACAGCGTGCCCTCGCCGACGGCAGAGGGTTCGTCGACCTCTCCCACCGGGGCGTCATCGCGGTCTCCGGCGCGGACCGGCTCAGCTGGCTGCATCTGCTGCTCACCCAGCACGTCAGCGAACTCCCCACCGGCGAGGCCACCGAGGCGCTGATCCTCTCCGCCAACGGCCACATCGAACACGCGCTGTACCTGGTCGACGACGGCACCACCGTCTGGGCCCATGTCGAGCCCGACACCCAGGAGGCGCTGCTCGCCTACCTGGAGTCGATGAAGTTCTTCTACCGGGTCGAGGCGGCCGACCGGACGGCCGAGTTCGGGGTCGTGCATCTGCCCGCCGGTTCGATCGCCGAGGTCCCGGAGGGCGTCGTCGTCCGCGAGACGCCGTACGGCCGTGATCTGTTCCTGCCGCGTGCGGAGTTGGAGACGTACGCGGAGAAGGCGGGGCCCGCCGCTGGTCTGCTCGCGTACGAGGCGCTGCGGGTCGAGCAGCACCGGCCCCGGCTCGGCTTCGAGACCGACCACCGCACCATTCCGCACGAGCTGGGCTGGATCGGTACGGCCGTGCATCTGCAGAAGGGCTGCTACCGGGGGCAGGAGACCGTCGCCCGGGTGCAGAACCTCGGCAAGCCCCCGCGCCGTCTGGTCTTCCTGCACCTCGACGGCAGTGAGGTGCACCTTCCGCCGCGCGGTGCGGAGATCCGTCTCGCGGAGGACGGGCCCGAGGGGCGCAAGCTCGGGTTCATCACCACGTCCGTACGCCACCACGAGCTGGGTCCGGTGGCGTTGGCCCTGGTCAAGCGCAACATTCCGCTGGACGCACGGCTGATGGCGGACACGACCGCGGCGGCGCAGGAGGTCGTGGTCGAGCCGTAGGGCCCGCGCCTTCGGCAGTGCTGCATCTCCGGCGGTGCTACATCTCCAGCAGCACCGTGAACGGGCCGTCGTTCGTCAGGGAGACCCGCATCGACGCGCCGAAGCGGCCCGTGGCCACCGTCGCGCCCAGGGAGCGCAGCTGGGCGACGACCTCCTCGACCAGGGGTTCGGCCACGTCCCCGGGGGCCGCCGCGTTCCAGGTCGGGCGGCGGCCCTTGCGGGCGTCGCCGTACAGGGTGAACTGGCTGATCACCAGCAGCGGGGCGTCCACGTCGCTGCACGACCGCTCGTCGTGCAGCATCCGCACGGACCACAGCTTGCGCGCCAGTTGCGCCGCCTTCTCCTTGGTGTCGTCGTGCGTCACCCCCACCAGGACGCACAGCCCCTCGCCCTCGATCGCCCCGACCGTCTCACCGTCCACGACGACGCTCGCACCGTCGACTCTCTGCACCACCGCACGCATACCGACCATCATGCCGCCGCCGTCCATCGCCGTACGTGACCGGGTCCCTCTTACGGGGGGTTTGTGATCACCAGGGTTTGAAAGGCGGTTTGCCCGGTCTTTCTCATTGATCCATTACCGCCCATCTGGACCATCTGGGGTGGATCGCGGGGACTCGGTCACATAGGGACTACCGGGAGTGGCACCATGCTCACACACACCGGTCGAGGGGACGGTTGAGGCGCATGAGCACATCGAGTACCGGGCAGCCCCCGGGGACTGCGACGTTTGACCGTACGACCCCGGGGCCCGGCCCCGGCGTCCGCCGGCCACCGGTCCAGCGGACGGACAGCGGACCACTGCCGCCGCCGGACCGGGCCGAGCACGATCTGTCCCGGCTGCGGCTGCCCGAACTGCGCACCCTGCGCCGGGACGCCCAGCGGGACGAGGCCGACCTCAGTTATCTGCGGCGGCTGCTCCAGGGCCGTATCGACATCCTGCGCGCCGAGCTGGCCCGCCGGGGCGGTGCGGCGGACCCCGGGGCCCCGGGAGAGCCCTCGGCGCTCGTCGACCGGCTCTCGGCGATTCTCACGGACGCCCCGGCCCGGCACCGTTCGTCGGCCCGGCATGTCACCGTGGGCACGCCGCACGGGGAGGAGCACCGGCGGCTGGCCGCCGAGATGCTGGACGAGGTGGAACTCTCCGACCTCGAAGCCCGCACCGACGACGAGCTCACCGCCGGTCTCGCCCGTCTCGTCCACCACGAGCAGCAGATCTCCGGCCGCCGCCAGCACCTCCAGCGCACCGCCGACGACTGCAGCGCGGAGATCGCGCGGCGGTATCGGGAGGGTGAGGCTCAGGTGGATGATCTGCTGATGTGAGGGTGCGTTGTCGGGTGCGGCTCCGGTGGGGGCTGGTCGCGCGGTTCCCCGCGCCCCTGAAAAAGCGGGGCTGCGCCCCTGCTTTTTCGGGCCGAAGAGCACGGGGCGCAGCCCCCGCTCTTCAGGGGCGCGGGGAACCGCGCGACCAGCCCCCACCCACCCGCAGAAAACCGCGAGACACTCCGCTGGCACCCCCCCTAGCGTGACCCTTATGAGCCCCTCCCGAGACATACAGGACATAGCCGTACGCTCCGTCACCGAGGACGAGATCCCGGCCTGGCTCACCGCGCTGAACACCGGCTTCCTCCGCGCCACGGAGCCCCTGACCGAACAGGAGCTCAAGGACCGCACCGCCCACATAGACCCACCCCGCACCCTCGCCGCGTTCGACCCCACCACCCCCACGCCCCACCCGGTCGCGACCTTCCGTTCGTTCCCCCAGGAGCTGACGGCCGTCGGCGGCCGATCCGTCCCCGCCGACGCCATCTCGAACGTCATGGTCAGCCCCACCCACCGCCGCCGGGGCCTGCTCACCCGGATGATGGCCGAGGACCTCACCGCCGCGAAGGACCGGGGCGACGTCGTCGCCACCCTGATCGCCGCCGAGTACCCGATCTACGGCCGCTACGGCTTCGGCCCGGCCACCTGGACCACCGAGTGGACCGTGGACGTACCCCGCAGCGGCCTGGACCCCCGCTGGTCCGGCCCGGCGGACGGCGGCCGGGTCGACCTCGTCGACGGCGCGGCCGTACGCGCCCTCGGCCCCGCCCTCCACGACCGCCTGCGCGCCGCGCAGCCCGGCGCGGTGAGCCGCGACGAGCGCTGGTGGCGGATCAACACCGGTGATCTGCGCGTCCACGGCCCCTGGACCGAGCCGTTCTACGCGGTGTACCGCTCGGCGTCCGGCGAGGTCGAGGGCCTGGTCTCGTACGAGGCGGACGACACCTGGCAGATGAAGCAGCCGCAGAACACGGCCGAGGTCAACTGGCTGATCACCAGTACCCCCGCCGCCGAGCGCGCCCTGTGGCACTACCTCTGTTCGATCGACTGGATCACCAAGGTCAAGTCGGGCTGGCGGGCCCCCGACGACCTTCTCCCGCACTTCTTCCCCGACCCGCGCGCCGTGAGCGTCACCACCCACGCGGACTGGCTGTGGGTGCGGATCCTCGACGTCGTACGGGCGCTGGAGGCCCGTACGTACGCGGGAACGGGCTCGCTGGTGCTGGAGGTCGTGGACCGGGGAGGGTTCGCGGACGGGCGCTATCGGCTGGACGCGGGCCCGGACGGGGCGAGTTGCGCGGCGACGGGCCAGGACGGGGACCTCGTGCTGGAGGCCGCGGACCTGGCGGCGCTGTGGCTGGGCGACGAGTCGGCGGTACGGCTCGCCGCGCTCGGCCGGGTGCGGGAACAGCGGAAGGGCGCCGCCGCGATGGCCGACGCCCTGCTGCGGACGTCCAGGCGCCCTTGGTGCCCGGACATCTTCTGAGACTTCTCCTGGGGACCTTTCCTGTCCTGGTGGGTGCGGGTATCCGTAGCTGTAGCTGTAGCTGTAGCTGTAGCTGTAGCTGTAGTCGTTGCTGTTCAGTTGTGGTTGTGGCTGCGCATTCAGTTGTGGCTGAACCATTCAGTTGTGGCTGTGCGGACCGGTCGGACTCCCGGCTCCCCTCCGGAGGGGAGGACGAACGGTCGGTCAGGGTGGCATGTGCCAGGGTCACCAACCAGCTGAAAGTTTGACCATGTTGCAAAAGTTGGTGACCAACTCCACCTTACTTATCTCCGCTTGGAGTCGTCTCATAACCACCTTCCCACGAACTGCCCAAAGATGGCGAGAAGTTGTAGTGTTTGTTCGTGGAGCGGGAACGCACGGCCGTCGATGGGCGGAAGTCGTCACAGCGGCCCCAGAGGTCACATCACGAGGTGGCCGACGTGTTGCGCGGCCGGATCAGGTCCGGCGAGCTGCGACCGGGGCAGCGCATGCCCACCCAGGCGAAGCTGGCCGACGAGTTCGGCGTGGAGCGCGGGGCCGTCCGGCAGGCCTTGCGCATCCTGCAGTCGGAGCACCTGCTCACCAACGTTTCCAAGGGCAGCCCCGCGACGGTCGCCGCACGCCAGGGAGCGTCGGCCGTGGGCGGCCCGGGAGCGGCGCCGCGGCCCACGATGGTGGAGCTGGCCCCGCGTATATCCGCCGCCTTCGCGGCCCCGCAGGTGAGGATCGACGCCCTCTGTCTGACCTCCGTGTCCCTCACGCTCGCCGTGGGTGAGCCGTTGCGCGAGATTCACGCGGGGCGTATAAAACCGGCCAGGGTCGATGTCCGGGTGATGCTGCCCAGCCGTGACATCCCGCTCGCCTTCCCGACCCCGGTCGACACCCTGGACGACGCCTCGGTCGACGGCCGGGTGCAGCGCCGCTGGCTCGCCCAGCGCAACGCCCAGGGGCAGGTGCTGAAGCACAACCTGCTGGCGTTGCGTTCCACGCACGGCGTGGACGTCCATGTCTCCTTCCGGGCGCTGCCCTTCACCCCGCCGGTGAAGCTCTATCTGCTCAACGGCCGGGAGGCGCTGTTCGCGTACTACACGGTCCAGCGGAGGGCGGCCGAGGTGGACAGTGAGCAGCTGGAGATGTACGACGCCGAGGGCACCCAGTCCACGCTGTTCGCGTTCGAGCGGAGCGCGGTGGCCGCGCCACGGGACACGACGTTCGTCGAGCAGTCCGGGCTGTGGTTCAACGCGCTCTGGGAGACGATCAGTTCGGACCTGCTGCTCACCAGCTGAAGCTGACGGTCGTCGTCCGGCTGTCGGCCGTCGTATCGGCTGTCGGCCGTCACATCGCCGGGCCGGCGAACATCAATGCGAGGATGACCGCGCCGATCGAGCTGCACGTGTGGTTGTTCGCCTTCAGCCCGACGGTGAGGAGCAGCAGGCCGACGATTCCCATGGTGCCGTAGCGCCACTCGACGAATCGCTGGAGGGCGACGACGGCGAGGGCGGGGGCGAGGGCGAGGACAGCGGGCATGGTGGTACCTCCTCCGAGGGGGCTGGGTGGTGGGGCCGGTGCGGGGTGGAACTTTCGCCAACTTCGCCAAGTTGGCAGCCAACTTCGTTTAAATGGTTCCCTCTTGGTCTATGTTCATAACCACCTTTCCGTGAACTCCCCAAAGATGGGTGAGAGTTGTAGCGTTTGGTCGTGACCCAGGAGAACGTTGCAGTGAACGGCAGCAGAAAGCTCTCGTCCCAGGAGATCGCCGCGACCCTGCGGGACCGCATCCGCGGCGGCGACCTCCGCCCCGGCGAGCGCCTGCCCACCCAGGCCGAACTCGCGGAGGAGTTCGGCGTGGAGCGCGGCACGGTCCGGCAGGCGCTGCGCGCGCTCCAGGAGGACGGGCTGCTGAGCAACGTGAGCAAGGGCAGTCCGCCCCGGGTCGCCGAGGCCGGGCACACCGCGGGCCATGAGCCGCAGCCGACGATGGTGGGCCTCGGCCCCCGCCTCGCCGAGGCCTTCTCCCAGCCGCACGTCCGGGTGGACGCGGCCTGCCTCACCGCCGAGACCCTGATGATGGCCCTCGGCGAACCGGTCCGCCGTATCCATGAGGGAACGGTCCGTCCGGAGTCGATCGACGTCCGGATCCTGCTCCCCTCCCGGAAGATCAACCTGGCGTTCCCGGTCCCGGTGGCGGCGCGCGGCGAGGACGACGAGGAGGACCCGGTCCACAAGCGCTGGCTCGACCAGCGCAACGCCCAGATCCGCGTCCTGCGCCACAATCTGCTGGCCCTGCGCACCTCCCATCAGCTCGACGTCCGGGTGACCTTCAGGGCGCTGCCGTTCACCCCGCCCGTCAAGCTCTACCTCCTCAACGGCCAGGAGGCGCTGATCGCGTACTACATGCTGATGAAGCGCGAGGAGCAGATGGAGAACGGCCCGCTGGAGATGTACGACGCCTTCGGCACCCAGTCCCTCCTCTTCTCCTTCGAGAAGGAGACCGGTCTTCGTGACGCCGCCTTCGTGGATCAGTCCCAGCAATGGTTCAACGCCCTCTGGGAAACCATCACGACGGACCTGACACTCTCCTAGTGACTTCTGATACGGCGCGGAACACGGCGCAGAACGAGGCGCGGAACACGGCGCAGAACGAGGCGCGGAACACGGCGCAGAACGAGGCGCGGAACACGGCGCAGACTGAACCGGTGACAGCAGAGACAGAGTCCCTTCGAGAACTGCGAGAACTGATCACTCCCGTCCGCTTCGTGCTCTGGGACCTGGACGGGCCGATCTGCCGACTGTTCTCCGGGCATCCCGCGCACCAAGTGGCCCGCGATCTCGTGGCGTTGATCGAAAGACGCGGACTGGGCGGCCTGCTGACGGAGCGGGAACGGAGTACGGCCGACCCCCAGGTCGTCCTCCTCGGGCTGGGCCGGCGCCATCCGAGCAGCGACCTGATCACCGACGTGGAGGAGTGGCTCACCCAGCAGGAGCTGACCGCCGCGCCTAAGGCGTACCCCACGAGTTGGGCCGATCCGCTGATCCGGACCTGGTCACGGCGGGCCAGGTTCGCCATCACCACCAACAACTCCGCGCTCGCGGCGGCCCGTTACATCGAGACCCGCGGCCTCACCGACTGCTTCCCCTACATCTACGGCCGCACCCGCGACCTCGACCGGATGAAGCCGCACCCCCACACCCTGCGCCAGGCCCTCAACGCGATGGGCGCCGACTCCGCGCGCGCCCTGATGCTCGGCGACGCCCCCACCGACTTCGAGGCGGCCCGCGAGGCCGGCGTCCCCTTCCTCGGCTACGCGCGTAACGAACACAAACTCAAGGCCCTCCTGGACGCGGGCGTCCAACTCCCGCACACCGTGAACTCCCTGAAGCCCGTACTGGACGTGCTCCGGACCCAACTCCCCGACCAGGCCTGACTGAACGATCGGCAGGCCCGAAGCAGGCCCGGATCAGGCCCGATGCAGGCCCGGATCAGGCCTGCATCATCAGGAGGAGGAAGAGGAGGGCCGTCCACCAGGCCAGCCGCACCTGGCCGATCCGCAGGGCCGTGCCCACGACGACCAGGAGTAAGAGCCCGATGGGGCCGAGGGTCTGTCCGACCAGGTGGGCCGCGGCGAACCGGAACGCCGCCACCACCACTTCCCATACGACCATGTTCTCCACCCCGTTCCGCCGACTGCCCCGTCGGCCAGTCCAATTGGTCGGCTATTGACCTGTGATTGGTATTCCCGATTGGGCTGATCCCTTAACAACCGGTCCAATTGGAACGCTTGTTGACCGGAACCGGTTTGCCTGTCGACGGGGAGCGGTACGGTCGAGAGGTGGGCGATACGCGGACCGGTGAGGGCGGCAGCAAGTTCGAGCTGGCGTTGGAAGCGCTGCGGACCGGGATGGAGGACGGCACCTACCCGGTGGGCGCCTCCCTTCCCGCGCAACGGAAACTGGCCGACAGGCTCGGCGTCTCCCGTGACACCGTCCAGAAGGTCCTGACCAGGTTGCGCGAGGAGGGCTGGGTCGAGTCCCGGCAGGGGAGCGGGACCCGGGTGCTGGGAGTCCGGCGGACACGGCACCCGGCGGCGGGCAGGGTGACCCTGCGCTCGTTCTTCGACGACGCCTTCGCCCGGCCCGAAGTGCTCCTGGACATCCACACGTTGACGTCGGAGTCCCTGAGCACGCACATCTGGCTCCAGGCGGAACGGATCAGGGAAGGGGCGATCGCGCCCGAGCGCATCGCGCTGCGCATGCTGCTGCCCCAGGAGTCGACACCACTGCCGTACCCGACGGTCAGAGGGCGCCGGAACGACACCCGGCCGCAGGAACGCCTTCGCGGGATCACCAGGGTGAACGAGGCGTCGCTGCGCGAGGCGCTGGAAGATCTCCAGCGGGGCGGGTTCGTCCCGCAGGTCGACGTCGAGACCCGGTACGCGCCGCTCACCCCGACCTTCAAGGTGTATCTGCTCAACCGGACCGAGGCGCTGCACGGCTTCTACACGGTGGTCGAGCGCATGATCTCGGTCGGCGACGAGGAGATCGAGGCCCGCGACGTACTCGGCCTGGGCGCCACTCTGACCCACCACGTCAAGGACGCCGAACCACCGTCCCAGGGACCCGACTTCGTGGACGCCGCGCAGGCCTGGTTCGACTCGGTCTGGAACCTGCTCACGGACGAGAGCGACTGACCTGCGGCGGGGCGCACGCCGTGACGAGCCGGGCGTGCGAGGCGACCACGCCGTGCGCGCCCGCGCACCGCAGCAGCCGAGCCCGCTCGGGTTCCGTGGAGTACCCGAGGAACCCGACCCCGGCGGACACGGCCGCCCGGAGGTCGGTGAGCTGGTCGCCGATCATGACGGCGTGGGCCGGGCTCGTAGGGCTCAGGGCGCGCAGGGCCCGGTGGACCGACGCCGGGTCGGGCTTCATACGGCGGGGCTCACCCGGATCACGGCCGCAGACCGCCTCGAACTTCCGGGACATCCCGTGAAGTTCGAGGAACCTCCGTACGGGTCCTTCGGCGTTGTTCGTCACGATCGCCAGCCGCTTCCCCCGGCCGAGCAGGGAGTCCAGCAGCGACTGGATTCCCGGTGCCGGCTCGGCGGAACCCGCGCACTCGTACTCGTAGCGCGTGACGATGTCGTTCGCCTCGCGCAGGACGGCCGGGTCGAGGCCGGCGTCCCGCTTTCGGTCCAGCATGTCCCTGAGCGGGTGCAGGATGCCGTGCGAGTCGTCGCAGGCCTCGACGGCGGGGTCGAGCGTATTCCACTTCCGCCGGGCCATGGCCTTGATCTCCAGGGCGGCGGGCCGTGTCGACCGTCCGCCGAACAGGTCGCAGACGGGGCCGTCGAAGTCGAGGAGAACGGTTCGGGCCGTGTCGAGGAGCCGCCGCAGCCGCAGCGGTTCGGTCGTCTCCGCCGTCTCGCCGGAGTCGTCCGTCCCGTGCGTACCGTCCGTCTCGTCCGTCTCGTCGAGCGTGGGGTTCTTCGCTGTCATCGTGGTCAGTGTGGTTCAGGGGGCCACCCGTCGCGGGGACGAGGTGTCTTCGGGCAGTCGCTCGAATGCGTGTCTGTACGGGTTGGGGCGCGTGAGCGTTCAACCGGTGGACCGGCACCTGCGAATGAATCGCTTCTGGCACGATGCTCGCCCATGGAGGAGTAACGTGCCTCCACTTCTTGATTTCACCACTGGTGCGACCACGGCGAGAGAACGGGCAATGCCAGCTGAATCGGAGTCCATGGGGCGGCGCCGCGCCGGTGAGATGAGCGCCGCCCCGGACGAGGTGGAGGGACCGCTCAGCGGCTACCACCACGAGACCTATGTCTTCCGGCTGCCGGCCGAGGCCAGCGTCGCCGAGGGCGGACGCTGGAAGTGCCGCGAGCCGCGCGAGAGCCTGCTGTGGTTCGACCGCCGCTGCTTCGACTCGGAAGAACGCCTTCTCACCGAACTGCGCGGGCGCATCGACAACATCCCCGATCTCATCGAGGTCGAGGGCACCGTCCTCCAGCGGTTCATCGAGGGCGACACGCTCGGGGCGCTGCACGCGTCCGGCACGGCCGTCCCGGAGCGGGAGTTCGAGCAGATCCTCGGCCTCTTCCGGCAACTGGTCGCCGTCCGACCCCGGTCCCTTCTGGTGAAACGGAGGTGCGATCAACGGGACCGCGCGCCGGACGACGACAGCGCGGGATTCCTCGACCGGCTGATCTGCTTCACCGAGGAGCGCGTCTACGGCGACAACCTCCCTGAGTACGGGGCCCTGTTCGCGGATCTGAGGCTCGACCCCGACTCGTTCAACCAGCTCAGAAAACATGTGGCAGGCCTGCGGGAGCGCCCCTTCTGCCTCCTCCACGCCGACCTCCACCGCGAGAACCTCATCGTCGACCACGAGCGCCGCCTCTGGGCCATCGACTGGGAACTGGCGATGTTCGGCGACCCCCTCTACGACCTCGCCACCCACCTCTACCTGATGCACTACCCGCTGGAACAGGAACGGCGGATGACGGAACGCTGGTGCGCGCTCGCCGAGAGCGTCCGGCCGGGGAGTTCGCGCGGCTGGCGGGAGGACCTGCCGAAGCTGCTGGACTACAAGAAGGCGCAGTCGGTGTTCACCGACGTCATCCGTACCTCGCAGTCCCTGCGCCTGGCGCCGAGGGTGGACCGCGACCTGCTGCGCCGGGCGACCTGGACGGTCTGGGACGTGCTGAGCAGGGGCGCGCGGTCCCTGGGCGTGGAGAAGGTGCCGAGTGTGTCGGTGATCGAGTCCGCGCTCGCCCGCTGGCTGTGGCCGCGTCCGGCCGCCGCGCGGCGAGGGCGAGGGCGACGGCGACGGGAACGCGTCTAGGGCCTGTCGTTCGGATCACGCCGGCTTCGGGCCACGGTGCCTGGTGACCGCCGGTGAGCGGGGCTTGGTGCGTGCGGCTGGGGGTCCCCCACGCCCTTGAGGCAGTGGGGGAGTGTGTGTGCCAAGCCCCGCGGCCCAGGCGTGATCCAAACGACAGGCCCTGGCCGTGCCGTAGCCGCTGTCGGCTGTCGGCGGCCCTCCGCCCTCGCCCTCCGCCCTCGCCCTCCGCCCTCGCCCTCCGCCCTCCGCCCTCGCCCTCCGCCCTCGCCCTCCGCCCTCCGCCCTCGCCCTCCGCCCTCCGCTGTCGGCCGTCGGCCGTCGGCCGTCCGCCGGACCCGGGGCCGCTTACGCTCGATCGCATGAGTGAGACCGGCCTGCGGGAGCGCAAGAAGCGGCGGATGTACGAGAACGTGTCGGAGGTCGCGATCCGGCTGTTCTTGGAGAAGGGGTTCGACGCGGTGTCCGTGGCCGAGGTGGCCGCGGCGGCGGAGATCTCCAAGCCGACGCTCTTCCGCTACTTCCCCGCCAAGGAGGACCTCGTCCTCCACCGCATCGCCGACCACGAGGACGAGACGGCGCGGGTGGTCGCGGGGCGGGCGGAGGGGGAGTCGGTGGTCGGGGCCGTACGGGCGCACTTTCTGGCGGGGCTGGCCCGGCGGGACCCGGTGACCGGGCTGAACGACCATCCGCAGGTGCTCGCGTTCCACCGGCTGCTCTACAGGACGCCGTCGCTGGTCGCGCGGGCGTACGGCCATCTGGAGCGGGCCGAGGCCGCGCTCACCGAGGTGCTCGGCGGCGGACTCGACGCGCGGGTCGCCGCCGCGCAGATCGTGGCCGTACGGCGGGTGCTCGCGGAGGAGAACCGGCGGCGGGTCGAGCGGGGGGAGCCGGTGGAGGAGGTCGAGCGGGACGCCGTGGCCGCGGCCGAGCGGGTGTTCGGGCGGCTGGAGGGGGCGCTGCCGCTCACGAACGAGTGATTCTCGGTAAAAAATTTAACTTGGTTACGTTATTTCGGTACGCTCGGTGGAATGACGTCTCTCGAACCCGCCGCGGACCCCGCCCTCCGGGACGCCCTCGCCCATGAACGCGCGCACCACGACACCTGCCGGGCCGCCCTCGCCGCGATGGTCGAAGGGGCGGGGGAGCAGGTCGTCGTGGGGGAGGACGTCTCCGCCTCGGGCGCCGACGCCGAGGTGCTCGGATACCGGCTGCGCAGCCGTGCCAAGGAGATGCGGGAGCTGCCGGAGGGGCCGCTGTTCTTCGGTCGGCTCGACTTCGCCGCCGAGACGCGGAGCGACCACGCCGGGCAGAGCTATCACCTCGGGCGGCTGCGGATCAGCGAGGATCCGACCGTGCCGCCGCTCGTCGTGGACTGGCGGGCACCGGTGTCGCGCGCCTTCTACCAGGCGAGTTCCCGCGATCCCCGGGGTGTCGCCGTCCGGCGTCGCTTCGGCTGGGCACCGGGAAGCCGGGGCGACTCGGCCGACCTCACAGGGCTGGAGGACGAGCACCTGGAGCGCCGCGACGGCTCGGAGGAGAGGGCGGGCGAGGGGGAGGTCGAGGGGGAGGTCGATGGGGAGGGTGGCGGGGAGGGTGGCGGGGAGGAGGTCGGCGGGGAGGGCGGCCGGGGCGCGGCCCGCCCCGGGGGCCTTCTCGCCGCCGAGATCGAGCGTCCCCGGCTCGGCCCCATGCGGGACATCGCCGCCACCATCCAGCCCGAGCAGGACGACCTGGTCCGGGCGGACCTCACCACCTCCGTCTGTGTGCAGGGCGCCCCCGGCACCGGCAAGACGGCCGTCGGCCTGCACCGCGCCGCGTACCTCCTCTACACCCACCCCCACCGCATCCGCCGCGGCGGCCTGCTGATCCTCGGCCCGAACCGCACCTTCCTCTCCTACATCGCGGAGGTCCTGCCCGCGCTGGGCGAGACGGGCGTACGCCAGTCGACGGTCACGGACGAGATCGCCCGGCATCCGGTCACGGGGGAGGACGACGAGCGGGCGGCGGTGGTGAAGCACGACGCCCGCATGGCGGAGGTGCTGCGCCGGGCCCTGTACGCCGGGGTCGCGGGCGACGGCGGGCCCGGGGAGCGGCTGCCCGGGGAGCAGATGCCCGGGGAGCGGTTCGACTCCCTTGTCCTGGCGGAGGGTTCGTACCGCTGGCGGGTCTCCGGGGACCAGCTGCGGCGGATCGTGGCGGACGTACGGGCGCGGGAACTGCCGTACGACACAGGGCGCGAGCGGGTCCGGGCGCGGGTGGTGGGGCTGCTGCGGGAGCAGGCGGAGCGGCGGGCCGGGCCGCGCCCGAACGCGTGGCTGTACCGGATCTCGCGGTCACGGCCGGTCGGCGCGTACATCGACGCCGTATGGCCGAAGGTCCGGCCGGAGGAGGTGGTGGCGCGGCTGCTCTCGGACCCGGACGCGCTGGCCGGCGCGGCGGAGGGGCTCCTCGACGCGGACGAGCGGAAGGCGGTCGGCTGGGCGAAGCCGCCGCGGACCTGGCGGTCGGCCCGCTGGTCGGCCGCCGACCTCGTCCTGCTCGACGAGGTCGCGGGGCTCCTCGCCCACCCCGACGGCTACGGCCATGTCGTCGTCGACGAGGCCCAGGACCTCTCCCCGATGGAGTGCCGCGCGATCGCCCGCCGGGCGGCCTACGGCTCGGTGACCGTCCTCGGCGACCTCGCCCAGGGCACGACGCCCTGGGCCGCCCGCGACTGGCCCACACTCCTCGCCCACCTGGGCAAACCCGACGCGCACATCGTCCCCCTGACCATCGGCTTCCGGGTGCCGCGCGCCGTCGTGGCGCTGGCGAACGGGTTGCTGGGGCGCCTGGGCGTGGATGTGCCCGCCGCCCGGTCTCTGCGGAGCGATGGGGAGTTGAGGATCAGGAGGGTGGAGGGAGAGGGAGAGGGCGGGGGCGACGCCGAGGAGGAGGAGGAGGGGGTCGTTGCTGAGGCCGTGGCCGGTGAGGTGGTCTCCGCCGTGGCGGACGCGCTCGCTCATGAGGGGTCTATCGGGGTCATCGCGGCCGATGGACCGGATGTCGAACGGCTGCGGGGCGCTCTCTCCGAGGGCGGGGTCGCGTCCGCGATCGCTACGGGCGGGGGCCCGGGTGAACTCGGGGCGCGGGTGACGGTGTTGGGCGCGGGCGTGGCGAAGGGACTTGAGTACGACCATGTCGTGGTCGTCGAGCCGGCCGCGATCGTGGCGGCGGAGGGGCGCGGGCTGCACCGGCTGTACGTCGCGCTCACCCGCGCGGTGTCGCGACTGGACGTCGTGCACGCGCGCCCGTTGCCGTGGTGAGCCCGCAGGGAAGGGCACGGGCCGTGTTACCGGACGGCGGCGGAGTCATGACCGTACCGGCACCTCGGTGATCGGGCCCGTGGCTACGGTGAGCGGGCGCCGGTGAGCGGCGGCACACGAGCCCGTTCTCCCTCCCCCCAGGGGGCTCGTACGCCGCTCACCGGTCGACGACATACACCGCCACGCAGACCGTTCGCGCCCCCTGGCCCCCTGGCCCCCTGGCCCCCTCGCTCACTCCTACGGTCTTGCCTTTGCTTGCCTACGGAACCGCGGGCTCGCTCTCCGGCTCCGCCGTCCACCCCTCGGGGCGCGTCGCCGCGTCCAGCGTCGGGATCAACTGCTCCTCCTCGTAGGCGAGATGGGCTTCGAGCGCGGCGATGAGGCGCTCCACCTCGGGGAGTACGGCGTCGGGGTCGGCGTTCTCGGCGGTCACGACCCGGCGCAGGTCCGCGACGAGCGCGGCGATGCGCTGATGCTCCTCGTCGAGGCGGGCGAGGGTCGGGGCCAGCTCGGGGTGGCGCTCGCCGAGGAAGGGGAACAGGCCCATGTCCTCGCCGGTGTGGTGGTTGTGGAGGCCCTGGCAGAAGGTGAGGCAGTTGACGCGGAGCTGGGCGCCGAGGTCGGCCTTGCCGCCGCTCGCGATCAACTCCTTCTTGATCAGAGCGAGTTCGCGGCGGAAGGCGTCATGGACGACCTTGAGGCCCTCGCCCATGGAATCGGCGTTGACGTTCGGCGGACCGGCCACGGGGATCTCCCGCAGGGCGACGACCGGGATCGTACGGTCCGTCTTCGCCTGGTACTCGGCCCATCCCGGCTCGCTCTCGACCGCCCGCGCGAACGCCCGGTCCCGTTCCCCGGCGTCCAGGACGACGGCCTCGGCGTCGTAGGTGAAGGCCCCGGTCTCCACGGTGACATGGGGGTCGGCGGTGATGTTCCGGTACCAGTCCGGGTGCTTCGGTGACCCTCCGGCCGAGGCGATGACCAGGATCGTGCCGTCGCCGTCGGGGAGGTAGCCGAGGGGAGTGGTGTGCCGGTTGCCGGTACGGGCGCCGGTGGTGGTCAGGAGGATCAGACGAGCGCCCTCGAAATATCCGCCGACCTCGCCGTGCCGGGCGCGGAATTCGTCGATGACTTGCTGGTTGAAGGGGTTGGGCATTCTCTGCTTTCCAGGCTGGCGACATGATTTGCCGCTGAATTCGGGCAGGGGTGAGCGAAGGAAGGGCTCAACGCGTGTGAGGTGAAAGAAACACCTGAAGGAACACCCAAAGGAACACCGAAGGAATCCGAAGCGCTCGGAGAACTCGGAGCGATGGACAACTCAGAGGGCTCAGAGGGCTCAGAGGGCTCAGAGAACTCGAAGAACTCGAAGAACTCGGAATGAAGAGAACGGTGTTCGGTGCGCGGAACCTCGGTGGCAGGCGGGCTCCTGGCCCGCCCCGGCCTCACTCGGAGGCCGGGTAACCGATCCGCTCACGGCCCATGGCCGACCCGGCAGTCATACGGCCAACAATAGGGGCAGCGGGCGCGGCGAGGCAATGCGTATTCGGCCGGAATTCCGACGCATTCCTGTCCGGTGGTCGGCTTCGGTGGCCGACCCGGGTCACGCCTTTCGTTCGGCCTCCTCGGCGGCCTGTTCCAAACGACCGCGATAGGCCTCCCACCATGCCGGGTCGTTCGACGGGACGCTCGTGTTGCCCTCGTTCATTCCGACCGCGCCGTCGAGGAGTTCCCGGAGGATGTCGGCGTGCCCGGCGTGCCGGTGGGTGTCGGCGATCACGCGGACGACGGCGTGGTGCAGCGTCACCTCGTCCCGGTCGTCGGGCCACCACGGCACCCGGCCGACGGTGTCCAGGGGCAGCGCGCCGATGGTCGCGTCGGAGTGGGCCCAGGCCCGGCGGTAGAGGCCCACGATGTCCTCGCGGGACTCGTCGGCGGTGGCCCACATGTCCCCGTTGGGCACGGCATCGTCGTCGAGCCAGGGCAGCGCCTCGCCGGAGGGCCGGCCGAACGTGTCGCCGAGGTAGCCCAGTTCGACACCGGCCGCGTGCTTGAGCAGCCCGAGGAGGTTGGTGCCGGTCGGCGTCAGCGGACGGCGCGCGTCGTACTCCGACAGCCCGTCGAGCTTCCAGAGCAGTGCTTCGCGGGCGGACCGCAGATAGAAGAGGAGATCGGCCTTGGCGTCCGAAGCGGTGGCGGTCATAAGACAAGTCTGCCGCGCACCCACCCGCTGTCCACCACCTTTCGCTCCCCAGGGCTTGGCCCACCACGTCAGCAGCCGACGCCAGACCTCGACAGACCTCGGTGGGCCTCAGTACGTACGGGGCGGGGCAGGCCCATTGCCCCTCAGTAGGCTCACGGCCATGGATGCGTTCTCACCGTTCCTGCCGTTCCTGATCTCGGTGGTCGGCTTCGCCGTCGCGCTGGTCCCTTTCGTGTGGCTGGGGGTGCGGATCCGCCGCCGGGGTCCGGGCGGCGGGGCGATGAGCGGGGCCATGGCCGCGTACGAGGAGGCGTTCCGCGCCACCGCGCACGCGTCGCACGTCGAGATCCGCGCCCAGGCCGAACGCAAGGACCCACTCCTGTCACCCGACGACCACTGGCCCCGAGGCCCACGTGAGGCCACCGCGCGCACCGCCCCACCGACGACGCCGCCGCCCCGCCCGCGTCCGTTCCGCGCCCACCGAGTCCTACGCCGCTGGACCGCCCGCGTGAGGCCGGGCCGCTGACCCGGGGAGGGGCAGGAGATGGGGACGGAGCACCGTGTCCCCGCCGGTCGCCGTCAGCCGCCCTCGGGTGCGGCCGACCGGAACTCGTACACGGTGAAGTCGGCGAGCCGGACGTATGCGAGGCGTAGTGACCTGTCTCGATGGATCTGAGCCACCACGGCTCTCTGACCAGCTGTAGCTCAGATTGAGCGAGACGTAGTGGCTGTGGTCGTCTCGGTCAACCTGGGTTGTCGGGAGCTAAGTTGCCTTTCGGGTTGTCACCGCTGGTGACGATCATTCGTCTTCCGTGCTGCTGTGGTCCTAGGTCGGAGGTCGGTAGGCAAGAGGCTTGTGGCACCACAAGATTGGAGCTGTGACCTCTCATAGTTTCGATGTGGACGCGTTCCTACAGCAGCCGCTTGTCGCTCGCGTTGCCACCAGTGGGCCCACGGTGCGCCCTCTCTGGTTCCTGTGGGAGGATGGCGCATTCTGGGTGCTGACCGGCCCGTGGACCCGGTTGTTCGACCGTGTGAAGAACGACCCGAACGTCGCGCTCGTGGTGGACGAATGCGATCTCGTGACGGGACGTGTTCAGCAGGTGATCGCCCGGGGGCAGGCTGAGCTTGTGCCGTTCGACGTGCCAAGAGGCCGACGTAAGCTGTCCCGCTATCTGGGAACGGACGAGGCTCTGTGGGACGAACGGTTCGTGGGCTATCTGTATGACGATCCGAGCGAACGAGGCACGACGTGGCTGCGTCTGACGCCAGCCTCGCTCACGGTCAGCGACCTCAGCTATTCCGTCGCTCCGTCCTGAGACCGATGAAACCGGCCGGGTGAGAGACCTACTCCCGCCGCAGACTCGTTCCGGTGCTCGGCTTACTCGATCGCCGAGGGCGCCACTTCCTCGATGGTGTGCGCGATCATGCGGAGTTGGTGGATGAACCACGGCTTGGCGGTGGTGCGGAGGGAGCTTTCGTTGGGGAGCCGTCGGACGAACTCCGCATGGAAAGCCCGGAAGTCCTCGTCAGCGCCGGAGAGTGCCAGGCCGCGCCAGCGCGGGGCTGCGTAGAACACCATGGCCTTGACGATCTCGGGATAGATCGCCGCATAGCGCTTGGGATCCCACGGCCGGACGGAGCGGGCAGGGCGGGGCTGGAGCCGGGCGAGCCGCCGCGTGAGGTCGCTGATCCGGTAGCCGTGCTGCAGGAGGGTGGTCCAGAAGCGGGAGGTCTGTTCGTAGCAGACGTTGACCATGTCGGGGCCGTAGCGGCGAAGGAGCCGGTAGTGACGCTTCTGGGCGGCGACGATCTCCGGCAGATCAGCGAGGTCGAACTGGTAGGCGGGGGCTTCGACGGCCCGGCCGATCCAGAGGCGGTGCGGGATGCAGACCTGGTCGTGGAGTTTCGACATCCAGGCCATGACGCCTTGGCCGGGGCTGCCGGTCCTGCGGGCGACACAGCGTCGGCATGCCCATCGGGGAGTCACGGCGAATGCACCTTGCGGGATGTTCCACGCCTGTCGCTCCCAGCGGGGGATCGCGTACTGGATCGAGGTCCGGGGCTGTCCGCTGAGGACACTGAGCCGGCCGACCGGATCCAGGCGGGACTCCAGCCAGTGGGAAGGCCGTTGAAGGCGTTGGACGGGCATCGCGTTGGCCGTGGCGAGGCGGTCCAGGAACGAGGCTTCGGTCTCCTGCGGGAAGGGCTTGAGCGGTCGCGGCAGCGGACGGAAGACGACGGCCTCGAACGGCCTGTTCATCCCGCTTCCCTGCCTGCGTCGGGCGGGGAATCCGACTCGCTGTTGTGGTCGATGCGGATATTTCGCAGGGAGGCTTTGGTGATGCGCTCACTGCCGTCGAGGACGGCGGAGATCGCCGCGGCACGGATCAGGTGGGAGAGGCTCCCGATCATGCCGCCGGTTCGCTGGTGCAGGTATTTCGACAGACCGGCCAGGGTGTCGGGCGTGTGGCGGTGCAGGCGAAGGGTGCTCTCCAGCGAGGCGATCAGGGCCTTCCACTCGGTGTTGCGGGGGAAGGCGCCGGTGCGGACCAGGATGCAGCGGCCCCCGAGCTGCTTGCCACGGATCCCGGTGAACAGCCCGGACTTCTCGACGTTGATACCGGCATAGACGAAGGTCGCCGGCAGGTGCTCGGTGAAGTACTTCAGATGATCGGAGAGGTCCTCGCCTGCAGTGGTCGCGTGGTTGAGCAGGTGTATTTCGTCGACCAGGACCAGGTCCGTGCGTGCCTCGATCAGCACCTGGCAGACGGCGCTGGTGACATCGATGGTGTTGTGCCGCGGGTTGATCACGGGCAGGCCCAGGAACCGGGCGAACTCCAGGGCGAGTTTGCGCGGGGAGCCTTTGGGCGGGGCGGTGATGTAGACGACGGGAATGCGGTCGCTGCCCGGATACCGCTGCTGGATGCGCAGTTCGTGGGTGCGGCCGAGCTGTTTCAGCGCCGTGGTCTTCCCGGTCGTCCACTGGCCGGAGACGATCATCCCGCGACGGGCGCCGTGTTCACGCTGGTTGAGCAGGGTCAGCAGCCGTCCCTGATGCGCGATCTCCTTGACCGTGGACGTGCGCACGACCTGCAGCTCGGAGTGATAGGCGATCCGGGCCTCGTCGTAGGTCTTCCGCAGCTGCGGGGTCAGGGCCTGCCACCGCTGATCGGGCAGCAGCTCGAAGACGGCCGGATCAGCCTCCACGAACCGCCGCCAGCCCTCCAGCCGGGTGGAGGGATCGGCCCGGTCATCCGGCAGACCGGTCTCATTCCCGCCCGGCTCCGCGGCGTTCACCACCACTTCTCGGCCTCCTTGCGCGCGTCGAAGATCTCCAGCGGGACGACATCGGCGAGTTCGCCGGCCTCCTCGTCCTCGTCCTCCGCCGGTTCCGGCTCCGGCGCGGGCGCCGGCCGCGGCCAGGCGGGTTCGCTGGTGGCCCGGGTGCGGGCAGCGACCTTTCGGTCGCGCCGCCGGGCTGGCCGGTCCCTCCCCTCCGTCCGGCGGCCAGGCTCGTCACCGGGCCCGTCCGAGGCCCGGTCCAGCAGCTCTGCCGCGGCCTGTGCGACGGCTTCCTCGTCCGGCTTGCGCTGCCCGCGTTCGGTCAGGATCTGGTGAGCCCGGTCGAAGACCAGCTCGCCCATCGGGACGGGAGACGTGCGCAGATGCCGCCAGGCCGCGGTGATCCAGCCCGTGCCGTGGTGGTTGCGTACCCAGACGCAGGAGATGTCGTAGGGGTCGTAGTGGACCTCCCAGAGCTTGCCGTCCGGACCCGTCCCCGAGGGCTGACGCCGGAAAGGCGTGAGTGCGGGGGCGTCGTAAGTACGGTTGTTGATCCGCACCCCGCTGCGGCCGATCACCCGCCATTCGCGGGGCATCAGCTGGATGTACTCCTGCGGGCTGAGCGCGACGGGGACGTATCCGGCCGCTGACACCAGCGCGGCGTACTTCTCGTTCGGGCTCAGCGGCCGGTCCGGCATCAGCGGATCGCGCAGCCCGTCGTGCGGCCTGGCCTGCCAGACGACGATCCACTCCTGGAGAAGTTCCTGGAGTTCGTGGATGGACCAGGCCGCCTGCGCGGCCGGGTCCTTGCCCCGCATCTCGGCACTGCGTCCCGTGTAGCCGGCCACGTACTGGGCGAACATCGCCGACACCGAGCCCAGCGTCCGCTCGATGTGCGGTCTGTCGGTCGGGGTGTCCGGGTGCGCGGGCTGGAACGAGATCCCCAAGTGGCGGCAGGCATTGCGGAAGTTGTCCGAGATGAACGCCTTGCCGTGGTCGCTGACCACCGTCTCCGGGACGATCACCGGGACCGCGGCGGCCTTGTCCAGCCGCTCGTCCAGCGACAGCAAGGAAGCGTAGGGGAGCACGGAGCGCGACATGCGCAGAGCGTCGGACCAGCCGGGCCGCACCGGTTCCGGCGTCATGGCGCGGGCCAGCAGCAGCGCGGCATCGACCGCCTTCGTCGACGGCCGCAGCACCACCGCAGCCAGCGTCCGCGTGACCAGGTCGATCAGCCCGGTCAGCTCGCAGCGGTCCACCGTCCCGTCATCGTGGATGACCATGACGTCCAGCGGCGTGGAGTCGATCTCCATCACCTCGCCGGGCCGGGCTGCCGTCAGCTGCCCGAACATCCGCTTCGGCTGCTTGCCCAGCGAGCGGCGGGTGCGGGCCGAACCGAACAGATGCTGCCCGGTCGAGACCGCTTCCAGCAGACGGTAGAACGCCGCCCTCGACGGCATCCGGACCACTCCGGGACCGTGCTCGGTGACCAGGAGCCGTTCGACGCGGCGCCGCAGCACCTGCGCGGAGACGGTCGGCTCGTCCGTCCGGCTGCCCGCGACCTTCGCGATCGCTTCGACCACCCGGGGATCGGCCCGGCTCGTGCCCGTGGCGGGCCTGCGCAGCCTGCCGTCCACCAGGCCCGCCACCCCTTCGTTCTCGAAACGGGACCGCATCCGGCGCAGCGTGCTCAGCCCCACCGCCTCACCGCAGTCCCGCAGCTCGGCCACCTTGGCCAGCTCCCGCTGCCGCAGAGAGCGCACCGTCGGGTCGTACTCAGCCCGCACCGGGCCGCTGGCATCGCCGTCCGGGCGGCCGGTGAGCAGCTCCGTCAGATGCCGCCTCCACCACTCAGCCCGCTGTACCGCTTCCTCCCGCAGCCCCTCCAACACCCCGACCTCCGGCAGCGGCGGGCGGCTCAGCGCGGTGCTGAGCACGGTGAAACCCTCCGACGCCAGCAGGTGCCCCAGCAGCACGACGCCGGCGGCCTGGGCATCATCGACCAGCCGCACCAACGTGCCATGCAGTGCGGCAACCGTGTGCTCCCGCCCGTCGTAGCGGACCCTGTCACCCAGCGACAGCAGCCTCGGACGTGCCGGCATCCCCACCCACCTCCTCCGCGACCACGGACACCGGGCTCACCTGCGTGGCCGCCGACAGCAGACCGGCCTCCAGATCCACCGCCAGCTCCCCGCACCAGAGCAGATGGAAGAGCACCGGCAACACGGCGATCGGATCGCCCACCGCACAGGCGCCCGCCAACAGACCCCGAGGCCGGGCGAATGCCGCCCGCAACTCCTCCGCCACCGGATCTCGCCGCACCCGCGGATGCCGGTAGCCCGACAACCAGCGCAGATTCGCCGCCAGCACCGGATCGAGAACACCCACCCGCTCAAAGCTCCAGCCCACCCGTGCGCAGGCCGCCGCCGTGACCTCGAACATCACCGCGTCCTCGGGCTCGATCCGGTCGTCGGGACGCACGTCCAGCACCACACCGGTGCCGTCCCGACGGCGAACGAAATAGTCCGGAGTGTGGCTGATCCGCCGGTTCCGTCCGTCAGACCGCCACGAGAGCCGGAACGGCTGCGACGCCATCGCCACCACGCCGGGATCACAGTCCAGCCGCATCAGCTGACCGAGTTCCACCCACGACTCATAACCCACCAACTCGGCACCCGTAGCGGCCCAGTACCAGCCGGGGAAACTGCGCTGACCCCGGTAGGACGGAAATGCCCGCACCTGCCTGGCCGCCTCGAAAGGCGCCGACCACATCACCTCAAACGGTCCCTCGTGCAGCTCACCGCGAGCGTCGACGTACTCCAGCCAGAAGTCCTCAGCCTCCACCAGCCACCTCCACTCCGCGCTGACCACGTGCAACGACCTGCGACTGAGTGCTTGAGTCGGCCCCGCTGAGCGTCGTCGTGGCCCGCTCGGCGGTGTCCGGCTCTCACCCGTGTGCTGACAGGACGTCGCGGAGAGCGAGAGGGGAGCGGCCGGTCAGCTCGGTGTAGTCGCTTCGGACTTGATCCCAGCGCTGCTCGCGCACCGAGGCGAACATGGACGAAAAGGCATAGAGCCACCAGGGATCCAGGCCGGTCGCCGCAGTCTCGGCATGGTAGTTGTCATCAGGGATGTCCACGTAGGTGACAGGCGTCTCCCACGCCTCCGCTGTGATCGAGGCGATGCCTGCCAGGTCCACCGACTCGGGCCCCGTGATGTCATGGTGACGGCCGGTCGGCTCACCCACCGCGAGTGCGGCGAGGGCGCGCGCCACGTCGTCGCGCGCCACCAGGGAGACCCGGCCATCCGCTGCCGGAAGCCGCAGCAGCCCGGTCGCGCGCGCCTCGGTGAGCCAGCCTTGGAAGAACTCGATATAGAGCGAAGCCCTGGCGAACGAGCACGGGACGCCGGTAGCCAGAAGCAGATCCTCGGTGAGCCGGTTGACCACGGCATAGCAGAACGGGGACGCCATGTCGGCGTCAACGCTGCTCAGCGCCGCGACATGGCCGACACGCTCAGCCGCCACGGCGGCGACAACGTTGCGGTGGTGCAGCAGCACCCGTGCATCGGGCCCGTCACTGGAGACGAAGACCAGCGTGTCCACGCCCTTCAGCGCCGCACGCAGCGCCGGTGGATCGGCGTAGTCGGCGACGGCGATCTCCACCTGCGGCGGAAACGCCTCGGCAGGCAGCCTCCTCCTGGTCATTGCTACGACGTCCACGTCGGCCCGGTCCGCGAGCAACTGCACGACCCGCCCGCCCAGGCTGCCCGCCGCCCCCGTCACCGCGATGCGCATCGTTGCCCCCGTCGCCTTGTCGCCAGTCGTACAACCGTAGGCAGCCAAGCGCGGCAGCGGCTCAGAAAGAGCGAGACAGAACAGCAGATGGCCAAGGTTGACTGAGACGCGCGGGTAGATGGCTCAGATAGACCGAGACTGGCCCACGTTCAGCGAGACAGGTCACGTAGGAAGAGGGCGTTCCTCTGTGACTGAGCACGGTGGTTGTCACCTGGGAGTCGTCCCGACATCGTCCGCCGCGATGGCGTGAGCGGGATTGTTGTCACTGGAAGTGCAGGACTCTTGTCACGCTGAGATCGTTTGCGGTCTTGTTGTCACCAGTACCGAAGATCGCCTACGGCGTACGCCGGGCTTCGCTTCCCTGGAGACGTGGCGGAGGTTCAAGGATCTGGCGGGGTGCACGCCCGGACGGCTGACGGTGCGGTGTATGGGCCGTTGTGGTCGCATTCGTGCCGGTGGGACGACCTGCTCGTACCGGTCTCCCTCGGCGCGGGGCGTCAGACGCTCGACCTGGACGAGGGCTGGACGCGGCGGTGGACGGCTACCTGGCGGTACGCCGGGGGCGAGGTTACAAGCGCGGTGGCTGATCTGGCAGCCGCTCCGGTCACCAGGCTGGGGCCGATGCGGGGCTTCACCTGGCGGCGCGACCAGCGACATCGTCCCGGGCTGGAGTACATGGTCAGCACCGGCCGCCTGCACGGCTTCGAGAGTCTGGAGGAAGCCGGGCTGCTGCTGGTCCTGGATTTCGCCGGCCACGTGGTCGAGGTCCTCTCGCAGCCACTTCGGCTGAAGTTCCGTACCGTCGACGGATGGCGCAGGCACACCCCCGACTTCCTTATGGTCAGCCGCCTGGGCATCTGGTTGATCGACGTCCGCCCCGCTGACCTGATCGGTGACGAGGACCGGGAGTCCTTCGCAGCGGCGGCCGAGGCCGCGTTGGCCTGCGGCTGGCACTACACGGTGGCTGCGCGGTGGAAGCCGTGCGTGCTAATGGTGGTGGATGCGATGTCGGCCAGGCGTCGGCCGCTCACGGACCCGCTGGGTGTCAGGCCGGGCCTGCTCGCCGGAGCCGGTGCGGCCATGACCTTCGGGGAGATCGCGGCGGGAAGCGCGTTCGAGCCGGTCGCACGGGCCCATCTGTTGCACCTGCTGTGGCACCGCCGCGTCGGCATCGATCTGGGCCGGCCTCTCGGGGACCGTTCCACAGTTGTCCTCGGATCGGAGTCGTCGTGAGTACCGCTCGCGTGCTGGACCTGTCCGTGGGTGCCGGGGTTGTGCTCGACGACGTCGAATGGATCGTCGAACGGCGTGAACCGCATCTCGGGCGGGTTCAGTTGGTGGGACCCGACGGTTCAAGGCAGCGCTTGACGTTCCGATTCCTGGCCAATCACCAGCACTGCCGTCCTTCGTCCCGGACGTCGGGCTCGGGGGCGGGCCGTGGTCGGCAGCCCGCTTCGGTGGGGGACTTGAAGCCGGACAGGCGTCGGCTGGCCGAGCTGCGCGTGGCCCATCTGCTGGAAGTGAAGACGGGGTTCCGCAGCGGCGATCCACTGCGGCCGGGGCCGGGGGAACCGAAGCCCGAGTACGACCCGGAGACGACCACGCTGACCGAACGGCGGATGGCGAAGGTCGCCGAACTCAAAGCCCTGAACCGTGAGGAAGCAAAGCTACTCGGCCTCGCGGAGGTGGGCTACCGCACGCTGATCCGCTGGGAGAAGAACCGCAGCCGCTTCGGGCTGATCGGCTGCGCAGACGATCGATGGCTGCGGGAGAGCGGCGGGCATCCGAGCATCAGCGAGGAGGTCCGGGAGGCGATCTTCGCGGTGCGGGCGGAGACGCTGCACCGCTCCCGAGTACATGGCCGCACCCGCGAGGCCATGATCCACCAGTACGTACGGGAGACCTTCGGCCCGGACACCGCGGTCCCGGGCTATCACACCCTGCTGAGGGTCTGGAAGGAGTGGTTCGGCCCGAACGGAGCGCGTCAGCGCTATGAGCGCTCGGCCCAGCTGCCCACCAAGGCTGGTCATGTGGTGGTCCACCGCCCCGGGCAGGTAGTGGCGCTGGACACCACGGTGCTGCCCGTCATGGTCCGTGAGGGCGTGTTCGGTGATCCGGTGAAGGTCCACCTGACTCTCGCCATGGATGTCTACACGCACTCGCTGTGCGCTTTCCGCCTCACCCTGGTCTCCGACACCTCGGTGGACGTGGCGATGCTGCTACGGGACGTGATGCTGCCGCTGCCGATGCGGGCGGACTGGGGCGAGGACATGGAGTGGCCCTATCCCGGGCTGCCTGCCGCCGTGGTCGCCGAGTTCGCAGGATACGAGGTCGCCGGGTTGCCGTTTTTCGCCCCGGAGACGGTGACCACCGACCACGGGTCGGTCTACCGCAATCACCATCTCGTCGATGTTCAGCGCGTGCTCGGCTGCAACATCCTTCCCTCCAGGATCCTGCGTCCCACGGACAAGCAGGTGGTGGAGAGGGCCTTCGGCAGCATCCGGTCTCTGCTGTTCGAGCACCTGCTGGGCTACACCGGGGTCGATGTCGCCGATCGTGGGGCCGACCCGGAGGGCGACGCAACGTGGACCATCGAGGAGATGGAGCACGTGATCGCAACGTGGATCGTGAAGGTGTGGCAACAGCGCCGCCTGGGCGAGTACGCGCCGAGCTGGGACCCGGGCGGCGACCACAGCCCGAACTCGCTCTTCGCGGCCTCGTTCGCCCAGGGCGGCTTCGCGATGGAGATCCCCTCGCCCGAGCTCTACTACCAGCTGCTGCCGCAGCACACGGTGACGAAGATCCACGGCCGCCGCGGAGTGAAGATCCGTGGGCTCTGGTACGACGGCCCGGCTCTGGATCCCTACCGTGACCAGCGGTCCACCCGTGGCGGCAGACGCAAAGGGCAGTGGATCGTCCACCGCGAGCCCCGTGACCGCCGCACCGTGTTCTTCCAGGACCCGCTCACCCACGCATGGCACCCGCTGCGCTGGACCGGACTCCCACCGGAGGGTAGGACGCCGGCCTTTGGCGACGCTCGGGTGCGCGACTTCTTACAGCGGGCACAGAAGGCGGGACTGAAACCGAAGACGGACGCCGAACTCCTGCCGCTTCTCCTCGACGTGATCGGCCTGCACACACCGGTCGCGCACTGGCCGACGCGCCTGAAGAAGTCCCGGCGCACCGAATACGCCCGCGATGTCATCCAGGCCAGTACCGCTGCCGCCGACCGTCCAGCTACGCAGGCCGAGCAGGAGCCTGCCAACCGGGCGGCAGGAGACACCGTCGTTCACCTGCACTGGCCGGAGCAGGCGCGCAGGGCCGAGGAGAGTTTGGACGCCGAGCGCCGCCGACGCAGAGAAGTAGCCGGGCCGCCCCGGCCCGCGCTTCCGCCCCCGCTGGGCGCCAGCTACCGCAAGAGGAACTTGTTCATCCTGCCTGACGGGGACGAGAACGACGAGGGTGAGCCGGGCGGCAGTTCGCTCCCGGCCGGAGGGGAATGACGTGGTCGATGGCCAGAGCGGACCGCAGGATGGTGTCGTCCCGTTCCTCCGGATCGGTCCCTCGCCGAACCGGGTCACCCACGAGGGATACCAGCAGTGGCGGCGGACACGAGGAGCCTTCATTCCGGCCCCAAGACTGACGCTGGACCAGTATCGGGCCATGAGCCCCCGCAAGCGCGGGCTGCATGACCTGCACCGAGCGGCGACCCATGTGAACCTGCGGATGCAGGAAACCCCGATGAGCGCGCAGGTCACCGCGCTGATGCGGGCCAGACTCCAGAACAACGCGCTGAAGCAGACACCCGGCACCCGCGACGGACTGATGATCAACGGTGGCGGTTACCAGGGAAAGACGGAGACGGCCTGCGAGACCGCCGCCGAGTTCGAGGACTTCTGGCGCGACCTGCACCACCAGCTCAACCCGAACGCGATCCCCGGCACCCGGGACCTCTTCCTGCCGGTGGCCTACTGCCAGACGCCGGTCAAGGCCACGCCGAAGGGACTGTGCGAGGCGATCCTGGACTTCTACGGAGCCCCGCACGCCAAGACCCTGCGTGGGCTGATCCGCAACGTCCGCGAGTCCCTGCACGCGCACTGCACCACAGCGCTGCTGCTCGACGACATCACTCGGTTGAAGATGCACAGGGAAGACGACCAGGACACCCTCGATCTCATCCGGGACCTGATGAGCCTGAACGTCACTCTCGTCCTCATCGGCGTCAACATCCCTAGCTCCGGGCTGTTGCGGGAAGGCCGTCACGACCCGCGCACTGGGCAGACGGCGCTGTCGCCCGTCAAATGCGGCAGAAGCCACAACGACGAGGCGGCCACCCAGACCGAGCGCCGCTTCGACATGATCAACCTCGACCCGTTTCACTACGACACCCCCGACGGCATTGCCGCTTGGGTCAACCACCTCGCCGGCATCGAAGACCAGCTGCGGCTCTTCCGGGCAGCGCCGGGCATGCTCACCGGCGGCACGATGCCCGAGTACCTGTTCCGCCGTACCGAGGGGATTGTCGGGCTGCTGAAACGCCTCATCGAGGACGGTTGCACCAAGGCCATAGAGACCAGCCAGGAGAACCTGACCATCGACCTGCTCCAGGAGATCCCCATCAATCTCGGCAACGTTCCCGGGCGGGACCCGGGCTCCGGTGAGGTCCCCGTGCTCAAGGACGAGGGAAGAGGAGCCCCGCCCAAGCGCCGCAGGCGCGGCCGGAACACCGCCTTCGACGACCAGGGCGGCCGCCCCGCCGCCGATGCCTGATGGCAGGCCGCCTGCGACTCCTGCCCCGGAGCCTGGACCCGCTGGAGGACGAATCGATCCACGGATATCTTCTCCGGCTCGCCCACCGGTTCGGCGCCGCACCCCTGGAGATCGCCGTCCGAACAGGGCTCGTCGATCCGGTCCCCGCTCGAAATCGCATTCCCGTTCGCCTTCTGCACGACCTGGACGAGCGGCGGCTCGACGCGTTCGCTCGCGCCACTCGCCTCACGCGTGATGAGGCCCGGGGGTTGCTGACGGCTCCGCTGGGCGAGCGCTACGGTCCGCTGAGCGCACGTCTGCTGGCCGAGTTCCGTACGCCCAAGGGAATGGTCCACAACAACCGCTGGATTCTCACCAGGACGACCCGGTACTGCCCGCGATGCCTCTCCGGCGACGGAACCGAGATCGAAGAGCGTCACGGTGGGTGCTGGCGCCGGGCCTGGAGATTGCCTCCCGTCTTCGCCTGTCTACGTCACCAGCGCCTGCTGCTGTCCGGCTGCCCTCGCTGCGGGCAGGACGTCAACGCGGCTCGCACGGGAAGCCTGATCGCCCGAGCCTCCGAGGCGGGCCTCCACCCCGCTCAGTGCAGAGCCACCGTCCCCAGCACACGAGCGATGTGTGGCGCGGGCCTGGCCGGCCAAGAGGACCGGCTTCCCCGCGCTCCCTCCGCGGTCGCCGCGTTGCTGAGGCTTCAGCACCACTTCGACGGGCTCTTGGACCCCGATGGGCCGAAGTTGGTGGGCAGCTTCGGATGGCTGATTCCCGCGGCCCAGTACTTCATCGACCTCCGCGCTCTGAGCGCGTTGATCTTCATGACCTGGCCCCGCGCCAGGGCACTCGCCGACACAGAGGCTCTGGCCGTGCTGGTTGACCGGGAGGCGGAGGAACGGCACGCCGAGTTCGCCAAGTCCCGGGCCGAGGCCAAGGCCGGCCGACGGCGCCAAGCCTCGCACCACTACAGCGACCCGGCAGCGGATCCCGCCGTCGCGGGCGCGGTGCTGGGCATCGCCGCACGGCTTCTGTCGGCCCCTGACGAGAATGAGACCCACGAGTTGATGGCGCCGATCATCGATGGAGCCAAGGAACGGAACTTCTCGATGAGTTACCAGTTCCGACGCCTCAGCGGGACCTCCTACCCGCTCCAGGCCATCCTCCTGACCTCGCGTCAGGACCGTGGGGCGTTCCAGCGCATGGGGCAGCGGATCGAGGGACAGGGCTTCAGGCGCCTTGCCGCAGCCCAGCGACTCACCTGAAGTTGCATGTGGGGGCGGCGGGATACGAAGACTCCGCCCATGACCGTCTCTCTGCCCACGGGGATAGCGGCCACCACGGTGATCAGCATGGAGTGCCGTTGCTCGGGGCTTGGTTCTGTCGACGATCAGGGGCCGGATTTCCGCTGCTCAACCTCTGGTAAATGCTCCTTCCATGAGGCGTTACGATCCCGCCCTGGGGTAGCGAGTGAGGGGGCCTGGTGGAGATCCAGAGGTACAAGTCTTGGCAGCGCATCCGTAGTTACGTGCGGGAGGACGAGCGGCTGCTCTCGATCTGCGAGTTCGAAACCTTCCTGGTCCTGCTGGGACAGCTTACGGCAGGGGAGCGGGCGATCGAGCGTCCTGGTGGAGTATTCGCAGTCACTGACCTGCGTATCCTCATAGTGCAGGACAACTTCACTTGTACCTCTATCGCTCATCCCGATGTGGTCAGAGTCTTGACCGAGAAGCGATTCCCTTTCCGTCTCTCTGCTTTCATCGATGCCGGTCCGCTAGGCCAAATCGGCCTGCTGGGTAGACGAGGAGGAATGCGGAAGGCTGTACGGGCGATGGTACCGCTTGCTGGTGCCCCGATCAGAGAACAGCCCAAGAGTCGACTGACCCCCCTGCCGCCTCACGGGCCGCTTGTGTGCGCAGAGTGCGGCGGATGGCAGCAAGATGAGTGGAACGTATCCCCAGATTTTTGCCACATGTGCCTGCGTCATTTCGAGTGGACAGCGGAGCACGCCAAAATGGTTGCCGAGTTCCGTGAGTGGGTCGATAACGGGAAACCTTCGATCGCTGCGTCGCTTTGGGCCTGGATTAAGGCGGAAAATCCAGAATTTGCCCGAAAGGTCGCGGACCAGAGGTATGGGTTGGACTCTGCGGTGTCAGAATCCGGCGCTATTGATTCTTCATCTCTCCCCCAGATGCCTGCTCGAACAGGGCGGCTCAGACGGCTAGTGCGCCTCGTATGGCACGGTGGCAAGCTGTTTGTGGCGGGTTCCGTGTTCCTCTTGCTGGCGGTTGGCTTTGTCTACGGAGCATTTTTTGCGGACGCTGGCGAGGACAGTGACCCGAATGACCAGCCGGTTCCAGTGGTGGGTGACTGCATCGCCGCCGACCGGGATCAGCCAATCGCAGTTCCTTGCGAAGATCCCAATGCCACTGTCCAGGTTGTCCAGGTCATAGACGGAGACAGCATGTCGCAGTGTGCGCTGGTACCCGGAGTAACCGGCGCCCTCCAGCACAAGTCGGTCCTAAAGGTGGGGGGCGCGGACGGTGTGGATGTGAGCAATGCCGAGGTCCGGACGCTCTGCGTGAAGGACATTGCAGTCGGGTGAGAGGGGCGGCCTTGCCGTGGAGTACACGGGGCGGGCCAGGGCATCAACGACCGGTTTTTTTCGGATATTAGACGGCTGGTGACCTCGGCGTTCGCCTCCGTGGAGGAGTGGTAGAACGTGCCAACGGCGGTGTGAGCGTCTGGAGGGACACGGACCTGCTCTCCGGTGGTTTGGCCAGCACGGCGTTCGGGCCAGCACCGCGGGGCAACATGCGGTCATGCGCGCGTTGCCCCGCAGCCTCGACCCACTCCCCGACGAGGCGCTGACCGGCTACATCCTTCGCCTCGCGCACCGCCTCGGAACTTCGCCAGGGGCGATCGCCATCTGGACCGGTCTGACCGGCGGCCGTAAGGAGAACGTGCTGTTCCGCATCCCCATGCGGCTGCTGCACGACCTGGAGCCCGGACAGGTGCGGCTCTTCAGTCGAACCACCCGCCTCTCCCCGGACGAGATCGGCCGACTGGTGACCTCCTCGTTCGCCGGCCGGTACGGGCCGGCGAACAGGAGGTTCACCCCGCGCAGTAGCGCCGCGAGGATGATCAACGACAACGCGTGGCTGCTGACTCGAACGCCGAGGTACTGCCCGCAATGTCTCACCGGGGACAGGAGCGAGATCCAACGGCGCCACGGCGGGGCCTGGCGGCTTTCCTGGCGCCTCCCGCCGGTCTTCGCCTGCCCTCGGCATCGTCGTCTCCTTCGGACCAACTGCCCGGCCTGCCGTCAGCCCGTCCACGCGGTCGAGATGAACAGCATCATCGCCCGCCCCTGGGACGAGGATCTTCATCCGACGCAATGCCGGACCACGATCGCGCCGCGCACCGTCGGGCGCCTCCAGTCAGCCTGTGGCGCACAGCTCGCGGAGCCAGTCGGGGCTGGTCCCGAGATCGCACCGGACCCGCAGACGCTGGAGCATCTCCTCGGCCTTCAGCGACGGCTCCTGAAGCTCCTCGATCCCGTCGGCCCGGCCGTGACCCCGAGCGTCGGCTGGCTGATCCCCGCCGCTGACTACTTCGCCGACCTGAGGGCCTTGCTCGGCCTCGTGTTCCTCTCTTGGCCTGCGGCTCGCTCCTTCGCCGCGACCCCGGCGCTCGCGGAGGCCATTGACCGGGAAGCCGAGGAGCGCCTTGCCCGTGCAGCGGCCCTTCGTGACAGGCCTGGGAAGAAGCACAGCTCGCGTCCCTTCACCGACCCACCGCTGGACCCGTTTCTCATGGGCGCGGTGCTCGGAATCGCCGAGCGGCTGCTTGATGCCCCGGACGAGGAACAGGCGCGGGAGCTCATGCTGCCGCTCATCCACCAGGCCAGCTGCGTCGATCAAGCCCTGTCGATCTACCTCCGGCGCGAGGCGTGGGTCTCGTTCCCGCTGCGGATCGTCAGCATGAACCGCCCCAAGAGCATGATGGCGATGGGCGACATCATCGCCCGCGGACCGATCCCCAAGGGCGATGGCAGTGGGGCGCGCTCGGAGGGGTATCGCCGGCGCGAGCCTTGGTGACAGTTGCCTTGCTCAAGTGACAACCAGCGTGCTCAGTCACATCCTCGGCCGAGAGTGGGGTAGCGCACTTTTGCAAGCGGGTGCTTGCAAAAGTTAGCGGGGGTGGGGCATGGTGGGGGCATGGCATCGCTCAACGTCGGCAATCTCGGTGAGTATCTGCGTGAACAGCGGCGGAACGCGCGGCTGTCGCTCAGGCAGCTCGCCGATGCCGCCGGGGTGTCCAATCCGTATCTGAGCCAGATCGAGCGCGGGCTGCGCAAGCCGAGCGCGGAGGTGTTGCAGCAGGTCGCCAAGGCGCTGCGGATCTCCGCCGAGACGCTGTACGTGCGGGCCGGCATCCTCGACGCCGAGCGGGATCGCGACGAGGTGGAGACGCGCGCCGTCATCCTCGCCGATCCCACGCTGAACGAGCGGCAGAAGCAGGTGCTGCTCCAGATCTACGAGTCCTTCCGCAAGGAGAACGGGTTCGAGATCGACAGCGAGGTCGTCAGTCACGTCGTCCGTGTGATCGACAGTGAGATCGACGGTGACGACGTCGTCGGCGGCCGTGGGGTCGGGACCGGTGTGGCGACTGACGCGGTGGATACCGGAGAGGCATCGGCCCCCGGCCCTCGTACGGCCGACGGCGACGATGCCGGTCCGCGGCAGACGGCGAGTTGACCGAGTTGGCCGAGTCGACTGATTTGATCGAGCTGATCGAGCTGATCGAGCTGGCCGAGTTGATCGATTCGACTACGACGATGCCGGATGCGGTGGTGACGCCTGTGGTGGCCGAGCCGTCCGCGTGGACCGGAATGACGACACACAACCCTCAGCAGCAAGCAACCCGGAGGACCCTCACCATGGCCATCACCGACGACATCCGCAAGGCCGTCTCCGACCCGACGCCGTTCTACTTCGCCGCCGGCACCGCCGACCTCGCCCTCCAGCAGGCGAAGAAGGTCCCCGGCATCGTCGAGCAGCTGCGCGCCGAGGCGCCGGCCAGGATCGACGCCGTACGCCAGACCGACCCGAAGGCCGTCCAGGAGAAGGCGACCGCCCGGGTCAAGGAGACCCAGGAGAACCTTCAGACCAAGGTCACCGAGCTGATCGGCACCCTCGACACCGACCTGAAGAAGCTCGGTGAGACCGCTCAGGACCTCGCGCTGCGCAGCGTCGGCGTCGCCGCCGAGTACGCGGTCAAGGCCCGGGAGACGTACGAGAAGGTCGCCGAGCACGGTGAGCAGGCCGTGAAGACCTGGCGTGGCGAGGCCGCGGAGGAGATCGAGGAGCTGGCGATCGCCGTCGAGCCGAAGACCCAGCCGGTCGAGGTCAAGGACGAGCCGGCCGTGAAGCCGGTCCCGGCCCAGGCCGCGCCCGCCCCCGCCGCGGCGAAGAAGCCCGCGCCGAAGAAGGCCCCGGCCCGCAAGACCACGACCGCGAAGAAGACCACCCCGCCTGCCAAGTAAGCGGCAGGACGCGCTTCCGCGTGGGCGACATAGCCGACGGCGAGGTCGGTGACAGAGCGAGAGGTGCCCGTGCGGTGCCTCCCATGGATTGCGTACATCGCGTATATCGGAGGTATCTGGGGTATCTGGGGTATGCGCGACGTGGTCGCGTGACACCTCACGGTACGGAGACGGGCCGGGCACCTTTGGGGTGGCCGGCCCGTTCTACGGGTACGGTGGCCGCGTAGGAGCCTGGCGGCCGGAAGATCGGAAGATCGGAAGATCGGAAACCGGACGTCGAAAGAGCGAATGCGAATGGAACGGGTGGTGTGGGCGGCATGCTGATGACGGGCTTCGCGGGGTTCCTGGGACTTCTGAAGATCGTCCTGATGGCTCTCGCCGCGTTCGGGCTGTTCGACGCCGCGTTCCGGCGTGAGGACGCGTTCCGTGCGGCGGACAAGCAGACCAAGGTGTTCTGGCTGATCATCCTCGGGATCGCCCTCATCGTGAGCTGGCTGTTCTCGATCCTGTCGTTCCTGCCGATCATCGGCGTCATCGCGAGCATCGTCTACATCGTGGATGTGCGGCCCGCGGTCAAGCAGGTCTCCGGTGGCGGGGGCGGCGGCGGGCGCCGCGGCTCCAGCAGCGACGGTCCGTACGGGCCGTACAACGGCGGTCGGTGACCCCGGCGAGGCCGAGGGCCGAGGGCTGCTCAGCCGGCCGGTGCCCAGCTGACGGCCCAGACCTGCTCCGGTCAGGCTTCGCGGTCCAGTAGGAGGACCGCCACGTCGTCGGTCAGTTCGCCGCCGTTGAGGTCGCGGACCTCGCTCACCGCCGCGCGCAGCAGGTCCTCGCCGCGCAGGCCCTCGGCGAGCTGGCGGCGGACCATCTCCACCATGCCGTCCTGGCCCAGCCGCTCTTTGCCCTGGCCGATCCGGCCCTCTATCAGGCCGTCGGTGTAGAGCATCAGACTCCAGGCGGCGCCCAGTTCGATCTGGGTGCGCGGCCAGCGGGCGTTCGGGAGCAGGCCGAGGGCGGGACCGCCGTTGTCGTACGGCAGCAGCTCGGCCGGCGGGGTGGGCCGGCCGTTGCGGCCGTGGCGGACGATCAGCGGGGCCGGGTGGCCGGCCAGGCAGAGGCCCGCGCGGCGGCCGTCGGGCGCGATGTCGACCGTGCAGAGCGTCGCGAAGATCTCGTCGCTCTCGCGCTCGTGCTCCAGGACGCGCTGGAGTGTGGACAGCAGCTCGTCGCCGCACAGCCCCGCGAACGTCAGCGCCCGCCAGGCGATCCGCAGCTCCACTCCGAGCGCCGCCTCGTCGGGGCCGTGCCCGCAGACATCGCCGATCATGACGTGCACGGTGCCGTCCGGGGTGCGGACGGTGTCGTAGAAGTCGCCGCCGAGCAGGGCGCGCGAACGGCCGGGTCGGTAGCGGGCGGCGAACCGCAGGGACGAGCCCTCCAGCAGGGGCGTCGGCAGCAGGCCGCGCTCCAGACGGGCGTTCTCCTGGGCGCGCAGCTTGGACTCCGTGAGTCGGCGCTCGGCAGTGTCCGACCGCTTGCGCTCCACCGCGTAGCGGATCGCGCGGCTCAGCAGACGGCCGTCCACTTCGTCCCGGAAGAGGTAGTCCTGGGCGCCGACCCGTACCGCCTCCGTGCCGCGTTCGGCGTCGCCCGAGTCGGTGAGGGCGAGGACGGCGTGGCGGGGGGCCAGCTCCAGTACGTGCTTGAGGACGGCGAGTTCGTCGTCCGGGCCGTCGGCCGTCTCGGTGTCCGCGTCGGGGTCCGTCGCGGTGGTGGGGCGGGCCGGGGCCGGGAGTGCCAGGTCCAGCAGGATGCAGTTGACGTCGTCGGTCAGCAGCCGCTGGGCCTCGGTGAGGTTGCGGGCGGTGCGGACGCGGATCGGCTTGCCCGCGGAGTCGAGCAGTTCGGGCACGTTGAGGGAACCCGCCGGGTCGTCCTCGATGAGGAGGACCGTGAGGTTGGTGGGGCCGCCGGGCTGCGCGGTCGGACCGGTCTGACCGGTGGGTCCGGTCGGGCCCAGGCCTGTCGGGCCCAGGCCTGTCGGGCCCAGGCCTGTCGGGCCCGGGGCGCGGTCGCCGGTGGGGCCGGGCCGGGGTGTGGAGTTGTCTGCAGGGGCCAGGGCCGAGGCGTTCATGGCCGCCCCCTCTCCGGACGGTCCGCTGGGTGCGGACACGGCGTGCGCCTGACCACTTTCCGCGGCCGGGATCGCTCTCTGCCGCGGTACGGGTACGGGCATCGTGTTGGGTTCCTTCCCTCCCCCCGAGGGCATGGTGGGGCGAGGGACCTCGACCCACCGACGGGGACCATAGCGCCCGGCGCCGCCGCAACGGAATGCTCGGCGGGGCGTCGGGCGGCAAACGGCCGCCGTCATATGCCGCATCCTGTACCGCACTTGGACATGGCGGGGCTTTCTCCTGGGATGACGAATGTCACGCGGTGAGGGTTGAGCCGGGTGGTGAAGGTGGTGAGAGTCACGTGGGGTGGGTCACTTGGGGAGGGGGTGGGTGACTGGGGTTGGGGGCTTGGGGTTGGGGGCTGGGGGCTGGCAACCCGGGGCTGGGGCCGGGGGTTGCGGGTGGGGCGGGGTGAGGTCGGGTGGGGGCGGGGCGAGGTCGGGTGGAGTGGGTGTGTGGCTGTGGCTGTGGGTGGGTGGCGGGTTTGGTCGGGGTGGCGGTGGGATTGGGGTGAGTTGCGATGTTTGTCGGGCTGAGGCTGGGAGATTTCGCCCCCGCCGCCCCTACCCGTCCCATCCCCAGGGGCTGCGCCCCTTCGACCCCGCCCGCTCGCGTACGGGCTCACGCCCCCGGCCCCGGCACATGTCCCGAGCCATGACTCATGGCGCCGCTGTGACTCATAGCCCCAGCTTTGGTTCACGCCCAGCCTCGCCTGTTGACTCAGCCCTGGCTCGCGCCCCGGCCCGGTGCCTGCCCTGGCCTCGGCTGACGCCACAACCCTGGTTCGCATCCCCGGTCCGGGTGTGTGCCCCGGCCTCGGCCGACGCCACACCCTGGCTCGCGCCCCGGCCTCGGCCGACGCCACACCCTGGCTCGCGCCCCGGCCTCGGCCGACGCCACACCCTGGCTCGCGCCCCGGCCTCGGCCGACGCCACACCCTGGCTCGCGCCAGGCCTTGTTCAAGCCCTCGGCCTTGGCTGACGCCTCGGCCTTGGCTGACGCCTCAGCCTTGGCTGATGCTCAGCCCTGGTGTACGCCCGGCCTCGGCTGACGTCACAGCCCTGGCTCGCTCCGGCCCGCGTCCACACCCCCGGCCCCGGCCTCAACTCACGCCCCGGCCTCAAGCCCCGAACCGTCACCGCACCCCGGCCTCAAGCCCCGAACCGTCACCGCACCCCGGCCTCAAGCCCCGAACCGTCACCGCACCCCGGCCTCAAGCCCCGAACCGTCACCGCACCCCGGCCTCAAGCCCCGAACCGCCACCCCACCCCAGCCTCAAGCGCGCGGACGGGCCACCCCACCCGGCCCACCCCGATCACGCATCCGGTCGTACGACCCCCAGGATCTGCATCGTCCCCGCGCCCGCGATCGTCACCTTTCGGTTCGGTCGGGGGGCGTGGACCATCGAGCCGTTGCCCAGGTACATGGCCACATGGCTGGCGTCGGCGTTGTAGATGATGAGGTCGCCGGGGCGCATGTCCTGGATGTCGATGTGCTTGAGCTGACGCCACTGCTCCTGGGACGTGCGGGGGACGGTCAGACCGGCGGCGGCCCACGCCTGGCTGGTGAGGCCGGAGCAGTCGTATGTGTCGGGACCCTCGGCGCCCCACTCGTACCACTTGCCTATCTGGTCCGTCGCGAACTTCACGGCCTTCTTGCCCTGCGGCGACGCCTTGCCGTTGATCTCGTCGAGGATGCCGGAGTCCAGCCACGCGGCCTGCGACTGCTGCGCGGCCTCCTCCTCCAGCTGCGCCAACCGCTCCCGCTCGTCGTCCTCCAGCTGCGCTTCCAGCTCCTGCGCGGCGGCGATCTGCTTCTTGATCTTCTTCTTGGCCTTCTCCTTGGCCTTGCGGTTCGCCTCCAGCTTCTCCCAGCGCGCGGAGGCGTCCTTCGAGTACTGCTCCAAGTCCTGCTGGGTCCGCGTCATTTCGGCGAGCAGCCCCTTGGTCGCGAGCTGGCCCTGCCGCAGGCGGTCCGCGCCCTCCAGGAAGTCCTGTGGGTTCTCGCTCAGCCACAGCTGCACCTCGGGCGGAAGGCCGCCGCCGCGGTACTGCGCGCGGGCCGCGGCACCGATGAGGTCCTGCAACTTGTCCAGCTTCTGCTGGCCCTTGACGACCTCGTGCGCCAGGTCGACGAGCTCCTCGGACTGCTGGTCGGCCCTCTCCTCGGCCGCGTTGTACGCGTCCGTCGCGACCGCCGCGTCGTGGTACAGGCCCTCCAGCTTGGTGCGTACGGCCTCCAACTCCTCGTTCGTCACGGGCGTCGACGCGGACGAGGGCGAGGACAAGGGCGACGGTGAGGGTGACGGTGAAGAGGAGGACGAGGGGCTCGGGGTCGGCTCGGTCGGTTTCGTCTGGCTCGCGTACGCGTGGACCGGTGCGCCCAGCACCGTCATCGCGCAGACCACGGCCACGGCCGCCATGGTCAGGTTCCGCTTGCCGGCTCCCATACCCCTTGCCCCCAACCCCAATAGAAACAGCAATAGTTAACCGTCAGTAACTTGCCGGTGCCCGGGTGATCGTGTCACGGCGTCGCGGAATGCGACAGAGGCGGGCAAGAACTCACTTCTCCTCGCTCCCCCTTGTTTCTCTCCCGCTCTCACCTGCGTGACATCGGCCCCGACTGTGTGACGAACGGCCCGAGGCGATCGTTCCCGTCCGTCGCTATTTCGTCGCTCTGAGTCACGAAGTCGACGGCCTCCATCGCTCAGCGGCGCGGTGCCAACGCCTCCCACGCCACCGTGACTTCGCCCTGCCGCCAGCGCTTCACCCCGTCCCGGACCGGCCAGTCCGTACTGAGGGTGCGGACCGTGCGGATCCAGCGCTGGCGTGCGCCGTACGAGGCGTACGGCGCCGCGGCGGCCCAGGCGCGGTCGAAGTCGCGGAGGAAGGTGTGCACCGGTTCGCCGGGGACGTTGCGGTGGATGAGTGCCTTGGGGAGGCGTTCGGCGAGGTCGGAGGGGCGGTCCAGTGAGCCGAGCCGGGTGGCGAAGGTGACCGTGCGGGGGCCCTCCGGACCGAGCGCGACCCAGACGTGCCGACGGCCGATCTCGTCACAGGTGCCCTCGACGAGCAGCCCTCCGGAGCCCCCCGAGCCCCCCGAGCCCCCAAAGCCCCCGGAGAAGGAGGATGAGGGGAGGGGTGAAGCGGGGAGGGGTGAGGGCGCGGCCGGTTCGAGGAGGGCGCACAGCCGTTCCCAGACGGCGGCGACCTCGTCCTCGTCGTACTGGCGCAGGACGTTCGCCGCCCGGATCAGGGTCGGTCGGCCCGGCACCGGTACCTCGAAGCCGCCGTGCCGGAAGGTCAGCCCCTCGCACTCGTACGGTTTCGCCGCCGTGACCCTGGCCGGGTCGATCTCGACGCCGACCACCTGGGTGCGGGGCGCCGTCGCACGCAGGCGTCGCAGGAGTTCGACGGCGGTCCAGGGGGCGGCGCCGTAACCGAGGTCGACGGCGAGGGGGGTGGCGGCGCGGCGGAGTTCGGCTCCGTGGGTCGCCGCGATCCAGCGGTCCATGCGGCGCAGGCGGTTGGGGTTGGTGGTGCCGCGCGTCACGGTGCCGACTGGTCTTGCCATGGGGTGAGCGTATGTCGGGCGATCGGGGAGGCGCCCCCACCCATCCCCGCCCCACCCCACCCCCATTCCCGCCCCACCCCGTCCCTGGCACCCTCCCCTCCCCTCCCCTCCCCTCCCCACCCCGTCCCATCCCTCGCTCCTGTCCCCCCACTCACCAGTTGCTCGAACGGTTGAGCGAAGCTCGGTAATAATTGCGCAAAGAGGAAATGGAACAGCCCCCTCCGGCGTTCCCCCTGCCTAGAGGGACCCCACGCCCTCCGAACGGCATGCCCGGAGCGAGGAGGAACGCCACGTGAGCCACTACGTCAGCAGGCTCGGGCGACGCTCCCCGGCCGCCGCGGCGCGGCTGCGGCTGCACCGGAAGCCGCGCCGGGTCGCGATGCTCTCGGTGCACACCTCGCCGCTGCACCAGCCCGGCACGGGCGACGCGGGCGGGATGAATGTCTACATCGTCGAGCTGGCGCAGCGGCTGGCCGCGCAGAACATCGAGGTGGAGATCTTCACCCGCGCCACGACCGGCGCCCTGCCCCCCACGGTCGAGCTGGCCCCGGGCGTCCTGGTCCGGCACGTCGACGCGGGCCCGTACGAAGGGTTGGCGAAGGAGGAACTCCCGGCCCAGCTGTGCGCGTTCACGCACGGGGTGATGCAGGCGTGGGCGGGCCACCGCCCCGGCCACTACGACCTCGTGCACTCGCACTACTGGCTCTCCGGCCACGTCGGCTGGCTCGCCGCCGAACGCTGGGGCGTGCCCCTGGTGCACGCCATGCACACCATGGCGAAGGTCAAGAACGCCGCGCTCGCCACCGACGACACCCCCGAGCCCGCCGCCCGCGTCATCGGCGAGACCCAGATCGTCCGCGCCGCCGACCGCCTCATCGCCAACACGGCCGAGGAGGCCGACGAACTCGTACGCCACTACGAGGCCGACCCCGCCAAGGTCGCCGTCGTCCACCCGGGCGTCAACCTCGACCGCTTCCGCCCCGCCGACGGCCGCGCGGCGGCGAGGGCCCGTCTCGGCCTGCCGCAGGACGCCCTGATCCCGCTCTTCGCCGGCCGTATCCAGCCCCTCAAGGCCCCCGACGTCCTGCTCCGCGCCGTAGCCGTCCTCCTCGACGAACGCCCCGAGCTGCGGTCGCGGATCGTCGTCCCGGTGGTCGGCGGGCCCAGCGGCAGCGGCCTCGCCAAACCCGAGGGCCTGCAGAAACTGGCGGCGCGGCTCGGCATAGCCGATGTCGTACGGTTCCGGCCGCCGGTGGGGCAGGAGCAGCTCGCGGACTGGTTCCGGGCGGCGTCCGTGCTGGTCATGCCCTCGTACAGCGAGTCCTTCGGGCTGGTCGCGATCGAGGCGCAGGCGGCCGGTACGCCGGTGCTGGCGGCCTCGGTCGGCGGGCTCCCGGTCGCCGTGCGGGACGGGGAGACGGGTTTCCTGGTCCAGGGCCACGATCCCGTCGCCTACGCGCGCGTGCTCCGCGATTTCGCCGACAGCCCCGAACTGCCCGCCCGGATGGGCGCCGCCGCAGCCCGCCACGCCGAGTCCTTCGGCTGGGACACCTCGGCCGCCGCCACCGCGGACGTGTACACGGCCGCCATGCACGACCACCGACGCCAGCGAGTGCGGGGCCACTACGCCTGAGGTCACCGCCGGACAGCTGTGGGCCCGTGAGCCGTGAGCCGTAAGCCGTGGGTCCGTGAGCCATGGGGCTATGGGTCATAGGGCTATGGGTCATGGGGGCATGAGCTATGAGGCCGTGGGCCTGTCCGTACCGGCGGGTACCCTCGCCCCATGGCTGACAAAGCGTCGATCGTCGAGCCGGTGTCGATCATCGAGCAGGTCCTCACCGAGGCCGAGCTGGAGTGGGAGAGCCCGGCACCCGGCTCCTATGTCGTGAAACTCCCCGGCACCCGCAAGCTCTCGACGACCGTCTCCCTGATCGTCGGCCGGCACTCCCTCTCCCTCAACGCCTTCGTGATCCGCCACCCCGACGAGAACGAGGCGAACGTCCACCGCTGGCTCCTGGAACGCAACCTCAAGCTGTACGGCGTGAGTTACGCCGTCGACCCGCTCGGCGACATCTACGTCACGGCCCGGCTGCCGCTCTCCGCCGTCACCCCCGACGGCATCGACGGCCTCCTCGGCCAGGTCCTGGAGGCGGCCGACGGCGCCTTCAACACCCTTCTCGAACTGGGCTTCGCCTCCGCGATCCGCAAGGAGTACGCGTGGCGCGTGTCCCGGGGGGAGTCGACCCGCAACCTGGACGCGTTCAGCCACCTGACGCGCGAGCAGCGCGAGACACGCGAGACACACGAGACACGTGAGACATGCGAGAAGCGCGAGACGCGTGAAGCGACTACGGCCGACCGCTCCGATAGCGGCCAGGGGTGACCCCCACCCACCGCTTGAAGTGCCGCGTCAGATGCGCCTGGTCGTAGAAGCCGGCGACCGCCGCCGCCTCGCCCGGCCGCATTCCGTCCAGCAGCAGCCGCCTGGCCCGCTCCACCCGACGGGACATCAGATACTGGTGCGGCGCGATCCCGAAGGCCGCCCCGAACGCCCGTACGAGATGGGCCGGATGGGCATGGACCGTCCGCGCGGCCTCCTCCAGCGTGATCCTTCCTGCCCCGTCCGCCCCGTCCGCCCTGTCCGTCCTGTCTGCCCTGTCCGTCCCGTCAGTGCTGTCCGCACCGTCCACCTCGTCCACCCCGTCCGCGATCCGCTCGTCGAGCAGTTCGCGCAGCTGGTGGGCGACGGCATGACGGGTACGGCCGCCGGATGCCCGGAGGGACGAGTCCTCCGCCGGTCCGCGCAGATGCCCTCGCAGCCGCTCTCCGACGAGCGCGAGCCGGCTCTCCGCCTCCAGTTCGTCCCCCGGGCGCGCGAGCGCCGCGTGCAACTGCCCCACCCGTAGCCGCAGCAGCGGATCCCGGAGGTCCGGTTCGTCCACCGCCGCGCCGATGAGGCCCTCGTCCAGCGCGGTCGACCCCGGGTCCAGATACAGCACCCGCTTGCGAAAGCCCGCGTCCGTGACCGGCGCCCCGTTGTGCGGCACGTACGGCGGCAACAGCGAGACCGTGTCGTTCGGCGTCCCGTGCTCATGCCGGTCCAGCTCGTACCGTACGGCCCCGTCGTCCACGATCAGCAGCGTCCAGACGTCGTGCACATGCATCGGGTACGCGTACTCCGTGTAGTGCGCGTGGAACACCTCGACGACGCCGGGTACACGGGGCCGCCACGCGGAGACGTCACGCTGGGGGGCCTGCTGCCGCTGCGGGCACATGCAAAGAACGTACAAGACGAGGGTGAACACCGCTCGGCAGTCTCGTCCCATGAACACCCCGATGAGCAGTCCCACGAGCAGTGCCACGAACAGTCCCACGAGCAGTGCCACGAACAGTCCCACGGGCAGTGCCACGAACAGCCCCACGAACAGTCCCACGGGCAGTGCCACGAACAGCCCCACGAACAGTCCCACGAACAACCGTGTGCACAGCTCTGTGCACACGCCTGTGCACAGCGAGACCCCTCTGGACGCGTCGCCGCCCGTCCGGTTCGACACCAAGATCGCCGTCCTCCTCCGCGACGACCTGGAGACCTGGCAACGCCTCAACGTCACGTCCTTCCTGGTCAGCGGCCTCGGCCCGACCGTCCCGGAGGTGATCGGCGAGTCGTACGAGGACGCCGACGGCACGGCGTACCTGCCGATGTTCCGGCAGCCGGTCTTCGTCTTCGAGGGCACGAAGGAGGTCCTGAAGGCGGCCCACACGCGCGCGCTGACCCGTGCCCTGCCCCGCGCCGTCTTCACGTCCGACCTCTTCACCACGGGCAACGACCGTGACAACCGCGCGGCCGTACGAGCGGTGGCGGCGGCCGGCCTGGACCTGGTGGGGCTCGCGGTGTACGGCCCGCGCAACAGCGTGGACAAGGTGGTGAAGGGGGCGCGGATGCACCCGTGACGATGGCGATGCTCGCGCCGGATGCTCGGAAGGCTCAGTCCTGGCCGCCGGTACCGGCCTTCGCCTCCGGAGCCGTCGTACGGGCCTCAGCCCGCGCGGGCGTACCTACGCCGGACTCCCCGGGGGCGACCGGCCTCTCGGCGACCTCCTCCACTCCGTCGGTCTCGGTCTCGGTCTCGGTCTCGGTCACCGGCATCCGCCGCATGAGCACCCCGTACCCCACGCCCGCCACGGTCCCGATCACCGCGCACAGCCCCCACAGCCACTCCGCTCCCCACCGGTCGATGACGACACCGGACATGAGGGGAGCGACGAGCGCGGCGACGGACCAGGACATCGTGTACATGCCCTGGTAGCGGCCACGCCCCTGTGCGGGCGAGAGGCGGACGACGACGCCGGTCTGGGTGGGCGCGTTGACGATCTCGGCGAGGGTCCAGACGCAGACGGTGAGGGCGAACGCGCCGATCGACCCGGCGAAGGCGGTGAGGCCGAAGCCGTACCCGGCGAGCACGGACGAGACGACGAGCAGCCGCCGCGGATCCCGGTGTTCGATGAACCGGGTGACCGGGATCTGCAGTACGACGATCAGCACGCCGTTGACGGCGATGGCGAGGCCGTAGTCGGCGGGCGTGAAACCCGCCTCGCCCATCGCGACCGGCAGCCCCACCGACCCTTGCTGAAAGATCAGCGCGACGAGGAAGGACAGCCCCACGACACCCATGAACCGCCCGTCACGCACGACGGTCCCCAGCCCGACCGCGTCCGTGCGGCCGGCCTTCCCCACCCCTGCCGTACCGCTCTCGGGCCGTGACTCGGGCAGCTTCAGGAAGACGAGGATCGCGCAGGTCATCGTCATGCCGGCCTCGATCAGAAACCCGGCGCGGTAGCTGACCTCGGCGATGAACCCGGCGGCCATGGAGGAGACGGCGAAACCGAGGTTGATGGCCCAGTAGTTGAGGGAGAACGCGCGGACGCGGTCCTCGGGCCGGACGATGTCCGCCATCATCGCCTGCACGGCGGGGCGGGACGCGTTGCTGGTCGCGCCGACGAGGAAGGCGACGGCGGCGATGGCGGCGGGATGCTGGACGTAGCCGAGGAGCGCGACGGAGACGGCGGTCGACGCCTGCGCGATGAGCAGAGTGGGCCGCCGCCCGAGCCGGTCGGCCATGACGCCTCCCCCGAGGGACGAGACGACTCCGCCGAGGCCGTGCAGCGAGGCGACGAGTCCGGCGTAGGAGGCGGAGTAGCCGCGGTCCAGCGTCAGATACAGCGCCATGAAGGTGGCGACGAACGCGCCCAGCCGGTTCACCAGCGTGCTCGTCCACAGCCACCAGAACTCCCGGGGCAGCCCCGAGACGGACTCCCGGACGGCACGTCTGACGGCGACGAGTGGCATGGAGATCCCCCACGGACGTAAGCGGCTAAGGCGGCGAACACAACTTACGAACGCGTGCGGAACCCGGGCCACTCAATTAGCAACCCCCGTCAACTGTCAGCCCGGCCTGTCCGCCTGTCGGCCGGGCGTTTGGCCGATCCCGGCCGTCGATTACGCTCGGAGCCATGGCCGACGCACCGTACAAGCTGATCCTCCTCCGCCACGGCGAGAGCGAGTGGAACGAGAAGAACCTGTTCACCGGCTGGGTGGACGTCAACCTCACGCCGAAGGGAGAGAAGGAGGCGACGCGCGGCGGTGAGCTGCTGAAGGACGCCGGCCTGCTCCCGGACGTACTCCACACCTCCCTCCAGCGGCGCGCCATCCGCACCGCGCAGCTGGCCCTCGACTCCGCCGACCGCCACTGGATCCCGGTCCACCGCAGCTGGCGCCTGAACGAGCGCCACTACGGCGCCCTCCAGGGCAAGGACAAGGCGCAGACCCTCGCGGAGTTCGGCGAGGAGCAGTTCATGCTGTGGCGCCGCTCGTACGACACCCCGCCGCCCCCGCTCGCGGACGACTCGGAGTTCTCCCAGGCCTCGGACGCGCGCTACGCGACCATCCCGCCGGAGCTCCGCCCCCGCACGGAGTGCCTCAAGGACGTCGTCACCCGCATGCTCCCGTACTGGTACGACGGCATCGTCCCCGACCTCCTGGCCGGCCGCACGGTCCTCGTCGCCGCCCACGGCAACTCCCTGCGCGCCCTCGTCAAGCACCTCGACGACATCTCCGACGCCGACATCGCCGGCCTCAACATCCCGACCGGCATCCCCCTCTCCTACGAACTCGACGCCGACTTCAAGCCCCTGAACCCCGGCGGCACCTACCTCGACCCGGACGCGGCAGCGGCGGCAATCGAGGCGGTCAAGAACCAGGGCAAGAAGAAGTAGGTTGAGTGATCATGCCCCCGACCTGCGCATACGGCGCGGTGCGGGGGCATTTTCACGGCCTGGGCCCACTGCGGGCCCTCAGTGCCGGTGATCAGTCCGGCCGAAGAGCCTTGCCGAGAGCGTTCCGCGCGCGGTCCCGGCTCGTGGGCATGAGGTGGGCGTACACCTTGAGCGTCAGCCCCGGATCGGAGTGCCCCAAGTACTCGCTGACGGCCTTGATGCTCTCCCCGGCGTCCAGCAACACGGACGCGTAGAAGTGCCTCAGCGCGTGCATGCCGTGCTCACGCGCGGCGGCATGCTCCCGACTCTTCGCTGTGGGGATGACGCCCACCTTGGCGAGCGCGGGCTTCCAGTGGTCTTCGTTCAGCGACGTACGCCAGACGTGCCCACCCAGAGGCCCGGTGAAGATCAGGCGCTTGGTCACGGGCGGACCGCCGGCGCGCATCCACGGCAGCGTGATGTCTACCGGCGGGAAGAGCTTCATGTGTGCCTTGAGCCCGTCCGCCACGGGATTGGGCAACGGCACGTCCCGCAGCTTGCCGCCCTTCGGCGGGGCGAACACGGGCGTACTCAGGCTGAGCTTGAGCTGTTGGACGACGTGAACCGTGGCGTTGTCGAAGTCCAGCTCTTCGACCGACAGACCGAGGATCTCGCCCTGTCGGAGCCCGCACCCAGCGCCCACGTCCACCATGGGGCGGAACCGCTCGACCAGGGCGCCGCGCATGGCGAAGACCCGCTCAGGCAGCCACGGGACCACGCGGCGCGCGCCCATCTCCGGGAGCGTCACCGTGCGCGAGTTGCAGGGGTTCCGGGGCAGGTACCCATCTTCGACGGCCGCGCTCAGGATGGCGCGCACGTTGGAGAAGATGACGCGGGCGTACGAGCCGGACATGCCGGAAGCTTCGAGCTGGGTCACGAACTCGCGGATGTGGCTGGGCTGGAAGCCACCCAGGGGCCGGGCCCCGATGCGCGGGAAGGCGTGAAGCTTGAGCTGGGACTGCATCGAGGCTCGGGTGTTCGGGTCGCCGCTCTGGCTCTCCAACCACTTCTCCGCGAAGTCCTGGAACGACGTCTTGGCCGCGTTCGGGTCGATGTACTGACCGCGCGCCACGTCCGCGCTGATGTTGCTGAGCCACTGCTCAGCGAGACGCCTCTGTCCGTCGGCGAACGACTTCGACTTGCGCTTGCCGTCGGGCGCGAAGTAGCGGGCCCGGTAGCGCAGACCGGTGCCGTGACGCTCGGTCTTGACGCGGACGGTCTTGCCGCCGGTGGTGGTCTCGGTCGTGAACCAGCGGTCTTGGATGCTGCCTGCCATGGGCTGTGGGCTCCTCGTTGGGTGGCCGCAGATGCGCGGCCGGTAGCAGGGCGCGGGACGGCCAGATGGCGGCCGTCCGGCCGGTTTCGGGGTGTGCTGGGCCGGGCCCGCTACTTGCTACGGGCCTGATCACTTGGGGTCTGGGTTGCTAGCGGGGTTGCTACCGGTAGCGGGTGGGGCTGCTACCGGTAGCAGCGTCCGGCGGGGGTTCAGGGAGGCGGAGACAGGGGGTGTCGGGTGGCCTCTGGAGGGGGTTTTCGGGGGTGTCGGGGGTGTGCCTCCCTGCCTCCCTGAGGGGGTGTCCGCGCTGGTCAGGGTGAGGGAGGCGGGTCAGGGAGGGGGCAGGGAGTTCTCCCTGCCTCCCTTGGCCGGGTGGGTGTTCCTCCCTGCCGGTCGCGGTGCCCCGTCGGGTGCCCGGCGGGGAGGCGGAGACAGGGGCCCCGAAGGGCTTCCAGGGGCGGTTTTCGGGAGGGTTCCGACGGTGCCTCCCCGCCTCCCCAAACAGGTCTTTGCACTGGTCACTGCGGGGGATGCGGGCCGGGGAGGCGGTGGGGGAGTTCTCCCCGCCTCCCCGGCCCGGCGGGTGGTGCCTCCCCGTCGGCTGGACGGCTCAGGCCGCGTCCGTGAGGGTGGTCCGTTCGGCCTCCCATGCCTGTACGGCGGCGGGGTTGAAGCGGAGGTAGCGGCCGACGCGGAAGCCAGGCGGGCCGATGCGCTTGCGGCGCCACTGGTAGACCGTCTCGACGCTCGGGAGGCTGAACATGGTGACCAGGTCTTCGGGGGTGAGGTAGCGGTCAGGGAGGCCGCCGCGCAGGGTGGCGCGTAGGTCGGTCGGCTCTTCGGTGGTGGCCATGGTGGTGGTGACTCCTCGTGTCCGGGGTGCGGTGCGGGGGAGTGGTGCCGGGCGGCCGTCCTAGAGAGTTGGTGTATCTCAGCGTCCGCAGCGCCCTAGCGTCCGCACGGCCGCGTTACGGCAGGCCAGTGGGGGTGAGAGGTGTGGACGCTAGGGCGGACGCTGTGGACGCTGGACGGCCGTAGCGTCCGCAGCTTCGACGTGTCCGGGCCGCTGGTGTGCGGCCCGGCCCGGTGGGTGTTCCGGCTACGTCAGTGCTGGTGGGGTGGGGTTCTGCCGTGCCCCGGCGGGGCGACCTCCGGCCAGAGGGAGGACTGTTCGGAGGTGGACGCTGAGTCGTCTTCGTCGGGTGCGCGGGACAGGGTGAGGAGTCGGTGTCGGTGCCGGTCGCGGCTACGTTGCGTGTCGTCCACGGTGATCCCGATGGACCGCAGCAGCGGGGCGAGTCGCTTGACGCGTCCGCTCGCGCGGGTGGCGTCCTTGGGCCAGTTCGGCGGCCGTACGAGCGGGGCGGGGAGCACTTCAAGCAACTGGGCGGCCGTGCCCTGCCAGGTGCCCGCCTGGTCGACCAGGGCGGCAATCGCCATGGCGAATTGGTCGCCTTCCATCGCGTCCGTGGCGACGTTCGCGGAGGTGGCAAGGTAGTCGTCCAGGGTGCGCCACCCCTGTGTCTGGTCGACTGCGGCGAGGACGCGGGCGAAGTCGGCCATGCGAGGCATGGACTCCAGCCGCACCGACGGCAGCACTGCGAGGGCGCACGCCAGGACGTCGAACAGGGCCCCGAGCACGGCCGGGCGGACCGCCTCAAAGGTGGCGTCCAACTCCTCCTCAGAGCGGCGCCGGGTGGAGTCGATGAGCTGCAAGTCGAGCAGCAGCACCCGTTCGGCGAGGTCTCCGGCGAGAGCTCCCGCGTCGATGGTGGTCATGGCCAGCACCCGCTTGAAGGTGAGGACCACCACGTCGTCATCGGTGTACAAGGCGCGATCGACCACGCCGTCCCCGGTCACCGCCTTGCACAGGGTGTCGGAGAGCCATGGCGGGATGGTGCTGATGTTGTCCAGGCAGAGTGCCCATGAGCTGAACGCCTGCCGTGACCACGCCTTTTCGTCCCGTGGCTGACTGCGCTTGGCGGCCGGGGAGGGGTCGACCAGGTTGATGAACATCTGCGCGGCCTTGGACTTGCCCGTGCCCTGCTCGCCCTTGCAGACCAGGGCGGGGTGGGGGATGTCCGGAATCCAGGCCGCGACCAGCCAGCCCACGAGCTGACGGAACGTCGACTCGTCCATGTTCAGCAGCGCGTGCAGTTTGGCCAACCCGTCCCCGTCCAGGACCGGTTCGGGCATCGGGGCCATGGCGCCGGACCGGCGGAAGAGCACCGGGGCCCGGTCGACCACGTTCCAGCCGACACCGGTCACGACGACCGCGCGGCCGTCGGCGCTGCCCAGGTCGACCACGATGGCGCCGGCGGGGTCACGGCCCACCCGGAGGTTCACCGGGACGGGGTCGGTGTCCTCGCAGATGCCTTCCAGGACGGTCATGGCGTCCGCGAGGGCGGACTGTGAGGCGACCTCGCCGGGGTAGGCGTCCGCGAACTGCCGGGCGAGGCGCTGACGGACACCGGCCCGGCCCCGCAGCGGGAGCGCGATGTTCGGGCCGTCCAGGGCGACCGCGTAGGGGCGGCCGTCGGTGGACGTCACGAACCGGTACTGCTCGCGCGCCATGGCCACGATGCGGGCGGCGGCGGGCGGTGGCTTGCCGTCGGTGTCGGTGTGCGGGGGCCGTGCGGGCGTGCGACCTGCGCGTGTGGGTGTGCGGTCCGCACGGGCGGGCCCGGAATCCGCACGGGCGGGCGTGCGGTCGACCCGTGCGGGGTCGGTGTGCGGATCGGTGTTCACGGCCGCGTTCACCGTGTTCACCGGTCGGGCTGTTCCGTTCACGGGTCGGGTCGATCCGTTCACGGGGGTGTTCACCGCGTTCACGCGGGCACCGCCTCTCCGGTCGGGCCCGCGCACGTCCGCACTGGTCGGGGTGCGCGCAGGCAGTTCGGTCGGGCCGACGGCCGCTGTTCACGGCGGCCGTGGCAGGTCGATCGAGGCTGGTCAGGGGTCGACCGTCGGCCGGTCGGGTCGGGCGACCACACGGCCGCGAAAGTCGGCTGGTTGGCGTGGGCGAGTCGGGCCAGCAGTCGCCAGATGTCGAGCGTGAACGGCGCCGTGAACACGTCGTGAGCGGCCGTGAACGCGGGGCCGTCGACGTGAACAGTCGGGGCGTCGACGGTCGGGTTGACGGGCGTCGAGGTGGTGTTGACGCCCGTCGACCGCAGCGTCGCGCAGATCAGGAGGGCGATCGACAGAGGGAAGCGGTCGCCCTTGCGGTGGTTGCAGTCCCAGCACGCCAGCACGAGCGCGGTGACGGACCAGGTACGCCACAGCGAGTACGGCACGACGTGATCGAGGGTGGCGTCCCGCAGGGTGGTGAACGGGCGGCGGCAGTAGGCGCAGTGCCGCCCGAACCGTTTGGAAAGCTGCCGCTTGCGCAGGCGGCGCCGCTCGGAGTTCAGGTGCGGAGAGGTACGGGCCACGGGTTACCACTCCGCCCGTAGCGTGCGTGCCCATGTGCCGTCGGGGCCCGGCGGCGGGGTGGCGCCGACCGCGTAGGCGCCGCCGTCCAGGCGGACGATGAGCGGGGAGGGTTGACGGGCGTCGAAGCGCATGAGGTCGAAGCAGAACCGGCGCCGGTGGTAGTCGGGCAGAGCCTGCCGGTAGAGCCAGTCACGGCCCGCCGGGAGCGCTGTGACGACCCTTGGCGTCGACGGGGCGTCAACGGCGTTGACCTGTGTGACGACGGGCGTCACACCCGGCGTCACGGGGGGCGTGACGGCCGTGACGGCGAACTCCCGTGTCATGGCCGCCCCGAGGCGCATCAGCGTCTCGACGGGCACCAGGGCGGCGCCCTGCCGGATCGCTCGGGACACCAGCAGCGGGGTACGGCGGAAGGTGGCCGGGTCGATGTGGTGGTGGCGGTAGGCGTCCGAGAGGTACAGCGCAACGGCCGCCTCCCCGGCGGTCATGGGCCGGGCGCGGGCGCCCTCGTACCAGAGGGACAGGGCCAGCCGGTAGGCGTACCGCTGGCAGTAGGCCACCTCGAAGAACTCGACCGGATCGAGGGTGGTGAAGATGGCGGTGACTTCGGCGATCCCGGCCGGGCCCAGGGCGCTGGCCGACTCGCGCAGCACCGCGTACAGGGTGTCGGTGCTGGGCACCGTCTCCCCCAGCTCGGCATCGGCCCCCGCCTCGAAGAGCGCGGCGGCCACCTCGACCGGCGCCCACTCCAGACCGGCGGCCGGGACGGTGGGGAAGTCCTCTCCCGCCCGGCGGCGCTCTCGCCATGCCAGAGGCACGGTGGGAGCGGCCGGAGCCGCCACGCGGGCGAACAGCCCGTTCAGGTCGGTGGCACTCATGCGCTCGCCCCCTGCACGCCGCCCAGGGCGACCGTCAGCCGTTCGACCACGGCGGCCAGTTCGTTGACCCGCGCCGACAGGTCGTCCATGGCGGTCTCGCGCCGGGGCGCGGTGAAGCCGAGGTCGTCCGGCGTGGCCCGGTACAGGGTGGACAGCAGGACGCGGTACGTCTCGTTCGGGCGGCGCACCCCGCGCTCCCAGTCCGACATGTACACGCGCAGCGACTGCTCAGCAGCGATCTGCCAACCCCAGTTGTCCGCAAGGAGCATCAGGGCCCGCACCACCTTGTCCTGCGACCAGCCACGGGCCACCCGCGCCCGGCCCAGGGGCGTGTCAGCCGAGTGCAGATCAGACGGCTGCCGGGGCACCGCACCCTCCACCCGAACACGCAGCTCCGACACGACGGCGGACATCAGCGACCCGCCCGGACGAACTGAGGGGTGGACGCGTGGACCGGGCAGTCCACCTCGTACGACAGGTCGGGGTCACCGTCGATGTCGATGAACATCCGGCCGGTGTCCTCGCACGGGCACTGCCCGTCGACCTTCGCCGCCGCGTTCCGCTTCATCGCAGCCTTGCTCATGCCGTCGAAGAGCACGCTGGTCGCCGTCGCCTGCCCGGCCACCGTCAGTCGGTACGCGTCCGGGAACCGCTCGTCGTGCCTCGCCTGCACCGGGGCCGGAACGGGAACCAGACCACCCAGCGCCAGCAGGAACTGCCCGTTGAAGAACAGCGCCCGGCGCGTCAGCTCCCTACGGCCCAGCCGCTCGACACCCTGAACGACCCACGCCCGCACCTGCTCCTTCGAGCCGTACCGGCGCCGGGTCGGCATGTCCGACGCGTACAGCGCCACGGTCCGCTCAGCACTCGTGAGACCGGAGACATCAACGGCCGCACCAGCCTCAACCTTGACCATGTCGACACGCCGTTGCGCGATGGTTCCAGGCATCATGAAGACACCCCTTCGAGGGTCAGGGAGCGGCGGTCTTTCTTGGCGGTTAGGGCGCCGCTCCTTGCTTCCCCCTGGGTTGACCAGGGGTTTCTTAGATCAGTGCACGCCAGATAGGGCCGTCCCCGATCGAGCGATCCGACCGGCGGGCACATCCCTAAGGTTCCCTAGGGCACCCTATGGTGTCAAGCGGTACGCTAGGGAAGTGACCCACTGAGACAAGGGAGCAAGCGAGATGTCGGATCAGGCCGACAATCGGGCGCCGTACGCGCAGATTGCCGCCCACTACGCGGAACTGATCACGTCCGGTGAGCTACAGCCGGGCTCACTCCTGCCGAGCATCAAGAACCTCTCGCAGGAGTGGAAGGTCAGTACCGCGACCGCCGAGAAGGCATTGCGGAAGCTGCGCAACGAGGGGCTCGTGAGGGGGATTCACGGCATCGGGACGGAGGTACTGGATCGTCCCGCTCCGATGTCCTCGGGGGCGCAGCGCCAGGACCGGGGACGCCAGACCGGGTCTAGCTGGGGGTCCGGGGAACGGTCCGACTCTCACCAGGCAGCCGTGGTGTCAGCACCTACAGACGTGGCGCAAGCACTGGACATCAAGCCTGGCGCGGACGTGATCAGGCGGCGCCGTGTGTACCGCGACCGGCACGGCATCGTCGCGCACTCGACCTCATGGATTCCTGACCGGTACGGCAGGCTGATCCCGCAGCTAGCGAAGAGCGAGCGCCTGACCGGCGGGACTTCGCTACAGCTCATCGCCCAAGCCACCGGCCGCCCGATCACACACCGGATCGACACCGCTTCGGCGCGCCTGCTGACGGCGGAGGATGCGGAGCTGTTGGAGCTGGACCCTGCGGAGCCGCCCACGGAGCCAGTGGTCGTGATGACCGCGAAGTTCGTCGACAGCGAGGGCAACGTTGTTGAGTACGGCGTTGACCTCGGGGGCCCTGGTCGCAAGTGGCGAACGGAATCGGAAGTCGCGCAGTGACAGGCGCCAACGACGCCCGCCGGCCGTTTTGCGTCCTGATGGCGGGGCTTCCGGGCTCAGGAAAGACGACTCTGTCACGTGAGCTGACGGCCCGTGGCTTCGTCAGACTGTGCCCAGACGAAGAGATGTACCGCCGACATGGCGTGTACGGGGTGGACTTCCCGCGAGGGACGTTCCCGACCCTTGAGCGTCCTGTCCTCGAAGAGATCTCTGTGGAACTCAGTCAACAACTCCTGGCCGGGCGCGATGTGGTGGTCGACCATGGTTTCTGGACGCCGGACGACCGTGCTCACTGGCGGTCGATCGCGACCGACGCGGGTGCGAACTCGGTGGTGGTCTACCTGGAGGTCAGCCATGGGGAACTCTGGTCGCGTGTGAGCAAGCGCAACGCGCGCCATGAAGCCGATCCGAACTCGATCTACTTCGCGGAAAGCGACCTGATCCGTTACCGGAACCGGTTCGTACCACCCGCATCAGGTGAGCCGTACTTGGTCTACAACGGCGACCCTGACTCGGTCTTGAAGGTGCTGGAAGAAGACCCAGAGTCTCGTCAGAGCAGAGGCTAGAAGGTGCGGCCACGGCCGCACGATCCTTGGCAGCGAGCTGCGCTCGCGCGCGATGGCCGCCGTGTCTGCGGGGCTTCGTCGCGCGCGTGCGCTGGTCTGCCCGAAGTGTGACGCTGGTCGGTCGGCGGGTGTGACGGGCTGGTGTGAGGTGGTGTGACGCTCGCGTCACAGCGGGTCTGCCTAGGGGTTTGGGTGTGACGCGGCCGTCACGTGTGACGGTGTGACGCGGTGGCGGTCGGGAGCTCCCGAGTGCCCAGGGATCGGCCGGTCGCGCTTGTCGCGTCACTTGTCGTCTCGCTTGTCGTGCGGCTTGTCGCTTGTCTTGTCTTGTCGCTTGTCGCATCCCAGGTCAGAGCCCGTTTCTCGGCCCTCTGCGGGCGGAGGTGCCATCTGCCGGTGGTACGAGCAAGAGGAGCACGACAAGCCGGGTGGTGCTCCTCTTGCTCGTACCGGCGTGAGCGTCCGACTTGGCGCGACCGAGGACCAAGACACCACCCGCCGCCGGGCTGGTCTCTTCCCCTTCGAAGTGCCAGTGTCCGCAGCGTCCGCACCCGCCTCTCTCTAAGAGCACGTCGTGACCTGCGGAAACCGGCTCTTAGTAGCGGAGGGTGGTCGGACGCTGCGGACACTGACGGACGCTGCATATTTTGTTTAGCGTCCGCAGGAAAAGTGCTGGTCAGAGGTGGTGTGAGAGGCGCGCCGGACGCTGCGGACGCTGTCTTCCCTCAACTCTCTAGGAAGGGGAGCAGGGACGGCTTTTCCGGCGGGGACAGCGGCGCGGTGGGTACGGCCGTCCTGCCCCCTGCTGAAAAGCCTCCCGAACCCCCTCGGAGCGGCAGGGGCCCGACGGTGCCCGCTGGTCTGCCGTCTGCCCCTTGGAAGGCCCCGAGGACGGCATTCCAGGCGGGGCGAGCGGGAGTCCCCCGCCCTGGACTGCCGTCCTCGGGCGCGTACGGGCTGGGTGTCAGGGTCGGGTGTCAGAAGGTGTCAGGCGGCCGTCAGCCGGGGCGAGGCATCCGGGTTCGATGTCCTGACTGCACGTCGCCAACGTGGCACGCGACGGACGCGGGTGGGCGCCGAAAGACGCGCGGCCGTAGGCCGCTCCTTCTAGCTCTTCCCCACACGACGGCCGACGGCCCGGCCCGGTGGCCCGCCCCGAGAGCGGCAGATCGGGCCCCGTCACCGGGCCCTCTGTGGGCCCTCCGAGGACGACCAACGACGACAGATGACGACCACCAACGACCGCTCGACAGCAGGTCAGTTGAGGTGCACACCCCTCTGACCAGGGCCCAAAAACGGGCCCCCCAGACCCAGGGCAAGAAGAAGTAGGCAACGCCCGACAAGCGCCCCCTGACCGCGGATCAGCCGCGCGGCAGGGGGCCTTGTCGTGTCGGGGTGGGGTGGGGCCGGAGCTACTCCGTGCCCGTGATGTTCGGGGCGATGAAGCGGCGGTGGAGGGGGGTGATGGTGGTTTCGGGGGTGCCTGTGAGGGCGGCTTTCTGGAGGGCGGGGGCCAGGCGTTCGGTGAAGAAGGCTTCGAAGGCCTGTTGGGTGTCCCAGACGTCGGTGACGTGGAGGCCCCGGTCGTCGAACCAGGCCACGTGGATCTGACCCCCGGCCGCCGCGACCCCCTCCCAGTCGACCGCGTCTCGCACGGTGTCGTACTGCTCCGGGGTTACCTCTGGCCAGTGCATCGACATCACTACGGACATGTGCGGGACCCCCTGTTGTTGTCACTGCCGGTGTCGGCATGGGGATGGTTCCATCCCGGGGGCGCTGCCGGACAGGGCGTGCGGAGGTGTGCGGCGCGGGTCGAAATGCCTCGCGCGCTTGTTGCGCGTTCGCCCCACTTGGGCTCGTTCATCCCGCAAAGGTGAGTCGCGTACATAAGAGAGTCGCGTACATAAGTGAGTCACGCACGCATGAGTGAAGGGGGCCTGTCCGTCACAGCGACAGGCCCCCTTCACCCCGTACGAGAGCGACCGTGTGCGGTCAGCCGCACTGGCACGGGTTGCCGGACTGGCACCCGCACGCGCATCCGGAGCCGCAGCCGCAGGCGCCGAAAAGGGGCAGGGTCTTGAGGTCGGCGGGCTGATGGGTGTCCCGGACCTGTGTCGGGTCCGGGGTGCTCGGGGTGGCGGGGGATTCGGCCATGGTCCCTCCTCGAAGGCATGGAAGGCGGCGCAGCGAAGGCTGGCGCCCGTGCCCATTGGTTGCCCCATTGCACGCCCGCTCAGCCGGGCGCATCAACGGCGCATGGAGGCGTCCGCACGCCCCACCGAGGCCCCGACCGCCGGAGCGCCGCGGCACCGAGAGGCCTGCCCCCGAAGGGCCTACGCCCCCTCCACCCCCGTAACGGGCTGGATGTCCGCCTGCAGCTCGTCCGCGTGTTCGCCGGTCACCAGGTAGACGACGCGCTTGGCGACGGACACCGCGTGGTCGGCGAAGCGCTCGTAGTAGCGGCCGAGGAGGGTGACGTCGACGGCGGTCTCGATGCCGTGCTTCCAGCGGTCGTCCATGAGGTGCTGGAAGAGCGTGCGGTGCAGGAGGTCCATCGCGTCGTCGTCCTGCTCCAGCTGGAGCGCGAGGTCGACGTCCTTGGTGATGATCACCTCGGCGGCCTTGGCCATCAGGCGCTGCGCGAGCTGGCCCATCTCCAGGATCGTGGCGTGCAGGTCGCGCGGGACCGTCTTGTCGGGGAAGCGGAGCCGGGTCAGCTTGGCCACGTGCTGGGCGAGGTCGCCGGAGCGCTCCAGGTCGGCCGACATCCGCAGCGAGGTCACGACGATCCGGAGATCCGTCGCCACCGGCTGCTGCCTGGCCAGCAGGGCTATCGCGCGGGCCTCCAGGTCGTGCTGGAGGTCGTCGACCTTCTTGTCGGCCTCGATCACGCTCTCGGCCAGCTTCAGGTCGGCGTCGAGCATCGCCGTCGTGGCGCGCCCGATAGCCGACCCCACCAGTCGGGCCATCTCGACCAGGCCCTCACCGATCGAGTCAAGTTCCTCGTGGTACGCGTCCCGCATCAGGGTGTCCCTCTCTTACGTACGTCTGCTCGTGGGTAACCAGAAAAGCCGTGCCGGAAGCCGTTCCGCCAGGCCAGGACGACCGAACGACCGAGTGAACGGCGAAGGTGAACGGTGACCGGGGGCCCGGACGAACCCCACGCTCCCACGTTCCGACCCGTACGCGTCCGTTTCAGCCATCTCAAATGAACCAATACTGGCTCCAAGGTGAACTCTGGGCGACGAGTGTTCGAGGTCGCCCTCCGATCGCTGTGGGGATGTCCGACCTCGTGCCTAACCTGGTTGCATGGACGTGAACGCGGCGGTCGCCGCAGCGGCAGCGATCGCCGGAGTGCTCACCGGCGTCATCGCCATGCTGGCGTTCCGTTTCAGCGAGCGCGAGCAGAAGCGTCCCACCAGAACCTCCCTGCACACGGACCCGGTGCTGCCGCCCGGCGTCGACACCGTGCTGTCCGTGCTCCGCTCCTCCGCCGTCGTGCTCGACGAGGCGGACGCCGTCGTCAAGGCCAGCTCCGCCGCGTACGCCCTCGGGCTGGTGCGCGGGGGGAAGCTCGCCGTCGAGCCGATGATGAAGATGGCCCGCGAGACCCGCCGGGACGGCGAGATACGGCAGGTCGAGCTGGACCTGCCCCGGCGCGGCACGGGACGCGGCGAGGCGCTCGCCGTCTCCGCGCGCGTGGCGCCGCTGGGCTCCCGGCTGGTGCTGCTCCTGGTCGAGGACCTCACCGAGGCCCGCCGGATAGAGGCCGTGCGGCGGGACTTCGTCGCGAACGTCAGCCATGAGCTGAAGACTCCCGTCGGCGCGCTCTCCCTCCTCTCCGAGGCGGTCATGGGGGCCTCGGACGACCCGGAGGCGGTGGAACGGTTCGCCGGGCGCATGCAGATCGAGGCCACCCGGCTCACCAATCTCGTGCAGGAACTCATCGACCTCTCCCGGGTGCAGAACGACGACCCGCTGGAGGACGCCGAGCCCGTCCGGGTGGACGAGCTGGTCGCCGAGGCCGTCGACCGCTGCCGCCACCAGGCGGGTACCAAGCAGATCACCATGGCCGCCGGCGGCACCGCCGAACTGCGCGTCTGGGGCAACCGCGGACAGCTGGCCGCCGCCCTCGGCAACCTCGTCGAGAACGCCGTCAACTACTCCCCGGCCCGCACCCGTGTGGGCATAGCCGCCCGCCGGGTGACCGCGCCCGGCGGTGACAACATCGAGATCGCCGTGACCGACCAGGGCATCGGCATCTCGGACAAGGACAAGGAGCGCATCTTCGAGCGCTTCTACCGCGTGGACCCGGCCCGTTCCCGCCAGACCGGCGGTACGGGTCTCGGTCTCGCGATCGTCAAGCACGTGGCCGCCTCGCACGGCGGGGAGGTCACGGTGTGGAGCTCGGAGGGACAGGGCTCCACGTTCACCCTCAGGCTGCCGGAGGCGGGCGCGTCCCGCGACCGCGCGGACCCGCACCCGGACCTCGACGACGAGGACGGACAGCCTCACCCCGACCCATCCCCGTACGGACCGTACGACCCGCTTCCCGCCCCGGAGGTCCTTCCGTGACCCGAGTGCTCGTCGTCGAGGACGAGGAGTCCTTCTCCGACGCCCTGTCCTACATGCTCCGCAAAGAGGGCTTCGAGGTCGCCATCGCGACCACCGGGCCCGACGGTCTCGACGAGTTCGAGCGCAACGGAGCCGATCTCGTCCTCCTGGACCTGATGCTGCCCGGTCTGCCGGGCACCGAGGTCTGCCGTCAGCTGCGCGGCCGTTCCAATGTCCCGGTGATCATGGTGACCGCCAAGGACAGCGAGATCGACAAGGTCGTGGGCCTGGAAATAGGAGCCGATGACTATGTCACCAAGCCCTTCTCCTCCCGCGAGCTCGTCGCCCGTATCCGGGCCGTACTGCGCCGCCGCGGCGAGCCCGAGGAGGTCACCCCGGCCGCGCTGGAGGCCGGCCCCGTCCGGATGGACGTCGACCGTCACGTGGTCACTGTCTCGGGCTCCAAGGTCGACCTCCCCCTCAAGGAGTTCGACCTGCTCGAAATGCTGCTGCGAAACGCGGGCCGCGTCCTGACCCGTATGCAGCTCATCGACCGCGTCTGGGGCGCCGACTACGTGGGCGACACCAAGACCCTCGACGTCCACGTCAAGCGCCTCCGCGCCAAGATCGAGCCGGACCCGGGCGCGCCCCGGTATCTGGTGACCGTGCGTGGCCTCGGATACAAGTTCGAGCCGTAGACCGGCCCGGCTTCGGGCCGTAGGCCGTACGGCCTACACGCGCGTCGTACGCCGAAGGGCGGCACCCCCTGGGAGGGTGCCGCCCTTCGGCGTGGTCGGGCTGTACGGGCCTCAGTGGCCCGCGGTCTCCTCGGAGGCCGAGGCCGACGTGGAGGGGGAGGACGTCGAGCCCGCGGCGGTGCCCTCCTCCTCGGTGTCCGTCCCGTCGGCGGACGGCGAGCCCGTGTCGGACGGGGACGGGGAGCCGGTGGTCTCCTCGGACGGCGAGGCGGAGGCGGTGGGGGCCTCCGGGATGTCGGTCGGGCCCCACTTCTCGAAGTAGTGCTCGGCGGGGACCACGAAGGCGCGCAGGCCGACCTCGCCGGTCTCGCTGAAGTTGAAGGTGACCTGCTGGGCGTTGCCGTCCTTCACCGTGTCGGTGATGTCCGTCAGGACCGCGGAGGCGTTGTTCTCGCCGCCCAGGATCACGGAGCCGCCGGCCGGGACGACGACCTTGCCGCCCTTGCCCTCGCCCTTGGCCGGGGTCAGCTCGGCGGTGCCGGCGCCGTCCACGGTGATCGAGTCCAGGGTCTGGTCGGTCGTGGCGGTGTTGAACAGCGTCGCGGAGACGACGGCGGGGCCCTTGGTCTCGGTGCCCGGCTGGGTGACCACGATCGCGTTCTGGATCTTGATGTCGCCGACGCTGGTGGCCGCGTTGTCCGGCTTGACTTCCAGCGTCTGGGCGTTGTTGCCGGCGGCGCACGCGGCGAGTGAGGCGATCGAGAACGCGATGGCGGCGGCGGCGAGGGCGCCGCGTCGAAGGCTGCTGCTCACGGCGGCGGCAACTCCTAGAACGTGGGCGGTACGTGGTCGTTAGCGGCCTTAGGTTACCGAGCCGTCCCACCGCCGCCGCACCCGACCCTCCCCAAGTCCCCGACATGTCACCGGAAGCAATTGAGGACGCGCCACCCACACCTCTGTCCGGCATTCACATAACCACCATCGAACTCGCCGCCGCCGCGCCCCGGATTTCCGCCAAGGAATGCGAGGCGCCACGAGAAAGCGATCGACCGCCAGAACGCGACGGAACGCCACAGGAACGGGTGCCGGAACGAGTGTCGGAACGAGTGTCGGAACGGCGTCAGAACACGATCCGGTAACGGCGGAACAGCGCCCGTAGATCGAACTTCTTGATCAATTCCGGATTCGACTCGTACCCGACTCCGCTCGCCGAACGGAGTAGCGGAAGTCGCACACTTGGGCGTGGACAAAGCGGGACGTTCGGCCGCTCGTGGACTCCTCCGGATGCGTGTAACGTACGCGTTTCACTGTGCCCGGAGAGCCGCTCCGACCTGCGAATACCCTCTTCCGTTCGGCCCTCGCAGCACGTTCCTGTTGCTGTTGTCAAGCCCCGAGATGCGCCCTGACCTGCGAAAACGCCATTCAGAACACGCCGTTTCCGTGTTACCCTGGATAGCCACGGAAGGGGTACCTGTCACATGACGTTCAAGGTTGGCGACACCGTGGTCTATCCCCATCACGGGGCCGCGCTGATTGAGGCCATCGAAACTCGCCAGATCAAAGGCGTGGACAAGACCTACTTGGTGCTCAAGGTCGCTCAGGGCGACCTGACGGTGCGTGTGCCAGCGGACAATGCGGAGTTCGTCGGCGTACGTGATGTGGTCGGTCAGGACGGCCTGGACCGGGTCTTCGAGGTGCTGCGCGCGCCGTATGCCGAGGAGCCCACGAACTGGTCGCGTCGCTACAAGGCAAACCTGGAGAAGCTCGCCTCCGGTGATGTCATCAAGGTCGCGGAGGTCGTGCGTGACCTGTGGCGTCGAGAGCGTGAGCGCGGACTGTCCGCCGGTGAGAAGCGCATGCTCGCCAAGGCCCGCCAGATCCTGGTGAGCGAGCTCGCCCTCGCGGAGAACACGAACGAGGACAAGGCCGAGGCCCTGCTCGACGAGGTCCTCGCGTCCTGAACTGACTGCATTCCCGAACTGACCTGTGGCAGGCAGCCAGCCCGCTCAGCCGTTCAGTGCAGCAGCAAGCAGCACATCGAAATGCCGCGGTGCCCGATGACGTACGTATTGTCGCCGGGCGCTGCGGCATGTTCGTACCCGGATGCCGTACGCCTGGATGGGGTCCCCGATACTTGGCGATGCTCGGCGTGCCCCGGTGCTCATAAGTACTGCGAAGTACTGCGTACTCGTGCTGGTGTGCCGGGCCCGGGGCAGCTGGCTCGACCAGATGTCACGGAAGGGTCCGGTCAAGGTGTCGCGCCCGGCACGCTGTGGCCATACCCACGTAGGCCGAGCACACAAACCTGACAGGAACCGATGTCTGACGATTCGCGCCCTTCGCCTTCCGGAACCGGTACGGCAACCCCCGCGCAGACCCGTACGGCGGCCGTGATCCCGGCCGCCGGCCGGGGCGTACGCCTCGGTCCGGGCGCCCCCAAAGCGCTCCGTGCGCTGAACGGCACTCCGATGCTGATCCACGCCGTGCGGGCCATGGCCGCGTCCCGGGCCGTCTCCCTCGTGATCGTCGTGGCGCCGCCCGACGGCGCGCCCGAGGTCAAGACCCTGCTGGACGCGCACGCCCTGCCCGAACGGACCGATTTCCTCGTCGTCCCCGGGGGCGAGTCGCGGCAGGAATCGGTGAAACACGGCCTCGACGCGCTGCCGCCCGGCTACGACATCGTCCTCGTCCACGACGCGGCCCGTCCGCTGGTGCCCGTCGACACGGTCGACGCCGTCATCGAGGCCGTACGGGACGGGGCGCCGGCCGTGGTGCCCGCGCTGCCGCTCGCCGACACGGTCAAGGAGGTCGAGCCGGCGGACGCGCCGGGGGTGCCCGAGCCGGTCGTCGCCACGCCGTCGCGGGCGCGGCTGCGGGCCGTGCAGACGCCGCAGGGATTCGACCGGGAGACGCTGGTGCGGGCGCACGGGACGGTCACCGGGGAGGTGACCGACGACGCGAGCATGGTGGAGCGGCTCGGGCTCGGGGTCGTGGTCGTCCCCGGGCACGAGGAGGCGTTCAAGGTCACCAGGCCGCTCGACCTGGTGCTCGCGGAGGCGGTTCTGGCGCGCAGGAGGCTGAACGATGGGTTCTGAGACGCCGGGGCTGCCGGGATCCGTGGTGTTGCCGCAGGTCGGGATCGGTACCGACATCCACGCCTTCGAGGAGGGGCGGGAGCTGTGGTGCGCCGGGCTGAAGTGGGAGGGCGAGGGGCCGGGGCTCGCCGGGCACTCCGACGCGGATGTCGTGGCGCACGCCGCGTGCAACGCGTTGTTCTCCGCCGCCGGGATGGGGGACCTGGGGCAGCACTTCGGGACCGGGCGGCCGGAGTGGTCCGGGGCGTCCGGGGTGACGTTGCTGGCGGAGGCCGCGCGGATCGTGCGGGCCGGGGGGTTCGTGATCGGGAACGTGGCGGTGCAGGTGGTGGGAGAGCGGCCGAGAATCGGGAAGCGGCGGGACGAGGCGCAGAAGGTGCTGTCGGAGGTCGTCGGGGCGCCGGTGTCGGTGTCGGGGGCGACCACCGATGGGCTCGGGTTTCCCGGGCGGGGGGAAGGGGTGATGGCGGTGGCCACGGCGCTGGTGGTGCGGGTGGGGTGACGTGCGGAGACGGGAGGGCCTGCGCGGGTCCGGTGGGCATACGTCACGAATTCCTCGTCCTTGAGGTGAAGGGCTCGGGGCATGGGTGACGGGCCACTACGCTTGGAGGCGTGACTATTCGCCTGTACGACACCAGCGCCCGGCAGATTCGTGACTTCGCCCCGCTCACGCCGGGTTGTGTCTCGATCTACCTGTGTGGCGCCACGGTGCAGGCGGCCCCGCACATCGGGCACATCCGGTCGGGGCTCAACTTCGACATCATGCGCCGGTGGTTCGAGTACCGGGGCTATGACGTGACGTTCGTCCGGAACGTCACGGACATCGACGACAAGATCATCGCCAAGTCGGCCGACCAGGGCCGCCCCTGGTGGTCGATCGGGTACGAGAACGAGCGCGCGTTCAACGACGGGTACCACGCGCTCGGTTGCCTGCCGCCGACCTACGAGCCGCGTGCCACGGGGCATGTGACCGAGATGGTCGAGATGATGCGCGGGCTGATCGAGCGCGGCCACGCGTACGAGGCCGACGGGAACGTCTACTTCGACGTGCGCTCCTTCCCCGGGTATCTGCAGCTGTCCAACCAGGAGCTGGACAACCTGCTGCAGCCCTCCGGCGAGGGCGAGACCGGGAAGCGCGATCCGCGGGACTTCGCCATGTGGAAGTCGGCGAAGCCGGGGGAGCCGACCTGGGAGACGCCCTGGGGGCGCGGCCGGCCGGGCTGGCACCTGGAGTGCTCGGCCATGGCGCACAAGTACCTGGGCAGCGCCTTCGACATCCACGGCGGCGGCCTCGACCTGATCTTCCCGCACCACGAGAACGAGATCGCGCAGGCCAAGGCCTTCGGCGACGCCTTCGCCGCGTACTGGGTGCACAACGCCTGGGTCACCATGAGCGGCGAGAAGATGTCCAAGTCGCTGGGGAACAGCGTCCTCGTCTCCGAGATGGTCAAGCACTGGCGGCCGATCGTCCTCAGGTACTACCTGGGCACCCCGCACTACCGGTCGATGATCGAGTACAGCGAGGAGGCCCTGCGCGAGGCCGAGTCGGCGTTCGCCCGTATCGAGGGGTTCGTGCAGCGGGTCGTCGAGAAGGCGGGCGGGGTCGTGGAGCCCGCGGCCGAGGTGCCGCCGGCGTTCGCCGAGGCGATGGACGACGACCTCGGGGTGCCGCAGGCGCTCGCCGTCGTGCACACCACGGTCCGGCAGGGCAACAGCGCGCTGGCCGCCGACGACAAGGAAGAGGCCGTGGCGCGGCTCGCCGAGGTGCGGGCCATGCTGGGTGTCCTCGGCCTCGACCCGCTGGACCCGCACTGGGCCGGTGACGGCGCCGACCGCGGCGAGGACCTCCACGGGGTCGTCGACACGCTCGTCGGGCTGGTGCTCCAGCAGCGCGAGGCGGCCCGTGCCCGTAAGGACTGGGGCACCGCGGACGCCATCCGGGACCAGCTCAACCAGTCCGGTCTGGTCATCGAGGACAGCCCGGACGGCCCGCGCTGGACGCTCGGCCCGCGCTGACCCGGACAAATCACCTCCGGTCACCTTGATCGATTGTGCCGCCCGGCCATCCGGGCGGCACACTGCATTACGTACACAGGACGACGTACGCGTGATCGGGCCGCACGGCTCGTGGCGCGTACGCGCACACGCTTCTCAGAGACGGGTAGGTCATGGCCGCTAACAACCGCCGCATGTCCGGCAAGAAGGGCGCGCAGGTCGGCAGTGGCGGCCAGCGGCGCAAGGGTCTTGAGGGCAGGGGGCCGACGCCGCCCGCCGAGATGCGCAAGAAGCACAAGGCGAACCGGATCGCGAACGCCAAGGCGAAGCAGGCCGCGCGCCGGCCCGTGGCACGCCGGGGCGGCAAGGGCACGTCCGAGATGGTCGTGGGCCGCAACCCCGTCGTCGAGGCGCTGCGCGAGGGCGTGCCCGCGTCGACGCTGTACGTCCAGCAGTTCATCGACAACGACGAGCGGGTGCGCGAGGCGCTCCAGCTGGCGGCCGAGCGCGGTGGCATCAACCTCATGGAGGCGCCGCGCCCCGAGTTGGACCGTATGACCAACGGGCTCAACCACCAGGGGCTCGTCCTCCAGGTCCCGCCGTACGAGTACGCGCACCCCGAGGACCTGGTGAGCGCGGCGTTCGACGAGGGCGAGGACCCGCTGATCGTCGCCCTCGACGGGGTGACCGACCCGCGCAACCTCGGTGCCGTCGTCCGGTCCGTCTCCGCGTTCGGCGGTCACGGCGTGGTCGTGCCCGAGCGGCGCGCGGCCGGCATGACCGCCGGCGCGTGGAAGACGTCCGCCGGTACGGCCGCCCGTACGCCCGTCGCCCGCTGCACCAACCTCACGCGCGCGCTGGAGGCCTACAAGAAGGCCGGTGTCGTCGTGGTCGGCCTCGCCGCCGACGGCGAGGCCGAGGTCGGCGAGCTGGAGGCCCTGTCCGGCCCCGTCGTGATCGTCGTCGGCAGCGAGGGCAAGGGCCTGTCCCGCCTGGTCGGCGAGACCTGCGACTTCCGGGTGCGGATTCCGATGCCGGGTGGGGCCGAGTCGTTGAACGCGGGTGTGGCGGCGGGCGTTGTGCTGTACGAGGCGGCGCGTCGGCGGGCCTGATGGCGTGCTCGGTCGGCGGAGCCCGACGGCCGGAGGCCGGCGCGGTGGCGCGAAGCCCGCGTAGCGGTGCGAGGGGCGCGGGTGGGAGGGGTCCTGCGACTTCCGGGTGCGGATTCCGATGCCGGGTGGGGCCGAGTCGTTGAACGCGGGTGTGGCGGCGGGGGTTGTGTTGTACGAGGTGGCGCGTCGGCGGGCCTGAGGAGGGCTCTGACCGGGGGTTCTGGATGTTCTGGATCACCTTGACGGGGTCCGGACAGATCGGGGCGGTCAAAGCAGTGTCCTAACGACACGTCACTCGGTTAGATGAGTGTGGACACCAGAACACCCCGCACACCCACGGGGGACCGTTCGTCGCGATTCGACTCGGGATCCAACTCTGGATCCCAGTCGGGATTCGACGACGCTCCCGCGCTGAGCATGGTGAAGGTGCCGAGCGATCCGGCGCAGGTCATCGTCAACCACGCGAGCTTCCGCGTGCAGTTGGGCGTCTCCACGCGGGCGTCCCCGCGCATCGCACGGCACTTGAGCGCCACCGAGGACACCGCGCGCATCCCCGTCGTGGGCACGGCGGGGCGCTCCGGCGCGCCCGCTGCCGGGCGTCGGCGTGCGCCGGTCGTCTGGAGCGGGAAGTCCGCGCCGGACGACACCGGGGCCCACCGGCTTCTCCAGGCGGTGCGCGGCGGCGTCGTCGGCGCCGCCCCCGACCCGCTGAGCGACACGGGCTCGACCCAGGTCATCCCCCGCGTCGACGGCACGGGCGGCGGTGGCTACGACCCCGAGAGCGGACGCTACGGCGACGAAAGCGCGCGCTACGCGGCCGACTTGACCGTGGAGACGGTCGAGACGCCCATCGTCGGCAGCCAGCGCACCCACGGTGACCATGCCGCCGACGGAACCCGGCTGCTGCCCGCCATGCGCACGGTGGACAGCGCGTACGACGAACCCCGGTACGACCGGACGCGGTACGGCCAGGACGCCTACGCCGACGGGGAGTTCGCCGACGGCGAGTTCGCGGACGGGGAGTTCGCCGGCTCGTACGACGGTGACGCGGGCGAGCGTGGCGGGCGGCGGGTCGGCAACGAGCCCGTGCGGCACGCCTATTACCCCGGCCGGCGGATGAACCTCGGCGTGGTGCTGCTGCCGCTGCGCGTCTTCCTCGGCTTCATCTCCATCTACGCCGGCATGGGCAAGCTCTGCGACCCGCACTACTTCGACGGCGGCAGGCGCGGCTCCATGGTGAAGTGGCTGAACACGCTGCACCCCTGGGAAGTCGCCGAGCCGCTGCGGCAGTTCGCACTCGAACACCCCGTGGGCTCCGGGCTGGTCATCGCCTTCGCCCAGGTCATCGTCGGTGTGCTGACCGTCTTCGGACTGTGGCAGCGCCTCGCCGCCGGAGTCGGGGCGCTGCTGTCGGCCGCGCTGCTGGTCACCGTCAGCTGGAAGACCGTCCCCGTCTACGAGACGCCCGACATCATCTACCTCGCCGCCTGGTCCCCGCTGATCATCGCGGGCGCGCCGGTGTACTCCGTCGACGGGCGGCTCGCGGGCGGCGCCTGGCGCACGCTCGGGCCGCGCGCCGACATCTGGGAGCTGCGGCGCTACGTACTGCGCCGGGGCGCGCTGATCGCCGCGATCGTGGTCGGACTGACGCTGCTGGTGGGGTCGTTGCTCGGCGGTGCCGTGCGGGACGCCGACCGGATCGTGGTTCCCGGACCCGGGGAGGCGCCGCGCAACGAACTGCCGGGGTCCCCGCTGCCGGGTGAGCCGAGCGCCCGCCGCGAGAACAGCCCGTCCGCGTCCAACTCGCCCACCGCGGGCGCCACTTCGGCCCAGCCCTCGCAGGAGGCCACCACGCCGGGGGCCACGCGGGACACCGGTGCGGTCACCGGGGGGCAGCCGACTCAGACGCAGGGGGCGACGGCCGGGCAGGCGCCGCCGCAGCAGTCGTCCCCGGTGGAGCAGCAGGTGCCGAGCACCACTGCCGGGCCGAGTTCCAGTGGGGGGGCGGGTGCCTCCGGCGGTACGACCGGTGGGGCCACGGGGTCCTCCGGGGGGTCGACCGGGGGTAGTTCCTCGGGTGGGCAGCCTGGGCTGGTGGGGGGCTTGCTCGGGTAGTTCGGTCAGCTGTTGGGATGTGGCTGTGGGCCCCGCGTGAATCTTGCGCGGGGCCCATGGGCGTGTGAGACAAGGGCGCCTGAGAGCTCGGGGGTTCGGGTTCGTCGGCGGGTGCGGGTGTGTGGGGCTTCTCGCGCAGTTCCCCGCGCCCCCAAGAACCAAGGGGAGCCGTGGCTGCGAAAGGTGCCCTAGCGGCCCAGGGCCGCCAGTTCCTTCGCTGCCTCTGTGAGGTCCTTGGCCGTGTCGATGGCTCGCCAGTAGGCGCCCTGGGGGATGGGGAAGCCCGCGAGGCGGCGTTCTCGGGCGAGGCGGGGGAAGGTGGTGCGCTCGTGGTCGCCCCGGGCGGGGAGGAGGTCGGTGAACTCCGGGGAGAAGACGTAGACGCCGGCGTTGATCTCGTACGTCGTGGGCGGGGCCTCGATGAAGTCCGTCACGCGGCCGAAGCCGTCCGTCTTCACGGCGCCCCAGGGGATGCGCGGGCGGGCCAGGGCGAGCGTGGCGAGGGCGTCGCGCTCGGCGTGGAAGTCCGCCATGTCACGCAGCGAGAAGCGGGTCCAGATGTCGCCGTTGGTGGCGTACCAGGGCTGGTCGGGGTGCGGGAGGTGCGAGGCGGCGTACTTGAGGCCCCCGCCGCGGCCCAGGGGCTCCGTCTCGACGACCGTGGTGACGCGGACCGGCAGGTCGACCGAGTCCAGCCACTTCTGCAGGACGTCGGCGAGGTGGCCGCAGGAGACGACCACGTCGGTCACGCCCTCCTCGGCGAGCCAGGTGAGCTGATGGCCGATGATCGGCGTGCCCGTACCGGGGATCTCGACCATGGGCTTGGGCCGGTCGTCGGTGTACGGACGCAGCCGTGAGCCCTGGCCACCGGCGAGGACCACGGCTTGAACGGGGCGCGACGCGGCGTTCGGATCGGTCATGACCCGAACTGTACGTGGCGCCCCGTTCGCGGGAGCACGGCCCTGTGATCGGTGTACGGGGGTGGAAACGGGGCGGTGTGGCGCTACTGGCGTGGGGGCGAGCCCCGGGGCCCTCGGGGCGCTCCCGGGGGCCCGGCGGCTCCCCGGGGAGCCCCTGCGGCGCCGGGAGGCCCCCAGCGGTGTCCTGCGTGGTCTCAGCCGAACTGGGCGGCCACCCCTGTCGCGAAGGAGGTGTCGCAGACCGGGCGGGCGAAGGACTGCGCGCGCGTGGGGCCGTAGGCACGGACGGCGGCGCGGCCGAGGGCGCGGGCGATGGAGGTGCAGTGCTTCGCCAGTGCCGGGCGGCCGTTCACCGCCTGCTGGAGGTGGGTGAGGGCGACGCCGGGGTCCTCCTCCTGGAGTTCGAGGAGGAGTTTGTCGCGCAGCACCTCGTGCGCGGCACGGGTCTTGGCGCGCTGGGAGACCTCCGAGGCGGCGAGCATCGACTCCGAGGGGTCGGTGCCCGACCAGTTGACCCGGGTCACCGCGAGGGTGCCGGAGAGGACCATGACGACGGGCAGGACCAGGGCCAGGGAACGGCCGATCCGGCGGGCGGGGCCGCGACCGCGCCGCGTCCGTTGGGTGTGGGTGTGGGTGTGCTTCACGCGAGTGAGGGTAGCGCGGGGTAGTGATATGGCGACATTAGGTCACCGATACGGGGGATGTCGAAGCGCCGTGTCCGGGGCGCCGGGTTGACGAACGAAGGTCGAAACAGACGTATTTGCCGGGGTAGTTGGGGGCAATGAAAAAGGCCCCGCGAATGTTTGCGGGGCCTTTTTCGTCAACCTGGGTGATTTATCCCGGCTGGGGGGTTTCACCGACGGCCGTCACGGATGATGATCGCAACGGCCGTGTCCGGCGCGTCCGTCCCATCCGTCCGTCCGTCCGTCCGTCCCGTCCGTCCCGTCCGTCCCGTCCGTCCGTCCGTCCCGTCCGTCCCGTCCGTCCCGTCCGTCCCGTCCGTCCCGTCCGGTTCATCCGGCTCAGTCGGAGAGGCGCTCGCCCGTGGAGGTCGAGAACACGTGGTTCTCGCCCGGACGCGGCACGACGTGCAGCGTGGCGCCCTTCTCGGGGACCTGGCGGCCGTTGACGCGGACCACGAGGTCCTTGGTCTCGCCGCCGACCTCGGCGGTGCCGTAGACGTAACCGTCGGCGCCGAGCTCCTCGACGACGTTGACGGAGACGGCGAGGCCGGCCGGGGCGTCCTCGGTGTCCTTCGACAGGGTGGTGGCCGCGGCGCCGCCGTGCTCCACGATGTCGAAGTGCTCGGGACGGACGCCGACGGTGACGGTGGTGTCACCCTTGTCGGAGGCGGCCTTGAGGGCGTCACGGTTGACCGGGACGACGCTGTTGCCGAACTTCACGCCGCCGTCGGTGATCGGGACCTCGACCAGGTTCATGGCCGGGGAGCCGATGAAGCCGGCGACGAAGAGGTTGGCGGGGCGGTCGTACATGTTGCGCGGGGTGTCGACCTGCTGGAGCAGACCGTCCTTGAGCACGGCGACCCGGTCGCCCATCGTCATGGCCTCGACCTGGTCGTGGGTGACGTAGACGGTGGTGATGCCGAGGCGGCGCTGGAGGGACGCGATCTGCGTACGGGTCGAGACACGGAGCTTGGCGTCGAGGTTCGACAGCGGCTCGTCCATGAGGAAGACCTGCGGCTCACGCACGATGGCGCGGCCCATCGCGACACGCTGGCGCTGACCGCCGGAGAGGGCCTTCGGCTTGCGGTCCAGGTACTCGGTGAGGTCGAGGATCTTCGCGGCCTCCTCGACCTTCTGCCGGATCTCCGCCTTGTTGACGCCGGCGATCTTCAGGGCGAAGCCCATGTTGTCGGCGACGGTCATGTGCGGGTAGAGCGCGTAGTTCTGGAACACCATGGCGATGTCCCGGTCCTTCGGCGGCAGGTGCGTGACGTCGCGGTCACCGATGCGGATGACGCCGCCGTTGACGTCCTCGAGCCCCGCGAGCATGCGGAGCGAGGTGGACTTGCCGCAACCGGACGGGCCGACCAGGACGAGGAACTCGCCGTCCTCGATCTCGATCTCGAGACTGTCGACGGCGGGCTTCGTGGAACCCGGGTAGATCCGGGTCGCCTTGTCGAACGTAACTGTGGCCATGGGTCGTAGGCCCCCTTCACCGGCAGGAACGTGCCGGACGATCCGAGTAAAGGTGGTGATCCGCCGCGGATCGTTCCGCGGTGGTGTAGTCCACGGGAGTGGATTGGGTCAGGACGGTACCTCCCGTTCACCGGGTCTGTCAGTACCTGGACCCCTGTGAACTTCGCGGAAATTTTCGACGAGCGCACCCTGTGACGTGGGTACACTGCACGGGCGCCCCCGCGAGGGGCCACGCCTCCTTAGCTCAGCTGGCCAGAGCAACGCACTTGTAATGCGTAGGTCGTCGGTTCGAATCCGACAGGGGGCTCTTTCTCTGGCCGGCGGTTTCCCTCGGGGAGCCGCTGAGTCGTTTTCGGTGTCGTCGCAGTTGCCGGTCTCGTGGGGATTCGGTTGCTACGAAGCGAGGCGGAAAGGCCGGTCCAGACCATCCCCGCGCGGCTGCTGCGTGGCGCATCACCCTCGCCGAAGCGGTACTGATCAGTGACTGCGAGTAGCTCAAGCTCGTTCGATCCGTCAGCTCAGCCGTTTCGATGACCGGACCGCACTGCCGCTCGGTGGTCCGCAGCTCGATCGTGAAGCTGTCCACGTCGATGTCGCCGTACGTCGGCTCCGGGTCCGGCTGTTGTGCGGTGTGTTGGATGTCTTATGGCCCTGTGGGGTGACGGGCGCGGGGAGCGGACCGACGGGTGGGCGCTGGTGCCCATCCTTTGAGGTGGTCGGGCGTCTCGACAGAGTTCCGGACCCGTGTGTACGTGGCGTCTCTCGTCCTCGGTCAGCGGCACCGGTGCTTCGGCCGTGCCGTGCGCCTGCCGCTGCGTGGCCATGGTGCGGACCTGAGCCTGGTCGACGAGGGAGCAGCCGATCAGATGCGGGTCCCGGTCGTCCGCACGGCTTCCGGAAACAAACGCAGTGTGGGAGCGCCGTCGTGCTGCGAAACTCTGCCGGTGATCACCGTGCCCGCTGTTGTGCTGGATTCGTTGTACGGGCTCGCGTTCGGCGATGCCTTCGGTGACCGTTGGTTCGGCATCCTGCGCCGGGACGGTCCGGCCGTCCTGGAGGCGCGGACGCTGCCGCCCGAACCTCTGTGGCGGTGGAGTGACGACACCGCCCAAGCACTCGTTCTCGTCCGGGAACTCGCCGAAGGCGATGGCACCGTCGACCAGGACCGCCTGGCTCTGGCCTTCGCGGCGGCCTACGCCGACGACACGCACCGCGGGTACGGAGCCTCGATGCACGACGTGCTGCGCTGGATCGGCGCGGGCGAGCCCTGGCAGGAGGTGGTCGCCGGACAGTTCGGCGGCCAAGGCTCGTGGGGCAACGGCGCGGCCATGCGTGCCGCCCCGCTCGGCGCCTGGCACTCCGCCGACCTCGACGCGGTCGCCGAACAGGCCGCCCGTCAGGGCGCGGTCTCGCACCAGCACCCGGAGGCGGTCGCCGCGGCGGTCGCGGTCGCCCTCGCCGCGGCGTTGGCCAACCGCAGCCGGGGCGGGCACGCCCCGGTCCGGTCGGACTTCCTTCAGGCGGTCGCCGAGCGGCTCCCCGACAGCGACGTCCGGTCGGGAATACGGGTCGCGGCCCGGATGCCGGAGCGCACCTCGGTCCGGCACGCCGCGGAGGTCCTGGGCTCCGGCTACCGGATGTCGGGGCCCGACACCGTCCCGTACGCCCTGTGGTGCGCGGCGGGGCACCTGGACGACCTGCACGAGGGCTTGTGGTTCACGGTCGCCGGTCGCGGCGACATCGACACCACGTGCGCCATCGCGGGCGGGGTGATCGCCGCGCGCACGGGCGTCGCCGCACTTCCCCCTGCCTGGCACGCGGCCTGTGAACCGCTGCCTCCGGTCGTGACGGAGCAAGAACACCTGTAACGGAGGGGAGGCTCCCTGTTTTGTCCCTTTCTGTCGTACAACCTTCCGGCGTACCGGGCCGTCTCAACCGGCATCAGCGACGTCAAGCGACGTCAAGCGACGTCAAGCGACGGACACGGGGGGCAGGGGGACATGGTGCGGCGAATCGGAGTGGTGGCGGCGGTGTTCGTGTTGGCGGGGGCCACCTTGGGGGCTGCGGCGGGGACCGCGGGGGCCGTGGGGGAGGCCTCGAAGGTGGCGGCTGTCTGTCCGGTCGGGTGGGGGAGTGGCGGCAAGGGGGGTGTCGCTCAGGGGGGCGAGCATCTGGTGGATGTCAGGGCCGGGCGGCATGAGTGCTATGACCGCCTCGTGTTCGACGTGCCGGGAGGGGGGAGCGCGGTCGGGTATCACGTGCAGTACGTGGACCGGCTGGAGGCGGATCCCTCGGGTGAGTACATACCGGTCGCCGGCGGTGCGGTTCTCGACATCCGGATCGGTGCGTGGAGCTACGACCTGGAGGCCGGGGAGCCTACTTACCCCGGTGAGTTCGGGGAGGCCCTGCCCGGTGTGAACCTCGCCGGGTACAGCACCTTCCGGGACACCAAGTTCGCCGGCACCTTCGAGGGGCAGACCCAGGTCGGACTCGGGGTCCGTGCCCGGCTGCCGTTCCGGGTGATCCAGCTGCCCGACCGTGTCGTGGTGGACGTGGCCCACACCTGGTGATCCCGGCCGGGACCGGTCAGCGGAGCCGGTGGCCCAGTTCCACGTCGTCCGGGTCGAGGGAGCGGTGTTCCTCGATCTCCCAGAGGGCGTTCTGGAGGAGGCGGGCGAGGGTCCAGGCCCTCGCCCGTTCGCGGTTCAGGCCCAGGACCTCCGTCATCGCGTCGAAGCGCCAGCGGACGTCGGCCGGGTCGAAGCGGTTGTTCAGGGCCGGCCAGAGGTCGAAGCCGGGGTCGCCGGCGAGGGGCTTGGGGTCGATGGCGAGCCAGGGCGCGCGGTCGGCGGCCAGGACGTTGTCGAAGTGCAGGTCCCAGTGGAGGAGACGGTCGCCGGGTTCGGTCATGACCTCGCGGAGGGCCGCCGCGCAGTCGGCGAGCAGACGGCGGTCGGCCGGGTCCGGGACGCGGGCCAGAACCGGCGGGGTGCGCTCCAGCATGTCCGTGGCGATGTCGGACAGGCGGCGCACGGTCGGCGGGGCCGGGGTGGCGGTCAGGTGGGCCAGGAGGTCGGCGATGACCAGGACGGCCCGGTGGGTGTCGGGGTCGTGGGACAGCATGCGGGCCGGGTCGAGGCGTTCGAGCAGCATCGTGCCCGTGTCGGGGTCGTGGCCCAGGAGCCGTACGGCCCCGTCGCCGTCCCAGACGCGCAGGGCGATCGGCTCGCCCTCGCTCTCGTCGTCCAGGATCTGGAGCTTGAGGACCGCCGGGGTGCCGTCGGTCGTCCGGACCACCGGGAGGACCAGGGCGCACATGCCGTGCATGGGGTGGCCGTCGAGGCGCAGGTCCCAGCGGTCCAGGAAATCGGCCGTCAGACGTGGGAGGTCCGTGATGAACCTCCGGCCCGCCTCCCCGTTGATCTCTTCCTGGGTCTCGGCCAGTTCCTCCGGAACATCGATCATGCGGCCGACCCTACGCGCGCCCCGGCCAGGAGTGCTTTGGATTTCCGGGGCGAAGGCGCCCGCGCGCCACGGAATCCGTAGGAGACAGGGGGCCCGGACAGGGGTTAGCGTCCGGCCATGAGCAGCTCGACGAGCATCTCGGACGCGATCGCCGGCGCCGTCAACGGCGGGATCTCCTTCTGGTACGCGCAGGCCGGCATCCCGGTTCCCAGGGAGCCGTTGGCGGGGGACGCGTCCGCCGATGTGGTGATCGTGGGGGGCGGGTACACCGGGTTGTGGACCGCCTACTACCTCAAGAAGGCCGACCCCGGGCTGCGGGTCGTCGTCCTGGAGCGGAAGTTCTGCGGGTACGGGGCCTCGGGGCGCAACGGCGGCTGGCTCTACAACGGGATCGCCGGACGGGACCGGTACGCGCGGCTGCACGGGCGGGAGGCCGCCGTGCGGTTGCAGCGGGCCATGAACGAGACCGTCGACGAGGTCGTGCGGGTGGTGGGGGAGGAGGGCTTCGAGGCCGACATCCATCGGGGTGGGGTGCTCGAAGTCGCCTACACCCCGGCGCAGTTGGGACGGCTGAAGGCCTTTCATGAGCATGAGGCGGCCTATGGGGAGGACGACCGTGAGCTGTACGGGGCCCGGGAGACCGCCGAGCGGATCAGGGTCGCGGACGCCGTGGGGTCGACCTGGACCCCGCACGGGGCGCGGCTGAATCCGGTGAAGCTGGTGACCGGGCTGGCGGCCGTGGTCGAGGCGCTGGGGGTGACCGTCCACGAGCTGACGCCCGTCACCGCGATCCGGCCGGGGCACGCCGTCACGCCGTACGGCACGGTCCGGGCGCGCTATGTGCTGCGCTGCACCGAGGGCTTCACGGCGAACCTCAAGGGGCAGAAGCGGACCTGGCTGCCGATGAACTCCTCGATGATCGCCACCGAGCCGCTGACCGCCGAGCAGTGGGCGACCATCGGCTGGGAGGGGCGCGAGACGCTCGGCGACATGGCGCACGCCTATATGTACGCCCAGCGCACCGCCGACGACCGGATCGCGCTCGGCGGGCGCGGGGTGCCGTACCGGTTCGGGTCGCGGACCGACAACGACGGGCGTACGCAGCCGGCGACGATCGAGGCGTTGTACGAGATTCTGGTGCGGTTCTTTCCCTCGCTGACGGGGGTGAGGGTCGAGCATGCCTGGTCGGGCGTGCTCGGGGTGCCCCGCGACTGGTGTGCCACGGTCACCCTCGACCGGGCGACGGGGCTGGGCTGGGCCGGTGGTTACGTCGGCTCCGGTGTGGCCACCACCAACCTCGCCGGCCGTACGCTCCGCGATCTGGTCCGGCGGGACTCCGGGCAGGGCGGGGCCACCGAGCTGACCGCGCTGCCGTGGGTGAACCACCGGGTGCGCAAGTGGGAGCCGGAGCCGTTCCGTTGGGTGGGCGTGCAGGGGATGTACGCGACGTATCGCACGGCCGATCGGCGCGAGGCGGCTTCGCGGAGCGGGGAGTCGTCGCGGTTGGCGCGCGTGGCCGATCGGGTCGCGGGGCGGTAGCGAGGAGGGCCTCACCGCCGCGACCGTCCGCTTCCCTCCTCGGGGTCAAGTGGCGGCGTGCTGTGGCGCCTTGGCCGTGATCGTCGTCGCGGCGATGGCGGTCGCGAGGAGGAGGGCGTCGGACTCCCGTGCCACCGCCCCGCCGACGCCGTCGAAGACGATCGTGGCTTTCCCCCGGTACGTGGCGACCTTCTCCGGCCAGGCCGGGTCGGTGTAGTCGACGGCGAGGTCGGCGCCGTTCGCCGCCACCCGGGCCGTCTTCCCGGGGCCGCCGGCGAGGCCGACGACCGTGGCGCCCGCGTTCTTGGCGTACCGCACGAGGAGCGTGCCGATGCCGCCGGCCGCCGCCGGGACCACGACCACGTCGTCGGGGCCGGGTTCGGCGAAGAGCAGGATCCCCATCGCCGTACGGCCCGTGCCGATCATCGCGACCGCCTCGGCGAAGTCGAGGTTCTCCGGGATTTCGTGCAGGCGTTCGACCTCGGTGACGGCCAGTTCGGCGTAACCGCCGGGTACGAAGCCGAGGTGGGCGGTGACCCGCCTGCCGAGCCAGGGCTCTGGAGCGCCCTCCCCGAGCGCCTCGACGACTCCGGCGACCTCGCGGCCGGGGATCGTGGGCAGTCGCGGTGTCGGCCCCGGCCCCGGAAGGCCCTCGCGGAGCGCCGCGTCCAGCAGGTGCACGCCCGCCGCGGCGACGGCGATACGCACCTGGCCCGGACCGGGTTCGGGGTCCGCGACCTTCTCGTACGTCAGGTTCTCGGCCGGACCGAAGGTGTGCAGACGGATGGCGTGCATGTGGGGCCCCCTTGGGCGTTCGGCGAACCCGAGCGGTGTCGCGTGAGCACCTGGTTTCGCTCGGTGGGCCCCAGCCTCCGACCTCAAGCATGCTTGAGGTCAAGCGTGTTCCTCGACCTCCTTCCCAGGGCCAGCGAGACGGCCGCGAGGGCGCTGTTGAAGGACACCTCCGAGAGCACACCGGGCGCCGCGACCTGGTCGCCCACGAGGTACACGCCGTCGCCCCGGTCCACGGCCGGGCGGTCGCGCCAGCTGGTGCCGGGCAGATCGACCGCGCCCGTACGGCCGTTCGAGGTCGCCTCGCGCCGCCAGGTGATCCGGTCCCGCCAGCCGGGGAAGCCCAGGTCGAGCAGGTGTTCGGCGCGGGCGACACCGTCCGCCCGGGACTCCCGAGGACCGATCGGGAACTGCCCCTGGAGCAGCTGCTCGCCCGCCGGGGCCAGCGTGCGGTCCTGCGCGGTGAACCGTTCGATCCAGCCGGGCGCGTCCAGGTCGGAGATCGCGAACGGGTCGCCGCGGCGGGTGCGCAGCGCGAGATCGAGAAGCGCGGTACGGCCGCTCGGCCAGGTCAGCGAGTCGTCCCCGAGCAGACGGCGGGCGGCGTCGAGCGAGGTGGCGACGATGATCGGACCCGTGCCTGATCCCTTGCCGATAGTGGTGCCGGTGGTGGTGCCGATAGTGGTGCTGGTGGTGGTGCCGGTGAGGGAGTCGAGGCTGTCGACTCGGCTGAGGGTCTCCATACGGACCCCGAGGTTCCAGGCGCGGGCCGCCATCCGGTCGACGACGCTCGCCCAGCCGCCGCGCGGGTAGTGCGCCTCCGGGGGCAACTTCGTGGCCCGGCGCAGCCGTTCCTGCACGAACGCGGCGGACAGGGAGCCCGGGTCGTGGTGGAACAGCGCCACCGCCGCGTAGTTGGCGGCGGTCCGCGCGGCCTCCTCGCCCGCCTGTTCGGTCGCCCAGGTGAGGAAGTCGACGTCCACGGGCGCCTGTCGGCCCGTACGGCCATGGCCCCGGCGCGGGCGGAGGAGCTTGAGCATCGCGAACGGCGGGGTGCGGCGCAGGACGCCCCTGTGGTGCAGGCGCAGCCGGGCGGCCTCCAGGGGCGGGAGGGGGGCGAGCGGTCCGATCAGATCCCGTTGGGCGAGCCAGGTCCAGTGCGGGCCGCCGCTGTACAGGGCGTGCGGGCCCTCGTTCGTCCGGTACGGGCCCTCCGCGGTCCTGGCCCGGCCGCCGAGGGTGTGGTGCGCCTCGTACACGGTGACCCGCGCGCCCGCCTCGGCGGCGGTGATCGCCGCGGTGAGCCCGGCGAAACCGCCGCCGACGACGGTGAGGGGGGTGGGGGCGGGGCCGGAGGCGCGGTGTGCGGCTGGGGCTCGGTGCGGGGCTGGAGCGCGGTGCATGGCTGGGGCTCCCTCGGTCGGTGCCGGGCCGTCCTTGCGGCTGTCCTGGGTACGACGGGCCGGGGGCGCCGGAATGTGACATGGGGGCCGGGGTGGGGGCTCGGGGCGCGTTCGCGCAGGTCGGGGGGATTGTCAGTGGGTGGGTGCAGGATGGGGGGCATGGTGCGGACCAGGTCGGTGGTGAAGGCGGCGCGGCGGCCGGAGGTGCGGTTGCCGGCGCTGGAGGCGTACGCGGGCGGGGAGTTGGAGCCCGACGGGGACTACGACGGGCTGGAGTTCCGGGAGGAGGACTTCGTCGGGCAGGACGGCGGGGGCGCGCGGTTCATGGACTGCGCGCTGACGGGGTGCGCGCTGGACGAGACGCGGCTGCACCGGGCCCGGCTGCTCGATTCCGTCCTCACCGGGATACGCGGCGTCGGCACTGATCTGGCCGAGGCGACCCTGCGTGATGTGGAGCTGGTGGAGGCGCGGCTCGGTGGGGTGCAGGCGCACGGGAGCGTGTGGGAGCGGGTGCTCGTGCGTGGGGGGAAGATCGACTACCTCAACCTGCGGGAGGCCCGGCTCAAGGACGTCGTCTTCGAGGACTGTGTGCTGGTCGAGCCGGATTTCGGGGGTGCGCGGCTGGAGCGGGTCGAGTTCGTGGGGTGTGCGGTGAAGGGGGCCGATCTGAGTGGGGTGACCTTGGTGGATGTGGATCTGCGGGGGGCCGCGGTGGTGGAGATCGCTCGGGGGGTGGAGCGGTTGTCGGGGGCGGTGATCAGTACGGCGCAGTTGATGGATCTGGCGCCGGTGTTGGCGGGGGAGATGGGGATTCGGGTGGAGGGGTGAGCGGTTCGGTGTGCGGTGTGCCGGGTGCCTAATAGCTCGGGAGTTCGGGTGCGTTGGCGGGTGCGGCTCCGGTGGGGCTTCTCGCGCAGTTCCCCGCGCCCCTGAAAAGCAGGGGCTGCGCCCCGTGGCGCTTTCAGGCCCGCAGGGGCCGTGGTCTTTTTTCAGGCCCGCAGGGGCCTGATCTTTTAGGGGCGCGGGGAACTGCGCGAGAAGCCCCACGCGCCCGCAGACGAACGACGCGCCCCTCAGTTCCTACGGCACCCTCGGGAACCGCGCCTGCAGCGTCCAGATCGCCGGGTTCTCCGCGAGCGCGTCATGCAGATCGCACAGATCGGCGATGACGTCGTGCAGGAAGTCCCGCGCCTCGCGCCGGAGTTCGGCGTGCGGAAAGGTCAGCGGTGGCTCCTCCGCCCGCATCCAGTCCGCCTCGACATCCACCCACCCGAAGCGGCGCTCGAAGAGCATGCGGTCCGTGGACTCGGTGAAGTCCAGCTCCGCGTACTGGGGCCGGGACGCCCGGGACCCCGCCGGGTCCTGGTCGATCCGTTCCACGATGTCGCACAGCGCCCACGCGAAGTCCAGCACCGGCACCCATCCCCAGGCTGTGGACAACTCCCGGTCCGCCTTGGTGTCGGCGAGATACACATCCCCGCAGAACAGGTCGTGCCGCAGCGCGTACACGTCGGCCCGCCGATAGTCCGTCTGCGGTGGGTCGGGGAAGCGGTTGGAGAGGGCGTAGCCGATGTCGAGCACGTAGGCGATGGTGTCATGTCCTCATAGGATCGCCGACGTGTCCCGATCCGCACCGGTCGTCCCGGTCGTCCCGGTCGTTCCGGTCCTCCCGGTTGTTCCGGTCGCCCTGCTCACCCTCACGCTGGCACTCACGCTCACCTCGTGCACCGAGGGCGGCGGTGAGGCCGCGGCGGCCCGAGGCTCCGCCGGTCTCCGGGACCCGTACTTCCCCGGGCTCGGCAACGGCGGATACGACGTCACCCACTACGCCCTCACCCTCCGATACGACCCCGAGGCGAAGGCCCGGCTGCGCGCCACCGCCGTCGTCACCGCACGGGCGACCCGGGACCTCGGCTCCTTCAACCTCGACCTCAAGGGCATGGACGTGACGTCGGTCGCCGTCGAGGGTACGGCCGCGCGGTGGAAACGCGCGGGGCAGGAGCTGACCGTCACCCCCGGGAACGGTGCGCTCGCCGAAGGGGAGACGTTCCGTACGACCGTGCGCTACTCCGGCACCCCGGAGACGCTCACCGACCCGGACGGCTCCCGGGAGGGCTGGCTGCCCACCGCCGACGGCGCCCTCGCGCTCGGTGAACCGGCGGGCTCGATGACCTGGTTCCCCGGCAACCACCACCCCTCCGACAAGGCCGCCTACGACCTCACCGTCACCGTCCCCGAGGGCCTGCGGGCCGTATCCAACGGGGAGTTGAGGAGCGAGGCCACCGAGGACGGCCGTACGACCTACTCCTGGCACACCCCCGAACCGATGGCGAGCCATGTGGCCACCCTCGCCATCGGCAGGTACGAGATCCAGCGCTCGACAGCGGGGGACGGAGAGGAAGGGGGTGGCGTCGGAAGGGGTGCGGGGCGGCTTCCCGTGTACGTCGCTGTCGATCCCTCCCAGGTCGAGCGCAGCCGGGCCGTGCTTCGGCGGATTCCCGAGGTGATCGCGTGGGCGGAGGGGAACTTCGGGCCGTATCCCTTCTCCTCCACGGGGGCGATCGTCGACAGGCCGGAGGATGTCGCGTACGCGCTGGAGACCCAGAACCGGCCCGTCTTCCCCGGCGCCCCCGACCTCCTGCTCCTCGTCCATGAACTGGCGCACCAGTGGTACGGCGACTCCGTCACCCCGGAGAGCTGGCGGGACATGTGGCTCAACGAGGGGTTCGCGACGTACGCCGAGTGGCTGTGGGAGGAGGACCACGGCGGTGACAGCGCCCAGGAGATCTTCGACGCGCTGTACGAGGGCGACTATTTCGAGGACGCCGCCTCGAACGAGGCCGTCTGGGACTTTCCGCCGGCGAGGCCGCCGAGTGCCGCCCGGATCTCCGACAGTCCGGTGTACGAACGCGGTGCCATGGTCCTGCACAGGATCAGGCAGGCAGTCGGCGACGACGCCTTCTTCGCGTTGATCCGGGGCTGGGCGACCGCGCACCGCCACGGCAACGCGGACACGGCCGACTTCACGGCGTACGTGGAGGAGTTCGCGGAGAAGGCGGCTCCGGGGGCGGATCTGACACCGGTCTGGGACGACTGGCTGTACGGGGACGGAAAGCCTCCGCTGGCCTGATCCCGCCGCCGCGGACTTCCTCCGGGTTTTTCGCGCGCCTGGTCCGCCGAGGTCAGGCGGGACGGCGGTGACAACCGGGACTTTCCCGTCCTCGGGGAACTCGCTTATTCGTGGCGGAATTACTTCACTTGCGATGTGTGGCGGCAGGCCGAAAATCGATGGCCTGATCGCCGGATTACTTGTTGTTCCGTGCATGGAATCTGGTGGAAACAATCCTTCGTGAGGCTTGCGCGTGCTCGCCTGTGCTGTCTCTGGGGGAAAGGTGAGGTAGGAAGTATGGAGACGCTTCGGATCTCCGGTGATGAGAAACGTGCGCTGATCGCGCTGGTGGGGGACGGGTCGCGACGTTCCGTGAAGCTCGGCACGCTGGGACCCGAGGGGACCAGTAGTGAGTACGTGGCCCGGCTGATGACGCGATTATTCGGTGACCAGGGACGCTTCGGCATTGTGCTGGAGGAGACCTTCGAGCACTGCATGGGCGCGCTCACCGAAGGTCGTATCGATCTCGCCCTGGTGCCGCACGCCTACGCCAACATCAACGCCTTCTATATGAATCCGCTGCTGGAACCCTCGATCGTCTTCCGTGGGAGCACGCCGGAATACGGTCTCGCCGCGCGGTCCGATTTCGCCTTTCACGAGGAACTGCTGTTCACCGACACGGTGGTGACCCATCCGGCGCCCATTCCGCTGCTGGAGTACTACTTCGACCGGCCCGTGAAGCTGGTCACGACGACATCCACGAGCCAGGCGGCCGGCCAGGTGGCCGATGGTCTCTACAACATCGCCATCACCAATGAACAGGCGGCCCGACAGCACAATCTGAAGTTCGTCTACCGGTTCTCACCGATACCCATGACGTGGACCGTCTTCTCGAAACGACTCGAAAAGGAAGGACCGCGATGACCACGCACGTGTATGAGCGCCCCTATTTCCCGGACTCCGCCGTGGTGTTCCACGACAACGGGATCCGGATGGAGTCCTACCGGCGCGGTGACACGGAGGTGCTGGTGTCGTACCTGCCGCCCGGTGCCGTCGTGGCGCCCCACTCCCACAAGGAGGCGCAGGTGGGGATGGTCGTCCGGGGCGAACTCGCCATGACGGTCGGCGGGGTGACCCGGCTGATGCGCGCCGAGAAGGACGTGTACATCGCTCCTTCCCATGTCGAGCACTCGGCGGTGAACCCGACCTCGGAGGAGACCGTCGCGCTGGACGTCAAGCGCTACAAGCCGGGCGAGAAGTACACCGCGCCGAGCGAGTACTTCCTCGGCCCGATCGAATCGCGCAAATTCGTCGGAATGGACGTCACGTTCTTTCTGGAGAGCTGGATCGAGCTGATGGTCGCCGACATTCCGGGCGGTGGTGAGATGCCGTACCACAAGCACTCGCACGAACAGATCGGGATCTGTCTGGAAGGGCGCTACGACATGACGGTCGAGGAGACGACCCACGAACTCGTCTTCGGCGCCACCTACTTCTGCGAGAGCCAGGAGGGGCACGGTGCCGCGAATCCGCACGAGAGCGTGGCGCGCTCCCTCAACATCTTCATTCCGCCCCGGTACCACCGGGTCCCCAAGTAGACGACCGGCAGAGGAGCGCGGTGCCACGCGTAGCGATTGTGCTGGGTGCCGGCAGCGGAATCGGGCGGGCGACCGCGCTGCGACTGCTGTCCGGGGCGTACACGACGGTCCTGAGTGCCCGGGGCCGGGACGCGCTGGAGAAGGTCGCGAAGGAATCCGGCGACGAACAAAACGCCTATGTCGTGCCGGGTGACATCACCTCACCGGAATTCCGTGCCGAACTGGTCGAAAAGGTGGCACGCCGGTTCGGCCGGGTCGATGTACTGGTCAACAACGGGCCCGGTCCGGCGCCGGGCCCGTTCGACGGGGTGCGGGTGAACGACGACGTGTGTGCCGCGATGCATCAGAAACTGGTGCCGTATCTGGATCTCATCAGATCCGTCGCGCCGATGATGACGAGGAACGAATTCGGCCGGATCATCAATGTCGTCGGAAACATCGGAAGAGAGCCCCTGCCGGGCATGTTTCTCTCCGGTCTGGTCAACGCGGCCATGTCCAACGCCAGTAAGTATCTGGCGGGTCAGTACGCCGGGCACAACGTCACGGTGAACTGCGTACACCCCGGAACCATCCGGACCCCGCGCTACGACCAGGCCGTCCACCACCTGAGCCGGGACGGCGGTGTCCCACGGCCCGAGGTGGAGGACCGCCTCGTACGGGCCATCCCCATGAACCGGCCGGGGCAGGCCGACGAGGTCGCCGCCCTCATCGGATTCCTGGCCTCCGACGAGGCGTCCTACATCACCGGCCAGCAGATCTCGGCCGACGGCGGCCAACTGAAGAGCGTGTGAGGAGGGACCGAGATTGTTCGAGGACAAAGTCGTCGTGGTCACCGGGGCCGCGTCGGGGATCGGGAGGCGGACGGCGATCGAGTTCGCCCGGCAGGGCGCGACGGTCGTCGTGGCGGACGTCGACGGGACGAACGGCCCCGAGGTCGTCGCCAAGCTGAACAGCGACGGGCACCGGGCGGTCTTCGTCCGGGCCGATCTGACCGCCGAGGCGGACTGCGAGCACCTCGTCGCCGTCGCCGCGGAGCGGACCGGCCGGGTGGACGTCCTGGTCAACAACGTCGGCATCGAGATATCCACCCCGATCCACGAGATGTCGGTGCCCGAGTGGGACCGGCTCTTCGACACCAACCTGAAGAGCATGTTCCTGTGCTCCAAGCACGCGCTGCGCCCGATGATGGCGGCGCGGAGCGGGGCGATCGTGAACGTCTGCTCCGTCAGCGGGCTGGTGGCCTGGCCCGGCATCGCCGCCTACAACACCACCAAGGGCGGCGTGCTGATGCTGACGAAGTCCCTCGCCGTCGAGTACGCGAAGCACGGCATCCGGGCCAACTGCGTCTGCCCCAGCATCATCGACACCCCCATGACGGACGCCTCCATCGGCCATGACGCCGCCGTCAAGGAGGCGAAGGCGAAGCTGAATCCGCTCGGCCGCCTGGGCACACCCGAGGACGTCGCGCACGCGATCCTCTTCCTCGCCTCCGACAAGTCGTCCTTCATCACCGGCGCCGCGCTCACCGTCGACGGCGGCTACACGGCCATCTGAGCGGGCCCCCGGGCACACAAGCGGGCAAGAAAGAGCAGCACGCAAGAAAAGCAAGCACGCAAGAAAAGCAAGCGGGCAACAAAGCAAGCACGCAAGAAAGCAAGAAAGCAAGAGAGGTTGGCTGGAGTGGCGGAACGCTTGGACGGCGGGCAGCGCGCGGCGGGGTTCCCCCTGCTGACGGTCCTCGCACTCATGGCGGGGATCTTCGCCGTCGGCTCGGAGGAGCTGGTGGTGTCCCCGCTGCTCCCGGACATGTCGGAGTCGTTCGACACCTCGGTCGCCGTGATGGGGCTGTCGGTCAGCGTCTACGGCGTCTGTACGGCGATCGGCGCGCTGATCTTCGCCCCACTCGGCGACCGGATGTCGCGGCGGGTCGGTCTGGTGACCGGGATGACGGTGTTCGTCGCGGGCACCCTGCTGTGCGCGTCCGCCGGCTCCCTGGGGATGTTCTTCGCGGGGCGGGCGCTGGCCGGTCTGGCGACGGGCGCCTTCGTACCGACCGCGTACGCCTTCGTCGGCGACCAGATCCCGTACCGCCACCGGGCCAGGGCCATGGGCATCGTCGTGTCGAGCTGGTCACTCTCGCTCGTCCTGGGTGTGCCGATGGGGGACTTCGTCGGGCAGCGGGTCGGCTGGCGGTGGACCTTCGGGCTGCTCACCGTGCTGGGCGTCCTCGTGATCGGCGTGCTCTTCCGGGCCGGTGGCCGAGCCCGGCCCGCCCCCGGCGGCCCGTCGGGAACGCAGGACGGGGCCGCGCCGGCACCGGACGACTCCGTGGGAACACCGGCGCGGCAGGGCGACGGCGGCTGGAGCCGCTCGGTCGTCCAGGCGTTCCGCGCGCCGAAGGTGCTGGTGTACGTCCTGGCGACGTTCCTCAACATGCTCGGCTTCTACGGCATGTACACATACCTCGGCAGCGCGTTGCAGTACCGCTTCGGCGACGAGAGCTCCTCGACGTCCCTGATGATCCTGCTGTACGGCCTCGGCTTCGCGACGAGCTTCGTCACCGGCAAGTGGGCCGACGACCTGGGCAAGGAACGGGTGCTCGTCGGTCTGCTCGCCGGGCTGGTCCCGGCGCTCGCGGTGATTCCGCTGGTCGACCACCTCACTCCCCTGCTCGTGCTCTGCCTCTTCCTGTGGGGCGCGATGCAGAGTCTGGTCGTCACGCTGCTGAGCACCCTGCTCAGCGAGTGCTCGCCCGGCCACCGCGGCACGATCCTCGCCTTCTACACCCTCGCGACCAACCTCGCGGTGGCCCTGGGTGCCGCGCTCCTCGGCCCGCTGTTCACCGAGTACGGCTTCTCCGCCGTCGGCTTCGTCTGCGCGGGCATCACACTCGCCGCCTGCGGCCTGAGCCAGTGGGCGCGGGGACGCGACGCCGGGACCCCCGCCGAGGACCACCGCGCCGGACCTCTCACCGAGGACCACCGTGCCGAACTCCTCACCGAGGACCGTCGCGTGGAAGCGGCCGACCGTGAGGATCGCCCGTGAGGATCGAGTCCGCCCGGCGGCTCCGGGACCTCCCCAGGAACTCGTTCGCGACGACCGCGGCCAGGATCGACGGGCTCGTGCGGTCGGGCGAGGACGTCGTCAACCTCTGCCAGGGGAACCCCGATCTGCCCACCCCACCGCACATCGTGGAGTCGCTGCGCACGGAGGTCCTCGACCCCGCCACCCACCGCTACGGCTCCTTCTCGGGCCTCCTCGCGCTCAAGGCCGCCATCGCCGGGTGGTACGCCACCCACCACCGGGTCGAGCTGGACCCGGAGACCGAGGTCGCGATCCTGTTCGGCGCCAAGGCCGGACTGGTCGAGCTGAGCCAGTGCTTCCTGGACCCGGGCGACGTGTGTCTGATGCCGGACCCCGCCTTCCCGGACTACTGGGCGGGCGTCGCCCTCGCCGGGGCGCGCACGCACCCCCTGCCGCTCCGCCGCGAGAACGCCTTCCTGCCCGACTACACGGCCCTCGACCGGGCGACGCGCGAGCGGGCCCGGCTGATGTTCCTCAACTACCCGAACAACCCCGCCTCGGTGACGGCCCCGCCGGAGTTCTACGCCGACACAGTCCGGTTCGCGGACCGGCACGGGGTGCTGGTGGCGTCCGACTTCGCCTACGGGGCGCTGAGCTTCGACGGCGAGGCCCCGGTGTCGTTCCTGCGGGCGGACGGGGCGAAGGAGGTGGGCGTCGAGTTCATCTCGCTGTCGAAGATGTTCAACATGGCCGGCTGGCGGGTCGGCGCCGTCGTCGGCAACCGCGAGGTCGTCGCCGCGATCGACCTCCTCCAGGAGCACTACTTCGTCTCCCTGCCGCCCTTCATCCAGCGCGCGGCGATCACGGCCCTGACCGGCCCCCAGGACTGCGTCCACGAACTCTCGAAGATCTACGAACGCCGTCGGGACGTCTTCGTGTCCGGCGTACGGGACGTGGGCTGGGACCTCGACGTCCCCCGGTCCGTCTTCGCCTGGCTGCCGACCCCCGGCGGCGAGCCCTCCGTCGCCTTCGCCGACGCGCTGCTCGACCGGGCCAAGGTGGCGGTGTCGCCGGGCCGTTGGTTCGGGGGGCACGGCGAGGGATACGTACGGGTGAGCCTGCTGGCCCCGGAGGAACGGCTCAGGGAAGCGGTCGCCAGGCTGGCCCGGTTCCGGTGAGGGCGGCCCGTGAGTCCGGCCCGTGAGTCCGGCCCGTACGTCCGGCCCGTACGTCCGGCGAGTCGTACGGTCGGTCCGTCGTACGGTCGGTCCGCCGTGCGGTCGGTCCGCCGTGCGGTCGGTCCGCCGTGCGGTCGGTCCGTCGTACGGTCGGTCCGTTGTACGGTCAGTCCGTCGTACGGTCGGCCCGTGACCGCGGAGGGTTCTCGTCGCCGTCGGCCGCCACGAAATCCGCCAGCAGGCGCGGCAGTTCCGGTGGCCACACGGGCTCGGCCGTCGGGTCGGCGAGGTCCGCGGGGGTCCACCAGCGCCAGGTCAGGATGCCCTCCGCGGCGCGGGCGGCGGTGAGGAGGCCGCCGACCGGTTCACGGCGGGGGCCCCGGGCCGCATAGATGTGGTCGTACTGGCGGACGAGGATGTCGGCCCGGGTGAAGTCGTGCTCCCAGGAGCAGAGGAAGGCGCCCGGCTCGATGTCCGTCCAGCCCGTCTCCTCGCGCAGCTCCCGCAGCGCGCCCTCGCGCGGTGTCTCGCCCCCCTCCAGACCGCCGCCGGGCAGCGCCCAGTGGGGGCCCAGCTCGTCGTCGACATACCGGAACAGGAAGACGGCGCCCTCCGGATCGACCACGGCGATCCGCGCGGCACGGCGGGACCTGCGCAGCGTCTTGCGCACCACCGCGCAGGGGCGCCCCAGTTGGCGGTCCCGGCGGCGTTCGACCACCTCGTAGCCGAGGGAGGTCCAGAACGCCAGGGCGCGTGGGTTGTTGTCGAGCGCCGCCAGCCGTACGGCGGCCCGCCCGGCCCGCCGGAACCGCTCCTCGACCAGGGCGGCCAACCGCCGCCCGTACCCCCGTCGTTGCTCCCCGGCGTCGACGATCAGCAGCCCGATCCACGGGTCGGGGTCGGCCGGATCGGGATGCCGAGAGAGGGTGATGGCGACCCCGACGAGCCGCCGCCCGCCGCGACCACCCTCCCCACCCCCACCCCCACTCTCCCCTTCCCTCGCGAGCAGGATCTCCACGTGCGGGTCGGCCAGCTCCACCGACAGGGCCGCGGCCACCTGTTCGGGACGGATGTCGTTCGCGTCCGGGAAGTCACCGCTCAGGGCGTAGAAGTCGCGGTTGGAGGCGTACAGGGCGGTGAGTTCGGCGAGGAGGGGACCGGGAAGGGTGCCGTCCTCGGCCGTACGGAGTGGTTCGAGCTGCAGCATGCCCGCACGCTATCGACCGGGTCTGACATCCGGTCCTGACACCCGATCCTGACATCCGGTCCTGACATCAGGCTTTGACATACGGCTCTGACGAGCAGGTCTACAGTTCCTGCGGACGTATGGGAGTCGGGGGCGTGTGGAGCAGCGGGTGCGTGTGCACAGGGCGCGGCTGGGCGGTGATGAGTTCCGGGTGATCCGGCCGGTCCCGTCCCCGGCCCGGCTGGCGTTGCGGGACGACCATCACTGGCTGTCGATGTACGTGGACCGGGCCGGCGCGGAGCAGCTCGTCGCGCTGTGGGCGCTCGCCGCCCGGTCCGCCCGGTCGCTGGTCCATCTGCCGATCCGCGCCGAGCCCGCTCCCGAGGGTGTCATGGCCGGTGACGGCGAACCCGTCTCGCTGGACCTGGTCCTGGTCCACCACAGCCTGCGGTTCCCGACGGCCTCGTGGAAGGAGGTGCGGGCCAGGCTCGACGCCGGCCGGCTCCAGACGGCGGCCACTGCCGACCATGACTTCCCGGACCCGGGCACGAGCCGTCATCCACGGCGCCTGTACCGGTCGTACCGTGACCATTTCGCCTTCGCCGTCGCGGCGCACACGCTGTTCGTCGTGGGCAGTCCCACCGCGTTCCGCGAGTACGGCAGTACGCTGCGCGGTCTCGTCGACGAGGCCCCGTCGTTCCCGCACCGGTATCCGCACGCCGGGCACTTCTGCGTCGAGTTCGGCGCGGGGCCCTGGTACCGGACCCGGAACCGGCGGCTGCTGCCCGGCCCGCCGCACATCCGGTACTGAGCCGACTGGCGGGTGTGACGGCCGAAGGCCCCGCCGCGACGTCCGGCGTCGCGGCGGGGCCTTCGGTGGTCGGGGCCTTCGGTGGTGCGGTGGACCCGGAACTCAGACGTTGACGCCGAAGTCCTGGGCGATGCCGACGAGACCCGAGGCGTAGCCCTGGCCGACCGCGCGGAACTTCCACTCGGCGCCGTTGCGGTACAGCTCGCCGAAGACCATCGCCGTCTCGGTGGCGGCGTCCTCGGAGAGGTCGTAGCGGGCGATCTCGGAGCCGCCGGCCTGGTTGACGATGCGGATGTAGGCGTTGCGGACCTGGCCGAAGTTCTGCGAGCGGTTCTCCGCGTCGTAGATGGAGACCGGGAAGACGATCTTGTCGATGTCGGCGGGGAGGCCCGCCAGGTTGACGTTGATCGCCTCGTCGTCGCCCGCGCCCTCGCCCGTGCGGTTGTCACCGGTGTGGACGATCGTCTGGTCCGGGGTCTGCTTGTTGTTGAAGAAGATGAAGTGGGCGTCCGAGTAGACCTTGCCCTGCGTGTTGACCGCGATCGCGGAGGCGTCGAGGTCGAAGTCCGTGCCGGTGGTGCTGCGGACGTCCCAGCCGAGGCCCACGGTGACGGCGGTCAGGCCCGGAGCCTCCTTGGTGAGCGAGACGTTGCCACCCTTGGACAGGCTTACAGCCATGGTTGGGAGTCCTTCCCTCGTTGCTTACGTGCCTTACGGGCTTCGTGCCGGGGACGAAGCTACCTGTACCCCTATGAACGTCGGGAGGGGCGCCAGAGGTTCCTGCGCTTTTTACTTTCTTTACCCGGCTTCGCGCTCGGCCCCGGCTCCGGAAAAGAGCGTGACGTGGACCGGACATTCGGGTGACCATGGGGGCATGTCCGGTCCTCACGTCATCCGTGGCTCCGTCTCGCTTCCCGAGGCCGAGCTGATGTGGCGTTTCTCCCGTTCCTCCGGTCCCGGTGGACAGCACGTCAACACCAGCGACTCGCAGGTCGAGCTGCGGTTCGACCTCGCGAACACCGAGGCGTTGCCCGAGGTGTGGAAGGCACGTGCGCTGGAGCGGCTCGCGGGGCGGCTCGTCGACGGGGTCGTCAGTGTGCGGGCGTCCGAGCACCGGTCGCAGTGGCGGAACCGGGAGACCGCGGCCGTGCGGCTCGCGGCGCTGCTCGCGGAGGCGACCGCGCCGCCGCCGAAGCCGCGGCGGGCGACGCGGATTCCCCGGGGGATCAACGAGCGGCGGTTGCGGGAGAAGAAGCAGCGGTCCGACACCAAGCGGGGGCGGTCGGGGCGCGACTGGGGGTGACCGGGGGTGACGGGGGGTCGGCCGCGCAGTCCCCGCGCCCCCGACGGGCGCGGTCTACGGCGCCAACTGCCTGTAGCGGCCCCGGAAATACGTCAGTGGGGAGCCGTCCGTGCCGGGGGACGTCGACGCGAGGACCCTGGCGATGACCAGCGTGTGGTCGCCGGCGGGCACGCGTTGTTCGGTGCGGCATTCGAGGGTGGCCAGGGCGCCGGTGATCAAAGGGGCGCCGGTGATCCCGCCGCGGGTGTGGGGGAGGTCCGCGAAGAGGAGGCGGTCGCTCACGCGGTTCTTCATGGCGAAGCGGGCCGCGGCCGTGCGCTGCCGGTCGCTGAGGACGGAGACCGCCCACAGGGGCTGCTCGGCGAGCAGATCGTCCATGCGGGAGCCCTCGCGGAGGCCGACCATGACGAGCGGCGGGTCGAGGGACACCGACATGAAGGAGGTGGCCGTCATCCCGACGTCCTCGCCGCGCGGCCCTTCCGGATCCAGCGCCGCCTCGTGCGCGGTCACCAGAACCACACCGGCCGCCAGCCGGGACATCGCGGCACGGAACTCGTCTTCACTCACCCCCTCAGCATGCCCGCCGGGGAGGGAGGGCAGGAAAGCGGGGGCGGCCCGCGTCGCCTCGGCGGCCACCGGCGGATTCGCGAGAGAAACGGGAGAAGGGGGGAAAGGAGGAGGGGAAACGGTCACCTCCGCACGCTGGACCGCACCACCCGACCACCACATCGGCCCAGCGCCGGACCCCCGCCCGGACCTCCGACCTAGGGCCACGTCACCTCCGCGCAACCCCCGCTCAACACCGCTCACAGTGCCTACACAGAGTTCTGAATTCTGTTCAGGAAACGCACGAGGGAAACGCATAAACTCCACTCAATTGCTCATCTTCTGTTGTGACTTGAGTCACAGGAGCCATATTTTGTTGACCCTGTGTACCGAGTGGGCTTCGCGCTGTGATTCAGTGGCGGGGACGCTGCAAGCTGTAAGCGGGAACTGTAAGCGGTTGTAAGCCCGCGAGTTAAGCCGGTCGAGCAGGTTGAGCAGGTTACCTGGAGCCTGGAGCTGCCACGAGATATCGGGGGGAGGGCGAATGGAGACCGAGTCGGAGCCCTACGTCCGTCTGACGACGCTGCGGCAGCTGCACCAGGTGATGGCGGACATGAACACCGCGCGCAGCCTGGCCGACACGCTGCAGACCGTCGCCGACGGTGTGGTCAACGGCCTGGGCTATGAACTGGCCTGCGTGAACCTCGTCCGCCCCGACGGCGACCTGGTCGTCGCCGCCCTCTCCGGGAACAGCGCGGCCGAGGCCCTCATCACCGGCCGCGTCGGCTCCCGCGCCTCCTGGGACCGCCGGCTCAACATGGGCGAGGCCTGGGGCGACCTGCGGTTCATACCCCACACCGAGGGCTGGGTGCTGGACGAGGACGACGTCCCCCAGTGGTACACCGACGGCCCCGCGCCCCGCTTCGAGGACGAATGGCACCCCTCCGACCGGCTCTTCGCCCCGATGTACACCCCGGGCGCCGGCGGCACCTCCTGCGGTGAGCTGCTCGGAGTGGTCTCCGTCGACCGGCCGCGAAACGGTCGCCGACCGGGCGCATGGGGACGCGAAGCGCTCCAGATGTACGCCTTCCAGGCCGCCATCGCGATCAGCAACGCTCGGCTGCGCGCCAACATGCAGCGTGCACTGGTCAGGCTCGAAAGGGAGCAGCAGGCGCTGCGCGCCAGCGAGGAATCCTTCCGACAGGCCTTCGAGTACGCCCCCTCCGGTATGGCCATCGCCGAGATGGGCGGCGACCAGCACGGCCGGATCCTGCGGACCAACGACGCGCTCTGCCGACTGCTCGGCCGCCCCGCCTCCGCGATGCGCCGCTACGCCTTCTCCGACCTCGTCCACCCCGAGGACATAGGCACCCTGCTCCGGACCTCCGCCGAGGGCGGGCGCGCCGAACTGCGGCTCGGGCGCCGCGACGGGACGTACGTCTGGGTGTCGCTGCGCAACAGCGTGGTCGCGGACGCCGCCGACGGGCCCCGCTTCCTGCTCACCCACGTCGAGGACATCGAGGAGCGCAAGCGGCGCGAGCTGCAACTCGCCCACCGCGCCTCGCACGACGCCCTCACCGGCCTGCCGAACTCCGCCGAGCTGCGCTCGCGCCTCGCCGCCCGCCTCTGTCAGCGCCCCCAGTCCCTCCCCGCCGGTGAGCCGGCCGACGCGATGAACGTGGCCGACTCGATGAACGCGGCCTTCGGACAGTTCGGGGAACCGGGGGAGTACGGCGGCGCCGAGCAGCCGGCCCGGCTGCCGCACCCGTCGTTCGACGAGTACGAGGCCGCGGGCCACGGCGGGCACGCCTTCGACTTCCACGCGGCGGGCGGGCCGTACGACGCCTTCGACCACCATGTGCACACCGTCGCCCCCGAGGACGAGCGGGACGACGGGACGAAGGGGCTCGCGGTGCTCTTCTGCGACCTCGACGGCTTCAAGTCGATCAACGACCGGTTCGGGCACAACGCGGGCGACGCCGTCCTCATCGAGGTGGCCCGGCGGCTCAGCCGGGGTGTGCGCGACGGCGACACGGTGGCCCGGCTGGGCGGTGACGAGTTCGTCGTCCTCGCCGACGGCCTCGGCCGCGCGGACGCCCAGGACCTCGCCGTAAGGCTGCGCAACGAGATCATCCAGCCGATCCGGGTCGACGGCCGCGCGATGCGCGTCGGCGCCAGTTTCGGCATCGGATGGGCGCACTGCGGAATGACGGCGGACGAGGTGTTGAAATCAGCTGACGAGCGGATGTACGTCGAGAAACGATCTCGTCCCAGGCAGCACAGACGGGCCGGATAGCGCCCGGAGTGACGTCCGAGACACCCCGGCAAAAGCCCAGGTCAGCGGCGGGTCGCGGGGGGAAGTCCGCTGGTGGGCGGTGGCCCGGCCCGGCGATGAGGTCCGAGTCACCCGTTTGGACCTACGCGAGCGGGTAGGCTCGCTCGCATTGAGGAGACCTAGGGGTCATTCGCTCCCCGGCCAGGTGGCCGGGCCTCGCTCACGCAGTGGATGAGGCTCTGAATGACCAGCCCGAGCCGTCGCCGATGAGGGGGTGACCTTGATGGCTACGTTCCGTGTGGGTGTGCTGACCCACCTGGCCGTGCTTCCTCAGCGGCCTGCTCTGGAACCTGTACCTGCAGACACCTCTTGGAGCAGGGACGAAACGGGGTACAGGGCCCTGCCTTGATCAAGACAGGGAAGCCGGCACGGAACATGGGCGAGGGGATACCCGTGACGCGATCACCTTCGCATGCGGGAGTCACACGGCACTCACACTCTGGCTGTGAGCGCCGGAGAACGCGCTGTCGGTGACGGCAGCACCATCAGCGAGGGAACGGATGACGCGCGACGACAGGGCACCGGGACTACCAGAGCTGCGCGAGCGGTCAGCGCCCGGCGCAGGGGCGCCAAGGGTGTTCGTTCTGGACCGCAAGGGGCGACCGCTCATGCCCTGCCATCCGGCTCGTGCACGTGAACTCCTGAGGAAGGGGCGGGCGGTTGTGGCCCGGCACACTCCCTTCGCCATCCGTATCAAGGACCGTCTCCTGGAGGATTCGGAAGTCGGGGGCGTCGCTGTGCGTATCGACCCAGGATCGAAGGCCACGGGTATTGCTCTGACTGACGACATCACTCGGATGCCCGACAGCAGTGGTGAAGTCATGGTTCTTCGACGTGGTCTGTACGCGATGGAGCTGGTGCACCGTGGTGCGGCCATCCGGAAGGGTATGGAACGGCGCGCGGGCTACCGGAGGCGGCGGCGAGTGGCCAACACACGCTATCGAGCCCCCCGTTTCGACAACCGTCGCTCCACTGAGGGCTGGTTGCCTCCTTCTCTGCAGCACAGGGTTGACACGACTTGGTCTCAAGTGCAGCGCCTGTCACAGCTCGCTCCCCTGACCGAGGTCCATGTCGAGCGGGTTGCGTTCGATACTCACGCCATGGCGGCCGGACGGGAGCTCAAGGGGGTCGAATACCAACAAGGAACCCTTGCTGGATACGAGCTGCGTCATTACCTGCTTGAGAAGTGGGGACGGAGTTGCGCCTATTGCGGCCAGAGTGATGTCCCCCTCCAGGTCGAGCATGTTCAGCCCAGAGCGCGGGGCGGATCAGACCGTGTCTCGAACCTCACGCTGTCCTGTGCCCCCTGTAATCAGGCCAAGGCATCCCGCCCGATCGAGGACTTCTTGAAGGACCGGCCTGAGGTTGTTGCGAAACTCAAGCGAGAGGTGAAGCTCCCTTTGAGGGACGCGGCAGCGATGAACGCAACCCGTGATCGGCTTTCTGAGAGGCTTCGCGCGCTTGGGCACCCGGTCTCGTGTTGGTCCGGCGGGAGAACGAAGTACAACCGGGATCTGTTCCGACTGGCCAAGTCGCACACGTTCGATGCCCTGGCTGTCGGCGAGGTCGGATCAAGATGTCGCGTTGTCCGCTATGCGTCGAGCACGCTGATCGCCGTCGCCACCGGGCGCGGTGACTACGCACGCACCCGTACGGACAAACACGGTTTTCCGCGCCTCGCGCTGCCTCGCACGAAGACTCATTTCGGCTTCCGGACGGGCGATCTCGTGCGGGCGGTCGTGCCCGTCGGCAAGAAGGCAGGCACGTACACGGGCCGGGTTGCTGTCCGATCGTCAGGACGTTTCAACATCCGCACCTCACACGGCATCGTGCAAGGCATCGGCCATCAACATGTGAGCCTGCTCCAGAGGGCGGATGGCTATAGCTATGCCGTCCGGGCAGAAGAACAGAACACACAGGCCCCAGTCGCATCCGCTGGCGGTCAGGTAGGAGATGTCCGATGACGCCCGGCAACAACGGCGCGAGCACGCCCGAGGACGACGACCCGTTCGGCTACCTCTATGAGGACGGGCAGGCCCGAGGAGCCCAGCCGCCCAGCGGGAGCTACGGCTACCCCAACGCGGTCAACCGGGTGCGACCGGTCGGCGAACGCCAGTACGGGCAGCAGACCCAGCAGGCTCCACAGGCCGCGACCGCCCAGTACGGGCAGGTCCCACAGCAGGGTTACGGGCAGCCGCAGGCCGGCCCCGGCCAGCCGAACGCGCACTACCAGGCCCCCGAGAGCTTCGGTGGCGGCGGCGCGCAGACGACTCGTCAGCAGGCGCACGGCAGCGGTGGGGGCGGTGGCCGCGGCCGGGGCCCCAACACCAAGGGCCTCCTCATCGGCGCGATCGCCGTCGTGGCGGCCGTGGTGATCGGCATCGGCGTCGCCATGTTCGGAGGCGACGACGGTGACGACGCCTCCGGCGACAACACCGGGGCGTCCACGACCCCGACCACCGGGGAGAGCGCCGATCCCAGCCCGTCGGCCGGCAAGTCGAAGAAGGCGGAGAAGACCGAACTCCCCAAGGCAGAGGCCAAGACCCTCCTCCTCGGCGGCGCCGCGGCGATCGCGTCCGACGTTCCCGGCGCGAAGTCGGAGGGCGGGTTCTACGTCGGCAACTTCAACTCGGTCGGCTCGTCGGTGACATGGAAGGTGAAGGACATCCCGAAGAGCGGCAAGTACACGCTCTACACGGGCTACGGGGTACCGGGCAAGGATGCCACCGCCACCCTCTCGGTGAACGGGACGGCGTCCACGAACCCCGTGGACATGAAGAACTGGGCGAACGCCAAGGACGGCGACTACGAGAAGGGCTGGACGGAGACCTACAACTTCATCCAGCTCAACGAGGGAACCAACGAGATCAAGATCTCGTGCGAGCAGGGCAATCAGTGTGACGCCAACATCGACCAGCTGTGGTTGGTCAAGGACTGGGTCGACGACTGATCGACTGTTCTTGGAAAGGCGCCGCCTCCCGAGAGTAAGAGAGAGGCCCCGCGCATGCCTCATGCACGGGGCTAATCTTGGGTAGCACTTATTTCACCAGGTCATGTGTCTCGGTGGCGCTCCTGGCGAGAAAGCTTCTACCAGTCTGTGCAGGAATTAAGCTTTTCGTCCTTCTCGAATCGAGCCACTTCTACACCAGCCTCGAAGATTCCTCGATCGCTGTCCTCTGCGGTGGTGTCGAAGGTGCTGGTGCCCACTCCGCCGGTGTTCTTGCGCCATGGCCAGTAGTGGATTGAGCCATCTGCCCGTTGGGTGAGGAGGCGCATGCGGGCGTGGTGGTCGTCCGATTTGGTGTCCGTTAGCTCGCCATGAATGCTGATCTTGGCGGTGGGGTCCGTCCAGTTCGATATTCTCACTTGGCCGGAGGCGCCCGTGGTGGTGCATCCGCGGTATGAATCTGCGTATGCAGAACCAGCCATACTTACGGTGAGGAGTAATGCTGCTCCGATGGACCCGGCCGCCGTAATCGACTTGCGCACTCTGGGTCTTCCTTCTGTCGGGCTGAAGCTAACTTGACGTGTTCAAATCATATCGGGCGCGGCAGGTAATGCCAGGAATTCCCGTGGTTCCGCCGGGGTCAGCCCGCCCCCTTGAGTCTCGGCTGCGCGGAGGCTCGATCATGCCAAACGGGCGGCGGTCGGCCCAGCCCTCCGGACCAGCCGCCGTATTCCGTGTGGCACGTCAACAAACCGACGGATCAGGTCAGTTGGGATCCGCCGGCGAGGGGCGGTCGCCGAACGGGTCGACCAGCCACTCGCCCTTGCGCAGCACACCCTTGAGGCCGAAGTCCGCGTCGAGCAGGACGAGATCGGCGTCCTTGCCGGGCTCCAGGGAGCCGACGCGGTCGTAGAGGCCGAGGAGGCGGGCCGGGTTGGCGGAGAGGGCGGCGACGGCGTCCTCGATCGGCAGGCCGTCGACGGTGACGGCTCGCTTCAGGGCACGGTCCTGGGTGAGCGTCGAGCCGGCGATCGAGCCGCCCTCCACCAGCCGGGCCACCCCGTCCACGACCTCCACCGCCATCGGGCCGAGCGTGTAGCGGCCGTCGCCGAAACCGGCCGCGTCCATCGCGTCGGTGATGAACGCGACCCGGGCGGCGCCCGCGTGACGGAACGCCAGCTGGAGGGAGGCCGGATGCAGATGCGTCCCGTCGTTGATCAGCTCGACCGTGATCCGCTCGTCCTCCAGCAGCGCCGCGATCGGGCCGGGCTCGCGGTGGCCCAGCGGCGGCATCGCGTTGAAGAGATGGGTCGCCACGGTCGCGCCCGCGTCGATGGCCTCGACCGTCTGCTCGTACGTCGCGTCCGTGTGCCCGATCGCCGGGATGACGCCGTGTTCGGCGAGGAGGCGTACGGAGTCGAGGCCGCCCGGGAGTTCGGTGGCGAGGGTGACCATCGCGGCCCGGCCGCGCGCCGCGTCGATCAGTTTGCGGACCTCCGCCGGGTCGGGGTCGCGCAGGAGTTCCTCCAGGTGCGCGCCCTTGCGGCAGGGGGAGATGAACGGGCCCTCGAAGTGGATGCCCGCGATGTCGCCCTGCTCGGCGAGTTCGGAGAGGAGGCCGGCGCGGTGGGCGAGGCCGTCCATGTCGTCGGTGACCGTGGAGGCGACGAGGGTGGTGGTGCCGTGCAGGCGGTGGGTGCGGATGCCGTGGAGCACGTCGTCGACGGTGCCGGAGGTGAAGGAGGCTCCGCCGCCGCCGTGGTTGTGCAGGTCGATGAAGCCGGGGACCACCCAGTGGGCGCGGACGTCGATGGTGTGGGCGTTCTCGGGGTGGTTGGCGGCGATTTTGGTGCCGTCGATGGTGAGGCGGCCGTTTTTCACCGTGCCGGTGGGGAGGACGACGTTGGCGCCGTCCAGGGTGAACGGTTGCGCTGTGTTCGGCGGGTGCGGGTCGGTGGGGGCTGGTCGCGCAGTTCCCCGCGCCCCTGACGGGGCGCTGTCGGGACCGGCGGCAGGACGCGCGGCCTCTGACGGGGCGCTGCTGTCGGACCCGGTGTCGGCGAGTGCGGGGGGCATCAGGTGGTTACCTCCGAAGGGTCCGTGGGGGCTGTGGGGGTGAGGAGGTCCCAGGCCATCAGGCCGGCGCCTCGGCAGCCCGCGGTGTCTCCCAGGGCGGCCGGGACGATGGTGGGGACCTTCTGGAAGGTGACCCGGTGTTCGACGGCCGCGCGCAGGGGGGTGAACAGGGTTTCGCCGGCCTCCGCCAGGCCGCCGCCGAGGATGAGGGTGCGGGGGTCGAGGAGGGTGAGGGCGGTGACGAGGCCGTCGGCCAGGGCGTCGACGGCGGTCCGCCAGACGGCGCTCGCGCGCGGGTCGCCCGACTCGACGGCCTTGGCGCAGTCCGCCGCGTCGGCCTCCGGGTCGCCGGACGCCTCCGCCCAGGCCTGGCTGACGGCCGCCGCGGAGGCGAACCGCTCCAGACAGCCGTGCTGCCCGCACGGACACGGGATGCCCCCGGGCCGTACGACGATATGGCCGATCTCGCCCGCGAAGCCGTGGGCGCCGGCCTCCACCCGGCCGTCGACGCCGATCGCGCCGGCGATGCCGGTGCCGAGCGCCACGAAGAGGAAGCGGTCCGCGCCCCGGCCCGCGCCCACCCGCCCCTCCGCGAGCCCGCCGGTGCGCACGTCGTGGCCGAGGGCGACCGGGACACCGCCCAGCCGCTCGGTGAGGAGGGCGCGCAGCGGGACGTCACGCCAGCCGAGGTTGGCGGCGTAGACGGCGACGCCCCGGCCGGAGTCGACGATGCCGGGCACGGCGACCCCGGCTCCGGCCGCGGGCTCGCCGAAGCGCCGCTCGCCGTACGCGCGCAGCTCGGCGGCGAAGTCGAGGATCGACGCGACGACGGCATCGGGCCCGCGCTCGCGCCCGGTCGCCCGGCGCGCCTGGTGCAGCAGCTCGCCGTCGGCCCCGACCAGTGCGGCCTTCATCCCGGTGCCGCCCACATCGAGGGCGATGACATGTCTCACGGAGAACAGTGTGGCCCTTCGACCCGCGAGAGGTCTAGTCCACTCGCGTGGTGTAGACCTTATGGAGAAGTTCGAGAAGGTTCGAGTAGTTGAGAGATTGACGGCATTGAACACGGGCCGGTGATCCAGGCTGTTGTGCGCGGGGCCGGTACGACAGGTTGGGGCACTACGAGTGGGACAGCGGCAGCGGCAGCGGCGAACGAAGACCGGCGTCGGGAACGGCGGAACGGCGGCACTGGCCGCCCTGTCGGCGCTGGGACTGATGGCGACGCTTGCGGGCTGCGGTGCCTCGGAGACGAGCGGCCCCGGCGTCACCCTGAAGCTGGTCGCCGCCGACTACGGCGACTCCGAGGCGAACAGCTCCCAGAAGTACTGGGACGCGGTCGTGAAGGCGTACGAGAAGAAGACCCCGGGCGTCGACGTCGACGTCAGCGTCTACTCCTGGAACGACGTCGACCGCAGGATCAAGGAGATGGTCGCCGCCGGGGACCCGCCCGACCTGGCGCAGGCCGGCACGTACGCCGACTACGCCTCGGCCGGCCGGCTCTACGAGGTCGACGACCTGCTCTCGATACCGGTCCAGGCCGGGTTCCTGCCCCAGCTCGCCGACTCCGGCAAGGTGCGCAGGGTCGCGTACGGGATGCCGTTCGCGGCGTCCACCCGCGTCCTCTTCTACAACAAGAAGCTCTTCGCCGAGGCGGGCATCGACAGCGCCCCGCGCAGCTGGAGCGAGCTGGCGGCCGACGCCCAGGCCCTCGACGAGGCGGGGGTCGAGACCCCGTACGCCCTGCCGCTCGGGCCCGAGGAGGCCCAGGCCGAGACCATGCAGTGGCTGCTCAGCGGCGGCGCGGGCTACACCGACGACGTCGGCACCTACCGGCTCGACTCCGACGAGAACGTGCGGACCTTCACCTGGCTGAAGAACAAGCTCGTCGACAAGGGCCTCACCGGGCCCACCGCGCCCGCCGAACTCAACCGCGCCGACGCGTTCACGGCGTTCGCGCGCGGGGAGGTCGGCATGCTCAACGGGCACCCCAGTCTGATGCGGATGGCCGCGGACCAGGGGGTCGAGTACGGCACGGCCGCGATGCCCGGGTACGACGGGCGGGAGCACGCGACGATGGGGGTGACCGACTGGATGATGGCCTTCAAGCAGAACGGCCACGGGGAGGAGATCGGGGACTTCCTCGACTTCGTCTACAGCGACGAGAACGTGCTCGACTTCTCCCGTGAGTACGACCTGCTGCCGGTGACCGCTTCGGCGTCGGAGGAGATGGCCGCGTCGTCGCGTGACGCGGGGTTGGCGCCGTTCCTCGACGAGTTGCCCAGCGCGGCGTTGTATCCCGTCGGGAAGACGTCCTGGGCGGATGTCAGCGCGGCGGTGAAGGAGCAGATCGGACGGGCGGTGCGGCCTGGGGCGAAGCCGGGGGTTGTGCTGGAGCAACTGCAGCAGACGGCGACTGTCGCTGATCGGGAGTGAGGGCGCCTGGTGGGGTGGGGGGTGCGGCGTTCGTCGGCGGGTGCGGGTCCGGTGGCGCTTCTCGCGCAGTTCCCCGCGCCCCTGAAAAGGCAGGGGCCGCGCCCCGTGCTTTTTCAACGGCCCGCAGGGGCCGTTGCTCTTGGGGGCGCGGGGAACTGCGCGAGAAGCCCCCACGCACCCGCGGCCGAATGTCACACCCGTCCGTTACCGTCCTCCCATGGACGAGCTGGGCCATCGTGAACAAGCCATCCTCGCCGTGGAGCGGCAGGGCTGGGTGGGGCCGGGGGCCAAGGAGCGGGCCATCCGGGAGCGGCTGGGCATCGCACCCGTGCGGTACTACCAGCTGCTGAACGCCCTGCTCGACGACCCCCGCGCCCTCGCCCACGACCCGGTCACGGTGAACCGGCTGAGGAGAGTCCGGGCGTCCCGCCGGGACGAGCGATGACGAGGCGATGACGAGGCGATGACGAGGCGATGACGAGGCGATGACGAGGCGATGACGAAGCGCGAGCTGACCGATCGCGGATAGGGTCGCGGACATGGGCAGCCACAAGGACGCAGAGAACCCCGAAGCCCCCGAAGCCCCCAAGGCCACCTTGCCGACACCCGTGACCCCGGCCGGACGGGACGCGCTGGACGCGATCCTCGCCCGCCCCGGCCGTACGGTGATCGCGCTCGACTTCGACGGCACCCTCGCCCCGATCGTCCCCGACCCCGAGCAGGCCCGCGCGCACCCCGACGCGGTCGCCGCCCTCGCCGCCCTCGCCCCGAAGGTCGCCTCCGTCGCCGTGGTGACCGGCCGCCCCGCGGGCGTCGCCGTCCGCCACGGCGGCTTCGCCGGTGTCCCCGGCCTGGAGCGCCTCGTCGTCCTCGGCCACTACGGCGCCGAACGCTGGGACGCCGTCACCGGCACGGTCAGCGCGCCCGCCCCGCACCCCGGTGTCGCGGCGGTCCGCGCGGAGCTGCCCGGCTTCCTGGACAGCGTCGGCGCCTGGCAGGGCACCTGGATCGAGGAGAAGGGCCGGGCGCTCGCCGTCCACACCCGCCGCGCCACCGACCCCCAGGCCGCGTTCGAGGCCCTGCGCGCCCCCCTGACCGACCTCGCCACCCGCCACGGCCTCATCGTCGAACCCGGCCGTCTGGTCCTCGAACTCCGCCCCCCGGGCATGGACAAGGGCGTAGCCCTCCGCGACTACCTGACGGAGACCGCCGCCGAGTCCGTCCTCTACGCCGGCGACGACCTCGGCGACCTCCCCGCCTTCGCCACCCTCGAACAACTCCGCACCGAGGGCACCCCGGGCCTGCTGGTCTGCAGCGGCAGCACAGAGGTGAGCGAGCTGTCGGAGCGGGCGGACCTGGTGGTCGACGGCCCGGCGGGAGTCGTACGCCTCTTGGCAGCCATCGCCGAGCACGTATAGGTCACGCATAGGCAGAGGACGCCCCGTGCTTTTTCAACGGCCCGCAGGGGCGGTTGTTCAGGGGCGCGGGGAACTGCGCGAGAAGCCCCACCGAACCCCACCCGCCGACGAACGCCGACCCCCCCCGAGCTACTGGGCGCCCTCCAACTCCCTCAACTGATCCAGGAACCACCGCGTCGGCGGCAACGCCGTAGCCGCCGCGGCCAGCCGCTTCGAACGCTCCGCCCGCTCGTGCACCGGCACACTCAGCGCCTCGTGCAGCGCCGCCGCCGTGCCCACCACGTCGTACGGGTTCACCACCACCGAGTCGTCCCCCAACTCCTCGTACGCCCCGGCCTCCCGCGACAGCACCAGCACGCATCCCTCGTCGGAGACCACCGGCACCTCCTTCGCGACCAGGTTCATGCCGTCGCGGATGGGGTTGACGAGGGCCACGTCCGCGAGCCGGTACGCCGCCAGGGAGCGGGCGAAGTCGTCCTTCAGATGGAGGATGACCGGGGTCCAACCCGGCGTCCCGTACCGCTCGTTGATGTCGTCCGCGACCCGCTGGACCTCGGCCGTGTAGTCCCGGTACACCGCGAGGTCCTGCCGCGACGGGTACGCGAAGGCGATGTGCGCGACGCGTTCGCGCCAGGAGGGGTGCTCGTCGAGGAGGTGCCGGTAGGCGTGCAGGCCGCGCACGATGTTCTTCGACAGCTCCGTGCGGTCGACGCGGACGATCGTGCGGCGCGGACGGCCGTCCGGGGCCGTACCGATCTGCTCCCGCAGCAGGGCGACGCGGTCGTCGACGTCCGCCTGGTGCGCGCGGGTCCGCAGGAAGTCCGCGTCGGCGCCCAGGCCGTGCACGCCGATCCGGGTGCCCGACAGGGCGTCGGGGCCGAGGACGGCACGCGCGCACTCGGTGAACGCGTCCGCCCACCGCCGGGTGAGGAACGCGGCCCGGTCGGCGCCGAGGATGCCGTCGAGGACCTGGGCGGCGATGTCGTCGGGGAGCAGCCGGAAGTAGTCGACGGGTGCCCACGGGGTGTGCGAGAAGTGGCCGATCCGCAGGTCGGGGCGGAGTTCGCGGAGCATCCGGGGGGCCAGGGTCAGGTGGTAGTCCTGGACGAGGACGGCCGCGCCGTCCGCCGCCTCCTGCGCGAGGGCCTCGGCGAAGGCGCGGTTGTACGTCTCGTACGACGCCCACTGGCGGCGGAACTCCGCGTCGAAGGCCGGCTCCAGCGGGGTCTGGTAGAGCATGTGGTGCACGAACCACAGCGTGGAGTTGGCGACGCCGTTGTACGCGTCGTGGTGCACGTCGGCCGGGATGTCCAGCATCCGTACGCCCGGCTCTGCGACTCCGCGTCGTACGGCCTCGCGGTCGCCGTCGCCGAGTGCCGAGCACACCCAGACCGCGCCCGACTCCGGGTCGATCGCGGAGAGCCCGGACACGAGGCCGCCGCCGCCGCGCTTCGCTGTGAGGGCGCCCGTGTCGTCCTGTGCGTACGTGACGGGGCCGCGGTTGGAGGCGACGAGGATCTGGGCACCGCGTGTGGAGGCCATAGGGCTCAACCTAGCCAAGGGCTCCGCCGGTCAAACGTGGGGTTCGGCCGTATACAGGAGTGCCCAGTGGGGTGGGGGGTGCGGCGTTCGTCGGCGGGTGGGGGTCCGGTGGGGCTTCTCGCGCAGTTCCCCGCGCCCCTGAGAACAACGGCCCCTGCGGGCCGTTGAAAAAGCACGGGGCGCGGCCCCTGCTTTTTCAGGGGCGCGGGGAACTGCGCGACCAGCCCCCACCGGACCCGCACCCGACAACGCAACGCACCCCCGCCGCCCCAAAAGATCACGCCGCCTTGCGCTCCACGTACTCCTCGACATCCACCATCGGCGGCCGTTCCTCCAGGTCCACCGAGTACGTGCGCGGCTCGAAGCCCTCGCGTCCGCGTTCGAACTGGGTGAGGACGGGCCGGATCAGGTGGCCGCGGGCCAGCCGCAGCTGGGCGGTGCGATAGATCGCCGCGGACATCCGCCCCAGTGCCGCCCCGTCCTGGTGCCGGTGCTTGCGGACACCCACATCGACCTGGGAGAGCGCGTCGAGGCCGACGAGGTGCAGCGCGTCGACCAGCATGCCCAGCTCGACGCCGTAGCCGACGGGGAACGGAAGCTGCTCCAGCAGCGACCGCCGCGCCGCGTACTCGCCGCCGAGCGGCTGGACGAAGCCGGCCAGCTGGGGCCAGTGCATGTTGAGGAGGGGGCGGGCCATGAGTTCGGTCACACGGCCGCCCTGGCCGGCGGCGGAGCCGAGGGGCCGGTCGTACATCGCCTTGACGAGGTCCACACCGGGGTCGGTGAGCAGCGGGCCGACGATCCCGGAGACGAAGTCCGACGAGAACTCCTTGAGGTCCGCGTCGATGAAGCAGACGATGTCGCCCGAGGTCACCAGGAGCGACCGCCACAGCACCTCGCCCTTGCCGGGGACGGCCGGGAGGCGGGGCAGAATCGCGTCGCGGTGCACGACCCTCGCCCCGGCGGCTGCCGCGACCTGGGACGTCCGGTCGGTCGAACCGGAGTCGACGACCACGATCTCGTCGACGAGCGGGACCTGCCGCATGAGGTCATGACGGATGATCGCGACGATGTCGCCGACCGTCTCCTCCTCGTTCAGCGCGGGCAGGACGACGCTGACCGTCTGTCCCGTGGCCCGTTTGGCGGCCATGATCTTGTGGAGCGGGCGGTCGGACATGGACCAGGAGCGGGTGCTCAGCCAGCGCTCGACTTCCTTCAGCACAGTGCGCGGCTCCTCTGCGTTCATCTCGCGGTTCGGACGGCTCTCTCAACTGTCCTGGCCTTCGGTTACAGTCTTGGACAACGCTGGTGACCATCGCATGTCGGTGCCCGTCGGCGTATACAACCAAATACCGCTCATCCAGAGGGGCAGAGGGATACGGCCCGATGAAGCCCCGGCAACCCTCCAGCCGGTCTGACCACGTCATCCGATCATCGTCATTCGATCATCGTCATCGTGGTGAGGCTCCCGGCTCGGGAAGGTGCCAAATCCGTCTCACGGCGAAGTGCGTCGTGAGGAAGATGAGGAGAAAGGGCCTCGCCTCCATGGCTGCGCAGACTGTTGCAAGCACCACCGAATCCGAATCCGGCTCCGCCTCCACAGTAGACCTCGGCCCCGCCGCCGCCCTGAGCTGTCGCGAGTGCGGACACCGCGTACCTCTCGGACCGGTCTTCGCCTGCGAGGAGTGTTTCGGGCCGCTGGAGATCGCGTACGACTACTCCTCCTACGACACGGAGGAGCTGCGGAAGCGGATCGAGTCCGGGCCCGCGAACATCTGGCGTTACGCGCCCCTCCTGCCCGTCCCCGCCGATGTGGCCACCAAGCCGAACATCAACCCCGGCTGGACCCAGCTCGTCAAGGCCGACAACCTGGCCGCCGCGCTCGGCGTCGACACCGGCAAGCTCTTCATCAAGGACGACTCGGGCAATCCGACGCACTCCTTCAAGGACCGCGTCGTCGCCCAGGCCCTCGAAGCGGCCCGTGCCTTCGGTTTCACCACCCTCTCCTGCTCCTCCACGGGCAACCTGGCCGGTGCCGTCGGCGCCGCCGCCGCCCGCGCCGGCTTCCGGTCCTGTGTGTTCATCCCGCACGACCTGGAGCAGGGCAAGGTCGTCATGGCCGCCGTCTACGGCGGCGCGCTGGTCGGCATCGAGGGCAACTACGACGATGTGAACCGCTTCTGCTCCGAGCTGATCGGCGACCCGGCCGGCGAGGGCTGGGGCTTCGTGAACGTCAATCTGCGGCCGTACTACGCGGAGGGCTCCAAGACCCTCGCGTACGAGATCTGCGAGCAGCTCGGCTGGCAGCTGCCCGACCAGCTGGTGGTGCCGATCGCCTCCGGGTCGCAGCTCACGAAGATCGACAAGGGGCTCCAGGAGCTGATCAAGCTCGGGCTCGTCGAGGACAAGCCGTACAAGATCTTCGGTGCGCAGGCGGAGGGGTGCTCGCCGGTGTCGGTGGCCTTCAAGGCCGGGCACGACGTGGTGCGCCCGCAGAAGCCGAACACCATCGCGAAGTCGCTGGCGATCGGCAACCCGGCGGACGGGCCGTATGTGATCGACATCGCGCGGCGGACCGGTGGGGCCGTGGAGGACGTGACGGACGAGCAGGTCGTCGAGGCGATCAAGCTGCTGGCGCGGACCGAGGGGATCTTCGCGGAGACCGCGGGCGGGGTGACCGTGGGGGTCGCGAAGAAGCTGATCGAGGACGGGGTGCTCGACCCGACGCTGACGACCGTCGTCCTCAACACGGGGGACGGTCTCAAGACCCTGGACGCGGTGGCCGGGACCGGGCTGACCGCGACCATCCGGCCCAACCTCGATTCGTTCCATGAGGCCGGTCTCGCGTAAGACCGCCTCGAACAGCACACATTCCCGACCGGAGGTCCCATCGTGAGCGTTTCCGTCCGCATCCCCACCATCCTTCGCACCTACACGGGTGGGCAGGCCGAGGTGACCGCCGAGGGGGCCACCCTTGGCGAAGTCATCGCCGATCTCGAAAAGAACCACAATGGGATCGCCGCCCGGGTTCTGGATGATCAGGGCAAGTTGCGGCGGTTCGTGAATGTGTACGTGAACGACGACGATGTCCGGTTCGAGCAGGGGCTGGAGACGGCGACTCCGGACGGTGCGGGTGTGTCGATCATTCCCGCGGTCGCCGGTGGCTGACCGCCGGTCGGTACCCGCCGGTAGTAACCGTCGGTAACTTTGATTACCGAGAGTTCATCGAATTGCCCCCTCCGCGAGAGAAGCGGAGGGGGCAATTCTCTATGGTTGAGCGCGGTACAGTTGGGGAACCCGGTCCGATCACCGTAGTGATTGCATGCCGGGCGCATATTTGATCGCGCCGCACGCCCTATATGAAGTAGCCAAAGTGTGCAGGCCTTTTGCGTATTTCTTCCCTTTTATGGGGCCCGACTTGCCCTGAATTCGGGCGAATTGTTCGTACATTCCCGACCGGTCGTGTCCAGAATTCTCGTCCCATTGACCTGTTGCAGAGGGCAGTTGGACAGATACATTCGGCCGCGGTCGACGCGTTCCGGCGCACACCCCCAACCGTTGGGGGGTGAGGTCTGACCCGGATCCGCGAAGTGTGGATCTGTGCAAGGGCCAGTAATAGGGGAGTTAGGCATGGCTCAGGGCACCGTCAAGTGGTTCAACGCGGAGAAGGGGTACGGCTTCATCGCGGTCGACGGTGGTGCGGATGTATTCGTCCACTACAGCGCGATCCAGATGGACGGTTACCGCACCCTGGAAGAGGGCCAGCGGGTCGAGTTCGAGATCTCGCAGGGTCAGAAGGGGCCGCAGGCGGACATGGTCCGACTCGCGGCCGGCTGAAGTGCGCGCCGGGCTTTAACGCAGCGACGTTCTTCGTTCTTCATCGGAGGGCTCGCATCCCTGTACGGGGGTGCGAGCCCTTCCGTGTGCCCGGGGGCGGGCTCGCCGGGGGGTCGCGCACGGGAGGCGCACGGGCGCGTTCACCTGCGGATCATCAAGAGCCGCTTGCACTCGCAGGGGGCGAGTGCTAATCATTGGCGTTAGCACTCTGAAGGTGAGAGTGACAACGAGGATCGGGTCGGTGAGGCCCGCAGGCCATGTGGGGCAAGGAACCACGAGGCAGGCGAGCCGTCCGTCGCGGGCGCCAGCGCGGTCCGGAGCAATCCACCCCAGTCCGGGAGGACCACTTCACATGGCCAAGATCATCGCGTTCGACGAGGAGGCGCGGCGCGGCCTCGAGCGCGGCATGAACCAGCTCGCGGACGCCGTCAAGGTGACGCTCGGCCCCAAGGGCCGCAACGTCGTCCTCGAGAAGAAGTGGGGCGCCCCCACGATCACCAACGATGGTGTCTCCATCGCCAAGGAGATCGAGCTCGAGGACCCGTACGAGAAGATCGGCGCCGAGCTGGTCAAGGAAGTCGCCAAGAAGACGGACGACGTCGCCGGCGACGGTACGACCACGGCGACCGTTCTCGCCCAGGCCCTGGTCAAGGAAGGCCTGCGCAACGTAGCCGCCGGTGCCAACCCGATGGCCCTCAAGCGCGGTATCGAGAAGGCCGTCGAGGCCGTCTCCGGTGCGCTGCTCGACCAGGCCAAGGAGGTCGAGACCAAGGAGCAGATCGCCTCCACCGCCTCCATCTCCGCCGCCGACACCCAGATCGGCGAGCTGATCGCCGAGGCCATGGACAAGGTCGGCAAGGAAGGCGTCATCACCGTCGAGGAGTCGCAGACCTTCGGTCTGGAGCTTGAGCTCACCGAGGGCATGCGCTTCGACAAGGGCTACATCTCGGCGTACTTCGCGACCGACATGGAGCGCATGGAGGCGGTGCTGGAGGACCCTTACATCCTCATCGCCAACTCCAAGATCGGCTCGGTCAAGGACCTGCTCCCGCTTCTGGAGAAGGTCATGCAGTCCGGCAAGCCGCTGCTGATCATCGCCGAGGACATCGAGGGCGAGGCCCTGTCGACCCTGGTCGTCAACAAGATCAAGGGCACCTTCCGCTCGGTGGCGGTCAAGGCCCCGGGCTTCGGTGACCGCCGCAAGGCCATGCTCAATGACATCGCCATCCTCACGGGCGGCGAGGTCATCTCCGAGGAGGTCGGTCTCAAGCTGGAGAACGCGACGCTGGACCTGCTGGGCCGCGCCCGCAAGGTCGTCATCGCCAAGGACGAGACCACGATCGTCGACGGTGCCGGTGAGACCGAGCAGGTGCAGGGCCGGGTCAACCAGATCCGCGTCGAGATCGAGAACAGCGACTCGGACTACGACCGCGAGAAGCTCCAGGAGCGCCTGGCGAAGCTCGCGGGCGGCGTGGCCGTCATCAAGGCCGGTGCCGCGACCGAGGTCGAGCTGAAGGAGCGCAAGCACCGCATCGAGGACGCCGTTCGCAACGCGAAGGCGGCCGTCGAGGAGGGCATCGTCGCCGGTGGTGGCGTGGCCCTGCTGCAGGCCTCCTCGGTCTTCGAGAAGCTGGAGCTGGAGGGTGACGAGGCGACCGGCGCCAACGCCGTGAAGCTCGCCCTGGAGGCCCCGCTCAAGCAGATCGCCGTCAACGGTGGTCTTGAGGGCGGCGTCGTCGTGGAGAAGGTCCGCAACCTCGCGGTCGGCCACGGCCTCAACGCCGCGACCGGTGAGTACGTCGACATGATCGCCTCCGGCATCATCGACCCGGCGAAGGTCACGCGTTCCGCCCTGCAGAACGCCGCCTCCATCGCCGCGCTCTTCCTCACCACCGAGGCCGTCATCGCCGACAAGCCGGAGAAGTCCTCCGCGCCCGCCGGTGGCGGTATGCCGGGCGGTGACATGGACTTCTGATCGACCCCGGTCGATCACCGTCCTGCGGTACCGAGGGCGGCACCCCCTGGAAACGGGGGGTGCCGCCCTCGGGCGTTTCCGGGGCGTGTCACGGGTCACACCGATGCCGTCGCGCCGGTGGAATTCCGCGTAGGCGGGGGCGGTTGTGCGGAGGGACGTGCGCTATATGCGTGCGCATGGAATTGATTCCGCTCTCCCTCCTAGGAGTCCCCACGTGACCACCGCGCCCACCTCCCGTGCCGCCGAAGTGCTGTCCCGGCCCGTCACGATCAACGGGCTGACCGTTCCGAACCGGATCGCCATGGCGCCCATGACGCGGGTGTTCTCGCCCGGTGGTGTGCCGGGGGCGGACGTGGCCTCGTACTACGGGCGACGGGCCGCCGCGGGGGTCGGCCTGATCGTGACCGAGGGGACGTACGTCGGGCACGAGACGGCCGGGGACCTGGACGGGGTGCCGCGGTTCGCCGGTGAGGAGCAGCTCGCCGGGTGGGCGAAGGTCGCGGAGGCCGTGCACGCCGGGGGCGGCACGATCGTCCCGCAGCTGTGGCACATCGGGACCGTCCGGCAGCAGGGCAAGCTCTTCCCCGAGGCCCCCGTCCTCGGCCCCTCCGGGCTGCGGCCCGACGGCACCGAGGCGGCGGGCGGCCGGGCGATGACCCAGGCCGACATCGACGAGGTCGTCGCGGCCTTCGCCAAGTCCGCCGCCGAGGCCGAGCGCATCGGCATGGACGGCGTCGAGATCCACGGCGCCCACGGCTACCTCATCGACCAGTTCCTCTGGGCGGGCACCAACCGCCGCACCGACGCCTACGGCGGTGACCTCGTCGCCCGCACCAAGTTCGCGGCGGAGGTCGTGGCGGCCGTACGGGACTCGGTGTCGGCCGACTTCCCCGTCATCTTCCGGTACTCGCAGTGGAAGCAGGAGGCGTACGACGCGCGCCTCGCCGAGACGCCCGAGGAGCTGGAGGCGCTGCTGAACCCGCTGGTGGCGGCCGGTGTCGACGCGTTCCACGCGTCCACGCGCCGCTACTGGCAGGCGGAGTTCGAGGGTTCCGAGCTGAACCTCGCGGGCTGGACGAAGAAGCTCACCGGCAAGCCCACCATCACGGTCGGCTCGGTCGGTCTGGACGGGGAGTTCCTCGCCGCGTTCGCCGGTGAGGGGGCGACGCTCAAGGGCATCGACGATCTGCTGAACGGTCTGGAGGCCGAGGAGTTCGACCTCGTCGCCGTGGGCCGCGCGCTGCTCCAGGACCCCGAGTGGGCGGCGAAGGTGCTCGACGGCCGCTTCGACGAACTGAAGGCGTTCGAGCCGGCGGCGCTGGGGTCGCTCAGCTGAGGCGGAGGGATGATGACGCCGGGCTCGCGAGTGTCGCGGGCCCGGTGTCGAGGGCTCGGCGCCCCGGGTCAGGCGTAGTCCTTGAGCTTCTCGGTCTTGAGCGTGATGTTGACGGGGGCGGGCGGGGGCGCGTTCGCCTCGGCAGGCGCCGCACATGCCGCCCGGCAGGGCCTCCGGGCGGCCCGGGGCGCGGCACTTGGCGCATTCCAGCATGCGGAGGGGCGGGCGTACGGGGGCGGGGGCGGGGGCGGGCGCCTGTTCCGGGGGCAGCTTGGTGACCAGGCGGGTGCGGAGGAGGGCGGCCGGGCTGTGGACGGGCGTGGGGAGGCCGGAGGTCAGGGCCCGGTGGATCGTCTCGTCGGTCGCGCCCCGTTCGAACCATGGCAGCAGGAGGGGCGCCAGCTCCGCGCAGTCCGCCTGGGAGAGGGAGAGGGCGGGGGTCTCCCGGCCCAGGGCGGCGAGCAGGATGTGGGCGCGGGAGCGGGTCGGCGGTGGTTTGTGCGATTCCTGCGGTACGTCACCCCGGGTGAACCTCGCCCACCAGCCGTCGTCCCGTGCGGTCCTGGAGAACCACGATCGGGTGATCCAGCGGGAGCTACCCGACTCGGCGGTCACGTGCTCCCGGCCCCGGCGCAAGTGGCCCGCCTCCTGGAGCCTGTTGAGGGCCGTGCGGAGCGCGCACTGCCCGTACGGGAGTTCCTTGGCCAGCGTCTTCACGGAGATGTCGGCGCCGCCGGGGAGGCGGTCGATGTACGCGGCGATGGCTGCTTCGCGGGGTGGGAGGTCCGTGAAGTCGTGGGCCGTACGGGGGTGTTGGCCGGGGGCGGTGCGTTTGCCGTAGCCGGGGCCGGCGAGGGGGTGGGTGCGCGGAGGGGGTGGGTCCGGGTGCGTGGGCATGGGGACAGGACTAAGGTTGGCGTCAGCCATGGGATCGGTCTCCTTGTCAGACGGCGATCTCGTAGGTCAGGCCCCCGTTTCAGATGTTCGCTGCATCTGGCGGGGGCTGATTTGTCTCCGGGAACGGTACCAGCATCGTCACCGTGTGTGGCAAGTCGAACGCGTCAAGTCAACTCACCGGGTGGGAGGGTGGGTTGAGGCCCGCCTCCCATTCCTTGAAAAGAGGGCTCGAAGCTGGGAGCTTGAGCCTCGGAGGTGCGTGGTGGGGAAGAGACGTGTGCGGAAGATGTTGCGGAAGATGGAGAGCGGTGAGCCCGTGGAGCTGGTCTTCGGCATGTCGACGATGACGGGGCTCACCCGACTCGCCTTCATCGCCGAGCAGTTCGGGTACGAGTACGTGGACCTGAACATCTCCGTCGACAACAAGATGGCGCTGCGTCTCGTGCCCGCGCTGAACCCCGAGGCCCGGGAGCGTGCCGCGCGGAACCGGGCGCGGTATCCCGACGCCCGGGACGGGGGTGAGCTGCCGCCCGTCGTGGGCGACGAACTCGAACTCCTCAAGGCGCGGATGGTGTTCGACCTGGGCCATCAGTACACCGACAAGCAGCGGGCGGTCATCGCGGGTTTCGGGTTCGCCGGGCTGGTCGCGGGCATCGGGTTGGCGTTCGTGGACAGCGCCACGGGTGTCGGCGTCGCCGTCGGCTCCTGGGTCGCGCTCATGGGGCTGGTGTACGCCGGGCTCGCCGCCACCCGGCGTCGCAACGTCCGGTACACCGCGCAGCTCCAGGCCGCCGGGTTCACGCCGGTGACCGACCGGGGCGGGCGGCTGCGGTATCTGCCGCCGGGGCGACAGCTACCGGGTCACGGCAACCCGTTCGCCTAGTGCTGCGACCCGGTCACAGGACTAGGGCCCGTACACCGCCTTGTTGTAGGCGAAAAGTTTTTGCACCTCGGCCATCTTCTTCGAAGGTTCGATCGCGCTCATGTGCTGCGCCTTGTCTGCCGGGTCCTGCATCTTGAGAAGGAACTCGGCCATCTCCTCCTTCTTGACCACCTCGCGGAACTCTCCCTCGGTCAGCGGGGTCAGTTTGTCCACCCCCTGGTCCTTCCGCTCGATCCCGACGATGTCGTAGGGCGCTCCCTGTCGCGCGATCCAGCCGCTCTCGTTACCGGTCGCGCCCTTCGCCAGGAACTTCCTCTTGATCTTGATGGTGAGCACGATGCCGAAGGAGGCCTCCCCGGCGAACCCGGTGGCGATATGGGACTTCGTCGAGAACTCGATGAGCTTGGCGACTTCGGGGTTGTCTTTATCCTGGTTCACGTATCCCCGGACATGTTCGGGGTCGGGCTTCGTGGCATCTTCGTCGGGCTTCGCCGTCATCTTCGAAAGGCTGATGAAGGAGCCGCGGATGACCTCCTTCACCATGGCCTTCCGCTGCGTGGGCGTGATGCCGCGCTGGAGGATCACTTCTTGATCGCTGTCCTCGGGCAGCGACGCGACGTGGTCCTCACCGCTGAGTTCCGACGGACCGTCCTGGAGGGCGATCCGTCGCCCCTCCTCCGACGACTGTCCTTCCTCCAGCATCCGCTGCACGGGCCCGGCGGAGGCGTTCGCCCCCGTCTGCGACGCGACGAGGGACGGGGCGGTCCGTTGACCGGCGGCGTAGGCGTGACCGTCCCGTTCGGCGTCCCGTTCGGAATTCTGGCGCGGGTTGGTGACGGTGACTCCGGCGCCGTTGTTGTGGCCCGTCTCGGGCACGCCCTTGAGGTTCTTGTCGACGTGGCTGAGTTCGTGGCCGATCAGCTCCTCGCTGGCGGCGGCCCCGGCGGAGAGGAAGATGTGGTTGCCGACGGTCATGGCCGCGGCCCCCATGGCCTCCGTGGCACGCTGGGCCACCACGTCCTGGTGGACGCGCGTGGAGGCGAGGGCGTCGTTCTGGTAGAACGCCCCGGCCTTCGCCACGACCGACGCGGGCAGCGCCGCGCTCGGCGACTTCATGGCGGCGGCCAACAACGCGCTCTGCCCCTCCGGCCCGGTGTCGTGAGCGTGCTCGTGCTCATCCTCGGCCCGCGCCACGGTGACATCGGTCGCGCAGCGCTGCACCGCCGCCCGCTCCCGGTGCCCGCACGCCGGACCGTGCTGATGGGGTGCCTGCGCCTCCGGCAGCCCGCCACGCCGCACCATCTCGGCCGCGGCCCTGTTCCCGGCGGTGCTCTGGAGGGCGAGCATCCGTTGCACGGTCGTTCCGGGGGAGGAGGGAGCCACACGCGGCTGTTGGGGTATCTTCCCCTTCACCGTCATGACGTCCTTTTTCCGGGCCAGGCTCATACCTTTTCCTCCAGTGGTTCCAAGCTCATTGAGCGACTCACCCTCGCACGGCCGACGGGGCAACCGTCAGAGCCTTTTGGGCAGGGTTGAGCCCTGCGGGGGTAACACTGTTCACAGCGCTAGCGTCGCTTCAGTTCTTCGACGAACGCGGACCAGGACTCGGCCCGGAACACGAGCTTCGGGCCGAGGGGGGTTTTGGAGTCGCGTACGGGGATGTGGGTGACGTGGGATACGGAGGCCTCCAGGCAGTTGCCGTTGCCGCCGCCGCTGTAGCTGGACTTGTGCCATATTGCGCCGCTCAGGACGTGGTCAGAGATGCTCCTCATGGGTGTAATCCTGCGCCAACTTGTCGACCAGAGCCAGGGACTTCTCGGGCGGGAGCGCGGCGGCGGCGAGAAGTTCGAAGGTGAGCTTGAGCTGGGCGACCAGGGCCGGGTCGTCCTCCAACCGCCCGACCCGGACGCCCTCGAAGTAGACCAGCGGCGGGGCTTCGTCGAAGTCCATCAGCTTCAGCGCGCCCTCCATTGCCGTGTGGGCACCCGCGCTGAAGGGCAGCACCTGCATGATGACTCGGTTCCTGCGCGCCAGGTCGGCGACATGGTTCAGGGCTTCGGCCATCACGGCTCGGCCGCCGGTCTCCCGGCGCAGCGCCGCTTCGTCAAGGACCACCCACAGCAGCGGTTTTGTTGGATCATCGAGCAGGCGGGTGCGGGCGACTCGGCCGTCGACCCACTCGTCAATGGTCGCCTCCGGTGCCGTTGGGGCGAAGCCACGGTTCACGGCTCGTGCGTAGGCGGGCGTCTGGACGAGGCCGGGGATCAGCGTCGGCGCGTACTCCCTGATCGCAGTGGCGTCCGCTTCCGCCTCCGCAGCGGCTGCGAAGTGCTCGGGATAGCGGGACTTGGCCATCGCCAGGCAGTTCCGCGAGAAGAAGTCGTCCGTGTCGAGGGCGACATCGATCAGGCGGGCAATCTCGGGCTGCATACGCCGTACCGCCGCCTCCAACTGGCCCACGAACGAGCCGCTCACAAACAGTCGCTGGCCCAACTCCTCCTGGCTGAGCCCCGCCTTCTCTCTCGCGTGGCGCAGCTCCGCTCCCAGGAGCGCTCGGGGTGATGACGACGGGTCCAGATCCTTCGGTCCGGGCATGGCCGTGGCTCCCTGTCCAGCAGAACCCCTGTTGGGGCGTGGTATCTGGCCAGGCTAGAGCCGTCTCGGCCACGCTGTGTGGTGAATCGGAAACCCAGCGTGGAGGCTTGGAGGAAGTGGACGTGAAGAACAGAGCCGCGGCGAAGGCGCGGAGCACGGTGCGGTCGACCGAGGAGGCCGTGGAGCAGCTCGACCACGCGCTGCGCGGGGTCGGCATCGTGCTGCCCTCCCTGCGCGTCGACCCGGTGACCGGGGCCAGCGAACTGCCGTTCCCGCTCGTTGAGTTGGGCTGCTGCAACCTTCAGGTCGCCGCCAACCTCGCCGCCGTGCTGCGGAAGGCGGCGGAGACGTGACGCGGCGGTCGTACGCCGTGGACGTACGGGACGGGCGGCTCGGCGAGGTGATGGGCCGCGAGGGTGGCTATGTGCGGCTGCGGCCGGTCGGCGGCGGCCGGGAGTGGGACTGCCCGCCGGACGCGCTGCGCGAGGCCGCCCCGGCGGAGGTGTTGCGGGCCCGGGTGCGGCGGGTCAACGCGCAGGGGCGGCTGCCGTGTTGAGCGGGTGCGGGCCGGGTGCGAGGGGGTGCCGGGGCGCTCAGACGTTCCCCATCGGCTCGATGTCCATCCGGACCGGCTCGCCCCAGATGCGGGTGACGTCGTAGTCGGTGAACTCCTGGACCAGGCGGTAGGCGAGGGCGGGGCGTGGGCCCCGGCGCTGCGCGGCGAGGTACAGCTCGGCCTCGCGGCGGTCGCGGCGGGGGGTGCCGCAGAGCTGCCAGATCTGGCCGTTCCACGCCTCGGGGAGCCAGCGCTGCTGGGGCTCGGGGCGCTCGTCCCGTACGCCGTAGCGGGAGGGGGTCGGGGTGGCGGGGCCGGTGGGGCGGGGAGGGCCGTAGCTGTCGTTGAGCTGGGTGCGGCGGGCGGTGCGGCGGCGGGTCTCGCAGAGCAGACAGCGGTCGGGGGCCTCCTCGTCCACCGGGCCGTTCGGATGCTCGGCGCAGCGGGTCGTGGGGGCGGCCGTCGAGACCGTCTCGTCCAGCAGCTCCAGCGCTCGCTTGATGTCCGCCTTCACCTCGTGGAGCCGCGCGTCCGGGGTGTCGGCGTTCAGTGCCTCGCCGTGCTCCCCGAGCACGCGCAGGGCACGGCCGAGGGCGGTCAGCTGAGCGTGGTTCACGGGCTCGGTCCTTCCCTGGGACAACAATCCCCACCACGGTGCCACACCCCACTGACAGCCCCGTCGAGGCCGGGCTCGGACCCGCGCCACGGCCCTGTCGTCCTGCACGACGACAGGGATTTCGTGACCGCTGCTCGCCCGGCGGTCGAACTGCGGCAGCTCAACGTGCATCAGGGGCCGCTGTAGGGCTGCGTCGAGCTCGTCCGGGGTGGCGCTCAAGGGTGGTTCATGTCCGATGTGCCGCAGCCGTTCGCCTTCGGCTCGGCGCGGCAGCGGGCTATGTCCGCGCGGAAGGCCAGGCCGGCCGAGACGAGGAGGGCGGTCAGGAGGGCGCCGTACAGGATCCGCCAGGGCAGGGGCGGGCGTTCCGGGCCCCGCATGTTCGGCAGGCCGATGATCAGGGTGAAGAAGGCGGCGAAGAACAGCAGCACGCCCAGCAGGGCCAACATCCTCGGACTCCCTCGGTCGGGCCGCGCCGGGGCGGGCGATGCGCGGTGCGCTGCCCACGGCGACGGCGACGGCACGATCGAGGCTGGCAGAGGCCGCCGTTTCCCGCGTCCGCGATTTCCCGTACTTGATCTACGTATTCACTCCGCGCGCCCCCACCGATACGCCCACGCCCCCTCCGGGCAGCGGCGTACGGCCCGCGCGCCCTCGGGCCTGGCAGTCGAGCGCCGAGGGGAGGGCTGACCGCGAGGAATGGGAAGGCGCGAGAGGGCTGGGAAGCGTGGAAGGCGGGCAACCTCAGCCCGGCGAACCCGTCGTCGCCGCGGCCAGGGCCGCTCGTAGGTGGCCCTCGTTCGCTGTCAGCAGGCGCGCCGCCGTGGAGGCGTCGACGCCGCTCAGGATAGTGAGGATGGCGTTCTTGACCTGGCCGTTGGTGGCGGTGAGGGCCGTTTCGATCTCGGTGTCCGTCGCGCCCGTGGCGAGCGCGACGATGCGGTGGGAGCGCGCCCGGAGCTTGTCGTTGGTCGCGCGCACGTCCACCATCAGGTTCCCGTACGTCTTGCCCAGCCTGATCATCGTGATCGTCGAGAGCATGTTCAGCACCAGCTTCTGGGCCGTGCCCGCCTTGAGCCGGGTCGAGCCGGTGACCAGTTCGGGCCCCGCGACGATCTCGATCCCGTGATCCGCCGCCGCCGCGAGCGCGCTGGCCGCGTTGCAGGACAGGCCCACCGTCAGCGCGCCGGCCGCCCGCGCGTGCTCCACCGCGCCCACCGCGTACGGCGTGCGCCCCGACGCCGACACACCCACCACCGTGTCGTCGGCCGTCAGCCCCAGCGCGTCGAGGTCGGCCCGCGCCAGCTCCGCCGAGTCCTCCGCCCCCTCGATCGAGGTGACCATGGCCTCGATACCGCCCGCGATCAGGCCCACGACCTGTGACGGCGCCGTATTGAACGTCGGCGGGCACTCGGACGCGTCCAGGACCCCCAGCCGCCCGGCCGTGCCCGCGCCCGCGTAGATCAGCCGGCCGCCCCGGCCCATCCGCTCCGCGATCGCGTCGATCGCCGCCGCGATCTGCGGCAGCCGCACGGCGACCGCCGTCGGCACGGTCGCGTCCTCGGCGTTCATCAGCTTCGCGATGTCCAGCGTCGGCAGCCGATCGATGTCGGCCAGCTCCGGGCGGAACGCCTCCGTCGTCAACGACTCCAACTCGGCCCGCACGGAGAGGTGGTTGGAGAGGGGGAAGGGAGAGGAGGGAGGGGAGGGGGAGGAGGGAGGGGAGGGGGAGGGCGGGGTGGCGGATGAGGAGGCGGTGGAGGGGGACGTGTTGGGCATGGCTGCTCATTCCGTGCGGTGTCGTGCTGATGTGCCACGGCGGATGTCGTCGTTCCGCCTACCGCGACGGCCCGCCGATCCGATGCCGGTGTGCCAGCGCCTCGTACGACGCGGACAGGGCCGGTGCCGCCGACTCGTACGTCCGTTGCGCGACCCCGATGAACAGGCAGTCCACCACCAGCAGCTGGCTCGTCCGGGACGACATCGCGGCCGGCCGCAGCTCGCTCTCGCGCGCGGTGGACGTGGTCAGGACGTGGTCGGCGTACTGGGACACCGGTCCGTCCGGCCGTCCGGTGATCGCGATCGTCGTGGCCCCGTGGTCGAAGGCCACCCGCAGCGGCTCGATGACGTCGCCCGTCGAGCCGGAGTGGGTGATCGCTATCGCCACGTCCTTCGCGCGCAGCTGCACGGCGTTGGTGACGGCGAGGTGCGGGTCGCTGTGGGCGTGGGCTATCAGCCCTATGCGCAGCAGCTTCTGGGTGAGGTCCTGGGCGACCAGCCCGGACGCCCCGACGCCGTAGATGTCTATGCGGCGGGCCCCGGCGAGCGCGGCGACCGCCGCGCCGAGCTGGGCCATGTCCAGCCCGGCCGCCGTGTCCGCGAGGGTCTGCTGCTCGTCGTACGCGAGCTTGGCGACCACGTCGGGCAGCGGGTCGTCGACCGCGATGTCGGCCGTGACCGACGGCGCGCGGCCCGACTGCTGATGGGCGGCGAGACCGGCGAGGGCGAGCCGCAGATCGCGATACCCGGGGTAACCGAGGATGCGGGCCGTGCGGACGACCGTGGCCTCGCTGGTGCCGGTCAGCTCGGCGAGTCCGGTGACGGTGAGCGCGGCACAGGCCGCCGGGTCGCTCGCCACGGCCTCCGCGACGCGCTGCATCGAGCGGGTCATGGAGGGTGCCAGCGTCCGCACCTTCGCCGCGAGGGCGGCGGGGGCGGGGGGTGCCGGTGGCCCCGGCGATCCTGGTGGCGTGGACGCCGGTGCGAAAATTTCCTTCACGTCATCGCTCACATCTTGAAAGATATTTTCTGTCCGGGGGTGTGGTCAAGGGCCGCACAATGGACCCATGAGTACCGGCAGTGACCATGGCAGTGATCCCGTGAGCCCTCTTGAGCAGGCGTTGCACGGCGCCCGTGCCCTCGTGCTCGCCGATCTGGTGTCCGGCGAGGTCGCCGAGGCGGACGTCGTGTCGATGGTCGAGGAATCCGTCGTACAGCGCCGGTGGTGGGTCGAGCAGTGGCCGGACGGGGCGGCGTACGTCGCCGGGCTCGTCGCCCAGGACGTGCAGGACGCGCTGCTCGAACGGTACGGACGCTGGCCCCTCTGCCCGGTCTGCGGCGCCGACGACCCGCACGCGCTCGACGTGGAACCGGAGCTGGGCCCCGATCCGCAGTGGGTGTGCCACAAGGCGGGGGTGCGGGTCGCGGCGCTCGGCGCGCTGGGCGAGGCGTCCGGCCGTTCGTCCGGCGGGGCGTCGGCCACGTGACCCTCTACATAGACCCGCCCACCTGGCCGGGGCACGGGCGGATGTGGTCACACCTGGTCAGCGACGCGTCCTTCGACGAACTGCACGCCTTCGCGCGGGAGTTGAACATCCCCGAGCGCGCCTTCGAGCGCGACCACTACGACATCCCGTCCCACCGGTACGTCGAGGTCGTACGGGCGGGCGCCGTGGAGGTCGGCTCGAAGGAGCTGCTGCGGCGGCTGACGGGGGCGGGGCTGCGCAGACCGAAGCGGCGGGGGCCACCGCAGGGGCCCACCACGGTCTGACGATCGCCGCCCGTCACCGCCGTCACCGCCGTCACCGCCGGTCACAGCCGGAGTTCGTACGCGAACTGCTCCCCGTGTTCCCCGTGTTCCCCGTCGCCCCGGTCCTCGCTGACCTTGGTGAATCCGGCCCGTGAGACCACGCCCTGCGAAGGGGAGTTGGTCTTGTCGACGACCGCGAACAGCGACCGTACGTCACCTCGTTCCCGGGCCCGCTCCCGCGCCCAGTCGGCCAGCGCGCCCAGCGCCTCGGTCATGTAACCGTGCCCGCGCGCCCCCTCGACCAGGTCGTAGCCGACCTCGGCACGGCCCTCCTCGTCCGGGACGCCGTGATGGCCGAGCGCGCCGACGGCCAGCCCGTCCTCCTTGCGCACCAGCACGAACATGCCCCACTCCGGCCGGTGCACCCCCGCCTCGTACGCCTGGAACACCAGGCCCGCGCCGACCCGGGTCCCCTCCACCGGGCCGCCCGCGATCCACTCGAAGCCGCCGGTGCCGCCCTCGGCGAGATCGGCCGCGGCGGCGGGGTGGACGCCTTGCAGGACGAGCCGCCCGGTCTCGATGTGCAGCGGGTTGTTCCACCGCCACTCCGTGACCGGCGGGCGGCCCGGCAGCTCGCCCCGGCCGGTGGCCCACAGCAGCGTCGCCCAGGGGTCGTCACCGGGCCTGACGTGCGGGAACAGGCGCGCGAGTACGGTCTCGCACAGTCCGGGTCCGGCGGGCGGCAGGGAGGCGGACGCGGGGAGCCCGAGGCCCTCGGCGATGTCGTGGGTGTGCAGCAGCACCTCGGCGACACCCATCGCCGCGAAGCCCTCGCGGTCGGCCGCGCGGAACGGATACGGGTGGAAGGCGCGGACCTCGCGCGGGGTCGCGGCGATCGTGGCGGAGAGCAGGGTGCCCGTCGTCCGGATCACCTCCAGGACGTCGGCGTTCTCCTCGCACTCCGCCATGTCGATCTCGAACGGCGCCCAGCGGGTCGCGGGCCGTCCCGCCAGCTGTCCCGCGTAGGCGATCAGGTCCGACGCGATGTGCTCGGCGGTCTGTCGGCAGTTCCAGTCCAGCCGGCCGGCCTTGGCGCCCTCCCAGTCGCGGTCCAGCACCGTCCCCAGCACGGAGAGACAGTGCTCGACGGACTCCTGTACCTGTTCCCCACCCATTGGTCGCATGGCCGCGAGGATAGGCGGGGTCAGACGTCCGTACGTACCGGATTTACGGCGGCGTCGGCGACGGCGGTGTCACTCACGGCGGTGTCACCCACCGCGAACTTGGCCACCAGGCGGGAGGCGCGGGTGCGCCGGTGCAGGCGGAGCGAGACGGCGGTGGTGCCGAGGGCGGCGGCGGTGAGGGCGGCGCCCGCCCAGGCCGTGGCGGCGAAGCCCTGGCCCGCGTCGATGACGACCCCGCCGATCCAGGGGCCACCGGTGTTGCCGAGGTTGAACGCGGCGGTCGTGGTGGCACCGGCCAGGGTCGGGGCGGCGCCCGCGACGTTGAAGAGGCGGGCGTTCAGGGCCGGGGCGGTGTAGAAGCAGGACACCCCGAGGAGGAAGGAGAGGAGGACGGCGGCCACGGCGTACTGCGCGAGCAGTGCCAGGGCGACCAGGAAGACCGTGGAAGCCGTGATTCCGCTGAGCAGGACGCCGAAGAGGTGCGCATCCGCGACCCGCCCCCCGATCACCATCCCGATCGCGAACGCCGAGATCAGCAGCCCGGCCCGTGGAATGGACACGTCCATGTCCTCGGCGATGGGCGGCAGCAGCCCCGAGAGCATGAACTCGCTGGTCCCGAGCGCGAAGACGGCGAGACCGAGGACGTAGACGGAGAGCGGTATGCGGAAGCGGGCGTGGGCGTCGTCGGGCGCGGGAGCGGCGGATGAGGACATATACCGGGGCAACCGAGGGACGCCGGGCCGCGTTCCCGTACGCACGCGTTCCCGTACGCACGCGTTCCCGTCAGCCGTCAGCCGTCAGCCGTCAGCCGTCAGCCGTCAGCCGGTGTGCCCTCCAGGGCGGTCAGCTCCGTCCGCAGGTTCTCCCGGGCCCGTTCCTCCCACTCCCGCTCGCCGTGCGGTGTCCTGAACAGCCGCGGCAGGTCCAGGAGTTGGCGCAGTACGGCCGCCCGGCCCGCCCGGAAGGCGTCGTCGGGCACGAACCCGTACTCCTCCCGTACGGCGGCGGCGTACGCCGTGTACACGTCCGGCTCGGAGGCCAGGATCGCGAGGTCCGCGTCGCACAGGACCTGGCCGTTCGGGTCGTCGTCGGCCGGGTCGTGGGTGACGGTGAGCCGCACCAGCCGGGCGACCTCCGCCACCCTCGCCCCGGGCACCCCGGCCTCGGTCAGCGCCCGCTCGGCGAGCCGCGCCGACCGCTCCTCGTTCTCCGACCGGTCCGGCGCGTACACGGCGTCGTGGAACCACGCGGCCAGCCGTACGAGATCGGCGTCGGCCGCGTGGTCCTCCAGCGTCTCGACGCGGTCCAGCACCGCGACGAGATGATCGAGCGTGTGGTACTTCCGCTGCGGCTCGGCCCACCGCTCGATCAGGTTGTCGGCGTACGGGAACGGCGCCGGATCACAGGCGCCGTCCCGTGCGGAGAGCAGCGCGGGCAGCCACCGGTAGCGGAGGGCTTCCCGGCGGGCGTCGACGGTGTCAGGGTCGGGCGGCATACCCGCATTGTGCCGTGTCCGCGCGACCGGGCGACCGAGGCCGGGCTCAACCCCCACGGCTGGGCCCGGCCGTGCGGTCACCCGGGGATCAGCCCCAGGTGGCGAGGAACTTCGCCGCGTAGCCCTGCTCCTGGCCCGCCGCGTTGGGGTGGAAGGTCGCGGCGCTCTCGGCCAGGTTGACGCCGTGGATCCACGGGGCGGTGCCGCAGGCGCCGTGGCCGGCGAACTGCTTGCGCATGTCGACGAAGTAGACGCTCGCGTCGACCGTGGCCTTCTTGGTGCCCTCGGCGAGCGCGTCGGCGAAGCCGTTCATCGCGGTGCGCTTGCGGGCGCTGAGTTCGATCGGGGCGCACGTACCGGTCGTGGAGATCGCCTGCGGATAGCCGAAGACCAGGATCAGCGCCTTCGGGGAACGGGCCTTGATGTCCTTGTACAGGCTGCTGAGTTCGTTCACCATCTGGTTCCTGGCGTAGTACGACGCCCAGATGGTGCCGGTCTCGCAGTAGCTGTCGTCCTTGGTGAGGCAGCCCTCGACCACCGGGGCGAACTGGGCGTCGTTCCCGCCGACCGTGAGGGTGACGAGATTCGTCGTCGGCTTCAGCGCGGACAGCTGGTTGGCCCGTACGTCGGGGATCTTCGCCCCGCTGCAGGTGACGTCCTTCAGCTTGTACTCGGGGTTGGCCGCCGCCCACAGGTGCGGGTAGTTCTTCGTGCTCCGCTTGCAGTCACCGCTCGCCGGGTCGTACGAGCCGGCGCCGACACCGGAGGCGTACGAGTCGCCGAGCGCGACGTACTCGGCTGTCGGCGCCGCCGCCTGGGCCGGGGCGGCGCCCGCCGCGCCCAGTCCCGCGAACGTCATCAGAGCGGCGGCGACAGCCGACGTTAATCTGCGCATGAGTTTCCTCTTCACCTTCATCGTTGTGCCGGAACAGAATCGAACGGAATCGACCGGTGGAAGAGAGGGGGCGGCGGCGCGCGAGGTTCCGCCGCGGTACGGGATTCTTCGGGAAGACGGTCGACCCGCGCGTCAAATTGCCGAGGAAAGACGGTCCCGAAGCGTCAGGCGTTGCCCAAGTGGGCGTTCTTCATGGGCCGTTCGACGGCCCAGCGGTACGCGGCCCCGACCACGAAGGCCTGGATCACGGCCCCGAGGACGACCCCGACGAAGGGCAGCCCGCCGGGAAGCGCGGCGAACAGGAACGAGGTGGGCGCGGTGACGAGGAAGAGCCAGACCCCCGCGAAGCTGGCGTCCGCGTGCTCGACGAACAGCGTGTCCACCCCGACCCAGACGCCCACGGCGGCCACGAGGGCGAGATAGCCCAGGGCGGCGGGGTTCAACAGGTTGCGGCGCAGGGTCCGGGACAGGGAGCGGGACGAGGAACTGGGCGAGGCAGTCATTTTGTGAACTCCGTTGCGACGACGGGACGTTGACCATTGCGGTGCTGCTTGCGCTGAGGTCAACGATGTCGTCCCGGAGAGCCGGGCACCTGAGTACGGCTACCTAGGTTCTACTCCGTGATCGGACGTGACTCACGAGTACGTCCGCCTCACGTCCCCCACGAAACGGGACCAGGCGGCGGCCCGGAACACGAGGACACCACGGGCGGGGTTCTTGCTGTCGCGGACGGGGACGAGGCCGGGGAGATCGGGGGAGACGCCCCCAGTTCTTCCTGGGACATGCCCGCCCGTTCGCGCCGGTGGCGCAGCTCCGCGCCGTACATCGCTCGGGTGGACTGGGACGGGTCGATGGTCTTCGGCTTCGGCATGGCCAACTCCCTCTCACGCAGCCGGTCTTGTTGAACGGCGCCCAAATCAGGGTAGATGCGGACGGTGGTCGTCCGCGTGCTGAACGTGACGATCGCGTCCAGCAGTCCTGCTTGTTGCTAGATTGGGCAATTGGACTAGACCTGTTGTCATCACGTGTAGCTCGACGAAGCCCGAAGGAAGGGGCCCCATGACCACGCGCGCGCTTCTGGAGGTGATCGCCCTCGACGCCGAGGACGCCGTCGCCGCCCAGGCCGGAGGTGCCGACCGGCTGGAGCTGGTGGCGGATATGGCGGCGGACGGGCTCACCCCGAGCGTCGCGACGTTCGTGGAGGTGCAGGCGGCGGTCGACATCCCGGTACGGGTGATGCTGCGGCTCGCGGACGGGTTCGCGGCGGGGGACGTGGACGCGTTGGTGCGGGTGGCGTGCGATATGCGCGCGGCGGGGGCGGAGGAGTTCGTGCTCGGGTTCCTGGGGGAGGGGGGCGGGCCGGATGTGGACGCGGTGGAGCGGGTGGTGGCGGAGCTGGACGGGCGGTCGTGGACGTTCCACCGGGCGATCGACCGGGCCGCCGACCGGGACGCCTTGCGCAAGCAGGTGGCGGATCTGCCGGGGTTGGACACGTATCTGACGGCGGGGTCGGGGGCGGGGGTCGACGACGGGCTGCCGGTGCTCCTGGCGGAGGCGGCGCGGCGGGGGGACCCCGGCTACACGCAACGGCTCATGATCGGCGGTGGGTTGCGGCTGGCCCATCTGCCGCGGCTGCGGGTGGCGCGGGTGGACGCGTTCCACATCGGCGGGGCGGCCCGCCCGGACGGCTGGGCCGCGCCGGTCGCCGCGGAGGCCGTACGCGCATGGCGTACGGCCCTGGACACCCGCGTGGCCGCTCCGCGCTGACCGAGGGGGGTGCGTTGTCGGGCGCGTCGTTCGTCTGCGGGCCCGGTGGGGGCTGGTCGCGCAGTTCCCCGCGCCCCTGAAAAAGCAGGGGCTGCGCCCCGTGCTTTTTCGGCCCGAAAGGGCCGTAGGCACTTAAGGGGCGCGGGCACTTAAGGGGCGCGGGGAACTGCGCGAGAAGCCCCACCGGGCCCGCACCCGACAACGCACCCACCCACCCACCCCCGCACCCCCCGGCCAAGCCCCCCGCAGGGGCTACGCGTTGGGGTTGAACGAGATACCCGACGGCATCGCAGCGGTCAGGTTCGACTCGAAACTGCCGTCCTTGAGACCGAAGTTCGCGCTACCGAAGTCGTACGCGACGAGCGTGTCCCGGATCGCCGTCGACGGGTACCCGTTCCAGCCGACGAGCGGCGGGTACTGCCACGTCCCCTCGTGGTTCTCCGGCGGCTCGTCGTTGGAGTCGCCGAGACGGAAGCAGTGCGTGCTGATGCCGTCCTTGTGATAGACGATCTTGGGGTGCGTGCCGGTCCAGAGGACCGAGGACGCGGCGTGCACGGTGAAGCTGCCGTGGTTGGACGTGGAGACGTACTTCGCCGTCCCGTCCTGCACCCAGACCGCCACATGCTCCCAGTCGTTTCGGTGCCCGCCGATGCTGCTGTTGGCGAGCGCCTGGTCCTTCTCGAAGTAGAGGTCGTACATGATCGCGCACCAGCCGTTGTTGCACTTGTAGCGCGAGTAGCCGTTGGTGTTGTCCAGGTCGGACTGGTCGTGGCAGTCCCCGCTGAGCGAACCGGTGGGCTTCAGACCGCCGTTGACCGTGCCGGTGGGGCCGATCGCCGGGGTCGGGTAACAGCCGTCCGTGTCGTAGTCGTACGCCGGCTGCCAGGTGGTCTCCAGCGTCTCCGCGTTGGCCGGCAGCGCGGCCGGGGGCGCCGCGTACGCGCTGCCGGCGATGCCGACGACGAGCGCGAGGGCGCCGCCGACGGTGAGTACGGATCTGCCGATGCGGGAGCCTGTCTTCACTGCGTCCTCCTGGTGGACCGCGGCGCGGGGATGCCGATGTGGGGGGTGGCATGCGCAGGTCAGATTCGCCCTACCGATGGGTAGCGCACAAGTGCCGGGAGGTGTCGGAGTGATGAAGAATCAATAGTTGTGAGGAATCTGTGACTTGCCTCGCTGCTCACATCACGGGCAGATCTCCCCCGCGTAGTTGTTGTGTGCGAAGTCGCCGGGAAGGCCCGCTCGGAGATCGTTTCGCGCCCGCGCGCGGGCATAGTTGTCCCCGCCCCGCTAAGCGAGGGCATGACAAGGTTGCAGTCACACGGGGGACGTCTCCATGCCATTCATACGCCGCCGCGGCCTCACGGCCGCGGCCGCCGTGATCGCCGCGATCATGGTCACCACCACCGCTTGCGGCAAGACCGAGGAGGGCGGGGCCAAGGCCTCGGACTCGACGACCGCCCAGGCCGACGCGGGCGACGGCGTCGACACCGGCGAGAACGAGGGCGGCGGTGACACGACCGTCGGCGGATTCAAGCTCCCGGAGGGCGTGCCCACCGAGCTGTCCGGCGACGCGCTGCGCCAGTGGAAGGACGGTGGCTGGCAGGACTTCAGCGGCGACTGGGCCTCCAGGGCCGAGGACTTCGCCAACCCGTACATCGAGGACTTCTGGACGCCCGAGCGCATCGCCGAGGCCCAGGAGAACCTGCCCGACCTGCCGGCCGTCGCCGAGGCGGGCAACACCGCCACCGGGTCGAGCAAGACCACCCAGGTCTGGCTGCCGGACGGCAAGGTCAAGAAGCAGCAGGCCGCCAAGGTCAAGGCGACCTACCACAAGAACGCCGCCCCGGTCGGGAAGCTCTTCTTCACCACGCCCCAGGGGTCGAGCGTCTGCTCCGCCGCGGTCGTGAAGGACCCGGCGCACCCGGGCAAGTCCAACCTCGTGTGGACCGCCGGGCACTGCGTCCACGCGGGCAAGGGCGGCGGCTGGTACCGCAACATCGCCTTCGTCCCGTCCTTCAACAACACGGGCAAGCTGAACATCGCCCAGGCGTCCAAGAACTACCGCGCGGGCAACGTCTCCCCGTACGGCATCGCCTGGGCCGACTGGGCCACCACCTCCGGCACCTGGATCAAGGGCGGCGCCGCGAGCGAGGGCACCGTGGCCGCCGCGTACGACTACGCCGTACTGCACGTGAAGCCGGAGAAGGGCGCCAAGTCCCTTGAGGAGCGCCTCGGTTCGGCGCTGCCGGTGTGGTTCGACGCCCCCGCCGCCAACAAGGTCAAGAACATGAAGGTCCGCGGCTACCCGGCCGAGGCCCCGTACGACGGCTCGAAGATGTACCACTGCCAGGGCGCCACCAAGCGGTTCGTCCTCGGCTACAGCTACCCGAGCGACTACCCGGCCCAGTACATGGTCGGCTGCACCATGAACGGCGGCGCCTCCGGCGGCCCCTGGTTCACGACCTACAAGGGCCGCACCTACCTGGTCTCCAACAACTCCCTCAGCGACCGCTCCACGTTCATCACCGGGCCGCGCCTCGGCAAGAACGCCAAGCAGGTCTATCTGGCGACCAGCAACAAGTTCAAGTAGGCCCCCCGCACGACAGCCCGGCCCCGGCCCCGGCCCCCGGTGACCTTCGCGGTCGGTCGCCGGGGGCCGTCGCGTCCGCGCCTTCCCGTACCGTCGACGTCATGAACACGTCCGAGTGGTCCGAGTGGTGGGAACGACTGCCCGCCGGCATCCGTGCGCAGGTCGACGGATACGTCCTTCAGGACGCCATGCTCCCGGCGGTCCGCGCCGTCCTCGCCGCCGGCCGCGCCCAGGGTCTCGGCCTGAACGACGCCCAGCACGTCGTCCACGACCGCTATCTCCACCACGGCGAACGCGTCGCCCGCACCCCCGACAGCCCCCTCGACGAGGACTCCCTGACCGCCCTCGCCACCGGCCTCCCCGGCCGCGTCGTCGCCATCGAGGCGATCTGGGACGGCGACACGGTCCACGACTGGTTCGTGATCCTGCTGGCCCACACCGCCGACCCCGAGGGCGAGCACCCGCTGGCCACCATCTACCGGGGCACGGCCGAGCGCCATCTCGGCGAGGAGCGGACGGCCCGCGCCCCGGGCCACCCCTCCGCCGAGGCCGCCACCCACGCCGGCCGGGCCCTGGCGACCCGCCTGTCGGTCCCCTTCCACTTCGCCAGCCCCGACACCCCGGACGAAGAGGCGAGATGGGAGGGGTGACGGACACCGAGGGCGACGACGACAGGCCCTAGGCCAGCTGCGGCGGCAGCGGTGCCGCGTGGGTGACGATCAGGCCCGAGACCGCTCGGGTGAGGGTGACGTAGAGGCGGCGCAGGCCGGTTCGTTCGTCGGGTTCGCCGTCCACGATCGCCCGGGGCTCGTCCAGGACCACGTAGTCGTACTCCAGACCCTTCGCCAGCGAGGCCGGGACGAGGGTGAGGCGGGTCTCGTACGTCGTCTCCTCGCCCGGCGCCAGATATCCGATGCCCGCCGCCGTGAGCGCCTCGGCGAGCGCGGGGACACGGGCGTCGGCGGCGATGAGGCCGGTGGAACCCTCGTTGCGGAGCAACTCCTCGCAGGCGGCGATGGTCTGGGAGTCGTCGGCGGTGGGCCGTACGTCGAAGAAGCCCGGGTTCTCCCGGACCGACGCGACCGGGGTCAGGCCGGGCGCGATGTGGGGGAGGAGGCGGGAGGCGTACGTGATGACGTCGGTCGGGACACGGAAACCGGCCGTCAGCTCCTCCACATGGGCCTCCGCCTTGCCCAGGTGCGTCAGCGCCTCCGCCCAACTCCGCGTCGCCCACGGGGTCGTGCCCTGCGCGAGATCGCCGAGGACCGTCGCGGACCCGGTGGTGCAGCGCCGGCCCACCGCCCGGTACTGCATGGGGGAAAGGTCCTGCGCCTCGTCGAGGACGACATGCCCGAGGGAGTGTGTGCGCTGCACCAGATCGGTGGTCTCGTCGACGAGTACGGCGTCGGCGGCCGACCACTTCACCGACTTCACGCTCCGCGCCGGTTTCGCCCAAAGGATCGTCTTCCGCTCGTCTTCGGTCAGGATCCCGTCCGCGTGGGCGGCGAGGAAGTCCGCGTCGGAGAGCAGCCGCAGCACCAGCCTGGCCGGGTCGACGGGCGGCCAGATCGCCTTGACGGCCGCCTTCACCGCCGCGTTGCGGGCCACCGCGTCCTGCACCCGGTCGTCGGGCGCCTCCCCGGACCGTTCCATCTGCACCAGCACGGCGTGCGCGATCCGCTGCGGCAGGGCGTCCCGCGCGGCCCCGTAGCGGATGTCCCGGTCCAGCAACTCCCGCACGATGGCTTCGAGTTCGTACGCCGGTACGCGCCAGCGACGCGAACCCCGCACGACCATCACCGGCTCGGTGGGGAGGGTGACGTGCGACCGTACGGCCCGGCGCAGCACCTCGGCCATCCGGGCGTCGCCCTTGACGACGGCGGCCGGTGCCTCGTCCGCGCCCCGCACCTCGACATGGGCCACGAGGTCGTCGACGGTCGCCTGCTTGACCTCCAGCTCGCCCAGCGCCGGGAGCACCTGCTCGATGTAGTGGAGGAAGGAGCGGTTCGGGCCGATGACGAGCGTGCCGGTCCGGGAGAGACGCTCGCGGTGGGCGTAGAGGAGATAGGCGACCCGGTGCAGACCGACGGCCGTCTTGCCGGTGCCGGGGCCGCCCTGGACGCAGAGGGAACCGGCGAGGTCGGAGCGGACGATCTCGTCCTGCTCCGGCTGGATCGTCGCCACGATGTCCCGCATCGGGCCGACACGCGGACGCTCGATCTCCTGCTGGAGCAGCTTGCTGGTGGCCGCCGTCTCGGCGGGGTCGGAGAGATGCTCGTCCTCGTACGCGGTGAGGTCGCCGCCGGTGTACCCGAAGCGGCGCCGCAGGCCGACGTCCATCGGGTCCGTCCTGGACGCCCGGTAGAAGGGCTGGGAGACGGGGGCGCGCCAGTCGATCACCATCGGGTCGCCGTCCGCGTCGTGCACATGCCGCCGCCCGATGTAGAACCTCTCCCCGTCCGCGCCCTCGGCCCGATCCGCGCCGGGGGCGTGCAGATAGTCGAGGCGGCCGAAGAAGAGCGGGGTGTGGCTCAGGTCGGCCAGCGCCTTGATCCGCTCGTCGATCTGGCGGGCCAGCACCTCCGCGTTCACCCAGTTCGCGGTGACGTCCTTGATGTCCAGCGCCTGCACGTCCTCCCGCATCGCACGCAGGGCGGAACGGGAGGCGGCGAGGTGGGAGCGCTCACGCGAGAGGGGATCGGCGAGATCGGTGGGGCCGGCGGTGGGGTGCGCGGACAAGGGGGTGCCTCCGGGTGCCTGCGGGAGCTGGGGGTACGCCTGACGGCGATACGTCTGACGGCGGTGACCGACCGGTTTCCGTCCGGGCGGCGGCGCTCCACGAACGGGAGGCGGGCAAGAGCGGAGAGTGTAGGTGAGGGGGCGGGGCGGAGGCCAACGAGTTTTTTCTCCACCCGGGGTGTGTTCGGCCGCCGTACCCCTAGGGGCCCGTACTTCGCGGGTACTACGGGTGGGCCGGACCTGAGAGGGAGCCGGAGGCTCAGCGGGTTCACTCCGGAGACCGACGTAATCCAAAGGCGGACGTTCCACCATGGAGACATGAGTGCAGCGACCTTCATCCCAGCCTCGGCCTCCGGCCGACCCGGTCCGCCGCCCGGCGCGACCGGCCTCGACGACCACCACAACCGCCACCGCCTCGCCGACGCCCTGCGCGCCGTCAAGGTCTTCGCGAGCGCCGCGTTCGGCGTCGTCATCCTCGGCGAGTACGCGGAGGAAGCGGGCATACGCCGCCGGTGAGCCCCGGGCTCACCGCGCGTACCCCGCCGCCTCCACTGATCCCCGCCGTCCGCCTACGGGGTGGTCACTCCTGCGGAAGAGCAGGGAGCCCCACACCGCTCCACCGACACGACCCTCCGATCATCCTGCGCGTCGACCGTCCTGCCACTCAAGCACCCTCGCCGCCTCAGCCTTCCTCCGGCAGCAGGATGTCCGCGTCGTCGAAGATCCGCAGCATCACCAGGAGCAGACGACCGCGGGAGACCATGTACTCCGCGACGATCTGTGAGGTGAGCCGGATCTCGCGGTCCTGGTCGCCGACTCCTATGGTGCGGGAGAGCTCGGTGTACGGGTCGCGGGCGAGCAGTTCGATCGCTTTGTCGAAGGTGGCCCGGCGCGTGGGGTCGAGCCGGTCGCGTTCACGGGCCGCCGGCTCGGTGTACAGCACCTCGTGGATGTCCTCGTGAGGCATGGTGCCCTTCTTCCCTGCCCTGGTGAGCGCCGGCACGACTCAGCGTACCGAGCGCGGGCACCCCCGGTGACCTGTTGCTCAGCTCCCCGTCAGCCCTCTGTCAGAAGCTCGTCCGCGTCCATGATCCGGTAGGCGTAGCCCTGTTCGGCCAGGAAGCGCTGGCGGTGGGCGGCGAAGTCCTGGTCGATGGTGTCGCGGGCGACCACCGAGTAGAAGTGCGCCTGGTGGCCGTCGGACTTGGGGCGCAGGACACGGCCGAGGCGCTGGGCCTCCTCCTGGCGGGAGCCGAAGGTGCCGGAGACCTGGATGGCGACGGTCGCCTCCGGGAGGTCGATGGAGAAGTTGGCGACCTTGGACACGACCAGGACGTTGATCTCGCCCTGGCGGAACGCGTCGAAGAGCTTCTCGCGCTGCGCGTTGCTGGTCTCGCCCTTGATCACCGGCGCGTCCAGATGGGCGCCCAGTTCGTCGAGCTGGTCGATGTACTGCCCGATGACGAGGATCTGCTGCCCCGCGAAGCGGCGGACGATCGCCTCGGCCACCTTCCGCTTGGTCGCGGTGGTGGAACAGAAGCGGTACTTCTCCTCCTGCTCGGCCGTGGCGTAGGCGAGCCGCTCGGCGTCGGTCAGGTTCACCCGGACCTCGACACAGTCGGCGGGCGCGATATAGCCCTGCGCCTCGATCTCCTTCCAGGGCGCGTCGAACCGCTTGGGCCCGATGAGGGAGAACACGTCCGACTCCCGCCCGTCCTCCCGGACGAGCGTCGCCGTCAGCCCGAGCCGCCGGCGCGCCTGGAGGTCGGCGGTGAACTTGAAGACCGGAGCGGGAAGGAGATGCACCTCGTCGTAGACGATGAGACCCCAGTCGCGGGAGTCGAACAGCTCCAGATGCGGATAGACGCCCTTCCGGCGGGTGGTCAGCACCTGGTACGTGGCGATGGTGACCGGCCGGATCTCCTTGCGCGTCCCGCTGTACTCGCCGATCTCCTCCTCGGTCAGCGACGTCCGCTTCACCAGCTCGTGCTTCCACTGCCGCGCGGAGACCGTGTTGGTGACGAGGATCAGGGTGGTGGACTTCGCCTGGGCCATGGACCCGGCGCCGACGAGGGTCTTCCCCGCGCCACAGGGGAGGACGACCACACCGCTCCCGCCGTGCCAGAAGTTCTCCACGGCCTGCTTCTGGTACGGCCGCAGCGCCCAGCCGTCCTCGGCCAGCTCGATCGGGTGCGCCTCGCCGTCCACGTACCCGGCGAGGTCCTCGGCGGGCCAGCCCAGCTTCAGCAGGGTCTGCTTGATCTGGCCGCGCTCGGAGGGGTGCACGGCCACGGTGTCCGGGTCGATCCGGGCGCCGACGAGCGGGGTGATCCGCTTCGACCGCAGGATCTCCTCCAGCACCGGCCGGTCGGTGGTGGTGAGCACGAGCCCGTGGACCGGGTGCTTGGAGAGCGTGAGGCGGCCGTAACGGTCCATCGTCTCGGCGACGTCCACGAGCAGCGCGTGCGGCACCGGATAGCGGCTGTACTGCACCAGCGCGTCGACGACCTGCTCGGCGTCGTGCCCGGCGGCCCGCGCGTTCCACAGACCGAGCGGGGTCACCCGGTAGGTGTGGATGTGCTCGGGCGCCCGCTCCAGTTCGGCGAAGGGCGCGATGACCCGACGGCACTCGTCCGCCTGCTCATGGTCGACCTCCAGGAGCAGCGTCTTGTCCGACTGGACGATGAGGGGACCATTCACGCGCGGCACCTTTCGATTCGGCCAAACGTCCAGTGTGCCTGATCGTTCCCGCCGACGGGCTCCAGTCCTATTGGATGTCTATTCATTCCGATGAGTGGCAGGAATTCAGATTTGCGCCCAGGGTTCCGAAGAATGCGAACCGTGCAGCCAACCACCCCGCCAGACCCGCTCACCCCGTCCGTCTCCCCGCAGGGCACCACGCTCGGCTACGCCCTCTTCGCCACGCGCTGGCTCCAGGCGCCGCTGTACTTCGGACTGGTCGCGGCGCAGGGGGTGTACGTCTACAAGTTCTTCAACGAGCTGTGGACGTTAATCGTCCGCTGCGTGAGCGGCAGCGCCACCGAGACCTATGTGATGCTCGCGGTGCTCAAGCTGGTCGACGTCGTCATGATCGCCAATCTGCTGATCATGACCATCGTCGGCGGCTATGAGACCTTCGTCTCGCGGATCGGTCTCCAGGGCCACCGTGACCAGCCGGAATGGCTCTCGCACGTCAATTCCAACGTGCTGAAGGTCAAGCTGGCCACCGCCATCGTCGGCATCTCCTCCGTGCATCTGCTGCAGATGTTCGTGGACGTCCACCACACCTCCCACCACGCGCTGCTGTGGGGCACGGTCATCCATATGGCCTTCATCGCCTCGGCGGTGCTCCTGGCGTACATGTCGGGGCCGATGCTCCGCGAGGACAAGGGCCACGGCTCCCACCACGGGATGCCGGAGGGCCCGCGGCCGGCCAGGGGACCGGTGGAGCGGGACCGGCCGCAGGGGCCCGTCGACCCGCCCGTCCCGCTCCGGGCGCCGCTGCCGATCCCGGCCCAGGCCACCTCGAACGAGAACTACGAGACCCGTTTCGCGCGGGGCACCACCCGGCTGGTGCGGTACGAGGCCCGGCGCGAGCCGCAGGCGGGCGGGGCCGGGACCGGGAACGGGAACGGGACCGGGAACGGGAACGGGGTCGAGGGGCGGATCCGGGCGGCCGGGTTCCCGGCGCGGAAGCTGCTGGAGGAGTTCGACGAGGGGCACCCGCGCTCCTTCGACCGGCTGCTGCTGGCCCGGCTCGGCACGCTGGACTTCGTCGCCACCGGGCGGAACGTGGTCTTCGTCGGCGCCCCCGGCACCGGCAAGACGCATCTGGCCATCGGGCTCGGCGTACGGGCCTGCCAGGCCGGGCACCGGGTGCTGTTCGCGACCGCCGCCGAGTGGGCCGCGCGGCTGGCCGGGGCACGGGCCGAGGGCAGGCTCGCCCAGGAACTGTCCGAGCTGGACGCCTGCCCCCTGCTGATCGTCGACGAGGCCGGCTATCTCCCCTTCGACCCGGACACCGCACGGCTCTTCTTCCAGCTGATCGCGCACCGCTACGAGAGGGCCTCGCTGATCGTGACCAGCGACCGTCCGCTCGCCCGCTGGGAGGAGATCTTCGGCGGGGCCGCCCCGGCGATGGTGGACCGCCTCGCGCACCACGCCGAGATCGTCCGTCTCGAAGGGGACAGCTACCGGCTGCGCCGCGCTACCTCGGCGGGCTGACGTTCACTTCAGCAGGCTGACGTTCTGGATCAACGGCCCCTCCACGCTGAGGCCCTCGCCCACCAGCGTGCCGAGTTCGGGCAGGGGGAGGGGCGGGTTCGCCGCGGCCGGGGTGGCGAGCGCGCCCACCAGGGCGACGGCGACGGCGGCGGAGACGAGCGTGGTGACCTTGGTGAGCGTGGCGAGAGGGCGCATGCGTAGAGGTGGGCCTTTCGAGCGCAGGAGTCGATCTCGATCGGACACAGGGTGGCTGCCCCGCATCACGGGACGGGATGCGCCGGATGCCGCCGCCTCGCCCGTGCGAGGGAAAACCGGGCATGGCCTGCATGAACGCCCGTATACACCCGAACGGGTGATGGCCAAGAAGCGGTTTGATCGAAGCGGTCCGATCGACCTGCTCAGGGCGCGTCGTCCACCAGTTCCGCGACGCCCGTGATCCGGTGCAGCGGGAACGTCCGTACCTCGTCCGCCGTGTGGTCGTACGCCGTCACGAAGCCGCCCTCGACCCGCACCGGGGCGATGACGCGCTGGCTGGCGGAGCCCTCGGCGTTGACGTAGCCGATCCACAGGGCCTCGCCGGTGAGGACGGCGGCCTGCATGGTCGCGAGGGTCTCGGCGGAACCGGTGCGGGGCAGGGCGCCGGACGGGGCCGGCTCCCCGCTCGTCCTGCGGGGCGTGGTGGACGCCAGGTCACCGGCGCGGATCGCGCGGATCGCGGCGCCCAGCAGGGTGTCGTCCGGCACCGGGGGGCCGTCCGGCACGGGCTCCGGGGCCGTGCGGGGCGGGGTGCGATGGGCGTGCGCCCGGGTGATCAGGACATCACCCTCCGCCGACTCGGCCGCCGGCGCGTACCCCATCGCGCGCAGCCCGTCGAGCAGCGTCGCCGGATCCGCCACGGCGGCCAGCACGGTCGGCGCCAGCCGCCGCAGCCCGAGCCCCTGCGACCGCTTGTCGGCGAGGATCTCGCTGAGCATCGCGTCGTCGTCGCAGCGCACATACGCCGAGGCCGCGCCGATCCGCAGATGCCCGTGGCGCCGGGCCACGTCGTCGATCAGATACGCCAGCGGCTGCGGGACCGGCGTACGGGAGTGGGCGGTGAGGAAGTCGTGCAGATCGGAGGCGCTGCGGCCCGCGTCGAGCGCCCGGCGCACCGACCCCGGCGTGAACCGGTACACCGTCGCACCACCCTTCGACTCCACGTCCGCCAGCACACCCAGCGCGTCGGCCAGCGGCCGTTTCAGCGGGCCGGGCGCGACGGCCGTCAGGTCCGCCTGGAGCAGCACGTGGTCCAGTGGCTCGGGAAGCAGCGGCGCGAGCAGCCGGGCGGCAAGCGACGCGGCGGCGGCCCGCTCGGCCACGGGGTCGGCGGCGGGCGCCGGGTGGGCCGCCACGGGCACGTGAGGGGCGGGCAGCTTGTCGCCGGGGGTCTCCGGCAGCTCCGCGTCGGCCGCCACCCCGGGCGGGAGACCGAGGAGGGCCCGCCCGTGCGAGGACAGCGCGCCGCGCCCGGTGACACCGAGCGACTCGGCCTCGGAAAGGGCCCACCGGGCGATCCGCGCCCGCAGATCGTCGCCCTGCCGGGGCGGCTGCGCGTGCCCCGACTGCTGCGGGGACTGCTGGGCAGGTGGGGGCTGCTGGCCGCCCCGGGTGGGGCGCTCCCAGTGCAGCCGGGCCAGCAGGGAGTCGGGACCGGCCGAGGTGCCCTCGGGGAGCCCGGCGAGCAGCGCCAGCACCCGGTGCCGCACCTCGGGCGCCGCCGAACGGTCCAGCCCCGGGCCCAGCGCCGACAACGTACGGTCCTTGGCGTCCCGTTCGCCGATCACCCCGGCCGTACGGGTCGCGCCCAGCCAGGCGGCGGCCAGCCGCGCCCAGCGCTCGGCGGCGGGCAGCTCCAGCCACTCGTCGTACGCGGGGGTCGCCGCGTACCGTTCGTCGGCCTCGCCGTCCGAGGCCAACAGCCCGGCGGCGTAGGCGAGTTCGACCCAGAAGGCGGCGACCGGCTCGGGCATGTCGAGGGCCACCGCCGTGCGTTTCAGATCCCGCACACTGAGCCCGCCCGCGCGCAGGACGCCCGGCCCGCCCTCGTCCCAGTCCTTCAGCAGCTCCTCCACGGTCGCCAGCGCGGTGTACGCCTGCCCGGCCGCCGTCGCGTCCACCACCTGTGGACGGTGCGCGGCGGACGCCTCCACCGGCGGCGGCACCGGCCGGACCTCCCGGTGCGCCCGCCCCGACCGCAGATGCAGGGCGACCTCACGGGGGATGACGACCGTGCCCGGCGCGGTCGGCAGCAGCAGCCCCCGGTCCAGCAGCCAGCGCAGATGCGCCGCCGGACTGGCCGTGACCTGGCCGTACGGCGGCCCCCACACCAGCCGGGTCAGCACGTCCAGGGACTCCGGGGGCGCGGCGGCGAGGAGCGCGGCCATGCGGCGACGGTCGGTGAACAGCGCGCCGAGCGCGGTGACGGCCGACACCGAGTCGTGCGTGCTCGCCAGCCCGGCCTCCGCGACGAGCTCCTGCACCCGCCCCGGCGACATGCCCGCCGTGGCCTCCGCGACGGTCGGGCCGAGACCGGTGGGGGACGGGTGCTGCGGCGAGGGGGAGAGCAGCTCACGGGCCGTGCGGACGAGCCGGAGACGGTCGTCCGGGCCCCAGACGAGGGCCTGGTCGCGCAGGGCGCCGAGGGCGTGGGGCAGCACGGTGGTGACGGCCGGGTCGGCGTCGTCACCGGCCAGCAGGCCCGCGAGCGCGTCGTACGACGCCGGGTCGGGCGCCACGGCCAGGGCCTGGGCCGTCTGGAGGGCGAACCGGTCCAGGCGCTCCAGGGCGCGGACCACCGACGCGCGGGTTCCCGCGCGGGTCGCCAGCTGGGTCAGGTCGGTCGGGACGGGGGTGATGAGGTCCGGCCGTGCCCGCAGCAGCACGGCGAGCGAACGGTCGTCCCGCCCGCGTAGGGCTTCCGCCAGGGAACGGGGGGCTCCACCGGCGGGGGCCGTCTCCGTGGGGGTGTGCTCCTCGGGGCTCATCCGGCCAACGTTAGCGGCTGCGGTGGGGCGGGGTGCCTAGTAGCTCGGCGGGTGCGTGTATTCGGGCGGCTGCGGCTGCGGCTGCGGGTGCGGGTGCGCGGGGGCTGGTCGCGTCGACATGCGGCGGGGCCGCATGTCGATACGGCCCCGCGCCCCTGAAAGGGCCGCGCCCCTTCCCGCCGTCGCCGCTCGGCGCCGACCGCCGAGGAACCCCGCTGTGAAGCGATACCGTCGGAGGACGTATGCGCGCCAACCCCGGAGGGGCTCGTGGGGATTGAGAGCGACCAGGTCGTCTATGAATACCTGAGCCGCGTCGGTGATCTGGCTCAGCGGCGGCAGCTGCCGTCGGGCACGCGGATGCGTCTGGTGTCGGGACTGCGGGACGAGATCGACCGGCGCCGGGCGAAGGCGCCCGTGGACAGCCCGGCCGCCGTGCGCCGCATCATCGCCCGCCTGGGTACGCCGGACGAGGTCGTCGAGGCGGCGGGCGCGCCCGGTGACGTACCGGAGCCCCGGACCGCCGCCGTGCCCGTACAGCGGGCGGCCGGTGGGGACGGGGCCGCCGACGAGAACGCCGAGGACGCCGGGGAGCGGGGCCGGGGGAAGGCCCGGGGGCTGCGGCGGGTCGTGCCGCGACCCCGTCCCGCCGACGACGCGCCGGCCTCTCCGGGGGCGGGGGGTGCCGCTCCGCCGCATCTCGCCCCGCTGCACGAGCTGGGGGACGGGGATGTGCAGCCCGACTGGTGGCGGGTCGGTGGGGGTGGGGGGCCCGGGGGCGCGGACATCGGATTCGGGCTCGGGGACTCCGTGCCGGGGTTCGTCGGGGGTGTGGAGATTCCGGAGCTGTTGAAGCCGCCGCCGGTGAAGGGGGAGGGCGCCGCCGGTCGGGGGGCGGTCGAGAAGGAGGCTGTTCCGGCGGCCGTTCCGGCGGCCGTCGTGGAGGAGAAGGAGGCGCCTCGGCGGCGTCGGCTGCCGTTGCCTCGGTTGCGGGGTGGGGGCGGTGGTGCGGGCGAGGGTGGGGGCGCGGGGTGGAGCAATCCGCTGTTGCTGCTGGCGGCCGTGTTGTTGGTCGCGGGGGCGGTCATGGGGAGTCTGGTGCCGCTCGGGCTGGGGTGGTTGATCGCCTATCTGTCGCGGAGGTTGTCGCCGGCGGAGTCGAAGTGGGCGGTGATGGGGGTGCCGGGGGTGGTGGCCTCGGGTGGGGTGGTGTGGCTGTGGGGGCGTAGTGACGGGCGGTGGGGGGATCCCATCGCTCAGGGGCAGATGAACGACGCGGTTGCCGGGACTTGGCCGTGGGTGCTTCGGGTGGCTGCCGTGGCTTCGGCGCTGTATTTGCTGTGGCGTTCCCAGCGGGCCCGCTGAGCGGGCTTTTCTCTCGCCCCCGCCGCCCCTACCCGTCCCATCCCCAGGGGCTGCGCCCCTTCGACCCGCCTTTCGCGCTTCGCGCGGGGGCGGGTGGGTACGTGCGGGTTCGGTGGGGGTTCTCGCGCCGTTCCCCGCGCCCCTTGAAAGCGTGGGGTGAGCCCGGGTTGCCTTTGAGGGGCGCGGGGAACTGCGCGACCAGCCCCACCGGGCCCGCACGTACTCACCCACCCACCGCACAATGGACGTCATGGACTCTCGCGTACTGACCGTCGGGTTCGATCTCGACATGACGTTGATCGACTCGCGGCCGGGGATTCACGCCTGCTATGTCGCGTTGGCGGCGCGGACGGGGGCGTACATAGACGCCGATCTGGCGATCACCCGGCTGGGGCCGCCGCTCGCGGAGGAGCTGGCGTACTGGTTCCCGGCGGCGGAGATCCCGGCGATGGCGGATCTCTACCGGGAGATGTACCCGGCGATCGCGATCGCCGCGACCCCCGCGATGCCGGGCGCGCCGGAGGCGATCGCGGCGGTCCGGGCCGCCGGTGGCCGGGCGATCGTGGTCACCGCCAAGTACGAGCCCAACGCCAAGCTGCACCTGGAGCACCTCGGCATGGAGCCCGACGAACTCGTCGGGGACCTGTGGGCGGAGGCCAAGGCGGACGCGCTGCGCGAGCACGGCGCGACCGTGTACGTCGGCGACCACACCGGCGACGTACGCGGCGCGCGCACGGCACAGGCGTACTCGGTCGCCGTCGCCACCGGGCCCTGCGACGAGCGGGAGCTGCGCGAGGCCGGCGCCGATGTCGTCCTCACGGATCTGACCGCGTTCCCCGAGTGGTTCACGACCCACCGCCACCGGTAGCCGGACATCGGCAGCGGGGCGCCGGTGGCTAGAAACGCGCCTCGCGTGCCCTTCTGCGGCCCGCCGCGGCGGACTGGAGGACTCCCGCTCCCGCGATGAGGAATCCGACTCCCATCAGCATGCTCAGGACGAACATGTAGGTGGGGAATGGGTTCGTTCCGAGGAACAGCGGGGCCACGGTGACGAGTGTGGCCACGGCGCCGACGATGAAGACGATGACACCGGCACGGATCAGCCGGTCACCGGGTTCGGCGGAATTCGGTTGGGTTTTGTCACGCACCCGACCAGGGTAGTTCCCAGCGAGGGGCAAGCGGTGTAGCGGTCGCGGTCCTATGACGACCGGATGCTGTCCTGGCAGCACAAGCAGCGCACGGTGTCGATCTGGACCACAGCCGGGAGGATGAAGAACGTCGCGTTCACCGGAGAGCCAGGGCAGGTGGCTGTGGTGGCCGCGCACCGCAACGGCGAGTCCGATCTGCTGTGCCGGGACGGGCAGTGGTATCTGCTGGTGACCTGGGCATCGTCAACATCGCCACCACCTCCAGCGGCAAGCGGTACTGCGGGCGCCGCTTGAACCGGAGCCGCGAAGCGGACCGGAATCTGCGCACGAAACTGCAGAAGAAGAACAGCAAGTCCGCCGAGCGGCGGGCGAAGAAGCGCGCGGGCAAGGAGAGACGCAGGGCCCGCGACATCAATCACCGGATCAGTAAGCGCATCGTGGCGGAGGCAATGGGGGCACCTGCCGCCCGAGCGAAGCCGAGAGTGGGGGAGCACCGGTCGCGGAATCGCCCTGGAGGACCTGACGGGGATCCGCGAACGGGCACGGCTGAGAAAGCCCCAGCGCGTCACGCCGCACTCCTGGTCCTTTCACCAGCTCGGCAGGTTCATCGCCTACAAGGCGAAACGCGCCGGCGTTCCGGTGGTCCACGTCGATCCGGCATACAGCAGCCGGGAATGCCCCCGCTGTCACCACATTGAGAAAGCCAACCGGCCCTCGCAGGCCGTGTTCGTCTGCCGGTCGTGTGGCTTCGCTGAGCACGCCGACCGCAATGCGTCCCACGACATCAGCCACCGCGGCTGGTACGCGTGGGTCCGCGGGGCCGAGTCACAGGCCCCTGCCCTCACCCTCATAGCCTGACCGGCGACACCATTGAGTGCGAGAGCCGGACGCAGCCGGGTTCACCGAAGCCATCGGTGAACCCGAGCAGCAAGCCCGGAACTTCGGTCCCCGGGAGTTGACACGCAGTTTCCGACGCCGATGTCCTGAAGGCAGTTTCTCTGGACAGGTTTCGGCAGGGAAGACTTGTTCCCTCATACTTCCTGCACCACTTTGCGCCTCTGCCGACACAGGCGGGGCTCAGTCTCGCTTCTGGCGTGGTTAAGGGCGTGTTTGGTTGGGGTAGGCCCCGGTAGGCTGGTGCGACGCCAGCTCAACGGCGTCCGGATGGCGTCCGGGACGGATCGAGGGAGTGTGTGCTTTGCCGACTGGCAAGGTCAAATGGTTCAACAGCGAGAAGGGCTTCGGCTTTCTCTCCCGTGACGACGGCGGTGACGTCTTCGTCCACTCCTCGGTACTGCCCGCCGGTGTCGACACCCTGAAGCCGGGCCAGAAGGTCGAGTTCGGAGTCGTCGCGGGTCAGCGCGGCGACCAGGCTCTTTCCGTGACGATTCTGGAACCGGCCCCCTCGGTCGCCGCCGCGCAGCGCAAGAAGCCCGACGAGTTGGCCTCGATCGTGCAGGATCTGACGACGCTGCTGGAGAACATCACGCCGATGCTGGAGCGGGGCCGCTATCCCGACCGCACCGCGGGCAAGCAGATCGCGGGCCTGTTGCGCGCCGTGGCCGACCAGTTGGACGTATAGCGACGGGTAGGCACGTCAACCCCGAGGATTCTCAAGGGAATCGGAGTGCGTCCGGGCCGAGGGGCGGTACCAGTCCCTCGGCCGCCGCGCGGGTGAGCAGGCCCCGGACCGCCGCGTAGCCGTCGGTGCCGAGGTCGGCCGTGAACTCGTTGACGTACAGGCCGATGTGCTGGTCGGCGACGGCCGGGTCCATCTCCTGGGCGTGTTCGAGGACGTACGGGCGGGAGGCCTCGGGGTCGTCCCAGGCCGCGCGGACGGAGGCGCGGATCGTCTCGGCGAGACCGGTCAGCGTCTCCGCGCCCAGCGAGCGCTTCGCGATGATCGCGCCCAGCGGGATCGGCAGCCCCGTCGTGTCCTCCCAGTGCTCGCCCATGTCGGCGAGCTTGTGGAGGCCGTAGTTCCGGTACGTGAAGCGGGCCTCGTGGATGACGAGACCGGCGTCCACCTTCCCGTCCCGCACGGCCGGCATGATCTCGTGGAACGGCATCACCACGATCTCGCCGACCCCGCCGGGCAGGGTGTCCGCCGCCCAGAGACGGAAGAGCAGATACGCCGTCGACCGCTCGCTCGGCACCGCCACCGTACGGCCGGTGAGGTCCGTGCCCGGCTCCCGGGTCAGCACCAGCGGCCCGCAACCCCGCCCGAGCGCACCGCCGCAGGGCAGCAGCGCGTAGGTGTCGAGGACGTACGGCAGGACGGCGTACGACACCTTCAGTACGTCGAGGTCACCGCGTTCGGCCATGCCGTTGGTGATGTCGATGTCCGCGAACGTCACGTCGAGCGCGGGCGCGTCCGGGATCCGGCCGTGCGCCCAGGCGTCGAAGACGAAGGTGTCGTTGGGGCAGGGCGAGTACGCCATCCGCAGCGTGCCGGTCGGCGTCTCAGGGCTCGTGGGGCTCGTACGGCTCTTGGGGGTCATATGGGTTCCAACTCTCCAGTGCGGGCGTCAGCTTCCCGAAGGCCTCGGTGAGTGCGGTCAGGGCGTCGCCGATGCGCCAGGCGGCGCGGTCGCGCGGGCCCACGGGGTTGGAGACGGCGCGCAGTTCCAGGACGGGCGTGGTGTGCGCGGCGGCGGCCTCGGCGACCCCGAAGCCCTCCATCGCCTCGGCCAGCGCACGCGGGTGGCGGGCGCGCAGGGCCGTCGCGCGCCCCGCGCTCCCGGTGACCGTGGAGACGGTCAGCACCGTGCCGGTCAGGGCGCCGGTGGCGGTCGCGGCGGCGCGTACGAGCACGGGGGGCGGGCGGTGGGTGACGGTGCCGAAGCCCAGCTCGGTGACCGGGAGGAAGCCGTCCGGCGACTCGGCTGTCTCGGCGCCCAGATCGGCCGCCGTGATCTCGTCGGCCAGGACCAGCGAGCCGAGGGGCGCCCCGGGCGCGAAGCCGCCGGCGATCCCGGCGGACACGACCAGCCCGTACGGCCGCCCCGCGAGCACCGCCGCGGTCAGCGCCCCCGCGGTGGAGGCGGCGGCGAGGGCGGGGCCCACACCGGCGGCGAGGAGGTCGTACTCCAGGCCGGAGGCCCGGTGGGTGTGGAGGGTCGCCGCCGGGAGCCGGAGCTCGGCGGCGGGGCCCGCAAACGCTCGTGCCACCGCGTCCCGTTCGGCGGGGACGGCGGTGGCTACGAGGACGCGCATGGGCGGCGGCAGCGGATCAGGCGTCCGGGTTCTTCAGCTCGAAGTTCCACACGCCCTTGATCTGCGAACCCGCCTCGTTCTGCTCGACGATGCTGATCGTCAGCGACTTCTGGGCGGTCTGGCCGGGCTGGGCGGCGAAGAGACCGGGGTTCTCGAACGACCAGTACGTCTTGTCGAACGTCTCGCTGGTGGCCTGCTCGCCGTTGATCCACAGCGCCCAGCCCGTGTCCGCCACCTCGGGGTCGACACCGATGCGCAGGGCCTTGCCCTCCGGCAGCTCGATCGACTTGGAGGGCTTCTCCTGCGCGCACTCCCTGGCCTGGGCGGCGTCGAGGGTCCGGTAGCACGCGGCCTCGGAGCTGATGGAGTCGGTGCCGATCGTGACGGTGGCCATCGGCGTCGGCTCATCGCAGGCCGACAGGACGAGAAGTCCGGCGGAAACGGCGCCGAGAGTGGCTGCGGCGCGACGGGAACGCGGGAAGGTCATGGGCGAAGGCTATCTGGCATGTCCAGGGGTGCCCCTACGTGGGGTACGGCGTGCCGGGTCGCCCGGCGCGGCGCGGGGGGTCCGCCGGTCAGGCCACGCGTGCGCGGGGCGCGCCGCCGTGGCGGGCGGAGGAGAGCAGACCGCGGACCGTGGTGAGCCAGCCGGCCGCGACGATCGCGGCGGCCACGGCCATCCCCAGGGTGCCGTTGAGGGGGAGGGCGATACCGATGGCGCCGCCGACCACCCAGGACATCTGGAGCAGCGTCTCGGAGCGGGCGAAGGCGGAGGTGCGGACCAGTTCGGGGACGTCCCGCTGGATCAGGGCGTCCAGGGACAGCTTCGACAGGGCCTGCGAGAAACCGGCGACCGCGGCGAGGAAGGCGACGAAGAACCAGCCGAAGAACAGGGCCGCCGTGATCGCCACCCCGAGTTCCACACCGACGACGGTCACGATGATCAGCTCCGGCGACCGCTGTCTCGCCCACGCCCCGACGGCCGTGCCCAGCGCGTTCCCCGCACCGGCCGCGACGGCGACCATGCCCAGGGAGACGGCGGCGCTCTGCCCCTGCAGCGGATGGATGCGCAGCAGGAACGCCAGGAAGAAGATCAGGAAGCCGGAGAGACCGCGCAGCGCGGCGTTCGCGGCGAGCGCGTGGGTGACCGCCGGGCCGACCGTCCGCAGCCCCGGCCGCTTGAGGGTGCTGCTGCGGTGCGGCCCGTGCAGATGCTCGGGGTCCGCGGCGAGCAGGGCCCGGTCCTCGCCCTTCGCCGAGTCCACCTTCGCGGGCAGCGTGAAGGAGAGGAACGTACCCGCCACGAAGATCAGGAAGGCGCCGTAGAGCGGCCAGCGCGGGCCGAGCGCCTGGAGTCCGGCGCCGATGGGCGCGGCGACACCGGTGGCGAGCAGCCCGCACAGGGTGACCCGGGAGTTGGCCTTCACCAGGGAGAACTTGGGCGGCAGCAGGCGCGGGACGACCGCGCTGCGGACCACGCCGTACGCCTTCGACGCGACCAGGACGCCCAGGGCGGCCGGATACAGCTCGATACCGCCGGTCTCGACGGCGCCGACGAGGATCAGGGCGAGGAACGCCCTGGCCAGCATCGCGCCCGCCATCGCGGCGCGGCGGCCGTGCGGGAGCCGGTCCAGGAGGGGGCCGACGACGGGGGCGAGGAGGGCGAAGGGGGCGAGGGTGATCGCGAGATACAGGGCGACCCGGCCGCGGGCCTCGTCGGTGGGGACCGAGAAGAAGACCGTGGAGGCGAGCGAGATCGTGATCATCACATCGCCCGCGCCGTTCACACCGTGCAGTTCGATGAGTTTGCCGAGGCCGGACTCGCCGGCGCCGTGGGCGTGCGTGGCCTTGCGGATGCCTCGGGCCGGGCCGGTGACCGGGAGGTGCAGGGCGCGGCCCACCGAGCGGACGGCGCCGGTCACCCGGCCCGATCCGCGCGCTCCGCTCCGCTCGGCGCCGGTCACCTCGTCATAGTGCCCCGAGAAGGGGAGGCGTAGTGGGTTTACCGCTCGGATGGCTGTGGGGCGCGTTGCGGGACGGGCAGGGGGGTGTGTTGTCGGGTGCGGGCCGGTGGGGCTTCTCGCGCAGTTCCCCGCGCCCCTTGGGTGTCCCGGGCTCACCCCGTGCTTTTCAGGGGCGCGGGGAACTGCGCGACCAGCCCCCACCGGACCCGCAGACGCCCGACGACCTGGCCACCCCACCCCTCATGCGCCCCGTTCCAGCCAACCCCGGCGGAGCGGAACCGTACGTCGGTGTGGGCGTGGAGCCCGGGAGAAGGTAGCGTGCATAGCGCGCCTGCGGCGGTTGTTCTCGGCCGCGCGCCTCTCGTTCATCCCGCAGAATGGATGACATAGGTGCGCCCGAGTGCGATCGGGCGCGGACGTCGACGCGGCCCACTGGTCCGCTCCGTCCGCACCCCCCGCCGAGGGAGGCGCACTCGTGAGACGGCGTAGGAGAGAAGCGATACCTGTGAGCGCAGCGACAACGCGAAGCCGCACCCCCGACCGTCTGTGCGCCGAGGCCGTCGACCTCGCCCGCTCCGCCGCCGAGGAGGCCGCCGCGCCAGGCGTGGTCGGCGAACACGCGGGGCTCGTCTCCGAGGGCGACCGGGTCGTGACGCACTTCTTCGAATGCAAGGAGATGGGCTACCGGGGCTGGCGCTGGGCCGTCACCGTCGCCCGCGCCTCCCGGTCGAAGTTCGTGACGCTGGACGAGGTCGTCCTGCTCCCCGGCCCCGACGCGCTGCTCGCACCGGAGTGGGTGCCGTGGAGCGAGCGGCTCCGGCCCGGTGACATGGGCCCCGGCGACCTGCTGCCCACGGACGCCGAGGATCTGCGCCTGGAGCCCGGGTACTCCGGCGAGGACGAACCGCTGCCGAACTCCCCCGTCTCGCACGACATGGCCGAGCTGGTGGAGGCGGAGGACGCCGAGGTCACCGGCGGGGTGCCGGCGAACCTGCCGTTCGCGCCGACCCGTGGCTCGATCGCGGCCGTCGCCGAGGAACTCGGCATGCGGCGCGCCCGTGTCCTGTCCCGGTACGGGCTGCACACGGCCGCGGACCGCTGGGATGAAGGGTTCGGCGCGAAGACGGCGATGGCGCAGGCCGCGCCCGCCGCGTGTGTCAGTTGTGGATTCCTTGTGCCGATCGGCGGCTCCCTCGGGCAGGCCTTCGGGGTGTGCGCGAACGAGTTCGCCCCGGCGGACGGGCGGATGGTGTCCCTGACGTACGGGTGCGGGGGGCACTCCGAGGCGGCGGTCATGCCGGCCCCGCCCCGGTCGGCCCCGCCCCGCCTCGACGAGACCCGGGTGGACCCCTTCCCGCTGCGGCCGTCGCCGGATTCCGGGTCGGTGTCCGTGGGGTCGGAGGAGACCGAGGCCGAGGCGGATCTGGGGCATTCGTAGGGGCGCCTCATAGCTCGGGGGTTCGGGTCTCGTCGGCGGGTGCGGGTGCGTGGGGCTTCTCGCGCAGTTCCCCGCGCCCCCAGAAGCAAAAAGCACGGGGCGCAGCCCCTGCTTTTCGAGGAGCGCGGGGAACTGCGCGAGAAGCCCCCACCCACCCGCACCCGCCCACGTACCAGCTACCCCCCACCCCCCTGGTCGCCCGGCCCAGGCAGCGCAGCGACCCGGTACCTTCGTGGACACCAGGCGACAGGGAGAAGTGAACCGTGAGCAAGTTCGTGCGGCCGGCGGCCGAGGGCGCGGACCCGTTCGGGACGGCGCGGCTGCGGCGGGGCGTGCTCGACGCCTGGGCCACCAGTCCGGCCCGGTTCCGTGAGGACGCCAACGCCGAGGAGGATCTCGTTCTCGGCGGCTACCGGGACCGCCTCGTCGTGGAGCTGGCGCAGAACGCCGCCGACGCCGCGGCCCGCGCCAAGGTGCCGGGACGGCTGCGGCTGACCCTGCGCGACGGCGTCCTCGTCGCCGCCAACACCGGCGCCCCGCTGGACGCGGGCGGCGTCGAGTCGCTGTCCACGCTCCGGGCGTCCGCGAAGCGGGAGCCGGCCCACGGCACCGACGGCCGTCACGACGGCGCGGTGGGCCGGTTCGGCGTCGGTTTCGCCGCCGTGCTCGCCGTCACCGACGAGCCCGCCGTCGTCGGTCGGCACGGCGGTATCCGCTGGTCGCTCGCCGAGGCCCGGCTGCTCGCCGCCGACACCGCCCGGCACAGCCCCGGCCTCGGGGACGAGATCCGCCGCCGGGACGGTCATGTGCCGCTGCTGCGGCTGCCGTTCGCCGCCGAGGGGACCGCCCCGGACACGTACGACACCGTCGTCATCCTGCCGCTGCGCGACACCGCCGCCGCCGATCTCGCCGAGCGGCTGCTGCACGCGGTCGACGACGCGCTGCTGCTCGCGCTGCCCGGCCTCGACGAGGTCGTCATCGAGGTCGGCTCCGGTGACGTACGGACCCTGCGGCGGAGCGTGGACGGGGCGCACGTCGTCGTCGAGGACTCGCGGGACGGGGTCACGCGCTGGCGCACCGCCGCCGCGCACGGACCGATCGAGGCCGCGCTGCTCGCCGACCGGCCCGTCGAGGAGCGGCTGCGGCCGTACTGGTCCGTCACCTGGGCCGTGCCCACCGGGCCCGACGGGGCGCCGGTCCGGCCGCGCACCAGCGCCGTCGTGCACGCGCCCACCCCCAGCGACGAGGCCCTCGGTGTGCCCGCGCTGCTCATCGCCTCCTTCCCGCTGGACACGACCCGGCGGCACGCCGCCCCCGGGCCGCTCACCGACTTCCTGGTGCAGCGCGCGGCGGACGCGTACGCCGCGCTCCTCGCCGCCTGGGAGCCGGTGGCCGAGGGGATCATCGACCTGGTGCCCGGCCCGCTGGGCAGGGGCGAGCTGGACGGGTCGCTGCGCCAGGCGATCCTGGAGCGGCTGCCGCGCACCGCGTTCCTGCCGCGCGCGGTACCCCCGGAACCCGGCGACGAGCCGGACGAGATCTCCGGCATCCCGGACATCTCCGAGACGTCCGCGGCCATCCGGCCCCGGGACGCCGAGGTCGTCGAGGGGGCCGGCGCCGAGACCGTACGGGTCCTCGCCGACGTACTGCCCAGCCTGCTGCCCGCCGGGCTCGAACGGCGCGCGGAACTGCGCACGTTGGGCGTCGCACGGCTGCCGCTGGGCGACGCGATCGACCGCCTCGCGGGCCTGGAGAAGGCCCCCGACTGGTGGCGGCGGCTGTACGACAGCCTCGCCGGGGTCGAGCCGGACCGGCTGTCGGGCCTGCCGGTGCCGCTCGCGGACGGCCGGACGACCATCGGCCCCCGGCAGGTGCTGCTCCCCACTCCCGACGGCCCGCAGACCGCCCCCGAGACCCTCGCCCGCCTCGGCCTCAAGGTCGCCCACCCGGACGCCGCGCACCCCCTGCTGGAGAAGCTGGGTGCCCTGCCCGCGACCCCGCGGGCCGTGCTCACCACCCCGCAGGTGCGGGCCGCCGTGGCCGCGTCGCTGGACGACGACGGCGGGGTGTGGGACGAGGAGGACGGGCGGCCGGACGCCGACGAACTGGCCGACCTGGTCCTCGCGCTGGTCCGTGACGCGGCCCTCGACCCCGGTGACGAGCCCTGGCTCGGCGCCCTCGCCCTGACCGACGAGGACGGCGAACTGGCGCCCGCCGGTGAACTCGTCCTCCCCGGCAGCCCCTTCGCCCGGGTGATGCGCGAGGACGAACTCGCCTTCGTGGACGCCGAACTGGCCGACCGCTGGGGCGAACAGCCCCTGGCCGCCTGTGGGGTTCTGGCGAACTTCGCCCTCGTACGGGCCACCGACGTCGTTCTCGACCCGGACGAACTGGAGCCGCGCGACGGGGACTTCGCCGAACCCGACGACGCCGGGCTGCTGGACGCGGTGGACGTCTGGTCGGAGGACATCCTCGACCGGTTCCCGGACAGCCCCGTGCCGCCCGTCGCCACCGAGATCGTGGCCGTGCGCGACCTGGACCTCGTCGACGAGGACCGCTGGCCCGAGGCGCTCGCCCTGCTCGCGAAGCCGCCGCTGCGCGACGCCCTCGTCCAGCCGGTGCGGATCCTGCTCCCGGACGGCACGCACGAGGTGGTCCGCCCCTACACCGCCTGGTGGCTGCGCGGGCACCCGGTCCTCGACGGCCGCCGCCCGGCGGGCCTGCTCGCGGCCGGCGGCGACCCGCTGCTGCGCGGCCTGTACGACGAGGCCGACGCCACCGGCTTCGACGACGAACAGGTCCTGCGGGCGCTGGGCGTGCGCACCTCGGTGGCCGCGCTGCTCGACGAGCCGGGCGGCGCCGCCGAACTGCTGGACCGGCTGGCCGACCCGGACCTGCCGGTGGGCTCCGCACAACTGCACGGTCTCTACGGGGCGTTGGCCGACCTCGACCCCGAACAGGTCACTCTTCCGGATGAGTTGCGCGCGGTCGTGGACGGTGAGGTGACCGTCGTGGACGCGACCGACGCCGTGGTCGTCGACTCGCCCGACCTGCTGCCCTTCACCTCCGGGGTGCCCCTGCTCCCCGTACGGCCGTCACGGGCCGCCGAGTTGGCCGAACTGTTCCAGGTGCGGCGGCTCAGCGAGTCGGTGACGGGCGAGGTCGACTCGGAGGGCACCGAACACGACGTCCCGGAGCCGGTACGGGTCCTGCTGGGCCCCGCCACCCCCTCCTCGTACTTCGAGCACGAGGAACTGGTCGTCGACGGCGTCGAGTTGGACTGGCGCCGCACCCGCGACGGGGTCCTGCACGCCGCCACCCTGGAGGGCGTCGCGGCCGGTCTCGCCTGGTCGGCGGGTCAGTGGCCGCGCCGCTTCGAGGTCGCCGCGCTGCTCGAAGACCCTTCCAGGACGGCGGAGTTGGCCCGGGACCGCTGGTTCGACTGAACCAAATTCGACTGAACCAAACCCGCGAGATGTGATCTGCGCAACATTCTCGAAATATCTTCACCTCTCGTACAACCATTCCCATCCGTCACGTGTCCGATCTTGTGAGCCGACTGGCTCACGAGATCGACCGGGCTCCGCGCGACATCAGCCGTGCCGCGGAGTCCCCTTTCTACGTGGGGAATACATGCGCATTCGTGCCACTGTGGCCGCCGTCTCCGGCGCCCTGGCCCTGTCCGCCCTCGCCGTGCCGGCCGCGCAGGCCGACGAGGCGCCCGGCAGCCTCGCGGCGGTCACCCCGTTCGGGGCCGTCGCGGACGAGGTCGTCGGCGACACCGTCATCAAGAAGGTCACCGTCAACGGTGGCAAGGACATCGTCGTCGGTACCTCGAAGAAGAAGAGCGTCACCATCTCGGTGACCGCGACCGACCCGTCCGGCATCGAGGACGGCTACGCCTTCCTGTGGAAGGGCAACGACATCGACTCCGGCGACGTCGTGGGCGCGATGGTCCCGGACGCGGAGACGGGCACCTGCACCACCGTCAACGCGACCACGTCCACCTGCAAGGTGACCGTCGTGGCCGACCCGAAGGACAACATCTACAGCAACGTCCTGGCCGGCAAGTGGCACGTCTTCGCCGGTGCCGCGGCCAACGACGGCGACTACAACATCCGGGAGAAGTACTCCTCCGTCAGCGTCAAGCGTGAGGCCGCGCTGACCACGAACGCCGCTCCCGAGCCGGTCAAGAAGGGCAAGACCATCACGGTCACCGGCAAGCTGACGCGCGCAAACTGGGACACGCTCAAGTTCGCGGGCTACACCAGCCAGTCCGTGAAGCTCCAGTTCAAGAAGAAGGGCACGTCCACCTACAAGGACGTCAAGACGATCAAGTCCGGCTCCGGCGGCGCGCTCAAGACCACGGTCAAGGCGGGCGTCGACGGTTCGTACCGCTTCGTCTTCGCGGGCACCTCGACCACGCCGGCCGTGACCTCCACGGCCGACGCCATCGACGTGAAGTAGGTCGTGCGCGGCGGCAGGTGAGACAGGGCGTCGGCTCCGGGGTTCCCGGGCCGGCGCCTTTTCCGTAAGGCGGGAGTCGGACTTTCGTAAGAGGTGACTGAAGAGGGCGGGGAGCGTGAAGAACGCGTGTTCTGATCATCCGGGCCAAAAGGCCCCACGATCACTCTCTCTCCACTTGGGAACGCATGCGCACAAGAGCCACTGTGGCCGCCGCCCTCGGCGCCCTGGCCCTCTCCGCCCTCGCCGTGCCGGCCGCGCAGGCCGCCGGGTCGGCCGCGACGAGCGGCAAGCCGTACACGCTGAACGTCAGCTTCTCGAACTTCAAGGTCGCCAAGTCCCTCAAGGTCGGCATCGGCGGGAAGGTCACGACGGCCGTCTCGTTCACGCTGACGCACGGTTCCGGTGTGGATGTCACCGCGGAGGACTTCTTCGCCGAGCCCTTCCTCTACCACGGCACCTTCGGCGACGAGGACACCCCGCAGCTGTTCGGCGACGACTTCGCCACCTGCGAGGTCGCCACCTCCACGACGGAGAGCTGCAAGGGCGACATCGTCGTTCGCCCCGGCGAGGACGATCTGCTCAACTCGCAGGCCGGGGCCTGGAAGGCGGGGGCCGACGCCATCGCGTTCAACGGCCAGGACCCCGCCGGCGACAAGATCGACTACACCAAGATCGGCTACAAGGAGCAGGGCAACCTCGCCTCCACCCTGGTCCAGCGGATCTCGAAGCTGACCGTCAACGCCTCCCCGGAGCCGGTCAAGAAGGGCAGGACCGTCACCGCGACGGGCAAGCTCACCCGCGCCGACTGGCAGAGCCACAGCTACAAGGCCTTCGCCAAGCAGCCGGTCAAGCTGCAGTTCCGCAAGGCGGGCAGCGGCACCTACACCACGGTCAAGACGGTCTACTCGGACGCCTCCGGCAATGTGAAGGCCACCGGCACCGCCAAGTACGACGGCTACTGGCGCTTCAGCTACGCCGGCGTGACCACGACGGCACCGGTCAGCGCCACGGCCGACTACGTCGACGTGAAGTAGGGCCGTACGTGAAGTAGGGCCGTACGTGAAGTAGGGCCCGGGAACGGCCTGTTCACGCGGGGAAGCGGCGGTCCACCCACCTCCACAGGAGCTCCAGGGCCGCCGCGGCCCCGGCCGCGACGGCGACCGCGATCCACGGCATCGTCGTACCGACCAGACGCAGGGCGAAGAAGTCCTGCAGCCAGGGGACGACGAGCACCACCACGAAGCAGGCGGCCATCGCGGCGACCAGGCCGAGGCGCCACCAGGTGTACGGGCGGGCGATGATCGCCAGCACCCACATGGAGATCAGGAAGAGGGTGAGGGTGGCGGCGCTGGTCTCCGCCTCCAGGGCGCCCTCGCCCGTGTAGTGGTGGCGGGCGATCAGATACGTGGCGAAGGTGGCCACGGCCGCCAGGACGCCGCCCGGGATCGAGTAGCGCATCACCCGCCGGACGAAGTGCGGTTTCGCCCGCTCCTTGTTGGGGGCCAGGGCGAGGAAGAAGGCCGGGACGCCGATCGTGAGGGTGGACAGCAGGGTGAGGTGGCGGGGGAGGAACGGGTACTCGACCTGCCAGCAGACCACCAGGACGGCCAGCAGCACCGAGTAGACCGTCTTCACCAGGAACAGGGTCGCCACGCGGGTGATGTTGCCGATCACCCGGCGGCCCTCCGCGACCACCGACGGCAGTGTCGCGAAGCTGTTGTTGAGCAGCACGATCTGGGCGACCGCGCGGGTGGCCTCGGAGCCGGAGCCCATCGACACACCGATGTCGGCGTCCTTCAGGGCGAGCACGTCGTTCACGCCGTCGCCGGTCATCGCGACCGTGTGCCCGTGCGACTGGAGCGCGCCGACCATGTCCCGCTTCTGCTGCGGGGTCACCCGGCCGAAGACGGTGCCCGAGTCGAGGGCCGCCGCCATCTCCTCCCGCTCGGCGGGCAGCCGGCGGGCGTCGACGACCTCGCCGGTGAGACCGAGCTTTCCGGCCACCGAGCCCACCGACACCGCGTTGTCTCCGGAGATGACCTTCGTCCGGACGTTCTGCTCCTCGAAGTAGCGCAGGGTGTCGGCGGCGTCGGGGCGCAGCCGCTGTTCGAGGACGACGAGGGCGGTCGGCTCCGCGTCCAGGGCGACCTCCGGGTCGTCCAGCTCGCGGCCCACCCGGGCCAGCAGCAGTACCCGTAGCCCCTCCTCGTTCAGGCGTTCGGTCTCGGTGAGGGCCGGGTCGTCCTCGGGGAGCAGGACGTCGGGGGCGCCGAGCAGCCAGGTGCTGGACTCGCCGCCGCCCTCGTTGAAGGACGCGCCGCTGTACTTGCGGGCCGAGGAGAACGGCAGCGACTCGGTGCACCGCCACTCCTCGCTGTCCGGGTAGGCGTCGATGACGGCCTTGAGGGAGGCGTTCGGGCGCGGGTCCGACTCACCGAGCGCGCCGAGAACCTTGCGTACGTACGACTCGTCCGCGCCGCCCAGGGGGCGCAGCTCGGTGACGTCCATGCCGCCCTCGGTGAGGGTGCCGGTCTTGTCGAGGCAGACGGTGTCGACGCGGGCCAGGCCCTCGATGGCCGGGAGTTCCTGCACCAGGCACTGCTTGCGGCCGAGGCGGATCACCCCGATCGCGAAGGCGACCGAGGTGAGCAGGACGAGGCCCTCGGGGACCATCGGGACGATGCCGCCGACCGTGCGGGCGACGGAGTCCTTGAAGTCGTTCTCCTTCACGATCAGCTGGCTGATGATCAGACCGATCGCGGTCGGGAGCATCATCCAGGTGACGTACTTGAGGATCGTGGAGATGCCGGAGCGCAGCTCCGAGTGGACGAGGGTGAAGCGGCTCGCCTCCTCGGCCAGCTGGGCGGCGTAGGCCTCCCGGCCGACCTTCGTGGCGGTGAACGCGCCGCCGCCCGCGACCACGAAGCTGCCCGACATCACCTGGTCGCCGGGTTGTTTGACGACCGGGTCGGCCTCGCCGGTGAGCAGCGACTCGTCGATCTCCAGGCCGTCGGTCTCGACGCACTCGCCGTCCACGACGATCTTGTCCCCGGGGCCGATCTCGATCAGGTCCCCGAGGACGATGTCGGAGGTGCCGACGGACGCGGCGACCCCGTCCCGGCGGACCGTCGGTTTCGCCTCGCCGATCACCGCGAGGGAGTCCAGGGTCTTCTTGGCCCGCCACTCCTGGATGATGCCGATGCCCGTGTTGGCGAGGATCACGAAGCCGAACAGGCTGTCCTGGATCGGCGCGACGCCCAGCATGATCACCCAGAGGACGCCGATGATCGCGTTGAACCGGGTGAAGACGTTGGCGCGGACGATGTCCACCATGGAGCGGCTGCTCCGCACGGGTACGTCGTTCACCTCGCCGCGGGCCACGCGTTCGGCGACCTCGGTCGCCGTCAGCCCACGCGCCCGCCCCGGCCGTGCGGGGGCCGGGGCGGGGGTGGGGTGCACAGGATCGAGCTCGGTACCCGCGTCGATGTGCGTCATGCATTCGACGGTACGTGCGGATTTGGGGCTTCACCCGCCGAGTGCGCGAAAGATCCGACCTGGGGAGGAGGGGTTTGCTTCGCGGTGATGCCGGGGTCGTACGCGGCGGGGGTGAGGTGGGTGCCGTCGGCGATCGCCGGACGGGCTCAGTTGGGGGTGGGGCGGGCTGTCGCGTCGTTGGCCTCGGGCTCGGCCTTGGCTGCGATTCGGTCGGCTTCGGCGGCCTCTTGCCTTGCCTCTGCCTCCTCTGCCTCCTCTGCCTCCTCTGCCTCCTCTGCCTCCGCGGACACCGCGGCCTCCGCCCCGGCGGCGGCGTCGCGTGCCGCGTCGCGTTTGATCGCGGCGTCGCGGCGGCGGACGTAGTAGATGCCGATGAAGCCGAGGCCGCCGCCCGCGAGGCAGGTCCAGACCCACCAGGTGTGTCCGTGGTCCTCGAACCAGCCGTAGAAGGGGAGCTGGACGACGAAGAGGACGAGCCAGAGGATCGTGCCGCCGATGATGACCGGCACCACGGGGCCCTCAAGGGGCTCCGGTGCCTCGTGCTTGGGGGTCCACTTCGCCATGGGGCACAGCTTACGAGGCGCGCGGGTCTACGCGCGGAGATGGTGTTCCCCGCAATGTATGTTCATACTGAAACGGTTTCTGGCTGGCTACTTCTGTTCGTAGAAAACTCCAATGGTGCGTGGGTGACCGGTGGGTGTCCGCCCTTCCCCGTTGGGGATGAGGTCTCTTATGTCCCCGCAGTCCCCGCAGTCCGGGCGGTCCGTGCGGTCCCCGCAGTCTCCGCAGGGCTCCTTCGATCGCTACTTTCGGATCACCGAGCGCGGCAGCACGCTGTCGCGTGAGATCCGGGGCGGGTTCGCCACCTTCTTCGCGATGGCGTACATCATCGTGCTGAACCCGATCATCCTGAGCAGTGCGAAGGACATGTACGGGCATCAGCTGGACTACGGCCAGCTGGTCACCGCGACCGTGATCACCGCCGCCTTCACCACGCTCCTCATGGGCGTCATCGGCAATGTGCCGATCGCGCTGGCGGCGGGCCTCGGCGTGAACACGGTCGTCGCCCTCCAGCTCGCGCCGCGCATGTCCTGGCCGGACGCGATGGGCATGGTCGTGCTGGCCGGTTTCATCGTGATGCTGCTGGTCGCGACGGGGCTGCGGGAGCGCGTGATGAACGCCGTGCCGCTGAGCCTGCGCAAGGGCATCTCCATCGGTATCGGTCTGTTCATCATGCTGATCGGGCTGGTGGACTCCGGTTTCGTCACCCGTATCCCGGACGCCGCGCACACGACCGTGCCGTTGCAGCTGGGCGCGGACGGCCATCTGAACGGCTGGCCGGTGCTGGTCTTCGTGCTCGGCGCGCTGTTGACGCTCGCGCTGATCGTGCGCAAGGTGCCGGGGGCGATCCTGATCTCGATCGTCGCGATGACGCTGCTCGCGGTCGTGATCGAGGCCGTCGCCAAGCTGCCGGCCGGGTCCTGGGGGCTGACGACGCCGAAGTGGCCCGGCAACCCGGTCGCGACCCCCGACTTCGGGCTGATCGGTGAGGTCAGTCTCTTCGGCGGCTTCTCGAAGGTCGGTGTGCTGACCGGCGTCCTCTTCGTCTTCACGGTCCTGCTGTCGTGCTTCTTCGACGCGATGGGCACGATCATGGGCGTCGGCGACGAGGCCAAGCTGACCGACGCGGACGGTCAGATGCCGGGGATCAACAAGGTGCTGTTCGTCGACGGCATCGCCGTCGCCGCCGGTGGCGCCAGCTCCTCGTCCGCCACGACCTGCTTCGTGGAGTCGACGGCGGGCGTGGGCGAGGGGGCGCGCACCGGTTTCGCGAATGTGGTGACCGGTGCGTTGTTCGCGGTCGCGCTGTTCCTGACGCCGGTCGCCACGATGGTTCCCTCCCAGGCGGCGACCCCGGCGCTGCTCGCCGTCGGGTTCCTGATCCTCGCGAACTCCGTCCGCGAGATCGATTGGGCCGACTATACGATCGCGATTCCGGCGTTCGTGACGATGGTGATGATGCCGTTCACGTACTCGATCACCAATGGCATCGGCATGGGCTTCCTCACCTTCGTCGTGCTGCGCCTGGCCGCGGGGCGCGGACGTGAGGTCCCGGTCGCGATGTACGTGGTGGCGGCGGTCTTCGGCTTCTACTACCTGATGCCGGCGCTGGGTCTGACGTGAGCGACCGCCGCCACCGCCCTGGCGCCCCCCCTGACCCCTGGCGCCCCCCTGACCCCTGACGTCCCCCGTCAGGTCCCCCGTCACGTCACCCCGTAGAACTTCTCCGTCTCCTCGACGGCGGTCTGGAACCGCTCGTCGAAGTCGTCCCGAATGAGCGTCCCGATCACGTAGTCCTGGACGCTCATTCCCCTTTTCGCGGCGTGGGTCCGGAGCCGTTCGAGCAGCTCCTCGTCTATCCGCAGGCTGAGCACAGTGGTCCCCATGTGTACGAGGGTCAGCTGTGTTCCGGTGCCTTGTGTCACGTTCTGCGTACCAGTCACTCATATGAGTGACGTGAGGATCTGGATCGGTGTGAGTGGCGGGTCTCACGGGCACGGCTGTGGAGTTCCGGTGGTCTTTAGCGAGAGTAATGAGTTACGCTAAAGAACATGCCTGACCTGAACCATGGCGACGACGAGGCCGCTGTGAACGCCCTCCGTTCCGCCGTGATGCGCCTGTCCCGTCGGCTCAAGCACCAGCGCGTCGACGAGTCGCTGAGCCCGACCGAGATGTCGGTGCTCGGCACACTCGCCCGCTGCGGCACCGCCACCCCCGGTGAGCTGGCCCGCAAGGAGCATGTGCAGCCGCCCTCGATGACCCGGATCGTCGCCCTGCTGGAGAGCAAGGGGCTGGTGAAGCTGGAGCCGCATCCCGAGGACCGGCGGCAGAAGGTGGTCACCCAGACCGAGCGGGCCGAGGCGATGTTGGAGGAGAGCCGGCGCAAGCGCAACGCGTTCCTCGCCACCCTCGTCGAGGGCCTCGACGAGGACGAGTGGTCCGCGCTGCGGACCGCCGCGCCGGTGCTGGAGAAGCTCGCGCATCTCTGACCCCGCGCCCGGCCGCCGGATGCGCCGAAGCCGTGGGGACACGCCGGATCGGCCGCCGGTACGCCCCTGCCGACAGCCCGTGCGCCCTGCGGGGGCGGGCATGGGCCGACCCGAAAACCAGCAGACAGAACAGGAGCGGTGAGGCTTACGCAACCGCACGACGTACACGCGTTTCACGCAAGGAGGCGAACCCCTTTGAGTACGGGCCCCGGAACACCTTCCGTCCCCGCACCCCCGCCCGCCCACGAGACCCCGCCGACCCCCGCCGAAGTGCCGGAGGCACCGCCGGATACCGCCGGGTCGGTGAAGCCCCGGGCGCCGATGCCCACCGACCCGCCCGCGATTCCCGGCCCCCCGGCCCCCGAACAGGCGGCCCCGGCCCCGGACAAGGGCCCTGCGGCCTCCGCCCCCGACGCTCCGGCCCCGGTCGCGCGTGAGCGGGTCTCCATGTTTCGGTCCTTGCGGGTGCGGAACTACCGGCTGTTCTTCGTGGGGCAGGTCGTGTCGAACATCGGCACGTGGATGCAGCGGATCGCCCAGGACTGGCTGGTGCTGAGCCTGACGGGGTCGTCGACGGCCGTCGGCGTGACGATGGCCTTGCAGTTCCTGCCGATGCTGCTGTTCGGGCTGTACGGCGGGGTGCTGGTCGACCGGTTCCCGAAGCGGCGGCTGCTGTTCGTGACACAGACGTCGATGGCGGTGACGGGGCTGGCGCTCGCCGCGCTGACGATCTCCGGACATGTCCAGGTGTGGCACGTGTACGTGGCCGCCTTCGCCGTGGGCATGGCGACCGTGGTCGACAACCCGGCCCGGCAGTCGTTCGTGTCGGAGATGGTCGGGCCGGAGCAGCTGCAGAACGCGGTCAGTCTGAACTCCGCGAACTTCCAGTCCGCCCGGCTGGTCGGACCCGCCGTCGCCGGTGTGCTGATCACCACCGTCGGCACGGGCTGGGCCTTCCTCTACAACGGCCTCTCCTTCATCGCCCCCATCACCGGCCTGCTGCTGATGCGGACCCGTGACCTGCACCCCGTGCGCCGCGCTCCTCGCGCCAAGGGCCAGCTCCGGGAGGGCCTGCGCTATGTGGCCCGCCGTCCCGAACTGCTCTGGCCGATAGTGCTCGTCGGCTTCATCGGCACCTTCGGCTTCAACTTCCCCGTCTGGCTGTCGGCGTACGCGGACGACGTGTTCCACGCGGACGCCGGCTCGTACAGCCTCTTCAACACGCTCATGGCGGTCGGTTCCGTCGCCGGCGCGCTGCTCGCGGCCCGTCGCGGCACCGCGCGGCTGCGGGTGCTGATCGGGGGCGCGCTCGCCTTCGGCCTGCTGGAGATCGTGGCCGCGCTGGCACCCACGTACTGGATGTTCGCCCTGCTCATGGTCCCGATAGGGATGTTCGGGCTGACGGTGAACGTCACCACCAACACGGCCATCCAGATGAACACCGACCCCGCGATGCGCGGCCGGGTCATGGCCCTCTACATGATGGTCTTCCTCGGCGGTACGCCGCTGGGCGCGCCGATCGCCGGCTGGGCCACCGACGCGTACGGCGCCCGTGCGGGCTTCGTCGCCGGCGGTGTCGTCGCCACGGCCGCCGCGGTCGTCGTGGGCCTGGTCCTCGTCCGGGCCGGAGGGCTCCGGCTCTCGGTGGGCTGGAACCACGGACATCCGAAGGTGCGGTTCGTACCGAAGGAGCAGGCCGAGGGGTCGGCGGTTCCGGTGACGACCGCGGCCTAGGGCTGCGAGGGTGGGGGCATGAGTGCGACGAGTGCCGTGCGGCTGTTCGCCGCGGTGTTGCCGCCCGCCGAGGTCGTCGAGGAACTCGGCCTGAAGGTGGGGGAGTTGAAGGGGGCGGCCGGTGCGGACCGGTTGCGGTGGACCGCGCCGCCCGGCTGGCACTTCACGCTCGCCTTCTACGGAGAGGTCGAGGAGGACGTCGTACCGGAGCTGTCGCGGCGCCTGGAGCGGGCCGCCGGGCGGAGCGGGCCGTTTCCGCTGGCGGTGCGCGGGGGCGGGCAGTTCGGGCACGGGCGGGCGCTGTGGGCCGGGGCCGAGGGCGACCTCGACGCGCTGCGGCTGCTGGCCGACCGGGCGGAGGCGGCGGCGCGCAGGGCCGGGGTGCCGATGGGGGAGCACCGCCGGTACCGGCCCCATCTGACGGTGGCCCGCAGCCGGGCGGACGCCGATGTACGGCCGTACGTCGCCGCGCTCGACACCTTCGCCGGGCGGACGTGGACCGTCTCCGACCTCGCGCTGGTGCGCAGCGAGCTGCCGACGTCCGGGGTGGCGGGGGAGCAGCCGCGGTACGAGGTGGTCGCCCGTTGGCGGCTCGGGGCCGCCGGTTAGGCTCGGGGGGTGGACCCGAAGACCCGTAACCGGATCATGGCCGGTGTGCTTGTGCTGATGTTCGCGGTGGTCGCTCTCGCGGCGGCGGTCGGTAGGTAGCCGTTGTGTCGTTCGTCGGGTGCGGGCCGGTGGGGGCTGGTCGCGCGGTTCCCCGCGCCCCTGAAGAGTCGGGGCTGCGCCCCGTGCTCTTCGGGCCGGAAAAGCAGGGCGCAGCCCGCTTTTTCAGGGGCGCGGGGAACCGCGCGACCGGCCCCCACCGGCCCCCACCGGCCCGCACGACAGCGCCTGAAGACGTACGGCGCCCCTGTTACCAGGCGAACGCCTCCGGGGACGGGCCCGGACCAGGGAAGATCTCGTCCAGGGACGTCAGTAGTTCCTCGCTCAGGTCCAGCTCGGACGCGCGGATCGCGGAGTCGAGTTGTTCCGCCGTGCGGGGGCCGACGATCGGGCCGGTGACGCCGGGGCGGGTGAGGAGCCAGGCGAGGGCGGCCTCGCCGGGTTCGATGCCGTGCTTGTCGAGGAGGTCCTCGTACGCCTGGACCTGGGCGCGGACCGCGCTGTCGGCGAGGGCGTCGGCGGACCGGCCCGAGGCGCGGCGACCGGCCTTGGCCTCCTTCTTGATGACCCCGCCGAGCAGTCCGCCGTGCAGCGGTGACCAGGGGATGACCCCGAGGCCGTACTCCTGTGCGGCCGGGATGACCTCCATCTCGGCGCGGCGCTCGGCGAGGTTGTAGAGGCACTGCTCGCTGACGAGGCCGATGGTGCCGCCGCGGCGGGCTGCGGTCTCGTTGGCCTGGGCGATCTTGTAGCCGGGGAAGTTGGAGGACCCGGCGTACAGGATCTTGCCCTGCTGGACCAGTACGTCGACGGCCTGCCAGATCTCGTCGAACGGGGTGGCCCGGTCGATGTGGTGGAACTGGTAGACGTCGATGTGGTCCGTCTGCAGCCGCTTGAGGCTGGCGTCCACGGCCCGCCGGATGTTGAGGGCGGAGAGCTTGTCGTGGTTGGGCCAGGCGTCGGCGGAGGCCGCCATGTTCCCGTACACCTTGGTCGCGAGGACGACCTTGTCGCGGCGCTCGCCGCCGCCCTGGGCGAACCAGTTGCCGATGATGCTCTCGGTGCGGCCCTTGTTCTCGCCCCAGCCGTACACGTTCGCCGTGTCGAAGAAGTTGATGCCCGCGTCCAGCGCCGCGTCCATGATCGCGTGGCTGTCCGCTTCGTCCGTCTGCGGGCCGAAGTTCATCGTGCCGAGGACCAGTCGGCTGACCTTGAGTCCAGTGCGTCCGAGCTGTGTGTACTTCATGACTCCCTAGCCAAGGCGGTGGAGTGCGCTCTAGGCAAGCGGGATCTTGACGCTGACCAGGGGTCGGCGCTTTCCTTCGGGAAGCGTCATTAACTTGAACTTTCAAGGAAAATCGGGTCCCCCACCACGCCTGCCCGCCGCGCCGTCGTCCCGGCCGTCGCGGCACCGCGCGCGATCGTCGAGCGGGGCGCGCACGGCGATGCCGCGCGCGTCGGCCACTACCAGAAGGCCGTTGCCGTACGAGTCCTCAAGGGGGTGTTCGAGGACGGCGACACGGCGGTCGTGGACCGCTACGTGCGGCCGGACTACATCCAGCACAACCCGCTCGCCCCGGACGGGGCGGAGACGCTGAAGGGGCTCGCGGGAGCGGTGAGCGGGCAGTTCCCGGACGCCGCGTACGACATCAAGCGGGTCGTCTCGCAGGGCGACCTCGTCCTCGTGCACTCCAACGTCGTGCTCACGCCCGGCACTCGGGGCTCGGCCGTCTTCGACATCTTCCGGTTCCAGGGCGGGCGCATCGCCGAGCACCGGGACGTGGCGCAGGAGGTGCCGGAGTCCTCGGCCAACGGCAACGACATGTTCTCCACGGTCGGTCGGCCGCGCACCGGCGAGCCGGGCCAGGCCTGGCCGACCGCGTACAACGAGAAGCCGGTGACGAAGGCGTTCGACCGGCTGCTGGTACGGAAGGACCTGTCGGCGCTCGACACGTACTGGGGCCCCGAGTACCACCAGCACAACCCGACCATCGCCGACGGTGTGGCGGGGGTCAGGGCCGGGCCGGGCGGCTACTTCCGGCAGTTCCCCGACCTCACCGTCTCGCGCAAGCGCGTCATCGCCGAGGGCGACCTCGTCGCCGTACACAGCCACTACGACAACGCCCCGGGCGAGCGCGGCCAGGCCGTCCTCGATCTGTTCCGGGTGCGGAACGGGAAGATTGTCGAACACGGGGACGTCCTTCAGGACGTGCCGGCGACCTCGGCGAACGACAACACGATGTTCTGACCGGCGCACCGTTTTCCCGATGACCCCGGCGGTCATGATGTCCGGCACGGGTGCCGTTCGGGGGGACATGTGTGGTGAGAAGTCGTGCGTGCGCGTGGATCCTGCCGGTGCTGGCCGCTGTGGTCGGGGTGGTGACGGCGGCGGGGCCCGCTCCGGCGGCGGAGGCGTCGGCCGACGACCGCTGCCGGAGCGCGAAGCTGGCCGGGGCCGAGGTCGGTACGTCGGTGCGGTTGGAGCACGACGACCAGACGTACACCAAGGTGGTCACCGAGCTGACGGTCGACCTGCCGGGGACCTGGCCGCCGGCGCGGGACCTGCTGCTCAGCGAGAACAGCCGGCCGTACATCGAGGCGATGGCCTGTCTCCTCGGGCCGGACCGGGACGACCCGGGCTGGGACGAGCAGCGGACCCGGCCGCCGGTCGTCACCTCGACCGGCGGCCGGGTCCGTGTCGTCCACAAGGCCTACGGCTGGGTCAACTACCACGCGACCGTCAAGGTGGGCCTGTGGCGGATCCGGCCGACGCGGCTGGAGGAGTGGAAACTGTGGCTCGACGCGCCGGACCCCTTGCTGGGCGCCTGGTGGGACGAGATCAAGGTGGACCCCGGACGGCCGGGAGCCGAGCGGGCGGAGCCCGAGCCCCGGGCGGGCGAAGGGGCCACGGCGCTGGTGTGGCGGCCCGGCAAACCGGACCGGAACGACCTGGCATGGGTGGAACAGGACGAAGCCTCGAAAGAACTGCCCGAGGAAGTCGCCGTGACCGTCACGGTCCGGCCGCCCTGGCAGCGGGCATGGGCCGCGTGGGGCTTCCACCCGTACGCGGTGGCGCTGGACTTCCTCGGCATCGTGCTCTGGGCGGCCACCTTCGCGGCCCTGCTGCGGACGGCGGTGCGGCGCTACCGGCGGCGACCCGGTTCACCGACCGATCCCCGTGTCCGCGCGCTGGACAATCTGCGGCGATGGGCACCGACGCTCGTCGCCCTCCACGCGCTGGCCGCGGCGGACGGCCTGACCGAACGGATCCTGGAACTGCTGGGACAGCCCGCCTACATAGAGATCCAACTGATCGTCCAGCACGGTCTCGCCCTGCTCTCCGTTGTCGTCCTGCTCTCCTTCGCCCGTCCCCCACGGTCCGTCCGGAGGGTGATCGGCGGCCTGCTGCCGGCGGCGGTGGTGCTGTGGCTGGTCACGCTGTGGGCGACGACGACCCCGACTCCGCCGCCGCTGGAGGGCGAATACGCCGACGAGGCGGTCGAGATCGCACTCAACGGAGCCGGTTCGTTCTGCCTGGTGGTTCTGCTGCTGCTCTCCTTCGTCGCGGCGGCCTGGCGGCTGGCGGTCGACGGACGGCTGTTGCCGCCGAGCCGCCGCTTTCCCGGCCGGGACCGACGGTTGCGGCTCAGGGTTGCCGCGTCGACGGTCCTGTCGGCCACGGTGGCCATCGGCATATGTCTGGCGCTGGCCAACGAACGCAACTGGCAGCAGGCGAGTTGGCTGATGGACCGGATGGACTCCGAGTACGGCGAGGAACACAGGGACGATTTCGCCAGGACAGCGATGTGGGCGGTCAGTTGGGTGCAGGACTGGCTGGTCGTCGATCACGGCTGGCTGCTCACGAGCCTCGCTGTGATCGCCGTGCTCCGGGTCTGGCACGATTCGGCCGCCCTGTCACCCCTGCACGATGCGGCGGACCGTGTTCCGCTGCTGGTCCTCTTCCCGCTCGCCGTCGGCCTGGACACGGAGAACCACCTCGGCAACGCCCTGCTCGAATTCCTCTGGATCCCCCTCTACGCGCTGGCCCTCTACTGGACCACGGCCCTGTTCGCCCACCGTTCCGTCCTCGCTCAGCCCTTCGAGATATCGAGACGTCCGCTGTCCACGGTGGTGGGACCGGCCGCCCGCAGGACGCTGCTGGACAAGGCCCGCTCCTATCGTGAGATCCACGCCGAACTGCGCCGCCTCGACCAGGGGCTCTTCGGCGACGCACCGCCCGAACGGGAGAAACTGGAAAGGCGGTTGGGCAGGCTGCACAACTGGCGGGTGAACGACGCACCCGGCGCCGCCCCCGACCGGTTGCCCGACAAGGTGTCCGTCGTCGACGCGGCTCTCGCCCTGGGGCCGCGCGACGACTGGTGGGGCAATGGGGTGCGCGGTGCCCGGTTCGCGCTCGTGCCGGGGGTTCCGGCCGCCGTTCTCGACACCTGGTCGGAGTGGATTCGCGGGGAGGGCTGGCAGAACACCCTCTCCGACCTGCTCGGGTTCGTCGGCCTCGCGTCCACCCTCGTCTCCTGGACGGTCACCTTCGCCGGGGCGGGCTTCGTGCTGGGAGCGCTGTGGCGGGTGCTGCCGGGGCGGCGCGGCGCCGTCAAGGCATTGCCGGCCGCCGTGGCCTTCGCGCTACCGGTGGGGCTCGATGTGCTCGTCACCCGGCTCCTGCGCGAGAGCGCGGCCAATGTCGCGCTCTACGTCCTGACGATGCTCTTCGTCCTCACCGTCACGGGGATCGCCCTCGACCTCGACACCTTCGCGGGCGAACGGCGTTACTGGCAGAGCCGACTGGGACTGCTGCTGTCCGTCTACCAGATGCGGTACTACTCCCTCCAGGTCGCCTATCTCGTCGGTCAGATCATCGCCATCATCACCATCTGGCAGTTCTTCGCGGAGCCGACCGCGGTGCCGTGGGGTGGGGAGGCGCCCCCTTCGTCGTCGGACGAGGGGGCGGGCGGCTGAGCAGCGGGGGCGGCACGGCGCTCGGGCTCAGTTCTTCGGGAGGGGCTGAGAGGCCCGGCGGTCTTGGGGATCCTGGCCGGGGGAAGGCTCGGGTGGGCGGCGGTGGAAGGGGAGGAGGAGGGCGGGGGTGGTCAGGAGGAGCAGGCCGGCGGTGGCGATCGCGGTGCGGGGGGTGGTGACGGCGGCGAGGAGGCCCCAGAGGGCCGTCAGCGCGGCGGTGGAGAGTTTGCCGGTGACGGACCAGGCGGTGATGACACGGGCCACGCGGTCCGACGGGGTCCGGGTGAGGCGCTGGGTGACCATCACCGGGTTGAAGACGCTGATGCAGATGATCAGGCCCAGTTCGACGGCCATGACGAGGACGAGGCCGGCGGGGCCGGGGCCGATGAACGCCAGCCACAGCCCCCAGCACGCCCGCAGGGTTCCGGCGGTCCGGAGCACCCTGCGGTGACCGTGCCGGTCGACGAGGCGACGGGAGAGGCGGGAGCCGATCAGACCGCCGACGCACGGGACGGCGAAGGCCAGGCCGTACTGCCAGGGCGCGAAGCCGAGTTCGCCGACCATGAGGATCACCAGCAGCGGCGCGGGCGCCATGATCAGTGCGTTGACCAGGACGGTGTTGAGGAAGAGAGGCCGCAGGGTCGGGTCGGCGAGGATGAACCGCCAGCCGTCGAGGAGGTCGGCGGCACGGAGACGGGGGGAGCGGTTCGTCGGCGCCACCGTCGCCGCGCTCGCGTTTGCTGCGGCGCCTGTTCCCGCTGCGGCGCCTGTTCCCGCTGCCGCGCCTGCTTGCGCCCCGGCTGCCGGGCTTGCTTGCGTCCCGGCTGCCGCGTTTGCTTGCGCCCCCGCTTTCGCTGTCGCGCCTGCTTCCGTCGTCGCGCCTGCTTTCGCTGTCGCGCCTGCTTCCGTCGTCGCGCTCGCTTTCGCTGTTGCGCCCGCCCCCGTCGCCGTTCCCGCTTTCGCTGTCGCGCTCGTTTCCGTCGTCGCGCTCGCTTTCGCTGTTGCGCCCGCCCCCGTCGTCGCTCCCGCTTCCGCCGCCCCTCCCGCCCCCGCCGCCCCTCCCGCCCCCGTCGCCGCGCCCGCTCCCGCCGTCGCCTCCTCCCCCGGCTTGGCGAGGGGTTCTGTCCGTTTCGTGACGGGCCCCGGTGGGGCGGTCGCGGGGGTGTCGGACTGGTCGTCGGGGCGGCCGATCGCTCGGATGCCCGCTGCTGAGAGGAGGTAGCTGGTGGCGTCGATCAGCAGGGTGACGACCGGGCCGAAGACGCCCATCGCGGCGCCGCCGAGAGGTGGGCCGAGCATGGTCGTGGTCCAGGTCGTCGCCTCGAAACGGCCGTTGGCGGCCACGAGGTGCTCCGGCGGGACCAGCGACTTCAGGAAGGCACCGCTCGCCGCGGTGAAGGTGATGTCGGCGACGGCCACCACCACGGAGACCAGGAGGAGTTGGGGGAAGGTGAGCAGATCGAGGGCGTAGGCCACCGGGACGGTCAGCAGGGCGGCACAGCGGACCAGGTCCATCGTGATCATCACCGGGCGCTTGCGGCGGAACTCCACCCAGGGGCCGAGCGGTACGGCCACCGCCGCCCCCACCGCCAGACCGGTCGCCGCCAGCGCGGAGACCTGCGTCGGACCGACGTGCAGGACCAGCACGGCGATCAGGGGAAACGCGTCGAACGACAGCCGCGTACCGAACGCGCTGACCGTGTACGCCACCCACAGCCGGCGGAACTCCGGCCCCAGCCCACGGTCCCGCTCCGCTCGCGTCGCCATACCCACCCCGCCCCGCGTTCGCCGACGTGCCGTTCGACCGGGTCATCCAAGCGGGTGGGAGGTGGCCGATCAAGTCACCGATCAAGTCACCGATCGGGAGAGCACGACGGGGGGAGGGGAACGGGCGCGGGACGCGCGGGGCGGTGGTCGTCGCGGCTACGCCTGTTCGTACGGGCCTCCGAGCGCCCACGCCTCGTGCATCGCGTTGGCGAAGGTCGACGCGATCTTGTGTTCGCCGGAGGCGTTGGGGTGGGTGCCGTCGTAGGTGTCCCAGTGGATGTCGTACGCCGGGGGCGGGGAGGCCAGGAGCAGGGGGGAGCGGTGTTCGTCGAGGTCGGCGGCGGTCTTGGCGAGGAGTTCGTTGAAGCGGGCGACCTGCGCGGCGAAGGGGGCGTCGGTCTCGGCGCGGACGTTCGGGGTGACCGGGAGGAGGACCATGCGGACGTGCGGGTTCGCCTCGCGGGCGGCCTCGACGAAGCGGCGGGTGTTCTCGGCGGTCTGCTCGGCGTTCGTGTAGAAGCCGAGGTCGATGAGGCCGAGGGAGACGAGGAGGACGTCGGCCCGCTGGCGGCGGACCGCGTCGGCGATCAGCGGGGCCATGTGCAGCCAGCCCTCGCCCCAGCCCGCGAGATGGGCGCGGGGGAAACGCGGGTCGGTGTCGGCGTACTCGTACGACGTGGGGGCGTCCAGCGCCTTGTCGTAGAGCGTCTCGCGCGGGCCCACGATCTTGAACGGGCCGTCGTACGTCGTGCGCAGGTGCTGCCAGAGCCGGAAGCGCCATGTGTGTTCGCCGGCGCTTCCGATCGTCATGGAGTCGCCTACGGGCATGAACCTGAGCATGCGCTCATCATGAACGATCGCTACCGGCTGGTAGGCGGGCGCGGCCCACTGAGCGTTGTGAACCTGGCCACGTGCGCCTCATGGGGGCGGGTGCGTTGTCGGTTGCGGGTTCGGTGGGGCTTCTCGCGCGGTTCCCCGCGCCCCTGAAAGAGGCCTACGGCCCTTTCGGGACGAAAAGCATGGGGCGCAGCCCCTGCTTTTCAGGGGCGCGGGGAACTGCGCGACCAGCCCCCACCGAACCCGCACCCGACAACGCACCCGACCCCCCACGGCGCTCCCCACCCCCACCCAGCGGAGCGAGATGGCAGGCTTGGGCCCATGCGCCGTCGCCCCCTCCCTCCCCTCCGCCGCCGCCTCCGCGCCGGCTTCGCCGGTCTCGCCGCGGTCCTGCTCGCCGCTCTCCCGGCCGCGCCCGCGGTCGCCGACGACGACGGGTTCACGATGAAGGACTCGCGGATCACCGAGTCGAGCGGTCTCGCCGCGTCGCGTCAGCACCCCGGGGTCTACTGGACCCACAACGACAGCGACGACGGGGCGTTCCTCTACGCCGTCGACAGCGAGACGGGCGAGACGGTCGCCACGGTCACCATGACGGGCGTCGGCACCCCCCGTGACGTCGAGGCCATCTCCATGGGCCCGGACAACAAGCTCTACGTCGGCGACATCGGCGACAACCTCGGCGGTACCTGGGCGTACGTGTGGATCTACGAGCTGCCGGAGCCCAAGGAGTTGAAGGACCAGACGGTCAAGGCCACGCAGTACGTCGTCAAGTACGAGGACGGGGCGCGGGACGCGGAGGCGCTGATGGTGCATCCGAAGACCGGGCGGGTCTACATCGCCGACAAGAACGAGGCGGGCGGGTCCTTGTACGAGGGGCCGGCCGAGCTGTCGGCCTCCGACACCAACGTCTTCAAGAAGATCGACTCCGTGCCCGATCTGGAGGTCACCGACGGCGCGTTCTCGCCGGACGGCAAGCGACTCGCCCTGCGCGCCTACTTCGGCGGCATCCTCTACGACTGGAACGGCGGCAAGATCAAGAAGGTCGAGCAGCTGAGCGTGCCGTTGCAGCGGCAGGGGGAGTCGGTGACCTTCGAGACCGACGGCTCGAAGATCATGTACGGCAGTGAGGGGTCGGGCAGTTCGGTCGTCGCCCGGGACGTCCCCGGCGGCGGCTCCGGGAGCGGCGGCTCCGGTTCGTCCTCCGGCTCCTCCGACGGGAGCGGCTCCGGCACCGGCGCGGCGGGCGGCGACGGCACCGGCTCCACCTTCAAGGTCGGCGCGCTCGCCGTCGCCGGCACGGTCGTCGTCGTATGGGGCTTCAAGCGGCTGCTCCGCCGCCCGTCGTCATCGTGAGCCGCCCGTCGTCATCGTGAGCCGCCCGTCGTCATCGTGAGCCGGCCGTGGTGATGAGTCGGCCGTCGTCGTGAGTCACCCCTCCGCGTCCGCGTCCGCGTCCGTGGCCGCGTCCGTGGCCCGTCGGCCGACGAACACCTCCAGTCCGTCCAGGATGCGCTGGAGGCCGAACTCGAAGTGGTCGAAGTCCGCGCCGAAGGCGTCCTCCGAGAGGCCGGCGAGCAGGGGGTAGCGGCCGGAGGTCATCAGCTCGGTGAGGAAGGGCGCCTGGGCCTGCCAGAACTCCGCGTCGGTGAGGCCCGACCGGTGCTCCGCCTCCTGCTGGTAGAGCTGCGTACGGGCGGCGCCGACGACATAGCCGTCCACGGCGATGATCGCGGAGATCAGCTCGGGGTCGGTCAGCCCCGTCGACTTGATACGGGAGAGCACCTTCTCCATGCCGTCCAGGGCGCTCGGGCCGAGGACCGGGCGGGACTGGTTGACCTGGAGCAGCCAGGGGTGGCGGCGGTAGAGGGCGAGGGTCGCGCGCCCCATCGCCTCCAGGGCTGAGCGCCAGCTTCCGTCGCCCAGGTCGGCGGGGTTCCCGGAGGGCCGCTGGACGTGGTCGAGCATCAGGTCCAGCAGTTCGGCCTTGCCGGGCAGGTAGCGGTACAGGGACATGGCGCCGGTGCCGAGTTCGGTGGCCACCCGGCGCATCGACAGGGCGTGCAGCCCCTCCGCGTCGGCGACCTGGACGGCCGCCTCCACGATCCGGTCCAGGGTGAGCGCCGGCTTGGGGCCGCGGCTGGGCCGTCGGCCGGTGTCCCACAGCAGCTGGAGGGTGCGCACGATGTCACCGCTGCCGCTGGCCTCCCTACCGTCGCCGCGCGCGCCCTGGCCGCGTGCGCCCTCGCCCGTACCGCCCTTGCCCCTTGTCATGGCCCCGAGTTTAGGTCCTCGCGAAAAAACTGGGTACGTCGTACGCGCAATCGGGTACGGTGTACCCAATTAAGGAGATAGGGGGAACCATGAGCTACGGAAGCGCCGGAAACGAAGGAAACGACGGAAGCGGAGCCGGGGGCGGCGACGGATACGCGGTGCGGGCGGAAGGGCTGGAGAAGCGGTACGGGGAGAAGCGCGCGCTCGACGGCTTCGACCTCACCGTCCGCGCGGGCACGGTGCACGGCCTGCTCGGCCCGAACGGCGCGGGCAAGACCACCGCCGTACGCATCCTCTCCACGCTGCTGCGGCTGGACGGCGGCCGGGCGACGGTGGCCGGTCTCGACGTGGCTGCGCACCCGCGCGAGGTGCGCGCCAGGATCGGCCTCACCGGTCAGTACGCGGCCGTGGACGAGGTGTTGACGGGGCGTCAGAACCTGGAGATGTTCGGCCGGCTGTTCCATCTGGGCGGGAAGCGGGCCAAGTTGCGGGCCGTCGAGCTGCTCGACCAGTTCGATCTCACCGACGCCGCCGACAAGGGCGTCGGCAAGTACAGCGGCGGTATGCGGCGGCGGCTCGACCTCGCCGCCTCGATGATCCTCGCCCCGGCCGTCCTCTTCCTGGACGAGCCGACGACCGGCCTCGACCCGCGCAGCCGGGGCGAAGTCTGGGAATCCGTACGGGCGTTGGTGGCGGGCGGCACGACCGTGCTGCTCACCACGCAGTATCTGGAGGAGGCCGACCGGCTCGCCTCGCACATCACCGTGATCGACCAGGGGCGGGCCATCGCGGACGACACCCCGGACGGGCTGAAGAGCACGGTCGGCGGCGACCGTATCGAGGTCGTCGTCGCCGAGCGCGCCGACATCCCGCGCGCGGTGAAGGTCGTCGCCCGGGTCTCGGACGGTGAACCGGAGTCCGACGACACGGAGTTGCGCGTGCACGCGCCCGTGACCGACCGCGTCTCGGCCCTCACCGAGGTGGCCCGCACCCTCCAGGACGAGGGCGTACGGGTCGAGGACATCGGCCTGCGCCGGCCCAGCCTGGACGACGTGTTCCTGCGCCTGACGGGCCACCGCACGGAACGGCCGACCGGCGGGAACACGGCCGACGGGAACACGGCCGACGGGAACGCGACCGGCAAGAACGCGACCGGCAAGAACGCGACCGGCAAAGGTACTGAGATTGAGGGGGCCGCCGTATGAGCGTCGTCGATCTGGAGGTGTCGGGTACGCGCGGGCGTACGTACTGGCTGCTCGCCGACGTCTGGAACGTCGTCCGCCGGGGCCTCACCCACTACCAGCGCCAACCGGTCAACATCGCATGGCAGTTGGGCTTTCCCATCCTGTCCGTGCTGCTGTACGGCTATGTCTTCGGCAGTGCCATGAAGGTGCCCGGGGGCGGGGACTACCGGGACTTCCTGATGCCGGGCATGTTCGTGATGACGATGGCCTTCGGGTTCATCAACACCGCGACCCTGGTGGTCTACGACTCCACCAAGGGGGTCATCGACCGTTTCCGCTCCATGCCGATGGCGCCCTCGGCGGTGGTCGCGGGGCGAGGGGTGACCGATCTCCTCGCCGCCTGCGCCGAGTTGGCCATCATGATGCTGACGGCCTTCGCGATGGGCTGGCGCCCCGACGCGGGCCCCGGCTTCCTGGGCGCGTTCGGGCTGCTGCTCTGGCTCCGCTTCGCGCTGATCTGGATCGGGGTGTGGCTGGGTCTGATGGTCCCCAACCCGGAGGCGGCGGGCGGTCTGTTCGCGGTCGCCTTCCCGCTCACCATGATCTCCAGCATCTACGTCGCCCCGCAGCTGATGCCCGACTGGCTGGGCTGGATCGCCGCGTGGAACCCGATCTCCTCCACGGCCGCCGCGAGCCGCGAGTTGTTCGGGACGCCGGTCGGCGGCGGGGACTCCTGGGTCGAGCAGAACGCGCTGCTGATGGCCGGGGTGTGGCCGCTGGTGCTGACGCTGGTCTTCCTGCCGCTGGCGGTGCGGAGGTTCCAGAAGCTGAGCCGGTGACGCGGGTCGTCATGGCCATGCGTCGGGGCGTCCGGTGTATCAGGTGGCGCCGTACGCCTTGACGTGTTCATGCGACCTGTCTTCCATGGGGGGTACGGGTGGTGGGAGCGCTCCCACCGGTTCCGGGCCCGGGGTCCCGAGGAGGAAGCAGCGAAATGTTCCGCAGCTTACGGAGAACCCTGGGCGCGCTGTGCGCGACCGCCGCCGTGCTCGCGCTGCCGCTGGCCGGCGGCGCGCACCCGGCGAGCGCGGCGGCGCGGGCCGCGACGGCGGATGTCGACGCGGCAGTTGATGTCGGAGCGGGGGCGGGAGCGGACGTCGGTGCGGCGGCTGCCGGTGCCGGTTACTGGCGTACCAGCGGTCGGCAGATCCTGGACGCGAACGGGCAGTCGGTCCGGATCGCCGGGATCAACTGGTTCGGCTTCGAGACCGCCAACCACGTCACCCACGGCCTCTGGTCCCGTGACTACAAGAGCATGATCGACCAGATGAAGTCGCTGGGCTACAACACCATCCGGATGCCCTACAGCGACGACATCCTCAAGCCCGGCACCATGCCCGACAGCGTCAACTACTCCGACGGCAAGAACGCCGACCTCCAGGGCCTGACCTCCCTCCAGGTGCTCGACAAGATCGTCGCGTACGCCGCTCAGACCGGCCTGAAGGTCATCCTCGACCGGCACCGCCCGGACGCGGCGGGGCAGTCGGCCCTCTGGTACACCTCGGCCGTCCCCGAGACGACATGGATCACCAACCTCAAGGCGCTGGCGACCCGTTACAAGGGCAACTCGACGGTCGTCGGCATCGATCTCCACAACGAGCCCCACGATCCCGCCTGTTGGGGCTGCGGCGACACGGCCCGGGACTGGCGGCTGGCCGCCCAGCGCGCCGGGAACGCGGTGCTGTCCGTCAACCCCGAGTTGCTGATCCTCGTCGAGGGCGTCCAGACGTTCAACGGTGTCTCGGGCTGGTGGGGCGGCAATCTGATGGGCGTGGCCCAGTACCCCGTACAGCTCGATGTCGCCAACCGGGTCGTTTACTCGGCCCACGACTACGCCACGAGCGTCGCCCAGCAGAGCTGGTTCAGCGACCCGTCCTTCCCGGCCAACATGCCCGGGATCTGGGACAGGTACTGGGGCTACATCTTCAAGCAGAACATCGCGCCGGTGTGGGTCGGCGAATTCGGTACGACCCTGCAGTCCACGATCGACCAGCGCTGGCTGGCGGCCCTGGTCACCTACCTCCGCTCGACCTCCGCCTACGGCAACGACTCCTTCCACTGGACCTTCTGGTCCTGGAACCCCAACTCCGGTGACACCGGCGGCATCCTGAAGGACGACTGGCAGACGGTCGACACGGTCAAGGACGGCTATCTGGCGAGCGTCAAGGCCCCCGGCTTCCCACCCGGGACCGGCGACCCGACCGACCCCGGCGATCCCGGTGACCCCGGCGGCGGCACGCCCGCCTGCACCGCCGCCTACACCGTCACCAGCGACTGGGGCAGCGGCTTCAACGCCGATGTGAAGGTCACCAACTCCGGTACGACCGCGCTCACTTCCTGGAAGGTCACCTGGACCTGGCCCGGCGCCCAACGGGTCACGAACATGTGGAACGCGTCGTACACCCAGAGCGGGGCGACGGTCACCGCCGTCAACGCCGCCCACAACGGCGCGCTGGCGGCGGGCGGTTCGGCGACCTTCGGGTTCGGGGGCGCGCCCGGGGGTGGAGGTGCGCCGAGTGTGAGTTGTACGGCCACGTGAGGCGAGCGACGGCATGAGATGCGGTGAGAGAAGGTGAGAGGGGGTGAAGTGGGGGCGCTCGGTGGTCGCCGGGTGCCCCGGCGGGCCCGGCGCCCCTGCAGGACCCGGTGCCCTAGAGCCGGCTGAGGGCTCGCATCGCGTCGTGTTCGATGCGGGCGAGGTCGTGGAGGGTGGAGGCGGCCTGCGTCAGGAGTCGCGCGTCGCCGGATTCGCCCGCTGAGGCGAGGAGGGCGGCGACCTGGGTCCAGAGGGCGGCGGCCTCGGTGCAGAGGGTGTGGCCGGTGCGCAGGTGGGGGCTGTTGATCAGTTCGGTGGACTCGGCCAGGAAGTCGCGGTAGAGGTTGCGGAACAGGGCGCCGCCGGTGCCGGCCTGTTCCATGAGGACGGCGGTGCGGCACAGGCCCTCCCGTGGATCGCCGTCGCGCCGCAGCCACTTCGGTACTCGCTCGGCGGCCTTCCGGATGCCCCGGTGGCCCAGGTTGGCGATGGGCGGGTTCAGGAAGGCGTCGGCGCAGGTCTTGATCGCGGGGATGATCCGGTCCCTCGGCGACGGCGGGTCGTCGGGCGCCGTGAGGGTGAAGGAGCGGTGCCGGGCGGTCATGGGGCCGCGCGCGGCTCTGGCGTCGGCCAGGGAGGCGAGGCTCGTGGTGACGGCTCCGCCCTGCGGGGCGGTGTCCACCAGATACGCGTTCCGGTCGTCGTAGCCGTACATGGCGACTACGTGTCCGCCGAAGTGCGCCTTGGTGCCGAAGTAGTCCAGGTGGTAGCTGTCGAGTTGGAGGCCGACAGGGCGGCCCGCGTCGATCGGGGCCGCCACGTTCCGCCATGCCTTGCGCGCGGAGGTGGTCTCCTCGACGGTCAGATCGAGCCCGAGGGCGGTGGCCAGGTTCCTGGTCAGCTCGAACGGTTTGACCCGGCCGCCAAGGAAGGGGAAGTCCATGGCCTTGCTGTCCCAGTAGACGAAGGACAGTCCGGAGCCGAGTCCGAACAGCATCGGCTCGGAGAGGTCGAGGCCCTGGTGCCGCAGCAGCACGCCCAGCGCCGTCGTCTCACAGTGCCGCATGCCCCGGGCGTCGACGCCCTTCACCATGACCATGCGGCGCATTCTCCCTCCCCCGTCCCGGTGTCCGGTGTCCCGGTTCCCGGTGTCCCGGTGCCCGGTGCCCGGTGCCCGGATCGATTCAAGTGCACCGTTCTGTGAAGTTCTTGAGTGGATCCCATGACTCAATTCGGTCAAGTCTTCGTCTAATGAGTGCTTGTGTGGCGGGTTCATCCGGAACCATGCGGCACGGGCCGCGTACCTCGCGGACCTGAACCCCCCTCATCGTTCTGAGAGATGTCTATGAGAAGAAGCGCAGCCGTGTTGAGCGGTGCCATCGTGGTCCTGGCCGGGACGGTCAGTGCCGTTCCCGCCAATGCCAGCGGGGCGTCCGCCGCGAGCAACACCGTCCAGGCCGCCGCCGCGAAGGTCGCCTGGAAGAAGTGCGCCACGGACAACTCCCCGACGCTGCAGTGCGCGTCGGTGAAGGTTCCGCTCGACTACGCGAAGCCGAGCGGGAAGAAGATCACGCTGGCGCTGACCCGCGTACCGCACACCTCGAAGACGTACCAGGGCCCGCTGCTGGTCAACCCGGGCGGCCCCGGCGGCAGCGGCACCGGTCTGGCCTCGTTCGTCGCGTCCTCGCTGCCGAAGAAGGTGGCGGCGCAGTACGACGTCATCGGTTTCGACCCGCGCGGCGTGGGCGAGAGCAAGCCCGCCCTGAACTGCAAGCCGGGTTACTTCGACCCCGTGCGCCCGGACTCGGTGCCCAGCACCGCCGCGATCGAGAAGGCGAACGTCTCGCGCGCCCAGTCCTTCGCCAAGGCCTGCGGCACGAAGTACAAGGACGTGCTGCCGTACGTCAACACGATCAGCGCCGCGAAGGACCTGGAGTCGATCCGCAAGGCCCTCGGCGCGAAGAAGATCAACTACTTCGGTTACTCGTACGGCACGTACCTGGGCGCGGTCTACGCCAAGCTCTACCCGACGCGCGTACGGCGTCTGGTGCTGGACTCGATCGTCGACCCGACCGGCGTCTGGTACGAGGACAACCTCGACCAGGACTACGCCTTCGACAAGCGCCACAAGGCGTTCACGAAGTGGGTCGCCAAGTACAACTCCACGTACAAGCTCGGCACCGATCCGAAGAAGATCGAGGCCAAGTGGTACGCCATGCGCGCGGCCCTCGCCAAGAAGCCGGCGGGCGGCAAGGTGGGCGCCTCCGAGCTGGAGGACACGTTCATCCCGGGCGGCTACTACAACGGCTACTGGCCGTTCCTCGCCGAGGCGTTCGCGGCCTATGTGAACGACAAGGACGCCGACCCGCTGGTCGAGACGTACGAGAACTTCGCCGCCATCGACTCCTCCGGTGACAACGGCTACAGCATCTACACCTCGGTGCAGTGCCGTGACGCGTCCTGGTCGCGCGACTGGAAGAAGTGGACCAAGGACAACTGGGCGGTCCACAAGAAGGCGCCGTTCATGGCCTGGAACAACGCCTGGTACAACGCGCCGTGCGCGTTCTGGCCGACCAAGTCCCTGAAGCCGGTGAACGTCGCCAACTCCAAGCTCCCGCCGACGCTGCTGTTCCAGGCGACGGACGACGCGGCCACCCCGTACCAGGGTGGTGTCACCGTCCACAAGCTGCTCAAGAACTCCAGCCTGGTCGTCGAGCAGGGCGGCGGCAACCACGGCATCTCGCTGAGCGGCAACAGCTGCCTCGACAAGCACCTGGCCACCTACCTCACCAACGGCAAGGTGCCGCGCGGCAAGGGCACGGTCGACGCCACCTGCGAGAAGCCGGCCGACCCGAAGCCGGCCGCCGCGCAGGAGGCTTCGGCGCAGTCGACGCTGAACTCGACACAGGGACCGACCGCGACCAGCGGCGCCACCCTGCACGGGATACTCGGCTTCCGCGGCTGAGTACGGCCGACGGGCTGATCGACGGGCCTTTCGGTGTGGCCACTGGTCGGGTGACTCGGGTGACTCGGGTGGTGCGCGCAACGCAGGAGGTTCCTGTGCTGTGGGGGGAGGCGTCCGACGTCTCGACCGACGGGCACAGGAGCCGCGTTGCTGCCGCATTCCGCCGCGCTCGACCTGCCGCCGGCCCTGGTCGAGTGGGTCACGATGCTCGTCATCGACGCGATGGCGCTGCTCCACGTCTCCGTACGCATGGCGGAGGAGGTGCCGTGGGCGTGAGCGCGTTGTCCGGCTGTGTGGGGGGTGCGGCGCGAGAGCGACACGGGGGTCGGTGCGCGTCCGTGGCGCGTGCCGCCGTGGAGCCGGACTGTCAGCCGCGCTTGGACGCGCACCAGATGTAGGCGCGCGAACCGCCGTCGTAGGGGACGACTCCCGAGTTCGTGACCTGGTAGTCCCTGCTGGTGCATTCCTTCATCAGGGCCTGGATGTCAGGGTTGAAGTTGGTGCCGTTGGTGGGGCGGGTGGGGCCGTACATGATGTACTGATCGCGGGCCTGCGCCGGCGTGGACACGCTGACCAGCGCGGCAACGGTCGCTATGAGTACCGCGACCGCCCCTCCTCGCCGCATCTTCGATCCATGTCTCTTCGTGGTTTCGGAAGACATCTGCCTCTCCACATCTGTGCGTTGCCGGAAGGATGTGTACGTCGTGCGCGGCGGACCCCGTAGCCGAAGTGGCACGTTTCGACCGGCCCGCCGAGCCGAATGTGAGACATTGTGTCTCGAAATGGGGTTGTGGGTCAAGTTGTCGTACAGATTGCTCCGAAAGAGGTTGCGCGGGTGACGCGGCCGGGACGCGCCCGGCCCAACCGGTCCGGGGAATCGGCGACTTGAGGGCCGAGTGCGACACGCGAGGGCCGAGTGCGACACACGAGGGGCGAGTGCGACACACGAGGGGCGCCCGGCGGCTGCGCCGGGCGCCCCTCGATGTCGTACGAGAAGGTGTTCGGGACGGTGTTACAGCTTCTCGATCACGTGGTCGACGCACTTGGTGAGGGCCTCGACGTCCGCCGGGTCGATCGCCGGGAACATCGCCACGCGGAGCTGGTTGCGGCCGAGCTTGCGGTAGGGCTCGGTGTCGACGATGCCGTTGGCGCGCAGGACCTTGGCGACGGCGGCGGCGTCGATCTCGTCCGAGAAGTCGATCGTGCCGATGACCTGGGACCGCTTGGCCGGGTCGGTGACGAACGGGCTCGCGTACTTGCTCTCCTCCGCCCAGGTGTACAGCCGGGTCGAGGAGTCCTTCGTACGGGCCGTGGACCAGCTCAGCCCGCCCTGGCCGTTGATCCACTTCAGCTGCTGGTCGAGCAGGAAGAGGGTGGCGAGGGCCGGGGTGTTGTACGTCTGGTTCTTGCGGGAGTTGTCGATCGCCGTGGGCAGGCTGAAGAACTCCGGGACGTGACGGCCGGAGGCGTGGATCCGCTCGGCGCGCTCGATCGCGGCCGGGGAGAAGACGCCGATCCAGAGGCCGCCGTCGGAGGCGAAGGACTTCTGCGGGGCGAAGTAGTAGACGTCGGTCTCGGCGATGTCGACGGGCAGGCCGCCGGCGCCGGAGGTGGCGTCGACCAGGACGAGGGCGCCCTCGTCGGCACCGGCCACGCGCTTCAGCGGGGCGGCGACACCGGTGGAGGTCTCGTTGTGGGTGAAGGCGTAGACGTCGACGCCCGCCTCGGCGGCCGGGTCCGGGTGCGTGCCGGGGTCGGAGGAGACGACGGTGGGCTCGGCGAGCCAGGGGGCGAGCTTCGCGGCCTTGGCGAACTTCGAGCTGAACTCGCCGAAGGTCAGGTGCTGGCTCTTGTTCTCGATCAGGCCGTGGGTCGCGACGTCCCAGAAGGCCGTGGAGCCGCCGTTGCCGAGGACGACCTCGTAGCCCTCGGGGAGGGAGAACAGCTCGCTGATGCCCTCGCGGACCTGGCCGACCAGGTTCTTCACCGGGGCCTGGCGGTGGGACGTGCCGAGCAGAGAGGTACCGGTCGCGGCCAGCGCGTCCAGCGCCTCCGTCCGCACCTTGGAGGGGCCCGCGCCGAAACGTCCGTCGGCGGGCTTGATGTCAGCGGGGATCTGGATATCAGCCACGGCAGCGAGCGTAGCGCTCCGCATAAGGGGGGTGAAACGTGGTCCGTCGGATGAGACGGCGTTCGTCGACGGGTGCGGATTCGGTGGGGACTGGTCGCGCAGTTCCCCGCGCCCCTGAAAAAGCGGGCTGCGCCCTGCTTTTTCGGCCCGAGGAGCACGGGGCTCAGCCCCTGCTCTTCAGGGGCGCGGGGAACTGCGCGAGAAGCCCCACCCACCCGCACCCGAAACACAACCCAGGGGCCGGACGAACACCCGTTCAAGCCCCGCGGGCCGGCCCCGGTGTGAAGCGCACCGGCAGTTCCACCAACCCCCGCAGCCAGGGTGAGGCGCGGCGGGTCAGGGACGTCGGGGGGATCGCGAGGTCCAAGTCCGGGAGGCGGTCGAGGACGACCTCGATGCCCGTACGGGCGATGACCTCGGCCGTCTCCTGGGCCGGGAAGGGACAGCGGTGGTCGCCGTGGCCGAAGGAGAAGTGCGCGTTGTTGCCACCGGTGAGCGCGGAGCCGTGCGTGCGGACGCGGGGGTCGGAGTTGGCGCCCTGGAGCCCGAGGATGACGAGATCACCCGCACGGAGGACCCGCCCGCCGAGCCGGGTGTCCCGGGCCGTCCAACGACCGGCCATGTTCTGGATCGGCGTGTCCTCCCACAGCACCTCGTTCATCGCCTCGGCCACACTGCTGCGCCCCCCGAACAGCGACGCCGCGAACCGCTGGTCCGTCAGCATCAGCCGCAGCGAGTTGCCGATCCAGTCCGCCGTCGGCTGGTGCCCCACCGCCAGCATCACCATCACGTCATGGGTGACCTCCTCGACGGTCACCTCGTACGCCCGCGCGTTCGCCAGCAGCCGTGAGACGACGTCGTCCCCGGGCTGCTGCCGCCGCTCCGCCACCAGCCGGGCCATCGCCGTCCGCAGATACCCCTCGGCCGCCATCGCCCGGTCCTGGCCGTCGAGGATGTCGTTGAGCGCCGCCACCAGCCCGGGACCGTGCTCCTCCCGGAAGCCGAAGAGATGCGCCAGGACCCGTACGGGCAGCGGCGCCGCGAACTGCCCCACCAGATCGGCCGCGCCCACCCCGCACACCCCGTCGATCAGCTCGTCGGCGAACCGCTCGACATGACCGCGCAGTTCGAGCGGCTCCACCGCCTCCAGCGCCTCCTCGATCAGCGCGGCCCGCTGCCGGTGCCGTTCACCGACCGTGCCGAGGACCGACGGCTGCTCCGGGCTGATCACCGGAAGCAGCGGCCAGTCGGCCGGAATGCGCGGCCACTGGTTCCACCGCGCGGAGTCCCGGCTGAACAGTTCCGGATCACTCGTCACCTGGTGCAGCTCCCGATAGCCGAGCACCAGCCACGCCGGTACGTCCCCGTCGAGCAGCACGGGCACCACCTCCCCGTGCTCCCGCCGCAACTCCCGGTACAGGGAAGCGGGTTCACCCCGGAAACGCGCGCCGAAGAGAGGTACGGGCGCGGGCCCGTAGGAGAGCTCGGGGGCGGGCTCGGGCAGGGGCGCCGCGTGGCCGTCGCCGGTCTCAGAGATTGCGAAGTCCAACTAGCACCTGCTCCAGAGTGTCCAGATCGACCAGCGTGGCCTGGTTCGGATGCCGGGCGCTGACCCGGCCCGCCGTGAGGAGGTCGGAGAGCAGCACCTTCGTGATGCTCACCGGCAGCCGCAGCTGGGCGGCGATCTCCACCACCGCCGTCGGCCGCTCCGTCAGCCGCAGGATCGCCACATGCTCCGACTGCATGCCCGGCGCCGGCTGGCTCTCCGCGACCACCAGCGTCACCAGGTCGAACGGCGTCCCGGGCGCGGAGCGGCTGCGCCCCCCGGTGAGCGTGTACAGCCGGTCGGGCAGGTCGTCCCTGCCGGGCCGGCTCATGACGTACGGGGCGCCAGAGCCGTAGCGGCGGTCGTCGTCGTAGCCGTGGTTGTGGTCGTGGTCGTGGTCGTGCCGGTGGCCGGGTCCCCCGGGCGGCGTGGCTTCGCGCTCAGGTGCTCGCCCAGCTGTTCGACCAGCTCGCTCATGTTGTGGCCGACGAGCCCGGCGTCCGCCTCCTCGTCCGTCACGACGGCCAGGTGCGCGCCCTCGCCCGCCTCCACGATGAGCAGCACCCCGCCGTGGAACTCCGCCATCGCCGAGCGCACGCCCCCACTGCCGTCGCCGAACTCCAGGGACGCCCCGTGGGACAGCGACTGGATGCCGGCGGCGATCGCGGCGAGCTGGTCGGCCCGGTCGACGGACAGCTCGGGCGTACGGCACAGCCGTAGGCCGTCCCGGGAGAGGACGAGCGCGTGCCGGGCGCCCGGAGTGCGTTCCAGCAGTCCTTCCATGAGCCAGGTGAGCCTGTCGTCGGCGGTGGTGCCGAAGCCGGTGCCGGTCATGGGGTGGGGTCGCCTTCCAGGTGGGGGTGCGTGCGCGGGTCCGGGGCGGGGGGCCGCTCGTCGGCAGGGTCGGGGTCGGGGTCGGGGTCCGGATCAGGGGCGTGGTCCGGCGCCGGGTGGGAGGGGGCGGCGGAGGCGGTGCCGTCGTCCGGGGCCGGGCGGGTGTCCCCTACGGGTTCCCAGGCAGGCTCCCGCTCCCGTACGGGGTCGAGCTCCCACTTCGCCTCCCGCACGGGGTCGGGCGCCCACAAAAGCTCCCGCGAGGCATCCACCTCCCACGCCGCGTCCCCGACCGCGCCCTTCGCCGGGTCCTCGACCGGGTCCCGCACCGTCTCCGGCTCCCATGCGGCGGGGTCTCCGGTGGGGTGCGGTTCCCATGGGGTGGTCTGTCCGGTGGGACGCGGGTTCCGTGCGGCGGCTTCCCTGGCGTGTTCCGGTTCCCATGCGCCGGGTTCTCCGGTGGGTCGCGGTTCCCGTGCGGCGGTTTCCCCGGTGGGTCGCGAGTCTCGTGCGGCGGGTTCTCCGGTGGGTCGCGAGTCTCGTGCGGCGGGTTCTCCGGTGGGTCGCGAGTCTCGTGCGGCGGGTTCTCCGGTGGGTCGCGAGTCTCGTGCGGCGGGTTCTCCGGTGGGTCGCGAGTCTCGTGCGGCGGGTTCTCCGGTGGGTCGCGAGTCTCGTGCGGCGGGTTCTCCGGTGGGTCGAGGTTCCCATGCGGTGGTTTCCCCGGCGTGTTCCGGTTCCCAAGCGGAGGTCTCTCCGGCGGCGCGCGCGTCCCATACGGCGGTTTCCCCGGCGTGTTCCGGTCCCCCCACGGTGGTTTCCCCGGCAGGTCCGGGTTCCCATGGGCTGGCCTCTCCGGCGGGTCCCGGCTGCCAGGCCGGTTCCTCGGTGGGTGTCGGCGTCCACGCGGGCTCCTCGCCGGGTTGCGAGGTCCATGCCGCTTCCCCGGCGGCTGCCGGTTCCCAGGCGCGTCCCCGCGCGGGCTCGGGCTCCCAGCCGGTCTCGTGCACGGGTCCGGGATCCCACGCGGTCTCCCGTACGGGCTCGGGCTCGGGCCCGGACTGCCACGGTGATCCCCCCATGGCTCCTACGGCACCCCACTCGGACTCCCGGGCCGGCTCCAACTCCGGCTGCCGTACGGCCTCCGGGGGCGGAGCGGCATCCCGTACGGGTTCCAGGGCGGCGTCCGGTACGGGCGGCGCGGCCGGGGCCGGGTGGTAGCGGTCGACGGCGGCGGACGGCTCCGGCGCGGCCGGCGGAAGCGGCGTGCCCGTGGAGGCGTCGTCCCCGGTCGCCGTTCCCTGGACGAACGCCTGGTCCAGCCCGCTCGTGCCCCGTACCGCCCGGCGGAAGCTGCTGAAGCGGACGGCGCCGGTGCTGGCGTCCTCGGCGGGCCGGGCGGGCCGTTCCGTCCGTGCGGCGGCCTCGGCGGCCTGCGCCTGGATGCGGGCCTCCGCCTCGGCGAGTGACTGGCCGCGGCGGCGCCGGGGGAGGGCGTCGGAGGGGGCGGGGTCCTCGTGGCCGCCCGAGCCGAATTCGGAACTCAGCGAGGAACCGTACGCCGGAGAACCCGTCGGAGCCCCTGCGGCCGAACCCGTCGCCGAATCCGAAGTTGAACCCGGCAACGAACCCGGCAACGAACCCGGCAACGAACCCGGCAACGAACCCGGCAACGAACCCGGCATCGAATTCGTCGCGGGGCCCATCGGCGTCGCGGTCGAGGCGTCGGCCGGTGCCGGGGGTCCGGTCCGGTAGCCGGACAGGGAGTCGATCAAGGCGTCGGCCACCGGGTCGGACACGGGCGCGACGGGCGCGTCCGTCGGGAACTCATGGGTCGGCGTCGGCTCGGTGTCCAGATCACGCGGGGCGCGCACACCCGCGTACGGCGGCGGCTGCGCGGGAGCGTACGCCCCCGGCGCGGAAGGCGCGGAAGGCGCGGACGGGGACGATGCCGACGTGAAATCCGAGGCCGTGGAAGGGGCGGCGTTCGCCGACCGTGCCGTCGCGGAATGCGAGGAATGCGAGGAATGCGTGGAAGGCGCCGTCGTCGGGAGCGTGCTCGCCAGGACGTCCTGCGGGATGAGCATCAGCACGCCTGTGCCGCCGCGCGCGGACGGCCGGAAGGAGATCCTCAGCCCGTGCTTGCGGGCGAGACGCCCGACGACGGCGAGGCCGAGGCGCGTACCGGTGAGGTGGGTGAGGTCGGCCGCCTCGCCGGACACGGTGCGTTCGGCGCGCCGGAGCTGTACGTCGCTCATGACGAGCCCCGAGTCCTCGACGGAGATGATCGCGCCGGCGGGGACCTCCTCGACGTACACATGGACCTCGGCGGTCGGCGGCGAGAAGTTGGCCGCGTTGTCGAGGAGTTCGGCGAGCGCGTGCATGACACCCTCGGCGGCGTGACCGGCGACGGCGGCCTCGCTGGAGGAGTGCAGCCGGACCCGGCGGTAGGCGCCGATACGGCCCATCGCGCCGCGCAGGATCGACTCCATCGGGATCGGCCGCGCCCAGCGGCGGCCCGAGCGCGCGCCCGCGAGGACGGCGACGGAGTCGGCCAGCCGCCCGGCCTGGGCGGTGCGGTGGTCGAGGTGGAGGAGGTCGGCGAGGACGTCCTCGTCGGCGTGACGTTCCTCCATGGCCCGCAGATCGGCGAGGGTGCCGGTGGCGAGGGCCTGCATACGGCCGGCCACGTTGGCGGTGACGGCGAGGAGGGCCGTACGGACGGTCTCGGCCTGCTTGGCGCGTTCGGTGAGCAGGACCCGTTCCTGGGTGGTCTCCTCGGCCGTACGGTCCCGTTCGTCGGACAGCTGTTCGCGTTCGCGGTCGGACTCCGCGGTCAGCCGGGCCCGTTCCCGTGCGAAGTCGGCCGCGATCCGGGCCCGTTCCTGTACGAACTCCTCGGTCAGCCGTCCCCTCTCCTGCGCGAACTCCTCGGCCAGCCGGGCCCGTTCCTGGAGCAGCAGACCGGCGTCCCGGGCGACGGCGTCCAGCCGGTGGCGCAGCAGCCGTACCGACACGCGCGCGTGCACGGCGACCGCGACGGCCACCGTGAGCAGCAGCCCGGCCCCGCCCGCCCCGCCCGCGACGGGCAGCCGCGCGGCCTGCGGGGTGAACGCGACCGCGGCCCCGACGGCGACCGCGGCGAGCAGGGCGGTCACCAGGGGCAGGGGAAGGACTGAGCGCAGGGCGGGGCGATCGCCCGGTGGGCGAGGGGGGCTGGGCGCGGTCATCGGCTGGTGTCCTCGGTCGGTTCTGAACTCGGTAACTCAGTCGGTTCCTGGAGTTGGTAACTCGGTCGGTCCCTGAACGAGAAGCGACGTCTGGTGCTCAATCTGTGCTCAATTGGGCGTCACTATATGGGAGTTCGCGACGGGGGTTGGCCGGTTTCAGGTTGGCTCTCCGGAATCAAGCCAACGTGCCCGGTGAGCGGCGCGCCGCCTGTCCGCCGGAGTCACGGCGCTCGTTCCGTCACTGGAAGGTCACTGTCAGTGGTCGGGTGCATCCTGGGACGCATGACGGAATTCGGGGGTTCGGTGGGTTCGGTGGGTTCGACGGGTTCGGTGGGTTCGGTGGGTTCGGTGGGTTCGACGGGTTCGGCGGGTTCGGCGGAGCTGCGGGGCGCGCTGGCGGCGGCGCTGCGGTCGGCGGGCGTGCGCGGCGAGGTCTCCTTCGGTGCGACCGCACGCGCGCTGACGACGATGGACGCGTCCAACTACCGGCGCGTGCCCCTGGGCGTGGTCGCGCCCCGGGACGCGGACGACGTGGCGGCCGTCCTGTCCGTCTGCCGGGAGCACGGCGTCCCGGTCGTCGCGCGCGGCGGCGGCACGTCGATCGCCGGGCAGGCCACGGGCACGGGCGTGGTCCTGGACTTCACCCGGCACATGAACCGGCTGCTCTCCCTCGACCCCGGCGCGCGGACGGCGGTCGTGCAGCCCGGCCTCGTCCTGGACCGCCTCCAGGAGGCCGCCGCCCCGCACGGCCTCCGCTTCGGCCCCGACCCGTCCACCCACAGCCGCTGCACCCTCGGCGGCATGATCGGCAACAACTCCTGCGGCTCCCACTCGGTCGCCTGGGGCACGACGGCCGACAGTGTGCGCGAGCTGTCGGTGATCGGGGGCAGAGGGGGCGTACGCCGGCTCGGACAGGACTGGGCGGGGGCACCGGACGGCCTCCGTCCGCTGGTGGAGCGCGAGTTGGCCCGGCTGCGCACCGGCTTCCCCGACCTCCCCCGCCGTATCTCCGGATACGCCCTGGACGCGCTGCTCCCCGAGAAGGGCGCCGACGTCGCCCGCTCCTTCTGCGGCTCCGAGGGCACGCTCGGGGTGCTCACGGAAGCGGTCGTACGCCTCGTCGAGGCCCCACGCGCGCGTGCCCTCGCCGTGCTGGCGTACGCCGACGAGAGCGCGGCGGCGGAGGCGGCCCCCGGTCTGCTGCCGCACGGCCCGCTGACGGTGGAGGGCATGGCGGCCGATCTCGTCCCGCCGGGGACGACCGGCCTCCCGGTGGGCGGGGCCTGGCTGTTCGTGGAGACGGGCGGCGGCACACCCGCCGAGGCACGGGCGCACGCCGGCGCGCTCGTCCGCGCGGCCGGCGCCGACGGCACGCTCATGGACTCCCTGGTGGTGACGGACGCCGCCGGCCGGCGCGCGCTGTGGCGCGTCCGGGAGGACGCGAGCGGTACGGCGACCCGGATGCCGGACGGCAGCGAGGCCTGGCCCGGCTGGGAGGACTGCGCGGTACCACCGGCCCGACTCGGCCCGTACCTAAGGGACTTCCGCACTCTGCTCCGCGCCCACGACCTGCGCGGCACGCCCTACGGCCACTTCGGTGACGGCTGCGTCCACGTCCGTATCGACTTCGACCTGCTGACACCGCCGGGCATCGCCCGCTTCCGCCGCTTCTCCGAGGAACTGGCCGAGCTGGTCACCGCGCACGGCGGCTCCCTCTCCGGCGAACACGGTGACGGCCAGGCCCGCGCCGAACTCCTGCCGACCATGTACGGCACCGAGATGGTCCGGCTGTTCGAACAGGTGAAGGGTGTCTGGGACCCCGACGACCTCCTCAACCCCGGCATGCTCGTCCGCCCCGCCCCCTTGGACTCGAACCTCCGCTTCGCGGTCCTCCCGCGTACGCCCGTGCCGGTGGAGTTCGCGTACCCGGACGACGGCGGTGACTTCTCGGCGGCGGTACGGCGCTGTGTGGGCGTCGCCAAGTGCCGTACGACCGAGGTGAGTCCGGCGTCCGGAGCGGTCATGTGCCCCTCTTTCCGCGCCACCGGGGAGGAGGAGCACTCCACCCGGGGCCGGGCCCGCCTCCTGCACGAGATGCTGGCCGGCGAGGTGGTCACCGACGGCTGGCGCTCCTCGGAGGTACGGGACGCGCTCGACCTCTGCCTGTCCTGCAAGGGCTGCCGCTCCGACTGCCCGGTCGGCGTCGACATGGCCACGTACAAGGCGGAGTTCCTCCACCACCACTACGCGGGGCGCCGCCGCCCCGCCGCCCACTACGCGATGGGCCGGCTGCCGGTGTGGCTCGGCCTGGTCGCCCGTACGCGCACGGCGGGCCTCGTCAACCTCCTCGCCGGAGTACGCCCCTTGGCCGCGCTCGCCAAGCGGCTGGGCGGGATCGCGGGGGAGCGGGAGCTGCCTCGGCTGGCGAGGGTGCCGTTCGGGCGGTGGTACGCGGGGATGGTCAGGGAGGAGACGCGGCGGGAGGAGGCGGAGGAGGCGGAGGAGGAGGCCGAGGGGTTGGCGGCGGGGTTGGCGGCGGGGGAGGAAGGGGGTGTCGAAGGGCCGTTCGGTGGGGCGCCGCCGGGGCCGTTCGGTGGGGTGCCGGGCGCCGGTCGGGGCTTCTGGGGGCGGCGGCGGAGGAGGGGTGAGGGCGGCGGCCGTCCCCTCAGCCCGGCCGAACTGGCGGACGCGCTCGCCGAGATGGGCGCCGACGTGGACTTCGAGGCCGGTGGGGACTGGGAGGACGGCGATGAGGATGGCGAGGGGAACGGCGAGGGGAACGGCGAGGGGAACGGCGAGGGGAACGGCGAGGGGAACGGCGAGGGGGACGGCGAGGGGGACGGGGCCAGGGCTCATGAGGCGCCCAGGACCGTGCTGCTGTGGACGGACACCTTCACCGAACACCTCTCGCCGTCCGTGGGGCAGGCGGCGCTGAAGGTGCTGGAGGCGGCCGGGCTCCGGGTGATCGTGGCGCCGACGCTGTGGATGAAGCGGAAGCCGGCCTGGGCACGGCGGGCTGCGGCGGGCGAGGAGGTCTCGCACACCCGACTCAGGCTCGGCCTGGCCCAGTTCGGGCTGCGGCGGGGCCGGGTCTGCTGCGGACTGACGTACATCTCGACGGGCCAGCTCGACCGGGCCCGCGCGGTGCTGCGCCGCACGCTCGACCTGCTGGACGTGTTCCTGGCCCCGCCGTCACAGCGGCTGCTGGACGAGTTCCCGGACCTTGCGCCACCAGCCCTCCCCGTCGTCGTCCTCGAACCGAGCTGCGCGGCGACGCTCCGCACCGACCTCCCCGAACTGCTCCCCGACGATCCCCGGGCCCACAGACTCGCCGCCTCGGTCCTCACCTTCGCGGAGGCGCTCGAACGCCATGCCCCGCACTGGACCCCGCCCGCCGTCGACCGCCCGGTGGTCGGCCAGACCCACTGCCACCAGCACGCGGTACTGGGCGACGCCCCCGACCGCCGCCTGCGCACCGCCGCCGGCCTCACCGGCGAACTCAGCGGCGGCTGCTGCGGTCTCGCCGGCAACTTCGGCTTCGAGAAGGGCCACTACGACGTCTCCGTGGCCTGCGCCGAGGACCAACTCCTCCCGGCGGTAAGGGCCGCGACCGCCGACACGCTGGTCCTGGCGGACGGCTTCTCCTGCCGGACCCAGCTGGAGCAGCTGGCGGGGAGGCGAGGGGCGCACCTGGCGGAGGTGCTGGCGGAGGCGCTGGAGCGTGCGGATGAGGTGTAGGTGTACGGAGCGGACGGGTCGGAACCGTCGGCGTCCCCCTCCCGCTGCTCCTCTCCCCCTGACCACCTCCCCCTGACCACCTCGAAGAACGTCCGGAAACGCACCCTTCGGGACCGGATGGGCCGAACAGGGGTGGCCTGTTGACGCTTTCTGGTGCCCTGCGGACGCCTGCATCCGGGGAGGGGGCCACGGACAGCCACCGGGCGGCGCCCCTGCCGGCCCATGCCCCTCTCGCTTCCCCTTGTTTCCATGGGGACGCACCGGGCGGAACTCGCCGACGTCCGCAGGGGATGCTCCGTCGCCTCATCGCCATCTAATAGGAACTGTCTTGCGAATAGGGGCAAATGGCGAACGGGGGAAGCCATGGCTTCAGGTATGCCCACTCACGGCGCCGGCAGCGGCGGTGGAAGCGGTGGTGTCGGCAGCGGTTCGGGTCTCGGTGGAAAGATCGGCGGCTGTCTGGGGCAGCTGGGATGCGCCGTCGTCTTCATCGCCGTCATCGCGGGGATCGGATCGTCCTGCGCCTCCGACTCCGACAGCGATCCCGAACAGGGGGATGTCTGCTACGACGTCGGCGAAGAGGTGACGAACTCGGCGGGGGAGACCTTCATCTGCCGCTAGTCGCTAGTCGCTAGTCGCTAGTCGCTTGCCGCTAGTCGCTTGCCGCTTGCCGCTTGCCGCTGGGCGTTTCCGGTGACGTCGGCATGTGCGCACGGGCGCGGATCGGAGGCAGGCGGGGCCGCGGAACCGGCGCCCGGCGGGCCGGGGCTCCGTGCTTGCGCTCCCGTGCGCCACCTCGCTCACCGTTCGTGTCCACCCGGACACGGGGAGCATCGGGAGGGTTGCACCCCCAGCTCTCGGCGCGAGGGAGGCGCATGGACCGGCACGACGGGCAGACGGAGGAGGAGGGTGGCGAGTCGGCATCGGGAGAGGCGGCGGCGCCCCGGAAGTACGAGAAGGACCGCATCGCCGAGCATGTGATCGGGCATGTCGTCGGCGGGTCCATCGTCGGCGTGATGGCCTGGTTCTGGACCCAGACCCCGATCGGTTTCGTGATGACCGTGATCTGGGGCGCCGGCGTCTACGGCTGGAACAAGAGCCCCCAGGTCCAGGCCTGGTCCCGCCGCCGAAGGATCCGCCTGGGCGTCGCGATCACGGCGGCGTACTGGACGCTCGCGTTCCTGGTGATGTGAACCGTCATGTGAACCGTCATGTGGGCCGTCGTGTGGGCCGTCATGTGAACCGTCGTGTGGGCCGTCGTGTGGGTCGAAATGTGGGCCGTCATATGAACCACGCAGACCGCTCTAGCTCGTCGCGGTCAGCCCCGCCGCGCGGCCCTCCTCGTCCCACCGGATCTCCAGGACCCGCACGACGGCATCACGGTTGAGCGGCCCGAACACATGGGGGAACAGCACCTCCACCCCGACCCCCGGCGGCGGTACGGGGTCGGCCGCCTCGAACTCCACCCTGGCGTCCAGCCGTTCCTCGTCCAGCACCAGCACATGCAACGGCTTCGGCGCGTCCCGGTAGAAGGCGTTGACGACGGCCAGCGTCGTCGCCTCATCGGGAGAACAGTGCACGAACCCGTCCTCCGACAGCGACACGGGGGCGTACGGCTGCTCGGGGCGAGCGCTCCAGGCATCGAGGGACACGACGTGGTAGATCATGGCCCGGTTATAACAGCAGCGACGGACGCGGGGCGACGGTCCTCAACTCCCGCCACCCCTCACCCCTCACCCCTTGCCTCAGTTCAGCCGCCCCAACCGCCGCCCACGGCTCTCGGCCACCCGAAGCGCGTCACCGAGCGCATCGGCCAACCGCTCGGCGATGAAGCGGAGTTCCCCATGCGGAGTGTTCGGCAGTAATTCGCGGGCGTGGTTGAGAAGTTCCGTCCCCATGCCCAGCTGGATGGACTCGGTGGTGTCGGCGAGCCGTGAGACCAGTCCGCCCCGCTCGTCGGTGACGAGATAGCAGGGCTTGCCTCCCGCCCCCGTCCACGGCAACAAACGCAGCTCCCCTTCCTCCGCCGCCGCCATCAGGCCGCCACTTCCATCTCTTGCGCCCAGTGCGAACCGGGTACGGCGATGACGTACGGGCGTACGGCGACGGTGGCGGTGCCGTCGAGGAGGCCGTGAACACCGTAGGGGCTGCGGTGCACGGGGAGTCGGGAGTTGGGGGTTGAGGTTGGGGGCGGAGGGATGCGTACGGGAGGAGCGGACGGGGGTGTGTAGGGGGGTGCGACGCGACGGTGTACGCCGGTGGGGTTGAGCGCGAGGCTCATCCACGCGAGGAGACGACCGATAAGGTCGGTCATTGTCATCAGCTCCGATCTGGTTCGGCTGGTGGCCGCGCCCCCGGACGGCTTGCTCCCGTCGCGGGGGTTTCTGCGTGCCCACTGTAGCTGTAGTAGACCCTAGTGTACTAGGGCCTATCAGGGATCGCACTGGTGTCCTCGGTTCGGCATGGTGGGGTAGTGATGCAGTTCGTGCCAGACATCCCACGTTGGCGGCAGGTAGCCGAGGTTATCCGTGAGCGGATCGCGGACGGTACCTATCCGCCGCGCACCCGAGTGCCTTCCGTCCAGCAGATCATCGCCGAGTTCGGGATCGCGACGGCCACCGCGCAAAAGGTGCTCATCAACCTTCGCAAGGAAGGCCTCACCTACACCGAACCCGGCCTCGGCTCCTTCGTCGCGCGGAACCCACCGGCGGCCGACTCCGTCGCGGAGACGGACTGAGCGAAGCGCTCAGGCGTTGGTTCAAGCGGTCTGGCGGCGCCGTGCCATTCCCCAGGCGAGGTTGAGGCGTCGGGCGGTGTCGCAGTTGCCGTTCGCGTGGCCGTCCTCGTCCAGGGTCCGGCATGTCGGGCAGTTCATTCCGTGGTCCAGGATGCGTCGGTATGCCGTCTCGGGGTCCTCGTCGACGCAGCCGTACACCTCCACCCGCACGGTGTGGCCGGGGCCTGATCCGGTGTCGAGCCAGCGTTTCTCGATGTGGGGCGGGGCCGGGCTCCTGGGGGTGTTCTCGCGGCTGTCCACGGTCATTGCCTCGCCTTTCGGCGCTTCGGGTGGTGGGCGCGGATGAGGACGTTGCAGTCGGAGACGCGCGACCAGTCGTCGGCAGCCCTCGCTTCCGTCCACTGCTCGGCCAGCCGCGCGCACCGCTCGCAGTCGGCCGGCGGCACCGGCGCCTTCGTTCGGGAGCCCGAGGAAGGGCGGCGGATCCATGGTGGTCCGCCGGGCCGGGCGGGTCGTAGCCATGGCCATGCCGGGGGCTCCCGAGCAGTCAGGAGGGCGCGATGAGCGCGAGCGGTTGGGTCAGTGTCTCGATGCCGTATCTGATCCCGCGGGAGGCGGGGCAGGGTGATGCGTGGGGTGTGGAGGCGGCGGCTCAGGGGCGGCGGGGGAGTCAGCGGATTCTGTACGCTGGGGAGGCGGGGGCGCCCGGGGAGGTGGCGCGGGTGTTCGGGGTGGCCGAGGGGGAGGCCGTTGTCGTACGCCGTCGTCTCATCCTTCTCGACGATCAGCCGAACGAGTTGACGGACACGTACTACCCGGTCGGCATCGCTCGCGGCACCGGTCTCGCCGGAACCGCCAGGATTCCGGGCGGGGCCGTCACCCTGCTCGCCGCGCTGGGCCATGTCGGCGCACTCGTCCGCGAGGACGTGACGGCCGACAACCCGGACGACGAGGAGCGCGAGACCCTCCGGACGGCACCGGGAGAACCGGTGCTCCGGCTGACCCGGGTCACCCTGGACCGCGACGGCCGCCCGATCCAGGTCGACCGCATGGTCATGCCCGCGAGGCGTCAGCGACTGCGTTACGAGATCGCGATCGAGGCGGGGGCGGAGAGCTGACACGACGAGGGCCGGCTGCGCGGGCTCGCGGCGTGATCGGTGCCCGTGTGTCGGGCGGCGTGGCCCGTCAGCCCGTCAGCCCGTCAGCCCGTCACGCCGTCATCGCGAGGTGCCGGGCAGGGCAGCGAGCCACGTCGTCAGCAGGTGGTTCGTCTGCTCGGCGCGTTCCTGCTGGATGAAGTGGCCCGCGCCGTCGAGGAGATGGGTGGCGGTGAGGCCGGGGAGCGTGGTCGGTTGGGCCGCGATCGCGTCGGCCAGCCAGGTGGTGGAGGGGTCCCGGGTGCCGCCGATGAACAGGGACGGCTGCGGGACGGGGGCGCCCGTGTGGTCGGCCAGGTCCGCCCAGTCCCGGTCCATGTTCCGGTAGCGGTTCAACGCGCCGGTCAGACCCGTACGTTCGAACTCCCCGGCGAAGACGTCGAGATCGTCCTCGCCGAGCCAGCCCGGCAGGCGTCCCACCGGGAACCTGTCGCGCATCGTGCCGCCACGGCCGACGAAGTGCGGGTCCGGGGCGTCGGCCGCGGGCATGGTGTCGGCGGACAGCGCGGCGTAGAACCCGGCCAGCCAGCCCCGTACATCGGGTTCGATCTCGGCCTCGGCCCGGCCGGGTTGTTGGAAGTACGAGACGTAGAACTCCTCGGACGGTTCCTTCGCGGAAGCCGTGCCCGGCTCCGCCGCCGCCCCGCCTCCCATCCGTGCGAAGACCTCGCTCGGCCTCGGTCCACCGGGTGGGGTGTACGGAACGCTCAGCAGGGCGACCGCGTGGAAGACGTCCGGGCGGAGCAGCGCGGACATGGCGGCGATGTTCGCGCCCCAGTCGTGTCCGACGATCACCGCGGACTCCCCGCCCAGGGCCTCCACCACGGCGACGTTGTCCGCCACCAGGTCGAGCATCCGGTACGCCTCCACGGCCGTGGGGCGGGACGAACGGCCGTACCCCCGTACGTCGATCGCCACCGCGCGATACCCGGCGGCGGCCAGCGCGGGCAGTTGGTGCCGCCACGAGTACCAGGACTCCGGGAAACCGTGCACGAGCAGCACCACGGGGCCACTGCCCTGCTCGACCAGGTGGATCCGGCCGGCGGGGGAGGGGATCAGGCGGTGCGTACGGGTACTTGGGGCGGGGGCGGGGGTGAGGGCGGATGCGGACGCGGACGCTGACGTGGGGGTGGGGGTGGGGGTGGAGGTGGAGGTGGAGGTGGAGGTGGAGGTGGGGAAAGGCGGGGGCGGCGGCATGGGTCCTCCCGAGGTCGGGCAAGAGGTCGGGCGAGCGGTCGGGCGGGCGGTGCGTGCCGATTCTGCGGCGGACCGCACCCCGCCCACGAAGCCCGTTGCCGTTTCGGCAACACCTCAGCCCGCACCACCGGATCCCGGCTCGCCCCGCCCCCCGGCCTTCCCCCTCCCCCCAACCTTCCCCCGCCCCACCTGCGTCCGCACCGCCCCCATGCTCGCCCCGATGACCAGGGCGATCGCCAGGGCCTCCGTGGCGGCCAGGGCCTGGTCGAGGATGAGGAAACCGGCCGTGGCGGCGATCGCGGGCTCCAGGCTCATGAGGACCGCGAAGGTGGAGGCGGGCAGACGGCGCAGGGCGAGGAGTTCGAGGGTGTAGGGGAGGACGGAGGAGAGTACGGCGACGGCGGCGCCCAGGGCCAGCGTCTTCGGGTCGATGAGCCGCGTCCCCGATTCCACGAGCCCCAGCGGCAGGAACAGCACCGCCGCGACCCCCATGGCCAGCGCCAGCCCGTCGGCCTGCGGGAACCGCCTCCCCGTACGCGCGCTGAAGACGATGTACAGCGCCCACGCCAGCCCGGCGGCCAGCGCGAACGCGACGCCCAGGGGGTCGAGCGCGCCGAAGCCGCCGGCGCCGCCTCCGCCGAGGAGGAACACTCCGCAGAGGGCGAGCCCGGCCCACACGAGGTTCACCGCCCGGCGGGACGCGAGGACGGAGAGGGCCAGCGGGCCGAGCACCTCCAGGGTGACGGCGGGGCCGAGCGGGATACGGGCGACGGACTGGTAGAAGAGGCCGTTCATCGCGGCCATGGTGACGCCGAAGACGATCACCGTGGTCCAGTCGGTGCGGGAGTGCCCGCGCAGCCGGGGGCGGCAGATCACCAGCATCACCAGCGCGGCCACCGCGAGCCGCAGCGTCACCACCCCGAGCGCCCCGGCCTGTGGCATCAGCGTCACCGCCAGCGCCCCGCCGAACTGCACCGATATCCCACCGGCCAGCACCAGCCCCACGGGCCCGAGGGAACCCAGGCCCCGGGGCGCGCGGGAAGCGCCGGGGGCGGAGGAGGCGCCGGGGGCGAGGTCGGCCGGTGGTGTCGTCGTCGCGGCGGTGGGGGCGGACTGGTCAGCGCTGGGGCGTGTCACGGGGGCCGTCCAAGAGAGCGGAGAACGGAGGGGCGGGGTGCGCGGGCTGGGCGCTTCGTTCAGTATGAGCGACTTGATAGTGCAAAGCAATGGACTAAGTCAGGCACGTAACCAGCTTTGCCACTTACGACCACCGTCCGCAACCTTTGAGATCGCGCCCGTCGCGGCGCCGGTCGCCCAGGGAAATAGCGAGAACGGTGAGAACGGTGAGAACGGTGAGAGCGGTGGGGATGGTGGGAGGGGGCGCCGCAGGCACCTCAAAGGGCCCTCCGGCGATGCCGAGGAATTCGACCCCGTCTATCCCGTCTATCCCGCCTATCCCGTCGACGCCGTCGCATACGAAGAAGATCCCGCCCCCACGGAAGACGAAGGCGCCGCCACCCCCGCCCCGGCCTCCCCCCTCGGCACCCCCACCCTCCCCACCCTCCCCACCCGAGCCGCCTTCCGTCGCTTCTGGCCCATGACCAAGGGCCTGCGCCGCTGGCTGGTCGCCATCTGGCTGTGCACCGTGCTGGGGCGCGCTCGCCGAGACCTCCGCGATCCTGCTGTTCAGCCAGCTCACGGACAACGCGCTGCAGAAGGGCGCGCTGGACGCGTTCTGGGTGCCGGCGGCCCAGTGGCTGGGCATCGCGGTCGTCGGCGCGGCCATCGGGTACGCGGGCGGCTCCCTCTCCGTCTGGGTGTCGGAGCGGTTCGTGATGCGGCTACGCGAACGCGTCTTCGACCACGTCCAGAAACTGCCCCCGCACTTCTTCCAGCACCACCGCCAGGGCGACCTGCTCTCCCGTCTCACCGGCGATGTCGAAGCCATCGAACAGATGGCCGTCTCCGGGCTGCTCGGCACCGCGACCGCCCTGTTCAGCGCCGTCTTCTACGCGGCGGCGGCGTTCTGGCTGCGCTGGGACCTCGCGGCGGCCACCTTCGTCCTCGCCCCGCTGTTCTGGCTGGCCGCCCGGCGGTTCTCCGCAGGCGTCAAGTCGGTCGCCCGCGAGGGCCGGGTCGCCAACGGCGCGGTCACCTCGGTCGTCGAGGAGTCCCTCGGCAACCTCGTCCTCACCCAGGCGTACGGCCGTCAGGACGCCGAGCGGCGCCGGCTGCGGCAGGAGGCCACGGCATGGTTCCGGGCGGCCGTCCGCTCGGCCCGCCTCAACCAGGCGTACGGGCAGCTCGTCCAGGTCATCGAGACCGTCTGCGTACTGGCGGTCATCGGCATCGGCGTCTGGGAGATCTCCGAGGGCGAGATGACCCTCGGCCAGCTCCTCGCCCTCGGCGGCACCTGCGCCCGCCTCCACGGCTCCCGGAAGCGGGAACAGTACGACGCGTACGGCCGAGCTGAGCCGTACGCCCCCCACGCCCCGTACATGTACGAGGGCCACGCCTCCTGAAAAAGGGTCCCCGGGAGGTTCCCCGAAAGGGTTCCCCGAAAGGGTTCCCCAGCGGCCCTCGGCGACCCCCAAAGATCCCCCAAAAATGCAAGCACGCTTGCTTGTTTCTTTGCCCGCTGCCATGCTCCCCCCATGGCCGACCCAACGCCCGTGATCGACGACCTCCGCGCCGAGAGCGAGGAACTCGACCTGCTCGTCGCCGAGTCGAGCCCGGAGAGCTGGGCGCTCGCGACGCCCGCCCCGGGCTGGACCGTGGCCCACCAGATCGCCCACCTCGCCTGGACCGACCACTCCTCCGTGCTGGCGGTGACCGATCAGGCGGCCTTCGCCCGTGAGGTCGAGAGCGCGCTGACCTCGCCCGGGGACTTCGTGGACATGGGCGCGGAGGAAGGGGCCGGGAAGCCGCCCGGGGAACTGCTCGCGGACTGGCGGGCCGGACGCGAGGCCCTGGAAAGCGCCCTGCGCGCGGCCCCCGAGGGCGCCCGGTTCCCCTGGTACGGCCCGCCCATGTCCACCGCCTCCATGGCGACCGCCCGCCTGATGGAGACCTGGGCCCACGGCCTGGACATCGCCGACGGACTCGGTGTCCCCCGGATCGCCCCCACCGACCGCCTCCGGCACATCGCCCGACTCGGCATCCGCACCCGCGACTTCGCCTTCGGGGTGCACGGACTCACTCCGCCCTTCGAGGAGTTCCGCGTCGAACTAGCCTCCCCTGACGGCGAGTTGTGGATCCACGGCCCCGAGGACGCGACCGACCGGGTGACCGGCCCCGCCCTCGACTTCTGCCTCCTGGTCACCCAACGCGCCCACCGCGCCGACCTGGCCCTGCACGCCGACGGCTCCGACGCCGACCGTTGGCTGGACATCGCCCAGGCCTTCGCCGGACCACCGGGCACCGGCCGCGAGCCCAAGGAAGCCACCCCGTGAGCGCGCTTCGGGACCGCCCCGTGAGCGTGCTCCGCGTCGGCAACGCCTCCGGCTTCTACGGCGACCGCTTCGCCGCGATGCGCGAGATGCTCACCGGCGGCGAACTCGACGTCCTCACCGGCGACTACCTCGCCGAGCTGACCATGCTCATCCTCGGCCGCGACCGCCTGAAGAACCCCGCCGACCGCACCGCCGGATACGCGCGCGCCTTCCTCCGCCAGCTGGAGGAGTGCCTCGGCATCGCGCGCGAGCGCGGCGTACGGATCGTCGCCAACGCGGGCGGCCTCAACCCCGCCGGACTCGCCACCGACGTAAGGGAGTTGGCGGACCGGCTCGGCATCCCCGTCCGCGTCGCCCATGTGGAGGGCGACGACCTGACCGCCCTCCACCCCGGCACCCTCGCCGCCCACGCCTATCTCGGCGGCTTCGGTATCGCGGCCTGTCTGCGGGAGGGCGCCGACATCGTGGTCACCGGCCGGGTGACGGACGCGGCCCTGGTCACCGGGCCCGCCGCCGCCCACTTCGGCTGGGGGCCGGAGGAGTACGACCGGCTCGCGGGCGCGGTCGTCGCCGGGCACGTCCTGGAGTGCGGGGCGCAGGCCACCGGCGGCAACTACGCCTTCTTCCACGAAATCCACGAGGACGACCCCGAGCGGCTGCGCCACCCCGGCTTCCCCCTCGCCGAACTCCACGCCGACGGCACGGCGGTGATCACCAAGCACCCCGGCACCGGCGGTGTCGTCGACGTCGGCACGGTCACCGCCCAGCTGCTCTACGAGACCGGTGGCGCCCGGTACGCGGGCCCGGACGTCACCGCCCGCCTCGACACCGTCCGGCTCACCCAGGACGGCCCGGACCGCGTCCGGGTCGAGGGCGTACGCGGCGAGGCCCCGCCGCCCACCCTCAAGGTCGGCCTCAACCGCCTCGGCGGCTTCCGCAACGAGGTCACCTTCGTCCTGACCGGCCTGGACATCGAGCGCAAGGCCACCCTCGTCCGCGACCAGCTGGAGACCTCGCTCGCCACCGCCAAGTCCCGCCCGGCGCACGTGGACTGGGAGCTGGCCCGCACCGACCATCCCGACGCCCGCACCGAGGAGACCGCGAGCGCCCTGCTCCGCGTCGTCGTCCGCGACCCCGACCAGAACACCGTCGGCCGTGCCCTCGGCGCGGCGGCCGTCGAACTCGCCCTCGCGAGCTACCCCGGCTTCCACGTCCTGGCCCCACCCGGAAAGGGCGCGCCCTACGGGGTGTTCGAGGCGGCCCACGCCGAACAGGCCACCGTCCCGCACACGGCCGTCCTCCACGACGGCCGCCGGCTCCCCGTGCCCCCGGCCGCCGCCGGCCTCGTACTCCGGCCGGTTGACGAACCACCCCTGCCGGACCCGTTGCCGACCGGGCCGCCCACCCGCCGCGCCCCCCTCGGCCTCGTCGCCGGCGCCCGCAGCGGCGACAAGGGCGGCAACGCCAACATCGGCCTCTGGGCCCGTACGGACGAGGCCTGGCGGTGGCTTGCCCACACCCTCACCACCGACCGCCTCCGCGAACTCCTCCCGGAGACAGCCGACTTGACCATCACCCGGCACACCCTCCCGAACCTCCGCGCCCTCAACTTCGAGATCGAGGGCATCCTCGGCGAGGGCGTCGCCTCACAGGCCCGCTTCGACCCCCAGGCCAAGGCCCTCGGCGAATGGCTGCGCTCCCGCCACCTGGACATCCCGGAGACCCTCCTGTGACCGCCCACCGCCACCGCCACCGCCACACCCACCGCCACACCCACCGCCACCGCCACACCCACCGCCACACCCACACCCACCGCCACACCCACACCCACGGCCCGGCCGCCGCGGAGGTAGGCCCATGACCGCCCATCGCCGCCCGGACCCCGCGGAGACACGCCCATGACCGTCCTCGGCTCCGCCCTCGACCCGAACACGCCCGACCACGCCGCGAACCGCGAGGTCATGCTCGCGCACCTCTCCGCCCTCGACGCCGAGCACGCGAAGGCCCTCGCGGGCGGCGGCGAGAAGTACCTCGCCCGGCACCGGAAGCGCGGCAAGCTGCTCGCCCGCGAACGCATCGAACTGCTCCTCGACCCGGACACCCCGTTCCTCGAACTCTCCCCGCTCGCCGCCTGGGGCAGCGAGTACACGGTCGGCGCCTCCCTGGTCACCGGCATCGGGATCGTCGAGGGCGTCGAGTGCCTGATCACCGCCAACGACCCGACCGTACGCGGCGGCGCGAGCAATCCGTGGTCGCTGAGGAAGGCCCTCCGGGCGAACGACATCGCGCTCGTCAACCGCCTCCCCTGCATCAGCCTGGTGGAGTCCGGCGGGGCGGACCTCCCCTCCCAGAAGGAGATCTTCATCCCCGGCGGCGCGATCTTCCGCGACCTCACCCGGCTCTCCGCCGCCGGCATCCCCACCGTCGCCGTCGTCTTCGGCAACTCCACGGCGGGCGGGGCGTACATTCCCGGCATGTCCGACCACGTGATCATGGTCAAGGAGCGGGCGAAGGTGTTCCTCGGCGGCCCGCCCCTCGTCAAGATGGCCACCGGCGAGGAGAGCGACGACGAGTCGCTGGGCGGCGCCGAGATGCACGCGCGCGTGTCGGGCCTCGCCGACCACTTCGCCGTCGACGAGCCCGACGCCCTCCGCCAGGCCCGCCGCGTCGTCGCCCGCCTCAACCACCGCAAGGCGTACGCCGATCCGGACCCGCACCTGGTCCAGCCCCCCAAGTACGACCCGGAGGAACTGCTGGGGATCGTCCCGGGGGACCTCCGCGCCCCCTTCGACCCCCGGGAGGTCATCGCCCGGATCGTCGACGCCTCCGACTTCGACGAGTTCAAGCCCCTCTACGGCACCAGCCTCACCACCGGCTGGGCCACCCTGCACGGCTACCCGGTCGGCATCCTCGCCAACGCGCAAGGCGTGTTGTTCAGCGAGGAGTCCCAAAAGGCGGCCCAGTTCATCCAGTTGGCCAACCAGCGCGACATCCCGCTCCTCTTCCTCCACAACACCACCGGCTACATGGTCGGCAGGGAGTACGAGCAGGGCGGCATCATCAAGCACGGCGCGATGATGATCAACGCGGTCGGCAACAGCCGCGTCCCCCACCTGTCCGTCCTCCTGGGCGCCTCGTACGGCGCCGGTCACTACGGCATGTGCGGACGCGCCTACGACCCCCGCTTCCTCTTCGCCTGGCCCAGCGCCAAGTCGGCGGTCATGGGCCCGCAGCAGCTCGCGGGCGTCCTGTCGATCGTCGCCCGCCAGTCGGCCGCCGCGAAGGGCCGACCGTACGACGAGGACGCCGACGCCGCCCTCCGCGCGATGGTGGAGCAGCAGATCGAGTCCGAGTCGCTCCCCATGTTCCTGTCCGGACGGCTGTACGACGACGGGGTCATCGACCCCCGCGACACCCGCACCGTCCTCGGCCTGTGCCTGTCCGCGATCCACACGGCCCCCTACGAGGGCGCACGTGGCGGGTTCGGCGTCTTCCGGATGTGAGGTTGTCTCCCTTGACCGCACCATTGATCCAGACGATCAACTCTGTTCTCGTCGCCAACCGCGGTGAGATCGCCTGCCGCGTCTTCCGCACCTGCCACGAACTCGGCGTCCGCACGGTCGCCGTGCACTCCGACGCCGACGCGAACGCCCTCCACGCGCGCGTGGCCGACGCGACCGTACGACTGCCGGGCGCGGCCCCCGCCGACACCTATCTGCGCGGCGACCTGATAGTGAAGGCCGCCCTCGCCGCCGGCGCCGACGCCGTCCACCCCGGCTACGGCTTCCTCTCCGAGAACCCGGACTTCGCCCGCGCGGTCCTCGACGCGGGCCTCACCTGGATCGGCCCGTCCCCCGAGGCGATCGAGGCGATGGCGTCCAAGACCCGCGCCAAGCAACTGATGGGCCTCGCCCCCCTCGACGAGAACGAGGTCACCGAGAACGACCTCCCCCTCCTGGTGAAGGCCGCGGCGGGCGGCGGCGGACGCGGCATGCGCGTCGTACGCCGGCTCGACGACCTGGCCACCGCCCTGGAGAGCGCCCGCGCGGAGGCCACGAGCGCCTTCGGTGACGGCGAGGTGTTCGTCGAGCCGTACGTCGAGAACGGCCGCCACGTCGAGGTCCAGATCCTCGCCGACACCCACGGCACGATCTGGCCGCTCGGCACCCGCGACTGCTCCCTCCAGCGTCGCCACCAGAAGGTCGTCGAGGAGGCCCCGGCTCCTTCTCTCTCCGATCAACTCACCGCGGAACTGCACACCTTGGCCATACGCGCCGCCCGAGCCGTCTCCTACGTCGGCGCGGGCACGGTCGAGTTCCTGGTCGCCGACGGCAAGGCCCACTTCCTGGAGATGAACACCCGCCTCCAGGTCGAACACCCGGTGACGGAGGCCGTGTTCGGCCTCGACCTGGTCGCCGAACAGCTCCGCGTCGCCGAGGGCCACGCCCTCCCCGCCGACCCCCCGCCCGCGCGCGGCCACGCGATCGAGGCCCGCCTGTACGCGGAGGACCCGGCCCAGGACTGGACCCCGCAGACCGGCACCCTGCACCGCCTCACCGTCCCCGACGGCATCCGCCTGGACACCGGCTACGAGGACGGCGACACGATCGGCGTCCACTACGACCCCATGCTCGCCAAGCTGATCGCCCACGCCCCCACCCGCGCGGAGGCGATCCGCAGGCTGGCGGGCGCGCTGGACCGGGCGACGATCCACGGCCCGACCACGAACCGGTCCCTGCTGGTGAACTCCCTGCGCCACGAGGAGTTCACGACGGCCCGCATGGACACGGGCTTCTACGACCGCCACCTCCCCGCCCTCACCACCGGCACCCCCGACCCGCACGCCCCCCTGGCCGCCGCCCTCGCGGACGCCGCCGCCCAGGGCGACCCCCGCTTCGGCGGCTGGCGCAACGTGCCCTCCCAGCCCCAGGTCAAGCGGTACGCGATGGCGGGGGAGGAGCACGAGGTCCACTACCGGCACACCAGGAACGGCCCGGAGACGGACGGGGTCCGCGTCGTCCACGCGGACGCGCGTCTCGTCGTACTCGAAGTGGACGGCGTACAGCGGAAGTTCGGAATCGCCCGCCACGGCGACCGCGTCCACGTCAACACCACCACCCTCACCGCCCTCCCCCGCTTCCCCGACCCCACCACCCAACAGGCCCCCGGCTCCCTCCTGGCCCCCATGCCGGGCACGGTCGTACGCCTGGCGGAAGCCCTGACGCCGGGCACACCCGTGGAAGCGGGCCAACCCCTCCTCTGGCTGGAGGCGATGAAGATGGAACACAGGATCACGTCCCCGGCGACGGGCACCCTGACGGCCCTGCACGTCGCACCTGGCCAACAGGTGGAGATGGGCGCCGTTCTGGCCATGGTCGAACAGCAGCCCACCTGAAAGAGGCGCGGGGCCGTATCGATGTGCGGCTCCGCCGCGTGGGCGCGACAAGCCACAACCCACCCGCACCCTCCGAACGACGACCGGACCCTCCCCCTTAGGAGTCCATCCATGTCCCCCGTCCTCGAATCCGAAGAACACAAAGCCCTACGAGCCGCAGTCTCCGCCCTAGGAAACCGCTACGGCCGCGACTACATGGCCACGGTCAACAAGGAGGGCCGCCACCCCGACGAACTCTGGTCCGAGGCAGCCAAACTCGGCTACCTGGGCGTCAACCTTCCGCAGGAACACGGCGGCGGAGGCGCCGGCATAGCCGAACTCTCCATCGTCCTGGAAGAACTCGGCGCCGCAGGCTGCCCGTTGCTCATGATGGTCGTGTCACCGGCCATCTGCGGCACGGTGATTGCCCGCTTCGGCACCAAGGCCCAACAACAAACCTGGCTGCCCGCGCTGGCGAACGGCACCCGCGTCATGGCCTTCGGCATCACCGAACCAGACGCCGGCTCCAACAGCCACCGCATCACCACCACGGCCCGCCGAGACGAAACCGGAGACTGGCTCCTCACGGGCCGCAAGGTCTTCATCTCCGGAGTCGACCGGGCGGACGCCGTCCTCATGGTCGGCCGTACGGAGGACGCCCGCACCGGCACCCTCAAGCCCTGCCTGTTCATCGTCCCGACCGACACCCCCGGCTTCGAGTACCGCCAGATCGACATGGAACTCCGCGCCGCCGAGAAGCAGTTCGAGCTGACCTTCGACGACATCCGGCTCCCCGCGGACGCGCTGGTCGGCGACGAGAACGCCGGTCTCCTCCAGCTCTTCGCCGGCCTCAACCCCGAGCGGATCATGACGGCGGCCTTCGCGATCGGCATGGCCCGGTACGCCCTCGCCAAGGCCGTGGAGTACGCCCGCGACCGCACGGTCTGGCGGCAGCCCATCGGCGCCCACCAGGCGATCGCCCACCCCCTCGCCCAGTCCCACATCGAACTGGAACTGGCCCGCCTGATGATGCAGAAGGCGGCCCACCTCTACGACGCGGGCGACGACACGGCGGCGGGCGAGGCGGCCAACATGGCCAAGTACGCGGCGGGGGAGGCCTGTGTGAAGGCCGTCGACCAGGCCGTGCACACCCTCGGCGGCAACGGCCTCACCGCCGAGTTCGGCCTCGCCTCGCTGATCACGGCCGCACGCGTGTCTCGTATCGCGCCGGTGAGCCGGGAGATGATTCTCAACTACGTCTCCCACCAGACCCTGGGCCTGCCCAAGTCTTACTAGGCCCGGAAGATACTCCGCCGCGAACTCAGGGAGCGCCTGTGACCGACCTGATCCACCGTGCCCACGACCGGGGCGTCACCACCCTCACCCTCGACTCCCCGGCCAACCGCAACGCCCTCTCCGCCGCGCTCGTCGCCGAACTCCGCGCCGCCCTCGACGAGTACGGCAAGGACGACACCGTACGAGCCGTCGTCCTCACCCACACCGGCACCACCTTCTGCGCGGGCGCCGACCTGCGCGACCCGCCCGACCCGGCGGCCCTGGTCGGCCTCCTGCGCCGGATCCTCGACCTGCCCAAGCCCGTCGTCGCCCGGGTCACCGGCCATGTCCGGGCGGGTGGCCTCGGACTGCTCGGCGCCTGCGACATCGCCGCCGCCGGGCCCGACGCCACCTTCGCCCTCACCGAGGTCCGCATCGGCGTCGCCCCGGCTGTCATCTCCCTCACCCTCCGCCCCCGCACCGACCCCCGCGCCCTCGCCCGCTACTACCTCACCGGGGAGCGGTTCGGCCCCGCCGAGGCCGCCCGGATCGGCCTGCTCACCGCCACCGGAGCCGACGTCGACGATGTCCTCGCACCCGTCCTCGACGGACTGCGCCGAGCCTCCCCGACCGCCCTGGCGGAGACGAAACACCTGCTCACGGCTAAGGTGCTGGAGAACTTCGACCAGGACGCGGACGAACTGACCCGCCTCTCGTCCCGGCTGTTCGCCTCCGCCGAAGCCCGCGAGGGCATGACGGCGTTCCTCGAAGGACGGGAACCGGGATGGGTGTTGTGAGCACGGTGAACAGCGCGGCGAACGGCATGGCGGGTGGCGCGGTGGACAGTGGCTCGGAAGCCGGGCCCGTCGTCGACCGGGGCCCCAAGCAGGACCGCAGCCGGGTCACCCGCAAACGCCTCCTGGAGGCCGCCGTCTCCTGTCTCGCCGAACACGGTTGGGCCGGCTCCACCGTCTCCGTCGTCGCCGAGCGGGCCGGTGTCTCCCGGGGCGCCGCCCAGCACCACTTCCGCACCCGCGAGGACCTGTTCACGGCGGCCGTCGAGTACGTCGCCGAGGAGCGCTCCCTCGCCCTGCGCGCCCTCTTCCCCGAGGGCCCCGCCGACCGCCGGGCCGTCGTCGCCGCCGTCGTCGACCTCTACACCGGCCCCCTCTTCCGGGCCGCCCTCCACCTCTGGGTCGCCGCCTCCAACGAGGAGCAGCTCCGCCCCCGCGTCACCGAACTCGAAGCCCGCGTCGGCCGCGAGACCCACCGCATCGCCGTGGAGCTGCTGCGCGCCGACGAGACCGTCCCCGGCGTCCGCGAAACCGTCCAGGGCCTCCTCGACATGGCCCGCGGCCTCGGCCTCGCCAACCTCCTCACCGACGACACCGGCCGCCGCGACCGGGTGGTGGCCCAGTGGGCGGCCCTGCTGGACGAGGTACTGGACCGGGTCTAGGGACATGGAAACCAAAGGGCTCAGGGACTCAGCCGCTCCACCCGCCACGACCCGTCCGGCTCCGCCACGTAGCGCAGCCGGTCGTGCAGCCGGTTCCACCGCCCCTGCCAGAACTCCACGCTCTCGGGCGCCACCCGGAACCCACCCCAGTTCGGCGGCACCGGCACCTGTTCGCCCTCCGGGTAGCGGGTGTGCAACTCCTCGTACGCGGCGTCCAGTTCGGCCCGCGAGGCGATCACGGAGGACTGCGCGCTGGCCCACGCGCCGAGCTGCGAGCCGTGCGGCCGGGTCCGGAAGTACGCGGCCGTCTCGTCCCGGCCGGTCCGCCGCGCGGTGCCCGTCACGATCACCTGCCGGGAGATCCCGTGCCAGGGGAACAGCAGCGACACATGCGGGTTCTCCGCCAGATCACGGGCCTTGCGGGAGCCGTAGTTCGTGTAGAAGACGAAGCCCTGCGCGTCGTACGCCTTCATCAGCACCGTACGAGAGGCCGGGCGCCCCTCCGCGTCCGCCGTGGACACCACCATCGCGTTCGGCTCGAACACCGCGCCCTCCAGCGCGGCCTGCGCGAACCACCGCCCGAACTGCTCCATCGGATCGGCGGCCAGCTCGCTCTCGTCGAGCCCGTCGGCGCGGTACTGCTTGCGCATGAGAGCGGGATCGGCGGGATCAGCGGGATCGTGATCGTTCACATGGTCATCCTGCCGTATGAACGGCAGGAGGGAGGGGGCGGTGGGAGAGTGGCACTGAGTGCCGCGAACCCTCCCCAAAAGTGGCACTCAGGCGTATGGTGCTTGGACCGTCTTTCCACGGCCTGCCCCTGTCGCCCACATCAAGAGGAGCCGCCTGATGTCCGACTTCGTACCCGGGCTCGAAGGAGTCGTCGCGTTCGAGACGGAGATCGCCGAACCGGACAAGGAAGGCGGCGCCCTGCGCTACCGCGGCGTCGACATCGAGGACCTGGTCGGCCACGTCTCCTTCGGCAACGTCTGGGGCCTGCTCGTCGACGGCGCGTTCCGCCCCGGACTGCCGCCCGCCGAGCCGTTCCCCATCCCCGTCCACTCCGGCGACATCCGCGTCGACGTCCAGTCCGCGCTGGCCATGCTCGCCCCGGTCTGGGGCCTCAAGCCCCTCCTGGACATCGACGAGGAGCAGGCCCGCGCCGACCTCGCCCGCGCCGCCGTGATGGCCCTCTCCTACGTCGCCCAGTCCGCCCGTGGCCAGGGCCTGCCCATGGTCCCGCAGCGCGAGATCGACAAGGCCCAGTCCGTCGTCGAACGCTTCATGATCCGCTGGCGCGGCGAGCCCGACCCCAAGCATGTGGCGGCCGTGGACGCGTACTGGACCTCGGCGGCCGAGCACGGCATGAACGCCTCCACCTTCACGGCACGCGTCATCGCGTCCACCGGCGCGGACGTGGCGGCGGCCCTCTCAGGCGCGGTGGGAGCCATGTCCGGCCCCCTGCACGGCGGCGCCCCCTCCCGAGTCCTCGGCATGATCGAGGAAATCGAACGCACGGGCGACGCGGACGCCTACGTCAAACAGGCCCTCGACAAGGGCGAACGCCTCATGGGCTTCGGCCACCGCGTCTACCGCGCCGAGGACCCCCGCGCCCGCGTCCTGCGCCGCACCGCCCGCGACCTCGGCGCCCCCCGCTTCGAGGTCGCCGAGGCCCTGGAGAAGGCGGCCCTCGCGGAGCTCCACGCCCGCCGCCCCGACCGCGTCCTCGCCACCAACGTCGAGTTCTGGGCGGCCATCGTCCTCGACTTCGCCGAGGTCCCCGCGCACATGTTCACCTCGATGTTCACCTGCGCCCGCACGGCCGGCTGGTCCGCGCACATCCTCGAACAGAAGCGCACCGGCCGCCTGGTCCGCCCCTCCGCCCGCTACGTGGGCCCGAGCACCCGGGGCCCCCAGGAGATCGAGGGCTACGCGGACATCGCGAGCCAGTCGTAGTCAGTTCCGCAATCGGTCGTCCTCCGCGTCACGCGGGGCTGAGGAGCCCCGCGTGATACCGCTCGGCGACCAGCGGATGCGCCCGCAGCTTGCCCTTCAGCTCATTGAACCCGTACTCCGCGAACAGCGGATTCCCCGGATCGTCGGTGACACCGGGCGCGGTGGAGGCGTACGGGAAGGCCAGCGGCTCGACCCGGGCGTCCAGCCGGGGGTTGTAGAAGAAGGGCACGGAGAACCGCTCGGTGGCCCCGGGCGGGCTGACCACCCGGTGCCGGGTGGCGAGCAGATACCCGTTCGTCGCCACCTCCAGCAGCTCCCCGAGGTTGACCACGAACGCCCCCGGGATCGGCGGCACGTCATGGAACACCCCGTCCGCCCGCTCCACCTGAAGCCCACCGACCGCGTCCTGCAACAGCAGGGTCAGGAACCCGTAGTCCTTGTGGGCCCGACCCCCTGGTCGCCCCCGTCGCCCGCACTCCCGGGATACCGCACCAGCTTCAGATGAGGATGCGCCCGCTCCCCGAAGATCGGGTCGTAGAAGTCGGCGGGCGCCCCGATGGACACCAGCAGCTCACGCAGCAACCGCTGCGCCACGGCGCTGAGCCGGTCGATCCACGCGAGGGCGGCGGTCCGCAGCCCCGGCAGCGAGCCGGGCCACTGGTTCGGCCCCTCCAGCCACCAGTACGCGGGCTCACCTGCCCCCGGTGTCCGGGCCGCCCGCTCGGCCCCGACATCCAGCTGATCCCGCCAGTCCCGGCTGCCACCGGTCCGCTCGTCCCCGGTCCGCGTGTACCCCCGGAAACGCGGCGAGTTGATGTTGTCGATGGCCAGCCGCTCGGCCTCGGGAAGCGCGAAGAACTCCCGCATGGCCGAGGTGAGCCGCCGGGTCTCCTCCTCACCCACCCCATGCCCGACGAGCTGGAAGAACCCCACGTCATGCGCGGCACTGTGCAACTGCGCGTGCAACAGCTTCCGTGCCTCGGGCCCGCGATCGGCGGCCGAGAGATCGATGAGGGGCAACTGCGGATACGACGATGCCGTCGCTGAGTTCGTCATGGGACGCGTCCGAAGGTGAGAGAGGAAGTACTGGGCCGGGCTCCGAGGTCACACGGAAAGCCGACAGCCCATGCTCGTGACGCGCACGAAATCCACGTGCCGGCGTCGAACGAGTATCGGAAGCATGGTGAAAGCATACTGCGCCCTACGAAACGCAGACGACCCGCAGGCTCGTGGTCCCTCCGCCCCAGAGGACGAAGAAGCCGGCCGGACGTACCGGCGAGCCTGCGGGTCGGGTGACTGCGTTGGATTGGGCCGCCTGCACGTTCACACTCACGTGTAGGTCCGGCACCGCACAGCGTGTGGTGGCGGGCCGCTAGCCCGCAGCCACCTCGCGCGTCCGGGTTCCATACATGTAACCGGTCACCTCCTCTCTCACGTGGCACCTACCCTAGGAACCGACCGGGAGGCACTCAAGCGGTTTTTCGAGGAGGATGCCCGGCGATGTCTTCGCGCCTGGCGTAGCTGTACCCGTCGCTCCGCCGCGGCAGCCGCAGATTGCGGTGCCGGACGTTGAACCGTCCTTGCGGTGTGGTGGGGCTGTGCTGCCCTGTGGTTCGCACAGAGATGTGCCCTGTCCAGGTGCCTCTCCATCTTCCGGAAGGCACGATGGCCCGTACGAGATCCCCCGTCACGTACCCGAAGTGCTCCTTTGTCCGAGAGCGCCTCAGCCGGGGGAACCCGAACCGATCGGGTGTGGTGCGAGCGTACGAGCCGCGCCCGGTGGCCCTGGAGACAAGGACGGGTCCCGCAACCCGGACGATGGCATCCCCGCCTTCGTGATTCAGCGCTCCGACACAGAGAGCATCGAGGGTGTGTGTCTTGTGCAGCCTGGCGGAAGTACGGTTCTGCTTGGTCAGGGTGCCTGGCCAAACGTGGACGGGTCTCCCCGCAGCCTTCAGAGCGGCCAGTTGGAGATACGGTCCGAACCTCCTCGACTGCGGGGCCGCAGATGATCGATGTTCAGGGATACGCCAGTGGCGTCACAGTAGGAACATGCGTTGCCCCACTTCGCATGAAGTAGGCGCGGGCATCGGTGTCCGCGAGCGGGCCGTGACGATACTCGATGCTCCTCAGCGCCCTGCCCGCGCTCATGGAGTGGGTGTCGAAGGCGACGCTCTCCACGTGAATCTCGGTGACGGGCGCGTAGCGGCACATGCGGGTAGTGATGGAGAGAGTGGTGTCGACGCGGTGCCGCAGGGATGGAGCAGCCAGCCTTGGGCTGCGGTGCGGTTTTGTGAACGGCGTGCCCGGTAACGGCAGTTGGCGGAACGCCGCCGGTGTCGGTAACCAGCGCGCTGTCGCATGGACTTGTGGATCTGATCACCCCGGTGCTGCGACTCGACAGAGATCAGGCCACGCCTGACGATGACGGCGCGCTCCGGATCGTCGAGCCGGAAGCCACCGGCCTTGGTCAGCACCGGGGCGTCCGGGCCACCGGTGTACCAGGGGCGTCCGGGCAGCCAGGCGGTGAGGAGTTCGAGCTTGGTGGGCGTGAGGGTGGTGCGGTGGATGATCGCCATGCCGGGATTCTCCGCCGGACCGCCGAGCGGACGCCAACCTTTGCTTTCCCGACGGGCCTACGACCCGTAAGTGGCGCGAGGCTGTTGCACAGGCGCCCCTGCCCCCCGCTCCCCTTACTCCGACGACCTCTCCAGCGCCTCCAGATCCAGCGCCGAGGCGATGCGCAGGGCGACGCCCTCGGCGTAGGTCGCGTCGGAGCGTTCGAAGGGGGTGCGGCCGGCGGTGCGGAGGAAGGTGACGACGCCGAGGGTGCGGCCCCGGCTGCGCAGGACCGCGCAGAGGGCGTGGACGGTGTCCGGGGGCCACTGCCGCCCGGCGGCCCAGTCGCGGGCCGCCTCCGCCGCGGCCGTACCGGCGCTGGCGCGGACCGAGCCCGCCCGTTCCACGCACTGCAGGGCGGGATGGCCGGTGCCGTAGCGGACGGGGATGCCGGCGTGCCCGGCGAGATGGCTGGGGCCGGGCTGCCCGGAGGGCGTCGCGGCGGCCCGTACGAGCCGGGCGGGGCCCTCGCCGTCGGTGAGGGAGCCACCGGCGACACGGTCGATGAGGGCGTGGTCGGCGAAGCCGGCGAGGGCGAAGTCGAGGTGGACCGTGGCGGCCTCGCCGGGGTCCTCGCACTCGGCGGCGGCCCGCGCGGCCCGGTGCAGCTGGTTGACGCGGAAGCGGAGCTGGGCCGCCTCCTGCTCGGTCTGTTTGGACTCGGTGATGTCCTGGAAGAGCCAGCCGACACCGAGCGGTACCGGTTCCTCGGCGAGCGGGGAGGCGAGGCGGAGGAAGCCGCTGCGCCAGCAGCGCCGCCGGTCGCCGTCGGGGGTGCGGACGCCGACCCAGATCTCGGCGGGCGCGGGCGGCGCGCCCTCGGCGAGGACATGGGTGAGGGCGCTCTCCAGCTCCTCGACGCCCTGGGCGAGCAGTTCGCCGAGGGGGCGCCCGAGGACCGCCGTACGGCCGATGCCGAGGGCGCGGGCGGCGTGCGCGTTGACGACGGCGGGGCGCAGGTCGGCGTCGACGAGGACGACGCCCCAGGACGCGTCCTCGAAGAGGGCCTCGCTGAGGGCGATGGAGCGTTCGAGGTCGATCTGCGCGTGGACCTCGCTGAAGGCGCAGTACAGCCCGGCGGGCTTGCCGTCGGGTCCGCGTACGGCGGCGGACTGGGTGCGCACGAGGACCCGGCCGCCGTCCTTGGTGACCAGGGCGAACTCGTGCACCTGGCGGCCGGTGGCGTGCATGGCGGCCATCAGCCGCCCCTCGACCTCCTCGGCGTCGGCGGTGCGTACGGCCCAGCCGGCGAAGCCGCGGCGGCCCACGGCCTCCTCCGCGTTCCAGCCGAGGATGCGTTCGGCCTCGCGGTTCCAGTGGGTGACGACGCCGTCGGCGTCGAAGGCGCACAGGGCCGCGTCCATCCCGTCGAGGAGGGCGGCGAGCAGATCCGAGCCGCCGGAGTCCGCGGAGTCCATGGAGTCCTCGGTGCCTTCGGCGTCCTCGGTGTTCACCGCGCCCTCGATGTCCTCGATGTTCTCGGTGTCCTCGGTGTTCTCGGTACCCATGTTCTTCGGACCGTCCCGCTCGGGCTTGTCGGGCCCGAGCTCGTCGGTGGCCCCACCACGCCGGGAAGCACTCACCTGAACCCCCTCCAGGCTGCGTTGCGTCCGCGTGTACGGCATGCACGGCGCGTCGGTTCGCTCACTGGCCATCATTCAACTCGAACGTGACCCAGCCCACATCTGGTTCACGCAAGATTTGGACGAAATCGTTGTACGCCGGATTTCCTCCTCACCTTTCCTCACCCTTCTCAACGTTCCCACGTCTCCGGGAGCTCGGTCAGCGCAGGTAGAAGATCCGATCTCCGTACTCCCGCATGACCCGGTCGTTCCAGGCGAGCCCGCCGTCGACGTTGCCGGAGCGGAGCAGCGGCGGCTCGATGCCGCGGGCGGCGAGGCGGGCGGCGGCGGTGGCCATGACCGACTGGAGGATCGCGGAGGTGACGACGGTGGAGGCCGGGGCGAAGGGGGCGGGGATGGTGTCGAGGGTGAGTTCCGCGTCGCCGACCGCGATCTTCGAGTCGAGGACGAGATCGCAGTGGTCCTTGAGGAAGGTGCCGGAGGAGTGGCGGGATTCGGTCTGCGCGGCGTACGCGACCGAGGTGACGCCGACGACCTTCACGCCCAGCTCGCGCGCGTGTGCGGCCATCTCGACGGGCAGGGCGTTGCGGCCGGAGAGCGAGATGATTACGAGCAGGTCCCCGGCGCGCAGGGGGCTGGTGTCGAGGACGGCGGTGGCCAGGCCGTCGACCCGTTCCAGGGCGGAGCCGAGGGTGGCGGGGAGGACGTCGACGCCGACCGCGCCGGGGACGGCCAGCAGGTTCATCAGGGCGAGGCCGCCGGCGCGGTAGACGAGGTCCTGGGCGGCGAGCGAGGAGTGGCCGGCCCCGAACGCGAACAGCCGGCCGCCGTCGGCGACCGTCTCCGCGATCAGCTCCCCGGCGGCGGCGACGGCCTCCGCCTCCTCGTCCCGCACGCGCTCCAGCAGCCCGATCGCCGCGTCGAGAAACCGTCCGCCCGCCGTACCGCCGTCCAGCCCCATCCGCCGACCCCTTCACCGAGTCCTGAGTGACTCCGGTCACGTTAGTGGTCTGGACCAGTGGGGTGTCAATATGGCCCCCACTCACCCGCACTCGGCAGCGCGATGTCAGGAAAGGTGCGCAAGGTCATAAATCGGCCACCGGACCGGAGTCATGTCGCCGTCGGTCCCCCGGCACCACCCGGTTGTCAGCCGGATGCGTAAGAATTGAGTCCAGGGCCAGCGCAGCAAGCCGCGGTAAGCCGAGGCAAGCCGAAACAAGCCGGTACGGCCTCGAAGCCTCCGGCTGAATCTCATCGAGGGGCACGTATGTCCGGACTGATCGATACGACGGAGATGTATCTCCGCACCATCCTCGAGCTGGAGGAGGAAGGTGTGGTCCCCATGCGCGCCCGGATCGCCGAGCGGCTCGACCAGAGCGGCCCCACGGTGAGCCAGACGGTCGCCCGTATGGAGCGTGACGGCCTGGTGTCCGTCGCCGCGGACCGCCACCTGGAGCTGACCGAGGAGGGCCGTCGGCTGGCGACGCGCGTGATGCGCAAGCACCGCCTCGCGGAGTGTCTGCTCGTCGACGTGATCGGCCTGGAGTGGGAACAGGTCCACGCGGAGGCGTGCCGCTGGGAGCACGTGATGAGCGAGGCGGTCGAGCGCCGCGTCCTGGAGCTGCTGCGCCACCCCACCGAGTCGCCGTACGGCAACCCGATCCCGGGCCTGGAGGAGCTGGGCGAGAAGGACGGCGCCGACCCCTTCCTGGACGAGGGCATGGTGTCGCTCGCGGACCTCGACCCGGGCACGGAGGGCAAGACCGTCGTCGTACGCCGTATCGGGGAGCCCATCCAGACGGACGCCCAGCTGATGTACACGCTGCGCCGCGCGGGTGTGCGGCCCGGTTCCGTGGTGAGCGTGACGGAGGCGGCCGGCGGGGTCCTGGTGGGCAGCGGCGGCGAGGCGGCGGAGCTGGAGGCGGACGTCGCCTCCCACGTCTTCGTCGCCAAGCGCTGACACCGCTCCGCGACACCGCTCCGCGACACCGCTCCGCGACACCGCTCCGCGACACCGCTCCGCGACACCGGGCGGCGACACCGGTCCGCCGGTCGAATCCCCTGTCCCCTATCCCCTGTCCGCCAGTCGAATCCTCTGTCCGTCGACCGAATCCGACCACCCGGTGACAGCCCGTGCCACCCGCTGTCGGCAGCTGGTCGACGCGTGTCGAGGGATGGTCGAGGGATGTCCGTATCGCCCGCCAACTCCCGGTGCGGGAGGGGAAGTTGTGACCTATTGGGGTCCCTGTCCGGGATCCCGGCCAATCGAAGATTCAGTGCGCCGAATCGCAGCGCGCGGGCCGTTCGCGTGCGAGGCTTGCGCGTGAGGCATATGACCTGAGGGGCTCTTGGCCGCCCGAGACGGCGATCTCCGGTGGCAGGGGAGGGGGCGGGGCGGATGTGCCGTGAGCATGAGGAGGGCCCCGGCGCCGTGCGGCGCCGGGGCCTGTCCTCCCCTGTGCTGACCCGGAGCCCCGAGCTCCCAGGGTCATTTCCCTCGGACCGTTTTCCCCGAGCGGTCCGCCTCCCGTGGAAGATCTCCCCTCGGCGGCGGCGGGCAATCCTTGAGGGAGGTCACTCGAATGAGGGGTGTTGCCGCCAAGAGCGACATCTTCGAATGTGTATTCGATAGCGTGTGCGGCGTGGCGTCGCGTGCCCCGTACCCTGACTGACGCGCGCACCCCACACGTAACGTGTCACCCGATATGCACGCTGTAACACAAGTGCTCGCCGTCCGAGCGGCGCGCACGGCGGCGACGGCGGCCGGAGCACCGGCGGACGCCACGCGGAAGCAACGCAGGAGCCACGGCGGAAGCGACAGCGGATGCGGCGCAGGAGCAGCAGCACGACAGCGGTACGACAGCAGTTGGGACGAGTGGACCGGCCGGCTCGAAGCGGGAGCGAGAGGCGGGAGCGAGCGGTCCGGGCGGGAGTCTGGGGGGTGCCAATGGTGCGGCGCATCGACGTGACGGGAGCGGGCGGTCTGAGTCTCGCCGCCTGGGAGTTCGACGACCCGCCCAAGACCGGCGAGCACGAGCCCCGGCCCGGGGTGCTGTTACTGCACGGCCTCATGGGCCGCGCCTCCCACTGGGCACCCACAGCCCGCTGGCTCTCCGAACGACACCGCGCCGTCGCCCTGGACCAGCGCGGCCACGGCCAGAGCGCCAAGCCCGAGCAGGCCGCGTACACCCGTGAGGCCTACGTCGAGGACGCCGAGGCCGCCGTCGAACAGCTGGGCCTCGCCCCGGTCGTCCTCATAGGCCACGCCATGGGCGCGCTGACCGCCTGGCAACTGGCCGCCCGCCGCCCCGACCTGGTGCGCGGTCTGATCGTCTGCGACATGCGGGCCTCCGCGCTCGGCGCCGCCTCGCAGCGCGAGTGGGAGAGCTGGTTCAAGGCCTGGCCGCTGCCGTTCGCCACGCTCGCCGACGTCCGCAAGTGGTTCGGCGAGGACGACCCCTGGGTGGAGCGCCCGAGCCCGTCGCGCGGCGAGTTCTACGCCGAGGTCATGCACGAGGGCCCCGACGGCTGGCGGCCCGTCTTCGACCCCGAGCAGATGCTGAAGACCCGCGAGACCTGGGTGTACGACGCGCACTGGGAGGAGCTGACCCAGGTCCGCTGCCCCGCCCTCGTCGTCCGTGGCCTCGACGGCGAGCTGGGCCGCGCCGAGTCCCAGGAGATGGTCCGCGTCCTGCCGCACGGCCAGTACGCCGAGGTCGCCGACGCCGGCCACCTCGTCCACTACGACCAGCCGGACGCGTGGCGCGCGGCGATAGAGCCGTTCCTCGACAGCTTCTCGGACTGAGCGAACGATGCCGGAGAGCAGGCCGACGGGCAGTCCGGAGCCGGTGCCGGTGTCCCGGTAGGTCGTCACGGCCTGGACGCTGGTGCTCCTGGTCCTGTCCAGGCCCGGGTGTTCGAGGTCGACGCGCGCCGAGGGCACCGCTACGCCTTGCTCACCGCCGTGAGGATCTCCGGCAGGCGTCCGGCCGTGCTGGGGGCCGACAGGCGCAGTCCCAGTTCTGTGATGCCCGCCCCGTACGCCGTGCCCACGGGGAGCAGGAGCCAGGTCCAGGAGTCGCCGTTCGCCGAGATGTGGAGCCAGATGGTGAGGCCGAGGACCGGGAGGCAGAGGAGCACGGCGGCGACCATGCCGCCGATGAGGGAGAGCCAGACGATGCCGGCCTGGCCCGGGGCGGCGCCCTTGTAGCCCTCCGAGGGGATGGAGTAGGGGTAGCGGGCGGAGGACCAGGCGCCGGTGGCGAGCAGCGCGCCGAGGAGGGCGAAGGAGAGGCCGAGGGCCTCGGGGAGGGTGCGCCAGTCGCCGAGGACCGCGGTGGTCAGGACGGTGACGAAGGCGGCGTACGGCAGGGCGACGGTCAGCAACGCCAGTGCCCGGCCGCGCAGTTCGACGTACGCGTCCCGCGTCGAGGAGATCGTCATCGCGACCGTCCAGAACGCCGACGCGTCCTGGCCGAACTGGTTGTACATCAGGATGCCGAGCATCCCCGCCGCGAAGCAGGCGAAGTAGACCGAGCCGGTGCCTTGCAGGGCGTTGAAGACGGGCACGATCAGACCGATGGCGAGCGAGGTCACCCACGCGGCCTTGGTCTTGGGGTCCCGCCAGATGTACCGCAGCCCGCGTTCCATGATCGTGCCGGTGCGGCCGGCGGGCAGGAGGCGGCTCAGGCCGCTGGAGCGCGTCCGGGCCCGGCCCGTCCCGGCGGACTGGAGGGTCGAGCCGTCCGGGGAGGTCATCAGCCGGGTGAGGGTCCCGGCCCACAGCCGCAGCAGCAGCGTCAACGCCAGTGCCGTCACGGCGAGTTGCGCCAGCGCGAGGCCGTACGATCCCTCGTCCGCCGCCCGGATCGCGCCGATCGCGGACGACGGCGGCACCCAGCTCAGTACGTCCGCCACCGGCTCCAGCTCGCCGAGGCCGGACGAACTGAGGCGCTGGGCGCCGAAGTTGACGAGCTGGGCGCCGACCGCGATCAGCAGCCCGCTGAGGACGGCGAGGTCACGGCCCCGACGGCTGCTCAGCAGACCGGTGTTGGCGGCGGCCACCGCGCGGGCGAGCGCGACACAGCACAGGAGGGCGAGCGGGACGGCGGCCACGGCGGTGACGTACGCGGCCGTGCTCCGCGCCACCGCGATCACCGTCCCGACGAGCACGCACAGCGTGAACAGCGGGCCGATGCCGACCAGTGAGGCCGCGAGCAGCGCCCGGACGAGCGGGCGCGGGCGCAGCGGCAGCATGACCAGCCGGGTCGGGTCCAGCGTCTCGTCCCCGGTGGGGAAGAACAGCGGCATCACCGCCCAGCCGAGCGCCAGCAGCGCCACCAGCGGCACGGCCACCGCCGCCGCGTGCTCGTCGCCCCGCAGCGCGATCAGCCCGAGCATCTGGAGCGCCGTGAACAGCAGCACGACGACGATCGAGAAGACGTACGCGGCCCGCCGCCCGGCGGACTGCCGCAGCCCGTTGCGCAGCAGGCACAGCTTCAGCCGTACGACGACGGAGGTCACCGACGCGGCACCCGTCGCACCGGCGGGGCCTCGCGTGCTCATCGCCCGCCGCCCAGCCAGTCCAGGTCCGAGCCGGTGGTCCGGTCGCCCGCGCCCACCAGCTCCAGGAACGCCCGTTGCAGCGAGGGCGCGTCACCGCGTACGTCGGCGAGGGTGCCGTGCGCGCGGATACGGCCGGCGACCAGGACGGCCACCCAGTCGCAGAGGGACTCGACCAGCTCCATGACGTGGGAGGAGAAGACGACGGTGGCGCCGGAGGCGGTGTAGCGCTCCAGGACACCCCGGATGGTCTGGGCGGAGACGGGGTCGACGCCCTCGAACGGCTCGTCCAGGAAAAGGACTTCGGGGTTGTGGAGGAGGGCCGCGGCGAGGCCGGTCTTCTTGCGCATGCCGGTCGAGTAGTCGACGACGAGCTTGTGCTGGGCGCCCGCGAGATCGAGGACGTCCAGCAGTTGCGTGGCCCGCTTGTCGACCTCGGCGCCGGGCAGTCCGCGCAACCGGCCTGTGTAGGAGAGGAGTTCACGCCCGGTGAGGCGGTCGAAGAGCCGTAGCCCCTCCGGCAGGACCCCGATCCGGGCCTTCACCTCGACCGGGTCCCGCCACACGTCGTGCCCGGCGACCTCCACGGACCCCTGGTCGGGGCGGAGCAGTCCGGTGACCATCGACAGGGTGGTGGTCTTCCCGGCGCCGTTCGGCCCGACCAGCCCGATGAACCGCCCGCCGGGCAACTCCAGATCGATCCCGCCGACGGCGACCTGCGCCCCGAACCGCTTCCAGAGCCCCTGGACACGAACAGCGACGGCGTCAGTCACACCGGTGCTCCTTCCGGTAGACGGCTCCCCCGATTGTTCAGGGGCGCGGGGAACTGCGCGAGCAACCACGACCTACCCGCAGCCGCGGAACCGACCCGCAGCCCCCGCCCGGAGCGTTACCGCTGACCGGAGCGCTACCGCCGCCCGTCCCTACCGCACGCATAGGCGAGCGGCGAGATCAGTTCCTCCGCATCCGGCAGCCACCGATTCGCGGGCGTGGGCCGCCGGGCCCACTGCACGGCCCCCCGCGACCCGTACCGCGTCGGCGGAGCCGCCACGTACTCGCCCTCACCCAGCGCCTTGAGGTCGAGCGCGAGCGGCGACCAGCCCAACTTCCGTACGAGATCGGGGACCTTGGCCGAGGCGCCCGGCAGCACGAAGAACTGCATACGGCGGTCCGGCGTCCAGGTCACCGGACCGAGCGTCAGCTCCATGCGCTCCATCCGGGCGAGGGCGAGGAGCCCCGAGGTCTCGGGAACGTCGATCGTGTCGAACGTACGGCCGGTCGGCAGCAGGATCGACGCGCTCGGCTGCTTCGACCACAGACGGCGTGCGACGGTCGCACTGCCTGTCGCCTGGGTCGCCCAGTCCTCGCGCGCCGGGTGCGCGCCGGGGGTGGCGCACGCTGCGTTGCCGCAGGAGCAGATCTGCACCCCGTCGACGGCTTCCAGCCAAGTGCCGGGGAACACGTCCCAGTGGCGCTCTTCGGCGTATCGAACGGCGGTGTCCAGCAGCGATTCACCACGCTGCTTCGGGATTTGGGCAGCTTCAGGGCCCGCGATGGTCTCTTCCACGATGAACACAACTCTAGCGGTCATCAGGGGTTACGGAAGTCACATGCGCGGGGGAGAGCATCGTCAACGGGGCCGGGGCGCATGGGTGCACGGCCGGGGGCGCGCGGGAGGGATCACGGAGTGACCCGGGTAGCCACGTGTGGGGTACGGCATCCGTGTTTACCCCGGCAATCCTGGCATGTCTCGCATCTTCGGTATGTCGGCGGGGCATTGATCTTCGAGGCCGGATCCTTTCGATACATGGGTACACGTATGCGAAGGCGATCCGGTCGCTGAAGACACGTCAACTCGGTGCGTGGGCAAGGCACCACAGCCACAGGGGGTACGCAATGGCCGCAAGGCCGCTCGTCGCCAGGCAGCCGAACGAACGACTGCAGGCGCTCATCCAGGAAGCGGGCTGTTCCAACGCGGGACTGGCCCGGCGGGTCAACATGTGCGGCGCGGAGCACGGACTCGACCTGCGCTACGACAAGACGTCCGTCGCGCGCTGGCTGCGGGGACAGCAGCCCCGGGGCCGGGCGCCCGCCATCATCGCCGAGGCCCTCGGCCGCAAGCTGGGCCGTACGGTCACGATCGACGAGATCGGCATGGCCAACGGCAAGAACCTGGCGTCCGGTGTCGGTCTGCAGTTCTCTCCGACGGTCCTCGGCGCCATCGAGCAGGTCTGTGAGCTGTGGCGCAGCGACGTGGGCCGGCGCGACTTCCTCTCCGGGTCGTCCGTGGCCGCCTCCGCGCTGGTCGAGCCCAGCCGCGACTGGCTGATCTCCGCGCCGGACTCCCAGGTGGCCCGCTCGGCGGGACCCCGGGTGGGGCTCGCCGACGTGGACGCCGTGCGCGCGATGACCCAGGCCCTCGTCGACCTCGACCACCAGTACGGCAGCGGGCATGTACGGCCGGTCGTCGTGCACTACCTCAACAGCGTGGTCTCGGGGCTGCTCGCCGGCTCCTACCGGGAGGCGGTGGGGCGGGAGTTGTTCGCCGCGGTCGCCCGGCTGACCGAACTCGCCGGATACATGGCCGTCGACACCGGGCAGCCCGGCCTCGCCCAGCGGTACTACATCCAGGCGCTGCGCCTCGCCCAGGCCGCGGGCGACCGCGCCTACGGCGGATACGTCCTCGCCGCGTCCATGAGCCACCTCGCCGCACAGCTCGGAAACCCGCGGGAGATCGCGCAGTTGGCGCGCGCCGCGCAGGAAGGGGCGCGCGGGCGGTCCACACCCCGGGCGGAGTCGATGTTCCACGCGGCGGAGGCGCGCGGGCACGCGCTGATGGGCGACGCGCGCGCCGCGCAGACGGCGGCCGGGCGGGCCGTGGAGGCGCTGGAGGCGGCGGATCCGTCCTCCGGGGACGACCCGGCGTGGATCAAGCACTTCGACGAGGCCTATCTCGCGGACGAGTTGGCGCACTGCCACCGGGATCTGGGGCAGGCGGAGGCGGCGGCCCGGCGGGCCGAGGAGTCGCTCGCCAAGCACCCGGAGTCGCGGGCGCGGCGGCGGGCGATCGGGTATGTACTGCTCGCCACGGCGCAGGTGCAGCAGCGGGAGATCGAGCAGGCCTGCCACACGGGGACGAAGGCGGTGGAGCTGCTGGGGTCGCTGCGGTCGAACCGGGGGGCCGACTATCTGGAGGACTTCCAGCAGCGGTTGGAACCGTTCCGGGAGGAGGCGGTGGTCCGGGAGTTCGGGGCGCGGATGGACTTGCAGGCGGCGTAGCGCTTCGCGCGGGGGCGTAGGGCGCTTCGGGTGGGGTACTCCGGTCGTCTCGCGGCTGCGGGCCGGTGGGGCTTCTCGCGCCCACGCGGCGGAGCCGCATATTGATACAGCCCCGCGCCCCTGAGGGGGCTTCGCCCCCCTCATCAGGGCGCGGGTGGTGCTCGGGAGTTCATGGGGACCCGGTAGCGTGAGCCGACGATTCCACAAGTCCCCCATTCGTAGGAGTCTCGGTGACGCAGAGTGGACAGGGCGAGGAGCCCTCGCGGCAAGCGCGCGAAGGCATCGTGCTGCCCTCGGACGGTGGGGCGCCGCTCCATCCGAGCGATCTGCCGCCGGCGCCGCTGCCGCCGGCCCCGGTCCAGCCGTGGGACCAGCAGCGGCAGTGGGGCTCCGAGAACGCCCAGCCACCCGCCGACCAGTGGAACAGCGCGCCGTACGTGTCGCACGCGCCGGAGTGGGGCGGCCAGGGGACGTACGACGCGTACGGCACCCAGGGCGGGATGCCCTTGCCGCCGGAGGGCGCGCAGCCGTCGCAGGGCGCGCCGCTGCCGCCGATGGACGAGGGGGCCACCCAGTACATCCCGTATGTGCCGGCCGCCGGGGCCATGCCGGTGGACGAGGGCGCGACACAGTACATACCGCCGGTGGTCGCGGAGGCGCCCGTCGCCGAGGCCGCCACACAGTTCCTGCCGCCGGTCGGGCCGGGCGCGCTGCCGCCGGAGGCCTCGGCGGACGCGACGACGTATCTGGGCCGGGTGCCGGACCACGGCGCCGGACCGCTGCCGCCGACCGCGAACCCCGTACCGCCCATGCCCGGGGCGCCCGCCGGGGACCCGGACGCGCAGGCCACGCAGTACATACCGCCGGTGGCCGCGCAGGCGCGGCCCCAGCAGCAGCGCCGGCCGTACGGTGCGCAGGCGCCGCAGCAGCAGCCGGACGTGTTCGACAGCCTCTTCCGGAACGACGCGGGGGCCGCGGGCGTCTCCGGGGCCACACAGCAGATGCCGAAGATCGACCACGGCCACGCCCCGCAGCCGCCGCAGAGCCCCGCCGGGCCCGCCGCGCACGGTGGCCACGCGAGCCACGGTGGCCACGGTGGCCATGGGGGTCATGGCGGCGGTCGGGCTTCCGCGAGACGGGACAGCGGGAACGGGGGCCGAGGAGGCGGTCGTACGAGATCGCGGGTGCCGCTCATCGCGCTCGTCGGTGTGGGGATCGCCGTGCTCGGGATCGGGGCGGGCGCCCTGATGGCCGGGTCGGGGGACGAGACGGCGCCGAGCGACAACAAGCCCGTGGCGGCGACCGGGGGCCCCGAGGAGTCGGTGTCCGCGTCGGCGGACCCGGCGAAGGAGCAGGCGGTCGCGCTGGACAAGCTGCTGGCGGACAGCGGTGACAGCCGGAGCAGTGTGATCAAGGCGGTCGCGAACATCAGGACGTGCACCGGGCTGGGGCAGGCCGCCACCGATCTGCGGGACGCGGCGAAGCAGCGCAACGACCTGGTCACCCGGCTCGGCGGGCTGTCCGTCGACCAGTTGCCCGACCACGAGGCCCTGACGACGTCGCTCACCAAGGCCTGGGAGGCCTCCGCCTCCGCCGACAACCACTACGCGGCGTGGGCCGACCAGACCGCCGGGAAGAAGGGCTGCCGGAAGGGCCAGGCCCGTTCCACCGGCCAGACCCAGGCCGGCAACCAGGCCAGCGGCACCGCGAGCGCCGAGAAGAACAAGGCCGCGAAGCTCTGGAACGCGATCGCCAAGACGTACGGCCTCACCGAGCGGCAGGCGGTTCAGCTGTAGGGGCCTTGTCGGACGTCCGCGGGTCCGGTGGGGCTTCTCGCGCGCGCGGCGGAGCCGCATACTGATACAGCCCCGCGCCCCTGAAGACGCGGCCCTGCGGGCCTGTCTTCAAGGGGCCCGCGGTCAGCTTTCCGCCTCCACCAGAGTCTTCTCCACGTCGACGAATCCCCGGCGGGCGGCGACGAGTTGGCCCTTGCGGACGACCTGGAAGGTGACCTCGGGGTTGATGAGGCGGGGGAAGCCGGCGGAGGCGATGAGGTCCTCGAAGCGCCAGCTGAGGGGCGGGGTGAGACCGCCCGTGTTCACCTTCAGACCGTCGTCGAGGACACGGCGGACCGCCTGGGAGGTGACCTCGCCGTCGCCGATCCTCTCGATCGCGGCCTTCAGCACGGTGTACGCGATCCAGGTGGTCTGCACACCCGGATCCGCCGGGTCGATCCGGTTGTCGTCGAACGCGTGCTCACGGATCACCTGCTTCATCCGATCCCACCGCTTGTCCTTCTCCACCGGGTACCAGCCGGTGACGTACGCCCCCTCGTACGGCCCCGACTTGCCGCCGGTCGCGTCGATCACCGTCTGGTCGACGCTGCCGAGGACGGTCCCGGTGCGCACGTTCGGGTAGTCCTCGCGGTCCCGGCGGAAGGAGTCCATGAAGGTGAAGGTGCGGTCGCCCAGCGCGGGCACCACACAGCCCTCCGCGACCGGATCGGTGCTGGCCCGCCGCAGCGCCTCCCGGGCGTGCCCCCCGTACTCGGTCGCGTCCTCGGCCGCCAGCTGGTCCTCGGACCCGCCGTGCCCTCCGGACGCCAGCCCCGAGTCCAGCAGCAGCGGCAGCTGGTCGCCGGCTATCGAGTCGGGCCGGACGAGGGCGACCGGCCCGCAGGCCTTGGCGAGCTGTTCGCCGAGGCCCGCCATCAGGGAGGCCTGGCCGCCGTTGACCGGGTAGGACAGCGCGCTGGCGAACTCGTCGTCGGTGACGCCGTAGCCGCCGATGTAGGGGATGCCCGCGGACTCCAGCGGGGCGAGGAAGGACCGGCCGTGCTGGCTGTAGGACCCGACGACCGCGACGACGTTCTCGTCGGCGGCGCGCCGGGCGCACTTCGCGGCGCTCACGGTCTGGTTGCGGTCGTTGCAGGTGAGGATCTTCAGCTCGTGGCCGTTGATGCCACCATTGGCGTTGACCCAGCGCGCGTACGCCTTCGCCATGGCGGGCATGCCGGGCTTGTTGGTGGCGGCCGTCTTCTCCGGCGCCCAGGTCATGATGGTGACGGGGCCCTCCCCGGAACCCCCCGTGGTCCCAGGGATGACCCCGCACCCGGCGACGAGTGAGGCACACGCCGCCAGCGTGGTGGCTCTGACCAGGCTTTTGGCGCGGTCCCTGGCAAAGGTGGCAAGGCTTGTGGTCGGAGCGGTCCGTCGTGCCTGGAAGCCAGTCATGGCTCCGCACGATTCCGCCACATCACCAACCCGGGCGTGACGGGTGGTCAACGTGAGGTGACCGGGAGGTGAATTGCAAAGAGCTACGATCGCATTTTCGAGCGGTTTCAGAGAGGAACGCACGATCGATGACCGTCCAAGGTCCGGAGACCCCTTCCCGTCGCGGGCGTCGCTCATCCACCATGGGCGGCATGCCACTGAACGACATGCCGTGGTGGCGCTGGCGCAGCAATGTGCGCTCCGCGCTGCACATGCTCTCCGACCCCGCGTTCCAGCAGAACGTCTGGCTGGCCGGTGTCGACGGGTACGGGGACGTCACCGACGCCGTGTACCGACTGGTCGAGGACACCTGGCTGGACAACTGGTCCGCCGAGAAGTACGTCGGCACGATCTTCCGTGACGCCCAGGAGGCGGCCCTCGTCGACACCGCCGTGCTGCGCGTCCTGCGGATCATGCACCAGGTCGGCCCGGACGCGCCCGTCTCCGCGTACCTCGACCACGAGGCCTGGCCCGAGGCCGTCCGCGCCGCCCGCGAGGCCCACGTACGCCTCTCGACGAGCGACGGGGAGGACCCGGACACCCCGCCGCGCACGCTGGAGGTGCTGCGGATCATGACCAGGGCGGCGTAGGGCGGCGGAGGGTGGGGCGGAGCGGCGGGCCGGGTGGTCCGGGCCGGGTGGTCCGGGCCGGGTGGTCCGGGCTTCGGGACGATTGCCGACATGGGTACGCCATATGGGACCCTGTCGGGCATGAACGAGCAGTCCACCCGAGCCGCGGCGCCCGCCGACCAGTACGTCCTCACCCTCGCCTGCCCGGACAAGCCGGGCATCGTGCACGCCGTGTCGAGCTACCTCTTCATGACCGGCGGCAACATCGAGGACAGCCAGCAGTTCGGCGACCACGACACGGGACTGTTCTTCATGCGCGTCCACTTCTCGGCCGAGGCGCCGGTGAACGTGGAGAAGCTGCGGGCCAGCTTCGCGGCGATCGGTGACTCCTTCCGCATGGACTGGCAGATCAACCGGGCCGACGAGAAGATGCGCATCGTCCTCATGGTCAGCAGGTTCGGGCACTGCCTGAACGATCTGCTGTTCCGCGCGAGCATCGGGGCGCTGCCGGTGGAGGTGGCGGCCGTGGTCTCCAACCACACCGACTTCGCCGAGCTGGTGGGGTCGTACGACATCCCCTTCCACCACATCCCGGTGACCAAGGAGACCAAGGCCGAGGCCGAGGCGCGGGTGCTGGAGATCGTGCGCGAGGAGAAGGTCGAGCTGGTGGTGCTGGCCCGCTATATGCAGGTCCTCTCCGACGACCTCTGCAAGCAGCTCAACGGCCGCATCATCAACATCCACCACTCGTTCCTGCCGAGCTTCAAGGGCGCGAAGCCGTATCACCAGGCGCACGCGCGCGGTGTGAAGCTGATCGGGGCGACGGCGCACTATGTCACCGCCGACCTCGACGAGGGGCCGATCATCGAGCAGGAGGTCGAGCGGGTGGGGCACGGGGTGACGCCCGAGGGACTGGTCGCGGTCGGGCGGGACGTGGAGTGCCAGGCGCTGGCGCGGGCCGTGAAGTGGCATGCGGAGCGGCGGATTCTGATGAACGGGCGGCGGACGGTCGTTTTCGCGTAGGGGCTCCGCCGGGCTGGGGCGCCTCATAGCTCGGGGGCGTCCGTGTGTTTGGCGGCTGCGGGTTTGTTGTGGCTGGTCGCGCCCACGCGGCGGAGCCGCAAATTGACGCAGCCCCGCGCCCCTTACATGCGGCTCAGCGCGGCTGCCGCGAACAGTACGTCCCTGATCGCCTCGCGGTCGCCGCCCTGGCCCGCCGCGGCCTCCTCCGGGGGGACGTGACCGGCGGTGAGGCGGCAGAATTCGACGCCGTCCAGGGCCACGTGGGCCACCTCGTGGTCGGCGGAGCCGAGGGCCGCGGGGGAGTCGAGGGGGATGAGCCACTCACCGCCGCCGGAGCCCTCGATCTCCAGACGGAGGCTGCGGCCGGGCGTGCCGGCCGGTACGAGGTGACGGCCGGACGGCGGCGACGCGAGCCCGGTCCGGCGGCGCTCGGCCAGCGAGAGGGGCAACATCCGGGCCGCCAGGTCGATCATGCCGTGCAGATGACGGCCCGAGGGCGGCTCGTACGGATAGTCCACGGCCTCCGCGATGTCCTCCGCATGGATCCAGCACTCGAACGCCCGGTCGAGCATCGCGTCCCGCAGCGGCAGCGCGAAGCCGCCGTACGAGACCGCCAGACGGCCCGACCGGTCGGAGTCGTCCGAGCCGCCGCCGCCCGTGAACGACGTCGTACGGACGATGTCGTGACTCTGCTGCCGCCAGGGCGCGCGCAGGGCGCGGGTGGGCGGGAAGTGCGACGCCTTCCAGTACGCCTCGGTGCGCGCCGCGGGCGAACCGTCGTCCGGTCCCGGTCCCGGACCCACTCCCGGTCCCGCTCCCGGTGTCGGCTCCGGCTCCGGCCGCAGCCGGGCGAGCGGGTCGTCCAGGCCGAGCGCGGACGCGACGAGCCCGTCGACGGTGAGCAGGTGGGCGATGACCCCGGCCACGGTCGTACGGCGGCTCACCGGACCGTCGCCCTCGAACCAGCGCAGCCGGACGGGCGCGTGCCAGTCGGCGGTGCCGATGTCCTGGAGCAGCGCGTCGAGGCGGGCCGTCTCCGCGTCGTACGGGGCGGCCCAGCGCGGTACGGGGATGCGGGGTGGGCGGCGGCCCAGGCAGAGGTCGAGCACCTGGGTGCGCAGGGCCGGGTCCAGGTCGAGGCTCTCCGGCGGATGCAGCAGGCCCACGGCCTCCCGCAGCCGCCGCGCCTCGTCCGCGCACGCCCCGCACACCCCGAGATGCTCCTCCACGGCCAACGCCTCCTCCGCCGAGCAGGCGGCCAACGCCCACGCCCCGAGCAACGCCTTCAGCACGCGGTGCTCCAGCACGGGAGGGGCGGGGGTCGGGGGTGCTGGTGGTAGCTGGGGGTCCGGCAGCGGCAAGCCGGTGTCCTCCACGGAGGTACGCGGCAGCGGTATCCGCGGCGGCCCGACAGGCTCGTCGCCGTCGCCGTCCCCGTCGTGGGGGTCGTCGGGTCCGGAGCCGGGCGGTCCACCCGAGCCGTTGCCGCGGCCACCCGGCTCCTTTGGGCCGCTCCCGCCGGGGGTGTCCCCGTCACCGAGTGCGCCGCCGTCGCCGGGCCCGCCGGCCCCGTCGTGCCGCCCGTTCTCGCCCGAGCCCTCGTCGTCCAGTGGGCCCCTGGCCGCCGGTACCCGGCCGACGCCCGGTGCCCGGCTCTCCGGCTCGTCGTCGTACGCGTCGGACGGGGTCGGTTCGCCGGTCATGTCGTGAGCCCGGGTTCGGGCGGGGTACCGGAGGGGCGGGTGTCGTGGGCGGTGGAGAGGAGCTGGAGGCCGAGGCGGAGGCGGCGACGGGCCTCGTCCGCGGTGACTCCGAGATCCGTGGCGGTCTGCCGGTAGTCGCGGCGCTGGAAGTAGGCCAGCTCCAGCGCGGCCCGCAGCGGCGTCGGCATCGCCTGCACTATGTAGTCGGCGCGGGCCGCGACCGAGGCGTGGTGCACCTTGCGTTCCAGATCCTCCGCCGTGCCTCCGCCGCCCCGGGCGAGCGCGGCGGTCTCGGTGGCCCGCAGCCGCTGCACGGCCAGGCGGTGGGTGAGCGCCGCCACCCAGGAGCGCAGCGGGCCCTGCTTGGGGTCGTACGCCTCGGGGTCCTCCCAGAGCTGGAGGAACACCTCGCGGGTGAGGGAGTCGGCCGCTCCCTCGTCGCCGAGGACGCGGTGGGCGAGACCGTGCACGAGGGACGCGAACCGGTCGTACAGCTCACCGAGCGCCGCCGCCTCGCCGCGCGCCAGCCGCTGCTGCATCTTGCGGTCCCAGCGGGGCGGTGCGTCCTTCGCCATACGGCCCCCTCACCCTGCTCGTACCTGCGCCGTTCCCGCTGACCGGGTCGGTCCGGTTCCGGCCCGTTTCCAGCCTGTGCGCACTGCCGTCCCGAATGTAGTCGGCACCGCTGACCGCGCACGCCCCTTTATGGCAATGTGCGCCCCTCGCCGGGCCGGAGGTGGTATGCACCACCCGGGTAAGCCGTTTCCACGCCGCCCACGTGGGCGTCTGCCCGCCTTTCGGATGCCTGTACGACCCCGTACGGCGTCTGAACTGCAAGAATTCGATCGCTTGGTGTCTCCTTGAGTCCGTCTCCGATCCATTCGCGATCAATAATCGATCACATGTGACCGTACTCGATGGAAATCGCACCGAAAAGGCCCCTGAAATGGCTCGCTTACCACGCGCCTTCGGTGGGCCACGGGTGTTTCATGGAACGACGGCGGGGCAGCCGCGCAAGCAGGAAGCGGTGTATTGGCTTCCGGTTCGGCGACTGAGAGGCATCGCGGTGGCGTTCGAAGTGACCGACGACGAGCAGGACGGGCACGGTGAGTGGGCCGTGCTGCACGTGTCCGGGGAGATGGACCTCGTCACCTCGCCCGTGCTCCGCCAGCGAGTGCACGACGCGGTGGCCGACGGCCGCCGAAGTCTCGTCCTCGACCTCTCCGGCGTCGTCTTCTGCGACTCCAGCGGCGTGGGTGTGCTGGTCGCCACCCGCCGTCTGATGCGGTCCTGCCGGGGACGGCTGCGGCTGATCCTCCCCGCCGACGGCCACGCGGGCGGCGGCCCGGCCGAGGGCGCGCACGTCAGCCGTGTCCTCGCCGCGCTCGGTGTCCGCCGCCTCTTCGACGTCCACCCGGACGTCCGCTCGGCGGTCGCCCCGGAGCCCGACGCCGAGGCCGGCCCCCTCTCGGCCTGACCTCCCGCACCTCACACAGTTGTCCCGGAATTCCCGCAGTCTTGGTACAAGGGTCGCTTTCCCGCTCCGTCCGGGCCGCTGACGTCGTACGCTCCGTCCGAGCAGCACCTGAAGCACCTGTAGGAACTGAAGCACCCCACATCACGTAAGGCGGGCCCGAGGAGACATGGTCAGCAGCGAGTACGAGCGCCGGATCGCCGCCCGGTTCGCCACCTTCGACCAGGACGGCAACGGCTGGATCGACCGCGAGGACTTCAGCGCGGCGAGCAAGGCGGTGCTCAACGAGTTCGGCACCACCGCCCGTTCGGACAAGGGCCAGGCCCTGTACGGCGGTGCCGAGGCGTTCTGGCAGGGGATGGCCGGCATAGCGGACCGGGACGGCGATCAGCGCATCACCCGGGACGAGTTCGTGAACGGCGCGGTCAAGCGGCTGCGCGACAACCCCGACCGTTTCGCCGAGATCGCCCGTCCCTTCCTGCACGCGGCCCTCGCCGTCGCGGACACCGACGGGGACGGAAAGGCCACGGTCGAGGCGACCGCCCGGGTCCTCAAGGCCCTCGGCGCCCCCGAGGAGGTCGCCACCGCGGCGGCGGCCACCCTCGACACCGACGCCGACGGCAAGGTGGACGAGGCGGAGGTCGTGAACGCGTTCGCGCGCTACTTCACCGTGCCCGAATAGCGTTCCCGCAGCTTGTACTTGAGCACCTTGCGCAGGGTCTCGTTGCGCGGAAGGGCCTCCACCACCTCCAGCCGCTCCGGCAGTTTGTGGACGGACAGCCCTTCCGCGCGCAGCCAGTCGGTGACGTCCGTCAGCGTCAACGGCCCTGCCCCCGGCGGCTGTTCGACCACCGCGCAGACCCGTTCGCCGCGCTCCGCGTCCGGCAGCCCGACGACCGCCACGTCCTGGACGGCCGGATGCCGGTGCAGCAGATCCTCGATCTCCTTCGCCGAGATGTTCTCGCCCTTGCGGATGATGACGTCCTTGAGGCGGCCGGTCAGCACCAGATGGCCGCTGTCCGTGAGCCGCCCGAGGTCGCCGGTGAGGAAGAACCCGTCCCCGTCGAAGGCCGCCGCCGACTGCGCCTGATCCAGATACCCCTGGCAGACGGCCTCCCCGCGCAATCGCACCTCCCCGCCCTCCGCGATCCGGATCTCCATCCCCTCCGGTGGCCGTCCCTCCGTCGTCGCCAGGTTCTCCACGCTGTCGTCCGGCGCCCCCATCGTGATCATCGGCACCTCCGTCATGCCGTACCCATGGGTGAGCTGCACGCCCATCTCCCGTACGACCGCGTGGTACACCTCGGGCGGCTTCGGCGCCCCGCCGCCCGCGAGCAGCCGGAGGGTGGGGATCACCGGCACGTCCGGCCGCTCGCGCTGCTCGGCGAGGAACATCGAGTAGAACGCCGTCGACCCGCCCGCCACCGTCACCCCGTGCTTGCGGTAGCCCTCCAGCGCGGCCGGCAGCGCGAAGTGCTCGAACAGCACCGCCGGGAAGCCGTACAGCAGCAGCATCACCATGTAGTCGGGGCCGCCGATGTGCGCGTACGGGAAGGCGATCGAGCCGACGTCGTCCTGCGTGAGCCGGAGCGCGTGGGCGAGGCAGGAGCCGCCCGCGATCAGTGAACGGTCCGTGTGCAGCACGCCCTTGGGGTCGGAGGTGGTGCCCGAGGTCCAGTAGATCCAGCGGACGGAGGTGCCGTCGCCGGGCGGGGCCGGGAGCACGGCGGGGTCGCCGTCCGGGAGGCGGTCGTACGCCTCGAAGACGCCCCGCGCCGCCAGCCGCCGTGCCATCTCCGTGTGGTCGAAGCCCCGCCACTCGCCGGGTACGGCGAAGAACGCGGCCTCGGACTCCCGGAGCGCGAAGCCGACCTCGCGGTCGCGGTAGAAGGGGATGACCGGGGACTGGACGGCACCGAGGCGGGCCAGCGCGAAGGAGAGCAGGACCGTCTCGATCCGGGTGGGCAGCTGCCAGGCGACGACCGTGCCGGGGCGTACGCCCCGGTCGTACAGCCCGGCCGCCACGCGCTCGGCGCGGGAGCGCAACTCGCCGAAGCTCAGGGTCCGGTCGTCCTGGAGCAGGACCGGCCGGTCGGGGGTGAGATCGGCGCGACGGGCCAGCAGCTCCCAGAGGGTGCGGGACTCGCCGAGCGCGTGGGCCATGTCGTTCACGGCTGGTACCCCCTGGCCTGAAGAGCTGACGAGGTGTCAGATCGTGGGCAGAGCGTAGGGCCGGGCGCCTTGTCGGTCCAGGGGTGCGCCACTAGCCTGCTGGGGAGTAGATGTCTGACGGTCCGTCAGATCCGGCTCGGTGGAGGGGACCCATGACCGAACTGCCCCGCATCATCAGCGTCGACGACCATGTGATCGAGCCCGCGCACCTCTTCGACACCTGGCTGCCGGAGAAGTACCGCGACCGGGGCCCGAAGCCCCTCACCGCCGGGATCGGCGAGCTGGCGTACGTCGCCGGGAAGTACCAGATCACGATGGACCCGGACGGGCAGCAGACGGACTGGTGGATCTACGAGGACCTGAAGTTCCCGTACAAGCGGAACATCGCGGCCGTCGGCTTCGACCGGGACGAGATGACGCTGGAGGGCATCACCCGCGAGCAGATGCGGCGCGGCTGCTGGGACCCGAAGGCACGGCTCGCGGACATGGACCTCAACCACGTCGAGGCCTCGCTCTGCTTCCCGACCTTCCCGCGCTTCTGCGGACAGACCTTCGCCGAGGCGCACGACAAGGAGGTCGCCCTGGCCTGCGTACGCGCCTACAACGACTGGATGGTCGAGGAGTGGTGCGGCGACAGCGGCGGCCGGCTGATCCCGCTCTGTCTGATCCCGCTGTGGGACATCGACCTCGCGGTGGAGGAGATCCGGCGGAACGCCGCCCGGGGCGTACGGGCCGTCACCTTCTCCGAGATCCCCACCTACCTCGGCCTGCCCTCCATCCACTCCGGCTACTGGGACCCCTTCTTCGCGGTCTGCCAGGAGACCGGCACGGTCGTCAACATGCACATCGGCTCCAGCTCCCAGATGCCCGCCGCCTCCCCGGACGCGCCGCCCGCCGTACAGGCCTCGCTCTCCTTCAACAACGCGATGGCCTCGATGATGGACTTCCTCTTCAGCGGCGTCCTGGTGAAGTTCCCGACCCTCAAACTCGCCTACAGCGAGGGGCAGATGGGCTGGATCCCGTACGCCCTGGAACGCGCCGACGACGTCTGGGAGGAGCACCGGGCGTGGGGCGGCGTACGGGACCTGATCCCCGAGCCGCCGTCGACGTACTACTACCGGCAGATGTTCTGCTGCTTCTTCCGCGACAAGCACGGCGTCGCCTCGCTGGACGTCGTGGGGCGGGACAACGCGACCTTCGAGACCGACTATCCGCATGTCGACTCGACCTTCCCGCACACCGAGGAGGTCGCCCTCGACCATGTGAAGGGCCTCGACGACGAGACGGTCTACAAGCTGATGCGCGGCAACGCGATCCGCATGCTCGACCTGGACTTCGACAAGTAGGGCCCCGGGCGATGGAGTTGGCGTACAGCCCGCAGGAGGAGGAGTTCCGGGCGCGGCTGCGGGAGTGGCTGGCGAAGGCGCTGCCCGCGCTGCCGCCCAAGCCGTCCCCGGACGACTGGCCGGGGCGGCGCGCGTACGACCTCGGCTGGCAGCGGACGCTGTACGACGCCGGGTACGCCGACGTCCACTGGGACGCCTCGCCGACCACGCGGCTGATCTTCCTGGAGGAGACGGAGAAGGCGGGCGCCCCGTACGTGGGCGCCGGGTTCGTCGGGCTGCTGCACGCCGGGCCCACCATCGCCGCCGAGGGGACGGCCGGGCAGCGGGCCCGCTGGCTGCCGCCGATCCTGCGCGGCGAGGAGGTCTGGTGCCAGGGGTTCAGCGAGCCGGACGCCGGCTCCGACCTCGCGTCGCTGCGCACCCGCGCGCGCCGGGACGGTGACGAGTACGTGGTGAGCGGGTCCAAGATCTGGACCTCGCACGCCGAAGTCGCCGACTGGTGCGAGCTGTTGGTGCGCACGGACGGGGACGCGCCGAAGCATCGGGGCATCTCCTGGCTGGCGATGCCGATGGACGCGCCCGGCGTGACCGTACGGCCGCTGCGGACGCTCGCCGGCTCCACGGAGTTCGCCGAGGTCTTCCTCGACGAGGTGCGGGTGCCGGTCGCCAACCGGGTGGGGGACGAGAACGACGGGTGGCGCGTGACGATGGTGACGCTGTCGTTCGAGCGGGGGACCGCGTTCGTGGGTGAAGTGGTCGCCTGTCGGCGGGTGTTGGCGGAGATCGCGCGGGAGGCACGGGCGAACGGGCGCTGGGACGACTCCGGTGTGCGGCGGCGGCTCGGGCGGCTGAACGCGGAGTTCCGGGCGCTGTGGCGGCTCACGCAGTGGAATGTGAGTGAGGGGGAGGCGTCCGGAGGGGTGCCGGGGGTGGGCGGGTCGGTTTTCAAGCTGCGGTATTCGCGGGTGCGGCAGGAGTTGTACGAGGTGGCCGCGGAGGTGTTGGGGGTGGGGGCGCTCGATCTGGGGCGGCCGTGGGTTCTCGACCGGCTGAGTTCGTTGTCGTACACGATCGCTGCGGGGACGTCGGAGATTCAGCGGAACATTGTGGGGGAGCGGATTCTGGGGTTGCCGAAGGGGTGATCCGGGGGTTTGGGCGCCTAGTGGCTCGGGGGTTCGGGTGCGTCGGCGGGTGCGTTGGCGGGTGCGGGTTCGGTGGGGCTTCTCGCGCAGTTCCCCGCGCCCCTCAAAAGCTAAGGGGCTGGTGGCTGGTGCGGTTTCGGCTCACGGATGACCAACTGGCGTTGCGGAGTGGTGTGCGGGAGGTGTTGGGGCGGGTTTTCGGGCGGGAGGAGTTGTGGGGCGCCGTTGAGGGGGGCGGTGGGCTGGATCGGGGGCTGTGGCGGGAGTTGGGGGCGGCGGGGTTCTTCTCGCTGCGGGTGCCGGAGGCCGAGGGTGGGGTCGGACTCGGGGTGCCGGAGGCGGTGTTGGTGTTCGAGGAGGCGGGGCGGGTGCTGCTGCCGGGGCCGCTGGTGGCCACGCATCTCGCGGCGGGGGTGGTGCCGGGGGCGGCGAGCGGGGAGGTCGTCGTGACCGCCGTCGGGGGCGGGGGGTTGGTGGAGTGGCTGGCGGAGGCGGACGTGGTGACCGGGGACGCGGCCGGGGCCCTGCCGCTGCGGTCGGTGGATCCGTTGACGCCGTTGCACCGGGTGCCGGAGGCGGACTCCCCCGGCCGTCCTGATGATCTGTTCGTACTGCTCACCGCCGCCGAGCAGTTGGGGACGGCTGTTCGGGCCTGTGAGGCGGCGGTGCAACACGCGCGGACCCGGGAGCAGTTCGGGCGGCCGGTCGGGGCGTTCCAGGCGGTCAAGCATCTCTGCGCCGAACTGCTGGTGCGGGTGGAGGTGGCGCGGGCGGCGGTGTACGCGGCGGCCGTGACCCTCGATCCGGTCGACATCGCGGCGGCCCGGCTCCTCGCCGACGAGGCGGCGGTGCGCGGGGCCCGCGACTGTCTCCAGGTGCACGGCGGCATGGGGTTCACCTGGGAGGCCGACGTACACCTGTGTCTGAAGCGGGCGTGGGTACGGGCGGAACGTGGCGGATCGCTTACGGAGAGTGAGGAGTTGTTGGCGGGGGAACTGCTGGTCGAGGCGTGTTGACCGCGCTGACCAGCGCGGGAACGGAATTCTGTGGCAGCGGATCGGCCGAATGTCGCGGAACGTGGCATGCCGGAATTACCGAGCGTTGATACCGTGTTGTGTCCTAGGTGTGACTTGTCACGGCCTGGAGTCGGAGTTCCGCTCCGGTACCTTCTGGTGGATGCGAGTGGTTCCGAGGTCGAGCCGAGTCGGTGTTGCCCCTGTGGCGGCCCCGGGAGCGGCGGTGCGCGGCGCTCGTGAAGTGGGCCGGAGTCTCGACGCCCCGGTCTGTTCGACTCCCCGCGATGAGCGTCGCACAGTATGCCGTATGCGTACTCCTTCGCGCTGGAATATGCCCGAAGCGCTTGTTGGGGTGACTGTACGTCAACCATGCTGTCCTGTAAGGGGATCACGTTCCGTGATCCCGGTGCCGATGGTGTCGATGGCGGTGGCGTCGGCCAGGCAGCAGATGACCACGATCGTGGCCCCTGAGGGGCGTGCGGCGATGTGTCCGCCGGTTCGGATGGTGTGAGCGGTGCAGGTGCTTCAAGTGCAGCTGGAGATCCGGCCCGACCCCGCAGAGGTGGGTCGTGCACGGAGATGGGCCCGTTCACGGCTCGCCGGGTCCGGGATAGGGGGCGACGAGCCGCTCGCCGAGACGCTGATCCTCCTCGTCTCCGAGCTGGTCACCAACGCGGTCGTGCACACCGGCCGGCCCGCCGTGCTGCGGCTGTTGCTGTCCGGGCTGCGGGACGGGGTGATCGGGAAGGTCCGCCTGGAGGTCGCCGACACCAGTGCGTGTCCGCCGGCGCCGCGCTGTGCCGACGGCGACGAGACGGGCGGGCGGGGTCTCGCCCTCGTCGAGGTCCTCGCGGATCGCTGGGGCTGGTCCTACGAGGGCGTCGGCAAACGGATCTGGTGCGAGCTGGACCGGGTGGTGCCGGGGTCTTCGGGGGCGGCGAGCGGTGTCGGTGCCTCGGGGAGGGGCGGCGGCGGGGTCGTGACTCCCGCGGTCTACCCGGCGTGCAGCGCGGTGACGGGCGTCGCGGCGGTGACCCGGGAGGGGTTGGCCGTGCGCGAGGGGTTGGCGTACGAGGTGGTGTAGGGCGGGGCCTGCGACCGTGCCCCTTGAGGGGTACGGGGAACTGCGCGATCGGCCACGTACGGCCTGCGGTCGCCCTGTGGCGCGCACCCCCGAGCTATCAGGCGCACTCGGTCGTCGAGACGCGCGCCGCACACGCCTGCGCGTGAGCGCACGGTGTTGGGCGGTTGCCCGGTGGCGGCCACATCGTGCGCCGGGACGTGCTTCCGTACGCACCGCCGCGACGCCGGTTTCGCGTGGCTGATCCCCGAACGGGTGTTGACGTGGCGTGTCCGTTTGATCACGCTTGTGTTCAGCGATTCGCCGCGAGGGGACGACGAGGGTCTCGGTGACGGAGGCCCTCGACGAGCGCGGGTCGCGTTTCGGCGTCGGCTCCCGACAGGGCCCGGGGGTGGGCGGGGCGGGTACGTCGAAGTCGGACGGTGGCGCGCGGTGCCGTGCTCGGGGCGGGCAACGGCGCGCCGCCGGCCGGCCGGGGGCTACAGGACGGCGATCGGCGCCACCGGCGTGCCCGTCGCGCCGACGAACGGCTCGGGCATCGCCGAGAGCAGGAAGTCGTACCGCCCAGCTTGTCCACAGGCTGTGGACAACTCTTCGAGATTCCAGTTCTGCCCCTGCGGCATCCCCATCTCGACCAGATCGAGCGCGTGCACCGGCAGCCACAGATCCTCGACCTCCGGCGGGAAGATCTCGAACGTCAGGGTGTCATTGGCGACCGCCGCGACATCCCGCGCGTGGAACCACTCCGGCGTACGCAGCGAAAGCCCCGGCGACGGGAACGCGTACGCGTGCTTGTCCCCGGCCAGGTACGCCCGGATCTGCCCGGTGCGGACCAGGACGATGTCGCCCGCCCGGACCCGGGTGCCCGCCAACTCCTCGGCCGCGTCCAGGTCTTCGGGGGTGACGGCATGGCTGCCGGGCAGCCGGTCGTCGGCCAGGCCCAGGGCGCGCGGGATGTCCAGGAGCACCCCGCGCGAGACGATGTGCCGGGCCTTGTCGATACCGGCGAAGGCCGCGCCGCCGTGCGGGGTGATGGTGTCCGCCGGGCGGCCGTTGTAGATCCGGCCCGAGTGCGAGACATGGGTGAGCGCGTCCCAGTGGGTCGCCGACTGGAGCCCCATGGTCACCGCGTCGTCGCTGCACGCCACCGTGCCCGGACCGAAGATCTCCTGGTTGATCTGCACCATCGCGTGCAGCGGGTTCACCCGGCCCGGCATCATCCCCGTCTGCACACCGTCCTGTTGCAGGGGCAGCGCCAGCGGCACACGGCGCCCGGAACGGACCGAGGCGGCGGCCTCCCGTACGACCTCGTCGGTGATCAGGTTGAGGGTGCCGATCTCGTCGTCCGGCCCCCAACGGCCCCAGTTGTTCACGCGCTTGGCGATCTCGGTGAACGCGGCGAACTCCGTGGGCGATGACATCGGGCCCTCCCCGGGGCTTGTGGTGGTGTGTCCGACGGGTCGTAGAATCGCCGTGAGTGAATCTAACGGTCCGTCAGAAACTGTCGTCAGAAACCGTGGTGAGGGGAAGGGGCCGGGGTGGGGAACTTCTTGGCAGGCAAGGTCGTCGCCGTCACGGGCGCGGGGCGGGGGATCGGCCGGGCGGTCGCCGTCGGCGCCGCCGCCGAGGGCGCGCGGGTCGTCGTCAACGACTACGGCGTCTCCGTCGACGGCTCGGATCCCACCAGTTCCGTCGCCGACACCGTCGTCAAGGAGATCGAGGCGGCCGGGGGCGAGGCGGTCGCCGTCGCCGACGACGTCTCCACGATGGCCGGGGGACAGCGGGTCGTGGACACGGCGGTCCAGACGTACGGGCGGATCGACGGGGTCGTGTGCGTCGCCGGGATCCTGCGGGAGCGGATGCTGTTCAACATGGCCGAGGAGGAGTGGGATCCGGTGATCGCCACCCATCTCAAGGGCACGTTCACGGTGTTCCGGGCCGCGTCCGCCGTCATGCGGCAGCAGCGGGCCGGGACGTTGATCGGGTTCACCAGCGGCAACCACCAGGGGTCCGTCTCCCAGGCCAACTACAGCGCGGCCAAGGGCGGGATCATCTCGCTCGTGCGGAGCGCGGCGCTCGGACTGCACCGGTACGGGGTGACCGCGAACGCGGTGGCGCCGGTCGCGCGTACGCGGATGTCCGCCGGGGTGCCGATGGAGCTGACCGAGATCGGTGAACCGGAGGATGTAGCCGCGTTCGTGGTGTATCTGCTGTCCGACCGGGCTCGGGAGGAGCGGATCACGGGGCAGGTGTACACGGTGGCCGGGCCGAAGATCGCGGTGTGGGCCCAGCCGGGTGAGCTGCGCTCGGCCTACGCGGAGGAGGGGTGGACGCCGGAGAGGATCGCGGAGGTGCTGCCGGGTTCTGTGGGGGTGGATCCGATGCCGATGCTGGAGCGGGTGGAGGGGATGGCTCGGGCTGCGGCGGCGGGGGAGCGGCCTAACGCGTGAGGGGGTGGGGGTGCGGTTCGTTGGCGGGTGCGGGTCCGGTGGGGGCTGGTCGCGCAGTTCCCCGCGCCCCTTGGTAACCCGGGCTCACCCCATGCCTTTGAGGGGCGCGGGGAACTGCGCGAGAAGCCCCACGCACCCGCAGCCGAACACCCGCGTTCCCTCATATGGCGCGGCGGTCGACTTGGAGGTGGCATGGACTTCGGGTTCGGGGAAGAGGACGAGGCGTTCCGGGCGGAGGTCAGGGCCTGGCTGGGGGCGCACGCCGGGGCGCGCGCGGAGCGGCGCGCGTGGGAGCGGACGCTCGGCGCCGCCGGGTGGATCGGGCTCGGGTGGGAGGAGGACGGGTACGGCAACCGGACGGCCACGCTCACCCAGCAGGTCGTATGGGCGGAGGAGTACGCACGGGCCGACGTACCCGCCCGGTCGGGCCACATCGGCGAGAAGCTGCTCGCGCCGACGCTGATCGCGTTCGGGAGCGAGGAGCAGAAGCGGCGGTTCCTGCCGGCCATCGCGCGCGGCGACGAACTGTGGTGCCAGGGATACAGCGAACCCGGTGCCGGGTCGGACCTCGCCGGCGTACGGACCAGGGCGGAACGGGCGGAGGACGGGGCGTCGTACCGGATCACCGGGCAGAAGATCTGGACCTCGCTCGCCCATGAGGCCGACTGGTGCTTCGTGCTGGCCCGTACCGAGGCCGGGTCCGCCCGCCACCACGGACTGTCGTTGCTGCTCGTGCCGATGGACCAGCCGGGGCGGATCGAGGTGCGGCCGATCCGGCAGCTGACCGGGACCAGCGAGTTCAACGAGGTGTTCTTCGACGGGGCGCACGCCCGCGCGGAGCATGTCGTCGGGGGCGACGGCAACGGCTGGCGGGTGGCCATGGGGCTGCTCGGCTTCGAGCGCGGGGTGTCGACCCTCGCGCAACAGATCGGGTTCGAGGCGGAGTTGGGGGATGTCGTACGGGCCGCCGTGGACAGCGGGGCCGTGGACGACCTCGTCGTACGGGACCGGCTCGTACGGCAGTGGGCGGAGCTGAAGGTCATGCGGTGGAACGCCCTGCGGACGCTCGGCGGGGCGGCAGGGGGCGCGGAGCCGGGCGCGCCGAGCGTGGCCAAGTTGCTGTGGGGACGGTGGCACCGGCGGCTCGGGGAGCTGGCGATGGAGGCGCGGGGCGCGGGGGCGGCGGTCGGGCCCCGGGAGTGGTCGGCGGAGTCGTACGTGCTCGATCCGTTCCAGTACCTGTTTCTGTTCAGTCGGGCCGACACGATCTACGGCGGTTCGGACGAGGTGCAGCGCACGATCATCGCCGAGCGGGTGCTCGGTCTGCCGAGGGAGCCGAGAGGCTGAGACGCCGAGGGGCGGGAGCCATGCGCGGAGTGGTGTTCGACGGGAAACGGGCCGAGGTCGTCGACGACCTGGACGTACGGCGGCCGGGCCCCGGTGAGGTGCTGGTGGCGGTCTCGGCCGCCGGGCTCTGCCACAGCGATCTGTCGGTGGTGGACGGGACCATCCCCTTCCCGGTCCCCGTGGTGCTCGGGCACGAGGGCGCGGGGGTCGTCGAGGAGGTGGGCGCGGGGGTCCGGCACGTCCGCCCCGGGGACCATGTCGCCCTGTCCACCCTCGCCAACTGCGGGGCCTGCGCCGACTGCGACCGGGGCCGGCCGACCATGTGCCGGCGGGCCGTCGGGCGGCCCACCCGGCCGTTCACGCGGGGCGGGCGGGAGGTGTTCCAGTTCGCCGCGAACTCCGCCTTCGCGGAGCGGACGGTGGTCAAGGCCGTGCAGGCGGTACGGATACCGGACGACATCCCGCTGACCTCCGCCGCGCTGATCGGGTGCGGGGTGCTGACCGGGGTGGGGGCGGTGCTCAACCGGGCGCGTGTCGACCGGGGGGAGAGCGTCGTCGTGATCGGGGCCGGGGGGATCGGGCTCAATGTGGTGCAGGGGGCGCGGATCGCGGGGGCGACGCGGATCGTCGCCGTGGACGCCAATCCGGAGAAGGAGGGGGTGGCACGGCGGTTCGGTGCCACGCACTTCCTCACCTCCGTGGCCGGGGTGCGGGACATCCTGCCCACCGGCGCGGACCACGCGTTCGAGTGCGTCGGCCGGGTCGAACTCATCCGCCAGGCGATCGACCTCCTCGACCGGCACGGGCAGGCGATCCTGCTCGGCGTCCCGGCCGCCACCGCCGAGGCGTCCTTCCTCGTCTCCTCCCTCTACCTGGACAAGTCCATCCTGGGCTGCCGCTACGGCTCGGCCCGGCCACAGCGGGACATCGCGCTGTACGCCGACCTCTACCGTGAGGGGCGACTGTTACTGGACGAACTGGTCACCGCCACCTATCCGATCGAGGACTTCACGAAGGCGGCCGAGGACGCGGGGGAGGGGCGGGTGGCGCGGGCGGTGCTCACGTTCTGAGGGTGGGGCGGGAGCCGGATACTCACGTACGGCTGTGGCGGAAAGTGCGGCGGTAGGTCGTCGGGGTCACCCCCAGTGCGCCCTGCAAGTGCTGGCGCATGGACTGGGCCGTGCCGAAGCCCGCGTCCTGGGCGATCTGGTCGATGGTGAGGTCGGTGGATTCCAGGAGGTGGCGGGCGCGTTCGACGCGTTGCCGGGTGAGCCACTGGCCGGGGCTGATGCCGGCCTCCTCGCGGAAGCGGCGGGTGAAGGTGCGCACGGACATGGACTCCTGTGCGGCCATGTCACGGAGCTGGATCGGCTCGTGGAGGCGGGCCAGCGCCCACGCGCGCGCGGCGGTCGTGGTCGGTGCCTGCGGCTCGGGCAGGGGGCGCTTGACGTACTGGGCCTGGCCGCCGTCCCGGTGCGGGGGTACGACCGTGCGCCGGGCCACGTCGTTGGCGACGCCGGTGCCGTGGTCGCGGCGTACGAGATGCAGGCACAGGTCGATCCCGGACGCGACGCCCGCCGAGGTGAGGACGTCGCCGTCGTCCACGAAGAGGACGTCCGCGTCGACCCGTACCTTCGGGAAGAGCCGCTGGAAGTGCTCGGCGTGGTACCAGTGGGTGGTCGCCGGGCGGCCGTCGAGACAGCCGGCCGCGGCCAGGACGTAGCCGCCGGTGCAGATGGAGACCAGCCGGGTGCCGGGGCGGATGTGGGCGAGGGCGGCGGCCAGTTCGGGGGTGAGGACGCCCTCCTCGTAGACCGGGCCCAGCTCGTACGAGGCGGGGACCACGACGGTGTCGGCGGTGGCGAGGGTCTCCGGGCCGTTCGCGACGAGGATCTCGAAGTCGGCGTCCGTCTCCACCGGGCCGGGCGGCCGGATCGAGCAGGTGACGATGTCGTACAGCGACCGCCCCGCCGCGTCCCGCGCCTTGCCGAAGATGCGCTGCGGGATGCCGAGTTCGAAGGGGAGCAGTCCGTCGAGGGCGAGTACGACGACGCGGTGGCGGGGGGTGAGCCCGGTGGTCGGCCCGGTGGTCGGCTCGGTGGTCGGCTCGACGGTCATGGCCCGATCCTAGCGAATGCTGTCCCTTCGGCCACTCGTCCGGGATGACCGCAGGTCGGAAGCTTGACGTCATGACCCAGACAGCCGACGACGCGTCGATCGGCGGTACCGCCGGTACCGCCGACTCCCGTAGTGCCGCCGCCGACTCCCTCCCCACCGGCGTCCACCCGGGCCCCGAGGACGCCCGCCCTCGCCCCGGCCGTGATCGGGGTCATGGCCGGGGGCGCGGCCGGGGCCGTATCCACCGCGCCTGGTTCGTCGCCGCCGTCACCTTCGTGACGATCATCGGGGCGGCGGCCTTCCGTTCGCTGCCGGGGCTGTTGATCGATCCGCTGCACGAGGAGTTCGACTGGTCGCGCGGCACGATCGCGTCGGCGGTCTCGATCAACCTCGCGCTGTACGGGCTGACGGCCCCCTTCGCCGCCGCGCTGATGGACCGCTTCGGTATCCGCCGGGTCGTCGCGGTGGCGTTGACGGTGATCGCGGTCGGCGCCGGTTCGACGGTGTGGATGACCTCGGCCTGGCAGCTGATGCTCTGCTGGGGCCTGCTGGTGGGGCTGGGCTCCGGTTCGATGGCGCTGGCGTTCGCGGCGACCGTCACCGACCGCTGGTTCACCGAGCGGCGCGGCCTGGTCTCGGGCATCCTGACCGCCGCCTCGGCGTCCGGGCAGCTGATCTTCCTGCCGCTGCTGTCGTGGATCGTCTCGGAGCACGGCTGGCGGCCGGCCTCCGTCACCGTGGCCCTCGCCGCGCTGGCCGTCGTCCCCTTCGTCTGGCTGCTGCTGCGCGACCACCCGGCGGAGGTGGGGCTGAAGCCGTACGGGGCGAAGGAGTTCGTGCCGAAGCCGGGGCCGGTGCGGGGCGCGGCGCGGCGGGCGGTGACGGTGCTGTTCTCGGCGATGCGGACCGGGCCGTTCTGGCTGCTGGCCGGGACGTTCGCGATCTGCGGCGCCTCCACCAACGGTCTCATCCAGACCCACTTCGTTCCCGCCGCCCACGACCACGGCATGCCCATCACGGCGGCGGCCTCGCTGCTGGCGGTCATCGGCGTCTTCGACGTCCTCGGCACGATCGCCTCGGGCTGGTTCACGGACCGCTTCGACTCACGGCGGCTGCTGGCGGTGTACTACGCGTTCCGGGGTGTCTCGCTCCTCTTCCTCCCGATGCTGCTCGCGCCCTCCGTGCATCTCCCGATGGTCTTCTTCATCGTCTTCTACGGCCTCGACTGGGTCGCCACCGTCCCGCCCACCATGGCCCTGTGCCGGGAGCACTACGGCGAGGACAGCGCCATCGTCTTCGGCTGGGTGCTCGCCTCCCACCAGGTCGGCGCCGCCCTCGTCGCCTTCCTCGGCGGCCTCGCCCGCGACACCTTCGGCTCGTACGACGTCGTCTGGTACGCCTCGGGCGCGCTGTGCGCGGCGGCGGCACTGATGGCGCTGGTGATCCGGCGGCGACCGGTGGGGAAGACGGGCGGGACGGCGGGAGCGGTGGCGACGGCCTGAGTCCGCCCGCCTTCGGCCGGGACCCCGTGTGGGGCAACCGTTTCGGCCGGGGCACACTCCCTCTGGGCGGGGAGGGATTCTGGCGATGTGCATGGCAACGGCTGGGGTGACGGACGAGGGCGCGGTCCGGAAAGGGGCCGCGCCGTCGGCGGTGGCGATGGCGGTGCTGGGCGTGGAGGGCGCGCTGCTGTGCGCGGTGCTGTTCCTGCTGGGGCTCGGCGCGTCGTCGGGGCCCGGGGGCGGAGAGTCCGCCACGGCCTTCGCCGTCGCCCCGCTGCTGCTCGTGCTCGTCCTCTTCGCCGCCACCGTACTGACCGTCGCGTACGTCCTCCCGGCCGTCGCGCTCGCCCACTGGACCGCCCGGCAGCTGACCGGCCGTACCGCCTGGTGGTGGGTCCCGCCCGCCTGCACCCTTTGGGTACTGCCCGCCCTGGCCGTCCCGTCCTTGCACCTTCCCGCCCTCGCCGTCTACGCGACGGCCCTGCCCCCGGCCCTGGCCGCCCACCACACCCTGGCCCGCGCCGACATGGGCCGTCCCGTCCAGCCCTGCGCGGCGATCCTCACCTGGGGCGCGCTGGCCGTGCTGTGCGTGGTGGTCGTGGGCGGGGTGGTGACGGTGGCCGGGGGCGGGTAGCCGAGCGGTCGTACGCGTCAACCGCGCGCGGCGATCATCTTCTCGATCTCGCCGAGCACCAGGTCGGGACGGTCCACCGGTACGTCGTGCGAGCTGCCTTCGGCCGTGACGAGGGTCCGGTCGGGGCCGGCCTCCACGAACGCGGCGGCGGCCTCCCGCCAGAGCCGGGCGTCCTCGGGCGACCCTTCGAACGGGGTCTTCCCCGACACGATGACGGTGGCGGGGACGCTGTCGGGCCAGGAGACCCGGTGGTACGCCCGGTGCGCCGGCACGTAGTTCGCCGCGGTGGCGACCAGTCGACGGTTCTCCTTCGTCGAGGGATCCGCCTTCGCGGCCTCGACCTGCGGTGTGCTCAGGGCCATGAGACGGGCGATCGTCCCGTCGGTGTAGAGCTGCGGCAGGTTCGCGTCGACCAGTACCGTGCCGGAGACCGTCTCCCGGTGCGCGCGGGTGAAGTAGGTCGCGACCTCGCCCGCCTGGGAGTGCGACACCAGGATCACGTCCCGGGTGACGCCGAGTTCCCGCAGACCGGCCTCCAGATCGCTGACGGCGTTCTCCACCTTCCAGGGACCGGGCACCTCGTCGCTGTCGCCGAGCCCGGAGCGGTCGTATGTGATGATCTTCGATCCGGTGGCCGCCGCGAGTCTCGGAACGAGGTCCTTCCAGTACGAGGAGTCCAGGCCCCCACCCGCGTCCAGGACGACGGCGGGAAGACGCGCGTGGTGGGGCCACCCCCTCGCCGCTCAGCCGGTCGTGAACCCGCCGAACCGGCCCCGGTGGAACAGCAGCGGCGCGCCCTCCCCGGCCCCGGCCCCGGCCCCGGTCCCGTCCTCGTCGCCCGTGCCCAGGGACTCCACCCGGCCCACCACGATCAGGTGGTCGCCGCCCGTGTGGACGGCGTGGATCGTGCAGTCGATCCAGGCGGTGGTGCCGGTGAGGCGGGGGGAGCCGGTGGTGGGGGCGGGGGTGTGGGTGACACCGGCGAACTTGTCCGTGCCGCTCGCCGCGAAGCGACGGCACAACTCGCCCTGGTCCGCGCCGAGTACGTTCACACAGAAGACGCCCGCGCGCGCGATACGGGGCCAGGTCGTCGACGTACGGCCGACCATGAAGACGACGAGGGGCGGGTCGAGGGAGAGCGCGGAGAAGGACTGGCAGGCGAAGCCGGCGGGGTGGTCGGCGGGGTGGTCGGCGGGGTGGTCGGTGGTACGGCCGTCGGCCAGCGGGGGTGGTGCCGGGGCGGTGATCACCGTGACGCCGGTCGCGAAGTTGCCCAGGACGCGGCGGAATTCGGCCTGCTCGACCGGGGCGCGTTCGTTCTCGCCGACGCAGCGCAGCTCGGGGCGGGGCAGGGCGTCGAGGATTGGTGGTGTGTTCGTCGTCCTACGGCTCCCGCGGGCCGGGTCCGCTCTCAGGTAGCGGACGGCGGCGGCTGCCATTCCCGCGTGTCCCATCACACCGCCCATTGAACCTGACGGTCCGTCAGAAGTGAAGCGCCGTGCTCGGGCCGCTCGTTGGCCATCGGCGACGGCCTTTCGGCGAGGCCGACGGCGACGGGCCGCTTGCGGTGACGGTCAGCGGCCCTCGAAGCGTGGGGTTCGTCGTTCCGCGAAGCTCGCCACGCCCTCCTGGGCGTCCGCCGTCGTCATGTTGATCTCCTGGGCGGCGGCCTCGGCGGCGAACGCGGTGGCGCGGTCGGTGTCGAGGGAGGTGTTGACCAAGTGTTTGGTAGCCGCCAGGGCGCGGGTCGGCCCGGCGGCCAGCCGTTCCGCCCACTCACGGGCCGTCTTCTCCAGGTCCTCGGCCGGGACGACACGGTTGACGAGCCCGAGGCGCTCCGCGTCGGCGGCGGACAGGGCGTCGCCGAAGAACATCAGCTCCTTCGCCCGGTGGGGGCCGACGAGGCGGGGGAGGAGATAGGCGCCGCCGCCGTCGGGGACCAGGCCGCGCCGTACGAACACCTCGATGAAACGGGCCCCCTCGGCCGCCAGGACCAGGTCGCAGGCGAGGGCGAGGTGCGCGCCGATACCGGCGGCGGTGCCGTTGACCGCCGCGATCACCGGCTTCTCGCAGTCGAGGACGGCCGCGACGAGGCGCTGGGCGCCGAGCCGGATGACGCGCGCCACGTCTCCCGACACTCGCTCCCCGCCGCCGGGCACCCGTGCCCCGCCGACTGTCGCCGCGCCCCGCAGGTCCGCTCCCGCGCAGAAGCCGCGGCCCGTCGCGGTGAGGACGACGGCGCGTACGGCGGGGTCGGCGGAGGCGTCGGAGAGGAGGCCGATGAGACGTTCCCGCTGGTCGGGGGTGATCGCGTTCATCGCCTCGGGGCGGTTGAGAGTGATCCACGAGACGGCGTTGTCAGTGGCGTGCAGTATCAATGAGTCACGCGAGTCGCGGGATTTTTCCGGCTGTTCATGCCTATTGGTCTGTTCCGGCTGTTCGAGGGGGGAAGTGGACATGTGGGTGCTCCTGTTCCTACAGGGAGTGGCGCGGCTGCTGGGCGTGTGGTCGCGCTCAGCGGCACACCGCCAGCGCGTCCAGGGCGACCGCCCCCTGCCCCCTCGGCAGCACCATCAGCGGGTTGATGTCCAGCTCCGCGATGTCGTCCCCGAGTTCGAGCGCCATGCGCTGCACCCGGAGCACGACCTCCACGAGGGCGTCCACGTCGGCCGGGGGAGCCCCGCGCACCCCGTCCAGCAGGGCCCGCCCGCGCAGTTCGGCGAGCATGGCGTGGGCCTGGTCCTCGGCGAACGGGGGCACGCGTACGGCGGAGTCGCGCAGGACCTCCACGAGGACACCGCCGAGACCGACCGTGACCGTGGGCCCGAAGAGGTCGTCGTGGGTGACGCCCACGACCATCTCCACCCCCCGCTCGACCATCTGGCACACCAGCACCCCGTCGAGGGAGACGTCCTCGTAGCGGGCGATGTCGGTGAGTTCGCGATAGGCGTCCCGGATCTGGCTCGCGGAGGTCAGGCCGATCTTCACCAGGCCGAGTTCCGTCTTGTGGGCGATGCGGGCGCCGGACGCCTTCATCACCACCGGGTAGCCGACGAGGCCCGCCGCGCGGACGGCCGCCGCCGCGCTGGTCACCAACTGCTCGCGCGGCACCCGTATCCCGTACGCGCGCAGCAGCTGCTTGGCCGCGTGCTCGCTCAGCTGCTGCCCCGGCCGCATCAGCGCCTTGGCCTTGCGGAAGGAGGGCGAGGGGGAGCGGGGTGCCTCGTCGAAGGGGGAGCGGTAGGCGCTGGTGAAGCGGGTGTGGTCGAGGTGGGCGCGGACGGCCGTGATGCAGTTGGCGAAGGTACGGAAGGTCGTCACCCGGGACGACCCGAGCAGGGTCTCGCGGTAAGCGGCCTCGGTGCCCACCGGCGACCCCCACACCACGCACACCAGCTTGTCCGTGCGCTCCGCGGCGGCCACCAGGTCCTGGGCGAGCTTGTCGCTCATGGGCGGGAAGGGGCCGGTGATGGGACAGATCAGCACCCCCACCGCCGGGTCGTCGAGGATCGCGTCGAGGATGCGGGGGCCGCGCCGGTCGCCCACCGGGTGACCGCCGTTGTCCACGGGGTTGGCCACGCTCAGATAGTCGGGGATCCACTGGTGCAGCTCGGCCTGCTTGGCCTCGGAGAGGGTGGGCAGGGGCAGTCCGGCCTCGGTGGCCAGGTCGGCGAAGTGCGCGCCCGTGCCGCCCGAGATCGAATAGACGACGACGCCCTCGGGCAGGGGGTCGGCGGCTGAGCCCGGGACGGTAGTACCGGTGGTCCCGATCATGCCCGTTGTCCCGGTCGTGCCCGGGGTGCGAGGGCGGCGTGCCCGCGCCAACAGGGTGGCGGTGTCCTGGAGTTCGTCGAGGCCGTCGACGCGGATCACGCCGTACTGCCGCATCGCCGCGTCGACGACCGCGTCCGCGCCGGTCAGCTTGCCGGTGTGGGAGGCGGCGGTGCGGGCCCCGGTCTCGGTGCGGCCGACCTTGACGGCGACGACGGGGACACCGCGCCGGGCGGCCCGGTCGGCGGCCAGGAGGAAGGCGCGGCCGTCCTTGAGGCCCTCGACATAGGCGGCGATGGCGCCGACCTCGGGGCGTTCGGCGAAGTAGGAGATGAAGTCGGCGGTCTCCAGATCGGCCTCGTTGCCGGTGGGGGCCCAGTGGGAGAGGCGGATGCCGAGTTCCTGGAGGGAGAAGACGGGGCGGCCCTGGTGGCCGGACTGGGTGATGAGCGCGATGGCCGGACCGTCGAGGTCCTCCCTGAACCGCTCGAAGGCGTTGAGGTTGGTGTTGGGGCCGAGCAGGCGCAGTCCGTCGGCGCGGGCCACGGCGGCGGCCAGCCGTTCCTGCGCGGCGGCGCCCTCCGCGCCGGTCTCGGCGAAACCGGAGGCGAAGGCGACGGCGAACCGCACCTTGGCGGCGGCCAGTTCGTCGATCACGGGGAGGGGGTCGGAGACGAGCAGGACGGCGAGGTCGACCTGTCCGGGCAGGGCGGCCACGGAAGGGGCGCAGGGGATGCCGAAGACCGACTCGCGGGTGGGGTGCACGGGGTGGAGCCGGGCGCCGACCCGCTCGGACCAGGCGAGCAGCTGCCGGGTGATCCCGGTGTTCGGCCGGCCCTCCGCGTCCGAGGCGCCGACGACGGCGACGGATTCCGGCCGGAAGAATCGGTCCAGATCGGGGACCTCGGCATGCAGCGGGCGCCCGCTGACGTCCAGGTCGCCGACCTCGGCGGGCCTGCCGTGCACGACCTGCGCGGGGTGCTCGCCGCACGCGACGGTCCGGGCCCGGCGGGAGTCGGTGGTGAGGGTGCCGTGGGTTGATCCAAGCATCGGTCCGCCCGCTCCTGTGTGACAGCCAATTCAGTGACGTGACGAGCGACGTGACGCGTGCACGTTTCTGACGACACGTCAGATTTCAGACTACTGAACTGACGCTGTGTCAGGAATGGGTGTGCGAGCAAAGTTACGCGGCGGTAAGGGCGTTCGAGGGGGTTGTACCCGCGCGGGGCGCGGGTCAGACGTGTACGACGGGGTCGGTCTGGGGCCCGATCGGGGGCGATCGGGCCGATCGGGGCGGCTCAGGGGGTGGTGCGGATGCGGACGGTGACCGCGTCGCGGGTGGCGACGCCGCCCGTTCTCGCGACGGCCTTGGCGATCTTCTCGGCGTCCAGGGCGAGTTCACGGAACATGCCGCTGATGGGGTTGGTGAAGCCGGTGAAGTAGAGGCCCGGGGCGTTCTGGGGGGAGCGGGCGCCGTGCACGACCGGCTTGCCGCGTCCGTCGAGGACGTCGAGATGGCCGACGAGCCCCTCCAGGGCGCGCCGGTAGCCGGTGGCGGCGATCACGGCGTCCGTCTCGATCCGGCCGCCGTCGCCGAGGGCGACCTTGCCGTCCTGGAAGCCCTCGACCGGGCCGACGATCTCGACCTTCCCCTTCCGTACGGCGTCGATGAGGCCGACGTCCTGCACGGGGATGGAGCCCTCGTTCACCCGGGAGTAGAGGCCGGTGTCGGGGCGGGACAGGCCGTGCTCGGACAGGTCCGGCACGCTGAGCTTCGCCATCGGTCTGGCGAGCCGGTCCACGACGGCGACGGGCAGCCGTCGTACGAGGACGCCCGTGTACTGGGCGGCCCAACCGGCGGTCGACCGGCGCACGATGTGCGGGGCCGTCCGCACCGCGAGCCGGACGCGCCGGGCGCCGCCCTCGACGAGGTCGACGGCTATCTCGGCGCCGGTGTTGCCGATGCCGACGACGAGGACGTCACGGCCGGCGTAGGGCTCGGGGTTGCGGTACTCGGAGGCGTGCACGAGACCGCCGGTGTAGGAGTCCCGGCCGGGCCAGTCGGGGATGTGGGGCGTGTGGTTGTAGCCGGTGGCGACGACGACCGCGCTGCCGGTCAGCTCACGGCCGCCGGTGGCGCGCAGCAGCCAGCCGGTGCCGTCGGCGCCGCGCTCGACCCGGGAGACCTCGACGCCGGTCACGATCTCCAGCTCGTGCACCTCGGCGTACTTCTCCAGATAGCGCACCACGTTGTCCCGCGACACCCACCGGCCGAAGCGGCGCGGCATGGGCAGACCGGGCAGGCCCGACAGCCGCCGGGTCGTGTGCAGGTGCAGCCGGTCGTAGTGCCGCCGCCAGGACGCCCCGACCCCGTCCGCCTTCTCCAGCACCACGGCCCGTACCCCCTGGGCCCGCAACGCGTACGCGACGGCCAGCCCGCCGGGGCCGCCGCCGATCACGTAGACGGGGTGGTCGGAGGGGGCAGGGGTGGTGGATCCCGCGGATGCTCTGGAGTCGGCCATGTGCCCGAGCGTATTCACGCCCTCACTTGTTGGGTCTCGGTCAAGCCCGGAATTGGTTGCGGATTGATCACGGCTGTAGGAGAGGTGGGTGGGGTCTGTGGCGTAGGTCTCCTGGTATGTGAGGAGGCGGTGAGGCCTCCGGCGTGAGTGGGGTGGTGGTGGGAGCGGGCCCGGCTGTACATGCGGGTGCGGGTGGAAGGGCCGTGGGCCTTTTTGGGTGAATGTCAGGATCTTCCGAATGCGGGGGCGTTCGCTGCATCATCATGTGGGTGACAACTTCCCCTGTGGAGAGATCGGTTGACGTACATGAGGCACACTTCGGACGACGACGGCCTCGGCTCTGACCATGTGCCGATCGATCTGGTCTCGGCCGTCAAAGCCCTTCGTGCGCAGATCACCGAGGCCGCCGCGACCGACCCCGAGTCGGATATCCGGTTCCAGGTGGGGCCGATCGAGCTGGAGTTCACCGTGGCCCTCACCCGTGACCGGAGTGTCAAGGGTGGCGTGAAGGCGTGGGTCGTCACGGCCGACGCCGAGGGCAAGCGGTCCACGGCGCACACGCACCGGGTGACGCTCAACCTGACGCCGATCTCGGCGGCCACCGGGGAGAGCCCCGAGATCAATAACTCCGACTCCGGCCACCGCATCGTCCGGTGAGCACCGTCCGTCATCCCAGCCGCGCGCATCTGGTTGCCGTCACGACGGTGGACGACGAGGTGCGGGGCAGCGGCTATCTGCTCGGCAGTCGGCTCGTGCTGACCGCCGGCCATGTGGTGACGGCTGTCGGCGGCGGGGAGATGCGGGTCTGCCGCATGCAGACGCTGCGTGGTGCGTCGGCCAGGGTCCTGCGGACCGAGGGGGACGTCGCCCTTTTGCTGCTGGCCGAAGAACTCGCCGACCCCGGCGAGCTGGGCGACGTGGAGATAAGCACCCTGGCGGCCGACGCCCGCTTCGAGGACTGCGCTGCGCTCGGGCTGCCCGCCGTGATGACGAGGGTCGCGGCGGGCGTGACACTGCTGGAGCCGTCGTTCCACATCGCGTCCAACAGCGCCGAGAGCCACGGATACCTGTCGCTCGAACTCGTCGGCCATCCCCCCGAGGGAGCGGCGCCCTGGAGCGGGATGTCGGGGGCGCCGGTGTTCCACGCCGGGCGGTGGCTGGTGGGGGTCGTACTGCGGGACTCCGCCGGGTGGGGGCACGCACGGTTGGAGGCCGCGCCGCTCGGCGCCTTCTTCGAGGCGGTGCCCGAACTCGACGCGCTGTTCGGGGTCGCGCAGCCGGTCCCGCGGCAGGAGTTACAGCAGGCACTCCGGCAGGTCGCCCCGCTGGTCACCGAGTCGGACGCCCGTGACGCCGTGTTCCTGGACGCGTACCGCAGGGAGGTCGTCCGGCGATATGGGCACATCCAGCTGTTCGGGCTCGGACTGCGCGGGCTCGACGACGAGATCGGTATCGAGCATGCCTACGTCAGTCTGCGGGCCGGGCTGCCCGCGCCGGGTTGGCTCTCCTCGGGAAGCACGACCCCCGACCAGGCACGCCCCGTCGAGCATCTGATTCCGAAGAACACCCGGCTGTTGCTCAGAGGCGACCCCGGTGCCGGCAAGTCCACGCTGCTCGAATGGCTGGCCGTCTCCATGGCGCGCGGCTCCTGTCGGGGCCCGCTGCGGTCGTTCAACCACCGAGTTCCCTTTCTGCTGCGGCTGCGCGACATGTACGCGCCGCGTTGGAAGAAGGTCGAGGGCCTGGACGGGATCCCCCCGGAGCCCGAACGGTTCCTCGACTTCAACCGCATGGCGGTCGGTTTCGTACCACCCGACGGCTGGGCCCGCCGCATGCTCGCCCAGGAGCGGGCGCTGCTCCTCGTCGACGGTTTGGACGAGGTGTTGGAGTCGCACCGGGACGGCGTCATCGACTGGATCAGCCGCCTCCTGCGGGACCACCCACAGTTGCACATCATCGTCACCGGGCGCCCCGAGGCCGTACGTGACTGGCCGCCACCGCAGCGCCTAGGGTTCGCCGAGCTCAAACTGCTGGAACTGAACGGGCCGCAACGGGCCGAGCTGATCCGTAAGTGGCACGAGGCGGCCGCGGTCGGCGTCCGTTCCGCCCGCTTCGGCGACGAGGAGCGCGAGCGCCGGATCAGCCGACTGACTGATCTGGAAACCGCCCTTGTCCGGCACATCGACGGTTCCGGCGACCTTGCCGTGCTCGCCGCGACGCCGCTGCTGTGTGCCGTGCTGTGCAAGCTGCATGAGGTGCACGGCGCCCGACTCCCCCGTTTCCGGCAGGAGTTGTATGCACGCACCATCAATATGATGCTCGGACTGCGCGACGAGGAACGGGAAGTTCCCGACCCGCTGCCCCACCTTGACGTGGACCAGCGGCGGGCGATCCTGTCCTGGATCGCCGGGTACCTCACGACCGAGGGCGAACGGGAGATCACCCTCCAGCGCTTCGACGAGAAGGTGGAGGAACGGCTCCGCAGCCTCGGCCGCGACGCCGACACCTACACCGCCGAGGAGATACGCGAGGCCCTGCGGAAGCGGAGCGGTCTGCTCGTCGCGCCGAGCGAGGACAGCCTCCGTTTCAGCCACCGCACATTTCAGGACTACCTGGCCGCCACGGATATGGTCGCCAAGCGCGCCTTCGGGCAACTGGCTGGTCACGCGGGGGACGAGACCTGGGGCGATGTCCTGCGGTTCGCCATGAGTCAGTGCAATCTGGCGGACACGGGGGAGTTCGTCGCGCAGTTCCGGCGCAAGCTGCGGCTGGTGACGGACCGGAAGCTGCGGACGCGTATGCGGTTGGCGGCGGGGCAGTGCATTCCGTATGCGGTGCAGATGGCGGAGAGGGATCGCAGGACGCTGGCCTCGGGGGTGGCGAAGGTCTTCTGTGCGGTCGCGAAGAGGGATTTCGTCAGCCATGTCTGGTTGCAGCAGGTTGCGGAGGCAGGGCCCGATCTTCTGTCGGTTCTCGAGCGGGACTACAACTGGGACAGTGGCTTCCTCGCCGTGGCCGGGGTCAACTTGGCGGGCGTGGTCGGCGGTCCCGAAGCCATCCGATTTCTCGCGCGGATTCCGGGCGGGCAGAAGCGCCAGGCACTGTCGCATCTGCTCGTGCAGGAGTGGACGAACATTCCTGGTGCGGAGTACGCCAATGAGGTGCTCGCGGGACTGCGAGTGAGCGTCCTGCGCATCGACGCGGCTGAACAACTTGACTACGGACAGGCCCTCGGCCGGGTGAACACGCTCATGATCCGCACGGCGGCACCCATCGACGCGGTCGCTGCCTTCGCCGATGAACACTCGGTACAGGCTCTCGTCCTGAGTGCTGCTCCGCAGGGTGGAGCCTCCCTCGCCGTTCTCACCACCCTCAGTGCACTGTCCGCCCTTGCTGTTGGGACCACTGTCCTGGGCGCGGTCAGCTCCTACTTCGAAGACCCGTCGTTCCATGAATTGGCGCGGAGTCACAACGAAGTCCGTTGCACAACACCCGCGTTGCCAAATGTGATCGACCTCACTCTCTCTGCTATGCCGGACAACTGGTCGTTAGGGGCAGCGGGTTGGACGCGTCTCACTCACCTGGGTCTCGTCGGCGGGGCGGCGGCGTGCGGGATGACCGAACTCGGCGATCTTCCTGCCCTGACCCACTTGTTCGTCGCGTCGGCGCACGAGTACGCGATACCCCGGCAACTCGCCCACCCCGGTGTGACACATGTGGGGGTAGTCAGTGTCGGTGAATCCTGGGAGTTGGACTTGGCCCACCTGTCGACCGCTTTTCCTTCGCTGGCCGAACTCACCGTCAACGCGTCCGTGGACAGCCGCCAGATCATCGACCTGACACACCTCGATTCCATACCGCGACTCAAGGTCCGCCTCTTCGGCTTCGAACCCGGCGACGACCGCCTCCGCGGCGTCGACGCTTTCCCGGTGGACCGCATCAGTTGGACGTAGTACCTCCATGCACCCCCTTGCGTATCCACCCCCCATCCGCTGAACTGACGTTCCGTCAGATGCCCAGTACCCGGATACCCCGTGTGGACGCGGAAGGGTGGCGATGTCCATGGACACGGTCTGGCTCGGTGGTGCCGAATGGCTGGCCGTTCTGCGGATCGGGCTCGGGGTGTGGTGGCTGGAGAGTTGGCGGCACAAGGACAAGAAGGCCTGGTTCCGGGAGGGGGCCGGGATCGCCTGGGCGGCGGGGGTGGCGGAGAAGCACCGGTGGGCAGCGGTGCGGAGCGGGTTCGACGTCGTCGTCCGGCCCCGGCCGAAGGTCATGGCCCATGTCGTCGTGTACGCCGAACTCGCCCTCGGGCTGGGCCTGATACTCGGCGTGCTGACACCGATCGCGCTCGTGGGCGGCCTGGTCCTCAACCTGCTCTATCTCGTCCTGATGATCCACGACTGGGCCGAGCAGGGGCAGAACTCGATGATGGCGCTGATCTCGGTGGTCGCGCTGTTCGGGATGTCCTGGCAGACCTGGTCCGTCGACAGCGCGCTGGGGCTGTTCTGATGGGCGCGCGGTTCGACCTGCCGGAGGTCGACGGGCTCAGCCGTACGTACTGGGAGGCCGCCGCCGAGGGGCGGTTGCTGGTGCGGCGCTGCGGGGCCGCGGGCTGCGGTCGGGCCCACCACTATCCGCGGGAGTTCTGTCCGTACTGCTGGAGCGAGGACGTGCGCTGGGAGGAGGCCTCCGGGCACGCCACGCTCTACACCTGGTCCGTCGTCCACCGCAACGACCTGCCGCCCTTCGGGGAGCGGACGCCGTACGTCGCCGCCGTCGTCGATCTCGTCGAGGGGCCGCGGATGATGACCGAGGTGGTGGATGCCGAGATCGGTGAAGGTCCAGCGGGCGGTGAAGGCGAGGGCGAGGGCGAAGGCGGGGGTGGAGGTGGGCGTGGGGAGTTGTGGGTCGGGATGGGGCTTGAAGTGGTCTTCCGGGACGGCGGTGACTTCGTGGTGCCCGTATTTCGCGCGCGTTCGTGAGGGGGTGCGCGTTTCAATGGGGGCGTGAGCCGTACTGATGAGCGAGCCGCCGCCGAACCGCACGGGCACGGGCTGCGGCTGTGCGCCTGGGACGCCGGGTCCGACGCGGATGTCGAGGCCTGGTTCCGGGGCCGTACCGATCCGGACTTCCGGCGGTGGAACACGCCCATGCTCTGGGACGAGAGCTACGAGGGCGCCCGGGAGTCCCCGCGCCGGCGGACCGAGTCCGACGCCGAGGGGAAGACCGTCTCCTTCCGGATCACGGACGCGGCGAGCGGGGCGACGCTCGGGCAGGTCGGGCTGAGCGGCATCGACGCGCATCTGCGCCGGGCCGTCGTCGGCTACTGGGTGCTGCCCGAGGCCCGTGGCCGCCGGGTCGCCACCCGCGCCCTCGACCTCGCCGCCCGCTGGACCTTCACCGAACCCGGCATCCACCGGCTCGAACTGGACCACGTCATCGGCCATGCCGCGTCCTGCCGTATCGCCGAGCTGTGCGGGTTCCCGTACGAGGGGAACATGCGCGGGGCGGCCTTCGACGAAGGGCGCCACGACGCCTTCCGGGACGCCCATCTGCACGCACTGCTGGCCACGGACCCTGCCCCGGAAGGGATTTGATGAGCACGGACACGGACGGCCACCGGAACGTACACGAGGACGTACACGAGGACGGGCGGGTGGACGGGCGGGTGGACAGGCGGGTGGACGGGCGCGAGGACGGGCGGAAGGACGCATACGTGGGCGGGTACATGGACGGGTACATGGACGTGGACGGGTACGCGGAGGTCGACGACCCCGACGGGTACTTCGGGGAAGCCGTCGCCGCGCACTACGACGACCCCTCCTCGGACGCCTCCGAGGACATGTCCGGCCTGGCGGCCGTGGAGCCCGCCGTCGAGCTGATCGCCGGGCTCGCGGGCGGGGTTCCCGGAGCCGAAGGGGGCGCGCGGGCGCTGGAGTTCGGGGTCGGGACCGGGCGGATCGCCCTGCCGCTCGCCCGGCGGGGTGTGCCGGTGCACGGGATCGACATGTCGCGGGCCATGGTGAAGCGGATGCGGGCCAAGCCGGGCGGCGCGGACATCGGGGTCACCATCGGGGACTTCGCCACGACCCGGGTGGACGGGCCCGCCTTCACCGTCGCCTACCTCGTCTTCAACACGATCAACAACCTGACCACGCAGGACGCCCAGGTGGACTGCTTCCGCAACGCCGTCGCGCATCTCGTGCCCGGCGGCCGTTTCGTGATCGAGGTCGGGATGCCGGACCTGCGGCGGCTGCCGCCGGGGCAGAACGCGGTGCCGTTCCATGTCGGGCCGACGCGGCTGGGGTTCGACACGTACGAGGTGGCCACGCAGGGGCTGCGCTCGCACCATCTGACGGTCGTCGAGGGGCGGCCGGTGTACCGGTCGATCCCGTTCCGGTACGTCTGGCCGGCCGAGCTGGATCTGATGGCCCGGCTGGCCGGGATGCGGCTGCGGGACCGGTGGGCGGGGTGGAAGGGGGAGCCGTTCACCGACGACAGCACCAAGCATGTGTCCGTGTGGGAGAAGGTCTGACCCCGCGCGGCCCCCGGCACAGCCCGCCCACAGCCCCACTTCAGAAACCCTTCAGCTCCGCCCCCGACCTTGGGGCCCATGACTGACAACGCGCACCCGCACCCGCACCCGCACCCGCACCCGCACCCGCACGATCACCCGCACCCGCACGATCACCCGCACGGCCACAACCACGCCCACAGCCACACTCACCCGCACGGCCACCGCCCCCGCACGCCCGAGGCCCAGCGCACCCGGCGCTGGTTCATGAAGCTGAACGCGTTCCTCGGCGAGTACAGCGGCGGCGGCCGGGACACCGTCACCGAGGGCGCCTACTTCTTCACCTTCATGGGCACGCCGTCCACCAGCGAGCCCTGGGGCTTCCAGTACGAGGGCCACCACCTGGCCATCGACTACTTCGTCCTCGGCGACCAGGTCGTGATGACCCCGACCTTCATGGGCTCCGAGCCGACCTCCGCCACCTACGACGGCGAGAAGATCACCACGTTCGGGAAGGAGACCAAGGCCGGGCTGACCGTGCTGCGCGCCCTCACCGACGCCCAGCGGAAGAAGGTGATCTCGTCCGAGTCGAAGGCCGGGGACAACCTGAAGGCCGGGGCCGGTCAGGACAACCTGCAACTCGCCTACGAGGGCCTCGCCGCCGACTGGACCGACGCCCAGCGCGACAAGCTCCTCGCCCTCGTCCGTGTCTACGTCGGCAACATGGCGGCGGGCCCGCTCGGCCGCCGGACCGCCGTCAGGGCCACAGCAGCTCCGTGGCCCAACGGCCGTCCTCCCGCCGGTAGTCGAGCCGCACATGCCGTCGCCGCGCGTCCCCCTGGAAGAACTCCACCTCGTCCGGCTCCACGACGTACGCCGTCCAGGACGGTACGGCGACATCCGGCTCCCGCTCGGCCCGTGCCCAGGCGGCCTCCGAAGCGCGCTCCAACTCCTCGTAGGAGGAGAGGACTTCACTCTGGTGTCCCACGAGGGCGGCGGCCAGCGCTCCCGTCGAGCGGGTGTGCAGGTCGGCGTGCGCGACCTCGGCGGGTTCGACCGTGACCCGGCCGCGTACCCGGACCTGGCGGCCGAGGAGGGGCCAGTAGAAGCCGAGGGACGCGTACGGGAGGGCCGCGAGCTGGCGTCCCTTGCGGCTGCCGGAGTGGGAGGCGAAGTGCCAGCCGCGCGCGTCCACGTCGTGCAGCATGACCGTACGGACGTCCGGGCGGCCCTCCGCGTCGGCCGTGGCCAGCGACATCGTGTGCGGCTCCACCTCCCCGGCCGCCACGACCTCGCCGAACCAGGTGGCGAACAGCGCCACCGGTTCGGCCGGGGCCGCCGCCGGGTCGAACAGCGGCAGCGCGCTGACCCGCGGATCCCAGACCCGCAGCCCGCGCAGGGCCTCGACGAACTCGGACGGCTGGGAGGAGGGCTCGGACGGCTGGGCAGAGGACCGGGACGGGGGCTGGGACGGGGGCTGGGCGGGGCGCTCGATCATGGGTGGGACGGTCTCACACCGAGCCCAGATCGGACGAGACCCACCTCTCGGGGCGCATCCGGACGATGACCTGCTCGCCGTGGTTCTTCGACGCGAACTCCACGTAACCGTCGACCTTCTCGGCCGGGAGATAGCGGGCGGAGATCTCCCGGAGGTCGTCCAGGGTGGCGGGGGTCGTGCCGGTGACCGGGCCCTCGACGGAGACGTACCGGATGGTGGGTTCGACCCGGTCGATCATCAGGGAGAAACGGCCGGCGGCCTGGATCAACCGGTTCTTGCGGCTGTCCAGCCCGGTCATGACCCACAGGTCGCCCCCAGGCGCGTACTGGTACCAGATCGGCACCGTCAGCGGCGCCCTTCCCTCTCCGGCGCCCACCGCCAGCGCGGCCACATGCGCCTCGGCCAGAAACTCCTCGCGCTCCTTACGGGACAGTGCCATGCCACTTCCTCCGGGATACCTCGGGACCGCCTTCGTCCACCTGTACCTCTATTGCCTCTACCTCTACGGGGTCAGCGCGCCACCCGCACGCCGTATTCCGCACGCCGTATTCCGCTTGAGCCATGGCAGGAAATTAATGCAAGCATTAATTCGATGGCTCTGATCAGGCCTGATTCACCCGAACGGGTAGCCGGGCGGGGGCTCAGGCCCGGCCCAGTACCACTGTTCCCGAGGAGCAGAACCAGCCGCCCGTGCCTGAGGCGACGGCCAGGCGGGGGAGGTGGCCGGTGGGGGTGTGGAGTTGGTGGGGGCCGGCCTCGCCGCGTAGTTGGCGTACGGCTTCCACGAGGAGGAAGAGGCCGCGCATGCCGGGGTGTTGGGCGGAGAGGCCGCCGCCGTCGGTGTTGACGGGGAGGTCGCCGGTGAGGGTCAGGCGGTTCTTCTCCACGAAGGCCCCGCCCTCGCCCTTCGCGCAGAAGCCGAGGTCCTCCAGGGTCACCAGGGTCATGTACGTGAAGGCGTCGTAGATCTCGGCGAAGTCGATCTCGGCCGGGGTGACCCCCGCGCGCTCGAAGGCCAGCCGGCCGCTGACCGCCGCAGGGGAGACCGTGAAGTCGGGCCACTCGGACATGGTCGTGTGGGAGGTGTACTCGCCGGTGCCGAGGATCCAGACGGGGACGGCCGGGCGGCAGTCCCGTACGTACTCCTCCGCCGCCAGCAGCACCGCCGCGCCCCCGTCGGAGCGGATGCAGCAGTGCAGCTTGGTGAACGGGTCGGCGATGGGCGGGGAGGAGAGCACGTCGTCGACGGTGATCGGGGTGCGGAACATCGCCTCCGGGTTCGCCGCCGCGTTCGCGCGGGCCTGTACGGCGACGGAGGCCAGCTGCTCCAGGGTCGTGCCGTACTCGTGCATATGGCGGCGCGCGGCCATCGCGTACTTGGCGATCAGGGTGTGCCCGTAGGGGACCTCGTACTGCAGGGGGCCGCGCGCCCCGAAGGAGAGGTTGCCGGTGCGGCGGCCCGCCTTGATGTCCGCGCGGGCCGTGGAGCCGTAGACGAGCAGGACGACGTTCGCGTGCCCGGCGGCGATCGCGTCCGCCGCGTGCGCCGCCATGACCTCCCAGGTCGCGCCCCCGACGGACGTCGAGTCGACCCAGGTGGGCCGCAGGCCCAGATACTCCGCCACCTCGACCGGCGCCAGCGTGCCCAGCCCGGCGGAGGCCAGCCCGTCGATCGCCGTCCGCTCCAGCCCCGCGTCGGCGAGCGCCCGGCGGGCGGCCTGCGCGTGCAGCGCGTACGGGGTCGAGTACGGGGTCGTGTCGTCCACCCGGCCGCAGTCGGAGAGCGCGGCTCCGACGATCGCCACCTTCCGGCCTCCAGTCATGAATCTGACGGTACATCAGATAGTGCTGCCGGTAACCCTGTTGGTCGCCCACTCGGTCGCCCTGTCGGTCGCCCTGTCGGTCGCCCTGTCGGTCGCCCTGTCGGTCATCCGGTCGGCAGCCCTGTGCTTCCGGTGGCTTCTTGCCTAATATGACGACCCGTCAGATCCCGGAATCGGGAGAGTAGCTGGGGGAGTAGAAGGGGGACCGGTCATGGATGCCCGCTTCACCGCCGAGCAGGAGGTAATTCGGCGCACGGTCAGGGAGTTGCTCGTCAAGCGCTGCGGTCCGGAGGACGTCCGGGCCGCCGTGCGGACCGGGGAGGGATACGACGGCGGGCTGTGGGCCGCCCTCTCCGAACAGCTCGGACTGCCGGGGCTCGCGCTGCCCGAGGCATACGGCGGCGTCGGTTGCTCGGTGACCGAACTCGCCCTGGCGGGAGAGGAGTTGGGGCGTGCCCTCGCCCCCTCCCCGCTGCTGTCCAGCGCCGTCCTCGTCGCCCCCCTGATCCTCGCCCTCGGCACCGAACGGCAGCGGGCCGACCTGCTGCCCCGTCTCGCCTCTGGCCGGCTCACCGCGGCCCTCGCCGTACCGGGCCCCGCCCTCGCCACCGCGCTGGCCCTGACCGGCGACAACGGCGGCGCGTGGGCCGGCGGCGGCCGTGCCGGGGGCGTACAGGCGCGCCGCGTCGGGGACGGGTGGCGGCTCTACGGGGAGGCCGCGCAGGTCCTCGACGGGCACAGTGCGGGGCTGCTGCTGGTCGCCGCGCACGCCGGAGGGTACGCCCGCTCGCGGACACTGCTGTTCCTGGTGCGGGCGGACGCGGGCGCCGGCCGGGGGCTCGTACGGGCACGGCAGACCTCCATCGACGAGACGCGGCCGGTGGGCCGAGTGCAACTACGGGATGTGGAAGGGGAGTTGCTGGGCAAGGAGGGTCAGGCGGGCGGGGTGGGCCAGGTGGGCCAGGTGGGCTCGGTCGACCCGGTGGGCCCGGTGGGCGCCCTCGCCCGTGTCGGGGATCTGGCCGCCGCCGTACTCGCCGCCGAGGCCGTGGGCGCCGCCGACCGGGCGCTGGAGCGGACGGTCGCGTACGCGCGGCAGCGGGAGCAGTTCGGGCGGCCCATCGGGTCGTTCCAGGCGGTGAAGCACCGGCTCGCGGATGTGTACGTGGGGGTGCGGGCGGCGCGGTCGGCGGCGTACTACGCGGCCTGGGCGGCTGCCGCCCCCGCGTCCGGCGGGGACACCGGGGACACCGGGGACGGCGCCGACGGTGGTGAGCGGGTCGGTGAGCGGGTCGGTGGGCTGGCGCTCGCTCAGGCGCTGGAGGCCCTGCGGGTGGCCGCCGGGGAGGCGATCCAGCTGCACGGCGGGATCGGGTTCACCTGGGAGCACGAGGCACAGCTCTACTTCAAGCGGGCGGCGGCCGACGAGGCGCTCTTCGGGCCGGTGCACCGGCTGCGGGGGCGCGCGGCCGACGCGGCGGGGATCTTCAGCGACGGACGACGGGACGTGCGTGGGGAGCGCGGCGATGGTTGAGCGACTGAAGCGCATGGGTGTGCGGCTGGTGCAGAAGGTGTCGTCGGCTCCGGCGTTCGCGCGGGTCGCGCCGCATGTCATTCCCGCGCTGGACCGGGCCGTGCACCGGGTCACCCGGGGGCGCGTGCTGCTCAGCGCGCAACTGCTGCCCGGGGTGGTCCTGACGGCGACCGGCGCGCGGAGCGGGGTGCCCCGGCGTACGCCGCTGGCCTGTATGCCCGAGGAGGGGCAGGGCAGTTGGGTGCTCGTCGGGTCGAACTTCGGCCGCCCCGGGCACCCCGCCTGGAGCGCCAACCTGCTGGCCCACCCCGACGCCGAGATCAACTGGAAGGGCCAGGACATCCCGGTGACCGCGCATCTGCTGGCGGGCGAGGAACGGGCCGCCGCGTGGAAGGAGTTGCTGCGGTTCTGGCCGCCGTACTCGACGTACCAGGGCCGGGTGGACCGGGAGATACGGGTGTTCCGGATCGTACGGCGGTGAGGTGTGCGGTGCGGGCGGCCCCGAGCCCGTTCGCCTCCCCCGAGTCCCCAAGTCCCCCAGTCCCTGAACGCGGCAGGCGGCACGCCTCGGTCGAGGGTGCCGTCTGCGTGACAGGAATCGCGTCCGGGGCGTGCCCGGGGGCTCCTGCGCTACTTCGTGGGTTTCTTGCCGGTGATGCCCAGGTGGACCAACAGGGCCAGATTGGGCTTCAGTTCGGCCTGCTTGACGCCCCAGGTCTGGAAACCCTTCTGGTGTCCGGAGACCGAGGCGAGCATGGCGACGAGGGAACCGGCGACGGCCCCCGGGTTCACGTCCTTGTCGACGCGGCCCTTGGCCTGGAGTTCGGCGACCGTCTCCGAGAGGGAGTTGGTGACCGAGTTCAGGATCTTCATACGGATCTTGTAGAAGCGTTTGTCGCCCTCGGCCGCGCCGAGGTCGACGACGCGGAGGATCGCGTCGTTCTTGCGCCAGAACTCCAGAAAACCGTCGACGAGTTCCTGGGCGGTCTGCCAGCCGGCCTTGCCGACCCAGGAGCGGCCTTCGAGGAGGCTCGTCAAGGTGGCGCCCTCGGCGGCCATTTGGTCGGCGATCTCCAGGACGGCGCCTTCGACGTCCGGGAAGTACTGGTAGAAGGTCGCGGGTGAAGTGCCCGCCTTCCGGGCGACATCAATGACTTTGACGTCCCGGTAGGGCGACGAGCTGAGCATCTCGCTGAGGCAGTCGAGCAGCTTCTGCCGGGTCGCCTGCCCTCGTCGGCCGGCCACGCGGCCGTCGACGGTACGCACTTGTCCTGTCATGCCGTCAGCTTACCGAGGGGTGATCGGAGCGCGATTCGGCCGACTGCAAATGGGGCGTGGGGGCTTCACCAAGGGGTTCGTGGGGTGACCGGTGGATGGCTTGGCGAGATTCTTTCGGCCGGGGGTGGGCTCTGGGTGGGTGCGTTGTCGGGTGCGGCTCCGGTGGGGCTTCTCGCGCAGTTCCCCGCGCCCCTAAAAGATCAGGCCCCTGCGGGCCTGAAAAGCATGGGGCGCAGCCCCTGCTTTTCAGGGGCGCGGGGAACTGCGCGAGCAACCCCCACGCACCCGCACCCGACAACGCACCCCCACCCCCCCGGCACCCCCCCCACCCCCCCGGCACCCCCCCACCCCCCCGGCACCCCCCCACCCCCCCGGCACCCCCCGCACCCTCCCCGACGCGCGCATCCCGGAGGCGCCCCTTAGCTTGGCCCTATGGCCGATGAGACGGGAGCGGACGGCGGGGTGGGGGGCGCCGTGTATGCCGAGGGCGTCCCCTGCTGGGTGGATGCCCAGTTGCCCGACGTGGAGGCGGGGAAGCGGTTCTACGGGGAACTCTTCGGGTGGACCTTCAAGGTCGCCCCCGGCGACGGCGCGCACGAGGTCTGGGCCCACATCGAGGGCGCCCCCGTCGCCGCGCTGGCCCCCAAGCCCGACGGCCGGCTTCCCACGGTGTGGACCGTGCACTTCGCGACCCCGGACGCGTTCGCGCTGACCGCCCGGATCACCGCGGCCGGCGGTCAGGTGATCACCCCGCCCACCCCGGTCGGCACGCTCGGCACGGCCGCGCTGGCCACCGACCCCGAGAACGCCGTCTTCGGCCTCTGGCAGGCCGATACGCACCACGGGTTCGCGCGGCGCCACGAGTCCGGCACGTTCGTATGGGCGGAGCTGTACACGCGGGACACCAAGGCGGCCAACTCCTTCTACGCGCACCTCTTCCACGACGCCCTCTTCGGCCCGGACGCGGCCCCGGACTTCGGCCGGGCCACGCTCACGGACATCTTCCCGGCGGAGATGCCACCGCACTTCCTGGTCCACTTCGGTACGGACGACTGCGAGGCCGCGCTCGGCACCGTCAGCCGGCTGGGGGGCCGGGTGCAGGTGCCGCCGTTCGACACGTCGTACGGAAGTGTGGCGGTCGTCACGGACAATCAAGGGGCGTCGTTCGCGCTGCTCCGACGGAGGGACGGAGACGGCTGGCGGGAGGCGCCGCAGGAGACGGAGCAGGCCGAACAGCGTCCGGAGGAGTTGCGGGAGCAGCGGGACGAGGAGGGGGAGAGCGAGGCCCCGGCCGCCGGTGCACGCGGGGCGCGCGGGGCGGAGGACGACGGCTGACCAGCGGGAAAGCCATGGGTGGCCGGGGGCGGGGGTGTCGGTCCGGCCGTTTTCTTCCGGGGGGCGTGACGGGGGAGTGACGAGGGCGTCGGGCGGGCAGACGTACGGGGTTGTGCGCCGGTGGTACGCGGCCCGCCGCGCTGTCCCACCATCCGGGCTCCCGCTTCCCGAGAGGCGGACAACGTGGTTTTGTCCTGAGACACCCCGATCCGCCCCCGGGTTCGCAACCTGCCCCCGGTACAGGAAGAATCGGGGTGCGTGCCGCCATGGCGGTGCGGTGGTGAGACGCTGCACGGGGTCGCGCGCACAACGTGGGTGACGCGGTCCGTACGGGGAGGTGGCAGGGCAAGTGGTGGATCAGCTGACGCAGCACGATCCGCGGCGGATCGGGCCGTTCGAGGTGCTGGGACGGCTGGGTGCCGGTGGCATGGGGCTGGTCTATCTGGCGCGCTCGGCGTCGGGCCGGCGGGTGGCGATCAAGACGGTGCGCACGGAACTGGCGGAGGACCAGCTCTTCCGGGTCCGTTTCACACGCGAGGTCGAGGCGGCCCGCGCGGTGTCCGGCTTCTACACGGCGGCGGTGGTCGACGCCGACCCCCGGGCCGCCGTGCCGTGGCTGGCGACCGCGTACGTCCCCGCGCCCTCCCTCGAAGAGATAGTGAACGACTGCGGACCGATGCCGGTCCAGGCCGTCCGCTGGTTCGCCGCGGGCGTGGCCGAGGCCCTGCAGTCCATCCACGGCGCCGGACTGGTCCACCGTGACCTGAAGCCGTCCAACGTGCTCGTCGTCGAGGACGGGCCGCGCGTGATCGACTTCGGTATCGCGTCCGGCGTATCGAACACGCGTTTGACGATGACGAATGTCGCCGTCGGGACGCCCGCCTACATGTCGCCCGAGCAGGCGAAGGACTCGCGGAGCGTCACCGGCGCCAGCGACGTCTTCTCGCTCGGCTCGATGCTCGTGTTCGCGGCCACCGGGCACGCGCCGTTCCACGGGGCCAACCCCGTCGAGACCGTGTTCATGCTGCTGCGGGAGGGACCGGACCTCTCCGGGCTCCCGGACGATCTGCGCCCGCTCATCGAGTCCTGTATGCAGATGGACCCGACCGCGCGCCCCAACCCGGCCGATCTCCAGGCCCAGTTGGCGCCGCATCTCTTCGGCTCCGGCTCGGACGACAGCGGTACGGCGTCGGCGTGGCTGCCCGAGAAGGCGGTCAGCCTGATCGAGACCCGCCGCGGCGGGCGCCCGGCGCCCAAACCCCAGCAGACCTCCGGCGGGCGCGGCGGCGGCGGTGTCGGCGTCGGCGTCGGGGCGGGTGCCGGTGTGCGCCCGCCCGCCCCCGTACCGGCGCTCCCGCTCCCGCCCCCGCCCTCGTACGATCCCGCGCCCCTCTCCCTCGGCGCCCCCGACACCGGGCCGGTACGGCTCGCCGGGGGCCAGGTGCCCATCGGGCCCGGCCCGCGGGTCGCCGACGCCCGCGCCGCCGCCGTGAAGGCGCCCCCTCCCGAGGCCGGCCTCGCCGCCTCCTGGTCCCGGCCGCGCGCCGGGGTGAACGGCGCCGACCCCGCGCCCTCCGTGACCGCCCCCGTCGCCCCCGAACCGGCCGCCTCCGGCTGGCGCCCCTGGCGTTTCCGCATGTCGAACGATGTCTGGGGCACCCCGTCCGTCGCCGACGACCTCGTCTACGTCACCTCCTTCGAGGTGCACGCCCTGGACGTGGGCACCGGCAGGCGGCGTTTCAAGACCCGGGACGTCGCCTGGTCGATGGCGGTCGCGGACGGCCGTATCCACGCCTCCGACGGCCCCACCCTCTTCGCGCTCGACGCCCGCGAGGGCGCCGACCTGTGGCGGCTGTCCACGGAGGCCTGGGTGTACTCCCTGCGGGCCGACCGGGGCACGGTCGTCACCGCGACCCGGGGCGGCGGCGTCCAGGGCTGGGAGGCGTCCAACGGGCAGAAGCTCTGGGAGCTGACCGGCGCGCAGACCGACTTCGAGTCCCCGGAGGCCGGGCCGGTCGTCCAGGACGGCACGGTCTACGTCTGGAAGGACGCCCGGCTGCGCGCGCTGGAGGCCCGTACGGGTGACGAGCGCTGGTCGTACCCCATCGGCGACGCGGCCTCCTGCGGCGGCGTCCCGGTCCGCCTGACCCCGGCCTCGGACGGATACGTCTACGTCTCCGCCGGCAGCCGTGTCCTCGCCATCGACATCGCGGGCGGCCATGTCCGCTGGCACTTCGAGGCACCGGCGGTGTTCCTGTCCGCCCCGACGTTCGCGCCGGGCCCGGCGGTCACCGGCGGCGGCGTCTACCTGGCCGACTACCTCGGCACGGTCTACGCCCTCGACGCGACGGACGGCCGCGACCGCTGGCGCATCGCGACGGAGTCCCGCTCCTCCCTGGAACCGGTGCTGGTGGCGGCGGGCCATGTCCACGTCGGCAGCGGCAAGGGGCTCTACACCCTCGACGCGGTCACGGGCACGCCGAAGTGGCGCTTCCAGGCGGGCGGCGAGATCGTCGGCTCGCCCTCGGTGGCCGAGGGCCGCATCCACTTCGGCTCGACGGACCACCTGTTGTACACGCTGAAGGCGGACGACGGCCGGCTCCGCTGGAAGCTCGCCACGGGCGGCGAGATCACCGGTTCCCCCGTCGTCAAGGACGGCGTCGTGTACGCGTGCAGCAAGGACCGGTGCGTGTACGCGCTGGACGCGGAGAAGGGGACGGGGACGGCGCGGACGTCGTAGGGGCGTCCGTGGTCGGCGGTGTTGCGAGCCGAGCGCCGGAACTCGGCTCGCTGGGCGGCGTAGAGCCGAGCAGGCAGTGGATCACACTGGATCACATGCCACCGTGCTTGTCCTCGGCGCGGCGTCGCTGCCGGCCTTCGTGGTCCCACTCCTGGGCGGCGCGGAAGTGCTCGGCCACGGGGCTCGCCCGCTCGTGGCGTTCCGCGTACTCGCGGAGGGCGGCGTTGACCACGTCCTTCTTGGTACCGCCACCGGCGACGCGCATGGCTTTGCTCAAGGGCGATGTCCACCTGTGCAAGCCGTACGTCGACACCGGGCGATCAGAGCCGTTGTCCCCGAGAGCGCGAGGCTCTCGCGGCCACCATGGCCTCGTGGTGCCGGTCGTCCAGTCGTGTCGCGTGGTAGCAGTGGCGGGCCGGGGTGCGGCGGCAGTCGTCGCAGACGAGGACGTGGTCGAGCCAGGCGTCGAAGGTGGCTCTGACCGGGGCCGGACCCGGGGGCGGGGCATGTGCTTCGTTCAGGCCCATTTCGGCGGCCTTTCTCCCAAGTGGGCCGCCACGTACGGCCGTACGAGGTCCCGTTCGGCGTGCTCGGGATGCTCGGCGCGTGGGTTCACGTGTGAACGGGGTGGATTCCAGCAGGGTTCGCGGGGGAGCAGCGGCAACCACCGGCCGTACATGGCCCGGTACCGCTCCGCGCGGGCGGCCCAGCGGCGCCACCGGGCCCGTTCGGGGTTGAGCCGGGGCAGCGTCAGCTGTCGCACGGTGACTGCTCCCCGGCCAGCACGAAGTAGGCCCACACGCACTTGGTGAACGGCCGTACGTCATGGCCCCACCGTTCCGACAGCGCGTCGACGAGTGCGAGGCCGTGCCCGCCGGCGCCCTCCCGGTCGCTGCCCGTGTGCGGCGCCGGAAGCCGCGTCCGGTCCGGGTCCGACACCTCCAGCAGCAGCCCGCAGCCCCGGATCGACACGACCACCTCGATCTCGGCGAGGGCGACTCGGCAGTGCCGTACGGCGTTGGTGACGAGTTCGGTCGCCACGGTCGCGATGTCGTCGGCGAGTTCGGGGTCGACGGCCCAGTCCTTGAGGATGCGCCGGACCGCCGCGCGGGCTTCGGGGACGTGTCGTCTGCGCTTGGGGATGCGGAAGGAGTCGCGGCGTGGGTGGGTGCGGCTGTGGGCGCTGAGTGCGGGCATGGCGAAGGGACCCCCTGACACGTAGTCAAGTCACGCGCTGTAGCGGCGCGTGCTCATGAGGCTACGTCTCAAATCTTGGTATCCACAAGTAGAACGGCCTCATATATGTCGGATTCCCTCCTTGGGGGTGCCGCGCCCTAGAGTGGGATACGCCGAGACCGGCTCTCGCAGGAGAGGGGAAGCGATGCCCGCAGGGGGACGGCCGACCGTGCGCAGCAGGCGACTTGGGGCCGCGCTCAAGCGGTACCGAAGGGCCGCCAAGATCGACCAGTCGCACGCGGCGAGTGTGCTCGGCGTGGATCAGGCGAGGGTCAGCCGCATAGAGAGTGGGCACGTGACCGCGCGCATCCTGGAAATCCGCGTGCTCCTGGACGCGTACGGTGTGAGCGACGCCGAAGTCCTGCGCAAGCTGGAGGACTTGGCGAAGCGCTCCAACCGCCGTGGCTGGTGGCTCGAACATGCCGAGCGGCTGCGGCCCGACTACCTCGACCACATCTCGTTGGAGGACGACGCGGCCCATATCCGGGTGTGGGCGCAGGCATTGGTGCCGGGCTTGTTGCAGACGACGGGCTATGCGGAGTCCGTCATCAGGTCCAGCCCGAGCTACGTTGCCCCGGAACGCGTAGGGCAGATGGTCAAGGTGCGCGAGGCGAGGCAGGCGAAGATCGAGGAGGGCGGCGCGGCGTACACGGCCATTCTCTGGGAGCCCGTGATCATCCACTCTCTGGTGCCTGCGGAGATCCACCAGCCACAGCTCGAACGAATCCTTGAGGTGGCGGAGAGGCCGAACGTGACCATTCAGATTCTTCCCTTGAGCGCGGGCACCATGGCCGGAGAGATCTCCGCCTTCGCGTCCTTCAGCTTCGACGAGGCGGCCATCGTGGAAGCGGTGACGCTGGAGAACCTGCGGGGCACCTCGATCCTTGAGGCGCCCGAGGATCTTGCCGCTTACACCCTTGCCTTCGACCAACTACGATCGGCGGCACTGGCACCGAATGCGAGCGCGCAACTCATCCGGCGTGCACTACAGAGAAGCTAAGGACGATGCGCCGTGACCTCTGAGTTCATAGGCCACTTCCGGAAATCCTCGTACTCCGGGGGGCAGGGCGACTGCGTCGAGGTCGCCCCCCTCTCCACCGGCGCCCGCGCCATCCGCGACAGCAAGGACCCCCACCGCCCCCTCCTCGAACTCGGCCCCGACAGCTGGCGTGCCTTCCTGGACGGGGCCAAGGGAGGCCTGTTCGGGCAGCCTGCGTGAGCTGAGCGCTGAGCTCTCACCGGAACTGGAAGAACGGCGGAGCGCTCACGCAAGGTCCTCCGAGAAGCGGCTGATCGCCGTGGACAGGGCCGTGTCCACGACCTGGTGGATGTCCTCCCACCGGGTCTCCGCGTCGTCCGTGTAGATGAGCGTCACGCTGTCGGGAACGTGCGGGTGCTCGAACACACGGTACAGAGGAGTGGGCGGGCCGTTCTCCGCGTCGGAGGAGAGAACCTCGGCGAACACGGTCAGAGCCAGTACACCGGTCTCGCCACGTCCCACCTTCTGGATGGTGGTGATGAAGCGCAGCAGGTTCCCGCGCAGCCTCAGGTGGAGGCGGACCCACCAGGAGCCTTCGCCGAGATTGGCGTAGAAGTCCGCGAGGCGTGCGGCGTGGACCAGTTGGCCGTGCCAGTACTTCGCTCTCGGGTTGGGCGGGGTCGCGTTGTCGATGTTCGCGAACGCGGAGGAGTCGAACTCCCGGAAGGCTTCCTGTACTTGGTGCGCGGTGTTCTCCATGAAGTGGGTGAGGCGGGTATGGAGAGCGCCGGCGAGCTCAGTCGCCTTCTGCGCCTTGAGCTCCTGGTTCTCCACCTCACGTGCCTTCAGCCGGGAGGCGTAGGCGCGGGCCACGGCGACCGCACCCGCCGACTCCGGCACCGGGGTGAGGGGCGCCTGCAGTTCCGCGCGGAGCGCCTTCTCCTCGATGCGGGCGAAGAACCGTACGAGTGCGCGGAGGTCGCCGTCGTTCGCTTCGTCCAGGGCGGCGATGTACTCCGTGCGCTGGAGGCGGTCGACGGCGATGGGCGCGTACTGACCGCGCTGGAGCGCGAGGAGTGTCAAGGCGCGGGCGACGCGGCCGTTTCCGTCGGGGAACGGGTGGATCTGGATGAACCGATGGTGCAGCCAGGCAGCACGAATCAGTGGGTGCGCTCCCGCCGTCTCCGCGTACAGGGCCACCAGTCGCTGCATCTCGCTGTCCACCTGGACCGGAGGGGTGCACTCGATTACGGCACCGTCCGATCGCGTGATCGTGTTGTCGAGTGTCTTCCAGGCGCCGGGAACCAGGGGGACGCGTACCGTTCTGCCGAACTGGTCGCGAGCCTCGTAGTGCGGCTGATGCCGGACGATCAGCGTGTGCAACTCGCGGATGAAGTGAATCGAGAGTTCCTGATCGGTTCGCGCCCACTCGACGAGGAAGGCAAGCGCTTCGAACTGATCCTTGACGACGGAGAGGGTGGCCTCGGATACCTCCCCCTCGGCCGACGCGACCTCGGTGGTCAGACCTTCGGCTACCAGCGCTTCCGTGACACCCCAGCTCATGTCGTACAGGCGCTCGATGATGCCGGTCTCGATGGCGTGCCGCCGCAACCGTCGCTTGAGAGAGGCTTCGACCTCTTCGGGCGAGGCGGATGCCTGTACCGCCTTCCAGGCAACCTGAAGTGCGTCCACTGAGGCCAGCCGGGTGGCGATCTCGCCGTTGAGGTGCGGGACGGGCTCGACGGGGTGCCATGGAATGCGCTTCTCGGACATGGTTCGGAGTCTAGGGCGGCTGGGTGCCGTGATCGCCCTCTTCTCGTGAGACCCCGCGCGCGGGCCGACACCGGGCGGTGTCGGGGGAGGAGTGCGGGAAGCCGCCCCTGGCTGGTGTGACCCATCGTCACATTCCCCGCACCGGGCAGTTTCTGAGACGAGTTGACTCACACCCCCGCTATGAGGCAGACTGTCTCACAGAGGGCGGGGGCTTCGGTGAAGCGCACGGTCGGTCGCAGTCCCACTGGCCACGCGAGGCCGCCCTCCCCTGAACCATCTCTTTCCGCACGCGAATACAGGGGGACGAAATGACCGTCAGGACAGCGAAGCGTCAGCAGTCGTCGAAGCGTCTGCCGCGAGTGGTGGCCGCGAGCGCGGTGACCGTCGCCGCGTTGATCGGCTTCGCCGCGCCGGCGCAGGCGGCCACGACCACCATCATCATGCCCACTTTCGGCGACGCGATATCAGCATGCACGAATTCGGGCGGGACGGTCGTCAACTCCGGCTTCACCGAGCGCGCGGGCTACACGTCCCTCTGGGCCTGGGTGCAGTGCGAGGTGAAGTAGCCATTGCCGGTCCCGTCGTTGACGGTGTCCGTCGTGCGGGTGTCCCGAGCGGGGGAGCGCGGGGCCGCGCGGTCCACGGCGGGCACAGGGATGTCCGTTCTCATCGCGTCAGGAATCCGCCCCGCCGCCGCGCCGTGAACAACTGGCTCTGCTCCTGCCCTGTCCGGTTGCCCAACGAGACCAGATGCGGGGCGTACGCGAGGGCGTGTGCTCTGGCCGCCTCGCGGGCCGACCAGCAGGCGCGGACCGTGCCCTGGACGGCCTCCGGGGGGTACCCGGCGATCACCTCGGCGCAGCGGAGCGCGGCGGTGACGGACTCGCCGGGTTCCGTCACCTCCGACACGAGGCCCACCTCGTACGCCCGGCGCGCCGACATCCGCTCGGCGGTGCCCATCAGGGCCATCCGCGTGGCCTCCCCGTACGGCATGCGCTGGGCCATGAGGACGGACTCGAAGGCGCTGACCATGCCGTAGGTGGTGTGGGGGTCGAAGAAGGTGGCGGCGGGGTCGGCGACGAGGAAGTCCGACTCGCCGAGGAGGTAGAAGGCGCCGCCGCAGGCCATGCCGTTCACGGCTGCGATCAGTGGTTTCCAGAGGTCGTTCGACTTCGGGCCGATGCGGAGGAGGGGGTCCTCGATCGTGTACGGGGAGTTCGGCTGGGGGACGGCCGTCGCCGCGTCCCGGTCGAGGCCGGTGCAGAACGCGCGGTCCCCGGCGCCGGTCACGACGATCGCCCGTACGGTGTCGTCGTACCTCAACTCCCGCCACATTGTGCTGAGTTGCTCCGCCGTCGGGAGGTCGATCGCGTTGAGGCGGGTCGGGCGGTTCAGTGTGACGAGGGCTACGGCTGTGGCCTTGTCCGTTGTCGTGAGCAGGGTCATGGGCGCTCCAGCACCCATTGGGGGAGGCCGGTGGACGTGAACACCACCCGCACTCTCGCCCCGATCCGGATCCGCTCCACCGGCACCGAGTCCAGCCGGGCGCCCGGGGCGGTCACCAGGTTGCCGACCAGGCGGATGTGCGGCGCGTCGGTGAGTTCGACGAGGACGACGTTGTACGGGGCCTGCTCGGCGTAGTCGGGGAGAAGGGGCGGGTGCGGGAGGACGTACGACCAGACGCGGCCCCGGCCGCTCACCCGGCGCCACTCCGTCGCGAAGGAACGGCAGTGGGGGCAGCAGGGGCGGGGCGGGAAGCGGAGTTCGCCGCAGTCCGCGCAGGCCTGGACGCGGAGTTCGCCCTCGGCGGCGTATTTCCAGAAGGGGGCGCCGTCGTCGTCCACGAGTGGCGTCAGCATGTCAGTCAACTCCCCGTTCTCGTCGGCTCGTTCAGTTGCGGAGCAGCAGCGCGGAGGTCGGCACGCCTTCGCCCGCCGTCACCAGGCAGGTCGCCGCGTCCGGCACCTGGGCGGTGCTCGTGCCGCGCAGTTGCCGGACGCCCTCGGTGATCAGGTTGAAGCCGTGGACGTACGCCTCGCTGAGGCCGCCGCCGGAGGTGTTGAGGGGGAGCCGGCCGCCGATCTCCAGGGCGCCGCCCTCGGTGTAGGCGCCGCCCTCGCCGCGCGCGCAGAAGCCGTAGCCCTCCAGGGAGAGCGGGATGAGGGCGGTGAACGCGTCGTAGATCTGGGCCACGTCGATGTCGTCCGGGGTGAGGTCCGCGTGCTTCCAGAGGTGACGGGCGGCGGTCCAGGCGGGGCCGGTCAGCGGGTCGTCGTTCCAGTAGTTGACCATGCCGTGGTGCTGGGCGGGCAGGCCCTGGGCGGCCGAGTGGACGTACACCGGGGTGCGGCGGCAGTCGCGGGCGCGTTCGGCGGAGACCAGGACGCACGCCAACGCCCCGTCCGTTTCCAGGCAGTTGTCGAAGAGGCAGAGAGGTTCGCTGATCCAGCGGGAGTTCATGTACATCTCGCGGGTCAGCGGGCGCTCGTACATCATCGCCGCCGGGTTCTGGTTCGCCCGGTTGCGGCAGGCCAGGGCCACGTTGAAGAGGTGGTCGCGGGTGGTGCCGTACTCGTGCATATGGCGGCGGGCCAGCATGGCTATCTCGTCGGCGGGGCGCAGCAGGCCGTACGGGCGTGTCCACTGGGCGGGCGTGGGGAGTTGGACGGTCGTGTTCTTCCACGGGCGGGGGCCCGAGCCGCGCTTCCGGGACCGCCAGGCGACGCCGACCGTGGCCTGTCCGGTGGCGATCGCGGCGGCGAGATGCGCGACCGTGGCGCACGACCCGCCGCCGCCGTAGCCGACCTTGCTGAAGAAGGTGAGGTCGCCGAGACCGAGGGCCTTCGCCACCTCGACCTCGTCCGTCTCCTCCATCGTGTAGGAGGCGAGCGCGTCCACCTCGTCCGGGGCGAGCCCGGCGTCGTCGAGTGCGGCGAGGATCGCCCGGCACGCCAACATCCGTTCGGTCTCCGGGAGTTGTCTGGCGAAGGGGGTCTGGCCGATGCCGACGATCGCCGTCGCGTCCTTGAGCACGGTCATGGGAGCCATGGGAGCCATGGGAGCCATGAGGGCACACCTCCGCACAGGGGCCGCGGAGCACACACCTCCGCGCAGGGGCATTACGTCTGCTGACAGTCCGTCAGGGTACAGCTAATCTGACGGGTAGTCAGGAAGTCAGGTAGTCAGCTATCGGTGCTCGGTACGGAGGCCTGCGGTGAGCGGTGACGTGGAGGGGCGCGGAGATCTGGTGTGGGGGACCGTCCCGGGGCTGGTCCGGTCGGCGGCCGAGCGGTTCGGCGGGGCCGAGGCCGTCGTCGACGGGCGTACGCGGGTGTCGTACGCGGAGTTGGGCGCGCGGGTGGAACGCGCGGCGGCGGCGTGCGTCGCGAACGGGGTCCGGGTCGGCGACCGGGTCGCGCTCTGGGCGCCCAACTCCCTCGACTGGATCGTCTCCGCGCTCGGCGCGGTCTCGGCGGGCGCGGTGCTCGTCCCCCTCAACACCCGTTTCAAGGGCGGCGAGGCGGCGGACGTGCTGGCGCGCAGCCGGGCGAGACTGCTGTTCATCACCGGGACGTTCCTCGGGACGTCGTACGTGGCCTCGCTGCGGCGGGCCGCCGGCGCGGACGGCGGGCGGCTGCGGGCGCCGGGCGCCGGGAGCGTGTGCGAGCGGCCGGGCCCGCTGCCTCAACTCCCCTATCTGGAACAGGTGGTGGTGCTCTCGGACGACGCCCCCGCCGACTTCCGCACCTGGAAGGACTTCCTCGCGAGCGGCGACGGCGTGGGGGCGGGCGAGGTACGGGCGCGCTCGGAGGCGCTGACCGGGGAGTCGCCGTCCGACATCATCTTCACTTCCGGCACCACCGGCCGTCCCAAGGGCGCGGTGATCACCCACGCGCAGACGCTGCGGGCGTACGAGGTCTGGTGCGACCTCGCCGGACTCCGGCAGGGCGACCGCTATCTCATCGTGAACCCGTTCTTCCACACCTTCGGCTACAAGGCGGGCGTGATCGCCTGTCTGATGCGGGGCGCGACGATGATCCCGCAGCCGGTGTTCAACGTGGAGACGGCGATGGCGAACGTGGCGGCCGAGCGGGTCTCCGTCCTCCCCGGCCCGCCGACCCTCCACCAGTCCCTCCTGGACCACCCCGCCCGCGACGACTACGACCTCAGCGCCCTGCGGCTGGTGGTGACGGGCGCGGCGGTGGTGCCGCTGCGGCTGGTCGAACAACTGCGGGCGGAACTGCGGGTGGAGACCGTGCTGACGGCGTACGGGCTGTCCGAGGCGTCCGGCATCGTGACGATGTGCCGGCGCGGCGACGAACCGTCGGTGATCGCGTCGACGTCCGGGCGGGCGATCCCGGGGACGGAGGTGCGGGTCGTCGGCCCGCTGGGGTCCGCGCTGCCGCCCGGCACCCCCGGGGAGGTCCTCGTCCGCGGCTTCAACGTCCTGCGCGGCTACTTCGAGGACCCCGCCGAGACCGCCCGCGCGCTCACCGCCGACGGCTGGCTGCGCACGGGGGATGTGGGGGTGCTCGACGAGGACGGCAACCTCCGGATCACCGACCGGATCAAGGACATGTTCATCGTCGGCGGGTTCAACGCGTATCCGGCCGAGATCGAGCAACTCCTCGGCCTGCACCCGGATGTCGCGGACGTGGCCGTCATCGGCGTACCCGACGCGCGTCTCGGCGAGGTAGGCAAGGCGTACGTCGTACGGCGGCGGGACTCCCTGCTCACCTCCGACGATCTCATCGCCTGGTCGCGGCGCGAGATGGCCAACTACAAGGTGCCGAGGGCGGTGGAATTCGTGGGCGAGCTGCCGCGGAACGCGAGCGGGAAGGTGGTGAAGGGGGAGCTGCGGGGGAGGTGACCCAGGGCCTGTCGTCACCTTCCCGTCGTCGCCCGGAGGGCGGCCTCGCGGCGTCGTGGGGGTACCTCCCGGTCGAGCGAAGCCGAGAGTGGGGAGCGTGACGGGCGTCGTGGGGCAGACGGGAATGTGACGACAGGCCCGAGGGTCCTTGGCCCCGGTCAGGCGTGGGCGAGTGATGCGCGGGCGGTCGTGTGGAGGGTGTGGATCTCGTCCATGGCCTCGCGCCAGGCGGGGTCGTCGTGGTCGACGGTGCGGGCGGTGTGCTCGGCGGCGCGCAGACGGGTGGCGGTGGCCGGGATCCGGGCGATCTCGATGGCCACGGCCCAGGTCTCCAGGAACCGGGTGATCGGGCCGAGGCTGTCCGTGCGGGCGGCCAGGGTGATCGCCTCGTCCTTCTGGCGTTCCATCTCGGGGAGGCGGTGCGGGGCCACCCGCTCCAGGGCGGCGCGCAGCGCCGGTGGGGTCCGCTCCGGCCTCGGGGCGACGGGGACGCCGGGCCCGGCCTCCGTTGCGACCATCCTGGTCCCTTCCTCGATCACACCGTTCCGGTCCCCGGACACACCTCGGCCGCGGTGGCTCCCCCTCCGCGCCACCGCGGCCGATCCCCGTGGGTACGGACGTCCGGTGTGCCTACTTGCCGCCGTCGAGGTCGAGGGCGGGCGGGGCGGGCATCGCGTTGTCCAGCGTGCGGACGTCCTCGGTCTTGGTGGGCTCGCTCGGCATGGCGTTGTCGAGCGTGGTGATGCCCGACTTCTCCGCCGGAGGGGTGGGCATGGCGTTGTCGAGCGTGGTGACCGTCTTGTCCTTGGCCGGCGGCGCGGGCATCGCGTTGTCCTGCGTGGTGGCGTCCGCCGCCGTCTTCTTGTCGCTCATGTCCTGAATTCCTCTGCTGTGGTGACGAGTCAGCAAGGCCCGTCCGGTAACTCCCCCGAGGGCTGCCGGACGGGCCGTTCGGAGTCGCACCCTGATCGGTGGAACTCCTGGTCAGACCGCCTGCCCCCCGACGCGACGGTGTGACAGGTACGAGAGTGCAGGACGGCGATAAACGAATGCTGAACGCCCTTGACGGCCCCGTACCGCTCACGCCGCCCGGGGGGTCGCGAGGAGCGTGCGGACCTCGTTCGCCTCGATCGCGCCGCCGGTCTGCTCGTAGAGGCCCAGCGCGTCGCGCCAGCAGGCCCTGGCACGGTCGGCCTGGCCCAGGACGAAGAGGGCACGGCCCAGGAGGGTCAGCACATTCCCGCGCATCCGGTCGCCGCCGATGACCCCCAGGGCGAGGGCCTGTTCGGAGTACTGGGCCGCCTGCGCGGGGCGCCGGGCGGCCAGATGGGCTTCGGCGATACGGAAGTTGGTCACGCCCTCCCAGAGCCGCTGCCGGTGGTCGCCGAAGATGCCCAGCGCGTCGGAGAACTGGCTGAGTGCCTCGGTGTGCCGCCCCGCCCGGGTCAGCGCGATCCCCAGGGTGAAGTGGCCGTTGGCCAGACGCATCGTCCGGCCGATCTCCAACTGGGCCGCGAGGCCCTGCTCGGCGATCTCGACCGCCTTGGTGATGCTGCCCATGCCCAGGTGGGCGCGGGAGAGGTTGCACAGACTGAGTGCCACACCGGGGCGGTTGCCCGCCTTGCGATAGCCCTCGATGGCCTGCTCCAGGAACGTCTTGCCGTCCGCGTACCGGCCCTGGTGCAGGGAGATGATCCCCCGGTCGTTGGAGACCCAGCTGATGGCGCGGTCGTCCTGCGCCGAGGCCGCGAGGCCCATGGCGAGCCGTGCCTGTTCCTCGGCCTGCTGGATGCGCCCGGACACCAGTAAAACGTTGGTCAGCATCATCCGCGCCCGCCCCTCGGCCCGCGCGTCCCCCGCCGCCCGTGTCGCGTCGCACATCGCTCGTGCCGTCGCCTCGTACTGGTGGGAGTTGGCGCCCGACTCCGTCAGGTCCTTCGCGGCCCACAGGAGATCGACCGCGCGGCGGAGCCGGTCCGTGCCGGCGGACTGGCGGACGCGGGCCAGCAGGCACGCCGCCTCGTTGTAGAGCCAGTCGAGCGCGGCGGAGCCCTCGGTGAAGCGCAGGCCCGGGTAGTCGGTGGGCTCCAGATGGTCCACGAGCCGGTCGCCGGGGCGCTCGATCGCGTATACCTGGGACGCCGTCGCCAGATAGAAGTCCAGCAGCCGCGACATCGCCGACTCCCTTTCCGTCCGCGGCTGTTCGTCGCGTTCCGCGCATGCACGCGCGTAGAGGCGGACCAGGTCGTGGAAGCGGTAGCGGCCCGGGGCCGCGGACTCCAGCAAGGAGGTGTCGACGAGGATTTCGAGGACGTCCTCGGTGTCCTCGGGCGGCAGGTCGAGGACGGCCGCCGCGGCGGCCAGGGAGATGTCGGGGCCGTCCGCGAGCCCGAGGAGACGGAAGGCGCGGGCCTGGGCCGGCTCCAACTGGCCGTAGCCCAGTTCGAAGGTGGCCTTGACCGCCAGGTCACCGGCCTGGAGTTCGTCCAGGCGGCGGCGCTCGTCGGCGAGCTTGGCGGCCAGGACGGAGACCGTCCAGGTTCGGCGGGCCGCCAGGCGGGAGGCCGCGATACGGATGGCGAGCGGCAGGAAGCCACAGGCCGCGACGACATCGAGCGCGGCCTTGCGCTCCGCCGCGACCCGCTCCTCACCGACGATCTTCGTGAAGAGCTGGAGCGCCTCGTCGGGCGACATCACATCGAGGTCGACGAGATGCGCCCCGGCCAGGTCCACCATGCGCACCCGGGCGGTGACGAGGGCCGCGCAGCCCGCCGTACCGGGCAGCAGGGGCCGTACCTGGGCGGCGTCCCGCGCGTTGTCGAGCAGCACCAGCACCCGGCGGCCGTCCAGGACGGACCGGTACAGCGCGGCCCGCTCCTCCAGGGAGTCGGGGATCGCCGAGTCGGCCGTGCCGAGCGCGCGGAGGAAGGAGCCGAGGACCGTCTCCGGCTCGGCGGGCCGGGAACCGGCGCCCTGGAGGTCGACGTACAGCTGCCCGTCCGGGAAGTCCGGTCTCGCCCGATGGGCCACACGCACCGCGAGGGTCGTCTTGCCGACGCCGCCGATGCCCGCCAGCGCGGACACGGCCATCACCTGACCCTCGGCGCCGGACGCCTCCGCCAGCGCCCGGCTCAGATCGCCCACGAACGCGGCCCTGCCGGTGAAGTCCGGCACGGTTGCCGGGAGTTGGGCCGGGCGTACGGGGCCGGCGGTGGGTTCGGGGGCGAGCGGCGCGGACGGTTCCGCGAGGCCCGGGTCCGCTCGCAGGATGCGCTGCTGCAACTCCCGCAGCCCCGGACGCGGGTCCACGCCCAGCTCGTCGGCCAGCAGCCGGCGCGTGTCGGCGTACACCGCGAGGGCCTCCGCCTGCCGTCCGCTGCGGTACAGCGCCAGCATCAGCAGTTCGCGCAGCCGTTCCCGCAAAGGGTGCGCGGCGGTGAGGGCGGTCAGCTCCGAGACCGCCTCCGCGTGGCAGCCCTGCTCCAGGTCCATGTCCAGCCTGGTCTCGACGAGTTGGAGACGCCACTCGTCGAGACGGGCCCGCTGCGTCTCCGCGTACGGCCCCGGAAGGCTCGCCAGGACCTCCCCGTCCCACAGCCCCAACGCCTTGTTCAGTAGATGGCGGGCATGGCACAGGTCCCCGGAGTTCTTGGCCTTCTCCGCGTCCGTCGCCAACTCCTGGGCCACGGCCAGGTCCAGCGCGCCGCCGGACAGCGCGCGGACCGCGTACCCGCCGGACTCGCTGACCAGCACGCCCGGGGAGAGCACCTTGCGCAGCCGCGAGGCGTACGTCCGTACGGCGGCCAGCGCCTGCGACGGCGGATCGTCGCCCCACAGCGCGTCGATCAGCTCGTTCGCGGTGGCCGTGCGGCCCTCGCGTAGCAACAGCGCGGCCAGCAGGGCGCGTTGCTGGGGCGAACCGGTGGCCAGGGGCTCGGCCCCGCGCCAGGCCCGTACGGGGCCGAGCACGCTGAAGCGCAGCTCCGTCGAGTCCTGGGGGTCCGGTTCCGGAATCTCAGCGTCCACGGCAACCCTTTGCTCCGGCACTCGCGGCCCACCGACCTCCGGCACTCCCGGTTCACCGCCCATCGACAGCCCCCTAAGGCCTTCTGATACCCAGGCCAGTTTGCCTTGTTCATGGCAGATCCGTCAGCCGTGGGAGAGGTCGATCACTGGGAGGCGTGCGGGATATCACGAGGTCCACGCAGACTCTCCGCACACCTGCGCGCCCCGATGTCGTATCCGGTGCCCGGCGTGTCCCGCGGCGGGGTTCGTTCGGCGGCCGGGTGCGACACGGCGGCCGGGTGCGACCCGACGGCCGGGTGCGGCGCCTGGGTGAGTTCCGGTCGCCGTACGGGCGTCCTGACCGCGACCGGCTTGCTGACGGACTTACTGACGGACCGTCAGATCGGCGCTACCGTGACGGACATGGACACCATGGAGACGAGCGCCACGGATTCCGCCACCGCCCCCGACCCCACTCCCGCCCCCGCCGCCGCAGGCACCCCCGCCGCCGACCCGCCCTTCCCGAAGATCATCTCCGTCGACGACCACACGGTGGAGCCGCCGAACGTCTGGCAGGACCGGCTCCCCAAGAAGTACCTGGACATCGGGCCCCGCGTGGTCCGCGCGCCGCTGAAGGAGATGACGTTCCTCGGTGGCCGCTTCAAGCCCGTGATGGGCGCCCCCGGCGACGACGGCCCGATCGGCGACTGGTGGGTCTACGAGGACCTGCACCGCCCGCTGACCCGCCTGGACACGGCGGTGGGCTACAGCCGGGACGAGATCAAGTTGGAGATCATCACCTACGAGCAGATGCGCCCCGGCTCGTACGACGTCCCGCGGCGCCTCGCGGACATGGACGTCAACCACGTGCAGTCGGCGCTGTGTTTCCCTACCTTCCCGCGTTTCTGCGGGCAGACGTTCACCGAGGCCGCCGACCATGAGCTGGGGCTGCTCGGAGTGCGGGCCTACAACGACTGGATGGTGGAGGAGTGGTGCGGGCCGGAGGCGCGGGGCCGGCTGATCCCCCTCACCCTCATCCCGCTCTGGGACGCCGAGTTGGCGGCGGCGGAGGTGCGTCGCAACGCGGCCCGGGGGGTCCGGGCGGTGGCCTTCTCCGAGATACCCCCGCATCTGGGTCTCCCGTCCGTCCACACCGACGAGTGGGACCCCTTCTTCGCGGCCTGCGACGAGACCGGCACGGTGGTGGCGATGCACATCGGGTCGTCGAGCCGGATGCCGTCCACGTCCGCCGACGCGCCGCCCGCCGTGGGGTCGACCATCACCTTCGCCAACTGCTGCTTCTCGATGGTCGACTGGCTGATGAGCGGCAAGTTCGAGCGCTTCCCCCACCTCAAGGTCATGTACGCGGAGGGCCAGATCGGCTGGATCCCGTACATCCTGGAGCGCGCGGACGTCGTCTGGGAGGAGAACCGGGGCTGGGGCGGCGTCGCGGACAAGGTCCACCGGCCGCCGTCGGAGCTGTTCGCGGAACATGTCTACGGGTGCTTCTTCGACGACGCGTTCGGGCTCCGCAATCTGGACGCGATCGGTGTCGGCAACGTGTTGTACGAGACCGACTACCCGCACTCCGACTCCACCTGGCCCGAGTCGCGGCAGGTCGGTGAGGCGCAGATGGGGCACCTGGACGCGGACGTCGTCGACCGCATCGTCCGACGGAACGCGATCGAGTTGCTCGGGTTGACGGAGGACGGACTCTGGGCGGGGTAGGGGGTAGGGGGCGGGGGGTTGGGGTGCGTGGCCGGGTGCGGGTCCGGTGGGGGCTGGTCGCGCAGTTCCCCGCGCCCCTGAGAAGCAGGGGCCGCGCCCCATGCTTCTCCGACCCGCCGCCGGTCGCCTTCCAGGCCCGCGGGGGCGAAGGCTATGCGCGGAGGAAGTACAGCAGGGTCATCGTCGCCGCCGTGCCCAGGACGACCGCCCGGAGCGCGCGGGCGGGGAGGTGGAGGGCGAGGCGCGCTCCGGCGGCGCCGCCGGCGACGGCGCCCGTGAGCATGGAGACGAGCAGCCACGGCGTGGCGAGCGCGTCCGAGGCGACGAGGAACAGCCCGGCGGCGCTGAGGTAGACCGCGGTGACCTGGGCGATCCGCATGGGATTGGCCGTGGCGGGGTCCAGCCCGAGCCCGAGACTCCACAGGGCCAGCATCAGGATGCCCACGGCCCCGCCGAAGTATCCGCCGTAGACGGAGAGCAGGAACTGACCGGTCAGCAGCGCCCCGCTCCCCAGCCCGCCCAGCCGTTCCGGCCCCGCCCCGAGCAGCCGCAGCACAGGACGCCCGAAGGCGAGCACGACCGTGGCGAAGGCCAGCAGCCAGGGCACGGCGACGTCGAACGACGACGACGGCAGCACCAGCAGAAGGACCGCGCCGAGGCCGCCGCCCAGCACACTGGTCAGCGTCAGCGCCCGCGTGGACGCCGCCCCGACCTGGGTGATCTCATGCCGGGAGACCCACGCGCCGGCCACCGAACCGGGCAGCAGCGCGATGGTGGACGCCGCGTTCGCCGTCACCGGCGGCAGCCCCGCCGCGACCAGCGCGGGCAGCGCCACGAACGTGCCCCCGCCGCCGACGGCGTTCAGCGTGCCGGCGACGAGACCAGCCAGCAGCACGAGGAGGATCTCCGACGTCTCCGACATCCGCCGAGCATCGCGCCGGGGCGAGAAGACCGCAACGGTCCCACCCTGTGTGATCCACGCATCGTGTCTCAAGGCCCTGCCATGGGCTGACGCGGTGCGCCACGACCTCTGGGCCCGCCGTCACCACCTGCTGGCCTGGGGCGCCGAGGCCCGCACCCTCGCTCCGCCGGACCCGCCGCCGCCCGGACCGCACAACACCCTTCTCCCACCCCTTGTCTGACGGTTCGTCAGCTACGACGATGGGGGCGGCCGAGTCGTTCACGGGCACCGCGGGCGCCGGCCGGCGCAGCGCGCGTGACTGACGGACACCGAGGACCCAACAGCCGGGGAGCGGCCGTGCGAACACCTCAGGAGAGCGAATCGGACGACCGCGGCGGGCTCGCCTACGGGATGCAGCTCCCCGTCCAGTCGCAGAGCACCCTCTACGCCGAGCCCTGGGAGGCGGAGGCCGGGCCGGAGGATCTGGCGGAGATCGCGCGCGCCGCCGACCGGTCGGGCTTCGCGTACATCGCCGGCTGCGACCACGTGGCCATCCCACGCCGTCTCGCCCCCGCGATGAGCACGGTCTGGTACGACCCGGTCGCCACGCTCGCCTACCTGGCCGCCGTCACCGAACGGGTCCGGCTGCTCAGCCATGTCGCGGTGGTCGGCCTGCGCCACCCGCTGCTCACCGCCAAGCAGTACGCCACCCTCGACCACCTCTCCGGCGGCCGGCTGATCCTCGGCGTGGGCGCCGGTCACGTACGGGAGGAGTTCGAGGCGCTCGGCGTCGACTTCGGGCGCCGGGGGCCCGTCCTGGACGAGTGCGTGGACGCGCTGCGGGCCGCGCTGGGCCCGGACGAATTCCCGTCCCACCACGGCAAGTTGTACGACTTCGAGGGCCTGGGCCAGCGCCCCCGCCCGGCCCAGGACCGTATCCCGGTATGGGTCGGCGGCTCGTCCCCCGCCGCCGTACGCCGGGCCGCCGTACGGGGTGACGGCTGGCTCCCGCAGGGCGACCCCCGCGACCGCCTGCCCGACCAGATCGCCCGCCTCCGTCATCTGCGCGAGGAGGCCGGCGTCACCGACCCCCTCACCATCGGCGCGATCGCCGAGCCCCTCTACCTCGGCGCCCCGACCTGGAACGTCGGCCGCCGCACCCTCACCGGCCCGCCGTCCGCCGTCGCGGAGTCCCTGCGGGCGTACAAGGCGATGGGCGTGCACCAGATCCAAGTGCGCTTCCGCAGCCGTAGCCGGGACGAACTCACAGACCAGATGCGGGAGTTCGGGGAGCGGGTGGCCCCGTTGCTGTGAGGAGCGCGGGGGTCGGGTGAGCGGCGTCGTGGGGTGGGTGACCGGCGCCGCGCGACGGAAAACGGGTTGTCGTCGAAGATCGTGACGCTGATGCTTCCCCCATGGAGATGCACGCCGACCAGCTGACGGTGTCGCCCGAGACGGTGCGTGTTCTGGTGGAGCGGCAGTTTCCCGAGTGGCGGGGGCTGTCGGTCAGGGGCATCGCGGCGCAGGGGACGGTCAACGCCGTCTTCCGTATCGGCGATCGGTTCGCGGCCCGGTTCCCCCTGGAGCCCGCGGGCGTCGAGGCGACGCGGCACTGGCTGGAGTCCGAGGCGGAAGCGGCTCGCGAGCTGGCGGGCCGCACGCGTTTCCCCACGCCCGAGCCGGTCGCGCTCGGTGAACCCGGGGCGGGCTACCCGCTGCCGTGGTCGGTGCAGACGTGGCTGCCCGGTGTCGTGGCCGCCGACGAGGACCCGGGCGAATCGGTCGCGTTCGCCCGCGACCTGGCCGATCTCATCGGCGAACTGCGCGCGATCGACGCCCGTGGCCGCACGTTCACCGGCACCGGTCGCGGAGGCGATCTGCGGTCCCATGACGCGTGGATGGAGACCTGCTTCGGACACAGCGAACACCTCCTGGACGTCTCCCGGCTGCGCCGCCTCTGGGCGACCCTGCGTGAACTGCCGCGAGGCACGGCCGAGGACACCATGGCCCATCGCGATCTGATCCCCGGCAACGTGCTCGTGTCCGGCGGCCGGCTCACGGGGCTTCTCGACGTCGGCGGCTTCGGACCGGCCGACCCCTCGCTGGATCTGGTGAGCGCGTGGCATCTGCTCGAAGCCGGGCCGCGCAAGGTGCTCCGCGACCACCTCGGCAGCGACGACCTCGAATGGGAGCGGGGCAAGGCGTGGGCCTTCGAGCAGGCGATGGGACTGGTCTGGTACTACGTCGACAGCAACCCCGTCATGAGCCGGACGGGCCGCCGAACCCTGAACCGCATCCTGACGGACGAGCCGCCCGCCGCCCGCCGCTAGCACGGTCGCATCAGGTGCAGGTCCTCTCCCCGCGCGTCCAGGAGGGCGGGGGTGTCCCAGCCGGGCAGGGGGACAAGGTCGAGTTCCGGGGTGCGGTACCCCGCGAACCGGGCGAGTCCGGTCGTCGCGTCATCGGCGAGGACGACGTACAGGTCATGGTCCGAGTGGGCGGTGGGCATGCCCTCGTGGGCCTGCGAGCCCTTGAGGACCAGGCCGACGACCGCCGGGTCCGCGGCGGCGCGCCCGACGAACTCGTCGTAGGAAGCGGTGAGTTGATGTGAACTCATGGCGGGGCCTCCGTGACCTCCGTGACCTCCGTGATCTCCGTGATCTCTGCGATCTTCGTGAGCACCGTGACTCCTGAGAACGGCGGACCCGGTCTTGGTTATTGAAACTTCGAACAACTTACGCCGGAGTCACGTATGTAAGGGAGTCATGGCTTCGGCGGAAGGACCCACGAGGTGCGATCCCCCCGGCACGTCAGAACGTCCCAGCACGCAGGCACCACCGTTTCGGCTGTTCCCGCACGTCCCTCCCGTGTCCCCGCGCACCAGCCCCGCGTACCGGCGCAGTCCCGTCAGAGCCAGGCTCAGGGGCTGTCCGTCGCGCTCGCCTGCCCCGAGGGGCAGTGGCCGCACGACGACTGGCCGACCCCCGACGACCAGTACGTCGGCAGCGCCCTGCACGTCCCGCCGCCGTACCGCACGCTCCCCGAGACCGAGGTGGACGTCGTGGTCCTGCGCTGCGAGGACCCGTCGGTGTCCTTCGCGGCGCTGCTGAAGTCCATGGGTTCCATGAGCGCCCCGGTGATCGTCGTCAGCCCCCGGCGGGACACCGAGACGGTGGTGGAGGTGTTCCGGGGCGGGGCGGGCTACCTGGTCGAGGGCGACTACTGCACCTGCATGCTCTCCTCGGCGGTCGTGGCCGCCACGGTCGGCCACACCTATCTCTCGCCCGCCGCCTGCGCCGCCCTCCGGGACGCGGCCAGATCGATGCCGGGCGAGGAGGAGGCGAGAGAGCGGCTGCGCTCCCTGCTCTCCCCGCGTGAACGCCAGATCATGGAACTGCTCTCCACCGGCCTCGGCGCCCAGGAGATCGGACTGCGGCTGCGGCTCAGCGAGAAGACCGTCCGCAACAACCTCAGCAACATCTACGCCAAGCTCGACGCCCGCGGAGGCACGGAGGCCGTCCTGCGCTGGCTCGGGGCGACAACCCCCGGGGTTCGCGTCTGATCGCGGTATTAATCCTACGGAGGAGTGCGACGGAGGAATGTGACGGAGGAGTGCGACGGAGGAATGTGACGGAGTAATCCGACGGTAAATCGGGCAGTGGCTGAAAAGCCTCCACGCAAATGCGAGGGGGCTTATTCGGTGTTGCTTTTCCATGTGCGCTCGGTGGCGGGCTGCAGGGGAAGATGTGGACGTCGATGGCGAATCAATGCAGCTCAGACTGCTGATGAGGGAGTGGGATCTACCGGAGGGATTCATGAGCCGGGATATTTGACCCTGTCGGCATGCCGTCATTCCTGGTGAGAATGGGGTAAGAAAATGATCCCCCCGACCTCCAAGGAGGGCGAGCTCGTGCCCGCAGGACATGGCCGTAATAAGAAGCGTTCCAGGGTCGTCGCGATCAGCCTCGGTTCGGTAATCGCTGTCGCGGGCGGCGTGATCGCCGTTCCGGCCGCGATGGCAGCCCTCGTACCCGCACCGGCTTCCACGCCGTTCCAACTCAAGGGCGCCGAGACCTTCGACACCGACAAGCTGATGGCGGCCATCTGCCCGGGGCCGACCTCGGACAGGCCCTTCCAGGACGTCGGCAATTTCTTCATCAACCTGGACACCGGCGAGGTGTCGCCGGACGAGACGAACGGTGTCGGCGATCCGGGCAAGACCCCCGCGGGCACGCCGCCGCTCGCCCGCGTCGCCGCGCACTGCGAGTACCCGGCGACCTCCGTGAAGGACTCGGTGGGCGCCGCCACCGACGCCTCCGATCTGATCATCAACTGCGGTGACTCCGTCCAGGCCGGTCAGGAGATCACCCACAGCCTCACGACCAGCAGCAGCGTGACCCACAGTGTCACCGTCGGTGTCGGCTTCAACCTCAGCATCGTCAAGGACGTCTTCTCGATCGGCGGCGGAGCCGAACTGACCACCGAATGGTCCTTCGGCGAGGAGGTCACCAAGAGCAAGCTGGACAAGATCGACGTACCGCCGCGTACCGTCGGGTTCCTCGAACGGCTACCGGCGCTGCGCACCGTCACCAGCACCCCGGTCGCGGTCCTGGAGAACGTCACCCTCATCACCCCCGACGGGGTCACGGATCAGAACGGTTGGCGGGACAACGGCAGCACCCGCATCACCTCGTCCGGTTTCACCATGACCGCGACGGCCGACGTGCTGGACAAGAACGGAGTCCCCGCCGGTGCGATCCGTGCGGACGACCGGCCCGTCACGGACGAGGACTGCGCCTGAGCGGACCGCCGACGGCCATCGGTGTCCGCGGCAGGTCGGACATCCGTGGCAGTGCGTCCCGGACGCGGACGCGAGTGCGGCAGCTCTCCCCGCCGCGGGTGGTGAGCGGGTCCGTCGACTGTGGGGGTCCTCGCTGAGGACCCCCACAGTCGGATCACGGCTCCGCGCCGCCGAGCGATGCGGAGCACCGCCGGGCCGCGGCCACGCCGCGACCGAGGATCGCGCAGACCGGCCTCGTGCCCCTCGCCGCCGGCCTTCTGCCCCTCGCCGCCGGTCTTCTGCCCTTGCCCCCCCGGCCCTTGCCCCCCGGCCCTTGCCCCCTGGCCCCTTCCCTCCCGCCTCTTGCGTCCCTTCCCTCGCCCCCACCTCTCTCCTCTCTCCTCTCTCCTCTCTCTCCTCTCTCCTCCCGTCCCTCGCTTTTCGGCTCCCTTCGCGTCGCAGGCGCGGATGCCAAGTCGTGGAGAGCACCTATCTGACGATCCATCAGATACGGCGTTACGCTTGCCTCGGCCAACGCACCGCGAAGGGAGTCCACATGGGCAAGCTCGACGGACGTGTCGTCCTCGTCACAGGCGCCGCGCGCGGCCAGGGGGAGCAGGAGGCCCGCCTGTTCCGGGCGGAGGGGGCCGAGGTCGTCGTCGCCGATGTCCTCGACGACCTGGGGGAGGCCCTCGCCAAGGAGATCGGCGCGCTCTACGTCCATCTGGACGTGAGCCGCGAGGAGGACTGGACCGCCGCCGTGGCCGCCGCCAAGAACGCGTACGGCCGGGTCGACGGCCTCGTCAACAACGCGGGCGTGCTGCGCTTCAACTCCCTTGTCGACACCCCGCTCGACGAGTTCATGCAGGTGGTGCGGGTCAACCAGGTCGGCGTCTTCCTCGGCGTCAAGACCCTCGCCCCCGAGATCGAGGCGGCCGGCGGCGGCACCATCGTCAACACCGCCTCGTACACGGGGATGACGGGGATGGCGTACGTCGGCGCGTACGCCGCCACCAAGCACGCGATCGTCGGGCTCACCCGGGTCGCCGCGCTGGAGCTGGCCCGCAAGGGCATCCGGGTCAACGCGGTCTGCCCCGGCTCCATCGACACCGCGATGACCGACCCGGGCGACGAGGCGACCGCCGAGGCCGTCGCCAAGCTCTACCGCAAGCGCGTCCCGCTCGGCCGGATCGGCCGCGCCGAGGAGGTCGCCCGGCTCGCCCTCTTCCTCTCCTGCGAGGACTCCTCCTACATCACCGGGCAGCCGTTCGTGATCGACGGGGGCTGGCTGGCCGGGGTGAGTCTCTGAGAGTACTGATCTGACGGCACGTCAGCTATTGACGCTCCACGGGGCCGGTGGAACAGTCGGCCGTATCGAGATCTGACGGACAGTCAGAGAATCAGAGGACCTGACCGTGGGACGGTGAACCTCCTTGGAATTCGGGCTCTTTGTACAGGGATACGTGGGTAAGCGGGCCGAGACCGACCCGCTCGCGGAGCACAAGGCGCTGATGGAGGAGACCGAGTACGTCATCCAGGCGGACAAGTCCGGCTTCAAGTACGCGTGGGCCTCCGAGCACCACTTCCTGGAGGAGTACTCCCATCTGTCGGCCAACGACGTGTTCCTGGGGTACTTGGCGCACGCCACCGACCGGATCCATCTAGGCTCCGGCATCTTCAACCCGCTCGCCCAGGTCAACCACCCCGTGAAGGTCGCCGAGAAGGTGACCATGCTCGACCATCTCACCGAGGGCCGCTTCGAGTTCGGCAGCGGGCGCGGGGCCGGTTCGCACGAGATCCTCGGCTTCATCCCCGGGGTGACCGACATGAACCACACCAAGGAGATCTGGGAAGAGACCATCGCCGAGTTCCCCAAGATGTGGCTCCAGGACGAGTACGTCGGCTTCCAGGGCAAGCACTGGTCCCTGCCGCCCCGCAAGATCCTGCCCAAGCCGTACGGGAAGTCGCACCCCGCGATGTGGTACGCCGCCGGGTCGCCGCCGTCGTACTCCATGGCCGCGCGCAAGGGGCTCGGGGTCCTCGGCTTCAGTGTGCAGAAGGTCTCCGACATGGAATGGGTGCTGGAGAAGTACAAGACGGCGATCGTCGACGCCGAGCCCATCGGTGACTTCGTCAACGACAACGTGATGGTGACGACGACCGCGATCTGCGCGCCCACCCACGACGAGGCGATCCGGATCGCGGTCAACGGCGGGCTGCACTACCTGCCGTCGCTCGTCTTCCGCTACCACGACACGTTCCCCCGGCCGGACGGGTTCCCCGTGTGGCCCGAGACGCTGCCCGAGTACAACGAGGAGTTCATCGAACTGCTCATCGAGGAAGAGCTGTTGATCTGCGGGGACCCCGACGAGGTGGTCCGGCAGTGCAAGCGGTGGGAGCAGGCCGGGGCGGACCAGCTGAGCTTCGGGCTGCCGGTGGGCGTGCCGAAGGAGGAGACCCTGCAGACGATCCGGCTCGTCGGGGAGCACGTGATTCCGAAGATCGATACGGATCCTGTGCATCGGACTTCGCGGTTCCGGGCGGCGGGGTGAGGTTCGGTCGGCGGCTGCGGGTTCGTCGTGGTTGCTCGCGCCCACGCGGCGGAGCCGCGAAGTGACACAGCCCCGCGCCCCCAAAAAAGGCGTCCGGGCACCCCAATGCCACCAGGCACTCGGAAGGAGCGAGTCGTGCTCGACCACGTCATCAAAGGTGTGACGGTCGTTGATGGGACAGGTGCGCCCGCGTACACGGCCGACGTCGGGATACGGGACGGACGGATCGCCGTCATCGGGACCGTCACCGAAGAGGCGCGTACGTCCGAGGACGCGGCCGGGCTCGTCCTCGCGCCCGGCTTCGTGGACCCCCACACCCACTACGACGCCCAGCTGTTCTGGGACCCGTACGCGACGCCGTCCCTCAATCACGGGGTGACGACCGTCGCCGGCGGGAACTGTGGTTTCACGCTCGCGCCGCTCAACCCCGACCGTCCCGAGGACGCGGACTACACGCGGCGGATGATGTCCAAGGTCGAGGGGATGTCGCTGGTCGCGCTGGAGGAGGGGGCGCCCTGGAGCTGGAACGGCTTCGGGGAGTATCTGGACGCCCTCGAAGGCCGGATAGCCGTCAACGCGGGCTTCATGGTGGGGCATTGCGCGCTCCGGCGGTACGTCATGGGCCCGGACGCCATCGGCGGGCAGCCGACCGGGGAGCAACTCGACGCGATGCTCCGGCTGTTCCACGAGGCGATGGAGGCGGGGGCGTGGGGGTTGTCCACCACTCAGTCCTCGACACACAGCGACGGCGACGGTCGGCCGGTCGCGTCCCGGCACGCCGAGCCCGCCGAACTGATCGCGCTGTCAAGGGCGGTGGGCGAGCACGAGGGCACCCAGATCGAGGCGATCGTGGCCGGGTGCCTGGACCAGTTCAGTGACGACGAGATCGATCTCTTCGTCGAGATGAGCGCGGTGGCCGGGCGCCCCCTGAACTGGAACGTCCTCACCATCGACTCCGCCGTGCCCGAGCGTGTGCCGAGGCAGCTGGAGGCGAGCGAGCGGGCACGGAAGGCCGGGGGCCGGGTCGTCGCCCTGACGATGCCGATCCTCACGCCGATGAACATGTCCCTGGGGACGTTCTGCGCGCTGAACCTGATCCCGGGCTGGGGCCCGATCCTGGGCCTGCCCGTACCCGAGCGGATCGAGCGCCTGCGCGACCCGGACGTACGGGCCGAGATGCTGCGCCGCGCGGACTCCAAGGAGGCGGGCGTCTTCCGGCGGCTCGCCAACTTCGGCCGGTACGTCATCGGCGACACCTACAGCGAGGCGAACGAGGGCCTCACCGGGCGGGTCGTCAAGGACATCGCGGCCGAGCGCGGGCAGGAACCGTTCGAGTGCCTGGTGGAGATCTGCGCCGCCGACAACCTCCGTACGGTCCTGTGGCCCATGCCGACCGACAACGACCCCGGCTCCTGGACCCTGCGCGCCGAGACCTGGCGGCACGAGGACGTCCTCCTCGGCGGCTCCGACGCGGGCGCCCATCTGGACCGGATGTGCGGCGCCCCGTACACCACCCGGTTCCTCGGGGACTGTCTGCGCGGCCGGAAGCTGGTCGGGCTCGAACAGGCCGTGAAGATGCTGACCGACGACCCGGCCCGCCTCTTCGGGCTGCGGGAACGCGGGCAGGTGCGGGAGGGCTGGCATGCCGACCTCGTCCTCCTCGACCCGGAGCGCGTCGACGCCGGCAAGGCCACCCTGGTGCACGACCTGCCGGGCGACAGTCCGCGCCTGGACTCCCGCGCGATCGGCGTACGGGCCGTCTGGGTCAACGGCGTCGAGGCGATCCGCGACGACGTGGTGACCGGGGCCGTGCCCGGGAAGGTGCTGCGCAGCGGGCGGGACACGCGGACGGTGAGCACGAGGTGAGCCGTGCGGGGTCCGAGGACGGGGGGCGGCTGTTCATCGGCGGCTCCTGGGTCGAGCCCGACGGCGGGCACTACGAGGTGATCGACCCGGCGACCGAGGGTGTCGTCGGGCGGGCGCCGGAGGCCTCGCGGGACCAGGTGCACGAGGCCGCCGCCGCCGCACGCGAGGCCTTCGGCCCGTGGTCGCGGACCCCGGCCGCCGAACGGGCGGCCGTCCTGGCCCGCACGGCGGAGCTGATCCGCCGCGACCTCGTCCCGTACGCCGAACTCGCCCAGGCCGAGAGCGGGGCGACGACCGGTACGGCGCGGGGGATGCAGGTGGGGGTGGGCGCGGCCCGTTTCCAGCGGTACGCCCGGGTGGAGCCGGTGGAGGAGCCGATCGCACCCCAGATCAACGAGGCGGGCCCCTTCGGCAAAGCCGCCGTGATGGGCGCCCTGGCCGTCCGTCAGCCCGTCGGCGTGGTCACCTGCGTCACCTCGTACAACAACCCCTGGGCCAACCCGGCGGGCAAGATCGCCCCCGCGCTGGCCATGGGCAACACGGTGGTCGTGAAACCGGCCCCGCAGGACCCGCTCTCCGTCTACCGCATGGCGGAGGCCCTGGAGGCCGCCGGTGTTCCGCCGGGTGTGGTGAACGTGGTGAGCGGGTCGGGCGCGGCCGTCGGCGAGGCGGCCGTCGACTCCCCGGACGTCGACATGGTGAGCTTCACCGGTTCGACGGCGGTCGGCCGGCGGATCGCGGAGGTGTGCGGGCGCGGCATGAAGCGCCAGCTGATGGAACTGGGCGGGAAGGGCGCGGCGATCGTCTTCGACGACGCGGACGTGGGCGCGGCGGTGGCCGGCATCGCCACCACGTTCACCTTCTACAGCGGACAGATCTGCACGGCCCCGACCCGGGTCGTCGCGCAACGGGGCGTCTACGACCGCCTGGTGACCCAACTGGCCGCGTACGCCGCCCGGTTGACCGTGGGCGACCCCCGGGACCGGGGCACCGTGGTGGGCCCGGTGATCTCGGCGGCCCACCGGGACCGCGTCGAGTCGTACGTCCAACTGGGCCGCAAGGAAGGGGCGCGGGTGGTGACCGGCGGTGAACGGCCGCCGTACGAACGGGGTTTCTACGTCGCCCCCACCCTGCTGGCGGACTGCACCCCCGACATGCGGGTCGTCCGCGAGGAGATCTTCGGCCCGGTCGTCGTCGTCCTCCCCTTCGACGACGAGGACGAGGCCGTCACCCTCGCCAACGACAGCGACTACGGCCTCATCGACTACGTCTGGTCCGGGGACGTGGCCAGAGCGTTCCGCGTCGCCCGCCGCCTCCGGGCCGGGGGTGTGGGCGTGAACACGGTCGGCCGCAACATGGAGGCCCCGTTCGGCGGCTTCAAACAGAGCGGGGTGGGCCGGGACGTGGGCTCGTACGCGCTGCACGCGTACAGCGAGGTACAGGCGATCGTCTGGCCGGGGTGAGGGGGCGGGGCGAGGGACGGGGGTGAGGAGGCGGGGCGGTCCCATCGTCCTCTCGGCGGGTTCCGCCGAGAGCGACGTGATCCCGGCCTCGGCCCGCACCTGGGCGGACCTCTCCAACTCCTCGGCGAGCATCTGCCGGCGCGGTATCCGGGCAGTGCCGCTCGCAGCATCCGGGCAGTGCCGCTCGCCTCAACCCGCCCGCTCGTACAACTCCTCGATGAACTCCCGTACGGCGTCGGGGTCCCGGAGGGTCGGGAAGTGGTCGCAGGACGGGAGGCGGACGAGGTGGCAGCCGGGGATGCGGGAGGCGATCTCCTCGTTGGACCTGACGACCTCGGGCTGGTCCTTCTCGCCGAGGAGGAGGGCGGTGGGGAGGGCGATCTCGCCGAGGCGGTCGAAGGCCGGGGGCGGCGGGGTGTCGTGGCCGTACGTCGTGAACCACGCGGGGATCGCCGCCCGCAGCGCCTCCTCGGCCTCGGTGTCGGGGGACGGCCCCGCCGCGCCCCACATGCCCAGGGCGAGAGCGACCAGGCCGTCCATGTCACCCGCCTTCGCGAGCTGCCCGATCCGTTCCGTCAACTCCGCCGAATCCAGGCCCGGATAGCCGCTGACCCCCGGTACGACCAGCCCGAGCGCCGCCACCCGCGCGGGTTCCTCCAGGGTGAAGCCGATCGCGGTCGAGCCGCCCATGCTCGATCCGACGAGCACCGCGCGGGGGACGCCGAAGTGGTCCAGGACCGCCCGGAGGTCGCGGGTCTGGGTGTACGACGTCCCCGGCTTCGGTGATCTGCCGAAGCCCCGGGCGTCGTACCGGATCACCCGGTACCGGGCGTCCAGACCGCCGGACACCACCCGGTCCCAGATGCGCGAGTCGCCGACGCCCGGGTGCAACAGCACCAACGGCGGCCCCTCCGCCCCCGGCCCCGGCACCACGCCCGTGTCGTCCGCCCAGACCTCGCCGCCCTCGACCCGCACCATGCACTCCATGGCGCTGACTCTGCCCGCCGCACGGAGGCGGCGAAAAGGGCTGAACAGGTCAAAACGCCGATGGCCGACACGCCACGAAGACGAACTCCCGCCCCGGGCGGTCGGGGGCGTCCCGGACGTCCTCCAGTACGTACCCCCGCGCGCGCAGATCCGCCTCGATCTCCTCCCGCCCACGGAATCTGAGGGTGGAGTCGGAGGTGAGCGCGCCGTCCTGCCGGCCCTCGAAGGCGTAGTGCCAGCGGAACGTCACCAACTGGCCTGTGACGTCGATCAGTTCGACCCAGCTCTCGACCGTGCCGACCCCGGGTACGTCGGTGGTGACCGTGTACGAGTCCTCCCGGTTCCACGCCTCCCAGGCCCGCCGGGCCGGGTCGCGGGTCTCGAAGACCAGGTGGCCGCCCGGCCGCAGGGCCTCGTAGGCACCCGCGAGCGTCCGCCGCCACACCTCGGGGTCCACGATCGCCTGCGCCACGTTGGCCGTCATGGTGACGAGGTCGGTCCGGAGCGGTGGCAGGGCCGTCGCGTCGCCGTGGATCCAACGGACCCGGTCCGCCCCCGGTCTGCCCCGCGCGACGTCGAGGGAGGCGCCGGCCGGGTCGACCCCGACGACCTCCACCCCGCGCTCCGCCAGCAGCAGCGCGAACACGCCCGTACCGCACCCGATGTCCAGCACACTCCGCGCGCCGAACTCCTCCACGAGCAGGAGGTAGGCGTCCAGGTCGCCACGGTCGGGGTCGAGCGGGTCGTACAACTCGGCCAGCCGCCGGTCACGGAAGATCTCGTCAGCCATACGGCCAAGGTAGACGCGGCGGCACTCCCCGCCCATCCCGCACCCGTCCCTCTCCGCCCTCCCCCCCCGCCAGGAATTCAGGCGACACGACACAAGTCGTCTGGAAACGTGTCCATCGACCACCGCCTGCTGTCCACCGCCTGCTGTCCACCGCCCGATGACCGATGCCCGATGCCCGATGACCGCTGACCGAGGAACTCGAACCCATGCCCTCCCGGCCCTCCCGGCCCTCCCGGCCTTCTCCGCCGCCTCGCCCGACGACCGTATCCATCACGGAGTTCACCGTCTCCGACGCCGAGGCCGGGCCGTACGGGATCACCGCCGGGCCGGACGGCGCGCTGTGGTTCACGCTGGTCCACGCCGGGCGCATCGGCAGGCTCACGCCCGACGGTGAGACCACCTCGTACGCACTCCCCTCGACCACCGGCGGACCGTCGGTCATCACGGCCGGGCCGGACGACGCCCTCTGGTTCACGGAGTTCCGGGGGCATCGGATCGGGCGGATCGATACGGCCGGGGAGGTCACGTCCTTCGGGCTGCCGACGCCGGACGCGGGGCCGTTCGGGATCACGGCCGGGCCGGACGGCGCGCTGTGGTTCACGGAGGCGCGGGCGGACCGGATCGGGCGGATCACGGTGGACGGGGAGATCGACGAGTTCCCGCTCCCGCTCCCGCTCCCGGTCGCCGGGGCGTTCCCGTCGGCGATCGCCGCCGGACCGGACGGCCGGCTGTGGTTCACGATGAACCAGGCGGACGCGATCGGCGCCGTCACGCCGGCTGGGGAGGTCACGGTCCACGCGCTGCCGACGCCGGGGGCCGCGCCCGTGGGCATCACGGCCGGTGGTGACGGGGCCTTGTGGTTCGTCGAGATCGGGGCGGGCCGGATCGGGCGGATCACGGTGGACGGGAGGATCGACGAGTTCTCCCTCCCGGACCGGGAGTGCCGCCCGCACGCCATCACGGCCGACGCGGAGGCGGACGGCGGTTGTTGGTTCACCGAGTGGGGTGCGAATCGCGTGGGCCGTATCACCTTCGACGGCCGTCACCACACCCTCCACGAACACGATCTCCCGACCCCGTCCTCCGAGCCCCACGGCATCACCCTGGGCCCGGACGGTTCACTGTGGACGGCCCTGGAGCGCGGGTCGGTGGCCCGCGTGACGGCCGTGACCACCGGCCGCGCGGAGGGGTGAGCCGTCTGCCGTCTGCCGTCTGCCGTCTGTCTTCTGCCGTCTGCGGGTCGCCAACCTCAGATCATCCTCTGAACCCGCGTTCTCGCCTTGTCGCCGTTCTCGCCCCGGTGCCACGATCACGATCTCGCCCGCCACCAACGGGCCGACTGACGGGGGTCGTTCATGTCACGCATCTCGCTGGCCTCACCCAGGTCACGCCGCACGCTCACCGCCCTGACGCTGCTGTCCGCGGCCGTGCTCCTCTCCACGACCGCGTGCTCGTCCGAGCCCGGCGGTGACACGAGCGCGCAGACGCGCCACCCCGAACGACCGGCGAAGGCGACCCCGGCGGCGGAGACGGACGACACGGAGAACACCACCGACACCGAGGACGAGACGGACACGCCTCGTGAGCTGGCGAAGCGTGCCCCAGATCCCTTTGCCGACCGTGTCGTTCTGCGCCAGGACCGGACGCGGAACAGCGCGCACCTGGAGTTCGACGCGGCGAGGAAGGGGGACGGCAAGACCCTCAGCGTCGCGGTGAGCTGTGAGGGCGAGGGCACGATCGAGGTCGCCCTCCGTCCGCTCGCCGCCTCCTTCCCCATGGACTGCCTGGACGGCGAAGTGACCAGCATCAACAACGAGTTCACCATGGACGGCACGGAGCGCGCGGGCACCGTCTCCGTCACCGCCTCCACGGGTGTCCAGTGGTCCCTGTCGATCGGCCGCGGCGAGCCGAGCGAGCAGGACCCCGACGACTAGGCGCCGACGCCGGACGGCTCACGCCGTCACCTTGCCACCTGCCGTCACCCGCCGCCGCACCGCCTCCGCCAGCTCACCCGGCCCCGTCTCGCCGTCCAGGAACACCGTGTCGGCGGGCAGGGTGTCGACCGCGGCCGTGCACGCCGCGACGCGCTCCTTGCACCACCGGCGGACCCGCGCGTCCCGCTCGGGGTCGTCCGGGGTGAAGCTACGGGCGTCGATGCGGGCGGTCAGTACGTCCTCGGGGACCTTCAGGAAGAAGTGGTGGAGCGGAATACCGGCGGCGCCGATTGCGCCGAACACCTCAGCCACATAGGCGGGGTTCACCAGGGTCATCGGCACGAGCACCGGCCGCCGGTACTCCTCCACCAGGCCCACCAGCATCTCGGCCACCTGCCGCCGCCACAGCCGCAGATCCTGGAAGTCCCCGGTCCAGCGCCAGCAGTTGGCGCCCATGGTCCGGGTTGAGCCAGACCCGCAACGGCTTGACGTACGCGGCGGGCTGTCCCGGATGCTGGGCGATCCACCCCCGCGGCTTCATCCGGTGCGTCGTGCAACCGTCCGGCCGCCGCGTCGGCTTCGCGGCGTACGGGTTCAACGGCCCGTCCACGTCGAGGTAGAGAAGAGGGCGGCTCATCCCGATGCCTGCCCGACGACATGTTCGATGCGCTCAATGCGCCCAATGCGCTCAATGCGCTCAATGCTCCCAACGCACCCAACACGCCATCCATCCCGCATCCCGACATCATCGCGTGACCGGTGAGCCCAGGGGAAGGCACCGGCTGCGGAACCGTAGCGGAGTGAGGCAACCCCTCCAGGGGGCGCCGCAGTCTTACCGGGCGTCACCGACCTACCGGAAGGGCGCAGTCCATGGAACTCGACCCCGATCTCTGCCTGGCCGTCCCGAAGGGCTTCGACGACTCGGACGCCGAGAGTCAGGTGCACCCCATGGCCAGAAAGCTCTTCCCGGCCACCACCGCCGCGGAGGCCTTCAGGAAGGCCCATGAGTGGGTGGGGGAGCACGATGTCTTCCTGGTGGACGTGTCCTGGGACTTCGCGCACGACGAGGATGAGCCGTACACGCTGAGCATCTACTTCACGTTCGAGCCGGCGCCCTAGGTCCTGCCGTGAAATTCCCGTCTGCCTAGCCGCGCAGATCCACCCGCACCGTCAGCAGCCGTGACCCCAGTACCCGTACCGCCGTGCTGTTCATGCGGGGCAGGGTGCGCAGGCGGGCCATCGGGTCGTCGTCGGGGAGGAGGTGGGCCGTGCCCTCGTGCCAGCGGCCCCGGATGCGGACGCGGACCGAGGGGTCGGCCTTGATGTTGCGGATGTAGTGGGACCTCTCGCCGTACTCGGACACCAGCCAGAACGTGTCGCCCACGCGGCGCCCGCCGATGGGCGTGCGCCGGGGCAGGCCGGAGGTGCGGCCGGTGGTCTCCAGAACCGTCTGGAACGGCACGCGGCGGAGCACCGGGTTGGCGACATGGCGCTGGAAGGCCGTGACGACACGTTGTTTGAGGTCCATGGGGCCGGCGGGGTCCGCATCACGGGACATCGGCTTGGTTCTCCTCGGGGTGTGGGAGGTACGGGTTACAGGATCGGGTACGCGGTGAGGGTGGTGGTCGACCGGTGCGGGTCGTGACGTGGAACCTGTGGTGGCGGTTCGGACCGTGGCAGGAGCGGCAGAAGGCGATCCTCGCCGTACTGCGTGAACTGCGGCCCGACGTGGTCGGGTTGCAGGAGGTCTGGGAGCGCGACGGCGAGAACGGGGGCGGCCGGGAGGGCGCGGGAAACCTCGCCGGGTGGCTCGCCGGAGAGCTGGGAATGTGCTGGGCCTGGGGCGAGTACGGCGACGCCGCGCGCTGGTGGCGGCGGATCGGCGACCCGGGGGTGGGGATAGGCAGCGCCGTACTGAGCCGGTGGCCCGTACTGGAGCGGGACGCCATCGGGCTGCCCACGGAGGAGGATGGCGGACCGCCCACGGCGGAGAGCGGCGGCAGCACACGCGGCGCCCTCTACGCCCTCCTCGACGCGCCCGGTGCGCCCGTCCCCTTCTTCACCACCCACCTCAGCTCCGCCCCCGACGCCTCCGCGCTGCGCTGCCGCCAGGTCACCGCGCTGGCCGGGTTCGTCGCCCGCCACCGGGGCCGAAGCGCCCACCCACCCGTGATCACCGGGGACTTCAACGCCTGGCCCGACTCCGACGAGGTCCGGCTGTTCGGCGGGTACAAGACCGCGCCCGCCGTACCCGGGCAGTGCTTCCTCGATGCCTGGGAGTACGCCGAACCGGGCGCCCCCTCGGCCACCTGGGACCCCGCGAACCCGTACGTCGCCGAGTCGTTCGGGCCGAGGGCGCGCATCGACTACATCCACGTCGGGCCGCCGGGCCCCGGCGGACTCGGCCACGTACGCGCCGTCCACAGGGCGGGAGACGCCCCCGTCGACGGCGTGTGGCCCTCCGACCACATGGCGGTCGTGGCCGACCTGGCAGACGGGATGGACGGGATGGATGGGATGGATGGGAAGGAAGAGGTGGAAGGGATGGACAGGGTGAATAGGGCGGATGGGATATGTGAGGCGGACGAGGCCGGTGGGGGGACCGAGGCTCACTGAAACCCTGGTCCCCCGGCACCCTTGCCCTACGGCTTCCTGCCCAACCCCCCGTGCTGCCCGATCGGCTTCGGCTTCGGCTCGCCCGGGTCCGTCGGGTCCGGGCGCCACAGCGGTACGGAGACGATGCCGGGGTCGACCAGGTCGAGGCCGTCGAAGTAGCCGGTGATCTGGTCGATGGGGCGGAGGAAGTACGGGACGGCGCCGGTCTCGTTGTAGGCGTCCTGGGCGCGCTCGTAGTCCGGGTCGGTGCCCCGGGAGCCCTCGTTGACGTTGAGGTAGCTGCCGGAGGGGAGACCGGCGAGGAGGCGGCGGACGATGTCACGGGCCTCCTCGTAGTCGCCGACATGCCCCAGGATGCCGCTGAGGATCAGCGCGGTCGGCCGCGACAGGTCCAGGGTGCCGGCCGCCGCCTCCAGGATGCGCTCCGGGTCGTAGAGGCTGGCGTCGACGTACGCGGTGGCGCCCTCGGGGGCGGAGTAGAGCAGCGCGCGGGCGTGCGCGAGGACCATCGGGTCGTTGTCGACGTAGACGATCCGTGCCTCCGGCGCGCTGCGCTGGGCGACCTGGTGGGTGTTGTCGGCCGTGGGCAGCCCGGTGCCGACGTCCAGGAACTGCCGGACGCCCTCCACCTCCACCAGATGCCGGATGCTGCGCCGCAGATACGCGCGGCTGCCGCGGGCGATGGTGACGATGCCGGGGAAGGCGCCGGCGTACGCGTCGCCGGCCGCCTCGTCCACCGGGTAGTTGTCCTTGCCGCCCAGCCAGTAGTTCCAGATGCGGGCGGAGGCGGGCACCGAAGTGTCGACCTTCTCCTTCGCCGCAGAAGCCGCCGCCGGGTCGGGTGCGGTCGCGTTGTCGGTCATGGGCGCGGTCTCCTCCGCCGTGCAGGTGCGCCGTCACACATACAGACGCACGTACTGTGTCGAGCCAAACCTAAGGCCCAACACAGTTATTTCGTACGCGGGTTCCCCTACGGGCATCAAGGTCACTACTGTCTACTGTCTACTGTCGCCCGAGGAAGATCGGGTTCGTGAAGGCCGCCAGCGGGCCCGGGAAACCCGGGACGATCGGGGGCCGGCGGACCTCCGCGCGGACGTACGCCGCGTACGAGGCCGTCGTACGCCACTCGGCCGCGCCGGTGCCCGACGCCGGGATCTCCGCCGAGGTGAACAGGACACCCTGGTCGGTGACGAAGCGGATGACGCAGCCGGCGGAACCCGTCGCCTCCAGACGGACGGTGACGGCGGCGTCCGCGTCCACCTGCAGCCGCTCCCCGATGCCCGCGTGCTCGCCGCGCGCCCCGGACGCCGTGAACGACACCGACACGTCCTTGGACTCGGCGACGTACGAACGGCCCGCCCGCAACCCCTCCTGGATGGCCTCCCGGGTCAGATCGTCGGCGAGGACGACCGTCTGGGGGCGGCCCACGGGGTCGGGGTCGCGATGCGCGTCGCTGTTGCCCATCGCCGGAATCCAGTCCGCGCGGCCCGTACGGCCCTCCCGGCCTTCGCGGCCCTCGCGCACGGCCGCGACGAGCATGCCGTCCCAGTCGGCGAGCGCCACCTCGTCCTCCGGCGAGTACGCCCCGTTCCACACCTCCACCGCGTCCGCCTCGCCGAAGCCGAACTTCCAGTTGCAGCCGATGCAGGTGGCGTGCGGATGGGCCGGGACGACCAGGCCCCCGGCGCGCCGGATCTCCCGCGCGTACTTGCCGAACCGGTTGTCCCGCGCCCGGTACCGCCAGTCGACGAACGTCCCCGGATCGACCCCGAGCGCCAGCACATGACCGTTGCGGGTGGTGACCTCCTCGCCCAGCATGATCAGCAGGTCGTCGCCGGCGTGCTCGGCCCAATGGGCGTGCGCGGACTGGGTGTTGTGCTCCGAGCTGTTGATGAAGTCCAGCCCCGCCGCGCGGGCCAGCGCCGCCAGCTCGGCGAGCGTACGGCGGCCGTCGGAGTACCAGGAGTGCAGATGGCAGTCGCCCCGGTACCAGGCCCGGCCCCGCCCCTTGGCCCGCTCCGGCGGATACACCGGCTTCACCGCCGTGGCCGGGCGACCGTAGGTGAGAGTGATCGTGATCTCGTACGGCAGTCCGTCCGGCGCCACCGTGTACGGGCCCAGCGCGATGTGCCAGGTGCCGGGGCGCACCGGGCCCGGGATGTAACCCGGCGTCGCCTCGTCCGCGCGGAGGAAGAACTCCGTGCGCGCGCCGCCCGACCAGCCGCGGAAGCCCTTGCCGCCGAGTTCCGTGCCGCGTTCGTCGAAGACACCGATGTCGAGCGCGTTGCCCGCGGTGCCGGCCGGGACGGTCGGTCTTCCATAGCTGTACGAGACCTTCAACTCCCGTACCCCTGACGGTACTTCGACCGGCAGATAGACGAAATCGGGGGAGCCGGTGGGGAGGGTCCCCCGGATGGTCTTGGTCTCCTGGTCGCCGTGCGCGGCCTCGGCGCCGCTCGTCCCAAAGGTCACGCTTCCCAACGTAAGCGCCGCCGTCGCCGACGTCACGAACAGCGCCCGCCTTCCGAGTCCGTTCCTGTTCCCGTTCCTGTTCCCGTCACCGTGATCGTCGTCGCACATGCTGCTGCTCCCCAGGTCGGTCGTGAGTGACATGGCGTGGGTGGTGCGCGGGTGGTGTGAGGGTGGTGCTGAGGTGGTGGTGCGTGCCACCTTCCTATGGGGTGGTGAACTGAGGGACAAGGGAAGGAAATCGCCGGTTTTCCTTACGACGTGCAGACGTCGGTCGGTTCGTCGGCCGCCGCGTCGATCCGGCTGGTGTCGGGGTCGGTGTCGCCGTTCAGGATCGACCGGTCGTAGTCCTTGACGGCCTCGGCGAGGTCGTCCACTGCCTTGTCGACGTCGCCGCGCTCGTCGGCCGCCTCGTCGCCGATCTCGTCGAGGTTCTTCTCGATCGTGTCGGTGATGTCGGTCGACTCGCCGGTCCGGTGGATGTCCCTGAGGCTCTCGGCGATGGTGTCCGCGTTCGGGACACAGTCCAGGGAGTCACCGAACTCGCGGCCGGTGAGCAGCCCGGCGGAGAGGGCGAGGGCGGCGAGGCCGGTGGCGAGGGTGGCGATACGGCGGCGGGGGCGATGACGGGGAGCCCGCCGGAAGGGCGGCGCCTGGTGCCGCGCGACCTGTTCGGCAGGCCGTGCCCCCTGTGGACGCTGACCGGTGCGATCCTGCCGGCCGGTGGACTGTGGTCCAGCTGCCGGACGCTGGCGGATCTCGTGGTCGCGCTGCTCGTGGAACGCCGGTTCGGCGAACCGGCGCCCTCCTGGCGGCGAGGCCCCTCGCTCCGCCGGCACGACGGTGCCACCCGTGGCTCGTCCGTCGTGGCAGCCGCGTACGACGACGGCCGCTGGGCCCTCGTCCACCGCCTCGGCGAGGTGTCCCGCACGGGGGAACTGGCGAAGCGCGCCCTGCTCGCGGCGGGCGCGCCGCGGGCTGTGGGCGGGGGCGACCGACCTTCCCCGGGCCCGACCGGTCGGCTCCCCTAAGTGCCGACCGGTCGGTATGGACATCCCTGTCCCGAGCGGCTAGAGATGACACATGCGCATCTCCGTGACGATCTTCCTCACCGACGAGACGATCTCTCCGACCCGGCTCGCCCGTGAGTTGGAGCAACGCGGCTTCGCGGGGCTCTACCTCCCCGAGCACACCCACATCCCCGTCGAGCGGACGACGCCGTACCCGGCGGGCGGGGAGCTGCCGCGTGAGTACGGCCGCACCCTGGACCCCTTCGTGGCGCTCGGCCAGGCCGCCGCCGTCACCGAGCGGCTGGGGCTCGGCACCGGGATCACGCTGGTCGCGCAGCACGACCCGATCGACCTCGCGAAGCAGATCGCGACCGTCGACCACCTGTCCGGCGGGCGCCTCACCCTCGGCCTCGGCTACGGCTGGAACGTCGAGGAGGCCGCCGACCACGGGGTCGCCTGGCGCACCCGGCGGGAACTGGTACGGGACCGGATGGCGCTGATGAGGGCGCTGTGGGCGGAGGAGCCGACGGCGTACGAGGGGGAGTTCGGGAGCGTGCGGGCGAGTTCCGCGTATCCGAAGCCGGTGCAGAAGGCGCGGGGGCCGGTCGTGGGGCCGCGCACGCTGATCGGCGGGGCCGCGGGGCCGAAGCTGTTCGCGCACATCGCCGAGTACGCGGACGGGTGGCTGCCGATCGGGGGGCGGGGGCTGGGGGAGGCGTTGCCGGTGCTGCGGCGGGTGTGGGCCGACGCGGGGCGCGATGCGGCGGGGTTGCAGGTGGTGCCGTACGCGGTGCGGCCGAGTGCGGGGAAGCTGGCGTACTACGCGGAGTCGGGCATCGAGGAGGCGGTCGTGCAGCTGCCTCCGGCGGGGGAGGCCGAGGTGTTGGGGCTGTTGGACGAGTACGGGGTGTTCTTGGGGGAGGGGGCCTGATGGCTCGGGGGAGTGGGGTCGGTCGGCGGGTGCGTTGTCGGGTGCGGGTCCGGTGGGGCTTCTCGCGCAGTTCCCCGCGCCCCTGAAAAGCCGGGGCTGCGCCCCACGCTTTTCACCCCACCCGCCCGACGCCCTCCAGAACCACCCCCGAGCCGCCTTCCGCCCCACCACACCGCCACCACCCGGATCCTCAGACCCGTCACCTCCCGGATCCGCCGAGCCGTCACCTCCCGGATCCGCGGGGCCGCACCTCTCGGATCCGCGGGGCCGCACCTCTCGGATCCGCGGGGCCGCACCTCTCGGATCCGCGGGGCCGTCACCTCTCGGATCCGCGGGGCCGCACCTCCCGGATCCCCAGACCCGCCGCCACCCGGATCCGCAGGGCCGCCGCCACCCGGATCCGCAGGGCCGTCACCCCTCAGGCCCGCCATCCGGCCATCCGGCCATCCGGCCATCCGGCCATCCCGCCGTCATCAGTCCCGCAGGCCCGTCGCGTTTCAGGTCGACGGGGCCTGGGCTTTTTTGGGGGCGCGGGGAACTGCGCGAGAAGCCCCACCGAACCCGCACCCGCCCACCGAACCCGCACCCGCACCCGAACCCGCACCCGCCCACCGAACCCGCACCCGCCAAACCCAACCCGCACCCCCGAGCCATGAGGCGCCCACCCCGTTCGCGGAGCCAACCCGCTCGTATGCTCGAAGGATGACAACTTCCGCGACCTCTGGAACCGGACCCACCGACGACCGCACAGGGCCCACCGGCCCCACGGGCCCCACCGGCTCCGCAGGGCCGACCGCCCCCACCGGCCCCACCGAGAACTCGATGCGGCGTGCGCTCAAACGGGCCCGGGACGGCGTGGCGCTGGACGCGACCGAGGCGGCGGTGCTGCTGCAGGCGCGCGGCGCGGCGCTGGAGGACCTGGCCGCGTCGGCGGCCCGCGTGCGGAACGCCGGCCTGGAGGCGGCCGGCCGTCCCGGCGTCATCACGTACTCGAAGAGCGTCTTCATCCCGCTCACCCGCCTCTGCCGGGACAAATGCCACTACTGCACCTTCGTCACCGTCCCCGGCAAGCTGCGCCGCGCCGGGCACGGGATGTTCATGTCGCCGGACGAGGTGCTGGACGTGGCCCGCAAGGGCGCCGCCCTCGGCTGCAAGGAAGCCCTGATCACGCTCGGCGACAAGCCGGAGGACCGCTGGCCGGAGGCGCGCGAGTGGCTCGACGCGCACGGCTACGACGACACGATCGCGTACGTCCGGGCCATCTCCATCCGCATCCTGGAGGAGACGGGCCTGCTCCCGCACCTCAACCCGGGCGTGATGTCGTGGACGGACTTCCAGCGCCTCAAGCCCGTCGCCCCCTCCATGGGCATGATGCTGGAGACGACCGCGACCCGCCTGTGGTCCGAGCCCGGCGGCCCCCACCACGGCTCGCCCGACAAGGAACCGGCGGTCCGGCTGCGCGCCCTGGAGGACGCCGGCCGCTCCTCCGTCCCCTTCACCTCCGGCGTCCTGATCGGCATCGGCGAGACGTACGAGGAACGCGCCGACTCCCTCTTCGCGCTCCGCAAGGTCTCCCGCGCCTACCACGGCGTCCAGGAGCTGATCATCCAGAACTTCCGCGCCAAGCCGGACACCGCGATGCGCGGCATGCCGGACGCGGAACTCGACGAACTCGTCGCCGCGGTCGCCGTCGCCCGCCTCCTCATGGGCCCGTCGGGCTGCATCCAGGCCCCGCCGAACCTCGTCGACAGCGAGTACGAGCGACTGATCGGCGCCGGCATCGACGACTGGGGCGGGGTCTCCCCCCTCACGATCGATCACGTCAACCCCGAACGCCCCTGGCCGCAGATCGAAGAACTCGCGGCCAGGTCCGCGGCCGCCGGCTTCGAACTGCGCGAACGCCTCTGCGTCTACCCGGAGTTCGTGTCACGCGGCGAACCCTGGCTCGACCCGCGCCTCCTGCCGCACGTACGCGCGCTGGCCGACCCGGAGACCGGCCTCGCCCGCCCGGACGCGGTCGTCGAGGGCCACCCGTGGCAGGAGCCGGAGGAGGTCTTCGTGGCGACCGGCCGTACGGACCTGCACACCGCCATCGACACCGAGGGCCGTACGTCCGACCGCCGCGACGACTTCGACTCCGTGTACGGCGACTGGGGCGCCCTGCGCGAGGCGGCGGCCCCCGGCATGGCCCCCGAACGCATCGACACGGACGTACGCGCGGCGCTGGCGACGGCGGCGGACGATCCCACCAAGCTCTCCGACGCCGAGGCCCTGGCCCTCCTGCACGCGGACGGCCCGGCGCTTGACGTGCTCACCCGGATCGCGGACGACGTCCGCAAGGCGGCCGTCGGCGACGACGTCACCTACATCGTCACGCGGAACATCAACTTCACGAACGTCTGCTACACCGGCTGCCGCTTCTGCGCCTTCGCGCAACGCCGCACCGACGCCGACGCGTACACGCTCTCCCTCGACCAGGTCGCCGACCGCGCCCGACAGGCCTGGGACCTCGGCGCGGTGGAGGTCTGCATGCAGGGCGGCATCCACCCCGACCTGCCCGGCACGGCGTACTTCGACATCGCGAAGGCCGTGAAGACCCGCGTCCCCGGCATGCACGTCCACGCCTTCTCCCCGATGGAGGTGGTGAACGGCGCGACCCGTACGGGGATGCCGATCCGCGAGTGGCTGACGGCCGCGAAGGAGGCCGGCCTCGACTCCGTCCCCGGCACCGCCGCCGAGATCCTCGACGACGAGGTCCGCTGGATCCTCACCAAGGGCAAACTCCCCACCGCCACCTGGATCGAGGTCATCTCCACCGCCCACGAACTGGGCATCCGCTCCTCCTCGACCATGATGTACGGCCATGTCGACCAGCCCCGCCACTGGCTCGGCCACCTGCGCACCCTGGCCCGTATCCAGCAACGGACCGGCGGCTTCACGGAGTTCGTGACCCTCCCCTTCATCCACACCAACGCCCCGGTCTACCTGGCCGGCATCTCCCGCCCAGGCCCGACCACGCGCGACAACCGCGCCGTCACCGCCATGGCCCGCCTCCTCCTGCACCCCCACATCCCCAACATCCAGACCAGCTGGGTGAAGTTGGGCACGGAGGGCGCGGCGGAGATGCTCCGTTCCGGCGCCAACGACCTCGGCGGCACCCTCATGGAGGAGACCATCTCCCGCATGGCGGGCTCCTCCTACGGCTCCTACAAGTCCGTCAAGGACCTCATCGCCGTGGCCGACGCGGCGGGCCGCCCGGCCAAGCCCCGCACGACGTTGTACGGCGAGGTCCCGGACGAACGCCAACGCGCGGCAGCGGCCTCGGACGGCCATCTCCCGGAGCTGCTGCCGGTGTTGGAGTGAGAGCTGCTCCGGTGGGCGCCGTAGCCCGTGGATGAGCGGTCACCCGGTACCGTCTGAGGGACCGGGCACTGGGGCGGGGACCGAGGGGACCGATGAGGCCGACACGGCTGTCGATGCAGGAGCTGATCGGGCGCCGGAAGCGGGCCGGGTTCGTGGGACGTCGTAGCGAACTCGACCTGTTCCGGGGGAACTTCGACACCGCGCCGGAGGACGAGCGGCATACGTTCGTCTTCCACGTCCACGGCACGGCGGGCGTCGGCAAGTCCTCGCTGCTGCGCGAACTGGAGGTCGTAGCGACCCAGCGGAAGGCGCTCACTGCCTGCACCGACGAGACGGTGAACAGCGTGCCGGAGGCGATGGCGGCGATCAGCGCGCAGTTCGCCAGGCAGGGCGCGGAGCTGAAGGCGCTGGACAAGATGCTCGCCGACTACCGCCGACTACCGCCGACGCCGGCACGAGGCGGACACGGCGTCGGCCGCCCTGGAGGTCGGGCCGGACTCCGGCCCGCCCGTACCACCGTCGGCGGGGAGCATGGCGGCGACGCAGGCCGGGCTGATCGGGCTGGGCCTGGTTCCGGTCGTGGGGGCCTTCGCCGGGGCGATCGACCCGGCCCAGGTAGCCCACGGAACAGAGAGGTTGAGGGCGGCGCTGAGCGCGCGCTTCCGCAACCACGACGACGTACAGCTGGTCCTGGAGCCGCTCAAGGTCCTGACCCCGGTCCTGGTCTCGGAACTGGACCGGGTGGCGGCCGACGCCCCCTGGATCACCCTGTTCTTCGACACCTACGAACGCACCGCGCCCTTCCTCGACGCCTGGCTCCTCGACCTCGTCACCACGGACCGGTACGGCGCCCTCCCCCCGAACGTGATCCTCACCCTGGCGGGTCAGCACGGCCCCGACCCCGCCCGCTGGGGCGACTACGCCGGCTTCGTCACCGAACTGGCCCTGGAGCCGTTCACGGATTCCGAGGCACGTCAGCTCCTCGCGGCGCGGCAGGTGCTGGACGAAAGCGTGGTGAGGGAGGTGCTGCGGCTCTCGGGCGGGCTTCCGGTGCTCGTGTCGACGCTGGCCAAGGACGCTGGCGGTGCGCCGGGCACGGTGGACGACCCCGCCGCCACCGCCGTGGAGCGCTTCCTGAAGTGGGAACGGGATCCGGCACGCCGCGCGACCGCGCTTGCGTGCGCGCTGCCGCGATGGCTGGACGAGGACACGCTGACGGAGGATCACGATTGGGAGGATTTGGCCAACCTGGTTGTTTTCCTGTCCCTGCTGTCCCGCGGCCCCGGTGCCGACCCGGCACTCTTCGGCCCCCGCATAGCCAGGGCCACCGAGGCCCGCGACGCTTTCCAGGCCCGCTATGCGCCGGAGTAGGAGCCGATGAACACAGCCCACGAGCGTGCCGCGAAGGCGAGTTGTGCGCCCTGCTGGTCCTTGGAGTCGCGGACGTGGACGGTGGGGGCGGTGAGGGGTATCGCGACCTCGACGCAGTCGGGCCCGTCGTTGCCGCTGTAGCTGCGCGGTGCTGCGCGGGCGGGTACGGGGACGGGACTTCCGGTTGAGGCTCAGGCTCGACCCCGGCCCCGGCGGCAGCCCCCGTATCGAGGTGGCCGACGCCAGGGGTGACCGAATCCCGCGCGTCCCCGACCCGGTCGCGACGGACGCGGAGTCCGGCAGAGGCCTGCTGGTGATCGTGGCCTGCGCGGACCGCTGGGGCGTCGGCGGTTGCTCAGTCGAGGGCGCGGTCGTTCGTCGGCAGGTAGGTCACCAGGAGGACCACGGCGCTCAGCACGAACACGCGGAGGGCGGCGTCGAGGCCGTTCCAGTCGCCGGACTGCCACATGACGAAGTACTCGCCGCCGATGGCGATGAAGCCGGCGCCGAAGAGGAGGAGGACCATGAGGAGGCCAAGGGTGCTGTAGCGGCGGGCGGTGTGGAAGACGCGGCTGCCCAGGCCGCGGGCCCAGAAGTAGGTGGCCGCGATCAGGACCAGGGCCGAGACGGTCTCCCAGATGATGATGAGGACGTACGCCGCGTCCTGGACGCCCTTCGACTCGATGGCCCGCCACATCAGGTCCTCGTCCTTGAACGTGGTGTCCATGGCGAAGACATGGCGGACGAACTGCTGGTTCGTGCCGAAGTCGGTGATGTTGCTGAACGCCACGAGCGCCATGTAGAGGGCGACCGTGCCGACGAGCAGCGTCGAGGCCAGCGGGAGAAGTGAGCCGCGGGGGGTTTGGGGCTGCTGGCGCTGGAGTGCGTTCAAGAGTGTTCTGGTACGCGGGAGCGAGTGTGGGTGATCCGTGTCGTGTCGCGTGGAGCCGGTCGTGGTGTCGGGTTCAGCGGTGAACTGACGTTCTTGCATCGAATGTGTGACCTTCCTGGGCGGTGCTCGTTCGTCATGGTGACGGGATCTTCGGGTGGGGCCGGGCGGGGGTGAGTGAGCTGCGAAGTGTGGCGGAGTCGTTCGTCGTGTCGTGTCCGGTCCGGGTGGTGTGGCCGTGCGGACCCGCCTGAAGCAGCTGACGCCTGGTGACGAGGAGGTGCTGCGGCTGGTGGGCGCGCATCTGGGGGCGCTGGCCTCGAAGGACCTCAAGGCGCGCTGCCGGGACGGCCTGGAGCACTCCGGGGCGATGTGGGCGGTACGGAAGCGGGAGCTGACGCCGCTGTCGTCGTCGCGGTGGGCGGGGGCGATCACCAAAGCCACGCAGGACCAGTGGGCGCCGGCCCGCCGCTGCCGGCTCGCGCACATTCAGAACCCGGAAGCGGGCATCCGCACCATCGAGCACCGGCTGTCCCTGCCGGTCGGCCAGAAGGGGACGAGGAAGGCACCCGGGGGTTACCGGTCCCAGCGGGAGTGGCACGCGAAGTCGCGGCGCCCGCGAGTACCGGAAGACCGGCTGACCGCCGCCCGGGTCGATCGCGCGGCCGGCATCGTGCATGTGGTGCGCGGCGGGAAAAGTCTGGCACGCACCCGCCACAACCTGGACACCGCCCAGCTCACCGAGTCGGCGTGGCGCGGGCGTTGGGAGTCGGAGCGCTGGTTCTGCCAGGCGGACGGTGAGTCGGGCAAGCGCTACGGCAACGAGACCATCCGCATCAGCCCGGACGGCGAGGTGAGCCTCAAACTCCCCGTCCCGCTGGCTCATCTGGCCAACGCCCCGCACGGCCGCTACGTCCTGGCCTGCCGGGTGGCGTTCGCGCACCGGGGCAGTGAGTGGGCGGATCGAGTCGCGGCCGACCGGGCGATCGCCTACCGCATCCACTACGACACCGGCCGGGACCGCTGGTATGTGACCGCGTCCTGGCAGATCCCGCCCGCCCCTGCCCTCCCGATCGAAGCAGTTCTCGCCCATGGCGTGGTCGGCGTCGACATGAACGCCGATCACCTCGCTGCCTGGCGCCTGGACATTCACGGCAACCCCACCGGCGCCCCGCGCCGCTTCTTCTACGACCTCACTGGCACCGCCGAACACCGTGATGCCCAGGTGCGCCACGCCCTCACCCGCCTCCCGCACTGGGCCCGAACCTGCGGCGTGAAAGCGATCGCGGTCGAGGGCTTGGACTTCGCCGCGGAGAAGACCCGCGAGAAGCACGGCCGCAAGAAGCGGTTCAGGCAGTTGATCTCCGGCATGCCCACCGGCGGACTCCGTGCCCGGCTGGCCTCGATGGCCGACGCCACGGGCATCGCGGTCATCGCCGTCGACCCCGCCCAGGGACACCCGATCCGGCGACGGACGGCACCGCCCCCACAGCACCGGAGTGATGCGGTGGGGCATCGGACCGTCCAGGCCGGACCGGAGGTCTCCGGGCGTGAGGGAACCCGCCCTCGCATCCCCGGACCACGGACACGATCCGTGCCGCCCGGACGCGGAGCGAACGCGGGCAACCAGAACGCCCGACACCGTCCGGGGCGTTCGGTCGAGCACGAGACCTGGCAACAGGACTCACTCCCGCTCAGTCTCTAGGAACGGTCTGGGATCCAGCCATGGTCCCACTATGTGCGAGGCCCTAGATCACCCCTAGGCGCTTTTCGGCGCGATCGATCAAGGCCCTCGCAAGGGGCGGCGACGTGAACCGACCGGCCACGGATGTTGCGTGGGCGCACCGATTCTCCGAGAGTTGGACTCTGGTACGCCATCTGTTCAGTTCTGTCGGCTCGTCGGCCGAAGCGTTGGATCGGGGTGTCGTGAGAGACGTTTGGCGGTCTCCAAGAGCCCTGAACGGACGGTTCCTGTTCGATTACAGTGCTGGACTGTCGAGCCGTACGGGCGTACGGATGTACGGACGTATTGACGTACGGGTCGGGTCAGGGGCCGTGAGGAGGCCGGGGTGGGTGCGACATCCGGTGCCGTCTGGGGGCGGGTCGAGCAGCAGGACTTCCGCAGCCGGGTGCGCGGGACGCTGCTGGGCGCGGCCGTCGGCGACGCGCTGGGCGCGCCGGTCGACCAGCTCACCCTGGCGCAGATCGGCGAGGCGTACGGCCCGGAGTGGCTGACCGATCTGGCCTCCGCGTACGGCAGACGCGGCGCGATCACCGACCTCACGCAGCTCACGCTCTTCACCGTGGACGGCCTGATCCGCGCCCAGGTCCGGCGCGACACCGGTGTCTGGCACCCGCCGACCGATCTGCACCGGGCGTATCTGCGCTGGGCCGCGACCCAGCGGGACTGGGGCCCGGACGAACGCCGCAAGGACGACGGCTGGCTCGCCCGCGAGGAGTGGCTCTACGCGCGCCGCGACCCCTCGCTCATCTGCCTCCTCGGCTTCGCCGACGGCACCATGGGCACGCTCGACGCCCCCAAGAACCCCGGCGCGTCCGGCGCCGAGGCCGCCGCCCGCTCCGCGCCCTTCGGTCTCCTGGTGGGCTGGGAACCCCAACTGGTCTTCCAACTGGCCGTGGAGTGCGCCGCCCAGACGCACGGCGCGCCCACCGCCTACCTGGCCGCCGGCTCGTACGCCGTCATCGTGCACGCCCTCGCGCGCGGGGAGAGCCTCGACGCCGCCGTCCAGAAGACCCTGGTGCTGCTGGCCGCCCGCCCCGGCCACCAGCCCGTCGCCGACGCCCTCCAGCAGGCCGTCGGCGCCGTACGCCAGGGGCCGCCGTCGCCCGCCGTCGTCGAGCAGCTCGCCGGCGACGGCGCGGCGGCGGGCCTGCTGGCCGTCGCCGTCTACTGCACCCTGGTCGGCGAGGACATTCGCCACGGCCTGTGCCTCGCCGTCAACCACGGGGGGCCTTCGGGAGCCGCCGGCGCCCTGACGGGCGGCCTCCTCGGCGCCCTCCACGGCGAGACCGCCCTGCCCCCCGCCTGGCTCGCGGAACTGGAGGGCCGCCCCACGATCCTCGTCCTCGCCGACGACTTCGCCCTCGAAATGACCCAGGGCCCCTCCCTCCACGCCCCCGGCGGAGCGGTACCGGGCTGGCTGACCCGCTATCCACGGGCCTGAGACGCGGTGGCATCCGAAGCCGGACGGTGGAACCCCCGCACCGCGGGCGTGATCCGCGCCCGGGACAGCGTGCCGATCATGGCTGACTGGAACATACGTCCGGCCCTGGCGGTGGACGTCGAGCCCATCGCCGAGCTGCGTGCCGTGGTCATGCGCCCCGATCTCGAACGCCTCGGCCGCTACGACCCCCACCGCGTCCGCCAACGCCTGCGCGACGGCTTCGACCCGGCCCACACCTGGATCATCGAGGTCGGCGGCACCTTCGCCGGCTGTGTCGCCCTCCGCCCGGCCCCGGACGCCCACTGGCTGGAGCACTTCTACCTGGCCCCCCACCTCCAGGGCTCCGGCATCGGCACAGCCGTACTCCACCACCTCCTCACCCACCACGCCCCCACCGACCTCCCCATCCGCCTCGACGTCCTCCAGGGAAGCCCGGCCAGACACCTCTACGAACGCCACGGCCTCCACCTGGAGACCGAGAACCCACTGGACGCCTTCATGATCCGAGCACCGGGCGCAGATACATAGGGGTATGTTTTATGTAGGTGTACTTCTCTATCTGGGATGAGGCGTGGACAAGCCGGCCGAGATGTTCGATCGGGATCACGAGTGGTCGGCGCTGAGCCGGTTCATCACCGATCCGCAGCCCGGCGCGACCCTGGGTGTGGTCTCCGGGCGCCGCCGCCAGGGCAAGACGTTCCTGTTGGACGCGGCCTGCCGCGCGGCAGGAGGGTTCTACTTCGGTGCCACGGAGGCCGCCGACGCCGAGTCGCTGCGCAGACTCGGCTCCTCCCTGACGGCCCATGTCCGCCCCGCCAGCCCGTTCCACTTCGCCGACTGGTCGGAAGCGGTCGACGCGTTGCTCGCCCTCGGTGACGAGCGCCCCGTCCCCGTGGTGATCGACGAGTTTCCGTATCTCGCCAAGGGCAACCCGGAGCTGCCCTCGATCATTCAGGAGGCGCTACGACCTCTGCGTGAGCAGCGCACCCGCTCCCGCGCCCGGCTGTTGCTGTGCGGCTCGGCGCTGTCCTTCATGGGGCGGCTGCTGTCGGGCAACGCTCCGCTGCGCGGCAGGGCGGGGCTGGAGTTGGTCGTCCGCCCCCTCGACCACCGCCTGGCCGCCGAGTTCTGGGACATCGGCGACCCCCACCTGGCCATGAAGGTGAACGCGATCGTCGGTGGTACCCCCGCCTACCGGCGCGAGTTCGCCCGGGGTGACAGTCCGGCGGGTCCGGAGGACTTCGACGACTGGGTCGTGCGCACCGTCCTCAACCCCGAGACCCCGCTCTTCCGCGAGGCCCGCTATCTGCTCGCCGAGGAACCCGACCTTCGTGACACCGCCCTGTACCTGTCGGTGCTGGCCGCCGTGGCCGACGGCAACTCCACCCGGGGCGGTATGGCCGGATACCTGGAACGCAAGGCGACCGACATCGCCCACCCGATCAACGTTCTGGAGGACGCGGGTCTGCTGCACCGGGACGCGGACGTCTTCCGCGACAACCGGCCCGCGTACCGCATCGCCGAGCCGCTGATCGGCTTCTATCACGCGATCATGCGCCCGGTCTGGGACCAGCTCGAACGCCCCGGCAGCGCGACACGGGTCTGGCAGGCCAGCCGCCGCCGCTTCGTCAGCAACGTCCTGGGGCCCCACTTCGAACAGGTGTGCCGTGACTGGGCCTTGCATCACGCCGACCCCGAGCTGTTCGGCGGACTGCCGGCCCGGGTGGGGCACGGTGTGGTCCACGACCCCAGGACCCGAACCTCGCGCGAGGTCGACGTGGCCGTCATCGGCATCGCGGACGGGGCCAAGCCGCCCCTCCTGGCCATCGGGGAGGCCAAGTGGAACGACACCATGGGAGCCGCCCACATCGAACGCCTGAGGCACGTCCGCGATCTCATCACCCGGGCCGGCCGCTACGACACCACCGGTACCCGGCTCATCTGCTTCAGCGGAGCGGGTTTCAACGACAAGGCACGCGCCGCGGCGGAAGCGGACGACGACATCCGGCTCGTCGACCTGGCGGCCCTGTACGGGTAGAGGCGCCCGAAGCCGGAGAAATGCGTTTCGTGTCGTGTGCGGAGTGTTCTACCGTGGCGCGGTGGCGACTCGGATGATCATTCTCAATGGCGGTTCCAGTGCGGGCAAGTCCGGGATCGTGCGGTGTCTGCAGGCCGAACTGCCGGAGCAGTGGCTGGCGTTCGGGGCCGATTCCCTGATCGAGGCGATGCCCGCGCGGATGCGGACGGCGGACGGCGGTGACGGGGGTATCGGGATCTCCGCCGACGGTGAGGTCACCATCGGGGCGGACTTCCGTGCTCTGGAACAGGCCTGGGCCCAGGGCGTCGTGGCGATGGCGCGGGCGGGCGCCCGTATCGTCATCGACGACCTCTTCCTCGGCGGGGCCGCGTCCCAGCGGCGCTGGGAGAGGCTCCTCGACGGTGTGGACGTGCTCTGGGTCGGTGTCCGTTGCGACAGTGCCGTCGCCGCCGGCCGGGAGATCGCCCGCGGTGACCGGGTCCCGGGCATGGCCGCCGCCCAGGCGGACCTCGTCCACGAGGGCGTCCACTACGACCTGGAAGTGGACACCACCCACACCGAGTCCCTGACCTGCGCTCGCGCCATCGCCGCCCGGGTCGGCAGGCCGATGCCGTCCGCCGCCACCGCTCAGGTCCCGAACAGCGGGTCGTAGGGCTCGTTCTCCGGTGTGAAGGCGAGGGTGTGGTCCTTGCCGAGGCCGAGGCCGAGCGCGGCGGCGGCACGGTCGCGGCGGGCCGCGCCGCCCACCGACAGTGCCCGTCCAGCCGCTTCAGCCCGGGGTCAAGGCCGTGGCCAGTGCGTCCAGTCGTTCCGACACCGGGCCCAGGGTGAGCAGACCGCTGCCCGCTCCGGCCAGTTCGGCGGTGGCCGGCTCCAGCTGGGTGTGGGCGCGCCGCATCGCCGTACGGTCGCCGACCTGGATCGCCGCCCTGGCCACCAGGGACCAGAGCGCCTCGAAGAGGAGGTCGCGGGGCGGGGAGGCCAGATCCGGTACGGCTTCGGCGGCCGGGCCGAGCGCGATACGGGCCTCGGCGCGGCGCTCCACGGCGTGCAGCCGGAGCTCGGTGAGCCGCGAGCGCTCGGCCCGAGCCCAGGGTTCGTCGGCGTGCACGGCACGGCCGCGGCCGTCGGCTTCCACCTCTACCTCATGGCCCAACCGCCCGGCCTGACCGAGCAGTTGATCGGCGCCGCCCCGGACGCCTTCTTCGGCTCCTCGACGCCTGGACCCGGGACCCCGAGGCGCTCCCGGACGACATCCGCGCCGCCTACCTCCGGGCCTCCCGCGAGGCCGTCCCCTCGATCGTCGCCGACTACCGCGCCTCCGCCGGTGTCGACGTCCGCCACGACCGGGACGACCGCGCCGCGGGCAACCGGCTGACCATGCCCGTCACCGTCCTCCAGCAGGACTGGGGCGCCGCTGTCGGCTACGACGCCACCGCCGTCTGGCGCGCCCGGGCCCCCGAGCCGCACCACTCCACGGTCCCCTACGGCCACTTCATGGCGGAGGAGGCCCCCACCGCCGTCACCGAGGCCCTCCGCGCCCTGCTCGCCCGCTGACCACCGACCCGCTCCCCGCCCAACAGCCAACAGCCGTGAGGGCCGCCCCGGTTCACTCCCGGAAGCGGCCCTCACCCCCTCAGACCCCGCTGGGCCTGGCCGCGCCCTTCCCGTGGTTCCCGTGGTTCCCTTGGTTCTCCTGGGCCGGTACCGCCGCCGCGGCCCCCGCACCGCCCTTGCCGTCCCCGTCGCCGTCCGAGTTGATGATCTCGATGATGGCGAGCCGCTCGGGGGTGTCCTCGGGCTTGATGAAGCCGATGACGATGTAGAGGACCAGCGAGACCGCCAGCGGGATGGACACCTGGTACTGGAGCGGCACCCCGTCCTCCAGGCTCCAGTCGATCGGGTAGTTCACCAGCCAGAAGGCGAACAGCCCGCACGCCCAGCTGGTGAGCGCCGCCGTCGGACCGGAGCGGCGGAACGGCCGCAGCAGACCGAGCATCATCGGGATGGCCATCGGGCCCATCAGTCCGGCGACCCACTTGATGACGACGGTGATGATGTCCTTGAAGGCGGGCGAGTTCACCTGCGTGGCCGCCGCCATCGACAGACCGAGGAAGACGACCGTGGTGATCCGGGCGACCCGCAGCCCCTGTCCCTCGCTCCACGTCCGTGCCCGGCGCCAGATCACAGGCGCGCAGTCCCGGGTGAAGACGGCCGCGATGGCGTTGGCGTCGGAGGAGCACATGGCCATCGTGTGGGAGAAGAACCCGACGATGACGAGGCCCAACAGGCCGTGCGGCAGCAGCTGTTCGGTCATCAGGGCGTACGAGTCGGAGCCGTCGCCCTTCTCCGAGGTCACCAGCAGCGGCGACATCCACATCGGGAAGAACAGCACCAGCGGCCAGACCAGCCACAGGGCCGCCGACAGCCGGGCGGAGCGCTCGGCCTCGTACGGGGTGGCCGTGGCCATGTAGCGCTGGGCCTGGTTGAGCATGCCGCCGTTGTACTCGAAGAGTTTGATGAAGAGGAAGGCGAGCAGGAAGATCGTGCCGTAGGGGCCGACGAGCGGTTCGGCGTGACCCTGCAGCTTCGGGTGGTCCCAGACGCCGAAGAAGCCTCCGTAGTCACCGAGTTTGGCGACGACGGCAATGAACATCGCGATGCCCGCGAGGAGTTGGATGACGAACTGGCCCAACTCCGTGAGCGCGTCCGCCCAGAGGCCGCCGATCGTGCAGTAGACGGCCGTGATCGTGCCGGTGATCAGGATGCCCTGGTTCAGGGACACGCCCGTGAAGACCGACAGCAGGGTCGCGATCGCGGCCCACTTCGCGCCGACGTCCACGATCTTCAGCAGCATGCCCGACCAGGCCAACGCCTGCTGGGTGCCCAGGTTGTAACGGTTCTTCAGATATTCGAGCGGGGACGCCACATGCAGTCGCGAGCGCAGCCGGTTGATACGCGGCGCGAACAGCTTGGAGCCGATGGCGATACCGAGGGCGATCGGGAACGACCAGGTCACGAAGGAGGTGACGCCGTAGGTGTACGCGATGCCGGCGTAGCCGGTGAACATCACCGCGCTGTAGCCCGACATGTGGTGCGAGATTCCGGAGAGCCACCAGGGCATCTTGCCGCCGGCGGTGAAGAAGTCGCTGACGTTGTCCACGCGCTTGTGCGACCAGACGCCGATGGCGACCATCACACCGAAGTAGCCGATGAGCACGGCCCAGTCGAGACTGTTCATGGGCCCCCTTCCAGGGTCCGCCGCCAGAGTCGGTCATGTGCACGGTCAGGCATGTGAACTCTGGATTCGGTGGCATGCCCACGGCAAGGAAGCGGAAGGTCAAGAGGAGGCAAAGAAGTTCCGAGCGATGACCTCAGTTTATGTATATGAACAGTGAGTGGCTGGAAAGGATCACCCTCGCCGCCCCGTGGGACCTCGGTGAGGGCAGGTCAGCGCATCAGTTCCCCGGCGTTGACGAGCAGCGACTGGCCGGTGATCGCCCGTGCGCGGTCGGAGGCCAGGAAGACCGCCGCGTCCGCCACGTCCCCGTCCGTGGCCAGCTCCGGCAGCGCCATCCGCTCGGTGAGCCGCGCCAGCACCTCCGCCTCGGGCACGCCCTCACCGTGCGCCGTGAACCGTACGTACGCCTCCACGGGCGGCCCCCACATCCAGCCCGGCAGCACGGTGTTGACCCGGATCCGGTGCGGCCCCAGCTCCCGGGCCAGCGAGTACATCGCGCTCGTCAGCGCGCCCTTGGACGCCGCGTACGCCGCCTGCTTCACCCGGGAGGGCGCGGCGACCGCCGACTGGGTGCCGATGATGACGACCGAGCCGCCGCCGGATGCCTTCAGGCCGGGCAGACAGGCCCGGGTCATCCGCAGGGTGCCCAGGAGATTCACATCGAGGACCGCCTGCCAGGTGGTGAAGTCGGCGTCCTCCAGGCCCCCGAAGTAGCTGTCCCAGGCGGCGACATGCACCACCGCGTGCACGCCCCCGAACCGCTCCCGCGCGAGCGCCGCGAGCGCCGTGCACTGCGCCTCGTCGGTGATGTCGGTCGCCCGGTACGCCGTGTGCGCGCCGTCCGGGTCCACGTCCGCCGCGGCCTTGGCGAGATTCGCCTCCGTACGCGCCCCCAGCACGGCGTTCCCGCCGTCCCGGACGACGGCCGCGGCGACCCGCTGGCCGAGTCCGGCCCCGACTCCCGAGACGACCACGGTCTTCCCCGCGAGCAGTGACATCGGAGACATCGGAGACATCGGAAACCTCCCGGCTCTGGCGCATTATCTGACGGAGCGTCAGAGTATGGGCGACCGCAGGTGGACGGAAGGGGACGCACATGACCGAGCGCGAGCACGACCGCACGGGCGAGGACACCCGCAGCGCCACGTACGCCGAACTGGCCGCCGTCGGCCCGTACGGCGTCCGCCCCGGCCATGCCCTGATCACCATGGTCGAGCCGCACCCGGGCCATGAGTACGCGTACAACCGGTGGTACGAGGACGACCACTACTACGCGGGCGCGATGGCCATGCCCTGGATGTTCGCGGGCCGCCGCTGGGTCGCCACCCGCGATCTCCAACTCCTGCGTACGCCCGAGAAGTCGGCGATGGTCCAGCCGGTGACCGCGGGCTGCTATCTCTCCACGTACTGGATCACCGACGGCCGCTACGACGAGCACATGCGCTGGACCGTCGCCATCAACAAGCGGCTGAATCGCGACGCTCGGGTCTACCAGGACCGTACGCATGTCTTCACGGCCTTCCAGGACCACGAGGCCACCGTCTACCGCGACGGCGCCGCCGGCCCCCGGGACTTCCACGCCCTGGACCACCCGTACGCGGGCCTCGTGCTCCAGGTGATCGACGCCGAAGGGCCGGGCGAGCGCGCCGAGTTGCTGGAGTGGCTGCGGGCCCGCCATCTGCCCAAGCGCCTCGCCGGGTCACCGTCCGCGATGGTCACCGTCTTCCGGCCGACCCCGCTTCCCCTCGACCGGATGTCGTACGTCAAGCAGGTCGAGGGCGTGGACACCCGCCTCACCCTCCTGTGGTTCCTGGAGGCCGATCCCCGCGACTGCTGGGAGTCCCACTTCGCCGGCCTGCCGGAAGCGGTCTCCGAAGCCGGCCACGGCCGGGTCGAGTTGCTGGCCCCCTTCGTCCCGACGGTCCCGGGCACGGACCGCCATGTGAGCGAACTGCGCTGACGGGGGCGGGGGTTGCGGTGGCGAGTCGGGGCTGGTGCCGGGCGGGGGCACAAGCCGAGCCCCCTCGGCCGGGACGGCGGGCCAGTCGAGAGGGCTCTGTCGGTGATGCTTGTGCGCTTGTCGTCGCGGATTTACGGCTTGATCGACGCCACGAAGGCATTCCACGCGTCGGTCGGGAAGGACAGGGAAGGCCCGTCGTGGACCTTGGAGTCGCGGACGCCGAGGGAGGCGGGGGCGGGCGACCTGACCTCGACACACTCACCGTTTCCGATGGAGTACGAGGACTTGATCCACTCGTCCGTGACGCCTTGCTGAATTGCCATTTCTGCTCCGGTGCGGTTCGTCGCTGAACTGCTGTCAGCGAACCCTGAACTCCGGCTGGAATCCATGGTTCAGTTTTCGCCAAGGCTGTTGCGCCCTGGCGTGATCGACGCTACTCGTCGCGATGAGCAGTCGAAGCGACTATTCACCCGTGCGGGTGGCATATTCGAGGAGCCATCACGTGGGAGCCGTGGATGGTGTACATTCCCGCCCCTCCAGGCTCGGACGCCACGCGATTGCTCAGCGGGCGTAGTCCTTCGCGATGTCCGCGATGAACTGGCGGGTCTGATCGGTGCTCAGGGCCTGGGCCCGCAGGTGCTCGTACATCACGCTGTAGTTCTGCACGTCGGGGGCCTTCTCCAGATAGAGATCGCTGGTGACGCCCTCGATGTAGACCACGCTCGAATCCGTGGTGTCGGGAAACTCCAGAATGGAGTACTGCCCGTTCAGGCCGGGGTGCGCGCCCGCGCCGAAAGGCAGCACTTGCAGGGTGACGTGCGGCAGTTGGGACGTTTCGACGAGATGCTCCAACTGCTCGCGCATCAGGGAGCGGGAGCCGACCACGCGCCGCAGCGCGGCCTCGTCCAGCACCGTCCACAGGCGCAGCGGGCCGTCCTCGGTGACGCGGTCCTGCCGCCGCATCCGTACCTGGACCCGCTTCTCGATCTCCTGCGTGGGGGTCTCGGGCAGCGCCCCGGTGATGACGGCCTCGGCGTACGCGCGGGTCTGGAGCAGTCCCGGGACGACCTGCGGGGCGAACACTCTGAGGCTCGCCGCGGCGGTCTCCAGGCCGATGTAGACGCTGTACGGGACGTCGCCGAACGCGTGCCACCAGCCCTGCTGGCGGGAGTCCTTGGCCATCTGCATCAGGGAGTCGACGATGCGCTGGTCCTCGACCTCGTAGACACCGCAGAGGTCACGGACGTCTCGCTGGCTGATGCTGCGGCGGCCGTTCTCCAGACGGCTGATCTTCGACTGGGAGACCAGCAGCCGCTCGGCGACCTCCTCGGCGGTCATGCCCTTGAGCTCGCGGAGCCGACGCAGCTCCTGGCCCAACCGGCGTCGCCTGACGGTGGGATTGACATTGGACGCCACGGGACGTGCACCTCCGGCTGCTGCCTCTACTTTGCGTATCTGCTGTTCAGCAGATTGCCACCAAGGTGCGGAGTACCGCTGGAAAACAGCGGATATGCGCTGTGCACGCGCCGTTTGCGCCGGTGTTTTTCCGCCGCGCGCATCGTGACGATGAGGCCGTGACCGCGAGGCCATGACCATGACGTCGTGCTTATGACGCCGTGCCCATGGCATCTGAACATGCGGTCGCGCGGGGCGTGTGCGGCCGTACGTACGGCCGCACACGCCCCGCGCGAACCTGCGGCTCCCGAACCGGGTCCTGGGGTCCCTGCGGCGGTTCGGCGCCGGCGGTGCAAGTAGCGCGAGCGGTGCGAGCGGGCAGCGCGGGCGAGAGGCGCGAGCGGTGCGCGTGACGCACGTGGTGCGGTGGGATGGGGACCTGCGGCTCCGGGGTCCTGCTCCCACACGCACCGCGATGCGTCGGCGCGTTGCTTCGGTGCTTCAGTGCTTCGCGTGCCGGTGCTGCCGTTGCTCAGTGCGCCACTACGCGGGCCATCGAGCCGCGGCGTGGCTGCATCGGAACGCCGCGCGCGGGTTCCGGTGCGGGTGGCCTGGCGCCGGGGGCGGCCTGACGGCCGGTCGGTGCCGGGCTGCGACGTGGCTGTGCGGCCACGCCGTTCTGCACGTCCATGACGGCGTGGGCCACCAGGCCACCCATGGGGTCGTGCCGGATCAGGTCCCGCAGCCGGGAGCGGGACGAGCGTCCCTCGTTCCCCGGATACAGGTGCTTGCCGAGGCCGACCGCGTGCGCCAGGGCGGCGAGCGCCGCGGTCCGCGGGTCCGGCGGTACGCCGGTGCGGATCGCGGAGTCCAGCCGGGTTCGGATCTCCCGGCTGATCTCGGTCTGACTCGCCTGATAGCGAGTCGTCGGCAGCACTCCGCACATCTGGCCCGCCACGGCATGCACCATGCCGCACCGCTCCAGATGCGAGAGGTAGGTCTGGCGCAGCCCGAGACGCGGCCCGCCAATCCAGTGGACCGCCCGTACGGGAGCGCCACGCCTTCGCAGCAACTCCAACGCGCAGTCCAAGGTCGGATCTCCAGTCGGCCGTGGGGACACCACGGCGATACGATCCCCGTCTGGGGCTATCCGTCCGGCCAGCGCCAGCTCCACTAGCTGCGCTCCGGCCAGACCAAGGTCGAGCGACTGCGGCTGTGCGGTGGTACCCGTGGCCGGGTCCAACGCCAGCAGCAGAAGCTCTTCCGGAAGTGTTCTGCGGCTCCTGCCCATCCATGCCTCCCCGCGTGGATGTACGACAGGGTGACCCCTCTCACATTGGTCTGTCGAGGGCGCGTGACCGGAATGTAGTGGAACCGGTAGGTATGTCGTTCTCGTCTACCGCGGTGGTTAAGCCCGCACACAGGACACTGGTACATGGTTCGGACAGCGGCGCGGCGCGGTGGCGCGGCGATGACTAGTGTCCGGGCGGCGGGATTTCACGGATTCTGGATCCACGGTTCGGTTGGGCGCGCGCCCTGGGACGGGCGGCGCGCGGGAGGAGGCATCGGTGGCGGGCACGTCCCCCGACAGGTCGAAGCGGTACGAGTCGTCGACGGAGTCGACGTCGGGGAGCGAGCCACCGGTTCCGGACCCCGGACGCTCGGCCCCGGCCCGGCCCTCCGGCACCCCGGACCCACGCCTCTCGATGTCCCGCCCCACCACCCCCCAACCCGACCAGGCAACAGCGGTCTTCTCCCGCCGAGCCCTCTTGGAGGCGGCGGAGTCGGAGGACGTGAGGCCGGAGGACGCGAGGCCGGACGCGACGGGGTCGGAGACGGGGTCGGAGACGGGGCCGGACTCCGGAACGGCGACGGAGCCCGCGGCACGAGAGGCCACGGGGACGCGATCCGGCGACGCGAAGACCGACCGGGCCACCACGGACGCCGCCGACGGTCCGGACGAGGCTCACGCGGACGCTGAGGGCGCGGATGCCGGGTCGGGTGCCGCCGGGTCGGGCGCCGCGGACTCGGGCGACGGGTCGGCCATTGGCACCGAGGGGTCGGCCGAGATCGCCGAGATCGCCGAGATCGCTGAGGACTCCGACGCCTCCGACGCCTCCGACGCCTCCGACGGCTCCGACGGTGACGAGGTCGCCGACGCGGAGCCGACTGCCGGGCGCGGGGCCGAGGAGACCGAGGAGGGCGACACGCATCCGCGCGAGCGGGGCGCCGCCGCGCCGGCCGACGCCGCCTCGCCGGTACGACCGACCGCAGGCGGGACGGGGGACACCACCGGCCCTGAGGCCGTCGACCCCGCCCAGGGTGCCGCTGACGATCACGGCGACGCCGACGTCCACGGCGACGCCCCCGAGGCCGCTGGTACCCGCGCCGGGGGCGACCTCGGCGTTCGGCGTGACGCCGCGCCGGTCGATGCCGCGCAAGCCGCTGCCGAGGCCGCGCGAGCCGAGGCTTCGGTCGATGCCGCGCCCCATGCCTCGCAGGACGGCGTCCGGGACGGCATCGCCGCCGACACCACCCCCGTCGCCGAGCCGAAGGCCGACAAGGCCGCCGGTTCGGCCGATGTGCGGTCCGGTTCGGCCGACGTGCGGTCCGGGGCGGCAGCCGCGGACCCGGATGTCGACGGACCGGTGGTCGATGAAGCGGCAGCGTCCGGCGCGGAAGTCGCCGATGGCGTGGAGCCCTCGCAGGGGCCACCCACGGGTGGCGACGAAAGCCGCGCGGGTGGCGACGAAAGCCGCGCGGGTGGTGCGGGTGGGGAGTCGGGGGGCGAGGGCGTAGCCGAGCCGGGGCGGGGGGTCGATCAGCCGACGGCGGTCTTCCGGGCGCCCCGGGTGCCCGCTGTCGACCAGCCGACCACCATGCTCAAGCTGGGCAACGTCCCCAGGCCCGCAGCCGAGGCCAAGGTCGACGCCGACGCCGACGCCGACGCCGATGCCAAGGGTGCCGTCGAGGTCGAGGGGGCCGGTGACGAGGGGTCGGCCGGGGGCGTCCAGGGGGCGCCGCCAGTCGAGCGCACCAGCAAATTCGTAGCACTGAAGTCACTGGACGAGACCGCCCCGCCCAAGCCCCCGGCGGCGACGACACCCCCGGCGACCACGCCCCCGGCGGAGGCGACGCGGGCCCTCCCGCAGGTGGGTCCGGAGCGGACGACGCAGCAGCCGCTGCCGCCGAGGCCGCCGCTGGACCTGCTGGCGGAGCTGACGAACACCCCGCCGCCCCGCCAGACACCGGTGCGCACGATCATCCGCCGGGTCAAGATCTGGACCCCGCTGGCGATCCTGCTGGTGATCGTGTTCGCGATCGCACAGGCCGTACGCCCGCTCCCCACCCCCGCACTCGCCCTGACCGCCGACGGTTCGTACGCGTTCAAGGGCGACAAGGTGGCCCTCCCGTGGCCCGACGAGGGCCAGGGCTGGATGGACGTCAACGGCATCGGCACGATGGACAGCTTCGGCGAGCAGAAGCCCGTGGCCATCGGCTCCGTCGCCAAGGCGATGACCGCTTACGTCATCCTCAAGGAACACCCGATGAAGCCCGGCGCGAAGGGCGCGACCATCCCCGTCGACGCGAAGGCGGAGACCGAGGGTGGTTACGACAAGGACGGTGAGTCCACGCTCAACACCGTCAAGGAGGGCGACCAGCTCACCCAGTACGACGCGATCGCGGCCATCATGATCCCGTCCGCGAACAACATCGCCCGGCTGCTCGCCCGTTGGGACAGCGGCGGTTCCGAGGAGGAGTTCGTCAAGAAGATGAACGCCGCCGCCAAGGACCTCGGGATGAAGAACACGACGTACACCGACCCGTCCGGTCTGAAGGAGACGACCGTCTCCACCGCCGAGGACCAGGTCAAGCTCGGCAACGAGCTGGTGAAGATGAAGGCCCTCACGGACATCACCAGGCTGCCCTCCTGGAAGGACCCCTCGGGCCAGCCCTGGACCAACTACAACCGTCTCGTCCCCTACAACAACTCGATCGGCATCAAGACCGGCACCACCTCGGCCGCGGGCGGCAACCTGCTCTTCGCCGCCACGCAGGAGGTCGGCGGCGAGACGGCGATCGTCGTCGGCGCGATCCTCGGCCAGCACACCCCGCCGATCATCGACACCGTCAACGCGGTCAGCAAGACCGCGATGATCGCCGCCCAGGAGGCGCTGACCTCCGACACGATCCTGAAGAAGGGCGATGTCGTCGGATACGTGGACGACGGGCTCGGCGGACGGACCCCGGTCGTGGTCACGAAGAACGTCTCGGCGGTCGGCTGGGCAGGCAAGACGGTCAAGCTCGAACTCGACGCGAGCGCGACCATCCCGCACGAGGCGAAGTCCGGTACCGAGGTCGGCAAGCTGATCGTCGGCGAGGGCTCCGGCGAAGGCGTGGAGGTCCCGGTCGCCCTCCAGCAGGACCTCACCGAGCCCGGCTTCCTCACCAAGCTGACCCGAGTGACCTGACCGACCGGAACCGACCCCCGCGGCGCCCCTTCCGACATCCGGACGGAAGGGGCGCTTGCGCGCGTGTGGGACTTGTTCCCAAGGTGGCGAGCGTCTCTTTCCTCACTGTCCATCGCCACGGGGAGATCGTCCCGACCGGAACAGAGGGCCCGACGAGGGTGGACCTCGGGATCGTCCCTCCCGTCCAGCTCGTCCAACCCGTCGGGGAACGACTCGCGCCGCTACGCCCTGGTGCTCGACCGGACCGGCCACGTCCGTGTCGACGACGGCCGGCGGAGCGTCGCGCCGGCCCCGGGCGACCTCACGTTCTGCGACACGGACCGCCATCTCCACGACGTCGTACGGCAGGCCGGCAGGCCGACAGGCCGACAGGCCGGGAGGACGTGCTGACGCGGGACTGCCTCGAAGCGAAGGGATGGACTGGACGCCCCGCGCGCCGGTGCGGCCCGCCGACGCGGACCCGCCGAACCGGCGCCGCTACGACATCCTCAACCGCCGTGCCCCGCGCGCCTTCGAGGAGTCACGGCGCGACCCCGGGGTGCGCGCCGTGTTCCGGGAGTGGAGCGCCTGTATGGCGAAGGACGGCTTCCGGCGCGCCGATCCGCCGGCCGCGGTGAACGACCCGCGCCGGGGCGGCTCGACGGGCCCCTGCGCCGACGAGATCGACACGGCCCGCGCCGACGTCCGCCGCAAGGCGGAGACCGGGGTGGTGGTCGTCTGGCGCGCCGCCGAGCCTCGGATCCAGCGGGCCGCGATCACCGCCGACCCGGCGGACCTCCGGGCCCTGAAGGCGCCCCGGGAGTCCCATCTCGCCGCCGCCCGGCAGGTGCTGGACCGGAAGGCCTGACCGCCCCCGCCCCCGCCCCCTCCTCCCGGCTCCCGCACCCGCTGCCGCCCCGCGGCGCTACTCCTCCCCGTCCCCCTGCTCCGCCTTCTCGTCCGCCTCCTTCTCGCACTCCAGGGCCGTCGTCCGGGACGGCCCGCCGTACTGGGAGCTGATCCGGACGTCCCCCGGCTCATGCACGGTGAGGCGGGTGAACTCGGTGAGGTCGCCGTCGGACTCGCGGTCGGCGGTGAGGCAGCCGTTGTCGGCCCAGAGCCAGGGGGAGTAGGCGACCCGGACGATGACCTCGCCGGCCTTCGGCATATGGACGACGAGATTGGCCCCGTCGGCGCTGACCACGGTGGCCGGCCTGTCGACCAGCGGGGTCGCGTTCCTCACCCGGTAGATCTTCCAGTTGGCGTCCTGCCAGACCGGCTCCAGATAGTCCGGCCCGCTGCTCACCAGCGCGTGTTCCAGCTCGGCGGGCCCGTCCGGCTCGCCGTTGACGAGGACGACGAAGCCGACGGCCCACTGCGACAGCCACGCCTTGTAGGCGGCCGGGGTGAAGGCCCCCTCGGGCACCTCGGTCCCGCCGTGGCCCTCGTAGAACAGCCGGCCGCGCTCGACGTCGGCCTGCCGGTTCCAGCCGCGCGCCATGTTGATGTACGGGGCGAGGATGGCGGCCTCGCGGTGGTCGCGGGCCGGGACCACCTCGACGCGGGTCTTCCAGGCGCCGAGCCGCTTCAGCTCCTTCACCACCCCGTCCGTCTTCACCGCCCACTCGGGCACCTTGGTGTTGGTGACGATGTCGGCGGTCGTCTTGCCGGTCAGCCAGGTCACGGACAGCACCAGGGCCACCGCACCGGCGACCACACGCCGCCGGGGCGTGAACCAGGACAGGGGGAAGCGGGCGCTGTCCGTACGCGCCTCGCCCCGGTACAGGCAGATCGCCAGGGCCGCCGCCGGGCCCGCCAGTTCGAGCAGACGTTCGACATTCGTGCCGATGGGGGTGGGGATCAGATAGCAGAGGACCACGCCGAGCGCGTAGATCCCGGCGCTCAGGCGGAGCACGCGCCAGGCGCTCGGCGCGACCAGCACCACCACCGCGCACAGCACGACCGGCGGCCATATCCGGCTGAACGCCATGGGCTGCTCGCCCTCGAAGGGGAACAGCAGTGTGGTCACGGCGACCACGGTCACCGGCGGCGCGATCAGCGCCGCCGCCCGGCCCCACTCACGGCACAGCAGATACGCGGCGCCGACCACGAGGAGGAACAGCCCGGAGACGGGGCTCCCCAGCGTGGAGAGCGTCGCGCACACCGCCGCCACCGCGAGCTGCCGCCCGCCGCGCCCGCTCAGCACCGCCAGCAGGGCGCCCAGCGAGAAGGCCGTGCCCAGCATGAACGTGGAGCGCCCCGACACCACCTGGCACCACAGCGAGAACGTCGCCGCCAGCGCGACCGGCACCGGCGCGCGTACACCCGTACGAGTGACGACCGCACCGGCCAGCCAGGACGCCGAGAGCCCCGACACCAGCGTCACCGGGACGACACCGAGGGCCGCCATCAGATACGGCGAGAGCACGCTGTAGTTCGCCGTGTGCAGACCCCCGTACCAGAACAGGTTGACCGCGGAGTCCGGGTACATCTTCGCGAACTCCGCCCACGCCACCTGGGCCGCGAGATCGCCGCCGCCGGTCGCGAAGACCGCCCACCACACGAAATACAGCGGCAGGGCGCACAGGGCGGCCGTGAGAGGCACCCGGTGGCGCCGCCGCCACACCCGGTGGCGCCGCCGCCACGGCTCGCGCGGCGGGGACGGTTCGTCCGCCCGCGAGACGGGTCGTCGTGGGGTCAGCTCGGCAAAGGCCACTGCGGCTCGTCCGTTCCGTTTCGACTCGTGCGGGCGGGTGTTCCTTGTTTGTTTGTGTAGACGCTAATCACCCGCTGACAGTTGGCCGACAGGAGCGGTGCGATCCGCCACGGCCGTAGGGAAACCCCTACGGTCGTACCCGTGTACCCGTACTACACGGCCGAGGACGCGACCGGGAACGCCACGTCGCACACCGGGTCCTCGGGGCCCGCCGCGTCCCAGTCCGCGAAGTAGATCTCCCGGCACGGGCCGGTGACCTCCAGGCCCCGCCCGGCGATCCACCGCTCGACCGCCTCGAACGCCGCGAGGATCTGCGGATGGGCCACCTGTGCCTTGCTGATCCGGGTGTACACGAGCCGTCCCGCCGGCTCCACCCGCACCCTCGTCTCCCAGGCCCGCCCGTGCTCCGCCGCCCACGCCCGCGCGGCGCTCTCGTCCGCCACCGGCACACACGACTCGGCGGGCCCGTCGCTCTCCATCGACACCTCGGAGTGGTACACGACGAACGGCGCGCCCGTGGTCCCGCCGCAGGCCGCCGCGCCCTCCTCCAGCCGCCCCAGCGACGCCCCGATCCACGCCGGCAACTCGTCGGCGAGGGTGTGCCGCGACTGGGTCAGCAGCACCTGCGGGGGCGTATCGACCGTTTCGACGGTGAAGTTCCCACATGTGTCGCTTTTCTTCTCTTCCATGCCTGACTCCGTTCCTGACAACCGTCCACGGAGGTAGGCGACCAGGGTCCGCTGGGACGCGAACCGCTCCTCGGCACCGGCCCAGTACGCGGCGAGCCGTTCGGCGGCGCGCCGGCCGTCCGTGTCGACGACGTCCACGATCTCGGCGATCCGCGCGAGCGGCATGTCCAGCTGCCGCAGCAGGGCCACCAGACGGGCACGTTCGGCCTGGTCGGCCCGGTAGTACCGGTAGCCGTTCACCTCGTCGACGTACGCCGGCGGAAGCAGCCCCAGCCGGTCGTACAGCCGCAGCGCCTTCGCCGACAGCCGCGCGCGGGCGGCGAAGGCTCCGATGGTGAGCAGGTCGTCCATGTCCCTCGGGTCCCCTGGTCGTCCTCCGTCGCCGGACGCCCTCCGCCCGGCGAGAGGGACGGTGCCCCTTGCCCCAGGGGGAAGGTCAACGGCGGCACCGGGCACTGTCGGCCTGGACCGAGAGTGTCAGCCGATGGCCTTCTCGACGGCGGCGACCAGCTCCGCCGACTCCGGCTCGGTCTGCGGGGAGAAGCGGGCGACGACCGAGCCGTCGCGGCCGATCAGGAACTTCTCGAAGTTCCAGCGGATGTCGCCGGTGTGGCCCTCGGCGTCCGCGTGGTCCACCAGCCGCTCGTACAGCGCGTGCCGGCCCTCACCGTTGACCTCGACCTTCTCGGTCAGCGGGAAGGTGACGCCGTACGTCGCCGAGCAGAACTCCGCGATCTCCTCGGCGGAGCCGGGCTCCTGCCCGAGGAACTGGTTGCACGGCACGCCGAGCACGGTGAAGCCCTGGGCGGCGTAGCGGGCCTGCAGCGCCTCAAGGCCGGTGTACTGGGGGGTGAGGCCGCACTTGGAGGCCACGTTCACGACGAGAACGGCCTGGCCGGCGTACTGCGTGAGGTCGGCGGAGCCGCCCTTCAGCGCGTCGATCTCGACGTCCAGGACGGAGGGGGTGGCGTTGTCTGTAGTCATAAACGGATGCTATCTCCGGAAGCGTTTTCGCCTCCGCGCCGCCCCTGCCGAGGGGAGGCCGCCCGCAGCAGCACCTCCCCCTCCGCCGTACGCGCGTACAGCACCGAGCGGCCCGCCCGGCCGCGCCGGACCAGCCCGGCGTCCAGCAGCACCCGCAGATGACGGCCGACGGACCCGAGCGCCTGCCCGGTCACCGCGCACAGCTGCGTCGTACTCATGGGGGAGTCGAGGAGGACGAGGATCCGGGCACGGTTGTCCCCGAGGAGGGGCCCGAGGGCGGCGGGCACGACGGTGGTGCTGCCGTAGCTGCCGCCCCCGTCCCTGTCCCTGTCCCTGTCCCTGTCCCTGGCCCCGTCTCCGTTTCCGTTTCCGTCTCCGTCGGCGAGGACGCCCGAGCAGGGGTAGACGACGGCGTACCGCTCCCGCTCCTCCCACGCCACCCACCCCGTCCGCTGCGGGGTGACCGGCACGAAGACCAGCCGCGCCCCGGAGATCTCACGCGGCGGGTACTCGTGCGCGTTGACCTGGAGCCGGTTCTCGCCGAGCCACCGCATCCCCGGCCGCAGCGCGTCCAGCACGGCCGCCCAGCCGCCCTGCCCGAGCCGCGCGGTCCGGGCGAGCACATCGGCCTCCAGCACCCGTCGCCGCCGCTGCCAGTACGGCCGTACGGTCTCCTCCCACACGTATGTCAGGAGGTCGGCCGCGCGGCCCGGCAGGTCGTCCCGGCGGAGGACGGCGGGCACGGGGCCGCGCAGGGAGAGCGCGAGATGGGCGCGGGCGGCGGCGGGATCGGCGCCCCGGACGCGGGCGACCTCGGCGGCGAAGGTCTCGTCCTCGCGGGGTGTGGGGGTCAGGAAGTCGGCGATCCACTCCTTGCCGAGTCCCGCGCGGACCAGCGGCGCGGTCACCGGGTCCCGGGCCAACTCGCGGCGGTACGCGGGCAGATGGGCCCGCAGCCAGGCCCGTTCCCCGGGGTGTGTGCCCGTGCCCGCGTGCAGCGTCTTCAGACTCGCGAACGTCTCCGCGAGCGGCGACACGACGAACCGGCTCCCGGCGAGGGTGTCGGCGTTGACCTGCCACCAACCCATGCGGAGACCTCCGGGATCCGACGCGAGCGTGCCCGTCCCGGCTTCGGTGGGGCGGCGGAGCTTTCGCGGGTGGGCGAAACATTACGGCGGGCGGGCGGCGGGCCGGAGGGTCCTGTCCCATGCGCAGCTATCAAGCCCTCTTCCGTACAAGGGAGTTCACCCCTCTCTTCCTCTCCTCCGCCCTCCAGGTCGCCGCCGTGACGATCGGCGGCCTGGCGCTCGGCACGTCCGTCTACGAGGCGACCGGCTCCCCGCTGCTGTCCGCCCTCAGCATGTTCGGCCCGTCCCTGGTCCAGGTGGTCGGCGCGACGACGCTGCTCTCGGCGGCGGACCGGCTGCCGCCGAGGACGACGCTGACGGGCCTGGCCGTCGTCTGCGCGGCGAGCACGGCGATCCTGGCGCTCCCCGGCCTGCCCCTGTGGACGGTCTTCGCGGTGATCGCCGCCCAGGGCCTGGTCGCCTCCCTCGGCGGTGGCGTCCGCTGGGGCCTGCTGAACGAGATCCTCCCGAAGGACGGCTATCTGCTCGGCCGCTCGGTGTTCAACATGCTGCACGGGCTGACACAGGTCGCCGGATACGCGACCGGCGGCGCCCTGGTGGTGTGGCTGTCCCCGGCGATGACCCTGCTGGTGGCGGCGGGCCTCTACACGGCGGCGGCCCTCTGCACGGCACTGGGCCTGACCCGTCGCGCCCCGCGCGCCTCCGGCCGCCCGTCCGTCGCCGAGACCTGGCGCACCAACGCCCGCCTGTGGTCGTCGGCCCCGCGCCGCCGCCTCTACCTCGGCCTGTGGATCCCCAACGGCCTGGTCGTCGGCTGCGAGTCCCTGTTCGTCGCGTACGCCCCCGACCGCGCGGGCCTCCTCTTCGCCTGCGCGGCGCTCGGCATGCTGATCGGCGACGTCACGGTGGGCCGCCTCCTCCCACCCGCCACCCGCGACCGCCTGGCCACCCCTCTTCTCCTGCTCCTGGCCACCCCGTACCTCCTCATTGCCCTCCACCCCCCGACCCCGGTCGCGGCGGCCTGCGCCGCCCTCGCCTCCATCGGCTTCGGCGCCAGCCTGATCCAGCAACAGCGCCTCCTCGCCCACACCCCACCCGAACTCACCGGCCACGCCCTGGGCCTGCACTCGGCGGGCATGCTCACGATGCAGGGGGCGGGCGCGGCCCTGGCGGGCGGCACGGCCCAACTGACCTCACCGGGCGTGGCGATGGCAGCGATGGCGGGGGCGTCTGCGGCGGTGACGGTGGGGTTGTGGGCGGCGGGGAGGAAGGGTGAGGACGCGAGGGCCGCGTCTACGGCGGATGCGTCGTGATCCCACCCGTCACACTCAGGTGCGACCTGGGCCACTGGCTCAGGCGGTCGCGGGGAGTCGGTCCAGGGACCGGCAGTCCCGGCACCGGCTGTGCCCCGAGGAGCGGAACCCCCGGTCGCAGCCGTCGCAGTTGCGCATGGTCAGGACCGCCGGACGTGATGGGGGTTCTGTGCTGCCGGTCGCTGCGGATGTCAGCGGGGACTCCTTGAGCCGGTAGGCGAGGATGCCGGCCGGGCGGACGAGCAGGTGGTCCGGGAGCCGTGTCGTGAGGTGGTCGGTGATATGGGTGGGCAGCAGACCTGCCGTCAGCCATCGGGTGACGGCAGGCGCGAGGCGGGCTGCTTCCCGCTCGGACAGGACGAGGCGGGGGTCGACGCGGCGCAGACCGGCGAGTACGGCAATGGCCCGGGGGTCGGTGTCGGCGAGCGGGCCCGGTGCCCCGGATGCGGTCTCGGCCTGCGCTTTCGGCCCCGCCTCCTCTTCCGCCGGTACGGGTGCCTCCACTGTGTCCCTTACGGCCCCGGCTCCCGACGCGGGCGCGGCAGCGGCGGGCCGCTTCCCGGGCCGACGGGGCGCGGGCGGCCTGGGCGGGCGGTCCGGACGCGGGTCGGGGTCCGGGTCGCAGTCGGGGTCGCTGCCAGGGACGTCGTAGAAGTACGTCCGGGTGCGGACCTGTCCGGTGGGCGTTCGCTCGCGGCGGCGTTCCAGGTACCCGGCCGCTTCCAGTTCCCTCACGCCGGACACGGCTTTCGCTTCGGAGCGCGATGGCGACGGCCGGGTGACGGCCGTGGAGTTGTGGGGAGCTGACGGCGCGTGGACGCGCGCCGAGGACGGTGGCGTACGGCAGGCCGGGCCGCGTCTGCTGTGGGACGCGGTAGAAGCGGCACACGAACTTTACGTCGAGTACGGCCGGCCGGGCCGGGAGCGCTTCGGCGTGACCTTGACCGCCGAAGGGCAACGGATCTGGCTCGACGCCCCCAACCGTCCGGTACCGGTTGCTGCCACCGTGGCCCAGCACCACGGTGCCGATTCCGGGGCGGGCCGCAGAACTCGCCTGTCCTGAACGTCTTCACCATGGCCGGAGCCTCCACGGACACAGTGCTCGACGCCGACCTCTCGGACAGCCTCCTGACCATCGTCGGCCCGTTCGTCCTAGGGCGGCACGGTATGGGAGGGGCGCGTCTGGAGGCCACGTCCGGAGCCGGGCGTCCGGCACACCCGACTTCTGTCTCCGATTCTGCCTCCGACCACCCATCGCTCGCTGGAACTTCGAAACCGGCCGCCGGTAAAGACCCTCAACCGCGCCGGCCTCCGGCCCACCTCGGCGCGACATACGGGCGGGCCACCGGAGGAGATCCGGTAGCCCGCCCCGGGGACCTGGTCAGCAGGAGAAGGCCGCTGATCAGCCGGCGTCGGACGTGATCAGCTGACGTCGGACGCGTCCAGGCGGTACAGCCCGCTGTCGCTGTAGTCGTTCACGGCGCTGCCGTTCGCCTTGACCCACTCGGCGATCTCGGAGGCGGCGGTGCTGCTGCCGCCCCGGCCGCTGTCACTGTCGCTGACGACGATGTAGTGGAGCTTGCCCGCCTTCACCAGCTCCTTGAGCTTGGCGAGGGTCATGGCCTCGTCGCCGCCGGACCAGCCGCCCATGGAGATCACGGGCTGACCGGACTCCAGGATGATCGAGGAGGCCGTCTGGTCGGTGGCCACCGCCACCAGCCAGGTCGCACCGTCCTGGTTCTTCTTCAGATACGTGATCATCTCGGACGAGACCTGGGAGCCGCCGCCCATGCCGCCACCCGTACCGCCGCCACCGCCCATGCCGCTCCCGGTGTTGGGCCCGGCCGTCGGGCTGGTGCCGTTGGCCGAGGCCGTGGTGGCCGCCGACACCGAGTACGCGGCGGGCCCGGCCAGCAGCGCGACGACCGCCGCGATCGAGGCCAGCCCCACGAGCTTGCGGCGCCGCATGAACCGTCCGACGAGCAGCCCGATCACCGCGACCGCACCGGCGACACCGGCCACCACCTGGGCGACCGTGTAGAGCGTGCCGGAGCCGGAGACCCGCTGGAGGACGTACGCCTGCATCATCTTCGTGTTGAAGGCGAAGCCGATCGCGACGCCGGACCAGACGAGAGGCATCGCGCGGCCGGTGCGTACGGCCTTCATGAGCGCCGCCGCGCCGAGCAGCATCAGGAAGACGAGGATCGGGTCGGGGTTGGTGTCCCGGGTGATCGCGACCGTGATCGGGGTCAGGGTGAGCGCGAGCGCGGCGATCGTGCCCGCGACGGCCCCGAAGTCCCGCTTGACCATGCGGTACAGCAGCGCCACGGACCCGACACCCACCGCGACCATCGGCAGCATCATCTGCCAGGTGCCGTAGCCGAACACCCGGGCCGACAGACCCATCACCCACAGCGCGAACGGCGGTTTGTCGACGGTGATGAAGCTGCCCGAGTCCAACGCGCCGAAGAAGAACGCCTTCCAGCTCTTCGTGCCGCTGTAGACGGCCGCGTTGTAGAAGGTGTTGCCGGTGATCGAGGACAGGTTCCAGGCGTACAGCGCCGTGGCCGGCACGAGGATCGCCCACAGCGCGGGGTGCGCCCAGCGCGGGTCCTCCGGCGCACCGGTGAACATCCGCCGGACCCGGGCGGCGGGACCGCCACCGACTCCGGTGACTCCGGTGGAAGGAGCTTCGGCCCGATGCCTCGGGCCACTGTCCCGCCCGGTGGCGGGCGGCGGAGCGAGGGTCGTCATGACGCGTACTCCATGTCCTTGAGGTTTCCGGGGAGTTGGGGGAGCTGTGGGAAGGAAGAGGGGGCGGTGGCGGCCGTACGAGGACGGGCGGCCGTATGGGCTTCGGAGTCGGCCGTACGGGCTTCGGAGTCGGCCGGGACCCAGGAACGGCGCGCCCGGTGCGGTACGTCGGCCACGCGCACCCGGCGTGCGGCGGTCGCGCGGAGCATGCGCCCCATGCCCCTGAGGTCGTCGACGGCCGTACGGACGAAGTCGACGCGGCTGTCGGGGCCGTCGACCCAGTCGACGGGGACCTCGTGGATGCGGAGCCCGTTGCGCTGGGCCAGCACGAGGAGTTCGGTGTCGAAGAACCAGGCGGTGTCCTCGATGCGCGGGGCGAGCGCCCGGAAGACGTCGGCGCGTACCGCCTTGAAGCCGCACTGCGCGTCGGAGAAGCGCGCGGCGAGGCCGAGCCTCAGCAGCAGGTTGTAGGAGCGGGAGACGAACTCACGCTTGGCGCCGCGGATCACATCGGCCTGCCGGTGCAGCCGGCTGCCGATCGCGAGGTCGCTGTGGCCGGAGAGCAGCGGCGCGACCAGCGGCAGAAACCCTTCGAGGCCGGTCGAGAGGTCGACGTCCATGTAGGCGACGACATCGGCGGTGGACCGGCTCCACACGTGCTTGAGCGCGCGCCCCCGCCCCTTCCGGTCGAGGTGGACGGCGTGGACGTGCGGGAGCCGGTCGGCCAGGGCGCGGGCCGTCTCCCAGGTGGTGTCCGTGCTCGCGTTGTCGGCGATCGTGATCCGGAACGGGAACGGGAAGGACGCTTCGAGGTATGCGTGGAGACGGCCGATGCTGCCGGCGAGGACGTGCGCCTCGTTGTACACCGGCACGACGATCTCGACCGAGCGCCGCCGGACGCCTCCCGCGTTCATTTCGTTCATGGCAGCGACTGTCGAGGCCGCTTCTGGGGCGACGCTGAGCGAGTACTGAGGGAAGAATGAGAATCAGCGAACTCACAGCTTCCCCACAGCGGGAGGCCTCAGCCCGTTCTCATGACCGGTACGGACTCATGACCGGTACGGCCTGATGGCCGCCAAGCCCTCATGACTGGTACGGCTGCTGCTGGGGCTGGCCGTGCGACTGGCCGCCGTGGACGCCCGCGTTCTGCGCCTGGAGCCGTTCGGCCTGCTCGGCGTCGATCTTCTGCTCGGCGCCGCAGAAGGTGCACTGCGTCTGGTACTTGGTCGAGATCGGGATCAGCGGCACGAAGAACAGCGTGAACTTCGTGACCCGCTTCCTGAGCGTGTGCGCGGCGGGGTTCCCGCACTGCCCGCACACCAGCGTCAGTATCGCGAGCTGGTACAGGTATCCCTTGGTGCCGAAGATGATGAACATCTGATCCTTCCCGGGGCTGTCTATCGACGCACTGCCATCCAGTGTGCCCGTCCGTGCCGGCCTCTTGCTTCTTCGCCTACTTCTTCACTTCACCGGTGAAGACCGCTTCCTCGGAGTCGTAGTCGGGGGAGACCTCGACCTGGAGGAACGTTTCGTCCTTGGGAAGTTCGCAGGCCCAGGGAACGGTGAGGGAGCGTCCCGCGAGGATACGGGTCTCGGGGAGCCCGTCGAGCCCGTCGTCGTAGATCGCCTCGCCCTCCTTGCCCTCGTCGCCGTAGGCGCAGTCGACGGTCATCTCGTTGGCGTCGACCGTGGCGTCCGACCCGTTGACGATCTTGATCGTGAACTTCGCGTACGGCGTGTTCTCCGGCGCCGCGTAGTCGCTGGACACCCCACGGTCGAACCCGGAGAGCGAGACCTCGACATCACTGTCGTAGATCACCGTGTCGTCGAGCGCGAAGACCCCGTCGTCGTCGGAGGCGGTGTCGCTCGCGTCGCCGGAGGAGTCCTCGGTCCCCTGGCTGCCCTCGCCCTCGCCCTCGCCCTCGCCGTCGTCGCCGGTGGTGTCGGCGTCCTCGGCCGCGACGGTCTTCGTGACGGTGACCGTCGGCGCGGGCGAGGCCGTCCCGTCGCCGTCGTTCGTCACGACGATGCCCGTGCCGATGACACTCGCGACGACGGCGACGGCACAGCCCACGATGATCAGGTTCGTCCGGTTCCCGCCCGGTGGCTTCGGCTGCTGTGGCGGCATCGGCGGCCCGTAGCCCGGCATGGGCGGTGGCGTGATGTCGTGGCTCATGTTCCCCCCCCGCGATGGTGCAGTTGAAGGGTGAATCATCCCGTACGCGAGCGATTTTTTGGAGACTGTGTGGCTGGATCGTGACGGTGAGGCGCAGGACACTCGCGTACGGCGGACCGTCAGGGCTGTGTGACGGCGACCTTGATGCCGAACCCGATCAGGACGACCCCGGTCACCCGGTCCATGGCCCTGCGCACGGCGGGCCTCTCGAAGAACCCACGAGCCCTGGCCAGCAGCATCACGTAGCCACCGAGCCAGACGAGGGTAAGCCCGGCGTGCAGCAGCACGAGGAGCGCCATCCCGGCCTCGGGGGACGGGCCGGTGGGCGCGAGCGTGGGCAGCAGACCGGTGTAGAAGACGGCGATCTTGGGGTTGAAGACGTTGGTGACCAGCCCTGTCCGCCAAGGATTCCCGGCCGGCGCGGACGCCGGCGTGGACGCGGGCGCGGATGCGGGCGCCGACGTGGGCACGTCCGTCCCGCCCTCACCGCCGTGCTTCCGCCGGCTGCTGAGCAGCGACTGCACGCCGAGGGCGACGAGATAGGCGGCTCCCACCAGCTTGACGACGGTGTAGGCGGTGGAGGACGCCGCCAGCACGGCCGCGAGTCCGGCCACCGTGAGCACACCCCAGATGAGCAGCCCGGCGGTTATCCCACCGACGGTCCTGAGCCCGTCCCGCCATCCCCCGACGACCGCCCGCTTCGTCACGACGGAGCGCCGCTGCGATCGTGTCGGCGATCGGTGTCGTCGGACGCCCGATCAGCCGGGCCAGGTCTCCGTTCGCTCCGGCCAACTCGCCCTTCGCGAACGACGCCTCCGCGCCCGCGAGGATCTCGGCGTACAGCGCGGGCATCCCCGCACCGGTCAACAGATCGACGTACGCCTCGACCTCGACCGGCGTGTAGACGATCTCCCGGCCGGTCTGCCCGCCCAGCTCGGCCGCGAACTCGGCGAAGCTCCAGGCACGGTCCCCGCTCAGCTCGTACGCCCGGTTCTCATGCCCCGTGCCGGTGAGCACGGCGACGGCCCCGGCCGCGTAGTCGGCACGGGTCGCGGACGCGATACGGCCCTCTCCGGCGGCCCGGACGAGAACACCGTGCTCGACCACCCGGTCCAGCCCGTCGACGAATATCTCGCTGTACCAGTTGTTGCGCAGCAGGACGTACGGCAGCCCGGACTCCACCAGCACCTTCTCCGTCCCGCGATGCGCTTCGGCGAGCGGGGTCTCATGGGTGCCGGCGGCGCTGGTGTAGGCGAGGAGCGCGACCCCGGAGGTCCGGGCGGCGTCGACGACGACCTTGTGCTGCGCCACGCGGTCCCGCCCCATCTCACTGCTGGAGATCAACAGGACCTTGTCACCGGCCGCGAAGAGGCCCTCGAAGGTCTCGGGCACGTTGTAGTCGGCGACCGCGATCCGCACACCGAGGGCTTCGAGGCCGACCCCCTTCTCCTCGCTCCGCACGACAGCGATGATCCCGTCGGCCGGAACCCGCTCCAGCAGGCCCTGGACGACAAGACGGCCGAGATGCCCGGCGGCTCCGGTCACGACAATGCGCATGATGCTGACAACTCCTGGTGAAGAGGAATAAGTGGGATGAAAGCGGTGAACCGCGTGAATGGTTCTCCGCCCCACCCTAGGAGCTACGGTCACTCTGCGTGAGTACGTACTTTGAAGTACGGTGCCGACATGGCGGCGAGCACCGAGAGGGACGACACGGCGGCCGGCGGGCGCGGCCCTGACTCCGGCCCCGGCCCCGGCCCCAAGGCCCTGTGTCCCCAGCGGCTGACCATGGAGCACGTCACCAGCCGCTGGGGCGTCCTCGTACTGATCCGGCTGCTGGAGCGCCCGCACCGCTTCGCCGAACTGCGCCGCTCCATCACGCCCGTCGGCCCGGTCAGCGAGAAGATGCTCGGTCAGACCCTGCAGAGCCTGGAGCGGGACGGCCTCGTCGACCGCGACGCCAAGCCGGTGGTCCCGCCCCACGTCGACTACTCCCTGACGGACCTGGGCCGTGAGGCGGCCGATCAGATCCGCGCGCTGGCCCTGTGGACCAACGACCGGATGGACGAGGTGGCGCAGGCCCGGCGGGACTACGACTCGGCGAAGGGCCGCGCCTGAGCGACGCCCACCCCTGGGTGACCGTGCCTGGGTGACCGCACCTGGGTGACCATCCCTCGATGACTGCCGCTTACTACCCCTCGCTTACTACCCCTCACTTACTACCCCTCGCTGACGATCCCTCGGTCGAGTCGACTGCAACCTGAGAGGCAGAAGAGGGTCCCTCTGCGGAGCGATGCGGTCTACGCCCCCGGTCCGGAAGGCTGTCTGTCAGGACCGGCAGGACGGATGGATGAGGGAAGGCAGCATGGAAGCGATCAAGGAGCCTGACTGGAACACCGTGGGCGTGCTGGGGGCGGCGCGGGGCGCGAGGGCCGACGGAGACGCCATCGGCACCGAGCACCTGCTCGCAGGCATCACCACGTCCAAGGGGCCCGCCCGCGAAGCCCTCGAACGCGAAGGGGCCACGCGGACCACGCTGTTGGCGGTATTACGGGACAGAAGGGCCCGGGGTGCCGAGTGGAGCGGTGCGGACGACACCGAGGCGACCGTCGGCGTCCGGGAGGTGCTGGGGGAGGACGGAAGCGACCGCTTCACGGGCGCCGCGGCCAGGGCGCTGACCGCGGCGATGGGGCAGGCGGGACACGAGGGGGCCGCGAAGTTCGGCGCGGTTCATCTGCTGCGCGCGCTGCTGGCGGAGGACAACCACGCGATGGAGCTGCTGAACGCCTGCGGCATCGCACCGGAGGACGTACGGACCCACCTCGACGCCGCCCGCGCCACCCGGAAGGACGGCCTGCCCCCGCTCCTCCACCCCACCCGCGACATACTCCTCGGCCGCACCCACTACCGCCACCTGCCCTTCTGGAAGCGATGGCTGGTCAAGGCCTCCGGCGTCAACTGGGCGTCGAGGCCCGCGTGGTGGGCCGCCCTGGAGACCCATGAACAGGCCCGCCGCCTCGGCCACCGCACGGCCGGCACGGAACACCTCCTCCTGGCGATCCTGGCCACCCACGAGGTCGCGCTCCGCTACCCGCACCTGGCGGCGGAGAACGCCCCCACCCCCGACCTCCGCTACACGGGCGGCGAACGCCTGACCCACCTGGGCCTGGACCACGCCACGGTCCACCGGGCCCTGACCGCCGCCCGCATCCCCCTGAAGCCCGACCCCCGCCCCCTCAAGCAATACCTCGACGCGGCGACAGCCCGCCCCACGACAGACCCGCCCGCCCCCACCGACGACCCCTGGCCCGACCAGGGCACCGGCCCCCTGCTCGACTCCCTCCTGACCGACCGGACCCGAGCCCGCCAACTGATCGAGGCCCTGACCACCAATCCCCATTGACGGCGCCCCCGATGACGGGTCGATGGCGCCCGGCCGCCGGTCCGCGACGTTCCGCTCGCCGTCGCACACCGCGCGACCCTCGCCCTCCCCCCCCCGGGTCCCGTCCCGCCCTTCTCGGAACCGTGAACCGTGCGTTCGATGTCGTGTCATGTCATGCACACAGCCGAGCCGGGATCCCCTTCCTGTCTCCCCTGGGCGGGCTCAGCGTTGTTCGGAGCCGTCATGGGCTGCGTCGCCTGGTCGCTGACCGTCTGGGCGCGCGCCTACTGCGACGCGGGTTACGACGCGGGCGGACGCTTCGAACTCAACTTCCTGCTCCCTCTCGTCGTGGGAGCCGAAGCACTCGTCGGCCTCGCGTCCCGGGCCATCGGCCGACGCCTGACGCTTCTGCCGCCTCGCATGCCGACGGCGATCCGCCGCTCACTGCCGACACTGCTGGTGATCGTCGCGACGGTGTGGTCGGCATGGTGGTTCTTCGCGACCCGAGGAACGCTGGACGGCTATCCCGGCGACTCCGGCCTCTGCCCCGCGAGTAACGTCCCACCACCGTGGCCCGACTGGATACCCGCCTGACCAGCCGCAGTTGAGGAGCGAGGAAAAGAGCGGGACGACGCAACCCCGAAACCGTCACAGCCGTATTGACGTACAGGTACGGGGAGCACCTGTGACGCCGTCCCGGATCGGGACATGACCGCACAGGCCGACAGATGGATGCGAGTACGGGCCACATGGATGAAATCCACGACGATGTAGCGGAGTTCGCGTTGCTGCTGACGCGTCTGAAGGAGCGAACGGACCGCAGCTACGCGGCGCTGGCCCGCCGCCTGAACATGCATGCCTCCACGCTGCACCGTTACTGCGTCGGCGAGGCGGTTCCCCTCGACTTCACCGGGATCGAGCGGTTCGCCGCGCTCTGCGGAGCCTCCCCCGAGGAGCGCGTGGAGTTGCACCGCCGATGGATCCTGGCAGTCGCGGCACGTCAACGAACCCGCCCATCCGCCGCCCGCCGGGCACCGAAGCCCCACGACACCACGAGCACCACGTGCACCACGAGCACCACCGCGCCATCGGCCGCACCCGAGACCCACAGCAGCCCCTCGACCACGCCGCACGCCCCCACAACTGGACCCCTCCCCCTACCCCTCCCCCTTCCCGTCCCCCTCGCCGTCCCTCTCCCCATCCGTCCCCGACGACGGCTCATGCGATCGATAACACTGGCGGCCTCGCTCGCCGTCGCACTCACCGGCCTGACCGCATCCGCTGCCGGACCCCCCTCGGGCGACGGCGAGTCGACGGCCTCAGCCCGCACCGCACCAGGCCCCTCGGCATCGCCCACACACAACGGCGACAGCCCGCACCCCTCCGCCGGATCCCCCTCTGCGGGCACCCCCTCCACCGGCGGCGAATCATCGGCCTCGGACCGCACCACACCAAAGCCCTCGGCATCGCTCACGGGCGGTGCCAGCCAGCAGGAGAACAGGGAGAGCGCAGACACAGGGGCGCCCCCGACGGCCCCACTCACCTGGACGGCCAACTCCCACATCTGGCGACCCGAATGCGACCACGACTACGTCGTAGCCAAGCCACCGCAGCAGGTCCCGCCGCCCCCGGCCCCACAGGACGCGGCGGCCTGGGCCTCGTCCCTGGGGGCGGTGCACGGGCGCACCACCCATCTGCGGATCTCGGTGCAGGGACGCGGCTCCGCAGCCGTCGTCCTGGAGGCACTGCATGTACGGGTGGTCGACCGCACGACCCCCGCTGCCCGCCGAGGCATCGCGTACTCCATGTACGAAGGCTGCGGCGCGATCCTCATCCCCCGCCACTTCTCCGTGGACCTGGACGCGCGCCGCCCCCTGGCCCGTTCGATTCCCGGCAACGAGACGGACAGGCCGAGCCCCGCGATCGACTTCCCGTACCAGGTGTCGCTGCAGGAGCCGGAGGTCCTGCTGCTCTCCGCGCGCACCGATTCCTGCACCTGCGACTGGTACGTGGAACTCGACTGGTCCTCACAGGGCCGGACCGGCACGGTACGCATCGACGACCACGGCCGCCCGTTCCGTACCACCGACATCAAGGGCCTACCGCACTACTGGTACCGCGACCCCGCCGGCTGGGTGCCCATGACCACCGTCTACGAGGAGGGGGAAACCGGCGACGGCGCCTGACGAGGCAACTCGACGAGGCAACACGACGAGACCACCGGGGCCGCCCGGCGCCCGGCGGACGGCGGACGCGATCACGCGCGCCACCCGCCCGGCATTCCCGCGCATTCAGCACCTGGAACTGCTGGATATCCGTATCCCGTTGACGATGTAGGAACTGCTGAACACGGTCTGGGTGTTCGGCCCGAGGCAGATCGAGCCCCCGCTCTGGAGCCGCAGGTGCACCACGTCGTCGTTCCGGGTGTTCAGGACCCCGTAGTGCGGCCGGGGCGTGACCGCCTGATAGCCACTGGTGACGTCCTTGTACTTCGAGAGCGGATTGCCCGCGATCAGGGCCCCGTTGTCCACGTAGAAGCAGACGTAGGGGTAGGGGCAGCCCTGGGTGGGGGACTCCGCGTGGGCCGCGGACGCACCGCTCATGGCCATGACCGCGACGGCCAGGCTCACCCCCGCGAAGCTTGCGACCTTACGGATGACGGGCTTCATCAGACCTCCAAGAATCAAGAATGACGTGAATGTTGCAGTCCGCCCGTGACAGGCGGCGGATCTGCCGGAAGCGGTCCCGATCGGGGCCCGTCACCTCGACATGATGAAATCCAGGGCGAATCCGGGAGCGGTCGTCCAGTAGGTGACGCGCTGGAAGTCGTTGGCGTACAACGTCTCCACGGGCATGGGGACGTCGATCGGCTTGCCCACGCTGCTGCCGGCCTTGCGCCCCTGGAGGCCGAGGGTGATGCTCTTGGCCTCGTACTCGTCCATGGGGCCGTTGACGACCAGACCGGCGTACCCCTCCTCACCCGGAGCGAGGGTGACGGGAACCCCCGGGTGCGGGTCGCTCTCCGCGATCACACGGGCCGTCTTCCGACCGTCGCCGAGCCGCACGAGGGGGTAGCGGTAGAGGTCGCACTTCTTGTCACCGGTGTTCTGAACGGTGAGAAGGAGATGCCTGGCATCCGCACTGTCCGCGGGCTCCTTGCTGGCAGACACCCCGAGCACCCTCTGGTCACAGACGGCAACGCCGCCCTTGGCCACACCGCCACCACTGCCACCGGTGGCGGAGGCCTGCGCCGACACACCACAACCGAGCGCCAACACAAGACCCGCAGCCACGGCCGCACGGCGACCGGCAAGGGACTTCACGTTCATCTGCGTATTCCTCTTCTGTTCAGTAGATAAATGAAACGGTGAAACGGTGAAACGGTGAAACGGTGAAACGGTGAAACGGTGGACGGGCGAGCCGGAGCGCCGTGGTGCCGCCGGGCGGCCGGCCGCTTCAGCCGGTGCGACAGCCGTAGCATCGGACGCCCCGCCGACCCGGGACAACAGCCGCCACCCCACCCGCAACAGCGGAACAATCCCAACCCGGTGACCTGCGGAAACACCGAAGCCTGGGATGCCCACCTGGGATGCCACCCCCCTGAGACGGACGACCGCCCACCCACCGAAAGCCCCCGGCACCGCCACCCTCACCCTCACCCCCACCCACGTGGATCGCCCGCTCAAGAGCCGCCCGGCTGCGACTGACCGCCCTCGCCGATGTCAGAAGCGAACGCCAAAGGCCCCGGACCAAGGTCGGATGCGGTTGGTTAATCCGGGGCCTGGCGTGACGTCGGCCTTCAAGACCCGGTTGTGGTCTTGAAGGCCGACGTTGTCGTATGGGGTGGGTGCGGATGTCGATGCAGCCGAAGGGATCTGGAGAGATCCCGGCGGAGACGGTGCGGGTGGCGCGGGCCGCGTTCCCGAAGGGGAGCCTGGCGATCCGGGTGCGGGACGAACTGGGGTCGCTGTTCACGGACGAGGAGTTCGTGGATCTGTTCCCGGTGCGGGGCAGGCCTGCCTGGTCACCGGGTCGGCTCGCGCTGGTCCTGGTGTTGCAGTTCGTCGAAGGGCTCACCGACCGGCAGGCCGCGGAAGCGGTCCGGGCCAGGATCGGCTTCAAGTACGCGCTCGGCCTTCAGCTCGACGATCCGGGGTTCGACTTCTCGGTGCTGTCGGAGTTCCGGGACCGGCTGGTGGAGGCTGACGCCGGGCGGCGGATGCTGGACGGCATCCTGGCCGCGGCCCGGGAGAAGGGCCTGCGATGCGGGACTGCCTGCCCGGTGAGCACTGGGTCGATGCCGGATATCCCACCACCGGCCAGGTCGTGACCGCCCGCCGCGAACACGGAGTCGTCCCGCACGGGCCGATGGCCGCCGACACCGCGGCATCGGCCGACGGCCCTTTCGGGCAGGACGCCTTCACCATCGACTGGGACCGCGAACAGGTGACCTGCCCCAACAGCGTCGTCAGTACGCAGTGGGCCGAGCGGCGTTCCCAGCAGAACCTGCCCGTCATCCGGGTCCGATTCAGCCCGGCCGACTGCCGCCCCTGCCCTCACCTGCGTGACTGCGTCAACTCACCCACAGCCCAGCGCCGCGAGCTCAACCTCCGGCAGGGCCGCGAAGAACACGAAACCGTCCGCACGGCCCGAGCCGAGCAGCGAACCGATGCCTGGAAGGAGCGGTACAAGATCCGTGCCGGTGCCGAGGGCACCATCTCCCAGGCCGTCGGGCGCTGCGGTCTGCGCGGATCCCGCTACCGAGGCCTCGCGAAGACCAGCCTCCAGCACCAGCTCACCGGCGCCGCGATCAACCTCGCCCGCATCGACGCCCACCTCACCGGCCAACCACGAGCCCTCACTCGCACCAGCCACTTCGCAGCACTTCGCCCCGCCGATCAAACGATCGACGGGGCGAAGTAGGCAAGCCCCGGATTAACCAACAGCATCCCTGGTCGGTCCGGGGCCTTTCGATCGGTGCCCCCGGCTGGGTGGGCGGCGTCTCGTCAGACTTTCTCCACTCGGACGGGGTGTCCCGCGAGGAGCTGATTCATGTCGTCGGTGTCGGAGGTGAAGACGGTTGCCTGAGCTCCCCGCATGGCTTCAAGCCCGGCCACAGCCGCCAGAACGGCGTCGATGGCGTACTTGCGCCCGTGCAGGCCGGCTGCCTTCAGCATGTCGCGCGCCATGGCGATCACCTGGTCGTCCGTGTGCACGATGCGGATCCGGGACAGCGTCCAGGTCCACAGTGCCTGCTTCGACGTTTCGCGAGGGTCCCACGCCTCCAAGGTCGTGAGCGAGGAGGTGACGATCGGGATGTCCAACCGCGGAGCCGTCTTGATCAGCGCGGCCACCTCCCGATCGCCCTGAACCGCCCTGGAGAGAGCCTCGGAGTCGAACACGAAGACTCTCTGCCGCGGCCGGTGCAGCTTCGCTCGGGCGGTGTGGCTCACGCGGCCTCGTCCGAACTGGGCCGCTGTTCGTCATGCCAGCCGTCAATCGCGGCGATGCGGTCCAGCGCTGCTTGCTGCTCGTCGTCCGTCACGGCGCCGTGCTCTTCTTCGAGACGTTCGGCCAGTTCGCGCAGTCGGTCCATGGCGTCCTGATGAGCGGCGGCAGCCGCGATGTAGCCGGACACACCGCGCGCATCGACGCGCTCTTTGATCGATTCCACCAGCTCTTCCGGCACGGTGATGGTGATCTTCCGAGTTGCCATACTTCGAGTATGTCAGATCTCGCCCGGCGCGGCTCGGCCTCCTCGGGGTCCCCGCCTGCCCAGGCTGCTCCCCGACGGATTCGCATGGGGACGTGGACTCTTTACGAACTCCAGACATGAGGAAGTACTGCTGGAGTAGAAGACCCCCGTCCGAACAGAACGGGGGCCTGCAACCCTCTGACCCGCTACGCAGGCGGTGCCCCCGGCAGGATTCGAACCTGCGACACCCGCTTTAGGAGTGGGATCGAATCCTTGCCGGGTGGTGCCGGAGACTGCCGCGTGGGGCTGTTGCACCTGGTCAGCGCCACGCCGCCTCGTGCTCAATCCTGCTCGTTGACACCTCGTGCCGGACTATCCGCTCACGCATCGCTCACGCGCCCGGAATGCTTCTCGCTCAAGGGGAGCGGGCACTGGTGCACGCGAGTCTCGACGACGGCCGAACGCTGGTTCTGGATCACTTTCCGTGCAGCACTGACGGACGGTCACGGGCCCGCCCCGGTCGCCGTACGGTCACCCGGCCAGGAGGACGCGCTTGCGGAGCAGGGCCAAGCCCGCGCGGCCGAACATCTGCCGCTTCAGCATCTTGATCCGGTTCACCTGCCCCTCCACCGCTCCCGAGCTGAACGGCAAGGTCAGCCCCGCCTCCACCGCCCGCAGATCACATCCGATCCCGTTCACGAACGACAGCGACGACTTGTGATCACTTTCGGTGCTTCCCTGCGCCGTCATCGCCGTATACCTGACGATCCAGGTCTGTGAGTGACATAGAGGTGGAGGATGTCCTGTTCGCCGACCTGGACGGCCTGCGGGTCGACGATGTCGGGCTGAGTGAGGAAGCGATCACCGTGACGGCCCGTGCACGCGCGGGTGACGCCGCCTGCCCGAGCTGCGGGGCAACATCACGGCGGGTCCACAGCGGTTACGAGCGTCGCTTGGCGGACGCTGCGGTGGGTGGGCGGCCGGTGGTCGTGCACCTGCAAGTCCGGCGTTTCCGCTGCCCGGTCGCGGCTTGCCCCCGAGCGACGTTCGTCGAGCAGATCAACGGACTCACCTTCCGGCACGGGCGGCGCAGTCAGCGGCTGCACAACGTCTTGCAGGTGGTCGCGCTGATGTTGGCCGGACGAGCCGGCGCCAGGCTGGCCGAAGTGCTGAGCGCCGACGTCAGCCGTTCCACTCTGTTGCGGTTGATCCGGGCCCTGCCCGATCCGCCGACCATGACGCCGCGCGTGCTCGGCGTCGACGACTTCGCCCTGCGTAAGGGCCACGTCTACGGCACTGTGCTGATCGACGTCGAGACCCGCCGCCCGATCGACCTGCTTCCTGACCGCGAATCGGCGACCCTGGCCCGCTGGCTGGCCGACCACCCCGGCGTCGAGATCATCTGCCGGGACCGCGCCAGCGGCTACGCCGAAGGCGCCCGCCTCGGAGCCCCCGATGCCGTGCAAGTCGCAGACCGCTGGCACCTTTACCACAACCTCACCGAAGCCGTGGAACGCTGCGTGGCCAGGCACTCCACTCAGCTGCGGGCCCCCGAACCAGCGCCCAGTCCCGAGGCGTCCGCCGCTGCGACCGCCGAGTTGGAGAAGATCACCGAGGCCGCGAAGGCGGAACGGAGCGCCCACCGTTGCGCCGACCGCACCCGCGACCGCCATCAGGAGATACACGCCCTGATCGGTAAAGGGCTCACCCTGCGTGCAATCAGCCGCGAGCTCGGCCTGGCCCGCAATACCGTGCGCAAGTTCGCCCGCGCGGACACGGCCGAGGAGCTGAGCGAGGGCAAATGGCAGGGCCGTGCGAGCATCCTCGATGACTACAAGCCCTACCTCCACCAGCGGTGGCAAGAGGGCTGCACCAGCGCCAAGAAGCTCTCCGACGAGATCACGGCTGCGGGCTTCCGCGGCGGTTACTCGGTCGTCCGCGACTATCTCAAACCCTTGCGTGCCGGGGCCAAGCCCGCCGACCGGAGGCGGCCCCCGTCGGTCCGGGACGTGACCAGCTGGATCGCTCGGCACCCCGACAACCTCACCCAGGACGAGACCCTGCGGCTCAAGGACATCCTGGCCCGGTGCCCCGAGCTCAACGCCACCGCTGAGCATGTCCGGGCCTTCGCCGAGATGATGAACGCGCGTGCCGGCGAGAAGCTCGGGACCTGGATCGACAGCGTGAAAGCCAGCAGCCTGCCTGAGCTGCTGTCGTTCGTGAACGGGATCGGATGTGATCTGCGGGCGGTGGAGGCGGGGCTGACCTTGCCGTTCAGCTCGGGAGCGGTGGAGGGGCAGGTGAACCGGATCAAGATGCTGAAGCGGCAGATGTTCGGCCGCGCGGGCTTGGCCCTGCTCCGCAAGCGCGTCCTCCTGGCCGGGTGACCGTACGGCGACCGGGGCGGGCCCGTGACCGTCCGTCAGTGCTGCACGGAAAGTGATCCAGAACCCGAACGCTGACCCTCTGACGGCGGATCAAAACTGACCCACTTGGTGATCTTCGTCTGACTCTGGCCTTGGTGATCAAGGGCAGGAGGGAAGGTGATCCTCGTGGAGGACTGGGCAGAGATCCGTCGGCTACACCGGGCCGAGCAGATGCCGATCAGGGCCATCGCACGGCATCTGGGCATCTCGAAGAACACCGTCAAGCGTGCCCTGGCCAGCGACCGGCCGCCGCAGTACCGGCGGCCGGCCAAAGGCTCGGCCGTCGACGCGGTCGACGTGCAGATCCGGGAACTGCTGCGGGAGACCCCGACGATGCCCGCGACGGTGATCGCCGAGCGGATCGGCTGGGAGAGGGGCATGACCATCCTCGAGGACCGGATCCGGGAACTGCGGCCGGCCTATGTCCCCATCGATCCGGTCTCGCGCACGGTCTATCGGCCCGGTGAGCTGGCCCAGTGCGACCTGTGGTTCCCCGACGCGGACATCCCCCTGGGCTATGGGCAGAGCGGACGCCCGCCGGTCCTGGTATCAGGGGATTTGGCTGCCATGTTCGTCTGAAGAGGGTGTTGGGATCGGCCTGTCCGCTCGCGCGCGTGGGCCTGTCGGAGCTCCTCTTGCTGAACGGGCTACCTCCGGTCGCTCTGTTGACTCCCCATGCCGGGACCTCGATGGGGATCCGGCGACCGCCGAGGCCACAGCCGGCTCGTACCGCGCGCCTGGGGCCCTTGGCTACTACCGGCGATGGTAGACTGTGAGAAAGTTACAAAGTTGGAGAGTCGCAGAGTCGCAATTTAACTAAATCCTGGGTAGTCTGAGTAGTGGAGAAGACATGGAAGGTGAGAGTGGGAGGTCATCCATGGCTGCGGCTACGTTCCAGGCCAGCGTGCGCGACAAGGGGCAGCTGACGCTGCCCGCAGGCGTACGCGAGGCGCTGGGGGTCTCCCCAGGTGACGAGCTTGAGTTCGAGATCAACGACGCCGGAGTCGTCGAGGTTCACGGGCTGAGGAAGATCCGCACCGATCAGGCATGGTTCTGGGCGGAGCGGTGGCAGGCGGGTGAGCGCGAGGCCAGCGAGGACATCGCGGCTGGGCGCACAACCCGTCACGAGGACGTGGACGGCATGTTCGCGCACCTCGACAAGGAGAGCTGACCCCGACCCGCCGGAGGCCCTATTGCCGACTTTCGCGACGACTGCCCGCTTCGACCGCGATTTCAAGAAGCTCCTTCCGCAGGAGCGAGAGCGGTTCGAGGACGCCGTCCGGAAGAAGTTCGTACCGGATGTCGCGACTGGGCAGTTTCGGCCCGGCCTCCGGGTCAAGCCGGTACAGGGAGTCAGGCTCCCTGACGGCGATCGTCCCATCATGGAAATGACTTGGGCGCCTGACGGGCGCGCCACCTGGCAGTACGGAGATGAACTCCGCCAAGGTGAGCCGCACGTTATCTGGCGCCGGGTTGGTGGACACGAGATCTTCGATCCCGGTCCCGCCTGAGAGACCGAGAGCGGCCCACCTGATACACGTGGTGGGCCGCTCTTGTGTGTGCGCCCAGCATGGGCGGTTGCTTGGGGGTGGAAGTCCCCTGGGGGAAGAGGTGGTGCTAACCCCGAGCCGGAGGCAAGGGCGTCATCGTGAGGTGGGGTCTGGAGGAAGCCCGAGGCGAGACCTGGGTACCGAGGAACACGAACCGTGTATGAGGCGTACTGGTCGGGTGAGCCTGCACGCGAAGGTGAAGCCCGTCACTGCCAAGAAGGCCAGTGCGTAGACGCGGCGGGGATCCAGGGACAGTGATCGTTCTTACCTGGGGAGATCTGTCCGGGTGTCGGTTGTGCTGAAGATGTCGCCGCGCCGACGGTCCGTGCTGGAAGGTGCGGGCTGACCGGGCAGAAGTCAGCAGAGGCCGTAGTACCAGCCGGGATGGGCACGGTGGCTGGGAAGGGCTGAACATCGAGTGGAACGGGTGATGTGGTGGTTGCTCGTGCTGGTCACAGGGACCGCAGCAACACTGCTTCGGCGGTGCCGCGGGGGGAGGAGCCGGTGCATCCGGCGGAGCCCACGGCGGAGCGTAGTGGCCGGTCGGCGCACTCCACGGAGGACGTTCACCGCGAACAGCGTTCCTCGCTTTGGGAGTTGATGCTCTCGAAGGAGAACCTGCTCGCGGCGCTCAACCGTGTCGAGGTGAACCGGGGTGCTCCCGGGGTGGACGGTATGACCACGGCCGAACTCAGGCCGTGGATCGCGGTGCACTGGCCCGAGGTCCGGGCCGAACTCGATGCGGGCATCTACCGGCCGGCGCCGGTCCGTCAGGTGATCATCCCGAAGCCTGGCGGCGGTGAGCGGATGCTGGGGGTGCCGCGGGTGCTGGACCGCTTGATCCAGCAGGCCGTCGCGCAGGTGCTCGTGCCCATTTTCGACCCTGGTTTTTCGGGGTCGTCCTTCGGGTTCCGTCCCGGCCGGTCCGCCCATCAGGCGGTCAGGGTCGCGCGGCGTGCCATCGAGGACGGCAACCGGTGGGTCGTGGACCTTGATCTGGACCGGTTCTTCGACCGGGTCCAGCACGATGTCCTGATGGCACGGGTCGCGCGCAAGGTCACTGACCGCAGGGTCCTGAAGCTGGTTCGCAGGTATCTGGAAGCCGGGGTCATGGTGGACGGCGTGAAGACGCCGGGCAGGGAGGGGACCCCGCAGGGCTCCCCGCTCTCGCCCGTCCTGTCGAACATCATGCTCGACGACCTGGACCGGGAACTGTTCAGGCGCGGTCACCGGTTCGCACGTTACGCCGACGATCTGCGGATCTTCGTGCGGAGCAAGCGGGCTGCTCAGAGGGTGCTCGACTCGGTCACGGCCGTGGTCGAGCAGCGGCTGAAACTGAAGGTCAACCGGGTGAAGTCGAAGGTGGTCCCAGCTTCCGTCATGACGATGCTGGGGTTCGGCTTCTACTTTGTCCGGGGTGGGAAGGTCAGGGTCCGGGTCGACCCGAAGGCGGTCGAACGCCTGAAGGTTCGGCTCAAGGAGCTGACCTCGCGCCGGTGGAGCGTTGCGATGGCTGACCGCATCGCGCAGATCAACCGCTTCACCACAGGCTGGATGGGCTACTTCCAGCTCGCGGACACTCCCAAGGTGTTCCAGGAGCTGGACAAGTGGTTCCGTCGCAGGATGCGGCAGATCCGCTGGAAGGAATGGAAACGGTACGCGACCAGACGTCGTAACCTGCGGGCGCTCGGGATCGGTGAGCGTGATGCTCGGGAATGGGCGGCCAGCAGCAAAGGCTACTGGCGGGTCGCGAAGTCACCTGTTCTGGACAGGGCACTGCCCATCTCCTACTGGGACGACCTGGGCCTGAAGATGCTCAAGCCGACCTGGCAACGGTTGAGACCAGCTTGGTGAACCGCCGGATGCGTGACCCGCATGTCCGGTGGTGTGGGAGGAGGGACGGGCGACCCGTCCCTCCTACCCGATTGCCCTGCTGGGGTCGTGCTGCCGAAAGTCATGGCGGGGTTTCACCGGTTGGAACGGAGAACCGATCCACCTCGCCCGCGTCACCAGGCGGTTCATCGAGCTGTGCGAGGAGAACGCCTCGCGCCGGTCCTGCTTCACGACCTGCGCGACGGCGCGGCAACGCTGGCCTATGCGGCCGGGTGTTCGCCATTCCTCGATCACCGTCACAGCCGACACGTATGTCAGCCTGCGCCCAGGCGGACTTGGCGATCACCGAGGCCGCAGGCCGGCTCGTACCGCGCCCGTGCCAGTTCCGAGAACGCCGTTCCTGGAGCGGAGGCCGAACCCCACAGCACACGGAGATACTCGACTCGAGTTCGTTTCGGATGCTCATCCGTTGGGAGATTCTCGGGAGATCAACTCCCCGTCCGCTCACGGAAACGGCCCCGGACGAGGAGTCCGAGGCCGATTGGAGCGCCTCCCTGGGGAGGAAACCCCAGGTCAGCGGCGTACTACATGGTGCCCCCGGCAGGATTCGAACCTGCGACACCCGCTTTAGGAGTGGGATCGAATCCTTGCCGGGTGGTGCCTGGCGCTGCCGCACGGTGCTGTTTGCCCTGGTCAGAGCCACGCGGTGAGCCACTTGATCCGGCTCATACCGCCCTGTCTCGGACCGTCCGCTCACGCATCGCTCACGCATCGCTCACGCATCGCTCACGCATCGCTCACGCCCTGCCGACTGCTGAGAAGCTGGTGGTCAGATCTGGCCGAGGTCGATCTCCACCGGGAAGGGGGCTGCTGCCTTGAGGACGCCGGTGAAGACGTCTCCGTCCCGATAGGTCTTCGTCGCGGGGTCGAGAACGTAGGTGTAGACGAGAGCCACGCCTGTCGCGGCCTGCTCGATCCGCCAGTAGAAGCCGATGCCTGCCTTGGCGTACTGATCGACCTTCACGATCCGGTCGGTGGTCTCCGAGCCCGGCGACACCACCTCCGCGACCAGCAGCACGTGTTCAGGGCGGGTCGGGGTGATGTCGATCGTGTCTGCGCGGTACACGACGACGTCCGGGCGACGATTGGTGAGCGGGACGTCCTGAAGCCGGACGTCGAAGTCCGTGTCGGCGTTCCACTCCGGGCCCGCGGCGGCATCCAGGGCGTTCGCGAGAATCCGCGCCAGTCGGTTGTGCCGCTTGGACGCGCTCGGACTCACGACGACCATCCCGTCCACGATCTCGATACCGGCGCACTGCTCCTCGGACCAGGACTCGTAGACCTCCGCCGTGATCTGCTCATGCATCCACGCCGGGGCCACCATCTCGGCCGTCATGAAGCACCTCCCGGACACTGTGCCGCGGGCCCGATCCCGCAGGATTCAGCGTACTGTCTGCCGTCCGTGCGGCATGCTGATCTCGCTCACGCCCACCCCCGTTACCTTTTCCGTGGCCCCGCAACGGGGCGCCTGGCCCCCGGGTCCGGTATGGCTGTGTGCCCCCTGTCGAAGTGCATGACCTGGGGGGTGTTGCCGCCGGGCTTCGGGGCACCGCTTGACCGCTGATGAGGGGCCTGACGACCGCCTGGTCCGGCGCAATGCCGGGCCGCTTCACGGGCGGCATGTCTGCGTAACGTGGTTGCCGGCGTGTGGTGCCGCAGGGACGGCCGGGAGTTTCAGGAGACGAGTGGCGAGGGGCAGGCGCGCATGGTCGACACGACCGCGATAGATCTCTTCCTCGGCCTGGACCTGGGCAAGGAGTTCCACCACGCCCACGGCCGGACCGAGGACGGCAGAACGGTGCACGACAAGCGGCTGCCCAACACCGAGCCGCGACTGCTGGAGCTGTTCACCAGGCTGGTGGCGAAGTTCGGCACCGTTCTGGTGATCGTGGACCAGGTCGCCAACATCGGTGCGCTGCCGCTGACGGTGGCCCGCGCGGCGGGCTGCCGGGTGGCTTACCTGCCGGGGCTGTCGATGCGGCGGGCCGCCGACCTGCACCCGGGTGAGGCCAAGACCGATGCCCGCGACGCGTTCGTGATCGCCGAGACCGCCCGCACCATGCCGCACACCCTGCGCGCGGTGGACCGCGACGACGAGGTACTGGCCGAGCTGACCATGCTCACCGGCTACGACAACGACCTGGCCAGCGAGGTCAACCGCACCACCAACCGGCTGCGCGGCCTGCTCTCCCAGATCCACCCTTCCCTCGAACGCGTCCTCGGCCCCCGCCTGGCCTACCCCTACATCCAGGCCCTCCTCCAGCGCCACGGCTCCCCGGCGAGGCTGAAGAAGCTGGGCCGGGCCCGCTGCGAGGCCCTGCTCAAGGTGCACGGTTCGCGCAAGGCCCATCACCTCACCACCGAGATCTTCGACGCGCTCGCCGAGCAGACCCTCGTCGTTCCCGGCACCGAGGCATCCGCGCTGATCGTGCCCGGTCTGGCCGCCCAGCTCGCCGCCGCCCACACCCAGCGCCGCCAGGCCGAGCAGGAGATCGCCGCCCTGCTGGAGGCCCTCCCTCTTTTCCACCTCCTGACGTCGCTGCCCGGCCTGGGCGTCAGGACCACGGCCGCCGTGATCGTCGCGATCGGTGACGGCACCGGTTTCCCCAGCTCCGGACACCTCGCCTCCTACGCCGGGCTCGCCCCGGCCACGAAGTCCTCCGGCACCTCGATTCGTGGCGAGCACGCACCCCACCGCGGCAACCGGCTCCTCAAACGTGCCCTGTTCCAGGCCGCGTTCGCGGCGATCGGCTGCAAGTCCGACCCGTCCTCCCGGATCTACTACGACCGCCAGCGCGCACGCGGCAAGACCCACACCCAGGCGATCCTCCGCCTGGCCCGCCAGCGCGTGAACGTCATCCACGCGATGATCCGCACTGGGGCTCTTTACGAAGCACGCACCCCGGGCGATGTCGGCCTCGCTGCCTGACGCCTCCGCCGCCTCTGCCCTCCAGGCCCCATCACACCCGCGCACCGGCACGGCCACTGCGGCCCTGGCCGGCCACCGGGCTGCCCATCAGCCACCCGATCCACCGGGAACATCCCGCTTCGCGGAACGTTCCCGAAAACCAGGATCAACCCCTACAAGCCGGCCCCACCAGGGTTGACGAAACAGATAGGGGCACCCCCCCGCGGTCGACCGGCAACGACGCGAGCCGGTCGACTTGTCAGCCACACCACTCGGCGACGTGAGCCGTCGCAGAACCCGGACCGCGGGACGCACCGAAACGCCGAAGCGCGGTCGAATTCGATGGTTCTGGCGTGAGCAGATCAGGCTGACTGGAGGACTGGGCCGAGATCCGTTGGCTGCAACGAGCCCAGAAGATGTCGCTCGCCGCCGTGATGGCGGAGCGAGAGCCACTCTTACGGCGTCGCCGAGGTGCCTGGGCCGTCCGATGCCGCGCTCCCACTTCACCTCGTCCGGCGTCTGTCCTGTCGTGCGATCGTCGGCTCCACCGACGTGGCCCCGTCCGACCGTCAGTCCAGGCAGCTCTCCACACCTTCCAGGAACGCAAGTACCTGTCCCCGAGCTGCTTCGACGCAACACCGAACCAGCTGACCACGATCGGCCCACACCAGGCCGCGGAGCGGGCGCCGAGTCGAGCGCTCGGCGCGCCACCGCCTACAGCGCCAACGGCCTCCGTACACCCATTCTTGTCATAGTGACAGGAATTGAAGTAGCTTAATCCGTATGCAAGTTGACGCGTGGTCACCCATCCCCGTACTGCTGACGGTCGATCTCGTGATCCTGACGCTGCGTGAGGGGCGACTGTGTGTCCTGCTCGTCGAGCGGGGCGAAGACCCTTTTCAGGGGATGCAGGCTCTGCCTGGCGGATTCCTCAATCACGCTGGTGAGGAGATCCTGGACGCCGCCCACCGCGAGTTGAGTGAGGAAACCGCTCTGGGTGCCCGGTCGGTGCATCTTGAGCAGTTGGCCATCTACGGGGATGCGGCCCGTGATCCACGGGGACGAGTCGTTTCTGTGGCCTACTTGGCGATCGCACCGGGACTCCCCGAACCGGTCGCGGGAACAGATGCCGTGGATGCCGCGTGGGTTCCGGCGGAATCCGTCCTGTCCGGTGAGCTGGAACTGGCCTTCGATCACCGCCGGATTGTGGCGGACGGAATCGAACGCGCTCGTACCAAGCTCGAATTCTCGGCGCTGGCCACCGCATTCTGCGGAGAACTCTTCACCATAGCCGAGTTGCAGAAGGTGTACGAGGCGGTTTGGGGTACCGAACTCGACACCCGTAATTTCTACCGGAAAGTCCAGGCTGTAAAGGGATTCCTTATACCCGCCGGCTCGGGGCGCAGAACCACGGGAGGACGCCCCGCGCGGCTGTACCGAGCCGGGCCGAAGACAGTGTTGTCTCCACCGCTGATCCGACCCATGCCGTCCGGGTTGGAAGAGGACACGGGAGAGGAAGGGGAGTAGATGTCGAATGACCTGGTGGTGATTCTCACCGCCCTCAATCTCGAGTACGAGGCTGTGCGCCGGAAACTGGCCGGTCCACAGCTTCACCGTCATGAGCGTGGAACGCGGTTCGAGGTGGGAACCGTGCAGGGCACTTCATGTCGTGTCGCGCTCGGTCTGGCGAACAAGGGGAATCATTCCGCCGCGGTGATCGCTGAGCGTGCGATTCAGCAGTTTTCGCCGGTGGCCGTGTTGTTCGTCGGCGTCGCAGGTGCCCTGTGGGACACCGCCAGGCTGGGCGACGTGGTGATGGCGACACACGTGTACGCCTACCACGGTGGGACCAGCGAGGACGACGGACTCAAGGCCCGTCCCCGCGTGTGGGAGACGGCGCACGGTATCAGCCAACTCGCCTCGCATCTGGCTCGTGTGAACGACTGGGCCGACTACGCACCCAGTCACGGGCGCGCGCCGCACGTGCACTTCGGCGCGATCGCCGCCGGCGAGGTCGTGCAGAACTCGACGATCTCGGCCGAGGCGCGGTGGATCCGGCAGCACTACAACGACGCGCTCGCGATCGAGATGGAGGCCGCCGGTGTGGCCCAGGCCGGTCATCTCAACGGGGCGCCGGTGGCCATCATCCGAGGAATCAGCGACCGGGCGGACGGTACGAAGGGCAGCGCGGAGGACCGTAATTGGCAGCCACGGGCGGCGGCGAGCGCGGCGGCATTCGCCACACGGCTGGCCGTGGAACTGGTCGGAGAACAGGAGCAGATCGCGATGTCCCAGGCAGACAAGGCACGTACGGCCAACGGACTCAAGGAGCACATCAGCAATACCGCACACAACAGCACCGTTGGCATCATGGCCGGCTCGGTCACCGGGAGCAGCGTCTATGTGAATGCGGACCCGAAGGTGACCGGTCCGGCGGACTTGGTCGCGGAACTGGACAGGTTCCGGGAGCATTTGAATCGTCACCACGCCGACGGCGCCCCCGACGACGACACCTACCGAGAGGCACTGGCCGAACTGGGCTTTGCCCGCCGGGCGGCAAGGGAGAGCACGCCCGAATCGTCCAAGAGGGCGACCATGGCACTCAAGAGGTTACGCGGTCTGATCGCGGAGTTTCCCGAGCTGGTCTCCAGGCTGGCACCACTGGTTGTCGCGGCGGGTGACTTGTCATGATCGACGGAAGCCCTGTCACGAACAATTCGGCCAGTTACTCCACCGTCGGAATCCAGGCCGAGACCGTACACGATTCCAACGTCTACTTCGTCCATCCTGATGCGTCGCCTCAGGAGAAGTACAGCGTCGGTGTCCGCTTCCTGGAGGATGGCATCCCCAGCCGTGCCCGCGACATGATCAGTGACGCGATCGCTCACGGATACGACAACGCGGAGGTCCGTTTCCACTGGGTGCTCGCCATGCTCAGTGGACGCGCCTACCACGACCTCAGCACAGAAGAACTCCATCGGCTGCACCATGCTTCCGGGCTCGTACGGAACTACGTCGACGGAGAGTGGAAAGACGCTCTGAGCATCGCCTTCGAACTGCTGGCGATGCTCAGCACCGCGGATGGCGAGACAAGACGCGTACTGGAGCGGCTGCGGGCCCTGTCACCTCGTCGGCGTGACGTGATCCTCCGCCACTTCGACCTCGTACTCACCGGAGGTCTGAAGGACGGTCTGTGGGCCGAGAACCGCGAACGGGCCGAGACGGATCGCTTCGCCAACGAACGGGTCAAACGGGTCTGGGCCTATTTCGAACCCGACCCGATCGGGGCACGGGCCATGCTGCCCCGTCCGAGCACCGCCGCTGCCGCCCGAGCAGCCCTCCCGGTCCGCGCCGGACTGTTCGCCGTCAGCAGCGCATTCCTCTGGATCCTGGCGCTGATCGCGAATCCGGCCGCAGCCGTCATCGAGTTGCTGGTGGCGCTCGGTGCGGGCCTGGCCGCGGCCTTCTCCGGGAGCCGATGGTGGTACCGGGAACATCAGCTGAAGGCCAAGAACGCTCAGCCCCACATCCCGCACCCACGTGATCCCGCCTCTCCCGGGGACGGGTTCACCAACCGCGTCCGTCATTCGTTCGACCATTACTTCAGTGTCCGCGCGCCGCATGGATTCGCCCCGCAGGAATGGCTCGGTCATACCATCCACATCCGTAATAGCCTCGTCGCCGAGATCGCGTTTCTCTACCGCGAGAGCCGAATCAGCGTGGACCGGGTCAACTGGCTTATCCGCTATCTTGCCGAGGATGCCCGAGACCGCCACAACAGAGGAACTCTGTTCGATCAACGTCGCCAGAACCAGACGGCTGCGGTGGCGCAAGGGCTGTGCGTGATTGCCCTCATCGCTCTCGGCGTCACCACTCTGGGCATGCTCGGAACAGTGGCTGCAGGTTCCGGCGAGTCGCTGCTGATGGCTGTCCTGGCCGTAGTCGGTGCGGTCTTGTCCGGACGCGCGGCCGCTTTCTCGTGGCTGGAGGCCCGAGGCGAAGAGCGCCGAATGGCCGAGGAAACCCAGCAGTATCAAGAGCAGTTGACCGCGCGGCAAGTCGCTTACCAGAACTGGAAGTCGTTCCTGGACACCACGCGACCCAGCGAGCTGGAAATGGAGAACTGGCTCACGTGCGACAAGACGCTGTTCGTCGACGAAGCACTCCGCCACCACCAACTCACCTGGCGTGACCTGATCACCCACGCCATCCTGATGACACCCGCACGCCCCTACAAGCGAGGGCGGGTGAAGGGCGGTCCTTGGCGATACTCGCGCTACAACTTCCGTCTTTTCCTGGTCACTCAGGATGGCGTTCGTGAAATCAGCACGGAATTCGATTTCACCGATGCGAAACGCGAGAAAGAGCAGCGAAGTAACTATCGGTTCGACGCGTTTTCCTCCGTGCAGGTCACGGAACGCACCGATGTTGGCTACGACCTGGAGCTCATCCTCACCAACGGGCCGGCCAGGAACATTCGTGTCAAGGACGCCGACACCCATCAACTGGCACCGGATGAAAACGCCCGGGAAATCGCCGAGATCAACCTCGCTTCGGCTGGTTTCACCCACACCTTCCGCCTCTTGGAGGGAATCGCGGCGGACGGAAAGGGTTGGCTCGAACGAAACAACCCCAACAACCTGCCGCCCTTCCGCGCCGCCGACTGACTCTTCCGGGTCCTTGGGGTGGGCAGGGGCCGGAGCGCCGGAGCCCTGCCCACCCACTCATCAGCCCAGCCGGGTTCCCAGCTCAGGAATGGCCATGACCGCCCCAGAAGACCTCACTGAGAGCAGACTGCTGCTGGCCGAGTACGGACCGCATCAAGGAGGAGCAGAAAACCCGGATAGGATTCCGTGACAACCTGCTCTACTTCACACTCGCCGCGTCCACCGCGGTCCTGGCCATCACCGTCCAGAGCAGGCAGGCTCAACTGCTGCTCACCATCCCTGTGATCTGCCTGGTCCTGGGCTGGACCTACCTGGTCAACGACGAGAAGATCTCGGCGGTGGGTCGCTACATCCGCGAACAACTGGGACCGCGGCTGGCCGAGCTCAGCGGCGCTCACGGCGCAGTGTTCGGCTGGGAGATCTACCACCGCGACGATGCGAGCCGCACCACGCGCAAGCGACTACAGACCGCTGTGGATCTGCTCACGTACTTGGCCTTGCCGATGATCTGCGTGACCGCGTTCTGGTGCTCTGCCGCCGTCCAGCCACTACTCGTGATCGTCTCCCTCGCTCAGACACTTGCCCTGGCAGTACTGGGGTGGCAGTTCCTTCGCTATGCGGAGCGGTAGCCCTGCTCTGCCGCCACGCTTCACGTTCAATTCGTCGTCCCGACCGGTACGGCCGAGTACCCCGGCCGCTCTCGCTGTTCCGATCCGGGAGACCTGGCCGGACCAGCTCCGGGCACTCGTGGCAAAGCACGATCTGCAGTGCCTGCTCCCTGAAGCGGCGGATCTGGCGATCGCCGAGGCCGCGGCCCGGCTCGTACCGCGAGCCCGCGCCACCTCCGAGAACACCGCTCCTGAAGCGTAGCCCGAGCCCGACGGCGCGGAGCATCCCAGCCCGGAGTCCGTGCCAGATGATGCTGATCCGTTGGGCGGTATTCGGGAGATCAACTCTCCGTCCGCTCACGCACCGCTCACGCAAACGGCCCCGGACGAAGAGTCCGAGGCCGAATAAGCGCCTCCCTGGGGAAGAAACCCCAGGTCAGAGCGGTAATGCGTTGTGCCCCCGGCAGGATTCGAACCTGCGACACCCGCTTTAGGAGAGCGGTGCTCTATCCCCTGAGCTACGAAGGCAGAGGCTTGTGGGAAACCTTGTCGGAAAGTCTGGGACGCAGACTCTCGGCTAGGACACAAACCTGCTGGTCGGTGGTGGTGTCATGTTCTCTGCATCGCTGCTCGGGCTGACAACATGGCGTACCGGCTACTGACCAAGGACAGGGTAGCGGATGTGGGCGGGCGAGGGTGGCGGGGATGGCGGCTGAAGTGGCCGATGGTGGGGGTGGATGCTCCTGACCTGCTGGTTCCGTCGTTGATGCAGAACGGTCGGTGGATGCTGAAGGGGACGGAAGAGGGAGCGGTTGGTCCGTTCCGTTCCCTGTGTTGGCTTGTGGGTGTGCTTGGCTGTGCGGCGGACTGACCCGGCGCGACGCTGCTCCTGGGGGATGTGTCCATGGCCGTGTGCGCGACCGCTCTGTGACGGTGTCGATAGGCGGTGTCGCTGGTTTCGTAAGGTCGTGGTTCGCGTTCCTGGGCTTGTTGTTCTTCTTCTCTCTCCTTGCTGACGGATTCATTGCGGCAGTACGAGGGGTCGACCAGTGTGATCGTCGGCGCACTGCGCTGGGACATCCTGATCGACTGGGTCCGGTATCTGAGCGATGAGGCGTTCCCGTTCGGCGAGTGGAATTTCGGCGGTGATACCTGTTCCGGAAGATCGCGATTGCGTCCGCAGCGGTTTTCCGGATCCTTTCCGAGGGCGAGATCGTCGGGATTCCGCGCAGGGCGCCGCAGCACCATGCGGCGATGCGTGGCAGCACGCGTTTTGCGCCGAAGACCCCCGTCCGGAGTGTGGGCGGGGGTCTGCGTATAGGGAACGCCAGCCACGACATGGGCGTGGTCCGGCCGCTGGATACGACCGGTGGTCGTGGGGCTACGCCGCTGTCCGCTGTGCGGCAATGGTTTGTGCGGCGGGCGGTCGCTCGAGGAAGAGGCGGCGGCTGGTGGCGTTCTGGGCGGCGGCGAAGGCGAGTGCGAAGACTTTCTGGCGTTCGAGGCCGTAGGAGATCATGCGTTCGTTCCACAGGCTCTTGTCGAACTGGTTGTGAACGGACTCGGCGTCGCTGCGGTAGGGGTAGAGCTGCTGGTGGGCGAGGGTGCCTTCAGGGATCTGCTGGAGGTGTTCGGCGCGGTGGAAGCCGCGTTCGGTGTCGCTCCTGATTCTGCGGCCGGTGTCGGGGTGGGTGGTGGTGCGGTCGTCGGGGGTGGTGGTGATGGCGACCGGGACGCGGTGGGAGTGGGCGCCGTGGCGGCAGGGGATGTGGAGCAGGTGGTACCAGCGTGATTTGGTGCGGCCTTTGCGGTGTTCGAGGCGGGTGACGGGGACGGGGAGGAGGGTGCTGGTGCCGTCGTCGAGGAGGACGCGTTCGGCGATGCGGCCGTCGGCGCACCACAGGTCGTGGCGGCAGCGTCCGGGGCGCAGCAGTTCGTAGGCGCGGGGGACGACGGAGCCGTGCTGGAGGTTGATGACCAGCAGGCCGAGGCGGGCCAGGGCGTCGCGGTGCACGCCGCGGAAGGCTCCGTCGTAGGCGACGCCCATGCAGCCGGGCAGGACGTGGCTGAGCTGGCTGAAGGCGCGTACGGCGACGGCGGCTTCGTCCTCGTAGTCGCCGCCGGCGACGTGGCGGACGCTCAGGATGACGCGTCGCCAGTAGCCGTCGTCCCTGGCAGAGGCGAAGAACCACTTCGTACCCCGTGCGACACGTTTCTCCTTCTCGCCGTTCTCGACGTAGAGCCGGGCGGCGGAGTCGACGCGGTGCTCGCGTATCTCACCGGTGACCGGGTCGACGGTGACGGCCTGTTCGGCCTTGGAGGGGGCCTTGGGGACGGTGGCGTCTCCGACGAGGAGCTGGCGGCGCTCGGGCCGGGACCAGTTGCGTACGGCGTCCGCCGGGAAGAGGCCCTGGTGCAGGGCCTGCTGGATGGCGTGCTGCTCGAAGAGGTCCTGCAGCAGGTCGATGTGAGGGGCCAGGATGTTTTCTTCGGCGTCCAGGTACTGGCCTCGGCTGGGCGGTGTGTCCGGTAGGCGGGCGGCGGCGACGCGGCCGGAGTGCCGGCGGACGGAGGCACGCAGGGAGCGCCACTGCTTGGGGTCGAGCGAGCCGACAGCGGAGCGCTTGGAACCGGTGACGGTCATCAGGGCGGAGAGCAGTACGTACACAACGGCCGGGTACCTGCGGGGCCGGCCGCGGTCGGCCGGGGCGGGCAGGAACTCGGCCATCTCGTGGAAGAGGGGGTCGTCGAGACAGTCCGCGATCCGCTGCTGTCGGCTGCGCTGGTCGCTGTCGCGCAGCTGGCGCTTTCTGGAGGGGCGCAGGTCCTGGGCCAGTGCGTCGCCGAATATGTCGTCAGGCACCGGGCTCCTCCTGGCCGTTCGGAGCGGCGGTGCGCCAGGTGTGGCCGATGACGGAGGCGGTGCTGTCCAGGGAGCGCAGGCCCAGAAGGCGGGCGGCGTCCTCGATGCGCCCGGTGCGCTCGAACTCCTGGACGCCGGCCCAGGCGGTGATGGAGGCGGGCTTGACGTCCTCTTCCTCGACGGGCAGACCGATCCATGTCAGGAGGTTGCGCAGCGCGACGCAGACGCGCGATTGCAGGACGTGGTCGGGGGCGGGCTTGTCGGATACGGCCAGACGGGTCTGGGGTGCCAGTTCGGGGCGCAGTCGGCGGGCGCTGACGAACTTGGCACGGTGGGCCAGGACGTTCAGGGACCAGTCGTCCAGCGGGCACCAGCGCGCGTCCACCTTGGTGGCCCCGTGCATCCACACACGGCGCCCCTCCAGGTCGAGGTCGCACACCCGGATGTGCCCGATCTCCCCACTGAGCGACTCTGTCGGGGATCTTGAGGACGGGCGTCACTTCCCTTGGCGCCACCACAGCGGCCGGGGTAAGTCGCGTGCGTCGAGGTACTGCTGGAATGCTGTGGGAGGGCGGGGCCGGTACGAGCTGTCGGCGGGTTCTTGAAGGCTCAGCCGCTCGATGTTGATCGCGAGTGCGGTCAGGACGTGCTGGACGTGCGTCTTGGCCAGGCCGCGGTAGCGGCACCGGCGTCCGCGGTGGCCGTCCGCGAACTCCTCGATGGTGCCCTCGGCCCCCGAGCGCCGCCTGTAGAGCCGGCGCCAGTCCGCATCCTGCTGATCGGCCCGGTTCTTGACCTGGAGTTCGTACAGGCGCCGTGTCGGGAAGTACAGGCTGCGAAACCGGCCCGGAGTGCACTTGGCCCGCTCGGGGCAGCGGCCGCACTGGCGGGCGTCGAACCGGACTGTGACCTTGGTCGGCTCGACTGTCGGCAGGTCCTGCCAGTTGCCGCTGACCTGCCCGTTGGGGCAGGTCACCTCGCGCTGGTCGAAGTCGATGATGAAGTTCTCCCGGCCGAAGCCGTCCCCTGCCCGGTGCTGCGGGGTGGTGCTGGGCGGAAGCGGCCCGATCAGGGTGACGCGGTGCAGGCGGGCGGCTTCGTCCATGCCGGCCACGGAGGTGTAGCCGCCGTCGACCAAGTGCCGATTCGGCAGTAGACGCCGTCGCCTGAGGCGGGCGTGGATGCCGGGCAGCGCCTGGCTGTCCGCGCTGGAGACGGCCGTGGCCACGTCGGTGATGATGTTGACCCGCTTGTCGTCGCAGGTCTCGGTCAGGTGCACGAGGTAGCCGGTCCAGCGTGTGTCACCGCGCATGGTGCAGCGGGCCTCGGTCTCGTACGGGGATTCGATTCGGACTCGGGAGGGCGGCTGGCCGTCGCGTTTCGTGCGCGGCCTGAACCGCCCCTTGGCATCCACCAAGAAGTGCTGCACCAGGATCGTTCGGAGCACGTTCGCCTGCGCCGGAGCGCCGCCGGGGAACCGGGCGTCGAGACGGTACAGCAGTTCGCGGGCGTCGTTGCCCACCTGCTCCAGGCGGGCGACGGGGTGGCTGGGCTGGGAGCACAGGCGAACCGGCCGGCCGTAGCGTTGGGCCCATTCGGCGGTGACCAGCTCGTCCAGCACCTCTGGCGCGTCGCGGGCCGCCTCTTCCAGCACGGCGCGGACCGCCTCGCACGCCAGCTCCAGGCGGGTCAGCTCCCGTGCGGCGGACAGGACGTGGGTGGAGTCGGTGCGCTGCGTGACCCGCCCTTTGAGCAGGCCGGCCCGTCGGATCCGGGTGAGTGCGAGGCCCAGTAGCCGGTCGGCGCGGTCGCCTTCGGCGAGCCGGTCGCGGAAGTCGGACAGGACGCTGTGGTGGAAGCCGGGATCGTCCAGGTCCAGGCCGAGGGCGTACTTGAAGTCGATTCGGCAGCGCACTGCCTCGGCGGCCTGGCGGTCGGAGAGGTTCATCGCGTACTGCAGCACGCAGACGGTGGCGAGTTGGGCGGGTGAGAGCCCAGGTCGGCCGTCACGCGGGTACCAGGCGGTGAAGTCCTCGTCGCTCCAGAGGCCGTCGAGGCGGTCGCGGATCCACATCGCGGTGGTGCCTTTGGGGTTGGCCGCGCGGGCAACCCGGGCGGTCAGCGGCGGGATCTCGGCTCCGGAGTGAGGCTGGAGGGACACATCGGGCTCCTGGGGAACGAGGGCGGAACGTTCCAACGAGCCTGACGCAACGTCACGATCGTTAACTGCCCATCCTCAAGATTCCCGACAGAGTCGCTCACTGGGGCCGCCCGCCAGGGCGAGCGCGGCGGCAGCCCCGTGACGGCGGGGCCGGTCGATGAAGGAGGCGTGGTGACGCAGGTCGATGACCTCGCCCTCCACCAGCGGCCGGACCTCACCGTTCGGGCGGGAGGGCAGGACGATGTCCCGGGTGGGGTCGGTGTCGCTCAGCCCGAGTTCGCGCAGGGTGCGGAAGGCGATCCGCAGGACCGAGCGCCGCCCCAGCATCGTCGAGGCCGCGGCATCGGTGACACGACCGTGTCGGCTGCGGCCCCGGGCGGTCACGAAGTCCTCCGCGAGATCCGCGGTCACGTCGTCCAGGACGACCGCGCCGCGTAGGTGCATGTAGCGCTCACTGCGCCTCAGCAGCAGGCCGAACTTGTCCAGTGTCTGCTCGGTGAACTCGCCGCGGGCGGCCATGGTCTGCCATTCGTCCCAGACCCGGCCGAACGCGTGGGTGAGAGACAGGTCGCTGCCCACGATGAGGTCCCTTCGCCAAGGCGGCACCACCGCGCCTTCCCCCGGCTCCCGCATGGCGGAATACCTGAAAGAAGATGAGAAATCCTGGAAAAAGGTGGTGTTCCGTACATGCGACACCCTGGGCATGGCTGATCTCCGCGGCAACAGGAAGGGCGTGGAAGAGTGAAGAGGAGAGCGAACGCCGTGCGGGCAGCAGCGGTCACGGCATGCCGGCAGGGCGGCGTGCCGGAGCTGTCAGAGGGCTCTCAGGCGGCACAGGCGCAGCGCATCAAGGACACGATGCGCGGGTGAAGGTGGGGGTGCGGGCCGCTCGACGGCGGGCCGCAGCACCCCTGCCGGGGAAAGGGACGCTCGGTCAGTTCCCGGACTGCTGGAGGCTCGGCGTGAGCTTCACGAAGACTGTCCGGTACGCCTGCAGCAGCGCGAGGAACTCGGCGTCGGGCAGTGCGGAGAACGCCTCGGCAGGCATGCTCAGGAAGGGGAACAGGACTCCGGGCGGCCCTGTCTGCTCCGGAGGGCGAGGAGCCGAGGCTGCCTGCTGCTCGGCCTGCTGCCTGGCGGGCAGGGTGACGCGCCCGTGCTCGTCACGGTCGATCAGCAAGGCGTACGCCATCCACTCGACCAGGAACGCGCCGCGCTCGGGTGTCGCGGACAGACCGGAACCCAGGTGGGCGGCGAGTTCCGCCTCTTCCGCAGGTCCGGGCGTCAGCCGCTCGAGCGCGCGCTGATGGAACCAGCTGTCCTGCCAGTGGTCGTGGAGCAGGAGCCGGGCACGCGCGGAATCGGTGGACCGCAGGCGGGCGAGGGAGTAGCCGATCTCGGTCAGTGCCCATTCGCCCCGGCCGGGCCGGAGGAGCCCGCCGTGGACGAGGAACGCCGCCGTCCTGCTGACGGTCTTCGGCGTGATGTCGAGCCGGGACGCCAGAACCTGGGCGGGCACGGGGTGGCGCTGGGGGCCGCCGAGTTCGCCCAGGACATCCACCACTTCGAGCTGGCGCCGCGTAGCGAGGCGTTCGCTCGGCATCACGTACGGAGACTGAGCCCCGGGAGCGGTCACCGGGCACCGCCTGCCTGGACGGGAGCGGACACCGCCGGAGCCGGTATGAGGCCGGCTCGGAGACAGGGAGGATGGAACGAATTCATTGTGGCCCTCAGAATATATGCGTAATTAAAGGGATTTACTGCTGAGGGCCGGTGTGAGCAGCGGGCACGCTGATCGAACAGAACATGATCATGCTCTAACCTCGATTCGTCAGCGGCTTTGATTGCCTGACCGGGCGATCGGTTTGCCCTGTTTGTTCCGCGTGATTGCGGGCGGGGCCTTCGCGTATCGCTGCGGCTGCGCCGGGGTCCACGGCTCCCGGAGAGTGCGGGTCCTGCTCCTTCCTGGTCTTCGTCGGGGCTGGCGGCCGATCGTCAGGTGACGGCTGGGAGGGCGGTGAGCCGCTGCCAGCAGGTGGTGAACGCGGTCGCCCAGGGCCAGGTCCGCTCGATCCGCAGCCATCGGCGGCGGGCGTGGTCGGCGAGGCGGGCGGGCAGGTGGTAGAGGCGGAAGCGCATAGTGTCCGGCTCGGCGTCGGCCAGGTCGTCGATGTCGTGCAGGGCCAGCAGCCGCACCCAGGCGTCGAGATCGGCGGCGAGGTTCGCAGCGAGCATCCAGCCGCGGTTCACCTCCCACGAGGCGGACGGCAGATTCCCCAGCCCCATCGCCTTGTTGGTGCGCACCCGGTCCTCGACGCCGGCGTGGGAGCGGTGCAGCACGTCCAGGAACTGGGCGTGGCCTGAGCCTGCGACGCCCCACATGCGGCCGATGTTGGTCGCGGTGATGCAGTAGCGCCAGCCGGTCTGCTTCTCGAACGCGGTCAGCTTCTTCAGGTGCCGCCGGGTGGGCTTGACACGGCGCACGATCAGCCGCATCCCCTCCGGCCAGCCCTCACGGGTGTTCACCCCGGTCAACTCGGCGACGAAGTAGCCCTCCTGGAGACTGCCGTCTTGGTGCACGGAGGTCTCCCAGGCGGTCTCGGGCAGCTTTGCGATGGCTCTCTCGTCGTCATCGGTGATCTTCCAGCCGACGGTGTAACGCACTGTGCGCCGCGTGGTGTTCAACGCTTCCAGGTGCTCCAGGAGCCCGTGGGTGGCTCCGGCGCCGTCCACTCGGACGAGGATCTTGGCTGCCGAGGAGCCGGGGATCTGGGCGAGGGCCTCGGTGAGCACGGCGAGGTGGTCGGCCACCGTGTTGGCCCCGGAGTTCCCCGGCCGCAGGAGCATGGCCAGGGACTCTGTGGTGTTGGCGCACCACGCGGCCAGCGGATGAAACCCGAACGTCTTTTTGAAGGTGACCGCAGCCCCGGCCTTCTTCGACGCCGAGGTGATGACGGTGGCATCGAGGTCGATGACGATCCAGCCGCACAGCCGCTTGCCCGCCACCGTCAGCCACGGGAAGCCGCCCGGCCGCAGATGCAGCAGACTCCACACGTGCCGACGCACCCGCGCCCGCGCCTTTGCGATCTTCGCCAGGGCGGCCTCGTCGAGCGCGGCCAGCGTGCGCCGGGCAGTGGAATCCGAGGCCGAACGCCCGAACAACGGCCGGTGATGAAGCTGGAGCTGCTCGGCCTCCGACAGGTTCGCCGCCCCCAGCACGATCGCGATCGCCAGGTGCACCAGTACCCCGGCACGGTCCCGCCAGCCGACTGCCGTGCTGGACGGCAACACCCGGGCCAGCGCCCCGCTCAGCCCTGTACGGTCCGCGCACCGGCGCAGCAGCACCGCTCCGACATGCCCGACCAGCCTCTTCCCGTCAGCCACCACGGACAGCCGACGATCCCACCCTGTACTCTCGACCACCAGAAAGGTGCCTTGCTCTCTGCCACGGATACGACCTAGTACTACAGCCGTGACTCGTGATCTCGTCTGTCGCGGGTGGTGTAGTGGCAGCGTTGTGCGCGGGTCTGGTGGGTGCGGCGCCAGCGTGACTGCTTGATCACGGTTGCCGGCGGTGGGGGTGCGGTGGCCCAGAGGAGCCGGTTGAGCAGGCGGCGGATCTCTTCGGCGGTGTAGCGGATCAGCTTTTCAACAGCCCTCGGTGTTCCCCCTTTTCGGAGGTCCTGGCCGGATCGGTCGGCGTGGGCAGGTCGGCAGTGCTGTCGGGTTCTGGGAGGTGGCGGGTGCGGGTGTCGGTGATGGTCAGGAAGGCGAGGGCGGCCATGGACAGGGTGATGTGGCGGTGCCAGGCGTCCCAGGTGCGGACTTCGTAGTGGTCCAGGCCGCAGTCGGACTTCGCGGTCTCGAAGCAGTCCTCGATACTCCAGCGCAGGCCCATCACGCGCACGATCTCGCCGATCGGGGTGCCGGCCCTGGCGTGGACGGCGAAGTAGGCGATCCGGGTGGGGTCGGTGACCGAGCGCCGCACCAGCAGGAGATGGACGTAGCCGCGGCGGGGGCCGCCCTCGGCGCCGCCGGGCCAGGTGACCTCGGCCAGTGCCCAGTCGTAGGAGCGCGGCCCCTTGGCGCCGGCTCCGCACGAGCGGCGCTCGAACAGGAGCGGGACGGCGGCGGCGAACGCATCCACGCGCAGGTTTCCGGTGCCGCGGGTGTGCACGGTCTCGTCGACCGGGACGGCCATGACGTAGGGGATGCGGCGGCGTTCGAGGGCGGCACGGAGCTTGCGGTCCTGGCCGTAGGCACTGTCGGCGGCCACCCATCCGAACGGGACCCTGGCCCGGCGGCACCGTTCGACCATGCGCCGCCCCAGTTCGGGCTTGGTGACCACGGCCTTCGCGCGGGGGCGGGGGATGCGCTGGAGCTGGCAGCGACCGGCGTCCTCGCACCATGCGGCCGGCAGGTACAGCTCGCGGTCGATCAACGCCCTGCCGGTGTCGGTGGCGTAGGCACAGAACACCGCGACCTGGCAGTTCTCGATCTGCCCGGTGATCCCGGCGTACTGCGGGGCCACCCCGGCCGACATCCGGCCCTTCTTCAAGAACGCTGTCTCGTCCAGCACCAGCACCCCGTCCGGGCGGGCCAGGAACTGCACGACGAACAACCGCAGAGCGTCGCGGAGTTGATCCGCGCACCAGGTCGAACGCGCCAGGAACCACTGCACCCGGTCCGGCGTCGCGTGCCCGACATGCTCAGCGATCTGCCAGCCGTTTTTCCGCTCGACCGGCGCGATCAACGCCTTCACATACGACATCGCCATCCGGCGCGGCTCGACCCGCCCGAAGACCCCCGCCAAAGAGGCGAAGAAGTCATCGAACCAGCCCGCCCAGACCAGCACCGCCCGTTCCGTATCCACGAACCGGACAACGCGTCACACACGGACCGGACACGGGAACGAGTCACGGCTGTAGTACTAGACACTCGCATCCTCGCAGGTCAACGGCACCTTTCTGCTATCGGGGCGTCAGGTCACCCAACTCCGCTGAATACCCAGGGCTAAAATGAACCCGATACGTGGGCCCTCAGCTGACGTGTCGCGGGTGTCGCCGGACCCTGGCCGGTCCTGGCGGCACCCCTTCTCTTGCGCACGTCCCTGGGGTGATACGGAGCGATCGTCACCTGGCCGTCGTGTGGTCCTCCGGAAGCTTCAGGAGACGGTAGACACCCCGGCGGACGTTCTCCACACGGCCGGCCTTGTGTAGTTGCGACAGCGCCGCGCGGACCGCGTTGTTCGCGACCTCGGGCCGCAGCGCCCACACCTTCTCGTAGATCTCGGGAACCGTGATGTCCTTGCCCGGCTCCAGCACGTCCACGATCAGATGGGCGAGAGTCCCGGAAGACGCCGGACCCTGCGGGTGCGTGGCATCGGCCCCGGGTTCGGCGGCGTCGGTCGGCGGTGTGTCGGTGAGGCCCAGCTCGGACGCGTAGGACTCGGCGGCCTGGACGGTCGCCAGGACCGCCTCGTACCGCTCGGCCGCGACGCGCTGCTCCCCGAGCGCGACACGCTGACCGTCGAGTGCCTCTTGCAGAATCCGTTCGGCCTCTGCGACGGCCGCCGCAGTGTCGGCCACTGCGGTGTCGGCCTTCTCCAGCTGGGCCCGCTCGATACCGACGATCTGCTGCAGATGGGCGATGAACGGCAGCGTGAACTTCGTGTCCGAGTCGCTCAACTCACCCTCCTCATCCGCGTGCGAGACCGAATCCGCCGCACCATCCCGGCCCCTTGCATGTGGCGTGCCGAGAGGCTAACCGGTCTGTGACCAGCCCTACCTGATGACTCGTCATGCTGCGCGAAGGGCCAGGTGACCCACTGCGCAGGACCGATTGAGCATGATCATAAAGCCTAAGAGGCGCTGCTTGTACGCGGGTTGGCGAATCGGAGCCCCGGAGGAATCCCCAACTGTCGCATTAGTGAGGGTATTTGCTCTGTGCGCAAGGAGCAGGGGCGGATGTCTGCTGCCTTGAGGGTTCCTGAGGGAGGCGGCCGGAGTGGTGGCCGGCAAGGGGGGGGTGCCGCGGTGTGCACTGCTTGGCAGGACCCGTACGGCCCGGCTTTCTCCACCGGGTTCCGGCAGGGCCCGGCGGCCTTTCGGTCTGCCGAAAGCAGCCTTGGCCGCATGGCACGATGCGGGCCATGCCCCGCAGCAACAACGACAAATTCCCCCTCTTCTATGTGACGGACGGTCCCTGGCCCCAGGTGGTCCTCGCTCCCACCGCCCCACTGAGCGCACACTGCGGTCTGCTGCTCGCCCGTGACCTGGACCGGACGATGCGATCGCGCGAGCTGTCCCTGCGGGGCCTCGCTGAGATGGCACAGGTCGCCCACTCCACCGTCGCCCGCGTCCTGAACGGCGAGGTCCTCCCCGACATCGGCACCCTCACCAGGCTGGAGGACGCCCTCGACTTACAGCTCTGGCCGGGGCCGGCCGCGGTCCGGGCCGCCGCTGCGGGCGGGACGGCGAACCCCGGGAGGCTGTGACGCTCTTTGCTGTGTGGAACGGAGCGACAGCCAGGCTGGGGGCGGTGCCGGTGTGGACCGTCGGGGGGCCCTGGCGCAGGATCGACGTTGAAACCTCCATGGCGAACTGGCCCGTGGCGGTTCAGGAGTCCGACCGTCCTTCATGTCAAGCGGTTCAACGTGAACGTGGACGATCGCGGGCTTCGGCGTTCTCCCCGCCCTCCACGGGCTTCGGCAGCCGCCTCATCTGTCTCGGTGGACGGACAATAGCCTCATGGCGATCAGTGACATCTCCTTCTGGCGGGCCTCGATGTTCGGTGAAAAGGACCTTCGCCAGGTTCTGTACGGCGAATTGACCAGGATGAAGAAGGAAGTGCAGAGCTGGCTGGCGGATGACCTGCTGCGGACCTCGCAGACCGAGATCGTCGACCACCTGGTCCAGAAGTACAGCGTGCCCTGCCCCGTCCTCGACCGCGAGGGGATCCAGCAGCTTCCGGTCGGGGAGGAGATCGTGGTCGTCCCCGACATTGCCGGTCGCCCCCACGAGCGTCAGCTCACGGTGCTGCAGATCGCGGTCCCCTTTCATGGGGAGGCGCGGGTCTTTCTGCTCAAGCCCAGCAGGCATTCGATGCGTGACTGGTACACGACGGTCGCCGAGAACGAACTCCGCATCCGCTGGAGCGGGCCACCAGGGGACATCGACGCGGCACGCCGCCGCTTCGAGGAGGAACTCGAAGCCGTGGAGAAGCACTTGGGCTGGGCACGGGAACTGATCGACCCTCATAACGCGGAGCTGGGCGCCCTTTCGATACGCCTGCTCGCCGAACGTCGGGCCAAGTTGCTCGCCGACCGCGGGATGGAGGCGGCACTCGGGTTCCCTGTCCGGCAGCGGCAGGGGGCGCCCTTGCATGCCGTTCCGGTCAACCGCCCCAGGATCACGCCTCGCCCGCGCCCTGACGGGTCAGGTCCGTACCGGCCTGAGCCCGAGTTGTCCGTCGGCGACTACGAGGCGGCCATCAGGGTCATCGTCCTCTTCCGCAACGGGCTGGAGCGGAGTCTGCCCACCGCAGCCAAGATGGGTGAGGAGGACATCCGGAACCAGTTGCTGTTCACGCTCAACACGCACTTCGAGGGGCAGGCCGCGGGCGAGGTCTTCAACGGTCATGGGAAGACCGACATTCTCATCCGGGTCGACGACAGGAACATCTTCATCGCCGACTGCAAGAACTGGAAAGGCCCCAAGGCGATCACCAAAGCGCTCGACGAGCAGTTGCTGGGACGTTACCTCGTCTGGCGTGACAGCAAGGCGGCCCTCCTGTTGTTCATCCGCGAGGGAAACCCCGGCGAAGTCATCCGCAAGGCGGCCGACTGCATCGGCCGGCACCCGCTCTGCAAGGAGAAGCTCCCTTCCAAGGAGGACGGGCGGCATGACTTCGTCTTCGCCTCCGCGCAGGACGACGGCCGGGAGATCCGTCTGGCGTTCCTCCCCTTCGTGCTTCCGTCCGCCCCACCCTCCGGCCCTTGACGTCAGCCGCTCAGTGCCTGTTCATCGCGGGGCCGAGCGGTCGACATGGGAGCAACCTTCGCGCACCGGGCCCTCTACCGGCACATCCGACTACTTCGGCTACTTCAGGACAATCACCTGGAGTGGTGCTTTGGCCAGGTTGCGCCGTACCTGAAGCCTGACCGGTCTTCCGTCCTGCGGCGCACGGTGCACGACCCGGCCCGGCACTTCACGACCTGGATCCGAACAGGCCGGATCCGCCCGCTTGATAATTACTCATTCAGGTATGTGGCAAATACTTTCGATTGCCGACCTGTGAACGGACATCCACCCTGATGTGTCGACTATGTCGTCGGCCTCTGCCCGCCCGTCGAGCGGGGGTAACGGCACTGACCATGGGGGACGCGTTGGACATCATGCAGGTTGCGGGTCTGGGGGCTGCGGCCCTGGTCACCGAGATGGCCAAGAGCACGTGGGAATCCGTGCGGGGCGGTGTGGCCCGGCTGTTCCGGCGGGGTGGGGAGGAGAGTGCCGAGCAGGAGCTGCGGCTGGTCGACGCGGCGCGGCAGCGGCTCGTCGACAGCGCCGAGAGCGAGCGCGGGACGGTGGAGGAGCGGCTGCGCGGGGAGCTGGTGATCCAGCTGGCGGCGTTCCTGCAGAAGCATCCGGACGCGGCACAGGAGTTGCGGGACCTGGTCGGCCAGTTCAGGGGAGACGGCGGGCGGGACGGGGCGTCGACGAGCGTGCACCACAACTCCCACAGCCAGGTCGTCATCTCGGCCGGTGACATCAACGCGTCGGGTGGCTTCCACTACCGCGCGCCGGAGCAGAGCCGGTGAGCGAGGGGACCGGTTCCGGGGCCGTACCGCCGCCCCCGTCATCACCACCGTCGTCCTCGCCGTCCTCGCCGTCCTCCGCCGTGATCCACCCGGAGCCCGCCGGTTTCCGGGTGGAGGTGGGCAACAACCAGAACTCGAAGATCATCGTGGCCGCGGGCTCCGTCTCGATGACGAGCAGACCCCAGCTGCCGGTGGCCGACATCCCACAGGCCGAGCTGGACGCCGTACGACTGGCATGGGTGGACGTGAGCGTGCGGGACGGGAGCACACGGACCGCGGCCAGGGCGCTTGAGCGGCTGACCGGGAGCGGGCCCCGGCTGGCCGTCGTCGCCGGTCCTCCGGGATACGGCAAGCGCACCGCCGGGATCAAGGCCCTGTGGGAGGTCTCCAGGGCGGAGGAGAACGCCCGGGGGCAGGCATTGAGCCTTCGGGAGATCGTGCCCGACTGGGAGAGGCCGGGTTTCCCGGACGTCTCGGTGCTGCCCGACGAGCCGGGTACGGGCTATCTGCTGGACGTGGCCGCGGAGATCGGTTCCTGGCAGAAGCCCGGCAGCGTCGCCGAGCAGCTGGTGGGTTACGCGGAGGGGTTGAGGTTCTCGGGCTCCTTCCTCGTGGTGATTGCCGACGAGCACGGCTGGCCCGAGGCGGTCTCGGGTGCGGTCGCCGGCGTCGTCGCGCGTGCCACGGCCCGGCCGTCCGCCCACCGGGTGGCCAGGGCGCACCTGGAGTACGTGCATCGTCGGCCGGACCGGGTCCGCTGGCTCGACACCGTGCCGCCGGACAAGGACACGGATCCGGGCGGTGAGGCGGCGCACCTGCTGACCGACGGCAGCCGTCCGGCCGATGCGGCCCGGCTGGCCGCCACCCTCGCCTCCGCCGACGACTCCCCGCAGAGCCTGGACAGGGCCGTGAGCACCTTCCGGGAGTGGCGCTCGGACGTGCGGAGTGTCTTCGCGAGCACTGAGGACAACCCGGACGACCGTGCGCTGCTCGTCTCCTCCCTCTTCCTCGACGGCAAGGACGCGCTGACGGTGCAGGACGGCGCCCGGAGCCTGCTGGGCGAGGACCGGGAGACCGATGTCCGCACGATTCTGACCGGGCCGGACCTGACCAGCCGGCTGACGGCGATGGGGGCCGAGGTCCGCGGGCGGATCGTTTCCCTCGGCCACAAGCCCGGATACGCCCGTGCGGTCCTGCTGCACCTGTGGCAGCAGCGCGCAGACATCCACCCGCACCTGCTGCGCTGGCTGGACACCGTCACCTCGCCCAGAGGCCCGGGCGCCGACCGGCTGGCTGCCATCGGTGACCTCCTGGTCGAACTGGCCGTCGCGGAGAACGACATACGTGTGGTCAGGAAGGTGCACGCCTGGATCGACAACGGTGACGACAGCCCCGGGCACCGCGAACTGATCGCCCGAGTCCTGACCGTCGCCGCCGAGGCGGACACCCTGGGCGCCGAGGTGCGGGCCCTGCTGCTGGACTCCGCGCAGGAGTCCTCGGAAGCGGTCGCGACCGTCGTCGCCCTGGTCTGCCAGGGCGCCTTCGCCCAGCACTACCCGCGCCAGGCCCTCGTCCGGCTGCGGCACGTCCTCGACCGGCCCGAACCGGACGAGGCCGTACGGACGGCCCAGAGAGCGCTCAGGGACATCGCGGCCCGCGAAGGCCAGTTGCCGCGGGTGTGGAGCACCGTCATCAAATGGGCCACCGAGAAGAAGCACCTCGCCGGGCACCGGGCGTTCCTCTCCCTCCTGGACCCCCGCGCCGACCCGTATGTCCTGCAGGTCATGCTGGCCGCCGCCGAGCAGCAGGACGACGTCAGGCAGGCGCTGGTGCGGGGATGGAACGCGGCACTGTCCGACAGCCGCGTCGACGCCGAGTGCCGGGAGCTCCTGCTCGCCTGGGCCCGGGCACGGCAGGCGGGGCAGGTGCCGGCGCGGTTCGTGGCGGAGATCCTCGACGAGGTCGTCACGGAGCACCTGTACTCCTCGCCGATCTCCGCTCTCGTCTTCGGAGAGCCCGGTGTGGCGCACGACGAGGCGGTGATCGAGCTGCGCAAGGAACTGCGCCTGCCCGCACCCCTGTCTGCCGGGGCCGGGAGACTTCCGCGTGAACACGCTCCCGCGGAGTTCTGAGCCGTGGCCTCCTCGGCATGGGCGCGCCGCCGTACGCGCCGGGCGGTACGGCGCGGCCTGACCCGCTTCGAGGCCCGGCTGCGCAGCGCCTGTCCCGGCATCGGCTTCACCGCGCGGATCACGGCCACGGTGCTGACCCCACCGCCCTACCCCGACACGGACGCGGAGATCGCCGCGGCGGTACGGGGCGCCCTGCGAGAGGCGGCGGCCGATGTCTCCCAGTCGTGCGACCCGTGGGACCTGCCCTCCGCGCGGGATGCGGTCGGCCGCCACCTGTCTCGTCGGCGCCGATTGCCGACCGACCCTCCGGTCGAGTTCCGGGCCGAGGTCGCCCTGGACCTGGCGCCCGACGACCGGGCCGCCGTGGCGGATCTGCTCGCCGCGCAGCGCGGGCAGGCCGTGGCCGACGCCCTGCGCCGGCAGAGGACCGACGCGGTCGCGGCGGAGCTGGCCGATCCGGCCGCCCTGCTGCTGCGGTGGATCGAGCGGGATGGCAGCGACTGGTCCAGGCTGTCGGCTGTTGTCACTGATGCCGAGAAAGTGGCGGAGGTGTTCGCCCGGCACCGCCCCGCACACGAACGGACTGTCGATCACGAGGCGTTGGAGGTGCTGCGGGAGTTCCTCGGCAGCTTCCCCGACCCGTCCCAGAAGCTGATGCTCTACACGCTGCTGGCGGCCGGCATGGATCACGCCAAGCGTCCGCAGCACGCCGCGAAGACACTGTCCCTGCTCAACGGGCACGCGCAACTCGGTGAAACGGGGGGTGGGTGAGCACCTCGGTGTGGCGGTGGGTGCTGGCACCGCGGACGAGCTGGCGGGCATGGCGGCTGGTACGGGCGAGTGGCGGGGGGCTTGCCTTCGACACGGCATGGCGGCGGGCCAGAATCGCGACTCACCCCGAGGAATGGCCCTATCTGGAGCGGGGACACCGCGCCGGGGAAAGGGCAGTGAACAACCCCACTCGGCGGCGGTGAGCGGGACTCCCGGGCTGGGGGAGCGACGGCCGCGCCTGCCGCCCGGACGTCGCCCGAGCCGGGCCGGTGAAGACACCAGGCCCGACTCGGGCAGCGGACGGCGGGTCAAGGCGCCGCATTCCGGCGGTGGGACCGGGAGGCCGGCTCGTGCCCGCGCCGCCACGCCACCCCCACCGCGCGTACTACCAGTTCGGCGACCAGCACGGTGGACGCCGTCGCCGCGCACACGGCCCACTGCCCGGCGTCGAGCGGCACGGTGCCGAAGGCGTCGCGGGCCCAGGGGAGGTGCACCGCTGCGGCCTGGATGGCGAGTACGCCGGTCAGGCACAGCCACAGGGTGCGGTTGCGCAGTTGGTGGCGGCCCAGCAGGGGGCCGCCCTCGGCGCGTGCGCACAGCGCGTTGAAGAGCTGGAACAGGACGAACGTGGTGAACGCCATGGTCAGGGCGGTGTCCGTGCCGACGCGGGGGCGGGCCAGGGCCAGCAGGGTCACCGTGCCCAGGGCCATCACCGCGCCGGCCCGGGAGATGGCGAGGAGGCGGCGGGCGTCCAGGATGCGTTCGCCGGGGTCGCGGGGCGGGTGGCGCATGTCGTCGTCGCGGGCCGGGTCGACGGCCAGGGCCATCGCGGGCGGGCCGTCCATGATGATGTTGATCCACAGGAGCTGGGCGGCGGTGAGGGGGGCCGGCAGTCCGGCCAGGGAGGCGCCCAGCAGGGTCAGGATCGCCCCGAAGTTGGTGGCCAGCTGGAAGCGTACGAACTTCACGATGTTGCCGTAGATCGCGCGGCCCTCGCGCACCGCCCGCACGATGGTGGAGAAGTCGTCGTCGGTGAGGACCATGTCGGCGGCTTCCTTGGCCACGTCGGTGCCGCCGCGCCCCATGGCCACCCCGATGTGGGCGGCGCGCAGCGCGGCGGCGTCGTTGACGCCGTCCCCGGTCATGGCGACGACGTGGCCCCGGCTCGCCAGCGCCCGTACGATCGCGACCTTGTGCTGGGGTGCGACGCGCGCGAAGACGCCGATGTCGTCGATGCGGGCGGCGAGTTCGTCCTCCGTCATACGGTCCAGGTCGGCGCCGGTGACGACATCGCCGGTGATCTCCAGTTCGCGGGCGATCGCCGCCGCCGTGTCCGCGTGGTCCCCGGTGATCATCTTGACGGCGACCCCGGCCGTCCGGCACAGCGCCATGGCCTCACGTGCCTGCGGGCGGGGCGGGTCCGCGATCCCGACGGCCGCCTGGAATGTCAGGGCGGGCAGGGCGGAGGCGTCGTAGGCGGCCGGGGGCTCGTCGAGCAGCGCCGTGGCCGCGCCGAGTACGCGCAGGCCCGCGCCGCCCATCCGCGAGGTGACGGCCAGGAGTTCGCCGCGGCGGGGCTCGTCGAGGGGGCGGACGCCGTCCTCGGTGACGATGTCCGCGCACAGGTCCAGCAGGACGTCCACCGCGCCCTTCACCAGGACACGGGTGCGGCCGTCGGGTTCGGGGTGGAAGGTCGCCATGTACTTGGTGGCCGCGTCGAAGGGCAGTTCGCCCGTGCGGGGCCGCTCGGCGCGCAGGCGGTCGGCGTCCAGGCCGGCCTTCGCGGCGAGGACGACGAGTGCGGCCTCGGTCGGGTCGCCGACGAAGCCTGACCCGCCTGCGTCGCTCTCGTCCGTGAGGCGGGCGTCGTTGCAGAGGGCGAACGGCAGCAGCGCATCCGTCAACTTGACAGCTCGCACCGGCTGTTGGGTGCCGGATGTGTGTATCTCGCCGCGCTTCGCGTATCCCTCGCCCGTGACGTCGTAGTGCTTCCCGGCGGTCCACAGGGACCGTACGGTCATCTCGTTGAGGGTGAGGGTGCCGGTCTTGTCGCTGCACACGACCGTGGCCGAGCCGAGCGACTCCACCGCGGCCAGGCGTTTGACGATGGCGCCCCGGCCGGCCATCCGGCGCACCCCGAGGGCCAGCGTCAGGGCGAGTACGGCGGGTAGGCCCTCGGGGATCGCGGCGACGGCCAGGGCCACGGCGCGCAGCGCGAGGTCGGACAGCGACTCGCCGCGGACCAGTGCGGTGAGGGCGTACAGCAGCACGGCGACCCCGCTGAGCAGGGCGAGCCGTTTGCCGAGGCTGTCGAGCTGGATCTGGAGGGGGCTGGGCGGTTCGGTGCCGGTGCGCAGCTCGGCGGCGATCGTGCCGAGCTCGGTGTCCATGCCGGTGGCGGTGACGACGATCTCGGCCCGGCCGCGGGTCAGGGAGGTGTTCATGAAGAGCATGCCGGTGCGCTCGGCCACCGGTACCGGGTCCGGGATGTCCGGGGCGGTGGCCGCGGTGTTCTTCGTGACGGGCTGGGACTCGCCGGTCAGGGCGGCCTCGGCGGCCTCCACCGACTCGGCGACGACGAGCCGCCCGTCGGCCGGGACCCGGTCGCCGGCCTCCAGGAGGACGAGGTCGCCGGGGACGAGGGTGTGTGCGGCCACGACCTGTTCCGTGCCGTCGCGGCGGACCCGGGCCGTGGGCACCAGCATCCGGCGCAGGGCTTCGAGGCTGCGTTCGGCGCGGCGCTCCTGGAGGTAGCCGAGGACGGCGTTGATCTGGAGGACGACGGTGATGACTATGGCGTCCTTGAGGTCTCCCATGGCGGCGGCCACCACGGCGGCCAGGAGCAGGATGCCGATGAGCCAGTTGCGGAACTGGTCCAGGAACTTCAGCCACTCGGGGCGGCGGGCGGGTTCGGCGAGCTGGTTGGGGCCTTGGACGGCCACCCGTTCGGCGGCGGCCTCTGTGGCCAGGCCCGCTGCCGGGTCGACGCCGAGCAGGGCCGCCAACTCTGCGGGGGCGAGCCGGTGGGCGTCCGTGGCCGCTGCGGGACGGGGTTCGGCGGCTCCGGGGTGTGCGGTCTTCGTGAGGGTCGTCGGCTCGGCCATGGTGAGTCTTCCTCCGGTCGGATCACGGCGACGGGTCGGTCCGCGTGGCGAAGGGCCGCCCGGCGGGGCATCGAGCTCGGCAGCCCGGTCCCGTTTCCCTCGGCTCAGGCTCTCCTCACGCACGGTGGCCGGGACAGGGCCGGTCGGTCCCCTGCGGCACACCGTCCGGCCCTGTCCCGGCCGTTGCCCGTCCCGTGACGCTGGTAGCCAGGACAAGACCGTGCTGCGCGGCCGGGTGTGACGGGTCGCGCCAGACCGAGGAGGTTTGCCATGACCGGACCTGTCGGCCCCGTCGTCGTCGGACTCGACGGCTCCCCCGCGAGCGTGACCGCCGCATGGTGGGCCGCCGACGAGGCAGCCCGCAGGCGGCTGCCCCTGGTCCTGCTGCACTCGTGGACCACCCAGCCGCTCAACGTGCCGATCCCGCAGGAGGCCCGCAGCAAGCAGCAGTACGGGCGGGACGTACTGCGGCGCGCGCAGGCCGAGTTGCTGCACCGCCACCCCGATCTCGACCTGACCACGGAGCTGGTGTCGGAGCCCGCCGCCAAGGCGCTGCTCGAACGCGCCGCGGACGCGGCAGTGCTGGTGCTCGGCTCCCGTGGGCACGGCTCGCTGGCCGGCTTCCTGCTCGGTTCCATCAGCCTGCACGTGCTGGGCCTCGCGCCGTGCCCCACTGTCACCGTCCGGGCCGGCGACCTGGCCGTGGAGGAGAGCTGGGAGAACCCGGCCGCAGCGGAACGGGACGAGGTGGTGGTGGGCGTACGGGACCCGGAGGCGGCCGCGGACCCGGTGCTGGAGTTCGCGTTCACCGCCGCGCAGGCGTACGGCGTCGGTGTGCGTGCCGTACGGGCGCGCGCTCACGAGGGCAGGGCCGAGGCCGAGGAAAGCGCCCTGCTCGGTGCCGCGTTGGCGCCCTGGCGGGAGAAGTTCCCCGACGTGCCGGTCGTCGTCGAACAGGTCGTCACGGGTACGGCCGCGCAGGCTCTGGTGTCCGCCTCCGCGCGCGGCCGGCTCATGGTGATCGGCCGCCGTCGGCACACCTCGCCCCTGACGTGGAAGCTCGGGCCCGTCGCGCACACGGTGCTGCACCACGCCGTGAGCCCGGTCGCCGTGGTCCCGCACGACTGACACCGACAGACAGAAAGGAAAAGGAGGGGCGGGCCGCTGGAAGCGGCCCGCCCCTCCTTTTCCCTGTTCGTCCGGCATCACTGACAGGTCGTTCAGTCGTGCGGCACCAGCACGACGGGCCGGGGCACGTGGTGGATCAGCGCGTGCACCACCGGACCGGTGTGCGGGCCGACGCCGACACGGCGCCTGCGGCGGCCCACGACCAGCAGACCGGCTCCCTCCGCGGCCCGCACCAGGACGTGCCCGGCGCGCCCCTCGTGCAGGGTCTCGTGGACGGTCACGCCTGGGTACTTCGCGCGCCAGGGTTCGAGGAGCGCGGTCAGTTCGCGTTCCGCCTCCTCCCTGATCCGCGCCCGTTCCTCCGCCCCCGCCACGCCCCGGCTGAGCGGCACGTGCCAGGCGTGCACCGCGCGCAGCGGCGAGTGCCGGAGTTCGGCGGCGCGGAAGGCGAAGTCCAGGACGTCGTCGCAAGGGCCGTCGGTGTCTACAGCGACCGCTACCTCCCGGTAGGGAGTGCGGGCCGACGCCTTCCGGGGACCGTCGGACAGGTGTTCGTCCGCCTCGGTCTCGGTGGCGCGGACGAGGACGACCGGGCGGTCCACGTGAGCCATGGTGGCGCCCGCGACCGACCCGGACATGAAGGCACCGACCCCGCCGAGCCCCTGGCTTCCGATGACGAGCAGCTCGGCGTTCTCCGCCTCGGCAAGCAGCGCCGGGCCGGGCTGCCTGCGTACCTGCTCGGCGGCGATGTACAGCCCCGGGTACCGGTCGTTGAGGTGTTCGACGGCTGTGCGCAGCACCCGGCGTGCGTGGTACTGCGGTGCGCGCAGCTCGGGCAGATCGGCGTCGCCGTCGTCCTCGGGCAGGCCCTCCCAAGCGTGCACCAGACGCAGTGGCAGTCCCCGCAGCAGGGCTTCCCGGGCCGCCCAGTCGGCCGCGGCGATACTCTCGCGCGAACCGTCGATACCGGCCACGACAGGCTTCAGCATGGTCGTCAACTCCCTTTGTTGTCAGGTATGTCGGCGTATCGCCGATGTTGGTGCAGTTGGTGTTCGGTGAACCCTCACAGATGCGGTACGACGGCCACGGGACAGCCGACGTGTTGGATCGCCGCGTGGGTGACCGGCCCGGTGCGCGGGCCGAGCGGCCGCTCGGTGAGGCGGTGGCCGACGACGAGGAGACTCGTTCCGGTCGCGGCCCGTACGAGCGCGGTGGTGGGCCTGTCCTCGACGACGCTCTCCAGGACCTCCACGTCGGGGTACTTGTCGCGCCACACCTGAAGCACGGCCTTGAGGAAGCCCAGCCACTCGTGGGACTGCTGGGGCTCCTTCACCAGTCCGACATCCCCGGCACCGAGGCTCAGCGGACCGGGCGCCTGCCAGGCGTGCACGGCCCGCAGACGGGCGTGGCGCAGCCGGGCCGCCTCGAAGGCGAACTCGATGACCTCGTCGCACGCGTCGGAGAGGTCGAGGGCGAGGACGACGTCCCGGTATCCGGTGTCCGTCGAAGGGCTCCCGTCGTCCTGGTCCGGGAGGTGCTCGTCAGCCGCCTCCTCGTCCGCCCGGACCAGGACGACGGGCCGGGTGGCCCGCGCGACGACGCCGAGCGCGACCGAACCCACCAGGAACCCGGTGAAGCCGCTCAGCCCGCGCGAGCCCAGCACCGTCAGTTCGGCCTGGTCGGCGACCTTCAACAGGGCCGCCGTCGCGGGCCCCTCGACCTGTTCGTCGGAGAGGTGGACCTCCGGGCACACGGCACGGATCCGCTGCTCCGCCTGCCGCAGTGAGCGCCGCGCCAGATGCCGCTGGGCCGCGTTCGCGATCTCCCTCTCACCCTCCTCCTGGCGCGGATGCCAGTTCCAGGCGTGCACCAGAAGCAACGGCCGCTCACGCCGTACGGCCTCGCGGGCCGCCCTCCCCCACTGCCTCAAGGGCGTGGGAGGTGCCCCCATGGCGGCGGCCAGGCTCTCGGCTGAACCGTCGACTCCGGCGACAACGGGCAGCACCATCACGACACCTCCGGGCTGGTCGGCTCTTCGTCCTGCTTCCAGCCTGGCGCCGCGACCCGCGCGCGGGGATGGGCTGCCAGGTCCCTTGCGGGGGCCGACCGGCCCTCGTCCAGCCCGTGCGCTCTGCCCCCGGCCCGTCCCCGGCCGGGCGATCAGTCCGTCAGGGCCAGTCGGCACGTCTCGCCGGGCGCCACGGACACCGTGCGGTCCGGCAGCCGGATGTCGATCGGCGCGCGGTCGGACGGCGGCACCTCGACCTCCAGGCACCCGTGCTCCAGCCGCAGCCGTACACCCCAGTGCCCCTGGTAGCGCAGGGAGAACGTGTACGACGACAGCTCGGGCAGTGGCACCGGGTCGAGCCACAGCGCGCCCTCACGGGTCTCCAGGCCGGTCAGTCCGCGCTGTACGAGGTCGAGGGTGCCGGCCATGGCGCCCAGGTGGATCCCCTCTCCGGTGGTACCGCCCTGGAGGTCGGCGACGTCACCGAGCAGGGCCTCCTGGCAGTACGCCCAGGCGTCCGCGCGCCGGGCCCGTGCCAGCACCCAGCCGTGGACCAGACCGCTGAGGGTGGAGCCGTGGCTGGTGCGGCGCAGGTAGTACTCGACAGTGCGCTGCCACCGGCCGTCGTCGAGGCGGTGGCCCAGCCGGGCGAGGAGGGAGCGGAGTTCGGCCGGTGAGAAGAGGTAGCCGAGCATCAGCGCGTCGGCCTGCTTGGAGGCCCGGTAGCGGTTGACGGTGTCGCCCTCGGCCTCCAGGATCCGATCCAGACGGCGGATGTCGCCGTACCGCTTCCGGTAGCCGTCCCAGTCGAGTTCGGCGAGGTCGCCGTAGCCCTCGAACTGGCTGATGACGCCGTCGTGGAAGGGCACGTGCAGGGTGCGCGAGACGTCCTCCCACTGTTCGAGTTCGCCGCCGTCCAGGCCGGTGCGTTCCGTCAGTTCACGTCTGCGCGGCTCGGGCAGGGTGCGCAGCAGGTCCAGGGCACGGGTGAGGACCCAGGCGGCGGTGACGTTGGTGTACGCGTTGTCGTCGAGGCCGGGCCGCTCGGCTTCCGGGTAGGCGTCGTGGTACTCGTCGGGGCCGACCACCCCCCGAATACGGTGGCGGCCCATGTCCTCGTCCCAGACGGCCGAGTCGGCCCAGAAGCGGGCGATCTCCAGCAGCGTCTCGGCGCCCTTGGTGTGCAGGAACTCGGTGTCACCGCTGGCCTCGCAGTACCGCCACACGTTGTACGCGATCGCCGAGCCGACGTGGTGCTGGAGCCGGGAGTGGTCCGGCAGCCAGCGCCCCGAGCACGGGTTGAGATGCAGTTCCTGTGTCTCCTCGCGGCCGTCGCTGCCGCTCTGCCACGGGTACAGCGCGCCGCGCCGGCCGATGGCGCGGGCCGAGGCGCGGGCCCGGTCCAGACGGCGGTGACGGTAGCGCAGCAGGGCGCGCGAGACCTCGGGGAAGTGCAGGTCGAGATAGGGCAGGACGAACAGCTCGTCCCAGAAGACGTGCCCGCGGTACGCCTCGCCGTGCAGTCCCCTCGCCGGTACCCCGACGTCGAGGTCGGCGGTGTGCGGGGAGAGGGTCTGGAGCACGTGGAAGAGATGCAGCCGCAGGACGCGGCCCGCTTCCCCGGGCACGTCCAGCTCGGCCCGCCGCCACAGCTGGTCCCACGCCGTCAGGTGCGACTCCAGCAGTTCGTCGAAGCCGGGCGCGGCGCCCACCCGGTCCACGGCCGCGCGCAGCGGGTCGCTGATCGCCGGGTCGTGGGAGGTGTGCACGGCGACGGTCTTGTCGACGGTCACGGTACGGCCGGGGGCCAGCCGCAGGTGGGCGCGCTGCACCGCGCGCCCGGACCGGTACGCGTCCGACACCGGCCCGTCGCAGGTCAGCCGGGCCGCCATCGCGATCCGGATGTCCGAGGTGCGGGTACGGCAGCGCAGCCACACCGTTTCCGGGGCGGCGCTTCCCGCGTGCGCATGCGTCAGATGACGGCCGTCCAGGTCCCGGTAGCGCGGCACACCGGAGTTGGTGACATTCCCGTCGAGCGCGGCCTCGACATCGAGTTCCCCGGTGAAGCCCTCGGCGGTGAACTCGGTGCGCAGGGCCGCCAGATGGGGGTCGGCCATGTGCAACAGCCGCTGCTGGCGCACCGCCAGCACCCGCCCGTCACCGAGCCCGTACCGTGTCCGGCGCTCCAGCAGACCGCAGGACAGGCGCAGAACGTGCCGGTGGTCGAGGACTTCGGCCGTGTCTGGTGTCAGCCACTCCTTGCGCCCGGCGGGCCGGAAGCGCAGTGGCAGCCAGTTCGGCAGGTTGACCATGTCCTCGTTCTCGACCCGCCGCCCGGCGACGTCCGAGGTGAGCCGGTCGTAGCAGCCGGCCGCGTAGGTGCCCGGGTAGTGCACGTCGTCCGCCGCGCACTCCGGGAGCGCGCCGCGCGTGGCCAGGTAGCCGTTGCCCAGGGTGCACAGCGACTCCCGAAGGCGCTCGGCGGAGGGATCGTAGCCGTCGTAATCCCAGGTCCAGGACGTCACCGGCGTACCCCTTCGTCTTAGTCTTCGCTTTCTTCTTCTTTTTCGTTTTCATCCGGTTCGAGCAGTTCCGCGAGATCGGGTACGACGATGTCGGCGCCGTGCCGCAGCAGGGCCGCCGCCGTGTCGGGGCCACCCGTGCGGTTCACACCGACGACCAGGGCGAACCCGCCGCGTCGGCCCGCCTCGACACCGGCCAGGGCGTCCTCCACGACCGCGCAGCGCCCGGCCGGCACGGCGAGGCGGCGCGCGGCCTCCAGGAACAGGTCGGGGTGCGGCTTGCCCGCGAGGCCCAGACGGGCTGCCTCGCCCCCGTCGACCAGGGCGTCGAAGAGGTCCAGCACACCGGCCCGGGTGAGCAGTTCACGGGCGTGGCGGGAGGCGGAGGCCGCGGCGAGCGGTGTCGACGCCCGGCGCAGGGCCCGTACCAGCCGGACTGTGCCGGGGTAGGCGTCGATGCCGTGCGCGCGCAACCGCTCGGTGAACAGCCGCTCCTTGTGCTCCGCGACGGCGCCCACGGCTTCCGGCGCCGGGTCGAGACCGCGTGCGGCGAGGAAGGCGGCGGCGCCGTCGAGTCGGGACCTGCCGTCCACGTACCGCAGGTAGTCGTCGCGGGCGTCGAAGGGGCGCCGTTGCGCGGGGTCGGCGGGCGGGTGTGTGGCCAGGTGGTCGTCGAAGGCGGTCTTCCAGGCGGCGGCGTGCACGCGGGCGGAGTCGGTGATCACCCCGTCGGTGTCGAACACGACCGCGTCGACGCCCCGCAGCGCGGGCGCGAGTACGTAGGGGGGCCGCTCGGTCAAGTCTCTTCTCCCTCCTCCGCCCGCCGTGCCAGCCTTTCGCCACGTCCAGGATCCCGCTCCCGCCCCGGGGAAGCGCGTGGGCCGAACGGCCTTCTCAAAGGCGCGGCGGGGAACCGGCGCTTCACCGTGCGCGCAGGTCGGGGTCGAGGTCCGGACGGCGCAACGGGCCCTCCAGCTCGCAGTCCACGTCCACCACGCCTTCGACGGCCCGCACCAGGCGGACGAGGAGCGGAATGAGGGTGGTGTCGCGGACGTGGCCGGTGAGGGTGACCACGCCGTCACGTACCTCCACGTCGACGGGGCGTACGGGAACCGCCAGCAGATGGGTCGCGATCTCGCGGCGCACATCCGCGGCGATCTCCTCGTCGCCGCGCAGGAACACGTCGAGCAGGTCGGAGCGGCTGACGATGCCCTTCAGCGTCCCCGCGGCGTCGACCACGGGCAGCCGCTTGACCCGGTGGCGGGCCATCAGCCGGGCCGCCCGGGCGAGGGTGGCGTCCGCGGTGACGGTGACCGCGGGGCTGGTCATCAGCTCTCCGGCGGTCACCGCGCGGGCCTTGGCCCGCGCGGTCGCGTGCCGGGTCCGGGCATCCGCCGGGTCTCGGTCGCGGAACGCCTCCTTCGGCAGCAGGTCGGCCTCGGAGACGACGCCGACGACCCTGCCGTCGGCGTCCAGCACGGGCAGCGCGCTGATCCGCCGTTGCCGCAGGGTCCTGGCGATGTCCTTGAACTCCGCCGCGTCACGCAGGGCGACGACGGTACGGGTCATCACGTCGTCGACGACGTACGGGGTGCCGGGCATGGTGTCCTCCCGTGGTGCTCCGTGACACCTCCAGGGTCGGACATCCCGGGGACCGGCGCTTGGGCCGAGCGGCCCATACTCCTCGTCGCGTCGGCCTCCTCGAACGCCCTCCCCGCTAGGCAGGCGCGACGGGCACCCACCACACCAACGCCGTGCCCCCGCCCTCCGGGCTGCTCAGTTCCAACTCGCCACCAAGCTGCTGTGCCCGTTCCGCCATGTTGCGCAGGCCGCTGCGGTGGCCGTCGGCCGGGATGCCGACGCCGTTGTCGGTGACGGTGAGCCGTACGCGGCCGGAGCCGGCCGTGAGGGCGATGTCGGCGCGGTCGGCACGGGCGTGGCGGGCGATGTTGGTGAGGGCCTCGGAGAGGACGGCGACGACGTGGTCGGCGGTCTCGCGCGGCACGTCCGTGTCGATCAGGCCCTCCATCCGCACGCCGGGCGCGAAGCCCAGCACCGGGGCCGCCTCACCGGCGATCCGCACCACACGCGCCCGCAGCCCGGTCCCGTCGGCCCCGTCGCGCGAGCGCAGGCCGAAGATGGTCGACCTGATGATCTTGATGGTCTCGTCGAGGTCGTCCACCGCGCGCACCACCCGCTCGGACGCCTCGGCGTGCTCGATGAACCGGCCCGCGCTCTGCAGCGTCATGCCCGTGGCGAAGAGCCGCTGGATGGCCAGGTCGTGCAGGTCACGGGCGATCCGGTCGCGGTCCTGGAGCACCGCCACCTCCTCGGCGTCCGCGCGCCGCTCCGCCAGCTCGATCGCGACCGCCGCCTGCGCCGCGAAGCCCTTCAACGGTTCGATCTCCTTGCCGGAGAACGCCGTGGCGCCGGCTTCCCGGACCAGCAGCACGACGCCCCTCACCGCCCCGGGGTCCGTCCCGATGGGCACCGCCACGGCCGGGCCGAGTCCGGCAAAGCCTCCGGGCTCGGGCGACACACGCTCGTCGTGCGACACGTCACCGCTGGTGACGGGGGTGCCGGAGGCGAAAGCCTCACCGATCAGGGTGCCCTCCCCGGGCACCACCAGGCCCCGGTGCGCCTCGGAGTCCGTCCCGACCGCGAGTTCCATGACGAGTGAGCCGGTGTCCGCCATCGGCACCGCGACCACGGCCAGCGCCGCACCGGTGATCTCCCGGGCCCGGTCGGCGATCAGCGCGAGGACCGTGCCCTGCTCACCGCCGGACATCAGGGTGTGGGTGATCTCGGCGTTCGCCCGCAGCCAGCGCTCGCGCAGCCGGGACTCCTCGTAGAGGCGGGCGTTGTCGATGGCCACCCCGGCTGCCACGGCCAGCGTCGACGTGACCGAGACGTCCTCCTCGTCGAACTGGACCCCGCCCCGCTTCTCGGTCAGGTACAGGTTGCCGAAGACCTGCTCGCGCACCCGGATCGGGACGCCGAGGAAGGTGTTCATCGGTGGGTGGTTGGGCGGGAAGCCGTAGGACGCCGGGTGTTCGGAGATCTTCGCGAGCCGCAGCGGCTCCGGGTGGTGGATCAGCTCGCCGAGGATGCCGTGGCCCTCGGGGTAGGGGCCGATCCGGGCGATCTGCTCCTCGCTGACGCCGACGGTGTGGAAGGCGGACAGTCGCTTGCCGTCCGGCCCGATCACGCCGAGCGCGGCGTACTCGGCGTCGACCAGTACCGCGGCGGCCTCCACGATGCCCCGCAGGGCCTGTTCCAGGTCCAGCTCCCGGCCGACGGACAGCACCGCCTCCAGCAGGCTGTGCACCCGGTCCCGGGTGCCGCGCGCGGCGTCCAGGCGGGCCTGGAGCTCCTCCAGCAGCTCGTCCAGCCGCAGCTGCGGCAGCCGTACCCGGGCCCGTTGGGTCTCCCGGGGCTCTTCGGGGCTTCCCACCTGCGTCTCCTCCGCTCCCCGGGGCGGGCTGACACCGGCCGCTCCGGTCAGCGGCCACGCTACCGGCGCGGGGCGCGCGGTGGTACGGGATCGGGCCTTGTTCACGGACCGTCCGGTGACCGTCTGGGGCCGTTCGGCCCCTGGGGGAGGGACGGACAGCACCTGCCGGGCCGCGGCGCGGACGTCCGAAGCTGAGGGCACGTCCGACCGGAGAACCCGAGAACCGGAGAGCCGGAGCCGGGAAGACCCCGGCGTACCGGTCCGTCCAAGCCCCGAGCCGAGGAGTACGGCGTCATGGTCCGTTACGTGTACGACTTCCGCGAGGGCCGCCGGGAGATGGCCGACCTGCTGGGCGGCAAGGGCGCGAACCTGGCCGAGATGACCCGGCTGGGCCTGCCGGTCCCGCCGGGTTTCACCGTGACCACGGACGCCTGCCGGGCCTTCCTGGCCACGGGCGCCGAGCCGCCCGGCATGACCGTGGAGGTCTCCCGGCACCTGTCCGCCGTCGAGGCGGGCGCCGGCCGCCGACTGGGCCAGCGGGACGACCCGCTGCTGCTGTCCGTCCGCTCCGGGGCCCGCTTCTCGATGCCCGGAATGATGGAGACGGTTCTCGACATCGGCCTCAACGACGACTCCGTGCTGGGATTGGCCAAGGCCACGGGAAACGACCGGTTCGCCTGGGACTCCTACCGCCGGCTGGTGCAGATGTTCGGCGCGACGGTCATGGGCGTCGACCCGGCCCTGTTCGAGGAGGCCATGACCCTCCTCAAGGAGGCCCGTGAGGCCCCGGACGACCTCCACCTGGACGCGAACGATCTGGCCTGGCTCGTGGAGACGTACAAGCGCCTGATCCGCGACGAGACCGGGGAGGAGTTCCCGCAGTCCCCCGCCGAGCAACTGCGCCGGGCGATCCTCGCGGTCTTCGACTCCTGGAACGGCGAACGTGCCCGCCTCTACCGGCGCCGTGAACACATCCCGGACGACCTCGGCACCGCCGTCACCGTGCAGCGCATGGTCTACGGCAACCTGGGCGCCGACTCCGGCAGCGGCGTCGCCTTCACCCGTGACCCGGCCACCGGCCGCCCCGGCCTCTACGGCGACTACCTGCCCAACGCACAGGGCGAGGATGTCGTCGCGGGCATCCGCAACACCGTGCCACTGGCCGAACTGGAACGGTTCGACCCGACGTCGTACGCCCAACTCCGCGACCACATGCGCACGTTGGAGACCCACTACCGGGACCTGTGCGACATCGAGTTCACCATCGAGCGCGGCCGGCTGTGGATGCTGCAGACCCGGGTCGGCAAGCGCACCGCCGAGGCCGCGTTCACCATCGCCGCCCAGCTCACCGACGAGGGGCTGATCACCACGAACGAGGCCCTCGCGCGGGTCGACGGCGACGGGCTGGCCCGGCTGATGTTCCCGGCCTTCGACACCTCCGCGGCCGGTGCGGCGCTCGCCCACGGCATCCCCGCCTCGCCGGGCGCGGCGGTCGGCGCGGCGGTGTTCGACTCGGCGGAGGCGGTACGGCGGGCTGCCGCCGGGGAGAAGGTGGTCCTGGTCCGCCAGGAGACCACCCCCGACGACCTGCCCGGCATGATCGCTGCCCAGGCCGTGCTCACCAGCCGGGGCGGCAAGACCAGCCACGCGGCCGTGGTGGCCCGGGGCATGGGCAAGGTCTGCGTGTGCGGGGCCGAGGAACTCACCGTGGAGGAGCGGCGGTTCACCACGCGCGGCGGTGTCGTCATCGAGGAGGGCACCGTGATCTCCGTGGACGGTTCCGCCGGCGCGGTGTACCCGGGGGCCGTGCCGCTGGCCGACTCGGCCGTCATGCGGTTCCTGGAGCGCGGGGGAGAGCGATCGGCGGGCGTGGTCGACACCGTGGCCCGTGCGCTCGAACACGCCGACTCCGTACGGCGGTTGGAGGTGCGGGCCAACGCCGACACCCCGGAGGACGCGGCCCGCGCCCGCCGCTTCGGCGCCCAGGGCATCGGACTGTGCCGTACCGAGCACATGTTCCTCGGCGAGCGCCGCAAGCTGGTCGAGGAGATGATCCTGGCCGGAGACGACACGGAACGGGAGCGGGCGCTGGCTGCCCTGCTGCCGCTCCAGCGGGCGGACTTCACCGGCATCCTGGAGGCGATGGACGGCCTGCCCGTCACCATCCGGCTCATCGACCCGCCGCTGCACGAGTTCCTGCCCGACCGCACCGAACTCGCCGTACGCGTCGCCACGGCCGAGCAACCGGACGCGCACGACGTCGAGTTGCTCGATGCGGTCAACCGCATGCACGAGGAGAACCCGATGCTCGGCCTGCGCGGCGTGCGCCTGGGCTTGGTGATACCGGGACTGGTCGCCATGCAGGTACGGGCCGTCGCCGAGGCCGTCGTGGCCCGCACCCGGGCCGGAGGCTCCCCGGAGGCCGAGATCATGGTGCCGCTGGTTGGCGCGGTCGAGGAGCTGCGGATCGAGCGGGCGGAGGTCGAGCGGGTCCTCGCCGAGGTGTCCGAGGAGTCCGGCGTTCCCGTGCGCTGCCCGGTCGGCACGATGATCGAGCTGCCCCGCGCCGCCCTCACCGCCGGCAGGATCGCCGAGGAGGCGGAGTTCTTCTCCTTCGGCACCAACGACCTCACCCAGACCACCTGGGGCTTCTCCCGCGACGACGTCGAGGCGGCGTTCTTCTCCGCCTACCTCGACAAGGGCGTCTTCCCCGCCTCGCCGTTCGAGACCCTCGACCGCGACGGAGTGGGCCGCCTGGTCCGCATCGCCGTCGACGAGGGCCGCGCCACCCGGCCCGGTCTGAAGATCGGCGTCTGCGGCGAACACGGCGGCGACCCGGCCTCCGTGCACTTCTTCCACACAGCCCGGCTGGACTACGTGTCCTGCTCGCCCTTCCGGGTGCCGGTGGCGCGGCTGGAGGCGGGGCGGGCGGCGCTGGCCGGGACCGAGGGGAGCGACAGCCGGTGAGAGCCCGGCACCCCGCACAGACGGAACAACCACCAAGAGGAGCAAGGCACATGACCGACACAGACCTGGGCACCCAGGACGTGCTCGCCGCCGTCCGGTTCCGCACGGACGGCGACGTGGACGACGAGACGCTCACCCACCTCCGGGCCAAGACCGGCGCGGTCCTCGCCCGGCCGGGGCTGCCGGCCGTGAGCGGCCGGGTGACGATCGTGAGGGACACCGCGCACCACGTCGCGCTGCCGTGGGCGGCCCTGGCATCGGTCCAGGTGGGCGACCAGCACGTCGTCGTCCATGCCCGCGAGGCGGACGCGCTCGCGCTCGCTGACCGGCTGGAGGACCGGCTGCGGGCGCAGGTGGAGCGATCCGCGCATCGGGCGGAGTCGGCCCGCAGGACGGCGGGGCCGCCGCCGTGGCGCGGTGGAGCGGCGGGGGAAGGCCATGGTCTTTTGCCCGCCGACGGTCCCTCGTCCGCCGAGGGATCTTCTCCGGCGGCATAAGGGCCGACCGGACCGTCATCAGGGCCCATCGGCCCTTGGGACGGGCTGTGCCCCGGACGACAGTGGAAGCAGGAGCGGCACCGGCCCCCGCGGTGCCGCTCCTGTTCGTAGCCCGGCAGCCCCCATCCGCAGAGGTCCGCGACCCACCGCCGGCCCGAGACGACAGCGACACACCCTACGCACCCACACGGAAGTTCCGATGGCCCACGACGACAGCCCAGCAGCCGCAGCACCCCACCGCCGTGTCGAACTCGACAGCGCCGAGGCGCTGCGGCTGCTGGGCAGCGTGTCGCTGGGCCGGATCGTCTTCACCCGGCACGCCCTGCCGACCGTCCGCCCGGTCAACCACATCCTGGACGGCGGAGACATCGTCATCCGCACCCACGAGACCGCCGCGCTGACCTCGCATGCGCAAGGGAACAGCGGCCCGGGTGTCGTCGTCGCCTACGAGGCCGACGCCATCGACCCGGAGACGCATCTCGGCTGGAGTGTGGTGGTGACGGGGTACGCCCGGCTGGTGACCGACCCCGGGGAACTCGCCCGCTACGAGCGGATGTTGCGGCCGTGGGTCGAGCAGAGCATGGACCGGGCCGTCCGGATCCGGCCGGACCTGGTCACCGGCGTCCTGCTCACGACGGACGGGCGGCCGGACACGGCGTGAACCGTGTCCGGCCGCCCGAGGTGAACCGAGGAGAGCGGAACCGGGGTGGTGGCCGTTCACCCGCCGGGGACGATGACCACGGGGCAGTGCGCGCCGTGCAGCAGGGCGTGGGTGACCGGTCCCGGGTGTCCGCCGTGCCGGCCGCCGGGCCGGTGGGATCCGACGACCACGACGGCGGCGTCCCGGGTCGCCTCCACCAGGGCGTGCGCGGGCGCGGTGCGGACCGTGCGGGCCTCCACCTCCACCCCAGGGTGAAGTTCCCGCATCCCGGCCAGGGCGAACCGGGGCACGGCCTCCTCGGCGCGGTACAGCGCGGCCTGCCGCCGCTGCCCGGGGCTCGTCGCCGGGATCGGTGAGGGAGGTTCGGGCGTGGTGTGCCGGTGTGTCCAGGAGTGCAGCACGCGCAGCCGCGCACCACGGGTCTCGGCCTCCCGGAGGGCGTAGTCGGCGGCCTCCGTGTCGGTGTCGTCCGCCAGGCCGAGCAGTACGTCTCGGCAGCGGTCGTCATCCGAGTGGTCGCCGCGCGGGCAGTCGCCGCGTACGACCATCAGCGGGCCGCGCGTACGGGCGGCGAGCCGCGTGCTCACTGCGCCGAGCACGAACCCGGCGAGGCCCCCGAGGCCCCGGGTGCCGACGACGGTGAGCACCGCGTCCGCGCTCTCCCGCGCCAGCGCCCGTACGGCGTCGCCCTCCACGGCGTGGGTCTCCACCGGCAGGTGGGGATGGCGTTCCCGTACCCGCGCGGCGGCGGAGGCTAGGACCGGTCCCGCCTCGTCGCGGTCGGGCACGGCGTACAGCACACGCAGTACCGCGCCGCACCTGGCCGCCTCGCTCGCGGCTTGGTCCAACGCCCGTATGGAGACCAGTGAGCCGTCCACTCCGGCGACGACGTGTTGCTGAGTCATGATCTGCTTCCCTTCTCCTCGTCCTGTCCGTACCGGGTGCCTTCACCGCGATGCTCGTCGCCCGCCGTGGTGGCGTGCAGGTGCCGTGGGTACCGGCCGGGACGCCGAACGGCCTGCGGGGGAAGGGCCGTTCGGGCCCTGGTGCAAGTGCAGGCGCAGGTGCGGCACAGCCGTGTGCCGGGCGGCGGGCTTCAGGCCCCGACGTCCAGGCAGCCGTACAGGCTGCGCCCGCCGACGAGTTCGCGTCCGGTCACCAGCTCGGGCTCGATGCGGACGAAGACCTCCTCGGGCGCGGGTGCCCAGGAACGCGGGCCCGTGCGGGCCAGACGGGTGTGGACCGCCGGATCGGTGACGACGGTGGCGGTGCCGGTGACGACGACGCTCCAGCCGGAGTGCCGGGCCGCGTCGACGGCGTCGGCCTCGAAGGCGACGACCGCGCCGTCGACGGCGCGCGCCAGCTCCGAGGCCGCCGAGGTGCGCAGCACCACCACTCCCCCCTCGTCCAGGGCGAAGTTGACCGGCAGCACCGCGGGCAGGGCCCGGCGGGTGTGGACGACACGGCCGATGGGCGCGCGCGCCAGCAGCCGCAGACACTCGTCTCGGTCGAGTTCGCGGAACCCGTCGTTGGCGTACATCGGCTGCTCGTCTCTTGTCGTCTCTTCGCGTGGGTGGGGTGTGGCGGCGCCGGGTCACACACTGATCCGGCGACCGGTGACCGTGTCCGGCTCGACCCGCATCCACAGGTCGCGGCCACCGCCGGCCCAGGGGCCGCTGTGGACCTGGCCGTCGAGCCGACGCCTCTCGTCGGGGTCGGTCACGGTCCGCGCGCTTCCGCGTACGAGTACGCTCCAGCCGGAGCTGAGGGCGTCGTCGACGCGGCGGCCCAGGTCGCCCCGGGGGCGCTCCGCCGTCGTAGTCCCGTCGTCGGCGGGTGTCCGTTCGGTCATGACCGTCATCTCCCTGCCTTCTTCAGGCCGCGCTCGCGGCCACGACGTCGTGACGTTCTCCGCCGAGGACGACCTTGAGGGCGCCGGTGTCGGCGGCGCGGCCGAAGACGTCGTACGCCTCTTCCATCCGGTCGAGCGGGAAGGTGTGGGTGACCAGCCGCGAGGTGGGCAGGCGGCCGGCGGCGGCCATGCGCAGCAGGGTCGGGGTGGAGTAGGTGTCGACCAGGCCGGTGGTGATGGTGATGTTCCTGATCCACAGGTCTTCGAGGTGCAGGGTCGCGGGGGCGCCGTGTACGCCGACGTTGGCGACGTGGCCGCCGGGGCGGACCACGCGGGTGCACAGTTCGAAGCTCTCCGGGACGCCGACGGCCTCGATGACGACGTCCGCGCCGAGCCCGTCGGTGAGGTCGGCGACCAGTTGCTCGGGGGCCTCGCGGGCGTCGGCCACGGCGTCGGCGCCGAACTCGCGGGCGGCCTCCAGCCGGGCCGGGGCCAGGTCGACGGCGACGATCCGCTCGGGGGAGAACAGCCGGGCCGTGCTGATCGCGGCGAGCCCGATGGGCCCGGCGCCGACCACGACGACGGTGTCTCCGGGGCGGACGTGGCCGTTGAGGACGCCCACCTCGTAGGAAGTGGGGAAGATGTCGGCCAGCAGGACGGCGTCGGCACTGTCCATGGCGGCGGGCAGCGGGTGCACGGACAGGTCCGCGTACGGCACGCGGACGTACTCGGCCTGGGTGCCGTCGATCAGGTGGCCGAGGATCCAGCCCCCGCCGCCCCGGCACTGGCCGTAGCCGCCCTGACGGCAGTAGGCGCAGCGCCCGCAGGCGGTGATGCAGGAGACCAGGACCCGGTCCCCGGGACGCACCGTCCGCACGTCGCCGCCGACCTCTACGATCTCGCCGACCGCCTCGTGGCCGAGCACGGTACCTGGGCGCACCTCGGGCACGTCGCCCTTGAGGATGTGCAGGTCCGTGCCGCAGATGGTGACCGAGTCGACGCGTACGACGGCGTCGGTGGGCTCTTTGACGGCCGGGTCCGGGACGTCTTCCCAGGCGGACTGTCCGGGACCGTGGAACACGAAGGCTTTCATGACGCTCCTCACCCCAGTCGGTTGCGTTGCGGGGCTCGGGGGCCCGGTGGCGAGGTGACGGCGGCCGGTAGGGGACCGGTGGCGCCCTCACGCCGGAATCGCCCCGCATGTCCAGCCTGGCCCTCGTGCGTGCGTGCCGCTTGGGCCGGTCGGGCCCTTGTCTCCGGCCGGACGGGAGCGGGGACATGGCTGGCCGCTCAGGGGGAGCCAGGGACCACCGGACCGGGACGAAGGGGACCGTTCGGCCCTTCCGGACGGTCCGCCGACACGGCTTGGATCTGACCATGTCCGACAACCTCACGAGGTCCCTGCCGCCCCACACGGTCCGTACCGTCGCCGGAACGACCGTCGTGACACCGACCGGCGAGATCGACCTCGCGACGGCGGTCCCGCTGACGGCTCTCCTCGACTCGCTGACCCGTGGCGCGCACCCCGACCTGGTGGTCGACCTGACGTCCGTGTCCTTCATCGACTGTGCCGGCCTCGGAGCCCTGTGCCGGGCCCGCAACCGCGTTCTGGACCGAGCCGGACGACTGCGGCTGGTCGCCGACGGTGACAGCTTCTCGCGCGTCGTTCGTGCCGCCGGGCTCGGTGGGGTCTTCGAGATGCAGCCCCGCCTGTCCGATGCTCTGCCAAGTCCCGTTGTGATCTAGGCCGTTCGGCCCCCTGCCCCGTCGCGAACAGGTCCCGGTCGGCCCCACGACAGCACCTGGTCGGCCCGTGTCCGGCCCCCGGCGGGACTGCCACCTTCGAAGGGTGACGAACGACCGGAGGAGGTGCGGAGCCATGGGACGTGGAAAGCCGATGAGGAAGCGGTTCTGGCGTTTGCGGAGCAACCCGCTGCGCCGGCGCGACGACATCGTCGAGGGCTGGGTCGTGGCGGCCGTATGGACAGTCGCCGTCGTGGGAGGCACCACGGTCGGCCTGGTCGCGGCACACGCCACCGAGGCGACCCTCGACCAGCAGCGCGCGCAGCGGCACCCCGTGAACGCCGTCCTCGTCGCCGACGTACCGAAACCCACGGTGGGCAAGTGGTCCTCCGGCGACAAGACACTGGCCAAGGTCCGCTGGACCACCCCCGACGGCTCCAGCCGCACCGACCGCACCCTGGTCGACACCGGCCTGAAGTCCGGAACCCACCTCGTCGTCTGGCAGGACGGCCGGGGCACGCTGGTCACCGAGCCGCCGAGTGCCACGGAGGCCGCCGTCGAGGGAGCCGTGATGGGCGGCTTCGCGGGGATGTCCCTCGTCGGCGGCGTGTACGCCGTGGGCGCGCTCGCCCGCTGGCGGCTCGACCAGCGGCGCATGGCGGGCTGGGACCGGGAGTGGGACCTGATCGGCCCGAAGTGGGGGCACCGCACCGGCTGAGGCCCCCGGCCTCCGCACGAAACCCCAGAGGAGGTATCGCCATGAACAGCACCCCGGCACACCCTGCGGCGCACCCCGAGCGGTCCGCCGCGCCACCGGCCCCCGGACGCGCCGTCGTCGTCCACGTCGGCCGCTCGGTCCCCTGCCGGGCGGCCGTTCGCTGGGCCTCCTGGGAAGCGACCCGGCGCGGGCTGCCGCTCCGGGTGAGCCGTCACTTGACGCCTGCGGTCCCCGCGACGGCGGAGCTGGTCGTGGCCGGCGTGCGGGACCTGGACACCGTGGCCGGTTCGCCCTGTCCCGTCGTCCTGGTCCCCGAGGAGTCCGGGGAACCCGTCCTCGCGGAGGTGGTGCTCGGCCTGGACGCCCACGGCCCCGCGGCCGGAGCGGTCGGCTTCGCCTTCGACACCGCCCGGCGCTGGGGCGTACGGCTGCGTGCCGTGCACGCCTGGCGGTTCCCCTCCTGCGCCGCCGAACTGCCCTTCGGGATACCGGAGGAGGACCGTGCCGCCTGGGAGGACCACGAGGTGCAGTTGCTGTCCGACGCGCTGCGGCCCTGGCGGGAGAAGTACCCGGAGGTGGCGGTGCTGGCGGACGTCCGGCTGCTCACGCCCCTCCAGGCACTCGTACGGCGGTCCGCGCGTGCCGGGCTGCTGGTCGTGGGCCGAAGGGAGCGGGGCAGGCCCGGCGCGGTCGCGCGCGGGCTCGTACGCGGGTCCCTGTGCCCCGTCGCCGTGGTGCCCTCATAGCGGTACGCCACGCACGTCACGGGGGGCGGTCCTGTTCCAGGACCGCCCCCGCCCCGCTCGCCACTCACCTCACCGTCGGATCAGCTCGGCGGCCACCCGCCCCGCCCACTCCTCGATGACGGTGAAGTCCCGGAAGTCCCCGCCCTTCCCCGAGCGCAGGATCATTCGGGCCACCCATCCCTTCGCCCCCTCCTCCAGGCAGCCGCCGAAGGTGACGTGCTCGCGGGCGTCCAGCCGGATCACGGCCTTCTTCACGCCCGGCACGGGCGGGATGTCCCGCCCGACCGCCTCGGCGCCGAGCGGGCCACTGCTGAACAGCCACAGCGGGCGTTCGGCGAGGGCCCGGCGGTGGCGGTGGACGAAGCGGCGGGCGTCCCTGTGCCAGCGCCCCGCGTACAGGGCGCCGCCGACCACGACGGCGTCGTACGGGGTGATGTCCCTGACGGACGCGGCCGGGGCCGCCTCCGCCGTGAGCCCCGCCTTGCGAAGCACGTCGGCGACGGCCTCGGCGATCTCCGCGGTGGATCCGTTGGTCGTCCCGTAGGCGACCAGCACCTTGCCGGTCATGGTGGTCATGGCGGTCCGCCTCCTCTCCTCAGGGGTCTGTGCTCACCGTCGGCGCAGCCAGTCGTCGGCCACGCCGTGCACGGCCGGTTCGTCGGGGCGCAGCCGGTCGTCCTCCACGTGCCAGGTGAGCCGGTCGACCACGCCGACCACACCGTCGATCTGCCGGACCATCGAGACGGCGATCTCCGTCTCGCTCTTGCGTTCCATCTGCCCGCTGAGCGTGACGACCCCGTCGGTCACGGAGACGTCGATGCTGCGGGGCGGTATCCACAGGGCGCGCACGAGCACCTCCTGGACGACCACGTCGCGGATCTCCTCGTCGGGCCGCAGGAAGACCTGGAGCAGGTCGCGGCGGGTGACGATGCCCACCAGCCGGTCCGCCTCGTCGAGCACCGGCAGCCGCTCGACGCGCCGCCCGGCCATGGTGCGGGCGGCCTCGACGATCGAGTCGTCGGCGTGCACGGTGACCGGGGGCTTGGTCATCAGCTGTCCGGCGGTCCGGGCATGGGCCTTGGCGGCCTGCCGCCGGGCGCCTCGGGTCAGGTCGGCCAGACGCCGGCGGCGCGGCGGGTCGAGGGGGTCGGGGGTCGCCGCCTGGCGGACCATCAGGTCCGTCTCGGAAATGACGCCGACGACCTTGTCGCGTCCTCGTCGACCACCGGGAGTCCGCTGATGCGGTGGTCGGCCAGCAACCGTGCCACCTCCTTGAACGGGGTGCCGTACGTGGCCCGGACGACCTCACTGGTCATCACGGAGCCGACCTTGTCGTGCTTCATGGCTCTTGCCTCCTCGAAGGATCGGTGCGATCAGCGCAGTCGGCGCAGATAGGGGTCGTGCGGGCGGCGTGGCAGCAGCCGGATCCGTGCGTCGAGCACGGTGACCCGGCCGGGTGCCGCGAGCACCGGGTTGAAGTCGGCCTCGGCGAGCTGCGGCAGGTCCGCGGCCATCCGGGACAGCCGTGCCAGCAGTTGTTCCAGGGCTTCGAGGTCGACGGGCGGGCTGCCGTGCGCGCCGAACAGGAGCGGGGCGCAGCGCGGGGAGGTGATCAGGCCGTGCACGTCGTGGTCGGTGAGCGGGGCGAGCCGGGCCGCGTGGTCGGCGAGCACCTCGGTGGCGGTGCCGCCGAGCCCGAACAGGACGAGCGGCCCGAAGACCTCGTCCTGCACCACACCCGCGAACAGTTCGGTGCCGCGCGGGGCCAGGGGCTGGACGACCACTCCGGTCATCAGCCCGGCGAACCGTGTCCGAAGGTCCTGGAACGCCGCCCGCACCTGGGAGTCGCCCCGCAGATCGAGGTGGACCGCGTGCTCGGCGGTCTTGTGCACCAGGCCCGGCCAGTGGGCCTTCATGACCACCCGGCCGTCGAAGCCGCGCAGCCGGTCGGCGGCCAGCACGGCGTCATCCTCCGTCTCTGCCCAGGCCCACGGGAGCTGCGGGATGCCGTAGCAGGCGAGCAGCGCGGCGCAGGTGCGCGGGTCGAGCCAGCCGCCGTCGGGGTTGGCGGCCAGGTACTCCTCGACCGCCCTGCGGGCCCGCTCCGTCTCGACGCCGTCGAGGTCGGGGACGGTACCGGCGGGCCGGGCGAGCCAGGCCGCGCGGTCGGCGGCGTGCGCCAACGCCCGTGCAGCCGCCTGCGGTTCGGCGTACGTGGGGATCGTCCCGCCGCCGTCGGCGGGCAGCAGCTCGACGGACCGGTCCTGCTCCAGGCGTACGACGGTGACGGGCTTCGGCCGGTGCGCGGGCGCCCGCGTCACCGCCCGCACCAGGTCGTCGCCGGTCGCCTCGGCGACCGCCGTGGGAACCAGAGCCACCAGCACCGCATCAATGTCCGGACAGCGCATGAGCCGCTCCACGCACGCGCCGAGCTGTTCCTCGCTCACGGCGGCGGTGGCGTCGACCGGGTTGCCGGTCGCGGCGCCCTCGGGCAGTACGGCTCGCAGGTCGTCGACGGTCGAGGGCGTGAACGGCGGCAGGGCGAGCCCGGCCTCGGCGCAGGCGTCGGCCGCGAGGACGCCCGCGCCGCCCGCGTTGGTGAGGATGGCGACCCGGGACCCGGCGGGCAGCGGCTGGGCGTGCAACAGGGCGGCGGTCTCCAGGAGTTCACCGACCGAGCGGGTCGCGGTGACGCCCGCCTGGGTGAACAGGGCCTGCCGGGTCATGGTTCGGGTCGCCGCGGCGGCGGTGTGCGAGGCGTCGGTGCGGCGGCCCGCGTCGGTGCGGCCCGCGTCGACGGTCAGCACCGGCATCCGGCGGGCCACCCGGCGGGCCGTTCGGGAGAAGGCGCGCGGGTTGCCGAAGGACTCCAGGTGCAGCAGGGCGAGTTCGGTGCGGCCGTCGCTCTCCCACCACTGGAGCAGGTCGTTGCCGCTGACGTCGTACTTGTCGCCCAGGGAGGCGAAGGAGGAGACGCCGATGCCGAGACGGGACAGCCCGTCGAGCAGGGCGATACCGATGCCGCCGGACTGCACGGCGACGCCCGCGCTGCCGGGGCGCGGATGGCCGGCGGCGAAGCTGGCGTCGAGGCGCAGGGCCGGGTCGGTGTGGGCGATGCCTAGGCAGTTCGGGCCGACCAGGCGCATGCCGTGGGTGCGGCAGGCGGCGAGCAGGTCCCGTGCCTGGCCGGCGTCGAGACCGGCGGTCACCACGAGCAGGGCCCGCACGCCCGCCTTGCCGCACTCCTCGGCGGTGGCCGGGACGGCCGTGGCGGGGACGGCGAGCACCGCCAGGTCGGGCGTCCTGGGCAGGGCGCTGACGGAGGGGTGGCAGGGCACCGAGAGGATCGAGTGCGCGGCCGGGTTCACCGCGAACAGGCGCCCGGTGTAGCCGCCCTCGCGCAGATGGTGCAGGATCGCCCGGCCGACCGAACCGGGCCTGCGCCCGGCGCCGACGACCGCGACGGCGTCCGGCCGTAGCAGAGGTCGCAGACTGGCCACGTCGGCCGCCCGGCCCCGGGCCTCCACGGCCGACAGGTAGGTGTCGTCCTCGGCGAGCCGGATGGTGCAGCGCACCTCCGGGCCCTCGAAGCGCCGGGCGGTGCGCAGGCCGAGGTCGGCGAAGAGCCGCAGCACCTCGTGGTTCTCGCTCAGCGCGTCGGCGGTGAAGGCCGTCACGCCCTCCGCGCGCGCCGCCGAGATCAGGTGCTCGACGAGCAGGGTGCCCACGCCCCGGTGGTGCAGCCCGTCCGCGACGGCGATGGAAATCTCCGCCTCGCTGCTGCCGTCACAGCTGTCGCTGTCGCTGCTGCCGGTGTCGTACTCGGCGAGTCCGATCACCTGACCCTGGGCCTCGGCCAGCAGGGCCCGGTATCCGGGACGCCTGGTGCCGCAGGCCCGGTCGGCGGCCATGGTGGCGGACCGCCGGCTCGCGGCGAAGAACCTCAGGCGCAGGTTCTCCGCGGACATCTCCTCGTACAGGCCCTCCACCTGGTCGTGGTCACCCGGCACCACCGGGCGGATGCACACGGTGGTGCCGTCCGCGAGCAGGGCGTGTACCGGGGGGGGGGCGGTCGAGCGTCGCGTCCGTCATCTGGCTCTCCTTCGGCCTGTCCTAGCGCTTCGAGCATCCAGCGGATCGGCGAGGGTGCCCATGGGCTGTCCGGGGTGGACCGGGGGCCGCTCGGCCCCGGTTCCGCGCCGGCCGACCCTGTCAGCCTCCGTAGGCCGTGCCTCGGCACCTGCCGCGCCCAGCCGTGGCGGATCGATCACCGGGCGCCCGGCCACGGCCCACAGCGGCCGGCACGGTGCCTGTTCTCTTCACACCACCGTGGCCGCGGATTCGGCGCAGCCACGGCTTCCGCAAGCCAGGGTCCCTCGGCAGCCGCGATCTCCGTAGCAGTCCGGGGTTCCCCTGTTCAGTCCGGTTCCATGTAGGGACGCCGGAAGACGGGAGCCCCGCTGTCCGCGTGCGGGCGGATGGCGGCCAGTGCCTGGAGGACCGCGGCCTCCAGGGAGCTGCCTGTGTCGACGCCGACGGCCTCGGGCCAGGGTGTCGCCGAAGCGGCCATGGCGGTGGCCACATCGGGGCCCGCGTCGGACATGCCGGGCGCGCGTGCGGCGAGACGGGTGGTCGTCACGTCGCCGGGAGCGTGGCAGTGCAGGGCGACGAGGTCGGCGTGCGCGCGTTCGGCCATGCTCAGGGCGGCTTCACGCTGTGTGGGGTCACGCCAGGTGGCGTCCAGGACGACGGACTCACCCCGGGACAGCAGGCTTGACGCGCGGCCGAGGAGCGCCGCGTACGTCCTTCCGGTCCATTCGGGCCCGTACAGGCCCTCGCCGTAGGCGGCGGCAGCGGACTGCTCGGCGGGGATGCCCGCGAGTTCCTTGCGGAGGCGGTCGCTGCTGAGCAGCGTGACGCCCATGCGGTCGGCGAGCGCGCCGGACAGGGTGGACTTCCCGCTGCCCGGGAGCCCGCCGACGAGGGTCACACCGACCGCGGAGACACGCAGGTGGCGAAGGGTGGTCGTGATCAGCCGGCGGGCTGCCGCCGCCGTGCCGGGGGCGCCCTGGTGTGCCTGGACGAGCGAGACCTTGGCGCGGACGAACGCGCGGTAGGCGACGTAGTGGTGGCGCAGTGAGGGCGGTGCCGGATCGCCGGAGTACTCCCCGTACGCGGCGAGGAAGGACGCCGCGGCCTCCGGCGCGCCCAGTTGTTCCAGGTCCATGGCGAGGAAGGCGGCGTCGTCGAGGCCGTCGACGTAGCGCAGGTGGTCGTCGAACTCCAGGCAGTCCAGGACGCGCGGGCCGTCGTCGAGGCAGAAGACGTCCTCGGCGAGGAGGTCTCCGTGGCCGTCGACCACCCGCCTCTGCTCGATCCGCGTCGCGAACAGCGGCTCGCGCCCGGCGAGATAGCGGCGCACCAGGCGCTCGGTCTCCTCCACCCCCTCGGGGGCGGTGCCGTCGTCGGACAGGGCGCGGACCTGGGCGAAGCTCGCCTCCCAGCGCGACAGCAGCGCGTCGCGTGTCCCCTGTTCGTCGATGTCCCGGCCGCGCGGCGCGCTCGCGTGATGCGCCGCGAGCAGCCGGGCGACGGCCCGCAGGGCGTCGTCGACGGGGGCGCCCTCCCGGACGAGGAGGGAAAGGCGGCGGTCGGCGGGCATGCGACGCATCACCACGACGGGTTCGGGTTCGTCCGTGTCCGGGCCGTGGAACTCGCCGACGCCGAGGTAGACGTCGGGGGCGAAGCGGCGGTTGAGGAGCACTTCCCGCTCGCAGGCCGCGCGCCGGGCGGCCACCGTGGTGTGGTCCAGGAACGTCAGGTCGAGCGGCTTCTTGAGCTTGTAGGCACGGTCCCCGACGAAGAGCACGACCGCGGTGTGGGTCTCACACACCTCGGCGCGCCGGAACGGCCCGCTGTCGGGGGCCCCGGCCCGCCGTACCGACGCCGCGGACCGCCGGTGACCGCCCCGCTCAGCCATGGGGGACGACGGCGACGGGGCACCGCGCGTGGTGGACCGCGGCGTGGACCACGGGGCCCAGACGCGGGGCCAGGGTGCGGTGGTGCCGGCGCCGTCCCACGATCAGTAGTCCGGCGCCCTTGGCGGCTGTCACAACGGCCCTCGCGGGACTGTCGAGGAGGACGGTGTCGGTCACGGCCACGCCCGGGAACTTCTCGTGCCAGGGGCTCAGGGCCTGATCCAGGTCGTGCCGTGCCTCCTGCCTGGCCTCATGGGTGACGGCGTGGTCCACCCCCCACGGGGTGTAGGCGTGGAGCGGCACCGCCCGGCTGTGCACGGCCTGGAGAGGCGCGCCCCGTGCGGCGGCGGTGGTGAAGGCGAATTCGAGCAGGTCGTCGGAGGGCTCGTGCAGCTTCAGGGCCACCACCACGCCCCGCGTCCGGCCCGCTTCGGGAGCGCTCTCCCCGTCGCGCCGCTCGGCACGCACCAGGACCGTCGGCTATTCGGCGTGTGCCACGACGGACATGCTGATGTCGCCGAGGAAGTAGCTCTCCATCTGCGTCAGACCCCGTGAGCCGAGCACGACCATTTCGGACTCCTCCGCCGCCTGGAGGAGTGCGTGCTGGGCATCGTCGGCGACCAGGTTGCCGAGGACGGTGAGGCCCGGGTGGCTCGACTGGAGTTCCGCCCGGGCGTTGTGCACGAGCCGTCTCGCCCAGTAGTTCTGGTCGACCTCCGAGGGGACCCGGGTCGGTTCGGGGACCAGCGGGGGCCACGCGTGCAGCAGGCGCAGCGTGAGGTTGCGCCGCTCCGCCTCGTCGGTGGCCCAGCGGGCTGCGGCGAGGCTCTCGGGTGAGCCGTCGAGACCGACGGTGAGGGCTCGTTGCATGGCGGCTGCCTCCGTCTCGTACGAAGCTGGAAGGGCCGTGGACGTGGTCACCGCCGCCCACACCGACGCCGGCCGGGCGGATCACGGTGGCTCTCCATCGAGGAGTACCGCAGTTCCGGTCGCGGCGCATGCGGTCCGTGAGTCGGGCCCTCGCTCGGGCGGGATGTCCGGGACAAGGAGGAGTGGGAACCGTCGGCGGGTCCCGTGGTGGTCGGCGTCGACGGGCCCGAGGCGAGCCTTGAGGTGGTGGACCGGGCGGCGGACGAGGCGGTCCGGCACGGGGTGCCGGTGCCTTGTCGTGCACGCGGCGCCGTCGGCCCGCCGAACGGGACCGGGCGGGGCCTGTGCGGTCCGCGTGGTTCCGCGGGTGACGGGCCGACTGCCTGGCCCGCGTGGAGGAGGCGACACCGGATGTCCGATGCGACGGTCACCGACCTGTACGAGGTCACGATGGCGATGTCGTACCTGCGCGAGCGGATGACCCGCCCGGCGACGTTCAGCCTGTTCGTCCGCGACCTGCCGCCCGAGCGGGGCTTCCTGGTGGCCGCCGGCCTGGAGTCGTCGCTGGACTTCCTGTCCGGTTTCCGGGTCGGCGCCGAGGATGTCGACGCCTTCGCCTCGGCACTGCACCGGCAGCCACGGGATCTGGCACCGCTGCTGGGCATGGAGTTCACCGGAACGGTGCGGGCGGTGCCGGAGGGGCGGATCGTTCTCGCGGGAGAGCCGCTGCTTGAGGTGACCGCTCCGCTCCCGCAGGCCCAGCTGGTCGAGACGTACGTGCTCAACCAGGTGAGCCACCAGACGGTGATCGCGTCGAAGGCCGCACGGTGCGTCCTGGCCGCGGCGGGACACCCGGTCGTGGACTTCTCGCTGCGGCGCACCCACGGCCCCGAGGCCGGCTGCCACGCCGCCCGGCTGAGTGCCATGGTCGGCTTCGCGGGGACGAGCAACGTCGCCGCGGCCACCGCCGATGGGCTGACGGCCGTCGGCACGATGGCCCACTCGTACATCGAGGCGTTCACGACCGAGGAGGAGGCGTTCAGGGCCTTCGCCCGGTCCCACCCCGGCCCGCTGACGCTCCTAGTGGACACCTACGACACCGAGGAGGGAGTCCGCGTAGCCGCCCGCGTGCTGCGGGACCTGGAGCGCGGGCCCGGCTCGGCCGTACGGCTCGACAGCGGCGACCTGGAGGTCCTGGCCCGCAGGACACGCTCCCTTCTCGACGCGGCCGGGCTGCCGGATGCACGGATCATCGCCAGCGGCGGTCTCGACGAGTACGCCGTGGACGACCTGGTCCGCTCCGGCGCGCCGATCGACGTCTACGCCGTCGGCACCCGTGTCGGGGTCTCGGCCGACGCCCCGTTCCTGGACTCCGCCTACAAGATGGTCGAGTACGACGGCAGGCCGGTGATGAAGCTCTCCTCGGCCAAGATGACCGCTCCCGGGCCCAAGCAGGTGTTCCGCCGCCCCGGATACGCGGACGTGATCGGAGTTCGGGACGAACCGCCGCCGACGGACGGCGTGCCGGTGCTGGAGACGGTGATGCGCGACGGAACGCGCACCGCCGAGCGTCCCACCCTGGAGGAGAGCCGGACCCGGTTCGCCGAGGACATGACGAGACTGCCGCTGGCGGCGCGCCGCGTCAGGGCGCCCCTCGCGCCACGGGCGGCGCTCTCCGGTCGACTGACCACCCTCACCGACCGGGTCCGGCGGCACATCGAGGACGACGTCCTGGCCCCGTCAGCCGACTCCCGCCGCCACGAGCGGGGCGCCACCGGATCACCGCGCTCCGTACCGAGACGAGGAGGACAGTGATGTCGCATACCGTGGAATGGAAGGCTCGTCTCCTCCTCTTCGAGGAGGAGGGAACGACCAAGGCACGCGTGGTACTCGACACGGGGACCTCGCAGCTCACCGGGCGCGGGGCCGCGCACCGCAACCCCGCGGACACGGACGTGCCGGAGATCGGTGACGAACTGGCGGCGGGCAGGGCCCTGTACGACCTGGGCCGGCGGCTGGTGGACATCGCCGAACGTGACATCGAGGGCATGGAGACGGCGGCGACCGGGCGGAGCATCCGTCCGCGGACCGGACCGGAGACCGGCTGGCCGATGCCGGACCAGACGCGAGGAGGATGAGCGGTTACGCGGCCTGTCCGTCGTGGAGGGGGTTCCCTCACGGTGTGGGACACCTTCCGCGAACTCGAGGACCCGCACACCCGCATCCGGAGATCCGGGCCCACCTGTGTTCGCCCGAAGCGGCGGCATGCCGCGCGTGGCACGTTGGGTTACGGCAGCCTTCTGAGGAAAGGGCGGCGATCATGCGAGCTCAACTCGGCGACCACCTTGTGATCGAGAGCCCCACCACCGGCGTCACCAAGCGTGACGGCGAGATCATCGGACTTCACCACGAGGACGGGACTCCTCCCTACGATGTGCGCTGGTCGGACAACGAAGAGGTGACCCTCGTCTTTCCCGGGCCGGACGCACACGTCCGCCACATCGAACCCGAGTCCGGCGACACGCACACGGCTGCCGGGCCACGCATGGACCGGGCCGACGCGCGGACAGCGGCCGAGTCCCACGGAGCCCCATCTCCAGCCCCTCGCCCCGGTGACATCGGCCGCCGCGTCGCCGCCGAACGCACCCACCGGGGCCTGACCCGGGAGGAGACGGCACGCCGCGCCAGGCTGGCGCCGGGATATCTGGCGTACCTCGAAGAGCAACCGGCCAACCCGACCACCGCCACCCTCATCAACCTGGCCGACGCGCTGGGCACCACAGTCGTCGCGCTGCGTGGCGGCACCGCGGATCTCCCTCCCGGACAGGGCCAGGCACTCCTGCACCCCCGGCTGCGGGACCTCGACCCCGACGAGTGCCGCGCCCTGCTCTCCACGCACGGCGTGGGACGCGTGGCGGTGTCGACGGAGCACGCCCCGGCTGTGGTTCCGGTGAACTACGACGTCGTCGACGGCACGATCGTCTTCCGGACCGCGCCGGACTCGGTCCCGGCGGCAGCCGTGGGCACCGAGGTCGCCTTCGAGGTCGACCATGTCGACGAGGCCATGAGCAAGGGCTGGAGCGTGCTCGTCGTCGGCTCCGCGCGGGTGGTCACCGAGCCCGACGTGGTGCGGGAGCTCTCCGACCGCGCCCACAGCGAGCCATGGGCCGGGGGCGGTCGCGAGATGTGGGTGCAGGTGCAGCCCACGCGCATCACGGGGCGCCGTATCACTTCGGAACGAGAGTGAGGCGACCTGGCACCTGGCGGGAACGCCAGGCGGTTATACCCGGGCACGAGGCGTGTCAGGATCAGCGAGGCGTCGCCGATGTGTCGGCGCGGCCCCGCGGAGCCCTGCACCACCGCGCCCGCGCGCCGACCCGGAGGCTCGGCCGGTCCGCATGCTGCTGTGCGACTCCCGCTCACGGACTCCGGCTCCCGCGTCGGTCAGCCCGCCACCGGTCGTGGCCGAGGGGGCGTCCGACAGCCGATGACCAAGGTCTCAGGTGCGTTCGATGTTCAGCTCCAGGAAGTGGGCCGAGCACGAGATGCACGGGTCGTGGTTGCGGACGGCACGCTCGCACAGCCGAGTGAGCTCGGCTTCGGAAGCCTCGCCCCGGTCGAGCCCCGCCTGGACCAGCCTGCGCAGGTCCTCCTCGATGGCGCCCTGGTTCTGCGCGGTGGGCGGGACGATGCGGGCGTCGGTGACCCGGCCCGTGTCGTCGAAGGCGTAGCGGTGGTGGAGCAGGCCGCGTGGCGCCTCCGTGGCGCCGTGTCCCACGCCGGCCCGGGGCGGCACCTCCACGTACGGGCGCGCCGGTTGCTCGTACGCGGCGATGATCCTCAGGGCCTCCTCCACCGCGTACAGAACCTCCACGGCGCGGACGAGGATGCTCCGGTAGGGGTTCCTGCAGACCTCGCCCCGCCCGGCGCCCGCCGCCCCCGCGCGCAGCGGGGGTTCGCCCAGCCCGGCCTCCCGCGCCGCCTGGACGGCCAGGGGGGACAGCAGGTGGCCGTTGACGGCATAGCGGGCGAGGGAGCCGGTGAGCTGACGGCGTCCGTCCAGGCGGAGTGGAGCGCGGTGGAGTGGGGGACCTGCTCCTCCGCGACGTGATCGGAGAAGTCCCGGACGGGGAAACTGTGTGCCGCGAGCGTCTCGTCGTACGGGAGCACGGTCGGGGTGCCGGACTCGATGGCGTACGTGCCCGTCTCGGCGAGGGCGAGCAGGTCGGCCTCGCACTCGGCGTCGGGGAACTCGAAGCCCGCGACCCAGCGCACGGTGTCCCAGGCGTCGTCGAGGGCGGTCCGCAGCCGCTCCGCCAGGGGGCGGAGTTCGGTGCGGGTCGGGGTGCGGTGGAAGCCGCCGAGCCGGACGTTGACCGGGTGGATCGCGCGTCCCCCGAGCAGTTCGACCACCGCGTTGCCGGCCTGCTTGAGGCGCAGTCCGCGCTCGACGTGCGCCGGATGGTCCCGGGACATGCCGATCACGTCGTCGTGGCCGAGGAAGTCCGGTGCGTGCAGCAGGTGGATGTGCAGCGTCTGGCTCTCGATCCACTCGCCGCAGTACAGCAGGCGGCGCAGGGCGGCGAGTTGGCCGTCGACGCCGACCCCGCAGGCGTCCTCGACGGCCCGGCAGGCGCTCAGTTGGTAGGCGACCGGGCAGATGCCGCAGATGCGGGAGGTGAGGTCGGGGGGTTCGGTGTGGGCGCGGCCCCGCAGGAAGGCTTCGAAGAACCGCGGCGGTTCGTAGATGCTGAGCCGGGCCTCGGTGACGGTGCCGTCGTGGACGCGCAGGTGCAGCGCGGTCTCGCCCTCGACACGGGTGAGCGCGGGGATGCGCAGGACCCGTGACCCGGGCACGGGCTTGCTCATGCGGGGCCCTCCCCTTCCCCTGGAGGCTCCTCGCGGGGCCCTTGCCCCTCCACGGCGGTGAAGGCGGTGACGTTGAAGGTGTGCAGCAGCCTGCCGATGTCCTCCTCGCTCATCCCGTCACGGTGCATGAGCGGGACGAGCGCGGGCAGGTTCGTGGTCCCGGCCGGTCCGAAGCAGCCGTAGCAGCCGCGCCCGTAGGTCGGGCAGAGGGCTCCGCAGCCCGCGTGGGTGACGGGGCCGAGGCAGGGTGTGCCGTGGGCGACGGTGACGCACACGTTGCCGCGCCGCTTGCAGGCGAAGCAGACGGCGTGGTTCGGAATGCCGGGCTTGCGTCCGGCGAGGAACGCGGTGATGACCTCCACGAGCTGGCCGCGGTCGATGGGGCAGCCGCGCAGCTCGAAGTCGACGGGTACGTGTGCCGAGATCGGTGTCGAGGTCGCGAGGGTCTCGATGTAGTCGGGGCGGGCGTAGACCGCTGCCAGGTACTCCTCTGCGTCGGCGTAGTTGCGCAGCGCCTGGACGCCTCCGGCGGTGGCGCAGGCGCCGATGGTGACGAGGTGGCGGGAGTCGGCGCGGATGCGGTGGACGCGTTCCAGGTGCTCGGGGGTGCTGACCGACCCCTCGACGAGCGACAGGTCGTACGGGCCCGGCGCGACCTCGCCGGACGCCTCCGGGAAGTGTGCGATCTCCAACTCGGCGGCGACGGCGAGCAGTTCGTCCTCGCAGTCGAGGAGGGTGAGCTGGCAGCCGTCGCACGAGGCGAACTTGAACACGCCGAGCCGCGGACGGGTGGGCCGTGCGGTGCCGGCGCCCAGGTGCCTCGGCTCGCTCGGGTGCCTCAGGGCGCTCGGGTCTCCCGGTTCGTTCCGGTCGCTCATGTCACAGCTCCCTTACGGCGAGCAGGGGCTCGGCCTGGTCGTGGCCGACGACGGGGCCGTCGCGGCAGAGCAGCAGCGGCCCGAGCTGGCAGTGGCCGCAGTGGCCGGTGGCACAGCGCATGTTGCGTTCGAGGGAGACACGGATACGGTCGGGGCGCACTCCCTTGCCGGCCAGCGCGCGTGCCGTCGCGCGGATCATCACCTCGGGCCCGCAGACGAACGTGGTCGTGTCGGCCGGCGTGAACCGGGCTTCGGGGAGCAGGGCGGTGACGACTCCGACCCGGCCCCTCCAGCCACCGGACGGCCGGTCCACGACGACGGCGGCGAACGGCCGTGCCCAGGTGGGGAACTCGTCCTGGTAGAGGAGATCGCCGGGGGTGCGGGCACCGGCGAGGACGTTCAGCCGCCCGTACCCGTGCGGCTCGGTGAGGACGGCGTCGATCAGGGGGCGCAGCGGGGCGAGTCCGATGCCGCCGCCGATGACGAGCAGATCGTGACCGCGGGCGGCCGCCGGATCCCAGCCTGTGCCGAACGGGCCGCGCACACCGACCGCCGCTCCGGCCCGCAGGCCGCACAGCGCGCGGGAGACGGCCCCGACGGCCCGGACGGTGTGCGTCAGCCGCTGTCCGTCGGCGGCGGCCCTGGACACGGACACCGGGATCTCGCCGACGCCGAACGCGTACACCATCGCGAACTGGCCCGGCGCGAAGGGACTCAGGGCCTCTCCGTCGGGCTCCAGTACGAGGGTGACCGTGTCGTGCGTCTCGTCGCGGCGGTCCACCACGCGGTAGGGAAGGGGGGTGAGGGTCATGGCGCCGAAGAGCTCCCCTGCGATCCCGTCGGACCGTAGAGGTCGAGCAGCCGGGTGCGGGTGGCTCGAAGCCGGTCCCCGATGGTCTCGGCCACGACGGTGACCAGCGCCATGCCCAGCGCCGGGTGCTCGGCGCACAGGTCGCGCACGGCGTCGGCGTCGAACTCCCAGGCGTGGACGGCGTCCCGGGTCTCGGCCCCGAGGTGCCACTGCCGGGGTGGGCACAGCCACGACCAGCCGAGCAGGGCACCCTTGCCGATGGTCTCGACGACGGCGCGCCCGCGGCCGGGCACCTGGACGTCGAGCGCGACCGTGCCCGAGCGGACGATCCAGAAGCGGTCCGCCCGCTCGCCCTCCTCGAAGATCCGCGTGGCGGCGGGGAAGACGGCCTCGCGGGCGAGAGCCGTCAGCCGCCCGCTGTGCTCGGCGGGCAGGGCGGCGAGCACCCCCGCACCGCCTGGCCCGTCCGGCTGCCCGGTCACGGCGCGCCCTCCCGTCGCGTGGCCTCCTGGTGCAGGGCGTGGGCCTCTTCGGTGAGGTCGATGCCGGTGGGGCACCAGACGATGCAGCGACCGCAGCCGACACAGCCGGAGCTGTCGAACTGGTCGTGCCAGGTGCCCAGCTTGTGGGTGAGCCACTGCCGATAGCGGCTGCGCGCGGAGGCTCTGACCGGACCGCCGTGCAGGAGCGAGAAGTCCAGGTCGTAGCAGGAGTCCCAGCGGCGCCAGCGCTCGGCGTGGTCGCCGGTGAGGTCGGTCACGTCCTCCGTGGTGGTGCAGAAGCAGGTGGGGCAGACCATGGTGCAGTTGCCGCAGCTCAGACACCGGGCGGTGACGTCGTCCCAGCGCTCCGCCTCCAGGCTGTCCCGCATCAGCGTGCGCAGGTCCACCGGCGGCATGGACCGGCCCATGCGGTCGGCGGCGGCGCTCACGGCCTCGGCCGCGGCCGTGCGGGTGGGGTCGTCGGCGCCACGTCGCGGCAGTTCCGCGAGGACCGCGGCTCCCTCCTCGCTCCCGCTCCGGCACCAGAAGCGGTGACCGGCGTCGTCCACGACCTCGGTGAGGGCGAGGTCGTACCCCGCGTCCACGGCCGGGCCCGAGCCCATCGAGACACAGAAGCAGGTGGCACCCGGCTCGGTGCACTCCACCGCGATCAGGAAGGCGCCGGTCCGCCGGGAGAGGTAGACGGGATCCGGGTACTGGCCGCCGGACATGACACGGTCCAGGATCCGGATGGCCCGCAGATCGCAGGGCCGCACACCGAGGAACGCGTACGACACCTTCCGCCGCGTCTCCTCGCGCGCGGTGACCCCGCCGCCGGGGTCACGGTCCGCGGTCCACTGCCGGACGCGCTCGGGGTGCAGGAACGACTTCCAGGACTGCGGTCCCGCGCTGTGCGCGAAAGCCGCCCCGTCCTCGCGGCGGCGGACCCGGTACTGTCCCGCCTCCAGTTCGACCCCCCACCCGAAGGGGAGCGCGTCGGCGGAGTCCAGTTCGTCGAGGACGATCGCGCCATCACGCAGGGTGGGGCCGATCACCGTGCGGCCGCGCCGCCTCAGAACACCTACGAGCGCGTCCAGACCGTCGCGGTCGAGAATCGCCTCGGCCGGGTGGCCGAGGTCGGTTCCGGAGTCTGAGGCATCGGTCATGGTGTGTCTCCCGCTCTCCGAGCCGGCTGGTCTGACAGCGTGTCAGACGAGCGTGTCTCCTCACGAGAAGCCGGTCCGGTGTATGCGCCGATCGTGTGCTGAAGGTCTCCTTCGATGCGTGGGACCAGCCGGGGCACAGCGGCCGCCACCGCTGGGGTGAGCCCCGTTCCCGGTGACCGGTCCGTTCCCTCCACCGCGTACACGACGAGGCGGCCCGGACCGCGCCCGAGATTCTCGGCGAGGCGCAGTGCCTCGGCCAGTCCGAGCCCATGGGTGCTCTGCCTGCCCGAGGCGGCCGGGCGCAGCGCGCCGCCCGGGTCCCGGGACCACCGGTGCACCCGCCCCGGCTGTGCCGACGGCGGGAAGCAGGCGTCCACGACGACCGTGAGAACGGCGTTCTCCCAGAGGGCGATCAGCCGGCCGGGGTCCCCGTCGCACAGCGCGAGCACCGTGCCGCCGGGCAGGGGCCGCTGTTCGGCGCGCTCCCTCAGCAGCGCGATGACGGACCACCCGACCCCGTCGTCACGCCGGAACTCGTTGCCGATCCCGATGACCACCCTGTCGGCGCACGGCTGCATCGATCTCCGCGTCCCTCTCTGCCTCTGCTGAGCCTCGTTGGGAACAGGTCGGCGCGCTCACGGGCGAGGTCCGGGTGGCAGCGGGTACGACGTGGTCGGCGACGGTGTCATGGAGCCGGGTGCGCCCGGTGACCGTGAGGCACGGACGCCCAGCACAGCGGGACGCCGTCTTCCGCAGGGGGAGACACGCAGGCGCTCCCCCGTATGCCGGAGGCACGTTGCCCCTCCCGGTGCGAACGCCGGTACCTGGTGCCTGGTGACAGATGATCGGCGGCACCGGTCACTTCCGGGGTGTGATCATTCCCCGGCGACCAGGGCGGTGAGGTCGAGGAGCCGGTTGGTGTAGCCCCACTCGTTGTCGTACCAGCCGAAGACTTTCACCAGCGTCCCGTTGGCCTGGGTGAGCGCCGGGTCGAAGACGCAGGAGGCGGGGTCGCCGATGACGTCGCGGGAGACGATCGGGGCCTTGGAGACGCGCAGGATGCCGTGCAGGGGCCCGGCGGCGGCCGTGGCGAACGCCTCGTTGATCTCGTCCGCGCTCGCCTGGCGGCGCAGCACCACGGCGAGGTCGGTGAGCGAGCCGTCCTCGACCGGCACCCGGACGGCGATCCCGTCCAGCGTGCCCGCCAGTTCCGGCAGCACGAGCCCTACGGCGCGGGCGGCGCCCGTACTGGTCGGGATGATGCTCAGGGCTGCCGAGCGGGCCCGGCGCAGGTCCTTGTGCGGGCCGTCGATGAGGGCCTGGTCGTTGGTGTAGCCGTGGATGGTGGTCATCACACCGCGCTCGATACCGAAGGCTTCGTGCAGCACCTTCACCATCGGGGCCACGCAGTTGGTGGTGCAGGAGGCGGCAGAGACGATCCGGTCGCGGTGACGGTCGTACGTCCCGTCGTTGACGCCCATGACGATGGTGGCGTCCGCGTTCTTGCCGGGCGCCGACAGCAGCACGGTGTGCGCTCCGCCCTTCAGGTGCAGGGCGGCGGAGTCACGGTCGCGGAAGCGGCCGGTGGACTCCACGACGACGTCGGCGCCGTGGTCGGACCAGCGCAGGGCGGCCGGGTCGCGTTCCGCGGTGACGGCGATGCGCCGGCCGTCGACGGTGATCGAACTGTCGTCGTGCGCGACCTCGCGTCCGATGTGCCCGAACGTCGAGTCGTACTCCAGGAGATGGGCGAGCGTGGCGGGCGAGGTGATGTCGTTGATCGCGACCACCTCGACGTCCTGGGTGCCCGCCTCGGCGCGGTCCAAGGCGGCGCGCAGGTAGGTGCGGCCGATGCGGCCGAAGCCGTTGATGCCGACGCGTACGGTCATGGCGGTGAACTCCTCTCAGGGGAACGGCTGTTCAGCTGTTCCAGGTCCAGTCGGCGACCTCGGGCAGGTCGGTGCCGTGCTCGCGGATCCAGGCCGCGTGGCGGGTACGGGCGTCGGCCATCCGCTGGCGTACGGCGGTGGCGCGGACGGCGAGACCGGGCACGCGGTCGATGACGTCCATGACCAGGCGGTAGCGGTCGAGGTCGTTGCGGACGACCATGTCGAACGGCGTGGTGGTCGTCCCGGACTCCTTGTAGCCGCGCACGTGCAGGTGGGCGTGGCCGGTGCGGCGGTAGGCGAGGCGGTGGATGAGCCACGGGTAGCCGTGGTAGGCGAAGATCACCGGTTTGTCGGTGGTGAACAGCCCGTCGTACTCGAAGTCGCTCATTCCGTGCGGGTGTTCCTCGCGCGGCAGCAGCCGGGTCATGTCGACGACGTTGACCACGCGCACGGCGAGGTCGGGGAGGTGGCGGCGGAGCAGCTGGGCGGCGGCCAGCACCTCCTGGGTGGGCACGTCCCCGGCGCAGGCGAGGACGACGTCCGGCTCACGGGAGCCGTCCTCCGTGCCCGCCCAGTCCCAGATCCCGGCGCCGCGCGCACAGTGGGCGCGTGCCTGGTCCATCGACAGCCAGTCGAAGCAAGGCTGCTTGCCGGCGACGATCACGTTGACGTAGTCGCGGCTGCGCAGCGCGTGGTCTGCCACGGAGAGCAGGGTGTTGGCGTCCGGCGGCAGATAGACCCGTACGACCTCGGGGCTCTTGTTGAGGACGTGGTCGACGAAGCCGGGGTCCTGGTGGGAGAAGCCGTTGTGGTCCTGCCGCCACACGTGAGAGGTGAGCAGGTAGTTGAGGGAGGCGATCGGGGCCCGCCAAGGCAGCTCCCTCGATGTCTTGAGCCACTTGATGTGCTGGTTGACCATGGAGTCGACGATGTGGACGAAGGCCTCGTAGCACGAGAACAGTCCGTGCCGACCGGTGAGGAGGTAGCCCTCCAGCCAGCCCTGGCAGGTGTGTTCGGACAGGATCTCCAGCACCCGGCCGTGCCGGTCGAGGTGTTCGTCGACCGGCAGGCGCTCGGCCTGCCATGCCTTGCCGCTGGCGTCGAAGACGGCCTGGAGGCGGTTGGAGGCGGTCTCGTCCGGGCCCACGACGCGGAAGTCCCGGCGCAGCCGGGTGTCGTGCATGACCCGCTCCAGTAGATCGCCGAGAACGCGGGTGGGCTCGTGCAGGGTCGTGCCCGGTTTCTCCACCGGTACGGCGAAGTCGTCCAGGGGCCGGACGGGCAGGTCGCGGACGAGGAGTCCGCCGTTGGCGTGCGGGCTGGACCCGAGCCGCTTGGCGCCGTCGGGGACGCAGGCGAGGACGTCGGCGCGGGGGCGGCCGTCGGCGTCGAAGAGTTCCTCGGGCCGGTACGAGCGCAGCCATGCCTCCAACTGCCGCAGATGGTCGGAGTTCTCGCGTACGGCGGCCAGCGGGACCTGGTGGGCCCTCCAGGTGCCCTCGACGGGTACGCCGTCGACCTCGGCGGGGCCGGTCCAGCCCTTCGGGGTGCGCAGCACGATCACCGGCCAGTGCACGCGCCCGGCGACGCCGTCCTCGCGGGCCGTGCGCTGCATGTCGGCGATGCGGTCCAGGGCGGTGTCGAGGGCGGCGGCCATGGCGCGGTGGACCGTCGCCGGGTCGTCGCCCTCGACGTGGAGGGGCACGTGGCCGTAGCCCCGGAGGAGGTCGTCGAGTTCGTGCTCGGGGAGGCGGGACAGGACAGTCGGGTTGGCGATCTTGTAGCCGTTGAGGTGCAGGATCGGCAGGACCGCTCCGTCGTGGACCGGGTCGAGGAACTTGTTCGAGTGCCATGCGGCGGCCAGCGGCCCGGTCTCCGCCTCGCCGTCCCCGATCACACACGCCACGAGCAGGTCCGGGTTGTCGAACGCGGCGCCGTAGGCGTGGGAGAGGGAGTAGCCCAGTTCGCCGCCCTCGTGGATCGAGCCGGGGGTCTCGGGGGCGACATGGCTGGGCACCCCGCCCGGGAAGGAGAACTGCCGGAACAGCCGCTCCATGCCCTGCCCGTCGCGCGCCACGTCCGGGTAGGTCTCGCTGTAGCTGCCCTCCAGCCAGGAGTTGGCGAGGACGGAGGGCCCGCCGTGCCCCGGCCCCCACACGCACAGCGCGTCGATCCCGCGCGCCTTGATCACGCGGTTGAGGTGGGTGTACACGAGGTTGAGGCCGGGCGAGGTACCCCAGTGGCCGAGCAGGCGCGGCTTGATGTGCTCCGGCCTCAGCGGCTCGCTCAGCAGGGGGTTGGCGAGCAGGTAGATCTGCCCGGCTGCCAGGTAGTTGGCGGCCCGCCAGTGGGCGTCCAGGGTGCGCAGTTCGTCGTCGGAGAGGGCGGAAGGTGCGGAGGGTGCGGTGGTGTTCTGGGATACGGCGCGTTCGGCCTTCGGCATGAGAGGGCTCCGTCGTGGTGGGTAGGCGGGCGATCGGGGCGGACAGGGGTGTCCGTCGCGCTCCGCGTGATCCATGGCCGGGCCCGGATCACGCGGCGGGCCTCTGAGCAAGCCGGTCGCCGCCCTCACACCCGCTCGGGCACGATCACGACCGGGCAGGCGGAGTGGTGCAGCACGCCGTGGGCGACTCGGCCCAGCTGGAGCCCGAAGTGCCGTTGCCTGCGGCGGGCCCCGAGGACCAGGAGGTCGGCGTCGCGCGAGGCGTCCACCAGGACGGTCCGGGCGTGGCCCTCGGCTGTACGGCGGCGTACCTCGACCCCGTCGGGGACGTCCTGGAGCGCCTTCTCCAGCGCCTCCGCCGCCTGCTGCTCGTGCAGCCGGGCAGGCCCCCCGGCGAGCAGCGGGTGGTCGGTGGTCTCGTGCGCCGGGCACCGCCAGGCCCGTACGGCCTCCAGTTCGGCTCCGCGCCGCCGCGCCTCCTCGGCGGCGAAGCGCACCGCCGCCGAGGCCGCCGGCTGCTCACCCACGCCGACGACCACGCGGTCGTGGGTCGCGGGCAGGGTCTGGTTGTCGTGACTTCCGCGCACGACGACCACGGGGCAGTGGGCGTGCCCGGCCACGGTCAGGCTCACGGAGCCCAGCAGCGCCTCGGTGACGCCGCTGCGGCCTCGGGTGCCGGTCACCAGGAGGGAGGCGGTGCGGCTCTCCCGTACCAGCGCGTATTCGGGTTCCTCGGGCTGCACGTCGGTGGAGACCTTCACCTCGGGCCGTCGGCCGGAGGCGCGCCGGGTGGCGGTCGCCACGACGTCCTCGGCCAGTACTTCCTCGGACGGCTTGTCCATGTCCTTGGCGAGGTAGGCGCCCTCGTACCGCTCCCACAGCGAGGCGTACACCAGCCGCAGCGGCGCCCCGCGCCGGGCGGCCTCGTCCGCCGCCCAGTCCACGGCCCGCAGGGCGGGCTCGGAGCCGTCGACGCCGACGACGATCGGCAGATCCTTCGCCATGCCCGTCACCGCCCCGCGTCCAGGTCGAAGACGATCCGGGCCTTGACCTCACCGCGCAGCACCTCGTCGATGCACTCGTTGACGGAGGCCAGCGTGCGGGTCTCGCTGATGACCCGGGTCCGGCCGGCCGCGTGGAGTTGGAAGACCTCGGCGAGGTCCTGCCGGGTGCCGACGATCGAGCCGATCACGCTGGTGCCGTTGAGGACGGTGTCGAAGATGGGCACGCGGACCGTGCCGTGCGCGGGCAGCGCGACCATGACCAGCTTGCCGCCGCGCCGCAGCCCGGCGTTGACCGCCTCGAACGCCGCGTCGTTCACGGCGAGCGCGATCGCGGCGTGTGCGCCGCCGTGCTGCTTCAGGACCGCGCCGACGTCGTCCTTGCGGGCGTCGACGATGATGTCGGCGCCCAGTTCGGCGGCGAGTTCGAGCTTCTCGTCGGTGACGTCGATCGCGGCGACGGTGGCCCCGGCGATCTTCGCGTACTGCACGGCCAGGTGCCCGAGCCCGCCGACACCGGAGATCGCGACGAGCTGCGCGGGCTTCACCTCGGCAACCTTGAGCGCCTTGTACGTCGTGACGCCCGCGCAGGTCAGCGGGGCTGCGTCGACGGCCGTGACGCCGTCCGGCACGGGCTGCGCGAAGTCGGCCCAGGCCAGCATCTTCTCGGCGTACCCGCCGTCGCAGCCGTACCCGGTGTTGACCTGCTGCTCGCACAGGGTCTCCCAGCCGGACAGGCAGTGCTCGCACCGCCCGCAGGCCCTGCCGAGCCAGGGCACGGCGACCCGTTGTCCGATGCTGAGGTGGGTGACGCCGTCGCCGAGCTTCTCGACCAGGCCGACGCCTTCGTGGCCGGGCACGAAGGGCGGGCTGGGCTTGACGGGCCAGTCGCCGTGGGCGGCGTGGATGTCGGTGTGGCACAGCCCGGAGGCCTCGACGCGGATACGGACCTGGCCGGGGCCGGGCTCGGGGTCGGGGCGGTCCTCGATGACCAGGGGCTCGCCGAAGGCTCGTACGACCGCTGCCTTCATGGGGTTCAACTCCTCGGTTTCCTGGGGGACTTCGGGGGACGCGTCGTCAGTGGTGGGGGACGACGGCGACGGGGGCGGCGGAGTGGTGCAGGACGGCGTGGGCGACCGGGCCGATGTGGGTGCCGAACGGGTTGCGGCGGATCCGGCGGCCCACGACGACCAGGGAGGCCTCGCGGGAGGCGTCGACGAGGTGGTTGCCGGGGGTGCCGTAGTGCGACTCCTCGGTGACCTCGACGTCCGGGTGCTTCTCCCGCCACGGGTGCAGGAACTCGGTCAGGGCGACGGTCTCGCGGCGGGCGAGGGCGCCGTGGAGTTCGAGGTCGGCGGCGAGGCCGTAGGCGTAGTACGGGGGCGGGTTCCAGCCGTGCACGACCCGCAGGGACGTCTTGCGGCGGGCCGCGGCGGCGAACGCGAACTCGATCAGCTCCTCGTTCGGGCTCTCGATGTCGAGGCCGAGGACGACGGGCCGGAACGGGGTCGCGGCGGACGGGATGCCGGCCGGGTCCATCTCGTGCTCGTCGGCGGCCTGCTCCCCGGCCCGGACCAGGACCACCGGCCGCTCCGCGTGCGCCACGGTCGACAGACCGACCGAGCCGACCATGAAGCCGCCTATGCCACTCATGCCCCGGGACCCCAGGACCAGCAACTCGGCGTCCTTCGCCACGTGCGCCAGGACGTCAGCGGGGTGGCCGGACAGCTGCTCGGTGGTCACTTCCAGTCCGGGGTGACGCAGCCGGATGCCGTCGGCCGCCTCGCGCGGAATCCGCTCGGTCCAGTGCGCTTGCGTCTCCACGCCGAGCAGCGGCGCCTGAGCCATGGGAACCGGCACCGGCTCCCACACATGCACCAGCCTCAGCGGCAGGCCCAGCAGCCCGGCCTCACGGGCCGCCCACTCGGCGGCGGCCAGGCTCTCGCTCGAACCGTCGAGGCCGACGGTGATGGTGCGGGTCATGTTCTCCACCTCTTGAATCGGGTGATGCGGGGGCTCCGATACGAGCCTTGTCTCCGGACGAGGCCCTCGGCAGGGGCCGCAGGTCCCTGCCAAGGGCCGACCGGCCCAACCGGCGGCCGGTGCTGCGGGGCAGGGGACCCATCGGGCAGGTCCGCCGCTCCTGCCGCGGTCGGCGTCAGCGCAGCCAGGAACTGCGGCGCACGAACGGGAGCCTCGCCCACAGCCGGCCGAGGCCGAGGGTGTCCCCGGCGGCGGTGGCGGCCAGAGCGATCAGGACGACGGCGTAGACGACGTGGTACTCGGCGAACGGGTTCGTCGACATGCTCGGCGAGCCGTCGGAGAGGTGCCGCGCGGGCGGCCACTCGGCGACCCACATCAGCGCCATCATCAACGTGCCCGCGACGGCCGCGAAGCGCAGCGCCACACCGGCGATCAGCGCGACGCCGATCCCGAGCAGACCCAGCATGAACAGCCAGTCCGCCCAGGCGGCCCCGGCCCAGTCGTGGAAGGTGGACTCCATCGGCCCGGCAGCCACTCCGCTCAGGAAGCCCTTGGTGGGCGAGCCGCCGTCGATCCAGCCCTTGCCGGACGAAGTGGCATAGCCGAGGCCGAAGGTCTTGTCGAGGAAGGCCCACAGGAAGACGAACCCGGTGAGCAGGCGCAGGGACGCCAGGACGTAGGCCTGCGCGGTGTGTGTGTCGCTGAGTGCCGACACGGCGGACTCGGAGGTGGAGGCCTTCCGGTTCCTGCGGAAGGACGGCAGGTGGAAGCCCGAACTCCGGTGCGGGTGCTCGTGCACGGCCATGGCGGTGGTCCCTTCGGTAAGGGTGGGCATGGGGGTGAGGTGGGCGTCGGTCACTGTCCGACGCCCCTCACTCTCGTGCCGTGAGACCGCTGCCGCCGGATGCCGAAGGTCCGCGGCCGTTGGGCTGAACGGCCCTGTCCGCCAGGCCCGTTGGGGTACGCGCCCGACGGCCGACGGGCCGGACCCGTACGGCCTCTCGTCAATGTGGAGGGGCCGGTGGATCATGTGGCCCGACGGGAGAGAGGTGACTCATGGCACGTGGCACGGTCGGGTCGACGGAGAGGGCGCGTCGTCTGGCGCCCGGAGCGGTCGTCCTCCTCGGCTACCGGCGCGCCTGGCTGCGGGGCGACCTGCTGGCCGGTGTCACCGTGGCCGCGTATCTCGTCCCGCAGGTCATGGCGTACGCGGGGGTGGCCGGACTGCCGCCGGTGGCCGGGCTGTGGGCGATCCTGCCCGCCCTCGCCCTGTACGCCCTGCTGGGCTCCTCACGTCTGCTGTCGGTCGGCCCCGAGTCCACGACCGCGCTGATGACCGCGACCGTGGTCGCCCCGCTCGCCGCCGGCGACCCCGGCCGGTACGCCGCCCTGGCGGCCACCCTGGCCGTCACGGTCGGCCTGCTGTGCCTGGTCGCACGGGCGCTACGCCTGGGCTTCCTCGCGGACCTGCTCTCCCGGCCCGTCCTGATCGGGTACATGGCGGGCGTGGCACTGATCATGATGGTGGACCAGCTGCCGAAACTCACCGGGGTCGAGACGACAGGCAGCGAGTTCTTCCCGCAACTGTGGTCCTTCCTGCGGAACCTGCCCGACGCGCACACGGCCACCGTCGTCCTCTCCGCCGCCGTGCTCGTCCTCCTCTTCACCGTCGCGCGATACGCCCGTGCCGTCCCCGGCCCGCTGCTCGCCGTTGTCCTCGGCACGGCCGCCGTGGCGGCCTTCGACCTCGACGGCCGGTACGGCGTCCCGGTGATCGGCGAAGTCCCGTCCGGCCTGCCCGGCCTCGTGTGGCCGGACTTCGGCGAGGTACCGGGCCTCGTGCTCCCGGCCCTCGGCGTGCTCCTGGTCGCGTACACGGACTTCGTCCTCACCGCACGGGCCTTCGCTGGCAGGAGCGGCGACGACCGGACCGGAGACGACGCCGGTCCCGGTCTCGACGCGAACCAGGAGTTCCTGGCCCTGGGCGCGGCCAATCTCGGCGCGGGCGTCCTGCACGGCTTCCCCGTCAGCAGCAGCGCCAGCCGCACCGCGCTCGCCTCTTCAGCGGGCGGGCGCAGCCAGGCGTATTCCCTGGTCGCCGGGGCCGCGGTGCTCGCCGTCCTGCTCTTCCTCGGCCCGCTGCTCACCCGCACACCGTCCGCGGTCCTCGGCGCGCTCGTCGTCTACGCCGCCGTCCGCATGATCGACCTCGCCGGCTTCCGCCGTTTGGCGTCCTTCCGCCGCCGCGAACTCCTGCTCGCCCTCGGCTGCCTGGCCGGAGTGCTGGCCCTGGACATCCTCTACGGCGTCCTGGTGGCCGTGGGCCTGTCGGTGGCGGAGCTGCTGACACGGGTGGCCCGCCCGCACGACGCCGTGGAGGGCCTGGTCCCCGGGGTCGCCGGCATGCACGACATCGACGACTACCCGACGGCCCGCACCGTCTCCGGCCTGCTGGTCTACCGCTACGACTCCCCACTCTTCTTCGCCAACGCCGAGGACTTCCACCGCCGAGCCCTGGCCGCCGTCGACGAACAGGCCGGCCCCGTCCGCTGGTTCGTCCTCAACACCGAGGCCAATGTGGAGGTCGATATCACCGCCCTCGACGCCGTGGACCGGCTGCGCCGCGAACTCACCGACCGGGGCGTCGTGTTCGCCCTGGCCCGCGTCAAGCAGGACCTCATGGACGACCTCAAGGCGTACGGCCTCGCGGACTCCGTCGGGGCGGACCTGATCTTCCCGACCCTGCCGACGGCGGTGGCCGCGTACCGTACGTGGCGCCGCGACCAGAAGCAGACGTAGTCAGTAGGCCGCCAACCCGCGGGCCCGGAACGACGCACGGACGCTCTCGGTCAGTTCGGGGGTGGGGACCGGGTTGTCGCGCAGCGGGAACGGGATGCCGAGGGCCTCGTACTTCGCGGCGCCGAGCTTGTGGAACGGCAGGACGTCGACCCGGTCGACGGACCCGAGCCCGGCGATGAAGCCGGCCAGTCCCGTCACGGCTTCGGGGGCGTCCGTCCAGCCCGGGACAAGGACGTATCGGATCCACATGGGGACGCCGAGGCGGTCGAGGCGGGTGGCGAAGTTCAGGGTGGGAGCTAGTTCCCCGCCGGTCAGCCGCCGGTAGGCGGGGACGTCGAAGGACTTGATGTCCAGCAGCACCAGGTCGGTGTCGGCGAGGAGTTCGTCGGAGGCGCGGGCGCCGAGGAAGCCGGAGGTGTCGAGGGCGGTGTGCAGCCCGGCCTCCTTGCAGCGGCGCAGGATCTCGCCGGTGAAGGCGGGTTGCAGCAGCGGTTCGCCGCCCGTGACGGTCACTCCGCCGCCGGCCGTGGTGAGGAAGGCGCGGTACTTCTCGACCTCCGCCATCACCTCGTCGACGGTGGTCTCCTGGCCGTCGCGCATGTGCCAAGTGTCGGGGTTGGCGCAGTACAGGCAGCGCAGCGGGCAGCCGGAGACGAAGAGGACGAACCGGGTCCCGGGCCCGTCCACGCCGGTGGACAGGTCCCAGGAGTGGATCCGGCCGCTCACCACCGCACTCACAGCGATCCGTGGAAGGTCCGGCTGATCACGTCGAGCTGCTGCTCCCGCGTCAGCCGGACGAAGTTGACCGCGTACCCGGAGACGCGGATGGTCAGGTCCGGGTACTTCTCCGGGCGCCGCATCGCGTCCTCCAGGGTGGCCCGGTCGAGGACGTTCACGTTCATGTGGAAGCCGCCGGAGGCCGTGTAGGCGTCCAGGATGCCCACCAGGTGCCCGGCCCGCTCGTCGGGGTTGTGGCCCAGCCCCTCGGGTGTGACGGTCGTCGTCAGTGAGATGCCGTCGCGGGCCTGTTCGTACGGCAGCTTGGCCACCGACAGCGCGGAGGCGGCGACCCCGTGCCGGTCGCGGCCGTTCATCGGGTTGGCGCCGGGCGCGAAGGGCGCTCCGGCGGGGCGGCCGTCGGGGGTGTTGCCGGTGTGGTGGCCGTAGACGACGTTCGAGGTGATGGTGAGCACGGACTGGGTGTGCTCGGCGTCCCGGTAGGTGGGGTGCCGGCGCACCTTCGCCATGAAGGACTCCACCAGCCCCACGGCGATGGAGTCGGCGCGGTCGTCGTTGTTGCCGTACGCCGGGAAGTCGCCCTCGGTGCGGAAGTCGACGGCGAGCCCGGTGGCGTCCCGGAACACCTTCACGCGCGCGTACTTCACGGCGGACAGGCTGTCGGCCGCGACGGACAGCCCGGCGATGCCACAGGCCATGAAGCGGTGCACGGGGTGGTCGTGCAGGGCCATCTCCAGTCGTTCGTAGGCGTACTTGTCGTGCATGTAGTGGATGACGTTGAGCGCGTCGACGTACGTCTTCGCCAGCCAGTCCAGGACCCGGTCGTACGCCGCCGACAGCTCGTCGTAGTCGAGGTACTCGCCGGTCAGCGGGGGCGTCGCGGGCGCGATCTGCTCGCCGGTCATCTCGTCCCGGCCGCCGTTGACCGCGTACAGCAGGGCCTTGGCGAGGTTGACCCGGGCGCCGAAGAACTGCATCTGCCTGCCCACCGCCATCGCCGAGACGCAGCAGGCGATCGCGGTGTCGTCGCCGGTGCACGGGCGCGTCAGCTCGTCGTTCTCGTACTGGACGGCGCTGGTGTCGATGGAGACCCGGGCGCAGAACTCCTTGAACCCGGCGGGGAGCCGGGGCGACCAGAGCACGGTCAGGTTCGGCTCCGGGGCCGGGCCGAGGTTGTAGAGGGTCTGCAGGAAGCGGAAGGAGGTGCGGGTGACCAGGGTGCGGCCGTCCTCGCCGATGCCGCCGATGGACTCGGTCACCCAGGTCGGGTCGCCGGAGAACAGGGCGTCGTACTCGGGGGTGCGCAGGAACCGGACGATCCGCAGCTTGATCACGAAGTCGTCGATCAGCTCCTGGGCACGGGACTCGTCAATGGCCCCCTCGTCCAGGTCCCGCTGGAGGTACACGTCGAGGAACGTGGACGTGCGACCCAGGGACATCGCGGCGCCGTTCTGCTCCTTCACCGCGGCCAGGTAACCGAGGTAGAGCCACTGCACGGCCTCGTGCGCGGTGGCGGCGGGCCGGGTGACGTCACAGCCGTAGGCGGCCGCCATCTCGGCCAGTTCGCCCAACGCCCGTATCTGCTCGGCAAGTTCCTCGCGGTCGCGGATGACGTCGGCGGTGGAGGGGCGGGCGTCCAGCAGGGCCCGCTCGGCCTTCTTGGCCGCGATCAGCCGGTCCGTGCCGTACAGCGCCACGCGCCGGTAGTCGCCGATGATCCGGCCACGGCCGTAGGCGTCGGGCAGCCCGGTGATGATCCCGGCCTTGCGGGCGGCACGCATCTCGGGGGTGTAGGCATCGAAGACACCGGCGTTGTGGGTCTTGCGGTAGGTCCCGAAGACCCGTGTGACGAACGGGTCGGGCTCGTAGCCGTACGCCCTGAGCCCGCCCTCCACCATCCGCAGGCCGCCGTTCGGCATGATCGCGCGCTTGAGCGGGGCGTCGGTCTGGAGGCCGACGATCAGCTCGCGGTCACGGTCGATCCAGCCGGGGCCGTGCGAGGTGATCGTGGAGGGGGTGGCGGCGTCCACGTCGAGGACACCGCGGCGCCGCTCCTCCGGGAACAGGCCGCTGACCTTCTCCCAGACGGCGCGGGTGCGGTCGGTGGGGCCTGTCAGGAAGGCCGCGTCGCCTTCGTACGGTGTGTAGTTGGCCTGGATGAAGTCGCGCACGTCGACGCGCTCGCGCCAGCCATTGCCCGTGAAGGCCCGCCAGGCGTCGGCCGTCCGGTTCTCCGTTGTCACGGTGATGGTCATCGCCGTTTCCTCCCGCGCTCGTGGTCCGCTTCCGATCCTGGTGGTCGGTGGTGGCCGTGGGCAGAGCCGACCGGGGCCCGGGGCAGGGCCGTACGGCCCCACCCCACCCGCTGTACGGCCTCAGGCGGCGGTGAGATCCGGGCGTACGAGCGTGCCCGACCGGCCGTGGACGATCTCGTACGCCGCGTCGAGGGCCCCGATCGCCGCCAGCCCGCCGGTGCGTTCGACGAAGCGGGCGGCGGCCTCGGCCTTCGGTCCCATGGAGCCGGCCGGGAAGCCGCCGCCGCGCAGCTGGGCGGGGGTGGCGTCGAGGACGGGCCGCTGGTGCGGGGTGCCGTAGCCCTCGTAGACGTTCGGGACGTCGGTGAGGATGAGCAGGAAGTCGGCCTTGAGGTCCTCGGCGAGCAGGGCGGCGGTGAGGTCCTTGTCGACGACCGCCTCCACCCCGGTCAGCGCGCCGGTGTCGCGGTCGGCGGTGACGGGGACGCCTCCACCGCCGGCGCAGACGACGAGTGTGCCTCCGGTCAGCAGTTCGTGGATGGTGTCGGTCTCCACGATCCGCTCGGGGGCCGGTGAGGGGACGACGCGACGCCAGTCCGCCCCGTCCCTGGCGATGTGCCACCCGTATCTGCGGGCCAGGAGTTCCGCCGACTGCCGGGGATACACCTGGCCGACGAACTTTGTGGGCCGCTCGAAAGCCGGATCGTCGGCGCGGACGACGGTGTGGGTGACCAAGGCGGCAATGCGGTGGCCGGGCAGGACGTTGTGCAGGGTGCGGGCCAGCAGGGAGCCGATCATGCCTTCGGTCTGGGCGCCGAGCAGGTCCAGCGGATAGGGGGCGGTGAGGGCGCGGTCGGCGGCGCTCTCCATGGCGAGCAGGCCGACCTGGGGGCCGTTGCCGTGGGTGACGACCAGTTCGTGGTCGTGGGCGAGGGCGGCGAGCGCCGCGGCGACGCGCTCGATGTTGGCCGTCTGTACGGCGGCGTCGGGGCGTTCGCCCCGGTGCAGCAGCGCGTGTGCGCCCAGCATGGGCGGTTGCTTGGGGGTGGAAGTCCCCTGGGGGAAGAGGTGGTGCTAACCCCGAGCCGGAGGCAAGGGCGTCATCGTGAGGTGGGGTCTGGAGGAAGCCCGAGGCGAGACCTGGGTACCGAGGAACACGAACCGTGTATGAGGCGTACTGGTCGGGTGAGCCTGCACGCGAAGGTGAAGCCCGTCACTGCCAAGAAGGCCAGTGCGTAGACGCGGCGGGGATCCAGGGACAGTGATCGTTCTTACCTGGGGAGATCTGTCCGGGTGTCGGTTGTGCTGAAGATGTCGCCGCGCCGACGGTCCGTGCTGGAAGGTGCGGGCTGACCGGGCAGAAGTCAGCAGAGGCCGTAGTACCAGCCGGGATGGGCACGGTGGCTGGGAAGGGCTGAACATCGAGTGGAACGGGTGATGTGGTGGTTGCTCGTGCTGGTCACAGGGACCGCAGCAACACTGCTTCGGCGGTGCCGCGGGGGGAGGAGCCGGTGCATCCGGCGGAGCCCACGGCGGAGCGTAGTGGCCGGTCGGCGCACTCCACGGAGGACGTTCACCGCGAACAGCGTTCCTCGCTTTGGGAGTTGATGCTCTCGAAGGAGAACCTGCTCGCGGCGCTCAACCGTGTCGAGGTGAACCGGGGTGCTCCCGGGGTGGACGGTATGACCACGGCCGAACTCAGGCCGTGGATCGCGGTGCACTGGCCCGGGGTCCGGGCCGAACTCGATGCGGGCATCTACCGGCCGGCGCCGGTCCGTCAGGTGATCATCCCGAAGCCTGGCGGCGGTGAGCGGATGCTGGGGGTGCCGCGGGTGCTGGACCGCTTGATCCAGCAGGCCGTCGCGCAGGTGCTCGTGCCCATTTTCGACCCTGGTTTTTCGGGGTCGTCCTTCGGGTTCCGTCCCGGCCGGTCCGCCCATCAGGCGGTCAGGGTCGCGCGGCGTGCCATCGAGGACGGCAACCGGTGGGTCGTGGACCTTGATCTGGACCGGTTCTTCGACCGGGTCCAGCACGATGTCCTGATGGCACGGGTCGCGCGCAAGGTCACTGACCGCAGGGTCCTGAAGCTGGTTCGCAGGTATCTGGAAGCCGGGGTCATGGTGGACGGCGTGAAGACGCCGGGCAGGGAGGGGACCCCGCAGGGCTCCCCGCTCTCGCCCGTCCTGTCGAACATCATGCTCGACGACCTGGACCGGGAACTGTTCAGGCGCGGTCACCGGTTCGCACGTTACGCCGACGATCTGCGGATCTTCGTGCGGAGCAGGCGGGCTGCTCAGAGGGTGCTCGACTCGGTCACGGCCGTGGTCGAGCAGCGGCTGAAACTGAAGGTCAACCGGGTGAAGTCGAAGGTGGTCCCAGCTTCCGTCATGACGATGCTGGGGTTCGGCTTCTACTTTGTCCGGGGTGGGAAGGTCAGGGTCCGGGTCGACCCGAAGGCGGTCGAACGCCTGAAGGTTCGGCTCAAGGAGCTGACCTCGCGCCGGTGGAGCGTTGCGATGGCTGACCGCATCGCGCAGATCAACCGCTTCACCACAGGCTGGATGGGCTACTTCCAGCTCGCGGACACTCCCAAGGTGTTCCAGGAGCTGGACAAGTGGTTCCGTCGCAGGATGCGGCAGATCCGCTGGAAGGAATGGAAACGGTACGCGACCAGACGTCGTAACCTGCGGGCGCTCGGGATCGGTGAGCGTGATGCTCGGGAATGGGCGGCCAGCAGCAAAGGCTACTGGCGGGTCGCGAAGTCACCTGTTCTGGACAGGGCACTGCCCATCTCCTACTGGGACGACCTGGGCCTGAAGATGCTCAAGCCGACCTGGCAACGGTTGAGACCAGCTTGGTGAACCGCCGGATGCGTGACCCGCATGTCCGGTGGTGTGGGAGGAGGGACGGGCGACCCGTCCCTCCTACCCGATTGCCGCCGAGGGCTACGACGATGCGCATGGCTCAGGCCTCCGTGTCGGTCAGGGTCGCGACGAGCACGGCCTTGATGGTGTGCAGCCGGTTCTCGGCCTGGTCGAAGACGATCGACGCCGGGGAGGCGAACACCTCGTCGGTGACCTCCAGGCCGTCCAGGCCGTAGGTGTCGAAGAGGTTCTCGCCGAGGCGGGTGCGGCGGTCGTGCAGGGCGGGCAGGCAGTGCATGAACCTGACGTCCGGGTTTCCGGTGGCCGCGAGGGTCTTGTCGTTGACCTGGTAGGGCAGCAGCAGCTCGATCCGCTCCCGCCAGGTGTCGGCGGGCTCGCCCATGGACACCCATACATCGGTGTGCAGGAAGTCGGCCCCTCGTACGGCGGTCTCGACGTCCTCGGTGAGGGTGAGCCGGGCCCCGCTGTCCTCGCTCAACACCCGGCAGGCGGCGACCAGTTCGGCCGCCGGCCACAGTTCCCTGGGTGCGGCGATCCGCACGTCCATGCCGAGCAGGGCGCCCATGGACAGCAGCGAGTTGCCCATGTTGCTGCGGGCGTCACCGAGGTAGCAGTAGGCGATGTCCGGCAGCGGTTTGGCGCTGTGCTCACGCATGGTCAGGACGTCGCACAGGCTCTGGGTGGGGTGGGCGGTGTCGGTGAGCCCGTTGTAGACCGGGACACTTGCGTGGACGGCGAGTTCGGTGACGAGGGCCTGGTCGGAGCCCCGGTACTCGATGGCGTCGAACATGCGGCCGAGGACGCGGGCGGTGTCGGCGACGGACTCCTTGGCGCCGATGTGGGTGTCGCCGGGGCCGAGGTAGGTGGTGCGGGCGCCCTGGTCCGCGGCGGCGACCTCGAAGGCGCAGCGGGTGCGGGTCGAGGTCTTCTCGAAGATCAGGGCGAGGTTGCGGCCGGTCAGCCGGGGCCGCTCGGTGCCGGCGCGCTTGGCGGCCTTCAGTTCGGCGGCGAGGTCGAGGAGGTGCTGGATCTCGCGGGCGGTGAAGTCGAGTTCGCTCAGGTAGGAGCGGCCTCGCAGGTCGACGGTCATGGTGGCGCTCCCCTTGCTGGGTCAGGTGGCCGGGTCGCGTTCGATCGGGCAGCTCATACAGCGCGGGCCGCCTCGGCCCCGCCCGAGTTCGGCGCCGGCGACGGTGACGATCTCGATGCCCTGCTTGCGCAGGTAGGTGTTGGTGGTGACGTTGCGTTCGTAGCCGACGACCACGCCCGGGGCGACGGCGAGGAAGTTGCTGCCGTCGTCCCACTGCTCGCGCTCGGCGCCCCGGATGTCCTGCGGCGCGGACAGCATCCGTACCTTGTCGAGGTCGAGGGCCTCGGCGAGCGCGGTCTGGAGGTCGGAGTCGGGGGTGACGTCGAAGCCGGTGTCGCGGGTGTCGCTGGGCCGCAGAGTCCATGAGCGCAGGGAGTCGGCGAGGCCCGGGTAGATGGTGAAGGCGTCGCGGTCGACCATGGTCAGCACGGTGTCGAGGTGCATGTAGGCGCGGGCGGCCGGGAGTTGGACGGCGATCAGACGGTTCGCCGTGCCGTCGGCGAAGAGCCGGGCGGCCAGGTTCTCCACGGCCTGTGCGGTGGTTCGCTCACCCATGCCGACCATGACGGCCCCGTTGCCGAGGACGTGCACGTCGCCGCCCTCCAGGGTGCCCGGAACCGGGTCCATGAGAGGGGTGTCGGTGTACGTGCCCTCACCGGTGCCGGCGAACATCGGGTGGAACCGGTAGATGGCCTCGGCGTGCAGGCTCTCGCGGCGGCGGGCGGGTTTGGCCATCGGGTTGACCGACAGACTGCCGTAGATCCAGCAGGAGTTGTCGCGCGGGAAGAGGTGGTTGGGCAACGGGGTGAGCGCGAAGTCGTCCGCGCCGAGCGCGTTCCAGACCAGGCTGTGCGGGGTGGCGAGCGGCAGGTCGCTCTTCAGGATCCCGCCGATCAGATACCCGGCGAGGGTCTCCCCGTCGAGTTCGGCGCACAGTTCGCGGACCGGCTCGATCAGCGCCGGACCGACGGTGGCGGGGGTGACGACCCGCTCCAGCAGCCAGGCACGGGCTCCGGGGGCGTCGAGGGTCTGGGCGAGCAGGTCGGCGAAGTAGTGGACGCGGGCGCCGTGGTCGCGCAGGACCTGGGCGAACGCGTCGTGCTCCTCGCGGGCGCGCTTGGCCCACAGGATGTCGTCGAACAGGAGCGCGTCGACGTTGCGCGGAGTGAGACGGGCGAGTTCGAGGCCGGGGCGGTGCAGGATCACCTGGCGCAGGGGGCCGACCTCGGAGTCGACGTGGAAGGTGTGCATGGCGATGCCTTCTGACGGAGGGGCGGGCGGGGCGGGTGGAGGACGTCAGTCGTGCTGCGGGAGGCCGTCACGCTTGCGGCGGCCACCGGCGCGGCGGGCGCGCAGTCCGCGCGAGAGCCGGGGCGCGGGCGGAGGCGTCTCCGGGGCCCGAGGCTCCCCAGGCGGACTTGTGACCGGCGTGCCCGACTCGCCGTAGGTGCCCTGGCCCCGTTTCAGCCAGACATAGACCGGCACGCCCAGCAACAGCACGAACAGCCCGTAGTAGACGGTCTGGTAACCGCTGCCCTGGATCGACCAGTAGGAGAAGACGAGCGCGAGCGCGGCGACGGTGACATCCCGGGCCAGGCGGCGCGGGCCGATGCTCTCCCGCCCGCGCACCAACAGCCAGTACAGCTGAGCGGCGGCCGAGAACAGGTACGGGATCACGGCGGTCAGCACACTCAACAGCACGATCTTCGTGAACACGTCCTCGAAGCGGGTGTAGCTGAACACGGTGATCAGCGAGGCCAGCACGGTCGAGGCGACGATGCCGAAGGCCGGCACACCGTTCTCGCCGCGCAGCCGGGCGAAGGCCGCGGGGGAAGAGGCGGTCGCGGGCGGCGGCGTACGGCATCTCGGCGCACAGCATGGTCCAGCCGTTGAGCGCGCCGATTCCGGAGACGATCGCGGCGACAGCGACGGCGTTACCGGCCCAGGTGCCGCCGAAGATGTTGTTGGCGGCGTCGGTGAAGGGCGCGGTGGACTCGCCGAGGGTGCCGTGCGAGACGGTGCCGAAGACGGCGAGGGTGCCCAGGATGTAGATGACGGCGCAGACCAGGGTGCCGTAGACGGTGGCGCGGGGGACGTTGCGTCCGGGCTCACGCACCCGTCCGGCGACCACGGAGGCGGCTTCGAGGCCGAGGTAGCTGAAGAGGGCGATGGCCGCCGCGGCCGAGATCGCGCCGAGCGCCGACTGCCCGCTGGCGTTGAACTCGCCGAAGTTGTCCGGGTCGATGAACAGCAGCCCGACGGTGGCCATGAACACCAGCGGCACGAACTTCAGCACCGTGGTGACCACTTGGAAGGCGCCGGTGTTGCGTGCCCCGGTGAGGTTGATCGCCGCCGGTATCCACAGCCCGATCAGCGCGATGAGCACCGAGATCGCCGTCTTGTGGCCGGTGTTGACGAAGACCTCGACATAGCCCACCCAGGCGACGACGATCGCCGCGTTCCCGGCCCATGCGGTGATCCAGTACGACCAGGCGTTGAGGAACCCGGCGAACTCCCCGAAGGCCTCACGGGCGTAGACGTACGGACCGCCGCTCGCCGGCACCCGCTTCGACAGCGCGCCGAAGGTCACCGCCAGCGCGAGCGCGCCGAGGGTCACGACGACGAACGCCACGAGGGAGATGGGTCCGTACGGGGCGAGCGCGGAGGGCAGGGCGAAGACCCCGGTGCCGACGATGCTGCCGATGACGAGCGCGGACGCGGCGGGAAGCCCGAGAGCCACCGCGGGCTTCGCGGGCTCCCCGCTCCTGGGTGTGCTGGGCATGGCTGTGCTCCTTGCGCGGGTCGCGTGGGTGGGTCGCCTGATGCCGGCCGCCCGGGGTGGGCCGCCTGGGGCGTCGATCTGCGGACGATCCTGCTGCGCGACACCGGTCGGGGGCAGTGGCCACAGGGCCCACGGGGGTCCCGTTAGTCCTGGGATCGGCGGGCCGACCGGCCCAGTGGCGGCGCGCTCGTGTGTCAGGAGGCGGACGACAAGTACACCGCCTGTCTTGAAGCGCTGGAACAGGAACGGAAGGAAGGGCAGGGCAAGTGAGACTCGGCACCATGGCCGACCTGACGGCCGACATCACTCCCGAGAAGCGTGAGCGCATCGACGCCATCAAGGCGGAGATGGCCGATGCCGAACGCGGACACGAACTGGCCGCCCTCCGCAAGGCCCAGGGCTTCACGCAGGTTCAGGTCGCCAAGGCTATGGGGGTCACCCAGGGGCGGGTCAGCCAGATCGAGAGGGGTCTCGCCCGCCTGGACACCTCGACCATGGCCGCCTATCTGCACGCGATCGGCGGCGAACTGACCATAACGGCCACGGTGGGGAACATCTCGGTACGGCTGTAGGACACCACGTGCAGTGGGGTGACTGACGTGAGTCTGTTTCACCCCCTCCTGCGGTGAGGCGGCCCCGTGCCGACGGGTCCGGGGTCGCCTCGCAGGACTCGTCGGCAGGTGGTGTGGCGTCCGTGGCTCAGCGGCGGACAAGACTGCTCCGACGGTTGCCGGACCGCTCGGACGTCCCGTCCCGACCACCGATCGACTCACGGCGCTCCAGACGGCGCTGCCGCAGCCGTACGACGAGCGTGTCCAGCACGGCGCTCACCACGAAGGTGGCCACCGCGGAGATCACCAGAAGGACCGCGAACAGCCTCCAGAAGTCGGGCGTCAGTGAGGTACCCACAAGGCTCACCCCCTCCGGCGGGCGGGTCGTCTCACACCTCCAGGGAACAGCCGGTCAGGAGTGGGCGCAGGGTGCCGGGAGGTCTCCTCGTAGGAGCCGAGCGGCCCGGCCGGAGGACCAGGTGGCCCATGGCCTGCCGCCGGGTATCGGGCACACGCTGGACATGGCAGTAGCCCCACGCCCCGCAGGGAGGCCCGCCGTGATCACCACTCCCACCCCCAGCATGCTCCGTGCTCTGCCGGCAGAGCACCGGCAGCGGCTCATGCGCGTCGCCCGCGAGGTGTCCGTCCTCCAGGGGACGCGGCTGTTCGAGGAGGGCGGCAAGGCCGACCGGTTCTGGATCATCCGGACCGGCACCGTCGAACTCGACATGCATGTGCCGGGCCGCCGCGCGGCCGTCATCGAGACCCTCCACCACAACGAACTCGTCGGCTGGTCCTGGCTGTTCGGGCCGCATGTCTGGCACATGGGTGCCGAGGCGACGACCCCGGTGCGGGCGTACGAGTTCGACGCCACGGCCGTCCGGCTGATGTGCCAGGAGGACCAGGCGATGGGCAGCGCCGTCGCCCAGTGGGTCGGCGACGTGCTCGCCCACCGCCTGCGCTCCGCCCGGACCCGGCTCCTGGACCTGTATGCCCCCTACGGCGCCGGCACCCACGCCTGAGCCCGGCAAGGCACCGAGAGCCAGGGACCGAGAACCGGGGAAAGAGCGGGACCGAGAACCGAGGAAGAGGAGGGAGCCACGATGCACGGCACCCCGCACATCGTCAGCGACGTCATGACCCACACGGTCACCGCGGTCGGCCGCAATGCGACCTTCAAGGAGATCGTGCGGATGATGCAGGACTGGAAGGTCAGTGCCCTGCCCGTCCTGGAGGGCGAGGGACGCGTCGTGGGCCTGGTCTCCGAGGCCGACCTGCTGCCCAAGGAGGAGTTCCGCGACAGCGACCCCGACCGGTACACCCAGCTGCGCCGTCTGTCCGACCTCGCGAAGGCCGGCGGCGTGAGCGCGCAGGAGCTGATGACCGCCCCGGCGCTCACCACCCGCCCCGGCGCGACGCTCGCCGAAGCCGCGCGGACCATGGCACGGGCCAGGGTCAAGCGGCTGCCGGTGGTCAACGAACTGGGCATGCTGGAGGGCATCGTCAGCCGGTCCGACCTCCTCAAGGTCTTCCTGCGCGACGACGAGGACCTCGCCGAGGAGGTCCGCCGCGAGGTCGTCGCCTACCTCTTCCCGCCACCGGGATCAGCGGTCCGCGTCCAGGTGCACGACGGTGTGGTGAAGCTGGCCGGCCGGGTCCGGGACACCTCCCTGGTCCCCGTGGCCGCCCGCCTGGTGCGCGCCGTCGAGGGGGTGGTGGACGTGGACTTCGAGCTGGCGGGCCGGGAAGGGGCGGAGGGCTCGTCGGCTCCGACGGGAAACACGGCCACGGAGGTCAGGGATTCGGAGCCGGATGCTCGGTGAGCCACCGGCGCGCCACGGTCAGACGGGGAGCCGGTACGTCGTACCCGCGGGCGTATGTCGCCGCCGACTGCCTCACCTGTGAGCATGTTCCCGCCACCGGTCATCCCGACATCCATGCCCACACGGGCAACAGGGGGCACATCCCGAACCCACTAGGGCCGGTCGGCCCTAGTACATCCGGCCCCGGCGAGCGATGATCGTCGTCACGGGTGACCCGCAGCCCGTACGCCACCGGGGACGAGGGGCCGTCATGTCCGAGACACGCACCTTCACGGAGCAGAACCCGATCCGGGTCTTCCTGCTCGACGACCACGAGGTCGTACGACGCGGCATCACCGACCTCCTCGACGCCGAACCGGACATCTCCGTGATCGGCGACGCGGACACCGTCGAGCACGCCCTCGTCCGCGCTCCGGCGCTGCGTCCGGACGTCGCCGTGCTCGACGTACGGCTCCCGGACGGCGACGGCATCACCGTCTGCCGCGAGCTGCGCAGCCGGATGCCGGAGCTGGCCTGCCTGATGCTGACCTCGTTCGACGACGAGGACGCCCTGCTGGACGCCATCATGGCCGGAGCCTCCGGCTACGTCCTCAAACAGATCAGGGGCACCGACCTGGTCTCGGCTGTCCGCACCGTCGCCTCCGGCCAGTCCATGCTGGACCCCGCGACCACGGCCCGCCTGATGCGCTCGCTGCGCGCCGACCCCGCCGAGACACCGGCCCTGTCACCCGAGCTGGCGAGCCTGTCGCCCCGCGAGCGGGACATCCTCGCCCTGATCGGCGACGGCCTCACCAACCGGGAGATCGGCAAGAAGCTCTACCTCTCCGAGAAGACCGTCAAGAACCACATCTCCCGCCTGCTGGCCAAGCTCGGCGTCCAGCGCCGCGTCCAGGCCGCGGTCCTCGCCTCCCAGCTGGAGCAGCCGGACACTGGCGATCACCCCGGAAGGTGAGCGGCGGCGAGGGCCGTCCGGGGCCACGGTTGGGCCGTACGGCCCGTGCCCGCGCGCCGGACGCCACCCTGGTCCGGTCACCGGGTGGTGCTCCGCCTCGGCTACGGCCCCGAAGGCCCGGCCACACCACGAAGGGCCGGAGCTCGCGAGGGCCTGACATCCGGTTGATGAGGCAGGGGTCACGCCTGCGCGTGCTCCCAGGGCTTCAGGGCGCAGGCACCCCAGGAGAAGCGGCGCAGCCGCGCCTGCTGCACGTGCGTCGCGGTCTCGCCGTAGGAGGTGTTGAGATGGCGCCCCAGGACGACGACCGCCACGCTGCCCGCCCCGGCGGCCTTCAACGCTGTGGCGGCGGACTGCGCGTGGTGGCCGGTGGTCCACGTGTCGTCGATGAGCAGGACGTTCTCTCCCCATAGAGCTGAGGCCGAGTAGCGCGTGGGAGAAGCGGTACGGCCGAGCGCGCTCGCGTCCGGTGCCGGGGCGAGGATGTCGCGGTGGCGCTCGCGGGTGGGGCCGATCATGTCGGCGACCATCGTGCGCAGGGGGTGGTTCGTGCGCCCGCTGGTGCTGGGGACGGTGGTGACGATGTCGAAGCCGGGGACGGCGCAGCGGCCCGCGACACAGCCCTCGTGCAGGGTGAGGAACCGCCACAGGACGGCGGCCAGGCCCATGCGGAAATACTGTTGCTGCGGACCGGCGGTGTTCTTGTAGCGCCAGAGTTCGTTGGCGTACTGCTCACCCTTGAGGGCCAGACTGACCGGGACCACGGCGTCGGCCACGCCCGGATCGAGGATCCTGCCGGCCTCGTAGCACTGCCAGCAGGTGGGGTAGCCGGCCTTCGCCGGGCCGCGGCAGACCTGGCAGACGCCCGGGCCGGGCAGCAACGGGTGGACGAGGAAGTTGGCGTAGCGGGCGGACAGCCCGACGACGGTTGTCACCCGGGCCCGCCGGTTACGCCCAGGTCAGCTCGCCCGTGGTGGGGACCAGGGAGCCGAGTTCGCGGAAGACGTCGTCCGGACCGTCGATGACAGTGGTGTTGGGCCGGCCCGCGTACTCCCGAGCCCATTCGTGGGTCATGAGGGAACGCATCAGGAACACCCGGCGGCCGTGCTCCAGGGCGAGACGCGCCTGCATACGAGCCCCGCTGCGATAGGCGGCCTCGACCACGACGGTGGCCAGGCTGTAGCCGCTCATGACGGCGTTGCGCATCGGGAACGACGCCTTCGAGGGCGGCGAGTCCGGCCAGAACTGCGAGACGAGCAACCCCCGCTCGGCGATCTCCTCCTGGAGACGAGCATTCTGGACGGGATAGGAGCGGCGCAGACCGGTGCCGATGACGGCGACCGTACGACCACCGACGGCCAGGGCAGTACCGTGCGCGGCCGTGTCGATGCCGGCCGCCAGACCGCTGACCACTGTGACACCCCGCTCGGCGAGCCCGCCCGCGATCGCGCGCGCGTGCGCGACACCCTCCGGGGTGGGGTTGCGGGTACCGACGACCGCGACCCGCAGATCGTCCTCGACCGCGGCTCCACGCAGGAAAAGGAACGGCGGACGCTGGTGGACGAGCCGCAGGTACAGCGGGTAGTCCTCGTCCAGGATGGTCACCAGTCGCATGCCCTCGCGTTCCCAGGCGGCGATCTCGGCGGCGACGGACTCCAGGTCCACGGCGGGCTCGGTGTCGAAGAGTGCGCCTTGCCCCGAGGCGTCGAGCGCGTTGTCCAGGACCTCGCGTGCGCTTCCCACCGTCTCGACCTGATCAGTGAGCTCAGGCCACGGGCGATCACCGCGCCGCAGGAGTGCGACGAGGGCGGCTCGCTCCAGCTCCTGGTCCATGCGGCAAGTATAGGAACGGCAGACCCGGCGGGACGAGGAGCCAACGGGCTGGGCTTCTCGTGGTGATGAGATCGCAGAGTGTGACAGATTTACGGACTTGTTGCGCTACAGCTGACCCACGGTGACGGCGATTGGTCAGCTCGTTCTCATCGGGACCGATAGCCGGCTCTGCGGGCCCGGTCCACCCGGCTGACAGCGCCGGTGACGTTCAGCCGGTACTGGATCATCTGCTCGCTGACGCCGAACCGTGCCGCGGCCTCGGGCTTTGCGAACCGTCCCCTTGCGATGGCGAGGGCCGCGTCTTCCGGGACCAAGAGGACCCCGGCGAGGAACTGCGCCTCGTCCTCGATGTCCTGATCCCAGAGACGGCAACCGCGGTCGTCCAAAGCCGGAGTGGGGCGGTGGTGCAGGAGCCCGTGTGAGGCCTCGTGAGTGATGTTGCTGCTGATTCTGCCGTTGGAGTGGCCATCGTTGTGCACGATGGTCCGCTTCGACCCCGCGAAGACGGTGACCGCAGAGAAGGCGTCGGGATCTCTGTCGAGCAAGTGCTCTGCACCCTGGGATGTTGGGGCCATGCCGGAGAGAGGGACTACCGGTATCTCCAAGAAATCGGCAAGGACGAAGGGGTCGAGCCGGTCAAGAGCTCCAAGACGGAGCTCTGACCGAACCTCGAGGGCGAGAGAGTTGGCTTCGGTTTTGAAGCCCCGTCGAAACGCCATGTTGCCTTAGTCCTTCTGACGCAGCCGTTCGTAAGTGATCTTGATGACCTCTTCCAGCGCGGCGGCCGACTCCGGGGAGAGGTTGCGGTCGCTGCGAAGATAGGTGGAGATCATTGCCAGCGGCTCGGCCGCCGGCCGGTCCTCGCTCTCGGAACGGACGTAGTCATCCGCGTCGAGACCGGACCACGCGCACAGTGCTGCAAGCCCGTCCACGTCTGGCCGCTTGCCCTGGGCCATCCGGGTCAGAGTGGAGGCACTCACCCCTGAACCTGCAGCCACCTGCTTCCAGTTGAGGCTTCGCGCGAGCCGTGCGGCGTCCAGGGCCGCGTAGAAGCCTTCAGCATCAAACCATCCCTTTTTACCCATGGAGTCTCCTGCTGATTGCAATCTCGCAATCGAGCGTCTATGTTGATACTGTTCGACTCTAGCAATCGAGAGTCGTTCCTGCAATTATGATCAAGGAGGGTGGAGCATGAGCAGCACAGTAGAGCAGGCCGATGCGCAGACTCCGGGCAAGGGACACTCGGTCACCATCACGGTCAACAACAAGGCTGTGGAGATCACCGGCCCGAGAGTCACCGGCCTCCAGATCAAGGAGGCCGCCATCGCCCAGGGCGTGCAGATCGATCTGGACTTCCAGCTCTCCCAGGAGCTGTCGTCGGGTGAGACCCGCATCGTCGGCGACGCCGACGTGGTGACAGTGAACAAGAACTCCGTGTTCACCGCCGTCGCCGGCGACGACAACTCCTGAGGACGGCACAGCGTGACCCCCGCGGTGAGCAAGGCCGTCGACGAGGTACGCGCAGCCTTCCCGGACGCGGCCATCCGCGTCCGGGAAGAGCCGGACGGCGGCGCGGTCGTCCTCGTCGAAGACGTCGATCCCGGCGCGCAGTACAAGCAACGGTCCACCTGGATCGGCTTCCGGATCACGTTCCAGTACCCGTACTCGGACGTCTACCCCCACTTCGTACGCGGGGACCTCACTCGCGTTGACGGAGCCCCCCTAGGAGAGGCCATGACCTCGACTACCTTCGAGGACCGTCCCGCTGTACAGATCTCCAGGCGTTCCAACCGCCTCAACCCCGCCACGGACACCGCCGTCATCAAACTCCACAAGGTGCTGACATGGCTCCGCAGCCGATGACCGATCCCTGGACGCTGCGGATGCCGGCCGCCATGGCGACCACGCTCCGCCAGCACCTGTTCCCCGGCGACGGCGACGAGCACGGCGCCGTCATCGGAGCAAGCGTCGTCGCTACCGCCCGCGGCACCCGCCTGCTCGCACGCAGGCTGTACCTTGCCGAGGACGGCGTCGACTACGTGCCCGGGCAACGCGGCTACCGGATGCTGACCGCCACGTTCGTACGTGACCGCGTCCGAGACTGTCGATCCCAAGGCCTGGCCTACCTGGCGGTTCACTGCCACGGCGGAACCACACACGTCGGCTTCTCCGGCACCGATCTCGCCTCCCACGAACGCGGATACCCCGCCTTGCGTGACATCCTCGGCTCGACGCCCGCCGGCGGCCTGGTCTTCGCCACCGACGCGGTCGCAGGCGACCTATGGCTGCCCGACGGCGGACGGGCAGAACTCGAACGAGCTGTGATCACCGGATGGCCGATCAAGACCCTGTATCCCGAACCTCCGCCACCTCCGACGTCAGATCCGACCTACGACCGTCAGAGCCGCGTCTTCGGAGACCGAGGGCAGGCCATCCTCGCAGCGCAAAAGGTCGCCGTCGTCGGCGCCGGAGGAGCTGGCTCCCTCATCGTCGAATACCTCGCCCGGCTCGGGGTCGGCGAGCTTGTGATCATCGACCCCGATCGCGTCGAGGAGACCAACCTGCCCCGCCTTGCCGGAGCACGGGCCTGCGACGCCCGCACATGGCTGACGGACCCCGCCAGGCCGGGATGGCTCCAGTCCTTGGGGCACCGGTACGCGACCCCCAAGGTGAGGGTGGCCCGTCGGGTGGCGCGACAGGCCAATGGGCGCATTCACGTCCACGCGCTGCGAGCGGACGTCACTCAGAGCACGATCGCCGCGAACCTCGTCGACTGCGACTACCTCTTCCTTGCCGCCGACTCGATGCAGGCGCGACTGGTCGTCAACGCGCTCATCCACCAGTACCTCATCCCCGGCGTACAGGTCGGCGCCAAGGTCCAGGTCGGACCCGGAGGCGTCGTCACCGACGTCTTCAGCGTCGTACGGCCGCTGGCCCCCGGCTTCGGCTGCCTCTGGTGCAACGGATTGATCAGCCCGGCCAGGCTTCAGGACGAGGCGCTGACAGCCGAACAACTGCGCCAGCAACGGTATGTCCAGGACGAAGCCGTCCACGCCCCCAGCGTCATCAGCCTCAACGCCGTCGCTTCAGCCCATGCCGTAGACGACTACCTGCACACCGTCACCGGTCTTCTCCCAACCGGGTACGAGCCACGCTGGCGCCGATTCCATCCACTGGTGCCGACCGGACCGCAACGCGTCCGATGCGACATTCCCCGAGCTGCGGCGGACTGCACTGAGTGCTCAGAGACAGGCCGTCTCGGCCAAGGGCACAACGCTCCGCTGCCGACCAAGTAGAAAGCACTGCTTACGGGCCTGACGCGCACATACGAGGTGCGTGTGCGACCTCCAAGCCAGAGACGATCTCCGGGAAGGCGTCTTCCCAGACTTCGCGGATGTGCCTGCTGATCAGTATGCGCAGGTCGGGCCACTGGGCGAGCAGTAGGTCGCGATCGAGGAAGGCGACGAGGTCAGCGCGCTGCCCCTCCGTCAGAACAATGCGGTAGAGGCTCATCCGCTGCCGAAGCCGGTCGAGGTCGTAGGAGCGCAGACCCGACCACACGGCATGCGGTGGCAACTCGACTCGGCCATGTACCTGACCGGCAAGTTCCTCGAGTGAACTCGGCAGACGTCCCGCGTACCGGGCGCGAAGGACATCAGCTGCGGGAGGTGAGAAACTGTGCTGCGGGCCCACGGAGGGGATTGTTCCACTCACGACGACGGGCCGGGATCCTCCGAGCTCTCTGCGGCTCCGCCGAGGTCTGCCAGGATCCGCCTGATGTCCGCGGCCAACGTCGTCGGCGTCGAGACCCTGCCAGCTCGAACGGACAGAGCGCCCGGAGTGTCAGCCGGATCAGCATCCACCAGGTATCCCACCTCCGTCAGGATGCCGAACAAAGCAGCGTGGAGATGACGTCGAGCGGCTTCCTGCGCGCGGTCCGCCATGCCCATGGGCCAGCCCCGCAGCTGTTCGTCGGCGGCGGCGCGGCGGAGGCTGCGGGAGACGAACCACTCCACGCCGACCGACTCACCGCGATCCGTCACCAGGACACCGTGGGCGCGGTAGCGGTCGTCGTTGTCCGCTTCGGGGAGGCCGGCGGCTGCCAGGAGCGTCCGGATCTCCAGCCTCAATGGACCACGACTCGACGGCTGGCGCCGGTGCTGAGCACTGGTCACAGGGCATCCTCCTTGTACGGCGTGCGGGCCTGAGCGTTCATTCGACGAGAGTGATGACGCCGTCGGGAATCCAGCCCTCAAGATATCCACGCAGAAATGGACCGAGCTCGCGCGGAACCACATCGAAATCCGCATCCTCGACATCCGGCAACGGATGCCAGACATAAGAGGAATCCGTGACCGGGTGGGAACGTCCGCGAAGGCTGATCGTCCGCATTCTGCTGCGACGGACGACGAAGATACGCATCGATTCATCAAGACCGCCGCCCTCCGGCAGCGGGTTGAACCTGCCGACCACCGGAGTGCGGGCAAGGAACCAATGCGAGAAGAGCGGATCCAGGACGTGAATGACAGAGAACCGTGACGGCCGGATACGAATTACCCGAGACGCAACCGGGCGCCAACAAGACTCGCCTCGAAATCTGCACAGCAGCACACGCTCATGATGGTCGACCACAGCCAACACCGTGCGCGACGATTTCCTTCGGAATGCGCTCCTCATGCCGTGAGCGTCCGTCAGAACGGACAGCTACGCCTCCGCTGAGGCGGAATGGGATGAAGCCGAAAAACAAGGGGAGAATCGCTGAAGTGGGACCCGAATCGTCAGGTGCCCGGCGGCTGACGCTGCCACGGTCACTGACATGGCCCGGGGGCATGCCCTGACCTGCAACGATCGACCGAGCGTTCCCGAATCGGAGGGTGTGCGTTCCGCAGCGATCTCCCAGCCGCCCGCTGACCTGCGGCGATGGAGTTTTCCACAAGCCCCTCGAAGGCAAGGCGCCTGGTCAGTGTAGCGGGTGGTGGGTGGGTGGGGCGTAGGCGTTCGGGGTGGGTGGGGTGGGTAGGTCGGGGCGGGGAGTTCAGGGGGTGGTGGTGGGGTGGTCAACAAATCGTTTCTCAGGTTCGGTCCATGGGCCTAGCACAGAGCCCCGGCGAGTGCCTGGATCGTCCCGGCCTGGGGTGTTGATCTCGGTAGTGGGCCCCGGAAGCAGGTGAACACGGCACCTGTGGATCATGGAGTTCTCTACGCTGCAAGATCCACGAAGGTGCCGTGTTCGTTCCTCCATCATCTCCTGTCGCTGTCCCCGTGCCTCATGCGCCCTGCCTGGAAGCTCTCGGCGAGGGTGCTGCCAAGGAGCAAGTCCGCTGCCTGGTCGCCGAGTTCGAGTCGGTCACCGATCCGCGAGGGGCTAGTACTGCAACCGCATCTGGCGTGACGGATGGTCGGCGGTCTCGTTGGTATGACTGTGTGCTGATGCGCTGACGGTTGAGCAGGTCGAGTCGTGGTCCGAGGGGGTGGCCGGGCTCCATGCCCGGTTCGCCCACCGTTTCGGCAGGTCGGAGCCCCGCGAGCGGGCGCTGGACTACCTGAACGGACTCGTCGCGCCGCTGGAGAAGAAGAACGGGTGGACGCTGTCCGAGCAGGTCGGGCAGCTCCGCCCGGACGGCGTCCAGCGCCTGCTCAACCACTCCGACTGGGACGAGAACGCGGTCCGCGACGATGTGCGCGACTTCGTCGTGGAGACCATCGGAGCCAAGAACGCGGTCCTGATCTGCGACGACACCGGTTTCCTGAAGAAGGGCACCAAGTCCGCCGGAGTCCAGCGGCAGTACACAGGTACCGCCGGCCGCACGGAGAACTGCCAGATCGGGACCTTCCTGGCCTACGCCTCCGCCAGGGGGCGGGCATTGATCGACCGTGAGCTCTACATCCCCGTTTCCTGGACGGATGACCGTGAGCGCTGCCGCGCAGCCGGGATCGACGACGAGATCCCCTTCGCGACCAAGAATGAGCACTGCAAGTGGATGCTGCAACGTGCCGTCGACGCAGGCATCCCGTTCGCGTGGGTCACCGCTGACGAGGCATACGGGCAGGTCAAGCACCTGCGGGTATGGCTGGAGGAACGCAGGATCGCGCACGTACTGGCCACCAAGGTCAACGACACCGTGACCACGGCGGACGGCGGCGACGCCAGGGTGGACCAGTTGGTCGCCGCCCTGCCCAGGCAAGCGTGGAAGCGGGTTTCCGGGGGCCAGGGCGCGCACGGCGAACGGATCTACGACTGGGCCCGCGTCGCCATCCGCCCGTACTGGGAGAACGGCTTCGGGCACTGGGTTCTGGCCCGCCGCAGCATCAGCGACCCCACCGAGATCGCCTACTACGTCTGCTACGGATCGGTGGCCTCCCGGCTGAAAGACCTGGTCAAGGTAGCCGCCGCGAGGTGGGCGGTGGAGGAGTGCTTCCAGACCGCCAAGGGCGAGTGCGGCCTGGACCACTACCAGGTGAGGCTCTACCGGGCCTGGTACCGCCACATCACCCTGGCCATGGCCGCCCTCGCCTACCTGACCGCCGTCCGCGCCGCAGAAGCCGCAAAAGGGGCGGAGCGGACGACGAGCAAGACCTCATACCCCTCAGCGTCCCGGAGATCCGCCGACTGATCGGCCACATCATCGTCACGCCCCGCCACCACAGCAACGACCATCATCTGCACTGGTCACGCTTCCGACGACGCAGCCAGGCCCGTGCCCGCCGCTCCCACTACAAACGCCGAGGCCACAACCCGCAGATGCGGTTGCAGTACTAGCGGAGTGCGGTACCGGCTCTCCTCGCTGCTGGCCCTGGTGGTCTGCGCGATGACCCCGTCCGGCCACGACTCGATCACCGCGGCGGCGGAGTGGTGCCGGCGTGCGACGCCGGAGGAACTGGCCGCCTTCGGCCTTCCCTACCACCCACTCCTCGGCCGCTACCGGGTGCCGAGCGAGAAGACTCTGCGCAGCGTCCTGGGCCGGCTCGATCCCGGTGAGATCGGCGCGGCCGGTTACGACTACCTTCGGCCCCTGCTGTCCGCACAGCCCCGCCGGCCGGAGCCGGTGATGCCCGACGGTGGCACCGAGCGTGAACAGCGCCGGGCCCACCGGGCGGCCGCCCGTGCCGAACCGGTACGGCTGCGGCGGCGGGCGATCGCGGTGGACGGCAAGTGTCTGCGCGGCGCGAAGCGACCGGACGGCAGCCGGGTCTTCGTCCTGTCCGCCGTCCGGCACGGCGACGGTGTCACGCTCGCCTCCCGCGAGATCGGCGCGAAGACCAACGAAATCCCCGAGTTCGCACCACTCCTCGACCAGATCGACGACACGGATCTCGCGGGAGCGGTCGTTACCGCCGACGCCCTCCACGCCCAACGCGACCACGCCACCTACCTGCGTGAACGCGGCGCTCACTACCTGCTGACCATCAAGAACAACCAGCGCGGCCAGGCCCGTCAACTCCACGCCCTGCCCTGGAAGGACATCCCCGTGATCCACCGCGACGACGGCCGTGGCCACGGCCGTCACGAGCAACGGATCGTCCAGGTCGTCACCGTCGCGGGCCTGCTGTTCCCGCACGCGGCCCAGGTCCTGCGGATCCAGCGCCGTCGCCGTCTCTACGGCGCGAAAAAATGGTCCAGCGAGACCGTCTACGCCATCACCGACCTGCCCGCCGAGGAAGCGAACGCAGCCGAGATCGCGTCCTGGGCTCGCGGGCACTGGACCGTGGAAAATACCGTCCACTGGTGTCGAGATGTCACCTTCAACGAGGACAAATCCCAGGTCAGGACCCACAACGCGCCCGCCGTACTCGCTGCTCTCCGTGACCTGATCCGCAGCGCGCTCAAGCTCGCCGGCTATGTCAACACCGCCGCCGGACGACGAGCTCACACCGAGCGACCCCGCGTCCTCGCCCTCTACGGCATCACATGATCAAACCGGACTATCCAGGCACTCGCCGGGGCCCTGGGGCCTAGCATGCCGCCGTTGTCCCGGATGGCGTTCGGTATTTCGAATGGGCGTGGATTCCGGTGGGTCGAACGAGTCGGTGTGAAGGGAAGTGATGCCGTTGTCTGCGGTGATCGAGGCGCGCGGGCTGTCCAAGGTGTTCCAGACGACCGTACGGCGGCCCGGCTTCGCGGGGGCGCTCAAATCGCTCGTCAGTCCGCGGCGCGTGGCCAAGGTCGCGGTGCAGGACGTCGAATTCAGTGTGGGCCGGGGGGAGTTGCTCGCACTGCTCGGTCCCAACGGGGCCGGGAAGTCCACCACGATCAAGATGCTCACCGGGATCCTGACGCCCACCTCGGGCGAGGCGCTCGTCGCCGGGGTCGTCCCGCACCGGGACCGGGAGCGCAACGCCCACAACATCGGGGCCGTGTTCGGGCAGCGGACACAGCTGTGGTGGGATCTGCCCGCGCGGGAGTCGTTCGAGATTCTGCGCGATATCTATGGGGTGCCCGAAGGGCAGTTCCGGGAACGGATACAGGAGTTCGACGGGCTGCTCGAACTCTCCGAGTTCTGGGACACCCGGGTCCGGCATCTGTCGCTCGGGCAGCGCGTGCGATGCGATCTCGCCGCCTCGCTGCTGCACGACCCGCCCGTCGTCTTCCTCGACGAACCCACCATCGGCATGGACGTCGTGGTGAAGGAGCAGGTACGGCGGTTCCTGCGGCACCAGGTGGAGGAGCGCGACCGTACCGTCCTGCTCACCACGCACGACATGACCGAGGTGGAACGGCTCGCCGAACGCGTCGTGCTGATCAACCACGGCCGGATCGTGCTCGACGGCTCGCTCCAGGAGATCCGGCGGCGTTTCGGCGGCACCTGGCAGGTCCGGGCCACCCTCGCCGACCCCGTCGACGTGGAGGAGATCGGGGGGACCGGGGAGACCGGCGCCGTTCCGCTGCCCGGGTTCGGTGGGATCGGGGTGCTGCGGCGTGAAGGGCCGAGGGTCGTGTTCGGGCCGGTCGGGGAGGACGCGCCCACCGTTCACGAGGCGCTCAAGGTGATCATCGGGCGGTTCCGGGTCGCGGACCTCGCGCTGGAGGAGAACGACCTGGAGGACGTCATGCGCGCCGCCTACCTCAGCGACGTACCCGCCCAGGAGCCGCCCACCGCCGAGGCCGCCACCGCCACCGCTCCCGCCTCCGCCGCCCAGGGCGGCTGAGCCATGACCGCCACAGCCACCCCGCCACCCACCCCTTCCACCCCACCCACCCCATCCACTTCCTTCACCCCGCCCACTTCCTCCACTTCCTCCACTCCATCCACTCCATCCACTCCGTCCGCCCTGTCCGCCCTCTCCCGCGCCCGCCGCGTCTCCTGGATCACCCCCCGGGGCGAACTGCTCGCCCCACCCCGGATGACCGCCACCGCCGTACGGCTCTTCGTCCAGGTCTGTCTGGTGGTCTACCTCTGGCGGGGGCTGTACGCGAACACCGAGTCCAGCGCCGGGCTGAACGAGACCCAGGCCGTCGGCTACGCCGTACTCGCCGTGCTCGCGAACCGCATCCGCGGCCTCGACCGGAGCGCGGGCCGCGACATGGTGATCCAGCACCTCCGCTTCGGGACGATCGTCTACTGGTACCTGCGACCGATGAGACCTCAGCGCTACTACGCGCTGCGCGCCCTCGGCGACCAGCTGTACGGCTTCGGCTGGGTGCTCACCGGGTATGTGCTGTGCCTCGCCGTCGGAGTCGTCCCCCCGCCCGCCTCCCCCTCGGTGGCCGGGGTCTTCGCCGTCAGCATGCTGCTCGGCCAACTCGTCCTCTACTACGTGATGATGCTGGTCGACCTGATGTGCTTCTGGACCCTGCGCAACGAGGCGGCCCTGCTGATCCTCGTCTTCGCGCAGAACCTGCTCTCCGGTGTGTACGCCCCGCTCTGGTACTTCCCGGACTGGTTCATCACGCTCAGCTCGTTCCTGCCGTTCCAGGCGACGCTCGGCGTACCGCTCTCCATCTACGTCGGCCGGATCGGCCTCGGCGACGCCTTCGGGCAGATGGTGATCCAGGGCGTCTGGATCGTGCTGCTCGCGCTGCTCACCCGCCGGCTCTGGGACCTGGCCGGCCGTCGCGTCGTGTCCCAGGGAGGCTGACCATGACGACCACGACCACGACCACCCCGCACAGCCCTGCTCCCCGAAGGACGGCTCCGCACGGGCCCGCGCACGCCTGGCGCGTCGTCTGGCGGATCACCAAGCTCAACTTCAAGGCCCGGCTGGAGTACCGGGGCGAGTTCCTGATGAACGTCTCCGTCGGGGCGATCTGGCAGGTCTCGATCGTCGTGTTCGCCTCCGTCCTGCTCACCCGGTTCCCCGGGCTCGGCGGCTGGTCCAGCTCCGACGTCCTGCTCATCGCCGGCATGCGGATGCTCGCCCACGGGCTGTACGTGCTGTTCCTCGGCCGGGTCCAGTACATGAACGTCCTCGTCCAGGAAGGCGTCGTCGACCCCTGTCTGATCCGTCCGATGCCGGTCTACCGCCAGGTCCAGCTGGCCTTCTTCCCGGTCAACGCCCTCGGCGACCTGGTCGTCGCGGCCGGTCTGTTCGTCGCCGCCCTGCACCGCAGCTCGCTCGACTGGACGGCGGGCCGGATCGCGTATGTGGTGGCGGGCGTGCTCGGCGGCATGCTGGTCGAGGCCGCCATGTTCACGGCCCTGGCCGCCGCCGCGTTCCACTTCCCGGCCACCTCGTACTGGAGCCAGTGGCTGGAGGAGCTGATGGGCACCTTCGGCAGCTACCCCCTCAGCATCCTCCCGAAGGTCGCGTCCGCCGCGTTCACCTTCGTCGTACCGCTCGCCTTCATCGCGTACTTCCCGGCCGGGGTACTGACCGGCCACGGCGGCGCGATGGGCGTACCGGAGACGCTGGCGGTGGCCTCACCCTTCATCGGCCTCACCGCCTTCGTCCTGTCGAGGCTGCTGTGGAACTGGAGCCTCAGCAAGTACACCGGCGTCAACGGCTAGCAACCGTCAACGGCTGGCAACCGTCAACGGCTGGCAACCGTCAACGGCTGACAACCGTCGGCGGGTTGGAGACGCGGAGCCGAAGAGGTCGCCGTGGCTGCCTACGTCACTTCAGCCGGGTCTCCAACCCGTCCAGCACCCGGTCGAGGCCGTACCGGAACCCTTCCTCCCGGGCCGCCCGCGGATCCGTCCCGCGCTGTTCGGCGTAGCCCTCGCGCAGCAGCGGGTGGTCCTGGGCGGCCTCCTCGGCGGCCGGCCACAGCTGATCGACCATGGTCCGCTCGTCCTGGCCGCTGCGGGCGAGGACGTTGAGCCAGGCGGCCTCGCTGGTGGCCATGCCCGTGACGTACGCGACGAGCGTCGTGACCGCCCGGTCGGCCTCACCGGCCGGGAACCCGGCGGTCGTCAGCAGCTTCAGCATGGCCTCGGAGATCCGCATCCAGTTCGGGCCGAGGTACGACATGCCCATCTCGCCGAGTACGGAGGCCAGCCATGGGTGGCGCAGGATCGTGGCCCGCAGACTGTGGGCGCAGGCGGCCGTGTCCGCACGCCAATCGGCCGCGTCTGGGGCGGTGTTGACCTCGATCTCGCCGTAGACCTCGTCCACGGCCAGCTCCAACAGCTCGTCCTTGTTGGCCACATGGCGGTAGAGCGAGGTCGCCCCGGCGCTCAGCCGGCCGCCGAGCTTGCGCATGCTCAGCGCGTCGATGCCCTCCTCGTCGAGCAGCCGCAGCGCCTCCGCCACGATGTGCTCCCGGCTCAGCGCGGGCTGCTCCCGCCCCGTCCGGGGCCGGGTCCACACGGACGCGAACCCCTCCTGCTTCCGGACCGACTTCTCGGGTGACATGGCGGCGCCTCTCTCCTCTGCTTCTCCACTGCGTACGGCTGCTTACGGCCGCGTACGGCCGACGCCACCAGCGTACGGTGTGCGCACGCGCCGTGAGGCGACCGACGGCCGACGGCCGGTGGCCGGCAGTTGGTCGCTGTCGTTGGTCGTTGGTCAGACCTCCGGGACGCGGCGGAACATGCCCGCCACCGCCACCTCGCCCTCGATCCGCCCCACCGCGTCCCGCAGTTCGGGCAGCACCTCCGCCACGCACTCCTCGACCGAGCGCCTGCTGCTGTGCATCGCGACGTTCACCGCCGCGACGACCCGCCCGCCCCGCCCCCGCACCGGTACGGCGATGGAGCGCAGCCCCTCCTCCAACTCCCCGTCGACGAGGGCGAATCCGGCGTCCCGTACGCGCTCCAGGACGGTCAGCAGCTCCCGCCGGTCGGTGATCGTGTGCGGGGTCAGCGGGGCGGGGCGCTCCGGGAGCGGGGCCTCGGGCAGCAGGTCGGCGAGCATCACCCGTCCCAGGGATGTCGCGTACGCGGGCAGCCGGGTGCCGAGCGTGATGTTGACGCTCATGATGCGGCTGGTGGCGACCCGGGCCGTGTACTGCACCTCGTCCCCGCCCCCGGTGAGGATCGCGAGGGACGCCGAGTCGTGGACGCGCGCGGAGAGTTCGGCCAGATGCGGCGCGGCGATCCGGGACAGCGGCAGCATCGACAGGGGCGGGAAGCCGAGGTCCAGCACCCGGGGGGTGAGGCGGAAGACCCGGTCGTACGACTCGACGTACCCGAGGTGTTCGAGGGTGATCAGCGCACGGCGGACCGTCGCCCGTGCGAGCCCGGTGGCCTGGGCGACCTCGGTGAGCGTCAGTTCGGCCCGCCCCTCGCCGAAGGAGGTGACGACCGTGAGCCCCCGGGCGAGCGACTCGACGAACTCGCGGCCCAGTTCCTGCTTGGAGGCCCCGGTCCAGTCGGCGAGCCCGGCCGGACGGGCGGGGCCGGAGGGGTCTGGGGGGCCGGAGAGGCCGGAGAGGCCGGAGAGGCCGGAGAGGCCGGGAATGATGCTCCCCGCCGTGGTGGCCGGCGTCGGCGTCGGCGTCGGCTTCCGCAGCTCCCGCTCCATCTCCGCCACGGTCGCCCGCAGCCGGGGCAGCAGGGTCTTGCGCAGCGACTCCGCCGTGTGCCGGCTCGTATGGCTGACGACGCTCGCCACACAGGCGACGCGTCCCGTACGGGGATCCCGTAGGGGTACGGACACCGCCACCAGCCCCGGTTCGATCAACTGGTCGTCCAGCGCCCACCCCTGGGCGCCCGCGCGGGCCGTACGGTCCTCGAAGTCGTCGTAGGCGCCGCCGAGCGGGGGCACCGCCGGGAAGCCGTGGCCCTCCGGGTCGGCCGCGCGGCGAGCCCGCCACCGGGCCCAGTCCGCCGGTTCCCACTCGGTGGCGAACAGCGGGCCCGGCGCGGTGCGTTCGGCGGGCAGGAGGTCGCCGATGCGGAAGCTGAGGGACATCGCGCGGCGGCGGGTGGCCTGGTGGATGAAGCGGACGCCGTCCCGGTCGCCGACCGCGAGGGACACGGACTCGTCCAGTTCGTCGGCGAGGGCGTCCGCGTGGGCGTCGAGGAGGCGGGGGAGGCGGAGGGCGGCGAGATAGGCGTTGCCCAGCTCCATCAGGCGGGGGGCGAGGACGGCGTCGCGGCCGTCCAGGCGTACGTAGCCCATGCGGGCCAGGGTCGCGGTGATCCGGTCGACCGTGGAGCGGGCGAGGCCGGTGGCCCGCTCCAGTGCGCTCGGGCTCAGCGTCCCGTCCGCCTCGGTGAGCCGACGCAGCACGGTGATGCCCCGCATCAGGGGTGCGACGGCTTCGGGGGGCGTGGTGGCGGTGGTCGCGGCCGCGCCGGGGGCGTTCGGGAGCATGGCCACACGGTAATGCGACCCGGCTGCGCCGCCGCGCCGGGCGCCTCATGGCCAGGGGGCGCCTCATAGCTCGGGAGTGCGGGTTCGTGGGCGGGTGCGGGTGAGTGGGGCTTCTCGCGCAGTTCCCCGCGCCCCTGAAAAGCCGGGCCCGCGCGGTCGTGGTCTTTTCAGGCCCGCGCGGTCGTGGTCTTTTAGGGGCGCGGGGAACTGCGCGAGAACCCCCACCGGACCCGCACCCGCAAACGCACCCCAACCACCCCCTCTCACCCCCTATCACCCCCCCACCTCCCTCACCCTCATCTCACCGCCGACTCACCGCCGACTCACCACCAACCGATGGTTCCCCCCGACATCCACCCCGGCCACAGCGATCTCCACCCCGGCCCGCGTATCCCTGAACCTCTCCCCAGGCACCAGCGGCGCGTCCGACAGTTCCGCGTGGACGTTGGGGCTGCGCGTGCACCCCCCACTGTCCCGCCGCGCGTCATGGACCTTCACGGGCCCGTTCCCGGTGTCGACGGTCGCGTCCACCCGGTACACGAGCACCCCCGGCCGGCACACCGCCGCGTCGTTCCCCGCCCGCGTCCGCAGCTCCGCGACATACGCCGCCCGCGAGCTGAGCGGCACGACGACCAGCTTCGCGCCCCCGGCGACGGGCAGCGGCGTCAGCGTGTACTCCGCGGCACCGGCCGTCGCCACACACGCGACCTGCGTCTCGTCGAGCCACCCGAGCTTCCACTTGTGCCAGCCCAGCAGATCGTTGTCGACGCCCCAGTCCTCGCTCATGATGTCCCAGTGCCCGACCGCGCCCCCGCCCTCGTGCGTATAGAGGTCGGGCAGCCCGAAGACATGGCCGTTCTCGTGGGGGAGGACCCGGTACCCGGTCTCGTGGTACGAACCGGAGCCGTCGTCCTGGCGGCTGTACACGAACGACGCGTTGGCGACCGGCACCCCGTCCGCGATCGGCGCCTCCCGGTTCCCGGCGAAGGTCACCGACAGGACGGTGTCGAGGGCGGAGGGTCCCGCGTTCGGGGTGACGAGGACGTTCACGAGGTCGTACGCCCGGAAGTCCACCAGCGGATCGGCGGCCCGCACCATGTCCTGCACCAGCCGGCGGTAGCCGGGGTCGAAGGGGGCGCCGCGCTCTATGCCGTAGGAGCGGAAGGACTTCGGCATCCGCAGCCACTCGGTGAGCGGGGCCTCGGGGCGGTAGTCGATACGGCCGTAACTGCTGGTCCTGAACCACTTCTGGGTCTGTGGGGCGAACTCCGCGAAGCGGTCCATCGCGCGGCCCTCGCCGGGCGCGTCGGAGAAGTCGATCATCAGGTTGAGGGCGCGGACCGTGCCGGTGGAGCGGGAGTAGCCGGGCGGGGTCGGGATGCCCTCGGACATCTGGGTGCCGAGCGGGCCGCGGATCATGCAGGGGCCGAGCGCCGAACCGCGGGCCAGGGCCGTGGCGCCCGCCGCCCGTGTCGTCTCCTTCGCCATCAGGTGCCCGGTGCCGGCGGAGCTGCTGACCGCGAGGGTGAGGGCGGTGACGGAGGCGAGCGCGACGACCCGGCGCGGACGTATCCGGCGCGGCGGCGTTCCGTCACTCCGACTCGGAGACATCCCGTCACCCCGGCGCGGAGATATCCCGTTTCTGCGGAACGGCTGCTGCATCCACGCGCCCTTCGCTCCACGGCAGCCGCCCGACGACAAGGCTGCACCCTTCTCGGCACCCCCTCCGATCACCCTCGGACGAGGGGTGCGCGGGCGCGCGCTGGAAGGTCCGAACGTGGGCATCGGGCACCCCGCCCCGCGATGTGACCCAGGTCACAGGAAAAGACTTCGAGGGTGGGAAATAACCGGGGATCATTTCCCCGTTTAGCCATGTGTCCGAGCGAAGCGGGGACTCCATCCCCGGATCGTCACCGGGCGCCCCCCCCACACCACTGGACCGGGAAGAAGGAGTGCGCCGTGGAAACCGCCGCCGCCGCCCCCGCCGTACGTCGCAAGGTGCCCCGCCCTCGGGCCGACGCCCTGCGCAACCGGGAGCGGATCGTCACCGCCGCGCGGGAGATGTTCGTGGAGTTCGGCCCCGAGGTGCCGCTCGACGAGGTCGCCCGCCGCGCCGGCGTCGGCAACGCCACGCTGTACCGCAACTTCCCCGACCGGGACGCACTGGTCCGCGAGGTCGTCTGCTCGGTCATGGACCGTACGGCGCGCGCGGCCGAGGCGGCGCTCACCGAGACCGGTGACGCGTTCGAGGCGCTCTCTCGCTTCGTGCACACCTCGGCCGACGAACGGATCAGTGCCCTCTGCCCGATGGTCCAGAGCACGTTCGACAAGCACCACCCCGACCTGGAGGCGTCGCGCGAGCGTCTGGAGGAGCAGATCGCGGGGATCATGAAGCGCGCCCGGGACGCCGGGCAGCTCCGTGCCGACGTGGGCGTCGGAGACCTGATGATCGCCGTCAGTCAGCTCAGCAGGCCCCCGGCCGGTACCCAGTGCGCGGGCGCCGACCGCTTCCTCCACCGCCATCTGCAACTGTTCCTGGACGGGCTGCGCGCCCCGGCCCCCTCCGAACTGCCCGGCGCACCCGTGACCGTGGAGGACCTACGGAGGCCCTGCTCGCCCTGACCCACCGGCCCTGACCCACCGGCCCTGACCCACCGGCCCTGGCCCGCTGACCCGAAGGCTGTCGACGACGACAAGCCGCTACCTCTCGACGCCCTTTTTCACCACCCGACACCGAACCTCACCGATCCTCACCGATCCTCACCGATCTTTCCGTCACGAAGTCCCGAAGTGGGTACCCCCATGTCCGAAACAGCCGGCACCCCCAAAAAGTCAGAAACCGACAACGCGCACGCCAACCGCTGGAAAGCGCTCGTCTTCATCGCCCTCGCCCAGCTGATGGTCGTGCTCGACGCGACCATCGTGAACATCGCCCTCCCGTCCGCCCAGCAGGACCTGGGGATATCGGACGGCAACCGCCAGTGGGTCATCACCGCGTACGCGCTGGCCTTCGGCGGTCTGCTCCTCTTCGGCGGCCGTATCTCCGACATCTGGGGCCGCAAGCGCACCTTCGTCACCGGTCTGATCGGCTTCGCCGGCGCCTCCGCGCTGGGCGGCGCGGCCACCGGTGAGGCGATGATGCTGGGCGCCCGCGCGCTCCAGGGCGCCTTCGGCGCGCTGCTCGCGCCCGCCGCGCTCTCCCTCCTCGCCGTGATGTTCACCGACGCCAAGGAGCGCGCCAAGGCGTTCGGCATCTACGGCGCGATCGCCGGTGGCGGCGGCGCCGTGGGCCTGATCCTCGGCGGCTTCCTCACCGAGTACCTGGACTGGCGCTGGACGTTCTTCGTCAACATCCCGTTCGCGGTGATCGCGGCGGTCGGCGCGTACTTCGTCATCCGTGAGCCGGCCGGCGGCCGCAACCGCTCCCCGCTCGACATCCCCGGCGTGGTCCTGTCCACCCTGGGCCTGGTCTCCCTGGTCTACGGCTTCACCCGGGCCGAGTCCGACGGCTGGGGCGACTCGATGACGATCACCCTGTTCATCGCCTCGGCGGTGCTCCTCGCGGCCTTCGTGGTCGTCGAGTCCAAGGTCAAGGCCCCGCTGCTGCCGCTGCGCGTGCTCATCGAGCGCAACCGCGGCGGCGTCTACCTCTCCCTCGGTCTCGCGGTCATCTCGATGTTCGGTCTGTTCCTCTTCCTGACCTACTACCTGCAGATCGTGAAGGGGTACTCCCCGGTCAAGACCGGTTTCGCCTTCCTGCCCATGATCGCGGGCATGATCATCGGCTCGACCCAGATCGGCACCCGTCTCATGACCCGGGTCCCGCCGCGCCTGCTGATGGGCCCCGGCTTCCTGGTCGCCGGCCTCGGCATGCTGCTGCTGACCCAGATGGAGGTCGACTCCTCGTACGCCGCCCTGCTCCTGCCGGCCCAGCTGCTGCTCGGCCTCGGTATGGGTACGGCGTTCATGCCGGCGATGTCCCTGGCGACCCACGGTGTCGAACCGCGTGACGCGGGCGTGGCCTCCGCCATGGTCAACACCTCCCAGCAGGTCGGCGGTGCCATCGGTACGGCCCTGCTGAACACGATCGCGGCCTCCGCGACCACGTCCTACATCAAGGAGCACATCGGCTCGGCCACCTCGAAGCCGGCCGCCCAGCTGGTCGAACTCCAGGGCATGGTCAACGGCTACACCAACGCCATCTGGTTCGCCGTGGCCATCCTGGTGGCCTCCGCCGCCATCGCCTTCACCCTCGTCACCACGGGCAAGCCCGACATGACGTCGACCACGGCCGAGGGCGAGGACGCCGCGAACGAGGTCAAGGTCCCGGTGATCGCCCACTGAGGGACGACCTCGACGGATGACGGCGGGGCGGGGGCGGAACAGCGGCGAAGCCGCCTGTTCCGCCCCCGCCCCGCCGTCAGGGGCGCGGGACTGTGTCGATATGCGGCTCCGCCGCGTGGGCGCGACCAGCCCCCACCGGACCCGCGCATCCCCGCAACGGAACGCACCGGGCCCTGCCGCACCCCTACCGCAGCCAAGGCAGATCGGCCCCCGCCTCACTCGGCTGCAAGCCCTCCGCGACGATCCCCATGATCTCGCCGAGGGCCTTCTGCTGTTCCGCCGACAGCCGGTCGAACAACGCCTGCCGCACCGCCGCCACATGCCCCGGCGCGCTCTTCGAGAGCATCTCGTGGCCCCCGTCCGTGAGCACAGTGAACTGCCCCCGCTTGTCCGACGGACAGTCCTCGCGCCGCACCCACCCGTTCTTCTCCAGCCGGGCCACGGCGTGCGACAGCCGCGACCGCGTGATCTTCGTCCGCATGGCCAGCTCGGTCATCCGCAGCCTCCGCTGCGGCGCCGCGGACAGCACCACCAGCAGGTGGTAGTAGAGGTGAGGCATGCCCGCGTCGCGCTGCAACTGGCGGTCGAGATGGTCCTCGAGCAGGGATGTGGCGTGCACATAGGCGAGCCAGGTGCGCTGTTCCTCATCGGTGAGCCAGCGGGGTTCTTCGTCAGCGGATACGGTCGTCATGCCACCACTGTACGAGGCTCCTTCTTGAAATTTGAACTATAGAGATGTAAGGTGAAACAACAAATATTGAGACTTCAACTACTGGGGAGTTAGCAGGAGTCTCAGGAGACAGAAGCGACCACCGGGCCCGCCGACGCGTGTGAGGCGCGTGAGAGGCGTGTGTGTCGTGGGTCGCGCGTGTGTTGAGGGAGTCACCCCTATGTCCGCCGCCACTGCCGAGCGCATGCCCGCCCTGTACCTGAGTCACGGGGCCCCGCCGCTCGCCGACGACCCGATCTGGCCCGGCGAGCTCGCCGCCTGGTCCGCGACCCTGCCCCGCCCCAAGGCGATCCTCATGGTCTCCGCCCACTGGGAGGAGGCCCCCCTCGCCCTCGGCGCGGTAGACCCCGTCCCCCTGGTCTACGACTTCTGGGGCTTCCCCGAGCACTACTACCGCGTCCAGTACGGCGCCCCGGGCGCCCCCGAGCTGGCGGCCTCGGTCCGCAAGCTCCTCCAGGCCCCCGGCACCCCCGTCCAGGACATCCCGGACCGGGGCCTCGACCACGGCGCGTACGTCCCCCTGGTCGAGATGTACCCGGACGCCGACATCCCGGTCCTCCAGATCTCCATGCCGACCCTGGACCCCCGGAAGCTGATGGACGTCGGCCGCAAGCTCGCCCCCCTCCGGGACGAGGGCGTGCTGATCATCGGCTCCGGCTTCTTCACCCACAACCTCGCCGCGCTCCGCCAGGCCGGCACGCCCACCTGGTCCACCGAGTTCGACGACTGGGGCCACCGCGCCCTCGAATCCCGCGACTGGGACGGCCTCCTCGACTTCCTCCACAAGTCCCCGGCCGGGCAGCTGGCCCACCCCCGCACCGAGCACTTCGCCCCGCTCTTCGTCACGATGGGCGCGGCGGAGGCAGCCGGTGAACTGGACGCCCAGAGGTCCGTGATCGACGGCTTCTGGCTGGGCCTGGCGAAGCGGTCGGTGCAGTTCGGCTGACCCTGCCCTGCCGTGTCCTGCCGGGGTCGCTTACCCGAGAGGTCATCGACCCCGGCCCGTGCCGCTGACAGGCTCGTCGGCGTAGCCATCCCCGACTCCCGTCGGCCGGAGCACCCGGAAGGACACCGCCATGCCCGCCTACGCCATAGCCCACCTCAAGGACGCCGCCCCGCACCCGGACATCGCCGAGTACGTCGAGCGCGTCCCCGCCACCTTCGAGCCGTACGGCGGTCGCTTCCTCGTCCGTGTCACCCCGCACGAGGTGAAGGAGGGGAGCTGGCCCGGGGCCGTCGTGGTGATCGGCTTCCCCGGCATCGCCGAGGCGCGGAGCTGGTGGGACTCGCCCGCGTACCAGGAGATCGCCCCGCTGCGGACACGGCACATCGAGGGGGACATCATCCTGGTCGAAGGGGTACCCGAGGGCTACGACCCCCGAGCCACCGCCAAGGCCACGCGGGAGTCCCTGACGGCGGAGTGACCGCCGGGCCGGGGGCGTGCGGGGAGGGCGGGCGGACCCTCACAGCCCCTTCTCGTACCAGGCCACGTCCCAGTACCGCCCGAACTTCCGCCCGACCTCCCGATACGTACCGACGTACCGGAACCCGAACCGCTCGTGCAGCCGCGTCGACGCCTCGTTCGGCTGGGCGATCCCGGCGTAGGCGCGATGCACGTCCTCGTCGGCGAGCGCCTCGAACAGCGCCTTGTAGAGCATCGTGCCCACGCCCCGGCCGCCCGCGTCCGGGGCGAGGTACACCGACACCTCCACCGAGGTGTCGTACGCCGGTTTTCCGCGAAACGCGCTGCTCGTGGCGTACCCAAGAATCCGCTGTGAGTCGTGCGACGTGGCAACCATCAGACGATGCGGGCCGTCTTCAGGGTGGGAGAGCAGCCAAGGACGGCGCTCCTCCGTAGTGAAGACAGCGGTATCGAATGTGATCGGCGTCTCACGGACGTAGTGGTTGTAGATGTCGGTGAGGGCGGCGAGGTCGGTCTCGACTCCTGGTCTGACCTGCACCTCTATGGACTCCGCAGACATCTCGCCTCCCCTTGTGGTGGCACAGGGTACTGCAAGATCAGAAAAATAGTGGGACGGGTTGGGAATTCTGTCCTGATTCCAGTCGTTGTTTCCTTCGGAAGCAGGGCACTCGGAAGAGTGTCCGGGCGACCACGTCAAGACCCACGTAGGAATACGTACGAAACGTAGGAATACGTACGACCAGACAGCCAGACACCACCCTGCCAGCCCACCATCGCAAGGGAGCACGCATGGCAACCCGTGCCGTCGCCGCTCGTCGTTCGTCCGCCGGACGGACCGACGCGGCTCGCAGCGTTCGCGCCTCTGGCGGCGAGATCGCCGACCGCGACCTGGTCGGCATGTACCTCGACGAGATCGCGCGTACGCCGCTGCTCGACGCCGCCAAGGAAGTCGAGCTGTCCCAGATCATCGAGGCGGGTGTGTTCGCGCAGCAGATCCTCGACGGCGAGGAGGCGGCCAAGGCGGACGCCACCCGCGAAGAGCTCGAAGCCCTCGTCGCCGACAGCGAGCGGGCCAAGGACATCTTCATACGGTCGAACCTGCGGCTCGTCGTGGCCGTGGCCCGGCGCTACCCCCGCAGCGGTCTGCCGCTGCTGGACCTCATCCAGGAGGGCAACGCCGGCCTGGTCCGAGCGGTCGAGAAGTTCGACTACCGCAAGGGCTTCAAGTTCTCGACGTACGCCACCTGGTGGATCCGTCAGGCCATCACCCGTTCGATCGCGGACCAGTCGCGCACCATCCGGCTGCCCGTCCACCTGGTCGAGGAGCTGGGCCGGATCCGCCGTGTGCAGCGCGAGTTCAACCGCGAGCACGGGCGCGACCCCGAGCCCCAGGAGATCGCCACCGAGCTGGGCTCCAACCCGGACCGCGTGGTCGACGTCCTCGACTGGGCCCGCGACCCGGTCTCGCTGAACATGTCGGTGGACGACGACGGCGACACCCAGTTCGGAGACCTGCTGGAGGACACCTCCGCGGTCTCGCCCGAGCAGTCCGTGCTCACCCTGCTGCGCAGCGAGGAGCTGGACGGCCTGATCGGGCGCCTCGACCAGCGCACCGCGTCCATCATCAAGATGCGGTACGGCATCGAGGACGGCCGCGAGCGCACCCTCACCGAGGTCGGCAAGGAGCACGGGCTCACCCGCGAGCGGATCCGTCAGATCGAGAAGCACGCCTTGCTCGAACTGAAGAAGCTCGCCCGCGACACGGGCTTCGACGCGGTCGCCTGACCCCGGTCACCGCCCGGTACGGACCAGAGCCCCGTACGGCCCAACCCCTGGGGCCGCCGCGGGGCTTGGCCGTACTACGCCCCTACTTGGCCGTACTACGCCGCTTCAACTCCCCGTTCCCGGGGCACAAGACATCCGGGCCCACGACTCACGGGCCCGGAGCCGCCAGGCCCGGGACCCGAGTTCGACCGCCATGACCACGACCATGACCGCGAGTACGAGCACGGCCGTGACCGCGGTCGTCCGAAGCCGAGTCCCGACGCTCTCCCCCCAGCGCCGGGACTCTCCCAGAGCCGGGCTTCGGCGCCTCCCCCCCCGGCGCCGGAGCCCGGCTCCATACGTACGACGGGTCGCCCCGGACCTGAACCCCGGGGCGACCCGAACGGCAGATTGTGCCACAGAGGCAAACCCCACCGAACACCCGACGACCAGCAAACCCGCACGTCAAAGGCCCTTCACCACTCCTCCGCCCACTCCTCCGCCCACTCCTCCGCCCGGTCCTTCGCCCGGTCCTTCGCCCGGTCCTTCGCCCGGTCCTTCGCCCGGTCCTTCGCCCGGTCCTTCGCCCGGTCCTTCGCCCGGTCCTTCGGCGGCTTCTCGGCCGTCCTTCTCAGCCGTCCTTCTCGGCCCCTGCCGCCCGAGCCAGGCGCGCTCCCAACTCCCGTACGAAACCGACCAGTTCCGGCGGCTCATGCACCGTGAACTCGCAGTCGACCACGGCCAGCCGTACGGCCAGCCACTCCACGGAGTCGCCGACGGAGGCCCGCAGCCGGCAGCTGTGCTCGTCGACCGGCTCGGGCGTACCGAACCAGCCGGGGAGCCTGGCCGCGATGAACTCGGCGGGCGCGGCGAAGGTGACATCGAACGTGTACGTCTCCTGCCGCCGGTACATCGACTGCCGCAGATACTCCTCCGCACTGCCCGTCGGCAGCTCGCGCGCTGTGAACCGGGCACCCGTGGCGAAGGGTTCCGTGACCCGGTCGACCCGGAAGGTGCGCCAGTCGTCGCGTTCGAGGTCGTAGGCGACGAGATACCAGCGGCGGCCGGTCGAGACGAGTCGGTACGGCTCGCAGTGGCGCCGTGACTCCGTGCCGTCGCCGGAACGGTAGGCGAAGCGCAGCCGCTCCCGACCCGCCACCGCCGAGGCCATCACGGTCAGCGTCTCGGGCGTGACGGTCGCCCCGTCGCCGCTGGTCAGGGGAGTGGTGGCGGCCTGCAGCGTGGAGACCCGGTGGCGCAACCGCGACGGCAGCACCTGCTCCAGCTTGGCGAGCGCCCGTACGGACGCCTCGTCCACGCCGTCCACCGCGTGCCCGGCGCCGGCCCGCAGCCCCACCGCGATCGCCACGGCCTCCTCGTCGTCCAGCACCAGCGGCGGCATCGCCTTCCCCGCCACCAGCCGATATCCGCCCTCGGCCCCCAATGTCGCCCGCACCGGATACCCCAACTCCCGCAGCCGGTCGATGTCCCGCCGCACGGTCCGCCGCGAGACCCCGAGCCGCCCGGCGAGTTCACCACCGGGCCACTCACGGGGCGTCTGAAGGAGGGAGAGGAGCTGGAGGAGCCGCGCCGGGGTGTCAGTAGTCATGCCCCGAGCATCGCGCGGAAATAGGACACGATCTGACCTACCGGCCCCTTAGTTTCACCGCATGACCTCGACAACGAGCGCCCGTCAGGGGCGCGGGGAACTGCGCGACCAGCCACAAACAGCCCGCACGGACCCCCCGGCAGAAGCCCCGACGGCGCTCGACGCACCACGCCCCGACGCACTGCCCGACGCACTGCCCGGCGCACTCGCCGACACGACCCCCGACACGACCCCCGACACGACCCCCGACACGACCCCCGACACGACCCCCGACACGGACCGACGCCGCTGGATCGCCCTGGCCATCGTCATGACGGCCGCCTTCATGGACCTCGTCGACGTCACCATCGTCAACATCGCCATCCCCTCCATCCAGCGAAGCGAGCACGCCACGTTCAGTCAGATCCAGTGGATCACCGCCGGCTACGCCCTCGCCTTCGCCGCCGGCCTCGTCACCGGCGGCCGGCTCGGCGACATCCACGGCCGCAGGCGGATCTTCCTGATCGGCATCGGCGGCTTCACCCTCGCCTCCGCGCTCTGCGGCCTCGCCGCGAACCCGGAGACGCTGGTGGCGGCACGGATCGCACAGGGCGCGACCGCCGCGCTGATGGTGCCTCAGGTGCTGTCGATCGTGCACGCGACCTTCCCCGCGCACGAACGCGGCAAGGTGTTCGGGCTGTTCGGCGCGATCGTCGGCCTCGGCGCGGTCTCCGGCCCGCTGCTCGGCGCCCTGCTCATCGAGTGGAACCCGCTGGACCTGGAATGGCGGGCGATCTTCCTGATCAACCTCCCGGTCGGTGTCGCGGGCCTGATCCTGGGCCGCCGTTTCATCGCCGAGTCGAAGGCCCCGCACGCCCTGAAGCTGGACCTCGTCGGCGTCGCCCTGGTCACCGCCGGACTGCTGATGCTGCTCTACCCGCTGACCCGGGGCCACGAGACGGGCTGGCCGCTGTGGGGGTACGTCTCGATGCCGGGTTCGCTCGCCGTGTTCGCGGCGCTGGTGGCGTACGAGCGGCACAAGACCGCGCGCGACGGGTCACCGCTGATCGAACTGCCGCTGTTCCGGGTGAAGAGCTTCGCGGCGGGCATCGCCGTGCAGACCGTCTTCGGGATCGCCCTCGGTGTCTTCTTCCTCGTCTGGACCCTCTACCTCCAGACCGGCCTCGGCTGGAGCGTCCTCAAGGCCGGTCTCACCGGCATCCCGTTCTCGCTCGCCGTCTCGGTCGCGGCCGGGCTCTCGGTCCAGAAGCTCGTCCCGCGCTTCGGCCGCAAGGTCCTCCAGGCGGGCGCGCTGCTGATGGCGGCCGGGGTGCTGCTGTACCTGGCGGAGTCGGAGCGGTACGGCCTCGCCATCACCCCCTGGCAGATGGCGTTGCCGCTGCTGGTGATGGGCGCGGGCATGGGGCTCATCGTCGCCCCGCTGACCGACGCGATCCTCTCCGGGGTGCCGCGTGAGCACGCCGGTTCCGCGTCCGGGCTGATCAGCACGGTCCAGCAGATGGGCAACGCGCTCGGCCTCGGCCTGGTCGCCGTCGTCTTCTTCGGCGTCATGGACGACCACCTCGCCCCGGCCGCCGTCGGCCCCGCCTTCGTCGACGCCTTCGAGTACGCGCTCGGCTGGGTGGCCGCGGTCCTGACCGCGATCTTCCTGCTGATGTTCGCCCTGCCGGCACGGCCCACGACGGAGACCGACGAGTCGGCGACCTCCGCCCCCTGACCGCCGTTGCCGTAAGCCCGATCATGTCCGAGTCGGCCCGAGTGTTGCCCGAAACTGTTTACATTCCGGAAATCCGGGCGTAGCCTCCGATCGAAACCACAGAATCGGGCATCAGTCGGAGGCGAACGGACATGTACGCACCGGAGCGGCAGCAGGAGATCCTCCGGCTCGCCCGTGACGGCGGCCGGGTGGACGTGGTGTCACTGGCGGAGGAGTTCCAGGTCACGGCGGAGACCATCCGCCGCGACCTGAAGGCCCTCGACCGCGCCGGCCTCGTCCAGCGGGTGCACGGCGGCGCGATCCCCGCCGGCCGTCTGGACTTCGAGCCCGACCTCGCCGAACGCGAGGGCACCGCGGCCGACGAGAAGGACCGCATCGCCCAGGCCGCTCTCGCCGAACTCCCGAACGACGGCACGGCCGTCCTCGACGCCGGTACGACGATCGCCCGCCTCGCCGCCGCCATCCCGCTGGAGGCCGCCCTCACCGCGGTCACCCACAGCCTCCCTATCGCGGCCCGCCTCGCCGACCACCCGGGCATCCAGCTCCACCTGGTCGGCGGCCGGGTCCGCCACCGCACCCGCGCCGCCGTCGACGCCTGGGCGCTGAGGGCCTACGGCGAGATCCGCGCCGACGTCCTCTTCGTCGCGGCCAACGGCTTCTCCGTCGACCACGGACTGACCACCCCCGACCTCGCCGAGGCCGCCGTCAAGCGGGCTGCGGTGGCCGCCGCCCGACGCGTGGTGCTGCTCGCCGACTCCTCCAAGCACGGCCAGGAACACTTCGCCCGCTTCGGCGACCTGAGCGATGTGGACCTGCTGATCACCGACAGCGGGCTGAGCCCCGAAGACGCCCTCGCCATCGAACGCAAGGGCACCGAAGTACTGCGCGTCCCCGGCAACGAGCCCGGCAACGAGCCCGGCAACGGCTCCGCCGCGGCCCGGACCAACGGCCGTGCCGACGGCCGGAAGGACCGCTCATGATCCTCACCGTCACCCCCAACCCGTCCCTCGACCGCACCTACGAGGTCCCCTCCCTCGACCGCGGCGAGGTCATCCGGGCCACCGGCGAACGCATGGACCCGGGCGGCAAGGGCGTCAATGTCTCCCGCGCGGTCGCCGCCGCCGGCCGCCGCACCGTGGCCGTCCTGCCGCTCGGCGGAGCACCGGGCGCACTGGTCGCGGACCTGCTCGACGCCCAGGGCATCGAGGTCGCACGGGTGGCCGTGGCCGGGGCGACCCGCTCCAACATCGCCCTCGCCGAGGCCGACGGCGTCCTCACCAAGATCAACGCACCGGGCCCCGAACTCTCGCCCGCCGAGCAGGAACTCCTCCTGGAGACCGTCCGCGCCCAGTCCGCAGACGCCTCCTGGATCGCCTGCTGCGGCAGCCTCCCGCGCGGCCTCGCCCCGTCCTGGTACGCCGAACTCGTCGCCCGCGCCCACGCCGCCGGCACCCGTATCGCCCTCGACACCTCCGGCCCGGCCCTGCTCGCCGCACTCCGCGAACGCCCCGACGTCGTCAAGCCCAACGCCGAGGAACTCGCCGAAGCCGTGGGACGCCCCCTCGCCACGGTCGGCGACGCCGTCAAGGCCGCGGAGGAACTGCGCGAGATGGGCGCCGACGCCGTACTGGCCAGCCTCGGCGCCGACGGACAGCTCCTCGTCGACGCCTCGGGCGCCTGGTTCGGCACGGCCCGTGTCGACGCAGTCCGCAGCAACGTCGGCGCCGGCGACTCCTCCCTCGCCGGCTTCCTCATCGCCGGCGGCCACGGCCCCGAGGCCCTCGCCTCCGCCGTCGCCCACGGCGCCGCCGCCGTCCAGCTCCCGGGCAGCGTCATGCCGACCCCCCGAGACCTGGACCCGGCGGCGGTGACGGTGACACCGGAGGTGCCGGTGGACCGGGTGCTGAGGGAGCCGGTGTCATGAGCGGGCGACCGGGAGCGAACGTTCGTTTTGGCGGCCGGGGGGTGGGGGCTCGGCGCCTGGGGAGCCTTGGCCTCGGCGGCCGTGGCGGTCCGCGAACGAACCTTCGTTTTCCCTTACCCGCCGCCCCACGCCTCTCCCTCTCCTCCCCCCTCTCCCTCCCCTTCTCTTCCCTCCCTTGGCCGGCCCCCGTGGCCCGTGCCCCCCACACTTCCGTCCCCACCCCCGCCCAGCACACCCTCCGGGCGATACGCGTGCGAAGGAGCCCGCGATGAGCGAGATGATCACCGCGGACCTGGTCGACCTCGACCTGTCCGCCGATACGAAGGAAGCGGCGGCACGTGCCCTCGCCGAGCGCATGGTGGCGAAGGGCCGGGTCACCGACCTGGACGGCTTCCTCGCCGACGTCGCCGCCCGTGAGGCCCAGATGCCGACCGGCCTCGACGGCGGCATCGGCATCCCGCACTGCCGCAGCGAGCACGTCACCGAGCCGACTCTCGCCTTCGGCCGCAGCGCGGCCGGTGTCGACTTCGGCGCGCCCGACGGCCCCGCCGACCTGATCTTCCTGATCGCCGCCCCGGCCGGCGCGGACGACGCCCACCTCACGATCCTGTCGTCCCTCGCCCGCCAGCTGATGAACGCCGAGTTCACGGACGCCCTGCGCGCCGTGGACGACGCGGCACGCGCCGCCGCCCTCATCCGGGGCGACGCCCCGGCCGAGGGCACCGAAGACTCCGCGGCGGCGTCGGGCGGAACGGCCTCCCCCGACGCCGCCGCGGGCAACACCACCCCGGCGACCCCGGCCCCGGCTTCGGCCCCGGCCCCGGCCCCGGCCCCGGCTTCGGCCCCGGCTTCGGCCCCGGCTTCGGCCCCGGCTTCGGCCCCGGCTTCGGCCCCGGCTTCGGCTCAGGCAGCCCCGGAAGCCGCCGCCCCCGCCGAGGCCGGCCGCCCCTTCCGTATCGTCGCCGTCACCTCCTGCCCCACCGGCATCGCGCACACCTATATGGCCGCCGAGTCGCTGGAGAACGCGGGCCGGGACGCCGGTGACGTCGAGATCGTCGTCGAGACCCAGGGCTCGGCCGGCTTCAGCCGCCTCGACCCGGCCGTCATCGCCGCCGCCGACGGCGTGATCTTCGCCCACGACGTCCCCGTACGGGAGAAGGACCGGTTCGCCGGAAAACCCACCGTCGACGTCGGTGTGAAGGCGGGCATCAACCGCCCCGCCGCACTGATCGCCGAGGTCCGGGGCAAGGCCGAGCGCGGCGAGATCACGGCGGCCCGCCCCGGCGGCTCCCCCGTCGACCGCGCGGGCGACTCCGGCGACGGCTACGGCACCAAGCTGCGCAAGTGGCTGATGTCCGGCGTGAGCTACATGGTCCCCTTCGTCGCGGCGGGCGGTCTCCTCATCGCCCTCGGCTTCGCGATCGGCGGCTGGGAGATCAACCAGGCCAAGCCGGTCACCGAGCACTTCGACTGGCTCCAGGTCGACAGCTGGGCCGCCCTGATGTTCCAGATCGGCGCCGTCGCCTTCGGCTTCCTGATCCCCGTCCTCGCCGGTTACATCGCCTACGGCATGGCCGACCGGCCCGGACTCGTCCCCGGCTTCGTCGGCGGCATGATCGCCGCCAACATCAACGCCGGCTTCCTCGGCGGTCTGGCCGCCGGTCTGATCGCCGGTGGCGTCGTCATCGCCATCCAGCGGATCAAGATCCCACCGGTGCTGCGCGGCATCATGCCGGTGGTCGTCATCCCGCTGATCTCGTCGATGATCGTCGGCTTCCTGATGCTGATCGTCATCGGCAAGCCCATCGCCGAGGCCCAGAAGGGCATGACGGACTGGCTGAGCGGCCTGTCCGGCTCCAACGCGATCCTGCTCGGCGTCCTCCTCGGCCTGATGATGTGCTTCGACCTCGGCGGCCCCGTCAACAAGGTCGCGTACGCCTTCGCCACCGCCGGAATCGCCGTGCAGGACCCCAGCGACTCCGCGATGAAGATCATGGCGGCGGTCATGGCGGCCGGCATGGTCCCGCCGCTGGGCATGGCCCTCGCCACCACGATCCGCAAGAAGCTGTTCACCACCGCCGAACGCGAGAACGGCAAGGCGGCCTGGGTGCTCGGTGCCTCGTTCATCTCCGAGGGCGCCATCCCGTTCGCCGCCGCCGACCCGCTGCGGGTCATCCCGGCCTCCATGGCGGGCGGCGCGGTCACCGGAGCGCTGGCCATGGCCTTCGGCTCGACCCTGCGCGCCCCGCACGGCGGCATCTGGGTCACCCCGCTGATCGGCCAGCCCTTCCTCTACCTGCTGGCCATCGCGATCGGCACGGCCGTCACGGCGGGCCTGGTCATCGTCCTGAAGGGCATGCGCAAGACCCAGCCCGAGACGGCACCGGAGTCCGCTCCCGCCGCCGAGACGAAGACGAAGGAGCCGGTCGCGGCCTGAACCCGGGACCGTACGACGGCCGCGGCCCCCTCCCGCCTGAGGGGGCCGCGGCCGTATGCGTTTCCGCCCCGTGCGCCCCTTTGGGCGCCTTTACAACCCGTGTGACGTGTAAGCCGTACCTGCGAGATACATCACGGTCCGGGCTCAAAGTCCCATCCGGTGGTGTCTACTGGACGGCATGCCTGAGCACGTGTCGATCCTCCAGCCGTTGGGCGTGGTCGCCCTCGTCCTCGCGGCGGTCATCTGGGTCGCCGTACTCGTCCGCGTACTGCGCCGGGACCGCGAGGTCCACCGGGGCCGCTTCGCCGAACTGGCCCGCAGACGCGGACAGCGGCTGCGGGGCCTGCCCCACCAGCGCCGCAAGGGCCCCCATGTGGAGCATGTGGAGCTGACCCCGGCGGAACAGGACGCCTTCGCGTTCCTGGCCCGCCAGTTCAGCGACGACCGCCTCGCCTGAGCACCCCGCCGAGGACCGGGTCGGCCAACCGGCCGGGTCGGCTAACCGAGCGTCCCCGCCCGCCGCTCCATCGCGTCCCGGGCCGCGTCCTCCGACACATACACCTCGCACATATGGCGGCCGTCCGGCGTCGCCGTGTGCTCGACCTCCCACAGCGAGATCTCCTGCCCGTCCGTGAGCAGGAACGCGTGCTCGTAGAGCGAGAAACTCAAGCCCGGCCGGCCCTGCCGCGCGGGGCGGTGCGGCCGGCCGAAGGCCTGGGTGATCTCATGCGCGAACGCGGTGCGCAGTAGCAGCGTCGCCAGCTCGTCATCGGGCGGGTCCGGGTTCTCCGCCCGCCGCAGCAGCCTGCGGGCGTGATCCGCCGAGTCGTCCGGCACGTACTCGTGGCGCGGCTCGGGGAACGCCGCAAGCTCCACGATCGCGGGCAGCTCGAACTCGGGAGTGTCCGGCGGCATCGGCAGACGCGCGGTGGCGGCCCGCAGCTCCTCGTCGTCCGTGTACACCTCGTGCTGGGTGTCACTGCCGGGCACCGTGTTGTGCACCAGCTCCCACAGCGTGACCGCGGAACCGTCGGCGAGCAGCCAGGTGTGCCGGTACGTCGCCCGGTGCAGCCCCGAACTGTAGTGCGCGGAGTGCAGCGAGCTGTCGTGCGCGAGGGCGCAGTCGAGCTGCCGTATCGTCTCGTCGGGCAGCTCGAAGGAGTTCAGGGCGCGACCGAGGAGTCGCGCGAGGTGCTCCTCAGGAGACTCGGGCGACTCGGGTGGCTCGTACGCTGCCGTCTCGTACGGAACGCTCAAGGTTTCTCCCGGCGTTGCTGCATGTCACCTTGTGGGTGCATACCGTAGCCCCTCGGTCGGACATCATGTCCGGGAACCGAGAAAACGTACGTCCCTAAAACGCCGCAGCCGCGCGGTTGGTTCCCGCGCGGCTCGACGAACTCCCTGAACTACGTGGTCAGATGGCGTCCCCCGCCGTCCACTCGCTCCACGACATGTTCCAGCCGTTGAGGCCGTTGTCCGGCGCGACCGTCTTGTCGGGGGAGTTCTTGACGATCACCACGTCACCGATCAGCGAGTTGTCGAAGAACCACTTGCCGTTCGTGTCGCTGTTCGCCCCCTGGGCGTCCGCCAGGCCGACACAGCCGTGGCTGGTGCCCTCGCGCCCGAACGGCGGATTGCCCTTGCTGTACCAGTAGTTGCCGTGCACGAACGTCCCCGACGTCGTCAACCGCATCGCGTTCGGCACGTCCGCGATGTCGTACTCACCGCCGAAGCCCACCGTCGACCCGTTCATCCGCGTCTGCCGGAACTTCTCCGAGATCACCATCTGCCCGTTGTACGTCGGGGTCGCGGCGCTGCCCGCCGAGATCGGCACGGTCTTCAGCGTCTTCCCGTCCCGCTCGACCGTCATCGTCTGCGTGTTCACGTCGACCGTGGAGACCTGCGCCCGCCCGACCGTGAAGGTGACCGTCTTGTCCTGCACACCGTAGAGGCCGTTCGCACCCTCCACACCGTCCAGGTCGATCCTCATCGAGACCTTGGAACCGGCCTTCCAGTACTCCTCGGGCCGGAAGTCGAGCCGCTGCTCCCCGAACCAGTGCCCCACCACCTCCTGCCCGCTGCTCGACGTCACCGTGATGTGCGACTGCACGGCCTTCCGGTCCGTGATCGCCTTGTCGAAGGTGAACGACACCGGCATCCCGACGCCGACCGTGGTGCCGTTGTCCGGCGTGTACGTCCCGATGAAGCTGTTGGCCGTCGACACGGTCGTGAAGATGGAGTTGGCGGCCGACGTCTTGCCCTCGGCGTTCTTCGCGGTCGCGGAGATCCGGTACTTCGTGCCCCGCTCCAGCTGCTCCTTCGGCTTCCACGACCGCCCGTCCGCGGCTATCTCGCCCGCCACGACCGCGCCCCCCTCGGCGGCGGTCATCTCCACCTCGGTCAGCTTGCCGCCGCTGACCTTCACCCCGGTGGCGTTGATGGACGCGCCCGTCGAACCGTCCTTCGCGGAGATCGTGATCCGCGCCGCGGTGTCCTCGGCCGAAGTCCCCTTGCCGCCACTCTTGTTGTCCGCCTGGGCGTCCCCGCCGCAACCGGTGAGGGTCAGCGCACCGACCACCAGCACGGCACAGGTCCCCAGCGCACGCCGCCGCACAGCAATCTTCGGCCTCGTCACGATCTGCTCCAGATTCTTCGCGTCTACGTCATTGACGTGATCTACGTGATCCGCTCCATTACGTGGACGAAGAGCGCACGACGCCCGACCGGGTTCCCGAGACCCCCGCCCCACGGCATCACGTGACAGAACCGGGACAATCGCCCCCGGACGGCAACACTTGAACTACCGCCCTCTCGGGCCCCGTTCACCTCCCTCGGGGGGGCCTCCCCCTCCCCCTCCCCCCTCGGGCCCTCGCCCCCCGCCCCACCCCGCCCCGCCTCAAGCCTCCCCGTACAACTCCCCGTACGACGGCCACACTCCGCCCGGTCCGTCCACCGGGTCGGCCGCGCGTACTGCCCGGACGATCGCTCGGGTCACCAAGTCCGCGCCCGCTGACAGGAGTTCGTTGAGGGCGAGGAGGCCGGCCCCGGGTGGGAGCGGCCGGGCGCCCGTCGCCAGGGTGAACACCGTGTCGCCGTCGTTGAGCAGATGCACGGGGCGTACGGCGCGGGCGATGCCGTCGTGTGCCGTGCCGGCCAGTTTCTGGGCCTGGGCGCGGGTCAGGTCGGCGTCGGTGGCGACCACGGCCAGGGTGGTGTTCAGCGGCGGAGGCGGACTCTTCGCCGCCGCCTCGGCGATCCGGCGACGCGCTCTCTCGTGCACCTCCGGCTCCGGATACACCGTCCGCCCCTGGAACAACTCCCCGTACAACACCCCCGTCTCCGCGTCCATCACCGATCCCGCCGCGTTGGCCACCACCAGCGCGGCCACCGTGATCCCCGAGTCCAGCACGGTGCTCGCGGTGCCGACGCCGCCCTTGAGCAGCCCGACCGTCGCCCCGGTCCCGGCCCCCACGCACCCTTCCGCCACCGGGGCGCCGGGCCCGCCCGCGTCGGCCGCCTCGACCGCCGCCCGGCCGGTGGCCGCGTCCGGTCTGGCCCCGAAGTCCCCGCCCCGGCCCAGGTCGAAGACACAGGCGGCCGGCACGACCGGCACCACATGTGCCGGGTCGGGTCCGACCCGGACGCCGCGTCCGCGCTCCTCCAGCCAGGCCATCACTCCCGACGCGGAGTCCAGCCCGTACGCGCTGCCTCCGGTCAGGACCACCGCCTCGACCTTCTGCACCAGGTTCCGCGGGTCGAGCGCGTCCGTCTCCTTGGTCCCGGGCCCGCCCCCGCGCACGTCCACCGCCGCCACCGCGCCGCCCTCCGGGGCCAGCACGACCGTGGTCCCGGTGAGCCAGCCCCCGCCGACCCGGGTGGCGTGCCCGACCCGCAGGCCGGGGACATCGGTCAGCGCGTCAACTGCCATGGGAGTCACGGGAGCCGTGGGAGTCGTTTGCGGTGTGGGTGGCGTGGGCCTTGTGGTCATGGTGGGTGAGGTGCCCTCGGGTCGTGAGTATCACTCCGGCCGCGACCGTCACGGTCGTCACGAGGCCCGCCGCCAGGACCGCCCAGTGGCCCAGGAAGGTGCACATGACCACGGCCAGCGCGGCGAGCGGCAGGACCGTCTGCTGGGCCGTGCCCACCTTGTAGTGGCGGGCGTGCAGCGCCCACACGGAGAGGAGATACAGCGCCGTCGGCAGGGTCACCGCGGCGGACGCGGCCAGTGTGGAGATGTGCGCCTTGTGCACCGTCTCCTCCACCGCGACCTCCAGCCCGGCGCCGATCGCCGCCGCCGAGGCGAAGATCAGGTAGTGGCCGTACCCCCACAGGAAGCTCTCCTTGTTGGAGCGCAGATGGCCGTGGATGGGGACGGTGAAGTACACCCACCACGCCGAGAACACGATCAGCAGCCCGCCCACCGCGATCGGCAGCAACTCGCCCAGCGCGTCGTTCTCGTCCACCGCCGACTTCACGGCGACCGTCGCCGCCAGGATCGTCTCGCCGAGCACGATGATGGTGAACAGGCCGTACCGCTCGGCGATGTGATGCGGATGCCAGGACGTCTGGAAGCCTCTCTCCGCGTACACCGGCACGGACAGTTCGGCGATCGCCATCACCAGGAACAGCCACGGTCTGGCCAACTCCGGCAGGACCAGCAGCCCCAGCCAGCCGATCTGGCAGAGCGCCACCCCGCCCGCGTACCGCAGGGCCGTGACCCGCTCGGCACCCGTCGCGGTGCGCGCGGCCCGCAGCCACTGCGCGGTCATCGCCAGCCGCATGATGATGTACCCGAGCACGACCAGCAGCCAGTCGTGGTCCTCGAAGGCCCGGGTGACCCCGGCGGCGAGCACCAGCACACCCGCTATCTGGACGAGGGTCACCAGCCGGTAGGGCACGTCGTCGTTGTCGTACGCCGAGGCGAACCAGGTGAAGTTCATCCAGGCCCACCAGATCGCGAAGAAGACCATCGCGTAGTTCACGATGCCCTCGGCCGCGTGCGCCTCCGCGACGGAGTGCACCAGCTGGACGCCCGCCTGGGCGACGGCGACCACGAAGCACAGGTCGAAGAAGAGCTCCAGCGGCGAGGCGACCCGATGTATCTCCTCGCGTCCCCGCGCCACCAGCCTGCGTACCGGTGCCCGGCCGGCGCCGGAAGCCGAGGAGGAGGGCGAGGACGAGGCCGGGGGTGTGGAACTGGACGTCATGGGGCCAAGCACACCAGAAAATCCGGTGGAATTCTCGCTCAGGTGTTCACCGGTGCCGGGGCGGACCCAGGGAGTGCGCGGACGGGCCCGCCCCGGGTGCGAGGTGGCCGGGGGAGGGGCCGCTGCGGGATGTGCCGCGGTCGGCGGCCGTCCGTGCCCGGGGCCGTACTCTGGAGGCATGACCACCGCGCCCACTCCCGCCCCGGCACCGCGTGACCCCAAGGCCGCGCTGGTCTTCGACGACCCGCTCAGCCGGCCGTCGTCCGACGACACGGACCGGGGATGGGGCGAGCGGCCCGGGGACGGCGGCGGCGACAGCGCGGCCGACCTGCGGCGCTTCCTCGACGAGAAGCCGCCCCACCACATCTGACACCGCCCGCCCAGCGCCTTGAGCGCCGCTACTCGCGGTCGTGACCCGAGCCGCGCTGCGCCACCAGGGCGTCGCGGATCTCCTTCAGGACCTCCAGCTCGCTCACCTCGATGACCTCCTGGGTGCCCTCCTTCGCCTTGCGGCGGGCCTCCTGCCGGGCCAGGTACTTGGCCATCGGGAGCACCATCAGGAAGTAGACGACGGCCGCGGTGATCACGAAGCTGAGCGTGGCGCTCAGGACCGTGCCCCACATGATCGGGATGCCGCTCGTGACCGTGCCGTCCGCGGCCGTCTCGCAGGGATCCTGCAGACACGAGCTGTACTTGTCGAGATCCTTGGTGCCGAAGGCCCCCACCAGTGGGTTGATGACCCCCTTCACCACCGAGTTGACGATGTTGGTGAAGGCCGCGCCGATGACCACGGCGACGGCCAGGTCGACGACGTTCCCCCGCATCAGGAAGGCCTTGAAGCCCTCCCAGACGCTCGGCTCCTTCTTCTCGCTCACCACGAGGCCTTTCTGCGCTGATTGTGGAACAAACGACTCCGCAACCTACGTCAGGGCCTGGCCCGGGTGTCCAATTGGGTCCCTCCAACGTGGGACTTGACGGGGGCGGGACGACGCCGGGGCGCGTGATCACCACAGGGTCACCGCCAGTCGGGACGCGACGCCCGCGCCGGCCAGCCGGGCCGCCGTGCGGCGCGGCACGGTGAGCACGACCAGGGCCCCGCTCTCGGCGGTGTCCACGGCGGTCGGGACCTTCGCCACTCGGGCCCCGCGTGCGACGACCCGTGCGGCGCCGGCGCCCGTCGCGGACTCCTCGGCCGCGATCACGTCGACGCGGTCGCCGGGGCGCAGCAGCCGTACGGTCGCGCCGTCGGCGATGCGGACCGGCGCGGTCACCGTCTCGACCGGGGCGGGGCGCTCGGGGACCGGGTCGGCCACGGGGTGGCCCCTGACCCGTTCCGCCTCCCTCGGGCCCGCTCCTGTTACCAGCAGGGCGGCGGCCGTCACCGCCAGGCCCGCCGCCGTGGCTCGCCTTCGGCAGCGGGCGAGGCGGCGGAGTCGTTGGGCGCCGCCCCTCACCCGTAGCGGCGCGAAGTGCGGGACCTCGCAGGTGGGAGGAGTGTCGGTGCCGGGCGGGCCGGCGGCCCAGGAGGGGAGGCGGGTGGAAGGGGCGGAGGACGAATGCGCGAACGTGGAGGAGGGAGAGGGAGGGGGCGTACGGGACATGGGGCACCACCTGCTGTGTGAGATCGGCTTGCGGTCCCACGATGAGGCTTCGCGGCCGAGCCCGCCGGGGCCTGTGGACCAGGCACCGACTGTGGAAAACCTCGCCACCCGAACGAGGCGTTCCACCCTCCGTCCCGCCCTGCACCCCTCCCGGCCGAGCCGCGAGCTCACCCCGTCACGGCAGTGCGAACCCCGGGTCCATCCCGCCCAGTGCCTTCGCGCACAGGCAGTCGCGGCTGTCGTTCGACGGCAGTGCGGCGACCGCCTCGAAGAGGACGCCCCGGAGGCGGTCGATGTTGGCGGCGAAGACCTGGAACACCTCCTCGTGGGAGACGCCCTCGCCGGTCTCGGCGCCCGCGTCGAGGTCGGTGACGAGGGTCAGGGAGGTGTAGCAGAGCTCCAGTTCGCGGGCGAGGATCGCCTCGGGGTGGCCGGTCATGCCGACCACGGACCAGCCCTGGGCCTGGTGCCACAGGGACTCCGCGCGGGTGGAGAACCGGGGGCCCTCGACCACGACGAGGGTGCCGCCGTCCACCGGCTCCCAGTCGCGTCGGCGCGCCGCTCCTAGGGCGGCCTCGCGGCCGACGGGGCAGTACGGGTCGGCGAGCGAGACATGGACGACGTGGGGGACGGCCCCGCCGGGCAGCGGAAGGCCGTCGAAGTAGGTCTGGACGCGGGACTTCGTACGGTCCACCAGCTGGTCCGGGACGAGCAGCGTGCCCGGACCGTACTCCGGCCGCAGACCGCCCACCGCGCACGGGCCGAGCACCTGGCGCGCCCCGACGGAGCGCAGGGCCCACAGGTTGGCGCGGTAGTTGATGCGGTGCGGCGGCAGATGGTGGCCACGGCCGTGGCGGGGCAGGAAGGCGACCCGGCGGCCCGCGATCTCACCCAGGAAGAGGGAGTCGCTGGGCGGCCCGTAGGGGGTGTCGACCTGTATCTCGGTCACATCGTCGAGGAAGGAGTAGAACCCCGAGCCTCCGATGACGCCGATCTCCACGTGCTCCGTGTTCGCCATGCCCGCACCCTAACCGGGCCCGGAAACGCCGAGGACCCCGCCGGTCGTCGTACGACGGCGGGGTCATGGACGGCTGCCGCGCTCACGCGGCGGAAGCGCCACCCGGCGGATGTGCCACCGGGCGAAAGCGCTACGCGGCCGACGTGCTGCTGGCGGAGGAGGAGCCCGAGGACGACGACTTCGACTCGGAGGACGACGAGGACGACGACTTCGTGTCCGACGACGTCGACGAGGACTTCGCGTCCGACGAGGAGGACTTCGACGTCGCCGGGCTGCTGCTCGACGACGAGCCGCGGCTGTCGTTCCGGTAGAAACCGGAGCCCTTGAAGACGATGCCGACCGCCGAGAACACCTTCTTGAGGCGGCCGTTGCAGCTGGGGCACTCGGTCAGGGCGTCGTCGGTGAACTTCTGCACCGCTTCGAGGCCCTCACCGCATTCGGTGCACTGGTACTGGTACGTCGGCACTGGTCTTCCTCCTGGCACTCTCACTCGATGAGTGCTAACGACGGTCCATACTGACCTATTCCCAGGGGATCAGTCCACTGTCACCGGCACTCGGTGACCGACGACACGCGCGACGGTACGGCTCCGGGGGCTGCCCACCAGGCGCGTACGCAGGGCCAACAGGGTCGCCAGGGCCAGTGCCGTACCGGCCGCCGGCACCAGGAAACCGGCGCCGGTCCACAGCCTGTCCTCCAGCTGTCCGGCGGTCGTGACGGCCGCCGCCTGGCCGAGCGCGACCGCGCCGGTCAGCCAGGTGAAGGCCTCCGTGCGGGCGCCGGACGGGACCAGGGAGTCGACCAGGGTGTAGCCGGTGATCAGGGCGGGCGCGATGCACATGCCGACCAGCAGGCCGAGCGCGGCGAGGACCACGACCGAGTCGGCGGTCCACAGCGCGGAGGCCACCAGCGCGAGGGCCGTGTAGCCGATGATCAGGCGCCGTCGCGGGGACACCTTCCAGGCGATCGCGCCGCAGACGATGCCGGAGAGCATGTTGCCGGCGGCGAAGACGCCGTACAGGACGCCGTTCAGGCCGGGCTCGCCGATCGACTCGGAGAAGGCGGCGAGCGAGACCTGCATACCGCCGAAGACGGAGCCGATGCCCAGGAAGGTGACGATCAGGACGCGCACCCCGGGGACGGACAGCGCGGAAACGCGCTCCCCGCGCGCGTGGAGCGCGACGGGAACGACCTTCGGCTGGCTGCCGCGCTGTGCGGCGAACAGCAGACCGCCGACGAGGGTGAGCCCGGCCTCGGTGAGCAGGCCGGCGGCCGGGTGCACGGCGGTGCAGAGCGCGGTCGCGACCAGCGGGCCGAGGACGAAGGTCAGCTCGTCGGTGACGGACTCGAAGGCGGCGGCGGTGCTCGTCAGGGGCGAGTCCTTGAGCCTGACGCCCCAGCGGGCCCGCACCATGGGGCCGATCTGCGGCACCGAGGCGCCCGTCGGCACGGCGGCGGCGAAGAGCGCCCACAAGGGGGCGCCCATGAGGGCCAGCGCTGTCAGGGTCAGGCCTGCCGCGCCGTGGACGAGGATGCCGGGGATCAGGACGGCCCGCTGGCCGTGCCGGTCGGCGAGACGGCCGCTCCAGGGGGCGAACAGCGCCATGGAGACACCCGTGACGGCGGCCACGGCGCCGGCCGCCCCGTACGAGCCGGTGGTGTGCTGGACCAGCAGCACGATGGAGATGGTCAGCATCGCGAACGGCTGGCGTGCCGCGAAGCCGGGGAGGAGGAACGTCCACGCGCGCGGGGTGCGCAGCAGTTGCCCGTAGCCCGGACGGGATGTCTTCGTGGTGTTCGAGGTGACCGTGGACGCCACGGCCGTGCCTTTCCGCCGCCTGGTAGCGCGCCCGTGCGGGGGGCGCCGAGAGCTGTCCTCTTGCGCTACTGCGGTAGATGCCGGGCCCACGGAGAGGGGGCGTGACGGCCGCCATACGGTCGCGCCAGCTCTGCGTCAGACAGAGTTGGTCCGATCAAGTGCGCCTTCATCGTACAGGGGGATCGGCCGGGTCGCCTGTGAAAGTGAGCACCATGGGCGGTCGTACCCGCGATTCCAGAGGGGTGTGAACGGTGTGAAACCTGCCCTTAACGACGGGATCCGCCGTTCCCGTGTCCGTTCCCCTCGCCCGTCCCCAGCCAGTCGGCCAGCTTGCCGCCCTGGCCGACGGCCCTGAGGCGGCGTTCGGCCTGGTCCCGCACGGGATCCGTGGCGACGACCAGCAGCTCGTCGCCGCGCCGCAGCACGGTGGTCGGCAGCGGTACGAAGGACTTGCCGTCGCGGACGACGAGGGTGACGGCGGCGCCCGCGGGGAGCCGCAGTTCGTTGACCTCGACGCCGTGCATCCGGGACTTCTCGGGGATGGCGACGGACAGCAGATGGCCGCGCAGCCGCTCCAGGGGCGCCGACTCGATGCCGAGGTCGGCGGCCTCGTCGCCGGAGCCGCCGAGGCGCAGTTTGCGGGCCAGCCAGGGCAGCGTCGGCCCCTGGACGAGGGTGTAGACCACGACCAGCACGAAGACGATGTTGAAGATCTTGCGGCTGGCCTCGACGCCGCTGACCATCGGGATCGTCGCCAGGATGATGGGCACCGCGCCGCGCAGCCCGGCCCAGGACAGCAGGGCCTGCTCGCGCCAGGGCACCCGGAACGGCACCAGTGCGACGACGACGCTCAGCGGTCGCGCCACCATGGTCAGCACCAGGCCGATGACGAGCGCGGGCCAGATGTCGTCGCCCATCTCGTGCGGGGTGACCAGCAGCCCGAGCAGGACGAACATGCCGATCTGGGCGATCCAGCCGACTCCCTCGGCGAAGCCGCGGGTGGCCGGCCAGTGCGGCAGTTTGGCGTTGCCGAGGACCATGGAGGCCAGGTAGACGGCGAGGAAGCCGCTGCCGTGGGCCAGGGCGCCGGCCGCGTAGGCGGTGACGGCGATGGCCATGACGGCGATCGGGTAGAGGCCGGAGGCGGGCAGGGCGATGTGCCTGAGGCCCCAGGAGCCGAGCCAGCCGACCGCGAGGCCGATGGCGGCGCCGATCGCCAGTTCCAGCGCTATCTCGCCGATCAGGACGTACCAGTGCTCGACCGGTCCGGCCACGGAGAGCGAGGCGACGAGGATGACCACCGGGGCGTCGTTGAAGCCGGACTCGGCCTCCAGGGTGCCCGTCACGCGCGCGGGGAGGGGGATTCTGCGCAGCACGGAGAAGACGGCCGCCGCGTCCGTGGAGGACACGACCGCGCCGATGATGAGTGACTGTCGCCACTCCAGTCCGATCAGATAGTGCGCGCCCGCGGCGGTGACGCCGACGCTCACCGCGACCCCGACCAGCGCCAGTGAGCTGGCCGCCGGCAGGGCCGGTCCGATCTCCTTCCACTTCGTGCCGAGGCCGCCCTCGGCCAGGATCACGACGAGGGCCGCGTAGCCGATGACCTGGGTCAGTTCGGCGTTGTTGAAGTGGATGTCGCCGATGCCGTCCTGGCCCATGGCGATGCCTATGCCCAGGTACACGAGCAGGCTGGGGAGCCCGCTGCGCGACGAGATCCGGACCGCGGCGACCGCGACGAGAAGGACGAGCGAGCAGACGAGCAGGAGTTGGTTGAGGTCGTGGACAGTCAGCGGGCCGTACCTTTCTTGCCGAACCGCACGTGGTTCTTCGAGTGTGGGATGCCGAGCACTGGATGCGGGGCACACGCGCGTGTGGGCATGCGAAGCCGATCACGGAAACCGTGCGGTTGCGGTTACGTCAGTGCAAGTACTTCGTTACCTTACCTAACTCTTGACGATTTCTTGACGCTTGCGGGGGCAAGATCGAACAGCCGTCCGCGCCAGTTCCCGACTCCGCGTCAAGTCGTGTCGGACCCTGCGCCTATGGTTGCTCCAGCGTTCAGTACAAAGCACAGCCCGACCTGCCGCTCGTGTTAGGACAGCAAGGACAGCGATGCCCACCGACAATCCCGCCTCCTCCGGCCAGCAGTCCGGCAAGTCCGGCAGGAAGAAGAGGGGACGCAAAGTCCGCCTTCTCCTGATCGTCCTGGTCCTGGCCATCATCGGTGGCGTCGGCTACGGGGCGTTCTGGTCCGTCTCCACCGTGCGCGCCTCCTTCCCGCAGACCAAGGGTTCGATAACCCTGGACGGCCTGTCGGGACCGGTCGACGTCAAGCGCGACGGCAACGGGATCCCGCAGATCTACGCCTCCTCCGACGAGGACCTGTTCATGGCCCAGGGCTATGTCCAGGCGCAGGACCGGTTCTACGAGATGGATGTGCGCCGCCACATGACGGCCGGCCGCCTCTCGGAGATGTTCGGCGAGGGCCAGGTCGACAACGACGAGTTCCTGCGCACCCTCGGCTGGCACCGGATCGCCGAGGAGGAGTACGAGAAGACGCTCTCCGCCGAGACGAAGAAGTACCTCGACGCGTACGCCAAGGGGGTCAACGCCTACCTGGCCGGCAAGGACGGCGACGAGATCTCCCTGGAGTACGCGGCCCTCGGTTTCGTAGGCGACTACAAGCCCGAGGAGTGGACCCCGGTCGACTCGGTGGCCTGGCTGAAGGCGATGGCCTGGGACCTGCGCGGCAACATGCAGGACGAGATCGACCGCGCCCTGATGACCAGCCGCCTCGGCCCCAAGCAGATCGCCGACCTGTACCCGCGGTACCCGTACGACCGCAACAAGACGATCGTGCAGGAGGGCCAGTACGACGAGCTGACGAAGACCTGGTCGGACGGGTCCGGGTCGACGCAGGGCACCGACGGCTCCACCCAGAGCGCCGACGGCTCCACGCAGGGCACCGGCGGCACGGGGACGGGCACGGGAACCGCCGGGACCTCCACGGACTCCTCGGCCCTCCAGACCCAGCTGGACGGTCTCTACGACGTCCTGGAGGACCTGCCCGAGGCCGTCGGAGTGAACGGCAACGGCATCGGCTCCAACTCCTGGGTCGTCTCCGGCGACCACACCATCACCGGCAAGCCGCTCCTCGCCAACGACCCGCACCTGTCGGCCACGCTGCCGTCGGTCTGGTACCAGATGGGCCTGCACTGCAAGTCCGTCTCCGAGAAGTGCCAGTACGACGTCTCCGGCTACACCTTCTCCGGCATGCCCGGCGTGATAATCGGACACAACGCCGACATCGCCTGGGGCATGACCAACTCCGGCGTCGACGTCACCGACCTCTACCTGGAGAAGCTCACCGGCGACGGCTACCAGTACGGCTCCAAGGTCCTGCCGTTCGACACCCGCGAGGAGACCATCGAGGTCGCCGGCGGGGAGGCCAAGAAGATCGTCGTCCGCACCACCAACAACGGCCCGCTGCTGTCCGACCGCAACGACGAACTCGTCCAGGTCGGCAAGAAGGCCTCCGTCGACCAGGACGCCCCCGACCGCGGCGACGGCTACGGCATCGCCCTGCGCTGGACCGCGCTCGACCCCGGCACCTCCATGGACGCCGTGTTCGCCATGAACAAGGCCAAGGACTGGGACGACTTCCGCGAGGCCGCCGCTCTGTTCGACGTCCCCTCGCAGAACCTGACCTACGCCGACAAGGAGGGGCACATCGGCTACCAGCTGCCCGGCAGGATCCCCACCCGAGGCAAGGGCGACGGCTCGCTGCCCGCGCCGGGCTGGGACGCCGCGTACCGCTGGACCGGCTACATCGACCAGGACGAACTGCCCTACGAGTACGACCCGGAGCGCGGCTACATCGTCACCGCCAACCAGGCCGTCGTCGACGACGACTACCCGTACACGCTCACCACGGACTGGGGCTACGGCACGCGCGCGCAGCGGATCACCAGCCTCATCGAGTCGAAGATCAAGGGTGGCGGCAAGATCTCCACCGACGACATGCGGCAGATGCAGATGGACAACAGCAGCGAGATCGCCAAGCTGCTGGTGCCGCTGCTGCTCAAGATCGACGTGAACGACAAGTACGTCCGCCAGGCGCAGAAGCTCCTGGAGGGCTGGGACTACACCCAGGACGCCGACTCGGCCGCCGCCGCGTACTTCAACTCGGTCTGGCGCAACATCCTCAAGCTCGCCTTCGGCAACAAGCTGCCCAAGGAACTGCGGGTCGAGGGCCAGTGCCTGTCGGTCGAGCCGGTCGACTCCACCGGGCCCGCCGACGAGGACCGCCGGGTGCGCGAGTGCGGCAGGCGCGACGCGGACCAGGCGCAGCCGGACGGCGGCGACCGCTGGTTCGAGGTGGTCCGCCGGATCATCGACGACCAGGACAACGACTGGTGGTCCACGCCGAAGACGCGCACCCAGCCCGCCGTCGACACCCGTGACGAACTGTTCAAGCGGGCCATGCGGGACGCCCGTTGGGAGCTGACCGCCAAGCTCGGCAAGGACATCGACACCTGGAGCTGGGGCCGGCTGCACCGCCTGTTCCTGAAGAACCAGACCCTCGGCACCGAGGGCCCCGGTTTCCTCCAGTACATGCTCAACCGCGGCCCCTGGAAGCTCGGCGGAGGCGAGGCCACGGTCAACGCCACCGGCTGGAACGCGGCCGGCGGCTACGAGGTGGTCTGGGTGCCCTCGATGCGCATGGTGGTGAACCTCGGGGACCTCGACAAGTCCAAGTGGATCAACCTCACCGGCGCCTCCGGGCACGCGTACAACGCGCACTACACGGATCAGACCGACAAGTGGGTCAAGGGCGAACTGCTGACGTGGTCGTTCACGGACAAGGCGGTCGAGGCGAACACGAGCGACACGCTGCTGTTGAAGCCGTAGCGCCCGCCTGAGCACGGAAAGCGGCCTCCACGCGTGCGTGGAGGCCGCTTTCGCGTGTGCGCCCAGCATGGGCGGTTGCTTGGGGGTGGAAGTCCCCTGGGGGAAGAGGTGGTGCTAACCCCGAGCCGGAGGCAAGGGCGTCATCGTGAGGTGGGGTCTGGAGGAAGCCCGAGGCGAGACCTGGGTACCGAGGAACACGAACCGTGTATGAGGCGTACTGGTCGGGTGAGCCTGCACGCGAAGGTGAAGCCCGTCACTGCCAAGAAGGCCAGTGCGTAGACGCGGCGGGGATCCAGGGACAGTGATCGTTCTTACCTGGGGAGATCTGTCCGGGTGTCGGTTGTGCTGAAGATGTCGCCGCGCCGACGGTCCGTGCTGGAAGGTGCGGGCTGACCGGGCAGAAGTCAGCAGAGGCCGTAGTACCAGCCGGGATGGGCACGGTGGCTGGGAAGGGCTGAACATCGAGTGGAACGGGTGATGTGGTGGTTGCTCGTGCTGGTCACAGGGACCGCAGCAACACTGCTTCGGCGGTGCCGCGGGGGGAGGAGCCGGTGCATCCGGCGGAGCCCACGGCGGAGCGTAGTGGCCGGTCGGCGCACTCCACGGAGGACGTTCACCGCGAACAGCGTTCCTCGCTTTGGGAGTTGATGCTCTCGAAGGAGAACCTGCTCGCGGCGCTCAACCGTGTCGAGGTGAACCGGGGTGCTCCCGGGGTGGACGGTATGACCACGGCCGAACTCAGGCCGTGGATCGCGGTGCACTGGCCCGGGGTCCGGGCCGAACTCGATGCGGGCATCTACCGGCCGGCGCCGGTCCGTCAGGTGATCATCCCGAAGCCTGGCGGCGGTGAGCGGATGCTGGGGGTGCCGCGGGTGCTGGACCGCTTGATCCAGCAGGCCGTCGCGCAGGTGCTCGTGCCCATTTTCGACCCTGGTTTTTCGGGGTCGTCCTTCGGGTTCCGTCCCGGCCGGTCCGCCCATCAGGCGGTCAGGGTCGCGCGGCGTGCCATCGAGGACGGCAACCGGTGGGTCGTGGACCTTGATCTGGACCGGTTCTTCGACCGGGTCCAGCACGATGTCCTGATGGCACGGGTCGCGCGCAAGGTCACTGACCGCAGGGTCCTGAAGCTGGTTCGCAGGTATCTGGAAGCCGGGGTCATGGTGGACGGCGTGAAGACGCCGGGCAGGGAGGGGACCCCGCAGGGCTCCCCGCTCTCGCCCGTCCTGTCGAACATCATGCTCGACGACCTGGACCGGGAACTGTTCAGGCGCGGTCACCGGTTCGCACGTTACGCCGACGATCTGCGGATCTTCGTGCGGAGCAGGCGGGCTGCTCAGAGGGTGCTCGACTCGGTCACGGCCGTGGTCGAGCAGCGGCTGAAACTGAAGGTCAACCGGGTGAAGTCGAAGGTGGTCCCAGCTTCCGTCATGACGATGCTGGGGTTCGGCTTCTACTTTGTCCGGGGTGGGAAGGTCAGGGTCCGGGTCGACCCGAAGGCGGTCGAACGCCTGAAGGTTCGGCTCAAGGAGCTGACCTCGCGCCGGTGGAGCGTTGCGATGGCTGACCGCATCGCGCAGATCAACCGCTTCACCACAGGCTGGATGGGCTACTTCCAGCTCGCGGACACTCCCAAGGTGTTCCAGGAGCTGGACAAGTGGTTCCGTCGCAGGATGCGGCAGATCCGCTGGAAGGAATGGAAACGGTACGCGACCAGACGTCGTAACCTGCGGGCGCTCGGGATCGGTGAGCGTGATGCTCGGGAATGGGCGGCCAGCAGCAAAGGCTACTGGCGGGTCGCGAAGTCACCTGTTCTGGACAGGGCACTGCCCATCTCCTACTGGGACGACCTGGGCCTGAAGATGCTCAAGCCGACCTGGCAACGGTTGAGACCAGCTTGGTGAACCGCCGGATGCGTGACCCGCATGTCCGGTGGTGTGGGAGGAGGGACGGGCGACCCGTCCCTCCTACCCGATCCGGATCACCGGAAGTGCCGTACCCCCGAAGGCGTCACCACCGCGTGCACCGGGCGGTCGTGCTCCTCCTCCGGCACCCGGTCGACCACCTCCGTGTCGTACAGCAGCACCACCAGGGCCGGGTCGGCGCCCGCGCGTTCCAGGCGTTCCAGGACGCGGTCGTAGGAGCCGCCGCCCCGGCCCAGGCGCATCCCGCGCGCGTCGACCGCCAGACCCGGCAGCAGGACGACGTCGGCGGTGGTCACGGCCTGCGGGCCGAGCCGCTCGCCGGCCGGTTCGAGGAGCTCCATACGGCCGCCGTGCCGCACGCGCGCGAGGGAGGAATCCCCCTCGTAGAGGCCCCAGTCGAGGTCGTTGTCGGGGAGCAGCAGCGGCAGCAGGACGCGCACGCCCCGCGCGCGGAGTGCGTCGAGGAGCGCGAGGGTGCCGGGCTCGCTCCCCACGGAGACGTACGCCGCCACCGTGCGCGCGTGCGCCAGTTCGGGCAGATCGAGGGCCCGGCCCGCGAGCGCGCCGGTCGTTCTCCGGACGTCATCCGGCGTCAACCCGTTCCTCACCAGGAGGAACTCTCGACGCAACATTCGCTTGGCAGAGTCCGGTCCGGATCCCATGTTGCTCACAGGTCGCTCCAGTACTATTCGTAATCGGCTCATATGAGAGCGAATTAATCGGAGCCACAGATTCCCCACAAAGGCACCCGATAGGGTTCGGGCCATGAGTGAGGCGAACCCCAGGATCAGCAAGGCTGTCATTCCCGCCGCGGGCCTCGGAACCCGGTTCCTGCCGGCCACCAAAGCGACTCCCAAGGAGATGCTGCCGGTCGTGGACAAGCCGGCGATCCAGTACGTGGTCGAAGAGGCCGCATCGGCGGGGCTCGACGACGTCCTGATGATCACCGGCCGCAACAAGCGCCCCCTTGAGGACCACTTCGACCGCAACTACGAGCTGGAGTCCGCCCTCCAGAAGAAGGGCGACGCCCACCGGCTCGCCAAGGTCCAGGAGTCCAGCGACCTCGCCACCATGCACTACGTCCGCCAGGGCGACCCCAAGGGCCTCGGGCACGCCGTCCTGTGCGCCGCCCCGCACGTCGGCGACGAGCCCTTCGCGGTCCTCCTCGGCGACGACCTGATCGACCCCCGCGACCCGCTCCTGCGACGCATGGTCGAGGTCCAGGAGTGCAGCGGCGGCAGCGTCATCGCGCTGATGGAGGTCGCGCCGGAGCAGATCCACCTCTACGGCTGCGCGGCCGTGGAGCCCACCGAGGACGGCGACGTCGTCAAGGTCACGGGCCTGGTCGAGAAGCCGGACCCGGCCGACGCCCCCTCCAACTACGCGATCATCGGCCGTTATGTCCTCGCCCCGCAGATCTTCGACGTCCTGCGCCGGACCGAGCCGGGCCGCGGCGGCGAGATCCAGCTCACCGACGCCCTCCAGCAGCTCGCCGCGGACGAGAAGGTCGGCGGCCCCGTGCACGGCGTCGTCTTCAAGGGCCGCCGCTATGACACCGGGGACCGCGGCGACTACTTGCGTGCCATTGTCAGACTCGCATGCGAACGTGAAGACCTGGGACCGGACTTCCGGACCTGGCTTCGCAGTTACGTAGCCGAGGAGATGTAGCCACATTGAGCACCGCCGCGACCCGCACCACCGGACCGGGCCACCTCTGGTCGGTGACCGAGCACCTGGAGGACATCCTCGCCACCGTCCAGCCCCTGGAACCCATCGAGCTGCAACTCCTCGACGCCCAGGGCTGTGTCCTGGTCGAGGACGTCACGGTGCCGATCTCCCTGCCACCGTTCGACAACAGCTCGATGGACGGGTACGCGGTGCGGGTCGCGGACGTCGCGGGCGCCAGCGAGGAGTTCCCGGCCGTGCTCACGGTGATCGGGGACGTCGCGGCGGGCCAGGCCGAACCGCCCCGTGTGGGGCCCGGTGAGGCCGCCCGCATCATGACCGGCGCCCCCCTGCCGCCCGGCGCCGAGGCGGTCGTCCCGGTGGAGTGGACCGACGGCGGCCTCGGCGAGGGACCCGTCTCCGGGATGCGCGCGCGCAGCGCGAGCCCCGAGGGCGCCACCGGCCAGGTCGCCGTGCACCGCGCCGCCGAGGCACGCGCGCACGTCCGCGCGAAGGGCAGCGACGTGAAGGCCGGGGAACGCGCCCTGGCCGCCGGGACGATCCTCGGCCCGCCCCAGCTCGGCCTGCTCGCCGCCGTCGGCCGCGCCTCGGTACGCGTACGCCCGCGCCCGCGCGTGGTCGTGCTCTCCACCGGCAGCGAACTGATCCCGCCCGGCGAGACCCCGGCCACCGGCCAGATCTACGACTCCAACAGCTTCGCCCTCACCGCCGCCGCCCGGGACGCGGGCGCCATCGCCTACCGCGTCGGCGCCGTCGCCGACGACGCCGAGACCCTCCGCTCCACCATCGAGGACCAGCTCGTCCGCGCCGACCTGGTCGTCACCACCGGCGGGGTCAGCGTCGGCGCGTACGACGTCGTCAAGGAGGCCCTGGAGTCCGTCGGCGACGAGGACGAGGAGGGCGCCGGCATCGACTTCCGCAAGCTCGCCATGCAGCCCGGCAAACCCCAGGGCTTCGGCACCATCGGCCCCGACCACACCCCGCTGCTCGCCCTCCCGGGCAACCCGGTCTCGTCGTACGTCTCCTTCGAGCTCTTCGTCCGGCCCGCCATCCGCACCCTGATGGGCCTGACCGACGTCCACCGGCCGACGGCCACCGCGACCCTCCAGGCACCCAAGGCCCTGGCCTCACCCGCCGGGCGCCGGCAGTACCTGCGAGGGACGTACGCGGACGGCGAGGTCACCCTCGTCGGGGGCGCCGGATCGCACCTCGTGGCGGCCCTCGCGCACGCCGACGCGCTCATCGTGATCCCCGAGGACATCGAGTCCGTCGAGCCCGGCACGGAGGTCGAGGTCGTCCTGCTCGGCTGAACCGTCGAGGGTGGCGTACCGTGTCGCGCACAACAGGCCGCGCGCCGCACCGCGACGGGCCCCGACCGGGAGCGCCACACCACCATGAGTACGCCGCAGGACCGACTGACCCACATCGACGACGCGGGTGCCGCCCGCATGGTCGACGTCTCCGGGAAGGACGTGACCGCGCGCACCGCCCGCGCCAGCGGCCGGGTCCTGGTCTCGCCGAAAGTGGTCGAACTGCTGCGCGGCGAGGGGGTGCCCAAGGGCGACGCCCTCGCCACCGCGCGCATCGCCGGGATCATGGGCGCCAAACGCACCCCCGACCTCATCCCGCTCTGCCACCCGCTGGCCGTCTCGGGCGTCGAGGTCGATCTGTCGGTCGCGGACGACGCCGTCGAGATCCTCGCCACGGTGAGGACCACGGACCGTACGGGCGTCGAGATGGAGGCCCTCACCGCGGTCTCCGTGGCCGCCCTCACCGTGATCGACATGGTGAAGGCGGTCGACAAGGGCGCGGTCATCACGGACGTCCGCGTAGAGGAGAAGACGGGCGGCAAGTCTGGCGACTGGAGCCGGACATGACGGCGCCCGCCGGGGACACCGGCCCCGCCGGGTACCGCGCGCTGGTCGTGACCGCCTCCAACCGGGCCGCCGCCGGGGTCTACGAGGACCGGGGCGGACCCTTGATCGCCGAGGCGCTCACCGGCTTCGGCTTCGCCGTCGACGGCCCTCAGGTCGTGCCGGACGGCGGCCCTGTGGAGGCCGCGCTGCGGGCGGGTGTCGACGCCGGGTACGACGTGATCGTGACGACCGGTGGCACCGGCATCTCGCCCACCGACCGCACCCCCGAGGCCACCCGCGCGGTCCTCGACCACGAGGTGCCCGGCATCCCCGAGGCGATCCGGGCGTACGGCCGGGACAAGGTGCCCACGGCGGCGCTCTCCCGGGGCCTCGCCGGGGTCGCGGGCCGGACGCTGATCGTCAACCTGCCGGGCTCGACCGGCGGCGTACGGGACGGCCTGGCCGTACTGGAACCGCTGTTGACCCACGCCGTGGACCAGATCCGCGGCGGGGACCACGACCGGCCGACCGTCGGCGGGGACCACAAGAGGCCGGCCACCGGCGGCTCCCCGGCCGAGGAGGACCCCTCCAGACCCCGTGGGGGTGCGAGCTGAACAGCCCATCCTGGCCCGTGGCGCTGGTGGACGGCGAGGTCGTCCTCCGGCCCATAAAGTTGCGTGACCAGCGGGCCTGGCGCGAGGTGAACCGGCGCAACCGGGACTGGCTGCGGCCCTGGGAGGCGACCATTCCGCCGCCCACGCCCAGCGGCCCCATCGCGCACCGGCCGACATACCGTCAGATGGTCCGCCATCTGCGGGCGGAGGCGAACGCGGGCCGGATGCTGCCGTTCGTGATCGAGTACCAGGGGCGGCTGGTCGGGCAGTTGACGGTCGCCGGGATCACCTGGGGCTCCATGTGCTCCGGCCATGTCGGCTACTGGGTCGACGAGTCGGTGGCCGGGCGGGGCGTGATGCCGACGGCGGTGGCGCTCGTCGTGGACCACTGCTTCCGGACCGTCGGCCTGCACCGCATCGAGGTCTGTATTCGCCCCGAGAATCGGCCCAGCCGACGGGTCGTGGAGAAACTCGGATTCCGCGAGGAAGGCCTTCGTCCACGATATCTTCACATTGACGGCGCCTGGCGCGACCATCTCGTCTTCGCGCTCACCGCCGAAGAGGTCCCCGAGGGGCTGCTCGGCCGCTGGCAGCGGGAACGGGCACGGAACACCCGGAACGCGGGCTCCGACGTGGGCAAGCCCGGACAACCCCAATAAATGAAATGCGTGTTCGAAAAAAATGCCCGAACGGCGATCCTTCGAGGATCGGACGGCGATCGGCTTGAACGAGTCGGGACGTTCTCGGCACGTTCTCAGCACGTTAATTTCGCGCTCTCTGCGACCCGCTGATCGGATCGGTCACAAAAAAAGCTCGAAATATCAGCCAGATCGTGCGACACACCGGCTCAATTGGCAGATGGCCTCACGCAAACCCCTCTACCGTGTGAGGCGTGAGCAGCAGCGGCCTCATCTACGCAGTCATCGTCGGGGCCTGGGCCGCCTACTTGGTGCCGATGTGGCTCCGTAGGCAGGACGAGCTGAACGAAGCCCGTCCGACGGAACGCTTCAGCACCGCCATCCGGCTGCTTTCCGGCCGGGCGGGGATGGAGCGCCGATACGCCAAGGACCTGCGGGCGCGCTCCACCGAGGAGGGGGAGCCCAGCGCCGAACCGGACGGCGTCACCGAATCGGTGGACGTCCGGGCCTTCGCCATGCCCCCGCACCGGGAGCACACGAAGGCTCGACTCCCGGTGGAGCGAGGTGAGTCACCGCAGCAGGGCCAGCAGCCGCAGCACCCGGGGAAACCGGCGGCACAGCCCTCCGGAGCCGCCCAGGCGCAGGCGCACGCCCAGGCGCAGGCGCACGTACAGGCCCAGGTGAAGCCGGTGCCCCAGCAGGGCGGAGCACCGTCGGCCAAGCAGCAGGGGGCGGCCCAAGTGCCCGCTCCCGCGCGGGCGAAGCGGCCGGGCGGTCGGACGACGGGCGCACGCCGGGCCGACTCGGCGGAGGCCAAGGCGCGGGCCCAGCGCTCGAAGGTGCTCGCGCGCCGACGGCGTACGACGGTGATGCTCTTCCTCGCCTTCACGCTCGGCGCGGTCGTCGCGGCGGTCGGCGGACTCGCCCTCCTGTGGGCGCCGGCCGTACCGGCGGTGCTGCTGAGCACATACATCGCGCATCTGCGCCGCCAGGAGCGGAAGCGGTTCGCGTACACGATGGACCGGCGGCAGGCCGAGGTGGCGGCGCAGCGGCTGCGGGAGCGACAGCCCCAGCGGCGGCGCCCCGCACCGGACCCGGTGGACACCGACGAGCCGGAGGACGGACCCGAGAACGAGGAGAACCGGGCGGAGCTGACCGCGCTCGCGGCCGACCGCCGGGCCCTCGTCGAGCAGACCGACCACGCCGAGTGGGTCGACCAGCAGCGGGAGCGCCAGCGCCGGCCCGGCCAGGGCGACAGCTGGGACCCGGTCCCGGTGCCGCTCCCGACGTACGTCACCGCGCCGGTCGCGCCCCGGGCCACCTCCGGGGTCGACCTCGGCGCCCCGGACGCGTGGAGCAGCGCGCGCTCCAGCGCGGCCGATCCGCACGGCTCGTCGGGCGCCGCCTCGGGCTCCGCGCACACCTCTGCGGACACCTCCGCGAGCACTGCCGCGAGTGCCGCGAGTGCGTCGGGGCGCGAGTCGGAGGGGGAGCGCGGTGGTGAGGCGAGCGCGGACGACGCGGGCGCCGGTGACGCTGCCGAGGCTCCCGACGGCGGCCGTTCCGACGCCCGCCGGGCCGCGTCCGCGCGCCGCTCGCGTGAGAGGGGGCGCACACCGCTCTTCGACCAGTACGAGGACGGCGACCGCCCGCGCGCGGCCAACGAGTGACCTTCGCCGCTGCGGATCGCCCACTCCGCTGACCAGCCACGAGCCGGTCGGAAGCCCGCCGGTGGCCGCCCGGGAACGGATTTCCAAGCACCGCGATCGGGATGCTAGAGTTTCACTCGTTGCAAGGGCCTGTGGCGCAGTCTGGTAGCGCACCTCGTTCGCATCGAGGGGGTCTGGGGTTCAAATCCCCACAGGTCCACGCACAGCTCAGAGCCCCCAGTGGTGATCACCATTGGGGGCTCTGACGTGTTGTCAGGGTGTCACCGGCTCTGTGATCGCGTCGAAGTGCGGCCAGCCGTCCAGCTCCACCGTCCGGGCGTCCGGGTGGAAGTCCAGGGTCGGGGCGGCGGCGTCCAGGAGGCGGCGGACCGTGCCGGGCTCGTGGAGGTTCAGGTACGTGTGGTCCGAGCGGCGGACCAGGGCGCCGGAGTCGAAGTAGCAGTTCGAGACGACGCGGTTGTCCGAGGGGCTGAAGAGCAGGACCAGACGGCGGCCTCGGGGGCCGTCGGGGTACAGCGACAGCTTCAGGTGGCAGTGGTCGTGGGCTGCTCGGGAGCGCCGGCGGACGGTCCAGCGCCAGGTGGTGTCGCCCACGACGAGACGGCGGAGGCGGGTGTTCTTCTTCACGGGTACACCGTAGGGGCCCGACACCCCGGCGGGCACCGGGATTTGCGGGCCCGGGAGGTTCGGGGCCCCGGAGGGTTCAGGGGCCCGGGGTCACCCGTGGAGCGGCTTCGCGAAGCACAGGCTCAGTTCGTGGAAGCGGTAGTAGCCGAACTTGGCGCAGGGTTCGTAGCCGCTGGAGGTGTAGAGGGCGACGGCCTCGGGCTGCTCGGCACCGGTTTCGAGGACCATGCGGGTACGGCCGCCGGCGCGGGCGTCGGACTCCAGTTCGCCGAGTATGCGGCGGGCCAGGCCCAGGCCGCGGGCCTCCGGGGTGACATACATCCGCTTGATCTCGGCGTCCCCGTCCTGATACCCCTCGTCATTGGTGTCCTGGGTGCGCCAGCCACCCGTGGCCAGGGGTCTGCCGTGTTCGTCGTAGGCGATCAGATACAGCCCCGTCGGCGGTACGAAGTGCGCCGGGTCCATGGGTGTGGCGTCTCCGTCGTCGCCGTAGCGGACGCTGTACTCGGCCTGGACCTCGTCGTTCAGCTTCACGGCGTCGGGGTGGTCGAAGGGGACCCGGCGGATAATCATGTTGAACATCGTACATCTATGCATGGCTGCTCTCCGGGGTGCGGGTATCGTGCCCGGGTGCTGACTGTGACCTCTGTGAATGTGAACGGACTGCGGGCCGCCGCGAAGAAGGGCTTCGTGGAGTGGCTCGCCGGGACCTCGGCGGACGTGGTGTGCCTGCAAGAGGTCCGGGCCGAACCGGAGCAACTCCCCGAGGGGGTGCGGCAGCCCGAGGGATGGCACGTCGTGCACGCCCCGGCCGCCGCCAAGGGACGCGCGGGGGTGTCGCTCTACAGCCGCCGTGAACCTGACCGGGTCCGGATCGGTTTCGGGTCGGCCGAGTTCGACGGGAGCGGGCGGTACGTCGAGGCCGATCTGCCGGGCGTCACCGTCGCCAGCCTCTACCTTCCCTCCGGCGAGGTCGGGACCGAACGGCAGGACGAGAAGGTCCGGTTCATGGACGAGTTCCTCACCCATCTGAAGGGGCTGCGCGAGCGGGCCGCCGCCGACGGGCGCGAGGTCGTGGTCTGCGGCGACTGGAACATCGCCCATCAGCAGGCCGACCTCAAGAACTGGCGGGCGAACCAGAAGAACTCCGGGTTCCTGCCGGAGGAGCGGGAGTGGCTGGGGCGGGTCCTCGACGAGAGCGAGGGGGCGTACGTCGATGTGCTGCGCGCCCTGCATCCCGATGTGGAGGGGCCCTACACCTGGTGGTCGTACCGGGGGCGGGCCTTCGACAACGACAGCGGCTGGCGCATCGACTACCAGATCGCCACGGCCGGGCTCGCCGCCAAGGCGGTCAAGGGGTTCGTGGAACGGGCCGCGACCCACGCCGAGCGGTGGTCGGACCACGCGCCGGTGACGGTGGTCTACGAGCTCTGAGACGGATCGGTCCCGGTCCGGGTCGGAGGCGGCCCGGTCTCAGTCCGTGCCGGTCTGCCTCAGTCGCCGGTCCAGTGCCAGGGAGAGTTCCGCTTCCGCCACGCTCTTCGCCAGGGGCCGTAGGCGGGCGAGGTCTTCGCGGGTGTGGCCGGGCTGGGTGAGGATGAGGTCGGTGAACAGGGTGGCCAGGGCTTCCGCGTGTTCGCGGACGCGGCGGCCGGCGGTGAGGACGTCGGTGAGCGGGACGCCCTCGCGGACCAGCGCGGCCGAGACCTCCAGGAGGCGGCGGCTGATGTGGACGATCTCGCCGCCGTCGGTGCCGAGGTAGCCGAGTTCGAGGGCGGTGGCGAGGTTCTCCGAGGTGGCCTGGTCGCCGAAGTGGTCGGCCAGTTCCTCGGGGGTGAGGCGGACCGGCGTCTCCTCGGTGGGGGCGCCCAGGCCGAGCAGATCGCCCACGTCACGGCCCTGGTCGAAGGCCTCGGCCAGCTCGGCTATCCCGCTGAGCGTGTGGCCCCGCTCCAGCAGCGCCGCGATCGTGCGCAGCCGGGCCAGATGGGTGTCGTCGTACCAGGCGATACGGCCCTCGCGGCGGGGTGGCGGGATCAGTTTGCGCTCCCGGTAGAAGCGCAGGGTGCGTACCGTGATGCCGGCCTCCTCGGCCAGCTCCTCCATGCGGTACTCGTGTCGCTCGCCGTGTCGCTCGCCGTGTCGCTCGCCGTGTCGCTCGCCGTGTCGGTCGCCGTCTCGCCCGTTGTCCCGCTCGCCGTCTTCTGCCACGCGCGCAGCCTATGTCGTACCGCTGGTAACTCCAGAGTGTCGGACCCCTACCCATCGGTACGGTCCTGCCCTACGCTCCCACTGCGCCAGTGATTACTGGCGCGGACATGAGGTGCGAACGCGGTGGGCGCACGCGATGAGGCGTGGAGGTACCGGATGGGCGAGCACAAGGGCGGGAACGAGGGCGCGGACCGGCCGCATGTGCGGGTGGCGGTGGTCGGGTCCGGGTTCGGCGGGCTCGGCGCGGCCGTGCGGCTGCGGCGCGAGGGGGTCACCGACTTCGTCGTCCTGGAACGGGCCGGGTCGGTCGGCGGCACCTGGCGCGACAACGACTATCCCGGGTGCGCCTGTGACGTGCCCTCCCATCTCTACTCGTTCTCGTTCGCGCCGAACTACGCCTGGCCGCGCGCCTTCTCCGGGCAGGAGCACATCCGGGCCTATCTGGAGCACGTGGTCGAGGTGTTCGGGCTGCGGTCGCACATCCGCTTCGACTCCGAGGTCGTCAGGATGGCCTGGGACGCGGAGCGGCTGTGCTGGGACATCGAGACGAGCGGTGGGCCGCTGTCCGCCGACTTCGTCGTCTCCGCGACCGGGCCGCTGTCCGATCCGAAGGTACCGACCGAGGCCGAACTGCCGGGCCTCGGTTCCTTCCCCGGGAAGGTGTTCCACTCCGCCCGCTGGGACCACGGGTACGACCTGCGCGGCAAGCGCGTCGCGATGATCGGGACGGGCGCCTCCGCGATCCAGATCGTGCCCGCGATCCAGCCCGAGGTCGCCCGGCTCACCCTCTTCCAGCGGACCCCGCCCTGGGTGCTGCCGCGCGTCGACCGGGGCATCAGCGGCGCCGAGCGGTGGCTGCACCGGCAGCTGCCGTTCACCGCGCAGGCCCGGCGCGGACTGCTGTGGGGCGTACGGGAGTTGCAGGTCCAGGCCTTCACCAAGCGGCCGAACCAGCTGGGCCTGGTGGAGCGGATGGCCGAGCGGCACATGACCCGGGCCGTCAAGGACCCCGAGCTGCGCGCCCGGCTCACCCCCGGCTACCGCATCGGCTGCAAGCGCATCCTGCTGTCCAACACCTACTATCCGGCGCTCACCCGGCCCAACGTCGACGTGGTCGCCTCCGGGCTCGCCAAGGTCGACGGCTCCACGCTCGTCGCCGCCGACGGGTCCGCCGCCGAGGTCGACGCGATCGTCTTCGGCACCGGGTTCCATGTCACCGACATGCCCATCGCCGACCGGGTCGTGGGCGCCGACGGCCGGACGCTCGCCGAGGCCTGGGCCGACAGCGGGATGCGGTCGCTGCGCGGGGCGTCCGCCGCCGGGTTCCCCAACTGGATGACGATCATCGGGCCCAACACGGGCCTCGGGAACTCCAGCATGATCCTGATGATCGAGTCCCAGCTGAACTACATGGCCGACTTCGTACGGCAGTTGGACGTGCTCGGCGGCCGGGTCGCCCTCGACGCCCGGCCGGTGGCCGTGGACGCCTGGAACGAGCGGGTGCAGAAGCGGATGGAGCGCACGGTCTGGAACACCGGGGGCTGCACGAGTTGGTATCTCGACGCGGACGGGCGCAACACGACCGTCTGGCCGGGGACCACGACCGAGTTCCGCGGCGCGACCCGGCGGGTCGATCTGAGTGAGTACACCGTCCTGCGGGTAGCCCGGCCGGATACGGAGAACAGCGGCGGGGCGATGAACACGGAGACGGTGGAGGCCGGGGCATGACCCGACTGACGCATGTGAAGCACGGGCCGTACGCGCCGCCCGTCGCCGTACGGGAGTTGGCGGCCGTGTCCGCCGACGGGGCGCGGCTGCACGTCGAGATCCACGGGCCCGAGGGCGCCCCCGCCGTGGTGCTCGTGCACGGCTGGACCTGCTCGACGGCGTACTGGGCGGCGCAGGTCCGCGATCTCGCCGTCGACCACCGGGTCGTCGTCTACGACCAGCGCGGCCACGGCCGCAGCCCCGCCTCCGCCCTGTGCAACGCGGACGCCCTCGCCGACGATCTGGAGGCGGTGCTCGCGGCGGCCCTCGCGCCGGGCGAGAAGGCGGTGCTGGCCGGGCACTCCATGGGCGGCATGACACTGATGGCCGCCGCCGCGCGGCCGGGGTTCCGGGAGCACACGGCGGCCGTCCTGCTGTGCAGCACGGGCAGTTCACGGCTGGTCGACGAGTCCCTGGTCGTGCCGATGCGGTCGGGCCGGGTGCGCTCCTGGCTCACCCGGAAGGTCCTCGGCTCCCGGGCGCCGCTCGGGCCGGTCACGCCGGTCGCCCGGCGGATCCTCAAGTACGCGACCATGGGCCCCGGTTCGTCGCCCGCGATGGTCGAGGCCTGCGCGCGGATCGTGCACGCCTGCCCGGCCCGGGTGCGGCACGCCTGGTCGCACGTCCTCGCCTCCCTCGATCTCGACCACGGCGTACGGGAGTTGACCGTGCCGGCGCATGTCGTCGTGGGCACGGCCGACCGGATGACCCCGCCCGTGCACGCGCGGGCGCTGGCCGCCGCGCTGCCCGACTGCGTGGGCCTCAGCGAGCTGACCGGGGTCGGACACATGGCGCCCGTGGAGGCGCCGGAAGCGGTCACCGCCCGGATACGCGGGCTCGTGACGGCACATGTACGGGTGGAGCGGGACGAGTTGGAGGAGGCGGGCGCATGAGCGGCAGCCTGGAGGGGCGGGTCGCGGTCGTCACCGGGGCCGCGCGGGGCGTCGGGGAACTCCTCGCGCGCAAGCTCTCGGTACGGGGCGTGAAGGTCGCGCTCGTCGGCCTCGAACCGGACGAGCTGAAGCGGGTGTCGGAGCGGCTGTATGGGGAGTGCGCGTACTGGCACGCCGATGTCACCGACCAGGAGGTGATGACGCGGGTCGCGGGTGAGGTCAAGGAGCGGTTCGGGCGGGTCGACATCGTCGTCGCCAACGCGGGCGTCGCCAACAGCGGGCCGTTCGTCGACTCCGACCCCGACTCCTGGCGGCGGGTCATCGAGGTCAACCTCGTCGGATCGGCCGTCACCGGGCGGGCGTTCCTGCCCGCGCTGATCGAGAGCCGGGGGTATCTGCTGCAGATCGCCTCCCTCGCCGCGATCACCCCGGCGCCGATGATGACGGCGTACTGCGCGTCCAAGTCGGGCGTCGAGGCGTACGCGCACTGTCTGCGGGCCGAGGTCGCGCATCAGGGCGTGGGCGTCGGCGTCGGGTATCTGTCCTGGACCGACACGGACATGGTGCGCGGGGCCGACAAGGACGAGGCGTTGCGGGAGTTGCGGGAACGGCTGCCGTGGCCGGCCGGGAAGACGTATCCGCTGGGGCCGGCCGTGGACCGGCTCGTCGCCGGGATCGAGCGGCGGTCGAGCCATGTGTACGGGCAGTGGTGGCTGCGGGGGATGCAGGGCGTGCGCGGGTATCTGCCGGGGCTCATAGGGACGTTCGCGCCGCGCGAGGTACGGCGTATGGAGCCGCGGCTGCGTGGGGTGGACAAGGGGCTGGTGGGGGCCGGTGGGGCGGCGGACGAGCGGACGCGGGGGGTTCGGGCGTCGGGAGGCTGATCACTTGGCGTTGACCGAGCGTTACTGATCGAAATGCGTGGGATGTCCGCCCGTGTTTGTCTGGTCGAGGCCCGATCCCCTCACCCACAACGGGAGTGAATCCACATGGGCATGAAGGACCAGTTCCAGGACAAGGCCGAGTCGCCGCGGCGGGCTCAGCAGGAGCGGCCTCAGCGTGGCGGTGAGCGTCCGCCGCAGCGGCCCGAGCATGGGCAGCGGCCCGAGCGCGGGCAGCGGCCCGAGCATGGGCAGCCGGAGCGTGGGGTGGGGCGGCGGGACGAGGAGTCCGAGCGGTTGATGCGGGACGAGGATGATCGGTTCCGGCAGGAGTACGAGGCGTAGTGGTGTAGTTGAGTGATGCGTGGGGCGCCCTCCTTGATTGGGGGGCGCCCTTCGGTGTTGTTCGGGGTGGGTTGTCGGGTGCGGGTTCGGTGGGGGCTGGTCGCGCAGTTCCCCGCGCCCCTGAAAAGATGCGCAGTTCCCCGCGCCCCTGAAAAGATGCGCAGTTCCCCGCGCCCCTTAAGGGATGCGTGGTTCCCCGCGTCCCTTAAGAGACGCGTAGTTCCCCGCGCCCCCAAGAAAGCAGGGGCTGTGCCCCATGCTTTTCAGCCTGCCCCGCGCTCGTCGAACCCTCACGAGCGTTCCGGGAGCTTCGGGCGGGCCCTGTTCGGGGTGTTCGTGTGGTCCGGGGGGTCTGCCGGGGGGTGGGTTTTGAGGAGGGTCAGGGCCAGGGTGACGGCCGCTTCCAGTTGGGTGTTGCGGCCCTCCGCCCAGTCCACCGGGGTGCGGAGGGTCTCGTGGTCCGGGGTGACGCCTCGGTTCTCGATGGTCCAGCCGTACGCGTCGAACCAGGCGGCGTTCATGGGGACGGTGATGACCGTGCCGTCGCCGAGTTGGTGGCGGCCGGTCATGCCGACGACGCCGCCCCAGGTGCGCAGGCCCACGACCGGGCCCAGCCGGAGGAGTTTGAAGGCTGCCGTGATCATGTCGCCGTCGGAGGAGGTCGCCTCGTCCGCGAGGGCGACGACCGGGCCGCGCGGGGCGCTGGAGGCGTACGACACCGGCTGGGCGTTCCGTGTCAGGTCCCAGCCGAGGATCGTGCGGGACAGCTTCTCCACCACCAGCTCACTGATGTGGCCGCCCGCGTTGCCGCGTACGTCGACGATCAGGGCGGGCCGGGAGACCTCCATGCGCAGATCGCGGTTGAACTGGGCCCAGCCGGAGCCGCCCATGTCCGGGATGTGCAGATAGCCGCAGTGGCCGCCGCTCAACTCCCGTACGACGTCACGGCGTTTGGCGACCCAGTCCTGGTAGCGCAGGGGGCGTTCGTCGATCAGGGGGACCACGGCTACGCGGCGGGAGCGGCCCTCGCCCTCGGCGGGTGTGAAGGTCAGTTCCACGGTGGTGCCGCCCGCGCCCGCCAGCAGGGGGTACGGGCCCGTCTTCGGGTCCACCGGGCGGCCGTCGACGTGGGTCAGTGCCGCGCCCTCCCGGATGCCCGTACCGGCCAGCGGGGAGCGGGCCTTGGAGTCGGAGGAGTCGCCGGGGAGGATGCGGCGGATCGTCCAGTCGTCGTCCCGGCGGACGAAGTTGGCGCCCAGCAGGCCCTGGCGGCGCTGGTAGTGGGGCGGGCCCTCGTTGCGGCGGGCGGGGGAGACGTACGCGTGGGACGTGCCCAGTTCGCCGAGGACCTCGCGGAGCAGGTCCGCGAACTCGTCGGGGGAGGCGACCCGTTCGACCAGCGGGCGGTACTGGTCGAGGATGGCGGCCCAGTCGATACCGCTCATCCTCGGGTCCCAGAAGTAGGCGCGGATCAGACGGCCGGCCTCCGCGTACGACTGGCGCCACTCGGCGGCCGGGTCGACCTCGTGCAGGACGCGCCGGAGGTCGATCCAGACGGTCGAGTCGCTGTCGCCGGACTCGGTGGACGGGGCGGCGCGCAGGTCGCCCTCGTCCACGACCACGAGTCGGGAGCCGTCGCCGCTCACCGCGAACCAGTCCAGGTGCTCGACGAGTTCGGACTTCTTCGCCTTGCTGATGTTGAAGTGTTCGAGGGTCGGGCGGCCCGTCATGTCGTCCGGGTTGGCGAAGGTCTCGCCCAGCGCGCCCGAGATGGGCCAGCGCAGCCAGACCAGGCCGCCGCCCGCGACCGGGTACAGCGCCGAGTACTTGGAGGCGGTCACCGGGAAGGGCGTGACGCGGTTCTCCAGGCCCTCGGTCTCGACGGTCACCGTGCCGTCGGTGTTCTCGTCCTCGGTCGGGTCCATGCCCCCGGCGACCGGGCGGCCGTCCGGGTTCAGGGCGAACGGGGAGGGCGTGGCGGAGGAGAGCGGGACCAGATAGGGGCGGCAGCCGAGCGGGAAGGAGAGGTCGCCCGTGTGGACGTCGTAGACCGGGTCGAAGCCGCGCCAGGAGAGGAAGGCGAGATAGCGGCCGTCGCGGGTGAAGACCGGGTTCTCGTCCTCGAAGCGGCCGTCGGTGACGTCGACGATGAGGCGGTCTTTCATACGGGCCATCTTGATCTGGCGCAGGGTGCGGCCGATGCCCGGGTGGGACCAGGCCAGCCAGGCGCCGTCGGGGGAGAAGGCGAGGTCGCGGACCGGGCCGTTGAGGGAGGTGATGAGTTCGGTGACCTCGCCGTTCGACTCCTCCGACGCGTCCAGGAGGAGGACGCGGCCGTCGTCGGCGGCGATGGCGAGGCGTTCGCCGCGCGGGTCGGACACCAGTTCAAGGACGCGGCCCAGGTCGCCGGAGGCGAGGCGGCGGGGCTCGCGGTCGCCGGTGGCCCGGGGGAGGTAGGCGATCTCGATCGCGTCCTCGCCCTCCGCGTCCGTCACATACGCCACCTGGCCGCCCGAGCCGAGCATCTCGGGGAGCCGGACGCGTACGCCGGGGGTGTCGGCGATGGTCCGGGCGGGGCCGTCGCGATGGGTCAGCCAGTACAGGCTGCCGCGTACGACGACCGCGCTCGCCCGGCCCGTCTCGTCGACCGAGATGCCGTCGACGTGCTGGGCGGCCGGCACCTGGTACGGCCGCCGCCCGGTCAGCGCGCCCCCGAGCGTCACGTCGAGGCGGCGGGGGAGGGAGCCCGGGGCGAGGTCGTCCACGATCCACAGGTCGCCCGCGCACTGGTACACCACCCGGGTGCCGTCGCCGGCCGCGTGCCGGGCGTAGAACGTGTCGTGGTCGGTGTGGCGGCGCAGGTCGGAGCCGTCGTACGCGCAGGAGTAGAGGTTGCCGACGCCCTCGTGGTCGGAGAGGAAGGCGATCCGGCCGCCGACGAACAGGGGGGAGTGGAGGTGTCCGTCGAGGTCGGCCAGCAGCCGTTCGCCGTGCAGCCAGAGGCGGCCCATGGCGCCGCCCCGGTAGCGCTTCCAGGACGCCGGTTCGTGCGGTGGGGTCCCGGTGAGCAGGAGCGTGCGGTGCTCGCCGTCGATCTCGGCGCACTGGATGTCGGAGACCGGGCCCCAGGGGAGTTTGCGGCCGGGGTCGCCGTCCGTGCGGACCTTGTAGGCCCAGGTGAAGTACGAGAACGGCTCGCCGTGCGAGGCGACGGCCAGGATGTCCGAGCGGCCCTCGCCGCCGGCGGTCGGGGGCGTCCAGCCGCGTACCTCGGTGTCGGGGCTGCCCCAGTGGGTGAGCCGGCGCGCGGGGGCGCCGCCGTCCACCGGGGTCAGCTCGACCTCCGGCAGGACGTTCCGCCAGCTCGTGTACGCGATGTGCCGACCGTCGGGCGAGAAGCGCGGCGTGGCGATCTTCGTACGGTCGACGGTGAGCCGCCAGGCGCGGTCCGAGCCGTCCAGGGGGGCCAGCCACAGATCGTCCTCGGCCACGAAGCAGAGACGGTCGCCGTGGAGGTGGGGGAAGCGGAGGTAGCCGGGGGCGCTGTCGCCACCGGCCGCGCTCTCGTACTTGGCGTTCACCTCCCCATGCTTTTCCGCTCGGGAGGCCCCGGCAACTCGTGCGTCGCCCGGTGGAGGGCGGCGTGACACGGGACACGAACGAAACCGTTTCGTTTTCTTTAGGTCTCGGGGTATCTTCATAAGCGTACGAAACCGTTTCGTTCGAGAAGCGGGTCGTCCGGCCCGCGCATGTCGCGAGGCCGGTAGCCTTGGCGCCTCGAACGTGCGACTGGAGTAAGGGGAGTGGGATGACTGAGACCGCGACGGTGCGCCGCAGTCGGATCACACCCGAGCGTGAGGCCGAGCTGTACGCGGCCGTCCTCGACCTGCTCCGGGAGGTCGGCTACGACGCCCTCACCATGGACGCCGTGGCCGCACGCACCCGGTCCAGCAAGGCCACCCTCTACCGCCAGTGGGGCGGCAAGGCCGAACTGGTCGCCAGGGCGATGCGGCACAACAAGCCGCATCCCGACATCGGCTCGGTCGACACCGGGTCCCTGCGCGGCGATCTGCACGCTCTGGTGATGAGTACCGATGACTGCGCCATGGAACAGAACAACGCGCTGATGCGGGGTCTGGCCATGGCGGTGCACGGAAATCCCGACCTGTTGAAGGCCTTCCGTGAGGTGATCATCGAGCCGGAGATGGTGGAGATCCGCCGTGTGGTGCAGCGCGCCGTCGACCGGGGCGAGGTCCGTCCGGACAACCTCGCCGTCGAGTACGTGGTGCACATGTTCGTCGGCGCCTTCGTCGCGCGGGGGCTGATCGAGGATCAACCGCCCACGCAGAGCTTCCTCCGTTCGTACCTCGACGCCGTCGTCCTCCCCGCACTCGGCGTGCCGACCACCTGGTAGACCACCTGGTAGACCACCCGGCAGTCCGCGCGGCCGACAGATCCCCGCGGTCGGCAGATCCCCGCGGTCGGCATGAACGCCTCGCCACCCCCACCCGGCTCCACCGCCCCACCCGCACCATCCTCCCTACCTGACGCCACCGCTCATGTCGTCGGGCTGATCACCCCTGCCTCGCCCCGCCCCGCCCTGCCTTCCTTCTCTCTGCGGCACGGGCTGATCCGTCCTGCCCTTCGCCCTTCCACGACCTGAACGGGAGTACCGCCCCCGTGGCCACATTCCTCTACAAGCTGGGCCGACTCGCCTTCCGGCGACGACACTTCGTAGCCCTGATCTGGGTGGCTCTGCTGACGCTCGCGGGCGTCGGCGCCGCCTCCGCGCCCGCCGCGGGCTCGTCCTCCTTCTCCATCCCCGGCACCGAGGCCCAGAAGGCCTTCGACCTGCTGGACCAGCGCTACCCCGGCATGAGCGCCGACGGCGGCACCGCCCGGGTCGTCTTCAAGGCGCCCGAGGGCGAGAAGATGGCCGACGCCGCCAACAAGGCGACGGTCGAGAAGACCGTCAAGGAACTCGGCGACGGCTCCGAGGTCGTCTCCGTCAGCGACCCGTTCACCACCCGCGCGGTCAGCGAGGACGGGACGATCGCCTACGCCTCGGTCACCTACAAGGTCCCGGGCATGGAGCTGAAGGACTCCTCCACACAGGCGCTGGAGACCGCCGCGCACAAGGCGCAGGAGGCCGGGCTGACGGTCGAGCTGGGCGGTGACGCCCTCCAGGCCGAGCCCGAGACGGCGGTCGTCGGAGAGATCATCGGCCTCGCCATCGCCGCGGTCGTCCTCGTCGTCACCCTGGGCTCGCTCGTCGCGGCCGGGCTGCCGCTGCTGACGGCGATCATCGGTGTCGGTATCGGTGTCTCCGTCATCACCGCCCTCGCGAGCACGCTCGACCTCGGCGACACGACCTCCACGCTCGCGCTGATGATCGGACTCGCGGTCGGGATCGACTACGCGCTGTTCATCGTCTCCCGCTACCGGGCCGAACTGGCCGAGGGCCGCGCACGCGAGGAAGCGGTCGGCCGGGCCGTCGGCACCGCCGGTTCGGCGGTGGTCTTCGCGGGTCTCACGGTCGTCATCGCACTGGCGGGTCTCACGGTCGTCAACGTCCCGATGCTGACCAAGATGGGTCTCGCGGCGGCCGGTACGGTCGTCATCGCGGTCCTCATCGCCCTCACCATGATCCCGGCGCTGCTCGGCTACGCGGGCCGCAAGGTCCGGCCGGCCGGTGAGAAGGGCAAGGGCGGCGGCCGGCTGTTCGGCCGGGGGAGGGCGAAGGAGACCACGGCCGATTCCACCACCGGTTCCACGGCCGATTCCACCACCGATTCCATCGCCACCTCCACGGCGGGCTCCACCACCGCCTCCACCACGGCCGTCGCGGAAGCCGCCGGGGCGAAGCCCGGTATGGGTACCCGCTGGGCGAGCTTCGTCGTCCGTCGTCCGATCGCCGTGCTGCTGCTCGGCGTGGTCGGTCTGGGCGCGATCGCGCTTCCGGCCACCCAGCTCGAACTGGGCCTGCCCGACGACGGTTCGCAGCCGACGTCCACCACGCAGCGCCGGGCGTACGACCTGCTGTCCGAGGGCTTCGGGCCCGGTTTCAACGGCCCCCTGATGGTCGTCGTCGACGCCGAGGACAGCAAGTCCCCGCAGGAGGCCGCCACTGCGGTGACGGACGAGATCAAGGGTCTCGACGACGTCGTGACGGTGACCCCGGCGACGTTCAACAAGGCCGGCGACACCGCGATGATCACGGTGATCCCGAACTCCAAGCCGTCCTCGACCGAGACCGAGGACCTGGTGCACTCCATCCGTGACGCGGGTGCCGGAGTGACGGCGGACACGGACGCGAAGGTGCTGGTCACCGGCGCCACGGCGATGAACATCGACTTCTCGCAGAAGCTCACCGACGCGCTGATCCCGTATCTGGCGCTGGTGGTCGGACTCGCCTTCCTGCTGCTGATCGTGATCTTCCGGTCGATCCTGGTTCCGCTGAAGGCGGCCCTCGGCTTCCTGCTCAGCGTGCTGGCCGCGCTCGGTGCCGTGGTCGCGGTCTTCCAGTGGGGCTGGCTGGGCGGGCTCATCGGGGTCGAGGAGACCGGCCCGATCATGTCGATGATGCCGATCTTCATGGTGGGCGTGGTCTTCGGCCTGGCGATGGACTACGAGGTGTTCCTCGTGACCCGGATGCGCGAGGCGTACGTCCACGGCGAGAACGCGCACCAGGCCGTGGTGACCGGCTTCAGGTACAGCTCCCGGGTGGTCGCCGCCGCCGCGGCGATCATGATGGCCGTCTTCGCCGGGTTCATCGGCTCCGGCGAGTCGATGATCAAGATGATCGGCTTCGGTCTGGCGATCGCCGTCTTCTTCGACGCGTTCGTGGTCCGTATGGCCATCGTTCCGGCCGTCCTCGCCCTGCTGGGCGACAAGGCCTGGTGGCTGCCGAAGTGGCTCGACCGCGTCCTGCCGAACGTCGATGTCGAGGGTGAGGGCCTGCGGACGACGGACGACACCGTGAGGAAGCCGGCCGAGGACGACGAGGGCAGGGAGTTGGTCCGCGTCTGACACGGCGGCCGTCGGCCGGCCGAGGCCGGTCGGCGGCCGAGCGGGACTGCCGGTGAGGGTCCGTGGGGACGGGCGCCCTCACCGGCTTCCGCGTTCCCGGGCGGGCGCGCCGGTGGCGGTGGTGCGGGAGTCGGCCGGCCGCACCGACGCCCACGGGCTCGCCGTCTACCTCCTCACCGCCACCGGCCCGGACGCCCCCGCGCGCCTGCGCGCCGAACTGGCCGCCGAGGGCCTGGACTCCGTCCCGGAGCTGGGAGTCGCCGGCGACGCGAGCACCGTGGCCTAGGCGGTCGCCCGCCTGACGGAAGCCGGCGCGGACACGGTGATCCTCCAGTCGACGGCCGACGGCCGACGGCCGACGGCCGACGAACCGGACCCGGAGGGCTTCGTCCGCTGCACGGCGGGGGAAGTGCGGCCCCTGGTGCCGTGAGCGTCCCCGCCCGGCCGTACCACTGGCCACGGCGGTCCCCAAGGGGCCAAGCTGGTCGCACGGCGACGGGCGCCGACGGGTGGGGTGGGCGGCGGATGCGGCTGTGGCGGGTGTGGGTGGAGAGACTTCGGCGGGCTCTTCTGGAGCACGACCGCCGCCACGGCGGCACGGAGCCACCACCGAAGGCCCAGATCTTCATGGCCCGGCACCCGGTGGTCCTGGGCCTGCTCGCCGGCGTACCCGTCGGCCTGTGGGTCGCCCACGGACTGTCCGCCTTCGACGACCCCGTACGTCTCCTTCAGGCATCCCTGTTCGGAGGGACGCTCGGGCTCGGCACCTGGCTCACCTGTCGCCTCGAACGCCGTCGCCAGGCCCACTACGCACGTAACGGAGGCTTCCGCAGGACCCTTTCCCAGCCGCCGCCCGTCATGGACGACACGGTGCCGGTCTGGTACGAGGCCCTGCACTGGCTCGGCTACTGGACGCTCTGCGTCGTACTCGTCCGGCTCGTGGGGCAAGCGCAGAACCCGCCCTTCACCTGGGTTCAGAGCGCCTTCTACGCCGGGTTCATCATCGTGGCAGGCTGGGCGGCACGCCTGGTCAAGGAGCGTCGTGGACGGGGCCGTTGAGCACCACTCGTGGGCCGTCGGTGAGCACACCTGGGGAAGACCCGGCCATGCCGCGGAGGACCGACCGACCGCCGTCCCGGGTGACGCGTCTGCGGAGACGGATGCGGCAGGTGGACGGGCGGGGGGCCGTCTTCGTCGGTGGCTGGGACGTGGTGGTGTGTGGTGTGCTGCTTCTCGTGGCCGTCGGGGCGTTGTTCTTCGAGCCCGGGACGCGGGAGGAGGAGACCGAGGCGTGGCATCTCGCGGGGCGGACATACGGCTGGTGGTTCGTGGGCGGGCTCGTGCTCTTCCCCGTGCTGGGCATGATCCGGACGACGGTCGTCCACCTGGTGACGATGATCGCGGCGCCCGTCGCGGCGGCCCTGGTCCTCGTGCTGCCGGCCGCGCGGTGACCGAAAGCCGTGGCGCCTGACAAGATGCCCATGGCAGACACCTGGGAATCCCACAGCAACCGCTCATAGCATCCGGCCATTCCATGACGGGAACATTCGGAAAGCGCGGTTCGGCATCATGAGCACAGCACCCAGGAACGGCAGCGGCGGTCACGGTCACGGCCACGGTCATGACCACCAGCACGACGACGAGTTCGACAGGGGGCTGTCGTACGACCTTCCCGTGTTCGCCCGCCGCCGCATGATCAGACTGCTGGCCGGCGCGAGCATGGTCCCGCTGGTGGCGGCCTGTTCCACGGACGACGGCGGCAGCGCCGACACCGCGTCGGACTCGTCCTCCTCCGGCTCGTCCTCCTCCTCGTCCGGCACCTCCGGCTCGGACTGCGAGGTCATTCCGAACGAGACCGCGGGCCCGTACCCGGGTGACGGCTCCAACGGCCCGAACGTCCTCAAGGAGAGCGGTGTCGTCCGCCAGGACATCACCAAGAGCTTCGGCTCGGCGAGCGGCGTCGCCGAAGGCATCCCGCTGACGATCACCCTGACCGTCGTCGACCAGTCCTCCGGCTGCGACACCCCGAAGGAGGGCGCCGCCGTCTACCTGTGGCACTGCGACCGCGAGGGCCGGTACTCCCTCTACTCCGACGGCGTCACCGAGGAGAACTACCTGCGCGGCGTCCAGGAGGCCGACGACAAGGGCCAGGTCACCTTCACCTCGATCTTCCCCGGCTGCTACACCGGCCGCTGGCCGCACATCCACTTCGAGGTCTACGACAGCCTGGACGACGCCACCGCCGCCCAGAACATCGCCGCCACCTCGCAGCTCGCCTTCCCCAAGGACGTCTGCGACACCGTGTACGCGACGGACGGGTACAGCCAGAGCGTCCAGAACCTCGGTGAGCTCTCCCTGGAGACCGACATGATCTTCAGCGACGGCTACGACCAGCAGCTCGCCACCCTGGAGGGCAGCACCGACAAGGGGTACACGGCCACGCTCACCGTCCCGGTGTGACGCCGAGGTGGGACGTGTCCCCCCACCGCGCCAGCCGCAGCCGTCCCCCGTCGTCGCTCACCCGGCGTGAGACCGAGGCGTTGGGGACGGGCGGCAGCCGGTCCGGGAACGCCGCGCCGAGCCCCGCGCACACCAGGCGCACGGCGACGGCGATCGCGTCATGGGCGATCAGCAGCACCCGGCGGCCGGGCGCGACCCGGTCCAACTCGGTGACGAGGTCCCGCACCCGCAGCACCACATCGGTCAGCGCCTCCCCACCCGGCGGCCGGTAGAACCACTCACCGACCAGGGCCCGCCGCCCCGCCTCCTCGGGCGAGCGGGCGCGAAGCGCGGCCGGCGGGTGCATCTCGAAGATCCCCATCTCCCGGTCCCGCAGCCGCTCGTCGACGAGGAGCGGAGGCGGGACCACGGCCGGGTGCGCCGCCATGGCCTCCCAGGTCTGCCGGGCCCGTACGTACGGCGAACAGACCACCAGGTCGGGCCCCGGACCGTCGTCGCCGTCACCTTGCCCGCCGCGCCCGCCGCCCACGTCGTCCCCGTCGGCGAGCCCGGCCAGCCATGCGCCCAGCGCCCCGGCCTGTGCCCGGCCGAGCTCCGACAGTGGAACGTCCGCGCCCCGGCCCGGCAGCGGTGCGGTCGACCCGGTGCGCCCGGCCTCGGCGTTCGCGGCGTTCGCGGTGCTCTCCCCGTGCCGTACCGCCCACAGCGCGGCGAGCGCGTAAGACGGCGCCAGGCCCCCATGCACTGTCATGCGTCCCCCATGCCTTCCCGGCGGTCGTGCCTTCGGGCATCCCTACCCCCGGACGCCCGTCGTCAGTGCGCCACCGGCACGGCCGTGTAGGTCCGCCGCAGGAAGCGGATCAGCGCCTTCGTGTCGAACTGCAGCACCGCCACCCCCTTCGCCGAGTGGAACTCCATGACCGCCTGGACCCGGCCGCAGGGCCAGATGCTCACGGGGCCGGAGGTGGTGGGCGTACGCAGGCCGCGTTCGAGGAGTTCGCGGGGGAACGTCCACTCGTCGGGGCCGGGCAGGCGTACGCGTACGGCGGCGGCGTCGGTGTCGGGGTCGTAGCGGAGGACGACCTGCACGGTGTCCCGGTCCTCGGGGGAGTCCGTGACGACATGGGCTCGGGCGTACTGCTCGACGGTGACGGACATCGGACGACTCCTCACGCAGAGTGACACAGCGGAAGCTGTGAATCCGCTGTCCACTGCCTCTCCAATGTCGCACATTCTGCGCCGCGCGCCCCCGGAAGCCCCGCGAGAGCGCTGCAAGGCCACTGGAAGCGCACGCGGGGTGTGGCGGTGTCGAGGTGTGGAGTCGCGGGTGGGTCACGGGTACCCGCACTTCGGCGAGCCGTTCGCTAATCGGCTCTGAATCGCTCTTGCGAGAGGCTCGCAACAACGCTCTATCATCGTAAGGTTCCAGCCAATCCAGCCATCCGCAGGCCAGGAGAGCGAGCCCTCGTATGCACGTCCCCGACGGATTCATCAACGCACCCGTCTCGGCGGTCGCCGGAGTCGTCGCCGCCGGCGCGGTCGCCGTCAGCCTGCGCGGCGCCCGGCGTGAGCTGGACGAGAGGACGGCGCCCCTCGCCGGGCTCGTCGCCGCCTTCATCTTCGCCGTGCAGATGCTGAACTTCCCGGTCGCGGCCGGGACCAGCGGACATCTGCTCGGCGGTGCCCTGGCCGCGATACTCGTGGGCCCCTGTACAGGGGTCCTGTGCGTGTCCGTGGTCCTGCTCATGCAGGGCATCCTCTTCGCCGACGGCGGTCTCACCGCCCTCGGCGTGAACATCACGATCATGGGCGTGATCACCTCGGTCGTCGGCTACGCCGTCTTCCGCGGGCTGGTCACCGTCCTGCCCCGCAAGCGCCGCTCGATCACCGTCTCCGCCTTCGTCGCCGCCCTGGTCTCCGTACCGGCCTCGGCCGCCGCCTTCACCCTCGTCTACGCGATCGGCGGCACCACACAGGTTCCGCTCGGTTCCGTCTTCACGGCCATGGTCGGCGTCCACACCCTCATCGGCATCGGCGAGGCCGCGATCACCGCCGCCACGGTCGGCGCCGTCATCGCCGTACGCCCGGACCTCGTGCACGGCGCCCGCGGTCTGACCGCCCCGCTGAAGCTGCGCGTCAACGGCGAACTCGTCGACGCGCCGGCCGCCGAGCCGACCCCCGCGCCCGTCGCCGCGCGCTCCACCCGCACACTCCTCCTCGCCGGGCTCGGCACCTCCCTCCTCCTCGCCGGAGTCGTCAGCTTCTACGCCTCCGCCGACCCCGACGGTCTGGAGAAGGTCGCCGCCGACAAGGGCTTCGACGCCAAGGTCGAGGACCACGCCGCCGCCGACTCCCCGCTCGCCGACTACGGCGTGGAGGGCCTCACCGACGCCCGGCTCGCGGGCGGACTCGCGGGCGTGATCGGCGTCGGCGTCACCGTCGTCGCCGGTACGGGCGTCTTCTGGGCCGTACGCAAGCGGCGGGCCGGCGAGGACGTGTCCCCCTCCGCCGTGCCCGGGAACGTCGGCTGACATGGGTTCCGGCCACGCCCACAAGCTCTACCGGCACGCGCGCTCGCCCGTCCACGCCCTGCCGCCGCACACCAAACTCGCGGCCGTCTTCGCCTTCGTGGTCGTCGTGGTGTCGACGCCACGGGAGGCGATGTGGGCGTTCGGGCTGTACACCGTGCTGCTGGGCGTGGTCGCCTACGCGGCCCGGGTGCCCGCCGGGTTCCTGCTGCGGCGGCTGCTGATCGAGATCCCGTTCGTCGCGTTCGCCGTACTCATGCCGTTCGTGGCGCAGGGCGAGCGGGTGGACGTGCTCGGGATGTCGCTCAGCGTCGAGGGGCTGTGGGGCGCCTGGAACGTCCTCGCCAAGGGGACCCTGGGCGTCGCCGCGTCCGTCCTCCTCGCCTCCACCACCGAACTCCGCGCCCTGCTCCTGGGCCTTCAGCGGCTCAGGCTCCCGCCCCTGCTCGTCCAGATCGCGTCCTTCATGATCCGCTACGGGGACGTCATCACCGACGAGATGCGGCGCATGCGGATCGCCCGCGAGTCACGCGGCTTCGAGGCGCGCGGAGTTCGGCACTGGAGCGTCCTCGCCAAGTCGGCCGGGGCGCTGTTCATCCGCTCCTACGAACGGGGCGAGCGGGTCCATCTGGCCATGATCAGCCGGGGGTACACGGGGACGATGCCCGTCATCGACGAGGTCACCGCGTCCCGGGCGCAGTGGTCGTACGCGTTCGCCCTCCCGGTCGCCGCGCTCGTCGTCTGTCTGCTGGGATGGACCTTGTGACCGCGTCCGAAAGCCCTCCGCCCCCGTCCCCCGAAGCCGGGGAGCCGCCGCCCCCGTCCCTGGAGGTCGCCGGGCTCGCCTTCGCCTATCCCGACGGCCATCAGGCCCTGTTCGGCGTCGACTTCACGATCGGGCGCGGTGAGCGGGTCGCGCTGCTCGGGCCCAACGGGGCCGGGAAGACCACCCTCGTCCTGCACCTCAACGGCATCCTCACCGGGGGCGCGGGCGCGGTGACCGTCGCCGGGATGCCCGTCGGCAAGCGGCACATGGCCGAGATCCGGCGGAGGGTCGGGATCGTCTTCCAGGACCCCGACGACCAGCTCTTCATGCCGACCGTGCGGGAGGACGTGGCCTTCGGGCCGGCCGCGGCGGGGATGGCGGGCGCCGAGCTGGAGGCGCGGGTGGACCGGGCCCTCGACCAGGTCGGCATGGGTGAGTTCAAGGAACGGCCGCCGCACCACCTGTCCTTCGGGCAGCGGCGCCGGGTGGCCGTCGCCACCGTCCTCGCCATGGAGCCGGAGATCCTCGTCCTGGACGAGCCCTCCTCCAACCTCGACCCCGCGTCCCGTCGTGAACTCGCGGACATCCTGCGGTCGTTGGACGTCACGGTGCTCATGGTCACGCACGATCTGCCGTACGCGCTGGAGCTGTGTCCCCGTGCGCTGATCCTCAGCGAGGGGGTCATCGCGGCGGACGGTCCGACGGGGAGGCTGCTGGCCGACGAGGACCTGATGCGGGCCCATCGCCTTGAACTGCCGTTCGGGTTCGATCCGAGGTCGGTCGGGACCGGTCGCTGATCGGGTGCGGGTGCGGGTGCGGGTCCGGTGGGGGCTTCTCGCGCAGTTCCCCGCGCCCCTGAAAGCAACGGCCCCTGCGGGCCGTTGAACAAGCACGGGGCGCGGCCCCTGCTTTTTCCGGGGCGCGGGGAACTGCGCGACCGGCCCCCACCGGACCCGCAGCCGAACACGGCGCCCCATCCGAGACAATGGACCCCGTGACGAATCAAGCGGATGCGCAACGGCCTGGTTCGCTGCTCCTCGACGAGCAGCTGTGCTTCGCGCTGTACGCGGCACAGCGCGCGGTCACCGCCGCGTACCGTCCGCTGCTCGACGAACTCGGGCTCACCTACCCGCAGTACCTCGTCATGCTCACCCTCTGGGAGCGCGACGAGACCACCGTCAAGGAACTCGCCGGCGCCCTGCGGCTCGACTACGGCACGGTCTCGCCGCTGCTGAAGCGGCTGGAGTCGGCCGGGCTGCTGCGCCGGGAGCGGTCGCTGCGGGACGAGCGGTCGGTGCGGGTCACGCTCACCGGACGCGGCGAACAGCTCCGCGACCGCGCGGCGGCCGTCCCCACCACCCTCGCCGCCGCCACCGGCCTGCACGGCCCCGAGGTGGCCCGGCTGCGCGAGGAACTGTGGCAGCTGACGGCACGGGCGACGAAGGCGGCGGGCCGCTGAGCCGCTGACGTAGGTGACCTTGTGTTACCCGTGGTTACTACCCCCTGGTAACCGCATTCCCCCTACCGGTCGGTATCTTGTGCGCGATGTATTCGTGCGCGCCTGTCCTGGGGAGGCCACGCGCTCGTCCTGGGGGAGGCCAAGGGCATGACTGACGACGCCGCGGTGGAGACCGGTCCCGATACCCGTACGGACGGTACGGACGGAACGGACGGTACGGACGGTACGGGCCGTACGGACACCCGCCCGACGAAGATCATGTATGTCGCCGAGGCCACCGCGCACGGGGGCCGGGACGGGTACATCAGCAGCCAGGACGGCCAGATCGACCTCAAGGTCGCGATGCCGCCGGCGATGGGCGGCGACGGCGACGGCACCAACCCCGAGCAGTTGTTCGCCGCCGGGTACAGCTCCTGCTTCCACAACGCGCTGGTCCTCGTCGGCCGCCGCGCGGGCTTCGACCTCACCGGCTCCACGGTCGCCGCGAAGGTCGGCATCGGCCCCAACAAGCAGCGCGGCTACGGCCTCGCCGTCGCCCTCAGCGTCTCCCTCCCGGTCATCGACCAGGCCGTCGCCGCCAAGCTCGTCGACGCGGCCCACGAGGTCTGCCCGTACTCGAACGCGACCCGCGACAACATCGACGTCACGATCGTGCTGGGCTGAGGCCGCCCCGGATTCCCCCCGGGTGGGGGAATCCGGGGCCGTACCTGTACGTTGCACCCGTCGACGCGGCGAGTGGCCGCGGCGGCCGGTGGACGGACAGGGAGCGGCGGCGTGGACGTGAACGGTACGGTCGCCGAGGGCTTCGAACCGGTCAGGGCCGCGTTCGAACGCAACTTCGCGTCGCTGGGCGAGCGGGGCGCGGCGGTCGTGGTCTACCGGCACGGACGCAAGGTCGTCGACCTGTGGGCCGGCACCCGGGACGTGGACGGCGACGAGCCCTGGCAGCACGGCACCGCCCAGATCATGCGCTCGGCGACCAAGGGCGTCGCCGCCGCCGTGGTGCTGATGCTGGCCGAGCGCGGGGAACTGGACCTGGACGCGCCGGTGGGCCGGTACTGGCCGGAGTTCAAGGCCGAGGGCAAGAGCGGCGTGCTGGTGCGGCACATCCTCGGCCACCGGGCCGGGCTCCCGGTCCTGGACCGCCCCCTCACCCCCGCCGAGGCGCTCGACCCGCGCCGGGGCCCGGCCGCCGTCGCGGCGCAGGCCCCCGCCTGGGAGCCCGGCACCGACCACGGCTACCACCCCCTCACCTACGGCTGGATGCTCGACGAACTCGTCCGGCGCGTCACCGGCCGGGGGACCGGCGAGTGGATCGCGTCGGACATCGCCGCCCCGCTGGGCCTCGACGCGGATCTGTGGCTGGGCCTGCCGGACGCGGTCGCGGCGGCGGGCCGGGTCGGCCGCGCGGGACGCCTGGAGGCGGCCCCCGAGCCCACGGGCGGACTGCGGGTACGCGCCAAGCGCTCGGTCACCGAGGCCTACGACGACCCGGGCTCCCTCACCCGCCGCGCCTTCGCCGCGATCACCCCGTTCCCCGACCAGAACGACCCCGCGTACCGGGCGTCCGCCCTCCCCGCGACCAACGGCATCGCCACGGCGGACGGCCTGGCCCGCTTCTACGCGGCGCTCATCGGAGAGGTCGACGGCGTACGGCTGATCGGCCCGGCGACCCTGGAGGCGGCCCGCGCCGAGGAGTCCGCCGGCCCCGACCGCGTCCTCGTCATCAACACCCGCTTCGGCCTCGGCTACATGCTCCACGGCACCGCGTCCCCGCTCCTGGCACCCACCTCTTTCGGCCACCCCGGCCGAGGCGGCCCCCTCGGCTTCGCCGACCCCGAATCGGGCCTCGCCTTCGGCTACATCACGAACGGCTACCGCAAGACGGTGACAGCGGACCCGAGGGCCCAGGCACTGGTGAGGGCGCTCCGCGCCCGATAGGGGCGCGGGGCTGTATCGGTGTGCGGCTCCGCCGCGTGGGCGCGACCAGCCACGAACGACCCGCAGTCGCCGAAGCACAGTCACCCCCGAGTTGTAAGGCGCCCGGCAGCACCGCGAAAGACGGTCGTCACGGGCGAGCGGCCGGACCGGCCCAGGGCTCCCCCGCTGGTGTCCTGGCCCGATCCCGGAGATCCGGACGACCGCCCTCCGCGGCGGCGATCACCAGGATGCGCGGAATTCCGGCCAATGTCGTTGGCTGACGGTCCACTGTCACTTGGCAACGCGTCCACTGTTGGGCACCCGCCCCGCCACCACCTCACGCCCGCGGCACCCGCCCCGCGCCCGCCGCCCGCCGCAGCTCGCTCGGCGGCACCCCGTACGCCGTCCGGAACGCCCGGCTGAACTCGGCGGCCCGCGGAAACCCCCAGCGCGCCCCGATCGCGTGGATCGGCGTGGCCCGCAGCACGGGGTCGGGGTCGGTGAGATCGCGGTACGCGTTCCGCAGCCGCTGGTCGCGGACGTACGCCGCGACGGTCAGGCCCTCCGTCCGGAAGAGCCGGTGCAGATAGCTGCGCGAGATGTGATGCGCGGCGGCGATGGCCGTCGGGGTGAGGTCGGGGTCGCCCAGGTGCCGCCGTACGAACGCCTTGACGCGCAGCAGCAGCGTCCGCGCGTGCGCCTCGGGTGTCAGCCGAGGCTCCGTGTCGACGGTGTGCGCGAAGAGCGTGGTGATCAGGTCGGCGACGACCGTGCCGAGGCGGGGTGCGTCGGCGGGCCGGTACGGGGCCGTGTCCGCCGCCAGCCGCATCAGGAACTGGGCGAGGAGCGCGCCGACGCCGTCCCGGCCCGACAGCCGGCTGCCCACCACCCGTTCCGCCTCGCGCGCGGGCAGGGCGACGAGCGAGCGGGGTATCTCGACGCCGACGGTGGTGACCGGTTCGGTGCCGGTGAGGATCTCGTACGCCATCGAGGTGCAGTTGACATGGAAGTCCTGTGCCTCGTAAGCGACTTGCTGCCGGCCCCAGGTGGCGGCGCCCTCGCCCTGGAGGAGGAGGGACAGATGGAACGTCTCCGGATCGGACTGGCGGACCATCCTCGGGGTGCGGCGGAAGACGATCGGATCGAAGGTGGCGGGCCAGATCGTCACGTCGCCGAGGGCGATGAGGCGTTGGTGGGCGTGGTAGTCGGCGCCGGGGCGGTGGCCGCGGTCGGCCGTCGACAGGGGGATGGGGACCAGGTCCATGGGCGCGTGTGTCTGCCGCAGCATCTCCGCCCAGGCCTCGAAGCGGGCGTCCACCGGAAGGTCCACGGACCGGAAGACCGACTCGTGCAACACGGGGCCAGTCAACCACAGGGCCCGCCCGCGGCTGAGGGGTGTGGAGCGCCGCCGGCGGGCCCTGCCGCCTGCCTCAGAGCGCGATCGGGTGGGACGTCCTGCCCGATGCCTCGTCTATCTCGTCGTGGGCCTTGGTGAGGAGCTTCATGGCCAGCTCGTTCAAGGCCCTCGCCCCGGCTATCTCCTCGCCGACCCGGGGCTGGTTGGAGTCGGTGCGGTGGCGGCTGGCGTAGCCGTTGGCGCGTATTTCCTTCCCGTCGGGCAGCCGTACGAGGGCCGCCGCCCGGGTGCGCTGTTCGTCCTCCTGGAACTCCAGCTCGATGTGCCATCCGACAGCGGTTTTCATCATGACGATCACCTCCGGAACCACTCCCTCCAGAGTGCTCCTCCCGGCCCGCACACGCACGGCCTGCGCGGTCACCGGCCCGCGCCCCGGCCTACCCCGCCCGCAGCATCAGACCGATCCCCAGCACCAGCAGGCCCGCCGCCACGAGTCTCGGGGCTCCGAAGCGTTCCTTGAAGAAGACCGCGCCTATCGCGGCTCCCACGATGATCGACGACTCCCGGAGGGCGGCGATGGGGGCCAACTCGGCCTTGGTCTGGGCCCACAGGACCAGTCCGTACGCGGCCACGGACAGCGCGGCGCCGAGGAGGCCCAGGCCGGCGTACGGGCGGAGGAGGGCGAGGGTTCCGCCGCGCCAGCGCCAGACCGCGTACGCGGGGATCGCCAGCCCCTCCAGGGCCATCAGCCAGGCGATGTAGCCCATGGTGGACCCGGAGGCCCGTACGCCGAGGCCGTCCACGACCGTGTACGCGGCGATCGACAGGCCCGTGGCCAGCGCCGCCCCGATCGCCGCCCAGTGCGGCCGGCCGCCACGCAGGCCCCACAGCGCGACCCCGGTCAGCCCGGCGCAGCTCAGCAGGATGCCGCCCGCCGCCCAGCCGTCCGGCACCTCGTGCGCGAAGACGGCGGCGAGGACGGTGACGACGAGGGGCGCGGAGCCGCGCGCGATCGGGTACGCCTGGCCGAAGTCGCCCAGCCGGAACGACGTCATCAGCAGCACGTAGTAGACAAGGTGGACGATCGTGGAGGCGATCAGATACGGCCACGCGTCGGCCTCCGGGACCGGCACGAACGGCACCATCGCGAACCCGATCAGCGCCCCGCCGCCGGCTATCAGCGTGAACCCGACCAGCTTGTCCGTGATCTTGTGGGCGATCGCGTTCCAGCTGGCGTGGGTGATCGCGGCGAGCAGCACCGCCGCGGTGACGACCGGCGTCACGTGTTCGGCTCGCGGACGTCCACGATCGTGGCGCCCGCGTGCGCGATCAGCGACTTGGGGTCCATGGGGAAGACGGTGTACGGGGTGCCGGCCGCCGCCCACACCGTGGCGTGGTCGAGGAGCGAGCGGTCGGCGAGGACACGGGTGCGGGTGCGGTGCCCGAAGGGCGGGACGCCGCCGATCGCGTATCCGGTCGTCTCCCGTACGACGTCGGCGCGGGCCCGGGTGACCTTCGTGGCGCCGAGTTCCCGCCGGACCAGCTCCACGTCCACGCGTGACGCGCCGTCCATGAGCACCAGCACGGGGACGCCGTCCGCGGCGAAGATCAGCGATTTGCAGATCTCGCTCAGTTCACAGCCGAGGGCGGCGGCGGCCTCCGCGGCGGTGCGGGTGGCTTCCGGGAAGCGGCGGATCTTGGTGCGTAGTTCGGTGAGGCCGAGGGTGGTGAGTGCCTCGGTGAAGCGGGGGTGGGCTTCTGCGGGGCCGGTGGTGGGCTGTGGGTCGTTGGTCATGTCCGGCACGGTAGTGGTGGGTGGAGCGGCCATGCGACTGGGTTGTGGGGGTTCGGTTGGCGGGTGCGGGTGCGGGTGCGGGTGCGGGTGGGTGGGGGCTGGTCGCGCAGTTCCCCGCGCCCCTGAAAAGCCGGGGCCGCGCCCCGTGCTTTTCAGGCCCGCAGGGCCGTGGGTTTTCAGGCCGGCAGGGGCCTGAATCTTTTAGGGGCGCGGGGAACTGCGGGAGAAGCCCCACCGGGCCCGCACCCGCCGAACGCACCCCCATCCAGCCACAGAGACGCCACTGGACCGGCTGATCCGTTTCGCTGACGATCGGGGGATGACAGAAACCCCGCCCGCCGACACCACCCGCGCCTTCCTCATCCTGCACGGCTGGCAGAACCACCGTCCGGCCGCCCACTGGCAGCACTGGCTGGCCGACCGTCTCACCGACCTGGGCCACGAGGTGGCGTACCCGCGGCTGCCGGAGGCCGACGACCCGGACCTGGAGCGCTGGCTGGCGGAACTGGACGCGCTGCTGGGCGAGTTGGCGGGCCGGCGGATCACCGTGGTCTGCCACAGCCTGGCCTGTCTGCTGTGGCTGCACGCGGTCGCCCGGGACGACATCCTGTCCGGCCCCGTCGACCGCGTCCTGCTCGTCGCCCCGCCCGCCCCCGAAGTCGCCCTGGAACACCCGGAGATCGCCGAGTTCGCCCCGCCGGAGCTGAGCCCCGCCCGGCTGGCCGCGACCGCCGCGTACACCCGCGTCGTCGGCAGCGACAACGACCCGTACTGCCCCGGCGGCGCGGCCACCACGTACGCCGAACCCCTCGGCCTGCCCGCCGACGTGCTGCCGGGCGAGGCCCACCTCGACCTCGACGCGGGCTACGGCTCCTGGCCGTCGCTGTTCGACTGGTGCCTGGACGCGTCGCCGGAGTCGTACGAGAAGGCCCCCGTCCTCGGTCGCGGCTGACCGACGTGCGCGGCACGGCCGTGCCCGTCGCTCAGCCGGCGCTGCCCGCCTTGAGCAGCGCCGCCACGATCGGGCCCGCCGACTCGCTGCCGTGGCCGCCCTGTTGGACGACCCCGGCGGAGGCGAGGTCGCCCTTCCAGGCGGTGAACCAGCCGTTGGCTTCCTTCTGGCCGTCGACCTCGGCGGAGCCGGTCTTGGCGCCGTAGTCGGGGCCGAGGCCGGACATCGCCTCGGCCGCCGTACCGGCCGCGGCGGTGTAGCGGAGGAGTTCGACGAGCTGGGTGCGGACCGTCTCCGACAGGGGCCGGGAGGCGGTCGCGAGGGTGCGGTCGTCGACCGACGGCGGGACCAGGTACGGCTGTTTGAAGACGCCCGTCTTGGCCGTGGCCACCACCGACGCCATGTTCAGCGGGTTCATCCGCACCCCGCCCTGGCCGATCAGCGAGGCCGCCATCGGGGCGTCGCTCTGCACCGGCACCGCGCCGTCGAAGCTGGAGACGCCGAGCGCCCAGTTGTTCAGGCCGAGCCCGAAGACCTCCTGGGCCTCCTTGGTCAGGGAGTCGTCGTCCAGCTCCTTCGCCTGGGAGACGAAGGCGGTGTTGCAGGAGCGGGCGAAACTCGCCTTGAACGTGCCGCCCTTGATCTCGAACTTGTCGTCGTTCTGGAACTTCCAGCCGCCGTACGACGAGAACTTGGGGCACGGGTGGACCTTGTCCGCCGAGGCCAGGCCCTTGTCGATGAGCAGCGCCGACGACACGATCTTCATCGTGGAGCCGGGGGCCAGGGAGCCCTGGAACGCCACGTTGAAGCTGCCGGAGTTCGCCGCGGCCAGGATCTCGCCGGTCGAGGGGCGCATCATCACCACCGACGCGCGCTTCGTGGCCGCGACCTTCTCCTCGGCGAGGGCCTGGAGCGACGGGCTGAGCGTCGTCCTCAGCTCGCCCGGCGTGCCCTCGCTCAACTCCAGCAGCGTCTTGTCGGCGGCCTTCTCCCCGGTCGACTTGGTGGAGTTGGCGGAGTCGGTGGGGTCGGTGGGTTCGGCGGAGGACTTGCCGTCCCCGTCCCCGTTCCCGTCTCCGTCCCTGTCCTCGTTCTCGGCCGGGTCCGCGCGGACGATCCGCAGTTCCACGCCCGCCTTGCCGCCCGCCTTCTTGCCGTACTTCTCCCGCAGGCCGTCCAGGATCGAGCCCAGCGACGGGTACTTCTCGGTCGTCAGCTCGCCGCCGTCCCGGTCGAGGGCCTTCACCGGGGGCGTGCCCGCCTCGCCGGTCACCAGCCGGTCGCCCTCGGCGAGATCGGGGTGGACGACGGACGGCCGCCACTCGACGATCGGTTCGCCGTCCTTCACGGCCCGTACGACGGTGAGGGCCGACTTGTAGGTCAGCGGCTTCTGCGTGCCCTTGTAGGAGACGGTGCCCTTCACGGTGAACGGCACGTCGTCGCCGGAGCGCTTGCCTCGGGAGAGGGTGACGTCCTCGATGTGGGCGTCCTTGGTGAAGCCGGTCAACGCGGTCTTCGCCGCCGCCGAGTCGTCCGTGGCGGCGGCGGCCTTCGCGACGGTGCCCTTCTGCCAGGCGGTGAGGAACGCGGTCGCGGCGGTGCGGACCTCGCCGGCGGACAGGGGGCCGCTCTTCACGGCCGTGGCGTCGCCCGAACCGTCGTTGGCCGCCGCGCCGGCGCCGAACACCGTGTACACGGCGACCGCGCCGCCGCCGAGCGCCGCGACGGCGACTCCGCCCAGCACGAGATGCCGCCGCGACCTCCCCGACTTCGCGGCCTTCCGCTCGTCGACACGCCTTCTCTTACCCACGCTCCCGACCTTCCGCTGCCCCCGGCTGCCTCTCGTCCCTCAACGAGAACACCACACTAGAGTCCCGGGGATCACTCCGTGGGGTGGGCCGTTGATCGGTGCGGGTTCGGTGCACGGCTGAGGGTGCGTCGGCGGGTGCGGGTGCGGGTGCGTCGGCGGGTGCGGGTGCGGGTGCGGGTGCGGGTTCGGAATCGGGATCGGGTGCGTGGGGCTTCTCGCGCAGTTCCCCGCGCCCCTAAAAGATCAGGCCCTGCGCGATCGGCCCCCACGCACCCGCACTCGGCAACGAGTCCGCACCCCTACGGCGTGGCCCCCAACACATCCACCACGATCGGCCCGGCCGCCTCACCCCCGCGGCCACCGCCCTCCGACATGGCCGCCGCCGCGACATCCCCGCGGAACCCGGTGAACCAACTGTCCGCCACCGCCTGCCCGTCGATCTCCGCGGAGCCGGTCTTCGCGCCGATGTCCCCGCTGAGCCCGGACATGACGGTCGCGGCCGTCCCCTGTGTCGCGGTCAGCCTCATCATCTGCTTCAACTGCGACGACGTACCGGCCGACAACCCCTTCGCGGTGGCGAGTTGCCGTTCGTCCAGCTTCGGCGACACGAGATACGGCTGCCGGAACGCGCCGGTGATGGCCGTGGAGGTGACCGACGCCATGTTCAGCGGGTTCATCAGCACATCGCCCTGCCCGATGGCGTTGGCGGCGCGGTTGGGGCCGCCGGACGCCGGCACCTTGCCGTCCATGGAGACGATGCCCGTCTTCCAGTCGTCCCGGCCGATCCCGAATCGTTCCTGCGCCTCCTCGGTCAACGAGGCGTCGGTCAGCGGCTTTTCGTCGATCAGCTTGATGAAGGCCGTGTTGCAGGACCGCAGGAAACTGTTGGCGAGCGTGGCGTTCGGTGTCTCGTCGGGCTTCATGCCCGGCAGGTTCTTGAAGGTCTGGCTCTGCCAGGTGGCCGTGTCGGGACAGGGGGCCGGGCCGTTCATGGAGGTCACGCCGTTGTCGATGAGCATGGCGGCGGTGACGATCTTCATGGTGGAGCCGGGCGGGAGTTCGCCCTGGAAGGCCGCGTTGAAGCCGTCGTCGCGGTTGTTGGCGACCGCGAGGACCTCACCGGTGCTGGGCTGGAGCGCGACGACGGACGACTCGGCGTACTTCTTGACCGCCTTCTCGGCCGCGGCCTGTCTGCTCGCGCTGATCGTCGTCTCCAGCTTGCCCGCCTTGCCCTCGGCGAGGGTCAGCAGGGTGGTGTCGGCGGACTCCGCGGCGGCGTGCTTGATGCCGAGTTCGACGCCGGGGGTGCCGCCGGCGTCGGCGCCGTAGCGTTCGCGCAGGGTGTCGAGGATGGGGCCGAGGGAGGGGTACTTCTCCTTGGTCAGCACCTTGCCGTCGCGGTCCACGGCCTCGATGGGCGGAGCCGCCGCCTCCCCGGTGAACAGGGTGTCGCCGTCCTTGAGTTCGGGGTGCACGACGGCCGGCCGCCAGTCGACCAGCGCGCGTCCGGTGGTCTTCCCCCGCACGACGGTCAGCCGGCTCTTGTACGCGAGCTTCTCGCTCTTCCCCTCGTACGACACCGTCGCCGCGACGGAGAACGGGACGGTCCGGCCCCCGGCGCCGGTCGGCTTCCCCGGCTCGATCCGCACGTCCTCGATCCGGGCGGCGTCGACGAAACCGCCGAACACCTTGCCCGCGGCCACCGCGTCGTTCGTGTACGACGACGCCGTGGCCGCGTCCCCCTTCTCCCAGGCCGCGAAGAACTTCTCCGACGTCTCCTCGACCTCGTCGGAACCCGGCGGCCCACTCCGTTTCTCCGTACCCCCACCACTCCCGTCGAGCGCCGTCACGAAGTTGTACCCCCCGTACCCGGCACCCCCCACCATCGCCGCGAACACCCCGCCGACCATGGCGACCTTGACCCCCTTGCGCATGACGCGAATCCCCCTTTGAACGCGTTCAGAAAGCGTTTGCCGAGGCTCACTGTAAACACGCGGGAGTAACGCGTGGGAAAAATGCTTCCTGTGTGTGCCCTGATTGTTAGCCAGGAAGTCCGACGAACCGGATTCAGGCCATCACACCCAGGTGTCCAGCCACATCCGCGACCGCCAGTCGTCGATCGGGATGGCCTGGCCGGTGTAGACGGGCCAGAAGTAGATGAAGTTCCAGGTGATGAGGAGGACGAGGACGCCGGCGGCTGCCGCGCCGGCTACTCGGCGGCGTTCGGGGGAGCCGGGGGGGCCGAGGATGGCGCCGATCATCATCGTGACGGCCAGGCAGAGGAAGGGGAGGAAGACGACGGCGTAGAAGTAGAAGATGGTGCGTTCCTGGTAGAGGAACCAGGGGAGGTAGCCGGCGGCGATGCCGCAGGCGATCGCTCCGGCGCGCCAGTCGCGGCGGAAGAACCAGCGCCACAGGACGTAGAGGAGCGCGAAGGCGGCGGCCCACCACAGGAGCGGGGTGCCGATGGCGAGGACCTCGCGGGCGCACTTGTCGGCGGTGTCCGTGGCGCAGCCGTCCTTGCCGGGGGACGGCGACTCGTAGAAGTACGAGACCGGGCGGCCGGCGACGATCCAGCTCCACGGGTTCGACTGGTAGGTGTGCGGGGACGACAGGCCCACGTGGAACTCGTAGACCGCGTGCTCGTAGTGCCACAGGCTGCGCAGCCAGTCCGGGAGCCAGGTGAACCAGCCGCCCTTGCCCGAGGTCGCGGCCCAGTCGCGGTAGTAGCCGCCCGAGCCGTCGTCCGGGGAGAGGATCCAGCCCGTCCAGGCCGCGAGGTAGGTGACGACCATGACCGGGACGGTGGAGAGGAACGCCAGGCCCAGGTCGCGTTGCAGCGTCGCGATCAGCGGCTGCCGGGCACCGGCGACCTTGCGGGCCGCGTAGTCCCACAGCACCGTCATGATCCCGAGGAACACCATGAAGTACAGGGCGTTCCACTTGGTGCCCAGGGCCAGGCCCAGGCAGAGGCCGGCCAGCCAGCGGTACGGGCGCCAGCCCAGCCGGGTCGTCTCGGCGATGAGGGAGTTGGGGCGTACGACCCCGTCGCCGTCCAGGGGGAGCGCGGCGGCCAGGCGGGCGCGTGCCCGGTCGCGGTCGACGACCAGACAGCCGAACGCGGCGAGGACGAAGAACATCAGCACCTGGTCCAGCAGTGCCGTGCGGCTCATCACGAAGTGCAGCCCGTCCACCGCCATCAGCGCGCCCGCGAGACAGCCGAGGAACGTCGAGCGGAAGATCCGGCGGCCGATCCGGCAGAGCATGAGGATGGAGAGGGTGCCGAGCACCGCCGTCATGAAACGCCAGCCGAACGGGTCGAACCCGAACATCAGCTCGCCCAGCCCGATGACGTACTTGCCGACCGGCGGGTGGACGACATAGGCCGCGTCCGTCGGGATCGGGACGTTGCCGTTGTTCTGGAGGATCAGCTCGTTGGCGTTCTTCGCCCAGTTGACCTCGTAGCCGCGGTGGACGATCGCCCACGCGTCCTTGGCGTAGTACGTCTCGTCGAATATCACCGCCTTGGGGCTGCCCAGGTCGTAGAACCGCATCAGCCCCCCGACCAGGGTGACCAGCAGCGGACCGCCCCACGCCGACCAGCGGACCAGGCGCGCCCCGACCTCCTCGCGCAGCCCCAGCACGGCCCACACGCGCGGGCTCGGCCGGGTGTACGGGGGCACCAACCGGGTGCGGACGTCGCCTCTCGGCGGCACCGCGTAGCCGAATCGGCGCAGGCGGTGCTGCCACGACGGCCGCGGGTCTTCGGTGGCCTGGTCCTGCCGGGTGTCCGTGGAGGACGCGGTACTGGTCACCGCGCCATCGTAGGGAACAGGACTGTGCGAGTCCCGTGGATGAGGATGTGGGGCGCCCGCCGGTCGCCCGCCGGTCGCCCGCCGGGTCGGGGGCGCGGGCGGTACGGCGACCGTGCGCGGACGTGGCTGGGAGGATGGGGGAGTGACTGGAATCCTTGTGTTGGCAGGTACGCCCATCGGTGATGTCTCGGACGCGCCGCCCCGGCTCGCCCAGGAGTTGGCCGGTGCCGATGTGGTCGCCGCCGAGGACACCCGGCGGCTGCGGCGGCTCACCCAGGCGCTGGGCGTCCAGCCGGGCGGGCGGATCGTCTCCTACTTCGAGGGCAACGAGGCCGCGCGTACGCCGGAGCTCGTCGAGGCGCTGGTGGGGGGCGCCCGGGTGTTGTTGGTCACGGACGCGGGGATGCCGTCGGTCTCCGACCCCGGGTACCGGCTCGTCGCCGCCGCCGTGGAGAAGGACATCCGCGTCACCGCCGTACCCGGGCCGTCGGCCGTCCTCACCGCTCTCGCGCTGTCCGGGCTGCCCGTCGACCGGTTCTGCTTCGAGGGGTTCCTGCCGCGCAAGGCCGGGGAACGGCTCGGGCGGCTGCGGGAGGTCGAGCGGGAGCGGCGCACCCTCGTGTACTTCGAGGCGCCCCACCGCCTGGACGCGACGCTCGCGGCGATGGCCGAGGTCTTCGGAACCGGGCGGCGGGCCGCCGTGTGCCGTGAGCTGACCAAGACGTACGAGGAGGTCAAGCGGGGGCCGCTCGGGGAGCTGGCCGAGTGGGCGGCGGCCGGGGTGCGCGGGGAGATCACGGTGGTGGTCGAGGGGGCGCCGGAGAAGGGGCCCGAGGAACTGGACGCGGCGGAGCTGGTGCGGCGGGTTCGGGTGCGGGAGGAGGCGGGGGAGCGGCGCAAGGAGGCGATCGCCGCGGTGGCGGTGGAGGCCGGGGTGCCGAAGCGGGAGGTTTTTGACGCGGTGGTGGCTGCGAAGCGGGATGTGGGGCGGGGCGCCTGACGGGGTGGGGGGTGCGGTTCGTTGGCGGGTGCGGGTCCGGTGGGGGCTTCTCGCGCAGTTCCCCGCGCCCCTAAAAGACAAGGCCGTGAAGTTATGGGCTGATCGTCGGCGTCAAGATGTTGATGCTGAGGGTGGCTGTGTAGGTGCGTCGGTCGATATTGAGGCTTTTGTAGGCGTATCGGGACAGGGGTCGTTTCACTGCGCGGGGGCTGATGCGGAGGCGGCGGGCGGGCATGAGGTGTTCCAGGACGGTTCGGCCGATCGTCCCGACGAGGTCGATCGTGGTGCCGGCGATGATGCCCGCGGCCTGGACGATCTGGTCGCGGGCGCATCGCAGGGCAACGCTGAAGCTGGCCCGGTCCGGGTCTGTTCCGGGTGTGGCCCCGGTGGCGTCGGCGATAGCGATCCGCAGGGCCTGGTAGGCGCTCAGCAGGGCGTAGACCTCCTGGGCGATGCCGGGCGGAGTGGTGGAGCGCAGGACCCGCCGGCCCAGCATCGTTTTCTTGATCGCGAAGTAGGCGGACTCCACTTCCCACCGCTCGTGATACAGACTGACCAGGTCGGATGCCGGGTAGCGGTGGTGGTCCAGGAGGTTGGTGGCCAGCCGGTAGAGCCCGGTGCGGCGGCCCTGGCTGGTGGTGACGGTGATCTCGCATTCGATGATGCGGACCTCGAGGGCGCCGAAGCGGGAGAGGTGGGAGCCGTCGCCGAAGCGGGCCAGGACGGGAGGTTTGCGGGTGGCAGTGATGCGTGCGAGGAAGGAGGCTTCGGTGGCGGCGACGGCTGTCAGGAACGCGTTGCCCGAAAAGCCCCGGTCCAGCAGGACGATCATTCCGGCGTGCAGGGAGCGCATGAGCCGCCTGCCGTGTCCGGTCTCTCCCTGGGAGCGCGGTCCGAAGGCGGCATCCAGGATCGCCCGGGTGCCACAGGCCACCAGCGCGGTCAGGCAGATCTGCGGGTAGCCGGCAGTTCCGAACCGGTTGGACCCCTTGCCCAGACGGGCCCGGTGCGGCGGGCTGTCGGGAACGTCGAGGTAGGTGCCGTCGATCGCAACGGCCAGCAGGCCCTTGAAGCGGGCGCCGCGGGTGCGGATCACCGTGGCCGGCCCGCGCAGCAGATCGAACAGGGCCCGCATGGGCCGCACGCCCAGACGCCTGCGGGCGTCCCAGAGCCCCGCGCCGGTGATCTTCACGACCGGTATCGTCTCCAGCGCGGCGGTGAGCCTGCGCCAGACGGCCAGGTAGCCGCAGTCCTCGAACAGGGCCGCGGCCAGCAGCAGGTAGACCACCACCCGGGCGGGAATCTTCCGCAGCCGTTGCTGGACAGCACCGGTCTCGGCAAGGACCGCATCGACCATCTCGAACGGGATGATCCGGGTGAGTTCCCCCAGATGCCCCGGGGCGAACACGCCCTTGGCTACCGTGATTTCCCGCGTGATGACACACTGATCGGACAGCGGAGCCTCCGGTCCTGTGAACGGCTGTCTTGGTCGACTGCCAGTTCTACCGGGGCTCCGCTTCCCACGTTCCAAGAAGCCATAGAACCAGAGCGCACTTGCCAACGCTCCCAAAGCCCTAACTTCACGGCCTTGCCCTAAAAGACCAGGCCCCTGCGGGCCTGAAAAGACCACGGCCCCTGCGGGCCTGAGAGGCAGGGGGCGCAGCCCGTGCTTTTCAGGGGCGCGGGGAACTGCGCGACCAGCCCCCACCCACCCGCAGCCGAAATCCGCTCAGACCCATGCCGCGGCAAAGCCGAGCAAAGCGCAGCCCTGCTACGGGCGGGCTTCCCACAAGGGGAGGCCAAATGCGCTTCAACAGTCGGCAGGTGGGGTGCGCGAGGGGTCCGCTCGGGCGTCCACTGGGTGGTGAGGACGTCCACGTCCTCACCGTCCAGCGGACCAGAGGAGCTGGCAATGACCGAGATCGCAGAGCGCGCGGTGCTGCGCGACACCGCCACCGCCGTCGTTCACGAGTCGTACGCGTTCGCGTGCATGCGCTGCGGGCACGGCTGGGAGCAGTCGTACGAGATCGAGCACCACAACGACGCCCAGGGCCGGGACTTCGTGATGTACGTGGCCGACGGCAAGGTCGTGCCGTCCCCGCTGTCGAGGCCGGCGTGCCAGAACTGCGACGGTCATGTCGTCCGGATCATGCGGGCGGGCCAGGTGGCGTCGATTCGGGACGCCGAGCGCCGCCGGCACCTGCCGAAGCCCCGCCCCGTGGCGGACGCCGACGCCGACGCCGACGCGACCGGGACGGGCGACACGGCGGAGGCCAAGGAGCACCACCACTGGCACCTGTCGGATCTCCTGCACCCGTTCCACCGCAAGGCGAGCTGATCCTCCCCCAGTGAGCCTGGAGGGCATGCCCCGCTCCCGCGATCCGCGCGATCGGCGCGATTCGTAGGATCGGGGCATGCCTTCGAACGACTCCGGCAAGGACTCCGGCAACGCGTCCGGCAACGCCTCCGGCAAGAGCGTCAAGAACGAGAAGAACGCCGCGCCCCCGCTGCCCGTGCCCCTCGGGGTGCCGGTCGCGGATTCGCACACCCATCTGGACATGCAGTCCGGCACGGTCGAGGAGGGCCTCGCGAAGGCCGCCGCCGTGGGGGTGACGACGGTCGTCCAGGTCGGCTGCGACCTCAAGGGCTCGCGCTGGGCCGCCGAGACGGCCGAGCGCCACGCGGCCGTGCACGCGACGGTCGCGCTGCACCCGAACGAGGCACCCCGCATCGTCCACGGCGACCCCGACGGCTGGTCCCGGCAGGGCGCCCGTACACCCGGCGGGGACACGGCGCTCGACGACGCGCTCGCCGAGATCGACCGGCTGGCCGCGTTGCCACAGGTCAAGGGGGTCGGAGAGACGGGCCTCGACTACTTCAGGACCGGGCCGGAGGGCAAGACCGCCCAGGAGCGCTCCTTCCGCGCGCACATCGAGATCGCCAAACGGCACGGCAAGGCGCTGGTCATCCACGACCGCGACGCCCACGACGACGTGTTGCGGATCCTGAAGGAGGAGGGCGCGCCCGAGCGGACCCTCTTCCACTGCTACTCCGGCGACGCCGACATGGCCGCCGTCTGCGCCGCGCACGGCTACTTCATGTCGTTCGCCGGGAACATGACCTTCAAGAACGCGCAGCCGCTGCGCGACGCCCTCGCCGTCGCGCCCCTCGAACTCGTCCTCGTCGAGACCGACGCGCCGTTCCTGACACCCGCGCCGTACCGCGGACGGCCCAACGCGCCGTATCTCATTCCGGTCACGGTTCGGGCGATGGCGGCGGTCCGGGGCATCGGCGAGGACGCGCTGGCGACGGCGATCGCGGCGAACACGGCGAGGGCGTTCGATTACTGAGGGGTCACGTCGTATCGGCCGTCCGGGGGACCCAAAAAGATGATCAGCGGCCCGTGTCGCGACACTGCGTGACCGCGTTGCTTTGGAGGGTGACCGGAGTCCGCTAGGTTCACGTCGCCCGACCCGGACCCGGATCCCCTCTGGAGCGTGTCGTCGTGAGCAATGCGCAGCCGTCGAATGTGCAGCCGAACGTGCGGTCGGACGTGCGGTCGGACGTGCGGTCGTCGTCGTACGAGGCCGAGACGCCGCCCTACGGGGTGTACGCGGACACCTACCGGCCGGCCTATGAGGATCTCCGGCCGGAAGGGCCTCCCGGCGGAGGCCGGGCCTCCTCCCGGCGGGCCGTACGGCGCAGACGGGCCGCAGACCGGTCCGGTTCGCTGCGGCGGCTGGTGCCGCAGGCGCTGGTGGTGGCGTTCCTCGCGGGTGGGACCTCCGCGTTCGTGGCGAAGGACAAGGCGATCGAGCTGACCGTCGACGGGCGCCCGCGCACGCTGCACACCTTCGCCGACGACGTCTCCGAACTGCTCGCCGACGAGGGGGTCGCCTTCGGCGCCCACGATGTGATCGCGCCCGCCCCCGGCACCGCGCTGAGCAGCGGTGACGAGGTCGCCGTGCACTACGGGCGGCCCGTCGCCCTCACCCTGGACGGCCAGCGGCGCAAGGTGTGGACGACCGCGCACACGGTGGACGGGGCGCTTCAGCAGCTCGGGGTGCGTGCGGAGGGCGCGTACGTCTCGACCTCGCGCTCCCAGCGGATCGGGCGGGAGGGGCTGGCGCTGGACGTCCGTACCGAGCGCACCGTCACGATCATGGCGGACGGGCGGACACGGACGATCCGGACGAACGCGGCGACCGTGGGGGAGGCCGTGGAGCAGGCCGGGGTCACCCTGCGCGGGGAGGACACCACCTCGGCCGAGTGGTCGAGCTTCCCCCGGGACGGGCAGACGGTGACCGTGCTGCGGGTGACCGGGTCGACGGAGGTGCGCGAGGTGCCGATTCCGTTCCGGGTGCGGCGCGTCGACGATCCCTCCCTCTTCCGGGGCACGGAGGTCGTCGAGCGGGCCGGGGCCGTGGGGACGCGGCGGGTCACCTACGCGCTGCGGACGGTCAACGGGGTCAAGCAGCGGCCCCGGTTGCTGCGGACCGAGATCGTGCGTGAGCCTCGGGACCAGGTGGTGAAGGTGGGGACGAAGGCGATTCCGACGTCGGTGGCCGGGGCGGAGGGGTTGAACTGGTCGGGGTTGGCGGCGTGCGAGTCGGGGGGCCGTCCCAACGCGGTCGATCCCTCCGGGACGTACGGCGGGCTGTACCAGTTCGATACGCGGACCTGGCAGAGCCTGGGGGGTAGTGGGCGGCCCCAGGACGCGTCCGCGGGTGAGCAGACGCTGCGGGCGAAGAAGCTGTATGTGCAGCGGGGGGCGAGTCCTTGGCCGCATTGCGGGGCCAGGTTGCGGGGGTGAGGGGCGCCTAGTGGGGTGCGGGTGCGTTGGCGGCTGCGTTGGCGGCTGCGGGTGCGTGGGGCTTCTCGCGCAGTTCCCCGCGCCCCTGAAAGACCATGGCCCCGCGCCCCTGAAAGACCACGGCCCTGCGGGCCTGAAAGACCACGGCCCCGCGGGCCTGAAAAGCAGGGGGCGCAGCCCCTGCTTTTCAGGGGCGCGGGGAACTGCGCGAGAAGCCCCACCGGGCCGCGCTCGCCCACGCACCCGCACCCCCGAGCTGTCAGGCGCCCCGGCCCCAACCCGTACCCTTGTGCCGTGACCAGCCCCTCCCCCGACGCCCTCCTGGGCCCCGCCGACGTCCGCGAACTCGCGGCAGCGCTCGGCGTGCGCCCCACCAAGCAGCGTGGCCAGAACTTCGTGATCGACGCGAACACGGTCCGCCGGATCGTGCGGACCGCCGACGTGCGCCCGGAGGACACGGTCGTCGAGGTGGGCCCGGGTCTCGGCTCGCTCACCCTGGCCCTGCTGGAGGTCGCGGACCGGGTCACCGCCGTCGAGATCGACGACGTCCTCGCCGCCGCGCTGCCCGCGACGATCACCGCCCGGATGCCCGCCCGCGCCGCCCGTTTCGCCCTCGTGCACTCGGACGCGATGCAGGTGACCGAGCTTCCCGGCCCTCCGCCCACGGCGCTCGTCGCGAACCTCCCGTACAACGTCGCCGTCCCCGTCCTGCTGCACATGCTGGAGACCTTCCCCTCCATCGAGCGCACCCTCGTGATGGTCCAGGCGGAGGTCGCCGACCGGCTCGCCGCCGGGCCGGGCTCGAAGGTGTACGGGGTGCCGTCGGTGAAGGCGAACTGGTACGCGCGGGTCAAGCGGGCCGGCGCGATCGGGCGGAACGTCTTCTGGCCGGCGCCGAACGTCGACAGCGGCCTTGTCTCGCTGGTCCGCCGGGCCGAGCCGCTCAAGACCACCGCCGACCGGCGGGAGGTGTTCGCGGTCGTCGACGCGGCCTTCGCCCAGCGCCGCAAGACGCTGCGCGCCGCGCTCGCCGGGTGGGCCGGTTCGGCCGCCGCCGCCGAGGCCGCGCTCGTCGCCGCCGGGGTCTCCCCGCAGGCCCGCGGCGAGTCCCTGACGGTCGAGGAGTTCGCCGCCATCGCCGAGAACCGCGTCACCGACCCCGCCGCCGACACCGGGACCGACAGCAGCACCGACAGCAGCACCGACCACGAGGAGTCCCGTCAGCCGTGAGCGTCACCGTTCGCGTCCCCGCCAAGGTCAACGTCCAGCTCGCGGTCGGCGGTGCCCGGCCCGACGGCTTCCACGACCTGGCCAACGTCTTCCTCGCCGTCGGGCTGTACGACGAGGTCACCGCCACCCCCGCCGACGAACTGACCGTCACCTGCGAGGGCCCCGGCGCCGACCAGGTCCCGCTGGACGCCACGAACCTCGCCGCCCGCGCCGCGCTCGCGCTGGCCGCACGCCATGGCGTCGAGGCGGCCGTCCACCTCCACATCGCCAAGGACATCCCCGTCGCGGGCGGTATGGCCGGCGGCAGCGCGGACGCGGCCGGTGCGCTCCTGGCCTGCGACACGCTGTGGGGGACGAACGCCTCGCGCGCCGAACTCCTCGACATCTGCGCCGAGTTGGGCAGCGATGTGCCGTTCGGCCTGGTGGGCGGGGCCGCTCTCGGGACCGGGCGCGGCGAGCGGCTCCAGCCCCTCGACGTCGGCGGGACCTTCCACTGGGTGTTCGCCGTCGCCGACGGCGGGCTCTCCACCCCTGCCGTCTACCGCGAGTTCGACCGGCTGCACGCGCACGACGTCGTCCCCGAACCCGTCGCCTCCCAGGTGTTGCTGGACGCGCTCGCCAAGGGTGACGTCGACGCGCTCGCGGCCTTCCTGCCTGGCTCCAACGGCCTTCAGCCCGCCGCCCTTTCCCTGTTCCCGAGGCTGGCCGACACGCTCGCCGTGGGCCGTGCCGCCGGCGCGCTCGCCGCGCTCGTCTCCGGCTCGGGCCCGACCACGGCCTTCCTCACCCGGGACGCCGACTCGGCCCGTACCGTCGCCGAGCGCCTCCTCGCGTCCGGCACCTGCGAGGCCGCGCGGGTGGCCGCCTCGCCCGCGCCGGGGGCGACCGTGCTTCCGGCGGTCCGACCGTAGGTACTCAGACATGAGCTGAGTACGGGAGCGCTGCCGCCCGCCCCGGCGCCCGCGCGACCGTACTCCCATGACCGCAACAGCCAGCGCGAGGACCGGTGTCGGCGCGCGCGAACTCGCCGCCGCCACCCCGTCCACCCGTGACCGGTATGTCGACCTCCTCCGCGTCGCCTCTCTCGGCACGGTCGTGCTCGGGCACTGGCTGATGGCGGCCGTGACCACCGGCGGCGACGGCGCCAGTGGTGGCGGGGTCGAGGTGGGGAACCTCCTCGCCGTCGAGCCGCGGCTCCAGATCCTCACCTGGGCCCTGCAGATCATGCCGGTGTTCTTCTTCGTCGGCGGCTTCTCGCACGCCCTCGCCTACCGCTCGCTCAGCCGCAAGTCCCCGGACGGGGGTTCGGTCTACCCCGCCTTCCTGCGCGTCCGCCTCCAGCGGCTGCTCCGGCCGACCATGGTGTTCATAGGGGTGTGGGGCGCCGCCGCCGTCCTCCTCCATCTCACGGGCCGGGGCGGCGGACTGCTCGACGTGGCGCTGCGACTCGTCGCCCAACCGCTCTGGTTCATCGGCGTCTACCTGGCGATGGTCGCCTTCACCCCGCCGCTGCTGAAGCTGCACGAGCGATACGGGTGGGGCGCGTTCGGGGGGCTCGTGGCCGCCGCCGCGCTCGTGGACGTGCTGCGCTTCGCGCTCGACGTGCCGTTCGTCGAGTTCCTCGACTTCGCCTTCGTATGGCTCGCGATCCATCAACTCGGGTTCCTGCGCGCCGACGGGCGGCTGACCCGGCCGTACCTCCTCGCCGGGGCCGGGCTCGCGGGGGCCGCGCTGCTGGTGGCGTACGGGCCGTATCCGCTGTCGATGGTCGGGATGCCGGGCGAGAAGGTGTCGAACATGGCGCCGCCGACCTTCGCGCTGCTGTGCCACGGGCTGTGGCTGGTCGGCGCGGTGGAGTGGCTGCGGGGGCCGGTCGCGCGATGGCTGGAGCGGCCGAAGGTGTGGCGGACGGTCGTGGCGGCCAACGGAGTCTCGATGACCGCGTTCCTGTGGCACCTTTCGGCCATGCTCGGCGTCTACGGTGTGCTGCTCGCCCTCGAAGTCGACCTGCCCGCGCCCGCGTCGGGCGACTGGTGGCTCCAACTGCCGCTGCGGATAGGGGCCGCGGCCGTGCTGACGGCCGGGCTCGTCGCCGTGTTCCGGAGCTTCGAACGGCCCGCGGCGCGGTCCGCCGCACGGCCCGGCGGGCGGTCGGCCCGTACGCGGGCGGGGAGTTCGCGCAGGTCGGGCGCGTTTTCCGGGCCCGCAGCCGCACTTGGGGCGACCCTGTGCCTCTTCGGTGTGCTCGGGCTGTCCATGGTCGGGTTCGGTGGACTCTTCGAAGGGCGTTCGGCCCTGCTGATCGCCGTCCAGGTGACCGCTCCGGTGGCGGTGGCGATGACCCTGGCCGGGTGGGCGCTGGTGGAACTCATTGGTCGTGGTGAACGGTCAAGTGCCTGACCGAGGCGGACCGGTGGAGGAAATGTGCAGGTCAGGCAATGGTCTGACGTACCCCTCAGTTTGTAATCCACGCCACAGTATTTTAATGTTCGGCAAAATCCCCTCTGGGCCCCTTTAGGGTGATCTGCCCGTCGTTTTCGGGTGGCATGATCTCGATCCCCGGTGCCTCGTTACCGGCGGTACTTCCCGTGCGCGTGGTGTCGTCCCCGCGGCGGGCGAGAGGGGTTCCTCATGGGACACATGGACCACTTCAGCGCCGGATGGGTCACCCCCGTCCTCTCCTACGTCATGGCCTGCGTCGGCTCCGCGCTCGGACTGCGCTGCACCGTCAGGGCACTTGAGGCGGACGGCGCCTCGAAGCGGAACTGGCTGACGCTGGCCTCGTTCGCGATCGGCTCGGGCATCTGGACCATGCACTTCGTCGCGATGATGGGCTTCGGGGTGGAGGGGACGCCGATCCGCTACGACGTCCCGATGACCGTCCTCAGCCTGGTCATGGCGATCGCCGTGGTCAGCGCCGGTGTCTTCACCGCCGGTTACGGCCGCTCCCGGGTCCGCGCGGTGGCCTTCGGCGGCCTCGGCACCGGGCTCGGCGTGGCCGCGATGCACTACACCGGCATGGCCGCGCTCAATCTCCACGGCCGGATCGACTACGACCCGTCCCTGGTCATCGCCTCCGTGGTGATCGCGGTCGTCGCCGCCACCGCCGCGTTGACGCTGACGCTGGTCGTGCGCGGGGGAGTGCTCGCCGCGCTCGCCGCACTCGTCATGGGGCTCGCGGTGAGCAGCATGCACTACACCGCGATGTACGCCGTGAGCATCGATCTCGCGCCCAGCACGGCGCGGTTGGCGGGGGCGACCGCGACGGAGTTCCTGTTCCCGCTCGCCGTGATGCTGGGCTCGTTCCTCTTCCTGACCTCGGCGTATGTGGCGTTGTCGCCGACGGGGAAGCGGGCGGAGTCCTCTTTCGCCGATGAGCTGCTGCGTGAGGTCGAGTTGTCGACGGCGTAAGCCTTCCGTTCGACGTTCAGTGATTGTCTGCGGGCCCGGTGGGGGCTGGTCGCGCAGTTCCCCGCGCCCCTTTGGGGCGCTCGATCCGCCCTTTCTCAGCGAGGTCCCCAATGAGAATCTTCCGTGCAAGCTCCCGGCTGTTGCGTCCTCGGTCCGTGCGGGCGAAGATCGTCGCGCTGCTGATGCTGCCCATCGTGTCGCTGATGGCGTTGTGGAGCTATGCCGCCGTGACGACCGTGGCCGCGATCGGCGACACCGAGCGGGCCAAGGATGTCAACAGTGAACTGCTGGCGCCGGTCGCCGAGTTCGTGACCGTGCTGCAGAACGAGCGGACGGCCGCGATGCGGTACGCCGCCAGGCGCAGCGACACGGGGTTCGACGAGCTGAGGGCCGATCAGCAGGCCACCGACAAGGCGGTGACCGCGCTCCGCACGGGCCTCAACTCGTCCAGTTCGGACGCGGGCCTCATCGACACGGGTCTGCCCGGCCGACTGGAGACCCTCGAAGGCGACTTCAGCGATCTCGCCGCCCTGCGCGCGGACACCACCGGGGCGGGCACGCGGAACGCGGTCTCGACGGCGTACACCAAGTACTCGGCGGTCATCGATCACGCCTTCGCCGTGACCGGTGCGCTGACCAGCGAGAAGGGCACCGACGCGACCTCCGAGGCGCGGGTCGTCCTCGAACTCTCCCGGGTCCGGGACGCCGTGGCCCGCGAGCAGGCGCTGCTGGCCGCCGCCACCGCGTCCGGGACGCTGACCAAGGAGCAGTACGCGCTGTTCGTCGGCGCCGTCGCCACCCAGCGCGAGCTGCTGAGGCCCGCGATCGCGGACCTCCGGGCCGAGCACCAGCCCGCGTACAACGTGCTGCTGGACAGCGACATTTACACCACCCTCGGCAAGGTCGAGGACGGGGTGACCGACGTGGGAGCGGGGCCGGTGTCGGCGGCCGTGCTGAAGGACTGGGACGCCTCGTCGCAGGCCGTGCTGAAGGGGCTGGCCGAGGCGGAGGAGGACGCGGGCACGGGCGCGGCGGCCAAGGCGGACGTCTTCGGCTGGGACACGCTCGGCGCGTCCGGTGTCGCCGTCGTCCTCGGCCTGGTCGGCGTACTCCTGTCGCTCCTCGTCTCCGTGGGCGTCGGGCGCGGCCTCATCGTCGAACTCCTCGATCTGCGCAACTCCGCCCTGGAGGTCGCCGGGCGCCGGCTGCCCCAGGCCATGCGCAAGCTGCACGCCGGGCAGGGCGTGGACATCGACGCCGAGGCCCCGATGCGGCGCCTCGCCGGTGACGAACTCGCCCAGGTGGGCACCGCGTTGACGGCCGTGCAGCGGGCCGCGCTGAAGGCGGCCTCCGAGCGCGCCGAACTCCTCAGCGGGATCTCCGGGGTGTACGTCAGCCTCGCCCGCCGCAGTCAGGTGCTGCTGCACCGGCAGCTCGATCTGCTCAGCGTGATGGAGCAGCGGCAGCGGGAACAGTACAACCACACCGAGCTGTACGACCTCTACCGCGTCGACTATCTGGCCACCCGGATGCGGCGCCACTCCGAGTCGCTGCTGATCCTCTCCGGGATCGCCCCCGGCCGTGGCTGGCGGGACCCGATCGCGCTGTCGGACGTGCTGCGGGCCGCCGTCGCCGAGATCGAGGACGCGACCCGGGTGCAGATCTGGGCCTCGCCGAAGGTGTCGCTGAACGGCGGTTCCGTCGCCGACGTCATCCATCTGCTGGCCGAACTCGTCGAGAACGCCGCCGCGTTCTCCCCGCCCTCCACCAAGGTGCAGTTGCGCGCCGCCCGGCTGCGCGACGGCGTCCTCATCGAGATCGATGACAGCGGCTTCGGCATGAACGACGAGGCGATGGCCGACGCCAACCGCAAGATCCAGTCGGAGCGGGTCGACCTGCTCGACGCCAAGCAGATCGGCCTGGTCGTGGTCAACCGCCTCGCCGACCGCCAGGGTCTGCGCGTCGAGCTGCGCCACTCGACCGACGGGGGCGTCGCCGCGGCCGTCTTCATCCCCGAGCACCTGATCCGTGACGACATGCCCGTCCACCAGGAACCGACCGACGACGCCCGCTCCCTGGCCCCGGCCTCGGCACTGATCCAGCAGCGGCGCCGGCCCTAGGCATCTCGCGGAACCGCCGTGCGCCTCGGGTGATGGTGTCCCCGGGGCGCACGGCGTTTTCGTTCCCGCGTCGCTACGGTCGGCCTAGAAGGTCGGCTTCCAGCTGTTGATGCAGCCGGTGTCGGCGCTGTAGACGTCCTGGACCTTCAGCTGCCAGGTGCCGTTGACCGTGGTCTCGCTGGACGCGTCGACCGTGTAGGTGGCGTCGACGTTGTCCGTGGAGTCGGAGGAGCCGCTGCTCTTCAGGCGGTGGGTCGAGCCGTCCGGGGCGACGAGGTCGATGACCAGGTCACCGCGGTAGGTGTGGACGATGTTGACGTACACGGACAGGTCGCTGGGGGCGCTGCCGGTGAGACCGCTGACGGTGACGGGCGAGTAGACGGCGGACCCGGCGTCGGGAATCGAGACATCGGTGGTCGACTCGAACGCCGAGCCGGTGTCGCCGCTGCCCGCGCCCCTGAGGAGCAGGGGCTGCGCCCCGTGCTCTTCGGCCGAAAAAGCAGGGGCGCGGCCCTGCTTTTTCAGGGGCGCGGGGAACTGCGCGAGAAGCCCCACGCACCCGCACCCGACCACCACCCCGTACTCCCACCCCGTACTCCCACCCCGTACTCCCACCCCGTACTCCCACCCCCGTACCCCCGGATACTCCCGCCGGCAGACGACCCCGGTGCCCCCGCCCGGCACGGTGGGCGTATGAAGACAAGCCGTCCCGTACGCCGGGCCCTCCTCGTCGTCCATGTCGCCGTCTCCGCCGCCTGGCTCGGGCTCACGCTCGGGCTGCTGGCGCTCGGGGTCACCGCGGGCACCACCGGGGCGGCGGTCACCGTGGAGGCGTCCGTCCGGGCCATGGAGCTGTTCGCGGACTGGCTGCTGATCCCGGTCGGTGTCATGACCTTCGCCAGCGGGCTGGCACTGTCGCTGGGCACGAAGTGGGGGCTGGCCCGCCACCGCTGGGTCTGGACGAAGTTCTGGCTGACCCTGGCCACCCTCACCGCCACCGTCCTCGCCCTGCGCCCCGGCGTGAACACGGCCGTCACCGCCGTCGCGGCGGGCGGCCCGCTGCCGGACGCGGGAGACGTCCTCTTCGGACCGCTCGTCTCACTGTCCGCGTACGTCTTCATGACGGTGATCTCGGTACTCAAGCCCTGGGGCCTCACCCGACGAGGCCGCCACCTGCGCGCGGCCACCGCCCACCGGGGTTAGGGCCCGTCACGCCCTCCCGCCCCGCCGACTACCCTGGAGGGTCGATCGTCCCCGTGGCAGGAGAGTAATGGCCGTCAACCTGGTCAATGTCGAGAACGTCAGCAAGGTGTACGGCACCCGCGCCCTGCTCGACGGGGTCTCGCTCGGCGTCTCCGAAGGGGACCGGATCGGCGTCGTGGGGCGGAACGGGGACGGCAAGACCACCCTGATCCGGATGCTCGCCAAGCTGGAGGAGGCCGACTCCGGCCGGGTCACCCACTCCGGCGGACTGCACGCCGGAGTGCTCACCCAGCACGACTCCCTCGACCCGACCGCCACCGTCCGGCACGAGGTCATCCGGGACATGGCGGACCACGAGTGGGCGGGCAACGCCAAGATCAGGGACGTACTGACGGGGCTGTTCGGCGGGCTCGACCTGCCCGGCTTCCCGCAGGGCCTCGACACCGTCATCGGCCCCCTCTCCGGCGGCGAGCGCCGGCGCATCGCGCTCGCCAAGCTGCTCATCGAGGAGCAGGACCTGATCGTCCTCGACGAGCCCACCAACCACCTGGACGTGGAAGGCATCTCCTGGCTCGCGAACCATCTGCGCGAGCGCCGCTCCGCGCTCGTCTGCGTCACCCACGACCGGTGGTTCCTGGACCAGGTCTGCACCCGGATGTGGGACGTGCAGAAGGGCTCGGTCTTCGAGTACGAGGGCGGCTACTCCGACTACGTCTTCGCCCGCGCCGAGCGGGAGCGGATCGCCGCCACCGAGGAGACCAAGCGGCAGAACCTGGTCCGCAAGGAGCTGGCCTGGCTGCGGCGCGGCGCCCCCGCCCGTACGTCGAAGCCGCGCTTCCGCGTCGAGGCGGCCAACGAGCTGATCGCGGACGTACCGCCGCCGCGTGACACGAGCGAGCTGATGAAGTTCGCCTCGTCCCGGCTCGGCAAGACCGTGTTCGACCTGGAGAACGTCACCGTGCAGGCCGGGCCGAAGGTGCTGCTGAAGCATCTGACCTGGCAGCTCGGGCCGGGCGACCGCGTCGGCCTCGTCGGTGTCAACGGCGCGGGCAAGACCTCCCTGCTGCGGGCCATGGCGGACGCCGCGCGCAGCGAGGGGGAGAAGCAGCCGGCCGCCGGGCGGGTCGTCACCGGCAAGACCGTCAAGCTCGCCTACCTCTCCCAGGAGGTCGCCGAACTCGACCCGAACCTGCGGGTCCTCCAGGCCGTGCAGCAGATCCGCGACCGCGTCGACCTCGGCAAGGGGCGCGAGCTGACGGCGGGGCAGCTCTGCGAGACCTTCGGCTTCAACAAGGAGAAGCAGTGGACGCCGGTGAGCGACCTCAGCGGTGGTGAGCGGCGGCGGCTCCAGCTGCTGCGGCTGCTGATGGACGAGCCCAACGTCCTCTTCCTCGACGAGCCGACCAACGACCTCGACATCGAGACCCTCACCCAGCTGGAGGACCTGCTCGACGGGTGGCCCGGGTCGATGGTCGTGATCTCCCACGACCGGTTCTTCGTCGAGCGCACGACCGACAAGGTGTTCGCGCTGCTCGGGGACGCGGCGCTGCGGATGCTGCCGCGCGGGATCGACGAGTACATCGAGCGGCGGCACAAGATGGAGGAAGTCGCCGCCGCCGCCTCGCCGGTGGCCGTGAAGGCCGCCTCGGAGAAGGCGGAGAAGGCCGTCTCCGCCGCGGACTCGCGTGCCGCGAAGAAGGAACTGCAGAAGATCGAGCGGCAGTTGGACAAGGTCTCCGAGAAGGAGGCGAAGTTGCACGCGCGGATCGCCGAGAACGCGACGGACTTCTCCAAGGTGGGTGAGTTGGACGCCGAGTTGAGGGCGTTGGCCGGGGAGAAGGAGGAGCTGGAGATGCGGTGGCTTGAACTCGCCGAGGACGCGTGAACACTCCGCTGCGGGCATAGGGCGCACGTCCCGTGAAGGGGGCGTGGAGGAGCGTAACGAGGGCATCACGGGCCGGTTCTCCCTTGGGAACAGGGGAGCGACCGGCCCCGTGCGTAGGAACGTCACAGTGATAGAAAGAGCCGTCTGAGAAGAGTTTCGGCAGTCCGAGACAGTCCGAGACAGTCCGAAAAGCGACACCACGCGTGATCACGGGTGGCTCGAAAAAAGCGAACACACAGCGAACAGGGGGAGAGCGCTGATGGTTCAGCCACCCGATCAGCCGTCGCAGGGCGGCTACGGGACACCACAGAACCCGCCACCGCCGTCACATCCGCAACCGGGGCAGTCGCCGCCGCAGCCGTACGGCTACCCGCAGACACCTTCGCCGCAGGGCCCGCCCGCTCCGGGTCCCGGCTACGGGTACCCCCAGCAGCCTCAGCCGCCCGCGCAGCCGGGTCCGTACACCCCGCCACCCGGCCCGTACGGCCAGCCGCAGCAGCCGGGCCCGTACGGTCAGCCGCAGCAGCCCGGTCCCTACGCGCAGCCCGGCCCGTACAACCCCGCGTCGCAGGCCGGTTACGGCTATCCGCAGGCGCAGTACGCGGGCGCGCCCACCCCGCCGGTCGGTGGCGGTGGCGGAACCGGCGGTGCGAAGAACCCCCTCAAGGGCCGGCCCGCGCTGGTGATCGGTGCCGCCGTGGTCGCGCTGCTCGTGGTCGGCGGCGCGGTGTTCGCGGCGACGGGCCTCGGCGGTGACGACGAGAAGAAGCCGGTCGCCAAGGAGAGCGCGAGCCCGAGCGCGGACGACAAGCCCACCCCCGACCCCTCCACGCCCGTGAACCAGGGCGACGGCAGCGGCGACGGCGGCGAGGACCTCGACGTCTCCGACCTCAACGCGGACCGCGAGGACGGCGAGGCGAAGGTGCTCTGGTACAAGAGCGCCCCGGACGCCCCCGGTTCCGGCGCGAGCGCCCCCGGCCTGTGGGTCACCGACAAGGTCGCGGTGAAGCCCGCGTACAAGCAGCTGTTCGCGTACGACGTGGCCGACGGCAACCCCGCCTGGGACCCGATCGAGTTCCCGGGCAAGATCTGCACGGTCACGCCGACGGCGACCGCCGACGACCGGGTCGTGATCTCGTACCAGAAGAGCACCTCGAAGAACGCCGAGTGCGACCAGCTCCAGCAGATCGACCTCAACACCGGTGACAAGGGCTGGCAGGTGGAGGTCGAGGAGGGCGAACTCTTCGACAGCAACATCAGTGTCGGGCTGTCCGTCACCGGCGACACGCTGATGGTGGGCCGCTCGCAGTCCGGCACGGCGTACGACATCAACACCGGCAAGAAGCTGTTCGACAAGAAGAGTTACGGCCAGTCCTGCTACCCGGCCGGGTTCGCGGGCGGCGCGCGGCTGATCCTGGTCTCCTCCTGCGCGGTGACCACCGACAAGGAGCACGACGAGGTCCAGGAGCTGGACCCGAGGACCGGCAAGGCCAAGTGGACGCGGAAGATCCCCAAGGGCTGGAAGGTCGAGCACGCGTACTCGGTCGACCCGGTCGTTCTCTACCTCACCAACGAGGAGGAGAACACCTGGAACATCTCCACGCTCAAGGCCGACGGCTCCACGCGCTCGCAGGTCGAATCCGACGCCACGTTCGCGCCCGAGTGCGACGGCGGGATCCTCACCCGCGACATGCAGGGCTGCACGGGTGTCGCGGCCGACGCGAACACCCTGTACCTGCCGACCGAGGAGAAGGACGGCACGAACGAGATCGTCGCGCTGAACCTCTCCACCGGCAAGGAGAAGTGGCGTGTCAAGTCGCCCTCCGCCGACGCCGAGATCACCCCGGTGAAGATCGAGGGCGGGAAGCTCCTCGCGTACGTGGAGCCCTCGCGCGACGCGGGCGGCCAGGTGGTGTCCTTCCCGACCACCGGCGGCAGCCCCAAGGCCACCGTGCTCATCCGGATGCCGGCGAGCGCCGCCGAGATCGAGAGCTCCTTCTACTCGAAGGCCATCGACTACGTGGGCGGGCGCTTCTACATCTCCACCACCCTGCTGAACGGTGTCGACGACGCGAAGGAGAAGTTGATGCTGGCGTACGGCAAATGACCTCTTCGCCGACCTCTTCGCCGACCTCTTCGCACGTCCCCCACCCGTCCTCCCAGGTCTCCTAGATCCGCTTCGAGGTATTCACGTCATGACGCAGCCGCCGCCCCCGCCGAACCAGCCGCCGGGCCCGCCCCCGAACCAGCCGCCCGCCCAGCCCCCGGCCCAGGGCCAGCCCCCGGCCCAGGCACAGCCGCCCGCGCAGCCGCCGCAGAACACCCCGCCGCCGCAGGGTGGTTTCGGCGCGCCCACGCCTCCGCCGCCCGGCGGCTTCGGCGCCCCGACGCCCCCGCCGCAGGGCCCGCCCGCGCCGGGCCCGGGGTACGGCTACCCGCAGACGCCCCCGCCGCAGCAGCCCGGCTACGGCTACCCGGGCCAGCCCGGTCAGCCGGGTCCGTACGGCCAGCCGCAGCCCGGTCCGTACGGCCAGCCGCAGCAGCCGGGCCCCTACGGGCAGCAGCCGTACGGCTATCAGCCGCAGACCATGCCGATGCAGCCTCAGGTCGGTCAGGTCCCGCCCGGCGGTCTGCCCGGCAAGAAGAAGCCGAACTCCACGGCGATCATCATCACCGCGGCGGTCGCGGCCATCGCGCTGATCGTCGGCGGCGGTGTCTGGTACGCCTCCTCCGGCGGGGACGACGACAACGGCAAGAAGGACACGGCCAGTTCGGAGGGCACCTCCGGCGGCAAGGACGACACCAAGGGCGACGAGGGCGGTTCGTCGTCGTCCGGCGGCTCGTCGAGCGGCGGCGTGGAGATCCCGACCCAGGCGCAGGAGAAGGCGCCCTCCAGCACCAGTGCGAAGCTCCTCTTCCAGGTGCCGGCGCACGAGGTCAAGGAGAAGCTGACGATCGACAGCGTCAAGGGCTCCTGGCTGACGAAGACCACGTACGCCAAGGCCGCGCTCAACAAGATCATCGGCTACGACCCGGACAGCGGGAAGTCCAAGTGGACGCTGGACCTGGCCGGTCAGACCTGCGCGGGCTCCCGTGAGATCACCACCGAGGGCATCGCCGTCGTGGTGACGGAGTCGGCCAAGCGCAAGAACAACGACGACCGCCAGCCCTGCTCCGAGGTCACCGCGTTCAACGTCGAGACGGGCAAGGAGGTGTGGACCAAGAGCGCCGACCTCAGCGGCAGCAAGGTGCCGTTCGGCGAGGTCACCATCTCCGGTACGACGGTCGCCGCGGCCGGCGGCTACTCCGGCGGCGCCGCGTTCGACGTCAACTCCGGCAAGGTGCTGTGGTCGCCGAAGGCCGGCGAGTGCACCGACGAGGGCTACGCGGGCGGCGCCCAGCTGATCGCGGTCCGCAAGTGCGGCGACTACGGCAGCGAGACCTTCGAGATCCAGCTGCTCGACCCGAGGTCGGGCAGCGTCAAGTGGACGTACAAGGTGCCCTCCGGCATCCAGCGCGCCAAGATCATCTCCACGAACCCTGTGGTCTTCGGCGTGGTGACGGGCAGCGATGTCCCGCTGACCGGCACGACCGACATCTTCTCGCTCGACGACAAGGGCAAGCTGCGCGCCAAGATCTCCATCCCGGACGACAAGTACGACTACGAGTGCCCCGTCCGCGGGGTCTGGGCCTGCAAGGGCATCTACGTCGGCAACGACAAGGTGTACATGCCGACCAAGAGCCACGACGGCACCGCCGCCTACAGCTCCACCAACGAGATCGTCTCCTTCTCGCTGGCCACGGGTAAGTCCACCGGCGACCGGGTCGACGCGGGCGACGACTACGAGCTGTTCCCGATCCGGATGGACGGGCCGAACATCATCGCGTTCAAGGACGGCCCGTACGACAAGGGCGCCCAGATCGTCTCCGTCGACGCCAAGACGCTGAAGCAGACCAAGCTGCTGGAGACCCCGGCCTCGGAGTCGGTGCTCCGCGCGATCAGCGCGATGACGCCGACGATGAGCGAGATGCTCTACACCGACGGACGCTGGTTCATCGGCTCCGAACTGGTCAGCAAGCCCTACTCGGACGACGAGAAGGAGTACACGGCGCTCGGCTTCGGGGCGAAGTAACCCCACACGCCCCCTCCGACCTCCTTCGCTCTCACTCGATCTGCTTCTCCGGCCCCGCCCCAGCTCAGGGGCGGGGCCGTGCACTTATCCCTCATCCCGCTCGAATGGGAGGGAATTTCGGTAATCCGGGGCACTTCTCTCCCATAGGGGGAGCGCAACGTCGAACAAGCGTGTAGCTTCCGGGGGCATGAAGAGCGGGCGTCGGCGGGCGAGTCGGCGGGAAGTCGGGGGGCTTCTGTCCGCGAGGTCCGGTGGGCGGCCATAGTGGGCAACCATCTGGGGGACCGTGGGGGACTGGGGGGTGGGGTGGCTCGATGGGAGTGCGGCTGATGGTGGTCGACGACCACCGACTGCTGGCCGAGGCGCTGGCCTCGGCGTTGAAGCTGCGGGGGCACCGGGTGCTGGCGGCGGCGGCGCCCGCCGCGGGCGCGGCGGAGCTGGTGATCACAAGGGCACCCGAGGTGTGCCTGATCGGCACGGCGACACCCGCCGAGCCGGGGATGTTCGACCCGGTGGTGAAGATCAAGCGCGAACGCCCGCAGGTGGCGGTCCTGGTCCTCGGACCGGTCCCCAGCCCGCGCGGCATCGCGGCGGCGTTCGCCGCGGGAGCCTCGGGCTATGTCCGGCACGACGAACGCATCGAGGGCGTGGAGCGGGCCATCATGAAGGCGCGGGCGGGTGAGGCGGCGGTAGCCCCCCAACTCCTCCAGAGCGCCTTCGGCGAACTCCTCAACCCCGCCGCCCAACCGGACGACGAGGGCCAGCGCCTGCTCCAGATGCTGACCCCGCGCGAGGTCGAGGTCCTGGTCCGGGTCGCGGACGGCGAGGACACCCGCCTGATCGCGGCGGGCATGGGCATCGCCCCGTCGACGGCCCGCACGCACGTCCAGCGCGTGCTGATGAAGCTCGGCGTGGGCTCCCGCCTGGAGGCGGCGGCACTGGCGGCCCGCACGGGCTTGCTGGACCGGGCGGGGCCGGTGCGACACGGTCACTCGGGGGCGGAGGCGTAGGGGACGCCGGGGCGGGTGCACAGGGCGTGGTCGATGAGGTCGGTGATGCCTCGGATCTGTCGTACGGCGGTCTTCTCGTCGCCGGGTCGGCTGTGGACGGCGACGGTGACGGAGGTACGGCCGTCGGGCGTCGTCCCCGGCCACGTCAGAGCCCCGAAGCTGCTGCCGCTGTGGCCCCAGTAGCCGCCGCCGCACGTCAACGGCGTCCACTCCAGCCCGAGTCCGTAGCGCGACCCGGGTACGCCGTCGGGGGCGTCGGGCACGGCGACGGTGCGTCGCATCTCGGCGAGCTGGGCGGGGGCGAGGAGCCGGCCGCCGAGGAGTGCGGCGAAGAAGCGGTTCGTGTCGGCGGCCGTACTGACGATCGACCCGTCGGCGTCCCCGTCGAAGGGGAGGTAGGCGAGGGTGGTGTCGGTCATCGGGGCGTCGTCGCCCGGCTCGAACTGCTGGTAGTTACGGGCGTGGGGGCGGGGGAGCGTCGGATCGTCACCCGGCGCGTACGTCCGCGTGAGCCGCAACGGCCGCAGGATCCGCTTGCGCACCTCCTCCTCCCACCCGCTGCCGGTGACCGCCTCGATCACCATCCCGGCCAGGATGTAGTTGGTGTTGGAGTACTCCCAGCGGGCGCCGGGCTCGAAGACGGGAGGGTGCTTCATGGCGAAGGCGACGCGCTGCCGCGAGGTGTAGGTGGTCGACCGGTGCGCCAGGTACCCGGCGGCACTCAACTCGGGTACGACATCGGCGATGTAGTCGGGCACCCCACTGGTGTGCTGCAGCAACTGCCGCACGGTGATCCGCCGCCCGTCGTTCCCGCTCCCCTCCACCACCCCCGGAAGCCACCGCTCCACACTGTCCTCCAGCGCCAGCCGCCCCTCACCGACGAGCTGCAGGACGACGGTGGCGACGTAGGCCTTCGTCGTGCTCCCGATCCGGATGTACCCGGCGGGTGGTACGGGCGCACCGGTACGGAGATCCCCCACACCACTGCGGGCGGTCTTCGTCCGACGCGGCGTGTCCAGCCGCACGGACACCCCGGTCACCCCGCTGTCCCGCAGGGCGTCGGCGTCGCGTTGCAGGGGGTCCGCTCCGGCTCGGGCGTGGGCCGGTGCGAGACCGGCAAGAAGCGTGAGGGCAAGGGCGACGAGGGCGGTCGGGGCGGTGCGGGGGGTGGTGGTCATGGGACCACCGTAGAAACGCGCGTTCCTGACCTGCCATCCAGCGAACCCCCGTGTGTCGCCGGGGGATTACCTCAGCTTGTCGTACGAAACCCGCGGGTCTTTATGTGGTGGAGGAGAGCGGCGAGGGGGGTGGGGGCGGTGCGGAGGCGGGTGGTCGGGGTGTCGGATTCGCGGAGATGGATCTCGTCCGGGGCCGCGACGAGTTCAAGGCAGGTGTTGCCTTCGCCGCCGCCTGAGAACGATGACTTCTGCCAGGGGCCTGGGACGGTCATGGTTGCCTTGTGCTCCCGTCGTCCGAAGCCGGGGTGGTGATCACGGGCGGCGCTGGGTCAATCTGCCGGTGGCTATCGCGCGCAGGAGATGCGTCATGGGCCCGGTGGTCGTCGTGAGGACGGCAGTCGGGGTGTCGGATTCACGCAGGCTGATCAAGTGGGCAGATGCGACGGTCAGTTCGACGCACGTGTCCCCCTCCCCGCCGTCGGAGAACGTCGACTTCTGCCAGCGCGGGGTGTGGTCCATGGGTCGCCTCACAGCTCCTTCGCCAAGCGGTGGATGAAGTCCCGCGACGCCACCGGTTCCAGCGCCGCCGACTCCACTCTACGAAGGAGTGTTCGGAGCCGGTGCAGCTGCGGTTCCGCATCGATGAACACGACGCCGGTGGGGGCGTCCCTGAAGACGGTGTCCAGCTTCGGCACCGGACCACCCGCGTACACCATTGAGGCTCCGGCACCGGCGAAGCCGTCCTGGTCGACGGGGATGACGCGCACACTGACGTGGCCTTGTTCGATCCGGTCCAGAATCCACCGGAGCTGAGAGGCGGAGGTCTGACGGTCGGCCACTCGGACGCGCAAGGCGAACTCGTGCACGGTCGTCTCGTACGGGGTGGGGGCCTGGCCCTCGATGACCGAACGCCTCTTCAGTCGATACTCGACGCGGGGTGCAAGCTCGCTCTCGGACAGCTCCGGGCGCATGTAGCCGAAGACCGCTCGGGCGTAGTCCGGGGTCTGGAGGAGTCCGGGGACGCGGTTGATGACGACCTCGCGCAGGTACGTCGCATGGTGCTCCGCCTCCGCCACGTCCAGGTTCACCTGGGGCAGGACGTCCCGGTACTTGTTCCACCAGCCGCGTGTGCGATCACCCGCCATCGCCGCGAGCGCGTCGATCAACTCTTCGTCCTCGCAGGCGTAGTGGGCTGCGAGGCGGCGGATGCGCTCCGCGCTGACGGCCGCGATGCCCGACTCGACCTGACTCATCTGGGTCGAGGTGGAGTTCAGGAACGCTGCGACCTCGCGAGCCTTCAGGCCGGCGGCCTCCCGCAGCTTGCGTAGTTCCACTCCCAGGCGTACTTGCCTCGCGGAGGGGTTACTCCTCGCCGCCATGTACTCCCCAACGTCCTTGTCTCCGTGCCACGTTCGGGTGCCAGATTACGACAGTGGGTTGCATGGGCCTAAATTCATGCCTTACTTTCAGTGACGCGCCGCACACTCTGCGAGACGTCGGGACCCCGGAAGCGCACCTCTCCGCCATGCCACGACGGCTGAGGCAATGCCACCGCCCGCCCCCACCGACTCCCCACCCCCCGAACGGAGTTCACACGTGTCCGAAGCGGCAGTCGAACCCTGGGAGTACGTCCTCCACATCCCCCACGACCCCCGAGCCGTCACCGTCTCCCGCCGCACGCTCCGCCTCATCCTCACCGCGCACGGCCTGACCGCCCTCCTCGACCCCGCCGAGCTCCTCGCCACGGAGCTGATCGCCAACGCCGTACTCCACACCAAGGGCCCCGCCGCCCTGCGTGTCCGCTGGTCGGCCCACACCCTGTGGATCGGGGCCTGGGACGCCGACCCAGAACCCCCGGCACCCCCACACCACTTGACGAGGCCCGACACCGAGACCGGCCGCGGCCTCGCCCTCGTCCGCGCCTGCACGGACGTCTGGGGCTGGCAGCCGTCCGCGAGGTTCGGGCACCGGGGCAAATACGTGTGGTGCGAACTGATGGCCGCTTAGCTCGTTGAACACGCCGACAGAAAGGAGATCCGATGGTCAGCTCGCCGCATGAGGCGTTGCATCGCATCTTCCAGAAAGATCCCACGCTGCTCACTCACGCCCTGCAACAGGTGCTGGATGTGCCGTTCCCTGAGCCGCGCGAGATCGCCGCCATGAACATCGACCTCACGGAGATCGAACCGGTCGAGCGGCGCGTGGACACGCTGCTACGGGCGGAGACCGACGAGGGGACGTACCTCCTGGTCGTCGAGTCGCAGGGGAAGAAGGACGAGGGAAAGCGCCGTAGCTGGCCCTACTACCTCAGTTATCTCTACACGAAGTACCACTGCGACCCGGTGCTCATCGTGATCACCCAGAGCGCAGCAACGGCGCGCTGGGCGGCGGAGCCCATCCACCTCGGGGTGCGGGGGCGCCCATCGCTCACGGTACGGCCACTGGTGCTGGGCCCGGACAACGTGCCGGTCATCGCGGACGAACGGTCGGCCAAGCGGGACGTACCCCTCGCGGTGCTCTCGGCGATGACACATGGCAAGGGTCGCAAGGCTGCCGCCATACTGGAATCGCTCGTGGCCGCCCTGCGGACCATCGACGCGGAGAGTGCCGCGGTCTTCGTGCAGTTCGTCGACTCGTGCCTGAAGGACCCCGTGGCACAGCAGATCTGGAGGGACCTCATGACGGATACGCAGTACTTCTGGCGACACCCGCTCGCCGAGCAGACGCGCGAGGAGGGCAGGGAGAAGGGCCGGGAGGAAGGCCGGATCGAGGCTCAGGTCGAGATGATCTTCAAGACTCTTGAGTGGCGCGGCATCCCGCTGCCGGAAACGGTCCGTGAGCGGGTCGCGGCGTGCGCGGACCGAGCGCAGCTCCTGGCCTGGACGGAGCGGGCGTTCCACGCGACCCATGCGGAGGACCTGTTCCGTGACCCAGGAGTCTGAGGTCGAACGGGTTGCCGTATCCGACCAGAGCTTGCGCAAGGTTCCCTTCTCTGAGTGGAGCGAGGAGCAGAAGGAAGCCTGGGTCCACGAGACCGCTCGGCGGCAGCGCGACCTGATGGCGCGTCGACGCGCTGTGGTGCGCATGATGGAGGCGCGTGGAATTCCCGTGACGCTCATGGTTCGTGCGCGGCTCAAGGCGTGCTGCTCGGAGGAACTGCTTCTTACCTGGTTGACACGGGCGTCCACAGCGCATAACTCCGCCGACGTCTTTGTCCCCGAGTAGCGTGCAGGGCTTGAAGCTCATACGGGTTGCGGTCCACGTGTGATCCCCGACCCGTTTGAGTGAGAATGACCACTATGCGGAACCCCGCGCTATGCGGAGCCTCGCTCCCCCTCCTCCCCCGACCGCCCCCCATCCACCGGCGGCACCACCGGCCGCAGCCACAGCCACCCCAGGAAGAACACCCCCAGCCCCAGCATCCCCAACCCCGTCCACAGGTTGATGTTGACCCCCTCCGCCTTGTCGATCTCCGCGTCGGAGGCAGTGATTCCGGCCAGCGTGACGATGACGCCGTAGACGACGAAGAGGCCGCCGATGATCCGGCGGATGTCGAAGAGTTGGGCGGCGGTCGCGGACCTGCCCTGGAGTTCGGTGACCTCGCGCTGGACGTCACGGTCGGAGTAGCCGGAAGAACCGGAGTGGTCGGACATCGTGCTCCTCGGTGCCTAGAACGAGAACGGGATGTAGCAGGCGGCCGCCAGCACGATCGCGCCCCAGCCGAGCAGCGCCGGCCGCCGGTACCACGCGTCGTCGCCCTCCCCGGGCGGCTCGTCCATGCCGGGGGAGCGCGTGCCGTAGACCAGGCCCTGGAGATCCGCGTCCGGCTTCGGGGCCGTGAAGAGGGAGACGGCGACCATGACGACGCCGCCCGCCACGAACCCCGCGATCGCCGAGACGAAGTTCGCGCCCTGGTCGGACGGGATGTCGACGATGTCCTGCTTGTAGAGGACGAAGTAGTTGACCATCGCGGTCGTCGTGCCCGCCAGCAGCCCCCAGAAGCCGGACTTCATCGACGCGCGCCGCCAGAACATGCCGACGATGAAGACGACGAACATCGGCACGTTGAAGAAGGAGAAGAGTGTTTGGAGATAGCTCATGATGTTGGAGAAGGAGGAGGCGAGGAAGGCGGTCCCGATGGACGCCAGGACGCCGACCGCCGTGATGAGGCGGCCGAAGCGCACGTAGTACGCGTCCTCCTCGTGCCGCTTCACGTACTTCGCCCAGATGTCCGTCGTGAACACCGTGTTGAAGGACGACACGTTCGCCGCCATGCCGGCCATGAACGCCGCCAGCAGGCCGGTGACCGCGATGCCGAGGACACCGTTCGGGAGCAGGTCCTCCATCAGGTACGGGATCGCGTCGTTGTATTGCAGATCCGACTCCGCCGTACCGATCTTCGGGACCAGGACCGCCGCCACCAGCCCCGGAATCATCACCAGGAACACGATGAAGATCTTCGGGAACGCGGCGATCAGGGGAGTTCGCTGGGCCGCCGACAGGTTCTTCGCGCTCAGCGCGCGCTGCACCTCCGCGAAGTTCGTCGTCCAGTAACCGAAGGACAACACGAAGCCCAGTCCCAGGACGATCGTCAGCCAGTTCGCGCCCAGCGGGTTGTCGCTGCCGATGCCGGTGCCGCCCCAGGCGGTCACGAAGTCGGCGCCCCGGGTCTCGGTCAGGGAGTCCGACAGACCGTCCCAGCCGCCCACCTTCTTCAGGCCCAGCACGGTGATCGGGATGAGGGCCGCCAGGATCACGAAGAACTGGAGCACCTCGTTGTAGATCGCCGAGGAGAGACCGCCGAGCGTGATGTACGCCAGCACGAAGACACCGGCGACGACGATCGACACCCACTGCGGCCAGCCGAGCAGCGCCTCGACGACGATGGCGAGGGCGTACAGGTTCACCCCGGCGATCAGGATCGCGGCGCACGCGAACAGGATCGAGCTGAGCAGATGCGCGCCCTGGTCGAAGCGCAGCAGCAGGAACTCGGGCACGGACCGGACCTTGCTGCCGTAGTAGAACGGCATCATCACCAGGCCGAGGAAGACCATCGCCGGGATGGCGCCGATCCAGTACCAGTGCGTGGTGTAGACGCCGTACTGCGCGCTGTTCGCCGCCATCCCGAGGATCTCGGTGGCGCCCAGGTTGGCCGCGATGAACGCGAGGCCCGTCACCCAGGCCGGCAGCGAGCGCCCGGAGAGGAAGAAGTCGAGGCTCGTCCTCACCGACCGCCGGGCGGCGAATCCGATGCCGAGGACGACGACGAAGTAGAGGGCCAGGATCGTGTAGTCGAGCCAGTCGACGGGGAGTCGTAGCTCGGCCGCGAGATCGGCGAAGCCGACGGGACCCGCGAGGTTCTCCATGCGCAGCTCACTTCAGTTGGCATTGGCGATCTTTGTTTCTGGTGATCTTTGTTTGTTTGTGATGGTGACGTGCGTGGGAACTTGTGCTTTGATGTGTTTGGTTCTGTTTGATGGGTGGGATGGTGGGAGTCCGGCGTGAAGAAGACCTCGACCCGGCTGGCCGACGGTCGTGAGCTGATCTACTACGACCTGCGCGACGACACCGTGCGCGACGCGGTGGACAAGCGACCCCTGGAGCGCACGGTCACCACTTCGGAGGTACGCAGGGACCCGCTGCTCGGTGACTCGGTCGCGATCGCCTCGCATCGGCAGGGCCGCACCTACCACCCCCCGGCGAACGAATGTCCGCTCTGCCCCTCCGAGGGCGACCGGCTCAGCGAGATCCCCGACTCCTCGTACGACGCCGTCGTGTTCGAGAACCGCTTCCCGTCACTGGCCGGCGACTCCGGCCGCTGCGAGGTCGTCTGCTTCACCTCGGACCACAACGCGTCCTTCGCCGATCTGACCGAGGAGCAGGCCCGGCTCGTCCTGGAGGCGTGGACCGACCGCACGGGGGAGCTGTCGCACCTCCCCTCCGTCGAGCAGGTGTTCTGCTTCGAGAACCGCGGCGCCGAGATCGGGGTGACCCTGGGGCACCCGCACGGGCAGATCTACGCGTACCCCTTCACCACCCCCCGTACGGCGCTGATGCTGCGCTCCCTCGCGGCCCACAAGGACGCCACCGGCGGCGAGAACCTCTTCGACGCCGTCCTGGAGCGGGAGCTGGCGGACGAGCGGATCGTGCTCGAAACCGAACACTGGGCGGCCTTCGTGCCGTACGCGGCGCACTGGCCGTACGAGGTGCACCTGTACCCGAAGCGCCGGGTGCCCGACCTGCTCGCGCTCGACGAGGACGCCCGCTCAGAATTCCCCAAGGTTTATCTGGAACTCTTGAGGCGCTTCGACCGGATCTTCGGCGAGGGTGAGCCTCCGACGCCGTACATCGCCGCCTGGCACCAGGCGCCGTTCGGCACACTGGAGGAGTTCGAGGGCGTCCAGCGCGAGGACTTCGCGCTCCACCTTGAGCTCTTCACCATCCGCCGCACCTCCGGCAAGCTGAAGTTTCTCGCGGGTTCCGAATCCGGCATGAACGTGTTCATCAACGACGTGCCGCCGGAGCGCGCGGCCGAGCGACTGCGAGAGGTAGCGAGTTCATGAGCGGGCAGCAGGACGGGCAGCAGGACGGGAAGCGCCGCGGCAAGTACCTGGTCACCGGTGGCGCGGGGTACGTCGGCAGCGTGGTCGCCCAGCATCTGCTGGAGGCGGGCCACGAGGTCGTCGTCCTCGACAACCTCTCGACCGGCTTCCGCGAGGGCGTGCCCTCGGGCGCGTCCTTCATCGAGGGCGACATCCGCGACGCCGCCAAGTGGCTGGACGACTCCTTCGACGCCGTCCTCCACTTCGCCGCGTTCTCCCAGGTCGGCGAGTCCGTCGTGAAGCCCGAGAAGTACTGGGACAACAACGTCGGCGGCACCATGGCGCTCCTCGCCGCGATGCGCGAGGCGGGCGTCCGCAAGCTGGTCTTCTCCTCCACGGCCGCCACGTACGGCGAGCCCGAGACGACCCCGATCGTCGAGTCCGCGCCGACGAAGCCGACGAACCCGTACGGCGCGTCGAAGCTCGCCGTCGACCACATGATCACGGGTGAGGCCGCCGCGCACGGCCTGGGCGCCGTCTCGCTGCGCTACTTCAACGTGGCCGGCGCGTACGGCACCTGCGGTGAGCGCCACGACCCCGAGTCGCACCTCATCCCGCTGGTCCTCCAGGTCGCGCAGGGCGGCCGGGACGCGATCTCCGTCTTCGGCGACGACTACCCGACCCCGGACGGCACCTGCGTCCGGGACTACATCCACGTCGCCGACCTCGCCGACGCCCACCTCCTGGCGCTGGACGCGGCGGTCGCGGGCGAGCACCTCATCTGCAACCTCGGCAACGGCAACGGCTTCTCGGTGCGCGAGGTGATCGAGACCGTCCGGCAGGTCACCGGCCACCCGATCCCCGAGGTCGTCGCCCCGCGCCGGGCCGGCGACCCGGCCACCCTGGTCGCCTCCGCCGCCACGGCCCGCGAACGCCTCGGCTGGAACCCGTCCCGCGCGGACCTCGCGGAGATCGTCGCCGACGCGTGGGAGTTCGCGCAGGCGCGCGCCAAGTAGCAAGCAGTGTTCCCGGTTCCGGCCGGTTCATCAGGAAAGTACGGAAAGGTCAGGATCACGGCATGAGCGAGGCTGTCGTCGTCGCCGAGCGGTTCGAAGCGCTGTACGGGGCGGAGCCGGAGGGAGTGTGGGCCGCGCCGGGCCGGGTGAACCTCATCGGCGAGCACACCGACTACAACGACGGCTTCGTCATGCCCTTCGCCCTCCCGCACACCACGGTCGCGGCGGTGTCCCGGCGCACGGACGGCGTGCTGCGGCTGCACTCCGACGACGTCGAGGGCGGTGTCGTCGAGCTGACCCTGGACGGGCTCGTCCCCGGCGCCGACCGGTCCTGGACGGCGTACCCGTCCGGCGTGGTCTGGGCCCTGCGCGAGGCCGGCCACACGGCCGTGACCGGCGCCGACATCCACCTGACGTCGACGGTCCCGACCGGCGCGGGCCTGTCCTCCTCGGCGGCCCTGGAAGTGGTCGTGGCCCTGGCCCTCAACGACCTCTTCGGCCTCGGCCTCAAGGGCTGGCGGCTGGCCCGGCTGTGCCAGCGCGCGGAGAACGTCTACGTCGGCGCCCCGACCGGGATCATGGACCAGACGGCCTCCGCGTGCTGCGAGAGCGGCCACGCCCTGTTCCTCGACACCCGCGACCTCTCACAGCGGCAGATCCCCTTCGACCTGGCGGCCGAGGGCATGCAGCTCCTCGTCGTCGACACCCAGGTCAAGCACTCCCACAGCGAGGGCGAGTACGGCAAGCGCCGCGCCGGCTGCGAGAAGGGCGCCGCCCTGCTCGGCGTCGACGCGCTGCGGGACGTCGCGTACGACGAACTGGACGCGGCGCTCGACCGCATCGGCGACGACGAGGAGGTCCGCCGTCTGGTCCGCCACGTGGTGACGGAGGACCAGCGCGTCGAGCGCGTGGTCTCCCTCCTCCGGTCCGGCGAGACCCGCGCGATCGGCCCCGTCCTCGTCGAGGGCCACGCCTCGCTCCGCGACGACTTCCGTATCTCCTGCCCCGAACTGGACCTCGTCGTCGACACCGCCCTCGCCTCCGGCGCCCTCGGCGCCCGCATGACCGGCGGCGGCTTCGGCGGCTCCGCGATCGTCCTCGTCGACGCCACCGACGCGGACGCGGTCACCAAGGCGATCGAGGAGGCCTTCGCGGCAGCCGACTTCACGGCCCCGCGCGTCTTCGTGGCGGTGCCTTCGGCGGGGGCGCGGCGGGTCGTCTGAGCTGAACGACCGCATTGAAGGGTGCATGATGATGTCACAAGGTGCACCTTGTGACATCATCGGCGCATGACCGAGATTGCGATCAGCGCGGCCCGTTCCCAGCTCGGCGACCTCGTCCGCCGTGCCGCTCACGGCCGCGAGACCATCGCCCTCACCGACCACGGGCACGTGGCCGCGCTGCTTGTCTCACCGCAGGTGATAGAGGATCTGGAAGACGCCCTGGCGGTCGCGGACTACCAGCGGCGCAAGGCCGAGGGCACGCTGGAACCTGGCATCCCCATGGCGGAGGTACGCAGGCGGCTGGGGCTCGAACAGCAGTGACCTACGAGATCACCTTCGAGCCACACGCCCTCAACTCCGCAGCCCGATTCCTGGAGGAGGACCCGAGCGGCCTCGCTCTGCTCCTGGACACCATCGACAAGCTGGCCGATGATCCGCGGCCGGCAGGGTCGGTTCCGTACGGGACACCCGACCTTCGCCGTCTGCGTGTCGGCGACTACCGGGTCCTGTACGTCATCGACGACGACATCATCCGCATCCTCGTGACCCACCTGGGGCGCACCCCGTAGCGAGCGGCCTCGGCCGGGGCTTCGTCGCCCTCGGCTCACCCGATCCTCTTCGTCAGCGTGTACTCCGTGATCCCGGGTGGATAGTCCGGGATCACGCACACCACCTCGTAGCCGAGGCGGCGGTAGAAATCCGGGGCCTGGAAGTCCCAGGTCTCCAGGCGGGCCGAGCGGCAGGCGCGGTCGTGGGTGGCCAGGTGTTCGGCCGTCGACAGCAGATGGGAGCCGAGGCCCGCTCCCCGGTGGCGTTCGTCGACCCAGAGAGAGGCGATGTGCAGCCAGCCGGCCCAGGTGTGGCCCACCAGTCCGCCGGCCAGGTCGCCCCCCTCGTCCAGGGCCCACACATGGAGCGGGACCTCGCGTTCGCCGGGAGTTCCCCGTAGCTCGCGAAGAATCGGTGAGGCGGCGGTGTTGCTGGCCCGCAATCGGGAATGAAGCAACTGCCTTCGTTCTTTGTCGACTTCTGTCTCGATACGAAACATGCGGCACACGATAAACGTGCCGGACAACCAGTTCTGCAAATTAGCTTCCGCTCCTGCCCCCCGGCCTTACCCTGATGAACAGCACCGGTGGGGGCCGGTGCTGATCAGGGGGCGAGACAGTCGGGTACGACACCCGGAGTGGGGGTAGCGGTTCAGCACGGCGGCGGCCGTGCGGCTGCGACGCCCCGTCCCAGGTGTAAACCGGGGCACGCTCCGGGCGTCGTACTCGCGCCGGTCGTCCCCCGACCAGTGGGGGTTTCAGTGGTTCGCATCCGAGTCCTGGTCGTCGACGACCACCGCATCTTCGCCGAGTCGCTGGCCGCGGCGCTGGCCGCCGAGCCGGACGTCGACGTGTCCGCGGCCGGCAGCGGCCCGGCCGCGCTGCGCTGCCTGGACCGCGCGGCGGCGGAGGGCCGCAAGTTCGACGTGCTCCTGGTCGACGCCGACCTGGGGGGCCACGCCCATGTCCCCGGCGCGCGTCCGGCCGCCGTACCCGTCTCCGCCAGCGGTGAGGACGGGCTCGTGGACGGCATATCGCTGGTCGCGGGCGTGCGTTCGGGACAGCCGAGCGTACGGACCGTCGTGCTCGCCGAGAAGGACGATCCGCGCCGGGCCGCGCTGGCCCTCCAGGCGGGCGCGTCCGGGTGGGTCGCCAAGGACTGTTCGCTGTCCCGGCTGCTCACCGTCATCCGGGGCGTGCTGCGCGACGAGACGCATCTGCCGCCCGCGCTTCTCACGGGCGTCCTGCGGGAGTTGACCGCCGCGCGCAAGCACCGCACGGAGAGTGAGCGACTCGTCGAGTCCCTCACCCCGCGTGAGCGGGAAGTGCTTCGATGCATGGTGGCGGGGCTGGGGCGCAAGGCCGTCGCCGAGCGCCTGTTCCTCTCCCCGCACACCGTCCGCACGCACATGCAGAACGTCCTCGGAAAGCTGGGTGTGCACAGCACCCTCGCCGCGGTCGCCCTCGCGCGCCGGGCCGGTGTCGGACCCGTGGACCTAGCCGGGGATGTTGTCGAACGGGGCGGTCAACTGGCGTAGCAGGCCCGCCAGATCGCCCCGCTGGGCGCGGGACAGCTCGGCCAGGATCGCGCGTTCCTGGTCGAGGAGCCCGGCGAGCGCCTGGTCCGCCCGGTCCCGGCCCTCGTCCGTCAGCCGGACGAGCACACCCCGGCGGTCACTGGGATCGGGCAGCCGCTCGACCAGGCCCTTCTTCGTCAGCCGGTCGATCCGGTTCGTCATCGTGCCCGAGGTCACCAGCGTCTGCGTCAGCAGTTGACCGGGCGAGAGCTGATACGGGTTCCCCGCGCGCCGCAGGGCGGTCAGCACGTCGAACTCCCATGGCTCCAACTGGTGCTCGGCGAACGCCAGCCGGCGCGCGCGATCCAGGTGCCGGGCGAGCCTGCTCACCCGGCTGAGTACTTCCAGCGGCTCCACGTCGAGGTCGGGGCGCTCCCGGCGCCACGCTGCGACCAGCCGATCGACCTCGTCCTCCATGGCGATCAGTGTAGTGGTTGTGTCGATGTGAAGTCTCTTGAGATCGAGATGATTAGGTCAGAGTATCTTGACTTCGAGATACTTGCGATCGAGGGTGGGGATGTCGGACCGGCGCCGACGAGAGCGCCGACGAGAGCGCCGACGAGAGCGATGACTAGATCGACGACGAGGAGGCCGTCCCCATGTCCGCCACCAGCCCCACCTGGGACCCCCGGCAGTACCTGCGGCACGCGGGCCACCGCGCCCGCGCCTTCGTCGACCTGCTCGCCCATGTCCCCGACCCGCCCGCCGCGCGGCCCCGCGTCGCCGACCTCGGCTGTGGCCCCGGCAATGTCACCCGCCTCCTCGCCGACCGCTGGCCCACCGCGCACATCACCGGGTGGGACAACTCGCCCGAGATGCTCGACCGGGCCCACGTCGACCACGAGGGGCCCACCCCGGGCGGCGGCCGGATCGACTTCGCCGCGGCGGACGTCCGCACCTGGGCGCCCTCCGAGCCGTACGACCTGATCGTCAGCAACGCCACCCTCCAGTGGGTGCCCGGCCACCTCGACCGCTTCCCCGTCTGGATCGACGCGCTCGCCCCCGGCGGCACCTTCGCCTTCCAGGTCCCCGGGAACTTCGGCTCACCCAGCCACCGCCTCATGCGCGAACTGGCCCAGTCCGCCCGCTGGCGGGACCGCCTCGGCGACACCCTCCGCCACGACGACGCGGTCCACGACCCCGCCGACTACCACCGCGCGCTCGCCGACCTCGGCTGCGAGGCCGACGCCTGGGAGACGACGTACGTCCATCTCCTCCAGGGCGAGGACCCGGTGCTCGACTGGGTCAAGGGGACGGGCCTGCGGCCGATCCTCACCGAACTGGGCCCGGACGCCGCTCCGTTCGTCACCGCGTACCGCACCGCCCTGCGCGAGGCCTATCCCCCCACCCCCCACGGCACCCCGTTCCCGTTCCGCCGCGTCTTCGCCACCGCCCGCAAGCCGGCCACACCGCGATGATCACGGTCGCCGTGTCGGCGGTTCTGCCCCGAGGGGCCCGGTGGGGAACCGATGGAGTTCCTGGAGTGGGGCCGAGTCGCCGGCATCGATGTTGTGCAGAATATTGACGGCAGGCAGATGCGCGCCTACCTTCGCGGGTGTTCCTCCCTCGTTCCCCCTTAGCTCCAGGGAGACCCGCATGGCCCCGTCCCCACTTCCCCCCTCCGCCGGGCAGGCCGAAGAGGCGCTGCGTACGAAGCAGTTGCGTCGTGTCGCGTTCTCCGGGCTGCTCGGTACGGCCGTCGAGTTCTACGACTTCCTCGTCTACGGAACGGTCGCCGCCCTCGTCTTCGGCGAACTCTTCTTCCCCGGCGCCGACCCGGCGGTCGGCACCATCGCCGCGTTCGGCACCTTCGCCGCCGGCTACGTCGCCCGTCCCCTCGGCGGGGTCCTCTTCGGCCACTTCGGCGACCGCCTCGGCCGCAAGTCCATGCTCCTGCTCACCATGGGCCTGATGGGCGGCGCGAGCTTCCTCATCGGGCTGCTCCCCACCTACGACACCATCGGCGTCTGGGCGCCCGTCCTCCTCATCACCCTGCGCGTACTGCAGGGCATCGCCATCGGCGGTGAATGGGGCGGCGCCACCCTGATGGTCGTCGAACACGCCGGCGAGAAGCGGCGCGGACTGTGGTCCAGCTTCACGCAGATGGGAGCACCGCTCGGCTCCCTGCTCTCCTCCCTCGTCGTCACCCTCGTCGTCGCCATGCCCAGGGACCAGTTCGCGGCCTGGGGCTGGCGCGTGCCGTTCCTGCTCAGCGTCGTACTGCTGGGAGTCGGGCTGTTCGTCCGGCTGAAGGTCGTCGAGAGCCCGCTCTTCGCCGAGGTCAAGAAGGACCGCGCGGAGTCACGGCTGCCCATCCTCGACGTGCTGCGCCGCCCGCGCCCCCTGCTGCTGGCCTGCGGCGTCGGCATCGGCGCCTTCACCGCCCAGTCCCTGCTGACCAGTTACCTCATCGCCTACGCCACCGGCATCGGATACGCCCGCCCGCAGGTGCTCACCGCGCTCACCGTCTCCGCGGCCGTCGCGCTCGTCGTCCTGCCGTGCGCCTCGGCGCTCTCCGACCGCGTCGGCCGCCGCCCTGTCGTCCTCACCGGGGCCATCGCCTCCGCCGCGCTCGCCTTCCCCGTCCTCGCGCTGGTCGACTCCAGGTCGCCGGGGCTGCTGATCCTCGCGGTCGTCCTGGGGCACGGCTTCGCCCAGTCGATGATGTACGGGCCGCTGGGCGCGCTGCTCACCGAGATGTTCGGGACGAAGGTCCGCTACACCGGGGCCTCCCTCGGCTACCAGGGCGCCACACTCATCGGTGCCGGGTTCTCGCCGATGATCGCGGGCAGCCTGGTGGCGGCCGACGGCGGGTCCAGTACGCCGGTCTCGCTGCTGATCTGCGGGGGCGCGGCGATCACCGCCGTGACCGTGTGGTTCGTCCGGGAGACGCATCGGGAGTCGCTGGGCGGCGTGTCCCTCCGGGAGGGGGCCGCGAAGGAGGAGGTGACCACCTCGTAGCCCGGTCGGCCCGGCTCCGCCCCCGGTGGCCCCGGCTCCGCCCGGGGCGGGGTGCGGCGGGGGCCGCGCGGGGCGTCGTCGTTCGGCCGCGGGCCGGTGGGGCTTCTCGCGTGGTTCCCCGCGCCCCTGCCGGGGCGCGGCCCCGCCCCGGCAGGGGCCCGTACCCTTACCGCTGTGGAGGAGCAGATCCTGGACCCCGCCGATGTCGTCGATGCCGCCGACGCGCCGCAGCCGCGACCGCAGTCGTTGGTGATGTCCTTCTTCGGGAACCATGTGCTGGACCGCGCCGAGGGCGGCCTCGGGGTGTACTCGGGGAGCATCATCGATGTGCTCGGACGGGTCGGCACGGGGGAACAGGCCGTGCGGTCGACGCTGACCCGGATGGTGAACCGGGGCCTGCTGCGGCGCCAGCGCGAGGGCCGGCGGATGTTCTTCGGGCTCACCCCGCACGCGGAGGACATTTTGCGCGACGGCGGACAGCGCATCTGGCGCGACGGCGCGGTGAACGAGGACTGGGACGGCACCTGGACCCTCCTCGGCTTCTCCTTCCCCGAGTCCTGGCAGCGCCAGCGGCACGATCTGCGCTCCCGCCTCACCTGGTCCGGATTCGGCGCCCTCTACAGCGGACTGTGGATCGCGCCGGGACGGGTCGACATACGGGAGATCGTCTCCGAGCTGGGGCTCGACGCCCATGTGAAGGTGTTCCACGCGCGGGCCGACGAGTTCACCGACGTCGGGCTGATGATCCGCGAGAGCTGGGACCTGGAGACCCTCGCCGCGCGCTATGTCGCCTTCGACAAGCGCTGGACCACCGCCGACCTCGCCGCCGCCGACCCGATCGCCACCCGGCTGCGGCTCGTCGCCGAATGGCTGCGCATCATCCGTACCGACCCCCGACTGCCCCTGCGGCATCTGCCCGCCGACTGGCCCGCGCGGCAGGCCCAGGACACGTTCCGGCGCATCGCCGAACAGACGGCGGGCCCGGCCGGACGGATGGCAGCGGAGGTTCTGGAAACGACCCCGCTGCGGCCCGCCGCACCCGAAGGACCGTAGTCGAAACGGAGTTTTATATTCCGTAGACAGCACTCCTGTTGCGGGAGTGGCTGATATTGTTCTTTGGCTTTCCTTTGTGCAGGATATATTCTCGGTTCACTTTTTGTTGCCTCTCGCGCGATGTCCGGGGAAGCGAGAGTTTGGGCTGTGACCAGGGGGGATCTGGGGCCAGTGAGTATCTGTTGAGCTGCCCGGCGCGTATGACGGGGATGATGACGCGCGCCACATAGGCTTTTTGCCGTCCGCTCGGTCCGTTTGGGATTCGCCGCGCCCCCTCTCTTCGTGGCTTTCCCGGCCGGCCGATTTCCGCTGCGCCCATTAATTCGCCACCCATCAGTCGTCACTCGCCGTTCGCCATTCGTTTATCGATTGCCGACCACGTAATAGCCGTGCCCGTACGCGCCTCCCGGCCTGACCACCAGGGGGTGCGCGGGTGCGATGCCGCCCGCGCTCGGGCGGGTCTCACAGGGGGAAACACCTATGAAAATCGCATTCCTGATCAACAACGCCTTCGGTATCGGCGGGACCATCCGCTCGACCACCAACCTGTCGGCCGCGTTCGCCGACCGCCATGACGTCGAGGTCGTCAGCGTGCACCGCTCCCGCGACGAACCGGCCCTCCCGTTCGACCGGCGCGTCCGTCTGACCTCGCTGATCGACCTGCGGGAAGGCGGCCCCGGCTTCGAGGGCGACCACCCGCTCACCGAGCTGCCGGGCACGATGTTCCCGTACAGCGGGGCCACCGGGAACCAGCCCTACACCGCGCTGCAGGACGAACGCATCGGTGGTTTCCTCGACCGCACCGAGGCCGATGTCGTCATCGCCACCCGCCCCGACCTCAACGGCTACCTCGCCCGCGACGGCAGCCGCCGCTATCTCCGCGTCGGCCAGGAGCACCTGAGCCTCGACCAGTACCGCGAGCCACTGCGCACCCACCAGAACGAGGCCATCGCCGGACTCGACGCCTATGTCACCGTCTCCGAGGCCGACGCCGCCCAGTACCGCGCAGCCCTGCCCGACGTCCGCACCACCATCGTCCGCGTCCCCAACGGGGTGCGGGCCCCCGCCGTCGAACGGTCCACCCTGGACTCCCGGACGATCGTCGCCGCCGGCCGGCTCATCCCCATCAAGCGGTACGACCGGCTCGTCGACGCCTTCGCCAAGGTGGCCGCCGAACACCCCGGCTGGACCCTGCGGATCTACGGGCGAGGCCCGCAGAAGGAGAACCTGCGGGAGCAGATCGACCGGCTCGGGCTGCACGACCGGGTGTTCCTGATGGGCGCGGTCTCACCGATCGAGACCGAGTGGGCCAAGGGAGCCGTCGCCGCCGTCTCCTCCGACATGGAGTCCTTCGGCATGACCATCGTCGAGGCCATGCACTGCGGGGTCCCCGTCGTCGCCACCGACTGCCCCCACGGGCCCGGCGAGATCATCACCGACGGCGAGGACGGTATCCTCGTCCCGCTCGACGGGGACGTCGACGCCTACGCCGACGCCCTGAACCGTGTCGTCACCGACGCGGACCTGCGGGAACGGCTCGGCGAGCGGGCACTCGTGACGGCCGGGGCGTACGCGCCCTCCGCCGTCGCCCACCGCTACGAGGCCCTCTTCGAGGAGCTGACCCGGTCCCGGCGCCGGGGTCTGTCCGGTGTCGCCCGGCTGAGACGGTTCGCCGCCCGTGTCGTCGGGCCCCGTCCCGCGAAGGCCGCGCCCGCCGCCGAGGCCGAAGGGAGCGCTCCCACGCCCACCGCGCACGCCCGCGCGACCGCCGACGGCGGTGTCACCGTCCTCCTCGACCCGGCCGAGCTGCCCGCCGGCCCCCTCGACTTCGTCGCCCGGCTCCGCCGCGACCCCGGAAAACGGCAGATCAGAGTGGAGGTCCTGCCGAGCGCCGAGGCCCCGGACACCGTGCTCCGGGCGACCCTCCGCCCGGCCGAACACACCCTCGCCGAGGGCCGCTGGGACTGCTATGTCGCACCGCGCGGCTCGAACGAGCGGGTGCGGCTGGCCGTACGGATGGTCGAACAGGCCGCGCTGGTCGGCCGGGCGCCGGCGGTCGATCAGCGGGGGGTGGGGGCGTGGATCCCGTACGCCACCGCCGACGGGTTCCTCGCGGTACGGACGTGGCTGCGGCCCGCGCACGCGGAGATCGACTCCGTCGAGGTGGGCGAGGGATCGGTGACCGTCACCGTGACGCGTCACGGTGACGGGGCGGGGGTTCCCCTGGAGGACGGGGCCATGGTGCGGGCCGTCTCCCGGGTCGATTCCGCGTACGACTTCTCCGTGGCCGTGCGGGGAGTGGGGGAGCGGGGGGTGCGGTTCACCGTGCCGTACGCGGCGGTCATGGCTCGGCGGAGCGTCGAGCACGACCTGTGGGATCTGCGGCTGGAAGGGGTGCCTGTGGGGCGGATCGGGGGCGACGTGGTGGAACGCCGGAAGACCGATCTCGTGCCTGGGCGGGTGGTGGAGCACGGTGAGCGGGGACTTACTCGAGTGCGGCCGTATTTCACCGTGAACAACGAGCTGGCACTCAGCGCGAAGGATGTGGACGGGGGCGCCTGATGGCTCGGGGGGTTCGGTTCGTTGGCGGGTGCGGGTGCGGGTGCGGGTGCGGGTGCGTGGGGCTGGTCGCGCAGTTCCCCGCGCCCCTGAAAGCCCTGGGCGCGCCCCATGCCGTCAAGGGGCGCGGGGAACTGCGCGAGAAGCCCCCACCGGACCCGCGCTCGGCGACGAGACCGCACCCCCCACTAGGTCCTGTCGTTTGGATCACGCCTGGGCCGCGGGGCGTGGCACGGACTCCCCCACTGTCTTAAAGCAACGGCACTGGTCTTGAGGGCGTGGGGGACCCCCAGCCGCGTTGTCGTCGGTTGCCGACTCCCCCACTCTCGACTTCGCGCGAGCGGGAGGTACCGCCATCGCGTCGACGCCCTCCTCCGCCTCGCGGCCGCACGCACCACGCCCCGCTCACCGGCGGTCACCAGGCACCGTGGCCCGAAGCCGGCGCGATCCGAACGACAGGCCCTAGCTCTTGCGGTGCCCGATCAGCCGCGGCTTCTGGTTGATGCCGTCCAAGCCGTGCCACGCCAGATTCACCAGATGCGCCGCCACCTCCGCCTTCTTCGGCCGGCGCACGTCCAGCCACCACTGCCCGGTGAGCGCGACCATGCCGACCAGCGCCTGCGCGTACAGCGGTGCGAGCTTGGGATCGAAGCCGCGGCTCTTGAACTCGCGGCCGAGGATGTCCTCGACCTGCGTGGCGATGTCGGAGATGAGGGAGGCGAAGGAACCCGTGGACTGCGGGATGGGCGAGTCACGGACCAGGATGCGGAAGCCGTCCGTGTACTCCTCGATGAAGTCGAGCAGCGCGAACGCGGCCTGTTCGAGCAGTTCCCGGGGGTGCCCCGCCGTCAGCGAGCTGGTGACCATGTCCAGCAGCCGGCTCATCTCGCGGTCCACCACCACCGCGTACAGGCCCTCCTTGCCGCCGAAGTGCTCGTACACCACCGGCTTGGACACCCCGGCCTTCGCCGCGATCTCCTCCACCGACGTCGCCTCGAAGCCCTTCGCGGCGAAGAGGGCCCGCCCGACCTCCAGCAGCTGTGCTCGGCGCTCGGCGCCCGTCATCCGGGTGCGGCGCACACGCCGCGGCTTCTCGTTGCTCGGGGTGCTGCTGGAGTCGGTCGCCACGGCGTCAATCATGCCGCCTCGGCGGGCGCCTTCCGGTGCCCGGAGCCGTCCTCACCCGTGTTACGCCTGGAATCGATACGTGAGCGTGACGGCCAGCGGACGTCGTACGCCCAGCCGAACACTTCGAACCAGCGGATGAGCCGCGCGGAGGAGTCCAGCTGGCCGCGCTCCACACCGTGCCGGGCGGAGGTGGGGTCGGCGTGGTGCAGGTTGTGCCAGGACTCGCCGCAGGAGAGGACCGCCAGCCACCACACGTTGCCCGAGCGGTCCCGGGACTTGAAGGGGCGCTTGCCGACCGCGTGGCAGATCGAGTTGATCGACCAGGTGACGTGGTGCAGCAGCGCCACCCGGACCAGCGAGCCCCAGAAGAACGCGGTGAACGCGCCCCACCACGACATCGTCACCAGACCGCCGATCAGGGGCGGGAGGGCGAGGGAGAGCATCGTCCAGAAGATGAACTGGCGGGAGATCGCCCGGAGCGCCGGGTCCTTGACCAGGTCCGGCGCGTACTTCTCCTGCGAGGTCTGCTCCTCGTCGAACATCCAGCCGATGTGGGCCCACCACAGGCCCTTCATCAGCGCGGGGAGCGTCTCGCCGAACCGCCACGGCGAGTGGGGGTCGCCCTCGGCGTCGGAGAACTTGTGGTGCTTGCGGTGGTCGGCCACCCAGCGCACCAGCGGGCCCTCGACGGCCATCGAACCGGCGATCGCCAGCGCGATCTTCAGCGGGCGCCTGGCCTTGAAGGAACCATGGGTGAAGTGCCGGTGGAAGCCGATCGTGATGCCGTGGCAGCCCAGGTAGTAGAAGAACACCAGCAGGCCGAGATCCAGCCAGCTGACGCCCCAGCCCCAGGCCAGCGGTACGGCCGCGAGGAGCGCGAGGAACGGGACGATGATGAAGAGGAGCAGACTGATCTGCTCGATCGAACGCTTCCGCTCGCCGCCCAGCGTGGCCGACGGCGCCGCGGAGTCGGTCGCTGCGGAGCCTGGGGAACCGTTCGCATTCGGTGCGTCTTCGATCACATCGGACCTTGTGCTCATGGGGCGTCCCCTGTGGGGTCGAGGGTGGAGAGAGGGGGGAAGTGCCTGCGGAAACAGCGTGCGGGGGCTACCTGTCGGCTGTCCCTACGGTTCCGTAACCTACGGCATCGTAAGTATGGCAGCGCGGTGCCGGGCGGCAAGAGCCCACCGGTCTGCCCGTCATGGGTGTAGCGGGCGGGCCCGATGGACAGGTGGCACTCAGTGCCGCAAAAGTGGCACCCGTCGCCGGAGGGGTCCGGGCGGCCACCTATCCTGGACTCGGTCGGACAGCGCGGTCCGCTCCGAATCCTGCCCGGATGCCAGGGTCCGCGACAGCGACCCGGACCGCCGGGCCCCCACCCGGGTTCCCCTCCAGACGAGCTTCAACACTGCAAGGAGCCGCACCTGTGAGCAGTGCCGACGACCAGACCACCACGGTCAGCAGCGAGCTGCGCGCCGACATCCGGCGCCTGGGTGACCTGCTGGGCGAGACCCTCGTACGCCAGGAGGGCCCCGAGCTACTGGAGCTGGTCGAGCGCGTCCGCCGCCTGACCCGCGAGGACGGCGAAGCCGCCGCCGACCTGCTGCGCGGCACCGAGCTGGAGACCGCCGCCAAGCTGGTCCGCGCCTTCTCCACCTACTTCCACCTGGCCAACGTCACCGAGCAGGTGCACCGCGGCCGGGAGCTGAGGGCACGCCGTGCCGCCGAGGGCGGACTTCTCGCCCGTACGGCCGATCGCCTGAAGGACGCCGACCCCGAGCACCTGCGCGAGACGGTCGGGAACCTCAATGTCCGCCCCGTCTTCACCGCGCACCCCACCGAGGCCGCGCGCCGGTCGGTGCTCAACAAGCTCCGGCGTATCGCCGCGCTCCTGGAAACCCCCGTCATCGAGTCCGACCGCCGCCGCTACGACACCCGGCTGGCCGAGAACATCGACCTCGTCTGGCAGACCGACGAACTGCGCGTCGTCCGCCCCGAGCCCGCCGACGAGGCCCGCAACGCCATCTACTACCTCGACGAACTGCACGCCGGCGCGGTCGGCGACGTCCTGGAGGATCTGACGGCGGAGCTGGAGCGCGTGGGCGTGAAGCTCCCCGACGCCACACGCCCCCTCACCTTCGGCACCTGGATCGGCGGCGACCGCGACGGCAACCCCAATGTCACCCCTCAGGTGACCTGGGACGTCCTCATCCTGCAGCACGAGCACGGCATCAACGACGCCCTCGAACTCATCGACGAGCTGCGCGGCTTCCTCTCCAACTCCATCCGCTACACGGGCGCCACCGAGGAACTGCTCACCTCGCTGCGGGCCGACCTCGCGGCCCTGCCCGAGATCAGCCCCCGCTACAAGCGCCTCAACGCGGAGGAGCCCTACCGACTCAAGGCCACCTGCGTCCGGCAGAAGCTGGAGAACACCAAGCAGCGCCTGGCCAAGGGCATCCCGCACGAGGACGGCCGCGACTACCTCGGCACCTCCGAGCTGATCGGCGATCTGACGCTGATCCAGACCTCGCTGCGCGAGCACCGCGGCGGCCTCTTCGCCGACGGCCGGATGAACCGCACCATCCGCACGCTCTCCGCCTTCGGCCTCCAGCTCGCCACGATGGACGTCCGCGAGCACGCCGACGCCCACCACCACGCCCTCGGCCAGCTCTTCGACCGCCTCGGCGAGGAGTCCTGGCGGTACGAGGACATGCCCCGCGAGTACCGCCACAAGCTCCTCGCCCGCGAACTGCGGTCCCGGCGTCCGCTGGCTCCCACGCCCGCGCCGCTGGACGCCGCCGGCGCCAGGACCCTCGGCGTGTTCGAGACCGTGAAGAAGGCGCTCGCCGTCTTCGGGCCCGAGGTCATCGAGTCGTACATCATCTCGATGTGCCAGGGCGCCGACGACGTCTTCGCCGCGACCGTCCTCGCCCGTGAGGCCGGGCTCATCGATCTGCACGCCGGCTGGGCCAAGATCGGCATCGTCCCGCTGCTGGAGACGACCGACGAGCTGAAGGCCGCGGACACGATCCTTGAGGAGATGCTCGCCGACCCGTCCTACCGGCGGCTCGTCGCCCTGCGCGGCGACGTCCAGGAGGTCATGCTCGGCTACTCGGACTCGTCGAAGTTCGGCGGCATCACGACATCGCAGTGGGAGATCCACCGGGCACAGCGCCGACTGCGTGACGTGGCGCATCGGTACGGAGTACGACTGCGGCTGTTCCACGGCCGAGGCGGCACGGTCGGCCGTGGTGGCGGCCCGTCCCACGACGCGATCCTCGCGCAGCCGTGGGGCACGCTGGAGGGCGAGATCAAGGTGACCGAGCAGGGCGAGGTCATCTCCGACAAGTACCTCGTGCCGTCCCTGGCCAGGGAGAACCTGGAACTGACGGTCGCCGCCACGCTCCAGGCCTCCGCCCTGCACACCGCGCCCCGCCAGTCGGTGGAGGCGCTGGCCCGCTGGGACGCGGCGATGGACGTCGTCTCGGACGCCGCGCACGACGCCTACCGCAGGCTCGTCGAGGACCCGGACCTGCCGACGTACTTCCTCGCGTCGACGCCGGTGGACCAGCTTGCCGACCTGCACCTCGGCTCACGGCCCTCCCGCCGCCCCGGCTCGGGCGTCTCCCTCGACGGGCTGCGGGCCATCCCGTGGGTCTTCGGCTGGACCCAGTCACGGCAGATCGTGCCCGGCTGGTTCGGCGTCGGCTCCGGCCTGAAGGCGCTGCGCGAAGCGGGACTGGACACCGTGCTCGACGAGATGCACGAGCAGTGGCACTTCTTCCGCAACTTCCTCTCCAACGTCGAGATGACCCTCGCCAAGACGGACCTGCGGATCGCCCAGCACTACGTCGACACGCTCGTCCCCGACGAGCTCAAGCACGTCTTCGCCACGATTCGGGCCGAGCATGAGCTGACGGTGCGTGAGGTGCTGCGCGTGACCGGGGAGGGGCGGCTGCTGGACGCGAACCCTGTCCTTCAGCAGACCTTCTCCATCCGGGACGCCTATCTCGACCCGATCTCGTATCTCCAGGTCGCCCTGCTCAAGCGTCAGCGTGACGCTGCGGCGGCGGGGGAGGCGGCCGATCCGTTGCTGGCGCGGGCGTTGCTGCTCACGGTCAACGGGGTCGCGGCGGGGTTGCGCAACACGGGGTGACTTCGGGGGTTCGTTGTCGGGTGCGGGTCCGGTGGGCCGTCAGTCGAGAACGAACCCTCAGAGCGCCACCCACGCCGCCGTGATCAGCACGACCCCCAGCCCGCCCAGTACCCACGCCGAGCGGACCATCCGCAGGCCGCCGGCCACGACCACCGCCGCCAACAACAGGGCCCCACCGAGCGGCACCCACGCGTGCAGCAGCCCCGCCGGCCCCGTCCGGACGACATCGCTGCTGCCCGGCTTCACGACCACGCTGTACGTCTGTCCCGTCTCCACCGCCACCGACCGCTCGATGTCGACGCGCTCCCGGGCCCGCGACCCCGTGGACACCGGCTCGTACGGCCCCCAGCAGGTCTCGTCCTCGCACCGGGACACCGTGATCGTGCCCTGCTCGCGCCCCTTGCTGAGCATCACGTGCTGCGCGCAGCCCCAGGAACCCCACACCCCGGCGATCAGGATCAGCAGCGCGATCGCGCCCATGGCCCCCAGCCGCCCGTACCGCAGCGCGGTCGACGCACCGCCGCCGCTCGGGCGCGCACGGCGCCGCGAACGGGGAGCGGGGGCTTTGCTGGCAGGCATGGCGGGGATCATTGGCCATGGCACAGCGGTCGGTCAACTCCCGCAGGCCAGCGCGGGGAACGAGCAAATCAGGACTTATGTGTATCGGGTCAGGAGTTGTACGTGCCCTGCGCCCGCTCCAGCCCCTCGATCACCAGACACTCCACCGCGTCCGCCGCACGGTCCACGAAGTAGTCCAACTCCTTGCGCTCGGTGGCGGAGAAGTCCTTCAGCACGAAGTCCGCGACCTGCATCCGGCCCGGCGGACGACCGATCCCGAACCGCACCCGGTGGTAGTCCGCGCCCATCGCCTTCGTCATCGACTTCAGCCCGTTGTGACCGTTGTCACCACCGCCGAACTTCAGCCGCAGTGTGCCGTAGTCGATGTCCAGCTCGTCATGGATCGCGACGATGTTCGCCACCGGCACCTTGTAGAAGTCCCGCAGCGCCGTCACCGGCCCGCCCGAGAGATTCATGTACGACATCGGCTTGGCCAGGATCACCCGGCGGTTGGCCGGCCCCGGCGGCCCGATCCGCCCCTCGATGATCTGCGCCTGCGCCTTTCCGGCCCGCTTGAACCTCCCCCCGATCCGCTCGGCCAGCAGATCGGCCACCATGAACCCCACGTTGTGCCGGTTCGCCGCGTACTCGGGCCCGGGGTTGCCGAGCCCGGCGATCAGCCAGGGGGCGTTGGCGGGGGTGGTCACGTCCATCTCGCTTCCTGTGTACGGCGCGTAGCGCCGCGGTACCTTCCTGTAATCACCAAAGGGATCGGTTCGGGCTGGACCGCGGCCTTCGGGTTGGAAGCCCGCCGCTTCAGCGGTGGGCGGAGTCACGTCTCCTTGATACGCGCAGCGAGCGAGGAGAGCGAGCGCGCGTACAGCGCGCTCCCGCTGTACGTCAGCCGCTGCCCCTCGCGGGAACAGCGGCTGACGAAGCGACGGCGAGGCTCAGGCCTCCGCGGCCGCGTCGCCCTCGGCGGACTCCTCCGACGGCTCCTCCGCCTGGGCGGCCAGCACCTGGAGGACGACGGCGTCCTCGTCCGTCGCCAGCGTCGTGCCCTTCGGCAGCGGGATGTCCTTCGCCAGGATGGAGGCACCGGCCTCCAGGCCCTCGATGGAGACGGTGACCGACTCGGGGATGTGCGTGGCCTCGGCCTCGACGTTCAGCGTGCTGAGCACGTGCTCGAGCAGGTACGCACCCGGAGCCAGGTCGCCCTCGGTGTGGACGTAGACCTCGACGTTGACCTTCTCGCCACGCTTCACCAGGAGCAGGTCGACGTGGTCGAGGAAGCCCTTGATCGCGTCGCGCTGCACGGCCTTCGGGATCGCCAGCTGGGTCTTGCCCTCGATGTCCAGGCTGATCAGGACGTTCGGGGTACGCAGCGCGAGCGACAGCTCGTGGCCCGGCAGCGTGATGTGCACCGGGTCGGCACCGTGACCGTAGACCACGGCGGGAACCTTGCTGGCCCGACGGATACGGCGGGCGGCGCCCTTGCCGAACTCGGTGCGGGTCTCGGCTGCGAGCTTGACCTCGGCCATGTTCACTCCTCGTAGAACTGGGGAAAGGTGGTCACCCGGCCAAACCATCGGCCTGCTACGAAGAGCGCGTCGATAACGGACCGCCGTACCCGCGGGTACGGCCTCCCTCGCCGAGCAACTGTGACAGCTTACGCAGCGGGAAGGCCGTACAAGAAATCGATCTAGAGGAACCGTCCGGACACGGACCCGTCAGTGCTCGTCGAACAGGCTCGTCACCGAGCCGTCCTCGAACACCTCACGGACCGCGCTCGCGATGGTCGGCGCGATCGACAGCACCGTGATCTTGTCCAGCTCCAGCTCGCCCGGAGTGGGGAGGGAGTCCGTGAAGACGAACTCGCTCACCTTCGAGTTCTTCAGGCGGTCGGCGGCCGGGCCGGACAGCACACCGTGCGTCGCCGTCACGATGACGTCCTCCGCGCCGTGCGCGAACAGCGCGTCCGCCGCGGCGCAGATGGTGCCACCGGTGTCGATCATGTCGTCGACCAGGACACACACCCGGCCCTCGACCTCGCCGACGACCTCATGGACGGTGACCTGGTTCGCCACGTCCTTGTCACGCCGCTTGTGCACGATGGCGAGGGGCGCGCCGAGACGGTCGCACCAGCGGTCCGCCACCCGGACACGGCCCGCGTCCGGCGAGACCACCGTCAGCTTGTTCCGGTCCACCTTCGCGCCCACGTAGTCCGCCAGCAGCGGCAGCGCGAACAGATGATCGACGGGGCCGTCGAAGAAGCCCTGGATCTGGTCCGTGTGCAGGTCGACCGCGAGAATCCGGTCCGCGCCCGCCGTCTTCATCAGGTCCGCCACCAGACGCGCCGAGATCGGTTCACGCCCGCGGTGCTTCTTGTCCTGTCGCGCGTAACCGTAGAACGGCACGATGACGGTGATCGAGCGGGCCGACGCGCGCTTCAGCGCGTCGATCATGATCAGTTGCTCCATGACCCACTTGTTGATCGGAGCCGTGTGGCTCTGGATCAGGAAGCAGTCCGCACCGCGCGCCGACTCCTCGTAGCGGACATAGATCTCGCCGTTCGCGAAGTCGAAGGCCTTCGTCGGGACGACCCCGACACCCAACTGCTGGGCGATCTCCTCGGCAAGCTCGGGGTGGGCGCGGCCGGAGAAGAACATCATCTTCTTCTCGCCGGTCGTCTTGATCCCGGTCACAGCACTGTCTCCTCAGAGGTTCTCAGCCAGGCAGGCGGAAGCCGCTCGCTCAGCTGGGGTGCGGGTGTGCACTTATCACGGTACGACGTCCTTGGCGCACCTGTTTCCGGTCAGCTTTCGCTTTCGTCCTCCCGGGCAGCGGTCTCGGCGGCCTTGGCCGCCGCGCTCCCCGGGCGCTTACGAGCCACCCAACCCTCGATATTCCGCTGCTGGCCACGGGCCACGGCCAGCGAACCGGGCGGTACATCCTTCGTGATCACGGACCCGGCGGCGGTGTACGCGCCGTCCCCGACCGTGACAGGCGCCACAAACATGTTGTCCGAACCCGTCTTGCAGTGCGACCCGACGGTGGTGTGGTGCTTGCTCTCCCCGTCGTAGTTCACGAACACGCTCGCCGCGCCGATGTTGGTGTACTCACCGATGGTGGCATCACCGACGTACGACAGATGCGGGACCTTCGTCCCCTCGCCGATGTGCGCGTTCTTGGTCTCGACATACGTACCGATCTTGGACTTCAGACCGAGACGGGTGCCGGGGCGCAGATACGCGTACGGTCCGACGGTCGCCTGCGGGCCCACCTCGGCGCCGTCCGCGACGGTGTTGTCCAGGCGTGCGCCGGCGCCGACCCTGGTGTCCTTCAGCCGGGAGTTGGGCCCGACCTCCGCGCCCTCGGCGAGGTGCGTGGCGCCGAGCAGCTGGGTGCCCGGGTGGACGACGGCGTCCTGCTCGAAGGTCACGGTGACGTCGACCCAGGTGGTGGCGGGGTCGATCACGGTCACCCCGGCGAGCATGGCCTCGGTGAGCAGCCGGTCGTTGAGGACGCGGCGGGCCTCGGAGAGCTGCACCCGGTTGTTGATCCCGGCGATCTCCCGGTGGTCACCGGCGACGGAGGCACCGACCCGGTGCCCGGCCTCGCGGAGGATCCCGAGCACGTCGGTGAGGTACTCCTCGCCCTGGCTGTTGTCGGTCCTGACCTTGCCGAGGGCGTCGGAGAGCAACTGGCCGTCGAACGCGAAGACACCCGAGTTGATCTCACGGATCGCGCGCTGCGACTCCGTCGCGTCCTTGTGCTCCACGATGGCGGTGACGGCCCCCGAGGCGCCGTCCCGCACGATCCGGCCGTAACCGGTGGCGTCCGGGACCTCGGCGGTCAGCACGGTCACGGCGTTGCCGTCGGCGGAGTGGGTGGCGGCGAGGGCCCGGAGGGTCGCCCCGGTGAGCAGCGGGGTGTCGCCGCAGACGACGACCACGGTCCCGTCGACCACGGTCCCGTCGACCACGCCGCCCAGCTCCTCCAGCCCCATGCGCACGGCGTGCCCGGTGCCGTTCTGCTCCGCCTGGACGGCCGTACGTACGCCGGGGTCGGCCTCGGCCAGGTGCGCGGTGACCTTCTCGCGGGCGTGCCCCACGACGACGACCAGGTTCTCGGGGTCCAACTCGCGCGCCGCGGCGAGTACATGGCCGACCAGCGAACGGCCGCAGATGCTGTGCAGGACCTTCGGTGTGGCCGACTTCATACGGGTGCCCTCACCCGCTGCGAGTACGACGACGGCTGCCGGGCGGGTTGCGCTCACGGGGATGCCCTTCGGCTGTGGATGGGGAGGGGGTTGTCATCCGCAGGATACCGGGGCGTTGCGAGGGGGAAATGTGAGTTGGGCCCTGACCTGGTTCATGGGGTAAGGGCCCAACTGGACACAGCTCCCCCGCCAGGACTCGAACCCGGACAAATGGCACCAAAAGCCACGGTGCTGCCAATTACACCACGGGGGACTGATTCGACAGATCGGACAATTGGCCGGATCGTCGAGCGGCGCCTCCTACTATGCCGTACCAGGTGCCTTCCGTGCGACGGTACAAGGTCGCGCTCCCGGCGGCGCGGACGGGGATTCGCTTCCGTTTCGGCGGGGCGGGGTGGTGTGGACCGGTACGGGAAACTCGCCGGAAAAGCGGGGGCGCTCGAACGTAGGCTTGGGTGTATGACCACGACGGGGGAAGACCGCACCGGGGCCGGGACGGGGGACAGGGTCGGGCCGTGGTGGTGGGAGCGGTGGCGGGGGGCCCTGCTCGACGGTGGGCTGGCGTTGGTGTCGGCAGTCGAGTGCGCGGTGGAGGGCGTGGACTTCGCCCGGAACGCGGCGCTGCCGGAGGGCGTGGGGGTCGTCTTCGGGGCGCTCGCGGGGTCCGTGCTGCTGGTGCGACGGATGTGGCCCGTGGCCGTGGTGCTCGTCTTCATCGCTGTCGCGCCCGCTCAGATGGGGTATCTGATGGGTCTCGTCGGGCTGTACACGCTGGCGGCGTCCGAGGCGCCGCGGCGGATCATCGCGGCGCTGTCGGGGATGGCGTTCGCCGGTGTGTTCATCGTGTGGTTCGTGCAGGCGACGCAGAGCGACATGCGGGGGGACGGGGCGGTCGGCGGCGGCGACGCGTTCGCGACGTTCCTGGCGTTGACGATGGCGATCGGGCTGACCGCGCCGCCCGTGCTGCTGGGGCTCTACGTCGGGGCGCGGCGGCGGCTGATGGAGAGTCTGCGGGAGCGGGCCGATTCCCTGGAGCGGGAGCTGCAGTTGCTCGCGGAGCGGGCGGAGGAGCGGGCGGAGTGGGCCCGGGGGGAGGAGCGGACCCGGATCGCCCGCGAGATGCATGACGTCGTCGCGCACCGGGTGAGCCTGATGGTCGTGCACGCGGCGGCCCTTCAGGCCGTGGCGCGGAAGGACCCGGAGAAGGCCGTGAAGAACGCGGCGCTCGTGGGGGACATGGGGCGGCAGGCGCTGACCGAACTGCGGGAGATGCTCGGGGTGCTGCGGTCGGGGGAGGGGTTCTCCTCGATGGCGCGGGTGGACTCGGTGTCGGGGCCGGCGCCGGTGCCGCTGGCGGCGGTGGGGGCCGCTGCCGCGGCGGCGGCCTCGCGGGCCGAGGACGAGGCCGGGGAGGGGCCTCGGCTGGCCGAGCTGGAGGTGCTGGTGGGGCAGTCGGCGGCGGCGGGGATGGTCGTCGAGCTGTCGGTGGAGGGGGAGGTGCGGGTGTACGCGGCCGAGGTGGAGCAGACGGCGTACCGGGTGGTGCAGGAGGCGTTGACGAACGTCCACAAGCACGCGGCGGGGGCCAAGACGCAGGTGCGGCTCGCGCATCGGGCGGCGGAGATCGCGATGCAGGTGGAGAACGGGGCGCCGCCGGAGCCGGGGGCGGCGGGGGCCGCGCGGTTGCCCAGCGGGGGGAACGGGTTGCTCGGGATGAAGGAGCGGGTGGCCGAGCTGGGGGGCGTTTTCGTGTCCGGGCCCACGGATGCCGGGGGGTTCCGGGTGTCTGCGGTGATTCCGGCGGCGTAGGGCGGTGTGCGCGGCCGGGGTGCGGGGGTGGGCCCAGCCGCTCGGCGGTTACGAGGCGCCGCCTGCGCCACCCTCCCCCACGCTCGGCTTCGCTCGCGCGGGAGGTGCCCCCATCGCCCCTAGCGGCACGATTGCCCGCAGTCGGGGGGCGGGGTGACGGCCCGGCTGGTGCCCGGCGGATCAGTTCGCCGTCAGGCGGGTTGGGGTCGTGCCGGCGAGGAGGGTGGTGAGGGCCGTGTCGATGTTGGGGCCCAGGTACCAGTCGCCGGTGTGGTCGAGGGCGTAGGCGCGGCCCTCGGAGTCGATGGCGACGAGGGAGCCGGTGGCGGTCTCGTGGCCGAGGGGGCAGACCTCGGTGTCGAGGGCGCGGCCGAGGTCGCCGAGCGTACGGGCCATGTGGAGGCCGTGCAGCGGGTCCAGGTGGAGGTCGGCGGGGGCGAGCCGGCGGCCGGGGCCCTGGGCGGTGAGGCGGAGGCCGCCGAACTCGGCCCAGGCCTCGACCGCGGCCGGGAAGACCGCGTGGCGGTGGCCGGCCGGGGAGATGTGCCCGCGCAGGGTGTCGGCCCAGATCTCGGCCTGCTTTATGTCCCAGCGGCCCGGCAGCCACCCGGCGGCGCGCAGGGCGGCGTCGACCGGGACGGAGAAGCGCGTGGTGGAGGTGCGGTCGGTGTGCATCTGCCCCTTGTTCGTCGGTGGTTCGTGGGTCGTTCGAACGCGGGTCGGGTTCGAGTCCGGTTCGGGGTGTGTCCTGTGGTGGGACGCGTTCCGTGCCCCGCTCAGTTCTGCTGGGTCGGGTCCACCACGCGGACGCCGAAGTGGGCGCTGAGGGCCGCGCAGGAGCGGCAGGGCGGGGCGAACGCGCCGTGGAGGGGGTCGCCGTCCTCGCGGATGTGGCGGGTCGTGAGCTTGGCCTGCTTGAGGACCTTGCGCGCCTCGCCGTTGGACATGGGTCTGCGGGCGGCGCGCTTGCTGCGGCCGGCGTCCGCGCTCGTGATGTGCCGGGAGATCAGGATGGCCTCGGCGCAGCGGCCCGTGAAGCGGTCGCGCTGCGCGGTGGCGAGGGAGTCCAGGAACTCCTGCACCAGTGGGTGCAGCGGCGGCGCGTGGTCGCCGCGCGCGGCCGTGCCGGTGAGGGTCTCGCCGCGTACCGAGAGGGCGGCGGCCACGGTCGGCAGGATGCCGTCGCGGCGGTGGAGGAGGGCGGGAGCGTGCGGCTGTTCCGCGGTGCTCCAGCCGATGCGAGGGTCGCCCGAAGGTCCCGCCTGCGTCGCGCTCATGGTCGTGATCCCCTCCTATTACATCCCCCGCCAGCGGACACAGAGTGCCAAACGGCGTGGCCCGTGCGGAAGCTGGGGCAGTACGACACGCCCGTTCTTCGGCGTTCCGTAAGGGTGGTGTGACGGCTGGTCACGGAAGCGGAGGCCCGGTGACCGGTGCCGCCGTACCGCATAGGCTGTCGACGACCGCGATCCGTTCGGTCTTGCGATCGAGGGCGGACAGAACAGGCCGTAACGGGGCTTTTTCTGCTGCCGGAGAGCGGTGCGACACAGCGACAACGCAGCCAGAAGCAGCCAGAAGCAGCCAGTAGAGGTCTCACAGAACGCCGCAGGGGGCTACCGCCATGACGACAGGTCGGCTCGGGCAGCAAGCCGCGCCGCCGAACGCGGCCTACGCCGGGCAGGTCGTGCAGTTTCCGGACCCGGTCCGGGCCGCGCGTCATCCGAGGGGTGTCCGTGTTGACGCGCACGGCTTTCCGGACTTCTCGCCCTACGCGCGCGCCGCGGCGGAGATCGCCGATCCCCCGGAGGGCTTCGGGGTCGATGAGCTGCGGTTGACGGACTACGTGTCCGCGAACGCGGCGCTGGCGGCGACCGGACACGAGTTGTGGGACACGATCCCGCCGGTGGCGACGCCGCACGGCTGGACGTGGCATCACGCGCCGGGCGGCCGTCGGCTGGAGCTGGTGCCGGTCGAGGTGAAGGCGCTGCTGCGGCACCACGGCGGTATCGCGACGGCGCGCGTGGACCAGCACAAGCGGGGCACGCGGCCGTTGCAGGAGACCCGGCCGGCGCACTTCGGGCTGCCGAAGTCGTCGGCGGTGGCGGTGACCGAGGCGCAGGTGCAGGGCGTCGAGGAGGACCTCGGGTACCGGCTGCCGGGCGCCTACCGGTCGTTCCTGAAGGCGGCGGGCGGCTGCGCCCCCGTCGGGGCGGCGCTGGACGCCGAGTTGGGGCTGCTGGTCGACCAGCCGTTCTTCACGGTGCGCGACGAGGCCGCGGTCAACGACCTCGTGTACGTCAACAAGTGCCTGCGTGACCATCTCACCAAGGACTATCTGGCCGTCGCGTTCGCGCAGGGCGGGATCCTCGCGGTGAAGGCGAAGGGCGACCGGATCGGATCGGTCTGGTTCTGCGCGTACGACGACGCCCGTGACGTCGATCCGTCGTGGCCGCCGGCCGAGCGGGTGGAGCGGCTGCTGCTGCCCGCCGGTGAGGACTTCGACGCGTTCCTGTCCCGGCTGGCGGGCAATCCGCCGGAACTGGAGACGGTGGCCAACCTGATGGTGGACGGTGGCTTCGCACGTGCCGTGCCGGTCGCCGAGGGCGCCGCCGCGTCCACGGTGGGGGAGTGAGTTTTCGATGGTGACGTTCGCTCAGGCGCAGGAGCGCGCCGAGGAGTGGATCAACGGGGATCTTCCGGCCTATCAGCACCGTGAGGTGCGGGTACGGGAGTTCGATCTCGGGTTCGTGGTGTGGGCCGAGGACCGGGTGGACGGCCCGCGTTCCGACGGTGGCGCGCAGCGGCTGGTCATCGCCCGGGACAGCGGGGAGGCCACGCTGTGGCCGTCGCTGCCGGTGGGCGAGGTGATCCGCCGGTTCGAGGAGGAGTACGGCCGCGTGGACGAGGCTCCGGCCGCCGCGCCGGCGCCTCCGGCCCGGGTGGATCTGAACCAGACGTCGTTCCTGCTGACTCCGCCGGAGTGGTTGCAGGACGCGGCGGACAAGCTGGGGATTCCGGACCACCGCGCGAGCGCGCGAACCGGGTCCGGCTCCGGTGCCGGTGCGTCCGACGGGTCCGGCCTCGTGGGCGCCGACGGGGCGTCCGGGGGCGGTGGTCCGCTGCCCGAGACGCTGGCCGGGCCGGTGGGGCAGTCGCCCTCGGCCGGTCAGGGGGCGCCCGCCACACCGGCCGACGCCACGCCGTGGCCGGCCGCCGCGTCGGCGGAGGACGAGGTGCGCGACGCGGTGCCGCCGAGGGCCGCCGACCCACAGGACGCGGTGCCGGCGGGGGCGACCCCGTGGGCCGGTACGGACACCAACGCCGATGCCGAGGACGACCGTTCGGTGCCGCTGCCGGAGACCGTGTTCGCCCCGCAGCTGTCCGAGGTGCGCGAGGAGGACGACACCCCGCCGCACAGCTCCCTGCCGGAGGCCAGGACCGCGCTGATCTCCGGCGGCAGCCAGCTCCCGCGTACGACGGTGGCCCCGGCCCTGGGCGGCCCCGGCCCCGGCTCGGGCACACCGGGCGGCCCTGCGCAGCCGGGACAGCAACCGCCGCCCCCGGGTCCGGGCACCCCGCCGCCGGGCGGGCCGCAGTCGTACGGGTATCCGCAGGGTCCCGGTGGTCCGCAGGGGCCCGGCACCCCGCCGCCCGGTGCGCCGTCCTACGGCTATCCGCAGGGTCCCGGTGGTCCGCAGGGTCCGGGCACCCCGCCGCCGGGCGGGCCGCAGTCGTACGGGTATCCGCAGGGTCCCGGGGGTCCCCAGGGCCCCGGCACCCCGCCGCCGGGTCGGCCGCTGCCGCCGCACGCCGGTGACATCGCCGACGCCGCCACCAGCAAGGCCGCACCGCCTCCGCGCCGGGGCGGTGGGCAGGGCGCGCCGCCGCCTCCGGCTCCGCCGGGCACCCCGGGGACACCGGGCGCCCGGCCGGGCGCCACGCCCCCGCCGCCGTCCGGGCCCGGCGCGCCGGGCACCCCGGCGGGCGGGTACGTGCCGACCCAACTGGTCTCCTCCCTCGGCCCGAACGGGCCGGAGGGCTTCCCGGGCACGCCCGGCGCCCCTGGCCGGCCCGGCGCTCCCGGTCAGCCTGGCGCGCCCGGTGCGCCCGGTGCTCCTGGCGCCCCTGGTGCGCCGAATCCGCCGGGGGGTACGCCGGCGGGTGGTGTGCACCATGCGGCGACGATGCTGGCCGGGCCCGCGGTCGGCGGTCCGGGTGCGCCGCTGCCGCCCGGCCCTCCCGGGGCTCCGGGTCAGCCCGGTCAGCCCGGCGCGCCCGGTGCTCCTGGCGCCCCTGGTGCGCCGAATCCGCCGGGGGGTACGCCGGCGGGTGGTGTGCACCATGCGGCGACGATGCTCGCCGGGCCCGCGGTCGGCGGTCCGGTCGCTCCGGGTGCGCCCGGCGCTCCGGGGCAGCCGCCGGGTGCCCCCGGTCCCGTGCACCACGCCGAGACGATGCTGGCCGGGCCGCCGGTCGGTGGTCCGGGCGGGCCCGGTGTGCCGCCCGGTCCGCACGGGATGCCGCCGGGGACTCCGCACGGCATGCCCGGACAGCCGATGCCCGGTCAGCCGGGGCCGCCGATGGGGGCTCCGCCGGCGTACGGCTATCCGCAGCCGCCCGCCGGGCAGCCGACCGTCGGCCCCGGCTACCAGGCCGTGCTGCGGTTCCGGGCACCGGACGGCTCCGAGCAGCAGGTGATCCGGCGTTCGCAGCCGGGCACGCCGCACCCCGAGTGGCAGATCTTCCATGAGCTGCGCGGGATGAACATCCCGCCGGAGGCCGTGCTGGAGCTGCACACCGAGCTGGAGTCGTGCGAGCTGCCGGGTGCCTACTGCGCCCGGATGATCCGCGAGCAGTGGCCGAACGCGCGCATCACCTCCATCGCCCCCTACGGCAAGGACCACGCGAGCCGGCAGCAGGGCATGGCTCAACTCATCGCGCACCAGGGCGAGTTGCACCAGGTCGCGGACGGTCCGGCCCGGCTCGCGCCGGTGCGGGCTCCGCTGCACCCGGTGCAGCCGACGCCGCCGATCCCGCCGGAGGCGATCGGGCAGGAGCTGGCGGCGGCGTTCGGACCGGGGGTGTTCCGGTTCGACCAGCAGGCGGTGTCGCGGCAGGGCGTCCCGCCGATCGTGGCGCACACGCTCGTCGTCGCCGGACTGCCCGTCGACATGGGCCCGTTCTTCTGGGCGCAGGCCCAGCCGGGCCGCCCGGTGCCGACGCTGGCGGAGCTGGCCCAGGAGCGCGGGGTGCAGCCGGCGGCCGACGCGGGCTCGTACCTGGTGATGGGCAGCGACTTCGGCAAGGCGCTGTGTGTGCAGTACGGCACGGCGAACATCGTGGCCGTACCGGTGGAGGCGGGACCGGGCGGTGCTCCCGTGCCGCCGCAGTTCGTGAACACCGGGCTGCCGGAGTTCGCGCGCTGCCTCGCCCTCCTCGGCCGTATGTGGCGGCTCCGCTTCGGCCTCAACCAGGAGCAGGCGGGCCGCTGGACCGTCGACTTCCAGGCCCAGCTCGCCGCCCTCGACCCGGCGGCGCTCGCCTCGCCGGAGAGCTGGTGGTCGGTGCTGCTGGAGCAGATGTGGGACGGACTGCTGTGATCCGCCGCGGCTGACGGCCGCGTCGCCGCAGGGGCCCGGCCCGGTCTCGTACGAGACCGGGCCGGGCCCCTGCGGCGTACCCGTCGCGCCCCCTTTTCGTACGGGTGCCGCCGCCTCCCGTGACCCCCGCACGGAGTGTCGCGTTATGAACACTTCTGCCCGATACATCAAGATATGCGCGAAATCATCATTTCGTGTGCGTCCGGCGGAGAGGGCCCAGCATGAGCAGCGCACCGACGGCACCCCATGACTTCGAGTTCGACCTCGTACGGCGTGGATACCGCCCCGACCAGGTCGACAGCCACGCGGCGGCGCTCTCCGGGGACCGGGACGCCGCGTGGGAGCGGGCCGCCCGGCTGACCGTGCTGGCCCGCGAGATGGGCGCGGACCTCGACCGGCTGCGCGAGACGGTCGCCGGACTGACCCCCCAGACGTACGAGGCGCTCGGCGAGAGCGCGAGGCATCTGTTCGCCCTCGGTGTCGAGGAGGCCGCGGCCGTCCGGGAGGGCGGGCGCGACGATGCCCGGCGGATCACCGAGGAGGGGGAGGAGAGCGGGCAGCGGCTGCGGGACGCGGCGCGGGCGTACGCCGACGGGTTGCGCGACGAGGCCGAGGAGCGGGCCCGGCAGCTGCTGCTGGCCGCCCAGGCCGAGGCCGACGAGCTGCGGATCGAGGCCCGGCGCGGGGTGAAGGAGGGGCGGGGCGAGGCGCTGGCCGCGCTGCGGGAGGTGCGGGAGCGGACCGAGGGGATGCTCGCCGAACTCGCCAAGGAGTACGACGAGCGGGTGGCCGGGATCGAGCGGGAGGTCGCGGAGCGGGAGGCCGCGTTCGACGCGGGGCAGGCCGACCGGGTGGCTCGGGCGGAGGCCGCCCTCGCCGAGGCGGAGCGGGAGTTCGCGGCGGCGGAGGCGGACGCGGCGCGGATGCGGGACGACGCGGAGGAGCGGGCGGAGGAGGCGTTGGCCGAGGCGCGGCGGCGGGAGGAGTGGGTGGCTCGGGAGACGGAGAGGGTGTTGCGGGAGCACGGGGAGAGCTGGGACGGGGTGCGGGCGCAGATGGACTGCATCCGGGACAGCTTGTCGGCGCTGACGGATTAGGTGGGGGGTGCGGTGCGGGTGCGTCGTCGGGCGCGGGCCCGGTGGGGCTTCTCGCGCAGTTCCCCGCGCCCCTGAAAAGCAGGGGCTGCGCCCCATGCTTTTCAGGCCCGCAGGGGCCTGGTCTTTTAGGGGCGCGGGGAACTGCGCGACCAGCCCCCACCGGACCCGCAGTCGCCCACGCACCCGCACCCCCACCCCATCAGGCGCCCCCATTCCCCCGCGCCACCCCCGCCAGGATCCGGCCCTCCACAGCCTCGTACCGCCGCCGCTGCTCCGTGGCCTCGGTGCGGCCGGAGGCGAGCGTGCCGAGCCAGCCGGCGAGGAAGCCGAGGGGGATGGAGACGAGGCCGGTCGTGGTGAAGGGGAACCAGTTGAAGTCGGCCCGGGGGAAGGCGGCGTGGGGCGAGCCGGAGACGAGGTTGGTGCCGGTCATCAGGACGAGTACGGCGAGGCCGCCGCCGATGAGCGTGCACATCAGCCCCGTACGGGTGTAGCGGCGCCAGAAGAGGCCGTAGACCAGCGCGGGGGCGATCGCGGAGGCGCCGAGGCAGAAGGAGAGGGTCACCAGGGGCTGGAGGTTGCGGTGCTGGACCAGCGTCGCGAGGACGATCGCGGTGACGCCGACCGCGCCCGCCGACAGCCGGGCGAGGGCCATCTCGCGGCGGGGGGTGAGGGGTTGGGTGGCGAGCGCCGCGAAGACGTCGTGGGCCAGGGAGTTGGCGCAGGCGAGGATCATTCCGGCCACGGAGGCGAGCAGGGTCAGGAAGACCGCCGTGGTGACCGTGGTGAGGAGCAGGGTCTCCGTCGTGGACACCTCCGCACCGAACGCGGCCATCGAGCCCAGCAGATAGGCCGTGTTGCCCTGCGGGTCCGCCCCCGCGATCACCTCGCGGCCGATCAGGGCCGTCGCGCCGAAGCCGATCACCGAGATGATCAGCACGAAGAAGGCGACGGAGGGGACCGCCCAGGACAGTGAACGGCGTACCTGACGGGCGCTGTTGGCCGTGTACACGCGCATGGTGACATGGGGGAGGCAGGCGCCGCCGAGGACGACCGTCAACTGGGCGCTGATCATGTCGAGTTCGGGGTACGGGCCGCCCGAGAACTGGAGCCCCGACCGGAGGTGGCCCGCGCCGATCCCGCTCCGGTCGGCCGCCGCGCCGAGCAGTGCGCCGGGGTTCCAGTCGAACTTGTTCAGGATCAGTACGGCGACCAGCGCGCCGGAGCCGAGCAGCATCACGATCTTGATGATCTGGATGAGGGCGGTGCCCTTCATCCCGCCGATGGCCGCGTAGCCGATCATCAGCGCGCCGACGACGACCACGACACCGGTCTTCAGGCTGTCGCCGGAGAAGCCGAGGACGAACGCCAGCAGATCGCCGGTGCCCGCGAGTTGGACCAGCATCATCGGCATCAGCGCGGCGATCGTGACGACGCAGGCGGTGATGCGGACGCAGCGGCCGGGCATCCGCCGGGTCAGCGCGTCGCCCATCGTGAACCGGCCCGCGTTCCGCAGGGGTTCGGCCAGCAGGAACATCAACAGCATCAGGGACAGGGCCGTGCTGAGGGCGAGGACGACACCGTCGTAGCCGAAGAGGGCGATCACCCCGCCGGTGCCGAGCACCGTGGCCGCGGAGATGTAGTCGCCCGCGATGGCGAGGCCGTTGCGCATGGGGGAGAGCGAGCTGTAGCCGGTGTAGAACTCGTCGAGGTCGTCCCGGTCCGGGCCCGTCATCACACACAGGAGGAGGGTGATCGTGGCGACCGCCGTGAAACCGACGAGCGACATGGCCTGCGCCGACCCGCTGAACTCGGCGGGGTTCATCGCACGGCCCCCCGTCCCGCGTCCCGCCGGGTGTTCCGCCGCGCGTCCACCGCCGCCAGTTCGCGTATGCGGTCGGCCAGTGGGTCGACCCGGTGGCGCGCGGTGTACTCGTACAACCAGATGGCCAGGCACATCACCGGTAGCTGGAGCAGACCGAGCAGCAGGCCCGTGGAGAGTCCGCCGGTGACCTCGCTCGTCATGAACGACGGGGCGAACGCCGACAGCGGCAGGAACAGCACGAAGTAGCCGAGGGCCGTCAGTGTCGCCACCCGCCGCTGCCGGCGGTAGGCGCTGCGCAGGACCCGGAGGTCGCTGTGATGGCCGAGCGGGGTGTCGCGGGGGCCGGGCGGGTCCGGGTCCGGGTCCGGGTCCTGGGGCACCCAGGGGTAGGTCCGGTACGAGGGCGAGGAGGTGTGCGGGGGATACGGGGACGAGGTGCGCGGTGGGTACGGCGGCTGACGCGGTGGTGGGTACGGCCGTCGGTGCGGGGGTGACGAGAACGCGTCGGTCATCCCTTTGTCTCCTTGCGCGGCTCGGGTCCGGTGCGGACCACGGGGAGCGGGGGGCGGGCGTGAACGCTACTCGTGGGTTCGGCGGTAAGCGAGCCTTTCGACAAACTGATCGGTCGGTATGCGCTTGCTTGGAGGATCCGGCCCTGACCTCGGGTGTTACCCGGATTGACTCAGGTTTTTGAACGAGGGTCAGCGGAACCGCCCGGGGCGAGCACCGGAAATCTCCGGGGCGCCACCAGCAGCAGCACCACGAACGCGACCGCCGCCGCGCAGGCCGCGCCGAGGTACACGGCGTGCACCGCGTCGGCGACCGCGCGGCGGACGGGTTCGGCGGCGGTACCGGTGTCGAGGGAGTGGGTGACGGCGTCGAGGTCGCCCGCGCCGCCGAGACGGGAGGCGAGGACACCGTTGGCGACCGCGCCGAAGACCGCCGCGCCCAGGGTCTGCCCGGTCTGGCGGCAGAAGAGGATGGAGGCCGTGGCGGTACCGCGCTCCTCCCACTCCACCGACGACTGGACACCGATGATCAGCGGGAGCTGGAAGAGACCCAGCGCGGCGCCGAGGAGGAGCATCAGCAGCATCGGCTGCCACGCCTCACCCGGGTAGGGCAGGAACGGGAAGGCGAAGAGGAGGGCCGCCGCCGCGCCGATGCCGATCAGCGCGGTGTTCCGGAAGCCGATGCGGCGGTAGACGTGCTGGCTCAGGGCCGCCGACACCGGCCAGCTCAGCGTCCAGATGGAGACCACGAAACCGGCCGCCACCGGCGCCAGGCCCAGCACCGACTGGGCATAGGTCGCCAGGAACACCGTGGGCGCGACCATCAGCAGGCCGAGCGCGCCGAGTGCCAGGTTCACCGCGGCGATCGTGCGGCGGCGCCACACCCAGCCGGGGATGATCGGCTCGGCGGCCCTGCGCTCGATCAGCACCAGTACGGCGATCAGGGCGACTCCCGTACCGAGCAGGGTGACCGAGGGCCAGGAGAACCAGTCCCAGGCCACCCCGCCCTGCACCAGCGCCATCAGCAGGGCACCGCCACTGGCGAAGATCGTCAGCGCGCCCGCCCAGTCGATCCGGGGCCGGCCCGTCGACTCGCGCGCGGGCTCGTGCAGATGACGGACCAGCAGCCACAACGCCGCCGCGCCCAGCGGGAGGTTGATGAGGAAGATCCACCGCCAGTCCGCGTACGCGGCCAGCGCGCCGCCCACCCCCGGGCCCGCCACCGCCGACACCGCCCACACCGTGGACAGCTTGGACTGGATCTTGGGGCGCTCCTTGAGGGGGTAGAGATCGGCGGCCAGGGTCTGGACCGTGCCCTGGAGCGCTCCGCCGCCCAGCCCCTGGACGATACGGAAGGCGATCAGCGAGCCCATGTCCCAGGCCAGCGCGCACAGCAGCGAGCCGAGCAGGAACAGGGCCGCGCCCACCACGAGGACCGGCTTGCGGCCGAAGGTGTCGGAGAGCTTGCCGTAGACGGGGAGGGTGACGGTGACGGCGAGCAGATAGCCCGAGAAGAGCCAGGAGAAGACGGAGAAGCCGCCGAGGTCGGCGACGATCTGCGGTACGGCGGTGGAGATGATCGTGGAGTCCAGCGCGGACAGGCCCATGGCCAGCATCAGCGCGGCGGTGACGGCTCTTCGGCTGCCGGTCCCGTCGGCGGGCCGTACCGCGTCGCGGGTCGCGGGCCGTATGCCGCCCACCTGATCGCCGCCCACTTGCTCGCCGTCCACCGAATGCCTTCCCCTTGCACCTATCTGCCGCCGACCACCATGCCATTGACCCTCACGCCACGGCAGGGTGCAGGGTGGTCGCACCGCGGGCCGGAGGTCAACCCCGAGACGGTCTCCTCCCAGGGGGCGAGATCCCTTAGGGGTACCTCCGTACTACGGCTAAGGGCGGCTTCGTACCGCCGGAGGACGAGACGGGACACCTGCCGTCCTTAACCTGGCTTTACGCCGCTGGGGGGTGGCGTACCGGACCCGCGGGGGTGGGGTTTTCCCCCGCAGAAGACTGCGCTGGGCACCAGCGCGCCGGACCCCTCACGGGGGCCAGACTCATCAGCACATCGCTCGGCACACCACCTCGCACGACTCGGCACCTCGCTTCGTGCGGCTCGTTCACCCACCGACATAGGAGAAATACCGTGACATCGGCTGTGACCATCACCAGGCACGGGGGTACTGGAGGGACTACGGCCGTTGCCGCGCGGGCGCGGCAGGTCGTGAAGGCGTACGGGTCCGGTGAGACCCGTGTCGTCGCCCTCGACCATGTGGATGTGGACATCGCGCGGGGCCAGTTCACCGCGATCATGGGCCCCTCGGGGTCCGGCAAGTCCACCCTCATGCACTGCCTCGCCGGACTCGACAACGTGACCTCGGGTCAGATCCACCTCGACGACACCGAGATCACCGGGCTCAAGGACAAGAAGCTCACGCAGCTGCGCCGGGACCGGATCGGGTTCATCTTCCAGGCGTTCAACCTGCTGCCCACGCTGAACGCGATAGAGAACATCACGCTCCCGATGGACATCGCGGGGCGCAAGCCGAACAAGGAGTGGCTGGGGCGGGTCGTCGACACCGTCGGGCTCTCGGACCGGCTGAAGCACCGGCCCAACCAGCTCTCCGGCGGCCAGCAGCAGCGCGTCGCCGTGGCCCGCGCCCTGGCCGCCCGGCCGGAGATCATCTTCGGTGACGAGCCCACCGGCAACCTGGACTCCCGGGCCGGCGCCGAGGTGCTGGGCTTCCTGCGCAGGTCCGTCGACGAGCTGGGCCAGACCATCGTGATGGTCACCCACGACCCGGTGGCCGCCTCGTACGCGGACCGGGTGCTGTATCTGGCCGACGGCCGCATCGTCGACGAGATGTTCAAGCCGACCGCCGACGCCGTGCTGGACCGCATGAAGGACTTCGACGCCCGGGGGCGTACGTCATGACTGTCATGAAGACCTCGATGCGCAACTTCTTCGCGCACAAGGGGCGGATGGCGCTGTCGGCCATCGCGGTCATGCTGTCCGTGGCGTTCGTGACGGGGACCCTGGTCTTCACCGACACGATGGGCACCACGTTCGACAAGCTGTTCGCGGCCACCTCCTCCGATGTCACGGTCAGCGCCAAGGGCGCCTCGGACAGCGGTGAGACGCAGTCCGACAACGGCAAGCCGCCGGTCATGCCCGCGTCGGTGGTGGACGAGGTGGCCGGCACGGACGGGGTGAAGTCGGCCGAGGGCACCGTCTTCTCGACCTCCGTGACGGTCGTCGACGCCGACAAGGACAGCCTCTCGCCCACCAGCGGCGCCCCGACCATCGTCGGCAACTGGAACGCCAACGACGCCCGCACCATGGAGATCTCGTCCGGCGACGCGCCGCGCGGCCCCGACCAGATCGTGGTCGACGCGGACACCGCCGACAAGCACGACCTGAGGCTCGGTGACGAGATCGGTGTGATCAGCGCCGTCGGCACGCACGAGGCGAAGGTCTCCGGCATCGCCGAGTTCCAGGTCACCAACCCGGGCGCCGCGATCTTCTACCTCGACACCGCCACCGCGCAGCAGGCGCTCGTCGGCGAGACCGGCGTGTACACCAACGTCAACATCACCGCGGACACCGGCTTCACGGACGCGCAGGTGAAGAAGAACGTCTCCGCCGAACTGGGCGGCGCCTACAAGGTGCAGACCGCCAAGGAGATCGCGGACGCCAACGCCAAGGACGTCGGCGAGTTCATGAGCGTGATGAAGTACGCCATGCTCGGCTTCGCCGGGATCGCCTTCCTGGTCGGCATCTTCCTGATCATCAACACCTTCTCGATGCTGGTCGCCCAGCGGACCCGGGAGATCGGCCTCATGCGGGCCATCGGCTCCAGCCGGGGCCAGGTCAACCGGTCGGTCCTCGTCGAGGCGCTGCTCCTGGGCGTGTTCGGCTCGATCCTCGGTGTCGCCGGTGGTGTCGGCCTCGCCATCGGGCTGATGAAGCTGATGAGCGCCACCGGCATGAACCTGTCCACCGACGACCTCACCGTCGCCTGGACCACCCCTGCGGTCGGTCTGCTCCTCGGCATCGTCGTCACCGTCCTCGCCGCGTACGTCCCGGCCCGGCGCGCCGGCAAGGTCTCCCCGATGGCCGCCCTGCGCGACGCCGGCGCCCCGCTGGACGCCAGGGCCGGCATCGTCCGGGCCGTGATCGGCCTGCTCCTGACCGGCGCCGGCGGCTACTGCCTGTACCTGGCGTCCGCCGCCGACAAGGCGAGCGAGGGCTCGATGTGGCTGGGCGGCGGGGTCGTCCTCTCCCTCATCGGCTTCGTCGTCATCGGCCCGCTGCTCGCCGGCGCGGTGGTGCGGGTGCTCGGCGCGGTCGTCCTGCGGGCCTTCGGCCCCGTCGGGCGGATGGCCGAACGCAACGCGCTGCGCAACCCACGCCGTACGGGCGCCACCGGCGCCGCCCTGATGATCGGTCTCGCCCTGGTCGCCTGTCTGTCGGTCGTCGGCTCCTCGATGGTCGCCTCGGCCACCGAGCAGCTCGACAAGACGGTCGGCACGGACTTCATCATCCAGTCCGACACCGGACAGCTGATCACCCCGCAGGCCGTGAAGGCCGCGAAGTCCGCCGAGGGCGTCGCGAACGTCACCGAGTACAAGTGGACCGAGGCCGACTTCACCACCCCCGACGGCAAGACGCTCAAGAAGACGGCCATCACCGCCGCCGACCCGAGCTACGCCACCGACCTCGCCACCGAGGTCGTCGCGGGCAGGCTGGCCGACGCCTACAAGCCCGACTCGATGTCCGTCCACGAGAAGTTCGCCAAGGACCACGACATCGAGCTCGGCTCCAAGATCGCCGTCGACTTCAAGGACGGCTCCACGGCCGACCTCACCGTCCGCGCGATCACCAGCAGCGACGTCGTCATCGACGCCGGGGCCATGTACACCTCCATCGACACGATGGCCAAGTACGTCCCCGCCGACAGGATGCCTCTCGACCAGCTGCTCTTCGCCTCGGCGAAGGAGGGCCGGGACGCGGCGGCGTACAAGTCCCTCAAGGACGCGCTGCACGACTATCCGCAGTACGAGGTCCGAGACCAGACCGACTACAAGGAAGCGCTGAAGGGCCAGATCGACCAGCTCCTGAACATGATCTACGGCCTGCTCGCCCTCGCGATCATCGTCGCGATCCTGGGCGTCGTGAACACGCTGGCCCTGTCGGTCGTCGAGCGGACCCGGGAGATCGGCCTGATGCGGGCGATCGGTCTCTCCCGCCGCCAGCTGCGCCGCATGATCCGTCTGGAGTCGGTCGTCATCGCCCTCTTCGGCGCGCTCCTCGGCCTGGGACTGGGCATGGGCTGGGGCGCCACCGCGCAGCAGCTCCTCGCCCTGGAGGGCCTGAACGTCCTCGACATCCCCTGGCCGACCATCATCGGCGTCTTCGTCGGCTCGGCCTTCGTGGGCCTGTTCGCCGCGCTGGTCCCGGCGTTCCGGGCGGGCCGGATGAACGTACTGAACGCGATCGCGACCGAGTAGCCACAGGCCACCGAGCACGGGGGAACGGGGACACGGAGGAACGGGGGAGCACGGGGGAACGGGGGAGCACGGGGGAACGGGGGAGAGCCCGGCGTCGGGAAGCGGAGGCTTCCGGGCGCCGGGCTCCACCCGTGTCAGCGGCCCGGCGGCGTGGTGGCGCGCTCGGGAGACGTCCGCTTCAGCAGCACATACCCCTGGATGACACCCCGCAGCGTGTACGTGTCCCGGGGATGCAGCTGCCGCGCGAACCCGGGGACGTCCTTCACCCAGCGCGAGTTGTTGTTGAAGACGATGTAGTCGGGCGCGAGGCCCTTGGTCCGGCCGATCCAGAAGACCCGGCAGCGGGAGGTCAGCCGGGCGATCGGGCCGATGTTGGCCTCGACGGTCGCCCCGTCGGGGATCGTGGCGATCAGCCTCTCCACGGCCCTGACGCTCTCCGGCACCCGATAGGCGTCCGCCTCGGTCAGCTTGCCCAGCGGCAGCGCGGTCGTCAGCGCGAGCGAGGCCGCGAGCACGGCGGCGGGCAGCTGCGTCGCGTACGAGCGCAGCCGGGGGCGGGCGCTGTGCCGGGCGGCCGGGAGCACATCGACGAGCGCGAGCGTGACGATCGGCATCAGGACGGCGCTGTAGTGCCAGGCCGTGCCCCAGTAGTTGTCGTCGGAGGAGACGAACCGCCAGCCCAGGGTCGGCAGCACGGCGAGCACGACCGGGGAGCGCAGGGCGAGCAGTCCGCTGGTCGGGATCAGCAGCCACAGGACGGTACGGATCTTGATGTCCATGCCGGAGAGGGGGCCGCCCCCGCCGACCTTGGACAGATAGTCCGAGGTCCCGGTGGTGTTGAAGGCCGGGACGACCAGGGTGAAGGTGAGCAGCGTGGCGACCGCGCCGAACGCCGCGACCGCGAGGGCGTACGGCACGACCCGGGAGTCGCCGTCCCGCCGGGCCCGGAGCGCGACGACCACGGCGATCGCCGCCAGCGTCAGCCCCTGGTCCTCCTTCACCAGCACCAGCGGCAGCCCCCAGAACAGCGCCGCGCGCCACCGCCGCCGGAGCAGCGCCTCCAGCGAGAACGCGATCAGCGGCACCGCGAAACAGATCTCGTGGAAGTCGAAGTCCACGGCGTTCTGCAGCCCCCACGACAGCCCGTACGCCACGCCCAGTGCGAGCCCCCGCGCCCGCCCCAGCGCCCGGACCGCCGCCCTGGTCACCGGCACCGCCGACAGCGCGAACAGCGCGGCCTGGGCCACGAGCAGTGTCACGGGCGACGGGAACACCCGGTAGAACGGCCCGAACAGCATGGTCACCGGGCTGAAGTGATCCCCGAGCACGTTGTACCCCGGCCCCTTCAGCTCGACGATCGGCGCCTGGAAGTGCGCGTACGCCCGCACCGCCTGCTCGTAGATGCCCAGGTCGTAGGACCGGGTCCCCATCCGCAGATACCGCCCGATCGACACCACCGCGTACGCCACGAACAGCCCGGCGGCGAGCAGACACGGCTCCCGGCCCGCGAGGGAGATCCGCCGGCCGGGGCGCCCGGCCGAGCCGGACGCCGCGACCGGCGCGGGTATGAGCGCCGACGACTGCACGGACGGTGCGCTCGGGACCATGGGGGCTCACGTTCGGGTAGGGGCGGGGGTGCCCTAAGAGGGTAGGCGGCCGGTGGATCGCAGGGGCGCGGCCCCTGCTTCCAAGGGGCGCGGGGAACTGCGCGAGATCCCCCACCGGACGCGCATACCCACCCACCCCGCGCGGAGCGCGAAGGGGGTCGAAGGGGCGCGGCCCCTGGAGGACGGGACGGGTAGGGGCGGCGGGGGCGAGAAAAAGTCACCCACGACCCCCACACCGCTCGTCGTACCCTGGACACCCCCGGCCGTTCACACGAGTCCGGGCGTTCGTGTTGCCCCAGTAACCCCCATCGTGCCCACCCGGACGGGAAACGCCCCGAATGAGCCTCCACGGCCTGCTAGACGCCGTAGTCCAGGACGCCCCCCTCGCGGAAGCGATCAGGGCGGCATCCGACGGCCACCGCACCCACATCGACCTGGTGGGCCCCCCGGCGGCCCGCCCCTTCGCCGTGGCCGCCCTCGCCCGGGACGCCGGCCGCCCCGTACTCGCCGTCACGGCGACGGGCCGCGAGGCCGAGGACCTGGCCGCGGCCCTGCGCTCGCTGCTCCCCCCGGACGGCGTCGTGGAGTACCCGGCCTGGGAGACCCTCCCGCACGAGCGGCTCAGCCCGCGCAGCGACACCGTCGGCCGCCGCCTCGCCGTCCTGCGCCGCCTGGCCCACCCGCGCCCCGACGACCCGGAGACCGGCCCGGTCTCGGTGGTCGTCGCCCCCGTCCGCTCGGTCCTCCAGCCCCAGGTCAAGGGCCTGGGCGACCTGGAACCGGTCGCCCTGCGCTCGGGCGGGACGGCCGACCTGAACCGTACGGTCGAGGCGCTGGCGGCAGCGGCGTACTCCCGGGTGGAGCTGGTCGAGAAGCGCGGCGAGTTCGCCGTACGCGGCGGCATCCTGGACGTCTTCCCGCCGACCGAGGAGCACCCCCTCCGGGTGGAGTTCTGGGGCGACGACGTCGAGGAGATCCGGTACTTCAAGGTCGCCGACCAGAGATCGCTGGAGGTCGCCGAGCACGGGCTGTGGGCGCCGCCCTGCCGTGAACTGCTCCTCACGGACGACGTACGCGCCCGCGCGCGCGCCCTCGCCGAGCGCCACCCGGAGCTGGGCGAGCTTCTCAACAAGATCGCCGAGGGCATCGCCGTCGAGGGCATGGAGTCCCTCGCGCCGGTCCTCGTCGACGACATGGAACTGCTGATCGACGTCCTGCCGAAGGGCGCGATGGCGATCGTCTGCGACCCGGAGCGGGTGCGGACGCGCGCGGCGGACCTGGTGGCGACCTCGCAGGAGTTCCTCCAGGCGTCCTGGGCGGCCACGGCCGGGGGCGGCGAGGCGCCCATCGACGTCGGCGCGGCCTCCCTGCGGGGCATCGCGGACGTTCGCGACCGGGCCCGTGAGCTGGACATGATGTGGTGGTCGGTGTCGCCGTTCGCGGTCGACGAGGAGCTGACGGAGAGCTACGCCGCAGACGCGGCCGGGGACACTCTCAAGCTGGGCATGCACGCCCCCGAGACCTACCGGGGCGACACCGCGAAGGCGCTCGCCGACACCAAGGGCTGGCTCGCCGACGGCTGGCGCACGGTGTTCGTGACCGAGGCCCACGGCCCGGCCGCCCGCACGGTCGAGGTGCTCGGCGGCGAGGGCATCGCGGCCCGCCTGGAGGCCGAGCTGGGGCAGATCTCCGCCTCGGTCGTGCATGTGGCCTGCGGCTCGATCGACTACGGCTTCATCGACCCGGCGCTCAAGCTCGCGGTGCTCACCGAGACCGACCTCACCGGCCAGAAGGCGGCCGGCAAGGACGGCGCCCGGATGCCGGCCCGCCGCCGCAAGACCATCGACCCGCTCACCCTGGAGGCGGGCGACTACATCGTCCACGAGCAGCACGGCGTCGGCCGCTACATCGAGATGGTCCAGCGGACCGTGCAGGGCGCGACCCGCGAGTACCTGGTCGTCGAGTACGCCCCCGCCAAGCGCGGCCAGCCCGGCGACCGCCTCTACATCCCGACCGACCAGCTCGAACAGATCACCAAGTACGTCGGCGGCGAGGCCCCCACCCTGCACCGGCTGGGCGGCGCCGACTGGACCAAGACCAAGGCGCGGGCGAAGAAGGCGGTCAAGGAGATCGCCGCCGACCTCATCAGGCTGTACTCCGCCCGGATGGCGGCCCCCGGTCACGCGTTCGGTTCGGACACGCCCTGGCAGCGCGAGCTGGAGGACGCCTTCCCGTACGCGGAGACGCCCGACCAGCTGACGACGATCGCCGAGGTCAAGGAGGACATGGAGAAGACGGTCCCGATGGACCGTCTGATCTGCGGCGACGTCGGCTACGGCAAGACGGAGATCGCGGTCCGGGCCGCCTTCAAGGCCGTCCAGGACGGCAAGCAGGTGGCCGTGCTGGTGCCGACGACCCTGCTGGTGCAGCAGCACTTCGGCACGTTCAGCGAGCGGTACTCGCAGTTCCCGGTCAACGTCCGGGCCCTGTCCCGCTTCCAGACCGACACCGAGGCCAAGGGCACGCTGGAGGGGCTGCGTGAGGGCGCGGTCGACATCGTCATCGGCACCCACCGGCTGTTCTCCTCCGAGACCAAGTTCAAGGACCTGGGGCTCGTCATCGTCGACGAGGAGCAGCGGTTCGGCGTCGAGCACAAGGAGCAACTGAAGAAGCTGCGCGCGAACGTGGACGTCCTGACGATGTCAGCGACCCCGATCCCGCGCACCCTGGAGATGGCGGTGACCGGCATCCGCGAGATGTCCACGATCACCACCCCGCCGGAGGAGCGGCACCCGGTCCTGACCTTCGTCGGCCCGTACGAGGAGAAGCAGATCGGCGCGGCCATCCGCCGTGAACTCCTGCGCGAGGGCCAGGTCTTCTACATCCACAACCGGGTCGAGTCCATCGACCGGGCGGCGGCCCGGCTGCGTGAGATCGTCCCCGAGGCACGGATCGCGACCGCCCACGGCCAGATGTCCGAACAGGCCCTGGAACAGGTCGTCGTCGACTTCTGGGAGAAGAAGTTCGACGTCCTCGTCTCCACGACGATCGTGGAATCGGGCATCGACATCTCCAACGCGAACACGCTGATCGTGGAGCGCGGCGACACCTTCGGCCTCTCGCAACTGCACCAGCTGCGGGGGCGCGTGGGCCGGGGCCGGGAGCGGGGTTACGCGTACTTCCTCTACCCGCCGGAGAAGCCGCTGACGGAGACCGCCCACGAGCGGCTGGCCACCATCGCCCAGCACACGGAGATGGGCGCGGGCATGTATGTGGCGATGAAGGACCTGGAGATCCGGGGCGCGGGCAACCTGCTCGGCGGCGAACAGTCCGGCCACATCGCGGGCGTCGGCTTCGACCTGTACGTCCGGATGGTCGGCGAGGCGGTCGCGGACTATCGGCGTCAGCTGGAGACAGGGGAGCCTTCGGCGGGAGGATGGGAGGAGCCGCCGCTCGAAGTGAAGATCGAGCTGCCGGTCGACGCGCACGTCCCGCACGACTACGCGCCGGGCGAGCGGCTGCGGTTGCAGGCCTACCGGGCCATCGCCTCCGTCAACACCGAGGCCGACATCGCCGCCGTACGCGAGGAACTCGTCGACCGGTACGGCAAGTTGCCCGAGCCGGTGGAGAACCTGCTGCTGGTGGCCGGGCTGCGGATGCTCGCCCGTGCCTGCGGGGTCGGCGAGATCGTCCTCCAGGGCACCAACATCCGCTTCGCCCCGGTGGAGTTGCGCGAGTCGCAGGAGCTGCGGCTCAAGCGGCTCTACCCGGGGACGGTCATCAAACCGGCCGTCCACCAGGTGCTGGTGCCCCGCCCGAAGACGGCGAAGGTCGGCGGGAAGCCGCTGGTCGGGCGCGATCTGCTGGGGTGGACCGGGGAGTTCCTCGCCTCCATTCTGGGGTCGTAGTCGGGGCCGCGTCCGTGGTGGGGGCGGCGTTCGTGGTCGGGGCCGGGGTTCTGGTGGGGGCTCGGGTCAGGGGGCGGGTGGCGCGGTCGGGAACAGCAGGTCCGTGGCCGTGCGGAACACCTCCTCGGGGTCCTGGTCGCCCACGACCCCGGCGAGGTTGCCGCTGAGCAGCAGCGTGGCGAAGCCGTGGGAGAGGGACCAGGCGGCGATACCGGCCAGCCGGGGGTCGGTGTCGCGGGCGTCCACGGCGTCCAGGGTCCCGGGGCGGGCGTGGGTGACGGCGGTGCGCAGTTGCTCGCGTGACAGGGCGCGGGCGGTGGTCAGTTCGAGGTCGTCCTCGCGCAGCAGCTCCGGCCGGAACATCACCTGGAAGTGCGCGGGGTGCTCGCGCGCGAAGCGGACGTAACGCACGCCCGCGTCCTTCAGGTCCCCGGCCTCCGCGAGCGTGGCCGCCAGCAGCCCGTGCCCCTCCGCCGCGATGGCGGTCAGCAGGCCCGTGCGGTCCTTGAAGTGATGGGCCGGCGCGGCATGGGAGACCCCCGCGCGGCGGGCCAGATCCCGCAGGCTCAGCGTGGAGGGCCCGTCGGCGGCGATGGCGTCGAGCGCGGCGCGCAGGATCGCGCGGCGGAGGTCGCCGTGGTGGTAGGGGCGGTCGGGCCGCGAGGCCGGTGAGGGCTGTGCGGCCTGTGCGGCCTGGTCCGGCTGGTGATCGGCCGTGGTGTCGCGAGGCATGGACACAGCGTAGGTCCCTTGCGGCCCTTCAATCTAGTCGTTGACAAGTTCGACGGTGATCGGGCAATCTAGTCAATGTCAAGTTCTGGCCCGGTCGCCGCTGCGGCCGGAGAGAGCGGCAGGGAGGATGCGCCATGCCCGAGACCGAGACCGAGTGCGGCAGTGGAAGCGAAGTCGAGCGCGACACCGTGGACCTGGGCGAGGTGCGCCGTATGTGGCACCTGCTGGAGCCCCTGCACGCCGTGCTCTACTACGCGCCGGAGGCCTTCGAGGAGGCGGCGTCGCTGGGGTACGCCGTGGTGGAGCGATGGCCGAGCTACTTCCCGTACCGGGCGGCACCCCTGGGCGCCGTCGGGGCCGAGCGGACGGCCTCCGCCTTCTACGGCGTCAGTCCCCGCAGGGTCGAGGAGCACATCGAGCCGGCCTGGAACACGGCGACACCGGACGCCGTCCTGGAGGCCCGGGACCGGGCGATCGACCGTGTCTACCGCGCGATACTCGGCGACCGTGTCCACAGCGCCGAACTCGCCGAGGCCGCCGCGCCGGCCCGCCGCGCCGCCGGGTTCGCGAACACCGCGGGCCGCCCCCTCGCCGCGGCCAACGCCGAGCTGCCCTGGCCCGGACCCGCGCACCTCCAGCTCTGGCGGGCGGCCACGATCCTGCGGGAGCACCGGGGCGACGGCCATCTCGCCGCGCTGCTGACCGCGGGCCTCGACCCCACCGAGTCCCTCGTCTCCTTCGCCGCGACAGGCGCCGCCCCGGTGGAGCGTTTCGACAGCCGGGGCTGGAGCCCGGAGGAATGGACGGCCGCCCTCGCCCGCCTCACGGCACGCGGTCTGACCCTTCCGGACGGTACGGCCACGGAGGCCGGCCGGAGCCTGCGCCGACAGGTCGAGCAGCGCACCGACCGCCTGGCCGCCGCGCCCTGGCAGTTCCTCGGCGCCACCGACACCGCCCGACTCGCCGATCTGCTGGGCGAGTTCTGGGTCGCCGTCATCGGCTCGGGCCTCCTGCCGTCGGAGACGACCCTGGGGATAGGCAAGGTGTGAACGGCTTCTGACGGGCCGGAGGGCTCGCTCCGGTCGGGGGACCCCGTCCAGCCGCTCACCTGACTGCCCCCGCACCCCCGGGATACGCCCGGCGCGCACCCGTTGACCTTCGAGGGCCGCCGGGTGCCGGTACGCCGGTGGCCGACGGCGGTTACGGTGTTGAGCAGCTATGACGGGGAACCCGCGCGGGACCGCGTGAGAGCACGGACAACGAAAGGGGTGTCGCGTGGCGCGTCTGAGGGGTGGGGTCGCCGTCGTCGCTCTGGTGCTGGTCACCGCGACCGGTTGTGAACTGGACAGCACGGGAGGCTCGGCCGGACCGCAGGAGAACCCCCGCGGCGGGGGCGGCGGCGCCGCGCTGGCCGCGGCGGAGGCGCTGACCGTGAAGGGGAGGGCGCCCAAGACCGGTTACGACCGCGACGAGTTCGGCAGCCCCTGGGCCGACACGGACTCCAACAGCTGCGACACCCGCGACGACATACTCAAACGCGACCTGGACGACGTGAGGTTCAAGGACGGCGACTGCACGGTGGTCTCGGGCGTGCTCGACCCGGACCCGTACACGGGCGGGGACGTGTCGTACGTCCGGGGCCGCAGCAAGGTCGACGTGGACCACATCGTGGCCCTCTCGGACGCCTGGCAGAAGGGCGCCCAGAAGTGGGACGACAGCAAGCGGATAGCGCTGGCCAACGACCTTATGTTGGCGGTGTAGATGTCTCACGGTGATGTGTCTCAGGTGCGGGGCGGCCGAGTTCTTGGGCGGTGTCTCACGCGCGGCGCTCTCTCGCCGGACGGCCGCCGGAGGGGGTATGACGTGACGGAACGACCGTTCCGGGCTTCTCGTGGCCGTGCTGTCGGCGTCGCACTGACTCTCGGGGTGGCCTTGGCAGGCTGTACGGGAAGCGGCTTGCCCGCCGAGAGCGGCCCGTCGGGCGAGGGCACGTCCAGCGGGTGGGGAATCAGCCCTTTGGCCAATCCGGACGGTACGAGGCCAGGGCTGGCAGCGATCTCAGCCGATGAAGACAAGGTGGCGGCACGTGAGTTGATCTCCAAGCTGTCCACCAAGGGGCGGGGACCGAAGACGGGGTACGCCCGCGACGAGTTCGGCTACGCCTGGATGGACACGGCGGACGGTGTGCCGCTGGCCCGGAACGGCTGCGATACCCGGAACGACTTGCTGAAACTCAATGGCCGGGAAGTCGAGTTCCGTACCGGCTCGGACTGCGTGGTCGTGTCGATGACGCTGCACGATCCTTACACCGGCAAGGACATCGCCTGGAAGAAGGCGAAAGCCACCGAGGTGCAGATAGATCACGTGGTGCCACTCTCGTACGCCTGGCAGATGGGCGCGGCCCGCTGGGACAAGCAGAAGCGGCAGCGCCTGGCCAACGACGTGCTCAATCTTCTGCCGGTGTCGGGCTCCACGAACTCCGCCAAGCGGGACTCGGGGCCGGCGTCCTGGCTGCCGCCCAGCAAGACGATTCGATGCTCATACGCGGTTCGCTTCGCGCAGGTCGCGGAGAAGTACGAGCTTTCCGTGACGGCGGCGGACAAGAGCATGATGCTCAAGCAGTGTGGCGGTTGAGCGGCAGGCTGCTCAGTAGGCACTGTCAGAGCCGTGTGGAACTGTGTGCGCCATGGGTGAACTGGTGGAGCAGGTCGACGATCAGGATCGAGTACTGAGAGTTGTCGAGCGTGGTGAGGCCATCAGGAGTGGGTGGCTGCACCGCGTTGCGACGACCGTCTGTCGCCGCCCCGACGGCAGGATCCTGGTGCATCGACGGCCGCAGACCATGTCCCGGTTCCCCGGCCAGTACAACTGGCTCGTGGGCGGGGCCGTGGACGTCGGCGAGTCTTACGAGGAGGCGGCTGCGCGGGAGCTCGCCGAGGAGTTGGGTGTCAGTGCCTCACCGCAGTTCGTCTTCAAGTACCTGTGCCGGGGTGCTATCAGTCCCTATTGGATGGGGATCCATGAAGTGGTGATCGAGGGAGAGGTCGTTGTCGACCCGTCGGAGATCGCCTGGCACGAATGGCTCACTCCTCAGGAGTTCCTGGAGGCGAGACAGCAATGGAACTTCGTGGAGGACGGTGTCGAGGCCTTGAGGCTCTACCTCCGGCGGCACAAGGTACGGCCGGGATGGTCTGATGAATCATGACTGGGCCGACCGCGACCCGGCGGATGTCGGGGATTTCCGCAGCTGCTTCACCACTCCGTGCTGGTCCTCGGCGAGTTGGGCTCGCAGCTGGTGTGCGTCCGCTTCCAGCTCGGCGTTCCTGAGCGTGAGGATCTGGATCTGGTTCGCGTACGCCGTGACGGTGGCACGCAACTCCCGGATCTCGGCGCCCTTCTCCCGGCGGAGTTCCCGCTCGGACTGTTTCAGGCGCGCGACTTCCTGCCTGAGCTCGTCGGACTCAGGACGCCTGGCCTCGGGCGAGCTGAGAATCCCCTTGATGACTGCCGCGACGGGAGAGCGGTAGTACGAGGCTCGGGAGACGCCTGCCTCGGCGGCGATGTTCACTGCCGAGGTACGGCCGTCAGTGATCTCGGGACGGCCGAGCATGAGCCGCTCGAAGGCACGCATGATCTGTTGGTCGATGTCGGTCAGGCCGGTGTTTTCCCGGGCCAGGCGGGCGAAGGCGGTGCGGACGGCTTGAAGGGTTTCGTCCATGGAGTTGGGCATCGTCAGGTGTCCTCGTGGTCGATCTCGGCGATCAGGCGGGTGAGCGTGGCCAGGTGCTCGGCGATGGCCAGTTGCTGGAACTGCGGGAGGCCGGCGGCCTCGCCGAGTTCGGCCCGAGCCATGTCGTGTGCTCGTTCCAGGCGGGGCAGGTGGACGGCGGAGCGGCGTGAGTTGGGGCAGTTCATGCACATGTCGAGCATGGGGACGGGGCGTCCCAGCGGCTTGGCTCGCTTGCGACACACAGCCGTCTCCGACTGGTAGAAGCAGTCGTTCAGCACACCTAAGTGCAGGGTCTTCGTCAGGTGGTGCAGCAGCGTCCTCAGCCGGGAGGGGCTGGCCACCACACCTGGCAGGTCGCCGAGTTCGCTGCGGATGCGGTCGAACTCGGCCTCGATGCGCCGGGCGGCGCCGCCCGCTGAGGCGCCGCCGTCGTTCCAGTCGTGGTAAAGGTCCTCGACATAGTCGAGTTTGGCCACGGCCTCCTCGGCGGCGACCTCGTCGGCGAAGCCGGAGGCGGAAGTTCCCGCGTATCCCTCGAACATGGTGATCGCGGCGTGCTTGTACTGGCGGGCGCCCGCGACCACGCCGAAGGGCTGGTGGGCGATGTGCCAGGCGAGGGTCCGGCGGAACTGCCGGGTGTCGAAGGCCCATGGAAGAGCTGTGGACTCTGCCACCGCTGCCTCTACCGCAGTGTCGTTTGGAACCGCGTCGTCGGTGATCGGGTCGGCACCGGGCGGTGGCGCTGCCGTGATCGTGGGTACGTAGAGCCCCTCCGGTGTGCTGAACAGCTCGTTGAGATGGTCACGGAAAGCCCGGATGCGGCGCGGCATGTTGCTGAGTAGCACGTACCCGTTGTGGCCGCCGCCGTGGTAGCCGAAGAGGTGGCCGGGGTCGTTGTTGATCTCGCGGAGTACGGCGACGGCCTGGTGGACGACATCCAGCACGACCCATTCGGCTTCCTCCCCGCTGAGTTCGCGCCCCTTGCCCTTGTAGACCCGGCCCCGGAGTTTGTACCGGGTCCGTCCGTCGGCTCCGCGCTTGGTGAGGGCGCAGTCCCGGCCCAGCTCACGCACCTCCATATCCCGCATCCCCGACAAGTAGGCGATGACGATCCAGCAGGCCGTGCGCAAGAAGGACAGCTCGTTGGCCAGGGTGAAGGGGCTGAACCTCGGCCGCCAGGGGCCACCCGAGCCGGGCCACGGCGACATCGGTGTCTTGAGCCCGCCCTCCTCGTAGCCGATTTCTTTCCCGGCCTCGACCACGAGCGCAAGCACGTGTGACGTCTTGGCGACACCGGCGAGGAGGGACACGAGTCGGTGGTTGGGCGCTTGGGGCACGCCGTCGACGACGACGGCGCCGGGCACGGTGTGGGCTGTCCCGAGCGGTACTGCGGGGATGCCCCGCCCGGCCTCGCGCCGTTCTGTGATGAAGGACAGCACGCGTTCCCGTGCCTGGCCCTGCACCAGACGGCGGCCGTTGCGCGCCGCTTCGAGTGCGGCGATCTCCTTCTGGGTGGCGAGGATGTCCCCGCTCGCCGTCTCCACGTAGAAGATTGCCGCTCGCAGCAGGGGAGCGAGGACCTCCTCAGGGATGCGGGGCGTGGTGTTCTCGCCCTTCACGCGCTGGAGTCCGACGACACCGTAGGCGCTCCGGCCGTTCCACGGCAGGACGCCCAGCCTGTCCTCGGACAGGAACGGTCCGTGGGCCGACAAGTGCTTCAGGAAGGTCACGTTGCGAACCGCGGTGTGTGGGCTGCTCTTCCACCTCTTCAGCGCGGCGTCCAGGTGGGTGTGGTCCACGTCGGGTAGCCGTGGGGCGCCCACTGCCTGCAGATCGTCCATGACGACGATGAACGTGCGCAGCTCGGTGGCTGCCGTCGTCGCCTTGAGCGGCCCCAGGCCCAGCGAACCCCGGCTCAGACGGGAGGCGATGTACTCCTTCGCCGCGCGTCGCGTCACAGAATCGACGATCTGCGTGAAGTCGAGCCGCCACGTCCGCCAGGTGCGGGGGAGTACGCACCGTAGGTCCCAGATGTCCTCGGCCAGGCGCGGGCCACGGTTCGGTAGCCCGCCCGTGAGGCGCTTGGGGAGCACGAACTCCGCGGAGTCCCCGGACGGAGCCAGGTCCTGCTGCTCCGACCTGGGGTGGGGGACGCCAGTCACGAGATGACCTCCAGAAAGGACGAAGGCAGGAGCAAGCGATCACCATCGGCCTCGGTGATGGCCTGGGCCGTGGCGATCTGTCGCGCACTGAAGCGGGCACGGACACCATGGACGATGCGATCCCATGCGAGGCCGAACCGTGCGTCCCACTCGGCGGTGGGGTATTCCTCGCGCTGCCGCTCCAGGAAGTCCAGGAAGGACAGCAGGCTCGGCAGGTGACGGCTGGTGAACACCGCGTTCGGGCACTCCAGACAGCCCCAGGCCGGGACCGGGCAGGCGGCTCCCGGCTTTCGGGCGAACGGGGAGGCGAAGAAGTCGCGGCAGGAGGCAAGCCACACGTCCTGCTCACCGGAGAGTGCCGACTCGATCTCCTGCGCGCTCAGCGCGGCCTCACCGTCGTCGAGTCGACCACCGGCGTCCGAGAGCACCACCGGCGGGGCCAGAGCCGCGCCGAGCGCCTGTTCAAGACCTGCCTCCACCGCCTGCTCGTGCGTCTCCTTGTGGGCATCGATGTCGGCGTAGTGCTTCGCCGCGACCGGCCGGGTGTGACCGGATGCGAAGTCCTCCAGCACCCCGCCGGCCCGCAGGTACTGCCGGGACTTGACGGTCTTGCGTACCCGGCGCAGGTCAAGGGCGACGGGTTTGCCGTTGCTGTCGGTGAGGCGGTCGAGCCCCCGCCTGGACATCCACTCCCGGGTCGCGCCCGACCATGGGGTCAGCCCGTCAAAGGGTGCGCGTGCTTGTCCGTGGCTGCTGACGTCGCACCAGAGCGCGTCGGTGCCGACCAGATCACGTGTCCCCTTCGTGAGACGCAAGGCCAGCCGGATCACGCCGCCGGGAAAGCGCAGCGAGCCGCCGTCGGAGACCCTGATCGTCTTGTGCGTCGAGCCCGGGGCACGCTTCTTGACGTAGGTGACGCTGACGAAGCCGCGTGCCGGGCTGACCAGGCAGTCTGAGCGCAACTGCCGGAGGCTCTCGGGTTCCATACCCGTCTGGCAGGCCAGCAGGAGCAGGAAAGGCACCAGGTCCCGTGCAGTGAGGTGGAGACGACTGTTGAGCTCCGGCCTGCCGCCCAAGGGGCGCAGGATCTTGTACGAGACGTCGTCGGCGGTCAACGGCCCGTGGCGGGCGATGTACCAGAGGACGTTCTCCACTCGGTCCCAGCCGTGCTGACGTGGGTCACGGCCGGTGGCTGCCAGCTTCTCGCCCTCCAGGATCCGGTCGCGGATGCGGGCGATGTCGTCCCGGGCGGCACTCTCCAGCGCGTCCAGCACCGGGAAGGGATACGCGTCGAGCGGGTTCGTCGCCCGGTGGGCCGAGGCCGATGTGAATCCCAGCCGCGCATGAAAGGCCGCGTCGAAGGCGTCGGGGTGCGCCTCGTGCACCAGCTTCAGCAGCCGCACGAGGTACGTCATGGTGAGGTAAGGCTCCTTGCTCCGCTCTCCGTATTGGACGATCAGCTTCTGCTCGAACGTGTCCAGGAGGTCGGGGGGCAGGTCACTGAGGTGCAGGTCAGCGGCAGCCGCAGGCAATGCTGCGGCGGTGAACTCGACGAACTCACGGATGCGCCTGACGACGTAGCGGACGCCGTTGCGGTCACGCATGGTGCCGGGGCTGCTGATGACATCGGCGAGGGCACCGGCCAGGGCGCGGGTGAGACGCGGACATGGAAGCTCCGACAGATCGATGTGCTCGGGAGTTCCGTCCAGATCCACGGCGAAGACCACGGGGCCGATCGACGGTACGGGGTCCGTGGACGCAAGGGCGCTGACCTCGGCGGGGAAGCGGACGCGGCGCGGACTCACCGGGACTCCTCCGTTTCCGGGCGGACCTGTTCGAAGGCGGCGGCCTGTTCGTCCCAGTCGTCGAGAGCCGCAAGGACGATCTCCTGGGCCTCGTCCAGCACGTCCAGGTAGGTGTAGACCGTCGCCTCGTGACGGTGGCCGAGCAGCAACTGGAGCCTGCGCAGGGGGTTGCCGATGAGCAGGCGCTTCACCTCGGCGTGCGTGAACCGCCGGTCCTCCCGCATGCCGAGCGCCCGGACGGTCTGCCGCAGCAGAAGCCCCAGCATGTGGACGGCGAAGGAATGCCGCAGGGTGTGCGGGTGGACATCGAAGTCAAGGCCGAGAGCTGAGCACCGCTCGTTCGCCCTCCGGAACACCGACTGCCAGGTGCTGCCGCGCAACGGCAGCCCGTTCTCCCCCAGCCACAGCCACAGGGGTCCGCTCGCGCGGCCGTGGCTGTCGACCTGCAGGAGCCGTGCCCGGTCCGCCGTGCCGATCCGCGAGTACGACCAGCTTGTGCCGGACTCGAGCGCCAGGGCGTGCCGGTTCGCCCGGCGCACCGGAAGCCGATCCGCGCACGCCTCGTACACCCCCTCGACGCGCCGCCGCTGCATGAGCTCGTCCCTCTCGATGACGACGTAGTGGTGCAGGTCGCGGGCGACCCGGGGGCGGACATACACCGTCCGTGCCCTGTTGCGCTTGGCCACGGCGGCCGAGACAGTGATGTCGCCGAGCACACGTCTTCCGGTGACCGGCGGCAGTTCCGCCGTCAGCAGGCTCGTGGCTTCGCCCAGGCGCATGCCGGTACAGATCAGCAAGTCGGCGAAGAGGGCGTTGCGTTCGCCGTTGCGTCCCCGCCAGGCGGGATCGGGGGAGCCGTCCGGTAGCAGCCCCCGCAGGCCGATGTCCCGCCAGAGCATGAAGTCCTCGTGCGACAGGAACCTGATCGGCTGCCGGGGCACCTCGGGCTCAGCGGCGGCGTTGACCCGAACCCGCTTCGGCCCCTGCGGCGACACCACGGTCTTGTCGACGTACCGGAACGGCTCGGCCGACAGCAGTTCCTCGTAAAGCGACCACTGCACCCACTTGTCGAGGGTGGCGATCGAGCGGTTCCAGGTCGCCACCGACACGCTGCCGGGTCCGCTGGCGTGCAGCCTTACGGCCTTGTACGCGCGCAGGTCCGCGCCGTCCGAGTCCCAGATGGATTTGCCGCCCCGGGACTCGTGGAGAAACCGGCAGTAGAGCATGACGTCAGTGCTGTAGGCGATCCGACTGTTCTCCGACCGCACACCCCAGTTCTCCAGGTCGCGCAGGAAGCGGTTCAGGTGGAGATCGTAGCTGCCGTCGGGGCCGAGGATGAAGGGCCTGCCGTCGTTGGCGCCGACTCGCTGAAGTACGGAGTCTCCGTCGAAGGGAACTGGGTCAGTGGGTGATCCGCCGAGGGTCGTCCGATGCAGCAGCACCGTCGTCTCGGGATCATTGTCAGCTTCATCCGCGTCTGCCGTGTGCAAGTCGCCCTCCCCGTATGAGACATGTTGTACGCGCACATAACGGGACGAGCAGTGAGACAGTTACGGGTGCCGACATAAACGACCCGCTGAACCTGCTCGCGGTCGACTCCGGCACCAACCGCGGCAAGGGCGACGGCGACACGGCCACCTGGCTCCCGCCCGACAAGGGGTACCGCTGCACCTATGTGGCCGCCCAGGTCGCGGTGAAGACGAAGTACGGCCTGTGGGTGACCTCCGCCGAACAGGCCGCCATGAAGCGAGTCCTGACCACCTGCCCCGAGCAGGAACTGCCGACGGGCGGCAACCCGACCGAGGCCCCGGCCCGCTTCCACGCGGACTGAGTCGGTCGCGGTGCCGCCCGGCGGGGGAGCGCGTCAGCTGAAGTCCTCGTCCAGGTCGATGACCTTGCCCTTGGGGGCCTCGGCCGGGACCGGCTCGTTGTAGTCGGTGAAGGCGAGGTCGCCGGGCTCCTTCGCGGACTTGCTGACGACCCGCAGGAGGTACGGCTTGCCCTCGGTCGCGACGTACAGGGTGTAGCGGTCCTTGCCGTCCTTCTCGTCGAGGACGATCGCGGGAGTGCCGCCGGTCTCGGTGGTCTTGCCGCGGGTGGCGTCGGAGTTGACGTCCTCGAAGTCGGCGAGGACGGTGTCGAGGTCGCAGAAGGACGCGAGGTCCTTGGAGTCCTCGGCGGTCGCGGACGTCTTGGCCCACTTGTCGGCGAGCATGTCGACCACCATGTCGGCCTCCTCCTTGGAGGAGCCCTTCGACTGGGCGCGCAGGAACGCCTCGTCGTACTTCATGTAGATGGTGTCGCCGACCTTGATCAGTTCGGCCTCGCCCTCGCCGTTCATGCTCAGCGTGCCGGCGCAGTCGCCCTTCCTGTTCATCGCCATGTCCATCTGGACCTTGCCGCCGGCGGACTCGTCCTGGATCTCGCCCTTCATCCGGAGCGAGTCGGCGCCGGAGGTGGCCTTCATGGCCTTGTCGGAGATCTCCCCGCCGGTCAGCCCGGCGAACGGCCCCTCGGGCTTGTCCTCACCCGGCAGACAACCGGTCAGCGAGAAGGCGGCCGTGGCGGCGACACAGAGAGCGGCGAGTGCGGTGCGACGGGTGCGACGGGTGCGACGCATGGAAGTTCCCCCCTGGGAATGTGACAACGCGGCAGACGTGTGACCACTCGGAGCGGGCGGTCCGTCGTTCGATGGGTCAATGACAGCAGAGGCTGTGAACCGAGTCAACACGGTTCGCAAGGCTGGATGTGTACACGATGTGTATGGGTAGATCTTGCGTGCGTCGGTATGCTCGACGTCACACCACCAGGTACGAGGGGAGCCGGGCGCGTGCAGGGGAACGGGACAGAGGTCACCGCCGCGGATATCGCGCGGCTCGCCGGAGTGGGTCGCGCCGCCGTCAGCAACTGGCGCCGCAGGCATGCCGACTTCCCCAAACCGGTCGGCGGCACCGAGACCAGCCCGGCCTTCGCGCTCGGTGAGGTCGAGGAGTGGCTGCGCGGCCAGGGCAAGCTCGCCGAGGTGCCCCTGAAGGAGCGCGTCTGGCAGCAGGTCGCCGGCCACCCGGAGGGCCCCGTCACCGCCCTGGTGCACGCGGGCTGCGCCCTCCTCCACCTCCACGACCGGCCCCTGGTCTGGCTGGAGTTGAGCGCCGCCACCGACGACGAGGGGCTGTCCCGGACCCTCCCCGAGGCGCTCGGGGCCGTCCTCGCCCCACGCTTCGGCCCGGCTCACGAACCCGCCGTGCCGCGGTTCACGGCCGCCGAGCTGCTGCCCTCGATCCCGCTGCTGCGCGCCGCCACCGAACTCGCCGCCGACCTGGGGGCGAAGCAGACCTTCGAGTTCCTGCTCGCCCGGCACCTCGACGCCAACCCCCGCCAGTACACGCTGACTCCGGGCGAACTGGCCGAGCTGATGGCCGAACTCGCCGGACCCGCCCGCTCGGTGCTCGACCCGGCCTGCGGCACCGGCGCCCTGCTGCGCGCCGTCGCCACCCGCCCCGGCCAGGAGCTGTACGGACAGGACAGCTCCCGCGAACTGGCCGCCCTCACCGCGCTCCGCCTCGCCCTGCGCTCCACGAGCACCATCCGCACGGCCCCCGGGGACAGCCTCCGCGCCGACGCCCACGCACACCTCAGGGCCGAGGCCGTGCTGTGCCACCCACCGTTCAACGAGCGCAACTGGGGCCATGACGAACTCGCCTACGACCCCCGCTGGGAGTACGGCTTCCCGGCCCGTACCGAGTCCGAACTCGCCTGGGTGCAGCACGCGCTGGCCCGTCTGGAGGACGGCGGCACGGCCGTCCTGCTGATGCCGCCGGCCGCCGCGAGCCGCCGCTCGGGGCGCCGTATCCGCGCCGACCTGCTGCGCCGGGGCGCCCTGCGCGCGGTCATCGCCCTGCCGGTCGGCGCGGCACCCCCGTACAACATCCCGCTGCTCCTGTGGGTGCTGCGCCGGCCCGGCAAGGCGTCCGTGCCGCCCGAGTTGCTGCTCGTCGACAGCGGGCGGCTGATGCCCGAGGGACGGAGCGGGTTCGACTGGGCGGCGGTGCGCGCCGCCGTGCTCGACGCCTGGCGGCCGTTCGACCGGACGGGCCGGGTGACGGAACGGCCGGGGCTCAGCCGTTCGCTGCCGGTCATCGAACTGCTGGACGACGACGTGGACCTGGCCCCCGCCCGGCATCTGCCGCCCCCGGCCGCGGGCGGCGGCGCCGACGAACTGGCCGCCGTACGCGAACGCCTGGGCGAGACCCTCCGGTTGACCGCCGACCTGACACCCCCGCTCACCCAGGAGGAGCAGCCCGCGCGCTGGCCGCTCACCACGGTCGGTGAACTCGCGCGCGGGGGAGCCCTGGTGCTGCGCACGGGCGGAACCGGCCCCCACGCGCGCGTGCTCACCGATCACGACGTCCTGTCCGGCACGGCACCCTCGGGAACACTGCCGGAGACCGGCGAGCCCCCCGTGTTCGTGGAACAGGGCGATGTCGTGGTCCCCGTTCTCGGCGGTGGCGGGGTCGCGCGCGTGATCGACGAGGAGACCGCGGGCGCCGCCCTCGGCCGCAACCTCACCCTGCTGCGCCCCGACGGGGACGCGCTCGACGCGTGGTTCGTCGCCGGGTTCCTGCGCGGCACCGCCAACAGCCGCCAGGCCAGCAGCTATGCCTCCACCGCGACCCGCCTCGACGTGCGCCGCCTCCAACTGCCCCGGCTCCCGCTGGACCAGCAGCGGCGCTACGGCGAACGGTTCCGCGCCCTCGCCGCCTTCGAGGACGCCCTCCGCCAGGCCGGCCGCCTCGGCGAACGCCTGGTGCGCGGTATGTACGACGGTCTGACGGACGGTTCGGTCGCCCCGGACTGAGCGGCGGCCGGGCGGGCGCACGGCGGCCCGGCACCACCGACTCCCCCTACGATCACCGCTACCGGACGGAACCGCTCCGCCCGCGGCGGCGTGACCAGCACTGCGGTACTACAACGGTTGTCCACAACCCTGGACCTCATGTCGTGGTCGACCGATACCCTCGGGACGACATCGCACATTCGCTCTCACCAGGCCCTCAGGAGCAGCCATGCAAGGCCACGGCTATGCGCCGACACCGCCCCCCGGCCCCGACCAGGGGGGCCAGGTCACACTCCGTGTGATCTTCGTGGTGGTCGCGGTCATGAGCTGTGGCCTGCTCGCCTGGGCCTGTCTGCTGCGCCTCGCCTCGGTGACCCGCAGGCCGCGCGACTGGTGGCTGTTCGCCCTGGCGCTGCTCCACATCGTCGTGACGCTGTACATCATCGGCACGGACCCGGGCGAGGAGGAGTTCACCACCTGGCGCGGTGACGTCGGCATGTCGCTGCTCTTCGGGGGCCTCGCGGCGATCGTCGCGTACTACCTGTACGCGGACATACGTCACTTCAGCCGCCGGACGGTCCCGCCGTCGCCGTACGCCCGGACCACCGCGTACTCGCAGCAGACCGGGTACAACTCCCAGCAGACCGGGTACAGCTACCCGCCGGTCCAGGTCCCGCAGCCCTACACCCCGGCCCCGCCGGTCCAGCAACCGCCCGTCCAGCACCAGCCCCCGCCGCCGCAGCAGCAGGCGCCCGAGCCGCAGCGCCCCGGTCCGGCCCGTATCGACCAGGTGCGCGCCGAGCTGGACGAGCTGAGCGACTATCTCCGTAAGCACGAAGGAGACCGGTGATCCAGGGGAAGGGCACCGGACGCCTGATCACCGGCCGGTACGAACTGTCCACGCTCATCGGCCAGGGCGGCATGGGGCAGGTGTGGACGGCGTACGACCAGCGTCTGGACCGGCGCGTGGCGGTCAAGCTGCTGCGCCCGGACAAGGTCGCGGGCCAGGAGGCCGACGAGCTGCGCCGCCGCTTCGTGCGCGAGTGCCGGGTCACGGCCCAGGTCGACCACCCCGGACTGGTCACCGTGCACGACGCGGGCAGCGAGGGCGAGGAGCTGTTCCTCGTCATGCAGTACGTCGACGGGGCGGACCTCGCCGACCATCTCGCCGAGCACGACCCGTACCCGTGGCAGTGGACGGTCTCGGTCGCCGCCCAGCTGTGCGCGGTGCTGTCCGCCGTGCACGCGGTGCCGATCATCCACCGCGACCTCAAGCCGCGGAACGTCATGGTGAAACAGGACGGCACGGTCACCGTCCTCGACCTCGGTGTCGCCTCCGTGATGGACACCGACACCACCCGTCTCACGCACACCGGTTCACCCATCGGCAGCCCCGCCTACATGGCCCCCGAACAGGCCATGGGCGGCGCGGTCGGCCCGTACACCGACCTGTACGCGCTCGGTGTGCTGATCCATGAACTGCTCAGCGGGAACGTCCCGTTCACGGGCTCCACCGCCCTCGGCGTCCTCCACCGCCACCTCTACGAGCCGCCGGTCCCCGTCCGCCGACTGCGTCCCGAGGTCCCCGAGAGCCTGGAGGCGCTGGTCCTGAGGCTGCTCTCCAAGGACCCGCAGCACCGCCCGTCCTCCGCGCAGGAGACGTACGAACAGCTCCTTCCGCTGCTCCCCGCGCGCGGGATGCCCACCGGCTCCCCGCTCGACCCCACGCGCCCCTTCCTGCGTCCGCACGCCCCCTGGCCGGACCGCGCCCGCATACCCGCCCCGCAGCCGTCCGCCGCTCCCGACCCCGCGCCCGCCGCCGACAAGCCCGATGTGGCCGGCGCCGTCGACGAGGTCAAGCGGCTCCTCGGAGAGGGCCGTATCACCCAGGCCGTCGACATCCTCGGCGCGATCCTCCCGGCCGCCGCCGCCCAGCACGGCGAGCACTCGCCCGTCGTCCGCACCCTGCGCAAGCAGTACGCGGCCACGCTCATGGACGACGGGCAGTACCGCCGCGCCCTGCCCGAGCTGCGCCGCCTCGCCGACGAGCGCGCCACCGAGGCCGGCCAGGCCGACCCCCAGGCGCTGCGCTTCCGCTACGACTCCGCCCAGTGCCTCGAACAGCTCGGCGAACCGGCGGCGGCCCTCGCCGAGTACCGCTCCCTGCTGCCGTACTTCGAGAACCAGTACGTCGGCGGCGACCCGGAGTTGTCCCTCGACGTCCGCCGCCGCATAGGCCACCTGCTCCTCGCCCTGGGCGACCGCGGCGCCGCCCACGAGACCCTTGGCCGGCTGCTGCTCGACGTGGAGCGGCTGCGCGGGCCGGGCCATCCGCTGGCCGGCGAGGTCCGGCGCACGCTCCAGTGGCTGGGGCAGGTGCGGGGCTGAGCTCGGGCCCTGTCGTCGCATTCCCGTCTGCCTTGCGACGCCATGCACGCACTCTCGACGCACCGGGCCCTGACCCGAGTACATCCAGTACGCGGGACAGGGCCCGGCACGCTGAGAGCACGCACCTGACGCAAGGCCGCCCTCCGGGCGACGACGGGAATGCGACGACAGGGCCCGGGGCGCCGCGCCGGACGTGTGGGGAGGCGGTGCCCGAAGTCCGCGTGAATCGTTGGTCGAATGGCTGGCCGAGAGCTGGGCCACTGCCTAACATCGATCACCGCAAGACTTTGTGCACCGCCGCACAATCTCCTCGGGAGGCCAACTTGCACCGCCGCCGTCGCACCGCGCTCCTCCTCTCCGTCGCGATCACCGCCGCGGCCCCTCTCCTCACCGCCTGCGGAAGCGACGCGCATCCCGGCGCGGCGGCCGTTGTCGGCGACGACCGGATCACGGTCGCGCAGCTGGAGAACCGGGTGAACGAGGTGCGCACCGCCCAGCGCGCCGCGAGCACGGACGAGAGCCAGTACCAGCAGGTCGTCGCCCAGAGCAGCGCCCTCACCCGCAACACCCTGAACAGCATGGTCCTGGAGAAGGTCCTCGACCAGGCGCTCACGGACGCCGACGTGACCGTCACCCGCAAGGAGGTCCAGGGGTACCGCTCGGACCTGGAGGCGCAGGCCGGTGGGGCCGAGGCCCTGGAGACGGCCTATCTGCAGCGCTACAGCGTCGCCCCCGAACAGCTGGACGAGAGCCTCCGCAGCGATGTCGAGGTCCAGAAGCTCTCCGCCGCCCTCGGCGCCGACCTGAACACACAGGAGGGCGGCGTCGCCTTCTGGAAGGCCCTCTCCGAGGCCTCCAAGAAACTCGACGTGGACCTCAACCCCCGCTACGGCAGCTGGGGCGTCGACCCGACGTCCGGCAGGGTCGGCCTGCTGGACGCGAAGACGCCGTGGCTGAAGGAGGTCACCGGGACGGGCTCGCGGTCGGCGTAGCGGACTCAGCGGACTGTTCGAACTGTCCTCGACCCCGGCCTGTGGACAACTTCGGGGGTCGTCCGTGACGTGGGTTACGTTCGTGGGGTGAACGCACACCGCCCCGACGGCGCCCCCGCCCCCACGGCCCCCGAGACCCCGTCCCCCTCGCCCGGCCGAGTCGTCCTGCTCACCACCAGCCACCGGGTCGCGCCCGGCCTGCTGTCCTGGCCGGCCTGGCAGGCACTGCACGGGGCGGACCGCGTCCTCTGCGCGGACGAGGCACATCCCCAGCTCCCCTACCTCCGGGAGGCGGGCATAGCGGTGGAGCGGGCGACCCCGACGGCCGAGGAACTGGTCGACGCCTGCGCCGGCGACCGCACCGTGGTCGTCGTGGCCACCGCCGAGGGCGAACCCGGCCTCACCGACGGCCTCGCCCGCCTCGCCGGCTCCGGCCGCGTCCGGATGCCGTCCCTGGAGCTGCTCCCCGCCTCCTACGACCTCCCCGGCGCCCGCCTCCTCGACCTCGTCCAGGTCATGGACCGCATCCGCGCCGAATGCCCCTGGTCCTCCCGGCAGACCCATGACGGCCTCGCCAAGTACGGCATCGAGGAGGCGTACGAGCTCGTCGAGGCCATCGAGGAGGGCGACCGCGACGAACTCCGCGAGGAGCTGGGCGACGTCCTCCTCCAGGTCGTCTTCCACGCCCGTATCGCCGAGGACGACCCCGACACCCCCTTCTCCATCGACGACGTGGCCGCCGGTATCGTCACCAAGCTCATCCACCGCCACCCGCACGTCTTCGGCGACGCCACGGCCACGACCCCGGAGGAGGTCAAGGCGCACTGGCTCCGCACCAAGGCCGTGGAGAAGCGCCGCGAGTCGGTGACGGACGGCATCCCCCTGGGCCAGCCCGCCCTGGCCCTCGCCACCAAACTCTCCTCCCGAGCCCGCACCGCCGGCCTCACCGTCCCCCCACCCCCCGGCGACGACATCGGCTACGAACTCCTCACCCTCGCCGCCCAGGCCGAATCCAAGGGCCTCGACCCAGAAACAGCCCTCCGAGCAGCCGCCCGCACCTACCGCGACGCGATCCGGGCGGCGGAGGGGCTGGGCACGCGCTGACATGTATCGGAGCCACGGGACTCCTGACCTGGTGTGGGACGAGGTGAAGGAGAAGTTCGACCCCGACTCGATGGGCGCACTGCCGGACCTCCATGTCCCGGACACCACGGCGGACGACTGGCAGGCTCTCCTCGACCTCGTCGTGGAGAGTGGCTGGCAGCACGAGTACAGCGAAGGAGGCACGACTCTCGCGGTGCCGAGCGCCGCCCACGTCCTGGCCCGACCGCACGACGCCGAATGCCCCCAGCTGAGGGTCCGGCCGACGCAGGACATGTTGGCGATCTTCCGCTTCCACGCGGACGAGGAGATCGACTTCGACATGGACCTGCGGGAGATCCAGGGTCAGGACCGACTCGACGCGTTCTGCGGGTTCCTCCGATCCATCGGCCGCCACCTCGGCAAGCCGGTCCTGATGTGTCCGGAGGGCGTGGACGACAGTCCGGTCCTGGGCTTCGATCCCACGCTCGGCCGGGTCGTGGTCCTCCCCGACCGGGCGGTGGGGAGCGGGGGAGGGGCGCCGGGGCAGGCGGATACCGTCGGTGGGTGACCAAGCAGACCGCATCCTCCTCCACCGGCACGTCGCCCGGCGTCCCCGCGGGCGTCCCCGCGGGCACCTCCGGGGGTGCCCCCGGCGGGACCGGCGGGCCCGAGCTCTTCACCTGGGAGTTCGCGACCGATCCGTATCCGGCGTACGCCTGGCTCCGTGAGCACGCGCCCGTGCACCGGACGCGGCTGCCCAGTGGGGTGGAGGCGTGGCTGGTCACCCGGTACGGGGACGCGAAGCAGGCGCTCGCCGACGGGCGGCTGTCCAAGAATCCGGCGCATCACGACGAGCCCGCGCACGCCAAGGGGAAGACCGGTATCCCCGGTGAGCGCAAGGCCGAGTTGATGACGCATCTGCTGAACATCGATCCGCCGGACCACACCCGGCTCCGCCGGCTCGTCTCCAAGGCGTTCACTCCCCGCCGGGTCGCCGAGTTCGCCTCCCGCGTCCAGGAGTTGACCGATCAGCTCATCGACCGGTTCGCGGAGAAGGGCGAGGCCGACCTCATCCACGAGTTCGCGTTCCCCCTCCCCATCTACGCGATCTGCGACATGCTCGGCGTCCCCCGCGAGGACCAGGACGACTTCCGGGACTGGGCGGGCATGATGATCCGGCACGGCGGCGGGCCGAGGGGCGGTGTCGCCCGGTCGGTCAAGAAGATGCGCGGCTATCTCGCCGACCTCATCCACCGCAAGCGGGAAGCGCTCACCGAGCACCCCGCCCCCGGCGAGGACCTCATCTCCGCGCTCATCCGCGCCTCCGACCACGGTGAGCACCTCACCGAGAACGAGGCCGCGGCGATGGCGTTCATCCTGCTGTTCGCCGGGTTCGAGACCACCGTCAACCTCATCGGCAACGGCACCTACGCCCTCCTCACCCACCCCGAGCAACGCGCCCGCCTCCAGGCCTCCCTGGCCGCCGGGGAGACCGAACTCCTCGAAACCGGCGTCGAGGAACTCCTCCGCTACGACGGCCCCGTGGAACTCGCCACCTGGCGCTTCGCCACCCAGCCCCTCACCATCGGCGGCCAGGACATCGCCCCCGGCGACCCCGTCCTCGTCGTCCTCGCCGCGGCCGACCGCGACCCGGCCCGTTTCGACGACCCCGACACCCTCGACCTCTCCCGCCGTGACAACCAGCACCTCGGCTACGGCCACGGCATCCACTACTGCCTCGGCGCCCCCCTCGCCCGCCTCGAAGGCCAGACCGCGCTGGCGACGCTCCTCACCCGTCTCCCCGACCTTCGACTCGCGGTGGATTCCGCCGATCTGAGATGGCGAGGAGGGCTCATCATGCGGGGATTGCGTACGCTTCCGGTCGAATTCACCCCGCGGAAGCGGTCCGTGAGCGGACCCGGGCAGCCCGTAGCACTACCTCATTCCGCGGCGGGAAGTGACACTCCCTCAAGTCTGTGATCTTCACGTGATCTACGCTGCATTAACTTGTGACAACTGATCGACTGCGGCTACGTTCACACGTCAGTGCGAAGGGGTCACCACATCCTTCACACCGGTCACTGCTGTCGTGTGAAAGGCAACCGCATGCTCTCCGGGAACGGTCGTCACCGTCGCCCCCGCCAGGCTCCGGCCCTCCTCGTCGCCGCCGGAGTGACCGGCTCGGTCATCGCGATCCCGCTCCTCGGCGCCACCGGCGCGAGCGCGGCCGACGGAACCACCTGGGACCAGGTGGCGGACTGCGAGAGCGGCGGTTCGTGGAGCGCGGACACCGGGAACGGGCGCTACGGCGGCCTCCAGTTGACCCAGGAGAACTGGAACGACTACGGCGGCCTCGACTACGCGACGACCGCCGACCAGGCCAGCCGTTCGCAGCAGATCGCGGTAGCCGAGAAGGTCCTCGCCGACCAGGGCGTCGGCGTCTGGTCCACCTGCGGACTGCTCCACAACCTCGGCGGCGACTCCGGTTCCGCCGACGTGGACACGGGCGTCACGGACGACTCGACGAATTCACGCGATTCATCCAGTTCGTCTGATTCCTCCGGTTCATCCAAATCATCCGGTTCGGCCGATGGGGGCGACTCAAGCGGATCGAGCGGCTCAAGCGGCTCGGGCAACTCGAACGATTCGGCGAAGTCGGGTGATTCGGATGATTCCGCCGAACCCGGTACGTCGAGCGACTCGCCCTCCGAGGACTTCGACGGTTCCGCGAAGGCCGAGACCGGCACCGGCTCGGACGGCTCCACGGACTCCGAGAGCACCGAATCGGACAAGTCGCCACAGTCCGACAGCTCTTCGGTCGCCGAGGGCGGCGAGGACGGCGAGGACGGCGAAGGCGGCACCGGCCGTCACCGCGGCGCCAGCGCCGACGAGAGCGCCGGCGCCGAGGCCGGTGCCGGCGAGGGCGCGGCCGACGACTCCCGCGCCACCGACTCCGCGCCCTCCGGCCGTCACGCCTCCCGTGGCGGCGACACGGCGCGCGAGGGCGCGGACGGCGCGTACACCGTCCAGGTCGGCGACAGCCTGACGGGCATCGTGAACTCGCTCGGCCTGGACGGCGGGTGGCGCGGGCTGTACGCGGAGAACCGGGACACGGTCGGAACTGACCCGGACCTTATCCTTCCCGGTCAGACCCTCGAAGTCGGTGCCGAAACGGGCGAAAAGTAGCGGCAGTTCGGGTCATGGTTCGCCCTTGAATGCCCGTTTTGATCTATGTGGGAGATGAATCACAGACCCCCTGATCGTCTTTGAAATCCGGCGAATCACATGCCTACGGTCGTGACCGCTCGCCACAGCGGGCCCCTGCGGTCGGTACGCCGAATCCTGCCAACGGCCGCAAGGAACAGTCGTCGCGTCAAGCGCCGTAGGCAGGAGCGGGGGACCCAAGGTAAGTGCCGCGCCCAGCGATTCACGCTGGACCGGCTCGGGGTGAAGCCGCGTGACGTGAGCCGAGAGGTGAGCGTGCGCGGCCGGGCAACTCAACCGGCCCGAACCCGACAGCTCACCTCGCAGGCGTCGGTGAGGGGATCACTCCATGCTGTTTTCCAGCAAGGGCAAGCACCGTCGCCCGTCCAAGGCCGCTCGCGCCATCGCCGTCGCCGGTGTCACCGGCGCCGCCGCCATCGCCGCCCCGCTGATGGTCGCCGGCAGCGCCTCCGCCGCCACCGCCTCCGAGTGGGACACCGTCGCCCAGTGCGAGTCCGGCGGCAACTGGTCCATCAACACCGGCAACGGCTACTACGGCGGCCTGCAGTTCTCCGCCTCCACGTGGGCCGCCTACGGCGGTACGCAGTACGCCTCCACCGCCGACCAGGCGAGCAAGGCCCAGCAGATCGCGATAGCCGAGAAGGTCCTCGCGGGCCAGGGCAAGGGTGCCTGGCCGGTCTGCGGCACCGGCCTGTCCAGCGCCTCGTACGACGGCGCCGCCGCCTCCAGCGGCAACTCGGACTCCGGCTCCTCCGCGCAGCAGAACACCCAGCAGAACACCCAGCAGAACTCGCGGGAGAGCACCAAGAAGAGCACCGAGGACACTCGCGCCTCCCGCTCCTCCGAGCGCGCCACCGTCGAGACCCCGACCGGCAAGAAGGTCAAGAAGGGCGACGGCGAGTACAAGGTCGTCAAGGGCGACACCCTCAGCGCCATCGCCGAGAAGAAGAACGTCAAGGGTGGCTGGGAGAAGCTCTTCGAGCTGAACAAGGACATCATCGACGACGCCGACTTCATCTACCCGGGCCAGCAGCTCCACCTGAGCTGACCCGTCGTGGCCCGTGAGGGGGGGGCCGGCAGGGCCGAAAAATCTGGCCGCTCCCCAGCTGAACCACAGCCCGCTCACATCCGTGTCCTCCATAGTGAAGACCTCGTGAGGGCCGTCCCCCCGTCCCCACGGGCTCCCCGCCCCGGTGCGCATTCCCCCGTACGCACCGGGGCGGGGCTTTTTCCTGCCCGCCTCCCGGGCCTCTCCCTCTCCCTCTCCCTCTCCCTCTTTCTGCCCTCTCCCTCTTTCTGTTCACTTTCTCGCCCACCCCCCTTTGTTCCGAGCTGAAACAATAGGTACCGTCTGTCTGTCCACGGGACGGTCGGTCGGCTGCCGACGGCCCGGGGGCGGTTAGGCTCTAGTCGCAAGGCCCAAGCGGCCCCGCACAACCAGCGTCACATCCCATGAAGGAGATGCTCGTGCCGTCCATCGACGTCGTCGTAGCCCGGGAAATCCTCGACTCGCGAGGCAACCCCACCGTCGAGGTCGAGGTCGGCCTCGACGACGGCAGCACGGGTCGTGCCGCCGTTCCGTCCGGCGCCTCCACCGGCGCCTTCGAGGCCATCGAGCTGCGCGACGGTGACCCCAACCGCTACCTCGGCAAGGGTGTCGAGAAGGCCGTCCTCGCCGTCATCGAGCAGATCGGCCCGGAGCTGGTCGGCTACGACGCCACCGAGCAGCGCCTCATCGACCAGGCCATGTTCGACCTGGACGCCACCGACAACAAGGGCTCCCTCGGCGCCAACGCCATCCTCGGCGTCTCCCTCGCCGTCGCCCACGCCGCCTCCGAGGCGTCCGACCTGCCGCTGTTCCGCTACCTCGGTGGCCCGAACGCGCACCTGCTGCCCGTCCCGATGATGAACATCCTCAACGGCGGATCCCACGCGGACTCCAACGTCGACATCCAGGAGTTCATGATCGCCCCGATCGGCGCGGAGTCCTTCTCCGAGGCCCTGCGCTGGGGCGCCGAGGTCTACCACACCCTCAAGAAGGTGCTGAAGACCAAGGGCCTGTCCACCGGCCTCGGCGACGAGGGCGGCTTCGCCCCGAACCTGGAGTCCAACCGCGCCGCGCTCGACCTCATCATCGAGGCCATCAAGCAGGCCGGTTACGTCCCCGGTGAGCAGATCGCGCTCGCGCTCGACGTCGCCGCGTCCGAGTTCTACAAGGACGGCAAGTACGAGTTCGAGGGCAAGTCCCGCTCGGCCGCCGAGATGACGGAGTACTACGAGGAGCTGGTCTCCGCGTACCCGCTCGTCTCCATCGAGGACCCGCTGTACGAGGACGACTGGGCCGGCTGGAACGTCATCACCCAGAAGCTGGGCGACAAGGTCCAGATCGTCGGCGACGACCTCTTCGTCACCAACCCCGAGCGCCTCGCCCGCGGCATCGAGGAGGGCTCGGCCAACGCCCTGCTCGTCAAGGTCAACCAGATCGGCTCGCTGACCGAGACCCTGGACGCCGTCGAGATGGCCCAGCGCAACGGCTTCAAGTGCATGATGTCCCACCGCTCCGGCGAGACCGAGGACGTCACCATCGCCGACCTCGCCGTCGCCGTGAACTGCGGCCAGATCAAGACCGGCGCCCCGGCCCGCTCGGACCGCGTCGCCAAGTACAACCAGCTGCTGCGCATCGAGGAGATCCTCGACGACGCCGCGGTCTACGCCGGCCGCTCCGCCTTCCCCCGCTTCAAGGGCTGACACCGGCAGAACGGCAAGTAGGAAGCGTCGTACGTACGTCCCCGTACTCGGTCCCGTACCGTGTGCGGGGACGTTGCAATGCGCGCGCGTATGACTTTCGCCGGACGCACAGGAGAAGGGGAAGCGGGACATGGCCGTGAAGGACCGGGACCGGGACCGTTTCTCCACCGCGACCCGGCTGAAGGTGCTCGGTGAGCAGACGGCCGCCCGGGTCTACCGCTCCCAGACCAAGCGCCAGGCCCGCCGCTCCCGGCTGACCGGCCGGGCCGCGCTGCTCGCCCTCGTCCTCTGCTCGATGATCGTGGCGCTCGCCTATCCCATAAGGCAGTACGTCTCCCAGCGCGCCGAGATCGCCGACACGCAGCGGCAGCGGCAGGAGGCGCGCGAGCGGGTCGAGGAGTTGCGCGACCTCAAGGCGCGCTGGAAGGACGACGCGTACGCCGAGCAGCGCATCCGGGAGCGGCTGCACTATGTGATGCCGGGCGAGACCGGCTACACCATGATCGACCCGGACGCGGCGAAGCAGTCCCGTACGACACAGGGGGCGGCCGACCGTCCCTGGTACACCAATGTCTGGGACGGGGTCGACAAGGCCGACGCCGCCGACAGCCGAACGGGCACCCCGTGATCGTCGCCCCGTGACCGTGAACCGATGAGCCACACCGAGGACTTGAGTAGCAGGTTATGCAGACCCCTCCGCCGCCCACCCCGCGCACCGAGCCGACCGACGCCGATGTCGAGGCCTTCCAGCAGCAGTTGGGCCGTCCGCCGCGCGGGCTGCGCGCGATCGCGCACCGCTGTCCCTGCGGTCAGCCGGACGTCGTCGAGACGGCGCCGCGCCTGCCGGACGGTACGCCCTTTCCCACGACGTACTACCTGACGTGCCCGCGCGCGGCCTCCGCGATCGGCACGCTGGAGGCGAACGGCGTGATGAAGGAGATGACGGAACGCCTGGCGACCGACCCCGAACTGGCCGCCGCCTACCGGGCCGCGCACGAGGACTACCTCGCCCGCCGCGACGAGATCGAGGTCCTGGAGGGCTTCCCGAGCGCGGGCGGCATGCCGGACCGGGTGAAGTGCCTGCACGTCCTCGTCGGGCACTCGCTGGCCGCCGGGCCGGGCGTCAACCCGCTGGGCGACGAGGCGATCGAGATGCTGCCGGAGTGGTGGGCGAAGGGCCCCTGCGTGGTGCCGGCGTCGTCGCCCGAGAAGACCGGGCAGGAGGACGCCCGGTGACCCGGGTCGCCGCCGTCGACTGCGGTACGAACTCCATCCGCCTCCTGGTCGCCGACGCTGACCCTGCCACCGGCGAACTCGTCGAGCTGGACCGGCGGATGACCATCGTCCGGCTCGGCCAGGGCGTCGACCGTACGGGGCGGCTGGCCCCCGAGGCGCTGGAGCGGACCTTCGCGGCCTGCCGGGAGTACGCGGCCGTCATCAAGGAACTGGGCGCCGAGCGGGTCCGCTTCGTGGCCACCTCCGCCTCCCGCGACGCCGAGAACCGGGACGACTTCGTCCGCGGGGTGTCCGACATCCTGGGCGTCGAGCCCGAGGTGATCTCCGGCGACCGGGAGGCCGAGTTCTCCTTCACCGGCGCCACCAGGGAACTGACCGGCCGCACCGACCTCACCCGGCCGTATCTGGTGGTGGACATCGGCGGCGGCTCCACCGAGTTCGTCGTCGGCGACGACCATGTGCGCGGCGCCCGCTCCGTGGACATCGGCTGCGTCCGGCTGACCGAGCGGCACCTCGTACGGGACGGCGAGGTCGTCGACCCGCCCGCGCCGGAGCAGATCGCCGCGATCCGCGCCGACATCGAGGCCGCGCTCGACCTCGCCGAGCGGAGCGTGCCGCTGCGCGAGGCGCACACCCTGGTCGGGCTGGCCGGATCGGTCACCACCCTCTCCTCGATCGCCCAGGACCTGCCCGCGTACGACTCGGCGGCCATCCACCACTCCCGGATCCCCTACGACCGGGTCCGCGAGATCACCGAGTGGCTGCTGCGGTCCACGCACGCCGAGCGGGCCGCGGTCCCCTCGATGCATCCGGGCCGGGTGGACGTCATCGCGGCCGGCGCCCTCGTCCTCCTCTCGATCATGGAGCGGATCGGGGCGGCGGAGGTCGTGGTGAGCGAACACGACATTCTGGACGGAATCGCCTGGTCCGTGGCGTGAGAGCCGGGCGGGTTTCGCGGCTTTCCCCGTGGCCCGCCCGCGCTTGTGGGCAAGTGTTCACTGCTTGCCGGTAGCCTCGCTTGAGCTGTGTGGATAACGCATGAGCGCGTCCGAGGGGTGCTTCGGTACCCGTCGGCGACCCTCCGCCGAGAAACTTCGTGAAGTTCTTCACAAGAGAATCGCCCCAGTTGAGCGATGTTTTGAGGCTCCACAGAGCGTTCCGGGGCTCCAGGGGGTCAACAGGGCGTCCCCGAAGGGTTTTCGCGGGGGTCTCGTCCGTGTGAAGCCGAAGGGTGGTCCAGGGTCCCCGAGAGGCCGGAACGGCAGTTCACGCGGCCTTGACAACGGTCAAACCCCCTGGCTGGTCCCCTGGTGGACCGAGGACCCGGCCAGAGGGGCCGCGCAGTGTAGCAGAGGGCGTGAAGAAGCTTGTGAAGGGGCGCACGAGCGACCCCCGTATGGCGGGTACATACTCGATGGCATGAGCACCACGGAGCGTCCCAGGATCCTCGTAGTAGGCGGTGGGTACGTAGGCCTGTACGCAGCTCGGCGCATCCTCAAGAAGATGCGCTACGGAGAGGCGACCGTCACGGTCGTCGACCCCCGGTCGTACATGACCTACCAGCCCTTCCTCCCCGAAGCCGCCGCCGGCAGCATCTCCCCCCGGCATGTCGTCGTCCCGCTGCGACGCGTGCTCCCCAAGGCGGAGGTCCTCACCGGCCGGGTCACCACCATCGACCAGGACCGCAAGGTCGCCACGATCGCCCCGCTGGTCGGCGAGGCGTACGAGCTGCCCTTCGACTACCTGGTGATCGCGCTCGGCGCGGTCTCCCGCACCTTCCCGATCCCCGGCCTCGCCGAACAGGGCATCGGTATGAAGGGCATCGAGGAGGCCATCGGCCTGCGCAACCACGTGCTGGAGCAGCTCGACAAGGCCGACTCCACGACCGACGAGGACGTCCGCCGCAAGGCGCTGACCTTCGTCTTCGTGGGCGGTGGCTTCGCCGGCGCGGAGACCATCGGCGAGGTCGAGGACATGGCCCGCGACGCCGCGAAGTACTACAAGAACGTGTCCCGCGAGGACATGCGCTTCGTGCTCGTCGACGCCGCCGACAAGATCCTCCCCGAGGTCGGCCCGAAGCTCGGCCTGTACGGCAAGGAGCACCTGGAGGGCCGTGGGGTCGAGGTCTACCTCAACACCTCCATGGATTCCTGCGTCGACGGCCATGTCGTGCTGAAGAACGGCCTGGAGGTCGACTCCAACACGATCGTCTGGACCGCCGGCGTCAAGCCGAACCCGGTCCTCTCCCGCTACGGCCTCCCGCTCGGCCCCCGCGGTCACGTGGACGCCTCGCCGACCCTCCAGGTCACCGGCACCGACTACATCTGGGCCGCGGGCGACAACGCGCAGGTCCCGGACGTCGCCGCCCGCAAGGCCGGCGTCGAGAACGCATGGTGCCCGCCGAACGCGCAGCACGCGCTGCGGCAGGCCAAGGTCCTCGGCGACAACGTGGTCTCCGGTATGCGGGGCTTCCCGCAGAAGGAGTACGCGCACTCCAACAAGGGTGCGGTGGCGGGCCTCGGCCTCCACAAGGGCGTCGCGATGATCGTCATGGGCAAGCTGAAGATCAAGCTGCGCGGCCGGCTGGCGTGGTACATGCACCGTGGCTACCACGGTCTGGCGATGCCGACCTGGAACCGCAAGATCCGGGTCTTCGCCGACTGGACGCTCGCGATGTTCCTCAAGCGCGAGGTCGTCTCCCTCGGCGCGATCGAGACTCCTCGCGAGGAGTTCTACGAGGCGGCGAAGCCGGCGCCGGTCGCTGCCGCGAGCTCGGCCGGGGAAAAGGCCAAGGCCTCCTGACCCGCTGAACCATCCGAAGGGTCCTCCGCCATCCGTGGTGCGGGGGGCCCTTCGGCGTGCGCGGGAGGGGGTGGGGGGTTCGGTTCGTCGGCGGGTGCGGGTGCGTGGGGCTTCTCGCGCAGTTCCCCGCGCCCCTGAAAGGCAGGGGCTGCGCCCGCTGCTTTTCAGGCCCGCAGCCCCGTGGTCTTTCAGGGGCGCGGGGCCTGGGCTTTCAGGGGCGCGGGGAACTGCGCGACCAGCCCCCGTCCACCCGCAGCCGAAAACACACCTCGCCACCAGGACTGCGGCGGAGCGCCCCCGTGTTTACGTTTGGCGTTGGACATTCCGGGATCTCTTGTCACGGAGGTGTGCGCCATGCAGGACGCCGCGTCGCGGCTGAAGACCCTGTTCGAGCAGGTTTCGGGAGCCCCGCTCCCGGTCCGGCTGCGGGCCTGGGACGGATCGACGGCCGGTCCGCCGGAGGCCCCCGCACTGGTGGTACGGAACCGCAGGGCCCTGCGCCGGTTGCTCTGGAAGCCCGGCGAGCTGGGTCTCGCCCGTGCCTGGGTCGCCGGTGACCTGGGTGTCGAGGGGGACCTGTACGCCGTACTGGACCTGATGGCCGGACATGTGTGGGAGCGGGACGAGGACGCCCGGAGCCTCACCGACGCCCTGCGCGACCCGGAGGTCCGGGCGGCGGTCCGGGACCTGCTGAAGCTGGCCGGTCCCGCCGTCCTCGTGCCGCCCGAACCGCCCCGCGAGGAGGTCCGCGCCCGGCACCGGCACACCCGGCGCACCGACAGACGGGCCGTCAGCCACCACTACGACGTGGGCAACGACTTCTACGAGCTCGTCCTCGGCCCGTCGATGGTGTACTCCTGCGCCTACTGGCCGGCCGCCGACGGCACCGCCACGCTCGAAGCCGCCCAGCACGACAAGCTCGACCTCGTCTGCCGCAAGCTCGGCCTGACCCCGGGCGCGCGGCTCCTGGACGTCGGCTGCGGCTGGGGCTCGATGGCCGTGCACGCCGCCCGTGAGTACGGCGTACGCGTCGTCGGCGTCACCCTCTCCCAGGAGCAGGCCGCGTACGCCCGTAAACGCGTCGCCGAGGAGGGCCTGACCGATCGCGTCGAGATCCGTGTCCAGGACTACCGCGATGTCACCGACGGGCCCTACGACGCGATCTCCTCCATCGGAATGGCCGAACACGTCGGCGCCGACAAGTACTTGGCGTACGCCGAGGACCTGTACCGGCTGCTCGCCCCCGGCGGACGGCTGCTCAACCACCAGATCTCCCGGCGCCCGCAGCGCGACGAGCGCACGTACTCCGTCGACGGCTTCATCGACGCGTACGTCTTCCCGGACGGCGAGCTGGCCCCGATCGGCATCACGGTCACCCAGCTCGAACGCGCCGGGTTCGAGGTTCGCGACGTGGAGTCCCTGCGCGAGCACTACGCCCTCACCCTGCGCGCCTGGGTCGCCCACCTGGAAGCCCGGTGGGCGCGGGCCGCCGCCCTGGCCGGACCCGGCCGTGCCCGCGTCTGGCGCCTCTACATGGCCGCCTCCGCCCTCGGCTTCGAACGCAACCGCCTCGGCGTCAACCAGGTGCTGGCCGTACGGCCCCCGGAAGGGGGTGCGTCGGGCCTCCCGCTGCGGGCCCGGACCTGGGGGGCCTGAACGCGCGTACGGGGGCGTGTGCGGCCATGCACACGCCCCCGTACGTACACCTCCGCCGGCTACTCCGACTTGATCGCGGCGAGCATGTTGAGCTTCGCGGCGCGGCGGGCCGGCCACAGGGCGGCCAGGATGCCGACCGTGGCGGCCAGGAGCAGGAAGACGGCCATCCGGGCCCAGGGGACGACCAGTTCGTACGTCGGCATCCGGCTGGCGATGAGTTCACCGGCGGCCCAGCCGAAGAAGACGCCGAGGCCGATGCCGAGGACTCCGCCGAAGAGCGAGATGACGAGGGACTCCAGACGGACCATCCGCTTGATGCCCCGCCGGTCGAGACCGATCGCGCGGAGCATGCCGATCTCCTGCGAGCGTTCGAACACCGACATGGCCAGGGTGTTGATGACGCCGAGGACGGCGACGATCACGGCCATGGCCAGCAGGCCGTAGAGCATGTTCAGCATCAGTGTGAACATCCGTGCGATGTCGGCGGAGAGGTCCTGTCCGCTCTGGACCTTGATCGCCGGGTTCTCGCCGAGGGCCTTCTCCAGCCGGTCCTTGGTGGCGTCGGAGGCCCCGGCCGAGGTCTTGACCATGACCATCATGTCGGCCGGGTCGGCGGCGGCCGGCAGCCGCTCGGTCAGGGTCGCGTTGTCCAGGAGGATGCCCCGGATCAGCTCGTTGCTCTCGTAGACCCCGGCGACCGTCAGCCGCTGCTTCTCGCCGCCTTGGAAGGCGGCGGTGAACTCCGAGCCGGCCTTCCAGCCGCGCCGGTCGGCGGTGTCCGCGTCCACGACGACGTCCGAGCCGCCGATCTTGAACGTGCCGTCGTCGATGGGGAAGTCGGTGAGTTTGCCGATGGCCGAGCCGTTGACGCCCGTGAGGTACTCGGTCTCGTCGCCGATCCGGGACTCGGCGTTGCGCAGCGGCGAGACGGCGGTGACGCCCTCGGTGCCGGCGAGCTTCTTCTCCACGTCGGGGGAGAGCATGTTGCCGTTGGCCATCGAGACGACGTAGTCCGCCTTGATCGCGTCGGCGGCCATCCTGGCGATGGACTGCTGCAGACTGCCCGCCATCACCGTCATACCGGTGATCAGCGTCAGACCGATCATCAGCGCCGAGGCGGTCGCGGCGGTACGGCGCGGATTGCGCACCGAGTTCTGCCGGGCGAGCTTGCCGGAGATCCCGAAGACGCGCATGAGGGGCGCCGCCGCCGCGATCAGGGGGCGGGAGAGCAGCGGGGTGAGGACGAAGACGCCGACGATCAGCAGGACCGCGCCGAAGCCCATCGGGGCCTGGCCGTCCGAGCCGTCCATCGTGGTGGCGTACAGGACGGTGGCGACGCCCGCGCCGGAGAACAGCGCGCCGATCGTGTTCCGTACGACGAGCGACTTGGTCGTGGCCTGCGCGTGGACGCTGCTCATCGCGGCGACCGGCGGGATCCGCGCCGCGCGGCGGCCCGGCAGCCAGGCGGCCACCATCGTGATCAGCACACCGACGAGCAGGGCGGTGGCGACCGTGCCGGGGGAGACCACCAGCGGGCCCTCGGGGACGGTCTCGCCGAGGGTGCCGATCAGGGCCCGCATCCCGGCGCCGATACCGACACCGGCGGCCAGCCCGGTGACCGCGGCGACCATGCCCACCACGAACGCCTCGATCAGCACGGACCGTGTCACCTGACGGCGGGAGGCGCCGACCGCGCGCAGCAGCGCCAGCTCCTTGGTGCGCTGGGCGACCAGCATGGTGAAGGTGTTGGCGATGATGAACGTGCCCACGAACAGGGCGATCCCGGCGAACACCAGCAGCGCGTTCTTCAGACCGCTCATCTCGGCGGCGATCTGCGTGGCCTGCTCGTCGGCGAGCTGCCGGCCGGTGGTGGTGACGGCGGTGTCCTCGGGCAGGATCCGGTCGATCGCCTTCCGCAACTGGGTCTGGCTGGTGCCGGCCGCCGCCGTCACGGCGATCTCGTCGTACTCGCCCTCGGTGTGGAAGAGCTTCTGCGCGGTCGCCGTGTCGAACAGGGCGAGGCTGCCGCCGGCCGCGACATTGCCGTCGTCCGTGGTGAAGATCCCGGTGACGGTGGGGGTGAGGACCGGGCCGTCCACGGACATCCGGACGGTGTCGCCGACCTTGTACCCGGCGCGCTTCGCGGTCTGCGAGTCGATGGCGATCTCGTTCTCGCCCCGGGGCGCGCGTCCGCCGTCCCGGATCGGGTACCGGGGGTCGTCCTTGCCCCAGAAGTTCCCGCCCTGCGACTGGAAGCCGCCGCCGATCAGCTTGCCGTTCCTGTCGGCGAGGGCGGTGAACCCGCTCACCACCCCGATCGCCGACTCGGCGCCGGGCGCCGACTCGACCTTCTTCAGCACCTCGGGCGTCAACTTCGGCTGCTCCGTGACGCTTTCGCCCTCGTTCGGGCGGTACCCCGGCCCGATCGAGACGTCCACGTGGTCGAAGCCCTTGGCCGAACTCTTCTGCAGCGCCTGGGAGATGGTGTTGGTGAAGACCAGCGTGCCCGACACGAAGGCGACGCCGAGCATCACCGCGAGCACGGTCATGAGAAGCCTGGCCTTGTGCGAGAGCACGTTGCGCAGGGCGGTACGGAACATGAAGGGATCCCTGTTTCGGGGTCGGAGTGGGTGAGGGCGGGCGGGGGCGAACCCCGCTAGCTGGTGCGCCCCTTGGTGTCGAACCGCTTCATCCGGTCCAGCACCAGATCCGCCGTCGGCTCGTGCATCTCGTCCACGATCCGTCCGTCGGCGAGGAAGACGACCCGGTCCGCGTACGCCGCGGCCACCGGGTCGTGCGTCACCATCACCACGGTCTGCCCCAACTCTCGTACGGAGTTGCGCAGGAAGCCCAGCACCTCGGCGCCCGAACGCGAGTCCAGGTTTCCGGTGGGCTCGTCGCCGAAGATGATGTCGGGCCGGGAGGCGAGCGCCCGCGCCACGGCCACGCGCTGCTGCTGGCCGCCGGAGAGCTGGGCGGGCCGGTGGCTCAGCCGGTCGGCGAGACCCACCATCCCGATCACCGTGTCCAGCCACTGCCTGTCCGGCTTACGGCCCGCGATGTCCATCGGGAGGGTGATGTTCTCCAGCGCCGTGAGGGTCGGCAGCAGATTGAACGCCTGGAAGATGAAGCCGATCTTGTCGCGGCGGAGCTTGGTGAGCTGCTTGTCCTTCAGCGAGCCCAACTCGGTGTCGCCGATGCGGACGGAGCCGGCGGAGAAGGTGTCCAGGCCCGCGACGCAGTGCATCAGCGTGGACTTGCCGGAGCCCGAGGGGCCCATGATCGCGGTGAACTGGGCCTGCCGGAAGTCGACGGAGACCTGGTCCAGCGCGACCACCCGGGTCTCGCCCTGTCCGTAGACCTTCGACAGTTCCGTGGCGCGGGCGGCCACGGCGGTGGCCCGGTCGGCGAGGGGAGTGGTGGTCACGGGTGGGAACTCCTTGCGGGGCGACGGCGTTCGGTATGCCTCCATCGTCGCGACGCGGGACCGCCGTGTAGTCAGCCGCTGTTCCGGTTCCGGGGGCAGACTTCTGACGGACCGGCGGGTGCCGCGTCATACCTGGGGATGACGGCGGGCTCCGACCCGGTGCGGGGTGCCATGACCGACACGAGTCACCGCGGCACCGTGTGCGCATCCGGTGGGGGCGCTCGTTCGGGCGGTGAAATTCCGTCATTCCGCATACACCCGGTCGTGCCGTCCGAAAGGCTACTGGCAAGTGCGGATGGCGTGTTCCGTGGGCTGATGCACCCTCAGACGTCAATAAAATAAGACAACATCGGTCCGCTGATCGACTGTTCGGGGGAAGCGCCCCGATAGGCTCGGAACCTCATTGCGGAGCCCATGGCCTGCCCGGATGGTGGAATGCAGACACGGCGAGCTTAAACCTCGCTGCCCCTCGCGGGCGTACCGGTTCAAGTCCGGTTCCGGGCACCTCCGACCAAACCCGCACATTTCTCCCCATCACCACACATGTCGCCCTCCGGTGATCACGGGCTTGTACCGGGTTGGTCATGGGTTGAGGGGGATGGGGCGGGGAATCACGCAGACGCGTAGCGTGTTCGGTGACAAGGCAGGGAAAGATCCTCCCCAAGCACTAGAGTCAATCCTTTGCCTACCTATTACTCTTGAGCCAAGGCCGCGCAGGGTGGCCATGGAGGAGTGAAATGAGGAGCAGCAACCCGGTCTTCTCGCGACGGGGGTTCAGCCGCGACAACGGCCACGCGGGCTTCAACACCGCGCCGCAGGCCGGGGGAGCAGCTGTCGGCACCCAGGGCAACCCCTACGCCCAGCAGGGCGGCAACCCGTACGCGACGAACCCTTACGCCCAGCAGGACGCGCAGCACGGCGTCCCGCCGCAGGCTCCGGCCCGCACGGGCGCCATGACCATGGACGACGTCGTCATGCGCTCGGCCATGACGCTCGGCACGGTCGTCGTCGGCGCGGTCCTCGCCTGGGCCCTCCTGCCGGTGTCACCCACGAGCTACGGCCTCGCCATCGGCGCCGCGCTCATCGCCTTCGTCCTGGCGATGGTGCAGTCCTTCAAGCGCAAGGCCTCGCCCGCGCTGATCCTGACGTACGCCGCCTTCGAGGGTGTCTTCCTCGGTGTGCTCAGCGAGATGTTCAATTCTCAGTGGAGCGGCGCGCCCTTCCAGGCGGTGCTCGGCACCATGGCCGTCTCCGGCGCCACCCTCCTGGTCTACAAGGCGGGCTGGATCCGGGTCACCGCGCGGTACGCCCGCATCGGTATGACCATCGCCATCGCCTTCATCCTCGTGATGGCGGTCAACCTGCTCCTCGTCGTCTTCGGGCTCGCCCCCGACGGCGGACTGCGCAGCATGGGCCCGCTCGGCGCGATCGTCGGCATCCTCGCGATCCTGCTCGGCGCGTTCTTCCTGACCCTCGACTTCAAGCAGATCGAGGACGGCATCGCCTACGGCGCCCCGCGCGACGAGGCCTGGCTGGCCGCGTTCGGTCTGACCATGACCCTCGTGTGGATCTACGTCGAGATGCTCCGCCTGGTCGCCATCTTCAGCGGCGACGACTAGAACGAGCAGGATCACGAGCACGACCGGCAGTGATGAAGGGCCCCCGAACCTCGCGGTTCGGGGGCCCTTCGTAGGTTCTCGGCGGCTTCAGCGGAGCTTCCGCGCGGCCCTCCTCAGGTCGTACTCGTGAATGATCGCTTTGGCGTGTCCGTACGCGAGGTCGTACTCGTGCCGGAGCCAGCTGACCTTCTCCTCGAAGTTGAAGAGAGCGGGGCCTTCGTCGACTTTGCGGAGCCAGTCGGAGACTTCACGACCGGTGCAATGGGGGATGCGGGCGAGCAGGTTGCGATGGGTCTCCTCGGAGAAGACTTGGGACATCGGCGCCTCCGGACGAAAGGGGAATGTAAGCCGGTCCTTCAGGTCACGTTGCCTGAGTGGCGGCCTGTTGGCAACAGTCCGGTGCGGGCGCGTACTCTCGCGGCGTGCTTGATACGACACCGTTGACCCGTGCCGTGGACCATTTCGCCGACCGGTTGCGGGCCGCGCCGCAGAGCCGGCTGCAGCGGGGTGCCGCCGCCGAGGCGCTGGGGCTGGCCAGGGAGATGGCACTGCGTGCCCAGCTTCTGGAGGCGCCGGACGCCGCCGCTCGGGAGATGCCGGACGCGGGGATGTTCGCCGCGGCGGACCAGGTGACCGTCGCCGGGAACGATCTCGCGCTGGTGTTGGTGGATGAGGCCGCGTTGGCCGAGGCGGTGGCCTTGGTGGAGGAGGCCCAGCGGCGGGCCGGGGTGTGAGGTCGGGCGCCCAGTGGCTCGGGGGCGCCCGGTCTGGTGGCGGGTGCGGGCCGGTGGGGCTTCTCGCGCTGTTCCCCGCGCCCCTTCGGGGCGCTGTGCGCTCCCTACAGTGACGCGATGACCCGGTCCGCCAGGATGTAGACCATGTCGTCGCCGCACTCGAAGGTGAGGGTGTAGGCGCCGGAGATGCCCGAGCCGCCCAGGAGGACCGGGACGTCGCCGGTCTGGAGGGCCGTGGCGAGGCGTTCGGCGGTCTCCCGGTGGCCGGGGGTCATGCAGAGCGTGGTGCCGTCGGCGAAGACATAGACGTCGAGGGTGCCGAGGGGGCCCGGCCGGACGTCGGCCAGCTCGGTGCGGGACGCGGCGAGGTCCTCCAGGCAGGCGACCGTGCGCTCGTGGTCGTTGGTGACAGGTGACTGCACCGGCACGAAGTCGGGGTGCGAGGGGTGGCGGCGGCGGGCCGCGGCCAGCTCCGCGGAGTCCCCGGCGAACTCGTCGCCCTCGAGACTCGGCTCGATCACCGGTTCCAGGTGCTCCAGACCCGCGAAATCGGACTGCCGGGGCAGGAACAGGTCGTTCTCGGGCAGGCCCAGCAGGGAGGGCGCGTCGGAGGAGACGTCACGCGACTCCTGCGCGGCCCAGAAGGCGCGTGCCTCGGCCAGCTCACGTTCCCGCTCCTCGGCCAGCGCCTCGGCGACGGCGGCGCGTATCTCCTCGGTGTCGGCGGCCGGACGGGCGGCCGGTACCGGTGCGCGCACTCCGGCGGCCCGGCTCTCGGCAAGCTCGGTGCGCAAGGCAGCTACCTGCCGGCGCAGCCCCGTGAGGGTGCGCAGGACGGCGACGCCCACGGCGGCGGTGGCGGCCGTGGTGAGCAGCAAGGCGATCGGCATAGCGCTCACTGACGTACTCCCGGTTCAAAGTCGACCCCCGACTTCCTACATCAGCTTGAAGGGCGGACTAACCAGCTGTCAGTGCGTAACGTCACGAATCGGGCAGTTTTTTTGCCCCGATGTTTGGTGCTGAAACGGCCCTGACCTGCGTAAATCGCTCTCCGGAGGGAGATAGGTCACATCCTGGGGGAGATTGGATCACAAAACGGCCCGGAGCCCCGTGGAATCGGGGACCCCGGGCCGCCTCCCGTCAGCTGAGGCGCTCGACGACCATCGCCATGCCCTGGCCGCCGCCGACGCACATCGTCTCCAGGCCGAACTGCTTGTCGTGGAACTGGAGGGAGTTGATCAGCGTGCCGGTGATGCGGGCGCCGGTCATGCCGAAGGGGTGGCCGACGGCGATGGCGCCGCCGTTCACGTTCAGCTTGTCCAGCGGGATGTCCAGATCGCGGTAGGAGGGGATCACCTGGGCGGCGAAGGCCTCGTTGATCTCGAACAGGTCGATGTCGTCGACGGTGAGGCCCGCGCGCGACAGGGCCTGCTTCGACGCCTCCACGGGGCCGTAGCCCATGATCTCGGGGGAGAGGCCGGAGACACCGGTGGAGACGATCCGGGCGAGCGGGGTGAGCCCGAGGTCCCGCGCCTTGGTGTCGGACATGATGACCAGGGCGGCGGCGCCGTCGTTCAGCGGGCAGCAGTTGCCGGCGGTGACGAGGCCGTCCTCGCGGAAGACCGGCTTCAGGCCCTGCACGGCCTCCAGGGTGACGCCCGCGCGCGGGCCGTCGTCCTTGGCGACGACCGTGCCGTCGGGCAGCGTCACCGGGGTGATCTCCCGCTCCCAGAAGCCCTTCTTGATGGCTTCCTCGGCGAGGTTCTGCGAGCGGACACCGAACTCGTCCATGTCCTCGCGGGTCACGCCCCACTGGCGGGCCAGGTTCTCGGCGGTCTGCCCCATCGCGATGTACGGGTCGGGGAGCAGGCCGTCCTCGCGCGGGTCGTGCCAGGAGGCGCCGACCGACTTGGAGACGGTCTCCGTGCGGGCCTGGGCCTCGGTGAAGAGGGGGTTGCGGGCGGTGGGGATGTCGCTCGTGCCGCGCGCGGTGCTGCTGACGACCTCCACGCCGGCCGAGATGAAGACATCGCCCTCGCCCGCCTTGATGGCGTGCAGGGCCATGCGGGAGGTCTGGAGCGAGGAGGAACAGTAACGGGTGACCGTGCAGCCCGGCAGGTGGTCCATGCCCAGCTGTACGGCGACGATCCGGCCCAGGTTGTGGCCCTGCTCGCCGCCGGGGAGGCCGCAGCCGAGCATCAGGTCGTCGATGTCCTTCGGGTCCAGCTCCGGGACCTTCGCGAGGGCGGCGGCGACGATGGTGGCGGTCAGGTCGTCGGGGCGCAGGTCCTTCAGCGAGCCCTTGAAAGCGCGGCCGATGGGGGAGCGGGCGGCTGAGACGATCACGGCTTCGGGCATCACGGCTCCATTGGCATGCGTACGGAAAGCAGGGCTGTGGGGGAAGTTACCCGTACGTATGGGCCGGGTCACGGGATGGTGGGTGTGACTCCGGCCGCACTTTTCTAAGCGCTTGCTTTGTCGGGTGCCCAATGGCTCGGGGGCGCGGGTTCGTCCGCGACCGCGGGCCCGGTGGGGGCTGGTCGCGCAGTTCCCCGCGCCCCTGAAAAAGCAGGGGCTGCGCCCCGCGCCTTTTCGGCCCGAAAGGGCCGTAGGCCCTCAAGGGGCGCGGGGAACCGCGCGAGAAGCCCCACCGGACCCGCACCCGCCAACGAAGCAGGCGCCCCCGAGCTATCAGGCGCCCGGCTGCGCCTCCGCCGCCGCGTTGGGGGCCGGGTCCGACACCGGCACCCGCCGCCGGCGGCGCCGCTTGAGCAGGGCCCAGGGACCACGCGGCCCCGTAGGCATCGCGGCCGTCACCTCGGTGCCGGCCTCCGACGCCGCCTCCGCGGCGGCGCGGGCCACCGGCAGGAACCCCTCGCGGCGGCTGACGTCCGGCCGCTCCTCCTCCGCCGGCCACAGGCCCAGCGCCGCGCAGACGGTCGGCAGGACGGCCATCGCCGCCGTCGCGTACCCCTCGGCGGAGGGGTGGTAGTTGTCGGGGCCGAACAGCTCCCGGGGGTTCTGTTCGAACTCGGGTCCCAGAAGGTCGCCCAGCGACACGGTACGGCCGCCCTGTTCGACGGTCCCGATCGTCTGGGCGGCGGCCAGCTGCCGTGAGGCCCGGCGGGCGAGCCAGCGCAACGGCTGCTGCACGGGCTCGATCGTGCCCAGGTCCGGACAGGTGCCGACCACCACCTCGGCCCCGGCGGTCCGCAGCCGCCGTACGGCCGCGGAGAGGTGGCGCACCGAGCGGGTCGGCGGCATCCGGTGGGTCACGTCGTTCGCGCCGATCATGATCACGCAGACGTCGGGCACCAGGGACGGGTCCTCCAGGACCAGGGCCACCTGTCGGTCGAGGTCGTCCGACTGGGCGCCCGGCAGCGCGACGTTGCGCAGCCGCACCGGGCGCTCGGCGACCGCCGCGAGCCCCGAGGCGATGAGGGCGCCCGGGGTCTGCCGGGCCCGGTGGACACCCTGGCCGGCCGCGGTGGAGTCGCCGAGCATGACCAGCCGGAGCGGGGGATCGACGGGGGTGCCGTAGGCGTCGCCGTACGCGCCGCCGTACGCACGGTCGTACTGACCGCCGTACCCACTGCCGTACCCACTGCCGTACCGGCTGCCGTACGCGCGGCCGTAGAGGCCCTCGGCGCTCGGCGGATGCGGGCTGTGACCGTTGCCCACGACCCGCTTGGCCATCCGGACCTCCGCCAGCAGCACGCCCACGGCCGCCGCACCGACCAGCCCGATGCCACCACCGCCGTACGCCGCACCCGCCGCGATGCGCCGCGCCACCCTCGCCCTGGACATGCTCGACATAGGCCGCCGCCACCTCCTTCTAGCCGTACACCCACTCCTTGCCCCGTACCGGCCCTCGGCCAATCCCGGTGGCGGGCGAACAGGGGGGAGAAGGGTGAGGGCGGGGCTTAGGCTGGCGGGACGTTACGACCATCCCTTTTGCGGCTCCGGAGACAACGGTGCAATTTCACGACTCGATGATCAGCCTCGTCGGCAACACCCCGCTGCTGCGGCTCAACAGCGTGACCGAGGGTATCCAGGCGACCGTCCTGGCCAAGGTCGAGTACTTCAACCCCGGCGGCTCCGTGAAGGACCGCATCGCGCTGCGCATGATCGAGGCGGCGGAGAAGAGCGGCGAGCTGCTGCCCGGCGGCACGATCGTCGAGCCCACCAGCGGGAACACGGGCGTCGGGCTCGCCATCGTCGCCCAGCAGAAGGGCTACAAGTGCATCTTCGTGTGCCCCGACAAGGTGAGCACCGACAAGATCAACGTGCTCCGGGCGTACGGGGCGGAGGTCGTGGTCTGCCCGACCGCCGTCGACCCCGAGCACCCCGACTCGTACTACAACGTGTCCGACCGGCTGGTCCGCGAGACGCCCGGCGCCTGGAAGCCGGACCAGTACTCCAACCCCCACAACCCGCTCTCGCACTACCACTCGACCGGCCCTGAGCTGTGGGAGCAGACGGAGGGGCGGATCACCCACTTCGTGGCCGGCGTGGGCACCGGCGGGACCATCTCCGGCACCGGGCGGTACCTCAAGGACGCCAGTGACGGCCGTGTCCAGGTGATCGGCGCCGACCCCGAGGGGTCCGTGTACTCCGGCGGGTCCGGGCGGCCTTATCTCGTCGAGGGCGTCGGCGAGGACTTCTGGCCGACCGCGTACGACCGGACCGTCGCCGACGAGATCGTCGCCGTGTCCGACAAGGACTCCTTCCAGATGACCCGGCGCCTCGCCAAGGAGGAGGGCCTGCTCGTGGGCGGCTCCTGCGGCATGGCCGTCGTGGCCGCGCTGGAGGTCGCCGGGCGGCTCGGCCCGGACGACGTCGTGGTCGTCCTGCTGCCCGACAGCGGGCGTGGATACCTTAGTAAAATCTTCAACGACGAATGGATGGCGGACTACGGCTTCCTGGAGGACGAGGGGCCGAGCGCGCGGGTCGCCGACGTCCTCAGCCACAAGGAGCACGGCGCCATCCCCTCCCTCGTCCATATGCACCCGGACGAGACGGTCGGTCAGGCGATCGAGGTGCTGCGCGAGTACGGCGTCTCGCAGATGCCGATCGTGAAGCCGGGCGCCGGGCACCCGGACGTGATGGCCGCCGAGGTGGTCGGGTCCGTCGTCGAACGGGAGCTGCTGGGCGCCCTGTTCACCCAGCAGGCCTCGCTCGACGACCCGCTGGAGAAGCACATGTCGTCCCCGCTGCCGCAGGTCGGCTCCGGTGAGCCGGTCGGCGACCTGATGACCGTGCTCGGCTCGGCGGACGCGGCGATCGTGCTGGTCGAGGGCAAGCCGACCGGTGTCGTCAGCCGCCAGGACCTGCTGGCGTTCCTCGCCAAGGGCGGGGTGAAGCAGTAGGAGCGCCGCCGACGGGGGCCAAATGCCCGCAAAGGGCTCTCTCCGTCGAAAATTTGCCCGGGGTGCGCGTTTGACTTCGCAGAAGTGGTACGAGCGCGTCACGTCCGCGCAGCACCCGCTTAACACGGGTCCGGCACATTAGTGGGTGTCGGCAGGGGCGGGAGCGGCTCCCCGCTCGGGCCGACAACCGAACGGCGCCAAGGACCTCCGGAGCGGCTCCCGGACCTCCATGGACGCCAAGGACGCGCCAGCCCGGTCCTGACCCGGCCCGCGTCCCTCGCGGGGACCGCCGTCGTCCCGCCCCCCGTCACACGGGGGTGCGGCGGTCCCCGCGCATATCTTTTCCGGACCCCAGGGGTCCGGACCCCTCGCGGGCGTCACTCCTCCCAGCCCGAGTCCCCGTCCTTGCCCCGGCGGCGGCCCAGGGTCGGTGAATTGCGCAGCGCCCAGGCCAGGTTCACGCCCACGATGCCCGCCCAGGTCACGAAGAGGCCGGGGAGTTCGGCGACCCCGCCGCCGATGCCGGAGAGCGGGATGGCGACGACCAGGGAGACGACGCCGAAGCCGTACCGTTCGCCCCAGGTGTCGGTTGACCTGTCGGGGGAGCGGCTGCCACGGGCCACCACCATCTGCTGCTCGGCGACCTGGCGCCGGACCCGGCGGTCCACCGCGCCGTCGATGCGCTGATCGACCTTCTCCAGGAACGAGTCGACGAGCGCGGACTCGTAGTCCTCGCCCAACTCCCTGCGGGCGTGCAGGGTGGCGGCGAGTTCCTTCTTGAGCTCGGTGTCCCCGAGCCCCGCGTCACGGGCATCCATACCGGTCATGCCGTTCACGGTAGGGAGCCGGGGGCCGCTTGGCACTGGGGTTAGCCCCCCTGTTCCCCCCCCTGTTCCCCGGCCGGTTCGCCGGCCGGTTCGCAGTCGTCCCTTGCCCGGCCTGTATAACCTCATGCAGAGTTCTCGGTGTCTGAATATTCGGAGTCCCTTCGGAGTCGGCTCGGGGTTGGAGGCTGGTGGTATGTCCTCTCGGATCATGGGCGCGTCGGACGCCCCCGCCGTCGCGGTGGCGGCCGTTCCGGCCGGCCTCGTCGTCCTGGACGGGCACGCGCTCGGGGTCGCCGACGTCGTCCGGCTGGCCGACGGGAGCGCGCGGCCCGTGCCCGGCAGCGAGGCGATGCGGCGGGTCGAGGCGTCCTGGGACGCGGCCCGGCGGATCGCCGCCACCGGACGGGTGTACGGCCGTTCCACCGGCGTCGGTGCCAACCGCACCGAGGACGTGCCCACCGAGGCCGCCGCCGAGCACGGACTGCGGCTGCTGCGCAGCCACGCCGGGGCCATCGGGGCCGAACTGCCCGCCCGGGAGGTCCGGGCCATGCTCGCCGTCCGCGCCAACCAGCTGCTCGCGGGCGGCGCCGGGCTCCGGCCCACCGTGGTCACGGCGCTCTGCGAGGCGCTGGAGAGCGGGGTGTACCCCGTGGTGAACGAGTTCGGGTCGGTCGGGACGGGCGACATCGCCGCGCTGGCCCAGATGGGGCTGGCCCTCGCGGGGGAGCACCCGTGGCGGGGGCCCGGCGGCGAGGGGCCGTCCACCGTCGGCCTCGGTGTCCCCGAGGCACAGCCGCTCGACAACAACGACGCCCTCGCGCTGATCAGCAGCAACGCGCTCACCCTCGGACAGGCCGCACTCGCCCTGCACGAGCTGCGGGGGCTGATCGCCGCCACCCAGGTCGTCGCCGCGCTGTCGCTGCTCGCCGTGGACGGCTCGCACGAGGCGTACGCGGCGCCCGTGCACCTCGCGCGCGCCCACCGGGGGTCGCGCGAAGTGGCCCGGCGCATGCGGGTGCTGATCGGGTCCGCCGACCGGCCCACGCCCCCGCTGGGGCGCATCCAGGACCCGTACGGCTTCCGGTGCCTGCCGCAGATCCACGGGCCCGCGCTGGACGCGGCCGACGCGCTGGAGGGCGTCCTGGAGGTGGAGGTCAACGCGGCGGCGGAGAACCCGCTGATCATCCCGGAGGACATGGCCGCCTACCACCACGGCGGCTTCTACCAGGCCCAACTCGCCCTCGCCCTGGACCACTTCAGGCTCGCCGTGACCCAGGTGGCACGGCTGTCGACCTCCCGGCTCTCCTCCCTCAACGAGCCCGCGTACACCCGCCTCAAGCCCTTCCTCGCCGATCAGGAAGCCGCCTCGTCGGGGGTGATGATCCTGGAGTACGCCGCCGGGGCCGCCCTCGGTGACCTGCGGGCCTTCTCCGCGCCCGCGTCGCTCGGCCACGCTGTACTCTCCCGGGGCGTCGAGGAACAGGCCAGCTTCGCCTCGCTCGCCGCCCGGCAGACGCTGCGGGCGTGCGGCGCGTACCGGCTCGTCGTCGGCTGCGAACTCGTCGCCGCGGTGCGGGCGTTGCGCCAGCGGGACCTGCGGCCGGATCCGGAGCTGCCCGTCGGGCGGGCGCTGGAGCTGGCGGAGGCCGTGCTCGACCCGGACCCGGCCGACCGGCCGCTGACGGCGGACGTGGGCGCGGCGACCGTACTGCTCGATCGGTTCACCGAGATCTGGACGGATGTCCAGGACGACCTGCGGAGGGGGAGCGTGTGATGAGCGCGGACCAGGGCACGGGCGTGACGGACAGTCCCGCCGCGCGGCTGCAGACGCTCTTCGAGGGGCATCGGCTGACGCCCACCCAGCGGCGTATCGCCCACAGCATGGTGCGGCGGGCGGCCGACGTGCCGTTCCTGTCGAGCGTGGAACTGGCGGAGCTGGCGGGGGTCAGCCAGCCGTCCGTGACCCGGTTCGCGGTCGCGCTCGGCTTCGACGGCTACCCGGCGCTGCGCCGGCATCTGCGGGACGTGGCACCCGCCGACCCGGCGCCGGACACCACCGCGTACAACGAGTACCAGCAGGCCGTCGAGGCCGAGATCGAGAATCTGAGGCATCTGGCCGAGGTGCTCGCCGACCCCGCCCCGGTGGCCCGCGCCGGACGGCTGCTGGCCGCGTCCCGCCCGCTCCCGGTGCTCGGACTGCGCGCCGCCGCATCCCAGGCGTACGGCTTCGCCTACTTCGCCGCCAAGGTGCACCCCGACGTACGGGCGCTGCACGAGGGCGGCAGCATGCTCCACGACCGTATCGACTCCGCCGTACGGGCCGGGGCGACCGCCCTGCTCTGCTTCGCGCTGCCCCGGCATCCCCGCGAGGTCGTCGAGACCCTCGCGTACGCCAAGGAGGCCGGCCTCTTCGTCGTCACGGTCGCCGACTCCGCGTTCGCGCCCGTCGCCAAGGTCTCCGACCTGCTGCTGCCCGCGGCCGTCGGCACCGGGCTGGCCTTCGACACCGCCTGCGCCCCGATGCTGCTGGGCCGGGTGCTCCTGGAGGCCATGTGCGACGACCTGCCCGAGGCGCAGGCCCGCCTTGAGGAGTTCGACGCGAAGGCGGCGAACAGGGGCTTGTTCGTCGAGTAGTCCTGCGGGAGGCTCTCCGGGCCCAGGAAGGTCCGCGATTCTCAGGCGCGTTTCACGTTCGCTGGTTACCGTGCCCGCGACTGTCGGACGACCTTGGGATGTCGCACGACTTCGGGACGTCGTACGGCCTTGGGATGTCGTACGGCCTTGGGATGTCGTACGGCCTTGGGATGTCGTACGGCCTTGGGATTACGGGAGGCGGGGAGCGTGGCGCGCGGAGGGCAGGGGCTTGCTCGGGTGGCCGTCGTGGTGCGGGCCGGGGCGGGGCCGTTGTGGTGGCTGGGAGTGGTCGCGGCGGGGGTCGGTGTGCTGCCGTCGGGGCTGACCGGGCGGCGGATCGGGGTGCTGGCGGGGGCCGTGCTCTTCCTCGTCGTGGCGGGTGCGGTGGCGTGGGCGGGGCGCAAGCGATATCTCGCGCCGGTGCGCGGCGCCGTGCGCGCCGGTAAGCACGATGTCCTCCAGGACCGTGCCGTGACCCTGCGCAACTGGCGGCGGGGTCACCTCTGGTGGCTGCTGCTCGGCTTCGGCGCCGCCCTGGGCTCGTCCTTCGCGCTCCCGGCGGCGGGTGGTCTGCTCCTCGCCGGACTCGGCACCGGCCTCCGCCTCAAGGCGATCTGGGTCGGCCGCCGCGAACTCGCCGCGGGACAGCTCTTCTGGGTCCGCGTGGACTGGTTGTCCGGGCGGGGCGGCCGGCCGACGGGCAAGCGGGTCGCCGGGTACCGCGTCACCGGTATCGAGGCGGGGGACGCGGCACCCGGGGGCGGGCGGCGGCGGTCGTAGGGGCGCGCGGGGGCGTGTCACTCGCCCCGGGCCCGTAGGACCAGCTTGTTCACCGCCCACAGGGCGATGCCGATGGCCAGGAGCACGCCCGCGCGGATGTACACGTCGGCCGGGCGGTCGGCCAGCGGGCCGGCCAGGATCAGCGCGGTCAGGGCGCCCAGGACCGGGAGGGCCGTCGGGGTCCGGAAGTGCGCGTGGTCGACCGGGTCGCGGCGCAGGACGAGAACCGCGATGTTGACGACCGCGAAGACACAGAGCAGGAGGAACGCCGTGGTGTCGCCCAGGCCCTCGATCTCGCCGGTGGAGACCAGGCCGATGGCGAGGAGGGTGACGAAGACGATGCCCACGACGGGGGTGCGGCGGCGGGGCAGGACGCGGGCCATGCCGCGCGGCAGGATGCGTTCGTTGGCCATGCCGTAGCAGAGGCGGGAGGCCATCATGATGTTGATCAGCGCGGAGTTGGTGACCGCGAACAGGGCGATCAGGGCGAAGAGCTTGTGCGGGAAGTCGACCCCGCCGGCCTTCACCACCTCCAGGAGCGGCCCGCTGGAGCCCGCCAGGGTCCCGGAGTCCACCAGCAGCGACGAGACCAGGGCCACCAGGACGTAGATGGTGCCCGTGACCGCCACCCCGATGAAGATCGCCCGGGGGAAGGTCCTGGTCGGGTCCTTCGTCTCCTCCGCCATGTTCACCGAGTCCTCGAATCCCACGAAGGCGAAGAAACCGAGGGCGGTGGCGCCGAGGACGCCGGTGAGCAGGGCGTATCCGGTGCCGCTCGACTCGAACTCGGTGAGCCGGGAGGGTTCGCCGGCACCGCTCAGCACCGCCCAGGCGCCGATCGCGAGGATGATCACCAGACCGGTCAGCTCGACCAGGGTCAGCACGACGTTCGTCTTCACCGACTCGGAGACGCCCCGCAGGTTCAGCGCGGCCAGCAGCACGATGAAGGTGATGGCGACCAGGGTGGGCGGCAGCGCGCCGTTCGTCAGCTCGTCCAGATAGTCCCCGCTGAAGGCACGGGCGGCGGCGCTCGCGGACGACAGGCCCGAGCACATCACCATGAAGGCGACGATGAACGTCAGGAAGGGCAGCTTGAAGGCCTTCTGCGTGTAGAGGGCCGCCCCGGCCGCCTTCGGGTACTTGCCGACGAGCTCGACGTACGAGGCCGCCGTCAGGATCGCCACCACGAAACCGATGACGAAGGGGAGCCTGAGGGCTCCGCCGACCTTTCCGGCGACCTTGCCCGTGGTCGCGTAGATGCCGGTGCCGAGGATGTCGCCGACCACGAAGAGGATCAGCAGTCTCGGGCCGAGCACCCGCTTGAGGCCGCCCTCCTCGGCGGGTGCCGGTGTCGCGGCGGTGCTTTCGGTGGTGGACAAAGAACCTCCCCCGGTCGGTTGTCCGACGGTGGCCCGACGGTTGTCCGACGGTGATCTGTCCGGGGGAGTCCTGCCCGGTCGCGGACGATGGATGCGTTCGCAACCGGTTCTCGGAGCTATCGGATGGGGGTCGAGCGGTGCACGGGGCGGTCGGCGGTTCGGTGCTCCGGTGGTGTCCGGGCGCGGCTCCGGTGGTGTTCGGGCGCGGCTCCGGCGGTGTTCGGGCGGGGCTCAGCCGGTCTTCAGGGTCCGCTTGGCCAGCTCGTACGCCGGGAGCATCTGCTCGTGTTCCTCGGTGTCGAGGCCGCCGAGGTGGACGACCACGGGCCCGTCCGGGGTGACCGTGACGAAGGCCCGCTCCTTCTTGGTCTCGTCCAGGGCCTCGCTGGTGTAGAGGTACGCGACCTCGCTGCCGGAGACATCGGAGTCCGAGGTGAACGCGCTGTACTTCGCCTCGCTGGTGCCGCCCTCGGCCGCCACGAACTCCTTCAGCAGCGCCTGCGCGTCGTCGGCCTTCGCACCGGCCTCGCCGGTCCAGACACGGAGGAAGCCGATGTTCCCGGCCGGCTTGGCGTCGATCTCGCACGCGGCGGTGAACGGGCCCTGGCGGAGCAGCCCTTCGGCCAGCTCGGCGGCGAGGTCGTCCTCCTCGGACCCGCCGCTGCCGCCGGGCGCCTCGGTCTCGACGGCCTCCGGCCGCCACTTCTCGGCCGTGTCGAAGGTGACCGGGAGTTCGCAGGCGGAACCGGCCGCGCCGACGCTGCCACCGCTCCGGGCCGCGTCCTTCCCGCCGTCCTTCGCTTCGGTCGTCGCTTCGGTCGTCGCGTCGGTCCCCGCCCCCTCCGCGGCGCTCGCCGACGGCTTCGCGCCGCCGTCCTCCGCCGGCTCCGAGCACCCCGTCAGCACCCCGGCCAGCAGAGCCAGCAGAGCCAGCTGCGCCAGTACCGTCCCCCGTACCGCTCTTCCCACCGTCACCCTCGTCTCTCGGTTCAGGGCGGACACGGTAGCGGAGGGCTCCGGCGGCGCTCCCCGGGTGGGGTGTGCCGCCGGAGCCCGGTGCCGGGTGGGTCAGACCTCCAGCTCCGCCTCGATCCGCCTCAACTGGTGCCTGGCCATCGCCAGGTTGGCCCGTTTGGCGTCGAGGACCAGATAGATGAAGAGGCCGTTGCCGCCGCGGCCGGTGAGCAGCCGGATCAGGTGGTACGCGTCGGACAGGGTGATCAGGATGTCCTCGATCTCGCCCTTGAGGCCGAGGTGTTCCATGGTGCGCAGCTTGGCTCGGACGACGTCGGTGTTTCCGGCGGCGGCGACATTGAGGTCGAACCCCTTGCTGCCGCCGATCGTGCCCAGTGCCATGCCGCTGGTGTAGTCGACCAGGGCGGCGCCGGTCGCGCCCTCGATGGACGCGAGGGCCTCTTTCAACGCGGTCTCGGTGTTGGCCATGGTGATGCGGTGTCCTTTCAACTCTCACTGGTGGTAGGTGCGTTGGGAGTGGTACGGGGGGTGGGGCGCGGGGTGGTGGCGCGGGGTGTCCGGCGCGGCATGGTCGACCTGACCGTGGTCTTGGCCGGTGGCTGGGCCGGGGTGACGGTCGTCGCCGGGGTGGTGGCCGTGTTCGCGGTCCTCGCCACCGACCGGGCCGGGTTCCTGGTGGCCGCCCTGGCGCCCGCGGCGGCCGGGTCCTCCGGCCGGGGCAGGGCGTCCATCAGCTCGCCGATCCGGCCGCCGGCGCGCCGGCCCTCCAGATGCAGCCGGCCCACGTTGACCCGGTCCTGGGCCAGCAGCGTCAGCACGGCGGAGGAGCCGGCCGCGTAGGTCGCCACATAGCCGTGGTCGCCGCGCAGCAGCAGTTCGCGCAGCTCGCCCCGGCCTGCGGCGTCCGTCATCCGTACGGCGACACCGAGCGCGGCGGCGGTGAGTGCCGCCAGGCCCTCCGGTTCCACACCGGGGGTGTCGTGGGCGAGGACCAGCCCGTCCACACTGGCCGCGAGCGCGCCGGTCAACTGGGGTACACGGGCCCTCAACCGGTGCAGTTCGTCGAGGACTTCGGCCTCCGCGGCCATGAGCTGTCTCCTCTCGGCGGGACGCTCCCGCTGCCGCTCAAAGGGCCTCCAGCGCATCCCTGAGCCTTTGCAGTAGAGCCACGTCGGGGTCTGAGGTGGTGAGCGGCCAAGGTGGGGTGAGGGGTGGTGCCTCGGGTGGGGTGAGGGGTGGTGCCTCGGGTGGGGTGAGGGGTGGTGCCTCGCCGTCGGCCGGGACTCCGGCCGACGGATCGCGGCCTGGGGCGGCCTGCGGAACATGGGCCGGGGCGACCGGCGGGACGGGGCCCGGGGCGCCCGACGACGGGGTGGGGCCCAGGTCGCCCGACGACGGGGTGGGGCTCAGGTCGCCCGACGGGGAGTGGCCGGGGGCGGCGGCCGGTGGGGCGTGGCCGGGGAGCGCCGGTGGGGCGTGGCCCAGGGGGGGGACAGGGGCGGGGCCGTGGTGGTGGGCGGGGGTGTGGTCCGGGCCGGGCGGGAGCGGGGGTGTTCTCGACGGGCCGGGCTGGGCCGTGGATATGAGGCCCGCCGCCGCCAGTCTTCGGACGTCCACCAGGGTGTGGAAGGCCGGGCGCCCCAGGGTCACCGAGATCTCGGCGGCCGTGCGGAAGCCGTTCACCTGGCCGAGCACGGCCCCCTGGCGGGCCGGGACCGGCGGCGCGTCCAGGCCGACGGCCCTGATCAGCGGGGCGTCGTCCGTCGCCGGGTCGGGCCATATCCGGTGCAGCAGGTCGCGGCGGCGCCGGGCCTCCCGCTCCACGGCCGCCACCGGCACCGGGCGGATCGGCCCCAGCCAGTGCGCGGCCCCGTAACGGAAGCTGGCCGGCGCGCTGCTCGGGCCGAGGACGAAGTACGCCGCGTCGAAGAGCGCCCCCGCGTGGCACAGCTCCAGCGCGCCCCGGGCGACCCGGCCGCTGTCCACGAGGAACCGCCCGACCCGCAGCCCGGCCCCGGCCGTGTCGACCGCCTCCCGCCAGCCGTCGGTGTCCAGCATGCCGCCGGTGGTGAGCAGCACGTCGAGGCCGGGGGACCGGGGGCTCTCGGCGTGCACGACCTCGCCCTCCGCCAGATACAGCGAGCCGCTCTCCCGCAGCAGGACGCCGGTGGCCCGCTCGGCGGCGAGCCGGCTCAGCATCGGGGAGACGGCCTGCCGGAAGTGCTCGCCGCGCACGGGCAGCGGGGGCGCCGGGGTGGTGATCACGCTCATGCCAGCACCAGCCGTCCCGCCATCTCACCGAGCCTGATCCGGGCCAGCGCGAGATTGCCGTCCGTACGGGCCAGCCACAGATGCAGGAACACGCTGCTGTCGAACGTCGTCCGCACGAACCGCAGCACGTGGTACGTGTCCCGGTTGCTGACGATCAGGTCCTCGACCGGCAGATCCGCCCCGGACCAGTCGGAACCCTCCTCCGGCGCGAACGCCCGGTGCTCCGCCGCGAGCCGCGCCAGCTCCGCCGCCTCCGCCGCGGTCGTCTCGTGGTCACCGCCGGGTGCCTCCCCGACCGTGCCCAGGGCCAGTCCGCTGGTCCAGTCGACCACCGCGGCGCCCAGGGCACCGGGCAGCCTCATGGCCTCCACCAGACACTCGTCGATTCCGGGCACCGTGGCTCCCCTCCTGCCTGCGGTTCGGCTGAGTGACGCAGACGCTACGCAACGTGTGCGCGAGGAGTGAGCGATCTGGCATTTTCCAGCGGAACATGCGGACAGGCGACTAAGGTGGGTCGACTTGCCTGGTTTTCACCGCTGTTGGGGTCCGGGCGGCGTGCCGACGCGCTGAGGTGGGCCTATGCGGCTGCCCCGCATGCAGGGCGCGGAGGAGCCGCCGGGCACCCATCATTCTGGGGGTGGTGAGGGGCGTAGGAGCGGGAGCAGTTGTCACCGCCGGGCGCCCCCGGGCAACCCGGGGCGCGGGGCAGCGACATGTGCGGCTCCGCCGCGTGGGCGCGATCAGCCACGGACAACCCGCAGCCGCCATCCCACAGTTCCCACCCGAATGCGAAGGCGGCCGTCAAAGCCCCAACAGCCCCGCCCGCTCAACTCCCCCCGCCTCGGCCACGATCTCCTCCACACTCTGCGCCCGCCGCACCACCGCGAACCGCATCCCGCCCTCCCCCGGCGCGTACCCGTAAATACCTGGCCGAGGAAGGGAGATGTACGCGTAGTGGTGCGCGAAGTAGTACGCCCCGGTGTCCAACGCGCCCGCGTAGTCCCCGGGTTCGAACAACGGCAGCGACCGCCCCTCGGCCAGCAGATCCCCCGCGAAACAGGCGGGCCCGGCCACGTCCTGCACCACCCCCGGCCCCTCCTTCACCCGCCCCTTCGCGTCGTACGCGGCGATCCGCAGCGGCCAGGACCCGGGCGCGTACACCGTCCGCGTCGCCACCTGCACCCCGGCGTGCGTGACCGCGATGGCCCGCCCGCCCGCGCTCTTGGTGTACTCCACCCGCGCGACTACCGTCCCGTGCTTCGCCAGCAGCGACCGCCCGAACTCGGTCACCAGCCCGTACCGCCCGTCGAACAGCCCCGGCACCGCCTCCGCCAGCAGCCGCGCGTACTGCTCGTACGTCGGTGTCGCCGCCTCCGACGCGAAGTTCACCGGCAGCCCGCCGCCGATGTCGATGGTGTCGATCTGCCGCCGCCCGATCCGCCGGTTGATCTCCTCCGCCAGCTCGTACGTCTCCGTGATCCCCCGGGTCATCAGCGACAGGGGCATCCCCTGCGACCCGGTGTGCGCGTGCAGCCGGCTCAGCCAGGGCCGGTCCAGATACGCCTGGACGACCCACTCCCGGGCGCCCTCGTCCCGGAGTGCCACCCCGAACTTCGAGGTGGCCGTCGCCGTGGACAGCGCGTCGATCGCCCCGGCTCCCACCTGCGGATTCACCCGGATGCCGATCGGCGAGCGAGTGGTCGCCGACCGGACGAGGGCGTCGATACGGTCCAGCTCCTGCGGATTGTCCGCGTTGACCGCGATGCCCAGCGCCAGAGCCTCCCGCAGCTCCGCCGGGGTCTTGGCGGGCGAGTCCAGCACGGTCCGCCCGGGTGACACCCCGGCCGCCCGCGCCAGGGCCAGCTCCCCGGCGCTCGCCACCTCCGCGCCGATCCCGGCCTCGCGCAGCAGCCGCAGCACCGGCACCAGCGGTGTCGCCTTCACCGCGAACGCGTGCAGCACCGGTGTCCCCGGCGCCGTCACCGCGTCGAACGCCCTGCGCAGCGCCCCCGCCGAGGCCCGGATCCCGGTGACGTCCAGCAGCGCGACGACCGGGGTGCCGGGGCCGAGCAACCCCCGCTCCACCGCCGCCCGCACGGCCTCGTCCCGCCGGGCCGCCCGCTCGCCGTCGGTGTCGAACAGCCGCAGCGTGCGCTCGGCGTCTGCCTCGTCCTGCGGGTGGGCCCGGCCCCCGGCCGGCCCCTCCCCAGCGATCCCGTTCGTCACGTCTCCCATCTCTTCCCCCGCTGTCATGTCGTCCGCCGCGTCATCTGCCGTCTGCCGTCTGCCGTCTGCAGCGCTGTCCGTCGTGCCGTCTTCGCTGTCGTCGTCCTGGCCCGGATGAGGGCCGATGTGTCCAGCCAAACATCCGAGGCGCGTCGGCGCTGGCCCTACGGCCGTATTGACTAGCTCTATTCATCAAATCAGGATGTGAATAGTTGCTGTAAAGCGAGGAGGCAGACCGTGTCAGGACCCCGCCCCGTCCGAGCGCCGCGAGGCACGGAACTCAGCACCCTGGGCTGGCAGCAGGAAGCCGCCCTGCGCATGCTGCAGAACAACCTCGACCCCGAGGTCGCCGAGCACCCCGACAAGCTCGTCGTCTACGGCGGCACGGGCAAGGCCGCCCGTGACTGGCGCTCCTTCGACGCCATGGTCCGCACGCTGCGCACCCTCAAGCAGGACGAGACCATGCTCGTCCAGTCCGGCCGCCCCGTCGGTGTCATGCAGACCCACGAGTGGGCCCCCCGCGTCCTCATCGCCAACTCCAACCTCGTCGGCGACTGGGCCAACTGGGAGGAGTTCCGCCGACTGGAACAGCTCGGGCTGACCATGTACGGCCAGATGACCGCCGGCTCCTGGATCTACATCGGCACCCAGGGCATCCTCCAGGGCACCTACGAGACCTTCGCCGCCGTCGCCGCCAAGAAGTTCGGCGGCACCCTCGCCGGGACGATCACCCTGACCGCCGGCCTCGGCGGCATGGGCGGCGCCCAGCCCCTCGCCGTGACCATGAACGACGGCGTCGCGATCTGTATCGACGTCGACCCGCGCGCGATCGAGCGCCGCATCAAGCACCGCTACCTCGATGTCAGGGCCGACAGCCTGGAACACGCCCTCCGGCTCGCGGTCGAGGCCCGGGACGCCCGCCGCCCGCTCTCCATCGGCCTGCTGGGCAACGCCGCCGAGCTGCTGCCGCGCATGCTCGCCGAGGGCGCCCCCGTCGACATCGTCACCGACCAGACCTCCGCGCACGACCCGCTGGCCTACCTCCCGGTGGGCGTGGACTTCGACGACATGGCGTCCGCCGCCGCCAAGGACCCGGCCGGCTTCACCACCCGGGCCCGCGAGTCCATGGCGCGGCACGTCGAGGCCATGGTCGGCTTCATGGACGCCGGAGCCGAGGTCTTCGACTACGGCAACTCCATCCGCGGCGAGGCCCAACTCGCCGGATACGAGCGGGCGTTCGCCTTCCCCGGCTTCGTCCCCGCCTACATCCGGCCGCTGTTCTGCGAGGGCAAGGGCCCCTTCCGGTGGGCGGCCCTCTCCGGCGACCCCGCCGACATCTCCAGGACCGACAGGGCGATCCTCGACCTCTTCCCCGAGAACGAGTCCCTCCACCGCTGGATCAAGATGGCCGGCGAGCGCGTCCACTTCCAGGGCCTCCCGGCACGCATCTGCTGGCTCGGCTACGGCGAGCGGGACAAGGCGGGCGAGCGCTTCAACGACATGGTCGCCTCCGGTGAACTGGCCGCGCCGCTCGCGATCGGCCGCGACCACCTCGACTGCGGCTCCGTCGCCTCCCCCTACCGCGAGACCGAGGCCATGCTCGACGGGTCCGACGCGATCGCCGACTGGCCGCTGCTCAACGCGATGGTCAACGTGGCCTCCGGGGCGTCCTGGGTGTCCCTGCACCACGGTGGTGGCGTGGGCATGGGGCGGTCCATCCACGCCGGCCAGGTGACGGTCGCCGACGGTACGAAGCTCGGCGGCGAGAAGATCCGCCGGGTGCTGACCAACGACCCCGGCATGGGTGTCATCCGGCACGTCGACGCGGGCTACGACATCGCGGAGTCGGTCGCCGATGAGCGGGGAGTGCGGGTGCCGATGCGCGAGGGTGGCGACGCGTGACCCGAAGCGAGGGCGGACGAAGCGGAGACTCCCCGGTGGGGGTCGATGCCTCGTCGCCGACCGCGGGCCCGGCTGTGCCCATCCGTTCCGCCCTGCGGAACGACTGCCCACAGCCTGTACGGGGAAGTGACCGGTCCGACGGGGTGCGGCCTGAGGTGGCCGACGGCGGCCACCGGCCCGCGGCTGTGCCCGGTGGCGGTGGTGCGCAGCCCGTCGCCGGCGGTGCCTCCTTCCACGAGATGTGGCGGGAGCTTCGGCCCATCGGGCGGGACTCCGGGTCCGGTGGGTATCGGCGGTTCGCGTGGACCGGGGCCGACGCCGAGTGCCGGGAGTGGTTCGAGGGGCAGGCCCGGGGGCGGGGGCTGGAGTACGAGGTCGACCGGAACGGGAACCAGTGGGCCTGGCTCGGGGACCCCGCCGCCGGGGACGCCGTCGTCACCGGGTCGCATCTGGACTCCGTGCCCGACGGCGGCGCCTTCGACGGCCCCCTTGGTGTCGTCTCGTCCTTCGCCGCGCTCGACGAACTGCGGGCCAGGGGCACACGGTTCGACAAGCCCTTCGGGATCGTCAACTTCGGTGACGAGGAAGGCGCCCGGTTCGGGCTGGCCTGCGTCGGGTCCCGGCTGGCCGCCGGGCAGCTGACCGTCGAACAGGCGGGGCGGCTGACCGACGGGGACGGGATCACGCTGCCGCGGGCGATGGAGGCCGCCGGGTACGACCCGGAGCGCATCGGACCGGACCCCGAGCGGCTCGCGCGGATCGGCGCGTTCGTCGAGTTGCATGTCGAGCAGGGGCGGGCCCTGGACCTGTCCGGGGACGCCGTCGGCATCGCCAGCGCCATCTGGCCGCACGGCCGGTGGCGGTTCGATTTCCGGGGCGAGGCCAACCACGCCGGGACGACCCGGCTCGTCGACCGCCGCGACCCCATGCTGTCGTACGCGGAGACCGTGCTCGCCGCCCGCCGCGAGGCACGGCTCGCCGGGGCCGTGGCCACCTTCGGCAAGATCTCCGTCGAACCGAACGGCGTCAACGCCATCCCCTCCCTCGTACGCGGCTGGCTCGACTCCCGCGCCGAGGACCAGGCGACCCTGGACACGGTCGTCGGCGCGATCGAGGAGGCGGCCCGCGACTACGCCCGCGAGCACGGCATCGAGCTGGACATCGTGCGCGAGTCCTTCACCCCCGTCGTCGAGTTCGAGCACGCGCTGCGGGACGAGATCGCGCGCATCCTGGGCCGGGACACGGCCGATCTGAAGGTGCCGGTGCTCGGCACCGGTGCCGGACACGACGCCGGGATCCTCTCCGGGACCGTCCCGACCGCCATGCTGTTCGTGCGCAACCCGACAGGCGTCTCGCACTCCCCGGCCGAGCACGCGGCCGAGGACGACTGCCTGGCCGGGGTGACCGCGCTCGCCGACGTACTGGAAGGGCTGGTCCGCAGGTGACGGAGACGACCTACTGGCTCGAACACGCCTGGCTCGGCACGAACGTCGAGCCCGGCGTGACCCTCACGGTGACCACCGACGGCTCGGGCGGCATCGACGGCTCGGGCGGCGGCGACGGCCGTATCACCGCCGTCCGCACCGAGACACCCACCCCGCCGCCGGGCGCGGTCGTCCTGCGCGGCCTCACCCTGCCCGGCCTCGCCAACGCCCACAGCCACGCCTTCCACCGGGCCCTGCGCGGCACGGTTCAGGTCGGCTCGGGGACTTTCTGGACCTGGCGCGAGGTCATGTACCGGGTGGCGGACCGGCTGACCCCGGACACCTACCACGCGCTCGCGCGGGCGGTGTACGCGGAGATGGCGCTGGCCGGAATCACGGCGGTGGGCGAGTTCCACTACGTCCACCACGCCCCGGGCGGCACCCCCTACGCCGACCCGAACGCCATGGGCGAGGCACTCATCGAGGCCGCCGCCGAGGCGGGCATCCGGATCACCCTCCTCGACACCGCCTACCTCTCCGCCGGCTTCGGCAAGGCACCCGACCGCCACCAGCTCCGCTTCTCCGACGGCACGGCGGAGGCCTGGGCGGAACGCTGTTCAGTTCTCAAGGACCGGGATCACGCGCGGATCGGTGCGGCCGTGCACTCCGTACGGGCCGTGCCGGCCGGGCAGTTGGCGACCGTGGCGCGATGGGCCGAGGAGCGGCGGGCCCCGCTGCATGTGCACCTGTCGGAGCAGACGGCGGAGAACGACGCCTGCCAGGAGGCCCACGGCCGCACGCCCACCCAGCTCCTCGCCGAACACGGCGTGCTGGGGCCCCGCACGACCGGCGTCCACAACACCCACCTCACCGACGAGGACATCGCCCTCCTCGGCGACAGCGGCACCGGCACCTGTATGTGCCCCACGACCGAACGGGACCTCGCCGACGGCATCGGACCGGCCGCCGCCCTGCAACGCGCGGGCTCCCCGCTCTCCCTCGGCTCCGACAGCCACGCCGTCATCGATCTGCTCGAAGAGGCGCGCGCGATGGAGCTGAACGAGCGGCTGCGCACCCGTACGCGCGGTCACTGGACGGCGGCGGCCCTCCTGCGGGCTGTCTCGGCCGACGGCCACGCGGCGCTCGGCTGGGACGAGGCGGGAGCCCTGGAGACGGGCGCGCTCGCCGACTTCACGACGATCGCGCTCGACTCGGTCAGGACAGCGGGGCCGCTTCCACGGCTCGGCGCGGAGACCGCGGTATTCGCCGCGTCGGCAGCGGACGTGTCGCACACGGTGGTGGGAGGTCGGCACGTCGTACGGGACGGGGCGCACGCGCTCGTACCGGATGTGCCGCGAGCTCTCGCGGACGCCGTCGCGGCGCTGCGCGGATGATCCCGGCCGGGCCGCTCCCGCGCCCGGCCCCTTCCCCGGCCCTCGATTCCGACCCGACCGCCGACCAAGCAACCAAGGACGCCATGAGCAGCCCGACGACCGTCAGCCCCGCCGACTCGGCGAGCACCGCGAGTACGCTCATCACCAACATCGCTGCCCTGGTCACCAACGACCCCTCCCTCGGATGGGGGTCCCCCCGCTCGAGCAAATTCGAGAGTGGGGGAGGTTCGCCCCTCGGACTGATCCAGGACGCGGCCGTCGTCATCGACGGTGAACGCATCGCGTGGACCGGTGATCAAAGCAAAGCACCCGCCACTGACAATCGGGTCGACGCCGGTGGCCGGGCGGTGCTCCCGGGCTTCGTGGACTCCCACTCCCACCTCGTCTTCGCGGGCGACCGCACGGCCGAGTTCAACGCCCGGATGTCCGGCCGGGCCTACAGCGCGGGCGGCATCCGTACGACCGTCGCCGCCACCCGCGCCGCCACCGACGAGGAACTGGAGGCCAACCTCACCCGTTACCTCCGCGAGGCCCTCCGCCAGGGCACGACCACCTTCGAGACGAAGTCCGGCTACGGCCTGACCGTCGAGGACGAGGCACGGGCGCTGCGCATCGCCGCCCGGCACACGGACGAGGTGACCTACCTCGGCGCCCACATCGTCTCCCCGGACCACGCCGAGGACCCCGCGGCGTACGTCGCCCTCGTCACCGGCGAGATGCTCGACGCCTGCGCCCCGTACGCCCGTTGGATCGACGTCTTCTGCGAGAAGGGCGCCTTCGACGGCGACCAGGCCCGCGCGATCCTCACGGCGGGCCGGGCCAAGGGCCTGCACCCGCGCATCCACGCCAACCAACTGTCGTACGGCCCCGGCGTCCAACTCGCCGTCGAACTGGACGCGGCCAGCGCGGACCACTGCACCCACCTCACCGACGCGGACGTGGACGCCCTGGCGAACAGCCGTACGGTCGCCACGCTCCTCCCCGGCGCCGAGTTCTCCACCCGCGCCCGGTGGCCGGACGCCCGCCGTCTTCTCGACGCGGGCGTGACCGTGGCCCTCTCCACGGACTGCAACCCGGGGTCGTCCTTCACCTCCTCCGTCCCCTTCTGCGTCGCGCTCGCCGTGCGGGACATGGGGATGACACCGGACGAGGCGGTCTGGTCGGCCACGGCCGGGGGCGCGCGGGCGCTCCGCCGCGAGGACATCGGCCGCCTCACGCCGGGCGCGTACGCCGACCTCGCGCTGCTGGACGCGCCCAGCCACGTCCATCTCGCCTACCGGCCGGGAGTGCCCCTGGTCACGGGCGTGTGGCGCAGGGGCGTACGGGTGGTCTGACCGGCGGTCCGGACGGTGTCGGTTGTCCCGGTACGGCGGCCTCAGGTGTGGACCGGGCCGGCGCCCGCCCGCCACCGCTGGCCGTCGCGTCCCGAGGCCTCGGCGAAGCTGACGGAACCGAGCGCGTCCGGGGTGACGGCGTGCCCCTGCGCGATCGCCGGGCGGATCATTCCCCGGGAGTCGACCTCGAACCTGAGGTTGTCGCCGTTGTCCCCCTCCAGCGAGTCGCAGTCCCAGATGCCCACGCCGTCGTCGGTCGCCCCTCGGCTGTCGAGGCACAGATCGGGGTCGGCGAACGACTGGAGGGCGTCCCGGCCGGAATCGACGCGCCAGCGCTGGGTGGCACGCGAGGAGCAGGTGGCCGTGACGACGTCGGTGCCCTTCTCCAACTCGCCCCGGATGTCCAGGCACAGCCCCGAGCCGACGTTCACCACCTGGGTGTAGGCACCGTTCAGCGGCGGCCCGTACGGCAGTTGGGGCGTCGGCGGGCCCGACTTCGACGGGGTCGGACCCGGGCTCCTCGTCGGCTTCTCCTGCTCCGGCGGCTCCGAGGGGCTCTCGCTCTCCGACGGGGTCGGGGACGGCGTCGGGCTCGACGGGACGGTCGGGGTCGCCGGTCCGGAGGGTGGGGCGGCGGGCGTCCCCACGGAACCGGCGTTGTCGTCGGACGACGACGAACCGACCGTGCCCGAGAACACGAGGAACGCCAGCAGCGGGGCCAAGGCCACGCCCAGGGCGACCGAGGTGAGCACGAGCCGCCGCGCCGGCGACCAACCGCCCCCGGGCTTCGGCCCGGCCGCCCTGTCGTCATCCCCGGCCGCCGCCCAGCCCCCGGCGCCCTCACCCACACCGACAGCCGCCCCGGCTGCGGCCCTGGCCGCCCTCTTGGACCTGGCCTTGCGCCCAGGCGTGTCCGCCGAGTCGGCGACGGTACCGACCGCCGCCTCCGCCCCGGCTCCGACACCGGCGGCCATGCCGACCGGGGCCCCGGCGCCGGGACCTTCCCACGCCTCTGCCCCGGTCCCGGGACCTCCCCATGCTTCAGCCCCGGCGAAGACATCACCCCCGGGCTTGGCCCTCGCCCCATCCGCCGGTCGGTCCCAGCCGGAGGCATCGGAGCCGGGCCCACGCTCACGGTTTTGGCCGCGCCCGGATTCGAAGCCGACGCCGACGCGGGAACCGCCACCGAAGTCGGCGCCGCCGCGGAAGTTGGGGCCGCCGTCGAAGCTGGGGCCACTGCCTGGGTTGGAATCGAAGCCGGAGTCGGAGCCGAAGCCGACATCGGGGCCGGCCCCGGGGCCCGTGCCGCTGACGCCGAAGTTGATGTCTGCGCCGGTACCAGAGCCGGTTCCCGAACCGGGGCCTAGACCAGAGCCGGAACCGGCTCCGCCGCCGAACCCGGAACCGATGCCGGTGCCGGTGCGAGCGCCGGAATCGGTGCCCGTGCCAAGCCCGGTGCCAGGGCTGGAACCAGAGCCGCTGCCAGAGCCAGAACCAACGCCTGAGCCGGCGCTGACGCCCGCGCCCGCGCCGGAGCCGGAGCCGGAGCCGGAGCCGGAGTCGACACCCGCACCAGAGCCGCCGCCTGCGCCTGCGCCTGCGCCAGAGCCGGAATCGGCACCCGCACCGGACTTGCCACCAGCACCGGAGTCGGCACCGGCACCGAAGCCGTCACCTGCGCCGCCCCCAGCCCCGCCATCACTACCCGCGCCGGCCCCCGCACCGGAGCCGACGCCGGCCCCGCCCCCGAGGCCCGATTCCGCCCATGCCTCGGCCGCGGCGGCGGTCGCTGCCGCCGCTCCCGCCCAACCGCCCGCTCTGGAACCCGCCCACGGTCGCCCCGGCTGGGGGCGCCCCGGCCCGGTGCCGGACTCCGGCTCGGCGCAGTCCTCCGAAGCGCCCGCGCCCGCACCCGCACCGGCCACGCCGCCACCGTGCCCGCCGGCTCCGCCGTACCGTCCGCCGTCCCACGCCCCCGTACCGTCAGAGGCCGCCCCCGCGCCGTCCCGCGTGCCGCCGCGGTCCCACGCGGTCGCACCGCTGCGCGCCGCGCTCACGCCCCGCGTGTACGCCGTACCGCCCCACGGCAGCAGCCCCTCCGCGAGGGTCGTACGCGGGCTGTCGCGCAGGGCGCACAGCTCCTCGTACGCGCCGGCGCAGTGCACGCAGTGCTCCATGTGGGCCCGCAGATCGGTGCTGTGGCGCGGGTTGTCCGGGCGTACCGACTCCTCGATCAGCCGGCGGAAGTCCTGGCAGCGCGGGTCGTCGGAGGCGGCGAGGCGCGCTCTGAGACAGGCCTGGCGCAGGGCGTGCACCGCCGCCTCCCGCTTGTACGTCACGTCGTCGGCGGTGAGACCGAGCAGCACGGCCGTACGGTCGTCCGGTTCCTCCTCCACGGCGCCGTACCAGACGAGGCCCTGCGGACGCGGCGGCAGGGACTGGAACGCCGCGAGCATCGGTGGGACGGGGCCGTCGGGGCCCGCCGCGTCCAGCACGGGCCGCAGGGCGGCGGCGAGGCCGGTCGCGTGCCCGTCGGTCGTCCAGGTGGCGGCCACCCGGACGGTCAGCAGAAGCAGCTGGTGGCGCCAGGGGACGGTCGGCTCGACGCCGCGTGCCGTCTCCTTGGTGGCCATGGTGAACGCCTGCGTCGCCAGCTCCCGTGCCGAGGACTCGCTCGCGCCGCACAGCCGGGCGTAGGCGAGGACCGAGGGGCGGTGGCGTTCGCGCAACTCGCGCAGGGCGGTGTACGCGACGGGCGTATCGGCGCGTAACAGCGTGGTGAGCCGTGCGTCGGACGCGTTCGCGTGCCGGTGCTCGGCCCCCTCGTCGGGGCGTGCGCCCGGCGCGCCGGTGTCCTGCTGGGCCTCATGGCTGTCGTCGCCACCGGGGCGCTCGTCCCGAGCCCGAGTCATCCTCGTGCCTCCTCGCACCCCCGTGTCCGCCCGTCGGCTTCTGGCATACCGAACAGTCTGGCGCGTGACCATAGTGACGGAAGGTGAACCGGAGGGAAGGGGTTTCTTGCGGTAAGGGGGCGAGATGCGTGGCGGGCCGGGAACAGTTCGGCCGGGTACGTCAGGAGTGTCGCAACTCCCGCCGCACCCGGCCGACTTCTCGCAGGTCTTCTCGCAGGTTTTCTCGCACGCGTTCGTTCACGTCCCGCGCGCCGCCCGGAGCGCGCCCGCGCTCACTCCTCCAGCGTCAGCCCCTTGCGCAGCCGTACCAGCGTGCGGGACAGCAGCCGGGAGACATGCATCTGGGAGATGCCCAGTTCGTCCCCGATCTCGGACTGCGTCATATTGGCCACGAACCGCAGGGACAGGATCTGCCGGTCGCGCGGCGGCAGTTCGGCGATCAGCGGCTTCAGGGACTCGACGTACTCGATGCCTTCGAGCCCGTGGTCCTCGTAGCCGATCCGGTCCGCCAGCGCGCCCTCGGAGTCGTCCTCCTCGGGCTGGGCGTCCAGCGACGAGGCGGTGTACGCGTTCGACGCCGCCATGCCCTCGACGACCTCGTCGTTCGTCAGCCCGAGGCGCTCCGCCAGCTCTCCCACCGTGGGCGCGCGGTCGAACTTCTGCGCGAGTTCGTCACCGGCCTTGGCCAGATCGAGCCGCAGCTCCTGAAGCCGGCGCGGCACCCGCACGGACCAGCTCGTGTCACGGAAGAAACGCTTGATCTCCCCGACGATGGTCGGCATCGCGAACGTGGGGAACTCGACGCCCCGGCTCAGTTCGAAGCGGTCGATCGCCTTGATCAGGCCGATCGTGCCGACCTGGATGATGTCCTCCATGGGTTCGCTGCGCGAGCGGAACCGGGAGGCGGCGAACTTCACCAGGGCCAGGTTGAGTTCGACCAAGGTGTTGCGGACGTACGAGTACTCGTACGTGCCTTCCTCAAGGGACTCCAGCCGCTCGAAGAGCGTCTTGGACAGCGCCCGAGCGTCCACCGGTCCCACCTCGTCGAAGGGGGGGATCTCCGGCAGGTCGGCGAGCGCGTCGCCCGGATCGTGGGCGAGGTCGTCCTGCGTCTCTTCCGGGGCGGATGCCGACGTCGCCCTCTGGGGATGCGATGCGTCGAGCCGGGGTGACATGATGTCCTCCATCGTTCTCGGCATATGGCCGCCGATGCCAATACGTGCACTGCGGTGTGCGGCGCCTCCGAGGCCGGCCGTGTCGATTGGTGTCAGTACTAGCCCTACCCGGTTTCACGACGTCGTCGCAAGTGCGTACTGTGGCGAAATGTCCCTTTTTGAGGGGTTGTTCGGGTGTCGGGGAGTGTGGAGAAGGCGTAGTGTTCGAGGGCGAGTCAGCAGCCACGACGGTCGGGAGAGAGACGGCATGGACCGTGGAACGGTCGGCAGCGCACAGTCGGGCCGACTACGGGTCGAGGTGCGGGAAGAGGGCTCCAGCGCCGTCGTGACCCCGGCGGGTGAGCTCGATCACCACACCGCCGATCTGTTGCGTGAGCCACTCGAAAGCTGTCTGGACAAGGGGTTCATCCGCCTGGTGGTGGACTGCTCGGGCCTGGAGTTCTGCGACTCCACCGGGCTGAACGTCCTGCTGGGCGTCCGGCTCGGGGCGGAGGCGGCGGGCGGCGGCGTCCATCTCGCGGGAATGCTCCCGGCGGTGGCGCGGGTCTTCGAGATCACCGGCGCCGACGCGGTGTTCACCGTCCACGACACCCTTGACGCGGCCCTGGGCGACTAGGGCCGCCGGCCGGGGTGCCGTCGGCCCGGGGCGTCGGGCCGGTTCCCCGCGTTCGAGGGCCGTCCCGGTCGTACCGTCCCGACCGGCGGGTTCTTCGCGTCACAACTTCTGTGCCGAAAACGTGGGTGTTCTGACGGTTCGCTCGGGCAGGAGACATCCTGAACGTGTCGGGGACGGGGACGTGTCGGCGGTGACCCGGAGACGGTTCGGCAGCGGCTCGGCAGCACGGCGAGGTGTGACGGAAGTACGGATGGCGCAACGGATGACAGCTGAAAACGGTACGTACCGCGGGCCTTCGTCCCGCACCCTTGATGAGTCCTGAATCGTGAACCGGTGAATCGGTGAGGTGAAGCGCTGATGAGCACCACCCGGCCTTTCTCGCCGGGCGACCGCGGCCCGGAACCGGGTGCCGGCGGCGCTTCCGGGGTGCCCGGCGGAGACCCGCCCGAGGCCCCCGCCGCGAGCCGTCGGTCCCGACGCCTCGGCTTCGACGGCGAGAGCGGGGTGGTGCCGCTCGCCCGCGACTTCACCCGTCAGGCGCTGTACGACTGGGGGTGGCTGCCCGCCGCCACCGCCGACCGGCGCGCGGCGGCCGAGGACGTACTGCTGGTGGTGTCCGAGCTGGTCACCAACGCGTGTCTGCACGCCGGGGGCCCCGCCGAGCTGCGGATCGGCTGCGACAACAAGGTGCTGCGGATCGAGGTGTCCGACCGGGGGACCGGCAATCCGGCGCCCCGGACGCCGCATCGGGCCGGGCGCCCGGGTGGGCACGGCATGTTCATCGTGCAACGGCTGTGCCTGGACTGGGGGGTCGTACGGGCTCCCGGGGCGGCCGGGAAGACGGTGTGGGCCGAGCTGGGGGCACCTGCCTGAGCACCGTGGGGGCACCTGCCTGAGCACCGTGGGGGCACCGCACGTCGGCGGCCACGGGACCGTGACGGCCGCCGCCCGAGAGGCGAGCCTCGTTCATCGACACACATCCGACACTTGCGTGTGTCTTCCTTCTCCAAGGGCCCCGGCGTACCTTGAGCCGCCGATCTGATGTTCCGTCAGAATGTGGGGTGCCGAGGTGTCGTACCGGACGTACCAGAAACGAACCGCCGCGCTCGCGTCCCTCGCGGCCCTGGCCGGCTCGGCGGTGCTGATGGCCGCCCCGGTGGCCCATGCCGAGGTCGTGGACGTCGAGTACAACTGCAAGACCCCGATCGGGGACAAGTCCGCCGTGTCGCCGATCGACATCAAGGGCGTCGAGAGCGGCGACAACTACAGGATCACGATGTCCTGGCAGAAGGGCGTCTCGTCGAGCCCGGTCGAACTGGGCAAGGGCGCGATGACGCCGAGCGCCACCATCGAGCTGGGCGGGGCCGACAGCGGCACGCTCAAGGTGACGGGGTCGGCCAACGAAGAGGCGATCCCGGCCAACACACCGATCAAGATCAATGACCTGAGCGGCATCTACAGCCCGAAGAAGACCGGCAAGGTCGACTTCACCGCGGGCGTCCTCACCATCGAGGCCCTCGGCACGGTGACGACCTGCACACCGGGCAACGACCCCGGCCCGTCGCTGACGCTCGACGTCACCGCCGCGGGCGGCAGTTCCGGCGGTACGGGGGGCGGGTCGGACTCCGGCGGCACGGGCGGTACGGGCGGTACGGGCGGGGAGCTGCCGCAGACCGGGCCCCTGGACTCGGCGGTCGCGCTCGGCACGCTCGGTGGCACGGTGCTGCTCGCGGGGACGGCCGGGGTGCTGTGGGTGACACGCAGGAACCAGGCGGTACGTCGCTGACGGGAGCCGGGACGTGATCAAGGGGCGGCGGATTCCGGTGTCGTACACGCGGCGGGCGCCGCGGAGGCCGTGGGGGCGGTGGCGGAGGCGGTGGTGGCCGTGGAAGCCGGCGCCGCTGCTCGCTCGCCTCGCTGGCGTCGCCCGCGTCGTGCCCGGCGCGCTCGTCGTATTCGCCGTGCTCGGCGTGTGCGTCGCGGCGCCGGTGGGGCCCTTCGAAGGCGGGCGCGCGCAGGCGTACGCCCCGGCGCGGGCGGCGGCGGACGGGCCGACCGTGAAGCTGTCCGCGCGGGAGGCGGGGACCGGTGGTTCGGTCACCGTGACCGGGGACGGCTGGCGCCCGAAGGCGATCCTGATGGTGCTGATCTGCGGTCAGGCCGATCCGGCGCGGGGTGTGCCCGGCGGCACCGACACCTGCGCCAACGCCGACGGGCGGGCCGTGACCGCCGACGAAGAGGGCGGCTTCCGGCGGGAGTTGCCGGTGGCGGAGCCGCCGGTGCCGTGTCCGTGCGTCGTGCACGTCTCCACCATCACGGGCCCGAAGGCGGCGGCGGACGCGGCCTTCGAGGTGGCCGGGCACTCGGTGGAGCCGTTGCCGAGGGACGCGTCCGGCGGACGGCTGTCCCTCCTGACGGACGGCCGGCTGACCGGCTCCAGCGGGCTGTTGACCTGGTTCGGGGCGCCGCCCGCACGCGAACTGGTCTTCACCGTCGGCAACGTCGGCACCTCCCCGGTGAAGAACCCCGTGTTCCAGGTCGGCACCTCCCACGGTGTGTTCGCGCCGGAGTGGGAGGAGCAGCAGTGGCGCGGCACGGTCCGGCCGGGCGGCGAGGCCCGCGTCACCCTGTCCGTGGAACTCGCGGCCGGGGCCCACGGCGACTACACCGTCTCCCTCACGTACGGCGGCAAGGTCCTCGCCGAACAGCCGTGGACCGTGGGCCGCCCCTGGGGCGTCACCCTCTTCTGGCTGATGCTCTGCCTGGTCGTCCCGGCCGCGCTGTTCCGCCTCGGCATGACGGCGGTGGACCGCGCCCGCCCCGGACGAACACCCCCCGACACGAGACGACGCGAACCCCGCCTCCCCGCACGCCCCGCCTGGCTCCCGGGCCCACGCCCCACGACAGCCGCCCACGCCCAGCCCCGCACCCCACCGCCCCAACCCGGCACGACATCACCCCTGCCGTGGTTCGCACCGGACACGGACACGGACACGGACACGGACACGGATGCGGACACGGATGCGGACACGGATGCGGATGCGGATGCGGATGCGGGGGCGTCGCGGGCCGCGCGGGTGTCCTCGTCGCAGGAGGACGCGTCCACGTGAGGGACGGGGAAGGGCCGCCGCACCCGGAGGTGCGGCGGCCCTTCCCATGAACCGTCAGGTGTCGGCCGGTCTCAGTTGACGTCGCCCGTCAGGGCCCTGACCTTCCTGCGGTACATGTAGATCGCGAAGCCGGCGAGGACGGCGAGCCCGGCCTCGACGGCGACCATGCCGGTGCCGCTGAGGTCGAAGCCGCCGACGGCCGGGTTGGAGAGCAGGCCGGTGACGGAGTCGCCCGCGGTGACCGCGAGGAACCACACGCCCATCATCTGGCTGGCGTACTTGGCCGGGGCCATCTTCGTCGTCACCGACAGGCCGACCGGGGAGAGGCACAGCTCACCGACGGTCTGGATGAAGTAGATGCCCACCAGCCACATCGGGCTGGCCAGGTTGCCGTCCGCCGCCAGGCCCAGCGGGATCAGGAAGAAGAAGAACGAGACACCGATGAGCACCAGGGCCATCGCGAACTTCACGGCCGTGCCGGGCTCCCTGCCCTGGCGGTTCAGCCACAGCCAGAGCCAGGCGAAGACCGGGGCCAGCGCCATGATGAACAGCGGGTTCAGCGACTGGTACCAGGAGGTCGGGAACTCGAAGCCGAGCAGTGAGCCGGCCACCTTCTGGTCGTTCGAGCCGAACGCCTGGACCGTGGACGCGCCCTGGTCGTAGATCATCCAGAACACGGCCGCCGCGACGAAGAACCAGATGTAGCCGGTCATCCTCGACTGCTCGGCGGTGGTCAGCTCCTTGTCGCGCTTGATGCGCAGCAGCACACCGGCGGGGACGATCAGGCCGATGACGGTCAGCGGGATCATCGCCCAGTTCAGGGTGAAGTGGCCGCTGAGGCCCACCGCGCCGTAGAAGACGGCCGCGGCGGCCAGCCAGAGCAGGCCCTTGCGCAGCCAGGAGGCGCGCTCCTCGGCCGCCAGCGGCTTGGGGACGACATCGCTCCGCGGGCTCAGGTCCCGGCTGCCGGCGAGGAACGCGGCGAGACCGATGGCCATACCGACCGCGGCCAGACCGAAGCCGAGGTGCCAGTTGACCTCCTGGCCGACGGTGCCGATGGCCAGCGGGGCGAAGAAGGCACCCGCGTTGATGCCCATGTAGAAGATCGTGAAGCCGCCGTCGCGCCGCGGGTCACCGGGGCCGTCGTACAGGTGGCCCACCATCGTGGAGATGTTGGCCTTCAGCAGACCGGAGCCGGCCGCGACCAGCGCGAGGCCCGCGAAGAACGGTGCCTGACCGCCCGGCAGGGCGAGCACCAGATGCCCGCACATGATCGTGACCGCCGCTATGGCCACCGTCTTGCGGGGGCCCCAGACACGGTCGCCGAGCCAGCCGCCGGGCATCGCGAGCAGGTACACCATCGCCGAGTAGACGGCGACGATCGTGGTGGTGGTGGCCAGGTCCATGGCCAGACCGCCGCCCATGCTCCCCTGGCCGGCGTCGGGGCCGCCGGAGAGCAGATAGACGGTGAGGAGGGCCTTCATGCCGTAGTAGGAGAATCGTTCCCACATCTCGGTCATGAAGAGAGTGGCCAGTCCGCGGGGGTGGCCGAAGAAGGTGCGTTCGGGGTCGGGGGTTCCCCGGCCGGCCGAGTCCTTCGTCAGGCTGGACGCCATGGTCGTTCCTTGCAGGTCGGGACGGCGTCGTGGGGGCGCGCGCCCGGTGGAGGGGCGGCCGGCACCGGCCGGCCGGAACGCCCACCCCACGCCCACGGGGATTCCGCCCCGGGTCGCGGGACGGCGGACGGCGACCACCGGGATCCACGCCCCTCTACGCGCGTCATCGCGTCATCGCGTCGACGCGTCCGCGTGTTCGGGGCCCGGCCACAGGTCATTACGCACAGAAAAGAGACCTTCAGCGCGGATGTGCCGCCAAAAGGTCCCCACGTGTTGCTACAGGCGTTCCGTCACCATACGTCAGAAGGCTGCGGGAAAAGGAAGGGCTTGAGAGCCGGATCACAGGTAAGAACGCAACCATGAGTGCACATTCGAAGGTCATACAGGGGTTCGTGGCGCGGAGATACGGGGCGTGACCGCACGCGGCGCGACGCGGCGGCGGCATGTTCACGGGATCGGCGCGCGATCCGCACCGAAGCCGGGCACCGCCTCCACGCACATGCCGTGGATCTTCACCGGGGAGGGACGAAACGCCCGCCGCAGTGGATCATGCCCCGGGGAAGTAAGAGAACCGTTGGACAAAGGTGTGAATCACGCTTGCCGATCACCCTCCACCTGCGGTTCTCCTCGGACTACCATCACCCCATGACCCGTGTACTGCTCGCCGAGGACGACGCGTCCATCTCGGAGCCGTTGGCTCGCGCACTGCGCCGGGAAGGGTACGAGGTGGAGGTCCGCGAGGACGGCCCCACCGCGCTGGACGCCGGAATGCAGGGTGGCGTCGACCTGGTCGTCCTGGACCTGGGGCTGCCCGGCATGGACGGCCTGGAGGTGGCCCGCCGGCTGCGCGCCGAGGGCCACACCGTGCCGATCCTCATCCTGACCGCGCGCGCCGACGAGGTGGACACCGTCGTGGGCCTCGACGCGGGCGCCGACGACTACGTCACCAAGCCCTTCCGGCTCGCCGAGTTGCTCGCCCGTGTCCGGGCGCTGCTGCGGCGCGGCGCCGCGGAGCCGGCGCAGCCGCCCGCCACCCACGGGGTGCGGATCGACGTCGAGTCGCACCGGGCGTGGATGGGGGACGAGGAACTCCAGCTCACCGCCAAGGAGTTCGACCTGCTGCGGGTGCTCGTGCGGGACGCGGGGCGGGTCGTCACCCGGGACCAGCTGATGCGCGAGGTCTGGGACACGACGTGGTGGTCCTCGACGAAGACCCTCGACATGCACATCTCCTGGCTGCGGAAGAAGCTCGGCGACGACGCGGCGAATCCCCGGTACATCGCGACGGTGCGGGGGGTCGGGTTCCGGTTCGAGAAGAACTGATCCCTGCCGGGTGGGGGTGAGTCGGGCGCCCCAGGGGGTGTGGGCTGTGTGGCGGCCGCAGGTGGGTGGTGGCTGGTCGCGCCCACGCGGCGGAGCCGGATGTCGATACAGCCCCGCGCCCCTGAGAAGCCGGGCCGAGGCCCGACTGTCCCGCACGGCAGAGGCACACTTGTCCACGTAAACACCCCGCCCCGCCCGGAGGGCAACCGTGCGTCGCCGTCTCATTCAGTCCACCCTCGCCGTGGTCCTCGTCGTCATCGCGGTCTTCGGTGTCTCCCTCGTCATCGTCGAGACCCGCACGATCAGCAACAGCGCCCAGGAACGCGTGGAGTCCGAGGCGGTCCAGCTGACGAGCATCGTGGACAGCCGCATCATCGGCGACGAACGGATCACCGCGGAGGTCCTCCGGGACCAGGTCGGCGACGAGCGGTACGCGCGTATCGAGATCCCTGGTCAGAGCACGATCGAGATCGGCGAGAAGCCCGTCGGCGACGTCATCCGCCATGAGGCCAAGGGTGAGAAGGACGAGGTCGTCACCGTCGAGGAGTCCCGCTCGGCGGTCAGCCGGGAGGTCGGCCGTACGCTGCTGATCATCGCGGCGGTCGCGCTGCTCGCCGTCATCGCCGCCGTCCTCCTCGCGGTACGCCAGGCCAACCGCCTCGCCTCCCCCCTCACCGACCTCGCCGAGACCGCCGAACGGCTCGGCTCCGGCGACCCGCGCCCCCGGCACAAGCGGTACGGCGTCCCCGAGCTGGACCGGGTCGCGGATGTGCTGGACTCCTCCGCCGAACGCATCGGCCGCATGCTGACCGCCGAGCGGCGCCTCGCGGCCGACGCCTCCCACCAGCTGCGTACGCCGCTGACCGCGCTGTCGATGCGGCTGGAGGAGATCACCCTCACCGACGACCTCGCCACGGTGAAGGAGGAGGCGCACATCGCGCTCACCCAGGTCGAGCGGCTCACGGACGTCGTGGAACGGCTCCTCACCAACTCCCGCGACCCCCGCAACGGCTCGGCGGTCTCCTTCGAACTCGACGAGGTCATCAAGCAGCAGCTGGAGGAGTGGCGGCCGGCCTACCGCAGCGCCGGGCGGGCCGTGGTCAGCTCGGGCAAGCGGCACCTTCAGGCGGTGGGTACGCCGGGGGCGGTCGCGCAGGTGCTGGCCGCGCTGATCGAGAACTCGCTGATGCACGGCGGGGGCACGGTGGCGCTGCGGACGCGGGTCACCGGGAACCAGGCGGTGATCGAGGTCACCGACGAGGGGCCCGGCGTTCCCGCCGACCTCGGGGCACGGATCTTCGAGCGGGCGATCAGCGGGCGCAACTCGACGGGCATCGGGCTGGCCGTGGCGCGGGACCTCGCGGAGGCGGACGGGGGGCGGCTGGAGATGCTCCAGGCGCAGCCGCCGGTGTTCGGGCTGTTCCTGTCACGGACCCCGGTACGGACGCCGTCCGGCGACGACCGGCCGGTGCGGTAGGCACGCCGGCGCTCACTTGGCACTCGGCGGCGGTGCGAGGGGGTTCGCGGATGCGCGGTGGCTCCGGCGCGCAGGACGGCGACCGCGGCGCCCAAGACGGTGGCTCCGGCGCGCAGGACGGCGACCGCGGCCCGGTGGGGCTTCTCGCGCAGTTCCCCGCGCCCCTGAAAAGCCGGGGCTGCGCCCCTTGCTTTTCCAAGGCCCCTCCAAGGCCCCTCCAAGGCCCCTCCAGGCCCTCTACGCCCTGCTGTTCGGTCGCTTCCCTGCACCGCCGGTGAGGGCGGGTGGGTGGGCGGCTCCCGCTTCGAGGAAGGATTCGGCGCTGGCCACCGCCTCGCGGGCCGGGAGGGCTCGGAAGACCCAGGTGCGGTAGGACCAGAAACGGAAGAGGGTGGCGACGCCGATGCCGAGGAACTTGAAGACGTTGGACTGCAGCGGGCTGTCCCAGCCGAAGCCGTACGTGGCGGTGTAGAGGACGCCGTTCTCGATCACGAGGCCGACCGCGCTGAACAGCAGGAAGAGCGAGAGTTCCTTCGTACGGCCGCTCTTGTCGCGGTCCCGGTACGTGAAGTAGCGGAACCCGACGTAGTTGAACGCGATGGCGACGACCGTGGCTATGACGCTGGCCCGGACGACCTGCAGATCGGTGGTGTGCCGCATCAGGTTGAATACCGCGAGGTTCACCAGGAGCCCCGCCCCGCCCACCGCGCCGAACTTGGCGACCTCCCGTACGAGCAGGTCGAGCCGGCGACGCAGGGCGCCGCGGGGCCTCGTATCAGGACGCTTCGTCGCGGGCCCCGAGCTGGTACTTCCCATCGTGTGCGGCCCCGTCGGTCGGTGAAATGAGGAGATCCGAATCGATCTGTGGTGATCTTCGGTCGAAATCCACTGGTTCAGCCATGCTAACCAGCGCCCCTGGGCAATGCCTGTGCGGAAGCTCACAGCCGGGATACGGGAGAGGCCCGGGGGCGGTCCAGGGGGGAAATGGGCGGGGAAATCGGGCACCCGGGAGTGGCCGATTCCGTGGCCGATACCCTGGGGTCGTGACGTTCCCGGTAGTCGGCATGGTCGGCGGTGGCCAGCTCGCTCGTATGACACACGAGGCGGGCATCCCGCTCGGCATCAGGTTCAAGCTCCTCAGTGACACCCCTCAGGATTCCGCGGCGCAGGTCGTCGGTGATGTCGTCATCGGCGACTACCGCGACCTGGACACGCTGCGTGCGTTCGCGCAGGGCTGCGACGTGATCACCTTCGATCACGAACATGTACCCACCGAGCATCTACGGGCACTGGAGGCGGACGGCATCCCCGTCCGCCCCGGCCCGGACGCGCTCCAGCACGCCCAGGACAAGGGGGTGATGCGCGCCCGGCTCGACGCGATCGGTGTGCCGTGCCCACGGCATCGCATCGTCGCGGACCCCGACGACGTGGCCGCCTTCGCCGCCGAGGGACTCCCCGAGGGCGCCGAGGGCGATGGGTTTCCGGTCATCCTCAAGACGGTCCGCGGCGGCTACGACGGCAAGGGCGTCTGGGTCGTCCGGTCGGTCGAGGACGCCGCCGAGCCCTTCCGCGCCGGCGTGCCCGTCCTCGCCGAGGAGAAGGTCGACTTCGTACGGGAGCTGGCCGCGAACGTCGTACGGTCGCCGCACGGCCAGGCCGTCGCGTACCCGGTCGTGGAGTCGCGGCAGGTGAACGGCGTCTGCGACACCGTCATCGCGCCCGCCCCCGACCTCGACCCGGCCCTCGCGCTGCGCGCCGAGGAGATGGCCCTGAGCATCGCCAAGGAGCTGGACGTCGTCGGCCACCTCGCCGTCGAGCTGTTCCAGACCCGCGACGGCCGCGTCCTCGTCAACGAGCTGGCCATGCGCCCCCACAACTCCGGCCACTGGAGCCAGGACGGCGCGATCACCAGCCAGTTCGCCAACCATGTCCGGGCCGTCCTCGACCTCCCGCTCGGCGACCCGCGCCCGCGCGCGAGGTGGACCGTCATGGTCAACGTCCTCGGCGGCGACTACCCGGACATGTACTCCGCGTATCTGCACTGCATGGCCCGCGACCCGCAGCTCAAGATCCACATGTACGGCAAGGACGTGAAGCCCGGTCGTAAGGTCGGACACGTCAACACCTACGGCGACGACCTCGACGACGTGCTGGAGCGCGCCCGTCACGCCGCCGGTTACCTGAGAGGCACGATCACCGAATGAGCCCCGTCGTAGGCATCGTCATGGGGTCGGACTCCGACTGGCCCGTCATGGAGGCCGCCGCACAGGCCCTCGACGAGTTCGAGATCGCGTACGAGGTCGATGTCGTCTCCGCGCACCGGATGCCGCGCGAGATGGTCGCGTACGGCGAGGAGGCCGCGGGCCGGGGACTCAAGGTGATCATCGCGGGCGCGGGTGGCGCCGCCCATCTGCCGGGCATGCTCGCGTCCGTGACCCCGCTGCCGGTCATCGGTGTGCCCGTGCCGCTGAAGTACCTCGACGGCATGGACTCCCTGCTGTCGATCGTGCAGATGCCGGCCGGCGTGCCCGTCGCCACGGTCTCCGTCGCCGGGGCCCGTAACGCCGGTCTGCTGGCCGCCCGCATCCTGGCCACGCACGACGAGGAACTCCTCGGCCGGATGCGGGAGTTCCAGCAGGAGCTGAACGACCAGGCCACCGAGAAGGGCAAGCGCCTGCGCGCCAAGGTCGAGGGCGCGGGCGACGGCTTCGGTTTCGGGAAGTAGACCCGGCGACGACGGGCGGACAAGGGCAGGGCGACGGGCAGACAGGGCAGACAGGGCAGACAGGGCAGACGGGGCAGACATGGCGGATATCGCGGACATCGCGGAATGACCGGGATCACGGGGGATATGAGTATGGGCATGGACATGGCATCGCTGGAGGCGGCCCGGGAGCTGCTGCGGGAGTTCCCGGTCGCGGACGGGCACAACGATCTGCCCTGGGCGCTGCGCGAGCAGGTCCGCTACGACCTGGACGCGCGGGACATCGCCATCGACCAGAGCGCCTTCCTCCACACCGACCTGGCGCGGCTGCGCGCGGGCGGGGTCGGGGCGCAGTTCTGGTCGGTGTACGTGCCCTCGGACAGCGCGTTCCTGCCGGGCGCCGTACCCGCGACCCTCGAACAGATCGACTGCGTACGGCAGTTGATCGACCGTTACCCGGCGGAGCTGCGGGCCGCGCTGACCGCCGCCGACATGGAGGCGGCCCGTGCCGAGGGCCGGGTCGCCTCGCTGATGGGCGCCGAGGGCGGCCACTCCATCGACAACAGCCTCGCCACCCTGCGGGCGCTGTACGCGCTCGGCGTCCGCTATATGACGCTCACCCACAACGACAACATCGCCTGGGCCGACTCCGCCACGGACAAGGAGGCGGTCGGCGGGCTGTCCGCCTTCGGCCGGGCGGTCGTGCGGGAGATGAACCGCGAGGGCATGCTCGTCGACCTCTCGCATGTCGCCGCGACGACGATGCGCGACGCGCTGGACACGTCCGTCGCCCCGGTGATCTTCTCCCACTCCTCGGCACGGGCCGTCTGCGACCACCCCCGCAACATCCCGGACGACGTCCTCGAACGCCTCCCGGCCAACGGGGGAGTGGCGATGGTGACGTTCGTACCGAAGTTCGTGCTCCAGGCCGCCGTGGACTGGACGGCCGCAGCCGACGAGAACATGCGGGCCCACGGACTGCACCACCTCGACACCACCCCCGAGGGGATGGCGGTCCACCGCGCCTTCGAGGAGCGCAGCCCGCGCCCGGTCGCCACGGTGTCCACGGTCGCGGACCATCTCGACCACATGCGCGAGGTCGCCGGTGTCGACCACCTCGGCATCGGCGGCGACTACGACGGCACGGCCTTCACCCCGGACGGCCTGGGCGACGTCTCCTGCTACCCGAACCTGATCGCCGAGCTGCTCGACCGCGGCTGGTCCCGGACCGACCTGGCCAAGCTGACCTGGCGCAACGCGGTCCGGGTGCTGGGCGCGGCGGAGGACGTGGCCCGGGATCTGCGGGCCCGCACGGGCCCGTCCAACGCGACACTGGCTCAGCTGGACGGGTGACACCGGGCGCCGCCCGGATCGGTGCCCGGACCGCCGCCTGTACGCCGTCCGGGCATCACCCGGGTGGCGTACGGCGGCCCCGTCGCGGCCGTACAACCCGAACGCCCCACCCCGCAGGAAGGCGGGCGGCCTCCGTGCCACGGTGACGAGTACTGCGATCACCCAACGGCTACGGAGGTCCGCCATGGCAGATCTGCAGGACGAACTGCAGGCCACCGGGGAGGCCGGCGAACTCGACACGCCCCCCACCCCCACCAAGCCCAAGCCCAAACGGGACCGACGCCCACCGGCACCGGAGCCGATAGCCCCCGGCGGCCAGGACGCTCCCGGCCGACCTGAGGACGGCCGACCTGAGGACGGTCGACCTGAGGACGGCCGACCTGAGGACGGCAGGTCCGAGGACGGCCGTGCCGAAGGCGAAGGTGAAGGCGGCGGAGCGGTCGGTGACCGGGCCGGTGGCGGTCGGCGACTCCGCGGCGGTCGTGCCGTAGCCACCAGTACCGCCCCGGCCTCCACCACCGACGCCTCCGAGGCCGTCGCCACGTTCGGGGCCGTCACCGAGCCCGAGGCGGCCGACCCCTCTTCGGAGCCCTCCTCCGAGCTGGCCGACGCGCACGCCTTCCTCGCCGCGCACCCCGTCGCCGACGGGTACAGCGGGCTGCCGTGGGTGCTGCGGCAGTTGCCCCGGTTCGACCTGGAGCTGGGCGGGGGCGGGGTCGACACCGATGTGCCGCGGATGCGCAAGGGCCATATCGGCGCGCTGTTCTGGTCGCTGCACCTGCCGGAGGGGCTGGAGGGCGAGCGGGCCGTCGGCGCCACGCTGGAGCAGCTGGACCTGGTCCGGACGGTCGTCCACGCCCACCCCGAGGGCCTGCGGCTGACGCACAGCGCGGGGGAGACCACCGACGCCCGCAACTGCGGCCGTGTCGCCGTGCTCCTCGGCCCCGCCGGAGCCCCCGCGATCGGCGACTCCCTCGGCATCCTGCGCGCCCTGCACGCGCTCGGCCTCAAGGCGCTGACCCTCACGGGCGCGTCCTGGGCGGGCGAGTCCGGGCTGAGCAGGTTCGGCGAGGAGGTGGTCCGCGAGATGAACCGCATCGGCGTCCTCGCCGACCTCTCCGGTGCCTCCGAGCAGACCGTCCGCCGGGCGCTCGAGGTCTCCCGCGCGCCGGTCGTGTGCACCCGCTCGGCGGCCGGCGCCCTGCGCGCCCACCCCGCCAACCTCGCCGACGACCTCCTCGCCGCGCTGGGCGAGGCCCGAGGCCTGTGCATGGTGCCGCTCACCGCCGAGCAGACCGGCCCCTCGATCCGCGATGTCGCCGACCACCTCGACCATGTCCGCGCGATCGCCGGCCCCGAGTGCGTCGGCCTCTCCGGCACCTACGACTCCGGTGCCGCCCACCCGAGGGACCTCACCGACGCCTCCTGCTACCCCCACCTCGTCGCCGAACTCATGCACCGAGGCTGGTCCGAACCAGACCTCGCCCTCCTCACCTGGGGCAACGTCCAACGAGTCCTCCGCACCGCCGACTTCACGGCCAGAGCGGCGAAGGACCGCCGAGAGGCCTCGACGGCGAGCATCACGGAGCTGGACGGCTGACGGGGGCCGCGCCCGTCAGGGGTGCGGGGAACTGCGCGACCAGCCACATTCGACCCGCGGTCGCTCAGCTCCCCGCACCCCCTCCCTCTACCGCGAAATCAGCGACTCTGCTGCGCAATTCGGCTGAGCAGCAGGGACCCGCTGGGAAAGCCGCACCGGCCACCGCGTCATCGCAGGTCTCGGTCCGGGCGGCGGAGGCTCCCTGGAATTGCGCAGCAGAGTCATCAGCCTCGGCAAAGACAGAACGGATGCCCCGCCGGATCCGCGTACACCCGCCACCCCCGCTCACGATCCGCCGCGTCCAGCACCGTCGCCCCCAGCGCCAGCACCTCCTTCTCCGCCGCGTCCATGTCCTCCACGTAGAGATCGAGATGGAACTGCTGCGACCGCTCCGCCGAGGGCCACTCGGGCGCCACGAACCCCGGCGCCCGCTGGAACGCCAGCCGCGCACCCCCGCCCGGCACCTCCAGGTCCACCCAGTCCCCCTCCCCGCTCGCCTTCCCGCCGACCACCTCGGCATAGAACCCGGAGAGCGCGGCCGGATCGGGACAGTCCAGAACGACGACGTTCAGCTTGGCGATGGCCATGGCCTTCTCCTTGCTCGTTCCTGCTCACGTGACCTCGGTCACCCGTGCGGTTACCTATAGGGAAGGGTAACCAGTAACGGTTACCTCATGCATTCCCATAAGAGGTAACGTCGTCGCATGAGTGAGAGAGCGTCCGCCCCCGGCGGCCTGGCCCTCGTCGAGAGCCTGGTGAACACGCTGGACCTGGAGTCGGGTGCCGACGCCCTGGAGACCCCGGAGGGCCGCGCCCGCCTGGACCTGACGGACGGCGAGGACCTGACGGACGTACGCGATCTGCGGGAGTCCCTGCGCGCGACCCTGCTGGCCCACGCCGGTCACCCACCGCACGGCCCGGTGACCCCGCTCGGTGAACTGCTGGCCGCCGCACCCCTTGTCGTCGCGGTCTCCACCGAGGACGGCTCCGCGACCCTGCGCCCCGCCGCCGACCCGGCCCCCCTGCTCTCCCGCGTGGCCGCCGCCGTCGCCGAGGCCCTCACGGCGGGCACCTGGCAGCGCCTCAAGGCCTGCGAGGCCCCCGACTGCCATTGGGCGTACTACGACCGCAGCCCGGCCGGCCGGGGCCGCTGGTGCTCGATGCAGGTGTGCGGCGCCCGCGCGAAGATGCGCCGATACCGAGCGAAGTAAGCGCTTCGCCCCCGCCGGGCGCCGGAACGGTGGAGAATAGGGAAAGACGCCGTTCCGGCCGACTGAGCCTCGGCCGGAACGGCGTCACCCCGCGCTGTCCCGCACGAAGCCACGGCGTCCGCCGCGGCCGTGGCGTTACGCCGTCGGCCGCCCCATCGCCCGGTACGTCCAGCCCGCCCGCCGCCACAGCTCCGGGTCCAGCGCGTTACGGCCGTCGAGCACGAGCCGCGTCGACGCCACCTCGCCGAGCGCCGCCGGGTCCAGCTCGCGGAACTCGCTCCACTCCGTCAGATGCAGCACGATGTCGGCGCCCCGTACGGCCGCGAGCGCGGACTCCGCGTACCCGAGCGTCGGGAAGAGCCGCCGGGCGTTGTCCATGCCCTTGGGGTCGTAGACGGTGACCTGGCCGCCCTGGAGGTGGATCTGCCCGGCCACGTTGAGGGCGGGGGAGTCGCGTACGTCGTCGGAGTCGGGCTTGAAGGTGGCGCCCAGCACCGCGACCCGCTTGCCGAGGAAGGAGCCGCCGCCCAGCGCCTGCCGGGCCAGCTCCACCATCTGACCGCGCTGGCGCATGTTGATGGAGTCGATCTCACGCAGGAACGTCAGCGCCTGGTCGGCGCCCAGCTCACCGGCGCGCGCCATGAACGCCCGGATGTCCTTCGGCAGACAGCCGCCGCCGAAGCCGATCCCCGCCCGCAGGAACTTCCTGCCGATCCGGTCGTCGTACCCGATGGCCTCCGCCAGCTTGGCGACATCGCCCCCGGCGGCCTCGCACACCTCTGCCATGGCGTTGATGAAGGAGATCTTGGTGGCCAGGAAGGAGTTCGCGGACGTCTTCACCAGTTCGGCGGTCGGGAAGTCGGTGAGCACGAACGGCGAGCCCTCGCCGACCGGCGTCGCGTACACCTCGCGCAGCAGCTTCTCGGCGCGCTCGCTGCGCACCCCCACCACGATCCGGTCCGGGTGCAGCGTGTCGTTCACCGCGAAGCCCTCGCGCAGGAACTCCGGGTTCCAGGCCAGCTCGGCGTCCTCCCCGGCGGGCGCGTGCTCGGCGAGATAGGCGGCCAGCCGGTCCGCCGAACCGACCGGCACGGTCGACTTGCCCACCACCAGCGCCGGGCCCGTCAGATGCGGGGCGAGCGAGGCGAAGGCCGCGTCGACGTAACTCATGTCGCAGGCGTACTCGCCGTGCCGCTGCGGGGTGTTCACACAGACGAAGTGGACATCGCCGAACGCCGCGACCTCGGCGTAGTCGGTCGTGAAGCGCAGCCGCCCGCTGGACCCCTCGATCCCGGCGACATGCCTACGCAGCAACTCCTCAAGACCCGGCTCGTACATGGGGACCTCGCCCCGCCGGAGCATGTCGATCTTCTCTTCGACGACATCGAGCCCGAGCACCTCGAACCCCAGCTCGGCCATGGCCGCGGCGTGCGTCGCGCCGAGATAGCCGGTGCCGATCACGGTGATCTTGAGGGCCATGGGTGTGCTCCTGGGATGTCCGGCCGTGGGGGGTGCGCGCCCGCACAGTCAGTGCCAGTCGATGCGCGGGCGTGCCCGTGAGCATAGTCGGGGCGTGTTCGACCCCTTCACGGGGCAGATTGCCCGGAGATCGGGGCCTGTCGGCAAACTCACGTACCCGTCGCACGGGCAGGGCTCTAAAATTCGTGTTACTTAACGGTAGTTAGCGTCAGGAGCGTGAGAGACCTTGGCCGGATCGGCTGATTTCGACCTGTACCGCCCGTCCGAGGAGCACGACATGCTCCGTGACGCGATCCGTTCCCTCGCCGAGGCGAAGATCGCGCCCCACGCCGCCGCCGTGGACGAGGAGGCGCGCTTCCCGCAGGAGGCGCTGGACGCGCTGGTCGCCAACGACCTGCACGCCGTTCATGTCCCCGAGGAGTACGGCGGCGCCGGCGCCGACGCGCTCGCCACGGTCATCGTGATCGAGGAGGTGGCCCGCGCCTGTGTGTCCTCCTCCCTGATCCCGGCCGTCAACAAGCTCGGCTCGCTGCCGGTGATCCTCTCCGGCTCCGAGGAGCTGAAGAAGAAGTACCTGGGCCCGCTGGCCAAGGGCGACGCGATGTTCTCGTACTGCCTCTCCGAGCCGGACGCCGGTTCCGACGCGGCCGGCATGAAGACCCGCGCGGTCCGCGACGGCGACCACTGGATCCTCAACGGCGTGAAGCGCTGGATCACCAACGCGGGCGTCTCCGACTACTACACGGTCATGGCCGTCACGGACCCGGAGAAGCGCTCCAAGGGGATCTCCGCGTTCGTCGTCGAGAAGGCCGACGAGGGTGTCTCCTTCGGCGCCCCGGAGAAGAAGCTCGGCATCAAGGGCTCCCCGACCCGTGAGGTCTACCTCGACAACGTCCGCATCCCCGCCGACCGCATCATCGGCGAGGAGGGCACCGGCTTCGCCACGGCGATGAAGACCCTGGACCACACCCGTATCACCATCGCCGCCCAGGCCCTCGGCGTCGCCCAGGGTGCCCTCGACTACGCCAAGGGCTATGTCCAGGAGCGCAAGCAGTTCGGCAAGCCGATCGCCGACTTCCAGGGAATCCAGTTCATGCTGGCCGACATGGCCATGAAGGTGGAGGCCGCCCGCGCCCTGACGTACCAGGCGGCGGCCAAGTCCGAGCGCGGCGACAAGGACCTCACCTTCCAGGGCGCCGCCGCCAAGTGCTTCGCCTCCGACATCGCCATGGAGGTCACCACGGACGCCGTCCAGCTCCTCGGCGGCTATGGCTACACCCGCGACTACCCGGTCGAGCGCATGATGCGCGACGCCAAGATCACCCAGATTTATGAAGGCACGAATCAAGTCCAGCGGATCGTGATGGCAAGGAACCTTCCGTAGCAGGATTTTTGCAGGTCAGGAGCTGTTTCGAAGGTCCGAAGGGGCACTCTCGGCTTTCTGCCCGTTGCGGCCCGATCAGGGCTGTTCCTGGGCGTCATACTGGGGGAATCCTGGGTAGATGCCGGGCTGAAAACAGCCACTGACCTGCACAAACAACACAGCCCCCGGCATGACGCCGGGGGCTGTTGTCGTAGGTGGATCAGGCGACCTCTGACGCCTCCGAGGGGTCGTCCGCGCCGGGCGTCAGCATGGTTGCGATGGCTGCGCGGCCGCGCTGCTCGGCCCCTTCGAAGATGTAGTGATAGTGCTCCCTGAGCACGTCAGTACTGCTGTGGCCCATCCAGTCGGCCACGTCGTTCTCGGGGACTCCGGCGTACAGCAGCCGCGACCCGTAGTAGTGCCGGAGCGAGTGAGCCTTGCAGTACTTCACCTGTCCCTTGCCCAGAGCCTCCATCCAGATCTTCGGGTAGAAGTACGACGCGTAGAGGTAGCCAGTCCGCGTCACGTTGGGGAAGAGAAGCCGCTCCGGCCCCCATACGCCGTGGTTCTTGATGTGCCGCCGAAGCTCGAAGGCGACGTTCGGCGGGAGGGGGACGGAACGCCCTGGCTCGCCTTCGTCACGAGACTTGATGTGCCGACGCTGGATGGCGCTGTTCTTCCCCGATGCTGTGTCTCCGTCCTCCGCAATCTGGAAGTCGACGCGAAGCGTCTCGGCCTTGAAGTCGATCTGATCGCGGGACACCGCCATGGCCTCACCCAGCCGCAGGCCACACCCGGCCATGAGCCACAGCATCGCGCGGTATCGCGGAGGAGCGGCATCGAGCATCGCCAGGACTTCCCGCGTCGTGAGTCGCCGGGCGGTGCTTTTGTGCTCCCGGATCTCCTTGGCGCGGCTCCCTGCGCCCTTGACCCTCTTGCACGGGTTTCGGCCGATGATCTCGTTGACGACGGCCCAGTCCATCATCCCGGAGAAGAACGAGAACCGCTGACGCCGTGTGCGAGCGGACAGTTTCCGGTCCTGTTCCATCCACAAGAGCCACTGCTCAACGTCAGCGACCTTCAGGGACACGATGGAACGGGCCTTGAAGAACGGCTCAATGGTCGTGTTGAGGATGGATCGGTACTGCTTCTTGGTGCTGTTCTCCAGCTTCCTTTGATTGGTCCACTGCTCCCAGACGGCTGTCACCGGCTGCTTGCCCAACCGATCGTCGAGGTACGTTCCGGCGTCGAGTTCCTGTTCCTTGCGCTTGCGCTGGTCGTCTGCCCGCGTCTTGGTGGCGAACGTCTTCTGCCGTTGCTTCCCGTCAGGGTCGTACCAGAACGTCGTCCACTTCTTCGGGTCGTCCTTGGATCGCGCGACCCATGCCCTTGCCACTGAGGCGGCCCCCCTCTGTCGATGACGCACGGACGGCCCGGCGTCGCGCCGGTTGTCCGGCGTGATCCAGTCTGCGCATGGTCCACCCTGGGTTGTCAACACGGGGTGGTACACCCTGTGTGGTACGTTCGAAAGTGTGGAAGCGAATGAGAGCGGGTTCGAGATCACCCAGCAGCAAGGGGCTTGGGTGATCCGCATGTGGTGGCCGACGGGACCGATCACCGGAGGGCCGCAGCGGATCACTGTTGAGGCGGCAGAAGGCGCCGCGACTCGGGACGTGGCGCGCGGGATCTCTACGACTGTGCTGCGCAGGCTCGACCTGGCGGCGGCCATGAAACTGGCGGAGACGGCACCTGAACTGCAACAGGGCATGGAGGAGGTGACAGCGAAGGTGGAGGAAGCGGGATCGTCGGCGGGCCTACTGCTGGCCAACGAGGGTGTGTCGGAGCCTTACTTGGCTACGTTGGCCGCGACCTACAAGACCATGGCCGACTTGGGGGCTCCGGCGCCTGTTCCGTGGTTGGCACGGCTCATCGGCCGCCGCCCCGAGACCGTGAAGGACCATCTCAAGCGCGCGAGAAGAGAGGGATATCTGACCACCGTTGCGGGCAAGGCTGGCGGTGACCTGACAGAGAAAGCCACGCAGGTGCTGGCGGCCTTCACTGAATCTGGAGACGGTCGGAACTGAGATTCGCTATTACTGATACTGCGCACAACTAGCCCCCAGGGAACTGGGGGCTTTTCTTTTAGGGGATCCATGCGTGCAAAGCTGATGACGGTAGACGACGTGGCCGACTACCTGAACAAACCCCGGTCGTGGGTATACGGAAACTGGAAGGCTGAGCAGATTCCCTTCCGAAAGGTGGGCCAGTCGCTCCGGTGCCGACCGGCCGATTTGGAAAAGTGGCTGGACGACCAGAACTGAAGAACTGCTAGAACTGTACGCCCCCGAGGCAATTCGGGGGCTTTTTGTTTGCTGAGAGGACTTCATGAATCGGACCATCCCGCCCATGGACCGGAAGGGGCAGGCCAGGCTGGAGGCGCGAGCAGACGCGATCCTGAATGAAGCTGGAGAGGAAAAGTGCGAGGACTGGCCCCAGCCTTGGCGCAACAGCAGTGAGACGGAACACGAGCGCATCGCAGCCGCCCATACAGGAGTGTTCCCCTTGCTTGTCGCGGCACTGCTCTGCTCCGCACCTTCCTACGAGCCAAATACCCAGGTTTTCTCGGAACTGATGGAAAAGGCGCCGGGGGCCGACACGGTGGATGAGGGGGTAGACCTGGTGGCTGCGGGCGGTTTCCAACTGTCAGGGAAAGAGCAGCCGAAGCGGGAGGTCTGGGAGCGCTGCCGCTGGAGTGGTTGCGGAGTAGCCCTGTATAGCCCCGACAGGCCCCGAAAGCGGGGGAATCCACGGAAGTATTGCGACATCCACAAGAAGAAGGCCAGGGCACGTACGCAGGCCCGCAGAAGCAAGAAGATATGGGTGGGCAAGCATCGGAACCTGTCCTACATCGAAGAGCACCCGTCTCCGGTTGCCGAGTGGTTCCGGCCACTGTTGGAGGACTGTTATCAAGCGAACCGGGACTACTGGCTTCCGTTGAACTTGCCCGGCCGGATGTGAGTCTGGCATTTATTCCCCATGAGTGGAGGAGTGATCCTCCGGGGCCATGCACACTCGGCGGTGTGCCTCTGGCGCGGACAGTCCACGGAAGCTGTCCGGGGTGCTATCCAAGTCGTTATGGGGTCTCGTCGGAAACCTGCCTGTGAGGCATCAGGTCAACGGTGAGAGGCAAGTAGCTCCTTCCAGTAGGAAACGAAACAGGTGTTGATCTGGGGAAACCTACGGAAGGGGGTACTTGTCTCTTCGTTTTCCTGTTGTGAGGTATAGGGCCGCCCTCAAGCGGCCCATGTTAGTTAGAAGTCTTCCACTTGATTACTGAGGAGGTGTCGCCGTGAGCGACGCAGAACGGATTTCCGAGGGCGTGTCGGCCGACCCTTCCGATGCGGTCCGGGCTGAGGTTGAACGGGAGTTTGCAGGACGACTGGCGCGGGCCGAGATGGAGAATCAGGCAGCAAAGGCCGGAATCACCCTCCCTCAGGGATTCACTGATTACCTTGACAGTTCCAGGCTCATTAGAGAGGACGGCAATCCGTCCGCCGAAGCGATAGCCAAGGTGCTTGAGCCATTCCAGACGGAGAAGGAACCTCTCTTCCCGCAGCTTACCGGGGCGGGGCGCTCACATCCGGACGCATTCCAATATCAAGGTCCTCGCGTGTCTCTCGATGCGCGTCATCGAAAGTAAGAAGGAGACACCTATATGGCCTTTCAGTATCAGCACACCGGAACCCTCACCTTCGTGCCGGAAGCATGGGCAAGCTCACTGCTCGTGCAGTTCGACCCCCTGCTTGTTTGGTCTTCCCGCCTGGTCTCCAACCGGGACTATGAGGGCGAGATCAGAAACAAGGGTGACGTTGTTCATGTGAACTCGCTGATCCGGCCCACCGTGGGCGAATACTCGCTGCCCGAAGGCATGATGGCTCAACGGCCGGAAACTGTCGACCAGGAAATCCCCATCAGCCAGGCGGACTACCTACAGCTCTTGATCGAAGACGCTGAGCGGGTGCAGCTCGCTACGGGAGACTTCAACTCTCCGATCAACAAGCAGATGATCCGTGCCCTTGCCGCAAAGGCTGACACTTTCATGGGCAACGTCATCGCCAGCAGTGCCACCGCTCTCCCGAACATCACCCCAAGCGCGGGCACCATTCCAGCGAGTCTCTACGGCGCCATCCTTGACATGATGCTGGAACTCGACGAAAGCGACGTTCCAGAAGCCAACCGATACGTCGTGGTTTCTCCGAAGGCGAAGCGATATCTCGTTGAACACCCGGCAATTGCCAACGCTGCTGCTTACGGCGAAGGCGGAGTGACAGCTAATGGCGTTGTTGCCCGTCTCTCAGGGTTCACAGTTGCCGCCACAACGGCAATGCCGACCGGTGTGGATATTGTGGCTGGCCATCCCGACTTCGCTACGTTCGCCAGCCAGTTCAACGAGCCAAGAGCGGGCCAAAGCGAGAAGTACCGCGCCGATTACGTAGACTCTCTCCACCTGTGCGGCGGCAAGGTCCTCCGCTACCCCGGCCTGGACACCAAGAAGGCCGACAACACCTGGGACGAGACACTTCCGAGCAAGGGAATTGTGAAGGCTGCGGTTACCTGGCCTTCCTGACACAAACCCGAGAACGGTGCCTCTGCTGAAATGGCGGAGGCACCGTTTCTTTGTTTGCGAGGACGGCACCCCGGTCGGTCTGTGTCACGCAGCGTCCACAACGGGTCGCGGCCGGCCCAAGCGGACAGTAACGGAACTGGAAACGGACCCCTTGGGGGTGTACGTGGCCGCCCTGTCGATGTGGTCCGCCGCCATCGGCGGCACGGTCAAGGTGTCCTCCCGTGGCAACACCCGGCCCGTGCTGCTGTGGTCCGCCCTGGTGGCCGGAACGGGCAGGGGCAAGGGCTCAGCGCTGAGGGCCGCCCATCACGTCCTGGACAAGTCCTTGGGTCGTTTCGTAGCGACTCACACCACCAGCGGGATCACTTCCGGGGCGAGCATGGTCAACCATCTGTGGGAGCAGCAGGAAGCAACTGCCGAGACCGAGCATGGGCGCGACGTGCGCGCCCTGGTGGTGGAAGAGGAATGGTCGGAAGTGCTCCGCAGGGTCAAGCGGGATGCATCGTTCACGACCAAGCTGCGGGCCGCGTGGGACGGAGCGACCCTGCGCAACACGACCAAGGAAGAGGCACAGGAAGTACGCGACCCCGCCATGGTTCTGCACTGCCACGTCACCCCCTCCGACTGGAGCAAGTACGTGGGCGAGTCGGAAGCGGCCGGAGGCTCGTACAACCGCATCCTTCCCTTCCTGCTCGGGTCGGTCCCCATGCTGGACGACGACCGCGTGAGCCTGCCGAAGGTGGACGGTTCGGAGCTGTCCGACGCGTACGGGTGGGCGACCGCACGACCCCGAGTGATCACGCTTGCGGAGGATGCCCGGCCGCTGTGGCGGATCGTGCGCCGATACGCCCGCATCCTGGGTGAGACCCTGCCCGAGAACCAGGCTGTCGATATCGAGCGGACGGCGGAGCAGACCGTACGAGTTGCGGCCTGCCTGGCAGCGTCCGAATGCTCGGAGACGGTCACGGAAGAGATGCTGTCCGCCGCCTTCACCCTGGTTCGCCGGTCCGTGCAGGACGCCGTGCGCATCACCAAGGGTGCGACCTCCCCTAAGGTGAAGCGGCAGTCCCTCACTCTTGAGGACAAGGTGCGGGCCCGTATCGAAATGCGCGGCGGACGCGCCACGTCCTCCCAGGTACTCCCGTACGTGGGAGCAACCGCAGCGGAGGTCAAGGAACTGCCTGGAATCGTCGTGACTGTGGAACGCGCCGGGAAGACCGGCCGACCGGCTACCGTCTTCACGCTTCGCGGTGACACTCCGGTTCACTCACAGCAGTCGAACCGGGCCCCCAGGCCGCAGCCGGCCAGCGCAGAGCGTAGGCAGAATCGCACAACGGTCGTCCGTCTGGACGCCTACCGCCCGGAACCGAAGCAGGCCCCCGAGTCCGCACCCGAACCGCAGCGCTCGGAACCGTTCGCGGACTCCAACCCCTTCCGCGCGCTGCTCTAACCAACCCAAAGAAACAGCCCCGGCCATTGGCCGGGGCTTCTTTGTTGCTTCGACTAGTGGGCAGGGCAGGCCAGTTCGGACTTCGAGCGATTCGGGGAACACGTCACCGCGGCCAGGGACAGGTACGAGGGGCGTTCGAGGTAGAAGCCGTGGGACACATCACCGCCCTCCCCCAGCCGCTCAGCGGCGGAGTTCACGAGAAGCGTCAGATAGATGGTGTCACGCTCCGCTTCCGAAGCGAACCGAGGCGCGTACTCGGCCAGTCGTTCCCCGATCCAGGCCGCCGCCTCCTTCGGTTCATCCCACGTGCCACGAACTAAGGAACGTGGCTTGATGAGCCAGTACGCCGTTTCCAGCGGCGGCAGATCAGAAGTCGGAAAGTCCGCCGCCACCTCGCGGTAGCGCTGGATCAGTTCCGGCCTGCTTCCGGCCGGAGGCGGCTCAGGATGCGGGGGCCGTCGTAGCGCTTCCTGGTCGAAACGCTGTTTCGGGCCGGTCCACAGATAGCCGTGATGATGCAAGTCGTTCCCGTTCAGTTCTCTTGAGGGACGAAGGGGCAGCCGGTCCCGGCCCGATGGAGGAGTGGACCGGGACCGAGTGGAGGGGTTGGATCAGACGGACAGGCCGAACCGCGCCGGGTCGATCCCGGCCGCGTCCAGCTCCTCCGTGGTGAACCGCAGTGGCTCGGCGGCCGGCCGTTTGCTGTCACTCAGGGCCCAGGCGTCCTCGCCGATCCGGGCCAGGGCCACGCACGACTCGCCGTCCGGGTGGGTGTTTCCCCCGCACGCCTTCACGAACGAGGCCCCGTTGATGTCGAGCGCGTACAGGTCGATTGCGTTCTGCATCACTGCACCTTCCTGCTCAACTAATCGCGGTCATGACTGACCGCCGCCACCCGTTTTGGGTGGGAGTTCAGGGTTTCGCTGTTGGAGGGTCGCTACTCGGCGCGAACGACCATGGCGAACGAGGTCCTGATACGTCGGAAACCGGCGTGACCGGACCGGCCCGTATGGCTCATGCACTCCACATCGACGGACTCCGACTCAGTGGAAGGTGTCGCCTTCCACTGGCAGTGCAGGCACTTGGCCTCAAAGGTCACGTCCGCATCCGGATGCTCGGTGATCCGGTGCATCACGTACCGCATGGCCGCTCTGACGCTCACAGCCCACCCCTACGGCTCCGCGCGTTGGCCTCGGCAACTCTCCTGCTCAGTCCTTCTGGTGGCCGACTCGGCGGGGCCTTGTAGTCAGGACACTTCGGGCTCCCGCACTCACAGCGGGGCCAGCGCAGAGCCGAACCGGGCGCCAGGTCCGCGCCTTCAGGGCCAGGGTTGCTCTTCTGCACCATGAGCACCCCGCCGACGCCGAATGCTGCGGAGAGACGGGAGAGAAACTGTCGGGCCTCACTGCTGCCCAGATGACCAGCTGCTTCGGTCCTATGCGCCCTGCTTTCGCTCACCATGGCCCCCATCTTCGGTGGGCCACGATCGCACCTCTAGCCTGTTTCCTGTTCTCGCAAAAACTTGTTGCGGATACCGTCGATCAGATCCCGCATTTCGTCGTCGGCCAGTGCTGCTCGCTCGAATCCTTCGAACTTATCAATGTAGAGACTCACATCTCGCGGATCTGTAACGACGACTTCCGCATGGACGGTTTCAACGGTCACCATGCTGTGGTCACGGATGACGAAGGCGTGATTTGCGATGTCGTGTTGCTGAGCCCGTAGAGGGACTATCCGGATGTCCACATGGGAAAGCCGCGAAATAGAGACGATGCGGTCAAGCTGAGCGGCCATCATCTGCGGTCGCACGATGCGCCAGCGTAGAACAGGTTCGGTGATGATGAACCGTAGCGACTTTGCGTTGTCGTAGAGAACTGCCTGCCGTTCAAGTCGCCCATTGATTGTTCGCGTGAGTGCGTCTTCACTCATGTTGTGGCGTTGCAGAATGGCCCGGATGTACTCGGGAGTCTGGAGCAGGCCCGGAACGAGCGCGGGTTGAAACAGCCGCAGTACAGACATCTGGGCTTCCAGGGCCTTGGCGGCCTGCTGGCCTTTGTGGACCCCGATCCGCTTGAGCAGGCGCCACGCCGTCGCTTCTGTCGCTGACGCGCGTGCGGCTTCCGCGTACTCCGCCTTGACCTCGTCCGAGACGCCGATGGCGGTCAGGATGCGCTCTACATCCGTCGCGCTGGGCGGCAGCTTCGCATTCTCGATCTTGGACAGTTTGGAAGGAGACATGAGGGCGCTGCGGGCCACCGCTTTGGCTTCCTTGCCGGATGCCGCTCGCAGCGCCCGCAGCGCGGCGCCAAGCTGTGCTCTGTTCACGTCCCGTACTTGGCCCACCATTCTGTGAACGGTTCCGCGTGCGCGAGAGCCGCGTCACGGTACCGCGTGAATTCCGCTGTTCGTTCCGGAGGTAGCACTTTCGAACCCAGGTACTTTCCGCTTCCGTCGTAGTTCATCACGGTCACGGATTCGGAGTCGAAGAACCAGAAATCCGGAACGTCCTGCAAGGGGTTGGGCTTGTCGGTGATGTCGAGGATGAAGAACTCTTCGCCCCCGCTCACGTTCTTGTGGTAGCCCCAGCCGAGTTCGAACCTAAGATAGTCCGTGAGTGGGCGGGACAGGATATGGACCCGGTATACGCGCTTCCCCTTCTCGGTGTGCGAGCGTAGTTCTTCGACCCATCCTGCGTTGTAGTCGTCCGGCTGTGGCTCCCCGGCCAGGAATGCCTGATAGGCGTCGACGCTCCCAGACTTGCTGTAGTCGTCCAGGGTCTCCAGTCGGAATGCCTCGCGCTCGAACGCGTCGAAGAGGTCGACGAGGCTCCTAGATGAGGTTGTCACGGATGGCCTTCTGGATCAGTTCCATCGGAATCTCGACCAGGGTTTCGTGCGCGGGAATCTGAAGCCCGTGATCGGTTGGCGTCTCGCCCTGTACCAGGAAGGTGCCGCGATCCGTAGCGTAGATCGTCGGGCAATCCTTGATGTCGCACGTGCTGACCAGTTTGGTGATCTTCATGGTCTGGGTTCCCCTCTCCCGTGCCGCTGCCAGTACCCCGCATCTGGGTTGATGCTCCCGAGGGCCGGGCGCACCGGTCAAGCGATCACGATTGACGGAACGGGAAACCGCGTAACCCGAGCCCAGTCTGCTCGTATACCGCGCGACTGGTGGGGTGCCTCCAGCGGGCCTCCTGCCTGCGCAGACTGCTGACGATCATGGGGAAATGCTGGGGACACCCCCTCTGGGAGGGGTCTCCGTACAGGTCAGGGTCATATGGCCTGTAAAGCACCCAGATTTATGAGGGCACCAACCAGGTCCAGCGCATCGTCATGGCGCGCAACCTGCCGTAACAACCCCCTCCGACGCGGTGGCGGACGGGGGCGGGGAGGCGTAGGACGGAAGTGCGGGGTCCGGTCCCGGATCCCGCACACTCCCACCACCCCCAGGAGGAGCCATGACGCAGCACACCGGAGCCATGACCGCCATGAGCAAGGAGATGCAGGACTGCGTCGACGCCTGCATGACCTGCCACAGCGTGTGCGAGGAGACCATGAGCTCCTGCATGCAGGCCGGCGGCCAGGCCCAGATGCAGATCATGCGCGCCCTGATGGACTGCGCCGAGATGACCCGTATGTGCGCGGACATGATGATGCGCCGCTCGCCGCTGTCCGCCGAGATGTGCGCGATGTGCGCCCGCGCCTGTGACATGTGCGCCGAGGCGTGTATGTCCATGCCGGACGATCAGCAGATGATGCGCTGTGCGGAAGCGTGTCGCCGCTGCTCGCAGACGTGCCGGACGATGGCGGGCGCGACCGCCTGACACCACCCGTCGCACGACTGAGGGGCACCCCGTCACGGGATGCCCCTCAGCCGGTTGTTCGACGGGGTCAGTCGCTCGACACCGTCACCGTCTCGTCGTTCTTCAACTGCTCCACCAGCTGCTTCACCTTCGCGGTGTCCCACTGGAGATTGCCGTTGGCGGCGTTGCCCGAGATCGGCATGTTCATCGACTTGCCGTCGCCGCCCGTCACGCCCTTCATCGCCCAGAACATGGCGGCCAGGTCGAACAGGCTCATGTCCTTGTCGACGATCAGGGTGTCCAGACCGGCGCTCATCGTCGGGTACAGCTTGAACGGGTTCAGCACCGTGCTCGGCGTCGCCGTCTGGCCGGCGAGGGCCGCGAGGAACTTCTGCTGGTTCTTCGTACGGTCCAGGTCGCTGCGCGCGAGGGCGTAGCGGGTGCGGACGAAGGCGAGGGACTGCTCGCCGTTCAGGGTCTGCTTGCCCGCCTCGAAGTTCGCGCCGGACTTGGTGTCCTTCATCCCGCCCTTGGGGATGTCGATCTCCACGCCGCCGACCGCGTCGACGATGTTCGCGAAGCCCGCGAAGCCGATCTCCACATAGTGGTCGATGTGCAGCCCCGTGTTGGCCTCGACGGTACGGACCAGCAGCTCGGGCCCGTCCTCCGCGTACGCCGCGTTCAGCTTCACCTGGCGGCCGGTGCCCTTGAAGGTCTTGCCGGACTCGGAGCCGACGAACGTCGGGATCTCGACGTTGGAGTCACGCGGCAGCGATATCAGCGTCGGGCCGTTCGAACCGGTGTGCAGGATCATCATCGAGTCCGTGCGCTTGCCGTCGGCGGACCCGGTGTGGAGTTCCTTCTTCTGCTCGTCGGACAGGCCCTCACGGCTGTCGGAGCCGACGATCAGATAGTTGGTGCCGTCGCCCGCCTCCGGCCGGTCGATGACCTTCGACAGGTCGACCTCGCGGTTCAGCTTGGAGTCGGCCCAGAAGTACGTGCCGATCGTCGTCGCCAGCACCACCACGGTGACCGTGATCGCCGTGAGCTTGATACGACGCCGCCAGTTCGGCGCGGGACGCTCGCCCCGGCCGCCGCCGTAGCCGTCACCGCCGGAGCCACCGCCGTACACCTGGCCGGTGTTGTAGTCGCTGTTGTGGCCGCCGCCGTACTGGTCGGAGCCGTTGTTGCCGTAGCCGTCGCTGTACGAGTCGCCGTACGCGGGCTGCTGGGGCACGCCACCCTGAGGGGGTGCCGACGGGCCGCGACGGACCTGGCGCATCACACGCGGTCCATCGGGCTGGGCGTAGTCGCCGCCGCGGTTGTTGCCGGACCATCCCTCGGGCCAATCGTTCATGCGCCCCAGTGTGCCGGGTCCGGCTATGTCCTTTACAAGGGTCGACGAAAAACCAGGGCAGTGCTGTTGCCAAGCTGACACAAATCGCACTCAAGTCGAACAGCGGCGGGTCTTCTCAGGCGCACGACACCTGGTCGCCCCGTACCACTCCCGACTCGCCCTGCTCCGGGTCCTCGGCGCGCACCTTGCGTACGCCCTCGAAGTCCGTGCCGGCGATCACCCGGAGGGTGGGGCCCTGGGCGCGGACCGGGCGGAGTTCCGAGCCGGGGAGGGCGGCGGCCAGGGAGCGGGCGGAGCGGTCCCAGCGGGGGTCGTAGAGGACGACGGTGCGGGTGACGTTCTGCCGCGGGGCGTTCACCGGGATCCTCGTGGTGCGGAAGCCGGTCGCGGCCAGCTCACGGTCCACCTTCCTGCCGAGGCCGGCGACGGCGGTGCCGTTCTCGACCTGCACCCGGATCTGCTGCGGGGCCACGTCGACGACGGCGTACGTGCCGCGCGCCTTGAACGGGGCGAGGGGGCGGTCGTCGCGCAGGGCCCCGAAGAGCCGGGCGGACTTGGCGTCGTCCCACTTGAGCGTCGAGCCGATGCCCTCCACGGCGTACCCCATGCGCCCGATCGGCACGGTGGTGAACTCCGAGGACGCCGGTGTGAGGTTCCGCATCGCGCGGCCGAGGTCGATCAGCTCACCGGTGCCGAACTCCTTGTCGGCGCGCACGGAGCCGAGGACGGCCTGGGTGATGTCACGGAACTTCATCGGGTTGAGCAGCACACCGGAGGAGGTGGCCTGGGACATCAGGGACGCCATGAAACGCTGCTGCCGCTTCATCCGGCCGAGGTCGGAGGAGCCGTCGGCGTGCCGGGAGCGGACGTACTGGAGGGCCTGGCCGCCGTCCAGGTCATGGGTGCCGGCGGGGAGGTCGAGGCCGGTGTACGCGTCTTTGAGCGGGCGGGTGGTGCAGATCCGGACGCCGCCGAGGACGTCCACGGTCCGCATGAAGCTGGTGAAGTCGACCTCGACGTAGTGGTCGATCTTCACCTTGGTCATGTGCTCGACCGTGCGCACGGTGAGCTGCGGCCCGCCCTCCGCGTAGGCCGCGTTCAGCTTGACCGGGTGCGCCGGGTGGGTCTTCCCGGTGGTGCGGTCGGTGTGCTCGGGGATCTCCGCGTACGAGTCGCGCGGCAGGCTCACGACGCTCGCGCGCTCCCGGTCCTCCGAGATGTGCACGATCATCATCGTGTCCGTGCAGTGGCAGGGCGCGCCGCCCAGCCGGTACTTGCGCCGCTCCTCCTCGCTGATCCGGTCGCGGCCGTCGGTGCCGACCAGCAGGACGTTCATGCCGTGGCCCGCCTCGGGGCGGTTCTTCATGTCCTTGAAGGCGTCGACCCGGGTGATCTCGTTGTCCAGCCGGGTCACCACCGCGTGCCCGATGCCCGCGGCGGCCAGCACCACCACCGAGAGCGTGGTCACCGCCCGCATGGCCCAGCCCCCCCGCCGGGGACGCACGGGGGGCCGGGGCTGTTGCGGACGGGCTGGGCGGCGGGGCGGCGTGGACACGGGGGACACCTCCGCGGGACCGGTCAGGGGAAGGGGGAGAAGAGGAGAGAGAAGACAGAGAGAAGACAAAGAGAAGACAGAGAGCCTTGAGCACCGTAGGGTCCCGGGATCCGTGCCCCGCGCACGCGACCGGGCGGCGCGCGTTCGTGTCCCCCGTTCGCGGTAACGTGAGGCCCCTATGAACGCCAAGCCCGATGTGCGGCTCCCCGCCGTGTCCGTGATCATGCCCGTCCTTGACGAGGAGCGGCATCTGCGCGGAGCCGTCCAAGCGATCCTCGCGCAGGAGTACGCCGGCGAGATGGAGGTCGTGATCGCCCTCGGTCCCTCCAGGGACCGCACGGACGAGATCGCCGCCGAGCTCGTCGCCGAAGACCCGCGCGTGCACACCGTCCCGAACCCGACGGGGCGTACGCCCGCCGCGCTCAACGCCGCGATCAAGGCCTCCCGCCACCCGATCGTGGTCCGCGTCGACGGCCACGGCATCCTCTCGCCGAACTACATCGCCACCGCCGTACGGCTCCTGGAGGAGACCGGCGCGCAGAACGTCGGCGGCATCATGCACGCCGAGGGCGAGAACGACTGGGAGCACGCGGTCGCCGCCGCCATGACCTCGAAGATCGGCGTCGGCAACGCCGCCTTCCACACGGGCGGGCAGGCGGCTCCGGCCGAGACCGTCTACCTGGGTGTCTTCCGGCGCGAGGCGCTGGAGCGGCAGGGCGGCTACAACGTGGAGTTCATCCGCGCCCAGGACTGGGAGCTGAACTTCCGCATCCGCGAGGCGGGCGGCCTCATCTGGTTCTCGCCCGAGCTGCGGGTGTCGTACCGGCCCCGGCCCAGCGTGAAGGCGCTCGCCAAGCAGTACAAGGACTACGGGCGCTGGCGGCATGTCGTCGCCCGCTACCACGAGGGCTCCATCAACCTGCGCTATCTCGCCCCGCCGACCGCGGTGTGCGCGATCGTGGCCGGTGTCCTGGTGGGTGCCCTGCTGACCCCGCTCGGTTTCGTCGTCCCCGGCGGCTATCTCGCGGCGATCGTCGCGGGCTCGGTCCCGGCGGGCAAGGGGCTGCCGCTCAGGGCCCGCCTCCAGATCCCGGTCGCCCTCGCCACCATGCACATGTCCTGGGGCTTCGGCTTCCTCACCAGCCCCCGGTCCCTGGCGAAGAAGGTCATCGCCTCCCGCCGCCCGGCGGTCCTGGCCGAGAGCTGACCGCGAACGCCGTACGCGCGCACGAGCCGGGCCCCTCTCCTGATCGAGAGGGGCCCGGCTCGTGCACGGGGCGGCCGGGGCGCGCCCCGGGGCGCCGGTTACCAGGTGAAGGAGGGGTCGACCTCCATGCACGCCTTCTTGTTCGCGCCGTTGAGGGCGTCCGCCGACTCGGGAGTCGTGTCGTCCTCCTTCACGGCCTTGTACGTGGTCCCCTCGCGCCAGTCGGCGCCGACGACGAGCGTGACACCGGAGACGTTCGTGGACTTCTCCACCTGGCTCAGCGGGATGCCGAGGGCCTCGGCGACCGCCTGGGCGTCGCCCTCCAGTTCGGCGCTCGGATAGCGCACGACCGTCTTGTCCTCGGTGGTCGCCGTGGTCGCGTCGGACGAGGACTTGGCGAAGCCCTCCTCGACCAGCAGCTGCGACACCGTGTGCGCGCGTCCGCCGACCGGGGCGAGCGTGGAGGTCATGGTGCCGTTCTGCACCAGCACCCCGATCTCGTCCTTCGCCGCCGCCGGGTCGTCGGAGGTCGCGTCCTCGGTGGTGGTCTTCTTCTTGTCCTTGCCGTCCAGCGCGATGTCCTCGCGCACCAGCCGGAACAGCTTCTCCGCGTCGCCCTCCTTGGGCACGACGCGGGCACCGACGTAGGTGTACGGCATCGTCGTCATCGTGATCCGGGCCGGCTCGACCTTGCGCAGCTCGGTGCTGAGGTCGTAGAGCTTGGTCACCGTGCCCAGGCTCTCGTCGACGGTGAGCGCCTTCGTGGCCTCCTCGGCCAGGTTGCGCAGCTTGTTCGGGTTGGTGATCGTCGCGTTCTCGCGCAGCTCACGGACCATCGCGTTCATGTACTGGTGCTGCGCCTTGGCCCGCGCGATGTCGCTGCCGTCCTCGAAGCCGTACCGGGTGCGCAGCCACTGCAGGGCCTGCTTGCCCTTGATGTACGTGGTGCCCTTCTCCAGCTTCAGCCCCGAGCCCTTGCCCGCGCTGGTGTGCGAGTAGATGTTGTCGGTCACGCACACCGGTACACCGCCGATGGCGTCGGCCATCGACACCACTCCGGAGAAGTCGACCATCATGAAGTGGTCGATGCGGATCCCGGTCAGCTCCTGCCAGGTGGCGACCGTGCAGCCGGGACCGCCGCGCTCCAGCGACTGGTTGGTCATCGTGTTCGTGAGCGCCCCGTACTCCTCGCCGCTGTCCGGGTCGGTGCACTTGGGGATGTCGAGCAGGGTGTCGCGGGGCATGCTGACGACCGACATGTTGCTGCGGTCGGCGGACAGGTGCAGCAGCATCTGGACGTCGGCCAGCGGCGGGCCGTCGAAGGTGTCCTTGGCGCCGCCGAGCTTCTGGTTCTCCGCGGTGTCCCGTGCGTCCGAGCCGATGAGCAGGATGTTCAGCGGGGTCTGGCCGGCCGCGTTCGGCGTCGGCTCGGCGATCTTCGTGTCGCCGAGGTTCAGCTTCTCCTTCTTGATGTTGCCGTTGAGGTGCTCGTAGTAGAGATAGCCGGCACCGGCGGTGCCGAGTATCACGACCGCCAGCACTGTCGCCGACCAGCGCAGCGCCCGTCTGCGCCGGGGTCTCCCGGCGGTCTTCGCGCGCCCCCGCCCACCGCCGTCGCCGCCGGCGCCGTCACCACCGTTCCGGCGCTTCCGTCCGCCCTGCTCGGGGACTCTGACATCCGCGTCGTCGTCCGAGCCGGACGACTCCTCCCGCGGTTCCAGGTCCCCGTCCTCGCCGGGTCCATCGACGCGCGGTCGCCCCCCGTCCCCGCGCACGTCACTCCGTACCATCTCCCTGCCCCTCCCCACCCTGCCGTGGCGGGGCCGTCCCCGCCTCCTGTTGGACTGTCGAGACCCCAACTCGGATGTACTCATGTTCTGTTGAACGCGTCATGTGTTCCGGCCGGATGACATGGCGCCGGATGACATGGCGAAGGCACGGAGAACCGACCGGCCGGGCGCGTCCTCGCGCCCGACCGGCAGCCGTCAGTGGTGTATCGCCCCGAACCGCACTCGCGTCCGGTAAGACGCGCCATGACCCCCTCAGGTCATCAACTGGCGCACTTTTCCTTGTCCGCGGTGTTCTTCTCGACGTCCAGGTCCGCCGCCGATGTCGCGCTCAGCGACACCCCGGCGCCCTTGAAGTCCTCGCCCAGGGTCAGCACCATCGAGGGCAGGCCCTGGGAGTTGGTCTCGCTGTTGCCCTCGCCGGGCTTCAGCGCGGACGCGGACAGCCCCATCAGATCGGCCAGCTTGCGCGCCTGGTCGGCCTGGTCGGGGTCGTACGCGAGGGTCGTCTTCTTCAACGTCTTGTCGGCGTTGCCGAGCTGGCTCGACTTGGTCACGCCGACATCATTCTGCAGCCAGTTGAGAGTGGCCTGTGCGCTGCCCGCCTCGGCGCCGCCGTTGTAGACGCTGACCCGGACCTCGGAGGCGTCGGCGCGCGTGCCCTTGAGCTTCGCGGCCTCCTTCTCCTTGGCCTGCTTCTTCACCTCGGTGAGCGAGACGTCGTTCCTGATGGTCTCGAAGAGGTCCTCGGCGCTCTGCGGCTTGGGCAGCACGGTCGCGCCGTCGGTGTTGTCGATGACCGGGACGGTGGTGAAGGTGATGTTCTTCGTCTTGACCTTGCCGACCTCCTGGCCGAGCGAGGCCAGCTTCTTGATGTCGGAGATCTTGGAGTCGACGGACAGCGCGCTGGTCGCGGCCTCCGCGAGGTCCAGCACCTTCGTCGGGTCGGTCAGCGTGTCCTTGGACTTCATCTGCCGGATCATCGAGCTGAGGAACTGCTGCTGCAGCTCGATCCGGCTCAGGTCGCTGCCGAGGCCCACGCTGTAGCGGGTGCGCAGGAACGCCAGCGCCTCCTCGCCCTCGATGGTGTGCTTGCCGGCGCTGAGGTCCAGCTTGGACTTGGAGTCCTTGATGTCCTTCGCCAGACAGACCTCGACACCGCCGATGGCCGTGGAGAGCGTCTTCACCGCGTTGAAGTCGGCGACCATGAAGTGGTCGGACTTGATCCCGGTCAGCTCTTCCACCGTACGCATGGTGCAGCTCGGGGTGCGGCCGTACTGGCCGAGGCTCGTGTTGAACCGGACGTTGGACGTGGCCGCGATGTCCTTCGTCGAGCCGTCCTCCTGCGTCGTCGGGCACTCCGGCACGTCCACGATCATGTCGCGCGGGATGCTCATCGCGGTCGCGTTCGAACGGTCCTTGGAGACGTGCAGCAGGATCGTGGTGTCCGCGTGTCCGACGCTCTCCGCGTCGCCGTACTTGGTGTTGCCCGTGCCGGTCCGCTTGTCCGTGCCGATCACCAGCAGGTTGATCGCCCGGTCCTTGCTGAAGCCGCCGGTGCTCGCGCCGTCGTCCGAGATCTTCTGGATGTTGTTGTTGAGGTGCTGGTAGTACAGGTAGCCCGCGGTACTGATCCCGACCAGCAGGAACGCCAGCGTGCCGCCCGTCCACACCAGTATCCGCTTGCCCGTCGACTTCTTGGGCTTGGTCTTGCCCCGGCCGCTCCGGCGGCCCGGCAGCGGGTCCTCCTCGGGCGCGCCGCGCCGACGCCGGGGTCCCGGCAGCGTGTCGGGGATCTCCCGGGTGTCCGTGCCCGCGGAGGCCGAACGCGCGGTGGCGCCCGTCGTCGCCCTGGTCCCCGCCGCCGCGGCCCGGCGCGGCCTCGGCACCGCCGATTGCGGTGCGGAAGGACTCAGTCGCAGTTCGTATTCACCGGTGCTCGGGTTGAGTACCCACTGGTCTGCGGGGTCGATGTCGTCCGCCCGCCCACGGCCTTGCGCGTCCACGGTTGTCTGATTCCTCCGTCGGGGCCACGCGGCGCCTTCCCCCTCAAAAGACGCTCGGGTCTCGATGCAAGTGGTGCGCGACCGAGAAGGCCTGACGCACCGGATCGCTCACACTAGCCGCACGATCAGGCGCCAAGCGACGGCGGTGACAAATTGCACGTCCCTACAACTGGGCAATCTGCCCATTTCCTAGAGCATTTGTTCCTTGTGTTGACGTGGGTTTTACCTGGAGGGCCCTGTCCAGGTCACCCGCAGTCCTCCTCGGCGGCCGTACTGCCGCGGAAAGTCGGCATCGGATCCGGGGCTCCGGAGAGGCTTCCCGAAAGCTCTTCCGTATCCCCTTCCCGCATCCCCTCGGGGAGTTCCCCCGCGACCGCCAGCGGCGCGTCGGCGCGCAGTCGCGCGAATAGGGTCCGCGCGGCCGGTTCGACGAGCTCATCACGATTGGCGTCGTACGCATATGACTTCCGTGGAACGGTCAGGAACTGCACCTTTTCCATGGGGATCGTTCTCAGCCCGCGCACAAGGTCGTAGAGCCCGCGCAGGCTCGCCAGTCCCGGGTCCGTGGTGAGCGATGACGTGGCCGCGTCGAGCACCGGATACAGCTTCACCGGATTCAGCAGGACGCCATTGCTGCGCACCTTCGTGGCCAGCGCCGCGAGGAATCGCTGCTGCCGGTCCATCCGTTCGGTGTCGCTGCCGTCCCCGATCGACTTACGGGCCCGCACATACCCCAGCGCCTGCTCGCCGTCGAGCTTCACCTTGCCCGCGGGAAGGCGCAGTTTGGCCTGCTTGTCGTGAATGGGTTCGGTGAGGCACACGTCGACCCCGTCGACGGCGTCGACCATCTCCTTGAAGCCGCTGAAGTCCACGACGACGTGATGGTCGATACGAATGTCGGTCATCCGCTCGACCGTCCGAATGGTGCAGGCGGAACCACCGCTCTGGAACGCGTAGTTGAACATGGTGAACACCGGTTCGGTGCGACTTCCGTCCGGCCGCCGGCAACTCGGCACATCCACCATCAGATCCCGTGGCAGCGACACCGCGGTCGCGCTGCGCCGGTCCGCCGCGAGATGCAGCAGGATCGTGGTGTCCGACCGCTCGGTGCCCGAATCCCGCCCGTACTCGGCGTTCCCGTCGCCCGACCGCGAGTCCGACCCGATCACCAGGATGTTCTGCGCGCCCCGCACCAGCGCGGTCGGCCGCTCCTTCTCGTAGCGCGCCAGCTCGTCCGCCGCCGTCCGGTCCGAGGTGATGTTCCCGTCCAGCTTCCGGTACGCCACCCACCCCGCCCCGAGGGCCGCGACGACCACCAGCACGGTCCCGCCGCCCACCCACCGCGCCCACCGCCGCCGGCGCCGACGCCTGAGCCCGACCCCGGTGGGCGTTCCCCCCACACCGGGCCCCAGGCCACGCGCCCTGCCTCCGACGTCGTCCATTTCCGGCCACCCCTCACGGCGTACGAGCGAGTCGTTGCTCCTACGACGATGGCGCCAGCGGGCCCGAGGGGGCGGCCGGGACTAGGCCGAACGGGGGACGGGTGCCTTGTGAAGAGGGGGCTGACCTGCCCTTGAGGGGCGCGGGGAACTGCGCGAAAAGCCATACCGGCCCCGCAGCCGCCGTACGACCGCCCCACCCGCGACGTCACCGCGTCTTCAAGTCACCCCATCACCGCGAAACCGAAGTGACCCGCTCACTCTCGATCCGCTTGGCCAGCGCGTCCTCCCCCAACTGCCCGAGATGTCGGCACAGCACCACGGACCCCCCACTGGCGAGCGGCCCGTACAACCCGGCCGCAAGCCCCTCCCACGTGTCGTACCCCAACCCCGACAACACCCGGGACCCCGGCCCCGTCAGCCCGAGGCCACCCGCGTCCGCGCGCGCCCGCTCCACGACCTCCGCCCCGCTGAACTCCCGCCCGGCCACGACCAAAGCCGCCTCCTCGGGGGAGACGGGCGCGTACGCCACGAACCGGTCGCCCTGCGACGGCACCTCGACGGCGTAGTCGGCGAACCCCGAGGGGGCCTGCGGGAACCGCCCGCCGAGGGGCCGCAGCGCGAGCGCGACCCGCTCCCCGGAGCACGCGCGGGCCGCGTCCAGCGTGTCCGGCCCGCTCACCACGATGTCGGCGGCCCCGGGGTCCCCGGCGACCTCGGCGACCACCCCCACCGACGAACACGCCAGCAGCCACACCGCCGTCTGCCAGTGCGCCGGCAGCAGCAGCGCGACCCGGTCGCCCGGCTCGGCGGACAGCTCGCCCTGAAGGAGGTTCGCGGTCTTGGCCACCCAATTGGCGAAGGTGGCCACGGACAATTCGACCCGCTCGCCCGTGGCGTCGTCGTAGAAGGTCACCAGGGGGCGGGCGGGATCCGCGGCCAGCGCGGATCGCAGCAGGTCGGCAGGGGTGCGGTCGGTGGCGTTCACCCGCGTAAGCGTACGCGGGGACCGTTCGCCCGCCGTGTCCGGGCGGACCGGAATCGCCACCGGTTCGGCGGAGCGCGGCCGACGACCCGTCAATTCCGCGATGGACAGACATGTATGACTATGTCCAGGATCGGACACATGCGTAGATCACGATTCCTCGCGTCCTCGATCGGCGTCACCTGCGCGGCGGCCCTCGCCCTCCCGGCGGCACTCCCGGCGACGGCATCCGCGGCGACCCCGACGGACTCGTCCTCCACCGCACCCCTGGCCCCGGCGCGGATCGCCCCGACAGGCCCGCTCGCGCTCGCGCCCGCGTCCGGCGGCACCCAGTCGCTCCCCCTCGTCGCCCTCGGCGCGGACCGGAACCTCGGTCCGGCCGCCGCCGAACAGGGCCTCGGCAAGCGGGACGTACGGTCCTTCTCGCTGGTCGGTGTCGTCTGGGACAACCCGGACACCGAACTCCAGGGCCGCGTCCAGGTCCGTACCCGCGCCAAGGACACCTCCCGCTGGTCCGGCTGGCAGGACGTCGAGACCCACAACCACGAGCACGCCGCCGACCCGGACACCGCCGAGCGCTCCTCGGGCCGTGTGCGCGGCTCCACCGCCCCGCTGTGGGTCGGCGAGTCGGACGGCGTCGAGGTGCGCGTACGCGCCGAGACCCAGGGCCGTACGACCGCTCCGGGCGTCCAGATGCTCCCGGACGGCCTACGTCTGGAGCTGGTCGACCCGGGCTCCGGCGTCCCGGAGGGCGCTGCGGGCCCGCAGGCCCTGACGGGAGCCGGGCAGGCGGCGGCGGAACCCCCGCCGGTCGGTACCGTGGACACCCCGCGCCTGGGCACGCTGACCGCCGAGTCGGCCGCCGCCTCCGCCGTCAACGCCGATCTCGCGCCGCTCGGCGCCACCACGATCCCGGCGCTGTCGCGCAAGGAGACGGTGGAGCGGCTGGCGAACGTGGCGCCCGGCGCCAAGCCGTACATCGGGCCGCGACCGAAGATCGTCACCAGGGCCGGCTGGGGCGCCGACGAGAAGCTGCGCGAGCGCGACTTCCGCTACACCACGCGGGTCGGCGCGGCCTTCGTGCACCACACGGCGTCCGGCAACAACTACAAGTGTGCGCAGGCCCCTTCCGTCATCCGCAGTATCTACCGCTACCACGTGGTGAGCAGCGGCTGGCGGGACATCGGCTACAACTTCCTCGTCGACAAGTGCGGAAACATCTACGAGGGGCGCGCGGGTGGTGTCGCGAAGGCCGTCATGGGTGCCCACACCCTCGGTTTCAACACGAACAGCACGGGCATCGCGGTCCTCGGCAGCTACACGACCACCAAGCCGCCCGCGGTGGCGGTCAAGGGGATCGCGCAACTAACAGCCTGGAAACTCGGTCTTTACGGGGCGAACCCGAATGGCAAGACATACCTCACTTCGGGTGGTGGCAATCTCTACCCAAAAGGTAAGAAGGTACGACTGCACGTGATCTCCGGCCACCGGGACGGGTTCGCGACCGAGTGCCCGGGGGGGCGCCTTTACGGAAAGCTCGGTACGGCCCGCAAGGACGCCGCCCGCTATCAAGGCAGATAAGGCAGACAAGGAAGACAGCGAGGCGGCAGGGTGATGGGGGGAACCGGGGCGCGAGTCCCGGTCGAACACCAGCGACCCGCCGGAAGTCATGCCAGACACGACCCGCAGCACAGGCCGAGGGCACGCCCGCCGTGCCCTCGACGGACATCACCGTCGACGTGCCTCGCCGCACGCCGACGGCCATCCGCACGGCCATGAAGGCGCCATGGAACGGTCTGCATACACTGGCCGGTCGAATGACAGTTCGGCCGGTCCCGGCAGGAAGCAGAGACGACAGGTGACAGAAGCGATCCTCCTGGTCGGCGGCAGAGGCACCCGGCTGCGCCCGCTCACGGTGCACACTCCGAAGCCCATGGTCCCGGCGGCCGGAGTCCCCTTCCTCACGCACCAGTTGGCGAGAGCGAAGGCGGCGGGAGTCGACCACATAGTTCTCGCCACCTCCTATCTGGCCGAGGTCTTCGAACCCCACTTCGGCGACGGTTCCGCCCTCGGCCTCCACCTCGAGTACGTCACCGAGGAGGAGCCCCTGGGCACCGGCGGCGCGATCCGCAACGCGGCCTCGCACCTCCACTCCGGTCCCGAGGACCCCGTCCTCGTCTTCAACGGCGACATCCTCACCGGCCTGGACATCCGCCGGCTGGTCGCCACCCACGAGTCCACCGGCGCGGACGTCTCCCTCCACCTCACCCAGGTGACCGACCCCCGCGCCTACGGCCTCGTCCCCACCGACGCGACGGGCCGGGTCCTCGCCTTCCTGGAGAAGCCCCAGACCCCCGAGGAGATCGTCACCGACCAGATCAACGCGGGGGCCTATGTCTTCCGCCGCTCGGTCATCGACACGATCCCGGCGGGCCGCCCGGTCTCGGTCGAACGCGAGACGTTCCCGGACCTGCTGGCGGCCGGCGCCCACCTCCAGGGCATGGTGGACTCCACCTACTGGCTGGATCTGGGCACCCCGGCGGCCTTCGTGCGCGGCTCCGCCGACCTGGTCCTCGGCCGCGCCCCGTCGCCCGCCGTCCCCGGCCGCTGCGGCGACCGCCTCGTCCTGCCCACCGCCCGGGTCGCGGGCGACGCCAAGCTGACCGGCGGCACGGTGGTGGGCGAGGGCGCGTTCGTCGGCGAGGGCGCCCGCGTCTTCGGCAGCACGGTCCTGGCAGGCGCGGTCGTCGAACCCGGCGCGGTCATCACCGACTCCCTCATCGGCGCCCGTGCCCGCATCGGCGAACGTTCCGTCCTCACCGGCGCGGTCATCGGCGACGGCGCGGTCATCGGCGCCGACAACGAACTCCGCACGGGCGTCCGCGTCTGGTGCGACGCGCAGATCCCCACGGGGGCGCTCCGCTTCTCGTCGGATCAATAGCCGGGGTGCGTGTTCGGGTGCGGGTGGGTGGGGGCTGGTCGCGCAGTTCCCCGCGCCCCTGAAAAAGCGGGCTGCGCCCTGCTTTTTCGGGCCGAAGAGCCCGGGGCGCAGCCCCGGCTCTTCAGGGGCGCGGGGAACTGCGCGACCAGCCCCCACCGGACCCGCACGTATCCACCCGCCCCCAAGCGGAGCGCAAACGCGCCCTACAACCGCCCGATGTCCCCCCGAGGCATCCGCGGCGCCCGCCGCCCCGGCACCCGCCCCGACAACAACACCAACCGAGCCGCCCGATGCCGCTGCCCCGCATACGGCTCCAACAACGCCAGCATCACGGCGTCGTCCGCGTCCCGATCCCCCGCCAACGCGAACCCCACGATCCCCGGCAGATGCAGATCCCCCACGGTCACCTCGTCCGCCGCCCCATGACTGCGCTGCACGGTCTCCGCCGACGTCCACGGCCCGATCCCCGCCACCAGCTCCAACCGCGCCCGCGCGTCTCCCGGCGCCATCCCCACGGCCTCCTCCAGCCGCCCGGCCACCCGAACCGCCCGCAGAACCGTCGACGCCCGCTTGTCGTCGACCCCGGCCCGATGCCACTCCCAGGACGGGATCAACGCCCACTGCCGAGCCGTGGGCATCACGAACATCCCCGGCGGCACGGGCCCCGGCGCCGGCTCCCCGTACTTCCGTACGAGCAGCCGCCACGCCCGATACGCCTCGTCCGTCGTGACCTTCTGCTCCAGCACCGACGGGATCAACGACTCCAGCACCAGCCCGGTCCGCGTCAGCCGCAGCCCCGGCCGCCGTCGCCAGGCCAGCGCCACGGCCCGATGCCGAGGCACGAAGACATCCGGCTCGTCCAGCGCCCCGAGCATCGAGGGCACCTGATCGAGCAGCCACTCACCCCCGGGCCCCCACGCCTCCGCCTCGACGACCCCGCTCCGCAGCGCGACCCGCAGCGTCCCGGCCCCCACCGGCGTACGGCTGGCCCGCCACACGGACCCGTCCGGCACCGCCCGAAAGGTCGGGTCCCCGGGCCCCCGCCGCAACGGCCCCAGGACGAGCCCCAGATCGAGCGCCCCCTCGGGCACCCAGCTCCGCCGCCTTCCGGCCACCGCCCCCTGCCGAGGCACCCCACCGGGCACGACGACATCCCCACCCCGCACAGTCGTACGAGTGGGCCGCTGAGGAAAACGTCCGGCCAAGGCAGGTCCTAGGTCCTAGGCAGAGATACGGCGCGCTATGAGACTAGGGGCGCTTTCAAGGGGGCGCGGGGAACTGCGCGAGCAGCCCACTCACCCGCACGCCCACCAACCGGAAACCACCCCCGAACAGCAGGCGCACCGCCCCCTGGGGTCACCGCACCTCGATGAACGCCCCCGCATCCCGCCGGCCCCGCGCCGCAGGCGCGACCGCCCCATGCCCCACAGCCACCGCCCCCATCGGATCCCACCCCTCCGGCAACCCCAGCACCTCCCGCACGACATCCCGGCAGAACATCGTCGAGGACACCCACGCCGACCCCAGCCGCTCCCCGGCCAGCGCGACGAGGAAGTTCTGCACCCCCGCGCCCGCCGCGACCACGAACATCTCCCGCTCCGCACCGTCCCGCCGCGCGTCGCCGTAGTGGTGCGATCCGTCCATCACCAGACACGGCACCACCAGATACGGCGCGTCGCGCAGCACGTCCCCGCGCCGCACCCGCTTCGCGATCGACTCCTCGCTCTTGCCGTCCCGCCGCAGATCGGCGATCCACGCGTCCCGCATGGCGTCGAGCAGCCGTACCCGCGACTCCTCGGACTCCAGCAGCACGAACCGCCAAGGCGTCGTGTGATGCGGCGCCGGCGCGGTCACGGCGGCGGCAACGGCCCTCCGTACCGACCCCGGGTCGACCGGCTCGTCCGTGAACGACCGGACCGTACGCCGCTGGGTCACCGCGAGCCGTACGGCCTCGGAGGTGCCGAGCCGGAACATGTCGTCCGCCGCGCCCCGGACCAGCGCCTGCGTCCCCTCGCCATGGTCCTCGGCCACCACGTGTCCGAGCCCCCGGACGACGGCGACGGGCAGCCCGGCGGCCTTGCCCTTCACCAGGTCACCGGCGGCGGCCAGCTCGTCACCGGTGGCGACGACGGTCGCGCTGAGCGGGTTGCCGTGCGCGTCGGTGCCGCCCCTCAGGTCGTCCAGGACGCGTACCCCGGCCGCCCCGATGGCGACGTCCGTCAGCCCGCTGCGCCAGGGTCGCCCGAACGTGTCGGTGACGACGACCCCGACCTCGATGCCGAGGGTGTCCCTGAGGCCGTCCCGGATCGCGCGCGCGGAGGCGTCGGGGTCCTCGGGCAGCAACAGCACGGTCCCGGAAGGTGTGTTGGAGGCGTCGACCCCGGCGGCGGCCATCACCAGCCCCTGCCGGTTCTCCACGATCCGCAGCGCCCCGCGCCGGGCCACCACCCGGACCGTCTCGGCGTCGATCGCGGCCTCCCGGTCGACCGCCTCGACGATCCGGCCCTCCGCCTTGGACACGATCTTGGAGGTGACGAGCAGTACGTCCCCGTCGATCAGCCCCGGTTCGGCCGCGGCGATCAGCTTCGCGAGGTCGTCGCCCTGCCGCACCTCGGGAATCCCGGCCAGGGCCCAGACGCGGTACCCGCCACCGGGCGTCACTCTGTCCATGATCTCCTCGCTCACGCGCCCCGTACCTCCTCCGCCAGCGCCAGCGCCTCGCGGGCCATCTCCGCCGTCGCCTCCAGGTCGGTCATCATCAGCGGCACGGCCCGGCACCGTATGCCGGCGCGCTCGACGCGCTCGACGACGCCCGCGTCCACGGTGTCGACCAGCCAGCCGTCGAGCAGCCCGGAGCCGTAGTGCTCGGCGACGGCCGCGGCCGTGGACTCGACGCCGACGGCGGCGAGCACCTTGTCGGCCATCCCGCGCACGGGCGCGTCGCCGACGATGGGGGAGAGGCCGACGACCGGCACCCCGGCCTCGGCGATCGCCTCCCGGACACCGGGCACGGCGAGGATGGTGCCGACGGAGACCACGGGGTTGGACGGCGGGAAGAGGATGACGTCCGCCTCGGCGAGGGCCTCCAGGACCCCGGGCGCCGGCTTCGCCTGCTCGGCGCCGACCGGCACGATCGCCTCGGCCGGCACGGAGGCCCGCAGCCGCACCCAGTACTCCTGGAAGTGGATCGCCCTACGCTCGCCGTTCTGCTCGACGGCGACATGTGTCTCGACGCGGTCGTCGGTCATCGGGATCAGCCGCACACCCGGCTTCCAGCGGTCGCACAGCGCCTCGGTGACCGCGCTCAGCGGATACCCGGCACCGATCATCTGCGTCCGCACGATGTGCGTGGCGAAGTCCCGGTCGCCGAGCCCGAACCACTCGGGCCCGACCCCGTAGGCCGCGAGCTCCTCCTTGAGATGGAAGGTCTCGTCGGCCCGGCCCCAGCCCTGCTCCTCGTTGATGCCGCCGCCGAGGGTGTACATCACCGTGTCGAGGTCCGGGCAGACCTTCAGCCCGAAGAGGTGGATGTCGTCCCCGGTGTTGCCGATGACCGTGATGTCCGCGTCCGGCACGGCCCGCTTCAGACCGCGCAGGAACCGGGCACCACCGATGCCGCCTGCCAGAACCACAATGCGCATGGGAGAAGTCTCGCAGGCGGGTACGACAGCGGGCCGCCCACCCGCGACCCGCGGCCGGATCAGGCCGTGACGGTCGCCGCCCCCGCCGCGCAGGCCTCCGCGTGCATCGGCATGTCCGTCAGGCCCGGGTAGTACACGTGCAGGCTGATGGCCGGTTCCAGCGTGTCGTTGACGACCTCGTGCGCGTACCCCGGCGCGAACACGCGCTGCGCGCCCGCGCCGAGCACGCGCGTACCCCGGTCGGTGCGCTCGGTCAGTGTGCCGTCGAGCACCGTCAGCACGCCGGAGGAGCCCCCGTGGTCGTGCAGCCCGGTGCCCTGCCCCGGCAGCCACGACAGCAGCCACACCTCGTACCCGGGCCCGGTCTCCAGGCGGTGGTACCAGCGGGTGGTCGCGTCGTACTCGACGAGGTGCTCCCAGCGGGAGCGGTCGTCGGCCAGGGAACGGGCCAGGCCGGCGAACTCGGCCACGGTGAGCGGGTGTTGGCGCGGCGCCTGGAGGAGGTGCGGTACTTCGAGAAGGTCGCCGGCGATCTGGAGGTCGCTGTCGCTGTTCATGAAGTGAGGTGGTCCTCGACGATGAGTGCGTGGGGGAGGGCTGGGTGTCGCGTGAGGAAACAACGGTCGAGCCCGTAGGGGCTCAGTGACAGCCGGAGCGAGTGAGGCTCAACAGCTGGGACAGCAACAGCTACAGCGACGGCGAGCAGCACCGGGGGACCCGGCGGTGCGGGTCGAGGTGAGTGCCAAGTACGCGAGCATGCCCACAAGGACAGCGGTTCACACCTCTGCTGTCAACTTCGCGTCCGGTATATGGATGCCCGTTCACCTCTTCCGGTGCATCCGCGCGACGAAGGGTTTGTGCGTGGGGTGTCGGGGACACATGGCGCACAACCCGGAACGAGTGAGTCGGATCGCGCCGGAACGAGATCGAACTCCTGGGCGTCTTTCCCCGTAAGGAAGGGTGATCCGGTGAGAACTCCCCTCTGCCGCCGCGCTGCTGTCAGGGTTTATGCCGATTTGAACACTTTCCGCATAGCCTTGGTTCCGCAGAGTGAATAAGGGGCTCAATAGCAGATCTCGGCTTGACTCGCCCGTAGCAGCACACTTGTAATTTCACTCGTGTCGTTCAGCCGAAATCGGTAACGGCCGCACGACGGGGACGCGAAAGACGGACGAGGGGCGCACATGACCGAGCTCGTGCAGCAACTGCTGGTCGACGACGCGGACGAGGAACTCGGCTGGCAGGAGCGCGCGCTGTGCGCCCAGACCGATCCCGAGTCCTTCTTCCCCGAGAAGGGCGGCTCGACCCGCGAGGCCAAGAAGGTCTGCCTCGCCTGCGAGGTCCGCTCCGAGTGCCTCGAGTACGCCCTCGCCAACGACGAGCGGTTCGGTATCTGGGGCGGTCTGTCGGAGCGCGAGCGCCGTCGCCTCAAGAAGGCCGCGGTCTGACCCGCCCGGAACAGCGGCCCGGAACAGCACCTCGGAGCGGCGGCCAGGAGCAGCGGCCCGGAAAGACCGCTCGGCGCAGTCGAACAGGAACAACCGAACATGTACGGCCCGTCGCCCGTGGGTTATCCACAGGCGGCGGGCCGCTCTCCTGCTCAGCCGTTAGTGTGGGCCCTCGTCCGAGACGTCCCGCTGTCCTCGCCGGACACAGACGTCCACCGCAGTCCATCGAACCGGGGCCCGTACCTCGATGTCCGTGCACAGCCACACCGCAGCCCACCAAGACGCTGCCACGCCCGAGTTCCCACGTCATGTGGTGACCGCGGTCCTCGTCGCGCACGACGGCGCCCGCTGGCTGCCCGACGCGCTCGCCGGGCTGCTCGGCCAGGAGCGCCCCGTGCAGAGCGCCATGGCGGCCGACACCGGCAGCGCGGACGACTCCGCCCGGCTCCTGTCCGACGCCCTCGGCGCCGACCGCGTCCTGCACCTCGCCCGGCGCACCGGTTTCGGCCAGGCCGTCGAGGAGGCCAACCGCACCGCGGGCGTCCTCACCCAGGACGACCTGGCCTACCTCCGGCGCCCCAGCGGCTGGGACCCGGTCACGCGGAGCTGGCGCGACGACGCGTACGACATGCCGGAGCTGCCCCACGGGGAACCGGTCCAGTGGCTGTGGCTGCTGCACGACGACTGCGCCCCCGAGCCCGACGCCCTCGCCCAGCTGCTGCGGGTCGTGGAGAACGAACGCGAGCTGGGCCGGGACGACGTCGCCGTCGTCGGCCCCAAGCTGCGCGGCTGGTACGACCGCCGTCAGCTCCTGGAGGTCGGCGTCACCATCGCCAACTCCGGCCGCCGCTGGACCGGCCTGGACCGCCGTGAGCAGGACCAGGGCCAGCACGACCACGTCAAGCCCAGCCTCGCCGTGTCCACCGCCGGCATGCTGATCCGCCGCGACGTCTTCGACGAACTGGGCGGCTTCGACCGCCGTCTGCCCCTCATGCGGGACGACGTCGACCTGTGCTGGCGCGCCACCACCGCCGGGCACCGCGTCCTCGTCGCCCCCGAGGCCGTCGTACGCCACGCCGAGGCGTCCTCGCGCGAGCGCCGCACCGTCGACTGCGTGGGCCGCGGCGCCGCCTCCCCGCACATGGTCGACAAGGCGGGCGCGATCTACACCCTCCTTGTCAACTCCCGTACGGCACAGCTCCCCTGGGTGCTGCTGCGGATCGTCCTCGGCACCCTGCTCAGGACCGTCGCGTATCTCGTCGGCAAGGTCCCCGGACAGGCCGTCGACGAGATCCGGGGGCTGCTGGGCGTGCTGCTGCGGCCCGAGCGGATCATCGCCGGGCGGCGCCGACGAGGCCGGTCCCAGCTGGACAAGGCCGAGCTGCGCCCGCTGTTCCCGCCGCCCGGCGCGACCGTCCGGGCCACCGTCGAACAGGCCGCGGGCGATCTGTTCGGCCGCTCCGACACCGACACCTCCCCGGCCGGACGGCACGGCGGCGCGGTCGAGTCGGGGCCCGGCGACGACGCCGACTTCCTCCAGGTCGAGCAGTTCGCCCGGCTCAAGCGCATCGCGCGCGCCCCCGGGCCCCTGCTCTTCACCCTCCTGCTGCTCGCCTCCCTCGTCGCCTGCCGCGCGCTATTCGGCGGCGGCGCCCTCGCGGGCGGCACGCTGCTGCCCGCGCCCGCCGACTCCGCCGAGCTGTGGTCGCGCTACCTGGACGGCTGGCACCCGGTCGGCGCGGGCGGCGCCGAGGCCGCGCCGCCGTATCTGGCGATCGTGGCCATGCTCGCCTCCGTGCTGTTCGGCTCCGCCGGGCTCGCGGTCACCGTGCTCCTCGTGGCCTCCGTGCCCCTGGCCGGCTTCACCGCGTACTTCGCCTCACGGCCCCTGGTCGAGTCCCGGCTGCTGCGCGCCTGGGCGGCCGTCGTGTACGCCTTCCTGCCCGCCGTCACCGGCGCGCTCGCCACCGGCCGCATCGGCACCGCCGTCCTCGCGATCCTGCTGCCCCTCATCGCCCGCGCGGGCGCCGCTGCCGCCGGCCTCACCAACAGCACGGGGGCGCGCGGCAGTTGGCGTGCCACCTGGGCGTACGCCCTGCTGCTGACGATCACCACCGCGTTCACCCCGATCGTGTGGCCCCTCGCGCTGCTCCTCGGCCTCGGGCTCCTCGCCGTGCGCCGCCGCGAGATCACCGCCTACGGCCCCCGGTTCCTCGCCCAGCTGGGCACCCCGCTGCTGATCCTCGCCCCCTGGTCGCTGACGCTGCTGCCGTTCGGCTTCTTCGAGGAGGCGGGACTGGAGTACGGCGGGAGCACGGCCTCGGCGACCGATCTGCTGGGCATCAGCCCCGGCGGGCCCGGCACGGTCGGCGGACTGACGCTCATCGGCGTCGTCCTGGCCGCGCTGGCCGCCCTGCTGCGCTCGGAACGCCAGCCCGCGATCCGGACCGCCTGGATCGCCGCCCTGCTCGCCCTCGTCTTCGCGGTCCTCTCCAACGGCTCCACCTGGGCCGGCCCCGCGACCCTCGTCTACGGCATCGCCCTCCTCGCCGCCGCCACCCTGGGCGCCGACGGGGCACGCCACCGCGTCGCCGAGCAGAGCTTCGGCTGGCGCCAGCCGGTGGCCGTGCTCATCGCGCTCGCCGCCGCCGTCGGCCCGCTGCTGGCCGCCGCCGGCTGGGTGCTCGGCGGCGCCGACGGCCCCCTGGAGCGCCGCGACCCCGTCCAGGTGCCCGCGTTCGTCGCCGAGGAGAGCGGCACCCGCGACCAGGCCCGCACCCTGGTCCTCGACAGCGATTCCACCGCCGAGGTCGGCTACACCCTGGTCTGCGGCTCCGGCGTGCGCCTGGGCGACGCCGAACTCACCGCCGCCGCCGGGGCGAACCAGCAGCTCGACAAGGTCGTCGCCAACCTCGTCGCGGGCTCCGGCGCCGACCAGAGCGACGAACTCGGCGGTTTCGCCGTGCGGTACGTCCTGGTCCGGCCGGGCGCGCCCCGCGAGGTCAGCCGGGTCCTGGACGCCACACCCGGCCTGAGCCGGCTCAGCCAGCAGGACGGCAGTGCTCTGTGGCGGGTGGACCGCCAGGTCTCCCGGGTCACCGTCGAGGCCGCCTCCGGCGCCCCGAAGGCCGTCGCCGCGGGCCCCGTCGAGGTGCACACCACCCTCCCGGACGGCGGCTCGGGCCGTGTCCTGCGCCTCGCCGACACCGCCGACGAGTCCTGGACCGCCACCCTCGACGGCAAACCGCTCACCCCGACCACGGTCGACGGCTGGGCCCAGGGCTTCCAACTGCCCGTGGACGGCGGCAGGCTGGACGTCACCTTCGACGCCCCCGTCAGCCACACCGGCTGGCTGTGGGCCCAGGGTTCGCTGGCCGTGGTCCTCGTGGTCCTCGCCCTGCCCGGCCGCCGCCGGGACGTCGACGACGACCTCCCGGACGAGCCGGTCGCCGTGCCCGCCCAGGACATCACCGGCGACGGCCGCCGCGCCCGCCGCCTGCGCGCCCAGGCGGAGGCGGAGGCCGAGGCCGAACAGTCCGCCGACCCCGATCTGCCGTCCGCTCCGGAGGAGATCCCGGTCGCCGCCCCCGTCCCGCAGCAGCACGGATACGGCGAGTGGGACGACCAGCACCACGCGGGCGCCGAGTACGGCCAGTACGACCAGCAGTACCAGGGCGCCCCGCAGTACCCGGCGGGCACGTACGAGCAGCAGCAGTACTACCAGGCCGACCCCAACCAGGGCGGCCAGTACGACCCGTACGCCTCCTACGGGGGCAACACGGTCTCGTACGACCAGACGTACACCCAGGGCTACGACGCGACGTACGACCCGTCGCACGGCACCGGCGCCGACAGTGAGCGCCCCGACGGGAGCCAGCAGTGAACCGCCAGACCCTGTCCCTGATCGCCGGCGCGACCGCCCTGGCCGCCGTCACCGGCTTCGCCACGCTCTCCGCGCCCGACGCCTCCGGTGACGCCACCACCACGAAGGCCGCCGCCCAACTGCCCGTGCAGCGCACGAGTCTGCTCTGCCCGCAGCCGAGCACCTCGGACATCGCGGAGACCGCGTACACCTCCTTCACCCCCGTCACCGACGGCGCCGGCGACGACGGCAGCGCCCAACTCGTCGCGGCGGGAGCCGATTCGACGGACACCGGCACGGGCGACAAGGACACGGACAAGGACACGGACAAGGGCGAGGACGGCGGCAAGGGCACGGCCGCCAAGCCGGTCGTGGAGGTCAAGGAGCCCGGCAAGCCCGTCGCCGGCAGCACCGACGGCGGCGACTCTCCCGCGCTGATCGGCACGGCCGAGGGGAGGTTCGCGCCCGGCTGGACGGTCCAGGAGACCACCGAGGTCGCCGCGGGCACCGGCCGAGGTCTGCTCGGCGTCAACTGCGCTGCCCCGGACACCGAGTTCTGGTTCCCGGGCGCGAGCACGGCCACGGGCCGCACCGACTACGTCCACCTCGTCAACCCGGACGACTCGGCGGCCGTCGTCGACATCGAGCTGTACGGCAAGGACGGTGAACTCAAGTCGACCGTGGGCGACGGCATCACCGTCCAGCCCCGCTCCGGCGAGCCCGTCCTGCTGTCCACGCTCGCCACGGCGAAGGAGGCCGGCCTCACGGTCCACGTCAACGTCCGCAGCGGCCGGGTCGCCGCCGCGGTGCAGGCCCTCGACGACAAGCTGGGCGGCGACTGGCTCTCCGCCGCGGCCGACCCGGCGGGCACCCTGGTCCTCCCCGGCATCCCGAAGGACGCCACCTCCGTGACCCTCGTCGCCTACGCCCCCGGCGAGACCGACGCCGACCTGAAGCTCCGCCTCGCCTCTCCCAGCGGCGCGATCACCCCGGCGGGCAACGAGACGCTGCACGTCAAGGGGGGTATGACCGCCTCCGCCGACCTGGGCGACATCACCCGAGGCGAGCCCGGGTCCCTCATCCTCACCCCCACCGACCAGTCGGTCCCGGTGGTGGCGGCGCTCCGGGTCGTCCGGGGCAAGGGGGACAACCAGGAGACGGCGTTCATCCCGGCGACCCGCCCGGTCGGCGCGCGCGCCACGGTCACCGACAACCGCGCCAAGGGCACGACCCTCGCCCTCACCGCCCCCACCGGTGCGGCCGAGGTCGAGGTCACCGCGTCCGCCGGCAGCGGGGGTGGGAAGCCGGTGACGAAGACGTTCACGATCAAGGCCGGCACCACGCAGAACGTCGAGATGCCCGCCCCCGGTGGTCTCAAGGGCACCTATGCCCTCACCGTCGAGACCACGTCCGGCGGGCCGGTCTACGCCTCCCGCCTCCTGGAGTCCAGGCTCGACAACGTCCCCGCGTTCACCATCCAGACCCTCCCCGACGACCGGGGCACGGTAGCCGTCCCGGAGGCGCGCCAGGATCTGTCGATCATGCAGAGGTAAGAGGTGAGGTAAGAGGTGAGGTAAGGGGTGGCGGCGCGGGAGCTCGGGGGTGCGGGTGCGTTGTCGTGCGCGGGTCCGGTGGGGGCTTCTCGCGCAGTTCCCCGCGCCCCTAAAAGACAAGGCCGTGAAGTTATGGGCTGATCGTCGGCGTCAAGATGTTGATGCTGAGGGTGGCTGTGTAGGTGCGTCGGTCGATATTGAGGCTTTTGTAGGCGTATCGGGACAGGGGTCGTTTCACTGCGCGGGGGCTGATGCGGAGGCGGCGGGCGGGCATGAGGTGTTCCAGGACGGTTCGGCCGATCGTCCCGACGAGGTCGATCGTGGTGCCGGCGATGATGCCCGCGGCCTGGACGATCTGGTCGCGGGCGCATCGCAGGGCAACGCTGAAGCTGGCCCGGTCCGGGTCTGTTCCGGGTGTGGCCCCGGTGGCGTCGGCGATAGCGATCCGCAGGGCCTGGTAGGCGCTCAGCAGGGCGTAGACCTCCTGGGCGATGCCGGGCGGAGTGGTGGAGCGCAGGACCCGCCGGCCCAGCATCGTTTTCTTGATCGCGAAGTAGGCGGACTCCACTTCCCACCGCTCGTGATACAGACTGACCAGGTCGGATGCCGGGTAGCGGTGGTGGTCCAGGAGGTTGGTGGCCAGCCGGTAGAGCCCGGTGCGGCGGCCCTGGCTGGTGGTGACGGTGATCTCGCATTCGATGATGCGGACCTCGAGGGCGCCGAAGCGGGAGAGGTGGGAGCCGTCGCCGAAGCGGGCCAGGACGGGAGGTTTGCGGGTGGCAGTGATGCGTGCGAGGAAGGAGGCTTCGGTGGCGGCGACGGCTGTCAGGAACGCGTTGCCCGAAAAGCCCCGGTCCAGCAGGACGATCATTCCGGCGTGCAGGGAGCGCATGAGCCGCCTGCCGTGTCCGGTCTCTCCCTGGGAGCGCGGTCCGAAGGCGGCATCCAGGATCGCCCGGGTGCCACAGGCCACCAGCGCGGTCAGGCAGATCTGCGGGTAGCCGGCAGTTCCGAACCGGTTGGACCCCTTGCCCAGACGGGCCCGGTGCGGCGGGCTGTCGGGAACGTCGAGGTAGGTGCCGTCGATCGCAACGGCCAGCAGGCCCTTGAAGCGGGCGCCGCGGGTGCGGATCACCGTGGCCGGCCCGCGCAGCAGATCGAACAGGGCCCGCATGGGCCGCACGCCCAGACGCCTGCGGGCGTCCCAGAGCCCCGCGCCGGTGATCTTCACGACCGGTATCGTCTCCAGCGCGGCGGTGAGCCTGCGCCAGACGGCCAGGTAGCCGCAGTCCTCGAACAGGGCCGCGGCCAGCAGCAGGTAGACCACCACCCGGGCGGGAATCTTCCGCAGCCGTTGCTGGACAGCACCGGTCTCGGCAAGGACCGCATCGACCATCTCGAACGGGATGATCCGGGTGAGTTCCCCCAGATGCCCCGGGGCGAACACGCCCTTGGCTACCGTGATTTCCCGCGTGATGACACACTGATCGGACAGCGGAGCCTCCGGTCCTGTGAACGGCTGTCTTGGTCGACTGCCAGTTCTACCGGGGCTCCGCTTCCCACGTTCCAAGAAGCCATAGAACCAGAGCGCACTTGCCAACGCTCCCAAAGCCCTAACTTCACGGCCTTGCCTGAAAAGCAGGGGCTGCGCCCCATGCTTCTCAGGCCCGCAGGGCCTGGTCTCTTTGGGGCGCGGGGAACTGCCCGACCAGCCCCCACCGGACCCGCACACGAAGAACGAATCCCCGCCCGTCAGTCCTCGCCGTACCGAGGATCCACGTTCTCCGGGTTCAGTCCCAGCAGCTCGGCCACCTGTTCCACCACGACCTCGTGCACCAGCGCGGCCCGCTCGTCGCGCCCCTTGGTACGGATCTCCACCGGCCGCCGATAGACGACGACCCGGGCCGGCCGCCCCTCCCGCGCCGCCACCGTCCCGCCGAGCGGCACGGCCTCGTCGTTCCACGCCCCGTCCACCGGCCCGTCGAGCCGCGGCACCTCAAGGACGAGGAAGTCGATGTCCGCCAGCTGCGGCAACCGCCGCTCCAGCCGCTCCACCGAGTCCTGTACAAGATCCGCGAACACATCCGCACGGCTCGCCGCGAGCGGCACCTGCGGTGGCGCGATGGGCCCACGCATCCCCCTGCCGTGCCGATCTCGGCGGCGGGGCCCGGGTGCGGAGGCGGCGCGGGGCGGTACGAGGTTGTCCATCACCTGTGAAGCGTAGTCCCCGGCAGGTCCGCCCGCCCTGCTCCACACCCTCGGCGGCCCCACCGGCCCGAGCCGTACGGCATGTCGCATGATGACCATTCCAGCCAAGGTTGGGCTCGATTCCGTATCTCTCCGAGACCGGCGAACTCGCGCCAATTGGCCTGGTTTATACCGAATATTGACCGAACCCAGGCCCGTTCGGCATTCCGGACGCGGGGTTACCCGCAGGTCAACGCTGTGGGTTCGGAGGGGCGTGTGGGACGTTTCACAACACGACACGGTGGAGTGACCTGGTGGAGAGTCGTCGCGGCCCGCTCAAGAGTGCGGTACCGTCCAACGTCGTGAGCCCTGTACGTCGCTGTTCGCGCACCGCTTGCGGCCGCCCCGCCGTCGCGACGCTGACGTACGTCTACGCCGACTCGACCGCGGTCCTCGGCCCCCTCGCCACCTACGCCGAACCCCACTGCTACGACCTGTGCGCCGAGCACTCCGAGCGCCTCACCGCGCCACGCGGCTGGGAGGTCGTACGGCTGCTGGACGCCTCGGCCCCCGCGCGCCCCAGTGGTGACGACCTGGAGGCGCTCGCCAACGCCGTGCGCGAGGCGGCCCGTCCACAGCGGCGCGCGGCCGAGGCCGGTGGCGGCGCGCGTACGGCGGACCCGATGGAGGTCGCCCGCCGCGGCCATCTCCGGGTGCTGCGCTCGCCCGACAACTGACGTCCCGCGAGGGGCCGTTGCCGTGATTCCGTAGCCGCACGCATGGCTGCCGCCCCGTTGTGGCTCTTTCTGATCGCACCGTTTCGCTCAGTGGCGCACGCCTGTTGACGGCGTGTCAGCGCGGACGCGATCATTCCGGGTGCCCGTGCCGTGAGAAGCCGCTTCCGCATCGCGGAATCCGGGGAGGCTCTCGTGTACGTCCAGCAACTGGAACCCGTGGCCGGTTCGCTCGGCCTGTCCGCCCTGATCGCGACCCTGCCCTTCGTCCTCGTCCTGGTGCTGCTCGGCGGCGTGCGCCTGAAAGCGCATCTGGCGGGCTTGATCGGCCTTCTGGCGGCCGTTCTGGTCGCCTGCTCGCCTTCCGCATGCCGATCGGCCAGACGCTCTCCAGCGCGGGCCAGGGGGCCGCCTTCGGCCTCTTCCCGATCATGTGGATCGTCGTCAACGCCCTGTGGGTGTACCGGATAACCGTCCACACCCGGCACTTCGACATCCTGCGCCGCTCCTTCGGACGGCTCTCCGACGACCCGCGCATCCAGGCGCTCGTCGTCGCGTTCTGCTTCGGCGCGCTCCTGGAAGCCCTCGCCGGCTTCGGCGCGCCGGTCGCCATCTGCTCGGTCATGCTCGTCGCGCTCGGCTTCGAACCGGTGAAGGCCGCCGTGGTCGCCCTCGTCGCCAACACCGCGCCCGTCGCCTTCGGCGCCATGGGCACCCCGGTCGTCACTCTCGCCCAGGTCACCGAACTGCCCCTGGACACCGTCGCGTCCGTCGTCGGCCGCCAGACACCGCTGCTCACCCTCGTGGTGCCCCTGGTCCTCGTCTGGCTCGTCGACGGGCGGCGCGGGCTGCGCGAGACCTGGGTGCCCGCCCTGGCCTGCGGATTCGCCTTCGCCGTCGGCCAGTTCGTCGCCTCCAACTACGTCTCCGCCCAACTCGCCGACATCGGGGCCGCCCTGCTCGGCGCGGGCGCCCTCGTCGCCGTGGCCCGGGCGCGTCGGCCCGCCGCCGAGCCCGTACGGGCCGCCGTGCTGACCGGCGCGCGCCGAGGACCTCGACGAGGAGGACCCGCCGCGCGAAGTCCTGCGCGCCTACGCCCCGTACGCGCTGATCGTCGCCGTCTTCTCCGTCGCCCAGATCCCGGTCGTGAAGGACTGGCCGGCCGGGGCGACACAGACGTACGACTGGCCGTTCCCGGACGTCGTGAACCCGGACGGCGATCCCGTCGGCGGCAATGTCTTCACCTGGCCGATCGTGTCCACCGGCGGCACGCTCGTGCTGCTCGCCGGCCTGTGCACGGCCGTCGTACTGGGCGTCCACGCGCGCGTGGCCGTCCGGGAGTGGGCGGCCACGGTCCACGAACTGCGGTTCGCGATCCTCACCGTGACCTCCGTCCTCGCCCTCGCCTACGTCATGAACCTTTCCGGACAGGCCGCCACCATCGGCCACTTCGTGGCGGCGGCCGGCGCCGGACTCGCTTTCCTGTCGCCCGTGCTGGGCTGGTTCGGCGTCGCCGTCTCCGGCTCGGACACCTCCGCCAACGCGCTCTTCGGCGCCCTCCAGGTGAGCGCGGCCCGGGAGTCGGGCCTGTCGCCGGAACTGCTCGCCGCCGCCAACAGCTCCGGCGGTGTCCTCGGCAAGATGATCTCCCCGCAGAACCTGACCATCGCCTGCGCCGCCGTAGGCCTCGCGGGGCGCGAGGGAGACCTGTTGCGCAAGGTGCTGCCGTGGAGCCTGGGACTGCTGCTGGTGATGTGCCTGATCGTCGTGGGGCAGAGCACACCCGTACTGGAATGGATGCTTCCGTGAACCGCTTCCGCCGGGCCGGGCCCGACCTGCGAGATCACACGGACCACTGTCACAGCGGACGGGTAGTTTGGGTGCCCGGTGAGGACTTCAGGAGGGTTTGGCCGTGGCTGCTGATCTGACGACGATCGTGAAGGCGTACGACGTACGTGGGGTGGTCCCGGACCAGTGGGACGAGCCCCTGGCCGAGCTGTTCGGGGCGGCCTTCGTACGAGTGACCGGCGCGGACGCCATCGTGACCGGCCACGACATGCGGCCCTCCTCGCCCGGCCTCTCGCGTGCCTTCGCGCGCGGGGCGGCGGCCCTCGGGGTGAACGTCACCGAGATCGGCCTCTGTTCGACGGACCAGCTGTACTACGCCTCGGGCGCGCTGAACCTGCCCGGCGCGATGTTCACGGCCTCCCACAACCCCGCCCAGTACAACGGCATCAAGATGTGCCGCGCCGGCGCCGCCCCCGTCGGCCAGGACACCGGCCTCACCGACATCCGCGAACTGGCCGAGGCCTGGAGCGAGTCGGGCGCGCCGGAGCCCGCCGCGACACCGGGAACGATCACCCGGCGGGACACGTTGGAGGGGTACGCGGCGCATCTGCTCGGCCTCGTCGACCTGACCTCCGTCCGCCCCCTGAAGGTCGTCGTCGACGCGGGCAACGGCATGGGCGGCCACACCGTCCCGACCGTCTTCGCGGGCCTCCCCCTCGACCTCGTCCCGATGTACTTCGAACTGGACGGCACCTTCCCGAACCACGAGGCCAACCCCCTGGACCCGGCCAACATCGTCGACCTCCAGAAGCGGGTCCGCGAGGAGGGCGCCGACCTCGGCATCGCCTTCGACGGCGACGCCGACCGCTGCTTCGTCGTCGACGAACAGGGCGACCCCGTCCCGCCCTCCGCCATCACCGCCCTGGTCGCCGCCCGTGAACTGGCCAGGCACGGCGGCAAGGGCACGGTCATCCACAACCTGATCACCTCCTGGTCCGTCCCCGAGGTGGTCAAGGAGCACGGCGGCACGCCGGTGCGCACCCGCGTCGGCCACTCCTTCATCAAGGCCGAGATGGCCAGGACCGGCGCGATCTTCGGCGGCGAGCACTCCGCCCACTACTACTTCGCCGACTTCTGGAACGCCGACACGGGCATGCTGGCCGCCCTCCACGTCCTCGCCGCCCTAGGCGGTCAGGACGGCCCCCTCTCCGCCCTCGTCGCCCAGTACGACCGCTACGCGGGCTCCGGCGAGATCAACTCCACCGTCGACGACCAACCGGGCCGCCTGGCCGCGATCCGCTCCGCCTACGAGAACCTCGACGGCATCACCCTCGACGACCTCGACGGCCTCACTGTCACGGCCACCGACTGGTGGTTCAACGTCCGCCCCTCCAACACGGAACCACTCCTGCGCCTGAACGCCGAGGCAAGGGACGAACCGACGATGGCGAAGATGAGGGACGAGGTCCTGGCGATCATCAGAGCGTGAGAGACGCCCCTTTCAAACGGCCGCAGGCCCTTGAGTGGCCGCAGGCCCTCAAGGGGCGCGGGGAACTGCGCGAGAACCCCCACTCGGCCGCAGAGGGGGGTCAAAGGGGCGCAGCCCCTTGAGGATGGGACGGGTAGGGGGGCGGGGGCGAGGAACCCCCCGCCCCCCAACCCCGGCACCAACCCCCACACGGCGGTACTCTGACCAGGCCGCACCGCACGAACCCGCCCCCGAAGGGACCCCGACATGCCGCTCGAAGCCGGCCTCCTGGAGATCCTCGCCTGCCCGGCGTGCCACGCCCCCCTCACGGAGGAGGACACCGAGCTGACCTGCACGAGCCAGGACTGCGGCCTCGCCTACCCGATCCGGGACGGCATCCCCGTACTCCTCGTCGACGAGGCCCGCCGCCCCGAGTGACCCGCGCGATCAAGCTCGCGCGCAAGGCGTAACCCCGTACGAGCCGGGAAACCCGGCGTACGGGCGACCAGGGCACCCGGCGATCGGAGACTGCCGCCCATGCTCGACGAATCGTTGCTGGACACCCCCGACGCCTTGTCGGAGGCGGACCGCCGCGACCTGCTCCGCGGCGCCGCCGAGGCCGGCGCCCGGGTCCGTACGGCCATCCGCCTCGGCATCGAGGCCGGCATCCCGGACCTGAAACCGGACGGCCGCCCCCGCGCCCTGCTGACCGCGGGCCCCGGCATGGCCTCCGCGGGCGTCGCCGACCTGCTCGGCGCCCTCGCGGGATCCGGCTGCCCCCTGATCCGTCTGCACCCCACCGGTGTGGCCCCCGCCGCGGGCGCCCTCCGCTGGGAGCTGCCCGGCTGGGCGGGCCCGGTCGACCTCCTGCTGATCGCCACCGCCGACGGCAGTGAGCCCGGCCTCGCGCTCCTCGTCGACCAGGCGTACCGCCGGGGCAGCACGATCGTCGCCGTCGCCCCGCCCCGCACCCCGGTCGCCGAGGCCGTGGAAGGCGCCCACGGCCTCTTCGTACCGATGGCGACCGGCCCGTACGAGCAGGAGGTGCCCCTCGGCGCCGCCGCCCCCGGAGTCCTGTGGGCGCTGCTCACGCCGATGCTGGCGCTGCTGGACCGCACCGGCCTGGTCGCCGCCCCGCCGGACGCCCTGCAGAAGGTCGCCGACCGCCTCGACCGCGTCGCCGAGCGCTGCGGCCCGGCGATCGCCACCTACAGCAACCCGGCCAAGACACTCGCCGCCGAGCTGGCCGACGCCCTCCCGCTGATCTGGACCGAGGGCCAGTCCGCAGGGCCGGTGGGCCGCCGCTTCGCCGCCGCGCTCGCCGAACTGGCGGGCCGCCCCGCCCTCGCCGCCCAGCTCCCGGAGGCCCTCGCCTCGCACACGGTGCTGCTGTCCGGCCCGCTCGCCGCGAACGCCGACCCCGACGACTTCTTCCGCGACCGCGTCGAGGACGCGCCCGTCCTGCACGCGCGCGTGGTGCTCGTCCGCGACCGCCCCACCGGGGGCCTCAGCGCCGTACCGGCCGCCCGCGAGCTGGCCCTCGGCCACGACGCCGCGATCAGCGAGCTGGAACCCGAGGAGGGCAGCGACCTGGAGACCCTCGCCGAGATGATCGCCATCACGGATTTCGCCGCCGTTTACCTGTCGCTCGCTTCCGGAGCCTGATCTTTACCGGAGCCCGACCCTGACCGGGGCCTCGGCCGGCCTCCCACCTACGGAGAAACACACACCATGGACCGCCTCGACAACACCGTCCGTCCCTACGCCTGGGGTTCGACCACCGCCATCCCGCAGCTCCTCGGCGTGGCCCCCACCGGCGAGCCGCAGGCGGAGATGTGGATGGGCGCCCACCCCGGCGCGCCCTCGCGCACCGGGCGCGGCCCCCTCACCGAGGTGATCGACGAGGCACCGGAACGCGAGCTGGGAATCCCGACGGTCGAGAAGTTCGGCCCCCGCCTCCCCTTCCTCCTGAAGCTCCTCGCCGCCGGCGCCCCCCTCTCCCTCCAGGTCCACCCCGACCTCGAACAAGCCAGGGAGGGATACGAGGACGAGGAGCGGCGCGGCATCCCGATCGACGCGGGCCACCGCAACTACAAGGACGCCAACCACAAGCCCGAACTCATCTGCGCCCTCACGGAGTTCGACGGCCTCTGCGGCTTCCGCGACCCGCTGCGGGCCGCCGACCTGCTCGCCGGCCTCGACGTCGACTCCCTCAAGCCGTACGTCGACCTCCTGCACGCCCACCCCGAAGAGGCCGCGCTGCGCGAGGTGTTGACCGCCGTCCTGGCCGCGGACCCCGCGGAGATCGCCCACACGGTCACCGAGGCCGCCGCCGCCTGCGCCCGCCTCGGCGGCGACTACGCCCCGTACGCCGACATCGCCCACCACTACCCGGGCGACCCCGGCGTCATCGCCGCCATGCTCCTCAACCACGTACGTCTGCAGCCCGGCGAGGCCCTGTTCCTCGGCGCCGGCATCCCGCACGCCTACCTCAACGGCCTCGGCGTCGAGATCATGGCCAACTCCGACAACGTCCTGCGCTGCGGACTCACCCCCAAGCACGTCGACGTCCCCGAACTCCTGCGCATCGTCCGCTTCGAGGCGACCGACCCCGGCGTCCTGCGCCCCGAGGCGTCCCCCGACGGCGAGGAGGTCTACGAGACCCCCATCGACGAGTTCCGTCTCTCCCGCTTCGTCCTCCCCGAGGCCGGCGCCCCGCACGACCTCACCCGCTCCACCCCGCAGATCCTGCTCTGCACGGCCGGTTCGGTCCGCGCCGGCGAACACACCCTCGCCCCCGGCCAGTCCGTCTTCGTACCGGCCGACGAGAAGGCCGAGGTGTCCGGACCGGGCACCCTGTTCCGCGCCACCGTGGTCGCCTGAGCGACGGGACCCGTGCGACCCGCCGGACCGGGCTGCAACAATGCCCCCTGCAAAAGGCGGGCAAAGCCCGGCCGGTGACGGACGGAGACGTGGGTACGCGTGCCAGGTACGCACACCCACGCACAGATAAATGCGTAGGCGAAGGGACACCCCGGACACATGAGCGCGTCAGGCGGCACCAAGGCGATCGTGGCGGCACTCGCCGCCAACCTCGCCATCGCGGTAGCGAAGTTCGTGGCGTTCCTCTTCAGCAACTCGTCGTCGATGCTCGCCGAGTCCGTGCACTCGCTCGCCGACTCGGGCAACCAGGCCCTGCTGCTCCTCGGCGGCAAGAAGGCCCAGCGCGAGGCGACCCCGCAACACCCCTTCGGCTACGGCCGCGAGCGCTACATCTACGCCTTCCTCGTCTCCATCGTCCTCTTCTCCGTCGGCGGCATGTTCGCCCTCTACGAGGGCTACGAGAAGATCAAGCACCCGCACGAGATCGAGGCCTGGTACTGGCCGGTCGGCGTCCTCGTCTTCGCGATCATCGCCGAGTCGTTCTCCTTCCGGACCGCCATCAAGGAATCCAACGTCCTGCGCGGCCAGAAGTCCTGGACCGAGTTCGTCCGCCACGCCAAGGCCCCCGAGCTGCCGGTCGTCCTCCTGGAGGACCTCGGCGCCCTCGTCGGTCTGATCCTCGCCCTCGGCGGCGTCGGCCTCGCCCTGATCACCGGCGACGGCGTCTGGGACGGCATCGGCACCCTCTGCATCGGCGTCCTGCTGATCCTCATCGCGATCGTCCTGGCCGCCGAGACCAAGTCGCTGCTCCTGGGCGAGGCCGCCGGAGTCGAGGACGTCAGGAAGATCGAGGCCGCGATCGTCGACGGCGACACGGTCCCCGCCATCATCCACATGCGCACGCTGCACCTCGGCCCCGAGGAGCTGCTGGTCGCCGCCAAGATCGCCGTCCGGCACGACGAGACGGCCACCGAGGTCGCCAACGCCATCGACGCCGCCGAGGCCCGCATCCGCGAGGCCGTCCCGATCGCCCGCGTCATCTACCTGGAGCCCGACATCTACAGCGAGGCGGAGGCGGCCAAGGGCGCCGACCCCGACGCCGCCCCCGGCGGCCCGGCCCCCACCGCCGAGCACTGACCCACCTGCCACTTCGCAGCACACGGGCCCGTCGCGAACCGAGGCGACGGGCCCTTCCGCGTCCCGGGCCCCCATCCGTCCCTCGCTTCGGCTTGATCTGTACGCAGGCGGACTGGGGCAGGCCGGGCCGACCGGTGTAGCTTGGGACGGAGCCAGACGTCGCTGCTGATGGCGGTCGGGCGGTCCCACCGAGGACCGGCCGAGGGAGAGAGGGCCTCCGACGGACTGCGCTGCGCACACGCGGGCATGCCTGTGTCCTCTTCGGGGCACCCCTGTGTCCGCCGCCGCGCAGACCAGCCCTACCCACCCTCGACCCGACACCGAGGAGCAGCTCGCAATGACGACTGTCGACAACCGGCAGGACTTCAAGGTCGCCGATCTCTCCCTGGCCGCCTTCGGCCGCAAGGAGATCACCCTCGCCGAGCACGAGATGCCCGGCCTGATGGCGATCCGCAAGGAGTTCGCCGCCACCCAGCCGCTGGCCGGCGCCCGGATCATGGGCTCGCTGCACATGACCGTGCAGACCGCCGTCCTGATCGAGACCCTGGTCGCCCTCGGCGCCGAGGTCCGCTGGGTCTCCTGCAACATCTTCTCCACCCAGGACCACGCCGCCGCCGCGATCGCGGTCGGCCCGAACGGTACGCCCGAGAACCCGCAGGGCATCCCGGTCTTCGCCTGGAAGGGCGAGACCCTGGAGGAGTACTGGTGGTGCACGGAGCAGGCGCTGACCTGGCCGAACAGCCCCACCGGCGGCCCGAACATGATCCTGGACGACGGCGGCGACGCCACCATGCTCGTCCACAAGGGCGTCGAGTACGAGAAGGCCGGCAAGGTCCCCTCCCCGGACACCGCCGAGTCCGACGAGCACCGTGTCGTCCTCCAGCTCCTCGGCCGCACCATCACCGAGGGCTCCCAGAAGTGGACCCAGCTGGCCTCGGAGATCCGCGGCGTGACCGAGGAGACCACGACCGGCGTCCACCGGCTGTACGAGATGCAGCGTGACGGCGCCCTGCTGTTCCCGGCGATCAACGTCAACGACGCCGTGACGAAGTCGAAGTTCGACAACAAGTACGGTTGCCGCCACTCCCTGATCGACGGCATCAACCGCGCCACCGACGTCCTCATCGGCGGCAAGACCGCGGTCGTGTTCGGCTACGGCGATGTCGGCAAGGGCTGCGCGGAGTCGCTGCGCGGGCAGGGCGCCCGGGTCATCGTCACCGAGATCGACCCGATCTGCGCGCTGCAGGCCGCGATGGACGGTTACCAGGTGGCGACCCTCGACGACGTCGTCGAGACGGCGGACATCTTCATCACCACGACCGGCAACAAGGACATCATCATGGCCGCCGACATGGCCAAGATGAAGCACCAGGCCATCGTGGGCAACATCGGCCACTTCGACAACGAGATCGACATGGCCGGCCTCGCGAAGATCCCCGGCATCGTCAAGGACGAGGTCAAGCCGCAGGTCCACACCTGGAGGTTCCCCGACGGCAAGGTCCTCATCGTCCTGTCCGAGGGCCGTCTGCTGAACCTGGGCAACGCCACCGGCCACCCGTCGTTCGTGATGTCCAACTCCTTCGCGGACCAGACGCTGGCCCAGATCGAGCTGTTCACCAAGCAGTCCGAGTACCCCACCGGCGTCTACACGCTGCCCAAGCACCTCGACGAGAAGGTCGCCCGCCTTCACCTCGACGCGCTCGGCGTGAAGCTCACGACCCTCCGCCCCGAGCAGGCCTCGTACATCGGTGTCGAGGTCGAGGGCCCGTACAAGCCGGACCACTACCGCTACTGATCCACCCGGCGGGTGCGTCTTCGGTGGCCGCGTCCACGCACCGACCGACGCACCCGTCACATCAGCAGCTTCCAGGCAGGCCCCCGCACCCCCGTGCCGGGGGCCTGCCCGTTCCACCCCTGAACCCGTGATCCGTCCCTCGGCCGGACCGGCCCGTCAAGACCCAGGACCCCCATGCCCCGCGGCCGGTATTCGCTTCACGACCCTCACGACCACACCCTCCTCGCCGAAGAACACTTCCACTGCGCGCCCGGCCCGTCCGGCTGGCGCTATGTCTCCCAGCTGACCGCTCCCTCCGGCGACCACCTGGGCTCCGTCGACCTCGCCCTCGACGAACTCGGCCGTCCCATCCGCCTCGAACTGCACGCCGCGAGCTGGCAGGTCCGCGGCGCCGCCCTCGACGGCGTCACCTGGGTCCGCACCGACCCCACCGGCACGGAGGCCACCGAGGGCAATGTCCCCGCCCACGCCTTCACCGGCACCTCCCCGGCGTTCCTGATCGCCACCGCCCGCCTCCTGCGCCTCACCCCTTCCGCGCCCGCCACCCGTGTACGCCTCGTCGCCTTCACCGACCCGGTCCTCGCCCCGCGCACCTTGGACCAGTCCTGGGCCTTGATCGCAAGAGAAGCACACGCCACTGACAACGGCCCTCTGACCGTGGACGAATACCAGGTCACAGCCCTGGACACGGGGGAGCGGCACACCGTCCACCTCGCGGGCGACGTCGTTCTGGCGGCCCCCGGAATCGAGCTGGAGCATCTGGAGACCCCGCCGTCGACGTTCGGCTGAGCCCGACCCGGGCCGCGGCGACGCCGGGCCTACGCGGGCGGCGCGAACCCGGTGCTCGGCCGCTCGACGGGAGGCTGCGCGGCTTTCGGCACTTCGGGAACAGCTGCGCCGGGAGCGACCCCCGTGCCTCCCGTCGGCGGCGCGTACTCCGAGGCCCCGGTCTGCGGGGTCGGGCTCACGTAGTGCCCGGGTGGGGCGTACGCCGGTGCCACAGGAGGCGGGCCCGTCGGCGCTATGGGCGGCTGGGGCATGGGACGCTGGGGCATCGTCAGCTGTGCGCCACCCTGCGCGCCCCCGAACGCCTGGCGGGCCTCCCGCGCCTGCCGCTCGTGCACCACAGCCGCCAGATACGCGCCCGGCGGCACCCCGTACGGCGCCGGAGCCCCCGTACGAGCTGCGAGGTCCGCCGCGAGACGCTCCGCCATGGCCGCGGCGACGTGCGGGTCCAGCTGCCGCATACGCGTCAGGTACTGGCGGACGGCCAGCCACAGCCCGTCCGGAACGGCGGACAGGTCGAGCCCGGAGAACTGCCCCACGAGCCAGGGCGGCGGCGGGGGAACGAACGCCGTCCGCCCGGCCGGAACCCGCTCCCGCACCACCAGCGTCCCCGCGAACACATCACCCAGCCGCCGCCCCCGCTCCGACACGAGCGAGGCGATGCACGCGACGACGCCGAACGTCATCAGGATCTCGACCACCCCGACCGCACCGCGCACCAACGCGTGCCGGAACCGGATCGGTCCGCCGTCGTCCCGCACCACCCGCAGCCCGCACGCCAGTTTCCCCAGCGAACGCCCATGGCTCAGCGTCTCCACGGCGATCGGCCCGCCCACCAGGACGAGCAGGAAGGCGGCGACGGATATCGCCGCCTGCGCGGCCTCGTCGAGGCCGGCCGTCGACAGCACCAGGACCAGCACCACCGCGAGGTACACGACCATGGCCACGACCAGGTCGAGCAGCACCGCCAGCGCCCGGCTCGGCAGCTTCGCGGGACGCAGCTCCAGCGCCACCGCCTCACCAGTCACCAGCTCACTCACACCCGTAGTCCTTCCGGTTTGATCCCCTGACCTGCCCCGAGAGTGGCCAGTCTGCCAAGCTGAGGTCATATCGCGCCGCAGTACGACCAGTACGACCAGTACGACAAGCCGACACGCAGTATGAGAGGGACGAGGAGCAGCACACCCGATGGACCTCGATGTCTTCGTGTCCGCCCATCGCGCCGAGTGGGACCGCCTCGACACCCTGCTCCGCCGCCAGCGCCGACTCGACGGCGCCGAGGTCGACGAACTCGTCACCCTCTACCAGCGCACCGCCACCCACCTCTCCCTGATCCAGTCCAGCGCCCCGGATCCTCAGCTCACGGGACGTCTCAGCCAACTGGTGGCACGCGCGCGTAGTGCCGTGACAGGAAACCGACGCGCGTCCTGGCGCGATGTCACCCGCTTCCTGACCCACGGTTTCCCCGCCGCGGTGTACCGCTCCCGTCACTGGTGGGTCCCGACGGCACTGCTCTCCACCCTCGTCGCGGTGCTCCTGGGGTGGTGGATCGGCACCCACCCGGAGGTCCAGGCGAGCATCGCGGCCCCCGACGCACTGCGTGAGATGACCCGCCCCGGTGGCCAGTACGAGACGTACTACTCAAGCCATCCCGCCGCGTCCTTCGCGGCCCAGGTGTGGACGAACAACGCCCAGGCCGCCGCGATGTGCTTGGTCCTGGGCATCTTCCTGGGCCTGCCGGTCCTGTGGATCCTGCTCCTGAACATGCTCAACCTGGGCGTGGGCATCGGACTGATGACCTCGGCAGGCCGCCTCGACGTCTTTCTCGGCCTGATCCTTCCGCACGGCCTGCTGGAACTGACCGCCGTCTTCGTGGCCGCCGGCACGGGCCTCCGTCTCGGCTGGACCCTCATCGACCCCGGCCCTCGCACCCGCCGTTCCGCCCTGGCGGAGGAGGGGCGAGCCGCCCTGGGCATGGCGATAGGCCTGGCGCTGGTTCTCTTCATCTCCGGCGCCATCGAAGGCTTCGTCACCCCGTCCGGCCTGCCCACCTGGGCCCGCATCAGCATCGGCGTCCTCGCCGAACTGGCCTTCCTCGCATACGTCTACGTCCTGGGCGGACGGGCCGTCCGGGCCGGTGAGACGGGCGACGTCGAGGAGCACGAACGCAGCGCCGCGGTCCCTACGGCCGCCTGATGTGCGTCCACCCCCGCCGGGCTGTTAGTCTCCTCTTCGTTCCCGCAAGAGCCGTTGACACGGTGCCTGTGGGGAGGTAGATTCGAACAGTTGCCTAGAGGTGGTCATACCCCGAGGTGACGGCGAAAATCTATCGGCTTCTCGCGAATGATGATTTCCCGAGTGAGCCCACCCGATGATTCAGGAAGAAGCGGCCGGTCAGACCGGCCAAAAACTTCTGATAAAGTCGGAATCGCCGAAAGAAAGCCGCAAGGCAATCAAATTAGGTAAGGCCCCCAACGGCCACCGGAAATGAATTCCGACCGGAAACGGAACGGAAAACGGATCTGGTAAGGTTGGAAACGCAAGACAGCAACACAGCAGGACCGAAGGGAAACTGCCCGGAGGAAAGCCTGAGTAACAACTTGGGTGAGTACGAAGGAAGCGTCCGTTCCTTGAGAACTCAACAGCGTGCCAAAAATCAACGCCAGATATGTTGATACCCCGTCTCCAGCTTCTGCTGGGGCGAGGTTCCTTTGAAGAAAACACAGCGAGGACGCTGTGAACCATCGGATCATTCCTCCGGTGGTTCCGCTCTCGTGATGTGTGCACCCGATTACGGGTAAACATTCACGGAGAGTTTGATCCTGGCTCAGGACGAACGCTGGCGGCGTGCTTAACACATGCAAGTCGAACGATGAACCACTTCGGTGGGGATTAGTGGCGAACGGGTGAGTAACACGTGGGCAATCTGCCCTTCACTCTGGGACAAGCCCTGGAAACGGGGTCTAATACCGGATAATACTTTCTGCCTCCTGGCAGGGAGTTGAAAGCTCCGGCGGTGAAGGATGAGCCCGCGGCCTATCAGCTTGTTGGTGAGGTAACGGCTCACCAAGGCGACGACGGGTAGCCGGCCTGAGAGGGCGACCGGCCACACTGGGACTGAGACACGGCCCAGACTCCTACGGGAGGCAGCAGTGGGGAATATTGCACAATGGGCGAAAGCCTGATGCAGCGACGCCGCGTGAGGGATGACGGCCTTCGGGTTGTAAACCTCTTTCAGCAGGGAAGAAGCGAAAGTGACGGTACCTGCAGAAGAAGCGCCGGCTAACTACGTGCCAGCAGCCGCGGTAATACGTAGGGCGCGAGCGTTGTCCGGAATTATTGGGCGTAAAGAGCTCGTAGGCGGTCTGTCGCGTCGGATGTGAAAGCCCGGGGCTTAACCCCGGGTCTGCATTCGATACGGGCAGACTAGAGTGTGGTAGGGGAGATCGGAATTCCTGGTGTAGCGGTGAAATGCGCAGATATCAGGAGGAACACCGGTGGCGAAGGCGGATCTCTGGGCCATTACTGACGCTGAGGAGCGAAAGCGTGGGGAGCGAACAGGATTAGATACCCTGGTAGTCCACGCCGTAAACGGTGGGAACTAGGTGTTGGCGACATTCCACGTCGTCGGTGCCGCAGCTAACGCATTAAGTTCCCCGCCTGGGGAGTACGGCCGCAAGGCTAAAACTCAAAGGAATTGACGGGGGCCCGCACAAGCAGCGGAGCATGTGGCTTAATTCGACGCAACGCGAAGAACCTTACCAAGGCTTGACATACACCGGAAACGGCCAGAGATGGTCGCCCCCTTGTGGTCGGTGTACAGGTGGTGCATGGCTGTCGTCAGCTCGTGTCGTGAGATGTTGGGTTAAGTCCCGCAACGAGCGCAACCCTTGTTCTGTGTTGCCAGCATGCCCTTCGGGGTGATGGGGACTCACAGGAGACTGCCGGGGTCAACTCGGAGGAAGGTGGGGACGACGTCAAGTCATCATGCCCCTTATGTCTTGGGCTGCACACGTGCTACAATGGCAGGTACAATGAGCTGCGAAGCCGTGAGGCGGAGCGAATCTCAAAAAGCCTGTCTCAGTTCGGATTGGGGTCTGCAACTCGACCCCATGAAGTCGGAGTTGCTAGTAATCGCAGATCAGCATTGCTGCGGTGAATACGTTCCCGGGCCTTGTACACACCGCCCGTCACGTCACGAAAGTCGGTAACACCCGAAGCCGGTGGCCCAACCCCTTGTGGGAGGGAGCTGTCGAAGGTGGGACTGGCGATTGGGACGAAGTCGTAACAAGGTAGCCGTACCGGAAGGTGCGGCTGGATCACCTCCTTTCTAAGGAGCACTTCTCACCGATCCCTCCGGGGTGAGGTCAGAGGCCAGTTCATCAGCGAACGTCTGATGCTGGTTGCTCATGGGTGGAACGTTGATTATTCGGCATCGTCAGTCATCTCAGGCTGTGAGTACTGTCCTTCGGGGCGTGGAAAGCTGACCGGAGTGGCGAGGGTGCCGGGCACGCTGTTGGGTGTCTGAGGGAATGAATCCCCTCGACGCCGACCCCAGTGAACTCGTCTGTGAAGGCGGGGTGGTGGGTGGTTGGTCGTTGTTTGAGAACTGCACAGTGGACGCGAGCATCTGTGGCCAAGTTTTTAAGGGCGCACGGTGGATGCCTTGGCACCAGGAACCGATGAAGGACGTGGGAGGCCACGATAGGCCCCGGGGAGTCGTCAACCAGGCTTTGATCCGGGGGTGTCCGAATGGGGAAACCCGGCAGTCGTCATGGGCTGTCACCCTTGCCTGAACACATAGGGCAAGTGGAGGGAACGCGGGGAAGTGAAACATCTCAGTACCCGCAGGAAGAGAAAACAACCGTGATTCCGGGAGTAGTGGCGAGCGAAACCGGATGAGGCCAAACCGTATGCGTGTGAGACCCGGCAGGGGTTGCGTATACGGGGTTGTGGGATCTCTCTTTCACAGTCTGCCGGCTGTGAGGCGAGTCAGAAACCGTTGATGTAGGCGAAGGACATGCGAAAGGTCCGGCGTAGAGGGTAAGACCCCCGTAGCTGAAACATCAGCGGCTCGTTTGAGAGACACCCAAGTAGCACGGGGCCCGAGAAATCCCGTGTGAATCTGGCGGGACCACCCGCTAAGCCTAAATATTCCCTGGTGACCGATAGCGGATAGTACCGTGAGGGAATGGTGAAAAGTACCGCGGGAGCGGAGTGAAATAGTACCTGAAACCGTGTGCCTACAAGCCGTGGGAGCGTCGCGCATCAAGTTTACTTGGTGCGTCGTGACTGCGTGCCTTTTGAAGAATGAGCCTGCGAGTTTGCGGTGTGTTGCGAGGTTAACCCGGGTGGGGTAGCCGTAGCGAAAGCGAGTCCTAATACGGCGTTTGAGTAGCACGCTCAAGACCCGAAGCGGAGTGATCTAGCCATGGGCAGGTTGAAGCGGAGGTAAGACTTCGTGGAGGACCGAACCCACCAGGGTTGAAAACCTGGGGGATGACCTGTGGTTAGGGGTGAAAGGCCAATCAAACTCCGTGATAGCTGGTTCTCCCCGAAATGCATTTAGGTGCAGCGTCGTGTGTTTCTTGCCGGAGGTAGAGCACTGGATAGGCGATGGGCCCTACCGGGTTACTGACCTTAGCCAAACTCCGAATGCCGGTAAGTGAGAGCGCGGCAGTGAGACTGTGGGGGATAAGCTCCATGGTCGAGAGGGAAACAGCCCAGAGCATCGACTAAGGCCCCTAAGCGTACGCTAAGTGGGAAAGGATGTGGAGTCGCAGAGACAACCAGGAGGTTGGCTTAGAAGCAGCCACCCTTGAAAGAGTGCGTAATAGCTCACTGGTCTAGTGATTCCGCGCCGACAATGTAGCGGGGCTCAAGCGTACCGCCGAAGTCGTGTCATTCCAGCAGATACCCCCAACGGGGGCTGGGATGGGTAGGGGAGCGTCGTGTGCCGGGTGAAGCAGCCGCGGAAGCGAGTTGTGGACGGTTCACGAGTGAGAATGCAGGCATGAGTAGCGATACAAACGTGAGAAACGTTTGCGCCGATTGACCAAGGGTTCCTGGGTCAAGCTGATCTGCCCAGGGTAAGTCGGGACCTAAGGCGAGGCCGACAGGCGTAGTCGATGGATAACCGGTTGATATTCCGGTACCCGCTGTGAAGCGTCAAACACTGAACCAGGCGATGCTAAGTCCGTGAAGCCGCCCCGGAGCCTTCGGGCAAAGGGGAGTGGTGGAGCCGACGGACCAGACTTGCAGTAGGTGAGTGATGGGGTGACGCAGGAAGGTAGTCCATCCCGGGCGGTGGTTGTCCCGGGGTAAGGGTGTAGGCCGTGCGACAGGTAAATCCGTCGTACATGGAGGCTGAGACCTGATGCCGAGCCGATTGTGGTGAAGTGGATGATCCTATGCTGTCGAGAAAAGCCTCTAGCGAGTTTTATGGCGGCCCGTACCCTAAACCGACTCAGGTGGTCTGGTAGAGAATACCGAGGCGTTCGGGTGAACTATGGTTAAGGAACTCGGCAAAATGCCCCCGTAACTTCGGGAGAAGGGGGGCCATCACCGGTGATAGCACTTGCTGCTTGAGCTGGGGGTGGCCGCAGAGACCAGCGAGAAGCGACTGTTTACTAAAAACACAGGTCCGTGCGAAGCCGTAAGGCGATGTATACGGACTGACGCCTGCCCGGTGCTGGAACGTTAAGGGGACCGGTTAGTCAGGATTCGTCTTGGCGAAGCTGAGAACTTAAGCGCCAGTAAACGGCGGTGGTAACTATAACCATCCTAAGGTAGCGAAATTCCTTGTCGGGTAAGTTCCGACCTGCACGAATGGCGTAACGACTTCTCGACTGTCTCAACCATAGGCCCGGTGAAATTGCACTACGAGTAAAGATGCTCGTTTCGCGCAGCAGGACGGAAAGACCCCGGGACCTTTACTACAGTTTGATATTGGTGTTCGGTTCGGCTTGTGTAGGATAGCTGGGAGACTGTGAAGCTCGGACGCCAGTTCGGGTGGAGTCGTCGTTGAAATACCAGTCTGGTCGTGCTGGATGTCTAACCCGGGTCCGTGATCCGGATCGGGGACAGTGTCTGATGGGTAGTTTAACTGGGGCGGTTGCCTCCCAAAGGGTAACGGAGGCGCCCAAAGGTTCCCTCAGCCTGGTTGGCAATCAGGTGGTGAGTGTAAGTGCACAAGGGAGCTTGACTGTGAGACCGACGGGTCGAGCAGGGACGAAAGTCGGGACTAGTGATCCGGCGGTGGCTTGTGGAAGCGCCGTCGCTCAACGGATAAAAGGTACCCCGGGGATAACAGGCTGATCTTCCCCAAGAGTCCATATCGACGGGATGGTTTGGCACCTCGATGTCGGCTCGTCGCATCCTGGGGCTGGAGTCGGTCCCAAGGGTTGGGCTGTTCGCCCATTAAAGCGGTACGCGAGCTGGGTTTAGAACGTCGTGAGACAGTTCGGTCCCTATCCGCTGCGCGCGCAGGAATATTGAGAAGGGCTGTCCCTAGTACGAGAGGACCGGGACGGACGAACCTCTGGTGTGCCAGTTGTTCTGCCAAGGGCATGGCTGGTTGGCTACGTTCGGGAGGGATAACCGCTGAAAGCATCTAAGCGGGAAGCCTGCTTCGAGATGAGTATTCCCACCCACTTGATGGGGTAAGGCTCCCAGTAGACGACTGGGTTGATAGGCCAGATATGGAAGCCTGGTAACGGGTGGAGTTGACTGGTACTAATAGGCCGAGGGCTTGTCCTCAGTTGCTCGCGTCCACTGTGTTGGTTCTGAAACCACGAACAACCCCGCCCAGGGCCACTGGGTGGTGCGGTTGAGTGTTTCATAGTGTTTCGGTGGTCATAGCGTGAGGGAAACGCCCGGTTACATTCCGAACCCGGAAGCTAAGCCTTACAGCGCCGATGGTACTGCAGGGGGGACCCTGTGGGAGAGTAGGACGCCGCCGAACAAATATTGCGAAAGGCCCACACCTTATGGTGTGGGCCTTTTTGCTTTTCCGGGGTCGCCCCCCGGGGAATTCAGAGACGTCCCGCCGCCTTCAGCGCCAGATAGGCATCCGCCAAGACCGGCGCGAGGTTGTCCGGGGTGGCGTCGACGACCGTGACGCCGTGGCGGCGGAGCTGGTCGGCGACGCGGTTGCGGTCGGCTTGGGCCTGGGCTGCTGCCGCTGCCTCGTAGACGGCGTCCGTGGTGCCTCGGGAGTTGGCCATACGGGCGATGTGCGGATCGGCGACCGAGGCCACCAGGACCGAATGGCGTTGGGTGAGGCGGGACAGGACGGGGAGGAGGCCCTGTTCGACGGGGGCCGCGTCGAGGGTGGTGAGGAGAACGATCAGGGCGCGGCGGGGGGCCGTACGGAGTGCTGTGGCTGTGAGACCGCGGGCATCCGTTTCGACGAGTTCGGGTTCGAGCGAGGCCATGGCGTTGACCAGGGACGGAAGGACATCGCCCGCCGTGCGGCCCTGGACCAGGGCGCGTACACGGCGGTCGTAGGCCAGGAGGTCCACGCGGTCGCCGGCGCGGGAGGCGAGGGCGGCCAGGAGGAGAGCCGCATCCATGGAGGCGTCGAGGCGGGGGGCGTCGCCCACCCGGCCCGCGGAGGTACGGCCGGTGTCGAGGACGAGGAGGATGTGGCGGTCGCGTTCGGGGCGCCAGGTGCGTACCGCCACCGAGGACTGGCGGGCGGTGGCGCGCCAGTCGATGGAGCGGGTGTCGTCGCCGGGGATGTACTCGCGAAGGCTGTCGAACTCCGTGCCCTCACCCCGGGTCAGAACGCTGGTGCGGCCGTCGAGTTCGCGCAGGCGGGCCAGTTTGGACGGCAGATGCTTGCGGCTGGTGAACGGGGGCAGCACGCGTACGGTCCAGGGGACCTTGTGGCTGCCCTGGCGGGCGAAGAGAGCGAGGGGGCCGTACGAGCGGATCGTGACCCTGTCCGCCTGGCGGTCGCCTCTGCGGGTGGGGCGGAGGCGGGTGATGATCCGGCGGCGTTCGCCCGGGGGGACGGTGAGACGGTGGCGGGAGGACGTCACTTCGGAGCCGGGGAGCCAGCTGCTGGGCGGCCAGGCGTCACGGAGGTGGGCGCGCAGCGGGCGGTTGGAGGGGTTGGTGACCGTGAGGGTGACGTCCGCGGTCTCGCCTAGGCGTGCGGAGGTGTCACCGGAGCGAATGAAGCTCAGGCGGCGCACCGGGGCGGCGAGGGCGTAGTCGCAGGCGCATGCCAGAGCCAGCGGGGCGTTCACGGCGAGGACGCCCGTCCAGCTGGGCTCCCAGATGCCCACGGGGAGGGCGCCGAGTGCCGCGAGGAGTGCGGCGCGTCCGGTGGGGGCCATCAGCGGGGGACGGGGACGTGGGCGAGGATCGCGTTGATGACCGAGTCGGCCGTCACGCCCTCCATCTCGGCCTCCGGGCGGAGCTGCACACGGTGGCGCAGGGTCGGGAGCGCGAGTGCCTTGACGTCGTCGGGGATGACGTAGTCGCGGCCCGTCAGCCAGGCCCAGGCGCGGGAGGCCGCGAGGAGGGCCGTGGCGCCTCGGGGGGAGACACCGAGGGTGAGGGACGGGGAATCGCGGGTGGCGCGGCAGACATCCACGACGTAGGCGGTGATCTCGGGGGAGATTGTCGTCTTGGCCACGGCGGCGCGGGCGGCTTCGAGGTCGGCCGCGTTCGCGACGGGGCGTACGCCGGCGGCGCGCAGGTCGCGCGGGTTGAAGCCCTCGGCGTGGCGGGTGAGGACGTTGATCTCGTCCTCGCGGGACGGCAGCGGGACCGTCAGTTTCAGGAGGAAGCGGTCCAGTTGGGCTTCGGGGAGGGGGTAGGTGCCCTCGTACTCGACCGGGTTCTGGGTCGCGGCGACCAGGAACGGGTCCGGGAGCGGGCGTGGGGTGCCGTCGACCGTGACCTGGCGTTCCTCCATCGCTTCGAGGAGGGACGACTGGGTCTTGGGAGGTGTGCGGTTGATCTCGTCGGCGAGCAGCAGGTTGGTGAAGACCGGGCCGGGCTGGAAGGAGAACTCGGCGCTGCGGGTGTCGTAGACGAGGGAGCCGGTGACGTCGCTCGGCATGAGGTCCGGGGTGAACTGGACGCGCTTGGTGTCCAGTTCGAGTGCGGACGCGAGTGCGCGGACGAGCAACGTCTTGGCGACCCCAGGGACTCCTTCCAGTAGGACGTGTCCGCGGCAGAGGAGGGCGACGACGAGGCCGGTCACGGCGGGGTCCTGGCCGACCACGGCTTTGGCGATCTCGGCGCGCAGGGCCTCCAGAGAGGCTCGGGCGGTGCCCGGGTCCCCGGTGGTCCCGGCGTTGTCAGTGGTCGGGTCCATCATGAACGGCGTACCTCTCTTTCGAGGGCGTCGAGTTGGTCGGTGAGGGTGATGAGGGCCGTGTCGTCGCCGGGCGGCGGGCCGAAGAGGAGCGTCTGCAGGGGCTGTCCGTCGCCGTGGAGGTGGGCGGACAGGGCGGGGAGCAGGACCTCGGGCGTGTGCGCCCGGGAGACGGGGACACCTACGAGGGGGGCGAGGCGCGTGCGGGTGGTGGAGCGAAGAGCGGCGGCGGCGCGGTCGCGGGCGTTCGCCTTGCGGTAGAGGCGGGCGCGGCCTTCGACGGTTTCGGAGGCGCGGATCGCGACGGGGAGTTTCTCGGGCACCAGGGGGCCCAGTCGGCGTGCCCGCCAGAGGGCGGCGAGGGCGCCGGCGACGAAGAGTTGCAGGGTGCCCCAGAGCCAGCCCGAGGGGAGCAGGTCGAAGAAGCTGCGGTTGCCGGCGTCGGGGGCCGAGTCGGAGAGCGAGGGGAGGTACCAGACCACATGGGGGCGCGAGCCGAGGAGTTGGAGGGCGAGGGAGGCGTTGCCCTGCTCGTCGAGGCTGCTGTTGAGAAGGATGTCGGGGGCGCCGAGGACGACGGTGTCGCCGTCCCCCTCGGCCTCGGGGACGCGCACCAGGGTGGGCAGCCCGTCCTCGGGGTAGCAGGTGTCGGCCGCGCGGGCGGTGACGTGGTAGCGGACCCCGCCGGTGTCGGCGCTGCCCGCGCGGCGGGCGGCGGGCAGTTCGCAGCGGGGCGTGAGGGTGGAGTCCGGGCTGAGGGAGGCGTCGGCGGTGACGCCGGGGGCGAGGGCACTCACGGACGGGGAGCCGGGGGCCACGAGGACTGTCCGGCCGCCGGAGGCCTCGGTCGCCGCGCGGAGGCGGTCCTGCTGGGAATCGGTCAGCAGGTCCGGGACGGCGATCAGGAGCGTGGTGTCGGGGCCGGCGGCGGCGCTCGCCTCGTCGAGGGTGGTGACCAGCCGGGTCGACACGCCCCGGTCGTCGAGGAGTTCGGCGACGGCGCGGCTGCCGTCGGTGTCGGCGGAGCGCGGGTCCAGGCGGCCGTGTTCGGCGCCGGAGCGGATCACCGCGATCACGGCTGCGGCGGCCAGGAGGATGAGCGCCGCGAGTACGACACCGCGCGCGCGGGTCCACACCTGGCGGGCCGTGGGCGAGACCGAGGTGGACGGGAGCATGGCCTCGGTGGTCATTCGGCGGCTCCCGGGCGGGTGCTTCGGGCCGTGTCCGCGGTGTTCACGGTGCTCGCGGCGGTGCTCGCCAGCGCGGGCCTGGTGCGTTCCAGGTCGGTGTCGAGGGCGGCGAGCCGGAGGTATGTTCCCTCGGCCGCGGATCGGCCGCCGTATGTGACGTCGTCGAAGTCCCGGGCGGCAGTGCGCAGTCGGTCCGCGTGGGCGGGGAGCACCGAACCGGCCTCGGAGGCCGCCTCGTCGGCGGTCCGGCCGGGGCGTATGTCGAGCAGGGCGCGTTCCTCCAGGGAGCGGACGACGGCGCGCATGCGTTCCTGGACGGCCTGGTTCCAGTGGCCCTGGGCGGCCTGTGCCTCGGCGGCGGCGCGGTGTTCGGCGGCGCTGCGGGGGCGGTCGTCGAAGAGGGTCGCGGAGGAGGCCGGGGCGCGGTGCGGGGTGCCGAGGCGCCACCACAGTGCGCCGAGGAGGGCCAGGACGGCCAGGACGATGACGACGAGGCCGAGCGTGCCTCCGGGGGTGGCGGCCGAGGCGGCGCCGAACACCTTGTCGAGCCACTCCCAGAAGGCGTCCATGGCGCGCTCGTACCAACTGGGGTCGTTCTCGTGGTACATGCCCTTGGACAGCTCGCGTTCGGCCGCCTCCCGCGCGGGGTCGCGCGGGAGCGTGACGGGTGGCTCGTCCGCCGCGCGCCACGACATCGGTACGGCTGTCAGTGCTCCCCCCGGCAGTCCCACCCCATCAGCTCCCCGGGGTGGTGGCGCCCGGGGCGTCGCCGTAGCCCTGGAGGCCGGCGGCGCGGCCCAGTTCGAGGTCGAGGGCCTCGCGGCGGATGCGCTGGTCGATGTAGAGGAGCACGGTGACGCCCGCGCTGATCGGGAAGGTGAGCGTCGAGCCGATCACCGCGCCGACGCCGCTGATGACGAGGTAGGTCCAGCCGAGTGCGGCGCCGCCGGTGGTGATGAGGCCGGAGATGCCGTCCCCGTCCAGGGCCGCGCCCGCGAAGGAGAAGGGGATCACGACGATCGACGCGACGACGTAGGCGATGATCGCGGCGAGCAGCTGGATGCCGAGGACCCGCCACCAGGAGCCGCGCACCAGCTTCACGGAGCGGCCCAGCGACTTGCGGACGCCCTGCTTCTCCAGCATCAGGGCGGGCGAGGCGAGCGAGAAGCGGATCATCAGCCACACGGTGACGACGAACGCGCCGAGTCCGCCGAGGACGGCGAGGAGGACGCCCCCGCCGGCGGAGCCCACGGCGGCGAGGAGGACGCCGGGCAGGACGCCGACGGCCATGATCAGGGCGGCGATCACAAGCAGCAGGACGGTCAGGCCGCCCAGCCGGAAGAGCTGCGGGCGGGCGTCCCGCCAGGCCTCGGCGGTGGTCACGGACCTGCCGAGGACGGCGCGGCTGGTCACGGTCGTCAGCAGGGCCGTCGCGATGATCGTGCCCAGCAGGGAGATGACCATGACGACGGAGGTGCTCACCAGGGTGTCGCCCAGCGCGCGGCCCAGCTCGCCGGGGGTGGCGGTCGGGTCGTTGAGGGCGTCCGAGCTCGCGGCGTCGTTGAGGACCAGGCCCTGGAGCAGGATGACCGCGATCTGGGTGACGACCGCGACGGCCAGCGAGATGCCGAGGACCGTGCGCCAGTGCGTGCGCATGGTGGAGACCGCGCCGTCGAGGATCTCGCCGATGCCCAGCGGGCGCAGCGGGATCACACCGGGCTTGGCCGCGGGCGGGGGGCCGCCCCAGCCGCCGCCCCGTCCGGGCGGGCCGTAGCCGCCGGGGCCCGGCTGCTGGGGGCCGGGGTGGCCGCCCCAGCCCGGGACGGGCGGCGGTGGTGGGGTCTGGCCGGGGGCCTGCGGGGTCGGAGCGGACCACTGGGCGGGCGGCGGCTGCTCCTTGGACCACTTGGACGGCGGCTGCACCTGGTCCGCGCCGCCCTGTCCGGCCGGCTGCGCCTGGTCGGCGCCGGTCCGGTCCGGCTGGTCCGTCGGCTGCGCGGAGCCCTGCTGGTCCGGCTCCTGGCCGCCCGAGGGGGCGGATCCGGGCGAGGCCCAGCCCGGAGTGTCCTTCATCGTCGCTCCTTCACGGTGCCCGTCCGCGGTCGCGGCGGCAGGTTGGCGCCCATCGTGCCACGCGGTGTCCGGGAAGTGACCGGGGGCCGTATGCGCTGCGCACCTTCAATTGTCCGACGGATAGGGGGCAGACTGACCGCATGGCTGATCAGTACGCGCGATCCGGCGACGACATCCGGCCGACCGGGATACCGGCGATCCGCTGGGACGAGCCCCCCGAGGGCCCGGTCCTGGTGCTGCTGGACCAGACGAGACTGCCGGCCGAGGAGGTCGAGCTGGTGTGCACGGACGCGCCCGCGCTGGTGGAGGCGATCCGTTCGCTCGCCGTGCGCGGGGCGCCGCTGCTGGGGATCGCCGGGGCGTACGGCGTCGCGCTCGCCGCCGCGCGCGGTTTCGAGGTGGAGGAGGCCGCCGACGCGTTGGCGGGCGCCCGGCCCACCGCGGTGAACCTCGCGGTAGGTGTGCGCCGGGCGCGGGCCGCGCACCGGGCCGAGCTCGGCCGGACGGGCGACCGGAAGGCGGCGGCCGGGGCGGCGCTCGCCGCGGCGCGGGCGCTGCACCGGGAGGACGCCGAGGCGAGTTCCCGGATGGCCGCGCACGGGCTGGCGCTGCTGGACGAGTTGCTGCCGGGCGGTGGGCACCGGGTGCTCACGCACTGCAACACCGGGTCGCTGGTGTCGGGCGGTGAGGGCACGGCGTTCGCGGTGGCGCTCGCGGCGCACCGGTCGGGGCGGCTGCGGCGGCTGTGGGTGGACGAGACCCGGCCGTTGCTCCAGGGTGCCCGGCTGACCGCTTATGAGGCGGCGCGCAGCGGAATGGCGTACACCTTGCTCACGGACAATGCCGCGGGCTCGCTGTTCGCGGCAGGGGAGGTGGACGCGGTGCTGGTCGGAGCCGACCGGATAGCCGCCGACGGATCGGTGGCGAACAAGGTCGGGACCTATCCGCTCGCGGTGCTCGCCCGGTACCACCATGTGCCGTTCATCGTGGTGGCGCCGGTGACGACGGTGGATCCGGACACCCCGGACGGGGCGTCCATCGAGGTGGAACAGCGTGCCGGCCATGAGGTGACGGAGATCACCGCGCCTCAGGTGCCGGTGGCGGGAGCGGAGGCGGGAGGGGGGATCGCGGTGGCACCGCTGGGGACCCAGGCGTACAACCCGGCGTTCGATGTGACGCCGCCCGAGCTGGTGACGGCGATCGTCACCGAGGAAGGGGCCGTATCGCCGGTGACTCCTGATGCGCTTGCAGAGCTGTGTGACAGGTCACGCCAGGTAACGATTTAGTTAATGGGATGATGGCATTCATGAAGGGACGAGTCCTTGTCGTCGACGACGACACCGCACTGGCCGAGATGCTCGGCATTGTGTTGCGTGGTGAAGGTTTTGAGCCGTCTTTCGTAGCCGACGGCGACAAGGCGCTGGCCGCGTTCCGTGAGGCCAAACCGGATCTGGTGCTGCTGGATCTGATGCTGCCGGGCCGGGACGGGATCGAGGTGTGCCGTCTGATCAGGGCGGAGTCCGGGGTGCCGATCGTGATGCTCACGGCCAAGAGCGACACTGTCGATGTGGTGGTCGGCCTGGAGTCGGGCGCGGACGACTACATCGTGAAGCCGTTCAAGCCGAAGGAGCTGGTGGCCCGGATCCGGGCCAGGCTGAGGAGGTCGGAGGAGCCGGCGCCGGAGCAGCTCGCCATAGGTGACCTGGTCATCGATGTGGCCGGGCACTCGGTGAAGCGAGAGGGGCAGTCGATCGCCCTGACGCCGCTGGAGTTCGATCTGCTGGTCGCGTTGGCGCGCAAGCCGTGGCAGGTGTTCACCCGGGAGGTCCTGCTGGAGCAGGTCTGGGGGTACCGTCACGCGGCGGACACCCGTCTGGTGAACGTTCATGTGCAGCGGCTGCGTTCCAAGGTCGAGAAGGACCCGGAGCGGCCGGAGATCGTGGTGACCGTCCGTGGTGTCGGATACAAGGCAGGGCCCAGCTGACATGTCCGGTGACAGTGCCGCTTCGGCGCCCGGCCAGCCGGGGACCCGCGCGGAGCGGCCTGTCGGCCGGAAGTCGGCGGGTTCCCGCTGGGGGCGTCTCCTTGAGGGCGGGTTGCTCCACGGCGGAGTCCAGGGCAGCCCGGTTCTGAGGCTGTTCGTGCGCTGGGTGCGGCGCCCGTTGCTGCCCGTGATGCGGCTGTGGCGGCGCAACATCCAGCTCAGGATCGTCGTGACGACCCTGCTGATGTCGCTCAGTGTCGTGCTGCTGCTGGGCTTCGTCGTCATCGGTCAGGTCCGCAACGGTCTGCTGGACGCCAAGGTCAAGGCCTCGCAGAGCCAGGCCACCGGTGGTTTCACGGTCGCCGAGCAGAAGGCGGACGACGAGGCGAGCGCGGCCGGGAACGACATCGTGGATCCGGACGGCGACCGGGTGCAGAACGTCGTCGAGTGGATGACCAACCTGGTGAACTCGCTGTCCAGCGGCGGCCAGGGCGCGTTTGACGTGGTGACGCTCAGCCCCGCCTCCTCCGACGGCGACACCGGGGGCCTCGGACCGCGTGTCTCGGGGGGCGTGAGGTGGGACGTCAGCGTGCCCGTGGAGCTGCGCGAGCGCGTCGGCGACGGCACCAGCGCCGTCCAGAGCTACACACGGATCCACTACGACAACGGCCAGGAGTCCCAGCCGGCGCTGATCATCGGCAAGGAGATCAGCGACCCCAACAGGGACACGTACCAGCTGTACTTCCTCTTCCCGCTCACCCAGGAGGAGAAGTCCCTCAGCCTGGTCAAGGGGACGCTGGCGACGGCCGGGCTGTTCGTGGTCGTACTGCTCGGGGCCATCGCCTGGCTCGTGGTGCGGCAGGTCGTCACGCCCGTGCGGATGGCGGCCGGGATCGCCGAGCGGCTGTCCGCCGGGCGGCTTCAGGAACGGATGAAGGTCAGCGGCGAGGACGACATCGCGCGGCTCGGCGAGGCCTTCAACAAGATGGCGCAGAATCTGCAGCTGAAGATCCAGCAGCTGGAGGACCTGTCGCGGATGCAGCGGCGGTTCGTCTCCGATGTGTCGCACGAGCTGCGGACGCCCCTGACGACCGTCCGGATGGCCGCGGACGTCATCCATGACGCGCGCGTGGACTTCGACCCGGTGACCGCGCGGTCGGCCGAGTTGCTCGCCGACCAGCTGGACCGGTTCGAGTCGCTGCTCGCGGATCTGCTGGAGATCAGCCGGTTCGACGCGGGCGCGGCGGCCCTGGAGGCCGAGCCGATAGACCTGCGCGAGGTCGTGCGGAAGGTCGTCAGCGGGGCCGAGCCGCTCGCGGAGCGCAAGAGCACGCGGATAAGGGTGCTGGGGGACCAGCAGCCCGTGGTGGCCGAGGCCGACGCCCGGCGGGTGGAGCGGGTGCTGCGCAACCTCGTGGTCAACGCCGTGGAGCACGGCGAGGGCAAGGACGTCGTGGTCAAGCTGGCGGCGGCGGGCGGCGCGGTCGCGGTCGCGGTGCGGGACTACGGGGTGGGACTCAAGCCGGGCGAGGCGACCCGGGTGTTCAGCCGTTTCTGGCGGGCCGACCCGGCACGCGCGCGTACCACCGGTGGTACGGGACTGGGGCTGTCCATCGCCCTGGAGGACGCCCGGCTGCACGGGGGCTGGCTGCAGGCGTGGGGCGAGCCGGGCGGCGGTTCGCAGTTCCGGCTCACCCTGCCGAGGACGGCGGACGAGCCGCTGCGGGGGTCCCCGATACCCCTGGAGCCGAAGGACTCCCGGCGCAACCGTGGACTCAACGACGCCGGTCTCCCGCTCGACGGCAGCGGCAAGCTCGCCACGGTGCCGGTGCAGGCCGGTGAGCACGGGGCCGCGCGGACGGCCATAGGGCCCCGGCCGGGCGCCGGAGCGGCTCCCACGGCCGACCCGACGGCGCTGCCGGGCAACGGCGCGCGTGTGGTGCCCCGGCCCGGTGGTCCGTCGGCGCCACCGCCCCAGGCTCCGCCCGCGCGGCGGTCCGACGACGGTGCGGGGCGGGCGGAGGAGAGGCCGGCGGAGCGCGACGCGGAGCGGCGGCACGAGCAGGGGGAGGCATTCCGTGGGCGCTGACCGGGTGAGACGCGGCCGAGGGCGTCCGACGCGGGCGACCGTGTACCTCGGCATCGGGTCCGTACTGCTGGCGGGGTGCGCCTCGATGCCGGACAGCGGGGACATGCGTGATGTCGAGTCCACGCCGAGGCAGGACGCGAAGGTGCGGGTCTTCGCGCTGCCGCCCGCGGAGGACGCCGAGCCGCAGGAGATCGTGCAGGGTTTTCTGGAGGCCCTGACCAGCGACGACCTGGACTATGAGACCGCGCGCAAGTACCTGACCGGTGAGGCGCTCAAGAGCTGGGAGCCGAGCGAGTCGACCACGGTCCTCGTCGCGTCGCCCATTCCGTACACCCATGTCACGGGGAAGCGGCCGGATGCCGACGAGGCCCGGATCGAGCTGTCCGGTACCAAGGTCGCCCTGGTGGACGGGCAGCACGCGTACACACCCGCCGGTGGGGAGTACAGCAAGACCGTGCACCTCACGCGCGTGAAGGACACCCAGCAGTGGCGTATCGACCGGCTGCCGCCGGGGGTGGTGCTCGGCAGATCGGACTTCGAGCGCAACTACAAGTCCATCAACAAGTACTACTTCACCTCCGCCGCGCAGTCCGGGGAGCCGGGGACGGTCGCCGACCCGGTCTATGTGCGCAGCCAGGTCGACCCGGTGACCCAGGTGGTCCGGGACCTGCTGAAGGGTCCCACCAGCTGGCTCAACCCGGTCGCGCGGACGAGTTTCCCCTCCGGTACGGCCCTGCGGAAGGGCACCCGGGCGCTGACGCCCGACGACCAGAACAGACTGGTCGTGCCGCTGAACAAGAAGGCCGACCGGGTCTCGGACAGCCGGTGCAGGGAGATGGCCGCCCAACTCCTCCTCACGCTCCAGGACTACATGCCCACGGGTGTGGACTCGGTGGAGCTGCAGGGGTCCACCGGCACACAACTGTGCGAGCTGAGTGGGGGCGAGGCCGACATCATCGGCTCGCACGGCTTCAACAAGAGCGCGCAGTACGAGTACTTCATCGACGGTGACCACAAGCTCGTGCGGCTGCCCGAGCGGAACTCGGTGACCACACCGACGGATGTTCCCGGTGCGCTCGGTGAGGGCGAGAAGCAGCTGCGGTCCGCGGCGGTGTCGCGGGGCGAGGACCGGGCGGCCGGGGTGTCGGCCGACGGGAGCGAGCTGTATGTGGCGCCGCTGACGGCGGGGGGCACGCTCGGCGATCCGGTGCTGCGCAGTGCCGGTGCCACCACGAAGGACCGGCTGACGACGCCCAGTTGGGACGGGCGGGGCGATCTGTGGGTGGCCGACCGGGACCCCGACAAGCCCCGGCTGCTGGTCCTGGCGGATGGCATGGGTGAGCCGCTGGAGGTCCGGACGCCCGGTCTGGACGGGCGCATCGAGGCGGTGCGGGTGGCCGCCGACGGGGTGCGGGTCGCGCTGATCCTGGAGAACGAGGGCGAGCGGACGCTGTACATCGGGCGCATCGAGCGGGACGCCGACGCGGAGAGCACCACCGTCTCGATCGTCGAACTGCGGTCCGTGACACCGGATCTGGAGGACGTCACCGCCATGTCGTGGGCGGGCGACAGCCAGCTCGTGGTCGTGGGGCGCGAATCCGGTGGTGTGCAGCAGGTGCGGTACGTCCGGGTCGACGGCTCCCCGATGCCGGACTCCGGGCCCTCCGCGCTCACCGGGGTGGACGAGGTCGCCGCGTCGGAGGACGAGAGCCAGCCGCTGGTCGCGCACTCGGCCGACGGGATCGTCCGGCTGGCACCGGGCGCGCAGTGGCAGACGGTGGTCAAGGAAGGGTCGGCGCCGGTCTATCCGGGCTGAGCGCCGGGCGAGGGGCGCCGCGGGGGTGACCCGCGGCGCCCTGCCATGTCCTGCCGTGCCGTGCCGTGCCGTGCCGTGCTGTGCGGCACAACCGGGTCCTCGCCCTGTTCGGTCTTTTTGTGGTGGGGCTCGGTCTTTCTTGGGCACCCGTCATTCGTGTGGGTGACAACGTCCTTGTGGTTGCGCCGAGTTGTCCACAGGCGGTTGTCCACAGGGGTGGCAGGGCTTCGTACGCGTTGGCACAGTGGTGGGCATGCGGGGGTGGTGGCAGGACCTCACGGATCTGGTGCTGCCGGCCGAGTGCGGAGGCTGTGGAAGGCCTCGCGCGGTGCTCTGCCCGGAGTGCCGCGCCGCTCTGACAGGGGCCGCACCGTGCCGGGTACGGCCGGTTCCGGAACCGTCGGGGTTGCCCGTGGCGCACGCGGCGGCGCCGTACGAGGACGCGGTGCGGGCCACGCTGATCGCGCACAAGGAAAGGGGTGCGCTTGCGCTCGCCGGACCGCTCGGCTCGGCCTTGGCGGGGGCCGTACGGGCGGGCGGTGACGGGCCGGTGCTGCTGGTTCCGGTGCCGTCCGCGCGGCGGGCGGTGCGGGCGCGGGGGCACGACCCGGCCCGGCGGATCGCCCTCGCGGCGGCCGGGGAGCTGCGGCGCACCGGGACGTCGGCCCGGGTGGCCGGGGTGCTGCGGCAGCGACGGACCGTGGCCGACCAGTCGGGGCTGGACTCCCGGCAGCGGCTGGACAACCTCGCGGGTGCGCTGGAAGTGGCCGCCGGGGGTACCCGGCTGCTGGGCGGTGGCGCGGTCGTGCTGGTGGACGACCTGATGACCACCGGTGCCTCGCTCGCGGAGGCGGCACGTGCGGTGCGGGCGGCCCGGGAAGGAGGGGCCGCCGGAACGGGGGAGTTCGATGCGCGACGAATGGCGGAGAACGCGGTGCGAACACGAGGGGTGACGGGAATGGCGGGTGCGGAGGGAGCCGGAGACGGCATCAGAGCGGCGGTGGTCGCCGCGCCCCCCCGACTCTTTCCAAATAAACCGGAACTGACAGAGATCTTGCATCGTTGCAGGTGGTAAGAGGGCCAATTCACCTGAACGGAGGTACGTCTCGGTAGAGGGTGACGACATCCGTCCGAGCGAGATATGTTCGGTTGTGAGGGAATGGCCCCGGCCGTTCACCACATATCCGAATGCTGCGCTGCGGATTTTCCGAATCACCCCGCGTCGGTGGGTGGAGATCTTGCCCACGGGGGAGGAGGAGGTGGAAGTCACCGAGTCCGCGGTTCCGGGAGTCACCGGAACCTGGTGCACAAGGGAGATGCTCCGCCAGTGGAGCGGAGCGATCCGGGAACGGAGTTCTGCGTGGACATCGTCGTCAAGGGCCGCAAGACCGAGGTGCCCGAGCGGTTCCGCAAGCACGTGGCCGAGAAGCTGAAGCTGGAGAAGATCCAGAAGCTCGACGGCAAGGTGATCAGCCTCGACGTCGAGGTGTCCAAGGAGCCCAACCCCCGACAGGCCGACCGCAGTGACCGGGTGGAGATCACGCTCCACTCCCGCGGGCCGGTGATCCGGGCGGAGGCAGCGGCAAGCGATCCGTATGCGGCGCTCGACCTGGCGGCGGACAAGCTGGAAGCCCGGCTGCGCAAGCAGCACGACAAGCGTTACACGCGCCGAGGCGCGCGCAGGCTCACGGCCGCGGAGGTCGCCGACCACGTCCCGGGCGTGGCGACCCTCAACGGCAACGGATACGTCGCCGACGAGGAGCAGCCGGACGGCGTGCCCACCAAGCGGATCGGCTCGCTGGAGGTGAAGGGCGAAGGCCCCCTCATCGTCCGCGAGAAGACCCATGTGGCGTCCCCGATGACCCTCGACCAGGCTCTCTACGAGATGGAACTGGTCGGGCACGACTTCTACCTCTTCGTCGACTCCGAGACCAAGGAACCCAGTGTCGTCTACCGGCGGCACGCCTACGACTACGGCGTCATCCACCTCAGTACGGACCCGATGGTCGCCCAGGCGCACGCGGACGCCGCGGGCGGCGCGCTCGGCGGCTGACCGCGCCGGGTGACAGCTGAGCCGGTGCCCCTGGAGCGTTTGTGCGCCCCCAGGGGCACCGGTGTGCGACCCCTTGCCGCCCGCTCTGTCACCCCAGTGCGGGCCGGGCATGAAATCATGGCCGAACCGGCCCCAACCGGGGGGTCGTTGCCTTGGGTTGGCAATGGCACAGGAACACAGGCCACGGCCTCAGGGGGAGGAACGATGGCGGACAGCAGTTTCGGACCGATGCGTGACGAGGACGCCGACGAGGGTGCCGTCGGTATGGGCTCCGCCGAGGGCTCCCCGCGGAAGGAGCCGATCCGGGTTCTCGTCGTGGACGACCACGCGCTCTTCCGCCGCGGTCTGGAGATCGTGCTCGCCGCCGAGGAGGACATCCAGGTCGTCGGCGAGGCCGGTGACGGGGCGGAGGCGGTCGACAAGGCCGCGGATCTGCTGCCGGACATCGTGCTGATGGATGTGCGGATGCCCAAGCGCGGTGGTATCGAGGCGTGCACCTCCATCAAGGAGGTGGCTCCCAGCGCGAAGATCATCATGCTGACGATCAGCGACGAGGAGGCCGACCTCTACGACGCGATCAAAGCCGGGGCGACCGGTTATCTCCTCAAGGAGATCTCCACCGACGAGGTGGCCACGGCAATTCGCGCGGTCGCCGACGGGCAGTCGCAGATCAGCCCCTCGATGGCGTCGAAGTTGCTCACCGAGTTCAAGTCCATGATTCAGCGGACCGACGAGCGGCGGCTCGTGCCGGCGCCGCGGCTGACGGACCGGGAACTGGAAGTGCTCAAACTGGTGGCGACCGGGATGAACAACCGGGACATCGCCAAAGAGCTGTTCATTTCCGAGAACACCGTGAAGAACCATGTGCGCAACATCCTGGAGAAGCTGCAGCTGCACTCCAGGATGGAGGCCGTCGTGTACGCGATGCGGGAGAAGATTCTCGAGATTCGTTAGGTCAGGGCGCGCAGCAGAGGCTCGCGCAGTTCCGGGGCGTCCACGCGTTCCACGCGTACGTCCGTGCAGTCGACCCAGGTCGCCGCTTCCAGGAGGGCCTGGGCCACGGCCGGGACCGCCTTGGGGCCGTCGAGGGTGACCTGTTTGGCGACCAGGGTGCGGCCGTCGCGGGCGGGGTCGACCCGGCCGACGAGCCGGCCGCCGGACAGGACAGGCATCGCGAAGTAGCCGTGCACGCGCTTCTGTTTGGGGACGTAGGCCTCCAGCCGGTGGGTGAAGCCGAAGATCCGTTCCGTGCGGGCCCGTTCCCAGATCAGGGAGTCGAACGGGGACAGGAGCGTGGTGCGGTGCCGGCCGCGCGGAGGTGCGGCCAGGGCCGCCGGGTCGGCCCAGGCGGGCTTGGCCCAGCCCTCCACCGTCACCGGGACCAGGCCCGAGTCGGCCACCACCGCGTCGAACTGCTCGCCCCTGAGGCGGTGGTAGTCGGCGATGTCCGCGCGGGTGCCGACGCCGAGGGCCTCGCCGGCCAGGCGGACCAGGCGGCGTACGCACTCCGTGTCGTCCAGGTCGTCATGGAGGAGGTCCGCGGGGATCGCGCGCTCGGCGAGGTCGTACACCCGCTTCCAGCCGCGGCGTTCCACGCAGACCACCTCGCCGTACATCAGGGCGCGTTCCACGGCGACCTTCTCGCCGGACCAGTCCCACCACTCGCTGGTGCGCTTGGCTCCGCCCAGTTCCGTGGCCGTGAGGGGGCCCTCGGTGCGGAGCTGTTTGACGACGCGGTCGTAGGCGCCGTCCGGGAGTTGGTGGTTCCAGTGGGGGCGGGCGCGGTAGGCGCGGCGGCGGAAGGCGAAGTGGGGCCATTCCTCGATGGGGAGGATGCAGGCGGCGTGGGACCAGTACTCGAAGGCGTGCGTGTCCGTCCAGTAGGCCCTGTCGACCGTGGTGCGGCCGACCGGGCCGAGGCGGGCGTACGGGATGAGTTCGTGGGAGCGGGCGAGGACCGAGATGGTGTCGAGCTGGACCGCGCCCAGGTGTCGCAGGACGCCTCGGACGCCGGATCTGCGGTCCGGGGCGCCGAGGAAGCCCTGGGCCCGTAGGGCGATGCGGCGGGCCTCGTCTGCGGTGAGTTCTGTGATGGGGCGCGGGAGGGAGGTCATGCTCCGCAGGGTAGGGGAGGGGTCTGACAGTGGGGGGTGAGCTGCGGGGATGGGGTGGGGAGAGGAGAGGAGGGGAGGGGGACGGGCGTGGGTGTGGGGGCTGTGCTGGGGCTTGGATCGGTGCGGGTGCCGGGTTTTCCGCCCCCGCCGCCCCTACCCGTCCCATCCCCAGGGGCGCTGCCCCTTCGACCCCGGCCGGCCCCTGGGGGCTGCGCCCCCAGACCCCCCTGTCGGCCTTCGGCCTCGTCCTCAAACGCCGGACGGGCTGGAAGGGGTGCGGCCTTGTCCTCAAACGCCGGACGGGCTGGAAGGGGTGCGGCCTTGTCCTCAAACGCCGGACGGGCTGGAAGGGGTGCGGCCTCGTCCTCAAACGCCGGACGGGCTGGAAGGGGTGCGGCCTTGTCCTCAAACGCCGGACGGGCTGGAAGGAGTGCGGCCTTGTTCTCAAGCGGAGGGCGGGCTGGAAGGGGTGTGGGCTTGGGCTAAGCGCCCGGTGGGCCGGGTGGGGTGGCCGGTAGGTACGGGGTAGTGGCGGGGAGGTCGAGGTCTGAGGGGAGTAGGGAGGCGAGCCAGCAGTCGCGGCGGGTTCCGTTGTTGTCGAGGGCGGATCTGAGGGTGCCTTCCAGGTGGAAGCCGGAGTGTTCGGCTACCGCGCGGGAGGCGGTGTTGCCGACCTCGGCCCGCCATTCGAGGCGGTCGAGGCCGAGTGCGGTGAAGGACCAGCGGGCGACGGCGCGGGTGGCCTCGGTGATGTAGCCGTTGCGGCGGTGTTCCCTGGTGGCCCAGAAACCGATCTCGCCTGTGCCGGGGGAGCGCATGGTGATGCCGAGCATGCCCGCCAGTTCACCGGAGGGCAGGAAGACGCCGAAGGTGAACATGGAGGCGTCGGCCCAGCCTTCGGGGACGGACTGTTCTACGAAACCCGCCGCGTGCTCACGCAAGTACGGTGAGGGGATCGTGGTCCAGCGCTGGATGTCAGGGTCCTGGGCGGCCGCGTACACCTTGTCGGTGTCGCGCCGGTCCACGGTGCGCAGCAGCAGGCGCTCGGTGGTCAGGGTGACGGGGTCCATCGGGCGATTCTGCTCGGCGGAGCGGAAGGACGCCATCCTGTTCGCGGCGGTTCCGCTTCGCGGCGGTGCGTGAGGGGGCGGTCACAATTCGCGCATTTCGTGTGCGGAACGCGGCACCATCCGCAACGCCCACCCGTTGTCCTGGTAGCTGTCACTGCCAGACCTCCCGGCACGGCGGGGTCCTCGCTTACGATGGCCGTTGCCCAAGCTGTGATGGAAAACTGCCAACTGTCATTCTGTCATTGAAACCGACCGTCCCAGGCCCGATCGGCAAGGAGACAAAACCCCGTGTCCGTCCTCTCGAAGCTCATGCGTGCAGGCGAAGGCAAGATCCTGCGCAAGCTGCACCGCATCGCGGACCAGGTCAACTCCATCGAAGAGGACTTCGTCGACCTCTCCGACGCCGAGCTGCGCGCCCTGACCGAGGAGTACAAGCAGCGGTACGCCGACGGTGAGACCCTCGACGACCTGCTCCCCGAGGCGTTCGCCACCGTGCGCGAGGGCGCCAAGCGCGCACTCGGCCAGCGTCACTACGACGTGCAGATCATGGGCGGCGCCGCCCTGCACCTCGGCTATGTCGCCGAGATGAAGACCGGTGAGGGCAAGACCCTCGTCGGCACGCTGCCCGCGTATCTGAACGCGCTGTCCGGCGAAGGCGTCCACCTGATCACGGTCAACGACTACCTGGCCGAGCGCGACTCCGAGATGATGGGCCGCGTCCACAAGTTCCTGGGCCTGGAGGTCGGCTGCATCCTGGCCAACATGACGCCGGCCCAGCGTCGCGAGCAGTACGCGTGCGACATCACCTACGGCACGAACAACGAGTTCGGCTTCGACTACCTCCGCGACAACATGGCGTGGTCCAAGGACGAGTTGGTCCAGCGCGGCCACAACTTCGCGATCGTCGACGAGGTCGACTCCATCCTCGTCGACGAGGCCCGTACGCCGCTGATCATCTCCGGCCCGGCCGACCAGGCCACCAAGTGGTACGGCGACTTCGCCAAGCTGGTCACGCGTCTGAAGAAGGGCGAGCCCGGCCAGCCCCTCAAGGGCATCGAGGAGACCGGCGACTACGAGGTCGACGAGAAGAAGCGCACGGTCGCCATCCACGAGTCCGGCGTCTCCAAGGTCGAGGACTGGCTGGGCATCGACAACCTCTACGAGTCGGTGAACACCCCTCTGGTGGGCTACCTGAACAACGCCATCAAGGCCAAGGAGCTCTTCAAGAAGGACAAGGACTACGTCGTCATGGACGGCGAAGTCATGATCGTCGACGAGCACACCGGCCGTATCCTCGCCGGTCGCCGCTACAACGAGGGCATGCACCAGGCGATCGAGGCGAAGGAAGGGGTGGACATCAAGGACGAGAACCAGACGCTCGCCACGATCACCCTGCAGAACTTCTTCCGCCTCTACAAGCGCCACGACCACAACGGCAAGGAACGGCCCGGCCTCTGCGGCATGACCGGTACGGCGATGACCGAGGCCGCCGAGTTCCACCAGATCTACAAGCTCGGTGTCGTCCCGATCCCGACCAACCGGCCGATGGTCCGCAAGGACCAGTCCGACCTGATCTACCGCACCGAGGTCGCGAAGTTCGAGGCGGTCGTCGACGACATCGTCGAGAAGCACGAGAAGGGCCAGCCGATCCTCGTCGGTACGACGTCGGTCGAGAAGTCCGAGTACCTGTCGCAGCAGCTGAGCAAGCGCGGCGTCCAGCACGAGGTGCTCAACGCCAAGCAGCACGACCGGGAGGCGACGATCGTCGCCCAGGCCGGCCGCAAGGGCGCCGTGACCGTCGCGACGAACATGGCCGGCCGCGGTACGGACATCAAGCTCGGCGGCAACCCCGACGACCTCGCCGAGGCGGAGCTGCGGCAGCGCGGTCTCGACCCCGAGGAGCACATCGAGGAGTGGGCGCACGCCCTGCCCGAGGCGCTCGCGAAGGCCGAGGAGGCGGTGAAGGCGGAGTTCGAGGAGGTCAAGGACCTCGGCGGGCTGTACGTCCTCGGCACCGAGCGGCACGAGTCCCGCCGGATCGACAACCAGCTGCGCGGTCGTTCCGGCCGTCAGGGCGACCCGGGCGAGTCCCGCTTCTATCTGTCGCTCGGCGATGACCTGATGCGTCTCTTCAAGGCCCAGATGGTCGAGCGCGTGATGTCCATGGCGAACGTGCCGGACGACGTCCCGATCGAGAACAAGATGGTCACCCGCGCGATCGCCTCCGCCCAGTCGCAGGTCGAGCAGCAGAACTTCGAGACCCGGAAGAACGTCCTCAAGTACGACGAGGTCCTCAACCGGCAGCGTGAGGTCATCTACGGCGAGCGCCGGCGCGTTCTGGAGGGCGAGGACCTCCAGGAGCAGATCCAGCACTTCATGGACGACACCATCAACGCGTACATCACCGCCGAGACCGCCGAGGGCTTCGCCGAGGAGTGGGACCTCGACCGGCTGTGGGGCGCCTTCAAGCAGCTCTACCCGGTGAAGGTCACCGTCGAGGAGCTGGAGGAGGCCGCCGGGGACCGGGCCGGGCTGACCGCCGAGTTCATCGGCGAGTCCATCAAGGACGACATCACCGAGCAGTACGAGGCGCGTGAGGCGCAGCTCGGCTCCGAGATCATGCGGGAGCTGGAGCGCCGGGTGGTGCTGTCGGTGCTGGACCGCAAGTGGCGTGAGCACCTCTACGAGATGGACTACCTCCAGGAGGGCATCGGCCTGCGCGCGATGGCCCAGAAGGACCCGCTGGTCGAGTACCAGCGCGAGGGCTTCGACATGTTCACCGCCATGATGGAGGGCATCAAGGAGGAGTCCGTCGGCTATCTGTTCAACCTGGAGGTCCAGGTCGAGCAGCAGGTCGAGGAGGTCCCGGTCGAGGACACGAAGCCGTCCCTCGACAAGAGCGACGCGGTGCCGGCCCAGGCGGGTGCGTCCCGGCCGGAGATCCGTGCGAAGGGGCTGGAGGCCCCGCAGCGCCGTGACCGTCTCCACTTCTCCGCGCCGACCGTCGACGGCGAGGGCGGCATCGTCGAGGGCGATCTGCCCGAGGACGAGCCCGTCCGCTCCGAGGCCGACGGCCTCACGCGGGCGGAGCGCCGCAAGCAGCAGGCGAAGACCAGCCGTCGCCGTAAGAAGTAGGTGAGGGCCGCCGCTCTGCGAGCGGTGAGTGGTGAGCGGCGAGTAGTGACCATGAGTGGTGAGCGGTGACCATGAGTGGTGAGCAGTAGTAGGCCGTGAGGCTGTGAAGGGCCGGCATCTTCGGGTGTCCGGCCCTTCGTGCGTTCCGGCCGAGGCCGCGTGCCGGGCGGGCCGCGTGTGCCCGGTGTGCCTGGCGTGGGGGTGCTCAGTCGTCGTCCGGGTGGGGGTGCTTCGGGCCGCCGAGTTCCACGGCTGTGCAGCGCCAGCGGTGGTCGGGGCCGTGTTCCAGGCGGAAGGCCATCGCGCGCAGGCGGTCGCCCGCGCCGATGCGGGCGAAGACCTCCAGGGCGCCGCGGTCGGCCACGTAGTAGCCGATGTCGCGGACGACGGGGTGGGCGCCGTGGGTGAAGCGCAGGAGGCCCTGTTCGGCGAGCCGGGCCAGGTCGTCGTAGGCCCGGCCCGCGGTGTGGCGCAGCATGCTGTGGACCGGGCGGCGACCGCTCAGTACGGCGAGGAGGAGGTCGGCGAAGCGGTCGGTGGGGCGGGGGTGGGTGAGGGACGGGGCGGCGGTCGTGCGGGACGGGGTGCGGCCGGGGCGGCGGGGGTCGTGGCGGACGGGTGGGCGGGTGCCGGGGTGGCGCTTGGTCCTGGTCATGACCTTGTTCATCGGAGATCCCCGTTCGTCGGTGAGGCTGCGAGTACCAGTGGGTAACTTGGTGTTGGGGATCTTGTACGAGACCGGCGGGGGGCGTCGCAAGGGAGCGCGGGGGGCCGACGGGGGGCGGGGGAGGTTCACCTATCAGGGTGACGGGGAGGGGTGCCGGGCCCGGCGGGGCGGGGGTGTGCCGGGTGAGACGGCGGGCCCGGGGTGGACGCGTGCGGAGGGCTGGGCGGGGGCTCGAAAGGGGACGCCCGCACGTATCCTGAAGGCCCTCCGGGGGCTTCGCGGGAACGGGCTGGAAGAACGCCGGACGAACCGTCGAAACGCTCCGGGGCGCTCCGAGACCACGACTACGAAAGCGGACTGCGATGCGCGTCTACGTCCCCCTGACCCTTCCCGGGCTCGCCGAGGCGTACAAGACGGGTGAGCTGGGGGAGGGGGCGTTCGTCGCGTACGCCGTCACGCCGGCTCTGCGGGAGTGGTATCTGTCCGACGACATCGAGGAGTTGGAGTACGCGGCGTTGAACCGGGCGGCGCTCGCGTCGTTGCGGTTGGTGGCCGTGGATCCGGGGGCGGCTCGGCGGAGGGTTGTCGTGGCCGTGGATGTGGCGGACCGGGACGCGGTGGCCGATCCCGATCGGGGGCTCGATCCGGTGGCGCTCGGGGAGGTGCGGGTGGCCGGGCCGGTGTCGTTGGGGAAGGCCGCGGCCGTGCATGTCGACTCCCTGGAGGCGGAGGGGGAGGTGGGGGAGGCGGCGGACGCGTTGGGGGCGGCGGATCAGGGGGACGACGACGCGCAGTTCATCGTGGACGGGGCGGATGATCATGAGCTGCTCTGGTACGCGACGCAGGAGATTCCGAACCTTGTGGGGTTGGGGGGCTGAGCGGTGCCCTCGGCCGGGGCTGAGCTGGGGCGGGGTTTCGCTCACCGGCGCTTGCGGGGTGCCGCCGCGCCCACCCGTGCCGCCCTTAGCGGCACGATTGCCCGCAGCTGAGTAGGCGGGTAGGCGGGTAGGCCGGGGGAATGCGTTGTCGGTGGTGCGGGGTACGTTCTGGGTATGGGGATGAACGGAGTCGGGGCGCATATCGTCTGGGACTGGAACGGGACGCTGTTCCATGACAACGAGGCGATCATCGGGGCGACGAACGCCGCGTTCGCGGAGCTGGGGATCGAGCCGATCACGCTGGAGCGGTACCGGGAGCTGTACTGCGTGCCGGTGCCGAAGTTCTACGAGCGGCTGATCGGGCGGCTGCCCACGGACGAGGAGTGGGAGGCCATGGATGTGGTCTTTCACCGGTACTACGCGGAGCACCGGATCGGGTGCGGGCTGACCGAGGGGGTGCCGGGGCTGCTCACCGAGTGGCTCTCCGCCGGGCGCAGTCAGTCGATTCTCAGCATGTATGTGCACGAGGAACTGGTGCCGCTGGTGCGCGGGTTCGGGATCGAGCCGCATTTCGTGCGGGTCGACGGGCGCACCGGCCCCTCCGGCGGCAGCAAGACCGAGCACATGGTGCGGCATCTGCGCCGGCTCGTGGGCGTGGAGCCGAGACGGACCGTGGTGATCGGGGACGCCGCCGATGACGCCGTCGCCGCCCGGCATGTCGGCGCGCAGGCCGTGCTCTACACCGGGGGCTCCCACAGCAGGGCCAGCCTGGAGGGGGTCGGGGTGCCCGTCGTGGACACCCTGGAGGAGGCCGTCGAGGAGGCCGAGCGGCTCGCCGCGTAACCCCCGGCCCACCACCCCGGCCCCCCCTTACCCTTCGCCCCTCTCACGTCACCGGCGCCTTCGCCCGCAGCACCGTGAGGAACTCCCGCATCCAGCCGGAGTGGTCCGGCCAGGCGCGGGCGGAGACGAGGGTGCCGTCGACGACGGCCTCGGCGTCCTGGAAGGTCGCGCCGGCGGCCTGCTTGTCGAGTTCGAGCGCGGGGTGGGCGGTGACGCGGCGGCCGTGCAGCGCGTCCACGGCCGCCGTGAGCAGCGGCCGTGGCAGATCTGGGCCACCGGTTTGTCGGTGTCGAAGAAGGACTTCAGGATCTTGCGCAGCTCGGGGTCGTTGCGCAGATACTCCGGGGCCCGGCCGCCGGGGACGACGACGGCGACGTACTGACCGGGGTCGACCTCGGAGAAGGCCAGGTCGGCGGGCCAGCTGTAACCGGGCTTCTCGGTGTGGGTGTCGTAGCCCGGTTCGAAGTCGTGGACCACGAAGCGAAGCTGTTCGCGGCTAGGGCCTGTCGTTCGGATCACGCCTGGGCCGCGGGGCGTGGCACGCACTCCCTCACTGCCTCAAGGGCGTGGGGGACCCCCAGCCGCGTTGTCGTCACTCGCCGACTCCCCCACTCTCGACTTCGTTCGAGCGGGAGGTACCCCCATCGCGTCGACGCCCTCCTCCGCCTTGCGGCCGCACGCACCACGCCCCGCTCACCGGCGGTCACCAGGCACCGTGACCCGAAGCCGGCATGATCCGAACGACAGACCCTGGGAGCGGCGACATGGACCTCGTACCCCTCCTCGCGGAGGCGTTGGTAGGGGTACAGGACCTCCAGTGACTCCGCCGCGTCGCCGGTCACGATCCGGATCTTGGCCGTCATGGTGGGCTCCCCTCGATACCGCAGGGCTCTCCTCGTCAGGCTATGGCTTCCCCGGTGGCGCGTATAGGCTCGGTTGCGCGGAGGTAAGCTCAAAAGTGCGCGAGGGGCACTGTGTGGAACGTCAAAGTTCGGGCCCGTGTTTTGTACACATACGGCTCATGACGTGCCCCCCGTCCGGAGGGATAGCCTTGTGGCGTGATCAGCGCGATAGCTCGCGGGGACGCGTTCGTCCCTGCCCTGCGCCCGGTGGACACGGACGACATCCGTGTCCGGGCGGCGGTCGCTGGTCCTCGCGGGCGGGAGGGAGCCACCAGGGCTCCCGGGACGCCGGGTGCGCCCACTGGTCGGACGCCGCCGAGAGCAGCGTCACACCCTTGTCGGGTATCGAGAATGGCTGATTACCCCCCGCTCATCTCACCCTGCGGCATAGCGTCGAATCAGACCGGACACCCCGTGTCGTGGTGGCGCGTCGGAGGGGACGAGTTCGTACTTCCTTCTGCGTCACGCAACGGCGCGCGACAGGAGCCAGAGGACAATGCAGACCAAGCTGGACGAAGCCAAGGCCGAGCTGCTCGAACGGGCCGCCCGGGTAGCTGAGAACAGCCCGGTCGGGGGGTATCTACCGACTGGGACGACGAGCGAGAGCACGTCCGACATCCCGGACCACGACACCGTGCTCGCGTTCCTCCAGCGCTACTACCTGCACACCGCCCCGGAGGACCTGAGCGGCCGTGACCCGGTCGACGTCTTCGGAGCCGCCCACTCCCACTACCGACTGGCCGAGAATCGCCCCCAGGGCACGGCCAACGTACGGGTGCACACCCCGACCGTCGAGGAGAACGGCTGGACGTGCAGCCACTCCGTCGTCGAGGTCGTCACCGACGACATGCCCTTCCTCGTCGACTCCGTGACCAATGAGCTGTCACGGCAGGGGCGCGGGATCCATGTCGTCATCCATCCGCAGGTCGTCGTACGGCGCGATGTCACCGGCAGACTCGTCGAACTGATCACCGACACCGCCGCCGTCGCCGCGGCCTCCGCCGCCGTGGCCAATGGCGAGACGCTGCCGCACGACGCGCACATCGAGTCCTGGATCCACGTCGAGATCGACCGCGAGACCGACCGGGCGGACCTCAAGCAGATCAACAACGATCTGCTGCGCGTCCTGTCCGACGTCCGCGAGGCCGTCGAGGACTGGGAGAAGATGCGGGAGGCGGCGGTCCGTATCGCCGACGGCCTGCCCGCCGAGCACACCGCCGACGACCTGCGTGAACAGGAGGTGGAGGAGGCCCGCGAGCTGCTGCGCTGGCTCGCCGACGACCACTTCACCTTCCTGGGGTACCGGGAGTACGAGCTGCGCGAGGACGACTCGCTGTCCGCCGTCGCCGGTACCGGCCTCGGCATCCTGCGGTCCGACCCGCACCACTCCGGACCCGACCAGCACCCCGTCAGCTCCTCCTTCGAACGGCTGCCCGCCGACGCCCGCGCCAAGGCCCGGGAGCACAAGCTCCTCGTCCTGACGAAGGCCAACAGCCGGGCCACCGTCCACCGGCCGTCCTACCTCGACTACGTGGGCGTGAAGAAGTTCGACGCCAAGGGCAATGTCATCGGTGAGCGGCGCTTTCTAGGGTTGTTCTCCTCGGCCGCCTACACCGAGTCCGTGCGCCGGGTGCCCGTCGTCCGCCGCAAGGTCGAGGACGTCCTGCGGGGCGCCGGGTTCTCGCCCAACAGCCACGACGGGCGCGATCTGCTCCAGATCCTGGAGACCTACCCGCGCGACGAACTGTTCCAGACGTCCGCCGACGAACTGCGGTCCATCGTCACCTCCGTGCTCTACCTCCAGGAGCGCCGCCGGCTGCGGCTCTACCTCCGCCAGGACGAGTACGGGCGCTACTACTCCGCGCTGGTCTACCTCCCGCGCGACCGCTACACCACCGGCGTACGCCTCAGGATCATCGACATCCTGAAGGAGGAACTGGGCGGTATCAGCGTCGACTTCACCGCCTGGAACACCGAATCGATTCTCTCCCGGCTGCACTTCGTGGTCCGCGTCGAGCCGGGCACCGAACTCCAGCACCTCAGCGACGCCGACAAGGACCGCCTGGAGGCCAAGCTCGTCGAGGCCGCCCGGTCCTGGTCGGACGGGTTCGCCGAGGCGCTCAACGCCGAGGTCGGCGAGGAGCGCGCCGCCGAGCTGCTGCGCAAGTACGGCAACGCGATCCCCGAGGGGTACAAGGCCGACCACAACCCGCGCACGGCCGTCGCCGACCTCGTCCGCCTCGAAGCGCTCGAACAGGACGAGGACTTCGAGCTGAGCCTGTACGAGCCGGTTAGCGCCGCGCCCGACGAGCGCCGCTTCAAGATCTACCGCAAGGGCGGCTCCGTCTCGCTCTCCGCGGTGCTGCCCGTCCTCAACCGCATCGGCGTCGAGGTCATCGACGAGCGGCCGTACGAGCTGCGCTGCGCGGACCGGACGACCGCGTGGATCTACGACTTCGGGCTGCGGATGCCGAGGCCGCAGTCCGGGAGCGTGGACTACGCCGGGGACGACGCCCGGGAGCGGGTGCAGGAGGCCTTCTCGGCGACCTGGACCGGGCAGGCCGAGAACGACGGGTTCAACGCGCTCGTGCTGAGCGCCGGGCTCAACTGGCGGCAGGCCATGGTGCTGCGCGCGTACGCCAAGTACCTGCGGCAGGCCGGATCCACCTTCAGCCAGGACTACATGGAGGACACCCTCCGCAACAACGTCCACACCACCCGGTTGCTCGTGTCGCTGTTCGAGGCGCGGATGTCGCCGGACCGGCAGCGGGCGGGCCGGGAGATCGTCGACGCGCTCCTCGAAGAGGTCGACGCGGCGCTCGACCAGGTGGCGAGCCTCGACGAGGACCGGATCCTGCGGTCCTTCCTCACCGTCATCAAGGCGACGCTGCGGACGAACTTCTTCCAGGAGGCGGCCGGTGGCAAGCCGCACGACTACGTCTCCATGAAGTTCGACCCGCAGGCCATCCCCGATCTCCCGGCGCCGCGACCGGCGTTCGAGATCTGGGTGTACTCACCCCGGGTCGAGGGTGTGCATCTGCGGTTCGGGAAGGTCGCCCGAGGGGGCCTGCGCTGGTCGGACCGGCGGGAGGACTTCCGGACGGAGATCCTGGGCCTGGTCAAGGCGCAGATGGTCAAGAACACCGTCATCGTGCCCGTCGGCGCCAAGGGCGGCTTCGTCGCCAAGCAGCTGCCCGACCCGTCGGTGGACCGGGACGCGTGGCTCGCCGAGGGCATCCGCAGCTACAAGACCTTCATCTCCGCGCTGCTCGACATCACCGACAACATGGTCGCGGGCGAGGTCGTACCGCCGTCCGACGTCGTCCGGCACGACGAGGACGACACCTATCTCGTCGTCGCCGCCGACAAGGGCACCGCGACCTTCTCCGACATCGCCAACGGGGTCGCCGAGAACTACAACTTCTGGCTCGGGGACGCCTTCGCCTCCGGCGGCAGCGCCGGCTACGACCACAAGGGCATGGGCATCACCGCCCGCGGTGCCTGGGAGTCGGTCAAGCGGCACTTCCGGGAGCTGGGCGTCGACACCCAGCGCGAGGACTTCACGGTCGTCGGCATCGGTGACATGTCCGGTGACGTGTTCGGCAACGGCATGCTGCTCAGCGAGCACATCCGGCTCGTCGCCGCCTTCGACCACCGGCACATCTTCATCGATCCCCACCCGGACGCGGCCACCTCGTACGCCGAGCGCCGCCGGGTCTTCGAACTGCCCCGCTCCAGCTGGGCCGACTACGACACCGATCTGATCTCCACCGGCGGCGGCGTCTTCCCGCGCACCGCCAAGGCGATCCCGATCAACGGCCACATCCGCGACGTCCTCGGCATCGAGGAGAAGGTCGCCAAGATGACCCCGGCCGACCTGATGAAGGCCATCCTCAAGGCACCGGTCGACCTGCTGTGGAACGGCGGCATCGGTACGTACATCAAGGCGTCGACCGAGTCGCACGCGGACGTCGGCGACAAGGCCAACGACTCCATCCGCGTCGACGGCGGGGACCTGCGGGTCCGGGTCGTCGGCGAGGGCGGCAACCTCGGCCTCACCCAGCTGGGCCGGATCGAGTTCGCGCAGATCGGTGGACGGGTCAACACCGACGCCATCGACAACAGCGCGGGCGTGGACACCTCCGACCACGAGGTGAACATCAAGATCCTGCTCAACGGCCTGGTCACCGAGGGCGACATGACGGTCAAGCAGCGCAACAAGCTGCTCGCCGAGATGACCGACGAGGTCGGCGCTCTCGTCCTGCGCAACAACTACGCGCAGAACACGGCCATCGCCAACGCCCTCGCCCAGTCCAAGGACATGCTCCACGCCCAGCAGCGCTTCATGCGCCACCTGGTGCGCGAGGGCCATCTCGACCGGGCGCTCGAATTCCTGCCCACCGACCGGCAGATCCGTGAGCGCCTCAACACCGATCGCGGACTCACCGGCCCCGAGACGGCCGTCCTCCTCGCCTACACGAAGATCACCGTCGCCGAGGAACTGCTGCACACCTCCCTCCCGGACGACCCCTACCTGCGCAAGCTGCTGCACGCGTACTTCCCGACGCAGCTGCGCGAGCAGTTCGCCGAGCATGTCGACAGCCACCCGCTGAGCCGCGAGATCGTGACGACGCTGCTGGTCAACGACACGGTCAACACCGGTGGTACGAGCTTCCTGCACCGGCTGCGGGAGGAGACCGGGGCCTGTCTGGAGGAGATCGTCCGGGCGCAGACCGCGTCCCGCGCGATCTTCGGGTCGGGCGCGGTGTGGGACGCGGTCGAGGGCCTCGACAACACGGTCGACGCGGGCGTCCAGACCCGGATCCGGCTGCACTCCCGCCGGCTCGTCGAGCGCGGTACGCGCTGGCTGCTCAACAAGCGGCCGCAGCCGCTCCAGCTCAGCGAGACCATCGCGTTCTTCTCCGAGGGCGTGCACCTGGTCTGGAGCGAGCTGCCCAAACTGCTGCGCGGCGCGGACCTGGAGTGGTACCAGAAGATCCACGACGAGCTGACCGGCGCGGGCGTCCCGGAGGAGCTGGCCACGAAGGTCGCGGGCTTCTCCTCGGCCTTCCCCACGCTCGACATCGTCGCGGTCGGCGACCGGGTCGGCCGTACGCCGATGGAGGTCGCCGAGGTGTACTACGACCTCGCCGACCGGCTGCGCATCACCCAGCTCATGGACCGCATCATCGAGCTGCCCCGCGCCGACCGCTGGCAGTCCATGGCCCGCGCGGCGATCCGCGAGGACCTGTACGCGGCCCACGCCTCCCTCACCGCCGAGGTGCTGTCGGCGGGCAACGGCTCCTCCACACCCGAGCAGCGCTTCAAGGCGTGGGAGCAGAAGAACGCGGCGCTGCTCGGCCGGGCGCGGACGACCCTGGAGGAGATCCAGGGCTCCGACGCGTTCGACCTCGCCAACCTGTCGGTGGCGCTGCGGACGATGCGGACGCTGCTGCGCGGGCACGCGTAGCGGTACGGCGGAGGGGGCGCCCCATGGCTTCGGGGCGCCCCCTTTCGTGTGCGTGCGCGCCGGGCTACTCGGAGGTCTTCTTCTCTGGGGTCCTGCGGTCCCAGAGGGCTCAGGATGTCGCCAGTGTTGCTGCTGATGGGAGCCTCCCCCGGTGCGGTGCCGAACTCCTGTGCCGGTGTGGGCACTTGGCGCGGTCCGAAGCTTATACGGCACTTATGGCACTTGGGGTGGGTGTTGTGGTTCCGGGTGGGTGCGGGTGCGTGGGGGCTGGTCGCGCGGTTCCCCGCGCCCCTGAAGAGCCGGGGCTGCGCCCCGTGCTCTTCGGGCCGAAAAAGCAGGGCGCAGCCCTAAGGGTCTCGGCGGACCCGGCGGCGCCACTCCTCGTCGCGGACCGTGATCGGGGCCGTGGGCGGGAGCGGGGCGCGGCGCGTCGTGGGGGCCTCGGTCAGGGACAGCGTGCGGAAGGCCGTTTCGATGAGCGTCACCGACGTGGCGACCGGCCCCGGCAGCCACGCGGTGAAGTCGCGGACGTCCCGGCGGGCCGATCCCGCGCAGTGTTCGGCGACGGCGGCGGCCGAGGGCCGGGAGTCCGGGTCGGCGGTGAGGCAGCGGCGGACCACGTCCACGAGGGGGCGGTCGATACCGTCCAGCGCGGGCGGCGCGACGTCCGTGGCGGCGATCCGCGTCGCGATGGCCAGCGGGTTGCCCCGGCCGTACGGATGGTGTCCCGTCGCGGCGACCGCGGCGATCAGGCCCAGCGCGAACACGTCGGACGCGGAGGTCACCCGGCGGCCGAGGGCGTGCTCGGGGGACATGTGGCGCGGGGTGCCGATGAGGCGTCCGGCGGTGGTGAGGGTGGCCGCGCCCGCCGCCCGCGCGATGCCGAAGTCGAGCAGCCAGGGCCCGTCCGCGGCGAGCAGCAGGTTGCCCGGCTTCACGTCGCGGTGGATGACCCCGGCGGTGTGCACGGCGTCCAGCGCGTACGCGGCGCAGGCCAGCAGTTGCAGGACGGTCGGGACGGGGAGCGGGCCGTGTGTCTCCAGGGCCTGGTCGAGGGGGATGCCCGGGACGTAGTGCGTGGCCAGCCAGGGGCGCCCGGCATCGGCGTCGTGGTCGACTATCGGCACCAGGTGGTAGCCGGAGACCCGGCGCCCGGCGGCCACCTCGCGGGCGAACCGCTCACGGAAGGCGGGGCTGTCGGCGTACTCCTGCCGGACCAGCTTCAGCGCGACCGGCTGGCCGCCCCGGCTGCGGGAGAGATAGACGGTCCCCATGCCGCCCTCGCCGATCCGGGCGTACAGCGGATACCCGGCGATCTCGCGCGGATCGTCCCTCCGCAGCGGCTCAGGTACCACCCCGCGCATCGACCGCCCCCTCCGCTCAGCCTGTCCGCGGAGCGTATCGCGGGCGCGGAACCCGCACTCACCCATTGACATCTACCCAGGTGGCCCGAAGGCGCGCGACCGCGTAGAGAGGGCGGAAGCAGGGATGAACGGAACCGATGGGGTGAATACCGGCGTGGATCAGCGACCCGCCATGTCCGCCGAGTCCGGGCGACCCGCCATGTCCGTCGTCGTGATCGTCCACAACGACGAGGCCAACGCCTTGTCTGCCATCAACCGGTCCAGTCGGCGGGCCAGTTCACCCGTGTTGCCGGGGGCGGCGAGCAGCCCGTCCTCCCCGTCGCGCACGATCTCGTGGACGCCGGGCGCGCAGTCGAAGGCGACGCACGGGACGCCCATCGCCATGGCCTCCATGAGGGCGAGGGGGAAGCCCTCGCCCCGGGAGGACAGGGCGAAGACGGAGCCGCCGCGCAGGGCGCCCGGGACATCGTGCGTACGGCCCATCCAGGACACCGACGCGTCGAGGCCGAGCGCCGTGCACTGCTTCCTCAACAACTCCTCGTCCTCGCCGGAGCGGGACCGCATGGGGGACAGGGCGAGGGAGAACATTCGGCGGTACGGGGTGGAGGAGATCGTGGACAGGTGGGAGGCCTTGTTCACGTTCCTGGAGAGGTGAACAGCGAGGGGAGTCGGGCGACTTACTTCTTCCCGCCGGTGAACTTCTCGTACTCCTTCAGCACCTCGTCCGTGGGCCCGTCCAGACGGAGTTCCCCGCGCTCCAGCCACAGCACCCGGTCGCAGGTGTCCCGGATCGACTTGTTGTTGTGGCTGACGAGGAACACCGTGCCGGCGTGCTTCCGCAGCTCGCGGATGCGCGCCTCGGACCGCTTCTGGAAGGAGCGGTCGCCGGTGGCGAGGGCCTCGTCGATGAGGAGCACGTCGTGGTCCTTGGCGGCGGCGATGGAGAACCGCAGCCGGGCCGCCATACCGGAGGAGTACGTGCGCATGGGGAGCGTGATGAAGTCCCCCTTCTCGTTGATGCCGGAGAAGTCGACGATCTCCTCGTACCGCTCCTTCACCTGCTCCCGGGACATGCCCATGGCGAGCCCGCCGAGGTGGACGTTGCGTTCGCCGGTCAGGTCGTTCATCAGGGCCGCGTTGACGCCGAGCAGGGACGGCTGGCCGTCGGTGTAGATACGGCCGTTCTCGACGGGGAGGAGTCCGGCGACGGCCTTGAGGAGGGTCGACTTCCCGGAGCCGTTCGTCCCGATCAGCCCGATCGCCTCGCCCCGGTACGCGGTGAAGGAGACGTTCCGTACGGCGTGCACCTTGCGGACACCGGCCGCCTGCTCGGACTTCTTCCGCCGCAGGATGCGGTTGAGCGCGGCGGTGGCGGTGCCGCGCCCGGCACCGGTGCCGTTGACGCGGTAGACGATGTCGACGGAGTCGACGACGACGGTGGGGATCGGCTCGGCAGGGGCGGCGGCCTGGTCGGCTGCCTGCCGTGTGCCCGGAACGGTGGAGGTGGAGGTGGAGGTGGAGGTGGGGGTGATGGTGATGTCAGCCACGGCCGTACGTCTCCTCAGCCTTCCAGAAGTAGATGAACCCGCCGACGCCCGCGACGAGCGCCCAGCCCGCGGCGATCGCCCAGACGTGGGAGGGCAGTTGGCCCGCGTGGAAGCTGTCGATCAGCGCGAAACGCATGAGGTCGATGTAGACGGCGGCCGGGTTCAGCTCCAGCAGGAGGTGCACGACGGCCGGCATGTCCCGGTCGGCCAGGATGTGGTCCATGCTGAACATCACGCCGGACGCGTACATCCACGTACGCAGCACGAACGGCATCAGCTGCGAGATGTCGGGGGTCTTGGCGCCGATCCGTGCCATCACCATCGCGACGCCCGCGTTGAACACGAACTGGAGCGTCAGCGCGGGGACGATCAGCAGCCAGGACATGGCGACCGGCACACCGAAGGCCAGCAGGATCACGACCAGCGCGGCCATGGAGAACAGCAGCTGCTGGAGCTGTTGCAGGCAGTACGACAGCGGCAGTGAGGCCCGGGGGAAGTGCAGGGCCCGGACCAGGCCGAGGCTGCCCGATATGGCCCGGGTGCCCGCCATGATCGAGCTCTGGGTGAAGGTCCACACGAACACACCGGTCACCAGGAACGGGACGTAGTCCGGGACGCCCTTCTTGGTGCCCATCAGCAGACCGAAGATCAGGTAGTAGACCGCCGCGTTGAGCAGCGGGTTCGCGATCTGCCAGACCTGGCCCAGCTTCGCCTGGCTGTACTGGGCGGTCAGCTTCGCCGTGGCGAAGGCGGTGATGAAGTGCCGCCGGGCCCACAGCTGCCGTACGTACGCGCCGAGCGAGGGGCGGGCCCCGCTGACGCTGAGGCCGTACCGCTCGGCGAGCCGGGCCGGGGTCTCGGCGGCACGGGCGGACCGGGTGGCCTGCGTCGCTTGGGCGGCTTGGGGGGTGTCCGCCGTGGTCGGGGGCGGTGTGTGGAGGACCTGGCTCACATCCGCTGCTTTCGCTAGTGGGGGAGGACCGCGTGGGCGGGCTGTGCTTCTTACGCCGTCTTACGCCGCCCTTGCCCTGCTCTTACGTCGGGACGGGACCGTATCGTCGCAACGCGAGAGTAAGCCGATAAGGCGTCGGAACGCAACCGTTTCGTCGTCACGCCCCTATGCTGTGAGCCATGACGACGAACGCCGGCCCGGATCGGACCCCACCGCGCCGCCGGGCGCCCGCCGGGGCGGCCGTGCTCCGGGAGGACGTGACCGAGGCGATCCGGGCGGCGGTCTTCGAGGAACTCGCGGCCGTCGGCTACGCCCGGATGTCCATCGAGGGGATCGCGCGCCGGGCGGGTGTCGGCAAGACGGCGGTGTACCGGCGCTGGCGCTCCAAGCTGCACCTGGTGCTGGACCTGGTCTCGGCGGTAGCGGTCCAGGGCCTGCCGGCGCCCGACACGGGTTCCCTGGAGGGTGACCTCCGGCTGCTCTACGAGGTCACGTCCCGCGCCCTGCGCCACCCCGTCGCCGGGCAGATCATCCCCGACCTCCAGGCCGAGGCCGCCCGTAACCCGGAGATCGCCGAGGCCATGCAGAAGGCGTTGCGGGAGGGGCAGCAGAGCGTCGCCACGGGGATCGTCGCGGCGGCGGTCGCGCGCGGCGAGGTCCGGGACGGCGTGGACGAGGATCTGGCCCTGGATGTGATCTCCGGGCCGCTGTACTGGCGGTCGGTGGTGGTGCGGGCACCGAGGCTGCCGAAGGGGTATCTGGAGAGCTTGACCCGGGCTACGGCGGGGGCGTTGCGGGCGTTGTAGGACTGGGCCGGGGCGGGGCTTGTGCTCAGCGGGGGTGCTGCGTGAGGTTGCGGAGGTAGGAGAGGCCGGGGCGGCCGGAGAACTGCCTCTCGCCGACGACGGTGAACCCCGTGCGGGTCAGCACGGCTCGTGATGCCGCGTTGTCGAGGGTGGTCCCGGCGCGCAGGACGGTCAGCCCGTAGCGGTGCGCGGCGAGGTGGCACAACTCCCGCACGGCCCAGGTGGCCAGCCCCCGGCCCGCGGCGCGTTCCGCGATGCGATAGCCGAGTTCGGCGCCGCCGTCCGCCACGTCCACGAGATTGATCCGCCCCAGCACCTCGTCCTCGGCGCCGACCAGCACGTGGAAGTAGCAGTCACCGGCGGCCTGTTCGGCGAGCCGGTCCCGGAGGTGCTCGTCGAACCGGGCGAAGTAGTCGTCGCCCCGGTCGGGGATGGACGCGGCGAAGTAGGCCCGGTTCTCCTGCTCGAAGGTGAGCAGGGCGGGGGCGTGGTCGGTCCGGAGCGGTTGTATGTCGGGCATGGAGTCAGGCAAGTACTCAGGCATGGACTGAGGATGGAACGCGGGCGGGTACTCGGGCATGGGCAGGAATATAGGCATCCCGGCCGGAGGCGTGCCCCCTAGTCGGCTAGTCGGCTAGTCGGCTAGTCGGCCAGTCGTCGGGCCAGGTCGGTGAGTTCGGGGGCTCTGAGGACCCGGTCCCCGAATCCGGGGAGCGGTACGTGCAGCGGCTCCAGCCATCGTTCCGGGATCGCGGCGGCCCCGTACACCGCCCCCGCGAGCCCTCCGGTCACGGCGGCGACCGTGTCCGTGTCGCCGCCGAGGTCGACGGCCGCGCGTACGGCGCCCTCGTAGTCGTCGGTCGTGCGTACGGCCCAGACGGCGGAGCCGAGGCAGGGCCAGACGGCGCCGTTGAACTCCGTGGCGTCGTCCGGGTGCCAGTCGGGGGCGAGGACGGTGTCGTACCGGGGGCGGTGGTCGGGGTGGAGCGCGGCCAGGGTCTCGGGCAGCGCGGTGAGCGGGTCGCCGCCGGTCAGCGCGACCCGGACCAGTTCGTGGAAGACGGCGGTGCCTTCCCAGGCCGCGGGGTCGCCGTGGGTGAGGGCGGAGAGGTGGCGGGCCGCGTCCATGCTGCGGGCCCGCCCGTCCTTCGCGAAGTACACGGCGGACGTGGCGGCCCGCATCAACGCGCCGTTGCCTGCGGCTCGTAGATTGACCTGGAAGTGGATGGCGGCGGCGAGGTCCCAGTCGTCACCGCTGGTGAGGACGTCCTCGGTCTGGATGCCGATGTCCTTGGGGCCGGCGGCGGCCCAGCGCTGGAACCGTGCGAACACGTCGGGCAGTTGGAGCCGTTCGTGCTCGACGAGCGACTCCCCGACGAGCACGGCCATCTGCGTGTCGTCGGTCGCCTCCCCCGGGTCCCAGCCGCCGCCCCCGCACATCTCCCCACCGTGCCCGGTCCCGGGGAAGCGCGCGGAGAACGCCCCCTCGGGCCCGAACTCGAACGGCGCGCCGAGCGCGTCCCCCACGGCGGAGCCGAGGATCGCGCCGAGGGCCCGCTGCGGGTCAACTGCGGTCAAGGGTGCCTGCTTTGAGGGTGGTGAGGAGGGCGTGGAGGGGGGTGGGGGTGGTGGTGAGCACGGCAGCGGGGTGGTCGCTTTCGCGGATGCGTATGGAGGTGGGGGTGGGGGCGAGTTCGACGCAGTCGTCGCCGGAATCGGAGCCGGAGAAGGACGACTTCTGCCAGTGCTGAGGGCCGCGCATGCCGGGTCCTTTCACAGATCGCGGGCGAACCGAGCGATGAGGTCACGGGACTCCGTGGGTGGGAGAGCCGTGGCCAACACTCGCTCATAGCGCCGCCGATACTGCAACAGGTGCGACTCGGTTCCGAAGAACTCCCCGCGATGGGCCGTGTCGATCTGGACGGTGTCCAACTGGGGGACGGCTCCGTGCAGATAGAGCAGAGAGTACCCGTTACCGGCGAAGTCGTCGGTGTCGAAGGGCAGGACACGTACGGACACGTTGGCCAGTTCGGACCGTTCGAGGATCTGCTCCAGCTGCCGTCGGTTCGTGCTGCTGCCGCCCACCCGGATGCGGAGGGCCGCCTCGTGGACGACCGCTTCGTACGGCCTGTCGGCGAGGATCCGCTGCCGTTGCAGGCGGAACGCGACAAAGGTGTCCACGTCCTCCTTCGTCAAGTCCGGCGACGCGTAGTCGAACATGGCCCTCATGTGATCCTCGGTCTGCAACAGGCCAGGAACGTGGACCACTTGGAAGGTACGGAGACGGGTGGCGTGATGCTCGCACTCCGCCAGGTCGCGCCCTTGCGGAGCAATGCTGCCCCGGTACTCCGCCCACCACCCCTTGCCCCGCTCGCTCGCCATGTCCACCAAGGCGTCGACGTAAGCCGTGTCGTCGATCGCGCAGTGGGCTGCCAGTCGGCGGATGCGTTCGCTGCTGATCCCGGCGCGGCCGGTCTCCACGTGGCTCTGGTGCATCGGGCTCGAACCGAGGAACTCGGCGGCGGCTCGGGCGGTGAGCCCGGCTCGCTCACGTATCCCGCGAACCTCGGCGCCCAGGCGCTGCTGTCGGGCCGTCGGGTTGCTCCTTAGCGGCATCCGCCCCTTCTCCCTGGTCGTCCCGGTCAACGAACCTGCCGGGTAAGCATGGCACGGGTCACACGGTCGGGTGTCAATCTGGGTGTATGGATTGCGCCGTAAATACATTGCGCCCTACGGTCGGTGTCGTGCCCGGCACGGTGAGTGCGACCCGCCCTCTCCTTGCCTCAACTCACCCCTGCCCCAAGCGCGTTGGAGTTGACGAGCCATGCCCAAATACGCCCTCAACTGCCCTCCCCTGGACACCACTCCCCGTATCGCCCGCGACTTCGTCGCCTCCGTCCTGCGTGCCCTGCGGCTCGACGCGCTCGTGGACGACGCCGTGCTGTGCACCTCGGAGCTGGTCACCAACTCCTGTCGGCACGCCAAGAGTTCCGGCGCCCATTTACTGCTGATGACCACCCCGGAGGGCCCCGTACGGGTGACGGTCTACGACGACGACCGCACCCTCCCGTCCCTCCTCCAGGGCTACGACGGCGTGTCCGGCCGGGGCCTGTGGATCGTGGACACCGTCACGGAGGGCCGCTGGGGGACGGAGGCACTCGGGGCTTCGGGGAAGGGGGTGTGGTTCGAGGTGGGGAAGGGGTAGGCACCCCCACCCGGACGCCCCCACCACGCTCCCGTACCCACGCCTCCAGGGTTCCCCGAGTCGGGCACCGCGAGAAGCACCTTCGGTGCCCCGATCGCGAGACGGCGCGAAGCCAGGGTCGTGTACGCGGCCAGCGCGTAGCGCGGGCATGGAACGAGCCCGTCGGCGGCCTCGTCGTCGCGACCCCAGGTCCACCGGGCGACCGGCGTGGTGGCGATTCACGCGTCCCGCGTTCCGCCGGGGACGGGAAGCACCTGGAGGGAACCGCCGCGTTCGCTCACCCATCGCTCCAGCTCGGCGCCGCCGATCTCGCGGCTCACACCCTGGTCGTCCATTGCCTGGACGGGTCCGAAGACGGTTCCCGAAAGGCCCTCGACCTTGGTGAGGTGGTCGACGGTCACTTTGAAGGAATTCTCTTGCAGAACCGCATGAGAGAGGTCCGCCCCACGGAAATCGACGCCGATCAGGGAAGCGCCCAGGATGCGTGCGCCGCGCAAGGAGGCGGCCGTTGCGTCGACGTCGTAGAGCGAGGCCTTGACCAGATCCGCGCCGTCCAGGACCGTGCCCCGGAGAACGGCGTCGTCGAAATTGACGCGGACCAGTGAGGCCTGCGTCAGATCAGCCCCGGAGAAGTCGGCGCCTTCCGCATCGGAGCGGTAGAAGTCGGCTCCCGCCAGTTTGGCGCCGACGAGTTTCGCGTCACTGAACCAGGATTCCGAGAAGTTCCCGCCCGACAGGTCCGAATTGCTCAGGTCGAGTCCGATGACGTCGAGTTTCCCTTCGGCTCCGGACTGGAGCCACTCCCGTAGACGGGCTGTTGCCTGAGGGTCTGCGGGAAGCGCGCGGGGCGCCCAGTTCCTACGGGTACCAGATGACATCGTCTTCCCAGCCATTCTTCTCGACGATGGACTTGATGTCGTCGATCGCCGCCTGATTCGCATTGCGCATGTCCAGGATAACGACGCGCTGCTTTTCGACGATCTGTTCTGCCAGCTTCTTGACCCAGCGTTCGTTCTTGGCAGGGTCATAAGCTCCCTTGAACGGTAGGGACTTGTCACGCACATTGTTGAAGGGGGGCCAGTCGGAGTGGACGCCCTTGATGTCGTAGTACCGGTCGGCACTCGGTGAGTAGAACTCGCCTCGGTCCGCCTCCGTCGGGCGCTGGATGTCGTCCGGGAGACGGCCCTGCTCACTGAGGTCCAGGCCGACCCGGGCCTCGTCCTTGGACGGCTCGGAGATGCCACCGTTCTTGTCGGGGTCCCGCTGCAACTGGTCGAACTCATCAGGGCTCCGGGACTCGACCTCGTCGAGGTGGTCCCAGTGGTCCGCCTTCTGCTGAGAGGTGAGCTCCGGCGGCGGTTCATTGGCGCGCTCGGGGGTCGTTGCCCCGTCCGACGGCTCGTGCGGGGTCCCGGTGCCGTTGTCGCCCGGGGTTCCGCCGTGTCCGCCGGCGGGGGGCCCGGTGTGGCTGTTGCCCGAGGTCTCTGTGTGACCGCCGCCCGGCGTTTCGGCGTGCCCGCCCCCGGTGGTCACGGTCCGACCGTCGCCGCCGTGCGACCCTCCGGTGCCACCCGGTGTCTCATGCGTCGCGGACGGCAGGCCGTCGTCCCCGACCCGCCCCACAGCCCCCGTGCCGCCGTCGCCCACCTTCGCGCCGGCGCCCACCAGCTCCGGCTCGGGGCGGGAGGCGTCGACGCCGCGCTCGGCGGCCGTCCCCTCGTGCTTGATGGTGTCCAGGGACTCGCGGACCGTGCCGTCGGCGTTGTGGACGACGAGGGTCTTGGTGTCGAGGTAGACGACCTCGCCCTTGGGGGTCTCCATGCGGACGGAGTTCTCGGGGGTGAGGCCCGCCGGAAGGTCGTCCGTGATGTTCGGGGGGTCGGCGATCTGGTACGTGCCCTCGCCGAGCTTGATGTGGGTGCCGTCGGTGATGCCGCGCAGGCTCGCCATGACGTCGCTGATCTTGACCGTCGTGGCACCGATGCCCTTGGTGAGGTACGTCATCGGGTCGACGATCTTGCCGGCCTTGCCCGCGAAGGAGATCGCCTTGGCGATGGCGCCCGCCTTGCCCGCGCCCGAGACGGCACCGCCCGCGCCGCCCGTGAAGATGGTCGTGAGGACGTTGAACGTCACTGCCCCCGCCGCCCGCGACGGGTTCTTGCCCCACTCGTCGTAGGCGATGAGTGCCTTGCCGGTTTCCACGACCGCGGTGCGGGAGTCGCGGAGCCAGGAGGGGAGTTTGTCGTCGGGGGCCAGCCAGTAGGCGGCGCCGACGACGGGGACGGCGGTGATGAGGATGCCGGTCGCGAGTTTGCCGAGGCCCACCCAGGCCTGGCCGGCCGCGTCCCAGCCGTTGAAGCCGACCAGCGTGCCCAGGCCCTTGATCGTGCCCCACACGCCGTCGACGACGAAGCCGACCGCGAAGTCCCAGACATGCTCGTGGATGTAGTACCAGGGGTTGGACTCCTCGACCGGGTCACCCCACGGCAGACCACCGGCGTTGTCGAGGTCCTCGCCCCGGTAGCCGTACATGTTCTCTTTGTTCGAGCCGTCGTTGACGACCAGTGCCTCGCCGCCGACCAGCGCGACGATCTTGTTGTAGCAGTCGCGTTCGGCGGCCTGGAACGCGGCGTACGTGGCGTTGATGTCCGAGCGGCGGTTGTTGTTCTCCTCGACGAGGTCGCCGTCCGCGCGCCACTCGTCGTCGCCCTCGATCCTCTGGCGGAAGGCGATCGCGTCCTGGCGGAGCTGGTCGAACTTCTGCTTGAGCGGGCCGACGGCGGCGGCGTACGAATCCAGTGCCGAGGCCACCGTCTCCAGTTCCGTCGCGAACTCGTCGCCCTTGGCCGCCACCGGCGCGGTCGTCGCGAACAGCGCCTCCGCCTCCGGTGCCTTGTAGTACGCGGAGAGGCCGCCGAAGCGGGTGTGGATCGCCGAGCCCGAGTCCCTCAGGGAGGTGCCGGCCGAGCGGACGCCCGCGATGCCCAGGTCCAGTTGCTCCAGACTGCCGGTGAACTCGGGGACCTCCTCCGGGATGACGGGGATGTCGTCGCTCACTTCGGCCCCTGCCCGCCGTTGCCGTCGACACCCGGCGGGGGCGGTACGACCGTCGCCTTGAGCGCGTTGGCCTGCTGCTCGGCCGCCATGTCCAGGTCGCCGGTCACATAGGCGTTGGTGGCCTTGGCCGCGCCCTGCACGGAGTCGATGGTCCGCTGCGCCATGTACGCCAGCTTCTGCTGCCGCTCCTGGAGGTACTTGCTCAGCGCCGCCGCGACCGGGCCGACCGGCACCCGGGGCGTACCGGCGGCCACCGGGCCGATCATGGGCCCGCTGAACTGCCCGCCCGGCACGGCCGTACCCGCCGACTCGGCCGCGCTCGCCATGTTCGACACCAGCGAGTTGGCGGCCTTCTCCAGGCCGCCGGCCGCCTCACCGGTCGAGTTCAGCGTGGTCTGCACGTTGATCGGATCGATGTCCCAAGCCGGCATCGTCGCTACCCCCGTAACGCCCTGTCGGACACATTGTCGTACTCGTGGTTCTGGCTCGTGGTTCTGGCTCGTGGTTCTGGTCGTCGTCGACTTCCCCTAGTACACACGAGCAAACGGCACCGGACAGTTCCCACTTCGCGTCGATTCCGTCACAGGGGCTACGCCTCAGGAGCTACCGACGCTTCGTCCAGCCCGCCCACGCCGACGTGATCATGTCCTCCACGCCGTACCGCGCCCTCCAGCCCAGCTCGGTGGCGATCCGGTCCGCCGAGGCGACCACGCGCGCGGGGTCGCCGGGGCGTCGGTCGACGACCACGGGCGGCAGGGTGTGGCCGGTGAGCGCGTTGACGCGGTCGATCATCTCGCGCACCGAGACACCGTCCCCGCGCCCGATGTTGAGGGTGAGGTCCGTCCCCGGCGTCTCGCGCAGGCGTCGCGCGGTCGCCACATGGGCCTCCGCGAGGTCGACGACATGGATGTAGTCCCGGACGCAGGTGCCGTCGGGCGTCGGGTAGTCGGCGCCGAAGACACGTGGCGGGGCGTTCTCGGAGAGCTTCTCGAAGACCATGGGGACGAGGTTGAAGACACCGGTGTCGGCCAGTTCGGGGGTCGCGGCCCCGGCCACGTTGAAGTAGCGCAGGGACGCCGTGGACAGGCCGGTCGCCCGGCCCGTGGCCCGCACCAGCCACTCGCCGACGAGCTTGGTCTCGCCGTACGGGCTCATCGGCAGACAGGGCGTGTCCTCGGTGACGAGGGCCACGTCGGGCATGCCGTACACGGCGGCGGAGGACGAGAACACGAAGGACGCGACACCGGCGTCCGTCACGGCCGACAGCAGGGTGCGCAGGCCCTCGACGTTCTCCCGGTAGTAGTGCAGCGGCAGTTCGACGGACTCGCCGACCTGCTTCTTCGCCGCGAGGTGGACGACGCCGGTGACACCCCGGTCCCCGATCACCCGGGCCAGCCGCTCCCCGTCGAGCGTGGAGCCGATCTCCAGCGGCACGCCCTCGGGCACCCGTTCGGCGATCCCCGTGGACAGATCGTCGTAGACGACTGCCTCCTCGCCCGCGTCGAGCATCGCGCGCACCACATGCGCCCCGATGTATCCGGCGCCACCGGTGATCAGCCAGGTCATGGGCGACCGCCCCCTCCGTAGTCAGTTGTCGCAGCGACCTTCTCGCGGGTGATGCAGATGCAATCAGGTCGGTCATCAGTGAAGCAGGCGGGTGAGGCGGCGGCGGCCGGCCCCTGTGCGAGCGCGGAGCGCACGGCGTCCGCCACATGGGCGGCGTCGTCGTACCCGATGACGACGACGGAGACCCGCGCCTGCTGAACAGCCATTCGTTGCCCCGCACCTTGAGAGGTATGTGTGCAATGTTCCCTTAAGGGCGGCTTCGTGGCCCCGTGGGGAAGATGGCGTGCGGGAGGCTGGGGTTCCGTGTGAGGTTGTCGGATTCTGTCGGGGTGCCCGTGTCGAGTGCCGGCGGTCACCCGGACGTCCGGCGCCTACCCGGCCGGCTCCGAGAGGGCGGCCTCGTCCAGCGCGACCGTCAGCCGGTCCAGGCGGTCGCGCAGATCGCGGATCTCGTCGATCTCGAAGGTCGTCGCGGAGACGATCCGGCGCGGCACCGCCAGCGCGCGCTCCCGCAGGGCGGTGCCCTCCTCGGTGGGCCGCACCACCACCGAGCGCTCGTCGCGCGCGCTGCGCTCACGGCGTACGAGACCGGCCGCCTCCAGGCGCTTGAGCAGCGGCGAGAGGGTTCCGGAGTCGAGCCGCAGATGCTCGCCGAGCTTCTTCACGGGCAGCTCGCCCCGCTCCCACAGCACCAGCATGACCAGGTACTGGGGATAGGTGATCCCCAGGTCCTTGAGGACCACGCGGTAGACGCTGTTGAAGGCGCGCGAGGCGGCGTGCAGGGAGAAGCAGATCTGCCGGTCGAGACGGAGGAAGTCCTCCTCGGGGCTGGTGGTCATGGCTCCAGGGTACCTCGTGTCCGCCATTTAGTTGTATGCAATTGAATTGTGTGCTCTACTGGAGTCCGTGAACGGCGGCCGGACCGCGCCGCCGGACTCGACTCGACTTGATCTGTGAAAGGGATGGTTCTCCCATGGACGCGCTCTACACCGCTGTCGCCACCGCCACCCACGGCCGCGACGGTCGCGCCGTCTCCTCCGACGGCCAGATCGACCTGCGGCTGGCCCCGCCGGCGGCGCTGGGCGGCAACGGCCAGGGCACCAACCCCGAGCAGCTGTTCGCCGCGGGCTACGCGGCCTGTTTCGGCAGCGCCCTCGGTCTCGTCGGCCGCGCCGCCAAGGTCGACGTCAGCGACGCCGCCGTGACCGCCGAGGTCGGCATCGGCAAGCAGGGCGAGGGCTTCGCCCTCAAGGTCACCCTCCGCGTCGAACTCCCCGACACCGTCGACGAGGCCACCGGCCGCAAGCTCGTCGAGCAGGCCCACCAGGTCTGCCCCTACTCCAACGCCACCCGCGGCAACGTCCCGGTCGAGCTGGTCATCGAATAGGACGCGCGACCGGGGCTCACGGTCCGGAGCGCGGGGCGCTAGGGCGTGTCCGCAAAGTCCCGCCTGCCCCGCGACGCCTGGCACGCTCCCCCAGTCTCGGCTTCGCTCGACCGGGAGGTACCCCCACGACGCCGCGAGGCCGCCCTACGGGCGACGACGGGACTTTGCGGACACGCCCTGGCGGGGAGCGATCCTCGCCAGCACCTCCCCGGTCTCACGCCCCCAGTCCACCACCACGGCCTCCTCCGGCACCTCCCGCCGTCGAGTGAGCAGCAGCCACCCGACCCCGTATCGCCGCGCGACGATCCCACGCCGCTCGCGCGTCGACGCGGGGTCGAGGTATGCCCGGACATCGGCGAGCCGCCGCGCCCGTTCCGCCTCCTCCACCGCCGGATCGGGCCGCGCGGGCGCCACCAGGTTCACCCCGTACCCCGCGATCGTCCGCCCCGCGACGTACCCGTCGGCGATCACCACGTCCCCCGCCCGCAGATGCCGCGCCGCCCACGCGTACGACGGCCATCGCGGCGGTCGCTCGAAGCCGACCGGGTCGAGCGCGGCCGGTACGACCGCGCCCGCCTGCACGGTGAGCAACCCCGCGCACGCCCCCGCGACCGCCGCGCCACCGAGCAGCCGCCGCGCCCACCGCCACGGCCGGGGAGTCGTCAGCTCCACCGCCAGGGCGACCAGCGCGAGCACGGCCGCGAGCCCCGCGATCCGGTCGTACGCGGGGTGCCCGCCGACCCGGCCGTACACCACCACCAGGCACTCCGCGACGAACATCGGCACCAGCGGATCCCGCGCCGACCCGCGCCCCCGTGCCCACAGCGCCGGCAGCGCCGGCAGCCCGAGCAGCGCCGGCCAGAGATGTCCGGCCAGGTCGGCGTAGCGGTGCGGGCGGACCTCCTCCGGGCCGGTGCCTCCCGCCGCCGAGGACAGGACGTCGTAGTACGGCCACGAGACGGCGATCAGCAGGGCCACCGCTCCCGTCAGCGCCCAGCGCCCCGCCAGCGGCCACCGCCACCCGCGCTGCGAGGCCGTCACGGCGGCCAGGGCCCCGGCCGCCGCGCCCACCCCGGTGACCGGATGCACCGCCAGGATCAGCCCGTACGGCATGCCGAGTCCGGCGTACGCCCAGACGCTTCCGAGGCCGCCCGGCCCGACGTACCGCACCCGCCGCCCCGAGAGACCGCCGCCCCGCGCGCGTGCCCCCGTCCACGCCCAGGCCCAGAACGTCAGGGCGACGGCGAGCGTCGAGGGGTGGCCGAGGTCCGTCGTCATCGGCATCAGCCCGGGACCGCCGCTCCACGGGGCCCGGCCGGTGCCCCACAGCAGCGTGACGAGCGGCAGGGCGAGGACCGGCGCCCACGGCCGGGGCGTCAGCAGGCGGACGAGACGGCCGATGCCGGTGAGCAGCACCAGCAGGTTCACCGGTCCGGCGAGCTTCAGCAGCGACCAGCCGCCCAGCCCGGTCAGCCGTGCGAGGACGCCCTGCGCGACGGCGTACGGGGTGTACACCGGGCTGCCCGCGCCCGGCAGATCGACGGTCGGATGGGCCGGGTCCAGCAGGTCCGGGCGCAGCCGTTCGACGGCCGCCGCGTACAGACCGGCGTCGCAGCACAGCGGCACCCGCCAGTACGCCAGCGTCATCATCAGCCAGAACAGACCGCCCACGACGAGATACGGGGTCGGCCGCCGGGTCAGCCAGGTACGGCCGCCGCGCAGGGCGGTGGCCCCGGAGCCGGTCGTCGGGCGGTGACCGGAAGCGGGACCTGTCTGGACCGTCTGGGGCATTTGCCGTGTATTCCCGGTATCCGGGGCGTGGGGCGACGGCTCAGCGCGCGGTCACCACATCGAGTGAGCCGCGGGCGGCGGTGATCCGCTCCAGCAGCAGCGGCAGCCCCAGCACCGGCAGCAGCCACGCCACCACGATCAGCCGGTCGCCCCAGATGGTGATGTCCGGGTGCCCCGCCTGATTGAGGACGCCCGTGCACGCGCCCGCCAGCACGAACCAGCCGAACACCGGCCGCTGCCGCAGCGCGCCCCACGCGCCCCCCGCCAGCGCGGCGAGGAACAGCGGCCCGGTCAGCTGCCGACGCCCCCACTCCACCCAGAACTCGGCCTCCAGACCCAGGAACTCGGGCCACAGCCGGTCCGGGGCCCGGTCGGGGAGCGTGAAGTGGTCGGTGAGCAGATCCTGGAGGCTCTCCGTGGCCGCCGGGTAGTGCAGCAGCCTGGCGAGCGCCGGCGTGCACACCACCGCACCCGCCGACACCACCCCCAGCGCCCGCACCCACGGCTCGACCTTCCGGCGCCGGAGCGCGACCACCGCGCACGCCCCCAGCAGACACACCCCCAGGAACAGCGCCTGCGAGTGCTTCACCGTGAACAGCCCGAGCAGGGAGCCGCCGACCAGGATCACCCCCGCCCGCACCCGCCCCTCCATCGCCAGCGCGCACCCCCACAGCGCCGTCAGCGTCAGGGCCAGCAGCACGCCCTCCGTCATGGGCCGCATGGCGGTCGTGCCGCACGGGAGGATGTAGTAGAGGGCCTGGCCGGTCAGGGCGACGGGGACGGGGGCGCGGACGGCGCGCAGGACCAGGAAGGCCAGTACGCCGCCGGCCGCCGCGATCAGCACACTCGCCAGCCACACGCCCCAGGTCACCCCGAACAGGGCGACGAGCGGGGCCAGCAGCAGCGGATACCCGGGCCGCGCCTCGAAGATCCGCAGAAACCGCTCCGAGGCGAACGGCGCGATCGGACCGTCCGACTGCCCGGCCGCCAGCCGCTCGTCCACCTTCCGCCACAGCTCCCGGCGGCACTCCCCGGCGACCCGCGCGGCCGGGCTCGGCCCGCGGAACCGCACCACGTCCACCCGCCGCTTCCGCTCGGCCGTCGCCGCCCGGCTCCCGCAGTAGTGCTCGATGGCCCCGGCCGCCGACTCCCGCACGCCCGCGCCGCCCAGCGTGAGGGCGTACGACACGTAGTTCTTGGTGTCGGGGGTGGCGCGCCCGGTGACGCCCGCGAACTGGAACAGCGCGAAACCGGCGGCGAGCAGCAGCACCCACGCCCGCGCGCGCGTCGTGAACCTCCGCGCCCGCCCGTCGGCCGTGGGCGCCCTCATGACAACACGAGGCCCGTGCTCGACACCGCGTCGCCCGACCTCGGCGCGGGCACCGCCACCACGGACGTCCCCTCGCCCAGCATCAGCGTCCGGACCACCCGCTCGGCCGCCCGTCCGTCGTCGAACTCGCAGTACCGCTCGCGGAATCCGGCCCGCAGCCGCGCCGACTCGCTGTCCCGCCACTGCCCGGAGTCGAACAGCCAGGCGAGTTCACGGTAGGAGCGGGACACATGGCCGGGCGGGTCGGCGGTGATGTCGAGGTACATGCCCCGGCTCACCTCGAACGCGTCGAGGTCGTCGGCGTGCACGACGATCGGCCGGTCCAGGTTGGCGTAGTCGAACATCAGGGCCGAGTAGTCCGTGACCAGGACGTCGGAGGCGAGCATCACCTCCTCGACGTGCGGCTCGTCCGTCGCGTCCACCACGACCCCCCGCCGGTGCAGCTCGGCGAGCCCGAACCCGCGCGCCGGGCCGTCCGCGAGCGACGGATGCAGCCGTACGACGAGGGTGTGGGCCTCGCCCAGACCGCTCCGCAGATCGGCGGCGAACCGTCCGAGGTCGAAGCGTTCGACATGGCCGCCGAGCCGGTAGTCGCGGGGCGTGGGCGCGTACAGCACCACCGTGTGCCCGGCGGGGATGCCGAGCCGCTCCCGGACCGCCGCGCCGGCGTCCGGACCGGCGTTCACCAGGACGTCGTTGCGCGGACTGCCGGTGCGCAGCGAGGTGAAGCCGCACGGGTACGCCCTGCTCCACACCAGCTCGGAGTGGCGGTTGGCGACCAGGCCGTGGTCCCAGCGGTCCGCCCGGCGCAGCAGGCCCGGCACGTCCACGCCGAGCCGGGCGCCCGGCTTGTGCAGCAGATCGGCGCCCATGAACTTGAGCGGCGTGCCCTGGTGGGTGTGGATGTGCACGCTGCCGGGCCGCTTGGTGAGGGGGCCGGGCCAGCCGACGTTGTTCACGAAGTACGTCGCCCGCGCGGCCAGCCGCAGATGATCGGGCGAGCCCGGTGTCACGTACTCGACGCCCGGCGGCAGCGCCGCCGCGCGCTCCGGCCGCACCACCCACACGCCCCGGATGTGCGGCGCGAACTCCCGGGCGGCCTGGTAGACGGCCGCCGGGTCCCCGAGCACGCCCCGGTGCGAGAACGCCGAGTACAGGGCCAGGTTCGGGTCCAGCGGCAGCCGCTCCTGGACCAGCGACCAGCCGCGCCCGATCAGCTCGGCACCGGCCGCGCGGACACGCCCCGCGCGTACGCCGAGCGCGTCACGGACCCAGGCTGCCTGCCGCCGGGTCCGGTAGGCAGCCCAACCGCCCTCCAGCACCCGGTACTCGGGGGCCACGGGCTCGTCGTCCGACCGGTGCTTCCGGTACAGCCCCGCCGTCCGCCGGAAGAACTCGGCCCGCTCGCCCGGCGGCACCCGGTCCGGCTCGGCGAGGATCTCCAGACAGTGCGCCGCCATCCGGTCGCGCAGCGACGGCCGCAGACCCGCCGCCTCCGGCCGGGAGTCCAGGAGACCGAAGACCCGCTCGTACTGGTCGTGCACGTCGAAGTGCCCCCGGCCGGAGATGGACGGGCCGGTGCCCCGCCGCCGCTGCCGGTGCGTCACACAGATCCGGTCCAGCGTGGCGATCCGCCCGGCGTCCAGCAGCACGGGGAGCGTCCAGGGCGTGTCCTCGTGGCGGCCCGGCGGGAAGCGGAAGCCGTGCGCCTCGACGAACTCCCGGCGGTAGGCCTTGTTCCACACCACCGTCGGCAGGTCGAGGACCTCCGGGTGCTCGGCGACCGTGAACGTGCCCTCGCCGGCCGAGACCAGGAGGCGCGCGTGCGCGTCCCGGCGCGTCTCGCCCCACCCGTACGCGCGGACGTGGTCGAACAGCAGCACATCGGGGTCACCGGCCTCGTCCAGCCGGTCCGTCAGCGCGCGCAGGGCGCCCGGCGCGAACGTGTCGTCGCCGTCCAGGAAGAGCACGAAGTCCCCGGTGGCGTACGGCAGTCCGGCGTTGCGGGCGCGGCCGGGGCCCACGTTCGCGGGCAGATGCAGCACCCGTACGCGCGGGTCGCGCGCCGCGTACGCGTCGAGGATCGCGCCGCCGCCGTCCGACGAGCAGTCGTCCACGGCGATCACCTCCACGTCCCGGTACGACTGCTCCAGGACCGAGTCGAGGCACTCGCGCAGAAAGCCCCGGACCTCGAAGACGGGGACGATGACACTGAAACGGGGCATGTCCGTCAGCTCCTCACGAGGGTCGCGGCGGCGGGCGAGGAGGCGTGCGCGGCGGCGTGCGCGAGGGGCGCGGCGTCGGGGGCGGGCGCCGGGGTGCGCTCGGCGAGCGGCACGACGGGCGGCAGCGCCTCCGGCCGCTCACCGAGGAACACCCGCCGTACGACGCGCTCGGCCGCCCGCCCGTCGTCGAACTGGCAGAACCGCTCCCGGAAACCGGCCCGCAGGGCGTCTGCCTCCAGGTCCGTGTACGAGCCGTCGCGGAACAGGTCCGCCAACTCCCGCTCCGTACGCGCCACATGACCGGGCGGACCGGCCGGCAGATCGAGGCAGACGCCCCGGGTCTCCCGGTGGACGTCCCAGCCGTCCGCGAGGATCACGATCGGCCGGTCGAGGTTGGCGTAGTCGAACATCAGGGACGAGTGGTCGGTGATCAGCGCGTCGGCCGCGAGACAGACCTCCTCGGTGGAGGGGTGCCCGGTGACGTCGATGATCCGGCCGCCGCTCCTCCTGGCCGTGCCGCCGGGGTCGTGGAGGTGGCGGGCCCGCAGCAGCACCACGAACTCCTCGCCCACCGCCGCGCAGAACGCCTCCGGATCGAGCCGGGCCGTGGCCTGGGCGGAGGCGGAGGCGGAGGCGGGCGTGGGGGCGGGGGCGGGGGCGTACAGGAGGGCTTTCTTGTTCTCGGGCACGCCCAGTTCACGTCGGGCGCGCGCCACGTCCTCGGCCGTCGCCGTGCAGTAGACGTCGTTGCGCGGAAGGCCGTACTCCAGCTGCTCGTACCCGCCGGGGAGGGCCCGCTCCCAGGTCTCGGTCGTGTGCCGGTTGGCGGAGAGGCCGAAGTCCCAGCGGTCCACACGCCGGAAGAGCGCGGTGAAGCCGCCGGACGTGGCGGCCACCACCGGGTACGGGGACCGGTCCACGCCCGTCGCCGTCAACGGGGTGCCGTGCTGGGTCCGCAGCTGGACACCGCGGGGGCGTTTGACGATCCCGTCCGGGAAACGGGCGTCGGTGCCGGTACCGTCGGTGCCTGTGCCTGTGCCTGTGCCTGTGCCTGTGCCTGTGCCTGTGCCGAGGCCGGCGTCGAGGTCCGTGTCGTCCACGAGGAACTTCGCGCGGGCCAGCGCCCGCCAGTGCTTCCGGCTGCCGACGACGGCGTACTCGACGTCCCCGGGGAGACCGTCCACCGCGTCGGGCTCGACGAGGAACACCGAGCGCAGCCGCGGGGCGAGTTCCCGTGCCTTGGCGTGGAGCGCGGCGGGGTCGCCGGTGACGCCGTCGCCCCGGCGCGCGCGGTACACCACGAGATCGCGGTCCAGTGGCAGACGGCGCTGGACGGCGTACAGGGCGCGGGTCAGGGGCGCGCGGGGCCGGGGGAGCGCGGCCAGGGCGCCGGCCGCCGCCCGGCCGGCGGCGCACAGGACCCGGAAGCCGGCGTACGAGCCGGTCGCGAGCAGTCGGTGCTGGACGCCGAGGGTGCCGCCGGGCGGCTGGAAACCGGCCGGGCAGTGCTGGCGGTAGAGATGCGTGGCACGGCGGAAGAAGGCGCGGCGTCGATGGGCGGGCAGCCGCTCCGGGTGCGCGGCGCCGTGCAGCACGACCGCGAAGAGCCGCGCGAACAACGCCTCCGACACGCCCTGTTCGGCCGCGGCCCTGGCGAGCACCAGCTCCACCTGGTCGAGCAGTTCGAGCTGGTGCTCACCGGGCGTGTGCAGCCGGCTGCCCTGCCGGCGCAGCAGATGCCGTACACAGACCGTGTCCCGCAGCTCGGCCGTACGGTCGGCGGCGAGCGCGACCAGGCCGCTCCAGCCGAGGTCGGTGAAGTGGCCGATGGGGAAGGTGAGTTGGCGCTCGGTGAGGAAGTCCCGGCGGTAGGCCGCGCTCCACGCCGGGGCCTGCGGGCCGGACGGGCGCACCACGGTCGTACCGCCCTCCCACCAGTGCGCCCGTTCATGCGCGAAGTACAGGACATCGGGGTCGCCGGCCTCGCGCAGCCGGTCCGTGATCGCCTGCAGCGCGCCCGGCGCGAGCGTGTCGTCCCCGTCCAGGAACAGCACGTACGTACCGTGCGCCGCGGCCAGCCCCGCGTTGCGGGCGGCGCTCAGGCCTCCGGCGGGCGGGGACTCCACGGGGGCGACCCGGGTGTCCCTGGCGGCGTACGCGGTGCCGACGGCTCCCGCCGGGGAGTGCGGGGCGTCATGGACCGGGATCAGCTCGAAGTCACCGAACGGCTGTCCGAGGACCGACTCCAGAGCGAGGGGCAGCCGCCCTTCGACACCGTGTGTGGGGACGATGACGCTGAAGCGGGGCATTCTTTCCTTTCGGGGACGCGTATTTCGTCTGCGGGTGAGTGGGGGCTTCTCGCGCAGTTCCCCGCGCCCCTTAAAAGCACGGGGGTGCGCCCGGGTTGCCAAGGGGCGCGGGGAACTGCGCGAGAAGCCCCCACCGGACCCGCGGATGCGGGTCGAAGGGGCGCAGTCCCTGGTGGATGGGATGGGATGGGTAGGGGCGGCGGGGGCGAGGAAACGCCTACGTCCCCAGCACATCGTCCGCGCCGCCCGGATGGGCCGCCGCGGCGGACGGGACGGGGTGGCGGTCGGCCGGCGGGACGAAGTCGACCGGGGAGGTGTCGCCCAGGACCACCCGCCGCACCACCCGCTCCGCCGCCCGCCCGTCGTCGTACGGGCAGAACCGGTCCCGGAACGCCGTCCGCAGCTGCGCCGACCGCGACCCGCGCCAGTGCCCCGTGGCGAAGATGTCGATCAGCTCGTCCTCGCTGCGGGCGACCGCGCCCGGCGGGAAGGACCGCAGATCGAAGTACGTCCCGCGCGCCGCCTCGTACGCCTCCCAGTCCTCCGCGTGGATCACGATCGGCCGGTCGAGGTTGGCGTAGTCGAACATCAGGGACGAGTAGTCGGTGACCAGCGCGTCCGAGGCGAGGCAGAGGTTCTCCACACTCGGGTGGTCGGTCACGTCCAGCAGCCGGCCGTGCGCCAGATCCGTCAGCGGCGAGTCGTACGCGTGATGGGCGCGGGCCAGGATCACGAAACGCGGCCCGAGCTTGCGCAGCACCCGCTCCAGATCGAGGTGGGCGCGCTGCGAGTGCCGGTAGTCGCGGTGGGTGGGCGCGTACAGGACGGCGACCGCGCCCTCGGGGATGCCGAGGTGCTCGCGCACCCGGGCCACGTCCGTCGAATTGGCCCTCAGGAACACGTCGTTGCGCGGGGAGCCGTATTCGAGGGTCGTGTACGCGGACGGGAACACCCGCTCCCAGACCAGGGTGGAGTGCCGGTTGCCCGACAGGACGAAGTCCCACTGGTCGCTGCCGCGCAGGGCCGCCGCGAAGTCCGTGCCGCGCGCCGCCGCCGGCCGGTCCTGGAGGTCCAGGCCCATGTGCTTGAGCGGAGTGCCGTGCTGGGTCTGGAGGAGGACCTGACCGGCCCGCTTGACCAGGCGCCGGTCGAAGTCCGTGTTGTGCACGAGGTACTTGGAGCGGGCGAGCGCCGTCCAGTACGCCATCGAGTCGGGCAGCACCCGCCGGGTCGCCACCGGGAGCGTGTGGTGGTGCTCGGGGCGCGCGACCCACGCCGTGCGCATCGTGGGGACGTATGTACGGAACGCGTTCTCCAGCGCGGCCGGGCCGCACACATAGCCCCGGCCGTCGTACGCGCCGAACACCGCCCGGTCGGCCCGCAGCGGCAGCAGGCGCTGCACGCGGTAGTGGACCCGGAGGCCGCCGGCGCGCAGCAGCCGGGCGAGGCCCCGCACCAGGCGGCCGGTGCCCCGGCCCAGCCGGGCCAGGGCCCACAGTGCCCGGTACGTACGCGGGCTGCCCAGCCGCAGGAGCGCGTGCCGGACCCGGGCGCGGGCGCGGATGGGGGCGCCCGGCGTGTGATAGCGGGCGCAGTGCGCGCGGACCGTGCGCAGGAACTCGGCGCGCGCCTCGCGCGGCAACCGGTGGCGCTGGGAGAACACGGAGGTGAGGTGGTCGAGCATGCGCCGGAACAGCACCGGGCGCCACTGCGCCAGCTCCGGCCGCTCGTCGATGTACGCGAACACCCGGTCGTACTGCCCGAACACGTCGAAGTGGCCGCGGGTGGTCGCCCCGAGCAGGCTGCCGTGGCGGCGCCGGCGCTGGTGGACACAGACCCGGTCGAGGGTGGCCACGGACTCGGCGGCCATCAGGACGGGGTACGTCCACGCCGTGTCCTCGTAGACGCCGGACGGGAACCGGAAGTCGTGGTCCTCGACGAACTCCCGCTTGTACGCCTTGTTCCACACCACCGGGCGGATGTTCAGCAGGCCCGGACGGTCGTCGAGGCGGAACGGGGCCGGGCCCTGTTCGGTGAGCCGGGGGTCGTGTGCGACGCGGACCGGCGCGCCCGACCAGGAGGTGCGGGCGAAGTCGTGGACGAGGACGTCGGGTTCGCCGGTCTCCTTGACGCGGTCGGCGATCGCCTGGAGCGCGCCCGGCGTGAACGTGTCGTCGCCGTCGAGGAAGAGGAGGTAGTCGCCCCTGGCGTACTCCATCCCCTTGTTGCGGGCGGCACCCGGGCCGGCGTTCTCCCGCAGGCGCACGGTCCGCCGTACGCGCGGGTCGCGCGCGGCGGTCTCGTCGGCGATCGCGCCGCAGTTGTCGGGGGAGGCGTCGTCGACGACGATCACTTCGAGGTCGGTGAAGGACTGGGACAGCACGGAATCCAGGCATTCGTGCAGGTACGCCTGAACCTTGTACGCGGGAACGATGACACTGAACCTGGGCAAGGAGGACATCCATGGGTCGGCGCGGGCATACTGCCCGGAAACGGCCGATGGGATGATTTGGTTACGGTGCGTGTTCCATACGGGGGATTTCTGGGGGAGTTGGGGGCGTGCGGGTGTGTAATTCGGGTGCGGGTGCGCGGGGGTTGCTCGCGCCCACGCGGCGGAGCCGCACATCGATACAGCCCCGCGCCCCTGAACGGCGGGGGCTGCGCCCCCTGCCGTTCAACTCTTGAGTGCCCGGTGCCTACTTCACCGCCCCAGCCATCACCCCCGACACGAACTGCCGCTGGAACGCGAAGAACACGGCCAGGGGGATCACCATCGAGATGAACGCGCCCGGCGCCAGGATCTCGATGTTGCTGCCGAACTGCCGTACCTGCTGCTGGAGTGCGACCGTCAGCGGCTGGGAGTCGGAGCTGGAGAAGACCAGGGCGACCAGCATGTCGTTCCAGACCCAGAGGAACTGGAAGATGCCGAGGGAGGCCAACGCCGGTGCGGCCAGCGGCAGGACGACCGTCGCGAACAGCCGTACCTCACCGGCCCCGTCCAGCCGCGCAGCCTCCAGCAGCTCCCGGGGGATCTCCGCGAAGAAGTTCCGCAACAGGAAGATCGCGAACGGCAGTCCGAAGCCCACGTGGAAGAGGACGACCCCGATGATGTCGCCGAAGATCCCGAGGTCCCGGAAGAGCCCGGACAGCGGGATCAGCGCCACCTGCACCGGCACCACCAGCAGCCCCACCACGAGCATGAACCACCAGTCGCGGCCCTTGAAGTCCAGCCAGGCGAAGGCGTATCCGGCCATCGCGCCGATCAGGACGACCAGCAGGGTGGCCGGCACCGTGATCCAGATCGTGTTGAAGAGGGCGTTCGTGATGTCGTCGTTCTCCAGGAGCGACTGGTAGCTCTTGGTGGTGAGTTGGGCCGGGGCGGAGAACACCTTCCACCACCCGGAGGTGGCGATGTCCGTGGGGTCGCGGAACGACGACACCAGCAGCCCGAAGGTCGGCACCAGCCAGAACAGCGCCACCAGCAGCAGGAACACACGCAGTGCGCCCCCCGCCGCGCCGCTCGCGAGCCGGGAGGCGACGGAGCGTTTCCCGACGGTCGTGGGGCGTTCGGCCGTGGGGCGTTCCTCGACAGTCGTCACCGCTGGCGCTCCTTCCTGAGGCGCCGGATGTTGACCCACATCACCGGCAGCACGAGCAGCAGCAGGACCACACCGATCGCGCTGCCGAGACCGAAGTCGCCCCCACCGCCGTACGACACCAAGTACAGCTGCAGCGCGAGGACGTTGGCCTCGTCCTGGGTGGGCTGGGGCGCGATGATGTAGACGAGGTCGAACACCTTCATCACATTGATCATCAGCGTGACCAGGACGACGACCAGGACCGGCGCGAGCAGCGGCACGGTGACCTTCCGGAACACCTGCCACTCGTTCGCCCCGTCCACCCGGGCCGCCTCCAGCAGATTCCGGTCGACCCCGGCGAGCCCCGCCGCGATCAGCACCATCGCGAAGCCCGCCCACATCCAGATGTACGAGCCGATCACGGCCGGGGTGACGAGGGTCGGGCCGAGCCAGTCGATACCGTTGTAGGGCGCCGCGAAGTTCGAGCCGGGCAGCCTCAGTCGGGCCCCGTCGGCGGCTTCCGGCAGGCTGAACGTGCCGTCGGCGCCGCTGCGCGCGGTGGCGACGACCTTCCCGTCCTTCACCGCCTCGACCTCGACGCCCTCCAGAGCCTTCTCGCCGGGGTCGATCACCCCCTTCTCACCGCCGCCGCCCAGCTTGAAGTCCAGCCAGACCGTGCCGGTGACCTTTCCCAGCTCGGGGGGCGCGGCCTTCGCGTCCTGCGGGGTGCCCGGCAGCCGGTTCGGGGCGATGCCCACCAGCGGGAGCCGCTTCGAGTCCCCGTACCGCACGGTCCCCTCCGTGGTGAACGACCCGCCGCCGGACGCCTTCAGATCGCTCACCTGGGCATGGGGCCGGGCCTTCGGATACACCGACTCGTCCACGAACACGTCGTGCACGGACGTCACGACCGCGTTGGCGACGCCCTGGTCCGGATCCTGCTCGTACACCAGCCGGAAGATGATCCCGGCGGCCAGCATCGAGATCGCCATCGGCATGAAGACGATCAGCTTGAACGCCGTTCCCCAGCGCACCCGTTCGGTCAGCACCGCGAAGATCAGCCCGAGCGCGGTGACGAGCGCCGGGGCCACCGCGACCCAGATCGCGGTGTTGCGTACGGCGACGAGGGTGGAGTCGTCGGAGAAGATGTCCGCGTAGTTGTCGAGGCCGACGAAGCCCGAGCCGTCCGCGTCGAACAGGCTCCGCCAGATCGAGTACCCGATCGGGTAGACCACGAGCGCGCCGAGCAGCACCAGCGCGGGCAGCAGAAACAGCACCGCCACCCACAGCCGGGTCCTCGTCACGCTCTTGCGCGATGCGGCGGGGGGCGTCGGCGTCGCGCCGGCGCCCCCCGCCGTCTTCGTCACGGCGGACGGCATGAGGCGGCCGTCAGCCGTTCCCGTAGGCCTTCGCCGCGTCGGTCTCCAGCTGTTTCTGGGCACCGGCCACGTCGTCGGGGTTCTTCAGGAAGTCCTGCAGGTCCTTCCACTCGCCGACGCCCTGGGTGCCGCCGAACGCCGCCGGGGCCTGGTCGGACATGTCGAAGCGGAAGTCGTCGCCCGCCGCGAGCAGCGCCTTGGCGATCTCCCGGGTGACGTCGTCCTTGTAACTGGCCTCGTCCATCTCCTTGTTGGGGGAGAGGAAGCCGCCCTGCGCCGCCCAGATCTCCGCCGCGTCGGTCGAGGCGAGGAAGGTGAGCAGCGCCTGCGCGCCCTCGCCGTCCTTCAGCGCCACGGCCGCGTCGCCGCCGGTGACCACGGGGGAGTCGTCGCCGACCGCCGGGAACGGGAAGACCTTGGCGTCCGTGCCGATCTTCGCGTCCGTGTCACCGTTGACGGTGACGGCCACGAAGTCGCCCTCGAAGACCATCCCGGCCTGGGTGTCCCCGGCGAAGGTGTTGGTGATCGACTTGATGTAGTCGGTCTGCAGCGCCCCGGAGGAGCCGCCCGCCAGCAGATCGTCCTTGCCCCACAGCTCGGCGAGCGTGGTGAGGGCGTCCCTGACCGAGGGATCCGTCCACTTGATCTCGTGCTTGGCCAGCTGGTCGTACTTCTCCGGGCCGGCCTGCGAGAGGTACACGTTCTCGAACCAGTCGGTGAGCGTCCAGCCGTCGGCGCCGCCGACGGACACGGCGGGCGTACCGGCGTCGGAGAGCGTCTGCGCGGTCTCCAGGAACTCGTCCCAGGTCTTGGGCTCCCCGGTGATCCCGGCCGCCTCGAAGGCCCCCGCGTTGTACCAGACCAGGGACTTGTTGGCGGCCTTCGCGTAGACGCCGTACTGCTTGCCCTCGTACGCGCCGAGGTCCTTCCAGCCGGCCGAGAAGTTCTTGTCCAACTGGGCCTGGGCATCGGCCCCGAGCGGTTTCACCCAGCCCTTCTCGGCGAACTGGTGCAACACACCGACCTGCGGCAGGAACGCGACGTCCGGCGGCTTGCCGCCCTCGATCTTCGTACCGAGGAACGTGGAGGTGTTGTTGCCGGTCGGTACGAACGTCACCGAGGCGCCGGTGCGTTTCTCGAACTCGTCCAGCACCTTCTGGAAGTTGTCCAGTTCCGGGCCGGTGAAGACGGCCGCGACCTCCAGCTTCTGGCCGTCCAGCTTGGGGAGTTGGACGCCGGCCTCCTTGCCGCCGGTGCCGGTGTCGCCCTCGTCCCCGTTGTCGTCGTCACCGCCGCCGCAGGCGGTGAGGGAGAGGGCGAGGACGCCTGCGGCGAGGGCCGCGAGGGCGTTGTGCGTGGGGGGATGGGCCCGCTTGTGCGGGGTGTTGGGCTGGTGTGCTGTACGAAGCGTGCGAAGAGTGCGACGAATGCGGTGGATGTTGCGCATCACTGACCCCGTTCTCCGTGCGTCGTCGAACGTAGAGCGCTGTCCCGTGCGCTCTGGTCTACGCCGGGTGGGAGGGGGCGGCAAGGGCGCCTGCCGGGTGTACGTCTTGATCGTGACCGCGTCGTGACCATGGAGTGGGGTCGGGGGCCGGGTGCCTGATCGCCGTGGGGGTGCCTCGTCGTCGGCGGGTGACCGGTCCGTCGTGGTCGCTCGCGACGTTCCCCGCGCCCCTTGAGGGGCCTGCGGCCCCCTCCCCGCTGCCGCTCAGAGCAGGGACGGGACCTCCGTCGCCGAGACCTCCCTGGCCGCGCGGTCCAGGGCGCTGGCCAGCAGCGCCAGGTCGGTGGGGCCGTTGCCCAGCTCGCGGACGGGGCGGCGGGCCGGCGGGTCGCCCATGCGGGCCCAGTCGAGCGGGACGACGGTCGGCCGGAGGGTCGCCGTACGCGGGATGCGCCCCGTGACGCGGCCCGCCTGGAACGCGGTCGTACGCTCTCCCTCGCCCAGCAACTCCCCCCGCCCGGGAGCCGGTTCGTCCGGCCCCGGCACGGGCGCGCTCAGCACGACCCGCCCACCGGCCGCCCGCCCCAGCTCACCCTCGCCCGTACGCCCACCGGCCCCGGTCGTGGCGACCAGATGCACCCCGAGCCGCTCGCCCTCCCGGGCCACCGCCTCCAGGGCCCGTACGACCGACCCGGCCGCCGGCCGCCCCGTGGAACCCAGCGGGGGCGACAGCAGGGCGTCCAGGTCGTCGACGATGACGACGAGCCGGGGCAGCTCCGAGGCCGGGCTCTTCCCGGCCGCCCTCCTGCCGTCCTGGTCGGCGCTCCTGCGGCTCGCCGCCGGCCGCAGCCGCAGCGTGGAACTGGAGGACGAGTCGAGATCGGCCGCCCCGGCCGACCCCGCCTGGGCGGCCCCGGACCCCGAAGCCCCCGCCCCCGGGGCTCCCGACGCCGCCGAACGCTGCGGGACGATCCGCCCGGAGACCGCGCGCCGGGTGTGCCACTCCCCGAACCCCAGCCCGCCCAGCAACTCGTACCGCCGCTTCAGCTCGGAGATCAGCGACTGCGCGAACTCCCGCATCCGGACCGGGTCGTTGGCCGTGAGATGCGTCCCCACATGGGGCAGGTCCGTACAGACCGCGAGCCCCTCCCCGGTCCGCGCCCCGCCGGTCCCGGCGGCGCCACCTGCCCCGCCGTCCCGTCCGTCCACCAGGGCGATCCCCAGCCGGTCGGGCCGCTCGGCGGCGGCCAGCGACGCGGCCACGGACCGCAGCAGCTCCGTACGGCCGCTGCCGACCGGCCCCTCGATCAGCAGATGCGGGCCCTCGGCGACGAGGTCCACGGAGACCGGCCCGCGCGGGCCCGCGCCGAGCACGGCCCAGGCCCGCCCGCCGAGCGCCGTCGTGTCGTCGGCGGCGTCCGCCCACCGGGCCATCAGCGACGCCGGGGTGGCCCGCGCCAGCCCCAACTCGTCCAGCAGCCGCGCCGATTGCGGCAGCGGAGCCGACACCCGCGCCTGCCGGTCCCCGGCCGCCCCGTCCGTCCGCAACGGCGCCAGCGCCCGCGCGAACCGCTCCGCCCAGGCCGCCGACACCGCGTCCAGCGTGGCCACCGTGCCGTGGTTCAGCAGTCCGGGCGCGTCGTCCGCGTCCAGCGCGGGGATGTCCCGGGTGCCGGGATGCGTCCGCTCGTCGGCACCCGAGCGCGCGCCCCCCGCGAGATCGATGTGGGTGTGCGTACGGCTCGACGAGGCACCGGCTTCCGCACCGCGCGCGTGACCGGCGGAGGAAGCGGACGAAGAGGCAGCCGGGGAAGCGGAAGAAGTGGGGGAACCGGAAGAAGTGGGGGATGCGGAGGACGCGGTGCGTGTGGCCCCTGTGCGACCCGAGCCGCCTTGTCCCGTGCCCCCGGGGCCGCTCCTCGTGCCGTGTCCGGCGGAGGTGACCCGCAGCAGCCGCAGCGCCGTGGCGACATCGCCGCTGAGCAGGGCGACGGCCCCGCACGCGCGGAACGCCGGTGAGAACTCGCAGGCCGCCGTGTACGTCTCCGTCACCGGCGACGCGGGCGACGCCGACTCCGTCTCGGCCAGGCACACGACATGGATCCCGGCGAACGGCCCCTCCTGCGCCAGCCGCCCCACGGCCTCCCGCACATCGGCGCCCCCGGGGTCCCCGTCCACGATCACCACCGTGTACGGCCCGTCGAAGCCACTGCCCGCCGGTCCGTCCTCCCGGGCCCACGACGGCCGCCGCACGGCCCGAGGCCCGGAGGAACCGGCTTCGGCCCCACCCGCCGTACGCCCGCCGCCCGTGCCCGCCGTGCTCCCGGGCGCGTGCCCGGCCGTGTCCGCCGCGTGGTCCTCGACGCGGCGCAGCAGCTCGTCCAGCCGGGCCGTCGTCTGCTCGCGGTCGTAGGCGAGCAGGAGACGGCAGTCCTGGCCGTGGGCGGGTCGGAGATGGGGGAGCCAGCCGAGCCAGGACCAGTCGGCGGCGCGCTCCTGGGGGGTGCGGGAGCGGTCCGCGCTGATCAGGACCAGTTCCAGGGCGTCGGGGGAGTGCAGCGCGGCGAGCTGGGCCACGACCGCGCGGGTCAGCCCCATCAGCCGGGGGCGCGGCCCGGCCAGCCCCAGCGCGCCGACCTCCCGCAGCCCGGTGGTCACCGGCACCGCCGGCAACAGCCCCGAGCCGTCCGGCGCCGCCCGGTCCGTCGTCCCCAGCCGCACCGTCAGCGCCTCCGGGTGGCCCGGCCCCCGCTCCCACAGCCGGGCGCCCGGCCCCAGCGCGGTCAGCAGCAGCGCGGCCGGATCCGGCCAGGTCTCCGGCTGCCGCTCGCCACCCGCCGGGAGCACCGAGGCCATCGCCCCTCGCTCGTCCTCGTCGTACTCCGCGTCGTACTCGTACGGGTCGTACTCGGCCCCCGCCTGCGCCCGCCCCCCGGCCAGCCGCCGGGCCCAGGCCCCGAACCCACCCCGTTTACGCAGCCCACGCGGCACGTCCGTCCCCCGAAGAGGGGTGCCCTTGCGCGTACCGGACTCGACGGGGCCGTACGAGTCGTCGTCGCCCCGGGGCTCACGGCTGCCCCGGGTCTCGCGGCCGTCCTGGGTCTCTCGGGTGTCGTCGGCGCGGCCATGGGCTTCCGCCCGGCCCTCGCCCGGCGCGCCCTCGTCCACGGGCCCCCGACGGGCAACGGGCACCGCTCCCCGCCCGGTGGCGGGCGCCGGCACCCCCGAGCCCCCGGCTGTTCGTCCCGACGTCCGTCCCGACGTCCGTTCCGCTGCTTGTTCCGTTGTTCGTTCCGACGGCGGCTCCGACGTCCGCTCGATGCCGGGTACCCCGCCCTGCCCCGGCACGGTCCGCCGCTCGGCACGACCGCGCTCCGGATCCGCAGCCCCACGAGCCGCTCCCCCGGAGCCAGAACCGGAGCCAGAACCGAATCCGGAGCCGAAGCCGCTCTCGGCCCCCGCACCCCCGACCGCCACCCGGACGTGGCCCTCTCCGTCGGGTGCCGTCGTGATTCCGCGGGCCCCGGAGGACGAGGCCAGGCGGAGGGCGGACTCGCCGATGCGGAGGAGGGCGCCGGGGGCCAGACGGACCGGGCGGTCGCCGACGCGGGTGCCGTCGAGGGTGGTGCCGTTGGTGGAGCCGAGGTCGACGACGGAGACCCGGCCGTCGCCGGCGAGGGTGACCGCGCAGTGGAGGCGGGAGACGTCCGGGTCGTCGAGCGGGACGTCGGCGTCGGCGGAACGGCCGATGTGGATCTTTCCGCCGTGCAGCAGATGGACACCGCCCGCGTCGGGGCCGGCCACGACATGCAGCTGCGCGGCGGCCTCGTCGACCTCGGGGCCCGATTCGGCGGGGGCGCCCAGGGAGAGCACGGCGCCGTCGATCAGGGGCGGCTCGCCCAGGGTGCAGCGCTGGGCGTCGAGGCGCTCGGCACCGGCGTACAGCACGACCTGTCCGCCGCCGACCTCCCGGCCGCGTTCGAGACGCTCCGCGCCGCCGCCGCCGTCGCCGACGGCGGAGGCGAGGCCCGAGGCCACGGCCGCCAGGGCCGTCCCGGCGGGCGCCGTGACCAGCACGTCGCAGGCCGTGGCACGTCCTCGCGGCTCCGAGGGCGGTCCCAGCGGGTCTACGACGGTCAGCCGGATCTGCATCGCCGTCAGCGGTCCCTTCCGCGCGGGCACCCGCGACGACGAGGACGAGACCGCGCGGTCCCCACCGCGGACTTCCCCCACCACGCACGGGCACGTCGGCCAGTAGCTGGAGGCATCCTCGCACCTGCCACTGACAACACGCCCGCCGCCCACCGTCAAGTGATCTTGATTGGTCGGCTCTGCCCCCAAAAGTGCCTGACCAGTGCCCAGTAGTTGATCACTTGAGATCGGTCACGTCCGTATCGCGGCCGTATTCGGGATCGCTCACGTCCGCATCCGGAACCCCGTACACCCCCGCACGGCAACCAACCGCCCATGGGGGAGCGTCTTTCCACCGAACGCACACGGGTGCCCGTACGTGCTCAAGCCACAGCAAGCGGACAGAGTGGGCAGGAAGAGTCGGGAAGCGAACAGCCCGGTCCCGTGGACGGCCGCACTACAGTGGTCGGAACGTCCGCAGGACTCCAGGGCGTGACCAGGCAAGCAAGCAGCAGGGAGCGCATGACGTGCGGCCGGTAGGGAGCAAGTACCTCCTGGAGGAGCCCATTGGACGCGGCGCCACAGGCACTGTCTGGCGCGCCCGCCAGCGGGAGACCGCGGGAGCCGAGGCGGCCGTTCCCGGCCACCCCGGCGAGACCGTGGCGATCAAGGTCCTCAAGGAAGAACTCGCGAGCGACGCGGACATCGTGATGCGGTTCCTGCGGGAGCGCTCCGTGCTGCTCCGGCTGACCCACCCGAACATCGTCCGGGTGCGGGACCTCGTCGTCGAGGGCGATCTGCTGGCCCTGGTCATGGACCTGATCGAGGGCCCCGACCTGCACCGCTACCTCCGGGAGAACGGCCCGTTCTCGCCGGTCGGCGCGGCCCTGCTCACCGCCCAGATCGCCGACGCGCTCGCCGCCAGCCACGCCGACGGCGTCGTCCACCGCGACCTCAAGCCCGCGAACGTGCTGCTCAGGCAGGGCGGCGGCGAGATGCACCCGATGCTGACGGACTTCGGCATCGCCCGCCTCGCCGACTCCCCGGGCCTGACCCGGACCAGCGAGTTCGTCGGCACACCCACGTACGTCGCCCCCGAGTCCGCCGAGGGCCAGCCGCAGACCTCCGCCGTCGACATCTACGGCGCCGGCATCCTGATGTACGAACTGGTCACCGGGCGCCCGCCGTTCAACGGCCAGTCGGCGCTCGAAGTCCTGCACCAGCACCTCAGCGCCGAGCCGCGCCGCCCCTCCACCGTCCCCGACCCGCTGTGGACGGTCATCGAGCGCTGCCTGCGCAAGAACCCGCACGAGCGGCCCAGCGCGGTCAACCTCGCCCGCGCGCTCCGGATCGTCGCCGAGGGCGTCGGGGTGCACGCGAACTCCATGCAGATCGCCGCCGCCGAGGGCGTGGGCCACATCCTCGCCCCCGACCCGGCGCCCGCGCAGGTGCCGGGCGCCGCCCCGGACCCGTTCGGTTCGGCCGACGCGACGCAGGTGCTGCCGCACGGCGCCGGCGCGTACGACCCGAACGGCGCGACCAGCGTGCTCCCGCACACCTCGGGCCCGGCCGGCTCGGGCGACCCCACGACCGTGCTCCCGCACACCTCCGGCGCCGACCCGACGTCCGTCATGCCGCCGGCGCCCTCGCACGACCCCGGCGGCCAGCAGCCCGAGCAGCCGCACCCCTGGCAGAACCAGCTCCGCGCGGCCCGCGACCGCAACGAGCAGACCCAGGTCCAGTACCTCGACCCCGACGAGGACCCGCTGCGCCGTCGGCCGCAGCGGCAGGTCAACCGGCCGCAGCAGCCTCCTCAGCAGCCGCCGCGACAGCCGCAGCAGCGCCGGCAGCAGCGGGCGCCTCAGGGTGGTGGGCCCGGCCCGGGGTACGGCCACCCGCAGCAGCAGCAGTACGCGCCTCCGCAGCAGCCGCAGCCGCAGCGTCGGCAGCCGGAGCGGTATGCGCCCGCGCCGCAGCCGCAGCAGCCCGCGCCCCGGCCTCAGCGGGAGCCTCGGCCGCCGCGCGAGCCTCGGCAGCGCAGCGCCAACCCGATGCGGATCCCGGGGCTCGGGTGCCTCAAGGGGTGCCTGTTCATGATCGTCCTGCTCTTCGTGGGTGGTTGGCTCATCTGGGAGTTCACCCCTCTCCAGGGGTGGGTCGGCACCGGCCAGAGCTGGTGGGGCCAGCTCTCCGACTGGGTCGGCGAAGTGGGCAAGTGGGTCAGGGAACTGGACAACGGCTCAGGGCAGTAGGGCGCCCACCGGCTCGGGGGTGCGGGTTCGGTCGGCGGGTGCGGCTCCGGTGGGGCTTCTCGCGCAGTTCCCCGCGCCCCTTGGGTTACCCGGGCCCACCCCATGCTTTTCAGGGGCGCGGGGAACTGCGCGATCAGCCCCCACTCACCCGCAGTCGCCAACGCAATCGACCTCCCACCCCCATTCGCGCACCCCGCACCCAGGCGGAGCCCTACGCGGAGCCCCACGTTGGGGACTTGTCGACATCTGAGGGGTGATTTCCGCCTCGGCGGTGAACGTTGGGGCCCGGGGCGCGTAGCTTTGTCGCCAACACGCGGCCTGTAGGAGCAGTCTTGGGACGGAAGATCGGAAGCCGGTACACCGCGAACCAGATTCTGGGGCGGGGCAGCGCCGGCACGGTGTGGCTGGGTGAGGGCCCGGAGGGCCCCGTCGCCATCAAGCTGCTGCGCGAGGACCTCTCGTCCGACCAGGAACTCGTCGGCCGCTTCGTCCAGGAGCGCACCGCGCTGCTGGGCCTCGACCACCCGAACGTGGTCTCCGTCCGCGACCTCGTCGTCGACGGCAACGACCTCGCCCTCGTCATGGACCTCGTCCGGGGCACCGATCTGCGCACCCGTCTCGACCGGGAGCGGCGCATGGCCCCCGAGGCGGCGGTCGCCATAGTGGCCGACATCGCGGACGGCCTGGCGGCGGCGCACGCGGCCGGGGTCGTCCACCGGGACGTCAAGCCGGAGAACGTGCTGCTGGACATGCAGGGCCCGCTCGGCCCCGGCGGCGCCCACCCGGCCCTCCTCACCGACTTCGGCGTCGCCAAGCTGATCGACTCCCCCCGCCGCACCCGCGCCACGAAGATCATCGGTACGCCGGACTATCTCGCCCCCGAGATCGTCGAGGGCCTGCCGCCCCGCGCGGCCGTGGACATCTACGCCCTCGCGACCGTGCTGTACGAGCTGCTGGCCGGGTTCACCCCGTTCGGCGGCGGACACCCCGGCGCCGTACTGCGCCGCCATGTCACCGAGACCGTCGTCCCGCTGCCCGGCATCCCCGAGGAGCTGTGGCAGCTGCTCGTCCAGTGCCTCGCCAAGGCGCCGGCCTCCCGGCTGCGCGCGTCCGAGCTGGCCGCCCGGCTGCGGGAGCAGCTGCCGCTGCTGGCGGGCATGGCACCGCTGGACGTCGACGAGCCCGGCACCGAGTCCGGCGACGGATACGAGGAGGAGCCCGCCGAGACGGAGGCGCCCCGCGAGCGGGTACGGCGGGGGGCGGTGCCGCTGGTGCCGGGGGCGAAGCCGGACTCCAACCGGGACACCCATACGTCGATGCGGGTGCCGGGGCCGGACGAGCTGGCCGGGGGTGCGCGGGGGACCGCGCGGGTGCCCCGGGCGGCGGGGGCGCCGCGGCCCGGTTCCGCGCGGAACCGGGGGAGCGGGGCGGTGCGGCGGCGGCGGATCACGTTGGGGGCGGCGGCGGTGGCGTTGATCGCGGCGGTGGGGGTCGGGGCGTGGGCGGCGACCTCCGGGGACGAGGACGGTGGGGCGCCGTCCGACACGAGGAATTCGGCGCCGGAGAGTCCTTGACCGGGCGCCTTGTAGCTCGGGGGTGCGGGTTCGGTCGGCGGGTGCGGGTCCGGTGGGGGCTGGTCGCGCAGTTCCCCGCGCCCCTGAAAAGCGGGGGCTGCGCTCCGTGCTTTTCAGGGCCGCAGGGCCTGTGTCTTTCAGGGGCGCGGGGAACTGCGCGAGAAGCCCCACCCACCCGCGGCCGAAGAACGCACCCGGCGGAGCCGTTAGGCTGGGGAGCGTGGCAGTCGTCGATGTATCCGAAGAGCTGAAGTCCCTCTCCTCGACCATGGAGTCGATCGAGGCCGTTTTGGACCTCGACAAGCTGAGGGCCGACATCGCCCTGCTCGAGGAGCAGGCAGCCGCGCCGTCCCTGTGGGACAACCCGGACGAGGCGCAGAAGATCACCAGCAAGCTCTCCCACCTCCAGGCCGAGGTCAGGAAGGCGGAGGCGCTGCGCGGTCGCATCGACGACCTCGGTGTCCTCTTCGAGATGGCCGAGGAGGAGGACGACCCCGACACCCGCGCCGAGGCCGAGTCGGAGCTGACCTCCGTCAAGAAGGCGCTGGACGAGATGGAGGTCCGTACCCTCCTGTCCGGCGAGTACGACTCCCGTGAGGCCCTGGTCAACATCCGCGCCGAGGCCGGTGGCGTCGACGCCGCCGACTTCGCCGAGAAGCTGCAGCGGATGTATCTGCGCTGGGCCGAGCAGAAGGGCTACAAGACCGAGGTGTACGAGACCTCGTACGCGGAGGAGGCGGGCATCAAGTCCACCACCTTCGCCGTGCAGGTGCCGTACGCCTACGGCACGCTCTCCGTCGAGCAGGGCACGCACCGGCTCGTGCGGATCTCGCCCTTCGACAACCAGGGGCGCCGGCAGACCTCGTTCGCCGGGGTCGAGATCCTGCCCGTGGTGGAGACGACCGACCACATCGAGATCGACGAGTCCGAGCTGCGGGTGGACGTCTACCGGTCCTCCGGGCCCGGCGGACAGGGCGTCAACACCACCGACTCCGCGGTGCGGCTGACCCATATCCCCACCGGCATCGTGGTCTCCTGCCAGAACGAGCGGTCGCAGATCCAGAACAAGGCCACCGCGATGAACGTCCTCCAGGCCAAGCTGCTTGAGCGGCGCCGCCAGGAGGAGCAGGCCAGGATGAACGCCCTCAAGGGCGACGGCGGCAACTCCTGGGGCAACCAGATGCGTTCGTACGTCCTGCACCCGTACCAGATGGTCAAGGACCTGCGCACCGAGCACGAAGTCGGCAACCCCGAGGCCGTGTTCAATGGCGAGATCGACGGCTTCCTGGAGGCCGGAATTCGCTGGCGCAAGCAGCAGGAGAAGTAGGGGCGCGGAATTCGGCGCTTTGTCGACAAGGCAACTGCCTTCCCCGGGAAGGCGGTTGCCTTGTCCGTTGTCGCGTCTGTGCGGGGATGTCTGGGTCTTACGTCACACTCACATGTCGGTGACGAGGTCAAATGCGGTGAACGGGACATCGCGTACGCAACGACCTTGACGTTGCTGCGAAAACTGGGAAGGGTGGCGCGTGGCATGCGCATTACTGGGGCGCATGTGAACCGGGGGACTTCGACCCAACCGACTGCTCCCGTTGATCGCGGCCCCGGGCGCTCTGCTCCAATCACTGATGAGCTACTGGGGGTAGCAGCCATATGACGAAGAAGACGCGGATCCGCGTGGCGCGAATAGCCGCGGGTGCTGTGATCGCCGCCGGCGCGTCACTGACCGCCGCGGGTGCCGCTTCCGCGCTGGACCTCGGTGTCGGCGTCGGTGTCAGCACCGACGACGGCGGTTCGGTCGAGGCCGATGTCTCGGTCCAGACCGGCAACGACATCGAGGGCACCAGCATCGGCGCGTCCGACGGTGGGACGACCGCGGACGGTGGCACCACGACCGACGGCGGGACCACCACGGACGGTGGCACCACGACCGACGGTGGCACGACCGCGGACGGTGGCACCACGACCGACGGTGGCACGACCGCGGACGGTGGCACCACGACCGACGGCGGGACCACCACGGACGGTGGCACCACGACCGACGGCGGCACCACCACGGACGGCGGGACCACGACCGACGGCGGGACCACCACGGACGGCGGGACCACGACCGACGGTGGCACGACCACGGACGGTGGCACCACGACCGACGGCGGCACGACCACCGACGGTGGCACCACTTCCAGCGGTTCGAGCTCCAGCGGTTCGAGCTCCAGCGGTTCGAGCTCCAGTGGTTCGACCTCTGGCGGTTCCACCGACGGCGGTTCGAGCACCGGCGGTTCCAGCTCCGACGGCGGCTCCACCACCGGTGGCACCGACCCCGACGGCGGCAACGACGAGAGTGTCCAGCAGGAGGGCTCCTCGGCCCTCACGGACACCGGCTCGGAGACCCAGGCCCAGGGCGCCGGCAGCGGCGAGCTGGCCGAGACGGGTGCCGCGGAGACCACGTTCCTGCTGGTCGGCGCGGCCACGATGATCGCCGGCGGCATCGGCTTCCGGCTGCTGCCCCGGCTGATGGTCGGCCGCGACGCCACCGCCTGACCGTAGACGTGTAGACGTACATGAGGCCCGGGGCAGCCAGCCCCGGGCCTTTGTCGTACCTCCGCCGTACCTCTGTCGTACCTCGGTCGTGCCTCTGCGCCGCTCTCCGCCCGCTACGCGGTCTGGTGCGCCAGCAGCGCCACCGCCGCTATGAGGATCGCCAGGAGGGCGATCAGCGTCATGGGGCTCAGGCTCGCGAACGGGTTCTCCTGCTGGAGCCGCTCGCGACTGGCCCGGCACACATGGCAGCGGCCCTCGGCGACGGGGGACGCGCAGTTCGCGCACACCAACCGGTCGTACGTCATGCGCCTCGCCCTCCTTGCAATGGCCTCACACATACCTCAACGGTTCGCGGAACCGGACCGTTCCTCCACACCACTGTGCCAGGTTCCTCCGGAGGTTGCGCGGGGGCCTCGGAAAGGGGTGGGTGCGGTTGTCGGAGGGCCGCGGGTCGGTGGGGGCTGGTCGCGCGGTTCCCCGCGCCCCTTGTTCGGGCTGCGCCCTCACCGGGGCCCGCTTACGGCGCGGTACAGTCTCGTCCATCCATTCCCGACGGCTTGTGGTGCATCCGTGATCCGATTCGACAACGTGTCCAAGGTCTACCCCAAGCAGACCCGCCCCGCACTCAGGGATGTGTCCCTGGAGGTCGAGAAGGGCGAGTTCGTGTTCCTCGTGGGGTCCTCCGGCTCCGGAAAGTCCACGTTCCTGCGGCTGATCCTGCGCGAGGAGCGGTGCAGCCAGGGGCAGGTGCACGTCCTCGGCAAGGATCTCGCGCGCCTGTCCAACTGGAAGGTGCCGCAGATGCGCCGCCAGCTCGGGACGGTGTTCCAGGACTTCCGGCTGCTGCCGAACAAGACGGTCGGCGAGAACGTCGCCTTCGCCCAGGAGGTCATCGGCAAATCGCGCGGCGAGATCCGCAAGTCCGTGCCGCAGGTGCTCGAACTGGTCGGCCTCGGCGGCAAGGAGGAGCGCATGCCGGGCGAACTCTCCGGTGGTGAGCAGCAGCGCGTGGCCATCGCGCGGGCCTTCGTGAACCGGCCCCGGCTCCTCATCGCGGACGAGCCCACCGGCAACCTCGACCCGCAGACCTCCGTCGGCATCATGAAGCTGCTCGACCGGATCAACCGGACGGGCACCACCGTGGTGATGGCGACCCACGACCAGAACATCGTGGACCAGATGCGCAAGCGCGTCATCGAGCTGGAGAAGGGCCGCCTCGTCCGCGACCAGGCACGCGGCGTCTACGGCTACCAGCACTGACCGCCCCCGTCCACGAAAGGCTCAGCGAGACGCCATGCAGGCCCAGTTCGTCCTGTCGGAGATCGGTGTCGGTCTCCGCCGCAATCTCACGATGACCTTCGCGGTCATCGTCTCCGTCGCACTCTCCCTCGCCCTGTTCGGCGGCTCGCTGCTGATGAGCGACCAGGTCAGCCAGATGAAGGGCTACTGGTACGACAAGGTCAACGTGTCGATCTTCCTCTGCAACAAGAGCGACGCGGAGTCCGACCCGAACTGCGCCAAGGGCGCCGTCACGACCGAGCAGAAGAACCAGATCAAGTCCGACCTGGGCAAGATGGCGGTCGTCGAGAACGTCGCCCACGAGTCCCAGGACGAGGCGTACAAGCACTACAAGGAGCAGTTCGGCGACTCCCCGCTGGCCAGCAGCCTCACCCCGGACCAGATGCAGGAGTCGTACCGGATCAAGCTGAAGGACCCGGAGAAGTACCAGGTCATCGCGAGCGCCTTCAACGGGCGTGACGGTGTGCAGTCGGTGCAGGACCAGAAGGGCATCCTGGACAACCTGTTCCGGCTCCTCGGCTATCTGAACCTGGCGGCGCGCGGTGTGATGGCCGTCATGCTCGTCGTCGCGCTGCTGCTGATCGTCAACACCGTGCGGGTCTCGGCGTTCAGCCGTCGTCGTGAGATCGGGATCATGCGGCTGGTGGGCGCCTCGGGCTTCTACATCCAGGCGCCGTTCATCATGGAGGCGGCCGTCGCCGGTGTCATCGGCGGGGTGATCGCCTGCGCCTTCCTCGCGCTCGGCCAGTACTTCGTGATCGACAACGGCGTATCGCTGTCCCAGAACCTGCCGTTGATCAATTTCGTCGGCTGGGACGCGGTCCTCGTCAAGCTCCCGCTCATCCTCACGGTGAGCTTCCTGATGCCGGCGCTCGCGGCGTTCGTCGCGCTGCGCAAGTACCTGAAGGTGTGACGCATGCCCCTGGGGCCGTACCGGCAAGGGCCGGTGCGGCCCTTCGCGTTGTCCTAGACTCGCCGACATGTCAGGCCGCGACCTGTTCTCCCAGCCCCGCCGCATCCGCCGCGGGGCCGCCCTGACCTTGGTTTTCGCGAGCGTCCTCGCCACGGGCGCGGCGACCGGCTCCTTCGACCCGCCGCAGGGCGGCACGACCGCCGTCGCCAAGCCCTCCCGCTCCGCCCCGGCCGACAAGGAGCAGGACGTCGCCGACGCCGCCGCCGAGGCCATGGCCGAGGGCGAGTCCCCCGTGGAGGCCGCCGAGCGGGCCGTCAGCCGCAGCGGCGACCGCTGGGGCGCGGTCTACTCCGAGGGCGAGTACGAGCAGTTCGAGGAGGCCCTCGACGGCGAGTACACCGGCGTCGGCCTCTGGGCCCGGCTGCGGCGCGACGGCCACGTCGAGGTGACCCGGGTGCAGGACGGCTCGCCCGCCGCCCGCGCCGGGATCCGCGCGGGCGACCGGCTCGTGCGCGTCGACGGCGAGAAGGTGGACGGCCGCCCGGTCACCGAGGTCGTCTCGTTACTCCGCGGCGACGCGATCGACGAGGGCACCGGGAACACCGGCACCCCCAAGAGCGCGACCGCCGGTACGAGGGTGTCGCTGGAGCTGGAGCGTGGCACCCGGACCTGGTCCGAGACCCTGCGCCGGGCCCGCCTCTCCACCGAGGACGTGACCGTCAGCCGTACCGCCGGCGGGGTCGGCGTCATCACGGTCGACGCGTTCACCAAGGGCTCCGGCGATCTCGTACGAGCCGCCGTCGAGCAGTCCGCCGACGCCACCGGCTTCGTCCTCGACCTGCGCGGCAACTCCGGCGGTCTGGTCTCCGAGGCCGTCACCGCCGCCTCCGCCTTCCTCGACGGCGGCCTCGTCGCCACGTACGACGTCAACGGCGAGGAGCGGGCCCTGCACGCGGAACCCGGCGGGGACACCACCAGACCCCTGGTCGCGCTCGTCGACGGCGGCACGATGAGCGCGGCCGAGCTGCTCACCGGAGCCCTCCAGGACCGGGGTCGCGCGGTCGTCGTGGGCTCCCGCACCTTCGGCAAGGGCTCGGTGCAGATGCCGAGCCGGCTCCCCGGCGGTTCCGTCGCCGAGCTGACCGTCGGCCACTACCGCACCCCCTCCGGCCGGGGCGTCGACGGCCGTGGCATCACCCCCGACCTCGAAGCCGACGAGGACGCGCTGCGGCGGGCCGAGACGGTGCTGACCGGCCTCGGGCAGTGAACCCGCACCGCCGTCTTCGCCGCTCCCGTTAATCGGCTTCCCGGGGACCCCCTCCGTAGTGCGAAAATGGACGGCACTATGAGCAAGGGAATGTACGTACCGAAGGAGTCCCAGCCCAAGCAGGGCGGGGCGGCCGTCAAGGGCCGGGACGGCGAGAAGGGCGGCAAGAAGAAGATCGTCGCCCAGAACAAGAAGGCCCGGCACGACTACGCGATCATCGACACCTACGAGGCCGGGATCGTCCTCATGGGGACCGAGGTGAAGTCGCTGCGCGAGGGACGGACCTCGCTGACCGACGGCTTCGTCCAGATCGACCGGGGTGAGGCATGGCTGCACAACGCCCACATCCCCGAGTACCACCAGGGCAGCTGGACCAACCACTCCGCGCGCCGCAAGCGGAAGCTGCTGCTGCACCGCGAGGAGATCGACAAGCTGGAGGCCAAGGCGCAGGAGACGGGTCACACGATCGTGCCCCTCGCCCTGTACTTCAAGGACGGCCGGGCCAAGGCGGAGATCGCTCTCGCGCGCGGCAAGAAGGAGTTCGACAAGCGGCAGACGCTGCGGGAGAAGCAGGACCGGCGGGAGTCGGACCGCGCGATCGCGGCGGCCAAGCGGAAGCAGCGCGCATAGCCCGGCCCAGCCTACGGCCCGGCCGGGAGGAATACGGTGGCATGCGCTCGCGTTGGTCACGTACGATGGCAGCGCACCTCACAGCGGGTGCGTGAAGCCCTTTCGAGGGTTTGAAAACACAACATGGGGATGATCGGTTTCGACAGCGGATGTCGAGGCAGGGGAAGCGTGTCGAGGAAGCGGCCATGATCTCGTAAACCACAGGCCGAAAAAAATAATCGCCACTATCAAGAGCGATTCTCCGCAGCAGCAGTTCTCCCTCGCCGCCTGATCTCAGGTAGCTAAGAGACTGCTCCTGCACTAATGGAGTGTCAGCCCGGGGCTGTTCCCGACCCGGATCCTGGCATCAGCTAGGGGACTAAACCTTGATCCCGGTCACGGGGTGAAGAGGGAAAACAAACAGTGACTGAGCCCGTCGGCGACTTGTTCGCGTGATCGCCGGGGCTGAGAAAATCACAGCGAACTGCACACGGAGAAGCCCTGGTTCCGCACCGTTGGACGCGGGTTCGATTCCCGCCATCTCCACAATTCCCATGTGGGCGAGGCCCCGTTGCCGTACGGCAACGGGGCCTCGCCATGTCTCACCCCGCTGCCCGGCGGGCCGTGCTCGCGCGGACCGTCAGACGGGGCGGGAGCAGGGTCGCATCGGGGACGGGGGTGCCGTTCAGCTTCCTCATCAGGAGGGCGACCGCCTGTTCGCCGACCTCCGCCGCCGGGATGGCGATCGAGGTGAGGGGGACGCGGAGGCTCGTGGCGTGGGTGTCCGGGCAGAGGGCCGTGAGGGACAGGTCGGTCGGGACGCGCAGCCCCAGGTGTTCGAAGGCGTCGACCAGGGGGCCGAGGATCGCCTCGTTGTGGATCACCACGCCGGTCAGGGCCGGTTGTTCGCGCAGGAGGCGTTCCGCCACCGCGCGGGCCGCCGCCGGGGTGGCCTCGCAGGGGTGGACCGTGGAGGACATGCCGTTGCGGGTGGCGGCGGAGGTGAAGCCCTGGACGACACGCTGGGCGAAGGAGGTCTGGCGGACATAGACCTCGGGCGGGGAGCCGATCAGCCCCACCACACGGTGGCCCAGACCGGCCAGATGCTCCACGCACAGCTCGCCCGCCGTCCGGAAGTCCAGGTCGATGCAGGTCAGACCGGTGGGGTCGGCGGGAAAGCCGATCAGCACCGACGGGCGGTCCAGCGAGCGCAGCAACGGCAGCCTGGGGTCCTGGAGTTGGACGTCCATCACGATCAGCGCGTCCACCAGGGCCGAGTCCGCCACCCGGCGCAGCCCCTCCTCGCCCTCCTCCTGCGTCAACAGCAGGACGTCGTGGTCGTGCGCACGGGCCGAGGTGACCGCCGACACGGCGAACTGCATGACCACCGGCACATCGATCCCGGCCCGTAAGGGCACCACCATCGCCAGGACGTTGGACCTGCTGCTCGCCAGGGCGCGGGCGCCCGCGTGCGGACGGTAGCCCAGCTCGCGGATGGACGCCTCGACCCGGGCCCGGGTCTCCGCCGAGATCGGGCGCTTGCCGCTCAGCGCGTACGAGACGGTGCTCGGGGAGACGCCCGCGTGCCGGGCCACGTCCGTGATCCTCACTGTCACACCGGCCTCGATTCCGCGGGGTTCGACTCCCGGTGCTCCCGGCGCTCCCCGTCCTCCCCGTCCAGCCCGTCCAGGTCCATCGTCAGGAAGCCCGTGCCCGCCGCCGCCCGGACCGTGCGCCCGCCCGCCGCCAGCGCCCACGGCGCCCTCGGCCCGCCGCACGACGCCCGCAGTACGTTCCCCTCCCGGACGACCGTGAAGGTCACCTCGCCCACCGGTACCGTCACGCGGTCGCCGTGCGCGAGGCCGTACGCGTGCAGGGTGACCCCGTCGGCGTGGTCGTAGTCCGGGCGGTCCGTGACCGCGCCGACCGGGACGACCGCGCCGGGGCGCACCAGCAGGGGCACGCTCATGAAGTCGTGGCGCTCGCGGACCCAGCGGGGGCCGGTGACCGTGCCGCCGTCGCCGTCCGGGAAGCGGGTCCAGACGCCCTCGGGGACGTAGTACGTGACCTCGCCCTCGTCGCTGAAGACGGGGGCCACCAGGAGGTCGGGGCCGAGCATGTACTGCCGTTCCAGATGCGCGCAGCCCGGGTCGTCCGGGAACTCCAGCACCATCGCGCGCATCATCGGCAGGCCCTCGGTGTGCGCCGTGCGCGCGGTCTCGTGGAGGTAGGGCATCAGGCTCAGCTTGAGCCGGGTGAACTTCCGCAGGACGTCCACCGACTCGTCGTCGAAGAGCCAGGGCACCCGGTACGACGACGAGCCGTGCAGGCGGCTGTGCGAGGAGAGCAGGCCGAAGGCGATCCACCGTTTGAACAGCGCGGGGGTCGGGGTGCCCTCGAAGCCGCCTATGTCATGGCTCCAGAACCCGAAGCCCGACAGCCCCAGGGACAGGCCGCCCCGCAGCGACTCGGCCATCGCCTCGTACGTCGACTCGCAGTCGCCGCCCCAGTGCACGGGGAAGCGCTGGCCGCCGGCCGTCGCCGAGCGGGCGAACAGCACGGCCTCGCCCTCGCCCCGGTGTTTGCGCAGGACGTCGAAGACCGTGCGGTTGTAGAGGTGGGTGTAGTAGTTGTGCATCCGCTCCGGGTCCGTGCCGTCGGACCAGACCACGTCCAGGGGCACCCGTTCGCCGAAGTCGGTCTTGAAGCAGTCGACGCCCTGGGCGAGCAGCGCCTCCAGCTTCGACGCGTACCACTCGCGGGCCGCCGGGCTGGTGAAGTCGACCAGTGCCATGCCGGGCTGCCACAGGTCCCACTGCCACACGCTGCCGTCGGGGCGGCGCAGGAGATGGCCGAGGGCCCTGCCCTCCGCGAAGAGCGGGGAGCGCTGGGCGATGTACGGGTTGATCCAGACGGAGATCCGCAGGCCCCGGCGTTTGAGGCGGGCCAGCATGGCTTCCGGGTCCGGGAAGACGCGGGGGTCCCACGCGAAGTCGCACCACTGGAACTCCCGCATCCAGAAGCAGTCGAAGTGGAAGACGGAGAGCGGCAGCCGGCGCTCCCGCATGCCCTCGATGAAGGAGGTCACCGTCTCCTCGTCGTAGGAGGTGGTGAAGGAGGTCGACAGCCACAGGCCGAACGACCAGGCGGGCGGGAGCGCCGGGCGGCCGGTGAGGGCCGTGTACTTGCGGAGGATGTCCTTCGGGGTGGGGCCGTAGACGACGTAGTACGTCAGCCGCTGGGTCTCCGCGCTGAACTGGACCTTCGACACGGCCTCCGAGGCGACCTCGAACGACACCTTGCCGGGGTGGTCGACGAAGACGCCGTAGCCCGCGTCGGTGAGATAGAACGGCACGTTCTTGTAGGCCTGTTCGGTGGCGGTGCCGCCGTCGGCGTTCCAGATGTCCACCACCTGGCCGTTCTTGACCAGCGGGCCGAAGCGCTCGCCGAGGCCGTAGACGGAGGTGCCGACGCCCAGGTTGAGCTGTTCGCGCAGGTGGTGGGCGCCGGACGCCTCGCGCATGATGCCCATCGACTTGGGGCCGCTGGTGGTGAGAGTGCGGCCGTGGGCGAGGAAGTCGACCTGCCAGGGGCCGGTGCGCGCGACCCGGACCGACAGCTCCCCGGCGGTGAGGGTGGCGTGCTCGTCGTCGTAGGAGGCGTGCGGGGTGAACTCCTGTGTGGTCAGCTCGAATCGGGGGCCGCGGGGCCGTTCGCCCTCGAAGTGGGTGAAGGTCACGCCGATGACGTCGGGCATCGGGGCGTGGGCGCTGATCGTCACGACCGGTCCCTTCAGCAGGTCGCCGCGGTGGCGGACGGGCCGGGTCGGGGCGTCGATCCGCAGGGCGCCGCCGCCGTCCGTGACGGTGACGTCGAGAACCTCGGCCGGATACGCCGCGGTGACGCCCTCCCGGAGCAGCCAGTAGCCGTCGGTGAACTTCATCGGGGCTCCTCCCGGCCGAGGCGGTCGAATCGTTTCGACGAGGAGTGTCGAAGCGCTTCGACGGAAGGTAAGGGTGAGCTGACGGTGCGTCAATGGGCGGGACGGGAATTCGTGCGGCGTTCGACAGGGTGAACGGGTGGGTGTCGGAGGGTGGTGGGCAGCGAGGCGATCAGGAGCGCGAGTGCCGCGGCGGCCACCGGAGCCGCGAAGCCCGCCGTGCCGGGGCCGTGTTCCGCCATCCAGCCGCCCACCGCCGAGCCGCCCGCTATGCCGCCGAGGAGGCCGGTGACCGCGAGGGTCATGCCCTCGTTCAACTGGCCCTCGGGGGTGCGCTGTTGGACCAGGGACATGGCGGTGACCATCGTGGGGGCGGTGGCCGTGCCGGCGAGGAGGAGGGCCGGGGCGAGGAGCAGGAGCGAGCCGGTGGTGGTGGCGGTGAGCCAGGGGAGGGCCATCAGGGCGGTCATCGCGGCCAGACAGCGGCGGAAGCGGGGCTCGGCGGGCCCCGTCACCCGCAGCGTGCCGTAGGCGAGGCCCGCCGCGCAGGAACCTGCCGCCTGGAGGCCGAGGATCGCACCGGCCGCGGAGGCGTGGCCCCGGGCGTCCGCGTAGGCGATGGTGACGACCTCCAGGGAGCCGAAGACCGCGCCGGTGGCGAGGAAGACGGTGAGCAGGGGCGCGAGGCCGGGGCTGCGGAGGGGGGACCTCGTGGTCGTACGGCCGGTGGGGGGTGGTTCCGTGGCGCGCTGGGTGGCGAGGACCAGGACGCCGGTCATGCAGAGGAGGCCGCCGATCAGGGTGCCGGCCTCGGGGAACAGGGTGGTGCAGAGGAAGGCGGCGGCTACCGGGCCGAGCATGAAGCAGAGTTCGTCCACCGCCTGTTCGAAGGAGTTGGCGGTGTGCAGGGCGGCCGGGTCGTCCTTCAGGAGGTGGGCCCAGCGGGCGCGGGCCATACCGCCGGTGTTGGGGGCCGTGGCGGTGGCCGCGTAGGAGGCGAACAGGGTCCAGTCGGGGGCGTCCCGGTGGACGCAGGCGATCAGGGAGAGGGCGCCGAGGAGGGCGGCGGCGGTGGCGGGTACGGCGACTCTGGACTGGCCGTGGCGGTCGACCAGGCGGGCGGTCCAGGGGGCGACCAGGGCGGTGGCGGCGAGGCCGGTCGCGACGACGGCGCCGGCGAGGGCGTAGGAGTGTCTGGAGCCGGAGATCATCAGGATCGCGCTGATGCCGAACATTCCCATGGGGAGGCGGGCGAGGATGCCTCCGGCGGTGAAGCGGAGGGTGCCGGGGTTCTGGAAGAGGGTGCGGTAGGGGGTTGTGGCGCCTGAGGGGGTGGGGGTGCTTCGGCGGGTGCGGGTTCGTCGCGGCTGGTCGCGCAGTTCCCCGCGCCCCTTGGGTTGGCGGGGACGGAAGTCGGCTGCCACGAGTGTGTCGGCGGTGACGGTGAGCAGGGGCATGTGCTGCTTGTCGGTTTGGGAGTGCGGCATACGGCATACCGTCGCCCGGGGCGTGATCCACCGTCCAACACCTACTCCGTCGCCATTCACGCACCCCGGTTGTAAGTTCGCCGGATGTCCACTGTCCCGTACGCCGTCGATTCCCGGCTTCTGCGTTCGTTTCTCGCCGTCGCCGAGGAACTGCACTTCACCCGGGCCGCCGCTCGACTCTTCGTCGCTCAGCAGGCGCTCAGTCGGGATGTGAAGCGGCTGGAGCGGGAGTTGGGGGTGGAGCTGTTCGTGCGGAGCACCCGGCAGGTGGGGTTGACGGGGGACGGGGAGCGGCTGGTGCCCCATGCGCGGCGGGTGCTGGAGGCGCAGGAGGAGCTGGTGGCGGCGTTCCGGCAGGCGCGGCCCCTGCTGGTGGATCTGAACTCGCCGGGGCTGGCCACGGGGGTGCGGGTGCTGCGGCGGGCCCGGGAGATCGTGCCCGAGCTGGAGTTGATGGCGCGGTACGAGAGCGGGCTGACGTACGCGGCGGCCGAGATCCTCGCCGGGCGGCTGGACGTGTCGTTCGGGAGGTTCGCGGGGCTCGAACCCGGGGTGCGGGCGCGGCTCGGACAGCAGCCGGTGCGGTACGAGCCGATGACGGTGATCCTGCCCGAGGACCACCGGCTGGCCGCGCTGGACGCCGTACCGCTGGCGGAACTCGCGGGTGAGCGGGTGTACGCGGGCGCCGGGAATCCCCGTACGCCGGAGTGGACGGATCTCGCGGCGCGGCTGTTCGAGGGGCGGGGGATCGAGATCGCGGCCCCCGCCCCCCTGGCCGTAGGGGAGGAGGAGTTCCGGCGGGTCATGGCGAAGACCAGGTCGCCGGTGTTGGCGGTGGTGGATTTTCCACCCATGCCGGGCACCGTGGCGCGGCCGATTGTCGACCCCGTGCCGTTGTCACCTGTGTCTCTGGTGTGGCGGGAGGGGCTTCGGCATCCCGGGCTCGACGCGTTGCGGCGGGCCGCTGGCGAGTTGGCGAAGGCGGAAGTATGGCTATCACATCCGGAGGACGGGTGGATTCCGGCCAGAGATGCACTCATCATGATGACCTTCACCTGACATCCCACACGTAGACATCTCTCCCACCCCTACATTCGGGGCCCGGGAGCGTGTGAGGGGCGGGGCGCCCCGGATCGGGTGGGGGCCCGGTCCGGTACAGGAAAGTGCGACCGCCCGGCATCGAACACGCACCCGGAACGATCCCGTGGGGGGAAGTGCGTGCACGTCGATAACTGGCCTGGCGGCAGTCGGCCCAACGGCAGTCGGCCCAACGGCAGCCGGCCCAACGGCAGCCGGCCGAAGGGCATTCAGCCGCAGGGCTTTGAGTCGCGGGGCCTTGAGTCGCAAGGCTTTGAGTCGCAGCGGACCGGTGGTGAAGGTGAAGGCCCCGGCCGAGGCCGTGGCGGTGGCGGTGGCGAGGTGGTCTGGCCCGAGGCCGCCGGTAGAACGGGGGCCGTGCCCCGGCAGCCGGGTGTCGTTCCGGCGCCCTGGGAGCAGCCCGATCAGCCGGGCCGTAATCACGATCCGCACGAGGTGACCGTGCAACTCGACGGTGTGGGGCGCGAAGTGGACGAGGGATCGGGCCGGCACGCCGGCAAGGACGGGGACGCGGCGGGTGCCGTCCAGGACTCCGACGGGCCGGTGTTCGTCGACGAGTCGGGCCGGCGCCGGAACCTCTACCGGAAGCTCGGTATCGCCGTCGGCACCGCCTGCGCCGCGTACGCCGTGGTCATCGTCGGCACCCTGGTGTCCGGCAACTCGGACGCGCCCTGGCTGCCGGTGCCGATGCAGAAGGACGACAAGCCGGCGGGCCGGGTGGACACGCCCCCGCTGCCGGACGAGTCGGACGACCGGACCGACGAGGCCGACGGCTTCGTACCGGACTCCGGTCCGGGCGGCGGTCGTACGGGGGCGTCGTTCTCGCCCGGCGGCAAGTCGCCGACCGGCTCCTCGGGCCGGGCCAAGCAGCCGGAGAAGTCCGCGAGCGCCGAGCCGTCGGCCAAGCCCAGCGCCGGTGCGACGCCGGGGCCGAAGCCGACCGCCGGGGTGAAGGACCCGGAGCCGTCCGCCTCGGCGCCCGAGCCGCCGAAGGTCGACCCCAGCCCCTCGGCCTCGCCGCCGGCCTCGCCCTCGCCCTCCGAGACCGGCTCCGCCGGCCCCGCTCCGGGCTCCGGCGGCTCGGACAACGTCGCCGGTGGACCGGCGTCCCCGGCGCCCGTCCAGTCCGTCGAGCCCGACCCGTCCACGCCGGACGGCTCGCCGAGCGCGCAGGAGCCGTCCGGCCCGCCCAGCTCGCAGAGTCCGCAGAACCCGGAGAGCCCCGCCTGATGACCCGCTCCAAGCGCGGCGGCACGCCCTCGCGTGCCGCCGCCAATCGCCATACCCGCTCGTCGCGTTCGGCGCCCGCCTCCGAGAGCGGCAGCACCACCGGAACCACCGGAACCACCGGAACCACTGGCCCCACCGGCGCCACCCGCAGCACAGGCACAGGCACAGGCACAGGCACCGGCACCGTGAAGCGCTCGCGCAAGGGCGCGAAGAAGCGTTCCGCGCGGCGGCGGGTGCCGCTGCGCCAGGTGCTGCCCTGTGTGCTGCTCCTCGCCCTGATGGCCATGCTGATGCTGCGCGGATACGTGCACAGCGAGATCCTCGCGGACCACCGCGTCGGGCCGCTCGTCTCGAACGACGAGGTGCCGAAGAAGATACTGAAGGGCGGGCCCGTGATCGACACCCGCTCCGGCCGGCAGATCGCCCTCGACGTCCCCGACTACGAGCTGGTGCTGACCTTCGACGACGGGCCGGACCCCAAGTGGACCCCCAAGGTCCTCGACATGCTGAAGAAGCACGACGCCAAGGTCGTCTTCTTCATCACCGGCACCATGGCCTCCCGCTACCCGGACCTGGTCCAGCGGATGGTCGACGAGGGCCACGAGATCGGCCTGCACACCTTCAACCACCCTGATCTCTCCCTCCAGTCCAAGGACCGCATCGACTGGGAGCTGTCCCAGAACCAGCTCGCGCTCGCGGGCGCCGCGGGCATCCGCACCTCGCTGTTCCGGCCGCCGTACTCGTCGTTCTCGACGCGCATGGACAACCGGACGTGGCCGGTGACGCAGTACATCGGCAGCCGCGGCTACATCACCGTCGTCAGCGACACCGACAGCCAGGACTGGAAGCGGCCCGGTGCCGACGAGATCATCCGCCGGTCCACGCCCGAGCGCGGCGAGGGCGCGATCGTGCTGATGCACGACTCCGGCGGCGACCGCTCGCAGACCGTCGCCGCGCTGGACCGCTACATCGCCGGGCTCCAGGTCAAGGGCTACAAGTTCGACACCCTGACCGGCGCCCTGAAGGCCCCCAGCGCGCACACCCCGGTCACCGGCCTCGGCCTGGTGAAGGGCAAGGTCTGGGTGACGCTGGTACAGGTCTCCGAGAAGACGACGAGCGTGCTCGTGGTCGCCCTCGCCGTCGTCGGTGTCCTCGTCCTCGCGCGCTTCGGGCTGATGCTGGTCCTGTCGCTCGTCCACGCCCGCAAGGTCAGGCGCCGCGATTTCCGCTGGGGACCGGACGGGCCCGTCACCGAACCGGTGTCGGTGCTGGTGCCCGCGTACAACGAGGCCAAGTGCATCGAGAAGACGGTCCGTTCGCTGGTGGCGAGCGACCACCCCATCGAGGTGCTGGTCATCGACGACGGCTCCAGCGACGGCACGGCCGGCATCGTCGAGGAACTGGGCAAGGACCTGCCGGGCGTCCGTGTCGTACGGCAGCTCAACGCGGGCAAGCCCGCCGCCCTCAACCGGGGCATCGCCAACGCCCGGCACGAGATCATCGTCATGATGGACGGCGACACGGTCTTCGAACAGGCCACCGTCCGTGAGCTGGTGCAGCCCTTCGCGGACCCCCGGGTCGGCGCGGTCGCGGGCAACGCCAAGGTCGGCAACCGGGACACCATGATCGGTGCCTGGCAGCACATCGAGTACGTGATGGGCTTCAACCTCGACCGCCGGATGTACGACATCCTGCGCTGTATGCCGACGATCCCCGGCGCGGTCGGGGCGTTCCGCCGCACGGCCCTCGAACGCGTCGGCGGGATGAGCGAGGACACCCTCGCCGAGGACACCGACATCACCATGGCCATGCACCGCGACGGCTGGCACGTCGTCTACGCGGAGAACGCCCGCGCCTGGACCGAAGCACCCGAATCCGTCCAGCAGTTGTGGTCCCAGCGCTACCGCTGGTCGTACGGCACCATGCAGGCGATCTGGAAGCACCGGGGCTCCCTCTTCGACCGGGGCGCCTCCGGCCGTTTCGGCCGGGTGGGCCTGCCGCTGGTCTCCCTCTTCATGGTCGTGGCGCCCCTGCTGGCCCCGCTCATCGACGTCTTCCTGCTCTACGGGCTGGTCTTCGGGCCGACCGAGAAGACGATCGGCGCCTGGCTGGGCGTCCTCGCCGTCCAAGTGGTGTGCGCGGCCCTTGCCTTCCGGCTCGACAAGGAGCGCATGACCCATCTGATCTCGCTCCCGCTCCAGCAGATCCTGTACCGCCAGCTCATGTACGTCGTCCTGCTCCAGTCCTGGATCACCGCCCTCACCGGCGGCCGGCTGCGCTGGCAGAAGCTGAGGCGGACGGGGGCGGTGGGGCTGCCGGGCGCGCCGCAGGGGGCGGCCGTGCCCCAGCAGCAGTCGGGCGAGCCCGCGGGTGAGCGGAGGCCGGTCGGATGAGCACGCTGACGCAGGACTCCGCGCCCCAGACCCCGTCGGCCCCTCAAGTCACGGGCCGGGACCGGTACTTCGACTTCCTCCGGGCCCTCGCCATCTTCCGGGTGGTGCTCTACCACCTCGCCGGCTGGAGCTGGCTGCCGCTCGTCTTCCCCTCCATGGGCGTGATGTTCGCGCTCGCCGGCAACCTCATGGCGCGCTCGCTCAAGCGCCCGGCGGCGGACGTCATCAGGGGCCGGCTGCGCCGACTGCTGCCCCCGGTGTGGCTGCTGGGCGTCGTCGGCGTGACGGGGATGATCGCCCAGGGCTGGGCGCCGGACCCGTACTGGCACCCCCTGTGGTGGTGGTTCCACCTCGCGTTCTGGATCCTCCCGATCAGCGAACCGCCGTACGCCGACGGACTGCCCGGGGTGCAGGGCCTCATCGGCGCCGACTGGGCCGTGCAACTGGCCGGCCCCCTCTGGTACGTCCGCACCTACATCTGGTTCGTCGTCCTCTCCCCGCTGCTGCTGCGCGCGCTGCGGAAGCTGCCGGTGGTGACGGTCCTCGCGCCGATCGCGCTGTGCGGGCTGTTGGAGCTGGGTCTGTCGGCGCCGCTGCCGGGCGAGCGCCTCGCCTCGGGGCTGACGGACTTCACCACCTTCGGCGCCTGCTGGATCCTCGGCATGGCCCACCAGGAGGGCATCCTCAAGCGCCTCCCGAGGTACGTCGTGCCGTCCGTGGCCCCGGCGGTCGCGCTGGTCGGCCTCTGGTACGCCCTGCGCCACGACTACGGCCCCGGCCACGACCTGGACGACATGCCGTTCGCCCAGTCCCTGTGGTCCGTCGCCGTGGTGGCGCTGCTGCTGCACTTCAGCCCGTCGTGGCCCGAGTGGCCGCCCCGGCTGCGCCGCTGGGACGGGGTGATCGCCTTCCTCAACTCCCGCGCGGTGACGATCTATCTCTGGCACACCACCTGCATCATGATCGCCGCCACGCAGTGGGACCGGCTGTGGAGCGTGCCGTTCCTCGAACAGCACACGCCCTGGCTGCTGGAGAGCATCTGGCCCGTGCTGGTCCTGACCTGGCTGCTGGTCGTCGCCTGCGTCGTCGCGTTCGGCTGGGCGGAGGATCTGGCGGCGCGGCGGAGGCCGAGGTTGTGGCCGAAGCGCGCGGATCGTGGGGGTGCCGGGGGGAGGTCCTGACGCGGCCGGTCGGTTGCGGGCGCTCGGTCATGTATTGACCCCGTAACCAACCGGGATACGCACTTGCGTACGACTGAGCGAGTGGTGGATGTTGGGCTGGCTTGAGGCAGGTGTTCCGCGCACTTCTCGCCTCGCCGAAGCGACCCAAGGAGTGACACCCGCCGATGACTCAGCCTCCCGGCCAGCCGCCCTACGACGGGTACGGCGCCCAGCCGCCGCAGCAGCCGCCGTACCCTGGGGCGTACCCGCCCCCGGGCCAGGTCCCCGGCCAGCCGCCGAACCCGTACGCGACGGCTCCGCAGCAGCCGTACGGGGGTGGGCAGCCGCCTTACGGGGCCCCAGGCGCGCCGGGGGCTCCGGGGGCTCCGGGGGCTCCGGGTATGCCCAACTACGGTCCCCAGTACGGGGGTTACCCGCCCCCGCCGCCGCCCTCCGGGGGTAACGGCGGCAAAGTCGCGCTGATCATCGTGGCCGCCGTCGCGGCGCTCGCGGTGATCGGCGGGGGTGTCTTCCTGCTCACGAGCAACTCGGACGACTCCGACACGGCCAAGCCCGGCCAGAGCGTGTCGGCGTCGGCGACCGAGTCCGAGAGCCCGTCCGAGGACGCGTCGGAGGAGGCTACCGAGGAGGCCACCGACACGCCCGACGGCGGTCTGGACGACGGCGGTGCGAGCGTCGCCCCCGCCAAGGGCGTCGAGGGCCAGTGGCAGGACGACGAGGCCCGCACCCTGACGATCGGCGCCGAGCAGACCGCCGGCGAGGCCAAGGGCCAGCACCCGCTGTCCTACATCGACATGGTCGGCGGCAAGGGCATCATGACCGGCGTCGGCAAGTACCGCGACGACAACAACTTCCGCATGGCCCTCACCCCCATGGCCTCGGCCGACGTCAGCGACGACGACATCACCTTCGCCACGGTCCGCCGCTCCGGCGACGACGTCGTCATCACCTGGGAAGAGGGCGGCACGGACACGCTCAGCTATGTGGGCGAGTCGTCGAGCTGAGCCCCTGGCTCTTGAGGGTCTGTATGAGGGAGTTGAGGGGGAGCGGGGTGGTGGTGAGAGCGATGGCGGGGGTGTCGCTCTCGCGGAGGAGTATGTGTCGGGTGGGGGTGGCGGCGAGGTTGACGCAGTTGGAGGCGTCGCCGCAATGGGTGGCCTTCTGCCAGTGAAGTCTGGGCATGTCACTGCCTTTCACAGGTGGTTGGCGATGCTCCGGCTTTTGAGGGTCCGTATGAGGGAGCGGAGAGAGGCCGGAGTGGTGGTGAGGATGGCGGTGGGGTCGTCGCTCTCGCGGAGGTGCAGTTTGAGTTCGGTGCGGCTGGCGGCGACGTAGACGCAGTTGGCGCCGTCAGGGCTGTAGCTGGACTTCTGCCATTTGTGGTCGGACACTTCCGGGCTCTCTCAGATCGTCTGGATGAGGCGATGGAGCAGGTCGCGGGAGTCGGCCGGCTTGAAGGCTTTGACTTCCATCCCCTCCAACACGGAACGGTACTTCTCCAACTGTGCCGCGCCGTCAAGGAATTCGCAGCCATGGTGAGTGTCCAGCTGGACAGTGTCGAGCTGAGGGACGTCGCCTGACAGATAGTCGATGGACTGTCCGTTCCCGGGGAATGAGCCGCTTCCCATAGGGATGATCCGCACGGTGACTCGATCGAGTTCGCTCATGTCCAGCAGGTGCCGGAGCTGGGCGCGGACAGTGGCGGGGCCGCCGTATCCCATGTGGAAGGCGCACTCGTGGATCACGGCTGTGTATGGGGGCGGGTTCTGCCGGTGGAGGACGCCCTGGCGCTTGATCCGATGGCTGAGCCTGTGCTCGATCTCGTACGGCCGCAGAGGCGGTACCGCCTCTTTGAACAGGGCGCGCGCGTGCTCGGTAGTCTGGAGGAGCGCGGGGATGTGGATGACCAGCGCCGCGCGCAACTCGGTGGCGTAGTGCTCCAGTTCCGCGAGATCGATCAGGCCGACCGGTAGGTGCTCCCGGTACTCGTCCCACCAGCCGCGCGTACGGCCGCCGGTCATCGCGGCCAAGGCGTCCACGAGTGCCGGGTCGGCGCAGCTGTACGCGCGGGCGAAGGTGCGCACACGGTCGGCGCTGACGGCGTAGCGACCCGCTTCAATGCTGCTGATCTGAGCCTGCTTGACACCGAGCAGCTCTGCGGCGGCGCTGGACGTCAGCCCCGCGTGCTCCCTCAGTTTGCGCAGTTCGGCACCCAGGCGCTGCTGGCGCAGGGTGGGGGTGCTGGGCGGCACTGGGCCCTCTCTCGTCTATGCCATGCCTCTGTGGTCACCCACAGGAGGTAATTGTGAACTCTAGCGCTTGATCGATGTTAATTCTCACATCGTCTCCGCTACGGTGAACCCGTACCCACCAACTCGCCCCGCCCGTAAGCCGGAAGCGCACCACCCCAGGCATGCCACCGCCGGGCCGCGGTCGTTGAGTGAACCGACTTCTCTCCCTCCCGGGGGTATCCGTGGTCACCGTATCGCCGCTCGGCTCCCCTTCGCCGCCGTGCTGGGACTACGTCCTGCGCCTGCCCCGGGATCCGCGGGCCGCCCGCGTCGCCCGGCTGACCGTGCGGGCCGCGCTCACCACGCACGGTATGGACGGACTCCTCGATGTCACCGAACTGCTGACCTCGGAGCTGGTCACCAGCGCGTACCGGCACACCTACGGCCCCTCGTCCCTGCGGCTGGTCGCACTCGGAGAGGGTTGGCTGAGGGTCTTCGTGTGGGACGCCAGCCCGCACATCCCGCCCGCACCCCCGCTTCCCGTCCCGACGGACGGCGAGGGTGGGCGCGGTCTCCTCCTGGTCGAGCGGTGCGCCGACCGGTGGGGGTGCTGGCCGATGGAGGGCGGGAGTCTCGGGACCGGGGGAGGGAAGCTGATGTGGTTCGAGCTGGGTGGGGCGGAGGGGGGCGTCCCTATGCGTGGCTGTCTGATTACAGTAGTGGTAGTAGCCTGAATATATTTAGGCTAAAGGGAGTCCGGCTAGGGATGACCGGCCAGGAGGAGGGCGAGCGCATGAGTATCCCGAAACCGTCTGCCGTTTTCGGCCGTACCCACGAGTGGGAGGAACTCGCCCGCTTCTGCACCGACCCCGCGGCAGGCCTGCGTATCGGTGTCGTGCGCGGTCGGCGGCGCCATGGGAAGTCCTTTCTGCTGGAGCACCTGTGCCGAGCCGTCGACGGCGTCTACACCCTCGCTCTCCAGCAGAGCCGAGCCATGGCTCTCGACCGTTTCGCCGACAGCCTGGCGCGGGCGAGCGGCTTCCGGATCGGGCGGTTCGGCTCGTGGGTCGAAGCCCTGGACGCCGCGGCCGACGTCCTCACGAGCCGTGGCGACCGGACGACACCTCCGCTTCTCGTCCTCGACGAGTTCCCGTACCTCGTGACGCACTCCCCGGAGCTGCCGTCCGCGCTTCAGGCGCTCTACGACCAGCGCGGCCCGTCCTCGGGGAAACCTGCCCTGCGGATCATTCTCTGCGGCTCCGCGATCTCGACCATGTCGACGCTGCTCGCCGGCGACCAGGCCCTGCGCGGGCGGGCGGTGATCGACATGCGGATCGGCCCCTTCGGGTTCCGGGACGCGGCGGAGTACTGGCGAGTGGCGGACCCCGAGACGGCGTTTCTCGTGGACGCCGTGCTCGGGGGAGCGGCCGGATACCGTGATGTCGTCGGGGACCCGCCCGAGCCCGGAGAAGAGGGCTTCTACGCGTGGCTCGCCCGCAGCGTGTTCAACCCCTCCCACATCCTCTTCACCGAGCCCGAGTACCTGCTGGCCGAGGACCCCCGGATAAGCGATCGCGCGATCTGCCACGCCATCTGGGAGGCGGTGTCGTCCGGTGCCGCGACGCCCACCCAGATCGGTGGGCTCGTCGGAATGGACGCCAAGTCACTGACGTACCACCTCAACATCATGAAGGCGGCGGCCTTCATCCGGCACGAACAGGACATGCTCCTCCAGCGCAAGCCGATCATCACGGTCGCGGACCCGATCGTCCGCTTCCACGACCTGATCGTCCGTCCGAACCTCGTCGACTTCGAGCTGAGGGAGGGCCGGGCGGCCTGGGAACGGTCCCGCGAGACCTTCTCCTCCAAGGTCCTGGGTCCCCACTTCGAGGACATGGCCCGCCAGTGGACACTTCGCCACGGGCGCGAGCGCGGCCTCGACGACATCGGCCAGGTCGGCACGACGACTGTCGCCTGTCGCGAACACCGGGGCCACGAGGTCGACGTCGTCGCCCTCAGCCGTACCTCCCGCCCCCGCGACAAGAGTGCCCGGATCACGCTCCTCGGCGAGGCCAAGGCGACGAACAAGCCCCGAACAGCTGCCGATCTGAGCCGACTTGAGCACATCCGCGACCTCCTGTGCGCCCAAGGGTGGGACGCGGACGACGCCGCCCTCGCCGTCTACGCGCGAAGCGAGCCCGCGCACGGCCTGACCGAGGCCGTGCGGGAGCGTCGCGACGCGCATCTGGTGGGGCTGAGGGACCTGTACGGACCTACCGTGATGTCGTCGCCGACCACACCGTGACCGCCAGGGCCGCGCAGGATGTCAGGGCGGCCAAGGAGGGGAGGGGCCAGCGGGAGCGTTCCAGGGTGTCGAGGCGGTCCTCGTGGTCGGAGAGGGTCTTGTCGGTCTGGTCGGCGCGTTGGAGGAGGAGGGCGAGGTCGCCTCGGGTGGTGGCGAAGCCGACGTCCACGGCGCGGCGGAGGCGTTCCAACTCCAGGGCGACCGTGGCGCGTTCGTCACTGCTCACCATCGGCGCTCCCTGCGGGCCCGGTCCTGAGCCAAGGGGGGAGGAGGCGCTCCACCGACGGTGTGGACATCAGGCGGCTCAGTGCCGTCGCCGCCGCCACGAGGGTGGCGTAGAAGGGGAGTTGGGCCACCCCGGGGGTGTCGGCCAGCAGCGGGAGGGCGGTCGCCACCGCCAACAGCGCCTGGAGCGCCGTACGCAGGGCTCTGCGGTTCGAGTCGGTCATGGTCGGTTCACGGGTTCCTTTCAGGTGCGGGGGACGCGGAGCTTCGCCCAGCTCGTGGCGCCGGGGACGCCGTCCGCGTCGGAGCCGGAGTAGCCGAGCTTGTGCTGCCAGGCGGCGTACGAGCGGCGGTCGGCGGCGGTCCAGGACGGGCCGGGGCCCACCTCGTACCGGCCGCAGCCCTCGGCGACCAGCCGTCTGCCCATGGCCGTGACGATCGCGCTGCGGCGGCCGGCGGTGAAGAACGCGGCGCCCGGGAAGGGTTCGTACACGGGAGAGTCCGGCTGGGTGCCTCCGGCCGGGGTGACGGTCAGGCGCTTCGTGATTCTCGTGCGCATGCCCGCCATCGAGAACGTCGGGTCGATCTTGCGGGTCGTCCACTCCTTGTGGCCGATGACCCGGCCGGCGCCCCAGCCGTGGGCGCGGCACACCGCCGCCGCGACCCTCTCCACCGCCGCCAGCTGCGCGTCGGGGTACGGGTCGCGGCCGTTGCCGAGGTTCTCGATCTCGAAGCCGTAGAAGTGGGCGTTGCCGTCGACCGCGTCCGCGCCGGGGCGGGAGGGGATCGCCGTTCCGTGGCGTACGGCGTCGTAGGCGGCCGTGGAGCCGCGGCCGGCGTGGTTGGTGCGGCCGTAGCCGACCAGGTGGACCGTGCCGTCCTTGGCGATGACCGCGATGCAGAGGGGGCCGGGGAGGTTCGTCATGCCGGTGCGGCACAGGGCGACGCTGTTCGAGCCGGCCGTGTGGTGCAGCATCACGCCCTGCGCCGGGCCCCAGGCGCCGACGGCGTTGCGGTTGTGGGTGGACCAGTTGGAGTGTTCCTTGAGCGTGACGCCTTCGGCGCGCAGGGCCGCCTCGAACGCGGCGGCGGAGAGGGGTGTGGCCATGGGCCTGGTTCCTTTCGGGCAGAGGGGGTGGGCAGAAGGGGAGGGCAGACGAAAGCCCCGGTGCGCCGTGCGGGGAGCGGCGTACCGGGGCTGCTGTGAACGGGATCGGCGAACGGGATCGGCGAACGGGATCAGTGGACGGGGTCGACCCTGATGAAGCGGTTGTCGTAGGCGACCGTGTTGGCGGTGGGGGTGGCGACGGAGGACCAGTAGGTCGGGGTCGCCGAGTACACCGTGCCGGGGGCGAGGCCCGTGACGAGGAACTGGCTGGTGACCGAGGAACGGTCGGTGTTGTAGACGTTCGCGGCCCGGTCGATCGTGGACGCCAGGTATACCGAGCCGTCCGAGACCTTCCTGATCGTCGCACCCATGTACCCGTTGGCGGCGACCGAGTTGTGCATCCAGCAGCCCACGGTGACGATCACCCGGCCCGTCGTCGGCGCCGTGAACGCGGCCACCACCGGGTCGCCGACCGCGCCCGTCAGCGTCTCCGCCGGGGTCGTGGACGTCGTCGTACCGGCGTCGTTGTTGTAGAGGAACACCGGGACGGCGCCCACCGGCAGCCATCCGGCGCCGGTGTGGTGGGTGAGCTGGCCGGGGGTGTCGAGCCAGGCGACCATGCCGCGGGCGGGTGTGGTGACGACGGTGTCGCGCTGGGCGGCCGTGCCGAACCGCATGACCGAACGGCCGTCGACCCCCTCCGCCAGGGACTGCAGATGGAGGGGGAGGTCGGCCGTGTCGGTGGGCTGCGGATAGGGGAGGCCGTTGAGCGGGGTGTAGGCGGTCATCAGGCGCTCTCCTCCGTCATCGTGGCCGTCCCGGCGTCCGGGTCGCTCTCCTCGGGCGCCGGTGTCTCCTCGGCCACCGTGCCGATCTCGCCGGTCGCCTCGGGCGCGGACGCCTCCTCGCCGTCGACCGGCTCGGCCGCGCCCGTGCCCTCCTGCGGATCCGCCCCCGGAACGCCCTCGGTGACGGTCACCGCCACCGGCTCGGCGAGCACCACCGCGGCGGCCTCGTCCCTCGCGTCGAAGTACGCGGTCAGGCTCGTCGCCACGGCGGAGGCCAGTCGCAGCAGTTGCTCCTCGGCCAGCACCACCGGCACCGTCTCCGTACCGCTCTCCGTACCGCTCTCAGTACCGCTCTCCGTACTGCTCTCCGTACTGCTCTCAGACATGTGCGGACTCCTTGATCTCTCCCCAGGTCAGGCCGGACGCGGTCAGGGCCGCGAGGGTCGGGAAGGCACTGGTGACGGAGGCATACGTCGCGAGGGCGACGGCCACCGGGCTGCTCGGCGCGTCCGGGGTGAGCCCGGAGTCGGCCGGGAGGGCGCCGGCGTCGACACCGCGCAGGGTCAGCGTCTGCTGGACCCCGCCGTCGGCGGCGGCCGAGGTACGGATGCCGACGACCCAGGCGAGCGTGTTGAGGGCGGCCCCGGTGGTGTCCACCACCCGCACGACGTCGCCGAGTTGGATCCTCGGGTCGTACAGCACGTCGACGTCGCCGATGACCGGGACGGGGAGTACGCCGGCGGCCCGCATCGCCCTGGCGAGGGCGAGCGCGACGCCCGCGTCCTGCACCCAGTCGGTGGACTCGGCGGTGTACTCCTGCCGTCCGTAGAACCTCTCGCTGGCGACCCCGTCCGGGTCCGGGGCCGAGGCGGTCGGGGCCAGCAGGGCGATCGCCTGCCGTTCCACCGGGTCGGCGGAGGGCTTGCGGGTCTCCAGGTAGAAGGACGGGGTCCCGGTCTTCGTCGCCGTGTAGAGGGTCCTGGTGTCGCGGTTGCTGAAACGGACGACCAGATAGCCGTCCTCACGGCGGACCATGAGGTCGACCATGCCCTTGACGGCCGTCGTACCGGCCGCGGTGGTGGCGAAGCGGACGTTCGTCCCCGGGGTGATGATCGTGTCGTCGTCCGTCGTCGGCGGGTCGATGTCGTACTCGTCGTCCGACAACAGGTACTTGACGGTGGTCGTCCCGGAGGCCGCGATGGCGCGGACCGCCTGGTCGGTGAGCGTGGTGCCCACCGCGGCGGTGATGCCCGTCCAGTCCTTGTACGGCTGGACGCAGTAGTTGCGGCAGGCGTCGATCTCCTCGGTGGCGGTCAGGGACGCGATCTCCCGGACGCTGGTGAGGGTGAGGTCGGCCGTCGTCGGCCGCAGGGCGAAGCGGCTGTAGTTCTTCCAGCGGAAGACACCGCGCTCGTCGATCTCGGCGGTCGACATGCTCGCCTTGGCGATCTGTGAGATCACCTCCCACTGCGAACCGGTGACCCTGGGCAGCGTGTACAGCGGCAGGACGACATCGTCGAGTTCGACGTTCTTCGTCCAGCCGTACGCCGTCCCGGTCTGGGTGAACTCGTTCTGCTCGGGCATGCCGGACACCCCGCTCGTGACCTGCACGCACTCGGTGGGCATCTCGGTGATCAGGGTGATCGCCTGTAGCTCCGCGGGCTTCTGGATCGCGGTGGCCTGGTCCAGAACGCTCACCCCGCCGATCAGCTGGGTGCCGTCGGGGGCGGTCAGCCGGGGCTGGATGGTGGTGCCGGTGCTCGTGCACTCGAAGTAGGCGCCGATGTGCCAGACACCCTTCAGACCCAGATAGCCTCGCTGGGTCTCACCGCGCCAGGACCACTGGCTGAACCAGCCGCCGGTCGCCGAGTCGTCCATGGAGACCAGACGCACCCACTCCCCGGCGAAGTCGACCTCCAGCTTCAGCTGACCGGTGGTCGCGCCGTTGCGGTTCAGCTCCAGTTGGAGGACGACCTTGTCGCTGTTGGTGGGCTTCACCGCGGCGGGGTCGGGATCGGGGTCGATGTCGCCGTACGAGACCGCGTTGTTCACCCACAGCTCGGCGAGGATCCGGCAGGGCGCGGTGGCCGTCCCGGGGACCGTGATCCGGCTGCGCGGAGTCCAACTCGCCGTCAGCTCACCCGACTTCGGCACGAGGGCCATCTCGTGCGGGGCCGCCGCGCGGCTGAAGACGTAGTCCTTCGCCGCGGGCACGCTCGCCGGCTGCCCGTAGGGGACGCTGAACCCGCCGTGCAGCGAGGCGTACAGCAGGGTGAGCGGCTTGCCCTCCTCGAAGTCCGGGTGGCGCGGCGGCGGGCAGGCGTACAGGCCGCCCTGGCGCAGCAGTTCGGAGACGCACCAGGTCGCGGACGACATCGGCCGGCTCAGCCGGAACCCGGCGTCCGGCTTCGGCAGCACGGCCGGACCGCGCAGCCTTTCGGCCCCGTCCAACGCTGTGACCTGCACACTGTCGGTGCCCGAGGAGGCGGAACGGGTGCGCACGGTGCCCCGGAAGGCGGGCAGCCGCGCACCCCCGACCCCGCTCTCGTGGACGACGGACTGACCGGGCCGTACGACGTCCGCGGTCGACCGGGGCGCCCACGGCGAGTACATCTCCGGCGCCGGCCTGCCCGCCGTACCGGAGAGCTGGACCTGCAACTGGGCGGCGGACGAACCGGAGAAGGCGCGCATCGCGGCCGGGAGGTCGGTCGCGTACGACCGCTCCACCTGCCACGACTGCACCTGCGCCGATACGTCCTTGCCCCCGAGGCGGGTGGTGTGGGTGGTGGTGCGCTCACCGGCCGCGAGCGCGGACTCGGTGGCGTCGTCAGCCGGCTGCACTGGACACCTCCACGAGGTCGAGGCCGAAGTTGCGGAACGGGAGCGGGCGGCCCGGGGTGTCGCTGTAGCCGGTCACGGCCATCGGCGGCAGCCCGTCGCCGGGGACGCCCTCCGCCGCCGTACCGCCGTACGTCAGGCAGGCACCGGCGAGGGAGTACGCGCCCGCCGTGCCCGGCCTGGCGGTCGGGGTGACGAACGCGGCGCCGGCCGGGGCGGTCCCGGTGACCAGGGGGCCGGTGGCGGAGACCGTGCTGAGGTAGGTGCCGGTGGGCCCCTTGAAGTCCAGGCCGACGCTCTCCGTGCTGAGCGCGGCGATCGCGGTCGGCGCGCGGAAGGAGACCTGGAGGCCGGGCGAGACCGGGAAGTTGCCGACGGTGCCGGCGCAGCGCCAGGCCACGGCGCTGTTGACGTCCGCCGCGGTGAAGGTGAACGCGCCGGCGGCCGTGGTGCTCTCGGTCACCGCGCCGGTCGAGGTGGTGAACCACTGGGCGAGCCCGGTGATGTCGGTGGCCTTGGCCACACCCCGGCCGAGGGCCTGACCGGCGGTGAGGACGTTGCCGGAGGCCGGGTCCACGAGGAACACGGTCGGCGCGAGCGAGCTGTCCGCGCGCCGGGCGATCCGGTCGAGCGCGCGGGCGTGCGCCGGCGGCAGCAGGTCCCAGGACAGCTTGACGCGGCGTACGGGGGCGAGGTTGCGGGTGACGGTGACCCGGCCGCCGAGCGACTTGAACTCACTGACGCCCAGGTCGGCGGTGCGGTCGAAGGACTTGGCTGCCTGATCGATCTCGTACATCGAACCGGGCGGGCCGATCCAAAGGTTTCCCATGATCTCCCCTGGTGGGTGTGGGCGGGTGGGCGGGTAGTCGGATGGGCGGTGGGCGGAGGCGGGCATGAAAAAGCCGATGGCGGCGGCGGACTGCCGAATGCCATCGACTGCTGCTGGACTCCGGGGGGTTCGTGAACTCCGTCGGTCCGTGGGCTCCGGGGGGCGTGGACTCCGTCGGTCCGTGGGCTCCGGGGGGCGTGGACTCCGTCGGTCCGTGGGCTCCGTGGGGGTTACCGCCGGGCGAGCTGCCGCTGGCCGAGGAACACCGCGCGGGCGATCTCCTGGGAGTCGACCTGGAGGACGACGGGGCGGTCGGCGAGGCGCTCCACGGCGGAGGCGAGGGTGCGCAGGCCCCCGCCGGAGCCGAGCATCCGCTCCAGCTTGGACAGCGGGATGACCGCCTCGTGCTCGCCGGCCTCACCGAGCAGCGCGAGCGTGCCGCCGGAACGGGCCTGCACGATGCCGCCCTTGGCGAGTTGCGGGACGGGGAGGGTCGGCAGGTTGAACTGGAACCCCTTGCCACCGATCACCGGTACCCAGTCCGGCACCTTGATCTTGACCCGGTTCAACGAGCCGATCAGCGCGTTCAGGCCCCGGATCAGCATCCGCGACGGCAACATGAACCCGTTGACGACGCCCTTGAAGAGCGGGCCGAGCATCTTCGCCGCCGACGACGAGGCACTCTTGATGGCACTCCAGGCGGCGACCAGGCCTCGCTTGACCAGGGCGGCGACCTTGTCCATGTTGACGAACTTGGCGATCAGCGGCCCGACGAGGGTCATGATCAACCCGAACGGGTTGGCCGCCATGGCCAGGTTGAGCCCGCGCTGGGCGACCGAGGCTCCCTTGAGCCCCTTGCCCAGACTGCCCATGGACTTCCCGCCCTTGTCGGCGTTCTTGCCCGCCTTGCCCACGGACTTCTCCACGGCGTCGGCCTGTTGCTTGACGCCCTGCAGAGCGGTCTTGGCGTTGTTGGCGGACGACTTGAGCTTGTCGAGCGAGGACTTCAGCTTGTCGGTCCCGGTCCGGGACTTGGTCAAGGCGGTGTCGGCCTGTCCGAGGGACGACTTGAGCTGGGTGACACCGCTGTTGCCGCCCTGCGCGCCCGACTTCAGTCTGCCGAACGAGGCCCCGGCCTTGTCCGTGCTGTTCTTGATTCCGGTGACGGCACGCGAGGCGCCGTTCACCGAGTTCTGGATCCGGGTCAGACTCGTCTGACTTTCCCGCATCTCACCGGCGAACCTCTTGATCTGGGCGGATGCGCCGGACAGGGAATTCTTCAGGCCCATGGAAATACCTCCTTGTCGAAAAGGGGTCAGGACAGGGCGGCCACAAGTCGGTTGACCCTGTGCTCCAGTTGGTTGAGCACGGTGGCGGCGTCACGTAGTTCCCGGACCTCACGGACCGGTCGTGGGCGGGCCTGGCCCTCGCGCTGCACGCCGGACACCATGCTGTTGATCTTCCGGTCGGCACCCGCGGCGATCCGCTTGCCCTCGGTCGCGGAACGGTCGGCCCTGTCGGCGGTCTCCTGGGCCTTCTTGATGCGCTTGTCGTGGTCGGCGATGATTCCACCGCTGTCCGCGGGCCAGTCGCCGAGGAGTTTGTCGATGCGGTCCTTCAGCTGGGTGGAGAGAAGACCGACCTTCCTGTCCTGGATCTCCTGGTAGTCGAAGAGGGTCTTCTCCATGTTGAAGATCTTGAAGCCGAAATTCGCCCCGACGAACTCACCGACGATTCCGTTGATCTCCGGCTTCGTGATGTTGGTCGAGTGGGCGACTGTGACAAGTTCGGCCTTGATGGTGGCGATGTTCTCCTCGGCGTAGTTCAGCCGTGTGCCGATGTCCTCGTAAACTCCCATGTCTGCTCCTGAATGCGGCTGCCCCCCGCGGTCGAACCACGGAGGGCAGCTTGCGTGTGTGGATGCGGATCGTTGGTTTCAGGCCACGTCGACCTTCCATTCCCCCGGTGCCTGGATGCGCACGAAACCGGGACCGGGAACGGTGACGGTCCCGCGGGTGGATCCTTCTCGTTCCAGCCGGACTTCCGCACCGTCCTCGAAGGCGAAGAGGCTGAATTCCGAACGGAACCCGTACTTGTGGTTCGAGAAGTCGAAGCGGAGCCGGCCTTCTCCACCCCGCCAGGTGAAGACCTCGGCCCCCGTTCCGGTCACTCGCCCCTTCAACGGGCGGAGCGCGTCGTCGGATATCCGGTCGAGGTTCCAACGGGCGACGCCGCTCGCCCCCCGTCCTATCCGTTCCACTTTGACATGGGTGTACCGGCCGGGCAGGACGAACATATGGGGAGCGGTTCCGAACGTCTGGAACAGGGCGGGGTCTTCTTTCTTCGTCGCCGGTGTGTCGATGACCGGTTTGATGAAGAAATCGGTCAACGGGCCACGTGACCGCGCGACCAGAATCGCCGGACTGCCTGTCGGCCGATGGACCGGAATCTCCCTGCTCTGCCAGCCGCTCACCGGAAATCCCTCGAAGCTCACTCCTGCCCCCTCACGGCGCGACAAATATGCGATCGGAGGGTAGCAGGAGGCCGATTGGAGAAAACTGAGAACAAGGGCTCGCCAACGTGCGTGGGACGGTCTCGGGGGTGCGACTCACGGGCGTCACGGCCATGGGGGCGGAGATGGGCGACCACCGGCAGGGCGTTTTCGCTCTGTCCCGGAAGTCCAGAATTGTGCCCCCGGGTGCAAATAGCACCTCAACCGTCTTGCGGTGAAATGTACTTTATTCACGACTTGCATACGTGACGAACACAGCTTCGTCGAGTATTCTCCGCTTGCCCGAAACTCGCAGCTCAATGTCGTTTTGGCGGAGTTGCTGACGGAGGGGCGCCGGTTCTGCCGGTACGGGGATGAATGGCCTTCTTCGGAGGGCGTGACGGGGGTAGTGCGTGGACGGGGAGCGCGGTACTGAGGTTGAGGCGGGTGGGGCGGCTCCGGATGTGGATGTCGCGTTACTCGTCGACGAGTTGGTCAGGCTGGTGCGGGCGCACGGCGGTTCGGAAGTCGTGCTGTTCACCGCCGCCGAGATGGAGCGGCGGGAGTTCGCCGCCTATGCGCATGGCTGGAACGACGCCCTGGCGTCGTTGCCTCCGCAATTGCGGCGGCCCGAACTGACGCTGCTGGAAGGCGGCGTGATCATTCCGTTTCCGGGGGAGCCGGACGCCGGCGGCGCCGAGGGCGCCCGTCAGGGGGAGCCCGAGGAACCCGCTCCGCCGCCTCGAAAACGGCGGCCCCGATTCGTCGAGAAGAGCGCTCGATCGAAGTCGCCGACCATCCCGAAGCTCGAACGTGGGTCATCCCGGCGGCCGGACCGCCGGGATTTTTTTGACCATTGACACGTGCGCCCGCGTCCGAGCCACCCAGCAGTGCCGTCCGGTAGATCGTCGTCCTACAGGTCGTCGTCCGAGGGGTGCGGGCGCGCGGTCGGCGGGTGCGGGTGGGGATGCGGGTGCGGGGGTGCGGCCGGCGGGGGCGTCTGCTGGGGGAACGGGAGGATCTTGCCGCCGGGGTCGCGGTGGGGCGCCGCGGACCGGCTTCGCTGTTCCTCGTGTTCGCCGCGGTCCCGCCACCCCTGTCCGTACGCCCTGAACTCGCGCTTCTCGATCTCGGTCCGGGTGGTGACGACCAGGTCCGCCGGGACGGCCCGCTGCATGCGTACGGCAAGGACCTGCCGGAGTTCGGCCTCGGCTCGATCCAGCTCGACGCCGCCCCATGCCTCGCCCTCGTTGTTCGTCACTCGGCCCCCACTCCCGCAGACTCCACACATGTGCTTCGAACATATGCTCGATAACTCCTCGGAGGATACCCGAATCGCCTGTGGCGGCCAGGGCGAACAGGGGGGCGGATATCGGCCACGCCTCCGTGGGGTTCGGCCGCGGCTCACGCCACCTCGTACGTCCCGTCGATCCGGACGATGTTCCCGTTCGCCCAGGCCGTTCCGAACAGACCACCGCTCCCGAGCTGGGAGAGCGCGGAGGACGAGGTCGAGCCCGGACCCCACAGCGAGTAGATCGTCGCGTTGCTGGTCGCCGTCGGCTGGCAGGTGATCAGCCCGCGGCCCGTCGCGCTGGTCGCCACCCCGCGGTGCTGGGGGTATCCGCCCATCGCCCCCGCCTTGACGGGGTACGCGAAGTAGTAGGCGCCGCTGCCGTACGTCGTCGTCGAGCCGAACTGCGCGAGCAGCGTGAAGTGGCAGGTCTTGCCGACGATCGCGTACCTGCCGGTCAGGCTGCCGTTCCCGATCGCCGGGTTGGTCGTCTCGGCCGTCCAGACCGGGGTGTACGTGTTCCAGGCGCCCATCGCCACCCACGCCGAGCCGGTGTAGTAGCTGAGCGTGCCGGGGCTGGTCAGCCAGGCGACCATGCCGGTGGCCGGCGTGGTGATCGTGGCGTCCCGTTCGGCGGCGGTCGCGTACCGCAGGACCGTCCGGCCGTCGATGCCCTCGGCCAGGGACTGGAGGTGCAGGGGGAGGTTCGCGGTGTCGGTGGGCTGCGGGTACGGCAGCCCACCGAGGGGTGTGTAGAGGGTCATGGGACGGGATCACTCCTCGGGTCGGGTCAGGTCAGGTCAGGTCAGGTCGACTCAACTCAACGGAAGAACTGGGCGAGTTCGATCGCCGACGGATTCCGAACCGGCTCGGCGGCCGAGGACGCCGATGGCGATGGCGATGGCGATGGCGACGGCGACGGCGAAAGCGACGGTGACGGCTCCCCGTCCCCCGGCAGTGGGCGCGGCACCGGCGTCGGGTACTCCAGCGGGTCCGCGTCCTCGTCCCGGTTCACCGTGGCGAACATCCAGTTCGCCTCCGCGAGCTGGTCGACGACGGACGCCAGCAGGTGGTCGGCGACGGACCAGTGGGCGGCCTCGCCATGGATGTCCTGGAGGGTCGCGCTGTCGCGTGGCAGATGCCTGACCAGCACCGCGAGCCGGCGGGAGGAGAGCCGGCCGCGGTGCCAGTCGAGCAGGTCCACGCCGTAGTGGCGGAGCAGGTCCGCTTCGAGGGCCTCGGCGTGTTCGTCGACGAACACGCCGAGGCTCAGCCTTCCCCCAGGCCGAGCCCGGTCTCCTTGCCGTACGCCTCCATGATCGCGGCGATGTCCTGCATGGTGACGTCGAGGCGGTCGAAGCGCTCGTACTGGGCGTCGCCCAGGAGCGCGCGCAGCAGACCGTCCACGTCGTTGTCGTCGAGGTCGCGCAGGGTGCGCGCGGTCTTGCGGGTCAGCTCGGTGGGGAGCGTGAACGTGTCCCCCTCGACGGTGAAGGACCAGGCGCGACCGAGCGCCTCCTGCCGCTGGGCACGGGCGGCGCCGACGTCGAATGCCATGGAGCTACTCCTCTTGGTGTGGTGAAGACGAAGGGTGAGGACGAAGGGTGAGGACGAAGGGTGAGGACGAAGAACGTGCGAGAGGTACCGGGCGGGGCCGGGGGAGGGGGAGGTCCCGGCCCCGCCCGGTGGGGGAGGGTGGATCAGGAGGCCGTGCCGTACGCCGGGTCCTTCATCAGGAAGGTGGCCAGCGGCTTGGTGTTGTCGACGGCCAGCGCGGTGAAGGTGACACCGAGCTTGATGGAGGCCGTACGGGTCAGGGACAGCTCCTCGGTCTCGGTGACCTGGCCGCGCGAGACGACGAAGCGGTACGTGATGTCCGTACCGTCACTGAACTCGATGCCCAGCGCCTTCTCGTTGAACTTCGGGTCGGCGGCCAGCTCGTACTTGTAGACGCCGGAACCGGTGGTGGTCTCCGCGACCGCGTCACCGCCCATGAAGAACGGCAGGGTGTCCTCGTTCAGCTGGAGCAGCTGGAACTTCACCGTCAGGTCGCGGTCCGAGTAGATGAACCGGGCCGGGGACACGGACTGCCAGGTCTCGACCGGGTCGAGCTTGTCCTTCTTCGCCAGCTTGATGCCGTCCTGCGAGGTGTAGCCGAGGTCCTTCCAGCCGGACCCCCACGCGGAGGTGACATCGGTCGGCGCGGTCGTCCCGACCGGCGCGACCAGAATCCGCCCGGTACCGGCGACACGGATCTCGTTGGCGTTGCTGCCTGCCATGCGTAACTCCTTGGGAGAGGTGAGATGAAGCGCCCCACAGGGGCGCGGGGCTGTGTTTGACATGCGGCTCCGCCGCGTGGGCGTGATCAGCCACATCGGACCCGCACACGCGAACCGACCTGACCGACCGGGTTATTAGGCGGACCGGCCCCGAGGCGGAGCCCTACGCGGAGCCCTACAGGGGGCGGATGTGCAGCCGGATCGTCGCGTAGTAGCGATTCGCCGCGGCCCGGTTCCAGTCCGGCAGCCAGCGGGGCCCGTCCGCCTCGACCACGTCGGAGACGACCGCGCCGCCGTACGACGTCCCCCGCAGCGCGAGTACCGCGGAACGAACCGTCAGGGCCAGCGTGTGCGCCGCCGTCTTGGTCGGCCCGTAGACCTCGAAGTCCACGAGCGGCTGGTCGAGACGCAGGTCGTCCACCCAGGCCCCGCCGGCGCGGGAGACCAGGACGACCCGCTGGGTGCCGTCGAACCCGCCGGGCGGCACGTTGTCCACGGTCGCGGTGGAGAGTTCGGGGCGGTCGGTCAGGAAGTCGACGACGAGTCGTTCGACGTCCGGGAAGGTGACCGTCGGATCGGCCACGGTGAGACCTCCCTTCTGTGTCGGAGGTGTGCGTCGGAGGTATGCGAAACGGCGGGGCCGTGTCCCTGGGGGCACAGCTCCGCCGCTGCACCAACTGTGACACGTTGCGAGCGCGCGCGCAACTACGAGTTTTTGTGAAGCCCCCGAAACGCACATCGCCCCGTCACACCAAGTGGTGTGACGGGGCGATGTGGTCCCGTTCTAGCCGCGACGTCCACGCCCCCGCGTGGCCCGCTCCGCCGCGAACACGTCCTCCAGCCGGTAAAGATGGGTCCGCCCCTGCCGCCCGGCGGCCTCCAGATGGCCCAGCTGAACCCATTTCCGTACGGTCGCGGGGGCCACCCCCGCCTCTGCCGCCGCGGCGGCTCCGGTCACCAGCGCGGGGGACGAACCGCTCGGGCCCGCGAGGGAGTTGCCCATCAGGCGGCACCCGCCTCGGCCGTACCCCCGCACTCGTCCACATCGTCGACCAGCGCGGCGATCTCGTCCGCGTCGGCCCCCGCGTCCGCCGCGAGCTGCGCCCAGCCGGTCTCCGTCCAGCTGTGCCGGTGGGCGGTGTTGTCCGCGCACGGGCACTCCTCGTCGACGCACCGGCACCCGGGGTTGACGCACAGGACCGTACGCCAGGCCGGCATGGCCCGCAGCGACACCGAATCGCACCACGGGCAACGGCCGTTGACGCGGACCAGGGTCTCGGGGTCGCCGAGCGTACGGCCGCAGCGGCGGGCCATCCGGCGGCACTCGTCGAGGACGTGCCGGGCGAGGAGGGGGTGTCCGGCGACGTCGTCCAGCAGGGCGGCGATCCGGCCGAGCCGCCGCGGCACGTCCGCGCGCGGGGGCCGGCCGAGTCCGAGCTTCTCCCACACCGCCTCCTCCAGCTCGACCACCCCGTCGGTGATGTCCCGTACGGCGTCGGAGACATGGAGGCGGATCGGGGCGGCGCTCTCGCCCAGGGGGGCGAGGCCGTGCCGCTCGCCGAGCAGCGCCTCGGCGCGCTCCACGGTGTCCCGCTCGCCGAGGGCGCGGAGCGCGGCCGGGCCCAGCGGCGGGCGGGAGCGGGTCCCGGTGCCCGGCCGACCCGGGGCCAACTCGTGCAGCAGCTCGGGGAACTGGCGGCGCAGGATGTCGATCCAGCGGGCGGCGCGGGCGGTGTGCTGGGCGGCGAGGCCTGAGGTCATGGTGGACACACTCCGATCTGGGGCCATCAGAAGCCCTTCGAGCGACGGAAGCCGGTCGGTGACGGATGCCGACCGACGGCAACCAAGAGCTGGGGCGGCGGCAACTGAAGGGAAAGAGGAGTCTCCTGTTGTTGCGAGCCCGCACACAGCTTCACATGTTGCGATCTCGCGCGCAACGGAGATCGGGGATCACCTCGACGGAGGGGAGGGGGTTGCGTCGAGAATCGGCCAAAGGCCGGTTCGGGGCGGATCGAGGTGGCGGCCGGGGCGGGAGCGAGGTCGGAACAAGGCCGGATTGACGAAGGGCCCTCACTGAACCTTTACTCGTGCGTGCGCGCAACTGCATAGTTCGCGTGCGCACGACCGTTAAGGTGGGGGTGTAGCCGAGGGGAGCGTCCACGACATGAAGAGCGATGCCGAGCACATCGACGAGTTCGCAGCCTGGATCGAAGGCGTGATGCGGGCGCGTGGGTACGACATCGACAGCCCGCGCGGCGGCGGCAAGACCAAGCTCGCCGAGGACGCGGGGGTGCACCGGGCGGCCATCACCCGGCTGCTGCAGCGCCAGAGCATGCCCGACCTGGAGACGATGCGGGGTCTGTCCCGTGCGCTCGGCATTCCCGTGCGGGATGTCCTGATCCGATCGGGCAAGCTGACCGAGCAGGACCTGCCGCAGGCCCCGGCGCCACCCGAGACCGGCACGGTTCCCGGCGGCCACACGCTCTCCGCCGACCAGGCGGCGACCGCCCTCGGCATCCCGGACCACCTCCGGGCGGCCTTCGTGCAGATCACCGAACAGCTCAGACTCGGCGCGCCCGCGGGCCCGGCGATCCCGGAGGCGGGCGCGGACGGCCAGGCGGGCACCTGAGTCGCCTCCGGTACCGCGCAGGAGGAAGGGGAGGGGGCTCGGGCCGGTGGTGAGCACGGTGGCGGGGGCGTCGCTCGGCGGGTGACGCCCCGGCCCTGCTGACCGCGCTCTCCGCCCTCCACCGCCCCTGCCCTGCCTCCCGCGCCGTCACGTCCCGGAACTCGACCGACCGTCACATCCCGCTCAGGCTCACAGACCCGTGCCGCCGGACGCGTCGATGCACTGGCCCGTGATCCAACGGGCGTCGTCCGAGGCGAGGAAGGCGACGATGTCCGCGACGTCCGCCGGCTGTCCCATGCGGCCGAACACGGACAGCGACGCGTGGGAGGCCTCGTTCTCGGGTGTGGACCAGCGCTGCTTGTTCAGGTCCGTCTTGACGAAGCCCGGTGCCACGGAGTTCACCGTGATCCGGCGGGCACCCAACTCCTTGGCGAGCGTGCGGGTGAGGGCGTCGAGCGCGCTCTTGGCCATGGAGTACGCGAGGGAGGAAGGGAAGCTCACACGGGTGGCCGCCGAACTGATGTTGATGATGCGGCCCGCCTCCCTCAGCCGTGGCAGACCCTGCTGCACCAGGAACAGGGGTGCCTTGGCGTGTACGGCCATGAGGCGGTCGAAGTCCTCCGGGGCCACGTCGGCCACGCCGCCCCGGATGTTGAAGCCCGCGTTGTTGACCAGGATGTCCAGGGCTGTCGGCTCGCCCAGTTCCTCGAGACCGGCGTCGAAGCGCTCGTAGAGCGTGCGGACGTCATGGGGCACTCCGAACGGGGCGTGCACGGGGAAGGCGCGCCCACCCGCGTCGGTGATCCGGTCGACGGTTCTTCGCGCCGAGGCCTCGTCGCTTCCGTAGTGCACGGCCACGAGCGCGCCGTCCGCGGCCAGACGGCAGGCGGTGGCCCGGCCGATGCCTCGCCCCGCACCCGTGACCAGAGCCGTTCTGCCCTTCAGCGCAGCCATTGTCTTCCCCCGTGTTCGCTGTGACAGCGGTGTCTCGATCGGACTCGTCAGGAAGTTTCCCGTACGGCCTCGTGCGCGGCGGCGTGGGCCGACGTACGCGACGAGCTCTCTCCAGCAGGTGTTGAAAAAACCGCATGACCGGTTTAATAATGAGCCGGGTGATGCTCCCGTCACCCGACATCCTCAGGCCCGCATCCGTGCGGCTCGACCCAAGGTGGTCCCAGTGGCCTTTCGGCATGTGCGTCTGATCGCGGTGAACATCGACGGGGTTCTGCTGAACGACACCTTCAGTCCGGTCTTCCACCGGTTCGTGGTCGGCCGTGGCGGCGTCTACACCGCTGAACTGGAACGGACCGTGCTGTCGCAGTCGCAACTCCGGGCCGCCGCGGCCCTGGGCGGGCCCGGGGCGGTGCCCGAGGAGGTCGTGGAGGCGTACTTCCGGGAGCGGGAGGAGTACCTCCGGGAGCATCCCGTGCGGGTCCTCCCGGGGGTCGGCGGGCTGCTTGAGCGGCTGCGCGCCACCGGGGCGTCCCTGGTCTGTTACGGCGGCCTGGAGCGGACCCACTTCGACCGGTATCTGGCCCCGTTCGCCGCGTACTTCGACGGCCCCGGGTACGTGTGCACCAACGGATTCCGTCCGGGGGTACGGGAGATCGCCGAGGACATCTTCGGACTGCCCTGCGACGAGACGCTGTTCATCGACGACGTGGCGCGTGTGGCCGAGGTCGCCCAGACGCTGGGAGCGTCCTTCATCGGACATCCGACCAGCTACGTCCACAGCTTCCAGCGGCAGTTGATGCGCGAGGCCGGGGTGCGGCACGTGGTCGGGTCGCTCGACGGGATAGACGAATGGCTGCTGAGGACCGTGGAGGCCGAGGCCGAGGCCGGCCGACCGCGGCTCGCGGACGCCGGGCGCGCCGACCGCAGTGTCTCTGCGATGGTGTGACACGGCGGGGAAGCGATCGCCGACCAGGTACGGAAACCAGCACTCCGGATGCTTTTGCACGCTTCTCGGTTTCCTCTGCCGCAGAGGGCGCGTGAGGCCCCGGAAGGTCCCGCCGCGGCCCACCTGACCAGCATGTTGCTGTTGTCGAGGGGAGGGCGTGGGCATCAGAGGCCGTGGAGCGGGACGGAGGGGGATTCGCCGGTAGCACTGGTGAAGGCATGGAGGAACGAGTACAGTACCTTCTGGACGGTTTTTTCTTCGTCGGTGCGTGTCACGCGGCGAAGTTCGCTTGAGGGAAGGGGAGATCCAGTGGCCCAGCAAGAGCGAGCGGTCAGGACCCGCCGTGCCGTGCTGGAGGCTGCCGCCACGGTTTTCGCGGATTACGGGTACACGGCGGCGACGGTCGCGGACATCCTCAAGACCGCGGGAGTGACCAAGGGCGCGCTCTACTTCCACTTCGACTCCAAGGAAGCGCTGGCCCGAGGGGTTCTGGAGGTCCAGGCCGACCAGCGACTGCCCGAACAGGAGATCAAGCTCCAGGAGATGGTGGACATCGCCATGTCGGTGGCCCACCGGCTGCGGCTCGATCCCGTTCTGCGGGCCGGGGCCCGGCTCTCGGCGGATCCCACCGGCCGCAAGCACTACGGGAGCGCCTGGCCGCTGTGGGTCGATGCGCTGACCGAGATCGTGACCCGAGCCCACGAACGCGGCGAGACCCTGTCGCACGTGGTGCCGCGCGAGGTCGCCGAACTGGTGGTCAGCGCGTTCAACGGGGTGCAGCTCTATGCCCAGTTGGAGACCGACCTGGAGGACGTCGAGTACCGCGTCTCGGTACTGCTGCAGCACCTGCTGCCCTCCATCGCCTCGCCCGCGGTGCTGATGCGTCTGGACGTCGCCGCAGACCGCGGGGAACGCCTCATCCGTGAGGCGGCGGCCCTCGTGCCCACCTCGGTCTGACGCGCCCGGCAGCGATCCGCCGCACCTCGGCTGCTGTCGGTCGCTGTGCTGAAACGCCAGGTCAGAACGGATGCCTGGGCCGTGTGGGGCCGTGGCGGCGACTGACGCGACTCGGGTTCGGACAGACATACGCGTCTCGCGATCTCGCATGACGACACGAAGCCGGTCCAGAGAGCGGCAAAGGCGTCCCCGCCCTCGTCCGGCCCCGTACCACGGGGCCGGACGAGGGCGGTCGGCCGCCGGACATCCGAGCGGTCGCGGGCCGCTGCTGCCGCGCCCCGGCGGACGGTGGTGCCGTGCGTCGCCCGAAGGCGGGGAACGGCCGACCGTTCAGGCCGAGGCCGGTGCCACGGTCACGGCGGAGGTGAAGACGATTCCGCCGTTCTGACGGCCGGTCACGAGCACGCGTTCCCCGCCGTCCGTGTGCCGCGGAAGGGAGCACACCTCGATCAGGCAGGGGGCGTCGAGCTCCGCATAGCGGATGAACTCGGTGGTGATGCCGACCGGCAGGCAGGCGCGTCCCAGGAACGCCGACGTGGCCTGGCGGACGGCTTCCAGCAGCGCCATGCCCGGCACGTGGTCGACGGGATGGTCGAAGAGCACCGGATGCCGGGTGTCCACTCTCAACTGCCAGCAGCCCGGCTCCGGCACCGGGGACAGGACGACATCCGTGGGCGACAGCCGGCCGACGGTCTGCGGTGCCGTCGGGCTCGTCAGCGCGAGAGGAGTGGGGCCACCGTCCTTGATCCTGGCGGCACGAAGGCGCCGGTAGACGGCCGGAGACGTGCAGGTGAAGGTGGCGGACCCGGTCGCCGCCACCTGCCCGTCACGGTGGATCACGGCCGTGAAGTGAAGCCCCGAGAGATTCGAGCCCCGGCGCTTGATGTCCGTGCAGGCGATCGCGATGTCGAGAGAGGCCGGCGTGGCCTCGACGAGCAGGTGCTCGGGTCTGACGTCGACTTCGAGGTCCCACATCAGGAAGTGGTGGTCGAGCGGGACGTCGAACTCCGCGTGCGCCAGCAGGATCCCGGTCTGACGGACCGTTTCCGCTATGAGAAGCGGGTCGTGGCAGCCGTCGATGGTGTCGAAGAAGCCGTGCCGACGGGGCCACTGTGCGGCCACGGTGAAATGAGTGTCGTCCTTGCGTTCCCAGTCGGTGAGCATCACCTCGGCGACGCTGGCACGGTGCACCAGTTCCTTGGGAACGGTGCTGGTCAGGGACGGAAAACGGGGCAGGACGACACGTCCCGTCGTTGCGTTGCCCTTCTCGGCGGGACGAGCGCCGGTGATGGGATGTTCGACGCGGAAGGTGCTCGCAGACATGTCTCTCCCCCTGAGTCAAGAAGCGTGTAGTTGATGTGCAGGTCCCTCAGGCCTGTGAAGATACATACCACCCGGTTTAATTTCTAGCGGTATCAGTCATTCCGGCTGGGCGGCCCGGCGACCGGCTGGTTCCCGTCGGCGGCACTCCGGCCCCTCTGGTCGCGGGTGGGCGGGCTGACCTCGGGGTCTTCCCTGGGATGTGGGTCGTCCCGGGGGGTGCCTGTGGTGCCGTGAAGCGTACGTTCTCGGCCGTGCGGCGGGTCGAGGGTGCGCGCGGGTGGGTCCCGCCTCCGGTGAGTCCACAGCCGTTCTTGAGTGCCCCCGGTCGACGTCTGGAGGGAGGCCCGCCGGATGGAGCGTGCGGAGGGCCTGCTCCGTGTGGAACGCGGTCGTGCGAGCGAAGGGGCCTGCCCACTCTTGTGGCGGGTGTTGTCGACGCCGCGGGGGAGTGCCCGACGGGAAGGGCGGCTGGCGCTGATGTGCCCGCCGGGTGAGCGCCCTCATCCTCTATAAACCGCACATGTGGTTTGTTGGGATCCCGGGGTGGGGCGGGCCCGCTTCGGCTTGTCCCCCGGGAGGGGCCATGTACGGCGACGACGGCTGCCCCGCGCCGACCGGGACGGAGCCCCGCCGGCCCGTGCATGCGGGACGGAACCACGGGCGGTCGCACGGCTCGTGCGGGCGCCGAGCGGCTTTTCGACCCTTTTCGACCCAGGTTCGTGCCCGCGAGGCGGAGCAGCCGCGTAGGCCCCTGCGTCCCCGGTCTCCGCCGGGTGTTCCTGGCGATGTTCCGTACCGGACGCGCCGGACTGTCCGTCCGCGCGCACGGCAACCTCTCGACGCGCGAACCGACGATCCACCGGACACCGCACACACCCGAAACGGCGGCCGTGGCCGCGGTGTCACGACCACTGCGAGCCACGGCATGACGCTCGGGCCCGACGGCACTTCACATCAGGATGCCTCGTAGCACCTCCCGCACCTCGGGCATGTGCTCGTTGAGGTAGAAGTGGCCGCCGGTGAAGGTGCGCAGGGTGAAGGTGCCCGTGGTGTGGCGGGCCCAGGCCCTCGCCTCGTCCGGGGTGACCTGGGGATCCATGTCGCCGGTGAGGACCGTGAGGGGGGTGCTCAGGGGTGGGCGGGGTGGGTGACGGTAGGTCTCTATCGCTTCGTAGTCGGTGCGGACCGACGGGAGGATCATCGCGCGGAGTTCGGGGTCGTCGAGGAAGGTGGGGTCCACGCCGCCCAGTCGTCTGAGTTCGGCCACGACCCCCTCGTCGGTGCGCAGGTGGACCGACTCCGCGCGGTGGCGGGAGGGGGCCCGGCGGCCCGAGGCGATCAGGGCCCGGGGCGGGGTGCCCGCCGATTCGAGGCGGGCCGTCACTTCGTAGCCGAGGAGGGCGCCCATGCTGTGCCCGAAGACGACCAGGGGGCGGTCCGCCCAGGGGGCCAGCGCGTCGGCCACCAGGTCGGCCAGGTGGTCGAGGCGGGTGATGCCCGGCTCGACGCGGCGGTCCTGGCGGCCGGGGTACTGGATCGCCAGCACGTCCGCCAGGGGGGACAGGGCGCGGGCGAAGGGGACGTAGAGCGCGGCCGAACCGCCCGCGTGCGGCAGGCAGACCAGCCGTACGGGGGCGTCGGGGGCCGCCTGGAAGCGCCGTATCCACGGATCGGTGGCCGCACGGCCGCCCGGTGTCGGGCGGCCGTGCACCGGTGTGGCCGTGCTCATCGGACCTCGGCCGGGATCAGGTCGAGCAGGGCCCGGGCCGCGAGCCTGTAGCCCGTGGAGCCGAGGCCTGCGATCAGGCCGTCGGCGATCGGGGCGATCACCGAGGCGTGCCGGAAGGACTCCCGCGCCCAGATATTGGAAATGTGCACCTCTATCCAGGGGCGCGGGTAACTGGCCAGTGCGTCCCGCAGGCTCCAGCCCGCAATCATAAGCGCCCCGGGATTGACGATGGCTCCCACCGTGTCATAGCCGTCCTGAATGGCGCGGATAAGTTCCGCCTCCGAGTCGTGCTGAATATTCTTCACCTTCCAGCCGCGGTCGGCGATCTCTTCCGCCACCGCTTCTGCTATGTCGTTCAAGGTTTCCGTGCCGTAGATCTCGGGCTCACGACGCCCGAGAATGCCGAGGTTCGGCCCGTTCAGGAGTAGCAGCTCGCTCATGTCGCCTCCAGGTGACTGCACTGCTGAAAAAGCTAGAGCAATGCCGTGCGGAGAGGAATTGTGATTCGGCAGCGCGACCCTTGGCAAGGGGGATATAGGGGTCCCCTAGGGGGATGACCCGCTCACTTCCGGCCCGGTAGATTCGGGGCACAGTTTTTGTCTGCGAAGGAGTGAAAGAGAAATGACTCAGAATTCTCGGCCGAAGCCTGAATTCCCGGCGTGGCCGCAGTTCGGGGACGAGGAGCGCACCGGTCTCATTCGCGCTCTCGACCAGGGCCAGTGGTGGCGGATGGGCGGCAGCGAGGTCGACACCTTCGAGGAGGAGTTCGGCGCCTACCACGGCACCCCGCACGCCCTGGCGGTCACCAACGGCACGCATGCCCTCGAACTCGCCTTGCAGGTCCTGGGCGTGGGCCCCGGCACCGAGGTGATCGTGCCGGCGTTCACCTTCATCTCCTCGTCGCAGGCGGCCCAGCGGCTCGGTGCTGTCGCCGTGCCGGTGGACATCGACCCGGACACCTACAACATCGACCCGGTGGCCGCCGCGAACGCGATCACCCCGCGCACCGCGGCGATCATGCCGGTCCACATGGCCGGCCAGATGTGCGACATGGACGCCCTGGGCAAACTGTCCGCGGACAGCGGGGTGCCGCTGATCCAGGACGCCGCGCACGCGCACGGCGCGGAGTGGGCGGGCCGGAAGGTCGGCGAGCTGGGCGCGGTCGCCGCGTTCAGCTTCCAGAACGGCAAGCTGATGACGGCCGGCGAGGGCGGTCTCGTCACCTTCGTGGACGCCGAGCAGCGCGAGCAGGCGTTCCTGCGGCACAGCTGTGGCCGTCCGAGCACCGACCGGTACTACTACCACAAGACCTCGGGCTCCAACTTCCGGTTGAACGAGTTCTCCGCGAGCGTGCTGCGCGCCCAACTGGCCCGGCTCAACAGGCAGATCGACACCCGGGAGCGTAACTGGCCGGTGCTGTCGGGTCTGTTGGCCCAGATCGACGGCGTACAGCCGCAGACCGTCGACGAGCGGGCCACCCGCAACCCGCACTACATGGCGATGTTCCGCATTCCCGGTATGACCGCCGAGCGCCGTAACCAGCTGGTCGACGCGCTGATCGAGCACGGGCTGCCGGCCTTCGCCGCGTTCCGCGCGATCTACCGCTCGGACGGCTTCTGGGAGGCCGGCGCACCCGAGGAGAGTGTCGAGGCGATCGCCGCCCGCTGCCCGAACACCGAGGCGGTGTACGCCGACGCCATCTGGCTGCACCACCGCACGCTGCTCGCCGGGGAGCGGGAGATGCACCAGATCGCCGACATCGTCTCCGACACTCTGGCGACGCTGTGACCGCGCGCCTGCGCGTGGCCGTCGTGGGGCTCGGCTGGGCGGGGCGGGAGATCTGGCTGTCGCGGCTGGTCGCGCACCCGGCGTACGAGGTGGTGGCGGTGGCCGACCCGTCACCGGCGGCCCGCGAGGCCGCCGCGGCGGCCTGGCCGGACATCCGCGTGCTGGCCGACGTCGCGGACGTGACCACCGATCTGGCGGACCTCGCCGTGGTCGCTGTACCGAATCATCTGCACACTCCGGTGGCCACCGGTCTGCTGCGGCGAGGAGTGCCGGTCTTCCTGGAGAAGCCCGTCTGTCTCTCCTCCGCCGAGGCGGTCCAGTTGGCCGCGGCCGAGCGCGAGGCCGGCGCTGTGCTGCTCGCGGGAAGCGCCGCCCGCTACCGCGCGGACGTCGCCGCACTGGGCGCCGCTGTGGCGTGCAAGGCCGGCGAGATCCGGCACATCGACGTGTCCTGGGTGCGGGCCAAGGGGGTGCCGGACGCGGGCGGCTGGTTCACCCGCGGCGACCTGTCCGGCGGCGGTGCCCTGGTCGACCTCGGCTGGCATCTGCTGGACACGGTCACCCCGCTGCTCGGCGCCGTCGACTACGACCAGGTCCTCGGCTCGGTCTCGGGTGACTTCCTCGACACCGCCGCGCACCGGACCTCCTGGCGGCACGGGGAGGGTCCGGCCCTGGCCGGCGGCGGGGACGTCGAGGACACCGCGCGAGGTTTCCTGGTCACCTCCACCGGAGTGTCGGTGGCCCTGCGGGCCAGCTGGGCCTCGCACGAGGTGCTGGACACCACCATGATCCGCGTCGAGGGCAGCGCGGCGGCGATCTCGCTGCGGTGCACGTTCGGGTTCAGCCCCAACCGTGCGGGCGGCTCCGAACTGCTGCTGGCGAGCGCCGGTGAGACCGTGCCGGTCCCGTTCGAGGAGGAGCCGGTCGGCGCGGAGTACGACCGTCAGCTCGGCGCCCTGCCCCGGCTGCTCACCGACCCCGGCTACCAGGGCCGGGCCGTCGCCGAGGCCCGCCGGACCATCGGCGTCATCGAACGGCTCTACGCCTCGGCGCGCCGGTACCGGCCCGTGCCGGCGGTGCCCGCCGCCGTGTGAACCCGACCGGCATCACGAGCTCCGTGCGGCGGGCCGTGGAGTGCCCCGCGGCGCTCCCAGCCCCGCCGTGCACCGATATACCGACGTCAGGGAGATCCCCATGCACTCTGGTATCGCCTTCGCCCCCGAAACGACCGGCGCCGTCGGCACGGCCGACGGTCCGTTCAGCCACCCCAAGAGCGTGGTCGTCTTCGATCTCGACGGTGTGATCGTGGACAGTTTTCCGGTCATGCGGGAGGCGTTCACGATCGCCTATGCCGAGGTCATCGGCGACGGAAAGGCTCCCTTCGAGGAGTACGAGCGCCATCTCGGCCGATATTTTCCCGACATCATGAAACTCATGGGGCTGCCGCTGGAGATGGAGGAGCCCTTTGTCCGGGAGAGCTACCGGCTCGCCGGCCGGGTTCCGCTGTTCGCCGGCGTCACCCCGGTGCTGGAGGAGCTGCGCGAGCGTGGCTTCCGTACCGCCATCGCCACCGGCAAGGCCGGTGTCCGGGCCCGGCACCTGCTGGAAACCCTCGGTGTCCTGCACCACTTCGACCATGTGCTCGGCTCCGACGAGGTGGCCCGGGCCAAGCCCGCGCCCGACATCGTGCTGCGTGCGCTGGAACTGCTCGGTGCCCGTCCCGAGGAGGCCATGATGGTCGGCGACGCCGTCACCGACATCTCGGCGGCCCGCGCGGCCGGTGTCGCCACGGTGGCCGCGCTGTGGGGCGAGTGCGACGCGGCCGAACTCCTCGCCGCCGCCCCGGACGTGGCCCTGCACCGGCCGGACGAGCTGCTGGCCCTGTGCCCGACGGTGGCCGAAGTCGCCTGATCCAGCAGCCTCTTCGCCATCCGCCCCTCCCGCGGCCCGGCCGGTGTCTCCCCTCCACCGGCCGGGCCGCCACGCGTCCGAGGGCGCCCTCCCCCCAGGAGTGCGCCCTCGGCGTCGTCGCTGTTCCGCTGCAGCCCGGCCCGTCAGATCTCTGTGACCAGGATGGACTCCACGGCGTTCTCGTAGTCCGCCGGCTTCACCAGGACACGGATCTGCTGGCGGCCCTGTGCCACCGTGATCAGGCGCTTGCCGATCAGGGTCAGCTGTCCGGTCTCGAAGGCGCGGCCGCGGATCAACGTCACTGCGGAGCTGAGCTCGCGCGCGTACTCCCGCAGGGTCGGGTCGCCGCGCCAGTCCGACAGCTCGCGTACGACGTCGGGGAGGCGGTAGACGACTTCCCACGCGCCGTCCAGCGGACGCCGGTTGAGGGTCCAGTGCCCGTCCTCGGCGTCCAGCCTGTACGTGCAGCCGTACTGCTCCTGCTCCTTCCCCGCGGCCAGGCGCAGCGGCTCCAGGAAGGAGGGGCCGGCGAAGCCGACGTCGACGAGCCACCGCTCCTCGCCGAACCGGACGACGTGGAGCATGTGCTCCATCTCGGGCCCGAACTCGCCGTTCGCCATCCGGACCCCGGCGGCCATGACGGCCACGTCGAAGCCCAGCCGGGTGAGCAGGTTGCGGAAGAGACCGCTGAGTTCGTGGCAGACGCCGCCACGGCCCCCGGTGATCACCGCGTCGAAGGTCTCGTCGACGTCGATGTCGACGTACTCCCAGATGTCCAGCCCCCGCCCGGCGTTGAGCGAGTTGTCGAACGGCACCTTCATCAGGTGCAGCTTGTGGAGCGTCCGCAGCAGCTCCGGGGTCGGCTCCGTAGGACCGGAGTACCCCAGCTTCTTCAGATAGGAATCTGTGTCGAACACCTGGAAAACCTCCATGCAGGGAACGGGAATCGAGGGAAAGGGAACTCAGGGATCGGGAATGGCTCGGGAAGGCGGAACGCGGCCTCAGCCAGCCTTGGAGGCGTTCGGCCACAGGAACGACGGCAGGTCCTGGCGGCGCTGTATCTTCAGCTTCCGGTAGACCCGGGTGAGGTGCTGTTCCACCGTGCTCGGCGTGACGTACAGGCGGGCCGCGATCTCGCGGTTGGTGTAGCCCATGACGGCGAGCGAGGCGACCCGCATCTCGGAGCCGGTGAGTTCGCGCACCGACCCCTCGTGCGAAGGCAGGACCGGCTGCCGCTCCGCGTTCGCGTCGGTGGAGCCCGCGAGCAGCTCCTGCGTCAGCGGCTGCGCCCCGCAGGCCTTGGCGACGTGCAGGCTCTGCCGGAACAGCATCCGGGCGCGGCGCTGCTCGCCGACCTCGCTGTACAGCCGGCTCATGTCGCCGAGGACCCGCGCCTGTTCGAAGCGGTCTCCGGCCGACTCCAGCAACTCCAGTGCCTCGTTGAGCAGTTGCAGCCCGCGGCCCGGTGCGCAGGTGGCCGCGTACAGCCGCAGCACGAGACCGCGGGCCCGGCCGCCGCTCACGCCGGACCGGGAGAGCTGTTCGTGCACGAGCTGCTTGGCCCGGTCCGTGTTGCCGAGCCGTATGCAGGCCTCGGCGGCACCGGCCCGCCAGGGCAGCGGTCCCAGGCCCCGCACGCCCCACTGGCGTTGCAGCTCCCCGCAGGACAGGAAGTCGCCGAGGGCCGCCCGGTGGTGATGGGTGGCCAGGTGGTGGATGCCGCGGGCCTGCAGGAAGGGCAGCCCGTACCAGCTCTCGTACATCGCCGTCGGCACGGCCTGGGACAGATGCCGCAGAGCGTCGTCGTACCGGCCCAGCCTGGTCGTGGCGACGACCAGGCTGGACAGCGGCAGCCCGATGGCCACCCCCCACGACTTGGCCGGCAGCAGGTCCAGCGCGGAGTGCCCCCGCTCGACGGCCGCGGCGAAGTCGCCCTGGCATACCGCGATCGTGGCGCGGACCGCCTGGAAGACGGCCTGCCAGGTGGGCGTGGCGCGTTCGGCGGCGTCCAGGGTGAGGCGTTCGCACCACTCGGCCGCGCTGTCGGTGCGGTCGCCGTGGACCAGGGCGAGCAGGGCGAGCAGGGCCGCTTCCTCGGACCAGTAGGCCGAGCGGCTCAGCCGCAGGTCCCACAGCACCTGCTCGGCGCGATCCACCTCGACCTGCCGGTCCCGGGCCAGGTCGCCGGCGAGCGCGGCGACCCGCTCCAGCCAGGGTTCGCTGCGCAGCGCCACGACGGTGGCGCCGCCCGGGCGGCGCGGTCCGGGGACCGGGGTGCGGGCCGGGCGGGCGAGCGGCGGATGTGCCCAGCTCAGCCACTGCTCCAGGTCGGTCTCCTCTCCCGGGGCCGTCGCTCGCGCCGGGGCATCGGTACGCAGCCGGGCGATCGCTTCGGCCGCGTCCGCTGTCCGACCGTGCCACAGCAAGTGCCGTATCAGCAGCGCCGATTCGGCGAACCGCAGCCGACCGGCCCGGTCCGCCGTGACGAGCTGCGGCAGGCTGCGGGCCGCGGTGGCCGGGTCGGACTGGAACTCGGTGTGGGCGAGGCGGGCGAGGATCTCGGCCCGTTCGGTCAGATCGCCACTGGAGCGCTGGGCGAGCTCCAGGCAGACCCCGGCCGCGTCGGGCCGGTCGGCGAGCAGTTCCTGGTCGGCGGCCTCCAGCAGCACCCGTACCGCCCAGGGTTCGTCGGCACGCCCGGCGGCCAGCAGATGCCTGGCGATCCGGCCGACCGGTGCCCCGCCGTCGTACAGCAGTCCGGCGGCCCGCCGGTGCAGGGCGGACAGTTCGCGCGGCGGGAGGTCCTCCAGGAACGCCTGCCGGACCTCTGGGTGGCGGAACGATCCGTCGGGCAGCAGGAGTCCGCTGGCGGTCATCGCTCGTACGGACGGTTCGAGGGGTACGTCGGCCAGGGCGGCCACCGTGTCGTCGTCGGCGTCGGGGCCGAGCACCGCCAGGGCGCGGGCCAGGGCGAGGGCGGCCTCGTCCCCGCGGTGCAGGCAGCTGAGCACGGCCAGGCAGTAGGCGGGGCCGATGCTCTCGTCGTCGCCGGCCTCCCAGTCGTCAACGAGGGCCGCGAGCAGCAGCGGGATGCCGCCGGTGGTCCGGTGGAAGTGCGGGGTGAGGCGGCGCGCGGTCTCGGGGCCGAGGCGCGGGGTGAGGAACGCGGTGACGGCGGCCTCGCCGAGCGGTCCGACCCTGAGCCGGGTGAGTCCGGGCCGGCGCAGCAGCTCCGCGCGCAGCTGGAGGCCGGCCGGGGCCACGTCGGTGTTGTCGGTGAACACCATGGCCGTCCGGGCTGAGCGCAGCCTGTGGGAGAGCTGCAGCAGCATGCGCAGCGAGGGCTCGTCGGCGTGCTGGACGTCATCGACGGCGATGAGCACCGGACCCTCGGCGGAACGTTCCAGCAGTGCCGCCCACAGCTCGTCGGCGGAGCGTGCCGTGGTGCTGTGGCCGGCCGGACCGGCGTAGCGCAGCAGCTGGTTCACCACCCCGTGGGCGCGGGTGCGCTCGGGCCGGGAGCAGACGGCGTGCAGCAGCCGGAAGCCGGCCTCCTCGGCGCGGTCGGCGAAGGCGTGCAGCAGTTCTGTCCTGCCGGTCGCGGACGGGCCCTCGACCAGCGCCAGCTGGCTCCTCCCGGCGAGCGCGGCCTCCTGGACGCGGCGCAGCCGATCCAGATGTTCCTCGCGTTCGACAAGCATGGCTGATCCCCCAGACGTGGTGGCCGTTCGCGGCCCGCAACCACTATCGGGAGGGCGGGGCCATCGGCGGGGAACCGGCGGGCCAACGGGCGGGGAACCGGTCGGCCAACCCGCGGGGAATCGGCCGACCACCGTGCGGGCCGGCGTCCGCGCACGCCATCGCCCGCCAGCGCACGGGCACTGGCGGGCGAGCCGGTCGGGGACTGGAGACGAGCGGATCCTCCGTCAGTTGACCGTCTGGGGCTGGGGCGTCTCGGCCGACGCCTCCGCCGCGGTGGAGGCGTCGGCCTCCTGGGCCGCCGCCTTCCGGGACTTGACGCGGAAGGCCAGGAACGCGCCGGCGATGGCCGCGACGCCACCGACCAGGGCCGACAGCTGGAGGCCGTTGACCACGTCGGAGACCGGGTTGTCCGCGCCCTCGCTGAGGTCGAGTCCGGAGTTCGCGACCGCGATCAGGGCCGCCATACCCATCGCGCCGCCGATCTGGGCGGAGGTCTGGGCGAGGGCGGAGGCGACGCCCTGCTCGTGGGGGGCGGCGTCCGAGCCGGCGGCCATGAACATCGCCGGGTAGATCATGCCGGCGAACAGGCCCCACAGCAGGACCGCCGGGAGCAGCGGCCAGAAGCTGTGACTGGTGGACATGGTGGCCGCGAGCACGACCATCGACGTACCGACACCGATCATGCCGGCGAAGAGCGCGGTGCGCAGACCCCAGCGCTTGACCACCAGCGGCAGGAGCTTGTTGGAGCCGAGCATGGCGACCGCGCTCATCGGCAGGAAGGCGAGACCGGCCTGGAGCGGGCTGTAGCCCATGACGTCCTGGAGCTGGATGAAGAACAGGTAGTGCAGGGTGTTGATGGCGCCCTGGAAGACGAAGATGATCAGGATCGCCGTCAGCAGGCCGCGGTAGCCGAACAGTCGGGACGGGGCGAGCGGGTCGGCCGTACGGGACTCCAGGGCGAAGAAGCCGACACCCAGCGCCAGGCCGACAGCCAGCACGATGATCGTGCTCGCCGAGCCCCAGCCCGCCTCGGGGCCGCTGATCAGGCCGAAGACCAGCAGGGTCGAGGCACCGGTGGCGAGCAGCGCGCCCGGCAGGTCGAAGCCGCGGGTGTCGCCCTGCACCGCGTCGGCGTCGAAGTTCGACAGCAGGCCGACGACGCCGAGGAGGCAGAGCGGGACGTTCACGAAGAACACCCACTCCCAGCCCAGGTAGTTGGTGAGCAGACCGCCGACCATCGAGCCGATGATCGCGCCGGAGGCACCGGCGGTGCCCCACCAGGCGTAGGCCTTGTTGCGCTCGGCGTCCTCCGTGAAGCTGGTGTTGATCAGCGACAGAGTGGCCGGGAAGAGCAGCGCGCCGCCCAGGCCTTGGACCACACGCGCGCCGATCAGCAGCCCCGGGGAGCCGGCCAGGCCGCCGGCGATCGAGGCGACGCCGTACAGGCCGAGCGCGAGCACCAGCATCCGGCGGGCGCCGAGGCGGTCCACCGCGCGGCCGCCGATGAGCAGCGCGCCGCCGAGACCGACCGAGTAGGCGCTGACCACCCACTGCAGGGACTGCGCCGAGAAGCCGACGTCACGGCCGATCTCCGGCAGCGCCACGTACACGATGTTGTAGTCGATGGAGAAGATGAGCATGCAGAACGCCAGCAGCGCCATCTTCGTACCCGACCGCCCGGCGGACCGGGCAGGCGATGAGGCAGACATATGCCTTTTTCCTTTCTGAGGGGATTGCGGGTTGATGTGGGTGTTCAGTCAGGTATCAGTTGGTGCGCTGACGTTACGCCTTGTTACTGACTCCATCATCTGTAACGATGGCCTGACAGGGAAGGAGGCACTTTCATGTCCCAACGGAACACCGGTGTTACCGACCAGGTCGCGGAGGTCGGGGATGGAGAAGACGCCTGTCCGGTGCGGGAGGTGCTGGACCGGATCAGCGGCAAGTGGAGCATCCAGATCGTCCTGGCGGCAGCCGAGAAACCGGTCCGCTTCACCGAGCTGGAGCGCACCATCCCCGGCATCAGCCGGCGCATGCTCACCCTGACCCTGCGCAGCCTGGAGCGGGACGGGCTGTTGGTGCGCACCGTCTACCCCACCGTCCCGGCGAAGGTCGTCTACAGCGTCACGGACAGCGCGCGCGAACTGCACGACGCCTTCGTCACGCTGATGGACTGGGCGGAGCGCAACCGCAGCTCCGTCACCGCGGCCCGGGCGGCCTACGACAGCGCCGCCCTCGCCGTCGCCCAGGAGGAGGAGCCTGTGCGTGTCCCGCGCTGAGACGCGGGTCTCCCACGAGCGGTTCATGGCCGTCAACTCCTCTCCTCCCGCACGTCGTTGCCCCTACGCCGTCACGCGCAGGGTCGTCGGGTCGGCGGGGTCGGCGGCCACGGTGAAACCGGCCCCGGCGATGGCCTCGACGTAGTCGTTCCGGTCGCCCCCGTCGAGGCGGGCGACCAGGATCGGCGCGCCGCCCTCGACCGCGAAGCCGGGGGCCCGGTCGGAGAACTCCGGCAGTCCCGCAGCGCGCAGCGCGGCCCGGATCCGCTCGGCGTCCCGGTCCTCGGCCGTCCACAGCGGACGCCCGTGGCCGCCGTACCCGAACTCCGGCTGTGCGCCCTCGGGTGCGTGCCGGGCGGCGCGGACGATCTCGGCGGTGAGCGAGGGCTCCCACAGGGCCATGGGCGGCGCCAGCAGGTGCTGCACCGAGAGGATCACCTTGCGGACCTCGCCGGAGACCTGCGCGGCCAGCTGCGCCTGGGTGGAGTAGCGGCCGAACAGCTCGGCGGCGTACGGGCGCCTGCCGACCGTCTCGGCGTAGTCGAAGTCACCGCCTATCGCGGCCTGCCACGGCACGAACAGCACCCCGGCGGCCTCCTGGTAGAAGGCGCGGGCAAGGTCGGCCGTGACGCCCTCGTGCTCGGCGAGGAGCCGGCCCAGGGCGAGCGCCTCCTGCGCGGCGCAGGTCATGCCCTGCCCGTAGAGCGGGTTGAAGCTGCAGATGGCGTCGCCGAGGGCCAGATAGCCGGCCGGCACCTCCGCCAGCTCCTCGAAGTGCCGCCGCCGGTTGGCGGGGTACTGGAAGGCGACCGGCTCGGTGAGCGGCTCCGCCTGGCGGACCAGCTTGGCGATGACCGGGTCCGGCAGGCTCTCCGCGTGCGCCAGGAAGCCCTCCTCGGTGGCGGCCGGGTAGTCGCGGTGCCAGCCGCCGACCGAGACCAGCCACTGGTCGTCCTCGATCAGCAGCGCGGCGCCGATGCGCTTCTCGGCGGGCGGGGTGGGCTGCACGAACGCGGCCTTCACCGCCAGGTCGCCGGGCGTGTGCCGGTAGAGGCGGCTGACGTAGCCGACGTTGACCTTGACCTCCTCCACCTCCGGGGCGGGGAAGCCGAGGGCGGCGAGCCAGCGGTCGGAGCGGCTGCCGCGGCCGGTGGTGTCCACGACCAGGTCGGCGGCGAGCCGCTCGCCGTCCAGGAGCACCTCGGTGACGCGGCCGTCCGTGCCGCCGAGCCCGGACACCGAAGTGCCGGGGCGGACCGTGACGTTGGGCAGTGCCTCGACCCGGCGGCGGATCGTGTACTCCAGCAGCGGTCGGCTCATGGAGACGAACGGCTGCCCGCTGTGCACCGGGTTCCAGGCCGCGCCGAGCCGGTAGAGGTGGAGGTCCGCGCCCGAGTCGAAGACCTGCGCGCCGGCGGCGACGAGCTCCTCGCCGAGGCCAGGGAAGAGCTCCTCCAGGGCGCGCTGCCCTGCCACGAGCAGGACGTGCGAGTGCTGCCCCTGTGGCACGCCGCGGCGCGGTCGGCCGCCGACCGGCAGCTCGTCGCGGTCGACGACCACGACGGTGTCGAACGCCTCGGACAGCGACTTGGCGGCGGTCAGACCCGCGATGCCGGCGCCGATGACCACGGCGGCACCACGGCCGGTCGGGTTGCTCATGATCAGTTCTCCTCGGTCTGGGTGTGTGGTGCCACTGCGTGGTGCTGCCGATGGAGCGGGGGTGCCGGAAGAAGTTCTGGGGGTCGACGCGGCGCTTGACGGACAGCAGCCGCTGGTAGTTGTCGCCGTAGTACTGGGTCGCCCAGTCGGGCAGATCGGAGCCGGGAAAGTTGACGTACGCGCCGTCTCCCAGCGGATTCAGCAGCGCTGCGCCGGTCTCCACGAACGCGGTCGCGGCCTGCTCGTCCTCGGGGTGCGTCGGCTGGTCGAGCTGGGTGGTGAAGCCGACGATGAAGTTGGCGGAGCGGTGTGGGAAGGCGGTGGCGGCCGGGGCGACGGTGTTGGCGGCGCCGCCGACGGACATGCGGTGCGGGAAGCGGCGCTGGCCGGGCCGGCGGTCGGCGTCCCACGCCGTGACGATCCGGTTCAGCTCGGTCGGCGAGAACGGCTTGTCGAAGAACCGGTAGGCCTCGCGGGTGCACGGCGTCGAACTCGGCGAGCTGGTTCTGCTTGGCGAGTTCGTAGTCGGCGTCGGCGGGCAGCACGAGGTCGCCCCGGAGCCGTGCGCCGAGACCCGTCCAGTCGGCGTCGGGCACGGCCGCACCGGGCGCGCCCAGAGCGACGGCACCGGCCCCCGCGGTCGACGCGGCCAGCGCCAGCCCGGCTCCTGCTCCGGCCCGGAGAACGTTTCGACGTGTGTACACAGCACTCCTCGAAGAGAGTCACGGATAGGAAGGGGGGCGTCGAGGCCGGGCCGGGGGGTGGGGGTTGCGTGGCCTGCGCGGCTTCACTGTGGGGGCGGTCGGACCATTGGCGGGGAATCGGGCGCCCACTGGTGCGGGTGGCCGGGGCGGATGTGAGGGGCGGCTTCGGTGGGGGAACGGGGGACGGCGGTGGAGGCGGCCGGTCGGGGGCGTCTTCGGTGGGGTCGGCCGGCGGGGGTCTCGCGGTTGTGCGGCCGAGGCGGCGTGGCCGGCGGCGTGGGCCAGGGAGCCGGGCCCATGCCCCCGGCGGGTCAGCCCCTCACCACCGCTTCCAGCGCTTCCGCGCTCGTACATGTCGCGTGCGCCAGCAGCAGCGCACCGTCCAGCGAGGAGAGGGGCCCCAGGCGGGCGTCCTGGTGGGGCGGGGCGGGGTGGCCCGGGCGGGAGAGCCGGGTCGCGTGGCGGGAGACGAGAGAGGTGAGGCCCGGGAGGCCGGAGGGGAAGCCGCCGCCCACGATGACCGCCTCGGGGTGGAGAAGTTCCGCGGCCGAGACGATCGCCGTGGCCAGCGCCGCGCACGCCTCGTCCACCGCCACCACCGCCCAGGAAAGCCGCCGCTGCCACGCCTCGCAGAGTTCCGCGTACGTCACCGGCGCGTCCCGCAGTTCGGCCGCGCGGCGCAGGATCGCCGGACCGGAGGCGCGGGACTGGACGCAGCCGCGCCGCCCGCAGTCGCAACGGGCGCCGGCGCGGTCGACGACGACATGGCCGAGTTCGAAGGAGCCGCGGGCGGGGCCGGGGCACAGCTCGCCCCCGAGGACGCTGCCGCCGCCGATGCCGGTGCCCACGCCGACGTAGAGCACGTCGGTCAGGCCCGCCGCCCGCGCCTCGGCGAGCGCGGCGAGGTCGCCGTCGTCGGCCACGGCCACGGCCGTGCCGGGCAGCATGCCGCGCAGTTCCGCCGCGAGTCCGAGGCCCGCCCAGGCGGGACGGTTGGGCCACGCCGTCACCCGGCCCTCCGGGTCCAGTGTGGCGGGCATGGCCACGCCCGCCGCACGCAACGGACCCGGCCAGTGCCGCCGTACCACCGCCAGGCAGTCGGCCAGCGCGGTGATGTCCGCACCCACGTCCGCGCCGGGCGTCCAGCGGAAGCCGGCCGAGTACGGCTCGGCCCCCGCCCCCTCCACCCGGACGGCGACCTTGGTGCCGCCGATGTCGATACCGAGGAGTCCCGAGATACCACTCATTCCCGAGAGTCTCGGCAGCCCCGCCCATCCGCCGGCAACCGCGCACCCACCGAACCCCGGCCCACCCCCCTATCTCCGCCCTGTTCTCGGGCCCCGAACGGCCGCTGCGCGCCCACCGGAGATTTCGGGCCCCGCGGACCCTAGCCTCACGGCATCCGTCCACTGCCCCGCCATCCCACGAGGAGATTTCCGCGATGAACCGTCAATGGCTCTTCGTCCGACTGCCCAACCCGATGCGGAGCAGGCCGGAGGCCCACGTCGTCCGGGTCGTGACCACGATGGTCGGTGACCTGGTGGGCCATCTGCACGCCCAGGACCCGGACGCGCTGTGGGAGTTCCGCCGGCCGGACGCCGCGGGCCAGGGGGATCTCGGGCTGTGGTTCCACTCCTTTGATCCAGTGCTGAAGGAACTGGAGCGGAGGCTGCTCGCCCACACCGCGGCCTACAACTGGCCGCTGATCAGCGGGACTTACGCCCCGGAGACGGCCAAGTACCAGACCCCGGGCACCCTGCGGATGGCGCACCGGCTGGCCACCCGCTCCAGCTCGTTCGCGCTGGAACTGCTCCTGGACGGCGGCCTGGACCCGGCGCAGCGCCAGTCGCTGGCCGTCGCGCACCTGTGGCTGGTCAGCAAGCTGGTGCCCGAGCGCGAACGGGGCGCCTTCCTCTTCCACTTCTGGCAGTTCGGCGCGGCCGGCCTGGACCCGGCGGACCGGGCGGAGGAGGCGGCCGAGGCGGACGCCCGCGCCGCCGCGCCGGCCGGGGACGCGAGCGTCCCCGGCGACCCGGCGCTGTGGGAGCGCTACCTGTCCGCGGTCCGCGACGCCGTCGCCACGGGCCGCGAGGACGGCGTACCTGTCAACTTCCTGCTGTACGACCACGTCCTGCTCACCCACGAACGGCTGGGCGTCCCCACCCGCACCGGCGCCCGGGCGGCCCGCACGATCCGCTCGGCCCTGGCCGCCAACACCCCTGTGCCGACGCCTTTCACGGGTTTCCCGGGCGTCACGCCCCTCCAGTCGGCCTGACGAAAGGACTCTCCTTGACTGCTACGACTGCTACGACCGGCGCCTCGCGCATCGACGTCGACCTGGGTGAGCGCTCGTACCCGGTCCACATAGGCGCGGGCGTACGACATCGGCTCACCGGCATCCTCGCCGGGCTCGGCGCCCGCAAGGCCGTGGTGGTCTCCGCCCGGCCGCGGTCGCTGCTTCCCGACACGGGGCTGCCCACACTGCACCTGTCGGCGCGGGACGGCGAGGAGGACAAGTCGCTCGCCACCGTGGAACGGATGTGCCGGGCCTTCGCCGAGTGGGGGCTCAGCCGCGCGGACGCCGTCGTCTCCGTCGGCGGCGGCACGACGACCGACTCGGTCGGGCTCGCCGCCTCGCTGTACCACCGCGGGCTCCCGGTGGTCCATCTGCCGACGACCCTGCTCGCGCAGGTGGACGCCAGCGTCGGCGGCAAGACCGCGGTGAACCTGCCGCAGGGCAAGAACCTGGTCGGCCAGTACTGGCAGCCGTCCGCGGTGCTGTGCGACACCGACTTCCTCGGCACGCTCCCCGAGCGCGAGTGGCGCAACGGGTACGGGGAGATCGCCCGCGCGCACTTCATCGGGACCGGCGACCTGCGGGGACGGCCGCTCGTCGAGCAGATCTCGGCGAGCGTGGCGTGCAAGGCGCGTATCGTCGCCGCGGACGAGCGGGACGCCTCGCTGCGGCACATCCTCAACTACGGCCACACACTGGGCCACGCCCTGGAGCGGGCCACCGGTTTCGCGCTGCGGCACGGCGAGGCCGTCGCGATCGGCACGGTCTTCGCCGGCCGGCTGGCGGAAGCGCTGGGCCGTGTCGACGAAGCACAAGCCACCGAACACGAGGAAGTGGTACGGGACTACGGGCTCCCGCACCGGCTGCCGGCCGGTGTGCGGGACGCCGAACTGGTCGCGCTGATGCGGCTGGACAAGAAGGCGGTGACGGACCTCTCTTTCGTACTGAGCGGCCCGCGGGGCCCCGAACTGGTTTCCTCCGTACCGGAGGAGGTGGTGATGGGCGTCCTCGCGCGGATGCCGCGCGAGGACTGAGTCCGGTACGGCGAAGGGCCCGCTCCCGGCGGCAGAGGGCGGGCCCTTCGCCGTACGCCCCCGGTCACGGCTCCGCGGCCGGCGCACATCCACCCGCCGTCGCCGGGCCGTCCCCGCCCCGACGACCGCACATTCACTGCCCGTTCGACGCGTGTACGACCAGAGGCCGCACCCCCGGATCACGGGGGTGCGGCCTCTGGGCTGCGGTCAGGCGGCCACCGTGGCCCGCAGTGCCGTCCGGGCCCCGTCGAGCAGGGACCGTACGGCCTCGGGTCCCGCGGCCGTTCCGTAGACGTAGAAGTCCGGCCGGATCAGGGCCGTGGTAGCGGCCGCGGCGGTCAGGAACGGGAGGTAGACGTCGTCGAGGTCGACCACCTCGCCGGGGACCGTCAGGGCCGGGTCCGTGCCGGAGGGAAGCACGCGTACGACGCGGGTGCCGAGACCCGCGAGGAAGGCGAAGTCCGGTTCGGTGAGCAGGAGTTCGGGGTCCTCCGTGGTGAGCAGGACGAAGCCGAGGCCGACGATGTCGTCGAACAGGCCGCCGCGGTTGCCCTGGGCGACCCGGGCCTGCGGGGCGAGGGTGCCGGCGGGTTCGGCGGGCCGGCCGTTCGGGGCGCGGTGCAGAAAGCCCTTGGTCAGCGGTTGGAGCGGGGAGCGCTGCGGGGGCGCGGTGCCCGCCGCCGCGGCCCGTTCCGCCGCCGCCTTCATCACCAGGTCGCGGTCGGCCGCCGCCTTGGGGTCGGTCTGGCAGATGATCCGGCCGAGGTTGACCGACATGGTGATGGCGTGTTTGACGTGGGTGCGGCGCTCCTGCCCGTAGTGGTCGAGGACCTCGGGCCCGGCCTGCCCGGCGAGCAGCGCGTCCAGCCGCCAGGCCAGCGCGCCCGCGTCCCGGAATCCAGAGGACATGCCCTGGCCGGCGAAGGGCGGCATGACGTGGGCGGCGTCGCCCGCGATCACCAGCCGGCCGCGGTGCCAGTGCTCGGCCGAACCGGCCCGGAAGCTGTAGACGTGGTGGCGGCGCAGGGTGGAGTCGGCCGGGGAGACGTCGAAGAGCTTCAGCAACTCCCAGCAGGCTTCCGGGGTGTTGAGTCCCTCCACCGTCTCCCCCGCCAACCGCATGAACTCGTAGCGGCGGTTGCCGGGACCCGCGGACACCGAGGTGCGCGGGCGGGCCGGGTCGCAGATCTGCAGGTTGTTGGGGTCGAAGGTGCGGCCGTCGTCATGGACGACGTCGCAGACCAGCCAGTCGTGGGAGAACCCGAGGTCGGCCACCTCGGTGCCGATCGCGCGACGTACGAAGCTGTTGGCGCCGTCGCAGCCGACGACCCAGGAAGCGGTCAGGACCAGTTCGTCGCCGTCGGGGGTGGTCGCGGTGACGCGGACCGTGCCGTCCGGCGCGCTGTCCTCGTCGATGCGGACGACCTCGTGGCCGCGGTGCACGGTGATGTTGCCGTGCCCGGCGCCGCGCGCCTCCATCTCGGCCTCCAGGGCCGGCTGGTACATCGAGGTGGACTCCGGCCAGCCGGCCAGTCTCCGCTCGGCGCCGTCGATGTGCAGCAGGACCTGGCCGTCGGCGTTCTGCCACAGGTACTCGCCGGAGGGCTCCCCGATCCGGCCGACGAGCCCGCCGATGCCCGCCGCGGACAGCGTCCGCGCGCCCTCGCCGTCGAAGGCCACGGCCCGCGGCATGGGGTACGCCTGCGGCCAGCGTTCGACAACGGTGACGGTGCGGCCTCGGTCGGCGAGGAGCAGCGCGAGCAGCTGGCCGACGGGGCCGTAGCCGACGATCAGTACGTCGGAGTGCGCGGGCATCTCAGGCACCTCCCTCGGCGGCGAGCTGCTCCTGGAGGAACTCGGCGACGTAGGCCGGGGTCGGGTAGTCGAAGAGCAGCATCGGGCTGAGGGTGAGGCCGGTGGCCTCGACCAGCCGATTGCGCAGTTCGACGGCGCTCAGGGAGTTGAAGCCGACCTCGAAGAAGGGGCTGTCGCCGTCCAGTTCGTCGTCGAAGACATCGTCGGGGTTCTGCTCGGTGCGGGCGGTCTCGGCCTGGGCCGCGACCAGGTCGACGAGGTGGGCGACCTGCTCCTCCGCGGACAGTCCGGCGAGCCGGGCCACGAGGGCCTGCCGGGTCGCTTCCAGCGCCTCGGCGCCGGGGTCGGTGGCGGTCTCCGTCTCGGGGGTGCTGATCGTCTCGGTGGTCACTGTGCCGGCCTCCAGCCAGTAGTCGCGGCGCTGGAAGGCGTACGTCGGGAGGGCCACCCGCCGTGCTCCCGTGAAGAGCGCCGTCCAGTCGATGGGTACGCCCCGGGTGTGCAGCCCGCCCAGCGCGGTGAGCGCGGTCTGCGCGTCGGGGGCGTCGACGCGCAGGGCGGGAAGGAAGACGGCGCCGTCGTCGCCGTCGTCCAGGCAGCCGGGGCCGAGCGCGGACAGCACCGCGGCGGGACCGGCCTCCAGGAAGGTGGCCACGCCCTGGGCACGCAGGGTGCGCACGGCGTCGGCGAAACGGACGACGCCGCGGGCGTGCCGCACCCAGTAGTCGGGAGAGGCGAGCTCCCGCGAAGTCGCGGGCGCCCCGGTCAGGGTGGAGATGACGGGGATGCGCGGTTCGTCGTAGGACAGCTCGGCGGCGACCTGCCGGAACTCCTCCAGCATCGGGTCCATCAGAGGCGAGTGGAAGGCATGACTGACCGTCAGCTCCTTTGTCCTGCGGCCGAGTCCGGTGAAGTGCGCGCCGATCGCCGCCGCCTCGGACGCGACGCCCGAGACCACCACGGACCGCGGCCCGTTGACGGCCGCGACGCCGACCCCGCCGGTCAGCAGCGGCAGCACCTCGTCCTCGGTCGCCTGCACGGCGATCATCGCGCCACCCGAGGGCAGCGCCTGCATCAGCCGGCCCCGCGCGGCCACCAGCCGCGCCGCGTCGGCCGGCGACCACACCCCGGCGACGTACGCGGCCGCCAGCTCGCCGATGGAGTGCCCGGCCAGGGCGCGCGGACGCACGCCCCAGGACTCGTAGAGGCGGTACAGCGCCACCTCGATCGCGAACAGCGCGGGCTGGGTGAACTCCGTACGGTCCAGATCGCCCACGCCCTCGAAGACGACGTCCTTGAGCGGGACGGGCAGACGCCGGTCGAGTTCCGCGGCGATGGCGTCGAAGGCCGCCGCGAAGGCGGGATACGTCTCGTACAACTCCCTTCCCATGCCGATGCGTTGGGCTCCCTGCCCGGTGAACAGCACCGCGAGGTGGCCTTTGGCGCGGCTGCCGCGGGCCACGCCCGGGAGCGAGCCCGCGCCGCCCTCGGCGAGGGCCCGGACCTTGGCGCGCAGGGTGCCGGTGTCCTCGCCGACGAGCACGGCCCGCTCGTCGAAGGCGGTACGGGTCAGCGCGAGGGCGTGCCCGAGGTCGTACGGGTCGCCGGGGGCGTCCGCCGTGTCCAGGAAGGCGTCGAGCCGCGCGGCCTGGGCGCGCAGGGCGTCGGCGGTCTTCGCGGACAGGGCCCAGGCGACGGGTCCGGCGGCCCGCGGGAAGGCGGCCTCGGCGACGGGTTCCGGTGCGGCCTCCTCCAGCAGCACGTGGGCGTTGGTGCCGCTGATACCGAACGAGGACACGCCCGCCCGGCGCGGGCGTCCTTCCTCCCGGGGCCAGGGACGGGCCTCGGTGAGCAGTTCGACGGCGCCCTCGGACCAGTCCACCTTCGGCGTCGGCTCATCCACGTGCAGCGTCTTCGGGAGCCGTTCGTTGCGCAGCGCCAGCACGGTCTTGATGACCCCGGCGACCCCGGCGGCGGCCTGCGCGTGCCCGATGTTCGACTTCAGGGAACCGAGCCACAACGGGCGCCCCTCCGGGCGGTTCCGGCCGTACGTCGCGAGCAGCGCCTGCGCCTCGATCGGGTCGCCCAGGACGGTGCCCGTGCCGTGCCCCTCCACCGTGTCCACATCGGCGGGCGTCAGGCCCGAGTTGGCGAGGGCGGCCCGGATGACCCGTTCCTGGGAGGGGCCGTTGGGGGCGGTCAGACCGTTGGAGGCGCCGTCCTGGTTGACGGCCGAGCCGCGGATCACGGCGAGCACAGGGTGCCCGTTGCGGCGCGCGTCCGACAGCCGCTCGACGAGCAGCACCCCGGCGCCCTCGGCCCAGTTGGTGCCGTCCGCGGAGGAGGAGAAGGCCTTGATCCGTCCGTCGGGCGCGAGCGCCCGCTGCGCCGCGAAGCCGACGTACGCGTCCGGCGTGGCCATCACGGCGAGCCCGCCGGCCAGCGCCAGGGAGCACTCTCCGCCGCGCAGCGCCTGGACGGCCATGTGGAGGGTGACCAGCGAGGAGGAGCAGGCGGTGTCGACGGTGACGGACGGGCCGGTCAGGTCGTACAGGTAGGAGACCCGGCCGGACAGCACGCTGCCGGACCGGCCGAGGCCGAGGAACGCGTCGACGCCGTCGGGGAGTCTGCGCACCCCGTTCGCGTAGTCGTGGTACATCAGGCCCGCGAAGACGCCGGTGTCGCTGCCGCGGACGGTGTGCGGGTCGATGCCGGCCCGCTCCAGCGTCTCCCAGACCAGCTCCAGCAGGATGCGCTGCTGCGGGTCGGTGCCGAGAGCCTCGCGTTCGGAGAGTCCGAAGAAGCCGGCGTCGAAGGCGCCCGCGCCGTGCAGGACCCCCGCCTCCTTCACGTACGTGGTGCCGGGGTGGCCGGGCTCCGGGTGGTAGAGGCCGTCCAGGTCCCAGCCCCGGTCGGTCGGGAAGCCGGTGACGGCGTCGTGGCCGCCGGAGACCAGGTCCCACAGCTGCTCGGGCGAGCTGATCCCGCCCGGTAGCCGACAGGCCATGCCCACGATGGCCACCGGCTCCCGGGCCGCGGCGGTGATCCGTTCGTTCTCCCGTCGCAGCCGCTCGTTCTCGGTGACGGACGCGCGCAGCGCCTCGACGAGTCGTTCGTCGGAAACAGTCATGATCTTCTCTCCCGGTCCGAGACCGAATCAGTTGGCCGTGCCGCTCAGGGCACGCGCCACGAGGCTCTCCACGTCCATGTCGGCGATCAGCTCGTCCGCCGTCCCGGCCGGCGAGCCGGACGCCGTCGTCCCCTCGCCGGTCTCCCGCGGTTCCCGCGGCACCAGCGCCTCGTCCAGCCGCCGGGCGAGCGCGGTCGGCGTGGGGTGGTCGAAGACGAGGGTGGCGGGCAGTCGTACGCCCGTGCGGGCGGCGAGCTGGTTGCGCAGCTCGACCGCGGTCAGCGAGTCGAAGCCCAGGTCCTTGAACGCCTGGTCCTCGGCCACCTGGTCGGCCCCCGCCAGGCCCAGCACCGCGGCGGCCTGCTCGGCGACCAGGTCGAGCACGGCCTGGTGCCGCTCCTGGGGCGGCAGACCGCCCAGCCGCTCGGCGAGGGACTCCACGGCCATCGCCCCGGCCGCCGCCCGCGCGGACCTGCGGACCGGCGGGACCAGCGCCCGCAGCAGGGCGGGTACGGCGTCCGGTCCGGTACGGTCGCGCAGGGCCGCGAAGTCGAAGCGGGCCGCGACCAGCGCCGCGTCGGGGACGTGCAGCGCGGCGTCGAAGAGGGCCAGCCCCTCGTCACCGGCCAGCGCCCGCATACCGCTGCGGCTCATCCGCTCGCGGTCGCTGTGCGCGAGGGAGTCCTGCATACCGCCGTTCTGCTCCCACATGCCCCAGGCCAGCGAGGTGGCGGGCAGCCCCAGCGAGCGACGGTGCTCGGCGAGGGCGTCCAAGTAGGCGTTGGCAGCAGCGTAGTTGGCCTGGCCCGCGCTGCCGACGGTGCCGGCGACGGACGAGTAGAGCACGAAGGCCGCGAGGTCCAGGTCCTTGGTCAGCTCGTGCAGATGCCAGGCGGCGTCCGCCTTCGGCCGGAACACCTTCGCCAGCCGCTCCGGACTCTGGGCCGCGATCACGCCGTCGTCCAGCACACCGGCCGTGTGCACGACCGCGGTCAACGGCCGCTCCACCGAGGCGATCAGCGCCCGCAAGGACTCGCGGTCCGAGACGTCGCACGCCTCGACCCGCACCACGGCACCCAAGTCACCCAGCTCATGCACGAGTTCGGCCGAACCCTCGGCGGCGATACCCCGCCGCCCCACCAACAGCAGGTGTTTCACCCCGTACGAGGTGACCAGGTGCCGGGCGAGGAGGGCGCCCAGGGTGCCCGTGCCGCCGACGATCAGGACGGCGCCCTCGGGGTCGAGGGTCCGGCCGGCCGGCGTACCGGTGCCGGCCGCGCGGGCGAGGCGGAGGGCGGCGACCGTCGCGTCACGGATCACCAGTTGGGGCTCGCCCACGACGGCCGCGGCGGCGATCCGCCCCGGTGCGACACCGTCGTCGGCGTCGACGAGGACGTACTGTCCGGGGTTCTCCGTCTGGGCGGAACGGACCAGTCCCCATACTGCGGCGGCCGCGGGGTCGGCGGCGTCGGCGCCCTTGGTACGCAGCACGAGGGTCGACCCGGGGCCGGCGGACCAGGCCTGCACCAACTTCAGTGCCCGGCCGGCGAGTTCGAGGGCCCGGGAGGGCCCGTCCGCCGCCTCTGCCTCGGTGAGGTCGGCGATGACGACGGCGGGCAGGTCGGCCCCGAGCCCGCTCAGGTCCGCGCCGGTCACGACGAACGGCACGTCCTCGGCACCGACGGCCACGGGCGTCCGCTCGACCCGGAACAGGGCGTCGGGCGCACGGGAGGCACCGAAGGTCTCGGGCGACAGCGGGCGGGTGACGAGGGTGCCGATCGACGCGACGGGGGCGCCGGTGTCGTCGGCGATCTCCAGCGCGACGCCGTCGGCACCGGCCGGGGTCACACGGACGCGCAACGCGGTGGCGCCGGAAGCGTGCAGGGCCACGTCGTACCAGGCGAACGGGAGCCGGGGCTCCCCGGTGCCCGTGCCACGGAAGACACCGGCCTGGAGGGCCGCGTCGAGCAGGGCGGGGTGGATGCCGAAGGCCCCGGGTTCCTGTCCGTCCGGCAGGGCGACCTCGGCGTACACCTCCTCGCCTTCGGTCCATACGGCGGTCAGGCCCTGGAAGGCGGGTCCGTACTCCAGACCGGCCGCACGGCGGTCCTCGTAGAACCCGGCGAGGTCCAGCTTCTCGGCACCCGCCGGGGGCCAGGCGGAGAAGTCGAACTCCCTTGTGTCATTGGCCTGTTCGACGAGCGAGCCGGTCACATGCCTCGTCCAGGGCGACTGCGGCCCGGCGTCGTGAGCGGCCGAGTACAGGCTGACCCCACGCCGCCCGTCCTCCAGTCCGCCCACGACCACCTGGACCCGTACTCCGCCCGCGGCGGGAAGCGCCAGCGGGGCCTCGATCACCAGTTCCTCGACGGTGCTCGTGCCCGCCTCGTCGCCGGCCCGCACGACCAACTCCACCAGTGCGGCGCCCGGGACGACGACCGTCCCGGCCACCGCGTGGTCCGCCAGCCATGGATGGCTGCGCAGCGACAGCAGACCCGTCGCCAACACCCCACCCGACTCCGGCAGTTGCGTGACCGCACCGAGAGCAGGGTGGCCGGCGGAGGCGAGACCCAGCGAGACGGCGTCGGAACGGGTCTCAAGGGGGCGCAGCCAGTACCGCTCGCGCTGGAAGGCGTACGTCGGCAGATCGACCCGGCGCCCGCCCGGCGCGAGCGCGGCCAGGTCGGTGGTGACTCCGTACTCGAAGAGCCGTCCGACGGCAGTCACCGCGGCCCGCGCCTCGGGGATGTCCGCGCGCTGGAAGGAAACGAACAGCGCGTCTTCTGGGCCGCATTCCTGCCCGAGCGCGGTGAGCACACCGGTGGGCCCGAGTTCGAGGAACGCGGTGACGCCCTGCTCGTGCAGCGAGGTGATGCCGTCGGCGAAGCGGACGGCTTCGCGGACATGGCGGGCCCAGTAGTCGGGGGAGGTCAGCTCGTCCGAGGTCGCGGGCCTTCCGGTGACGTTGGAGACGACACCGATCCGAGGCTCGTGGTAGGTGAGGGTGGCGGCGATCTGCCGGAACTCCTCCAGCATCGGGTCCATCAGCACCGAGTGGAAGGCATGACTGACCGTCAGCCGCTTGGTCCTACGACCCAGTGCGGCGAAGTGCGCACCGATCGCCTCTGCCTCCACCTCGACGCCCGAAACAACCACGGAGGTGGGTCCGTTGACGGCTGCGATGCCCACCCCGTCGGTCAGCAGCGGCAGCACCTCGTCCTCGCTCGCCTGCACGGCGATCATCGCGCCACCCGCAGGCAGCGCCTGCATCAGCCGGCCCCGGGCGGCCACCAGCCGCGCCGCGTCCGCGAGCGACCACACCCCGGCCACATGCGCCGCCGCCAGCTCGCCGATCGAATGCCCGGCCACGAAGTCCGGCCTGACACCCCACGACTCCACCAGCCGGAACAGAGCCACCTCGACCGCGAACAGCGCGGGCTGCGTGAACTCCGTACGGTCCACATCGCCCGCACCCTCGAAGACAATGTCCTTGAGCGGGACGGGCAGGTGCCGGTCCAGTTCCGCCACGACCTCGTCGAAGGCAGCGGCGAACACCGGATACGTCGCGTACAACTCCCGGCCCATCCCCACCCGTTGAGCACCCTGCCCGGTGAACAGCACCGCCAGACGACCACCCGCGACCGCAGGCACCTCGCCGGACAGCGACCGCAGTCCGGCCACGGCCTGCGCACGGTCCGCGGCGACGACCACGGCCCGGTGCTCCAGGGCGGCGCGGCTGGTCGCGAGCGAGTACGCGACGTCCGCCGGGGCGGACTCCCCGCTCTCCAGGTGGTCGGCGACTCGCTCGGCCTGCGCCTTCAGGGCGGCAGCGGACCGGGCCGAGACCACGAACGGCAGCGGACCAGTGAACCCCCGTTCCTCCAGGGCGGGTTCCTCGGCCGGCGCCTCCTCGATCACCACATGCGCGTTGGTGCCGCTCACCCCGAAGGACGAGACGCCCGCCCGCCGCACACGCCCCTCCTCCCGAGGCCACGCACGCGCCTCGGTGAGCAGTTCCACCGCACCCGCCGACCAGTCCACCTTCGGCGTCGGCTCATCCACATGCAACGTCTTCGGCAGCACCTCGTGCTCCAACGCCAACACCATCTTGATGACCCCGGCGACCCCGGCGGCCGACTGCGCGTGCCCGATGTTCGACTTGAGGGAGCCGAGCCACAGGGGGCGGTTCTCCGGCCGGTTCTGGCCGTACGCGGCGATGACCGCCTGGGCCTCGATCGGGTCGCCGAGGGCGGTGCCGGTGCCGTGCGCCTCGACCGCGTCCACGTCGGCCGGGGTCAGCCGGCCGTCGGCCAGGGCGGCCCGGATGACGCGCTGCTGGGAGGGTCCGTTGGGGGCGGTCAGGCCGTTGGACGCGCCGTCCTGGTTGACCGCCGTACCGCGAATGACGGCGAGCACGGGGTGGCCGTCGCGGCGCGCGTCGGAGAGGCGTTGCAGGAGCAGCAGGCCGGCTCCCTCGGACCAGTTGGTGCCGTCGGCAGCGGCCGAGAACGCCTTCGCGCGGCCGTCCCTGGCCAGTCCGCGCTGGCGGGAGAACTCGATGAAGCCGTCGGGCGTGGCCATCACCGCGACGCCGCCCGCGAGGGCCATCGAGCACTCGCCGCCGCGCAGGGACTGCGCGGCCAGGTGGATGGCGACCAGGGAGGAGGAGCAGGCGGTCTCGACGGTGACCGCGGGTCCCTCCAGACCGAGGGTGTAGGAGACACGGCCCGAGGTGGCGCTGCCGGAGTTGCCGATGCCGAGCATGCCCTCGACGGCCGGCGGGATGCGCTGCCCGGTGGGGGCGTAGTCGTGGTGCATGACGCCGGTGAAGATGCCGATGTTCTGCCCGGCGAGGCCGGACGGGTCGATGCCGGCGCGTTCGAAGGTCTCCCAGGAGGTCTCCAGGAGCAGCCGTTGCTGCGGGTTCATGGCGAGGGCCTCGCGCGGGGAGATCCCGAAGAAGCCCGCGTCGAACTCGCCCGCATCGTGCAGGAATCCGCCGTGCCGGGCGTAGGAGGTGCCGGCGTGGTCGGGGTCGTCGTCGAACAGGGTGTCCAGGTCCCAGCCGCGGTTGGCGGGGAACGCGGTGATGGCGTCGGCGCCGTCGGCGACCAGCCGCCACAGGTCCGCCGGGCCGGTGACCCCGCCCGGGAGCCGGCATGCCATGCCGACGATCGCGATCGGCTCATGTCTGGCGTCCTCGGCCTCGCGCAGCCGACCGTTGGCCCTGCGCAGGTCGGTGAGCGCCTTCTTGAGGTACTCGCGGAGCTTGTCCTCACTGCTTTGGGCGTCGTGTGCGGTGTCTGTGCTCATGTCTGTCCCTGTGTCCCTTCGCTCTCCGTGTGGTCCGCTTGCCGTCCGTTCAGGACAGACCGAGCTCGTTGTCGACGAGGGCGAACATCTCGTCGTCGGAGACCGTCTCCAGGTCCACGTCCTCAAGGCGGTCGGGGTGGAGGTTCTGCCACTTGGCGGTGAGCGCCTTGAGCCGCTCGGTGACCAGCCGTGCCCGTTCGGCGGGGTCGGTGCCGTCGTCGCCGGGGCCGGCCGTCATCGCCCGCTCCAGGCGGTCCAGTTCGTTCAGGACCGACAGCGACTCGGCGCTCTCGGGCTCCGTGGGCCGCAGTTGCTCCTGGAGGAGTTCGACCAGGGCGGCCGGCGTCGGGTGGTCGAAGACCAGCGTCGCGGGCAGCCGCACGCCGGTGGCCTCGGTGAGCCTGTTGCGGAACTCGACGGCCGTGAGCGAGTCGAAGCCCGCGTCCTTGAACGCCCGGGAGGCGTCGACGGTGGCCGGGTTGGCCACCCCCAGCACCGCGGCGACGTGCACCCGCACCACCTCGAGCAGCAGCTGCGCGCGCTCCTGCGGGGTCCTGCCGGCGAGGTGCTGGAGGAGGGTCTCTCCCGCCGGTGCGACGGCGGCCTTGGCGGTACGGCGGGCGGACGGCCGTACGAGACTCTGGAGCATCGGCGGGACCGCGGTGCCGTCCGAGGAGCGGGAGCGCAGGTCGGCCAGGTCGAGCCGGGCCGGTACGAGAAGCGCCTCGGTCGAGCCGAGCGCGGCGTCGAGCAGCGCCAGACCCTCGGCGGTGGGCAGGCCCAGCATGCCGCCGCGCCTGCCGCGGTCGTGGTCGGTGCCGTCGAGGTGAGCGGTCATGCCGGTCGCCTCGGCCCACATGCCCCAGGCGAGGGCGGTGGCGGGCAGGCCCTGCGAGCGGCGCTGTTCGGCGAGGGCGTCCAGGTAGGCGTTGGCAGCCGCGTAGTTGGCCTGGCCGGGGTTGCCGAGGACGCCTGCGGCAGAGGAGTACAGGACGAAGGCGCCGAGATCCGTCCCCCGGGTCAGCTCGTGCAGATGGCGGGCGGCGTCCGCCTTCGGGCGGAACACCTTCTCCAGCCGCTCGGGGCTCTGGGCCGCGATGACACCGTCGTCGAGTACGCCCGCCGTGTGCACGATCGCCGTCAACGGCCGTTCCACGGAGGCCAGGAGGGCCTGGAGCGCGGTACGGTCGGAGGCGTCGCACGCCTCGATCCGCACCTGGGTTGCGCCCAACTCGCCTAGTTCCGCCGCTAGTTCGGACGCCCCCTCGCTTTCCGGGCCGCGTCGGCCCACCAGCAGCAGATGCCGGGCGCCGTGCTTCGCCACCACGTGCCGGGCCACCAGCCGGCCCAGCGTCCCGAGACCGCCCGTGATCAGGACGGTCCCCTCCGGGTCGAGGCCGCCGAAGGTGTCCTCGGTGGCCCTGGGTTCGCGGGTGAGCCGGGGTGCGGTGGCCTCGCCGTCACGCAGGGCGAGTTGGGGTTCGCCTGAAGCGAGGGCGGCCGGCAGACGGTCGGCGGATGCTTCGTCCAGGTCGACCAGGGCGATCCGGCCGGGGTTCTCGGACTGCGCGGTGCGCACGAGCCCCCAGACCGCGCCGCCCGCCGGGTCGGTCACGTCGCGGACCGCGCCGCAGGTGACGACGGCAAGCCGGGAGCCGTCGAACCGCGGTTCGGCCAGCCAGGCCTGGAGTACGTCGAGCGTCCGGGCCGTCGCCTCGAAGGCGCCCTCCCCGTCCGGTAGTTCCAGCAGCAGCCACTCGGGCGCGGACGCGGCGAGTGCGCGGACGGCGGGTCCGTCGGCGACGGCGACCGGGGCCGGCCGGCCCGCCGCGGCGGGCTCGGGCAGCGCGACCGGGTTCCAGGACACGCGGTACAGGTGCTCATGGGCCGGGACACCGGCCGCTCCGAGTTGCCCGGCGGACACCTCGCGCATGGTGAGGGTGCCGATGCCGGCGACGGGGGCGCCGGTGTGGTCGGCGATGTCCAGGGTGAGTCCGTCGGCGCCACTGCGGGCCGCGCGGACGCGCAGCGCGGTGGCGCCGGACGCGTAGAGGGACACCTCGTTCCAGGCGAACGGCAGCCGGGTCGTCCCCGGGGCCGGGTCGCCGGTCGCCGGGAGCAGTCCGGTCGTCTGGAGGGCGGCGTCGAGGAGCGCGGGGTGGATGCCGAAGCCTTCGGCGGACTGTCCCTCGGGCAGCACGACCTCCGCGTACACCTCCTCGCCCTTGGTCCACACGGCCCGGACGCCCTGGAAAGCGGGCCCGTAGGCGTAACCGGTGTCGAGCTGGCGGTCGTAGAACCCGTCGACGGCGACCTGCTCCGCCTGGGCGGGCGGCCACTGGCCCAGGTCGAAACCGGCGTCCGGGGCCTGCTCGGTGAGGAACCCGGTGACGTGCCGCGTCCACGGTGTCTCCGGTCCGGCGTCCTGCGGGGCCGAGTGGACGGTGACCGGGCGCCGGCCGAGTTCGTCGAGGGCCGCCACCGACACCTGAAGGCGTACGCCACCGGTCTCGGGCAGCACCAGCGGCGCCTCGACGACCAGCTCGTCGACCGTGCTCGTGCCCGCCTCGTCGCCGGCCCGCACGACCAACTCCACCAGTGCGGCGCCCGGGACGACGACCGTCCCGGCCACCGCGTGGTCCGCCAGCCACGGGTGGCTGCGCAGCGACAGCAGACCCGTCGCCAACACTCCGCCGAAGTCCGGTAGCTGGGCGAACGCCCCGAGGAGCGGATGGTCCGCGCCGCTCAGCCCCAGCGACGAGGCGTCACCGGCCCCGCCCCGGTCCCGCGGCCAGTACCACTCGCGCTGGAAGGCGTACGTCGGCAGCTCCACCCGGCGCGCCCCGCTGCCCGCGAAGAGCGCGGTCCAGTCGACCGCGCGCCCCGCGGAGTGCAGCGCACCGAGCGCGGCCAGCACGGACTCGGCCTCACCGCGCCCCCGCCGCAGCAGGGTCGCGAGCCGGGCGTCGGCGCCGTCGAGGATCTCCTGCGCGAGGGCGGTGAGGATCCCGTCGGGCCCGGCCTCCAGGAAGACGGTGACGCCCTGCTCGTGGAGCGCGGCCACACCGTCGGCGAAGCGGACGGCCTCGCGGACGTGCCGGGCCCAGTAGTCGGGGGAGGTCAGTTCGTCCGAGGTCGCGGGCTTTCCGGTGACGTTGGAGACGACACCGATTCGCGGCTCGTGGTAGGTGAGGGTGGCGGCGATCTGCCGGAACTCCTCCAGCATCGGGTCCATCAGCACCGAGTGGAACGCGTGACTGACCGTCAGCCGCTTGGTCTTGCGCCCCATTCCGGCGATGACCCGGGCGACGGACTCCGCGGGTCCCTCCTCACCCGAAATCACCAGGGAGGTGGGTCCGTTGACGGCTGCGATGCCCACCCCGTCGGTCAGCAGCGGCAGCACCTCGTCCTCGGTCGCCTGCACGGCGATCATCGCGCCGCCCGCAGGCAGCGCCTGCATCAGCCGGCCCCGGGCGGCCACCAGCCGCGCCGCGTCCGCGAGCGACCACACCCCGGCCACATGCGCCGCCGCCAGCTCGCCGATGGAGTGCCCGGCCACGAAGTCCGGCCTGACACCCCACGACTCCACCAGCCGGAACAGAGCCACCTCGACCGCGAACAGCGCGGGCTGCGTGAACTCCGTACGGTCCACATCGCCCGCACCCTCGAAGACGATGTCCTTGAGCGGGACGGGCAGGTGCCGGTCCAGTTCCGCCACGACCTCGTCGAAGGCGGCGGCGAACACCGGATACGTCGCGTACAACTCCCGGCCCATCCCCACCCGTTGAGCACCCTGCCCGGTGAACAGCACCGCCAGACGACCGCCCGCGACCGCAGGCACCTCGCCGGACAGCGACCGCAGTCCGGCCACGGCCTCCGCACGATCCGCGGCCACGACCACGGCACGGTGCTCCAGAGCCGCACGAGAGACCACCAGCGCACGGGCCACGTCCGCCGGGGCGGACTCCCCGCTCTCCAGGTGGTCGGCGACTCGCTCGGCCTGCGCCTTCAGGGCGGCAGCGGACCGGGCCGAGACCACGAACGGCAGCGGACCAGTGAACCCCCGTTCCTCCAGGGCGGGTTTCTCGGCCGGCGCCTCCTCGATCACCACATGCGCGTTGGTGCCGCTCACCCCGAAGGACGAGACGCCCGCCCGCCGCACACGCCCCTCCTCCCGAGGCCACGCACGCGCCTCGGTGAGCAGTTCCACCGCACCCGCCGACCAGTCCACCTTCGGCGTCGGCTCATCCACATGCAGCGTCTTCGGCAGCACCTCGTGCTCCAACGCCATCACCATCTTGATCAGGCTCGCCACGCCGGCGGCGCCCTGCGAGTGACCGATGTTCGACTTCACGGAGCCGAGCCACAGGGGATCGCGGTCGCCGCGGTCCCGTCCGTAGGTGGCGAGGAGCGCCTGGGCCTCGATCGGGTCGCCGAGGGCGGTGCCGGTGCCGTGTGCCTCGACCGCGTCCACGTCGGCCGGGGTCAGCCGGCCGTTGGCCAGGGCCGCCTGGATGACGCGCTGCTGGGAGGGGCCGTTGGGGGCGGTCAGGCCGTTGGACGCGCCGTCCTGGTTGACGGCCGTACCGCGCACCAGGGCGAGCACGGGGTGGCCGTTGCGGCGCGCGTCGGACAGCTTCTCCACCAGCAGGACGCCGACGCCCTCGGACCAGGCCGTGCCGTCGGCCCCGGCCGCGAACGCCTTGACGTGGCCGTCCCTGGCCAGTCCGCGCTGACGGGAGAACTCGATGAAGGTGTCCGGCGTCGCCATGACCATCGCGCCGCCCGCGAGGGCCATCGAGCACTCGCCGCCGCGCAGGGACTGTACGGCCATGTGCAGGGCGACCAGCGAGGACGAGCACGCGGTGTCGACGCTGATGGCAGGGCCCTCCAGGCCCAGCGCGTAGGAGACGCGGCCGGAGGCGACGCTGCCCGCGGTGCCGGTCAGCCTGAGGCCCTGGAGTTCCGCGGGCGCGTGCTGGAGGCGGACGGTGTAGTCGTGGCTGATGAGGCCGGTGAAGACGCCGGTGTCCGAGCCGCGCAGGGTCGTCGGGTCGATGCCCGCCCGTTCCAGGGTCTCCCAGCTGACTTCGAGGAGCAGCCGCTGCTGCGGGTCCATGGCGAGGGCCTCGCGCGGGGAGATCCCGAAGAAGCCCGCGTCGAACTCGCCGACGTCGTGCAGGAACGCGCCACGGTCGACGTACGACCGGTCGATGGCGTCCGGGTCCGGGTCGAAGAGGGCGTCCAGGTCCCAGCCGCGGTTGTCGGGGAAGCCGCCCATGACGTCGAGCCCGTCGGCGACCAGCCGCCACAGCTCCTCGGGGCCGGTGGCTCCGCCGGGGAAGCGGCAGCCCATGGCGACGATCGCGATCGGCTCGTCGGGGGCCTCGGGCGTCGCGGTGGCGGGCCGCGCGGGTGTCGTGCCGGCGGCGGCCCGGGCCCCCTCGTCGAGGCCGAGTTCGTCGTGCAGGTGGCCGGCCAGGGCGGTCGGCGTCGGGTAGTCGAAGACCACGGTCGCCGAGAGCTTGACCCCGCTCGCGGCCGTGAGCCGGTTGCGGAGTTCGACGGAGGTCAGCGAGTCGAAGCCGGCGTCCTTGAAGGCGCGTTCGCCGTCGATGGTGTGGGCGGCCGAGTGGCCGAGGACGGTCGCCGCCTGGGCGCGGACCAGGTCGAGCAGACGCAGCTCCCGCTCGTCCCGGGACAGCGGCGCCAGCTCCTGCCGCAGCGAACCCTCCGCCGCGGCACCCGCCTTCGCGGTCTGCCGGCCCTGCCGTACGAGACCGCGCAGCAGCTGCGGTACGGCCTGACTCGCGGCCCTGGACCGCAGGCCCTCAAGGTCCAGCCGGGCCGGGACGAGCGCGGCCTCGGGCGAACGCAGACCGGCGTCGAAGAGGGCGTTGCCGGTCTCGGCGGTGAGGCCGCGCATGCCGTCGCGCTTGTTCCGTTGCAGGGCCGCCGTGTCGAGCGACCCGGCCATGCCCTCGGACCACATGCCCCAGGCGAGCGAAGTGGCAGGCAGCCCCAGCGAGCGACGGTGCCCGGCGAGGCCGTCCAGGTACCCGTTGGCGGCCGCGTAGTTGGCCTGGCCCGGGTTGCCGAGGACACCGGCTGCCGAGGAGTACACGACGTAGGCCGCGAGGTCCAGGCCCTTCGTCAGCTCGTGCAGTTGCCATGCCGCTTCCGCCTTCGGCTGGAAAACCCGTTCCAGCCGCTCGCGCGACTGGGCCGCGATCACACCGTCGTCCAGCACACCGGCCGTATGCACGACCGCGGTCAACGGCCGCTCCACCGAGGCGATGAGCGCCCGAAGGGCCTCCGGGTCCGAGACGTCACATGCCTCGACCCGCACCTCGGCACCCGACTCGCCGAGTTCCGCGACGAGTTCGGCCGCGCCTTCGGTGGCGATGCCCCGCCGCCCCACGAGCAGCAGATGCCGTATCCCGTACGAGGTGACCAGGTGCCGGGCGACCAGTCGGCCCAGCGTCCCCAGACCGCCCGTGACCAGCACCGTCCCCTCGGGGTCGAGGGCGCGCGGCACGGTGAGGACGACCTTCCCGATGTGGCGGGCCCGGCTGACGTACCGGAATGCCTCGGGGGCCTTGCGGACGTCCCAGGCCCGGACCGGCAGCGGGGTCAGCTCGCCCCGTTCGAAGAGGGTGACGAGTTCGGTGAGGATCTCCTGGACCCGGTCCGGTCCGGCCTCCACGAGGTCGAAGGCCTGGTAGGCGACGCCGGGGTGGGCGGCGGCCACCTCGTCGGCGTCACGGATGTCCGTCTTGCCCATCTCCAGGAAGCGTCCGCCGCGCGGCAGCAGGTCGAGGGAGGCGTCCACGAACTCGTGGGCCAGCGCGTCGAGTACGACGTCCACGCCCCGCCCGTCGGTGGCCGCGAGGAAGCGCTCCCGGAAGTCGAGGGTGCGGGAGTTGCCGATGTGCGGCTCGTCCAGGCCGTTCGCGCGCAGAGCGTCCCACTTGCCGGGGCTCGCGGTGCCGAACACCTCGGCGCCGGCCTGCCGGCACAGCTGGACGGCGGCCATGCCGACCCCGCCCGCGGCGGCGTGCACCAGCACGGACTCGCCGGCCCGCAGCCCGGCCCGGTCGAACAGGCCGTAGTACGCCGTGCTGAAGACGATCGGCACACTGGCCGCCTGCTCGTACGTCCACCCGGCGGGCATCCGTACGAGGTGGCGGTGGTCGGCGAGGGCCTCGGGCCCGAAGCCGTCACGCAGCAGGCCCATCACCCGGTCGCCGGGGGCGAGCGAGGTGACGCCGGGGCCGGTCTCCAGGACGACACCGGCGCCCTCGCCGCCGAAGTGGGCCTTGCCCGGGTACATGCCGAGGGCGATCAGCACGTCACGGAAGTTCAGGCCGGCCGCCCGTACGGCGATCCGGACCTGCCCCTCGGCGAGCGGCTCGCGGACCTCGGGGCTGGGCAGCAGCGCCAGGTTCTCCAGGGTGCCGGTCGCGGTGACGTCGAGGTGCCAGGCGTCGGTGCCGGCCGGGACCGCCAGGGCCTCGGAGGCGGCGGCCCGGGCCAGCCGGGGGGTGCTCGCTCGGCCCGCGCGGACGGCCAGCTGCGGCTCGCCGGTGGCGAGGGCGGCGGGCAGCGCGTCGCGGGAGGCGGGGTCGTCGTCGATCGCGGCCAGGACGATCCGGTCGGGGTTCTCGGACTGGGCGGACCGCACCAGACCCCAGACCGCCGAGGCGGCCGGATCGGCGAGCGGGTCACGGGTCAGCACGACCAGGCGGCCGTCCGAGCCACCGAGGTGGGCCTGCACGACGGCGAGCACCCGGCCGGCCAGTTCGAGGGCGCCGGCGGAGCCGTCGGCGACGGGAGCGGTGACGTCGACGACGGCGTCGTCGACGTCCGCCGTCACGGTCTCGTCGGCGGGCGCGGTCAGCGGCACCCAGTCGACCAGGAACAGCGAGTCGTGCACCGGTGTGCGCGCGGCGCCCAGCTGTTCGCCGGAGACGGGCCGCAGCACCATCGCCCCGATGTCGGCCACGGGCGCGCCGCTCCGATCGGCGAGGCTCAGCGAGACGCCGTCGGCGCCGGACGCGACCGCCCGAACGCGCAGCGCGGTGGCGCCGGAGGCGTGCAGGGACACCTGGTTCCAGGCGAACGGCAGCAGGGTCCGCCCGGTGTCGGTCTCCTGCCCGGCCAGGAACATCCCGCTGTGCAGGGCCGCGTCGAGCAGCGCGGGGTGAATGCCGAAGCCGTCGCCGGTCCGCCCCTCGGCGAGCTCGACGTCGGCGAAAACCTCGGCACCGCGCCGCCAGACCTGCTTCAGGCCCTGGAAGGCGGGTCCGTACTCCAGACCGGCCGCACGGCGGTCCTCGTAGAACCCGGCGAGGTCCAGCTTCTCGGCACCCGCCGGGGGCCAGGCGGAGAAGTCGAACTCCCTTGTGTCATTGGCCTGTTCGACGAGCGAGCCGGTCACATGCCTCGTCCAGGGCGACTGCGGCCCGGCGTCGTGAGCGGCCGAGTACAGGCTGACCCCACGCCGCCCGTCCTCCAGTCCGCCCACGACCACCTGGACCCGTACTCCGCCCGCGGCGGGAAGCGCCAGCGGGGCCTCGATCACCAGTTCCTCGACGGTGCTCGTGCCCGCCTCGTCGCCGGCCCGCACGACCAACTCCACCAGTGCGGCGCCCGGGACGACGACCGTCCCGGCCACCGCGTGGTCCGCCAGCCATGGATGGCTGCGCAGCGACAGCAGACCCGTCGCCAACACCCCACCCGACTCCGGCAGTTGCGTGACCGCACCGAGAAGGGGGTGTTCCGCCCCGGCGAGCCCGGCGCCGGAGACGTCCGCGCTCCGGCCCACGTCCTCCAGCCAGTACCGCTCGCGCTGGAAGGCGTACGTCGGCAGATCGACCCGGCGCGCACCGGCGCCGGCGAAGACCGCCTCGGGGTCCAGCGCGACGCCGTACTCGAAGAGCCGCCCCAACGCGGTGACGACGGAACGCGGTTCGGCGGCACCGCCCCGCAGCAGGGTGACGAACCCGGTGCCTGCCGAGTCCGTGACGACGCCCTGCGCGAGGGCGGTGAGGATCCCGTCGGGCCCGGCCTCCAGGAAGACGGTGACGCCCTGCTCGTGCAGCGAGGTGATGCCGTCGGCGAAGCGGACGGCTTCGCGGACATGGCGGGCCCAGTAGTCGGGGGAGGTCAGTTCGTCCGAGGTCGCGGGCTTTCCGGTGACGTTGGAGACGACACCGATTCGCGGCTCGTGGTAGGTGAGGGTGGCGGCGATCTGCCGGAACTCCTCCAGCATCGGGTCCATCAGCACCGAGTGGAACGCGTGACTGACCGTCAGCCGCTTGGTCTTGCGCCCCATTCCGGCGATGACCCGGGCGACGGACTCCGCGGGTCCCTCCTCACCCGAAATCACCAGGGAGGTGGGTCCGTTGACGGCTGCGATGCCCACCCCGTCGGTCAGCAGCGGCAGCACCTCGTCCTCGGTCGCCTGCACGGCGATCATCGCGCCGCCCGCAGGCAGCGCCTGCATCAGCCGGCCCCGGGCGGCCACCAGCCGCGCCGCGTCCGCGAGCGACCACACCCCGGCCACATGCGCCGCCGCCAGCTCGCCGATGGAGTGCCCGGCCACGAAGTCCGGCCTGACACCCCACGACTCCACCAGCCGGAACAGAGCCACCTCGACCGCGAACAGCGCGGGCTGCGTGAACTCCGTACGGTCCACATCGCCCGCACCCTCGAAGACGATGTCCTTGAGCGGGACGGGCAGGTGCCGGTCCAGTTCCGCCACGACCTCGTCGAAGGCGGCGGCGAACACCGGATACGTCGCGTACAACTCCCGGCCCATCCCCACCCGTTGAGCACCCTGCCCGGTGAACAGCACCGCCAGACGACCACCCGCGACCATCCCGCCGTCGTCCGCGGCGAGCGACCGCAGGGCGGCCACCGCCTCGGGCAGGTCGTCCGCGACGACGGAGGCGCGGTGGTCGAGCGCCGCGCGGGAGGTGAGCAGGGAGTACGCGACGTCCGCCGGGGCGGACTCCTCGTTCTCCAGGTGGTCGGCGACTCGCTCGGCCTGCGCCTTCAGGGCGGCAGCGGACCGGGCCGAGACCACGAACGGCAGCGGACCAGTGAACCCCCGTTCCTCCAGGGCGGGTTCCTCGGCCGGCGCCTCCTCGATCACCACATGCGCGTTGGTGCCGCTCACCCCGAAGGACGAGACGCCCGCCCGCCGCACACGCCCCTCCTCGCGGGGCCAAGGGCGTGCCTCCGTGAGGAGTTCGACCGAACCCTCGGACCAGTCGACGTGCGGGGTGGGCTCGTCGATATGGAGGGTCTTGGGCATCTCCTCGTTGCGCAGGGCCATGACCATCTTGATGACCCCGGCGACCCCGGCGGCCGACTGCGCGTGCCCGATGTTCGACTTGAGGGAGCCGAGCCACAGGGGGCGGTTCTCCGGCCGGTTCTGGCCGTACGCGGCGATGACCGCCTGGGCCTCGATCGGGTCGCCGAGCGTGGTGCCGGTGCCGTGCGCCTCGACGACGTCGACGTCCGTGGACGCCAGTCGGCCGTTGGCGAGGGCCTGGCGGATGACGCGCTGCTGGGAGGGGCCGTTGGGTGCGGTCAGGCCGTTGGACGCGCCGTCCTGGTTGACGGCCGAGCCGCGGACCACGGCGAGCACGGGGTGGCCGTTGCGGCGCGCGTCGGACAGCTTCTCCAGGAGGACCACGGCGACGCCCTCGGACCAGGCGGTGCCGTCGGCGGCGGCCGAGAAGGCCTTCGCGCGGCCGTCGGCGGCGAGGCCGCGCTGACGGGAGAACTCGATGAAGACGCCGGGGGTCGGCATCAGAGCGGCGCCGCCCGCGAGGGCCATGGAGCACTCGCCGCTCTGCAGGGAGCGGACGGCGAGATGCAGGGCGACCAGGGAGGAGGAGCAGGCGGTGTCGACGGTGACCGCGGGGCCCTCCAGGCCGAGGGTGTAGGAGACACGGCCCGAGGCGACGCTGCCGGCGATGCCGATGCCGATGTAGCCCTCGGTGCCTTCGGGGACCTGCTGGACGTTGCTGCCGTAGTCGTGGTGCATGAGGCCGCTGAAGACGCCGATGTGCGCGCCGCCGAGGCCGGTCGGGTCGACGCCCGCGCGTTCGAAGGTCTCCCAGGAGGTCTCCAGGAGCAGCCGCTGCTGGGGGTCCATGGCGACGGCCTCGCGCGGGGAGATCCCGAAGAAGCCCGCGTCGAACTCGGCGATCTGCGGGAGGAATCCGCCGTGCCGGGTGTACGAGGTGCCGGGGTGGTCGGGGTCGGGATGGTGCAGGCGTTCCAGGTCCCAGCCGCGGTCGTCGGGGAACTCGCTGATGGCGTCGGTGCCGTCGGCGACCAGCCGCCACAGCTCCTCGGCGCTCGCCACGCCGCCGGGCAGTCGGCAGCCCGTGGCGACGATCGCGATCGGCTCGTCGGACGCGGCGGTCTCCGGCACCTCGACGACGGGCTCCTCTTCGAGCAGGCCGAACAGCAGGCGGCGCAGCTGGGCGGCGACGGCGGCGGGCCTGGGCCGGTCGAAGGCGAGGGTGACGGGCAGCCGCAGCCCGGTCCGCTCGGTGAGCCGGTTGCGCAGCTCGACGGCGGTCGCGGAGGTGAAGCCGAGTTCCTTGAAGCTGCGGCTGGTGTCGCGCGCGGCCGGTCCGGCGATGGCGCGGACCTGTTCGGCCACCAGCTCCAGCAGGTGGCGCTCCTGCTCGGTCCTGGTGAGACCGGAGAGCCGGGCGCGCAGGGCGTCCGTGGCGTGCTCGTCGGGGGCGGCGGCGGTGCGCGGGACGTCGATGAGGTCGGCGAGGAGCGCGGGCACCTCGCGGTCGCCGAGCGCGCCGGCGTCGGGCCGCAGGGCGGCCAGTTGGGGCTGCGCGACGGTGTGCGCGGCGTCGAACATGGTGAGTGCCTCGGGCACCGACAGGGAGCGGACGGGCCAGGGCAGGCCCTGCGCGGTGCCCTCGGTGCCCGGCCCGGCGGGCGCGGTCTCCGACACAGGTCCGAGGGCCAGCGAGAGCGCGGGCAGGCCGCGGGCGTGGCGGTGGCCGGCGAGGGCGTCGAGGGCCGCGGCGGCGGCAGCGGCGGGTCCGTGGCCCGGGATGCCGGCCAGGCCGTGGGCGGGGCTCACCACGATGAACGTGGCGAGCATGGAGTTCTTGGTCAACTCGTGCAGGGAGAGGGCGCCTTGGAGGGCGACGTGGCGGCCCTCGCGGGTGCCGAGGTCCTCACGGCCCGCGGTGTGCACGATCGCGGTGACGGGCGCCGCGGCCCGGGCGATCAGCTTGGCGAGCGCCTTGCGGTCGGCCGTGTCGCAGGTCTCGACGCGTATGTCGACACCGGCGCGGGCGAGTTCGTCGCGCAGATCGGCGTGGGCCCGGCCGTCCTTGCCGGCCAGCAGGATGCGGCGGGCGCCGTACACCGCGGCGAGGTGGCGGGTGAGGTGCTCGGCGGTGACCGGGTCGGTGCCGGTGACCAGGACGGTTCCGCTGGTGTCGGGCATGCCGGTGCGGCGCGCACCGGCTGCGGCGTGCGCGCTGCCGACGGCGGCGGCGCGCACCAGCCGGGGGCGCAGGACGACTCCGTCGCGGACGGCGCTCTGCGGTTCCTGGGAGGCGACGGCGAGGGACAGGGCGGCGGCGAGCCTGGGCGCCTCGTCCTCCTCGTCGGCGCCGAGGTCGACCAGTACGAACCGGTCGGGGAAGTCGGTCTGATAGGTGCGCACGAGCCCCCACACGGCAGCGTGGGTCAGGCCGTCGAGGGCGTCGTCGGGCCCGGTGGCGACGGCGTCCCGGGTGGCGACGACGAGCGGCAGTCCGGCGGTGCGCTGCTCGGCGAGCCAGCCGTCGAGCGCCTCGCCGAGCCGGGCGACGAGCGCCTCGATCCCCTCGGTGCGGCCGACCGGCCCGGTGCCGTGCACATCCCCGAGCAGGAGTACGGCGGTGTCCGGGGCCTCGGCTCCGGCGGCGAGGTCCTCCACCAGCGAGTCGAGGGCGTCGATCCCGGCCAACGCGTCGACTTCGGCGAGGTCTGCCAGGCCGCCCAGGGAGAGGTGGGTCTCGACGGTGTTGCCCGACTCGCGCAGGGCGCCGGTGAGTTCACTGCCGTGGATGTCACCGGCCAGCGCCCAGCGGCCGGGCACCGGCTGCGGGGCGGCGACCGAGGGCAGCGGCAGCCAGTCGGTGCGCAGGAGGGACTCGTAGCGGCCGTCGCCGGAGGCGCGCAGCCGGGCCGGGCGGCCGAGCAGGACGTGCCGCATGATCTTGCCGGAGGCGGTGCGGGGGATGCGGTCGATCTCGTACAGCTCCTCCGGGACCTTGTGATAAGCGAGGTGCTGCCGGCAGGTCTCGAAGAGGCGCTCCAGGTCGACGCCCCGCGGGCCGGGGACGAGGAAGGCGACCGGGACCTCGCCGAGCACTTCGTGGGGCCGGCCCGCGACCGCCACGTCGGCGACGCCGGGCACGGTGCGCAGGACGTCCTCCACCTCGCCGGGGTGGATGTTCTCGCCGCCGCGGATGATCAGTTCCTTGATGCGGCCGGTGACGGTGAAGTAGCCCTGCTCGTCGCGGCGGGCCAGGTCGCCGGTGCGGAACCAGCCGTCCCCCAGGGCGGCGGCGGTGGCCTCGGGCTGGTTGTGGTAGCCGACCATGACGCTGGCGCCCTTGACCCAGACCTCGCCCTCGGCGCCGACGGGGACGTCCTGGCCGCTCTCGTGGTCGACGAGCCGGACGTCGAGGCCGGGCACGGGCAGCCCGCAGGAGCCCTCGACCCGGGCGCCCGTGGGCCAGTTGATGGTGATGGAGCCGCAGGTCTCGGTGGAGCCGTAGGCGTCGAGCAGCGGGGCGCCGAAGACCTCCTCGAAGGAGCGGCGCAGCTCGGCGGTGGTGACGGCCCCGCCGACCAGGCACATCCGCAGATCGGGCGCGGTGAAGCCGCCGGCCTTCGCGGCCTGCACGAGGTAGTGGTACATCGTCGGCACGCCCGCCAGGAACGTCGCCCGCTCCTCGCGTACGGCGTCGAGGATCTCGTCCGCGGAGAAGCCGTCGACGATCCGGGTGGTGGCGCCGACGGCCGTCACGGTCAGCACGCAGACGATGTGGGAGAGGCTGTGGAACAGCGGCAGCGGCCAGACGACCCGGTCCTCGTGGGTGAGGCCGGGTATCGGGGCGTAGCACGCGGCCACCGAGGTCAGGCAGTTGCGCTGGGTGGACAGCACGCCCTTGGGGCGGCCGGTGGTGCCGGAGGTGTAGAGCATCCAGGCGACGTCGTCGAGGCCGAGGTCGTCGCGTGCGGGCTCGGCCGGTTCGGTCGTCGCGAGCTTCTCGAAGGAGACCGTGCCGGCGGGGGCGGGCCCGTCTCCGGTGACGACGACCCTGAGGTGCGGGCGGTCCTTCACCAGGCGGCCGACGACATCCAGCAGGGCGGGCTCGGTGATCAGGGCCCGGGCCCCGCTGTCGTCCAGGAGGTGGGCGAGTTCGGGCTCGGTCAGACGGGGGTTGAGGGGGACGCCGACGGCTGCCGCCCTCGTGATCGCCAGATAGCTCTCGACGAACTCCACGCTGTTGCCGTGCAGGATCGCGGCCCGGTCGCCGGGCTGCAGCCGCAGCGCCGCCAGATGACCGGCGAGCCTGCGGGTACGGGCCTCCAGTTCGGCGTGGGTCACCTCGCGGGTGGCGTCACGGTAGGCGGTCTTCGCTCCGAAGCGATCGGCGTTCGCCTTCAGCAGCTGGGGCACCGGCCGGATCAATTCGGTTCGCAGCATGGCGGAACACCTCTCAGGGAAAGGAGACTCGTGGACTACACGGGCAGACTCTTGACGGAGACTTCAGAGTCACATTCCGGCCGTGTCCGTGGACCACTATCAACCCCCCTATAAGGGCCCTGCATCGGTGGCCGTCCGGGTATGCGAGGGGTATGCGCCGGGCGAGTGTGGCGCAATGCAGAGGTAATTTCCGCTGCTCGCCCGGAGACTCAAGCGGTGCTCTCCCGGCGCGAATTGAATCGGAGGTCTTTCGATGTCGCATTCCCCTGGGGCGGTCCCGAGGATCACCGGCCGTACCCGGTTGTTCGCGGTGCTCGGCGACCCGGTACGGCAGGTGCGGGCGCCGGAGATGCTCAACCCGGTCTTCGCCGAACTCGGCCTGGACGCGGTCCTGGTGCCGGTGCATGCCCCCGCCGCCCACCTGGGCGAGGTGGTGCGGGGCCTGCAGCGGGCGGCCAACGTGGACGGCCTGCTGGTGACGGTCCCGCACAAGGCCGCGGCCCGGGCCTTCGCCGACGTGCTCAGTCCCGCGGTGCGGCTGGCGGGCGGCACCAACGTGCTGCGGCGCGGCGGGGACGGGCGCTGGTACGCGGAGAACTTCGACGGCGTCGGCTTCGTCGCCGGTCTGGTCGCCGCCGGTCACCCACCGGCCGGCCGGTCGGTGACGCTGGTCGGCGCGGGCGGGGCGGGCGGCGCGATCGCGGCCGCGCTGGTGCTGGCCGGGGTGGCCCGCCTAGACGTCGTGGACCTGGACCCGGCCCGGGTCCGCGCCCTCCTGGACCGCCTGTCCGACCATGCCCCGGGCGTCGTACGGCACAGCCCGCCCGCGACCGCCGGGAAGGCGGACATCGTGGTGAACGCGACCCCGCTGGGCCTGCGCGACGACGACCCGCTCCCCTTCGACCCGGCGCGGCTGGGCCCCGGCACCCTGGTCGCGGACGTCATCATGACCCCGCCCGAGACCCGCCTGCTGCGCACGGCCTCCGCCCTGGGCCTCCCGGTCCACCCGGGTGCCCACATGCTGTCCCGGCAGCTGGATCTGTACCGGGAGTTCTTCGACCTGCACCCCACCGAGCAGGCGGGCTGAGCGCGTCGGCGCTGCCCCGGGGTTCCCGGCGAGTGCCGCCGCGGTTCCCCCAGCGTGGCCGCCGTCTCCTTAGCCTGCCCACATGAATCCCACCATCGGCGACATCACGGACCCGCGGCCCCGGGCCCTCGCCCGGTTCCCCGACGACATCGAGGCCCGGCTGGCGGACGTGGCGGCGCGGCCGGCCGACCAGCAGCCCACCTGGCCGGACTCGGACCGCGCCGCCGCCGCCCGGGACGCGCTCGCGCAGGTGCCGCCCCTCGTCATGCCGGGCGAGGTCGATCGCCTCCAGGAACGGCTGTCGCAGGTGGCGCAGGGGCAGGCGTTCCTGTTGCAGGCCGGCGACTGCGCCGAGACCTTCGACGGCAACACCGAGTCCCACGTCACCGCCAACATCCGCACGCTGCTGCAGATGGCGGTCGTGCTGACGTACGCGGCCAGCCTCCCGGTCGTGAAGATCGGGCGGATCGCCGGGCAGTACGCCAAGCCCCGCTCCAACGCCATCGACGCGTTGGGCCTGCCGGTGTACCGCGGCGACATCGTCAACTCCCTCGATCCCGAACCGGGCGCCCGGGTCCCGGACCCGTCCCGGATGCTGCGCGCGTACGCGAACTCGGCCGTTTCCCTCAACCTGGTCCGCGCCATGGCCGCCTCGGGCCTCGCGGACCTCGGCCGGGTACACGACTGGAACCGCGACTTCGTGCGCGCTTCCCCCGCGGGCGAGCGCTACGAGGCGATGGCCGGCGAGATCGACCGCGGCCTGGCCTTCATGTCGGCCTCCGGCGCCGACCACGGCGCCCTGCACAGCACCGAGATCTACGCCAGCCACGAGGCGCTGCTGCTGGAGTACGAGCAGGGCCTGCTGCGCTGGGCGCCCGCCGTCTCGGGTGAGCCCCGGCTGTACGGGCTGTCCTCGCACATGCTGTGGATCGGCGAGCGCACCCGCCGCCCGGACGGTGCCCACATCGCGTTGGCCGGACTGCTGGCCAACCCGATCGGGCTGAAGCTCGGCCCCGGCACCTCGCCCGAGCAGGCCGTCGAGTACGTCGAGCGCCTCGACCCTGACAACGTGCCGGGCCGGCTCACGCTGATCAGCCGGATGGGCAGCAAGAAGGTCCGCGACGTGCTGCCGGCGATCGTGCAGAAGGTCGAGGCGACCGGCCACCGGGTGGTGTGGCAGTGCGACCCGATGCACGGCAACACCTATGAGGCGGCCAGTGGCTACAAGACCCGCAAGTTCGACGACATCCTCGACGAGGTCAAGGGCTTCTTCGAGGTGCACCGGGCGCTCGGCACCCACCCGGGCGGCCTGCACATCGAGCTCACCGGCGACGACGTCACCGAGTGCCTGGGCGGTGCCGAGCAGATCGACGAGCAGGCCCTGGCCCTGCGCTACGAGACCAGCTGCGACCCGCGCCTGAACCCGGATCAGTCGGTCGAACTGGCCTTCCTGGTGGCCGAGATGCTCCGTTCGTGACAGCGGTGGGTACGAGAAGGGGGCGCCCGGACTCCTGGAACCCCAGGAGTCCGGGCGCCCCCTTCTCGTACGCCCTCTTCAGGGCCGGTCGCCGGGCGGCGCGCGGCCGGCGGCGGGCAGGGCGATCGCGGTGAGCAGTAGTCCGCGGGCGGCGGTCCACCGTCCGGCGAGCACGACGCGGGGCTTCCCGTCGACCAGCAGGCCGGGGACCACAAGCCGGGCACGGAAGGATCCGTCGACGGGGTCGAACGTGATCGCCGCGTCCTCGAAACCGAGCCGCACACCGGTAGCCGGGAACGTCGACTTGTACACCGCCTCCTTGGCGCTGAACAGCAGCCGGTCCCAGGCGATCGAGGGCCGACTGCGCGACAGGCGCCGTACATGCGCCCGTTCGCCGGGCAGCGCGATGGCCTCCAGCAGGCCGCCGGCGAGCGGTTCGGCGGGCTCGGCGTCGATGCCGAGGGCCACGACGTCGCGCCGCCGGGCGATCGCGGCGGCCCGATAGCCGGGGCAATGCGTCATGCTTCCGACCACACCGGCCGGCCAGCGCGGCGCCCCGCCGGGCCCGGGCAGCAGGGGGAGCGCGGGGAGCCCGAGCTGCGCCAGGGCCCGGCGGGCGCACAGTCGTACGGTGGCGAACTCACGCCTGCGCTCCGGCACGGCCCCGGCCACCTGGGCGAACTCCTCGGCCGACAGGTCCGGGTACGGCGGGTCCCCAGGCTCCTCGGCGAAGACGACGGCCGGCGGCAGCAGCGGCGTGATGACGGCCCGCTCGGTCATTCCGGCAGGAGGGCGGGGTGGCGCCAGGCGAGCGTGGTGTACCGTTCGGCGCGCGCCGCGGTGCTCTCCTGCGCATCACCGGAGTACGAGTCGAGCCGGCCGGTGAAAATACCGATCGCGGCGTCGAGCGCGACGTTCAGGCTTATCGCGGAACTGGTGACGTTATCGAACGACTCGGTGGACATGACGACCCCTCCCTTTCCGGCCGCGGAACTCTCCCTTATGGAAAAGCCCTTGTGGAAAAGATAGGAGTTCCGGCCGCCGGGGAAATCCCCTAGCCCACCCCTGTATTTCTCGTGAGCCGACCCATTCCCGGTTTCGTTTCCGGCCCGGAACGCACTCAGACGAGCTGCGGGCGGCGGCCCAGGAGGCGCGGCTCCTGGTTGAGGATCGCGCGCTCCATCTCCTGGAGGTCGCGCGTCGGGTCGAGCCCGTGGATGTCGACGAGCGCCTGGCGGGTACGGCGGTAGGCGGCGAGCGCCTCCGTCTGCTGACCGCAGCGGTAGTGGGCAAGCATGAGCTGGTGGCACAGCCGCTCGCGGGTCGGCGTGGTGGCGGCGGCCTGCTCCAGGTCCACGACGAGCTCGCGGTGCCGGCCGAGTTCGAGCCCGGCGGCTGCCCAGTCCTCGTAGGCGGTGAGCCGCTCCCGCTCCAACTGGGCGAAGGCGGGCCAGCCGATGCCGCCCTCGGCGAGGTCGACCAGGACCGAGTCGCGCCACAGGCCGAGCGCCTGGGCCAGCGACTCGACGGCCTGTTCCGGGAAGCCGGCGCCGAGCTCGGCGCGCCCCGCGGCGGCGAGCCGACGGAAGCGAAAGGCGTCCACGCACTCGGTGTCGAGGTGCAGCTGGTAGCCGTGCGGGGCGGTGACGAGGCGGATGCCACGGCTGTCGGGGGCCGCCTGATCGAGGAGTCTGCGGATGCCGGAGATGGCGTTCTGCACCATCTTCCGCGAGGTCATCGGTGCGTCGCCGCCCCACAGGGCCTCGATGAGGCGGCTGGTGGCGACGACCTTGTTCGGGTTGAGCACGAGGTAGCCAAGGGTGGCCCGTTGGACGACGCCGCCCAGCGGCAGCGCCCGGTCGGCGACGACTTCGAGCGGGCCCAGCAGGTTGAACTGCATCTTTCCCCCACGCGTTTGACAGTCCGATTACTTACTCCCATGAAACAAACCGACCGTGATGTTTGTCAAGCGATTCTCGACCGTAGATCCTCTTGACAGCCACCACAGAAACGGACAAAATCCGCTCGACGCCAGGCTGGAGAGGTGTCGCCCCTTACAAAGAAACCGGTATGCCAGTTTTTTAGGGCCCTTGATCCTCGCCGCTCGCCGGCGCGAACCCGGCCGGGCTGAAGTCGTGCCGCGCGGCGCTGCCCACGATGCGGGGCAGTAGCAGCGCCCAGAACTGCGTCAGCACGCCCCGCTCCAGCCAGCGGGCGTCGCTCTCCGCCCGGGCCTGCAGGCCGGCCCCCACGGCCACCACGACGGCCGCCAGCTCCTCGGGCGAGGGGTCGGATACCAGGGCCCCCTCGCCGTCCGCCCGCGCGAGCGTGGCCTCGACCCATTGCTGCCAGTCGCCCCACAGGTCCGGCGCCGCCTCGGAGCGCTCGCCGCGGCCGCTGAGCCGGAAGCCGACCCGCAGCACCACGTTCCGCCCGAGCGCCCGCACGAGGTCGTGGGTGGCGTCGATGAGCGCCTGCACGGTGTGGAGGTCGCGCGGGCGGGTGATCTGGCGCAGCCGCGCCTCCGCCTCGACGACGACTGCGTCCAGGAGCGCCGCCTTGTTGGGGAAGTGGAAGTGCAACGCCCCGTTGCTGACACCGGCCTTGGCGCTGATGGTCGCCAGCGAGACTGGGGCCGGGCCTTCCTGGTCCAGCAGTTCGGCCGCAGCCTTGATGAGGGCGTTGCGCGTACGGATCGCGCGTTCCTGCGTGGCCATGGGCTCCGTCACTCTCCGGGTTCGGCGTCGAAAGTCCAGCCTAACAAACCGACGATGCGGTTTGCAGTGGCCTGTGCACGGTGATCGGCTGGAAATGGACACTTGGTCCGCCTGCGGGGAAAAAGCACCGACAGCCGCTGATCTGCGCCGACTTGGGCATATCCGTGACCTCCTGTGCACCCGGGGGTGGAGCGCGGACGACGCCGCACTCGTGGTCCATGCGTGAAGCGAGCCCGCGTACGAGCTGTACGAGCTGTTCGAGGCGGCGGAGGAGGCGGACCGCGCGCGTGTGGTGGGGATGTGGGATCTGGGCGGGGGCGGGGGCGGGGGTGAAGGGTCCGCTCCCGCCCCGTACCGCCCGCCGTGATGTCGTCGCCGACCACACGGTGACCGCCGGCGCCGCGCACGGCGCCAGGGTGGCCAGGGACGGGAGGGGCCGACGGGAGCCTTCCAGGGTGTCGGGGCGGTCCTCGTGGTCGGAGAGGGCCTTGTCCGTCTGATCGGCACGCTGGAGGAGGGTGTCGTCGACCGGCGCGGCGATCTCGTCCGCGTCGGCCTCCGCGTCCGCCGCGAGTCGCGACCGGCCGGTCTCCTTCCAGCTGTCCCGGTGGGCCGTGTCGTCCGCGCACGGGCACTCCTCGTCGGTGCGCCGGCACTCCGGGTCGACGAAGGGGCGCACCGGACTTTGCTCGTGCGTGCGCGCGGCGGCATGGTTCGCGTGCGCACGGCCTTTCGAGTGTGCGGTGCGCAACAGGTCGCACGCTGTATGGAGCGAGTACATCGTGCGCAATCCCGTACGATGTTTCGCCAGGCCGATAGGCTGATGCGAAGGGGCGAGGGGGAGGCCGCATGCCCGAGAAGCAGTCCGAGAAGCAGTCCGAGGGGCAGTCCAGGACGCGGTCCGAGGCGCGCTCCGATGCGAGGGTGATCCGGTCCGTGTGGACCCGCCCGAAGCGCCCGAAGCGCGAGCAACCCGTGCTGAGCAGGGACGTCATCGTGGCGGAGGCCGTGAAGCTGCTGGACGAGGAGGGCGCCGCCGCGCTGAGCATGCGCCGCCTCGGCACCCGGCTCGGCGCGGGCGCGACCTCGATGTACTCGTACGTGGCGAGCAAGGACGAGCTGATCGAGCTGGTCGTCGACCATGTCTACGGCGAGATGGAGGCGCCGGGCCCGGACGCCGCCGCGAACTGGCGGGCGGCGGCGGCCCGTTGTGCCCACGGTGTTCGCTCGACGATCTTGCGCCATGCCTGGATCGCCCCGATGCTGGGCGAGGTGGGTGTCTCCCTGGGGCCGAACTCGATGCGGCTCACGGAGGGCATGCTCGCCATGCTGGAGGAGGCGGGCTTCGACCTGGAGCAGGCCGACCATGTGGTGCGGATCCTCTTCGCGTACGTGCTGGGCATGACCACCAGCGAGGCCGCCTGGCTCACGATGCTCGCCCGCGGCGGGCAGAGTCAGGAGGACTGGACGCGCAAGGTGTGGCCGGCCGTCGAACAGGCCACCCGCGACTATCCGCACCTCCGCCGGCGCTACGCCGCGCAGGAGGGCGGCCGTTCGTCCGAGGTCCTGGTGGACAACTTCACCCATGGACTCGACTGGGTCCTCGACGGACTTCAGGCCCGCCTCGACCGGGGCCCCGCGCAGGCCTGACCCCGGTCCCGGCCCGCGCTCCCGGCCAACCGTCCACGGCGATCCGTACCGGCCGTGGACGGTTTTTCCTTGGCCGGTGATGAACGCCGTACGAACTTGCGCACACTGTGCGCACTTCGTACAGTGTTCATCACGACGCACACCCCACCCCCCCTCGAAGGACACGCCATGTCGAAGAAGACGCAGGGCTCGCAGTGGAACGACCTCCGCACCCGGATCGCGACCGGCGGCTGGGAGGCCAGTGACAGCTGGGGCCTGACCGGGACCTGGACGATGGACGGCGCCTCGGGCACCTGGGACACGTTCGGCAGGACGAACCCGGCTCCGGCCCCGCAGCCCACCCCAACCCCTGAAGCCGCCCCCACCGCCGACGTAGTCGAACTCGCCACCGGCCGCCGCATCGACCTCGGCCACTGGCAGCACCGCCTCGACGAACTGCGCGAGACACACGACGTGCCCGGCGCGACCCTCGCCTTCGTGATCGACGACGAGGTCCAGGAACTGGCCAGCGGTGTCCTCAACCGGCAGACCGAGGTGGAGGCCACCACCGACTCCGTCTTCCAGCTCGGCTCGATCGCCAAGGTCTACACGGCCGCCCTGATCATGCGGCTCGCCGAGTCCGGCGACCTCGACCTGGACGCCCCGGTGGTCAGCGTGCTGCCGGAGTTCGCGACCATCGACCCCGAGGCCACCAAGGTCATCACCAGCCGGATGCTGCTCTCCCACACCAGCGGCCTGACCTGCGACTTCCACCTCGACACCGGACGCGGCGACGACAGCCTGGCCAAGTACGTCGAGGCCGCCAAGGGCGTGGCGATGGACTGTCGGCCGGGTACGGCGGTGTCGTACAGCGGCATCGGGTACGTGGTGCTCGGCCGGGTCGTCGAGGTGCTGACCGGCACCACCTGGGACCAGGCCCTCAAGGACCGGCTGCTCACCCCGCTCGGCCTGACGCACACCATGACGCTCCCGGAGGAGGTGCTGCCGTTCCGCGCGGCGATGGGGCATCTCACCGGGCCGGACGGTGAGCAGGCGCTCGCCCCGGCCTGGGACCTGATGCCGCGCGCCGCGGGCCCGGCCGCCCGGGTCTGCGCCACCGCCGGCGACCTGGTCCGCTTCGCCAGGCTGCACCTCGCCGACGGCCGGGCGGCCGACGGCACCCATCTCCTCGGCCCCGACTCGGTCGCCGCGATGCGGCACCGCGAGACGGACGTCCCCGACAAGTGGACGGTGAGCGCGGACGGTTGGGGCCTCGGCTGGACCCTCTACGACGGGGACGGCGTCCCCGGCTTCGGCCACGACGGCGCCTCCATCGGCCAGTACGCCTACCTCCGGGTGGTGCCTGGCGCGGGCGTGGCCGTCGCGCTCCTGACCAACGGCGGCGGCTCCCGCCTCCTCTGCGCCGACCTCGTGCGCGAACTCCTCGCCGACCTGGCCGACGTCACCATGCCCGCCCCTTTCGCCCCCGCCGAACAGCCCCCCACCGTCGACATCACCCCCTGGACCGGCACCTACAAGCGCGAGGGCGTCCTCATCACCGTCTCCGAACGCGACGGAAAGCCCCACCTCGTCCATGCCTTCGTCGACGGCATGGCCGGCTACTCCCCGGACCTCGAAATGGACCTCGTCCCCCTCACCGACACGGTCTTCGCCGGCGCCGGCGGCGGCGCCTCCTTCACCGAGGACTGGATGCCGGTCGTCTTCACCACCACCCCCGACGGCACGAAGTACGCCTACATCGGCATGAGGGCGGCCCCGAAGACGGCGTGAGCGGTCTTCCTGGGGAAGCAGGGGGCGCAGCCCCCGCTTCCCCAGGGGCGCGGGGAACCGCGCGACCAGCCCCCACCGAGCCCGCACCCGCCGAACAACCGAACCTCCCGAGGTCATAGGCGAGGCACACGTGAACGCCGGCCCCCAAGGGACCGGCGTCCACGCACACCCAACGTGTAGGACAGCCACCCCGCCAGCACCGACAACGCCAGCACGAACGGCAGCAGAGCGAAGAACGCCCCCGTACCGAGTTGCCCGAAGTCACTGTCGAGCAGGTACCGGACGGTGACCCGCATGACGACCAGGTGCCACAGGAAGATCCCGCGGGAGTTCCGCCCGAGCCACACGATCGTCGGCCGCGCCGGCAACCGCTCGGGCCCACTGCCCTGCGCCAGCAGCAGCGGCGCCGCGAGCCCGACCGCGATCACCGGATGGCAGACGTACTTGAACGCGGCCTCCTCCTTGGTGAGCGAGATCGACGCGATGCTGCCCGCCCACTCGGTGCTGGCCAGCGCGTACGCCACCGCCGCCGCACCCCGGAACGCCCACGGGCGGCTGCGGACGGACTCCACGAAGGCGAGCCGCTGCCCGGAATCGGCGCGACCGTCCTGGTCACCGGCCAGACGGCCCTGCTCATCGACTTCTCGCAGACCCTCGACGACGCGATGGTCCCGTATCTGGGCCTGGTCGTCGGACTCGCCTTCGTCCTGCTCGTCCTCGTCTTCCGCTCGATCCTGGTCCCGCTCAAGGCGGCCCTCGGGTTCCTGCTGTCCGTCACCGCGGCACTCGGTGCCGTCGTGGCCGTCTTCCAGTGGGGCTGACTCAAGGACGTCTTCGGCATCGACCAGCCCGGCCCGATCATGAGCACGATGCCGATCTTCATGATCGGTGTGGTCTTCGGACTCGCCATGGACTACGAGGTCTTCCTCGTCACCCGCATGCGCGAGGCCTACGTCCACGGGGAGCGCCCCGACCAGGCGATCGTCACCGGCTTCCGGCACGGCGGCCGGGTGGTCTCCGCCGCCGCGATCATCATGGCGAGCGTCTTCTCCGGCTTCATCCTCGACGCCAACGACTTCGTCAAGATGATCGGCTTCGGCCTCGCCGCTGGTGGGCTCCGGCTTCCCGTCGTCCACGACCCGCGTCCGGGTGGTCGACCCGGCCACCGCCACGCCCTGCGAACCCGGTCGCGTCGGCGAGATCTGGATCGACGGACCGTGCGTCGCCCTCGGCTACCGGGAGCGCCCGCGCGCCACCGAGGAGACGTTCCGGGCCCGGATCGCGGGGGAGCGCGGGACGACGACGTATCTCCGCACGGGAGACCTCGGCTTCCTCCACGAGGGCGAACTGTTCGTCGCGGGCCGTGTGAAGGACGTCACCATCCGCAACGGCCGCAACTTCTACCCGCAGGACATCGAACTGTCCGCGGAGTCGTCGGTGCCGGGCCTGCGGCCCAACCGCGCCGCCGCGTTCTCCGTGGACGACGGCGAACGCGAGCGTCTGATCGTCGTAGTGGAGACGGACGGACGGGTGCTCCGCCGGGCCGGGGCCGAGGGGGTCCGCGAGGCGGTGCGTGCCGCCGTGCACGACGGGCAGCGGCTGCTCACGGACGAGGTCGTGGTGGTCCGCAGGGGCGCGCTGCCCCGTACGACCAGCGGAAAGGTACGACGGCAGACGTGCCGGAAGCTCTACGCGGAAGGCGAGCCGGGGGCTCTCGCCGACTGAGGGAAATCTCCTTCGCGGGCGGGGCCGGCCGGGCCCTCAGGTATTTTGAGGCCGACCCCGCGCCCCTCGCGAAGCGCGGCCAATGTGGCGTCTTCCTCACCGGCGGACCCTCGTCGTCGTGAGAGCAAAGTTCCTTACCGGTCACCCGGTGCCACAGGCAGGAAACGCGCTCTCCCTACCTTCGGGACTCATCACCCCTCATCACCGCATCGCAACATCTGAGCCCGGAGAACGTGGAGGCGTCATGACAGCCCCGAGCACTGCCCCCGCATCGAGCAGGGGAGGCCGCTGGATCGAGCACTGGGATCCGGAGAACGAGGCCTTCTGGAACGAGACCGGCGAGAAGGTCGCCCGCCGCAACCTCATCTTCTCGGTGCTCTCGGAGCACATCGGCTTCTCCATCTGGACCGTGTGGTCGGTGATGGTGCTGTTCATGGGCCCCGAGTACGGGCTCACCCCGGCCGACAAGTTCTTCATCGTCTCGATGGCCACCCTGGTCGGTGCCGTCGTCCGCATCCCGTACACCTTCGCGGTCGCGCTCTTCGGCGGACGCAACTGGACGGTCGTCTCCGCGAGCCTGCTGCTCGTCCCGACCGTCGCGGCGTTCGTCGTGATGGAGCCGGGGACCTCGTTCAACACGTTCCTCATCTGCGCGATGCTCGCCGGAATCGGCGGCGGCAACTTCGCCTCCTCCATGACCAACATCAACGCCTTCTTCCCGCTGCGGAAGAAGGGCTGGGCGCTCGGCCTCAACGCGGGCGGCGGCAACATCGGCGTCCCGGTCGTGCAGCTCATCGGCCTCGCCGTCATCGGCGCGAGCGGCGGTCCGCGCGTGCTGCTCGGGATCTACATCCCCCTCATCGTGATCGCCGCCGTCCTGGCCTGGCTCAAGATGGACAACATCACGTCGCTGAAGAACGACACCGGTGCCGCGAAGGACTCCATCAAGGAGGCCCACACCTGGATCATGTCCTTCCTCTACATCGGCACCTTCGGCTCCTTCATCGGCTACAGCTTCGCCTTCGGCCTCGTCCTGCAGACCCAGTTCGGCCGTACGCCCCTGCAGTCCGCGTACGTCACCTTCATCGGCCCCCTGCTCGGCTCGCTGATCCGCCCCGTCGGCGGCGCGCTCGCCGACAAGTACGGCGGCGCCAAGATCACCCTGTGGAACTACGTCGCCATGGCCGGCGCCACCGGCGTCATCGTCGTCGCCTCCATGCAGAAGTCGCTGCCCCTCTTCACCACCGCGTTCATCGCCCTCTTCGTCCTCAGCGGCCTGGGCAACGGCTCCACCTTCAAGATGATCCCGGGCATCTTCCAGGCCAAGGCGCTCGCGCAGGGCCTGGAGGGCGAGGAGGCCGCCGCCTACGGACGCCGGCTCTCCGGTGCCTCCATGGGCATCATCGGCGCGGTCGGCGCCCTCGGCGGCCTCGGCATCAACCTGGCCTTCCGCCAGTCCTTCCTCACGGTCGGCTCCGGCACCGGCGCCTTCGTCACCTTCCTCGCCTTCTACGGCATCTGCTTCGCGGTGACCTGGGCCGTATACCTTCGCCGCCCGGCCTCGAACACCTCCGCGACGACGGCCACGACGGATTCGAAGCCGCAGCTCAGCTATGCCGAGGTGTGACATCGCCCATGCCTTGACACGTGTGACGTAACACCAGCGACATCAAGCCGAACCGAGCCTGTCACGCGCCGTTGACAGGCTCGTTCGGCATGTGGGAGCACCAATCGGCGCCTCCACCGAGCGCATCGACTGAGTGCAACGACTCGACTGCGGGACGAGAGCCATGTACGACGAACAGCAGCGACCCGAGCGATCAGATCGAGCCGATCGACCAGACAGGACGGTTCTGATGGATCGGACGGATCAGACAGCGCAGCCGGAACACGGACCGCTCGCGGGGTTCACCGTGGGCGTCACGGCCGCCCGCCGGGCCGACGAACTCGGAGCGCTCCTCCAGCGTCGCGGAGCGGCGGTCCTGCACGCCCCCGCGCTGCGCATCGTGCCGCTCGCCGACGACAGCGAACTGCTGGCCGCGACCAAGGACCTCCTCGACCAGGCACCCGACATCGTGGTGGCGACCACCGCCATCGGTTTCCGCGGCTGGATCGAGGCGGCGGACGGCTGGGGCCTCGGCGAGGCGCTCCTCGACCGGCTGCGCGGCGTCGAGGTCCTGGCGCGCGGACCGAAGGTGAAGGGCGCGATCCGTGCCGCCGGCCTCACGGAGGAGTGGTCCCCGTCCTCCGAATCCATGGCCGAGGTACTCGACCGCCTGCTGGAGCAGGGCGTCGAGAACCTCCGCATCGCCATCCAGCTGCACGGCGAACCCCTCCCCGGCTTCGTGGAGTCCCTGCGGGCCGCCGGGGCGGAGGTCGTGGGCGTCCCCGTCTACCGCTGGATGCCGCCCGAGGACATCACCCCCGTGGACCGCCTCCTCGACGCAGCGGTCGGGCGCGGCCTCGACGCCCTCACCTTCACCAGCGCCCCGGCGGCGGCGTCCCTGCTCTCCCGTGCCGAGGACCGGGGCCTGCTCCCGGAGCTGCTGAACGCGCTGAACCACGACGTCCTGCCCGCCTGTGTGGGCCCCGTGACGGCCCTTCCCCTCCAGGCCCACGGCGTGGACACGGTCCAGCCCGAACGCTTCCGCCTCGGCCCCCTCGTCCAACTCCTCTGCCAGGAACTCCCCGGCCGCGCCCGCATCCTCCCCATCGCCGGCCACCGTGTGGAGATCCGCGGCCACGCGGTCCTGGTCGACGGCGCCCTGCGCCCCGTCCCCCCGGCCGGCATGTCCCTCCTTCGCGCCCTCTGCCGCCGCCCCGGCTGGGTCGTCCCCCGCTCCGACCTCCTCAAGGCCCTCCCCGGCGCCGGCCGCGACGAACACGCCGTCGAAACGGCGATGGCCCGCCTCCGCACGTCCCTGGGCACCCCGAAACTGATCCAGACCGTCGTAAAACGCGGCTACCGCCTGGCCCTTGACCCGGCGGCGGACGCGAAGTACGACGCGTAAAGGTGACGCGGCGAGTCGTCCGCCCGCGGCCCCGTGGGGGCTGGTCGCGCAGTTCCCCGCGCCCCTTGAGGGCCTACGGCCCTCAAGGGCCATCGCCGCCTTCGAGCCGAAAAGCACGGGGCGCAGCCCCTGCTTTTCCAGGGGCGCGGGGCTGTGACATATGCGGCTCCGCCGCGTGGGCGCGACCAGCCCCCACCGGACGCGCGCATACCCACCCACCCCGCGCGGAGCGCGAAGGGGGTCGAAGGGGCGCAGCCCCTTGAGGACGGGACGGGTAGGGGCGGCGGGGGCGAACAATTCCGGCCGGACCCCACCGAGTTCCACCCCCGGGTGCGGCCAGGCCCCCCAAGGGGTACGTACCCCAGAGACGTACCCCGCCCCGGTCGTCCCCCCAAGGCGGTGACAGGCACATGGCACACCCGCAACCCCCTCGCTTCGACTGCGGCCACCTCTGCCTGGACTTCCTCACCACCACCCACCCCGAGGAACAACTCGACTCCCCGGACGCCCTGCGCCGCTGGATCACCGCCGCCGCCCTGGTCCCCGACGGCACCCCCCTCGACCACATCACCCCGCACTGGCTGACCGGCTTCAGAGAACTCCGCGGTCACATAGCCGAGTTGGTCAGCATCGGCGCCCCCGACCCCCGCCCCTTCGACCTCTCCCTGGCGAGAGTCAACGAACTGGCGCGCGCGGCGACCCCGGCCCCCCGGGCCGTCCGCACGGACGACGGCACCCTCACCCGTGCCCTGGACCACACCCCCGACTGCGCGGCTCTGCTCGCCCTGCTCGCCCGCGACACCGTCGAGTTGCTCACCGACCCGGCCGCCTGCGCGGGCCTGCGCCGCTGCGCCGGCGACAACTGCCCCGTCGTCTACGTCGACACCTCACGGGGCCGACGCCGCCGCTGGTGCTCCAGCGAAATCTGCGGCAACCGCGAACGCGTGGCCCGCCACCGCCGCCGAGCGGCCCTGTCCCGCGTGTAGTTGGGGCGGAATTGCGCACCGGCCTTACCCTGCCCGGCAGTTGGGCAAACCCCCGGTAGCCGTAAAGAAGCAGCAGTGCTGTTTTTCACACCGCTACTCGGAGATCTTCACAACTCCCGTCCATGGGTGCCGGTTTAAGCACGGATATGGACGCACTTGTCCCTCACCTGCCCCCGCTTTCCCAAGTTGAATCGAGAAAGTTGTGGCTCAACTCTGAACACACAACTGATTACCTACGTATCCCGATGTGAGCGACCGACTGGGGGAACCCCCGGACACCGGAGGTAGCCGTGCGCAAGGATTCCGCTGTGGCCGATGAACGCCCGCACAGGGCCCGACATCGTGCGTCACAGCCCTCTGAGCCTGACGAGGAGCTGATGCGCGCGCTGTACCGCGAGCACGCTGGACCCTTGCTCGCGTACGTGCTGCGTCTGGTCGCGGGCGACCGCCAGCGTGCCGAGGACGTTGTGCAGGAAACTCTCATCAGGGCCTGGAAGAACGCCGGTCAGCTCAATCGGGCGACCGGATCGGTACGCCCCTGGCTGGTGACGGTCGCACGCCGCATCGTCATCGACGGCCACCGCAGCCGGCAGGCCCGGCCGCAGGAGGTCGACCCGTCGCCGCTGGAGGTCATCCCCGCGGAGGACGAGATCGACAAGGCGTTGTGGCTGATGACACTGTCGGACGCGCTGGACGACCTGACCCCTGCCCACAGGGAGGTCCTGGTCGAGACCTATTTCAAAGGGCGTACGGTCAATGAGGCGGCCGAGACGCTTGGCATCCCCAGTGGCACCGTCCGCTCCCGGGTGTTCTACGCCCTGCGGTCGATGAAGCTGGCTCTAGAGGAGCGCGGGGTGACGGCATGAGCAACATCTACGGGGGGTATGGACCGGGAATGCCCGGGTCTGTGCAAGGAGCCCAAGGTTCCGGTGACAACATCCATGAAACCGTCGGCGCGTACGCCCTCGGGATACTGGACGACACCGAGGCCACACAGTTCGAGATGCACCTCGCCACGTGCGAGTGGTGCGGCCAGCAGTTGGACGAGCTGGCCGGTATGGAACCGATGCTGGCCGCGCTCGCGGACCTGCCCGCCGCTCAGGGCACACCCGCGATCGGCGAGTCCCTGTCCGCGAAACCGACCACCGGCCTCGCGGACCGCCTGGTCGGCGAGGTCGTCCAGCACCGCGCGAAGAAGACCCGACGCAACTTCTTCATGCTGGCCGCCGGTGTCGCCCTGATCGTCGGCGGCCCGACGGCGGTGTTCGCGACGACGGGCGGCGGGGACGACACCCCCACGGCGAGCAACACCCTGTCCACCAGCCCGGCCAAGGACGCCTTCGACAACATGCCCGCCTCGGACAAGGTCTCGGGCACCGACGCCTCCACCGCGGTCTCCGCCACGGTCGGCATGGAGTCCAAGGCCTGGGGCACGCACGCGGTCCTGGAGCTGAAGAACGTCAAGGGCCCGGAGAAGTGCTCGCTCATCGCCGTCGGCAAGAACGGCGAGCGCGAGACCGTCACCTCCTGGTCCGTCCCGGAGTGGGGCTACGGCATCAAGAACGCCAAGACGGAGCAGGCCAGGAACCCGCTCTACGTCCACGGCGGCGCCGCCTTCACCCCGGACGAGATCGACCACTTCGAGATCCTGACCTTCAGCGGGAAGAAGCTCGTCTCGGTCAAGGCGTGACGCGAGATGTGACGAGATGTGACGAGATGTGACACAAGGTGAGACATTTCGTGCCGCGCGGCGGACGGACCCCGGTCGGGCACATAGCCTGACGGGGTCCTTTTCGCGTACGGTGGACGGCTGCCCAGCACGTCAGAAGGGGGCCCGGGTGGCCGCTCAGGTTCAGCAGGAAACGCTCGACTCCGCTCACGACTCGGTGCGTGAGAAGGAGATCGGCGTAGAACAGGAACATCTGGACCGGGTGTACCGGCGTCTTGAGGAGAAGATCCACGAGGCCGAGTTCCTGATGAACGACGCGGCCAAGCGCGGTCAGGTCGGCACCCCCGGCGCGCTCGCCGAGCGGGACGCCCAGGTCTTCCGGGCGGGCATCCATCTCAACCGGCTGAACAACGAGTTCGAGGACTTCCTCTTCGGCCGGATCGACCTGCTGCTCGGCAAGGACGGCAAGAAGGGCCCGGACGGCGCGTACACCGCCGTCGAACCCGCCGAGGGCGCGGTCCGCCCCGACAACACCGCCGACATCGCCGAGACCCTGCACATCGGCCGGATCGGCGTCCTGGACTCGGAGTACGCCCCGCTGGTCATCGACTGGCGGGCCCCGGCCGCCGCCCCCTTCTACCGCTCGACCCCGGTCGAGCCCGGCCGGGTCGTACGCCGCCGGGTGATCCGCTCCAAGGGCCGCAAGGTGCTCGGTGTCGAGGACGACCTGATGCGCCCCGAGCTGACGGCCCTCCTCGACGGCGACACACTGCCCGTCATCGGCGACGGAGCCCTGATGGCCGCCCTCGGCCAGGCCCGCAGCCACACCATGCGCGACATCGTCGCCTCCATCCAGGCCGAACAGGACCTGGTGATCCGCGCCCCCGCCGCCTCCGTGACGTACGTCGAGGGCGGCCCCGGCACCGGCAAGACCGCCGTCGCCCTGCACCGCGCCGCGTACCTCCTCTACCAGGACCGCCGCCGGTACGCGGGCGGCATCCTGATCGTCTCGCCCACGCCCCTGCTGGTCGCCTACACCGAGGGCGTCCTGCCCTCCCTCGGCGAGGAGGGACAGGTCGCCATCCGCGCGATCGGCTCCCTGGTCGACGGCGCCGAGGCCACGCTGTACGACTCCCCGGCCGTGGCCCGCGCCAAGGGCTCGTACCGCATGCTCAAGGTGCTGCGGAAGGCCGCCCGGGGCGCGCTGGAGTCGACCGAGGCACCCACCCGCCTCCGGGTCGTCGCCTTCGGCCGCCGCCTGGAACTGGAGGCCGCCGACCTGGACCGCGTCCGCCACAACGCGCTCGGCGGCACGGCCCCCGTCAACCTCCTGCGCCCCCGCGCCCGCAAGCTGCTCCTGGACGCCCTGTGGTCCCGGTCCGGCGCGGCCGGCCGTCACACCGACCCCGAGCTGGCCGCCGAACTGCGCTCCTCCTTCGACGAGGACATCAGCACCGAGGACGACTTCATCGCCTTCCTCGACGCCTGGTGGCCCGAACTGACCCCGCGTGGCGTGCTCACCGCGATGGCCGACGAGCGTCGCCTCGGCCGTTGGGCCCGGCGCATCCTCAATCCGGGTGAGATCCGCCGCGTCGCCCGCGCCCTGAAGCGGGACGGCCTCTCGGTCCACGACGTCGCCATGCTGGACGAACTCCAGGCGATCGTCGGCTCCCCGTCCCGCCCCCGGAAGAAACGCGAGTACGACCCCCTGGACCAGCTCACGGGCCTGGAGGAGCTGATGCCCGTACGCGAGGAGACCCAGCGGGAGCGGGCCGAGCGGCTGGCGCAGGAGCGCACCGAGTACGCGCACGTCATCGTCGACGAGGCACAGGATCTGACGCCGATGCAGTGGCGGATGGTGGGCCGCCGGGGCCGCCACGCCACCTGGACGGTCGTGGGCGACCCCGCCCAGTCCTCCTGGTCCGACCCGGACGAGGCCGCCGAGGCCCGTGACGAGGCCCTGGGCAGCCGCCCGCGCCGCCGCTTCACCCTCACCGTCAACTACCGCAACCCGGCCGAGATCGCCGAACTGGCGGCCAAGGTGCTGGCCCTCGCCATGCCCGGCTCGGAATCCCCCTCGGCGGTCCGCTCCACCGGCGTCGAACCGCGCTTCGTCACCGCCGCGCGCGACACGCTCGCCCGCACGGTCCGCGCGGAGGCCGCCCGCCTCCTCGACCTCGTCGACGGCACGGTCGGCGTGGTCGTCGCCATGAACCGCCGCGACGAGGCCAGCCGTTGGCTGGCCGGTTTGGGCGAGCGTGTGGTGGCCCTCGGCAGTCTGGAGGCGAAGGGACTGGAGTACGACGCGACTGTGGTCGTCTCCCCGGCCGAGATCGCGGACGAGTCCCCGGCGGGGCTGAGGGTCCTGTACGTGGCCCTGACGCGTGCGACGCAGCAACTGACCCTGGTGTCGGGGGAGCGGGACGACCCTGACGAGGACGGCGTCCCCGACCTGCTGCGCGACTGAAAGGCAGAGGGGCGCAGCCCCGTGCCTTTCAGGGGCGCGGGGAACTGCGCGAGCAACCACGACCCACCCGCACCCGCCGACGCATCAACAACTCCCCGAACTCCTAGGCGCCTGTTAGCCTGGTGGACGGCACCGGCTCGATCCAAGCCCCCGGGCCCAACCTTCGTCGCTACGAGCGACCACTTGCCGCGAGGCGAGCATGGCGGGTCGGTGCCACTGAACGCGTGAGGAACGAGAAGAGGTCCACGTCACCTGTGACGTGGACCTCTTCTCGTTGAGAACAAAACGTTCATAACCTCCGGCGGCTAACGCCTACCCGGCGGTAGGTGCGACGATCGGACGGCAAAACGCAGCAAACGCAGTAGCAGAAGTACGCGAAAGCAGAGGAAGTCGGCCATGGCAACGGCGCCCAGCGTCTCCTACTCGATGACGGTCCGGCTGGAGGTGCCCGCGAGCGGAACCGCGGTCTCCCAGCTCACCGGAGCCGTCGAGTCCCACGGAGGCTCGGTGACCGGCCTCGACGTGACCGCCTCCGGCCACGAGAAGCTCCGCATCGACGTCACCATCGCCGCCACCTCCACCGCGCACGCCGACGAGATCGTCGAACAGCTGCGCCACATCGAGGGCGTCACGCTCGGCAAGGTCTCCGACCGTACGTTCCTGATGCATCTCGGCGGCAAGATCGAGATGGCGTCGAAGCACCCCATCCGCAACCGTGACGACCTCTCGATGATCTACACCCCGGGCGTGGCCCGTGTCTGCATGGCGATCGCCGAGAACCCCGAGGACGCCCGCCGCCTCACCATCAAGCGCAACACCGTTGCGGTCGTGACGGACGGCTCCGCGGTCCTCGGCCTCGGCAACATCGGCCCGATGGCCGCCATGCCGGTCATGGAGGGCAAGGCGGCCCTCTTCAAGCGCTTCGCCGACATCGACGCCTGGCCGATCTGCCTGGACACCCAGGACACCGACGAGATCGTCACGATCGTCAAGGCGATCGCCCCGGGCTTCGCCGGCATCAACCTGGAGGACATCTCCGCGCCCCGCTGCTTCGAGATCGAGGCCCGGCTGCGCGAGGCGCTCGACATCCCCGTCTTCCACGACGACCAGCACGGCACCGCGATCGTCGTCCTCGCGGCCCTCACGAACGCGCTTCGCGTCGCGAGCAAGGCGATCGGGGACATCCGCGTCGTCATGTCGGGCGCCGGCGCGGCCGGTACCGCCATCCTCAAGCTGCTGATCGCCGCCGGGGTGAAGAACGCCGTCGTCGCCGACATCCACGGTGTCGTGCACTGCGACCGCGCCGACCTGGTGGACGCCGCCGCCGACTCGCCGCTGCGCTGGATCGCCGACAACACCAACCCCGAGGGCCTCACGGGCACCCTCAAGGAGGCCGTGCGCGGCGCCGACGTCTTCATCGGCGTCTCGGCCCCGAACGTGATCGACGGCGACGACGTGGCCGGCATGGCGGACGACGCGATTGTGTTCGCGCTCGCGAACCCCGACCCCGAGGTCGACCCCGCTGTCGCCCGGCAGACGGCGGCCGTGGTGGCCACCGGCCGCTCCGACTTCCCGAACCAGATCAACAATGTGCTGGTCTTCCCGGGTGTCTTCCGCGGTCTCCTCGACGCCCAGTCCCGGACCGTCAACACGGAGATGATGCTCGCCGCGGCGACCGCGCTCGCGAACGTCGTCACCGAGGACGAGCTGAACCCGAACTACATCATCCCGAGCGTCTTCAACGACAAGGTCGCGGGCGCGGTCGCCGGGGCGGTGCGCGAGGCCGCGAAGGCGGCGACGTCCGCCTGAGCCCCGCTGTGACGGTGGCCACGGCCCGCCCCATCGGCGCGTCGCGGGGCCGGAGGGCTTGTGCCGCCGTTTAGTGTGGCGGCCAAGCTCAGGCCTGCCACGACTCCCAGGGGTGTTCATATGACTCCCAGGGGTGTTCGTGTGACTCCCAGGGGTGCTGGATTGGCTTTCGCGCCGCAGGTGAGTGCAGGATGCGTTTCTGGGCGCGAGGGTCTGACGACGGACCCGGGTCCGCCTCAACGGCAAGAAGAACACGGGAGTAACAACATGAACCGCAGTGAGCTGGTGGCCGCGCTGGCCGACCGCGCCGAGGTGACCCGCAAGGACGCCGACGCCGTGCTGGCCGCGTTCGCTGAGACTGTCGGCGACATCGTCTCCAAGGGCGACGAGAAGGTCACCATCCCCGGCTTCCTGACCTTCGAGCGCACCCACCGTGCCGCTCGCACCGCTCGTAACCCGCAGACCGGCGACCCGATCCAGATCCCGGCCGGCTACAGCGTGAAGGTCTCCGCGGGCAGCAAGCTCAAGGAAGCGGCCAAGGGCAAGTAACCTTGCCGGCCGTCTCTCACGGGATGGTGCACGGCGCGTAGAACGCCTGATGGGGGCGGCACCTGGTCTTCCAGGTGCCGCCCCCATCGTCGTGCGGGGCGTGCCGTACCGCTAGCCGAGCGCCTTGCCCGGCAGTTCCACCTTCGCGCCCAGCTCCATGAGCTTCTCCATGAAGTTCTCGTAGCCGCGGTTGATCAGCTCGATGCCGTGCACCCGGGAGGTGCCCTGGGCGGCGAGCGCGGCGATCAGATAGGAGAAGCCGCCGCGGAGGTCGGGGATGACCAGGTCGGCGCCCTGGAGGCGGGTGGGGCCGGAGACGACCGCCGAGTGCAGGAAGTTGCGCTGGCCGAAGCGGCAGTTCGAGCCGCCGAGGCACTCGCGGTAGAGCTGGATGTGCGCGCCCATCTGGTTCAGCGCGGACGTGAAGCCGAGGCGGGACTCGTAGACCGTCTCATGGATGATCGACAGGCCGGTGGCCTGCGTCAGGGCCACGACCAGGGGCTGCTGCCAGTCGGTCTGGAAACCGGGGTGGACGTCCGTCTCCAGCGCGATCGACTTCAGCTGGCCGCCCGGGTGCCAGAAGCGGATGCCCTCGTCGTCGATCTCGAAGGCACCGCCCACCTTCCGGTAGGTGTTCAGGAACGTCATCATCGAGCGCTGCTGGGCGCCCCGGACGTAGATGTCGCCCTCGGTCGCCAGCGCGGCGGACGCCCAGGAGGCGGCCTCCAGACGGTCCGGGAGCGCCTTGTGGTTGTAGCCGCCGAGCGAGTCCACACCGGTGATGCGGATCGTGCGGTCGGTGTCCATCGCGATGATGGCGCCCATTTTCTGCAGGACGCAGATCAGGTCCTCGATCTCCGGCTCGATCGCCGCGTTCGCGAGTTCCGTCACCCCTTCCGCGAGGACGGCGGTGAGCAGCACCTGCTCGGTCGCGCCCACCGACGGGTACGGCAGCTGGATCTTCGTACCGCGCAGCCGCCGGGGCGCCTCCAGGTACTGGCCGTCGTCCCGCTTCTCGATCTTCGCGCCGAACTGCCGCAGCACCTCGAAGTGGAAGTCGATCGGCCGGCCGCCGATGTCGCAGCCGCCGAGACCGGGGATGAAGGCATGGCCGAGCCGGTGCAGCAGCGGGCCGCAGAACAGGATCGGGATGCGCGACGAACCCGCGTGGGCGTCGATGTCGGCGACGTTCGCGCTCTCCACGTTCGTCGGGTCCATCACCAGCTCGCCCGGCTCGTCACCCGGGCGGACCGTTACGCCATGCAGCTGCAGCAGTCCGCGCACCACCCGTACGTCGCGGATGTCCGGCACGTTGCGCAGCCGGCTCGGACCGCTGCCGAGCAGCGCGGCGACCATGGCCTTGGGTACGAGGTTCTTCGCACCGCGGACACGGATCTCGCCACTGAGCGGGGTGCCGCCGTGTACAAGCAGTACGTCGTCAGAGCCGTTGACGGTCATGGATCTCGCGTTCCGTGGAGTTGGGCAGAGGCGTTACGGCGTGGGCGGACGGCCGACGGACCCGTTGTGCGGGGGTCGGCGCGGCGCGAGCCGGAGAGCTAGCGTAATCGCCGCCCACCCCCCTTCCGTAAGCCCAAGTACTTCTCAGCCACGTCATGGGTTTGCCACAACACGAACCGTTCACCACCGGCCACGGGGGGTCACCGCCACGGCCGTGCGCCCCATCCGCTCCCCCTCGCCGTGAGCTGCGCGCACACCGCTCGGGGGATTGGCTCCCCGCGCGCGGGCAGGATGCGGGATCATGTCTGGCATGACCGAGGTGTCCTCGCTCACAGGGCGGCTGCTCGTGGCCACTCCCGCCCTGGCGGACCCGAACTTCGACCGCGCGGTCGTGCTGCTCCTCGACCACGACGAGAAGGGCTCGCTCGGCGTGGTCCTCAACCGGCCGACCCCGGTGGGCGTCGGCGACATCCTGGAGGGCTGGGCGGACCTCGCCGGCGAACCGGGGGTCGTCTTCCAGGGCGGCCCGGTGCAACTGGACTCGGCGCTGGGCGTCGCGGTGATCCCCGGCGGCGGCTCCGTGGACCGGGCCCCGCTCGGCTGGAAGCGCGTCCACGGCGCGATCGGCCTCGTCGACCTGGAGGCCCCGCCGGAGCTGCTGGCCTCCGCGCTCGGCTCGCTGCGCATCTTCGCCGGGTACGCGGGCTGGGGGCCCGGCCAGTTGGAGGACGAACTGGTGGAGGGCGCCTGGTACGTCGTCGAGTCCGAACCCGGCGACGTCTCCTGCCCCTGCCCGGAGCGGCTCTGGCGCGAGGTGCTGCGCCGCCAGCGCGGCGAACTCGCGATGGTGGCCACCTACCCGGACGACCCTTCGCTCAACTGATGCCTGTGAGCTTCAGTACCCTTGGCGTCATGAGCACTCTTGAGCCCGAGCGCGGTACTGGTACGGGGACCCTCGTCGAGCCGACGCCGCAGACGTCGCACGGCGATGGCGACCACGAGCGCTTCGCCCACTACGTCCAGAAGGACAAGATCATGGCGAGCGCCCTCGACGGCACGCCCGTCGTGGCGTTGTGCGGCAAGGTGTGGGTCCCGGGCCGTGACCCGAAGAAGTACCCCGTGTGCCCCATGTGCAAGGAGATCTTCGAATCCCTCGGCGCGGGCGGCGACGAGGGCGACGGCAAGAAGTAACCCGGGGCGCGATCGGCTCGGGGGTACGCGTTTCGTCGGCGGGTGCGGGTGGATCGTGGTTGCTCGCGCGGTTCCCCGCGCCCCTTGGAAGCAAGGGGTCGCGCCCGGTGCTTTTAAGGGGCGCGGGGAACCGCGCGACCAGCCCCCACTCAGTGGCACCCGCCGACGAAACGCGTACCCCCGAGCTCTGTCGCGCCCTCGCCGTTGCACAGAGCGCTTCCCCGGATCACAAGGTGGTTGAGACCTCTTGTGGTCATGTCCATGTACTCCCTAGCCTCCGGTGTGTTGTACAGAGCAGAACGCCCGTTGCAGAGAATGCAACACTCCGCTCCCCCCTCCGGAGGAACAACTTCATGAAGCTCGCCGCCAGACTCCTCGCCCCCGTCGCGGCCCTGACCCTCGCGGGGCTGACCGCCTGCGCCCCGCAGACTTCGGACAACTCCTCCTCCGGGGAGGACGAGAAGACCGGCACCCTCCGGGTCTGGCTCTTCCAGGAAGTGAGCAACGAGCCGAAGCAGAAGGTCGTCGACAAGGTGGTCTCCGCCTTCGAGAAGGCGCACGACGGCGCGAAGGTCAAGATCGAGTACATCCCCGTCGAGACCCGCGCCCAGCGCATCAAGGCCGCCTTCAACGACCCGAAGAGCGCCCCGGACCTCATCGAGTACGGCAACACCGACACGGCCGGGTACGTCAAGGACGGCGGACTCGCCGACGTCACCGCCGATTTCAACGGCTGGTCCGAGTCCAAGGACACCGACCCCACCGCCAAGACCTCCGTGACCGTCGAGGGCAAGATCTACGGGGCGCCCTTCTTCGTCGGCGTACGCGCGCTGTACTACCGCACCGACGTCTTCGAGGAGCTGGGCCTCGAACCCCCGAAGACCCTGGACGAGTTGACCGCCACCGCCAAGCGGATCCGCGCCGCCGAGCCGGACCTGTACGGCCTCGCGGTCGGCGGCGCCTACACCTACGGCGCCATGCCGTTCGTCTGGGCCAACGGCGGCGAGATAGCCGAGGGCAAGGGCGGCTCGTACGCCTCCACCATCGACAGCGCCGCCGCCCAGAAGGGCATCGAGGCCTACACCTCGTTCTTCGGCGACGACAACTGCCCCGCCGCCAAGTGCGCCGGCATGGGCGGCAACGACACGGTCACCGCGTTCGCGGCCGGCAAGGCGGGCATGGCGATCGGCGGCGACTTCAGCCACGCGGCCGTGGAGGCCGGCAAGGTCAAGGGCAAGTACGCGGTCGTACCGCTGCCGGGCGTGAAGTCCGGCTCGGTCGCCCCGGCGTTCGCGGGCGGCAACAACGTCGGCGTCCTGAAGAGCACCACGCACCGCACCCTCGCCGTCGACCTGATGAAGCGGCTGGCGTCCAAGGAGACGCAGGGCGAACTCTTCGACGCGATGGGCTTCCTGCCGACGTACACCGACGTACGGGCCGAGGCGGCCAAGGAGGAGCCGTTCATCGGGCCCTTCGTGAAGACGCTGTCCTCCGGGACGAAGTTCGTGCCCGCCTCGCCGGCCTGGGCGCAGATCGACGCCTCGCTGGTGCTGCCGACGATGTTCCAGGAGGTCGTCAGCGGCAAGAAGGACGTGGCCGAGGCCTCGAAGGACGCGGCGGCGCGGATGAACGACGCGTTCAGCTCCGTCGGCTGAACCGATGGCGGCGCACGGGACTGTCGAGAAGGCCGCCGGGCGGGTCGCGCGCGCCACAGCCGCGACCCGCCCGCCCCGCACGCGCGAATGGACCCCCTGGATCTATCTCGCGCCCGCGCTCGTCGTCCTCGGCGGGCTGCTCCTCTATCCCATCTACCAGCTCGGCCTGATATCGCTGTTCGAATACACCCAGGTGCAGGTCAGCGGTGGCGAACCGGCCACCTTCCAGGGGGTCGGGAACTACTCGGAGCTGTTCGGGGACCGCGAGTTCTGGCGGGTGCTGCTGGCCACGGTCGTCTTCGCGGCGGCCTGTGTGGTGTCCACGCTCGCCGTGGGGTGCGCGCTCGCCGTGCTGCTGACACGGGTACGGGCCCTGCCGCGCCTCGCGCTGATGCTGGCGGCGCTCGGCGCGTGGGCGACCCCGGCGATCACCGGCTCCACGGTGTGGCTGCTGCTGTTCGACCCGGACTTCGGCCCGGTCAACCGCGTCCTGGGACTGGGCGACCACTCGTGGACGTACGGGCGTCACAGCGCCTTCTTCCTCGTCCTGCTCGAAGTGGTCTGGTGCTCCTTCCCGTTCGTGATGGTGACCGTCTACGCGGGCATCCGTTCCATACCCTCCGAGGTCCTGGAGGCCGCGTCCCTGGACGGTGCCTCGCAGTGGCGGATCTGGCGGTCGGTCCTCGCGCCGATGCTCCGGCCGATCCTCGTCGTCGTCACCATTCAGTCGATCATCTGGGACTTCAAGGTCTTCACCCAGATCTATGTGATGACGGGCGGCGGCGGTATCGCGGGCCAGAACCTCGTACTGAACGTGTACGCCTACCAGAAGGCCTTCGCGTCCTCGCAGTACAGCCTCGGTTCGGCGATCGGTGTGGTGATGCTGGTGATTCTGCTGGCGGTCACCCTGGTGTATTTGCGACTGCTGCGCGGGCAAGGGGAGGAGCTGTGAATTCGTGGGGTTTCGTACGGCGGCCCTGGCGGCTCGCGGCGGAGGCATCGGCCCTGGTCATCGCGGTCGTGGTGGCGTTTCCGCTTTACTGGATGGTGCTCAGCGCGTTCAAGCCGGCGGGGGAGATCGAGTCGACCGAGCCCCGGCCCTGGACGCTCGCGCCGACGCTGGATTCCTTCCGCCGGGTCTTCGGGCAGCAGGAATTCGGCCGCTACTTCCTCAACAGCCTTGTCGTCGCCTGCACGGTGGTGGTCGTCTCCGCGCTGATCGCGTTTCTCGCGGCGACGGCGGTCACCCGATTCCGCTTCCGATTCCGGACCACCCTGCTGATCATGTTCCTGGTCGCGCAGATGGTGCCCGTGGAGGCGCTCACCATCCCGCTCTTCTTCCAGATGCGGGACTTCGGCCAACTCAACACCCTGGGCGCGCTGATCCTGCCGCACATCGCCTTCTCGCTGCCGTTCGCGATCTGGATGCTGCGGGGCTTTGTGAAGGCCGTACCGGAGGCGCTGGAGGAGGCGGCCTACCTGGACGGGGCGAGCCGTTCCCGATTCCTCTGGCAGATCCTTTTCCCGCTGGTCTTCCCGGGGTTGGTGGCCACCAGTGTCTTCTCCTTCATCTCGGCCTGGAACGACTTCCTGTTCGCCAAGTCGTTCATCATCAGCGACACCTCCCAGTCGACCCTGCCGATGGCTCTCCTGGTGTTCTACAAGCCGGAGGATCCGGACTGGGGCGGTGTGATGGCGGCGTCCACGGTGATGACCGTTCCGGTGCTCGTCTTCTTCGTACTCGTACAGCGGCGCCTGGTCTCCGGACTGGGCGGCGCGGTGAAGGACTGACCCGATGAATGCGGACCCGATGAATGCGGACCCGATGGATACGGACCCGATGGATACGGACCTGATTCCGGCGCCCGTCTCCGTCGAGGGGCCCGTGCGCTGCGGTGTGTCGCTCGACGAGAACACCACTCTGTGGGGGGCACCGGGCACGGAGGGCACCCAGCGGTGGCTGCGCTCGACCCTCGGCGCGGCCCTCGGGCTGTCGCTGCCGCCCGGCCCCGAGAACGCGCGCGGCGCGGTGCTGCTGCGCCTGGACGAGGGCCTGGAACCGGAGGCGTACAAGCTCCGTGTCGTCGCCGACCAAGGCGTCGAGATCCGGGGCGGCGGCCCCGCGGGCGTGTTCTGGGGCACCCAGACACTGCGTCAGCTCCTCGGCCCCGACGCGTTCCGGCGCGCCCCCGTCCGTCCGGAGATCACCTACGGCGTCGCGCACCAGACCGTCGAGGACGCCCCCCGCTTCGCCTGGCGCGGCCTCATGCTCGATGTCGCCCGGCACTTCCTCCCCAAGGACCAGGTCCTGCGCTACCTGGACCTGATGGCGGCGCACAAACTCAACGTCCTGCACTTCCACTTGACGGACGACCAGGGCTGGCGGATCGAGATCAAGAGGTATCCCCGGCTGACCGAGATCGGTTCATGGCGGGCGCGCACCAAATTCGGCCACCGGGCGTCACCTCTGTGGGAGGAGAAACCGCACGGGGGGTTCTACACGCAGGACGACATCCGCGAGATCGTCGCCTACGCGGCCGAGCGGCATATCGCCGTGGTCCCCGAGATCGACGTACCGGGACACAGCCAGGCCGCCATCGCCGCGTATCCGGAACTCGGCAACACCGATGTCATCGACACGACCTCCCTCACCGTCTGGGACACCTGGGGCATCAACAAGAACGTACTCGCCCCCACTGACAACACCCTGCGCTTCTACGAGGGGGTGTTCGAGGAAGTCCTGGAGTTGTTCCCGCCGGACGCCACCGGGTCCTCGGGGTTCTCGGCCTTCGTGCACATCGGCGGCGACGAGTGCCCCAAGGACCAGTGGCGGGAGTCGGCCGGCGCGCAGGCGCGGATCCGGGAGCTGGGGCTCGCGGACGAGGACGAGTTGCAGTCGTGGTTCGTCCGGCACTTCGACAACTGGCTGACCGCGCGCGGGCGTCGCCTGATCGGATGGGACGAGATCCTTCAGGGCGGCCTCGCGCCGGGGGCGGCCGTGTCGTCCTGGCGGGGCTACGCCGGCGGCATCACGGCGGCCCGCGCGGGCCACGACGTGGTCATGTGCCCCGAGCAGCAGGTGTATCTGGACCACCGTCAGGACGGCGGCCCCGACGAGCCGGTGCCCATCGGCTTCGCGCGCACCCTGGAGGACGTCTTCCGGTTCGAGCCGGTTCCCCCGGAGTTGACGCCCGACGAGGCACGGCATGTGCTGGGCACCCAGGCCAATGTGTGGACCGAGGTGATGGAGGACCCCGCGCGCGTGGACTATCAGACGTTCCCGCGGCTGGCGGCCTTCGCCGAGGTGGCCTGGAGCGGGCTGCCGGCACCCGCCGAGCGGGACTTCGCCGACTTCGCGCGCCGGATGACGGCCCACTATGCGCGACTTGACGCCCTGGGGGTCGGTTATCGGCCGCCTTCGGGGCCGCGTCCGTGGCAGCGGCGACCCGGGGTGCTCGGACGTCCGATCGAGGGGGCGCCCCCGAACGTGTGAGGCGGCGGCGAACCCGTAGGACCGAAAGCGCGTGCCCTGCGACGGTGACCCTCGCAGGAACAAGAGGTGCAAGGGGCAACGCAAGTGGCAATTTGCGCCTATTGGTGATGACGTGCCAAAACGGACCATCTCTCGGGTGAGGTGGGCGAATGCCTCCTAGCGGACCCCCGCGTTCGGGCCTCGCGAGAATGTGCCAGAGTTGCCACGTCCGCCCTGTCAGCACGTACCGTACGGCAACACAGGCGGACCAGGTGGGGCAGCGGGAAGGGGCAGCCGGTTTGACCACGCACGCACCGCAGGCGGCGCAGGCCGTGACCCTGCCCGGCTCGCTGGACGAGGCCGTGGCGGCCCTCGCCGCCATGCCCTGGGCGGTTCCGGTGGCGGGCGGCACGGACCTCATGGCCGCGGTCAACTCCGGGCAGCTCAGGCCCGCCGCGCTGGTCGGGCTCGGCCGGATCAGCGAGATCAGGGGCTGGCAGTACCAGGACGGACACGCCCTCCTGGGGGCCGGACTGACGCACGCCCGGATGGGGCGCCCGGACTTCGCGGCGCTCATTCCGGCGCTCGCCGCGGCGGCGCGCGCCGCCGGACCGCCCCAGATCCGTAACGCCGGCACCCTCGGCGGCAACATCGCGACGGCCGCCCCCACCGGGGACGCGCTGCCGGTGCTGGCCGCCCTGGAGGCCACGCTGATCATCGCGGGTCCGGGCGGGGCCCGCCGCGAGATGCCCGTTTCGCACCTCCTGGCCGGCATGGAAATGTTGCGACCCGGTGAACTCATCGGCTTCGTGCGCGTGCCGCTGCTGCACGCGCCCCAGGTCTTCCTGAAGGCCACCGGACGCACCGGCCCCGGCCGCGCGGTCGCCTCCGTCGCCCTCGTCCTCGACCCCGCCCGGCGCGGGGTGCGGTGCGCCGTCGGGGCCATAGCGCCGATGCCGCTGCGCCCCCTGGACGCCGAGACCTGGGTCGGTCAGCTGATCGACTGGGACGGCGAGCGGACCCTCGTCCCGGAGGCGCTCCAGGCCTTCGGCGAGTACGTCGCCGCCGCCTGCATCCCGGACCCGGCCCCCGAGGTCGACGGCTCCGTACCACCGCTTCCGCCCGCCGTACTGCACCTGCGGCGCACCGTCGCCGCGCTGGCCCGACGAGCACTGGGGAGGGCACTGTCGTGACCGACGACCAGCACGGAGAGGGCACCCCGCAGCAGGGGGGCCAGGGCGGCTGGGAGCGGCTGCCGCAGGGCGACTACGACGACGGCGCCACCACGTTCGTACAGCTCCCCGAGGGGGGCATCGACGCGCTGCTCGCCGCGGACAGTCCGCTGGCCGCGCCCGGCCACGGCTATGTGCCGCCGCAGATAGCTGCGAACACCCCGCACGTCGGCGACACGGCCCACACCGCCGGAACGGATCCGTCCGTCCCCGGTGCCTGGGCGATGCCGGCCGGGGGCACGCACTGGCACGACCCGAACGCCGGGCAGCCGGGGCCTCCGACGCAGGACGGGTTCGCGTACCACCCCGGCTCGACCGGGCAGTGGACGTTCGAGGAGCCGGCCGCACGGGAAGGCGCCGCGCCCGGTCACGATGTGACCGGCGAGTGGTCGATTCCGGTCGCCGGTGGTGATCTTCCGGACGAATCCGGCGAGTTCAGTACTTCGGCTCTCGTCGAGCAGTGGGGCGGCAACCCGCCCGCGACCCTCCCCGGCGGCGCCCCCGCGCCCTGGGCGACCGAGCAGATCGGCACGGCCTGGACGGCGCCGCCGCCCACCCGCCCCGAGGAACACCGCGACGAGACGCACCACGACGAGACGCGTACGGCCGAGGGCCGTACGCCGGAGGGGCGCGCGTCGGGCGTGGCCCCGGATGCCCCTGGGGGGCCCTCCGCGACCCCTGGGGACGCGTACGCCGAGGCTGCCACGGAGGCCCCGGAAGCCGCCCAGGAGCCCGCTGGGCCGGTCGACGGACCCGGCGGGGGGACACCGGGTCCCGAGCGGCCCGAGGAGCCGGAGACGGCCGCCGACGCCCCCGACGCCCCCGGCGCCGCCGAGGCCTCCGGCCCGGACGCCGCCGACGAGCCCGCCCCGGCCCCGCCCCCGCACGACGACCACCCCCTCGCCTCGTACGTCCTGCGCGTCAACGGCACCGAGCGGCCCGTCAGCGACGCCTGGATCGGCGAGTCGCTGCTCTACGTGCTGCGCGAGCGGCTCGGTCTCGCGGGCGCCAAGGACGGCTGCTCGCAGGGCGAGTGCGGCGCCTGCAACGTGCAGGTCGACGGCCGGCTCGTGGCGTCCTGCCTGGTGCCCGCCGTCACCGCCGCCGGCAGCGAGGTGCGCACCGTCGAGGGCCTCGCCGCCGACGGACAGCCCTCGGACGTACAGCGGGCCCTCGCCAAGTGCGGTGCCGTGCAGTGCGGTTTCTGCGTGCCCGGCATGGCGATGACCGTGCACGACCTGCTGGAGGGCAACCCCGCCCCCACCGACCTGGAGACCCGCCAGGCGCTCTGCGGCAACCTCTGCCGCTGCTCCGGCTACCGGGGCGTCCTGGCGGCCGTCCGTGACGTCGTCGCCGAACGCGAGGCGCACACCGCCGCCGAGAACGAGGCCGCCGCGGACGCCGAGGAGGCCCGTATCCCGCACCAGGCGGGCCCCGGCGCGGGCGGCGTCAACACGGCGGCGTACGACTCCCGGAGCGCACCCCCACCGGCACCGCACGACCCCGACCGGTCCTACGGCGGCCAGGGGCTGTCGTTCACCGGCCCGGACGACTCGTACGGCGGTCAGGGCCAGTCGTTCGCCGGTCAGAACGACACCTACGGCGGTCAAGGCCAGTCCTTCGGCAATCAGGGCGACACCTACGGCGGTCAGGGTCAGTCGTTCGCCGGTCAGAACGACACCTACGGCGGCCAGGGCCAGTCCTTCGGCGGCCCGGACGACTCGTACGGCGGTCAGGGCCGGTCGTTCGGCCAGGACGGAGGCCAGGCGTGAGCAACGAAACCGTCATCGCGACGCCCGTGGGCCCCGGCGAGGCCGCGCCCGCCCCCGAGCAACTCCCGCACGGCCTGGGCGCGAACCTGCCGTCCGCCGACTCCCGGGCCAAGTCCGAGGGCACCTTCCCGTACGCGGCCGACCTGTGGGCCGAGGGCCTGCTGTGGGCCGCCGTGCTCCGCTCGCCGCACCCGCACGCGCGCATCGTGTCCATCGACACGTCCCACGCGCGCGAGATGCCCGGCGTACGGGCCGTCGTCACCCACGAGGACGTGCCGGGCGTCGCCCTGCACGGCCGCGGCAAGGCCGACCGGCCGCTGTTCGCCTCCGAGGTCGTCCGCCACCACGGCGAGCCCATCGCGGCCGTCGCCGCCGACCACCCCGACACCGCGCGGATGGCCGCCGCCGCCGTCATCGTCGAGTACGAGGTGCTCGACCCGGTGATCGACCCCGAACAGGCCTTCGAGGCCGAGCCGCTGCACCCCGACGGCAACCTGATCCGGCACATCCCGCTGCGCCACGGCGACCCGAACGCGGCCGGTGAGATCGTCGTCGAGGGCCAGTACCGCATCGGCCGCGCCGACCCGGCCCCCATCGGCGCCGAGGCCGGCCTCGCCGTGCCCCGCCCCGACGGCGGCGTCGAGCTGTACGTGGCCTCCACCGACCCGCACACCGACCGCGACGCCGCCGCCGCCTGCTACGGCCTGGCCCCCGACCGCGTCAAGATCGTCGTCACCGGTGTCCCCGGCGCCACCGCCGACCGCGAGGACCAGGGCTTCCAACTCCCGCTGGGCCTGCTGGCCCTGAAGACGGGCTGCCCGGTCAAGCTGACGGCCACCCGCGAGGAGTCCTTCCTCGGCCACGCCCACCGGCACCCCACCCTGCTGCGCTACCGCCACCACGCGGACGCCGAGGGCAAGTTGATCAAGGTCGAGGCGCAGATCCTGCTCGACGCGGGCGCGTACGCCGACACCTCCTCGGAGGCGCTGGCCGCCGCCGTCTCGTTCGCCTGCGGCCCGTACGTCGTCCCGAACGCCTTCATCGAGGGCTGGGCGGTCCGCACCAACAACCCGCCCTCCGGCCATGTGCGCGGCGAGGGCGCGATGCAGGTCTGCGCCGCGTACGAGGCGCAGATGGACAAGCTCGCGAAGAAGCTGGGCATCGACCCGGCCGAACTGCGCATGCGCAATGTGATGTCCACGGGCGATGTGCTGCCGACCGGCCAGTCCGTGACCTGCCCGGCGCCGGTCGCCGAACTCCTCCAGGCCGTCCAGGAGTTCCCGCTCCCGGCCCTGCCCAAGGACACCCCCGAGGACGAGTGGCTGCTGCCCGGCGGCCCCGAGGGCGCGGGCGAGCCCGGCGCCGTGCGCCGGGGCGTCGGCTACGGCCTGGGCATGGTCCACATGCTCGGCGCCGAGGGCGCGGACGAGGTCTCCACGGCCACCGTGAAGGTCCACGACGGCATCGCGACCGTCCTGTGCGCGGCCGTCGACACCGGCCAGGGCTTCTCCACCCTCGCCCGGCAGATCGTCCAGGAGACCCTGGGCATCGACGAGGTCCACATCGCCCAGGTCGACACCGACCAGCCCCCGGCGGGCCCGAGCTGCCGGGGCCGCCACACCTGGGTCTCGGGCGGCGCGGTGGAACGCGCGGCGAAAATGGTCCGCACGCAACTCCTCCAGCCCCTCGCCCATAAATTCGGCATGTCCACGGAACTGCTGCAGATCACCGACGGCAAGATCACGTCGTACGACGGTGTCCTGTCGACCACGGTCGCGGAGGCGATGGACGGCAAGGAACTCTGGGCCACCGCCCAGTGCCGCCCGCACCCGACCGAACCCCTGGACGAGGCCGGCCAGGGCGACGCGTTCGTGGGCCTGGCGTTCTGCGCGATCCGCGCGGTCGTGGACGTCGACATCGAACTCGGCTCCGTACGGGTCGTGGAGCTGGCCGTCGCCCAGGACGTCGGCCGGATCCTCAACCCCGCCCAGCTCAACTCCCGCATCGAGGCGGGCGTCACCCAGGGCGTGGGCGTGGCCCTCACGGAGAACCTGCGCACCCCCCGGGGTCTGATCCGCCACCCCGACCTCACCGGCTACGCCCTGCCCACCGCCCTCGACGTCCCCGACATCCGGATCGTCAAACTGGTGGAGGAACGGGACGTCGTCGCCCCCTTCGGTGCGAAGGCGGCCAGCGCGGTACCGGTGGTCACCTCCCCGGCGGCCATCGCGGCGGCGGTACGGGCGGCCACGGGACGTCCGGTGAACCGCCTGCCGATCCGCCCGCAGGCGGCGGTGGTGACGGGCGCGTAGACAGCCCCTGAGGTGCGTGTTCGCGCGTACGGCGGGCGTTGTCAGTGGGGCGGCGTATGGTTCTTGGCAGTGGGGACGACGACCGCTCGGCGGTGTGGGATCCCTTCGGGGGAAGCACGCGGAGAACCATGTGCCGGGGGGAGCCATGAGCACAATGACGATGGGGACAATGGGCCTGACGGACCTGAACGACCTGAACGATGTGAACGACCTGAGAGACCTGAGCGACCTGGCGGTGCTGACCGGTGGCCCGGTCACCCGCTCCGGCCTGGCGCTGGACCTGCCCGCCAGGCTGCTGGACGAGGAGTTCGGCAGAAGCACGGTGTGGCGCTTCGAGGACTTCGACTTCCCGGCCACGCTCACCCACGAGCCGACCCGCCGCTTCCTGCGGGACATGGGCCTGCCCGAGGACCACGGCTTCTTCCACCTCGACACGGACATCCCGCTGCCGACCCTCGCCGAGTACTACGCGAACGAGCGCCCGGGTGACGCCGCCCCCGCCCAACTCCCTGCCAACGCCGCCCACTTGATCCGCCTCGGCCACTTCGTCGAGGGCAACAGCCTCGTCGTCGACGGCACCACCGGCGCGATCCTCAACTGGAGCGAGCCCGAGTCCACGCTCTGCCCCCTCGACGCCGACATCTCCACCCTCGCCTTCACCCTCTGGCTCCTCCACCGAGAGAAGCACGAGAAGACGGCGACCGGCTGCTGGGTCGAGGCCCTCCGCAACGAGGCCTGCGCGGAACTCTGAGCCCACGGACGGGCCCCCGAACACGCCGACGGGCCGACCGCAGAAGAAGCGGTCGGCCCGTCGGAGGATGCTGGAGGCCGTGGCGGGAATCGAACCCACGTAACTCGCTTTGCAGGTTTGTCTTTGCTGGTCAGGGCCCGATTCGGGTTCGTTCAAGGTCGTTCAATCCCGTCCGCACGCTGGGGGAGCAGGGGTCCGGTGAACGCCACTGAACGACCGCGTACGGCGGTGAACGAGACGGAAATTGAGACGGGCGCGGCCTCGCAATGAGGCCGCGCCCGTTGTCTGTTCGTGCCGGTCAGGTCACCATTCGCAGAACGCCACCGACGCGTCATCGCCGGACTTGTAGCGCGGCCAACGGCGGCCAGTTGGGTCGGTCGCTTCGACCTTGCGCACGGTCTCGATCAGCTCTCGGGGCCCGCCCGCGCGGAGGGTCGCGAAGACTTCAGACCATGTGGCCATGCCGTACTCGGAGACGAGCCGCGACACTCCGTCGGACATGACGGCGGCGGCGTGGACTTCGCCGAGCGTCGTGGTTCCGGTCAGGGTGTGCTCGGCTGCCTCAGGGCCGGAAGCAGCGACCCAGTACCCGTCTGCCGTGTTCCGCGTCTGTCGCTGCGCGAGGACGAAGCGCTGTAGGGCGTCCTTGTGCTCTGGGGTGTGCGTCTCGTGCCGCTCGACTTCGGCCCGCAATTCGGGAAGCACGTCGTCCACGCGGAGATCCGTGACGACTGAGTAGTCCTGTGCGCCCTCGAAGACGATGGGGGAGTCGGCGAGGACGAGATGGTCAAGCACGCCGTACCGGTGGCGCAGGATCGCGACCGTGGCTGACGGCGTCCCAGGGTTGCCGAGATCACACTCAGGATGCATCGCCGCGACGCGTTCGAGAGCGTCCGCCAATCCGTCTGTGAGCGGCCGGTCCGGTTCCGAGAGGGCGGCAACGAGGTAACCGCCGAGGTGGGCGACGTACCAGGGGACGCCATGACGACACCCTGTGGTCAGGCCAGCGGTGCTGAGTCCGTCCAGCACAACGGCGAGTGTGGGGGTGCCAGCGGCCCAGTCCTCGTTGGGACCGGCACCCCCCGGAAGGGTGTCGATGCAGACGCGCATGATCAGCTCTCGTGTCGGTAGAGCGGAGTGACACGACGACTCTCCAACACTTCGAGCGTGTTGGGGTCGTAGCGGCAGGAAATGAGCGTCGAGAACCGCTTGGTCCGGACTTCCCGGTACAGCTCAGCCAGATTGTTTTCGAGGTAGTGGACGACCCCGTTCGCGCCGATGGCGTGGACACCAGCGATGTAGAGGAACGTTCCCCGGCCGTCCAGCCGGGGGAGTCGCCCGAGGTAACCGAAGTCGCCGGCCGAACCGTCTTCGTCGGACGGGGACCGGTACTCCTGCCCGGTCTTCCGGTCCACCAGATGCCAGGCTCGATCCTTCGCGAAGCTCAGGTTGTCGTCGCCCTCAAGCACCTGAGCGACTATGGGCGACAACCGGGGGCCGCAGATCACGACGTGGTTGTCCCGGTTCAGGTTGACGATGCCCGTCGGCGGGATCACCTCGTACTGCGCCTCAAGCTTCATGCCGCCGAGCAGCTTGCGCAGATGCTCGAAGTTGTCGAGGTCTTCCCTGGTCACCACCTCGCTGGGGTTCTGGTCAGGGCCCTTGCCTGCTTCGTACTTGCCGCCGAGTGACACGGTCACCAGGTCGGTGCCGAAGAACGCGCGCTCGGGGGGCGGACCGGCGGACGCGAGTTGCCCGACCCGGCCACGGCTCACCCCGAGCTGCGCGGCGATTTCGGCCTGAGTCATCCCGGACGCCTGCGCTTCCTCGATGGCCTCGCGCCGGATGCGGGACAGCTCCAACACCCAGCCCTGATAGGTCGCCATCAGGTCGATTGCCGCTTTGGCCCGGTCGACGGGGGCCGAGATCTCAGCGACCCGCTTCATGTCGTCGTGCACTGGTCTCCAATCGTCGCCTAGGGGGGCTATCAGACTCTATCGCGAGAGGGGGTTGCGCGCAGCTCCCGGTTTGCCTACCGTACCTATCAAGCGAGACGGCAAGCCCCCCTAAGCAAGTCGGGGTGAGTCTGTCGCGGCTGTTTGACCTGCCGGTTTGGGATAGCTCGCCTTCGGTTCGGGTGGGTGCCCTCGCTGGTCGTTGGTTGAGAACTCAATAGAGGGCGCACCGCAGCCTGCACATGGGATGAGCGGCCGTCAGATTCATCAGGCAACAGCGACAAGCCGTAGGCCCTGCCGCATTCGAGCGCAGCAAGCACCTTCTCCCCATGCCGTCCTTGCGGGGCGGGTGGAGCCGAGACGTGCGGTGAGACAAGGGCAAAGATCGCGGAGTCCCGCAAGGCAGCCTGACCGGTTCGAGTCCGGTCCGGGGCACTTTGGCCGCTGCTCAGCGGCCGTGCCGTGCGTGGTTCGCGCGGCTTTCCACCACGAACGAGGGAGATGGCGATGAGCGCGCAGGCCGTGCAGGGAACGCACCTCTACATCCTGACGCTGGAGAAGCCGGGGCTGATGTCGGTGACGCGCAACGGCACCCTCACCCCGGAGGAAGGCAGCACGGAGCAGGACGTTCTTTCGCAGGTGTACGGGAGTGTCACCGGGCAGGACCCGCGTCTGGCGGGAGCGTGCATCAACTTCTGGCTGCTCAAGCCCAACCGGCTCTGACCAGCCCAATCGCCCCGATGGTCGCAACGCCGGGTTCAACTCCCGGCGGGGGCACTCCGGCCGCAGTCATCTGCGGCCGTGCCGCACACGTGATTCGTGCGGCTGATCAATCCCCTTCAACGGCGCGCACCCCCGGAGAGGCAACTCCGGGGGTGCTGTCGGGCCGTTCACCCCTGTGGAAGGAACACGACCCAATGAGTTCCATCGTGACTGTTCAGGACGCTGTTACCGCGTTCGCCGACTTCGTCGAGCCGACGAACGCGGAGCTGGATGCGATCGAGGTGGAGATGCCCGTCATCCTGGCGGACGTCGCCCTGCTGGACGCGCAGATCATCACCCTCGACCGCACCCCGACCGAGCTGGACATCCGCCGTATCCGCCGGGCCCGCCGCCGGGCGCTCGCCGCCCGCGTCGCCCTGCTCAACAGCGCGGACGCTGCGAGCCTGCCCGGGGGTGCCGCATGAGTGCTGCGTCCGTCTCCCAGATCCTCAAAGCTCACAAGCTGAGCGAACCGATGCTCCGCGCGCTCTACACCGGCGAGGGCGGCGAAGTGGTCTGGTGCGATGTCCGCACGGAACGCGCCCTGATCGCCCGTGACCTGATCCACCCCGTGCAGAGCGCGCTGACGCAGAAGGGCACAGCCCTGCTGGCGGAACTGCGTGGGCAGGGCGAGGCCACGACGCCGACCACCCCCAACACGCTGACCGCCGCTGACCTCCCCAAGGGCACCCGGGTGTCGAGCCCTGAGGGTCGTCTCGGTACGGCCCTCGGGTACTGGACCGGGCGCGTCACCAACGCCAACCACCCCAACTACGGCCGCGAGTACACCGGGGTCGAGTGGGACGGGGACGCGAAGTGCCCCTGGGGCGAGCAGAGCCGTCCCTTCATCGACGAGCTGACCGTGATCGGCGGTGCGGCATGAGCACTCCTCAGACCCTGGCCGCCGCTCATGCGGAGGTGAAGGCGGAGATCGCGCGGACCGACACCAAGACCGGTCTCCTGTTGGCGTTCGTCGGTGCGGTCCTCGCCGGTTCGTGGACGGTCGCCCGGGACGTCCCCCTGGCCCTCCCCGCATGCATCGCGGGTGGTCTCGGGATGGGGTTGCTGGTCGTGGCGGCGGGTTTGCTGCTGCGGTCAGTGCGGCCGAACGTCAAGGGCCGTCACGGCTTCCCGCTGTGGTCGACGCTCACCGCCGAGGAGATCACCGCCACGCTCGCGCAGGTCGACCTCAGCGCCGACATCGCCGGGTTGTCCCGGCTCGCGGTCGCCAAGTACACCGGCCTGCGCCGTGCCATCGACCTCACCTGCGTCGGCGGCGCCCTGCTCGTCCTCGCGGTCGTGATCGCTGTGGTGGGGGGTGCGCGATGAACCTCAATCGCACGGGAAAGGCGGCGCTGGTCCTGGCGCTGGTCGCGGTGGTGGGTATGGCGTTCCGGGTGTCGTGGAACGCGCTGCGGGACGTGGCGAGCGCGATCGGCGCGGATGCCACGGCCGCGACGCTGTACCCGTTCGTGGTCGACGGTCTGATGGCGCTCGCGCTGGTCGCCGCGCTGGTGCTGGCCGACGACGACCGCAGGTTCGCGCTGCGGGTGCTGGGCACCTACACCCTCGCCTCGCTGGTCCTCAACTACGTGCACGGTCTCGTGCCGGAACTGCACGGCGCGTCGGTCGACTGGGGCCGACTGGCCGACTGGAACCCGGCGAACTACGCGCTCGTGCTGCTCGCGACGTCGCTTCCGGTCGGGTCGATCTACTTCGGTTCCGATCTGGTCGCCAAGGTGCTGCACCACCGCCCCGCCCCGATTCCCACCCCGACCGCGAATGCGGAGGAATCTACCGAGACCACAATGAAACGGTCTACGGCTGACCTGCCGGAATCGACCCCGGAGCCGATCACGGCGACGGTCGTGCGGATGCCCGATCCGGTGGCGGTCGACTTCACGAAGTCGACGCTCCCGCTCAAGCCCGTACCCGTCATCGCCCCGGTCGTCGCCCCGGTGGTCGCCTCGATCGAGAAGCGGGCGGTTGCGGCGGAGTCGACCCCGGCCCGCCGGGCGACCGGTCGGGTTCCCGAGGTCGCTCGATCGGCCCGGCCGCGCCGCACGGCGGCGCAACTCCTGAACGAGGCACGGACGGCGACGGCCGATTGGCCGGACGCCAAGATGACCGCCGAAGGCATCCGCCGCACGCTCCGCACCTCCCCGGTAAACGCCCGCACGCTGCGGGACACGCTCCTCGCCGAGCGCGCCGCCAAGGCCGCCTGATGGTGGCGCGTGCCGCGTTCTTCGACCCGGACGGGGCCGAGTACGGCATACCGACCTACCCGTGGAAGTACGCGCCGGAGGGCTACGCGACCCGGCGCGGTCTGCGGGCGCTGGGTCTGCGTCCGGGTGGTCAGCCGGTGGCCGCGCAGGTGCTGCGCGGACGCCACCGCCGCCCGCCGCTGGTCGCGTACCTCTACCGGATCGACCTCGCCCTCCCCGTGCGGCCGATGACGTCGCGCAAGTGGGGCGCGCTCGCGCTGGCGATGCTCGCCCGCCGCACCTGCCCGAAGTGCCGGATCACCTACAGCTACTGCATCCCCACCTCGCTCGGCACCTGCGTGCCCTGCGCCTACCCCGGCCCGCACGGGCCGGAAGGGAGTCACTGACCATGGGTAACGCCGACATCCGCCGCCTTGACCGCGAGATCGAGCGGACCGTGAAGAAGCTGGAAGCGGTCCGCCGGGGCGAGTGGTGGCCGCTGACCAGCCGTGAACGCCTGTCCATGACGCGCGCGTTGGCCGGCGGTGCGCGCAGCGTCCACAAGGGCCGCAGCACCACCGGTGCTGAGAACCGCATGGACTCCGTCGGCTCCGCCGCCGAGACGCGGCTCAACGCCGAGCTGATGGCCCTGCACGGCGAGCGTCAGCGGCTGATCACGGAGGCCGCGCGCGCCAAGGCGGCCAAGAAGTCGTCCCGCTGGTTCTGACCAGCCACACCGGGGTGGCCGCCCCTGCCACGGACACGGCCACCCCGGCATTCCCTCAACTCCCGCCCCTCGAAGGGGCAGTCAGGAGCACTTTCAGCATGTCTGAGAACGTCGTCAACCTCCACAAGCCCACCGACCCCCCGGCCACCGTCGACGAGACGGCGCCGACCGTGCTCACCGTGATGCCGGACGCCCCGCCCGCCCGGCCGGTGCCGCTGTGGGTGCGCTCCGGCCGCGCCGTGAAGCAGGTGGCCACCGATGAGGGCGCGAAGAACACCGGCCGCGTGGTCGTCCGCCACGGCGCCTATGTCGTCGGTGGGGCCCGGATCGTGGCCCGTCGCACGTGGGACGGGCGTACCGGGTCCCGCTACGAGCGGATGATGCGCGCGGCGGAGGCGACGGGGAACATGGAAGCGGCGGAGGAGTGGGAGGAGCGCCTTCAGCGTTTCCGGACCGCCCGCCACCACCGCCGTATGGACCTGTTGCACTCGCCGGTGGAGGCCGCCAAGGGTATGGCTGTCGGCACCGGCATGGGCATCGGTGTCCTGGTCGGTCTCGGGGTCGTGATGGCCATCAGCAACGGCGACGTCAAGGACGTCATCACCCCGCTCGCGGCCACCATCGAGTTCATCGCCCTGCTGATCCGGATCGTTCAGGTCGTGTGGGGCCCGCTCCTCTCGATCGGACCGTTCCTCGCCCTGCTCGCGCTGTGGACCGTCGGCAGCAAGCAGCAGGCCGCCCCGCAGTGGGCGCTTCCTGCGAACGTCCGCAGCAGCGAGGGCGAGCCGATCACCCCGTCCATCGTCGTCAAGGCCCTGCGCGACCTGGGGGTGCCCGCGCTGCGGGGCGCCATCAAGGAGATGGGCGACGCCGGCGCGTCCATGCTCGGGCCGATCCGGATCGCCGGATGCGGCATCGAGGTCGACGTCACCCTGCCGTCCGGGGTGGCCACGAACGAGGTACAGCAGCGCCGCCGCAAGCTGGCGGAGAACCTGACCCGGCACGAGCACGAAGTGTTCATCACCATCCCCGAGGCCGCCCGCACGGTCCGGCTGTGGGTCGCGGACTCCGGCGCGCTGGACGAGCCGATCGGCCCGTCCCCGCTGGTCACGGACGAGACGATGACCGCCGACTACGCCAAGGGCAAGGCCCCGTGGGGCCAGGATCTGCGCGGGGACGCCGCCGCCCTGAGCCTGTACCAGCGCCACCTTCTGATCACCGGTCTGTCGAACCAGGGCAAGACTGTGGCCCTGCGCTCCCTCGCCCTGTGGGTGGCGCTGGACAAGTCGGTGCAGTTCCTCATGGGCGACCTCAAGGGCGTGGGTGACTGGGCCATGTTCGACGGACTTGCCACCACCCTCATCCAGGGGCCGACCGATGAGCACGTGATCGAGGTGACGGAGATGGTGGAGGGCGCGGTGAAGGAGATGAACGATCGTCTCCAGGCGCCGCCCGGCACGGTGTTCCCGCCGCTGATCGTGGTCGTGGACGAGGCGCAGGTGGCGTTCATGTGCCCGGCCGTGGACGAGGACAAGCGCCCCTACGGCGGGGCCAAGGCCAAGTCCCGGTACTTCACCGCCGCCCGCAAGCTCCACAACCAGGGCCGCGCGGTCAACGTGCTGCTGTGGCAGGGCACCCAGGACCCCACCGACCAGAACCTCCCCAAGCTCGTACGCGAAGGAGCCCACACCCGCGCCTCCCTCGCCCTGGGTACCGAGTCGCAGGCCCGCATGGCGCTCGGGGACAAGGCGGTCGACGGCGGCGCCGCCCCGAACCTGCTGCGTCCGGGCCTGGATCAGGGAACGCTGGTCGTCGCGTCCTCCGGGATCGACATTCCCAAGGGACAGTCGTCGATCACGGTGCGGACGCACTACATCGACGACGACGCGGCCAAGGTCATCACCGCCCGCGCCAAGGCGATGCGCGACGGCGTCACCACCCTGCACACCATCGACAGGGGCGAGGACCGCGACCCGCTCGCGGACATCGCGAGCGTGGTCGGCGACGCGGCGCGAGTGCGGACCAAGGACGTCCTCGCCCGGCTCGCCACGCTGAACGCGGACGCCTACGGCAACTGGTCGTTCACCGACCTCAAGCGCGTCCTCGACGACGCCGGCCCGGAGATCGCCTACAAGTCCGACGGCGTCATGGTCGTCCACCGCGACCGCCTCACCCGCGCCCTCGCCAACCGCGACGACGAGGGTTCCGCTTCCGCCGCCTGACGGCAGGGAGCCGACCCCCGACGGGGCAGGGAGACAGGGAGAACTCCCTCACCCGCTCCCTGACCCCCCTCCCTGCACCTGACCTGCACGAATGATCAGGCAGGGAGGCAGGGAGGACCGCAGGTCAGCACCCCGAAAACCCCCTCCACACGCCCCCGGCAAGGGGGTGCTCCCGCCTCCCTGAACCATCGCCGGAAGGGATTCCGCATGTTCCCCGACAACAGCCACCACACGCCCGCCGTACGGGCCGTGGAAGTCCACCACCCCACCCCCATCACCCCCGCCGCACCGGCGCCGATGGTGCCCGTCCAACCGAGCAGCGTCCCGGCGGTCGCGACCATCGTCCTGCCCGACGGGCGAGTCGTCACCGGCTACACCATCGACCACACCCGCCCGGAGCCGGTGGCCGCCAAGCCCGCCGTCTCCCGCACGGCCGTGAACGTCGCGCTCGGGGGCATCGGGTTCGCCGCCGTCTGCGGCGGACTGCTGATGCTCACCACGTTCATCACCGCGCTCACCGCGTTCATCACCCAGCTCATCACCCTCGCCGCCGTCATCTTCGGCGGCTGGATCGCCGTGCAGGTCTTCGGCCACCGGCCGACCGGCGGCGGAACCACGGTCAACATCCGCAAGGCCGTGATCAAGCGGAACAAGTTCTACGGCTGACAAGGAGATCAACCCCTGTGATGCGACTGCGTATCCAGTGCACCGCGTTGCCCCGCAACGCGCTCATCCTCACCGACACCCCCCGCCCGGACTGCCGCTACTGCGACGGCGTGGGCGGCATCCCGCACGACTACGGCAACCACTACGACGGCGAGTACGAGGGCACCGACTGGGAGCCCTGCCCCTGCTGGACGGAATGGCGCATCGTCCTGATGTCGCTCCCGCGCCGGCCCCGGTGGCTGCGTCGCCGTGACACCGGCCGTGACCCGTGGGGCCCCGGCGGCTACAGCGACGAACCGCCCTTCTAGCTACGCCAAGGGCGGCCCCCGCATCTCGCCAAAGAACCGGGGCCGCCCTTGTCACCCAGCGCGCTTAAACGAACTGGAGGACATCCAGCATGACTCACGACCCCCGGACCGCGCTGCTCCGCGCGGCCCTGGACGCTGCCGAGCGTGGTTGGTACGTGTTCCCGCTCCGCCCCGGCACCAAGCGCCCCGCCCTGCACGGGGAGGCTTCGTGCCCCGGCACCGCCCCGTGTGCGGCCGGACACCGCAAGTGGGAGCAGCGCGCCACCACCGACCCGGAGCTGATCCGGGCGACGTGGTCGCGGGCCCCGTACAACGTCGGCATCGCCACCGGCCCGTCCCGCCTGGTCGTCGTCGACCTCGACATGCCCAAAGACGACAAGGGCAGTGCGGACGCGCCATGCGGCGCGACGACCTTCGCGGCGCTCTGCGAGCGCGCCGGGCACCCTGTCCCCGCCACCTACCGGACGCGGACCGCGAGCGGCGGAGAGCACCTGTACTTCACCGCCCCGACCGGGGTACGGCTGACCAACACGGCAGGCACCATCGGCGCGTTGGTCGACACCCGCGCATGGGGCGGCTACGTCGTCGCGGCAGGCAGCATCACCCCCGCCGGAGCGTACGAACTCCTGTGCGGCCCCGTGTCGGCCTCTCTGCCCCTCTGGCTGCTGAGCATCATGCGCCCGGCCCCCAAGCCCGTACAGGCCCACTCAGGGCCCGTAGCGGTGCAATCTCGTCGATATGCGGATGTAGCACTCGACAGCGAGACGCGGAACGTCGCCCGGGCCCAAGTCGGCGAGCGGGAAGCGAAGTTGTTCCGCGCAGGGCGCGCCCTGGGCCGCTTCGTCGCGTGGGGCGACCTCCCCCGGCACGGGGTCGAGCAGGCTCTTCAGGAGGCAGGCGAGCGGGCCGGACTCACCGCCGCCGAGTGCCGCTCCACCATCCGCAGCGCCCTCAACTGGTCCATCGCCCACAACCAGCGCGGACGGAACGCCGCATGACCGCCCGCCCCCGCCCCCCTCTGAAGAGCATCACCCCCACCCCGGCCGGTGCCCGCGCCGCCGAACCGGCGGGACCGCAGACGGCCGTGGGCGAGCCGGAAGGCGCCGCCCGCAAGGGGGTCCCCTCTGCTGTTCGTTCTGACCCGCAGACCGGTGACGGCCGCTTCCCCGTGGCGTGGCTGAACATCGTGGCGCCGCGCGGCGCGACCCCTACCGCCACCTCGAAGTGCCTGTGTGGGCGGGACCGCAGCGCCGTCGGTCACCGCCGTGTCCTCGCCCTGATCACCGACCACACCGCCCACCGCGACACCTGCCCGCTCCGCACCCCCCAGGAAGGGAGGACCGCAGCATGACGGACATCATCGACGGCGCGGCCCTGCTCAACGAGGTCGAAGCCTTCCACCGCCGCTTCAACGTCTTCCCCACCGAAGCTGCCTACGTCGCCGTCACGCTGTGGGACGCCCACGCCCACCTGCTCGACTGCTTCGACTCCACTCCCCGCATCGCGTTCCTTTCCCCGGAACCCGGATCGGGCAAGTCACGGGCGCTGGACGTGATCGAAACCCTGGTCCCGCGCGCCATGGCGGCTGTGGACGCGTCGGCCGCCGCCCTGTTCCGCTCCGTGTCCGGCATGGACAGCGGACGGCCCACGATCCTGTTCGACGAGATCGACACGGTCTTCGGCCCCAAGGCGGGGGAGAACGAACAGCTCCGGGGGTTCATCAACGCTGGCCACACACGAGGCAGGGAGACGTACCGGTGTGTCGGAGACGGCGCCAACCAGCAGGTACAGGGGTTCCCCTCGTACTGCGCACTCGCCGTCGCCGGACTCGGTAACCTCCCCGACACGATCATGACCCGGTCCGTCATCATCCGGATGCGCCGCCGGGCTCGCAACGAGAAGGTCGAGGCCTTCCGCATCCGCATCCACGTGCCCGAGGGCAACGCGATTCGCGACCGGCTCGCGAAGTGGGCGGAAACCACTCAGGAGCGGATCGCGGGTGCTTTTCCCGAGATGCCCGACGGTGTCACCGACCGCCCGGCGGATGTCTGGGAACCCCTCATCGCGGTCGCCGACGCCGTGGGCGGCGACTGGCCCCGCCGCGCACGGGAAGCCTGTGTGGCACTCGTGACCGCGTCCAAGGCCAACGACAAGGGAAGCATCGGCATCCGGCTGCTCACCGACCTCCGCGACCACGTGATGAGCGGCATCGACCGCCTTCCCACCGTCGCCGTCCTCGACCGTCTCAACGCCCTCGACGACGCCCCATGGGCCGACCTCAACGGTAAGCCGCTCGACAACCGGCGCCTCTCCCGGATGCTCTCTGAGTACGTCACCGCCGACGGCGACCCCATCGCGCCCCGGAACATCAAGACCGGCGGAAGCGTCCTCAAGGGCTACTACGCCGCCGATCTCCACGACGCGTGGCAGCGCTACTGCCCCCCGGTTCCGGAGAATCCGCTACCTCCGCTACCCGGCACCGAAAACACGGTCTGACCAGCAGTGTTGGGGTAGCGGCAAGCATCCGCGCGAGCCGCTACCCCAACGCTACCCATCCGCTACCGCTACCCCTATCCGCTACCTCAAACAGGCCCCTGACCTGCGAGGTAGCGGAGGTAGCGGAAGTAGCGGCCCTCAGGGAAGGGGGCCAGAGGCCCCGCCGTCATGCGACGAAGGAGAGTCACCGCATGGACACGGCCCACCTCGCCGACTCCATCGATCACACCCTCGCCCTGCTCACCGTCGAAGAGGCCGCCCGGCGACTCCGCATCGGCCGGACCACGTGCTTCGCGCTTGTCCGCTCCGGCGAACTGGAGTCCATCACCGTCGGCCACCTCCGGAGGGTCCCCGCCGACGCCATCCCCGAGTTCGTCACCCGCCTTCGCAAGAAGCAGAACCGCACCGCCACCGTCACCATCGTCCAGGCCGCCTAGGAGTACGCATGGCAGAAGAGAAGAAGCGCACCCGGCAGCCCAACGGCCGTTCGTCCATCTACCTGGGCAAGGACGGGAAATGGCACGGTCGGGTCACCGTCGGGACCTGCGACGACGGGAAGCCCGACCGCCGTCACGTCGAGCGCAAGACTCGCGCCGAAGTCACCGCAGCAGTGAGGGAGTTGGAGAAGCAGCGCGACGCCAAGACTGTGCGCAAGCCGGGCAAGCCGTGGACCGTCACGGCGTGGCTGACGCACTGGATCGAGAACGTGGCGCCCCTCGCGGTCAACGACAACACGATGGTCGGGTACCGCGTCGCCGTACGGAAGCACCTCATCCCCGGCCTGGGTGCACACCGGCTCGACAAGCTCAAGCCGGAGCACATCGAGGTCTTCTACGCGAAGATGCAGGCCAACGGCAGCAAGCCCGCGACCGCTCACCAGGTGCACCGCACCTTCCGGGTCGCGCTCAATGAGGCTGTTCGGCGCGGCCATCTCGGCAAGAACCCCGTCCAGTTGGCCAAGGCGCCCAAGGTGGGTGACTACGAGGTGGAGCCCTACACCGTGGCGGAGGTACAGCGGCTGTTGAAGGCCGCCGGCCAGAGTCGCAACTCCGCACGCTGGGCCGTCGCACTCGCGCTCGGACTCAGGCAGGGGGAGGTACTGGGTCTCAAGTGGGAGGACGTGGACCTTGACGCCGGGTTCCTGATGGTCCGCCGCAGTCGCCACCGGCCGCAGTACGCCCACGGATGCGCGGAGCCCTGCGGACGGAAAGCCGGGTACTGCCCGCAGAAGCGGCGCAGCAACCCCGAGACGTCCACCACGAAGTCACGTGCCGGGCGCCGCGCGGTCGGTCTCCCCGAGCAACTCGTTGACCTACTGCGCGCCCACCGCACAGCGCAGGAAGCTGAGTGCGAAGCGGCCGGCGCGAAGTGGGTGGACGGCGGGTTGGTGTTCCCGGATGAGCACGGGCGTAGTCCCTCCCACCGGACGGACTGGGCAGAGTGGAAGGCTCTGCTGGCAGAGGCGAAGATCCGAGACGGCCGACTGCACGACGCGCGCCACACCGCCGCCACGGTCCTGCTCATCCTCGGAGTGCCCGAGCGCGCAGTGATGGGCCTCATGGGATGGTCGACCACCGCCATGGCCGCTCGGTATCAGCACATGGTCGACGCGGTGCGGTCCGACGTGGCGCGACAGGTCGATGGGTTGATCTGGAAGGCCGAGGAGAAAGACCGGCCGAACGGCGACGACGACGGCGCCGCCGGGGCCGTCGTACCCGCCAACTGAGACGGCAACTGAGACGGACGACGAAAAAGGGCGACATCCCATCTGGGGTGCCGCCCTGTCGTTTTGCCTGGTCAGACAAAGAAGAGGCCGTGGCGGGAATCGAACCCACGTAACTCGCTTTGCAGGCGAGTCCCTAAACCACTCGGGCACACGGCCGGGTCGGGGGTGCCAGGGGTGGTGTCTGGCGCTCCGAACTCGATGAGTAGACCGTAGGCGGGGGGCGGGTGGGGGCTCAAGGGGTGCGAGGGGGCTGCAACGGGACTGCCATACGCCGTTCATGAACGGCGAGGGGCGCCTCCTGGGTGTACGACGAAGGTCCCAGGTGGTGGGGGACTTCGGACAGGGGCGAATGTCGGTGGTGCCCCTTACGCTGGCGGGCATGGCCGACCTCGAACCGCGTGACACGGACGTCACACAGACCCCCGCTCCCTCCGTCGTGGCTCTCGGTGAGGAAGGCGTGCTGAGCCGCTCCTACCGGGGGCTCAGCATCGGGATCGTCTCGGTCGTGCTGCTGATCGCGTTCGAGGCGATGGCGGTGGGGACCGCCATGCCGGTCGCGGCGCGGGAACTGGACGGGATCTCCGTGTACGGGTTCGCGTTCTCGGCGTACTTCACGACGAGTCTGTTCGGGATGGTGCTGGCCGGGCAGTGGGCCGACCGGCGCGGGCCGTTGGGGGCGCTGGCCGCGGGGATCGGCGGGTTCGCCGCCGGTCTGGTGCTGTCGGGGACCGCCGGGGCGATGTGGCTCTTCGTCCTCGGGCGGGCCGTGCAGGGGCTCGGCGGCGGGCTGGTGATCGTCGCGCTGTACGTGGTGGTCGGGCGCGCGTACCCGGAGCGGCTGCGGCCCGCGATCATGGCGGCCTTCGCGGCGAGCTGGGTCGTCCCGTCCATCGTCGGCCCGCTCGCCTCCGGCGCGGTGACGGAACAGCTGGGCTGGCGCTGGGTGTTCCTGGGGATCCCGGCGCTCGTCGTGCTGCCGCTGGCGCTGGCGCTCCCGCAGATACGGCGGCGGGCTTCCGGCCCGGTGACCTCCACCTCCACCTCCACCTCCACCTCTGCCGAGGCCTCGCCCCCGGCCTCGGCCTCGGTCGACCGTCGGCGTATCCGGCTCGCCTTCGGGATCTCGCTCGGGGCCGGGCTGTTGCAGTACGCGGCTCAGGATCTGCGGTGGTTCTCGCTCGTGCCGGCCGCCGCGGGGGTCGGGCTGCTGGTGCCCGCCGTGCTGGGGCTGCTGCCCCGGGGGACCTATCGGGCGGTGCGGGGGCTGCCGTCGGTGGTGCTGCTGCGCGGGGTGGCGGCGGGGGCGTTCGTGTCGGCCGAGTCGTTCGTGCCGTTGATGCTGGTCACCCAGCGCGGGCTGTCGCCGACGCTCGCCGGGTTCTCGCTCGCGGCGGGCGGGGGGACCTGGGCGCTGGGGTCGTGGGTGCAGGCGCGGGCGGCGGTGGAGCCGTACCGGGAGCGGCTGATGACGGTGGGGATGCTGCTGGTCGCGGCGGCGATCACCACGCTGCCGTTCGCGCTGATCGAGTCCGTGCCGGTGGGGATCGTGGCCGTCGCCTGGGCCTTCGGGTGCTTCGGGATGGGGCTCGTCATCTCCTCCACCAGCGTCCTGCTGCTCCATCTCTCCGCCCCCGAGGAGGCCGGCACCAACTCCGCCGCGCTCCAGATGTCCGACGGCCTCTCCAACGCGCTCCTCCTCGCGGCGGGCGGCGCCGCGTTCGCCGCGCTGGGCGGCGGCACGGTCGCCCACACGACCACCACGGCCACCGGCGCCGCCTCCCACCCGGCCGCCTTCGTCGCGGTGTTCCTGCCGATGGCGGGGGTGGCGTTGGTGGGGGCCTGGGTGACCACGCGGTTGCGGGAGCGGTGAGAGGGCGGGGGAGGGGGGGAACAGGGGGCTGTGGGCGGGGGATTCGTAAAGCGGTGGAATCGGGTGATCGCTGACCCTAGCCTCGCCCCATGACCGAGATCACTCTCCACCTGGACCTCGACCCCGACCGGCATCGAGCCCTCACCGACCTCGCCGACGCCGAGGGGCGACGGCCCGAGGACGTGGTGGAGGCGGCCGTCGAGGCGTATCTCCGGGCGGAGAGCGGGCTCGTGCGGGAGCGGGCCGAGCGGCTCGCGGAGGAGCACGCCGAGTTGCTGCGGAGGCTGGGGGAGTGAGCCGTCATCTGACCGTGGCCGAGGTGGTCGCCATCGCCGGGATCGCCTTCGGCGGGAAGGCTCCCGAGACCCGGGAGGCAGGGCTGCTGGAGTCGGCTGTGCACCGGCCGCGCGCCCGCATGTTCGGGACGGCCGCCTGCACCGACCTCTACGAGCAGGCCGCCGCCCTGCTCCACGCGCTCGCCACCAACCACCCCCTCGTGGACGGGAACAAGCGGACGGCCTGGCTCGCGGCCGCGACGTTCCTCGCGGTCAACGGGGTGGACCTGGCCGCGGTGGACCAGGAGCGGGCGTACGACCTGGTCATCGCCGTCGCGTCCGGTGAGGAGGCCGAGGTCGGGGTGATCGCCGAGCGGTTGCGGGGGTTGTGAGGTGGGTCCCATCGCCGGGGGAGGGGGTGTCGTACGCGCGTTGACACGGTCCGGGCGCCGGTAGGGTGGCCCGGTTGTCATACGTAGCCGTGGTGTGCGGGTTGCCGCGTGAGTCGCACCGGGGCTGCCCGCCCGAGCCGCTCGACCACCAGACCGGAGACCGTGACTACCACCGCCACCTCCTCCTCGAACCACCACCTCTCGCCCGCCTTCCCCGGCCGTGCCCCCTGGGGTACCGCCGGCAAGCTGCGTGCCTGGCAGCAGGGGGCGATGGAGAGGTATGTCCAGGAGCAACCGCGGGACTTTCTCGCGGTCGCCACCCCGGGCGCCGGGAAGACGACCTTCGCGCTGACGCTCGCGTCCTGGCTGCTGCACCACCATGTCGTGCAGCAGGTGACGGTCGTGGCACCCACCGAGCATCTGAAGAAGCAGTGGGCCGAGGCCGCGGCACGGATAGGGATCAAGCTGGACCCGGAGTACAGCGCGGGCCCGCTCAGCAAGGAGTACGACGGGGTCGCGGTCACCTACGCCGGTGTCGGCGTACGGCCCATGCTGCACCGCAACCGCAGCGAGCAGCGCAAGACGCTGGTCATCCTCGACGAGATCCACCACGCCGGTGACAGCAAGTCCTGGGGCGAGGCCTGTCTTGAGGCGTTCGAGCCCGCCACCCGCCGGCTCGCGCTCACCGGTACGCCCTTCCGGTCCGACACCAACCCCATCCCCTTCGTGACGTACGAGGAGGGGACGGACGGCATCCGGCGTTCGTCCGCCGACTACACCTACGGCTACGGCAACGCGCTCGCCGACAACGTCGTCCGGCCCGTCATCTTCCTCTCCTACAGCGGCAACATGCGCTGGCGCACCAAGGCGGGCGACGAGATCGCCGCGCGCCTCGGCGAGCCCATGACCAAGGACGCGATCAGCCAGGCCTGGCGTACGGCCCTCGATCCGCGCGGTGAGTGGATGCCGAGCGTGCTGCGCGCCGCCGACCAGCGGCTCACCGAGGTCAGGAAGGGCATCCCGGACGCCGGTGCGCTCGTCATCGCCACCGACCAGGACTCCGCCCGCGCCTACGCCAAGCTGATCCGGGAGATCACCGGGACGAGCGCGACGGTCGTCCTGTCCGACGACTCCGGCGCCTCGGACCGTATCGACGAGTTCAGCGCCAACACCGACCGGTGGATGGTCGCCGTGCGGATGGTGTCGGAAGGGGTGGACGTCCCCCGGCTGGCGGTGGGGGTGTACGCCACGACGATTTCGACGCCGCTGTTCTTCGCCCAGGCCGTCGGGCGGTTCGTGCGGTCCCGGCGGCGCGGCGAGACCGCGTCCGTGTTCCTGCCGACCGTGCCCGATCTGCTCACCTTCGCCAACGAGATGGAGGTGGAGCGGGACCACGCCCTCGACAAGCCGAAGAAGCAGGGCGAGGAGGACCCGTACGCCGAGGAGGACAAGCTTCTCGCGGAGGCCGAGCGGGAGCAGGACGAGGACACCGGTGACCAGGACATGCTGCCGTTCGAGGCGCTGGAGTCCGACGCCGTGTTCGACCGGGTCATGTACAACGGCGCCGAGTTCGGTATGCAGGCCCACCCCGGGAGCGAGGAGGAGCAGGACTACCTCGGGATCCCCGGGCTGCTGGAGCCCGACCAGGTGCAGCTGCTGCTCCAGAAGCGGCAGGCACGGCAGATCGCGCACAGCCGCAAGAAGCCGGACGCCGAGGCCGACCTCGTGGAGCTGCCGGCCGACCGGCGGCCCGTCGTCACCCACAAGGAACTGCTGGAGCTTCGTAAGCAGCTCAACGGGATGGTCGGCGCGTACTCCCATCAGTGCGGCAAGCCGCACGGTGTCATCCACACCGAGGTACGGCGGGTGTGCGGCGGCCCGCCCAGCGCCGAGGCCACGGCGGGGCAGCTGCGGCAGCGGATCGCCAAGGTGCAGGAGTGGGCGACCCGGATGAAGTGACCCTCATCCGGGTCCGGGTGAGGTGACGTTCGTCCCGGTCCGGGTGAGGTGACGTTCGTCCCGGTCCGGGTGAGGCGACCTTCGATGTCTTGGGGGAGCGCGCCCCGGGGGTGCGGTCTGCGTGGTGCGCCCCTACATTTCGCGACAAATCGAAGTAGTCCGTACCGGTCACTGACCGGATTCTGGACGGAGTCTTCCGCTCAGCGAACCGGCTCGTCTACTGTCCCGCTACGCATACGCCCCGTGGCAGCGCCGCCGCGGAGCGCAGCCGTGAAGCGACTCCGCCCGGATCATCCGGGTTCAGCCGATCGGCGGCCTCTGTAGCGCGTCGCCGACGGGACCGGTGACGCATCAGCCGTGACAGGGGTCGCCGCCCTCACCCAAGAAGGAGTGGGCGTCGTGACCGCGGAGACCTCTCAGACGCTTGATCGGGGACTGCGTGTCCTCAAGCTGCTGGCCGACACCGACCACGGGCTGACCGTCACCGAGCTGTCCAACAAGCTCGGCGTCAACCGGACCGTGGTGTACCGCCTGCTCGCCACCCTGGAACAGCATGCCCTCGTACGACGTGACCTGGGCGGACGTGCCCGGGTGGGACTGGGGGTGCTGCGGCTCGGGCGGCAGGTGCATCCGCTGGTACGGGAGGCCGCGCTGCCCGCGTTGCGCTCGTTGGCGGAGGACATAGGGGCCACCGCCCATCTCACGCTCGTCGACGGGACCGAGGCGTTGGCGGTCGCGGTGGTCGAGCCGACGTGGACGGACTATCACGTGGCGTACCGGGCCGGGTTCCGGCACTCGCTGGACCGGGGGGCGGCGGGGCGGGCGATTCTGTCGGGGCGGCAGCAGCCGGGGGACTGGCCGGGGTACGCGCTCACGCACGGGGAGCTGGAGGCGGGGGCGAGTGGGGCGGCGGCGCCGTTGATCGGGGTGAGCGGGGTCGAGGGCAGTGTGGGAGTCGTGATGTTGGCCGATGCGGTGCCGGAGCGGGTGGGGCCGCGGGTGATGGACGCGGCACGGGAGGTCGCCGACGCGCTGCGGTGACGGTGCGTCCGGTGGGGGCGCCCTCCGCCGGGGCTGAGCTGGAGCGGGGTTTCGCTCACCGGCGCTCGCGGGGTGCCGCCTGCGCCCACCCGTGCCGCCCCAGCGGCACGACTGCCCGCAGCTGAGAGCGCTAGGGCAGCCGGTTCAGCCAGTTCAGCAAGTGTTCGGTGAACGTGTCCGGGCGTTCCATGTTGGCGTAGTGCGCCGTGGCCTCGATCGAGACGGTGTGGGAGTCGGCGGCGACCGTGGCTGCCAGGCGTTCGGCCATGGCGATGAGGTCGGGGGCGTCGAGGGCGCCGTTGAGGGCGAGGGTGGGGGCCGTGATCGTGGCGGCGCGGGCCCAGGTGTTCGTGACCGGGACGTGCCAGTCCGTCTCGCCGACGGTGTGCTTCTCGGCCGTGGCGCGGCTCATCTCCCGTACGCGCCGGACGATGTCGGGGCCCACCTCGTCGACCTTGCGGTACGGACCGGCGACCGCCTCGCCGACCACTTCCAGCCAGCCCTCGATGTCGCCGGACATCAGCGTGCCGTAGTAGCGGGCGACGCTGTCCTTGGTCCAGGGGTCCGTGTGCTCGGGCTCGCTGGTGCCGACACCGCTGACGACGAGGGCGCGTACGAGGTCGGGGTGTTCCAGGGCCGTGTCGACGGCCGTGCCGCCGCCCATCGACATACCGATCAGGATCGCCGGGCCGGTGTCCAGGTGGCGCAGCAGCGCGGCGAGGTCGTCGGTGAGCCGGAACGGCTTGCTCGCGTTGGCGGAGGCGCCGTGCCCGCGGGCGTCCGGGGCGATCACGCGATGGCCGGCCGCCACCAGGCCGGGGACCAGGTCGCGCCACATGCGGTGATCCGTGAAGCCGCCGTGCAGCAGCACGAGCGGGGCACCGGACCCCGTGTCCTGGCCGACGTCCAGATAGGCGAGGGGGCCGTCATCGGACGGGAAGACGCGCGTGAGTACCTGAGAGGCATCAGTCATGACAACCAGGGTGTCATGTTGGGGGGATGGTGACAACCCAGTTGTCAGTCTGTCGGGTGGAAGACAATGGCCCCGTGACAGAGACCAATGAGCCGCTGCCGCCCGAGGTGCTCGCCGGGCGGCTGTCCGAGGTGTTCGCCGTCCTCGGCCCCCTCTACCGGCGGACGACCCGCGCGCTGGAGCTGAAGGAACGGAAGGAGGGGTTCCCTGTCGGTGTCCGGGCGGTCCTGGAGCTGCTGCGGATGGGCGGGCGGCCGATGACCGTGCCGCAGATGGGCCGGACACTGGCGCTGAGCAGGCAGTTCGTGCAGCGGATGGTCAACGAGGCGGCGGCACGGGACCTCGTCGAGGCCATCCCGAATCCCGCGCACCAGCGGTCCTCCCTGATCCGGCTGACCGACACCGGCCGGGCGACCATCGACGCGCTGGTCGCCCGGGAGAGCCTGCTGCTGAAGCGGGCGAGCGGTGATCTGACGGGCGCCGACGTCGACGCGTGCGTACGGGTGCTGACGCGGCTCCTCGCCCTCTTCGAGGACGTGGACGTCAACTGAGCCCCGGCCACCCCAGCCACCCCAGCCACGCCAGCCACCCCACGGCCTCCCGGCCCCCAAGCCGCCCCCGGACACCCACGGCCCCCACCGGCCCTTGGCCAAAATCGCTCCTCACGTAGATTGACCCCGTGCTCTCTCGCCTCTCCAGCCTTTCGCGTCCCGTGGCCGTAGCCGTCTGTGCCCTGCCCGTGGTGGGGCTGCTCGCCACGGCGGTGTTCGCGCCGTTGCCGTTCTCCGTGGCGCAGCCGGGGATGACGGCGAACGTGCTGGGCGACAACAAGGGCGAGCCGGTGATCACGATCAGCGGCGCGGAGGCCCGGAAGACCACCGGGCAGCTGCGGATGACGACGATCGAGGCGACCGGACCGGACGCCCGCGTCGGGCTCGGCGAGGTGATCGACGGCTGGTTCCGCACGGACCAGGCGGTCATGCCCCGCGAGGCGGTCTACCCGAGCGGGGACACCACCGAGGAGATCCAGGAGTACAACCGGGCCGAGATGAAGGAGTCCCAGGACACGGCCACCGAGGCGGCGCTCGCCTACCTCGGCGAGGACTCCGGCGACATCGAGGTCACCCTGCGGCTCGCCGACGTCGGCGGCCCCAGCGCGGGCCTGCTCTTCTCCCTCGGCATCGTCGACAAGCTCGACGGCGACGGCAGCGGTGGCGACCTCACGGGCGGCCGGGTCATCGCCGGTACGGGGACGATCGACACCTCGGGCAAGGTCGGTGCCGTCGGCGGGGTCGCGCTCAAGACCCAGGCGGCCCGCCGCGACGGCGCCACCGTGTTCCTCGTCCCCAAGGCCGAGTGCTCCGACGCCCGGACCGAACTGCCCGAGGGGCTGCGGCTCGTCCCGGTGACGACCCTGAAGGGCGCGGTCTCCTCGCTCGTGGCCCTGGAGACGGGCAAGGGGACCGTGCCCGGCTGCTGAGCCGAGCGACGAGCGAGGCTCCCGTGGGTGCGGCTCGTGGCTCCCGCCGTGACTCACCCCTCCCGCACGAACCCCTCCGCCACCATCCAGTCCAACGCCACCTGGTGCGGATCCTCCCCGTCGACGTCCACCCGGGCGTTCAGCTCGCGCGCCACGTCGTTGTTCAGCTTCCTCGTGAGGGGGGCGAGGACGTCGGCGATCTCCGGCCACTCCTTCAGGGTCGCGGAGTTGATCTCGGGGGCGGCGTTGTAGTTGGGGAAGAAGCGGCGGTCGTCGGCCATCACCGCGAGCTTCATCGACTCGATCCGCCCGTCGGTCGTGTAGACCTCCCCGAACAGACAACTCCCCTTCGCCGCCTGGGTGTAGATGATCCCGCTGTCCATCTGGGTGATGTTCCCGGTGGGCAGGCTCATCCCGTACGCCTTCTGCATGCCCGGCAGCCCGTCCGCGCGGTTGGCGAACTCGCTCTCCACGCACAGCGTGACCGCCCCCGGCCTCTTCGCCGCCAGCAGGGCCACGTCGGAGAGGGTCTTCGTGCCGTACTCGGCGGAGTTGGCGCGGTTGAGGGCGAGGGCGTAGGTGTTGTTGAGCGCGGAGGGCGGCAGCCAGGTCAGGCCGTTCCTGAGGTCGGCGTCGCGGACCTCCTCCCACTGCCGCTTCGGGTCGGGGATCGGGGTGCTGTTGCCCTGGTAGGTGATCCAGGCGGTGCCCGTGTACTCGTACATGGCGTCCGCGTCCCCGCTGCGCACCGCCTCCCGGGCGCCGAACGAGCCCTGGATGCCGGTGCGGTCCAGCACCTCCGCGCCGGCCGCCTGGAAGGCGATGCCCATGACGGCTCCGAGGATCAGGTTCTCGGTGAAGTCCTTGGCGGTGACGGTCAGTTGGGCGCCCTTGAGCGGCTGCCCCTGTCCGACCGAGCCCGGCAGTACGTCGTCGGTCATGGGGGAGCCGCTGGTCAGTCCGCAGCCGGTCAGCAGCAGACAGACGAGCGGGAGAGGCGTGCGGCGGCTCATGCGTCCGGCTCCAACCCCCGTGGCCGGAGCAGCACTTCGGCGAGGGAGGCGAGCCAGTCGACCAGCAGGGCGAGGGCGACCGTGAGGATCGAGCCGAGCACGAGGACGGGCATCCGCTGGTTGGTGATGCCGGTGGTGATCAGTACGCCGAGGCCGCCGCCCCCGCCGAAGGTGGCGAGGGTCGCCGTGCCCACGTTCAGGACGAGGGCGGTGCGGACGCCCGCGAGGATCAGCGGTACGGCCAGGGGGAGTTCGACGCGGGTCAGCACCTCTCTCGGGGACATGCCGATGCCCCGGGCGGCTTCGAGGAGCGTCGGGTCGTTCGCCTTCAGCCCGGCGATCGTGTTGGAGAGGACGGGCAGGAGGGCGTAGACGATGATGCCGATCAGTGCCGCTCTCGTGCCGATGCCCAGCCAGATCACCAGCAGCGCGAGCAGGCCGATGGCGGGGGTGGCCTGGCCCGTGTTGGCGACGGTCATGGCCACCGGGGTGGCCCTCCGGAACGACTCCCGGGTCAGCAGGATGCCCAGCGGGATCGCGATGATCAGTACGAAGAAGGTGGAGACCACGGTCAGCTGGATGTGCTGCCACAGGGCCAGCCACACCGCCCCGTTCGACAGCGCGTTCGCGGAGATCGCGTCCAGCTCGGCCTGCCGGAACCAGATCCAGGTACCGAACAGGACGACCACGAGGACGGACGGCAGGAGCGTCAGCTTCTGCCGACTCACCCGGAGGGAGGCGGGCCGCGCGGGCGCCGGGGCCGCCCCGGCGGAGGCCGCCGCCCTCGTCGCGGGGCCAGCACCGGCCGTGGCACCCGCACCGGCCGTGGCACCCGCACCTGCCGTGGCACCCGCACCGGCCGTGGCACCCGCACCGGCCGTGGCACCCGCACCGGCCGTGGCACCCGCACCTGCCGTGGCACCCGCCCCTGCCGTGGCACCCGTCTCGGCCGCCGTCACCCCTCCCTCGCCCCCGTCCCGCCGTCGCCCTCCGCGCCTCCGTCACCGTCGCCCGCCCGCCCTGTCCGGATCCGTCCGTCGCCGGCCTCCTCCCGTTCCCGCGCTTCCTCCCGCGCGTGCCGGTGTTCCAGCGCGGCCAGCCGGTCCGCCTCCAGGAGCGCGCGGGCGGAGCCGATCAGGGTCTCCATGTCCACCACACCGGTGTACTCGCCGTCCGCCCCGGTCACCGCGACCCGCCCCGAACTGTCGGTCAGCACGGCCTCCAGGGCGTCCCGCAGCGTCGCGTCCCCGGTGACGGTCCTGCGGATCGAGGTCCCGCTCCGTGCCCCGGGCGCCCCCTCCAGATCGTCGCGCCGCAGCCACTTGAAGGGCCGTCCGCTCCGGTCGAGCAGCAGCACCTCGTCGGTGTCGCCCGCCCGCAGCCGTTCGAGGATCCGTCGCGGCGGGTCACCCACCCCCGCGGTCGGCCAGTCCGTCACCTCGACATCCCGTACGCGGGTCAGGCCGAGCCGGCGCAGTGCGGCGCCCCCGCCCACGAAACCGGAGACGAAGTCGTCGGCCGGTCCCGCGAGGATCGCCGCCGGGGTGTCGAACTGCGCGATGTGCGAACGCTCTCGCAGGATCGCGATCCGGTCGCCCAGCTTGATCGCCTCGTCGAAGTCATGGGTGACGAACACGATCGTCTTGCGCAACTCGCGCTGGAGCCGCAGCAGTTCGTCCTGGAGGTGGTCGCGGGTGATCGGGTCCACCGCCCCGAACGGCTCGTCCATCAGCAGCACGGGCGGATCGGCGGCCAACGCCCGTGCCACGCCCACCCGTTGCTGCTGGCCCCCGGAGAGCTGACGCGGATACCGGTCGTGGAACTCGCCCGGGTCGAGCCCCACCAGCTCCAGCATCTCCGCCACCCGCGCCCGCACCCGGGACGCGGACCAGCCGACCATCCTCGGGACGAGCGCGATGTTCTGGGCGACGGTCATGTGCGGGAAGAGCCCGGACGACTGGATGGCATAGCCCACCTTGCGCCGCAGCCCGACCGGATCGATACCGGTGACGTCCTCGCCGCCGATCCGGATGGAACCGCCGGACGGCTCGATCAATCTGTTGATCAGCTTGAGCGTTGTCGACTTGCCGCAGCCGGACGGCCCGACCAGCACGACGGTCTCGCCGGCGTCGATCCGCATGGTGACGCCCTCGACGGAGGGCCGACGGCTGCCCGGATATGTCTTGCTGAGGTCGACCAGCTCGATGGTGGCCCCTGCCACACCGTTCTCAGCCACGGATCCCCCTCGGAATCGTCAGCCGCCCGATCAGTACGTACGCGGCGTCGAACAGCAGGGCGAGGGCGACGATCCCGAGCGTGCCCGCGAGCACCTGGTTGAGGGCGTTCGCGCTGCCCAGGGAGGCGATACCCCGGAAGATCTCGTTGCCGAGACCCGGCCCGGAGGCGTACGCGGCGATCGCGGCGATGCCCATCAGCATCTGGGTGGAGATCCGGATCCCGGTGAGGATCGGCGGCCAGGCCAGCGGCAGTTCGACCCGTAGCAGCCGCAGCGACCGGGACATCCCGATGCCCTTCGCGGCGTCCACCAGCGCCGGATCGACCCCGCGCAGGCCCACGATCGCGTTCCGTACGACCGGCAGCAGACCGTACAGCGTCAGCGCGATCACGGTCGGGGCCACACCGAGGCCCACCAGCGGGATCAGCAGCCCGATCATGGCGAGGGAGGGGATGGTCAGGAGGGTGGCCGTGCCGGTCGTGGCGAGGCCGGTGGCCCACTCCCGCCGATAGGAGACGACACCGATCAGGACCCCGGCGACCGTGGCCACGACCATGCACTGGAACACCGCGCTGGCGTGCTGATACGCGTCGAACAGCAGCTTCTCGTGGTAGCTGCCGACGTACTCCCAGAAGCTCACCGGCGCGCACCCCCAGGGTCGGCTACAGCGTCCCGTCCGGATCCTGTGCCGCCTGCTCCACCAGCGGGATGATCCGCAGCGGAACGGGGTTCTCCATGACGATCGCCGTGGCGGCCCGGACGATGCCATCAAAACCGACGACCCGGTCGATCACCCGCTGGAGATCGGCGTTCGACCGGGCCACGAGCCGGCACAGCATGTCCCCGCTGCCGGTCGTCGTGTGCAGCTCCAGCACCTCCGGCACGGTCGCCAAGTGGGCCCGTACGTCCGGCCCTTGCCCCTGCCGGATCTGGAGCGTCGCGAACGCCGTGACCGGGTAGCCGAGCGCGGCCGGGTCCACCTGCGGGCCGAACCCGCGGATGACTCCATTCGACTGAAGCCGGTCGAGCCGGGCCTGCACGGTGCCCCGCGCGACCCCCAGCCGCCGCGACATCTCCAGCACCCCGATCCGCGGCTCGCGCGCGAGCAGGACGATCAGCCGGCCGTCCAGATGATCGATCGCCATGAGGCCTCCCGAGGTGGTCATCCTGTACAGAACAAGCCCGAGCATGGGCATCCCACTGTGCGGATTGTCCAGCCGATACGCGAACTGTTGCGCACCTTGCGGGCGCGGAGGAGTCTGCGGCCATGACGCAGACCACGCACCACGCCCCCCACACCGCACGGCAGGCAGACCCCTTCCCGGTCAAGGGAATGGACGCGGTCGTCTTCGCCGTGGGCAACGCCAAGCAGGCCGCCCACTACTACTCCACCGCGTTCGGCATGCGCCTCGTCGCCTACGCCGGCCCCGAGACCGGCAGCCGCGAGACGGCGAGCTACGTCCTGGAGAACGGCTCGGCCCGGTTCGTCCTCACCTCGGTCGTCAAACCCACCACCCCCTGGGGCCACTTCCTCGCCGAGCACGTCGCCGAGCACGGAGACGGCGTCGTCGACCTCGCCATCGAGGTCCCGGACGCCCGTCGCGCGTACGCCTACGCCGTCGAACACGGCGCGCGTTCCGTCACCGAGCCGTACGAGATGAAGGACGAGCACGGCACGGTCGTCCTCGCCGCGATCGCCACCTACGGCAAGACCCGGCACACCCTCGTCGAGCGCACCGGCTACGACGGCCCGTACCTCCCCGGCCACGTCGCCGCGAGCCCCCTCGTCGAGCCGCCCGCCCACCGCACGTTCCAGGCCGTCGACCACTGCGTCGGCAACGTCGAACTCGGGCGTATGAACGAGTGGGTGGAGTTCTACAACCGGGTCATGGGCTTCACCAACATGAAGGAGTTCGTGGGCGACGACATCGCCACCGAGTACAGCGCGCTGATGTCGAAGGTCGTCGCGGACGGCACGCTCAAGGTCAAGTTCCCGATCAACGAGCCCGCCATCGCCAAGAAGAAGTCCCAGATCGACGAGTATCTGGAGTTCTACGGCGGCGCGGGTGTGCAACACATCGCGCTCAACACGAACGACATCGTGCGGACGGTACGGACGATGCGGGCGGCCGGGGTCGAGTTCCTCGCCACGCCCGACTCGTACTACGACACGCTGGGGGAGTGGGTCGGGGACACCCGCGTCCCCGTGGACACCCTGCGTGAGCTGAAGATCCTCGCGGACCGGGACGAGGACGGGTATCTGCTGCAGATCTTCACCAAGCCGGTCCAGGACCGGCCGACGGTCTTCTTCGAGATCATCGAGCGACACGGGTCGATGGGCTTCGGGAAGGGCAACTTCAGGGCGCTGTTCGAGGCGATCGAGAGGGAGCAGGAGAAGCGGGGCAACTTGTAAGGGCGCCCAGTGGGGTGGGGGTGCGTTGCGTTGTCGGGTGCGGGTCCGGTGGGGGCCGGTCGCGCAGTTCCCCGCGCCCCTGAAAAAGCAGGGGCCGCGCCCCGTGCTTTTTCAACGGCCCGCAGGGGCCGTTGCTCTTGGGGGCGCGGGGAACTGCGCGAGAAGCCCCACCGGACCCGCACCCGACAACGCAACGCAACGCAACGCACCCCCCGAGCTGTCACGCGACATACGGATTCAACCGCCGCGCCTCCTCCAGATGCCGCCGCGCCGGAGCAGCCAACCCCAAGGCCCGCTCGATCACCCCCCGGTGATACGCGTACACCGCACTCCGCACCTCCCCACCCCGCGCCCGATCCGTCGCCCGCCGCGCGAACCCGAGCGCCTCCCCGTCCTCCCCGGCCCGATGCAACGCCCACCCCAGCGCGTCGGCCACCCGCAGCCCCGGCTGGCGTTCCCACTCCGCCCGCAGCACCCGCACCGCCACCACCGGATCCCCGTGGTCCGCCTCCAGCGCCCCGAGGACGAGCGACTCGTTCACCCCGGCCGCGGCGGACCGTGCCACCAGCGCCCGCACCACCCCGTACCGCTCCCGAGCATCCCGCCCCCGCCCCAGCGACTCGTACAGCTCGCCCAACCGCAGCGCGACCGCTGCGGAGGGCCGCCGGGCGAGGGAGTCCCGGTACGCCCGCACCCCTTCCCCCGTCCGCCCCAGCGCGGCCAGCGCACGCCCCCGGCACGCGTCGCCCTCCGGCTCACCCCGCGCGGCCGAGCAGTACCGCAGCGACTCCGCCGCCTCCCCTCGCTCCCAGGCCAGCTCCCCGGCCCGTACCCACCACGTGGCGCCCGCGGCCGACGGTCCCGCCATCGTGGTCTGCGAGGCCGCCGCGTCCGAGAGCGCCGCCGCCGCGTCCTCACGCGCCCCCTGGTCCCAGTGGACCTGCGCGGCCTTCACCCGTGCCGCGGGACCGGAGTCCAGGGTCAGCAGGGTGGCCAGGGCCGCGCGGGACTTCTTGTAGCGGCCGAGCCCGTCGTACGCGTCGACGAGCCGCGCGTACGAGGTCCAGCGCCGCGGCGCCACCCGTACGGCCTCCTCGCCCCAGCCTTTCGCCGCCCGGAAGTCACGGCGGGCGACGGCGAGGGCGGCCAGGCCTTCGAGGGCGTCCGCGTTGCCGCCGGGCCACAGGCGCAGCGAGGTGCGCAGGGCGCGTTCGGCCCGGGGGTAGTCGGCGACGGCGCCGGTCCGCAGCGCCCGTTCGGTGTACGCCGTACCGAGCACCGCCCAGGAGACATGGTCACGCGGCCGGGCCCGTACCCGGGCCTCGTGCTCCCGGACGGTGGCCGCCACCCGGGACAGCGCGACGGGCATCCCGGCCGCCACCCGCCGCCCCTCGGCTCCGGCCGCACCCCGCACACCCGCCGCCGCCCGCCCGGAGTCACCGCCGGCCCCGTCCGGCGGCACCGCCATCAGCACACCCCCGAGCACGAAGCACCCGGCGACCGCCCAGGCCACACCCCGCCCGTGCCACACCGCCGCGCCCACCCCGCGCCCCAGCCGCCGTACCGTCCGTACCGCCCGCGCCGCCCGCTCCTGGTTCTCCACAGACATGCCGCTCACTGTGCGTCAGTACGACGACCACATCCCGCACCCGAACGCTCGCGCCGACGGGTTCACACCGATGGCCGCGAGTGTGAAGCTTGGATCATGAGCCGTGTCCAAGCCCCGAGTGACGAGACGACCGGCAACCTCGTCGACCGTCTGCTGAGCGGCCTGCCGGCGGAGGCGGTCCTCGTCGATCCGGACGTGACGACCTCGTACGCCAACGACATGGCGAGCTTCTGCGAGGCGGGTGTCCCGGCGGTCGTCGTCCTGCCCCGGACCGTCGACCAGGTGCGGCACGTCATGCGTGTCGCCACGGAACTGCGCGTCCCGGTGGTCCCGCAGGGCGCCCGCACGGGTCTGTCCGGGGGCGCCAACGCCTCCGAGGGCTGCGTCGTGCTGTCCCTGACGAAGATGGACCGGATCCTGGAGATCAACCCCGTCGACCGGATCGCCGTCGTCGAACCGGGCGTCGTCAACGCGACGCTCTCCCGCGCGGTGAACGAACACGGCCTGTACTACCCTCCCGACCCCTCCAGCTGGGAGATGTGCACCATCGGCGGCAACATCGGCACGGCCTCCGGCGGGCTGTGCTGTGTGAAGTACGGGGTGACCGCCGAGTACGTCCTCGGGCTCGACGTCGTGCTCGCCGACGGGCGGCTGATGTCCACCGGCAGGCGCACCGCGAAGGGTGTCGCGGGCTACGACCTCACCCGGCTCTTCGTCGGCTCGGAGGGCTCGCTCGGCATCGTCGTCGGGGCGACCCTCGCCCTCAAGCCGCAGCCGCCCCAGCAGCTGGTGCTGGCGGCGGAGTTCGCGTCGGCCGCCGCCGCGTGCGACGCGGTGTGCCGGATCATGGCCGGCGGGCACGTCCCCTCACTGCTCGAACTCATGGACCGTACGACCGTGAAGGCCGTCAACGACCTGGCGCACATGGGCCTGCCGGAGACGACCGAGGCGCTGCTGCTCGCCGCCTTCGACACCCCGGACCCGGCCGCCGACCTCGCCGCGGTGGGGGAACTGTGCGAGGCCGCGGGCGCCACCCAGGTCGTCCCGGCGGACGACGCGGCCGAGTCCGAACTGCTGCTCCAGGCCCGGCGGATGTCGCTCACGGCGCTGGAGGCGGTCAAGGGCACCACGATGATCGACGACGTGTGCGTGCCGCGCTCGAAGCTCGGCGAGCTGATCGAGGGCGTGGAGCGCGTCGCCGAGAAGTACGACCTGACCATCGGGGTCTGCGCCCACGCAGGCGACGGCAACACCCACCCCACCGTCTGCTTCGACGCGGCCGACCCCGACGAGTCCCGGCGCGCCCGCGAGTCCTTCGACGAGATCATGGCGCTCGGCCTGGAACTCGGCGGCACGATCACCGGCGAGCACGGTGTGGGCATCCTCAAGAAGGAGTGGCTGGCGCGGGAACTGGGCCCGGTGGGGCTGGAGATGCAGCGGGCGGTGAAGTCCGTCTTCGACCCGCTGGGCATCCTCAACCCGGGCAAGCTCTTCTGACTCCCCGGGCCCGGTCCGCGTACCGGCCTCACTGGGCGAGGAGTTCGGCCAGGCCGTCGTCGATGCGCAGCATGTCGAACTCCGCACCCGGCGGCACCACCCGCAGGGTCCGCTCCAGCCAGGCCGACACGGCGGCGGCCGGCGCCTCCAGCAGGGCGTCCCCGTCCGGTGAGCTGAGCGCCATCAGCACCACGCTGCGGCCCGACACCTTCGTCGGCCACACCCGCACGTCCCCGTGCCCGCACGGCCGGAACACCCCCTCCACCAGCAGTTCCCGCGCGAACGTCCAGTGCACCGGACGGTCGGAGTTGATGTGGAAGGTGATGTGCACGGCGTACGGGTCGTCGCTGCGGAAGCCGAGCTTGGCCGGTACGGCGATGCTGCGCTCGGGCGACAGGACGAGCCTGAGCTCCAGTTCGCGCTCCACGACGGTGTGCCGCATGGTGATCGTTCCTCTCTCGTGGCGGGGTCCCTGTGGGCGGGCCCGTACGAGTGAGAGAGGCCGGGGCCCCGAACCATTACGCGGGTTCGCGAAACTTTTTTCCGAAGAGTCCACCGACCCGCCTTCCACCGACCACCGACCGCCTTCCACCGACCGTCTTCCGGTGCCCTCGCGGCCCGCTCGCCCGTAGCAGATTCGTGCGTGAATGGGGCGGGTCCGGAGGCAGCGGTCATGGACCGTGCCGGCGTCTGGTAGATCTGGATGCCTCCACCAAACCCACGAGCAGATACGGGACGACGGACATGAGCGCCCCAACCCCGGCCCCCGGCGACGACAGGCCCCGCGAAGGGTATTACCCGGACCCGTCCATTCCTGGATATGTCCGGTACTGGAACGGCGCGGCCTGGGTGCCGGGTACGAGCCGTCCGGCTCCCTCGGACGGAGAGCCGCTCGCCCCGCCGCCCGGCTCCGGCCCGTCCGGTGCCGTGGAGGAGACGGGCCCGCACTTCTTCGACGAGGACCCCGCGACCGACGGAGAGCCGGGCCGCCCGGCCGCCGACAAGCCCCTGCACGGCATCCGCCCCGAGCCCGCCTCCGCCTGGGGCGCCGACCGCTCCCGGCAGACCGGGTTCGGCGGCGACAAGGACCGCCGGGTCTCCTGGGGATCGTCCGGCGGCGTGGACCCCCGCCTCTCCCTCTCGGGCGGCGCCGACACCGGCCCGCCCGCCGACTCCGCCGCTTCCGCCGACTCCGGGCCCACGGCGAGCACGGACGGTACGGCGACGATCCCGCCGGCGGACGCCGACGACGAGGCCGGGTCCCCGCCGGGCACGGTGGTCTTCCGGCGCCCCGACACCTCCGGGGGCCCCGCCGAGAGCGGGGAGTCCGCGCGGTCGGAGGGCACCCTGACCTTCGGCCCGCCCTCCTCGCGCGCGGGCCGGCAGGACGGGGGCGCGCCCGCGTCCCCCGCCCCCTTCGGCTCGCCGCTGACCCCCGCCCAGGTGGCCGCCCAACAGGCCCTGGGCCTCGCCCCGCACTCCGCCGCGCCCACGACGCCACCGTCCGGACCCCAGCAGGGGCCGGGGACCGCCCAGGGCGCGCCGGCTCCGCAGCAGGGCCCGCAGTCGGGCAGCCCCGCCCCGGCGGCCCCGGCGGCGATCGCCCCGGCCGCGCCCGTGGCCCCGGCGCCGCGCCAACCCGAGTCGCAGCAGCCCCAGTTCGGCGGCGCCTTCCCGCAGCAGGCCCCGCAGACCCCACCGGTCGCGCCCGCCCCGCAGCTTCCGCGGCCCGCGCCTGGTGTGCCCCCGCAGGCCGCCGCCCGGCAGTCGGCCGAGCCCCCCATGGCCGTCGGCTCCGGCGGCGGGCAGCCCTCCTGGGCGCAGCAGGTGCACCGGCTGGCCGGGGGCGAGGGGGAGCAGCCGCCCGTCGCGCCGTGGAAGCCGGTGGTGGAGGACCCCTTCCAGGCGGCGGCGCGACGGCAGTCGGAGGCCAGACCCGCCGGGCTCGGCAGACGGCTGGCCGCCCGGCTCGTGGACAGCCTGCTCGTCGGCGCCGTCACGGCCGTGGCCGCCGTGCCGTTCGGCACCAAGGCGATGGACCACATCGACCAGAAGATCGACACGGCCAGGCTCTCCGGCGAGAAGGTCACCGTCTGGCTGATCGACGGCACGACCTCCGTCTACTTCGGCATCATCCTGGGCGTCCTGTTCCTGGTGAGCGCCCTCTACGAGGTGCTGCCCACCGCCAAGTGGGGCCGCACCCTGGGCAAGCGGCTGCTGGGCATCGAGGTCCGGGACATCGAGGGCCTCGAACCCCCGTCGTTCGGGGGCTCCCTGCGCCGCTGGCTGGTCCACACCGTCTCCGGGCTGCTCGGCATCGGGGTGATCGGCGTCCTGTGGTGCGTGTGGGACAGGCCGTGGCGCCAGTGCTGGCACGACAAGGCGGCCCGCACGTTCGTGGCCGGCGATTAGCGGTACGGGCGCGGGCACGGGGGCGTACCCCGTACGGCCCCGTGCCGGATGCGGATCCGGGGGGTTCGGGGTCGACTCGGGCCATGAGTACCGAACCGCCGCCCTTCGGCTCCGGTCAGTCCCCGGACGACGACCAGTTCAGGAAGCAGCCGCCCCCACCGCCCCAGGGCGGCGGCTCCCCGTACGACCCGCCGCCCCAGCAGCCGCCGCCGCACGGGGGCGGCTCGCAGCCGCCGTACGGCAGCCAGCCGCCTCCCTACGGCGGGGGGCCCTACGGCGGTGACCCCTACGGCGGTGGGCAGTACCCCAACGACCCGCTCTCGGGCATGCCGCCGCTCGCCGACAGCGGGAAGCGGGTGCTCGCGCGGATCCTCGACATGATCCTGGTGGGGATCGTGGTGGGGCTGCTGGCGTGGGCGTTCCGGATCAGCCAGTACTCGGTGGACTCGGACGACTTCGCGTTCGGCAAGTCCCTGGCGCAGGAGACGCTCGCGGCGGTCCTCTACATCGCCTACGACACGTACTTCACCGTCAAGAACGGACAGACCCTCGGCAAGCGGCTGTTCAAGCTGCGGGTGGCGAACCTCAACGACGGCTCCACGCCCTCCGTGCAGACCGCGCTGATCCGCGCGGCCGTGCTGTGGATCCCCTTCGCCTTCTGCTGCGCCTGCATCTGGACGGCGATCGCGGGCGGCTGGAGCTTCTTCGACAAGCCGTACAAGCAGGGTCTGCACGACAAGGCGGCCAAGACGGTGGTGGTCAGCGCCGGTTGAGCGGCTGCGCCCGCACGACGACGGCGGGTCCGGGATCGATGGTCCACGGGCCCGCCGAAGCGTTTCAGCAAGCTGTCACCGAGTGCCGGTTCAGGAACCCGTCGGCTCGTGCACGGGCTGTCGTACCGCCTCGGACTCCACGGTCGCCGGGGCCGGAGCCGGGGCGGCGGCGGACGCACGGGCGCGGCGCGCGGCGGCGCCGGGCGCGGGCTTGGGCAGCGGCACGGTCAGGGCGACGAGCAGGCCAAGTGCCAGGGCGGCCAGCGCGATCACAGCGATGCCCGCGCCGGAACTCGTCTGTGACAGCAGCAGCATGGCGAGGGTCGACAAGATCACGGTGCAGGAGCCGTAGGCGAGCTGTGCGGTCGTCGGACGAGGCATGGCAATCGTGTCCTCGGGTGGGAATCAAAGGTGAAGCACTGCAGTCGGCTTGGCTTCTGCCGACCTCCGGCGTTCCGCCAATCGACTCTATTCGCCAGGGTGCCCGAGTGGAACGACGGGTAAGCGTGACCTGACACACGGTGCCGGGTGCACAGGGGGCGCACGGAGTCATGGGGGGCCGCGCATAACGTCCGGGTAACGAACAAGCGCTTCCTCTGGACGCCGGTCGGCCGCCGATAACGGACTTGACCTGCCCATGTCAAGATCTGTTTTTTATTTCGAAACTCCGGTCGAATGGCGTCACTTGACTACACGCGTATACCGCGCGCGGAACCCTCCACATCCCGGGGCCATCCCCTTCCGCGCGAACGGACGCGGGGGAGGACCTCAAGTGACCAGTAGACCCTGGACGTTCAGAGCGGCGGCAATCGGCGTCGCGGTCGCCACGGCGGCGGCGACCATGTCGGCCCTCACGGTGGCGCAGGCGGCGGACACCGCGCCGGCGGCCGTGGACCGGCAGGACCCGGCGGACCACCAGCACGCCGACGACCACGACCTCGAAGGGCCCCTGAGCAAAACTCAGGAGGCCCAGCGCGAGGAGGCCCTGCAGCAGGTCATATCCGGCGACGCCACGGTCAAGGACCGTGACGGCTCGCAGGTCGTGCGGCTGGAGAGCAAGAAGGGCAAGAGCAAGTACGTCGAGCTGGGCCGCGAGAAGACCGACAAGATCTTCACGGTCCTCGTCGAGTTCGGCGACCAGATCGACAGCCGCTACGGCGGCACCGTCGGCCCGGCGCACAACGAGATAGCCGAGCCGGACCGCGCCCAGGACAACTCCACGGCGTGGCAGGCGGACTACGACCAGGCGCACTTCCAGGACCTCTACTTCGGCACGGGCAAGAACACCGAGTCGATGAAGAAGTACTACGAGAAGCAGTCCTCGGGCCGCTACTCGATCGAGGGCGAGGTCTCCGACTGGGTCAAGGTCCCCTACAACGAGGCCCGCTACGGCAACAACGCCTGTGGCCAGTCCACCTGCTCCAGCGTGTGGAACGTGGTCAGCGACGGTCTGACGTCCTGGGTCGCCCAGCAGAAGGCAGCGGGGCGCACCGACGCGGAGATCAAGGCGGACGTCGCCGAGTTCGACCAGTGGGACCGCTACGACTTCGACGGCGACGGCGACTTCAACGAGTCCGACGGCTACATCGACCACTTCCAGATCGTGCACGCCGGTGAGGACGAGTCCGCGGGCGGCGGAGCGCAGGGCGAGGACGCCATCTGGGCGCACCGCTGGTACGCGTTCGGCACCAACGCGGGCGTGACCGGCCCCGACGGCAACAAGCTCGGCGGCGCCAAGATCGGTGACACCGGCATCTGGGTCGGCGACTACACCATCCAGCCGGAGAACGGCGGACTCGGTGTCTTCGCCCACGAGTACGGCCACGACCTCGGTCTGCCGGACCACTACGACACCCAGGGCGGCGACAACTCCACCGGCTTCTGGACCCTGATGTCCTCCGGTTCCTGGCTCGGCACCGGCAAGGAGGCCATCGGCGACCTGCCCGGCGACATGACCGCCTGGGACAAGCTGCAGCTGGGCTGGCTCGACTACGACACGGCGAGGGCCGCGACCAAGTCGCGGCACAAGCTGGGTGTCGCGGAGTACAACACCAAGGACAAGCAGGCCCTGGTGGTGGAGCTTCCGAAGAAGGAGGTCACCACCGAGATCGTCGAGCCGGCGCAGGGGGCGACCCAGTGGTGGAGCGGCAGCGGTGACAACCTCTCCAACACGCTGACCCGTTCCGTGGACCTCACGGGCAGGTCCTCGGCGGCGCTGACCCTCGACGGCTGGTACGACATCGAGGCCGAGTACGACTACCTCTACACCGAGGTGTCGACCGACGGCGGCGCCAACTGGACCACGATCGACGGCACGGTGGACGGCGCGGCGATCCCGCGCGACGCCAGCGGCAAGCCCGCGCTCACCGGTTCCTCCGCCGAGCACAAGAAGCTGTCGTACTCCCTGGACGCCTACGTCGGCCAGAAGTTCGACCTCCGCTTCCGTTACGCGACGGACGGCGGCGTGGCCCCCCAGGGCTTCACGGCCGACTCCATCACCGTGACCGCCGACGGTTCCGCCGTCTTCTCGGACGACGCGGAGAGCGCGGACGCGGCCTGGACCGCCAAGGGCTTCTCCCGTGTGGGCGCCTCGATCACGGACGACTACGCGCAGTACTACATCGCCGAGAACCGTCAGTACGTGTCGTACGACAAGACGCTGAAGGTCGGCCCGTACAACTTCGGCTTCTCGACCACGCGTCCGTCCTGGGTGGAGCACTTCCCGTACCAGAACGGTCTGTTGATCTGGAAGTGGGACACCTCGCAGGCGGACAACAACACCAGCGTCCACCCGGGCACGGGCCTCGTCCTGCCGGTCGACTCGCACCCGGCGGCGCTGCGCTGGGCCGACGGCACGGTGATGCGCAGCCGGATCCAGTCCTACGACTCGCCGTTCAGCCTCTACCGCACGGACGGTCTGAAGCTGCACAAGGCGGACGCGCCGACCACGATCCCGTCGTCGAAGGGTGTGTCCACGTTCAACGACCGGACCAACACCTACTACGACACGGCGACCCCGCTGGCCGGTGTCAAGATCACTGACACCAACACCAAGATCGACATCGTCAAGGAGGCCGAGGACGGCTCGACGATCACGGTCAAGGTCGGTCCCGCAGTGAAGTAAACGGTATTTTCGCAGGTCAGAGCATGTCCGGCCGTGACCCCCTTGGCGGGTCGCGGCCGGACGTGTTTAGGTGCGGGGTGTGGCCTTCTTATTGACACTGACACGCACGGGGGTGTGACCTGCATGGCCGCAGGAGGTTTCTGCAGACTGCCGGACGGCAATGTCGTCGTCGCCCTGAACCTGCCGGGGGCGACGGCGGGGCGAGCGCTGCCCGGGGCGGCGACCGGGGCGCCGGTGGCACCCGGAGCGGTGTCCGGGGCGGTGCCGGGCGTGGTGTCCGGCGCCCGGCCCGGAGTCATGGCGGGGGTGCCCGCCGGGGCCGTGCCGGGGGACGGGTCCGTACGGGTCCTCGTCCTCGCCGCGAACCGGGCCCGCGCCCTCACCCGGCTGCGCAACCTGGGCATGCGGGCGATCTACCTCCGCGGCAACGCGGCGCCCCCGACGCCGGACGAGATCACCGCCGTCCTGCACCACCCCGACGGCCTCATATGGCGCACCTCCCCGGTGAGCCCGGCCTCCACGACCCCCGAACTCTGGCACCCGATCAGAGCGCTGCTGAGGAGGCCCACGGTGCGGGTGTGAGACCGCTCACACCACCGGCTTGCCCGAGAGTTCCACGCCCGCGTTCCGCAGTTCTTCCAGGGCCCGGTCCGTGGTCTCCTCGGCGACGCCCGCGGTCAGGTCCAGGAGGACCTGGGTGCGGAAGCCCTCGCGGGCCGCGTCCAGGGCGGTGGCCCGTACGCAGTGGTCCGTGGCGATGCCGACGACGTCGATCTCGGTGATGTCGCGGGCGCGGAGCCAGTCCGCGAGGGAGACGCCGTTCTCGTCGGCGCCCTCGAAACCGCTGTAGGCCGCGGAGTACGCCCCCTTGTCGAAGACGGCGTCGACCGCCCCGGAGGCGATCACGGGGGCGAAGTTCGGGTGGAAGCCCACGCCCTCCGTACCGGCGACACAGTGGGCCGGCCAGGAGTGGACGTAGTCCGGGTTGTCGGAGAAGTGGCCGCCGGGCGCGATGTGGTGGTCACGGGTGGCCACGACGTGCCGGTAGCCGGGACCGGCCGCCTGGCCGATCAGCTCGGTGATGGCGGCGGCCACATCGGCACCGCCGGCCACCGCGAGGCTGCCCCCCTCGCAGAAGTCGTTCTGCACGTCGACGACGATCAAGGCGCGGCGCATGGTGTCGGTGTCCTTCGACTCTTCGGTTCTCGGGTGTGGATGGATGGGCGTAAGGAATCGGCCGGGACTTCGAAACTGCGAACTTCCGAGCCTAGAGACTTCGAGGGCTGTTCGGGAGGGGGCATCCGGCGCTCGCCCGATGCGCGGACCGGAGCACAGGCCCACCACGCGGGCGCTCGGGGGCTCGCGGGAGAGCGCGCCGGACACATTCGCTCCGGCCCGCCCCCGGCGTGCCCCACCCCCAGCGTGCCCCCGCCCGCCGTCCCGCGCCGCTCAGACGTATTCCGTCGGAATGACCGCCTCGCCGCGCGACAGCTGCGTCGCCGACAGCGGCAGGTTCGCCCGCGCGGCCACATGCCGTTCGCGCACGACGTCCAGGGGCTCGCGGAAGAGCACCCGGCCGTCCTCGATCAGCGGGACGAGGAGCTGACGGTCCTGGAGGTCGTCGGGCACCGGCCCGGTGCCGATCACCTCGGCCTCCGCCACGCCGTGGTCGTCCAGCCGCCGGGCCGCCCACTTGCGGCCTCCCACGGACGTCTTCCCGCCGCTGGACCTCTTCGCCACGGCCACCAGCGGGTCCGTGGGGTCCGCCGACTCCGCTCGGGCGACGAGCTTGTAGACCATCGAGCAGGTGGGGTGCCCGGACCCGGTCACCAGCTGCGTACCGACGCCGTACGCGTCCACCGGCGCCGCCGCGAGCGAGGCGATGGCGTATTCGTCGAGGTCCGAGGTGACGATGATCCGGGTGTCCCTCGCGCCCAGCTCGTCCAGCTGCTGCCGCACCCGGTGGGCGACGAGGAGCAGATCACCGGAGTCGATGCGCACGGCGCCCAGCTCGGGCCCGGCGATCTCCACGGCGGCCCGTACGGCCTCGGCGACGTCGTAGGTGTCCACGAGCAGCGTGGTGTTCCGGCCGAGGGAGTCCACCTGGGCCTGGAAGGCGTCCCGCTCGCGGTCGTGCAGCAGGGTGAAGGCGTGGGCGCTGGTGCCGACCGTCGGGATGCCGTAGCGGAAGCCGGCGGCCAGGTCCGAGGTGGAGGTGAAGCCGCCGAGATACGCGGCGCGCGAGGCGGCCACGGCGGCCAGCTCGTGTGTGCGCCGGGCGCCCATCTCGATCAGCGGGCGCCCTCCGGCGGCGCTGGACATCCGGGAGGCGGCGGCGGCGATCGCCGAGTCGTGGTTGAGGATGGAGAGGATCACGGTCTCCAGGAGCACGCACTCGGCGAAGGTGCCCTCGACCCGCATGATCGGCGAGCCCGGGAAGTACACCTCGCCCTCCTGGTAGCCCCACACGTCCCCGCCGAAGCGGTAGCCGGCGAGCCAGTCGAGGGTCTGAGCGTCGACGATGGAGCGCTCGCGCAGGAAGCCGAGGACGGCCGGGTCGAAACGGCAGTTCTCGACCGCGTCCAGCACCCGTCCGGTGCCGGCCACCACGCCGTACCTCCGTCCCTCCGGCAGCCGCCGTGTGAAGACCTCGAACACCGAACGCCGCTCGGCCGTACCCGCTTTCAACGCGGCCTGCAGCATCGTGAGTTCGTAGTGGTCCGTGAAGAGCGCGGTCGAGGGGACGTCGACCGGCAAACCAAGGTCCGCTGTGTTCATGGCAAGGGATCGTACTCCCATTTCGTCAGTCTGACGATTTCTGGAGGATCTTCGCCGGAACGTTTCTCGTCGGCCCTGGTCACGGGCCCGCATTTGTGCGGGCACCCCCCTGTGGTGGCAGCATGGGCGGTGTGACGGCAGCCGTACCCATGGAGATCGAGAAGACCGAGTCGGCGGAGGAGACCTTCGCCGTACCCGAACCGGACGTTCCGTGGGTCACGATCGTCCACAACGACCCGGTGAACCTGATGAGCTACGTGACGTATGTGTTCCAGGCGTACTTCGGGTACTCGAAGGACAAGGCCACCAAGCTGATGCTCGACGTCCACCACAAGGGCCGCGCGGTCGTCTCCAGCGGATCACGCGAGGAGATGGAACGCGACGTACAGGCCATGCACGGCTACGGTCTGTGGGCCACCCTCCAGCAGGACCGGAAGTAGCGACGCACCTGATGCCAGGACAATTCGAAGCGCTCCCCGGCGGCGGCGCGGCCGTCGCGCTCGACGAGGTCGAGATCTCCATCATCCGCTCGCTGGCGGTACAGCTCCTGGAGCTGATCGGCCCGGGGCCCGCCGAGGACGCCGGTGACGACCCGCTCGCCGAACTCTTCGCCGAGGGCCCGAGCGAGCCGCCCAAGGACCCCGTCCTGCTGCGGCTGTTCCCGGACGCCTACAGCGATCCCGAGGGCACCCCGACGGCCCGGGAGGCGGAGGAGCAGCGGGCGTACTCCTCGGAGTTCCGCCGCTTCACCGAGAACGATCTGCGGGCCGGCAAGCGCGAGAAGGCGCTCGCGGTGATCCACTCCCTGGACGCGCTGGCCGCGACCGGTGAGGGCGGGGCCGTGCTGAAGCTGTCGGCGGAGGACTCCCGGCAGTGGCTCGGCTGCCTCAACGATCTGCGGCTCGCCATCGGCTCCCGGCTCGACGTCGTCGACGAGGAGGACACCGACCTCCTCTACCGCCTCCCGGACGAGGACCCGCGCAAGCCGATGGTGATGGCGTACCTGTGGCTGGGCGGTCTGCAGGACTCGCTCGTCACGACGCTGATGCGCTGAGGGAGCCGTCCGGGGTTCGCCGGATGTTCGCTCAGAGGACACTCGAATCCGAACAACGATCGCGTCACCCCGCCCGCGAGGGATGCCCTCGCGGGCGCTCTTCGTCCGGTTCTCCCTGTGTCGTGCGCCACGGAGCGGTCGGGGGATCAGGGGTGCGGCCGTGATAGATCTCCTGGACTGCCAGCACATCCGGGGGGATCGGCGAAAGGCACACCACACATGACCTCCGCTCAGGTCGACGAGAACGGCGACGAGGCCGTACGCGGCGACACGGCCGCCCATGGCGACGCACCCGAAGAGGGGTACGAGCGCGGGCTCGGCAGCCGCCAGGTCCAGATGATCGCGATCGGCGGCGCCATCGGCGTCGGTCTCTTCCTCAACGCCGGGGCGAACATCGCCAAGGCGGGCCCCAGCCTCATCCTGATGTACGCCATCGCCGGCGTGATCATCTTCTTCATCATGCGGGCGCTCGGCGAGCTGCTGCTCTACCGCCCCGTCTCGGGCTCCTTCGCGGAGTACTCCCGTGAGTTCCTCGGCCCGTTCTTCGGCTATTTCACCGGCTGGACGTACTGGCTGCTCTGGGTCGTCACCGGAATGGCGGAGCTGACCGCAGCCGCGATCTACATCAACTACTGGTTCCCGGAGATCCCGCGGTGGGTCTCGGCCCTGGTCTTCCTGGTCATCCTGTTCGTGGCCAACCTGATCTCGGTGAAGCTGTTCGGCGAGATCGAGTTCTGGTTCTCGATGATCAAGGTCACCGCGATCATCGGCATGATCGTGATCGGCCTCGGTGTCCTCACCTTCGGCTTCAGCGCCGCCGGCGACACGGCCTCGGTCTCCAACCTCTGGGCCCACGACGGCTTCTTCCCCAAGGGCATCGGCTCCTCCCTGATGACCCTCCAGGGCGTGATGTTCGCCTACCTCGCCGTCGAACTGGTCGGCGTCACCGCCGGTGAGTCCGAGAACCCGGAGAAGACCCTCCCCAAGGCGATCAACACCCTGCCCTGGCGCATCGCGCTCTTCTACGTCGGTGCCCTCACCGTCATCCTGTGCGTGGTGAAGTGGACCGAGTTCGCGCCCGGCGTCAGCCCGTTCGTGGCGGCCTTCGCGAAGATCGGCATCCCGGCGGGCGCCGCGATCGTCAACTTCGTGGTCCTGACCGCGGCCCTGTCCTCCTGCAACTCCGGCATGTACTCCACGGGCCGCATGCTGCGCACCCTCGCCGACAGCGGCGAGGCCCCCAAGGCCTTCAACAGGCTGTCCGCCACCAGGACGCCCGCGTTCGCGATCACCGTCTCCGTGCTCTTCATGGGCATCGGCGTGATCCTGAACTACCTCGTCCCCGAGAAGGCCTTCGAGTACGTCGTCTCCGTGGCCACCGGGGCGGGCATCTGGACCTGGCTGATGATCCTGGTCAGCCATGTCCGCTACCGCCGCGCGGTCGACGCGGGCCGACTGCCCGCCTCCTCCTTCCCGGCCCCCGGCGGCGCGGTCGGCAGCTGGATCGCCATCGTCTTCCTGCTCTTCGTCACCTGCCTCATCGCCTACGACCACGAGGCCCGCGTCAGCCTCTACGTCATGGCCGGCTGGGCGGCGGCCCTCGGTATCGGCTGGGCCGTGCTGAAGACCCGCGGCCCGGGGGTCACGGACCGCCGCGAGCCGGAGTTCGAGAAGATCGGCTGAGGTCCGCCGACAGGCGCGTCTGCCCAACATGTGGGCCGTCCCGTACCACGCCTCGGTACGGGGCGGCCCCTCTGCTTATCCTGGCGAGCATGCTGACCATCACCCAGTCACTCGTCGACCAGATCGTGGCCCACGCCCGCAAGGACCACCCCGACGAGGCGTGCGGCGTCATCGCGGGGCCGGAGGGTTCGGACCGGCCGGAACGTTTCATCCCGATGCTGAACGCGGCCATGTCGCCCACGTTCTACGAGTTCGACTCGGGAGATCTGCTCAAGCTCTACCGCGAGATGGACGACCGCGACGAGGAGCCGGTGGTCGTCTACCACTCCCACACCGCCACCGAGGCCCACCCCTCCCGCACCGACATCTCGTACGCCAACGAGCCCGGCGCGCACTACGTCCTCGTCTCCACCGCCGACACCGACGGCCTCGGCGAGTTCCAGTTCCGCTCTTTCCGGATCGTCGAGGGCGAGGTGACCGAGGAGGAGGTGCGGATCGTCGACGCGTACTGACCCGACGGCGGCGGGCGGCCTTCGCAGGTTTTCGAGGGTTACGGTGTCCGTACGCACGCGCACGCACACAACTGCCCGCGACGGAGACGGTGTTGACTCAACAGACGCGACGACTGCCCGGTCGGCGCCCCACCCTGGACGACGTCGCACGTGGCTCGGGCGTGTCCAAGTCCACCGTGTCACGGGTGATCAACGGCGAGGACAAGGTCCGCGCGGCGGTCGTCGAACGGGTCCGGGAGGTCATCGCCGAACTGGGCTATGTACCGAACTCCGCCGCCCGCCAGCTGGTCACCCGCCGCAACAACGCCATCGCCGTCGTCGCGAGCCAGCCGCAGAACCGGCTCTTCATCGACCCCTTCTTCGACCTCCACCTCCGGGGCATCCGCAAGGAACTCGTCGCCCACGGGGCGCAGCCCGTCCTGCTCTTCCTGGAGGAGCCCGAGGAGTACCCGCGCGTCGGCGACTTCCTGGGCGGCGGCCATGTCGACGGCGCCCTCCTGTTCTCGCTGCGCGCCGACGACCCGCTGCCCGGCATGATCGACCGCCTCGGCCTGCCCGCCGTCTTCGGCGGCCGGCCCCTGGTCCGCGAGGGCGAGCCCGCGCACGACCGGGTCTACGTCGACGCCGACAACCGGGGCGGCGCCCGCGTTGCTGTCCGCCATCTGGTCTCCCTGGGCCGGGAACGTGTCGCGACGATCACCGGCCCGGTCGGTCAGGAGGCCTCGGCCCTGGACCGTCTGGACGGCTACCGGGACGTCCTCCCCGGCGCCTCGCCGCTCCTCGTCGAACACTCCGACTACACCCGGCAGGGCGGCGCCGACGCCATGGCCGCGCTCCTCGACCGCCGCCCCGACCTGGACGCCGTCTTCGTCGCCTCCGACCTGATGGCCTCCGGCGCGCTCCAGGTGCTGCGCGAACGCGGGCGCCGGGTGCCCGAGGACGTGGCCGTCGTGGGCTTCGACGACCTCGCGCCCATCGCCGGGCACACCGACCCGCCGCTGACCACCGTCCACCAGGACATCGAGGGCATGGGGCGGCTGATGGCCCGGCTGCTGTTCAGCAGTACGGAGGACCCCGCGGGCGGCGGGGCGCAGGGGGCGGGACACCCCCTGTCCTCCGTGGTCACCCCCACGCGACTGGTCGTCCGGCAGTCGGCCTGACCCCCCGCCGAAGGGCGCGGTCTCACTCCCCGGCCCGAAACCGTCCGACATGTGGGATCACATTCCGGGACCCGGACCGGGAATCGATACGATGAGCCCATGGTTTTTGACGACGTGAGCGAGAAGACGCCGGGCGCCCTGCTCGTGGCGCGGCTGCACGTCGACCTGTGCAGGCTTGCCAGCGCCATCTGTTGACGCCGACCCCTGCCGCCGTACGGCCGTGAGCCGCGGCGCCACCCCCGGTGTGACCCCGCACTTCCGCGCTGCCGCGCGCCCACCGAACCGACCACTCCCGACAGGAGCCGCACACCATGGCCATCGAGGTCCGCATCCCCACCATCCTCCGCCAGTACACCGACGGTCAGAAGGCGGTGGAGGGGGCCGGTGCCACCCTCGCCGACCTGTTCACCGACCTGGAGACCCGTCACGCCGGCATCCACGCCCGCATCGTGGACGGCGGTGAACTGCGCCGCTTCGTCAACGTCTACCTGAACGACGAGGACGTCCGCTTCCTGGAGGGCATCAACACCAAGCTGTCCGACGGCGACAACGTGACGATCCTGCCGGCCGTGGCCGGCGGCATGGCCTGATCACCCATGCGCTACGACTCCCCGCTGGCCGCGGTGGGCAACACCCCTCTGGTGTGCCTGCCGCGGCTGTCGCCGTCCGCCGAGGTCCGTATCTGGGCGAAGCTGGAGGACCGCAATCCGACGGGTTCGGTCAAGGACCGGCCCGCCCTGCACATGATCGAACAGGCGGAGAAGGACGGCCGGCTCACCCCCGGCTGCACGATCCTGGAGCCCACCTCGGGCAACACCGGCATCTCCCTCGCCATGGCGGCCAAGCTCAAGGGCTACCGCATCGTCTGCGTGATGCCCGAGAACACCTCCCAGGAGCGGCGCGACCTGCTCGGCATGTGGGGCGCCGAGATCATCCCGTCCCCGGCGGCGGGGGGCTCCAACACGGCCGTACGCGTGGCGAAGGAACTCTCCGCCGAGCATCCCGACTGGGTGATGCTCTACCAGTACGGCAACCCCGACAACGCGGGCGCCCACTACGCCACGACCGGCCCGGAGATCCTGGCGGACCTCCCCTCCATCACCCACTTCGTGGCGGGTCTCGGCACCACGGGCACGCTGATGGGCGTGGGCCGCTACCTCCGGGAACAGAAGCCGGACGTCAAGATCGTCGCCGCCGAGCCGCGCTACGACGACCTCGTCTACGGGCTGCGCAACCTCGACGAGGGCTTCGTGCCCGAGCTGTACGACGCGTCCGTCCTCACCACCCGCTTCTCCGTCGGCTCCGCCGACGCGGTGACCCGTACGCGGGAGCTCCTGCAGCAGGAGGGAATCTTCGCCGGCGTGTCCACCGGCGCCGCGCTGCACGCGGCGATCGGCGTCGGCAACAAGGCGGTCAAGTCCGGCGAGCCGGCCGACATCGTCTTCGTGGTCGCCGACGGTGGCTGGAAGTACCTGTCGACGGGCGTCTACACGGCGGCGACGACGGAAGAGGCCATCGAGACGTTGCAGGGGCAGCTCTGGGCGTAGGGGGCGCCTAGTGGGGTGGGGACGCGGTTCGTCGGCGGCTGCGGGTGCGTGGGGGCTGGTCGCGCAGGTCCCCGCGCCCCCAAAAGACCCAGGCCCCCGCGGCCCTGAAAGGCGACCGGCGATGGGCCTGAAAAGCACGGGGCGCGGCCCCTGCTTTTCAGGGGCGCGGGGAACTGCGCGAGAAGCCCCACCGGAGCCGCACCCGCCGACGCACCCCCCTCAGGCCGACAGATGGCGGACCTGGTCCCAGAGGATCGGGTCGGCCACGCCGGCCTTGCGGCGGAAGTCGTGGACCGGGACGTCACGCAGCTCGCCCGTCTCCAGAAAGCTGGGACGCCCCCGCACATCACCTACCGTGCCCGGCGGCAGCGGAATCACCCCCGCCCGTTCGTCGCGGTAGCGGCTCGTGATCTTGGCGACCCGGGCGCGATCCCCCCGCACGGCCAGCACCAGACACGGCCGGTCCTTGCCCCCGGGCCCGTCCTCGAACGGCACACTCGCCCACCAGATCTCCGCGGGCCGGGGCCGCGGCACAGGCCCCCGCGCCCGCTCGGGACGCCCCGGCGGACGCGCCCGCCCACCCGGCCGTCGCGCCCGCCGAGGCGGCCGTCGCGACCGCCCCCAACCGTCGACGAGCGTCGCGAGCAGCGCCAGCGACACCACCGCCGCGAGCGCCAACCACCAGGACGTGTCCATGGCCCCGACGGTACCGGCGCGCACCACGCCACGCCCGCCCCGTCACACGCCCACGCGCCGTCCGATACCACCTCACCCCGGCTCGAACACGCCTCAACGGCCCTACCACCAGCCGAACCGGTGACACCACAGGTGAGTTCGCCCACAACGACCCCTGGCGGAGGAGCGACCCACCCTTTTGCGCCTTACGCTCAACGGACCGCACCACGCCAGTTGCACCCACGTCCGTCCTTCGCAACCCCGCTAACTGCAATCTGCAATCCGCAACCCGTCGCGGAGGTTAAAGCTCTCATGAAGCTCACCGTCGTCGGCTGCTCGGGGTCGTTCCCGTCCGCGGAATCGGCCTGTTCGAGCTACCTCGTAGAGGCCGACGGCTTCCGGCTGCTCCTCGACATGGGCAACGGTGCCCTGGGCGAGCTGCAGCGCCACTGCGGTCTCTACGACCTCGACGCGATCTTCCTCAGCCATCTGCACGCCGACCACTGCATCGACATGTGCGCGTACTTTGTCGCACGGTACTACCGCCATGACGGGGGCCGCTGCGACCCCATCCCGGTCTACGGACCGGAGGGCACCGAGCAGCGCCTCACCACGGCCTACGCCGACACCCCGTCCGCCTCCTCCATGAGCGAGGTCTTCGACTTCCACACGGTCAAGCCGAGCACGTTCGAGATCGGCCCCTTCACCGTCCACACGGAACGGGTCGCCCACCCCGTCGAGGCGTACGGCATCCGGATCGAGCACGACGGCCGGGTCCTGACGTACTCCGGGGACACCGGCGTCACCGACACCCTGGACGAACTGGCCCGCGACGCCGACCTGTTCCTGTGCGAGGCCGCCTTCACCCACGGCAAGGAGAACATCCCGGACCTCCACCTCAACGGCCGCGAGGCCGGTGAGACGGCCACCCGGGCCGGCGCCCGCCGCCTCGTGCTCACCCACGTCCCGCCGTGGACCGACCCGCAGGTCAACCTCGTCGACGCCCGCGCGGTGTACGACGGCCCGGTGGAGCTGGCGGTGCCGAGGATGTCGTACGAGATCTGAGCCTCCTGGGTGCGCGAAGGCCCCGGAACCTTCCCGGTTCCGGGGCCTTCGTCATGCCGTACGGCGGTCGGATCTCACGCCTTGGTGAGGTCCTCCACCTCCTCCTCGGGTTCGCGGCCCGGGGTGGGGAGGTTCCAGTTGGTGATGGCGAAGCGGAAGACGAAGTAGTAGACCGCAGCGAAGACCAGACCGATCGGGATGATCATCCAGGGCTTGGTGGCGAGGTTCCAGTTGAGGAAGTAGTCGATCGCACCGGCCGAGAAGCTGAAGCCGTGGTGGACGCCCAGGGCCCAGGTGACGGCCATCGAGATGGCGGTCAGCACCGCGTGGATGACGTACAGCACCGGCGCGATGAACATGAACGCGAACTCGATCGGCTCGGTGATACCGGTGACGAACGAGGTCAGCGCGAGCGAGAGCATCATGCCGCCGACGGCCTTGCGGCGCTCCGGGCGGGCGGTGTGCGTGATCGCCAGGGCGGCGGCCGGCAGCGCGAACATCATGATCGGGAAGAAGCCGGTCATGAACTGGCCGGCGGTCGGGTCGCCGTGGAAGAAGCGCGGCAGGTCACCGTGCCAGACGGCACCGGAGGCATCCTTGAAGGAGCCGATCTCCTGCCAGGCCACCGTGTTGACGAACTGGTGCATGCCGACCGGCAGCAGCGCGCGGTTGATCGCGCCGAAGATGCCCGCGCCGACAGCGCCGAGGCCGGTCATCCACTCGCCGAAGTTGGTGATCACACCACCGATGGGCTCCCAGACCAGACCGAAGAAGACACCGACGGCGGTACCGATGAAGGCCATCAGGATCGGCACCAGACGGCGGCCGTTGAAGAAGCCCAGCCAGTCGGGGAGCTTGGTGCGGTGGAAGCGCTGCCAGGTGACGGCGGCTATGAGGCCCATGATGATGCCGCCGAAGACCTTGGGGTCGTTGTAGGTTGCGGCGACATCCGCACCCTTGGTGACCTGGGCCTCGGTGATCGGGAACGCGGTCAGCACGTTCTTGTACACCAGGAAGCCGACCAGCGCCGCCAGCGCGGTGGAGCCGTCGGCCTTCTTGGCGAAGCCGATGGCGATGCCGACGCAGAACAGCAGCGGCAGGTTGGCGAACACGGCGTCGCCGGCTGTGGCGAACACCGAGGCCACCTTGTTCCAGCCGAGCCCGTCCTTGCCGAACACGTCGGCCTGGCCGAGACGCAGCAGGATGCCCGCCGCCGGCAGCACGGCGATGGGCAGCTGCAGACTGCGGCCGACCTTCTGAAGGCCCTGGAAAAGACCGGATCCCCACTTCTTCGCGGGGGCCGCCGTTGGCGCGGTGGCGGTGCTCATAGACTTCCTCCATCGGGTGGTGGTCTACACCACTCAGTGGTGTAGACCTGTTGTAGCAGATGGGGAAGGGATCAGGAACCCTCGGTTCCTACCCGGATTTCGGACGACTCGTCAGACTCGTACGTACCGTGTGCCCGACTCGTCCCGGCGCAGCAGTTCCTCGTCCACGAGCGCCCGGCGCAGGGTCACCCAGTCGTCGAACCACTGGCCGCAGAGGGCGTTGACCTTGGCCTCGGAGTAGGTGACCCCGGCCTCGAAGGAGTCGGCGACGACGGCGAGCACCCGGGCGCGCACCTCCGTGGCACCGGGGATCGAGGTCAGTCGGCCCTTGCGGAAGTAGGCCCCCGCGCCGTCCCCGCCGCCACGCCCGGAGATCCGCACCTCGGCCCGGACGGCCAGCCGGAACGTGTCGTCCAGGAGCCGATAGGCGCGGGCCTCGGTGTCGTACGCGGCGATCCGCCCGTCGACGAGCCCGCGCAGCGCGACCGCGGCGGCGGCCGGGCGCAGCCCCGTCCGCTCGGCCACCTCTTCGAGGCGGGTGGCGCCGAGCGCGAGCGCCGCGAAGGCGTCCCGCCGATCGGTCTGCGCGAGCACGCCGACGAGATCGCGGCAGGAGGGCGGCGGGTCCTCGACGGAGGGGAGGTCATGGGTGTCGGGTGTGGTGCGGGATGTGTTCACGGGTGTCAACTTCCGGTTGGCCGTAGGGTATTGGCCCGCACCTCGGGTGCGGGCCCGGCCTCTACGACTACCGCGCCTCCCATGGGCCGGAGCAACCGAATTCCGTCGCCGGACTACGGCTTCGTCATGTCCTCCACCTCGTCCTCCGGCTCCCGCCCCGGGGTCTTCAGATCGAACCTCGTGATCGCGAACCGGAAGATCACGTAGTACACGACCGCGAAGCACAACCCGATCGGGACGATCAGCCAGGGTTTGGTCGCGAGGTTCCAGTTGATGACGTAGTCGATGAGCCCGGCGGAGAAGCTGAACCCGTCGTGCACCCCGAGCCCCCAGGTCACCGCCATCGACGCACCGGTCAGCAGCGCGTGCACGACGTACAGCCCGGGTGCGATGAACAGGAACGAGTATTCGATGGGCTCGGTGATGCCCGTGACGAACGACGTCAGCGCGACCGACGTCATCAGCCCGCCGACCTCCTTGCGGCGGCTCGGCTTCGCGCAGTGCGTGATGGCGAGCGCGGCGGCCGGCAGCGCGAACATCATGATCGGGAAGAACCCGGAGGTGAACTGCCCCGCGCTCGGGTCCCCGGCGAGGAACATGTTGATGTCGCCGTGCACGACCTCCCCGTCCGGCTTGGTGTAGCTGCCGAACTGGAACCAGATGGGCACGTTCAGGAACTGGTGCAGCCCGATGACGAGCAGCGCCCGGTTCGCGATCCCGAACACCCCCGCGCCCCACGCGCCCAGACCGTTCAGCCAGTCGCTGAAGCTCTCCAGCGCGTCACCGATCGGCGGCCAGATCCACAGACAGAGCGCGGCGAACGCGATCGCCACGAACGACATGATGATCGGCACCAGCCGCCGCCCGTTGAAGAACCCGAGCCAGTCCACCAGCTTCGTACGGTGGTAGCGCTGCCAGAGGTACGCGGTGAGCAGCCCGATCACGATCCCGCCGAAGACCCCCGGGTTCTGGTACGAGAACGCCGCCACCGTCCCCTCCGGTGTCCGGCAGCCCACGTCGACGGCCTTGGAGCCCGGCGCGCAGTCCTTGGGGAACTCGTGCAGCACGCTGTAGTAGACGAGGAACCCGGCGACCGCCGCCAGCGCCGTCGTGCCGTCCGACTTCCGGGCCATGCCGATCGCCACGCCCACGCAGAACAGCAGCGGCAGGCCCAGCTCGCCGTTGAGCAGCGCGCCGCCCGCGCCGTCCATCACCTTGGCGACGTCCGTCCATCCCAGCCCCTCGTCGCCGAACATGTCCGGCTGGCCCAGGCGGTTGAGGATGCCCGCGGCCGGCAGCACGGCGATGGGCAGTTGGAGGCTGCGGCCCATCTTCTGCATGCCCTGGAACAGATGGGTGCTCTGGAGTGCGCTGCCGGCGGCGTTCATTTGGTGACCGTTCGTCCGGTGGTGTAGACCAGTAGTCATCCTTCGGTACGGACGGCAGGGACGCTCGCGAAGCTGGGCCAACTGTGGGTTACTGCGGCAAACAGGTAAAAGGGAACAAAGGGGAGAGTGGGCATGGCCAGTAAGGCTGAGAAGATCGTCGCCGGGCTCGGTGGCCTCGACAACATCGAAGAGGTCGAGGGCTGCATCACGCGCCTGCGCACCGAGGTCCGTGACGCCTCCCTCGTGGACGACGCCGCGCTCAAGGCCGCCGGTGCCCATGGCGTCGTCAAGATGGGCACCGCGATCCAGGTCGTCATCGGCACGGACGCCGACCCCATCGCCGCGGAGATCGAAGACATGATGTAGCCCTGAGCGCGATGAGGGGGTGTCGCGCGACACCCCCTAAGCTCAGCGCCATGTCTCGAATCGACGGCCGCACGCCCGAACAGCTCCGCCCGGTCACCATCGAACGCGGGTGGAGCAAGCACGCCGAGGGCTCCGTCCTCATCTCCTTCGGCGACACGAAGGTCTTCTGCACCGCCTCCGTCACCGAAGGCGTCCCCCGCTGGCGCAAGGGCAGCGGCGAGGGCTGGGTCACCGCCGAGTACTCCATGCTCCCGCGCGCCACCAACACCCGCGGCGACCGCGAGTCCGTACGCGGCAAGATCGGCGGCCGTACCCACGAGATCTCCCGCCTCATCGGCCGTTCCCTGCGCGCCGTCATCGACTACAAGGCGCTCGGCGAGAACACGATCGTCCTCGACTGCGACGTCCTCCAGGCCGACGGCGGCACCCGTACGGCGGCCATCACCGGCGCGTACGTCGCTCTCGCCGACGCCGTCGCCTGGGCCCAGGGCCGGAAGCTGATCAAGGCCGGCCGTCAGCCCCTGGCAGGAACGGTGTCCGCGGTCTCCGTCGGCATCGTCGCCGGCGTCCCCCTCCTCGACCTCCGCTACGAGGAGGACGTGAAGGCCGACACCGACATGAACGTCGTCTGCACCGGCGACGGCCGCTTCGTCGAGGTCCAGGGCACCGCCGAGGCCGAGCCGTTCGCCCGCGAGGAACTCAACTCGCTGCTGGACCTGGCGGTTTCCGGCTGCGACGAGCTGGCCGCCCTTCAGCGCAAGGCACTTGATACGGTCCTCGAAAGGTAAAGAAGGGTAAAGGGCGCACCAAGAGCGACGGCCGCCGGTGGCAACCACGGCGGCCCCGCCCGCGTCCTTGCCCATACGGGCGCACGGCACACCACCGTGCGCCCGGCCCACCGCAGTAGCCGTTCATGCACCACGCAGGGGGCCGTCAGGCCTGCAACCAGTCCACCAGGAGGACCGTTCCATGGCCGCGAGCCGCCGACGTCGTATGACCGCCATCGCCGGAGCCGTAGCTGCCGTCGCCCTCACGGCCGGGCTCACCACCGGCTGCGACGCGGTGAACAAGGCCCTGGACTGCGTCCAGACCGCCGACGCCATCGCCCAGAGCGTCAACGACCTCCAGCAGGCCGTGCAGACCGCCGCGGACGACCCGACGCAGCTGGAGGAGTCCCTCGCCTCCATCGACAAGAACCTCGACGAGATCGGCGACAAGACGGACAACGCCGACGTCAACAAGGCCGTCGACTCCCTCCAGAAGGCCGTCACCGACACCCGTACGGCCGTGGAGAACGGCGACACGACGCCCGACATCAGCGGCATCACGGACGCGGCGGGCGAACTGACGAAGGTCTGCACGTCGTAACGGCACCGGCAGCGGCACTACTCGGGAGAGCCGGGCGGCGGGGGTCGCGATACTGGTGGGCATGACCCGCCTGATCCTCGCCACCCGCAACGCCGGCAAGCTCACCGAGCTGAAGGCCATCCTCGCCGACGCGGGCCTCGCCCACGAACTCGTCGGCGCGGACGCCTATCCGGACATCCCCGACGTCAAGGAAACCGGCGTCACCTTCGCCGAGAACGCCCTGCTGAAGGCCCACGCCCTCGCCCGCGCCACCGGCTTCCCCGCCATCGCCGACGACTCCGGCCTCTGCGTCGACGTCCTGAACGGCGCCCCCGGCATCTTCTCCGCCCGCTGGGCCGGCACCCACGGCGACGACAAGGCCAACCTGGCACTGCTGCTGGCCCAGCTCGGCGACATCGCCGACGAACACCGTGGCGCCCACTTCAACTGCGCCGCGGCCCTCGCCCTGCCGGACGGCACGGAGCGCGTGGTCGAGGGGCGGCTGAGGGGCGTACTGCGTCACACCCCGGTCGGCACGAACGGCTTCGGCTACGACCCGATCCTCCAGCCGGAGGGGGATACGCGGACGTGTGCGGAGCTGAGCCCGGAGGAGAAGAACGCGATCAGCCACCGGGGCAAGGCGTTCCGGGGGCTGGTGCCGGTGCTGCGGGAGCTGGTGGGCTGAGGCCCACGGGGAAGGTCCGGCTTGCAGAAGTCGCAAGCCGGACCTTGAAAATAAAGGCGAGTGCGGCCTGAGGGATTCGAACCCTCACGGGATTGCTCCCATCGCGCCCTAAACGCGAGGCGTCTGCCGTTCCGCCAAGGCCGCTGGTCGCCCGTCGTCCAGCATGGCGGGCGGCTGTCAGTGTACGGTGATCGGCCCCTACCCTGCGAGTGGTGTTCGTTCTTTCTGTCGGCACCACGTATCTGTCAGCGCGTGGCAGTTCGGGCACGGGTATCGCAGGTTCTCCTGGCGGTTGTCGTGCCAGTCCCCGTTGACGTGGTCGATCTGCAAGGTGATGCGACGGCCTAGCCATTCACCAGGGTTGCCGCGACTCGCGCACGCGTACCGCACTCCCACTTCGGTCAGGGCTCGGTGCAGTTGGCTTCTGTTGGTTCGTCCGGCGTGCGCGGGTAGAACAACGAGTACACGATGAGCCGTCGGGGCGTGAGCCGGGCTGTCCGGCTTGCCCCAGGCGCGGCGTTTGAAGTGGCTGGTGTCGAGTCCTAGGCGTGTTGCGGCGCGCCTCACGCGTCGGTGGTCGGTGTCGTTGACAGCCGGATCGAGGCCACGCATCACATCGGCATAGCTCGATGCTTGGGGGGATCAGGGTGCGGAGTGTGTCCTCGTGAATCGACAAGCGGGTGTGGGCGAAGTGCTTTGTGTCAACGCCCCGTTCGCGCAACATGCGTAGCAGTGTGGCGCGCGAGCGGCTGTCATCCGGAACGCCCAATGAGCGCGCCACGCCACGAACGCTGTGTGCTGTGGCTGCGGCTGCTCTCAACTCCTCGGTGGTGAAAGGAAGGTCCAGCTCGGGCCGGTCGATGCCGGGGAAATGGCTGATGTCGATGCCTGCCGCGTCGATGCGCCGTCGAATATGGGACAGCGTGCCGGTGGCCGGAGTGGCGCCCAGCTTGAGTGCTACCTCGCGCAGCGAGAAGGATGAGGCGGCAGCTTCGGCGATGTCGGCGTCCGGGTATTTGCGCCACGGGCTGCGCTGGGTGAAGTGGCTCGTGTCCAGCCCGTGACTGGCAACCTTTTCTTGCAGCACACGTCGCTGCCCCCCGCTCGTCTGGAGTCCGAGCCGCCGCATTGGATCTGTCCAGTTGCGTGTCTCGGCGACGGCTGGTGCGAGTCGCTCCTTGCTGTAGGCGTCCATGCCCACCCACCCCTCCCATTCGACTGTTTGATCAGTCCTCGCATGGAGTAACGAACCGTTTATCGGACGGTCACGTCCGGGATGCGGAACGGCCCGTACCGGATCGTTTCGGTACGGGCCGTGCGGGCGGCTGCTGCGGGTCTCAGATGCCCAGGTCCTTGATGATCTTCGCCACGTGGCCCGTCGCGCGGACGTTGTAGAGGGCGTGGGTCACCTTGCCCTCCTCGTCGACGATGATCGTGGAGCGGATGACGCCCTGGTAGGTCTTGCCGTAGTTCTTCTTCTCGCCGAAGGCGGCGTAGGCGTCCAGGGCCGTCTTGTCGGGGTCGCCGAGAAGGGTGACCTTCAGGGACTCCTTGTCGCGGAACTTGGCGAGTTTCTCGGGCTGGTCGGGGGAGATGCCGATGACGTCGTACCCGGCGTCCGCGAGGAGCTCCAGGTTGTCGGTGAAGTCGCAGGCCTGCTTGGTGCAGCCGGGGGTCAGGGCGGCCGGGTAGAAGTAGACGATGACCTTGCGGCCCCTGTGGTCGGACAGGGACACCGCGTTGCCGTCGGCGTCGGGGAGGGTGAAGGCGGGGGCCACGTCACCGGGCTGGAGTCGCTCGCTCATCGGTCCAGCGTAATGGCGGGCCCTGGCAGTGCGGCGGCGGGTGGAGCTGACAGACTGTCCGCAACCAAGAGATTTCACCAAGAGATTTCAGGGACAACCGACAACGGGAGGCAGCGCGGTGGCGGATACCTCGGACACCAGAAGCCCGGCCGAGATCGAGGCGGACATCAAGCGCCGCCGCGACACCCTCGCCGAGACGCTCGACGAGATCGGCGTCCGTGTGCATCCGAAGACCATCGTGGGCGACGCCAGGGCCAAGGTCGTCTCCAACATCGACCACACCCTGGGCAAGGCGTACGTCTCGGTCAACCGGGTCGTCAGCGATGTCCGGGGCCAGTTCGTCGACGAGGACGGGGCGCCCCGGATCGAGCGCATCGTGCCCGTCGCCCTCGTGGTCGTCGGTGTGGTCGGGCTCCTGGCCTTCAGCACCCGGCGCCGTAGGGCCTGACGAGGACGGTAGGTTCGGGGTGTGAGCGAGAAGACCCAGCACGACAAGTTGCCCATCCGGATGCTCCACGACCGTGTGCTCGTGCGGCAGGACACCGCCGAGGGCGAGCGGCGTTCCGGCGGCGGCATCCTGATCCCCGCGACGGCGGCCGTCGGCCGGCGCCTCGCCTGGGCCGGGGTCGTCGCGGTCGGCCAGAACGTCCGGACCGTCGAGCCCGGCGACCGGGTCCTCTACGACCCCGAGGATCGCGCCGAGGTCGAGGTCCGGGGCGTGGCGTACGTGCTGATGCGGGAGCGTGATCTGCACGCGGTGGCCGCGGACCGGTTCGAGGGGTCGGAGGACTCCACCGGCCTGTATCTCTGATTCCACTGTCGGTAGAGGCGTGAGGGGCTGGTGACCATGGTCACCAGCCCCTCACGCCTCTGTTTTGCTACCGTTGAAGACGCCCGACGAGACGCGCCGTACCGGGACCCGCACCGGGATTCGACAAGACGACGCACCCCGATTCCCTTCACGGATCACGGAGGTGCCGTCATGGCCTGGGTTCTGCTCGTCGTCGCCGGAGTACTCGAAGTCGGCTGGTCGATCGGGATGAAGTACACCGATGGATTCACCCGCCCGCTGCCGAGCGTGCTCACCGGCGCCGGCATCGTCGCCAGCATGCTGCTGCTGTCCTACGCCGCCCGTACCCTGCCCATCGGTACCGCGTACGGCGTGTGGGTGGGGATCGGGGCGGCCGGGGCGGCGGTCGTCGGCATGGTGTGGCTGGGGGAGCCGACCACCGCCGCCCGGATCTTCTTCGTATGTCTGCTGCTCGTGGCCGTGGTGGGGTTGAAGGCCACCTCCGGCCACTGAGCAGTCGCGGTCACCTCGGCTAGCCGAAGGGTCCCACCGAGGTGTCGCCCCCTGTGGTCGCTCCGCCGTCCGTCGTTCCCCCGTCGGTCGTGGTGCCGCCGGTGGAGGTGGCGCCGCCGTCCGTCGTCGTACCGCCCGTGGACGTGGCGCCGCCGTCGGTGGTGGTGCCGCCGGTGGACGTCGTACCGCCGTCCGTGGCCGTGCCGCCGGTGGAGGTGGTGCCGCCGTCGGTCGTGGGCGTGCCGCCGGTGGTGGTGCCGCCGTCGGTGCCGCCGTCGGCCGGGCCGTCGGTGTCACCGTCGGTCGGGCCGTCCGTCTCCTCCTCGCCCGTCGCGCCCGGCTCGTCGGCCGGGGTGCTGGGCGGGGTGATGACGACGTCCGCGCCGACCTGGAGGTCGAGGTCGAACTCCTTGACCTTCTTGCCCTTCAGGGCCTCCTTGGTGAACTGCGCCCAGATCTCCGTGGGCGCCCCGCCGCCGTTGATGCGCGGCAGGCCCATGGCGCCGTACAGCGGCTTGTGGGCGCCCGTCTTGGGGTCCTGGCCCATGACGGAGACGACGGTGGCGAGGTCCGGGGTGTAGCCGGCGAACCAGGCCGCCTTGTCCTCCTCGGCGGTGCCGGTCTTGCCGGCGACCGGGTGGCCGGAGGCCTGGGCGGCGGTGGCGGTGCCGCTCTCCACGACGCTCTGCAGGACGGCCGTGGTGGTGTCGGCGGCCTTGCGGCTGACGGCCTGGGTGGACTCCGTCGTGGGCAGCTTGATCACCTCGCCGTCCTTGCTGATCTTCTCGATCATCGTGTACGTGCCGTGCTTGCCGTGGTTGGCGAGCGTGGCGTACGCCTCCGTCATGTCGAGGACGCTCGCGGTGGCGGTGCCCAGGGCGATGGACGGGTACGGGTTCATGTCCGGGGTGTTCTTGGGCAGTCCGAGGTCGATCGCGGTCTTCTCGACCTTCTCGGGGCCGACGTCCACGGCCATCTGCGCGTACACCGAGTTCACGGAACTCTGGGTGGCCTGGCGGACGGTGATGTCCCCGTAGTTGACGTAGTCCTCGTTCTCGGGGGCGTACGTCCCGCCGGGCCAGCCGACCACGGGGCGCTTGTTGGTGCCGTCGTAGATGGTGTTCGGGGTGATCGCCTGGCCGCTCTGGTTGTTGGAGGCGTTCTCCACGGCGGAGGTGAACACGAACGGCTTGAAGACCGAGCCGTTCTGGAAGTCGCGGCGGGTCGCGTTGTTGACGTACTGCTTGGTGTAGTCGATGCCGCCGTACATCGCGATGACCTTGCCGGTCTTCGGGTCGATGGAGACCCCGCCGGCGCGGACATGGTTGTCGATCTTGCGGTTCTTCTTGTCGAGCTTGTCCATCAGCTGGTCGTCGACGGCCTTGATGAAGGCGTTCTGCATCTTGGGCTGGATGGTGGTGGTGATGCGGTAGCCACCGCCGTTCTCCAGTGCCTTCTCATCGATGATCTTGTGCTCGATGAGGTACGACTTGATGGCCTCGACTAGGTAGCCGCGCTGGCCGGAGAAGGCGCTGGACGTGGTGGCCTGCTTTGGCATCGGGAACCTCGCGCCGGTCCGCTCGGACTGCTTGAGCCAGCCCTCCTTGACCATGCCGTCGAGGACGTAGTTCCAGCGGGCGACGGCCGCGTCCTTGTTCTCGGGGTGGGCGACGACGTCGTACATGCTCGGCGCGTTGACCAGGGCGGCGAGGTACGCGCCCTGCTCGGCGGTGAGTTCGTCGGCGTCCACGCCGTAGTAGGCCTGGGCGGCGGCCTGGATGCCGTAGGCGTTGCGGCCGAAGAAGCTGGTGTTGAGGTAGCCCTCCAGGATCTCGTCCTTGGTGACCTCGCGGTCCAGCTTGATCGCGATGAAGAACTCCTTCACCTTGCGGGTGACGGTCTGGTCCTGGGCCAGGTAGTAGTTCTTCACGTACTGCTGGGTGATCGTCGAGCCGGACTGCTTGCCCTTGCCGGTCGCGGTGTTCCAGGCCGCGCGGGCCATCGCCTTGAGGTCGATGGCCGGCTCGGAGTAGAAGTCGCGGTCCTCGGCGGCGAGTACGGCCTGCTGGGCGGCCTTGGAGACCTTCGACAGCGGGACGTTCTCGCGGTTGACCTCGCCGTCGCGGGCGATCTGGGTGCCGTCCGCGTAGAGGTAGACGTTGGACTGCTTGGTCGCGGCGTCCTGCGGCTTCGGGATGTGGACCATGTTGTAGCCGAGCACGAAGGCGCCGGCGATCAGCATCAGTCCGATCACGAAGGCGCCGAGCACGAAGCGCCAGGTGGGGATCAGCCGCTTCCACCCGGTCCGCTTGGGCCGCTTGCGCTTCTTCGCCTTGCCGCCGTCGGGGGCGGGGTCCGGGGTGACGTCCGGCACGACCGCGGTGGCCTTCCCGGCGGGGATGACACCGAGGGCCTGCGTGGGCGTGTCGGCCCCGGGGCCCGCGGTGGCGGCGGTGCCCGCGGCGGCGGCGCCTGCGGTGGCGGCGGCGCCTGCTTTGCGGGCCGGGGTGATGGCCAGGGTGGTGGTGGGGGTGTCATCGGCGCCGCCACCTGCCGTGCCACCCGCCGCGCCGGGGGTCCGGGGGGACTTGGCGTCGTGGGTGGAGGAGGGGGTGCCGCCGGAGGAGGGGGAGGAGGCTCCGGAGGGGGTGCCGTCACGTCCGGCGACGGCGCCGGGGCCGGTGTCACGTGCGCCGGCCGCGCCGGCGCCCAGCGCGCCGGCGGCCTTGGCGGCCCGCGCCGCCCTGGCAGCCCTGGCGGCCCGCGCGTCCGGGACCCCGGCACCGGGCGCCTGCCCACCACGGTCCCCGGAGGGCTTGCCACCGGCAGCGGACGCGGACGCGGATGCCGACGTGGACGTGGACGTGGACGTGGATGCGGACGTGGACGTGGACGCGGACGCCGAGTCGGCCTCGGCCGCCCGGCCACTTCCGGCAGGAGGCTTCCCACCGGGTGCCGAGCCGGGTGCCGAGCCGGGTGCCGAGCCAGGTGCCGAGCCAGGGGATGCCGCGCCGGGCGACGCGCCGGACCGCCCACCGGGCGCGGCACCGGGCGCGGCACCGGACGCCGCGCCGGACCGCCCACCGGGCGCGGCACCGGACGACCCATCGGGCCGTCCGCGGTCCGCCGCACCGGACCGCGAGCCAGGCTTGCCGCCGGGCGCCGCGCCGGACCGCCCACCCGGACGCCCACCGGCTGCCGTGCCGGACTGCCCGCCAGGCCTCGCCCCCGGCGGTCCGCTCGGTGTCGGGTCGGGGCGGTTGTCGGGCCTTCGGAGGGCGGAGGTGGGCCCGTCGGTCGGGGGCGGGTCGGTGGCCGGTGTCGTGCCGGGCTCGCCGTCGGTGCTCCCCTTGGCGGCGTTGTCGCCGGACCCCGGAGTCGCGCCCGGAGTGCGTCGCTCCGGATCCCTCGGCGCCCAGCCCGGATCGTTCCGCTTCGGCTGCGGCTCGTCGCTCATCGTGCTGCCGTGCTCCTGTTTTCGCGTCGTACGTTCATTTCCGTACGGCCTCGTACGCTTTACGCCCGCTCCGGGCCGGTTCTGAACCCCTGAGTTAAGACTCTCGTACCGTTCGATCCGTTCCCGGATCGCGTCACGTCCCCCTCACACCCCAAGCGCACACCATGCGCACCTCACGAGCGCCACCGTCCGCCCCCGAAAACGCATGGCGGGCCCCTCCGGCCGCGGACTAGGCTCCTTCGCTTCGGCCCGAATCGGTCCAGGCCTCGGCCTTTCGCCTAACTCTTCGCAGCGGATGGGGGTTTCCTCGTGGGCACAGGGCGGTTGTACGCCGCCGTCGCCGCCGGTGGTTTCAGGCGGTACGCGACATATCGGGTGGCCACCGCGGCGGGGGTGTTCACCAACACGGTCTTCGGCTTCATCCTCGCATACACCTACCTGGCCCTCTGGCACGAGAAGCCCCACCTCGGCGGCTACGACCAGGCCCAGGCACTCACCTATGTCTGGGTCGGCCAGGCCATGTTCGCGGTGATGGTACTGGGCAGCGTGGGATTCGAGGAGGAGTTGATCGAACGGATCCGGACCGGGGACATCGCGGTCGACCTGTACCGGCCCGTCGACCTCCAGCTGTGGTGGCTCGCCGCCGACATGGGCCGCGCCCTGTTCCAGCTGCTCGGACGCGGTGTCGTCCCCATGGTGTGCGGCGCCCTCTTCTTCGACCTGGCCCTGCCCGGCGGCCCGCTGCCCTGGCTCGCCTGTCTCGTCGCGGTCGCCCTCGGCGCCCTCGTCAGCTTCGCGATCCGGTACATCGTCGCCCTGTGGGCCTTCTGGCTCCTCGACGGCGCCGGAGCGATGCAGATCACCTGGCTCACCGGAGTCTTCTTCTCCGGGATGCTCCTGCCGCTCAACGTCTTCCCCGGCGCCCTCGGCGACCTCGCCCGCCTCCTGCCCTGGTCCGCCCTGCTCCAGGCCCCGGCGGACGTCCTGTTGGGCGAGGCCGACCCCTGGGCGACGTACGCCTTCCAGCTCACCTGGGCGGTGGTCCTGCTCACGGTCGGGCGGCTGATCCAGTCGGCGGCGACCCGGAAGGTGGTGGTCCAGGGTGGCTGACCTCGACGAGCGGCCCATGGCGGGAGTCGGGCCCGAGGACCCGTTCGACGCCTACGGTGTGGGCGACCGCGTACGGGACGGGCTGCGCGCCTATCGCATGATCGCCGCCATGTGGATCCGCTCCACGATGGCCTACCGCGCCTCCTTCGCCATGACGACCTTCGGCAACTTCGCGGCGACCTCGTTCGACTTCGTGGCGATCCTGCTGATGTTCTCCCAGGTGGATGAGTTGGGAGGCTTCTCCCTCCCCGAGATCGCCCTGCTGTACGGCACCTCCGCCGTCGCCTTCGGGCTCGCGGATCTGATGATCGGCTCCATGGACCGGCTCGGCCGCCGGGTCCGCGACGGCACGCTCGACACCCTCCTCGTACGACCCGTGCCCGTGCTCGCCCAGGTCGCGGCGGACAAGTTCGCGCTGCGCCGCCTCGGCCGGGTCACCCAGGGACTGTTCGTCCTCGGGTACGCGCTCACCACGCTCGACATCGCCTGGACGCCGGTCAAGGCGCTGATGATCCCGCTGATGGTGTGCGGCGGCGGGCTGATCTTCGCGGCGGTGTTCGTCGGCGGCGCGGCCTTCCAGTTCGTCGCGCAGGACGCCTCCGAGGTGCAGAACGCCTTCACCTACGGCGGCGCGACCCTGCTGCAGTACCCGCCGGCCCTCTTCGCCAAGGATCTGCTGCGCGGTGTGACCTTCGTCCTGCCGCTCGCCTTCGTCAACTGGGTGCCCGGACTGTACGTCCTGGGCCGCCCCTACCCCCTCGACCTGCCGTCCTGGACGGCCTTCGCACCCCCGCTGGTCGGCGTGGCCTGCTGCGCGCTGGCGGGGCTCGTGTGGCGGGCGGGGCTGCGTTCGTACCGGAGTACAGGGAGCTGAGCCGTGGCGTCAGACAGCATGTTCATCGAACTCGACCGCGTCGAGAAGGTCTTCGACGTCCGGAAGAAGACCGGGTTCCTGCGGCGGGAGCGGCGTGAGGTGCGGGCGGTCGACTCGATCTCCTTCACGGTCGCGAGAGGGGAGATGGTCGGCTACATCGGGCCGAACGGCGCGGGAAAGTCCACCACCATCAAGATGCTGACCGGCATCCTCACACCGAGCGGGGGCCGGCTGCGGGTCGCCGGCATCGACCCGTCCCGGGAACGGACGCGGCTGGCCCGCCGTATCGGAGTCGTCTTCGGACAGCGCACGACCCTCTGGTGGGACCTCCCGCTCATCGACTCCTACCGGCTGATGCACCGCATGTACCGCATCCCCGACGCCCGTTACCGCGAGAACCTCGACCGCTGTGTCGAACTCCTCGAACTGGGCGAGCTGTTGGACGTGCCCGTACGGCAGCTCTCGCTCGGGCAGCGGATGCGCGGGGACATCGCGGCGGCGCTGCTGCACGACCCCGAGGTGCTGTACCTGGACGAGCCGACGATCGGACTGGACGTCATCAGCAAGGCGAAGGTCCGCGAGTTCCTCAGGGAACTGAACACCGGGCGGGGCACGACCGTGCTGCTCACCACGCACGACCTCCAGGACATCGAGCAGCTGTGCCGCCGGGTGATGGTCATCGACCACGGGCGGCTGATGTACGACGGGCCGCTGACCGGGCTGCACGAGGTGGGCGAGAGCGAGCGGACCCTCGTCGTCGACCTGGAGCGCGAGTTGCCGCCGATCGAGGCCGGGCCCGCCCGCGTCGTACGGGTGGAGGGGCCCCGGCAGTGGCTCGCCTTCCCGGCGTCGGAGTCGGCGGCCCCGCTGGTGGCGCGGATCGCGTCCGAGTATCCGCTCGTGGACCTCTCCGTGCGGGAGCCGGACATCGAGGCCGTGATCGCCCAGATGTACGCGCAGCAGGCGGAGCGGGTGGCGGAGCGGCGGGGGGCGGAGGAGGCCGGCGAACGGGTGGGGGAGCCGGGGCCGGCTGTGTCGTAGCCCCTGTGCGGGGGTTCCTCGTAGGCTGATTCGTATGACGGACGACATGCCGGATCTTCCGGCCGCCGCGGATCTTCGTGCCTCCGACGCCGATCGTGAACGGGTCTCCGAGCAGTTGCGGGACGCCCTCGCGGAGGGGCGGCTCGACATGGAGGAGTTCGAGGAGCGGCTGGACGCGACGTACAAGGCGCGGACGTACGGCGAGTTGGCGCCGATCACCCGGGATCTGCCCGGGGCGGGGACCGTGGCGCCGCCGGCCGTCGTGCCGTCGTCGTTGCCGTCGTCGCCGTCCGTGTCGCTGGTCAAGGGGCCCGGGGAGGGCGCGAGTTGGCCGGAGCGGATCGTCGGGGGCGAGGGGACGTCCACGTGGGGCGTGGCGATCATGTCCGGGTTCGAGCGCAAGGGGCGGTGGACCGTGCCCGCGCGGTTCGACTGCTTCGCGTTCTGGGGCGGCGGGGAACTGGATCTGCGGGACGCGGTGTTCGCGGAGCGTGAGGTCACGATCAACTGCGTGGCGATCATGGGCGGGATCAATGTGATCGTGCCGCCCGGGGTCGAGGTCGTCGTCCGGGGCATCGGGATCATGGGCGGGTTCGACCACGGCGAGGAGGGGGTGCCGGGGGATCCCGGGGCGCCTCGGGTGATCCTCACCGGGTTCGCGTTCTGGGGCGGGGTCGGGGTCGAGCGGAAGGTGCCGAAGGCCGAGCGGCAGCGGTTGAAGGAGGCGCGGAGGTTGGAGCGGGTGGAACGGCGTGAGGCCCGGCGGGAGTTGCACGCGTCCCATCTCGACCGGGTGCACGAGAAGCGGCGGGAGAGGGATCTGGAACGGGAGCGGCGTAGGGGGCGGGAACGGTAGGTCGTGTGCCGGGTGCGGGTGCGGGTGCGTCGTGGTTGCTCGCGCCGTTCCCCGCGCCCCTAAAAGATTGCGCCGTTCCCCGCGTCCCTGTGTTGCTACAGCTCCGCCGGTGCCGAACCCTTGAGTTTCTGTAGGTCGAAGACCTCGGCCATGCGTTCGTAGCCCTTGTCGCTGGGGTGGAGGTGGTCGCCGGAGTCGTAGTCGGGGCGGAGGCTGCGGGGGTCGTAGGGGTCGCGGAGGGCCTTGTCGAAGTCGACGTAGGTGTCGAAGACGTCGCCCGAGCGGATGGTGGCGTTGACGGCCTGGCGGACGGACTCGCGCTGGTCGGAGTAGCCGCGGTGGCCGCGGAAGGGCATCAGGGTGGCGCCGACCACCCGCAGGCCCCGGGCGTGGGCCCGGTCGACGAGACGGCGCAGGCCCTCGGTGATGGCCTCGGGGTCGGCCCGGCCGGGGTTCTTCAGGATGTCGTTGACGCCGAGGTCGATCACCACGGCCCTGACGCCCGTCCGCCCGAGGACGTCCCGCTGGAAGCGGGAGAGTCCGCTCGGGTTCTCGGCGGGGCGGCCGTTGCCGTCGGTGAGGACGCGGTTGCCGCTGATGCCCTCGTTGACGACGCTGTAGCGGGGTGTGTCGGAGGAGCCGGCGGCGGCGCGGATACGGCCGGAGAGGACGTCCGTCCAGCGCCGGTTCTCGCCGGCCGTGGAGGTGACGCCGTCGGTGAGTGAGTCGCCGAGGACCACGACCGTGCCGTCGGACTCGTTGCTCAGCACGTCCAGCGCGGTGACGTACCGCCAGTGCATCGTCTGCGTGGTGTAGGGCACCCCGGTGACGTCCGCGACCCGGTCGCCCTCGGCGGTGTACGAGATCTGCCGGGCGTGCGCGTGATAGGTCGCCGGGCCGGAGGGCGTCGGGGAGTAGGTGGTGATCAGTACGTCGCTGTCGTGCGGGATCGGCACCCGTACGGCGTCGCTCACCACCTGCTGACCGGCGGCGACGACGACCGTCGGATTGCCGGCGAAGGTGAGGCGGCGCATGGTGTCGGCCGCCGCGGCCGGGGTGGCCGACGAGGCGGCGACGGCGAGCGAGGCGTGGGTGATGGTCAGCGGCTGCTGGCCGTAGAGATTGGACAGCGTGACGCGGGCACTCGTACCGGAGGCGGTCGTGTGCACCACGTTGCGTACCGAACGGCCCGCGAGGCCCGCCGTCTCGGTGCCCGGCTCAGACCCGCTCGGCGAGGCGGCCCAGGCGCCGACCCAGACGCCGGTCGAGGCGGGTGCGGCGCTGTTGCGGGGCGCGCGGGTGAATGTCTCCTGGCGGTGGGTGCCGTCGTCGGTGCCGACACCGACGTATATCGCGGCCGAGATGGCCACGATCAGCGCGGCGATGGCCGCCAGCAGTGCATAACCGTTCTGCCTGGTCATGCGGTGAGCTACTCCTCGGGCTGTGGAGCCCCGAGGCTCCGATGTGATCACCCCATCATGCGTCATGGGGTCAGGGCTGCTTGTCGGAACCCCGATCGGTTCCCCCGCCCGGACAGACGCGGGGAACTCCTGTTCCGTTCCGGGAGTAGGTCATGCAGTGGGTCACGTCCGCAGGTGTGGAAGACCGGCAGAGTTGAAGATCGGCAGAGTTGAAGATCGGCAGAGTTGAAGATCGGCAGAGTTGAAGATCGGCAGAGTTGAAGATCCGCAGAGTTGAAGATCTGCGGGTGTTGAAGAGATGAGGAACGGGACAATGTGTACGGGGGACAGGGAACGGGTGGAGTGAATGGACCGTACGAAAGCGGAAGCGGCGGAAGCTGCGGACGAGACGGGCGAGGCGGGCGAGGCGGGCGGAGCGGCGCGGGCCGCCGAGCCGCGTGTCTCGCACCGCACCATGACCACCTTCAGCGCCGCCGACGAGGAGAAGCAGCGCGGCGTCCGGCAGATGAAGCTCATCGCGGCCGGGCTACTGCTCTTCGTCGCACTGGTGTACGTCCTGGCCAAGTGGGCCGCGCACGAGGGCGCGGGCGCCTGGGCCGGCTATGTCGCGGCGGCGGCCGAGGCGGGCATGGTGGGCGCGCTGGCGGACTGGTTCGCCGTGACCGCGCTGTTCCGCCATCCGCTCGGGCTGCCCATCCCGCACACCGCGATCATCCCCACGAAGAAGGACCAACTGGGCGTCTCGCTCGGTGAGTTCGTCGGCGAGAACTTCCTCTCCCAGGACGTCGTACGACAGCGGCTGCGGGCCGTCGGCATCGGCAGCCGGCTCGGCGCGTGGCTCGCCGAACCGCAGAACGCCGATCGGGTGACGGCCGAGCTGGCGACCGCGCTGCGGGGCGCGCTGACCGTGCTGCGCGACTCGGACGTGCAGGCCGTCGTCGGGGAGGCGATCACCCGGCGGGCGGGCGCCCAGGAGATCGCGCCCGGCATAGGGAAGATGCTGGAGAAGATCGTCGTCGACGGCGGCCACCGCCGGGCCGTCGATCTGATCTGCGCCCGCGCCCAGAACTGGCTGATACTCCACGACGAGCAGGTGATGGACGCCGTCGAGGGCGGCGCCCCCGGCTGGACCCCCCGGTTCGTCGACCGGCGCATCGGCGAGCGGGTCTACAAGGAGCTGCTCCGCTTCGTCACCGAGATGCGCGACTCGCCCACCCATCCGGCGCGCGGCGCCCTCGACCGCTTCCTCACCGACTTCGCCACCGACCTCCAGTCCGACACGGACACCCGGGCGCGGGTGGAGCGGCTGAAGGGCGAGGTGCTCGGCCGGGGCGAGGTCCAGGACCTGATCGCCTCCGCCTGGACGGCCGTACGGTCGATGATCGTGTCCGCCGCCGAGGACGAGCGCAGCGAGCTGCGGTTGCGGGTCCGGACCTCCCTGCTGTCGCTGGGCACCCGGCTGGCGACCGAGCCGAGTGCGCAGGCCAAGGTCGACAAGTGGCTGGAGGGCGCGGCCGTGCATGTCGTGACCACCTATCGCGCGGAGATCACCTCCCTCATCACCGAGACGGTCGCGAGCTGGGACGCCGAGCACACCACGAAGAAGATCGAGGCCAACATCGGCCGTGACCTGCAGTTCATCCGGATCAACGGCACGGTGGTGGGTTCGCTGGCGGGCCTGCTGATCTACACGGTGTCGCGGGCGCTGGGGGCGTAGGCCGTTCGGGTGCCCTCGCGGCGGCCGGGCGCAGGCCCCGCCGGGCGGGGCACTCGGGCCGGGTTCGCTCGATGTGGAGGGAGCCGCAGCCCATGTCCGTCACCGATCCGAAGTCCCCCGGATCCCCGGATCCCCGGATTCGCCGGATTCACCGGATTCACCGGATTCGCCGGGGTCGCCGGGGTCGCCAGGGGTGATCACGACCGCCGTACCGGCGCGTCTGGACCGTCTGCCCTGGTCGCGCTGGCACTGGACGATCGTCATCGGCCTCGGCACGGTGTGGATCCTCGACGGGCTGGAAGTGACCGTCGTCGGCAATATCGCGGGGCGAGGCAAACTGTTCGACACGGTCGGGCGGCGGATCATGATCTCGTCGACGTATCTGCTGTCCGGTGTCCTGCTCTTCGTCACGGCCTGGCTCTTCGGCCGGGGTTCGCTCGACGAGGTGACCCTGACGGGCTGCTGGTGCGTCGTCCTGTTCTTCGCCTCGGCCGGGGCGAGCAGCGCGTATCTGACGGTCTCGGAGGTCTTCCCCATGGAGACCCGCGCGATGGCCATCGCCTTCTTCTACGCCCTCGGCACGGCCGCCGGCGGTATCAGCGGGCCGCTGATCTTCGCCGAGCTGACCGAGTCCGGGGTCGTCTCCGACACCGTCCTCGCCTTCCAGATCGGTGCGGGGCTGATGTGCGCGGCGGGGCTGGTGGCGGCGTTTCTCGCGGTGCGGGCGGAGCGGCGGTCGTTGGAGGACATCGCGGAGCCGTTGTCGGCGACGGCGCTCCGCTGAGGGGGGGCGGGGGAGGGGTGGGGTGGGGCGGGTGGTTGGTCGTCCGTCGCGCCGTCGTGGCTGGTCGCGCAGTTCCCCGCGCCCCTTACAGGGGGCGGGGTCTGCTGTGTGGCTCAGGGCGGACTGAGTATCCGTACTCTGTCGGCGCGGCGGCTGCCCGGCAACCCTCGTACGCATGACCGAGAAGCTGCTTCGCCCTCTGCGCACGCGCCCCTGGCCGGAACGCTGGCTGACGCGTCTGCTCGGTGCCGCGCTCGCCGCGGCGGCGTACCGCGTCTGTCTTCCCTGGGATCTGCGCAACCGGCCCGAGCTGGAGGGTTCCCTCTCGGAGACGACCCCCGTGACCGTCACGGGGCTGATCGTCCTCGCTCTGGTCCTTCTGCTCCTCGCGGCCTACTTCGGCCGTCGGGACGCCCTGGCCTGGCCGTTGCTCCTGGTCGCCGTCCCGCCGGCCGCCCTCATGTACTTCTCCTTCCACAGCCGCCCCGAGCCCCTGGACGCCTCCGTCTGGCCTCTCTCCTGGGCCTTCTTCACCCTGGTGCTCGGCGCGTGGGTGCTGGTCGCGGCCTCGGTGGCCCGGGGGTTCCGGAGGGAGCCGGTCGACGAGGAGTGGCTGATCAGGGCCCGGAGTTGAGCGGTCGTGGGGTGGGGGACGGGGGCGGGGGTGCCACCGTGCCACCGTCGTGTCACCGGCCGTCGAGGTAGAGGGTGCCCTTCTTGAGCATGTGCGACGCGTAGGCCCTGCCCACGAAACCCTTGCGCCGACAGATACCCACGTACTGGCGCGCGCTGTCGACCACGACGGGCCGGGCCATGATGCCCCAGTCATGGCGCGCCTGCGCCTCCGCCCACTGCATGGCGGCCGGGTCCACCCGGTCGCTGACCAGCACGGGGAAGATACCGATCCCGGTCTGTACCCCGGCCGGCAGTCCGCCTTTGATGCGCTTGGCGTACTCCATCGCCTGGAAGGTGAAGGTACCGATCGTCGCCATCGTGATCTCCGGGACGGCGATCGCCATCGTGAACAGATGCATCTTGCCCAGCCACCGCAGCCGGAAGTCGGCCCGCCGCCCTATGAGTACGGGCACCCCGCCCCAGTCCTCCCACCAGGTCTGGCAGCCGTCGGTGGCGAGCCGGGCGGCAACGGAGGCGAGGTAGGCCTGGGAGGGGGACTGGTGTGGATGCATGGCCGGATCATGCACCCGCGCGAGGGCCGGTGGGAAGCGGGTGGGATGCGGGGAGCGCTTCACGCGCCGGTGGTCGAACCGGGGCGGACGATCATCAGGATCGTGACCGTGGCCCACAGCAGGTTGAACACGCCTGTGAACATGGCGAGTTGAGCGGTGGCCTTGGTCACCTTCGTAGTCTTCGTCGCCGTGGTCGCCGTGGTCGCCGTGGTCGCCGTGGTCGCCGTGGTCGCCGTGGTCGCCGCGGGGCCGGTCGTCGTCCTGGTCCCGCCCGCCTCCACGTCACCGCCGACCCCGGCATCTCCGCCGAGCCCCTCCAGGATCTCCTCCTGCCGGGGCAGCACCAGCGCCAGCAGGACCATCGCCGCGAGGGTGGTCAGCAGCATCGACACGATCAGCCAGGGGTCCTTCAGCACACCCATGCTCATCGCCGTGGCGAACCCGAGGACGGGTACGGCGATGCCCACACCGCCGTACACCCGGCAGATCCGGTGCAGCAGCCGTACGGCCGACACCGCCCGCTCGCTCCCGGGTTCGGCCAGCGCCTTGCGCGCGCTCGGCGGGAACATGCTGGCCGCGACGGTGATGGGCCCGACGGCGATGATCGCGGCGAGGACGTGGAGGGAGAGCAGGAACTTGGTCACGGGGGGACGCTATGGGGTGGGCGGGATGGGGAGTAGTGGCGGGATGGCCATAGGTCAACGGATTCTCGCCAGCGGTCCCGCCAGTGTCCCGCCAGTGTCTCGCCAGTGCGGTGAGTGCGGTGAGTGCGGTGAATGTGGTCCCCTCGGGCGCGCACCCGGAGCCCTGCAGCTCACCGGCGCTTGGCGAGAACCCGGCGCCCCCCTACGCTCGCGCCATGCACACCGTGGCCGTACTGGCGCTGGACAACGTGATCCCCTTCGACATGTCGGCCCCCGTCGACACCTTCGGCTGGGCCCGGCTGCCGGACGGGCGGGAGGCGTACCGGGTGCGGGTCTGCGCGGCGGCGGCGGACGGGGAGGTGAAGGCGGGGCCGTTCAGTGTGCGGGCGCCGTACGGTCTGGAGGCGCTGGCCGACGCGGACACGATCATCCTGCCGGGGACCGAGGACCCGACCGTGCCGCTGCCGCCGGGGGTGACGGAGGCGCTGCACGCGGCGGCGGCGAGCGGGACGCGGATCGCCTCGGTCTGCGTGGGCGCGTTCATCTTCGCCGCGACGGGACTGCTGGACGGGCTGCGCGCCACGACGCACTGGATCGCGGCTCCCGACCTGGCGGCCCGCCACCCCCTCGTCACCGTCGACCCGAACGTCCTCTACGTCGACAACGGCCAGTTCCTGACCTCGGCGGGCGCGGCGGCGGCCATGGACATGTGTCTGCACATGATCCGGAAGGACCACGGCTCGGCGGTCGCCGCGTTCACCGCGCGGATGTGTGTCATGCCCCTCGAACGGGAGGGCGGCCAGGCCCAGTTCATCGTCCAGGACCAGCCCCCGGCCCCCGCCGGCGCGGCGATGGAGCCCCTGCTGCGCTGGCTGGAGGAGAACGTGGAGCGGGATCTGACCCTGGACGACATCGCCCTCCACGCCGGCACCAGCGCCCGCACCCTGAACCGCCGTTTCCGCGAACAGACCGGCACGACGCCGTTGCAGTGGCTGCACCGGGCGAGGGTCCGCCGCGCCCAGTACCTCCTGGAGTCCACCGACCACACGGTCGAACGCATCGCCACCCAGGCGGGCTTCGGCTCCCCGACGGCTTTCCGCGACCGCTTCAAGAGGGTGGTGGGGACGAGCCCGTACGCGTACCGGCGGGCGTTTCGGGGGGAGGGGGGCGTTCTTTAGGGCGCGCGATGTCGGCTGGGGCGTGTTATGGGCTGGGGCGTGTTACGGGCTGGGGCGCGTTCTGGGCCGGGGTGCGTTCTGGGCTGGGATGCGTTCTGGGCCGGGGTGCGTTCTCGACGGGGGATCGCGCCCTTTTTTTGGGGGCGCGAGGCGCCGATCGCCGGATGTCACGGGGGGCGCCGCCCGGCCACAGGGCAAGCGCGGGCCACGACGTCCACCTCGACCAGCCCGGCCGCCTGCGCGCGCTGATGGCCGGATTCCTCAACTCCCTTGTCGGGAGCGACAGTTGGGCCGTACTGGAATGTGACCCAAGTCACCGGCGTGACGTACGGGAAGTGGTCCGCGACCCACCCGTAGGCCTGGCATGCTCATGCGTGGCTACTGGGGGGTAACCGCCGCGTGCGCGCTGTCACACGGCCCGCCTGGGTCATGCGGACGGCTGTGTCGTCGCGACCCGCCCCCTGGATGCCGTATCTCCTCATCTCCTCATCTCCTCCCTCCTGAAGCGCACCCCCCTGTCACCGCTCCCGAGGACTCACGCGTGCACGAGCTCAGAAGACATGCCCTGCTGTCGGCACTGTCGGCGATCACCGTCGCGACCCTGCTGACCACCGGCTGCTCCGCCTCCGGTTCCCCCTCCACCGTCGACAAGGCGGCGGCCACGACGGCCGAGAGCCCCGAACCCGGGGCCGTCGAGGAACAACTCGCCGTCGTCTCCGCCCCGGACGGCGACGCCACCCCCACCGCCGTGGCCGACGCGAACGCCGTCGACCAGGGCAAGGCCAAGAAGTCCGCGCTCAAGGTCGCCTCGTACGACCGGAAGAGCGGCCGGGCGGTCATCTCGGCACCTTCGTCGTCGGCCGCCTCGGACGCCGAGCCGTCGGCGACACCGTCGGAATCCTCGTCGGACAAGGGCTCCAACTCCGACTCCGGCTCCGACTCCGGTACGGACTCCGGCTCCGGCTCCAACGCCGGTACGGACTCCGGTGCCGGCTCCGCCGCCGACTCCGGTGACGCGAAGTCCAAGCCCGCCGTGGCCGTAGGCGACGTCATAGCCAGCGCCCCCGCGCCCGGCGCACCCGACGGCGTACTGGCCAAGGTGACGGAGGTCGTCGAGACGGCCGCGGACGGCGGTACGACGGTCGAGACGGAGCCGGCCAAGCTCAACTCCGTGCTGGGTGAGGGCGAGGCGGACGGCACCGTCCCCGTCGACCCGTCCACCATGAAGGTCGACCCGCTCGTCCAGGGCGTGAAGGTCTCCTGGGCGAAGACCGGTGACCTCACCTTCGGCCCCGAGGGCGCGAAGCTCCCGCTGGGCAGCCTGCGCATCGACGTCGGCGCCGCCGTGGAGACCGCGCCGGGCGCCCCCGCCTCGGCCGCCGCGTCGGTCGAGGGCTTCGTCCAGCTCGCCCCCGAGGTCGCCTTCTCGTACGACGGTTCCGGATCCGGTACGGGCTCCTCGCCCGGCGGCGCCTTCCTGGGCCTCACCGGCGACTGGGCCTCCCAGTGGTCGCTGAAGGGCCGCGCGGCGGGCTCGACCGACGGCAAGCCGATCCGTATCCCCTTCGCCGAACTGCACGCCGACCCCGTGATCCAGGTCGGCCCGGTCCCGATCGTCGTCAACCTCGACCTCGTCTGCTACTTCCAGGTGGAAGCCGACGGCCGCGTGACGGTCGACGTCGAGCAGGACCTCAAGGGCGACTTCCGCGTCGGCGGCAACTTCACCTGGGCCAAGGGCTGGCAGGGGGTGAGCGAGTCGAACATGAGCGGCGAGCCGCTGAAGACGACGGTCACCGCCGTCGGCGACGTCAAGGCCGCGATGGGCGCCGAGGCGACGGTCGGCCTCTACGGCACGGTCGGCGTCACCGCCGACGTCGCCCCGTACCTCCGCGCCGAGGCCGACGCGACGGCCGAGGGCTCGGCGGACGGCACCGGCTCCGCCACCGGCTCCTGGGCCCTCTACGGCGGCATCGACCTCACCGGCACCCTCAATCTCCAACTCTCCATCTTCGGCACCCCGATCTTCCAGACGAAGATCCCGCTGGGCGCGCTGCACGAGGAGTGGCTGCTGACGAAGGGGGAGGCGAGCACGTCGACGCCGTAGCGCGCCGAGCCTCGCTCACCGCAGTTCCCCTGCTCCCCTGCTCCCCTGTTCCCTTCAGGCCCTGCCTCACCTCCGCGTGGGGCAGGGCCTGTTGCGTCGGACCGGACCGCATCGGATGGCGCTGAACCGCATCGGACGGCGTCGGACCCCGCTACGGCAGAATCGCGCCATGGGGACCAAGAAACTCACCGCCCGTGCCCTCAACCGCGCGACGCTCGCCCGCCAACTCCTCCTCGCCCGCGCGCCGTTGGACGTGACCGAGGCGGTACGCCGCATCGTGGCCCTCCAGGCCCAGCAGCCGGCCTCCCCGTACATCGCCCTGTGGAACCGCCTGTCCCGCTTCGACCCGACGACCCTCGACAAGGCACTCACCGACCGCCACCTGGTCCGTACGACCCTGATGCGGATCACCCTCCACACCGTCCACGCCGACGACTACGCCCCCTTTCGCGAGGCCATGGAACCCACCCTCCGCGGCTCCCGCCTGCGAGACCCCCGCTTCAGGGCCTCCGGCCTGACCGCCGAGGACGCCGACGCCGTACTCCCGCCCCTCCTCAAGTACGCGGAGACCCACCCCCGTACGGCGGCCGACCTCCGCACCTGGCTGGAGACCCACCTCGGCACCCCCCTCCCCACCGCCGCCCACCGCCTGCTGCGCCAGTACGCCCCCCCTCTGGCACCAACCGACCGGCGCCCCCTGGTCCTTCACCACCCGCCAGTCGTACGTCACCGCCACCCCACCCCCGTCGCTCACCGACCCGGAGGCCGCCGCCGAGGGCCTGAAAACCCTGATCCGCCGCTACCTCTCCGGCTTCGGCCCGGCGACGCTCGCGGACATGGCCCAGTTCGCCCTGGTCGGCCGCCACCGGGCGCGAGCGGCGCTGCGGTCCCTCACGGACGCGGGCGAACTGGAACTCTTCGAGCAGGCGGACGGCAAGGAGGTCCTCTACGACCTCCCGGGCGCCCCCCGCCCCTCCCCGGACACCCCCGCCCCACCCCGCCTGATGGCCATGTGGGACAGCCCCCTCCTCGCCTACCTCGACCGCTCCCGCCTCCTCCCCACGGACTACCGCACGTACGTGATCCGCGTGAACGGCGACGTCCTCCCCACCCTCCTCGTGGACGGCCACGTGGCGGGCGTGTGGCGCCCGCTCGCCACAGGCATCGAGGCCACGGCCTTCCACCCTCTCCCCGAGTCCACCTGGCAATCCCTGACCGCGGAGGCCGCCACCCTGACCACGTTCCTCACCACCCGCGGCGACCTCACCCCTTACCGCCGCTACGACCACTGGTGGGCCAAGCCCTTCCCCGACACGGCGGAGACCCGTCTGCTCTCTTTTGAGTGAGGGCGCTCGTGAGCGATGGTGTCCATGCGAATTTCGAAGTACTTTCAAAGTCATGGGTACCGAGAGCGCCGCCGTGAACTTCTCCGAGCTGGTGAACAAGAACAAGCGGACGCTGGCCCGGCTCCAGGACTCGCCGAGACTGCTCCTGCACCGCAGAGACGGCGAGGACCTGGTGCTCACCACCGCGGCGCGGGCCGAGCAGGACCAGACCGTGGTGTCGGCGGCCACGCGGATGCTGGTCGCGATGGCCCGCCGCGAGCCCGGCAGCATGGAACTGCTCCTCGACATACTGCCGGACGCGTTCCCCTGGGTGCGCTTCCTCCCCGAGCCCGACGTCCACGCCTTCGCCGTCGAACTGGTCGACACCATGCGGGCCGCCGACTCCGTCGGCAACAGTGCGTCCGTCGCCCAGTTGCTCATCGCCTGGCAGCACACCGCAGAGGTCTACTCCGACCCCGAACTACTGGCCGCGCCGACCCGAGACCACTCCGAGGACTACGGCCCGGTACCCGACCCCCGGGACGTCGCATGAGCGTCGGCCGCGGAAATCGCGCCGCACCACCGGCACCGGACGGCCACTGGGAAGTCCGCTTCGCGGACGCCGCCTCGGCCAAAGGCTGGGAGAACCTCGCCCAACAGGCCCGGGAGAACACCTACCGAGCCTGGGTCACCATGCGCACCCACCCCAACCCGACCATCGAGACACCCCGCCACCACCGGCTCAAGGGAAGCCTGGCCCACGGCACTCACCGGGGCCAGACCTGCGAGCAGTGACAGGTCGAGGTCACCGGCGGCGGCCGCGTCCGGTACCTCCTGGACACCGCCCGCGACACCTGTTGGATCACCTTCGCGGGCACCGGGCATCCGAAAGCCACGGACCGTAGCTGATCCGGCACATGAGGGGGCGGCGCGGCCGGACATGGCCGCTCACCTACTCGCGCTGGGGCCTACACCCTGCCGATTCCGCCTCGCAGCGACGACAGGACCAGGCGCCCGTACCGTGTCGTCAGGGCTGCCGCTGTGGCAGCGACGGACAGCCCGAGAGAGATGAGCAGGTGTGTCACGGAGTGGTCGTCGAGAACCTGCAGAATGCCGAGGGCGGTGCCCAGTGGCAGGCCGAGGATGGTGAGCAGCCCCAGAGCGCCGCTGATCTGCTGACTCTCCTGGGTCTGTACGAGCCTGCTGTAGTCGCCCGCTTCAGCAAGGATCTCGTCGAAGCGGGCGGGTAGCCGATGCTGGTTGTGGAAAGCGAGCAGCAGGTCGTTCGCGGGCCCGTGGGCTGTGAGGTGCTGTCGCCAGTAGGTGCTGCGAAAGACGGCGATGTTCCTCTCCAGGGTGGCCACGCGTCGTGCGAGTCGCGAGGAGTCGAACACGCCCGATAGTTCGTCGGTGAGTTCATCGATGTGATCGCGTTGGAGAACGCCGAGGAGCAGGGCGTCGAGATAGACCGTGCGGGAGTGCAGGGCACCGAATTCGAAGAAGTCGCCCTGTCCCGTATCGGGCCGGTGACCGAGGAAGGCAGCGCCTTGCCGAAGTACCAGGGCGCTCCAGTCCGCCGAGATGCGGACGGCGTCTTTGAGCTGCGCGTGAGCGGTCTCTGGTGGGACGGGGAAGTCGTCTGGTGTGGAGCGGGAGGCCAGTTGCCACAACCAGCGGTCGGCATCGGCGGGAAGTTCTCTCTCCGGGCCTGTGCGGAGCGCAGGAGTGTGTTGTGGCGTCGGCGTCATGAAGGCGACCGAGTAGGGCCGGGCAATGGCGAACGGTACGCCGGAAGTGCGTACGTCGGCGACATCCACGAGGAGTGTGGTGGGATCGAAGCACCCGGTGAGCGGTTCGGCACTGACCTCCGACCGTCGTCCGGCCAGTGCCCGGAGGATGGGCAGGAGCGGTCTCTCCACACTGAAGTGCAGTACGGCGAGGGCGTGTTCGGGGTCGCGTGCGCTGGCGGCACGGAGAAGTTCCAGGCCGATCAGATGCAGCCCATCGTGCTTGACATCTGTGGGCAGGTGCCAGCGCCGGGGCCGTCCAGGCCCTCCGTACAGGGCTCGGGCGGAGGCGGGAGCGAAGTAGGTCGACCGGGTTTCGGCGTCGGTGCGGCGGCTACCCAGCTCGAACGGGAAGGGCCCTTCCGTCCAGTCGGGAATGCGCTTCAACCGCACGGGCAGGACGACGGTCAATTCCTGGCGCGACCCTGTGACCGTGCTGAGGAGCGGAGCGCTGTCGGTCACCGGTAGTACTCGGCAGGGTCGGGCTGACCAAGGCGGATCACGAACTCGGCCCGGTCAGGACTCTCGGCACTGATGTGGAAACGCACGTGTTCCCCCGCGCGGATGGTCCGGAATCCCTCGGTCACGATGTGCCGGTAGTCGAAGCTGTAGTACCGCTCGTCCTCGTCGTCGCGAATGATGTAGGAGCTGAGTACACCACTCGGTCCTCCGCCACTCAGTCGTGTGTCGACGATGGTTCCGTACCGTGGCTGCCCGCCGCTCATGTCGTCGGCTCCTCTGTCCCGCAGGTGCTGCTTTCGTCGCTGGCGGATTGCACACATCGGAAGCCGACCGCGTTACTTGCACCGTTCTTTCGATAAATGCCCTTGGAACTGGCTTGTGTGGCGCGCAACGGGTTGTCGTAACTACCACCGCAGATGACGGCTTCGCCGGAGTCGTCCGGGCTGGTGGAAGTCCATTCCCAGCAATTGCCCACCATGTCGAGGAGACCGAACGGGGAACGGTTGCCCGGGCGTTCTCCGACCGGTGTCACCCATGCTCTGCGAAGGGCGTCTCCCGCGAAGTCCCGGTACCAGGCTTGGTACGTCACGACGGGTCGGCCGACCCAGGTGTCGGCGCAGTTGACGCGATCGCCGTCCGGGGCGTCGCCCCAGGGAAAGAGCCGGCCGTCGTTTCCTCGTGCGGCAGCTTCCCATTCGAGCGCCGTCGGCAGCCGCTTCCCTTCGAAGGCGGCGAAGGCGTACGCGCTCCACCAACTGACGCAGACGGCGGGGTGAGCGTCGTAGCACGAGTTCTCGTAGTAGTCGGGTCGTCGTAGTCGGTTGATCACGGGACGATGTGTGATGTCGGCGGGCTGGTTCGGGTGGTCCCACCGTGAAGTACCGTCTGTTTCGAGGGCGTTGAGGAAGCGGCGATAGCGTGCGACGGTCACGGCGTCACGGTCGAACCGCACAGGGTGTCGGACCCGGCGGATCAGCAGCCGCTCAGCCGGGCCGACCAGATACGCACCACTGGGCAGCACACAGTCGTCGGTCCGCAGCCGACTGGGCATTCCGGCCAGGAAGGCGCGTACTTGCTCGGTGAGGAAGACACCTCCGGGAAAACCCGCCGCCTCGTCTTGATGTGATGGATCAGTGAGATACCGGGCGGCAAGAAGTTCCTGATATGCGCTGTGCGCAAGAGCGACGTGATCAGGCCCGGCAGGTCGCAACAACGGTCCAAGGACACAGGCGTCGAGATCCAGCCGTCCGTCCGCGAAGGCTTCGGCCCCCAACCGCCGGACCAGGTCAAGGAGAGAGAACACGGTCTGGTCGGAGAGGAAGGCGTGTCCGAACGCGGCTGGCAGCCGCGCCTCAAGGTCGGGCCGTCCTCGCTGGGCCAACGTCCGTGTGATGTGTGCTCCGAGTATGTCCGCGAGCCTCTGCCCCGGCGGAAGGTCCAGCACGGCGACGAGCTGCTTCTCCAGCGGTGTGGCCTCGGGTTCGGCCAGGCGTACGACGTGGAAGTGCGGTACGCGCGATGGGTCGAGGCCGTTCGCGTACATCTGCTCGACCAGTTGCTCGGAGCGGCCCGCGCCACTGTCCAGCAGCTGGCGTACCTGGGGCGAGTCCGCGAGGAAGGACACCCGTGAACTCATGACCACCGCCGATTCGGCGGACAGGACGGCGGCGAGATCGGTGAAGAGCCGTAAGAACCCCGCGGGGCTCGACTCCTCGACGCCTTCATCGACGGCATCGAGCACACACAGCGCGGTCCCGGAGCGGATCAGGTAGAGAAAGAGGTCGAACGCGCGGGAGCGGTCCGAAGGCGCCAAGGCAGGTGCCACGAGACGGCCCGCGTACTCGGAGAACGGTTCGTCCTTCGGTTTGAGCCCGAGGTCGAAGTAGAAGCGAAAGCGGTGGATCTCCGGGTCGGTCGCGAGTGAGCGCAACAGTGTGCTCTTTCCGCTTCCGGGACGTCCGGTGACCAGAACGTTCGCGTTGCCCTGAGCTAGACGGGACAGCAGCTCCGCCGCGTTTCCGGACTGTTCCACCCCTGCTTCGCCGGTGCGCGGGTCGGTGGTCAGTGTGGCCGCGGTGACAACGGTCCGCGGTTCGACCGGCGCAACGACGGAGGCGACGCGGGCGAGGTGGTTGTCGAGATTGACGATGGTGTCGAGAAAGCCGTCGTAGCGCACGATCCGGAAGTCCCCGCCGAGGAGCTGACGCAACGGGTCGGAGGGGTTTCCGCAGTCGTCGTCGAGGACGACGAACCGGGTGAGCTTGGGCAGTCGGGTGCGCAACAACTCGCCGCCGCTGGAGGCGAGGACCGTACTCAGGTCATCGGCGTCCTGGGAGAGCATCAGCTCCACGTATTCGAGTCGTACTCCCGACTCGCGGCAGAACAACTGATACACGGTGTCCCGGCTGAGCACGAACCGTTTCGCCTGGCGGTAGCCGAGCGTGAGATACAGGCCGGCGAGGAACTCGCAGCGCCGCGCGACTTCAGGGGCCATGCCGGGCTCACCGTCGAGCAACGCCACGCTTCCCGTGTCGGTGAACCAGACCAGCACGTCGACGAGCCTGCGTACGGCCAGCAGGCCGTCCTCGTCGCTGATGTCGTATCCGTCGTGCGTGGACCGGTTACGGAGCCGTCGGATGTCGTCCAGGGCGTCCAGGACCGTGCTGCTGCGGATGTACGGTCGGCAGCGCTTGACGAGGTCGTTCAGGGCCTTCGTCGCAGGATCGCCTTCGATTTCGTGGTAACGCCACAGCTCCTTGAGTAACTTCTCGGCCAGCTTTCCGACCAGAGCGACGGCGTTCTCCGGGTAGCCGTCGTTCAGCGACCGCAGTGGCCGTGCCAGATCGAGCCCCAACCGATCGGCGATCCGCGCGTGGTCGTCGAGTTCGTTCCTCAGACGCCGCAGCCGTTCGTCGACCACAGTGCTCACGCCTCGTTCCCCCGCCGCCGTCCGAGGACGAACGCGAACCGGTCAGGGAACACCAGAACAGGCTCCGGATGCGCCGTCCGCATTTCTTCGATGCCCTTTTCGATCTCACTGTCGCTGAAGGTCGACAGCAGCGACATATACCGGGCGCGCACCATGCCGAAGTACCTGTCCCGGTCGATGCGTAGTTCATGCTCGACGTGTGTGAGGTCGGCCTCCAGCCCGGCCGCCCTCAGATGCGACTCTATGAGCGCGGGGTCCGGCTGAAGCTCCTCAAAGCGGTCGAGGGCGGCCTTGAACAGCGGATACTCGATCGTGGCGGGGAGCATCACCACCAGCAGCCGCCCCCCGGGTGCGAGCCGGGCGGCCAGACCCCGAAGCGTCCGGGCCTGGTCGGCCACATGATGCACCGACTCCTTGAGCCACATCGCGTCGAGTTGTGCGTACGGCAACTCCGCTCGCCCTTCGGCGATGTCCTCGGCGGAGGCGACGATCGGCGCCAGCGCGGGGGGAGGTGGGGCGCCGAGCTGACGGAGCATCGCGGCGGAGGGATCGACACACAGGATCGGCTGACGTGGCTGGACCTGCTCTGCAACTTCCCTCGCGAACAAGCCCGTTCCGGAACCGATGTCGGCGATCCGGTCTGTGGGGTTGAGCCGCAGCACCTCGGCGATCCGGCCGGACATCCAGGGAACGTACTCCGGACCGTAGATCCAGTGCTCGTCGTACTCGGCCGCGAGCTCCTCGTAGTGCCCTCGCACGTCGCCCTGCCGCTCCACGATTCCCCTCGCGTCCCTCGACTGCCGTCGACTGTGCTGCCTGTGTCGACTGGCATGCCGCACAGAACCTGTGCAGGTTATCGCGCGTGCCGGAACGGCAACAGGGCGTCATCAGCGATCGCGCCGCTCACTCGCAACAGCTCAAGCAATCCTCTGAACTGAGCGGGAAGGGGGTTGTCCGTACCCCTACCCGGCGACACTGCCGACAGCCGAAGTGTTTCGAAGGGGGATACGGAATGCGTGTGTTCCGGCGGTCCGCGGCGGTCATGGGGGAGCCCCAGACCGCCGCCCTGGACCTGTATGACCTGGCCTTCCTGGCAGGCGGGGCTCAACGGGTCTCGGACAGCGCGGTGATCGCGCTGTCCGAGACGGGGTCGCTCAGGATCCGTGGCTCACGGGTCCGTGCCGTGGGCGAGGCGCGCCCCGCGCACCCGGTCGAGCAGGCCGTGCTCGCGTGGTGCCCGCACAGCCGCACCATCACCTCCGTGCACGCCGCTCTGCGCGCCTCCCCAGAGGTCGAGGAGATCGGCCGACGGCTGGCCGCCCGAGGACTGGTGACGGGGGCCCGGCGCCGGCCGACCCGGGCGGGCAAACGGCAACTTCAGGCAGCTGAACGCGACGAGGGCCTGCCGACGTACGTCTTCGTCGGCCCCACGGTCCTCCCGAACGGTCAGGTCCGACGCGGCGTCCTCGGCGCGCATCCCCTACCGTCAGGCCTCGGCCGAGCTCTGACCCGCATGGGCAGGGCCCTGGATCGCGACTCCGATTTCGATGCCGATTCCGACTCTCACTCCGACTCGGGCGGGGGCTTCAGCTGCGGGGGCGGGGGCGGGGGTGGCAGTGACTGAGGCCGTGCGTTCGGTTCGGTGACCATCCCGACGAGCTGTCGACGAGCAGGCGCCATCACGCGAAGAGGAGGGTCGGCTCGGCGAGGATGTCACGCCCCAGTTCGCTCTTGTAGATCAGATCGATGCTGCCGAAGCGCGCGTGAGCGTAGTCCAGGCTCAGGGCTGCTACGGCGTCTTGCACCGCCGCCGTCAGACGGGTTGACCGCGCGAGCGGTCTTCAAGGAGATTCCGAGGCTCCTGGACGATCGGGCTCTCGCGGCTCGACAACTCTGTGTGATCACACGCGGCAGAGCAGGCTATCGAACATCTAAACGGCTAGGATTTTCTGACCTGCCCAGTGCCTGTCCCGTCTGGCAGGCTGGGTAGATGCGGGGACTCGGGGCGTCTCGGGTCGGGATCTACGAAGAGCGGAGCGACGTGGCGAACGGCAGCGAACCTGACTGGGACGACGCAGATGGGGAAGAAGAGGACACCTCTGCGGCAGTCACTTCTGAAGAAGTGACACGAGCGGTGGTCACCGATACAGACTGGACTGCTGAGACTATTCTGAGCCAGTTGCGTCGAGGGAACATTCAACTCAATCCCCGGTTTCAGCGTAGGGACGCATGGAACAAGCCGAGGAAGAGCAAGTTTATCGAGTCCCTGATCCTCGGACTGCCTATCCCTCAGATTGTTCTTGCGGAGGATAAGAATCGCCGCGGAAAGTTCATAGTGCTGGACGGCAAACAGCGTTTGCTGGCCCTCAGGCAGTTTGCTGCGGGATCTTCGTTCGCTGCATCCGCTGAAGAAGAGACGTTCAAGGGGTTCTCTCTGACCGGGCTTGAAGTTCGAGAGGATCTTCGGCTTGCCACGCTCCGAAAGATGGAGAACGAGGAAGGATATGTAGATGACCTGAACTCGCTACTCAACGAGACCATCCGAACTGTCGTCGTTCGACGCTGGCCCAACGAGGATTTCCTCAACCTGGTGTTCCTGCGGTTGAATACGGGCAGCGTTAAGTTGTCTCCGCAGGAGTTGCGACAAGCATTGCACCCGGGGCCCTTTACGGACTATCTAGATGATTGCGCGTCCGGCAGTGAGTGGCTGCGGGCGGCTCTGCGCATCGATAAGCCGGACTTCCGAATGCGCGATGTCGAGATACTGCTGCGATATTTTGGTTTCCAGTACACTCTGGACGAATACACTGGAAACCTCAAGAAATTCCTCGATGACACGGTTAACGTCCTCAATGATCAGTGGTCGAAAGAGGAAGATCGTATCAAGCGAGTTGGCGAGAACTGCGATAACGCCATCGAGGCAACGTTCAAGATCTTTGGGGACAATGCGTTCTATCGCTGGGCTTCTGGGAAGTATGAAGGTCGGTTCAATAGGGCTGTTTTTGATGTCATGACCTTCTATTTCTCTGATGAGGCTGTTCGCGCCCAGGCAGTTTCGCGAGGGGCAGCGGTCGAAGCGGCCTTCCGTGGTCTATGCGACACCAACCAGCGCTTCGTTGAGTCGATCCAGACGACCACCAAGACCCCTGTGGCAACGCATCGCCGTCTGTCTCTGTGGGGTGAGGCCCTCGGCGAGGCGCTCCAGACGAAGCTGCGCATCCCTGAGCTGCGCGATAACCGTCTCATCCCGTAGGGGGCGGTTGGTATGACGTCTTCGCGCTTCTTGGAGCTGGAGAAGAGAATCGGAGAGCTTCGCCATAGCTTTCTGCCACCATTGTTTGATCCGACTGTTCTCTATGAGGAGATAGTCTACGAGCATACGCGAGCCTTCAGGGTCCTCGCTCACGCGGAATTCGAGTCCTATATTGAAGACCGTGTACTTGAGGTCCTAGATACTGCCTTCTCTGTCTGGAAGGCTGACGGGGCAATATCTGTGAGCCTGCTCGCGGTCGTGGCTTATAGGGAATCTGCGCCGTCTATCCCGGAGTCTTTGAACGATGCGGCAGCCCGGCCAGCAAAGTACCCTACTCTGGAAGGTCGGATTGAGGCTGCACGAACGGACTTTCACCGTTATGTGCGGAAGCAGAACCACGGAATCAAAGAGAAGAATCTCCTGCGGCTGCTTCTGTCGGTTGGCCTGCAGGAAGTCGAAATCAACCCTGGTTGGCTGGATGTGACGGAAACTTGGGCAACCGCTCGCGGTGACGCTGCCCACAAGGGAGCCAAGGTGCAAGTCAGACCTGATCCCCAGAAGGAACTCAAGACGGTGAATGATGTACTGGATGGATTCCGCGGGCTCGATAATATAATGGCGAGCAAATAGCGGTCGCGGTAGGAACCGAGGGGGATTCTCGCGGGATTACAGGGCGATGTACTTTAGTGCTTCTATGAATTCGCGCCATGCTTGGTATCTGACAAGGATAAGATCCCCCTCGGTGAACTTCGAGTCGCGTATTAGAGTGCCCCTATCTGTATGTGCGCACTCGACGCACTCTGTGCCGCTCCCGCCGCTGTGAGAAGACTTGAACCAATAAGATGTGACTATATCGGTCATTCTGGCTCCTTGCTTAGCTGGTTGATCAGGGCGGCAGAAGACTCCATGTCGATGGCATTGGCGCTCAGGTACTGGAATGCCAACCTGTATCGATCCAGTTCCTGAGGCTTCTCCATGAAGAGGCCGCCTGCGAGCAAGTCGACGTAGACCACGTCCAGCTCGGGTGTCGGGCCTCGTAGTACGGCGAAACTGCCAACGGCTGCCGCATGCGCGCCCTTTGAGAAGGGCAGTACCTGGACCGTGATGTTCCGGCGCTCGGACATTGTGTGCAGGTGGGTAAGTTGTTCGCGCATCACCTCGCGTCCGCCGACGTTGCGTCGGATGGCTGCCTCGTCGATCACGCACCAGATGTGCGGCGGCTCATCCCGTTCGAGAAGTTCTTGTCGCTTCATGCGAATGTCGACCATGTGTTTCACTTCCCGCTCTGTGCATTCGACCTCTGAGGCCCGGTGAACGGCCTCCGCGTACTTGCGCGTCTGGAGCAAGCCGGGGATGTACATGCAGGCATAGTGGTCTTCGCGTACGACCTCGTCCTCAAGTGTGAGCATGAGGTTCATTGAGTCGGGGATCGGGTCGGCGAGTGACCGCCACCAGCCTTGGATCTTCGCCCCCTTTGCGAGCTCGACCAGGGCTAGACGCTCTTCGTCAACGGCGCCGTACTCGCGACAGAGGGCGTCTACGGCCGGCCACTTGACTGTGCCCTCCTTTGTTTCGTAGCGACTCAATGTCGCTTTTGAGATGCCGACGCGGGCGCCCGCTTCCTCAAGGGTCAGTCCCTTGAGCTCGCGGAGGCGGCGCAGGTCCGCTCCCAGTTGGCGCCTTCGTGTGGTGGGTCCCATCGGCATACGTGTAGCCCTTCATGTCGATCCATCAGATCGTCCTTGTTGCCCGGACGGGTCGGCAAGGTGGTGTGCGCCGGGGGCGCGAGATGCGGAGGCGCGCTCCTTGTCGCCTGAAGTGAGAGTTCCATTTTGAGAGTTCCAATGAAACTCTAGGTGTGCAAGATACACCTGTGTGTAACTCAACGTGGGGAAGAAGGAGTTGGGCATGGACTGCATGGCAAGGAAGGCCTGGGATCTTCAGTTCCTGGCAGAGCCCGAGGAAGTGGCCGCCCTACGCCGCATCGTGCGGCTCCACCTGGGGCTTTGGGGGCTGCATCATGTCGTCGACGAGGCTCAACTCTGCGTCAGCGAACTCGTGTCGAACGTCATCACACACGTTGGCCACGGCACTCCGGCCACCCTCGCGGTTTCGATGCACGGCACGTATCTGCGCATCGAGGTGTATGACCCCGACACCCGGGCCCTGCCCACGCTCACGGCTGCGGATTCCGACTCGGAGGGCGGGCGCGGCATGGCCCTCGTGGATGCCGTTACTGACCGCTGGGGTGTTCAACTCCTCGCTGATCGCAAGATGACGTGGTGCGAACTCCCCACCACCCTGACCTCGCTCAACAGCCATCGTGGTGGACCTCGTGTCACAAGAGCGAGCGAGGTGCTCGACTTCTATGGCCAGGTGAAGCAGCCGTCCACAAGCAACTCAGGACGGTTGAGTGCAACCATGGCAGAAGAAGCAGCGATCATTGTCATTGCTGATCTTCTCCACTGGCTTCGGGCGCACGGTCGCGATCCGGATGACGCGTTGGACCGAGCCCAGATGCACTTCGAAGCGGAAGTGGAAGCAGGGGTGTTGGGGGCCTGATGCGCGGCGCTACCCGGCTTTGATAGTCGAGTACGTCCAGACGTCCGCCGGAAGCTCCTGCCTTAGTTTCCACGTGATCGCCATCGGCTTGCTCCCGGTGTGATCCTCGTACTCCGCAGGGCCGAGCAGTATCCACGGCTGCGCGCCCCCTATGTCGGTGTTCTTGTAACGGCGTACGAAGAGCAGGACGTGGCTGCCTTCGGCCACATGATTCTTGTAGCGCAGGCCGGTGGGGGAAGTCGCTGAGGTCTGGTTTTGAGACTCCCAGTGGAAGAGAGTCTCGCTCTGTGCGTAGTCGTGGTACCTGGTCTGCGGGGAGAAGTCCTTCTCGTCCTTCTCCAAGGTGATGAGGAGCGCGTCCGTCTTGATCGAGTCGCACCACTTCACGCCCTCGCGGAAGTCGGCCGGCATGAAGCCGCCGATGTACGACTGCCCCAAAGCGGGCAGGATCTCTTCGCGACTGTATGAGGCATGCACGGTGAGGGGGACGCCTGCGGGGCCGCCCAAACCGAAGAGAGGGATTGGTACGTGCTCGGTGTGGGCGAGGTTGTATGCCAGCATCTGACGCAGCTCGCTGCGGACGGCATGTTGTTTGCGCAGGGTTGCGAATCCGGCGTCGTAGTTGGCGTAACCCTTGCGCATGATGCCTCCAAGGGGCCACAACTGGAAGAAGAGCATGCGGGCATAGGCCTGTGCCCGCTCGTCAAGTTCGTTGTAGGTAGGGGCGTCGTCTTCCAACATGCTTGTGTACGCAGCGACTCGTAGCGGGTCGTCCACGTGGAGGAACGCTGAGACGCGCTTAAGTAGCGCGGCCTCGCCCTCGGGAGCCTCGCCCTTCAGTAGGCCGGAGCGACGGAGCAAGCCCGTCCACGAGTTCCCGTTGCCTCGGTAGAGCTCTTTGAGTTCGCGTCCGCTCTCGTCGAGGTAGCGGCTGAGGTTCGGCTCGGCGTAGCTCGCTACCTCGCGAGCCAGAGCTGTGACGTTGACGCCGATCTGGTCCTTGATGTTGGCGATGATTACTTTCTTCGCCTTCTCCTCAAGGATGATCTGACAGCCGGAAGGGAGTTGTGGAAAGTCGTGCTCGATGTTGTCCAACAGTCGCTTGCGAGTAAGGTTCGTGAGGGCGCGGAACTGGTTCTCGAAGCGGAACTCCTTGCGGTGCTGGCCAATGAAATCCAACACGGTCAATACGGCCTTGTTGTCGGTACGGCGGAGGCCTCGGCCAAGCTGCTGCAGGAACACCGTGGCGCTGGAGGTGGGCCGCAGCAAGAGCAGGGTGTCTACATCAGGGATATCAAGGCCCTCGTTGAAGAGGTCGACCGAGAAAATTACCTGCAATGCCCCGGACGTGAGATCGGCCAGGGCTTGCTTGCGCTCATCGGTAGGGGTTCCGGCAGATAGGGCAACGGCGTTGAGTCCTGCTTTACGGAAGGACTCCGCCATGAAGCGTGCATGTGTGACGGAAACGCAGAAGCCCAAGGCGCGCATGGCGCTCGGGTCGGCGATTTTCTCTTGCACGGCCTTCAAGACCAGTAGCGCCCGCGCGTGGTTGGCGGACAGCACATCACTCAGCTCGCCCGAGTCGTACGCCCCGCGATGCCACTTCACCGCACTGAGGTCGGTGTTGTCGCTGATGCCGAGGTAGTGGAAGGGGCTGAGCAGGTCGTTCTCCAAGGCCTCCCACAATCGCATCTCCGCAGCGATGCGCCCATCGAAGAACTCGTCCTGGATGTTCTTGCCGTCCATGCGCTCGGGTGTCGCGGTCAGCCCGAGCAGTTCCAGCGGCTCGAAGTGGTCGAGGATCTTCCGGTAGGTCGGGGACGTCCCGTGGTGGAACTCGTCGATCACGATTACATCGAAGTGATTGGCTGCAAGCCGGTCCAATGCGCGCGCGTTGAGTGACTGCACGCTGGCGAAGACATGCGTCCAGCGGTCCGGAATCTCTCCACTGTGCAGAGATTCGCCGAAGTTCGCGTCTACCAAGACGTCTTGGTAGGTCCGCAGGGACTGCTGGAGAATTTCCTTGCGATGAGCAATGAAGAGGAGTCGTAGGTCACGGCCGTGCTTCTTGCGCAACTGCTTGTAGTCCAGCGCTGCCATCACTGTCTTACCCGTACCTGTGGCCGTCACCAGTAGATTCCGGTGCCGGTCATGCACTTCTCGCTCGACTTCGAGGCGCTCCAGCATGTCGCGTTGGTGGGCATAGGGGCGTACTTCGAGTCCGGACAGGGTGATTCTGCGATCTGCGCCCGAGGTATTCGAAGAGCCCCCGGCGATCGCCAATGCCTCCTGGAGCCGTGCACCGTCAGCGTCCGGGTCATACAGCTCGAAGGACGGGTCGCTCCAGTAGGCCTCGAAGGTCGCGCCGAACTTTCGCATTACGTCGGGGGTGGCGATGGAGGAAAGGCGCACGTTCCACTCCAGCCCATCGAGCAGCGCGGCCTTGGAGAGGTTGGAGCTGCCGACGTACGCGGTGTCGTAGCCACTTCGTCGGCGGAACAACCATGCCTTGGCGTGAAGGCGAGTCGACCTCGTCTCGTAGTTGACCTTGACCTCGGCATTGAACTCTCGCACCAGCCGGTCCAGCGCGCGCCGCTCAGTCGCCCCGATGTAGGTCGTGGTGATGACCCGTATCGGCACGTCTCGCTCACGGGCGGCCTGTAGAGACTGCTCGATGATGCGCAGGCCGTGCCACTTCACGAAGGCGCAGAGCAGGTCGACGTGGTCAGCGGTGGCGAGCTCGGCACGCAACTCGAAGCCGAGGCTCGGGTCTTCGGGCGAGTTGGTGATGAGTGCAGTGTCGGAGAGTGGGATTCCCGGGCGTACGGCGAAGACGCCGGGGGCCTCCTGTCGGGTCAGCGCTAGCAATTGACGAGGGCCGGACGCGACCAAGTCCACCCACTCCTGGGCCCCCTTGAGCGTGCTGATGGAGTCCAGAATGTGGTTCGCTGCGTGCACTCGCTCTTCGGGAGGAATGCCGAGCAGCACGCGTCGTACGGTCGTTGCGACGTGCCTGGCCAACACGTGGGGTACCGATTCTGCTCCCAGTTTGTCGCTCACCGGACGCCATCCGAGGCTGGCGAGCTCCTTCAGCCGCTCCTCGCACCGCAGCGTGATGAGTTCCTCGTACACACCTGCGACAGGCTGTGACAGGGCTCCTGACTCAGACACGCACGCTCCTTCGATCGCCCAGACGGCTATGCCCATGTGTAACAGAGCCCACCGACATTCCATCGAAGAACTTCATTGCGAAGTAAGCGGCACACCCATCGAGAGACGGACTGCCAGCTCGGCGGCCGTGTCCTCGCTGACTTGCCTGATCATGCGTGCGGGGACGGCGGGAGACAACGATGTCTTCGTGCTCAAGGCAGCTGGCCCTCACGATCATGGCTCGATCGAGCCGTTGGACCACGGCCGCGGTTCGATTCGATCACAGAGCCGAGGTCGGCTGCACCGGGTCTCGGGGACTGCTCTGTTGATGGGTACCGGCGTTACCGGGTTGCCGTAGGACCACTCGATTCTGGCAGTGTCGCGCCTCCGCCGCCCGCCTCAGGGCGCTGCGCGTCGCCTGCGGCGATGGCCCTGCGGGCCACCCGTGACCCGGGCCGCTCCAGCGCGGGGGTGAAGAGAGCGAGCGGCCCGGAGGGGTAGGTGGCCCGGCCGAGTTCAGGATGGAGGTCGGTTGGGTTGTGGGGCGGGGTTCGGGGCGCGTTCTCGTCTCGCAAGCACGCCGGGATCGCTTAGCGGCTTGCGGTGAGTGGTGGGTGAGGGGTGGTGAGGGCTACGCCCCGTGGCAGGTCTCGTACGTTTCCCCCGAGCCGCACCAGCATGCGCTGCCCCGCTGTGGGGGCCAGGAGACGGCCAACCCCCGCGCCGCCAGTGTCGTCGCGTACTGCGGTAGCAGCGTCGCGTCGTCCGGGGAGGCGCCCTCCGAGGCGGCGAAGGCCTCGTAGGACGGGACCGTGCCCGTGACGATGCCCAGGTTGGGGGTGCCTGAGGAGGATAGTTCCCTCAGGGAGGCCTCTATTGTCGACAAGTGGGTCTCGTGGGACGGGTATTCCGGCGTCAGGCCTGGGTACGCCGACACGAGCTCCGACAGCTCGTTCGCCGGCCAGTGGAGGACCGCTACCGGGAACGGGCGGGAGAGAGCCTCGCGGTACGCGCCCAACTCCGCTCGTAGGCGGGAGATTTCGGCCTGGAGTTCCGCCGGGTTGTCCGAGCCCAGGGACCAGACGCGCTTGGGGTCGTGCAGTTCGTCCAGGGAAACGGAGGACGAGTGCTGGGTGTCCGCGACGGCGTCCCAGTTGTCGTGGGGGGCGCCCAGCATGCGGCGGACGCGGTGGCGGCCGAACAGCAGCGCACGCGTCGCGTACGGGGGCTCCGCCACGTCCGTCAGGAGGAGGGTCACGGCTGCCGTGAAGGTGTCCTGGGCGGCTTCGAGTTCGTCGTGCGACTCCAGGGACTCCGCGACGATCACCCAGGGGGCCGGGTCCCGCGGGGCCGCCGCGCGGACTCCGTCGATGATCGCGCGGGCCTCCGCCTCGTGGCCGTACTCCCAGAGGTTGGAGGCTTTGAGGGCTCGTACGAGGTGGGGGTTGTCCAGCGGGGTGGAGGACGACAGGAGGCGGTCGTAGAGGGTTGTCGCGGTCGGGCGGTCGCCGGCCAGTTCCCGGTGGGCCGCGGCCTGCAGCAGCAGGTGTTCGGCGTCCTCCGGGTAGAGGTCGGCGGTCCGCTCCAGGCGTGCCGCTTCGGCGGTGTGGTCGACGTTCTCGGCAGGCGTGTCGGGGCGCATGGACGACACCGTACTGCCGATGGGGGAGCGAAGGGGATGGAGGTGAGATGTGGGTGGAGGTGGGAGGGGGCAGGTCAGGGGCGCGTTCGCTCCAGCCTCCCTCCCATCTCCCTCCCACCTCCCTCCCACCTCCGCCTTCGGGCCCTTTCCCTACGGGGCCCGCGCACCGGTCCCTAGATCGTCACCCCGTCGATCTGCAGCGTCTGCACCGCGCCCGCCGCGAACGGCACCGCCACCGACTTCCCGCTCAGGTAGGTGTCCGAGTACGCGCGGTAGCGGTCGCTGCCGCCCGAGGTGTGGGTGTTCCAGCGGGGGACCAGGCCGTTCGTGCCGCCCGTCACCGTCGTGAAGCCGGAGAGGTTGAAGGTGAAGGTCTGGGCGGAGGTCGCGGTGTTGATCGCCACGATCACCAGGCGCTTCGCCGTCGCGTCGTACGCCGCCGCCGTGTAGCTGGAGCCCGCGTCCAGGATCGTCATTCCCGGGCGGATATGGCGGCTGAATTGGGCCATTACGTAGTATTTGGTCTGGATCGTGGTGGGTTGGAGGGTGTTCGCGTCGTACGCGATCATCGCCCAGCCCGCCGTCGGGTCCATCACCTGCCAGTAGACCCAGGCCGTGGGGTGGAGCCAGCGGAAGTCGTAGCAGAGGTTCCGGGCGAGGGTCCAGCCCGTGCCGTCGCTGTCGCCCGTCTCCGAGTTCCAGAGCTTCTTGCCGGACGTCGTCACCACGTCCGTGTAGAGGAGGTCGCGGCGGCCTCCCGCACCCTGGTAGCCATGTACGTTCACCTGGCTGACCAGGGCTTTCGTCGAGGAGCCGAAGGAGGCCCAGGTGGAGCGGGCCGTGTCGTAGTTCGTCTCGTCGGAGGCCGCGATACGGACCGACGTCAGGCCGCGGGTGTCCAACTCGCTGCGCATGTACGGGAGTACTGCCGCCTGGACCGCCGGGTCCATGTGGCAGCCCTCCTGGGTGCCGGTCGCGGTCCACCAGGAGGCCGCCGGCTCGTTGAAGGGGTCGACCGTCGCGAAGTTCACGCCCCAGTTGTTCTTGGCGTAGAGGGCCGTCGCCGCCAGGTGGGAGGCGTGCTGGCGGTAGTTCCAGGTCTGGAGGTTGTTGCCGCCGCCGGAGGCACCCGAGGGGTTGTGGTTCGAACACATCCACCACATCGGGGAGTTCGCGAAGAGTTCCGTCGTGGCCCCGCGCGCCACCGCCTTCGTCAGGGCCGCGCGCTGGTTGGCGTCGGCCGTCCAGTCCCAGGCCGAGGAGGTCGGGCTCTCGTTGGTGTAGTCCTGCCAGAAGCCCTCGATCTGCTTGTACGCGGGGATGTTGGCGGAGGCGACCATCGACTCGCCGTTGATCGCGTTCCAGCTGCACGCGCCGAGGTTGTAGCGGGCGATGTTCATGCCCAGGCCGGGCAGGGCCGTGCCGTTGTACGTCGTCGTCTTCGTGGTGAACCACAGGTCGGCGAAGTCGTCCCGGGCGCCGAAGACGTTGGCCCACCAGGCGAGGGAGGTGCCCCAGCCCTCCCAGGTGCCGTACTTGGTGGCCGGGTTGACGGCGATGGTCGCGTCCGCGCTCGCCGTGCCCGTGCCGAGGGCGGTGCCGACGACCGCGCCGCCGGCCGCCGCCAGCAGGGCTCTGCGGCCGAAGGCCGTCGGGGGCCGGTCCGGGGCCGGGGATTCCGCGGCCGGTCTCGCCTGGTCGTCCTTGGGGAAGGGGGATGCGGTCATGTCAGCTCCGGGGGATGCGGGTGCCGAGAGGAGGGAAAGGTGGGGTTGGGGGACCGGCCACCTTCCGAGCTGCTCAGTGGGACATCGGAAGAGTCAGGGGTGAGTGGTGAGGTTGTCGAGAGGTGTGACAGCGCTTTCTGCTATTTCTTTCAAGGGTTATGAGAAGGGGAGATGAAAGTCGCCCACGTCCGTGCGCTCCGCGTCGCCGCCGAGTGCGCCGTCACCCTCGGGCTCGTCCTCCTCCTCTTCGTCGCCCATCAGCTGTGGTGGACCAACCGGCAGGCCCAGGAGGGCGCGGCCCGTGAGGTGGCCGCGCTGGAGCGGGAGTGGGCGGCCGGGAACGGGACGGATCCGGGGCCGATTCCCCTCGCCGCCGCCCCCTCGCCCCGGCCCGCCCAGCCCTACGCCGTCCTCGTCGTCCCCCGCCTCGACCTCCGTGTCCCCGTCGCCGAGGGCGTCGGCCGGGCGGACGTCCTCGACAAGGGGTACGTCGGGCACTACCCGGGGACCGCGCAGCCGGGGCGGGCCGGGAACTTCGCGCTCGCCGGGCACCGCGACACCCACGGCGAGCCCTTCCGCCGGCTCGACCGGCTCGCGCCCGGCGACGAGGTCCGCGTCGAGACCCGGGACGCCGTGCACACGTATGTCGTCGATCGGACGCTGCCGCAGACCGTGCCCGGTGACGGCGGGGTCCTGCGGCCCGTGCCGCGCAGTGACGTGCGGCCGGCGTACGGGTACCGCGAGCGCGGCCACTACCTCACGCTCACCACCTGCACACCCGCGTACACCTCCACGTACCGGCTCGTGGTCTGGGGGAAGCTGCGCTCGGTACGGCTCGGATGAGAGCATCGGATGAGAGCATGTGTGCGAGTGCGCCGCCGGACGCGGCGCGGGGAGTGCCGAGAGGAGGAGCGTCGTGATCCGGAACTGGTTCGGTCGGCGTCCCGCCGCGCTGCTTCTGCTGCTCCTCTTCGAGGTCGCCGTCCTCGACACCGGCACGCTCTCCGCGGCCGTCGCCTTCGCCGCCACCGCCGCGGCCGGCTCCGCCTTCGCCGCCTGCGCGCTGATCGCCTCGCGCTGCGCGCCCGTCGTACCCCGGACGCGCGTACGGACGGCCATACGGGACCGTGAGCGCCGTACGGCGTTCCTGCCCCAACGCGATCCCGACGCACGCGGGCGTACGCGCCCCCGGGCGCCCGGACGTGCCCTCCTGACGGCCATCGCGTAGGGCACGCCCCAGCTGCTCCCAGCCGCCTTCCAGCCGCTTCCCAGCTGACCGCGCGTGCCCTTTCGCGGGCCGTCTCGCCATGCCCCGGTCCACCGGCACACGTCACCGGACGACAGACGACAGACGACGGACGACGGACGACGGACGACGGATGACGGATGACGGATGACGTCCCGGTCGGACACTTCCCTGGCACGACGAGACCCCTGGAGGGCTCACACCCATGTCCGTTTTCGCCGACCTTGTCGCGCACCTCGCCGATCTGCTCCAGCCGCTGTTCCACGCCTCCGCGACCGCCGTCGCGATCGTGCTGTTCACGGCGCTCGTACGACTCCTCGTGCACCCCCTGTCCCGCGCGGCGGCGCGCGGGCAGCGGGCGCGGATCGCCCTGCAGCCGCAGATCGCGGAGCTGCGGAGGAAGCACGCGAAGAACCCGGAGAAGCTCCAGAAGGCCATGCTGGAGCTGCACGCCAAGGAGAAGGTGTCGCCGCTCTCCGGCTGCCTGCCCAGCCTCTGCCAGCTGCCGGCCTTCTTCCTCCTCTACCACCTGTTCTCCAACACGACGATCGGCGGCGAGTCCAACGCCCTGCTCACCCACAAGCTCTTCGCCGCCCCGCTCGGCGACCGCTGGCACGACGCGCTCGGCGACGGCGGGGTCCTCGGGCCGCAGGGGCTCGTCTACGTGGGGCTGTTCGTGATCGTCGCGTGCGTCGCGGCCTTCAACTTCCGGCGTACGAAGCGGATGATGGCGGCGGGTACGGCCGGGATGCCGACCGTGACGGACGAGCAGCTGCCCGGGATGGCGGCGAGCATGGGCGCCGTCAGCAAGTTCATGCCGTTCATGTCCTTCTTCACGCTGGTCAGTGTGGCCGTGGTGCCGCTGGCCGCCGCGCTGTACGTGGTGACCAGTACGACGTGGAGCGCGGTGGAGCGGGCGGCGCTCTATCCGCTGCCGTCGGCCGGGACCGCGCCCGGTACGTCGGCGGCGCCCGCCACCCCGTAAGAGCGGTCCAGTCCGTGAACCGGGTCTTGCGGAGTGGACCGTGACCACGGACGATCGACCAGTCCTCCGATGGCCGCACCCATCGGTCGGGCGGCGGACGATCGAGGGAGATGGCGACCATGAAGCTGCTGCGAGTCGGTGCGGCGGGTGCGGAGCGGCCCGCGCTGCTCGACGCCGACGGGGTCCTGCGGGACCTGTCGGGGATCGTGCCGGACATCGACGGCGCGCTGCTCTCGGACGAGGCGGCGCTCGGGCGGGTGCGGGAGGCCGCCGAGAGCGGTGAGCTGCCCGTCCTGGACCCGGCGGGGCTGCGGACCGGGCCGCCGCTCGCCCGGATCGGCAAGATCGTCTGCATCGGGCTCAACTACCACGACCACGCGCGCGAGACCGGGGCCGAGCCGCCGTCCGAGCCGGTGATCTTCTTCAAGGCGGCGGACACGGTGGTCGGGCCCCATGACACGGTCCTGGTGCCGCGTGGGTCGACCAAGACCGACTGGGAGGTCGAACTCGCGGTCGTGATCGGGCGTACGGCCCGGTACGTCGAGTCGCGCGAGGCGGCGCTGGAGCATGTCGCCGGGTACGCGGTGTCCCACGACGTGTCCGAGCGCGAGTTCCAGTTGGAGCGCGGCGGGACCTGGGACAAGGGGAAGAACTGCGAGACGTTCAACCCGCTCGGGCCGTGGCTGGTGACCGCGGACGAGATCCCCGATCCGCAGAAACTCGGGCTGCGGCTCTGGGTGAACGGGGAGTCGAAGCAGGACGGGACCACCGGGGAGCAGATCTTCGGGGTGAGTGAAGTCGTGCGGTACGTCAGTCAGTTCATGACGCTGTACCCCGGGGATGTGATCAATACGGGGACGCCCGCGGGGGTGGCGTTGGGGGAGCCTGAGCCGAAGCCGTTCCTTCGGGCGGGGGATGTGGTGGAGCTGGAGATCGACGGGCTTGGGCGGCAGCGGCAGGAGTTCAAGGACGCGTAGGCGCTCCGCTTGGTGCCGGGTGCCTAAGGGGGCGGGGAACCGCGGTTCGTTGGCGGCTGCGGGTTCGTCGTGGCTTGTCGCGCCCACGCGGCGGAGCCGCATGTGTCACAGCCCCGCGCCCCTAAAAGCACAGGGGGCACCCGGTGGTTACAAGGTGCCCTGGAAGCGCTCCAAGGCCTCCACCACCATTGCGTGGTCCTCCAGTTGGGGCAGGCCCGAGACCGTGACCGTGCCGATGACTCCGGCGCCCATGACGGTGATCGGGAACGAACCGCCGTGGGCCGCGTAGGTGTCGGGGTCCAGGCGGGACGAGTCCTCGAAGGTGGTGCCCTTGGCCCGGAAGCGGGCGCCGACCAGGTAGGAGGAGGCGCCGTAGCGTTCCACGACCCGGCGTTTGCGGTCGATCCAGGCGTCGTTGTCCGGGGTCGAGCCGGGGAGGGCGGCGTGGAAGAGCTGTTGACTGCCCCGGCGGATGTCGATGGCCACGGGGGCCTGGCGGTCGCGGGCCAGCTCCACCAGGAGGGAGCCGAGCGCCCACGCGTCGTCGTGGGTGAACTGGTCGAAGACCAGGCGGAGTTCCTGGGCCTCCAGTTCCTCGATGGTCGGGGTCCCGGTCATGACAGCTTCACCGCCACGCCCTCGCGCGCCGACTTCCGCGCCGCTTCCAGTACGTCCAGCGCGGCGGCGGCCTCGTACGCCGTGACCGGGTTGTCGCCGGTGCCGTGCAGGGCGGCGGCCACGGCCGTGTAGTACGCGGGGTAGTCGCCCGGGAGGGTCGGGACGGGGCTGCCGCCGCCGGTCAGGGGGGAGTCGCCGGCGCCGACACGGCCCCAGAGGTCCTCGGGCTCCTCGCCCCAGGCGGTGCCCGGGGTCGGGCGCTCGCCCTCGCGCAGGGCCGCTTCCTGGGGGTCGAGGCCGTACTTGACGTAACCCGCCTCGGAGCCCAGCACGCGGAAGCGCGGGCCGAGTTGGGGGGTGACGGCGGAGGCGTGGAAGTGGGAGCGGACGCCGTTCGCGTGCGTCACGGCGATGAACGTGTCGTCGTCCGTCTCGGCGCCGGGGCGGCGCAGGTCGGACTCGGCGTACACGAGGGTGGCCGGGCCGAAGAGGGTGAGGGCCTGGTCGACGACGTGGCTGCCCAGGTCGTAGAGGAGACCTCCGATCTCTGCGGGGTCGCCGGACTCGCGCCAGCCGCCCTTCAGTTGGGGGCGCCAGCGTTCGAAGCGGGACTCGAAGCGGCGGACCTCGCCCAGCTCGCCGTCGGCGAGGAGTCCCCGGAGGGTCAGGAAGTCGTTGTCCCAGCGGCGGTTCTGGAACACGGAGAGGAACAGGCCGCGGGAGTCCGCGAGGGCGGCCAGCGCGCGCGCCTCGGCCGCCGTACCGGCGACGGGCTTGTCGACGACGACCGCGAGGCCCGCCTCCAGGGCGGCGGTGGCCACGGGCACATGCGTCTTGTTCGGGGAGGCGATGACGACCAGGTCCAGTTCGTCCGCCCGCGCCCACAGCTCGTCGGCCGTCGCCGCGAACCGCACCTCCGGGAACTCGGCGCGGGCCTGCGCCCGCCGCTCGGGGTTCGAGGTGACGACCGTGTCGAGGGCCAGGCCCTCGGTCGCGGCGATCAGCGGGGCGTGGAAGACGGAACCGGCGAGGCCGTAGCCGACGAGGGCGACGCGAAGGGTCCTACCTGTGGTGGTACCTGTGCTGGTGCCTGTCATGTCTTCCACTTAAGCAACGCTGTTGCCAAAGTGCAAGCGCGAGGGACAATGGGGGTGTGAACGGCAACGGGAACAGCGACCGGACCGGGCGTACCGCCGGGGTGACCGGCGGGAATCTGCTCGCCCTGCGCAGCCACAACGGGGCGCTGGTGCTGGACCTGCTGCGGACCGCCGGGGTGGCCGGGATAAGCCGGCTGGAGCTGGCCGACCGGACCGGGCTCACCCCGCAGGCGGTCAGCAAGATCACCGCCCGGCTGCGCGCGGACGGGCTGGTGACCGAGGCGGGGTACCGGGCGTCCACCGGTGGCAAGCCGCGTACCGTGCTGCGGCTGGTGCCCGACGCCGGGCACGCGGTGGGCCTCCACCTCGACCGCGACGAACTGACCGCCGTCCTCTGCGATCTGACCGGCACGGTCGTCGCGGAGCGGCGGGCACCGCTCAACCTCGGCGCCGGGGCCGACGCGGTCGTCGAGGGCGCGGCACGGGAGGTCGAGGCGCTGCTGGCCGGGGTGAGCGAGGGCCGGATCGCGGTACCGGTCGAGGGCGGGCCCGGCGCGTACGGCTCCTCCCTCCTCCCCGTGCTCGGCGTCGGGGTCGCCCTCCCCGGCCCCCTCGATCATCTGCACGGTGTGCTGCACCGGGTCACCGGCTTCCCGGAGTGGGACGGGTTCCCGCTGCGGGCGGCGCTGGCACGGCGGCTGGGGATGCCGGTGGTGGTCGACAAGGACACCAACGCGGCGGCCCTGGGACTCGCGGCGGTCGCGGGGGCGCACGGCTCCTTCGCCTACCTCCACCTCGGTACGGGACTGGGGGCCGGCCTTGTGATCGACGGGGTGGTGCATCGCGGGGCCCGGACGCGCGCCGGTGAGTTCGGGCACCAGGTGGTGCAACTGGACGGGCCGATGTGCGAGTGCGGGAACCGGGGGTGCGTGGAGGCGTTGTGCCTCGCGGCGGTGGCGCGGGGGGATGTGGCGGAGGCGGCGCGGGTGCTCGGTACGGGGGCCGCGAATCTGGTGGGGCTGCTGGACATCGAGCTGGTGCTGCTGGGCGGGCGCACGGTGGAGGCTCGGCCGGACGCGTTCGTGCGGGGGGTGGGGGTCGTGCTGGACGAGTGGGCTCGGCGGCAGGGGGAGGATCCGGCCGTGCCGGTTCGGGTGGCCGGGGGTGGGGCGTCCGGGGTTGCGGAGGGGGCGGCTCAGTTGTTGTTGGCGCCGTTGTTCGGGCGTGAGGATGGGTGAGTGCGCCTGCGCGCCGTGGGGGCGGGGGTGGGGTGCGTTGGCGGGCGCGGGTTCGTCGTGGCTTGTCGCGCAGTTCCCCGCGCCCCTGAAAGGGCCGGGCCGTCCTGGTCCGGTGTCTACGAGGGCGCCCCTCCGCTCCGCTGATCGAGCGGACATCCGTCGTCGATCCCGGGACTCCCAGGCGCGGCGGGGCTCGTGGGGGCGGGCCGATGGCATGGTCATGTGTTCATGCGACTGTGTACGTGTCTGACCTCTGCCCTCGCCACCGCAGCCGCCCTCTTCAGTGGTCCCGCGGTGGCGCTCGACAGTGCCTCTGCCGCCGCCCCCGTACCCGTCGGCGCGGCATCGGCCGACCGGCGGCCCACCTGTGCCGGTGCCGACGACGGCGCCTTCCCCCTCCGCACCCGGATCCGCGGCGGCCCCGCCACCTACGTCGCCGGCGGCGGCTTCCACACCTGGACGGTGGAACTCACCAACACCACCTCCCGGACCTGCGGCAACATCCACCCGGTGATCGTCCTGGTCGACGGCGCGCGCACGCTGAGGCGGACCCAGCCGCAGCTGGAGTTCTATCCGGATGCCAAGGGGTCCACGCCCCGGCCGGTCACCTTCGAACGGACCGACGCCGACGAGCTGGTCGGCGTCCTCGGCGGCGACGGCGAGGGCGGCGGACCCGGCTTCACCGTGCCGCCCGGCCGCACCCTCACCGTCCGGGTCCGGCTCTCCCTCACCTCCGACGCGGTCGTGCCCAACGACGTCGTGGCGAACGCGGCCGTGATCGAGCGGCGCGGCGACGACAGCGAGTGGGTGGGCGAGTCCAACGCCTACCGTTTCCGGATCACCGACGGCGAGGAGGAGGGGGAAGCGGAAGGGGGGAGAGGGAAGGAAGGGGGAAGAGAGGCAGGGAAGGAGGTCGTGGGGGAGGAAGAGGTGGGGGAGGTGGGCAAGGAAGGGGGCGGCCCGGACGGTGGTGGGGTCGTGAAGGAGGGCGGTGAGGACGTACCCGATGCCGTGCGGGGCGAGCCGCGGCCGTACGCCGACGAGTTGGCCGCTTCGGGGATGCGCGAGGCGCTGCCGTATGTGACCGGGCTGCTGCTCCTGTCCGCCGGCGGGCTGCTGGTGGCGGCCGTCCGCAGGCGCGCCGGGTGAGGCGGGGTGGCGCGAGGGGCACGGTCTCAGCGGCCAAGACCGACCTCCTCTTTTCAGCCAGGGCTAGGGCCTGTCGTCACATTCCCGTCTGCCCCTCGGGCGATGACGGGAATGTGACGACAGGCCCTAGGGTTGGGGCGGACCCGGACGTACGGATGTGCGGACCCGGACGTGCGGATGTGCGGATGTACGGACGTACGGCAGGAATCGGCAGGAATCGGCAGAGGTCGGCAGGAGAAGGTACATGGCAGAGCGCAAGCCCATCGAGTCGTGGCTCACCGACATGGACGGGGTGCTCATCCACGAGGGCGTGCCGATCCCCGGCGCCGATGCCTTCATAAAGAAGCTCCGCGAGTCCGGGCGGCCCTTCCTGGTCCTCACCAACAACTCGATCTACACGGCCCGTGACCTGCACGCCCGCCTCTCCCGTATGGGCCTGGACGTGCCCGTGGAGAACATCTGGACCTCGGCCCTCGCGACCGCCCAGTTCCTGGACGACCAGCGGCCCGGCGGCACGGCGTACGTCATCGGCGAGGCGGGGCTGACGACCGCGCTGCACGACATCGGGTACGTCCTCACCGACCACCGGCCCGACTACGTCGTCCTCGGCGAGACCCGCACGTACTCCTTCGAGGCCATGACGAAGGCGGTACGGCTGATCAACGGCGGCGCCCGGTTCATCGCCACCAACCCGGACGAGACCGGCCCCTCCACCGAGGGCCCGCTGCCCGCGACCGGTGCCGTGGCCGCGCTGATCACCAAGGCGACCGGGCAGAAGCCGTACTTCGCGGGCAAGCCGAACCCGCTGATGATGCGCACCGGCCTGAACGCGATCGGCGCGCACTCCGAGACCAGCGCGATGATCGGCGACCGCATGGACACGGACGTCCTCGCGGGCATCGAGGCCGGGATGGAGACCTTCCTCGTCCTCACCGGACTGACGACCCCCGAGCAGATCGAGAAGTTCCCGTACCGCCCGTCGAAGGTCGTGAACTCGATCGCGGACCTCGTCGACCGCATCTGACCCGGAGCCGGACAGACCTCGGAGCCGGACAGACCTCGGAGCCGGACGGACCTCGGAGCCGGACGGACCTCGGAGCCGGACGGACCTCGGACGCCCGCACAAGACCTATGGCGCCTGTCCAAGGCCCCGGACGTGCGTCCAAAACCCCGGACACCCGTCGGACACTCGTACGGAGCAGTCGCGGCCCGTCCCCGGATGCGGCCCGTCGCCCGGCGGGTGAGTCTCAGGTGTCTGGAGGTTCACCATGGGCTCATCGCGAGTCACTCTCTGCGCCGAGGCGGTGGTCGCGGCAGCGCTGACCGTGTCGGCGCCCTCGGTCCACGCGGCCGACTCGGGGAACGTCTCGGTGGTGCCGGCCTCGCCGGCGCCCGGCAGCGACATCCAGGTACGTGCCCAGGGCTGTGCGGGGAGGTCCGGAACGGCCGCCTCCAAGGCGTTCGTCGCGGACGCGCAGCTCACCCGGCTCAGCGGCGGCAGCCTCGGCACGCTCGCCGGGGAGACCCGCGTACGGTCCTCGCTCAAGCCCGGCACCTACGGCGTACGGATCACCTGCGACGGCAAGGAAGACAAGGTCAAGGGGACGATCGAGGTCGGCGACGGGAAGCCCGGTAGCCGGCCCCCCGCCACCAGGCCCCCCGCCACCAAGCCGCCCGCCACCAAGCCACCTGCCACCGAGCGGTCGCGGACCGAGCGGCCTGCGGACGAGTCCGCCGCCTCCCCGCCGCCCCAGGCCCCCGCCTCCCCGGTCGCCCCCGTGCGCGCGGGCGGCGGTGGGGCGGCGGCGCAGCTCGCGGTGGGCGATACGGCGGACGCGCGGGGCTCGGCCGATCCGGCCAACTCCATGGACGACGCCCGGCACACCGGCCCCGGCACCCGGCACGCGGTGATCGGGCTGGTCCTCGCCGGAGTCGCGGGGGTGGTGGTCGTGGCGCGGGGTGCGCGCCGGGGCCACCACCGAGGCACGGAGTAAGGGGGTCGCGGTGCCGAGACGGGACTACTCCGACGACGGAAGCGAGATCGGGGGCACCGGGGCCGGGTCCGGCGGCGGCACCGGTCGTGTCATCACCGGTGTCGCCTGGGCCGTGCTGCTGCTCGGCCTCTGGCTCTGGGGCCGCGAGGTCACCGAAGTACGGCCCGGTGTGTCCGCGCCGACCACCGGCGACGTGGCGGCGGTCGGGCGGCCCGCGCAGGCCGAACTGCCGCCCGCCGCCGAGCCGTTGGGCGGCGCGCGGCCCCAGCGGCTGGACATCCCCGCGCTGGGCGTGCAGGCGCCGGTCGTGGCCCGGGGCCTGGACCGGGACGGGGCGATCGAACCGCCCGCCTACGGTCAGCCGGGCGTCGTCGGCTGGTACGCGGCCGGCGCGCGGCCCGGCGCGACGGGTGCCGCGCTGTTCGTCGGGCACGTCGACACCGAGACCCGGCCCGCCGTCTTCTACAAGCTGAGCGCTCTGGGGGTCGGCGAGAAGATCCGGGTGGCCCGCAGCGACGGCCGGATCGCCGAGTTCACCGTGGACGACGTCCAGGTCCTCGGCCGCGACGACTTCGACGCCCGACAGGCCTACGGCGTACGGCAGTCGGGGCGTGCCGAACTCCGACTCGTCACCTGCGGCGGCACGTTCGACAAGGCGAGCCGCACCTATACGGCGAACGTCGTCGTCTCCGCGTATCTGAGCGGAACGGGGCCGTAGGACAGGGCTGGTGGGGCCGGTGGGGGGCGGGAAGGGGCCATGTGCGCGCCAGTTCCGCCCGTTCGCGAGGGACACGACACCCGGCCCGGTCGGCGACCCGCTCCCCCCGGGGCCGCCGACCGGGCCGGTCCTCGACCGTGCGCGCTCGGGTTGCGGGAGTAACCCGGCGCGGACACGGGAGGTCTTGGAACTCGGAGCACCCGGCGGGGCGCGACAGGCCGGGGACCGGGCCGTTCGTCTGTGACTCTAGGGCGTGCGGGCGCCACCGGCTAGAGGCTGTTTGACGCCAAGTCGACAAGCCGTGGCGCTATGTCATCAGTCCAGGTGGAGACGGCGGACGCGGGTGCCGTCCCGGCCAAGGCGGCGACGACCTCGTGGGCGAGGCGGGACTTATGTCAGGATTGGGGCTTACGACACGGTGCACCCAAGGGGGAGTTGGATGTACGGCAGTAGGGGGGCCGGGGTTCGGGCGTCCGTGGCGGTGGCGGCGTTACTGCTCGCCGGCTGTTCCGGGGGAGACGGCGGTGACGGCGAGGAGGACCGGTCCTCCGGTTCCGGCATCACCCAACAGCCGAGCGGCACGGACCCGTTCTGGGTCAATCCGGAGGGGAACGCGGCGGCGCAGGTCGCCGCCTACGAGAAGGCGGGCAAGGACGAGGACGCCGAACTGATCCGCAGGATCGCCGAGCAGCCGACCGGCGAGTGGATCGGCCCGGAGAACCCGGAGCAGGAGGCGAAGGGCTTCACCGAGGCCGCGGAGAAGGCCGAACGGGACGCCGTCCTCGTCCTCTACAACATCCCGCACCGCGACTGCGGCCAGTACTCCGGTGGCGGCGCGGCCGACGGCGACGCGTACCGGGCGTGGATCGACGGCGTGGCCGAGGGCATCGGGGACCGGTCCGCCACGGTCGTCCTGGAACCCGACGCGGTGCTGCACGTGGTGGACGGCTGCACGCCGGAGGAGTTCCACGAGGAGCGGTACGACCTGCTCAAGGGCGCGATCGAGCGGCTCGGCGGGCTGAAGAACACGAAGGTGTACCTGGACGCGGGCAACGCGGGCTGGGGCGACCCCGAGGAGATCTACGAACCCCTCAAGTGGGCCGGCGTGGAAGAGGCCGACGGTTTCGCCGTCAACGTCTCGAACTTCTACACCACCGACGACTCCATCGACTACGGCAGGCAACTCTCCGCGAAGATCGGCGACAAGCCGTTCGTCATCGACACCAGCCGCAACGGCAACGGGCCTTGGACCGAGGGCGACGAGGACGAACGCTGGTGCAATCCGCCGGGGCGGGCGCTGGGGGAGTCTCCGACGACCAAGACGGAGGACGAGCTGGTGGACGCGTATCTGTGGGTGAAGCGGCCCGGCGAGTCCGACGGGGAGTGCAAGGGGGGGCCCAAGGCGGGGGAGTGGTGGCCGGAGTACGCGCTGGACCTGGCCGAGGCGTCCGACTGACGGTCCGGTGGGGGCTGGTCGCGCAGTTCCCCGCGCCCCTGCGTTTCAGGGGCGCGGGGAACTGCGCGAGAAGCCCCCACCGGGCCCGAGCTTGGAACGGCGCAGGCCAGCGCAGCGCTACGGCACTTTCACCCACCGCGCGACACTCGGAGTCCCCGCGTCGTCCGTCACGAACAGCATGTACCACCCCGACTGCACCAGATTCCGATTCTTCGGCACGGTCACACTGATCCGATCCCCCGTCACCTCGAAGTCCACCGCGATCGACTTCTGGTCCACATCGGTCACATGCGTGGACGCACTCGGCCGGATCAACCGCGCCGACTTGATCGACGACCCGTGCCGCGTCCCGAACACCGCCTTCCCGCCGCGCGCCACCGTCTTCGGCCCACCCGTCAGCGTCGGCCGCGCGTCCTGGAAGAGATACGGCGGCGTATAGATCTCGATCCGCTGCTCGAACTCCCCCGGCTTGGTGTTGGCCTTGTCGGCGTACAGGGAGTCCGACCCGAAGAACACGACCCGCCCGTCCGGCAGCAGGATCGACCCGGAGTGGTAGTTGCGGCCCACCAACGGGTCGGCCACCCGCCGCAGTTCACCCGTCCTCGCGTCGTAGAGCCGCGCCTCCAGGATGTTGGAGTCGCCGCGCCCCCGATAGTCCTCCGAGCCGCCGGCGATGAGGACCGTGTCGTCGGGCAGGATCGAGGCCTGCGGATAGCGCGTGCCCTTGGCCATCTCCGGCCCGTCCACGAACCTGGGCTCGTCGGCCAGCAGATCGATCAGCCGGGTCCTCTTGCTGGACCGCTCCGACTCCCCGACCCCGCCCCCGCCGATCACCAGGTACTTCTCGTCCTGCGCCGGAGGCAGCAGCACGGTCCCGGCGGTCTCCAGCAGCTTGCTGTCGCTCATCCCGGGGACCTTGGTGAACTTGTTGGACTTCAGGTCCCAGATCCCGGGGTCACGCCCGATGTCGTCCGGCCCGTACCCCGCGTTCGCGCCCGAATAGAACAGCTTGCCGTTCTGCATCAGGGAGATCGCCGGGTACGTCGGGAACTGCTGCTCCTCCTTCGTGTACGTCCACTTCTTCGTCCCGGGGTCGTAGATCTCGTTCTTGCCGGGGACCAACTGCCCGATCTCGTCCAGCCCGGAGAGACTGAGCACCGTACCGTCCGACAGGGTCGTCAGCGTCGGGTACCAGCGGGCCTCGTTCATCGGGTCGACCTTGATGTACCTCTCGGCGACCGGGTCGAACTCGTAGGCGTCCTTGATCCCCTGGAAGTCCTTCTTGTCGAGGGCGAGCTTCTGCGCGATGCCGTACGTGTTCCGCGCGTCCTCGCCCGTCAGACCCGTGACCTTGTAGTTGTCCTCCGTGCCCGTCTCGTACTTCTTGCCGCGCCGCTCGGCCTCGACATAGGCGCGCGCGATGCCCGGCTCGTTGCCGGTGAACTTCCCGGTGTCCGGGTCGAAGGTCTTGACGGCCTTCTTGAGCTCGACGGTGTCCTTGAGGACGAACGTCTTGCCGTTCGCCTTGCCGACGAACCTGGTCCCCGCCTTGAGCCTCATCCCCTTGTCGGGGTTCTCGTTGTGGATGATCATCAGGCCGCCGGCCTTGGTGACATCGCCCTTCAGTTTCTCGTAGCGCTTGGTGCCGCCCGCGATCAGCAGATTGCCGTTGGAGAGCTGGGTGTGCCCGGTGCAGAACAGGTCGGCCGGCGTCGGTACCCGCTTGATCGTCTGCTTGACCGGGTCCCAGACACGGGTGTCGAACTTCTTCCTGTCGAAGTTGTCGGCGTCGTTCCCCGAACCCGCGATCAGCAGGATCTTGCCGGTGTGCAGCAGCGCCGCGTGGATCGTGTTCTGCCGGTACTCCTCCGGGAACTCCACGACCTGCCAGTGCCCGTTGTCCGCCTTGTACTCGGGTCTGTTGATCTTGTAGTCGTGGTACTTCTCGGTGCTGAAGCGGTACACCCACGGCCCGTTCATCCCGGCGAGCGCGAGGACCACCGCCGCGCCGATCGCGAGGCGACGGGCGCGGCGGCGGCCTGCACGGTCCTTCATTCCTTACGTCCCCCCACTCCGCCCCGTCCCCCGAGTCCGCCCAGGGCGATCTGCATGGTCTGGTCGCTACCCCCGCCGGCCGACCCGGACGCCGCCCAGCTCGGCTTGTGCTGGGGAGCGTGAGGTGCGGGTGGGGCGTGCGGTGCGAGCGGCGGCGCGTGTGGCGCGGGAGCCGCCTCGGGCGGCGCCACCATGGACCCTTGCAGCGCGGCTGCTGCGGCGGCCTTCTTCTTGTCCTGCCGCAGCATGTAGCGCCAGGCGAAGATGGGGAGGGCGGTGATCATCATGGCGAAGGTGGCCCAGATGATCATCGCGGGGTGCGAGTTGCCGAAGACGAACCCGGCGGCGATCGAGGCACCGAAGATGACGATGAAGTACCAGTGGTACCGGAAGGTGCCGAACCACCGGTCGGGGCTCGCCGAGTCCCCCTTGGGTGTCACCACGAACTTGCTCTTGCGGCGCAGCGCCGAGTCGATCAGCGCCTTCGCGTAGAGCGGCGCGGACAGCGCGGACATCACCATGCCGGCCACCCCGCCGGAACCCTCCGGCTCGTGCGGGGAGACGTTGTGCCGGCGGTTCCAGACGTACAGGCCTATCTGGAGCGCCGAGGCGTTGCCGTAGAGCATCAGCCACACGGTCGGGTCGATGTTCACACCCGAGGCGCCCAGGCCCAGGAACAGGGCGCAACTCAGCGCCGCCAGAATCCAGTTGAGGGCCGACATCGGGTAGAAGATGATCATCATCGTGTAGTTGAAGAGCTTGCTCGGCGGCAGCGAGTACCAGCCCTTCCAGTACTGCTTGAGGATCGTCTCGTACGTCCCGCGCGACCAGCGCATCTGCTGGGTGAAGAAGTCCGTCCAGGCGCTGGGCCCCTCACCCACCGCGAGGACGTCCGGGGTGTACACCGAGCGCCACTTCTTCCCCGTCGCCGGGTTCTTGTGGCGGTGGATCTCGAAGCCGGTGGCCATGTCCTCGGTGATCGAGTCGTACAGGCCGCCGATCTGCTTGAGCGCCCTGATCCGTACGGCGTTGGAGGTGCCGACGAACATGGGGGCGCCGTACTTGTTTCCGGCGCGCTGGATCAGCGCGTGGAACAGGAACTGCTGGGACTCGGCGGCCTTGGTGACGAAGTTGTCGTAATTGCCGTACACCTGGGGGCCGATGACGAAGCCGATGTTCGGGTCCCGGAAGAAACCGAGCATCCGCTCCAGGTAGTTGGGCAGTGGGATGTGGTCGGTGTCGACCGAGGCGAAGAAGTCGTAGTCGTCTCCGTGGGCGTCCAGCCAGGCGTTGTAGTTGCCGTGCTTGGTCTTGGCGCGGTGCGGGCCCTTGGGCTGGTTCCACTTCGCGATCCCCTTGCGGGAGAAGTGGTGCACGCCCAGGCGCGCGCAGACCGCCTTCACGTCCGCGTCGTCCCCCTCGTCGAGGAGCCACACGTGCAGAAGGCCCCGGTGGCGCAGCTTGACGGCCGCCTCCAGGGTCTTCGTCACCATCTCCAGCGGCTCCTTGCCGGGCACGAAGGAGGTGAGGAAGGCGACTCTGGTGCCGGTCTCGGGCACCACCGGGATCGGGTCGCGGGCGACCAGGGTGGCGTGCGCGTTCGACAGGACGTTCATACAGCGGAAGAACTCGATCAGGCCGATCGAGACCAGCATGACCATGTCGAGGGTGGGCAGGAACTCGTACTCGACGTAGTCGCGCTTGGTCCAGTGCTCCTGCTGCAGCAGCCAGGCCAGCAGGACCAGGGAGAGCAGCGGTGCCGCCGCCAGCATCAGGGCGACCCGCAGCCGGTGCGGTTCCTGGGAGATCAGCGAGCGGTACTGCACCGTGTAGGGCTTGGTCGGATCGGGCTGGGTCAGTGGTCCGGCGAGCCGGCTGTAGTGCTCGTAGTCGTATCTGGGAAGTGTCTTCTTGAGCCTGCGGAAGGCTCCGGTCCGGTGCGACGGCACCTTGAGCCGGGTCGTCTCGGACGGGTCGAAGTTATGCCGGGCGCCCGTCGGCGTCGACGTCATGAGTCATCCCCCCGCACACACGTCGAGTGTGTGTTCGTCGGTATTCCATCCGATTCGGTCCCCCTCGACCGTTACGGACGCATCAGTGGGTCATCGTCACCATGTGATCTACACCATGAGGACACGGGACGACGGCCATCCGGTTGCATTGATGCCCCCTCGGCATCTTTTGTTCCTGAAGAACGCCCAAAGCCCCCAAACTGCCATGTATCCGCAGTCTCTTACGGCCCAGGGTTCTACGGTGCGAAGCTTGATCGCAAGATGCGAAACGCGGTGTTTACCGGTCATACGCCGTCATTGGGGCATCTCCGCATATCGCCACATGCGGAGAGGCCCCTCGCGATTCACTCCCGCGAGGGGCCTCTCCGGTGGTGCGCCGCCAGGGACTCGAACCCCGGACCCGCTGATTAAGAGTCAGCTGCTCTAACCAACTGAGCTAGCGGCGCGCGAGAAGAACTTTACCGGAGGGGCGGGGGTGCTCCCGACCACGGAGCGGGGACCGGGGACCGGGGACCGGCCGGGGGCCCGGGTCGCGGGCGCGGTCCGCGGTCGTGCGCCGCGTGTACATCATTTGGACCGTCAGCATGCGACATGGGACGGCGGTTGAGAAACTGGCGGGCGTGCAGAAGCGTGGAATTCTTCGGTCGGTTCGCGAGGGGAATCGCATGGAGACTCCGGTATTCGAGGAGATCGATCCGGGGGGCGACTGCGAATGCCCCGGTTGTGTTCACTGGCGGCGGGTCATGCCGTATTCGGCCCGGTACGCCCATCTGGGTCACCCGGCTGTCAGAACCGCGACGAGCGCCCTCGTCGTGGCCACCGCCGCCGGTGCCGCTCTCGGCGCCGGCCATGTCGTACCGGCGGTCGCGGCGGCCCACGGCCCGGCCGCCCCCGGTGCCGTTCCCGCAGGTGACGGGCCGGACACCCCGCAGGGGAAGAAGGCGCCGCTGCACGGTCCCGGGGGGCGCCCGGTGGGCGGGGGGAAGCCGCTGAAGGAGGCGCGGATCCCGCTCACCACCCGCGCGGAGATCATCGGACGGGCCAAGGCATGGATCGCGGCCGGGGTGCCGTACAGCATGCGCGAGTACTGGTCCGACGGTTATCGGCAGGACTGCTCGGGGTTCGTCTCGATGGCCTGGAATCTTCCCGGAAACGAATGGACGGGCAGCCTCGAAAAGTTCGCCCAGCGGATTACGAAGGACCGCCTCGCCCCCGGTGACATGCTCCTCTTCCACAATCCGAAGGACCCGCAGAAAGGCTCGCACGTCGTCATTTTCGGCGGCTGGACCGACCACGCGGAGACCCACTACTTCGCCTACGAGTCGGCCCGTCCGTACGCCCGCCGGCAGGCCACCCCGTACGGGTACTGGGACAACGCGACCCGCTATGTGCCGTACCGCTACAAGGGGCTCGTCGACGACGACGCGGGCCGGCCGGACGGTGAGCCGGACGCCTCCGGGGGCACGGACGCCTCGGGCGGCGACGGCGGCTCCGACGGCTCCGGTGTCCCCGCCGTCCCGTCGGAGCGGCCGGGGGCGAAGGGGGCCGCCGGGCCGGCCGCCGGCGACCGCTTCCCGGGCACCGAGGCCTTCGGGACCGGGGCGCGCAACACGTACGTCACCCGGCTGGGGCAGATGCTGGTGCGGCGCGGCGGGGCCCGCTTCTACACCGGCGGGCCGGGGCCGGTCTGGTCGGACGCCGACCGCCGGGCCACCCGGGCGTTCCAGCGGGCCCAGGGCTGGTCGGGCCGTTTCGCGGACGGCATTCCGGGCCCGCTGACCTGGTCCTATCTGGTCAGCGGCCGGGGCAAGGACATCCCGCCGGCCGGGAACCCGGGCCCCCGGGGGAAGCCGGCCGACCCCAAGCCACCGGCGATGCACCGACCGCCGGGGAAGCCGGGGACGTACGGTCCGATCGGCGCGTCGGGCCTGACGGGACCGTCCGGCCCGGTGGATCCATCGCGTCCGGCGGATCCGGCGCGTCCGGCGGAGCCAGTACGTCCGGCGGAGCCAGTGCGTCCGGCCGGTGCCTCCCGTCCGGCTGATCTCCCTCGGCCGGTCGGTTCGTCGCGCCCGGCCGGTTCGTCCCGTCCGGCCGATCCACCACGCCCGGCCGGAGCCGGGAAGGCCACGTCGCCCACGCCGCCCAGGGCTTCGGTGCCCCCCGGGACGCCCGCCTCGCACGGCGTTCTCGGCTATCCCGGGCGCGGCATGTTCCGGCCGGGCGCGGACAACCCGTATGTCACGCAGCTCGGGAAGCGGCTGGTCGAGAAGGGGTTCGGCAAGTACTACGCCTCGGGGCCGGGGTCCCGCTGGGGCGAGTCGGACCGGCGGAACGTGGAGGCGTTCCAGCGCGCCCAGGGGTGGCGCGGCGGCGCGGCGGACGGCTATCCGGGCCCGGAGACCTGGCGACGCCTGTTCGCCTGACACCGGCACCAACCCGCACTCGCACCCGCACCCGCACTCGCACCCGCACCCGTACTCGCACCCGCACCCGCACCCGCACCCGCACCCGCACTCGCATCCGCACCCGCACCCGCTCCGGAACCAGAGCGACCCCTCACCCCCACCCCTCACCCCCACCCCTCACCCCCACCCCTCACCCCCACCCCCCATCCCCACCCCCCATCCCCACCCTCGACCACTCTCACCACGGCTCTTCCTGCGCGGAGGCATGGAGGCACGTATGAGTACGACCACTTCATCCACACCGGAGCCCGAGGGGGCCGCGCGGCCCGCCCGGCTCATCCAGAACGAGACCACCACCGAGATCCCCGTCCATCTGCTGTTCCGGGACGACCCCGTGCCCGTGGCCGTGCCGGTCGCCCCCGCCGTCGTGGGCCGGCGGCGGGGCACCGGTGAACAGCCGCGCGTACGGCAGGGGCTCGCGGCCGCGAAGCCGCGCCCCACCGTCGAGATCGACCCCGAACTGGTCGAGTGCCCGGCGCGGGTGGTGCCCGGGGTGGTGGGGGTGCTCGGCGGGGCGTGCGGGGTGGCCGGATGTGTGCTCACCTCGTGGTGGGCCGGGGCGTTGCCAGGGCTCGCGGTACGGGCGCTCGGGCTGCCGACCGCGTACGCCGGTGCCGGTCTCGGGCCCGCGCAGTGGGCCGCGTACGCCGGAGCGGGCGCCCTGGCGCTGTTCGGGTTCGGCGGGCTGGCGCGGGGGCGGACCGGACGGGCCTGGGTGCTCGGGCTGTTCGGGCGGTACCGGGGGACCGTCCGCCGTACCGGACTGCTCTGGGTGAACCCGCTGGTGCTGCGCCGCCGGGTCGACGTACGGCTGCGGCACTGGCGGAGCGAGCCGATCGCGGCGGTCGACGCGAACGGGGTCGCGCTGCGGGTCGTCGTCCTCGTGGCGTGGCGCGTCAGGGACACCGCGCGGGCGCTGCTCGGGGTCGAGGACCACGAGCGGTATCTGCGTGAGTGCGTGGAGGCGGCGGTCTCCCGGGTGCTGTCCCGGCTGCCGGCCGATGTGGCGCCGGGCGCGCTGGTCAGGGACGCGACGCTGCGGAACACGGAGGCGGTGGGGGAGGCGCTGACCCGGCTGGTGGCGGCGGACACGGCACCGGTCGGGCTGGAGGTGTTCTCGGTCCAGCCGACCCGGATCGAGTACGCGCCCGAGGTGGCCGCCGTGATGCAGCGCCGCCGGATCGCCGCGCTCGACGCCCAGCACCGCGACACCGTGCTCACCTCCGTCGTCGACTCGGTCGAGGACACGGTGACCCGGCTGACCCTGCGCGGCCTGGTCGAACTCGACGACTACGAGCGCAAGGCGCTGGTGAAGGACCTGACGGTGGCGTTCTACACAGGGCGGCGCGAAGTGTCGTCGTGAACCCCGGAATTGGTATGGACATGTTCAACGCGCACCCATAATCTGGGACTTGGTCTAGACCTGGAAACACCCCCACGTACTCCAGGGAGCGGCAGCATGCGCCATCACGCGCGGAACAGGACCAAGTGGTACGCGGCCGCGGTCGGCCTGGCCACCACCGGAGCGCTCGTGCTCTCCAGTGGTGGCGCCTCCGGCCACGGCTACACCGACCTCCCCGTCAGCCGGCAGAAGCTCTGTCAGAACGGCACCGTCACCAACTGCGGCGAGATCCAGTGGGAGCCGCAGAGCGTGGAGGGCCCGAAGGGCTTCCCGGGCTCAGGGCCGGCTGACGGCCAACTCTGCTCCGGCGGCAACAGCCGGTTCAACCAGCTCAACGCGTCCACCAGGCCGGGCGGCGGCGCCTGGCCCACCACCAGGGTGACGGGCGGTCAGAACCACACGTTCCGCTGGCAGTTCACCGCCATGCACGCCACCACCGACTTCAAGTACTACGTCACCAAGGCGGGCTGGAACCAGAACCACGCCCTGGCCCGCTCCGACCTCAACCTCACCCCGTTCTTCACCGTCCCCTACAACGGCCAGCGCCCGCCGTCCACGCTCTCCCACGCCGGGCGCCTGCCGTCCGGGCTGAGCGGCCACCACGTGATCCTCGCGGTGTGGACGGTGGCGGACACCACCAACGCGTTCTACGCCTGCTCGGACGTCACCTTCTGACCGTCCGGGCATCGCTCCACCCGGCCCCGCCAGTTCTGAGGCTCTCTTGAGCTGCGCGGGGCCCTCACGCGGGTACGTTCCCCACACGCCACCGACCAGGGCGGCGGCCGGATCCCGGGGGGAACACCATGGACGCCTTCTTCTACCTCATTCCCATCGTCATGATGGGATTCATCGGCTTCATGGCCTACCGGGTGCTGAGCCGCTGGCTGCTGATCAGGAGGGCCTGGAACAGCGGGCTGACCGCCGAGGCGCGCTGCCTGAGGACGTTCACGACGGTCAGCAACGGCATGGGCGACCACAGCTCCGTGCGCACCACGATCCACCATGTGTACGAGTTCACGACCCACGACGGCCGGGCGATCCGCTTCGAGGAGGAGGACGGGCCGATGACGACGGTCGAGGGCGACTTCGTCACCGTCCACTACACCGACGGCCCGACCGTGGCGGCCACGGCGCACGGCCCCGACCAGGGGTTCAAGCAGGGCGCGGCCGGCGTCGGCATCCTGACCCTCCTCGGGGTGGCCTTCGCGTTCTGCGTCTTCCTCATGGTCACCTTCCACCAGTTCTCGACGGACCCCTCGTTCCCGACGCCGTGACCCTCCTCAACTGACGGTACGTCAACTACCGTGCGCCGACATGCAGTCCACGAGGCGCACGGTCGCACAGCTCGTCGCCGACCGGTGGGACGACCACCGGCCCGGCCTGTGGTGCGAGGAACAGGTCCTGACCCATCACGAGGTCACCGCCGGAGCCGCCGCCCGCGCGGCCCTGCTCGCCGACCTCCTGCCACCGGCCGCCGCACCCCATATCGGCGTCCTCCTCGACAACACCCCGGAATTCCCCCTGTGGTTGAGCGCCGCGGCCCTCGCGGGCGCCGCCGTCGCCGGGATCAACCCCACCCGCCGGGGCCCCGAACTGGCCCGCGACATCCTGCACACCGAGTGCGCCGTCCTGATCACCGAACAGACCCACCTGCCCCTGCTCGACGGTTTCGAACTCCCCGACGTCCGCGTCCTGGTGACGGACACTCAGGCCTACGCCGACCTCCTCGCCCCGTACGCCGGCGCCGTGCCCGACGCGTCCCGGGCCACCCCCGCCCACCGCCTCCTGCTCTACTTCACCTCCGGCTCCACCGGCGCCCCCAAGGCCGCGATCTGCTCCCAGGGGCGGCTGGCGGCGGCCGGGCGGGCACTGGTGGACCGCTTCGGGGTGCGTCGGGACGATGTGCACTACGTCTGCATGCCGCTGTTCCACGGCAACGCGGTCATCGCCGACTGGGCCCCCGCCCTGGTCGCCGGCGCCGGGACCGCGCTGCGGCGCCGGTTCTCGGCCTCCGGGTTCCTGGACGACGTACGGGCGTACCGGGCCACGTACTTCACCTACGTCGGCCGGGCCGTGCAGTACGTCCTCGCCACCGAGCCCCGCCCCGACGACCGGGACAACCCGCTGCGCATGGGCTTCGGCACGGAGGCGGGGGCGGTGGACGCGGCGGCGTTCGAGGAGCGGTTCGGGGTGCGGCTGGTGGAGGGGTACGGCTCCTCCGAGGGCGGGGCGGCGATCCAGCGCACACCCGGGGCGCCGCCGGGCGCGATCGGGCGGGCGGCACCCGGCGACGACCTCGCGGTGGTCGACCCGGAGACCCGCGAGGAGTGCCCGCCGGCCCTCCTCGCCGACGACGGGCGCCTGCTCAACGGCACCGAGGCGATAGGGGAGTTGGTCAACCGCGGCCCCAACCCCTTCGAGGGCTACTGGCGCAACCCGGAGGCGGACGCCGCCCGCCGCCACGACGGCTGGTACTGGACCGGCGACCTCTTCTACCGGGACCCGGACGGCTTCCTCTACTTCGCGGGCCGCACCGACGACCGCCTCCGCGTCGACAGCGAGAACCTCGCCGCCGCCGTCATCGAGAACATCCTCGCCCGCTACGAGGGCGCCGAGGCCGTCGCCGTGTACGCCGTGCCCGACCCGGTCGCCGGGGACCAGGTCATGGCGACCGTCGCCGGCACCTTCGACCCCTGCCGCTTCGCCGAGTTCCTCCTGGAACAGCCGGACCTGGGCACCAAGATGACCCCGCGCTTCATCCGCGTCGTCCCGGCCATGCCCGTCACCGCCACCAACAAGATCCAGCGCGCCGCCCTCCGCCGCGAGGGCTTCCGCTGCCCCGACCCGGTCTGGTGGCGCCCGCCCGGGAAATGGGCGTACCGCAGGTTCTCGGCGGTGGATCTGGCGCGGCTGGTGACGGAGTACCGGGCGCGGGGGCGGGAGGAGTTGCTGACGGGGTAGGCCTGGCCCTACCCCGGGGACGCCCTCTGCGCGGATGGCCGTCGTCCGCCGCCTCCGCCTACCGTGAGCCCATGATCCGAACGGTCGTACGGGACTCGGTACGGGACGCGCTACGGGACACGCCCCGCGCGGTGGCGTACCTGCTGAGCGGTGTCCTCGTCGGCGCACCCCTTCTCGTGGTGCTCCTGGTCCTGGGCACTGCCGGCCTCGCCCTGGCCCCGCTCCTGGTGGGTCTGCCGCTGCTCGCCGTGGCCGTGCTGTCGGGCATCCCCGTCGGCGCGCTCGAACGTCGGCGGCTGGACCTCACCCGCGCCCTCACCCGCACCCCGCCGCCGCCCGACCCGCACATCACCCCGGCCGAGCCGGGACTCGCCGCCTGGGCCCGGCTGCGGCTGACCGAGCGGGCGACCTGGCGGGAGCTGGCGTACACGCTCCTGCTCGGCTTCGTGCTGTGGCCGCTCGACGCGCTCGTGCTGTTCGGGGCGTTGGGCATGCCCGGCGCGCTGATCGGGGCGCCCGCGCAGCTGGCCACGACGAGCAGCACCGGTGGCGACACGCGGATCGCCAAGCTCTGGCTGATCGACTCCTACGGCCAGGCCCTGCTGTGCACGGCCCTCGGTGTCGTCCTCCTCCTCGCGCTGCTGTGGCCCCTCGTCCGGTACGCGCGGGTCCGTGCAGCGCTCGCCCGGCTGCTGCTCGCGCCCAGCGAGGCCGAGACGGAACGGCGGTTGGGGGAGGTGACCCGGTCGCGGGCCCGGCTGGTCGCGGCCTTCGAGGCGGAGCGGCGCCGCATCGAACGCGATCTGCACGACGGCGCCCAGCAGCGGCTGGTGTCCCTGAGCATGACGCTGGGCCTGGCGCGGCTCGACGCGCCACCGGAGTTGGCCGAGCTACTGGCCGCCGCCCATCGGGAGGCCGACCAAGTACTCCTCGAACTGAGGGAGTTGATCCACGGCATCCATCCCCAGGTCCTCGCCGACTACGGCCTCCCGGACGCCCTCGCCGACGCGGCCGACCGGTCCGCCGTACCCGTGGAGGTGGCTGTGGACCTCCCCCGGTTCGCCGAACCCGTCGAGTCCGCCGCGTACTTCGCGGTCCGGGAGGCGCTCGCCAACATCGGCAGGCACAGCGGGGCGGAACGGGCCCGGATCGACGGCCGGTACACGGACGGGCGGCTGCGGGTGGAGGTGCGCGACGACGGCACGGGCGGCGCCGACCCCGCGCGGGGCACGGGCCTCACCGGACTCGCCGACCGGCTCGCCGTGCTCGATGGGACACTGTCCGTCCACAGCCCGGCCGGCGGTCCGACCGTCCTGTCCCTGGAGATCCCGTGCCCGCAGCGCTGAAGATCGTGCTCGCCGAGGACAGCGTGCTGCTGAGGGAGGGCCTCGTCGGCGTCCTGACCCGCTTCGGCCACGAGGTCGTCGCCGCGGTCGGGGACGCGGAGGCGCTGACGGCGGCCGTGCGGTCGTACGCCCCCGACCTCGTCGTCACCGACGTACGGATGCCGCCCGGTCTGACGGACGAGGGCCTGCGTGCCGCCCTCGAACTGCGCGCGGCGGACCCCGCCCTGCCCGTCCTCGTGCTCAGCCAGTACGTCCAACGGGCCTACGCCGCCGAGCTGTTGGACACCGGCGACGGCACCGGCGTCGGCTATCTCCTGAAGGACCGCATCGGCCAGGTCGAACAGTTCGCGGAGGCGGTGGAGCGGGTCGCGGCCGGCGGCACGGTCGTCGACCCCGAGGTCGTACGGCAGTTGCTGCGGCGCCGACGTGATCCGCTGGCGGCGCTCACCCCGCGCGAACGGGAGGTGCTGGCGCTGGTCGCCGAGGGGAAGTCGAACGGGGCGGTCGCCCGTGAGCTGGTCGTCACCGAGGCGGCCGTCGGCAAGCACATCGGCAACATCCTGGGGAAGCTGGACCTGCCGCCGGCGGGGGACACGCATCGGCGGGTGCTGGCCGTGCTCGCGTTCCTGCGGGCGTGACCGACGCGCGCGCGGGCGCACGCGAAAGGCCCCCCGCCGGAGCGAGGGGCCTTCCTTCTGTGCGCCGCCAGGGACTCGAACCCCGGACCCGCTGATTAAGAGTCAGCTGCTCTAACCAACTGAGCTAGCGGCGCAGACTCTGTCGCCCCTCCGCCTTCGGCGGCTGGCGACAGAGAAAATACTACCTGGTCCCTCAGGGTGCCTTCGACCAGTTAAACGTGAGCTGGATCTCGGCTGCCGCTATGCCGCTGTGCCGCTAGATCGCCAACGAGAGCAGTACCGGGGCGGCCCCTCGATTCAGGGTGTTCGCCGCCGCGCGCAACCGGTGGGCGTGCTTCAGCGGGAGCGACAGCGCGAGGCAGCCGACGGACGAGCCCGCGGTGAGGGGGACGGCCGCGCAGACCGTGCCCGGCGCGTACTCCTGGAGGTCGAGGACCGGGACCGTCGGTGTCTGGGCGTCGAGCTTGCTGAGCAGCACCTTCTCGTTGGTGATCGTGCGGGCGGTGAGCCGGGCCGGGCGGTGGCGCGAGAGGTGGTCGCGGCGGCCGTTGAGGTCGAGCTGCCCCAGCAGGCCCTTGCCGAAGGCGGTGGCGTGGGCGGAGGAGCGGAAGTCGACCCACTCGTGGACCGCGGGGGTGGCCGGGCCGTCGGCCCAGCCGGTGACCTGGATCTCGCCGTCCAGGTAACGGGTGACGTAGACGGCGGCGCCCAGTGAGTCGCGCAGCCGGTCCAGGGTGTGCTGGAGCTGTTCGCGCAGGGCCTGGTCATGACCCTGGGCGGAGCCCAGCCGGGCGAGCGCGGCGCCGGTGACATAGGCGCCGTCGGTGGTCTGCTCCACATATCCCTCGCGACGCAGCATCCGCAGGAGCGCGGTCAACCGCTCGCTGTCGACGCCGGTGCGAAGGGCGATCTCGGCGTCGGTGACGCCACCTGCGTGCCGTGCCACCGTTTCCAGGACGCGCAGGGCGTCCTGGGCCGAGTGGTACGGCGCGGTCGGCTCGTGCTTGAGCGCCACGGTTTCCCCCTGCGCTTCTCGGGCCGTTTTTCGGACAGCTTGCCGTGTCCCACGATACGGCCCAAGAGCCGTACGTGGAGGGGTTGTTCGCGAGAAAATCCCGGTGCCTTCGGGCCTCCCAGCTGCCGGACCAGCACTCTGGCATATGCCTGAGGCATGGCCCGGCGGGCGGACCTCGGATGTTCCCACGCGTTCCCACGCGTTTGCGCGCGTTCGCTCGTTCGCTGGGCGTAATCAGTTGACCGCGCCGAGGAACTCGCGCGTACGTTCGTGCGACGGATCGCCGAAGATCTTCTCGGGGCTGCCCGACTCGATCACCTGGCCAGAATCGAACATCAGAACCTGGTCCGAGATGTCCCGGGCGAAGTTCATCTCGTGGGTCACACAGAGCATCGTGATGTCGGTGGTGCGGGCGATGTCCCTGAGCAGGTCGAGGACGCCCGCGACCAGCTCGGGGTCGAGCGCGGACGTCACCTCGTCGAGGAGCAGCACCTGCGGGCGCATCGCCAGCGCCCGCGCGATGGCCACCCGCTGCTGCTGCCCGCCGGAGAGCTGGCTCGGGTAGGAGTCGCACTTGTCGGCCAGCCCCACCAGATCGAGCAGCTCGCGGGCGCGCGCCTCGGCCTCGTCCTTGGAGAGCCCGAGGACGGTGACGGGCGCCTCGGTGATGTTCCGCAGCACCTTCATGTTCGGGAAGAGGTTGAACTGCTGGAACACCATCCCGATGTTCTTGCGGACCTCACGGCACTGCTTGTCGCTCGCCGGGAACAGCCGCTGTCCCCCGACGGTGATCTTCCCGTCGTCGGGCTTGGCCAGGGTCATCAGCAGCCGCAGGATCGTCGTCTTGCCGGAGCCGGACGGACCGATCAGCGTGACGTGCTTGCCGGCGGCGACGGAGAAGTCCAGCCCGTCGAGGACGGTGTTGCCGCCGAATCGTTTGGTCACGTTCTCGAAGCGGATCAGTTCGGTGGTGTCAGCGGACAAGACGACGCTCCAGGGCTCGCAGGAGGAGGGAGGCGGGGTAGGCGATGACGATGAAGGCGACGCCGACGGTCACGATGGCCTCGTTCATCTGGAAGGTCTGGGAACCGAACTGGCGGGCCTCGCCGAGCATCTCCAGCACACCGATGGTCATCAGCATCGGCGAGTCCTTCAGCATCGCGATGACGTAGTTGCCGAGCGCGGGCACCACCCGGCGCAGCGCCTGCGGCAGGATCACCGCGGTCCAGGTGCGCGTGCGCGGCAGGCTGAGCGCCGTCGCCGCCTCCCACTGGCCGGCGGGCACCCCGTCGATACCGGCTCGGTACACCTCGGCGGTGTACGTCGAGTAGTGCAGCCCGAGGCCGAGCACGCCGGTGGCCGGCGCGGACAGCGTCAGGCCCCACTCGGGCAGCACATAGAAGAGGAAGAACAGCTGGACCAGCAGCGGGGTGTTGCGGATGAACTCCGTGACCGCCTTCACCGGCCAGCGCACGACCTTCAGCTTCGAACGCTGGGCGAGGGCCCAGACCAGGCCGAGCGAGAACGCGAGCAGCGAACCCCAGAGCAGGGCTTGCAGGGTGACCAGCACACCGTCCCAGAAGGCCGGCATGAAGTCGCCCAGTGTGGACCAGTTCCACTTCACGAGGCACCTCCGGGGTGGGACGTCCTGGCGGCTCCTCGGGCTCCGGAGCCCGCTCCGGCACTCGTTCCGGCACCCGCTTTGGCGAGGTCCTGGGGCCGCCCGGAGACGGCCTCGCGCGGCCCGGGGACGCCCTTCGCGGGGGCCCGGCCGACACCGGCCTTGGCCCGCCGCTCGACCTGCCGCATCACCCGGGTGACGGCGAAGGCGAGGACGAAGTACATGACCAGGATCACCGTGTAGACGGGCGCGCTCTGCCCGGTGGCGTTGCGCACCAGCTGGGCCGCGAACGTCGTGTCGGCGACACCGAGCACGGACACCAGGGCGGTGCCCTTCAGCAGCTCGATGAGCAGATTGCAGAATGGCGGCACCATCTCCGGCCAGGCCTGCGGCAGCACGATCTTCCGCATCCGCTGGGCGGGCGTGAAGCTCAGCGCCACCCCCGCCTCGCGCTGCGCCGCCGGTACCGCGGCCACCGCGCCGCGCACGATCTCCGAGCCGTACGCGCCGTAGGTGCAGCCCAGGGTGAGCACGGCGGCCCACATCGGCACGAGCTGCCAGCCGAAGGTCAGCGGCACCACGAAGAACACCCAGATCATCAGGACCAGGGCGGAGGTGCCGCGGAAGATCTCGAAGTAGGCGCCCGCCACGAACCGTACGATCCACAGCCGGTGTTCACGGGCGAGCCCCACGGCGAGGGCGACGGCCGCGCCGAGCGCGGCGCCGTACACGGTCAGCTGGACGGTGATCCACACACCGCGCAGCAGCAGCTCCCACAGCCCCGAGCCGAAGCCGAAGCCGTCGAGGAACCCGGCGGCGGTGACGAGGGGCCTGTCGTCGATCGCGGTCATGGGCGGCACTTCTCCTCTGCCCGGATGTCGGTCATCTGGTCCTTCGTGAACCCGAAGGGCCGCATGACCTCCAGCAGTTCGCCGCTCCGCTTCATCTTGTGCAGCTCGCGGTTGAAGGCGTCCCGCAGATTCCGCTCGGGCATCCGGAACGCGAACCCGCCGACGTCGACGACCGGCTTGCCGTCCACGATCGGGGTGACCTCGTCGGTCGCCTCCGCCTTCGTGCTCCCGGTCTGCTCGACCACGTTCCGTACGGTGACGGCGGTGCCCGCGAAGACATCGACCCGGCCCTGTTCGACGGCGAGGAGACCGGCCAGCTGGTCGGGCAGGGTGTCGATCTTCTTCACCCCGGCCGCCTCGGCGTAGTCGATCTCCGCGTAGCCGATACCGGTCGCCATACGGGCCCCGGTCCGGGCGATGTCCGCGTAGGTGCGCAGCTTCCTCGGGTTCCCCCTGGGCACGATGAAGGCGTCCTTCATCCGGTACTCGGGGTCCGCGAAGAGCACCTGCTCACAGCGCTCCGGGTTGATGTACATCCCGGCCGCGACCACGTCGAACTGCAGCGAGTCCAGCCCGAAGATCAGCGAACCGAACTCGGTCGGGAACGGTTCGACGTGATCGACACCGAGCCTGCGGAAGATCCGCGTCGCGATCGCCGGGGCGGAACCGGTGACCTCACCGTCCTTGCCTATGTAGCCGTACGGCTGCTCACCCGCGATGCCCAGCCGTACGGTGCCCTTCGCCCGCAGCTGCCGCAACAGCTGTCCACCGTCGCCGGTGTCCGCGGTCGCCACCCGGCTGCAGCCGCTGCTCGCACCGATCACCGCACCCGTGCCCACCAGGGCGGCGGTGCCGGTGAGCAGGGTGCGGCGGGGGATGCCGGGTCTGCTTGGGCGTCGGCTTTTCCTGTCGTTTCCGTGCAATCGAGCCATGGCCGCGCGGCTACCCGGGGTGTCAACGGGTATGCCGGTTCTTTTCGGGTCCTTCACGTGCGGATGTCCACGGCGAACGGGGTGATTGAAGCCGGGGCGACGGGGCAGGCGCGTGCGGAGGAGCGCGCGACGGACGTGACGATGCGAGGAGGCGCCAATGGCGGCGGAACGGCACATCGAGGTCGCGCTCGACCGACGCGGGGTCCGCTGCACGGCCCGGCTGCTCGACGACCGCGCACCCCTCACCTGCGCCGCCGTCTGGGACGCGCTGCCCCTGTCCGGCGACGTCTACCACGCCAAGTACGCCCGCAACGAGATCTACGCCCTCTTCCCGCCCTTCGCCGCGCACGAGCCGCCCCTGGAGAACCCCACGGTCACTCCCGTCCCCGGCGACCTCTGCTACTTCTCCTTCGCCGGCACGGAGCTGGCCACGAGCGCCTACGGCTACGACCGCGTCGCCCGCCCCGGCACCACCCTCGTCGACCTGGCCCTCTTCTACGAACGCAACAACCTGCTGCTGAACGGGGACGTGGGCTGGGTCCCCGGGATCGTCTGGGGCCAGGTGGTGTCGGGGTTGGAGGAGATGGCCGCCGCGTGCAACAGCCTCTGGCGGGCGGGTGCGCTGGGGGAGACGTTGAGTTTCACCCGAGCGTGAGGGGGCTTGGACGCCTTCTGGGGTGGGGGGTTCGGGTGCGTTGGCGTCTGCGGGCCCGGTGGGGCTTCTCGCGCAGTTCCCCGCGCCCCTAAAAGCAAGGCCGTGAAGTTAGGGCTTTGGGAGCGTTGGCAAGTGCGCTCTGGTTCTATGGCTTCTTGGAACGTGGGAAGCGGAGCCCCGGTAGAACTGGCAGTCGACCAAGACAGCCGTTCACAGGACCGGAGGCTCCGCTGTCCGATCAGTGTGTCATCACGCGGGAAATCACGGTAGCCAAGGGCGTGTTCGCCCCGGGGCATCTGGGGGAACTCACCCGGATCATCCCGTTCGAGATGGTCGATGCGGTCCTTGCCGAGACCGGTGCTGTCCAGCAACGGCTGCGGAAGATTCCCGCCCGGGTGGTGGTCTACCTGCTGCTGGCCGCGGCCCTGTTCGAGGACTGCGGCTACCTGGCCGTCTGGCGCAGGCTCACCGCCGCGCTGGAGACGATACCGGTCGTGAAGATCACCGGCGCGGGGCTCTGGGACGCCCGCAGGCGTCTGGGCGTGCGGCCCATGCGGGCCCTGTTCGATCTGCTGCGCGGGCCGGCCACGGTGATCCGCACCCGCGGCGCCCGCTTCAAGGGCCTGCTGGCCGTTGCGATCGACGGCACCTACCTCGACGTTCCCGACAGCCCGCCGCACCGGGCCCGTCTGGGCAAGGGGTCCAACCGGTTCGGAACTGCCGGCTACCCGCAGATCTGCCTGACCGCGCTGGTGGCCTGTGGCACCCGGGCGATCCTGGATGCCGCCTTCGGACCGCGCTCCCAGGGAGAGACCGGACACGGCAGGCGGCTCATGCGCTCCCTGCACGCCGGAATGATCGTCCTGCTGGACCGGGGCTTTTCGGGCAACGCGTTCCTGACAGCCGTCGCCGCCACCGAAGCCTCCTTCCTCGCACGCATCACTGCCACCCGCAAACCTCCCGTCCTGGCCCGCTTCGGCGACGGCTCCCACCTCTCCCGCTTCGGCGCCCTCGAGGTCCGCATCATCGAATGCGAGATCACCGTCACCACCAGCCAGGGCCGCCGCACCGGGCTCTACCGGCTGGCCACCAACCTCCTGGACCACCACCGCTACCCGGCATCCGACCTGGTCAGTCTGTATCACGAGCGGTGGGGTGCGACACGAAGTCGCACGAGTATGAGTGAACTACCTGAAGGAGGGCGGCAGTTGTTGTCGACAGGATAGTTCCGGGCCAGTGCTCAGGGCCCGTCCCCACTCCGGCATGCGCCGCTGGTAACGGCGGGGTGTGAAGCCCGGAGGAGACGCCCAAGGACTCCCGTTCCATCCGGGAGTTACCGGCAAGGGGAAGACCGGACGGGTGAACGCGAGTGAACCCCTGATGATGCTTCGTGATCGTTGGGCCCCGCCGATGGGATGGTCCAGCGGGGTGCAGGACTGGCCGCTGAGAAGCGGCAGGCGCCGGCTGAACACCCATCGTCAGCCGGGAGAGCACCGCCGTCCCGGAGTTTAGGGGGCACCCACCCCGGTCGTATCTCACTCGTGTGGAACGTGGAAACCCCGTTGGGGTCCGGCGCCGGAAGACGCCGGTCAGCCGACCGTAAGGAAGGCTCAACTCCCCAGCGGGAACAGGATGACCCAAGAAGCCAATGCCGGTGGCCGAAAGGCAGCGGGAAACCGGAGCACATGGCCAGCGCCTCCGTTGGTCGCCCTGGATAACCGGCCGGATACGGGCGCTCTGCCCGGACCCGAAAGGGTGCTGACGTGGGTCAGGTGGGCCTGTGGAGAACCGATGATCATCAGCACCGGAACCGAAGGACAAGTTGGACGCCATGACGACTGGAACCTCCCGGGCGCATGCCGTCCTGGGCGACAGCGGCGCGGTGAACGGACCGGAGGGCGGCCCCACCGACTGGCAGTCGATCGACTGGCACAAGGCGGAGGAGGAAGTACGGCGGCTGAGGCAGAGGATCTTCACGGCATCACAGGCAGGGGACCTCAAGAAGGTCCGCAATCTCCAGAAACTGATGCTCCGTTCCCGCTCCAACACGCTGCTGAGCGTGCGGCGGGTGACGGAGATCAACGCTGGCCGCAAGACGGCCGGGGTCGACGGGAGGGTCGTCCTGCTGCCCCAGGGCAAGGCCGAGCTGGCCGACTGGATGCAGCATCGGGCGACACTCTGGAAGCCCCGGCCCGTCAAGCGGGTGTTCGTGCCGAAGGCAGGCGGCCGTCAGCGCGGACTCGGGATCCCCGTGATCATTGACCGGTGTCTTCAAGCCGTGGCGGTGAACGCGCTGGAGCCCGAGTGGGAGGCACGGTTCGAGCCGAGGTCCTATGGATTTCGGCCCGGCCGTGGCTGCCATGACGCGATCGGAGTGATCTTCCTCGTCGTCAAGGGCAAGAACCCGAGACGGCAGTGGATCCTTGACGCGGATCTGGCGGCGGCATTCGACCGCATCGACCATGACCGCCTCCTGGCCGCTCTCGGCCACTTCCCCGCCCGGGGACTGGTCAAGCAGTGGATGAAGGCGGGTGTGCTCGATCGCGGGCGGCTGTCCCCGACCGAGGAAGGGGTCCCGCAAGGCGGGATCATTTCTCCTGTGCTGATGAACGTGGCCCTGCACGGAATGGAAGCGGCCGCCGGAGTCCGCTACCAGCTCACCGGTGTTGGTGCCGGGGAGCTGAAAGAGGGCTCGCCGAGTCTGGTCAGGTACGCCGATGATCTTGTGACGCTCTGCCACAGCCGTGGCGAGGCCGAGCAGGTCAAGGAACGGCTTGCCGGGTGGCTGGCGCCCAGGGGCCTTGCCTTCAACGAGGACAAGACACGCATCGTGCACCTCGACGAGGGCTGTGACTTCCTGGGATTCACCATCCGCCGTTACCACGGCGTGCTGCTGATCAAGCCGAGCAAGGCGGCCGTGCGACGGATCCGGGCACGGCTCACCGCCGAAGTGCGGGCTCTTCGGGGCCAGAACGCGACGGCGGTGATCGCCAAGCTCAACCCCATCATCCGGGGCTGGGCTGCCTACTACCGGGGCGTGGTGTCCAGCGAGATCTTCACCGCGCTGGACAACCACGTGTGGAAACTGGTCTACAAGTGGGCCAGGCACACCCACCCGAACAAGTCGAGGGGCTGGGTCGCCGCTCAGTACTTCGGCCGGTTCAACCGCTCCAGGCAGGACCGGTGGGTCTTCGGCGACCGGGCCTCCGGCCGCTATCTCACCAAGTTCTCCTGGACGAAGATCGTCAGACATCAGCTGGTCGCCAAGGGCGCGTCTGTGGACGATCCCGCGCTGGCCGACTACTGGGCCTCCCGGCGCCACAGGAACAAACCGCCGCTGAGTCCGTACGGACTACGCCTGCTCCAGGCGCAGCACGGACGGTGTTCCCTCTGCGGGGACCTCCTTCTGCACGCCGACCGGCAGCCGCAAAGCCCCCAGGAATGGGAGCAGTGGCTGCGGGTGACCCGGATGGCGGTGCGGAGCAATGCACTCACCGTCACCCCGGACGGAGACCAGTCCGACGATCACGTCGCATTCCAAATGATCCACACCCATTGTCACCGTCGACGCGGCGGCAGGGGCCCGGCGACTCCGGGGGCCTCGTGAGCCTTCAGGGCCTGCTTGAGCCGGATGCGGTGACAAGCCGCACGTCCGGTTCTGAGGGGGGTGCGGCGCAGCAATGCGCCGCACCTACCCGACAAGTGGAGTCCGCCTACTTCGCGATCAAGAAAACGATGCTGGGCCGGCGGGTCCTGCGCTCCACCACTCCGCCCGGCATCGCCCAGGAGGTCTACGCCCTGCTGAGCGCCTACCAGGCCCTGCGGATCGCTATCGCCGACGCCACAGGGGCCACACCCGGAACAGACCCGGACCGGGCCAGCTTCAGCGTTGCCCTGCGATGCGCCCGCGACCAGATCGTCCAGGCCGCGGGCATCATCGCCGGCACCACGATCGACCTCGTCGGGACGATCGGCCGAACCGTCCTGGAACACCTCATGCCCGCCCGCCGCCTCCGCATCAGCCCCCGCGCAGTGAAACGACCCCTGTCCCGATACGCCTACAAAAGCCTCAATATCGACCGACGCACCTACACAGCCACCCTCAGCATCAACATCTTGACGCCGACGATCAGCCCATAACTTCACGGCCTTGCCCTAAAAGACCAGGCCCCACCGGGCCCGCCACCCGACAACGCACCCCCTGGAGCCGCGGCGAGGCCACTCCCGCGACCCCCGCCTCGAACAACGCATGCCCCACCCGCAACACCAGATCGTCCCGATGCCGAGCGGCCACCACCTGCAACCCCACCGGCAACCCACCCCCGTCCACCCCCACGGGCACACTCGCCGCAGGCTGCTGCGTGAGGTTGAAGGGGTAGGTGAACGGCGTCCACCCCGTCCACCGCCGGTACCCGGAGCCACGAGGCACCTCCACCCCCGCCTCGAACGTCGTCACCGGCAGCGCGGGCGTGACAAGAACGTCGTACCGCTCATGGAACGCCCCCATCCGCCGCCCGAGATCCATCCGCACATCCACCGCGGCGAGATAGTCCAGCGCGGACAACCGAGCCCCCACCCCCCGGATCTCCCGCAACCCGGGGTCCAGCGAATCCAGTTGCCGCGCCCCGAGCCGCTGCGTCACCCGCGCCGCCCCGCCGAACCACAGCGTGTGGAACGCCTCGACGGGATCACAGAAGTCGGGGTCGGCCTCGCTGACGTACGCCCCGAGCCCGGCGAGCCCCTCCACGGCCCGCCGCACCGCGCTCGCGACCCCCGGCTGGACGGCGACCTGCCCGCCCAGCGAGGCCGAGTACGCGACCCGCAGCCCCCGCACACCGCCGGAGAGCGCGTCCACGAAGGACCCGGGCGCCGGCCCGAGCCCCGACCAGTCCCGCGCGTCCGGCCCGGAGATGACGTCCAGCATCAGCGCGGCGTCCGCCGCGTCCCGGGTCAGCGGCCCCACATGCGCCAGCGTCCCGAAGGCGCTCGCGGGATACAGCGGCACCCTCCCGTACGTCGGCTTCAGCCCGAACACCCCGCAGAAGGCCGCCGGGATCCGCACGCTGCCACCCCCGTCCGTGCCCAGCGCCAGCGGCCCCGCCCCGAGCGCGACGGCCGCCGCCGCGCCCCCGCTGGACCCCCCGGCCGTACGCGAGAGGTCGTACGGATTGCGTGTCACCCCGCTGAGCGGTGAGTCGGTGACGCCCTTCCAGCCGAACTCGGGGGTCGTGGTCTTCCCCAGGAAGACGGCCCCCTGCTCCCGCAGCCGGGCCACGGACGGCGCGTCCTCCTCCCAACTCCCCACCGGCGAGATCGTCCTGGAGCCCTTCAACGTCGGCCCGCCCCGCATCAGCAGGATGTCCTTCACCGTGACCGGCACCCCGTCCACCGCCCCGGCCGGCTCCCCGCGCCGCCAGCGCTCCTCCGACTCCCGGGCCCGCCCGAGGGCCGCCTCGGCGTCGATCCGCACGAACGCGTTCACCTCCGGCTGCGTCCGCTCGGCCCGTTCCAGCGCCGCCCGCGCCACGTCGACCGGGCTGAACTCGCCCTTGCGGTACCCCTCGACCAGTCGTACGGCGGTCAGCTCCGGCAGCTCCGGCAGTTCCGACATGCGGCCCCTCCCAGGGGAGTTCAGTGTCCGGGCACGTACCCACGCTGCTTGTCGACGACGTTGGGCAGGGGCTTGCCCGCCTCCCACAGTGCGAACAACTCCACGAACTGGGCACCGAGTTCGTCCCGCCACCCCACCGTGTCCCCGCTCATGTGCGGGGAGACGATCAGCCCCGGCACCTCCCACAGCGGATCGTCCGGCCCGAGCGGCTCGCGCTCGAAGACATCCAGCGCCGCCCCCGCGATCCACCGCTTCCGCAGCGCCTCGACGAGCGCGTCCTCCACCACGAGCTGCCCACGCCCCACGTTGACGAACCGCGCGGACGGCTGCATGACCCCGAACCGCCGGGCGTCGAACATGCCGTACGTCGCCTCCGTCAGCGGCGCCGCCGCGATCACCCAGTCGGCGCGCGCCAGCAGCCGGTCGAGCTCCTCCGGACCGTGGACCCCGGCCCGCGCGGTCCGCCCGACCAGGGCCGTATGGAGGCCGAGCGCCTTCAGCTGGCGCGCGATCGCCCGCCCGATCGGTCCGGAGCCGACCACGCAGGCCCGGCCGCCAGCCACCCGCAGCCCCTCCCGGTGCCGCCACTCCCGCCGCCCCTGCAACTCCCAGCCGCGTGGCAGATCCTTGGCCATGGCGAGGATCAGCGCGGCGACGTACTCGGCGATCGGCGCTTCGAAGACACCGCGCGCGTTCGTCACCACCGTGTCGTCGTCGGCGGCGAGTTCGGGGCCGAGGAGATGGTCGACGCCCGCGCTCGCCGTGTGCACCCAGCGCGGCCGGGGCCCGCCGACCGGCCAGGCCTTGCGCACGGCGTGCGAGGCGAAGTCCCACACCAGCAGCACATCGGCGGACGGCAGCCGCTCGGCCAGCGTCGAGTCGTCGGTGTACTCGACCGTCGCCCGCCCGGTGAGCCGCCCGAGCCGGGGGCGCGGTTCGGTGTCGAGGACGAGGAGGCGTGGACGGTGCGTCGAAGTCATGGGCGAGGTCCTCGGGGCGAGGCGTGGGCACAGGAGATGCGTGTGACATGCACTGATTGACCACGCTCGCACCCGAACCTACCTTCGTCAACACGGACTTGCGCACGGTCTGTCGTCCGCACATCTCTCTCCGTGAGGCCGGTGGCTGTCATGAGCGTCTCCTTCCTCGGTGGACCCCGTCCGCAGCGCGGCGTCGGTGTCATCGCCCCGTTCGACTTCGCCCTCGACCGCGAACTGTGGCGCTGGGTCCCGGACGACGTCTCCCTGCACCTCACCCGGACCCCGTACGTGCCCGTCGAGGTCAGCCTCGACCTGGCCCGGCTGGTCTCCGAGCACGAGACGCTGCACGAGGCGGTCCGGGCCCTGAACGAGGTCGCGCCCGAGGTCGTCGCCTACGCCTGCACCAGCGGCAGCTTCGTCGGTGGGGTCGCGGGGGAGCGCGCGATGGGCGAGGCGCTGACCCGCGCGGGCGCCGCGCACGCGGTCACGACCTCCGGCGCGATGCTCGCCGCGCTGGCCGAGGTGAACGCGCGCCGCATCGCCCTGGTCACCCCGTACACCGTCTCGGTCACCCAGTCCCTGGAGGAGTACCTCGCCGAGGCGGGCGTCCTGGTCACCGGCCGCGCCTCGCTCGGCCTGGTCCGGCACATCTGGAAGGTCCCGTACCACGACGTGGTCGCCATGGCGCACCGCGCGGTCCGTGACTCGCCCCCGGACGCCCTCTTCATCTCCTGCACCAACCTCCCCACGTACGACGTCATCCCCCAGCTGGAGGCGGAACTGCGGATGCCGGTTCTCTCGGCCAACCAGGTGACGATATGGGCGGCACTGCGTCATCTGGGTACTCGGGCGGTGGGCCCGTACCAGGCTCTGATCGACGAGTCGGCCAAACAGACGTTTGGCCGAGGGCCTGTACCGCCGCCGCCCGTACTGCCGGAAGAACAGGAAGGTTGGGCATGACCGCACTCGGTTTCCTCTACCCGGGCCACTCCGCCGAGGACGACTATCCGCGCATGGAGCAACTGCTCGGCAGCGACATCCGGGTGGACGTGGTGCACACCGACATCGGCGAGGACGCCCACCGCGTGGACGCCCTGCGCGAGATGGGCGCCCCCGAACGCCTCGCCGTGGGCTGCGAGGCCCTGCGCATGTCCGGCGCCGAGGCCGTCGTCTGGGCCTGCACCAGCGGCAGCTTCGTGTACGGCTACGAGGGCGCCCACGACCAGATCCGCGCCCTCGCCCGCGCGGCCGGCCTCCCCGCCTCCTCCACGTCCTTCGCCTTCGCCCACGCGGCCGGGGAACTGGGCGCCACCAAGGTCGCCGTCGCCGCCACCTACCCCGACGACGTGGCCCGCCTCTTCGTCGACTTCCTGGCGGCGGCGGGCATCGAGGTCCTCTCCGTGCGGGGCGCGGGCATCGTCACGGCGGCGGAGGTGGGCACCTGGACCCTGGACGACGTCCTCACCCTCGCCCGCGCGGCCGACCACCCGGACGCGGACGCCCTCCTCCTCCCCGACACGGCCCTGCACACCGCCTCCCACATCCCCACCCTGGAGAAGGAACTCGGCAAACCGGTCCTCACCGCCAACCAGGTCACGGTCTGGGAGGCCCTGAGGCTGGCGGACAGGAGGGTCAACGCACCACGCCTGGGCAAACTGTTCACCCGAGAGCCGCTGGTACAGGCCTGAGCCGCCCCGCGCCCCTGGAGGAGGGCCGCAGGCCCGTCTTTCAGGGGCGCGGGGAACCGCGCGAGAACCCCCACGAGCCCGCACCCGACAACGCACCCGGGACGGGTAGGGGCGGGTAGGGGCGGCGGGGGCGGGAATAACCGGAGCCACCCTCCTGTTACGTACCCCATATCCACCGCACCCCCAGGAGGCCCCACCGTGACCCCAGCCGAGATACGAGGCGAAACCAAGGGCACCGCCCCGGTCCCCCTCTCCGTCCTCGACCTGGTCACCGTGGGCGCGGGCCGCACCGCCACGGACGCCCTCCGCACCAGCGTCACCCTCGCCCGCCAGGCGGAGGCCCGCGGCTACCACCGCTACTGGGTCGCCGAACACCACTCCATGCCCGGCGTCGCCTCGTCCTCCCCGGCCGTGATCCTCGCCCACCTCGCCGCCCACACCACCCGCATCCGCCTCGGCTCGGGCGGCGTGATGCTCCCCAACCACGCCCCCCTGGTCATCGCGGAGCAGTTCGGCACCCTCGAAGCCATGGCCCCCGGCCGCGTGGACCTCGGCCTCGGCCGCGCCCCCGGCACGGACGGCGCCACCGCCGCCGCCCTCCGCCGCGGCGCCCTCCCCCACGCTCGGCTGCGCTCCAGCGGGGGGACCTCCACCCACGAGGGCGCCGACGACTTCCCCGAGCAACTCGCGGAGCTGACCCGCTTCCTGGACGACGACTTCCCCTACGGCCACCCCTACGGCCGTGTCCACGCGGTCCCGGGCCCGATCCAGAGCACCTCACCCGGCGGTGTGCAGTCCCCGCACCGCCCCCCGATCTGGCTGCTCGGCTCCTCCGGCTTCAGCGCCCGGCTGGCCGGTTCCCTCGGCCTCCCCTTCGCCTTCGCCCACCACTTCTCCGCGCGCAACACGATTCCGGCGCTCGACCTCTACCGCGAGTCGTTCCGCGCCTCGCCGGTCCTGGACGCCCCGTACGCGCTGATCGGTGTCTCCGCCCTCGCCGCCGACGAGGAGAAGGAGGCCCGCCGCCAGGTCAGGGCCGCCGCGCTCAACATGGTCCGGCTGCGCACCGGCCGCCCCGGTCTCGTCCCGACGCCTCAGGAGGCGGAGGCGTACGAATTCAGCGTGGTCGAGCAGGACTTCATCGACTCCTGGAACGCGGACGTCGTCCACGGCACGGTCGACGAGGTCCGCGTCCGCCTCGACGACCTCCAGAAGCGCACGGGCGCCGACGAGTTGATGCTCACCACCCACGCCCACAGCCCCGACATCCGCCTGCGCTCGTACGAACTGATCGCGGACGCCTACGACTTGCCGCGCATCCCTCGTACCGACACCGAGGTCGACCCTCAGGCCTGAGGGCAGGCCGCGGCCCCCAGCAGCTCCGCGATCCGTTCCGGTGACACCGCGCGGGAGTACAGCCACCCCTGCCCGGTGTCGCAGCCGAGCCGGCGGAGCCGGGAGGCCTGGGCGTCGGTCTCCACGCCCTCGGCCGTGACGGACAGCCCCAGCCGGTGGGCGAGTTGGACGAGTGCCTCGACGATGATCTCGTCGGCGGGGTTGGGCTGCCCGGCGTCCCCGACATCGGCGGCCCCGGCTCCGCCGGGACCCCCGTTCTCCTCCCCGCCCTCGTACTGGAACCCCCGGACGAACGCCCCGTCCAGCTTCAGCACCGACACCGGCAGCCGGCTGAGGTACGCGAGGTTGGAGTAGCCGGTGCCGAAGTCGTCGATGGCGATACGGACGCCCATGTCGCTCAGGGCCTTGAGGGCCTGGAGGGGGCGGCCTGCGGAGCCCATCAGCGCGGACTCGGTGAGTTCCAGTTGCAGCAGATGCGGGGCGAGACCGGTCTCCGCGAGGATCTCGGCGACATCGGCGACCAGGTCGGAGTCCCAGACCTGACGGACGGCGACGTTCACACTGACGAAGATCGGCGCCCGCTCGGGGTGGTCGATCTGCCAGCGCCGGGCCTGCCGGCAGGCGGTGGCCAGAATCCACCGTCCGAGCTGGACGATCGAACCGTCCTCCTCCGCCAGTGAGATGAACCGATTCGGCGTCAACAGACCGAACGTCGGGTGATGCCAGCGCACCAGCGCCTCGACCCCGCGCACCTCGCCCTGCGCCATACCCACCAGCGGCTGGTACTCAAGGACGAACTCGCCCCGCCCGACGGCCGCCCGCAGCGTGGACGACAGGGCCTGACGGGTCATCCGGTGGGCGTTGCGCTCCGGGTCGAACAGCGTCCAGCGGGCCTTGCCGTCGGCCTTCGCCCAGTACAGCGTGGTGTCGGCGGCCTGCATCAGCCCCGTCGCCGTCGTACTCGCCGACTGCCGTTCGACGACCCCGATGGAGGCGGAGACGGACAGCCGCTGCCCGGCCAGATCGAAGGGCGCCTGCAGCGCCTTGAGGACCGAGTCGGCCAGATCGGCGAGCTGCTCGGTGCCGGTGGAGTCCTCCACGAGCAGCGCGAACTCGTCACCACCCAGTCTTGCCACCAGCGGCGCCCCGGCCGCCGTGCCGGCGGTGCGGAGCAGCGCGGCCTCGTCGGCGCACCGGGTGAGCCGCTCGGCGACGGCCGTCAGGAGGCGGTCGCCGACGCGATGGCCGAGGGTGTCGTTGACCGCCTTGAAGCCGTCCAGGTCCAGATAGACCAGGCCGATCCGGCCGGTGCCGGCCTCGTCGTACGCCTCCCGTTCGAGGGCGGCGGAGAGCTGTTCGAAGAAGAGGGTGCGGTTGGGGAGCCTGGTCACCGGGTCGTGCATCTGGAGATGGCGGAGCCTGGCCTGAAGCTGACGGTTGGCGCTGATGTCGGTGACCGACAACAGGACCGCCCGCTCCTCCTCGGGCAGCGGAGCCACCGACACCTGTACCCACAACCAGGTCCCGTCGGGCTGTTTGAGTCGGCGCGTACAGCGCAGCCGGGCCTGCCGGCCGCGCAGCACCTCGCGGTACGCGTGCCAGGTACGGGTGTCCGAGGCGAGGCCCACCAGATCGGCGGCGACCCGCCCGACGAGCGGCTCCCCGCCCGTGCCGAGCAGGGACCCCATCGCCCCGTTCGCCGTGACGACCAGCCCGTCCCGGTCGACGACGGCCATGGCGAGCGGCGCGACGGAGAAGGCGGCTGGCCCCGACGCCGGACTCGACGACGGAACTGACGCATGGACGTTACGTTCTGTAATCGCCGGCCGGACGAGGTCTGCCGCGGGCGCCGGCCCTTGGGACGTTCCGCTCACCGTTCGCTCCCGCAGTGCACTCGTTTTCGATGGATCTCGTTTGTCTCGTCGGAGCGGCCGAACCAGGTACGTAAGGGCGCTCGAGCCGTGTCCGTGCAGGAAAGTGTGCCGATCATAGAGGCTGACCCCAGGGCCTTCCAGCCACTCTCCAGTCTCCCTGAACAACGACCTGATCTGACAGATCGTTTCTGCCCCGAGCTGAACGGCTTCCCCGCTCCGTCGACCACTTGTGACGTTCCGTGAGTGCCCGGGGTGTCGGCAACCGGGCGTCGACCCGCCGCCCCCTCGCCCGCTCCTCACCCTTCTGGTGCAGGCAAACAGGGCGTAGTACTGCAAACTCCGAAAATCTGGACGCGGTGTCCCCAAGATCCGCATCCGGAGGTCTCCGTGCAGCGTCCGCTCCCCTGGAAGGAACTCCTCGGCGACCGGGCGCCCACTCTGCGCAGTACAGCGGCCATGCTCACCTCCCTCACCGCACTGGCCGCGACCTCCCTGATCGCGGCTCCCTCCGCCGTACCGCTGTCGGAGCCGTGCACCCTGCGGCGCACCCAGGCTCATCACTCGGAGGGCCTCGACACCTGGAATTCCGCGTATCCACGCCCCACCCGCGACCTCGACGCCGTACTCGTATTCTTGTCATTCCCGGACGCGGCCCCTCTCACCACACCGGCCGAGCTGACCGCGGATCACTTTCCGGCCACCAGTGAGTTCTTCGAACGCGCCTCGTACGGCAAGTTCGCGCTCCGCCCCCATCCGCGCCGTGAGTGGCTGGAGATGCCGCAGCCCTCGACGGCGTACGCCATACGACGCGACTGGAGCGCGACGCATCGGGCGGCCTACCTCAGGGACGCGCTGGCCACGGCCGATCCGCATGTCGACTTCTCCCGCTACGACATCGTGTACTTCGTCGCCGACCCGCACGCGCCCGGTGTCGACTCGGACGCGACGAAGGTGGTCAACCTCGAATCCCCGCTGGAGGTCGACGGGGCGGGCCTTCGCCGGGTCGTCACCGTGTTCGAGCGGCATCCGCCGGACCGCCTGGTCCTCGCCCATGAGACGGGCCATGTCTTCGACCTCCCCGACCTCTACCACCGCCCCGCCGACGGCAAGGGCGACTGGGACACCCATGTCGGCGACTGGGACCTCATGGGCAGCCAGTTCGCCCTGGCCCCCGACCTGTTCGCCTGGCACAAGTGGAAGCTCGGCTGGCTGGAACCGCGCCAGGTGACATGCGTACGGGGGACGGGGACCACGCGGTTGACGCTGGAGGCGGTGGGGGCGGGGCCGAAGGGGGCGTACGAGGGGGAGGCCGTCGGGTACGCCGGTGCCGGTCCCGAGGGCGAGGGTGCCGGCGGGGCCGTGGCCGGACACGGGGTGCGGGGCTTCGGTGTCGGCCGGGGGACGAAGCTGGCGGTCGTCCGTACCGGGCCCGACAGCGCCCTCGCGATCGAGGCGCGGGGCGCGGTCGGCAACGACGGGTCCGTCTGTACGCAGGGCGTCCTCGTCTACCGCATCCGCGGCGGCGCCGAGTCCGGCGGCGGCCCCATCGAGGTCCTCGACGCCCATCCGCGTACCGAGGCCTGCTGGGAGGAGTCCGTGTACCCGCCGCTCGCGGACGCGCCGGTGGCGGTGGGGGAGAGCTTCACGGTGCCGGGGGAGGGTGTGCGGGTGGCGGTGGAGGGGCGTACGGCCACCGGGGCGTGGACGGTGCGGATCACGAGGGGGCGATGAGCGAGTGAGGGAACGAAGGAAGCCCCTCGCGTGTGCGAGGGGCTTCCTTCGTGTCGTGCGCCGCCAGGGACTCGAACCCCGGACCCGCTGATTAAGAGTCAGCTGCTCTAACCAACTGAGCTAGCGGCGCCTGCTGACGTCGTAGACCTTAGCACCCTGATCGGCGGGAGGAAAAATCGATACCCGCACGGTCGCGGAGGCACTCGACCGGGCCGCCCGGACGGCCGCCCAGAGCAGTACCTCGGGCCCCGGAAGCCAAGGTCGCAGGGTGTCCGGGGCGACCAGCCAGCGGGATCCGAGCCGGGTGACACCGGGGCCGCCGGGGGCGTCGGGGCCGTCGGGGGTGAGGACGGCCGGGACGGTGACCGCGTCGCCGATGCCGTGGCACAGGAGCGGCGGGACGGCGCCGGTGCGGCCGGGGGAGCCCCACTCCTCCCACTCCAGGAGGGAGGGCAGCCGATGGGCGGTGCCGGGGGAGGCGAACAGCAGCATGCGTCCGCGGTAGACGGCGACCGGTCCCGAGCCGGGGCCGCCGTCCCACAGCCGGTCGAGCATGCGGCGCCCGAAGATCGCCGGCACGCTGACCACGTCGAAGACGGTGCCGCAGGGCAGCACCACCGGCGCGGCCGGCCGCTCTTCCCACAGCGTCAGCGTGCTGCGCGGATACGTTCCTGCCGAGGCCAGCCAAGCCGCCCCGTCGACCGTGACGCCCGCGACATCGACCCCGTCCCGCGGGTACCTGCCCGTCCCCACTTCAGCGCTCATGCCTCTAGATCTACCGCCCGCGACCACCCGACCCCGAGCGGTTACCGAAAACTGGTACGGCAGGTGAGCAAGTGGGGTATCTTGCCCGCTCGGCATATGCCAGAGGGGGTTTCGCTCCGCCGCCGGGATGGAGCGGCACGGGTGGGCGCGGGCGGCACCCGGCCGGCGCCGGTGAGCGAAACCCCGCCGCACCACCCCCGCTCAGATGGCCTCCGGCCCACACGCGTCCCGCCCCCGGGCCAACTCCCGCCCGTACTCGACCATCTTCTTGGCGTAGTCCTCGGTCCACTCCGCCCGCTGCGCGATATCCGCCGCGGTCAGCCGATCGAACCGCCGGGGATCGGCGAGCTGCGCCGCCGCGATCGCCTGGAACTCCACGGCCCGGTCCGCCGCCGCGCGGAACGCCTGCGCCAGCTCCGTCGCCCGTGACAGCAACGCCCGCGGATCGTCGATCGACTCCAGATCGAAGAAGTGCTCGGGATCGCCGGCCGCCTCGGCCGGCTCGAAGAGCAGGGGCGCGGGGCGTAGCCGCGGTTCGTTCCGACGCGACGTGGGCTCCGCCATGTCTTCTCCTCCTCGTACGACGGTTCGCTGGGCCGGTTCCCGGGGTGTCCCGGGGGGAGGGCCACCGTCCATTCTCTCGTGGCCGCGCAAGTGGGCATCGAGCCCATCCGGCGCCCCGCACCCCGCCCCCCACACACCCACGCCCCCGAAAGCGCCGCCCCACTCCCACCCGCGTCCGTACTAAGGCCGCCAGGCCACCCGATGTTCCCCCAGCTCCGCCAGCACCGCGTGGTTCGCCTCCCAGCCGTCCGGGAACTTCACGGTGACGCCGAGTTGGACCGGCTCGGTGGACGGATGGTCGTCGAGGAGGTCGGTGACGCCCGCGCGGCACACCACGATGCAGGCGTGCCGGTGCCGGGAGGCGAGGACGCACAGGCGCCCGGTCTCCAGATGGAACGCCGTCGCGTCGGGCCGCCCGGAGAGCGGGTGGAGGACGACCGTGACGTCGTACTCCCGCCCCTGGAGCCGGTTCGCCGTGTCGACCACCACGTCCGCGACCCCCAGCTCCGCCAGCGCGGAGCGCACCGCGGCGGCCTGGTCGCGATGGGCCGTGCCGACGGCGATCCGGTCGGCGGTCAGCGGCACGGGCTCCGCGGACCGCTCCGAGGTCGCCGCCCCGCCCCGGTCGAGGAGCCGCCTTACGACCCGCGCGACCGCCCGTACCGCCTCGGGGTCGGTGCGGGGCGTGTGCCGGGCCGGCAGCTCCAGCAGGCCCCACCCGGATTCGGCGGCCTCGTCGATGACCCGGTCGGGGCCGGAGCCGTCCGACGGCACCGCGAACCCGAGCCGCCGGTCCCCGTGGTCCGTGCCGCTGCGGAAGGGGGTGAAGGGGTAGAACGCGTCGGAGACCAGGGGCGCCGCCGACGCCGGGAGCCGCCACGACACCGGCAGCCGGTGCTGCGGCAGCTCGGGATTGTGGGCCAGCAGGGTGGTCACCGCCGAGGCCGACGGGTCGTACGACAGCCCCGCCCACTGCTCGCTGCCGACGATCGCGAACGGGTCCAGCTGCCCCGGGTCACCCACGAACAGCGCCCGTTCGAACAGCCCCGCCACGGCCAGCAGCGCGTCCGACCGCATCTGGTACGCCTCGTCGACGATCGCGTGCCGCCACGGCTCGACGCCCTTGACGTGCGCCCACTTCGCGGCCGTGGAGATCACCACGTCCAGCCCGGCCAGATCGCCCGCCTTCGTCGACTTCCGTACGTGCGACAGGTCGTCCAGCGCCTTGTCGTACGGGTCGCTGTCGCTGCTGTGCAGCCGGCCGACCGGGAGGTCCGGGTCCTTCTCGGCGAGCCGGATCACCAGGTCGTCGACCTGCGCGTTCGTCTGTGCGATGACCATCAGCGGGCGCCCGGCGGAGGCGAGTTCCAGCGCGGCGCGGACCACCAGCGTGGACTTCCCGGCGCCGGGCGGCGAGTCGACGACGACCCCGCGCGCGTCCCCGTGCAGCGTGTCGCGCAGGATCGCGTCGGTGGCGCGGCCGGCCGCCGCCCCGGGGTCGAGCACGGCCTCGGGGCTGGTCACAGCACGTCCTCCTCGGTCACCGGGTCCGGCAGCGGTACGGCGTCGGACTCCCCCGGCGGCCCGCCGTGCGTCCACGGTGTCTCCTCGGGGTCCGGCAGCTTCGCCCCGCCCCGCTGGTCGTGCTCGAAGAGAGTGAAGCAGAGCAGATCCCCCTTCTCGGGCACGGACCCGGCCTCCGGCTCCTTGCCGCGCCCCATCTTGTCCATGATCCGCAGCACGAGAAGGCCACCGTCCGTGGTGCCGGTGTCGTCCGCCTCGTACCCCACGAACTCCGCCGTCTGCGGCTTCCCGCCCAGCGAGCGGTACGTCTTCGCCCGCTCCCCGAGATGCGGCCGGTCCCCCGTCCGTACGGTGACCAGCGGCCGGGGGCTCGGCCGCTTGCCCTCGCTGTACGCCATCACGACGTCCACGACCTCTCCGGCGAACGCCTCCCCGGCGAGCCGCCGTCCGGCCATGACGAGCGGGTCGTCCAGGGCCTCCTGGGCGTCGAGGCGGGCCTGTTCGCGCTCGCGCGCGGCCAGTTTGTTCGCGGCGGTGACCGCGTCGTCGATCCGGGGCTGCGGGGGCTCCCCGGCGACGATCCGGTCCCGGTGGCCGGTGAAGGACCAGCGGTCGCGGGTCCAGCGGTCGGCCGCGTGGGCGCCCTCCGGCAGGGCGCGCAGCAGGTCGAGGCCGTGCCAGACCGCGTCCCAGGTGGGCCGGGTGCGGCTCTCGACCAGGGCGCGGATCTCCCGCTCGGCGGCGGTCAGCGCGCCCAGCCGGTCGTCGGCCTCCAGGCCGTCCTCGGCGGCGGCCAGCGCGAGGCGTGCCCTGTCGTACCGCTCGATGGCCGGGGCCAGCAGTTTGTTGTCGAACGCGGGGTCGGTCGCGGGTCCGGCGGGCGGGCACAGCAACTGGCCCTCGGCGTCCCGCGCCAGCTCGGCCCGGCGCGCCGCCGCCTCGCCCGGCTCCCCCTCCGGGGGGTCGATCCAGGCGAGCAGCGACGCCAGATGCTGGTCCTCCACGCCCGACTGGCCGGTCGCCCAGTGCCGTGCCAGCAGGTCGGTCAGCGCGAGCAGCAGGGACGAGCCCGGCACCCGCGCCCGCTCGCCGAAGTGGGTGAGCCAGCGCCCGAGCAACGGCACGCGCGGCGGCGCCGGATGGGGCGCCTCCGGGTCCTGCTCGGCGGTGCGCCGGAACCGCATGGAGCGCCCGAGGAGCCGTACGAAGTCGATGCCCGTGCGGCTCGGCAGGATGAACTGCGGGGCGTCCGCGCACAGTTCGACCTCGACCTTGACGCGTTTGCCGGTCTCCGGGTCGGTCTCGTTCCGCTCGGCGGCCTCCACCACGTCCGCGTACGCGTCCAGGTACGGCAGCACGATGTCCGCCAGCTCGGCGAGGAACGCGAACCGCAGGTCGCGGTCGCGGGGCTGGGGGACCACCAGCAGCCGGGGCGTGTCCCGGTCGGTGCCGACGAGCGCGCCGAGCGGGGCCCCGGCCTCACCGGCGGTGATGAGCGGCACGAGGACGAGGGGGTGGTCCGAGAGATGCCTGTGCAGGACGGTGGCGGCGGGCTGGGCGCGGCCCGTGCTGACGGCTTCCAGGCGGGCGAGGGTGGCGATCAGCGACACGGAACCCCCTCCGGGGCCGAACCGGGAACGCCGGCCGTCTCCGGGGCCGCCGGGGCCGCCGGGGCCGAGGGTCGCACGGCCGCTGCTCCCCGGGGCGCGCCCGCGACGGCCAGCGCCTCGGTCCGCAGCTCCGCCGCTCTGCGCAGCGCGGCCACGGCGGGGTCGTCCGGGTCGCCGGCCCGGCCGTGGGCCGCCGCCAGTACGTCGTCGACCGTGGTGAGGCCGCCCAGCTCGGCCCGTGTGGCCCGGCCCAGGGAGGTCACCGCGCCCTCGGTGCGGGAGCGGGCCCGGCAGTGGAAGGCCAGCTCGCAGGCGGCGAGGCATTCGGGGGCGTAGCTCGCGGTCAGTGCCTCGACGGCCGTCGTCAGCCGCTCCTGAGGGAGGTCCGTGGCGAAGCAGGTGCCCTCGGGGAGGGCGTCCGCGATCTCCTCGATCCGGGTCAGCCGTGTCAACTGGCGTCGGGTGACCGCCCGTTGCTTGCGGATGTCCACCGCGGCGGCCGTGGGGAGGTTGGTGAAGTCCTTGGGGCAGACCAGCAGCACCCGGTGGCGGACCTCGGGCGCGGGCAGGCCCTTGCGGGTCTCGCCGCCGAGCCGGGCGGCGACCTCCTCCAGCGCCAGCACGTACACCGCGGACTGGCGGGCCGCCGCGCCGACCTTCGCCGGGTCCGCCGAACCGTCCAGCATCGGGAAGGACTTGATCTCGACGACCGACCAGCTGCCGTCGGGGTGGACCACCACCGCGTCCGGCTCCAGGAACGCGGGGGTGCCCGCGACGTCGAGCGCCAGCATGGGGTGGTCGAGCAGCGCCCAGCCGCCCGCGTCCGTGGCGTCGCGCAACGCGAGCGCCGTACGCGCGGCACGGCCCTCGGGCCCGACGGCGGTGAGGTCGGGAACGGAGGCCGAGACCGGCGGCTCGGCACCGGGGTCCAGTCTCTCGTGCGTCAGCCGCAGCAGCTCCGCGCCGCCGTCCGCCTTGACCTTGGCCTCGAAGGCGTTGCCCCGCATGAAGGCGAACTGGGACTGGCCGAAGGCGGAGGGGGAGCCCAGCGCGTCCGCCAGCACCGCCTTGTTCACCCCCGCGCCGTCCAACAGCGCGCGGCGCTCACAGCCGGGGTTGGCCGCGAGCGCGGCGAGGGCGCGCGCGTCCAGCGCCTTGGGTGGGACCTCGGGTCCGCGCAGCTCAGCGAGCCGCTGCCGGAGCGCCGTCCCCTGCTTGCGAGGGGGCGGCACCCGGCTCGGGGTCGCTGGTCCGCTGCCGTGGAAATCGCTCACCCGGGGAAGTCTGGCACCCGCCACTGACAATCGGGGAGATCGAGCCCTGCGAGGCCACTGTGGCGGGGCGGGCGGGCTCCCGCGCGGGACGTCCCTCGGAGGTCTCCTGCGCGGAACGCCGGCCCGCGCCGCCGAACCGCTCCCCGGCCACCGTCGCGAGGCCGAGCGAGACCCGCCACTGGTCCGCGATCCGCAGCACCAGCGGGGTCAGCAGCAGGCCCGCCCCCATCACGGCGGCGCCCGCCACCGCGTCGAGGAAGTAGTGGTTCGCGGTGCCCATCACCACGATCGTGGTGATCAGCGGATACGCGACGGCCGCGGTCCGTACGAGACGGGAGCCGCCGCCGAAGCGCCAGAGGATCACCCCGCACCACAGCGCCCAGCCGACGTGCAGGCTCGGCATCGCCGCGTACTGGTTGGTCATGCCGCCCAGGCCCCGGGGCGCGCTGGCCTCGCCGCCCCACCAGCCCCACGAGCTGTACTGGGCCATGGTGTCCACGAATCCGTGCGCCGGGGCGAGCAGCCGGGGCGGGCAGGTGGGGAGCAGCGTGAAGCCGACCAGGCCGATGAAGGTGGAGGTCAGCAGCCAGGTGCGGGCCGCGCGGTAGCGCACGGTGCGGGACCTGAAGAGCCAGACCAGCAGCGCGGGCGTGACCAGGTAGTGCAGCGAGGCGTACCAGAAGTCGGCGGGTATCCCTATCCAGGGTTCACGGGTGAACAGGCGGTTCAGCGGATGCTCGGCGTTGAGCCACAGGACCTTCTCGATACGCAGGATCGTCAGACCGTGCTCCACGGCGTGGGAGGTGTCGCCGCGGGCCAGCAGTCGGCCGGCCGAGTACGCCCCGTACACCAGCAGGATCAGCGGCAGCTCGGTCCACCAGCGCAGCCGCGCGCTCGCCGCCGCCTCCTCGGTAACCGGTGCTCCGGTCCTTCTGGTAACCGGTGCCTCGGTCGCCTCGGTCTGCGGCATCCGAACGTCCTCCCCCATCTGTCGCCTGTACGCGTCGATGTTCATCTATGTGTGGTGCTGCTGTGGCCCTTGAGCAAGACGATGTCCAAGACGCTGGGATCGCCTCTTGGGTTGCCCCCCGACAGCGTGAGCGATGATGGAGACATCCGCCTCCGATTTCTCCCTTCTCCCCGAAGGCATCCTGAAAGGCCGCTCATGGCACCGCGCATCCTGCTGGCCCGACACGGACAGACGGAATGGTCCCTGCTCGGGAAGCACACCGGCAGGACGGACATCCCGCTCCTCGAAGAGGGCCGGCGCGGTGCCAAGCTTCTCGGGGAGCGCCTCCACCGGTCGCCCCTGGACGGGCTGCCCGGTGTCGACGTCCGCACGAGTCCCCTCTCCCGCGCGCGTGAGACATGCCAACTGGCCGGCTTCGGCGAGCGGGCCACCGAGTGGGACACGCTCATGGAGGTGGACTACGGGGCGTACGAGGGACTCACGCCCGCCGAGATCCAGGCCTTCCGCCCCGGCTGGCTCATGTGGCGCGACGGTGTGCCGGAGGGGGAGACCCTCGACCAGCTCTCCGCGCGCGCGGACGAGGTGGTGGCGTGGGCGCGCGGCGGGGACCGCGATGTGCTGGTCTTCGCCCACGGGCACATCCTGCGGTCCATAGCCGCGCGCTGGCTCGGCCTCGACCTCACCTTCGCCGCCCGCGTCCGCCTCAACCCGACGTCCCTGTCGGTCCTCGGCTGGGCCTACGGCGACCCGGCGATCGAGTCCTGGAACGACACCGGCCACCTGGTCGGCTAGGGCCTGTCGCGGAGCGCTCCTCAGCCGGTCCCGAGCGCTCCTCGACGTTCCTCAGCCGGTGCGCCAGGGGCGGAGCTTCTCGGGGTTGCGCACCGCCCGGATGCGGTGGACCAGGTCGCGAGCGGTTCCAGGGCCGGTGGGACTTCTTCGCGCGGACCACCCACCCCGGCACGATCCGGCTCGCCGCCGTCACCGAGACCGGCTCGCTCGTCCTCGCCTCGGGCAGCGGCAGCCAGCTCCCCGCCGACGCGGGCGGCGCCGCGCACGCCGTCCGGATCGTCGGCGCGCAGAAGGTGGTGCCCGACCTGAGCACGGCGCCGCGCCGCGTCGAGGAGTACGCCCTCCCGCTGGAGAACACCCGCGCGCAGGAGGCGTACGGGGTGCCCGGCGCCGTCAACCGCCTGCTCGTCCTCAACGCGGAGCCCCACCCGGGGCGTGGCACGGTGCTGCTCCTCCGAGAGGACATCGGATACTGACGGATCGGCGGATCGGCGGATCGGCGGACCGGCGGACCGGCGGACCGGCGGACCGGCGGGCTGACGGGCTGGTGATTACCGATCCGGTCCGCGTCCGCGTCCGCGTCCGCGAACGGGCCGCTATGCCGTCCGTGCGACCCCCGCGTGCCGTTCCAGGAACGCCGACACCCCCGATGCCCGGCGGTGCGGCAGCAGTACCCGGGCCGTGCCCGCCAGCATCTGCTGGACGCGGGAGGACTGGACCTCGTCGAGGAGGTCCAGGACCCGCATACCGGCCGCCGAGGCCTCGTCGGGACGCCCCCCGCGCGCGAGGTCGTCGGCCAGCTCGGCGGTGTAGAGCGCGATGTTCCGGGTGAAGTGCGGGTTCTGCGTACCGGCGGCCCGGCGCGCGTGCCGGGCGGCCCGGGGCCAGTCGCCCAGCGTGGACCAGCACTGCGCCTCCAGGCCCTCCAGCTCGGCCTCCCCGTAGAAGCTCATCCACTCCGGATCGGCCTCGGACGCCCCGCGCCCGAACAGGGCGTGGGCGCGGGCCAGCGCCTGCGCGCAGCCCGTGCGGTCGGCGAGCCCGGCCCAGCCGCCCGCCTCCCGCAGCGCCAGCAGGGACATCAGCCGGGGCGAGCCCAGCGGCCGGGCGACCCGCTGCGCGGCCTGCGCGGCGCGCACCGCCTCGCGCGGCCGGCCCGCGTCGCGCGCGAGGAACGCCGTGTTGCAGAACGCGTGCGCCTCCAGCCCCGCGTCCCCCGCCATCCGGGCGGTGGCGAGGGCCTCCGCGTAGTGTGAGCGGGCGTCGTCGAAGCGCCCCGAGTCATGGGCCAACCAGCCCACGGAGATGGCCAGTTCGCCCGCCCCCGAGTACAGCCGGTCGGCGGTGGCCTGCCGGGTGGTGCCCGCGTCGAGCAGCGCGTACGCCGCCCGCAGCGGCGCCGAGGCCCTGCGGTACAGCCCGTCCGCCCCGTGCCGGTCGTCGAGCAGCCGGATCTTGCGTACGGCGGCTTCGAGGGCCCCCGCCTCCCCCGTGCCCGCCCGGTGCACGGGACGGCCCGTGGCCGAGGCCGTGCCCCCCAGGGCGAAGGGGCCGAACGAGGCCGCCGCCATCGCGGCGGTGCCTCCGGTCATGAACGCGCGACGTTGCACGTCGCTCTCCTCGTGGTTCTGGTACGTGTGCTGCGTGCCCCGCCGGCCGCGCACATAGCCCGTGTCGCCCCGCGGGTCCTGCATGTCGTACATCTCCTGCGTGTCATACGGCTCGTACGCCCCCTCCGTCTCACCCCTCGTTCCATGTGAGGAGTGCGAGCGGCTCTTGTTGCGAGGGGAGGGCGCCTCCTCGGCGGGGCGCGCCCCCCGACCGCGTACCTCCGCGCGGGGCGCGAACCCCAGGTCGGTCAGTGTCCGGCCGGGGAACATGTGCAAGAACACCCGTTCGTATGCGTAGTTGGGGCAGCGGATCTCACCCGCCTCGACCCGCCCGACGTACCGCGCGTCACAGCTCACCCGCTCGCCGATCTCGTGCGCGGCCCGCCGTACCGCCGCGGCGAACTCGCCCGGCGATCGCTGCCCGCGCAGCCGCCTGAACGCGAGGTTCGGCCGCTGTGGACGGGGGAACTGGGACGAGGTCACCGCTGACGACGCCATGGCCGGGCCCTCTCTCGCGAACCGTCGAACCATGCCGGAGTCATACGGAATTGTGTGCGTGCTGCACGGTTGGTTCCGCTGTGTCCGGCGGGGCAAGAACGTACCCGCCCGATCGGGGCCTCCACGCGAGGTTTGGCTACAAACCGGATATCTCATCCTGGATCTGCCATGAACTGCCATCCTTTGCGGCGCAGTTTCGCCGTAGCCGTTGACGGAGTGGCGCGTTGGGCAGGGCGCTGGTAGGCGTGGGAGGCCCGGATGAAGAATCTCGAACCCCGTTCCGAATGCGACCTGGTGACCGTGCCCGCGCGGCAGGGGCTGGAGGCGGTCGACATCCTCCGCCGGGGCGCTGTCGACGCGGTGGGGCCCGTCATGACGGTCGGGCCCGTTCTGCATGACGACGCGTGCGACACTCTTGGATTTCTGGTGCCGCCGGGTACGGCGGACGCGTGGGACGTGCCGGGGAGTACGTGTACGCAGAGCGATGGGCGGGGGGCCGTGCTGGCTCCTCCGGAGGGGGCGGGGTGGTTGTTGCCGCCGGGTGAGACGGACCTCGCGACTGATCCGACGGTGCTTCGTGCCGCGCTGGATGAGGCGGCGCGGTTGATCGAGGCGGCGGACAACTGTCGGTGAGGTGCGCCCCGTCGCCGTAGGGGTTCCGTTCGTTTGCGGCTGCGGGCCCGTCGTAGCTGATCGCGCCCACGCGGCGGAGCCGCATATGTCACGGCCCCGCGCCCCTTCAGGGCGCGTCCAGGGTGCCCCCCCGTTCGATAATGGGCCCATGGGCAGGTCGAAGCAGGGGCGTGGGCGGCGTGGGCAGGGTGCTGACGCCGTGGTCGAGGAGATCGACGGGGGTCTCGCCGAGCTGGTGCCGGATCCGGACCGGGCTCGGGCGTGGACCTTGCTGGTCGACGGGGCGCCGCAGTCGCATGTCGATCTCGACGACCCGGCGTATCTGTCCTTCGAGTATCAGCGGCGGCTCGGGCATGTGATCGATCTCGTCGCCCCGGCCGGGCGGCCCGTGCACGCCGTGCATCTCGGCGGGGGCGCCTTCACCCTCGCCCGCTACGTCGCCGCCACCCGCCCCCGCTCCACCCAGCAGATCGTCGAGCGCGACGCGGCCCTCGTCCAACTGGTCCGGCGGGAGCTGCCGTTGGACCCGAACGCGCGGGTACGGGTGCGGTCGACGGACGCGCGCGAAGGGCTCGCCAAGGTGCCCGACGGGTGGGCGGACCTGGTGATCGCGGATGTGTTCAGCGCGGCGCGCACCCCGGCGCACTTGACGTCGACGGAGTTCCTCACGGACGTACGGCGGGTGGTGAAGCCCGGCGGGCTCTACGCCGCCAATCTCGCCGACGGCCCGCCGCTGGCCCATCTGCGCGGCCAGATCGCCACCGCCGCCGTGGTCTTCCCGGAGCTGGCGCTCGTCGCCGACCCCACCGTGCTGCGGGGCAGACGCTTCGGCAACGCGGTTCTCGTCGCCTCCGACCACCCGCTCCCCGTCGCCGAGTTGACCCGCCGCGCCGCCTCCGACCCGCACCCCGGCCGTGTCGAACACGGCCGGGCGCTCACCGACTTCACGGGTGGCGCGGTCCCGGTGACGGACGCGGGGGCGGTGGCCTCACCGGCTCCGCCGCCGTCGGTGTTCCGCTGAGGTCGCGGGCCCCCGGGCGTCAGAAGTTCTGCACGTCCACCTGGGGCGCGCTGTCGTGCCAGGTGCAGAAGACCGACACCCGGTCCGCGCCGGCCGCGAAGTCGACCCGGATCCAGGTCTCCGTCTTCCACACCTGCATCGACCAGCCCGAGCCGGGCGTCGCCGACACGAGGGTCGCGTAGTCCTCGGCGAGCGAGAGGACCACCCGGCCGCCCTCGGTGTCGTAGGCCTTCACCTCCCCCGAGTCGGCCGACCCCGCCGGCGCGCCGGTGCCCGAACCGGGGCCGGGCGTCGCGGACTTGGAGGGTGTGGACGGCTTCGACGGGGACGGCGAGGGACCGGAGAGGGTCGGGGACCGCTCGCCGTCGTCACCCTCCTGCCGTTCCGCCGCGCTTCTCGACGGCTCCGGGAGCGGTGTCGCGGTGACCGGCGCGGGCGCCCCCTGGGCCCGGGAGTCGGCGGCCGTGATCGGGAGGGCGCGGGGCGGGTCGTACGCCGTGCCGGCCATCACCGTGTGGACGCCCCACCACGACAAGGTGACCGCCGCGCCCGTGGCGAGCAGCCATGCCAGTACGTGTAGGAGTCCTCTGCGCATCGCGGCCATACTGCCCCACCGGCCCCAGTGGTGTCGTGGCCGTGGCGGGGTCGAGCAGGGGTTCGCGTCGGGGTCGCGTGAGTTATCCACAGGCCCCGACCGGCCCGCCCCGTTTGGCGTACGGTGCGGCGCATGGCAAGTGTGCTCGTGGTCGAGGACGACCAGTTCGTACGCTCGGCGCTGATCAGGCATCTGACGGACGCCGCACACACCGTGCGCAGCGTCGGTACGGCCCTGGAGGCGCTGCGCGAGGTCGCGCACGTCCGTTTCGACGTGGTCATCCTCGACCTCGGGCTGCCCGACCTCGACGGCTCGGAGGCGCTGAAGATGCTGCGCGGCATCACGGACGTCCCGGTGATCATCGCGACCGCCCGGGACGACGAGTCGGAGATCGTCCGGCTGCTGAACGCGGGCGCGGACGACTATCTGACCAAGCCGTTCTCGGTCGAGCATCTGTCCGCCCGGATGGCCGCCGTGCTGCGCCGTTCCCGTGCCTCGTCCGGTGAGACGCCGCCGTCCACGGTCATCCGCGTCGGCGGCCTCGCGATCGATCCGCTGCGCCGCCAGGCCGAGTTGGACGGGGTACGACTGGACCTCACCCGGCGGGAGTTCGACCTGCTCGCCTTCCTCGCCGGCCGGCCCGGTGTCGTCGTCCCGCGCAAGGAGCTGCTGGCGGAGGTGTGGCAGCAGTCGTACGGGGACGACCAGACCATCGACGTGCATCTGTCGTGGCTGCGGCGGAAGTTGGGGGAGACGGCGGCGAAGCCCCGCTATCTGCACACCCTTCGGGGCGTCGGCGTGAAGCTGGAGCCGCCGGGGGCGGGGGTGCGGCCATGAGGTGGGCGCTGGTGAAGGTGTGCCTGGCGGTGACGGCGATGGTCGTGGTGGCCTTCGCGGTGCCGCTCGGGCTGGTCATCAAGGAGATGGCACGGGACCGGGCCTTCTCCAACGCCGAGCGGGAGGCCGCCGCGATCGCTCCGGCGCTCTCCATCACCACCGACCGGGAGCAGCTGGAGCGGGTCGTCGCCTCGGCCGGGTCGGACGACGGGATGGCGGTGCACATACCGGCGGACGGCGCCGGGTCCGGCGCGCTCGACCTGGGCCGGCAGCGCGCCTCCGACGGGGACATCGCGACCGTGCGGAAGCTGGGCCGGGCCTCCACCACGGAGGCGCCGGGCGGGTCCACCCTGCTCCAGCCCACCGCGCTCAGCTCCGGCGAGATAGCGGTCGTCGAGGTGTTCGTGCCCGAGTCGGAGGTGAGCAACGGGGTCGCGACGGCCTGGGCGGTGCTCGCCGGGGTGGGCCTCGCGCTGATCGTCGGCTCGGTGGCGGTGGCCGACCGGCTCGGGGTGCGGATGGTCGGGCCCGCGCGGCGGCTGGTGGAGAGCGCGCACGAGCTGGGGGAGGGGCAGCTGGGCGCGCGGGTGCCCGAGAAGGGGCCGAAGGAGCTGCGGCTGGCGGCGGTGGCGTTCAACGCGATGGCCGACCAGGTGGTCCAGCTGCTGGCGAACGAGCGGGAGCTGGCGGCGGACCTGTCGCACCGGCTGCGGACCCCGCTGACCGTGCTGCGGCTGAACGCGGCCTCGCTCGGCGACGGGCCGGCCGCCGAGCAGACCCGGGCGGCGGTCGAGCAGTTGGAGCGGGAGGTGGACACGATCATCCGTACGGCGCGGGAGGCCAAGCCGCAGACGGCGGTGGCGGGGCCCGGCGCCGGGTGCGACGCGGCCGAGGTGGTCCGGGAGCGGATGGCGTTCTGGTCGGCGCTCGCGGAGGACGAGGGCCGCAAGTGGCGGGTGGCCGGCGTGGAGCGTCCGGTCCGCATACCGGTCGCCAGAGCCGACCTGGCCGCCGCGCTGGACGCCCTCCTCGGCAATGTGTTCCGGCACACGGCGGAGGGCACGGCGTTCGCTGTCGACGTTCACAACGGCGAGGACGCGGTGATCGTTCTGGTCTCGGACGCCGGGCCGGGCATCATCGACCCCGAGGCGGCGATGGCCCGTGGCCGGGGTTCGGGCAGCGACGGCTCGACCGGTCTGGGCCTCGACATCGTCCGCCGACTCGCCGAGTCGACCGGCGGTGATGTGCGCCTGGGATCATCGGTGCTGGGCGGTACCGAGGTGCGGATCTGGATCCAGTTGAACGGGGGTGCGACGCGGGACGGCGGGCCGTCGAAGCGCCGGGGACATCGCGGCGCTTCCCTACGCCGGCGCAAACACGACAGGGCGCTCTCCGCCTTCAAATGATCACGTGGAGCCGCGCGTTCGGGCTTGTGCGGTTGCTGTGTCCCGTATGTGCGGTCATGTCCGTGAGTGATGTGGCTCACGTATGTGACGGTCACGTTTCGACAACCAGGGATTACGTTTCAACAAAGGGGGACAAGAAGTCTTGACGTATGACATGACATAGAGCTGTTATGGCGGCCACCGTGTTCGGTCGAGTTGGTTTCTGATTGTTTTCGATCAGTCACCGGCGAGGGCCATTGAGGCCGAACCACCTGTCCCCCAGGGAGCCGTACATGCATCTCACACCCTCCGGTCTCGCCGTGCCCGGTCCCAGCCGTCGCACCCTGCTGCGCGGCATAGGCGGCGCGGCAGCGCTCGGCGCCGGCATTCCCTTGCTGAGCGCCTGCGGGGGCAGCGGCACGGCCGCCGACCCGAAGTCCGTCACCCTCGGGTCCAAGGCGTCCGACCCGGTTCCGAAGAAGGCGTTCGCCGAGATCTACGCGGCGTACAAGAAGAAGTCCGGCATCACGGTCGATGTGAACACCAAGGACTCCAACACCTTCCAGGAGCAGATCAACTCGTATCTGCAGGGCACCCCGGACGACGTGTTCACCTGGTTCGCGGGCTACCGGATGCAGTTCTTCGCGGCCAAGGGCCTGGCCTCGCCGATCGACGACGTGTGGAAGACCATCCAGGGCAACTTCCCCGAGGCGATGCAGAAGCTCAGCAAGGGCGAGGACGGCAAGTACTACTTCGTGCCGCTGTACACGTACCCCTGGGCGCTCTTCTACCGCAAGAGCGTCTTCGCGGAGAAGGGCTACGAGGTCCCCACCACGTGGGACCAGCTGATCGCCCTGTGCAAGCAGATGAAGAAGGACGGGCTCACCCCGATCGCCTTCGGTGACAAGGACGCCTGGCCCGCGCTCGGCACCTTCGACCAGATCAACTTCCGCAAGAACGGCTACGACTTCCACGTCGAGCTGATGGCGGGCAAGGCGTCCTGGACCGACGCCAAGGTGAAGTCCGCCTTCGACCTGTGGGCCGAGCTGCTCCCGTACCACCAGGAGGGCGCCGTCGGCCGCACCTGGCAGGACGCCGCGCAGACCCTGGTGTCGAAGAAGGCCGGCATGTACCTGCTGGGCACCTTCGTGGCGCAGCAGTTCACCAACAAGGACGACCTGGACGACCTCGACTTCTTCGCCTTCCCGGAGATCGACCCGGCGTACGGCCAGGACACCGTCGAGGCCCCCACCGACGGCTTCATGATGAGCAAGAGCCCCAAGAACAAGGCCGAGGCCGTCAAGCTCCTGGAGTTCCTGGGCACCACGGAGGCCGAGGACATCTACCTCAAGGCCGACCCGAGCGTCGTCCACGCCGCCTCCGGCGCCGACACCTCGTCGTACACGCCGCTGCAGAAGAAGGCGTACGAGATGATCGCGGGCGCCAAGAGCCTCACCCAGTTCATGGACCGCGACAGCCGTCCGGACTTCACCTCCACCGTGATGCAGCCCTCGCTGCAGAAGTTCATCCGTGACCCCAAGGGCATCGACAGCCTGCTCTCGTCGATCGAGCGCCAGAAGAAGACGATCTTCGCCTCCTCATGACCAAGACCGACACCACCCCCGAGAAGTCGGGCAACCCGGAGGCGGCCGTGCCGCCTCCGGGCTCTGCCCATGCCCCCGCCAAGAAGCCCGCGACGGGCCACAAGCGCCTGCTGACCAAGCGCGACCGGCTGGTCCTCGGTGTGATGGCGGGCCTGCCGACGGTCCTGCACGTCCTGCTGGTCTGGGTGACGGCCCTCGCCTCGATCCTCCTCGCCTTCACCACCTGGGACGGCATCGGCTTCGACTCCATCAAGTGGGTCGGCCTGGAGAACTTCAAGGAACTGTTCACCAACAACCCGCAGTTCTGGCCGGCCGTCGAGCACAACGTCGTCTGGTTCGTCGTCCTGATCCTGATCCCCACGCCCATGGGCCTGTTCCTGGCCGTGCAGCTGGACAAGAAGATCCGGTTCAGCCGGGTCTACCAGACCGCGTTCTTCCTGCCCGTCGTGCTCTCCATGGCGGTCATCGGCTTCGTCTGGCAGCTGGTCTACAACCCCGACACCGGCCTGATCAACAGCCTGATCGGCGCCAACGAACCGGGTAAGTACATCGACTGGATCGGCGACCCGGACCTCAACCTCTGGGCCGTCCTGATCGCCGCGTCCTGGCGCCACACCGGCTACATGATGATCCTCTACCTGGCCGGTCTGAAGGGCGTCGACCCCTCGCTGCGCGAGGCCTCCTCGCTCGACGGCGCCAACGAGTGGCAGACCTTCAAGAACGTCATCTTCCCGACGCTGCGCCCCACCAACACGGTCGTCCTGGTCGTCACCATCATCGAGGCACTGCGCGCCTTCGACCTCGTCTTCGTCTTCAACGGCGGAGCCCAGGGCACCGAGCTGCTGTCGATCCTCGTGACCAGCAACATCATCGGTGAGTCCAGCCGGATCGGATACGGGTCGGCGATCGCGGTCGTCCTCCTGCTGATCTCGCTCGTCGTGATCATCCCGTACCTGATCAGCACCTTCCGGAAGGAGCGCCGCGCATGAGCGCCTCCACCGCCCCCACCGTCGCCGACGGCATCGCGACGGGCCCGCAGAAGAAGCGCACACCCGTCCGCCCCGCCCGGGTCCTGCTGCACGTGTTCCTGGCCGGCACCGCGCTGGCCTGGCTCGCCCCGCTGCTCTGGGCGATCTACGCGGCCCTCAGGCCGTACTCGGAGACCAGCGAGAAGGGCTATGTCTCCTGGCCCGACAAGCTGACCTTCGACAACTTCACGAACGCGTTCACGCAGTCCGACATGACGCACTACTTCGTGAACACGCTGATCATCGCCGTCCCGGCGGTGCTGCTCACGCTGTTCCTGTCGTCGATGGTCGCGTTCTACGTCAGCCGCTTCGACTTCCGCGTCAACCTGTTCCTGCTGCTGCTGTTCACCGCGGGCAACCTCCTCCCGCAGCAGGTCATCATCACCCCGCTGTACCGCCTCTACCTCCTCATCGACCTGCCCGGCATCACGATGAGCGGCAAGCTGTACGACTCGGCGCTCGGTCTGGTCCTCATCCACATCGCGTTCCAGTCCGGGTTCTGCGCCTTCGTGCTCAGCAACTACATGCGCTCGCTGCCGCACGAACTGACCGAGGCCGCGCTCGTCGACGGCGCCTCGGTGTGGCGGATGTACTGGCAGATCGTGCTCCCGCTGTGCAAGCCGGCCATGGCCGCGCTCGCCACGTTGCTGTCCATCTGGATCTACAACGACTTCTTCTGGGCGCTCGTCCTGATCTCCACCGGCGAGAACATGCCGATCACCTCGGCGCTGAACAACCTCTCCGGCCAGTTCTTCACCGACAACAACCTCGTCGCCGCCGGAGCCCTGCTCACCGCGATCCCGACCCTGATCGTCTACTTCCTGCTCCAGCGGCAGTTCGTGGGCGGTCTGACCCTGGGCGCCAACAAGGGCTGACAGCACACTTCGTACAGGTTCGGCGCCGGGTCCGAGCGGGCCGGCGCCGGAGCCGTTCCTGAAACCTCTGAGAGAGAACCACCGTGCCCCACCCCTTCACCCCGGTCACCTCCGTGCCCGTCGACCCGCGCACCGCCCGGGTCCACGAGGAGGGCTGGCAGTCCTGGAGCCCCAGCGGCTCCTACGCCCTCGGCGACGCCCCGTACCGGCCGACGAACGCCAACTGGGCGACCGTCTGCTACCGCCCCGGCCGCGCCGTGCCCGCCGACACCTTCCAGGGCGAGGGCCTGCTCGCGCTCGATCCGGGCGACGGCACCCCCGTACGGCTGTGGGCGGCGCCCGAGCCGACCGCCGAGGTGCCCTCGATCCGCCTCGTCGTCCGCGACGGACAGGCGGAGGTGAGCGCCGACGGCCCCGTGAAGGAGTGGACCGGCACGGACATCCGGTCGGTCCTCGCCGACTGGGCCGACGCCCTCGGTCTCACGGCCCCCGGCCCGGCGCCCACCGTCTGGTGCTCCTGGTACGAGTACTTCACCTCCGTCACCGAGGACGACATCCACGAGAACCTCCGTGCGATGGACACCCTCGACCTGCCCATCGACGTCGTCCAGATCGACGACGGCTACCAGAAGGCCCTGGGCGACTGGCTCACCCTCTCCGGCCGCTTCCGCTCCCGCGAGGGCATCGCGGACGCGATCCGGGCGCGGGGCCGCCGCGCCGGCATCTGGACGGCGCCCTTCCTGGTCGACCCGGCGAGCACCCTGGCCGCCGAGCACCCGGAGTGGCTGGTACGGGACGCGGACGGCGGCCTCACCCACGCCGGCCGCAACTGGGGCCACGACCTGTACGTCCTCGACACCACCCACCCCGGGGCGGCGGCGTACCTCACCGAGGTCTTCACCACCCTGCGCGCCGAGGGCTACGACTACTTCAAGGTCGACTTCCTCTACGCGGGCGCCCTGGACGGCGTACGCCACACCGACGTGGACGCGCTCACCGCGTACCGCTCCGGGATCGAACTGATCCGCGCCGCCATCGGCCCCGACGCCTATCTCCTGGGCTGCGGCGCGCCGATCCTCCCCTCGATCGGCCTGTTCGACGCCATGCGGGTCAGCCCCGACACGGCCCCGCACCGCCGCCCCGAGGCGGACGACCACAGCCAGCCCGGCCAGGACCCCGCCGAGTTCACGGGCGTCGGCCGCCAGTGGCAGCACGGCCGCCTCTGGGTGAACGACCCCGACTGCCTGATGGCCCGCCCGGCCGTGGAGACCCGCGAGCGCTGGGCGGCGCACGTCGAGGCCACGGGCGGCCTGATGGCCTCCAGCGACCGGCTGCTCTCGCTGGACCCCTGGGGCGTGGACACGACCCGCCGACTGCTGAGCAAGGGCCTGGAGGCCGCTGGATGAAGCGCGAACTGAACGTCCCCGGGATCGCCTACGGCGGCGACTACAACCCCGAGCAGTGGCCCGAGGAGGTCTGGGCCGAGGACGTACGCCTCATGCGCGAGGCGGGCGTGAACATGGTCAGCGTCAACATCTTCGCGTGGGCGCTGCTGGAGCCGAAGGAGGGCGAGTACGACTTCTCCCGCCTGGACAAGATCCTCGCCCTGCTCCACGAGAACGGCATCGCCGCCGACCTGGCGACCCCGACGGCCGCCCCGCCTGCCTGGTTCTTCGTCGAGCACCCGGAGGCGCTGCCGGTCGACAAGGACGGCCGCACCCTCTCGTACGGCAGCCGGCAGACCTTCTGCCCGTCGAGCCCCGCCTACCGCGAGGCGGCCCTGCGGATCGCGCGGGTGCTGGGCGAGCGGTACGCCGACCACCCGGCCGTCGTCATGTGGCACGTCCACAACGAGTACGGCTGCCACAACGGCGAGTGCTACTGCGACACCAGCGCGGCGGCGTTCCGGGTCTGGCTCCGCGAGAAGTACGACGACGACCTGGCGGCGCTCAACCACGCCTGGGGCACGACGTTCTGGAGCCAGTGGTACTACGACTGGGACGAGATCATCCCGCCCCGGCCGACGGGCGCCGTCCCCAACCCGACCCACCAGCTGGACTGGCGCCGCTTCTGCAGCGACGCGCTGCTGTCGCTGTGCAGGGCGGAGCGGGAAGTACTGCTGGAGGCCGCCCCGGGTGTGCCCGCCACCACCAACTTCATGGTGATGTACAACTTCGACAAGCTCGACTACTGGCGCTGGGCACCGGAGTTGGACATCGTCTCCAACGACCACTACCTCCAGTCCACGGACCCCGAGTCCGAGATCGACATCGCCCTCAGCGGCGACCTCGTCCGCTCCCTCGCGGGCGGCAGCCCGTGGCTGCTGATGGAGCACTCGACGGGCGCGGTCAACTGGCAGCCGGTCAACCGGGCCAAGACTGCGGGGGAGTTGCGCCGCAACGCCCTCTCCCATGTGGCCCGGGGCGCCGACGGCATCGCCTACTTCCAGTGGCGGGCCGCCAAGGCGGGCGCCGAGCAGTGGCACTCGGCGATGCTGCCGCACGCGGGCACGGACAGCCAGATCTGGCGTGACGTCGTCCGACTCGGCGCGGATCTGCGGTCGTTGGCGGAGGTGCGGGGCAGCACGGGCGTCGCCGAGGTGGCGATCGTCTGGGACTGGAGCGCCTGGTGGGCGGTGGAACTCCCGTCCCAGCCGAGCGAGAAGCTCCGCTTCCAGGACCTGGTCCGCGCCTGGTACGAGCCGTTGTGGCGCGCGGGCGTCGCCGTGGACTTCGTACGCCCGGACGCGGACCTCTCCTCCTACAAGCTGGTGCTGGCGCCGAGCCTGTACCTGGTGGACGACGCGGGCGCGGCCAACCTGACGGGCTTCGCGGCGGCCGGAGGCACCCTCGCCGTCGGCTTCCACAGCGGTGCGGTGGACGAGAACTGCCATGTCCGGCTGGGCGGTTACCCGGGCGCGTTCCGCGAGGCGCTGGGCGTCCGCACGGACGAACTCTTCCCGCTGCTGCCGGGGGAGTCGGTGGAGCTGAGCGACGGCGGTACGGCGGAACTGTGGTCGGAGCGGGTCGCCCTCGCGGGCGCGGAGGCGGTCACGTCGTACGCCTCCGGCCCCCTCACCGGCGTCCCCGCGGTCACCCGCGCCCCCCACGGCTCGGGCACGGCCTGGTACCTGGCCACCCGCCCGGACCCGACGACCCTGGCGTCCCTCCTGCACCGCATCCGCGCCGAGGCGGGCGTCGAGCCGGTCCGCGGCACTCCCGAGGGCGTCGAGGCGATGCTGCGCCGGGGCCCGGACGCGGACTACCTCTTCCTGATCAACCACGGGGAGTCGGCGGCGGAGGTGGAGGTCGCGCCCGGCGCGACCGAATTGCTGACGGGTAAGGACATCCCGGAAGGCACCACCACCGTGAAGGTGCCGGCTGGAGACTTGGCGGTCGTCCGCGAACCCCGCTGACCCGGACCGGGCGCCCCGGGGTGGAGGTACGGCCCTGCCGTATCCCCACCCCGCGCCATTCCTACTCCTTTGATAATCTGGCGTCCATGGGTGACACCTCGTACGGCATCGGCGAAGGCCCCGCGACCCGGGTCAGCCTCTCACTGCCGGAAGGCACGGCGGAGGCGATCCGCCATCGGGTCGGCAAGCGTGAGTTCTCCGCGTTCATCACCGAGGCGGTGGAGCGGGAGCTGCGCGGCCGGATCCTGGACGAGTATCTGGCCGACTACGAACAGCGCAAGGGGCCGATCTCCACTGAGGCGCAGGAGCAGGCGCGTCACGTCTTCGACGAGGTGTTCGCCGAGGAGGGGCAGTGGCCCGCCGCAAGCTGAGTCACGAGGGCACCCTCGTCCTGGACTGCGAGGGTCTGTCCAAGCTGGTCGGCGACGACGAGCCTGTCGTCGCGCTGGTTGCCGAGGCGCGTAAAAGGGGCATGGAGGTGGCCATCAGTGCTCTGACGATCATTGAGGCGGTTCACCGTCGGACGGACAAGGCGCGGCTCGCATGGGTGCTGTCCGGCATGCGCATCGTGCCCGTCGGGGACGAGGACGCCAAGGCCGCCTCGGCCATGCTGATCGGGGCCGGTCTGCACGGTCACAAGTACGCGATCGACGCCGCCGTGGCCGAGATGGCGCTGCGGCAGCACCGTCCGGTGGTCATGCTCACCTCGGACATCGACGACATGGCGAAGCTCTGCGGGGACCGGGTGCGATTGGTGGCCGTATAGGGGGTGCTGGGAACCGGCGGTGTGCCGCAGTGACTTGTAGCATCTGAGCACCGTGGCCCGAGGGGGAAGTGTGATCGAACTGTCCGACATGATCCGGGAGTTGCGGCAGCAGCTGACCAGCGCGCTCGCGGACGGAGACGGTGAGGCGATCCGGTTCGAGGTCGGCCCCGTGGAGATCGAGGCGACTGTCGCGGTCACCCGGGAGGCCGGTGCGGACTCAAAGGTCCGGCTGTGGGTGGTCGACGCGGGGGCGAACGGCAAGCACGCGCACGCGCGGACCCAGCGGATCACGGTCACCCTGTCGCCCAAGTCCATGGCGGGCGACGGGCGCGCCCCGGAGCCGGTGCTGATCGCGGGCGGCGAGGTTGACGGCGAACGCTGACCGGGGTCTGCGGCCGGAGCGGGTCGCCGAGATCATCGTTCCCGCACCGGGTGGTGCCGTGGGGCGCCGTGGTTCGGGGTATCTCGTCTCGCCGGGCAAGGTGCTGACCGCCGCGCATGTCGTCGCGGGCGCCACGGCCGTCCGGGCACGCTTCCAGGCCGACCGGCCGGGTGAGCGGATCGTCGAGGCGAGGGTGGCGTGGTGGCACGAGGGCATCGACATTGCCGTACTCGATGTCGCCGCACCCGCTGTCCCGGACGACGGAACGGACCTCACCCCGGTCCCGTACGGGCGCGTCGGTGAGCACGACGCCGTACTGCGCTGCACGGCCCTCGGATTCCCCCGCTTCAAACTCCGTACGGACGACGACGGTTCACGCTTCCGCGATGCCGAGCACGTCCGTGCGACCTGCGCCGTCCTGTCCAACCGGCGTGAGGGCACCCTCGATCTGTGTGTCACCTCGCCCCCGGCGGACGACCCCGACCCGGAGAGGGACGCGTGGGAGGGCATGTCCGGCGCGGCCGTCTTCGCGGGCGGCCGTCTGGTCGGGCTGGTCACCCGTCACCACCGGTCGGACGGGCCCGGCCGGATCGCGGCGAGCCGGGTGGACCGCTGGGCGGAGAAACTGGCATCGGCCGAACTCGCCGCACTGGAAGAGGAGTTGGGCAGTAGGCTGCTGCCGGGTGAGCTGCCGGACGCCGTACCTGCCAGCGCGCTCGACCTCATCCAGGAGGTCTACCGGGCACAGCTCTCCGACATCGCCCCCGAGGCACTGGCCGACAGGCGCTCCGAACTCCGTGACCTCGTCGAGTTCTGCGGCGGCCCCACCCCGTACCGCTGGCTCCAGGGACCACCCTGGACCGGCAAGACGGCGCTCGCGGCCTGGTTCGCGCTGCATCCGCCCCGTGGCGTCGTACCGGTCTGGTTCTTCATCACCGCGCGCTACGCCGGCCAGTCGGACGGCGCCGCCTACACCGGAGCCCTCATCGAACAGCTCGCCGCGATCGCGGGCCGCGAACCCATCCGCCACAGCTCGCCGTCCGCCCGCGAGGGCGAGCGCAGACTCCTGCTGCGCGAGGCCGCCGAGCGTGTCGCCCAGGACGGCGGCACCCTCCTCCTCGTCGTGGACGGGCTGGACGAGGACCAGTCCCGCGAGCCCGGCGGCAGCGGGACGAGTATCGCGGCGCTCCTGCCGGAGCGCCTCCCGCCCAACGTCCGCGTCCTGGTGACCAGCCGCCCGAGCCCCGGCATCCCGTCGGACGTCAAGGGCGGCCATCCGCTGCGCGACTGCCCGATCGTCCGGATCTCCGCCTCGGCGGCGGCCCGCCACACCGAGCACGAGGCCAAGTACGACCTTCAACGCGCCCTCGGCGGTGACCCGTTGGAGCGTGACGTGGTCGGCCTGCTCACCGCCGCGCGCGGCACCCTCTCGGTCGAGGACCTGCGTGAACTCACGGGCGAGACCGGCTTCATACTCCGACACCGGCTCGGCAGCGTCTTCGGGCGCATCCTGCGGGTGCGGGGCGGTGGCGGCGACAGCGCGGGCACCGACATGACGATGTACATGACCAGTCGCGGCTATCTCTTCGCCCACGAGACCCTGCTCAGGGCCGCCGAGCACGAGTTGGGGCCCGACCTGGACGCCTACCGGGAGCGGGTGCACGCCTGGGCGGAGGCATACGAGCGGCGCGGCTGGCCGGAGGACACCCCGCCGTATCTGCTCCAGCCGTACGGCCGTCTGGTCACGCTGCTCCGGGACGCGCGCCACGCGACCGCGCTCGCCACGGATCCCCGGCGCCGGGAACGCCTGCGCGCGGCGACCGGCAGCGACGCGGCGTGTCTGGCGGAGATCGAGGCGGCCCGCGAGACCGTACGGCGGGTCACTCCCGACGACCTGGGGGCGTCGGCGGTGCTCGCGGTGGTGGCGGACATCGTGGCCAGACGCAACGAGTCCCTGCACCCGGACATCCCGGCCGTCCACGCCCGCCTCGGCCGTGTCCGTCAGGCCATCGGGCTCGCCCGGAGCGTCTACCTGCCTATGGACCGGGTGCGGGCGCTGACCGGAGTGGCCGGTGTCCTGGCCGAGTCGGGTGACCAGCGGGCGGTGGAGCTGGCGGAGGAAGCCGTACGGCTGGCGGAGGAGGCGCCGCACAGATGGATGCGTGACGTGGCGGTGAGCACTGTGGCCGCGCGGGGCATGCTGGCCGTCGCCCTGGCGCGGGCGGGCCGCCGTGACGAAGCGGTGCGCGGCCTTCTGGACCTTCCGAGGCCGGACGACGCGTCAGCGGCGTTGGCTTGTTCCGATGCGCTGGTCACCGCCGCCGGCGTGGTGGGGGACCCCGAGAGCGCGGCGGTCCTGCTGAGGAAGGCGGAGGACACCGTCGAGCGATGCGACAGCACGCTGTATCGGGCCTGCGGTACGGCACGCCTCGCCGAGGCATACTCCGGTCTGGGCTTTCCCGAGGACGCGACGCGCCTCCGTGAATCGGTGCTCGCCTCCGCCCGGAAGCGGGCGAATAGCTCCGAGAACCTGACGGCGATCGCCGCGTATGCCCTGCGCGACACCTGTTCCGACGAAGCGAAGGTGCTGGCCGAGTCGGTCGTGTCCGAGCTGGACCCGGACGGACGGCCGGACCGGGGAGCAGCCGTTCCCAGTGCGGTCCTGGCCCTGGTGACCATGGACCGGATGGCGGAGGCCCAACACCTCGCGCAGACCGTTGTTTACCCGCTCGGGCAGCTTGAGCCTTCGGACGTCTGGTGGGGGATCGTCGAGGGCTGGGCACGGCGGGGAGCGGTCGTGGAGACGTGGGCTGCTCTCGCCCGGTGGGACGCCGACGTCTTCCTCAGACGCGGCCAAGGCTCCGTTGCCCGGGTCGTCGGCCTGCTCACGGCCGCCGGTGCGGCCACGCACGTGGAAGCGCTGCTGCTTGGGGAGGTCGATGCCGCACAGGCGACCGTGCCGAGGAGGATCATCGTCGAGGCGCTTGCCGCGCTCGCGGGTCACTTCGCTGCCGACGACCCTCAGCGGTCACTGGCGCTGCTGCACCAGGCGGAGCACGGGCGCACGTCTGCTGACGGGCGGGTTTCGTTCCTCGCACCGGAACGTCTTGCCATGCTGGCCCCGGCGCTGGCCACGGCGGACCGTCCCGACGAGGCCGAGCGACTCCTCGGGGCGATCGAGGAGCCGAAGGCGCGAACCTGGAGTTGCGCCGCGGTCTCGCTGGCCCTCGCGGACCGCGACGCCGACCGAGCACTGAGGTTCGCCGAGAAGGCCGTGCGACTCAGCCGTACGGTCGAGGACGCGAACGTCTTCCCCGAGCCGTTCACGGCTACGGTTCAGGCTCTGGGGTGGGCCGGTGCGGCACGGCTGGTCGCCGATTTCCTCGCCGACTTCACGGAAGCAGCCCAGGCGTTCACGTTCGATCCCGACCGTGCCCGTGCCGAGGCGGCCGCCGGTCTGTGGCCGCACGACCCCGGTCTCGCGGGTCGACTCGTGGACGAGGCCCTGCGCCTTCTGCCACGCGGAGACGTGGCACGCGCTGTGCGACTCCTGGTGGCCGTTCAGCCTCATGACGCCGGGCGCGCGTCCCGCGTCGAGCGGTTCCTGACCGAGACGCACCAGGAACAACCACCGCCTTCGGAGGTGGGGTACGGCGGTTGGATACTGCACAGCCTGCTTGCCGCCACTACCGATCCGATCGCTGCCAAGGACCGCTTCGACGAGACGGTCGCCTCGTCTCTCCTCTCGGAGCCGCCCTGGTCCCGGTCGATGGGCGGAGCGGCGCTGGCCTACGCGGCGCTCGGCGACCACGAGACGGCCGTGTCGACGGCCAGGCGCGCGGAGGACGAAGAGTGGTGTGCGGACGCCCTCGCCCAGCTGGCCGCGCACGCCGCGTGCCTGCCCGCGGACCGGGCGCCGGTCCCGCTCTACGACGACGCCTTCGATGTCACCTTGCTCGCCCGCCGCCTCGCCATGCTCCTCCTGCCGCCCCCGTCCGGCCCGGACCTCCCCCGCGCTCGCGCCCTCCTCACGGAAGCGCTCACCCCCGTCGGCTGGCACCACGCGCTCCCGGTCCTCGCCGCCATCGACCCCGACGCGGTCCTGCGGGTACGGGACGTCGTCTTCGCGCAACTGGGCCTCAGCGACCGAGGCTGCCGCCCTTGACCGTGCGCAAGAGGTGCGCCAAGGCGCGGGGGGTGGCCGTGGTGATCTGGTCCGGTCGGTCGCTCTCGCGGAGGTGTATGTGGTAGGCGGTGGCTGCCGCGAGTTCTATGCAGTTGCCCTCACCGCCCGAGCTGAACGATGACTTCTGCCAGCCGAGTTGAGTCATTGCGGTCCTTTCAGAGGGTGTACATCACGTGCTGGATCAGGCTCAGTGAGTCGCGCCTGTCGTGCGACTCGGGCGCCGCTTCGGGATCGACCGGCGGCAGTGCCAGCTCGGCGAGCCGCTCGAACATCTTCGCGTACTCGGTGAGTTGCTCTCCATCCCTCAGGAAGAGCGACTGTGTGGGGTGCTCCAGGTAGACCGTGTCCAACTCAGGGGCTGCCGCACCGTAGATGACGAACGACTGCGTGTGCGCGGCGTAGTTCCCCGCTTCGAACGGGAACACCTGCACCGTCACGTTGGGCAGCCGGGAGATTTCGATGAGCCGCAGCAATTGCCTGCGCGTGATCGCGGGGCCACCCACTCGGGTGTGCAACGCGGCCTCATGGATGACGGCGTGGTACGACACCGCAGGGGTGTCGGTCAGCACCCGCTGCCTGGCGAGCCGGAACTCGGTGTACCGGCGGACGCGTTGCGGGTCGGCTTCCGTGGCCTCGATGACGGCGTGCGCGTAGTCCTCGGTTTGAAGCATGCCGGGGATGAGTAGCGGCTCATGAGTCCGTAGCACGTGTGAACGGGCCTCGAGTTCGGCCAGGTCCCGAGCCGCGGGGCCGATCGTGTCGCGGAAGCCACCCCACCAGCCCCTCCCGCTCTCGTGTGCCATCTCCAGCAGTTGTTCGAAATAAGTGCCTTCGGGGCAGCCATACGCGCGGAGCAGCCTGTACATCCCGTTGCGCGGAACATCGACGCGGCCGGATTCGATGTGGCTGATCCTCGTGCGCTCGGCGGTGATGAGCCTTGCGGCGGCGTCACCCGACAATCCGGCCCGGATGCGCAGTCTGCGCAGCTCGCTGCCAAGGCGGCGCTGGCGTTCGCTGGGGTGGGTCCTGGGTGGCATGCGGTCCTCCTTGTGGGCGTGCGCAGTGTGCCGCGCACGTTGTGTCGACGTCCAACGTGCTGCGAGGGCGTCACTCCCAAGAGGGAAGTCTCATGTACACGGTTGTAACTCTTCCATATGTGGACCTAACGTCGACATCGGCCCAACCGCCCGCCACGAGGAAGTACCCCCGCCCTCAAGCCAGTTCCCATGGCGCCGAGGCTCGGACCTGGTCACCGCGTGCGCACCCCAGGCTCACCGAGAGGTCCTCCGCCATGAACGTCTCCCTCGCCTTCCCGCCCCACCCCGTCTGGGTCCGCCCCGCCCGGGAAGTCGTCAGAGCCCTTCTCGCCGCCTCCGGCCACCCGGAACTCACGGACACCGCAGTCCTGTTGACCTCCGAGACCGTCACCAACGCCATCAACGCCTGTGCGGCGAAGGGCTGCACGACATCCGTCATCCTCCACGCCGCCTGGCTCCGCCCCGCCCGCCTCCGCATCCTTGTCCACGACGAGGCCACAGGGCTGCCCACCGCCCGCTCGGCCGCCCCTGACGACGAGGGTGGCCGGGGTCTGCGGCTGATCGCGTTCGGCGCCCACGCGTGGGGTGTGGACACGGTCGACTCCGGCCGAGGCAAGGCCACGTGGTTCGAACTGGGAGCAGGTGCCTCACGGGCGGCGCTCACGCCCGCGCGACCCGCTCCCTCAATCGGCGTTCCGACGTGGACCGGTCCGTCCTGACGGCCCTCGCGTCCCTGGACCTACTCGATCGGTATTCGGATATAAGGGGGAGCGCTCATGGCCAAGACACTGATCGACATCGACGAGGAACTGCTGGCCGAGGCCGCCACGGCTTTCGGGACCAAGACCAAGAAGGACACCGTCGGCCCCGCGCTCAAGGAAGGCGTCGAACGCAAGAAGCGGGCGCTCGCGCTGGCCAGGCTCGCGGCGCGGGCGGACGCCGGGGACTTCGACATGCTGCTCGGCATGGAGCACTACCGTCGATGACCGCCGCCGTCCACTTGGTCGACGCCAGCGGCTGGACTCCCCTGGACGACCGGGCGGTGACACGGGCATGGGAGGTACAGCGAAACCTCACCGACCGCGGAAAGCATCGTTCCGCGGGCGCTGTCGACCTGCTGATCGCCGCGACCGCGGAACTCCAGGGCCTGACCGTGCTCCACTATGACAACGACTTCGAGACCATCGCCTCGGACACCGGCCAGCCGACCCAATGGCTGGCATCCCCAGGGCACTCTCTGACCCACACCCGGGGCGCGGCGCTCCCCCTGTACCCGCCGTGCCCCGGATCCCGCTCCCCTGAGGGCTCCCCCGCCCCTGAGCCCCGCCGCCCTCAAGCCGACGTGGTCACCAGCGGCGGCAGCGCCCCCGTCCTCGCGGCATGCCCGCAGCTACTCCCAGTCGTAGAGGGACAGCCGCGGGCCACCGGCGAGATACCCGTGCAGCCCGGCCGCGTCGCCCTCCACGAAGTCCTCGGGGAGGGAGGTGGTGTCGGTCCAGCGGACCTGGGCGTGTTTGTGGGGTTCCCGGTTCTCCAGGTCGCCGGTCCACTCGTGGGTGGCGAAGACGACGGTGAGGAAGCCGTCCGGTGCGTCGACGCCCCGGGCCGCGTGGACGAGGTGCACGACCTCCAGCGCCTCGGGTTTCACGGTCAGCCCGGTCTCCTCGTACAGCTCGCGCACGGCGGTCCGGGTGATCGGCTCCCCGGGCTCGCTCTTGCCGACCGGCAGATGCCATCTGCCCCGCGCGAACCTGGCGTTCTCGCCCCGCTGGAGGAGCACGACCCGCCCAGCGTCCCGGTCGTGGACGATGACGGCGGCGACCAGCAAAGTCATGAGACTCGTCCCTTCGTAGGCCGCTAGCATGCCCCCTATGGAGTGCTTCGCTTCCTGGCGTACTCGCCACTGAGGATCGGCCCACCGGCGCATCACGGATGACCGGCGGGTCAGAGGTGTCCTTTTCCTCCCTCATCTCCCTCAGGTTTCGAGAGGTCCACTCCATGCTCATTCGCGCGTTCGGCCAGGATGATCTGGCGCGACTGACCCAGCTCACCATCGACACGTTCCGGCCGTTCTTCGAGGACTCCGTCGGACCGGTGCTCGACGGGCTCGTCCTCGGCACGCTGCACGCCGACTGGCGCGGCGACTACCGCGCGCACGTCCCCACCCTGCACGACCCGGACCGGCACAAGTACGTCGCGGTCGCCGAGACCGACGGCCTGATCGCCGGCTACGTCGCCTGGCAGGCCGACCCCGCCCGGCATCACGGCGAGATCACCCTGCTCGCCGTGGACGAGCGGCACCGTGGCGACGGCACGGGCACCGCCCTGTGCGAGCACGCCTTCGCCGACCTTCGCGGCCGGGGCGTGCGGCTCGTCGAGATCGGCACCGGCGGCGACGCGTTCCACTCCCCCGCCCGCGCTCTGTACGAGAGCCTCGGCTGCGTGCCGTTCCCGACGGCGCACTACTACCGGCGCCTCTGACGCAAACCGTCCGGGGCGCGGCGCTCCCCTATACGCGCCGCGCCCCGGACCCCCGCTCCCCCGTTCCCCAGGGGGCTCCCCCGAGCCCCCGGCCCTACGCCCCCGCCGCCCTCAGGCCGACGTGGTCAGCGGCGGCAGCGCCCCCGTCCTCGCCGCCTGCCCGTACCAGTACGCGCTGGACTTCGGCGTACGGGTGAGGGTGGCGTAGTCGACGTACACGGCACCGAAGCGCTTCCCGTAGCCGTACGCCCACTCGAAGTTGTCCATCAGGGACCACAGGTAGTAGCCGCGGACGTCCGCGCCCTCGGCGATCGCGCGCCGGACCGCCCGGAGGTGGCCGTGCAGATAGGCGATGCGCTCGGGGTCGTGGACCCGGCCGTCCGCGTCCATCTTGTCGTCGTACGCGGCGCCGTTCTCGGTGATGTACAGCGGCAGCCCCGGTGCCTCCTCGCGCGCGTACCGCATGATCAGCTCGTGCAGACCGGTCGGGTCGATGGTCCAGTCCATCTCCGTACGCTCGCCCGGAGTCTGGTGGAACAGGACGTCGTCCGCGCCCGGCCACGGCGAGTGCTCGCTCGCCCCGTGGCCGTCCGCCCGGGGACCCTTGAGATCGGCGTCCGCGGCACCCACCAGCGTGGGCGTGTAGTAGTTCAACCCCAGCGCGTCCAGCGGCTGGTTGGCCGTCGCCAGATCACCGTCCAGCACGAACGACCAGTCCGTCAGCGACGAGGTCGCGGTGAACAGGGTCTCCGGGTACGCCCCGTGCAGCATCGGCCCGTGGAAGACACCGCTGGCCAGGTCGTCGATCCGCCGGGCCGCCGCCAGGTCCTCGGGGGAGTTCGTGACCGGCCGGACCACCGACGAGTTCAGGCTCACCGCGATCGAGTTGCGGGCGGGCATCGCCGAGCGCAGCGCCGCGACCCCCAGCCCGTGCGCCACGTTCAGATGGTGGGCCGCGCGCAGCGACGCCACCGGGTCCGTACGGCCCGGCGCGTGCACCCCGGAGCCGTAGCCCAGGAACGCCGTGCACCACGGCTCGTTGAGGGTGATCCACTGCTCGACCCGGTCGCCGAGCGCCTCGCCCACGATCCGCGCGTACTCGGCGAAGCGGTGCACGATGTCCCGCTCGGGCCAGCCGCCCGCGTCCTCCAACTCCTGCGGCAGATCCCAGTGGTAGAGGGTGACGGCCGGCTTGATGCCCTTCTCCAGCAGCTCGTCGACCAGCCGCCGGTAGAAGTCCAGACCGCGCTGGATCGCCGGGCCCCGGCCCGTCGGCTGCACCCGCGACCAGGAGATGGAGAAGCGGTACGAGTTGAGGCCCAGGTCCGCCATCAGCGCCACGTCGTCGCGGTAGCGGTGGTAGTGGTCGACAGCGATGTCACCGGTCTCGCCACCGGCGGTCTTGCCCGGGGTGTGGCTGAAGGTGTCCCAGATGGAGGGCGTACGGCCGTCCTCGCGCACCGCGCCCTCGATCTGGTACGCGGAGGTGGCCGCGCCCCAGAGGAAGGCGGGCGGAAAGGTCACCGGGGTGACCGGGTTCACGGGTTCAGGCATGGAAGCGCTCCCATAGGTGGTCGGGTAGACCGACGGAGGTGGGTGGGGGGAGTGGAACGGAGGGAGGGAGAGACAGGGGCCGAGGCGGCGGTGACCCGGCCCTGCCGAGGAGACGAACGAAGGCGGACCCGGGCCTCAGCCCTTCACCGCGCCCTGCATGATGCCCCCCACGATCTGCTTGCCGAAGATCGCGAAGACCAGCAGCAGCGGCAGCGTGCTGAGCAGCGCGCCCGCCATGATGAGGGCCTGGTCGGGGGTGTAGCCGCGGCCCAGACCGGCGACCGCGACCTGCACGGTCGGATTGCCCAGCTGGGTCAGGACGAGGAACGGCCACAGGAAGTCGTTCCAGGTCTGGACGAACATCAGCATGCCCAGGACGGCCATCGCGGGCCGCGCGGCCGGGAACACCACGTGCCAGATCACCCGCCAGCTGCCCGCGCCGTCGACGCGGGCCGCCTCGATGATCTCGTCGGGCAGCGCCTGGAGCAGATACTGCCGCATGAAGAACACACCGAACGCGCTGACCAGCGACGGCAGGATCACCGCCTGCAACTGGTCGGTCCAGTCGAGCTTGGCGACCATCATGTAGAGCGGGATCACCTGGAGTTGGGGCGGCACCATCATCGTGCCGATCACGATCAGCATCAGCGCGCCCCGGCCCCGGAACCGCAGCTTGGCGAAGGCGAAGCCGGCGATCGTGGACAGGAAGACGATGGTCAGCGACGAAACGCCCGCCACGATCGTCGTGTTGAGGAACGCCTCGCCCAGATTGGCGTCGCTCCAGGCCACTTCGAGCTTCTCGAACAGGTTCGCGCCGAACCAGAACGGCGGAGGGGTGTCCGCCAGCCGCGCGTTGTCCCGGGAGGCGGCGACCGCCGTCCAGAACAACGGGAAGATCGACACGAGGGTGAACACGATGAGGATGATGTACGCGACGGGGCCCGCGTGATGCTGCCCGCCCGCGCGCGCCGCCTTCGGGCCACGCCTGCGACCGCCGTTCTTCGGCGGCTCGGGCACGGCGTCGGCCGGGGGTTTGGTCATGGTCGTCGTCACGGCCGGTCTCCTAACTGCTGGCGCGCAGCCGGCGCGAGATGACGTAGTTGACGATTCCGACCACGATGAGGATCAGGAACATCGTCCAGGCGATGGCGGAGGCCCGGCCCAGGTGCTGGTTCACCCAGCCCTGCTCGTACAGATAGAGGCCGAGCGTCTGGAACTGGTGCTGGGAGCCGCCGGACGCGCCCTTGTTGGCGTCGAACAGCAGCGGCTCGGCGAAGAGCTGCGAGGCGCCGATGGTCGAGACGACGACGGTGAAGAGGATCGTCGGGCGCAGCGACGGCAGCGTCACATGGAGGAACTGCTTCCAGCGGCTGGCGCCGTCCAGGGCCGCCGACTCGTACAGATCCTGCGGGATGGCCTGCATCGCGGCGAGGTAGATCAGCGCGTTGTAGCCGGTCCAGCGCCAGATGACGATGGTCGACACGGCGATCTTCGAGTACCACTCGCCGTTCTGCCAGTCGATGTGGTCGAAACCGAGCAGCCCCAGACCCCAGTTGATCATTCCGTAGTCGCGGCCGAAGAGCAGCACGAAGACCAGGGTCGCGGCGGCGATCGACGTGGCGTACGGGGCGAGCATCACGACCCGGTAGAACGTCGAGGCGCGCAGCTTGTAGTTGAGGATGTGCGCGATGCCCAGCGCCATCATCAGCTGCGGGACGGTCGAGATGACCCCGATGATCAGGGTGTTCCGCGCCGCGTTCCAGAAGAACTCGTCGTCGAAGATCCGGGTGAAGTTGCGCAGTCCCACCCAGCTCATGTCGGTGGGCGCGGTCAGCTCCACCGCGTGCAGCGAGGCCCAGCCGGTGTAGAGCAGCGGGAACAGGCCGAACGCGACGAACAGCAGGAAGAAGGGGGAGACGAAGGCGTACGGGCTCCAGCGCACGTCCCGCTGCCAGCGGCGGGAGAGCCGGGCCCGGCGGCGCTCCTCGGCCGCGGACTCCACGGGCGGGCGGGCCGGGGCCGCGCCCCCCTCGGTGGGGGGCGCGGCGCTGTCGTGCCGTGTGGGCATACCGGGCATACCGGTCACTTGTCCAGTGCGTTGTCGATGGTCTTGACGGCGTTCTTCCAGGCTTCCTCGGCGGACTTGCCCTGGGTCACGAGGATCACACCGTTGTCGGTCAGGCCCTGCTGGATGATCTGGTCCTTCGGGCCGATCGTCTGGACCGGGATGTTCGCGGCAGCCTCGGCGAAGATCGTGCCGATCGGCGCGTCACCGGTCATGTCGTTCTTGGCGTCCTTCACCGCGGTCGAGTCGTAGGCGGCAGGGGTGCTCGGGAAGCTGCCCTGTACGGCGAAGAGCTTGGCCTGCTGCTCCGGCGCGGTCAACCAGGCGGCCAGCTTCGCGGCCTCCTCGGCGTTCTTGCCGTTCTTCGGCACGGACAGGAAGGAGCCGCCCCAGTTGCCGGACTTCGGCGCCTGGGCGATGTCCCACTTGCCGGCCGCCTCGGGCTTCGACTTGCCCTTGATGTAGCCGAGCATCCACGGCGGGCAGGACATCGCCGCGAACTTGCTGTTGGCGATCGTGGTGTCCCAGGCCGGCTGGAACTGCGTCTGGTTGCCGATCAGTCCGTCCTCGGCGGCCTCTGAGGTGAGGTCGAAGGCGGTCTTGACGGCCGGGTTCGTCTTGTAGATGACCTCGCCGGAGGCGTCGTAGAACCGGTCCTTCTCACCGCTGAGGATCGCCTGCAGCAGACCGCCGGGGGAGTCCAGGAAGGTGGTGCCCTTGGGCGCCTTCGCCTTGTACTGCTTGCCGGTCTCGATGAACTTGTCCCAGTTGCCCGCCCACAGCTTGCCGACCTCCGCGCGGTCGGTGGGCAGACCGGCCGCCTCGAAGAGGTCCTTGCGGTAGCAGATGGCCATCGGGCCGACGTCGGTGCCGACGGCGATCGTCTGACCCCCGGAGGTGGTGGCCTGCTGCCACTTCCACTCCAGGTAGTCGCTCTTCTTGCCGTACTTCGACAGGTCGAGCAGCTTGTCCGACTGGGTCTGGACGATCTCGGCGATATTGCCGACCTCGATCATCTGGATGTCCTGGAGGCCGCTGCCGGTCGTCAGGTGGTTGAGGAGAGCGGGGTAGTAGTTCTCGTTGCGCTCGGTGACGGTCTGCTCGATGTCGATGTCCGGGTGGAGCTTCTCGTACTCCTTGTACAGACCGGACTCCTCGAAGCCCGCGGTGCCGAAGAGCCCCAGGGTGATCTTGGTCTTGCCGCCGCCGCCACCGCCGCCGTCCGACGACGAGCCCTCTTCGTCCTTGCCGTCGTCGGCACAGCCGGCCAGCAGCCCGGCGCCCAGCGCGGCGACGGCCGCGATGGCGACCGCCCTGCGCGTCCTGCGGGCGTTACGGGTGCCCCCGCCCGACCGGAGCCGAGAGTGCGGGAGGGTACGTGCTCGCATTGCGTCCTCCTGATGCCCTGACGTGCCGACCCCCCGGCCAACTGCGTTGTTGGGCCCATTGGTTCATGCTGCGGCTCGGGCGGGGAACGTGCGGGATGTGTAAGTGCCAGGTACTGTGGGAGCGCTCCCACGAGTGATGTGTTGAAGAGTCGTCGGTTCGTGCGGGGGTGTCAAGGGAGCGAGCGCGGAGAGATGTCTTCGGTTATCGGGCTGTTAACTAACCCGGGGGCCGGGGCCGGGCATGCCCGGAAACGGTCGGAAGGGGCGGGGTTGGGCCGGGGTTGGGTCTGGAGCGGGGCTTCGGAGGGCGGCGGGAAGGGGGCCGGGCTCGGGTGTCGGGCCCCGGTGCCGGCCTCTGGCGCGGCCGTCGCCGGACCGTTGGACTCGTGTAACCGGCCGGTCGCCCTGACCTGGACGGCGGCCGGGGCGACCGGCCGATGCCCGCCCGCCCCGTCCCAGGTGTCTCAGGTGTCCCAGGTGTCACCGGGGGCGGTCGTGGCCGGCCGAACCCTCCCCGTGAACCCTTCCCGGACGTCGTACGAGGATCAGGACTGTTAGATTCCACGCCAGCGCGGTGTGAACGGGAGGCGACCATGGTGGCAGGCCACGGAGCACGGGGCCGGAGCGGTGGGCGGCCGACGTTGGAAGAGGTCGCCGCACGGGCCGGAGTGGGCCGGGGGACGGTGTCCCGGGTGATCAACGGCTCGCCCCGGGTCAGCGACGCGACCCGCGCGGCGGTCGAGGCGGCCGTCGCGGAGCTGGGCTACGTCCCGAACACGGCGGCCCGCGCGCTCGCGGCGAACCGCACCGACGCGATCGCGATGGTCGTCCCGGAGCCGGAGACCCGCTTCTTCGCCGAGCCGTACTTCTCCGACATCCTCAAGGGCGTGGGCGCGCAACTGTCCGACACGGAGATGCAGCTCCTGCTGATCTTCGCGGGCAGCGACCGGGAGCGGCGGCGCCTGGCCCAGTACCTGGCCGCGCACCGCGTCGACGGTGTCCTGCTGGTCTCGGTCCACGCGGACGACCCGCTCCCCGATCTGCTGTCACAACTGGAAATCCCGGCGGTGATCAGCGGCCCCCGCTCGGAGCACGAGACGCTGCCCTCCGTCGACTCCGACAACTACGGCGGCGGGCGCTCGGCGGTGGAACACCTGATCGAGCGGGGCCGCGCCCGGATCGCCACGATCACCGGGCGCCTGGACGTCTACGGTGCCCAGCGGCGTGTCGTCGGCTACCGCGAGGCCCTGGAGGACGCCGGCCGCGCGGTCGACGAGCGCCTGATCGTCCCCGGCGACTTCACGGAGGAGGGCGGCCGGAGGGCGATGAAGGAACTCCTGTCCCGCTGCCCCGACCTCGACGCGGTCTTCGCCGAGTCCGACGTCATGGCCGCGGGCGCCCGCCAGGTCCTCCGCGAGGCCGGCCGCCGCATACCCGACGACGTGGCCCTCGTCGGCTACGACGACTCGGCCATCGCCCGCCACATGGACCCGCCGCTCACGAGCGTCCGCCAGCCCATAGAGGAAATGGGCCGAGCCATGATCGACCTCCTCCTCGACGAGATCGCCGACCGCCGCCCGGCGGTGTCGCGGGGGTTGGAACGGCGGCAGGTGGTGCTGCCTACGGTGTTGGTGGCGCGGGATTCTTCTTGAAGCAGGCCATGGTTGCCCATGCGCTGGGGAAGTTCACTTCGTAACTCCCAGTCGGCTGGTGACCGGCAGGAAGGGCCCGGACCCGCATCGCGGCCCGAACCCCGCCTTCGACCAGCCGCGCGCAGCCGGCAACGCGGAGGTGATGTCACCACGCTACGGGCCGGCACTGACATGGGCTGCCCCGACCGGGAGTCGTTGGTTCAGGCGGTCTGGCGGCGTGCCATCCCCCAGGCGAGGTGAGGCGTAGGGCAGCTGTCGCAGTCGCTGTTCGCGTGGCCGTTCTGGTCCAGGGTCCGGCAGGGCAGGTCGGGCAGTTCATTCCGTGGTCCAGGATGCGCCGGTAGGCCGTCTCGGGGTCCTCGTCGGCGCAGCCGTACACCTCCACATGCACCGTGCGGCCGGGGCCTGACCCGGTGCCGAGCCGGCGTTCCTCGGTCCTCTTCGTGGCGCGATGGGCTCTTGAACTGCCTGGGATCGCGGGTCACCAGGCGAGAGAGGGGGTGTCAGCCGGTGGATTCGTCGTCCTTGGCCGCTTCGACGGCCTCGCGTTCGATCACGAAGGACCCCTTGCCGACGACCGTCCGTACGTAACCCATCTCGGCCAGCAGCACCAACGTCTTGCGGGCCGTCCCCCGAGCGATCCCGAACTCCTGCATCAGCCGGTCGACGCCTGGTACGGCGCGGCCCAGCGCGTATGTGCCGTTGTCGATGCGGGAGATGAGGACTGCGGCGAGCTGCAGGTACAGCGGGTCGGCCGCTTCCGGGTCCAGTTCGGCGTCCGGGCCGTAGCCCTTCGGGATGTCCACCATGGCTAGACCGTATGTGCCCATGGGAAACAGGGTTCTTCTGTGTCATGCCATGGCAGGGCATGACCAGGTTGCGCTAACGTCGTCACGACAAGAGAAGACCCCCGCGACGCGGCGAACGTCCGGGGGCATGGCCACCAGCTTCGAAGGAGCTGACGACAGTGAGCATTATCCACGCGTGTCTGCGGTGGGCCCTGGGCGTCGTCGCCCCCGGCACGGGCAGGCGCCGGGCCGCCGTTGCCTGCCCGGCGGCCGGATCGCCTCCGGGCCCTCGACCGCGTACGGCGACCGCGGCCCCGCAGCGGCTACCGGTCCGGCGGTCCCCGTACGGCCTCCACGGTCCGCTCGACGGCGGTGCCACCGTCATGGTCCGGCCGTACGTCGTCGAGTCCGAGCGGGAGGAGGCGCGGCAGGCGCGGCGTCGGCTCGCGCTGGTGCTCGCGGCGGACTTCGGGATCGATCTCGACGGGCATGTGGTCGGTGCGGAGGCGGTGGCGTGATGGGTGCTTGCGAGCCTGCGGGGTGATGGGGTGCATTGGATCGTACGTGCAACTGCGGCCGGTCGGTGGTGGCAGAGAGTGGGATGCCCGACCGGAACTGCTCAGGCCGGTGACGCAGGCGGAAGCGCTGACTGAGGGCGTCGCCAGAAGCAATGCGCGGTCGAGAGGGGAAAGGTTGTAGAGGCCGGCCGACGGTCTGTGTGCGTGTGGCAGTACGCCCCATAGCCCCACCATGGATGGGGCTATGGGGCGTACTGCCGACAGCCTGGCCCCGATGCACGACTTCGCGGTGCGCGGCATGCACCTCGGCGGACCCCGGTCTACGAACTACGAATCGAGACCACAACGATCGAGCGCGGTACGGACCCGGTCGAGCCCCTCCTGCCTCCAGTGGTCCCGGGCGGGCATCTGGTCGTCTCGGCGCCAGCGCCAGGCTGCGAACATTGCCCAGTTGAGGGCGCGGCACTGGTGAATCAGGCCCTGGTCAGCCCCCGCATAGTGCTTGCCCACTTCTTCGGGCGCATGGCCGAGGTCGAACTCGATCGGCCCGCGGCAGCACGTGGCGAGGTCCACGAAGAGCGGCCCGCGCCTCGTGTTCAGGAGGTTGCCCGGATGCGGCTCGCCGTGCAGGAGTTGGTCGCCCGCTCTGTCGGCGCCGATCGCGGCGCTCAGTCCGCTGAGTGTGTGGGAGAGGAGTTCCCGGTCGGAATCGGGCAGTTCGGGGGAGTGCTCCCGGTCGTTCACCTGTCTCAGTGCCGCAGCGACTCGTTCGGTGAAATGCGGTGCGTCCAGATCGCTCCGGCGCAGGGCGGCATGGTGGCGCAGGAACACGTCTGCGTAGTCGGCCGGCGCGATCGCTGATCGCACAGGTTCGTAGTAGGTCCAGAGCGAGACGGCGAAGGCGTCACGCACATGGACTCGGGCCTCGACCCGAGGGTCGAGCTCGGCCACCGGAGCGTCGACGTCGGCGAGACGGCGAGCGACCTCTACCTCGAACTCGGAATCAGCCAGATGCCCCGAAGGCGCGACCCGAGCCAGAACATCGCAAGGGACCAGGTGCAGCGCGACGCGGTCCGAGTTGTGGATGACGATCGCGTCGTCGACCCGAAGTCCCAGTTCTGAAGCGGTCGCCCGTCCCGCCGCGACCGCGAGGCGGAGTTCCACTGGCTCCATCTGGTTCTCCCTCGTTGTTGAGTGCACCTACACGCGCACACGTGGCGATGAGCATCGCAAAACGGGACCTGTGTAGCTCAACGCCATGCGGGAGTACGGGAGTTCGCGGACGCGTGGCATGGCTGAGAGGCAGGGGCTCGTGAGACCGGCACCCGCCCTGCCGTGCCACGATGCTCCTCGCTGACATGGGCGGCCCCCAATCGGGACACGTGTCCTTGCCGGGGCGAGGCCCCGCCCGCCCCCAGGAACTCATGGGGCGCGGGGGCGAGCGGGCCTGGGTGCGAACGCGGGCGGCGCCCCGTGAGCAGGACGCCGCCCGGTCACCTGCCATGTCCCTCCGCTTTCTCGGCCGTCAGCGGCGGTGGAGGCGGAGGGGAGACCCGCGTCAGCCGAAGAGAAGGCTGACGCGGATGAGCAGGTCCTCGTCCCAGTCGATCTCGCCGCGGATCAGTACGAAGCCGTCCTGTGGAACGACGTTGTAGGTGTGCGTGGTCGCCGACCCCAGCTGCGGGATGTTGCTGCCGGGGGTGCACTCCGTCAGGGACGCCCACAGCAGGTTCCCGGGTACGGCCCCCGGAATGTTGACCCTCAGGTTGAAGATGCGGTGCGCCCGGAAGAAGGCCCACCACGCGCCCGACGCGGCCAACTCCACCGCGTCGCCCGCCCGCTCGGCGTCGACCGTGATCACACCGTCGGCCTCGACCACCTGTTCTGACTGTTCGGCTGCCATCCCTCTCTCCCCTCTCAAGGCAGCACTGCTCCTGCGGTCAGGCACATCACCATGCTGCCTCCACCAGGATCCCGGACTCACCCATGACGGAAAAGTACGCGCTTTGGCCACTACCTCACTGTTTATCCCTCTGAATACTCATCATTCGGATAGGCGGCCTGTGTGGGGACCGGATCGAGGGTCCGTCGGAGGCGTACCTGGTCCGGATCGGTGATGTCTTCCGGGTCTTCGGGAAGCAGGACCCGGGGTGTGTGGCGTACGGCGTGCGGTTGCCGGGGCCGGATGGTGAGCGGTGGTTGGTGAAGGCGGCCGTCGAGGGGGCGGGGCTGCGGTCGTTGCGGCGGGCATGGGGTTTTCATCGGGCCGTGCGGCATCCGGTGATCGTCCCGCAGGTGCACCGGATCGCCCTCGGGGAGGGGCTCGCCGTCGTCATGCCCTGGCGGGAGGGGGAGGTGCTGTACGGCCCGGCGCAGCGCGGCCGAGGGGACCGTACGGGCCCGGGCAGCCCGATGGCCCGCTTCCGGGCGCTCCCGCACGCCGGGGTCGAGGCGGCCTTCGCCCGCGTTCTCGACGCCCATCTCGATGCCCATCTCGCCGTCCATACCGCCGTCCATACCGCCGGATACGTCGCCGTGGACCTCTACGACAGGGCGCTGCTGTACGACTTCGTCACCCGCGAACTCCACCTGATCGACCTCGACGAGTACCGACCCGGCCCCTTCGTGCCGGACGCCGAACGGCTGCCGGTGTCGACCCGTTTCATGGCGCCGGAGGAGTTCGAGCGGGGTGCGGTCATCGACATCCGCACCACGGTCCACGCCTTGGGCCGCACCGCCCGCCTGTTGCTCGACGCGGGCGACGAGGAGCGTGCCTGGCGGGGTACGGCGGCCCAACCGGCCGTGCTGGAGCGGGCCGTGCGTCCCGACCCCGGTGAACGCTTCGCGGGGGTCGGCGAGTTCGCGGACGCCTGGCGCGGTGTGGCCGAGGGACGGGGCTCCTGAGGCCGCCTCCCGGCCCGCCGTGCCACGATGCTCTTTCGCACACCACTTCCAGGGGGACCCATGCGCACCCGTGTCACCGTCTTACTCGCCGCCACCACGCTTCTCTCGCTCACCGCGTGCACGTCCGACGACGGGCCGAGCGGAGCCGAGGAGAAACCGTCCGCGAGTGCCGAGCGGCAGCCGAGCGCCATGCCCAGCCGGTCCGCGGCTTCGGATGCCGACACCGCCGGCCTCGAAGCGGCCGTCCGTGCCTACGCCGCCGCGTACTACGCGAACGAGCCAGACACCACCTTCGGCATGCTGTCCGCACGTTGCCAGAAGCAGATCACGCGCGAGGGCATGGCCGTGCTGACCGAACGGGCCGAGCAGACCGAGCGGGCCATCGGTGACCACGAGCCGAAGGAGGTGAAGCGGTTCGCGGTCGACGAGATGTCGGGCGACTCGGCCCGCGTCTCCTACGGCGTCGGCATGCCCAAGTTCGACCAGAAGCGGGAGCCGTGGGCCCGCGAGGCCGGTGTCTGGCGCTACGACTCCTGCTGAGCCTGGCCCCGGTACGCGAACGAGCCCCGATCCGTTCCCGGATCGGGGCTCGTTCCTTCAGGGTGAGTGACGGGACTCGAACCCGCGGCATCCTGGACCACAACCAGGTGCTCTACCAGCTGAGCTACACCCACCATGACCGGCGGTTCATCCGAAGGTTTCACCGACCGGCCGAGAAAAAGTGTACAGGGTCGGAAGGGGTGCTCGCGCCCGCGTTTCGGTGGGGGCCGTCCGGGGCCCGGCAGGGCCCCGTCCACCCGGCTACCCCGCGGGCAGGACGTGCTTCGCGGCGATCGTGCGGGCCGTGTCCGAGTCGGGCCCGGGGTGCGGGACGAAGATCGCCTCGCGGTAGTAGCGCAGCTCGGCGATGGACTCGCGGATGTCGGCGAGGGCCCGGTGGTTGCCGTTCTTCTCGGGGCTGTTGAAGTACGCCCTCGGGTACCAGCGGCGGGCCAGTTCCTTGATCGAGGAGACGTCCACGATGCGGTAGTGGAGGTAGTCCTCCAGGGTCGGCATGTCCCGCGACAGGAAGCCGCGGTCCGTGCCCACCGAGTTGCCGCACAGGGGGGCCTTGCCCGGTTCCTTCACGTGTTCCCGTACGTACGCCAGGACCTGCGCCTCCGCGTCGGCCAGCGTCGTACCGCCGGGCAGTGCGTCGAGGAGGCCGGACGCGGTGTGCATGGCGCGCACCACCTCCGGCATGGTCTCCAGTGCCGAGTCCGGCGGGCGGACGACGATGTCGACACCTTCGCCGAGCACGTTCAGCTCGGAGTCGGTGACGAGGGCGGCCACCTCGATGAGCGCGTCGTCGGACAGCGAGAGGCCGGTCATCTCGCAGTCGATCCACACCATGCGATCGTTCATGTGTCTCACCTTACGGCCCGTGACAGCCGTACGGCCCGGTCCCGCACCAGGGTGATCACCGGGTGATCGGGTGCGGGACCGGGCCGTCACACAGCCGTGCGGCCTACGGCGCGCTGCGCTGGCCCGGCAGGCGGCCCGTCGCGTACAGCTCCGGCTTGGCGCCCTCCGTGGAGAGGGACGCCGACGGCGCCAGGGTGCTCGCCGCGGCCGTGCGCCGGGCCTGGAGCGGCACCGGGGCGTGCTCCGGCGACACCGGGGACGGCCCCGGGACGCCGTGCGGGCCGTCGTGGTGGTGGTCGCTGTGCTTCTCGCCCTGCGGACGCCGTGCCCGGTACGCCGCCCGGTACGCCGCCGGGGACGAGCCCAGCTGCCGCCGGAAGTGCCCGCGCAGCGCGACGGGGGAGCGGAAGCCGCAGCGGCCCGCCACCTCGTCCACCGAGTAGTCCGACGTCTCCAGCAGACGCTGTGCCTGCAGCACGCGCTGAGTGATCAGCCACTGCAGGGGAGCGCTCCCGGTGAGCGAGCGGAACCGGCGGTCGAACGTACGACGGCTCATGTACGCCCGTGCCGCGAGCGTCTCCACGTCGAACTGCTCGTGGAGGTGCTCCAGCGCCCAGGCGACGACCTCGGCGAGCGGGTCGGCGCCGATCTCCTCTGGTAAAGACCGATCGAGATAGCGCTCCTGGCCGCCCGATCGGCGTGGTGGGACCACCAGACGGCGGGCCAGCGCGCCGGCCGCCTCGTTCCCGTGATCCGTCCGCACGATGTGCAGACAGAGATCGATTCCGGCCGCGGTGCCGGCCGATGTCAGTACGTCGCCGTCGTCCACGAAGAGCTCTCGTGGATCGACGTGTACGGACGGATAGCGCTTGGCCAGCGTCGGCGCGTACATCCAGTGCGTCGTCGCGGGCCTGCCGTCGAGCAGACCGGCGGCGGCCAGCACGAACGCGCCGGTGCACAGCCCGACGATGCGGGCACCCTCTTCGTGCGCTCGGCGCAGTGCGTCGAGCGCCTCCTCCGGCGGCGGTGAGGTGATCGAACGCCATGCGGGCACGACCACCGTGCCCGCACGCGAGATCGCCTCAAGGCCGTTCGGTGCGGTGAGTTCCAGGCCCCCCGTGGTCCGCAGCGGGCCTTCCTCGCCCGCGCACACCAACAGGCGGTAGCGCGGTACGCCGGCGTCCTGGCGGTCGATCCCGAACACCGACAGTGGTATGGAACTCTCGAAGATGGGGCCGCCGCTGAACAGCAGCACCGCGACGATCTCCTTGCGGCGTCGCCCGGACAGCTTCCGGGCCGCGGCTTCCGGCGCGGCGGTGGAGTCGTGGCTCATACTGCTAAGCCCCCCTCGGTGGTCGCGGCTCCTCGGTTGTGTCGCTCCTGCACGTTTCCCCTTGGTCCTGCACGAGTCCCCCGCCGTAAGACAGTCATGATCGAATCTACTGTGTCCCGTGGTGCCGGCGTGACCAGTTCGGCATCCGGCACATTGTCGACATGGCAACTTGGCGTGAAGCATTCGATCACGAAGCGTTGCACTCGTGGGCCGTGCAGGGAAGTACGCCTCGTCCCAGTGGCCGGTCCACGTAGGGTGCGCGCGGCCCCTGGACCCCTTTCAGCGCAGGTCGAACGGGGGGTGGAGGGGTGTTCGACCAAGGGATGTGCAGGTGGCCGAAGTTGGCTGAAAAGATACGGGGGTGTGCGCGGAAACCGGTCAGTCGACCGGCGTACTCGGGCCGGAGTTCCGTCCGCCCCTGTGCGCCCCGGAAGCGGAGCGTCCGCGTCGGCCGTGCCGGGGGGTGCGATCTTCGGTCATCGAACGGGCCGTGCGGGCCGCGCGGGCCGCTCCGCGTTCGGACTGGCGCAACAGGACCCGGCAGACGCCGGTGACCGCGGCGAGGCCCAGGGCGGCGCCTGTGGCGCCGGCGAGGGAGGTGCCGTACCAGACGAGGACGACCGGGACGAGGACGCAGCTGAAGGCCGCCCAGCGGACCACGTCCGTGGCGGTGTCCGGCGCGGGGGCGGGGGCGTCGTGCGGGGGCTGGGGGGAGTGGGGGGCGGTCGGGGGGAGCTCGTCGGTTTCGGGGGCGGATCGGGGCGCGGTGCGGTGTGCGGGCACTGCGGGCTCCCTCCTGTACTCCCTCGGGGTCGGCTTACCGGGGTTCAACGCGTGTTCGACCTGTCGGTCACTGGTACCGCCCGCACTGCTTGTGCTTCTTGATCGCGGTGTCGCCGCGCCCACCGGTGCGACCCCTGGTGGCAGGACTGCCCGCGGTGGGGGCGACTGCGCGGGCAGCGGCGGGCCCCTGCCCGTCGCGTTCGTGTTCCTGTGGAAACCGGCTGTACGGGGCAGCAACCATTGCGTTACGGGGCGGTGCTCGTGCATGCTCCCTGGAACCCCGCGCAGCCGGTGCGGGATCTGGGCGGAGGAGGCGTGCGGTCGTACCCTTGGGGGTATGGGGTCGGGAAGATGATTCCCGGACACGGCTCCGCCGCACACTGACGTCCCATCCACGTCGTCCCACACGAGGATCCAAACGCCGAGACACCCATGGCCGGTCAAGAATTCTTCGACTCCGCGGACCGCAAGCGGCGGCCCGTCGCCGATCACACGGCGGCCGAGCCCCTTGCGGCGGAAGAGACACGCCCCTCCTGCGATCCTGCCTTCAAGCACGGCGTCGTCGTCGGTTTCGACGGTTCGACGTCCAGTGAGCGCGCCCTCGCGTACGCCATCGGCATGGCCCGGCGTTCCGGCTCGGGCCTGATCATCGTGCATGTCGCCAACCGGCTGCCCACGACCGTGTGGGCCGGCTGCGAGCCACCCGTCTTCGTCGACGTCCCCGATCACCGGACCGAGGTGCTCGGACTGGAACTCGCCTGCGCGGACTATCTCGCCGAGGTGCCCTGGATCCTCGTCGAGCGCGGCGGCGACATCTGCCACGAACTCGAAGAGGTGGGGCGGGAGTACGAGGCCGACGCGATCGTCGTCGGGTCGACGCACGGGATCGTCGGGCGGATCTTCGGGTCCGTCGCGGGGCGGCTCGCGAAGCGGGCGCGGCGGCCGGTCATCGTCATTCCCTGACCTTCGGGACGGCCTGTTGAACGGCCTTCGGAACGACTTTCGGAAACGCGTAAGTCTACTGGCGCGTAGGGGTGTTTGTGTCCTTGTGAAGGGCATAACCGGCGTGATGCCGGACGGAGTGGTGTGACGGCCACGGTAGTTGGCAGCGGCGCTCGGGTGTCGGGCGAACCCGGCGTTGTCGAACGGACCCCCTGGTGATGGGTGGCATCACATGGGGGTCCGTCTTCGTTCCGGAAGGGGCCGGGAGGGCCCTCTACTCCACCGTCACCGACTTCGCCAGGTTGCGCGGCTTGTCGATGTCGCGGCCCAGGGCCAATGCCGTGTGGTAGGCGAGGAGTTGGAGGGGGATGCCCATCAGGATCGGGTCGAGTTCGTCCTCGTTCTTGGGGACGACGATCGTCTGGTCGGCCTTCTCCTGCTCGCGGTGGGCGACGGCGAGGATCTTGCCGCTGCGGGCCTTGATCTCCTCCAGCGCGGCACGGTTCTTCTCCAGCAGGTCGTCGTCGGGGACGATGGCGACCGTCGGGAGGGCGGGCTCGATGAGTGCCAGCGGGCCGTGCTTCAGCTCGGAGGCGGGGTAGGCCTCGGCGTGGATGTACGAGACCTCCTTGAGCTTCAGGGAGGCCTCACGGGCCACCGGGTAGCCCCGGACGCGGCCGATGAAGAGCATCGAGCGGGCCTCGGCGTACTCCTGGGCCAGCTTCTTGATCTCCTCCTCCTGCTCCAGCATCTCGGCGATCTGCGTGGGCAGCTTGCGCAGGCCCGCGATGATCCGCTTGCCGTCGCGGACGGAGAGGTCGCGGGTGCGGCCCAGGTGGAGCGCCAACAGGGCGAACGCCACGGTGGTGTTGGTGAAGCACTTGGTGGAGACGACACAGACCTCGGGGCCGGCGTGCACATAGATGCCGCCGTCCGCCTCGCGGGCGATCGCCGAGCCGACGACGTTCACCACGCCCAGCACCCGCGCGCCCTTGCGCTTCAGCTCCTGCACGGCCGCCAGCACGTCGTACGTCTCGCCGGACTGGGAGACGGCGATGTACAGGGTGTCGGGGTCGACGACCGCGTTGCGGTAGCGGAACTCGGAGGCCGGCTCGGCGTCCGCGGGGATACGGGCCAGCTCCTCGATCATCTGGGCGCCGATCATGCCCGCGTGGTACGAGGTGCCGCAGCCGAGGATCTTCACCCGGCGGATCTGGCGCGCCTCACGGGCGTCCAGGTTGAGGCCGCCGAGGTGCACGGTGGAGAACCGGTCGTCGATCCGGCCGCGCAGCACGCGGTCCACGGCGTCGGCCTGCTCGTGGATCTCCTTGTGCATGTACGTGTCGTGGCCGCCCATGTCGTACGAGGCGGCCTCCCACTCCACGGTGGTGGGCTCCGCCGTGGTGCGGGTGCCCTCCGTGGTGTAGGTGCGGAAGTCGTCGGCCTTGAGGGTGGCCATCTCGCCGTCGTCGAGGGTGACGATCTGGCGGGTGTGGGCGACCAGAGCGGCTATGTCCGAGGCGACGAACATCTCCTTCTCGCCGATGCCGAGGACGACGGGGGAGCCGTTGCGGGCGACGACGACGCGGTCGTTGAAGTCGGCGTGCATCACGGCGATGCCGTACGTGCCCTCGACGATCCGCAGGGCCTGGCGGACCTTCTCCTCCAGGGTGGTGGCCTGGGAGCGGGCGATGAGGTGGGTGAGGACCTCGGTGTCGGTCTCGGAGAGGAACTCGACGCCGTCCGCTTCGAGTTTCTTGCGCAGGTCGGAGGCGTTGTCGATGATGCCGTTGTGGACGACGGCGACCTTGTTGTCGGCCGACATGTGCGGGTGGGCGTTCAGGTCGGACGGGGCGCCGTGGGTGGCCCAGCGGGTGTGCGCGATACCGGTGGTGCCCTTGAAGCGCGCGGGGACCTTGGCCTCCAGGTCACGCACCCGGCCCTTGGCCTTGACCATCCTCAGACCGGCCGTCTTGGGCGAGGTGACCACTATGCCCGCCGAGTCGTAGCCCCGGTACTCCAGGCGCTGCAGGCCCTCCAGGAGCAGCGGCGCCACATCACGCCTGCCGATGTAACCGACAATCCCGCACATATATACGTATCCCCTAGTTGTGGATGATCAGTCGTGGTCGTTCAGCCGTAGACGATGCGGCGCAGTTGTCTGAGTGTCAGCTCCGGTGGTGCGACCGCGCGGTATTTCAGGTCCGCCTCGATCTGCTCGAAGATCGCCGCGTTCACCAGGCCCTGGGCCTGGAGTTCGCGGTGGCGGCGACGGACGTATGTCTCGGTCGTCTCGTCGAAGTAGGCGAGCACGTCCTGGATCACACGCAGCGCCTCGCCCCGGCTGAGGGGCGAGGACCGCGTCAAATGATCAACAAGTTCGTCGTGCACTCGGTAGATCCTGGGGGACGGAAGAGGGTTACGCAAGAAATCTGCCCGATATCGGGCAGGGTGCTGTTACTGACCCTTGGGGGAACGTTGAATGTGTTATGAGTGGCTGTTCGTGCGCTGTCCATACGGCGGCCCGTATCCCGTCGCCTGAGGCGACGACTTTCGGACGCTATGGACATTCCTCGCATGGGCGTACCCGAGCAGCTGGCCGAGCGCATGAGCATGGCCGAGCAGCACGAGTACCTGCGCTCCAAGTTCTCCCGCCGCTCGATGATCAGAGGCGGCGCGGTCACGCTCGGCGCCGTCGCGGGTGGCGCGTTCGTCCCGGCCACTGCCGCCCAGGCGGCGACCCCGGCCGCCCTCCGCTCCTCCTCCGTCCCCACCCAGGCCCGTACGAGCGCCGAGCGTGTCGACGGCTCCCTGGTCGCCCCCTTCGGCCGTCACCTCGCCTTCGGCAACGACCCGCGCACCGAGGTGACCATCTCGTGGCAGGTCCCGGTCGCGGTCAGGAAACCGTTCGTCCGGATCGGCACCCACGCCTCGCATCTCTCGGTCAAGATCGACGCCGAGGTCCGCACCCTCTACACCCCGGCCGGCGTCGGCGCCAGCGGCGATCACACGCAGTACTACGCGCACGCCAAGCTCACCCACCTCAAGCCCGGCAGGACCTACTTCTACGGCGCCGGCCACGAGGGCTTCGACCCGGCCTCGCCGCAGTTCGCGAGCACCCTCGGCACCTTCACCACCGCCCCCGCCCACAAGGAGCCGTTCACCTTCACGGCGTTCGGTGACGAGGGCGTCGGCTACCACGGCCTCGCCAACAACAGTCTGCTGCTCGGCCAGAACCCGGCCTTCCACCTGCACGCCGGTGACATCGCCTACGCCGACCCGGCGGGCGCCGGCAAGACCGCCGACACGGGCTTCGACTCCCGGGTGTGGGACCAGTTCCTGGCCCAGACCGAGTCCGTCGCCAAGTCCGTGCCGTGGATGCCCGCCTACGGCAACCACGACATGGAGGCCTGGTACTCGCCCAATGGCTACGGTGGCGAGGAGGCCCGCTGGAGCCTCCCCGACAACGGCCCCGACAAGAAGAACCTGCCGGGCGTCTACTCCTTCGTCTACGGCAACACGGCCGTCATCTCGCTCGACGCCAACGACATCTCCTTCGAGATCCCGGCCAACCTCGGCATCTCCGGCGGCACCCAGACCAAGTGGCTGGAGGCGCGGCTGAAGAAGTTCCGCGCCGCCAAGGACGTCGACTTCGTCGTGGTCTTCTTCCACCACTGCGCCTACTGCACCTCCACCGCGCACGCCTCGGAAGGCGGCGTGCGCCAGGAGTGGGTGCCGCTGTTCGAGAAGTACTCGGTGGACCTGGTCATCAACGGCCACAACCACCAGTACGAGCGCACCGACGTCATCAAGGGCGGCGCGGTGAGGAAGAAGCTCCCGATCGGCGGCACGGCGTACCCGGAGACCGAGGGCGTGGTGTACGTGACGGCGGGCGCGGCGGGCCGCAGCCTCTACTCCTTCACCGCCCCGCTGTCGTACGAGGGCCACGAGAACGAGGTCGAGTCGGTCTCCTCGTACATCAACACCAAGGACGGCAAGCAGAACGAGACCGTCACCTGGTCGCGGGTGCGGTACCTCGACTACTCCTTCCTGCGGGTGGACGTGAAGCCCGCCGCGAAGGGGCAGTACACGACGCTCACCGTGCGGGGCATCGCCGAGACGGGCGCGCAGGTCGACCACTTCACGGTCGCGCGCCGGGCGAAGTAGGGCGGGCGGTCGGCGCGCCCGGAGGGCGGGGCGCGCCGCCGCACCGGACAGGCGGTCCTCGCGCGCCCCGTGGACATCGAATCGTCCGCCACCACGCCCACGCGTCACAGGCGCCTGAGGACCGCCTGTTTGGCCATCGTGAACTCCTCGTCCGTGAGCACCCCGGACCGGTGGAGGTCGCCCAGTTCCCGCAGTCGGCGCAGCAGGGCGTCGTGGTCCTCCCCGGCGGCGGGCCGGGGCGGAGCGAGTTCCTTCGGCGCCGGGGTCGCCGGATGCGGGAGCCGGGCCTGTACGGCCGCCGCGACCAGGGCCATCAGCGGGTCCTTCTTGAAGCCCCACAACTCCACGGAGTTGGGGTCGTACTTGGGCGGCGCCTTGGTCGGCGCGTTCCGCACGGTGAAGCGGAGGTAGCCGTTCTCCAGGCCGACCGAGGGCTGCCACTCCACGCCCGCTATGTCCGCCAGCGACAGCGTCCGCGCCCCGGCGGCGGCCTTGGCGTCCTCCGTCTTCCAGTTCCACTCCAGGCGTACGTGGTCGCCGTCGAAGCTCGCGGTGCCGTCCCCGGCGGAGACGGAGAGCGGGACGGCGGGGCCGGCGAGGAGGTAGGCGTCCACCGCGTCGGCCGGCACCTCGTCCAGGAGCAGCGCGTTGCGGATCTCGTCCACGACGTACTCGGCGACGCCGTACCGGTCGGAGTCGACGCTCAGCTGGTACGGGTCGTTGGCGTCGGCTAGCCGGCCGCCGGTCGCCTGCAGGAGCGGGTCGGAGCCGTCGCGCAGCCGTAGCCGCAGCCGCCCCGACTTCTTGCCCTGCTCGAACGAGACGCCCGCCAACGCGCCCAGTGGGACGGAGAGTTCACCGAGGGTCTTGCGGAGCAGGCTGACGCTCTTGTCGCGGCCCGGGGTCAGCCGCAGGGTGTCGCCGTCGAAGGTCCACGTGCCGTCCCGTTGGAGGATTTCCGCCATGAAGGGGATTCTTCCATCGCCCGAGGGGAGAGATGGTCTAGACCTGGAGGCGTCCCAGAGGGGATGGTGGAGTCGTCAGTTCGGTTGTGGAAGGGAGCACCTTGTGAGACCGCGCCACAGATCGACCCGCCTTCTCGGTTCGTTGCTGCTCGTGGCGACCGGGATCTTCACCGTGGGAGCCGCACCCGTGTCCCAGAACCCTGACTCCGGCACCGCCGCGATCCCGCTCGGGCAGGTGATCCCGGCCCCCGCCTCGGTGCGGGCCGACGGATCGCCGTACCGGCTGAGCAGCGATGCGCGCATCGTCGTGTCCGGTGGGTCCGAAGCGCGCCGGGCGGGGGAGTACCTCGCCGGGATCCTGCGGCCCTCGACCGGGTACCGGCTGCCGCTGACCGAGCGTCAGGAGGCCGGAATCCGCCTGCGGTTGGCGCCGAGCGAGACGGATCTCGGCCAGGAGGGCTACCGGCTGGAGAGCGGACGCTCCGGTGTCACCCTCACCGCACGCGCGCCCTCCGGACTCTTCCACGCCGTCCAGACGCTCCGCCAACTCCTGCCCGCCGCCGTCGAGAAGGACTCCCCGCAGCCGGGCCCCTGGCTGATCGCGGGCGGCACCATCGAGGACACCCCGCGCTACGGCTGGCGCGGCGCGATGCTGGACGTCTCCCGGCACTTCTTCACCGTGGACCAGGTCGAGCGCTATATCGACCAGTTGGCGCTGTACAAGTTCAACAAGCTGCATCTGCACCTCTCCGACGACCAGGGCTGGCGCATCGCCGTCGACTCCTGGCCGCGGCTCGCCCCGTACGGCGGCTCCACCCAGGTCGGCGGCGGCCCCGGCGGCTTCTACACCAAGGCCGACTACCAGGAGATCGTCCGGTACGCGGCCTCCCGCCATCTGGAGGTCGTCCCCGAGATCGACATGCCCGGCCACACCAACGCGGCGCTCGCCTCGTACGCCGAACTGAACTGCGACGGGGTCGCGCCGCCGCTGTACACCGGGACCGAGGTCGGGTTCAGCTCCCTGTGCGTCGACAAGGACGTGACGTACGACTTCGTGGACGACGTCGTACGGGAGCTGGCCGCGCTCACGCCGGGGCGGTATCTGCACATCGGCGGGGACGAGGCGCACTCCACCAGCCACGAGGACTATGTGAAGTTCATGGACCGGGTGCAGCCGATCGTCGAGCGGTACGGGAAGACCGTGGTCGGCTGGCATCAGCTGACCGGGGCGACTCCGGCGCGGGGCGCTCTCGCGCAGTACTGGGGGCTGGACAGCACGGACGCGGAGGAGAGGGAGCGGGTGGCCGCCGCCGCGCGGAACGGGACGGGGGTGGTCCTGTCGCCGGCCGACCGGATCTATCTCGACATGAAGTACGACAAGGACACGCCGCTGGGGCTCGACTGGGCCGGGTACGTGGATGTGCGGCGGGCGTACGACTGGGATCCGGGGGAGTACCTGGAGGGGGTGCCGGATTCCGCCGTGCGGGGGGTCGAGGCGCCGTTGTGGACGGAGACGATCGATTCCTCGGCGGATGTCGAGTACATGGTGTTCCCACGGCTGCCGGGGGTCGCGGAGTTGGGGTGGTCGCCGGTGTCCACGCATGGGTGGGACGGGTATCGGGAGCGGCTGGCCGCGCAGGCTGAGCGGTGGGAGGCGCTGGGGATCGGGTACTTTCGGGCGCCGGGGGTGCCGTGGGCTGTGGCGCGGTAGGGGGTGGGGGTGCGGTTCGGTGGCGGGTGCGGGTCCGGTGGGGGCTGGTCGCGCGGTTCCCCGCGCCCCTCAAACCAACGGCCCCTGCTTCTTGAGGGGCGCGGGGAACCGCACGAGAAGCCCCCACTCACCCGCGGCCAAACAGCGAAACGCGACGGGCACCTCGGAGGACCGTACTCCGAGGTGCCCGCCAGTTCGTGGGGGCCTACAGGCCCGCGATGGGGTTCTTGAGCGTGCCGATGAGTTGGAGCGCGCCCGCCGGGTCCGCGAGGTCGACCATCTGCTTGTTGTCGCGCAGCTGGAGGCGGTTGAGGCAGGAGAGGGAGAACTCGGGGGCGAACATGTCGTACTGGGCGAATTTGTCGGCCAGTTCGGGCGTCGCGTGCTGGTAGTCACGGACGGTCTCGGCGACCGTGCGCCAGAACTCCTCCTCGTCCAGCACCCCTTCCTCCGCGAGGTTCGAGGCGAGGAAGCGGAAGAAGCAGTCGAAGACGTCGGTGAAGAGGGAGAGGAGTTTCTTGTCCTCGGGGACCTCGACGCGCAGGCGTTCGACCGTCGGCGGAAGCACCGCCTGCGGGTCCATGACGGCGATCTCCTCGGCGATGTCCTTGTAGATCGCCCGCTCGACGACACCGTCCTTGAGGACGAGGATGACGTTCTCGCCGTGCGGCATGAAGACCAGGTCGTAGGCGTAGAAGCTGTGCAGGAGCGGGGTGAGGTACGCCCTCAGGTAGCGGCGCAGCCACTCCGTCGGGGTCAGGCCCGAGCGGGCGATCAGGGCCGCCGCGAAGCCCTTGCCCTCGTGGTCGACATGGACCAGGGAGGCCATCGTCGCCAGGGACTCGCCCTCCTGGAGCGAGGCGACCGGGCTCTCCCGCCACAGCGCGGCCAGCATCTTGCGGTACGCGGAGAACTTGTCGGTGGCGGCCTCGTACTCCAGGTGCCGGTAGCCGACGGCCGCCCGCTCGCGGATGATCGACAGGCCGGTGGACTTCAGGACCGGGTCGCTGTCGATGAGACCGGCCAGCCAGTCGTTGATCGCCGGGGTCGCCTCCATGTACGCCGCCGAGAGACCGCGCATGAAGCCCATGTTGAGGACGGACAGCGCTGTTTTGACGTAGTGCTTCTCGGGGGCGGAGCCGTTGAAGAACGTCCGGATCGACTGCTGGGCCACGTACTCGTCGTCGCCCTCGCCCAGGCACACCAGGTTCCGCTGGGCGACCTCGGCGGCGAAGGTGACGGTGAGCTTGTTCCACCACTGCCAGGGGTGGACCGGGATGAAGAGATAGTCGGCGGGGTCCAACTCCTGGTCCGCGAGGACGGAGTTGAAGCGGTCGACCGTCTCCTTGCCCAGCTCGTCCCGCAGGAAGGACTCGTACTCGATGCCGACGCCCGCCGTGAACGCCGCCCGGGAGCGGTGCGCGGCCAGCCAGACCAGGCGGACCGGGCTCGCCGTCTCGGGGGCGTACGCGAGGTACTCGTGGACACCGAAGCCGAGGCGGCCGTTGTTGGCGACGAAGCAGGGGTGGCCCTCGGTCATCCCGGTCTCGATGGCCTGGAAGCCGCCGCCCGCGAGTTCGGCGACCGGGGTCTGCGGCTTGGTGAGTTTGTAGCAGGTGCCGGAGAGAGTGGAGGAGATCTCCTCCAGGTAGACCGGGAGGATCTCGTCGCTCAGGCCGAGGGACTGCTTCAGCTCGATGAAGAAGTCCAGGGCGGCCAGAGGGAGGTCGACGCCGTCTCGTCGACGGGAGATCGAGTCGGCGTCGACCTGCCAGTGGTCGAGGGCACGCCGGACGGCGGTGAACCCGTAGCGGGTCTGACCGTCGTCGCTGCGGACCTCGAAGCCGCCGTCGGCCGTGGCCTCCGGCGTGATCAGCCGCTCGTGCGCGAACTCGGCGAGGGCTTTGCGGATGAGCAGGCGGTTGGCCCGGGCCCAGCGGTGGGGGGACAGATGCGCCACGGCATCGGACAGGGTCATACGACTACTCCTCGGGCAGCCTCGTGGAACTGCTCTCGTGTGCAGAAGCTCAGCAGTGCGCGCTTCTCCGGCTTGTCGATCTCGCCGTGGGGGACGAAACCGACGACTTCGTTGAGGGCGTGGACGGCCTTGTTGGACACGTCCGGCTCGACGACGACCCGGTGGGTGGCCGGGTCCTCGAAGAGGCGCGCCATCACGGCGGTGATCACGGCCCGGGTGAAGCCGTGCACCGGGGTGTCGGTCGGCGGCACCAGGAAGTGCATGCCGACGTCGCCCGGCTCGGGCTCGTACAGGCCGACGAGTTCCCGGTGGACGGGGTCGTACCGCTCCATCAGGAAGACGGGCTCCCCGTCCAGCAGCCCCAGCAGGGCCTCCTGGTGCGGGTCGGCCGCGACCTCCATGTACGCCCGCTCGACGTCCTCCAGTCTGGCGTCCCGCATCATCCAGTACGCCGCTTTGGGGTGCGTCACCCAGCGGTGCAGCAGCTCGGAGTCCTTCAGTGGGTCGAGCGGCCGGAAGGTGAAGTCCGAGGCGTGTGCGCTGTCCGTGCCGCTCATACCGCGAACTCCTGGAACGCGATGGACTTCTCCACCGGGTAGTACTCGGTGCCGAGCAGCTCGCGGATGATGTACGCGTTCCGGTACGGGCCCATGCCCAGGTCGGGCGAGGTGATGCTGTGGGTGTGGACGCCGGCGTTCTGCAGGAAGACGCCCCGGCCGGTGGTGTCGATGGCGTAGTTGCGGGCCACGTCGAAGTTGCCCCGCGCGTCGTAGACCAGCCGGTCGCGGACGGGCTTGAGGAACTCCGGCTCGGCGTACTTGTAGCCCGTGGCGAGGACGAGACCCTCAGAGTCGATCTCGAAGTCCTTGCCCTGCTCCTCCTGGCGCAGACCGAGCGTGTAGGTGCCGTTCTCGTGACGCGCGCTGTTCAGCGCGGAGTTGGTGAGCAGCCGGGTGGGGAGCGGGCCGCCCAGGCTCTTCTGGTAGAGCAGGTCGAAGATCTCGTTGATGAGGTCCCCGTCGATGCCCTTGAAGAGGCCCTTCTGCTCCTGGGTCAGCCGGTAGCGGGTGGGCTCCGGCAGCTCACGGAAGTAGTCGATGTACTCCGGGGAGGTCATCTCCAGCGTGAGTTTGGTGTATTCGAGGGGGAAGAAGCGCGGGGAGCGCGTCACCCAGTTCAGCTGGTAGCCGTGGACGTCGATCTCGCCGAGGAGGTCGTGGTAGATCTCGGCGGCCGACTGCCCGGAGCCGACCAGGGTGATCGACTTCTTCCGCTGCAGCTCCCGCTTGTGCCGCATGTAGCGGGAGTTGTGGATCCAGTCGCCGCCCAGGCCCTCCACCGCCTCCGGGATGTACGGGGGCGTGCCGGTGCCGAGGACGAGGCGCGGGGCGCGCAGGACGTCACCGTCGGCGGTCCGCACGGCGTAGAGGTCGTTCTCGTACGTCACCTCCGTCACCGTCGTGCTGAAGCGGACGTTGCTCAGCCGGTTCGCGGCCCAGCGGCAGTAGTCGTCGTACTCGACCCGCAGCGGGTAGAAGTTCTCGCGGATGTAGAACGAGTAGAGACGGCCGGAGTCCTTCAGGTAGTTCAGGAAGGAGTACGGGGAGGTCGGGTCGGCGAGGGTGACCAGGTCCGACATGAACGGGGTCTGGAGGTGGGCGCCGTCGAGGAACATCCCCGAGTGCCACTCGAAGTTCGGCTTCGAGTCCAGGAAGATCCCGTCGAGTTCGGCGATGGGCTCGGTGAGGCAGGCGAGGCCGAGGTTGAAGGGTCCCAGCCCGATGCCGATGAAGTCGTGGGTCTTCACGGCGGACTCCGCGGACTCCGCGGTTCCAGCGGTTCCAGCGGGTTCAGGAAGCGACGCGGTCAAGGGATTCTCCCAGGTACTGCTCGGCGTGGCCGGCGATCAGATCGAGTACGGCGGTGATGTCCTCGGCCGTGGTCTCGGGGTTGAGCAGGGTGAACTTGAGATAGTGGCGACCGCCGACCTTGGTGCCCGCGACCACGGCGTCGCCGGAGGCGAACAGGGCCTTGCGGGCGTACAGGTTGGCGCGGTCGATCTCGGCCGGGTCGGTGACGGCCTCGGGGATGTAGCGGTAGACCAGCGTGGACAGCCGGGGCTCCACGACCACGTCGTAGCGCGGGTCGGCGGCGAGCAGCCGCCAGCCCTCCTCCGCCAGGTCGCAGACCTCGTCGAAGAGCTGTCCGATGCCGTCGGCGCCCATCGTGCGCAGCGTCATCCACAGCTTGAGGGCGTCGAAGCGGCGGGTGGTCTGGAGGGACTTGTCGACCTGGTTGGGGATGCGCTCGGTGACCATCCGGCGCGGGTTCAGGTACTCCGCGTGGTAGGTCGCGTGGCGCAGGGTGGCCTTGTCGCGGACCAGTACGGCGGACGAACTCACCGGCTGGAAGAAGGACTTGTGGTAGTCCACGGTGACCGAGTCGGCGCGCTCGATGCCGTTCAGCAGGGCGCGGCGCTTGAGGGAGACGAGCAGACCGCAGCCGTAGGCCGCGTCGACGTGCATCCAGGTGTCGTACTGGGCGCACAGCTCGGCTATCTCGGGCAGCGGGTCTATGGAGCCGAAGTCGGTGGTGCCGGAGGTGGCGACGACGGCCATGGGGACGAGACCGTCGTGCCTGCAGCGCTCCAGCTCACGGGCGAGCGCCATCGTCTGCATGCGCTTGTCGGCGTCCACCGGGATGGTGACGACGGCATCCCGGCCGAGGCCCAGCAGTTTCGCCGACTTCTTCACGCTGAAGTGGCTGACCTCGGAGGCGAAGATCCGCAGTTTGGCGGTGTCGTCGGTCTTGGCCTCCTCGCGGGCGAGGAGCAGCGCCTGAAGGTTGGACTGCGAGCCGCCGGAGGTGAACACCCCGTCGGCGGCGGGCCCGAAGCCGATGCGCTCGTTGGTCCAGTCGATCAGTTTGCGCTCGATCAGGGTGCCGCCGGCCGACTGGTCCCAGGTGTCCAGGGAGGAGTTGACGGCGGAGAGCACGGCCTCGCCGAGCACGGCCGGGATGACGACCGGGCAGTTGAGGTGGGCGAGATAGCGCGGGTGGTGGAAGTAGATCGCGTCGCGCAGGTACACGTCCTCCAGCTCGTCGAGGACGGCGGCCGTGTCGTGCAGCGGCTGGTCGAGGTCGATCTTCTCGATGTGGGGGGAGAGGGCGTCCACGGTGACACCGGTGAACGGTCGGTCTGTGGTGGCGAGTTTGGCCGCCACCCGCTCCACGCCTTCGGTCACGGTGCGGCGGTACCGCTCCGCGGTCGTGTCATTGAGCAGGTGCGAGCGCATGGGGGAGTCCTCCGAGCGGGGCGGTCCGGGTGGGACGGAGAGGTGAGTGGGGGGCGACATCACCTCGTCCAACTTAGGTAAGCCTAACCTAACTAACTTGAGGGGAAGCCGGGCGCGGCCGTGACTGTGGTCACTTCGGCAACCGGGGGTTCTACTCGCCGCGCTCCCGCAGCTGCTCCTCCGTCAGGCCCTCACGCCAGTACCCGACGAAGGTGACGCGCCGCTTGTCGATCCCGCGCTCCCGCACGAGATGACGGCGCAGCTCCTTCACCCGGCCGGACTCACCGGCGATCCAGGCGTACGGCAGCTCACTGGAGGGCAGTCGGGCGGCGCGGACGGTGTCGAGGGCGGTGGGCGCCCCCTCGGCCCGCACCAGCCAGGTGATCTCGGCGTCGGCCTCGGTGGCCAGGTCCTGGATGTCCCCCGGGTGGTGGACCTCCAGCCAGACGCGGGCCGGGGTGCCGGCCGGCAGCGACTCCAGGATCGCGGAGGCGGCGGGCAGCGCGGTGTCGTCACCCCAGATCAGCACCAGATCGGTGTCGGCCGGCGGACGGAAACGGATCGCGCGGTTGTCGGCGATCGCGGGCCCGAGCAGCACGACCCGGTCCCCGGTCTTCGCCGTCGACGCCCACCGGGAGGCGGGCCCGGCGGGCACGACGGCCCCCGGCTCGACCCCGTGCAGCACGAAGTCGATGTCGATCCCGACGGTCTCGCCGTGCGCGTCGGCCCGCAGTCCCCGCAGGGTGTACGAGCGCATCACCGCCCGTACGTCGTCCGGCAGTTCGCGCCACGCCTGCCACCAGCTGTCCCCCAACTCGTAGGGCACGGCCGGGACTTCCTGCCCGGGGTGCGGCAGGAACAACGACAGCGACTGGTCCCTGCCGTCGGAGTGGAAGAACCGCAGGTCGTCCCCCGCGAACGAGACACGCACGAGAGACGGCCCGAGCCGCTCCGTCCGTACGACCTGAGGAGAGAAGAAACGGAAGGGGGCGGCTACGGCCGTCGTCATGGGGGCTCCTGGATAGGGGGCGGGAGCGTGTGCGGGTTCGTGTGCGGGTGCGGGTCCGGTGGGGGGGGAACTGCGCGAGCAACCACGACGCACCCGCAGCTCACCCACGGCCTCGGCCCTAACTGACCTTCTTCGCGTTCTCGATCGCCTCGGCCAGCTCCTCAAGAAGCGGCGCGCACTTGTCGTAGGAGAGGATCGGCTCGGGGTTGCGCCCGATGACCTGCCCGGCCTTCACGGCCGGCAGCTTCTTCCACGTCGCCTCTTCGATCGCGTCCGGCTGGATCGCCGACGTGCGGTTGTCCATGAGGATGACGTCCGCGTCGTACTTGTCGACGTTCTCCCAGCTGAGGTTCTCGAACCAACCCCCGCCGGCCTTCAGCGCCGCCGCGCTCGGCTCGACGAAGTTCACGCCGAGGGCCTTGTAGTACTCCAGGTCGATGGAGAGGTTCGAACCGGAGACGTAGAAGATGTCCTGGCTGGCGGAGCCCGCGAGCACCTTGATGTCGGGCTTGGCCTTGGTCGCCGCGCGCAGCCGGGCCGCCGCGTCCTCGAACCGCTTCTTCGCCGCGGTGGTCTTCTCGGACCCCGTGTCCGCGCCCAGCGACTTGGCCAGCTCCAGCATGCGCTGCAGCGGCTCGGTCATCTGACGGTCGTACACGGAGATACCGACGCTCGGGGCGAGCTTGGCGATCTTGTCCTTGGAGGTCTCGGGCACGTACCAGAGGGTGCCGGCGTCGTCGAACAGGGTGGTGATGAGGACGTCGGGGGCGAGGGCGGCGTACTTCTCGACGCTGAACTCGTCCCAGACGTTGCCGAGGATGGTGACCTTGCTGATGTCGAGGTCGCCGGCCTGGACATCGGCCTTGCCGTCCGTAGTCCTGGTCGGGCCGAAGACGCCCTTGACATCGATGCCGTAGTCGAAGAGCGCGGCGGCGACACCCACGAAGGCGACGATGTTCGCCGGGACCTCGTCGGTCTTGGCGGTCACGCCGCGGTCGTCCTTGAACGACCAGGGGCCGGACTTGGCGGCAGCCGTCTCCTTGTCGGAGCCAGCGCTGCCGCCCGTCGAGTCCTCGTCTCCACAGGCGGCGAGCACGGCACCGAGACCGAGTGCGCCACCGGCGGCGAGGATGCCGCGGCGGGTGAGGTGAGCGGCTCTGGCGTTGGACATGTGTATGGCTACTTTCGAACGGGGAGGAGTTCCACCCAAGGGTGAGTTCGAAGGTAGGTTAGCCTAACCTCACCGCATGTCCAGAGGGTGGTTCCGGGTAGTGGAATGCCCAGGTCCGATCCTGCCCCAGTCTTTAAATTCCCTGTGAATCGAAGGTTCGTGAGGTTTGCTGGGGTGAGTTGAAGCGTAAACCTGCGGGGTGTGACCCTGATGTGCAGGGAACGTGGGCAGGTTGAAGTGGCTCCGTAAAAGGGGCGAAAAGGAACCCGGCTCGCGGGTGGCGAGCCGGGTGAGAGGGTGCCGGAGCCGTGCCGTCCTGGCTGATTCCGGCCGTTCTTTCGAACATATCCTGTCGGTCAGCCGACGAGCCCCAACTCCCGTGCGATCAGCATCCGTTGCACCTCGCTGGTGCCCTCGCCGATCTCCAGGATCTTGGAATCGCGCCACATACGGGCCACCGGGTACTCGTTCATGAAGCCGTAGCCGCCGTGGATCTGGGTGGCGTCGCGGGCGTTGTCGACGGCGATGGTGGAGGAGTAGAGCTTCGCCAGGGCCGCCTCCTTCTTGAAGGGTTCCCCGGAGACCAGACGGGAGGCGGCGTCGCGCCAGGCGAGGCGGGCCGTGTGGGCCTTCATCTCCATGTCGGCCAGCTTGAACTGGATGGCCTGGTTGGCGCCGATCGGCCGGCCGAAGGCGTGCCGCTCCTTCGCGTACCTCAGCGACTCGTCCACACAGCCCTGGGCGAGACCCGTGGCCAGCGCCGAGATCGCGATCCGGCCCTCGTCGAGGATGCGCAGGAACTGGGCGTAGCCGCGCCCGAGTTCACCGAGGAGGTTCTCCGCCGGGACCCGGACGTCCGCGAAGGACAGCTCCCGGGTGTCGGAGGCGTTCCAGCCGACCTTGGAGTAGGGGGCGGCGACCGTGAAGCCCGGGGTGCCGGACGGGACGATGATCGAGGAGATCAGGGGCTTGCCGTCCGGGGTGCGGCCGGTGACCGCGGTGACCGTCACCAGGGCCGTGATGTCCGTGCCCGAGTTGGTGATGAAGCACTTGCTGCCGTTGATGACCCACTCGTCTCTCGACTCGTCCAGCCGGGCCGTCGTACGGGTCGCGCCCGCGTCCGAGCCGCCGTCGGGCTCGGTCAGACCGAACGCGCCCAGCGCCTCGCCGGAGCAGAGCCGCGGCAGCCACTCGGCCTTCTGGGCCGGGGTGCCGAAGAGATGGATCGGCATCGCGCCGAGCGAGACCCCGGCCTCCAGGGTGATCGCCACGGACGAGTCGACCCGGGCCAGCTCCTCCAGCGCGATGCCCAGCGCCAGATAGTCGCCGCCCATGCCGCCGTGCTCCTCGGGGAACGGCAGCCCGAACAGCCCCATGCGGCCCATCTCGCGCACGATCTCGTACGGGAACTCGTGCCGCTCGTAGAAGTCGCCGATCTTCGGTGCGACGACGTCGTGCGCGAACTCCTCGACCGTGCGGCGGAGTTCTTCCAGCTCGGGAGAGAGTCGGTGGTCCATGGTCACTCCTGGTGGGAGAGGGCTCGTACGGTGCGGGACGGGCTGGGTCGGCCCAGATGCGCGGCCATCCACGCGCTGGTGGCGACGAGGCGGCCGAGGTCGACGCCCGTGTCGATGCCGAGTCCGCGCAGCATCCACACGAGGTCTTCGGTGGCGAGGTTTCCGGTGGCGGACTTCGCGTACGGGCAGCCGCCGAGGCCGCCGGCGGACGCGTCGACCGTGGTGACGCCGTGCCGCAGCGCCGCGAGGGTGTTGGCGAGGGCCTGGCCGTAGGTGTCGTGGAAGTGCACGCCGAGCTTCTCCACGGGGGCGTCCAGCGCGGTCAGCAGCGCCCCCACATGGCCCGGGGTCGCCACCCCGATCGTGTCGCCGAGGCTGAGTTCGTCGCAGCCCATGTCGAGCAGCGCGCGGCAGACCTTGGTGACCTGGGGGATCGGGACCGGGCCCTCCCAGGGGTCGCCGAAGCACATCGACAGATAGCCGCGGACGTGCACGCCCTCCGCCTTCGCCCGGCCGACGACCGGGTCGAACATCGCCAGTGCCTCGTCGACCGTGCGGTTGAGGTTGGCCTTGGCGAAGGACTCGGTGGCGCTGGCGAAGACGGCGACGCGGCGGGCGCCGAGCGCGAGGGCGCGGTCGAGGCCGCGTTCGTTGGGGACGAGGACGGGGAGGGCCACCGGTGAGCCGGCCGACCGCAGTTCGGCGACGCGCGGGAACAGGGCTTCCGCGTCCGCGAGTTGGGGGACCCACTTGGGGTGGACGAAGCTGGTGGCCTCGATGGTGGTGAGGCCCGCGTCGGCCAGGCGGTGGACGAACTCCGCCTTCACTTCCGTCGGGACGGTCGCCTTCTCGTTCTGCAGGCCGTCCCGGGCCCCGACCTCGTGGATACGGACCCGGGCCGGCAGACCGGGTTCGGGGAACGTCATGGGCAGGGTCATCGCGCCACCTCCTCGTGGGGCGCGGCCTCCGTGTGGGGCGCGACCACCGCCAGCACCTGGTCCATGGCGACCGTCGTGCCCGGCGTGACGTCCAGTTCGGTGACCGTCCCGGCGTGCGGCGCGGCGACGACGTGCTCCATCTTCATCGCCTCCACCACCAGCAGGCTCTGCCCGGCGGCCACCTCGTCCCCCACGGCCACCTTCACCACGGTGACCGTGCCGGGCATCGGCGCGGTCAGCGAGTCCGCGCCCGCCCGCGCGGCACCGGTGAGCGCGGCGGCGACGGGGTCGTGGTCCAGGAGGTTCCACACGTCGCCGTCCCGGCCCAGCCAGGTGCCGGCGCGGTGGAAGGTGTGGCGGACGCCGTCCAGGGCCACGGACACCTGGTCGGCGGTGACGGTGTGCGTGCCGCGCGGGCGGTGAGTGACGGGTTCGCGTCCCGTCGTACGCAGGTCGAAGGACAAGGGGGCCGGTGCACCGCCCAGGCGCCAGCCGTTCGGTACGGAGAAGGGGTCGGTCCAGCCGTTCCCACGAGGCGTCAGCTCGTGGAGTCGTACGGCCGCCGCCGCCTCGTACACCGCCTCCGGGGCCTCGGACGGGACCAGCCCGTCCACCTCGCGCTCCACCAGCCCCGTGTCCAGGTCGCCCGCCACCACCGCCGGGTGGGCCAGCAGCCGTCGCAGGAAGCCGGCGTTCGTCTGGACGCCGAGGGTGACCGTGTCCGCGAGGGCCGCGCGGAGGCGGCGCAGGGCGGTGGGGCGGTCGGGGCCGTACGCGATGACCTTGGAGAGCATCGGGTCGTAGAGCGAGCCGACCTCCGTGCCCTCGGTGAGGCCGGAGTCCGTGCGGACGCCGTCGCCGTGGGGTTCGCGCAGTCTGAGCACCGTGCCGCCCGACGGGAGGAACCCGCGCGCGGGGTCCTCGGCGCAGATACGGGCCTCCACCGCGTGCCCCGTCAGCGTCACGTCCTCCTGGCCGAGGCCCAGCCGCTCGCCCGCCGCGACCCGGAGCTGCCACTCCACCAGGTCCACGCCCGTGACCAGCTCGGTCACCGGGTGCTCGACCTGGAGGCGGGTGTTCATCTCCATGAAGTAGTACGCGGACACGGGGGGTTCGGGGGGTGTCTCCCCGACAGGCGCAGTGCCGCCGGGGACGATGAACTCGACCGTGCCCGCGCCGGAGTAGCCGCAGGAGCGGGCCGCCTGGACGGCCGCCTCGCCCATCGCCGCCCGGGTCCGCTCGTCGAGCAGCACGCTGGGCGCCTCCTCGATGACCTTCTGGTGGCGGCGCTGGAGGGAGCACTCGCGCTCGCCGAGGTGGATCACGTTCCCGTGGTTGTCCGCCAGGACCTGGATCTCGATGTGCCGGGGCCGGTCGATCCACCGCTCCACGAGGAGGGTGTCGTCGCCGAAGGAGGCGCGGGCCTCGCGCCGGGCGGCGGCGATCTCGTCGGCCAGCACGGCCGCGTCCCGCACCAGCCGCATGCCCTTGCCGCCGCCGCCCGCGCTGGGCTTCAGCAGCACCGGCATGCCGATCTCGCGGGCGGCGTCGGCGAGTCGGTCGTCGCTCAGCCCGCTGCCAGTCGAACCCGGCACCACCGGCACACCGGCCGCCCGTACCGTCTCCTTGGCGCGGATCTTGTCGCCCATCAAGGAGATCGCGTCGGCGGGCGGGCCGATGAAGACCAGGCCCGCGTCGGCGCACGCCCGCGCGAAGGAGGCGTTCTCCGCGAGGAAGCCGTACCCCGGGTGCACGGCCTGGGCGCCGGTGCGGGCCGCCGCCTCCAGCAGCCGCTCCACCGACAGATAGCTCTCCGCCGCCGGCGCCGGGCCGATCCGTACCGCCGTGTCGGCCTCCCGGACGTGCCGGGCGTCGGCGTCCGCGTCGGAGAAGACGGCGACGGAGCGGACGCCGAGCGCGCGGAGGGTGCGGATGACGCGGACGGCGATCTCACCGCGGTTCGCCACAAGTACTGTCTCGAACATCGTCGTCCGTCCCCTCACATCCGGAAGACGCCGAACTGGGGTTCACCCAGCGGCGCGTTGGCGCAGGCGGTCAGGGCGAGGCCCAGGACCTGGCGGGTGTCGAGGGGGTCGATGACCCCGTCGTCCCAGAGCCGGGCGGTCGCGTAGTAGGCGCTGCCCTGGCGCTCGTACTGCGCGCGGATCGGGTCCTTGAAGGACTCCTCGTCCGCCGTCGGCCAGTCCTCGCCGCGCGCCTCCAACTGGTCCCTTTTCACGGTCGCGAGGACGGACGCGGCCTGCTCGCCGCCCATCACCGAGATCTTGGCGTTGGGCCACATCCACAGGAAGCGCGGGGAGTACGCCCGGCCGCACATCGAGTAGTTGCCCGCGCCGTACGAGCCGCCGACCACGACCGTCAGCTTGGGGACGCGGGTGCAGGCCACGGCCGTCACCATCTTGGCGCCGTGCTTGGCGATGCCGCCCGCCTCGTAGTCCCGGCCGACCATGAAGCCGGAGATGTTCTGCAGGAAGACCAGCGGGATGCCGCGCTGGTCGCACAGCTCGATGAAATGGGCGCCCTTCTGGGCCGATTCGGAGAACAGGATGCCGTTGTTGGCGACGATCCCGACCGGGTGCCCGTGGATCCGGGCGAAGCCGGTGACCAGGGTCTGCCCGAACTCCGCCTTGAACTCGGCGAACCGCGAACCGTCGACCACGCGCGCGATGACCTCGCGGACGTCGTACGGCGTACGGGAGTCCACCGGCACGGCGCCGTACAGCGTGTACGGGTCCACCTTGGGCTCGACGACCGGCTCGACCGACCAGGGCAGCGGACCCCGGGCGGGCAGGGTGGAGACGATGGTCCGCACGATCCGCAGCGCGTGCGCGTCGCTCTCCGCGAGGTGGTCGGTGACACCGGAGATCCGGGAGTGGACCTCGCCGCCGCCCAGCTCCTCGGCGGTGACGACCTCACCGGTGGCGGCCTTCACGAGCGGCGGGCCGCCGAGGAAGATCGTCCCCTGGCCCCGGACGATGACGGCCTCGTCGCTCATGGCGGGGACGTACGCGCCCCCGGCCGTGCACGACCCGAGCACGGCGGCGATCTGCGGAATACCGGCCCCCGACATCCGGGCCTGGTTGTAGAAGATGCGGCCGAAGTGCTCGCGGTCGGGGAACACCTCGTCCTGCATGGGCAGGAAGGCGCCGCCGGAGTCGACGAGGTAGAGGCAGGGGAGGCGGTTGTCGAGGGCCACCTCCTGCGCCCGCAGATGCTTCTTCACCGTCATCGGGTAGTACGTGCCGCCCTTGACGGTGGCGTCGTTGGCGACGACCACGCACTCGCGCCCGGCGACCCGCCCGATCCCGGCGATCACACCGGCGGCCGGTGCCTGCCCGTCGTACAGCCCGTCGGCGGCCAGCGGCGCCAGCTCCAGGAAGGGGGACCCGGGGTCGAGGAGGGTGTCGACCCTGTCCCTCGGCAGCAGCTTGCCGCGCGCGGTGTGCCGGGCGCGCGCCTTCTCACCGCCGCCGAGCCGGGCCGCGGCCAGCTTGGCCCGCAGCTCGTCGGCCAGCGCGCGATGGGCCTCCTCGTTGGCCCGCCAGGCTTCCGACGCGGGATCGGCCGGGCTCTGAAGCTCCGGTGCCTCGTGCATCCTGCGAACCCCTCACCTTGTTAATGAGCGTTAACGCATTTCCTTCAGGTTAACGACCGCTAACCTCCCTGTCTAGAATTGCTCGCATGGCCACCAGAACCGACGCCCCCACCCGCCGCGAGCAGATCCTCAGGGAGGCCGCGCGGCTCTTCGCCGAGCGCGGCTTCCACGGGGTCGGTGTCGACGAGATAGGCGCCGCCGTGGGGATCAGCGGCCCCGGTCTCTACCGGCACTTCGCGGGCAAGGAAGCGATGCTCGCCGAGCTGCTGGTCGGCATCAGCGAGCAACTGCTGACGGGCGCGAAGCGGCGGCTCGCGGAGGCGGACGGGGCCGGGGGGCCGGGTGGGGCGGGCGGGGTCGAGCGTTCGGATGGGGCCGGTGGGGCGTCCGCCGGGCGCGATGCCGAGGCGGTTCTCGACTCGCTCATCGAGGGGCACATCGACTTCGCCCTCGACGACCGTCCCCTGATCACCCTGCACGACCGCGAGCTGGACCGCCTCCGCGACAGCGACCGCAAGCTGGTGCGCCAGCTCCAGCGCCAGTACGTCGAACTGTGGGTGTCCGTACTCCGCGAGGTCCACCCCGGCCTCACCGAACCCACCGCCCGCTCCGCCGTCCACTCGGTCTTCGGCCTCCTGAACTCCACCCCGCACCTGGGCCGCCCGGGGCCCCTTCCGGGGCGGGCGGCCACGGCGGAGTTGCTGCATCGGATGGCGCGGGGGGCGTTCGGGGCGGCGGCCTCCGCCGGCTGACCGCTCCCTGCCCCACGCCGTGGAACGTGGCTCGGCCGATCGTGTGACGGCATGAGGCATCGGCTTGTGTCAGGCCAGGGTGGTCCGCTGTGCCGGCAGTAGTGCCAGTGGGCCTCCCTGAAGCAGGAAGCGGCCCTCGGCGGCGGCCTGGACCGCGTCCGGCATCGGCCACCACGCCAGCTTGAAGTCCGCTTCGCTGGGCGTGAGTTGCTGTGGGCCGCAGATGAGACCTTCGGCCAGGAAGAGATGGACCGCGGCGGTGGAGTCCAGGGTGATGGCGTACGAGCCGAGGGGCCGCCAGGTCTGGGCGGTGACGCCGGCTTCCTCGCGCAGTTCGCGCCGCGCGCACTCTTCCGGTGTCTCGCCGGGCTCCCGGCGCCCCCCGGGCAGGAACACGTACTCGCCGCCGTGCCGGGGGAATTCGGCGGTCAGCACGGCGACCGCGCCACCCGCGTCCCGGGCCACGATGACGGAGGCGTCGCATCGTGCCCCCTGGTCGGATGCTGTCGTCATGGCCCGGGAGCGTAGCCGCCTCCTTGGACAACCAGGCTGCGAACGGCACGTCTTGGGCCTGCCAGGAGTCACCGGTGCTGTTGCTGTTGCTGTTGCTGTGGGCGGCGGAGATGTCGGCCGAACAGGAGCAGCGGCCGGTGGCTCACTGCTCGGCGACGGTCAGGGCATGGTCGGTCACGATGCGACGGAAGTGGTTGTGGCCGGTACGTCCGGTGTGGCGCAGGGCCCAATCCTGGGCTGCCTCCTGGGCGGCGTGATGTCCGGACTCCGAGACGCAGCCCGGCTCCGTGCAGTGGATCTCGTAGACAACCCCGCAGTCAGGGTCGTGTCGGATGGTGTGTGGGACGTAGCGGTACACGGCGCGCGGGCTCATGCCGGTACTCCCGGCCCGAGGTCGTGGGTGCCGTCGTCCTCGGCCTCCTTGGCGTACATGTGGATCCTGCCGCGTCCCGCTGTCGGCGTGTCCAGGCGCCCGCCGCGCGATTCGGCCACGCGCAGGGCGTCGCTCAGGCACTCGGCGAGCCGGACGGCCACGAAACGTACCTCGGTGGAGGGGGATGCCGGGGTGTCCAGCACCTTGCGGGCGTGGCCGAGTACATCTGTGGCGAGGGTCAGTTGTACGGCCTCCATCTCGTCCGCCAGGCGGGACAGGTATCCGCCTTCACTGTCCGTCGCGACATAGCAGGGCTTGCCTTCGGGTGAGGGCCACGGGAGGAGACGGAGGGTGCTGGCGTGTGCGGTCGGTCCCTGGGGCTCTGCCGCCCTCCTCGTCGACGTCGGCATCGACGGCTTCCTGACCTTCGTCGGCCTCGTCGGCTTCATCGGACAGTCACCCCTGGCGCGCCGATGAGGTGGTGGGCGAGGCAATGGTGCCGTTGCTGGGCGACCTCGTCCTCGTGGGCTGCGAGGTAGGGGCGGACGAGACGGTTGGCGGTGCCGTCGAGGGGGTCGCCGAGGCCGTAGGGAGAGCGGTGGAGGGGGAGACGTTCGGGTACGGCGGTGGGTTGAGCCGGGTGCCGGCGGTTCGCGGGACCGCGTCCGGCGCGGCGGTTTCCGGTGCCGGAGGCCAGCAGGAGGCTCAGCCCATGGGTGGCGCGACGGATAAACTTCCGCATGTCGGTCTGCTCCATTCAGATCGGCCGTGCCCCGGGAGACCTGGACCGTCTCGCCGGGGTCTTGTCGTCTTCGACGCTATATTTAGACACAGCCCTCTGCATACAAGTGCAGAGGTATCCACTCGATCGTGTTTGTGTCCGCATGCTTACGTTGGACATATGAGCGATACAGAGGGAGACAGGTCGCCGCTGGACCCGATGAGCGCCAGGCCGCTCTATGCCCAGCTGGCTGATGTCATCGCCGGGAAGATCAGGTCTGGAGAGCTTGCGCCGGACAGGCCGATCCCTTCGGAGAACCACCTCGCCGACGAGTACGGCGTGGCACGGCTCACCGCGCGGCGTACGGCACAGGAGCTCCGCGAGCGAGGACTCATCGTCACCGTCCGAGGCAAGGGGTCGTTCGTGGTGGAGCAACCGCCCCTGGATGTCTCGGAGGAGAGCGAGATCGTGGACTGACGGCAGTTCAGACCGGCAAGTACCAGGCGGGGCCGTCGGGTTCGCCGAGCCAGACGCGTTGGATGCCGTCGGCCTCCACGGTCAGGCCGAAGTCGGACTGGGGAGGCGCCCCGGCGTCCTGCCAGATGGTGAGGGCTTCCTCTGCGGCGTCCCACAGGCGCAGGGGGCCGTGCTGGTGTACCTGCCATCCGTCGCCGGCGGGTTCGGTCCACGCCTGTGAGCCGGTGGCGACGTCCACGAGGATCACGCCGTCGCCTGTGGTCATGAGTTCGGCGGAGGGCGCGGCGAGCTGGGCGAGGAACCGGCCGGTCCAGTCGTCGAGCAGGCCGGGGTCCAGGCGGGTGCGACGGGTGCTGCCCACGCGCTGGTAGTACATGGGGCGCGGAGGACGTTCGTGGGGGCGGGCGAGCATGTAGCTGATCCGGTCCCCTGCGAAGCCACCGGTGGCGGTGCCGTCGTCCTCGACGGTGAGACGGATGAGGCCGGAGGCGAGCATCCATCCGCTGATGGTGGTGGTGATGGTCCCCCCGCTGCGGACCTGGTACAGCCAGGCAGGGGGGATGTGCCGGACGGCGCAGGTCGCGACGATCGCGTCGTAGTCGGCGGCGTCCCTGTGTCCGGCGAGTCCGTCTCCCGTGACCAGTGTCGGGGAATGTCCGGCGGCGTGGATGTGCTCGGCTGCGGTGGCGGCGAGGGACGGGTCGTATTCGACGGAGTACACATTCCGGTCGCCGAGGCGATGGCAGAGGATGGCGGTGGAGTAGCCGGTGCCGGTACCGACCTCCAGCACCCTGTCACCGTCACCGATGCCTGCGAGGTCCACCATGCGCATGATCAGTGAGGGGAGAGTGCTGGAGGAGGTGGGGCGGCCGGTCAGCGGCCCGGGGGCGTCTGCGGCGGTGATGCCTTCGACCTGGGTGACCCATGTGGTGTCCCGGTAGACGAGACCGAGCCATTCTTCGTCGCCGGTCGTCCGGCGGTGCACCGGCTCCCACTGGGTGCCGGACGGACGGAACACCGTGTCGTCGAGGAAGAGTTCGCGTGGGACAGCTTCGAGAGCGTCACGCCATGCGGGGTCTTCCACGGCGATGGCTGCGGCGAGGCTGCGGCGGAGCTGGGCTGGTTCGGCGGTCATACGGGGCCTCCGCGCTGGAGCTGATCGGCGAGGGCGGCGGTGATCGGAGCGATGATGTGGTCGGGGAACCAAGCCCATTGGCCGTTGGGATTGCACTCGTACCAGTGCCACATACCATCGGAGTCCAGGCCGAAGTCGAAGGCGCCGAAGGTCAGGCCGAAGGCGTCGAGGTAGGCGCGTACCCCCTTGGCGATTTCAGGCGGGGCGTTGAGGGGCGTGTAGGTGAGCCGGTCGTAGTGGCGGCGCCAGTCGACACCGGGCGAGCCGTCGATCCGGACGGCGAACAGGCGCTCGGCGACGGCGGTGAGGCGGATGTCGGCGGTCTTGGTCACCCGTTGTTGGAACAGGTGGGCGGTGTGGCGTATCCGGTTGTCGATCTGGTCGGGCGTGACGTCGTCGATCCACACGGTCAATGCCTGGCCGTCCGCGTCGGCGTAGTCGGTTTCCCGGAGAGGCTTGTAGAGCACCGGCCCGTGTTCGGCCACGAACGCGCTTGCCTGTTCGGGGTCGTTGGTGATCAGAGTGGGAGGCACGGTGAGCCCGCAGCGGGCAGCCGTCGCCAACTGTGTCGGCTTGTACTCGGCATCACGGTTGCGCCAGGGGTGATTCACGTAGTGGGCGCCGGGGAGGGCGGCGAGGATGCCGCCGAGCCCATGGCGGGCCTCCTCCACAGCCCAGTGGGCCGTCTGCTCGCTCATGGCGAGGTCGGCAGTGTAGGGGGTGGGCCGTCGCCAATACACCGAGCGCACGCTGTCCAGGCCGAGAACGCGGGTCTCGGTGGCCAGAGTGCCGCCGGGCCCGCTGCTGTCGAATACCACTGACGTGGTGACCGTCGTCGGGAAGTCGCCAGGGTCCAGCCGTACCACGGGCACACGACGCCGGTTGAGTTCGGTGATCACCTCGTCGGCCGTCGCGTCGTCCAGGCGCGTGACGACGAGGACAGGAGGCCCACCTGTGGCCATCAGTCGCTGTCTCCCTGCTGATCGCTGCCCTGGTCCGAAGCGCCGTCGAGACTGGTCTTCGTCGTTGTCTCCTTCGACGTCTCCGACCGCTTGTGCTTGTCCAGTGTCGGCAACAGTGTGCCGCCGGGGTCCACCCACGCTGCGGTCTGCGTCTCGGCGTCGAGGACCGCGCGCGCAGCGGGCAGAACTTCAGCGGGAGGAAACGGGTTCATACGGCTGACTCCCCAGGGGGTGACCTGGTCGTCGGACGCTGTGGCCTGCATGGGTCTCCTCGGCTCTCGGTACCGCTGATGGGGAGGCATTCACGGATACGCCTCCCTCGTGGTCGACAGCCAGTCAACGACGCTGAGTCCGGATGGGGAGACTCCAGAAGGGGACTCCAACACGGAGTCACCGCAAGGTCGTTGGACGTAGCATCAGGTCACCGTTGCTCGGGGAGTCGCAGATGAGCCGTCATTCGCCGGACCCGCGTGTGATCGTTTCCGGGCTGCTCGGGGATGAGCGCCTGCTGCGCGCGCTGGCCGAGCGGGACATGGGCACCGTGTTCCGCATGCTCAACCACCGAGGTGTGAGTACGCGGAGGCTCGCCGCTGCGGTCGACATCACGCAGGGGCGGCTCTACGACTACATGAACGGCAAGAGCCGTGTGGAGAAGCTGGCCCTGTTCGAGCAGATCGCCGACGCCTTCCACATCCCGGGGCACTTACTGGGTCTGGCCCGCCGAGCATGGGAGCCCACCGCAGGCGTGCCGGAGCATCAGCGGGCGGACCGTTCGCCGCCGGACGGTGACGACCTCGTGGCGATGGACCACTTCCGCGACGCGGACCGCCAGACCGGCGGCGGCCGTCTGTACGGGGCCGTGGTGCGGCATCTGTCGGACCGCGTGGCACCCCGGCTCGTCGACATGGCGAGCGGGCCGCAGATGTTCGCCGCGGCGGCGGCCCTGACGGAGATGGCCGGCTGGATGGCCCACGACTCCGGACAGGACGACCTCGCCGAACGGCACTTCGCTCGGGCTCTGCCTCTGGCCCGCGCATCCGGTGACCTCCCATTGGCCGCCCATGTCGCCGCGAGCAGCAGCCATCTCGTGCTTCAGACGGGTGACCCCGCGGCGGCCGTGGAGTGGGCTCGAACCGGGCTTGAACTCGCTGCCCAGGGGCCACGGATTCCGGCGTTGATCGCCCGGTTGCGCACGATGCGGGCACGCGCCCTGGCCGCCGCCGAGCAGTACACTCCGGCCGCTCACGCACTCGAAGCGGCACGGCGGGATCTGGACAGCGGCGTGGACGCCGAGCACCCGTGGCTCAGCCCGTTCGACGCTGCCGCCCTGGCCAGCGAATCCGCTCTGATCCTCCGCGACCTGAAACGGCTCGGTGAGGCCTTGCACCATGCCGAACAGGCCGTCGCCCTGCGAGAGACCGGACGGGCGCGGTCACTGGCGCTGAGTCGGATCAGCCTTGTGGACATCCAAGTGCGCCGCAGAGAGCTGGACGCTGCTGTGCACGCGGCACACGCGCTTCTGAGTACGACCCCGACCCTGGGCTCTGTCCGCGTCGTACAGCAACTCGACGCGCTGCGCGGGCTACTGGAGCAGCACAAGGCGTACCGGCCGGTGAGTGAGTACCTGGTGCGCTTCGACGACGCGCGCAGGGCCAGAATGCTTCTTCTGGCCGATCTGATCCCTCCGTCACCGGGAGGCACCCCCGCATGAGGCGCACCTCACCCGACCCCGCCGACACGGCAGCCTGGAACGCCTACTTGGCCGAAGGCAACGCCAAACAGGCCCGCAAGCGCGTTGCGGCTGATGTGCTGTTGCGTGATCTCGCGGGGCGCGTACTCCTGGTGAACCCCACCTACAAACCGGGCTGGGACCTGCCGGGGGGCATGGCGGAGGCGAACGAGCCGCCCGAGGAGACGGTGGTCCGCGAACTCCTCGAAGAGCTTGGATTGAAGATCACGCTCTGCGGGCTGCTGGTGGTGGACTGGGTGGCCCCGCACGGCCCATGGGATGACCAGATCGCGTTCGTGTTCGACGGCGGCACGTTGTCCCAGGACCAGACGGACCGGCTGCGCCCACGGGACGAAGAGCTTGCCGAGGCCGTGTTCGTCGAGCCGGACGAGGCCTGTGCCCTGCTCGGCGAGCGCATCCGGCGCCGCTACACGGCTGCGATGACCGCCCTCACCAACGGACGGCCGCTCTACCTCCGCGACGGCGTGCCGACGCCTTGACCTGATCGCCGTCAATGGCGCGGGGCCTTCGGGGCCGCTGCCGCGAAGGAGTGACGAGCGTTACGCAGGGGTGGGTCTGGACGGGCTTGTCTACTCGCCGGTACGGTTGCCTGAGCAAGCGCTTAGCCTGGGTCGGGTCGGTCCGGTGGGGCGCTGGGCACATCCGAAGGTACTCAGGTGGAGGTGGCGGCGGTGCGCCGTACGGTGTTCAACGAGGATCACGAGGCGTTCCGGGAGACCCTGCGTGCCTTCATCGAGGCCGAGGTCGTGCCCGTGTACGACGAGTGGTTCGCCGCCGGCCAGGCGCCGCGCGAGTTCTACTACAAGCTCGCCGAGCTGGGTGTCTTCGGCATCCGCGTGGACGAGGAGTACGGCGGCGCCGGTATCGACTCGTACAAGTTCGAGGCCGTCCTGTACGAGGAGACCGCCCGCGCGGGCGTCACCTTCGGCGGCTCCGGTGTGCATGTGCTGCTCGGTCTGCCCTACATCAAGATGCTCGCCGACGACGAGCAGAAGAAGCGCTTCCTGCCGAAGTTCGTCTCCGGCGAGGAGATGTGGGCGATCGCGATGACCGAGCCGGGCACCGGCTCCGACCTCGCGGGCATGAAGACCACCGCCAAGCTCAGCGAGGACGGCACGCACTACGTCCTCAACGGCTCCAAGACCTTCATCACCGGCGGTGTCCACGCCGACCGCATGATCGTCTGCGCCCGCACCGACGCGCCCTCCGCCGAGGACCGCCGCCACGGCATCTCCCTCTTCGTCGTGGACACCAAGGCCGAGGGCTACTCGGTCGGGCGGAAGCTCGACAAGCTCGGGCTCAAGACCTCCGACACCGCCGAGCTGGCGTTCGTCGACGTCAAGGTGCCCGTCGAGGACCTCCTCGGCGAGGAGAACAAGGGCTTCTCCTACCTCGGCCACAACCTCGCCTCCGAGCGCTGGGGCATCGCCTACGGCGCCTACGCGCAGGCCAAGGCCGCCGTCCGGTTCGCCAAGCAGTACGTGCAGGACCGGGTCGTCTTCGGCAAGCCCGTCGCGCACTTCCAGAACACCAAGTTCGAACTGGCCGCCTGCCAGGCCGAGGTGGACGCCGCCGAGGCCGTCGCCGACCGCGCCACCGAGGCCCTGGACGCCGGTGAGCTGACGCCCGCCGAGGCCGCCAGCGCCAAGCTGTTCTGCACCGAGGTCGCCCACCGCGTCATCGACCGCTGCCTCCAGCTGCACGGCGGCTACGGCTTCATGAACGAGTACCCGATCGCCCGCCTGTACGCGGACAACCGCGTCAACCGCATCTACGGCGGCACCAGCGAGATCATGAAGTCGATCATCGCCAAGGACATGGGGCTGTGACACCCGTCGCGGCGGGGACTGTGACACGGGGCCGCAAGGTTCCGGAAATTACTGTCCAGTACAACTGAACCCATGAGTCAGGTTCCACTTCAGTCGCTCCTCGATCTGCTCGACCTCGAGCAGATCGAGGAGAACATCTTCCGCGGCCAGTCCCGGCCCGCCATCGTCCCCCGGGTCTTCGGCGGGCAGGTCGCGGCCCAGGCGCTCGTCGCCGCCGGGCGCACGGTCCCCGCGGACCGGCTGCCGCACTCGCTGCACGCGTACTTCCTGCGCATCGGCGACGCCGGCGCCCCCATCGTCTACACCGTGGAGCGGATGAACGACGGCCGCTCCTTCACCGCGCGCCGCGTCGTCGCCGTCCAGCACGGCCAGCCGATCTTCGCGCTCTCCGCCTCCTTCCAGCGGTACGAGGACGGCCTCGACCACCAGGCCCCGATGCCCGCCGCGCCGGACCCGGAGTCCCTGCCCACCGCCGAGCAGCGGCTCCCGGCGTACGGCCTCGACCCGGCCGTCGTGGAGAAGATGCGCGAAGCGCGGGCCGCCGTCGATCTACGGTACGTCGACGACCCGCCGTACGGCCGCTACGGCGAGCCCCGCGAACCGCACTCCCAGGTCTGGTTCCGCGCCAACGGCAAGCTCGACGACGACCCGCTGCTGCACGTCGTCCTCGCCACGTATGTCTCCGACATGACGCTCCTCGACTCCATCCTGCTCGCGCACGGGCGCGGCGGCTGGGCCGTCGGGGATGTCGTCGGGGCCTCGCTGGACCACGCCATGTGGTTCCACCGGCCGTTCCGCGCCGACGAGTGGCTGCTGTACGACCAGGAGTCGCCGTCCGCGTCGGCCGGCCGGGGCCTCGGCCAGGGCCGGATCTACACCCAGGACGGCCGGCTCGCGATCTCCGTGATCCAGGAGGGCGTCGTCCGGGTGCCGAGGCCGACGAAGACTGCCTGAGGTCCGGCCCGGTCAGTCGTCCTCCAGTCCTGCCTGCGCCAGCAGATACGCCGACATCGGGTCGTAGTGGCGCGGGCTGACCACATGGTCGTCGAGCGGCACCACGGCCTGGAGGGTGCCCTCGGACTCGCCGAGGAAGAGGGCGGGGTCGTTGGAGTCCGCGTAACCGACGGAGTCCACACCGAGCTGGCCCGCGCAGCCCGCCCAGCCGTGGTCGGCGACGACCAGGTCGGGCAGCGGGCGGCCGGCGCCCTCCAGACCCCGCAGGATCGCCCGCATCGGCTCGGGGGAGTGGGTGTGCCAGAGCGTGGCGCCGTGTTCGAGGACGGCCACGTCCGCGAACTGCATCACATACCCCTCCTCCGTCTGGAGGCCGTCCGGGATGACGACGATCTCGCAGCCGGCCGCGCGCAGCGCCCGCGCGGTCTCGTTGTGCACCTGGAGCAGCCCGCCGGGGTGCCCGGTGGCGAACAGGACCCGCTGCCCGCCGTCGGCCGCCTTGCGCAGCCGGGCCGCCATGCGCTCCAGCGCGTCGACCGTCAGATCCGGGTCGATGGTGTCCTGGCCGTAGCGGTGCCCCGGGTCGTCGTTCACGCCGACGCGCTCCGCCATCACGGCCAGCACGTCCTGCTCGTCGGTCCAGCGGTCCCCGAGCTCCAGGCCGAGCCAGTAGTGGCGGTTGCCGTTGGCCAGTTCGCGGTAGTGGGAGAGGTTGTTCTCGCGCGGTGTGGCGACATCGCCCGCGATACGCGTCTTCACGAGGTGTTCGACGAGCTCGGCGCGGCTGGGGGTCCCGGGTATCGGCATGCGTCCATTGTGAGGCAGAGGAGTGTGGGCGTCGCGGGCGTACCGTCCGCTGCGACCTGCGTCACTCCGCGAGGGGTCCGCTCCTGCCCGTCGGTTCCCGGCCGCCCGTTCAGTCCCGCCGCAGCGCGAACCACAACTCCATCCGTACGTCCGGGTCGTCGAGGTCCGCGCCGAGCAACGCGGCGCAGCGGCCGATCCGTTGGCGGACCGTGTTGCGGTGCACGGCCAGCGCGACCGCCGTACGGTCCCAACTGCCGTGCAGGGACAGCCAGGTGCGCAGGGTCTCGGTGAGCGCGGCGGCGCCGGGGGCGGTGGTCAGCGGGGCCAGCAGGGCGTGCGCGTGGGCGGTCGCGTCGTCCTCCGGCACCAACTGGGCGAGTGTCGTACGGGACCCGTGCCGGACCAGTGCGGTACGGGTCGCCCTGGCCCGTGCCAGCGCGCGGGCGGCCTGGACGTCGGCGGCGGGCCAGGCGTGCGGTTCGGCGGGGGCGCTCACGCCGCAGGTCCAGCCGGGCTGCTCGGTGACCTCGCGGTCGGCGGGGAGGAGGACGCGGACGGTTTCGCCGCAGGCGTCCACCAGGGTTGAGCCCAAGGCGGTTCCGAGGGCGGCGATGGTCAACGAGCCGGGGTGAGGGTCGCCGTCGGAGGGCCGGGCGTGGACGACCCGCCAGTGGGTGGCCCTGCCCAGGAGAGAAGCGACCTCCTGCGGCTCCGCGCCGAGTAGGAGCTGCACCAACGCCGATGCGCGGGCCGCGCCCGTGCCGCTCTGGCGTTCGTCGGTGAGGAGGGAGAGGAGGACGGCGGCTACGGAGGTGATCGTGTGGTCACCGGGGGTGCGGTGGGGGGTGGCTACGCCGAGGGTGAAGCCGTGGGAGGTGCCCAGTGTGTAGGCGGCGAGGTGGGTGCCGTTGACTGTGTCGGTCGCGGAGGTGGGGGTGGGGGTGCGCGGGGAGGGGGTGGGGGGTTTCGGTGCGTTGGCGGGTGCGGGTTCGTCGGGGCCGTTCGCGCAGTTCCCCGCGCCCCTTGAAGGGCGGACCCTGGTTGCAAGGGCCGCCAATGCTTGTGTGACCGTTGTTGCCGTCTCCCGGCCCGCCGATGCCAGTTCCGTGCCCTCCGGGCCGTACAGGACCGCTCGGCCCCTCACCCGCTGGGCGAGCCGGCGGAGGACCGCGCGGGCCGGGTCCGGGCGGGAGGCGGCTGCGGCGAGGGCCTGCTGGGCCTCGGTGACGCGGCGGAGTTCGGCGTGGCGGGCGCGGGCCATCAGCTGCCAGACCGCGCGGGCGACGCCCGAGAACGTGGTGCGGGGCGGGACCTCGATCAGGGGCAGGCCGTAGGAGTCGCAGGACGCGACCAGGGCCCTCGGGACACTGTCGTGGACGGGGGCGACGCCGAAGCCGAGGGCCGCGCCGCCCGCCGCGACGATCCGGGAGACGTAGTCGTCGAAGTAGGTGCCCGAACCGGCCGCCTCCGGGATGTGGACGCCGGCCGTCAGCAGCAGCTCGCCGCCGAGCAGATACGGATACGGGTCCGACATCTCCGAGGTGTGCGCCCAGTGGACCGCCGTCCCCGCGTCCTCGGGCCCGGCGATCTGCCGCAGGCCGAGGCCGTCCACGGCCAGCAGTGCCGAGAGGAGGACGGGTGGGGTGGGAGGGACCGCCGGGGCGGGTGGAGCGGCCGGGTCCGGCATGGTGTGCGTTCCTTCCATCCGGCGCGGCTCGAATGGATGAAACGTACACTTCGCAGTCGCTTTCCGGCCACCTAGTGTCAGTGCCCATCACCCGCCACCGAGTGTGCGCGAAGGAGGCCTTTCACCATGGCCGTCGACTACACCGTCATCGTCGTCTATCTGGCCGCAATGCTGGCCATGGGCTGGTGGGGCATGCGCCGCGCCAGGTCGAAGAGCGAGTTCCTGGTCGCCGGGCGCCGCCTCGGCCCGACGATGTACTCCGGCACCATGGCGGCCATCGTCCTCGGCGGCGCCTCGACCATCGGCGGGGTGGGGCTCGGCTACCGGTACGGCCTCTCCGGCGCCTGGATGGTCTTCACCATCGGCCTGGGCCTGCTCGCCCTCTCCGTGTTCTTCTCCGCCCGCATCGCCCGGCTGAAGGTCTACACCGTCTCCGAGATGCTCGACCTGCGCTACGGCGGCCGGTCGGGCGTCATCTCCGGCGTCGTCATGTGGGCGTACACGCTGATGCTCGCGGTCACCTCGACCATCGCCTACGCCACGATCTTCGACGTCCTGTTCGACATGAACCGCACGCTCGCGATCGTCCTCGGCGGCTCCATCGTCGTCGCGTACTCCACGCTCGGCGGCATGTGGTCGATCACGCTGACGGACATGGTCCAGTTCGTGGTGAAGACCATCGGCGTGCTGCTTCTGCTCCTGCCGATCGCCGTCGTCAAGGCCGGCGGGTTCAGTGAGATGAGGGACGAACTCCCCACCTCGTACTTCGATCCGCTGGGCATCGGCGGCGAGACGATCTTCACCTATGTGCTGATCTACACCTTCGGCATGCTCATCGGGCAGGACATCTGGCAGCGCGTCTTCACCGCCCGCGGCGACCGCACGGCCAAGTGGGGCGGCACGGTCGCGGGCACCTACTGCCTCGCCTACGCCCTCGCCGGCGCCGTCATCGGTACGGCGGCCAAGGTGCTCTTCCCGAACCTGGCCAACGCCGACGACGCCTTCGCGACCATCGTGAAGGAGGAACTCCCCATCGGCGTAAGGGGGTTGGTGCTCGCCGCCGCCCTGGCCGCCGTGATGTCGACCTCCTCGGGCGCGCTCATCGCCTGCGCGACCGTCGCCAACAACGACATCTGGTCCCGGCTGCGGGGAGCGGTCGGCCGGTCCGCCGGTGACGACCACGACGAGGTCCGGGGCAACCGGATCCTCATCCTGGTCATGGGGGTCGCGGTGATCTGTACGGCGATCGCGCTCGACAACGTCGTCGAGGCGCTGACCGTCGCGTACAACCTCCTCGTCGGCGGCCTCCTCGTGCCCATCCTCGGCGGACTGCTGTGGAAGCGGGGCACCGCGCAGGGCGCGCTCGCCGGCGTCGCGGTCGGCGGCCTCGCGGTGATCGTCCTGATGGCCACGCACGGGATCCTCGCCAACGAGCCCGTCTACTACGGCCTGCTGCTGTCGCTCGCCGCGTATCTGATCGTCTCCCTCGCCACCCCGCCCACCGACGCGGCCGTCCTCGCCGCCTGGCGGGAGCGGCTGGCCGGGCGGTCACCCGAACCCGTGTCCGAGCCGGCGCCGGCGCACCAGTAGAGTCGTACCGAGTGGTACATACGCGACGAAGCGTAGGAAAGAAGGCAGAACATCATGAGCGGCACCGAGACGCCCCGAGGCCCCGTCGACTCTCCCCGCGGCCCGGTCGATTCGCCCCGTGGCCCCGTCGACTCCTCCCGGATCCCGCGCTACGCCGGTCCCGCGACCTACGCCCGGCTGCCGCGTCTCGACGAGGTGGGCCGCGCGGACATCGCGGTCGTGGGTGTGCCGTTCGACTCGGGTGTCTCCTACCGGCCGGGCGCCCGCTTCGGCGGCAACGCGATCCGTGAGGCGTCCCGGCTGCTGCGCCCCTACAACCCGGCCCAGGACGCCTCCCCGTTCGCCCTCGCCCAGGTCGCGGACGCCGGTGACATCGCCGCCAACCCGTTCGACATCCACGAGGCGGTGGAGACGGTCGAGGCGGCGGCGGACGAGCTGCTCGGCACGGGCGCCCGGCTGATGACCCTCGGCGGCGACCACACCATCGCGCTGCCGCTGCTGCGCTCGGTCGCCAAGAAGCACGGCCCGGTCGCCCTCCTCCACTTCGACGCCCATCTCGACACCTGGGACACGTACTTCGGCGCCGAGTACACGCACGGCACCCCGTTCCGGCGGGCCGTGGAGGAAGGCATCCTGGACACGGAGGCGCTGTCCCACGTGGGCACGCGCGGGCCCCTGTACGGCAAGCAGGACCTCACCGACGACGAGAAGATGGGCTTCGGCATCGTCACCTCCGCCGACATCTACCGGCGGGGCGCGGACGAGGTCGCCGACCAGCTGCGCCAGCGCATCGGCGACCGCCCGCTGTACATCTCCATCGACATCGACTGCCTCGACCCGGCCCACGCGCCGGGCACGGGGACGCCGGAGGCCGGTGGTATGACCTCCCGCGAACTGCTGGAGATCCTGCGCGGCCTCGCCTCCCGCAACCTGGTCTCCGCCGACGTCGTCGAGGTGGCGCCCGCGTACGATCACGCCGAGATCACCGCCGTGGCCGCCTCGCACACGGCGTACGAACTGACCACGATCATGTCCCGCCAGATCGCGCAGGAAAAGATCACGCAGGCAGAGATCACGCAGGCGGAGAAGGACAAGGCAGCGCAGTGACCCACGACCACGACCTGGTACTCCGCCCGACGGCCGCCCAGACGGAGGCGGCGCTGAACCCTCCCCCCGGCCGCAACGGCGGAGACCTGGTCGTCGAGACCCTGGCCGGGCTCGGCGCGACGACCGTCTTCGGGCTCCCCGGCCAGCACGCGCTGGGCATGTTCGACGCGCTGCGCCGCTCCGACCTGCGGTACATCGGGCTCCGGGTGGAGAACAACGCGGGGTTCGCGGCGGACGCGTACGGCCGGATCACGGGCGAGGCGGCCCCGCTGCTGCTCTCCACCGGCCCGGGGGCGCTGACCTCCCTGGCCGCGCTCCAGGAGGCGGCGGCGGCCTCGGCCCCCGTCCTCGCCATCAGCAGCCAGATCCCGACGGCGGGCCTCGGCGGGGGCCGGCACGGCTACCTCCATGAACTCCCGGACCAGGCGGCCTCGTTCCGGGGTGTCGTGAAGTCCGTCCACACCGTCCGTACGCAGTCCCAGATCCCGTCCGCGATCGAGGCGGCCTGGAAGTCGGCGCTGTCGGCCCCGCACGGCCCCGTGTGGGTGGAGATCCCGCAGGACGTGCTGCTCGCCGAGACCCTGATCCCGGTGGTGACCGGCGGCGACGCCTTCCCCGAGGAACTGCCCCCGCGCCCCGAACTGACGGCGCTGGCCGCCCACTTGCTGTCCGGCGCCGCGCGCCCGGCGATCATCGCGGGCGGGGGAGTCGTCCGCGCGGACGCGTCCCGGAAGCTGCGGCAGCTGGCGGAGACGCTCCGGGCGCCGGTGGTCACCACGCCCGGCGGCAAGGGCGCGTTCCCCTGGACGCACCCGCTGTCGCTCCAGTCCTGGATCGAGGACCGGCACACCACGGACTTCCTGGAGGACGCGGACGTCCTGCTGGTCGTCGGCTCCGGACTCGGTGAACTCTCCTCGAACTACCACACGTTCAAGCCGCGCGGCCGGGTGATCCAGATCGAGGCGGACCTCGGCAAACTGGAGTCCAACCACCCGGCGCTCGGCATCCACGCGGACGCCCGGCTCGCTCTCCAGGCGCTGCTGGAGACGGTGTCGGAGCGCCCGGACACCGGGGCCGCCGAGCGCGTCCGCGAGGTCCTGGCGAAGGTCGCCGACCGGATCGCCGCCCAGGAACTCACCCTGGAACAGGAGCTGTTGGCGTCCATCCGCAAGGCCCTGCCCGCCGACTCCCCGTCCTTCTGGGACATGACGATCCTCGCCTACTGGGCCTGGTCGGCCTTCGACGCCAAGGGCCCCAACCACATGCACTCCGCCCAGGGCGCCGGCGGCCTCGGCTACGGCTTCCCCGCGGCCCTCGGCGCCGCGGCGGCCGACCCCACCCGCCCGGTCCTGGCGGTCTCCGGCGACGGCGGCGCGCTCTACTCCATCGCCGAACTCGCCACGGCCCGCCAGTACGACCTGAACGTCACCTGGCTCATCGTCGACGACGGCGGCTACGGCATCCTCCGCGAGTACATGACCGACGCGTTCGGCGAGGCGACCGCCACGGAACTGACCCGGCCGGACTATGTGGCCCTGGCGGAGTCGTTCGGCGTCCCGGGCACCCGCACCACCCCCGAGACCCTCGCCGAGGACCTCACCAGGTCCCTTGCCACGCCCGGCCCTTCGGTGCTCGTGCTGCCGGCGGTGCTGCGGATGTTCGCTGCGACGCATCTGGAGGGCCAGGGCCCTTCCGATGGATCCTAGGCCCGGCGTGGGTCACGGGCGGAGTCGGGCGGTCAGGCCCTCGAAGTAGCCGCGGCACACGGCGGTCAGGTCCACCTCTTCGGGGTCCAGGAGCCAGATGAGGTGCGCGCCTTCGAGGAAGGCGGTCACCTCGGCGGCCAGGAGGCCCGGTCTCAGGTCCGGGCGGATCGAGCCGTCGGCCGCGGCGCGGGTGAAGAGAGCGGTCAGATGGGCCCGCAGGGTCCGGCCCCGGTCGCGGAACCAGGTGTGCAGGGCGGTGCCCGGTTCGAGGTTCTCGGCCGTCAACGTGGCGTGCAGGGCGGTCAGTTCGCGTTCGTCGGCGGCCGTGTGCTCAACGTCCTTCAGCAGCCACGCGAAGGCCTGGTCGAGGGTGGGTCCCGAATCCGGGGTCGCGGACAGCCGGGCCGGCGCGCGGCGGTCGGCCTCCTCCAGGACCGCCTGGACCAGGCCGTCCTTGCTGCCGAAGTGGTGGATGAGGGCGGAGGGGGTCACACCGGCCCGCTCCGCGATCGCGGCGACGCCGGTTCCCCGTACCCCCTGCTGCGAGAAGAGCGTGATCGCCGCGTCCACCATCGCGCGTCGGCGCTCCACGCCCCGCTTCTGCACCTGCCCCTTGACTCCGGCCATGGGGCCAGGGTGCAGCGTGCGGCGGCGAGGCGTCCACTTCACGGGAGAACGAGTGCGGGATCCGCGCCGAGTCATTATCTTGAACGACCATGCAGGAAAATGGAGTCGTGAACGAAGACCTGGTGAGCCGTGAGCGGATCGTCGCCGTGGACGGCGTCGAGCTGTGGGCCGAGGAGTTCGGCGGCCCCGGGCATCCGGTCGTGCTGCTGGTGATGGGTGCGCGGGCGCAGGGCGTGCAGTGGAACGACGGGATCGTGCGGCGGCTGGTCGAGGGCGGGCGGCGGGTGATCCGTTACGACCACCGGGACACCGGGCGGTCCTCCGTCGTCGACTTCGCCGTACGTCCGTACACCGTCGCCGACCTGGCCTCGGACGCGCTGGCCGTGCTGGACGCGTTCGGGGTGGAGCGGGCGCATCTCGTGGGCGCGTCGCTGGGCGGGATCATCGCGCAGCGCGTCGCCGTCACCGATCCGCTACGGGTGCTGACCCTGACGAGCCTGTCGTCCCAGCCGCTGGGCACGGACACGGCGGCGCTGGTGCGGCGGGCGCTGGAGGGGGCGCCCCCGGGGCCGGGTGAACTGCCGCCGCCCAGCGCCGAGTTGCTGGCCGCGCTCGCCGCCACCCTCCCCGATCCCGGGGCCGGGCTGGAGGGCCACCTCGCGCTCCGGCTGCCGCTGTGGCGGGTGCTGCACGGCTCGGTGCTGCCGTTCGACGAGGAGGAGTACCGGGCCATGGAGCGCCGGGTGTACGAGCGGGCGCGCGACCTGACCGCCGGGTTCAACCACACACTCGCCGGGGCGGCCGGCGGGGACGACACGGCGGCCCTGGCCTCCGTCACCGCGCCGACGCTGGTGCTGCACGGGACCGAGGACCCGATGTTCCCGCCCGCACACGGAGAGGCCACCGCCGCCAGGATCCCCGGAGCCCGGCTCGTCATGATCGAAGGGCTGGGCCACACCCTGCCGACGGCGCTGGACGCCCGCTTGGCCGAGGAGATCCTGCGGCACACGGGCGACCGGGAGGACGCTGTTTGACCCGGGCGGGGGTGGGGGGCGGGGAGGCGCGTGGCCTCGATTCCTGAAGTGCGCCCGGGTGGTTTTCCCCAGCCTGAATCACACAGAGTGATATTTCTTGTACATTCTGTCATCGCGTGATGTCGTGCCACATGTCGTGCCGCACAGGGCATCCCCTCTGTCCTCCCCACCCCAAGGAGCAGCCGGTGATCGAACGGCTCTGGCTTCAACCACCCCTGGCCTTCGCCCGGTTGGGCCCCTCCACGGTGCCCTGTGACAACTACCGCTGGGGGCCCAGCGATCTCACCCCCCGTGGCACGGGCAGGACCACCGTCGTGCCCGACCTCACTCTGGACCTCGACGCCGACGGCAGGCTGAGCGCCCGTATGCCGGAGCGCGTGCGGTTCAAGGACGAGGCGGGCTGGCGGCCGGTCTGCCCCTACTTCGAGGTGCACGGATCCTGGACCGTCGACGGCAGGTCCGGCGAGGGGCCGCTGACGGAACAGATCCTGGCGGACTCGGGGTTGAGCCTGGCGGACGTCCGCTGGGAGGTCTCGGTCGCCAACCTCAAGGCGCACCACCTCACCCAGCGGGCCGGCGACCGGATCGAGGCCCGGGTCGAGCTGACCGGCGACGACAACCAGGCGCGCGTCCTGGCCGGAGTCTCCCCGCAGGACGAGGAGGCGCCCCTGGTCCCCTCCGGCGCCGGCCTGCCGCTGGGCGCCGTGCAACTGCCCGTGCCCAACGAGGAACTCCCCGGGCTGCGGCTGCGGTTCACCCCGGGGACGGGCGCCGTCTACGGGCCCACGAACCTGCGGGACCCCCGGTCGGAGGCCGACTACGACATCCCGGCCGCGCGGCGCATCCTCAACCCGGCGTCGCGCTGGGTCGGCTTCACCCTGGGGGACGACGACCGGACGGCTCCGGGCAACCTGTTCGCGGGCGCGGAGTTCCGCCGCGGCCTCGGCCTCGTCGACGACGTGTGCGACGGCACGGTCACCGTCCGGCTGCCCGGCGGCCTGGCGGCCACCGCGCGGATCGTGGCCGCGCCGCCCGACTTCGCTCCCGACCGCAGGCCCTTCGTCTCCCTCGCCGACGGCCTGGCCGACCGGCTCAAACGGGAGGAGGTCCACACGCCCGGCTTCGTGGCGGACGAGCAGACCGCGCTCGAAATCCGCGACCTGTTCGAACGCGTGCTGGAGACCATGGTCGCGGTCAACGTGGATGTGCAGAACGAGCGGTCGGGCAACGAGAACGCCCGTATCGCCCCTGCTCTGAACGTGTCCCCGGCCGACGCGCGCGCCCTGGCCTTCGAGTCTCCGCAGCCGCTGCTCGGACTGCTGCTCGCCCTCACCGAGCGCGGCCGGCGCCGGCACCGCCGGTTCGTGGCCCTGGAGGTGCTGGAGGACATGATCCGGGAACGGCGCGACCTGATCCCGACCTGGGTCCGCCCGCCCGCCGAGCCGGCCGCCGACGGGGGCGCCTCGCTCCGCTCCTCGCGGTTCTACACCTGGCAGATGCCCAGCGGAATGCGCGGCTCCGACAACTACCCCCTGCACCTGACCCGCCGCCAGTACGACCTGCTGGTCGGCTGGGCCGCCCAGCTGGCCGAGGACGCGGAGCCGAACTCATGACCGTACTGCTCCAGATCGGGCGCCGCCCCCCGGACGGCCCGCTCCCACCGTCGGACGGTCCGCCACCCCCGTCGGCCGGAGCCGGTCAGCCACCCGGCGGTCCGGTCCGGCCGCCCGACGGGGCCGCCGAGTTCAAGGTCTTCCGCAGTGCGCTCGGCGCGCATCTGCTCGTCTCGGACGGCAGCCGGATCTACGACCTGCCCGCACCGCTCGCCGCCCGGCTGGAGCGGTGGGCGGCGGAGCCCGACGGCACCCCGGCGGACCTCGCCGACCGGCTCGGGCTCCCGCTGTGGGACCGGCCGCGAAGGATCGACGGCACCCCCCTCGAACCGCCCCCGCTCTCCTCCCTCTCCCTCAACGTGATGCAGGCCTGCAACCTCAGCTGTGGCCACTGCTACGCGGACGAGGGACGCTTCGGCGGCGCCGCCCGTGCGATGCCCCGGCACACGGCGTACGCCGCCGTGGACCGGCTGCTGGCCGAGGCCGCGCCGGGGGCGGACGTGGTGGTCGGCTTCATGGGCGGCGAACCGCTGCTCGCCCGGCACCTGATCCACGACGTGGTCGCCCACGCCACGCGGGCGGGCCGGGAGACGGGACACACCGTCCGCTTCTCCCTCACCACCAACCTCACCACCGTACGGCCCGAGGACGCCCGGCTCTTCGCCGAGCACCCCTTCACCGTCACCGTCAGCCTGGACGGCGACCGGGCCGGTCACGACGCGCTGCGGCACGCCCCGGGCGGGGCCAGCGCCTACGACCGGCTGCGGGCCGGTCTGGACGTGCTCGCCCGGCACGGCCGCCCGCGTCATCTCGCGGCCCGGGTCAGCGTCACCCCGAGGACCGCGCGCCTGCTCGACGTACTGGAGCACGGCATCGGGCTCGGTTTCGACGACGTCGGCTTCGCGGCCGTGGTCAGCGCCCCCGACCCGGCGTACGAGATCGACACGGCCGCCTTCGCCGGGTTCCTGGAGCGGATGGTGGAGTGCGGCGAGCGGGCCCTGAGCGAGCTGTCGGCGGGCCGGAGCTACCCCTTCGGGAACCTGCTGACCGCCCTCGAACAGCTGCACCGAGGCACCCACCGCCCCTACCCCTGCGGCGCGGGCGCCGGTTATCTCAGCGCCTCCGCCGAGGGCGGGCTGTACGCCTGTCACCGCCTGGTCGACGACCCCGCCCACGCCATGGGCTCCGTCGCCGACGGGCCCGACACCGAAGCCCGCCGCCGCCATCTGAGGGCCGGTCACGTCGACCGGGCCGAGCCGTGCCGCTCCTGCTGGGCCCGGTATCTGTGCGGGGGCGGCTGCTACCACGAGGTGAGCAGACGCGGACGGCCCGGCTGCGACTACATCCGCGGCTGGCTGGCCTTCTGCCTGCGCGCCTATGTGGAACTCACGCAGGCCGACCCCGAGTTCTTCCGCCGGCCGCCGGTGCCGGACGCCCACCCCGCAGCAGACGCCGGCGCCGCCGGCCTCGTCTGAAGGAGCCCCCATGCCCGACCTTCCGGCCCCCGACGGGAAGTTCTTTCCGCGCAACCTCACCGCCCGCGCGGACTACCGCGTGCCCGGCAACCCCGTCGGCACCCGCCCCGAGAGCGGCGTCGACAACAGCTTCCCCGGCCTGGAGTTCGACCAGCGCAACCTGGACACCGGCTTCTTCCCCGGGCTCAGGGTCGACTTCCACCGCGGCGAGGGGGCACGTGTCCTCGCCTTCACCGGTGAGCCCGCCCGGTCACAGGGGCTGACCGACGCCGACCTGTCCGACGCCCGCCCCCTGTACGTACGCGCCCTGTGCGGGCGCACCACCGTGGACCAGAGCGAGCGGCGGGTCCCCACCGTCGACTGCGCGGGACTGCTGGGCCTGGACGTCTGGCGGCACGTCCACGACCTGCTGGCCGGCGCCGTCACCGTGCTCCTCGAACCGCTCGGACCGCCCGGCACACCGCCCCCGGCCGTGCCCGACCTCAACGGCACGCGGCTCAACGGCAGCAGCTCCGTGCAGCTGGACCCGGAAGGCCGGATCGAGTCCGTCGTACTGACCGCCCCACGGGCCCGCTATCTCGACGCGGACGGCGTCATCGACCCGGACGTGTACCGGCCGGGCGAACTGACCCGCAGTCTGTGCGCGCCCTGGCAGTACGACTTCCGGGACTGCGGCTGCTTCTACTGGGCCGCCTCCAAACCCGATGTCACCAGCAGCACGGACGGCAGTGTGCCCGAGGTCAACTTCCTGCGCGCCGACCGGAGCACCCCGCCCGCCGCCGACCTCGCCAGCGACGAGGGAGGCCGGCGCACCGCGCTGGAGTTCACCTACCCGCGGCTGATCAGCGACTGGAACGTCCTGCCCGTGGTCCTCGACGACCGTGAGCAGGCGGAGCCGGTGAGTCCCCCGCCGGCCGCGCGCGCCGTGGCCGCCGCGCGCCGCGACCTGATGAGCCCGGAGGACGTGGCCAAGGAACTGATCAGGCTGGCCGGGGTGGAACACGCGCTGTGCGTGGAGTACCTGTACGCCCACTACTCGCTGAACGCGCCGCTGTCCCTGCCCCGGAGCGCGGACGAACTCACCCGCCGGGCGCACGCGGCCGGGCAGGAGGTGTTCGCCGTGGCGGTCGACGAGATGCGCCATCTGCGCTGGGTCAACGAGGCGCTCGCCATGTTCGGCCGGCAGCCCGTGCTCGACCGGGCCGAGGTCATCGACCGGGAGGTCGACCACCAGTTCGGGCTGGAACGGCTCACCGCCGAACGGCTGCAGTGGTTCGTCGACGTGGAGGCGCCCAGTCGGCACACGGCCGACGATCCGGACGACCCCGACGGCCTGGACGGCATGTACGTCGCGCTGCACGCGTCCGTGGTCGGACAGCCGGACCTCTTCCCGCAGAGCGACCGGCTCGCCCACCTCATCAAGCTCATCATCGACGAGGGCGGCGACCACCACCGCCGCTTCCTCGCGGTGCAGGGGCATCTGGCCGGGCTTGAGGAGGAGCGGTACCTGCGCCGGTTCGGCGCCCCCCGCGACGCTACGGAGACCGGGCTGCTCGATGTCTGCGACCAGTACTACGTGCTGCTGCTCGGGACGCTGCGCGCGTCGCTGGAGCGGTTCGACGGCGCCGGCGGCGCGCTGATGGCCCAGACCCGTCTGGTGATGACCAACATGCACGATCTGCATCATGTGCTCGCGGACCGGGGTGTCGGCCCGCGCTTCACCATGCCGGACCTGCCCGACCAGGACGGCGGCACCGCCGCCGAGCTGAGCGCCGCCTACCGGCGGCTCACCCGGGACGCGGCCGCGACCGTCACCGAGAGGCTGCGGGTCCTCGTCCAGGGAGACCGGCGACTGCTGCGGCTGGCGCGGCGCCACACGGCCGACGTCGAGGCCGTCCTCGCGGCACTCACCGCCCTGGACGGCGGGTGACCCTGGTCGCGATCGCCGGCTCGGGGCTGGCGGAACTGACCTGCGCGCGGCTGCTGCTCGCCCGTGGCCACCGGGTCCGGCCCGCCCCGCCGCCGGCCGGCCCGGCGTTCCGCCCGCTGCTGCTGACCGGACCGGCGCTGGACCTGCTCGGCTCGCTCTGGGGCGACGAACTCCCGCGCGGCGGCTGGTGGCTGACCCACCGACAGGTGCGGTGGGGGGCAGGGGAGCGCTCACCCCGGTTCCCGCAGCGGGCGTACGCGGTCGACGGCGCCGCCCTGGCCGCCCGGATGCGGGAGCTGCTCGACCTCGGCGACGGGAGGGCCGAACCGCCCGGGAGCGGCGAACCGCCCGAGTGGACCGTCACCGCGGACGCCGCCTCGGGCGCCGTTCCGGGTGGGTCCGTGCTCCGGCAGTGCGGGCGGCGGACGCTGCTGGCCGGTACCGCCCCGCTGCGGCGGGGCGGCGACCGGACCACGGCCCGCCTGGACTGCACCGAGCTGGGCTGGCTCCAGCTCACCCCGCTGGGCGGCGACCACTGTCTGGTCCAGGCGATGGTCCCGGGCCCCGCCGCCGACCCGGCCGGGCTGCTCGCCCGTGTCCTCGCCGAGTCCCCGCTCGCCGCCCTGCTGAGCCGCCCGCCGCGTACGGCCGTGGCACCGGCGGCGGCGCCCAGGGTGCATCTGGCCCCGGCCGTCCCGCCCGGGGCGCCCCGGGCGGGCGGGGGCCGGCTGGTCGTCGGCGCGGGCGCCCTGCGGCAGGACCCGCTCAGCGGCACGGGCACCGCACAGGCCCTGCGGACGGCGATCCTGGCCGCCGCCGTGATCGACGCCGCCGCCCGGGGTGTCCCGGTGGACGCCCTGTGCGCCCACTACACGACCCGGCTGCGCGTGGCCCACCACGACCATCTGCGCACCTGCCTGCGCCTCTACGAGAGCGCCTTCACGGCGGACGTCTGGCAGGACGAGATCGACACCACCCGCTCGACACTGCGCGGACGGGGCGGCGTCGTGCCGCCCCGCTACGGCCTGAGCACCGACACCGTTCCGGCGAAGAAGTCGGTGACGTAGAGGCGGGAGCCGTCGGGGCTCACCGCCACGCCGCGTGAACCGTCCGCGACGGCGATCGTGTCGGTCACCTCGCCGCGCGCGGTGTCGATCACCGAGACGGTGCCGTAGGGGAAGTGGGCCACGTACAGGCGGCTTCCGTCGCGGGTCACCGTCACGCCGTAGGGGCCGTTCGAGACGGGGATCGTGGAGATGACGGAGGTGCGGCCGAGGTCGACGACGGACACCCGGCCGGCGAAGTAGTGCGTCACGTAGAGGTACTTCTCGTCGGGGCTCACCGCCACGCCGACCGGGAAGTCGAGGCCGGGGACGGACGCGAAGTCGCCCATGGCGAACTGGTCGGTGACCCACACCCGGTCCTCCAGCGCCAGCGCCAGATAGACGCGCTGCCCGTCGGGGCCGGCCGCCACGCCGTAGGGCGCGTGGCCGAAGTGGCTGCCGGAGACGTCGTCCGGGAACTCGATCTTCAGCAGGAGTTCCGTGTCGGGGACCGCGACGTGCAGCCGGGTGCCGTCCGGGCTCGCCGCCACGCCGTAGGGCCCGTCGTCGACCGCGACGGTGTCCACGACCTCCTCGCGGGGGAGGTCGACCACCACCACGGAGTCCGCCTTGAAGTCGCTCACGTACAGCCGGGTGCCGTCGGGGCTGACCGCCAGGCTGTGCGGGCTCTCACCGACCCGGATCGTCGAGAGCGGGCGTGGTGCGGCCGGGGCGGAGGGGGCGGGCGGTGCGGTCGGGTCCGGCGGCCGGACCATCTCGTGGCCTCTGGCGCGGGCCGTGTCGAGGAGACGTACCAACGGCGTGTCGGCGCGTTCGGCCGCCAGCCGGTCCCGCCTGTCGTGTTCGGTGGCCATGACGGCACCTCCCGACTCCCGTTCGCGCGTGAGGCGTGAACGGTTGGGGTGGACGGTTGGGGGTGGGGACGTTGGGTGCGGGGACGTTGGGGCGCCGGTCGCGCGGCGCGCGGTGGGCGCGTTCGGCGGCGTGGGCCCGCTGTCCAGTCTGGTGGTGTTCCGGGGGACGTGCGACTCGGCGCCGCCGGGCCCGGACGGCGGCGGCCCGTGCGGGACGGAGCGGCCCGTCCCTCGGTCGCGCGTCGCACGCTTGTTTGTCAGCATGGGGAGCTGTACGGACGGTGCGCGCCTGTACAGCGCTCCATGAGCCTGTGCGTCCGGTGCGGCCCCGGTAGCGCCAATCGCGGGAGATCGAGCCATGGCCGTCATTTCCGCTTCCTCCTCCGGACCCGCCGAGCCCACCGGCCCCGCCGGATCCTCTGAACCCACCGGCCCCGCCGAGAACGACGGACCCGCCGGCCCCGCCGAGAACGACGGACCCGCCGAGCCGGACTGCGCGTCGGATCCGGGGGCCGCGCTGAAGGAGATGTTCGTCGACCGGTCCCAGGGCGGGCGTATCGCACGCGGGCAGGATCCCGTGGAGCGGCCGGTGTTCCTCAAACCGCACGGCACCGCCCGTGGCACGCTCACCGTCCGCGCGGACCTTCCCGAGGAACTGCGCGTCGGATTCCTGGAGTTGGCCCGGCAGCGGCCCGAGGGGCTGACCGCCTGGGTGCGGTTCTCCAGCGACACCGTGCCCAGCCGCCCGGACCTGCTGACCACGGTCGGCGTCGGCGTCAAGCTCTTCGGGGTGCCCGGCGCCAAGCTGCTCGCCGGGGAGGGCGACGCCGACACCCAGGACCTGCTGCTGCAGAACCACGACGTGTTCTTCGTCGACACGGCCCGCGACATGTGCGAGTTCACCCGGGCCGGTGTCGTCCACAACGACTACGAGTCCTATCTGCGCGACCACCCGGTGACCCGGCGGATCCTCGACGACATGGCGAAGCCCGAGGAGAGCGCGCTGACGGCCACCTACTGGGGTGTGCTGCCGTACTCCTTCGGCGCGGACCGGTTCGTCAAGTACAAGCTGGTGCCCGCCGGTTGCGCCCCCGCCGACCCCGCCGCCACCCCGCCCGAGGAGAACCCCGGCCATCTGGCGGCCGACCTCGCGCACCGGCTCGCCGCCGGGGAGGCGGCCTTCGACCTGCTCGTGCAGTTCCGCACGGACGCGGAGGCCATGCCGCTGGACCGGGCGACCGTGCGCTGGGAGGAGTCCGCGAGCGCCCCCGTGCCCGTGGCTCGGCTGACCCTGGCCCGGCAGGACGTCCGGGGCCGGGGCCAGGCGGCGTACGGCGCCAACCTGGCGTTCAACCCCTGGCACAGCCTCGCCGAGCACAAGCCCGCCGGCAGCATCGCCGAGGCCCGCGCGACGGTCTACCAGGCCTCGGCCGGTCGGCGCCGCGACGCCAACGGCGTCCCGGCCGCCGAACCCGGCCCCGCCCGGCCCCCGTCCACCGAGCCCCCGGCCCGCGACACCCGGATCGTGAGGGCCGCCATCCACCCCGCGATCGGTGTCGCCCGCGTCGGCGACAGCGCCGAGGAGTTCTTCCTCGCCCCCGAGACCGAGGACGAACCGCCGCTGCCCACCGGCTCGTACAAGGACGCCACCGGCGCCCTGAAGCGGCAGGCGGCCCGGTTCCGTATCTACGGCTACAACGCGGCCGGGGAACCGGTGGCCGAACTCACCGCCGACAACGCCGAGATCCGCTGGACCGCGCACGTCGCCAACAAGAAGCCCGCCTGGTACCAGTTCCAGCTGGCCCTGGACATCCCCGAGGCCGCGCGGACCGAGGAGAGCCGGCTGCGCAACCCGCGGGTCGGGGGCGCGGACCGGGACGGGCTGGCCATCGACCCCGGCCCCCGCTCCGTACGCGGCCGGGACCGGTCCGGCGGCCCCGAACTGCGCTTCGACACCGGCCGGTTCCTCCACATCCCGGTCTACCTCGGCGAGCTGCGCACCGACGACGCCGGGCGGCTGATCTTCCTCGGCGGCCGGGGCGTCGCCGAGTCCGCCGACGGCAAGGAGGCCGACACCTTCGCCAACAACGACGGCTGGTACGACGACATCTCCGACGGCCCCGTCACCGCCGAGGTCCGCGTCGAGGGCCGTGCCCTGCCGGTCGAACCGGCCTGGGTGGTGGTCGGCCCGCCCAACTACGCCCCCGAGCTGAAGTCCGTACGCACGCTGTACGACCTGCTGCGCGACGCGTTCGTCACGGCCGGAGCGCTCCCCGAGCCGGAGCCGGTGTCCTTCACCCACGACATCCTGCCGATCCTGCGCCGCCTGTGCGATCTGCAATGGGTCAACCAGGGCCTGGCCACCCTCTTCGGACACGGCGGACGCGAACACTTCCTCGACCCCGGGCTGCTGGCCGCCCTCGCCGACCCCGGCCCACGCCATACGGAGCTGCGCCGACAGATCTCGAAGACCATGCGCGACCCCGACCGGGACGGCACCTCCCCGATCCCCTGGCCGCCCGTCTACGGCGACGCGATGAGCCTGCCCGCCGTCTCCGCCCGCCAGCACCTGGCCCTCTCCCCCCTCCAGACACGGCAGTTGGCGCTCTGGGCCGCCGGGGACTTCGTCTCCGACCTCGTCCCCGGCGCCGCCCCCGCACCCCGGCCGCTGGACCGGCTGCCGCTCGCCGCCCGGCCCGCCGCCCTGGACCGCGCCGCCCTGTCCTTCTGTATCGCCGACGCCTTCCACCCCGGCTGCGAGATCACCTGGCCGCTGCGCCACACCACGATGTACAGCGCGCCGTTCCGTATCCGCCACCGGTCGAAGGACAACCCCGAGCGTCCCTACGGCAGGGTGCTCACCCCGCAGGCCGCCCTGGCGTACGACGGGCCGCTGTACGCCCAGGGCCCCGGCGACCTGACCCGCTGGATGGCGGTGCCCTGGCAGACGGACACCGCGAGCTGCCGCTCCGGGTACGAGAAGCGCCACGACCCGTATCTGCCGACCTTCTGGCCCGCCCGGGTGCCCAACCACGTCCTCGCCGAGGAGGACTATCTGATCGCCGTCGACACCACGCGCCCGCGCGAGGAACGGCTCGCCGCGTTCGCCCGGCGGGCCAACTGGGACCGCTGGCTGCCCACGCCCTACCTGGCCACCATCAACGCGATGGTGAAGGACTTCGGGCGGCTCGGCCTGGTCGAACGCCGGCCGGGGGCCACCGACGACCCCCTGCTGCCCGCCGAGATGCTCGTGGAGTCCGAGGTCTCCTTCCCCGCCGAGCCCGCCCCGCCGTTCGGCCGCAACCTGCTGAGCCTGCATGTGCCGCTCGCCGCCGACGAACGGCTGCGCGACGCCGTCCTCGCCACCGCCGTCTCCCTCGCCGAGGAACCCGACGAGGAGCTGTCGGCGGGCTTCATCGAGAAGGTCGCCCGCTTCCCGGGCAACCGATGAGCGCCCCTCCCGGGTCCACGACGACGTGCAAGATGTACGACGCCGTCGTCGCCGGCGCGGGACCGGCCGGTGCGGTGGCCGCCCTCGTGCTGGCGCGGGCCGGGCGGCGCGTGGCCCTGGTGGACGACCCACCGGAGCCCGCGCCGGGCGCCCACAAGGTCGGCGAGAGCCTGCCGTCGGCCGCCGCGCTCCTCCTGCGCGACCTGGCCCTGTGGCCCGCCGCCACCGCCGCGCCGCATCTGCGCTCCACCGGGATGTACGTCTCCTGGGGCTCACCCGCGCTGCACGAACGCGGCCCCGTGCAGGACCCGTACGGCGCGGGATGGCAGCTGGACCGCCTCCGCTTCGACGCGTTCCTGCGGGACGCGGCCCACGCGGCGGGCGCCGAACCGCTCCCCGGGCGGGCCGTGGACCTCGTGGACGACGGCCCCGGCCTGCGCCTCCTCGTACGCCGGGGGCGCGGTATCCGGGAGGTGCGCTGCTCCTGGGCCGTCGACGCGACGGGACGGCACGCCGCCCTCACCCGGGGCCGGGCCGTCCGCCGCCGCCAGGACCGGCTGGTGGCCACCCATGCCCTGATGCACCGTCATGAACGCTTGCCCGAAGGGGAGTCGGACCGGGAGGCCAGGACCGTCGTGGAGGCGGTGCCCGGCGGCTGGTGGTACACGACGCTGACGCCCGTGGGTCGCATCGTCGCCCATCTCACCGACCCCGACCTCGCCGACCCCCGGCTGCGCACCCCCGACGGGTTCCTGCGCGCGGCCCTGCGCACCCGGCACATCGGCGCCCGTCTCACCGCCGGGGACCGCGCCGACCCGCCCGTCCCGCGCTGGAGCGCCGCCCACGGGCTGCGCCTCACGCCGTACGGCGGCCGGGGCTGGATCGCCGCCGGGGACGCGGCGCTCGCCCTCGACCCGCTCTCCTCGCAGGGCATCCTCACCGCCCTGCACAGCGGAGCCCGCGCCGGTCTCGCCGCCGCCCTGTGCCTCGCGGGCGCGCCGCACGGACCGGTCCTGGCCTCGTACACGGACTTCCTCGACGGAGTCGCCGCCGCCTACGCCCACCACCACACGCTGGCCTACGCGGCGGAGACCCGCTGGCCGGAACTGCCGTTCTGGCAACGGCGGGGAGCCGACCACGGACCTGACCACCGGCCCGTCCGCCGACGCGCGGCCCAGGAACCCCGCCACTAGAGTGAACAGGGAGAGGGGCAACCCATCTGTTCGAAAACCACCTGTTCGGGGGGACCCACACCACCCGCTCTGGGGGTTCGGCCATGGCTTCGCAGTCGCATTGCGTCCTGGACGCGTCGGAAATCACCCAAGCCGTACAGGATCTCAACCACTCGGTGACCTTGATCGCGGGAAAGACGACCGTCGTCCGCCTCTATGTCAAGGCCACCTCCGGCCCGTCGGTCACGGTGCGGGGCGTGATCGCCGCCCGCCGCTCCCCGGCGGAACCGGCCCTCACGATCGCCTCCGTCAACACGGTGACCCTCGATCCCACCCGGCCCCACTCCCTCGCCGCCTGCCGGGGGGACGCCGGGCTCAGCCTCAACTTCGTGCTGCCCAGCTGGCTGACGGCCGAGGGCCCGCTCAGCGTGACGGCGGTGAACGTCGTCGACGCGGTCAGCGGGATCCCGCTGCCGCTCACCGGCCCCGCCGGACCCACCGTCTGGTTCAAGGCCGGGCCCCCGCTGCGCCTGCGCGTCCTGGGCGTGCGCTACCGGTACGGCAGCCCGGCCACCGTCCGCACCCCACGGGAGAAGGACTACCAGGCGCTGGAGTCCTGGCTCCGGCGGGCCTACCCGGTGGCCGAGGTCATCAGCACCCGAGGTGTCGTCGACGCGCTCGTCCCGCCGGACTTCGAGGCCGTGCACGTCAACGCCCAGCTCGCCGCGCTCCGCGCGCTCGACATGAGCGCCGGCGGCGACCAGCGCACCCACTACTACGGGATGGTCGCCGACAGCGGCTTCTTCCTGCGCGGCGCCGCCTCCGGCGTACCGCGCCTGCCCGATCCCACCACCGTGGCGTCGGGACCGTGCGGCTCCCGTGACTTCGGCTGGGACTTCGACGGCGCGTTCGGCGACTGGTACGGCGCCCACGAACTGGGCCACACCCTGGGCCGCAGACACCCCGGCTTCTGTACGGAGAGCCACGACGATCTGCTGAACTACCCCTTCAAGAACGGGCAACTCGGCGACGAGACCCACGCGTTCGTCGGCTTCGACGTCGGGGACGCGGCCCTCGGTCTGCCCATGACGGCGCTGCCGGGGGAGCGGTGGCACGACGTCATGACCTACTGCGACTGCCAGTGGCTCAGCTCCTACACCTACGAAGGCATCCGGCGCCGTCTGCTCGCCGAGGACGCCCTCGTGTCCGGCACGGGCCCCGGCACCACCGGCATCGGCACCGGCCCCGACCACGAGTACGGCTACGGCTACGGCTACGGCTCCGAGCCGACTCCCATGGTTCCGTCGGCCCCGCCGCTGACCGCCGCCGTCATGGCGGGCTACGGCGGCAGCGGCGGGCGGCCCGACAACCGGCGCCCCACCCGCGTCGCGACCCGGGTGACCTCGACCGGTCCCGGCCGACGGGCGATGGCGGGCCCAGGCCCGGAGGGCGCGCCCGAGCAGCAACTCGTCAGTGTCGTCGGCACGGTGAACCTGACCCGGGGTGAGGGCAGCATCCGGTTCGTCAACCCGGTGGAACGTCCGGCCGTGCTCCCGGGGCCGCCGGCCGGGCAGCCCGCGCCGTACGACGCGGCGGACGGCGTGGCGGGCGATGCGGCGAACGGCGCGGCGGGCGGCGAACAGGAGCCGACGGCCGTGCTGCGGATCCTCCAGGGCGGCGGGACCCCGCCGCGGGAGATCCAGGTGCCGGTCAAACTGAGTTCGGAACCGGAGCCCGGCGCCGACCGGACCGGTCTGATCGACGTGGTGACGCCCGCCGGACCGGCCCCGGAGGCCGTCGAACTGGTCGTGGACGGCCGGGTGTTGGACACCTTCCGGCCGGGCGGCAGCCCGCCCGCGCTACGGGCCGCGCGGCTCGCGGGCGTCGAGGAGGGCATGCTCGGCATGGACCTGGAGTTCGACCGGGAGCCCGAGCCCGACCTCTCCTACTCCGCGCAGGTCAGCGCGGACGGCGGTCGCACCTGGCAGACCCTGGGCGTCGGGCTCAAGGAGCCCACGGTCCAGCTCGACCGGGGCCAGTTCCGGCCCGGGGACGACGTCCGGCTGCGCATCACGACGACCAACGGATTCAGCAGTACGGCGGCGGAGACGGCGCTGTTCTCGGACTGAGACGGAGGACTGAGACGGAGGACTGAGACGGAGGACCGAGGCGGAGGACCGAGGCGGAGCAATGTGACGGAGGCCGGTCGGGCGGGGCCGCGGGGACGCGGTCCCGCCCGACCGGCGGCGGGCGGCACTCAGCGCAGGGCCGCCCCGAAGGTCGCGTCCGTCGTCGGGCCTGCCACGTCGCCGGGGCCGAAGGCCTGGGCCGACTTGGTGGTGAGGCCCGTGGCGGTGCCCGGGAGAACCCAGACGGCGCCGTTGTCGCTGTTCTCGGCGGGGGCGCCGGTGGCGAGGTCGGGGTGGCCGTTGCCGTCGAGGTCGAGGAGGGCCGTGGTGGTGCCGAACCGGTCGCCCGCCTCGGCCACTCCGGGGACCCCGGCGGTGTTCTGGTGGAACACCTTCGTGCCCGCGCCCGTGACGCCGGAGGCGCTGCCGGGGACCAGGGCGACCGAGCCCGTGTCGGTGATGTCCGTGACGTCCTCGTACGCGATGCCGAGGGCGATGTCGGCGTAGCCGTCGCCGGTGACATCGGCGACCGAGACCGCCGAGCCGACCAGGTCACCGTCCTCCTGGGCGCCGGGGAAGCCCGGGAGGTCCTGGTCGAAGGTCTCGGTGTTCGCCTCGGAGAGACCGGCGGCGGAGCCGTACGCCACCCGGACCTGGTCGGACCAGCCCTCCGCGCCCACGACCACGTCGTCGTAGCCGTCCCCGTTCACATCGCCGATGCCCGTGCCCGCCGGGTCGCGGCTCGTGTCGTCGCCGGGCGCCCAACCCCGGGTGAAGCCCGAACTCCCGCCCAGGAGCAGGCGGTTGCCCCAGGTGCCGTCGCCCGTGTAGTGCCACTGGACCAGGTCGTCGCGGCCGTCGCCGTTGACGTCGCCGACCTGGCCGGAGACCACCGGGCCGGTGATGGAGGAGGGCCCGTTCTCGCAGCCGTGGCCGGTCGCGCAGGAGGCGTCGTCCTCGTACCAGCCCCACCACAGGGACTTGTCGAGGAGGTTGAGCACGGCCGCGGGCTTGCCCGCGCGGGACACCGGGCCCTTCCACAGGGCCGCCGGGGCGCCCTCGGGGTCGTCACCGCCGACCGACTGCGCGGAGAACAGCGCCAGGTCGGTCTTGCCGTCGCCGTCGAAGTCGCCCGCCTGCGGGGCCGCCCCGTACTTGGCGAGGCTCGTACCGCCGGTCAGCCCGGACGCCGAGCCCCAGACGATCACCGAGCCCGCCGTACCGCCCGCGATCACCAGATCACCGTAGCCGTCCCGGTCCAGGTCGCCCTTGGTGAACGTCGAGCCGAAGCGCTGGTTCGCGGTGGCGGAGCCGGGGACACCGCTCGTCGAGCGGCTGATCAGCTTCCTCTTCGTGGACTTCGAGGGGGAGACGCCGCTCTTCGAGCCGTACAGGACGGTCACATAGCCCGCCTTGGCCTTCCCGGACACCTTGCCGTTCGGGGCGCCCACCACCAGGTCGGCGTATCCGTCACCGTTGAAGTCGTCCGCCGCGCCCACCTTCGCGGGGGCCGCCGCGGCCGGGCCGAGCGACAGGGCGGTCAGGCCTCCGGCCAGCAGCACCACCGCTGCCAAGGGGGCGCTCACGCGTGCCGCGCGGGTGCGGGTGCTGCGTACTGCTCCTGCTCGTGCTGGTGACATGCACGTGCCTTTCGGGTCGGTGGGGTCCGGCGTGGCGGGGGCGCCGCGTCCAAGTAGTCCGACTCGACTGGGGGTTCACCGGTTGTACGCCCGAATGTCATGGATGGGTAACTGCCGAGAGCCCCCGGACGCGCGTGCGTCCGGGGGCTCCCGTGGGGAGGGGTGCGTCTACTTCACGTCCGACGCGTCCAGGCGGTACACGCTCGCCGACTGGCTGGTGCTGTCACCGGCGCTGTCACCGGTGCTGTCACTGTCCGACGACGTGTCGCTGCCGCCGTACTCGCTCGCCTTCACCGCCGTGCCGTTCTCCTGCACCCAGGCGGTCACCTCGGAGCTGAGGGAGGAGTTGCCGCCGGGTCCGCGGCCCTCCCCCACGCTCCCATCAGCACGAACGGCGGCTTGTCGGTGGTGAGGAGGTTCCCCGCGTCCGGCGAGCCGAAGAACCACGCCTTCCAGCTCTCCGTGCCGCTCAGCACGGCCGCGCTGTAGAAGCTGTTCAGACCGGAGGAGGACAGGTTCCAGGAGTACAGCACCCCGGCCAGGACCATGATCCCGATCAGCGCGGGGAGCGACCAGCGCGGTGCGGCCTCCGGCGGCCGTACGGGAGTGGCGGGCGCGGCCGGCGGTGATGGTGGCTCGGCGCCGGTGGCCTCGGTGGTGTGCGGGGCGTGGGGGCGTGGATCGGTGGCAGATGTCACCACCGCACCGTGCGGCGACGGCATGGGCGCGCACTGTGGCGTGGCTGGCAGCCGCCTGTGAATTCACACAGGGGCGGGTAAAGGGGCCGTGGTGAACGCGGTGAACGCGGTGAACGCGGCGAACCCCCGGCCGCCGGACCAGGGGTTCGATGCGCGTGGCTGTTGCCGGACGGTGCTGCTACCAGATCGCCTCGACCCACTCGGGGTGGTCGATGAACGGGTTCCGGTTGCCCTGGTAGTTGCTGTAGATCAGCTCGTTGCGGCGCTCCTCGAAGGAGTCCGGCGGGTCCTCGTCGTTCCAGCTCTTGAGGACGGAGAGGCGGCCGTGGTAGCGGGTGCCGCCGTTGTTGACGGAGTCGTTGGGCTCCAGGTTGGGCCAGCCGTCGTCGCCCTCGTAGCGGACGGCCATGTACAGGATCATGCGGGCCACATCGCCCTTGACCGCGTCGCGGGGCTCGAAGGAGTTCGAGTCGACGAGGCTGCCGCCGCTGTTGGTGAAGCTGCTGCCGCCGTTGTCGAAGTCGAGGTTGCCGCGCCTGGCGTTGACCGCCACGTCCTCGGGGCGGAGGTGGTGCAGATCGGTGCCGGGGCCGGCGGAGGTGCCGAAGTCGCCGTGCGACTGGGCCCACACGTGCTCGCGGTTCCAGTTGCCGGAGTTGCCGCCGTTGAGCGACTTGCTGCGGGAGATGCCGCTGTACAGCAGCTTGACGTTGCTGCTGTTGTTCGGGTCCTGGTCGGTGACCTTCAGCGCGTTCCAGACCGCCGAGTACGAGATCGTCGTCTGGTCGCTGATGATCGTGTGGAGGGAGGACTTCAGGGCCGTACCGGTCTTGCCGATCGCGTTCGCGTAGTACGTGTCGTCGTACGCGGTCGTCGTCGCCGAGGCGGGGGTGGCGGTGGCCGCCGGGAGGACGATACCGACGAGCACGGCCGACGTCGCGAGAGCGACCGACTTCCAACTGCGTATCCGCGCAGAGGGCATGAGAGGTGTCCCTTCCCAGAGGGCCGCGCAGCGCGAGGAGTTGGTTCGGGGAGCCTCGTTCTACGCGGGTTGACTGTGTGGGTAACCGAGAGATTGGCATGGACGGGTCAGTCCATGTGTTACGAAGGGAAGGCGATTCGGTGACGTTATGGAGAACGGGGCAACCCCCGTGACCCAACTCCCCTCCCGGTGCCCCGAGTCGAGGGGAGACCCTCATTGACGTGGGGATTCGGGCGTGCTGGGACCGTGATCCGTCGCACAGAATTGACTGGTTCCGAGCAACCCTGACAGGCGATTGACAGTCTTCAATAGAGCGATCACGTCCGTCGTGGTCCGGTTCACCCTCCCGTCACTCACCCGTGACCCGCCCACTCACCGGGAAGTCATGCTGCCCACTGAGAAGAGACCTGGCCGACCGAACAAGGCATCGGTCGGCTAGGTGATACCCATAGCCTCGCGGGCCGTCCCGCGCATACGCAGTGCTTTCGCGTCCACCACATGGCGCCGGCCGAGAGTGATTCTGTGGGCCGCGGTGACCGTCGCGGCCGTCGGATTCGTTCTCGCGCTGGAGATCGCCGCACGGGGATACGGCCTTCCCGGGCCGATCACCAACCAGGCACGAGAAGTGGTATTCGCCCCGAAATCGGGGCCTTTGCTGTACGCCAGCATGGCGCTGATGATGGTCGTGCTCACCTGGCGGCAGCGGTTCGTCGCCCTCGGGATCGCGCTCGGCGTCGACCTCGTCTTCTTCCTGGTGCGCTGGGCCTTCGACGCCGAGACGATGTTCGGCAACGGCGCGCTGTGGGTGCTGCTCGGCTGCGCGGTCCTCGCCGTCACCCGCCGCACCGGCCGCGAACGGACGCTGCTGCTCAAGGGCGTGGGCCTCGGTCTGCTGCTGGTGGCCGGCCGCAAGACCGGTGACGCCTGGCTGCTGATCACCTCCAAGACCCGCCCGACCGTGCTGGACCCGTATCTGGCGACCGCCGACCACGCGCTCGGCAACCCGTCCTGGGTGGTGGGCCGCGTGCTCCGGGCCACCGGCCCGGTCGGCTCCACCCTCCTCGACTGGGTCTACGTCCAACTCGCCGTGGCCGCGGTCGTCGTCGCGCTCTACCAACTGCGGCACGTGGGCGTCGAACGCCGCTTCCCGCGCCACCACCTGGTGCGCACCTTCCTGCTGATAGGCCTCCTCGGACCGGGCATCTACATGATCTTCCCCGTGGTCGGGCCCGTCTTCGCCTACGGCTCGGGCGCCTTCGGCACCGGCGGCGGACACTGGGCGCTGGCCGACCTGTGGCCCGACATATCCCCGCCGATCGGCACCCCGCACCCCATGCCGTACGACGACATCACGCCACGCAACTGCATGCCCAGCCTGCACACGGCCTGGGCCACCGCGATCTTCATCCACTCCCGCCGGGGCCCGCGCGCGCTGCGCCACGCCGGCACGTTCTGGCTGGTCGCCACCCTCACCGCGACGCTGGGATTCGGCTACCACTACGGCGTGGACCTCATCGCCGGTGTCGTCTTCACCCTCACCATCGAGACGGCCCTGCGCACGATCGACCGCGGCTGGGACCGCTCGGGCATACGGCTGGTCGCCCACGGCGCGGCGGTCTTCGTCGCGCTCCTGGTCGCCTACCGCTATCTGCCGGTGGAAATGGCCCGACACCCCTGGGTGTACGGACCACTCCTCCTCCTGACGACGGCCTCGGTGGTGTACGGCTACTTCCGGCTCGACCGGCGCTGGACGGCGGAGGCGGTGCCGGTGCCGATACAGGCCCCGGTGCGGGCCCCGGCGCCGGGTGCCTCAGCCCCTGAGCCGCTCCCGCAGCTCGTCGACGTCCCCCACGAACCACGTCTGCCGGTTGCGGTTGCACTCACGGACGAAGTCCGTCAGCGCTGAACTGGCCGCCGTGTGACGGGAGATGTCACCGACGACGGCGAGGCCCACCCGGTACTGCGCGAACTTCTGTATGACATCGCCCGCGAGGCGGGTGCTCAGCTCGAAGAACCGCTCGTCGAAACGCTCGACGGGCACGACGACCCAGGCGGCGCCCTGGTACCCGGCATCACCGATCAGATCCAGGGCGTCGCCCTCCTCGGCGATCACATCGCCTTCGCGGGCGCACATCAGAACGGGAACGTCGTGGATCGTCTGCAAGCCGATGGTCATGGGACCCGAGGCTACGGGGTCGGCCCGCCCCCGAACTCATCCGATGGGAACTGACGTACAACTATCGGCCACTCTTGCGAGTCGACTGTGGTGAATCCGCCAGAGGCGGGTTCCAGTCACTCAACGGGATGGGAAGCGTTTTTATGACTCACCGGATATCGGGGGTATCCCGGGTGTCACGGACGTCCAGACGGACGCGTGTGCTTGCGGCGGGGATCGGCGCGGGGATGGCCATGACGTCGGCGGCGGTGGCGTTCGCGCCGGCCGCGTCCGCCGCGCCCGCCGTCACCTGTACGTCGAAACAGGCCGGCCTGGCCGACAAGCTGAAGAAGGACATCACGGCGGCGCTGGCGAAGCGGAAGGGGACGGTGGCGGTCGGCCTGTACGACCGCGCGACCGACACCACCTGCACGCTGCGCGGCGACACCGCCTTCGACTCGGCCAGCGTCGTCAAGGTCACCGTGCTCGCCGCGCTGCTCTTCGACGCGAAGAAGACGAACCGGTACCTCACCGACCGCGAGACCAAGCTCGCGACCGCCATGATCACCAAGTCGGACAACGCCTCCACGAGCACCCTGTGGAAGCAGCTCGGCGTGAAGAAGATCCAGGCGTTCCTCACGGCCGCCAAGATGACGCAGACCAAGCCGGGGGCGAACAACTACTGGGGCCTCACCCGGATCACCGTCCGGGACGAGCAGCGGCTGCTCGCGCTGCTCACCGCGAAGAACACCGTGCTGAGCGACAACGCGCGGGCGTACACCCTCAAGCTCATGAACCAGGTCGTCGCCTCGCAGCGCTGGGGCACCCCGGCGGGGGCGCCGTCCACGGTGAAGGCGCACGTCAAGAACGGGTGGCTGTCCCGCGCCACGCACGGGTGGCGGGTGCACAGCGTGGGCACGTTCGTGGGCGGCGGACGGGACTACACGATCACCGTCCTGACCCACGGCAACCCGGACATGCGGTACGGCGTCAACACGATCCAGGCCGTCTCCAAGGCCATCCACAAGGACCTGGTGCCCGCGAAGAAGACGGCGTCCGGGGCGACGGTGAGTGTGGAGCGGTACGTGCCCACGGACCGGCCGCAGGAGGCGACCGTGCCGGTGCCGGAGGCCGGGGGCGCCCAGTAGCGGGGCGGATGACATCCGGACGTTCACGGTGAGGCCATCTCCGTATCACCGGTGTCGTCCTACCGTGACGGGATGCCTCTGAGAACGCTCCTCGCCACCCTCACCGCCGGCCTGGCGGCGGCCACGACCACCCTCGCCGCCGCCGGGCCGGTGCACGCCGACTCGCCTCGGGAGCAGGCCTGTTCGCCGTCCGTGGCGATCACGGGCTACTCCGACGCGCTCGACAAGACGACGTACGAGAACACGTTCGTCGGGAACCTGTCCGGCCTCGCCGTCGACCGCGACGGTTCGCTGCTCGCCGTCTCCGACCGGTCCTCCCTCTTCACCCTCGACCGCCGCACGCTCCGGCCGAAGGGCGTCGTCCCGCTCGCCACGGAGACCGGGGCCGCGCTCGACTCCGAGGCGGTGGTCGTCGACCGGGACGGCACCCGGCTCATCACCTCCGAGACGGAGCCGACCGTACGGCGCTACGACCGGCTCGGGCGGATCCTCGGCAGCCTGCCCGTGCCCGACGCGCTGAAGGTCGCCCCGGCCGGGCGGGCCGTCACCAACCAGACCTTCGAGGGGCTCACCCTGCTGCCCGGCGGGCGCACGCTGCTGGCCTCGATGGAGGGCGCGCTCTCCGGTGACGCCGCCGGGGTCGTCCGCCTCCAGACCTGGCAGCGGCACGGTGGCGGGGGGCGGGACCTCCGGCTCTCGACGCAGTACGGCTACCGGGCCGACACGGGTCTCGGGGTCGTCGAGGTGGTGGGGTTGACGGGCGGGCGGTTGCTCGTGCTGGAGCGGGGGTTCACGGCGGGGGTCGGCAACACGGTTCGGCTGTACGTGGCTGATGTGCGGCGGGCGAGCGATACGCGTGCGGTGGCTGTGCTGACCGGGGAGGGGGACGGTGTGCGGCTCGTCCGGAAGACCCTGCTCGCCGATCTCGTGGACTGCCCCGACCTGGGCGCCACGGCGAAGCAGCCGCAGCCGAATCCTCTGCTCGACAACATCGAGGGGATGACTGTCACGGGTGCGGGTGCGGGTGCGGGTGCGGGTGCTGGCGTTGGCGTTGGTCGGGGGGTCGGCTCGGGGCGGCTGAGTGTGCTTCTGGTCAGCGACGACAACCAGAACGCCGTTCAGACGACCCGGTTCATCTCGCTCCGGGTCCGGGTGGGCTGAGACGGGCGCGTGACAGCTCGGGCGGCGCGGGTACGTCGACGACCGCGGGCCCGGTGGGGCTTCTCGCGCAGTTCCCCGCGCCCCTGGAAAGCAGGGGCTACGCCCCCTGCTTTCCAGGGGCGCGGCCCCGCCACCTTCCAGGCCCGCGGGGGCCTGGTTCTTCCGGGGCGCGGGGAACTGCGCGACCAGCCCCCACGCACCCGCACCCGCCGACGAACCCGCACCCCCACCCCTCCAGGCGCCCCCAAATATTGCGGGGGGATGAAATCCCACTTCAGCCGTGTTGGTGTCTTGCGGAGACCAGGACCACCCCGACGAACGGAGGGCACCGGCGTGGCAGCGCAGCAGGGGGGCGACCGAGGTTGGGCGCGGAGGCTGGCCGGATACGCGTGGCGGTACCCGAAGGGCGTCGTGCTCGCCCTCGGCGCGTCACTGGCCGGCATGGCCGTGATGGCGCTGGTCCCCCTGATCACCAAGGTGATCATCGATGACGTGATCGGGGACAACACCAGGGACATGGCCCCCTGGGCGGCGGCCCTGATCGTCGCCGCCCTCCTCGTGTACGTCTCCACCTATGTCCGCCGCTACTACGGCGGACGCCTCGCCCTCGACGTCCAGCACGACCTGCGCACCGAGATGTACGGCACGATCACCGCGCTCGACGGCCGCCGGCAGGACGAGCTGTCCACCGGCCAGGTCGTCGGCCGGGCGACCAGCGACCTCCAGCTGATCCAAGGTCTCCTCTTCATGCTGCCGATGACCATCGGCAACGTCCTGCTGTTCCTGATCTCCCTCGGGATCATGGCGTGGCTCTCCCTCCCGCTCACCCTGGTCGCGATCGCCGTCGCCCCCGCCCTGTGGTGGATCGCCCGCCGCAGCCGCGCCAAGCTGCACCCGGCCACCTGGTACGCCCAGGCCCAGGCCGCCGCCGTGGCCGGTGTGGTCGACGGCGCCGTCAGCGGCGTACGCGTGGTGAAGGGGTTCGGGCAGGAGGAGCAGGAGACCGGGAAGCTGCGGGAGGTGGGGCGCAGGCTCTTCGCCGGCCGCCTGCGCACCATCCGGTTCAATTCCCGGTACACCCCCGCCCTCCAGGCCGTCCCCGCCCTCGGCCAGGTCGCGATGCTGGCGCTGGGCGGCTGGCTGGCCGTGCGCGGCCATATCACGCTCGGTACCTTCGTCGCCTTCTCCACCTACCTCGCCCAGCTCGTCGGCCCGGTCCGGATGCTCGCGCTCGTCCTCACCGTCGGCCAGCAGGCCCGCGCCGGTACCGAACGCGTCCTGGAGCTGATCGACACCGAGCCGAGCCTCAGCGACGGCACCAAGACCCTCCCGGCCGACGCGCCCGCGACCGTCGAGTTCGACGACGTGTCCTTCGGGTACGAGGGCGCCCCCGGCAGGACCAGGCCGGTTCTCGACGGGCTCAGCTTCGAGATCCGGTCCGGCGAGACCCTCGCCGTCGTCGGTTCCTCCGGCTCCGGGAAGTCCACCGTCTCCCTCCTCCTCCCGCGCTTCTACGACGTGACCCGGGGCGCCGTCCTCATCGGCGGGCACGATGTGCGCGAACTGACCCTCGACTCGCTGCGGGCCGCGATCGGGCTCGTCCCCGAGGACTCCTTCCTCTTCTCCGACACCGTCCGCGCCAACATCGCGTACGGCCGCCCGGACGCCACCGACGAGCAGATCGAGGCCGCCGCCCGCACCGCCCAGGCGGACCGTTTCATCGCCGAGCTGCCCGAGGGCTACGCCACCAAGGTCGGCGAGCACGGCCTCACCCTCTCCGGCGGCCAGCGGCAGCGCGTCGCCCTGGCCCGCGCGATCCTCACCGACCCCCGCCTCCTCGTCCTCGACGACGCGACCTCGGCGGTGGACGCCCGCGTCGAACACGAGATCCACGAGGCGCTCCAGCACGTCATGGCGGGCCGTACGACCCTGCTGATCGCCCACCGCCGCTCCACCCTCAACCTCGCCGACCGCATCGCCGTCCTCGACGAGGGCCGCCTCGCCGACATCGGCACCCATGAGGAGCTGGAGCGCCGCTCCGCGCTCTACCGCCGTCTGCTCACCGACCCCGACGAACTGGGCGGCGTCTCGCCCGGACACGTCCGGTCCGTGTCCTCCCCGCCCTCCGCCCAGGACACCCCCGTACGCGACTCGATACGGGACGAGCTGGACGCCGAGTTCGACGCCGAGCGCGGGATCACGCCCCGGCTGTGGACGGGGGACCGGGAGCCCCGGGACACCGCCTTCGACGGCACCCCCGCCACCCCCGAACTCCTCGCCCAGGTCGAGGCGTTGCCCCCGGCGACCGACAGCCCCGCCGTCGACGAGGCCCGCGCGGTCGCGCCGGAGGAGTCGTACGGTCTGAAACGGCTGCTGCGCGGCTTCGGGACGCCGCTCGCGCTGAGCCTGGCCCTGGTCGCCGTGGACGCGGGCATGGGGCTGCTGCTGCCCGTGCTGATCCGGCACGGCATCGACGACGGCGTCTCGCAGGCGGCCCTCGGCGCGGTCTGGGCCGCGGCCCTGCTGGGGCTGCTCGCGGTGGTCGTGCAGTGGGCGGCGCAGATCGGCGAGACGCGGATGACCGGCCGTACCGGCGAACGCGTCCTCTACTCGCTCCGGCTGAAGATCTTCGCCCAGCTCCAGCGCCTCGGACTCGACTACTACGAGCGGGAGTTGACCGGCCGGATCATGACGAGGATGACGACGGACGTCGACGCCCTCTCGACCTTCCTGCAGACCGGACTGGTCACGGCCTTCGTCTCCGTCGTCACCTTCTTCGGCATCATGGGTGCCCTGCTGGTGCTCGACGTACAGCTCGCCCTCGTGGTCTTCGCCACGCTCCCGCCGCTGATCGTCTGCACGGTCTACTTCCGCAGGGCGAGCGTGAAGGCGTACGAACTGGCCCGGGAGCGGGTGTCCGTGGTGAACGCGGACCTCCAGGAGTCGGTGGCGGGGCTGCGGATCGTGCAGGCGTTCCGGCGCGAGCGCGACGGCGGCGAGCGGTTCGCGGCCGGCAGCGACAGCTACCGACAGGCCCGTGTCCACGGCCAGTGGCTGATCTCGATCTACTTCCCGTTCGTGCAGTTCCTGTCCTCGGCGGCGGCGGCGGCCGTCCTGATCGTCGGCGCCCACCGCGTCGACGCGGGCACCCTCACCACCGGCGCGCTGGTCGCGTACCTCCTCTACATCGACCTGTTCTTCGCCCCCGTCCAGCAGCTCTCCCAGGTCTTCGACGGCTACCAGCAGGCCACCGTCTCCCTGGGCCGCATCCAGGAACTCCTCCGGGAGCCCACGTCCACGAAGGCGGCCTCCGCACCCCTGGAGGTGCTCTCCCTGCGTGGTGACATCGCCTTCGAGGACGTCGACTTCGCGTACGGCGCCACCCTCGACGGGGAAGCGGCGCTCAGCGGGGTGCGGTTGGTGATCCCGGCCGGGCAGACCGTCGCCTTCGTCGGGGAGACCGGAGCCGGGAAGTCGACGCTCGTCAAGCTCGTCGCCCGCTTCTACGACCCCACCGGCGGCCGGGTCACCGTCGACGGCACCGATCTGCGCGACCTCGACATCACCTCGTACCGTCACCGCCTCGGTGTCGTCCCGCAGGAGGCGTACCTCTTCCAGGGGACGGTCCGCGACGCCATCGCCTACGGCCGTCCCGAGGCCACGGACGCCGAGGTGGAGGCCGCCGCCCGTGCCGTCGGCGCCCACGACATGATCGCCACGCTCGACGGCGGCTACCTCCACGAGGTCGCCGAGCGGGGCCGCAACCTCTCCGCCGGACAGCGCCAGCTGATCGCGCTGGCCCGCGCGGAGCTGGTGAACCCCGACATCCTGCTCCTCGACGAGGCGACGGCCGCCCTGGACCTGGCCACCGAGGCCCAGGTCAACCACGCCACCGACCGCATCGCCGGCCGCCGCACCACGCTCGTGGTCGCCCACCGGCTCACCACCGCCGCCCGCGCCGACCGTGTCGTCCTCATGGCCGACGGCCGGGTGGCGGAGGACGGTACGCACGACGAGCTGCTCCGACTCGACGGCCTGTACGCGCGGTTGTGGCGGACGTTCGTGGGGGACCAGGTCAGGGCGCGGAGTTGAGGCCGGGAGCCTTTCGCGTGTGCCGGTGACATCTGTCCCTATGCGGTCGGACCCCTGCCTTGGGATGATCGCTTGTCAAGACTTTGACAGGCAAATGGGAGCAGGAGTCCGATGCGTAGAAAACTGTCGGTCGTCGCCGCCACGGGCCTGGCGGCCGTCGTGGTGGGGCTCACCGCGGCACCCGCCAGCGCGGATTACAGGTACTTCAACACTCTTGACGAGTGCGTGAGTTATGTCACGGCCGCGTCCGATGACGGCGTGTGCAGGCAGATTCCGGTGAAGAACGCCGACGGCAAGGTCATCGGCTATGTCTGGCAGGGTGTTTACACCCCGAACTAGGCAGCGCCGAGGTCGTACGAGACTCCCCGGTGCCCGGACGGTGGAACCCCGCCACGGCCACCGCGGTCACCGGGGAGGTCCCTCGAAGCCACGGCCGCAAGAGCGCCCTCCGCTTACAGGGTTTTCCCTAATCTTCCCGGCTGAATGGCCGGTTGGCGCTCTGTCCCCTGGTGTGCGCCCGGCTCGCTCCACTAGGTTCCGGCGCACAGCTGATTCCCAGGGGAGAGTCCATGCGCAAGGCGCTCAGGTGGTTTCTGGCGTTCGTGGTGCTCATCGGTACGGTGGGCACGGCCGGGACGGCCGCCGCCGCCCAGCCTGACGCCACCCAGGCCGACACCGCCAAGACCACCGACATCAAGGACCGACTGCTCGCGATACCGGGCGTGAGTCTGATCGAGGAGAAGCCCTACCCGGGCTACCGCTTCTTCGTCCTCGCCTTCACCCAGCCGGTGGACCACAGGAACCCGCGGAAGGGCACGTTCCAGCAGCGGGTCACCCTGCTGCACAAGGACACCGCCCGTCCGACGGTCTTCTACACCGGCGGCTACAACGTCTCCACCAACCCCGGCCGCCGTGAGCCCACGCAGATCGTGGACGGCAACCAGGTCTCCATGGAGTACCGCTTCTTCAACCCGTCGCGCCCCGATCCGGCCGACTGGTCCAAGCTGGACATCTGGCAGGCGGCCAGCGACCAGCACCGGATCTTCAAGGCGCTGAAGAAGATCTACGGCAAGAAGTGGATCTCGACCGGTGGCTCGAAGGGCGGCATGACCGCCACCTACTACGAGCGCTTCTACCCGAAGGACATGGACGGCGTCGTCGCGTACGTCGCCCCCAACGACGTCGTCAACAAGGAGGACTCGGCGTACGACCGGTTCTTCGCCGAGGTCGGCACCGAGGAGTGCCGCGACCGGCTGAACGCCGTGCAGCGCGAGGCGCTGGTCCGCCGTGAGCCGCTGGAGAAGAAGTACGCCGAGATCGCCGCCGCCGAGGGCTTCACCTTCGACACCGTCGGCAGCCTCGACAAGGCGTACGAGGCGGTCGTCCTCGACTACGTGTGGGGCTTCTGGCAGTACAGCCTGCTCGCCGACTGCGACAGCGACGTCATCCCGAAGGACGCCAAGTCCGCCACGGACGACGAGATCTGGACGTCCATCGACACGATCTCCGGCTTCTCCTTCTACACCGACCAGGGCCTGGAGCCGTACACGCCGTACTACTACCAGGCGGGCACCCAGCTGGGCGCGCCCACGATCAAGTTCCCGCACATCGAGAAGAAGTACATCCGCTACGGCTACCAGCCGCCCCGGAACTTCGTCCCCCGCGACATCAAGATGAAGTTCCAGCCGCGGGCGATGCGGGACGTCGACACCTGGGTCCGCGACAACGCCGAGCAGATGCTCTTCGTCTACGGGCAGAACGACCCGTGGGGCGCCGAGCCGTTCCACCTGGGCAAGAAGGCCCGTGACTCGTACGTCTTCACGGCCCCCAGCGCCAACCACGGTGCCAATGTCGCCGGTCTCGTCGAGGCGCAGAAGGACCTGGCCACGGCCCGGATCCTGAAGTGGGCGGGTGTCGCCCCGGCCGCCGTCCAGGCCGACCCGAGCAAGGCGAAGCCGCTGGCGAAGTTCGACTCCAAGCTCGACAAGCGGGACGTCGAGCGGGAGCCGGCGCTGAGGCCGTAACCGGTCTGCTGTTCAGCCGGGTCGGGCCCCGGTGCCGCCTGCAGGGTGGCACCGGGGCCCGGTCGTTCACAGCGGCACCGCGCACCCCACCGGCCGGCTGCCGCCCAGCCGCACATACAGATCGGTGGCGGCCGGGCACCGCGCCTTCGCGTCGACGGCCGTGGTCACCTCGTACTCCGGGTCGTGCCTGCCGTTGCCGTCGCAGGCCGTCTCACGGACCTCGCCCCGCCCGGCGCCGTAGACACAGTCGCCGACGATGGTGCGGGGGCCGCCCCCGCCGCCGGGATCGCCCGGGTGCGGCGGCTGCAGCTTGCGCATACAGGCGTAGCCCTGCGGCACGGAACCGTCGCCGTCCTCGTCCTCGACGGCCCCGCCGTCCTCGTCGTGGCCGCCCTGTTCGTCGGTGGACTCGCTGATGTGCAGGACGAAGTCGGTGGTCGGCGGGCACAGCGGCCCCTGCCCCACCCGGCCGTCGTGCCGGGCCACGACCCGGGCGGCGGCCCGCTCGCCCGCGCAGGGCACCTCGGTGAAACTGGTCGTCCCGAACGAACTGCACTCGTCGACCCCGAGGAACACCGTCCCGTACCCGGTCGGCCGGGTCGGCGCGCTCGTGGTCACCGGCTCATCGGGCTCCTCACCCACCCCACCCGACCAGGCCTGACACCCCGAGAGCGCGGCGACGGCCAGGACGACGGCAGCCACCAGCACCCCGGTACGCGTCCTTCGAACACGACACACCCCTCGCATGCCCCACCCCCCGACGAACCCCCGTCCAGCGTGACCCTGTGGAGAGGGCCACGCCAGACATACCGTGCGCTTTGCGACAGTTGGGGGTGGTGCGCGAGGTGTGCGACGTAGGTCCCGTACGTCAGGCTCTGTACGTCAGTCTCTGTATGTCAGTCCGTGGCCGATCGGGTACAGCACCTTCGCCGGTCGGTCGGCCCTCCGCACCGGCACCGGCAGCTTCCCGCGCGGCGCGACCCGTCCGGCCAGTACCCGCGCCGCCGCCCGCACCTCGACGTCCGTCCAGGAGTACGTGGCCAAGTAGCCCTTCACTCGCGGTAGTTGGGCCACGTCGTACGGGTTGCGGACCGCGACGGCCACCACCGGCACCCCGGTGGCGATCAGCCGCTCGACCAGGGTCTTCTGCGTACTGTCCGCCGTCACGTTGTACGTCGCCACGACCACCGCGTCCTTGCCCCCGGCCGCCGCCACGGCCTGGTCGATGAGGGCGGCCGTGGGGGCCGTACCGGTCGACAGGCTGGTGGTGGTGAAGCCGAGGGAGGCGAGTTCGGCGGCGAGGACGGCCGTCGGCGGTCCCGTGGTGCCCGACGGGGACGCCGGGTCGGCACCGACCACCAGCACGCCGCGGTGCGTACGCCGGGACAGCGGCAGCAGCCGGCCCTCGTTGACCAGAAGGGTCGTGGTCCGCTCGGCGATCCGGTCGGCGGCGTCGAGATGCCGCCGGATGCCCACGACGCGGTCCACGCCCTCCTCGTCCACATACGGCCGCTCGAACAGCCCGAGCCTCGCCTTGAGCCGCAGGACCCGCAGGACCGACTCGTCGAGCCGCGCCTCGGTCAGCTCACCGGCGCGTACGGCGGCGAGGACGGCGTTCCACGCCACGTCGAGCGAGGGCGGGTTGAGGAGCTGGTCCACCCCGGCCCGCAGCGCCAGCACCGGCACCTGGTCGTCGCCGTACTTCTCCCGTACGCCCTGCATGCCGAGCGAGTCGGTGACCACGACCCCGTCGTAGCCCAGCTCGCCGCGCAGGATGCCGGTGAGGATCGGGCGGGACAGGGTGGCCGGATCGCCGGAGGGGTCCAGGGCGGGGACCATGATGTGCGCGGTCATGATCGAGTCGATGCCGGCCCGGACCGCGGCGCGGAACGGCGGGGCGTCGAGGGTCGTCCACTGCTCCCGGGTGTGCTCGATGACGGGGAAGCCGTAGTGGCTGTCGACGGCGGTGTCCCCGTGCCCCGGGAAGTGCTTGGCGGTGGCCGCCACCCCGGCGCCCTGATACCCCTTCACCTGCGCGGCGACCAGCCCCGCGACAGCCTCGGGGTCGGCGCCGAAGGAGCGTACGCCGATGACCGGGTTGGCCGGGTTGACGTTCACGTCGGCGACCGGCGCGTAGTCCTGCCGCACGCCGAGCGCGCGCAACTCGGCGCCGCTGATCCGCCCGGCCGCGCGGGCGTCGGCGACCGAACCCCCCGCCCCCAGGGCCATCGCCCCCGGCAGCAGCGTGGCGGGCTCGCCGACCCGGGCCACGGCCCCGTGCTCCTGGTCGGTGGAGATGAGCACGGGCAGACCGCGGGGGAGGGCGAGGGAGGCGCGCTGGATGCCGTTGGAGAGGGCGGCGATCTGGTGCGGGTCGCGGGTGTTGTGCGCCCAGGAGAAGTAGATGATCCCGCCGACCCGGTACTTCGCGAGCAGCTCGGCGGCGGTCCGGACGCCGATCTCCTGGAGGTTGGCATCGATGTCGGCCTGGTCCGGCGCGGTCGCGGAGTGCCCGTGGACCCGCATCACGAAGAGCTGGCCGACCTTCTCTTCGAGGGACATACGGGAGACGAGCCGGCGCAGTGCGGCGTCGTCGGGGGCGCTGCCCGCGCCTCCGACGACGCTTCCGGCTCTTGTTCCGGCCTGTGCGTCGGTGCCGAGGGCCAGGGCCGTGGTGACGCCGGCCGTGGCGGCGAGGACGGTACGTCTGGAGGGCACGGGCGTCGCTCCTTTGACGGAAACTTCCAAGGAGTCACGATTATCTGGAAAGTTTCTTCCGGTCAAGGGAGCGACGCACGGCGATACGGAGGGGCCGTCACCGGCGCAGAGGAGGGGGCGCGCCGGTGACGGCGTGCGGCCGGCCGCAGGCGGTTGGAGAGGGTTGGTCAGCGATCGCAGCCAGCAGCGAGGCCGACACCGCGTTGCGGGACTCATCCGGCGGCATGGGGGTTGGACGGGGTGGGGTGGGTTCGGGTTCCCCGGGAATGGCTGATTTTCGGAAGTCGGTGCGGGTGGGGTGGGGGTGCCCAGGGGGGTGGGGGGTGCCTGTTCGTCGGCGGTGCGGGTCCGGCGGGGCTTCTCGCGCGGTTCCCCGCGCCCCTGAAAAGCCGGGGCTGCGCCCCGTGCTTCTCAGGCCCGCAGGGCCTGTGTCTTCAAGGGGCGCGGGGAACCGCGCGACCAGCCCCCACGGACCCGCACCCGCCGACGCACCCGCACCCCCCACCCTCCTGGGCACCCCCAACACCCCGGGGTCCACAGGTCGGACAACCCGGCGCCCGGACCCGGCCGGGGTCCAGCATGTCGGCATGGCCCTCGCCCACATCCCCGGTTCCAAGTCCATCACCGCCCGCGCCCTCTTCCTCGCGGCGGCGGCCGACGGCGTCACCACCCTCGTACGCCCCCTGAGGTCCGACGACACGGAAGGCTTCGCGGAGGGCCTGACCCGGCTCGGCTACCGCGTCGGCCGCACCCCGGACACCTGGCAGATCGACGGCCGCCCACAGGGCCCCGCCGTCACGGAGGCGGACGTGTACTGCAGGGACGGCGCCACCACGGCCCGCTTCCTGCCGACCCTCACCGCCGCCGCCCACGGCGGAACCTACCGCTTCGACGCCTCGCCCCAGATGCGCCGCCGCCCCCTCGCCCCGCTCACCCGCGCCCTGCGCGACCTCGGCGTGGACCTGCGGCACGAGGAGGCGGAGGGCCACCACCCGCTGACCGTCGTCGCGCACGGAGTGCACGGCGGCGAAGTGACGCTGGACGCCGGGCAGTCCTCCCAGTACCTCACCGCCCTGCTCCTCCTCGGCCCCCTCACCCGCGACGGCCTGCGCGTCCGGGTCACCGACCTGGTCTCCGAGCCGTACGTCGACATCACGACGGCGATGATGCGGTCCTTCGGCGCGGAGGTCGGCCGCGAGGGCGACACCTACACCGTGGCGCCCGGCGGCTACCGGGCCACGACGTACGCGGTCGAACCCGACGCCTCCACCGCGAGCTACTTCTTCGCCGCGGCGGCCCTCACCGGCACCGAGGTCACCGTCCCCGGCCTCGGCACGGGCGCGCTCCAGGGCGACCTGCGCTTCGTGGACGTACTGCGCCGGATGGGCGCGCGGGTGGACGTACGCGCGGACCGTACGACCGTGTCCGGCACCGGTGAACTCCGGGGGCTGACCGTCAACATGCGTGACATCTCCGACACGATGCCCACCCTCGCCGCGATCGCCCCGTTCGCCTCCGGTCCGGTCCGTATCGAGGACGTGGCGAACACCCGGGTCAAGGAGTGCGACCGGCTGGACGCCTGCGCGGAGAACCTCCGGCGGCTGGGGGTGGCGGTCACCACGGGCCCCGACTGGATCGAGATCGAGCCGGGCACACCGGCCCCGGGGGTGGACATCAAGACATACGGCGACCACCGCGTCGTGATGTCCTTCGCCGTGACGGGCCTGCGCACCCCCGGCATCACCTTCGACGACCCCGGCTGCGTACGGAAGACGTTCCCGGGCTTCCACGAGGCGTTCGCGAAGCTTGCACTACCCTCCCGCCCATGACCGCCTCCACCCCCACCCCCACCATCGTCGCCACCTCGGGCGGCCACCGGCTCGGTGACCGCACCCGGGTCACCTTCCACTCACTCGTGCACCACGCGGTGGAGCTGTCGGGGGTGAACGGGCGGCGGCCGAAGGTCATGTACATCGGTACGGCGGTCGGGGACGCCGAGCACATGACGGCGCGCATGAGCGAGGCGGCGCGGGTGGCCGGCTTCGATCTGACGCCGCTCGCGCTGTTCCCGATGCCGAACATCGAGGACATCGAGGCCGCCGTCCTCGAACAGGACGTGGTGTGGGTGATGGGCGGCTCGGTCGCCAACCTGCTGGCCGTCTGGCGCGTCCACGGCCTCGACGCGATCCTCCGCCGCGCCTGGCGGTCCGGTGTCGTCCTCAGCGGTGTCAGCGCGGGCTCCATCTGCTGGTTCCGGGGCGGCACGACGGACTCTTTCGGCCCACAACTCCGCCCGGTCACCGACGCGTTGGGGTTCCTCCCGTACGGCAACGGCGTCCACTACGACAGCGACGCGGGGCGGCGGCCCCTGGTGCACCGTCTCGTCGCCGACGGCACGCTTCCCGAGACCCACTGCACGGACGACGGCGTCGGCCTCGTCTACCACGGGACGCGCCTGGTGGAGGCTGTCGCCGAACTGCCGGGGAAGGGGGCGTACGTCGTGCGGCGGGAGGGCGAGGTGGCGGTGGAGGAACGCGTGCAGCCGCGGCTGCTGCGGGAGCCGGGCGCCTGATCGCCCGGGGGTGCGGGGTGCGTCGGCGGGTGCGGGTCCGGTGGGGCTTCTCGCGCGGTTCCCCGCGCCCCTGAAAAAGCAGGGGCTGCGCCCCGTGCTTTTTCGGCCCGAAAGGGCCGTAGGCCCTCAAGGGGCGCGGGGAACCGCGCGACCAGCCCTCACCGGACCCGCACTCGAACCCCGAAGCGCAACTCACCACCGCTGAATACGGCGCCCCGTGTTCTGGGCCTGCTGCGGCGCCCGCCGGGCCTGTGGGTCGAAGAGGGAGCCGGAGGAGGAGCCAGGGGAGGAGCCGGGGAAGTCGTGGTCCGGGTGTTGGAGGGGGACGTCGGGGCGGTCGGCCCGCCAGGGGCCGCGTGGGGCCTCTCGCCGCTCCCCGCCGCGCGTCGCCGCCCGGTCCCAGTCGCCCTCGCCCAGGACGAGCATCGGGTCGAACATCACGACCACGCCCGCGAGCAGTAGGAAGATGGCGGGCCCGATCAGCATGGGCAGCAGGATCGACGTGGGCGATTCACCGGTGAACGTCCCCCCGGTGGTGCCGTGCAGATGCACCCCCACCGCCGCCATCCCGGTGTAGTGCATCCCGGACACGGCGACCCCCATCACCAGGCTGGCCCCGAGGCTGGTGAGGAAGCCCCGGATCGACACGGCCGCCCAGAGCGCGGCGGTCGCGGCGGCGATGGCGATGCCGATGGAGAGGGCGACGACGGCCATGTCGTACCGGATGTAGCCGTTCAACTGGATGGCCGCCATGCCCAGATAGTGCATCGCGGCCACCCCGAGGCCCGTGACGCATCCCGCCGAGCACAGCGTGGAGGTGCTGACGCCCCGGTAGCCCACGGCGAAGACCCCGATGCCGACGACGGTGATGGCGACGGCCAGGCTGAGCACCGTCAGCCCGACGTCGTAGTGGATCGGGCTCTCCTTCACCCGGAAGCCGACCATGGCGATGAAGTGCATGGTCCAGATGCCGCAGCCGATGCACGCGGCGCCCAGCGCCAGCCAACCGGGCTTCCAGGACTGTTCGTTGTAGACCGACCTGACCACGCAGCGCAGTCCGAGCGCCGCGCCCAGGCAGGCCATGACATAGGCGGCCACCGGAGTGACCGCACCGTAGCTGAAACCGTCGACCGTGCCTTGCATATGCCAGATCCCCCCGGTGCATGGCTGGTTGCGGGAGGCAAGTCTGCTCCAGGGGCGTACCGCAGCGCTCCGTTTTGCAAGAGTTACTGTCGGTACTTGCTCGGCGGGCGATCGACTTCAGGCGGTTTGTGCCCTGTCGTCGCCACTGTCGCCACTGTCGGCGCTGCCGTCGCTCTCGCCGCCGGTCCTACGCCGGTCCTACGCCGGTCCTACGCCGCCGGTCCTACGCCGCGTCGTTGAGCAGCCGCCCGAGGTGTTCCCGGCCCGCCGCGAGCAGTTCCGGCAGCGGCGCGGCCTCCTCGTACCACCGCTTCTCGTACTCCCAGCAGAGCCAGCCGTCCCAGTCCTTGCGGGAGAGGAGTTCGACGCACTCGCCGAGCGGGAGGGCGCCCGCGCCCAGGGCGAGCGGGGTGGTGTCCTCGGGGGAGGCGATGTCCTTGACCTGGACGTAGCCGAGGAAGGGGGAGAGCGCGGCGTAGGACTCGGCGGGCTGTTCGCCGCCGAGCCAGGTGTGCATCACGTCCCAGAGCGAGCCGACGCTGCCGTGGCCGACCGGGCCGAGGACACGGATCGCGTCGGCGCCGGTGCGGTGCGAGTCATGGGTCTCCAGCAGGACCCGTACGCCCCGGTCGGCCGCGTCCTCCGCCGCCGAGCCGAGCCGCCGGGCCGCGATCGCGTCGGCCTCCTCCCGGCTCTGGCCGCCGGCCAGGTCCGCGCCGGGGAAGACCCGGACGAAGGGCGCCCCCAGGTCCCGCGCGAGGTCGAGCAGCCCCCGGATCTCGTCGAGCACGGGGCCGTCCTCGCCCGGCGCGGCGACCCGCGCGTATCCGGCGAGGCCCAGGATCTCGACGCCCGCCGCCTTGAACTCGGCGGCCACGGCGGCCCGTTCGTCCGCCCCGATGCCCGGATGCACCGGCTCCTCGGGATGGGCGCGCAGCTCTACGCCGTGATAGCCGTGCGTGACGGCGAGCCGCAGGACGTCGGTGAGGGGGAGGGCGGGGACACCGAGGGTGGAGAACGCGAGTTTCATGTCTTCGGACCGTACACGTCACACGTCAGCGGGTCATGTGCTGCCCGGACACGGCCCCGCGCTCCCGACGGGCGGCGTCGTCCAGCTCCAGGCGCCAGTCCTGGCCCACCAGGTCCACGCCGAAGGAGTGGTGGGGCTCCTCGCGGACGAGGGTGAAGCCGTGGCGCTGGTACACGCGGCGGGCGGCGGCGAGGCAGTCGTTGGTCCACAGGACGACCTCGCGGTAGCCGCTCTCGCGGGCGAAGTCGACGACGGCCCCGACGAGACGGTCACCGATGCGCAGCCCCCGCGCCTCCGGCTCGACGAGCAGCAGCCGCAGCCGCGCGGCCCCGGGCGCCTCGTCCCGTACGCACATCACGCACCCCACCGGCCGCCCGTCCACCTCGGCGATCCACAGCCGCTCCCGCTCCGGGTCCCGGTCCCGGGCGTAGTCGGCGACGATCCGGGCCACCAGCGCCTCGTAGTCTCCGTCGAACCCGTACTCCGCCGCGTAGAGCGCCGCGTTGCGCTGCACGATCCAGCCGAGGTCGCCGGGGAGCGGCTCGCGCAGCGTGACGTCGTCGGGGCGCGGGGCGCGGCGGCGGTCGCCGAGGATCGCGCGGATGTCGTCCATCGCCTCGGTCAGCCGGGGACGGTCGGCGGGCGGCACGGTCGACAGCAGCGATCCCACCGCCTCGTCGGACCGCTCGCCGAGCAGCGCGGCCGTCTCCCGTCCGCGCGCGGTGAGCGTCACCCGCTGCCGCCGGGGATCGCGCGCCGAGCGCTCCCGCTCGACCAGCCCGTCCTTCTCGAACCTCGCCAGCAGCCGGCTCAGATACCCCGAGTCCAACGACAGCTCCGCCCGCAGCTCGGCCGCCTCCGCCCGCGCGGTGTGCGCCAGCTCCCACAGCACGCGCGCCTCGGTGAGCGTGTAGGGGGCGTACACCTGACGGCCGTAGTCCAGCGCGCCGATCACGTTCGTGTAGAAGCGGTTGAACGCCCGAATGTCATGCACGGTCATCGCCGATCGCCCCCTCGTCGCCGCAGCACTATCTCTGACTGAGTCAAGAGAATAGCTGACTGGGTCAGAGATGCCGCCGGGTGGGTGGGAGAGGGGGTGATGTCGGTGGCCGCACATGCCGAAGGGGGCTCCCGCTCACGGGAGCCCCCTTCTGGCGCGCGACGTCACATACCGTCGCGCCGCACCGGGCGCTGTGTCTCCTGGACGCGCTCCTGCGCCTTGCCCTTCATCTGCTTGGCCTCGCCGCGCGCCTGCTGCATCTTGCCCTCGGCCTGCTGCCCACGGTCGCCGGTGACCTTGCCGGTCATCTCCTTGGCCTTGCCCTTGATCTTGTCCATGCTGCCCTTGTCCTTGGCGGCCATGGTTACTCCTTGCTGGGGGGTGTGGTGCCTTGCCCGCCCAACGTAAGACGGGACGGTCACACCCGCGCGCCGAACGATCACACTCCGTGAGCACCCCTGCCCTTCGGGGGCCGTCCCTCAGGGACCGTCCCTCGGGGACCGCCCCTCAAGACTCCCGAGGCGCCCCGCTCGACCCCCGCACCATCAACTCCCCCCGCACCGTGGCGATCCCGCCCGGCGGCGGCTCCTCGCGGCCCATCGCGATCCGGCCGGCACGGGCCCCCGCCTCCGACAGCGGCAGCCGTACGGTCGTCAGCGCGGGCACCGCGTCGATGCTGAAGGGGAGGTCGTCGAAACCGGCCACGGAGACGTCGTCCGGAATCCGCAGCCCGGAGTCGCGGAGCGCCGCGCACGCCCCCAGCGCCACCGTGTCGTTGGCGGCGACCACGGCGGTCAGCGACGGGTCCCGCCGCAGCAGCTCCAGCGTCGCCTCGTACCCGGAGAGCCGGTCGTAGCGTCCGGACACCGTCCAGCGGGGGTCGTCCTCGATGCCCGCCTCCGCCAGCGCCGCGCGGTGCCCCTCCAGCCGGTGCCGGGTCGTCGTCCGCTCCTGTGGCCCGGCGATATAGCCGAGCCGCCGGTGCCCCAGCCCGATCAGATGCTCGGTGAGCAGCTGTCCGCCACCCCGGTTGTCGAAGGTGATCGCGATGGCCTCCGGTGTGGGCGGGCGCCCGCACAGCACCACGCGCGTCCCGGCCTCCGCCAGCTTGCGCAGTTTGTTGCCGACGGCCGCCAGATGGGCAGGATCCTCGATGGCCCCACCGGTCAGCACGACGGCGGCGGCCCGCTGCCGCTGCAACAGCGTGAGATAGGTCAGTTCGCGTTCCGGGGAGCCGCCCGTGTTGCACACCACACCCAGCCGCTCCCCGCCCGCGCGCCCGCCCGGACCGCCGATCTCGGACTGGATGGCCGCGGCCATGATCCCGAAGAAGGGGTCGGCGATGTCGTTCACCAGGATGCCGACCAGGTCGGAAGTGGCGGCGGCGAGCGCGCTGGCGGGACCGTTGAGGACGTAGTCCAGCTCGTCCACGGCCTTCAGCACCCGCTCGCGCGTGGAGGCGGCCACCGGGTAGTTGCCGTTGAGCACCCGGGAGACGGTCGCGGGCGACACCTGCGCACGGGCCGCCACGTCCGCCAGGGTCACAGTCATCGTTTTCTCGTCCTCCGGGTGCGCGTCTCGTTCGGGCTGTCGGGGAACCATACGGCCGCGACCACTGTTCGCCCCCTCGAACAGCCCGCCGTTCGCCCCCTCGAACAACTCGACCCCCTCACGGTCTTGTCCAGACCGCTGCTCAGAGGCTAGCTTCTCATCAGATAGAAAGCGCTTGCTGGGACGCTCACCTTTCGTCGGGCGTACGCGGCGCCGGACGCGTACGCGAAAACGAACGCACCCCGAACGCATACCAACGAAAGGAAACGGCCGTGACGCGCAAAACCGTACGGATCGCCATGAACGGCGTGACCGGGCGCATGGGTTACCGCCAGCACCTGGTCCGCTCGATCCTCGCCATCCGCGAGCAGGGCGGTCTCGACCTCGGCGACGGCACCGTGCTGTGGCCGGAGCCGATCCTCGTCGGCCGCCGCGAGCACGCGCTGAAGGCGCTTGCCGAGCAGCACGGTCTGGACCCGGCGAACGTCTCCACCGACGTCGACGCGGTCCTCGCGGACCCGACCGTCGAGATCTACTTCGACGCCCAGGTCACCTCGGCCCGCGAGGAGGCGATCAAGAAGGCGATCGCGGCGGGCAAGCACATCTACACCGAGAAGCCGACCGCGACGGGCCTCGACGGCGCCCTGGAGCTGGCCAGGCTGGCTGCCGCCGCCGGCATCAAGCACGGCGTCGTCCAGGACAAGCTGTTCCTCCCCGGCCTGCTGAAGCTGAAGCGCCTCATCGACGGCGGCTTCTTCGGCCGCATCCTCTCCATCCGGGGCGAGTTCGGCTACTGGGTCTTCGAGGGCGACTGGCAGGAGGCCCAGCGCCCCTCCTGGAACTACCGCTCCGAGGACGGCGGCGGCATCGTCGTCGACATGTTCCCGCACTGGGAGTACGTCCTGCACGAGCTGTTCGGCCGCGTGAAGTCCGTCCAGGCCCTCACCGCCACGCACATCCCGCAGCGCTGGGACGAGCGGGACAAGCCCTACGACGCCACCGCCGACGACGCCGCGTACGGCGTCTTCGAGCTGGACGGCGGCGCGATCGCCCAGATCAACTCCTCCTGGGCCGTGCGCGTCAACCGCGACGAGCTGGTGGAGTTCCAGGTCGACGGCACCGAGGGCTCGGCCGTGGCCGGTCTGCGCAACTGCCGTGTCCAGCACCGCTCCGCCACCCCCAAGCCGGTGTGGAACCCCGACATCCCCGCCACCTACTCCTTCCGCGACCAGTGGCAGGAGGTGCCGGACAACGCCGAGTTCGACAACGGCTTCAAGGCGCAGTGGGAGCTGTTCTTCAAGCACGTCTACGCCGACGCGCCCTACCACTGGGACCTGCTGGCCGGCGCCCGTGGCGTCCAGCTCGCCGAGCTGGGCCTGAAGTCCTCCGCCGAGGGTGTCCGTCTCGACGTTCCGGAGATCCAGCTGTGACGAACGGGTTCATCCGACTCCCCGGTGCCGACGGGCGGTTGCGGGCCTACACCCCCCGCACCGAGCCCCTGGCGGTGTCCCCGGGCACCGCCCTCACCTCCCGTACGGTCTTCTCGGCGGCGCACGTCGTCGCGGACTCCTTCGCGGACGTCTCCCCGGACTCGCCCGCCGCCGTCGACTGGGACGCCACCCTCGCCTTCCGCCGCCACCTGTGGTCGCACGGCCTGGGCGTCGCCGAGGCGATGGACACCGCGCAGCGCGGTATGGGCCTGGACTGGGCGGGCGCGGCGGAGCTGATCCGCCGCAGCGCGGCCGAGGCGAAGTCGGTCGGCGGCCTGATCGCCTGCGGTGTCGGCACCGACCAGCTCACCGACCCGGCGAGCGCCTCCCTCGCGGAGATCCGCAAGGCGTACGAGGAGCAGCTGGCGCTCGTCGAGGAGTCGGGCGCCCAGGCGATCCTGATGGCCTCGCGCGCGCTGGCGGCGGCGGCCCGGGGCCCCGAGGACTACCTGGAGATCTACGGCCATCTGCTCCGCCAGGCCACCGAGCCGGTCGTGCTGCACTGGCTCGGCCCGATGTTCGACCCTGCGCTGGACGGCTACTGGGGCTCCTCGGACCTCGACGCGGCCACGGAGACCTTCCTCGCCGTGATCGCCGCCCACCCGGAGAAGGTGGACGGCATCAAGGTGTCCCTCCTGGACGCCCAGCGCGAGATCGACATCCGCCGCCGCCTCCCGCGAGGGGTCCGCTGCTACACGGGCGACGACTTCAACTACCCCGAGCTGATCGCGGGCGACGAGAAGGGCTTCAGCCACGCGCTGCTGGGCATCTTCGACCCGCTGGGGCCCCTGGCGGCGGAGGCGGTCCGGGTCCTGGACACGGGCGATGTGAAGGGCTTCCGGTCCCTCCTGGACCCGACCGTCGCACTCTCCCGCCACCTCTTCCAGACCCCCACCCGCTTCTACAAGACGGGTGTCGTGTTCCTGGCGTGGCTGGCCGGCCACCAGTCGCACTTCACGATGGTCGGCGGCCTCCAGTCGGCCCGCTCCCTCCCGCACTTCGCCCGCGCCTACGAACTGGCCGACGGCCTGGGCCTGTTCCCGGACCCGGCGCTGGCGGAGACGCGTATGAAGAACCTGCTCTCCCTGTACGGGGTGGCCCAGTGAGCGCCGGTACCGGACTTGAGCGTTTCTCCATCAACCAGATGACGGTCAAGCAGCTGTCGATGCCCGAACTGGTCTCGGGTTGCCAGGAGTTGGGCATCACGGGTGTGGGCCTGTGGCGCGAGCCGGTGGCGGAGCACGGCCTGGAGGCAACGGCCAAGCTGGTCCGTGACGCGGGCCTCGCGGTCACGACCCTCTGCCGGGGCGGCTTCTTCACGGCGATCGACCCGGCCGAGCGGGCGGCGGCGCTGGCCGACAACCGCAAGGCGATCGACGAGGCGGCGACCCTGGGCACGGACACGCTGGTCCTGGTCTCCGGGGGCCTGCCGTCCGGCTCGAAGGACCTGTACGGCGCGCGGGAACGCATCGCCGACGCGCTCGCCGAACTGGGCCCGTACGCGGCCTCCCACGGCGTACGCCTGGCCATCGAACCCCTCCACCCCATGTTCGCCTCGGACCGCTGCGTGGTGTCGACGCTCTCCCAGGCGCTGGACATCGCGGAACGCTTCCCGGCGGACCAGGTGGGCGTGACCGTGGACACCTATCACATCTGGTGGGACGACACGGCCCCGGCGGCGATCGCCCGCGCGGGCGCGACCGGCCGCATCCACACCTTCCAACTCGCCGACTGGATCACCCCGTTGCCCCAGGGCGTCCTGACCGGCCGCGGCCAGATCGGCGACGGCGCGATCGACATGCGCGAGTGGAAGGCGTACGTCGAGGCGGCGGGCTACTCCGGCCCCATCGAGGTGGAACTGTTCAACGACGAGCTGTGGGCGGGCGACGGGCGGGAACTGCTGGAGCAGACCGCGCGGCGGTTCGTGGAGCACGCGGTGTAGTCCTTCGCCGGCGAGCCGGGCGAGCGCTCGGCGCCCGGCTCGCCGCCGATCACCCACCACCGACACTCACCACCGACGGGCGTATACGTCACGTATACTCGCCGCATGTCCGACGTGATGATCCGTGTGCCCGCCGAAGTCCGTGACCAGCTCGCCGCCGTGGCCGAGGCCCGGGGGACGAGCCTTCGTGCTCTCATGCAGGACATAGCCGCTCAGACACTGACACCCGAGCAGATCAGGGAACGCGCCGACCGCACGCGCGCCCTGCTCGCCGAACGCTTCGGGCACGAGGTGTCCGAGGAGGAGTCGGCCGAGATGCGGCGCAAGATGCGGGAGGCCACGGCTGCCCACAGGGTCGCCCTCGCACAGGTGGAGTCGTCGCGTTGAGTCAGATCGAGCACTATGTTCTCGACGCGCCCACGCTGGTGGCGCTGGGCGGTGACAAGCAGGTGTCCGGCCTCATCCACGCTGCGGCGGCGAGCGATGACGTCCGTCTGTGGGTGCCCGTCCTGTGCCTTCTGGAGGCCGAACGCCGTCGTGCGGGCATGGTCGGCCATGTGGGTGTCCTGGTCGATGTGCTGTCGGTCATCGACGACGACTACGCCATGGCCGTGACGGTCGCGGAACTGGGGCGAGCGGGGGTCGCCCAGGACGCCTCGGCCGCCGTTCACGCCGCGAGGCCGAACCAGATGATTCCGACGGGGGCGTTGATCGCCACAGTGGAACCGCGTGCGTACGACGGCCTCGGCGTCGGGGTCATGGACCTGAGACGCTGACCGGCCCTCACCGGCTCACCGCAGCCTGACCTTCAGCTTCTCCACGGGGGGCCCAGCCGGACCAGTTCGTCCTGGCGCCTGAACCATCCGATGAAGCTGACACGCATGAGGGTGAAGTAGATCGCGGCGCCGATGAACAACGGCAGCGCGGTGCGGGGAGTTGTCGTTGTCGCCGAGTTCTGCGGCTGCTTGTCACCGCGTCCACTCCGGTACCGGCACGGTCTGTTGGGCGGGAGTGGACGTAGAGGCAAGACGTCTGTGGACCCTCCACCAACGACATCGCCGTCGCTCACGGCGCATGCTGCTTCCGTGCGCGGTGATCCACCCCACCGCGCTCCCTGTCCACGGAACTCATGGAGACGCGCCCATGCGAAGACTGCCGACGACCCCCCGAACGTCGATGACGGTGGCGATCTGCAGTGTGTTCGCGGTGCTGGCCGCGCCGACCGCGCACGCCGCTCCGTCCCCGGACCCGGCCCCGACGGCCGGACCGGACCGGGCGACAGCGCTGATCGCGTCGATGGGCGCCGACCGTACCGGCGGCACCTTCTACGACGGCGACGGGCGGCTCGTCGTCGCCGTCACGGACGAGGCCGCCGCGCGGACCGTCCGTGCCCAGGGCGGTACCGCCGAGGTCGTCGAGCACAGCACCGACGAGCTGAACTCCGTCCGCACCGCCCTCGACCGGCGGATCGCCGACACCGACCCGATCCCCAACACGGCCTGGGGCGTGGACCCGAGCACGAACCAGGTGACCGTGTCGGTCTTCGACGGTGTCTCCGCCGCCGACCGGAAGCGACTCACCGACGTCGTCGCCGACTACGGCGACAAGGTGCGGGTCGAGGAACTGCCCGGTGGGATCAAGGAGACCGCCTACGAGTCCCTCGGCGGCATCGGCATCGTGGCGCCGTACGGCCCCACCTACTGCACCCTCGGGTTCAACGTCCGTGACTCCTCGGGGAAGAAGTACTTCGTCACTGCCGGGCACTGCGCGAGCCGCGACGAGGAGGAGTTCTGGCACCGGGAGGCCGGCGGCATCTACTTCGGTGAGCGCACGGAATGGTGGGACTTCGGCGAGGTCGAGAAGGACTACGCCGTCATCGAGTACGTCAACGACGACGTCGCCGCCTACGGGGCGGTCCGGGCGGCCGGCGCCACGTACGAGATCACCGACTCCCGGTACCCCGACGACGGTGAGTCCGTCAAGCGCGCCGGCGCCGTCAGCAGCGACCTGGTGGGCCAGGTGATCAACCCGAGCGTGACCTTCACGTTCCCCAGCGGCAAGGTCATGAAGAACATGATCGAGACCTCGCACTGCGCCAAACCCGGAGACAGCGGCGGCCCTCTGTGGGCGGGAACCGACGCGCTCGGCATCGCCTCCGCGACCAACACCCCGGCGGACGCGTCCTGCAACAGCGCGCAGAGCCAGTACCGGACGTTCTTCCAGCCGGTGCACTGGGTGCTGGCCCGCTACGGGCTGAGCGCGTTCTAGCAGACCGGCTCGCCGCCGTGGCCGAGGCCCGGGGTACGAGCCTTCGCTGATCGGACAGGCAACCATGATGGAGGGGAAACAATGCGCAAGCGCGGCATGGCGTTTGTCGGGGTATTGGCGGCGGTAGCGATTCCGCTTTCTGCTACGTCGGCCAACGCCGTAGGGTACGAAGGCAGTTGGGCCATCAAGAACGAGAACAGTCAGAAATGTCTCGCGATTCCGGGTGGTGAGGATGCGCCCTTCGGAGAATCGGCGATCCAGTACACCTGCGACAAGAGAGGTCCCAGCGACTACGACCTCGATCAGTGGTGGTACTGGGAGCTGGTTCCGGGAGCCACGTCGACGTACACCCTGCAGAACTACGCCGGCGGGGGGTGTCTGGCCATCTCCGGAGGGAGCGGCAGCTCCCAGGGTGACGAGGCGATCCAGTGGGGCTGCGACAGCGCCGACACCGACCAGCAGTGGATCTACGACAGCACCTACCGGCTGCGCAACAAGGCGAGCGGGTTCTGCCTCGCGATCCCCGATGGCCGAACGGCGAACTCTGTCGCCGCCATTCAGTGGGAGTGCCGCAACGTGGCCACCAATCCGGAACAGCAGTGGCGCCAGGCATCCTGACAACCACCGCGTTGGCTGTGGCTATTTCGGCTCGCCCGCGGACAGTGCCCGAGCCCGGTACTCCATCGGCGACACCCCGTACGCCCCCCGGAACGCCCGCGTGAAGTCGGAGGCGCGGACCAGGCCCCAGCGGGCGGCGATGGTGTGGATGGGCGTGGCGGCGAGCGCCGGGTCCGCCAGGTCGCGGCGGGCGCCCGCGAGCCGCTGGCTCCGGATCCACGCCGCGACCGTCTCCCCGGGGCTGTCCTCCTGGAACAGCCGGTGCAGATAGCTCAACGAGATGTGATGCGCCGCCGCTATCACCGGCGGCGTCAGCTCCGGGTCGTGCAGGTTCTGCCGGACGAACGCCCGTATCCGCGTCGTCAGCGCCCGCTGCCGCGTCTCCGGCGGCAGCGCGTCCTCCGCCTCCAGCACCTGCGCGAACCAGGCCGCCAGCAGATCCACCAGAACCGTGCCCAGGCGCGGCGCGTCGGACGGCTGAAGGGTGTCGGCCTGCTGCTCCAGCCCGGTCAGGAACCCGGTCAGCAGCGCGCCCACCCCCTCCCTCGCCGCCAGCCGCCGCCCCAGCAACCCCTGGACACGCGCGGGCGGCAGCGGCAGCAGCGCCTTCGGGAAGTCCAGCCCCACACCCCAGATCACCTGACGGCCCAGCCCGGCCGGCGCGTGCACCTCGTACGGCCGTGACGTGTCGCTCAGCCACAGGTCGCTCGGGCCGTACGCCTCGGTCCGCCCCACATGCTCGAACCCCAGCCCACCGCCGAGCACCAGCGACAGGTGGTACATCTCCGGGTCGGACTGCCGCACCAGTTTCTCGGTACGCCGGAACCCCGTCACCAGATGCGCCGTCGGCCACACCAGCACCGGCCCCAGCGCCATCAGCCGCTGCCGCGCCCAGAAGTCGTCCGCGAACTCGCAGCGCATCTCGCTGGGCGCGATCGCCTGGTGCATCAACTCCCGCCAGTAGTCGAACCGGTGCTCCTTGGGCACGTCGTCACTCCGGAACACGGTTCCGATCATGGCGGGTTCGGTCCGGGGTTCAGATCGTCGATGCGCATGCCCGCATCCTGACATATCCCCGTCACCGTCCTTTTCTCGTCGCGTCGAGGTGGACCGTGGTACCACGCGACGTCGCGGCGTACCGCGTCCGGACTACGGATCACCGTGCCGAAGGACGATGCCGGGGAGCACCGCACCGGGAGATCCTTTTCCGAGTGGCGCAGGGCCTTCCCCACTGGCTCACCCACGCCCCCACACGCAGTACGACGAAAAGGTGATGCGACATGACCACTGCCACCACATCCGGCGGAGCGAGGAACAAGCGCGTGCTCCGGGCGGGAGCGACGGGTGTGCTCAGCGCCGCGCTGTTCCTCGGCCTGGCCGCCTCGCCCGCCCAGGCCGCCTGGTTCGTCGACGGACCCCAGCGGAGCACGCCGTCGGCCGCCGAGGCGGACAAGTCCGCCACCGAGGCCAAGTGCCGCCAGGGGGACTACGTGGTCCAGTCGTCGTACCTGACCTTCTCGAACAACGACACCGAGGTCACCGCCTGGTTCTGGCGGGTCCTCTGCGAGCGGAAGCGCGGCTAGGGCGGGTCGGCGCGACACGTCGCGAGGGCGGTTCGGCGCGACACGTCGCGAGGGCGGTTCGGGGGACGGCCCGAACCGCCCTGCGGTCAGCCCCGGCAGGCGTACGGCACGAAGTCCGCCCAGGTGGCGGGGGAGAGGACGAGCTGGGGGCCGGTGGAGTTCTTGGAGTCGCGGATGTGGATGGAGTGGGGGGAGGTGGCTACTTCGACGCAGTCGCCGGATGCGCTGCTGCTATAGCTCGACTTGAACCAGGCCAGTTCACTGGTGCTCATAGGTCCCCTCGCATCCGTTGCAACAGGCTCACCGAGTCCGGGATGGTGAGAGCCTGTGAACGCATCCTGGCATAGCGCCGCTGGAGCACGCTGACCACTTTCGAGTCCGTGATCAGCAGGCCGCTCTCCTGGCCCTCGTTGTAAGCGAACCACTTCGCCTCGGGGGTTTCCAGCAGCTGCATCGGGCCAGCCAATCCGGAATGCGACTCCTGCACCAGCGGCATGACCTGGATCTCGACGTTCCGCAGCTTGGCGATCTCCAGCACGTGATCGATGAGTCCGCGGGTGACCTCTGTTCCGCCGGTGCGCCGCACGAACAGCTGCTCTTCGAGGATGAAGCCGAAGGCGGTGTTCGGGCGCTCTCGCAGCAGCCGTTGTCGCGCCACCCGGGCAGCCCACCGCTCCTCGATCTGCTCGTCGTCCATCGGTGGCAGCTGGTCGGCGGACAGCGCCCGCAGGTACGCCTCGGTCTGCAACAACCCAGGAATCAGACGGCACTCATACGTGTAGAGCACGATCGCCGCCGCCTCCAACTTGGCCCACTTCCTGAACCAAGCCGCCAACCCCGGCTGTCGCCCCAGATGCTGAGCCGCGCGGATCAGCGCACCCGTGTTGCCCAGCGCCCGATCCACCCCCTCCACGAACGCCGCGTCCGGCATCCGCCTCCCCAGCTCCACGGACGCCACCATGTGCTTGGAGTAGCCGATGAGGTCCGCCAACTCCTCCCGGCTCAGCCCCGCGTGCTCCCGCAACGCCTGGACCATCGCCCCGAACGTCCGCAGACTGTCGGACGCCTCCGGCTCGCCACCCCCGGCGACTCCGCCGATCCCCACCACGCCGCCGCTGTCGGCCACCATGGGCCACCTCCCGCGCACCCGCCCACCGAACCACACCGTTCCGTCACCCATGGTGACGCGATGTCACCAGTACCGTCCAGTGCGTAACCGTGTACGCGCGCGCAGCGTACACGGGCCGGAGCTGGTGAACGGGGCTTCGCACAGGCCACATTGGGGGCATGACCGCACCACCCGCCCCCCGACACCCCGTCGCCGTGCCCGCGTTCACCCAGCGGTTCGGCTCGACACCGCTGGGGGCCCGCCTCGCCAGACACCTGGCCCTGAACCAGCTGCACGCCTGGGGCATCCGGTACGGCTCGGAGGCGTCCGACAAGGCGGCCGTGGTCGTCGCGGAGCTGGCGGCGAACGCGGTGACGCACGGCCGCGTCCCGGGCCGGGACTTCGAGCTGCGCCTCTCGCTCCCGACCGGCTCCCTGCGCATCGAGGTCACCGACACCCGAGCCGAACGCCTGCCGCCGCGCCCCGGTACCGTACGACCGGCCCGCCCCCTGGACGAGGACGGGCGCGGGCTGGTGCTCGTCGACGCGCTGGCCGACCGCTGGGAGGTGCGGGACCGCAACCCGCCGGGCAAGACGGTCCTGGTCGAGATCGACCTGCCCGGTTGGCTGTCGCTGGTCCGGCGGCTCCCGGAACGCAGGCCGCCGAAGCGGCGCGGTTAGTCGATGTTCCAGACGGTGGGCAGCGGGCTCGGCGCGGTGTGGCGACGTCCCGGATGGTGGAGCCGGAACAGTTGGCGCCGCGCCAGTCGAAGTCCACGCTCTCCTTGGCCGCGATGCCGATGTTCTTGATCTGGACGGTGCCGCCCTGAGTGAACTTGACGGGGCCGGAGGAACCGCCGTTGACCGTGCCGGTCACATACGCAGCTCGCCCCGGACGGGATCGCCGCGCTGCCCACGTTGCTGGTGACCGTCGCGGCCGACGCCGGGGAGGCGACCAGTGGTTCTCGCTGGTCAGCGGCAGTGAGTTGAGCCTCTCGCGCGGCTCGTGGCGCTCAAGTCCTCGTAAGGTAAAGAGATCTTGAAGTCTCAACTAGGAAATCTTCTCAGGGTTGTTCGGGCAGGTTGCGAGGGCAATAATTCACGGCGTTGGATCCCCCCACAGTGAAGGAATGAGGACGCGCATGCGTTCCATCGGTATGACCCGCTCCCTCAGCCTCGCGGCGGCGATCGCCGCGGCGGCCACCCTCGGCTTCGCCGGCCAGGCCGCCGCGGCGAACGGCCATCGCACGAGCCTGGTGGCCTCGGTGCCCAGCGGCGTCAACTACGTCAAGATCACCAGCACCGGTAGCTCCAGCCGGAGCGGCGGCGGCAAGGTCAACCAGTGCCTGACCGTCTCCGCGGCGCGGAGCAGCGGTCCCGTGGTCTACGCCGACGAGACGTTCACCGTCATCGGCCACGGCAACAGCTCATGCAGCGACACGGGCAAGGGCGGAGAGAGCTACGACATCCCGGACGGCTGGGCGGCCGGCTGCGTCGTCTACGAACTCGGCGTCAACGCGCTGCAGCAGGGCTCCTGCTAGCAGACGACGGTGTGCCCCCTCGCCCGGAAGCGGCCGGGCGAGGGGGCACGCCTGTGCGTACAACCAGGGTTACGAGGTGACCGTCAGCAAGTCCCGCTGGTCCTCCGGCAGTTCGACCCGGTCCGCGTACAGCAGGGCGTGCCCCGGGTCGAAGACGAGGGCGACGTCCCCCGCCAGCCCTGCGTTGCCGCTCAGCACCCGCACCACCTGGTCGCCGAGGCGGACGTCGTACGCGTAGCGCGAGCCGGTGTGAGAGCTGGTGATGACCTGCGTGCTGAAGCTTGTTCACGCCGGGCGGTATCTCGGCCGAGGCCACGGCCTCTGGCCGTTCGGGGGGACCGCCACGGCGACGGAGTCGTCGACGACGGGCCTGCCGCCGCGCCCCGGCACCGTACGACCGGCCCGCCCCCTGGACCCCGCCCCCTGGACCCCGCCCCCTGGACCCCGCCCCCTGGACCCCGCCCCCTGGACGAGGACGGGCGCGGCCCGGTCCTCGTCGACGCACTGGCCGACCGCTGGCAGGTCCTGGACCGCAAGCCGCCCGGCAGGACCGCACTCGTCGAAACCGCCCCGCCGGACCGGCGCTCGCTGATGAGACGGCTCCCCGAACGCCGGCCGCCGAAGAGGCGCGACCAGCGGTTCCGGGTGAAGGGCCTGCCGATTGCCGGTCGTTGCGGGTCGTGGTGCTCCACCGGGGCTCGATGAGGAGCCTTCTCCCGGCCGGCGCCGGCCGCGCCGGTCTCCGCGTCGGCATCGTCACCACCGACGGCGTCGCCCATGTGCGGCAGGGCGGCCCCCTCGCCCCTGGGCACGTGTGGCCGACAACGTCCGGTCGCTGGCCCTGTCCGGGAACCGGATCGGAATCGTCCTGAAGGACGGCGGCCTGTACGCCTCCTGGGCCGGACCGCGTAGCCCCGGTGCGGCAACGGTGTTCCGGCGACCGGCAGGGGACTGCCGCCCTGGTGGGGCGCGGGCGGGGTTCCGCGGCGTGTTGTCGCAGGTCGGGGCACGTTGCGTGGGTGGGTCGCGGGGTGGTGGGCGGATCCAGAATCCGTCCGGTTTTTTGCTGCCCGCCTCCTTCTAGGGTCGAGAAGGAGGACGCCGCGGCCGAGGGCCGGGGCGTGTGGATACCGAGCTGAGATGAGGATTCATGCGCAAGAGCAGAGGTCTCGTGACGGGGGCGCGGGCGGTGGCGCTCGCGGTGGCCGTGGGGGTGGCCGCGTCGACGGGCATGGCGGGTACGGCGAGTACGGCGTGGGCGTCGGTGCGGGAGGGTGAGCGGTCGTCGGGGTACTCGGCGGAGGAGATCATCCTGGGGCTCATGGGCGAGGGGGTCGTGGCCAAGGAGCAGCCGGAGGTCGCGGTGGTGCCCAAGGGGCAGGCCGTGGGCGCGAACGAGTCGGCTGTGGCGGCGTTCGTGAAACTGGCCTCGCTGAAGGAGCCGGCGTTCGCCGAGGAGTTCCGCGCGGAGGTCACCTCGGGCGACCCGTACCGGGTCCGCAAGGGGCTGGAGCGGCTGGACACCATGTCCCGGACCATCGCGCAGGAAGTGGCCGAGGGACAGGGGGACCTGGGCAGCGGCTCCGGGTCGTTCATCGTGAACCACAGCGTGCTCATCAAGAACAGCACCCTGGTCAACGACAGGGACCTGGCCAAGGTCCAGGTGGTGGACGTCGTCGCGGCGGCGGCGGATGTCGCGGTGGTGGTTGAGGTCATCGCGGCCGCGGTGGTCGCGGCGGACTTCGAGGCCGGCAGCAGCGGCCTGACGACCGAACAGGCCGTGGCGATGGTGACCAAAGCCCTGGCCGGTAAGTAAGTAGGCATACGAAAGGGCGGCTCCGCCGTGCGCGGCGGAGGGCCCCTTGGGGGGTAGAAAATCATGTCTCGCACAGGCTTCTTCGGCGGAGCCGCCCTGTGGGCAACGGTCGGTGTGACGTCGCTCGTGGTGGCGCTGCCGGGTTCGGCGGTCACTCCACCGGGGCTCGACGAATCACGTCGGATCGTCGGCCAGGTGTGGCCCCAGGGCTGGTCGTTCTTCACCAAGAGCCCCCGGTCGCCGGTGAACGGTGCCTATACGGTTTCCTCCGATTCTTCCGACGGGGCGCCGCGGAGCGCGCTCATCGGACCCAATTCCAGTCCGTCCAACGTGTTCGGGGCCAGCAGAAGAGCGCGGGCCCAGGGTCCCGAGCTGGCGAGCCTGACCTTTGCCACGCCGAAGCGGGCCTGGAAGAAATGCGACGGGTACACGGTCTCCGACTGCGAGATCGGCGATTTCGGTTCGGCGCCGAAAATCCGTAACGAGTCTCCGATCCCGACGCTGTGCGGGAAGACCGTCCTCACCGCGGAGGAACCGGTTCCATGGGCTTGGCGAAAGCTGACAGAGAGCCAGTTCCGGATCGTGCAGGCGGCGGAGGTGGACATCCAGTGCTGAGACTCAAAATGCCCGCGGTGCCCGAAGCCGCCGAACGATTCGACCCGCGCACCAATGTGTACGGATTGATGCGCACCCTGATCGCCGTGGGGATGTTCGCCACACTGACCCTCACACCGGCCGCGGCCCTGTTCCATCCCGTCGCCGGTACGAAGGACGCCCCGTACTGCGACGGCCTGTCCGCGATCTCGGGGTTCTGCGTCGGCGGGGACGCGCTGGGTCTGGATGTGCGCCGCTGTCTGCTGGCAGCCGTGCTGATCCCCGTGATGATCGGCTGGAGGCCGCGCTTCTGGGTGATACCGCACTGGTGGGTCGCGTTCAGCGTCGTCTCCTCGCTCAGCCTGCCCGACGGCGGAGACACGGTCGCGGTGATCCTCACGCTGGCCATCGTGCCCTTCGGGCTGGTGGACGACAGGACCTGGCACTGGAGCACCAAGGGCGGCTCGAAGAGCCTGAGTGGTTCCGCCGCGGCTTTTTGCTACGTCACCCATTGGGCGATTCGCATCCAGGTGGCCGGGATCTACTTCCAGTCGTCGGTGGCGAAGTTCGGCGTCGCGGAGTGGGCCGACGGTACCGCGCTCGCCTACTGGCTCAACGATCCGTCCTTCGGTCTCCTGCCGCTCTGGAAACCCGCGATGCAGCCCTTGCTGGAGAACGGTTACACGGTCGCCGCTCTCACCTGGGGAGTCCTCGTCATGGAACTCACCCTGGCGTTCTCGCTCTTCTGGAAAGCGGAGGTGCGCCGGAAGACGTTCTGGCTGGGAATCACGCTCCACGCGGGAATCGCGCTCTTCATGGGCCTTTTCAGTTTCGCGTTCATCATGTTCGGTGCTTTGGTCATCGCCTACCAGGTGCCGACCACGAGCCTCGACCTTTTCCGGTTCGCGGGGCGAAAAGCACGGCGCGGAGATCACGACGACGACGCGCGCGACGCCCCGGTGCGGGACAAGTCCCTCGTCCCCGGCTGAGGAGCGTTCGGCTCCCGGCTGTCCGGTTTTCCATGTCCGCATTCACGTGCTCCGTGGCGTACGGCCGCCGAGCCGAGATGAGATGAGGATTCATGCGCAAGAGCAGAGGTCTGGTTGTGGGGGCGCGGGCGGTGGCGCTCGCGGTGGCTGTGGGGGTGGCCGCGTCGACGGGTACGGCGGGTATGTCGTGGGCGTCGGCGCAGTCGGTGCGGTCGGCCCAGGAGGGTGAGCGGTCGTCGGGGTATTCGGCGGAGGAGATCATCCTGGGGTTCATGGGTGAGGGGGTCGTGGCCAAGGAGCATCCGAAGGCGGTGCTGGTGCCCAAGGGGCAGGCGGTCGGGGCGAATGCTTCGGCTGTGGCCGCCTTTCTGGAACTGGCCTCCCTCAAGGAGCCGGCGTTCGCCGAGGAGTTCCGCGCGGAGGTCACCTCGGGTGATCCCTACCGGGTCCGCAAGGGGCTGGAGCGGCTGGACACCATGTCCCGGACCCTCGCCCAGGAAGCCGTCGAGGGGCAGAAGGACCTGGGAACCGGCAACGGCGCGGTCGTCATCGACGACACCCTCTCCGACCACATGGATCTCCCGATCTTCGACATGGCCTCCGTCAATGTCGTCGACAGGATCATGGCCCTGGACGTGGTCAAGCAACTCGACAAGACCCGGGTGGTCGTGATCACGTTCCAGATGGCGGATGTCGAGGAAGGCGCCCACAACCTGGCGACCGAAGAGGCCGTGGCGGTCATCACCAAGACCCTCGCTGCGAAGTAGCCCGCATCGCGCACCGCCTCCGCCCGGCCAGTCCGGGCGGAGGCGGTGATTTTTTGAGCACAAGTCACCTATGACAGAGGGGAGTTGACATGTCATCAGGGCGTTTCGTTGCGGAGCTTTTTGGACGGTTGTTGGCGGAGAAGGAGCTCTCCGGGCGACGGTACGCACACGTACTGTCATCCATCCGTGGCGGGAGGTTCCGCCCGGTGAGGCCGCCGCCGGAGTCCCGCGGCGGGGGGACAGCAAGGAGAAGCAGGGGCGCATGCCTGAGCAGCTGGGGGCCTGGCTTCGCGAGCGTCGGACGCGGCTGGGGCTGAGCCAGCCCCGGCTGGCGGAACTCGCCGGAGTCAGTGTCCGCAGCATCCGGGAGATCGAGCACGGCCGGGCCGGGTCCTCGTACAGCCCCTCCGTCCGCAGACTGCTCGCGGCACTGGGACCGGACGGCGGGCCGGGGGACCGGGACGCGCCACCGCTCCGGCTCGGCGTCCTCGGCCCACTCACCCTCCACGTGGCGGACCGGCCCACCCCGCCCGGCGCCGCGAAGCAGAGCAGCCTGCTGGCCCTGCTCGGCCTCCACCCCGGCGCACCCGTGTCCCTGGACGAGATCGTGGAGGTGCTGTGGGACGGCCGTCCGCCCGCCAGCTCCGTGAACATGGTCCACACGTACGTGGCCCGGCTGCGCCGCCTGCTCGCCCCGGCGGCCCGTCCCGGGGACACCGCCGGGGGCGTACTGCGCCGTACCCGGTCCGGCTATCTGCTGGACCTGGACGAACACCGGTCGGACGCGGCGGAGTTCACCACCCTGGCCACCCCGCCCGAGGGCACGGGCACGGGCAAGGGCACGGACGAGGTGTACACCCGGGCCGAGTCGGCGCTGCGGCTGTGGCGCGGCGCGATCCTCCAGGACATGCCGTCCCGGCTGCGTGAACACCCCTCGGCCGTCACCCTCGCCCGGCTGCGCCTGTCGGTGCTCCGGACGTACGCGGACCGCGCCCTGGCCGCCGGGACGACGGACAACGCCGTACGCGAACTCCGCCGAGCCGCCGACCTGGAGCCCCTGCACGAAGGGGTCCACGCCCGGCTGATGCTGGCGCTCGCCGCCTCCGGCGAGCAGGCGGCGGCCCTCGGCCTGTACACGGCGTTGCGCGACCGACTCGACGACCAGCTCGGCGTACGCCCCGGGCCGGAGCTGACCGACGCCCAGCTGCGCGTCCTGCGCATGGATCTCCCGCGTGCCTCCACCGCCACCACCCGCGCCCCCATGTCACCGGCCCCCGCCGCCCCGGCGCCCGCGCCCGCTCCCGTCCCGGCCCTCCTCCCGTACGACGCCGCGTACTTCACCGGCCGTACGGACCACCTCGCCCGCCTCGACGCCCTGCTCGACGAGGTCGGGCCGGGACCCGGCCGGGGCAGTGTGATCGGTGCCCTCACCGGTGTCGCCGGGGCGGGCAAGACCGCGCTGGCGGTTCACTGGGCGCACCGGGTGCGCGACCGCTTCCCCGACGGCCAGCTCTTCGTGGACCTGCGCGGCCACGCCCAGGGCGCCCCGCTGCGGCCCGTCGAGGCACTGGCCCGGTTCCTGCTCGCGCTGGGCGTGGCCCCGGAACGCGTCCCCGGCGCGCCCGAGGCCGCCGCCGACCTGTACCGCACCCTGGCCGCCGGACGCCGGATGCTGGTCGTCCTGGACAACGCCGCCGACCCGGAGCAGATCAGACCCCTGTTGCCCGGCGGCCCCGGCTGTCTGGTCCTGGTCACCAGCCGCGACCGGCTCGCCGGACTGGCCGCCCGCGACGGGGCCCGCCGTATCGCGCTGGACGTGCTCAGCGCCGAGGAGTCCCGGCTGCTGCTCGTCCGCACCCTCGGCAGGGCCCGCGTCGACGCCGACCCACGCGCCGCGGCCGACCTCGCCCGCGCCTGCGGACACCTCCCGCTGGCCCTGCGGATCACCGCCGCCAACCTCGGCGACAGCCCCGTACGCACCCTGCGGGAACAGGCCGACGAACTGAGCGAGGGCGACCGGCTCACCGCCCTCTCCGTCACCGGCGACCGGTCCACCGCCGTACGGGCCGCCTTCGACCACTCGTACTACGCCCTCGACGCCCCCGTCCGGCGGATGTTCCGCGTGCTGGCGCTGCTGCCCGGACCGGAGACCGGACTCCGGGCCGCCGCGGTCGTCGCGGGCACCACCCCCGGGGAGGCCGCCGCGCTCCTGCGGAGGCTCACCGCCGCCCATCTGCTGCGCGAACACCGGCCCGGCCGGTACCGCTGCCACGACCTGGTCGCGCTGTACGCCGCCGAACGACTGCGCGACACGGAGCCCGAGTCCGACCGCAGGGCCGCCCGGAGACGGCTGTACGACTGGCTGGTGGCAGTGGTGGACCACTGCGCCCAGCTGCTCGCCCCCGGGCAGCAGCGCCTGCTTCCCCGGGGTGAGGGCGGCGGCGCCGATGCCGCGGCGGCCTCGGCGGAGATCCCCGACGCCCCGGCGGCGATCCGCTGGCTGGACACCGAACTGGCCAACATCGCCGCGGTCGTCCACCAGGCCGCCGCCGAGAACCATCCGGCCTCCTGGCTGCTCGCCGACGCCCTGCGCGGCCACTCCTGGACCCGCAAGCTCGCCGTGGACTGGACGGCTCTGGCGGAGGCCGCCCTGTCCGCCGCCCTGTCCGCCGAACAGCCGCTGGCCCAGGGCGCCGTGCACAACCTGCTCGGCAACACACAGATCCAGCAGGGCCACCCCGAAAGGGCGATCGTCCACTTCGAGCGGCTGCTCGCCCTCGCCGAAGCCGCCGGTTCGCTGGAGGGCGCCGCCACCGCGCACACCAACCTCGGCATGGCCACCCGGCTCAGCGGTCGGCCGCGGCGCAGCGCCGAGCACCTGGAACAGGCCATGGAGGTCGACCGGCGGGGCGGCCTGCCGGACGGTCACCCGGTGGTCCTGGGCCAACTCGCCAACGTACTGGCGGACATGGGCCGGCTGGCCGAGTCACTGGACTGCCTGCTGCGGGCCGAGCGCCTGGCGCCGGACCTGGACTCCCGGCACAACCGGATCCACCGGGAGGCCGACCTCGCACGCACCCGGCAGCTGCTCGGCGATCACCGCCGGGCGGCACACCATCTGGAGACGGCCCTGTCGATGTCCCAGGACGACGGCGACGTGGGCAGCGAGGCGTACGTACTGCGGTTGAAGGCCTCCGTCCACCGCGACCTCGGCGACCTCACCGCTGCCCACGAACTGGCCGTCACCGCAACCGAGTTGAGCGACCAGAACGGCCACGACTACTACCGCGCCGGCGCCCGGATCACGCTCGGCGGCATCCTGCTCGCCTCAGGCCGACGCGGTGAGGCGGCGCAGGTCTACCGGGAGGCGTTGAAGCAGGCGCGCGAGCACGGCGCGTACGACCTGGAGGCCCGCGCCCTGCTCGGTCTGGCGTCCCTGCCCGACCCGCCGGACCGCGAACTGGCGGGCCGCGCCCTGGCCCTCGCCCGCCGCGCGGAGTACGTCCTCGTGGAGGGCGAGGCCCTGCTCGTCCTGGCCCGCGCCGCCCTGGGCCACGGCGAACCGGCGGTCGCCGCCGCCCACGCCCATGAGGCCCTCGCCCTGCACCGCACCACCGGCCACCGCAAGGGCGAGGCCCAGGCGTTGGACCTCCTCGGCCGGGCCGTCGAGGACACCGGCGGGGAGACCGGCGGCGCGGAGACCGCGGCCCATCACCGCGAGGAGGCCCGGCGGATCCTCCGCACCCTGCGCATCCCGGCCCCACTCCACTGACCGGCCCGGCCCCCTACTCGGCCACCGCCCCCTGCGACCGCCGGTACCGGTGGAGCTGCCGGGCCGTGTACACCATGGCGGGGGCGACGAGCGTGGGCACGAGCCACCACGGGAGGCCGAGCCGGGCGAACGGCAGCCCCACGCCGAAGCACGCGGTGAGCAGCGCGATGAGCAGGGGTTTGCCGTACCGGGCCCAGGTGCGGTGCTCGCGGTCCCGCGGACCGGTCAGCCGCGTCGTGCCGAGCCAGAACGCCAGGGCCGCCAGCAGCCCCGCGAGTGTGCCGACCGCCGCCGTCATCTGGAATTCGTCGCGGGGCTCCGCGGACGTGCTCTGCCGGACGTCCCCGCGGGCGAGCACGGTGACGTCTCCGCGCCAGACGGTGCCGGTGACCCGGTCCCCGGGCCGCAGTCGCTCCAGCAGCGGGTCCGGGTCACCGAACGACACGGCGCCGTTCCAGAAGGGGGCGCCGGACAGGGTGGCCTCGTGACTGCGGGTCCTGCTCTGGGTGTTGCGGGTGCCGTCGACGGTGAAGGAGACCGTGCGCAGACACTCCTCCCACTCCGCCGCCGGGGCCCCGGCGGCGCACGGCTCGGCCGCCCCGTACGCCTCGTACCGGTCCATGTCCTCGGGCAGCCACACGGTGAACACCCAGAGACAGACCAGCAGCGGGACCAGGGACAGCGTGAGCAGCGACGCGCCGATCCTCATGGCCACAGCTTCACGCGGCGTCGACCGGGCAGACAACGGAGTTGTCGGGCAGCATCCCTTTGCGCCTCGCTGCCGGGTCCCGGCAGCGAGGCGCGGCTCGGCGGGTTACGACGTCACCGTCAGCAAGTCCCTCTGGTCCTCCGGCAGTTCGACGCGGTCGGCGTACAGCAGCGCGTGTCCCGGGTCGAAGACCAGGGCGACGTCACCGGCCAGCCCTGCGTTGCCGCTCAGCACCTGGACCACCTGGTCGCCGAGGCGGACGTCGTACTCGTAGCGGGAGCCGACGTAGGAGCTGGTGATGACCTGGGTGTCGAGCCGGTTCACCCCGGCCGGGGTCTCGGCGGAGGCGACGACCTCCAGGCGCTCGGGGCGGACGGCGACCGTGACGGAGTCGCCGGTCGGGACGCGGGTGTCGCTGTCGACCCGGACGACCTCGCCGCTCGCGTCGAGGAGCACGGTGTGCCGGGTGCCGTCCACGCTCACCACCTTGCCGGTGAGGAAGTTGCAGCGGCCGACGAACGCGGCGACGGCGGGCGCGGCCGGCTTCTCGTAGATCTCGTGCGGGGTGCCGATCTGGATCATGTTGCCGCCCTCCATCACGGCGATCCGGTCGCTGAGCGCGAGGGCCTCGTCCTGGTCGTGGGTGACGTACACGGTGGTGATGCCCAGCTCCTCCTGGAGCCGCTTCAGCCACGCACGGGCCTGCTCGCGCAGCTTGGCGTCCAGGTTCGACAGCGGCTCGTCCAGCAGCAGGACCGTCGGCGAGTACACCAACGCCCTTGCCAGCGCGACGCGTTGCTGCTGGCCGCCGGAGAGCTGGTGCGGATAGCGACCGCTGAGCGCGGCCAGCCCCACCTTGTCCAGGGCGTCGTGGATCAGCGTCCTCTGCTTGTCCTTGGGCACCTTGCGGATGTCGAGGGGGAGGGCCAGGTTCTTCGCGATGGTCATGTGCGGCCACAGCGCGTACGACTGGAAGACCATGCCGAGGTTGCGCTCCTCGGGCGGGAGGAAGATCCCCGCCCCCGCGTCCACGAACGGTCTGCCACCCACCGCGATCGAACCCTCGGTCGGTTGCTCAAGTCCCGCGATGCAGTTGAGCGTCGTCGACTTGCCGCAGCCGCTCGCGCCGAGCAGCGTGAAGAACTCGCCGTCCTTGATGGTGAACGTGACGTCCCGCAGCACGGAGTTGTCGCCGAAGGTCTTGGCGAGGTTCTTGACGGTCACCTCAGGCATGGTGCTTTCCCTTCATGAGCAGTCCCGCGAGTGCGACGAAGACCGCGGTGATGCCGATCTGGAGGGTGGCCAGCGCGGCGACGGATCCGGCCCTGCCCTGCGTCCACAGACTGAGCATGGTGGTGCCGAGGATGTTGTTGTCGGCCGAGGAGAGGAAGACGGCCGGGGAGTACTCCTTGAGCATGATCACGAAGGTGAGGATCAGCGCTCCCGCGAACGCCGGCGTGATCAGGGCCCGCAGGACCCGGAAGAAGGTCATCAGCCAGTCGGCCCCCGACACCCGGGCCGCGTTGTCCAGCTCCCCGCCGATCTGCATGATCGCCGGCGCGACCGAGCCGAACGCGCTGGGCAGGGCCCGCATCCCGAAGGCGATGATGACGGCGTAGATCGTGCCCTGGAGGACCGAACCCATCCCGAAGGGCGCCAGCGCGAAGGCCCAGAAGAAGCCGATACCGATGATGATGCCGGGCAGCGACTGCGGGATGAGGGCCAGATACTCCACCGCCCGGCCCCACCGGAACGTCGACCGCCGGGCCACCATCACCGCGAACACGGCCAGCGCGCTGACGACCACCGAGCCGACACCGGCCACGATCATGCTGTTGTACAGCGACTGCACGTAGTTGTCGGAGTCGAAGACGATCTCGTAGTTCTTCGTCGTCACCGTCCTGAACGGCGACTGCAGCGGTGTGAAGACGAGCGTGAAGGACCGCATCACCAGACCCGCGATCGGGACGAGCGCGCCGACGATCACGTAGAACCAGATGCACGCGATGCTGACCCACTTCAGCCAGCCCAGGTCCAGCTTGCGCGGCCGGGTCACCTTGCCGCGCACGGACACGAACCGGGCCGCGTCCTTCAGCAGCTTCGCCTGCACGGCCACCAGGCTCAGCGTGACGACGAGGATCACGGTGGAGGCGGCGCCCAGCATCGTGTAGTCGGGGTCCACCGACTGAAGTCCGTTGTGGTAGAGGAAAGTCGAGAAGACGTCGATGCTGACCGGCTGGCCGTACAGCAGCGGCACGCTCAGTGTCTCGATGGAGACGGAGAAGACCAGGATCGCGCTGTAGACGATCGGGGGCCGCAGCAGCGGCACGATCACCTGGGCGAGGATCCGGAAGGGCCCCGCCCCGCAGACCTGCGCGGCCGACTCCAGCGAGGCGTCCGACTGCCGCAGCGCGTTGGCGCAGAAGACGTACGCGATCGGGGCGAGCGCCACCGCCTCCGTGAGCGCCATCCCGGGGATCGAGTACAGGTTCCACGGCACCCCGCCGAAGAGCTGCTGCACCTTGACGCTGACGAACCCGGCCGGGCCGTACATGATGATCCAGCCGAAGCCCAGGATCAGCGACGAGATGAAGAACGGCCACTGCATGGCGAGCGCGATCAGCCGCCCGCCGGGCAGCTTCGTGCGGACGACCACGATGGCCATCGGGATCGCGATGGCGAGGCTCAGAACCGTGGTCAGCGACGCGAACAGCAGGGTGTTCAGGGCGACTTCGCCGAAGCCGGCCTTGGTGAAGAGGTCGGTGTAGCCGCTGAGGGTGAACGCCCCGCCCGCCTCGTAGAGCGGGCGGTTGCGGATGCTCTGGTAGAGGGTCGGGACGATCGGGGCCAGCACCAGGACGGCGAGGAACGCCAGGACCGCGTACTGGACGACCGTGTCCCGTCCGATGCCGAAGAGGCGGCGGTAGCGCGGCGGCTGGAAGGTCTCCGCGGGTGTCTCGTCCGCCGGGGTGCGGGGTGGCTGGGTGAGGGTTGACATCTGAACTGACTCCGATCGTCCTTGAAAGCTGCCTGCCTACGGAGTCCGGCTACTTACGGAGTCCGTCGAAGCGCTCCAGCCAGGCCGCGGAGTCCTCCTTGGAGACCGGCTCGTACTTGACGTGGATGATGTTCTCCTCGCCGACCGCGTCCACGACCTCCTGGTACGTGTGCAGGCCCTCGCCCTTCACACCCTCGCGGTACGAGGCGAGCCCGCCCTCGGCGACCGCGCGCTGACCCTCGTCGGAGAGGGCGAAGTCCAGGAAGAGCTTCGAGGTCGCCGGGTGCGGCGCCTCGGCGGCGATACCGAGACCGCGCGGCAGCACGACCGTGCCGTCCTTCGGGAACACGATCTTCACCAGACCGGCGCTGTCCTCGACCACCGGGTAGGCGGGGGAGGCGCTGATCAGGAAGCCGGCCGTGTACTCACCGGCGACGATCTTCTCCAGCTGGGTGCCGGAGGAGGTCTCCGGGCGGGTCAGCGGAAGGATCCTCTCCAGGTCGTCCCAGGCCTCCGGGTTGCCCTCGGTGAGCGCCCGGGTCACGGTGAACCCGAAGGACCCCTCCGGGTCGCGGACCGTCACCTTGTTCTTGTACGTGTCCTCGTCCGACGTCACGATCTTCGCGAAGTCCGACAGGGTGGTCGGCGGGGTCTCCATCAGCGAGGTGTTGTACGCGATCGTCATCGGGTCCTGCGACATCGAGTACACGCTCGGCAGCAGCTCCGCGCTCGCGCCCAGCTCCTCCAGCTCGGGCGACTCGTACTCCAGGACCGTGTCCTTCCGGCCCGAGAAGTCCGCCCACGCCGTCGCCGCGCTGGAGATCAGCACATCCGCCGGGGACGACCCGGCCGCGTTCTCCGACAGCGTCTTCTGGAACAGCTCGTCGCTGTCCAGCTCGTTGACGGAGACCGTCTCGATGAAGTCGTACTTCTTCTTGAAGTCCCGGACGATCGGCGCCATGTTCTCGTCGCCGAGGTTCGAGTAGACGGTGAGCTTGCCGCCCTCCTTCTCCGCCGCCGCGATCAGATCGGCGTAGTCCGCCGGGTAGTAGTCCGGCACCTGGCCCGCCGAGATCTTGTTCTCCGCCACCTTCGGCGCGTCACCGTCACCACCGCCGCAGGCGGCCAGGCTGCCGAGTGCGAGCGTCGCGGCACACCCGGCGACAACGATGCGTCGGGTGCTGGTCTGGCTTGATCTGGCCATGGTTCTCCTCCTGGCGCGTGCCTTCTGGCAGCTGTTGCCGGGAGGTTAGGGACCCAGGTCAGGCCGGTAAATCCCTCATCCGTCAGAGCTCGTACTGCTCGTATTGGTCGTTGAGTTAGTGACGCGAGTCACCCTTGCCGGGCGGGTGCGGATGGCCGGGAACGATCTCTCCTGAGATGGGCCGTGAGCTGCTGGAGCCGTCCCCAGGCCTCGGTGTCCGTGCCGTCGCCGAGGGGGTAGTGCAGGGCCGGGCGGGCCGTCGGGCCCAGGTGCTCGGGGCGGATCTCGACCGGGGGGCGGCGGGCGTGGTCCAGGCCGATGGCGTGGACGTCGTCCGGGCCGAGGGTGAAGGTCGCGGGCAGCGGGGGGCCTTCGAGGCGGGGCGCGGTCGTGAGGTCGGCGCGGGCCACGCGCACCGAGGTCAGCATGGTCCGCAGCCCGTGCTCCCGGACCAGGGTGTCGGCCAGCGCCTCGATCCGGTCCAGCGGCGGTTCCTCACCGGCCGTGTACCCGAGCGTGAGGACCGCGTCCTCCTCCACGCCCTTCGTCGTCCGCGTCACCCGGACCGTCGCCGTCGCCGGCCGCTCCGGGGCGCCGACCACGATCAGCTGCGAGGGCTCGGGCGCCCGCTCCCGGGCCAGGTCCGTCAACTGCCGTGGCGACCAAGGGAGGTTGACCGGCTCGGCGGTGCCCCAGCCCGCCGGCGCCGCCCCCGTCAGCGCCTTCCAGGCCGCCTCCAGCGCGCCGCCCAGCAGCAGCCGGTCATCGGCCCGGTGCACGGTACGCAGGGCGACGACCAACTGCCGCCCCGGAGCCTCCTCGCCCGCCGGGCCGCTCTCGGAGCCGCCGGTCGAGCCGTCTGCCGGGCCGCCGCTCGGTCGGGTGAACGCGGTGGCCACCGCCGTCGTCCCGTCCGCCGCCGACGCGGGGGAGAACGCCCCGTCCCGCCAGCGCAGCACCGCCCCCGACAGCCCGTCGTAGTAGCCGCACTCCGGGTCCTGGACGACCCAGCGGTTGGGGACGCGCGCGAGGGTCGTACGGGCCGCCGGGGTCAGACGTACGCCGGGCGGCGTGACGATCTGGAGCGAGCGCCGGGAGGCCACCGCCGTACGCATGATCTCCGCGAGCCAGCTGGTCAGCGCCACCACCGGCCGGTCGATGAGGACGACGGCCGCGTGCTCGGTCACCACGTCCACCGCCGGCTGCCCCGCCCCCGCCGACGGCACGGCGGACACGTCCACGACCTCGGTGCTCGCCGCCCCGGACGGCCAGGTGGCGCCGCCCAGCAGCGCGTTGAGCCGCCCGCACACCACCCCCGCGAGCCGCTCCGCCTCCGGCACCGCCGTGGACGCCCGCGCCTCCGTCCACCAGAACGGCGTCTCCATGGCCTGCCCGAGCAGCCGCTCCGCCTCACCGGGCACCTGCACCAGCACCGGCGCCTCCACGGACACCAGCGGACGCCCGCCCGGCCCGTGCAACTGGACCACCGCGCCCTCGGCCGCCGCCGACAGGTCCAGCTCGGAGCCACCCGCGTACAGACTCGTCATCAGGGCCCAGACGTCGGGCATCTTCGGGGTGAGGGCGATGACGTCCTTGGTCACGGGCGGTCGCCCTCCTCGCTGTCGAGTGCCGTCTGGATCAGCTGGTGGGCCCGGCCCCGGCGGACCAGCGTGCCGCGCCCGGTCGGCTGCGCCGAGGCGTACAGGCCGGGGAAGAGCTGGCCCTCGCTCCGCTCACCGGTCATCAGCAGCGCGGCCGTACCGGTCTCGCGCAGGGTCTGCAGCAGCGGCTCGTACATCGCCCGGGAGGAGCCCGCCACCCGCCGGGTGATCACGAAGTGCAGCCCGATGTCCTGCGCCGACGAGACATAGGGCAGGAACGGCGACAGCGGCTGCTGCCCGGCGGTGGTGAGGATGTCGTAGTCGTCGACCAGGATCACGATCCGGGGCCCCTCGAACGCGGGCTCGTCGGTGAGCGCGTCCGGGTCGGCGCTCTGCGGCATCCGCTTCTCCAGCTCGCTCGCGATACCCGTCGCCAGCCCCGCCGCGAGCTTCGCGTTGTGCGCGTACCCGCCCCGGTACGGCTCCGGGATCACACCCCGCAGTCCACGCCTCGGGTCGAAGACACCGAAGACCAGCTCCTCGTCCGAGTACCGCTCCACGAGCCGCTCCGCGACCAGCTTCAGCAGATTCGTCTTGCCGCACTCGTTGTCGCCGAGGATCAGCAGATGCTGGTCCTGGCCGAAGAGGTCCAGGAAGGCGGGCGCCAGGGCGTCCTGGTCCACCCCTATCGGCACCCGGTGCGGCTCGGCGACCACCGACGGCAGCCGATCGGACGGCAGCCGGGTCGGCAACACCCTTACGGGCGCGGCCAGTTCACCGTGCCAGGTGGACCGTATCGTCCGGGCCGCGTCCTCCAGCGCCGGGCCGAGATCACCCGTCGACGGCCGCCCGTCGAGGCGGGGGAGGGCCGCCTGAGCGAACAGCTTCCCGTCGGTCAGGACCCGCCCCGGGGTGTCGGGCGACAGCGTCTCGGAGAGCTTGCGGTCCACGCTCGAATCGCTCGGCTCGTTGAGCCGCAGCTCCACCCGTGTCCCGAACATCGACTGCGTCGCGATCCGTACGTCGTTCCAACGCAGCATGGAGCCGACGACATGGATGCCGTACCCGCCCCCGCGCTTCAGCAGATCCACGACCGTGTCGTCCAGCTCGGCGAACTCGTCGCGCAGTGCCCCGAATCCGTCGATGAGCAGCACGATGTCCGTCGAGCCCAGCTCACGCAGCTTTCCCTGGGCGCGCAGCCGCCGCAGCTGGTCGACCGAGTCGATGCCGTGCTCCCGGAACAGCTCCTCCCGCTCGATCAGCATCGTCCGGACCTCGGCGACCGTCCGCGCGGCCCGCTCCCGGTCGGCCCGGCCCGCGATCCCGCCGACGTGCGGCAGCCCGGAGAGGGCCGAGAGTCCGCCACCGACCAAGTCAAGGCCGTAGATGGCGACTTCGGCGGGGGTGTGGGTCGTGGCGAGCGACAGCGCGAGCGTCCGCAGCAGTGTCGTCTTGCCGGACTGCGGGCCGCCGATCACCGCCGCGTGCCCGCCCGCGACCGTCAGATCGAGCACCCAGTGCCCCTGCCACTGCTTCGCCGGATCGTCCAGCACCCCGAGAGGCACCCGCAACGGGCCTTCCCCGGACGCCAGTCGAAGCCCTCGCTCATCCACCCGGACGGGCCCGGCCGCCGCGTCCAGCGTGATCGCGTCCGGCAGCGGCGGCAGCCAGATCCGCCGCACCGGCCGCGTGGCGGAGGCGAGTTGGTCCACCATCACCGACATCACGGTCGGCCCGGTCTCCCGCTTGGTCGCCTTCGGCTCGTCGACCGCCCCGCTCGCGGCCGACCCGCCGCCGGGCGTGCCGTCGAGCGTGTTGTACGTCGGATACGTCCAGGCCAGCGGCGTGTCGTCCTCCTGCGCGACCAGCGCGGGACCCCGGTACGCGCCCGACACGTACCCCGCCTTGAACCGCTCGTACGTCGAGGTGTCCACCTTCAGATAGCCGAAGCCCGGCAGCGGCGGCAGATGGAAGGCGTCGGTGGTGTCGAGCACGGTCCGTGACTCGTCGGCGGAGAAGGTGCGCAGCCCCAGCCGGTACGACAGATAGGTGTCCAGCCCCTTGAGCTTGCCGCCCTCGATGCGCTGGCTGGAGAGCAGGAGATGGACGCCGATGGACCGGCCGATCCTTCCGATGGACAGGAACAGATCGATGAAGTCCGGCTTGGCGGTGAGGAGTTCACCGAACTCGTCGATCACGACGAAGAGATGCGGGAGCGGTTCGAGATCGGGCCGCCGGGTCGCGCGCAGCGCCGCGTAGTGCCCGATGTCGGCCACGTTCCCCGCGTCCTTCAGCACCTGCTGCCGCCGCTTGACCTCGCCCGCGAGGCTGGAGTGCACCCGCTCGACCAGCCCCGCCTGGTTCTCCAGGTTGGTGATCACACCGGCCACGTGCGGGAGTTCGGTGAACGGGGCGAAGGTCGCGCCGCCCTTGTAGTCGACCAGGACGAGCGCGAGATCCTCGGGGGAGTGGGTGGCGGCGAGCGCCAGCACGAGGGTGCGCAGCAACTCGCTCTTGCCCGAGCCGGTCGCGCCCACGCACAGCCCGTGCGGGCCCATGCCCAGCTCGGAGGACTCCTTGAGGTCGAGGAGGACCGGCTCATGGCGGTCCGTCAGGCCGATGGGGACGCGCAGGAACTCGCGCTCGCGGCGCGGCGCCCACAGGTCGGCCAGGTTCAGCACGGCCGGGTCGTCGATGCCGAGGAGGCCCGGGAAGTCGACGGGCCCGGTGACCGGGGCGCCCTCGGCGGCCGACTCGGCGGACAGCCGCAGCGGCGCCAGCAGCCGGGCGAGGCCCTCGGCACCGGCGGCGGTGACCTGGTCGCAGGTGCCGTGCGCGGCCGGGACGGGGTGCGGCTCCGCGACCGTGAGCGGGTCCGGATCACGGAGATCCTCCACCACCACCCGATCGCCCCGCACGGTGATCCGCACCGACACCTGATCGGGCTCGTGCACCTGCTCCTCCAGCAGATGCAGCACCGTGACACCCATGTCCGCGAGCCCCACCGCCGTGTCCGGACGCGGCAGTTCGGCGGCCGTCTCCCCGTACTCGTCGCTCACCACGACCATGCGGGACGCCAGCCTCAGCGCCTTGCGGTCGGCGAGGCCCCGGCGCACCTCCGCCGCGTACGAGGCACGCCGGCCCAGCTCGTGCCGGAAGTGCCGGGCCAGCTGCGGCAGGCTCGGCGCGATCCGACGGGCCGCCACCGGACCGTCGTGCTCCTGCGCGTCCAGCACATGCGGCAGCCACTTCGCCCACTCCCAGTCCGCCAGCCGCTCGCCCGGCACCCCGAGTGCCATGGCCACGTCGTCCGGGGCGTGCGTGACGGCGACCTGGACGAGGAGCGCGCGGGCCACCCGCAGCACACCCTCCCGGTCACCGACCACGCTGACGTTGCCCGCGCGGTCCAACGGCACGGTGATCGGGCAGCCGCCCGCGACCGAGTACCGGGCCAGCAGCGCCCGCGCCTCGTTCAGCATGAACGGGTCCGGCGGCGTCAGCACCCCGCCCTGGTTCTGCCCGATGGCCAGATGCGCCACCGGGACGTCACCGGTGCCGACCCGCACCCGCAGGAAGTCCGCGTCCCGCCGCCGCCGCTCCCAGAGCCGGGCGGGGTCGCGCACCAGGTCGTACAGTGCCTCCGGGGGCGGATCGAGCACCCGCGCGAACTGCCGCCGCTGCCGCTCGTCGGCCCCGAACTCCTCGCGCAGCTCCTCCAGATACTCCAGATACCGTTCCCGCTGGGTCCGTCGGGTGCGCTGGGCCTTGCCGCGCTGGGAGAGGAAGAGGGCAACCGCGCCGAGCAGCGCGAAGACCAGCACGATCGCGCCGAGCGCCGCGAACTGGCTGTTCCGGATCACGGTCATCATCACGACCGAGCCCATGACACCGGCCATCGGCAGCAGCGCCGTCGCCGACGTCCCCGCCTTGCCCTCCGGGAGGTTGGGCGGCGGCTCGATCGTCCGGGCACCGGTGGCCGGGAGCGGCCGGGTGCTCCGCGCGGGCCGGTGGATCACCTGCTGGGTCACGACCGGGCCCCTTCTCGTGTCTTTCCGATCTTTCCGACGCGGGCAGGGCTCATCGCATCCTCACCGCGCGGGTCATCACCTCGGCCGCGAGCGTGATCGCCGCCTCCCGGGTCTCCTGGCCGAGCAGGGCCGTGCGGATGGGGCCGCCCTGGGCGAGATGGCGGTCGTAGGGGAGGGGGACGACATGGACGCCCGCCTCCTTGAGGTGGGCGACCGCCGTCCTCAGGTCCAGCGTGAGGTCGGGGGAGCCCGCGGTCAGCGCGACGACGGTCGAGGCCAGCGCGGAGTGCGGCAACTGGCCGAGCCAGTCCAGGACCTGACGGGTGCCGTTGACCCCCTCGGCGGTCATCGGGGCGACGACCACGCGCGCGTGGGCCGTGTCCATCGCCGTCCGGGCCACCTCGCCCGGCAGGGTCTCGCAGTCCACCACCGTCACCGCGAAGTAGCGCCGCAGCGCGAGGGTGACCGTGCGGTACGTACGGATGTCCAGCGGGGCCCCGACCCGGCCCTGGCTCCCGGGCAGCAGCCAGCCGCCGTCGGACACCGGCACCAGATACCCGGTGACATCGGTGAGCCGCATCGCCGGGTTGAGGATCCGCGCGAGGTCGGCCGCCGTCCAGCGCACCGAGTCGGCGCCCATCCGCACCGGCAGCGTGCCCAGCGTGGCGTCCGCCTCCATCGTCAGCACCGGGTCGTGCCGGTAGTGGTTGAACGTCCGCCCCAGCAGCGCGGCCGTCGTCGACTTCCCGACCCCGCCCCGGATCGACGTCACGGCGATCACCCGCCCCGTCGTCACCGGCTGCTGCAACTCCCGCGCGATCCGCGTCTCCTCCGCCACGTCCCGCGCCGCCGACGAGGCCAGCTTCCGGATCGACCGCCCGGTCCGACGGGCCACCGACTCCCCGTGCTGAGGCCGCCCGAGGGCGTGCGCCAGCCGGGGATCGATGGTGGGCACGGCGTCGGGGGCCCGCAGAGGGGTCTGGGGGGTGTGGGTGGCGCGGGTGGCCGGGGCGGCGGGGGATGCGGCGGGGGATGCCGGGGCCGGGGGCGCCTCGGACCCCGGTGCGCCCGGTGCGCCGGGCGCGGCCCCGGCGCCGGGTGCGGGGTGACCGACGGGTTCCGCCGGCCGGTCCGTGTCACCGGCCGTCTGCGGCCGCCGCGCATCACCGGCCGCACCCGACGACTGCGCGGCGGCCCGGGGCAGCCCCGTGCGGGGGGCCACGGCGGGCGCGTACGTCACGGGCGGTCCTACGACGCCCGGCACCTGCGCGGCGGGCAGTACCGACGGCGGCGCGACGGCCTCCCGCCCCGGTGGCTGCCCGGCGGGCAGGCCGTGGGCCGGTGCCGGTCGCGCGCCCGGGTCGCCCCCGGCCTCCTGAGGGGACCCCGGCGGCTCGGTCCTCTCCGACCTGCCCGGCGGCTCGGACGCCTCCGCCGGCACCGACCGCACCAGCCTCAGCGTCGGCTCGGCCCGCCGAGGCGGTGCCGGTGGCCCGGACGCGGCGTCGGCGCCCCCGTCCGTCGCCTGCTGCCGGCCCAGCTCACGCAGGACGTCCCGCTGCCAGTCCCCTGCGTCCCCTGACTGCGCCATGTGCGGCCCCCAGCTCCTAAGCGAACGTGTCGAGCAGTCGTCCGTACACGCCGAACACCCCGATGAGCAGCGGGAACAGGGTGATGACGCCGATGGATTCGAGGGTGTCGCCGAAACGCCGCAGCCGTACCCGCACATGCTCGGCGGGCCGCACGGCGAGCACCAGCAGCGGCAGCGCGGCGAGCAGGACGAGGACGGCGAGCGGACCGGCCGCCTCGCCGGAGCGGTCCAGCCAGGCCGAGACCAGCCGTAAGGCGAGCACGGCCGCCGCGCCCAGCAGCACCACGACCTCCGCGACCAGCGGGAACGCCCGTGCGCGCAGCGCGAGGACGACCATGGTGACGGCGGCCAGCAGCACGGTCCACTTGGTCGGCGCCCGCAACGCGAACACCCCGGCGGCGGTCGCCGAGACGGCCAGGGTGACCGTCGCCAGCGCCAGCCCCCGGTGTGTGGCGGTCAGCGCCGCCGACACCTGCAGGCGGCTCACTGAGGCACCCCCGGAACGCCGGTCGTCCAGCCCGGACAGCCCCGACGCCATCAACGCCAGCCGGGGCAGCAGCCCGAGCACGACCACGCAGACCACGGCGAGCACGGCCCCCACCTCGGCCTGCTCCGACACCGACGGCGACACCGAGCCGGAGACGGCCGCGGCGACCCCCAGCCAGCACACCGAGGCCCCGGCCAGCGCCCCCGCGCCGACCAGCCCGCCCCGACCGAGCGGGGTGAACAGCCCGAGCAGGGCGAGTGTGCCGACCCCGGCCGCGGCCATCGCCGCGACCTGCGGAGTCCCGGACCAGTTCTGTGCTTCCGCCGACGTGGACGCGCCGAGCAGTCCCAGCGCGCCCGCCGTCGCGATCAGGGTCGTCGACAGCGCCCGCTTCCCGGACCGCCCCAGCAGCGCGCCCGCGAGCGCGGCCACCAGCGCGACGCCGAGCAGCGCGCCCGCGACGACACCGGGCTCGTACGCGGCCCGTGCGAACATCCCGGCGGCCAGGGCCCAGCCGACCGTGGCGAACCCGGCGGTGACGCGGCGCGCGGCCGGCCGCCAGCGCCCGCCCCGGGCGTCGAGATCCTCGGCCGCCTCGTCCGTGACGTCGTGCACGACCGGCGCCGACGGCGCGTCCTCGGCCCGGACCAGCCGCAGCACCGCGCCGTCCGGGACCCCGGCCGACTCCAGCGTGCCGTCGTGCGCCAGCGCGGAGCCGTCCGCCGTGACCAGATGCCGCGACTCGGGCCGCTCGCCGACCCGGTCGTCGAGCAGGCGCATGATCTCCGGGAGCAGCAGCCCGACCGGTTCCCGCGAGGGCAGCACAAGGTCCACCCGCCGCCGCTCACCGACCAGCGTGACCCGGCTGAGCGCCGTCCGCGCACCACCCGTGGCCTGCCCCGATGTCCCCGTAGCCATCACGCGATCGAACCTATCACCGGGCGGAATCGCCGGTCGGGGCTGTGGAAAACCCTGTGGAAAACGTGGGGGACGGAGTGACCGAGGGCTGCACCGAACCCCCGTACGGACTCTTCCCGATGATGCGGTTCGACACGAACGACCACCCCACACATCCCGCGCACATCACCGCCGCGATGACGATCCCGGCGAAGACCTTCCCGATCCGTTCGTCCACCGAGCGCCGCTGCCGCTGCGCCCCGAACAGCAGGGCGTCCCGCAGCCGTCGGCGCCGCACCGACACCGACTCCAGCAACTGGCTGTCGTAATCCTGCGCTGCCACGGCTACGGAACCCCGTTCACTTCTCTTTCAGCCGATCCGCGTTCTCAGCCGATCTGGTCGACCGCCGCGCGGGCCTTGGCCAGCGTGGACTGCGCGGTGCCGTCGTTCTGTTCGAGCGTGGTGCGCACCAGGCGGATGATCTCGCGGACCTCGCCCGCGGCCTTCTTCCAGCGCTCTTCCTTGCCGTGGTAGTCGTCCGAGACACCGTCGGCCTGGAACTCGGTCATCGCGGCCTTCACGGCGGCGTCGCGGTCGGTGAGCACCCGCTCCAACTGCCCCACGATCGTGCCGAGCGCGGTCTGCACCTCACCCGAGGCACCGGTGTCGTACGAACGGCGGTCCTGGTTCTGAGCCATGGAGAATTCCCCCTCGTCCTATCGGGCGCCGAAGCGGGCCGCGTCGAAGTTGGCCAGCCCCATGTTCTGGTTGGCGTTGTCCTGGGACTCCACGTCACCCGTGCCGAACGCGTTGTCCATGCCCGACTGACCGCCGAGGATCGCGGCGAGCGAGCCGTTGAGGTCGGCCGTGATCTCGTCCGCGCGGCTCTTGAACGAGTCGAACGCCAGCTTGCCCGCGCCGTTGAACTTGCCCTCCAGCGGTTCCGCCGCGCTGATCAGCAGCTGAATCAGCGTCCCCAGGTCGTCGCTCGATCCGACCGTGCTCTTCCCGAGATCCGCCAGGGTCGTCGACCCCATGTCGAACTTCACGTCGTTCCACCCCCGTGTGTCCGGTTCATCCACGTCTGCGTGTACGTCTTCACCTGCGTCCCGAACATGCTCTCCCACAACGCGTTGCACCCGCAACGCACTTGCCGGTGAAGTGACACCATCGGGACATAAATCGAACAGCCCCGTGGCGAGGGTCACGTCCGACCGCCGCTCCGGCTCCGGCTCCGGCTCCGAAAAAATCTTGAGACACCCGTACAACCCTCCCCGCACCCGGCGGGTCGTACTTGGCATCAGGACTTCTCGGAGGGGGATCCGGGGGGATCGGGGGAGTTCTGACGGGGAGGGAAAAGCCGAGGGGCCCGGTCCAGTGGACCGGGCCCCTCGAAACGTTCCGCGCACCTTCCGGCTCCGCACACCTTCCGGCAGTTCCTCCGCTAGAAGAACACCCCGCACCGCAGCAGCACATTCGCGTACGGCCGCGCCTCCCCGGTGCGCACGATCAGCCGCGCGCCCGCCGACAGCTCCTTGAGCTTCTCGTGGGAGACCAGCTCCAGGTCGGGGAAGCGGTCCTCCAACAGTGCCGTCGCCTCCGGGTTCGCGCCCCGCACCTCGCGCGCGGCGGTCGCCCCCTCGACCACGATCTCGTCGAGCAGCCCGTCCAGCACCTCCGCGAACGACGGCACCCCGGCCCGGAACGCCAGGTCGACCACGCGCGGCCCGTCCGGCACCGGCATCCCCGCGTCGCACACCAGCACCCCGTGTTCGTGCCCCAACTCGGCGAGGGCGCCCGCCAGATGACGATTGAGTATCCCGGCCCGCTTCACAGCGCCGCGACCTCCTCGGCGGTCGGGAACGACACCTGCGCCCCGGCCCTGGTGACGGCGGCGGCCCCGACCCGGGCCGCGTACGCGGCGGCCTCGGCCGGCGCCGAGCCCGCCCCCAGCCTCCACGCGAGCGCGGCGGTGAACGCGTCCCCGGCCCCGGTGGTGTCCACGGCGTCCACCTTCACGGCGGGCACCCGCGCACTCCCCTCGGCGTCGGCGACCAACGCCCCCTCCGCGCCCAGCGTCACGACCACCGAACGCGGCCCGAGCGCCAGCAGCGCCCGCGCCCAGTCCTCCGGCGAGGGCGAGCCCGCCGGCTCACCCCCGACGATGATCCGCGCCTCGTGCTCGTTGACGATCAGCGGATCACAGGCGGCCAGCACCTCGTCGGGCAACTCCCGTGGCGGCGACGGGTTCAGCACGAACCGCGTGCCCTCCGGCAGCCGCCGTACGACCTCCACCACCGTCTCCAACGGGATCTCCAACTGCGCCGAGACCACCCGCGAGGCCCGCAGCAGCGCGTCGGCCGCCCGTACGTCCTCGGGGGTCAACTTCCCGTTGGCGCCGGGGGAGACGACGATGCTGTTGTCGCCCGACGGGTCCACCGTGATCAGCGCGACCCCGGTGGGCGCCCCGCCGACCAGCACCCCGGCCGTGTCGACCCCGGCCGCCCGCTGCGAGTCGAGCAGCAGCCGCCCGTTGCCGTCGTCGCCGACCCGGGCCAGCAGGGCCGTACGCGCCCCGAGCCGGGCCGCCGCGACCGCCTGGTTGGCGCCCTTGCCGCCCGGGTGCACGGCCAGGTCCGAGCCGAGCACGGTCTCCCCGGCGCCCGGCCGCCGCTCGACACCGATCACCAGGTCGGCGTTGGCCGATCCCACGACCAGCAGGTCGTAGTCGTACATGCGTGCTCCCTCTCGTCCGTCAGTCCTCGCCGTCAGCCGCTGAACTCGGCCACGTTCTCGGACGTGACCACCTTCACCGGCACCATCACCGACTTCTCGACCTTCTCGCCCTCGGCCGCCTTCACCGCGTTGCGCACCGCGATCCTGCCGAGTTCGGCCGGCTGCTGCGCGACCGACGCGTACAGCGTGCCCGCCTCGACGGCCTTGAGCCCGTCCGCCGTACCGTCGAAACCGATGACCTGGACGGACTTTCCGGCCTTGGAGCCGAGCGCCTTGATCGCGCCGAGCGCCATCTCGTCGTTCTCCGCGAAGACGCCGTCGACGCCGGAGTTGGACTGGAGGAGGTTCGTCATCACGTCGAGACCCTTGGTGCGGTCCCAGTCGGCGGGCTGCTTGGCCAGCACCTTGATGCCCGGGTAGGCCTTCAGCCCCTCGGCGAAGCCGGCGCCGCGCTCCCGGCTGGCGGAGGTGCCCGCCTGGCCCTGGAGGATGACGATCTCGCCCTTGCCGCCCAGCTTCTCGGCGAGCGACTTGGCGGCGAGCCTGCCGCCGCTGACGTTGTCGGAGGCGACGAGCGCGGCCGTGTTCGCGCCGTTGACCACGCGGTCGACGGCCACCAGCGGGATGTCCGCCTTGTTGACGGCCTTCGCCGCCGGGGTCACCGCGTCGGAGTCCACCGGGTTGACGATGATCGTGCCGAGGCCTTCGCTGGTGAAGTTCTGCAACTGGTTGGCCTGCTGCGAGGCGTCGTTCTGCGCGTCGGTGACCGACAGGTCCACACCCAGCTTCTTCGCCTCGTCCTGGGCGCCGGCCCGGATCTGCACGAAGAACGGGTTGTTGAGCGTCGACAGCGACAGCCCGATCTTCTCGCTCTTCGCCGCCGACGACCCGTTGTGCAGGAAGGAGGTCGCGCCCACGACGGCCGCCGCGACGACGGCGGCGAGCACATAGGTCATCGCCTGCTTCTTCCGGTCCCCGGACCCACCGGCCCCCGCCGGCACCGGAGTCGCCCCCGCCTTGCGCCGCACGGTGTCGAGCAGCACGGCCAGCGCGATGACGACACCGATCACGACCTGCTGCCAGAAGGCGGACACGGACAGGAGGTTGAGGCCGTTCCTGAGCACCGCCAGGATCAGCGCGCCGATCAGCGTCCCCGACGCCTTGCCCGTGCCACCGGCCAGCGAGGCGCCGCCGATGACGACCGCCGCGATCGCGTCCAGCTCGTAGCCCTGCGCGGCCTGCGGCTGCGCGGAGGAGAGCCGGGAGGCGAGCACGATGCCCGCGGCGGCGGCGAACAGCCCGGACAGCGCGTAGATCGCGAGCTTCTGCCGCTTCACCCGCAGCCCGGAGAGCCGGGCGGCCTCCTCGTTGCCGCCGATCGCGTACATGGCACGCCCGATGTACGTCCGGCCGAGGATCACAGCCGTCACACCGCCCAGCACCAGCATCACCAGGACCGGCACCGGCAGCCAGCCGCCCAGGTTGTCACCCAGGTGCGACACCGACTCCGGGAACGCGATCGGGCTGCCCTGCGAGATCACCAGCGACAGTCCGCGCCCCACCGACAGCATGGCGAGCGTCGCGATGAACGGCGGCAGCTTCCCGTACGAGATCAGGAAACCGTTGACGAGACCGCACGCGATGCCCGTGCCGATCGCGAGGATCACGGCTATCCAGACCGGTACGCCCTCCGAAGTGGCGCTCCAGGCAAGGACGGTGGCCGACAGGGCGGCCACCGAGCCGACCGACAGGTCGATGCCCGCCGAGACGATCACGAAGGTCACACCGAACGCGAGGATCGCGGTGACGGCGGCCTGGACACCGATGTTGAGCAGGTTGTCGGCCGTCAGGAAGTCGCCGGACAGCACCGACATCGCGACGACCAGGACGATGAGCGCGGTGAGCGCGCCGTTGTCGAGCAGGAGCCGGCGAATCCCCGAGGCACCCGAGGCACCCGAGGCACCCGAGGCGCCACTCGCGCCCGTCGAACTCTTGAGCGTGTCAGTGGCCACCGGGGGCCTCCGTTTCCTTTGCGGCTGTGGTGGGGTGGGAGACGGCGAGTGCCATCACGGCGTCCTGGGTGGCCTCGGCGGCGGCGAGTTCGCCCGCGATCCGCCCCTGGGCCATGACCAGCACCCGGTCGCTCATTCCGAGCACCTCGGGCAGGTCACTGGAGATCATCAGTACGGCGGCACCGGCGGCCGTCAGCTCGTTGATCAGCTCGTAGATCTCGACCTTGGCGCCGACGTCGATCCCGCGCGTCGGCTCGTCGAGGATCAGCACCTTGGTGTTCGCCAGCAGCCACTTGCCGATGACGACCTTCTGCTGATTGCCGCCGGAGAGGGTACGGACGTGCTGGTGCAGCCCGGCCATCCGGACCCCGAGCCGCTCGGCGACCCGGGCGGCGCTCTCCCGCTGCCCCTTCAGGTCGACGAACCCGCCCTTGGTGGCGCCCCGCAGGGTCACCAGCCCGAGGTTCTCCTCGACGGACGCGTCGAGCACCAGCCCCTGCCCCTTGCGGTCCTCGGGCACGAGCCCGATCCCGGCGGCCATGGCGGCGTTGACATCGTCCTTGCGAACGACCGACCCCCCGACCCGCACGGCCCCCTTGTCGTACGGATCCGCGCCGAACACGGCCCGCACGACCTCCGTACGCCCGGCCCCCACGAGCCCCGCGATGCCGACGACCTCACCGGCCCGCACCGCGAAACTCACGTCGTGGAACACGCCGTCGCGGGTGAGCCCTTCGACGACGAGCAACGCGTCCCCGGAGTCGGAGTCGGAGTCGGAGTCGGAGTCGGAGTCGGAGGCCGAAGGAGATCCCCCCTGCTCCCTGGGGTACTGCTGCTCGATCGACCGCCCGACCATGAGCCGTACGAGCTCGTCCTGGGACGTGGAGGCGGGCACCTGCCCGACGCTCTTCCCGTCCCGGATGACGGTCACCCGGTCCCCCAGAGCGGCGATCTCCTCCAGATGATGGGTGATGAAGACGACGCCCACCCCATCCTCACGCAGCCGTCGCACGATGGCGAAAAGCTTCTCGACCTCCTCGGTCGTCAGCACGGCGGTCGGCTCGTCCATGATCAGCACGCGCGCGTCGAGGCTCAACGCCTTGGCGATCTCGACCATCTGAAGCCGGGCGATCCCGAGTTCACGCACACGCGCGCGTGGCGAGACGCTGACCCCCACCCGCTCCAGCAGCTCGGCGGCGTCGGCCTCCATCCGCTTCCGGTCGATCATCCCGAAGCGCCGGGGCTGCCGCCCCAGAAAGATGTTCTCGGCGACCGTCAGGTCGGGCACCAGGTTGAACTCCTGGTAGATGGTGGCGATCCCCAGCCGCTCGGAGTCCTGCGCGCCATGGATGCGCACCTCCTCGCCACCGGCCAGGATCCGCCCCGCGTCGGGGGTGTAGGCGCCGGAGAGCATCTTGATCAGCGTGCTCTTGCCCGCGCCGTTCTCACCGAGCAGGACATGCACCTCGCCCCGGCGCAGATCGAAGTCGACGCCGTCCAGCGCGACCACACCGGGAAAGGTCTTGCGTATGCCTTCGATGCGCAGCAACTCGTCCGGGTCGCTCACGACGTGCTCCTGTTCGTTACGGGGGACTCGACGGGGGTGTCGATGGGGGAGTCGGTAGGTGCCTGGGCGGGGGACTCGCCGCACGAGAGGCGTACGACGAGACGGGCGGGGAGGGTGACGGACTGCGGGGGCCGCCCCTCGATCCGGTCGACCAGCGCGCGTACGGCGGCCCGCCCCAGCTCACCCGTCGGCTGCGCGACCGCCGTGATCGGCGGATCGGTGTGCACGAACCACGGGATGTCGTCGAAGGCGGCCAGCCCGACGTCCTCGGGAACCCGCATCCCACGCGCGCGTACGGCGTCCAGCGCGCCCAGTGCCATCAGGTTGTCGGCGGCGAAGACGACCTCGGGCGGCTCGGCCAGATCGAGAAACCCCTCGGTCACCCGCCGCCCGCTCTCCGCCTGGAAGTCGCCCTGCCCTATGTACGCGTCCGGCAGCGGCAGCCCGTGCTCGGCGAGGGCCTCCCGAAAGGCCTCGACCCGCTCCCGGCCGGTGGTGGTGGCGGCGGGCCCGGCGATGATCGCGAGCTTCCGCCGCCCGAGCCGGTGAAGATGGGCGACGAGATCCCGGACGGCGGCCCGCCCGTCCGCACGCACCACGGGCACATCCACGCCCGGGATCCACCGGTCCACGAACACCATCGGCGTCCCGGCCCGCGCGGCGTCCAGCATCAGTGGCGACCCACCGTCGGTCGGCGAGACGAGCACCCCGTCGACCCTCCGGTCGAGCAGATTCCGTACGTGATGATCCTGAAGCTCGGGCCGCTCATCGGCGTTCCCGATGATCACGCTGTACCCGAGCGCCCGCGCCGCCTCCTCGACGGACCGCGCCAGCTCGGTGAAGTACGGATTCATCACGTCACTGATGACCAGCCCGAGGGTGTGGGTCTGGTCGGTGCGCAGGGAGCGGGCGACGGCGTTCGGGCGGTAGCCGAGCGCCTTGACGGCGGCCAGCACACGCGTCCGCGCGTCCGCGCTGACCGACGGATGGTCGTTCAGCACCCGCGACACCGTGGCGACGGACACCCCCGCCTCGGCCGCGACATCCTTGATGCCGGCCATCGCCGCTCCACCTCCTTGTGGAATCGATTACACGACCGATTGGAATCGATTACACGACCGATTGGAATCGATTCCATAGGCCTGAAGCAAGGGTGCGAGGGTGGCTGAAATTCAATCGTGACCGAGGGGTGGGAGGGGGTGTGGGGGGCTTGAAAGGGTGCCGAGGGGGCTGAGGGGGCGTGACGGTACGAAGCCGAGCCGCCGGAAGCGGTAAGAGATCCGGCCCGGCCGTACATCTCCCCGCCGCCGACCCCACCCGTGGGCCGACGGCGCCTGGCCCGACAGTCGAAACGAGGACCTACGCGTCCGCCAGCCACGTCAACATGCGGCCCCGGGACCAGCAGCGGCCCACGGCCTCGGCCCGCAGGGCAGCCCCGTCGAACACCGCCAGCCCGATGACGCTGTGGCCGGAGGCACGGCGATCACCGAGCGTGGGGATCGCCGGTGCGACCCCGACCCCCTCCGCCGACACCCACGCCACCGCCCGCCCGGCCGCCGCTTCGTCGAGACGGTGCAGGAAGCGCAGGCGGCTCTCCAGCGGGAGGCGCGACAGTGCCCACGTAGTGGTGACGACCGGCAGAGTGTCGGCGGGGATTTGGGCGAAGGCGTCGGGCAGGAGGTCGACGGCGTCACCCCGGAGCAATAGCGGAGGTGCCGTCGCCACCAACGCGATCTCGGCTTCGAGCGCCGCGACCCGCTCAGGCTGACCCGGCTGACCTGGCCGCTCCGACTGACCCGGCCGATCCGACTGCCCCGACCGATCCGGCCACAGACAGGCACGCAGCCATCGGACGTCGTCCGGGTCGGTCACGTCGACCGGATCGGGGTCGATGCCGACCCGGGCGACGGCGTCGGGCATCGCCCGCGTCGGGACGGGCCGGTCTCCCACGACCGAACACGACACCCGCACGGGAGACGAGGGGTCGCCCAGCGAAAGCCCGTCGCCGTACGTGATGCCGACACGGTCGACATGGAGATTGAGCCCGGCCGAACAGCCCACGTCGATCAGCCCGACCGTGTGCGCGCCCACCCGGCGCGCGGCCTCGGCGATGGCCGGATACAGCACGGCGCAGCGCCCGTTCTCGTTCCCGTTCCCGTTGGTCGGCGTCCGCCGACGCGCGGCGATGGCCACGACCGAGTCGGTCATCCGCAACAGCGTGTCGATCGCCGCGTCGGTGGCGGCGTCGCCGTCCGCGGTCGCATAGGCCGCGGCCAACGCCGGGGCGCGTCCGGCGAGGGCGAGATCCTGCAGCGCGGCCAGGATCAGCGTGGGATGCCGCTTGCGCGCCGGCGCCGCCTCGATGGCGCGCAGCGCCTCGTCGGACTCGCTCAGGGCGACGGCGACGCGCTCGTACAGCGGCGATGTCCCGGCGGCGTCGACCTCACCGAACTGCCGGTACACCTCAGCGAGTGTGCGGGCCTTCCCCACGGTCGCGGCGCCTCCTGCGGTAGCCCTGAGATCCCGACGACCCTATCCGCGGATCACGCAACTCCACCATCGTGACCGGGGAGATCGCGACCGCATGACTTCACCTGGGCGAGAGGGTGAGTCAAGAGGACCCTAAGCCGCCGCCAACTCGCACCACACGTACTTGCCCCGCTCCCCGAACCGGGCCGACGGCATCCACCCCCAGTACGTCGCACAGGCCACGACGATCCCCAGCCCTCGCCCTTCCTCCTGCTCACCCACCCGCCCCAACGGCACCGGCGGCTCCGGCGGTTCGGGATCGGCGTCCCACGCCCCGATCCACACCATGCCCTCCACCGACCGCCGCACCCGAAGAGCGGCGGGCCCCTTCGTATGCCGTACGGCGTTGGAAATCAGCTCGGCGGCGAGCAACTCGGCGACGTCCACGAGCCCGATGAGGCCGTGCATGGTGAGGATCAGCCGCAGGGTGCGACGGCAGATGGGCACCGCTCTGGGGTCGTTGGGGATCTGGAGGGTGTAGTCCCAGGTTTCGGGCATGGGGCATCAACTCCGTTGGGTGAGGGGGGATCTGGGGCACGGTGGCATTGCCGCAGCCGTCATGGCGCGACGGGGCGGTGCGCTTCCGTAGCGTGGTCGGCGCATCACTGACGGTAGGGGTAATCTGTAATCCGGAGCAAGCCGAACGGCGGTTCCGGCCCGAAAGAGGAGAGCAACTCATGGTCCAGAGGCGTGAACCGACAGCCCGCCAGGTGCGCCTCGGCGTCGAATTGCGCAGGCTCCGGGAGGCCGCCGGCCTGACGGCTGTCCAGGCAGCGGCGCTCCTCGGGATGAACAGAGTGCAGATCAGTCACATCGAGTCGGGGCTCATCGGCGTGAGCGAGGGGCGGCTGCGCCGATTCGCATCCCATTACGCCTGCGCGGACACGGAGTTCATTGACGCGCTTGCTGGTATGGCTGCGGAACGCACGCGGGGTTGGTGGGAGGAATACCGGGGCAGGTTGCCCACGCGGTTCCTGGACCTGTCGGAACTCGATCAGTGCGCCGCGTTCCAGCGGGACGTGGCCATCCTGTACGTACCCGGCCTCCTCCAGACAGAGGAGTACGCGCGTGCCGTCTTCTCGTCCAGGTTGCCCGAACTGACGCGCGAAGAACTCGACTTGCGCGTCTGCCATCGTATGGCCCGTCACGGCAAGGTCGCCTTTCCGCACGAGATCGTGATCCATGAGGCAGCGCTACGTATCAGGGTCGGTAGCCGTGCTGCAGCCCGTGCTCAACTTGCCCAGCTCCTGGAGCTTTCCGAGGTGGACCGCATCACGTTGCGTGCCATCCCCTTCGACCTGGACGGCTTCGGCAGAGCCTCAAGTGCCATGACATACGTCGGTGGTCCCGTGCCCAAGCTGGACACAGTGGTGCGCGACGCTCCTCACGGCTCGATGTTCATTGATTCCGAGGCTCAACTCGCCAGTTATCGAATGCGTTTCCGTAAGGTGGAAGCCGTATCGCTCGCACCGAACAGGTCGCGTGACTTCATCAATCGGCTGGCGAAAGAGTTGTGAGGGCTCGATGAGAAACTGGAGAAAGTCGTCCTACTCCGGCGACGGCGACGGTGACAACTGCGTCGAGATAGCCACCACCCCGACCCACACAGCCGTCCGGGACTCCAAGACCCCGACCCGCGCCACCCTCACCTTCCCCACCCCCTCCTTCACCGCCTTCATCGGCGCCCTCAAGAGGTCGAGAAGGAGCGTGTAGGCCTCTCCGGGCAGGGGCGGCATCGCCAGCCTGGCCGGGGCGGGCCCGGGAGGCGGCGAAGGGCGCCGTCTCTACGATGGGCCGATGGCATCGATCAAGCAGTTCCAGGTCACCTTCGACTGCGCGGAACCCGAGCGCCTCGCTCGTTTCTGGTGCGAGGTGCTGGGGTACGTCGTGCCGCCACCACCGGAGGGGTTCGCCACTTGGGACGATTACCAGCGCGCGCTGCCGGCCGAGGAACAGGACGCGTGGTTCGCCTGCGTCGACCCCTCAGGCGTGGGCCCGCGCCTGTACTTCCAGCGCGTACCCGAAGGGAAGGCCGCCAAGAACCGGCTGCATCTCGACGTGCGGGTCGGCACCGGACTCGTGGGTGAGGAGCGCCTCGCCGCACTTGAGGCCGAGCGCGCACGACTGGTCCCGCTCGGCGCGGTACACGTACGAACCCTGTACGACGGCCAGGACGCGTGCATCCCGATGCGGGACATCGAGGGCAACGAGTTCTGTATCGACTGAGTACTGAGTACTGAGCCATCGACGACGAGACGACCGGCCGAGCGTGATCCGGACAACCACCGGTCATCCCCCGCTGCCGAACGCACCGCAAGCCCCCAACGCGACGGGCCGCCGGCCGAAGCCGACGGCCCATCACGACGTTATGGCCCATCACGAAGTGCACCGGCCGGAGCCACCCGCATGGGACCGGGACCGGAGACCGGAGACCGGGGACCGGCTCAGGACTCGCAGACGAGCTCCTGGTCCCCGGGGTCCGACGTGCAGCTGTCCCTGCCGTCCCCGCCCTGCGCGGAGTCGCCCGAAGCCTGATCGACGTTGTCCAGGACGTCGTTGCCCACACCGCCGTTCAGAGTGTCGACGCCCGGCCCCCCGACGAGGACGTCGGCGCCGCTGCCGCTCAGCAGCGTGTCCCGTCCCTCTCCGCCCGCCAGGGACTGACGGGCGGTGGCGTCCTGGGCGAACACCGTGTCGTTGCCCGGTCCGGCGTTGATCGAGGCGCGCAGGCCGGTTCACTGGGCGATGGTGTCCTGCTGGTCGCCGGCGACGACCATGATCGTCCGGTTGCCGGCCGGGCAGGAGACGGAACCGTCACCGTTGAGCGCGCACCCCACGCCCGCCGAAGTGGACGCCCCGTTGTCGATGACGGTGACGGTGCTGCCGGTCGGGTTGATGAAGATCCTGTTCCGCTCCCCGTCCGCCGCGTTGACGAAGATGAACGCCGCGTTGGCCTGCACCACCGTCGCGCCTGCCTGCGCCGCCCCCGTCGCGGCGGACGCCGGGCCGGTGGGTACGAGCAGCGCCGCCCCCGCCGCCGTCACTGCCGCCTGTAATCCCCTGCGGGTTGACACAGCCATGTTGCTCCTGTCGTCGAACACGCTCATGCCGAACTCGTGCCGACCGCTGGTCGAAGCGGCGGCGCACGGCTTCAGCGTCCGCGCCGGGCCGTGCGGAGACATGGGGGACAGCCCCAATTACCGCTACCGGGTCACTCGCGGCGCACGGCGGGCCGTACAGGGCTCACCGATCCCCTGGTCCCCCACCCCTGTCACACCCTGGCGGTACGGTCGGATCATGCCCGATCAGAAGACGGCCCAGCAGGGGACCGGGGAACGACGGCTCGCCGTCCTCGAAGGCGTACTCGAACGCATCACCTACGCCAACGAGGACAACGGCTACACCGTCGCGCGCGTGGACACCGGCAGGGGCGGCGGCGACCTGCTCACCGTCGTCGGCGCGCTGCTCGGTGCCCAGGTCGGCGAATCCCTCCGTATGGAGGGCCGTTGGGGGTCGCACCCCCAGTACGGCAAGCAGTTCACCGTGGAGAACTACACCACCGTCCTCCCGGCCACAGTCCAGGGCATTCGCCGCTACCTCGGCTCCGGCCTCGTCAAGGGCATCGGTCCGATCTTCGCCGACCGGATCACGCAGCACTTCGGCCTGGACACGCTCCAGATCATCGAGGAGGAGCCCAAGCGGCTCATCGAGGTCCCCGGTCTCGGTCCCAAGCGGACCAAGAAGATCGCCGACGCCTGGGAGGAACAGAAGGCGATCAAGGAGGTCATGCTCTTCCTCCAGACCGTCGAGGTGTCCACGTCCATCGCCGTCCGCATCTACAAGAAGTACGGCGACGCCTCGATCGGGGTCGTGAAGAACCAGCCGTACCGCCTCGCCTCCGACGTCTGGGGCATCGGCTTCCTCACCGCCGACAAGATCGCCCAGTCCGTCGGCATCCCGCACGACAGCCCGGAGCGCGTCAAGGCGGGCCTGCAATACGCCCTTTCGCAGGCCACCGATCAGGGCAACTGTTACCTCCCGGAGGAACGCCTGATCGCCGACGCGGTCAAACTCCTCCAGGTCGACACGGGCCTGGTCATCGAATGCCTCGCCGAACTCGCCCTGCCGGACGAGGACTCCGGCGACCCAGGCGTCGTACGCGAGAAGGTGCCGGGCGCCGATGGCGGTGACCCGGTCACCGCCATCTACCTCGTCCCCTTCCACCGCGCCGAACTCTCCCTCTCCGCCCAGCTCCTGCGCCTCCTGCGCACGGGTGAGGACCGGATGCCCGGCTTCCACGACGTGGCGTGGGACAAGGCGCTCGCGTGGCTGAGGGGGCGTACGGGCGCGGAGTTGGCGCCGGAGCAGGAGGCGGCCGTACGCCTCGCGCTGACGGAGAAGGTGGCCGTGCTCACCGGCGGCCCCGGCTGCGGCAAGTCCTTCACGGTCCGCTCGATCGTCGAACTGGCCCGCGCCAAGAAGGCGAAGGTCGTCCTCGCGGCCCCCACCGGCCGCGCCGCCAAACGCCTCGCCGAGCTGACCGGCGCCGACGCCTCCACCGTCCACCGCCTGCTGGAGCTGAAGCCGGGCGGCGACGCGGCGTACGACAAGGACCGCCCCCTGGACGCCGATCTGGTGGTGGTCGACGAGGCCTCGATGCTGGACCTCCTCCTCGCCAACAAGCTGGTGAAGGCGGTGCCTCCGGGCGCGCACCTCCTCTTCGTCGGCGACGTCGACCAACTCCCCAGCGTCGGCGCCGGCGAAGTCCTGCGCGACCTCCTCGCCGACGGCAGCCCGATCCCCGCCGTCCGCCTCACCAAGGTCTTCCGCCAGGCCCAGCAGTCCGGTGTGGTGACCAACGCGCACCGGATCAACTCCGGGCAGCACCCGGTCACCGACGGCATGAAGGACTTCTTCCTCTTCGTCGAGGACGAGACGGAGGAGGCCGGACGGCTCACCGTGGACGTCGCGGCCCGTCGTATTCCGGCCAAGTTCGGACTCGATCCCAGACGCGACATCCAGGTCCTCGCCCCCATGCACCGGGGCCCGGCGGGCGCCGGCAACCTCAACGGGCTGCTCCAGCAGGCCATCACGCCCGCCCGCCCCGACCTGCCCGAGAAGCGGTTCGGTGGCCGGGTCTTCCGCGTCGGCGACAAGGTCACCCAGATTCGCAACAACTACGAGAAGGGCGAGAACGGCGTCTTCAACGGCACCGTCGGCGTCGTCACCGCCCTCGACCCGGTCGACCAGCGGCTCACGGTCCTGACGGACGAGGACGAGGAGGTGGGCTACGAGTTCGACGAACTGGACGAGCTGGCGCACGCCTACGCGGTGACGATCCACCGGTCCCAGGGCAGCGAGTACCCGGCCGTGGTGATCCCGGTCACCACCGGAGCGTGGATGATGCTCCAGCGCAACCTCTTGTATACAGCGGTGACCAGGGCGAAGAAGCTCGTCGTCCTCGTCGGCTCCCGCAAGGCGATCGGCCAGGCGGTCCGCACGGTCTCGGCTGGCCGGCGGTGCACGGCCCTCGACTTCCGGCTCGCACCACGGCCACTGTGAGGACCCCGGGGCACTGCCGGGCGGCGACCCTCGTGCGTACCTCTCGTGAAGCCCCGTCGCCCCGTGAGTGAAATTTGATCGATCAAATGAGTCGTAAAGGTCACACAGCCCTTCCAGATGGTGGACGGAGGGGGCAGGATGAACAAGTTGGCGGCACTCAGTGCCGCCGATGGGCCCGATGGTCGACCCCGAGTGCACTCACCAGAGCCAATTGGGGGATGGTAGAGACAGTCAGGGCACCTCGAAGATGAGGCACTACGTCGGTGAGGGATGACGTGAGCGACAACTCTGTAGTACTGCGGTACGGCGACGGCGAGTACACCTACCCGGTGATCGACAGCACCGTCGGCGACAAGGGCTTCGACATCGGGAAGCTCCGGGCCCAGACCGGTCTGGTGACCCTGGACAGCGGCTACGGCAACACCGCTGCCTATAAATCCGCCGTCACCTATCTCGACGGTGAGCAGGGCATCCTGCGCTACCGCGGCTACCCGATCGAGCAGCTGGCCGAGCGCTCCACCTTCCTTGAGGTGGCGTACCTGCTCATCAACGGTGAGCTTCCGACCGTCGACGAGCTCTCCACGTTCCAGAACGAGATCACGCAGCACACCCTGCTGCACGAGGACGTCAAGAACTTCTACCGGGGCTTCCCCCGGGACGCCCACCCGATGGCGATGCTGTCCTCCGTGGTCAGCGCCCTGTCGACGTTCTACCAGGACAGCCACAACCCGTTCGACGAGCGGCAGCGCAACCTCTCCACGATCCGCCTGCTCGCCAAGCTGCCGACCATCGCGGCGTACGCGTACAAGAAGTCGATCGGTCACCCGTTCGTCTACCCGCGCAACGACCTCGGTTACGTCGAGAACTTCCTGCGCATGACCTTCTCGGTCCCGGCCCAGGAGTACGACCTCGACCCGGTCGTCGTCTCCGCGCTCGACAAGCTGCTCATCCTGCACGCGGACCACGAGCAGAACTGTTCGACCTCCACGGTCCGTCTGGTGGGCTCCTCGCAGGCGAACATGTTCGCCTCGATCTCCGCCGGTATCTCCGCGCTCTGGGGCCCGCTGCACGGCGGCGCCAACCAGTCCGTGCTCGAGATGCTGGAGGGCATCCAGGCCAATGGCGGTGACGTCGACTCCTTCATCCGCAAGGTGAAGAACAAGGAGGACGGCGTCCGCCTGATGGGCTTCGGCCACCGGGTGTACAAGTCCTTCGACCCGCGCGCCAAGATCATCAAGGCCGCCGCGCACGACGTCCTCTCCGCGCTCGGCAAGTCCGACGAGCTGCTGGACATCGCGCTGAAGCTGGAGGAGCACGCGCTCTCCGACGAGTACTTCGTCTCGCGCAACCTCTACCCGAACGTGGACTTCTACACGGGTCTGATCTACCGCGCGATGGGCTTCCCGACCGAGATGTTCACGGTCCTCTTCGCCCTCGGCCGTCTCCCGGGCTGGATCGCCCAGTGGCACGAGATGATCAAGGAGCCGGGCTCCCGCATCGGCCGCCCGCGCCAGATCTACACGGGCGTGGTCGAGCGCGACTTCGTCCCGGTAGAGGCCCGCTGAGCGGAGTACTTGTAGCAGAGGGGCCCGTGCGGAGAGCTGTTCCGCGCGGGCCCCTCCGCATGCCCGCTGCGTCAGAGGGCGCCCTACGGCGAGTGAGCCGAAGGGGCGCGCCTGTGTCGAGAGCCCGAACGCGCGGAGGCCCGAAGGGTCGAGCGCGATCGGGCTCTCGACACAGGCTTAGGCGCCCCGGAGGCGAACCGAGCCCCAAAAATAGGGAGAAGGCGCCCTGCAACGCTGGTCCCCCCACGGGCCGGCGAGCAGGGCGCCTTCCCATGTCCCGGTGCGGATTCCCCCCACGGGATCCGGCCGGGCGTCTGGTGGGCACAGCGCCTGAATCGCTGAGCTGAACGAGCAAAACTCGTCCTACCTGTATGTGTCTGTTCTGCTGCGGTGGTGTGCGGTCTGCCGGGACGCGTACGTACGGGAGGGCCGCTCAAAGCTCCCCGGTGCACGTGCCCCGGCAACGCAATTCCGGGAACGTCCCCCAAGACATCCCCAGATGCCAGTCACGCCCCCCAAGACGCTTCTGACATCGCCAACTTAGACTCACGAACCCCTTCGGTGGTTACGTTCACATCACTGTGATCTGCGTCTCTTGCCATATGTCCTGAAGATACGTAAGAGACCCGATTCGGTGATCGAGACCCCAGCGTAAGGATGATGCGCGAGCCTTGTGAAGAGCTTATGTGAGGCTGCTTCCGGACTCTAGAGGGACTTTTGCCCGCCGGTCATGAAAATGTCCTGAGTCGCAAGCTGTTCGTTACCACGAAAACGGACGAAAAGGCCATAGCCGCCCCAGCGAGCATCGGATTGAGCAGTCCGGCCGCGGCCAGCGGCAGCGCGGCCAGGTTGTATCCGAAGGCCCAGGCCAGATTGCCCTTGATCGTGGACAGGGTCCGCCGCGACAGCCGGATGGCGTCGGCGGCCACCCGCAGGTCCCCGCGCACCAGGGTCAGATCGCCCGCCTCGATCGCCGCGTCCGTCCCCGTGCCCAGCGCGAGCCCCAGGTCGGCGGCGGCCAGCGCCGCCGCGTCGTTGACGCCGTCGCCGACCATCGCGACCGTACGGCCCTCGCCCTGGAGCCGGCGTACGACGGCGACCTTGTCCTCGGGCAGCACCTCGGCGATCACATGCTCGGGGGAGATGCCGACCGCCGCGGCCACGGATCGCGCCACGCGCGCGTGGTCCCCGGTCAGCAGCATCGGGGTGAGCCCGAGCGCCCGCAGCCGCCGTACGGCCTCGGCGCTGGTCTCCTTGACCGCGTCGGCGACCGTGACGACACCGAGTGCCACCCCGTCGCGGACGACGACGACCGCCGTGTGCCCCTCGTCCTCGGCGGCCTCCTTGGCGCGCTTCAGGGCCTCGGGGAGCGGTCCGTCGAGGATCCGGCCCACCTGGACGTCGTGGCCCTCCACGAGGCCGCGTACGCCCCTTCCGGGCAGGTTCTCGAAACGCTCCACGGGCGGCAGCGCGCCCACGCGGTCCTCGGCCCCGGTGGCGATGGCCCGGCCCACCGGATGCTCGGAGGCGTGTTCGACGGCACCCGCGAGCCGTAGCACGTCCTCCTCGCGCACGTCCCTGTCGGGTACGTCCGTGACGTGTACGCGCCGGAGGGTCATCCGGCCCGTGGTGACCGTGCCGGTCTTGTCCAGGACGACGGTGTCGACGCGGCGGGTGGACTCCAGGACCTCGGGGCCCTTGATGAGGATGCCGAGCTGGGCGCCCCGGCCGGTGCCGACCATGAGGGCGGTCGGGGTGGCGAGGCCGAGCGCGCACGGGCAGGCGATGATCAGCACCGCGACGGCCGCCGTGAAGGAGGCGGTGGTGTCGTCGGTGAGGCCGAGCCAGACGCCGAACGTGGCGACCGCGAGCAGGATGACGACGGGCACGAACACCGCCGAGATCCGGTCGGCGAGCCGCTGCGCCCGCGCCTTGCCGTTCTGCGCGTCCTCCACCAGCCGGGCCATCCGGGCCAGCTGGGTGTCCGCGCCGACGCGGGTCGCCTCGACGACCAGCCGGCCCCCGGCGTTCACGGTCGCGCCCGTGACGGCGTCCCCGACCGTCACGTCCACCGGCACGGACTCACCGGTCAGCATGGACGAGTCCACGGCGGAGGCACCCTCGACGACGGTGCCGTCGGTGGCGAACCGCTCCCCGGGCCGTACGACGAAACGGTCCCCGACGGCCAGCCGGCCGACCGGGATCCGTGTCTCCCGCCCCTGCCGGAGCACCGAGACGTCCTTGGCGCCCAGCTTCAGCAGCGCCCTCAGCGCGGCGCCCGCGCGGCGCTTGGAGCGGGCCTCCAGATACCGGCCGAGCAGGATGAACGCGACGACCCCGGCGGCCACTTCGAGGTAGATCGCCGAGGAGCCGGAGGCGCGCGTCACCGTGAACTCGAAGTCGTGCCGCATGCCCGGCATACCCGCGTGGCCCCAGAACAGGGCCCACAGGGACCAGCCGAAGGCGGCGAGCGTGCCGACGGAGACAAGGGTGTCCATCGTGGCCGCGCCGTGCCGGAGGTTGGTGAACGCGGCCCGGTGGAAGGGCAGTCCGCCCCACACGACGACCGGCGCGGCCAGTGTCAGCGAGAGCCACTGCCAGTTGTCGAACTGCAGGGCCGGGACCATGGACATGAGGATCACGGGCGCCGCGAGCAGCGCGGAGACGGTGAGCCGCTGCCGCAGGGAGGCGAGTTCCGGGTCCTCCTCCGAGGAGGGCTCGTCCTGCTGCTCGGCCTCCGGGGGAGCCGGGGGCGGCGGCTCCTCGGCCGTGTAGCCCGTCTTCACCACGGTGGCGATCAGGTCGGCGACCGCCGTCCCCGAGGGATAGCTGACCTTCGCCTTCTCCGTCGCGTAGTTCACCGAGGCGGTGACCCCGTCCAGGCGGTTGAGCTTCTTCTCGACGCGGGCCGCGCAGGAGGCGCAGGTCATCCCTCCGATGATCAGCTCGACCTCGTGGACGGGGTCACTTGTCGGGGCCGCCGCGGTGGTGCTCGTCATGTCCGTGCCCGGATCGGTGTCAGACCTTGCCGACCAGCTCGAAGCCCGCCTCGTCGACGGCGGCGCGTACGGCCTCCTCGTCGAGCGGGGCGGCCGAGACCACGGTGACCTCGCCGGTGGAGGCGACGGCCTTCACCGAGGAGACACCGGCGATCTGCGTGATCTCGCCGGAAACGGCGCCTTCGCAGTGGCCGCAGCTCATTCCGCTCACCTTGTAGACGGCGGTGACGGAACCCTGGGTGTCGGTCTCGGCGGTCATGTCGTTACTCCTCGTCGGGGGTGTGCTCGGGGCGTAGGGGTTCGAGTAACCCATCTGGACATCGAGTTTATACCCCCTAGGGGTATGAATCCAAGAGGGGTGGGGCGGGAGTGGTGGGGCGGCCGGGGCGGTCCGCCGCGAGCCGCCGGTCTCAGGAGGTGGCGGGGGTGCCGCTCGCGGGGGCGGCGGCGAGCTGGTCGCCGACCATCGGCTCCAGGTAACGGAGCACGACGTTCTTCAGTTCCTGGACGTAGGCGTCGCGCTCGGCGCCCTCGTGGGCGAGCACCAGCTCCAGGCCCGCCATGTAGACGCCGATGCAGACATGCGCGACACGGGTGACGGCGGTGGCCGGCGCGTCGGGCAGGAGGGGGGTGAGCAGGGCCTCGACGCGGGCGACCAGGGTCGTGTGCAGGGCGTCGTGCTGCTCGGCGATCCGTCCGGGGACGTCCGGGCCGTGCATCAGGGCGAAGAACACCGGGTGCCGGCAGTTGAAGTCGATGAAGCGGTCTACCGCCGCCGCGACCGCCTGCTCCAGCGGGGTCGCCGGGTCGACCGGGGCGAGCGCCTCGCCGTACGCCTCCTGCATCTCGCGCATGAGCCGCTCGCCGAGCTCGATCGCGATCGCTTCCTTGTTCGGGAAGAACTGGTACAGCGTGCCCGGCGAGACCCCCGCCTCGCGGGCGATGGCGTTGGTGCTGGCGGCGGTGTACCCGGTCGAGCAGAACACGGAGGCCGCGGCTTCGAGGAGCTGGGCGATACGGCGCTCTCCGCGGGCCTGGCGGCGGCGCGGCTGCTCCTTCTCCTGCTGTTCCTTCTCCTGCTGTTCCTTCTCCTGGTTGGTGGGCACGCGGTTTTCCCCAGCTTTCCGGACGTGATTGACAAACACGAGTGGTCGCTCGCATTCTGGAGAAACGCGAGCGATCTCTCGTGTTTGCCAGTGTATGGCTTGGCGTCCCCATGCCGCCCGGCTGTGCGCGGCACGGGTTCGGAGTGATCAGAGTGAAGGGGACACCGCACCATGACCGAAGTCAACCGGCCACCCCGAGTGGGGGGCTGGACCCGGTTCGTGACCGCCCGCCCCCGGCTCTCCCTGCTCGTCGCCCTGGTGCTCACCGCCCTCGCGGTCGTCGCGGGCAGTGATGTCGCCGACCGCCTCGACAGCGGCGGCTGGGAGGATCCGGCCGCCCAGTCCACCTACGCGACCAAGGCCCTGGAGCGCGAGTTCCCGGGCTCCAACCCGAACTTCCTGCTGCTGGTCGACGCGGGCGGGGCCTCGGTCGACGACCCGGCCGTCGCCGCCGAGGCGAAGCGGCTGACCGAGCGGCTCGCCGCCGAGAAGGGCGTCACCGGCGTCGGCTCCTACTGGCGGACCGGCGCCCCGACCCTGCGCGCGGAGGACGGCAAGGAGGCGCTGATAGCGGCCCGCCTCACCGGCGACGACACCGCGGTGAACAAGACCCTGGACCGCATCGCCCCCGAACTGCGCGGCACGCACGGCCCGGTCGAGGTCAAGGTCGGCGGCATCCGCGCCGTGCGGCACGAGATGCAGACGATCATCCGGGAGGACCTGCTGCGGGCCGAGATGATCGCCCTGCCGGTGACCCTCGTCCTGCTGGTCATGGTCTTCGGCAGCGCGGTCGCCGCCCTGCTCCCGCTCGGCGTGGGCATCGTCGCGATCCTCGGCACCAACGCCATCCTGCGCGGCCTCACCGAGGTCACCGACGTCTCGGTCTTCGCCCTGAACCTCACCACGGCCATGGGCCTGGGCCTGGCGATCGACTACGCCCTGTTCATCGTGCGCCGCTTCCGCGAGGAACTGGCCACGGGCGCCGACCCGTTGACGGCCGTCGCCACCACCCTGCGCACGGCCGGCCGCACGGTCCTCTTCTCCGCCCTCACGGTCGCCGTCTCCCTGGCCGCCATGATGGTCTTCCCGCAGTACTTCCTGAAGTCCTTCGCCTACGCCGGCATAGCGGTGGTCCTCCTGGCCGCGGCGGCGGCGCTGATCCTCCTCCCCGCCGCCCTGGTCCTCCTGGGCGACCGCGTCAACGCCTGGGACCTGCGCAAGCTGTTCAGGCGCCGCAGGACATCGGACGCCGACGGGGGTGACTCCCCGGCAGCGAAGGAGAGCGGGGCGCCCGTCGAGGAGGGCGCGGCCTGGGGCCGCATGGCCGCCCTCGTCATGCGCCGCGCCCCCTACTTCGCCATCGCCACCACCGCCGGTCTGATCCTCCTCGGCCTCCCCTTCCTGGGCGTGAAGTTCGGCACGGCGGACGATCGCCAACTCCCCGCCACGGCCGAGTCCCATGTCGTCCAACAGCACCTCCGCGAGGGCTTCCCGGGCACCCCCGGAGGCGGCCTGGAGGTCCTGGCGGAAGGAGAGGCGACGAAGTCGGAGTACGCCGCCTACAAGGAGCGGCTCGCCGACCTTCCCGAAGTGCTCCGCGTGGAAGGCCCCCTGGCCAAGGGCGAGTGGGCCTACTTCACGGTGCAGCCGAAGGGCGAGGCGGTCGACGAGGGCGCACAGGCCCTGGTGGACGACATCCGGGCGCTGGACGCCCCCTTCGACACCTCGGTGACGGGCACGGCGGCGGTCCTGGTCGACACGAAGGCGGCGATCGGGGAGGGCCTGCCCTGGGCGCTCGCCTTCATAGCGATCGTCACCCTCATCCTGGTCTTCCTCCTCACCGGCAGCGTGCTGATCCCCCTCCAGGCGGTCCTGCTGAACGCGCTCAGCCTCACCGCGATGTTCGGCGCGCTGGTCTGGGTCTTCCAGGACGGCCACCTCTCCGGAGTGCTGGCCTTCACCACCCCCGGCTCCATCGAGACCACCCTCCCCGTCCTGATGTTCTGCGTGGCCTTCGGCCTCTCCATGGACTACGGCGTCTTCCTGCTCTCCCGTATCAAGGAGGAGTACGACCACACCGGCGACCACACGGCCTCCGTCCGCTTCGGCCTCCAGCGCACCGGCGGCCTCATCACCGCCGCCGCCGTCATCCTCGCGGTCGTCATGATCGCCATAGGCACGTCCCGCGTCACCAACACGAAGATGCTCGGCCTCGGCATAGCCCTGGCCGTCCTCATGGACGCCATGATCATCCGCAGCCTCCTGGTCCCGGCCGTCATGCGCCTCACCGGCCGCGCCACCTGGTGGGCCCCGGCCCCCCTGAGGCGCTTCCACAACCGCTTCGGCCTCACCGAGGGCGACCCCACCCCCACCCCACCAACCCCCGAGCAGAAGCCACACGACCGAGAGCCGATCTCCAGCCACAGATGACGAAGCGGGCCGCCTGAGGACGACCGGCGGCCCGGCGGCGGATGCCGACGGACGGTGAGGCAGGCCCGAAGGGCCGCCGCACCATCCAGGGGCGCGGGGAACTGCGCGACCAGCCCCCACCGAACCCGCACGCACCCACGCACCCACGCACCCGCCCCGAACCGTCCGCCCCGAACCGTCCGCCCCGAACCGTCCGCCCCGAACCGTCCGCCCCTCCCGCAGCGCGAAGGGGGTCGAAGGGGCGCAGCCCCTGGAGGATGGGACGGGTAGGGGCGGCGGGGGCGAGAACCCCTCGCCCCCGCAATGCGATGCTGACCCGGACCCCAGAAGAGGATCAACGGCCCCCGACCAAGAGGTGGGACACATGCGCGCGCTGGTGTTCGAGCGATTCGGAGAGCCGGCCACAGTGAGGGACCTCCCCACCCCCACACCCGCCCCGCACGGCGTCGTCGTCCGCGTGGAAGCCACAGGCCTCTGCCGCAGCGACTGGCACGGCTGGCAGGGCCACGACCCCGACATCACCCTCCCTCACGTCCCGGGCCACGAACTGGCCGGAGTCGTGGAGGAGACCGGCGCCGCGGTCACCGGATGGCACCCCGGCGACCGGGTCACCGTCCCCTTCGTCTGCGCCTGCGGCACCTGCCCCGCCTGCGCGACCGGCGACCACCAGGTCTGCGAGCGCCAGACCCAGCCGGGCTTCACCCACTGGGGCTCGTTCGCCCAGTACGTCGCCCTGGACCACGCCGACGTGAACCTGGTGGCGCTCCCGCCGGAGCTGTCGTACGGCACGGCCGCGGCCCTCGGCTGCCGCTTCGCCACGGCGTTCCGCGCGGTCGTCACCCAGGGCAGGGTCGCGGCGGGGGAGTGGGTCGCGGTCCACGGCTGCGGCGGAGTGGGCCTCTCCGCGGTGATGATCGCGGCGGCGTCCGGAGCCCGGGTGATCGCCGTGGACGTCTCGCCCCGAGCGCTGGACCTGGCCCGTGAGTTCGGCGCGACGGAATGCGTGGACGCCACGACCGTGCCGGACACGGCGGAGGCCGTCCGCGACCTCACCGGCGGCGGCGCCCACCTCTCCCTCGACGCCCTCGGCTCCCCGATCACCTGCGCGGCCTCCGTCAACGGCCTGCGCCGCCGGGGCCGCCACATCCAGGTGGGCCTGCTCCCGTCCGAGACCGGCACCACCCCCGTCCCCATGGCCCGCGCGATCGCCCTGGAGCTCGAACTCCTGGGCAGCCACGGCATGGCGGCCCACGCCTACCCCCGGATGCTGGAGCTGGTCCGCGCGGGAGTCCTCCGCCCCGACCTCCTGGTGACCGCCACGATCTCCCTGGACGAGACCCCCACCGCCCTCGCGGCGATGGGCACGGCCCCCGGCAGCGGCGTAACAGTCATAGAACCGTGGCGCTGAAGTCCTCGCCCGCCCCCACGCCCGCCCCCAACGCCCTCCCCCTCACCCGCCCCCTCGCCCATCCCGGAAAAACGTGTCCCCGGACCCTCGACAGCGGAGGACCCGGGGACAAGCGGACAAGCGGACAAGTGGACAAGTGGACAAGCGGACGAGCGGGCGAATCGACGAAGCGTGCGGGACGGACTCGGCTCGGTCGGCTCGGTCGGACCGGTCGGCTCAGTCGACCCTGCGCCCCCGGTTCCCCGGTCTGGAGGCGACCCAGGCGCGGATGGTGTCGGCGTACCAGTAGGGCTTGCCGCCCTCCACGTGGTCGGGCGCCGGCAGCAGCCCGTGTTTGCGGTACGAGCGGACGGTGTCGGGCTGCACACGGATGTGCGCCGCGATGTCCTTGTACGACCAGAGGCGTCGGTCGGTCATCAGTGGCACCTCCCTGCGCGCACCACGGCGGCGGCCGGGAGGACCGTAGGGGGAGCCGGGCACTGCGCTGGCGATCACAAGCCTGTGCCCGCTCAACGACTCTCAGTGATCACCGAGAGTGCCCGTGGATCACGTGTGACGGAATACCCGCGTACACGTGACATGTGTGACAGGGAGGGGTTATTTGTGACAAGAGTGACGCACGGGCGCCCCGAAAGGGGTGCGGGGAACTGCGCGACCAGCCGCGAACCACCCGCAGCCCGCCGATCACCCGCAGTTCCCCGTCGCTTCTCGGTGCCCGCCCTCCAGCGGAGCGCCTACGCGCCGCAGGACCTCAAGAACGCCCGAGTCCGCTGAGCGATCGGCAGTGGAGCGTCCGGCTCACACGGATACATGTCCTGCTCCACGATCGCGAACAGATCCACGTCCAGCTTCGCGGCGGCGGCCAGCACCGGCCCCAGCTCGGGCACGCCCTTCGGCGGCTCGCACATCACACCCCGGGCGACGGCAGGCCCGAACGGAATCTCGTTCGCCCGCACATCGGCCAGGATCTCGGGGTCGACCTGCTTGAGGTGCAGATACCCGATGCGCTCCCCGTACGTCTCGATCAGCTTGACGCTGTCGCCGCCGCAGTAGGCGTAGTGCCCGGTGTCGAGGCAGAGCGAGACCACCGAGGAGTCCGTGCCGTCCAGGAAGCGGACGACGTTCTCCTCGCTGTCGATGTGGGTGTCGGCGTGCGGGTGGACGACGATCTGGAGGCCGTACTTCTCCCGCACCTCCCGCCCGAGCCGCTCGGTGAGCTGGGTGAGGTGCCGCCACTGCTCGACGGTCAGTTCGCTGGGCTCCAGCACCTTGCCCGTCTTGTCGTCCCGCCAGAAGGACGGGATGACGACGAGGTGCTTGGCACCCATCGCCTGCGCGAGGACCGCGTTGTCGGCCACGTGCGCCCAGGTCTTCTCCCAGACGTCCGGGCCGTGGTGCAGGCCGGTGAACACGGTGCCGGCCGACACTTTCAGGCCGCGCTTGGCGGTCTCCTCGGCGAGGACCGCCGGGTCGGTCGGCAGATAGCCGTACGGGCCCAGCTCGATCCACTCGTAGCCGGAAGCGGCGACCTCGTCGAGGAAGCGCTGCCAGGGGACCTGCTGGGGGTCGTCGGGGAACCAGACGCCCCAGGAGTCGGGCGCCGAGCCGACTCGGATGCGCGAGAGTGAGGACTGAGGTGACAACGACGTCATGGGAGTCAGCTTCAGCCCCGAAAGCGGAGGGTGTCAATAGGTGGTCCGAATGTCTGGACAAAGTATTGACAGGGTCGCTCCGGCGGAGCTAGACCTTGACGGAACCGGCGGACGGGCCCGGCGCGTGAAGGGAACTCGATGGCGTACGACCTGATCACCATGGGGCGGATCGGTGTGGATCTCTACCCGTTGCAGACGGGGGTTCCGCTGCCGCAGGTGACGTCCTTCGGGAAGTTCCTCGGCGGATCGGCCACGAACGTCGCGGTGGCCGCGTCCCGCCTCGGCCGCTCCACCGCCGTCATCACCCGCACGGGTGAGGATCCCTTCGGCGACTACCTCCACCAGGCGCTGCGCGACTTCGGCGTGGACGACCGCTGGGTCACCCCGGTCCCGGGTCTGCCGACGCCCGTCACCTTCTGCGAGGTCTTTCCGCCGGACGACTTCCCGCTCTACTTCTACCGCCGCCCCAAGGCCCCGGACCTGGAGATCGACGCCCACGAGCTGGACCTCGACGCCATCGCCGGGACCCGGATCTTCTGGGTGACCGGCACCGGTCTGAGCGAGGAGCCCAGCCGTACGGCGACGCTCGCGGCCCTCGCCCACCGGGCCAGGGCCGGGACGACGGTCTTCGACCTCGACTGGCGCCCCATGTTCTGGACCGACCCGGCCGAGGCACGCCCCTTCTACGAGGAGGCCCTGCGGCACACCACCGTCGCCGTCGGCAACCTCGACGAGGTCGAGGTCGCCACCGGTGTCCGCGAGCCGCGGGCCGCCGCCCGCGCGCTGCTCGACGCCGGCGTCGAACTCGCGGTCGTCAAGCAGGGGCCGAAGGGTGTTCTCGCGGTCAACAGCAAGGGCGAGTCCGCCGAGGTCCCGCCGCTGCCCGTGAACGTCCTCAACGGCCTCGGCGCCGGTGACGCCTTCGGCGGCTCCCTCTGCCACGGCCTGCTCGAAGGCTGGGACCTGGAGAAGATCATGCGGCACGCCAACGCGGCCGGCGCCATCGTCGCCTCCCGCCTGGAGTGCTCCTCCGCGATGCCCACCGTGGAAGAGATCGAGACGGCCGTCGCGGCGGGAGCGGTCCTGTGACCCCCACGCGCCCCACGACCGACGGCGTGAGCCCCCTCGGCTCCCCCGGCCCCCTCGGCCCCATCGACGTCTCCGCCCTCGTCCGTACCCGGGTCCATCACCCCGAGGCCATCGCCGAGGCCGCCGCCCGGCGCGCCCGCCGGCCCCTGATCGGTGACTCCGGCCGGCTGATGATCGTCGCCGCCGACCACCCGGCCCGTGGCGCCCTCTCCGTCGGCGACCGCAAACTCGCCATGGCCAACCGCGCCGACCTCCTCGAACGGCTGTGCCTGGCACTGTCCCGCCCCGGGGTGGACGGCGTCCTCGCGACCGCCGACATCCTGGACGACCTGCTCCTCCTCGGCGCCCTCGACGGCAAGGTCGTCATGGGCTCGATGAACCGGGGCGGCCTCGCGGGCGCCAGCTTCGAACTCGACGACCGCTTCACCGGCCACCGCCCCGAGGACATGGAGCGCCTCGGCTTCGACGCCGGCAAGCTCCTGCTGCGCGTCGACTACGACGACCCGGGCTCCCTCACCACCCTGGAGTCCACCGCCCGCGCCGTGGACGCCATGGCCGAGCGACGGCTCCCCGTCTTCGTCGAGCCGTTCATCAGCCGCCGCGACCCGGCCACCGGCAAGGTCAAGAACGATCTGAGCGCCGAGGCCGTCACCAAGTCGATCGCCATAGCGGCCGGGCTCGGCGGCAGTTCGGCGTACACCTGGCTGAAGGTGCCCGTCACCGAGAACCCCGACGACATGGCCCGTGTCATGGAGACCTCGACGCTGCCCGCCGTGCTGCTCGGCGGCGATGTCGGCGAGGACCAGGAGGGCGCGTACGAGAAGTGGCGGGGCGCGCTGCAACTGCCCACCGTGCAGGGGCTGGTGGTCGGCCGCTCGTTGCTCTACCCGGCGGACGGCGATGTGACCGCCGCCGTGGACACCGCCGTTGGACTGTTGTGAGGGCCGCATGACACAGAAGACCGAGCTGTACGTACCCAAGGGCGCCACCGCGAACGACCGGTACGCCGTGGACATCGATCCGGAGCGGGCCGGCTGGACCCACAGCAGCCTCAGGATCGTGGAGTTGGGCCCGGACGGCACGCATACCTTCAGCGCCGGGGACAGCGAGTGGATCGTGTTGTCCCTCAACGGCGGTTGTACGGTTCAGGTGTCGGAGGAACCGGGCAATTCGGACGGTGGCGGCATCACGGAGTTCCAGATCCTGGGCAGGGAGAGCGTGTTCGCCGGAGTCTCCGACTTCGTGTACGCGCCCCGTGACGCCCGGGTACAGATCGCCTCCGGCGCGGGAGGCCGCTTCGCTTTGGCAGGAGCGAAGTGCGAGCGACGACTCCCCGCTCGTTACGGCCCCGCGCCGGAGGTCCCCGTGGAGGACCGGGGCAGCGGCACCTGCGCCCGCCAGGTCCGCAACTTCGCCTCCGCCGACGCCTTCGCGTGCGACAAGCTGATCACCGTCGAGGTCATCACCCCCGGCGGCAACTGGTCCTCGTACCCGCCGCACAAGCACGACGAGAACCGGCCGGGGGAGGAGACCGAACTCGAAGAGATCTACTACTTCGAGATCGACGGCCCGCACGGCTTCGGCTACCAGCGCGTGTCCCCCTCCCGCGAGGGCGGCTCCGAGGTGCTCGCCGAGGTCCGTTCCGGTGACGCGGTGCTCGTTCCCGACGGCTGGCACGGCCCGTCCATCGCGCAGCCCGGCCACACCATGTACTACCTGAACGTCATGGCCGGTCCGGGCTCGGAGCGGCAGTGGCGGATCTGCTTCCACCCCGATCACACGGAGGGGTACCGATGAGCACGGGGACCACGAGGCTCACCGTCGCGCAGGCGCTGGTCCGATTCCTCGCCGCCCAGTACACCGAGCGCGACGGCGAGCGGCGGCGGCTGATCGGCGCCACCTGGGGCATCTTCGGCCACGGCAATGTCGCGGGCCTCGGCCAGGCGCTGATCGAGTACGCCGACGACATGCCCTACCTCCAGGGCCGCAACGAGCAGTCGATGGTGCACGCGGCCGTCGGCTACGCCCGTCAGTCGAACCGCCTTTCCACGCACGCGGTGACGACGTCCATCGGCCCCGGCGCCACCAACCTCGTCACCGGCGCCGCCCTCGCCACCATCAACCACCTCCCGGTGCTGCTCCTGCCCGGCGACATCTTCGCCACCCGCCCGGCCGACCCGGTCCTCCAGCAGCTCGAAGTCCCGTACGCGGGCGACATCAGCGTCAACGACACACTGCGCCCGGTGTCGAGGTACTTCGACCGGATCACCCGCCCCGAGGCGCTGATCCCGGCCGCGCTGCAGGCGATGCGCGTCCTCACCGACCCGGTGGAGACGGGCGCGGTCACCCTCGCCCTCCCGCAGGACGTGCAGGCGGAGGCGTACGACTGGCCGGAGGAGTTCTTCGCCGAGCGGACCTGGAACGTGCGCCGCCCGGCGGCCGACGTCGCCGAACTGGCCGCGGCCGTGGGCGCGATCCGGGAGGCACGCCGTCCGCTGATCGTCGCCGGCGGCGGTGTCCACCACGCCCGCGCGGAAGAGGTGCTCGCCGAACTGGCCGACGCCACCGGCATCCCGGTCGCCTCCACCCAGGCCGGCAAGGGCTCGCTGCGCTTCGACCACCCGCAGGACGTGGGCGGCATCGGCCACACCGGCACCGCGACCGCCAACGAACTCGCCCGCACCGCCGACCTGGTGATCGGCGTCGGCACCCGGTACACGGACTTCACCACCGCTTCGAACACCCTGTTCGCCGCCGACGGCGTCCGCTTCCTCAACCTCAACATCGCGCCCCACGACGGCCACAAGCTCTCCGGGCTGCCGCTGATCGCGGACGCGCGGGCCGGCCTCGAATCGCTCGCCGAGGCCCTGGAGCTCCACGGGCACCGGGTCGCGGACGCGTACGTCTCCGAGTACGGGGAGGACAAGCAGCGCTGGGAGCACCGCGTCGACGCCTGCTACGAGGCCGACGAACCGGACACCCGGCCCACCCAGGCCCAGGTCCTCGGCCTCCTCGACGAGATCGTCGACGAGTCCGACATCCTCATCAACGCGGCCGGTTCCCTCCCCGGTGACCTGCACAAACTGTGGCGGGCACGGTCGCGGGACCAGTACCACCTGGAGTACGGCTACTCCTGCATGGGCTACGAGATACCGGCCGCGATCGGCGTCCGGCTGGCCGCCCCCGGCCGCCCGGTGTGGGCGCTGGTCGGCGACGGCACGTATCTGATGATGCCGACCGAGATCGTGACCGCCGTGCAGGAGAACATCCCGATCAAGGTGCTGCTCGTGCAGAACCACGGGTACGCCTCCATCGGCGGCCTCTCCGAGTCGGTCGGCGGTGAGCGGTTCGGCACCGCGTACCGCCACCGGAATCCGGACGACGGCCTGTTCACGGGCGCCCCGCTGCCCGTGGATCTCGCCGCCAACGCGGCCAGTCTCGGTATGCGCGTGCTGCGCGCCAGGACCGTCCGTGAGCTGCGCGCCGCCCTCGCCGAGGCACGGGCGGCCGACACTCCCACTTGTGTCTACGTGGAGACGGAAACGGCAGACACAGTGTCGGGCCCGCCCCCCGCGCAGGCCTGGTGGGATGTACCTGTGGCCGAGACCGCGACCCGCGCGTCGGCGGTCAAGGCACGCGAGGAGTACGACCGGCACGTCTCAACCCGACGCCGCCATCTGTAAGCAAGGAGTTTCTGGAATGACGAAGATCGTCAACCACTGGATCGGCGGCAAGACCGTCGAAGGCGCGTCGGGTACGTTCGGGCCGGTCACGGACCCGGCGACCGGCGCGGTCACCACCAAGGTCGCCTTCGCGACCGTCGACGAGGTCGACGCGGCGGTACGCACCGCCAAGGAGGCCTACGTCACCTGGGGCCAGTCCTCGCTGGCCAAGCGCACGGAGATCCTGTTCCGCTTCCGCGCGCTGCTGGACGCCAACCGCGACGCGATCGCGGAGCTGATCACCGCCGAGCACGGCAAGGTGCACTCGGACGCGCTCGGCGAGGTCGCGCGCGGCCTGGAGATCGTCGACCTGGCCTGCGGCATCAACGTCCAGCTGAAGGGCGAACTGTCGACGCAGGTCGCCAGCCGTGTGGACGTCTCGTCCATCCGCCAGCCGCTGGGTGTCGTCGCGGGCATCACCCCGTTCAACTTCCCGGCGATGGTCCCGATGTGGATGTTCCCGATCGCCATCGCGACCGGCAACACCTTCGTCCTGAAGCCGTCCGAGAAGGACCCCTCGGCCTCCATCAAGATCGCCGAGCTGCTCTCCGAGGCAGGCCTGCCCGACGGCGTCTTCAACGTCGTCCACGGCGACAAGGTGGCGGTGGACCGTCTCCTGGAGCACCCGGACGTCAAGGCGATCTCCTTCGTCGGCTCGACCCCGATCGCCCGCTACATCCACACCACGGCCTCCGCCAACCACAAGCGCGTCCAGGCGCTCGGCGGCGCCAAGAACCACATGCTGGTCCTCCCGGACGCGGACCTGGACGCGGCGGCGGATGCCGCTGTGAGCGCGGCGTACGGCTCGGCGGGCGAGCGCTGCATGGCGATCTCGGCGGTCGTGGCCGTGGGCGCGATCGGCGACGAGCTGGTGGACAAGATCCGCGAGCGCGCCGAGAAGATCAAGATCGGCCCCGGCAACGACCCCACCTCCGAGATGGGCCCGCTGATCACGGCCGTCCACCGCGACAAGGTGGCGTCCTACGTCACGGGCGCGGCGGCCGAGGGCGCCGAGGTGGTCCTCGACGGCACCGGCTTCACGGTCGAGGGCTACGAGGACGGCCACTGGATCGGCATCTCGCTGCTGGACAAGGTCCCCACCACGGCGAAGGCGTACCAGGACGAGATCTTCGGCCCGGTGCTGACCGTGCTGCGCGTCGACACCTACGACGAGGGCATCGCCCTGATCAACGCCTCGCCCTTCGGCAACGGCACCGCGATCTTCACCCGCGACGGCGGCGCCGCCCGCCGCTTCCAGCTGGAGGTCGAGGCCGGCATGGTCGGCGTCAACGTGCCGATCCCGGTCCCCGTCGGCTACCACAGCTTCGGCGGCTGGAAGGACTCCCTCTTCGGAGACCACCACATCTACGGCAACGACGGCACCCACTTCTACACCCGGGGCAAGGTCGTCACCACCCGCTGGCCCGACCCGGCCGACGGCCCCTCGGGCGTGGACCTGGGCTTCCCGCGCAACCACTGAGCACCACGCCGGTCACTTCGCCCCCTGCGCCCGAGGGCTCGGGGGGCAGAGGTGTTTGTGCGGCTCCTGGAACGCCCGACTTATCAGGTTGCTGTCGAGTCCCTCCCCCACCCCCGCGTACCGCACCCGCTGTATACCGAATTCCTCCCGTACGACCGTGGGATGCCCCACTCTTCCCCCCTGAGGGGGCCATGCCGCACCGACAGCGCCCCGTACCGTTGACGCATGGATCTTCGACTGACCGGCCCGCGACTGCGCGGAGCGCTCCGCCGGAGGCCGAGGCGCACCATCGCCGCCGCGGTCGCCGTCGTCGTGCTCGCCGGCGCGGGCACCTGGACGGCCACCGCCTCGGACGGGGCGGCGCCGGTGAAGCGCACCGACCAGGCCATGACCACGGCCGAGGGCGTGCGCATCGACACCTCGTACTTCACCTCCGGCGGCGACGGCCGCCGCCCGGCCGTCATGCTGGGCCACGGCTTCGGCGGCAGCAAGGACGACGTCCGCTCCCAGGCCGAGGCCCTCGCCCGCGACGGCTACGCGGTGCTGACCTGGTCGGCCCGCGGCTTCGGTGAGTCGACCGGCAGGATCGGGCTGAACGACCCGAAGGGCGAGGTCGCCGACGTCACCCAGCTGATCGACTGGCTCGCCGACCGCCCCGAGGTCCAGCTCGACAAGAAGGGCGACCCCCGCCTCGGCGTCGCCGGCGCCTCGTACGGCGGCGCGATCTCGCTGCTGGCCGCCGGGTACGACGACCGGGTGGACGCCATCGCGCCCGCGATCACGTACTGGAACCTGTCGGACGCCCTGTTCCCGAACGGCGTGTTCAAGAAGCTGTGGGCCGGTCTCTTCGTCAACACCGGCGGCGGCTGCGAGAAGTTCGAGACCCAGCTCTGCGAGATGTACCAGCGGGTCGCCGAGTCCGGGAAGCCCGACGCGGCGGCCGAGAAGCTGCTCGCCGAGCGCAGCCCCGAGGCCGTCGGCGACCGCATCAAGGTGCCCACCCTGCTGATGCAGGGCCAGACCGACTCCCTCTTCCCGCTCGGCCAGGCCGACGCCGCCGCCAAGGCGATCAAGGCCAACGGCGCGCCCGTCGAGGTCGACTGGATCTCCGGCGGCCACGACGGCGGTGACATGGAGACCTCCCGCGTCCAGGCCCGGGTCAACTCCTGGTTCGACCGCTACCTCAAGGACGACAAGGGCGCCGACACCGGCTCCGCGTTCCGTGTCACCCGCACCCTCGGCGCCGGCTCCGGCGACGGCGAACCCCGGCTCGCCGGTACGACCGACGACACCTACCCGGGCCTGGAGAGCGACCCCACGAAGATCGCCCTCGCCGGCCGCGAGCAGAGCTTCGAGAACCCGGCCGGCGCCAACCCGCCCGCCATCTCGGCCCTCCCCGGCCTCGGCGCCGGCGGCGGCCTCGCCCAGCTCTCCTCTCTCGGCGTCAGCATCTCGCTCGACTTCCCCGGCCAGTTCGCCGCGTTCCAGTCGAAGCCCGTCGCCGAGGACCTCCAGATCACCGGCTCGCCCACGGCGACCGTCCATGTGAAGTCGACCACCGAGGACGCCGTCCTCTTCGCCAAGGTGTACGACGTCGGCCCGGACGGCAGCAGGTCGCAGGTCCTGCCGTCCCAGCTCGTCGAGCCCGTCCGGGTCGAGGGCGCCAGGGCCGGCAAGGACGTGCGGCTCACCCTCCCGGCCATCGACCACGAACTCGACGACGGCCACAGCCTGCGCCTGGTTCTCGCCTCCACCGACCTCGGCTACGCCTCCCCGGCGACCCCGGCGACGTACACCGTCTCCCTCAGGGGCGATCTGGAGGTGCCCACACCGCTCGGCCGGGCCGAGCGCACGGACGTGCTGCCCGCCTGGGTCTGGTACCTGCCGATCGCCGGTGCCGTGATCGCGGCGCTCCTGCTGGTCACCGGCCGCCGCCGGATCGTCACCCCGGCCCCGGACCCGGCGCTCGCCGAGGTCCCGCTGGAGATCACCGACCTGAGCAAGAAGTACAAGAACGGCGACCGGTACAGCGTCCGCGACCTCTCCTTCCGTGTGGAGAGGGGCCAGGTCCTCGGGCTGCTCGGGCCGAACGGCGCCGGCAAGACGACGACCCTGCGCATGCTGATGGGTCTGATCCAGCCCGACGGCGGCCGGATCCGGGTCTTCGGCCACGCGATCGTGCCGGGCGCCCCGGTCCTCTCCCGGGTCGGTGCCTTCGTCGAGGGCGCGGGCTTCCTCCCGCACCTGTCCGGCCGCGAGAACCTGGAGCTGTACTGGGCCGCCACCGGCCGCCCGGCCGAGGACGCCCACATGGACGAGGCCCTGGAGATCGCCGGTCTCGGCGACGCCCTGGCCCGCGCGGTCCGCACCTACTCCCAGGGCATGCGCCAGCGCCTGGCCATCGCCCAGGCCATGCTGGGCCTGCCCGACCTGCTGATCCTCGACGAGCCGACCAACGGCCTCGACCCGCCACAGATCCGCGAGATGCGCGAGGTCATGATCCGGTACGCGGCGGCCGGCCGCACGGTCATCGTCTCCAGCCACCTGCTGGCGGAGGTCGAGCAGACCTGTACGCATCTGGTCGTCATGGACCACGGCAAGCTCGTCCAGGCGGGCCCCGTCAGCAAGATCGTCGGATCCGGCGACACCCTGCTGGTCGGTACGTCCGAGCCGGTGGACGAGCCGGTCGTCGAGAAGATCGCCGCTCTGCCGGGTGTCACATCGGCCGTCCGCGCCGACGACGGCCTGGTGGTCCGGCTCGACGCCGACGGCAGCGCCCGGCGCCTGGTCGCCGAACTGGTCCGGCTGGAGGTCCCCGTGGAGTCCGTCGGCCCGCACCGCCGCCTCGAAGACGCCTTCCTCACCCTGATCGGAGAGTCCGCATGAGCACGCTGGCCGAGCGTGCCGAGCACGCAGAACCCGGGCACACCGAGCCCGGCCGCGGCGAACCCGTGGAGGTCGCCGACGGCTACCGCGCGGGCCGCACCCTGCCCCTGCGGGTCGAACTGGTCCGCCAGCTGAAGCGCCGCCGCACGATGGTCATGTTCGGCATCCTGTTCGCCCTGCCGCTCGTGCTGCTGATCGCCTTCCAGGTCGGCGGCACCCCCGGCGAGGGCAACAACCGGACCAACCTGATGGACACCGCGACGGCGTCCGGCGCGAACTTCGCCGCGGTGAACCTGTTCGCCGCCGCGGGCTTCCTGCTCGTCATCCCCGTCGCGCTGTTCTGCGGCGACACGGTCGCCTCGGAGGCCAGCTGGTCCTCCCTGCGCTATCTCCTCGCCGCACCCGTGCCCCGCGCCCGGCTGCTGTGGTCCAAGCTCGTCGTCGGCCTCACCCTCAGCCTCGCGGCGCTGGTGCTGCTGCCGGTCGTCGCGCTGATCGTCGGCTCGCTCGCCTACGGCTGGGGCCCGCTGGTGCTGCCGACCGGCGGGGAGATCGCGACGGGCGCCGCCGCCCAGGCCCTGGCGATCACCGTGGCGTACATCTTCGTGTCCCAACTGGTCACCGCCGCCCTGGCGTTCTGGCTCTCCACGAAGACCGACGCCCCGCTCGGCGCGGTCGGCGGCGCCGTCGGCCTCACCATCGTCGGCAGCGTCCTCGACGAGGTGACCGCTCTCGGCGACTGGCGCGACTTCCTGCCCACGCACTGGCAGTACGCCTGGCTGGACGTCGTCCGCCCGCAGCCCGAGTACACCGACATGATCCAGGGCGTCTCGATTTCGGTAACGTACGCGCTCGTCCTGTTCGCCCTGGCCTTCCGGGGTTTCCGCCGCAAGGACGTCGTCTCCTAGGTCAACGGAGGATCACCCACCGGTCTCGACGGGCCCCCGCCGTGGCCTCTTCGAGACGGATCCGCAACTCCCCGTGGCGCACATCCGGGCCCCCTCCGCCGTCACAGTCACAACAGTCGCCCGCAGAAAGGCGACAGGCGACGTGGCTAGGGGGCCCGGATGCACACGTATCGCAGGACCGGTCGGACGACGACACGACGGCGGCTGGGCACCACGCTCCTCGCCCTGGGCACGGCCGGCGCCCTGTTCCTCACCGGATGCGGCGGCGGCGCCGGCGAGCGCGGCGACTCCTCCTCGTACGACCGGGGCAAGGGCGAGAGCCGCCCCGACGACGGCTTCCCGGCCCCCATGCCCGAGGGCACCGGCACCGGCGAACAGCGCGGCGGGCAACCGACCGAGGGCTCCGACGACTTCGCGCCGTCCCCGGACCATCTCTCCACCTTCGCCCTCGACGTCGACACCGCCTCCTACGGCTACGCCCGCCGCACCTTGGAAGACGGCGCCCTGCCCGACCCGTCGACGGTCCGGCCGGAGGAATTCGTCAACAGCTTCCGCCAGGACTACGAACGCCCGGACGGCGACGGCTTCTCGGTCACCGTCGACGGCGCCCGCACCGACGACGAGAACTGGTCGCTGGTCCGCGTCGGCCTCGCCACCCGCGCCGCCGAGGACGACAGCAGGCGCCCGTCCGCCGCCCTCACCTTCGTCATCGACGTCTCCGGCTCCATGTCCGAACCGGGCCGTCTCGACCTCGCCCAGGACGCCCTGCGCACCATGACCAACCGGCTGCGCGACGACGACTCCGTGGCGATCGTCGCCTTCAGCGACGAGGCCGAGACGATCCTGCCGATGACCCGCCTCGACGACCACCGCGGCGAGATCCGCGAGGCCGTCGACAGCCTGGAGCCCACCGACTCCACCAACCTCGCGGCGGGCGTCGAGACCGGCTACGAGACGGCCGTCGACGGCCTGCGCGAGGGCGCGACCAACCGGGTCGTCCTCCTCTCCGACGCGCTCGCCAACACCGGTGACACCGACGCCGAGACCATCCTCGAACGCATCGCGAGCGAACGCCGCGCCCACGGCATCACCCTCTTCGGCGTCGGCGTCGGCAGCGACTACGGCGACGCGCTCATGGAACAGCTCGCCGACCGGGGCGACGGCCACACCACCTACGTCTCCACCGAGGAGGAGGCCGAGGAGGTCTTCTGCGAGCAACTCCCGCGCCACATCGACCTCACCGCCCGCGACGCCAAGGCCCAGGTCTCCTTCGACCCGGCGACCGTCGACGAGTTCCGCCTCATCGGCTACGACAACCGGCGGGTCGCCGACGAGGACTTCCGTGACAACCGCGTGGACGGCGGCGAGGTCGGCCCCGGCCACACCGTCACCGCCCTCTACGTCGTCCGCACCAAGGAGGGCGCCGAGGGCGGCCACCTCGCCACCGCCACCGTCCGCTGGCTCGACCCCGACACCCGCACCCCGCACGAGGAGTCGGCCGCCCTGGAGACCCCGGCCCTGCACGGCGACCTTTGGACCGACGCACCGTACGGACTCCGGGTCGCCGCCGTCGCCGCCTACTTCGCCGACTCCCTCCGACAGCGGGACGGCCACTGGACCGCCCTCCCGGCCGGCCTCACCCTCAGTCAACTGGGCGACCGCGCCGACGACTTGGCGCGGGGCCGCGAGGACAAGGACCTGTACGACCTGGCCGAGGCGATCAAGACCGCCGACGAGATGCTGACCTGACGACCCGGCCCCGGGGGACGGCCGGGGGACCGGCCGCGCCCGTCCCCCCGCCCCTCCCCGTCCCCCGGAGTCGCCCGAAACCATTGAAAATTCCTTACGCACCGGTAAGTTGACTCGTCAGTAATGAAGTGGTCGGGGGCCCCGGGGAGCGGTGATGGGCGTACGCAAGGACTTGAACCAGGCGAAGCGGCGCGGCGGCCTGGCCGACCGCGTCGAGGTCGAGGTCGTCAGGGACGCGCACGGCGTGGTCCGCGAGGCCCGCACCCCCGCCCTCGCCCCCCGCCCGACCGGCGGCAGTATCGCCGACCTGCCCTTCGTCAACGCCACCGCGGCCCCCGACGCGGTCGTCCTGCGCCGCGCCGACCAGCACGGCACCTACCGCCCGGTGACCGCGACGGCCTTCGCCCGCGAGGTCACCGCCACCGCCAAGGGGCTGATCGCCGCCGGTCTCGAACCGGGCGGCCGGGTCGCGATCATGTCCCGCACCCGCTACGAGTGGACGGTCCTCGACTTCGCCGTCTGGGCGGCCGGCGGCCAGTCCGTCCCCGTCTACGCCACCTCCTCGCCCGAGCAGATCGAGTGGATCGTCCGCGACTCCGGCTCCCGCTTCGTCGTCGTGGAGACCGCCGACAACGCGGAGGCCGTCGCCACCGCCACCGCCGGCCACTCCCAGCCCCCGCACGTCTGGCAGATCGACCGGGAGGCCCTCGCCCACCTCGCCGACCTCGGCCGGGGCGTCCCCGAGGACGAGGTCACCAAACGCCGCGCCGCCCTCACCCCCGACACTGCGGCGACCATCTGCTACACCTCCGGCACCACCGGCTGCCCCAAGGGCTGCGTCCTCACCCACGCCAACCTCCACGCGGAGGCCGCCAACACGGTCGAACTGCTCCACCCCCTCTTCAAGGAGGTCACCGGCGAGGTCGCCGCCACCCTCCTCTTCCTCCCGCTCGCGCACATCCTCGGCCGCACGATCCAGATCGCCTGCCTCATGGCCCGCATCGAGATAGGCCACTGCCCGAGCATCAAGCCCGACGAACTGCGGCCCGCGCTCAAGAGGTTCCGCCCCACCTTCCTGGTCGGCGTCCCGTACCTCTTCGAGCGGATCCACGCCACCGGCCGCGCCACCGCCGAACGCATCGGCCGCGGCGCCTCCTTCGACCGCGCCCACCGCCTCGGCGTCCGCTTCGCCCGCGCCTACCTCGACAAGTTCCTGGACAAGGGCCCCGGCCCGACCCCCGGCCTGTACGCCGCCTGGGCCCTGTACGACCTGCTGGTCTACCGCCGCGTCCGCAAGGAGCTCGGCGGCCGGATGCGCTACGCCATCAGCGGCGGCTCCCCGCTCGACCGCGACCTCAACCTCTTCTTCTACGCCGCCGGGATCATCGTCTACGAGGGCTACGGCCTCACCGAGACCACCGCCGCCGCCACCGTCGTGCCGCCCCTGAAACCCCGCCCCGGCACCGTCGGCCAGCCCGTCCCCGGCACCGCGATCCGTATCGCCGACGACGGGGAGGTCCTCATCAAGGGCGGCATCGTCTTCGGCACCTACTGGAACAACCCGGTCGCCACCGACGCCGCCCTCACCGACGACTGGTTCGCCACCGGTGACCTCGGCGCCCTCGACGAGGACGGCTATCTCACCATCACCGGCCGCAAGAAGGACATTCTCGTCACCTCCGGCGGCAAGAACGTCTCCCCGGCCGTCCTGGAGGACCGGCTGCGCAGCCGCCCCCCGGTCGGCCAGTGCATCGTCGTCGGCGACAACCGGCCCTTCGTCGCCGCCCTCATCACCCTCGACCCCGAGGACGTCACCCACTGGCTGCACGTCCGCGGCATGTCCCCGGACACCCCGCTCTCCGAGATCGTCGGCGACCCCCGGATGCGCGCCGACGTCCAGCAGGCCGTCGACTACGCCAACCAGGCCGTCTCCCGCGCCGAGTCCATCCGCGAATTCAAGCTGGTGGAGGGCGAGTTCAACGAGGAGAACGGCCTGCTCACCCCGTCGATGAAGATCAAGCGCCACGCGGTCACGGCGGCGTACGCGGCGGCGATCGAGTCGCTGTACGCCAGGAAGTGAGCCACGGGCCAACGCTGTAGGAGTACGGCGAAGCGGGCCGCCGAGAACTCGGCGACCCGCTTCGGTGTGTCCGGTGGCGGCGTGGTGCTACTTGCCGTTGTTGTTGCCGTTGCCGTTGTCCGAGAGGATCGGGATGTCGGACAGGATGTGCGACAGCGGTTCGTCGCCCTTGGCCTGGGTGGAGTTCTCGGTGCACTGCTGGTTCTGCGGCGCCGACAGGATCGGGATGTCCTGGAGGGCGGCTCCGATGGCACCGATACCGCCGACGTTGAGCTTGGCCGGCAGACCGATGCAGGGCTTGTTGAGCGAACCCTGGACCAGGGAGAGCTGCGGGCTCATGTCGCCCTTGGTCACCGAGTTGCCGAACGCCTGGCTGGCACCGTTGCCACTGAAGGAGTTCGTGCCGCCGTCATCGGCGACCGCCTGGGGGGCGGCGGCAGCGAGGCCGGCGATGGAAGCGGCAACAGCCGCGGTAGCCCACAGCTTCTTCATGTTCGATCCCTTTCGGAAAGCGGACTCCGTTGCGGAGTTGCGCCCTGATCAACCGGGCGCCCGGCCAACGGTTGCGTAGATTGCCCCCATTGGCGCATTAGGAGGCTTATCGGGGTGCTACTTGCCGTTGTTGTTGCCGTTGCCGTTGTCCGAGAGGATCGGGATGTCCGACAGCAGGTGCGACAGCGGCTCGTCGCCCTTGGCCTGCGTGGAGTTCTCGGTGCACTGCTGGTTCTGCGGCGCCGACAGGACCGGGATGTCCTGGAGGGCGAGCCCGAGCAGCCCGATGCCACCGAGGTTGAGCTTGGCCGGCAGGCCGATGCAGGGCTTGTTGAACGAGCCCTGGATCAAAGCCATCTGCGGGCTCATGTTGCCGTACGTCGCCGAGTTGCCGTACACCTGCTCGGCGCCGTTGCCGCTGAAGGTCGTGGTGCCGCCGTCGTCGGCGAGCGCCTGGGGCGCGGACGCGGCCGAGGCTCCGACCACGGAGGCGGCGATCGTGGTCACGGCCATGAGCTTCTTGATCACTTGCGATTCCCTTCTGGAAAAACCCGTTTCCACCGGAGCGCCATGGACAACTTCCGCCGGACTCCACAGTTGCTCTGATTCACTCCGTCGGCCCATGCGAAGGAGTGGCGGCGGGGCGCGCGGAGCGTTTTCGGTCCACTGGAATTCGCCGGCGTGAGCGGGCCGAACGGGTGACGCACCGAAACCGCCGCGGGTGTACGGCCGTTGCTGCCAGCGTCAGGGACCCGCGGGTTCCGCCATGAAAGGAACGCGAAATGCTCAAGAAGGCAATGGCCGCGGTTACGATCGCCGCTTCCATCACCGGCCTCGCGGCCGCCGCCGCCCCCCACGCGCTCGCCGACGACGGCGGCACGAACTCCTTCAGCGGCAACGGCGCCAGCCAGGCGTTCGGCAACTCGGCGACCAAGGGCGACATGAGCCCGCAGCTCTCCCTCGTCCAGGGTTCGCTCAACAAGCCCTGTGTCGGTCTGCCGGTCAAGGGCAACATCGGCGGCATCGGCCTGCTCGCCGGGATCGCCCTCCAGGACATCCCGGTCCTGTCCGCGCCGCAGAACCAGCAGTGCGCCGAGAACTCCACGCAGGCCAAGGGCGACGAGCCGCTGTCGCACATCCTGTCGGACATCCCGGTCCTCTCGGACAACGGCAACGGCAACGGGAACGGCTGACCGGAAACCGGAAACGGAAACCGGTAAGCGGCCCGGTCCGTCCGTGCGGTGCATGCGGGCGGTCCGGGCCCTTCCGCTGTCCACGGGGGAGCCATTCGAGTGGCCGAATATTCGACAGTCCGATAATTCCCGGGGCGATCGAGTGAATTACCCCGCTCCCCGCGTTCCTGAGTTTCTTCAGGTGTCTATTCCTCGTTTCGCAGGCTGCAGGTCATGATGCGAGCCGTTCATGCTGTGCTCGCTCGGTTTCGGCCGTCAATTGAGGCATGACCGCAGAGAAGGGAAATGACGTGAAGCTCAAGAAGAGCGCTGCTGTCGTCGCCGGCGTGATCATGGCCGTGGGTCTTGCCACCCCGGCTTTCGCCGACGCGGACGCCAAGGGTGCCGCCATCGGTTCCCCGGGTGTCCTCTCGGGCAACGTGGTGCAGGTTCCCGTCCACGTTCCGATCAACGTGTGCGGCAACTCCATCAGCATCATCGGGCTGCTCAACCCGGCAGCCGGCAACGTGTGCGTCAACGACTGACGTCGTAACGCCTCGCACCAGCCGTTCGGCTGTGCCTCAGCCGGCCTTGGAGTGTCCTCAGCGGCGCCAAGGCCGGCTTTTCCCACTTCTTCGAGCAGGAAGAGAACGAGATGCGCCATACCCTGCGCAAGAGAATGGTCGTGGCCGCCGCGACGACGGGCCTGCTGTCCCTCTACGGCACGCCGGTGCTCGCGGACACGGGCGCGCAAGGCGCCGCCTCGAACTCGCCCGGCGTCGCCTCGGGCAACGCGGTCGAGGTGCCGGTCACCGTTCCGGTGAACGTCTGCGGCAACACCGTCGACGTCGTCGCGGCCGGCAACCCCTCCCTCGGCAACGAGTGCGGCAACGCCGGTGACCACACCGCGCAGAGCCCCCGCAGCGCCCCGGAGAGCCAGGCCGCCCCCGAGCGGCAGACCGCGCCCGAGCAGTACGCCGCCCCGGTGGCCGAGCCCCGCTACGCCGCCCCGGTCGCCGACCCCGAGGAGTCGTGGGAGTCCGAGTACCAGGAGTACGAGGAGTTCGCGGGACACGGCGCGTACGAGGGGGCCGACGCGTACACGGAATACACGGACCCCTGGGACGACGGCGGTTACGGGAACGACGACGGTACGCAGGGCGGCCACGACGATTCCCCGGGCGACTACGGCGACCACCCGGACGACGAGGAGGCCGAGGGCGGCTACGGCGACCACCCGCCGACGGACCCGCCGACGAAGCCGCCGCACGAGACCAAGCCGCCGACGCACTCCCCGCAGCCGACGAAGCCGCCTGCGCACTCCCCGCATCCCACGAAGCCGCCGACGAAGCCCCCGCACTCGTCGCAGCCCCCGACGAAGCCCCCGCACTCGTCGCAGCCGCCGACCAAGTCTCCGCACCCGACGAAGCCGCCGCACGAGACCAAGCCCCCCACCAAGCCTCCGCACGAGACCAAGCCGCCGACGAAGCCTCCGCACGAGACCGAGTCGCCGACCGGCCCGCCCACCAAGCCGCCCACGCTCCCCGAGACCGGCAGTGACCGTGAGGCGCTCGCCGCCGCCGGGGCCGCCAGCCTCGCGCTGATCGCGGGTGGGGCCATCCTGTACCGGCGGGGCCGGGCCGCGTCCGGTCGTTGAGCCGCCTCGGGTGCCGGAGGCGCGGTGGGCCTCCGGCACCCGGGCAGGTCAGGACCCGGCGGTGGAGGCCAGGTCGGCCCGCGCTCCCGGCACCGGGATCCGCCCGCCGGGCACCCCCGCGCGCAGTCGCCGCCGTACCCCTCGTACCAGTGCGGGCGCCGTGAACGACGCGCCGTAAACGAAGCGCATCGCGGGGCCGAAACCGGCGGCGGTCGTGAGACCCGCGAGGAACAGGCCGGGGACCGAGGACTCGAAGTCCCGTCCCACCGAGGGCGAGCCGTCGGCGAGCGGCACCAGGTCCGCGCGGAGGTCACGGGCCAGGGGGTCGAGCCGCTCACAGGTGGCCCGGAACCCGGTGGCCGCGATGACGTGCTCGGTGTCCAGCGAGGTCAGTTCGCCGCTGCGGCCCACCGTCTCCAGGCGGACGCCGCCGCCCGTCCCGTACGCCGCCGCGACCTCCTGGCCGAGCCGTACCTCGACGGCCCGTTCGACGCGGTCGCGGACCCACCAGGCGCCCGCGGGGCCCAGCGCCGATGCGGCGACCCGGACCCGTCGCGTCTCGGGCAGCCGGCGGTACCAGCCGGGCCGTTCCGCGTAGAACCAGTTGCGCCAGCCGCAGCCCAGGCCGCTGTGCGGGGAGCGGGCCAGGTCCCACAGGGGGCGCTCCAGCGGGGGTGGGACGTCGTTCCAGCGGAGGGTGGGGGAGCGAGCCAACACCCTGACGCGGGTGCCCTGTTCGGCGAGGAGCGCGGCCGTCTCCAGGGCCGCCTGGCCGCCGCCGATCACCGTGACGTCCCGGCCCCGGAATCGGTCGAGGGCGCGGTGGTGACTGCTGTGGGAGACCAGGGTGGGGTTCAACTCGCGCAGTACGGACGGTACTTCGACGAAGGGGAGGACGCCGACGGCGAGGGCCACCGTGCGGGCCCGGACCGTCTCGCCGTCGTCCAGGACCGCCTCGAACGCCCCGCAGCCGCGCTGAAGACGCGTCACCATCCGTTCGTCGACGGGCGGGAGGGCGTTGCGGGCGAACCACTGGCCGTACGCGGCGAACGTGCCGACCGGGATGGGGCGGCCGTGCCCGGCCTCGACGCCCTGTTCGGCGCAGTACGCGTCCAGCCGCCAACGCCCCTCCGGGTCCGAGAGATTGGAGGCCCAGGGCTCGGACTTGAGGAACATGCCCGACGGCATGTGGTCGCGCCAGGACGCCATGGGCCGGCCGAGGACGCGCAGGCTGAGCCCGGCCGCCGCGGCGTGGGACGCGATGGACAGGCCGTAGGGGCCGGCGCCCACCACCAGCAGGTCGTACATCACGGGCGGCTCGCTTTCTCGTTCTCGGCGCGGTTCCCGGCCTGGCTCCCGGCCCGGTTCTCCGCCCGGCTCTCCGTCCGGTTCTCGCCGGGGGGCCGGTCGTGCGGGGCGGGAGGGGGCGTGCGGGGTGCCAGCAGCCGGCCGAGCGCGTGGCGGGGCCACAGGGACCACAGGGCGAGGCCGGGGGCGCGGTCGTCGCGCGCGTACCAGGCCAGTTCGCGCGTGCCCGGACGGACCGACGGGTACGGCGGGGCGGACGGGCGCAGCGCGGTGAGCGGCGCGTAGTTCTCCACGACGAAGGTCCGGCCCGGCACGGGCGACCCGTCCGGGATCTCGCGGCCCGTCAGGTCCAGGTGCAGCGCGCGGACGACATCGACACCGGCGGTGTCGGTGAAGAGCCGGAACTGCGCGCCGGGGCGCGGGTTGAAGTCGAGCAGGTGGTACGCGCCGGTGCGGCCCTCGCGACGGAAGTCGAGGTCGAACACGCCCCGGTAGCCGAGCGCGCCGGTCAGCCGCTCGGCGAGGTCCCGCACCTCCGGGTTGGGGGTCCAGCGGCCGACGGTGGTCAGGCCCGCGCCGGGCGGCCAGGCGCCCAGCTTCCGGCCGGGACCGCCGCCGCGTACGGCCCCGGCGCGGTCGGCGTACCCGTGGAAGAACCAGTCGCGGTCGAGCCCCGGTGGCAGGAACGCCTGGAGGAGCAGCCGGCTGCCCGCCTGCGGTGAGCGGCGGTACAGGGCCGCCGCCTCCCCGGCGGAGCGCACCACCGTGGTGCTGCGCAGGCCCGCGTCGGCCGGCAGCAGCCATGGGCGGCTCCACTTGGCGACCACCGGCAGGCCCAGCTCCCGGGCCGCCGCCGCGGCCTCCGCCGGGCTGTCGGGGAGCGCCGTCGCCGGGTGCGGGAGGTCCAGACGTGCGCACAGGGCGGCCAGTTCGGCCTTGTCGGCGACCTGCTCGGCGAGCGCGGCGGGACCGTCCGGCAGCAGATAACCGTCCGTCAGTTCCCCGCGCAGCCGCGCGACGGCCACGGCGCTCGCGTCGTCCAGGGGGACCAGGACGGCCCGCCGGCCGACCCGGTCCGCCACCCGGCGCAGGACGGCGGCGAATTCCTCGGGACGGGCGCCGAGCCGGGGCGGGGTGTGGGTGGCGCGGAGGAACCGCGAGCTGCGGACGGGGCTTCCCGCGCAGTCGGCGACCAGATGCACCTCCACCCCGGCACGGCCCAAGGACCGTACGGCTCCCAGGGTTCCGTGGTGGAAGGGATTCCGGTCCGTCCGCAGCAGAACGGCCGGAACGCGGGTGTCGAGCGGCGACACGTTCATTTCGACAGGGTCCTCGCACATTTCTTTGACGTCGGGTCACCCGTGCGGGCGATTCGGGCACCCGAAGGCCGGAGCCCCAGTTGGCGGAATTCATATTCGTATGACTGATTGTCAGTAGGTGGAAATCGGCGGCGGAAAGCAGTGAAGTGAAGAAAGCGGAGAGGGGAGCGGACATGGCTCCACAGCAGCGACGGGCCCGCCACAGGCGGCCCCGCAACAGACGGCTGGCGCTCATCGCGGCCGGCGTGGTCACGACGTTCGCCCTCGCGTCGGTCCCGGTGTACGCCGTGGGCGCGATGGTGACCCGGGTGACCGACCCACCGGCACCGGCCGTCCCCCAGACACCACCGGCACCGGCCGTCCCCCAGACACCCGCCGCCCCGGCGGCTCCGATCACCCCCACGGTTCCGGCGGCACCCGCCGCCGTGACCCCGGCCCCGGCCGTCCCGACACCCGTGCCGGCCACTCCCTCCGAGACCCCGAAGGCCCCCGAGCAGTTGCCGGCCATCGGCGCCTATCTGCACTACGGGCCGCGCGGTGTCGCCCGGATCGCCGAACTGAGCGACTGGCTGGGCGGCTCCGACCTGCGGGTGGCGCACACCTACCTGCCGGGCGACCGCTGGTCCAACATCGAGGGCCTGCCCGGCTTCCTGGACTCCTGGGCGGAGTGGCGGCGCGACGAGGACGACCGGATGTTCGTCCTCAACGTGCCCATGATGGAGCGCAACGAGGAGGGCGTCTCCGACGCCGAGGTGCGTGGGCTGCTGCGCCGCGCCGCCGCCGGTGAGTTCGACCGCCACTACCGCCGACTCGCGGAGCGGCTGGTCGAGTTGAGGATCCCGGACACGGTGATCGTGCTCGGCTGGGAGATGAACGGCATCACGTACACCCATCGCTGCGGGCCCGACCCGGAGAACTGGAGGAAGTACTGGAACAGGATCGTCACCACGATGCGCGCGGTGCCGGGCCAGAAATTCAAGTTCGACTGGACCCCGAACAGAGGCCGGGACGCCATTCCCTGGACGCAGTGCTATCCGGGGGACGACACGGTCGACATCATCGGCATGGACTCCTACGACCAGCCGCGCGGCATCACGTTCGACGAACAGGTGAAGGAGCCGTACGGTCTGCAGGCGCACGTCGATTTCGCGAAGGAGCACAAGAAGCCCATCTCCTATGCGGAATGGGGACTCTTCCGCAACGGTGACAACCCGGAGTACATGAGGCGCATGCTCGCCTGGATGGACGAGCACAAGCCGCTCTACAACACGCTCACGGACTACTGCCCGCACGGTGTCTGGCAGTGCGCGAGCAACCCGCAGGCGGCGCAGGTGTACCGGTCGATGCTCTTCGGCCGTGACACGGACGCCACCGCGACCCCGAAGCCCGCACCCACTCCCACGCCCACCCCGACGCCCACCCCCACGCCCAAGCCGGCTCCCACCACGCCCGTACGTCCGCCGAACTGCTCGCCGCTGGAACTGGGCGACTGGGTGGAGTACTGGATCGGCGGGAAGCTCTGCATCCGCACGGACTGGTGGGCGCGCTACCGGTGATCCGGCGCCGGCGGCGGGCGGCTCACCCCCCGCCGCCGGCATCGCGTTCCTTCCGGGCTCGCCAGCGGCGGACCAGTTCCTTGCCCCGGCAGCGGGCCGCCGCGTCACAGGCGACCGCCGACAGGATCGGGGCGGTCCGGCGGCGGGCCAGCAGCAGCCGCTGGTTGACGACCGTGTCCGGGCGCCAGCGCAGCTTGTACGGCTCGGCGCCCCGCAACAGGCTCAGCACCTGGTGGGCGCCGGAGCCGACCTGCGCGGCGCAGGCGTTGAGCAGCATGGTGGCCACATCCGCCTTGCGTTCGCGCAGGTGTGGATGGGCGCCGTAGAGGTAGCCGCCCGCCAGCTTCCGCGAGAGCAGGGTGACGTCGACGGCCAGGACGTCGTCGCCCAGCCGGAACTCGGTCACCACGGCGTCCCCCGAGCGCACCATCGGCCCGACCGAGCGCGCCAGATGCTCCGAGAAACGGGGCCGCATGTGCTCGGTGGTCACCTTGCGGTCCTGCCACTGGAGCCGGTGCAGCTCCAGCATGGTCCGCAGCGCCGCGTCCACCTCGTCGGCGCGTACGGCACGCGGTTCGATACCGAGGTCGCCGAGCTTGCGGAGCTTGGCGCGCACCCGCTGGGCCCGGGAGTTGGGCAGCCGTTTGAGCAGCTCGTCCATGGGCTGCGCGGGCAGCTCCAGACAGACCGAGTCGGCCACCTTGCGGCGCGGACCCCGCCAGTAGTCGTAGATCCGTTCGACGGCGGCGCCCGGCCGTACCTCGCGGAAGTCGATCAGCGCGGTCCGGGCAGCGGCGGACAGCCCCTCGGCGAGCGCGGCCGACGCCTGTTCGGCGTACTCGTCGTCGACGATCACATCCGCGAAGTCGGAGATCGGGCAGCCGAGCGGGACAAGGGCGGGCAGCGGGCGCCGCACGAGCATCAGCGGGGCGACCGCGCGCAGCTCGGCGCCGTCCCGGACCACGACCAGCCGGAGCCTGCCCGGGGTGCCGTACGACAGCCACCAGGAGTGCAGCCAGGCGTGGTTCTGGAACGGGGTGGCCGCGCCGCACCGCCGGTACAGACGGTCCCAGGCCTCGGCCAGCTCGCCGAACTCGCCCTCGTCGGTGCAGAGTTCGGCGCGCAGGGTGGTGCTCACCCCGGTGTGCAGGGTGCTGGTCACAGCTGTCCGTGGGTGTCGGCGGCGAGAGCGGGACCGGGGACGGAGGCCGCCGGTGGGGTCTCCGGGGTGCGTCGTGGCCGGACCAGCAGCGCGAGTCCGCCGAGCAGTCCGCCGGCCGCGGTGCCCACCAGACCGGTCACCGTCGGCGACGCCGAGGACGCCTCGGTCGGCCTGGTCGCACGGGCGAACTGCTCCAGTTCGACGCGCGTCGACCGCTTGGAGTCGCCCGCGTGCCGGGTCAGCGCCCGGGAGACGGCGTTGGCCATGTCGGCGGCGAGGTCCGGCCGCGAGGAGGTGGCGGACACGGCGACCATCGGCGCGTCCGGCGAGGTCGCCGTCCGCACGTTCTTGCGCAGCGTCGCGATCGGTACCCCCGCCCACACCTGCGCGTCCCCGAGCACCGCGACCTGGGTGGCCACCCGGCCGTACGCCTGTGCGAAGCCGAGCGCCGACTGCGGGTCCGATCCCTCGCCGGGCACGACGACGACATAGCTGGTGGCGGTGTAGACGGGCGCCTTCACCACCCCGTACGCGCCCCCGGCGAGCCCGCCGAGCAGCGCACCGGCGGCGAGCAGGGACCAGGGCGGCAGGGACCTGGAGCGGGTGGGGGAGATGGGCCCGCGGCTGGGGCCCTCGGTCATACGTTCAGACGTACGGTCGGTCATGCGGAACTCACTCCCAGGGACGGGGTTGGCGAGGGCGTGCTGGAGACGGCGGCGGCGTACACGTCCATGAGCTGGGCGGCGCTGCGGGTGATGCAGTAGTGCTGGGCGGCGGCGGGGATGTCGCGGGAGCGCGGGCCCTGCGCGCGGATGTCCAGCAGGGCGCGTACGAACGACTCCGCGCCCCCCTGGACGCGGCGGGCGCCGGCGGTCGCGTCCGGCGGCAGGTCCTCGATCGCCGGGCAGGAGACATAGAGCACGGGCAGCCCGGACGCCATCGCCTCCACCACCGCGAGCCCGAAGGCCTCCTCGGCGCTGGGCGAGGCGAGCACGTCCATGGCGTTCATCAGGGAGGGCAGGTCGGTGCCGGGGGCGCCCGCGGCCGGGCGCTCCCCGGTCAGCAGCACCCGGTCGGCGACCCCGGCCCGCTGGGCGGCCCGCCGCAGCACGCTCTCCTCCGGGCCGCCGCCGACGATCAACACCCAGCAGTCGTCCGGGAGTTGACCGAGCGCGCGGACCAGCACATCGAACCGCTTGCCCGCCGCGAGCCGGCCGACGCCCCCGACGACATACGCGTCCTCCGGCAGCCCGAGCCGCCGCCGGGTCAGCTCGCGCAGGTCGGCGTCGAAGCGGAAACCGGCCAGGTCGATGCCGTTGGGGACGACCTCGATCCGGGGGCCCGGCACCCCCCAGCGCCTCAGCCGGTCGGCGACGGTCGGCGAGACGGCGACCGTGGACCGGCCCAGGCGCTCACTGGCGAGATACAGGGCGCGCACTCCGGCGGAGAGCCTCCGGCCCTCCATCTGGGAGTCGCCGAGCGAGTGTTCGGTGGCGACGACCGCCCGGACCCCCGCCAGCCGGGCGGCGACCCGGCCGTAGACGCAGGCCCGGTAGAGATGGGTGTGGACGAGGTCGTAGCCGCCCCGGCGGATCAGCCGGACCAGCCGGGGGAGCGCGGCGAGATCGCGGTTGCCGCCCATGCCGAGGTGGGTGACACGGATGCCGTCGGCGGTGAGCCCGTCGGCGACCGGGCCCGGGTTGGTCAGCGTCACCACGTCGCAGTCGACCGGCAGATGCCGCAGGAGCAGCCGCAGTTGCTGCTCCGCGCCGCCGACGCCGAGGCCGGTGATGATGTGCAGTGCCTTCACGTCGGCCTCAGACCCCTTCGACCGGACGCCGGCGCAGCCGGTGCAGCTTCCGCTTCAGCAGCAGCCGCAGGGCCGTGTCCTCCTCGCCGATGTGCACCCGGGGCAGCGCGTACGGGCCGTTGAGCGGGCCCGGGTCGATGGCGCAGGCGTACGAGTAGCCCGCGTCCCGTACGGCGTCGGCGGCCCGCTGGTCGAGGGTGCCGTACGGGTAGCAGAAGCCCTGGACGGGCGCGTCGATCAGCTTTTCGAGCCGGGTGCGGCTGTCGGCGGTCTCGGCGCGCAGGGTGTCGTCGTCCGCCTCGGTGAGGTCGACATGGGTCAGCCCGTGCGAGCCGATCTCGATGCCCTGCGTCCCGGCGGCGGTCCGGATGCCCCGCTCGTCGAGCAGCGGCTTGCGCGGGCCCAGCGGGTCCCAGGCGTTCTCGCCGCCGAGCCGCCCCGGCAGCACGAAGACGGTGGCCCCGAAGCCATGGGCCCGCAAGCGCGGCAGCGCGGTGTCGACGAAGTCGACGTACCCGTCGTCGAAGGTCAGCCCCACCAGATCCTGGCCCTCGCCCCGGGCGCGGGCGGCGAGCAGCTCGGTCATGCCGACCCCGCGCAGGCCCCGCCGCCGCAGCCAGCCGAGCTGGGCGTCGAGGCGGTCGGGCGAGACGGTGATGCGGTACGGGTCGTCGGAGCAGTCGCCCACCGAGTGGTACATGGCCACCCAGAGGGGGGTCGCGGGGGTCCCCGTCGGTCTGTGGCCGGCGGGGACGGACGGGCGGTCAGCGGATACGGACATGCGGCAGCCTTCGTGTGACGGAACGGAGTGCGGGGGTGACGCCGGAGGCGCCCATGGCCGAGGCCAGCAGGACGAAGACGAAGGCGACGACCGCGCCGCCGACGGCGAGGCCGAGGACGGGCGATGCGATCCGGTCGGCGCAGTACATCCCGAGCGCGCCGGCGGCCACGGCGGCCCGGACCGGCCTGCTCATCTCGGTCACCACCTGCCGGACCCGGATCGGCACCGCCCGGCCGCCCATGCCGTACAGCAGGAGCAGGGCGGTCAGGGTGATGCCGATGGCGTTGGCGGCGGCGATGCCGAGGACGCCCCAGGAGCCGACGGTGGCCGCGCCGATCCAGGAGGTTGCGACGATCCCGGCGGCCATCGCGGCCAGCGGGTACCAGGTGGGCCGCCCGGCCGAGAAGTACGAGCGGACGAGCGCGCTGACCAGGGCGTGACCGAGCAGCCCGAGCGCGTACACCCGCATCACGGACGCGGTGGCGGCGGTGTCCAGCGCGGTGAACGCGCCGCGCTGGAAGAGCAGTTCGATCATCTGGGGCCCGCACGCGAAGATCGCCGCCGCGCCGAGCAGCACGATGCACGACACCAGCGCGAGGTCCTTCTCCACCCGGCTGCGGGCCCGCTCGGTGTCGCCCTCCGCCATCGCCTGCGCCACCACCGGGAGGGTGACGGTGCACAGCATCAGCGAGAACGTCATCGGGATCTGGGCCACCTTCTGCGCGTAGTTGAGATGCGAGATGGCGCCGGCGGGCAGCGTCGAGCCGAGGAAGCGCTCGATGAGGACCTGGGACTGACGGCAGAGCGCGAAGAGCAGGACGGTGGTGATGAGGGTGAGTTCGACGGGACGGGCACCGTCGCCGTCGGCCTCCGCCGTGGCGCCCGACTCTCGATCGTCGGCCCCAGGCTCCCGCTGCTCGGCCTCCGATTTCCGCTCCTCGGCCTCGGCTCCCGATTCCCGGGGTGCCCGCTCCTTGCGGCGCAACTGACGGAGCAGGGCCGGGAGTTGGGTGAGGATCATCAGGACGCCGCCCACCGCGACACCCACGGCCGCCGCCCGCACGCCCCAGCGCCCGCCGAGCAGGAACATCGCCGTGATGATCCCGACGTTGTACGCCACGTAGATCGCCGCGGGGGCGGTGAACCGGCGGTGGGCGCGCAGGGCCGCGCTGCAGTAGCCGGCCAGGCCGAAGGTGAGGACACAGGTGCCGGTCAGCCGGGTGCAGTCGACCGCCAGCCGGGGGTTCGGCAGACCGGGGGCGAGCGCCTCGACGAGATAGGGCGCGCCGACGATCAGCAGCATGGCCGCCGCCACGAAGGCCAGCGTCAGCCGGGGCAGCGTGGAGGCGACCAGGGAGCGGACCGGGTCGCCCGCGCCGCCCCGGGCCCGGCGGGCCACGGCCACACTGAACGCGGGCACCAGCACGAACGCCATGCCGTCCTCGATCAGCAGCGTCGCCGCGAACTCCGGCACCGTCCAGGCCACCAGGAAGGCGTCCGTCTCGCTGCCGGCCCCGAACAGATACGACAGCGACTGGTCGCGGCCGAGCCCCAGCAGCGCGCCCGCCGCCGTGAGCACCGCCGTGACGAGCGTCGCCTTCGCGAGGAACCGGCCCGTGGGCGGCGCGACCTCCGAGAGATCGGCCGCCCGCGCGCCGGGCACCACCGGGTCCGCCCCGGGGCCGGCCGAGGGGGCGCCCGCGGGGGACACGGGGGGCGGCTGAGGAGGCGGCTGGGGAGGTGTCTCGGAGGGCGTCATGGTCATCGCGCCCCGGCCCCCTCCGGTACGCGGGCCGCGGCGGCCCCGACCGGAGCGGCACCCGTGGCGGTCCGGTCCGCCAGCGCCCACCACGCCACCAGCCCGAAGCACACGGCCGTCAGCACGGTCGTCGGACCGCCGATGTCCGCGTACGCGAAGTCCACCAGCACCCACGAGATCAGCCCGCAGGCCACGAGCCCGCAGTCGAGGCCACCGCTCCCGGTCCTGGTCCGGCCTTCGCGGCGGACCCGAGCCAGCCCCCGCACCCCGCACACCGCCAGCGCCAGCCAGCTCCCGCCGAGCGTCAGCAGGCCGATCAGCCCCTGCTCGCCGAGAACCAGCAGATACATGTTGTGCGGCGAGAGCAGCGGCTGCTTCTGGTAGGCCGTACCGGCACCGGCGATGTCGCTGCCGGAGGAGAGCGCCAGCGAGGCATGGCCGTCGCGGTGCTCGGGGAAGCCCTTCAACCCGACGCCGGCCAGCGGCTGTTCACGCCACATGCCGGCGGCGGCGGCCCACATCGTGTACCGGTCGGTGACCGACTGGTCCGGCGCGTCCGCGACCTGGGTGATGCTGCTGATCCGGTCCTGGATCATCGAGGACCCGATGCCGAGCCCGCCGACCAGGACCACGCCCACGGCGGCGACGGCCGCGAGGACCACCACCGCCCGCCGCAGCCCGGCGAGCACCACCTGGATCCCGCACGCCGCGGCCGTGGCGATCCACGCGCCCCGGCTGAAGGACACCGCGAGCGGCAGTGTCAGCAGCAGCGAGCAGGCGATCGCCCAGGCCCGCTGCTTCGCTGTCGCGGGCGCCAGCGCCAGCCCGACCGCGCACACCAGCCCGAACGACACCACGGTCGCCATCCCCATGACGTCCCCGGCCCCGAAGGTCCCCACGGCCCGGATGTCCTCACCGGCGTAACTGGCCCCGGTCCCGGTGGCGTACTGATGCACCCCGACCGCGCCCTGCCACAGCGCGAGCGCCACGAACGACCAGGCCACCACCCGGAAGTCCGACCGGCTCCGGACACAGAGCAGCACCGCCATCGGCACCAGCACGAAGATCTGGAGGTACCGGCCGAGCCCGGCGATCCCCTCCCCGGGGTCACCCGCCCCGGCCGCCGCCAGCGCCAGCCCGCACACCGGCAGTCCGAGGACCACAGCGGCCGTACGGGTCAGGGGGCGCCGCCGGTCCCGCAGCAGCCGTACGGCGCACCACAGCACCAGCAGCCCGGAGACGGCGTCGGCCGGGGTCGCGCCGCCCTCGGCGCCCTGTGCGATCGGCAGCGCGAGCGCGGCGACCACGGCGACCACGGGCAGGACGGGCAGGACGGGCAGGACGGGCAGGACGGACCGGAGCGGCGCCGCAGCGCGCGGAGACGTCACGGTCAGCTCCCCGTCGGACGGACGAGCGCGGCGGCCGTGCGCACCAGGATGCAGAAGTCCTGCCACAGCGACCAGTTGTCGATGTACGCGTTGTCGAAGCGGGCCCGGTCCTCGATGGACGTGTCGCCGCGCAACCCGGTGACCTGGGCCAGCCCGGTGATGCCGGTCCGCATCCGGTGCCGGGCCGCGTAGCCCGGGTAGGTCTGCCCGAACTTGGCCACGAAGTAGGGCCGTTCGGGGCGCGGGCCGACCAGGCTCATGTCGCCGCGCAGCACGTTCCACAGCTGGAGCAGCTCGTCCAGCGAACTGCGCCGCAGGAAGCGGCAGAACCAGCCCATCTCCTGCTCGTTCGCCACGCTCCACCGGGTCGCCGCCTCGTGCGCGTCGGCCGGGCGGTGGGTGCGGAACTTCAGCAGCGTGAACGGCAGCCCGTCCCGCCCGATCCGCTCCTGCCGGAACACCACCCCCGGTCCGTCGCTCAGCCGCAGGACGACCGCGCACACCAGCAGCAGCGGACTCACCAGGAGCAGCAGCGCACCGGACACCGCCACGTCCAACAGCCGCTTGCCGATGGCCTCATGACTCTTCGTCAGCTCCAGCCGACGGCAGGCGAACCCGGCGAGCAGCTCGGTCGAACCGTCCCGGTCGTACGAGGGGGACTCGGGGTCCACCTCCCACAGGGCGCAGCCGCCGTCCTCCAACGTCCGCAGCAGCGGGGCTCGTTCGGTGCGGGAGCCGACGACGAGCACGGCCTGGACGCCGTTCTGGACGGCCGCCCGCCGCACCTCCTCCGGGGTGGTCAGCACGGGCAGGCCCTCGGTCCCGGCCGCCTGGTCGGCGACCACCCCGACGGGCCGGATGCCGCACCCCGGGTGGCGCAGGAACGCGGCGGCCACGCGCTGCGCGGTCGCCGCCGGGCCCACCACCAGGGCCGCGCCGGGCCGCCGGACGAGCGCCCGGCGCCGGTTCCAGTGCACCGAGCCCCGCCCGGCACAGGCCGCCGCCGACTGCAGCGCGCAGCCGAGAGCCAGCTCATGGGCGGTGAGCGCGTGGTCGGGGGAGTGCGCGGCCACCCCGGCCGCGAGCACGCACCAGCCGAGCACGATCCGCCCGCACACGGCGGGCAGTTCGTCGAGCACGGTGGGCACGGCGGGCGGCCGGTAGAGACGCGCGCGGGTGTTCAGCCACGCCACGGTCAGGGCCAGCAGGGCGGCCAGCAGCGGTCGCCCGGGAGTCGTGTCGCCGGTGAGCGCCAGCACCGCGAGCAGGGCCGCGCCAGCGTCCACGGCGAGCAGCGGCAGCCCTGAGGGAGGCCGCGCGACGGGTCGCCGGCCGGCCGGGAGGGTCAGGCCGCCGACGCTCTCGCGCGCCGGGACCACCGAGACCGACGAACCGCCGAACTCGCGTTGCTGTCCACCGGGGGAGGGGACGGTACTTTCCGTACGTTCCGCAGTCACGTGTGGATGGACTCCCTGTACTCGGTGGCTTTCCCGCGCCGGCCGCCCGCGCCGCCGAGCAGTTCGCGGTACACGCCCGCGACGGCCCGGTGCGAGTGCCGTACGTCGTGCGTGGTCAGTACGTGATGGCGGCCCTGGTGGCCGAGCGACTCGCGCAGCAGCGGATCGAGCAGCAGCCGGGTCACGGTCGCGGCGAGCGCGGCGGGGTCCTCGACGGGCACGGGATCCTGTCCCGGCGGCAGACTCTCGCGGGCCCCGTCCACCTCGGTGAGCACGACCGGCCGCCCGCACGCCATGGCCTCCAGCGGCGCCAGCGCCATGCCCTCCCACCGCGACGGCAGGACCACCAGATCGGCGGCCTGGTACCAGGGCACCGCGTCCGCGACACCCCCGGCGAACAGCACGCCCTCGGGCGCCAGGGCCCGCAGCCGCTCGCCCTCCGGCCCGTCCCCGACCAGCACCAGCCGCGCCCCGGGCACCCGCCGCAGCACCGCGTCCCACGCCGTGAGGAGCACGTCCTGCCCCTTCTGCCGGCACAGCCGCCCCACGCACACCACCAGTGGAGCGGCCGGATCGACCCCGGCGAGCAGCGGAATCCCGGCACGGACGGCGTCGACGGCGGCGGGGTGGAAACGCCCGGCGTCGACGCCGTTCGGGATCACCGTCCAGCGCGCCCGTACCCCGGCCCGCTCCCCGGTGATCCGCTCGGCCTCGCTGACGCACACCACCCGCGCGGCCCACCGCGTCCCCGCGCGCTCCCAGCCGAGCGCCAGCGCCGCCATGGCGCCGTCCACCGCCTCGAACGACCAGGCGTGCGGCTGGAACACGGTCGGCACCCGCCCGCGTACGGCGAGCCGGCCCGCCAGTCCGGCCTTCGCGCTGTGCGCGTGCACCAGATCGGGCCGCACCTCGTCGAGGATCCGCCGCAGCCGGCGCACCTCGGACAGCAGCGCGGGCCCCGGCGACCGGGTGGCCGCCCAGGGGCGTACGTCCGCGCCGAGCGCGCGCAGCTCCGGGGCGAGCGGACCGTCGGGGCAGGCCACCGCGACGTGCAGACCTTCGGCGAGCTGGGCCCGCACCAGGTCCGTCACGACACGGGCCACGCCGCCGTCGACCGGCTGCGTGAGATGCAGGACCCGCGACGGAGGGTCGGATGGTGACAAGTGCATGCGGGTTCCTCGCTCAAGGGCGGCGCCGGGCGGCGCGCGTCACGGCTTGGCGTCGACGGCGACGAAGAGCGCCCCGACCCAAGCCGCGTCCCGCTGCGAAACGAGCCGGAAGGCCAACTGGTCACCCCCATGGCGGATTTCATCGTCCAGTTCGAGCACGTCCGAGTCGTAGCCGAGGGTGTTCGCGTACGCCGGCGTACGCCCCGCGACGACCGCTCCTGGCTGGCTGATCGTCGAGTTCAGGAGGTCGTCATGGGGGTTGGCCGCGTCCTCCAGGGCACTGGCCTCACCTTCACCCGTCGAAACGGTGAGCGAATCACCGGTGCGCCCTCGGTCCCCGTTGTAGGCGACCAGGCCCACGGTGCCCCGGGCACCCGCGGGGAAGGCCGTGCCCCGCAGCCGGATCGTCTGCTCCCCGCCCGCCGCGAGCGCGTCGAAGCCGTCCCACATCGCCAGATGCCGCAGCGGCTCCGCCGGGTTCTCGTACGCCACCATCAGCGTCCAGCCGCCCCACGCCCCGGCCGCCGAACGGCCCATGGCCACATTGACCTGGGCCACCGTGTAGAGCCCGGAACCGCTCGACCGCACCAGCTCCGTGACGTCCGCCGAGGCCTGGAACGCGTCCGCGCCGCGCGCCACCCGGTGTCCCACCACCGAGTCCGCGAGCACCTCCTTGTACTCGCCGCCGGGCTCCGCGATCAGCACCCGCCCGTTGTCCTTCGGCGGCTTCTGCTCGCCCACCCGCAGGTTCCCGCCCCAGTACAGCCGCGCGTACGACACCCGCGAGCCCGGCGGCAGCCGGACCTCGCCCCGGCTGGAGTTGTAGGTGTTCGGGTCCTGGTCGACGTCGATGTAGAACATGTCGAAGTCGTCGTTGACGCCGGTGCGCGCCGGGTCCAGGAGGGTGCGCCCCGCGCGCGCGTCGGCGCAGGAGGTCGCCGTCGTACGGCAGGTGATGGAGGAGTTGGCCGCGCGGACGATGCCGCCGTGCTGCAGGGCCCGATGACGCTGGGCGAAGGCCAGCCGCTCGGCCTCGGGCGAGGGCGCGGGGGGCGCGGCCGTCGCGGGGGCGCCGGGCCCCCAGAGTGCGGCGAGGGCGCAGCAGCCCACCATGGCGCGACGCAGCAGAGGACCCGGGTGAATTCGCATGACCGGCGGTGCCCTTTCGGGAGCTCGTTCGGGTGCTTGTACGGGGGAATGTCGCGGACCGTCGAAAGGCCGAAATCCTGCGGATCTGATAATGGCCGCGGCGGCCTGGGGAGGTGCGCAACTCTAGCCCGCTATGTGTATTTATCTGCGGAACGCGCCAACTGTGTCGGAATGGTGAAGCAGCCGTTTTCGGAGATCACTCCTTTGGAGGCACAACCCCCGGTGCATGCCGCGCGTTTATCCAGCGCCGGGCATCCCCGCCCGAGTGTTTTTTGCATCAACTCCAAGGAGCACCTCTCCATGTCGCGTATCGCGAAGGGCCTGGCCCTGACCTCCGTTGCTGCCGCGGCCGTGGCGGGCACCGCCGGCGTCGCCACCGCCGACAGCGAGGCGAAGGGCTTCGCCGCTCACTCCCCGGGCGTGCTGTCGGGCAACGTCGTGCAGGTTCCGGTCCACGTGCCGGTCAACGTGTGCGGGAACACCATCAACGTCATCGGTCTGCTGAACCCCTCGTTCGGCAACAAGTGCTTCAACGACTGACGTTCGAGGACTGACGTCCCCGCACTGACGTTCGCGCGTTAACAACGAACCGGCCGTCCTCCCCACGGGGAGGGCGGCCGGTTCGTGTTGCCCCGAATGGGGTCCCTCGGTTGCAGGCCGCGATCACCGATTTCACGGTGAAGGAACGATCCCTCGCACCGATGGAAAGGAACATCCATGCGTGCTCTGCCCGCACGGCGTCTCGCGGTCCCCGCACTCTGCGCCACCCTCCTGCTCGGCGTCTCCGCCCCGGCCGCCATGGCCGCCGACGTCGAGACGGCGCGTGACCGCGCCCGGTCGGCGGCGGCGCCCGTCCCCGGCGCGGACGCGCTGACGACCCAGCTCAAGGGTCTCGGCGACCTCGGCGGCGTACTCGGGCCGGTGACCGATCTGCTCGACGCCGTGCTCAAGGCGGACAACGGCCAGCTCTCCGCCGACCGCGCCGAGGAACTCGGCGAGGCCGTACGGGACGCCATCGCCAAGGCGAAGGCGGCGGATCCGGCCGCACCGGTCGAACCGGCCGCGCCCGCGGCGCCGGCGGTGCCTGCGGTTCCGGCCGCGCCCGCCGTACCGGTCGCGCCCGCCGTACCGGTCGCGCCCGTCGCCCCGCCCGCCGCGACCACGCCCATGCTCCCGGCGGCCCCTTCGGTCCCGGCGGCTCCCTCCGTCCCGGTGGCGCCATCCCTCCCGGTGGCCCCGTCCGTCCCGGCCGATGCGCAGCAGGCCGTGACGTTGCCGGCGTACGACCGCGGGTCCGTCGAACGGGTCGGCAGAGTCCCGGCGGACCTCGTGTCCGACGCGCTGACCGCGCTCCAGGCGGCGGTCGACGCGCTGCTCAAGGCGGTCACCTCCGGCGAACTCGCCGAGGTGCTGCCCGCTGTCACCGGTGTGGTGAACAGCCTGCTCAAGCTGGTCGCGGCCATCCTCCTGGGCAGCGGCCTGCCCGTCCCGGCCGACCTGCCGGCCGTGCAGGCGCCGTAGGAACCGAAGCGAGCCGTCGGGTCGCCCGCAGTCCGGGGCGGTCCGGCGGCTGTTTCGTATGACCTGTCGTTCGGCGTCAGATATGACATGTCCGGTACGGGGTTTCCGTCGGCGCGAGGGCTCGTTGGACACGGCGCAGAGCTTCCAGTATCCGAGGAGAGGAACACGATGAAGTCGCTGAAGGCCGCCGCTGTCGTCGCAGGGTCCATGGCCATCGCCGGTGCCGCCGCGCCGGCTTTTGCCTACGACGCCACGGACGTCACGCCCACCAGCCTCAACGGCGCGGTGAACACGCTCTTCAAGGGGCCCATCGAGCCCGCGCCGCTGCAGCAGCAGTCGAACGCGCTCGACACGGAGAACAAGGACTCCGTGCTCCACACGGTGAGCGGCGCGACCAAGGCGCTCAACTCGCCCGGCGGCGCCACCCAGCTCCTCGGCGGTCTGCCCCTCCAGGGCTGACGATCCCTTTCCCAGTCCCACGGGGCCGGTTCCGCGATGACGCGGCACCGGCCCCGTGGGTTCTCCCGCCCTTTCCTCCGTCCCTCGGGAGCGTGAATTCACCGTTGTTCGAGGCGTGTCCCTCGTTCGTGTGGTCGGCCGTCGTGTGTCGCCCGGTCGGGTGAAAAGGCGGCCAGGTTGTTTGGCGGGCGTGGATAGGGTTCCGCGGTGACTTCAACTTCCGCTGAAACTCGCCCTTTCCGCCCCGCCGACCTCGGCACCCTCGTCGTCATGGCGTGGAGCGGTGAAGCCCCCGACGGGGACATGCCTTATCTGCTCGCCTACACCCTCGGCGACGGCCAGAGCGGCCCCGAGGGCTCCACGGCCGCCGTGACGGATCTGCTGACGAGCCTCGGTCTGTCCATCGGCGAGAAGGTCGTCGACGGCGCCGCCCATCCCAGCCTGCCGGTCACCCTGCTCGTCGAGGCGGGCCAGGCCGTCGTCACCATGCCGCAGCTCAACGCCCAGTGCCCGGCCCCGCCGGAGTGGCTCGCCGCCGTCGGCGAACGCGGCTTCGCCTACCTGCTCTTCGCGACCCGCCCCTGGCCCGAGGCCCGGCCCGGCACGCCCGTCGAGCCCGAGGCCCTCGCCGCCTTCGCGGGCGACACCGAGACGCTGATCAGCGCGGCGCACGTCCTCCTGCCGGCCCGCAGCCTGCGCAGCTGATGGCCGCCCCGGCAGGGCGGTCGGTGGACGGAGGGGTGGCCTCGGCGGGGCGGTCGGTGGGCGCGGTCGGCGGCGGCCGGGCCTTCGCGGTACTGCTGCTGATCACCGGTGCGGCCGGGCTGCTCGCCTCCTGGGTCATCACGCTCGACAAGTTCAAGCTGCTGGAGGACCCGAACTTCACCCCCGGGTGCAGCCTCAACCCGGTGGTCTCCTGCGGCAACATCATGAAGAGCGACCAGGCCTCCGCCTTCGGGTTCCCCAACCCGATGCTAGGTCTGGTGGCCTACGGCATCGTCGTCTGCGTCGGCGTGAGCCTGCTGGCCGGGGCGGGCTTCCCGCGCTGGTACTGGCTGACCTTCGAGGCGGGCGCGCTGTTCGGGGTCGGCTTCGTGACCTGGCTGCAGTTCGAGTCGCTGTACCGGATCAACTCACTCTGTCTGTGGTGCTGTCTGGCCTGGATCGCCACGATCGTCCTCTTCTGGTACCTGACCGCGTTCAACGTCCGCAGCGGTTTCCTGCCCGCGCCGGCCGGGCTGAGGAGCTTTCTCGACGAATTCCCCTGGGTGCCTCCGGTGGTGCACCTCGGAGTGATCGGAATGCTCATCCTGACCCGCTGGTGGGACTTCTGGACAAGCTGACCAATACGTCTCTCGGACTATTGCGGCAGTCGGGCGAATCTTGCGCTCGGGGAGATCCCCGGATCGTTCACCCGGTACGGACGCCGAGCCCGGATCCGCTCATTCCTTGAAAGGGACCGTACCGAGATGAAGCCGACCACACGAGGAACCCTTGCCGCCGTCGTCACCGGTGTGGTGGCCGCGGTGGGCGCCTCCGCCGCCCCCGCCGTCGCGGCCGAGACGGTCCCCGTCCCCCTGCCGCTCGAAGGTGTGGAGCACTCCCTGAACGTGAAGGCGCCCAAGCTGGCGGGCGAGTTGCCGCTGCTGATGCCCGGCGCCCCCCAGGGGCCGACGTACGTCGAGGGGCGGCTGCTGCCCGCGAGCGCCGTGCCGCAGGTGCCGCTCGGTGCCGCGCTGCCGGGGCTGAAGGCCGAGACCCCGCTGCCCCGCGTCGTCGGGGAGGGCTTCGAGCGGGTCGGCCTCGACGCCCCCGCCGCCGATCTGCGGACCCTGACCCCCGGGCTGAACGTGGACACCCCGCTCACCGCGCCCAACCCCGACGCGCTGGGCCTGCCCAGCCTCCAGGACCCCCAGGCGGCCGTCCTCACCCCGCTGCTGCGGACGGCGCCGACCGCGAACCTCGGGCTCGTCTGAGCCCGCGGCGACACGGCGGACGAGGCCCGGGACCGTGCGCGCCCGGGTCCGGCCGTCCGGGGGTCACCGCTACTGAACACGACGAGGAGACAGTGTTGTTCGTCAGCAGAGTGACGGTGGACCCCGACGCCGGCCGGAGCAGAACGCGCCGAGGCGTGCTGCGCGCCCTGGGTGTGTCGGCCGTCGCCCTGGCCGTGGCCCCGGTCGTCGCCGCCGCGTGGCCCCGCCGGTCGGCGCGGTCCGAGGAGACCGACTTCGACGAGACGTACCGGGGCCGCCGTATCCGTGGGGCCAGGGCCGACGAGGGCCACACCGCCTATCTGGGCGCCCGGACGCCCGGCCCCGGCGAGTGGGACGTCACCGTCGACGGACGCCCGCTGCATCTGATGCGCCGCGCGGACGGCACGTATCTGAGCATGATCGACCACTACCGCTCGTATCCCACGGCCCTGGCGGCGACCCGCGCCGCCGTCGACGAGCTGGGCACCACCCAGCGCCTGCGGGTACTGGACCTGGCGGAGGGGGCGCTCGGCCATGGCCTACACCCGTAAGGACGTCAGCACGCTCACGCGCGCGGAACGCAAGCGGTTCGTCGGCGCGCTCCTGGGGCTCAAACAGCGCGGCGAGTACGACGAGTTCGTACGGATGCACATCGACCACTACGTCTCCGACGGCGACGGCGGTCTGCGTACGGCCCACATGGCCCCCTCTTTCCTGCCCTGGCACCGCCGGTTCGTGCTGGAGCTGGAGAAGGCGCTGCGCCGGATCGACGACTCGGTGACCGTGCCGTACTGGGACTGGACCCGGGACCGTACGACGACGTCGGCGCCCTGGACGACGGACCTGCTCGGTGGCAACGGACGGCGCTCCGACCACCGGGTGATGACCGGCCCCTTCGCGTACGGGACGGGACGGTGGACCATCACGGAGGGGCTCACGGACACGGAGTACCTCACCCGGGACTTCGGTTACCCGCGCAACCCCGTCGAACTGCCCACCGCCCGTGACCTGGACGCGGCGCTCGCCGAGCCGGTCTACGACAAGGCCCCCTGGAACTCCGTCACCCGCGGGGGTTTCCGCAACCGGCTCGAAGGGTGGGGGCAGGGGACCGGCAACGGCTCCTGGCTCAACCACAATCGGGTGCACCGGTGGGTCGGCGGGCACATGGTCGGCGGCGCCTCCGTCAACGACCCCGTCTTCTGGCTGCACCACGCCTTCGTCGACCTGCAGTGGACGCTCTGGCAGCGGCGGCACCGGGGCGCGCGCTATCTGCCGGCCAAGCCGCCGGCACGGGGTGACGCGCAGCGCGGGCGGGTCGTCGCGCGCGACGAGCGGATGCCGCCCTGGAATGTGACTCCGGGGGCGCTGGAGGAGATCGGGAACGTGTACCGGTACGCGTAGCGGTTCCCTGGAGCGGTTCCCGAGAGCCGTTCCCCAGAGCCGTTCCCGAGAGCGAGACAAGCCCCCGACGGTGAACCGCCGGGGGCTTCTCGTCAAACTGTGCCGCTGCTCCTGCTGCCGCTGTCGCTGCTGTGAGCCACGGGCCGGGTACCGCGTGCCGCTCGGGGTGTCGGCCTCGTCAGTGGCCGTAGCCGGACGGGCCGGGGTTGCCCTTGTGGCTGTCGTGGCTCTTGTTGACGCAGACGTTGCCGAAGGCCGGGTTGAGCAGGCCGACGACGTTGATCGTGTTCCCGCACACGTTGACCGGCACGTTGACGGGGACCTGGACGACGTTGCCCGACAGGACGCCCGGGGAACCGACGGCCTTGCCCTCGGCGCCCGCGTCCGCCGCGGCCAGGCCGGCGCCGCCGAGCACAACGGCGGACGTGCCGAGCGTGACGACGGCTGCCTTCGCGATGCGAGACATCACGTTCTCCTTCTTGATCGGTGAGCACGACCCCCACTTCGTGGCCGCACGCCCCTTCAACGCGCCCGCGCACCGGGGGTCACGGCGTTCGCCGGGGGGATCACCCTTCCCGAACGGGAGTGTGCTTCCGGTCGATCTCGGCGACCAAGATCACGACGCGGGTTCCGACCCGACCACGAACGATCCGAACCACCTCGGGCAGTCCTTGAGCCGACTCACGCACGGCGACCCGTTCGAGATGCTCCGCCGGTGACGCGCGCCGACGCCGTGACGGCGTCGGCGCGGGAGTTCGGGGCGATCGGGCCGGGGCTGACGACCGCTGTCCTTCGGACTTCACCTGCTCCTGGTCTGCTTCCGGGCTGCCCTTGTCAGCCAGGTCCGGCACCCCCACCGGGCGAGCCCACCCATGAGCAGGGACAGGAGGATGGCTCCCCAGTCGATGACATGGGGAAGTCCCGGAAGGAAAGCGAAGAAGGCGAGCGTGACAGTCACTCCCGCGAGGAACGCGGCGATCTCGATCCGACGGCGCCGGGATTCGGGAACCCGCTCGGAGTTCTCGCCGTTCTGCTGCTCGATCATGGGTGACTCACTTCGTGATGTGGTGGCACTGGCTCACGCGCCTGACTCCATTGACGTGGAGGTGGGCGCACGCCTTCCCATAACGAGGCAGGGTCTGGGGAGAGTTGTTCCTCAGCCGCTGCTCAGCGCGGCCACGAAGGCGCAGTCCACACCTGCGTTCTGGTAGGTGATCTTCCTCCCGCCGCCCCGGATGATGTGTGTGAACATGCACCCGGTCGGGACCTTCATGGTTACGCCACCCAGGCTGTATTCGAAGGTGCGCACGGGAGTTGAGCCGATCGCGGTGGCGTGCGCTCCGGTCGGAGTGGTGAGGACGAGTGCGCCGGCGGTGGCCAGGACCGTGAGGAGGCGCGCGAAGTACTGCGTGGCCAAAATGGTCCCCTTCTGGTGATCTCTTGATGAGCACCTGGGACAACTTGGCTCTCCCGCTGCCAGTTGCTGGATTTTGATAGGTTCACTATCAAGTGTGATCAGGACATAAGCGGGATGACCGGCGAAATTGAACGCTTGCCGTGGGCTCCGGGTCTGCGCGTCCGCTCCAGACGCCGCCGCTTCAGCTCCTCGGCACGGTAGAAGGCGTCACTGACAACGAGGGCGGAACCGCCGCTGACCGGCAGGTTCGCTATTACGGGCAGGTGTGCGAGGGGGGCGGGTCACCGTTTCCGTCTGTACGGGTCTGCATACGGCTCCATGGACTGGCGGACCTCTTCGCGGACTGGATCCATGGGCGGACCGGGTGCGTAGTAGCGGGCGCGGCCCTTGCCGTGAGGGGCGAGCCAGCCGCGGGCGACGAGCTCTCGGATGTCGCGGATGGCCTGCTGGTCGCTGAGGTCGGCGTCCTGCTGGTAGACCGTGCGGCGGACCTTCGCGTCCGAGAAGGCGGGCAGCAGGGCGTGGACGACGCGCTCGTCCAGGCCCGTTGGTTCGACGGCTTCGACCAGGCGGGTCCAGGTGCGGGACATCACGTCGAAGCGCCGCTGGGCCTGCTGCGCCTGGCGGTGGTGGGCGGTGAGGCAGAACCGGATCCAGGGGCGTGTATCCCGCTCCGGACTCCAGAGCGGACCGCCTACGTCCTCCAGGACCTGGTAGTAGGCGTAAGTGTTCTGGCCCCGTCCGAGCCACTCCTCGATGGACGAGAACTCGGGCGGCATCAGGGCCTCGCGGGAGAACACAAGGGTGGAGAGCGCTCGGGACATGCGCCCGTTCCCGTCCTTCCACGGGTGGATCTTGACGAGGTTGAGGTGGGCCATCGACGCGCGCACGTGGACCGGGGCGTCGAGGTCGCCCTCATTGAGCCAGTCGATGAACTCCGACATCAACGCGGGGACGTCCGTCTGGTCCGGAGCGGTATAGGCCGGGACCAGAGGGTCGTCGGGGCTGGTGACGTAGACGGGCCCGTCGCGCCAGCGGCCGGGGCGTTTGTCGAGGTGGTGGCCCTGAAGCATGAAGTGCAGGCCGTTGAGCAGGCCGGCGTCGTAGCGGAAGTCGCCTCCGGCGTCGGCGAGGGCCTGGATGAGGCACCATGACGAGGTCTCCGATCTCCATCGTGATGGACAGCCGCAGTTGGTGCTTCCAGCGGTCCACGGTGCCGAACGCCTCATCGGGACAAGAGTGTGAGAGCGGGTCCCCGACACCGGCGATCACCAGGCCTTCGTCCAGCGCTTGTTCTTCGCGCTCCCCGAACCGGCCCCCACAGACCGTCCATGCTCTGGTCATGGTTCCCTCTTGCGTTCCTCAACAACCGCTCTCGTTGCGGACGTTGCACCTGGAGTGGGCCGAATGCACTGGCCGCGCCCCTCCGCTGTGGCCTGGCGAGCAAGAGATCAAGCCAGGAGGCGGGTACCTCGCCAGAGCGCTCAGGGGACGGGGTGGGCGCCACTTCGGTGCCTGCTCCGCATCTTTCCGATGGACCGTCAGAATGGCTCTGATCAGTCACGACCTGCTCGCAGATGAGGGCGGACCATGGGGCGACGACTCCCGAAGCGGGGGACGTATGCGGGACGGGGAGTCTGATGTGAGGGTGCAAATAGGGTCAAAGAGCCGCTCAGGGCAATGGGAAAGCCCCCCGTAGGTGATCTCGTGAAGGGCTGGAAAGTGGCTCTGACCTGCAAAAAATGGGCGCCCCCGGCAGGACTCGAACCTGCGGCCAAGCGCTTAGAAGATGTTCGGGGTTAAGCGCTGTGCTCACCTGGTGTTTTTGCAGGTAGCCGATAACCAAACTTAGGTGAGGCGCTTGGTCAATGTTCGTGGGGAGATTGGCGGAGACTCGGCGCCCAGCAAACGAGCGCCGCCCCGAGCCCACTGTAGGGGCCCGGGGCGGCAAGACGCACGGCTCCGCCATCTGGACGGATGAGTACCTCGCGCGAGGGCCCGTACCGTGCGCCCGTTCGGACCGCCCGCCCCACGCCGACAAGGGCAAGCGGGTGCCTGGTGATTCTGCCGTCCTCGCCTGAAATTTGAGGGCGAATTCGCCTACAGACTCCATGATCAGAAGCGGCCAAGTTGGGCAAGATGCCCATGCCTGCCCCGCCCCCCGACCGCAGCCAGCTCGACGAGCGGCGACAGGCCTTCGGGAATCGGCTCCGCGATGCCCGGCACCACGTTGGCCTCACTCAGGAGCAACTGGCACTCCGGGCTGGCATGGACCGCTCTCAGTACTCCGAGCTGGAGCGGGGACAGCGGGACGCCCGTCTGTCGACGCTGCTGCGGATTGAACGCGTTCTCGGCGCGAACCTGAGCTTCGTGGTGGATGGGCCCGCCGCCGCGACGGGGGACGAGTGCGGCGGGCCCACCCAGGCCGCCCCTTACGGCACTGATAGCGGGGCGGCCACCCCGGGCGCCGGCGATATCCGAGGACCGGCACCAGGGAGACCGGACTAGCGCCAGGTGGTCTTGGTGTACGGGTGGTAGTGCTCGGGGTTCCACGCCTCATGGCCGATGGGCTCGGTGCAGTGGACGAGCGTCTTAGGGTGCTCGGCCCAGCAGTAACCGGCGATGCCTCGGGGTGCGGGCGGGATGTCCTTGGCGGGGATGACCTTCGGCTGCTTCGGCTTCACTTCGCTCCTCCGTGGCAGGTGGGGCAGGCGTAGACGCCGACGGATCGGTTGTGGGCGCCCCAGTAGCCGACGGCTATCCCGGCGTGAACCGCGTTGTGGTCGAGGGGGGTGCTGCACCAGACGCAGCGGGTGGCGTCGCGCTGGCCGGGGGTCAGCTGCCAGACGGTGGGCAGCGTCCGGGCGGTCACGCGTGGCCCTGGATGGGGGTGAGGTCGTAGGCGGTGCGGCAGGGGGCGCAGGCGTACAGGTCGGGGGTGCCGGTGCCGGAGCCCTGGTCGGCGGTGATTTGTACGAGGCGGACGGTGCGGTCGTAGCCCTGGTGCCACGAGCAGTACCGCCGCGCGGGAGGCCTGTCGGTGGTGGCGGCCGGGCGCGTAGTGTTCGCCATGTCGACTCCACATCAGTCGTCCATACCCCCGGCCGGTCGCACGGTGCGGGGGTGTTCTCTGTGCAGCGTAGACCTAGGTAGCTAGGCCCGCTAGGCGAACCAAGCTCTCTCGTCTCGCTGAGTGAGGCTATCGAACCTAGCGTCACGATCATGGAGTGGGAGCCGGACGTACCGCGATGGCGGCAGATGTACGCGGTCATCGAGGAGCGGATCGCCGATGGGACGTATCCGCCAGGGTCGCAGTTGCCGGGCGTGTTGGCGTTGCAGGGCGAGTTCGGGGTGGCGCAGATGACGGCGCGCAGGGTGTTGACGGAGCTGCGGGCGGCGGGGCTGGCGCAGATGCAGCCGGGGGTGGGGACGTTCGTCACTGAGCTGCCGCAGGCATGACGAAAGGCCCCCCGCCCGGCCCGTAGGCCAGACAGGGGGCAATCCCGCACCACCGGGGTCTCATCGGCCGACGGCCTGCCACAGAGCCACACCCAACGCGCCCAGCGCCGTGGCAGCCGCGACGGACGGCAACGGCCAGCGGCTCCGCTCCAAGGTCGCTACCCGCGGCTCGATGTCGGTCGTCTTGGGCATGGCCTCCAGCGACCTGAGCCTGTTCTCGTGGTCGTTGATCTGTACGGCCTGGCCAGCGAGCGCGTCGAGTTTGGAGTCGACCCGGGTGACGACGTCGTGCAGTGATCTCATCTCCTGGTACATCTGTGCCGAGCTGATGTAGACGCCAGGGTCCTGGGGGGCCGTCACGCTATAGCCCCCGACGCCGGGTCCCTCTCGGCTGGCAGCGTGGAGGCGGTGCCCTTTCGGCCGAGGTGCTTCGCCACCCACGACTTCGCCGACGCGGCCACCAGCGCGACCGGAGCGGCCCACCAGACCGGCACATTGGCGAGGTCGACGACGACCAGGCCGAGGGCGGCCTCGGCGCCGGTCCAGCCCGCGCGCTCGGCGAGGTCGAGTACGAACTTGCTGGCCATGGGCTACTCCTTGACGTCGAAGCCGCGGCGCTTGCCGAGCTTGGTGAGCGATGCGACGCCGGGGAGGCCGTCGGCGGCCTTGCCGGACCAGCCGCAGCGCATCTGCCACAGGCCGTAGGCGGCCTGGGTGGCGGTGCCGAAGTGCCCGTCGGCGAGGCTCTTCGCGAGGAGGCCTTCCTTCACGAGGGCGTCCTCGACGACCCGCACGTCCGGGTACGAGACGGGGGTGCCCTTCTTCGGCGGGTCCGTCTTCGCGGCCTTCAGCAGCTCGGACAGGTCGACCACCGGCCGCCCGGTGCCCGGCTCGGAAGGCGGCGCCCCCACGAACGCAGGCCACGAGCCCGGGTCTTGGTGGTCGTTCTCCGGGACGTGCGCGTGCGCGTACCAGCCCGCCTGCTCCCGCCACACGGACTCGCTGCGCCGCGACGTGAAATCGACCGGCCTGCCCATCGGCCAGGTGTCCGGCACGCCCCACGAGCGCACCCACGCGTTCAGCTCCGCCCAGCCCTCGCACGGGGTGTCCGTGAGCCTCGCGTACGCCTTCCCGTCGACCCGGCAGTGCGGGAAGAACAGCGCCTCCACCTGGAGGACGACCTTCCCGGCCCGGTTCGTACGGGTGCCGCCAGCCTCGTCGGCGAGGCTCTTGGAGCGCGAGTTCGCGGGCAGGAACTGGACGATGCGGCCGGTGAACGGGTCCCACAGCACGTGCGGGGCCGCCGACTTCCCGCCGCCGGAGAAGTAGCTCCGCAGCCGCTCGTACGGCACGAGGTCCTTCGGGGCCTTCGCGGTGGCGTTGACGTCCCAGGTGATGTGGCCTATGGCCTTGGGCGGGCCGCCGTCGGTGGGCGCGTGGTCGCCGATGTCGAGGCGCTGGGCGCCGGGCATCCAGAGTTCGGGCATCACACACGCTCCGGCCATGCCCAGTAGGACGGGCCTTCGCCGAGCGTCCGCGAGGTCGCCCAGAAGACGTCGTTGCCGTCCAGGGACACCTGGAGGTTGACCGCCGACTCGGGAGTCTCGCCGAAGATGCGGACGATCATCGCCGGGTAGACGTCGCCCTCCTGGGCGTGGTTGCCGACGTGGGCGACGTGACCGTCCGCGCCAGCGTCTCCCGGGCCTGAGGGGCCGGAGAAGTTGCTGCGGAACGCCTGGGAGTCGCGGCGGCGCCGGTTGATGGCTTCGGCGTCCTGCCCGCTGAGCGTGTAGTGGACGATGCGTCCGATGGACGGCTTCATGGGTGCCTCCAGGGCATGGAAAAGCCCCGGCCAGACGGCACGGGGCACGGTGGTGGGGAAAGGTCAGCGGATCCTCTGGTAAAGGAACCGCGTCTGGTTCCCGCCCCGCAGGATCGTGTCGTTCGCGCTGCTCGTGTTCTGCGCGAACTGGAGCGTGATCGGCCCCGGCGCCGCATCCGTCTGAAGCGTCCCGAAGTCGTACGCCGAGTGGAAGTTCGCCGCCCCCGAGCCGCCCGCGATCCGGTTCGTCGTCGCAGCAGCACGCCGCATGATCACCGACCCGCCATCGTTCACCGACGCCGTCGACAGCGACGCCGCGTTGGCCAGCGAGAACGAACAGATCAGCATCCCACTGAGCGACCACGCCCACTTGAAATCGGCCGCCCCATCAGCCGAGTACGAGAGGAACAGCTCGTACTTGTACAGCGCGTTCGGCTCCAACTGCGCGGTGACCTCGCTGTTGACCAGCGTCGTCCCCGTGCTGCCGGAGTTGACCGTCTGGTCGTTCTCCTGCGTCACCATGCGCGGGACGCCCGCATTCCACTGATCAGCCGTCGCGATCTGCCCCGCGTACACGTACGGATTCGGCACGAACCCTCCCTCCTACAGGCCCAGCGGGGCCGGTTGAGCCAGCGAGACCGGAGCCCCGGCCGCGTGCGGCTTCTCCACGCCGTTGATGGCCCTCCGCACAGTCATCACCTGCGGAAAAACCTCGAACTCGTCGAAGCTGAAGACGACCGGCAGGACGTTCGTGTTGCCGGTCGTGATGAACGAACCGCAGCCCACCACCCCGCTCGCCAGGCTCGTATCGGTAACCGACACCTCCCAATCCTCCGGCTCGATCCCAGCCACCGGCCACGCCTTCGCCCGGACCGTCGTCCCCTCGATCTGGAGCCGCACCTTGTACGTCGCCCCCGCAGTGAACGGCAGGGTGTGCGGCGCGGTCGCGAGAAGCGTCTCAGCGGGCAGGCGCTTGCGGATGCTGAGCTGCACCGTGCTCGCCGTGCTCACGAGCAGCCGAGCGAAGTAGTACGACCCGGCCGCAATATCGCCCCTGGCCAGGAGGAACGCCGACATCGTGTCGCCCGTCGGCACCACCGGCAGGGTGATGCTCGCCCTCACCTCCACGTCGGCCAGCGACAGCGAGTTCAGCGACGTGATCCGGAAAACATTCCTCGTGCCGTGCGAGTGCCGGCCGACCGAGCCGTTCACGTCGTAGTCCGACGCCGAGCCGCCCGACGTCGACCAGGCACCGCCCACGGTCGCCGAGCCCCACCCGGACGACGCCGAACGGCCGAACTGGTCCAGGGAGGACGGCGTGCACGCGGTGCAGCGGACGACCTCCCCGCCGAGCGCCAGGTCGACGGGGAAGTGACCGGGGAACAGGGCAGTGATCCCACTGGACTGGATCCACGGCGCCCGGTCCCGAATTCCGTCCGGCGGCGTGTGCACGACGAACTGGGTCGCTGCGGCCGTGACCGCGTTCACCAGCAGACTGCGGGAGGTGTCCCACCGGTTCGGCCGGTCCGGACCGGCCAGGTAGGACAGCGGCACAGTGAACGCCATGTCGTCGATGTACACCGCGTCCTCGCCGGACGCCGCGCTGTTGTCCTTGATGTATCGGAACGTCACCGCGCTGGTCGACGCCACGCTCACCGTGAACTGCGTCCACCCGGTCGCGCCCTGAGCCCGCAGCACCTGCACGCCGTCGACCAGCACGAGCAGCCGGTCACCCTCGAATCCGGCGCCAGCCGACTCCGAGGAGGTCCGATACCAGAACGTCAGCGTGGACGCCCCCGCAGGCACGGTCACGACTGCGTCGGACGTCTGGTTGTTGCTGATCGCCCCCGAGCGGAACGACCACGCCCCAGCATGGAACTGGGCGTTCGTCCGCAGCCACGGCAGCGACCCGCCGTTCGTGACGACGACGTTGAGGGTCGCGTCCTCGAAGTCCTCGACGACGTCCCCAGCCCCGCGGTCCTGCGCGATCTCCAGCACGTCCCACGGCCGGCCGGGCGTCGTGTTGGCCTGCCACGCCCATTCGTGCTCGCCGATCCGCTCGCTGTACCCCTCGACGATCAGCTCCACGTCGTCCGGCGGGAGATCCTCCGGCGGGTGGGTGATGTTCAGCTTGTTGCCGAGGGAGGCGCCGGCCACCGCGTCCGCGACCGCTCCGGTGTTCCCGGCCTTGGCGAGGTCGACGTGGACCTCGGGGATCCGGGCGTCGGGGCTGGTGCCGAGGTGGACTCTCCAGCTGGCCTGGTCGGCGAGCTGGTCGTCTGAGGCAACCTGGACGGTGACGGAGTCCGGGTAGCTGCCGACCGTGTTCGTGCCGCGCGGGCCGTCGGCCTCGAACACGCGGGCCTCTCCGCCGTCCTGCCGTGCCGCGGTGACGTCGTTGACGGTGCCGTCGACGCCCACGCTCGGCCGGAACGGCGCCTTCAGGTGGGTCGCGTAGTCCAGGGCGAGGATCGGGTTGCCGATGTGTGCGTACGCCGTGTGGGACCGCCACGGGACGCCGTTGATCCATCCGGTGCCTTCGAACTCGATGGTGTGCCCGCGGTCTCGGACCTGCACGGTGCCGTACTGCTGGCGGCCGGCGACGGCGCCGAGGTCGTACAGCGGGTCCAGGGTGCTGTAGTCGCTGTCCATGCTGGCGAACATGTAGACCGGGAATCCGCCCCAGGGGTTGCCGGGGCCGGAGCAGAGGGACAGGTTGTGCTGGTCGGCGGTGAGCTGGATCATGCGGTCGAGCCAGCCTGTGTCGCCGAACATCTCGATGAGCTGGTCGCGTTCGTGGAGGAACGAGTTCCAGGTGTCGGTGCCGGTGCCGTCGGCGAGCCACCGCGATGGGGTGATCCACACGAGGGCCTCGGCGCCGCCCGCGTTGGCCGCGAGGAGGTTCTCCATCCACGTCTTCTGAGCCGAGCCCAGCATGGTCTTCGTCGGCGACTGCGGGTCGCTGTTCGGGTCGCGCGCGGAGCGGACGTCGGAGGCGACGAAGAGGATCCTTCCCACCTGCCAGCTCTGGTTGATGGTGGACGCCGACGGCAGCGTGTAGTGGGGCACCCTCTCCCGGTACACGGAGTTCGCGGTCGCGTTGCCGGTGGCGGTCCTGTCCGAGTTGTTTGGGCCGTAGTCGTGATCATCCCAGACGTAGGTCATCGCAGTGTCGCGGAAGAACCGGCCCTGCCGGGCGTTCGCGCCGAGGGTGCCGTTGAACGTCAGGTTGTCGTCGTACGCGGTGCGGTAGGTCGCGGCGGTCGCGACGGCGATGTTCCGGTAGTGCAGGTCCCCGAGATGGCTGAAGAACAGCCAGTCCTGCGCGGCCGACTGCGCGCGCATCGTGTCGAACACCGGGTTGTTGGAGACCGCCGAGGTGATGTACGAGTCGTCCGGCGCGCCGGTCAGTCCCGCGTCCCCGGCCGCTCCGAAGGTGAAGCTCGCGCGCTCTCCGGCCGCGACCGGATGCGTGCGGAACGTCCCCGAGAACGTTGTGTCGAGGACGCCGTCATCCTCCAGGGCGTAGTAGTACCGCACCCCCGGCTGAAGCCCCGTCGCCTGCAACGAGGCGATGCCGTCGGCCGTGGGCACGACCGGGCCGAAGTACGCCGGCGCCGACAGCGATGAGGCGAGCGACACAGCCAGCCGGGTCGACGTCCCGGTGACCTTCCCGCGCACCCAGGCGCTGGTGTGCGTAGTCGCCCCGACCCACACGTGCGTCACGCTCACGAGACCCCCTGGCTGTACTTCGAGCGGTTCGTCCGGTACTCCAGCGCCAGCTCGTCCGTCGCGTCCGTCAGCGTGCCGCCGTCCACCGCGATCGCCGCCTCCAGCAGACTCATCAGGTTGTCGGCGCGCTGCGGGCCCATCAGCGGAGTGCCGTCCAGGTCACCGATCACCCGCAGCGGGATCCCGCTCTCGTCACACAGCCGCTCGACGCGGCGGCCGGCACGTTCCCCGGTGTGGCCGAGGAGGGCCTTGTAGCAGTCGAGGGCGTCCGGCGGGTTGGCGCCCCAGTACGCCCAATGCCCGGTGGTGAAGTTGCTGCCGGAGGGGGCGTCGGACTGGTCCCAGCCGAACGTGACGCTGTTCAGGGGCCGGTAGGCGACGTTCAGGACCGTCGTCGCGCCGAGCTGGGGGACGCCGTCGATGTGCAGCTGCACCAGCGTGTTCGCGCCGCCGCCTGCGGTGGCCACGGAGAGGCGGATGTGGTGGGGGGCGTCGTTGTTGAACAGCTGTGGCGCGGTGACGTCGGCGACGAGGGTGTCCGCGAGGCCGCCGGTCTCCCGTTCGATGCGGATGCTGACGGAGAAGGAGTTGAAGGCGGGGTCGACGCCCGTGAGCATGGTGACGCGTTGGTCGTCGTTGTTCCCGGCGCCAATGTCGCGGTAGTCCCAGTAGTCGGCGTTCCCGGGGCCGCTACGGACGTGGTCGAAGGACCAGCCGCCCTCGTCGGCGGCCATGCTGATGGGGGCGGTGAGCATGCCGACCTTGCCGTTCGGCAGGCCCACCACCGGCTCCAGCCACGGCGCGAGCTTGCCGGAGCCCCAGTTCGGCTGGCCCTGGTAGAACGAGCCGGACTCGCCGACCGCACGCACCGGCTGAGCGCCGGTGGCGACCTCCAGTGCATGTCCGGCCTCCTCGCCGTCGGTCAGCGGCCAGTACGCGCGCGGGGTCTGGAGTGCCATGAAGCGCCGCATGGCGTCGTAGGCGGGCGGGTTGCCGCCCTGGAGGGCGTACACCAGCCCGAACGCGTCGACCGAGACCCAGCGGTCGTTGTCGGTGGAGTGCCGCTCCAGCACGAAGTCCGGGATCACCCCGCAGAAGCGGTACAGCTGCGTGCCGTTCGGATTCACGCTCACCCGGCAGACCGTGTTCGGCAGCAGCAGCCCGTAGTACTCGCCCGTCGGGTTGACCGGCGAGTACCGGGCCCGCACCTGCGCATTGTTCTTCAGGTAGAACCGGCACCGGGACGGCGACGGCCGGGATGCGCGGTCCTTCCGGCCGCGCGTGATGGTGATCCGGCCGCGCACGTAGACGTCGTTCGTGATGTCCACCCACACGCCGCCCAGCAGCAGCTCCACCAGCACCCACGGGTAGGCCACGGTCACACCGCCTTTCCGAGTGCGGTCTGCACGTCGCCGCCGCCCTCAATGTCCACCCAGCCGCGCACCATCCGTAGGAGGGTCTCGTCGCTGCCATCGACACGCAGGCGCACGTTGACGTCCACGGCCTGGGCGCCTGGCGTACCGAGACTCCCCAGGCCCGCCATGGACAGCTCGCCCGGCAGCGCCAGACCCCCGCCGATCCCCAGGCCGCCCAGGACCGGACCGAGGCCCGGCATCCCGTCGAGGGCAGAGCGGACGCTCGGCATCGCGGCCTCCATGCCCCTGGCGAAGTCGGTCACCAGGGCCCGGCCGGAGTAGACGCTGTAGCCCCTGCCCGAGAACGGGCCCTTCTTGGCGGGGCTGAAGGGGAAGTAGTCCCGCGCCGCGCTGACCACCGACGAGGCGGCGGACGCCACATCCGCGAGACGGCTCATGATGCCGTCGATGAACCCCTGGATCAGCGACGATCCAGCGGACATCAGGAGCCCGCCGAGGTTGCCGAGGACGCCCACGGCCTGACCCGGCATGCTGGCCAGGTGGCTGATCGCCCGCCGGACACCGTCGAAGACCCCCGACGCCATGCCGGTGACGGCCGAGATGACGGCCAGCCCGGCGTTGATGACGGCTTGCTTCGCGTACTCCCAGGCCCCCGAGAAATCGCCCTGGAGCAGCGCGATCACGGCTTGAAGGACCGGCACCATGACGCCGGAGATGACGTCGGCGAGGAAGCCGCCCAGCATCACGGCGAGTGCCGCGATGACCGGGATCAGTTCCTCGATGACGGGCATCATCGCCGCCAGGCCCTCGGCGACGAGCTGGGCAATCATCTCCAGCAGCGGTGCGACGGCCACCAGGAGTTCGCCGAACGCCTCGCCCAGGGTTACCAGCGTGGGCCCGAGTTCCTCGATCAGCTCGCCGAGGATCGTGATGCCCGCGACGAGCGTCGTGGCGAGGATCTCCGCGAGCGGCTCGATGATCCCCGGCAGGTTCTCCAGGATCGGCGCCAGGGTGTCCATGAGGATCCCGGCGGTCTCCTCGATCACCGGAGCCAGGGCCTCAAAGACGGTGACGCAGGCCTCCAGCAGCGGGGTCAGCGCGGGCAGCAGTGCCGCCGCGAGTTCCCCGACGACCGGCAGCAGCGGCAGCGCGGCGTCGACGAGTGCGCCGACCGCCTCGGCGGCCGTCACCAGGACCGGTTCCAGGGCCTCGATGACCGGGGCGAGGGCCTCGCCGAGCGCCTCGATCAGCCGCTGGGCGGGGGGGCCTAGCGCCTCTAGGACCGGGCCCAGCACCCCCAGCGCCTGGCCGAGGAGCGGCGCCGCTGTCGATGCCAGCTTCGCCACGGTCTCGAACAGCGCCGAGAGCCCCGCCTGCACCGGCTCGGACGCGAACGCCTCGTCCAGCGCCTCGGTGATCGTCTTGAGGGTGCCGATCAGGCCCCCGCCGGAAACGTCTGCGGCCTCGAAGATGCTGCCGAAGATGGAGCCGACGTTGCCGACGACGTCGAAGAGGTCGCCGATCAGGTCGATCGCGTCCTCGATCGCCCGCTCCATGGCGCCGGACTCGAACGCCTCGCCCAGCTTGTCGCCGATCCGGAACGCGGCGTCCCCGGCCTTCTCCGTCAGCCGCTCGAACGACGGCCCGGCCGCTGCGGCGACCTGACCGAGCGCCGTCGCGACGATCCCAGGGATGAAGGACAGGTTGAGCAGGCCCTTCGAGGCGGAGCCCATCGCCTTGCCGAGCGTGCCGTCTTCCGCCAGGTTCTTGGCGGCGTCGATGACGCCCTTGCCCATCAGGTTCACGGCGCCCGCCGTGGCCAGCAGCTCCCGCCGTACGACCGGCAGAGCGGCGGCGCCCGCGCGCTCCAGGTCCTCGGCGAGGCCGCGGAACACGCGGTTCTGGACGTCCTGCTGGAGGTCGCGGAGGGCCGGTGCCGCCTCCTTCACCGCGAGGGCGAACTGCTTCGCCTCGGGAGACAGCTTGGCGAGCGCCTCTTCGAACTCCTGCGCCTTCGCCGGGTCCAGCGCCGCCGACAGGGCATCGCCCATCCCGACAGCCGCCAGCTTGACCACGCCCGACGCCTGCTGCATCGCCAGCAGAGCCGTCGCACCGACACCAGCCGCGGGGGCGATGTTCTGGAGCGTCGCCACCAGCGCGGCCGCCAGCGGCAGCGCCGCCCCGATAGCCCCCGCGATCGGAGCCGCCCCAGCCGCCACCCGGGCGAGCCCGCCGGCCGCGCCCACGATCCGGCCGAGGACGCCGGCGAACCGGTCGCCTTCGCTGCTGGCTCCGCGCAGGGCGGTGCGGGTGTTGTCGCCCATCTGGCGGGCGGCTTCGCCGGTGCGGACGAACCGGCCTTGGAGGTCGCGGAGTCGGCCGTTGGCGTCGCGGGTGAACTGGTTGGTGGCGTTGTTCGCCACCGTGATGGCGCCGGTCAGGTCGTCCCGGAGGGACATGGCCATGACCTGCGACTCGTTGACGAACCGGCCGCGCAGATCCCTCAGTCGGCCTTCGGTGTCGACCTGGAAGCCGCGCATGCGGAGCTGGCTGTTGGCCAGGCCGCGGCGCATTCCGCTGTCGTCCGCGCGGATGAAGCCGACGAGTTCGCCGACCGTGAGGGCGTCCGACACCGGGGCACCCCCTCTTCAGTTAGCTGTGCAGTGCCGCGCGCACCTGGTCCGGGTCGTCGACGATCGAGATGAAGTCGCCCGCGACCCGGCGGAACACCGCGTCCGGGGAGAGGCCGCGGAGCAGGTTGTGGAAGCGGCGGCGGCCTAGGTGCGCGATGTCTTGCGGGCCGTAGCCGTACTCGCGCTGGAAGTCCGCTTCGATCGCCCACCACCAGCGGCGGACTGCGATCTCCGTGCGGCTCGGTTCGGCCCCTTCGGGCCCAGCTGTTTTCCCGCGCCCGCACCCTGCTCGACGAGATCGAAGGCCTCGCGGTGGGTGAGCGGGTTACCGGAGGCGTGGGCGAGGCCCCAGGTCATGACGACCTGGAACTCCCTGAGGCCCATCCCTGCCTCGATCCACTGGTCCAGCACATCGGTGCCGAAGAGGAGCCCGATCAGCTCCTGGATGTCCTCCAGCGCGGAGGACTCCCGTAGTTCCTCGATGCGCCGGGTGACGACCATCGGCATGTCGGTGGGTACTGGGACCGCGATGCCGCGGATCGTCTCCGTGCGCCCTCGGGAGACTTCGGCCCAGAAGTCGTCCCAGGACTCTTCGCCCCGCACGGGCGTCTTGCGGGCGGTCATCAGATGGCCGCCGTGGTCTCAGCGCCGGAGCGGGTCACGGTGCAGGCCCAGGTGACCTTGTCGTTGTTGCCGCCGCCCTCCTCGCCGAGCTGGAAGGTGGCGTCCGGCCAGACCGTCCATACGGTGTCGCCGGGGGCGGCGAAGCGGAAGCCGACGAGGGAGTCGACGCCGAGGCGTCCGGCCTGCGCCTCCGCGAGCGCCATGGCCGGGTCGAGGGCTCCGGTGATCGGGTCCTTCATGCGGAAGCCTTGCAGGCCGAGCGTCTTGCCTTCCTGCATGTTCTGGGTCTCCGCGCGCCCGTCGCTGCCGAACGTGGTGGTGTCGGCGGCCTCGTAGGCGTGGCCCTTGGTGAAGGTGTTGATGCCGCCCTCACCTGAGCCGTTCTTGGCGGTCCTGAACTCGGTCCAGGTCCCCGGGTTGTTGAAGTCCTCGATCTGGAATCGGACGTCGCGAGCGTTGTACTTGACTGCCGGCATAGCTCCTCCAGGCATGACGAAATGCCCGCAGCGAGGAGCAGCGGGCCGGAAGGTGGGGTGGGGTCAGCCGCGGTGGGCTGTGACGTTGAGGTGTTCGGCGCGGAAGTTCGCGACGTACTCCATGCGGCCGTTCTGGTCCTTGCCGATCGCTGTCGGGCCGCCCTGGAGCGCCACGCACAGGATCAGCAGGGTCCCGTCCGGCAGCGTGACCGGCCCGAGGCCGTGCAGCTCGCCGTAGATCGCCGCGCACCGCGTACGAGCGGCCGTGGGGTCCGTGTCGCGGGTGCGGACCTGGATGCGGGGCTCGTCGTACGGCAGCAGCGAGTCCGGCTCCGCGCCAGCCTGGTAGCTGGTGATCGCCACCGCCGTGTCGGGCCCCGAGGGCATGTCGTCGAGGAAGGTGTCCCCGCCGGCGCCTTCGGGGTCGTAGGTGAGCAGGCTCAGGGCGTCAAGGTGGCGGGCGATGCCGTCGAGGAAGTCAGCCACGGAACCACCTCCGGAGGTCGACCTGCATCATGCGGAGGACGACGTCCCGCTCCCGGTTGAACGGGATCTCCAGGTACTTGGCGGACCGGCCGGGGAGGTGGCGCCAGGTCAGCTCTTCGTGCTGCCGCTTCGCGTACGGAGTGTCGTAGGAGACCGCGCCCTCCATGCCGTTCACGGTCACCTTCCCGGAGCGGCGCAGGGTGCCCTCCTCCAGCGGCACGATCTTCTGCGACTCGCCGAGGACGTGCTCCAGGCCCCGGCGGAGACCCTCCTCGGCAAGCCTGCGCCCACGGGTGGTCCACAGCCGCTGGGCGTTGCCGGGGGTGAAGCGGGTGTAGACGCTCACTGGAGACTCACCTCCAGATGGTCCGGGAGCGGGAGCTTCCCGCCCTCGTGGCGGGCCTGCACGAGCACGGTGGTGACCCGGCCGTCCGGCAGCGTCACCCGCGACTCCGGGACGGCGTCGACCGCGTCCAGGCGGCAGTAGAACGTGGCCGAGGAGACCACTTCGTTGCCGTCCTTCGCGCGGACCATGCGGTTCTTCTCCTCCAGGAAGCACCGCACCGCCACCGGGGCCTCGAACTTCGGGCCCCTGGAGCCCGACGGGCCGCCGTACGGCTCGACGGTCACCTGATGCTGGAGCCACATCCCAGGCAGCTTCACGAGGTCACCATCCCCATGCGGAAGATGTCTGGGGTCAGGTCCATGGAGAGCAGCGCATCCATCGCCTTCGGGGCAATCTCCCGGGCCGCCGAGGCGCCACCCGAGGTGGCCGTGACCGACCGGGACATCTGCGCCGAGCCCAGCTTGACGGTGCCCCAGCCGACCCCGGCCGCCCCCGTCGAGTCCCCCAGCTCGTCCCACCACTGCGCCTGAGCACAGACGGCGTCCGAGAACGCCGACCGCACCGTTGCGTTGGACGGGTAGCCGTCTTCGTCGACCTCGTACCAGCACAGCCGGAACACCTGCGCCTCCAGCATCCGCGAGGCGTCCGCCAGCTGCTGGTCGATGTCCGAGGGCGGGGTCTGCCCGGTGTACGCCGTGTACTCCGCCGACGTCGCGTAGATCCTGGCCACCGGGCACCCCCTTACGCGCTCGCGCCGATGATGACGACGTCGTACGTCACCGACGTGGACCCGGCCGAGTTGGTGAGCGTCAGCAGGTCCCCGGTGCCCGCGGTGACCGCGACGCCGGTCGCGTCCGGCGCCACCCACAGGAACAGACCGCCGGGCCGAACCGCGAGGCCGTCCCCGGCCGCGAGGAACAGCGGGACGCCGTTCGACGCGGGCCTGGTGACCTGCACGTTGTTCGTATTCCCGGCCGCCGCCCGGATCAGCACCGCCTTGACCCGGGCGAACGTCAGCGCTGCCCCGAGCGGGTCCGACAGAACGCCGGCCAAGTCCAGATCCTCCGTCGCGGACGCGGCGAGCGTCCTCGTGTCGGCGAAGATCTTGTCCGCCTGGTTCGCGCCCACACCCGACGCCAGGGCGACCGACGCCGAGTAGTCCAGAGGCGCCTGCGGGGTGACGAGGTCCAGAGCTGAGGAGAGCGTGCTCCTCAGGCTCAGGCTCAGGCTCGTGCTCAGCGTCATGCCCCGTCACCCTCTCCGCCGTACTTCTCGATCAGCTCGTCCTTGGTGAGGCCGTCGATCGCGGCCTCCTCGTCCGAGTCCTTCGCCCGCGAGCGCGCGTAGGCCACCCACTCGTCCTTGACCGCCGCCTTCGTCGGTCGCTCAGGCGGGGGCTGCTTCCCACCCTCCTCCGGGTCGGCCTTGACGCACCGCCAGCCCGACCCCGGATCGGCCGCGAGAGTGGCGTACCGCTCAGCCTCCGGACTGCCCAGCACCGGCGCCACCCGCTCAGCGATGTGGGGGCCGGAGCCCCGCTCGTAGACCGCCACGTCAGATCACCAGACCGGTCTGGACCGCGTGGGCGCGCTCGTTGCCGTACTTCAGGCCGATCTCGCCGTACAGCTGCTTCTCGTCCGAGGCGCCGGTCTTCGCCAGGTCCTCCTCGAACATGACGCCCTTGCCGGGGATGTTGAGCATGACCGGCATCAGCTGCTCCAGCGAGGCCACCAGGATCGAGTCCTGCGGCATGTGCCGGTCCATCATGATGTTGAGCCGCCCGAAGTCGGTCTCGATGGTCTGAACGCTGACGCCGCCGACGGTGCGGCTGGCCTCGGTGATGAGGACCGCCTTGCCGTACGCGTCCGCGTAGGCCTTCGTGATCGCCCGCTTCTGGATCGAGTTCGTCACGAGGGTCGCGGTCTCCTGCTCGCTGATCCCGCCGTTGTCGTAGGCGAGCTGGAGCATGTCGTCGACGTGGAGGGTGGTCAGGGCCGTCGACCAGGGGACGGTGTAGGAGATCCCCGAGGATGTGCCCAGGGTGATGGCCGCGCCGCCGCTGGACGCCGACACCTTGAAGGTGTTCGCGTCGACCGCGTCCACGTAGTACACGCGCCCGGCGATGATGCCGGTGGCGTCACCGGTGTCCCGGAACACGATCTTGTTGCCGTCCGACAGGCCGTGACCCGTCGACGTGATCGTGTCCGTCGCCGAGGAGGCTCCGGTCACCGTGGTGCCCCGCGAGATGCGGTTCGTGGTGATGGCCTCCAGGATGCCCCGGGTCTTCCGGGCGGTGGCGTTCGTCGTCGGGTTCGCGAACTCGCCGTTGAGGAACGAGTAGTTCACGTCCAGGGCCACCGACTTCAGCGCCTGCGCGACCTGCCAGTCCATCTCGTTGGCGACCGGGTTCTCCCCGTTCACCCCCCGGAACGGCGCCGCGCCGGGCGTCGCCAGCGCGCCCACCGCAGCCTGCTTGGTGTAGGAAACGGAGACCTTCTCCTGGTGGATCTGCACGACGTTGCGGACGTTCGCCCGCACCCGCTCCTCGGCAGTCGGCGCGGTCGCGCCCTCCACCTTCGTGCGCTGCGCCGGGTCGCGCAGGTCGGAGGTCTGCCACTCGAACTCCTGCGACGTGGTCATGCCACCGCCGGTGAGGCCGCCGATGGCCGACAGGAACGGGGTCTCCTCCGGCGTGATCGCGAAGAGTTCGCCCGCGTAGTTGGGAAGGTTGAAGGTGGTGCCCATCCCGGTGATGCCGGCCATGGTGCCTCCTCAGTTCAGGTTTGTGCGGCCTTGAGCCGCTTGAGTCGTACGACTTCGGGGAAGTTCCGCTTGCGTGTGGCCTCCTCGATCTGCTTGTCGAGGGATGCGCCCTGGTCGCCGGAGCCGCTGCCGCCGCCCATGTCGCCGCCGGAACGGCCGGCGCCCTTGGGGGCGAGCTTGGCGAGCTTCTTCACGGCGGCCGTGATGGCGTCGTTGTCGACCTTGCCGTCCTTGTCGACGAACCGTGCGGTGTCGATCAGGTCGGTGGCGTCGCCGAGGTTCACGCCTGCTTTGGCGGCGGCGGCTTCGAAGCGCGACGCGGCCAGTTCCTTGCCGTGTTCGAGGGCGGCGGCCGTACGGCCCCGCGTCTCTGCCTCAGCGACCGCCTTCTCTTGGTCGCTCATCTGGGACGCCTTGAGCGTGGCCAACTCGTCAGCCGCGCCCTTGTTGTCCTTGGCGCGCTTCTCCCACTGGCGGGCGAGCGCCTTCCAGTCGGTGCTGTCGCCGTCTCCGGAGCCCGATCCGGACTGCCCGGATCGCTGTCCGGACTGCTGTCCTTCCTGGCCAGAGCCTTCACCGGCCGTGCCGTCTCCGCTCTGTCCGGACTGGCTCTGAGCCTCAGATCCGGCCTGTCCGCTGGACCCGGATCCGGAGCCGCCTTCGGCCACGCCGTTGCCATCCGCGATGGCGTAGAGCGGCGAGCCGTCGTGGTGGCGGCCAAGCACTCCCAGCGCTGCGTGCGTTGCCAGAGGATGCCTGAAGTGCGACCGCCTGAAAGGGACCTGCATGGTGATCTCCCGTGCGGGATTGTCCGGCGGTCGCCGTGCGGCGGGTGCCGGGAAACTCGTGGGTCAGCGCGCAGCACCGATCTGCTCGCGCTGAGGCTTGCGGCGAAGGTCAGGGTGCGCGGCGACGTGCTCGCGCTGGGCGGCCTGCCACTTCCGGATGTACGCGCCCGCGCGGCGGCGAGCGGCCTCGTCCATCGCGGCGGCCTGAGTCCGCTTCCACTTCCGGATGTGCCGCTCGATCTCCCGTTGCCGCTGCGTGTCCTCGTACGTCGTGCCCGGCGTCGCATGGTGCGGCGGCCGGGCGGTCACGCCGGGCAGGTACGCAGCGAGGCTGTGCCGGCAGTTCGGGTGGAACAGCCCAGCGGCCCGCGCCTCCACGAGCGACCCGGCCACATGGACCGCCACCGTGCGGGTCGGGGCGAACAGTCCGGACGGCTGGATCGTGTGCTCCGCGCGGATCGTGTGCGGTCCGGACTGCCCGGACAGCGTGAGGATCTCGCCCTCCCACTGCCGACAGAGCGGGCACTCCAGTGGGGCGTCCGAGACGATGACCAGTCCCACGCCGATCTCTCCGAGCGCGTCCACGTGCCCGTCGACCGCGGCGCGAGCGGTGACGGAGCGGACCGCCATCTCGGCGTAGGACGCCATCTCCCAGTTCCGGCTAGAGCTGTCCGTGAAGGCCGTGACACCGCGGGCGGCGAACTGATCGAGGGCCCGCTGAGCGGCGTCACGGCGGGTCATCGTGCCGAGCAGCACGTTCCCGGACGCCCGCGCGACCACCCGCCGGTACCCGTCCACGATCGCGCGCGTGATCCGGGCGTACACCGGCCGGGTGTCCTGCGCCATGCTCGCGGCCAGCCGGTCCACAGCCGGCGCGTTCGGCAGGGCGTCGCGGGCCACCAGCTCGCGGCCGATGTCCAGCGCGCCCAGCTCGGCGACGGCCGCCTGACGACCGCGGTTGTAAGCCTCGATCAGCGCGCGGCGTACGGCTCCGTCGGTGTCGGTCTGGAGCGCGTCGGTGACCGTTTCCACGGCCGTGCGGAGGTTGCCGATCGCGGCGAGCTTCAGTTCGGCCCAGCGGGGTGAGTCGAGGTCTGCCTCCAGGGCCTTGGCGATGCGTTCGAGGAGTGCGGCCTCGGCGTCCTCGTAGAGGTGAGCAACCTCGTGGGCGAGGTTCTCCGCCATCGCGGGGGAGACCGGCATCGGCTACTCCTCCCCGGTGGCGCCCTCGTCCTCGGCGCTGGCGGCCGGGAACCCGCCTCCGGGTCCTTCGGCGCCGGTCAGGACCGGGTCGGCCATCGCCGATTCGTCCTTCAGCCGGGCCACTTCCGCCTTCACCTGGGTGTCGTCCCAGTCGGGGTGGACCATCTGTACGAGGGTCTCCCGGGAGGCGGCCATGGCCCGCGCGAGCAGCTCGGCGGTCTCAGCGAGTTCCCGGGGCCCCTCCATGATGGAGTCCTGGAACTCCACCTTCGGCGGCTCCGCGACCAGCCCCGCCACCCGAAACCGGGGCCCGGCCAGCACCGCTAGGTAGGCCGAGCTGATGCTGGCGATCCCCGGGTCCCAGTACATGCCCTTGCGGCCCTTGGTCGTCATCGACCGCCGGTTGCGGGCCCGGATCTCCGTCGCGGTGACGGCTTGCCCGTCGCCCTCGCCGAACGTCGAAGCGGAGTAGCCCGCCTGTCGGACGCCCTGCTCAAGCAGTGCCTGGCAGGTGTCCCGGTGCTCGGTGACGCGGATCTCGAACTGGACGTCCGTGATCGGGTTCGGGTCGCCCGGGCGCGGGAGCATGCTCAGGCCGGTGTAGACCCGCCGCTCCTCGGACCATGCGGCGCCCTGGCCGGGGCCGAGGGACTCCAGCATGGACTGGGCGACGATGATGCGGCCCTTGCCGTTCTGTACGTCCCGCATCCACGAGCTGTAGGTCTCGTCGAGGGCGTCCATGATGCCTTCGATGCCCTGGAAGTCGCTCTGCCCCCAGTAGGCGGCGGTCGGGATGTGCCTCCAGGCGCGGGCGGGCCGGACGTTGGGCACGTACGCGGCCGTGAGGTGGTCGGGCGCGCCGGTGTCGATGCCGCCCTCGGCGTCCACCTCGGTGGCGAACGGCGCGGTCTCAGGGTGGTCGACGAGCGGCCGGGCCGCGCCGAGGCTGATCGTCGAGCCCTCGTACAGGCCGTGGAAGATCCGGCCGCGCTCGTGACGCTCCAGGTGCCGGAACACCCGGTTGTCGTTGACGCCCTCGGATTCCAGGACGGTCCAGAAGGTGACAGCGACGAGGCGCCCGTACCGGAACTCGGGGACGGCCCGGTCGGCGGCCACGGTGTCGATCCACGGCCGGTCCGACACGTCCTCGTCCCAGACCACGCGCAGGTACGCGCCGCCGAGCGCGGCGCAGATCTCCCCGGCTTCGAGGAGGGTGGGCTGGAGGCCGTCCTCCATGAGCGCGTCGAGGGCCTGCTGCGTCGCCTCACCGGAGCCCTCGGGGGCGAGGAGTTTCGGGGGCTCGGAGAACAGCAGCTCGCTGCTCGTACGGGCGATGTCCCCGGCCAACGGCACGTGGAGCTTGTCGCGCTTCTCGCCCTCGGGGGTGGGGTTGCCCCAGAACCAGCGGGCGAGGCGGCCGACGACGCCGCCGCGGTGCTGCGCCGGCCGGTTGACGACATCGCGGTAGCCGCGGCCGGTATACCGGGCCTCCAGCCGGTCGGGGTCGGAGGCGTACCAGGCATCCCAGTCGGCGAGGGCATGCAGCACGCGCTCGTCGGTGGGCGGCCACGGGGTGTCAGCCGTCGGGAGAGGCATCGGCCGCCTCCTTCGCGCTGGCCTCGATGGCGTCTGCGGTCGCACGCAGCGCCTCGGCGATGTCGGTGGTGGTCATGGTGACCGTGCCGTCCCCTTCGAGGTCGAGGACGACTTGGCCAACCTCTGTCTCGGTGCCGTTGCCGATCCGGAGGTAGATCGGAATGGCGAGCGTGCCGGGCATTACGCGGCCACCTCCAGGAGCATCGGAATGTGTGGCCGCCACAGGGCCTCAGTCGTACGGACGCCGTACCTGAGCGCGTCACAGGAGTGGTCGTCGAGCTTGATCGGGACGTCCTCGCCCTTCTCAGCTTTCTCGTCGTCCCAGCTGTAGCCGGGGATCTCCTCGATCAGCCCGCGCGCGGACTCGTGGACGAGGAGGCGGCCGGCAGCGATGAGGGACGCGACCGTGCGGATGCCGTCGACGACGGTGTTGTCGGCGGGGGTGACGCCGTGGACGCCGTCGCGGTGCAGCTGCTCGACGTACGAGGCAGCGGACGGGTCCACGACGGTCCACTCCGGCTGGACGCCGATGACGTTGGTCTGCGGGTGCGGCACCGCGGCGAGCCAGCGCTTGCGGGCCTGGCTGTACTCGACGTCGGTCTTCTTCCGCCGCTCCGCGCGCGAGTCCCACCGATACTCCGAGGCGACGTACAGCCGTTTGTCCGTTCCGAGGCCGATGAGGAGGTCGGCGTACGGGTTGGTCGTGCCGTAGTCGATCGCGTCGCACAGCCAGCGGGCCATCGGCGGGAGCGTCTTGACGACGTGCCGTTCCTCGTCGAAGCAGTCGTAGATGGCGCCCTCGGCCTGCACCCAGTGCCCGAGGATGTTCCGCCGGTAGAACAGCCCGGTGTACGTGCTTTTGAGGAAGGCGACGTACTGCGGGTCGAGGTACGGGTTGTCGTCGAGGGTGAAGTGCCAGGACCGCAGGCCCGTTTCGGCCGGCCTCTTCAGGTACTCCTTGCGGAACCAGTGCGCCGGGTTGTCGGGGTTGGTCGTGGTGAAGAGCTTGGCGCCCTTCACGGAGCAGCGGGCGAGGAGCTGATCGAAGAACAGCTTGGGCAGCGTCGTCGCCTCATCGACGTACGCGCCGGCGCAGGTCATGCCCCTGACTTTGGGTTCGGCTTTCGCGTCGTTGGCGCCGAGGACGTGAACGACACGGCCCATGATGATCGCGATCGGTGCACCTGGGTTGTACTGGATCTGCTTCGACAGCTTCCCGAAGATCTCCGGGTTGGTGAGCGGCTGGATCACGTTCCGGTACAGCGAGTCGCGGGTGCGGCCCACCATGACCAGCTCGCCACCGCGCGGGGCATTCCTGACGAAGGCCAGCCAGCAGATCAGCGAGGCGATCGTCTTGCCGCTGCGGACTGAGCCCTCCCAGGCGTTGACGCGCGCCTCGGCCTCGACGATGGAGATGATCTGCTTACGGGACAGTGGCAGCGCATCAAGGAGACTCACCTTCCGCCTCCTCGCCGCCTGCCTCCTCGCTCTTCGCCTGGTCGTACGCCGCCTTCAGCCCGACCATGAGCGCGCCGAGGACCGACTGCGCGTCCTCGACGCCAGAGTCATCGGCCGGCGGGACGAGCTTGAGGGACTTCTCCAGGGCGATGCCGGCCGCGGCCATGAGGTTCTTCTTGTCGCCGGAGGGCGGCTCGTCGACGTGCTTGTCGCGGTAGGTGTTGTCCTTGCCGCCGAAGTTGTAGATCGTCGCGGGCTCCCACATCTGCTGCGTCAGCCTCATCGCATCGAGGTGGAGGTCGACGGCGGTGTCAGCACGCAGTGCGGCGAGCTGGGCGACGCGGGCGCGGGTGGCGTCCTCGGTCATCGACGTGTCGAAGACGAGGCCTTCTTCGGCGCAGATGACGGAGACGGTGCGTTGGGCGCGGCCGACTTGGCGGGCGATGGCGTTGCGGCCGAGGCCCTGTCCGTGGAGGCGGATGATGTTGGCGCGGTCTTCATCGGTGACCGGGTTGGTGTTCTGGTTCGGCACGGTCACCTCCCGGGCAAACGGAAGGCCCGACCGCACGGGGTGGGCGGCCGGGCCAGTCAGGTGGTGCGGTGCCGGTCAGGACACGGCAACCCGCACAGGGTCTTCGAGGAACTGCGTGTACGTCACGTGCTTGGCGGTGAACTTGCCCTTGCTCGTGATCGCGCCGGACACGTTCTCACCGGGGGCCAGGTCCACGGTGTCGATCTGGTTCTCGTCGACGCCGAGTTCAGCAGAGTGCTTGGTGCCCTTGCTGTCGGTGATCTCGAAGTACAGGACGTTGACGCTGATCGTGTCGTCGCTGTTGTTCGTGACGGTCACCTTGACGCTGGTGTAGTTGCTGCCGGTGGCGAGGATGGTCGGAGTGAAGGCGGTCTTCTTCGCGACGATCTTCACGTCCGGCTCAGGGGCCGCTTCCTCCTTGGCGGGCTCCTCGGCCGGCTTGTCCTCGGCGGCGGGGGTGTCGTCCTTCTTCTCGGCCTCGACGTTCTTGTCGTCGGTGCTGACTGAGGTGCCCTTGCTGCTGGCCGTGTTGTCGTTGCCGACGACGGCTCCGAGGGCGCCGATGATGACGAGGAGGACGACGACGCCGAGGCATCCGAGGCCGACGATCATGCCGACGGGGGTCTTCTTCGGCGGCGGGGGCGGTGCGCCCCATCCGGGCTGGTGCGGGTGCTGTTGCGGCTGCTGTCCCCACCCGGGCTGTTGCGGTTGTTGCGGGTACTGCTGGTTCATTGCGCCCCCCACGGCGTGCTTTGTGCGTGAGGGGTGAATCTAGTGGATGTATGGGGCGTGTGAAGACGCTGGGACTGATCTGTGACAGATGGTCAGGGCTTCACGGAGCTCTCCTGTGCCTGGGGAAAGGCGGAAGCCCCGGGCCTGGGCGGTCCGGGGCTTCCTATCCGGGGCGCGACTCCCGGGTACGGCGCCGGCAATCCTCAACCGGTAGCAAGAGGGTCCGGGCACGCCGGACGTGAGGCCCATGGTCAGGGATCAGGGCCGTTTTTGCAACTAGGTGCAGGGCTTCCACTGCATGACGGTCACCGGTACCTGCTCGACCTCGGCCGCCGTGATCTGGTCCTGGTCGAACCAGGTGTCGCACTCCTGGTGCTCCGTCGCGGGGACCTGGTAGGTGACCTCGTAGGTCTTGCCGTCGTCGGGCGCACGGAAGACGCAGCGTCGGGTGTCGGCCCAGCGGCGGGAGTCGACCTGCTCGTCGTGGAGGTTGGTGTACGGGACGTCGAACTCTTCGAGTTGCTCGGGGGTGAAGGTGCGGGTGGCCATGGGTGAAGTGTCCTCTCTGGGTCTGACATTCGGGGGTAGATGAGCCGGTAGACGGCCGGGAGATGGCGGTAGATGGGGCGGTAGACGTGCAGGTCAAGCGGCGGTAGACGGGGCGGGAGACGTCTCCTGCGCCTCGACCGGGGAAGGGGCTTCGAGATCCCTCCGGCGCACCCCCCAGGTCGGGGTGCGGCCCACCTTCACGCCGCGGTCGTGGGGAATGCCCAGCAGCTCCAGATGCGCGCGCAGATCGGACACCGTACGGCCCTCCCACTGCCCGTGGTCATGGAGGTGGGCGAGGACGGTCCGCAGGTGCACCCGGTCTGCCTCCCCCATGACGGTGAGGAGGAGGGTGCGGACGGCCTCCACGCCAGCCTCTGCCGGGGCCGACTGCGGGGTCTCCTCGGCGGGCTCGGCGGGGGGCTTGCCCGCGCGCCAGGAGGCGATGGTCCACCAGCCGGTGAGGAGCCACATCAGGGCGGGCAGGGCGCGCACCATCCGGGCGAGGACGTACGCGCCGAGCATGAGCAGCGCGACCCGTACGACGATGCCGAGGGCTGCGCGCCAGCCGGTCAGGTCGTCGCGGCGGCCGCGCGCGCACCAGGCGGCCGCGCGGGAGGCGAGGCGGCGGCCGTACGCGCGGGAGCCGACGGAGAGGCGCCCGGCAGCGCGGGCGAGGCGGGTCACAGGATGCCCGTGCCCTCGAACAGCGCGCGGACCCCGTCGCCGGTGGCGTTGAGGGCGCTGGGCAGCCAGGCGAGCGCGCCGGCCATCCCCGCGGTGAGGCAGAGGGTGGAGCCGACGTAGGCGCCTCCGAGGATGCGCTTCTTGTCCTTCTTGCCTGCGGCCTTGTACGAGAGGACGACGAGGGTGACAGCGATGACGACGACGACCGCGCCCGTGGCGCCGAGGCCGACGAGCTGGCCGGAGGTGAGGCCGGAGGAGGCGTCCGCGCCAGTGAGGGCCTGCCCTGCGCGCTCGCCGGCGCCGTTGCCGAGGGCGCCGGAGCGGGCGTGGGCCCATCCGAGGATGCCGCCGGGGCAGGCGGCGGCGCACGCGGCAGCGCCGAAACCCTTCCCAAAGGAGGCGAGTTGCTTCATCTCGCGGGGGCCGGTCCACCAGGGGTAGAGGTTCGCGATCAGGATGATCAGGGCGGCGAGGAGGCCGCCGAGGGTGAGTGTGGTGGTGGCGGTCACAGGAGGACTCCAGTAAGTGCTGTGATCGGGTCGTACCAGTGCAGGACGCCGAGGGCGCCGAGGCTGGCGGTGACGAGGAGGAAGCGGGGCAGCCAGCGGCCGGTGCGCCGGTCGAGGCCCCACGCTGCGGCGAGCGCGACGAGGGCGATGACGTAGGCGGCGCCGATGCTGGCCTCGATGCGGGCCTGGTGAACGGTGTGGGACCAGATCCCGACGGGGCTGCGTCCGGCGGCCCAGGGCAGAAGTGCGGCGAGGATCGCGGAGATCATTCGCCAGGTGACGAGCCAGTCCCACAGGCGGGCGAGGAGGCCGGGCTCCGGCTCGGGCTCGGGGACGGGTGCGAGGTCGACGGTGACGCGGACCTCGAGAGGGCCGGGCGGTGGCGCGGGCGGTGGCCAGGGGTCGGCCGGTGGGGCTGGCGGACCGGGGGGTGGCGGGCGCCAGGGCGGGGTCTCGCCGGGCTCGGGCGGCCGGGCGGGCAGGGGGACGCCGGCGGGGATGATGCGGGTGGGGAGGATCTCGTCGGGCATGGGGTGCTCCTGGTGGCCGAGGGGGCGTACGCGGAGGCGGCGGAGGTAGGCGCGGGCGCGCAGCTCGTCACCGCCGGGCGACGGCTGCGCGTTCATCAGCCGGCCAGCCGGAGGTAGCGGGCGACGGTCTCCGGCTTGGCGTTGGCGTCGGCGACCTGGTGGACGTAGCGCAGGACGGCGTCCGGATCGGTGATCCCGGAGTCCTTCGCGGTCCGGACTGCGTCCTTCACGGTCATCGGGCCGGTGGGCGGCGGGGGCGGATTCCCGGATCCGGACTGGTCCGGATCCGTGGATCCGGCGGATCCGGAATCCGTGGTGAGGCTGCGCTGCTCGGCGTCGACGACGGCCTGCCCGCGCTGGAGTTCGCGGCGGATCGGGATCATCGCGAGCTGTCCGTCGACGGCCGCGCGCCGCTTCGCAACCCACTGCTGGGTGCGGTCGTCGAGGGGGCGGGCGTGCACGCGCATGGCCATGGACCAGCCGCCCTTGGCGAGCGCGGAGACGACGGCGCCGACGATGCCGGTGATCCAGTCGCCGCTGACGTAGCCGTGGGCGAAGACGGCGCCCATGGACACGGCGAGCGCCCACCGGCCGGCCTTCTTCGCAGCCTTGGCGCGTTCGGGGTCGTAGCGGAGCAGCCACTCGACGCCCATGCACATGATCCATGAGGCGTCGAATGCGACGGCTGCGGCGTAGGCGACGACGCTGATGGTGACGGCGGCGAGGAGGTCGCCGATGCTGGCGGTCGTCCAGGCGAGGGACGCGGTGACGAGGATGCAGGCGCCGACGGTGACGGCGACGCGCACCATGTGGTCCCAGTCGCGTGGGGGTGCGGGGACCTCGACGAGCTCGCGGTCGAGGACGAGTTCGGTCTCACCGTCGACGGTGTGGGGGACGAGGCGGGTCCGCTCGATCTTGCGGGTCTTCACGGTGCTTCTCCGGGAGCGGGGCCGCGCCCCGAGCGGGGGGATGGTCGCTCGGGGCGCGGCGGTCTGGTGGGTCAGTCGTCCGGGGTCTCGGTGACGGTGAGGCCAGGGACGTACTTCCGAATGCGGTCGATGCGCTCCTCGGCGAAGTCCGGCGCGTTGGTGCTGAACTCGTCGAGGAAACGGCCGTCGGGGTCTTCGACGCGGTAGCGGATCATGCCGATGCTCAACGTGGTCTCCTCAGCGGGCGGGGCGGTACCAGCGGCCTCGGCGGTCCTGCTGCCGGTCGCGGTCCTCCCACGCCTGACCAGCGCGGTCGGCTTCGCGGGCGCCGCTGGTCTTGGCTCGGCGGAAGCGGTCGGCGCGTCCGGTGACGGTGAGGCCAGCGGCCGGGTAGGCGCGGCTGCTCTGCGCGCGGCTGAACAGGCCCATCAGCGGCGGGCCTTGATCTGCTGGTCGAGGCGGGCGCGGATGTCGGCGGCGGCCTCGTAGTCGGCGCGGCAGGTGGCGACGGTGGCGGGCTGCCGGAAGATCGGGTTCTCGCGCGGGGGCTCGGGGCTGTGCTGCGCCGGGGGCTGATCGGTACGGTGGGCCATGGGTCACTCCTGGTCACTCAGGTGGTGGCTGGCCCCAGCAGGAGTTCGCACCTCCCGCTGGGGCCGTTCTGTTGGCGAGCGCAGGGCACGCGCTCAGTCCGCCGTACAGCGGACGATTGTCACCGTACAGCGGGCGCTATACGGTGGCAAGCGTCGTGCTCCCGGAATGGGAAGGGAGCGGCCGTGGCCGATCAGCCGGGCGATGAGGAGGAGGTGCGGCTCGTGACAGATGTCGTCGACTCGCTGGAAGCGTTGGAGGACCCGGCCGAGCGGGCGAAGAGGGCCGGTCAGATGCTGGCCGCGTGGCCGGTGCAAGGGTCGCGGCTGCGGGAGATCCGGCAGGAGGCGGTGGTCGCGATGCGGGCGCAGAAGGTCAGTTACCGGCAGATCGCGAAGACGTTGGGGATCTCGCTGGCGCGGGTGCAGCAGATCGAGGCTGGGGAGCGGGGCAGGAAGGCGAAGGCCGAGGAGTAGCCGGGCATGCGAGAGCCCCCGACCGTGGTCGGGGGCTTCGTCGTGTTCAGGCGACGGCGGCCTGCCCCGACCAGACGTGCCCGCAGGCCGTGCAGCGGGCGACGGGCAGTGCGCCGGCGCCTCCGTGGAGGTGCAGCTGGCCGCCGCAGGTCGGGCATGGGCGGGCGAGGGTGGCGCGGCGTTCGCCGACGTCGAGGGCGTCCTCGACACGCATGGCGCAGCTACGGGCGACGCTGCCGATGTGGTCGAGTTGGGGGCCGGTGAGCGGGCGGAACGGACCAGGCGCGCCTTGGACGCGGCCGAGGAGCCAGAGGGCGGTGAGCGGGGCGTCGGGCCGGGCGCTCGCCCAGGACCAGCGACGGGGGTCGCGGCGTTCCTGCATGACGAGGAGTTCGCGCCGCACGCGGTCGGCCTTCGGGTAGCCCTCCGGCAGCAGCCCCATGACCGGGCGTTGGACGCTGCTCGCGGTCTGGTCTGCGCAGTCGGCGAGGGCGGTGCGGACGATGCGCATGGTCTCGTGGATGTGCAGCCGGATGGGGATGGGGCGTTCGCCGATCTGGGCCGGGTCCCGCTCGTCGCCGACCGGGTGGGAGTGGCCCGGGTCTACGTCGCCGCAGTGGGTGCAGCGGTAGCCGATCGTCCGGCCGTCGGGGGCGCGGAGGGTGGCGAGCTGCTGCGCGTGGGTCTCGTCGTGCTCGTCGTCGGCCTGGTCGAGGGTGCGGAGGTGGTCGTTCATGCGGCCGGCGGGGGGCCAGGTGGGTGCGGACCTGCCGCCGAGGGCCTCTTGGAGGTCGGGCCAGTGGCGGATGACGAGGGTGAGGTGTTCGGCGGTGGTGGTCATCGTGGCTCCCGTGGTGCGAGGTACGGTGATCAGCACCAGGGGGCGCGCCGGTCTGGCCAGACGTGAGGCGCGCCCCTGCCGTGTGTTCAGGGCTGGTCGGGCAGGTTCGCGAAGTACGGCGACTCGGCGGAGTCCGGCTCCCCCTCCTCGACCGGCGGGTTCAGCGCTTCGTCCCACACGAAGTCGCAGCGCCAGCACTCGCGTTCCAGGCGCTCCCCCTTGGGTGATCGGCCGAACGTGATCGGGTCGCGTGAGCCTGGCTCGCCTGCTGCCTTGTGGCGGGTGACGGCTTGGGTGTGGCTGCACTTGGGGCAAGTGGTGGTGTCGCCGGAGAACGGCGGCAGGGTGTCGGCCATGGGTCAGCTCTCCTTGGGCTCGTCGAGGGCGGCGTGCAGCTCGACGAGGCGGGCGTCCCACCATCGGGACACGGACGTGCCGAGGGGCGGCGGCCCGGCCTTCACCCACTGCTCGTACAGGTCGATGACGCGGCTCACGTTCTGCTCGGCGGACTGGTGCAGAGCAGCGACCACGCGCACGGTCTTCTCCAGCTCAGCTGTGTGCGCAGCGATGCCCGCGTACTTCTCCTCGGTCGTGTGGCCGTCCCACTGCGCGCGTGCGTCGTCCACGGTCACGTGCTCTACGTGGCCGAAGAGCGTGGCGTCCCGGGGGCTGATGTGCCAGGAGGCCTGTCGGCCGCCGATGTTGAGGTAGGCGATCCACCAGCCGGGTTCGTCGAGGTCGAGGGCCGGGGCGAGAACTGCGCCGTCGGTCATGGCGGCGAGGAGGGCGACGAGGTGGGCGCGTTCGCGGTACGCCCCGTCTCGCTCGCGCTCGGTGTCCTCCAGGCGCACGCTGAGTTCGGCGGCCTGCTTGGTCGCGTGCTCCATGCGCGCGGCCTTGAGCTGGAGGGCGTCGAGTTGGTCGCTGTTGATCGTGTCGACGGTCAGGCGCCCCGGGTGCTCGGCGGCGATCTTCCGCTTGGCCGCGCCGATCACCTCGGCGAGCGCGGCACGGCTCTCGTCGCTCATCTCAGCTGCGCCGCGCACGCGGATCAGCTCCCCGTCGATCTCAACGGAGCGGCAGGTGTCGGGCTCGTGGTCGCTCATGGGGTGTCGTCCTTCGTGGTGTCGGGGTCGAACGGGGCGGTCAGCTGGTCGAGGTGGGCGGACCATTCGCCGAGCAGCTGCTCGTCGGCGGCACAGAGCGCGGTCTCGTCCTGGGCGGCCGTGGCGCCGACCGGCACGTGCACGACGCGGGCGGTGAGGTGGCCCCAGCACCAGCCGACGGCGAGCGCCAGGAGCGCGGTGAGCAGGTAGGTCACGGCTGCGCCCCGTCCTGCCGCACCCCGGCGGCGGGATCGGTCTCCGGCTGCTGCGCCTCGTCGGCCATGAGCGCGGAAATGATCAGCCCTCGGTACTCCAGGGCGGTGCGGTTCAGGACGGGCTCCAACTCCAGAACGTGGCGGACGCGCTGCACCGTCGCCAGCTGGCGCTCGGCCTCCGCCTCGGCCTCGCGCAGCACGTCGCCCCGGTCGGTGGGCTCGGGCTTGGTCGCGGTCGGCTGCTCGTCGGCCATGCGGCGCAGCAACTCGGAGCCGTGGACCGTGCCGAGGTCCCACGCTTCCCGCATGCTGCCGAGGTTCTCGTCGCCCTCCTCGCCGACCATCGCGTCGTAGTCCAGCGCGAACACCGCGTCGGCTCCCTCGCGGAGGACCAACGACCGGGCGCCAGCAACAGCAGCGGCGGCGATGGTGCGGGGGTCGTCGTGCACGATCCCCCCATCACCGGTCTCACACCGGGCGTGCACCGCCTGGGCGATGGCCCACATGAGCGGGTCGCCGTCGACCCACACGGCCGGCGGCTGGTCGATGGGGCAGGACAGCGCCGAGTCGAGGAGTTCGGCGACGGCTGGCGTCTCCTTGTCGGCGGTCAGCGCGTGCGCGTGCTCGTCGAGCTGCTGCGCGGCGGCCCGCTGCCAGGGCGAGACGGCCCGAAACTGGGCGGCGATCACGTCGGCGTGGTGGGCGAGGATCGCGGCGAGGTCGGACCGGGTGATGGTGATCTGGTCGGGGATGGTGTCGGGCGGGTTGGTCATGATCACGTCCTGTTTGTGCGCGTGGGCTGGCGGAACCGGATGACCGGCGGCTGTCAGGGCTCGCTCTGTCTGCGGCTGGGATGCGTCGTGACGCCGCGATAGCGGAACCCGGCCTGCGAGGGGGCGGGCTTGCGGTAGCCGTGGCGTGCGAGGCGGTTGTAGACGCTCCGGTGGCCGACGCCGAGGACTTTCGCGAGCCGGTAGACGGTGACGCCCTGCTCGATGAGGGCGGCGAGGGCTTCGGTGAACTCGATGTTGGTCTTGCGGGAGGGGTGGTTGAGGGGGGTGTTGCCGTTGACGGTGCGGGCGATGGCGTGGAGGGCGCGGAGTTCTTCGGCGGTTTCGGGGGTGACGGTGTCGGCTGTGGTGCGTGGCATGAGGGCGCTCCTGGGTCAGGTGGTGTGCTGGCAGGGCCAGGGTTCGGCGTGGGTGATGGCGCCGCTGCTGTGGATGGTCGAGTGGGTGAGGCAGGCCGTGTGCTTGTCGGTGTTCGTGCAGTAGTCGGCGCCTGGCTCGACGCTGTGGTCGCACTGCCCGTCCAGGCACGCCTTGTCGCCGTTGACGGTGGTCATGGGCAGGCAGCGGGGTTCGGGTGCGGTGGGTCCGCAGGTGGGGCATTCCTTGCGGACGTCGGGTAGTGGGAGCCCGTTGATCCCTCGGGCCATCTCCTGGTCGGTGACGTCGCCGAGCTGGGTGCCGCAGCCGTTGCAGGCGCGCTGCATCTTGATGGTGGTGGTGCCGTCGGGGTTGGTTCGGTCGGGGGTGTGGGTGCGGGCGGGCATGGTCATGCGCTGTTCCTCTCGGCGTCGTCGGTGGTGGGGTGTTGGGGCCTGTCGGGGTGGCTGCCGGTTTCGGGGTCGCAGGCGAGGTGTGTGGTGTAGCCGCGGTCGAGTCGGTAGCCGGTGAGGGGGGTGTGGCAGACGGTGCAGAGGGGCTGTTCTGGAGCCTCTGCGGCGGGTGCTCCCTCCCCTTCCCCCACCTTCGGTGGGGGGGAAGGGGGGGAACCTGGGCCGGGGGAAGGTTCCCGCGAGGTTCCCGGGGAATGTTTGACCTGCGGTTTTGTGATTTCCGGGGAGGTTCCCGGGGAACGTTCCCCGGGAACCCCGTCGGGGAAGGTCTCGGGGAAGGTTTCCGGGGAACCCAAGTTGTCCCGGTTTTTCCGGTTGCGGACTGCGGTCGCGATCTTGTCCTTGCCGATCTTGATTCCGGCGTGCGCGAGGGCCGCGATCGTCCTCGGATTCCCGGCGTCGTTCGGCAACCCGAGGTCGTCGATCTTCTGCACCAGCCACTCCACCGAGCCCTCCGCCACGGGCTCCATGCGGTCGAACTCCATGAGGACGTGCCGGGTGCAGCCGGGCCGGTAGCGGTCGCCGTCCTTCTGCGCCTGCCGCACGAGCACGAACGCGTCCGGGCCGATCCCGGTACGGGTGTGGGTCCGCTTCAGGACCACGACGCCGCCGCCCTGGGCGCGCAACTCCCACACGTGGTCGACGTCCTGAGTCTTCGCCGACGAGCCGCGGGCGCCGCGCTCGCCGTCCTTGCCGAGGTGGTCCAAGCGCACGGAGGCGATCCCGGCCCGCTTCAGCGGGAGGAGGGTGTGCCGGTACAGCGACAGCCAGGTGTCGGCGTCGTTCTCGGGCCCGCTGATGAACCGGGAGACGGTGTCGAGGCAGACGAGCTGGGCGCCGCTCTCGCGGACCATGGCCATCAGATCGGCGCCGCCGCCCGCAGTGTCCAAGGGGCGCAGCGGGGGGAACGACGCGTACGTCATCAGGCCCATACGTCCGGGCCCGGCACCGTAAGACAGGAACCGTTCCTGAATGTCCTGGTGGCCGTTCTCGGCGTCGACGTACAGCAGCGGGATCGACGGCTGGGGGCGGTCGCCGAGGAAGGACTGTCCGGTGGCCATGCGCCACAGCCACTCCTGCACGAGGAGGCTCTTGCCGGCCTTCCCGTCGCCGACGATGGTGATCTGCTGGCCGGGGGCGAGGAGCTTGCCGGGGAGGAGTTCGACGGCGCCGAAGTTGGTGGCGAAGAAGGGGTTCCAGTCGAGGAACGCGGCGGTGAGATGGGAGGGGCCGTGGCCGGTGGTGGCGCGGCGGTCTTCGTACTGGCGGTGCTGCTCGTCGAGCTTGTCGAGTTCCTCGGCGGTCGCACCGCGGGCGATCTCGGTCTTGACGCGGTTGGCGTGCTCGTCGTGGCGGCGGACCTTGGCGATCTCGGCGATCCGCTCGGCGAAAGCCTGCGCCATCAGCGGGTCGATGGTCTGGGCGCCGAGCCGGTTGAGGAGGAGCCCGTTGTCGACCTCGCGGAGTCGCTTCTGCTTCTCGATCTCGGCGCGGACGGTGATGGGGTGGAGCTGCTTCTGCTCGGCGACCATCTGGCCGACGACGTCCCAGATGAGGCGGACGGCCGGTTGGTAGATGTCCTCGCGGTCGAGGACCTCGGTGCACTCCAGGTAGGCGATGCGGCTGTGCATGATGACGCCGGCGACCCAGTTCTCGGCCTCGGCGTCGTGGGGGCTGGTGCGCTTGGGGCCGTCCTGGTCCGCCGTGTCGCGGTTCATGTGGCGGACGTTGTCCACGGGGCGGTCTCCCTCAGAAGAGCGTGGTGGGTTCGGCGGGCGGGCAGCGGTGTTCGGTGACGTGGTCACCGCGGGCGCAGTCAGGCGGGTGGCCGGTGGCCCAGGTGAGGCGGTGTTGGCCGAGGCTGTTGGTGAGCAGGCACCAGATGAGCCGGTTGGGTTCCCGGAGTTCCGTCTGCTGTGCGGGTGTGAGCGGGGTGAGGTCGGCGGTCACATTGAGGGCGGCTCGCTGGCCGACGAGCTGGGTGATGACGGGGGCCCGGCACGCGGGGCAGCGGGAGTCGGCGCCGCCCCGCGTCCGGGCGGCCATCAGGCCGGGGTCCCGTTCAGGACCGGGGTGTTGATCTCCTGGCCGATTGCCTTGACGACGTCGGCGAACGCGGTCTTGCGGACGTCGTCGGGGCGCTCCAGCTTGAAGCCGAGCTTCAGGCCGTCGGGGGTGATCCGGTGCCGGAGCCGGGCGGTGAGCTTGTAGCCCTCCGAGCCCTCGAACGGCACCAGGCCGATCGTGAACGCCTCGGGGACGGCGAGCTGTCCCTTCTGGCCGGCCTTCGAGGTCTGGGTCTCGACGTACTGGAACTGCCGCTGGCCGTTGCTCAGTCGGGTCGCGGACTGGAAGTCGACCTTGACGGCGGCCTGGAAGGACTGGGCGATTTCCAGCATCTCGGCGGCCGAGGGCTCCAGGAGTTCGGGGAGGTGGTCTTCGAGGAACTCGGCGAACGCGTCCTGGGAGAGGAGGTGTCCGTCGCAGCGCATCCACTGCTTCCAGGTTTCGGTCTCGCGGAGGGCGAGGTGGAGGCGGTGGCCGCCCCAGCGTGCGGCGCTGGCGAGGTGGGCGTCGAGGACGGCGGTGACGGTGAGTTTCTCGGCGTCGGCGTAGATCTCGCTGGCGGGGTCGCTGTGCTTGGTCCAGTAGGCGAGGAAGGAGACGGCGTCGCGGACGACGGTGGTGCCGTGCTTCCGGCTGGGCTGGTCCTTGTACCGATCGCCGGTCAGGTCAACCTGCTCGACACCGCGCGGGGTGACGAAGGCGTAGACGCTGCCGGGCTCCAGCTCGGCCGGCTCGGCAGCCTGCTGGGCGATGTCGATGACGGACTGAACGCCGTCGAGGTCCTTGGCGAGGGCGCTGGTGTAGCTGGTGGTCATGGTCAGGCGTCCTTGTAGTCGGTGGTGGTGGGGGCGGTGCGGAAGTCGAGCTGGGTCTGCCGGGGGTCCTCGCGGACGGGCATGCCGTCGTTGTCGAGGAAGTAGAGGGACTTGACCGGGGTGGGCTTGGGGGCCTTGACGGCGGACTCGATGCCGATGGGCATGGGGGCGGATTCGACGCCGTTGGCCGGGGGGTCGACGACGATGGTGATCGTCATGGAGCCCTTCTTGCCGTGGGCGCGGACGGCGTCGAGGAGGGTGTGGAACTCGGTGGAGAGTTCCTCGTCGGTGCGGCCGTTGAGGTGGCGGGCGAGGAATGCGGCGACGGGTGCTTGCTGGATTTCGCCGGTGTCGGGCTGGACGGTCACGGTGTGCCTTTCTGCTGGTGGTGCTGGTCGGTTGGTCCGGGCCCGCCCCTCGGGGGGAAGTGGGGCGGGCCCGGCGGCGGCCGGTGGGGGTCCGGCTGCCGGTTTCAGGTGGTCGTGGGGGTGCACCTGGCGCGGTGTTCGCTGAGGGGGTTCGCACGCAGGTAGTCGGTGACCTTCGCCCGGCCGGTGACGCGTTCGTGGTGGTGGCAGGCGGTGCAGTAGAGGTCTGTGATGGGGGTCTGGTCTCGGTCGAGGCCGCGGATGTGGAGGCCGCCGTACCAGCGGGCGCTCATGCCGCGATCCGGGTGGTCTTCGGCGGCACGACCGCGCGCCGCTGGTGATACGCGGTGTTGGCGTTGCGGCAGTCGGCGCAGGGCTCCGTGCGGTCCTTCCGGTGCTTCTGGTAGCCGGAACGGGTACCGCACTTGGCGGGCGGGCGTTTCGGGCCCTGGAGGGTCTTCTCGTAGCGCCTTCGCCGCTGAGAACCGGTGAGGCCGCCCCGGATTCCGTGCCGCTCGGATCGGTGTGCGGCGCCTTCGAGGGTGAGCGCGTCGGTGAGGCAGGCGTCGCGGACGGGGCACTGGTGGCAGATGAACCGGGCCTCGTCGACGGCGTCTTTCCGGGATGCGGGTGCGAACCACAGGTCGTCGCGGATGTCTTCGTACGACGAGTCGGCGCAGAGGGCTTGGACGGTCCAGTCGTCGGCGCGGGGGCTGCTGAGGCCGTGGGCGGAGGCGCGGCTCATCGGGTCACCGCCTCGAACAGCCCGAGCTGCACGGATTCCGCGACCGTCGTCAAGGTCGGGACCGGGGCCGCCAGGTGGCAGGAACACGCGCACATCTCGCGGCACCGCACCCCGGTCAGCCACACCCAGGCCAGCTTGTTCCTGCCGTACATCAACCGACGCCCGTTGCGGTCCTCCGGCGTGCGGTGCAAGTACGCCTCGGGAAACGTCGCCGGGATCAGGCGGCTGTTCTGGATCACGGTTTCGGGGGCGAGGAACTCGCCGGTGAGGCATGCCCGGTGTCGGCCGGCCTGGCAGGCCAGCGTCGGCGGGCGCTGGCAGTCGCAGTGCTGGAACGGCTCGGGGAAGCTGACGAACTTCCGCAGCCACAGAGCGGGCCACACGTGCTCGCGGACCCAGGCGGCCTGGTCGGGGGTCATCGCGTGGTCACCGCCTCGCGGTCGGGCCACTGCACGCCGGCCAGCGCCGCACGATGCCCGTCCGGAACCTCCGCCAGCGCCTGCCCGAGCCACTCCAGGCCCATCGCCCGGAGGATCAGCGCGTCGGCCTCGTTGTCGTTCGGGAGGATCGCCCCGTACCGCTTCTGCGCGGCATCGAGGACGGCGGCCTTCCGCGAGTTGCCCTTGCCCGTCGCGTACTTGGCGCGGGACATCGGCGGGACGACGGCGACCGGGATCTCCCGCTCGCACAGGGCGCCGACGATCCGCCACCACAGGCCGGACAGGTCGTGGTGCCCGGCCTGGCCCATGGAGGCGTGCGAGGGTCCTTCGACGCATGCGAGGTCGACGGTGCCGACCTCTTCGAGGACGCGGGTGACGATGTGCTGCTGCCGCTGGTGCCGGACGGGGATGGTGTCGGCGCGGCGGCCCTTGGTGCGGATGCAGGTGGTGCCGCCGAGGGTGGCGACGCCGGTGCCGGTGAGGCTGATGTCGAGTCCGGCGACGCGGTAGAGGGGCCGGGGCCCGGCCGCCCCTGTGGCGGCCGGAACCTCGGAGTCGAACAGTGTGGGGGCGGTCACTGGGCACCACCACTCTGGCGAGCGGCGACGCGGGCCTGCCACTCCTCCTCGGTGAGATACACCTTCGGCTTCGGGGCGGCCTTCTTCCGCAGCCCCTTGGCGTTCCGCTCACGCTGGTAGGCGTTCTCGGCGTTCTGGCAGGGCTGGCACAGCGGCTCCTTGCGGTATCGGTGCTGCCGGGCGCCCCGGAAGGTGCCGTGGTTGATCGGCTTGCGTTCGCTGCCGCCGCGGGGCCGCTTGAGGCCGATGTCCTTGATGAGCTGGGTGAGTTGGGCGTCGGTGAGTTCAGGCATGGGGAGCCTCCTCGTACGAGGCCGGGTCACGGCTCGGGTTCCGGCAGTCCATGCACACGAACTGGCCCGTGATCCGCACCCGCGCGTGAGGCGTCACCCGGCCCTCCGTCGAGCACAGAGCCGACGTCTTCTCCAGCGCGTCGACCGGCCGGGCGAGAAGCACCCGCCGCCGGCAGTGCCTGCCGCGCGTCGGCTCCGGGCGGAGCAGGATCGCGGACCCGCCGACCATGAGGGCAGCCGCGGCGATCAGGGCGAGGCAGAAGCTCACGACGCACCGCCCGTGCCCCGGCCGTCGAGGAGGGCCTGCAACTTCCGGCAGCGGTCCAGCGCCCGCCGCAGCTCAGCCGCAGGATGCAACGGTCGCCCGGAGGCGCCATCGACCGGCCGCGCCTCCCAAGCGTCCCGGCCGACCGGGGGCTTCCAGGTGTCGTGGGCCTTGGCGCGGGCCTCCCACGCGGCGATGTCCTCCTCGGAGGCGTTGGGGAACTGGGCGCGGAGCCGGGCGATTTCGGTGGCCTGGCGGCTGATGATGGCCTGCTGGTCGGCGGCTTCGCGGACGAGGCGGTCGCAACGGTCCTGGAGGCGGGCGTGCTTCGCGCCGCTGACGATCTTCATGACGTGCTCCCGTCCTGCTGAGCCAGAACCAGCGGCCACTCCGGCGCGCAGTACGCCGACGGCGAGGTCTTCCGGAGGTGGGCCTGGAGCCCCTTCTGCTGCTCCTCGCGCCACGCCTGCTGAGCCAGGTACAGGCGCTGCGGGTCGTAGCCGTCGAGCCGCGGGTTCCGCTCGTACAAGGCGTCCGCGATACCGAGCGCGGCGATCGCGTCCGCCTCGGCGTTGTGCCAGTTCTCCAGGTGGACGCCGTAGTGGGCGGCGACCGCCTGCAACTTGCGGGAGCCCTTGCGGTACTTGTCGGCCTGCTTGTCCAGCACCAGGGCGTCCAGCAGCGGGTACGGCGTCTGACCACCGAGCCGGTCCGCCATCGTCGGCAGGCCGTGCCGCAGCAGCTCGTAGTGCAGGACGGACCAGTCGTACGCGGTGTTGAACGCGACGGTCGGCATGCCGTACCGCAGGCAGTTCACCAGCGTGGACGCGATCACGTCCAGCTCGGTCTTCGGGTCCTGGCCGCGCTCCTGGGCGATCTGGTCGTCGATGCCGTGGATGGCCGTGGTCTCCGGCGGGATCGGCACTCCGGGGTTGATGAGCCACGTCTGCACGCGTTCCGGTCGGTCGCCCCCACGGGCGACGATGGCGGCGGTGATGATGCGGGCTTCGACCGGGTTGGTGGATGTGGTCTCCGTGTCCCAGCCGATGCGGCGGGAGTCGAGGTACTTCACTTGCCACCGCCGTGGATCTCGCGGGCGCTGTCGTAGCCCTCCCAGTTGTCGACGCCGGCGGCCTCCAGCGAGGACAGCCACGCGTCGCGCTCCTCCAGCTCGGCGAGACGCTGCCGCAGCTTCGCGGCGTCGCCCTCACCGGCCTCGATCGCGGCAGGGGCCAGGCCCGGCAGCGCCGCAGCGAGACGCCCCTCCCGCCAGGCCTCGGCGATCGCGGTCTTACCGGCGTCCGGGATCGTCATCCGCGTGTGAGCCGCCCGGCCCTGCATCTCGACACCCGGCACCTCGTGGATCACGCCCGTCTCCGGGTCCGCCCACTCGGCGACACCGGCCGCCGTGATCTGGTCGAGGATCTTCTTCTGGAACCCGGGCTGCACTGTGGTGACGAGCTGGCGCTTGATCTCGCCGCTGTAGTTCTCGCGCACCCACTCGGTGAACTTGTCGGGGTCGGTGACGGCGGCGGCGGCCTTGGGCTGGACGAGGCTGACGCTGCCGATGTCCGGTCCGCCGTCGTCGAGGGTGAGGCTGATCTTCTGGGTGCCGGTCTCGGCCTTGGCCGTCTTCAGCCCGGCCTCCAGTTCCTTCTTCGCGTCCTTCAGCTGGTCGCCGATGGCCGTGTGGAGGGTGGAGAGGATCGCCGCGCTGCGGGCGGTGTCCTTGAGGCTCATGTGCTACTCCTTGGGCGGGGCGCCCCTGATTTGGGCAGGGGCGCCCCAGTGGTGCGGGTGGTGGGATCAGGCGGCGGAGCCGGTGAGGATCGCGGTCATCTCGCGGAGCTGCTGGGCGCCGGCCATGTCGATCGGGAGGCCGTAGCTCTTCTCGAACTCCTCGTCGAGGTTGGTGAGCCCGGCGGCCTGGGCGGCGGCGCGGAGCTGCTTCTCGGCGGTGGCCGCGTCGGCGTCGGCCTGGCTGCCGTGGATGCTCGGGCCGGTCTCGACGATCTCGCCGGACTCCCCGCCCGCGCCCGGCTTGTCCTCCGCCGGGAGCGCCTTCCAACAGCGGGTCAGGTACTCGCGCAGACCGTCCTGCTCGCCGGTGTCGGGGGCCTTGATCCGCGCGTCGGAGGGCACGGAGTCCCTGGCCTCGTTGACGATCGCGGTGACCTCGGTGCGCGTCTTGACCTCGGAGGCCCGGACTGCCAGGGCCTGCGCGGCGGCGTGCGGCTCGAACTCCCCGCCCTGCTCCGGCGTGGTCCACTGGTCGGCCTCGCCCGGCTGCACACGGCGCAGCTGCTGCACGTCCGCCTCGACGACCTCGCCGTCGGCGTTGACGTTCGCGCCCAACTCCTCAGGCGTGTAGTGCAACCCGAACAGCACGTCCTCACACGCGTCCCGAGCCACCTCGGTGATCGCACGCGCCTTCAGCATCGCGGCCGTGTACTTCTCCCACGTCGCGGGCTTCCCGTTCCTGTCCCGGGCGAAGGGCTTGCCGTCCTTGATCTGGAGCAACCCGGCCTGCTCGGCACGCTGGAGGTTCCACGTGCACTCGTAGGTGAACTCGGGGTCGTCGGCGCGGACGATCTGCGCGGTGGCCCAGGACATGCCGTCGCTCTTCACCCGGAGCTTGTGGCCGGCCTTGCGGACGAGGCCGCCGATCAGGCCGGAGGAGGCGGACGGCTTGCCCTCGATGACGTGGATGCCGGTGATGGCGGCCACGGGGGTGATGCCGAGGGTCCGGCCGTACTCGACGGCGTAGAGGACGTTGGCGGGCTTGCCGATGAACTGGCGGGGGAGGAGGTCAGCGTCGGCGAGGAGTTGGGCGAAGCGGACGGCGCCGTCGAGGGTGGCGGGGGTCGTGTTCTGGTGCTTGACGAGTTCGGCGCTCACGGGCGGCCGTCCTTCCTGGTGCGCTGCCGGGGCAGCGGGTGTGCGGTGAGATAGGCGCGGGTCGCCTGCATGGCCGGGTGCCGGATCTCCGACGCACCCCGCACCGGGGCGGCCGGACGGCGCAGGCGGCGGGCGAGGAGCGTGGGTGCGTCGAGCCAGCCGAGGGCGAGCGCCAAGGCGAGGAGCACGTGGGCGCAGAACACCCAGTCGAGGCCGGTCACTCCGCACCGCCCTCGGCGAACCAGCAGCGGACCACCACGGGGACGCCACGCCACTTCGCGTGCGAGGTCACGAGACCACCGCGGTTCGTCGTCCGCGCGAGGTCGACCTCCAGCGCCTTCTGCCAGGCCGCCCACTGCTCCTTGGTGGCCGTCAGGTCCAGCTCGATCGTCTGGAACGTCGGGTTGTGCCGGGCGTTGGCTTCCTGCGCGGGGGCGAGGGTGGTGAGGTCGACGACGTCCTCGGCGCGGAGGGCGGCCGGGCAGCCGTCGGCGTGACGGTCGAACCGCTTCGGGCAGCCGCACGGGTGGCACGGGTCGTAGTCGGGCTCGTCCCAAGGGGCGGTCAGCTTGACGCCGAAGATGTTCCGCAGCTCCGACGGCGAGACGTAGCTCTCGCTGACCAGCTCCGGGTTACGCCCTCGCTGCCACTGCTGGCCCGCGCGAAGCCGCTCGGCCAGCGCCGCGCGCTGGGCCTCCAGCTCGGCGATCCGGTCCCGGTCCACGCGCAGCTGCTCAGCCGCCTCGGACAGGGACTCGTTCGTCGAGTGCCGCTCCGCCTCCAACTCGCCGATACGGGCTTCAGCGGTCATGAGATCCTGCGTCCGCGCCACGAGCGTCGCCGCGAGGTGCCCAGTGCGAGCAGCAGCCTCCGGCGACATCAGCAGCCCCGCGTCCTCCAGCGCCTGAGCCGCCTCCACCTGCGGGCTCTCCACGGTCCGCTGCTCCCAGCGGGCCCGGATCGTCTCGGCCGCATGCGCGACCCTCGCCGCGGCGCTCACGCCGACACCGCCGAGGAGATCTCGTCGACGTCCTGCGCCAGGTCGCCCATCATCCACACCCGCACGGGCACGCCGTCGACCATGGTCGTGAACTGCAAGTGCGCCCGCTCCTCGGCGCAGTTCCCCGGCAGCACCTCGGACGGCGCGACGTTCAACGCCACCCGCCACGCCTCCAGCGCGGGCCAGGACTGCGCCTGCACGTCCACCGACTCCGGCGAGACGTAGTGCAGGGCGATGTGCATGGCGGGCAGGTTCGGGTGCAGCCCGAAGATCCGGTCCAGCGCGCTCAGCGCCTGCCGCTGATCGGCCAGCGTCGTACGCGCCCACCGTTCGGGGCCGTAAGCCGCGGGCTGCGCGGTCGGTTCGGTAATCTGTGCGGTCACGGTGACCTCTGCTTTCTCTGTTGTGTGGGGTCGCCGGTCGTCGGGTCGCCAGGACGGGCAAGTCGGGCGGCCCTTCGGCGCGTTCAGGGATGGATCAGGCGGCCTTCATGCGGCGCTTCGCTGCAGCGTTCACACGCCGTGCGGCGGCGGCCTGGAGCGCCAGCCGCGAGAAGTGCGCCGACCGCAGGTGCTGAGCCGCGCGGGCGATCTGCTCCTCCGTCGCGTCTGGGTGCAGCTCCCGCGCCTGCTTCTCAAACCGGCCGTTCGCCGCGGCTCGCGCCTTCGCCGTCCGACTCGCCGGGTCGAGCGTGTTCGCCCAACTCGTGTGGGCCGCGAGGCTGGCTCGAAGCGACCTCTCCGTGGGGTCCATGGCTATTCCTCCCTTCGTCATCCCCATTCGAGTATGGGGATGGATCGTGCGAAAAAAGAGCCCGGCGTCGGGCCTGGACAGCCGCCGCGATCGCGTCGGCCTCCGGCTCCGAGACGGTGGGGCGCTCCTCTTTCACGAGTTTCTGGATCTTGCTGTACGAGACGCCGGTCGCGCAGGCCAGGGATCTGACCGTGTGGACCACGCCCCCCGGTAGCGGCTGCTTCATCAGACGGTGAAGCAGTTCGCCGTCGTGCACGCGGTATCTGTCCGACACAGGGCCTCCGGTAGTGCCATCCCCATTCGCGAATGGGGATGGCCATAGCTAAGCACAGCGCTCCCGGGATGTCTAGCACAGCGCTCCGTCTAGTTCAGTGCGCCCCATGCGCCCCTTGTGTGTACACACGGGCGCCTGTTTTGGGCCGATCTTTGCAGGCCATGTCCCCGTTCGCGTATGGGGTTGTGGACAATGGGGCCTGTTGGGGCGTCGGGCCCCCGCCGGGTGGAGCCGACGCCACCCGAGCCGTCGCCCCCCACAAGGAGACCTCCGCATGAGCACTCGGGACGCCGAGACGCTGGCCGACCTCGTCAGCCAGTACGCAGGAAAGGGCCCCGGCCGAGGGGCGAAGATCACGTTCGAGCAGCTCGCCGACCGCAGCGTCGACCCGGAGAGCGGCTACAAGCCGAGCGCAAACCTGCTCTGGAGCATCGCTGCGGGGCGGGGGGTCAAGATGAACAAGCGGCTCGTCCGCGCTGTCGCGGCCGGCCTCGCTGGGTTCGGCATCGATGTGCGCCGAGTGAAGGCCGCTGCTGCCCGCGAGTACACAGGGTGGGATGCGGGCGAACTCACCCAGGGTGATGATGAGTTGGTGGCAGGAGAGGTGATCCAGGTGGCCCGCGCTGAAGGTGTGACGCCTGACGATATGCCCGCTGTGCGAGCCTTCTTCCAGGAGCTTCGCAGGCGGCGCGCGACCAAGGAGTAGGAACCGAATGAAGATTCTTACTCACGGTGCGTTTCACATTCACCCCATTAGGTGACCACCATATTGCGACCTCTCGCGTAGAGTGATCGAACCTCGCGCGGTTCGAACGCGTGTGCTAGCTAACGCTGCCCGCACACGCGGGAATGGGGGTCGGATGGCAGAGTCACCCGCGATGTACGAGGTCCACGTCGAAGCTGCCGACTTGAAAGGGGAGACCCCAGTCGCGGTCAGAGACGGCCTCGACAGGTACGAACTGGCCATCGACTTCTCCTGGCCTCCAGACGCCATCGCGGCGGGCCTTCAGGCCATCTTCCAGGAGGCGGTCGAAACCGAGCGCTGGTCACGCAACGACATCCGAGAGCACGGCGCAGCCACCGAGGAAGCCCGCGAGGCCGCACCCCATACGGAGCACGGCCTCGACTGCTGACACGAGCAACCCGGCGGCCTACAACCGGTCGCCGGGGCTCAGCCTCTTGTGCGCCATCCGCGCCCGCTCGGCGCCGGCCGACGAACCGTAGCGGGCCACCATCGACCGCGACCTCCACCCCGCGATCCGCATGAGGTCCGTCTCCCCTCCGTCCTCCACCATCCACTGGTGCGCGAACGTGTGACGGAACTGGTGCGGGTGGATGTGCGGCAGGCCGGCCTCCTTGCAGCGGTTCTCCACCATCGTGCCGACACCCCAGATCGTCAGCCGCGACCCGCGCTTGACGCTCCACCACAGAGCATCGTCGCTCTCCAGCGCCCGGCTGCGGTGCTTCGCGTACGCCCGCAGGTACCGGTCCAGGGCCTGAGTCGTCTTCCGGCCGAACGGGATGGACCGGTGGCGGCCGCCCTTGCCGAGGACGCGCATCACCATCTGGTCCAGGTCCAGATCGCCCACCGTCCGCTCCGTCAGCTCGGACAGCCGCGGGCCCGCGTCGAGGAACAGCATGATGATCGCCGTGTCCCGGCGGGCCTTGTAGTCCTTCCCCTCGCACTGCTTCAGCAGCTTCCGCAGGGAGTCGTCCGGGATGATCGGCACCTCCACCTCGGGGACCTCCGGCGGCTTCATCGTGCGCATGGGGGAGCGGTCCATCTCCTCCTCATCCACACACCAGTTGAAGAACCGGCGCAGCGACCGGTAGTGCTGGTGCGCGTTGCCCGGACTGGTCCTCTTCCGCAGGGCGATGATGTACGCCTCGATGTGCTCGCGGTGCAGACCCTCGTCCCCCTCCAGCTCGGTGGGCGCCAGCCGCGGATGGTCGTCGGTGGGCTCGTACTCGCGGAGGAAACCGGCGAGGCCCTCGGCTGCTGTGCGGTAGATCCGCTGCGTGTTCTCGCTCAGGCCCTGTGCCCTGAGGGAACGGAGCCAGGACGCGGCGAGGGGGGCGATGTCGTAGGCAGGCTGGTCGCTCAATGCCCACTCCCGTCTCTATTCGAGTATGCGAATGGCCGTGACCCCAGGGGAGGCGGTGGTGATCTCCGGGGTTGAGTAAGACGGTACGCCGATTCGGGAGATGGGTGAAGCGCTTGGCGAAATACCGCTGTGCGCGGTCGACATGAAAAAGACCTCGCCTTAAAAGGTGAGGTCAGAGGGTGTTTGCGCCCCCGGCAGGACTCGAACCTGCGGCCAAGCGCTTAGAAGGCGCCTGGCGCATCTCGTCGGCAGGTGCTTTGACCTGCCACTTTCTTCCTCACTGACACGCTGTCAGGGGTTTTGTGGGACGTATGTGGGATGAGGGCACCTCTGGGACGGATGGGATGCAGGGGTTCCCGACTGGGCCAGGTGGTCACCGTCTCACATCTCCTCACCTGTTCGGTGCGCCCGCGCGGAAATAGATCTACCCCTCTCCTGCGTTCTCGATCTTTGAGCCGAGGAGGGGAAGGTGTCGGGCCTGAAGCTGTTCCACACGACGAATGGCGGCGTGACGGAGGTCGCGCCGCGTCTTGCCGAGGTCGAGGCGGATGTGCAGGGCCTCGTCGAGGCGCACATGGAGACGATGCTGGGGGTACGGCTCCTGGCGAGCGAGTACGTCATCGACTGTGCTGACGGCGGCCGGATCGATTCGCTGGGGCTCGACGAGAACGGGGCGCCGGTGGTCGTGGAGTTCAAGCGCGGCACCGCGGCCGGCGTGGTCAATCAGGGCCTGTATTACATGGCGTGGCTGATGGCGCACAGGGACGCCTTCCGGCACCTGGTCCGCGACCGGCTCGGGGTATCGGCCGCGTCCCAGGTGCTGTGGAGTGCACCGAGGTTGATCTGTGTCGCCGGCGACTTCACCCGCTACGACGCGCACGCCGTACGCGAGCACAGACGCAGCATCGACCTGGTCCGCTACCGGTTCTTCGGCAGGGACCTGATCGGCCTTGAGACCGTAGCTTCCGTCACCGGCCGGACGCCGACCGTCAGACGGCCGCGCCGGGGCGCGGCCGGGCTGCCGCCTGTCCGCGCGCAGGGCGGGGCGCTGACCAAGCTGGCTGAGGCGGTCGATGAGGTGCTGCTCGGCCTCGGGGACGGCGTCAGCCGGGTGCAGCGCAAGCAGTACCGGGCGTATCAGCGCCTGCGGAACTTCGCGTGCGTCTGCCCGCCACAGAAGACCAAGCTCCTCGTCTACCTCAAGGCCGACCCCAAAGAGGTCGACCTCATTCCCGGCTTCACCCGGGATGTGACGGAGGTCGGCCACCACGGTACGGGCGATCTGGAGGTGCAGTTGCGCTCCGAGCGGGACGTGGAGCGGGCTGTGGACCTCTTCCGCGCGAGCTGGGCGGCGGCGTAATCGCCCATCGCGTCTGTGACGTCATCGGGTGCGGGACTGGGCCGCTGTGGATGTGGTGGCGATCGTGCCTTCCGACGTAGGGGGCAGGTAGTGGCGGTGGACCATCAATGATGCGAGGGATCGCCGGTTTGGCCAACCGGCGATCCCGCGCTATGTTGCCTCGCTTCGAAGCAGGCTGCGTTCACCTACCCGAGGTCTGTCATCAGCTCGCCGCAATCGGCAGCGGTGCTTCGGTGCCGCGGCCTGCAATGCCCGTCCGCACCGTCCCTGAGCCATCGGGCTACCGGAGCGGACCGAAGCCGTCACTGACCGTGCCGACCGATGCGGTCAGTCGACGGTGCGTCGGCTAGGTCGTACTCGGGGCAGGGCCGAGCGCCCGGAGGCAGGCCGGCCAAACTCGTCGAGTGGCTCCGGGACGGAGTACTCATCGTGCGCCAACTCGTGGATGCCCGGCTCTCGCACTGACGTCGGTCCGGTTCGAAGGCCAGTCCGGGCGCGACCACCTACGTTGGTTCATCTTGAGATCACGCGGATCGCAGCCGGGAAACCCACCTGCCCGGAGGTTATGGCTCGTGGTCTACTGCCGGTCATGCCGTTGCTGATGCTGGATCTCGACAACACATTGGTAGACCGCGACGCCGCCTTCCGGGCCGCGGCCACCGCACTCCTGGCGGAGCATGCACTGCCCAAAACCGACATCGAATGGCTGATGACCCTCGACGCGAGCGGCTACACACCCAAACCGGCTGTCGCAGAGGCCATGGCGGACCGCTACGGGACGGCGCTTCCTGAGACCGCTATCCGAACGCTTCTCGATCGTGGCGCCGCTGATCGCGTCGTTTTGGCCAAGACCACCCGCGAGGCGCTCACGAAGGCGCTCACCGATGGCTGGACCTGCGTGATTGTCACCAACGGCCGCACCGTGCAGCAAGAAGCGAAAATCCGCAACACCGGGCTCGAACGGCTCGTACAGGGCTGGGTGATCTCCGAACACATTGGTCATAGGAAGCCGGACCCGGAGATCTTCCACGCGGCGGCTCAAGTCGTCGGAGTCCCCCTCTCCGGCGCCTGGATGATCGGCGATTCGCCGCATGCCGACATCGGAGGCGCAAACGGGCTCGGTCTTCGAAGCGTGTGGGTGTCGGGCGGCAGGCCGTGGCCCGAGGACTCATACCGGCCCACCCACGTTGCCAGCGGCGTCTCCTCAGCGATCAACTTTGCCATCGGCACGACGTGATAAACCAGGGGACACGGGACCGTCTCAAGCCTCGCGGATCGGCGTGTCGAGCACGGAGACGAGTGCGTCCACGTTGGCGGTGATGAACTCAGCCAACTGCGGTGGCATCAGGTGGAGTTCGTCGACAGCTTCCGCTGTGAACGGCACCCGGACCACCTCGTAGCCTCCCCGCTCTGGCTTGCTGAACTCCGTGCCGGTCCGCGCGGTCAGGTCCATCGACACCAGGTTTGCGGCGAAGATGTGCTGGATGCCGATGCCGTCGTCGAGTTCGTCGGTGATCAGGTAGACGAGTTCAGCGCGGCCCACTGTGCCGCCGAGTTCCTCGTACACCTCGCGGTGCAGGGCCGCCTCGATGGTTCTGTCGTCGGCTTCCACACCACCGCCGACCGTCACCCAATACGGCTCCCGGCCCGGCTTGTGTGAACCGCCCCGGCTCGAATGGAGACTCGATTTCATGAAAGGATCGAGTCATGGCACGACCTTCCCGTTACCCGCTTGAGCTCCGCCGTCGTGCGGTGCGCATGGTCGCCGAGGTGCGCGACGGCTATCCGACCGAGACGGCCGCCTTGCAGGCGGTGGCAGAGAAGCTCGACATCGGCTCGCGCGAGACGCTGCGGAACTGGGTGAAGCAGCACGAGATCGACGGTGGCCAGCGTCCGGGGATGACGACGGAGGAGTCCGCCCAGCTCAAGGCGTTGAAGAAGGAGAACGCCGAACTCAAGCGGGCCAACGAGATCCTGAAGGCCGCGGCGAGTTTCTTCGCGGCCGAGCTCGACCGGCCACACACACGCTCGTAGCGTTCATCGACGAGCACCGGGACCGCTTCGGCGGCGTCGAGCCGATCTGCAGGACGCTCACCGAGCACGACTGCAAGATCGCCCCTTCCACGTATTACGCCCACAAGAAACGCCTTGAAACTCCCTCCGCCCGTTCCGTGCGCGATGAGGAACTCAAAGAACGGATCCAGGAGGTCTACACGTCCAACTACCGTGTCTACGGGGCCCGGAAGATATGGCGCGAGCTGAACCGGCAGGGACATATGGTGGCCCGCTGCACCATCGAGCGTCTGATGCGCGAACTCGGCATCACCGGCGCCGTCCGCGGCAGGAAGGTGATCACGACGATCACCGATCCGGCCGCCGGGCGGGCCCCGGACCTTCTCGACCGCGACTTCGTCGCCCGTGCCCCGAACCGCTGCTGGGTCGCCGACTTCACGCATGTCGCCGCCTGGAGCGGTGTCGTCTACGTCGCCTTCGTCGTGGACACGTTCTCCCGGCGCATCGTCGGCTGGTCCGCCTCCGCCTCCAAGGAGACCCAACTCGTCCTGGATGCACTGGAGATGGCCCTGTGGCAGCGTGACCGCGAGGACCGCCGGCACACTCCGGGGCAGCTGATCCACCACTCCGATGCCGGGTCGCAGTACACGTCGTTCCGCCTCGCCGAACACCTCGACGCGGCCGGCATCGCGGCGAGTATTGGATCAGTCGGGGATGCGTACGACAACGCCCTGATGGAGTCGACGATCGGCCTGTACAAGACCGAGCTGATCAAACCCCAGCGTCCCTGGAAGTCGCTCTCCCAGGTCGAGTTGGCCACCGCCGAGTGGGCCGACTGGTACAACCACCGCCGACTCCACGGTGAGATAGGCCACGTTCCACCCGCCGAGTACGAGGCCAATCACTACAAGGAATCCACGAAACCCCAGGTCACAACCACAATCTGAGATCTCTACCGAACCCGGGGCGGTTCAGTCCTGTTCAAGGAAGTTGCCGACCTCGGCTTCGAGGGAAGCCAGAGAACCTTCTACCGCGAGCTGGACCGCCGACGCCACCTGCTGGTCCCGGCCGACCGCCAGGAAACCAACTCGCAGGAGGACCCTGACCAGGTCCCATCCGGGATATCCCGCACGCTCGCCCTCAGGTCGGAGCGGACACCGGTGCTGCCACAGCGAGTCGCCCCGATCGCAGGAGAAACCCTCAACTCCTACCTGGCCCGGATCGCCCAGGCCAACCACCTCACAGTCACCGAGGTCCTGGCAGTACTGCCCACCTGGTTCTCCACGAAGACCAACAACCTCGACGACCGAGCCCAGCACCATATGCTCGCCCCCGCAGCCACCCAGGCCCTGCACGAACTCGCTCGTCTCACCGGCACCACTCCCGCCGGCCTGGCTCACGCACTCCCCGCGTTCGGCACCGACGAAGGCCCCGTCCGGGCCACGACCGCCTGCCACCAGTGCACTGCCCGCCTCGGTATCCGCCAGCCCGTCCCCGTCCACCTCCCGGTTCACCACAAGGTCTGCACGCGGCACGGAATCTGGCTCAGCGATCTCGGAGAACCCCACCTCGACCTCTCCATATGCCCCGAGATCACCACCGCTCAACACCGGGCGAACCGCCTCCTACGCCGCTTCACACCCCAGCAACTCACCCTCGCCCACCAAACCGCGGTCGAAACCGTCCCGCCCTGGCCGGACTCCCCAGCCGCCGTCCCTCACCACTGGCGATACCGGCGCCTCGCACTGCAGACCCACAATCACCAGCGCGGCATCCCGACCGACCTCGACGCACACGCACACGCCTCGATCTACCCCGACGCCATCGAACTCGCCGCAGCAGCACTCGCCAAGCATCCTCACCATCCGGCAAGATCCATTGGCGAAGACTCTCCACATCTCCGAACGGCGACACCCGCGGGTCACGGCCACTTCGCCACTCAAGATTCCTCGCCGCAGGTCAAAGCGACTGCGTCAGGGACGGCTCGGTGACACAGGACAATGGCCGCTGCGGTTCGTACGGTGCCGACAACGGCCCGCCGAGGAACCCGCCATCCCTATCTGGGCGGAGTGCGGCGGAATCTATCTGGGTGCGGTGACGCGTAGCCGGATGGCCTCCGACCCATCCGGCTAGCGCGTGTGACCTGACCAGTCAGCAGTGGCATGGGCTGGCCGATCAGACGATGTATTCCTCCATCAGTTCGGCGAGGTGGACGATGGCGGGCCAGGTGGTGGCGATGTTGGTGTGGGCGTGGAAGCGTCGTTGGGCGTGGACGTACATGGCCCAGTCGGCTGGGTTGTCGCCGTCCTGGAGGAAGGCGGGCACGATCTCCAGGGAGGTGGGGTTGGAGCAGGTCCAGGTCCGGTTGGCGGTCTGGGCCGGGTCGAACTTGGTGAGCGTGAGAGGGGTCTGGTTCTGATCGGGGCGCGGGTTGATGCCCCAGAAGGAGCGTTCCCCGACTTCGACCAGGCCGGAGAATCGCCCGTGCCGGGTGACGGGGATCAGTTCGTCGGTGTCGTCGCCGGCGCTGGCCATTTCCTGGGTGACACCGAAAGCTCTGGGCACTGCAGAGCGATCGCTGCGCTCGCGTAGCCGGATGATGCGCAGGCCCGGCTGGTCGCCGGGCTTACGGCGGTCTGGATCCGCGTTGGGGGCCGTGATGTCGATGCCCGGCAACACGAGCTGGTCGAAGGTGATCCGGCTGTCCTGTAGCCAGGGCCAGATGTCCTTGTCGCTCGTCCGGGCGCGGCGTACGAGCAGCAGGCGGTTGACGGTGGAGTCGAGCGACAGAGCATTGGTGAGGAATTCGGCGAGGGCCGCGCGAGCGGTACGGGGCACGCGTCCGCGGCCGGCCACGAGTGCTTCCGGCAGGGTGGTCAGTGGCATGGGGCGCTCGGTGGGGCTGCCGGTCGTCGTCATGAGCTGTGCCGTGGACTCCTCGTGGGTGTGCTGACGGATCAGCATGGGCACGAGCATCCGCTCGCCGGCGGGGGCGAGCCAGACGGTGATCAGCTCGAAGGGGCCTTCGATGCCGGGTGGGGCGTGGAGTTTGGGCAGGTGACCGGCCTGGCGGAGGGCGTCCCGGAGGGCGGAAGCGGCGCGCTCGATGTCGGTGGTCGCGAAGTCGGTGCCGGGGAAGCGTTTAGCGAGGGCTGCTTTGCTGGAATTGGTGTTGGCCGGCGGGATGGGGCGTAGGCCCTGGACGTTGCGGCGCAGGCTCGGGAGGACTTTCTTGAAGAGGGTTTTGGGGTCGCGCTGGTGTGTGCGGGAGAAGTAGGCCGCGCCTTCCATCTCCACGATGCAGGCGGTGGGGTGGGCGAGGCGGGGGAATGCACGGGTGATTCGCGCCGTGCGTTCGGCCTCGCTGGCTTCGTAGGCGGCCCGCCGGGCTGCCGGGTCTGACTCGGTGGAGCGCGGCAGACCGGCGGTCAGGTCTTGCGGGTCGTGGCGGTGGAGGGTGAGGTTGATCGGTCCGGTGAAGCTGGCGCACGCCGCTGTTGGGGTGGCGGGAGTCAGGCCGAGTTTGTCGGCGGCGGCTGTCTGTAGACCTTGCCACGTGCGGTCGGAGGAGGCCCAGACTTCGAGTTCGTATGTGGGGGAGCCGGGCAGCTGCATCGGCAGGCGTGTCTTCGAACGGGTCCGTGCCTTGGGGCTGGGCATCAGGGGGACCAGCCCCTTGTCCTCCAGCTGTCGGGCGACCTGAGTGAGGGCCTCCATGTGGTCGCGGGGCTGGTAGCCGTGGCCGACGGGGTGGTCGTGGGTGGCACGAGCCGGCGGGGCGCCGTCCTGGTCCGGATGGCGGTAGGTCATGCCGCTGCTGTGGACGAGATGGGCGGCGAAGGGCTGTCCCGCCGCGTTTCCAGGGGCGGCGCGCAGTTCGTCGAGGCTGGGTGGCTCGTGGTGGGTGAGGCGGGCGAGGATACTGGTGACGCCCGGCTGCCAGGTCCAGGAGGTGTCCTGTCCGCGGCGGCGGATGGTGACGGAGCTCTGCAGGAGCATGGGACGTTCGCGGCGGTGGATGAAGCCTTCCTTGGCGGAGAGCAGGACGCTGGCGGTGGGGTCGCCGTTTCCGCGGCGGGGGATGTAGTCGAGCGCGTTCGTCGCGAAGCGGGTCATACCCAGGTCGACGTGGAGGTGGACTTCGGGAACGCCCGGCACAGTTTCCAGGTGGAGGGTGAGGACGTCCACGCTGGCTCCGACTGCGCCGTCTTCATCGATGAGGATCTCCGGTTGGCCGAGGTGCAGGGTTCGGCGGCCGTCGGCCTGGGTGGGGCCGAGCCGCAGGTCACGGTGGTGGCCCAGGAGCTGAAGGTCGGTGGTGGTGAGATGTTCGGCGACGAGGCTGGGCAGGAGGTCGAAGACGTGCGCGGGAGGGTTGGCGGTGCCGTTGGGGTGGAGGCCGTGCTGGGCGAGGTCGAGGTCTTCGGGGATCCATTTGAACTGGCCGGCGCCTTCGAGACGGCCGTACCAGTCGGTGTCCGGCACGTGAGGCGCCACGTGAGCGGAGGCCCATGCCGACAGCGCGATCAGCAGCAGGTCCGGGTCGATCTCGGTTCGCGCACGCAGCCAGGCCGGATGGCGAGGGTCCCAGTGCACGGAGGTGATCTCCGGGTCGATGAGGGTGATCAAGTCCTTCAGTGACTTGGTGGGCAGGTTGTCGGGTCCGTTGCGCTTTCGGCGGCCGGGGCGGGCCTCCCAGGCGGCCTGGAGGACGTTGAGCATCCCGGGTGGGCAGGTCGCGCGGTAGCCGGTGACGGGCCAGCTGGCCCCGGGGGCGAAGGTGAGCACGGTGGCCTGGGTGGCGCGGTAGGCGGGCATCAGCGGTGACCCCAGTCGATGTTGTCGAGGAGATGGGAGGCCAGGCCCCAGCAGGCGTGGGCGAGTTCATGGTCGAGGCGCTGTGCCGCGGTGGCGGTCGGGCCTGGATCGGTGAGCCAGCCGTGCAGGAGTTGCTGGGCGGCGACGATCACGCTCGTGCGGGGAGTGTCGGCCGCGGTTTCATCGAGCGTGGCGGTGCGGGGCGCGAAGGCGGCGTCGCAGAGGTACACCAGCACCGGTTCGTTGCCGCGGATGCCGCGGCCGATCGTCTGGTGGAGCGGGACGATGAAGTTGCCGACGAACGCCGCGTGTTCGACCGGGTCGGTCAGGCGGGAGAACAGGACCGGCTCTCCGACCCGCTGTTGCCATCGGCGGCGTTCGCCGTGGCGGAGTTTGCGCGCGAGGTCGACGGGATCGACCGAGGGGTCGGCCAGCTCGATCGGGTCGCGGAGGCGGCGCATCGCCTCGCGGCTGAGCAGGGACAGCGGGAAGGTGGCATCGTCGGCGGGTGGGTGGATGCGGGCCAGGTAGAACACCGCGCCCAGGGCGGCGACGCGGCGGGCGTTGAGGATGTTGTGGCCGCGTTGGACGGCGCCTTCGGCAGCAACAAGGATGTCGGCGCCGGAAGCGGCAAAGGTGGGCAGTCGGCGCCTTGGGATGCTGTGCCGGGTGGGCGGGTCGTCGTCGCGGATGACGTGGAGGGCCGTGTAGGGCGTCTTGTGGTTGATGTAGTCGGCGACCGTCTGGGCATCGCGGGTGCTCTGCACGGTGAACAGGACCTGCTGACGGTCGTCGGTCAGCCGCAGACGGGCCTGCTGGAGCAGGGAATCGCGCGCACCGGGGGCCGGGTTGCAGATCCAGTCCGCGGCCGTGCACAGGGCCTGGGCATGTCGAGTGGGGTCGCCGCCGGTACCCGAGATAAAGACGGGGCGGCCGTCGGCGTAGCGCGGCGGCCGGAAGAACATCTTGCTCTCCTTCAGCGCCGCCCTGGCCTTTGCCGGCTCCCGTAGTACCAGGTTCGGGGCCACGTCCAGGTGGAAGCGGGGTGAGGCGGGCATCCAGCTGGTGGCGGAGGCAAGGACGACATGCGGTCCCTCGATACCCTCGGCTGTCAGGAGATCATGAAGGTGGTAGAGCAGCCAGCGGCCGACCCCGCGCAGCCACAGGATGCTGAACGACCCGCTGTCACCACCAGGGTTGGGCTGCCACTGAAGTGCCATCAGGTTTCCGGCAGCCTGTTCGGGCACGAACGGCATCAGGTCACGTGGCGGCTGCCGACTCCAGAACTCCTCCCCGTCGTCGATCGGGGAGGAGCCGATGGCGCGCAGCCGTTGGGCAACTTCGAAGAACGAGGTCGTGATACGCGCGGCCCACACCCCGGCCTGCAGCAGTTGTGCGTACTCCGCCAGCGTGCCTCGTACCTTCGCCTCGTCGATGGCGGGCTGGTGCGTCGTGATCCATGCCTCGGCGGCCTCCTGGGCCGAGACATGAGTGTCGTGGGCTGCCGTCATCGCCTCGATCAGCTCGGCCCAGTTCGCCGCAGGAGCCTGGAACGGGGCGGAGAGCACCGAGGCGAAGTGCTCTTCGAAGTAGTAGTCGGCGGCTTCTTCCTGTTCAGCCTTGTCCGCGAAGTCAGTCCGTTCACCCAGGCCGTGAAGGCTGCGCGCCAAGCGCCGCAGGAGGCTGTAGCCGGTGAACGGTCCCTCGGCGATGACGTCGTGCAGCGCGTCCGCACCAGAGGCGATGACCAGCCGGTACAGCTCGGTCAGTGCCTGATCGTGCCGACGGAAGTGTTTGTCGCCGGCCGTCACCTCCGGGTCGAGCAGATCGAGGAACCAGGAGTGCTCCAGCCGCTGCCCGATGCGGTCGCCTACCCGGTGACTCCAGCCCCTGCCGGGCTGGGAAAGGATTTCGTGCAGCAGGAACCGGTCGTCGAATTGCTGCTGCACGGTGTCGGCTTCGTCGACGAGCAGGACAGACAGGTGGTGCTGTGCCGCTTCGGCGACGCGGACCTCAATATGGGACTGAGGCATCCTCGTTGAGGCCAGGCCCGCCGAGGTCGTCACCCACACCTGTGCTTCGGCAACCTTGCGTGCCGCCGTATGCGAAGGACACCGGGACAGAAGCGGGCAGTCGCGACGCCCGCTCTCGCCGGCGACGGTGAGCCGGCCTGTGCAGGGCCGTTCCTCGCGGGGCAGAGGGGCCCGGTCGGTCCTGCTGGTCAGCCGTAGCTCCTCCAGGTAGCACTGGTCGTCGGCGAACGCCGCGGCAGGGTCCAGACCCGTGGGGAAGGCCGTCTCGCCGTCGTGGAGGAGCGAGCGCCAGAACCGGTCCTTGTGGACGCCCTCCCGGGTGCGTCCGAAGATGGGCACGGCATCGATGCCCAGGGCCTGCAGGAAGCTGACTTTGGCGAACACGTCACTGCCGGAGGCGAGGACGAACCCGACCTTGCCGCCGCGGCGGGCGACGATGAAGGCGATCAGGTCCAGCAGGGTGGACTTGCCGCTGTTCATCAGGCCGACCACGTGCCACAGGCGGTCAATGGTCATCCGCCACTGCTGATCGAGGAGACGACCTTCGGCGTGGTCGGCCAGCAGGGCTTCCATCTGCTTGAACCGTTTCACGAAGTCCCGGTTTTCGATCTCCGGGTGGGCTTCCAGGAGTTTGTCGATCTGTTCGGCAGCCCACTGGAAGTCATCCTGCGTGAGGGGGATGGGCTCCTGCACTCGGGAGACCGCTGCGGGCAGTACTGCGGGTGCCGGCGCCGGGATGAGAGTCTTGGGGACGCGGATCTGTTCCCGCCTGCCGTCGGCCTGCTCGAAAGAACACACCGAACCCGGCGGCGCCGGCCGGTACGAGGACGCCGTCTGGTAGGGGGCGATCTTCTGCAGCGTCTGACGGTAGAGGTCATGACGGGCCGCGGCGTACGGGGTGGACCGCCGGGTGAACACGGTCGACAACTCCGGCTTGTGGCCAAGCATGTCGCAGGGTTCGAAGCCCCGCACCTGTACCGGCAGCTTCACGTACTGATCGAGCTTCTCCCGCATGGTCCCGGTCTTGGCAAGCGGGCCCATCACCTCCCGCAGGGTCCGGAGCTGCGGGCCCAGGTCCTCCTCCAGGCGCATGTACCCGGACAGAACCGGCCACAGCGCGCCGACGCCCTGGCCGGGCAGATGGTCGTCCAGGAACGACAGGCCCACTTCCAACGCGCAGATCTCCCACGGCCTGAGGGGTCCGAGCAGGGGGCGCACGTTGTCGTCCGCCAGTTCCTTAACCAGTGACTTGCTCCAGGCGCGGGTGTCCCTCATCGCGTTCCTCCTGCCTGACGCGCACGGACGGTGGCCTGCCGCAGGAACGTCTGCTCGTCGAGGACTTCGACGCCGGAAACGCGGCCCTGCAGTTCACGCTCCAGATCCGCCACGTAGCCGGGAGTTCTGAGGCGGTGCATGGGGATGACGATGATGTGTCGCCGTGCCGGCACGCGTGGATCGCAGCGAAAGCCCCGGGCGAGTAGGGCTGGGCTTGAGCAGTCCTTGGCGTCGACGGCCCAGCGCTCCGCCTCTGCACCCGGTTCCCGGGCCTTGAACGTCAACGCCATATCCCACGCGTCCAGGCACGGCCAGTCCTCGACGCACAGTGTGCCGTCGGCGATTTCGCCCAGGTGGTCCAGCAGCCGTCCCTCCAGCAGTCCAGGGTCGTGGAAGAACTGGCGGGTTGCCCGGTGCTGGGTCCAATACGCGCCCAGACACGCCACCTCGTACTGCTCTGGCACCCCTGTACAGCCGGGAGCCCCACAGCCAACGGCCCCGTCGTCAACCGGATTTCGGCAGTCTGCACAGCGCCGCAGGCGAACCTTCCCCGGTGCCTGAACCGGGTGGTGGACGTAGGCGATGCGGACGAACTTCGCGAGGAACGAGTCATGGTCGGAGTCCGCTGCCGGGAGTTCCCGCGCCAGCGCCTGGACCTCGCGGTCGCTGAGCACCGGATGGTCGATCAGCAGGCGCCGCAGGCGACAGTAGACCCGCTGAACAGCGTCGTCGTCCTTACCGTTCATCCGTGCACACAGCATCAAGGCGGCAAAAACCTGATTCTGAACGAGCTCCGCCTCGACGTCAGCGTGCTGGATCAGGTCTGCCGCCTGCTCGGCAAACTCAGACAGGGCATCACCCTCCAGCAGCACCACGTCGAGATCGCCCTCGGTGAGCGACAGAGGTACAGGCCACGATCCCAGCGGGCGACGGCACCAGTCGAACAGTTCCAGGTCATTGCCGGGCGCATCCAGGCCCAGTGACTGCGCCTTCCACCACAAGCGGCCCCGTGCGTCACGCCACGCACGCGGCAATGGCCCCGACCCATCCGTACAGCGGGCTTGAACGCCAGCCCGCTGTCGTTCGAGGCGGATTTTCGCCAACGCGGCACACAGCAGCTCCACCAGCAGGTAGTCGTCCTGAGCGGTCCGTGGGTCTCTCTCTCCGCCGGGGCCGGGGTCCCGCGATGCAGGGACCGCAGCAGCCGGGCGGTGATCATCTGGAAAGTCGCCGTCAACCGATGGTGGCTGCGTACCGCCGGAGGCCGACGCAGCCGCTTCCTGAGCAACACTCATAGCCGACCGGTATACCCGACCGCACTGACAACGCCCCTCAAGATTCGAATGGTTATTCGATTGATTCGCTCATGATCTCGATTATCGTCAGATGGCGCTGCCGGATGGCGCTGTGGGCAGCGTCGCTACGGCCTGCGAGATTCTTCGATGGGGATCTCTGAATACGGCTCTGTCTTCGGCCCCGGGGAACGCTTGCGGCCCGCGCTGTCAGTGGTGCGTGGTGGGATATGTAGCAGCACTGTTGCCGATGTCTCCGGAGTCGCCCGCATGAGCTTACGTATGACGGTCCCTGCCTCTCGCGAGCCGAAAATGACATCGGAGCGAGCCATCGGGCTGCGTCCTGGGAGGTCTAGTGCGGGCAGCTCTCGAGCGATGGGGTCCGGCGGGCGAACCTCGCAGTGGCGACGAGGGGTGTGCAGGGTGCCGTCGGCTGCTCGCGCGCATATGCCCGAGGCCGCCGCGCGGTGCGTCCCGAAGGCCGTTTTTTGGTGGTTCTCGGGAGGCGGATATCGTCTGTGGGTCTCCCGCGCAGGCAGCGCGACGCTCCGCGTGTGCTCACCCGGCAGGCCAAGCCTGGTGTGTACATGCAGAACCTGCCCTAAATAGGGTGACCAGCAGGATTTCACGGCCTTCGGGTCGCCACCTTTTGACGAGCAAGGACACCTCCGACTGATGGCAGTGACCCAGCAGGAGATCGAGAACCGGTTGTGGGACGCCGCCGACGAGCTGCGTGTGGCGATGCCCGAAGCGCAGTACTCCTCGGTCGTCTTCCCTCTGATGTTCTGGAAGTACCTGTCGGATACCTGGGAGCACACCCACCAGACCTTCCTCAAGGAGAACGAGGACCTCGACCTCTCAGCCGAGGAAGCCGACGAGGTCGAGTACAGCAACTACCAGACGTTCAAGATCCCCTTCATCTTCCCTGGCACCGTCGCCGAGAGCCGCGCCTCTTGGTCATCCATCCTCGCCACCGTCGCCCAGCACGGCCTCGGACAGCGGGTTCGCGCTTCCCTCCAAGCCATCGAGTCGGCCAACCCTGACAAGTTCTCCCGTCTGTTCGGGTCCATGATCTGGACCTCGGAAGCAGTGCTGCCCGGGGAGGTGCTGGCGTCGGTCATGCGGACGATGGACCGCGCCCCCAAGATGCACGAGGGCAATATGTCTCACGACGTGCTCGGGGGAGCGTACGAGTACCTGCTGAAGCGGTTCTCCGACGGGTCCGGGACCCGTGCCGGCCAGTTTTTCACCCCGCGCGAGGTCGTCGAGCTGATCATCGAGCTTCTGGACCCCAAGAATCACGAGTCGGTGTACGACCCGACGTGTGGGTCAGGCGGCATGCTCATCGCCTCCGCCAACTTCCTGAAAGCCCGCGGCAAGCGTGGATACACGCTCAGCCTGAACGGGCAGGAGGCGGTCACAGATACTGCGGGTGTGGCCCGCATGAACCTCTTCATGCACAACCTGACCGAGTTCAAGGTCGAGGTCGGCGACACCCTAAGGGACCCGCGCTTCAAGAAGCCGGACGGGTCCGTCAAACAGTTCGACGTGATCGTCGCCAACCCGCCCTACAGTCTGAAGTGGAAGCCTTGGACTAATGACCCGCGCGCCATCGGCGGGGTTGCCCCACAGTCTTCGGCGGACTGGGCATTCGTGCAGCACATGATCGCCAGCATGGACTCGAAGAAGGGCCGCGCCGGCGTCGTCCTGCCCCACGGCGTCCTCTTTCGAGGCGGCCAGGAAGCAGCCATTCGCAAGCGCGTTCTCGACGACGACCTGCTTGAAGCGGTGATTGGCCTGCCTGCGAACCTCTTCTATTCAACCTCCATCCCCACAGCGATCCTGGTGTTCCGTGCGCCCGGCACCAAGGTCGAACAGCGGCAGGACGGTGTGCTGTTCATCGACGCCTCCCACCGGTTCACCAAGGCCAAGAATCGCAACATCCTCACGGACGCGGACATCGCCGACACGGTGACCGCCTACCACTCGGACTTGGAGGGCGACGGCACCCCGGTGGCCTCCGACGGAGAGGGCGGTCTGTCGGCGCGATTCGTCCCGATCACCGAGGTCGTGGCCAACGGGTACGACCTCAACATCGGCCGCTACATCAAGCAGGCCGCGGCCGAGCGGGAGGACCTCGGCACCCTCATCGACGCCTACAACATCGCCCGGGCCGAGCGTCAAAAGACCGAGCAGCGCATGCTCGCGGTCCTCTCTGCAGCAGGGATCGAGGGCTTTGATGAGTGACTGGCAGCAGATCAGCCTCGGTGACCTGGAGACCTCTGTTCCCCGCAAGGTAGCCGTTCCGCCGCAGGGATCGAGGGCTTCGATGAGTGACGGCTATCCGCTTCGTCTGCTCGGGGAGGTGATGCGCCTCGACATCCAGCGCACACCGATGAAGCCGGCAACTACTTACCGCCTGGCCGGGGTCCTGAATGCAGGAAAGGGGGTTGTCGCTAAAGGTGAACTCGACGGCGGAGATACAGAGTACGCAGCAATGAACGTGCTGCGCGCCGACCAGGTTGTGATGCGCAAATTGACCGCATGGGAAGGTCCGATCGCCGTAGTACCTGCCGAATTCGATGGATTCGTCGCCAGTAATGAGTTCCCGACGTTCACGCTTGGCCCAGAACTGATGCCCGACTGGATGAGGCACGTCTGCCGTTCACCGCGCCTGTGGGCAGAAATGAAGAACCGGGTGAGCGGGACGGTTCAACGGCGCAAGCGTCTCAACCCAGAGCAACTCTTGCAGATCCAACTCCCAATCCCACCCCGCGAGGTGCAAGCGCGGATCGTCGAAGTGCTCGATTCTGTGGACGCCCAGATCGTCGCACTGGAAGCCGAGGCTGACGTGCTCGATGAGCTTTGGTGGGCGCTGGGACGGGAGATGGTGACAGTATTTGGTGACGTGGCGATGGCCCCATTGGCGTCGTTCTGCGACATCTCGGGAGGTCTCACAAAGAACAAGAAGGACCTTGATCAGCCGGACCTTGTGGAGGTGCCCTATCTGCGTGTTGCGAACGTCCATCGGCGCCATCTGAATTTGTCCGAGGTGGCGATGATCAAGACCACCCGGGCGAAGGCGGACAAGCTTCGACTGCAATCGGGCGACGTGCTGATGAACGAGGGCGGGGACAAGGATAAGCTTGGTCGAGGCCATGTCTGGGAGGATCAGATTCCCGACTGTATTCACCAGAATCACGTTTTTAGGGTCCGAGTCACCGATCGACGCTTCGACCCGCATTTCTTGTCGGCTTGGGGTAATACCTTCGGTCGGGAGTGGTTCGAGACATTCGGCACCCAGACGACCGGGATCGCCTCCATTAACCGCGCGACCCTCAGCAGATTCCCCGTCCCGGATGTCCCGGTGGCCGTCCAGCAGGATTGGGCGGGGCGTATCGGGGCCGTCGCGGAGACAATGGAATCCCTTCGGGGCCAGGCACGCAGCCTTCGAGCAACCCGCGCAAGCCTGGTGTCGGGCCTGCTGGACCAGAGCATCACCATCAACATCGAGTCCGTCGAGCAGGGGGTCTGAGCCGTGGCGAAGGGAATTCGCGAGCGTGAGTTCCAGAACCTAATGATCCATTGGTCTCTGCCCATGGGCTGGGGCTTTACAGCGGGCAGGTCGCTACCGCGTGAGACGACACAAACGGTGCTCGCCGGCCAGCTGCGGGACGCCATCGTCCGGCTCAACCCTGAGGTGATCGACGGGTTCGACATGGACGCCGTGGTCGAGGAGATCATCGCCACGGTCAACGCCGTCGAAGGCGGACTGGTGCGAGCCAACGAGCAGGTGCTGGAACTGCTGCGAGGGCACAAGGAGTTCCGGGGCTCCGACGGCGTGTGGCACGCCTTGAAGGTCATCGATTTCGAGCACCCGACCACCAACACCCTGGTCGTGTCGGACGAGGTGACCATAACCATCCCCGGCAAGACCCCCCGCCGGTTCGATCTCGTGTACTGGGCCAATGGCCTGCCCCTCGTTGTCGTAGAGGTGAAGTCACCGACCGCTAAGTCCGGATGGGCCGACGCCGCACGCGAGATCAACGACGTGTACGCCACCGAATACCCGTGGTTCTTCACCCCCAATGTCTTCGCTGTCGCCTCCGACGGGCTGAAGCTGCGGTTCGGTGCCGCTGGTGCGCCCCTGAACCTGTGGCAGCCGTTCCGATCCACTGACGACGACGAGAACCTGTCCGGGCAGGCCGACGTGCAGCGCTCCGTCGAGTTGCTGCTCAACCCGGCCACGGTCCTGGACATGCTCGCCAACTTCGCCCTCTTCGACACCTCTGGGGGCGGGGCGGACAAGAAGTACCTGCCCCGCTATCCACAGATGGAGGCCGCCCATCTGATCCACAGGCGGGTCCTGGCCGACGGCAAGAAGGGTCTGGTCTGGCACCACCAAGGCAGCGGGAAGACGCTGCTGATGGTGTTCGCTGCTTCGCTGTTGCTGGCTGACACCCGCACCGAGTCGCCCACGATTATCTTGCTCTCGGACCGAACCCAGCTCGTGCGGCAAACCTCCGGGGTATTCACCTCCGCGATGGGCGACGCCTACTTCCACCAGCCCTCCACCAGCAAGGAGTTGCGTTCCCTGCTGGCTGACGATGTGCGCGGCGTCATCTCCACGACTGTCCACAAGTTCGCCGACGCCGGCAAGAACCTGTCGACCCGCCGCAACATCATCGTGCTGGTCGATGAGGCACACCGCACCCAGTCATCCGAGGAAGAGTCCCTGGCGGGGCAGATGCGCGCAGCGTTGCCGCACGCGAAGTTCTTCGGCATGACCGGCACACCCGTCAGGAACCTCGCCACCAACACCTTCGCCCTCTTCGGTGAGGAGACCGACCCGAACAGGGTGCTGCACCGGTATTCGGTGTCCCGGTCTCTGCAGGACGAGGCAACCGTTCCTGTCATGCTGGACCCGCACCCGGTCACCTTCGAGATGAACGACCAGGCGCTCCAGGCCGAGTTCGACCAGTTCGCCGACGAATTCGACCTCGACGACCCTGACCGTGAAACCTTGTCCCGCAAGTTCGGGCGCCTCACCTCGGTGTTCGCCAACCCCGAACGCATCCACACGGTCTGCCAGGACATCGTGGACCACTACCTGGCCGGCACCTATCGCAACGGCCTCAAGGCGCAGGTCGTCGCCTACAACCGTGAGTTGGCCGTGGCATACACGGACAAGATCAACGAGCTGCTGGCCGGCTTCGAGGCGTCGCAGGTACTCGCCGAGGTGGGCAAGCACGATCGGATCACCGCAGAGGTGAATATCCACGTCTCGGACGCCAAGACCGAGGAAGCGGCCATGCGGCCCTACCGGCTCTCCGAGGTTGACGAGGAGGACCAGAAGCGGCGATTCCTCACTCCCGATGACCCGCTGTGCTTCCTGGTTGTGACAGCCAAGCTGATGACTGGGTTTGACGCCCCCAACGAGGGCGTCCTCTACCTGGACAAGCCGATGAAGGCTCACAATCTGTTCCAGACGATCACCCGCCCGAACCGCACCTGGGTCTCCCCGGCCGGTTTCGTGAAGACCACCGGCGTGGTCGTGGACTACATCAGCCTGGCCGAAGAGGTCCAGCGTGCGGTCGTCGACCCCACCTCGGAGGGGTCCGCCGGCAAGGGCGGCGGCTTCGTGACCGACCTGACCGATCTGGTCGCCGAGTTTCGCACCACCTTCGCCCGCATCGAAGACCTCCTCGCAGACGTGGACGGCCTCGACCTCACGGCCCACGGATACGAGTCCGTACGTGTCATCAACGGCTTCCTGGACGCCAACCCTGACGCTGCCGAGGTCTTCAGCAAGAACTACCGGCTTCTGGCCCGCCTGTACCCGCTCATCAACACGGACAAGCGGGTCGCCAAGTACCAGGACGGGTTCGGGCTCTTCGGGTCTGCGTACACGACCCTGTTCAAGAAGTCTTCCGACGAGGAAAGGAAGGAGCGACTGGGCGAGCTGGGGCCGATGGTCCTGGAGATAATCAACGCCCACGTCCACTCCTTCTCGGTGGCCGCCTCCCAGGAAGAAGCCCTCGTCCTGGATGCCCAGGGCATTACGATCCTCAAGGAGCTGCTGGCCCTCGTCCGTCCCAAGCCCGACAAGGACGACAGCGAGGACAAGAGGCCACCGTCTGCGGCGGAGATCCTGGACCAGATCAAGGCTGCCCTCGAGAAGGGCGTCGAACCGGGGTCTGCGAAGTACACCGCCCTGGCAGAGCGGATCAGGCAGCTGCGGGACCGGATCATCCAGAACGCCCAGGACGCCCTGGAGTTCCTGGCCGAAGCACTCCGGGTCGCCCGTGCCATCGTGAACGCGGAGAAGCACCCCGACGAAGCCGTCGTGCTGGACGACGACCACGTGGGTGTCCTGACGCGGATCATCCACGACCATGCTCCGCCCGGCCTCACCGTCACGGAGCGGAACCTGGCCGAGGAGATCGACCACGTGGTCAAGCGCACCCTCGCCCAGTCGTGGGACAACGCCGAGGCTCGCAACCGAGGCGTCCGCCGTGCCACCGCCGCGGTCTTCCGCCGGTACATGCTGAAGCCGGTGGGCGAACCGTACGGCTCCACCGTCGCCTACGTCGAAGCCCACTACCTCGTTGACTGACGAGTGCGTGGAGGCCCGGCAACCTGTGACGGTTGCCGGGCCTCGTCGCGCTGCTCGGGCCCCGACCTGTCCCCTGAGCGACGCCAACTTTCGTCGTCGTTCCGGCTGGCGGGGATGCTACAACGGGGCCAGGGCTGCGATGTCGCGCACGGTGATGTGGAGGGCGTGAAGAGGCTGAGTCCGTGTGGGGCGCACGACCTCCAGACTTTGTGCGCCCTCACGAAGCCGGAAGACGAGCTGGTCGAAGTGGTACCAGCCGAGGTTGATCCACAGGGCGTCCGCGCCGTACTGGTTGCGGCGGTGGTCGAGTGGCTGTCCCTGCACCCATAGGGACGGCGGCGACATGCCGGAGTCCTCGGTATAGCGCACGGCGGCAGCGGCTGCGCGATGCAGTGGGCTGTCCGTCTTCCATCGGCGCCCCAGGGCGGCTACGGCGGCCGGGTCGGTGGGGTCGGCGGCCGTGAGGGCGATGCGGCTGATTTCGATCGCGCCGGTGTCGACCAGTTCCACTAGCCGGATGCGTATGGGGAGGGGGATCCACCGGTCGAGTCCGTCGAACTGCTCGATCATGGCGTCGCGGGGCGCTCGGCCGGCGTCCGGGTCCGCCTTCATGGCCTGCAGCCGTTCTTCTGCGGTGGCGCGGGTGTCGCCGCGTTTCCACAGCAGTCGTGGCTCGGAGCCTTCGGGGAGGCGGTCATTCTGGTTGAACTGGAATTGGAAGCCGCGCTTGCTGCCTTTGAGCGCGCGCTTCATGCCCGCCATGGGATCCCGCCCGTACATGAGGGCGCCGACGACGTGTTCGGTGAATTCAGTGTCGGTCCGGTGGATCACGGCCACGTCGAGGTCGCCTGGCTGCAGCGCGCCTCGGGCGTAGGAACCGAATACATAGACCTCGTCTACGAGGTCGAGGGGGCGACTGCCTGCGTCCAGATTGTCGAGCATCTTGTGAAGCATCTCCGTTGCCCGTTCACGTTTCACTTGGACTCCCTTGCCGCCCACGAGCACTGCTTGGACCTTAGGGGCCACAAGCTAAGGAGAGAGCGCTCTGCAGAGTGAGCGACTCTGTCGGGGATCTTGAGGACGGGCGTCACTTCCCTTGGCGCCACCACAGCGGCCGGGGTAAGTCGCGTGCGTCGAGGTACTGCTGGAATGCTGTGGGAGGGCGGGGCCGGTACGAGCTGTCGGCGGGTTCTTGAAGGCTCAGCCGCTCGATGTTGATCGCGAGTGCGGTCAGGACGTGCTGGACGTGCGTCTTGGCCAGGCCGCGGTAGCGGCACCGGCGTCCGCGGTGGCCGTCCGCGAACTCCTCGATGGTGCCCTCGGCCCCCGAGCGCCGCCTGTAGAGCCGGCGCCAGTCCGCATCCTGCTGATCGGCCCGGTTCTTGACCTGGAGTTCGTACAGGCGCCGTGTCGGGAAGTACAGGCTGCGAAACCGGCCCGGAGTGCACTTGGCCCGCTCGGGGCAGCGGCCGCACTGGCGGGCGTCGAACCGGACTGTGACCTTGGTCGGCTCGACTGTCGGCAGGTCCTGCCAGTTGCCGCTGACCTGCCCGTTGGGGCAGGTCACCTCGCGCTGGTCGAAGTCGATGATGAAGTTCTCCCGGCCGAAGCCGTCCCCTGCCCGGTGCTGCGGGGTGGTGCTGGGCGGAAGCGGCCCGATCAGGGTGACGCGGTGCAGGCGGGCGGCTTCGTCCATGCCGGCCACGGAGGTGTAGCCGCCGTCGACCAAGTGCCGATTCGGCAGTAGACGCCGTCGCCTGAGGCGGGCGTGGATGCCGGGCAGCGCCTGGCTGTCCGCGCTGGAGACGGCCGTGGCCACGTCGGTGATGATGTTGACCCGCTTGTCGTCGCAGGTCTCGGTCAGGTGCACGAGGTAGCCGGTCCAGCGTGTGTCACCGCGCATGGTGCAGCGGGCCTCGGTCTCGTACGGGGATTCGATTCGGACTCGGGAGGGCGGCTGGCCGTCGCGTTTCGTGCGCGGCCTGAACCGCCCCTTGGCATCCACCAAGAAGTGCTGCACCAGGATCGTTCGGAGCACGTTCGCCTGCGCCGGAGCGCCGCCGGGGAACCGGGCGTCGAGACGGTACAGCAGTTCGCGGGCGTCGTTGCCCACCTGCTCCAGGCGGGCGACGGGGTGGCTGGGCTGGGAGCACAGGCGAACCGGCCGGCCGTAGCGTTGGGCCCATTCGGCGGTGACCAGCTCGTCCAGCACCTCTGGCGCGTCGCGGGCCGCCTCTTCCAGCACGGCGCGGACCGCCTCGCACGCCAGCTCCAGGCGGGTCAGCTCCCGTGCGGCGGACAGGACGTGGGTGGAGTCGGTGCGCTGCGTGACCCGCCCTTTGAGCAGGCCGGCCCGTCGGATCCGGGTGAGTGCGAGGCCCAGTAGCCGGTCGGCGCGGTCGCCTTCGGCGAGCCGGTCGCGGAAGTCGGACAGGACGCTGTGGTGGAAGCCGGGATCGTCCAGGTCCAGGCCGAGGGCGTACTTGAAGTCGATTCGGCAGCGCACTGCCTCGGCGGCCTGGCGGTCGGAGAGGTTCATCGCGTACTGCAGCACGCAGACGGTGGCGAGTTGGGCGGGTGAGAGCCCAGGTCGGCCGTCACGCGGGTACCAGGCGGTGAAGTCCTCGTCGCTCCAGAGGCCGTCGAGGCGGTCGCGGATCCACATCGCGGTGGTGCCTTTGGGGTTGGCCGCGCGGGCAACCCGGGCGGTCAGCGGCGGGATCTCGGCTCCGGAGTGAGGCTGGAGGGACACATCGGGCTCCTGGGGAACGAGGGCGGAACGTTCCAACGAGCCTGACGCAACGTCACGATCGTTAACTGCCCATCCTCAAGATTCCCGACAGAGTCGCTCAGTGAATCCACGAGCGCCCTCGCGCTGGGTTGCCGAGGGCGGGGCCTCGTCGGCATTCAGCGAGAGTAAGCCCTCGTGAAACGGACAGGCGCGGTACGGTGCGAGTGTGGCCCTGCGGCATCCCCCGTCCGCAGGGCCACACTGCTGTTCGCGTGCGTGAGTGTGCTGGTCAGCGACTTCGGCTCGCCTGAGGTCTGACGACGGTCGTGGCGATGGCCGGTGCGGTAGCGGTGAGACGCGGAGGCTGCCGCTGGACGCTGGGGTTGAACCGCCGCGTGCCGGTGCCGTGCGCGAGTTCCTCGGCCAGGTCGGCGATCATGGGGGCGGGTGCGTAGGGGGAGGCGTGGATCGTCCAGGTGGGCTGGCCGATGGTGGGGCCGGCCCAGATGGTCCAGGTGGCGAGGCTGCCGTTTGGTTGCTGGGCGGCGAAGGCGTCGAACTGGACACCGGCGTCCTGGGAGGCGTTCGTCCAGCGGAGCCAGCGTCCGTCCACAGTGTGTTGCCATCCGGCGTCAGCGAGGGGTTTCGTGGCGGCGGTGACGGTCTTCTCGTCAACGGGGCTCCCCAGGGCGGTGTCCCATCCGTCACCGTCGGCGAGGTGGTTCAGCAGTGCCTGAAGCATGGGGGCGGGGGCAGTGCCCGTGGCGGTCAGGTGCCACATGCGGTCGGACACTGGCGTCTCGTACGCGGCCACGGTCCAGGCGGTTTCACGGGGGTGGGCTTCGTGGACCCGCTCGATGCGCAGGGTCTGCGATTCGTGGATGGCGTGGGTGGTCTCGTCGGACCAGGTGCGCCATTTCTCCCAGTCGCCGTGTGCATCGAGGAAGGTGTCGAGGATGGCGTCGTGGTCGCCGGCATCGGCCAGGTAGGCCGGGACGGTCTCCGGCTCCGGGCGGGCCGGTTCGGGCTTGGCTGCGGTGCAGGCGAGTGGGGTGCGGGCTTCGGCGGCGGCGCGTTCGGTGTCGGTCAGAGGCGCCGGGCCGGGGTGCATCTCGGCGCCGTGGATCTTCTCGAAGGCGACCATGGCCCCAGCGGGTGAGTCGAAGGTGTCGGCGATTTGCCGCAGGTGGTCCTCGCCGTGGAGGTAGACGGACTTGCCGTTGCGGTGGAGGTAGGTGCCGACCGCGACGGTGGTGTGGCCGTCGTGGGCGTGGGCGTGGATGAGGAGGTGGCCGTGGCGGATGTCGTCGTGGATCTTCTGCGCCTGATTGGAGACTTCGCGGATTTCGCTGCGGGTGCACCAGGGCATCGGGTAGTTGGCCCAGGTCCATTCTTCGTCAATGGCCTTCTGGAGCCGAGGGGTGATCTCGACGGTGATGCCTTCGGCGGTCAGGTGCTTGGCTGCGTCCTGCGCCCAGTGGGGTTCCTCGTGGTCGATGCGGACCAGGGCCAGGACGTTGTCGGTGACGACGGTCCAGTCGGCTGCCTCCAGGCCCAGGTGGGCGATGTGTGCCTGGGCGCCGGTCAGGACGGCGGTCACGGCGCTGGGATGGGTGGGGTGGGTGTCGAGGCGGACGTGGGCGTCGATGGTGGGAGTCACGTTGGGTGTCGTCTCTTCTGCCGGTGGCCGGGCCTTGGGTGGGTCCGGCCACCGGCGTATGCGGGGTGCTATCGGGTTGCTCGCGCGGCGCGGGCGGGGCGCGCGGCTGTGGTGGTCGGCGGGCCGGCACGGGTGGTGGGTGCGGGGCGCGGTCGTGGCGGCGGGACCGTTCCGGTGGCGTGCTGCCAGCGGGTGCGGACGGCGCCGATGTCGGCGAGGGAGCGGCGGGCGCCGACGACGAGCTGGAACGGGGTGTTCGCCGGGTCGCCGGCGTACGCCTCGATGTGCCGGCCGGTGTGTTCGGCGGTGGCCAGGAGGGAACGCTGCAGGGCCCGCTCGCCCCAGTGCTCCACGGACCCGGCCGGTTCGGCCAGCAGGCGGAGCACCTCGCCTGGTTCACTTCCGTCGTCCAGCAGACCGCGCTGCTGGGCTTCCCACAGAACGGTGACGGGGTCGACGGGTTCGCGGCGGCGAGCGAGGGCGGTCAGGCACTGCCAGAGCCCGGCGTGCAGCGGTCGGTTGAAGTCCTCGGGGAGCAGCCACCGGAGGGACTCGATATCTGCGGGGTGCGCGGTGGCAGTCGCGAGCAGCAGCTGCTCCTCCTCGACCGCCTCGGTGTAGTCGGGCGCGATGGTCGGTGGCGGTGCCGTGGTGCGGGGCAGGACGCCGGCGCGCGGAGGGAAGCGGCTCGCGATGTCGTCCACGACCGCGGCGAGCGCGTCGGCCTCGGCGAGCACTGTCTGGACGGGGTGCGGGAGGGAGGCATCGTGGACGGTTTGGACGAGGCGTTCCGCGGCGGCCTCCAGACGGCGGCGGGCGTGTTCGGCCTCGACCATCCGCGCGTAGGCCGGCGCGTGGCGGGGCCAGGGGCAGATCTGGATGAGGGTGTGCAGGTATGAGACGGACAGTCCGCGCGCCTGCTCGCGGCCGGCGGCGAGCACCTGGTTGAGCCACTTGGTGTTCTTCGCGTGCTCGGCCGGATCGGGCCGGGGCAGGGCGCTGATCGCGGCGAACAGGGCGGTGTGCGTGGCGGTGGAGAACGAGTCGGCGGTAATCCCGGTCACGTCGCCGAGCCGATGCGGGTCGAGGAGGAGGGCACCGAGGAGGGCCTGCTCGGCGTAGCGCACGGGCTGCGGCGGATGTGTGTCGGGCAGGTCGTCGAGGTCGTCTTTGTTCGGTTCGGGGCTGTGGGGCATCAGGCAGCCAAGGTGAAGTCGTCGGGGTCGAGGGTGACGCCGAGGTGCGGGGCGAGGAGATGGCCGGCGAGCAACGGTGGGACCGCGTTGCCGATTTGGCCGAAGACCTGGCCTTTGTTGCCGGCCCAGGGGTAGTCGGCGGGGAAGGTCTGCAGGAGGCCCGCCTCGCGGGCGGTGATCCGGATCGGCTCCGGCACGGCGGGGGTTTCCGTGTCCTGTGTCGGCGCAGCGGCTGGTTCCGCGACCCACGTGCACTCGTTCGCGCGGTGTCCGAAGAACAGCGTTCCCGCCGGCTCCTCGATGGACCGGATGGTGGCGTTGGCCTGGTTGTTGCTGCGCAGCGACCAGGACCAACGGTGGGCCTCGGCGGTGAACGTCGGCGCCGGAGCGTTGGCGGCACGGTTCTCACGGGTGCCGTGTCGCGCCGCCCACCCTGCGCCTTCTCGGCGGGACTGCAGAACCACTCCGTCCGGCCGGGGCATCCAGGTGCCGCGCTCCCGGGCATCGGACAGCGTCTTTCGGGAGCCGGAAGGGAAGGGCTCGGGCCCGCCTCCGGGGCCGCCGCCTGCGCAGACGGTGGGGACGGGCCGGTCGGTCGCGCCCCACCCGAGCGCCTCAGCCATGCTCACCCAGCGGGCGCGGCCCGGACCGAACAGCGATTCGGGCTCGGCGACTTGGGAGTGCGTCGGCGTGGGAGGCTGTGCCGTACGGACCCGGGAGGCGAGCAGAATCGCCCGCCTCCGCGTCTGCGGAACGCCGAAATCGGCGGCGTTGAGGATCCCGTACCAGACCGAGAACCCCCAGCCGCGCAGGACGGCCGCGTACTGGCGCCACAGCGGCAGCACGTCGGGGACCTCCTCCATGGCCACCCACTCCGGTTCGCCGACCGTGTTGAGGGCATGCAGGTAGCGCATCGGCTCGGCCGCCAGCAGGGAGCGCTCGTCGCGGCAGGCGGCCAGGAGTTGCTCGCGGGTGTCGCGGCCGGTGGCGAGGTCGGCGACGGCCTGGTGGACCAAGGGCTGGTCGACCAGGCCGAGGCGTTTGCCGGCCATGGACCATGCCTGGCAGGGAGGGCTCGCGATGAGCCCGGCGGTTTTTCCGAGGAAGGGCCAGACGGGGTACAGTGCCACGTCGGTGCGAATGGTCAACTGGCCTGCTGCCGTACGGGTTTTGCAGGCCCATTCGTCCCATTCCAGGCCCACGTCCCGTACGCCGAGGACGTTAAGTGAGTGGCTCCATCCCCCCGGTCCTGCAAACAGGTCCAGGATGGTCAAGAGGCCAGTCCGAAGTCGTCCTGGACCGGCTCGACTTCACCGCGGCAGGCCCACGGGGAACAGCCGTCGATGACGCCCTGTTCCAGCTCCTGAAGGTCCGGTCCGCTGTCGGTGAGTTCTTGCTGCATCGCTGCCCATTCGGCGGCGGTGACGTGATCGATCGGGGCTTCGCTGAGAGGGACGCGGGAGCGGTGGAGAAACGCCTCGCCGAGCAGACGGTTGCCGGTGGCGTTGGCGCGGGCGTTTCCCTTGCGGATGGCCGCGTCGAACTCCACTACGTCCTCCCATTCCGCCGGGGAGTTGTCGCGGATATTGCGCCATTGGGCGTTTCCGTGGAACGGGCATCCGAGGCAGCTCGATTTCGGGGTGTCGGCCAGGCCGAGCGACGTCAGGTAGCGGATGCAGTCGGACCGTGACCAGCCCATGTCGATGAGCGGGTGCCGGTTGCGCATGTACTTGACGTCGGCGTCCTTGGCCCGGTGGAATTCGTCGGTGGAGATGCCGACCCACTGCTCGACGAATACGTCCCTGGGAATGCGTGCCGGGTAGGGGTAGCCGAGTAGTTCGCGGACCTTTTTCTTGATCGGCTTGATCTTGTATTCCCCGGTGCATTGGCGCCTGGTCATACCCGGATTTCCGTCCTTGTTCAGGACGTAGAGCGGCATGGACGCAAATCTGTGGTCGGGGTCCAGGGCATCCTTGCGTATGTGTCCGGATGATACGCGAAGAATGGGTATGTCTGCGGGTCCGGCTATTTCTCGCTCCAGCCGGTCGAGATGGGAATAGACGGCTCTTGGTTCCCAGCCCGTGTCGGCGAAAATTGCGTAGTCGACCTTCGGGAGTATGCCGTGTGCGGAGAGGGCGAGCATGGCGCTGGACTGGACACCGGCACCTAGTGAAATTGCCCGGAAAGTGGGGAGTTCGGAAATGATCGGTCCTGGGGGTGAGGAGGGTGGGGGCCCGGTTCGACGGCGAGGCGAGCGATGCGTTCGCTGATGAGCGCGGGGTGGCGGATGGGCAGCGCGTGCGTGGTGCGGGGGAGGATCTCCAGGCGGGCGGCCGGGAGTTGGGCGGCCAGCCGCTGGGTGTGGGCGGCGGGGATGTGCCGGTCGTCCGCGCCAGCCATCAGCAGCAGCCGGTCGCCGAACTGGTTGAGCACGGTGGCATCGCGCGGCTGGTAGCCGCGCAGGCACTGCCACAGGTCGGCGAGATCGCGGGTGTGGGTGTGGCGGATGCCGTGCCGGCACGGCGGTGGCCCGTCGGCCGGCTGGTCGGGGTGCGGCGCGAGGCGGTAGGGGTGTGTGGTGGGCAGCCGGTGCCGCAGCCGGTCCACGGCCTGGGGCGCGTGGGTGCAGGTCAGGGCGAACAGGCTGCGACCGGCGGCCAGAAGCAGGGCACGCGGGCTGCGGCCGGGCAGCACGCTCGCCCTGCGTGCGGTGGCCGACAGCAGCACCGACCCCCGTACGCGGGTCTGGTGGTGGGGGTGCAGGGCGGTGAGTTCCTGCAGGACGAGGGCGCCCAGGGAATGGCCGGCGAGCACGAGCGGCCCGTCGGGGACGAGGTGGGTCAGGATCTGGTGCAGGTCGTCGGCGAGCTGCCGGATCGTCAGCGGTGCCTGACCACGGGGGGTGTGACCGTGCGCGCGCTGGTCGTAGCGCACGACGGTCAAGCCCAGACCGGTCAGGTGCCGGGCGTGGACACGCCACAGGTCCGCGGTGACGGACGCGCCGTGCACCAGCACGACCGTCGCGCCGCCGGGACGCGGGTGCACCGGAGTGTCGCGGTAGACGGACAGACGCGTGCCGTCTGCGGCGGAGACCGACAACACCTCAGTGGCAGAAGTTGGGTTGCGCACAGGGAGGACTCCCAAACGGGGATCAGTAGGGGGCTGCCGTTCGTCGTTCGCGCCGGGGCGGTGGAACCGCCCGTCCGGCACCGCACTGCGCTTGCCGCCGTACTGGGTCGGGCGGATGGCGAGGAGGCGGCCACGAGAGGGCCGGCTGGCCAGCCCGTACAGCTGCGGCCTTCGGTGGCTGTGTCGCGCTGGATCCCGGCGGCGGAGATGTTCAGCGGCGCGGGCCCGGCGTGACGGCGGGGGCGGCAACGGCGGGCGGCCGTGCCACGGTGGAGCTGCCGGGGCCGACGAGGTGGACGGGGCTGACCAGGACGCGGTCAGCCGGTCATCGCGTGCGTCCCACGGCGGCCTGCTTGGTCGCAGGAGGCGTCACGGCCGCAGTTGGGGCGGGGGCTGTGGTGGGCTTGTGCTGGGCGAGGGCACGCTGGCCTTCGGCGGTGACGTGGAGGCTCTGGCCCTGGTGCAGGGATGTCGTGGTGTCCACCTCGACGAGTCCTCGCTTGATCAGGGCGTTGAGGGTGGCGACGTTCACGGTGGCCCGGTCCTTGTCGCTGGCCTTGAGCACGCCGTATCGGCTGATCACGTAGCGGGTGCCGCCACTTGCGGACAACCGGGCGAGGACGGCGTACTGGCTGATCGTGATCTTCGGCGCCGGTGTCGCCTGGTTCTGTTCGGCGTGCTGCTTCAGGTCCCGGGTGATGCCGCTGGCGAGGTAGTAGCAGCCGGTGTAGGCCAGGTCGAGCTGGTGGGCAGCGTTCGCGAGGTGCTCCGCCATGGCGGGGACCGCCTCCGCATGCCGCGCCGTGCGCACGGCTGCCTCATTAGCCGGCGAGTTGGAGAACGGGGCACCCGGCGGGCCGGGGAACGGGGCGCCCTCCAGCGGGTTGGCCTCCAAGGCGCAGGCCAAGTCGCATGCGGCGATACTGGCGGCGGAGACGACGGAGGCGAGCGCCTCCAGAGCCGGACGGCTGCCGGGTACGGCGATGTACTGGCTGCCGTCGAGGGCGGCGAGGCGGAACATAGCCTGTTGGACCAGCTCGTTCGTGTCCACGATCTTTGCTGTGAGCTGCTGCCGGGCGTCGGTGCCGGGGGTGAGGGTGAGCGAGCGGATCTCGCTGTGCAAGTCCTCGAAGTCGCTCCCGAGTTGCCGTAGATGGGCTACCTCGGCTTGCAGGTCGATCTGGCGCATGGTGCAGTGCTCCGGGGAAGGCGGACGATGGTCAGCGGCTGCGACGCTGGACCGGTGTGGTGGGCGGCGGTGCGGGGGCGGCACCGGGGCGCGATGGCGCCGGTGGAATGTCCTGCCAGGTCGCGATGCCGAGGTCGATGCGCACGCTGACGCCGTCGGCGTAGAGATGGGCCTCGGCACGGACAACAGCGCTGAGGGCGTCGCGTTTACCTAGTCCGGACGGCACGCGTACTGCCGCTGGGCCACCGCTGGTACGAAGCCGTACTGGACGAGGACGGCGCCTGCCTGGCCCGTGGCCGCGGTCGCGGCGACCGCGTGCTCGGTGAAGCGGATGGTCACGTGGGGCTGGGCATCCGGGCTGGCGCCGTGCTGGCGCGTGGTCCAGGCCAGGTCGACGAGGTCCAGGGTGTGGGCCATGAGCCCGTAGGCCGCGACACCGGCGCGCTCGTGCGCGTCCTCGGCCGTCTCGGGCGGCAGGAGGTAGAGGGTGCGGCCCTGGTGCTCGCGGGCGGTGAATCCCGCGCCGGTCAGGATGCGGGCGGCGTTGCGGAGAGGGCGGTTGAGGACGAGGAAGGTCCATCCGTCGCCGGTCGAGCCGATGAAGATGTCGTGGTGATCGGTGAGAGCCATGGTGGTCCGGAGGGTCGTGGTGCGGTCAGCGCGATCTGGGGGTGTGGCGCAGCGCGGTTAGGCGGCCGTGTCGTAGTCGCCCTGCTGGGGTGCGTGCTTGGCTATGGCGCGGGCGGTGATGGCCTTCGACGCGCGGGCGGAGGCGGCGGACAGCTCGTCAGCGCCGGGCTCCAGGTACCAGGGACGCAGGTCGAGCATCGCGGCGCGCATGCCGGTGGCGAAGCACAGCGCGGTGCCCTTGGGCAGGGCCCGGATCGCGTCGGGGGGCAGGATCCGCTCTTGCCGCATCGACACGGAGGTCGACTTGCCGGACTCCGAGTGGGAGGTCGAGGTGGTCTCGACATCGTGGTCGCCGATCAGGCGGCTGAGCTTGTCGGCGAAGTCGGGGTCGTCGATTCCGGAGCCGATGACCTTCACGGTCGAGGCGGACCACATGGCGTCCATGCCGGCGTCACCCCAGACCTTCTGGCCCTGGCGGTAGGACTGCAGGATCGTGATCGGAATGATCCCGCGCGACCCGAGGTGCGAATACAGATCCGGCAAGTCGCTGATCTTGCACACGTTGGCGGCCTCGTCGAGGATCGCCAGCATGGGCGGGTCGAGCCGTCCGCCGGCGCGTTCGGCCTGGGCGGTCGCGGCGCGCATCACCGAGTCCGCGCACGCCGCGATCAGCGCGGAGGCGCCGCCGCCTCCGTCTTTGCTGAGCAGGAAGAGCGTGTCGGTCGAGCCGACGAACTGCGCCGGCTGGAATTCGGGGACGCCCTCCTGCGGCGTCACCCAGGCCGCGATCTCGGAGTTGAGCAGCGCGGCGGCGTACTGGCGGGCGGTCTCGTAGATGCCGTCGCGGGTCTCGGGCGGCCCCTCCACGGTGCCCTTCAACTGCGCAGCGACGGCGGCGAAACCGTGATCACGGAGGATGTCGAGCGGAGTCCGGTCGGCAGGGAAGGCGAGCCACTGCATGATGTCGGTGATCGGCCGCTCGTCGAGAGCCGCGGCCAGGAGCAGCTGGGACAGGATGTTGCTGCCGGCCTTGGACCAGAAGTCTCCCTGCTGGGACGCATCCACGCTCGCGGCGAGGAAGTGGCCGGCCAGCCGGTTCGCCCCGTCCAGGGTGGTCGCGCCGGCCAGGGGGTTCCACCACATCTCGCGGGCAGCATGGGCGATCTGCTGCGGGTCCATGGTCCACACCTGTCCCGCTTTCGCCCGCGCTTCGTAGGCCGTGGTGAAGGCATCGCCGGCGGCCTTGTTGCTGGTGAGCAGCACCGGGCCCGGGGCGTGCAGGATGGAGGGGATCGCGAGCGAGGTCGTCTTGCCGGACCGGGGCGCCATAATCGCAACGGCGACGTCCTCGAACCCCATGCGCACCTCGTGCTTGGTGCCCTGCAGGTTGCCCAGGAGGATGCCGGTGTCCTTCGCGTCGATGTTCTTGGCGTCCTTCAGACTCGGCCGCAGGGAGCGGGCCTTGTCGGCGATCGCCCTGGCCATCAGGGGCTCGATGTCCCGGGCCTTGGCCATGTCTGCGATCTTCTTTTTCCGACCGCCGCTGCGGCTCCTGTGCCGGGCCCATACGACGCCGACCACAACCCCGAGGGCCAGGAGCAGAAGGACGGGCACGATGCGGGCGCCGATCAGCAGGGACGTTTCTCCCGCACCGGGCCAGACCTGCTCGGGGTGGAGCAGGGCGGCGGTCGGCTGGTACGGCGCCCAGCCGGCTCCGGTGAGGTAGGCGGTGATGTTGCCCGACAGCCAGGCGAAGTGGGCGAGGGGGACGACGATCGCGAGTACGCCGAGGAGGAGGCGCAGGACGAGGTCGTATCCGTCGGTGGAACCGTTCGAGGAGGAGGAAGGGGGCAAGGGCTACGTGCTTCCGGACGGGGATGGGGGGATGAGCGACTGTGGCCGTTCTTGACCGGCGCGACCTCGACGGTCTCGGGAGCCTGGGGGCATGCTCACTTCCGTGTCGCAATCCGCCGGAGAGGTGCGGGGAGCGGTATGGGGGCCAGAGGTGAACGGGCCTTGCGGGCAGCGGAGTTGATCTCCCGGAGCGTCTTGCCGTGAGTGGCCCAGTCGTCGAGGTGGCTCCATGATTCGGCGTGATGCTCGGCGAGGGCGTCGTCGAAGTCGGCGGTGCCGGGCCTGGCGGTGGTGGGGAGGGCGTCTCGGGTGGCCAGCCACTGCTCGTGCAGTTCGTTGAGCCGGTCGAGGGCGTCGCGCAGGACGCCCAACTGGTAGACCCAGCGGCTCTGCACCGTGTTCTGCGGCAGCTGGGTCAGCTGTGTCTCGGCGGTGGCCAGCAGGTGACGGGCGCCGTAGCGGAGCGGCTCGAACGCTGTCAGGGTGTCGGCGTCGCGCTGGCTCGCGCGCATGCCGTAGGCGTGGTCGTCGTGGGGCCAGCCGTCGAGGTCGGTGTGCTCGTCGGAGTAGGCGTCCCAGGCGTCGAGGATCTTCTTGCTGTCGTTCAGATAGTCGTCGAGGTGCCGGAGGGAGTCGCGGTGTGCGTGGTGGTCGCTGGAGATGAGGTGGAGTCCTGTCGGTTCAGCGGCGAGCGGTCGGCTGGGCTGGGCCGAGGTTCGCTGGGGCCGGGGCCGTCGCGGGTTTCGTCTGCTGACGGCGGGTGGAGCGTGCCCGTGCGCGGAGGGAGTCGATACGGGTGGTGTGCGCGTCGACCACCTGCTGCGGGCGTAGCGCACTGGGCTTCTGCACGGCGCTGTAGTGGCCGGTGCGGTCATACATGCCGCGCTGGAGCGGGCTACGGTCGGCCAGTGCGGTGAGGAACGATTCGACCAGGTGGGCGGGGGTGTGCTCGTCGAAGTAGGCGTGCCAGATGCGCGGGCCGTGGAACTCTCCGTGGCCGGGCTCACGGGTCTCGACGTGCCAGGACGGCAGGTCGCGGAATTCGCTCAGCGGGCGCAGTTCGATGTGGCACATGGAGTCTGGCGAGCGCGCTGTGCCGTCTGAGTCGCGGTGCCACCCTGCCGCAGTCACCGGGTGCCACGGGTCCGGCTGCTGTGGCGGCGGGACGACGAGGGCGTCGGTGAAGCCGGCGAGGACCTCGGCGGGCACGAGTTCGCCGAACTCCGCGTACCAGCCGGGCTCGGTGTCGGTGGGCTCCGCCCGCAGCCGCCACCACGCGGAGGTGGTGGACTGCGGGTCGAACTGGAGGCGGTGGCGCAGGTCGGGGCTGTGCAGGACGATCTCGGCACTCAGGGGGTCGGAGACGGCGCTCCATCCGGCGGCAGCCAGACCGTGGGTGACGTGGCGGGCGTCTCCGGGGCCGGCGAGGTGGCGGGGGCTGGTGTCGAACGGGATGCGCCCGGCGTGCTTGTCTGCGTACGCGGCGAGCTGCCGTTCGCTCAGCGCCACCGGCAGTACCCCGGCTCGCTCGTGACGGCGCTGCCGTACAGGTCGCGGAGGTCGTCCAGGACGTAGTGGAGGGTGTGCTGGTCGGTCTGCTCCCACGCGGCCGTGCGCAACTCGGTGATCAGAAGGTCGACCTGCGCGGTGCGCGGGACGTCCGTGTGGTTCTGAAGGGCACGGGCGAGGGCGCGCAGCGTGTCGGCGAGTTGGACGGGCAGGCCCGTGTACTCGTCGAGGAGAGGCTCGACGAGGGCGAGGGCCTCCACGGGGTCGGGGTTCTCGCGCAGGTAGTCGGTGAGGTCCGACAGCGTTTCGGTCAGTGTGTGGATGGTGTCCGGGGTGAGTGCGGGCATCGGGCTCCTTGGGACGGGGCGTCGGGTCAGCGGCGGGTCCGGGCGCCGCCGGCCGGGGTGTAGGGACGGGCGGTGGGGCGTGGCCGGGTGCTTCGGGCGCTGTTGCGGGCCCAGGTGGCGGCGCGGGCGGCCGTGATCCGGGCCTGCTGCCACGCACTGAGCTGGGAGGGCTTGACGGAGACTGACCAGGTACGGATCTGCGCGCTGTGCGGTACGCGTCCGCGCGGGCGCATCACGGGATCGGGGCTGGCGAGTTCGGTCGAGAAGGCTTGCACCAGGTGCATCGGGGTGTTGGGCGTGAAGTTGGCCGTCCACCCGTTGCCCTGCTTGTCCTTCGCTCCGGTCCACCACATCGCCATGCCGTCGGGGCTGTGGTGGTATTGCATCCACGTGGTGCCGTCGGGGCTGGTCGCGGTGTAGTGCTCGCCCTCGAAACGCGTGTGCCAGTTCTGCTCCTGCAACGGTGCCCAGACGTTGGGAGCGTGGGCGGAGCGGGGGCGGGTGAGGGCGTCGGTCAGACCGGCGACGATCTCCACCGGGGTCTGCCGGCCCAGGTGCGCCGTCCACTCGCCGTTGGGGCCGTCCGCTCTGCCGTGCACGGTCCACCCGCCGGGAAGGACGTAGGGGTCGTAGGCGACACGGACGGTGCGGTCGGGGCTCTCCATGAGCAGGGGGCCGTTCGTCTTGGACTTGTCCCGCCATCCCGAGGCACGCAGGAACGCCGCGACGTGGCGGACGTCGCCGCCGCCGGCGAGGGTCCGGGGCTGGACGAGGTAGTGCTGCTCGGCCTGTTCGCCTGGCCCCCAGCCCTGCCATTGCTTCTTCTTCACCGGTGCCGCCGGATGACGAGCGGTGCGGGTGCCGGGGGCTTCGCCGCGGTGGTGGCGGGCTGGGTGCCGACGTGCTGCAGGGTGTCCTTGTGTTCGTCCAGGTCGAGGGTGATGTCGTGCAGTTCGTTCGAGGCGCGGCCCAGAGCGAGCCATACCTCCGCGGGGAGGGCGCCTCGTTCGGCCTGGTCCTTGGCGAACACGCTGCCGGTGGCGACGAGGTGGGCGATGCCGCCCAGGACTCCGGCGTCCGGGTCGAGAACGCGGGCGATGACCTGCGCGGCCTGGGGAGGGGGAAGCTGAGAGAGGTGATCGGCGAGCTGGCCGAGCTGGCGGGTGATCTCGTCGGCCAGTCGCACCGGGTAGGGGGCGGGGTGGGACATGCTCCTCCGGGTCAGGGGGTCGGTCAGTGGTGGTGGCGGTGGCCGACGCGCTGCGTCTCGGCGAGGACGGCCTCCGGGCGGGTGCCGGCCAGCGGGGAAGCGCGGTTCGGGCCGGTCGGGATGCAGGCGCGCAGATAGCGGCGGAACAGCGCGGTCGCGAGTCGGGGTTTGAGCCGGTGGCTGATCGGCGGGGGTGTGCGGGCTGCTACGGGTTTCTCCGGGATTGAGTGGTGCGGTGGGCGGCCCCGGAGAGTGCCGGGGCCGCCCGGGCGGTCTTACGGGGTGCGCTGGGCCGGTGCGGGGTGCGAGGGGGAGCCGGCCGGTGGCGGATGCTGCGTGGAGGGACGGGCGGCACGGGTGCGGGCCTCGTGCACGGCTTGCCGGTAGGCGGCTTCGTCGAAGACGTCGGGCGTGCAGTTGACCTCGTACCCGGCCAGGAGCAGGGCGGGGATGGCGCGGGTCGCCACGCGCTTCTGCTCGTCGGCACCGAGGTGTTCGGGCACGGTGTGCCAGATGTACAGCGGCCTGTCCGTGGGGTATTCGTGGCGTTCCAGGCCGACCTGTTCTAGCAGGTCGTGGAGCTTGGCGGGGGCGCCGGTGGGGGTGTCGGCGTGGATGGTGGTCGTCAGGGCCTTGATGTAGATCTCGACGTCCGTGCCGTATTCGTCGGCCAGGTTGGCCATGTATGTCTCTCCGGGGCTAACGGCTGCGGGAGGCCGAGGGCTGGGCGGTGCTCGGCGGCGGTGTGGGGCCGCCGGTTCGCTGGAGGATGTCCGCGGCCTTCTCGGCGCCGCCGATGACGACGACCAGACTGCTGCGGGGATCCTTGGTGATGGTGATGTACTCCAGCACCCAGAACTCGGGCTCCGTCTGCTTCATCGAGCCCTGGTGGCCGGCGCACGACTGCCGGCCGGAGAGGGCGGCATGGCGGCAGGGGCGGAGGTGGGCGTGGTCCGGCCTGCAGGGTGCTGGAGGGCGGTGCCGATGCCGAGCGCGTCCAGCTGCGGGCCGATCTCGCGCAGGGCGCGCGCCTGCGCCCTGGTGTCTTCACCGCTGAGGCGGAAGATGCCGCTCTGCGGGTCCTGGGCAAAGCCGTGGGTGACGAGGATCGCGCCGGCACGGTCGTCGACGGGTGCGGTGGCGACGCTGCCGTCCTGCTGCCAGGTCAGCACGACCCGGTCCGGCTGGGAGGGCTGGATGCCGCCCAGGGCGTTGTGCCGGACCTGGGCGAGCGCACTGTCGTAGCGGGCGAGCAGGTCGCCGGCTATCTGCTCCGCGCTCAGGAACGGGTCGTCCGCCAGGGCGATGCCGTTGGGCTCGCGGACGGCGTGGTACGCCTCGTCCGGCAGGGCGTGGGGGGCGACGGCGGCGATGAGGAAACCGTCGCGTGCGTCGTGCCGGTCCAGAAGGACGAGCTGGGCGCCGTCGGGGCGGCTCAGGACGGCTGCCTGCCGAAGCGGACGCTCGGCGAGGGCAGCGGCGGCCAGGTCCAGGTCCCAGATGCGGTCGGCCAGTTCGGCGAGGTCGTCCTTGGCCTCCGGCGGGAGGTGCGTACTGGTCCAGGTGCCGGGGAGTTCGCCGGCGAGGACGTCGGCGTACGAGGCGAGGCGCTCAGAGGTGTCGTGGTTGTGCATGGTGTCCTTGGGAGAGGTGGGGTCAGCGGCGCAGTCCGGCGGCTACCGGTGGCGGCGGGGCCGGGAGCGTGCGCGGCGGGGGCCGGCGGAGCGTTCGCGTTCGGTGGTGGGGACCTCCCCGGTGCAGGTGCTGCGGCCGGGGTGCGGGGCGTGGTCGGCGAGGGCGGTGCGGGTGTGGGCGAGGGCGGTGCGGATGATGTGGAGGTGCTCGTCGGCGGGGGAGCGCAGTCGCAGGGCGGAATACGGGTCAGCCGGCTGGCCGAGACCGTCGTGGAACTCGGCGGTGGCGGTGAGCACTTCCTCCAGCGCGGCGAGGATGCCGTCATGGGCTGCGGTCAGCTCGGTCAGTGCATCGGCAGCCTCGCCCGTGGTGGTGGCGTCGCGAATGCGCTCGGCGAGGTGGGCGACGGAGGAGCCCAGCGGCAGGTAACTGGACGGCCGGGCGTCGGTGTCGAAGTCCGGGGCGCAGGCGACGTGGTACCCGGCGGCCCGGAGGCGGGCGACGGCGTCGGTGGCGAGATCGGACTCGTCGTCCTTGGTGAGGCCGGTGGGGGCGCGGTGGTAGGTCTCGTGGAGGCGGACGACGGTGATGAAACCCGCGCGCTGCAGGACGCTGTGTGCCTCGGAGTCACCGCCGCGGGCGAGGAGTTCGTCGGAGTGCGGGTCGCGGCGGATGTCCAGGAAGCGGTCGGTACGGGGCAAGGAGACGTTTCTCCTACGGTGATCGGTGGGTGGTGTGCCGGGCGGCGGGCGGTACGGCGGCGACCCGCGGCTGGACCAGCTGCGCGGCGGTACTGTCCAGGTCCTGCTGGATGGCGTGGAGGCGGCGGGCGATCAGCTCCAGGCGGTGCGCCGTGTCGGTTCCGGCGGCGCCGGGCTGGCGGGCGATCCGGTGCGCGGTGTGCTCGACCAGTCCGCGGACCGTGGCCAGCGGGCCGGCCTGCTCGTCGGCGAGTTGCGCTAGGACGCTCGCGAACTGGGCCGATGCCGTGGGCGCCGTGCGGATGGCGGGCCGCGCCGCGGATCCGGTGCGGACGGGGAGCAGGTGGCGGTCCCGCTCGATGCGGCGCGCCTCGTCCGAGAGGCGCCGCAGGATGTCCGTGGGCGAGGCGTGCCACGCGCCGTCGAGGTGGATCAGGTTGGCGATCAGGTCGAGGCGTCCGGGCTGGGCCTGAACGGCGATCCACCGGCAGCCGTGCTCCTTGCCGGGAATCTCGATGCCGGCAACGCGGGCGAGCCGGTGGGCGGTCTCGGCCCACTCGGGGCCGGTCAGCTCCCGGCCGTCCGGGTGAAGCCGGACGTCGAGGTGGAGGATCGCCCGCCGGTCGTCGTCCGGGCTGGCGGCGAACGGGTGCTCCAGGTACGGGTCTTCGAGGTGCTCGGCCCACTGGACCGATGTCCAGGTCTTCTGCTCGTCGTCCAGGGTGAAGTAATCCAGGCCCGGCCAGTGGGCGACGACCGTGTACTGCGTCAGGCCCTCATTCGGCGAAACTGGCCGCCCCAGTGCCTCGGCGAGCGGGTCGTGCGGCGTGTGGGTCCGCTCATGGAGGCGGGGAATCACCGGCCGCCCCGGACGTCGGCGATGTGCACGAGTTGGTTGAGGGCGGTGGTGGTGTACCAGCCGCAGTCGATCAGCTCGTCACGGCCCGCATACCGCGGCAGGAGCGCGTCTTCCATGGCCCGCAGGTAGATCAGGCAGTCCGGGCAGCGGCGCGAGAGGTGCACGAGGTAGCGGGGGTGGCCGGTGACGTAGGTCTGGGCGCCGCCGGTCGCATCACGCAGCCGCCAGCCGTCCTCGTCGGTCGGGGTGTGCCAGGACGGGGCGACGACGCGCATCGCGTCGCCCCACAGTTCCCCGCCGGCCACCCCCTTCAGGACGACGACGGTGTCGCCGGCCTGGAAGTGCTGGTGCGTGATGTCCCGGGCGGGGGTGAGCGGGTCGGGCGTCGGCGCGAAGGCCGAAGTGGGCGGGGGCTGGGACATGCGGTTCCTTCCACGCAATCGGTGGCGGGGTGGGAGGAACAATGGTCCGGAGGAACGCCGGTTTGGCTAACCGGCGTTTCCCGGCTATGTTCCCGCGCCGTCAGCGGAACGGGTTCTCCGTACCGCGGTCGTTCTCGCCTGCAGCGTTGAGGAGTTCGAGCAGGTCAGTGCCCTCGGCGTCGCTTGTGTCGGCAGAGACCGTGTCCCACGGCGGCATGTCGCTCTGCAGCTGGATCAACGGCTCCTTCGAGCTGTTGATCCAGATAGGTCACTGTGTCTCTTACGGCTGCTTCGATGTGTCGGAGGTCACGCGTTGGTTGCCTACCCCGCGGCGTCCAGACACTTCAGGTAGCTCGAGGTCCCAGAGTTGCCCGGCACATGAGCTTGACAGTGTGCGTGAGTTCTACCTCTGTCGTGCCCAAGTTGGCTACGCTAAGGAGAGTTGACTCGAAGGATGGGGGCCGTGTGGCGGATGCAGCCGTATTCGATCTACGGCGGATGGTGTGCTCCCTGCACTTGCTTGACACAAGAGCCGACGAGTCAGGGCCGCGCCTCCTTCTTCGCGCGGGATACGAAGCCAGGTTGCGAAGAGACCGCCGGATTCTCCCAACGGTTGGCAGGACTTGGGAGAGATCATCCAACAGTGGGTATCGTGATGCATGGCCTTGGCCGGCATTTGTCAAATTTGGGGATCTCGCATCATTTCATTGGCCGGGGCAGCGTAACGTTTACAGGTCCGATGCGGAGGGTTTTACGCTGGGGTCGAACATTGTGACTCCCGAGGATGGATCCTTTCGCGCATTTCAGTTTATGATAACTGCACGGTTTGTGGATTATTCGCGCAACGGCGGGAGAGGGAAAGTCGTATTGGTTTCGGCTGGTGGAACCGTATCGACGCATCGGTTTAGTGAAGAGCTTTTACGTCACTCTCCTTATGCACTGCCGGCGATCTGCGAGGGCGGGTGCAATACTCGCGATGTTGCTAAGTTCCTAGAAAAGATTCTGCTTCACGGTCAGTTGCAGGCCGGAACGGATGATTATGCGCGGCTTGCGGATTCGGATGATGTCCGGGATGTCATTCGCTATGAGGCGATGCGGGTAGGGCACGTCTGGGGTCTGTTAAAGGTTCAGGATCGCCAGACGACCGCTACGGGGGCCGGGCTTTGGTACAGAGAGGCTTTGCGTCGCCTGGCTGGTGAATCGATTCCAGAGCACGATAAGAAGGGCAGCGCGCCAACCTACGTCACGAAAATCGATAATTCGACGATTGAGCATCTCTATCAGAATCAGGGCGATGTCTCGCACCCGTCAACGCACCCGCCCGTCTACCGCAGCGCAAGCGAAGTTACGGACGACGAGTTCCGAGTTGCGTTGCAAGATATCGTTTCGGCGGCCAAGGATCGTAGGCGGCGAATGGTCGACCGGATTCAGGTCGACCATTCGGTCATGCGTCAGATTTTCGAGGGGATCCCTGTTGTTGAATCCAATGCGACGCTCGAAGGGGAACTTAATCGACATATCTCTATCGTGCATGCTGCCGTAGGCGGTAATTTCAATCCATCGGATTTGGTTTCCTCGGTCAGGTGGATAATTCAGCATTATCCGCATTTGGCTCAGATGGAGCCTAAGGTTGCACGATTCTTTTCGGCATGGGAAGGGTGATTTCATGGCTGCAAAGTATGAAAATAACTTTACAAATTCGCCGGTGAAGCATCTGTATCAAAATGACGGCCCGGTAATTCATTCATCCCGTGCCGCCGAGCAGGTCGCTGCCCTAAGCGAAATCCATCGTGCTCTACGAGATGCCGTGAATGCTAACCAGCTGTCGGCGGTGCAGATCCGGGAGCTGGAACCGAGCTTGACGGCTATAGAGGAAGCCAGCCGAGGCACGATGGACGCAGACGCACCTGCTGTCCGAACGGCGGTGCAAGTTGCATGGGATACGGCGCGCGAGGTTTTGGCGCCAGTGCTGACGGCCGCCACGATGCTGTTCTTTGGGCTGACGCGGTAGCGGATGCCGATGGCAACGCCGTGGCGGGGCGCGCCTGGCGAAATTTGCCCGAGTCCCTGCCGCTGCGTGGGAAGAGGTCCGGACGGCCTCAACTGCGCGACTCGTACGGTGCTGTACCGCTGCGGGCGGCAGGCAGGCGGCGGACGTTGCCGAGTCCGGCAGCCTGTTCCCGCAGCCGCTCGATCTCGTCGTGCTGGGCCGCGATCCGGGAGATGGCGAGCGACTTGAACACGGTGAGCTCGGCCAGGGCTTCGTCCCGCTTCGTGACCCGCTCCTTGAGCTCGCTGACCTGGGCCTTGAGCCGTTCGATCTGCGCGGCCCGTGGGTCGACAATCTCGCGGGCCTCCTGCAGAGCCGTAAGGCGCCGCTCGAACTCCTCGGCAAGGTGCTGGTAGGGGCCAGGCCGGGTGGTGCCGTCGCGGTGTTTCTTGGAATAGAAGCCGGTGCGGGTGACCCCGGACACGGTGGCCAGGGTCTTCAGGTCGCACTTGCCCCCGGGCGGCAGGTCTCCTCGCAGTAGGCGGTCGATCGCGGCGCGGATCGCCGCCTCGTTGGCCTGCCGAGTCTGGTCAGTCACGCGTCCCATGGATACCCTCCTGCATGCTGGCGACGGCTGTTCCGGCCGCTTGGTCGATCTGCGCGACGACCTGTTCGGCGCGCGCAAGCGACGCTTCCAGCCGGGCCCGCTCGGCGGACTGTCCCCGGCTCAGCCCGCCGATGAAGACCTTCCCCGCGCGGGCCTTGCTGTCCCAGGCCGGGCGGTGGCAGGGATGGTGGGTCGCCTGCGGGCATCGGGCCGAGTCGCACATCCCCGCCAGCGGCTTGTCCGCGTCCGGCGTCCCGGCCAGCCGCAGGCACAACGCTTTGGAGGGGTCGATGAACCAGCAGTAGTTCGCCGCCCCCAGGTAGAGCGTCTTCGCGCGTGCGGCCACCAACCGGCGAACCTCCTGGTCACTGGCCACGGCACTCGGGTCCTCCCGGGCCGCGCGGGCGAGCTGGCCGTCGACGTTGGCGAAGAAGTCGATCAGATCGCGTGCGCCGGGTCCGGACGGCATGATTCCTTCCTGGTAGTTTCGGTATTCGGCCAGGGCGAGCTCCACATTCCGCTTTCCCTCTTCGGCGTTGACCTCGGCCAGGAACCTGGCCTGGGCCCCGCCCAGGGCTCCGTCAAGTTCCGTGCTTGCGTGGAGGGTTGGCGATCTACCGGTAGGGGCGAACAGCAGAGCAGGCACGGGGGTTCGTGATCATTGTGGTGTCGAAGCCAGATGATCACGAGGACGTCCCGTGCCTGCTGTTGCATCTTCCCCTATCGCTGCCGTGCTGGAAAAACTGGGTCCGCTGGATGCGGACCGGATCGCTGACCTGCGTCCCTACCTCGAATCGGTCCCGGATCCGCGCTCACGCCGGGGCAGGTGGTACTCGCTGACGGCGATCTTGCTGGTGTGTGCCTGTGCGGCCGTCTGCGGCGCGAAGAGCATCGACGAACTCGCCGAGTTCGGCGAGCGGGCCACGAATTCGCTGCTGGCATCCCTCGGGATACGCCGTCACCTGCTCGGCTGGCGGCGCAGCCCCAAACCGGTCACTCTCGGACGCGTCCTTCAGGCACTTGACGGCGACGCCCTGGACCAGGCGGTGGGCGCCTACCTGGCCGACCGGCACCGCATCACCGCGTCCGCGGACATGCCCGAGACCCGATCGCGGCAGGTCATCGCCGTGGACGGCAAGTCCCTCAAGGGCTCAGCCCGCCTGGACACGCCGCGCCGTCACCTGCTCTCGGCGGTCACCCACGACCGCGTCGCCACGATCGCCCAGGTCGAAGTCGGTGCGAAAACCAACGAAGTACGCCACTTCAAGCCCCTGCTGGCACCGCTCGACCTCGCCGACACCGTCGTCACCTTCGACGCCCTCCACTCGGTGAAGGCCAACATCACCTGGCTGGTCGAGACGAAGAAAGCCCACTACATCGCCGTCATCAAGACCAACCAGCCCACCGCCCACGCCCAGCTCGCCGCCCTGCCCTGGACCTCGATCAAGGTCCAGCACACCGCCGCGGCCACCGCCCACGGCCGCCGCGAGTCCCGCTCGGTCAAAACCTGCGCCATCGCCGACAACCTCGGCGGCATCGCTTTCCCCCACGCCCACCTCGCCATCCGGGTCCACCGCCGCCGCAAGCCCACAGGCCGGCCCGAAACCCGCGAGAACGTCTACGCGGTCACCAGCCTCGCCGCCCACCAAACCCGCCCCGCCGACCTCGCCGCCGCCATCCGCGAGCACTGGGGCATCGAGAATTCCTCCCACTACATCCGGGATGTCACGTTCGCCGAGGACGCCTCGACCATTCACACCGGCACCGCACCCCGCGCCATGGCCACCCTCCGCAACCTCGCCATCGGCACCCTGAAGATCCTCGGAGCCGACAACATAGCCAAGACCACCCGAGCCCTCCGCCACGAACCCGAACGAGCACTCGCCATCCTGGGCATCACCAACAATCCGAACACACACGGAACTTGATCAAGCCCTGGTTGACGACCGGGCCGCGGCCGTGATGGGCGTGGAACTCGTAGAACCCGCTGATCACCGTCAGAGCGTGGTTGATGGTGCGCGGCGCGTATCCGGCGCTCAGGGATGCTTTGCCCGTGCGGAGATTGACCGTCCCGGCCACCGGAGCATCGACCAGGTGCCGCTGACGCTGCGGGTTGGCGGCCGAGCGCAGCCAGCCCGTCAGCACCGCGACCTCCGACTCCGTTGCCCGCTCCCACCCGGTGCCCAGCAGCCACAGCAGGCGGAACCACCGCAACATTCCGTAGCCGTAGCTGCGGCAGGTCAGCGGGCTGGAATCCCCAAGCGCCAGGTCCCGCAGAAACGCGGTGACCGGCTCGACCTCGGCCCCCGCCGCATCGAGCATCGCGTACGGCGGATGTGCCCGGTTCACCTCGACCACTCGGCCGAGGCGCGGGATGGCCCTCTGGCCCTCCATCAACTCATCGCGTACATCCATCACTTGCTCCTTGATCGCGGCCTGTTACGCCGTGACCAACGAGGTGCAGATGGTGCAGTTAACGGAGCAGTCACGCTCGGCGAGCCAGCGGGCGAAGCCGGCCCGCCGGTCGGCAGGTCGGTCGGACAGGTTGTGTGCCACTTCGTGTCCACAGCTGTGGACAATTTTCCAGGTCGTACGGACAGCCATATTCGGGGTGATCTCCTTGCGGTGACGGGCAGTTCAGGGGTTAAGAGCGGGTCTGTGCGGTCGAGCAGACAGATGGTGGTGGCCTGCGTCGTCGCGGAGGGTCGTGCATCAGATGCACGGTTCACGCGGCGGGCGGAGGTGGTCTGGAGTGCTTGGCGGTGGTCCCGGGGACGCTTCCGTCTTCTGCGTCGTCTCAGCGTGTCCTGCGGATGGCGTCTGTGGCCGCCGTGGCGATGGCGACGGGAGCGCTGGAGGGCCGAGGCAGGTGCAGCAAGGTGGTCCCCGGCAAGTGGTGGGATTTCGCGGTGAGGGTGAGCTGGAGTACGGCGCAGCCGGCGGTCGTGAGCTGCTTGACGAGGGTGACGGCAGAAGCGGTTTCGTCGCTGCGGTACCGGGCGTCGGTGACGATCACGAGGAGGCGGCCGGCGCCGGGGCGGCTGAGTTCGAGGCCGTGGTCGAGTGCGTCGATGGCGTCGCCGAGGTTGTGGTGGCCGCCGTTGGCTTCGAACGTCGTCACGCGCTCTGGTGCTCGGTGGGTGGGTCGGGTCAGTGCGGTCAGGTGCCTGTCGTAGGCGATGGTGGCGGTGAGGGAGTCGGGGTCGGTCAGGGCTGCGGCGCGTGCCACGATCCAGGCAGCGGACGCGACGGGCGCGCAGGCGGCACGCATGGAGCCGGAGACGTCGACGGCGATACCCACACGCAGCGGTGGGGTGGGGGAGTTCCGGCGGCGGGTATGGGTGAACGGCTCCGCGGTGGGGACCGAACCGGCCGCGCGCTGAGCGTCGCGGGCGAGGGCCGCGCGCATGTGGAGGCGGCCGGGCGGGGTGGGGCTGGTGGTCCGTTCCTCGGTCCGCTCGCGGTAGGCGGCGGCACGCAGGGCGCGGCTCAGGCGCGCGGCGGCACCCTGCTCTGCGGCGGTCGGTTTGCGGGTGCCGGTGACCGGGTTGCCGGAGGGCGCCGGTGTGCCGTCGGGGGTGACGGTGGTGCCACGGGCGTTGAAGACCGACTTGGCGGTGGCGGCGGCTTTGCGTCGTCGGCCGGCCCGCTGGGCGCGGTCCTGAGCCTGCGCCTTGGACTGCGCGGCCATGGCGTTGGTCGCTGCGGCCTGTGCCGCGAGGTCGGCGGCGTCGGTGGCGGCCGTGCTGTCCATGACGACCCCCACGGCGCCGGACAGCAGATCGGTGAGGTTCTCCGGCACGGGCAGGGCGGGGGCTGCGGCGTCCAGAGCGTCGCACCATTTTTGACCGTGCGCGAGCATGGTCGTGGCGTCGTGGTCGGCGCACCGGTGGGCTGCGGTCCAGATGCGGGTGAGGGTGGCCAACAGGTCTGCGCCCAGCACCTTCTCGCACAGATCGGCGACGGCCCGGGTCTCGCCGGCGTCCAGGATGCCGACGTCACGGCGGCCGAGGACCAGAGCCGCCACGCCGGCGGCGTGCTCGATGCCCTGGAGCGTGGGGTGGGCGATGTCGGGCATGACCAGGATTCGGGCACTGGTGCGCAGGTACGTGCGGTCCGTGGGCCGCGTGATCAGATGCGCGCCTTCGACACGGCTCTCCTCCAGCAGGAGCGCGGCCTCGACGACACGGGGGTCCGCTCCGGCAGGCTGCGTCCAGACGGAGTGGGCCGCGTGCGCGGCCTCGTGGACGAACACTCCCCAGGCGGCGGGATACCGCTCCTCGTCGCCCACGATCCGCGGATGGATCTCGTGAGGCTGGAGCGGGGCGAACAGGCCGGCGTCGAACTCGACCTCGCCCAGAGTGGGGAAGAACGCGGCCGGTGCACCGCTGCGCGTGCCGGGGCGGCAGGTGACGAGGAGGTCCTGGCGGCCGGAGAGGTCGACCAGCCGGTCGCCGAGTTCGGCTCCCACGCGCAGCCACGCGTCAGGGGAGGAACGGGGTTGCGCGGGCGGGGCGCCGTCGTCGTCCCAGCGCGCGAGGTCGGCGTCGTCGTCCCGGATGGTGGCGGGGGACTGGACGTGGTGGTGGGCGCTCAACGCGAGCGGCCCCGGTGCGCGGAGCCGGTGCTGCCCGGGGGCCGGCGGACGGCTGAGGCGGGGAGCTGCTTGCCGAGGGTGAGGGGCGCGATCTTCTTGACGCCGGCAGCCTTGATGACGGCGGCGGCGACGGCGTCGCGATCCTCCACAGGAGCGATGCCGACCAGGTTCGCGAGCGCGGCCTTGGTGCCGAGGACGGCCTCGGTCTTCTGGTAGCTGAGCAGTTCCCGCAGTTGGGGGGCCCAGCCCAGCTCGCCGAGTTCGACCTCGTGGGCGAGGTGTCGGGCGACCCGGACCACCCGGGCATCGATCCTCAAGGCCAGGGCGAGGTCATAGTCCGTGCCGATCTGGATCTGCACGCTGAACCGGCTCGCGAGCGCCTCCGTCAACACCGCGCCGTGGACGCCGGGATTGTGGCCCGCCACCACGTAGAAGCCCGGCTCGGCCTTGATGGTCTCGCCCTTGTGGGCCTTGACCTGGATCTGCCTGCGCCCGTCCATCGCGGGATACAGCGCCGCCAGGACCTTCGGTGAGATCAAGGTGGCATCGTCGATCAGCAGGGCGCGGCCCTCGGTCATCGCGGTGACCAGCGGACCGTACTGGAAGACGTAGGCTCCCGCGTCGTCCTGTGTGTACTCGCCGATCAAGTCGCCGACCGTGGTGTCGCCGTCACCGGCGACGGTGAGCAGGTCCTCGAACGCCGCCTCGACCAGACTCGTCTTGCCGGTGCCTGGAGGGCCGTAGAGCAGCACCGGCACGTCGGCGTCGCGCAGGCGATTCAGCGCCTCGACGTCGGGCAGATCGGCCAGCTCCCGGGGGTGGTAGAGCTGGCCCCCCGCGCGGCGGATCGGGCCGGTCTGCTTCGGCGTGGTTGCGGCGGGAATGGTCGTGCGGGCCGTGGGGGCCGTGGCCGCCTGGGCGCGGGGAGCGTGGGTGCCCGGTGGGCTGATCACAGCGGTCTGCGCGGCTGCGGCGGTTTTCGCGTTCGCGCGGAACTCCGGTTGTCCCATTCCGCCTTGGTCGGCCTCGCCGCGTCGCACCAGGGTGAGGGCGGCGTTGCGCACAGCGCCGTGGGAGTGGCCCAGCTGCCGGGCCATGTCCCCGATGGTGAGCGTGTCCGCCGGCCGGTCGGCCAGCAGTCGGGCCACCTTGGCCCGTAGTTCGCCGCCCTTGGTCCGCGCTGGAGGGGTAGGTGTTCCGGGTGTGGTCAAGAACGAGGTTCCTTCAACAGGTGCGGTTGCGGGCGGGGTTGGCGATGCGCTGGAGAGGCCGGCCGCTCTCGGAGCGGATCACGGACTGTGCCGACATCGGCGACCGGCCTGCCGGGGCGTGCCGTCGGTGCTCACCGGTCGGCCGAGGGCTCGGTGCAGGTGCAGGGGATGGCCGGCGACGAGCAGCTCGCCGGCTGCCGGGCAGGCCCGTGCGTCCGCTGCGTACCGGGTTCCGTCGCTCGGCAGGCGCAGCCGGGCGTCTCTTCGAAGCCGGCCTGGAGCAGGATCCGCCGGGCGGCGGCGTTGTAGCCGGTGGTGGTGATCTCGCCGGTGATGGCGTGCCGAATCGTCATGAACGGCTCTGCTGGTGCTTCGGGCAAGGCGGATCTCCTAGCGGTGGCGGGCGGGCGTGCTGGTGCGGGGCGGCGGAGTGGGGGGTGTGGTGTCCACGGCGGGGCGCGGGCGGATTCGCAGCACGGGGGTGCGGTGCGGAGGCAGGACGGCGACGGTCGCGCCGAGGTCCTCGGCCGCCTCCTCGACTTCGCGGGTGAGGAACTCGATCTGCCGGCCCAGCGCCGCAAGGCGGGCGGCGATCTGGCGGCCCTGCACGGTCTCCAGCGCGCCGGCGAACTGGCCACTCGTTTCGAGGAGTTCCTGGAGACGGACCATCGGCCCCGAGATGTAGCCGCGCTGGACGGCGCCGAGGAGAGCTTCGGAGGCGTCTCCTGAGGTCCGGCCTTCGACCACGTCGCGGATGAGTTCCTGCAGCGACACCTCCGGGGCGGGCGCAGGGCGGTTGAACCGGGAGACGTCCGCGCGCAGCACACCGGGCGGGACCGGGGCAGGCAGTGCCTTCCCTGCCTCGTATTCGTGGGCGTAGTGCCCGATCACCTGCCAGCCCGGCGCGTCCGGGTCACCTCGCAGCGCGACCAGCGTCGAGTCGTCGCTCTCGACGAGGTGGGCGAGGGTGATCGGCTGCCCGTCGGCGGCGTACCACGACTCGGTCAGCTCCAGCTCGCCCCGCTGCTGCGCGGCCCGGGCCCTCTCCGTCCACATCCGCTGTTCCTCGCCCGTCAGCGGGGCCCTGGGGTGGTGCTTGGTCTGGTCGGCGAGGTCGCCGACGACGGAGCTGTGATCCGCCCAGGCGGCGAGGTGCGGCCACAGGGTCGAGTGCTGCGTGCGTTCGGCCGGGGAGCCAGGGGCGGCCGGCCGGTCGAGGGCCCGGCGAATCTCGGCGGCGGAAGCGGCCAGGCCGTCCAGCACGGCCCGCCACCCGGCCAGGTGCCGGGCGGGTGGCAGCTCGTCGAGGACACTGCGGGCGGCGTCGAGCAGAGTGTCGGCGTGCGGGGCGAGGTGTGTGGTGTACGCCTCCACCGCCGCCCTGTTGCGGTGGGCTCGTGCGGCTGCCGCGGCGCCTGTGTGGACGGTGCGACCGTAGCGGTCGCATGCCATGTCGAGCGCGACCTCGAACTCGCGGTCGATGACCGCCATCCGCAGCCGGAAATTGCGTGCACCGTCCGCGAGATCCGGTGTCACCGGGACGGAGCCGTCCGGGGCCGGATTGCTCGCGGGCGTCATCGGGACCGTCCACTGCCCGAGGCCGTCAGGTGGACGGTCGGTGCGTAGACGGGCTTCGGTGGGATCGGTCGGGCCGAGGGCGGGGAAGTGGTGGGCGGTGTGGCGCGCTGCGTCGTTCGGCCGGCTGCTGCTTGGGCGAGACGACTGCGGCGCTCCTGCAGCCCGTTCGGCCGGTCCGGGCGCGGTGAGCCGGCGGAGAGGGACGGGCCGGGGCGAATGTCGGCCTGCACGCTGTAGCCGAGGCTGCGCAGGTCGTGGACGGCTTGGCGGGTACGGCGCAGCCCATCGCGTTCCGGCTCGGTGAGCCGGTACAGGCCCGGTGAAAAGGGGACGGGCTCGAACTGCTCGCGGACGAGGAACCACTCGGCCAGGTGAGGGGTGAAGCTCGGTGCGGCGGTGGCGACGAAACCGTGCTCGGGATGGGCACGGAAGCGGAAGTGATCGGACAGGGAAGGATTCCTTCTTTCTGCTGGTCAGCGCCGAGGGGACGGCGGACGGGTCGTGGTACGCCGAGCTGGTCTCAAAGGGGCGGGTCCGCCGGCGGAGGGCCGGGCGTGCTGTCGCTTCCGTCGTCCCGTTCGGCGAATCCGGCCTGGTCCAAGGCGGTGTTGGCCCACTGGCACCGCCTGCCGTGGGCGATGGCGGCCAGGGGGTTCGGGGGCATTCCCGGGGCCTGCTGGTGTCGTTCAGCGGCGGTTCGGCTGCCGTGACTGGACGGCGGCTGGCTGGGTCCGTGGGCCGGTCGTGCGCGGTGCGGACGGCCCAGGCGGTGCCGGGGCGGAGGTCGCGCGCAGGGCGGCGGCGGTGTGGCGCAGGCGTGCGCGGGCCGCGACATATTTCTCGGCCGTCATGATCCGCAGGACTTCGGGGTCGTTGCGCAGAGGCGAGTGGGCGAGATCCTCCACGACCTCGCGCTGGAAGCCGGTCGTGGCGGAGGTCAGGGCTTCGGCGAGTGTGTCCAGAACTCGCTTGATACCGGCGGCGGCCCGGGCGAGCTGGACCAGGGCGAAGCGTTCGGGCTGGTAGACCGTCTGCGGTGTGGTGAACCGTTCCTGTGCGTGTTCGAAGGTGTGCTGCAGATGGTGGGCCAGCACGCCGATGTCGTCGGTGAGCGAGACGCCTGGCCAGATAGTCGAATGTGGCCGGTGTGACGGAGGAAGACATCAGACCACCCCGGCCGCAGCGCTTGTGTCCCGGGCGCGGAGGGCGGCTCGCAGGCTGCGTCCGTAGTTCCACGCATGCCGCCGAGCCTCCGGCTCCAGGACGTCATAGGCGTCCTGGCGGGTCATCTGGCCAGGGTGTTTGCGGTACCGGTAGACCGGCTGGGGAAGCAGGATCCCGGGGGCGAGGCTGGTGACGCCGAGGGCGGCACAGTAGTCCTCGCCCTGGACGAGCCCGCCCATCGGAGCGGCGCGCACCAGGTCGGTGTGGGCGAGGATCGTGGTCGGCCCGATGGGGATGGTGTCCGCCGGTGATTTCCAGTACGTCCACACGTCGCCGGCTTCGTGCCGGCCGGGCGGGGCGGGGCATCGCCACAGGGTGGTCGAGCCGTCGGGGTGCCGGTCCTCGCTCCATCCCGCACACCAGCCGACCCCGGTCGATTCCAGGATGTTCAGCCGTACGGACATGGCGTCGTCGGTGAACTCGTCATCGTCGTCTGCCCAGTTGGTGTACCGGGTGCGGACATGGGCGAGGGCCAGGTTCCGGGCGCAGGCGGCGCCGACCGGGCGGGGCAGAGCGAGCGTGCGGACGCGGGAGTCCTGCGCGAGCGGGTCGGGCAGGCGGTCCGGCGATGCACCGTCGAGTGCGATCACGGCCTCCCACGGCACGGACTGCCGGGTGAGGCTGGCGTGCATGGCGGTCAGGTAGTCGAGCCGGTCTTCGCGCAGGCGGCTGGCGATGACGACGGTGATCAGGGGCGGGGTGTGCGAGGGCAGGGGGAGGCTCCGGGAAGACGGGAGTGAACTAGCGGCGCGTGGCGGGACGCGGGGCGTGGGCCTTCGCCGGGGATGCAGCGGGAGCGCCTGGGGGCGGCGTGCTGTGCGATGCCCGGATAACCGGTGCGGGGTCGAGGGAGGACCAGGCCGCCGGGTGGTCGGTGAAGCCGGTGCGCGGGTCGACGGCCCAGTCCACGACCGGGCCGATGTCCTCGTGGAGGAGGCTGATCACCTCGATGCCCTCCTTGTGCAGGATGTACCCCCACTGCATGTCCTGCTCGTCGGCGGTCTCGTCGGTGACCGACATGCGCACCGGCGGGGAGCCGTCCGGGGTGATGAGGTGGTCGAGGTGACGGCTGGGCCACTGCTCGCCGCCGGTCAGCGCGGCCACGAGCGAGGGCGGGGCGCCGTCGAGGAGGTCGGTGCCGAGCTCGTCCCAGCCGACGGCGACGTCGTCGATGAGGTGACGGGACATGGCTTCCACGTCGCGTCCGAACTTGTACTGGTAGGCGGCCAGGAGCAGCGGGAGGTGGTGGCTGGGTACGCCGTCGAGCTGGACGTAAATGCCGCTGTATCCCGTTCCGGTGGTGGGGCGGGCGATGAAGGAGCGCGTGGCCAGAGGGTTCTCCAAGGACGTGCAGGCGGGCGGTGGTTGACCCCTGCGGGGTCAGGGGTGGTGGTTCTGGCTCACCGGCCCATCCCCTTGCGGGGGTTGACTCGGGGAAGGGGTGGGTGGGAGCGCGGTCCTTCGGCGTAGTGCATGACGATGTGGAAGTCGCGATGGCGCAGGTACTGCACGGCCCTGACCAGCTGATGCCGGGTCTGCGTGGGTGTGAGGGTGTCGGGGAGGTGGCATTCGCCGGTGGCCGGGTCGAGCAGGAAACCACCGCGGAGCAGAGCGCTGTTGGCGCCGATGTAGCCGGAGCGGATCCGCGGACGCCGGTCGGCGTCGAAGGCGACGTGGACCTGGAGGTGGCCGGGGCTGCTGCGCCGGATCGCGGTGGGGGAGGTGAAGCGGTAGTCGTGCAGCAGCCGGCGCTTCAGCAGGGCCGTGGCCCGGACGGGGTCGGCGGGTACGGCGATGCCGCGCGGGGCCCTCAGGCCCCGGACGTGCTGGTGGCTGGTGTTGGCGGGCAGCATCGGCAGCGCCAGATACTCGCCCGGCCGGTGAGGGCGGGGCATGACGTACAGCTGCAGCCCCCAGTGATGAGTGAGCACGCTGCGCTCGACGTCGTCGGTCTCGAAGGAGGCATATGGAAGGGAGCCGCTGTCCCAGATCCGGTTGGCGGCCGGATCGTCGGCGATGGCTACCGCAGTGCTAGAGGGGCGCCAGCCGGGGAGCCGTTCGGCGAGTGTGTCGGTGAACTCGGTTATGTGCAAGGGCGGTTCCTCGGGCGGTGCGTCGTTGGAGTGGAAGGTGCAGGCGGCGGCGTGGTGAGGATCGGTGCCGTCCAGGTGTCGGCTGCGGTGCGCAGCTGTTTCGATGCACGGGCCAGGTGCGTACGGGCGCCGACCATGCGGTCCGCGAGTGCGTCACGCGTGGCGGCGGTCGCCCGGGCCCTAGCGGGGCTCGGCGCCTGGTGGGCGAGGTCGGCCAAGCGGCCGAGGTGGTGGACGGCCGAGCCGAGCGCCGCGAGCGCAGCTGCGGTGGGTTCGGCGGCGCTGGCGATCGCGAGGGCGGTGCGGCGGCTGATGGTCGTGACCCGGTTCGGGTAGCGGGTGGCGGCCCGGTGCCGGAAGGCGTGCTCGCCGGCCAGGTAGCCGAGCAGGCGGGCGAGGTGGCGGACCTCGTCGTCGAGGATCTCGCTCAGCCCCGGATCGGGGGGCGACGTGAACTGGTCGGGGAGCGGGAGATGGTCGGCGACGGTGTTGAGCCGGTCGGCCACGGAGTGCAGCAGCAATCGCTGGTCGAGGTCGGACAGCGGCATCTCCGAGAGAGGGATCGGCCGGGCTACCGCCGGGCTGTGGCCGGCGGGTTCGGCGGCGTCGGCGGCAGATCGGGCCTGGTCGTCGGTGGAAGGGTCGGCTGGGCGGAGATCGGTGGGGCGGCGTGGCGGAAGCTGACGCCGATGCCCTAACTGGTGAGCAGCCGCACGGCGGTCTGGATGAGCACGGCGCGGTCGCTGGTGCTGTAGGAGGCGGGCAGGACGAACGCCGCCTCGTGCGGGCTGTACTGGAAACGGCAGCCGAACAGCACCATGCGGGCGTCTTCGGGCACCGACCGATACGGTGCGCCTATGACCCCGTCGGGGTACCAGCTCAGCGTGAGGGTGTGGGCGACCTCCGGTGCGGGCAACCGGTGCGGGGGCTCGGGCTGGGTTCGCTCAACCGGTGGTTCCTGGGAGGAGGGAAGCCTTCGTACTTTCGGAACCACTGCCCAGGCAGGTGCTGGGCGAGGGTGGTGGTGAAGGCGGACAGGTCGGTGCGGGATGCGCTCATGGGTGCCTGAGGCGTTGGGCGGCCTGGTGGTAGCGGGGCAGGAGCCGCCGGGAGACCGTGTGTGCGGCGCGGACGGCCTCGGAGGGGACCGCGATCGCGTGCGGGGCGTTGTCGTCGCCGAAGTAGTCGTGGGTGATGCCGTGCAGGGACAGCGCGCCGACGAGGACCTGGTCGCGGTGCAGCGGGCGGTCGATCATGACAAGCTCAAGGCGATCGGGGCCGGTGAGGATCGCGGCGCGGGGAACGCGGAATTGCATCCAGGCGCTGGCCAGAGACGCGTTGTCCCACAGGTCGTCGAAGAAGTCGAGCTGGCTGTCCGGATCGGCGAAGTCGGTTACGTGGCAAGCCCATTCGCCGGGCAGACGGTGACACAGGCCATGGGCGAGGGACTCCAGATCGCTGCCAAAGGTCGCGATGCGGACGGCCTCACGCTGGTAACGGCGGTACTCCCGTTGCTGGTTGTCGCGCCACAGTTCGTCGACTCGCTTGCCCGCAGCGGGAGAACCGGCGTCCGCGAGGATGCGGGGCAGGTGGTATTCCACGCCGATGCCTTGCCGGTCGGCATCGGCGAGGAACCGCCTGAGCCGGGCCGGAACGTCCTGGTCGTACCTGTCGTGGATCAGGATGGAGCCGAAGACACCGCGTGGGCGCCAGAAGCCGTGCTCTGCCAGGAGCGTGTGGGCTGCCGCGGGGGCGTCGGTGCTGGTGACGGCGATGACACCGACCTGTTCATGATCGCCGAGGCTGATGGGGGGCATGCGCTCGCCTCCGGGTCCGTCGGCGCCGGGCAACGTGGCGCTCGTGCGGGTGGAGTTGGTACCGGACGTTGATGAGAAGGTCAGCTCCTGCGGCCGGTACGGCGTCGGCTGTTCAGCGGGTTCTGGCACGTGTACCTCGTAGTGTCGGGAGGGCGGGGGCTGGATCGGTTCTCGCCGTGAGCGGGTGCTTCTTCAACCTCGTGGCAGCCTCGTGATCAGGCATGCTGCGTCGGTCGAGGTCTGCTCGCGCAGGCGGAGTCGATGACGGTGCGCCCGGGGCGGGGAGGGGGTGTGTGCCGCCGATGAGGGAGGGGCGGCCGTCGAGTTCGTCGAGCCAGCTCAGGAGTTTGGGCAGGTTCTTGTCGGGCCCGAACGCGAGGTAGGTGCCGTCGGCGCTGTCGCAGCCGAACCACTCGGCTATCCCCAGCCTGATCCGGGAGTTGACGCGGCCCATGTGCACGCCTTTGCTGCGGGCCTTCGCCTCGCGGGCGAGCTGTTCGGCTACGGGGCCGAGTTTCCACTCGGTCGATCCGGCCAGGAACAGGACGTCGAAGTCGTCCCAGGGCAGCAGCCCGGGGGCATCGCAGCCGTCCTGGGCCGCGTAGGCCGCGGGCATGCCTAGGTCGCGGATGCGGGCCAGCCACGGCAGGGACTCGGTGAGGGTGCCGGCGGCGTCGAACGGCTGGTCCGGGGCGAGCGCCCACAGGCAGCGATCCGGCCCGTACCGTTCAACGGTCCGGCGCAGCCAGGCGAACCACGCTTCGGCGCCGGGCCAGTAGCGGCCACGTCCGTCGCTGCCGAACTTGGAGTTGTCACAGGCATACAGCGCACCCTCGGGGATCCGGCTGCCTTGCGCGGGTGTGGTCATGCAGCCGATGCGTCCGGCGCTCATCGCAGCCCGTATCTCAGGCCCCGAGGGAGTGCCGAGGTAGCGCACCGTGGACCTCCCCGGAGGCGCCGCCGACCGCTGTCCGGGTCACCTGCCGGCCGGGCGGAAGTCTGCGAAGTGGAGCCTGTGGCTGGTGGACCTCGCCATTTCGGGAAGGCGGCACGTTCCTGGTCTTTGAGCCGGGCGAGGGCGCGGTGAGCGTCGGGTGTGCCGGGTTCACCGTGTGCGGCGGGGCATGGGGGTGGTCGCCGTCGGTGGCCCCGGGCTCGGGCCGGGCGGGAGACCGGTCCGGGTGGTCCGGCGCGCGGGGGCCAGGGCACGCATGCGGTCGACAGCGGTGTGCAGGTCCTCGCCGAGACTGCGCAGGGTGGCCGCGGCGTCCTGGAGGTCGTGGTGGAGGTCGAATCCGTCGTCCTGCTCGGATTCCTTGGCCTTTTCCGCGGCTGCTTCGAAGAACTCGCCGAGCCGTTCCAGCAGGCCGCTGGTGGGGTCCAGGATCTGGTGCAGCATCGCGGCGGCGTCCGTGGGTGACTCGGTGGCGTTGAGCCGGTCGGTGAGCGCGAGGAGTACGTCGCCGTAGACGAAGGTGCGGTCCGCGTTGCCGGAGACGTCCAGGGGTTTGGGGGTGCGGAGCGTCGGCTCAGTTGCGGACATGGTCGTACGGGCGGTGGGCGAGGAGGGAGTTGGCAGCAGCCCGAGCTGGTCGAGGCGATGTTCGATCGCCTCGACCAGGGGCTGGGCGCTGCCGCCATGCCGGGTTTCGGGCCGGTCAGGTGCACCGGGGTCGTCGGAGGGCACCGAGTCGTAGAGGACCTCGAACACCGAGGGGTCGTCAGGGTGCTCGCGGGTCGCGATCCAGCCCTCCGGGCTTCCGGGCGGGCGGTCGGAGGAAGGCTCCTGCGGCGGACCGATGATCAGGTAACTGTTGTCGGGGAGTGATACGCGCACGATGTAGGCGCTGAGCCCGAACTCGATGTCGCACTCCAGCCCGCGCTCTCGCAGCGGCGTGGTGATGTGCGCGTGGCGGTGCCACAGCTCCTGCCACCACAGGGTGTCCACGTTGTGATGGTCGGGAAGCGGTGCGAGCGCAGCCGCGCGGCGGGCGTCTGGAGTGCTCTCCCGGTCAGCGGCCACGGTTCCTCCTGCGGGAGGCCGGCGTGCGGTGGGGCGGAGGTATCCGGCGAGCGGGGTCGGCTTTCGGCTTCGGCACCGGACTGAAATCGAGTTCGTACTCGTCGTAGGCGGCGATCAGGCCGTGCTCCATCTGGGCTTCGCGTTCGGCGATCTGTGCCATGAGGTCGTCGTGCTCGGCCTGGCACTGCTGGTAGTCGGCCCAGTCGGCGTCGCTGAAGTGGGCGGGGCGGTTCAGAGGACTCCTTGAAGGGGTGGGGATCGGCCCGGGTCAGCGGTGGCGACCGCCCGGTCTGGGCGGCGGCGCCGGGCTCTGGCGGCGGGAGGGCGTGAGGAGGAAGCGGTGGAAGTCGAGGTGGTCGGTGAGTTCCTGGACTGCGTCACCGAGCGCCTGCGACGCGCGCCGCAGACGGGAACGCGCCGTCGCGTGTTCGATGATCATGCGGTTGTCCCGGACGTAACTGTCGTTCTCTCCGCGCGGCCGGGGCAGGGAGAGCGCGGTCTGCGCGGTCTCGGCGAAGTGCGGTACGGCCTGGCTCGACAGGGTGACCGACGACGCCAGATGGGCGAGGACGGCGCTGCCGACACGGTTCGTACTGGAGGTGGTCCGGGCGAAGTCTGCGGTCAGCTGGACGACATCACGGGCGAGAGCCTGTGCGTCGGTGACGTGCTGGAGAAGCGCGGTGTAGGACGGCGAGGCCGGGACATGACCGGTGTCGTCCAGCAGCTCCCACTGCTCGAACGCGCCGGAGAGTTTGCCCCTTACGGCGTTGAGCGCGTCGATGAGGTGGAGGGTGGTGGCGCGCGGGATCAGATCACGCTGGATATCAGGTTTCATGAGTCTTTTGCGTGTCTGTAGTGCCGTCAGTTCGGCGTGGGCGTGTCGGCAATGGGGCTGCTGCCTAGTAGCGAAGCGTTGATCTTGAACTGGTTTGCGGTGGCGTAGATCGCGGCGCGAGCCTGATCGATGTCCTGCTTCAACAACAGGAGCAGATCTTTCGGGGCTTTGATCTGCGCATCCGTGGGAGGCACAAAGGAGCGGTGGTGGGAGCTGATGTGGTCCATGGCCTTGGCCAGGCAGTGGAGGGCGAGACCCAGAGGCGCTGCACACTTGCGAATAGCCGTCGCGTGCATGGCGCGGTCGCTGCCCTGGCCGTTGAAACTGGTGAGCAGGTCATCGGCGAGGCAGTTCAATTCCCAGGCGATCTGCACGAGCGCCGCATCGATCGCGTTGCTGATGGCCTCGCCCTGTCCTCCGGCGACGGACTGGGGGAGTTGGTCTGCGCACCTTTCGAGGCTCCGCGCCGATGCCCGGAGGCAGTCGGGGTTCGTTCTACGAATGTCATGGGGGTAGGTGGAGGTGTCGTACATCCCTGTCCTGTGCGTATCCCTGAGCCGGTCGAGATCGGCTATTTTGCTGAGATTGTCATGTGCATGCGGGCGTCGGTGTCGAAGAGCGCCAGCTCGTGCGGGTGGAGTTGATGTTGGACGATGAAAGATCGTCCGGCGACCTTCCACAGTCCGCGCCCGCGGTTGAGGTGGGAGATCGCTTCGGCCTCCACCGAGGTCAGCCCCAGCAGTGCTGCCGCCCCGTGGAGTTGGTCGGTCTCCTGCCGGTAGATGATGCGGGTGGAGCAGTCGGCGAGCAGACCTTCGGCCAGAGCGCGTCCGCGGGATCCGGCGTCGCCTGCGGTGAGCAGGTCGGACAGTCGGTGGATGACCATGAGGTTGGCGATGCCCAGGCCGCGGCTGAGCTTCCACTGGGACTGCATGCGCTGTAGGAGGCCGGGGTGGCGCATCAGGCGCCAGGCTTCGTCGTAGACGATCCAGCGCCTCCCGCCGTTCGGGTCGGACAGCGCGGACTCCATCCACGCCGAGGCGCAGGTCATGGCGAGGACGAGGGCAGTGTCGTCGCCGGATCCGCCCAGGCGGGACAGGTCGATGGTCAGCATCGGCGAGCTGGGGTCGAACGTGACGGTACTCGGGGCGTCGAACATCCCGGCGAGGTCGCCGTGGACGAGGCGGCGCATGGCGTGGGCCAGGTCGCGGGAGGCGTCGCCGAGGCGGCCGGACATGATGCCGCCGGCCGTGTCGAGTTCGGCGGGGTTGTTGAGGGTGGCGGCGATGTCGCCGAGCAGCGGGGTGCGTCCGCTCTCGGCGGCGCGGGTGACGACGGCGTCCAGGGCGACGTCGAGGCCGGTGTGCTCCATCGGCAGCAGGTCTCGCCCGAGCACGGTGCGGGCCAGCGAGCCGAGCAGCAGCAGACGGCGCTTACGGATCTCACCCGCCCAGTCCGTCTCGGAGACCGACGGCGGTCGCGGCGCCGCGTCCAGGGGATTCAGCTTGCCTGGCAGCCCGGGACCGAGTGCGATCGAGGTGCCGCCCAGCGCCTGTGCCACGGGAGTCCATTCACCCTTGGGATCACACGGGACGTAGACCCGGTATCCGAAGGCGATCGATCGCAGTGCGAAGCTCTTGGCCAACGCGCTCTTGCCCTGCCCGATCACGCCGGCCAACAGCACGTTGGGGTTGGTGAAGCCCTCGACCTTGCCGTACAGCGCGAACGGGTCGAAGACGAAGCTCGCTTCAGCGTGGACGTCGCGGCCGATGTAGATGCCCTCGGCGCCGAGGCCGCCTTCGGCGAGAAAGGGATAGGCCCCGCTTGCGGTGGCGGTGGTCATGCGGTGGGCGGGCAGCTTGAGCTTGTTGTTGCGGGAGGACGCGGGGCCGGGCCGCCCGGTGGGCGGGAAGAGAGGCGGCGGCATCTGCCGCTCCTCCACGTCGGCGCCGCTGGTATGGGCGGCGGCTTCGACGCGGGCCTTGGCGGTGGCCTCGGCGAGCTGCCGTCGGGCGGCCCTGCGGGAGGCGCGGTCGGTGCCGTGCGGGGTGAACAAGGGAGAGGCCGAGGCGCGACGGGCTCGGCGCGCGGGCCGGTGGCTCATAGAAGGGCGGCTTTCACGTGACGGCGGTCTGGACGCGGTGCTGGGGTCAGACGACCGGTGAGGCAGTGAACAGAATCGGGCTGCGGTAGTCCTTGCCGTCACCGCTCCAGTCCAGCTGGATGTAGCCGTCGGCGAGGTAACGGCCGGATCCAGCCGGGTACTTGAGGGTTCCGGTCGAGTAGTAAGCGTTGCCGTAGCTGTTGCTGTGTTCGAGCGTGTACTCAAGCCCGGTGTAGGCGGCGGACTTCATGACCGGGTCCGTGCCGCTGACGCTGCGCTTGGTCTGGAGCTGGAACTTGGCCTTGTTGAAGGTGGAGGTGTTGCGGTTCTTGGCCGTGTACGGGCCGTCCCAGTACACGGTGGCGGTGGTGTAGATGGTGCCGCCGGAGCGCATGGCGCAGAGCGTCACCTCGAAGTCCCAGTTGTCGGAGTCGGGGCCGTTGTACGACGGGGCGTCGACGGAGTGGCTGCTGGTCTTGCAGTGGTAGCTGGCGGCGGATGCCGGGGTGGCGGTGGCCAGGGTGGCGGTGCCGGCGAGTGCGGCGAGTATGACGGCAGCGGAGGTGGAGCGCTTCAGGGCGCGCATTGAGGGCCTTTCGGTGGTGGGGGTTACTGGCTGCAGGTGGTGGTGTGGCCGTGCAGCGGGGTGTTGAGGTCGCTCGGGGTGGTCTTGCGGCGGACGACGTGGCCTGCGGCCAGGTGTCGCTGGCAGATGGTCAGGACGGGCGGTCCCTCGGGCAGCCGCTCGGGGTGGCAGTCCGTGTCCGTCGGGGTCTGGTCCGCGACGGGCAGGAGATGGAAGGCGTCGTGCACGCCGGCGGCGGCTTGGAACAGCCGGGTGCGCGCGGTGGCGAGGTGTCGTCCGGCGGCGGGGTGCGGGGGCCGGGCGAGGTCGGCGAGCTGGTCGAGCAGGTGGTGCAGCGCGGTCAGATGGGCGTGCACCACGTCGAGGTGCACGCGATCCACCGGCGCTGGGGAGGGGGGCGCTGACCGGGCCAGGGCCCGGGTGTGATGGCGGACTCCGGCGCTGGCGGCGCGGAGGTAGGGGTGCGCGTCGAGTTCAGTGGTGCGGGGTTGGGTCAATGGGGGGTCCTTGCCGCCGGGGAGGCGGGGTCAGCGGCCGGTCGTGGACCGGTGGCGGCGGGGCGGGACGGGCGGCGGAGGGCGCTGTGGCGTTGGCCTGGGGACGGGCGCGGGCTCTGTTCGCCGCGACGGTCGACGAAGTGGCCCGAGGAAGGCGGGCCGGCATGGCTGTGCTCCGGCAGGTGGACGACGTCCGTGCCTTCCTCGGCGCGGGCGGCGTCGGCTTGGTACCACTTGTGCCGGCTCGGGAGGCCGGCCAGTACGCGGGCGGCGTCGTCGAGGTTGGCGGCGTTGACGACGAAGCTCGTCGGGGCCTGGGCGTTGTGCCGCTCGCGTCCGGCGAAGGTGAGCGTGAACGCGCGGGGAGCCGGCGGGCCTACGAGGTCGGCGAGGCGTTCGAGCACCGTGTCGAACCGGTCGCTGGCCTCAAGGGCGGTACTGATCGGGGCCTCGTCGTAGTCGGCGTACTTCCCCTCGGTGACGTTGCCGTCGCTGTCGCGGTACTGATCGAGGGCGGCGCGGTGGCGGGCGGCCCGTTCCTGGCAGGAGGTGAGCAGGGCGCGCAGTTCGCGTCTCAGCTCGTCGTCGTTGAGGGATGTCAGCGCATGTCCCGGAGTCTGGAAGGACGTTACAGAGCGGTGCGGGCGAGGGGCAGGGCGGCGAGAGTGAAGGCCGTCGGCTGCTGGTAGTTGAGGCGGCGCAGGTCGACGCCGGCGGTGACGGCGGCGGTCTCGATCTGCGCGCAGGCCGCGTCGAGGAGGGCATCGGTGTCGGCGGTGACGGTGACCAGGCCGGTCAGGGCGACGTCGGCGTGCCCGGCGATGAGCTGGCGCTCGCGCTGTTTGACGTCGGCGTACTCGACGGAGTCTTCCTCGCTGTCGACCTGGCCGCGGCGGGCGCGCTCGTTGGCATCGGCGATGATCGCCGCCTTCTTCCGCTGGACGTCCCGCAGCGCGGACTCGAGCTGCTGCGGCACGTATATGAGGGAGAGGCTGCGGCGGACCCCGGCGGTGAACATGATCTGGTGCAGAAACCCGGCCCCCATCTCGGTCCGCGGCCAGTTTTCCACCCAGTACGTGGCGTGGCGGGCGGTGTCGGTGGCGAGCCGGTCGTACTCCTCGACCTGGACGACGGGCCCGGCGGCTGCCGGGTCTGCCTCGGCGCGGCCGGTGTCGGACCACTGCTGGAGCGCGGCGAGGGCCTGCGGGTCGTAGGCGGTGCGGATCACGGCGGCGATCTCCCGGGCGCTCAGCCACCCGGTGACCAGTAGTCCGGCGTTGCGGGCGGCCTGGGCGACGGAGGCGGTGGTCTGCTCCATGACGGTGAACGCGCCCGGCAGCCCTCCACCGGCCTGCGAGATCAGGCGTTTGGCGGCCTTGAGGTCGAGGGAGATGGCGAGGTAGGTCTCGTGCGGGGCGGCGGCCGGGCCGGCGGAGGCGACCAGTTCGGAGTAGATCTGCCCGGCGACCGGGGTCTGGGGCTGGCCGTGCTGAGTCCAGTGGCGGACGAGGGTGTCGCCGGAGTCGGGGACCGTGCGCTCCAGGACCTGCACGGTGGCGACGTGCCCGGTGCGGGCGATACCCGCCAGCGCACGCCCCCAGCCGTTCACGTTGTGGTTCTGCGTCGCGGCGTCCAGCAGGGCGAATGCGCGGGATGTGACGCGGGCGACGGCGGTCAGGGTCTGGCGGTGCGGATCGTAAACGGCGGCAGCCCCGTTGGCGGAGTCGCCGGGGGTGACGACCTTGAGCGAGGCGGCGGTGCCGGGCAGGTGAAGGATGCCGTCCTGCCGGGGCCGAGTGAGGGGCCGGGCGAGCCAGAGCATCTGGCCGGTGCGGCGGCGCTGCGCGTAGCGGGCGACGATCGGCGCCCAGTCGATCAGGGAGCGGCCGTGCCGGCGGATCGCGACGAGCGCCCCCGACGCAGCCCACAGCGGGGCCAGGGCGACGGCGCCGAGCAGTCCGGTGGAGATCACCGTCATCAGCAGCAGCGCCAACGTGCACGACACGAGGACGAGTTGGGGCAAGGAGAGGCCGAGGAGGATGCCGCGGCGGGACCGGTGCGGGAACTTCACCGTGACCGGGGCGACGGAGAGATCAGTCAAGGGGCGGCTCCTGGAGGCGTGGGTGGAACCCGGGGGCGGGAGGGAGCGTGCACATCCCACCCCCGGGAGTCGGGCAGGGGATCAGAGGCCGGTCGGTGGCGGCGGTGATGCCGACCCGCTGGACGTGGCGTTCTGTGAGCCGAGGGAGGGGGGTGCTCCCTGCGGCGGCGGAGTCGTGGTCGGCGGAGCGGACTGCCATCCGCCGCCCTGGCCGGACGCGGCGCTCGCGCCGGATCCGCCCGGCCCCGGGCTGCCGCCCACCTGGCCGGTGGTGTCGTCCGACACGCTCGTCGGCCCGGGCTGGACGGCCTTCTCCAGACCGGACTTGACGGCATCGCCACCGGGCGAGACGCCCGTTCCCCCGCCGCCCTGCGAACCTTCCCTGCCGTCTGCGCCTCCACCGGTCGGGTTGGCGGCGACATCGCCGGGGAAACCGCCCCCGCCAGCGGCGGCGGGCCCCTGCGGTGCGGCGCCTGCTCCGGCTGCAGCGCCACCGGTTCCGGCGGTGGCCGCAGCTGCGGCGGCTTTGCGGGCGGCCTTCTCGGCGTGGGCCTTGGCGATCTGGGCTCCAGCGCCACCGGCCCGGTGGATGGACTCGCCGTCGGTGCCGTCGGCCGCCCAGTGCACGAACTTGAAGACGGCGTACGGGCACAGCAGGACCAGGATCATGATCACGATGCCGGACATGACGTCGGCCAGAGCGGCGATGCCGTCCTTGGCCTCGGTTTTGCCCATGGCAGCGATACCGAGTACGAAGATCACGGTCATCAGGAGCTTGGAGACGACGAGGGTGGCGGTGGCTTCGATCCAGCCCTTGCGCCAGCGGCGTGCGACCTCCCACCCGCCACCGGCGGAAGCGAAGATGGCCAGGGTGACCATGACGAGGATGCCGACCTTGCGGACCATCATCACGCACCAGTAGAGGAAGGCGCCGAGGGCGGCGCCGAGACCGGTGACGACCGTAACGAGCCAGCCCAGGCCGGACAGGCTGGCGATCTGGTTCACCTTCACGATGCGGCGCACCGCCGACGCGATGTCCAGCTTCGCGGCTTTGAACAGGCCGTCGGAGACGGCGTCGACCACCTCGACGGCAACCGTGGTCAGGGTGATGGCGCAGAAGGCGAACAGAACGCCCGACATGGTGCCGGTGAATGCCTGTGTGAGGGCTTGTCCGTCGCGTCTGACGGCGGCCCGGACCAGCTGCGCGCAGAACGTCGCCACCAGCAGAACCAGGCCCAGCGGCAAGAGCAGCTCGTAGTTGTCGCGGAACCAGCCGGCGTTCAGATCGACCTTGGTGGTGGTGTTGACCGCCTCGGCCGCCAGATCGGCTGCGGCAGCTGCCAGTTCACCTGCCGACTTCGCCATCCAGTCGCCGATGGCCTTGCCGGGGTCCGAGGCGAAATCCACCGCGTCGCCGACGGCGCACAGCTTGTCTGCCAGGGGAAAGTCACAGAAACCCACGGGGAGTTACTCCTCCATTCTTGTGTCAGGCGCGGGTCACTGCGTGACGCTCGGAGCGATGGCGGCCAAGGTGCAGTCGTGATTCGGGCGGCACTGCACGGCGAGGGTCACGGCGCGTTCCTCGGCTCCGCCGCCGCCCTTCTTCCAGGCGATCTGCTGCTTGCCGTTGACGGTGACGACGTAGATGTACGCCTCGGTGATCGCGGACGGGTCGTCGGCCAGTGCCTGCTTGAACGCGGAGGGGTAGTGGCCCTCGGTGACGCTGGCAGTGGCGTGCTGGTCCTGGTCGGCCATCCGCGACCACAGCACCGGATCGGGAACCTGGCCGGAGACCGAGGCCCAGTCGGCGTACCTGGTCTCCGTCGTCATCCAGGCGCGCATACCGGCGAGTTGCTGGTCGCGGCTGGTGTCGCGGGTGTCGTAGGACCACAGCATCTGGGCCGCCGCCTTGGAATAGGCGACCGGCTCGGCGATCTGCGGAGGCTTGGGCACCGACCCGGATCCGGAGGAAGGCTCCGGGGCGGCCTCGGAGGAGGACGCGCTGTGAACCGGGGTAGGCGCGGCGGCGTCTGGGACAGGGTGGCCGTCCCTGCCGCCGGTCAGCAGGGCGACGATCCCGGCGATGGCGAGCAGGACGGCGAGGACGCAGGCGACGATCGCGATGCGCCGGTTGGCCGACCAGCCTGCGCCGTACGAGGACAGCGAAAAGGAGGGGAATCGTTTCCGCATCAGCGGACCTGCGACCCGAGGGCGGAGAAGAAGGCGACGATGCCGTTCGCGGCGCCCAGACCGAGGGCGGCGCCCGCGGCCACGACCGCACCCTTCTTGCCGTTGGCCTCGGCCTGGTGACCACCGGTGTGGTGACCCCAGGCCCATACGCCGAGCGAGACGGCGAGGGCGCCGACGACGGCGATGATCCCGAACAGGTTGATCGAGTTGACGACGTTCTTCAGCACGCTCAGCCCGGGCAACCCGCCGCCCTTGGGCGAGATTCCTGGGTCATAGGCGAGCTGGATGACGCGGTCTGCGAGAGAGACGGACATAGGGGTGGCGGGGCTCCTTGCATACGCGGGCCAGGCGAGGGCCCGCCGGAAAGAGGGGAAGCGGAGAGGGAGGCGCGCTCGGGGCGCGGAAGTGGCCGCGGCGGCGGCCCGCCGGAGCGGTGCCGGGACGGGGGCGGCGTCAGAGGACGCGGCGGGCGGCGAGAATCGTCCAGTCCTTGATCGGGGTGATCCGGACCGGCTTCGATGTGCGCGGCGCCTCGATCACGAGGCCCTCGCCCATGTACATGCCGACGTGCTCGGGCCGGGCGGCGGTGCCACGGCTGAAGATCAGGTCACCGGGCTCAAGTTGGGCGTTCGGGACCGCCTTACCCTCGTTGACCTGCGTGTAGGTGGTGCGAGTGAGCGTGACGCCGGCATGCGCGTACGCCTGCTGCATCAGGCTGGAGCAGTCGCAGCGGCCCATGGGGTCGGGGCCGTGCGCGTTGGTGCAGGAGCCGCCCCACTGGTAGAGCGTGCCGAGCTGGTGCATCGCCCACTCGATGGCCTTGCGTGCCTTCGGATCGGCGTCCCTGGGGATCGCGTATCCCTTGGGGACGCTTCCCTCGGGGATGCGGCCGAAGCCGGATCCGTCCTGGCCCGGCGCGCAGCCGCTCGTGCCGGTCGATGGCTGCTTGCCCTGGTCTGCGTCCTTGCTGTCCGCGTCGTTGCCGCCGGGGAAGGTCTTGGCGATGGCTTCCTGCAGTGCGGTGGCCAGCTTCTCCCACTGCGCGTACGCGTCGGGGTAGCCGGATCTCTGCACGGCTTGGGCGGCCTGGGTGATGGTCATCTGCTGCCAGCCGTTCACCTTGAGCAAGTGCTTGTAGAACTGCTCGCTCGCGTAGACCGGGTCGCGGATCTGCTGGGCGCTGCCCCAGCCCTGCGAGGGGCGCTGCTGGAACAGGCCGAGGGAATCCCGGTCCCCGTAGTTGAGGTTGCGCAGTCGGCTCTCCTGCATCGCCGTGGCGAGCGCGACGATCCGTCCCTTCTTGGGGACGTCGAGCGAGAGGCCGGTGGCCACGATCGTCGCCGCGTTGGGGACCTGCTCAGCGGGCAGGTCCAGGCCCTTGATGTGGACGTTCTTGCCGGACGCGCCGTCGAGGATCTTGGTGACCTGTTCGGCGACCTTGTCGGTGTCGAGGTCGGTCAGGCAGTTGCTGAAGGAGCCGCTGCTCTGCACGGCGTCGGCGGAGGAGGCCAGCATCATGCCGGTGCTGGCGATCAGGATCGGGGAGAGGAAGACGACGCCGATGCCGGCGGCGAGCGCCTTCAACCGGAGCGGACCGCTCGCCGGTCAGCGTTTTCGGGCGGGGGCGGGTAGCGAGACGTCATGAGCGTGTCCTTCGGGGTGTGGTGTCCGGCGTGCCGCGTGCGCGAGGCGTGGTGGAAGGGCGCGGCGGCCGGGGTGGGCGATCGGGACGGGCAGGCGCGGGCGAGTTGCCGCTCGCTCCGCGTGGCCGGGCCGTGAGCTAGGTGTGCCGAGGCAGGGGGGTACCTCCGTGAGGTAGGGCGGGGAGTAGCCAGCGGCGGTGTGCGCCGGGCGGTTCAAAAACAGTAAGCGCGAATCGGCGGTTGACCAAAAAGTCGGCGTGAGGTATCGGAATCCGGCACCTCAGCAACGCGCTTCTTGGCCGTCGGCGCTTTCGCCTCTACAGTTTTTGGACTCCCCCTCGCCCTCCTCGGTCTGCGGCCCTGGGCTTCTGTATGCCCAATTCCGGCCCGCGAGGACTCCTGCGCGAGGCGGTTGGTTACCTCCGTGACTCCGCACCCGAATAGGGGTTCCTCTTTGCCTTTTTCCCTGCACCAGGGCGACGCCCTCAGTGTTCTCGCCGGCCTTCCGGACGGCTGCGTCGACTCCGTCATCACCGATCCGCCGTACAACTCGGGCGGTAGGACTGCGAAGGAGCGCACGACCCGCTCCGCGAAGCAGAAGTACACCTCTGCCGATTCCAAGAACGACCTCGCCGACTTCACCGGCGAGAACATGGACCAGAGGTCTTACTCGTTCTGGCTGACGCAGATCATGACCGAGGCCCACCGCCTCACCAAGACCGGCGGGACCGCGCTGCTGTTCACCGACTGGCGCCAACTGCCGACCACGACGGACGCGATCCAGGCGGCCGGCTGGCTGTGGCGTGGGGTACTGGCCTGGCACAAGCCGCAGGCCAGGCCCCAGCGCGGGAGGTTCACGCAAAACTGCGAGTTCATCGTCTGGGCCAGCAAGGGGCCGATCGACGGCTCCCGCAACCCGGTCTATCTACCGGGCATGTACTCCGCGTCGCAGCCCTCGGGGGCGAAGCGCCAGCACATCACGCAGAAGCCCGTCGAGGTGATGCGCGAGCTGGTCAAGATCAGCCCCGAGGGCGGCACGGTGCTCGACTTCTGTGCCGGCTCCGGCTCCACGGGCGTCGCCGCCCTACTGGAAGGCCGGGACTTCATCGGCGTTGAGAAGACCGAGCACTACGCGTCGATCGCGGCCGACCGGCTCACCGAAACGATCCGCGAGACCCTCACGCAAGACGACGTGACTCTCACCGTCTGAGCCGCGAGCGCGCCTCCCGTCAAGGCGACCGGCGCCCAAGTCGGCAATCCGGCGAAGCGGACTTATGGCTCGCTGGCCGTTTTACCTCGCCGATTTCGCCCTTCTCTCATTCCGCGTCTCGTAGGAGGCCAACCTTTTCATGCCCGAGTCCACAAAACCGTCTGACGATGGGGAGTTGGAGCCGGTTCGCATTCCCGATCCGCAGTTGGAGGGAATCGAGGCGAGCGTCCGACGGCTCATGGAGCAGTCGGCGCAACAGGCGCAGCAACTCGACCACCTCGCGTCCGCCCCGGAGCCGAGCGGATCGCCGTTCGCCGCGTTCGGCATGCCGGGGCTCGGCGGACCGCTTGCCGCCGCTTTGCCGGAGCCCCACCCGATCCTGGAACTCGACGGGGAGGAAAGGGAAGACGAACTCGACGCCTTGTCGGACTGGGTCGACGACTTCTTCCTCCCGGTCTACGGGTCGGAGGTCACCACCGCTGCGCCCTGGTGTCTGCAGTGGCAGGAGCACGACGATGTCGTGGCCTGGCTCCACGCCCTGTGGCTTGCGTACGAGCAGCACAAGGACCCCGAAGCCGGACTCTCCGGCCTGTTCGTGTGGCACCGGGACTTCCTCACCCACGCCGTTGCGGCGATCCGCGCACCGGGCGGGCCGCTGTCGGCCTGCATGACCTCTCCCGACCGGCCCGCGCACCGTCTTCTGCCCGGCCCGCCGCCATCCGTTCGTACGGAGACGGCGGCGGACCGGGCGGAGGCCGCCGAGCCGGACGAGCCGACGTCATGACCGCGGGACAGGGGCAGCCCGCCTTCGGACTGAGCTTCGACCCCCGCGCGCTGACCGATCTCCTCCAGGCCCCCAGCGACATCCGCGACCTGACCCTCGCCTACCTGCAGGAAGTCGTGAACGCGCAGCGTTTCGGGCTACGCCTCGACGGCGACCTGGAGGGATTCCGGAAGCTGTTCGTGGACTCGCGCAAGGACTGGCGCGTCGTCTACGGCGTTCGCCCGGCGCCCGCGGAGTCCGCGCACCCGAAGGAGATCCACGTCGTCGCCATCCGGCCGCGTGCGGGCAACGACGTCTACGACGAGGTCGGCCGCCGCCTGGGGATGACCCGTCGGCCGCTGAGCGCCCGCACCCACGCGGCACGCTCCCGCTCCCCGCAGCTGACCGCCCGCACTCCCGTGCCCCGGCCCGGTCCGCCGCCCACCGCACTGCCGGGCCTGCCCCGTCCCGCACACAACCCCGCGCACCATCACACCCGCTGAACGCACGGAGCCTCGCCTATGCCCCCTGAACCCGCGCCGACGCCAGCCCGGCGTGCGGTCTCCCCGCTCGACCATCGCCTCGAAGCCGTCACCGGTCACGACATCGACACCCTGTGGGCCTACCGCGACCGCGGCCTCCTCGACGAGCCGCACGCCCACCTGGTCGACCGGTACAGGGAGTTGGCCAAGGTCCAGACCAGCGTCACCTTCTACCTCCGCCTCCTCAACCGCCTTTCCAGCGGCGAGTTCGACGTCGATGACGCCCTGTTCACGCGCATCGACCGCACCGTTGGCTTTATCAGTGGACCAGTTGGAGGAGGCCACCGACGCGCGGGACGCCGCTGCCCGGAAGGTGCTCGCCGCCCTGGAGCCCATCGAGGCCGCCGCAGCGGCCTTGGCGCCCGGCGCGAAGCCACTCTCGACGGACGACCAGGCGGCGCTGCTCGCCATCGTCGGCGGCGCCAAGCTCTACGAACACCTGCTGACCGGCCGGATGTCCGTCACCGCCGCCTCCGGCACCCGCATCCCTCACGCCAAGCTGCAGCGGCTGGAGGACGCCGGCCTGGTCGTGAGGGATACCGGCCACCCCGTGCACGCCGGCCAGCCGGTCTCACTCACCGACGCCGGACGCGCCGCGCTGTTCGCCGCCCGCCGGACGCCCACGACCCAGGCGCCGAAGGTCCCGGCTCGACCCGGCACATCGCCGTCCGCCCCGGCGCAGCGCCGCTGAACTCCATCGAAAGGCCCTTGTTGTCTCCCACCGAACCGGCGCCGGCTCGGAAGTCCCTCCCCCAAGTCGACTTCGAGCTGGACGACTTCGATGCCGACGAGGAGATGTACCTCGACTTCTACCGCCAGGTCGCCGTCCGCGAGGACATGCTCGTCCCCCTCGCCGAACACCACACCCCCAACGGCGCGCACAGCTACTACGTCCTCTTCGACCGCACCGCCACTCTCGGGCACCCCGGCATGCCGCAATACGTCGCCATTCACCTGAAGCGGGACCGGGAGAAGGAGACGTTCGACTTCGAGCAGGCCCTGCTGCCACTGCCCGCGATGGCGCAGTCCTGGCTCATCCACCGCGGGTGCCCGCCCGACGCCATCGGCCTCGACCCGGAGCTGGGCCCACCGCCGGCGGACGAGACGACTCGTGCGCTGGAGCGACGCCTCGCGGGCGACGGCGACCACTACGCCATGGGCTACTCCTACACCTGCGACGACCCGGACGACATGGTCACCGTCGTGGCCCTGCGCGCCCTGGACGAGCGAGCCCCCAGCCCGTTCCGCGTCGTGGTCAAGGAGGTCGACACCGACGCGTGGACGCACACCTTGCGCGAGGGCGGCTTCGACACGGTGGGCGAGGCCCTGCAGTGGTGCGACGACCGGCTTACCGGCGAGGCCGGTCCTCTCCCACCGGTCCGCCCGGCAGCCGCAGCCAGCCGCCCCGCCGGTGTGGCGAAAGCCCCTGCTTCGCGCCCGCCCGGCCGCTCGCGCTGAGCGGCATAGCCGACGCGGGCGGCGAAACATAGCCGACGATCGCCGGTTAGCCAAACCGGCGATTCTCCGGACTCTTATACAGCCGCCGGGACAACTCCCGCGGCGCCATTCCACGCAACCCCTATGCCTTCACGGAGGTTTCTTCCGCATGCGCTCCACCCGAATGGCCATATCCGCGGCGATGCTCGGAGCAATCACTCTGCCGATGCTGTCCACTACGCCCGCGAGTGCGGCCCCCGCCGCTGCTGCCTCGACGGCCACGAGCATCACTACCTGTCCGGACCTCCCGCCGCTGCCGTACAAGGTCCACGCGTCGGCAGTGACCATCCGGTCCAAGGCCACCACGAAGTCCACCGCGGTCGGCGTGCTCTACAAGAGCCACAAGTTCACCGTCCACAAGAAGAGTGGCAACTGGCTCTACATCACGGACAAGTCGACCGGCGTCAAGGGCTGGGTCTCCGGCACGTACGTCTACCGCGATACCCGCATGTGCCTGGACTGACAGGCATTCAGCACCTGCCCGTAAGCGACTGAGCCGCCGGGTACGGCCGCCCCTCACATTCCCCCAGGCACCGGTCTTTCCAGAACAGGAGTTTCCCCTTTTGTCCGACGGCATATCCGATGACGCCGAGGATGTCGTGGGCGTGCTCACCGAACGGATCGAAGCCCACTTCGGCATGGACATGAACCAGTTGAAGGCCGCGGTCGCCGCCGCGCCGACCGCGAACCCTGACGCCACCGACATCGTCAAGTGGCACGGCCTTCTCGTCCAGGCCCAGTTGGCGCTCGACCGAGCGGAGGACGACCTCCTCGCCGCGCTGGAAACCCAGCCCAGCGAGGTCGACGGCCCGACGATGGGCCTCGCCCACCGCGTGAACGCGGCCGTCACCGCACGCGACGGCCGGGCCATGGTCGTGCGGTGGCTCCTCGACCCGGACGCTCCGGGCAAGAAGAACCTCGCCGCCGAACGGCTCGCCCGCCTTCGCCCCCGAACCGGGCCCGCAGTCCAGACCAGCGCTCCCCACCGAGCAGCGGGTACACCCGCGCCGGCGTCGGCGTGGCGGGCAGGAAGGCCCGTCCGTTGAGCCGGGTCAAGGCCAGCACCATGGACGGCGACCTGCAGAGGGTCTTCGGGAACCCGGTCCCGGAGCTGTACGAGACGGCCGCCGGCCACGATGCCTCGCCCGCCCTCGCCCGTGCCCTGGAACTGCGCTCCTTCCTGGCTCTGACCGAGGGGCAGGTCGCCCGCGTCCGCGACCGCGTGCACGCGGACATGGATCCGGACCGCGACATGGGCGAGCTGTCGGCGGACAAGCTCCACTTCGACGCGCAGTGGCTGGAGGCGGCACTCGATGCCCGCGACGGCTACCGCGCCGCCCTCGGCGAACTGCTGCGCACCATGCCTCCGCCCGACCGGCGGGCCCGACCGGTCCGCACGACGCAGCTCAGGGCCACCGCACCCCTGTCCCCGTCCGCCGCCCCGGCACCCCCGCGTGCCGGGGCGGCCCCGGCCCGCCGACCCTGAAAGCCCCGCTTGGCCCACCTCACGTCCACCGAGACAGCCGGACGGATCGAGGACCTGTACGGCGCGCCGCTCGCCGACCTCGAAGCACGCGCCCAGGACCAGCCGCCCGGCATGCTCTCCGCCCTGCTCGGCATGCACGACGACCTCGCTCTCGCCGAGCGCAGCATCGACTTCCACCGCGACTACCTCGCCCGGCTCATCCATACCGAGCGGCAGATCGGCCGGCACGAGGTCTCCCACCTTCTCGACGGCTCCCGGCGGCTCGCCGAAGCCGTCGCAGTCCGCGACGTCCAGGCCAAGTCGGTCACCGCCGTTTTGCAGAGCCTGGCCCGCGTCCGGGCCCCAGCGCCGTCTCCGCCGACTCCCTCGCTGCCCGTTCCGGCTCCGCCTCTACCGGCCCAGAGCACGGCGCACAGCCGCTGACCGCAGGCGATCCCCCTTCATTCACCCAGGAGTTCCTCCCTTGGCCGTCACCGCTCTGCCGCCTGACACCGATGCCGACATCACGCGGGTCACCGAAGCCCTCGCCATGATCACCCCGCGCTGGAACGTGAGGATCCTGCTGGCACTCTCCGGTCCGCCGCTGCGCTACACGGAGCTGGCGGCCAAGGTGTCCTGGCTGCAGAACGGCCAGCTCCACCCGAAGCTCAAGGCGCTGTGCGACGCCGGGCTCGTCGAGCGCACCGAACACACCGCACGGCATGTGACCTACGGCCACACCGAGCGTGGGGCCGCCCTGCTGCCGGTCCTGCCGATGATCGTCACCTGGGCCGAGGAGCACCTGGAGAAGGCTGACCGCCCGCTGCCCGCGATCGAGCAGATCGAGGACAGCCTCACCCTGCTCACCAGGCGCCACGCCGCCGCCATCCTGTGGGTCCTCAAGACGCGCGAGGAGGTCAGCGGACGGGCCCTGGCCCGGATCGTGATGCCCCGCAGCGACGGGACCAACGTGTACCCGCCGCTGCGACAGCTCGTCGCCGACGGCCTGGTCGACACCGAGGGCCTCGGACGGCCCTACCGGCTGTCCCCGGCGGGCGACGGCCTGAGCCCCGTTCTCGGCGCCCTGTCCGCGTGGTCCGCCGGGCAACCCCTCAACCAGGCGGCCCACCACCCGGTCTGGGGGCACCCGCAGGCGAAGCCCGCGCCGAGGCCGTGGGTCAGCAGCCAGTCCCGGCTGGCCCCCGCAACCCTCCCACAGGCCCGGACAGGTGAGTCCTCTCCCGCGTGGCGCAACCGCGATCTCTTCTCCCATCCCACGACCGCCCGCCCGAAGGCGGCCGTCCCGGCGGGAGGTCCGCGCCGATGACCACCTTCTTCACCCCTGCCGAAGTACGCAACGCCGTCGAGCTGCTGGCTTCCCGCTCCTTGATCCGCCTGATCACCGAGATAGACGACAACGGGGCAATACCGCCCAGGCGGCTGGCCGCTACCCTCCCCGACCTCTCCGCGCACCAACTGCGCCGCGCTGCCGAAGCGGCCCGCGCCCACGGCCTCGTCCGGACCGCACCCGGCACCGGCCTGGAACTCACCGAGTCGGGCTCGGAGTTGGCCGACCTGTACGACGCGGCTGCGCGCTGGGCCCGACGCCACGCATACCCGGCACCGGTCTGCGAGTTCAGCAGCCGCATCCGCCACGTCCTCGACCTCCTGGCGCCCTCGCTCGCGGCCGAGCGCGCGGACGGCCTCCCGCGGCCGTCCGCCGCGCGCCTGCCCAGCGACGAGGCCGAGGCGGACCTCGCCCGTCCCCGCGCTTTCCTGATCCAGTGGCTGGCCGGCAACCCCCAGGTCACCCGGGCGTTCGAGCCCGAGCCAGTCACGTGAGCGCTGCTGTGATGCCCCGGCATGCACGCCACGCCGCCGGGCTGATGCGCAGCATCTACCTGCCGCGCACGGCGGACGCTCTCGCGTTCGCGATGTCCACCTACGGCATCCCACTGATGGTCCTGGCCACCACGCGCTCCGCCGCGCTGACGGGGGCCGCGTTCGCCCTGGAGTGGCTCCCGCGGCTGGCGGCGTTCGGGTGGGCCGGATCGATCGTCGACCGGCGCGGGGCGGCCGTCGTCTTCCACCTCGCCTCCCTGGGGCGCGCGCTGGCCCTCGCCGTCGGCGCGGTCCTGCTCCACCTCCACCCGTCCGGCACCGCGGCGACGGCGACCGTGATGGTGCTCGCGGCGACGACCGGCGTGCTCACCGAGTTCAGTTACATCGCGGCCGAGACGGCGGGCGCCGCCGCCGGCCGCCGAGCGGGAAAGCGGGCCCACCGCGTCCAGGCCGTCCTGCTCGGCATCGACCAGACCTCGACCCTGGCCGGCCCAGCCCTCGCAGGGGTACTCCTGCTCGCCGGGCCGCCGCCGATGCTCGCGGTGATCACCGTGCTCTCCCTTCTCGCCGCGCTGCTCGCCCTGCGTACACCCTCCTCACCCGTCGCCCCGGCCCGCGCGCCGAAGGCGCGGTCCGGCGCCGGACTCCTCACCGGGTGGCGCACGATCCGCTCTCTTCCCGCGCTCGGCTGGCTCGTGACCGGGCTGACCCTGTCCAACCTGGCCACCGGACTTCTCCAAGCGGCCGGTCCCGTGATCGTCGTTGAGTACTTCGGGCAGTCCACCACTGCCGTCGGCCTGGTCTGGTCCGCCGCCGCGGCGGCCACCCTCTTGGCCGTCACCATCTGCCGGTTCGCGATCGACCGCCTGGGCCTGTGGCCGGTCGGCGCAGTCTGCGCCGCCCTCGCCTCGCTCGCCTGTCTCGCCGCCGCCCAGGCCCCCGACTACCTGTCCTACCTGGCCCTGGTCGCGGTCCTCATGGCGGCGGACGGCGGCATGACGGTCGTCCTGCGCACCCTGCGCTCCCGCCTGATCCCAGCGGAGAAGTTCGGCAGCACCCTGTCGGCGACCATCCTCATCCTCCTGCTGCCCTTCCCCGTCGCCGGCGTGCTCACCGCGCTCACCCCGCCCGACGCGCTGGGCCACGTCATCACCGTCTGTGCCGCCCTGCAGGCCCTCGGCCTGTTCTGCGCCTTCGCCCGCCTGCGCACCGATCCCGCCCTGCGCACCTGACCCTGCTGCGCCCCCAGCCTGTGGAGAACCTCATGCCCACCGCTTTCCTCGGGACGAACCGCGCGAGCGGTCGCACCATCACCGAACAGTTCCACGTCTTCGACGCACACAACCCGCACGTCTACCGCGCTCTGGAACGCATGGCCGCCCGCCGCCTGGCCGCTGGCGCCACACGGGTCAGCTTGAAGGACCTCTTTGAAGACCTGCGCCGCCAACTCCCCTACGGCGTCGCCGGGCTGAACAACAACTTCACCGCCCTCTACGCCCGCCGACTGATCGACGACCACCCCCACTGGGCCGGCGTGTTCGAGCTGCGCCGCCGCCGGGCCGCCTGAGACACCCCTTTCTCTTCCCTCGTCCTGCCGCCTACCGACTCGGAGAACCCCTTCTTGTCCGCTCGCCCCCTCGTACTCGTCGTCTCTCCGGGCGATGAGGCGGATCGCGGCTACTGCCTTGAGCAGGTGGCCGCGGCGTACGACATCGTCCTGCTGACCGGTGCCGAGCCGTCGTGGGAGAAGCCGCACATCGTCGACCACGCCGTGGCCGATCTGAACGACACCACCGCGCTCCTCTCCGCCGGCCGGGCTCTGGCGGAACGACACGACCTTGCCGGCGTCGTCACCTGGGACGAATGGAACCTCGTCCCCACCGCCCGCCTTGCCCGCGCGCTCGGTCTGGCCGCGAACTCCGTCGAGGTGATGCGGGCCTGCCGCAACAAGGCCACCGCCCGCACGCTGTTTGCCCGCCACGGAGTGCCGTCGGCAGCGTCGATGACGGCCCGGACCCTGCGGGAGGCTGAACTGGCGACGAGGACCCTCGGCTTCCCCGCCGTCATCAAGCCCGCCGCATCGGCCGGCAGCATCGGCGTGATCCGGATCGACCGGCCCGAAGAGCTGCCCGCCGCCTTCGAGTTCGCCTCTGTCGGCGCAAGCCGGAGCCGCGAGGACAAGGGCGTCCTGGTCGAGGAGTACCTCGACGGGCCGGAGGTCTCCGTCGAATGCGTCACCCACCGCGGCACCACCACCGCCGTCGCCGTGACCCGCAAGAACCTGGGCCCCGCACCCTACTTCGACGAGACCGGCCACACCGTCGACGCCGCCGATCCGCTCCTCGCGAAGGTCGCACCGACCGCCGCTGCTGCCGTCAAGGCCCTGGGAATCACCGACGGCGTGCAGCACGTCGAGATACGACTGGTCGGCGGCCGGTCCCGGCTCATCGAGGTCAACGCACGCCTGGGCGGCGACATGATCGGCCACCTCGTCCGCCTGGCCACCGGCGTCGACCTCGCGCGGGCCGCCGCCGACATCGCCTGCGGACGTGCCCCCGACCTAAGACCCACCCGCCACCAGGGGGCGGCGATCCGTTTCATCTACCCCGCCTACTCCGGCACTCTCACCGCCTGCCGTGTCACGAAGGCGACCGGGGGAGTGGAGCGTGTGCGCTTCCAGCGACAGGTCGGCGACCCGCTCGTACTGCCACAGGACGGCGGCGATCTGTACACCGCCCGTATCGGCTTTCTGATCACCACCGGGCCGACCGCCGCCGTTGCCGAAGCCCGCGCCCAGGAGGTGTACCGCACCCTCGACGTCCAGGTTGCCCCGGTCCCGCCGGCGGCCCTGACTACCGGGGAGCATGCCGCGTGAGGCAGACCGCGGCGCCCGAGCTGGTGCGCAGCCGCCGCCTGCTGACCGGGTACTTCGCCGGCCTGGGTGTGGTGATGGCCGTCTGGGGCGCGCGCATGCCCGCAGTTCAGAACGCCGCCGAGGTGAGTACCGCTGGGCTTGCCCTGGTCCTGCTGGCCGCCGCCTTCGGCATGGTCGGCGGACTCCAAGCGGGCGGACGCCTCGCCAGCCCGGCCCGTCTGCCCGTGCTGCTGACCGGCGGTGCCGTTGCCCTCGCCGCCTGTCTTGCCCTCCTCGGGTTCTGCCGCAGTCTGGAGAGCCTCCTGGCGGCGGCGTTCGCCTTCGGCGTCGCGCACGGCGTCCTCGACGTCGCGGCCAATTCCGCGGCGGTCCGCTGCCAGGACGCTCACGGCCGCCCCATCATGGGCCGGCTGCACGCGAGTTACAGCCTCGGCGCCCTCCTCGGTGCCGCGCTGGCCGCGGCCACCGCTCACACCTCACACACCGTTCTGTTTGCCGCGGTGGCAGCTTGCGCCGCTGCGGCGGCAGGCGCGACCACGCGGCTCACCCGCACCGTCGCCAGCCCGGCACTCGAGCCCGTCCACCACGGTGGTGCACTGGGCTCGGACGGGCAGAGGGGGTTGTCCCGGCGCCGATTGTGGCTGCTGGGTGCGCTTGCTGCTGCCACGCTGCTGGGTGAAGGAGCTGCTGCCGACTGGGCGGCTGTCCACCTGCATGACCTCGGCGCGACGGCCGCAACCAGTGCTGCGGCGTATGCCGCCTACAGCGCCGCCATGGCCGCAGGCCGTCTCGCCGGAGACCGGCTCACCGCCCGCTTCGGCGCGATCGGCGTCGTCCGCACTGGTGCCGCACTGGCCGCGCTCGGCCTCGCCACCGGACTGGCCGGCTCCACCATCGCCTTCGCCCTGCTCGGCTGGACGGCCTTCGGCCTGGGGCTGTCCATCACGATCCCCAGCCTGATCACCGCCGCCGGCATCGGCGGCCCCCGCGCGGTCGCCACCGTCGCGGTCACCGGCTACGTCGGCCTGCTCGCGGGCCCCGCCCTGATCGGTGCCCTCGCCACCGTCACCGCTCTGCCGATTGCACTGCTGCTGCCCGCCCTCCTCGCTGGCGCAGTCGCCGCCCTCACCCCCAAAGCCCTGGAGAAACTCACCCCTTGACCAGCACATCTGTCTCCCCGAACGGTGTGGACGCCCTGATCCTCGACTACAACGGGGTTTTGGGCCTGCAGCCCGGCACCGCTATGTGGACCCGTCTCGCCGACCTCGCCGAGTGGCCCGACCGGCATCTCCCCTCTTTCCAGGACGCCTTCTGGGCTCCCCGCAACGCGTACGACGCAGGGGAACTGAGCGATCTGGCCTACTGGGCCAAGGTGCTCGGACACCACCCCGGCCCGCGGTGGCTGCGCACCCTGCGCGATGCCGACACCGCCATGTGGACCCGCACCGACCCGCGCGTCCTCGACATCCTGTACCGCGCCCGGGCCGCGGGGCTGACGATGGTGCTGCTCTCCAACGCCCCGGCCCACCTCAGCAACGTCCTGGACGCCACCGACTGGCGGCGCGAGCTGATGGATGACGCCCTGTACTCCGCCCGCCTGGGCCGGTGCAAGCCCGACCCGGCCGCGTACGAACACGCCCTGGCCGCCACCGGCATCGTCGACCCAGCACGCGTGCTGTTCGTCGACGACCGCGAAGACAACTGCCAGGCCGCCGCCGAACTGGGCCTGCGCACCCTGCACTACACCGGCCAACCCACAGATCTGGAAGAGCAGTTGCTGCCCGCCCCGGTCAACAACCACTGCGCCTGACACTCATGCCGCGCCACCCACCACCGCCCCGACCCCCTGGACTTTCGTGCCCGACACCAATGAGATCTACGGCGACGTCTACGTCTCCCCGCGCCATCTCGCCTCCACCACCGGGACTGGCGACCCCGCTCTCGCCCCGCTGCTCGGCCTCGGCTGGGACCTTCGGTACGACGAGGACTCCAACGTGTACCTGAGCGCTCCCGACCGGCGCGTTCGCCTGGGCTACCTGCCCGAGGGTGAGGACGACGGGCTGTGGCGTATCAACGCCTACAAGGACTCGTTCGGCACGCCGGCGTGGGGCGTCTGTTTCAACGACCGCGTCCCCACCGAGTTCGTCCAGGCGTTCACCACCGTCCTCGCCACGGCGTACGAGCAGGGTCCGGACACCTACCTCGCCCGGCCGGTCTCCGGGACCGACGAGCACGACCCCTTCCTCGCCGTCGTCCCGCTCCTGAAACAGGGCTGGGAGATCGACCGTCCGCGCTGGGGCGTCTTCGCGGTCCAGGCCCCGGACGGACACGCCGGAATGGAGTTCACCACCGGCGACCTCGATCCGGAAACCGAACTGACCACACGTGACGCCCGCTGGCAGCTGTGGGCGGGCAAGTCCATCGACCAGCCCGTCTGGTACGCCACGGCCAGCACCGACACGCCCGTCGCCCTGCTCACCGCCGTCACCGAGTGCGTCGCCGATCCGGCTCCGCTGCCCCGGTGGCGCGAGGAGACCTTCAGCTACATCAAGGGCATGGCCCAGCTCACCCCGATCCTTCCACCCGGACCGCCGGCCCCCACCCCGCTCGACGTGCAGCGGGCACTCTCGTCCCGCCCGGCCGCGCTCCCCGCGGCCAGCGTCCCGCGCTGGAGCACCACCAGCCGACCGGCCCTGCCCGGTCCACGCCGATAGACCCGGCCCGCCCCCTACCGGAGACCCCTCTTGTCCCTGCAGGCCCCCGAGTTCTTCGCCGAGCTGTGCCTCCCCTTCCACGACAGCACCGTCGTGGGCAACACCTACTTCGCCGCCCCCGTCCCCGGCGCACCGCTGCGGCTGCGCATCGATTTCACCCGCACCATCCACGCGGACACCTACGGCGGCCTGCGCCTGGCGGTCGTCCACCCGGAGCACGGCGAGACTGACGCCGTCGCCCTCAGCTTCCTCGACCACGGCACGTTCCACCGCCGCGACGAAGCGACCAACACCCGGCCGAACACCAAGCACCACGGCACCTTCGACACATACCACCGCCCCGGACGGCCCCCGTGGGAGGGAGCCGTCACCACCGGGCTGCACGAGGCCATCGAGCAGTACACCGCCGTCTGGTTCCCCGGCGCCTGGACCGCGTCCACGCCGAGCCGCGCCGCAGGCCGGTCCGCGCACACGTCCCTCGCCATGCCCGTCACCCGCAGTGGCGCCCGCGCCCGCTGAGCCGCACCCCCGCCGCGCGCCCCGGCATTCCGCACTCTTCCAGCAGGAGCCCTGCCCCCGATGATCCACCCCTTTGTAAACCTCGACCCGGCCCAGACTGTGCAGGTCCTTCCCCGCCACCTCGCCGGGCCCGGCGCCGTCGACCCGCGTACCGCATGGGCCTTCCCCTACGACGAGGGCTGGACGTTCGCCCAGACCGACGACGGCACGGCCACGGCGTTCAGCCCGTGCCTGCGACTGCAGACGACCTACGACCCCCAGCCCGACCAGCGCGGCAAGGGCACCTGGACCGTCAGCGCCCACCGGGCCCCGTTCACCCCGCCGGCCTGGCGGATCACCTTCGATGCCACCACCCCCGTCGAGCTGCTGCACGACGTCCACACCGAACTGCTCGACCTCTACCTCGAAGACCGGCACAGCGACCACGACCGGCTGTTCCGGGACGAGACGGCACCGCACGAGGCGTATGCGTCGCTGCTCACCCGCGGGTGGAGCCACGACGTCAAGACCGACGGCACACAGACGTTCCTCGCCCCGGAAGGACTCGGCGTCGTACGCCACCGCTACGCCATCAGCGACTCCAGCGGGCCGGCCTGGCGGGCCTGGGGCGGATACCCCAGCGAGCCGCACTGGACGGCCCGCTTCTCGTTCGGCACGCCCACCACGCTCGTCACGGCCTTCACCACCTCGCTGATCTCCACCGAGCCACTGCACCGCACCGTCCAGGACGTCCCCGTCCACACCCGCAGCGCCCTCTACATCGCCACCACGACACCCAAGCAGCCTCACGGCAGCACACCTGTCGCCCCGCCACCTCCCGCCCCAGTTGCCGGCCGAACCCGCTGACCTTCCCCACCCGCTGACCCAAGGAGTCCTCCTCCTCGTGCACGCACGCTTCGTCCGATCCGCCGCCGTCGCCGTCGCGGTGACCGGCACCCTCACCTGGGCACCGGCCGCGAGCGCCCAGCCCTCCGAACCCACCCCCTCGGCCCCCGCCCAGACACCGGCCCCAGACCCGGGCAGCGTCGAGATCACCACCAAGGACCCGGCCGGGGACGTGCTCCCCGGCGCCACGTTCCTCCTGCTCGACTCCGCCGGCCAAGAAGCCGGACGCGGCAAGACCGACGCACAGGGGAAACTGACCTTCTCCGACCTCGCGCCGGGCGTCTACCGCCTCAAAGAAATCTCCAGCGGCAGCCCACTGCACGACACCGCGGCCGACCAGGACGTCATCGTCACCCCCGGCGCCACCGCCCGGGTGACGGTCGTCGACCCAATCAAGCCCGCCCACGTCACCCTCAAGGCCCGGGACAACAAGACCGGCAAGCTGCTGCCCGGCTCCACGGTGAACATCGGCAGCGGCGACACGACCCTGCTCACCCTGACCACCGGCCACAAGGGCACCACCACCGGAGAACTCCCCGTGCTCAACCGCAGGGCCGAATTCTGGGTCAAACAGGTCACAGCTCCTGCGGGCTACGACCCTTACACACAGGCGAAGACCTTCACCGCCGGGCCCGGGTCTCCGGTCACCGTCACGATCACCAACGCCAAGACCGCCCCCAAGTCCCAGCCCACCCCGACCAGGCCGCCCTCGGGTAAGCAGACCGACACGCCGTCGGAGAGCACCTCCGGCGGGTCGAAGCCGAAGCTGACGGCAACCGGCACTCGGGCCAGCGAGTCCTCGCTCACCCCTGCCAGGGACGGGGCGGAGTCGGCGTCGCCGTCGGCCCCGGCAGGCTCCCTCGCCCGCACGGGAGCCGACGCCACCCCATGGCTGATCGGTGGCGCCGGCGTCCTGCTCGTCGGCGGCATCGCCGCAGTCGTCGCCACACACCGCCGCACGACCCCCGAGCCCCAGCAGGACGAGAACACCGACACCAACTGACCGACCCTTCCCCCTACACCCAGGCCCCCGAGACGCGCACTCTCGGGGGCCTGGCGCGTATCCAGTCCCCGGATCCTGCTCACGACAAGCACTGGCGCACGCCGCCCTCGCGGCGTGGGGGATGTGCAGGGCATTTGGAGGCCCGCAGGACGGGGGTGGGCTGTCGTGCTCAGCCTGCCCAGCCCAGGTCGTACACGTCGATCCCGTCGCTGTACGCGGTGAACGCCACCCACGACCGGGCTGCGAACCGCACGTCCCATCCACCCGCTGCCGGCCAGGACTCTTTCCGGACCAGGATCGCGGCGATCATCTCCAACACCTCGCGCCGACCCTCCTCGGGAAGCTCGTCCAGCGCATCCTCCACCCGGACCGCCAGATCCACCCTGTACATCATCGGCTGCCCCGTCCTCATGATCGGCTGGAGCACCACGGTAGAGACCGCCGCCGGTCCCCGCTCGTGCCTGTGGATAACTCCTGACCGGGCCAGCTCAAGTCGCGCCTTCGGCGGCCAGACCGTAGACCGGGCGTATGGTGCTGCGACCGCCGGTGGAACCGATGCTGGCCCGCGCCTACGCCCGCGACCAGCTGCCCACGCCAGGCACTCTGCCCGGTGACCTGGTCGTGCAGCCGAAGTTCGACGGCTACCGGGCGCTGGTCTTCACCCCGTTCCCGGGGCCCGGCCCCGTGCTGATCCAGTCCCGCCGAGGCAGCCTCATCCAGTCCCGCTTCCCCGACCTGGCCCGTGCTGCCGACCGACTGCCGGAGGGACTGGTCCTTGACGGCGTTATGTGACCTGATGCTGTGTCTCAGGTCGGGGGTGTCGCGCTGGGCGCCGGGTGGGATGCCCGAGGGTGGCTACCGGATATCGCTGGGAGAGTCCGTGATCTGGCCGCCATGGTCGGTGGTCTGCTCGACGTCGGCGTTGCGGGCGGAGACGGGGGATCCGGTGATGGTGCCGCCCCGCGTCGCGGTCTGCTCGATGACGGCTCCGTCGCGGCCGGTGGCCCCAGACGCCTCGATACGGCCGTTGTGGTCGGCACGGATGTGATGCCGGGTGCGGCCGGTGGAGGAGCTGCCACCGAGTGTCAGGACTGCCAGCCAGGCCCCAGCTGCGACCAGGACGGCCAGGGCTGCGGCCCAGGTCCAACTCCACTGATCGGTGATCTGGTTGGTGACCACGCCGGTCGCGACCGTAGTGAGAACGCCTCCGACGGCCACGGTCTTCTGCATCGTTGTCACCATGATGGCCTTTCGCCTCGTGCCGTCGTCGCCGGGCTGTCAGACTCTCCACGTTGTTCACCCTCTGCAGCGCCTGACTTTATGTCAGATTACCGGCATAGAAGCTGTGAAGATGGAGAGATGCGCGGTCTGGGGTGGGCATGAGAGATGTCGGAGAGCTGTTCACCGACCGTGAGGCAGCGCTGAGAGCTGTTGACGCCCTGGTGGCCGAGGGCGGCACGGGGCGGTTCCTCGTGCTGACGGGTGTGTCGGGGATGGGCAAGTCCACCGTACTGGCCCGCCTGGTTGCACATCCGCCGAGCCGCTGGGCGTGCGCGGTGGTCGACGCCGAGGTACTGGTGTCGGGAATGGTGGTGCGGGCCGAGGGCGGGGAGGATGCCGCGCTGGAACTGCTGCGCCAGGTCGGCGGCAGGTTGGCCGCAGTGGCGCCGTGGTGGCGCAGGCGCTGGCTGCGGCAGAAGGCTGCGGTAATCGGCAGCGTGCGGCCGTGGCGGGTCAATGTGCGGCAATGGGCCGGGTTCGGTGGCCATATCAGCCACTCCCCTGTGCAGGTGTCCGCCGGGCCCCTCACGCAGGGCGAGCGGCGCAGACAGTGGACCGGCCAGCTACTCAAGGTGGCCCGCGCGGTGCGGCGGCGCCAGCTGCTGCTGCTGGTCGACACCAGCGAGTTGCTGGCCTACTTCGACGATGTCGCCGTCGAGCAGCCCCGTCCCGGACGCCCCTACGGTGTCGCCAGCTGGTTCGTCACCGTCCTTGAGGAGTTATTGGACCAGATGCCGGGACTTCGTGTGGTGCTCGCCGGTACCACCGCTCCCGCTTCGGTGGCAGCCGACGGTCGTGACCTCGGCCGGATCGCCCGGGTGGAGCTGGAGCCGTGGGCACCCAAGGACACCGGCAGGTACCTCGCCCGCCGTGGCCTGTCCGTCGATGCCCAGGCCGCGGTGGCGGTGACCGACGCCGCAGGAGGGCTGCCCGTCGAGATCAGCTGGCTCATGGACATCCTCACCGACGGCCGCGAGCCGGCGTCCGCGTTCGGGGCGTTGGTCGCTGGCCTGGCCGAGCAGGCAGGTCCGGCCCGCAGGGCATGGCTGCGCAGCCACGTCCTGGAGCGGATCAGCGACGGCACCTTGCGCCTGCTGTACGCCGCCGCCGTCCTGGAAATCTTCACTCCTGACGTCCTGCTTACCGTGGCACGCGACGGCGGCTCTAACGAAGCGGCGGGCCGAGCCGCCTTCGCCCGCGTGGAACACAGCTCCTACATCCGTCCCCTGGACGCAGATACCGGGCAGTGGAGAGTGCACACCGTTTTGCGCAACTGGCTCCTGGAGGCCGCGCGCGATCACGACGCACGGCGGCCACCGCCCGAACGCGTCCTTCCGTCCCTGCACCGTGCGGCTGCCGACTACCACGAAGCCCTCGCCGTAGACAACCGATGGTCCTTGCACGCTGCCCACCACCGCTTCGCCACCGGCGACGACCGACACAGCGCCGCGTGGACCGCCCGCCTGACCCGCGCGCTGAGTACCCAGCCGCTGGACACGCTGCGGATCCAGGCGCTGGCCGACGCCGCCCTAGCCGTCCCCGGCCCTTCGGACACACTGTCCGCGGTCTTCGCCGACGCTCACCTCGCCAGCAGCCTGCTGGACTTCCAGCGCGCCCGCTACCCCGCCGCGCAACACCACGCCGAACAGGCCCTCGCCCTCTACGAGTCCCTTGACGGCCACAGTGAGGCAGTCCGCACAGCAGCCCGCCTCGCAGGCCACACCGCCTGGAAGCGGCCCCGCTACCAAGACGCCGTCACCCATTGGACCACCGCAACCACACCGCACACGCACGGGTCAGAGGTCTTGGAGGGAACGCAGCGTGGAACAACCGCCGACGGTGACACCTACGCGCTTCGGGTGGCTCTCGCTGAAGCCGTGCTGGCAACCGGCGACGCACTCCGGGCCCACACACTCCTCGCAGCACTCCCCGAAACATCTCCCACCGCCCAGCCCGATCCCACAACGAACGAGGCCCTCAGCGAGGTGGACACTGGCACGCTCACGGTCGCAGCCGCAGTCGCAGAGGCGCTGTCCGCGTACCCACTGCCCGGCGCCCTCCCTGGCGACATGCTCCTCCTGCGTACCCGTACCGCTTACGCTCTGAACGACCATGACGAGGCTGCCGCCTATGCCCTCCACGTCCTGGAGCAGTCGAAGACCAGCGACCATCACACAGCCCTCGCTCACGACGTCCTGGCCCTCGTTGCTTACAGCTCCTGGGATTTGGAGCAGGCCCGCCAACACACTCGCCGTGGCCTTACCGCAGCCCGACGTTGCCCAGACCAGGGCTGTATGGTCCAACTACTTCTGACCGATGCCAACCTCGCCGGCCGCCGAGCAGTGTGGGCACCGTCGGGCATCGGACGTCAGTCGCCCACTCCAGAGGTCAATGCTGCTGCGCCATCCGCCGCGCCGACGACCAGCATGTCTCTCACGCAGCGCGCTGAATCAGCCCACCAGCGCGAACTCGCCGACAGGCAACAAGCCGCTGCGGAGGGTCTTGCCGCTCAGCTCAACCACTCTCAGTTGCACGCACAGGCCATCGCATTACGCGATCCAGCAGCCGCCCTCACCGTCTATCGCGCCATCGGCGACCGGCATGGGGAAGCCGCCGCCCTAGAGGTGCTGGCTGATGCCGCCGGTGAGCGCGCCGACCTCGACACGGCCGAGGAACTCGCCAACCAGGCACTCGCCCTCCACCGCACCCTCGGCGACCGACGCGGAGAAGCCAACATGCAGGAGACCCTGGCGCACGCCGCTCTCCAGCGCACCAACCCTGGCCGAGCGGAGGAGTTCGCTAACCAGGCCCTCGCCCTCTTTTGCACCCTCCGCGACCAACGCGGAAAGGCCAACATCCTGGGGCTCCTGGCAGATGCCGCCCGCCAGCGCGGCGACCTCGACACGGCCGAGGAACTCGCCAACCAGGCACTCGCCCTCCACCGCACCCTCGGCAACCGGCTCGGAGAAGCCAACATCCTGGGGCTCCTGGCGTACGCCGCTCTCCAGCGCACCGATCTGCACCGGGCGGAGGAACTTGCTAGCCAAGCCCTCACCATCCACCGCACCCTCGGCTACCAACGCGGAGAAGCCGCCGCGCTCGGGTTCCTGGCAGATGCCGCCCGCCAGCGCGGCGACCTCGACACGGCCGAGGAACTCCTCAGCCAGGCACTCGCCCTCCACCGCACCCTCGGCAACCGGCTCGGAGAAATCAGTGCACTCGGGCTCCTGGCGGATGCCGCCCTCCGGCGCGACGACCCCGGCCGGGCCAGAGAACTCGCCGACCAGGCCCTCGCCCTCAACCGCACCCTCGGCAACCAGCTCGGAGAAGCTAGCGCACTCGGGCTCCTGGCAGATGCCGCCCGCCAGCGCGGCGACCTCGACACGGCCGAGGAACTCGCCAGCCAAGCCCTCACCATCCACCGCTCCCTCGGCAATCCGAGCGGAGAAGCCACCGCCCTATGGCTCCTGGCGGACGCTGCCTGCCAGCGCGGCGATACGCGGACCGGGCGCCGCACTCTGGCAGAGGCAGCCGCGCTGTATGAGCAAATCGGGATGGTCCAGCAGGCAGCCTCCTGTCGCCAGCAGCTGCAGGAGTGGTGACACAGGAAATGCACATCACCGCGCCCTACTTGGGCTTGGCATGAGACACGAGCGGCAACTCACATAAACGGCGAGCTGGTCGTCTGGGGTGGAGACCAGCTGTCGTTCGAGGCGCTGCAACGCCGGGCTGCCTCCAGCGGACGAACCGCCCAGCGGCTCGCCGAGGGGCTCCCCGCACACTTCATCGCCTTCGACGTACTCCAGATCGACGGCACCGAGCTGCTCCGCGAACCGTACGCCGCCCGGCGCGCGGCCCTGGAGGAGCTCTTCACCAGACACCGGCTGACCGCGCCGTGGACGCTCTGCCCCCAGACCAGCGAGGTGAAGACCACCCAGGAGTGGCTAACGTCATGGACCGAGGTGTCCGGTGTGGAAGGGATCGTGCTGAATTCCCTGTTGAATCTGCGTGTTGAAGCAGGTCAGCAGGGAGGTTCGTGGTGTCAGGGTGGCGTGTCTACTGGGTGTCGGCGAGGCGGGTCGTCGAGGCGACCCGAGTGTCGGCGCTGGGCGGCTGGGAGGACTTGGAGGAGCGCGAGACACGTGCGGGGATCCGGCCAGGGACTCCGATTCTGTTGTCGCCCAACTGCCAGGTCGACGGACGGCTGAGCCAGTTTCTGGCCCGTTCGTCGTTTTCCCGGCTTGAGCCGGAGTCAAAGCGGAACTATACGACCGACTATTGCGTCTTCTTCGATTTCCTGTGGGTCCGGGGCAAGAACTGGGATGAGGCAACTTCCAGCGATCTGTGGGACTTTGAGGACTGGCGGACGAGGTCTATTCGCAATCCGGAGAAGGTCGGCGGCGCACGTTGGAACCGTGGCCTCGCTGCTTTGGGTCGCTTGTACTCGTGGGCGGTCAAGCAGCAGTACGTGTCCGTGAGTCCGATTGAGACGCGTGAGGCGATCGGGCGGCACGGGCAGATCGTGGAGGTGCCTGCCGCCCGGGCCAAAGACGCGAGGTCCAGTAATGTGCGCTGGCTGACGCCCAGGACGTTCCGTCGGTGGGTAGACGTTGGCTTGCGCGGGTTCTCTGCCGACGGGGTTCCCGACGCGGCCTGGGCTGGTCGCTTGGCGGATCGAAATTCGGCCTTCGCCAATCTGTTGTTCTCGTCCGGGGTTCGGCTTACCGAGGGGGCCTCTCTACTGACACTGGAGATCCCGAATTTGACGATGGACGAGCGCCGGTACTATGCAAGTCGGCTTGCTCCGGTGGTAACGAAGTCGAAACGTGCTCGAACCTTTTACGTCGCGAGCCCGGTCGTGGGTGAGATAGAGACGTACTGTGAATCGACCCGGGCGGCAAGCATCCGCCGGGCCCAACGTCAGGGAAGGTATGAAAGACTTCCGCAGCTGCGTCTTGTGACTTCGGTCTCGGGGCACCGCATGAAGGTTCTCCACTGGCGCGACCGTGACGGAACGGTCGGAAAGACGGCACTGGCACAGGCAGGTGTCGAAGAGCGGGCTCTTCTTTTCACGGAAGGACCCGACGGTCCCGAGCCTCTTTGGGTATGGCTCAACGAGTCAGGGCTACCGTTTCAGCCGTCGTCGTGGGAGGGAATATTCCGCACCGCTACGGACCGGTGCCAGAAGGTTCTGGCCAAAACGATCGCTGAACCTCCTTTCTGCACCCCACACATGTGTCGGCATTCTTTCGCTCTCTACATGCTGGTTGTGCTTCACCATGTCATGGACGTCCGTCTCGGCCTGACACCTCAAGAGCGCCGGGACTTCCTTCTCCTTTATGGAGATCCGTGGCGCATGGTCCAGGACCTACTCGGGCACGCGGACGTCGAAACCACCCGCAAGATCTATCTGGCACCCGTTTCCGACCTGCAATTGCACTCTCTGATTGCCACGCCTGGGCGAGCATCAGACGACTCGACTGACTCGGCAGTTGACGACGTATCCTGGATTCTCGCCCAACTCGCAGCGGAAACTAGCCGGATTCAGGACCTGCGCGATGATTGGGCAGTCCTGTGAGCCGGCGAGGGCGGAAGGCCGCGTTGCCGACGGAGTCACATCACCGGCCAGCCCCTCGTCAGCACGATGGGCTGAAAGTCGAGCATCGCGACAAGAAAGGAAACATCGACACCTTCGAGTTCGACCAGCTTCCGGTAAGCGCTGAGCTGCAACACGCCTTCGCACGGTGGTTCTCCGAGAAGTGTGCTCCAGGGGGCGGTTGGGACTCCCTCAAGTCCAGCCGAGCCATGTGGTTCTACCTTCTCGCGTTCGGTCGCTTCTGCGCCGGACAGGATATCCCGCCTCAGAGACTTGAAGACCTCACGCCAGCTCTGTGGAACAGATGGCGGATGCGTCGGCCTGAGGGCATCTACGGTTACCACCAAGTCACCTCTCTGGGCGGCTTCCTGCGCAAACAAGCGGACCTAAGCGAGGCGACGAGATCCGCGATGGCCAAGCGGCTTCCAACTGTCAGGACCAAGGAGCAAGCACTGGCCCCGGACGAGTTTCAGGAGGTACGTGCGGCGGCCCGGAAGATATTCCGCTCCGCCCACCTCAGGATCCAATCCAACACTGCACATCTTCATCAGTGGCGCGCTGGTGCCTTCGAACCGCAGAGCCGGGATTGGCTCATCGGGGAAGCCTTGGACGCCCTTACCCGGACCGGCTACGTTCCTCACATCCGCCGCGACAATGGCTGGAAGCGCAATCTTCCGCAGTACGTCACCGCGCTCGGGGGCGACAACGCCCAGTGGACCTGGATGCGCCTATTCCTGAGCCGCGCCGAAGCATATGCGCTGTCTGTTCTGCTTGTCATGGAGTTCGGGCTGAACGCGACGGTCGTATCAGACATGTGCACACCGCGGGCCATGTCCGACAGCGGATCCGGGGGATTCCCCACCTACCGGATGGAGTTGGAAAAGCCAAGACGGGGCGCGGGGCGTCATTTCGAGACGAGGAACGTCACGGACGGCGGTGCCGACACCCCGGGGAGACTGATCACACAGGCACTGGAGGCGACGTCTCACGCTAGAGCTTTCGTCACTGCTGCCGACAACAGCCTCGACTTCCTCCTCGTCTGGCGAAACTCCCAGCCGGGGTCGAGGAACCTATCTCCCGTCACACCGTTCAGCATCGGACTCACGAAGAATGCTGCGGACTGCTGGCTGAACGAAACCGGCCTGACTGGTGCGCCCCTGCGCAGGATGCGCAAGACAGTGAATGCACTGCATCGTCGAGAGCCCGGTCAGAACAGCCAGGAAACCCACGACAGCGTCTACGTCCTCCCCGAGCCCCAGGTTCAGGAAGCCTCCGTCCCGATCATCGCGAAAGGGGCCGAGAGCGCCCTCGCCCATGCTCAGCAGGTCGTCCTGCGTGCGCAACTGGCCGCGTCCGCCGAGGCCGGCGGGCAGGAGACGCCCACCGCGGACTGCTCCGACTACGAGAACAGTCCGTTCAGCACACCGGGAATGGGCTGCAATGCCTCGTTCTTGATGTGTACGGCCTGCCCGAACGCGCGGATACACCCAAAACATCATCCCCGCTTGGGATATCTGCATCGCTCGATAGCCAGTCTGCGCTCCGTTCTGGGAGACGAAATATGGGCAGAGGAGTGGGGCTCTCCTTTTATGCGCCTGGAGGACTTGAAGGCTCGGCTGGGTGACGCTATCTGGACTGATGCGTCGGCAAGAGTCTCGTCAGGCGACAAGGAAGTCGTCAAGCGACTCCTGGAAGGACAGTACGATCTGTGACCGTTTCCGTTCAAGAGGTCTACTTCTATCCGGCTCCGGATGCTGATGCCATTCTCCCCGGTCTGATAGCCGAGGGTTTCACCGGACCGATACCCCGCTTCGGAGACCGGTCCTGGAATCTGGCTGGCCTGGCGCACGGGCCAGGGACATCAATCGAGACGATTCATTGGGATCGCTTCCCTGTCTCGTTTCAATCAGAGCTGCGTTATCTGGTCTGGTTGCTGATCAACACATCGCTGCCCACAAGCTTTCTGATAGGAAAGCCATCCCGTTGGCGAACCACGGTGTCTCCAGGCCAGGTCTATCCCATGGCTATGAAATGGCGGGCCTTCTGCCAGTGGCTGGAGGAATCAGGTCATGCCTCGCTGCGCGATTGCACTCCTGAGAATTTGCGAGCGTATGCCCTCCATCTTGGAAGCCGAGGCCAGCCACGCGTTTCCGTCCAGAAGGTGCTGGCCTCTATCACGCGACTGTGGGCTCTCGACTCTTCGAATCCCTTGCCTATCGGGATCTGCGAACCACCGTGGCTCAGTGAAGGAGCCGATGACTTCCTTCCAGCCGGATCGTCCACTGGCGAGAACGTCACCGCCCCGATCACACCTCAAACCATGGGCCCATTGCTCATCTGGGCCCTCCGCGTGGTCGACGATTTTTCCGACGACATCCTTCGCGCCATCGACAGGAGGGAAGAGATACTGACCCAAAGTGAACTGACACCTTCCACTCCAGCGGGTGGGGCTGCGCTTGAGGAATATCTAAGAGGGCTGATAACTGCCGGAATATCGCCGCCCAGTATGGCTGCCGGAAACCGGAGTGGCCTCGCGGCAAAGTACATCTCCTTCGTGACAGGTGCTTCGATTCGCCAGGTCCACCGTCAGGTTATCGAAGGGTCTTGGAGGGATCATCTTCTGTCTGCCAGCGGACCAGCTCCAGTCCTCACTGAGGTAGTTGGACAAATCGATGGACTTCCATGGACGGAATTCATCGACTACTCGGAGGTTGAGGCCCTAAGGCGCCATCTGCTCACTGCCGCTTACGTAGCGGTCTCGTACCTGACCGGAATGCGCCCCCGCGAAGTTCAGGGACTCGAAAAGGGATGTTGCCCCGATCCGAGGTCAGGACGGCACCTAATCTACAGCCGCGTCTTCAAGACGGCACTCGACGACGAGGGGAATCACGTTCCTCAAGGTGTCCTACGCGATGTGCCGTGGGTTGCAATTGACCCGGTGGTCAAGGCTATTCGCATCGTTGAGCGCCTGACCCCGGAGGGATATTTGTTCGGCGGCGTTATACCAGAAACGATGAACAAGAGGATCGAAAACTTCACCATGTGGGCTTCGGACCTTGCCAAGCGTTTTGGGCGCCCTCATGAGGTGATCCCAGCTGACAAGTACGGAGCTGTCGGGGTATCACGTTTTCGTCGAACGTTGGCCTGGCATATAGCAAGGCGTCCGGGCGGCCTGGTCGCACTCGCTATTCAGTACGGACATATGCGTACTGCCATGAGCGTCGGATACGCATCCCGAAGTCGGGACGGGATCCATGACCTCCTGGACGTTGAAACGGCCCTGTCGGTTGCCGACACTCTCGCCGCGCTCAACGATGACTTGGCGAACGGTGAAGGAGTATCTGGTTCAGCAGCTCGGAGAGCGATCAACGCGGCCCAGCATGCCCCTGAATTCTCCGGATCCGTGGTCACCGCACGGCAGGCTCGTGCACTTCTTCAGAACCCATCACTGGCGGTCTATGACAACCCATCGGCCATGCTCATGTGTGTCTATAAACCCGACCGGGCGCTCTGCAATCGTGTCACCAACAGAGAATCGCCTCGCCTGGACCGATGCGTCTCGTCATGCTCGAACGTGGCACGGCTCGATAGCCATGCCCGGCTCATGAGGAAGGAGGCAGAATCCCTGAACGGGCAAGCCCTCAACGTTCCAGATCCACTCGGTCATCGAATGCGCGCCCGAGCCGACCTTCTTCGCGCCCAAGCCGACCACCACGACCGCTCTCGCGTCATCCTCAGTGACCCTTTGAGTTCCAGCTCTGATCAGGCATGAGTGGTGGCCGGCCGTACGACGGTCAGACCGCACCGGTACGGCTCATCAAGCTCGCCATCGGGGAAGAGCCGCGCAAGCGCGGTACGGTTCGCGTCGAGGAGTTCTGTCCGCTCGACGGGGTCCATGACCACGAAGTGCGAGTGGGTGGCGAGGTTGCGGACGTGCTCTTCGACGGTGATCCGGCGCGACCACGTGATCTCGCGGGTAGCCACCCTGACCGGAAACGAAGCAAAGAGCTCGGCCACAGTCGTCGGGAAACCGCGAGTGAAGGGCGCGAGCCGGTCCTCCTCCGCCGCGATCCACGGGACGCTGACGTCGGCCTGGTTCCACCACAGGGCCAACACGCCGTGCGGGCGCAGCACACGCAGTGCTTCGGGGACGGAGCGGGCCGGGTCGGTCCAGTGCCAAGCCTGGGCGTAGGTGATCACGTCGAACCTGCTGGCGGCGAAGGGCAGTCGGTTCCCTTCACCCCGCACCAGCGGAACCTCCAGCTCGGCCTGGCGCAGCTCCGCGGCCATACCGGCGCCCGGCTCCAGGGCGACGACGCGGGCGCCGCGTTCGCTCAGCAGCCGGGTGGCGATGCCGGTGCCAGCCCCACAGTCCAGCACGTCGGCGTCGGCCAGCGCTCGGCCGGCGAGTTCCTCTACGGCGTCAAAAAGGGCTGGTGGATAGCCCGGGCGGGTCGCAGCGTACTGCGTGGCAACGGTATCAAAGGACAGGGCGCGGGCTTGGTTCACGTGGGATGCCATACCCGCGATCTTTGCGGGCGGAGGGTGGAGTTGCCAACGGTGCACAGCGAGATCGGCGCCTAAGCGCGTGCAGTTGCCCGGGCCCTGGTGGCTGGGCAGCGAGACGGTGAGTCGTTTCGTCGGCTTCGAGAATCACTGCGCAACTGCGCCCACCGGGTCCCGCCGAATCCGGGATCCCAAACAGAAATTTAAGGAAACAGAGTGAGTCCCACACACGACGAGCGCATCCGCATTAAAGCGGCCATGGAACGAATCCTCACTGGAGAATCGGAGAACTCAAGCGGCGCTCTAACCATCGTCGCTCTGGCAGTAGAGGCAGGAGTTCCGAGAAACGCGCTCACCCAACGGCACCTCGACCTCAAGAACCTCTTCTACCAGAAGGTGCGAGCCCTCGGCGGCACTCCAGACAGCGAACAACGCCTCCGCCGGGAGGTCGCCAGGTTGAAGCGACTACGGAAGGATGATGCGGAAGAGATCCGACAGTTGAAGGCAGACAATGAAGCTCTCGTCGGCGCCCTCCATCTCGCACAACTTGAAAACGAAGAGCTTCGCCAGCAGCTGGCAGAGGCCGGGGGCAAGGTGCACGTCATCGCGAGGAGGTGAGGCGTGGTCCTTGACGCTGTCCGTCCGCCGGCCTCGCTTCAACACGCTGAACTTGACAGGGAAGCTGAAGGGCGGGGCGCAACGCTACCTGCCCGGGGTGCGCGGCTGGTACAAGATCCGCCGCAGGGACACGACCGAGGCCATCGTCGGCGGCATCACCGGAGCCCTGGACCGTCCCCGGACCGCACTCCTCGGCCGCTACGACCAAGGCGGGACGCTGCGGCTCGTCGCCCGCACTATGCCGTTGCATCCCGAAGTGGCCCGCAGCCTCGGCGAGCGGCTGACCGCGGCCGGGCCCGCTCACCCCTGGGCGGGCGTGCGCTTCACGACGTCGTGGAGATCGCGGACCCCGCTCGACGTGATACTCGTCGAGCCGGACACCGTCACCGAGATCGACGTGGACACCGCCCGGGACCGAGGAGCGTGGAGACACCCGGTCGGGGTTCTCCGGATCCGCCACGACATGAGGCCCGGCGACGTACCAGCATTCGACGAGGGCACGACCCAGACTGACGACTGACCGACACCGGCGGCTGGACACGTTCCCCCTCGGACCTCTCTCCGTAGACGCCCACGTCCAGGGTGACGGCGCTCCGATCCGTCACGGAGGCGATGCGCTGACACATCTCACCCATGCGCCCAAGAGCACGCCCATTCCTCGTACAGGCCGGACAGTGGTCAGGCCGGTCACGCCACGTCAACGCCCAGCTCGGTGTCCGGCCGACAGAACTGGCACGGCTCGATACTCGGATCAGTCAGTGCCGCCCGCGCCTCGTCCGCTCTGATCCGATGCGGAGTGCCCTCGACCATGGTGCAGTCATCCAAGTGGATCACGGCGGGCTCGGGCCCCGTCGGGGTGCGTTTCTGCTGTACGACGAAGCCCACATCCCTCGCCGACGGCGGGGCGAGGGCGGGGAGATGGCCCCCGCCCTTCGGCCTGCGTGCCGGCCGCTGCGGACGACGGCCCTCGGAGTCTGCGAGCGCGGCCAGCACAGCGTCCCGCTGGAGCCGCAGATAGACGGCCACAGCCTGGTGTTCCGCTATCTGGCGGTCGATGTAGGCAAGGATCGCCCGGAGCCGGAGCTGATCAGGTGGCAGCTGGGACATGAAGTGCACCATCCCTGTACGGGGGCGTCGCACAGTCAGCTTCCTGTGCCCCTCCCCGCGTACATCGCCGACCGTGCGGCGGTCGTCAGGCGGCCCTCCCAGTACGGGTGGAACAGCCCCGTCGTCGAGAGCCGGATGAGTTCGCGTCGCAGCGAAGTGCACGGCCGGGTGGCGAGCTGGCGGTAGGCGCTCTGCCGCGCTTCGAGGCAATGGGCGAGGTCGGTTGGCATGGGGCGCATGCTCAGATTCAATCATGTGTTCGAATTCTGCTGCCAGTGCGAACGCTGCTGACCCGGCTGTCCGATGTGACTAAGCGCCTGACGTGACCCTTGAGTGGTTCAGATGGCTGCTTTGACGCTCAGTGCGGCGGCAGGTAGCTAGTGCCGCATCAGGCAACGTTGGCCCTGTCGACGACGGCGCGTAGGTGCCGGTCGTCGGCGTGGCGGTTTCGCCAGATGATGTAGCGGCGGATCATGCTGCCCTGTTCTTTGTGGGTGGCGTGGTCGGTGCCGTCGAGGGTGAAGTAGCGCAGGGCGGTGAACTGGGCTTCGATGCGGTTGAGCCAGGAGGAGTTCGTCGGGGTGTAGGCGATCTCGACGTTGTTCGCGGCGGCCCAGGTGCCGACCCGCTGGCACTTCTTCGTGGTCAGGTGCGGGGAATAGAAGCCCCTATGTTTCGTCAAGCCGCAGAAGGGACCCGATTGGTGACTCGGGGCTGGATGTACCGGTAGAGCTCGCGGGCGACGTACCGCTTCAGACACCGGATGATCTCGCGCTTGGACATGCCCTCGGCGGTGCGTCGCTGCAGGTAGGACTGGGTGCGTTCGTCCCAGCGTATGCGAGTCTGCACGATGCGGTAGAGGGCGGCGTTGGCCTGGCGGTGGCCTCCGCGGTTCAGGCGTCGGCGTTGGGTCTTGCCGGAGGACTGTTCGACCGGGCTGACACCACACAGAGCGGCGAAGCACGCTTCGTCGACGAGCCGGTCGGGGTTGTCACCTGCGGCGATGAGGAGGACAGCGGCGCTGTCGGGCCCGACGCCGACCAGGTCCAGCATCTGGGGCCGACAGACACGAACGGCCCTGGTGGTGCGGCGGGTGAGCTCTTTGACCTCGTCGGACAGGTGCTGGGCCCTGCGGGCGAGCAGGCGCATCGTGAAGACAGCCTCGCCCCGGTCATCGACGTCGAGGGCCGCACAGGTGGCGACCAGCGCAGGGTTACTCAGGCCGGACAGCACCTCACGCAGGTCCGGGTCGATGGACATGAGGACAGCCTTGAGCTGGTTCAGCGCCTGCGTGCGAGCCTTGACCGCCGATTCCTTGGCCAGCCGCAGGACCCGCATGGCCTCCACGGGCCCGTCCGCGCTCTTCGGCACGGTGGTGGCCCGTCCGGACAGCACTGCACGAGCGGCCGCGTCCGCGTCGATGGCGTCGGTCTTGCCGCGCTTGCGCCGGGTGGCACGATCGGGTTGGTTGATCTCGATGACGTCGATGCCCTCCCGGCGCAGAACTCGGGTCAGCGCGGCTCCGAAGGAGCCGGTGCACTCGACACCGGCCCGACGCAGGAAGCCGAACGATCTTGCCCAGGTGAGCAGTTGGCGATAGCCGATGGCGGTTGTCGGGAACTCCTGCTGAGCGAGCGAGGCACCCAGGGTCGTGATGACCGCAGCAACATGGGCGTCCTTGTGGGTGTCCACCCCCAGGATCACGTCCTCGGCCTCCTGGGCCGGGGCGGGGACCCGCTGGGCGGGCAGCGTCGGCTGGGGCATGCTGGTGACGGTCACGAGGCTCCTTGGACTGGGTCTGGTGGCTGACACCGGTCCGGTGGACGGTCAGAACTGTGACGGTGCTTTGTGCAGCAAAGCCCCTATCGGGACACGTTCACCGGGCCGGCGGCAGTACGCACCGCAGGAGGCCGGGGCCGACAGTTCTACTCCAAGGCAGCTGCGGCCAGTTGTCGCACGGGTCAGGCTCCGGCCCCCTGCGGCACACCATGATCCTCACAGTTGTCGCAGATGATCGCGATCCGCACCGTCGGCGGGTAGAGGGTTCGCAGGTAGCGGCAGAACTCCAGGAACTGGGTGCGGCGCTTGACCAGCTTGATGTGGCCGTAGAGCTTGTCCCTGGCCAGGTCCAGGGCGGCGAACAGGTGCCTTACTCCGCCGTAGCGGTTGTAGGTGGCCCGCCGTCTGCGGCGCGGCTCACGGTCGGGGTCCTTGCCTTTGCCGCCGCGTTCGGCCCACTGCTTCCCGGGGTGGGGCATGAGGTTGAGCGGGCCGAACTCGTCCATGCAGAAGATGACTTCGGGCTCGCCCTCCTCGGGTAGGACTTCGCCGTCGGCGATCGCGTAGAGGTGCTCGACGCGGGCCTTCCTGGCCGCGTAGTCGGGGTCGCGGGAGGTCTTCCAGGTCTTCAGGCGTTGAAAGGAGACGCCTTCCTCGCGGAGCAGGATGCGCAGGCCCTCGTGGCTGATGTCGTCGACCACCCCCTCGGCGACCAGGAAGTCCGCCAGCTTGGACAGACTCCAGGTCGAGAAGGGCAGGTCGTGCTCGGTCGGCTTGGACTTCGCGATCTTCTTGATCTCGCGGCGCTCGGGCAGCGTGAACGTCCTGGGCCGCCCGCCCTTGTATTTCGGGTAGAGCGAGTCGAAGCCGTCGGTGTTGAAGTTGTGGATCACATCGCGGACCCGGTCGTCGCTGGTGAACGACACCTCGGCGATCTTCACCACGGGCATGCCCTGGGCGGACAGCAGCACCATCTGGGCCCGCCGCCAGGTCACCACCGATCCGGTGCCCCTGCGGATGATCCGCAGCAGCCGCCGGCCCTCGTCATCGTCGATCTCCCGGACCCGCACTCGTTCTGCCACGAGAACAGCATGACCTGCCCGCGCCGCCCGGACCGACACCCGGACAGCGCGTCACAACAGGGCGAACGTTGCCTGATACGGCACTAGTGAAGATCCCCCCCATGTTGAACAAACGTTGTACGCTCGAATCATGAGCGTTGGATTCCGTCCTTCACAGGAGGACAACGAGATAATCCAGGCCCACAAGCGTCCCGATGAGTCGACCTCCGATGTGCTTCGTCGGGCGCTGCGCGCGCTTGACCGTGAGCGGTGGGACAAGCAGGCGCGCGAGGACATGGAGCGAATCGCTGCGAGTGGTGAAGACCTCTCCGACGAGCAAGATGAGTGGGGATACGACGAGGACGGTCGCGCCACCGATCTTCGCGGGCGCACCACCAAGATGACTGGTGAGAACACTGGAACCGGCACGGTTCATTGGTTCCACCATGACACCCTGAAGGCGGCCCTCTCCCTCAAGCCCTTCGAGCACACCACCCCATTGCTCCTTTCCCCTCTCTCCGTGCGCGTGCCTGACACCGCGAAGACCGCCGAGCTGATCAGGGGCTTCGCAGAGATCACCGACGCCCCTTCGGAGCAGGCCCGGCTATTTGGGTGGCACTCGTCGTTTGCCCTGCCTGTGTTCTCTGCCTCTGACTGCGCCCTCGTGGACATGGACATTGCGGAGGCAGTCCGGGAGGCCGATGCGCTGATACCCGTGTCTGTGAAGGGTTCCGAGACGTTGGTCCGGCAGCATTCCGGCGAGGCTCGTGCTGCGTCCTGGAACCTGACCCGCCTCAAACTGGCACGTCTTCGCGCCGCCCGCGCCGCCGCCCGCCGGGCCCGCAAGCGGTGATCCGCGGCTCGGTGTACCCCGTTGATCTCGGCGACGCGAAACGGGGACACGAACAACGGGGCAAGCGGTTCGGCATCGTTCTCAGCGACACCCCCGACACCTGGTCGACGGTGGTCATCGTGCCGACGTCGACCAGTGCACAGCAAGCGATCTTCCGTCCCCGTCTGGTCATTGCCGGCCGGGAGACAGCGGCCTTGGCGGACCAGGTCCGCACCATCGACACACAGTTCGTGTGCGGGGATCCCGTAGATCACTTGACAGGTACGGACATGGCTCAGGTTGAGTTCGCGCTCGGCAGACTCCTTAGGCTTCGCATCAATCTCGACTACTAAGCCGTGTAGCGAAGACCGACCGAGGCCAGTCGTGTCACGCAGGCTGCTGATCGGCGCCGCCAACTGAGGTAGTCGATGGCCAGCTGGCGCGCTCAGTCACATCCAAAGGGGTTTTCCGTGCTCACCGTCCTACTGTGGGAGGGCAACGATCTCTCCTGGGAGCACAACGAGTGACAGCGTCAATGGAGCGGCTCTGCGACTGGGTCGTCAATAAGGACAAGGTCTGGGTTCACGGCGACCGGATCACCGACGGTCACGTCGCTCTCGACATGCGCCTCACCCCAGGGCTCGACCCTGGCGAGGTCGGCCGGGACGGACAGTGGGTCCTCCGCAAGGCGCAGCCCTCGCGTTGGGTGTCTGAGCAGCACCCCGACCTCTCGGACGTCATCCCGGACCCGGCCGACGGCGCGGACTGGAGCGAGGTCGCCTGGTCGGCCTGGGTGACCCGCGGCCTGCGTATTGGCGCGCTACAGGGCGCCGCGGTGGCCGTGGACCACGGGTGGCTCTCTCGCCTCCAACCCGGCTACCGGATCGAGGGGGCTCCCGGACACGGGATCCTGCGGATCGTGACCAAGAAGCCCGAGCCGTCGCTGCTGTCGGGCGGTGCCGCGCACCGAACGGTGGTCGGTGTCGTGATGCCCACGTCGATCGAGGGTTCGGATGCGGTCCTTGAAGCCATCGTGCAGGACCTTGCCGGGTGAGCAAGCGGCCTCAGCTTCCAGGGGATCCTTCCGACTTGTACCTGCGCATCTCCTACGACGACGAACTCTGGGACACCCCGCAGGCAGACACGCTGGAGCGATGGAGCGTGTCCGTCCTCCACCGCCGGCGGGTGCACGACGGAGGCCAGGGGCCGGCGGCCACGAGCAGCTGCGTAACCGTGGAGTGCCCCGCGTGCACGGTCGAGGACGTCACCGTGGGGTCGATGACGTTCTACCGGGTGCACCTCGACCGTGGCCGGAATGCGTTCCGGGCCATGGAAGAGGAGTCCGAGGACCTGTACGAGACCGCCCAGGTCCTCCTCGATCCCGAGACCGGCTCGTTCACCAGCGAGGTCAGCGAGAGGCTGGAGTACGTCGGCTCCGCCCTGCTCGTCATGGACCGGGTCACCCTTGAGCCACACTGGCGCGGACACGGCCTGGCCCCTGCACTCGCCATCGAGGCGATCCACCGGCTCATGACCGGATGCCGGGCCATCGCCTGCTCACCTGGCATCACCGACCTCAGCAGCCGACGTCTGACAGACCAGGGCGAGTGGGACCGCGTGAACACCAAGATCGCCCAGGGATGGCAGAGCCTCGGGTTCCGCCTCTTCCACGACAACGTCTATCTCCTCTCGCCCGCCTCGCAGGACCTGGAGGAACAGCGCGGCGCCCTTCGAGGGCGGCTCGCCGAACTCGGTGCCTCGTGGCGGAAGGGCACATCATGACCGGCCTCGCCACCATGAGAGGCGGCACGTCAGGGGCCGGACTAGGCGCGGGCGGGGGGTAGGTCTCACGGAAGCGGAAACACCACAGCAAGAGAAGGCCGCACGTCTTCGGCGGGCCAAGGAAAAGGACGCCCAGGCTGATAAGCAGCTTCGGACCGAAGCCGTTAGCACTCGCAGTACATCCGATGGTGCGGCCCACCGCGAAGCTGGTCTTCGGAATGAGCTATCAGCGCGAGCCGTAGAGAAGGCGCTGACGTCGATTGAAGGGCCCCGCACTCAGCCTGGGCGGGGTGGAGTTCCCGTTTCTCCCCACGCTGGGCCAGCCGACGTGCACGTTCATCAATCCCACGATGGACCATGAGAGCCACCTATTGAGCCTTTGCTGTGATGGCACCCGTCGCCTTCACACCTTCGGAGCGGGACGGTATACGGCGGTCCAAGCCTTGAGGGAACCAGCTTGACGTGCCGGGATGAGTGAGTGTCTCCGCGGCCTGTTGGCCGGTAGTGTCCCGACGTCGGTCCTCCACCAGCAGTCACGGCACTAACGGTTGAGCGTCTCTGTGTGCAACGGGCTCGGAGCAGCGTCATCGGTGCGCGACAATCAGTCGCACGCAGGCATCGCGAGGAGTACACGGAGGCGTAGTGAGCTCAGGCACCACCAACCTGGGAGTGGTGTTCATCCACGGGCTCTTCTCGTCCGAGAAGACGTGGGACACGTTCGCTGGTCTCATCGAATCCGATGAGGAGTTGGCTTCAGTCACGGTGACGCGGTTTGCCTACGCGTCGCCCAAACTCCGCCGTTTCAGACCTGACCGCCGCACGCCCGACTACAACGATCTCGCAGAGCGATTGAAGACGTTCCTGCACTTCGAGGCATCCGAATACGACCGCCTGGTCCTGGTCGCTCACAGCCAAGGCGGGCTGATCGTGCAGCGCTACCTTGCGCGGATGCTCAACGACGGGCAGGGCGAGGCGCTCACCAAGATCCAAGGCGTCGTGCTGTTTGCCTGTCCCAACGACGGCTCCGATTTCGTACGTCCGCTTCGCAATGCGTGGTGGCGGAGCAACCCTCAAGTGCGCGCACTCGCGCCGCTCGATTCCGAGGTGAAGGACGCACAACGCACCGTACTCAGACAGGTCGTTGAGGCTCCGGAAGTCGGGCCGGCCATGTGCCCCATCCCGTTCTGGGTCTTCGGGGGCATCGAGGACAATGTCGTCGTCCGAGCCTCCGCTCAGGGTGTCTTTCCCCGCGTCTTCATGCTGCCAGGAGACCATTTCAGCATCATCGAGCCCGACTCACACAAGGCCCCCGCCTACCTCGCTCTTCGCGAACGCCTACTGGACACTGAGCCTTCGCCAAGTTCGTTTCCGCAGTTCAGTGGGGCTGGTGTGATGCGCGGGTGAAGTCCTCGCGCTGGCAGGCGGGGTGATCGTTAGCACGAGATCGTCCGGCGCGGGCGTTCTCGCGGGTTCTGGCGTGAGGTTCGGGGCTGCCGCGTAGGTTCCGCGTCGGGAGGGATGTTCATGACAGACGTGCTGACGTGGACGATCGGGCGGCGGCTTGAGCTGGCGAAACGTGTTGAGGTGCTGCGTAAGGAGCTGGGCGAACTAGAGCTGGAGGTGGCCCGGTTGGAGGCCGCAGAGGTGGTGTTCGGGCAGTGGGCCGAGGCCACGGGCGGTGGACGGCGGCCGTCGGGCATCGTGTCGCCGGAGCCGGAGCCGGAGCCGGAGCCGGAGCCGGAGCCGGAGCCGGAGCCGGAGCCGGTTGCTGTGACGGTGGGCCCGGGTGCGGGCGGGATGCGGGTGGTGCCCGATCGCGTCGAGGGGATGGGGCTGGAGGCCCTGACCTGGGAGTACCGCCGGATCATGGAGATCGTGGCGGGGGCGGGCGGTCCGGTGATGGCCAAGGAGGTCGCCCTCGCGCTGGGCCGGGAGACGACCCCGGCGAAGATCGAGCCGGTCCGCGGCCAGCTGCGCAAACTCTCCGACCGTGGCTGGCTCGTCCGCACGGCATCGGGCCGCTACCGACCACGCTGACCAGCGGTGCTGACGGACGGACGGTCCGATTCCTGCCGTAACGCGAGGGCCCCCGGCGGGAGTTGGTTGATGTGTGACGAAAAACCAGCCCGCCGAGGGCGCTCAAGAAGTTGTCTACCAGGTCCGCCTCCCGCTGTCGAAGCGGACCATCGACCTCGTCGCCGACCTGATACGCCGGCGCCGGAACCAGATGCGCTCGCCCTGGCGCAAGGCCGAACCCGGTAAGCAGGCCGTCATCGTGCTCGCCGTCCTGCGTCACGACCAGCGCCTGGCCGACATGGCCGGCGGCAACGGTGTCGGGGAGTCCACCGTCCGCCGCTGGGTGAAGGAAGTCGTCAGGCTGCTGGCCGCCCGCGCCCCGCGCCTGGACCGGGCATTGAAGAAGATCGCCCGCGGCGGCGGGGTCGTGGTCCTCCTCGACGGCACCCTGATCCGCACCCGCCGCCGCACCGGGAAGGACGACCGGAAGAACTACTCAGGCAAGCACAAGACCCATGGCCTGCTGTTTCTCGCTCTGACCGACGAGAAGGGCAACCTGATCTGGATCTCCGCGGCCAGGCCCGGCCGGTCCAGCGAAATCACCACCGCCCGCCACAACAAGATCACCGAACACCTGCGGGAAGCCGGCCTCGGCGCCCTGGCCGACCTCGGCTTCGTCGGCCTCGACGACAAACCCGACGACGACCCGGTGATCATCACCGGCCGCAAGGCCACCCGAAACCACCAGCTGACCGCCGCCGAGAAGGAGACGAACCGCCTGGTCAGCCGCGAACGCGCCGCCAACGAACACGGCTTCGCGGACCTCAAGAACTGGCGGACCCTGACCAAACTCCGCACCGACACCCGGCAGGCCACCACGCTCCTGCGGGCCCTGCTCGTCCTGGCGAACAGCGAAGTACAGCGGTAACCAGACAGGGCGGACGATCTCGCCCCGATGATCACGCCACCGGCCAGCGTGAGGACCTCATCGACACATCACACCAGCCCCACTGAACTGCGGAAACGAACTTGGCGAAGGCTCACTCAGCTCCTCGTAGTTGCCGCGGACCCGACCACCTCCGTTCCCGCGAGTCTCCCTGTGATCGCGAGCGCGCCCGAACCGTGGGGAGACAAGGCAAAGGCTGCGCGGATTCTGGAGGTACTGCCCCCGTACGCCGATTGGCTCAAGACGCTGCGCACGCAGCAGTTCTTTGTCGTCAGTGGCCGCGTCAACAGGCTCATCCACGAGGCAGCTGACGCGCTCAGGAATGACCCCCTCGGGTTCATCGACCTCGAACTGAAGCAGGCGGCGGCGGCGTTCAGCCAGGCCGCCGTGCAGCTCAGCGAGGAGATGATCAACCTTCTCTTTGCCGACAGGGCAGAAACCGAGGCGTATGAACGCTTGTCGGTGCAGGAGAAAGAGGACGCCTGGAGGTTCGTTGTCGGCGAGCACCAGCCCGGCGAGGACGAACGCCGTCTGCACACGCTACGCAACGACTTCTTCGAGACATACGACATCCTGGTGTGCCTCCTCAACGAGCGCCTTCTCGCGCCCGGACAAGCAGCCGCCCCCACCGCACCGGACACGTCAGCGGCCGTGGCCGAGTCCGTCGCGGTGCCCGACACTGTCGGCCCGCAACCGCGCGTGGGCCAAGGTTTGCCGCTGCACGAACACGACCTGCTCGGGGCGCATTACCAACTGCGGTCCGCGGGGCTCGGTCAGCCGACCACCGGGGCATACCTGCACCGCGTCACCGCTGTGCAGCACTTTGCCGCCAGAGAAGGTTCCGGGCCAGGCTGGGTGCTCACCCTGCGAAAGGGCCGAGCCATAGCCGTGAGTGAACCACTGTGGCGGGCCCTGCTGACCGCGGGACACCCAGCAGGGAACGGCGACCCCCTTGCGGCTGTCGGATACCCCACTGCTGCGGGGACCGACAGCGTGGTGCTTGGCTCCGACGTCGAACGCTTCGCCCTTGAAGGAGGAGACTGGGGCCCAGGCTGCCTGGTGCGCACGGACCGCGACTGGCGGTGGGAGCCCCAGGAAGACGTGGGATTCAACCAGACGCCCTCCGCCAGGAACTGGATGGCCCTCCAGCCCGCACCCCAGTTGCGGGTGCGGGCTGTGGTGACGCTGCCCTGGGACCAGGCCGGGGGGCTGGAGATCACCCCGGCACGTCGCCGCGAACTTGCCCAGGCGCTGCCCATCAGCCGCTTCGCTGGCGCGGTGACCATGCTGTCGCTGAGGAGGGGCGCGGACCTCCCTGCCTCGGACTGGCAGTTGGGACCGCACCGTAACGCGAGCGACTCGCTGAGCTACTCGGCAACCATCACCGCCGAGGGCGGCCGGCCGGTTTTGGCCGGGGCGGTCATGGTCGCTCTGCCTGGCGCGCTGCAGTCGCACACCGTGACCTGCGCTGAGATCACGATCCAGGACGCCGCTGCCTGGGCTGCCGTTCTCCCTTCGGGCTCCTCGACGAAACTCACACTTGAGGAAGTGGAGGCAGTCCTGCTGGCAGCCTGGGAAACCGCCGCCGATCTCCTGCCAGCGGTCGTGCGTGATGAAACGACGATACGATGGGCAGGCGCGCCTACCGTTGAGCTGCGACTGAGTGCCGAAGGACCGCACGACCAGCCCCGGGCCGGCCTCGGCACCCTTATCGATGTCCGCGCGCTCGGGCGGACTGACCGCAGCTCGCTGTCCGAGATGGCGGTGACGATCAAGGGTTCTCCCATGCTGGAGACCACCGAGCGTCACGGGCGCCTTCGTCGTGCTCTCGTGCACATGGTCCAGCGCTTCGGATACGTCGAGGCCGACGGTCACCTCTTCGGCTGAGTGGGAAGCAACGAAATGTGATTCTGGGCGGTAACAAAATGCAGGACACGTCCCTCCCGTGTGGTCCCCGAGGCGCAAGCGGTGTGGTGCCTACGTCCAGGGGGCGGCCGGTGTACCGTCCGCGTCCAGCCCGTACGGCCACAAGCCTCTCCACTTCTCAACGACTCGCTGCTCGGAACCGTTGCTGGCGTCTGCAGCCCGCCGCAGCAGGGCTTCAGCACCGCTCCGGTCTCCAGCGGCTTCCCGGAGACGGACCAGTTGGCACAGAGCGAAGCTGTCGCCAGCGTCGGCGGCTTGCCGCAGCAGGGCTTCAGCACCGTCCCGGTCACCGGCGTCTTCCCGGAAGCTGGCCAGTTGTCGCAGGGCGAACTTGTCGCCAGCGTCGGCGGCTTGCCGCAGCAGAGTTTCAGCACCGTCCCGGTCACCGGCATCTTCCCGGAGATCGGCCAGTCGGCGCAGGGCGACGGTGTCGCCAGCGTCGGCGGCTTGCCGCAGCAGGGCTTCAGCACCGTCCCGGTCTCCGGCGTCTTCCCGGAAGCTGGCCAGCAGTCGAAGGACGCCGTCGTTGCCGGAGTCCCGCCGTAGCAGGGTTTCAGCACCGGCCCGGTCTCCAGCGTATTCCCGGTGCGTGGCCAACTGGAGTAGGGCGTAGGTAGCGCCGGCGTCGGCGGCCTGCCCGGCCAGGCTTTCGGCGCTTTCCGGATCTCCGGCGTATTCCTTCAGCTCGGCTAGCTGGAGTAGGGCGTCGGCGTCGCCAGCGTCAGCAGCTTGCCGCAGCAGGATTTCAGCACCGTCCCGGTCTCCGGCATCTTCCCGGAGTTCGGCCAGTTGTCGCAGGGCGTCGGTGTCGCCAGCGTCGGCAGCCCGCCGCAGCAGGGCTTCGGCGCCTTGCTGGTCTCCCGCGAATACCCGGAGTTGAGCAAGCTGACGTAGGCCAACGGCGCCGGCGATTCGTTGCAGCAGGGTTTCAGCGCCTTCTAGGTCTCCGGCGTTTGCCCGGAGTTCGGCTTGTCGGAGCAGTGCTTCCGTAGAGCCGTTGTCGGCGGCTCGTTGCAGCAGGGTTTCAGCGCCTTCTTGATCTCCACCGACTTCCCGGAGGTGGGCCAGTTCGAGAAGGATGTCTGGGCCGCCGTTGTCGGCGGCCCGCCGCCGCAAGGTTTCAGCGCCTTCTTGATCTCCAGCGACTTCCCGGAGGTGGGCCAGTTCGAGCAATGCGTCTGCATTGCCAGCCTTGGCAGCACGCTGTTGGAGGTGTCTGGCCCATTGAGCCTTCGCCAAGTTCGTTTCCGCAGTTCAGTGGGGCTGGTGTGATGTGTCGATGAGGTCCTCACGCTGGCCGGTGGCGTGATCATCGGGGCGAGATCGTCCGCCCTGTCTGGTTACCGCTGTACTTCGCTGTTCGCCAGGACGAGCAGGGCCCGCAGGAGCGTGGTGGCCTGCCGGGTGTCGGTGCGGAGTTTGGTCAGGGTCCGCCAGTTCTTGAGGTCCGCGAAGCCGTGTTCGTTGGCGGCGCGTTCGCGGCTGACCAGGCGGTTCGTCTCCTTCTCGGCGGCGGTCAGCTGGTGGTTTCGGGTGGCCTTGCGGCCGGTGATGATCACCGGGTCGTCGTCGGGTTTGTCGTCGAGGCCGACGAAGCCGAGGTCGGCCAGGGCGCCGAGGCCGGCTTCCCGCAGGTGTTCGGTGATCTTGTTGTGGCGGGCGGTGGTGATTTCGCTGGACCGGCCGGGCCTGGCCGCGGAGATCCAGATCAGGTTGCCCTTCTCGTCGGTCAGAGCGAGAAACAGCAGGCCATGGGTCTTGTGCTTGCCTGAGTAGTTCTTCCGGTCGTCCTTCCCGGTGCGGCGGCGGGTGCGGATCAGGGTGCCGTCGAGGAGGACCACGACCCCGCCGCCGCGGGCGATCTTCTTCAATGCCCGGTCCAGGCGCGGGGCGCGGGCGGCCAGCAGCCTGACGACTTCCTTCACCCAGCGGCGGACGGTGGACTCCCCGACACCGTTGCCGCCGGCCATGTCGGCCAGGCGCTGGTCGTGACGCAGGACGGCGAGCACGATGACGGCCTGCTTACCGGGTTCGGCCTTGCGCCAGGGCGAGCGCATCTGGTTCCGGCGCCGGCGTATCAGGTCGGCGACGAGGTCGATGGTCCGCTTCGACAGCGGGAGGCGGACCTGGTAGACAACTTCTTGAGCGCCCTCGGCGGGCTGGTTTTTCGTCACACATCAACCAACTCCCGCCGGGGGCCCTCGCGTTACGGCAGGAATCGGACCGTCCGTCCGTCAGCACCGCTGGTCAGCGTGGTCGGTAGCGGCCCGATGCCGTGCGGACGAGCCAGCCACGGTCGGAGAGTTTGCGCAGCTGGCCGCGGACCGGCTCGATCTTCGCCGGGGTCGTCTCCCGGCCCAGCGCGAGGGCGACCTCCTTGGCCATCACCGGACCGCCCGCCCCCGCCACGATCTCCATGATCCGGCGGTACTCCCAGGTCAGGGCCTCCAGCCCCATCCCCTCGACGCGATCGGGCACCACCCGCATCCCGCCCGCACCCGGGCCCACCGTCACAGCAACCGGCTCCGGCTCCGGCTCCGGCTCCGGCTCCGGCTCCGGCTCCGGCTCCGGCTCCGGCGACACGATGCCCGACGGCCGCCGTCCACCGCCCGTGGCCTCGGCCCACTGCCCGAACACCACCTCTGCGGCCTCCAACCGGGCCACCTCCAGCTCTAGTTCGCCCAGCTCCTTACGCAGCACCTCAACACGTTTCGCCAGCTCAAGCCGCCGCCCGATCGTCCACGTCAGCACGTCTGTCATGAACATCCCTCCCGACGCGGAACCTACGCGGCAGCCCCGAACCTCACGCCAGAACCCGCGAGAACGCCCGCGCCGGACGATCTCGTGCTAACGATCACCCCGCCTGCCAGCGCGAGGACTTCACCCGCGCATCACACCAGCCCCACTGAACTGCGGAAACGAACTTGGCGAAGGCTCATTGGATGCGGTGCTTGTCGCCAGCTGCATGGGCGAGGTTTTGGAGGTCGTCGGGGTGAGTCAGGTGTTTGTGCGCGGCGTGCCAGAAGGAGGCGGGTGGGCACAGAACCCGGCGAGTGGCGCGGCCGTGCTGTTCGAGGTAGTCGGCGAGCCGGAACACCAGCCCTGCTGGCGCGGATGGCGCACTGGGCTGGGGTGCGGGTGGCCGGTGCAGGGGGCGCTGGCGAATGCGGCTGAGCGGGGCCTGTTTGCCGTGGACTAGTTTCGCAAGTTCGGCGTAGGCCACCTCCGCCCAGTCTTCGGTGAGCCCCTGATAGTCGGCATCGGTGAGGTAGTCGGGTGCGGCGTCGGTCAGGAATGCCTGCGGCAGGTGCAGCCCGACGCCAAGGCGTCGGGCGTCCATCGCCGCCTGGAGCAGTGCCCTGGCCGGCGGGGATCCGTCCTCGTAGCGCCGCAGGAGTTCGGGAGCGCCGGCCAGGTCCTGGGCGAGGCGGCCGTGGCCATCGGCGCGGGTCAGTGCATCGGCCAGCTGGCGGTCACCAGCGGCCGCCAGCGATCGTGCCGCTGCCAACGCTGTCTCGTCGAAGGTGTCTGGGACCGGGACGCGCCGTCGGCTGAGCAGTTCGCGCGCGCGGCTGTGCGGGTCCGGTCCGCCTGGGGAAGGCAAGGTGGTGTAACGGTCTGCGTACTCCTTCCACAGAGTGCCCAGGATGAGGACTGGTGCCCGCTCCCGATCGGTGATCAGTGTGTGCAGGGCGGCCGCAATGTGTTCGCCGCGGGCGGCATCTCCGAGGTAGTGCTGGGCCTCGTTTAGCCACACCACCGTCTTCGGCCCGACACGGTTTAGGGAGGCCAGGGCGGCGTCGGCCCGAGTGGGGTCGAAGGGATGCCACAGCCGCCAGCCTAGATCGGCCAGCGGCTGGACTGCCTGCCAGCAGGCCCTCGTCTTGCCCGTCGAGGACGTGCCGACTAGCACCACCATTCGGCTGTTGCCCGCAGCGGCCTCTCGCACTTCACCGGTCAGTGTCTCGTCGTGCTCCCGCCGCACGTACCCTGGCAGCACTCGCTGTCCCGGCACGCCGCAGCCCGCAGCATCGCCAGCGGGGTGGACCTCCAGGTCGTGCGGATCCCACTCCGACAACGGCCGCCCCGGCGCCAAGACATCCCCAGCGTCTGGACCGATGGGCGTGGCAGCGTGGCGTCGCAGCTCCAGGAGCACCGCTACGGGCAGCTTCAGTACTTGGGCCAGGGCTGCGACCGTCTCCGGCGACGGCACGGGAGCCTCGCTTCGCATGGCCTCGTACACGGTGGTACGTGCCAACTCTGCCTTCGCTGCCAACTGCGTCTTGCTCCACCGGGAGCGGGCCAGCCCATCCTCAAGCCTGCGTCGCAGTTCCGCTAACGCCTGCTCAGGCCCCGTCTGTTCATCGTGCACGCGCGTTCCCCAGGGGTTCGGTGTCCGCCAGCGTCCATCATCGTTCGAACGGACCCTGATGTACGCCGATTCCAGGACAACAGTCACGTCAACGCCCGCCCGTTCAAGGGAGCCTGCCGTGATCGTCACCATCGTCCTCCTCGCCGCCGCGCTCATGATGGCTGTAGCACTGCTGGCCGCCACTGTGGCCGGAATCCTCGCTCGCGCCGACGGTGCCACGATCCCCGGCAGCCTTATGCGCGCCGCCGCTACCTTCGCTGCGGTCCTGACCCTCGCGTGCGCCGTCACTGCGGCCGTGGCCGCAGTGATCTGTTGAACACCAGCGTGACGTTCTCCGCCAGCGGCAGCCTCGTCAGCTTCGACGAAGCGGATTTCTCTGGCTGTAAGGTCGGATTTGATGATGCGACGTTCTCCGGCAGTGCGGTCCGGTTCACCCGCGCAGTGTTTTCCGGAGGCAGGGTCAGTTTCGATGACGCGGTGTTCTCCGGTGGCACGGTCGGGTTTGATGATGCGACGTTCTCTGGCGGAGATGTCAGCTTCCACGGCGCGACGTTCCCCGGCGGCAGCGTGGACTTCCAATCTGTCGCCTCGTGGGATTCGCCACCTCACTTCGACGACATGGTGTTGACCGCCCCACCCACAGGGCTTCTCCTTCCCTCTCCAGACATTGTTCGGCCGAGCTGACCGTTGCGCCGTCATGGTTGCTCCCGGCGCACATACGGGCTGATCCTCTTCACCGCGTCGGGAGCCAGTGCTAGCAACCGTTGCCAGGTCCGCTCCTGCGCCTGAGTAGGGCCGTATCACCACGATGCTCCCACTGCCGGAGAAGTGGCCTTCGAGCGACTGCCGTCACTCGAAAGACAGAATCCTCTGAGCGGGGAATCTCAAGACCGCTTCATATGTGCGGCGCGTGTGCAGTCGAGCCAGAGATTATGAAGCCGAAATTGAAACCCTACAAAATGACTCGCAACGGCAGTTCGCCGGGGGCAGACAGGAAAGATCGCGGAATGACTGGCCAACGCGGGCGGGGGCATGTCAACGTAGACGACCTTGCAAGAAACGCCAGGTCAGAGAGGTGAATGCCCGTGACCGTAGCGCCCGTGGACTCCGGTTTCTCCACCACCGTCGAAGCACTGCGGCTGCGTGAGTGGCAGCTCGGCCCCGGCCAGCCCACGCTCGTGATGGACCAGTTCTCCGCAGAGGACTTCCACCTGATTGTGGACGACCGCGCGGACGTGCACGTCAGCTCGAAGGACGGCCGCTTCTACCTCGGTTGGTTCCCGCTCGGCCGTCCCGGCACGGGCGGCGAGGGATGGAAGATCGCCGTGTCCGGCACGGCCAAGGTGCGCGGCTATCACCTGTCATTCGACACCGAGACGCCGGCCGACATTGTCGCCGCCGCAGTGGCGCGCGTGCTGGAGACCTCACGTCGTGTACGACAGCCAAGCGCCCACGAGTAGTTCTCGCTCGGACGGCCGGCTGTCGGGCTCTGTCCTTTTCACCGCTCACCGATTCCCCTCACCCCAGGAGGCTGTTCGTGACGACCCCGGAGATGACCGTCGGTAACCTCATCGACCTGCTGTCCGCCTGTGACCGGGATGCTCCGGTCCGCCAGGCCATGAACCCCTTCTTTCCGATGGCGCACCGCCTGGCGCAGGTCGTGCAGTCCGTGGACGAGACCGGCCGGACCGTCGTCTACCTCGCCGAGGGGCGGGACGAGGACGCACAGCTCGGCCATCTGCCGCCCGAGGTCGCCATCGCCCTGACCTGGCAGGGCCCCGTTCAGGCACCCCCGCGCCGCCCCCGCCGCAGTGCCGGCGGCAACTAGACCCGCACCGACCCCTTGGAGGCGCCCCTGTACCCCGACTTCCCGCCCGACCCGTCCGTTCCGCCCGGCGGCCAGCCCGCGTTCTGGGTCGGTCCCCGGTATCTGGCCGGTGACGACGGGCGTCTTTACGACGGCGTTGCCGACACGCTCTCCGGTCTGGGCTGGACGAGCCTGACGATCGTCCGCGGACGTCATGAGCCGGACGAGGCACTGGAGGACCGCCAGGTCCTGCGCAGCACTGTTCTGCACATCAGCTCCGACACCCTTCGATGGGCGCAGTGGAGCCTGGCGGACGAGCCGTTCCACCTGGGAGACCTGCCGATCGCCTGGCAGATCTCCGCCCGCGCGGACACCAGCAGCCCGCTCGCGTCGTGGTCGTGCTACTTCACCACCGACGTCCCCGGCGAGGCAGTGGCCGACTTCCTCGTCGCGCTCGACGCCCGAGACCAGCCCACCGTGCCGTTCGCCGGCCCCGAACTGGTCCTCGACGCCGTCGCCGCCCACGGCTGGCTCCGCGACATCGACCAGCCCGACGCGGCAGCGACGGACCCGACGTTCACCTCGCACATCAGCCTCGGCGAGGTACCGCCCCTCATCCAGGACGCCGACCCGCGCGCCCTGACGACCGAGGCCGACGAGCCGGGACCAACCGGATGGCAGGCATGGGCCGAGCCCGCGCTCGGCTCCCCCTGCCTGTGGGCGGCCTCCTTCGGTTCCAGCGTTCCGCACGACCTCGTGGCAGCATTCGCCGACTCCCTCAGCTCGACCGCACCGGTCCTGCGCCGGATCCTGCCCGAGGCCACCCGGGAGCGACTGCTGCGAGCGCCGGCCTAGCGACGGCGCCCCCAGCCAAACAGAAGAAGCCCGGTCCTCCGCCGAAGGGGCCGGGCTTCTGGCATTTCCCTCCAAGGTTCGCGCGAGCCATCGAGTCGGAGGAAGGCGACCCGGGCGACGAGTACAAGGTGTCGGGCCTGCCGTCAGCGGACTTTCACCGACTGCGACGGAGCCGAGTGGTGCGCGGACCATGCTTTCTCTGGGCGGGGGCGCCCTTCATCCGGTGCGGGGATCACAGATCTTCCCCGGCCGCCTGGGCGGACAGCACGACGGAGTCGGCGGGGCGGAACTTGGCCAGGCACAGCCCGCACAGCAGCGGTCCCTGTTCGTAGAAGTGCGGGGTGACCTGCTGGCGACGGGGAACGGGGGTGCACTCGCAGACGATCGCGAAGCGGGAGCCGGAACGTCCGCCGCGCGGCGGTGCGACGGCCTGGATGGTGGCCTTCAGCTGTACGGCGGCCGTGGCGTCGAGGGCCGCGATCACCTCGGCCCACTTCTCCGCTTCGGAGTCGGGCAGGGGGCACCGGCCCCTGCCGATGACCTTGGCGGCGCGTGCGGGCGGGACCAGGCCGACCTCGCGGGCGAGGCTTCCGTACTTTTTGTTGTGCCAGCGCCGGTCACCGCCGCTGACGTCGACGATTCTCCGGGTCAGGGCCAGCCCGTGCGCGGCGTGATGGAGCAGTCCTTCCATCATCGGTCGGCCGCCGAGCCCGAGAGTGCCGGAAGAGACCTGAAGCTGCATGGTCAGGTGCCCGTAGCGCTCGAAGCGCCGACCGGTACGGAGGGCGGTGCACTTGGTGGGGTCCTGCGCACCCGTGGTGGGCGGGGTGGTGACACAGATGTCCGGTACACCGTCGAAGCGGCGACGGATCTCGCGCCAGGCGGTCTCGATCGCGCTGATGATGACCGCGCCGTGGACGACCGGCGCGGTCGGCGGCATCTCGGCCGCCCAGGCAGCCGGCACGGGCTTGTCCGCTTTCAGGGGCGCGGGTGCCGGGGCGAAGAGGGTGGGGTCGCTCACGAGCGGATGCTTTCTGCCGGGCGGGGCGGTCAGGGGCGCGGTCGGGTGGCGGCGTCGAGGGCGAGGTGTACCAGTCGGCTGCCCAGTGCAGTGCCTGTGCCGAAGGCGAGGCCGCCGCAGAACAGAGCACCGACACCGAAGGCTGCCGTGCTCCAGCGCGGTATGGGCGGGGAGTCAGGCGCGGAAGGTGGCGGGGAAGCCGGTGCTGGAGCGAAGCGCTGGGGTGCGGGGCGCGGCACCCTGGGTATGGCCGCTGGCTGGGCAGAGGCCGAGGCAGGGGCGCTGTGGTGACGGGAAATGCGGTGCACGGTCGCCGCCTTGGCGAGCGTCTTGCCGACAGGCTGGCGATCCCACGCGAGGACGTGTAGTTCACCGAGTGCGGCGAGGGTGGCGAAGGCGGCGTCGGCGGAGACGACGGTGAAGTGCGTGACGCCGTTGGCGGCGGCCTGGCGGGCACGGTTGAGTAGGACCTTGTCGGCAGCGTTGGGCCCGATCCCGGCCGACAGCACCTTGACGCCCTGGTCGGCCAGAGCTTGTTTGACGTCGGGCCGGATACGTGCGGGCGGACAGGCGGCGACCACTTGGGCCTGCGCGGGGACGTGTTCGAGCAGAGCGGCCAGCCGGGTGACGGCGACGGAGCGCTGGGCGAGGGTACCGAAGGCGTTCTCGACGTCGATGAGGACCAGGGCGGTCTTGTGCGGGTGTTTGGTGGTCACCGGGTGCTGCCTTCGAGCTGGGCGAGGGACGGGGGAGGTCCGCATTTCCTTGAGGTCGAGGATGTGGTTGTAGACCCCGCGAGGGGCGGCGTGTCGATCTGCCGGTCGGGATTCTGTCCGCTGGTGGAGATCCAGGGCGGAGCCGATGCGGATCTCGGACGAGACGGGAAGATCCCGAGGAGGTCGTCGTCGGTGCCGAGCGCGTCGGCCAAGGGCGTCACGCGGGCCAGTCTGCCCTCAATGACCAACATTTTCTGAGGATCAGCCGACGATCACCGAAACGGGGCTCCAGCCCCTTCAACAACTCCCTCAATGTCTCGTCTCACGTGACTTTGCCGGTGTCTCAGGAGAAGTTCTCGGATCTGCGTCGGGCGGGCAACTTTGTGTGAGATGGAGGGCTTTGTTGTCCTGCTGGGGCGCGTGGGAAAACGGTTCGCGGCCTCTCACCATGGGCGGCTAATGTCCACCGGCGTGGACATCGAAGATCCCAAAGAGCTGGTCCGGCGCGGGTACGACGCGCTCTCCCTTCGCTATGACCAGGCGTACGGCGCCGAGACGAAGTACCAGCCCTGGATCAGCGAACTATCTAGTCGTATCCCGGCTGGAGGCACGGTGCTGGATCTGGGGTGCGGAAGCGGGGTTCCCGTCGCCCGCGCCCTGGCGACCGTAGGTCACCGTGTCACTGGCGTCGACATCAGTGAGGTGCAGATCCGCAGGGCCCGGGAGCTCGTGCCGCAGGCCGAGTTCATCCGCGCCGATGCCACGGCCGTGGACTTCGGGCCGGCCTCCTTCAACGCGGTCGTCTCCTTCTACGCACTGATCCACATCCCGCTTGAGGAACAGCTTCCGTTACTGGAGAAGGTCGCCGGATGGCTGCGACCTGGCGGTTGGTTCCTGGGCACCACCGGCTATCGGAGCTGGACTGGCGTCGATGAGGACTGGCTGGGCGGCGGGACCGCTATGTGGTGGAGCCACGCGGACGCCGCCACGAACCGGACCTGGATCACTCAAGCCGGCCTGATGGTCGAGCAGGAAGAGTTCGTGCCCGAAGGCGAGGGCGGGCACGCCCTGTTCTGGGCCCGACGCCGCTGATGTCCCTTCCCGGTCGCGGTCGAAGACGACTGACCGACAACATCAAGTGAGACAACTCTGTGGAAGTGCGGCTGGCAGACAACACCAGTTGAGACTCCGCCGAAGATCCGTCTCAACCTGTCTTTACATCACCCCTGGTCACAGCCTCGGCCGCGGGCAAGCTCAAATGAGCCGGGACACTCAAGACCCGGCCCCTCAACAACCGCCGACCACCCTTGATGAGGGAAATCGGACCCGTCCGGCAGGATGCCGATATGACGAATCGGTACGGCGAACCCATACGCGCGGTGCGCGAGGCGCACTGCCCCAGCTGCAAGACCACCTTCCGCACCGCGCAGTGAGCGACTCTGTCGGGAATCTTGAGGATGGGCAGTTAACGATCGTGACGTTGCGTCAGGCTCGTTGGAACGTTCCGCCCTCGTTCCCCAGGAGCCCGATGTGTCCCTCCAGCCTCACTCCGGAGCCGAGATCCCGCCGCTGACCGCCCGGGTTGCCCGCGCGGCCAACCCCAAAGGCACCACCGCGATGTGGATCCGCGACCGCCTCGACGGCCTCTGGAGCGACGAGGACTTCACCGCCTGGTACCCGCGTGACGGCCGACCTGGGCTCTCACCCGCCCAACTCGCCACCGTCTGCGTGCTGCAGTACGCGATGAACCTCTCCGACCGCCAGGCCGCCGAGGCAGTGCGCTGCCGAATCGACTTCAAGTACGCCCTCGGCCTGGACCTGGACGATCCCGGCTTCCACCACAGCGTCCTGTCCGACTTCCGCGACCGGCTCGCCGAAGGCGACCGCGCCGACCGGCTACTGGGCCTCGCACTCACCCGGATCCGACGGGCCGGCCTGCTCAAAGGGCGGGTCACGCAGCGCACCGACTCCACCCACGTCCTGTCCGCCGCACGGGAGCTGACCCGCCTGGAGCTGGCGTGCGAGGCGGTCCGCGCCGTGCTGGAAGAGGCGGCCCGCGACGCGCCAGAGGTGCTGGACGAGCTGGTCACCGCCGAATGGGCCCAACGCTACGGCCGGCCGGTTCGCCTGTGCTCCCAGCCCAGCCACCCCGTCGCCCGCCTGGAGCAGGTGGGCAACGACGCCCGCGAACTGCTGTACCGTCTCGACGCCCGGTTCCCCGGCGGCGCTCCGGCGCAGGCGAACGTGCTCCGAACGATCCTGGTGCAGCACTTCTTGGTGGATGCCAAGGGGCGGTTCAGGCCGCGCACGAAACGCGACGGCCAGCCGCCCTCCCGAGTCCGAATCGAATCCCCGTACGAGACCGAGGCCCGCTGCACCATGCGCGGTGACACACGCTGGACCGGCTACCTCGTGCACCTGACCGAGACCTGCGACGACAAGCGGGTCAACATCATCACCGACGTGGCCACGGCCGTCTCCAGCGCGGACAGCCAGGCGCTGCCCGGCATCCACGCCCGCCTCAGGCGACGGCGTCTACTGCCGAATCGGCACTTGGTCGACGGCGGCTACACCTCCGTGGCCGGCATGGACGAAGCCGCCCGCCTGCACCGCGTCACCCTGATCGGGCCGCTTCCGCCCAGCACCACCCCGCAGCACCGGGCAGGGGACGGCTTCGGCCGGGAGAACTTCATCATCGACTTCGACCAGCGCGAGGTGACCTGCCCCAACGGGCAGGTCAGCGGCAACTGGCAGGACCTGCCGACAGTCGAGCCGACCAAGGTCACAGTCCGGTTCGACGCCCGCCAGTGCGGCCGCTGCCCCGAGCGGGCCAAGTGCACTCCGGGCCGGTTTCGCAGCCTGTACTTCCCGACACGGCGCCTGTACGAACTCCAGGTCAAGAACCGGGCCGATCAGCAGGATGCGGACTGGCGCCGGCTCTACAGGCGGCGCTCGGGGGCCGAGGGCACCATCGAGGAGTTCGCGGACGGCCACCGCGGACGCCGGTGCCGCTACCGCGGCCTGGCCAAGACGCACGTCCAGCACGTCCTGACCGCACTCGCGATCAACATCGAGCGGCTGAGCCTTCAAGAACCCGCCGACAGCTCGTACCGGCCCCGCCCTCCCACAGCATTCCAGCAGTACCTCGACGCACGCGACTTACCCCGGCCGCTGTGGTGGCGCCAAGGGAAGTGACGCCCGTCCTCAAGATCCCCGACAGAGTCGCTCAGTGAGGCGAGCCGCACAGCGTTGCTGCCCCTGACCACCTCTTGGTCGGGGGCAGCAGTGTGTCGGGGCCGGTCAGCTGGCTGCCGTGGCCTTGGTGAGGGCCTTGTCGAGGTGGCGGTCGACGAGGGCCGGGGAGCCGGAGACGATCAGCAGCAGGCTGCCTTCGCGGATCGCGGTCTGCTTGACCACGGTGCTTCGTCCTCCGGCGGAGAACGTCAGGAGCTGGCTCCATTGCTCGTCACCGAGGTCGCAGGGCGCGGGCAGCTTCTGCGAGGCGATGCCGATCGGGGTGCCGCCCGCGACGACCTGATAGGTCGGGCAGCCGGTCATGGCGTCGAAGATCTGGCCGATGCCGTCGGACAGCTTGTTCGAGCCGTCGCTGTACAGCTCCTCCGAGAGCTCTGAGGAGCTGCCGCCGTAGGTGAAGGTGGCCTTCGCCCTGTGCGGGAAGGTGAGCGTGCCGCCGGTCGCCGCGTCGCCGCCCAGTTCGCTCAGGGCAGGGCAGCCGATGACTGTGACGTCGTTGTGCTGGGTGGGGCGCTCCGGCTTGCGCAGGTAGCCGCTGCCGAGGTCGCTCTCGTCGAGCAGGCGCGCCTCCAGCGCGGCCGACGTGAGCGGAGCAGCCTGCTGAGCGGCGTCGGCGGGCTTCCCGCTACGGGCGGATGCGGCGGTATCGGGCTTGGTGCCGCTGGTGTCGGTGGAGCAGGCGGACACGACGAGGAGGGCGGCGGTGATGCCGAGGACGGTGGTGGCGACGCGAACGCGCATGACGGAACTGACCCCTTGGTGCTAGGCGAAGGGTGGTCAGTGCGGACCCGCAGGCCCGGTGGGGTCGTAGGAGTTGGGGTCAGTGCCCGAGGTGGCGCAGGCATTCCTCGAACGAGGCGTGCGTCGCGTCCGCCGGCCCGCGGTTCCGGTTGAACCAGGCGGTGTCGAGGCGGGTCTCCTGCTGCTGGTGGCCGACCCGGCAACGCAGCCAGACCTGGTCGCGGGTGGAGAGGATGAGCCAGTCCCGGTACGCGCCGCACTCGGAGCAGGCGACCATCTCGCCGTCGAGGACGAGCGGCTGCTTCCACGGCATCATGGTGCCGTCGACCTGGTCGTGGCTGGGTACCCGAAGCTCCGGCGGAAGGAAGTCGTCCACCACCGCGGTCGGCTCGATGTGTTCCGGCTCGGCCGGCGGCACCCCGATCCCGGGCGGGACCTGGTTCTGCAGCCGCGCCGACAGCTCGAAGAATCGGCGCTGTTCCTCGCTGGGCTCCTTGGCCCGTCGGCGTATTCGGTGAAACACCCTGGCGTCCTCCTGTGCCTCGTCCTGCTCGCTTCATGATCGTGCCTTACGCCCCTGACGGTTTCAATTCACAAATTCCACAGCCGCCTTCGGGCAGGTCATCAGGCATTTTTCCGCCTCCTGGGGGCGCGGATGAGTGGGCACGGCGCGTGTCTCCGAGCGGATAGGTGATGTCCCCTCGGCGTGCCCGAACACGTCACGTCGGCTTCGGCCGCCCGACTTCGCGTCGCCTACTGGCTCGAGTCGCCGCACCTGCGCCCTTGCGTTACTCCTGAGTGTGCGTAGCGTCCGTGACCCACAACGCGGGCCTGAACGCTGCCGGGGTCCGCTGTGGCGTACGGCCATGCTGTGGGGCGCGAGCGGGGCGGTGGCGGTGCGCCTGCTCCTGGTCGTGTGCTGAGGCTGCACACCCCGGCTGGCAGGGCTCACCGGGTCTTGCTCGATGTCTCCTCCTTGCTGCTGCGGCGGCGGCCGGGTGCGGAGGTCTGGGGGGCCGTCCTGCGCGTTGCGGGCTGGACCCCAGCGGTGCCGCTTTCGGACAGGGGCGAGGCGTCGGCGGGCAGATCGGCCGTCCGTCGCATCCGCCACACCAGCACGTCGCTCACCGACTCCGCGGTGTCGAGTTCACGACGCCCGACCGCGGCGGAGAGAAGATCGGCCGGATCGTGGCCGGCGGCTTCGGCTTCCGCGATGGTCGTGGCCAGGGCGTACCAGCCGGGCTCGGCGAGGATCTGCTCGGCGAGCCCCGGCAGCGTTTCGCGCAGCAGCACGGTCTGCCGCTGGAGCACCGGCCGGCTCAGACGTCGGCCGCGCTGGTAGAGCACGCCGAGCGGCTGGGCGGCGGCGGCCTGGTAGGCGGTGCGCAGGTGCCCGGCCGCCTGGGCGGCGGCTTCGGCCTGCTGGGCGTGGCCCTTTCTCGCGTGCCAGTGGGCGGCGGCGGTGATGAGGAAGAACAGCATGTCGATCGCCATCGCGGTGGTGGCACCGTCCTCTCCGCGGCCGAGGGCGGGCCCTGCGTGGACGAGGTCGCGGGCGGCCTGCCGCAGCGCGCGGTCGTGCCCGCGTACGGCGCGGACGTGGGAGCGGGAGGCCCGCTCGAACGCTGTTGCGGCGTCTCGCAGTTCGCGGCGGGTGTGGGCGGCGGAGGTCTTCGCGAGCGCGTCCAGGACCTCGCCGGCGGCGGCGATGTGGGCGGCGGCGACCGCGTCGTCGCCGTGCTCGACGATGAGCACGGCCTGCCACGCGGCCGATGCCGTCCCGCGGCGGGCAGAGGTCGGGGCGCCGGGCCCCGTACGGACCGTGTCCTCCTGCCGCGGCGTCGGCTCGGCCCCGGTGCCGCCGGACCAACGCTCCCGGATGCGGGGCAGCGACAGGTCGGGGGCCAGACGCGCGCCGGGGTAGAACACCGGCTCCCCGTCCTTGTTCAGGTCGCCGGGCAGAGCGACCTTGTATCCGAGGAGGTCTCCGGAGGGAGCGGCGCGCTTACGGATCAGGACGCCGGCAGCGGCGAGCCGGTCGAAGAACTCCTCGTCACTCCCCGCACCGGACACCGCGCGCCGTACCGTCTCCCGCAGCTCCTCGCGGGCGGTGCGCTCGCGACCCTGGCGTTCGGCCTTGTGGCGTTCGGCGCTGGTGGGCCGCTGGGCGGCGGTGCCGTCGCCGGGGGCGACCTGGTGGAGGCCGAGTTCCTTCTCGATGAGGCGGCACTCGGCCTGGGCGCGTTTGCCGGAGCGGAAGTCATCGGGGCGGCTGCCGTCCTCGCACACCAGGGTGGCGACGATGTGGATGTGGTCGTCGGCGTGGCGTACGGCGGCCCAGCGGCAGCCGGGCTGCCCGTCGCCGGGGTCGATGCCGGTGGCGGCCACGATCCGCCGGGCGATCTCACCCCATTCCTCGTCGGACAGGATCCGGTCGTCCGCCGTCGCGCGGACGGAGGTGTGCCAGACGTGCTTGGCCGGACGGGTGTGCTTCGGCAGGGCCATCACGGGTTGGTCCAGGAGTTGCTGGAGGTCTTCGAGGGTGGCGTTCGGGTCGCGGCCGGGGTCGGGGGCCATGCCGTCGAAGGAGGCGACGAGGTGGGGGTCGGTGTGGTCCTCGTACTTGCCGGTGTCGTAGAGGTATTTGAGGAGGCCGAAGGTCTTCGATCCGGTGTTGTTGACGCTGGGGATCACGTAGCACGCTGGTCGATCAGGCGGGCGGAGGCGTCGCGGACGCTCTCGGCCGCGCGGTGGACGGCGGCGATCGCCGCTTCCAGATGGGGTGCTTCGGCACCGGAGTTGAGGGCCTTCACGGCCTGGTTGAGGTTGCTGCCGGCCCAGCCGAGCTTGCGGCGGCTGTCGAATAGCGCGGTGATCACTTCGCGTTCGTCGGCGATCTCGGCGCTGGTGCGGTCGAGGTCACGGGCTGCGGCGAGCGCGGCGCGGGCGAGGAAGCCGGCGACGGACAGGTTGCACCGGGCGGCGGCGGACTTGATCAGGGCGAACTCTTCTTCGTTGAAACGGGTGTTGGGCTGGTGCAGTCGCTTCGTGGCGCGCGGCTGACGCGGGCGCTGACGGGCGCGGTCAGCGCGCTCACGGCGGTCGCGACGGGAGGTCGGCTTCTCCTCCTGTCCCGGCTTCGATCCGCCCTCGGTCGAAGCCTGATGGACCTGCGCCCCCTGGTGCAGGCCCTCCCCGTCCCCCTTGGGGGCGGGGTTGGCGGAAGCTACGCTTCCGCCCCAACTTGCTGGCCTTGAGAGCGAGTTGGAGTCGGGGGCACGTTCCGGGGTGGTGCCGTTCTGAGTGGGGTTCGTCATCGGATTTCGGGCCTCATGGTTCGGGTGTGGTGCTGGATGGTCGCGGCCAGCGCGACGACGTCGGCCGGTCCCGGGAGGACACGGACGGGTCCGTCGGGCCGGTCCTGGACGAGCCACTGCCCGGTCGGTGCGAGGACGGCGGCGTGCAGGAGCCGCCGGCGGACGAGGACGTCCGCCCAGGCGCCGGCCTCGGCAGCGGTGGGCTCGGAAGAGCGAGGGGAACGAGAAATCACTACGTGTCTCCTGGAGCGGGGCGGTGGCCCGGCACGGAGCCGGGCCACCCTTTGCCGATAGGGCGTTGAGCTGGGTCTTTGCCGGTTCAGCCGCACTCGGGGCAGCGCCCGACGTGGGTGTTGAGCGCCCGGGCCATCCGCCGCTTCGTCGAGGCAGCCTGCTTTGCGCTGGACTTTGCCGCCGGCCTGCCCTCGTGCCGCTTGGAGTGGGCGAGCATGAAGCCGATCTCCCGCTCATACTCCGCACGGACGGTGTCGAACTCGTGGCAGGTCTTCATCGGGTGGTGCTCCTTGTCTTCGTGGTGTCGTCGCTCCGCAGTTCCTGGAGGACGAGGCTCAGCCGGTCGTTCCGGCCGCCCCTCAGGCCCTCGCGGCGGAGGATCTCCCGCAGCTGGACCCGGGTGACGGACTCGTTGCCGTCCCGTTCGAGCAGGGCGGGGACGTGGGGGCGGACCTGCTGGACGAGCTGGTCCACCGACTGCTCCAGCTCGCGTGGCGGGCGCTGTGTCTGCGGGCTGCGGGACCGGCCGCGCTTCCCCTTGTTCTTCGCCCTGGACTTCGTGGTCGTCTTCCGCCGGAGGGGGGCCTTGTGTCCCCGGTCCCCGGTGGGCTCGGTCCCCGTGTCGGTGGTGGTCGGTCCCCGGTCCCCGGTGGGCTCGGTCCCCGTGTCGGTGGTGGTCGGTCCCCGGTCCCCGGTGGGCTCGGTCCCCGTGTCGGTGGTGGTCGGTCCCCGGTCCCCGGTGGGCTCGGTCCCCGTGTCGGTGGTGGTCGGTCCCCGGTCCCCGGTGGGCTCGGTCCCCGTGTCGGTGGTGGTCGGTCCCCGGTCCCCGGTGGGCTCGGTCCCCGTGTCGGTGGTGGTCGGTCCCCGGTCCCCGGTGGGCTCGGTCCCCGTGTCGGTGGTGGTCGGTCCCCGGTCCCCGGTGGGCTCGGTCCCCGACTCGGTGGTGGTCGGTCCCCGATGCAAATCAGGGCCCTGAGCAGGTACTTCTCGCGCAGGAAGGTCGGTCCCCACGCTTCCGGCGTCTCCCGCCGAGGCTTCCGAATCGGCGGGACCGGTCCCCGGGACCGCGTCCCTCTCTGCCTCGGTCCCCACGCCGGTCCCCTCGTCGTTGCCTTCGGTCCCCGCGCTTGACGACTCCGTCGAGTCCACGTTTTCCGGGACCGGTCCCCTCGGGTTGCACGGTCCCCGGTCCCCGCCCGACTTGTCGGGACCGGCTACGGGGACCGGCGCTTGCGAGGGGACCGTGGCTGCCGTGGCGGGGCTGCGCACCGGGGACCAGGGGGAGGGCAGCGGGACCGTAGCGAGCGCGAGTGCGTGTCGGCGGGCGGCGAGCTGGTCGAGCAGTTGCGCGCGCTGGCGGGCGTCGGTCCCGACCGAGGCCCTGCCGACCGCCTTCGACAGGCGCCGGGTGAGCCGACGGCCGCTCCAACTCCGCTGCTGCTCGGGTGTGCGCTCGGCAAGACGGGCGGCCAGGGCGACCGCGCGGGTGGTGGCCCGGTCCCGGGTGATCTGCGCGGCGTCGCGGTCTCGCGCGGCGATGCCGAGGCGGGACAGCAGCCGCTCGCGCAGTTCCCTGCCCAGGACGGCGATCAGTCCGTGGGAGGCGGCGCCCGGGGTCCGCAGGCGCAGCTCGATTCCCATGGCGAGGTGCCACAGCATCGCAGCCATGACCGGCCCGACGAAGGCCCGGACCGTGCCGCCGACAGGGCCGCTCTCGGCGTAGGCGGGGATCACCTGCACGCCGGTGATCACCCAGACCAGCGTGCCCGGCAGGCCGGGGGCGCCCTGAACGGCCAGGTTTTGCCGTGCCATCAGCGCGGTCGCGAAGAGCGCCAGCTCGGCCGCGGCGAACATCCCGGCTCGTTCAGCGGTGCCGGCCATGTCGAGGTAGTCGGCGGCAAAGCGCCAGCTCGTGTCTGCGCTGTAGGCCGTGCAGCCGAGAGCGGCAAGGGCGGCGACCTTGACCGCCGGGCCGCCGAGACGTTTCTGCGGGCGGCTTCCGCGGCGCCGGAACGCCCAGGCGGTCAGCACCAGCACGAGGGCGGCGGGCACGCAGGCGGCGAGGAGGAGAGGGAGATCCGGAGCGGCGCTGAGGGCCAGGACAGGGTGGGTCATGCGGCCTTTCCGAGAGGGGCTTGCGCCGGAGTCGACGCTGCCGGGCGGGTTACCGGCTGCTGTGTGCCGGGTGCAGTGGGAGCGGGGCTGCCTGCTGCCGCGGTGGTCTTCTTCCGCTTTTTCTTGGGGCGGGGCACGCCGTAGGTGCGGTCGCGGTCGAAGACCTTGTTGGCGGCCTGCCGGAGCAGGTCTCGGGCGTGCTTGTGACTGATCTGGAGGGCGGCGGCGAGCCGGTTAGGCAGCCAGCCTCGGACGTAGGCGTGGTCGATGACGACTTGCCGCTCGGCCTCGGTCAGGTGCACGTCGCGCCCTTGGAAGAAGGCGGTCACGCGCCGGTAGTCGAGGCGCTGGTGCAGGTTGTCGTGCAGCGGGCGCCGCTCGGCTTCGGTGAGGCCGCCCCAGACGCCTTCCTTGAGGACGTTCTCCAGGGCGAAGTCCAGGCACGCGCGGCGTACGGGGCACCAGCCGCACAGCTCCTTCGCCTCCGCGATCTCCTCGTGATCCCGGGGCCCGGGGAAGAACACCGCGTCGGCGTCCTCGACGTCCATGCCGTGGCACGCTCCGCGGGTGTGCCAGCCGGTGTCTCCGATGCCGCGCAGGCCGGTGGGCGGCGCGTCGTGGGTGGTGATGTGGCGCAAGGCGGTCTCCGATGTGCTGCCGCGTCGGGCGGCCGTGGCGGTGCTCGGCGGGCGCGGCGTCGGGGTGCTGGCTGCGGCGCGCGGGCGTGCGCCGCAGCCGGGGCGGGACGGTGATGTTGGGAGGCGGTGCGTGGGACGGGGACCACGCGCCGGATGAGCAGGTCAGGCCATGGCGGGCTGTTGAGCCTGCTCGTTCTGCCGGTCCTGTTGGGCGGCGGCCAGGTCGATGCGGCCTGGGTGTGGGGTGGCGCGCGGGGCAGTTCCGCGTACCCCGTCGTCGGGGCCGATCCGGCGGCGGCGACATGGCTCGCCGGGCTGGGCCAGGCACCACTCGCAGCGAACGCTCAGGGCGTCGGGCAGCGCCTGTGCGACGGCGGCTTCGCGGGCTGCTCGGGCGGGCCGGTAGGGCGCGAGGGCGGCTCGGGCTGCGGGCGGTATGCAGGAGCCGATCTCCCGCAGCCGCGCCTCCAGCTTCGGGTCGAGTCCGTCGCGACCGCTGGTGATCGCCCGGGCTTGCGCGGGCTGCGCGGTGCCGGCGGCGACGGCGCGGCGGGTGCCGACCAGTTCGGCGGTCCAGGCGGCTTGGTCGTCCGGGTCGGCGGACGGTGTCGGATCGGAGTGCCGGGCCAGGCGGTCGCGCCGGTAGCTCTCCCAGGGACGGACGACGTCCGCGGGCAGGATCTGGTACGGCGAGGTGCGGATGTGTTGGCGGGCGGCGACGCGGGCGTCCCAGCCGTGTGGAGTGGCCATCGGCATGTCGCCGAGCAGCTCGTGCCACTGGGCGAGCTGGTCGCGGGCTTCGCCCTGGTCGGTGCGGATGGTGCGGGGGTCGAGTCGGCCGATGTAGGCCAGCAGGGCAGCGGTTTCGCGGCGGTCCACGGTCAGCCCTCCGTTCCGGTCGGCTCGTCGAGGGCGGCGAGAAGGGCAGCGGTGTGGGCCTCGGCCCGCGTCATGCCGCTCGGTGCGGCGGTGGCCCTGCCGGGCACGGCGGAGAGGTTCGGGCGGCTGGGGGCGTGCTCCCGGACGATCCAGGAGCGCCAGTCGGCAGCCCAGGCTTCCGCCGGCCTCGGCGTGTGGCCCGCCCGGTGGGCACGCCACTTCGCATCGGCGGCCTGCAGGCCCTGCTCGCCGAGTCGGTCGAGGTGCCCCTGCTGGCGGACCCAGGTGTGGGTGGCCGCGTCGACCTGCCACTCGGCAGCCAAGGTGACGGCAGCACCACCACTGCTGTACCTACGGTTCAAATCCGGTTCACTACGGTTCTGTGTGCCGGTTTCCGGTACATCGCTGTGCCGGTTTCCGGTACGTCGACGTGCCGGTTTCCGCCTTGACCTGCCGGTTTCCGGTACTGCCGGTTTCCGGGCCCTCGCGGCGGACTCCGGCACCTCACGCGGGCGGATTCCGTACCGCCGCAAGGCCGAGATCCGGAGCGCTGGGGTGGCCTCGGGGTCATCCGCCGACCCCTGGTCGGCGTCCTGGTCCTCTGATGCCCGAGCCTCTGCCTGGGCAGCGAGAGGGAGGCGGTAGACGGTGCTGCGCTGCGGACCGGTGAGGTCGTCGAGCTGCTCCAGCTCACCGGCGTGGACCAGACGGTCGATGGCCTCGCGCACCGTGGAGACGGATGCGTGAGTGCGCTGGGCCAGGCTCGACAGCGAGGCCCAGGAGACGCACTGCTCATCGGCCACACGGTCGGCGATCGACAGCAGGACCAGACGCGCGGTTCCCCGGCTGGAGCTGTGCTCCCACACCCACTCGCGGGCTTCGCTGCTCATCGGCCGCCCCCGATCGGCTGCCGCGAGGTGGGTGCCTGCTCGGCGGCCCTGGGATGTTCGCAGGCGAGGCGAGGGACGGTGGGACCGAAGGCGGCTGCCGCGCGGGCCCGGTTCTCGGGCCTTTTGCGCAGGGCAGAGCACATGTACGATTCTCCCTTGGTGTTACCACGCTGAGATGCCCCGCGGAAGGGATCAGCGTGGTGATGGTGGCGATGTCAGCCCTTGCCGGGGCGGATGGAGCCGTGAAGCGTCCGGCGTCCGGGAGTTGCCGCTCTCGGGCGCCGTCGCTCTATGTGGACCTACGAGGCCCGGAGCGCGAGCATGGTGCTGCTCCTCGCAATCCTCGTGCCGGGCAGGCTGCCCGGGTGACGACGAACATACGCACGACCCTGCGTCAAGATCCAGAGTTGGTTCTTAAACTCTGTAGAAGTCGCGCGACTGGGCGCGACGAGGGCCGGGCGATCATGGGCGGTCCTGGAGCTGGGATGCAGGGAACGCCGTGGGAGGTGGCGCCCCGTCCTGGGCAAGGGGTGTGAGTGTCGCTGCGCGCCAGCGGCTGCCGGGTGCACGTATGTGTCGGCCGGATAGCGTGCATGCCTTCTGGCCAAAACGATGGAACGAGAATATCCTCGTTTAGTTCATCGGGCAAGTGGCTAGAGTGGCCCCGCCCCCTGTCGGACCTGGAAGGACGTGTTGGATGCCGGCTCGCCGGTTTGACGCTGAGCGTCTTCTGCTCGCTCGCCGGGATGCCCACCTGAAGCAGAGTGACATCGGCCAGGCCCTAGGGGTCAGCGGGGCCCGCGTCAGTGCCTGGGAGACGGGGCGCTCGGCCCCCGATCCGGAGCGGCTGCCGGGGCTCGCCCAGGCGCTTGGGCAGGATCTGGATGTGCTGTTCCCCCGTGAGGGGTGGGCGGATCTCGCGGATCTGCGCGCCGATGCCGGATACTCGCAGGCAGCGACCCGGGAGCTGATCGGGACGCGGACGGCGGGTCCGGTTGCTGCTGCAGAGCATGGCCAGCGACGGCTTGCGCAGGAGTATGAAGAGCGCCTCGCTCACGCGTACGGAGTAAGCCGGGAAGCTTTGCGGCGCGCCCAGGAGCGGTCCTTCGGTATTGATGTGCCCGAGCCGGGCGCGCGGAGCGGGGGCACCCTGTCGGAGCCGAGGACCCTCGCCGACAAGATCACCTATGTGTTGGACCAGATGCCGGTGCGGCCGTCGGATACGGAGATCGCCGCGCGTGGCAACGCCATGATCGGGCGGCACGTCCTGACCGGGGACCTCGTGTGCGGGCTTCGTACGGGTCGGGTGACCAGCGTCTCCCCGGCGGCAGGGGAGGCACTTGCAGAGGCTCTCGACACCACGTCGCTGATGTGGTCCGAGGATGCCGATGTGCAGCGGATCATTACGGAAACGCTGGTACTGCGAGGGCAGATTGCCGCGATTGCCGCACGTGGCGGCGGCGAGGAAGGGCTGTCGGCGGAGCTGCTGGCGTTCGTGAGCCGCGAGGTCGGCAAAGCTGGTGAGGAGTTCCGGGGGCAGCCGGACCAGTCCGCCCCGTGACGGGCTGTTGCGTGGGTGGCTGAGGCGAGACTGAGGCCCGGGCGCCGAGGGAACGTTCCCTCGGCGCCCGGGCCTTGAGGGCTACAGGCGCACGGAGACGAACTCGGTCCGGCATTCACTGCGGGCGGCGAGAGCGGCCTGCCACACTTCGGTGAGGTGAGGGGGCATCAGACCAGGCTCCAGGCCGTGGGGCGGGCAGAAGCGGTATTCGCTCAGTTCGCTCTCCTGCAGGGTGATCGCGGCCTCGTCCTCGGCGCTCAGCACCCCGCCGTCGAAGATGTACAGCAGCTGGGCGCCTTTGGTCCCGAGCGAGAGCCAGGCGGTGACGAGCAGGCGGCCGATCGGCGGGGTGATACCGATTTCCTCACGGACCTCGCGGACAGCGGCGTCGTACGGCGTCTCACCCAGGCCGATCTCGACCCCGCCGCCGGGAAGGTTCCAGTGGTCCTTGTAGGTGGGGTTGACGATAAGCGCGCTGCCCTCGTTGTTGAAGAAGAGCGCGGCGGCCGAGGCATTCAGGGTGGCAGGGCGTGGGGTACTCATACTCAGTTCCTGGTGAGGTGGGAGGCTGGCGTGGTGGTGGGTACGAGAAGCTTGGTGGCCGTATCTGGGCTGGCCCGACGGTAGGCGTCGGCGACACGCAGCAGCCAGGAGACCTCGGTGGCGAAGTCGGACCCTTCTGTTTCGAAGGCGGTCGGTGCCCCGGCCGGGTGGTTCAAGGTGGTCAAGGCCGCTTTGATCCAGTACGCCTCGGCAACGGCATCGGCGTCTGCTCCGGTGTGGCCTTGGGATTCGGCAAGCTGCCGGGCCCGCACGAAGAGGTCAGCCGGGGCGCGCCGCCGCAGTTGCTGGATGCTGTCCCGAATTTCGGTCACGTAGCGGCCGAGCCGGACCTGCGGGGTGACGAACTGGGAAATGACGTCCCGGGCCGTGTTGAAGAATGCGGCAGCTCGGTGTCCGTCCAACATGTTGCTGGGCGCGTACAGAGCGATCCCGTCCAAGGCGACGGCGAGATCACGCCACAACGGATACAGGCCGAACACGTCCTTCGTGCTCTGGATCCGGCCGATGAGAGCCCGGGTCGCGGGAGTGATCGAGCCAAGTGCCCACAACAGGAATCCTGCGTACAGCAGGCCATCGGTGAAGTTCTCCTGCTCGATGGAGGTCGCGAGGGATACGGGGCGGATGGTGGTCACGACGACATAGGAGATGCGCACAACGGCGTAGACGGCCACCAGCGCCATACCCGAAGCCATCAATGCCAGCCCGATCCGCAAGGCCCACCGGTGGGCGTGCCGTGCGGCCCTGCCCCACTGGTATCCGCAAACCGCGGCGGCTGCGGCGGTATAGAGGTAGAAAAGGCCCATGTACACGGCCAGGCCCGGCTCGCCGGCGTGCCGGCCCATGAAGTACGGGCTGTCCGCGGCCGTCTTCGACCGGTCCAGAGCGAAGAAGAAGACGCCGGCGAGGCACAGAATCGTGGCGAGCGAAGTGCGGGCCGCTGCGCGTCGCACCACCGAAGTGATGCGGATATGGAGGGCGGTGGCGTCCTCGCTGCTGTAGACGTCCGTGACGTAAGTCAGCAGCACGCATATGCCTGTGATCCCCAGAACGTGCTTGAGCAGAGTGGGCAGGTCGTTGACCCCGAGCACGTCGATCACGGCGCGACCGGCATCGGTGCGCAGGCACCAGGACAAGGAGAATGCGGCGAACGCGCCCCACAGAGAGCGTGCGCGGCGCCGTCCCAGCAGAGCGGCGGGGATACGGATGACGGCCTGCAGGAGCAGGAGCGCGATGATCAGCGAGACGATCGCATCAGCGACGGACATGGTTCTTCCAAGGAGCGCGGGGGCGGGGGGCGAAGCGGGGTAGGGAAAAGTCCTCGTCAAGGTGCCGGAGGGTGGCGTCATCGGAATAGTCGGTTGCGTAGGCTTCCTGGAGCAGAAGATCGGTCAGCATCTCGGCACGCAATTCGGCATGGGAGTCGTAACGGTGGCGGGCCATGACCCGGCCTGCGCTTGTCAGTCCGCGCAGAGCATCGGACGGAAAATCAGGGATCAGCCCGGCCAGTTCCTCGGGGCCGGCCTCTACATCGTCGTCGCACCACAGATGAGCCAACTCGTGGAGGATGATCCGCAACCGGTGAAATGCAGTGGTGCCGTCCACGAAGAAAATCAAATCGACTGGTGCATTTTTCAACTGCAGGCAAAGTCCGCAAACGTCGGTTTGAGCCAGCAGGTAGTCAGGGATAGGCACCAGCTTGATCCGCCGACCGCGTTCAGCCTCGACTGCGGCGATCAGCCGCTCCAGGCTGAACGGCCGGGGCAACGGCATCTGCGCCAGCAACGTCCGGCATTCCTCGCGTACGGTCCGCCGACTGACCCTTGCCTCAGACGTTTCCTTACCCGCCCGGCAGCCTGGGTACCAGCGCCAGCCGCCTCGCCCTGGAGACCACCACATCACGCTTCCTCTATCCAGCCGTAGGTTCGTCGGCCCTGTCAGCTGCGGAGAGAACGGCGGTGAGACGGGCCGAGCCCAGTGCCGGTGCTGTGGCGCAACGCCGCGCACACATCCGAAGCTCCCCCCCGTGGCGTTGACCCGAGCGCTCGTGGCCGCCGCCGCTTCGGCCTGTACCTCCGGGGGGTCCGGTCAACCTTGTGCTCAAGCTTGGTGGGGTTGTGCGCTGGGGCGGGGCCGATTTCGCACGCGCCTCCGCTGGTCGTAATGGAGCGGGACATGAAGATCCTTTACAGTGAAGCCAATGAGGAACGCGCTGCAGGAAATCGATCCAGCAGGAGTGCCAGTGACCTTAGGGCCGTAAGGCGACGTCGCAGGTTCCCGGCACCTCAGGGAATCCTCAAAATGAGAACTGGCAGTTCCCACCGCCCGGACTGGACCTTCACGTTCGAAATCACGGACGGATTGATTCGGGTCAACTCCCTTGGCTGGGCGTCGCGATGGGGTGAGGTTCGATCTTTGATGGAATGTTGAATGAAATGGTTCTGTGACTTGAGTCCCAGCCGTGTCGTTATGTGATCGTTATGGGTGAACGTGGAGTGCAGTCCCCGCTCGTCACCCGCACCCTGAAGCGGGCGCGGGCGCGACGAAATCCCTCGGACATCGCGGGCTTCGAGGCCGTTTTCGGGTGCCGATCCCGTCTTGGCGTCACTCAAGCCGAGACGGCGCATCTGGCCGGCGTCAGCCGCCGCTGGTACAACGCGCTGGAGGCCGGCAGGCCCGCCAACTACAGCGACGCCTTCCTGTATTCCGTCCGCCGTATCCTCGATCTCAACGCAGAAGAGTGGGATATCGTCTACCGCCTCACGCGTGGGCATTCCCCCGCGGCGGCGCCGGTCGTCCTCCCCGATGGATCGCTGCCCGATCCCATCCGTACCCTCGTCGAGCAGAGTGCCACGTGGGCCGTCTATCTCAGCGATCACCGCTGGGATATTCTGTCCTATAACCCCATGACGTTGGAGTACTTCCCCTGGATGAAGTACGGCCTCAATGTCATGGAGTGGGCTCTCACCTGGCCGGAGGCCCGCGCCCAGCTCATTAACTGGCAGGACGAGTGGGCGTTACCCATGATTGCTCAGCTTCGCGTCCATGCCGAACAGTGGCGCCACGACGAACGCCTAAGTGCCGTCATTGAAATTGTCCGTGCGAATCCCGAGGCTCGCAGGCTATGGGACTCGCCCAGTCTTCCCGCCATCACCCACCCCGTATCAGGTCAACCCCGCCGCCTATATTTGCCGCGGCAAGGTGGCAGGGAGTTCGCCATTCGACTCATCGCGCTGACACCGATGGAGTTGCCTTCCTGCCGTATGATGGTCATCATCCCCGCATAGGGTCCGCGCTCACCCAGCACCCTTCTGGCGGGCCAGGGCGTCGCTGGGCATGGAGAGACGCTGCCGCGAAATGCGAAAACGGCGCGGCTTGCATGAGAGGCGATGACTCAGGGGAATCTGAGCATCCCGCGGATCCGGGGTGGCCTCCGGCTCGGCGGTGGCGCCGTCGTCCGGAGCTGGCACCGTATCGACCCGCCGGCGGGCGATTGCCCTCTCCTGTCATTCCTGCTCGGCCGCAGCCAGCTCGGCCTGGATGCGGCCGGCCTCCTCACACGGCCCGTCGACTCGACGCCGAGCGGCGAGCTCGTGCTGTTCCAGCAGTCCAACAACCGACGGCATCCGCGACCTCCCGGGGAACGACGACCCGACACCGCGACCACTCTCACGGAACCATCACACCTATCCCCGACCAGCGGAAACGCGTGGATCACGTCCGGAAAGACAGCACCTTCTGAGAAGCACCCCCGAAAGTGGGGCCCTGGCGGTACAGAGTTAGCCGTCTTCACCGCCAGGGCCTCCCCGTCCACCCACCACGTAGGGACTGAGTCCCAGTACTACAGCCGTGACTCGTTCCCGTGTCCGGTCCGTGTGTGACGCGTTGTCCGGTTCGTGGATACGGAACGGGCGGTGCTGGTCTGGGCGGGCTGGTTCGATGACTTCTTCGCCTCTTTGGCGGGGGTCTTCGGGCGGGTCGAGCCGCGCCGGATGGCGATGTCGTATGTGAAGGCGTTGATCGCGCCGGTCGAGCGGAAAAACGGCTGGCAGATCGCTGAGCATGTCGGGCACGCGACGCCGGACCGGGTGCAGTGGTTCCTGGCGCGTTCGACCTGGTGCGCGGATCAACTCCGCGACGCTCTGCGGTTGTTCGTCGTGCAGTTCCTGGCCCGCCCGGACGGGGTGCTGGTGCTGGACGAGACAGCGTTCTTGAAGAAGGGCCGGATGTCGGCCGGGGTGGCCCCGCAGTACGCCGGGATCACCGGGCAGATCGAGAACTGCCAGGTCGCGGTGTTCTGTGCCTACGCCACCGACACCGGCAGGGCGTTGATCGACCGCGAGCTGTACCTGCCGGCCGCATGGTGCGAGGACGCCGGTCGCTGCCAGCTCCAGCGCATCCCCCGCCCCCGCGCGAAGGCCGTGGTCACCAAGCCCGAACTGGGGCGGCGCATGGTCGAACGGTGCCGCCGGGCCAGGGTCCCGTTCGGATGGGTGGCCGCCGACAGTGCCTACGGCCAGGACCGCAAGCTCCGTGCCGCCCTCGAACGCCGCCGCATCCCCTACGTCATGGCCGTCCCGGTCGACGAGACCGTGCACACCCGCGGCACCGGAAACCTGCGCGTGGATGCGTTCGCCGCCGCCGTCCCGCTCCTGTTCGAGCGCCGCTCGTGCGGAGCCGGCGCCAAGGGGCCGCGCTCCTACGACTGGGCACTGGCCGAGGTCACCTGGCCCGGCGGCGCCGAGGGCGGCCCCCGCCGCGGCTACGTCCATCTCCTGCTGGTGCGGCGCTCGGTCACCGACCCCACCCGGATCGCCTACTTCGCCGTCCACGCCAGGGCCGGCACCCCGATCGGCGAGATCGTGCGCGTGATGGGCCTGCGCTGGAGTATCGAGGACTGCTTCGAGACCGCGAAGTCCGACTGCGGCCTGGACCACTACGAAGTCCGCACCTGGGACGCCTGGCACCGCCACATCACCCTGTCCATGGCCGCCCTCGCCTTCCTGACCATCACCGACACCCGCACCCGCCACCTCCCAGAACCCGACAGCACTGCCGACCTGCCCACGCCGACCGATCCGGCCAGGACCTCCGAAAAGGGGGAACACCGAGGGCTGTTGAAAAGCTGATCCGCTACACCGCCGAAGAGATCCGCCGCCTGCTCAACCGGCTCCTCTGGGCCACCGCACCCCCACCGCCGGCAACCGTGATCAAGCAGTCACGCTGGCGCCGCACCCACCAGACCCGCGCACAACGCTGCCACTACACCACCCGCGACAGACGAGATCACGAGTCACGGCTGTAGTACCAGAAGGGGGCTTCGGTATGCCCTCATACAAAAAGAGAGCTGATGGCCACGCTAGTGGGAACCCACTTCGGAACCAAGGCGACTCACGCCTTGGTGCACGTCTTTCGCGCCTTTTGCCGACCCGTACCGCGCTGATCGGTTTCGTACGAGGAGACTGTCGGCGTCCCTCTCGATGCGGGTACGCCTCTGTTGCGGTCGACGTCCGACCAAGGCTTGGAGGTCTGGGCACACCTCGCTGTTCGCGTTCCCGGAAATCGCCGTGTCTGTCGGCACGCCCGGATGAATCAACTGTTCGGCGAGCCTTCGCAAGACGGTCCTCATGTGGAGAGGCACGGTTCTGGGGCACGGGCTTTACGCAGGTGGGCCTTGCTTCCTTGAGACCTACAGCTCCGCGTCTGCCGCAATGTCCGGGGCTCAGCCGTGCCCGTGCGGTGTGAGGCCGGGCGGGCACGGTGGACTGGGGGGAGCCGCTGGATCCCGGCCTGTGGCACGGCGGCGCACGGCCCCTCCTGGGTATCCTGTGCCCGCCGAAGCACTGGGAGGCCGCGCTCGACTTGAGCTCGCAGAGCGAGCAGGTAAGTTCGCGGAGTTCATCTTCTAGGCCCGCGCCGACCTGTCCAGCAGGAGCCAGCCCATGACCCCTCGTCCACCGGCCCCCGGTCTGGGGGTCTCAGAAGTCGCCGACAGGGGTTACTCGTTCGAGACCGCATGGAGGCTCGCAGCATGACGGAGGAACGTCTCGTGGTCTGGGCACAGGCGGTTCAACGCGCCGACGAGATCGCGGCTCTCGGACATCATCCGGCGGACTCGTGGGATGGGCGTGCGATTCGCGGCGTGCTCGCGGTGACCCTCTTGGTCCTGGCCACGCGGCAGAAACGCCCCGTTGAGGAAGTGGACACCGGAAGCGCGCTGTGGCACCTCGCCCAGGGGCCCACGATGGTGTACGAACTCGGCGACGGTTTGCAGTTGGCCGCAGACGTGACACGCGCCGAGTGGGCTTGGCTGATCCGCTCGTGGCCGAGGGAGCCCTCGCTGGCCAACAGCGACGGGATGCCGCGCGGCATCGGCCGTGGTTCGCCGCTTCCTGCGGTGGATGTGGTGACGCACTGGGCCGGTTCGGCTGTGCAGGCGGCGCTCGCAACTGAGCGGCCGGCAGGCTTGACACCACGCACGCGGGTACAGGTAATCGGCGGCGAGGACGAGGGACGAACCGGTGAGGTCGTCGCTCCGGCCTGGCTGATGGACGACGAGAACCGCACCGTCATGGCAGGGCCTCCAACCGGCTACGAGGTGGTCTTCACCATCCCGCCGGGGCAAGGCGTGGCGCGGCGTGCTGTGATGCCCATCAGGGACGGTGAAATCAGAATCGAGGCCCCGGGCTCGCACGGCGAGCACGTGATCATTCGGGCCAAGGACCTGGAACCCGAGGAACCTGTCTCCGCCTCTCAGTGATCATTGCCCCAGACCTCGGCAAGTCGGTCAGGCTCATGACGGTCAGGGCGGTCATTCGACTCGGTCGGCAGACGCGGCATTGTTGGCTGCCTAGACCGACCACGTGGCGAAGCCGGAGGCGGCCCTGTGGGACTTCGCCTGGACTCTCATGGCCCCCGAGCCGGCGGAACGTTGGTTGGCCAGTGGCCTGGCCGAGTCCGGGCTACGGGTGCCAGCGGAAGAGCAGGCCCCAGGGGCGGCTCAGGCCGCTGGAGCGGGTTTCCCTGGCCCGGAGACGCCGCCGTGATCTGACGCCGGACCACCTCGCGGCGTGCCCCGACTCGGGCAAGTACCTTCCCCGTCCGGCCGCCAGTCAGCGGTGCTGCGTGCTGCAGAAGCTTCCGTCCAACCGTTCGCGGCGGCCTCGGAGTCCCGGCCGCCGTGTTCCAGCCTGCCCGTCACAGCAGCCGTCCACCCGGCGCAGCCGGTATCCGGCAAGGGAGCGCTGTCACTAGAGATGGCCGGGCCGGCACCCCGGCCAGGGCCAGCAGCAGGCACGCATCAACGCCTTCGTGTCAGCAGACTATTTGAGCACGCGGGTGAGGAGCCGCCTACGATGCGTTCATGACCGAGGACACGGTGGCACGACGCTGGTCGGCCGCACACGCGAAGGTTCGCGAACTCAAGATCTACGGCTATGAGAAGGAGAGGGCCGTCGCTCTCATCTACTACCTCATCGCCCTGCAGGCCGACCGCGAGGTGGACAGCGTTTCCCCGTACGAGGTCCGATACCGGCTCGACGACCTGGTCTCCTTGCAGCAGGACATAGTCCAGTTCCTGGGCGGACCCGGACACTCCGCTGAAGCCGTGACGACGCCCAAGGCCGTCTCCGCCATCCGGCATGCGTGGTCGGTGGCCAACCTCACGCGGCACGAAATGCTCGAAGACGTCGTGCCGTCCGAGGCGGCCGACGACGTCCGCGGCATCGAACGCGCCACCCCGGACAGCCACTTCGAACACGCCGCCCAGGGACTTCGCGTGCACCTGGACCGCACGCTGCTGGAGTCAGCGGGCGGCATTCTCCTGTCGTCCACCGTGGAAGCCACGGCAGGCGTCCACACCGGGCGATCCGGCCGGGTCAACTCAGTCGCGTGGCCGATGGACCACGAACAGCGTGCGATCGGGCCGGTCCCCCTCTCCTTCCAGGTCGAGTTCAGCGATACCTACGAGGCGGCCGACATGGCCCCCGGCGAGCTGGTGATGCTGCCCGAGTGGGACCCGAAGTTCGTGGTCGTCCAAGCCGGCGAGCCGCTGCCCACCGAGTGGGCCGCCTGTGTCCTGCTGAGCGATACGGACGGGGAGCAGGTCTGGCAGCAGGAGGCGATCGACGCGCTGCGTGAGGGCTGGAAGAGCTACCAGCGTCTTGTCGTCCTCGTTCCCGAGCCTGCAGGCAGAAAGCCGATGAGCGAGGAGCACGACGAGTGGATGGACCAGGCGTTTGCCTGCGCCGACGAGATCATCGCCCGGGTGCCGTCCACCGGCCCCCTCCCGCCCAGGCTCCTCCCGAACCGGGCCACAGACGCGCGCGACGTCCCCTTCCGGCTCACCCTCCTGCTCACGTGTACCAAGGACTCCTCAGGTCTGCGCTCATGGGCCCGCCGCAACAGCATCCCGGTGGCCGCCGCGCCGGCCGAAGCCGCCGCCACCGTCCTGGACCGCATCCGCGGAGGGATCGAACGCAAGGGCGGCTTCCGCCAGGTCCCCCTGGTGGTGGCCCGTACCAGCGGCTTCGTCGACTGGCACCGGGCACTGCGCGATGCACGCATGACCCTGGAGGCCGCAGACATCCAATGGGTCCAGCACGACGACACCGCCGAGCCTTCCGTCACCTGGTGGGCGATGAGCGCCCGGATCCGGCACCCCGATCACCACATCACCACCGAACTACTCGTCACCCGCGCCAGGGTGGTCAGCATCGTCGCGTACCGCAGCAGCCCTCGCTGGACGGACAGCGAAGTCGTCCTGGTCGAAGGCGACAACAGTCTCTCCGGCGCAACGAACTACGGGCTGGAGAAGACCAAGTTCCTGCACCTGCCCACCGCCACCCTCGACCAGTGGGCGCCGGGAGGCACCGCAGCGATGACTGCGCCGATCATGCAGCGGATGCTCGGCCTCAGCGTCGAATCCGAGCGTGTCCGCCCCTTCCGCGAGCGCAACGACTCTTCCCTCCTGGCCGCCACACGCGTGCTGGCCGCTGTCAAACTCACCGACGAGGAATTCGACCAGATCAGGCATACCCCCACCAACAGCGGGGACGGCAAGCCGCCCACGGTCATCTGCCGCGTCGCCGACCTCCTCGCGCACCCTCTCTGCGACTATGCCACCATCGGCGCCGTCACCAGCGCGATCGCACCCACATCCCCGCCCCCGTTCGGCAACCTCCATCCCGAAAACCGCTGACCACAGAAGCCAACCAGGACCGGCCGCCCCATTCGGCGGAGAGCGCTCAACGGCGGGATGCAACCCCCGGCCGGCCATCCTGACCAAGACCGGGGAGAGACTCACGCGATGCCCAGTACATGAAGATCAGCGACATCCGGGGCATGACCTTTCAAGAGCTTTAGCGCGCCGAAGAACTCCACGAGCCCTGGCTGGTATGCAGCGGGACACGACGCGCGTGAGGAACTGGGCCGGCGCCACCCGGAACAGGTCGCCGCTCTTGTCGCGGGGGCCACGTCGCTCTGCGCCCCCGGAACGACCCAGCTCCACAGGGACGTAACTCCCAGGTCCCGGGGACAGCTCGTCCGGGAGCTCAAGGCCGCGCTCACGGAAGACAGATGGCACCAGCTGCTCGAAGCCCCGTAACGCGCGCTCCACGCTCTGACCACGAGCGCGGCTCAGGCCAGGGTCTTGCCACGCCCCGCTGATAGCGTTGGCCAACACGGCCTTGGAGGGTACGAGTTGTGAACGATCTGATGGAGCAGCTTCCGCGTCCGATGGTGGAGCGGATCGGGCGTATGAGCGGCATGGCGCTGCGGAGCATCATCGCGCTGATCGACGAGCAGCCAGACACCTTCGCCGCCCTCGTGGAGCGGATCGGCACCTGGGACGACGATCCGGGCCGGACCCCGATGCCCTTGCCGCGCTACCAGTTCGCCATCCGGGAGGCGCTGCGGATCGTCAACGACGCTCTCACCGCCATCGAGGAGCGAAGCCCCCTGCCCAACGAGGTCTTGGTGGAAGGCGCGTGCGACCTGATCAAGCGGCTCGCGCCCGCCCAGTACCGCGAAGACGCTCTGGCGAAGATGGCGGCCTTCCCAGCCGGGTCGGAGCCGATGGACATCTCCGGTGGCGAGGACGCCGGCCCCGTGGACTTCGTCATCGCCGCGGCGGCGGGCGCATGGCTGTGCGGCGGGGCAGGCGGACGCATGGCGACGCTGGAGAACATCCGGCTGATGCTGCTGCAGCAGGTCCGCAACGCGGAGAGCACCGCGACCGGCGCCCCCGAACGCGAGCGGGTAGACCAGGTCAGCGACGAGGACGCCCTCGCACTGCTGGCCGATCTGTACGACGAGGACTACGCTCACCTCATCCCCGGCCCCCGCGAGCGCGGCCCCTGGGAGTGGGACATGCTGGCCGTCCTCAAGACCCACCTACTTGAGACCCCCGCGGATGCCACCAGTCCCAACCAGGCCAAGGAGCTCAAGACCAGGCTCCTCACCGTCCTGCAGGCCGCCGCTGCCACACAGAGGACGAAGCCCTCAGTACGCACGGTCGGCAAGCGGACACAGCCCAAACGAACGCCGAAGCGGAAACGGAAGGGCAAGTAGAAGGAGGCGGAGACTCCCGTGAACCCGACCGACACCGATGCCGAGGCACCCGCCGAGCACGGGCGACTGCGCCCCCGTCTTCTCCCACATCGATACCGAGGGCGACGCGCATCCATACGGGCTTCGCGGTGATCGTGCTCTGGGCCCTGTTCGGGGTCATCGTCGCCTTGTTCGTCGCGGCCGTCGTACGCGGAGCTGTACGCGCGGCCCGGGTCTCGATCCGGCAAGATCTGGTGTCGCTGGGGGAGATGCAGCAGCTCACCGGCGCGCTGGCGCAGATGACGACCAGCGCCTATGCCTTCGCGGCACCTCTCCTCAAGGAGCGGGAGTCCTGGGTCGGCTGGCTGTGGTGGCGTACCCGGATCGGACCAGACGGGAAGACCCAGCGGGACATGGGCTGGGCCCTGACGTACCGGCGGGCGCGGAAAGCCGCCGGGATACCTCTTGACTGGCGTCTGTTCGACGGCAGCGAAGTCGTCGTCGTCCCCCGGGACGCACGGTTGCCGGAACCAGCCACCGGGGAGCCGAACGGCGCTTCCTCACAGGAGCGTTGACTACCCGACGCTCGGCACGCTCAGCCAGGATCTGAAGCTGGTCACGGAGCACCGCAGGGACAGCGCGATCACCGTGCCTTGTCCAGGGGGCAGTCGGTGCCCGGTCGTCATCTGCACGAACTGCTGGTGCGTCTCGTGGGTGTGGATCCGCAATCCTGTCGAGGGTCTGAGCCCCGTTCGCGTTTCGTACAGGGACAACGACCGCTTCTGCAGCTCTCGCCACTGCTTGGCCTCGATCAGGTCCGCGCAATGCGCGCACGCGTACCAGGGCGTGTCGTTGAGGCCCCTGGTGGTGGACACTTCTCCTGGCCGGAGTCCTGCGATCAGACCGACCCGGGTTTCCACGGGGAGGACCTGGTAGAACTAAATGGCCTGGATGTCCGGATCGCAGAAGTCGCACTGGTGGAGGATCTCGCCCCAGACCGGCTCGACCTCGTGTCCGGCCGTTGCCTCGCTCCGCCGGTGCCGGAACACCTGCGTGACCATATGGCCGTCGGTCAGTGTTCCGGCATACGCCTGTTGCCCGCACCTGCCGAATGTCAGGCGTTGGTCGTCGCGGAGTACCGTCGTTCTGTCGTCCACGGTTGTTGACGATAGCGACGCTCAGGGCGTATGCGATTGGTGGTCTGGCTGGGAAGGGACTTCGAGCCCAGAAGCCGTCGTCACCTTGCCCCGTTCACCGCGTCTTGCGGGGCTCAGTCCTCTTCGCCGAACACGGCGGCCAGGCGCGCTGCTTGGTGTCGGTGCTGCTCGCCGAGGAGGACGTCGGCCATCATCACGCCGCGTTCCCAGTAGGTGCCGGAGTCCTGGGCGAGGGGATGGCAGCGCCCCTGGTGAGGGCTGCCGGCGAAGGTGGCGACGTCGATGACGATCTCGCGCGCGGCACAGCGGATGCGGTCCCACAGCCCTCGTTCATCGGGGTGGTCCGAGCGGGCGGCGTTCAGCAGCCGGTGTACTTCCGCCTGGCCGGGGCCGGCGGGGACGGAGGTGTTCTCCAGGGCGTGGTAGGGGTGGCGGCGCAGGGTACCGGTGACGCCTTCCTCGCCCGGTGCGCCGAGGGGCACCAGATGCAGTTCCTCGTCGGGCAGCGCGAAGTGGTCCATGCGTTCGTGCAGGGCCGCGGCGATGAGGACCACGATCAGCGGGCGGTCGTCCCCGTGGAAGGCCGCAATCTCGGCTTCCGTGGGTTGAGTGCCGTCGGTGCGAGGGCGCTCGATGTGTCTGGCCATGAGTAGATCGGCCCAGGCCAGGCAGTACTCCCAGCGTGAGCGGGGCAGTTGCTGGGCCGGGTTCGGCTCGGCGGCGGTCACTGTTCTACCATCCCTTCGGTGTGCGCCAGTTGTACGCTCGCGCACGTCAAGTCCCCTCCCGCTTACCGGCTTCCGGATAAGGCTGGGGAGTGAAAGCGACCGCCGACCGGACTGTGGCCCCACGACGTTCCCGTCCGGGCGGCCATGCGCGTGTCGGACGCCTCCGGTGGGACGGCAGGTGCGGACGGGGGGCCGCACAGGGACGAGAGTAGTCCGCACGAAGCGTGGGCGTCCGGCTCGGTCGCTCCCCAGGGACACAGGACTACGGCGTACCGGGGCGTCAGGGCCCTTGCGCGGTGCCGAGCAGGTCGCCGTGTTCGAGGGCCGCACGCAGGATGGCAGACTGGCGGGCGATCTGGTGTGAGGGCGTGCGCGGTGGTGTCCGGGCAGGGTGTTCTCGGCGTCGGCGCCTGGATCGCTCCCGCGAGCAGAGCACAGAGTTCACGCAGCGCCGCAGACTTGTCTGCTCTCTCCGGAGTTTGATCTGCGGCTATCACTTTGGCGGGCTTGGTCAGACTCGCCCAGCCGTGCGGATCTCGTACTGACCGGCCAGCAGCATCTCGGTGACCGGAGCAGGGGAGCGCCCGGTCTGGAGGGAAACTTGTCGGGCGGCTTGGTGGAGGAGCATCGGCAGCCCGCCCACTATGCGCCTCCCGGCTTTCTGGGCGGCGTGCGCGAAACGGGTGGGCCATGGACGGTAGACGACGTCCATGAGGGTGCCCGTGCCGCGTGTCCACTGCGGTGCGAGAACGTCCGCGGCGTGAGGTGGCAAGGCGGAGATGACGAGGTCGGTGGCCAGGTGGTGACTGGCGGCTGTCCATGGCTCGACGGTGGCTGTGATGGCGAGTCGTTCGGCCGTTGCCTTGAGGAGGGAACTGGCCCGGTTGGTGTCGCGGGCGATCACGACTGCCTGGTCGCAGCCCAGTTCGCGCGCGGCGGCGAGAGCCGTGCGGGCCGTTGCACCAGCGCCAAGGACGGTGACGCCAGCGGCGGTTGTCACGCCCGCCTCGCGCAGTGCCTGCACCATGCCGTACAGGTCGGTGTTCTCTCCGGCGAGGCTGCCGTTCGGCGTCACGACGATGGTGTTCGCCACACCGAGCCGCTCGACTGCTTCGGACACCTCGTCCAGGAGCGGGACGGCGGTCTGTTTGAGGGGCATGGTCAGCGAGAAGCCGCGCCAGCTGTCGTCGAGTGTGCCCAGGAAGCGTGGCAGGTCCTGAGGCTGGCATTCGATCGCGTGGTAGGTCCAGGGCAGCCTCATCGCTGCGTAGGCCGCCCGGTGCAGAACGGGCGACAGCGCGCCGTCGACCGGGGCACCCAGCAGGGCCAGCCGTGTCACGGCGCGTGGTGGAGCACGGCGGCAACGCCTTCGTCGCCGCGCTCGTAGGCGATGCCCCGCACCACGGCGACGGGGGCGCCGCGTCCGCGCTGTCCGAGGATCAGGCCGGCTGCCGCTGCCACCAGGTCGGTCAGGGTCTCCTCCTGCCGCTTGGTTTTCTGGCCGGCCTCGGCGTGCTCGGTGACGCGCAGTGGCGTGATGCCCGCGGCGCCGATGCTGATGACGGTGGCGCCCCGCCGGTCGGCGCGTCCGTCGGAGTCGGCGATCACCACGGCGACGGTGACGCCGGTGGACGCGGTCTCCCCGCCATACGGGTGCCGGAGCGTGGTGAACTCGCCTCCCTCGGGGAACATCCCGTGATCGGCGACCACCTTGCCCAGCACCTCGCCGCTCGCGTTGTACAGGTGCGGCGCCCACCCCATCGCCGGCAGGTCCTCGGTGAGCGCGAACGCCACGGTGACCGTCGACTTGATGGAGTCCAGGTGCAGGCCCTGGAAGTCCCCCTCCCGGTAAAGGACGACCGCGCCGCCGCGGGGCACCAGACGCGGGATCCCGGTGTGCTCGCGTACCGCCGACAGCAGCTCCTTGTCGTACGCCAGAGTCTCCAGGGCCGGTCCGGGCTCGATGAACGCGCAGTGCACCGGCGTCGCGAAGGACCCGTCGCGGTGCGCGGCCGTGTGGTCGTGCACGTGCGGCGTCGCTTTGTCCAGGCGCTCGGCGGCCTCCGACTTGATCGCGGTGAACCTGTCCGCCGACAGGACGTCGGGGATGACGATGGTGCCGATCCGATTCCATGCCGCACGCCGCGGACTCTGCTGGGCCGGGGCTTCGGTGTTCTGCATCACGAGGAGACCTCTTCCCGTCGAGGAGTCGCCAGGGGCCGACTGGGCAGCCCTCATGACGCTTAGTCAACTCCCGTACGTGGTAAGTCCCCAGTGAGCGACTCTGTCGGGGATCTTGAGGACGGGCGTCACTTCCCTTGGCGCCACCACAGCGGCCGGGGTAAGTCGCGTGCGTCGAGGTACTGCTGGAATGCTGTGGGAGGGCGGGGCCGGTACGAGCTGTCGGCGGGTTCTTGAAGGCTCAGCCGCTCGATGTTGATCGCGAGTGCGGTCAGGACGTGCTGGACGTGCGTCTTGGCCAGGCCGCGGTAGCGGCACCGGCGTCCGCGGTGGCCGTCCGCGAACTCCTCGATGGTGCCCTCGGCCCCCGAGCGCCGCCTGTAGAGCCGGCGCCAGTCCGCATCCTGCTGATCGGCCCGGTTCTTGACCTGGAGTTCGTACAGGCGCCGTGTCGGGAAGTACAGGCTGCGAAACCGGCCCGGAGTGCACTTGGCCCGCTCGGGGCAGCGGCCGCACTGGCGGGCGTCGAACCGGACTGTGACCTTGGTCGGCTCGACTGTCGGCAGGTCCTGCCAGTTGCCGCTGACCTGCCCGTTGGGGCAGGTCACCTCGCGCTGGTCGAAGTCGATGATGAAGTTCTCCCGGCCGAAGCCGTCCCCTGCCCGGTGCTGCGGGGTGGTGCTGGGCGGAAGCGGCCCGATCAGGGTGACGCGGTGCAGGCGGGCGGCTTCGTCCATGCCGGCCACGGAGGTGTAGCCGCCGTCGACCAAGTGCCGATTCGGCAGTAGACGCCGTCGCCTGAGGCGGGCGTGGATGCCGGGCAGCGCCTGGCTGTCCGCGCTGGAGACGGCCGTGGCCACGTCGGTGATGATGTTGACCCGCTTGTCGTCGCAGGTCTCGGTCAGGTGCACGAGGTAGCCGGTCCAGCGTGTGTCACCGCGCATGGTGCAGCGGGCCTCGGTCTCGTACGGGGATTCGATTCGGACTCGGGAGGGCGGCTGGCCGTCGCGTTTCGTGCGCGGCCTGAACCGCCCCTTGGCATCCACCAAGAAGTGCTGCACCAGGATCGTTCGGAGCACGTTCGCCTGCGCCGGAGCGCCGCCGGGGAACCGGGCGTCGAGACGGTACAGCAGTTCGCGGGCGTCGTTGCCCACCTGCTCCAGGCGGGCGACGGGGTGGCTGGGCTGGGAGCACAGGCGAACCGGCCGGCCGTAGCGTTGGGCCCATTCGGCGGTGACCAGCTCGTCCAGCACCTCTGGCGCGTCGCGGGCCGCCTCTTCCAGCACGGCGCGGACCGCCTCGCACGCCAGCTCCAGGCGGGTCAGCTCCCGTGCGGCGGACAGGACGTGGGTGGAGTCGGTGCGCTGCGTGACCCGCCCTTTGAGCAGGCCGGCCCGTCGGATCCGGGTGAGTGCGAGGCCCAGTAGCCGGTCGGCGCGGTCGCCTTCGGCGAGCCGGTCGCGGAAGTCGGACAGGACGCTGTGGTGGAAGCCGGGATCGTCCAGGTCCAGGCCGAGGGCGTACTTGAAGTCGATTCGGCAGCGCACTGCCTCGGCGGCCTGGCGGTCGGAGAGGTTCATCGCGTACTGCAGCACGCAGACGGTGGCGAGTTGGGCGGGTGAGAGCCCAGGTCGGCCGTCACGCGGGTACCAGGCGGTGAAGTCCTCGTCGCTCCAGAGGCCGTCGAGGCGGTCGCGGATCCACATCGCGGTGGTGCCTTTGGGGTTGGCCGCGCGGGCAACCCGGGCGGTCAGCGGCGGGATCTCGGCTCCGGAGTGAGGCTGGAGGGACACATCGGGCTCCTGGGGAACGAGGGCGGAACGTTCCAACGAGCCTGACGCAACGTCACGATCGTTAACTGCCCATCCTCAAGATTCCCGACAGAGTCGCTCAGTGCCACAAGCGGTGCCAATTTCCTGGCACCCCGGGGCCGGTCGAAGGCCCACCCGCGCGCGTCGACGACGTTTGGGAGCAGGCGGATGATGGCACCGGACGGGATAGGGAACCTGCTGCGCAGCAGCCGTGAGCAGGCGAATCTGACCCGAGAAGAGGTCGTTCTGCGCATCGCCGAGGTACTCGGCGAAGACTTCGACCCGGACAACCTCAAGCGATGGGAACTCGAAATCCGGCTCCCAACCAAGCGATACCACAGCAGTATTGAAGAGGTGCTCGGCATCCCCGTCTCGGAGATCGTCCGCACCAGGGCCATCTCGAAGGCGTACCGGCTGCAACAGAAGATGGCGACGAGGCAAGACGGCCAGGAGGTACCGCCCGTGAAACGACGCGTATTCATCACCGGGACACTCGCCGTGGCCGGCACAGGAGCACTGGCAGGACTCGCTGAGGCACACGAGGGCATCGACGCTGCTCTCTCGGGGTCCAGCAACGCCGCCGACATCGCCTACCTGGAGTCGGTCTTCGAGCGGAACACCGGCGGCTACCGTGGACGCGACCCGCAACGGGTCCTTGGGCAGATGCAAGACGACCTCAAGCTGCTCGGCCAGGTCCTGGACCGCCCGCACACCGCCCGGGACCGAGCCACGTTAGTGCGGACCGCTGCCGGGATCACCGGCCTGGTCGCGATCATCCAGCACGACATCGGCGCACAGCAGGGAGCCGAGAGCTGGTTCACCACAGCGGCCCGCGCCGCCCAGGAATCCGGCGACCGCCACATGCTCGCTTGGGTCCTGGCCCGCCACGCCATGGTCGGCCTGAACTACGGCGCACCGTCCTCGGCCGCACGCCGCGCCGCACGTGCCCAACGCGTAGCTGGCACCACGCCCAGCGCGGCAGCCGCACTGGCCTCCGCCGTGAACGCAAGGGCCCTCGCTGGCCTCGGCGACCGAAACGGCGCACGCAAAGCCGTCGAACAGACCCAGGACATGATCGAGCAGCTGGACAACATCGCTCTGGCGGACAACTGGTTCGGATACCCGGCTCAGAAGCACAGTGTCCACCTCTCCCAGGCGTACACGCTGCTCGGCGACACCATTTCGGCCCGCGCCGAGCAGGAAGCCGCCCTTGCCCTCACCGACTCGCCCTCCGTCATGACCCGCGCCCTCCTGGCCCTTGACCACGCGCAATGCCTTCGCATCGACAAGGCCCCCCAGACTGCGGCGGACATGGCAACCGCCACGTGGAACAAGCTCCCGACGGGCTACCGGACCGGGCTGGTGCAGACCCGGGCCGAGGCGCTGCGTGACGCCCTCACCGGCCGGCCCCGCGCACGACTCGCCGAAGCTCTCAGCGCCTGAACACGAGGCAACCGGTATTTCCGGGCAACCTGCCGCAACCGACACCGCCTGGAGGCATCAGCGACTACGTTTCCGATCTATGCGAGCCTTCAACTTCAAGCAGGGCAAGGCGTCTTGGGACACAGGGACCTTGCTCCACTGGTACGTCGAGGTGGACTGGGACGACCCGCGTCATGATGCCCTCGCCCAGTTGGTCACGGACTCGAACCAGACCCTCCTGGACGCCGGGTTCCCCGTCACCCCAGTCGAACATCGCTGGCTGCACATCACGATCGACCAGATCAGCAGACCCGCCCACCTGATCGGCCAGACCGAGCGCGACAAACTCGTCGCCGAGGTCAGCCACCGCCTAGCCACCATCGCGCCGTTCACCATCATGATCGGCTCCGTACTCAGTTACGGCAGCGGCGCCATCGCCGACACCCATCCCGATCACCAGCTCTCAGCCCTGCACGCCGCGGCCCGCGACAGCACTCGCGCCACGCTCGGCGATGACGCCTGCCAGTACGAATTCGGGATTCAGCATCTGACCACGGCCTACGCCTACGCCGAGGCGGACTCCGACGCCGCGCAACGCCTCCTCCGGCGAGTCCGACCGAGCCATGCCCCGATGGAAGTCAACGCGGTGCACCTTGTCGACGTCACCGCGGACCCACAGGCCAAGACGATCACCTGGGAACGGGTGACGCGGGTCCCCCTCGGTACAGCTCTCTGACTCCCCGGAGACCCGCGGCCCCTCAGGCGCCGTACCGGGCAGCGAAAAGGACAAGATCGCGAGACGGAATGCCGGGCCAAATGAACGAGACAGCGCAGGAACACGCAGGTGGTGACATCGGAACGGGACATTCCAATTGCGGACCTACAGCCGAGGACGAGCTGTCCTGCGCGGATTTCCGATCACGTGCGTGGAAGATCGCTGGCTGCATATCACCGTGTGGCGATTGAGCAGGTCCGATCGCAGAGGCGGTTTTCGCGACGCAGATGGTCGGCTGTGTTGTATTCCGCAGGACCTCCCGTGATGCAGGTCACACTCTTTCGTGTTCCTGGGGCCTCGCTGTCAGTGGGGACTGAGATCGTGCCTCCGTGAGCGAATTGGTGGAGCATGTAGATGAGCAGGACCGCGTGTTGGGAGTCGTCGAACGAGGCGAAGCGGAGCGTCAGCACTGGCCGCATCGCATTGCGACGACGATCTGCCGTGATCGGGCAGGGCGGATCTTGGTGCTGCGACGGTCCGAGACGCATTCCCGGTTCCCTGGCTACTACGACGTGATGGTCGGTGGCGCCGTGAACGTGGGTGAGTCGTATGAGGAAGCCGCGGCCCGGGAACTGTCCGAAGAGCTGGGCGTTCGTGTGCCCGTGCGCTTCATGTTCAAGTTCCTTTGCCGGGAGGGGATCAGCCCCGTGTGGTTTGGGGTGCATGAGGCTGTCGTGACTGAACCCCTGATCCCGGACCTGGGCGAGATCGCCTGGCAGGGCTGGCTGACAGAGGCCGAATTGTGCGAGGTCGTCGATCAACGGCTCTTCGTTCCGGGAGGACGGAAAGCTCTGCGCCGATACCTGCAGTCCGAGTCCGGGCCGGCAGCTGAAGAGGCGTCTCCCCGGCGATCCGCCGATGTCAGTGGCGACTGCGATGCTGTCGGCATGATCCCTTGGAACCTGCTGGTCATCGACAAGGCTCTGCGGGCCAGTTGGGCCGCTGACACCTGTTCCCCGGACGACCTCGCCCGCGCCGGCTGGCAGCCCGGCAACCCGGCGTGGGGTCACTGTGACATCACCGCTTTGATAGTGAATGACATCTTCGGTGGCGACCTCATGGTCGGGGAGGTCCACTGCGGCGGGGAACAGCACGGATTTCACTGGTGGAATCGGTTGCCCAGCGGTGTGGACCTCGACCTGACGCACGAGCAGTTCCGGGATGGCCAGACCGTCACCGCAGCCCGGGTCGTCAAACGTCCACCTGGGCCTCTTCCTCGGCGCTGGGAGGAGTATCTCCTTCTGCGCGAGCGCGTCATCGAGCACCTCGGTCACCTCCCCGAGCCTGCCTGACCCGCGGAGATCGTGCTTCAACTGCACATCCCGATCATGGTGGTTCGTGGTGCGGGAAGGCGGCTGACCCGGCTGGCCCCGGCGGCGGCATCACGGAGCCGAACGATCTCCTCGTGCTGTGCGGCGAGCCGGGCCAGGGCCTGGGTGCGGAAATCCGCGAGCTCGTCGATCATCTGTTCCGACTTGGCCAGTCGCTCCCTGAGCGTGGCATTCTCCGCCTTGAGGCGGGTGATCTGGGCTTCGCGGGGGTCGGGGATCTCGCCGGCCTGCTGAGCGCCTGGACCCGTCGTTCGAACTCGACGCGGAGGTGAGCGTAGGGGCGGGTGCCGTAGAACGCGGTGCGGTCGACGGCGGCTTCGTTGGCGAGGGTCTTGATGTCGCACTTTCCGCCGGGCGGGATCTCGCCTCGGAGGAGCCGGTCCATAGCGGCTCGGATGCGGTTCTCGTTCTCGGTCCGCTGGGCTGCGGAGATTCTCATGCGGATTCCTCGTCCATGGTGGCGCTGCCGGCGTCGATCTCGGCGACGACACGGAGAGCCCGGTCGTAGTCGGCCTGGAGCCGGGTGCGTTCGGTTTTGCGTGTGGTGCCGAGCTGGCCGAGGAAGGTCTCGGTGCGTTCTGCGTGCTGGGCCCAGACGGGGCGGTGACAGGGGTGATGGGTGGGCTGCGGGCAGCGGGCGGACTCACACATCCCGACGAGCGGACGGTCTGCCGTCGGGGTGCCGGCCAGCTTGAGGCAGAGTGCCCGGGACGGGTCGGTGAACCAGCAGTAGTTCGCGGGCCCGAGGTGGAGGACCTTGGCGCGTTTGGTCAGCAGGTTGAGCACGTCGCGGTCGCTGCGTTGGGTCTTCGGCGCTTTCACGGCGGTCGCGTCGAGTTTGGCGTCGATGCGCGCGAAGAACTCGGTGAGGCTGCGGGCTCCGGGGCCCGCTGGGAGGATGCCCTGCTGGTAGTTTCGGAACTCGGCGAGGACGAGGTCGAGGTTGCGGTCGCTCTCATGCTTGTTGACCTCGGCGAGAAGCTCAGCCTGGGCACCGCCAGGGCGGGATAATGGTGCAGTCGGGTATCGGAACTCTCCGAATAGCTCGGACAGCATGGAGACTCCTCTGTCGGGTCTGTACATGGCGAGTTGGGCTGGCGGAAGCCTCGGCACGGATGTCCAGAGCGGGCCCCTGTGCTCCGGGCGTTGTGGTCCTGCCGAGCGCGTGTCCCATCTCCGCAGGGTGATTTGACGCTGAACGGGGCAGTCAGCCTCGGTCGGAGCTGTCACGCTGGGAGCTGTGAGCGGTGCCCAGCGCGGTGATGACGACCTTCTCGATGAGTTGCTGGCTCTCCGGCGGGAGACTATGGCGCGTGTTGTCGAAGAGCTGTATCAGTGGTGGCCGTGGGACAAGCACCGCGAGATGCACCTGTGGAGCGAATACAACGACGGCATCACCGATCCGGAGCCTCCAGATGTCCGCCTGACGGATGCCGCCCTGGCGTTGCCGGCGGCCAGTGACCCTGTGGCCTTGGCGATGCTCCAGGAACTCGGTGAGGTGGCGGAGGAACACGCAGCCGGTCTGATGGCCAAGGAGGCTGTGCAGGTGCGTCAGGCGTGGCCACCGGGTGGTGACGTCAAGGTGCTGCTGGTCACCACCCATTGGTGGAGTCTTGCCGCCCGGCACCCCGGAGGCCCCGTGGTGGTGATGATGGACGGCATCCTCGGCTTGTATGACGTGACCGGAAACCCGCAGGCCACCGGGCCGGTGGCCAGGCTGTCCAGCTGATCCAGCCCGACGGATGTGACGGGTGCCGGGGGCCGGCTGGCGGCCTCGCGTGGCGGCATACGTGCATCCACGCTGGGGTGGGTTCGTGAGCGGACGGGCTGTCGGGACAGGCCGCGTCGTCGGGCTGCCGTGGTCAGGCGCTGGAGGTAATCGGTGGGCTGTGGCCCGTTCGGGGCTCATGTCCGTGGTCCGAGCCGGGAGGCGATGCGCCGTGCCAGGGTGTCGGGCAGTGTGATGTCGGCCTTGTGGTACTCCTCGGCGAGATAGGCGTCGAACTCTTCCGGGTGGGCCTCCCGCAGGCGCTGGACCGCGAGCTGGCCGACCTCGCCGCGGCGGCGGCGTTCCGCGGTGGATTCCTCCAGCCGGTGTTCCCGCTGTTCCGGGGTTTCTGCGGTGTGCCGGTTGCGGGGGTTGGCGGCTTCGGCTTCGTACTTGCGTTGACGCAGCGAGCTGTGCACGGTATTGGCCCGTTTGCGCCATTCGTTCGCGGCCGGATCGTCCTTGTTCTGCGCGAACTGGCGGTCGAGGGCGGTGATCGCGGACTTGATGGCCTTCAGCCAGCGCACGCGCATGTCGGGGTGGCGCAGGGCGAGCACGGTGAGCGGGTCCGCCCGCCCTTTGGCTTCAGCCATCACCGCTTCCAGGAACGCCTCCTCGGCCATCCCGGCCAGCTGATTCACTCTGCTGAGGAGCGCGATCTGCTCCTCGCCGAGGATCGCTCGCAGTTCCTGCCCCTCGTCGTGCATCGTGCCGAGTCCCCCTTCATCAGGCCGTACTGGTGTGTGGTGGGCGCCCGCTGTGGGGGAAGGTCAGCGGCGGCGGAGTTCGCCGTGCATGATGCCGCTGACGAACATGTCGTACTCGGAATCAGTGAACAGATGTGCGGGCTTGTTGGGATTCTTCGAATCGCGGAGGGCCACGATGCCGTCGTCGAGGAAGGCGATCTGGACGCAGTTGGTGCCGCCGCTGCTGAAGCTGCTGGTCTGCCACTGGGCGTCACGCAGCTGGGACTCGACCCAGGCCGGGTCGAGTTCGTTCTTGTTCATGCAAGGTCCTTGGCGATGGTGGTGAGAAGTGGCAGCGACGCTTTCTGGGAGAGAGCGTCGGATTTGAGCAGGTCGCTGGTGGTGCGGTACACCTCGACCGTCTCCGGCTCGTTGAGGTGGAGCGAGGCCCGCATGGACTCGATGCACACCAAGTCCCGCCCGGTCGGGAAGGATATGAGCATGAACGGCCCGTCCATCCCGGCGTGCGCGCCGGCCCGGTGCGGCAGGACCTGGATGGTGATGTTGGGGGCCGTGCGGGCGAGGTCGATCAGATGCTCAACCTGGGCGCGCATGACGGGCCGGCCGCCGACTTCCTGACGCAGGAGCCCTTCGGGAAGGACTGCCCAGATCTTCAGCGCCGGGTCGCGCTCCAGCATGTTCGTCTGGTGCTCCTGGCGCATGGACACGAAGCCGTCGATGTCCTCGGGTGTCTTCCAGGCCCGGCTGCCTTCGGTCACGGCGCGGGCGTACTCCGGGGTCTGAAGCAGTCCGTGGATGGCTGCGGGGTTGAAGACGAACAGGTTGCTGGCGGTTTCCACCAGGGAGAGGTAGTCGCCGAGCGGGTCGTCGACGACGCCTTGGTAGCGCTGCCACCAGTCGGCTTCCCCGGCCCGGCGGACCAGGCCGCGCAGTTCCTCGCGCAGTTCGGGGTCGGTGATCCTGTATACCTCGAAAAAGTGCGGCAGCTGCTGGATCTTGAGGCCCTGCACCCCCTTCTCGATCTTGCTGACCGTCGAGAAGGACCGGTAGCCGAGATGGCTCGCCGCCTCCTCCTGCGTCCAGCCCAAGGCTTCGCGGATGCGCCGGAGTTCAGCACCCAGGCGTCGGCGCCGAGGTGTCGGCTCGACCGGCATCCCTCACCTCCTCCTCAATCTTGACGCCAGACTAGCGGCTGGGCCAGTTCGTGAATATGCCAAGTCCCCGAGAGGAATGACTTTCCTCAAGGACTGCTTGTCGAAAGGGTAGTTGGCCGTCATTATCGAAGCTCACCCAGCGGACGGTGGCGCCCCGGTTACGCCGCGCCATCTCCGCCGTGGACGCACGCGCCACCTGGAGGGTCAGTGCCTGTGATGGCGGTCAGCCCAGTTCGGCAGCACCACATGGTGCTGCCCGCAATCGGCCCCGAGAGCATGGAATGCGTCCGGGAGATCGTGCGGGTCCTCCTGCGGATGTGGCGCAAGAGCGAGCTGGAGTTCGTCACCGAGCTCGGCGTCACCGAGCTGCTGACGAATGTCTTGAAGCACACGCCGGGCGACTGCGAGCTGCTGGTGCGGGAGACGCCGGACGGCATCCTGGTCGGCGTCACCGACTTCGAGGACGCGCTGCCGACCGTGAAGGACCCCGACGGGGACGCCGAGGGCGGCCGGGGCCTGTTCCTGCTGTCCTGCCTGGCCGACGAGCTTCAGAGCCAGCCCCTGCTGTACGGGAAGCAGGTCTGGTTCCGGATCGGCCATGCCGCAGGCCGGGAGGAAGGTCGATGACGGTCGCTGGCGCGATGGCTCCGATCGAGCCAACTTCCTTATTACGTACGGAAGTTCGAGCGCTCTCGTGCTTCGGTGGCACCCTCCCGCGAGATCTAGAATCAGAGTCGTTTGCCCGGTTTCGGCCTCCAGCTGCCCGGGCTGCACGCGGCCGTGCCCCATGATCGCGGGCACTGTGTCGCGTCCGGTCCTGACGAATCCAGAAAGGGCGTCCTCACGCCCGAGAAAGGAGCCCGTGTGGCCCTCTCCCCACCCGGCCCGAACCTGTGCGCGTCCTGGGAGACGCTCGCTGACGGACTGCAGGTCCAGCGCCTGGCCCTGCACCTGCCGCAGCTGCGCGAGCAACTCCTCGCACCGCCCAGCAGCATCGCCTTGTTCGCGCAGACCCCGCCGAGCGCGCTGACCGCGCGCCCCGCCCCGCTCGCCGAACCGCCGGCCGAGGCCGTCATCGACCAGGCCGGCCTTCAGCACTGGCTGCACATGCCGGCCGAACACGGAACGACCGACGCCGGGACGAACCCCTTGGCCGCAAGCGCCGACCAGGTCGCCGACACCCTCCTCGAGGGCGTCACCGATCCGGTCGTCCGCGCTGCGGTGGCCGCCGTGTGCACCGCGTCGGCCTGGTGGACGGGCGCGTTCGCTGTCATCCGCCACCTCGGCGTCCACCACACCTCCCTCCAGCCCGTCGATACCGCGATCACTCTGAACACGCTGCAGAGCGCGACGAGCATCGTGGCCCTCGGCACCGCCCAGCGGATCCTCTCCGAACAGCTGCGCACCGCTTCGGCGGACGAGGCCGTACGCATGGCCTACTGCCGCGCGATCACCGAGAGCATCGTCATCGAGAGCCGACTCCCCGAACTGCTGGACGAGCTGGGCGAGCTGCGGCTGGTCGACCTGGTATCGACGTCGATCCCATGGCGTGGCCGGTTCACGAAGTACGCCGGGGGCACCGGCGCCGGGCAGGTGGAGTAAAGCCGATGGACCGCTACCCCTTCATCGTCGTCGAGGGCCTGGACGGCACCGGCAAGACGACCCTCCGCAAGGGCCTGTTCCGCCTCTTCGAGGGCCTGTACCGCATCACGCCACTCGCCGTGCTGACCACCAACTTCCTCAACGCGGCAGTCGCGCTGGACCTGGTGGAGGGCAAGTACCAGCCCACCGAGGAGAACCGGGACCGCTACCTGGCGGCACTCGCGGCGGACAAGCAGGCCACCGCCGACCGGCTGATCGCCCCCAGTCTGCCGACCCGCCCGGTCATCGCGGACCGGTGGCTGCTGTCCGAACTGGCCTTCTTCGCGGTCAAACACGACCGCGCCCCTAAAGAGACATACGCCCATCTCACCGAGCAGCTCCACCTGGTGCCCGACCTCACGCTCGTCCTGGACATCACACCTGAGACCGCGATGGAACGGGCTGCCGACCGCTCGGGGGACGCCACCCGCCCCGACTGGGACGTGATGGACGTTCAGACCAGGGTCCGGGAGGTCTACCAGTCCGTGGCCGACACGCCTGGCGCGTTCCCCGCCTTGGGAAAGGTCGTCCGGATCAATGCCGCGCAGGACCGCGCCACCGTCCTGCACACCGCCTGGGAGGCCCTGACCCAGCACGGCCTGCTGCCCGACCGTGAAGGAGCCGCGTCGTGACCGCCCCCACCAAGGCCGACATAGCCCCGCTCGTTGCGCGGCTCACCGCCGCGGCGGACGCCCGCCGCCCGCTGCGGGCGATCGGCGCCGCGAGCGCGGTGGCCGCCAAGGTCGCCGTGGAGACCGGCTTCGACGCCCTGTGGGTGTCCGGCCTGGAGGTCTCCACGGCCTTGGGCCTGCCGGACGAGAACGTGCTGGGACCGCGCGACCTGGCCGACACCGTCCTCGCCCTCACCCGTACGGCGGCGCTGCCGGTGATCGTGGACATCGACAACGCCGGCGGCACCCCGGCCACCGCTCGCCGGTTCGCCGGTGACCTCACCCGCGCCGGAGTCGCCGCCCTCTGCCTGGAGGACAGCGCCTACCCCAAGGTCAACTCCTTCGCCCTCCACCGCAGCCAGGCGCTCGCCCGCACCGACACGGTGACCGAACAGCTCGCCGCGATGCGCGACGTCGCCGGCACTCAGGTAGCCCTGATCGCGCGGACCGAGGCCCTGATCTGCGGCGGGAGCGTCGCAGAGGCAGTGGAGCGGGCCGCAGCGTACGCGGCTTGTGGAGCGGACGCGGTGCTCATCCACTCCAAGGACCCCACCGGGCAGCAGGCCCTGGCCACGGCCGCAGCCTGGACGGGCGCGGTGCCGCTGGTGACCGTGCCCACCGCGTTTGCGCACCTGGCCCCGGACGATCTCGGCACGGCCGGATTCGCCCTGGCCATCTACGCCAACCAGCTCTCGCGCGCCGCGCTCGCCGCCATGCGGCGCGCCGCAGCATCCTTCCAGACCACCGGCTCCTTCACCGCCGACGGAACGCCACTGTCCGACGTCGCCGACCTCCTCCAGATCGCCGACCCGACCGCCCGCGCCTGCCTGTAGAAGGCGCCGGGCTCCGCTGCTCCACAGGTTTCGCTCTGCTCCATCCCCGCACCACCAGCACTCGCCGGGCAGTCGGCCGCGGCGGGCTCGACGAGGGAAGGAACACCCGCGCCATGACACCTCTGCCCCGCATCAGCGTGTCGGTCAAGGCCGCGATCGTCCACCAGGGCCGCATCCTGCTCATGTCGTACGACGACCACTCCGGCTTCCACTACAACCTGCCCGGCGGCAAGGCGAAGGTGGGTGAGCCGCTGCGCGACGCGGTCGTGCGCAAGGTCAAGGAGGAGACCGGCCTGCGGGTGCGCACCTCGCGGCTGTTATTCGTCGTCGAGTACGTCCCCGAGCAGTACAACGACGAGTTCGGCACCGTCCACAAGACCCAGCACAACTTCCTCGCCGAGCTCCTCGACGAGGACACCACCCCGCGCAAATCCGATCCACCCGACCCGATCCAGGTCGGCTTCGAGTGGGTGCCCCTGGAGGAGTTCGGCGGCAAGTACCTGCTGCCGCGGGTCAACCAACAGGTGCTCGACGCACTCGCCGGGAACCCGGCCGACCGCGACGTCCTCGTGGACCGGTGGTGACGATGCACCTCCCTCCCACCACCGTGCCGAGCCTCGCGGAACTGCACGACTGGCTCCTCGAACACCACGGCGACACCGTGGATGCCGACCGCCTGCCCGCCATCCGCACCGAACTCGAACAGCTCGCAGCCCGTAAGGTGCCCGGCGCCGTGATCGAACTCGGCTGCTACCAGGGCGCCATGGCGCTGTGGATGCGCGCCGTCCTCGATGCCACCGGACAGCACCAGCGGAGCGTCCACGTCTACGACTCCTTCAAGGGCCTGCCCGAACGCGGAACGAAGGACCCGGACCTGTTCGAGACCGGGTACCTGCGCGCCGAGCCGGAACAGGTGCTCGCCCTCCACGACCGCTGGGGCCGCACCCCGCCGGCGATCCACCCCGGATGGTTCGCCGACACCCTCCCCGGCCGGCTCCCGGACCAGATCGCCTTCGCCTACTTGGACGGCGACTACTACGAATCCATCCACACCTGCCTGACCGCGTGTGTCCCGCGCATGGCCCCCGGCGGCACGCTGATCGTCGACGACTACGCCGACCTGGAGGCGAACCCGAAGGCATGGAACGGGCTGCCCGGCGTCAAGACAGCCTGCGAGGACTACTTCCGCGCGCCCTCACCCCTTCAGGTCATCACCGGCGCCGGGGACCTGGCCTTCGGCCGCTACACCGCGCCCGCCGACGGGACGCAGCAGTGAGCGCGGTGCGCGAGGCGCCGCTGCTCGTGAGCGTGCGGGGCGCGGCCGACACCGCGCTGTTGCAGCAACGCCTCCCCGGCTGCGCGATCCGGGAGATCACCGCGCTCGCCACCGCGGATCCGGAACTTGCCGCCCGGGCCGAAGTGCTGGTGCTGCGGTCGGGGCACCGGCTGGACACCGAGCGCCTGAGCCAGTGGCCGGCGCTGCGGCACGTGATCCGGGCCGGCTCCGGACTGGACGGCATCGACATCGACGGCCTGGCCGCGCGGGGCATCAGCGTGCACCGCAACCCTGAGCCGGCCGCCGGCGCGGTCGCCGAATGGGCCCTGGCCGCGCTGCTCGCGCTCGCTCGCCGGATCCCGTACGGGCACGCCGCCCTGCTCCAGGGGCGGCACGCGAAGCAGCATTGCCTCGCCCCGCCCGTCTCCGCGATGCGGCTGGCGATCTGGGGCGCCGGGCCGGTCGGCCGGGCCTGCGCGCACGCCCTCGCCCCGCATGTCGCCGAGATCGCCTTCGCCGCCCGGCCGAGCCTGCCGGACACCCTGCCCTCGCGGCCCGGCAACGAACTGCCCGCCTGGGCAGACGCCCACGTCGTGGCGCTCCCGCTCACCGACGAGAACCGAGGCTGGTTCGGGACCGGGTTCCTCGCCGCGGCGCGGCAACGGCATCCGCTGCTGATCTGCGTCGGCCGCCTTGGCACGCTCGACCTCGATGCCTGTCTGCGCGCGCTCGCCGACGGCCGGCTCGGCGGTCTCGCCCTCGATCCCGTCGAGGAATCGGATCTGCCGCTGTGGCCGGCTGACGCCCTGCCCGGGCCGCTGAACCTGATCGCCACCCCGCACATCGGCGCCCAGCGCAGCGACGTCCGCGCCCTCCTCGACCGCTGGGTCGCCACGACCGCCGCCGGTGTCCTTGCCGGTGCAGACAGGACAGCCCGATGACCGCCACCCCGTGGCTGGATACGCGGCTTGCCGTCGCCGGGCACGCCGCCGCTGCCCTGGCAGACGAGTACGCCGGTGCCGACGTGTGGCTGGTGGGCGCGCTCGCCGAAGGTCTGGCCCACCAGCACAGTGACGTGGATCTGCTCCTGATCACCCCCGAGCCCGTCCCCGGGCCGGGCTCCCGCCTCATCCGCGGCATCCGCGCCGACGTACGGGCGGTGAGTGAGAGCACCGTGGACGACTGGCGCACGCTGCTCGACGCGTTCACCGTGACCCGCGACGGCATCGAGACGTTCCGCACCGTCCGGGCCCGGCTGAGCGACCTGACCCTCCTGCGCACGGCCCGGCCGCTCTCCCCGGTACCGGCCCCTGCGGAGGTCCTGGTGCCCGGGCAGCGGGCGGCCTATCAACGGTGGGCGCTTGCGGACCGATGCGAGGTGGCGGCGAGCCTGGCCGAGGACCTTCTCGGTCTGGCCCAGGCGGGCCTGTACCCCCACGCTGACCTGGTGTGGGACCAGCTCGCCCGCGTCGTTGCCCAGGCCGAGACCGTCGCCGCCGGCGCTCCGTTGCTCGGTGAGAAATGGCTGCCGAGCCTGCTGAGCCAAGACGACGCTGAACCGTTCAGGCCCGTGCCCGCGTTGCCCGAGCCGCGGTGGCTGAGCGCCGCCGCGCACAGTCCCTTCTTCGCCTCCGTCCAGACCCGTCTCGCCGACGCCCTGCTCGCGCTGTGGCCCACCGATGCCGAGCCGGAGCCGGTCGACGAGGCAGGGCTCGGCGGCTTCGGCTGGCTGCCGCAGCGATACAGCGACGGCTGGTTCCTGCGCCGCGGCGATGACCGCGTCCCGCTCACCGACGGCCGGATGCGCGCCTGGCAGCAGTCCGCCGCACGACGCGCCCGCACCTGAACCCATCCGCCCACCCTCGACCGGGGAGGTCCCGATGCCCAGCACGCTCACCACCCCCACGACGACCGTCGGCGCCGAAATGTGGCGGCCTCTGGAGGACACCGACCACGCCGCGGCGGTCTCCGTCGTCCTCAAGCTGCGCGGCGAGACCTGCGACGTCGACTGCCTGTACTGCTTCGAGAAACGCAAACTCGCCCCCGGCGGCGCCCAGATCACCGTCAAGCAGATACGCCGCCTCGGCCAGATCTTCGGTGAGCGGCCTCTCGCGATCGAACTGCACGGCGGGGAACCCCTGACCGTCAGCAAGGACGCCATGGCCGCCCTCCTCGACGAACTCGCCGCCCAGCCCACCGTGCACCGCGTCCACCTGCAGACCAACGGCGTGCGGCTGGACGGCGAGTGGCTCGACCTGTTCGACGCCCACTACCCGGGCCTGCACATCGGCATCTCCATGGACGGCGACGAACAGGGAAACTCCTGGCGGATCGGCTACGACGGCACCGCTATCTACCCGCACATCGTGAACGCGCTGAATCTGCTTGCCGAGCGCGGACGCACCTGCGGCATCGTCACCGTGGTCACCCCCGCCGTCCTGGGCCGCGCCGCAGAGGTCATCGACCACATCGCCACCTTCGACGCGGTACGCGCCGTGCACCTCCTGCCCGCCTTCGACACCACCGTCACCCGACCGCTCACGGCGTCCGGCCGCCGTACCAGCCCCAGCCGCCTCCTCCAGGCCCGTGCGGTCGGCACCGACGGCGCGGCCTGGGCGATCACTCCCGTCCAGTACGCCGAGTTCGTGCTTGAGGCCGCCGCTCGCTGGATCGGCGCCGGCCACTTCCGGCGGATCAAACTCGACCCGGCCGTCGCCACGATCCGCCGACTCAAGGGCCTGGACAGCGCCCACTGCCACTTCGCCGCGCACAAGTGCTCCCACGTCTTCACCGCCTACCCCGACGGCCGCTTCGGCTCATGCGACGAACTTCCCTGGCCCCAGGCCCACCTGCTGCCGCTCGCCGCCGCGCGCAGCGAGAGGGACGTCACCGAGGCCCAGCACGCCAACCCGCAGCTCACTGCCGGACGGGAGCTGATGACGAAGTGCGTCTCCTGCCCGTACCAGGCGGTCTGCGGCGGCGGGTGCACCGCGACCCGCTGGCGCATGGTCCAGGCGACCGGCAGCGATGACGCGTACTGCGACCACCGCGGGCGCCTCATCGACGGAATGGCTCACCTGCTCGCCGCCCCCGCCCACCCGGCCGGCGCTCACTGCCTGCGCGCCCACTGGCGGCCCCTCGGCCCGAACGTCATGGACGACGTGGACGCCTTCCTCGCCCGCTGGGACGATCCGGCATCTCCCCGTTCCCCGGCCCGGCTCCGGGCGAGCTACCACGGCAACATCAACGCCGCCGGCCTGCCCGGCGAGCAGGCGGCCGACGACCTTGACCCGCACCACCCCCAGTGGGGCGAGGGCATCGAGGACCGCGTGTGGCCGCTGGTCGACACGATCACCCGCAGCTGGAAGGCCGTCACCTACGACTCCTGCCAGGGCCACGCCCACACCGGCACGAGCCTGCCCCCGTCCGCGTTTCGCGTCGGCCTGCTGCCGCGCACCCGCACCGAGTACGCCGCGCTCGCCGCCCGACTGTGCCACACGCTCGCCGCCACCGACGGCTACCTGCCCGCCGCCATCACCGCACACATCGCACGCACCGACCTGACCAGCGCCCACACCGGCCACCACCACTCCGTCCTCAACCTCACCCTCACCCCTGCCCCCGGCAGCACATGGGCCGACTACTTCACCGGCCTCGACCAGGCCGTTCGCACGCTCACGCACGTCGCCCGCCACACCCCGGCGGTCACCGGATGCGCCTGCGCCCTCCGCCCGCCCCGCCCTACCCGGGAGGCACGATGATCCACATAGCGGAGACGCTCACCGTCTCCAGCATCGAGAACTTCCTCACCCCCGGCGAGATCACCACCCTGATCAGCGCCGTGGACGACGCCCTCGGCGATGACGGCCTGCGCCGTTTCGACACCGAGCGCACCACCACCCTGCACTCCATCCCCGGCCAGACCAGCGAGCAGGCCATGGCCGTCTACGAACCAGCCGGCCGCCTCGAAATCCACCCGCCGCCCGAGACCGCGGCCAAGGTCCTCGCCCACGCCGTCGAGCGGGCGATGCCCGTACTGCGGCGCGCCCTGCCCGCCCTGACCTCCTGCCGCGAATGGATGTACGTCGAGTACGCGCCCGGACAGCACATCACCCCGCACGTCGACGGCATCGCCCCCCACCCCGCCGACCCTGTCCGCCAGCTCGCCGGGATCAGCGTCGTCCTCGAACACGCCGAAGACGGAGGGGAGTTCTTCGTCGAAACCACCTCCAACCCCGCCCTGTGGAGCGACCAGCACGGCGGCGACGGCTACGACCCGGCCATGGCGTTCACCCACGACGGAGCCGACCACTCCGCCGACTGGTTCCGCACCATGCCGCGCACCCGCTGGAACGTGCACCCCGCCCCCGGCACCGCGCTGCTGTACGGATCCCAGGTCACCCACGGCACCGAGCCGGTCCGCACGGGGCGCGAACGCAAGTTCATCAGCTGGCTGATCAGCGAAGCCTGACCGGCCATGTCCCCGCCCATCCGCAGCCCGCCCCTCGCGGCGCTACGTCCGGACCAGTCCCTGCAACCCATGGAGGAAGAGATGACGACCGATGCGTGCGGCGAGTTCCTCGCCGCGGTGGACCAGCTGCGCGACGACGACGGCACCGTCCGCCTGACCGCCCACACCTCCAGCGTCTCCGCAGACGCCTGGAGCACCCCGGCCACCGGCGCCGAATCGGCGCCGGCCGCCACCGCGGAGGCGGACAGCGCCAGCTGATCGGGCCGGGCCACTCGGCCTGCCCCACATCTCAGACCCGGTGCCGGCGCCCCACGGCCTGGCACCGGGGCCCGCTGCCAAGGAGCCTCCCGACATGAACGACGTCGCCGCCGCCCTCGATCTGGACGCCATCACCACCCACCGCCGCGAACGCACCGCCGCCGCGCTGACCCTGCTTCACCCCGGTTCCGTCACACCTCCGGACGACGAGGCGCTGCCCTTGGCCTACGCCCTGGCATACCACAGGCTCGAAGGCGCCGAGAGCGCCGCCCGCCGCCGCGACACGACCACACTCGACTGGTACCGCAACACCGCCGGGCCTACCCTGGCCCGCCTGGCCCACTCCTCCCGCCTCGGCCCGCGCATCGTGATCGCCCCGAATGCGGACGAGATGATCCGCGGCCCACACTCCGACACCCCGTACTACGTCCTCGGCCCCGACATGACCGGCGCCGCCGAGTCCCTGGCCGTGCTGGCCGACGATGCCTTCGGCCACATCGCAGCCACCGGCCTCGACGCTCTCGTCGCAGCGCACGCCGCCGTGATCTGCCTGACCGGCCGACGCCGTCCCGACCAGACCCTGCGCAGCTTCGCCATCACCCGGCTCCCGGCGACCGTCTTCACCGACCACACCGGTGACGCTGCCGTACTGGGCCGAGACCTTGTCCACGAAGCCGCCCACAACTGGCTCAACGACGCCCTCGCCGCGCTCCACATCACCATCCCCGACGACGAGACGTACTTCTCCCCGTGGCGCGGCACCCAGCGGCCCGCGTACGGGTTCCTCCACGCCTGCTTCGCCTTCCCCCTCACGATGATCTACGCCGCCCGGGCCCGGCCCGGCGCCACCGGGGCCGCAACCGTCCTCGCCGACCACGAACGCCAACAGCGGCCCCAGCTGGCCGCCGCCCAGGACGACTTCACCCGCGCCGTGAAGTTGATTCCCGACCCCGCGCTGCGCGAACGGCTCAACAACGTCTTCCAGCACGCCCGCACACTCTGAACCACCCGCAGAGCGCGAGAACTTCAAGAACCTCCCGGCGCAGAACACACCCAGCCTGCCGCCACTGTCCAGGACGGCAGCTTCACCACATCAGGAGCCCGACGTTGGAGAACTTCTTCACCCCCAAGAAGATCTGGAAGGACGGAGGCCCCTTCCCGCACGTCCTCGTGCTCCTCGGCGAATACCCGGAGTTCCGCGAGTACGCCCGCGCTCACCACGAGCTGCTCTCGCAGTATGCGGAACAGCTCGGAGTGATCCCCGAGGAATGGCTGCACTCCACGGTCCAGGGCATCCACCACGCGGTCGACGATGGCCAGACGGACAAGCTACGCGTCACCCTGCACGAGGAACTGGCCGACATGCAGCCGTTCCAGGTCCAGCTCGGCCCCGTATGGCCGGGTATCACCGCCGTCACTGTCGCGGTCTACCCGGAGGACGGAATGGCCGAGCTCAACGGGCGCGTCCGCACGGCGATGGAGAAGGTTCCGGGGGTCACTCTGAGGGCCCCTGAGCTGCGGTTTTGGTCCCATGCGTCGCTAGCGTATGCGCGTCAGGACTTCACCGACCGAAAGCTCAACCGGGCGCTTCGCGCGCTGCGCCCCCCGCGGGTGGACATCACGATCGACCGCGTCCACCTCGTCAACCAGTACCAGCGCCCCGACCTGGGCTATTACACGTGGGACGAGGTCGAAGAGGTGCAATTCGGCTAAGAGGAAGGGGCGGTCGCCGGTTTGGCGCGTGTGGCGGATCGGGCGGCGACGGCGGCAGCGTACGTCATCCAGTCCCCGCCGCTCGCACGCTGCCAGGTGACGGCCACCCCCACGTGCACGCCGAGCATCTTGGCCAACTGCCCCGCCGGGAGTTGCTGGGCGAGCGCGAACAACGCCGTGCTGCGGCCCTGGCGCGACTTGACGCCCACCGCGTGAAGCCGTCGCAGCAGCTGCGTCTCGTGGATCGGCCGGCCTACCGAGCGGCCGGGGAAGAGCCAGTCGCCCTCATGGCGGATCAACGTGTCGGTGCCCCTGGATGCGACCAAGTCGAGCATGAAGCGGTCCAGCGGCGCTGGCAGCTGGATCGGCTGGTCGCCCAGGTGGAGCAGGACGTGGTCGTCGTCCTGTGTGACGCGGTCGGTGGTCAGGCGGTGGATGCTGCTGGCCGTCTGCGCGTACAGCAGCACCAGGAGGCCGGCGACACGGTCCGCCGTGGCGACGGACTCGTCGTTCAGCAGCCGCCGGGCGACGGCCCACCGTTCGTCCTGGTCGTGCGGGCCGGCCGGGCCCGTCCAGCGGATCGCGGGTGCCTTGATGCCCTTCGGGGCGTACCGGCGGCGCACCGCCCACCGGACGAAGGCAGAGCACTTCTTCGGGTGCGCGGGCTTGGTGCTGAGGTAGCTGTCGACGTCCGTCTGCGTGCAGCCGCTCAGCGACTTGTCCCGGCCTTCCAGCCAGCGCAGGAGTCCGTCGGCCCCCGCCAGGTGGGCGCGGACATTCTGGATCTGCTGGACGCTGGTGGGCTTGTCCTGCAGCCGCCCGCGCAACCTCCGCATCAGATGCCACAGGATGAACCCGCGCAGAGCTCGCGGGTGCTCACCCGGGATGTATCCGTCGAGGGTCTCCTTCAGCTCCCGCTCGAGACGTACCAAGCCCTCGTCACGAAACTCCAAGGCGCCGACGGAGACCAGCATGGAGCGGAAGTGATCAAGCGTCTTGCTCGGCGGCATGGCGTCGAGTGCGGCGTGGCTGATCTGGGGGTGCTCGCGCACCACTGCGGTGATGGTGGACTGGACGTTCGCCTTCCGCAGCCAGGTGATCGCGTAGATCGGACGGTCGACCTGGACAAGGCGCTCCCGCAGCCGGTCGAGCTCGGGCGCGATGGTGCCGTCGTCGGCCGCGAAGACCTTGCGCAGACGGGCGTCGAGACTGCATCGGGTACAGGGCGCGGTCGTCAGCTGCCACGTCGTGTTGCAGATGCGGCATCGCTTCCAGAAGTCCGGGTCGGGGTTGACGCAGCGGGCGCACAGCGGCTCCTTGAGCGTCCCTCCGCGGACGAGGCCGCCGTCTCCGCACCCGGAACAGACGATCCAGTGCCCCTTGCACAGGTCACACAGCGGTTCTCCGGTGGCCCGGGAGATGGTGACCCGGCCGGTGCGGCCGCAGATGCCGCACACCCGCTCGCTCCGCGGGCGGCACCGCAAACAGACCGCACCGTCGCCGGTCCGTCCGTAGACACGGCGCCGATTGCCGCATCCGACACAGACCTCCAGGTTCCTCGAGTCACTCGCCCAGCAGTACTGACAGAAGGCGTCGCCGTTCTCGTCGCGATGGTTGATCGGCTTCTGTTTGCCGCAGCGGGAGCAGATCGAGGCCCCCGCCTTCGCGGCGCAGTTGCTGCACACGCGTACGGCTCCGAGCGGTCGCTCCAGCGGCCTGGCGCGACCGCAGCCGGGGCACGGCGGAACGACCACCGACGTAGCCCCGGCCCTGCGCAACTCGTCGAGGAAACGCAGGACCCCCTGAACGGGTGCCAAGGCGCCTTCGCCGGTGAGGAGTTCAGGACGCTCGACTACAGCGGCAGCAATCTGGCGGCGCCCGACCTGGCGTTGGTGGGCACGCTCCAGAGCCCCGAGAACCACCTCAGCGTTCACCTCCGGCGCGATCCCGATCACCACGTCCGCCAGCAGCTTCGCCACGTCGTCGTCGACGAAGCACGTCCGGCAGAAAGGGCGGCCGTCCCGGTCCCGCGCATGCACATCCCGTTCCTGCCCACACCCCGTGCAGGCGGCCAGACTCGGCGATGAAACACAACGCGAACACCCCCACGTGCGCCTCGCGAAGGCCAGGGTGCGAGGCTCTCGCCCGCACACGCCACAGACTGGGGCGGCGAGTTGTTCCGCGCCGGCTTCCTTCAGGGCGAGCAGCAGCTTGCCGACCATGATGGCCGCGGGCGGCCTCCCGGTGCGCAGCACGTCGGGAGCCTCGGCCAGTTCGGCGGCGAGCCGGCGCTGCCGAGCACGTTGCCGAACGACACCGGCCGTCACCGCACGAACGGCTCCACGGCCGAGTGACGTCTCGACCTGGCACAGCACATCCACAAGCGCGTCCAGCGGCTCCCGCTCCGCCTCCGCGTTCCGATCGTGCGCGGCGGCCGTCGTCACTGATCACTCCTGATGATCCTGGCCCGCTTGGGCCGCAGATCCCCCAGGCCCGTCGACGACGGCTCGGCCGAACTTCCGCCTGCCGCCGCCTTCTTCGGGCGAGCACCGGCCCCCGCCGCCCTGACGGGCTCGATCAGCTCGTCCATGCGGCAGTCCAAGATGTCCAGCAGGGCCATGAGGATCTTGAGGCTGAGGCGCTCCGGACGTTCCACGACCAGGCGGTAGATCTGACTCGAGGAGAGCTGGATACCGCGCTCCTCCAAGGGCTCCGTGAGGTCGGTGGTCGAGAACATCCCACGGTCGGCCATGACCTTGCGCAGGTGCCACTGATAGTCGAGCTTGGCAGTCATCGCGGTATCCCTCTTCTCGTCACACCCCAGCGAAGGCCGGAGCCAGGGCATTCTGCAGAGAAGTGTTCATGAAGTCGTTGCTGACGTGCGTGTAGATGGCCAGGGAGCTATCGCACTCGTGGCCGACCTGCTGCTGAAGCGCTGCGGGTAGTCGAACTCCACCAGGTGCGTGATGTACGAGTGCCTTGTGTCCGCAGAGGTCAACTCCTTCGGCAGCCCCAGGGCATCGCGATACTCCTCGAACCGGTCGTTGATCGAACCCGGTCTGAGCCGGCCGCCGCGCTCGGTGACCCACAGCGCGGGCTGGTCCGGAAAGCCGAAGCGAGGCCGCACGTTCACGACGTAGTCCTCGACCGACTCGACGGCCCAGTCCATGACAGACAACACGTTCCGCCGACGCGGCGGCTGCCCCTTCTTCGCCTTGCCGTAGCGGACGTTGAGCGTCCCGTACCGGCCGAACTGCGGCGCTTTCGGGTTCCTGCCGAAGTCCACTAGGTCCAGCTTCGACGTCTCAGTCCGGCGAAGCCCCCACCCGTAGATGACCTTGAACAAGGTGGCGTCCCGGTAGGCGGCCAGCGAGCCCTTACGCCCGCTGCGCTGCGCCCGTTCGACCTGGTCGTCCGCGAAGTCGAGGAACATCTGCAGTTCCTCGCGCGTGAACGGGCGAGCCTCGGGATCGCCTTCGTAGCCCTGGAGATGCGGGATTGTGTTCCACTCGTGAGCGATCGCCACGGGGTACGTCCCGAACTGCTCCTCGCAAACCAGCGCCCAGTCATAGCGGGGGTCGATGAGGTACTCGGAGAACAGCCGCACCGTGCCCTGGTAGCCGCGCACCGTCGACGGCGCGAGGCCCTTCTCCGAGGTCAGGCTGGCCGACCACTCGTCCATGTGGGCCGGCGTCCAGAGCCACGGGTACTCATTCGTGTACGTCTGGAAGGCGCGGACCAACTTCTCGCGCGGCTCGTACGTGCCCTTCTTGAGGTTGCGGGCCTGCTGCTGCGACCTCCAGCCGTTAGCATCGCTTCCCACACCGTGTCCTCAGGCCGAAAGCGCAGCAGCCCGGAGACGAGCTCCAGATTGGCCGATCCGGCCAGCTCCGTACCCGGTCGTCGCATCATGGCGCGATCCCTTCTGACGCGCAAATCATGCATCAGAAGGGATATACTTGACAAACTTGCAGGTGGAGGCGGGTAGTTGTGGTGCTGTGCGAGTAGGATCGAAGGGCTCGCCGATCAGGCGACCAGCACGAACGCTCTCATCTGATGCAATTCCCGAGGCTTGCCGTAGCCGCCGGTCATGTGGCACCAGTAGGGTCTCTCGGCCTGGGGGAGGGATAGCCCGGCTGTCAGGAGCCCCGCGCGGACCCGGTCATAGAGGTCCTGCGGACTCGGTTCCGGCCAGATCTCCACGACGGCTGCCGACCCGCTGGCCCGCGCCGGACCGATCTCGATACCGAAGGGTTCCAGAGATGCCAGTTCCGCGCGGAGCGCGTCGGCTGCGGCGTGGAGGCGCGTGCAGGTGACGGGCTCACCGTGAATGTCGTGCGTGTCGATCTTCTGGAGGGTCATGTGCAGGTCCGCGTCGGCGACCGGGGTGATGACGTCGGGGTAGCGGGCGAGGATGGCCCTGAGCCGCGCGAAGTAGGCCAAAACCTGGGGTTGGCGGTGCGGAAGCCACAGCACATGCGCTTTGACCCGGTCGCCTCGGGCGTCGGGCTCCCACAGCCGGGTCTCGCTCAGGAAACGTCTCACCAGTGTCCTTTCTGTATCCGGGAGGGGTCGACGGTGATCCACGGCATCAGGTGGTCGGATGCGGCCCGCGCGGCGGTGCTGCCGTGGATCCCGTACGCCGTCAGGGCGGGGGCGACGGGGCGGCTGGCGAGGATGAGGTCGATTCGGCGCTTGCCCCACGGGTCGGGGTCGCCCTGGCCGTCTTGCACGTGGCCGACGGTGGGATGCCAGGGCTCATCCAGGTGCGCGGCGGCGTCGACCATGTACCCGCCTCGCAGCAGGTTCTCGGTCTGCTGTCTGTATGCCAGTTGTCTGCGGAATCGCTTGCCGATCCGGTGGGGCTGGACCTGGTATTCGAGATCGTCGTGACGCTGTTTCAGATACGGCTCGGCGTCGTAGTACTTTCGGCGCCAGTGCCACCATCGGCGTCGCCTCAGAGCAGCGGACACGGAGTTGAAGTCGCCGACTACGACGGCGGGATTCACGCCTCCGGTGCGGCGCAGGAGGCCCTTGATGCGCAGGCCCTCCTCCGTGCGCCAGTTCGGACGGAACGGGTCCCCGTGGTAGACGACGACGATGAGGAGCTCACCGACGCCGATATCGAAGGCCACGACGGTCAGCCCGTGCCAGAAGTCCGGGCTGCCCAGAGGCCGGTAGCTGCCCGGGGCGAAGGGCATCGTGTCGGGGTTCCACAGCGCGGCGGTGTACCAGGCGCGGTGTGTGTTGGCGGCCATCGCGACCCCGTGGGGCCGGCCGGGGGTGGCGGGAACGGCCGCGGTCAGTCCGCAGTCTGCGGCGAACGCGGCGATCGTCTCGGCGGCCTCGGCATCCCACTGGTCGCGGGATGTAGCGGCCTCGTCGATCACGACTTCCTGGAGGCCGAGGAAGTCAGGAGCCAGCTCGCGGACGGCAGTGACGCGTGCTTTCCAGGCGTCGGTGCCACGGTCCTTGAGGCCGAGTTTGTAGGCGTTGAAGTTACCTATGCGTAGAAGCACGAATGGCCTTTCACAGAAGGCAAGTTGACCTGAGCCGGTGAGTCAGGAAGTGGGTGGCGGCGGTGTGATCGGATAGCAGTCGTTGAGCACCACCGCGCCGTCGATGGCGCGGGCGTGGAGAGCGGCCAGGGCACGGCGGGCGTTCCCTGGAGCCATCAGGTCGGGAAGGTCGGCAGGGTCGACGAAGTCGATCGCCTCGATCTCGCTTGTGCGCAGACGGATCGAGGCGATCTGTTTGCTGCCCCAGGTGCCGCCGTCGAAGACATAGATGATCTCGCCGGGAAAGTGGACGGCGGGGTCGTTTCCAGGTGTGCTGAACGGGACCCAGTCCACAGCCAGGGCCCGGCTGATCGGTAGGCGGACGCCGAGTTCCTCCAGGACCTCGCGTGCAGCGGCCTCGGTGGGGGCTTCCTTGGCGTCCACGCCGCCACCGGGCAGCAGTCGCGTGGTGCGGTAGGTGACACGCTGGAGCAGGATGCGGCCGACCGTGTCGGTGATGAGCACGGACACACCGGTCCACAGGGTGGCCCGGGAGGCCCCGTACGCGGCGGGCGACATCGCGGTGCCGTGTGGCGCGGGGCCGCTGGACGGTGAAGAGGTCATTCGGGCTCCGATTCATCAGAGGCATGCGGGACTTCGCGGTCGATCGGGCGGAGGCGCAGGGAAGTGCCGGACGGTGGCGGAAACCAGTCGGAGGCGCGGAAGGGCGTTTGCTGGTTCCGGGTGAGGAAGAACTGGGTGTGGTGTTCATCCAGTGAGGTGGTCATGGCGAAGTTCGTCGATGGTGCGGGTTGCGGGCTGGACGGTGAGGTGGGCGGCTGTCTGCCACGTCATCACGCGACGGTGTCCGCCGTGTCGGCGAAGGGGGTGAAGTGTGCGGGCGGGTGGTCGATGTTCAGGTCGGGCCGCCAGGTGGTCAGGACTTGGGCGCTGCACTCGAACAGGCCGGAGGGCAGTGCGTCCAGGGGCCACCAGCGCCAGTCGCTCACGCTCTCGTCCTTCTGGTCGGCGGGGGTTCCCTGCCACGTGGTGAGGACGGCGGCCACGGTGATGCGGACGACGTCGCCGACGTGGTCGAGAAGCATGCCGAGCAGGCGTACGTCCTCCGGGCGGCCGGTGAGGCCGGTCTCCTCGGCGAGTTCGCGCACGACGGTCTCCCGCAGTGATTCGCCGGGCTCAACGGTGCCGCCCGGCAGCTCAATCGTGCGCCGGCGGTGCCGGCCCAGTAGTACGCCGTCCGGCCCGGACAGGATGATGCCGACGCCGACTGCCGCGTGCGCTACGGGCGGCCGGGTGGTGCGCGGGCGGGACGTGACGCGTACGGGGCGGCGGACCTGGAAGAGCCGGTAGGAGGCGTGGTTGCCCTCTTCCGGGGCGTCGAGGACGGTGATGCTCTCCACTCGGAGCCCGTAGTGGACCAGCAGGTCCTCCCACAGTTCGGGTGTGAGGACCCACATCTGGACGGTCAGTTCCGGGCCGTCGGCCAGCCGCAGGGTCTCCGACCGCGGGACGAGCGCGGTGGAGGGTCCCTCGCCATGGGAGTTGGTGTGCAGGACGGTGAAGCACAACCTGGCGCCGGGTTTGAGCGCCGCGCTCAGGGCGGGCAGCAGCCGGTGCGGGTCGATGTAGGGGACGGAGTGGACGGAATAGATCACGTCGTACGGGGCGGCGGCGCGCAGGTGCTCGACGGCGTCAGCGAGTACCACGTTCAGACCGGGCAGCTGGTCGTAGCGGGTGCGGGCGCGTTCGATCTGCGTGGGTGAGGAGTCCACGGCGTCTACGAGCGCGCCGTGGTCGCGGGCGAGGTGGGCGGCGTGCCGGGTGAGCCCGCAGCCCAGGTCCAGCACCCGCCGGCCGTCAAGGTCGCCGAGGATCGCATCCCCCGGACCGGTGGCGCCGGGGCCCCAGTCGATCCGGTCGACTTCCGGCAGGTGGGTGCCTCGCCGGCGGTGGTGGTGGCCGTAGGCGGTCCATGCCTCGGTGTTGATCTCCTCGGGCTTCATCGCGCCGTCCTCCCGGCCGGCGTCGACCAAGCGAAGGCCGACTGTGGCTGCCGGGCGTCTTGCTCGTGTCGTCTGGTCGTCATCAAGGTCCTTCGGGAAGGGGGAATCCGGGATCGGTACGAAGGCGGGTGCCGCACCGGCATATGACGGGGCGGTGTAGGTTCCGCGGTTCTGTGAGCACTGCGTCCTGCAGAAACGCCGGAATCCGGGCTTCATTAGCACTGCCCCTGTCGGCCGATCATGAGCACCAACGTGGTCACGAAGCTGGGAGCCGGGCCCGTGGATACGGCGAGCCCGCAGGTGATGAGACCGACTGCTCATCGAGCCGCGGATTTGCTACTCCACTGCTAACGAACTCCTCTCATTGCTAACGAAGTCGCGGACCCTACAGGCGGCACCCGGCCGGTCAGCGGTCTTGTGACAGGGCCAGCAGCCGCGCGAAGGTTCCGTCGCCGCAGGCGAGGTCCTCGTAGGTGCCGTGCTCGGTGACCCGGCCTTCCTCCATCACCACGATCTCGTCAGCGATCTTGGTGTTCTCCAGTCGGTGCGTCACCACGATCGTGATGCGGTCCGCCGCCATGGCTTTGAGCGTCTCGAATGCCCGGTGTTCGCCTTCCGGGTCGACCTGAGAGGTCGGCTCGTCCATGATCAGCAGCTCCGGGAGCCGGTGCAGCCCCCGGGCGCACGCCACCCGCTGCCACTGTCCGCCGGACAGCTCCACCCCGCTGAAGATCTCCCGCGCCAGCAGGGTGTCGAGCTGGTCGGGCAGGTCCTCGACCGCCTCGCGCAGTCCGACGGCGTCGATCGCCTCCCACACCGGCACATCGCCACCGGAGCGGGGCTGGCCGAGATTGACGTTCTCCCGCAGCCTGAGCGGCCACTGCGCGAAGACCTGCGGGACCAGACCGGTAAGCGCCCACACGGTGTCCGGGTCCACCTCGGCGAGGTCGGTCCCGTTCCAGGTCACCGTGCCCTCGTCGGCCAGGAGGATCCCGGCGAGCAGGCGAGTCAGGGTGGTCTTGCCGGAACCGTTCACGCCGACCAGCGCCAGGATCTGCCCGCGCTTGAGCGTCAGCGACACCCCGTCGAGGGCCGGCTTGTCCTTGCCCGGGTAGTGGTACACCGCCCCCCGCACGCAGACCTCGTCGAGGGGCGCCCGCACCGTCAACTCCCCGCGGTGAGGGGCCTTTTCCTGGGCCTCGTCGAGGAAGGTGGTCATGTCGCCGAGGTAGAGGCTGGTGTGGAAGACCGCGGCGGCGCTGCGGACCAGCTGGGTCAGCGCGCCCAGGGTGGTCCGCACGGCGAAGACCGCGGTCGCGGCGATCGCCACCGCGATCTGGCCGGTGGCCGCCAGCCAGTACAGCGCCGCCCAGGTGGCCACCAGGAACAGCCCGCCGCACGCGGCTGAAGCGAGGTTGATCCGCAGGATCCGGGGAGCTGCGGCCAGCGAGCGCTCGTCCGCCTGTTGCGACAATATCCGGTACCAGTACAGCAGGTAGCCGGACATCGAGTTGGCGCGGACCTCGTCCCCGTATTTCGGGCTCGTCGCCCACCAGCGCATCATCCCCCGGGCGTTGCGGTTGGCGATGTTTGCGTAGTGGATCTCGTAGTCGACGCGCGCGGTGAGCACCGAGCCGACGCCGGCCGGGAGGACGGCCAGCAGCAGGAACGGCAGCAGCCGCCAGTCCAGCACGGCCAGGACCGAGCACGCCGTGACCAGTTGGATCAGTGAGGACATCAGCTGCTGGGCGTCGGCGACCATCACATGGGTGCGGATCACGCCCATCTCGGCGGCTTCCTGCCGGTCGTGGAATCCGTCCTCGCTGTAGGCGGCGGCCTCCACCTGGCACACCGAGGAGACCAGTGTCGTGTCGGCCTCGGTGGTCAGCTTCGGGGTGATGCGCCGGTCACCGTAGGCCGAGACCGCACTCGCGGTGCGGGACAGGGCGGCCATCACCGCGACGAAGATCAGCGCCGGCAGCGCCTGGTGCAGCCGCTCCTGTACCGTTCCGTCGCCGAAGAGCGAGCGCATGACGTCCGACGTGGCGGTCAGCTGTCCGGCCGCCGACAGGCCGACCGTCACCTGGCATACCACCAGCAGGACGACCGCCGTCCGGTCGACCGCCCATGACATGCCCGCGATCCGTTTCATCACCGACGGGATCCGGGCGCACAGGGCCCTAAACGAGACCCCGTCCATGGGGTTGACCGAGTACTGGCCGGTGTACTTGATCTCCGCGGGTGCCGGCGGCGCAACTGCGGTCATGGCGGCGTCGGACGGGGGGCGGGAGCCCTGCGCGGGCACCGTCGGCTGCGTCATGACGTGCCTCCGCTCGCCGACACGGTGAGAGCGGTGTATCGCCGCCCGGCGGAGATCCTCTCCAGGACTGCTCGCTTATAGGGGTGGCAGCCCCCGGGCGGGTTCATGGCGGCGCTCATGCCCCCCACCTCGGATCCGGGTGTGACATAGCCGTGGTGCCGGCCGCGGCGCTGTCGCGCATCGTCACGAGGGGTCGAGCAGCAGCCGTCTGGACGGCCCAGCGCGCTCCAGGGAGGGGAGGAGGGGCGATAGCGAGGGCGGGGTTCATCGAGACTCCTGACGTTGACCGGACGAGAGAACGCAGGCGTGCCGGTGGCTGGCGCGCACGGCGGCCACCGGCACGCATCACCAACAGGGCAGCCTGCAGGCCGGGTTGGGGATGACTGATGATGACCGGGACAACGAGCCGGCCACCGCTTTCGAACGCGCGTGTTTGAGTCGTGTCCGTGCCCCACGGCTGTGGGCCGCGGATGTCGCGCATCCCTGAATTGAGCCGCGGACGAGGGTCCAGGTTGTGGCCGAATCGCTGCGGACCGGTAGCCCTGTGCCACGCAACGTGACGGTGCTACGGGACCTGGACACCCGGACCGGTTGGAGTGCCGGCCCTCGATGGCTTCGAGTGAGCGGTGGGGGTCCAGGGGGCTTCGGATGCGACTTCGTCCATCAGGCCCTTTCTTCCGCCGCGGCCAAGGGGCGACTCTGCTGCTGAAGAGCGGATTTCAAGCGGGCATCGAACTGGGCGTCTTTCTTTCGCGCCGTCGCAATGGAGGAAGCGGACAGGGAGAGAATTTGGCGGGCTTTTCGGATTGAGGTTCCGGATGCGACTTCGTCGATCAGAGCTTGCTTTTCCGACTCGTCCAGGACGCGGTACTGGGCCCGGAGAGCGACTTTCAGGCGGACGTCGAACTCTGTGTCCTTCTGCCGTGCCGTGATGACTGCGGAATCGCTGATGCCGAGTGCTTTGCGGGCGTCCTTGAGTTGCGTTCCGGCTTGGACTTTCTCGACCAGGGCCGTCTTGAGGTCCTGGTCCAGGGCAGTGACCCGGAAGTCCAGGACAACTCCACGTCTCTCCAGCTCGGTACGCTGGTCGGCATCCAGGGTCCGCGCGTTTCCCTCCCGGTCTTTGACGGTGCCCTGAGCGACGGAGCGCACGTAGGAGAGGGCCGGGCCGAGGCGGTAGCCTTCGGTGTCGACGTATTTGACCGGTACTTCGAGATTTCCGAAACGCTGGAGGTAACGGTCGCAGGCGTCCAGCAGTTCCTGCTTCTTGGCGGCTTGCGGGTCCCAGCGCATTCCCAATTCGTCCAGCGCGCGGACCAGGGGCTGGTGCAGGCGGCCTTCACGGTAGGCGGTACGCAGTGCCTTGAACTGCGAGCCCAGCAGCCTCCCCTCGGGCGTGACATGGCTGTCGGGCACGTCGATGTTGCCGTGTTTTTGCTGGTAGGCGCGGGCATCGCTGAGCAGTTGCTGCCGCCGGGCATCCAGTGGTTCCCACTCCATGCCGATGCGGTCCATGGCGTCGATACGGTCCTGGGGAACCCACCCCTTGCGGCGATGCCTGCGCAAGGTGGCTATCCATGCGGTCAGCTGGCGGCCACTGGCGCCGAGCTGGTTCTCCGGCACGTTCAGGTGGCCGTGCTCCTTGTGGAAGGCGACCGCGTCCGCGTATCCCTCCCACCAGGAGGAGGTGGAGTTGCGTACCGTTAGCAGACGCAGCTGATGGAGGATACGGTCGGATGTGCCCTCCGGCAGGTGGAAGGTGATCCTCTTCGGTAGGTCGGATTCCTCCCCTTCCTGCGCTCCGGGTCCCTCGGCGCCCTTCCTGCCGGCGGTGCGCAGCGACAAGTTCGCGCGTTCCCGGTCCAGTTCGGCGCCGAAGACGTCGTCGTGGGCCCTGAGGGCACGTACGACTTCGAAGAGAGCTTCGAAGTCGCCGGCGTCGAGTTCGTCGTCGACCTCGGCGGTGGTGTCCGGAACGATGACCGGCACGATGATCGTGGCGATGGAGGCTGTGTGGCGGCTTCGGCGCATGGCCCGGCCCACGGCCTGGGTCACCTTGGCCGCGGACCGGGACGGGTGGGTGAAGACGATCGTGTCCACCGCCGGAACATCAACGCCCTCGGTCAGGCACTGCGCGTTGGAGACCACCGTCCATCCGCCGGCGGGCGGCTGCGCCAGCCGCGCCATGATGCCCTCCCGCTCGGCGGTGTCCATCGCCCCGCTGATGTGGGTAGCGTGGACCATGCCCGCCGGCTGCTTGGCGGCGGGCAGGCGGGCGATGGTGGCGGGAAGGGTGCGTGCGAAGTCGGCGGCCTGCTGCACCCGGGGGTGGAAGGTGATGGCGCGCTCGGTGCCGTAGGTGTTGCGGGCGTGTGCCAGCGCGGCCTGCGCGACGACGGTCCTCAGAGCGATCTCGCCGTCTACGTAGTCGGATGCGGTGTCGGCGAGCAGGGCACGGGCCTCGGCGTCGCTGATGCCCAGCACCACCAGCCGGTAGTCCTTCAGATACCCCTCGGCGATCCCGCGGGCGAAGGGGTACCGGTACAGCACCGGCCCGAACAGTTCCTCGCTCTGCCAGGTCAACGCATCCCCGGCCTGGCCGCCTGTCACGTTCGGCGTTGCCGTCATCACCAGTCGGCTGCGGTGGGGCAGGAAAGCCGAGTCGGTGACGACCCGACGACGGGCGGCATCCCGTTTGCCGAACAGGTGGTGCCCCTCGTCGCACACCAGCATGTCGACTTCGAGACCGGCCTGCCGCAGACTTTCACCGATCCGGGCGGCAGATGCGTAGGTGCCGAAGATGATCCGGCGCCTGCCACCGCTCAACCAGGAGGTGATCACGTCCGGATCAGTACTGACCGGCACCTCGAAATCCTCGGTCCGTACCGGGACGTCGGAGACCTTCTCGTCCGAGCAGACCGCCATCGCACGGAACCCGACCACGCCGGCGTCCTGCCACTCCCGCAAGATCTGCGCGACCAGAGCCAGTGACGGGGCCAGGACCACGATCATCCCGTCTCCCGGGACCAGTTCCTCCACCGCACGCAGCGCCATGAAGGTTTTGCCGGACCCGCACGCCGCGTGCAGTTGTCCCCGGGTCCCGTTCGTCAGCCCGGTGACAACCGCGTCGTGCACCTCCTTCTGATACGGACGCATCGAGGGAAGCTTCCGCGGGGCGGAACGACGGGGTGTGTCCGAGGCGGTCAACCGGGTCACTGATGATCCTTTCGTGCTGGTGTGGTCGGTATGGGAATGGCGTTACGCGGGACTGAGGCCGAGAGGGGCCCGGCCGGGGGAGTGGGAGCGGAGGCTCCTCAGCGCGGCGGCGGTTACAGGAGCGCTGGTCCTTCGATGCTGACGCGGCTGAACCATGCCTCGGGATGGGTGATTTCCCGGTTCGTGGGGGCGAGCGAGGGGTCGGTCCAGATCCGGTTGAACGGGGCGACGCTGCCGGAGACTTCGATGACTGCCTGGACAAAACTCGCGCCGTCTTCGCGGGCCGGTGGACTCGGATCCGCTGCTCGCGCGCACATCAGCGAGGTGAGATCCGCAGGGGGCTGCAACCAGGGGATCAGTCGGGCATGCTGCCGGTACCGCCATGAGCGCGGCACTTCTCGGGGCCGGTGCTCCCGGCAGAATCCGAAGTAGGCGCCTGCCACTTTCTGTTCGGCCCAGGTGGCATGCCCCTCCATCAGGGTCCTCGTGGCCGAGTCCTCGTGCACGCGGGCAGCAGCACGGATCGGGGGCGGGGGGAGCGTGCCTGTGCTTGCTGCGATCTGAGCGTGGTGGACACCGGCGTGGACGACGAAGCGGATCAGCGCGGTGCGGTCGTAGCGGACCCCCGTGTGGTGCAGGGCCTGCGGTGTGATCAGCGTGCGGGGTTCGCCGTAGTGGTCGGTGATCGTCAGGCCGGGGTTCATCGGCCAGCCCGGGCGCAGGTCGCTGGCGTCCCATGCCGTGAGCCGGCCGCGCACCCGGTCGGCTTCCGGCGCGGTGAGGCGGGCCTGTGCAAGGTCTTCCTCCAGCGACCGCTCGGCCCATGCCCGGATCTCGGCCCTCCAGGCGCGGGGAGTGAGCAGCCGGAACACCAGCGTCGGGCAGGACAGGTCCGTGACCTCCTGGATCAAAGACGCGGTGTCCCGCAGGATCTGCTCGATTTCCTCGGCGAGCCCGGAGTGGCCCCGTGTCTCATTGGGGACGTCGATGATCGTCACACCCCCGTCCCCCTGACCGTGATCGGTACCTGGCCGGGCTGTGGGCAGATTGGGACGGCGGCGCGTGTGACCACGAGGTTGCTGCTCGGTGCGGCGCTGAGGTGGAGGTGTCCTGGGAATCCATGCCCGGTGCGGGCTTTGGGCTGCCACCACAACAGGGGAGACAGGGGCGCTCGGCTCTTCATCAACTGGCTTTCGGCGGAACGGACAGGGAGGCGGCTGGTGGCGGGCACCGGGACCGGCCGCGCGGTTGGCAGGCCCCACGTGGCGGGTGGGGCCTGGAGGCGGACGGTGGGTCCCGGAGGAAGACATTGCGGGCGGGAGTTCCCGCAGCTGGTTGTTGTGTTGGAGGGCGTGGGTGTCTGGGAGTCAGGCGGCTGTGCTGGTGGGGAGGAAGAGCGAGGTTTTGGCGGCGAGCCGTTCGGACCACTGGATGGGAGGGGCACCGAGCTCGGTTTCCGCCAGGCGCTGGCGCTGTACCTCACCGGTTCCGGCGGGCGCGTAGGTGTGCTGGACGTCCCGCCACAGCCGTTGGAGGGGGTAGTCCGTGCGCAGGGCGTGGGCGCCGTGCAGTTCCATGGCGTCCTGGCCCGATTGCACGGCCCATTTGTGGTTGAGGTACTTGGAGTTGATGAGGAGGTCGTCGCAGGGGCGGCCGGAGTCGAGCATGCGTACGGCGTGGTGGGCGAGGTCGCGGCTCGCCATGAGCCGGGACTTCATGTCGCCGACCCGGTCGCGCAGGACGGGAAGGTCGGCGAGGGCGCCGTTGTAGCGGCGGCGGCCCTGAAGGAAGCCGGCCGCGCATTCCATGATCGCTTCGTGGATGCCGAGGGAGACCGCGGCGAGGTTGGGCCGGCCGTAGAGGATGCTGCTGCTGTAGGCGATGTCTTTGCCGTCGCCTACTTCGCCGATCACGTTGGCCTCGGGTATGCGTACGCCGTCGAAGGTGAGCTTGCCGAAGGTGAAGCCGTGCAGGCCGAGGGCGGGCCGGTGCGGTTCGACGGTCAGTCCGTCGCGGTCGTGTTCGACGAGGAACGCGGTCAGGGCGCGGGAGCCGGCCGTGTCGGCGGAGGCGGTGCGGGCCACGACGCAGTGGAAGTGGGCGATGTGGCTGTTGCCGATGTGGACCTTGCTGCCGTCGAGGATCCAGTCGTTGCCGTCGCGGCGGGCGGTGGTCTCCATGCCGAGCACATGGCTGCCGGTCTCCTCTTCGGTCACCGCGATCGACAGCAGCGTGTCCCCGCAGGAGACCTGGGGCAGCAGCAGGGCCTTCTGCTCGTCGCTGCCGAAGTGGATGAGCATCGATACGGGCAGCTGGCTGGCCTGCAGGATGGCGCCGGCCGCGCCCGAGGCCCGCGCCATCCTCTGGATCATGAGGGTTTTGGCGAGATGTCCCGCGTGCATACCGCCGTACTGGCGGGGGATCGTGGCGCCGAACCATCCCTGTTCGGCCATGAGCAGGGCCAGGTCGCGTTCCACGGCGTGGGGGGAGGACTCCATGCGCTGGACTCGGGGGGCGACTTCCGCGGTGGCGAACTCGTCGAAGTGCTGGACCAGGGCTTCGTAGTCGGGCGTGAGATCCGCAGTCGTGGACGACATCGTGGGCATCGTGGTCTCCCCCTTGGGGTGGTGGTCGCGAACGGTGCTGCTGGGCGCGGGTCCTGCTACGGGCTGGTACGGAGGTAGAGCTCGGTCATGAGCAGGTCGCGCATGTGGTCGATGCGCGTCCACACCGGGCGGCCTTGCGAGCGAGCGCGCGGCTCGATGTCGATCCCGCAGACGGTGCCCCAGACGTGGTTCGTACGCTTGTCGATGAGGGGGGCTCCTGCGTACATGCGGACCCCGAGTTCGTCGACGACCGGGTTGCCGGCGAAGGCATCGAAATCGAGGACGTCGGTCAGAACCAGCGAGCCCCGGCGCTGGACGACGTGCGGGCAGAAGCCGTGGGTCAGCGGCAGGGTGCGGCCCAGCACGGGCAGTTCGCTGTCGGCGGGATTGGCGAGACCGAGGAAGTACTGTTCGTCGCCGACCCAGTTGAGCATGGCGTAGGGAGTGCCGAGCACGTCGGCGACCTGCCGGGCGAAGGCGTCGAACGCCTCCACGGGCGGAGCCATGGGGTCGAAGACCTCGGGCAGGTGGCTCTGCCAGTCGGTGTCGTGCCTGGTGGTGGACAGGAGATCGGACGGAGCGTGGGGGTTCACAGCTGTGCTCCCTGGAGAACGGCGGCAGGAGAATACGAGTGGGTGAGCACGTGGTCGATGAGACGGGCGAGTACGCCGGTCGCGTCCGTGCTCAGACGGGCATCGCACAGCACGACCGGAACCGTGGACGGCAGCGCCAGGGCGGAGGCGACTTCGTCGGGGTCGTAGTGGCTGGCGTCGTCGAACACGTTCACAGCGACCAGGAAGGGCAGGCCGAGCCGCTCGAAGTAGTCGACCGCGGGAAAGCTTTCGTCGAGGCGGCGGGTGTCGACGAGGACCACCGCGGCGAGGGCTCCTCGCGTGAGCTCGTCCCACATGAACCAGAACCGGGTCTGCCCCGGGGTGCCGAACAGCATCACGACCGCGTTCAGCTGAGGGAAGGTGATCCGGCCGAAGTCCATGCCGACGGTGGTCGCCGTCTTGTCGACCAGCAGGCTGAGGTCGTCCACGCCCTCGGAGACCCTGGTGATCACGGCCTCGGTGCGTAGCGGGGTGATTTCGGAGACGGCGCTCACAAACGTGGTTTTGCCGACCCCGAACCCGCCGGAGACGACGATCTTGACGGGGGTGGGCTTCGCGCGGCCGAACCGGCGTGCCGGCCGGGGGTCAGAGCTTGAGGAGTCCATTGCGAAGGGCCTTCAGGAGAGCGACGTCGGGAAGGTCGGCGGAGTGCGGGGTGGTCACGGCGCTGAGTGCACCGATGTCGATCAGCCGGGACATGAGGATCCTGGTGATCTGGAAGGGCAACCCGATCAGGGCGCTGATCTCAGCGACGGCCAGGGGCTGCTCCCGGCACAACGCCATGGCCTGGTCGGCTTCCGGCGGCTGGCCGGAGGGCGGTTCTCCCTCGGCCCACAGCAGCGTCTCGATCTGTAGGTCGTGTGTGGGCCTGGTCTGGCCGCCGGTCAGGACGTAGAGGCTGGGGGCCTCGGTGTCCTCGACGGTCCAGGCCGGGCTGCTTGCGGACGCCATCTCACTGGCCGTCACCGGAAGGGGCCCCGCCCGCGCGCGCTGGTGTGGCCAGCAGCTCGCCCATCCGCTTGATCATGTTGGCCATCGCGAAACCGACGGTTCCCTCGTCCGCCCGGGTGTTGGTCAGCACCCCCAGGACGCTTTCGACCTTGTCCGGGTCGCGGCCCGCGTTCAGGGCCACCGCGGCCGGCGGGCTCCCGGCGCTCATGATGAACAGCAGGAAGTTGGTCTTCCTGATCAGGACCTGTTCGACACGGCCCTCGCCGTCGTCGACTCCGTGAGCGATCGAGTACAGGCCGTTGATCACCGCGGCCAGGCGGTCAACCATCTGGCCGTCCATACCCGGTCCCGCATAAGCCAGCCGCAGGCCGTCCTGCGAGCCGAGCAAGACGCCCGTCACGTCGGGCACCTTGGCGAGGTCGTTGAGGAGCTCGTCCACAACCCGGTCCGGCTGGGCTGCCGTGGAGTCGGTGGTCATCGTCATCGCAATTCTCCGTATCTCCGTACGTCGTACGGACTGGTGCTCAGGCGCGAAACCCGGCACGAAAGATGGGTGGGGCGCGCTGCGGGGGTCAGCCCGCGCTCGCCTCGGGCGGTCGTGCCTCGCGGCCTGCCGCGGCTTGTTCCGCGCGATGCACGCCCTGGGCGAACTTGCTGACGAAGGATGGATCCGGCGGCGCGAGCGGGACGGGAGTGGCCTCAGGCTCCGCAGGGGCCGCACGCTCATGGACCGTTGCCTGTGGCGTCCGCTGCGGCAACCGGGGGCGAGAGCCAGGTGCTGCTCCCCGGGAAGGCGTTGCCCTGGTCGTTGCCGAAGCGGCGGGTTGCTGAGCCGGGGCGCGCCGGGCGTTACGGGAGGGCAATGACGCCGTCCCTACCGGGGCCGGGGGACTGGGCCTCGGCCCGCCGGCCGGCCGGGGGCCGGGGCGTCCCGCGGACAGCGCCGACGGGCCCGGTACCGCGGCAACGTCTGCGGCAGGCTCAGCATGGGATACGGGCGCCGACTCGCCCGCCCAGAGCAGGAGCTTGTCCGGCACCACCACCAGTGCTGTCGTGCCGTGCATGAGATTCTTCTGCAGCTGCACGTGGATGCCGTACCGGCGGGCGAGTTTGGCCACCACGAGCAGGCCGGTCTGGCGCTGGGCCAGCTGCTCGGCCAGGTCCCTGTCCCGGGGATCGGCGAGCATCCGGTTGTAGCGGTCGAGTTCGCCCTGGGCCATGCCGATGCCCCGGTCCTCGATCTCCACAGCCAGACCCGCGGTGACCCTCGACGTGCGCACCACGACCTTGCTGTCCGGCGGCGAGCAGAGGGTGGCGTTCTCCTCCAACTCGGCCAGCAGATGGATCAGATCGGGTCCGGCGAAGCCCGGTATCTGCACATCCAGGGTGGACGTATGCATGCGAACCCGGGCGTACTTCTCGATCTCGCCGGATGCGCCACGCAGCAACTGCACCAGCCCGAGCGGCTGGTGCAGCGTGCGCGCCTTCACGCCACCCAGAACCGCGAGGCGTCCGGCCGACCGCCGCATCCGCTTGAGCAGATTGTTGACGTCGTACACGCGGTACAGCAGGTCCGGGTCCTGGACCTGATTGGTCAGCTCGGTCACGATGCCCAACGCGCGCACGAGCAACAGGGTCATGCCCCCGGCGATATAGACGAGCGCTTGCGGCAGCTCCGCCTGCCGCCCGTTCACCACCGCCCGCCATGCCTCCGCGTGCAACTGGTAAAGAGCGACCTCCGCGTCGCTCCACGGATTGCTGCCAGAGCCCGCCTGTCCCGCGCTGAAGGCGGGAGGAGTAGGCCGCTCACCCCGGTTGAGCTGCTCAACAGCGGCGCTGATGCTCTTGCGGCCTTCGTCCACACCGGACTGGAAGTGCCGCAGCCAGCCATGCACGGAATCGCTGTACTCGCTGCGCTGCCGGTGCAGCTCAGCCGCCGTGCGCACGGCCAGCCAGTCCGCGCCGACCAGCACGCCCAGGCCAGCGGCTGCCACCACCGCTCCGATGATCCAGCCATCCACATGGACGCGTGCCGTCGTGCCGACGGCCACCGCCATACACACGATCGCCGTGACCAAGAAGGAGGGCACAAGCACCAGAAGCCTCAACCGCAGGCGCAGCCCCTTCTCGGTGCGTAGCGGCTCAGCGCCGCGCGCACGCCGGCGCTGGCCACGTCGGTGACCGACTGGTCGCGGGCATGGCAGATCAGACATGGGTGACCTCGCGGAACGTGGTCCTGACAGGGAGGAGGGAATGCCGGGCATGGGGGAGTGGCCGCCGGGGCACGCGCGCCAGACTGCAGCCGACGGGGGAGGCGGCGTACGGCCCGGGCCCACAGGGGTGCCCCGACGCCCGGTCTATATACGGATCCCGCTGAGCATCTCGGCCACACTCTGCACACCGCGGCTGATGGACGGAGCGAGCGAGCTGTCGCGGAGATAGAAGCCGAGGAGCACGGCCGCTATTGCGTGGCCGACCTTGAGACCGCCTTTGCGGATCAGCAGCCACACCGCGACGGCCAGCACAACACCCAAAGAGAAAGTGACGCTCACGGAATCGGGTTTCTGCTGGGCGATTACGTCCGCGGGGCCCCGTATTACCAAGCAGGTCGGCGGCGATGACCTTCGCAGCTGCGGGACTTGAGGCGTCAGCGCGCCTGAAGGATGGCGCGCCTGCGCAGCTGGTGACCGCATTGGTCCAGGCGCGGCCTAGATAGGCCGCCATGCCGGCTACGGCGAGAAACGGGGCGGGCACGATGTCCTCCGGGGGCGCAGACTTGTCGTCTCGCGTCATGTCCGCGACGCCCGGGTGACCGTTTCCGGCCTTCGTTGATTTTACAGGTAAACCAGGGAAATAATCGATGCTCTCAGGTCAGAAGCCTGTGAAAAATACATGGTGCACAAGGAGGTTGGCTCCCAGAACGGAAAATAACGTTGTTCTGCCTGATCGGTGATGCTGGTCACCCGGGCTGAAATTCCTCTTCAATCCTGAGTGAGGCACTGGGCGAGGTTCGCCCCAGCCGTGCTGACAGCCCGCATCATCGTGGACAGCACCGGTTCCGGCAGCGTGCCCCGGCCGAGGCCGCTGTCGTGGACGATCGCCTCCAGTTCGTGGCGTGACCGCTGTTCGGCCGGTGGGGCGGGGTGGCGGAGGATTTCGCGTGCCGCGTACGCGTCGCACGCCTGTGTGGTGTCGCTGACGATCGCGTCGTACAGGGGACGTGCGAGGATTTCGCAGCCTTCCGGTACCAGGTCGATCGCCGCCAGAGCCAGCCGCACCCGGAACATGCGTAGATGCGGCGGGGCCGGTTCCAGCGCATCCCGCACGGCGAGTGCCGTAGCGGCGAACCCCTTTGCTGTGGCGCGGCACGCAAGGCGGTCGGCGTAGTGGCGGAGGATCTGCGCGACGGCTTCCTCCCACGGTTCGGTGATGGTGGCCTTGTCGATCAGAAAGTTGGTCATGTCCTGGGCGTCCGTATGCAGGCTCGCCACGACGTGTGCTTGCCTGCTGCCGTACAGCCGCTCGGGTTCCTTGTCGTAGGCGGTCGCGTGCTCTGCCGCTTGACGCCAGTGGCCGGCGGCGACCAGGAGCCGGGTTCCGTCGTCGAGCAGGAGGTCGTGGAGCCAGGGCCGGATGTGGTCCAAGGTGGCTTCGGTGGTGAAGCCGGTCAGGTCGATGGTCTGCCCGTGGACGGTCACGGTGCCGCCGTCATGCGCGGCGCGGTGCACGTTCATGAGCTGCTGATAGGCCGCCTGCGGGTCGCCCGTTCGGGCGGTCAGTCGTACGAGGTTGACGATGGGCTGGAGGCTGGCGATGGCGGTGTCCTCGGTGACGGGCCATGCTGCCTGGAAGAGACGGAGCTGACGCAGGCAGAGGTCTGTCGCCAGGTTGGTCAGCCCGCAGTCGGAGGCGATCAGTGCGGACAGGTTCCAGGTGGCGCATGCGAGGTTGATCCGGTCAACGAGGGGTCCGTCCTGCGCCGACTTCTCCCCGCAGGTGCGGACTTCGTCGATCCGTGCGGCGAAGCTGGGGTAGACGAGGTGGGACCGGCTGACCAGGGGGAAGCGCCTGGAGAGCCGACGGATCCTTGCCTGTGAATGGTGTGGTGGCGGGGTCACAGCATCGGCCTTTCCGTGGGGTCAGCGGGATGCAGGATCGCGGTACGTGCCGCGTGAGCGAGAACGCTCTGGGTGCGGGCGGACAGGCCGATCCGGTTCCAGTGGAAGATCACGTGGTAGGAGATGACCTCGCGCAGGCCGCGGTCGAGGGCTCCGTCCCGGGCGGCTGTGCCGAGGTCTCCTCCGGCCTGCCGAAACGCACTCACCCAGTCGGTGGCGGGCTTGAGAGTGCGGTCCGAGTGGAGCATGGGGCCAGAAGCGCTGGTATCGGCGATGAGCAGCTGTCGGAGGCTGTCGGCCATGGCGTGGACTTTGGCGGCCGGTACGTCTGAGAGGAGGGGCCGTTCCCGGGTGACGCGATGCCAGACGTCTCCTTGCTCGTACCACTCCAGTCCGGCGGCGCGCATCAGGGTGGCGCACAGCAGCAGTGACAACTCTCGGCGGCCCAGCTCGCCATGAGTTGTGGTGAGGATGGCGTGGCTGTCGGCGTGGAACAGGGTGTGGGCGATGGTCATGCTGGTGTCGCCGCCGAACGCTGCGGTTTCGGGCTCGTAGATGCCGGGCCACCAGCGGTGGACTCGCCCAGCAGCCGTGAGTTCGTCGAGCGTGTCGGCCAGTGCCGGGGGGAGCTGTGTCCCGACGGCCGGGAGCAGCCGCATCCGCCAGCACGGGTGCTTACGGATGAACCACCACCCGTTGATCAGAGCGTCCTGCTGGGCCAGATCAAGGACGGGGGCGATGTACTCGGCGGCGGTCTGCTCGGCCTTGCCCCAGTCGGTGAACCGGATGAACAGCTGACGCCATGCCAGGGGCCCTGACTGCTGGGCGAGGGCCTGTTGCCCGGCCTGCTGATAGACGGCGACGGCGGCGTCCAGGTCGGCGGGCTCGAGTCCGGCGCGGGCTGCGGCGGTGTCCGTGTCGGTGCCGGCCAGGACGTCCAGCACGGCGTGCAGAGTCGCTTCCAGGAGGGAGGGTTGGTTCAGTCGATCAGTAGGCATGTGTCCCATCCCGAGGTCGGCGCAGCGTCGTGGGCCGCGGTGGTCAGGGCGAGGGCGGTGCCCGCGGCGCCTTGCAGGAGGCCGGGGTCGTGGCCGGGTTGGGTGTGCCGGGTCAGGGCGGCGGCCAGGTCGGGCAGGGTGGCGCGCAGGGCCGGGGTGGCGGCGTCGTGGGCGGCGCGGAAGGCGGTCTGGTAGACGCCCGCCCAGCCGTGGCACAGGCCGGCGTCGGTGATCTTGGACAGCTGATCGGGATCGGTCAGGCAGCGGACCAGGGCGTCCTCGTACAGGCGCTGGCGAGCCGGGTCGCGGCGGGCGAGGGCGGCGAGCTGTCCGGCGCGGGCGATGCCGGGGGCGCCGTAGCACCAGCTGGGCCGTGCCGGGCCGCGTTGGGAGGGACGGCCGGTGCGGAGTTCACCGAGGCGGAGGTGCTCGGGCCACCAGAATCCGGCGGGTCCGTCCTGCCGCCACGTATCGAGCCAGTGAAGGATGGTGTCGATGGCGTCTTCCTGGCTGTCGACCTTCACGTCTTGGCGCAGGGCGCGGGCAAGGAGCAGCAGCGGGCCGGTGATGCCGTGGGCGGCTCCGAAGTTGGCGTGGCCGGCGGGGACGGTGGACGGGGTGAGGTCGGGCTGGTGATCGACCCACCAGCCGGGCAGCATCCCCTGGTCGCCGTGGCGGATGGGGCGGGTGAGCTGTACGAGGTAGGCCAGGACGCGTGCCATCGCGGTGCCGGACGGGGACCGGCGCAGCAGGTAGGCGCCGATGCCGGTGAGCCCGTAGAAGATGTCGTACTCGTGGAAGCCGGCTGGACGGCCTTGGCGGATGCGAGTTTGCGCTGCGTCGCATCTGCGGTGGGCGAGTTGAGCCACATGGTGGTCCAGGGCTGCCAGCGCGTCCTGATACCGGGGTGCCTCGGCGGTGACGGCGCATTCGAGCATGAACGCCGCCGCAGGCGCCCCCAGGTACAGGCCGCTGGTGTCGGCGGCGCTGACGGGGGTGGCGACGGCGGTCTTGATCCAGGGGTGTGCCTGCTGCCAGGTGCCGTCCCCGGTACGGGCGCGCTCGATGTGCAGGAGCGCGGATCCCGCAGCGCCGGCGGCTAGGTCCTGCGCCGCCCAGGGCTGGTCTTCGGGCGGCGGGACCGGGGTGGCCAGGTGGCGGGCGAAGGTCTCCGCCAGCACGGCTGGGCTGGTTGTTGCGGTGGTCACGGCTGCCGCTCCCGGTGTCGCAGGGCACAGGCCCGGGCGAGCCGGCCGGTGGCGCGTTCGTGATCGGGGGCGACGGGCAGCGCCCGCACACAGTGCTCGTGCAGCAGCGACCGCAGCACGCTGTCGGCGTTGCGCTCGGTGGACAGCTGCTGCCGGTAGGCGGTCAGGGCGGCAGCGCGCTGCCCCCAGGCGGCGATGACATCGGGGCCGCCCGGCAGGGCTTGGAGGACAGCGTGCTCGGGATCGGCCAGAGCCAGGGCCAGCGTGACGCGCTCCCGGGCGAGAGGGCCGTGTTCTTGAGGCAGGGCGCGGATCAGCCAGTCCGACGCCTGATCTGCGTCGCCGGTGAACCGCACCGTCAGGTCGAACATGCTCGCAGCGGTCAGGGCCTGCCCGATGGCGGCGTCATCCGCAGCGGCACGGATCTGCGCCACGCCGGCGGCGGAGTCCGCGGCGAACACCAGGTGCGCGGCGTCCAGAGCGGAGCCATGCCCATACGGGCCGGACTTTGGCGGGTAGGTGGTCAACTCCAGGTGGCTCGCCAGACGTTGGCTGCCGAGGGCGTCTGCCCAGCCGGTGACCTGTTGGGCGGCTGCGCCGAAGGCGGCTGGATCGGGGAGGCGAAGGTACAGATCCAGATGCTGGTCGGAGGCCGGGCGGATTGTGTCGCGATGGCGCCTGAACCACCAGAGCGGCATGGTGTCAAACTGGTCGAGCAGAGTGGGCAGGTGGCCGGTCAGGATCTCGTCGTAGCGCTGGGGGTGCGCGAACAGACGGGCATACAGGACGGTGGGCTGGCTGGGCGTCCCGGTGGCGGCGGCAGCGGCCTCCGGCAGACGGGGCGCGTCGGCGGGGGTGGAGTTCGCTAGAGGGATCAGGAGCTCGTGGGGGCGGCCGATCCATGCCCAGTCCCGCGCAGTGGTGCTTTCGCGTAGTTCGACAACGCGGTTGCGGTCCACGCCGGCGCGTAGCAGCGCCCGGTGGATGCGCTGGTCGAAGTCGAGGGGCAGCTGCTGGCCGTCTTCGACCAGAGCAAGGTGATCGGGGACGCAGAGCCGTTCGCGCCATCGGGCCAGTGCCTTGTCCCAGTCGGCCATGGGGGCGGACCGGCCGGGCAGTTCCTCGGCGGACAGCAGCCAACGGGCAGGCGCGAGGATCGTCCGCTTGTACCGCACGCGTGGCAGGTAGGGCAGGGTGGCGGCGACGCCGAAGGTGAACGCCCTGTAGGCGGCGCTGCGGGCGGTGGTGATCTCCGCCAGGAACCGGGCGAGCGGCGGTGTGTGGACGGACGCTTCCAGCGCATGGGTGACGCGAGGCTCGACGTGCTGCCCCGTTGACCTGCGCACCAGATAGAACCGGCGGGTATCGGCGGTCACCGCCAGGTCGTCGAGCGGGATCACGCCGGGGCCAGGCTCGTGGTGCTGGCCGAGAGGGATGGTGAAGGGCAGGACCTGCATGGTGCGGGTGATGTTCTCGTTGCGGCGCCGGCGAGGGGTGAACGACAGCTGCGCCGCGATGGCGCCGGGGCCGGCGGTCGCGTACGAGTCGGTGAGCGCGCTCTGCGCGGACGGCGGGAGCAGGTGCGCGAACCGGCCGAGCATGCTGCTGCCGGGGCGGGGGGCGCCGGTGACCAGCAGCCGGTAGTCGCCGCCCTGCACGGCCTCCAGGCTGGGGGCGTGGATCTCCACGGCGATCTCGGCCCGGGGCATGGGCAGGAGCGGTTCGGTGTGGCCGGCGGTCAGGTCGGCGATCGTTGCCCGGGTGAGGAGCAGCTCGCGCCTCCCGTCGAGCATCGCCTCCTGGAGCAGGCGCAGGATCTTCTCGTCCCGGTCGGTCATCTCATATGGCGGGCGGGCGCGCTCGGAGCCCAGGAAGCCCGCAGGCAGGCCGAGGCCGCTGTCCGCGATCAAGTCCAGTACGGACACGATTGCCTCGCTGCCGTATCGGTCGAGGAACCGCTGGTGGTAGTCGCGCCATTGGGGATACCCGTATGGATGAGGCGACAGCTGATGCATGACCTGGGCTGCCTCGGCGGCTTCGGCCAGGAGGGCTTCGGGGATGTGGGTGGTGCAGTCCAGTGCGGCGTCGACCAGTAGCGGGACGCGGCCGGTGGCGATCACGTGCTGCATGCTCTGCGTCAGCGGGTCGCTGAGCGTCCAAGGGGCGACGGTGTCCGGGTGCTTCAAGCCGCCCCGGATCGAAGCGAGCTGGGAGGCCAGCTCTGCGCTGTCGGGTATGCCGGTGGCGTCTGCTTTCTCCAGCTCATCGCATATGTGGGCGAGCGTGTCGACGGACGTCATCGGGGGCCACAGGCTGCTGATCAGGATGTGCTTGTTCAATAGGTCGGCGATCAGGCCGGCGAGCTGCTCGGGGCGTGCGGTGGGGAACTGCCCGGACAGACGGTGCACGAGCAGCTCGTACGGGATCGGGGTGCGGGCAGCCTCCAGCACGGCGGCCACGGGCCGGGTGAGGCGGACCGACAGCTCGATGGGGGCGTAGCCGGAGGTGTGCGCGTCGGCAGGCATCCCGTCCACCACGTGCCGGTTGCCGCGGGAGCGGCCGGTGTTGTTGGCCACGACCGTCAGCCGGGCCAGCAGAGCGGGGTGGCTCTCCAGGCGGGTAATGACGTCCGTCAGCCAGTCGGAATCAGGCCGCAGAACAGTCCGGTACCCCTCACCCCACAGAATGTGGGCGGCTTGAGCGGGCTCAGCGGGGGCGACGCCGGCGAATACCCCGAACGGGGTGGGCCGGTGGTTCCACCGCAGGAGGTACGCGGCAACAGACCGGACGGCCCGCCTGATACGGCGGCCGTCGGTGACGGTGCCGTTCAGGATCTCGGCGACGCGCTGACACAGGACGGGGCTGGCTGCGGACAGCGCCGTCGGCACTGGAGCGCGCCATACCTCCTCCAGCCACTGCCGACTGCGGATCGTGGCGTCGTCGCCGTGCAGGTCAAAGTCCGGCACGGGGATCGGCCGGGAAGCGGTGGAGGCGCGCAGCAGCATTCCGGGCTGCCACTGATACGTGAGGGGTATTCCGTGGGCCACCGGTGTCCCTTCCTGTTGTGGGGTGCGCGGACGGGGGGTGCCGGGGCGGCAGCGATGATCGGCTGTCGCCCCGGCGGACGCCGCGTGTCAGGCGGCGTCCTCGATGGAGGACTGGCAGGCGCTGGCCCCGTTCACGCAGGTGTTGCCGCAGCCGTCGCTGGTGGGGCACATGAAGACGGTGAGGGGGCTCTCGGAGATGACGACCCGGATGTCGAGCTCGAAGTCGTCGTCGGCGAGGGCGTCGACCGGCAGGCCGACCGGGGCGGGGACGCTGTGCAGTACGGCGGTGGTCATGTGATCACTCTCTTTGTCCGATGGGATGGTGCAGAACGCCCTGGCCCAGCGCCGCGGTTCAGACGGCCGGCCAGGAGATCGAAATCCGGCTGTGCCTCTTGTCGATGATCCGGTCGCCGGTGATCCGGTCATCGGGCGTGCCCGCCGGGTAGACGGCGATGCGCGGGCCGTCACTGCCGCGGACCTTTTCGCCCCAGGTGCGGAAGATGTCGGTGATTCGCTCAGCGAACTCGGCCGCGTCGGGTCCGAAGGCGTGGACCCCGTACTCCGCGGTCTTCTTCTCGGTGTCGCGGCGCACGACGGTGTAGGCGAAGTGCGGCCCGTCGATGGCGACCATGGACCAGCCGCTGCCCGTGGGACCGATCCTGCCGGTGGTCAACTCAGGGTCGGCGGACATGAAGCAGTACGTCGGGACCTGCGTGGACAGATACATCTGGAGGGTGCCGATGGGCTCCTGGCTGGCGACGGTCACCCCGGTCCACGTCTCGGCGCGGGCGCTGTCCAGTACGCCGTCCAGCAGCGACGGGTTGGCGGGCAAGCCCTCGTCGAAGCGCAGCGTGACGCCCTCCTCTCCGGGGAACTGCATGACCTGCTGCGTGTGCGAGCCTGCGCCCTGTGCCGCCACGAAACCGCACACGTGGGCGCTGGTGGCGACGAGATGGTCAGCCTGCCGGACGAACCCGTACGTGCGGGTGAGGCCGTTGATGCGCAGCGGCACGACAAGCCGGCCGTCGTCCTTGAGCTGGTCGATCCAGGCGGGCGGGATGTCCCAGGCGCCGACCGTCACCACGATCGCGTCGTAGGGGGCGTTCCCGGGAAGTCCGTTCTCGGCGTCGGCGACGACGACGTTGACGCCCGTGTAGCCGGTCTCGGTGAGGAACCGCTTGGCTCGGTCGGCGGGCGCGGGGTCGATGTCGACGGTGGTGACCTGACCGGTGGGCCCGACCAGCTCCGCGAGGTAGGCGGCGTTCGGCCCGTTGGTGCCGATCTCCAGCACGTTGTCGCCCGGGCGGATGCTGGCCTGCTCCAGCTGCATCGCCTGGATCTGCGGAGCGGACACCGAGCTGGTGTGATTGCCGTGCTCGTCCTCCTTGGTGATCACGGCATTGTACGTGCTGTATGCGTCGCTGAGCGGCGCCTCGGGCACGGCTAGGTGCCGGGGCACCTTACGCATGGCGGCTTCGACCGCCGGCGACACGATCGTGCCGTCCTCCTTGAGCTGGTCGACGACCTTGTTGCGGAGCCGGGTGGCCTCGTCGGGGGCCACGGTCACATCGGTCATAGAGGGGTTCCTTACGGGGCCTCGTGCGCCTTCGCCTCCGGCGTCGGCGCCAATTGCAGGGTGGTTCGGCGATGGATGCCGACTGGCGGAAGCCGGCTGCTGTTCAGCGCCCCAGGGGCAGCTCCTGGATCCGTTCGAAGGTGTAGGCGTGGCGGTCGGGATTCTGGGTTTCCAGGCAAGCCCAAGGCATAGGTGTCGCCCGCCCTCCGGCTCAGCAGCACCTCGCCGCCACGCCGCAGGATGAGATGGACGCCGACCGGCTCCCGGTGGCGCTGCGCCATGTCGTCCCCGCCTCGATGCGAGGCTGTCGGCCTGTTCACCGCTGGCCTGCCAGACGGGGGTGCGGCCGACACCGACTCGCGTCCGGGCACCATGGCGTGGCATCGGCCAACCGACCCACAAAGGGGTTTATGGGAACGCGCGAGAAGGGACGGGTATTGGGCATGCGGATCTCCGGGGTGCAGACGTGACGTCCAGCGTCAGTGACCGCGACGCCCGGGTGCCCGTTTCCGGACGCCACGGATTCTAGCCGGGACACCATGGGGAGTTGGCTGGTCACCGGCTTGATCACGTCGGTCTTCTGATCAAACAGCTCGGCCATGCGCGGTCTCCTTTCGGGCCGTGCCGGCGTACGAGGCTGCCTGGGGCAGGACCGGGTATTCGAGTGTCAGTGTCTGTGGCGCGGTCAGGCCCGGGGCGGTCAGTTGCCAGCCGTCGAACAGCCGGGAGATCTGTTCCTTCGTCCGCAGGTGGACGGGGCAGCCGGCTGCCGTCATGGTCTTGGCGAATTTGCGTACGGGTTTGCCCGAGACGTCGGCGGTGGCGTGCGTGATGACGAGAGCGCTGCCGGTGGCGGCGACGTGTTTGTATTGGTCGACGAGGACGGTCAGGGGCTGCGTCTCGGTGTCCTCGATGTGGTGGAGCACGCTGCCGAGGAGAAGGATGACCGGTTCTCGCCAGTTGATCGTCTCCAGGATTTCTCTGGAAACGAGGATCGATTCGGGGGCGCGTACGTCGGCGCACAGGCTCGCCACGACAGCGGGCGCCTTGGCCGTCATCATTCCTTCGGCGTGGGTGTGCACCAGCACGTCGTTGTCGATGCACACGGCGCGGGCGTCGGGATGAATGCGGGTCAGGACATCCACCGGCGTTGGGCCGTGGGGAAGGCCGCAGCCGAAGTCGACCAGCTGCCGGATGCCCGCGATGGCCAGGGCCTGCACCATCAGGAGCACGTACCTGCGCTCGTGGCGGACGGCGCTCTCCAGGAACGGCATCCGGTCGGCCGCCCGACGGGCGCCGTCACGGTCGACGATGTAGTTGTCCCGCCCGCCGAGCAGGTAGTTCTGCATCCGGGCGCTCGACGGCCGTGCCTGCAACTCAGCGATCGCTGCGGAGGGGTGGAGGAGCATCGGATGGTCAGGTCGCATGCCGCTCCACCTCGCCGGTGATCGTGTGGAGTTCGGGCAGACGCCACGACGGACCGTCCGGTGCACCCAGCCACAGTGTGTGTTCGGTCTCCGTGATCGTCACGCCCAGTTGCTCAACCTCTGGTTCTCCGGCCGCGTGCCACTGACCGAGCGCGTCGAACAGATCAGAGCCGAGATCGCGCGGCCCCCACTCGTAGATGCGGGGGGAGTGTAGGAAGACCACTGCCCGAGACGCCTGGTGGTCATGAATACGCAGGCGGTCGGCAACGTCGCCTTCGAGCTGCGCAACGCCGCGCACGACCTGCATCCGAAGGTCAGGGCGAAGCAGACCGGCGAACAACCTGGCCGCCGGCCGTACGTGCGCCCTCCTCGCGTCCAGGGCTTCCGACGCCCGCGGGCTGCCCTGCGACTCGACGGAGGTGCCCTCACCAGGGCGGTGCTCGCGAAGCCACACGGTCTGCGGAGCCGGTCCGGCGTGGAACCGTCCACTGGCCGACGCCCCGTCCCGCGCCACGGTCAGGACGAGCAGCGTGCTGGATCCGCCCAGAGCGGTACGCACGGGCAGGCACACTCGGCCGCCCGGACGAACCCGGGTGACCCACTCCCACGGCACGCGGCGTACCGCACGATGGGACAGGAGCCCGTGGAACGAACCCGCCGGACCCAAGACCCCGGCGGCGGGCCCGCTGACCACCCGCACCCGCGGGTAGGGGCGCAGGCGCTGCCGGGCGATCTCGGCGAGACGTTCTGTGTCCGCGACCGTCACCACCTGGCCGCCCTGGAGAAGGTGCTCCAGACAGGCTGCCGTCCAGCCGCAGTCCGTGCCGATCTCGGCCACGGCCGTCCCCAGCACTGGAGCGAGTGCGGCCAGGCGCGCCGCAACGTCTTCTTTGGACGAGATCACTCCCGTGACGATGCCGGGGCCGCCCTCCCCTCCGTCGTCGACGTCGAACACGAGCATCTCGGAGCGATGGACGAACTTCGCCCACTCCCCGGCGTTCTTACTCCGGTCCACCCTGCGCCAGCGCCCACCTCGGTGCGTACGGATCACGTTGGGCACGAAGTCCTGTCGCCGGTCGCAGGTGAACACGTCCCCCGCGTGCTGGTGAACGTGGCCACTGCCCGGTCGCAGGCTGCCGGCCTCGACGCGGGCGTTCATGCCTGTCCTGCCACGGAGACGACGTTTCCGGAGTTTTCACGGCCAGTCGCGGGGCCCAGGAGACGGAACTGCCATCCTCGCGTGACCGTGTGCGCGGCCGAGGAAGCACCCAGCGCCCGCAGCAGGCGTCGAGCGTCCTTGCGCACGTCGTCCAGCGGACGCTTCTCGTCGGCCGCGATCTCCTCGACGGTCTTTCCGCCGGCGAGCCCGGCCAGGACGGTGCGCTGCTCCTCCGGCAGCTCGACGACGTGGTCCACAGGCCCGGGGACGTCCAAGTGCCCGTGACGGTAGGCGAGGTCCACCATGCCCGCCCGCTCGCAAGTTCCGAGCTTTCCGCCGATCCGGAGGATGTACGTCTTGACCGTGCTGTCGGACACTCCCATGTCGCAGGCCGTCTCTGAGGTCGTCCTCCCCTGAGAGATGCCCAGCAGAGCCTCCCGCTCCTGAGGGGAAAGCGGCGGCGAGATGGTCTCGTCCGGGGCCGGCATGGTCGTACTCCTTCGGTGTTCTGGAACAGTCGTCGTCTTATCGGGGCCGGCCCACTTTGCTGGTCGGCTGGTTGGGGCGTGAGCTACGAACCGCCGTAGAGCTGCAGGGCGAGTTCGGCGAGGACGTAGACGGTAGGCAGGCTGATGGCGGTAGCGAGGAGGACGGCGCCTCGGTGCGCGCGAGCCTGTCGCCAGCCACGTCGGACGCGCCCTGGGGCTGGCTCGTCTTTGCGGGGGGAGCCCGAATTTGGTGGGGAGGCCGGAGCACGGTGAATCCGCTGAGGGTGCGCCGCGCGATAGGTCCTGGCCATGTCACTCACCGTCCCGCTCGCAGTCCTGTTCGGCGTAGCGCAGCAGGGCCTCGGTGTGGACCGCGAGACGGTATGCGTGCTTCCTCGCCGCCTTGAGCCCCTCTGCCGGAGCGACATCGCGGGCCTCCTGCGAGCGTTCGATCGCCCCACCGCATGCGGACCACCCTCGACTCCCGGCGGAGAGCGATTCCATGTGGATCGAGACGTAGGGGACGAGCGTCGTGACGTAGCCGCTGAGCGCTTGCGTGACCGCCGCGAGGGTGTGCGGATGCGGGTACACCCCCGCCTGCTCCCAGGATTTCGCCGCACGAATGGCTTCGCGGATACGCGTCGAATCGAACCCGGCGCACACAGTCCTGCCCCACCCGTCGACCACGTCGTCAGAGGCGTCGACAGTAGGAAGGATGGCGAGCAGTTCCCGCCCGACCTCGGACATCCGCCGGTGCAGGGGCGCCGCATGCACGGCGTCGCCGGGAATCTCTTCGTCGAGTAGGGCACGCACGCGTGAGACCAATCGATCCCCTTCTAGGGGAGGCTCGTTGGCATCGACGGGAACGACTGCTCCGAGCAGTCGCATCAAGTGGCCGCGCATGAGAAGTAGTTGGACATGTCGCTCGTCCGGGTCTTCGCTGACGGAGGCAGTCTCGATGAAGACCAGTCTGGTCACTTCATGATGAAGGGTCTCCTGCACCGCGAGGGGCGACGGCCTGGGTGCGAGGGTCGATACAACGGTCCTCAGTTCACAGCCAAGTTCCTGGAATGAGCCCTCCGGCCAGGAGCCGCCGTCCACCTGCCGACCGCCGACTGGAGGGGCCGAGGTTGTGGTGCGAGGCATAAGGACAACTCCACTAGCTAGGTCCGAAGTTGGCGATCGGGGCGTCGCCTCGGCGGCCCCTGAAGAGGAGCCGCCGAGGCATTTCGAGCCGCCACTCGCCGACAAGGGCGGTTCGTTCAAGGAGGACACGGTGCGGCGAGCTACAAGGGCATCGTTCAGGGAGCTCGGAGACGCCGGTACCGCCGCACAGGACTCTGTCGGGACGTCCTGGGACGTCCTGCCGTCCGGATCACTATCGGGGTCAAGCAACCCAACCGCGGCGCGTCGTTGAGGCTGAGGCTTTCTGATCCGCCCCTCAGATGGCGCTGTTGAGGACATGGAAGGGGATGAGGATGCAAGTAATGCATTCACATCGTTGGTGGAGCGTCGCTGGCTCATTCCTGCTGCGGCTTCAGGAGTGACTGGGGTCATCACGACCTCCTCGCAGGGACGCGGAAGACGCACCACGTCGTCCTGCCGTCGTCGCTGACGCCCCACGTCCGTGCGAGGACGGCGATGAGGAACAGGCCGCGGCCCGACAGTTCCTCGTCGTCAGCGTGGCGCAGTTCGGCTGGGGCCGGGTTGTCGTCAGTGACCTCGATCCGCAATTCGCCGTCGGGGTACTGGATCCGGAGTCCCACGTCTCCGGTCCCGTGCTCGACGGCGTTGGTGACCAGCTCGGAGACGGCGAGCACGATGTTCTCGGCCAGTTCGCCGTTCACGTTCCACAGACGCAGGAATGCGCGGGTGATCCTGCGTGCCTGTCTGACAAGGGGTGGGGCAGGGGTAAAGGCCAAGTCGAAGGCGCGCGACGTCTGCGGCGGCGCCTTCGTGGCTGCCGGCGCGACGGCTGTAGCCGGGCTCATCGAGGGCCTCCCGAGTGGGCGGTGTGGGGGATCGTGCGGCATACGTCGTCATTGCGTCGCGTGGCACGCCTCGTTCCATCGATCACCAGGCGTGTTCGCACGGTGACAAGCGAACACTGTGTGGCATCGCAATGGGAAGGAAGTTTCAACGAAGTTGACTCGTCAGTAACCCCGATTGGGGTGCCGGAGGAATGGACGGCCCTGAGATGCTGGGTGGCGTGGCAACTCTTGATGGAAACCCCGTGTCCGCAGACGACTTGCTCCCCCTGGCCCTGACCAACTTCGGTCACTTCACGTCCATGCGCGTCGATGGCGACGGCAGCATCCGGGGCCTGACGCTGCACATGGAACGACTCGTACGGGACTGCAAGACCGTGTGGGGCGCGGACCTGGACACCGCGCTCGTTCGCGATTACGTCCGCCGGGGCCTGGAGGGGCAGAGCGGCCCGTGCGTCGTCCGAGTCACGATCTACGACCCGAGGGCCGAGATGGGACACTCGGCCGACGCCGACGAGCCGCACATCCTGGTGTCCGTACGCAGTGCCGGCGCCCTGCCCCCAGAACCACTGCGTGCCATGAGCGTGCCGTACGAGCGCGACCTGCCCGAGGTAAAGCATGTCGGCCTCTTCGGTGCCCTGAACGCCTGAGGGGCAGCGCAGCGCGCAGGGTTCGGCGACGCCTTGTTCGTCGGCCGCGACAGTCTCGTGAGCGAGGGCGGCACCTGGAACGTCGCCTTCATCGACGGCAACGGAACGGTGGTGTGGCCGCAGGCGCCCGTCCTGCCCGGTGTGACGATGGCGCTCCTCCAGAAGCACGCCAATGGCGTCGAGCACCGCACCGCCCCCGTCACCCTCGATCAGGCCAAGCAGATGGCGGCGGTCTTCGCGACGAACACCAGCATCGGGGTTCGGGCCCTGTCTGCGATCGACGATAAGGAACTGCCGACTGAACACCCCGTGCTGACTGTGCTCCGTGAGACGTACCTGGCCATCCTCGGCGAGACCCTGTAGCCGTAGGGGGCGAGCGTGACAACGGGGGTCACACGGTGGACCGGCCGGGAAGTCGCTCTGCTGCGCGAAGCGCTGCGCATGATCGGTAAGGACTTCTCCGCCAAGGTCGGCATCAGCACCAGGCAGCTCGTGAACTGGGAGGGGCGGGGTGAATCGATCAAGCCCCACCCCAACAATCAGGCCGCGCTGGACACCCTGCTCTCCACATCGTCCCCCGACGCCCAGTGGCGGTTCGCTCAGCTCCTCACCGAGCAAGCCGCGGTGGGGCACGACGAGCGAACCGAGGAGCTGCTGCGCCGCGATCCGCGCACCATAAGACATCTGGTCGACGGCAAGGTCATGGTGCTGATCGAGGAAGGCATCTACCCGACGACTAACCTTGACTACGAGCAGTTCATCCGTGCCACGGGGCACCGGCCCCCGCAGCACTGGACCGGGCGGCGTTGCCCCAGTGCCCTGTACGACCATCCCGTGGTCTGGGTGACGTGGCACGACGCTGACGCGTACGCCCGCTGGGCGGGAAAGGCGCTGCCCACCGCCAGCCTTCTCTTGGGCAAGAAGGAGCGAGCCTCGACCCGACAGCCTGGCTGCGTTGCAGAGTCGGTCTCTCCTCAGCCAAGGTCCGGCCGACGGGATGGTCCTCCTCGTGAGCGGGGGCGGTGCCGCCCTGCGGAACGTCGTCATGGGCCCATCGCATCGCGTGTCCGGGCCCCGGACCAGGGGAATTCGGAGGGGGAAAAATCTGTCAAGGGGGGAAACTGGAGGGGGAATTGAAGCCATGATTGGATTCCACTCCCGGACAGAGGTCACACTCATGGCAGATCCGTTCGCCGAACTGCTCCTCCGGCTCCGGAAGGACGCAGGCCGGACGCAGGAGCAGCAGGCAGCCGCCATCAACGCTGTCTCCGGCCGGGACACCATGACCCGTCGAGAGATCAGCCGTTACGAACGGTTCGAGAACGTCCCGACCAACCACACGCTTGAACAGATCGCGGCGGCCTGCGGCGTCTCATTCGAAGACTTGAGGCGGGAGGCCAAGGCCGCTCGCGCCAGGAAGAGAAAGGACTCCGCTCGTGAAGAGGAGGACCAGGAGGACGTGAAGCGCCGCACGTTGTTGGGGGGCGCTGCCATCGGAGTGAGCGCGGCTGCCGAGCCATGGGGACGGCTCGCTCTCGCCCTCAGTAGGGGTTCCAAGGCCGACGCGCCTTCCGTGGCCGCTCTCGTCGACCGAGCCGCTGAGTTGCACATCCAAGAACTCGGACTCAGCGCACGCCGGTTGCAGCGCACGGTCGAGTCTCACCTTGACGCGATCACGGCAGCTTTGCCCCGTGCCGGAGAGCACGAACGGGCTCTTACTGTCGCCGCCGGAGAAACCGCAGCCCTGGCCGGGTGGGTGGCCTGGGACCTGGGGGAGACCAACAAGGCTGATGCTTACTACCAGGTCACGTCGGAGTGTGCATCGGCTGCCGGACACCCTCCGCTCCGAGCCCTGGCCCTGACCTACGCCAGCTACGGAACTCCGACGCCCAAGGAGAGGCTGAGGCTTCTTTCCCAGGCAGCCCAGGACGTTCGAGGCCACGGCAACGCCACGGCCGCCGCCTGGGTGCTCGGCAGGCACGCCGAGGAGGCTGCGGCGCTCGGCGACGACACAGAGGCACTGCGTGCATTGGAACGAGCGCGTTTCGCCTACGACTTTGCGGATCACACAAGTGAGCAGGCATGGGTCCGATTCGTGACGCCTTACCGCATGGACTCACTGGCACTCTCCGTGTACGGACAGTTGGGACGATCCGAGCTGAGCGCCACGGCCGACACCGCCGTCGAACGCCTCGGGGATGGCCTATCGGATGGAGGTGTTGTCGTGCTCGGCGACCTCGCTTCCGCGCTGCTACGCGGTGGAGATGTCGAACAAGGTGTCTACGTAACACGTCAGTTTGCGGCTGCGAGTCAGGCCAAGCCCAATACGATGGGCAAGGAGCGTGCCCGAGCCATCGCGACCTGGCTACCCGACAACGAGCGAGAACTTGCCGATCATCTAAGGAAGTTCGCGTCTTGAGGCTCGTGCCACATCCGTCGCAGAACTCGCCCAAGAGGCGAGCGCGTCAGCGCTGGGTCGTCTGCTCAACGACCCAGGACAGGTAAGCGTCCGATCCGCCTGTCACGGGAAGGGTGACCCACTGGGGCACCTCGTACGAGTGCCTCTCGGACACCCACGCCTCCAGCTCCGGCAGGCGGCCTGCGGTCGTCATGTACGAGATCCGCCACTCCCGCGCCGTCTCGATCTCACTCTTCCACCAGTAGACGGCGGTGATGGGTGCGTCGATGTGAGCGCCCGCTGCCAGCTTGCTCTCAACCGCGCCCCGAGCCAGTGCCTTCGCCTGGTCCTCGTCGTCGATGGTCGTCTGTGCAATCACGATGTCGGTCATGCCACTTCCTCTCAAGCTGGGAGTACCCGACCCTATCCAGCGGCTTCCCGTGGGTGCGCACGTACCAGACTGCGAGCTGACCAGAATGCGCACGGGCCCGATGCCGCACCCATTTGGGGAGTTGGAGACTCAGCGCGGGGATGGGTGCCGGTGACCTCCGCCGGCCATTGGGGCCACCGACGAATCCTCCCTCATCGCACCGACGAAACCCTCGGGCGGAGGCACGAGGAAGGACCTCGTGAGCGCGGCTCCGCAGTCCGGCAGGTGGTGTGACTTGCATCACAAATTCAAGATTCATTGCCGGTTTGGGTCCGTGCCGAGCCTGAAGAGTGAAGGTATCGCTCAACTTGGCGCTGGAGGACTTGATGATCCCGTCGAAGATGCTTCTGCCGACGATTACGCCGGAGGGGACGTACGGGCAGCTCGTGGAGCTGATCACGGCTGTTTCGGAGCTCGACGATCAGGCGGCAGAAGGGCTTGTGGACAGCCTGCTGTCCCGGCTGGGGCTCTATGGCCCTACCCCTGAACGGGTGGACGATCTGTGTGCGGCGATGTTGTTCGACGCCGACCTGGAGGACGGCGGCTGGGTGCAGTGCGGCAAGACGCCGGGGCACATCCGGCGTGGAGACCCGTTGCACGAGGGCTGGTGGAGCGGACGGTGTTGGCGCGACAACCACCGGCAGGCCGTGGCCGCTGACGACGAGGAGGGCTGACATGGCGGCGGCCGGAGCAGCTGGCTCCGGCCGCCGCGCCAGCCTTCGGCCCCTTAGCTTGACGTTTATCCTCGGCGGGCCTGGTGTTCCTTGATGGTTTCGGCGCGTTTGACGGTCTTGCCGACGTCGTGGCGCTTGGCGCGGTTGCTGTTCTTCGAACCGGGTGGCCGTCCCGGGCCGGGGCGGGACGGTTTCGGCGCGGCTGCCGGGCAGGCCGTGGTCGGTCGGAGGTTGCGAAACCCGCGGCGGACGCGGGCGGGAGTGAGGCGGCGGGGTTCGGTGCGCCGTTCCCAGGGGCGGCGGAGGTCTTCGGCGAGGGGGCGGGCGAGGCGGAGCTGGGTGTGGGCGGCGATGACGAGCCAGGTCCACAAGTCGGCGGTGTCGGCGTGGCGGACCTGCGGGGCGGTCCACCCGAGTGTCTGTTTCATCAGCCGGAATGTGTGCTCAAGATCGAATCTGCGCAGGAAGGACTGCCACCACAGGTCCACCTGAGCGCTGGTGGCGGCGGTGGCGGAGCACCACAGCCAGACCGGTTTCGGGTCACGGTCGCCCGGCAGGCGCTCGACCTTGAGACGGATCAACGTGCCGTGCAGAACGGGCAGTTCCTCCTGAGCGTGGTCCAGCCATGGACCGCGGTGGGTGAGCCTTGGGTGCATCCGGTCCCAGGCGATCGCTTGGGCCTTGCCGTAGCGGGTGGTGTCCGTGACCGCGGTGACGTCGGGCTCGTGCCAGCTGTCGGGCTTGGCGAAGGTGAGGACGCCGCCGTGCCGGCGGGGCCGTCCGCCCTTCGGCCCGGAGCGGGCCGGGCCCGGGTCGCGGAGCATGACGCGGTCCGAGCGCAGGCGCCCGACCAGCACGACCGGCAGATCCGCGAGGGCGTGGGAGAGGTAGGCGACGTCGTAGCCGGAGTCCATCACGATCAGGATTTCGGGATCGCCGGGATGCCAGTGCCCGGCCTGCGTCAACCGCCGGATGACATCGCGTAGTTGGGCGGCGGTGACGGCGGTCGCGTCATCGGCGGGGCCCAGGCGCACGGCGTCCAGCAGCGCGACCCACGAGGTGCGGCCGGTCTCCATCGCGCCGACGAAAGAGTACGGCCATCCGGGAATCAGCTGGTCCGTCTTGCGGTCACCGCGTCCATAGACGTGGCAGAACAGCCGGTCGTCGCTGGTGGGAGCGTCCGGGCGCAACCAGTTGGACACGTCCACGGCCAGCACGACGCGCCCGTCGGCCGCCCTTGGCAGCGGCAGGCCGGCCAGGGCCCGGCGCAACCGCGTCGGCTCCGTCCAGCCCCGGTCCAAGGCTGCGTACAGGGCACCGTGCCCACGGCGATGCTCGACCGCCAGCGACAGCTCGACCAGCGTCTTCACCGGCCCGTCCGCGCACAGCACCGCGTCGGTGAGCTCGAAGAGCGCATCCGCGCGGGCGTAGAGGCATTCGTAGAACTCGACCCGAAAGCGGGACAACACGTCCAACGCCTCGCCTGCGGGCGCGTCGACAGACAGACTCATACACAGCGGCCGTTCTCTTGTACTTCATGACTCGACATCTCGAAGCGTGGAGAACGGCCGCCTCCGCTGTCCGGGAAAGAACAGCAGGTCGGGTGACCTGCGACGTTAAACGTCATGCTTAGAAGCTGTTGTCTTTTCGATCTTGAGAGATGCGCTTCGAACGGGAGTCCCGATCGGGTGGTCGTGAGGCGCTTGGCGCATACGGACAGGGCCTCCTGAACAGCTCGTTGGTGTCGAATCACCGAGCAGCAGGAGGCCCTGATGCAGCAGTCTTCCGTGTTGGCGGTCGGGCAGTCCAGCTCGGTCACCTGGGAGTGTGACTGTCTGGCTCACCGGTTCGGAAACGCCGCCGACAACGGGTTGCGGCAGCCGCGCTACCCGACGGACATGACGGACGCGGAGTGGGCGGCCGTCCGGCCGTTGCTCCCGGTGCCGGGCTGGATGCGCGGTCGCGGCGGCAGGCCGGAGGCGTACTGCCACCGGGCTGCACTCGATGCGATCCGCTACCTCGTGGACAATGGCATCAAGTGGCGGGCGATGCCGGCCGACTTCCCGCCGTGGGACCGGGTGTACACGTTCTTCCGCCGCTGGCGCGACCATGGCCTGGTCGAGGAGTCGGCGGCGTCGGCGGCATCCTCGGAGCCCTCGTCTGGCAGCCCCTGGAACGACGCTGGGGCCCGGGCCGGGTGATGCTCGGCGCGCTCGCCCTCAACCCACTCGCCCAGATTCCGCTCGTCCTCGCCGGCCCCGGGCTCGGCGGGCAGATCGCCATCGGTGTCGGCATGGTCATCCAAACCGGCGCCGCCGTGTGCCACGGCGGACTTCAGCGTGCCGTCCGCCAGGAACTCGCCCCCGACTATCTCCAAGGTCGGGCCCAGGCCACCGGCTCCTGGCTCGCCTTCAGCCTGCGCCCGTTCGCCGCGCTCGCTGCCGGCGCGCTGGGAACCCTGTTCGGCCTGCGCCCCACGCTCACGCTCATTACCGCGGCCCTGGCCGTCCCGTTCCTCGTGCTGTGGAAGTCGCCCGTTCGGACTCTCGGCTCGGCCGCCGCCATCTCCCTGACCCCGACCGAGGAGCCCGCCAACCCATGACGATCACCAACCCGGCCGAATACTGGGACCCGCTGTGGGCATCGGGGCGCCGCTACCGCGGCGTCGGCCCGGAGGAACGGCAGCTGACAAGCCGCTTCCTCGGCGCCGGCAGGGGCCGGCCTGCGCTCGACATTGGCTGCGGCGACGGTGTCCTTGCCCGGTACCTGCATGGTGACCTGGGATACCGCACCACAGCGATCGACTGTGCCTCCGCCGCGCTGGAGATCGCCCAGGCCGAGCAGGACACGTCCGACGGTCCACATTTTCAGCGGCTGGACGTCGAGACCGAGGACATCCGAACGTTGCCGGAGGCGGGCTACGCCGCCGTCACCTGCCGCTTGGTGTTCGCCTTCATCAAGGACAAGGCGGCCTTCCTCGCCCGCATCCGATACCTTCTCCCACCCGGCGGGACGTTCTGGGTCGTCACCCCACTCGCTGAACGCCTCCCGGACGAAAGGAAGTCCATCGGGATCAGCCCGCAGCACGCCGAATTGCTGACCGCGTCCTGGTCCTCGGTCCACAGCGAAGACCTGGACACGCTGCGCTGCTACGCGTTGCGCCCCTGACCCGGCCACCGGTCTCTGGTTACGGAGCTCCGCTGTCCACTCAGGTCAGGACTTCCCGCAGGAGGGTCAACAAGCCCTCCGTGTCGGTCAGATCAGGGACGACAACGTCGGCCCCGGCGGTGCGGAGTTCTGCCACCGAGTGGATCCCGGAGGCGACGGCGATGCAGTGTGCCTTGGCGTCATGCGCGGCGCGCACATCGCGGGGCGTGTCCCCGATCAGGACGGTCGGCGCAACGAGTGGGATGCCGTGGGCTGCATGGATACGGGCACGGGCGGCGTCGACGAGACGCGCTCGATCGTCGCTGTCCTCGCCGTACCCGCCAACAGCCATGTCGAGCAGGCCATCAAGCCCGAACGCACGGAGCTTGACGCGGGCATTGGCCGAAATGTTGCCGGTGAGGACCGAGGAACAGATAGCTGGGTCCGCCGCGAGTGCCTTCAACGCGTCCTCGACACCGGGCAGGACATGACCCCGCCGTCGCAGATCTTCCTCGCGGCAACGGCCGGCTTTCTCCAGCGCCTGCTGCGCCCGCTCCCAGTCAGGATCCGGCAAACCGTGCCGGGTGAACATCTCGCGCATGATCGCCCGATCCGTACGCCCTTCCGTTGGAGCAGGCAACTCGGCCTCCCGCCCAGCTAGTGCCTTGAAGGCGCTGGCGTAGATCTCCTTGCTCACACCGGAGTTTTCTACAAGGGTGTGGTCCACGTCCCACAACACAATTCGCTGCACGGGACCAGGGTAGGCAGCGTGAACTACCTGTTAGAAGTGACCTTGTGGGACGTCCTGGCGTCCCGCAAGATCTTGCCGCGTCCCCGGACGTCCTGCGAGGATGCGATGGTGAACGAGCGGTTGCGTACGGTGATGCTCCAGCGGCAGGTCACCCCCGAGGACCTCGCGGCCTCGTGCCAAGTTGATGTCAAGACGGTGGAGCGCTGGATCAGCATCGGCCGACAGCCACTCCGTCGGCACCAATGGGCGGTTGCGAAGCATCTCGGTGTGGACATGTCGTACCTGTGGCCGCCCGAGGAGGACGAGGCGCAGGGGCAGCCGACCGAGCAGACCGAACTGGTCGCTGCCTTCCCGAACCGCGCGAGCTTCCCGCAGAAGTCCTGGGTCCGCCTCCTGAAGACCGCTCAGGAACATATCGACGTACTGGTGTTCAGCGGCACGTTCTTCGCCCAGACCAACCCGCGCGTTGCAGCGATGCTTGCCGAGCGCGCCGACGCCGGAGTTCAGGTCCGCCTCTGTTTCGGTGACCCATCGGGCAAGGCGGTCGCCGTCAGGGACGATGAAGAAGGCATCGGCGGCACCCTCTCAGCAAAGATCAGGGCGTCCCTCACCTACTACCGCAAGCTGATCGGCACGCCCGGGTGCGAGGTGCGCCTCCACGACACCACCCTCTACAACAGCCTCTTCCGCTTCGATGACGTGCTCCTGGTCAATCCGCACGTCTGGGGGCAGCCCGCCAGCGCAAACCCCCTGTTCGAGCTGCGGCGCCTGGAGGAAGACGGCTGGTTCGACCACTACACCGGCAGCTTCGACGCGGTCTGGGAGACTGCAAAGCCCTGGTCACCCGAGTCCATGTGAGGAGCGCAGCCCGCGATGGGACGTACGGAGTACTGGTACGACGAGAACGCACCCAAGCCGAACACTTTGATCCCGGCGTGCAACATGCTGGTAGTCCGGGAGGCGGACGGGGCGATCCTCCTACAGCGGCGCCGCGACACGGGGCAGTGGGCTCTGCCCGGGGGAGCCATGGACATAGGGGAATCCCCATCGCAGTGCGCAGTCCGGGAATGCAAGGAAGAGACCGGAATCGACGCCGAACCCACCGGGCTCCTCGGCGTGTACTCGCTCCCTGAGCATGTGGTTGCCTATACGGACGGGGAGATCCGGCAGGCATACGAGGTCACCGTGATCGGCCGGCCGGTCGGAGGCGAGCCCACGATCAACGACGAGGCCGATGGCGTCCGCTGGATCCTGCCCGGCGAACTGGACTCCTACGACATCCACCACTCCATGCGGAAGCAGATCGCCCACTACCTGGACGGGATGTTCCCTCACGTCGACTGAGTACCGTGCCCTCCCTTACCGCTCTGCCAAGATCAGCCGGGCTTCGACTCTGTGTACAGCAGCTCGGAGATCCTCATCGGCTCGGCGGATGAATCGGCCGACGACACTGTCGCAGTCGTACCGAGTGACGATCTCCGCCAGCCGGGCATCCACGGTCGTGGGGGTACCGTCCGGGGTGGTGGTCATGTCGCAGTACACGAGAGCATCCACCAGCCCGGCGTGGTCGAGGATCGGGAACTCGCCCTCCAGCTCTTCCCGCAGCCCGCGCTCCTCCGCCTCCAACAGCGCGTACGAGTGGTTGGCGACCAGCCGTACCAGGCGCTCGTCCGCGGCCGAACAGTCGCGCAGGTAGCGGGCGCCGTCCAGCGGATGGAACCCCGTCGTGGCGAGCGACGGCGTGTAACCGATGTCGTGCAGCATCGCTGCGGCCCACAGGAGTTCCGCATCGTCGCCCAGGATTCCCGCCAGCAACTGCGCCCTTGCGGCAACCCCCTGAGAGTGTGCCCAGCGCCGAGGCAGGGGCTCGGCGAGGAGAGACCCGGCCAGATCACGGGCCCAAATGGTGAGATCCATGCTCGGCAGACTATGACGTAAGGTGCGAGGGCCGGGCGGTGATCGGCCGGACGTCCTGGGACGTCTTCCGCTTCGATCCGCGGCTGCGATGGCCTACAGCATCGTCTCCGGGACGAGCAGCGGGGGTCAGCACTCGGGCTTTGGGGGCCGCTGCATCAGCGCGGCTGCGGCCTCGTCGAGGGTGACCTTCTCGTACAGCAGGGCGGAGATCACTTGGGTGATCGGCATCTCAACGCTGTGGGCATGAGCCAGGGCGAGAATCGCCTCGGCGGATTTGACGCCCTCGGTGGTCTGCCGGGTGGCGGCGGTCGCCTGTTCGACGCTCAGGCCGTGCCCGAGGTGGGTGCCGAAGGTGCGGTTGCGGGAGAGCGGGGACGAGCAGGTGGCCACCAGGTCGCCGAGGCCGGCAAGCCCTGCGAGGGTGGCCGGGTGGGCGCCCATGGCCACAGCCAGCCGGGTGGTCTCGGCCAGCCCGCGGGTGATGAGCATCGCCGAGGCGTTGTCGCCCAGGCCCATGCCCGAAGCGATGCCGACCGCCAGGGCGATGACGTTTTTCACCGCGCCGCCCAGCTCGCAGCCGATCACGTCGGTGCTGGTGTAGGGCCGGAAGTACGAGGTGTGGCACGCCTGCTGGAAGCGGCGGGCGGCGTCCTCGTCGGGACAGGCGACGGTGGCGGCGGCAGGCTGGCCGTCCATGATCTCGCGGGCAAGGTTCGGGCCGGACAGCACCGCGACCCGGTCCGCGCTCACGCCGGTTACCTCGGTGATGACCTGGCTCGCCCGTTCCCCGCTGCCCAGTTCGATGCCCTTCATCAGGGACACGATCAGGGTGTCGGGCCCGACGTGCGGCGTCCACAGAGCGAGGTTGGTCCGCAGGGACTGTGCGGGGATGGACAGCACGAGGTAGTCCGCACGGTGAAGCGCGGCGGCAGGGTCGGTCGTGGCCGCCAGGGAGGCGGGCAGTTCGACGTCCGGGAAGTAACCAGGGTTGCGGTGAACCGTATTGATCGCCTCGGCGATCTCGTCCCGTCGGGCGTGCACGATGACGTTGGTGCCGGCGTCGGCCAGGATCTTGGCGACTGCGGTACCCCAGGAGCCGGCCGAGAACACCGCCGCACGGGCGGAACGGTGCTGGCTCACTGCGGGGTCCTCTCGCCGGGCACGGGCCCCGCACCGGGGTGGCGGCCGGGCCCGGACATTCTATCGGCCGTGCCAGGCACGGCCGGAACGTCGAGGGGCGCCGCAAGGTCAGCAGGACGGTGCGACGGCTCGTCAGCGCGGGCAGCACCCGGTGCGCCTCGCGCAGCGTTTCCTCTGTATCTAGCCCTGCTCGCGCACTGCCGCTTCCCGTTTCCGCGGCGCGGCTGAGGCGTCGATACATGTGCAGCGAGGCCCCGAACAGCGAGTGAGTATCTGCCGGAGACCTTCACTTCGCCCACGGCAGACGAGAAAGAGCCCGAAGAGACTGGAACCTGCTCCGGAAGCATGTCAACGTACAACATCCCGGAAATACCAGGTCATTGGAGGGGCGGGCTTTCGGGTCGGCAGGAGGCCGACCACGATGTTAGCCAGCCGGTATCTCACGCTGCTCGGCCTCCTCGTAGAGGCCCTGAACAAGGAGCATCACCTGTCGAATGCGACTCTCCGATCCGCCCGTTTCCCTGCTCCCCATCCGCTTGGCGACCTGGGCGCGTGGAGCGCATAGGGGCGATAGGACTGTGGCGCCCTTTCCGCAGTGATGACTTTCTGTGTTCGCACTGCCGGGCTGCTCGGTGAGGGCTTGTTGCTACGCGGCGGACCGCCGGTACCGAGCGGTCTTCGCGCACTCGGCCCACCCCGGAGCCGCACCCCAGACGTCGCCCGGGTGTCAGTGTTCCCGGCCCTGGGTTTCTGGTCGTACTGGCTGTTCTTCTGAGCTGTGTGGGGCGAAACATAGACCACGATCGCCGGTTAGCCAAACCGGCGATCGTGACGACCATTGAGGGTGTTCGCAGCGGCTGTGCTTGGCGGTGGAGCCGTGGCGGATGCAGTAGACAGTGCCGCAAAGACGCAAGGAGGCAATGAGCGGCTCCTGCCTGCTGCTGCCCTGTTATCCGCAGCGCCTGTTCGCTGAAGAGAAGCGATGTCCTTGCCGTGCCGCATGGGCTCTCAGCGCTGTTGGTTCCGCTCCGTCGCCCCGCGCGCTCTTTCGCAAGGAACACCCACCTCATGTGCCGATCCGCGATACCCCCTGCCCTTTTTCGCCCCGGGCTGGCAGGTCCGCCCTCCTTGTACGCCGACTCCTTGTCCATCTGGGACCGCGTGGCGGCGTCATGGCGGTAGCGGTTCGACCTGGGCAGAAGCTGACGGTCGACGAGGTTTGCGACGAGCTGCAGATCGCCCGATCGACCTTCTACGACTGGCGCCAGAAGGGGCGCGGCCCGCGCTGCATTCGACTGCCCAACGGCTCCCTTCGGATACGGCGCAGCGATTTCGAGAACTGGCTTATGGATTGCGAGGACGCTTCTTGATGGACAACAGCTCGTTGGACGTTCGCTTCTACCCCGTTGAGACGAACAAGCGGGCCAAAGGCAACACCTACACCGTCCGTTGGAAGGTCGCCCACAAGAAGCACAGCAAGACGTATAAGAAGAGCGCGGTCGCCGATGACGAGCGCTCGAAGCTGATGGCCGCGCACAGGAAGCGTGAGCCGTTCGACATCGAAACGGGTCGGCCGATCGCCTGGATGTCCAAGGCCGCCGAGGTGAACTGGTACGACTTTGCGGTCGAGTACGTCAACTGGAAATGGCCCCAAGCTGCCAGTAACACCCGAAAGAACCTGGCCAAGGCGCTCACTCCTGCGACCATCGCCCTGTTGCGCACGACACCGCCGATGCACTTCGAACCGGTGGCGGTCCGTAAGGCGCTGCGGGAGTACGCCTTCAGCGTCAGGGGGCGTGCCCACACCGACAAACCCATACCTGTCGAGGTGCAGACGATCCTCGACTGGATTCAGCGCAACTCCCTCCCAATGAGCGCGTGGGAGAAGGCCGAGAACGTTGACAAGGTCGTCACGGCCCTCAGCACGCGCCTCGACGGCACCGCGGCAGCCGCCAGCTCCATAAGACGCAATGACCGGATCATGAACCTGGTCATGGGGTACGCGATCAAGCACAGCTACCTGAAGGTCAACCCTCTGCCGAAGGAGAAGGGTGAGCGTACTGCTCCGAAGGTGGCCCAAGCCATCGACAAGCGCTGTCTGCTGAACGGAGACCAGGTCGCGAAGATGCTGGACTGGATAGGCCGGCGCCCGCGCCGCGGGCGCCTCTACCGGGCCTTCTTCGCCACCCTCTACTACGCCGGCCTCCGGCCTGAGGAGGCGGTCGCCCTCCGTGTGGGGGACGCCACGCTGCCTGAGACGGGATGGGGCGAGTTCCTGGTCCATGAGGCTCAGCCCGAAGTCGGCCGTCAGTGGACCGACACTGGTGACGTCCATGAGAAGCGGCACCTCAAAGGACGGGCAGAGGGCGACACGCGTCTGGTCCCCATCCACCCGGTTCTCGTCGTGATCCTTCGCGAGATCATCAAGAAGTATGACCTCGGGTCGGCCGACCTCCTCTTCCCGGGCGAGAAGGGTGACATGCTCGCGGGGTCGGTCTTCAGGCGCGTCTGGGCCAAGGCGCGCGAGGAGGTCCTGTCCGACCACGAGTTTCGGTCACCGACGGGCAAGCGCGTGTACGACCTGCGTCACACTTGCCTGACGGCCTGGATGAACGAGGGCATCCCGCACTCAGAGGTCGCCGAGATGGCCGGCAACAGTGTGCCGGTCCTGCAGGCTATCTATGCGCGCTGCGTCGTTGGCCAGCGGGAGCTCTACCTGAAACGCGCCGAAGCCGCTCTGAGGCTCCCACAAGTGGCGTCGTGAGAAGCGGAGCGGCCTCGGTCCCCCGAAGAGGGGACCGAGGCCGCTCCGCTTTGTGTGCTGAAAGGAGTGTCGGGTTGTCTCGCGCCCCCAGATTTTGTGGGACGTATGTGGGACGGACACCCGTAGAAGCCCGGTTTTGACCGGTGCCAGCCGGACTCAGCCCCAGGCGGAGGCGAAGAATCCGATTAACGTGGAAAGCCAGGTAAACGCAGTCTGACCTGCGGAAACGTCGCCAGTCAGACCGACGGTCAGTGGCGCCCCCGGCAGGACTCGAACCTGCGGCCAAGCGCTTAGAAGGCGCCTGCTCTATCCACTGAGCTACGGGGGCCGGGTGTGGTGGCCTCTGTCCTGGTGCCCGGGTGTGGGCTGATCCGTGACGTTGCCGGGGACAAGGATAGGGCTCCCGAGTCCGTGTCCCTGTTGCTTCACCTCCGTGGCTCAATGTGGAGGTTCGGTGAAGCGGTCCTGATAATCGCAGGCAGGTGCGAATCGTGCACCTCTTTTGGCGCCTCGGGCCTCGGGTGTTGTGCACTCGTTATGCCTGCGCCCCTCTCGTCCCCTCCGTCCCGTGTGTCCTGTCGGCGCGCAGACGTAACTTATATGCTTCAGAATGTCCACAAAATTGGGCATTCTTCGCATGTGGTGACCTTGGACGTACGGCCTCAGCTGCTCGACGCGCTCTCCGCCCTGCGCGACCGTGTCGCCGCCGCGCGCTTTCCGCTGCCCCTGGCAGGGGCCCCGCGCGCGCGTGCCAACCGCGACGAACTGCTCGCGCAACTCGACGACTACTTGGTGCCCCGGCTGCGGCAACCCGAAGCGCCGTTGCTGGCCGTTGTCGGGGGGTCGACCGGAGCCGGCAAGTCCACTCTCGTCAACTCCCTGGTGGGACGGAAGGTCAGCGAGGCCGGCGTGCTGCGGCCGACGACCCGCACGCCCGTCCTGATCTGCCATCCCGAGGACCATCACTGGTTCAGCGGTATGCGCGTCCTGCCCAACCTCACGCGTGCGTGGACACCTCAACGGCATCCCGGGCGGGACCCGGGCGACGACTCCTTCCCGTCGGACGGCGACGGTGGCAAGGGCGGCGAGCGCGTCCTGCGCATCGAGACGGCCGACAGCCTTCCCCCCGGTCTCGCCCTCCTGGACGCGCCCGATGTCGACTCCCTGGACGCCGACAACCGCGTACTCGCCGCCGAACTCATCTGCGCCGCCGACATCTGGGTGATGGTCACGACTGCCTCCCGCTACGCCGACGCCGTGCCGTGGCATCTGCTGCGGTCCGCGAAGGAACACCGGGCCACCCTGGTCACCGTGCTCGACCGCGTCCCCCACCAGGTCGTCTCCGAGGTCTCCCGGCAGTACGGGGCGCTCCTGACCAAGGCCGGGCTCGGCGACGTACCCCGGTTCACCGTGCCCGAACTCCCCGAGTCCGCCTGGGGCGGCGGGCTGTTGCCGGGCACGGCCGTCGCCCCGCTGCGGACCTGGCTCGTCCAGCAGACCACCGATCCGGGAGCCCGGCACGAGACCGTCGCCCGCACCGCGCACGGGGTTCTCGACTCGCTGCGGTCCCGGATGCCCGAACTGGCGAGCGCGGCAGCCCAGCAGTACTCCACCGCCCTCCGCCTCACCGCAGCCGTCGACACGGCGTACGACAGCGAGCACGCGCGCGTGAAGGGACGTCTGCAGTCGGGGGCCGTGCTCGCGGGCGACGCCCTCAAACGGTGGCGCAGCTATCCGCTCGACTGCACCGCCGGTGAACTGCTCGACGCCCTCGTCGAAAGCCTCGGCACGCTGGTGCTGTGCGCCGTCACCGCCGCCGACGAGCGGATCGGCGAGGCCTGGAGCCGCGAACCGGCCGCCGTGTCCGCCGGGCTGACGGAACGTGAGGTCACCGGGGAGAGCGTCGAACACCGGATCGGGATGACCGTACGGCGCTGGCGGCGCGTCCTGGAGGAGTACGCCGAGGAAGAGGTGCGCGACCTCGAACGGAGCGTCGCGCCCGACGCCGAGGTGGTGGCCGCCCTGGGCGCCACCGCGCTGCTGGGTGGCCGCCGGGCCCGGTCCGCGGGGGAGGGCCTCGCCGAACGGATCGGCGCGCACGGCGCGTTGCGGCTGCGCGACCGGGGCGGGCGGCTGCTCACCGAGTACCTCGACCGGGCCCTCGACACCGAGCGGGAACGCCGCCTCGCCCCGCTCGACGCACTCGACGTCCACCCCGAACCACAGGCCGAACTCATCGCCGCCCTGTCCGTACTGCAGAAGGAGAGGTGACCGCTGTGACCGCCGTCACTGACCACACGGATCAGACCGGAGACGACGTCCCCGAGAAGGCCGAGGAGAGGAAGGCCGAGGAGAGGAAAGGCCACGCGAGGGCGGGCGACGGTGAGAAGAGTGGGACGAAGGGCGACAAGAGGGGGGACGGAGGTTCGTCGGCGGGCGCCGAGGGCGGGCGCTCCGGGACGGGCGTGAACGACGTCCACGCGCGCGTCCCCGATCGTCCCGGCAACGGCAACGGCAACGGCAACGGCAACGGCAACGGCAACGGCAACGGCAACGGCGACGGCGTTGGCAGTGGCGCGTCCTGTGATTCGTCCGCGCGTTCGGAAGCCGGGGAACCCTGGGACGACGGGCTCATCGCCCGGCGCGTCAGCGACATGAGTGCCGCCGAGCGGGGGTCGGCCGCGGAGCCCAGGGCCTCGACCGCGCAGCCGGTCACCCCGCTCGCCTACGACGGGCGGCTGAGGTCGCGGCTGGACGCGCTGCGGGAGCTGGTGGGGCTGTCCCGTACCCGGCTGGACAGCACGACGCTGGCCGAGGCCGGACGGGTGCTGGACGAGGCGGCGGCGCGGCGCAGGCTCTCCGGGCAGCACACCGTCGTCGCCATCGCGGGCGCCACCGGCAGCGGCAAGTCGACGCTGTTCAACGCGCTCGCGGGGGTGGCGATCTCGGAGACGGGCGTACGCCGGCCCACCACGGCCGCGCCCATCGCGTGCAGCTGGAGCGACGGAGCGGCGAGCCTCATCGACCGGCTGGGCATCCCGGGGCGGCTGCGGCGACGGCCGTTGCAGAGCCCGGAGGCGGAGGCACAGTTGCGCGGACTCGTGCTGGTGGATCTGCCCGACCACGACTCGGCGGCGGTCCAGCACCGGGAGCAGGTCGACCGGATCCTGGCGCTGGTGGACGCGGTCATCTGGGTCGTCGATCCGGAGAAGTACGCCGACGCCGTTCTCCACGAGCGCTATCTGCGGCCCCTGGCCGGTCACGCGGAGGTCATGTTCGTCGTCCTCAACCAGGTGGACCGGCTGCCCGGCGAGGCCGCCCACCAGGTGCTCGACGATCTGCGGCGCCTTCTCGACGAGGACGGGATCGCGCTCGGGGAGCACGGCGAACCGGGCGCCGCCGTGCTCGCGCTGTCCGCGCTCACCGGGGACGGGGTGGGGGAACTGCGCGACGCGCTGGAGCAGTTCGTGGCCGAGCGGGGTGCCCCCGCCCGCCGGGTCCGCGCCGATCTGGACGCGGCGGCGGCACGGCTGTGGCCGGTGTACGCGAATCAGCGGAGCGCGGGGCTGAGCGAGCGGGCCCGGGACGAGTTCGCGGCGCGGCTCGCGGACGCCGTCGGCGCCACCGCGGCGGGCGAGGCCGCCGAGCGCGCCTGGCTGCGCAACGCCAACCGCGCGTGTGGGACGCCCTGGCTACGGCTGTGGCGGTGGTACCAGGACCGGAGCGAACCCCCGACCGGACGGCTCGCCCTGACGGCGCCGGTGGACGAGGAGGCGACCGCCAGGCAGCGCGTCGAGCACGCCGTACGGACCTTGTCGGAGCGCGCCGCCGCGGGGCTGCCCATGCCCTGGGCCCAGGCGGTGCGGGAGGCGGCCGTCCGCGGGGCGCAGGGGCTGCCCGAGGCGCTGGACGAGCTGGCGGTACGGGTCGGGGCGCCGACGGGACGGCCGCCGCGGCCGGGCTGGTGGCCGGGGGCGGTTCTCGCGCAGGCCTCCATGACGCTCCTCCAAGTCATCGGCGGGCTGTGGTTGCTGGGGCAGATCATCGGCTTCATGGCACCGAATCTCGGGGTTCCGGTGCTGTTGATGGTGATCGGCATCGTCGGTGGTCCGGCCGTCGAGTGGGGCTGCCGACTGGCCGCACGCGGTCCGGCGCGGCGGTACGGCCACGAGGCGGAACGGCGGCTGCGGGAGGCGGCGGCCGGGTGCGGTCGGGCGCGGGTGCTGGACCCGGTGGCCGCCGAACTGCTGCGGTACCGGGAGGTGCGGGAGCAGTACGGGCGGGTGCTCGGGGCGGCGCCGGTGGGGTGACCGGCGGCTCCCGGACGGGCGGTTCACTCCGTCGGGTGACGGAGTTGTCCACAGCCGGCCGGTGATGCACAGGGCTCAGCGGGCTCGGCCCGACGGCGGCAGTCTGAACACGCGGCGATCACAGCACCGCCGCACGACGGACGCGACAGCCGTACGGGACGGGCCCGTACGCGTGTCCGGCCGGCATCGGGATCGGTGCCGATGCGAAGGAGGGGTTCGCGAGATGAACGAGACGACGGTGTGCGTGGTGGGGAACGTGGCGACGCAGCCGGTCTGCCGGGAATCGTCGACGGGGTCGTCGGCCCGCTTCCGGCTGGCGGTGACCTCGCGGTACTGGGACCGGGAGAAGAACGAGTGGACCGACGGACACACCAACTTCTTCACGGTGTGGGCGCGGCGCACGCTCGCCGCGAACGTGGCGTCGTCCGTCGCGCTGGGCGATCCGGTGGTGGTGCAGGGCCGGTTGAAGGTGCGCACCGAACAGCGGGACGGGCAGAGCCGGGTCTCGGCGGACGTTGACGCGATCGCCATCGGCCACGATCTGTCGCGGGGCACGTCGGCGTTCCGAAGGACACCCAGGGGAGAGGCGTCGGCGGTGTCTCAGGCCAACTACCCACCCCCGTCGCAGCCGGAGCCGGAGCCGAACTGGGAGACACCGCCGCCCGGAAGCCGGCTCGACGCGGCCGGTGAACTCCGGCCGGAGCCGGCCGGGGTGACGTGACCTCAGTTCGCGCGCGATGGTGCGTTATCGGCGAATGCGTCGTGAAGAGTCCATGTGTGCGGCTGATCAATTTGTCGACAAGTGCTGTTCATGGGCTGTGTGAGCGATAACGATTCCGATTCGGATCGGTTGTCCGACGATACGACCGGGAAGAGCGGTGCGCCGCGTCCCTAGGATGCCGGGCATAGCTCACGGGGCTTCTGATTCTGCTGGTGGGACCACAACCCCCCACGTCAACGGGTCCTGCTCGAAGGGAAATTCTGTGGTTTCTTCGTTCTCGGCGTCGTTCTCCGGGTGGTCCGGGTGGGCCGCGCGCAGGCGAGGGGCGACTCGCCTCGCCGCCGTGTCACTCGTGTCCGGACTCCTCGTCGCGGGTGCGATCGTCACCGCGGGCCCGGCCGCCGCCGACGGGACACCGCGGAACTCCGGTGGGGCGACCGCGACCATAGGCGGGCTCAAGACGTACGGGACGGCCGTGCTCCGGACCGGCGACGGACAGGAACAGCGGCTCCCCGCAGGGCTGTTCGAGATGTTCGTCGACGGCGGGGGCACCCTGCAGACCTACTGCGTGGATGTCCAGAACCCGACGCAGAAGGACGCCAAGTACCAGGAGACCCCCTGGAGCGGCACCTCGCTGGGCGCCAACAAGGACGCCGGGAAGATCCGCTGGATCCTCCAGAACTCCTACCCGCAGGTGAACGACCTCGCGGCACTCGCCGGCAAGGCCGGGACCAAGGGGCTCACCGAGGAGGAAGCGGCGACCGGAACCCAGGTGGCGATCTGGCGCTACTCGGACGCGGCCGATGTGACCGCCCTGGACCCGGAGGCGGAGAAGCTCGCGGACTACCTGGAGAAGAGCGCGCGGAGCCTGGCGGAACCGGCCGCGTCCCTGACCCTGGACCCGGCCGCGGTCTCCGGTCGGCCGGGCGAGCGACTCGGCCCGGTCACGGTGCACACCAACGCGGACGCCGTGACCGTGACCCCGCCCTCGGACGGGACGGCGGACGGGGTGAGGGTCGTCGACGCGGACGGTGAGGCCGTGACCTCGGCCGGTGACGGCGGTGAGCTGTACTTCGAGGTGCCCGAGGACGCCGCGGACGGCACGGCCGAACTGACCGTGCAGGCCTCGACGACCGTGCCGGTGGGCCGTGCCTTCGCCTCCGAGACCCGCAGCCAGACGCAGATCCTCGCGGGCTCCAGCGAGTCCACGGTCTCCGCGACGGCGACCGCGCACTGGGCCGGGAAGGGCGCGATACCCGCACTGTCGGCCGAGAAGAACTGCGCCGAGGGCGGCCTCGACATCACGGCCGCCAACCAGGGCGACAAGCCCTTCGTCTTCGAGCTGATGGGGATCACGTACACCATCGACACGGGTGAGACCCGCACGGTGACGATCCCCTTGCAGGAGGACCAGGCGTACGACTTCACCATCGAGGGGCCGAACGGCTTCGCGAAGCAGTTCCGGGGCGTGCTCGACTGCCGGACGGAGACCGCGGCCGACGCGGACGGGGACTCGGTCCAGACGCTGAGCGAGCCCAGCCCGGCGACCGTCGGCGGCAACGCGGCCACGGCGTCCGACACCGATCTTGCTGAGACCGGCAGCTCCGGCGCCACCCCGCTGATCGGGGGCGTCGCCATCGGGCTTGTCGTGATCGGCGGCGCGGTGGTGATCCTTCTCCGCAAGCGGAACCCGTGACGAGGAATCGGCGGGCGCCGCAAGGCGAAACAGCTCCTTGGCAACTCAACAGTGAGTGACCGCGCGGTGACGCACGCGTGCGACGCGGCCCCGGTAGGCCTCCGAGGCGCCGGGGCCGCGTCGTTCCCGCGACGGCTTCACCATCCGGTTTCCGTCGAGGGCTGGCAGTGCGGCAAGATGGGTGGTACTGCCCACTGCCAGATTTCAAGTTGCCGGACGGTTTCTCTTGGCTGAGTACATCTACACGATGCGCAAGACACGCAAGGCGCACGGCGACAAGGTGATCCTTGACGACGTCACGCTGAGCTTCCTGCCCGGCGCGAAGATCGGTGTGGTCGGTCCGAACGGTGCCGGTAAGTCCACCGTTCTGAAGATCATGGCGGGGCTCGAGCAGCCCTCCAACGGTGACGCGTTCCTGTCGCCCGGGTACAGCGTCGGCATGCTCCTCCAGGAGCCGCCGCTGGACGAGTCGAAGACGGTCCTGCAGAACGTGCAGGACGGCGCCGCCGAGATCATGGGCAAGCTCCACCGCTTCAACGAGGTCGCGGAGCTGATGGCGACCGACTACTCGGACGCCCTCCTGGACGAGATGGGCAAGCTCCAGGAGGACCTGGACCACGCGAACGCGTGGGACCTGGACACCCAGCTGGAGCAGGCCATGGACGCCCTGGGCTGCCCGCCCGGCGACTGGCCCGTCACCAACCTCTCCGGTGGTGAGCGCCGCCGCGTCGCGCTCTGCAAGCTGCTGCTCGAAGCCCCCGACCTGCTGCTGCTCGACGAGCCCACCAACCACCTGGACGCCGAGTCGGTGCAGTGGCTGGAGCAGCACCTCGCGAAGTACCCCGGCACCGTCGTCGCCGTCACCCACGACCGGTACTTCCTCGACAACGTCGCGGGCTGGATCCTGGAGCTCGACCGAGGCCGCGCCATCGGCTACGAGGGCAACTACTCCACGTACCTGGAGACCAAGCAGACCCGTCTCAAGGTCGAGGGCCAGAAGGACGCCAAGCGCGCCAAGCGGCTCAAGGAAGAGCTGGAGTGGGTCCGCTCCAACGCCAAGGGCCGACAGGCCAAGTCCAAGGCGCGCCTGGCCCGTTACGAGGAGATGGCGGCCGAGGCCGACAAGATGCGGAAGCTGGACTTCGAGGAGATCCAGATCCCGCCGGGCCCCCGTCTGGGCAGTGTGGTCGTCGAGGTCAACAACCTCAGCAAGGCCTTCGGCGAGAAGGTCCTCATTGACGACCTCTCCTTCACGCTCCCGCGCAACGGCATCGTGGGCATCATCGGCCCGAACGGCGCCGGCAAGACGACCCTCTTCAAGATGATCCAGGGTCTGGAGGAGCCCGACTCCGGTTCGATCAAGGTCGGCGAGACCGTCAAGATCTCCTACGTCGACCAGAGCCGCGAGAACATCGACCCCAAGAAGACGCTGTGGGCCGTCGTCTCCGACGAACTGGACTACATCAACGTCGGCCAGGTCGAGATGCCCTCCCGTGCCTATGTCTCAGCGTTCGGCTTCAAGGGCCCGGACCAGCAGAAGCCGGCCGGGGTGCTCTCCGGCGGTGAGCGCAACCGCCTCAACCTGGCGCTCACCCTCAAGCTCGGCGGCAACCTGCTGCTCCTCGACGAGCCGACCAACGACCTCGACGTCGAGACCCTGTCGTCGCTGGAGAACGCGCTCCTGGAGTTCCCCGGCTGCGCCGTGGTCGTCTCCCACGACCGCTGGTTCCTGGACCGGGTGGCGACGCACATCCTCGCCTACGAGGGCGAGTCCAAGTGGTTCTGGTTCGAGGGCAACTTCGAGTCGTACGAGAAGAACAAGATCGAGCGACTCGGCGCCGACGCCACCCGTCCGCACCGCGCCACCTACAAGAAGCTGACCCGGGGCTGATCGATCTTGCGGCACATCTACCGCTGCCCACTGCGCTGGGCGGACATGGACGCGTACGGCCACGTCAACAACGTGGTGTTCCTCCGCTATCTGGAGGAAGCCCGTATCGACTTCCTGTTCCGCCCGGAGAAGGATTTCAAGCAGGGGTCCGTGGTGGCGCGCCATGAGATCGACTACAAGCGGCAGTTGGTGCACCGGCACAGGCCGGTGGACGTCGAGCTGTGGGTCACGGAGATAAGGGCGGCCTCGTTCACGATCACCTACGAGGTCAAGGACCCCGAGCAGGTCTACGTCCGGGCCTCGACGGTGATAGTGCCGTTCGACTTCGCGACCCAGCGGCCCCGGCGGATCACCGCCGAGGAACGTGAGTTCCTGGAGGAGTACAGAGACGACAAGGCGGAGGCCGTCGCCGCATGACGGTGCTCCACCTCGCCGACGAGGGGGAGGCCGCGGATCTCGCGGCCTTCCTCTCCCGGCTGCTCCACTACGACCGTGGAGCAGCGGTACGCCTCCAGGCGGCCGGTACGGCCCTGGCCGTCTTCGGCAGGCCACCGTCCTTCGAGGTCCTGGCGATCCGGGCCGTGCGCCTGGCCAAGCCCTACGAGAACGGTCTCGACGTCACTCTCGACGCGACCGTGTCGGCCGGTGAACTCCTGGAGTCCGTAGACGAGTCGGCGGGCACGGCACTGGTGCCGGACGCGGTGACCGGGCCGCCGTGGGCCGGGGTGCTGCCCCCGCGCGGCGGCTGGCGGCCGGAGGCGGGGCTGCCCGCGCCGGACGTGCTGCGGGCGATGGTCTCCGCGGCGGTACGCGAATTCCGGTCCCGTACGGAGCAGTTGGTGCCCGAGCGGCGCACGCGGGCCGAACTCGACCGGATAGGGCGGGAGATCTGGTCCCGGACGGTCGGCGACACCCCGCTGCCGGTCCGGGCCGTGCACGCGGCCCAGTCGCTCGGCTTCCTCCGCACCGCCCGCACGGCCGGCCCGCCCGGGGCGGCGTCACCGGGACTCTTCTCGTCGGGCGCGTGGCTGCGGCTGCGCACGCCGTACGGGTCGATCGCGGTACGCAGGGCGGGGCTCGGCACCTTGGGCGTCAGCGTCCGCTGAGCCGGCCGTCCGGGGCCGCTCAGCCCGGGGAGTTCACCATCGAGGCCGCGGCGTAGGTGAGGTAGTTCCAGAGGGTGTGCTCGTGCTCCTCGGACAGGCCCAGCTCGTCGACGGCGTCGCGCATGTGCTTCAGCCAGGCGTCGTGGGCGGCGCGGTCCACGGTGAACGGGGCGTGGCGCATCCGGAGCCGGGGGTGGCCGCGGTTCTCGCTGTACGTGGTGGGGCCGCCCCAGTACTGCATCAGGAACAGCGCGAAGCGGTCCTCGGCAGGGCCCAGGTCCTCCTCGGGATACATCGGCCGCAGGAGCGGATCCCCGGCCACACCCTCGTAGAAACGGTGTACGAGGCGTCGGAAGGTCTCCTCGCCGCCGACCTGCTCGTAGAAGGTCTGCTCCTGAAGCGTGCCGCGCCGAATCTCATTCACGTTCCCATGGTCTCAGACGCGGCGACGGAGGACTTGCGGCCTAGGTCCAGGACCGGTGGATTCCGGGCCGGAGGGTCCCGGTGCTCGCCTCCGGGGGCGTCCGGCCGCACAGTGGAGGTATGGGCTCGGACACCGTGGACCACGATCTGGAACGCCTCGCCGCCGAGGCCCGGTCGGCGCTGGTGCGGGAGATCGAGGCGAGCGGGGCGTGGGACGCCGACCTGGAGTGGCGGAAGGCGTTCGAGAGCGTTCCCCGGCATCTCTTCGTGCCCTACTACTACGTGGGCGGTGTGGGTGGATTCGAGCGGCTGTGGGGCGAGGAGCGCGACCCCGGGCGGCGGGCCCGCTGGGTGCGGGGCGCGTACGCCGACGCCCCGCTCGCCACGCGGGTGCGGAACGGGGAGCTGATCTCCTCCAGCAGCCAGCCGTCGCTGATGGCGATGATGCTGGCCGAGCTGGGGGTGGAGGACGGCGACCGGGTGCTGGAGATCGGCGCGGGCACCGGCTACAACGCCGCCCTGCTGGCGCACCGGCTGGGGGACGACCTGGTCACGACCGTCGATCTGGACGCCGACATCACGGAGGCGGCGCGCACGCATCTGCACGCCGCCGGGTACCACCCGACCGTCGTCACCGGGGACGGCGCGCGCGGGGTGCCCGAGCGGGCGCCGTACGACCGGATCATCGCGACCTGCACGCTGCACTCGATCCCGCGCGCCTGGCTCGCCCAGTGCACGCCCGGCGCGCACGTCCTGACCCCGCTGGCCACCGGGCTGGTGCGGCTGCGGGTCGAGGACGCCGAGCACGCCGAGGGGCGCTTCCTGCACACGTCGGCGTACTTCGTGCCGCTGCGCGGGGGCAGTGAGCCGGAGGTGGTGCGTCCGCATCTCGGCGGGCTGCCGCACCGGGCCAGGGACCATGAGCTGTTCCGGTTCCTGCTGGCGCTGACGGCGGCCAGTCTCGACCCGCACGAGGCGCTCGCCCTGTGGCAGCGCGAGGGCATGCCGTCCCGTGAGCGCTACGGCATCACGGTCCGCGGCGACCGCGCCTGGGCCTGGCTGGACGACCCCGAGGGGGCGTACGCCTGGCCGCTGCCGTGAGACGGCTCGGGGCCGGCCGAAGTCGCTCGGCCGGCCCCGGTCGTGATCACCGTGGTGGGGTGGTTCAGCCCCGGCGGATCGTGATCGTCGTCCACGCGCCCACGTGGACCCGGTCCCCGTCCTGGAGGGGGATCGGGACGAAGGGCTGGATGGGGTCCTCGGAACCGTTGACCGTGGTGCCGTTCGTGGAGTTCTGGTCGACGACCGCCCAGCTGCCGTCGGGCTGCTGCACCAGCACCGCGTGCTGGTGCGAGACGCCCGGGTCCTCCGGCGGCACCGACAGATCGATGTCGGGGGTGTCGCCGGTGGAGTGCCGGCGGCGTCCGATGGTGATCTGGTTGCCGGTGAGGGCGCGCCGCTGCTCCGGGGAGTACGCGGGCAGGTTCAGGCCCGCCGCCTCGGGGCCCGAGCGCTGCATCATCGCCATGAAGTAGTCGCGGTCCGGGCCGATGGTCGCGCTCCAGGTCGTCGGCGCCTGCGGGTACGCGGGGCCGGGCGGGGCCTGGGTGGCACCGGGCTGCGGGTAGCCGTAGCCACCGGGTCCACCGGGTCCACCTTGACCGCCGGGGCCGGTCGACGGCGGGGAGATCACCCAGTCGTCGTCGCCACCGAAGGAGGGTCCGCCACCGGGACCCTGACCACCGGGACCGGGGCCGGGTCCACCCGGTCCGCCGGGGTTCCCGGGCTGCGGTCGCCGGGTCTCCTGCGGGAAGGCCGGCGGAGCGGACGCCCCCGCCTGCTGGTAGCCCTGCGGTGCCCCACCGGGGCCGCCCGGTCCGCCGCCCTGGCCTTGGCCACCGGGGAATCCGGGTCCACCGGGTCCACCGGGACCCTGACCGCCCGGTGTGGGACCGGGCGGCGGAGGAACAGGCCGGGAGGGGTCGCCGAAGCCGCCGGGGCCGGGCCGCGAAGGGTCGCCGCCGAAGCCGGAGGGGCCGGGCCGCGAAGGGTCGCCGCCGAAGCCCGAGGGGCCGGGGCGTGAAGGATCGCCGCCGAACGCCGACTGGCCGGGCTGCCCCGGACCGGGACGGCCGGGCTGGCCCGAAGGCCCACCGCCGAACCCGGAGGAACCCCCGGGCCCCGGCGGGCCACCGGGGCCGCCAGGACCCCCGGGCCCACCCGGACGGCCCGGTCCACCCGGACCCTGACCGCCGTGTCCACCGGGGCCACCAGGACCTCCGGGTCCACCAGGACCGCCGAACCCACCGTTTCCGCCCGGTCCCCCGGGGCCGCCCGGACCCGACGAATCGCCGCCGAACGGTCCCGGCGGGATCGGTTCGGCGGGGCGGTTCATCTGGGAGGGGCGGGAGCTCTGGTAGTCGTACGCGTCACCGCCGCCGAAGGACGGCGGAGGCGGCTGTTGCTGCTGGAACCGGAGCGCCGGGTTCCCGCCGGGGCCGGGACCCTGACCGGGGCCGGGGCCGCCGGGACCGGGCGGCCCCGACCGGGGCGCGGCCGGGGTGTACGTCGTCGCGGTGTTGGTCAGGAAGTTCCACCGGCACTCCTCGCAGAAGGGCGCGCCGCCCTCGCGGGGCGTGCGGCACTGCGGGCAGAGTTCCGGCTCGGCGGCGAGGTGCGGGCGTCCCCCGGGGCCGCCGGGACCGCCCCCACCGGGAGGCGGGGGAGGGGAGCCGGGCGGCGGGTATCCGTAACCGGCGCCCGGGGGCGGCGGTGGAGGCGGCGGGGGTACGGCACCGGCCATACGGTGACCGCAGACCTCGCACCAGTCGTCGGAACCCGACTGGTGTCCGTTCGGGCAGGTCGGCATGTCGGCGCTTCCCCCTCTCCTTTCCGGCCTCACGGCCGGTTCCTGTGGCCGCGACGGGCCGGTGTGGTCTGCCTACTTCTTTACACGAACAGTCTTTGTGGACCGGGTCTCGAGAGTCATCTCGTCGGCCTCCGTGACCTTCGCCTTCAGTCGCACAGTACCTGTCGCCGCGTCGACCACGTCCACCACCTTCGCAAGCAGTTTCGCAGTATCCGCGTTCCCCGACGCGCTGGCGAGCTGAACGGCTCGTCCCAGCTTGGCCGTTGCCCCGTCGAAATCACCTGATTTGCGGGCATCCAAACCCTGCTGGATGACTTGTGCCAGTTCGGCCTGGCCCGTGTAGTGCGCGACCTGGGGGTTGATCGACGTCGACGCGACCATGTCGTCGGTCCACACCGCCTTCACCAGACCCTGGGCGCCGAGGTTCTGGACGGTGCCGTCGGGCTGCGGGATCACCAGGGAGACACGGGCGGCCAGCATCTCCTGGCCGAGGTCGGCGGACGGCACCTCGACACACACGTGGTAGTCGCGGGACTCGTCACCCCACGACCCGGTCGGGTAGTCCCCGGCACGCGGTCCGGCCTCCGTGCGACGGTCGGTCAACTGCTCGACCGTGGGTGCCACTTGCTTGACGAACTTGATCTGCGTACCGACCGGGGTCCACAGTCGCAGGGCGACGTCCGCGACCTCCTTGCCCATGGCCGCCTCCATCATCTGCGTGAAGTCGGCGGACAGGGCGGCCGGGTCGGCGACGATGTCGGCGGTGCCGAGCAGCGCGGAGGCGATCCCCGTGACCTCCTTCACCTCCCAGTCGGTGCCCACTCCACGCGCGTCACACGTGAACCGTCCGGCACAGGCGTCCAACGCGGCCTTCAAGTCCTCGGGCGACTCGTGCTCGTTGCGGCCGTCGGTGAGCAGGATGCCGTGGCGGATGGCGACGTCCGCCGAGGCGAGCAGCCGGTCCGCGAGCTTCAGCCAGGTGCCGATGGCGGTGCCGCCGCCCGCGCTGAGCCTGCGCAGCGCCTGCTTGGCCTGCTCCCGGGTGGCGGAGTCGGCGACCGCGAGCCGGCCGTTGCCCGGGTAGACCTCCCGGGCCACATGGGTGCCGTCGATCACCGCGAAGTGGACGCCGTCGCGCAGGGTGTCGATCGCGGCGGCCGTGGCGTCCCGGGCGTTGCGCATCTTGGTCGGCGGGTAGTCCATCGACCCCGAGCAGTCGACCATGAGCGCCACGGCGGCGGACGGGCCCTGGCCTGGCGAGTAGAGGTGCGGCGCGGCGACCGCGCTGCCGATGGTGCCGCCCCCCGTCGCGCTGACCGTCACGATGGCGTTGACCTCGCGGCCACCCTCGGGCAGGTACTCGTTCTGGTACACCTCGACCGAGAACCGCGGCACGTTCGACTTCGAGAAATTGGCCATGCCTACTCAGATCCCCCTAGCAGCCCCACTGTTGGCCCCACGGCACGTGGGGTGATGCCTGTCGTGCCCGTTCCGGACCGGTCCCCTCCGGTCCTCGTGGGCCGGGTGCTCAGGCCGATCCTGCCCCCTGAGGAGGGGCCGGGAACGGCAGGACGGCCACTGTTACGTTGTCGTGGCCCCCGCCGTCGAGCGCCCGGCCGACCAGGACCTGCGCGCAGTGCAGCGGTCGCCCGGCCGCGTCCGGCGGCACGGCCTCGGCCATGTCCTCGGCGGCCTCCGCGTAGTTCCACAGTCCGTCGGTGCACACCACCACTACACCCGGCCGGTCCGGCTTGAAGGAAGCGGTGTGCGGCTCCAGTTCGTACGCGTCCGCGCCGAGCCAGCCGGTGATCGCGTGGGCGCGCTCGTCGGCGTACGCCTCGGCCTCGTTCATCAGTCCCGCGGACACCATCTGTGCCGCCCACGAGTCGTCCTCGGTGAGCCGGGCCGGGGGCGCGCCGCGGTCCACCGGGACCCAGTAGGCCCGGCTGTCGCCGACCCAGCCGACCACGAGCAGGCTCGGGGTGATGATCGAGCCGACGATGGTGCAGGCCGGCGCGTTCTGGTGCGGGGCGTGCTCCTGGGCCGTCTCCGGCTCCTCCGCCAGGGCGTTGACCGCGCCCGCGGCGGCGATGATCGCGTCGTGCATGGCCTGTTGCGGGTGGGTGCCGCGCGGCAGGGAGTCCAGCACCGTCTCGTTGGCGACGCGGGCCGCGGCGAGCGAGGCGTCGTCGGGGCGGGTCGCGGAGGAGACGCCGTCGCAGACGATCGCGACGACCGCGGGGGAGCCGTCGGGCAGCGCCGTCGAGGAGATCGCGAACGCGTCCTCGTTGCGGTGGTGCCGCAGGCCCCGGTCGCTGACCGCGGCGACCGCGCCCAACTCCAGTTCCATGTGGTCGCGTTCGCGCGGCTGGGCGTGCCCGCAGTTCTCGCAGTAGCCGTCCCGGTCGACATGGCCCGCGCGGCAGGCCACGCACAGCTTCGTACCGGCCGGCGGGGTGGCCAGGTCGGCGGTGCGCGGGTCCGGCGGCAGGGGCGCGGCCAGCGGGTACTCGTCGGGCTCGCGGGGCCGGTCGAACCGTACGCCCCGCCCCGCGCCGGGCAGTTCGCCGCCGCCGGAGTCGGTGCCCGGGATGTCGGTGGGGCGGACCACCGGCGGGGGCGTGTCGGAGCTGGGCTCGGAGGCGAGGGGCCAGGCCACGGACGCGGCCTCGTCGGGCGCCTCGCCCGCCGTCCCGTTCATGGTGATCGTCGGCTGGTCCTCCGGCGGCGCGGGCACCGCCGAGAGGTCATGGCCGCACGCACCGCAGAAGCGGTCCTCCGAGGCGAGGGGCCACTCGCAGATCGGGCACTTCGTCAGCGCGGTCGGCTGGGGCATCTGGGACATCAACTACACCCACGTCCGGGGGCGGTAACGGTTGGCACGTTCCACCAGGTCGATCCTCTCCTCGCCGCCTTGGGCGAGCCGGGCCAAAGTGCGGTACGACCGCTCCAGTCCGAAGCGGAGGCCACGCTCGTCCAGCGCGCTGCCGAGCAGCACCCGCTCGGCCGCCGGGGGCGCGGCACCCTGGCTACCGGAGAGTACCCAGTCCAGGGCGCAGCCAAGGACCTCTGTGGACAACTGCTCACGGCGCACCGCGTCCAGACCGTACCCGCCGAGCGCCTCGATCTGCCCGGCGGCAGCGGTCAGATCGTCCAGGAACGGTGCGTCCGGGACGGCCCCGGACGGCACGGTCGCGGAGGGCGAGGCCCCGGACGGCACGGTTCCCGACGGAGCGGCCCCGGACGGCACGGGCGTCGCCTCCGTGCGGTGTCTGAGCCGGGCCCGTACGGCGGCGACCCGGGCGGCGGTGTAGTGGATGGACGCCTCAGGTACGGACTCCAGGACCTGGACGGCGTTCTGCCGGTCCCCGGCGGTCAGCCGCACCCGGGCCAGCCCGAACGCGGTGCTGACGAAGCTCGGGTCGGTCGTCCACACCAGACGGTAGTACTCGGCGGCGTTGTCCAGCTGCCCGAGCACCTCCGCGCACAGGCCGAGGGCCAGCTTGGGGGCCGGCTCGCCGGGGAAGGCGTCGTAGATGGCGTCGAAGGACAGCGCGGCGTTCTCGTGGTCGCCGGTGGCCAGCGCGGCCACGCCCCGGTACCAGACCACCCGCCAGTCGTCGGGGTGGTCCCGCTCCAGGGCGTCCAGGGTGGCCAGCGCGATGGTGAACTCGGCCATCTCCAGCCGGGCCCGCAGCTCCCGCAGCCGCAGCTCCAGCGAGCCGCTGGGCGCCGAGTGCAGCGCCGTGATCAGCTCGGTCGGCGCGGAGGTCATGAGCCCCGCCAGGAACCCGGCGTTCGGGTCCCCCGGGTCCACGCGCGGGACGGGCAGCGCGAGAGCCGCGGCGGCGGTGTCCAGCTCCCGGGTGAGCCGGGCGGGCACGGCCGCGCCCCCGGTCAGCGGCGCGGGCGTACCGGACGGCGAAGATCCGTTACCGACGGCCGGCGTGGCGGGCGAACTCCCGTTCCCGGCCGCCCCCTTGCCTCGCCACGGCCCCTTCCCCACCGGAATCACCCGGGTCCCCAGCCGGGACACCTCGCCGTCCAGCTTCGCGAACAACTCCGTGTCCGTGACCCGCACTTCCGGGCCGAAGATCGTCGACATGGCGGGGCGGGCCCGACCCGTCTGGAGCGAGACGACCTCCCGCAGCACACCCGTCAGCTGCTCCGACATCTCCTGCGCGGAGGCGAACCGGCGGGCCGGGTCGGGGTCGGTGGCACGTACCAGCAGCCGGTAGAAGGACTCGTACCGGCGGAAGACCTCGATGTTGTCGGGGTCGGGCAGGGAGTCCACGAAGACGTTCGTGTACCCCTGGAAGTCGAAGGTGAGGACCGCGAGCGTCCGGGCGACCGTGTACAGGTCGGAGGCCACCGACGGGCCCACGTCGGCGACTTCGGGCGCCTGGTAGCCGACCGTGCCGTAGATGGCCGACTCGTCGTCGTCCATCCTGCGCACCGCGCCCATGTCGATCAGCTTGAGCTGGTCCTCGGTCTGGATCGCGTTGTCGACCTTGAAGTCGCAGTACAGCAGATTGCGGCTGTGCAGATGCCCGAGCGCCTCCAGCGCCTCGATGCCGTACGCGCACGCCTGCTCGACCGGGAGCGGATCGCGGCGGCCGTCCGTCGTGCGACGGCCGTTGGCGATCTCCTTCAGCGACTTTCCGCCGACGTACTCCATGACGATGTACCCGTCCAGCGAACCGGTGCGCTGGTCGAGGTGCTCGACGAAGTTGTAGATGCGGACGATGTTGGAGTGTTCGATCTCGGCGAGGAAGCGGCGCTCGGAGATCGCGGCGGCCATCGCGTCCTGGTCGCCGGTGTCCAGCAGACCCTTCAGCACCACCCAGCGGTCCGACACCGCCCGGTCTATGGCCAGATAGATCCAGCCCAGACCGCCGTGCGCGAGACAGCCCACGACCTCGTACTGGCCGCGCACGATGTCGCCCGAGTGCAGCTTCGGCACGAACGAGTACGGATGGCCGCACTTGGTGCAGAAGCCCTCCGTGCGCCCCGGCCGCTCACCGCGCGCCCGGCCGACCGGCGCCCCGCAGTCGGAGCGCGAGCAGAACCGCTTCCGCTCGGGCACCTCCGCGGACTCCAGCACCATCGAACGCGGGTCCGGGCGCGGTACGTCCGGGACCTGGACGAGACCGACGCCCAGCCGCGCCCGACCCGAGGAACCGGCGGTCTTGCCGGAGCTGCGCACCGACACCGAGCGGCCCGTCGACCTGCCCGACAGGGCCCGCGAGAGACGGCCCGAGACCGAGCGCCGGGACTGCGAGGAGCGCGCGGACGTCCGTGAGGAGCGCGAGGAGCGCGAGGAGCGCGAACTGCCGGAACCGGAGCCGCGCGAGCCCCGGCCGCCCCCGGTGATACCGGTGGGCGGCGAGTTGACCATGCCGCTCGCCGAGACGACCGGCGCCAGACCGCACTCGTCGCAGTACAGCTCGCCGCCGCCCACGTCCTCGTAGCCGCCCGAGCAGCCGGGCCGCTGACACGGCTGCCGCGCGGCCTCCTCGCTCGTCGGGTTCTCCTCGGTCTGACTCACGATTCCTCCTCCCGCCGGTCCTGGGGCGCGCGCGGGGCGGGCACCGAACCGCCCAGCAGTTCGACCGCCGCGTGCTGGTAGCGCAGCACCGCCATCTCGGCGACCCGCAGGTCGCAGGGGGCGCTCCACAGCATGCGGCGCGCCGCGTCGTACCGCTCGACCAGCAGCGAGTCCTCCGCGAAGCCGTGCCGGGCGACCTTCGCCTTGTACGCGTCGAGCCGGCCGCGCAGCTCCGCGCGGACCGCCAGCGGCGCGGTCACCGCCGTCAACGACTCCCGGGCGCGCAGCAGTTCGTCGTCCGCCTTCTGCTCCAGGGACTCCAGCAGAGGGGACAGCCGGTGCCACTGCGCGTGTCTGCGGTACTCCGCCGCCATCGCCAACTGCTCCTGCAGCACCGTCGGCGGGCCGCTCACCACGGGCACCTCGGTCGCGGCGATCTTCGCCAGCACCTCACCGCGCGCGCTGCGCGCCTCGGCGAGCGTACGGTCCGCGCGGCTGAGCACGTCCCGCAGCTTCACCAACCGCGACTCGGCGTCCTGCCGGACCGTCAGCACGGCGTCGATCTCCCGCCGTACGTCCTCCAGGGCGCGCGCCTCGCGGTCGTACGTCGTGGTGTCCGGACGGCCGCCGCCGGGCGCCGAACTGCCCGGTGCCGGGACCCAGAAGGCCAGCGGGTCGGAGACGACCTGCTCACGGAGGCGGGTCAGGGTGCGGGTGATCCGCTCCAGATCGTCGCCGGCCGGGTGCTCGCCGGGGCGTACGCCCACGGAGTGCGCGAGCTGGCGGGTGCGCTGGAGCTCGGCGGCCAGTAAATCGATCCGCGCGGGCAGCGCGGACCACACCGCGTCGGCGGCCACCACCATGTCCAGCGAGGACGCGTACAGGTCGTTCATCCGGTCCACGAGGCTGACCAGCGAGAACTGTTCGCTGAGCCGACTCCCGCCTTGGAGCGTCGGCGCGTTGGCCATCGCCGTCGCGGAGCCGGCCACCGTGACGGCCTCGCCGCGCAGCAGCTCGGTCAGCTCCACCAGGTCCTCACGGCTGGACCAGCGGCGCCGCGAACGGATCTCCCGGGCGGAGCGCAGCGCGTCCGTGTACGCGTCGAAGTACGCCCACAGCAACGTGATCGAGGCGTCCGCGGACGTCCAGCGCTCCTTGGTGACGCCGGTCAGCGCGGCGCCTTCGAGCAGCCTGCGGCCCGCGTGGTCCTGGAGGGCGAGCAGCGAGGTCTCGATGGCCTCGTGCTCCGCGCCGAGCCGCGCGAGCGCACGGTCCACATCGTCCCGGTCCATCACCGGCCCCGTGGATCCCGCGACGCCCATCGATCACCTCTCGCTGCTGTCGGTGTCCGTCTGTGGAAAGCGGTCCTTGTACGTCTGGTCCTGGTACGTCGGTCCTGTACGTCAGTCGCTGTACTGCTGTGGGGAAGGCGGCCGGGAGTTCGCCGAGTCGTTGCCGAGCGTCCCGGACAGCCAGGTGTCGTACGAGGTCTTCCAGCCGTCCTTGAGATAGTCCACCAGCACCTGGTTGACCCGGCGTACCAGATCCGTCGCGTCCTTGTTCATCGCCACGCCGTAGTACTCGGTGGTGAACGGCTCGCCCACCAGCTTCACGGTCGGATCCTGCGCCGCCTGGCTCGCGGCGAGGGCGCCGTCGGTGACCACGGCGTCGACCTGGCCGAGCTGGAGCCGTACCAGGCAGTCGAGTTGGTTGGGGACGGTCAGGGAGATGTCGGTGGAGTCGGGCAGCTTCCCCGTGTCCTTGCCGTCCTGGAGGGTGGACAGTGCCGTGGAAGTGGCCGCCGTGCAGATCTTCTTGTCCGCCAGCGTCTTGCCGTAGCCCTCGATCGTCGTCGACTTGGGGGCCAGGATCTGCTGCCCGGTCTCGAAGTACGGCTGGGAGAAGGCGACCTGCTTCATGCGCTCGCAACTGATCGTCATCGTGCGGACCACCATGTCGACCTCCCCCTCCTGGAGCGCGGGGATGCGTCGGCTGGTCGGAATCGCCTTGAAACGCACCTTCGTCCGGTCGCCGAGTATCTCCTCGGCGATGCGGTGCGCGATGTCGATGTCGAAGCCCTCCAGCTGGGCGTCGTCGTTGGTGCTGTTCGGGTCGCGATAGCCCCAGCGGTAGCTGTTCTGGTCGACGCCGACCGTGATGAAGTCGTTCTTCTCGATGCGCTCGATCGCCTTGTCGGACGCGTCGGAGGAGGGCCGCAGACTCTGGTTCTCCGGGGCCTTCATCGTGGCGCACTTGTCCGCCCGAGCCTGGGTGCCCCGGGCGGTCCCCTGGCCGCCGGTGGCCGTCGCGCCCTCGCCGCGGGTGCCCTTCACCGGCAGCACCAGGGCGAAGACCAGGGTCAGTGCGCAGAGGACCGCCATCGCGCCCACGCCGCCCCAGCCACTGAGACCGGCCCGCAGGCGCCGTACCGCTTTCATCGCGAGCCCTTCCACCGTGCCTCCTCCCGCCGCCGTCACCGGTACTCCGAAAGCCTGCGTCCGATGCCCAGCACCGCGCCCGCCGCGCCCAGCACGGCCAGTACGGCGGCACCGACGGGAAGACCCAGCATCGCCCTACGGCCGCCCTCGGCCGCCAGTTTGAACTCGTTCTTCTCGTACGCGCTCGCGATGCCCAGGTTCTTGTCGACCTCGTCGAAGCACTCGCCGGTCGGCTTGTCACCGTCCGGGCACTCGGACGTGGACCTGCCGCCGATCACCTGGGCGAGGGCGCACTGGTAGTCGCCCCTGTTGTCGGCGGCGCGGGCGTTCGCGTGCCGGTTCTGCCACGCCTCCATGCTCGCGCCGGCGGCCCGCACGGGCTTCGCTCCGCTGTCGTCGTCGGCCAGTCGTTCGGCGGCGGCCAGATGCTTCGTGAGCCCGGCCATCTCCACCTTGAACTGGTTGTCGAACTCGTCGACGTCCGTGGGCTTTCCGTCGACCATGATCTCGGTGGTCTGCGCGCCCCGGCTGATCAGCGTCAGGTTCTCGTTGCCGCGCGCGGTGAGGGAGGCGATGCGCGCGTCGTTCAGGACGGTCAGCGACCGCACACCGTGCTCATAGGACTCGTTCAGCCCCGAGCGGGCGACGGTGTGACCTCCGGCCAGCCACAGCAGCACGACGGTGGAGGCGGCCGTCGCCGCGACCAGGCCGTGGTTCAACACCCGGTTGGTGCGCCGGTAGTTGCGGCGCTGCGCCCAGACCAGGCCGCCGATGGCGATGACACCGAGACCGATCGCGGCCCACGGGTACGAGGTGGCGTCCGCGTAGTCGTCACGGAGCCGCTCGTTCTCGTTGTCGTAGATGCTCTGTGCCTCGCCGAGCATCTTCTGCATCTTGTCGTTGGCGTACCGCAGATAGGCGCCGCCCAGCGGGTACCCCAGCCGGTTGTTGGCGCGGGCCCGCTCCACCAGGCCCTTGTACTCGGGCAGCAGGCTGTTCAGTTCGGCGATGCGCTGCTCGGAGTCGGAGCCGGACTCGGACGCGGTCGCGGCGAAGGCCAACTGCTTCGCGGCCTCACCCATCTCCCGCTCGTAGTCCTCGCGCGACTCCTCGGTCTCCTGCCCGCCGGCGAGGAAACCGCTGGAGGCCGCCGTGTTGGCGGCGGCCAGCGAACTGTAGATCTCCGCCGCGGCCGAGCTGAGCGGCTGGCTGCCGTGCAGTACGTCGTCGGCGGCGGCGGCGCGGTCGGTCATCTGCCAGGCGGTGACGGAGCCGAACGCCACGACCAGGAGGGCGAGAAGGGCACCGATGATGCGCAGCCGGCCAGGCTCGGTCGTCGCGGCGGCACGCAGTTGGTCGACGCCCTCCGCGAACGCCGTCCGGCGGGGCGGGCCGCCGTCCGGGGACGGAGCCGGCCGGGGCGTCCCGGACGCGGGCGAGTTCTGTGGCGGCACGGCGGGGACCGGGCCCGCGGGTGGTGCCGTCGGTGGCGCGCTGCCCTCCGGCGTGAATGTCACCTGACCTCCCCCTGGTCATCCGTCCGTCACTTCCGCCCGCACGCACGGACAGAGGTGCACGGCCGCAAGTATCGCCGCCGGGACTGACAACGCACAGACCCTGACTCGATCTTGTTCCCCGATCGTGTCCGTATGCGCCGCGCCGGTCGCGTTCCGGCGCAGCACAAGGCTTCCCGCACCACCCCCCGCCCATGAATACGCGCTCCGGTCGGGTTCGGTTCCCTGCGACCTCGAACGCGTTCGAGGAGGGGAAACGAGGGGTGGCGCGGGGTGCGGGTCACCCTCCTTCGTAGTGCGCCCGCACGCGCGCGTGCACGGTCCTCGGCGCTCTCACCCGGTCGAGGCCGAGCAGCGCCGCGCCCAGCACCGGGGCGGCCGTGACCACCCGGGGGACGGCCTTGGGCGCGGCGGCGGCGAGCGCCTCCCGGATCCGGGCGTCGAGGAGGGGGTGCCGGGCGGCGAGGACCCCGCCGCCGAGGAGGACGGGGGTCTCCTCGCCGAGGAGGTCCAGGCGGGTCAGGGCCACCGTCGCCATGGCCACCACCTCCTCGGCCATCCGGTCCACCAGCGAGCGGGCCACCGGGTCGCCGGCGGTCGCCGTGGCGAACAGGACCGGGGTGAGCTCATGGCGGCGCGGGGCCGGGATGTGCTCCAGGTGCAGGGCCTCCACCAGCGCGTACACGGAGTCCAGGCCGAAGTGCGCGGGCAGGGTGTCGGCGAGCGCCGTGGGCCCGCCCCGGCCGTCCTCAGCGCGGGACGCGTGCCACATCGCCTCCTCGGCGAGGCCCCAACCGCCGCCCCAGTCCCCGGAGACGCGGCCGAGCGCCGGAAAGCGGGCGGTGCGGCCGTCGGGGCGCATCCCGACGCAGTTCACACCGGCCCCGCACACCACGGCCACGCCCCGGGGCTCGGCCACGCCGGCCCGCAGGATGGCGAAGGTGTCGTTGCGGACCTCGACGGTCGTGCCCCACGCGCGCGTGCCCAGCGCCGCCGCGAGCCGCTCCTCCTCCACGGGGAAGTCGGCGTTGGCCAGACAGGCCGAGACATGGTCGACCGAGCCGATCCCGGCCTCGGCGAGGGCCCGCCGTACGACCTCCGCGAGGCCGTCGACGGCCGTGGTCACCCCGACCGCCGGCGGCTGGAATCCGCCGCCGCGCGCCGCGCCCAGCACCTCCCCGTCCGGCGCGATCACGGCGACATCGGTCTTGCTGTTGCCGGCGTCGACGGCGAGCACGCTCCCACGCCCGCCGTCCCGCCCGCGCACGCCCGCTTCCGCAGCCGTACGCCCGCGCACGCCCGCTTCCGAAGCCGGACGCACGCCGTCGTCCACCCCCTCGCTCACGCCCACGCGAGGTGCTCCCGGTTGTGTGCGATCAGCCGGTCGGTGAGGGCCTCGGCGTACTCGTACTGGCCGATCAGGGGGTGCGAGAGCAGCGCCCGGAACACCCGGTCCCGGCCGCCGCGCAGGGCCGCGTCCAGGGCCAGGTCCTCGTACGCGGTCACGTTCGCCATCAGGCCCGCGTACAGCGGGTCCACGGCCTCCACCGGCAGCGGCGCGGCGCCCTGCCTGCCGACGGCGGCCTGCACCTCGATCACCGCGTCGGCGGGGAGGAAGGGCAGGGTGCCGTGGTTGAGGGTGTTCACCACCTGGTAGGTGCTGCCCCCGTCGCCCAGCAGCGACGCGGCGAGGTCGACGGCCGCCTCGGAGTAGAAGGCCCCGCCGCGCCTGGCGAGCAGCGCGGGCTTCTCGTCGAGCGCCGGGTCGGCGTACATCTCCAGCAACTGCCGTTCCATCGCCGCCACTTCGGCGGCCCGGGACGGCTTGGTGCCCAGCTCCCGCACGACCTCGTCGTGGGCGTAGTAGTAGCGCAGGTAGTAGGAGGGGACCACGCCGAGGCGGTCCAGGACCGGGCGGGGCAGGCGCAGATCGGCTGCGATCGTCTCGCCGTGGTCGGCCAGCAGCTTCGGCAGGACGTCCTCGCCGGAGGGGCCGCCGAGGCGGACCCCGGTCTCCCAGGTGAGGTGGTTGAGGCCCACGTGGTTCAGATGGACCTCGGCCGGGGTCACCCCGAGACGCTCGGCGAACTTCCGCTGCAGGCCGATCGCCACGTTGCACAGACCGACCGCCTTGTGGCCGGCCTTGAGCAGCGCCCGGGTCACGATCCCCACCGGGTTGGTGAAGTCGATGATCCAGGCGTCCGGGTTGGTCCGGCGGACCCGTTCGGCGATGTCCAGGACGACCGGGACCGTGCGCAGCGCCTTGGCGAGGCCGCCCGCGCCGGTGGTCTCCTGTCCGACGCAGCCGCACTCCAGCGGCCAGGTCTCGTCCTGCTCCCGGGCGGCCTGGCCGCCGATCCGGAGCTGGAGGAGGACCGCGTCGGCGCCCTCGACGCCCGCGTCCAGGTCACCGGTGGTGACGATCCGTCCGGGGTGGCCCTGGCGGGCGAAGATCCGCCGGGCCAGACCGCCGACCAGCTCCAGCCGGTCGGCGGCCGGATCGACGAGCACCAGCTCCTCGATCGGCAGCGTGTCCCTGAGCCGGGCGAACCCGTCGACGAGTTCGGGTGTGTAGGTCGAGCCTCCGCCGACCACAGTGAGCTTCATATGCGGATCAACCCTTTACTCCGGTCAGGGTGACGCCCTCGACGAACGCCTTCTGCGCGAAGAAGAACACGAGGATCACGGGGGCCATGACCAGCACGGTCGCGGCCATGGTCAGATTCCAGTCGGTGTGGTGCGCGCCCTTGAAGGACTCCAGGCCGTAACTGAGCGTCCACGCGGCCGGGTTCTCGGAGGCGTAGATCTGCGGGCCGAAGTAGTCGTTCCAGGCGTAGAAGAACTGGAACAGGGCGACGGCCGCGATGCCCGGCTTGGCCATCGGCAGGACGACCCGCAGCAGGGTGCGCAGTTCGCCGCAGCCGTCTACCCGGGCCGCGTCGAGGTACTCGTTCGGGATGGTCGTCAGGAACTGCCGCAGCAGGAAGATGGAGAACGCGTCACCGAACGCCATCGGGATGATCAGCGGCCACAGTGAACCGGACAGGTCCATCTGCTTGGCCCAGAACAGGTACATCGGGATCACGACGACCTGCGGCGGCAGCATCATCATCGAGATGACCAGCATCAGCGCCAGATTACGGCCGCGGAAGCGGAACTTGGCGAGGGCGTACGCCACCGGGATCGACGACACGACGGTCAGGACGGTGCCGAGGCCCGCGTAGATCAGGGTGTTCTTCCACCAGGTCAGGAAGCCGGGGGTGTCCAGCACCTGCCGGTAGTTGCTCCACTCCCAGGTGTCCGGGAGCAGATCGCGGGTCAGCGCCTGCTGGTCGCTCATCAGCGAGGTCAGCACGACGAAGACGAAGGGCAGGGTGAAGAAGAGCGCGGCGGCCACGCCGAGCGAGTGGACGGCGATCCACTCCAGCAGGGCCCGCCGGCGGGCGGTCCGCTCGCTGTCCGCGGCGGCCGGTGACACCACGGGCCTGTCGCGTACGGACTTGCCCTGCGCGTCGAGTGGTTGGGTCATCAGTCACCCGCTCCGATCAGTCCGCCCCGGCGCCGCATCAGCAGCGCGGTGAACACCATCGACAGGGCGAACAGCACGAGGGCGACCACACAGGCGGAGCCGTAGTCGAAGCGCTGGAAGCCGAGGTTGTAGACGAGCTGGGGCAGGGTCAGCGTCGACTTGTCCGGGTAGCCCGGCTCGAACTGCTGACCGGAGCCGCCGATGATGCCGGAGGCGACCTTCCCGGCGACCAGGGGCTGCGTGTAGTACTGCATCGTCTGGATCACGCCCGTGACCACCGCGAACATCACGATCGGCGAGATGGTCGGCAGCGTCACGAACCGGAACCGCTGCCAGGCCGACGCCCCGTCCAACTCGGCGGCCTCGTACTGCTCCTTCGGTACGTCGAGCAGCGCGGCCATGAAGATGACCATCAGATCGCCCACGCCCCACAGCGCGAGCGCGGTGAGCGCCGGCTTGGACCAGGTGGGGTCGGTGAACCAGCCGGGTGTCGGCAGACCCAGGTCGCCCAGGATCGCGTTGACCGGTCCGGTGCCGGGGTTGAGGAGGAAGACGAAGGCGAGGGTCGCGGCGACCGGCGGGGCCAGGTACGGCAGATAGAAGAGGGTGCGGAAGACACCCGTACCCGTCCTGATCTTGGTGATCAGCAGACCGATGCCGAGCCCGAACAGCACCCGGCAGGTCACCATCACCAGGACCAGCCAGAGGGTGTTGCGCAGGGCCGGCCAGAACATCGGGTAGTCGGTGAAGACGTAGGACCAGTTGCCCAGGCCGCGGAAGGACGGTGTACCGAAGCCGTCGTACTTCATCAGCGAGAAGTACACGGTCGACACCAGCGGATAGGCGAAGAAGACGCCGAACCCGATCAGCCAGGGTGACAGGAAGGCCACCGTTCGAAGCGCCGACCGGCGGCGCTTCGAACGGAGCGTGTGCGTGGACGCGGTGGACGCGAGCGACACGCGCGGGGAGTGCGTGGACATCGGAGGGATCCCGTTTCCCGTATCCGGTATTCCGTACCGCTACTTCGCCTGGGCGATGTCGGTGTCGATCTGCGCCGCGGTCTTCTCCAGACCCTTCTGCAGATCCGTCACCTTGCCGGACTCGTACTGGTAGCCGAAGTCCTGGAGCGTCGTCTGGTACGTGGAGCCGTTGATGGAGGCCGGCGGGGTGTTCGAGTGCGTGTTCTGGGCGATGTCCAGGAAGGTCTGGAAGCCCTCGTCCACCTTCAGGTCGGGCGACTTCAGGGCCGCGAACGTGGACGGCACGTTGTGGATGGCGTTGGCGAAGGAGACGACGGCGCCGGTGTCGGTCGTCAGGTACTTCACCAGCTCCCAGGCCGCGTTCTGCTTCTCGCTCTGCGGGGCGATGCCGATGATCGTGCCGGAGAGGAAGCCCTTGCCGTACTCGTCGACCTCGTCGTCGGCCACGGGCATGGGCGCGGTGCCGATCTCGAAGTCGGTCCCGGCGGCCTCCGCCATACCGAGCCGCCACTCGCCGTCCAGCTGCATGGCCACCTGGCCGGTCTGGAACGGGTGCTTGGCGCCCCACTCGTCACCGAAGGTGTTCCGGTACTTCTCCAGCTTCTCGAAGCCGCCGAGCGAGTCCACCAGGCTCTTCTGGTACGTGAACATCTCCGCGAACGCCGGGTCCTCGGAGATGTTCGACTTGCCCTCGGAGTTGAAGTAGGAGTGGTCCCACTGCGACATGTAGTGGTCCACGACCGTCTCGTAGCCGTGGTAGTTCGGCATGAACCCGAGCTGCGCGTAGCTGTCGCCCTTGGTCTTGGTCAGCTTCTTGGCGACCTTCGCGAACTCCGACCACGTCTTCGGCGGCGCCTTGATGCCGGCCTTCCGATACGCGTCCTTGTTGTAATACAGCCCGTACGCGTCACCCAGCAGCGGCAGCGCGCAGCGGGTGCCCTCGAACTGGGTGTAGTCCAGCATCGGCTTCGGGATGATCTTGTCGAGGTCCAGCTTCGACTTCTCGATGAACGGCTTCAGGTCGAGGAACGCCCCGGACGAGCAGAACTTGCCGATGTTCGACGTCGTGAACGACGACACCACGTCCGGCCCGCTCGAACCGCCCGCCCGCAGCGCCTGGTTGAGCTTGTCGTCGTTGATGTTCCCGACGACCTTCACCGTGATGTTCGGGTGCTCCTTCTCGAACTTGTCCACGTTCGCCTGGATCGCCTTCACCTCGGCGGGCGCGCTCCACCCGTGCCAGAAGGTGATCGTCGTCTTGGCGTTCGGGTCGTCGGAGGCACGGGAGTCGGCCTGACCCGTACACGCGGTGGCGAGCAGGGAGAGGGAGGCGGTGGCGGCGAGCGCGATGGCGGCTTTCTTGGATATTCCGGACATTGCGGAGTCTCCTGAGGGAGGGGAGGGGTGATCTGCGAGGAAGGGAGTGCGCCCGGGAAACCCAGGGGGTGCGGGGCTGTATCGATGTGCGGCTCCGCCGCGTGGGCGCGACCAGCCACGAACGGCCCGCATGCTCTGAACGATCGATCAGCGCGAGGTGTCGAAGACTTCGTCACGCGTCGCGGCGAGCGCGCTCTCCAGCGCCCCCCGCAGCACAGGGTGTTCACGTACGTCACCGAGGACGAGCCGGGGCCGGGACGCGGCCAGCTCCGCCAACTCGGCCTCGACGAGCCCCCGCAGCGGCTCACCACCGGCGGTGAGCGCCGTACCGCTGAGGACGACGAGTTCGGGATCGAGTACGGCGATGAGGGCGGCGATACCCGTGGCGAGCCCGGTGGCGTACGTGGCCAGAAGTCGCCGGTGGGACCCGGAGTCGGGGTCGGCGGCGGCGCGGGCCACCAGCTCCGCCGCGACCTCGGCGTACGGCCCCTCCGGGATCGGGGAGATGCCCAGCTCACGGGCGAGCCGGGGGATGATCTGCGAACCGGCGAGCTCCTGGAAGCCCCCGCTGTTCGCCTTGGTGACCTGACGGACCAGCGGCACCCCGGGCACGGGCAGGAACCCGACCTCGCCGGCGCCCCCGGTGAAGCCCCGGTGCAGCCGTCCGCCCAGTATCACGGCCGCGCCGAGACCGCCCTCGTTCCACAGCAGGACGAAGTCCTCGTGGCCCTTGGCCGCGCCCAGCCGTTGTTCGGCCAGCGCGGCGAGGTTCACGTCGTTCTCGTACTCCACCGGCATCGGCAGCGCGGCGGCGAGTTCACCGAGGAGGGCGGGGGAGTGCCAGCCGGGCAGATGCGAGGCGTACCGCAGCCGTCCGGTGCCCGGGTCGAAGGCGCCGGGTGTGCCGATGACCAGGCGGCGCACATCGGACCGGACGAGCCCGGCGGCCTTGACCGCCCCGTCGAGCGCGGTGGTGACCTGTCGTACGACGGGTTCGGCGGGGCGTCGTCCGGGGGTGGGGACGGCGTGCTCGCCGACCGTGCGGCCGGTGATGTCGGCGACGGCGGCCAGGACGCGTTCGGGGGTGACGTCGAGCCCGGCGGCGTAGGCGGCGGTCGGGTCGACCGCGTAGAGCTGGGCGTTGGGGCCGGGTCGGCCCGCGCCCGAGTCGCTCGCGCCGGCGCCGGACCCGTCCGTGCCGGTGCCCGTGGCGATCACGAGTCCGGCGGCTTCGAGTCGGGCCAGGAGCTGTGAGGCGGTCGGCTTGGACAGCCCCGTCAGCTTGCCGAGCCGGGTCCGGGAGAGCGGCCCGTGCTCCAGCAGCAGGTCGAGTGCGGCGCGGTCGTTCATGGCGCGCAGTACGCGGGGGGTTCCTGCCATGGTCCGCCACCTGCCCAACTGTTAGGAAAGTTTCCTGTCGGATGCCAGGACGATAGGACTAGACCAGGTGAGCGTCAATATCCGGCCAACAAAAACCGCCCCCGGCAACGGAGTCGTTACCTGGGGGCGGTGTCGGCCACGGAGGCCGAGGACTACTTCACATCGACGTAATCCGCCGCGGACGTCACGGCCGCGGTGGTGGTCGTGCCCGCGAACCTGTAGCGGTACGAGCCGTCCTTGGACGCCTTCACGGTGGTCTTGAGGGCGCCGGCCGTACCGGAGGTCACCGTCTTCACGTCCGTGTAGGCGGTGGCGCCCTTGGCCTTGAACTGGAGGGTGGCCTTCTGGCCCTTGTAGCCCGCGTACTTGCCGGTGTTCCAGTCCGCGCGGGTCAGACCGCCCTTGACGGTCAGGGTCCCGCCCTTGACGACCGGCTCCGGGGTGGCGTTGACGGTGGCCTTGGCGAGCCGCTGGAGCTTGGCGGTGCCGAGCGGGCCCCACGCGTCGAAGCCGGTGTGCAAGCTGATGTGCCCGTCGGAGTCGTCGAGGTCGGCCGCCGACTCGACGTAGAAGGCGGAGGCCTTCCAGGTGGTGGCGTCCGCGCCCTCGAAGAGGTACTCGCGCGGATCGACGGTGAGCTTCGTCGAGCAGGACTCGGCCACCGTGGTGTCGGTGGTCGCGGTCGTGGTGCAGGCGGGCTTCTTCGAGGAACTGTCCAGAGCGTTGTCGGGCTCAATGAGTGACTTGCCCCGGTAGAGGACGATGCCCAGGAAGTTGTTCTTGTAGTCGATCACGAGGTCGGCCGGCCGGGTGAAGCTGTACGTGACCGGCACGGTCACGGCGGCCCTGGTGCCGACCACGATCGGCTTGCCGTTGTTGACCGTGACGGCGCCGAAGGTCAGGTCCGGCGAGTCGGCCAGCGCGGCGGGCGCGGCCAGACCGGTGAGAGCCAGGGCGCCGGACACGGCGGCACCTATGGCGAGCTTGCGCATGAGTCCCCACATTCGCGGCGGGCCCCTGGGCGTTGCGCTCCAGAACAAGGGCCCGCTGTTGGGGTGACACTAAGCGATCACATGTGCGGGAGGAACACGGGGTACCTGTGAAGACGGTAACGAATCCGCAGGTCAACCGGATGTGAGCGTTCCGGGCGCCCCGTCGCGGGGCACCCGGTCATGCGAAGACCCGGACCGTCAGGCGGAGATGCCGTCGATCCGGGCCATCGCGTCGTCCGCGCCGAAGGGCTGTAGGTAGGGCAGCCAGCGCGGGTCCCTATGGCCCGTGCCGATGATGCGCCAGGCCAGCCCGGTGGGCGGGGCGGGTTTGTGGCGGAGCCGCCAGCCGATCTCGACGAGATGGCGATCGGCCTTGACATGGTTGCAGCGGCGGCACGACGCGACGACGTTGTCCCAGACGTGCTTGCCCCCGCGGCTGCGCGGGATGACGTGGTCGACGCTGGTTGCGACGCCACCGCAGTACATGCACCGGCCCCCGTCACGGGCGAACAGCGCCCGACGGGTCAGAGGAACGGGCCCCCGATAGGGAACCCGGACGAATCGCTTGAGCCGGACCACGCTGGGTGCGGGGATTGTGACGGTCGCGCTGTGCAGATAGGCGCCGGATTCTTCCAGGGAGATCGCCTTGTTCTCCAGGACGAGGACGAGCGCGCGGCGGAGCGGTACGACACCGAGCGGCTCGTACGACGCGTTGAGGACCAGGACGTGCGGCACGGATGCCTCCTTGTACGCCGGCGGCGCGTGGCTCGCGCCGTGGACGATCCGTAGTCAGTCTCCCCTCATGCCTGGTGGAAGCGCCACCATGTCCCGGTAACGGGCTGGGAGTGTTTTCGACCACACCCTGATTCATCCCCCGCCGTGTGCGCCCTTCACTCCCTGGTGAGCGCCCTGTCTCCCTCGAACATGGCGACGACCTCCACGCAATGCCCCGTTAGTGTGGTGGGCCTGCCCGTCCGGTGACCTTTCCGTGACCCGATGGATCTTGACCGCCGTGCCGGAGGGCAGATAACGCACCTGGAGGTTCCCGCCGTGTCGTCCGTTTCTTCCCTGTCCCTCCTCCTGGCCGCCTCGCCGTCGCCGTCTCCCTCCGAGACGTCGACGACGCCCGCCGTGCCCTCGCTGGAGGATGCCCAGGAGAGCGCGACCAACGCCGCCAGCTGGGTCGAGGAGAACTGGTCCACATGGCTGGCCATCGGTCTCCGCGTCCTGCTGATCGTGGTGATAGCGGCGGTGCTGAGAGTGGTGGTCCGGCGGGCGATCACCAAGCTGATAGACCGGATGAACCGCGCGGTCCCGGGCGTCGAGGGCGGCGCCCTCGGCGGGCTGCTGGTCAATGTCGAGCGCCGCCGCCAGCGCTCCCAGGCCATCGGCTCGGTACTGCGCTCGGTGGCGTCCTTCCTGATCCTGGGCACCGCCGCCCTGATGGTCCTCGGCACCTTCGAGATCAATCTCGCCCCGCTGCTGGCCTCCGCCGGTGTCGCGGGCGTCGCCATCGGTTTCGGCGCCCGGAACCTGGTCACGGACTTCCTCTCCGGTGTCTTCATGATCCTGGAGGACCAGTACGGCGTCGGCGACACCGTGGACGCGGGCGTCGCCTCCGGCGAGGTCATCGAGGTCGGCCTGCGCGTCACCAAGCTGCGCGGCGACAACGGCGAGATCTGGTACGTCCGCAACGGCGAGGTCAAGCGCATCGGCAACCTCTCCCAGGGCTGGGCCACCGCCGGCGTCGACGTCACCGTCCGTTACGACGAGGACCTCGACAAGGTCCGCCGCACCCTCGTGGAGGTCGGCGAGGCGATGAGCAAGGAGGACCCCTGGAACGAGCTGCTCTGGGGTCCCATCGAGGTCCTCGGCCTCGACGACGTGCTGCTGGACTCGATGGTCGTCCGCGTCTCCGCCAAGACCATGCCGGGCAAGGCCCTCACCGTCGAGCGCGAGCTGCGCTGGCGCATCAAGAAGGCCTTCGACGCCGCCGACATCCGCATCGTCGGCGGTGTCCCGGCCCTCGTCGCCGACGAGGACGCCGACCCGACGGCCGGCGTCTCGGCCCCGTCCGTCTACGCCAACACGGCCTCGCCCCAGTCGGAACGGGCCACGCCGATCGCGCCCTCGGGCGTGCCCAAGTAGCGCGAGGGCGCGCGGAGGCTCGTGCGTGACAGTGGGGGCGCCCGGATCTCTCCGGGCGCCGGGTCCTACGCGTACCGCAGCTCCGTGGGCCGGACCGTGCGGCGCAGCAGGGGCAGGGCCGTGGCGGCGGCGAGGAGGCAGGCGCCGTAGACCGCGAGCGGCACCAGGAAGGCGCCGTAGGGGACGACCAGGCCGTCACCGAGGGCCGTGGCGTACACCACGGCGATCGCCGTGCCACCGAGACCGGCGACCAGCACCGACGGCGCCAGCGGCAGGGCCGTCTCCAGCAGCAGCGCGCGGCGCAGCACCCCGTACGGCACCCCGGCGGCGACCTGGGCGGCCAGGCCCCGGCGGCGGGTGGCGAGGGACTCGGCGGTGCCGACGGCCAGGGCGAAGAGGGTGATGGCGAAGCCGACGAGGATGGCGGCGGCGGTGAGGTTGAGGCCGGTGACGTAGAAGTCGTCGCGCTCGGCCAGGTAGTCATACGTGGCGATGTCCGTGAGCAGCGCCCGCCGTACGCCGATGAATCCGCTGCCGGCCACGACCCCCATGAGGACGGCCGCATGGGTCCGGGCCGCCGCCCACGGGTCGTCGCGCAGCCGCTCGGCGGCGATCAGCACCGCCGGGCTCCCGGTGCGCCGGGCCAGCAGCCGCCCGGTGAGCAGCGAGACCGCGCCGGACAGCAGCACCGCGCCCGCGCCCACCGCGAGCAGCGCGCCGCCGACGATCAGCGGTGCCTGGCCGAACTTGCCGCCGGGCATGTAGCGGTTGGTGTTGGCGACGGCGAGCAGCGCCCCGAGCACCACCAGGGCCACCGCGCCCAGGAACACCCACCCGGGCCCGCGGCCCGTGTCCGGCCGCACCCTGCGCACCCGGCCCAGCGGCGAGGCGACCACCCGGCGCAGCGCCAGCACGCTCGCGCCCGCGCCCAGCGCCGGTACCCCGAGCGCCACCACGGCGACACCGGCCCAGGCCAGGGCGGGCGGGGTCCATGTGCTCAGCAGGAGCAGCACGAAGAAGACCGTGGTGACGAGGGAGCCGAGCAGACAGGCCACCCCGGTCTCCAGCGCCGCGATCCGCCGCACCTGGGCCGCCGACGCCCCGGCCAGCCGCAGCCCCGCCAGCCGCCGGTCGCGGTGGACGGCGCCGACCCGGGTGCACTGGCCGAGGAAGCCCAGCACCGGGACCAGCAGGAGCAGCAGGGTGACGATCACCCCGGAGCGCTCGCCGGGGTGATCGAGCAGACCGTGGCCGAACTCCACGCTGTACTGGCCCTCCAGCGAGGCCAGCGTGGCCGCCGCGGTGCCGAAGCCGGTGGCCAGGGCCGCCCCGAGGGCCGTCAGCGTCACCCGCCACCACTCCCGCCGGTCGGACCCCCGGACCAGCAGAAGGGCGAGACGGAGATCGTTCGCCGGCGCCTTCACCGGCGTGTGCGCGGGTGTCCTCACCGGCGGCTTCACCGGGACACCTCCAGTGCCGCGCCGGCCTCCGACACCACGACCCCGTCCTTCAGCGTGACCTCGCGGTCCGCGTACGCCGCGGTCTGCGCGTCGTGCGTGATCAGCAGCACCGCCGTACCGGACTCCCGGGCCGCGTGCGTCAGCGCCACCATCACCTGCTCGCCGGCCAGCGAGTCCAGCGCCCCGGTCGGCTCGTCCGCGAACACCACCCTGGGCGTGGTCACCAGCGCCCGCGCCAGCGACACCCGCTGCGCCTGGCCGCCGCTCAGCTCACCGGGCCGCTGCTCCTCCTGCCCGCGTACGCCGAACCGCTCCAGCCACGCACCGGCCCGCTCCCGCGCCTCCTGCCGGGACGTGCCGGCCAGCAGCAGCGGCAGCGCGACATTGTCGACGGCCGTCAGCTCGGGTATCAGCTGCCCGAACTGGAAGACGACCCCGAAGTCCGTCCGGCGCAGCTCGCTCAACTCCTTCTCGGGAAGCCGGTCGAGCTGCTTCCCGGCATATGTCACCGCGCCCTCGTCCGGCCGGACGATGCCCGCCAGACAGTGCAGCAACGTGGACTTCCCGCTGCCGCTGGCCCCGGTCACGGCGAGGATCTCGCCCTCGCCCAGCTCCAGCGAGGCGCCGCGCAGCGCCTTCGTCCTGCCGTGCGCCTTGACGAGCCCGCGCGCCGCGAGCAGCGGCAGGGGACCCGCGTTCTTCTCGGTCATGCTGCGTCGACCTCCGCGGTCAGGGTGGTCAGCCGGGCCGCCGTGGTGTTCATCCAGCGGAGATCGGCGTCGAGATGGTTGAGGGCGTAGTCCGCCGCGAGCACGGTCGCGAGATCGGCTCCCGGCGCGGTCTTCACGCCGGTCAGCTCACGCATGCGCGTCATGTGCGCCGTGCGCTGCGCCCGGAGGTGGGCGGCCGGGTCGCCGCCGGCCAGGATCGAGACGACGAGCTTGGTGAAGATCTCGTTGGTCACGAACGGCGCGGGCGGGGTGATCGCCCCGGCCCACGCGGTCAGCTCGCGCGCCCCCTCGGCCGTCGAGCGGTACATGGTCCGCTCCGGGCCGCTGTCCGCCTCGGTGCCGTCGATCTCGGCGAGCCCGTCGCGGACCAGCCGCTGCAGGGTCGTGTAGACCTGCCCGTAGGCCAGCGGGCGGGCCTGCGGAAAGCGTTCGTCGTGCCGTCGCTTGAGGTCGTAGCCATGGCTCGGCCCACCGGCGAGCAGCCCCAACAGGATGTGACGGGTGCTCATGCCCTCCAGTATGCACCGAGTATATGTACTGAGTGAATAGTGACCGCGGGAGTGAGCAAAGCCACGATGTCCGCCCACCCACGTCTGCGGTGGCGCGCGCTGGGTAGGGCTGGAGTACCCCCGGACCCGCATCCATCGCCGTACGACGACAAGGAGGCCCCCGTGGCCGCACCGGCTCACCTTCCGACCCAGGCCCGCTCCAAACGCACCGCGGAGCCGTACGAGCTCCACGAGCCCCACACTTGCGTCTTCAGCGCCGAGGGCCCCTGCGCCGACGCCCCGCTCACCAGCGAGCCCCCGCTCCCCGACGCCGAGCCCCTCACCAGCGAGCCGCCCCTCACCGACGCGGCACCCCTCACCAGTGAACCCACGTCCCACGGCGCCGCAGCGGGGGTCTAGATGCACGAAGATCCAGGGGGTTCGAGCCCGATGCCCGGCACCCCACTGGCCCGGCTCGCCGCACTGCACGGCGTCGCCACCTCCTACAGCCCCTCACCGGACCGTACGGTCGCGGCCTCGGACGGCGCGGTCGTCGCCGCCCTCGCCGCGCTGGACGTCGACGCGAGCACCCCGGAGGCCGTGACGGCCGCCCTCGCGGCACGCGAACGGCAGTTGGACGCACGGCTGTTGCCGCCCACCGTGGTCCGGTGGGCCGACGGCGCGCCGCCCGCCGCGCTGACCGCCCTCCCGGACGGCACCCGGCTGCGCGTCGAGACCGAACAGGGCGAAGTCCGTACCGGCATCGAGAACCTGCCCCCGGGCGTGCACGCCCTGCGCGCCACCACCCCCGACGGCCGCACCGCCGGCACCCACCTCGTCGTGGCCCCGGCCCGGCTGCCCGCCCCGCCCGGCCGCACCTACGGCCTCCTCGTCCAGCTCTACTCGCTCCTCTCGCGCCGCAGCTGGGGCATGGGCGACCTCGGCGACCTCGCCGAACTCACCGCCTGGGCCGGCCGCGCACTCGGCGCCGGATTCGTCCAGGTCAACCCGCTGCACGCGGCCGTCCCCGGCACCCCCACCGACCCCTCCCCGTACCGCCCGTCCTCCCGCCGCTATCCGGACCCGGTCCATCTGCGCGTCGAGGACATCCACGAATACCCGTACGCCCCCACCCCGGACTCCTTGCGGGAACGGGCCGCGCGGCTGCGGGAATCCGTCCTGGACAAGGGTGAGCTGATCGACCGGGACGCCGTGTGGGACCTCAAGCGCGAGGCCCTGGAACAGGTGCGCGCCGTGGAACTCGGCCCCGGGCGACGGGCCGCGTACTGGGACTTCCTCGCCGAGGAGGGCGAGGCGCTGGAGGACCACGCCACCTGGTGCGCGCTCGCCGAGGTCTACGGCTCCGACTGGCAGCGCTGGCCGGCGGGCCTGCGCGACCCGCGCTCCGCCGAGACGGCGCGCGCCCGGGGCGAGCTGATGGACCGCGTCGACTTCCACACCCGGCTGGCCTGGCTGACCGACGCCCAGCTCGGCACCGCGCAGCGCTCCGCGCGCGACGCGGGCATGCCGATCGGACTCGTCCACGACCTGGCCGTCGGCGTGCACCCCGGCGGTGCCGACGCCTGGGCGCAGCAGGAGTTCTTCGCGGCCGGCATGTCCGTCGGCGCGCCCCCCGACGCCTTCAACTCCCGGGGCCAGGACTGGGGCCTGCCGCCCTGGCGCCCCGACCGTCTCGCCGAGTCCGGATACGCCCCCTACCGCCACCTCCTGCGCGCCCTCCTGCGCCATGCGGGCGCCCTCCGCATCGACCACGTCATGGGCCTGTTCCGCCTCTGGTGGGTGCCCCAGGGCCAGGCCCCGACCGAGGGCACCTACGTCCGTTACGACGCGGACGCCATGCTCGCGATCCTGGTCCTGGAGGCGTCACGGGCCGGGGCGCTGGTGATCGGCGAGGATCTCGGCACGGTCGAGCCGGGGGTTCGCGAGGCCCTCGACGCGCGCGGTGTGCTCGGCACGTCCGTCCTGTGGTTCGAGCGCGACTGGGAGGGCACGGGCCGCCCCCTGCCGCCGGAGCGCTGGCGCGCGAACTGTCTCGCCACCGCCACCACGCACGACCTCCCGCCCACGGCGTCCCGGCTGACCTGCGACCACGTCGATCTCCGCCACGGGCTGGGGCTGCTCACCCGTTCGCTGGCCGAGGAGCGGGCCGAGGCCGCGGCCGACGCGGGTGAGTGGCTGGCCCTTCTCGCCCGGCTGGGCCTGCTGAAGGGGGCGGGCGGGGGCATCTCCACGACCTCCGAGGAGGACCGGATCCAGGCTGTCCACCGGTTCCTGCTCCGTACGCCCGCACGCATGATCGGACTCTGGCTCCCCGACACGCTCGGCGACCGGCGTCCGCAGAATCTGCCCGGCACGTGGGATCAGTATCCGAACTGGCGCCTCCCGATCGCCGACGCGACGGGTCGCCCCGTGACACTGGAGGACCTGGCGGCGTCCCCTCGGCTGTACGCGTTGGTGGATGTATTGAGGGGCGGGGGCGCGTCATAGCTCCGCCGGGGGTGCGTTGTCGGGTGCGGGTGCGTGGGGGCTGGTCGCGCAGTTCCCCGCGCCCCTGGAAAGCAGGGGCTGCGCCCCTTGCTTTCCAGGGGCGCGGGGCCGTGGTCTTTCAGGCCCGCGGGGGCCTGAATCTTTCAGGGGCGCGGGGAACCGCGCGAGAAGCCCCACGCACCCGCACCCGCCCACGAACCCCCACCCCCCCGAGCCATTAGGCGCCCCCGGTTCAGCGAAGCTCACCCGCGTTCGTTACCTTTAGCGCGTGGACAAGAAGAACGCCCTGCGCGCCGGCGCCCTGGCTGCCGGTACGACGCTGATGATGCTGCTCATGTCGTCCCCCGCCCTCGCGCTGACGCCCGACGACGGCGACGACCCGGGTCCGGGCCTCAGCGTGATCGAGACGCTCGGCCTCTTCGTCGTCGCGCCGCTCGCCCTGTTCGCGGTGATCACCGGTCTCGTGATGGTCCTGGACGGGTCGACGGACCGTCAGCCGAAGGCCAAGGCCAAGGCGAAGGCCAAGGCCTGACTGCCTTGAGGGCACCCTCCGCACACCGGTGCGGAGGGTGCCCTCGACGCGTTCCCGGCACGCGCCGCTACGGCCGGGGCGCCGTGAGATACCGCCGCACCGTCGGCCCCAGCCACTCCACGATCTCCTCACGGCTCAGCGCGACGGCCGGCCCGAACCGCAGGACATAGCGCGCCAGCGCCAGCCCCAGCACCTGTGACGAACACAGCGCCGCCCGCGTCGGCGCCTGTTCGGGGTCCGGGCACACCCGCCGCGCGAGCGGCAGCAACTGGTCCCGGAAGACACCCTGCATCCGCTCGGCGCCCGCCTGGTTCGTCGCGCCGACCCGGAGCATCGCGGTGAGCACCTCGTTCTCCTCCCAGAGGTCGAGGAAGTGGCTCACCAGCACCCGGCCCACGTCCCCCGCGTCGAACGAGTCCGGGTCCGGCAGCCGCAGATCGACGTCGAGGGCCGCCGCGTACAGGCCCTCCTTCGAGCCGTAGTACCGCATGACCATCGACGGATCGATCCGCGCGTCCTTGGCGATGGCCCGGATGGTGGCCCGGTCGTACCCGTCGGCCGCGAACCGCTCGCGCGCGGCCCGGAGGATCGCCTGCCGGGTGGCGTCGGAGCGGCGGGGTGTTCGCGCGGGAGGCGCGGCTTCCGTATCGGTCATGCCAACAAACGTAGGCCAACGCGTGTTGACAGTCCAGCCGGGTGTCCTTACGTTGACAACAGGTGTTGGCCAACAAACGTTGGCAAGCAGCCGTCGAGTCACCCGCGTCGGCAGGAGGCCGCCATGAACGGAGAGACCAGCGAGCGCCACGTCATCGTCGTGGGCGCGGGCCCCACCGGGTTGTTGCTGGCGGGCGACCTCGCCGCCGCCGGTGTCCCCGTCACGCTCGTCGAGAAGCGAGGTCACCGGATCAGCAACCTCTCCCGGGCCTTCGTCGTGCACGCCCGCACGCTGGAGCAGCTCGACGCCCGGGGCCTCGCCGACGCGCTGGAGGCAAAGGGCCGCACCCTCGACCGCATCAACCTCTTCGGCCGCCTCTCCGTACGCCTCGATACCCTCCCCTCCCGCTTCAACCATCTGCTGGTCATCCCGCAGTACGAGGTGGAGGAGGTCCTGGAGCGCCGGGCGGTGGAGGCCGGGGTGCGGTTCCGGTACGAGACGGAGGTGACCGCCATCGAGCAAGGCACGGACGCGGGCACGGCCACGGGCGTGGGAGCGGGCGGGGAAGAGGGCGGCGTCACGGTCGTCGTCCGCACGGCCGACGGCGGGACGGACCGGCTCATCGCCGCGTACGTCGTCGGGACGGACGGGCACCGCAGCGCGGTCCGTACGGCGGTCGGGCTGCCGTTCCCGGGGAAGTCGGTCATCCGTTCGGTGGTCCTCGCGGACGTACGGCTCGACGAGGAACCCGCCCAGGTGCTGACCGCGAACGCCGTCGGCGACGCCTTCGCCTTCATCGCGCCCTTCGGCGACGGCTACCACCGGGTCATCGGCTGGCACCGGGGCCACGACGTCCCCGACAGCGAGCCGCTCGGCCTCGACGAGGTCAGGGAGATCACCCGGCTCGCCCTCGGCCGTGACTACGGTATGCGCGACGCCCGCTGGATGTCCCGCTTCCACAGCGACGAGCGCCAGGCCCCCGCGTACCGCGTCGGCCGTGTCTTCCTCGCCGGTGACGCCGCCCATGTCCACACCCCGGCCGGCGGGCAGGGCATGAACACCGGTCTCCAGGACGCCGCGAACCTCGGCTGGAAGCTCGCCGCCGTCCTGGGCGGCCACGCGGACCCCGCGCTCCTCGACACCTACGAGGCCGAACGCCACCCCGTCGGCCGGGCCGTGCTCCGCAGCAGCGGGGGCATCGTCCGCCTCGCCATGGCCAAGTCCCCCTGGATGCTGGGGCTCCGCACCGCCCTCACCACCCTGGTCAACCAGGTCGCCCCGGTCCGCACCAGGGCGGTCGGCCGGATCACCGGTATCGGCTACCGGTACGCGGCACCGCGCGGTGCCCACCGCCTGGTCGGCACCCGCGTCCCGGACGTCGCCCTCATCACCGGCCGCCTCCACGAGTCCCTGCGCGGCGGCCGGTTCGTCCTCGTCACCCCGCCCGGCCGGGAGCCCGAGGGTGACCGGGGCGACCGCCTCGCCGTCGGCCACTGGACGAGTGATTGTCGTACGACCGTGCTGGTCCGGCCCGACGGATACGTGGCCTGGGCGGCGGACGACGCCGTCGACGACGCGACGGTCGAGGCGGCGCTGAGGGAGTGGCTGGGGGAGCCGCTGGGGGAGTCGCTGGAGCCGGGGAAGCCGCTGGGCTCCGAGGTGTGATCCGGCCGCCGTCCGGGCCGCTCCTCTACGCCCCCGTCCCCACCACCAGCGTCCTCAACAGGCCGGCCAACTGGCCGGCCTGTTCGTCGTTCAGCGGGGAGAGCGCCTCGGTCTGGATGGCGAGCCCCGCGGCCACGGCGTCGTCGACGAGACGCAGGCCCTCGTCGGTCAGGGTGACCTGGAGGGCGCGGCGGTCGTGCGGGTCGGGGGAGCGGCGGAGCAGATCCGCGCGTTCGAGCTTGTCGAGGCGGCCGGTCATCCCGCCGGTGGTGAGCATCAGGGTGGCGGAGAGTTCGCGGGGCGAGAGCGTGTACGGCTCGCCGGACCGCCGCAGGGTCGCGAGCACGTCGAACTCGCCGCGCGAGATCCCGAACCGCGCGTACGCCTTCTCCATCCGGTCGCCGAGCGTCCGTGCGAGCCGGTTGACGCGGCCGAACACCTCCATCGCGGTGGTGTCCAGATCGGGCCGGGCGAGCGCCCACTGGTCGATGATCGCGTCGACGGGGTCGCGAAGGGGCCGGTCGGGCTCGGGGCGCGCGTTCATGGGGTGAGTATCGGCCGCCGACGGGTCGGCCGCAAGAAAGTGGCTTGACGGAAAGTTGCTTAGCGTTAAGCTAATTGCAAGCAAGCTAATCGAGTCGCGAAGGATGCGCCCCATGACCGCGCCCACCCCGCTCACCGCGCGCGCCACGCCCACCGCGGGTCGACCCCCTCTCATCGCCCTCACCGCGCTCGCCCCCATCTCCTGGGGCACCACCTACGCCGTGACGACGGAGTTCCTGCCGGCCGACCGCCCGCTGTTCACGGGCCTGGCGCGGGCGCTGCCGGCGGGGCTGCTGCTTCTGGCGCTCTCGCGCAGGCTGCCCAGCGGGGTCTGGTGGGGGAAGGCCGCGGTGCTGGGCGCGCTGAACATCGGCGCCTTCTTCCCGCTGCTCTTCCTCTCCGCGTACCGGCTGCCGGGCGGTATGGCGGCGGTCGTCGGCTCGGTCGGCCCGCTGTTCGTCGCGGGCCTGGCGACCGTGCTGCTGGGGGAGCGGCCGACCGTACGCACCCTGCTCACCGGGATCGCGGCGGCGCTCGGCGTCAGCCTGGTCGTCCTGAAGGCGGCGGGCGCGCTGGACCCGGTCGGCCTGGTCGCGGCGCTCGCCTCCACCGCCTCCATGTCCACCGGCACGGTCCTGACCAAGCGCTGGGGCCGCCCGCCCGGCGTCGGCCCGCTCGCCCTCACCGGCTGGCAACTGACCGCCGGCGGCCTGCTGATCGCCCCGCTCACCCTGCTGATCGAGGGCGCGCCCCCGGCCCTGGACACCCGGGCGATCGGCGGCTACCTCTACCTCGCCCTCGCCAACACCGCCGTCTCCTACTGGCTCTGGTTCCGGGGCATCGGCCGCCTCTCCGCCACCCAGGTCACCTTCCTCGGCCCCCTCTCCCCCCTGACCGCCGCCGTCGTCGGCTGGGCGGCCCTCGGCCAGTCCCTCACCCCGCTCCAACTCCTCGGCATGACCATCGCCTTCGGCGCGACGGTCCTCGGCCAACTCCGGCCACACCGCACACCGCCACGGAACGACCGCCCACTGGCGGCACCACGCGGCACGGCACACCGGCCGACGCCGACCGTCCGGCGCCCGTCCGGCGCCTGACGTCGCCCCGGCCGACCGGCACGGAAAGGGGGCGCCCGGTGACATCACCGGGCGCCCCCGTCATACGCCGGGTGGCGTGGTCGTGCGGGCGGTCCTCGCTACGCCGAGGGCGCCGCCGCGTCCGCCGCCTGGGCCCTCAGGGCGCGTTCCACGCCCGAGCGGGACTCCGAGACCAGACGGCGCAGGGCCGCGGTGGGCTCGGCGCCGGTCAGCCAGGTGTCGGTCTTGCGCAGGGTGTCGGTCGAGACCTGGACGGTCGGGTAGAGGCCGATGGCGATCTGCTGGGCGATCTCGTGGGAGCGGGACTCCCAGATCTCCTTCACCACCTCGAAGTACTTGTCGGTGTACGTGGCGAGCAGATCGCGCTGATCGGTCTGGACGAAGCCGCCGATGACCGCTTCCTGGAGGGCGTTGGGCAGCTTGTCCGACTCGACGACCTGGGCCCAGGCCTCCGCCTTGGCCTCGGCGGTCGGGCGGGAGGCACGGGCCGTGGCCGCGTGCCGCTCACCGGCGGCCGTCCTGTCCCGCCCGTACTCGCCGGCGATCTCCGCCTCGTCGTACCGGCCCACCGCCGCGAGCCGCTGCACGAAGGACCAGCGCAGCTCGGTGTCGACGGCGAGGCCCTCGATCGTCTGCGTGCCCTCCAACAGGCCCTCCAGGAGGTCCAGTTGCTCGGGGGTGCGGGCGGTCGCGGCGAACGCGCGGGCCCAGGCCAGCTGGTGGTCGGAGGCGGCCTCGGCGGCGCGCAGATGCGCGAGCGTGGCGTCCGTCCAGCGGGTCAGCAGCGCCTCACGGGCCGTCGGGTCGGCGTACAGCTCGACCGCCAGCTTCACCTGGCGGTGCAGGGACTGCACGACACCGATGTCCGACTCCTTGCCGATGCCGGAGAGGACCAGGGACAGGTAGTCGCGGGTCGCCAGCTCCGCGTCACGTGTCATGTCCCAGGCCGAGGCCCAGCACAGCGCGCGGGGGAGGGAGGCCTCGAAGTCGCCGAGGTGCTCGGTGACGAACGCGAGGGACTGCTCATCGAGGCGGACCTTCGCGTAGGAGAGGTCGTCGTCGTTGAGGAGGACGACCGCCGGGCGGCGCTTGCCCACCAGCCGCGGTACGGCGGTCAGTTCGCCGTCCACGTCCAGCTCGACGCGCTCGTCACGGACCAGCTTGCCACTGGCCTCGTCCAGTTCGTACAGGCCGACCGCGATGCGGTGCGGGCGGAGCGTCGGCTCGCCCTTCGCGCCCGTGGGCAGCGCCGGGGCCTCCTGACGGATCGCGAAGGCCGTGATGACGCCCTCCCCGTCCGTCTCGATCTCCGGGCGCAGGACGTTGATGCCCGCCGTCTCCAGCCACGCCTTCGACCAGGCCTTCAGATCGCGGCCCGAGATCTCCTCCAGGGAGCCCAGCAGATCGGACAGTCGCGTGTTGCCGTACGCGTGCGCCTTGAAGTACGCCTGCACGCCCCGGAAGAACTCGTCCTGGCCGACATAGGCGACGAGCTGCTTCAACACGCTCGCCCCCTTCGCGTACGTGATGCCGTCGAAGTTGACGAGGACGTCGTCCAGGTCGTTGATCTCCGCCATGATCGGGTGCGTGGACGGCAGTTGGTCCTGCCGGTACGCCCAGGTCTTCATGGAGTTGGCGAACGTCGTCCAGGAGTGCGGCCACCGCGAGCCCGGCGCGTCGGCCTGGCAGGCGATCGACGTGTACGTGGCGAACGACTCGTTCAGCCAGAGGTCGTTCCACCACTCCATCGTCACCAGGTCGCCGAACCACATGTGGGCCAGCTCGTGGAGGATGGTCTCGGCGCGGACCTCGTACGCGGCGTCCGTCACCTTCGAACGGAACACGTACTGGTCGCGGATGGTCACCGCGCCCGCGTTCTCCATCGCGCCCGCGTTGAACTCCGGCACGAACAGCTGGTCGTACTTCTTGAACGGGTACGCGTAGTCGAACTTCTCCTGGAACCAGGCGAAGCCCTGCCGGGTGACCTCGAAGATCGCGTCGGAGTCCAGGTGTTCGGCGAGGGACGGCCGGCAGTAGATGCCGAGCGGCACGCTCTGCCCGTCCTTCTCGTACACGCTGTGCACGGAGTGGTACGGGCCCACGACGAGCGCCGTGATGTACGTCGAGATACGGGGCGTCGGCTCGAACACCCAGACGTCGTCCTTGGGCTCCGGCGTCGGCGAGTTGGAGATGACGGTCCAGCCGGACGGGGCCTTCACGGTGAACTGGAAGGTCGCCTTCAGATCCGGCTGCTCGAAGGACGCGAAGACGCGGCGGGCGTCCGGGACCTCGAACTGGGTGTACAGATAGGCCTGGTCGTCGACCGGGTCGACGAACCGGTGCAGACCCTCACCGGTGTTGGTGTACGCGGCGTCGGCCACGACCCGCAGGATGTTCCGGCCCTGCAGCAGGCCCGGGAGCGCGATCCGGGAGTCCGCGAAGACCTCCGCCGGGTCCAGCGCGTCGCCGTTGAGGGTCACCTCGTGGACCGCCGGGGCCACCAGGTCGATGAAGGACGCCGCGCCGGTCTCGGCGACATCGAAGCGCACCGTGGTCACGGACCGGTAGGTGCCGCCCTCCTGCGCGCCGGAGAGGTCGAGATCGATCTCGTACGAGTCGACGCTGAGCAGCGCCGCCCGCTGCTGAGCCTCGTCGCGGGTCAGGTTTGTGCCAGGCACGCGGTCATCTCCTCGGTATGTGTGGGTTGCGCCATCCTTCCATGGGGTGGGGGTGTGCGGGTATGTAGTACCGACGGGCCTCATCAGTAGCATTCTTGGTATGAAGATCAGCGTCAGTCTGCCCCAGGAGGATGTCGCGTTCGTCGATGGGTACGCGGCTCGGAAAGGACTGTCCAGGTCCGCCGTGAATACGTGTCGCCGTCCAGTTGCTGCGCGAGTCCGCTCTGGAGGAGGACTACCTCGCGGCCTGGGACGAGTGGTACGCGAGCGGAGACGCGGAACTGTGGGACCGCATGGCAGGGGACGGTCTCTCCGATGCGTCGAGGTGACATCTACCTGGCTGATCTGGCGCCGGTCGTCGGCAGTGAGGCGGACAGGAAGCGTCCGGCGGTCCTCGTCACCAACAACGCAGCCAACCGCATGGCCGGCCGAGCGGGGCGTGGGGTCTTGGCGGTGGTGCCGGTGACCTCCGACATCTCCCGTGTCTGGCCCTTCCAGGTCCGCCTGCGCGCTGCGGACTGCGGCCTGCGGCCTGCGGAAAGACTCCAAGGCGCAGTGCGAGCAGATTCAGGTGCTGGACCTCTCACGGTTCGGCCATCGGATCGGCGTCGTACCGCCGCACGTGCTCAAGGAGATCGACCGGGCCCTGCGGCAGCAACTGGCCCTCTGACCACGCAAAGGGGCGCCCCCGGCATCCGGGGGCGCCCCTTCCGCGTACCGACCGCCTACTTCTCGTTCAGCTCCGCCGCCACCAGCTCCGCGATCTGGACCGCGTTCAGCGCGGCGCCCTTGCGGAGGTTGTCGTTGGAGACGAAGAGGGCGAGGCCGTGTTCGACCGTCTCGTCGGCGCGGATACGGCCCACGAAGGACGGGTCCTGGCCGGCGGCCTGGAGGGGGGTCGGGATGTCGGAGAGGGCCACACCGGGCGCGCCGCCGAGCAGTTCCGTCGCGCGCTCCACCGGGATCGGCCGGGCGAAGCGGGCGTTGATCTGGAGGGAGTGCCCGGAGAAGACCGGGACGCGGACACAGGTGCCGGAGACCTTGAGGCCGGGGATCTCCAGGATCTTGCGGGACTCGTGGCGGAGCTTCTGCTCCTCGTCCGTCTCGTGCAGACCGTCGTCGACGATCGAACCGGCGAGCGGGATGACGTTGAAGGCGATGGGCCGCTGGTAGACACCGGGCTCGGGGAAGTCGACCGCCGAACCGTCGTGCGTCAGCTTCTCCGCGTCGCCCGCGACCTTCTGGACCTGGCCGTGCAGCTCCGCGACGCCCGCGAGACCGGAGCCGGAGACCGCCTGGTAGGTGGCGACGACCAGCGCTTCGAGGCCCGCCTCGTCGTGCAGCGGACGCAGCACCGGCATCGCGGCCATCGTCGTGCAGTTCGGGTTGGCGATGATGCCCTTGGGGCGGTCGGCGATCGCGTGCGGGTTCACCTCGGACACCACGAGGGGCACCTCGGGGTCGCGGCGCCAGGCGGAGGAGTTGTCGATCACGACCGCGCCCTGCGACGCCACCTTCTCGGCCAGCGCCTTCGAGGTCGCGCCGCCCGCCGAGAACAGCACGATGTCGAGGCCGGAGTAGTCGGCCGTCGCCGCGTCCTCGACCGTCACCCCGTCGATGACCGAACCGGCGGAACGGGCGGACGCGAACAGACGCAGCTCGCGCGTCGGGAAGTCACGGTCCTTGAGGATCCTGCGCATGACCGTGCCGACCTGACCGGTGGCTCCGACGATTCCGACCCTCACGGCGACTCCTTTTACGTGGCTTGTGTGTGTCTGCGGCGTGACCGAGGCGTTTCCATCATGCGGTCAGTCCCGGCCCGCGTGTCCAATCCTTTGACCGGAACGTTCGAGGGACGGGACGCGACCGCCCCCGGCGGCGGAGCCGCTTCTATGGCCTCCACCCCGGCTGAGCTGGAGAAATTCGCCCCGTGACGGCCCCGTACCGCAAGCTGTGCTGCCTCGACCCTGCCCACGGCACCCGGGTGCACGCGAAGGTGTGACGTACGCCTCCGCGTCCGACCGGGAAGTCGGGCCGGGCCGGCCGAACGTTTCGGGCCGTGCCGGCGTCGTAGGGGAAACGCGGGAGGGGGGAGGGGTGGCTGTGCTGCGCAGAAAGGCGCGCCACGTCGAGGGGGTCACGGAGGCGGACGACCCACTGGACGCGGCCCAGGAACGGCGGGTGCGGGCCGTGCTCGCGCTCGGCGGTGTGCCGCAGTCGGACCTGCTGGACGGGGTGCAGCAGGTACGGCTGCGGCTGCTGGAGCGGGCCGCGAGCGGCCGGGAGGCACCGCGGGACGTGTCCGCGTGGGCGGCGGTGGTGGCCTCCAACCTGGCGATGGACTGGCATCGCGCCAAGCGGCGCCAGGAACGCCTGGGCGAACGGCTGGCCTCGCTGCGCCAGCACGAGCACCCCTCCGGCGAGGACTCCAGCGTGCTCTCGCTCGCCGTCGCACGGGGCCTGGACGAACTGCCCGACGCCCTGCGCCAGGTCCTCGTCCTGCGCTTCTACGCCGACCTGCCGGTCCGTGGGATCGCCGACGAACTGGGCATCCCCGAGGGCACGGTCAAGAGCAGGCTCCACTCGGCGGTCCGCGCGCTGCGCACCCGCCTGCACGAGGACGAGGTGGTGTGACGTGTCCGCCCAGGAAGAAAGCCGACACGACGCCGGGCACGAGACTCCGACGTACGACGGACCCACCTCCGACGGCTCCGCCCTCGACGAATCCCCCCTCGACGAATCCCCCCTTGACGAATTCACCTTCGACGAGCCCGACTTCGACGGCCCCCTCCACTCCGGTATGGACGCGCTGATGGCGGCCCTGCTGGACGAACCGCTGTCCGAGGAGGCGCTGCGGGACGGCGAGTTCGTGGCGGCCCGGGACACCGCCGCCGGGGACATCGCGCTGCTGCGGGAGCAGCTGGGGCTGATCGGTGACGCGCTGGCGGCCACGGGACAGGAGGCCGCGGCCGGGGGTTCGGCGGGGCGACCCGTGGCCGCGCGGCCGGGGGACGCGGCCGGTGCCCAGACGGACCCCGGGCGGGTGTCCGGGCCCGCGGCGGCCCCCACCGCGTCGGTGACACCCCTGTCGCCGCGGCCGTCCCGCGCCCGGCGCGCCCTGAGGATCACCTTCGGCACCCTCGCCGCCGCCGCGGCGGCCTCCGTCGTCCTCGGCATCGGCTGGGTCGTCGTCCAGACCGGCGGCGGGGCGAACGGGACGTCGTCCGACTCGGGCGCCGCCAGCAAGTCGGACGGCGGGGCACAGCGCGACGAGAGCGCGGACACCGACTCCGGCCTGCTCACCGAGGAGGGGTACGTCGCCTGCGCCCGGCTCATCGTCGAGGGCACCGTCACCGGGGTCGAACCCGTGCCCGGGGCCGCGCACGACCGGATCACGGTCGAGGTGGACCGCTGGATCAAGCCCGGCGAGGGCGAGAAGCGGATCGACTTCCCCATGGCCCACGACGTCGAGCCCCGGCTGCGGCAGGGCGACCACGTCCTCGTCGGCATCCCGGAGGACAGCGCGCAGCCGGACATCTGGACCACGACGGAGTCGGAGATCGCCCGCGACCGGGCCTGGATCGAGGAGGCGCTGCCGGGCTCGAAGGGGCTGGGATGCGAGTGACCCGCTGAGGCGGGAGGACCGGACGACGGAGGGGCGGGTGTCCTGCCGGACACCCGCCCCTCCCCTTCACTCACGCACCACCGGAGTACTTACCGGAGTACTACCGGCGCACTACGGCGTGACCTTCTCGATCCGTACGCTGCCGGTGCCCGCCGCGGTGCCGCGCGCGTTCACCAGCTGGACCTGGCCGAAGAACTCCCGGCCGGCCGGGGCCTCGGCCGCCGCGACGACCTCACCGGAGACGGTGGCCGTCGCGCCCGTGCCGAGCTTGACGGCGGTGTCCGCGACCTTGATCCCGCCCAGTGCGGAGGAGAAGAACACATCGCGGTAGTCGTACGCGGTCGACCCGGACGGCACCGCGTAGCCGACGACCTCGACGGTGTACGTACCGGCGGCCGGCTTCGGGATGGAGACGGACTCCTCGGAGTCGCCGTCCGCCTCGAACGCCACCTGGGTGCCCTCGGCGTCGTACACGTACAGGTCCAGGTCGGCGCCGGTGTCCGCCGTGTTGCCGATGGCGACGTCCAGGGAGTCGGCGCCCGCGGGCACCTCGACCGTGGAGGTCTGGGTGACACCGGTGGCGATGGTCGGCCGGTCGCTCTTGGCCGAGCCCAGCGGGCCGCCCGTCAGCTTGCCGTCGACGGGGGCGAGGTCGTTGGTGACCTTCCAGGAGGCGGCGGTCGGGGTGCCGACCTTGGCCTCGGGCACGGTCACGACCTCCGGGTCGAAGCTCGCGCCGTACACCGAGAAGTCCAGCTTGAACGTGTTGTCGAGCACCGGGGAGGTCCGGCGCGACTCGACCTCGATCTCCCAGACGCCGGGCTGCGGGTCGGCGTACGCGCGCACGTCCGGCCGGCAACCGCTGCCGTCGAGGTAGTTGCTGTAGCAGTACGGCGAGCCGGTGTCCTCGACCGCGGTGCCGTACGGGTGGTTGGCGATGAAGCGGGTCTGGCTCTTGTCCTTCAGCCCGCTGATCGCGACCTCGAGGGTCTTGGCGCCCTCGGGGACGGTGATGAAGTACGACTTGAAGGAGTTGCGCTGGACCGTGCCGGACGCCGAGTGGGTGTACTTCAGCGGCGCGGAGACGACCACCGTGTTGAGGACCTGACGGTCGATGCCCTCGGTCTTCGGGTCGTCGATCTCCAGGATCGCGCTGGTGAGGCCCGCGTCCTTCGGCTTGGCGGCGATCTTCACGGTGACCGGCACGTTCAACGGCAGCGAGACCGAGTGGGAACCGACGATCCGGAACGGGTGGTGCCCGTTGTTCTCCAGGCGCAGCCGGTGGCGGATCGCCTTGTCGGCGCCGGAGGTACGGGTGATGGTCACGTCGTACGTCTTCTGCTGCCCGACCTCCAGGCCGCCCTCGCGGTCGTAGACGCCGGTGCCGAAGCCCGGGGTCTTCAGCGCGAAGTCGATCGCGGTGTCGACCGGGGCCTTGACCGCGTACTCGTGGGCCGTCGCGCCCGCCTTGACCGACTTCCACGCGTCGACGATGTCGATCAGGCCCGCGCCCTCGGCGTACGCCTGGACACCGTCGATGTGGTCGGCGGTCGAGGTCAGCGCGGTCCGCAGCTTCAGGGGCGTCAGGTCGATGCCCTTCTGCTTGGCGGCGCTGAGCAGCAGCGCGGAGGCGCCGGCGGCCTGCGGGGAGGCCATCGAGGTGCCGTTCAGCATCTGGTAGCCGGCCGGGAGCGTGTAGCCGGCCTCGGGGGCGATGAAGCCCGGCAGCCAGGTCTGCGTGGTGTTGACGGCGGCGCCGGGCGCCACCAGGGTCGGCGTGAAGCCGCCGTCCTCACGCGGGCCGCGCGAGGAGAAGTTGAACAGCTGGTAGTCCTTGGTGACCTGCGAGCCGTAGTTGGAGGCCCAGGTCTCCTTGGAGATCGCCGCGCCGACCGAGATGACCTTGTCGGCCAGGCCGGGGTCGCCGATGGTGTTGGCGCCGGGGCCCTCGTTGCCGCCGGCGATGACCAGCTGGACGCCGTAGGTGTCGATGAGGCGGGTGTAGAGCGCGGCGCGCGCGTTGTTGCCGTCGTTCAGCGCCGGGAGGCCGCCGATGGACATGTTGACGATGTCCACGCCACGGTTGACGACGAGGTCGATCATGCCCTCGGTGAGCGCCACGTTGGAGCAGCCGGGGCCGAACTGGCAGGCGCGGGACGAGACGAGCTTCGCGCCGGGCGCGGCACCGTTCATCCTGCCGCCGAACAGCCCGTTCGCGGCGGTGATGCCGGCGACGTGGGTGCCGTGCTCGCTGGAGATGAGACCGATGTTGACGAAGTCGGCCTTCTTGCCGACCCAGTCGCCCCCGAAGGGGTCCATCGGGACGTCCTTGCGGAACTCGACGACGAACGGCTGGCGTTCGGCGACATCGGTCGACGGGTCGTCGGTGCCGAAGTAGCCGACCTGGTAGCCGTCCTTGTACGGCTTCATCGGCCGGTCGTCGGTGAAGTCGAAGTTCTGGTTCACGTCGACGGTGACCGTGCCGGCCGCCGCGTCGTAGAGCACGCCCCACGCGTCGGTGGTGTCGCCGTCCCGGTTCACGTCACCGGCGGCGTCACCGGCCGCCGTGACGGACTCGCGGAAGGTGTTCACCGAGTACGTGCCCGAGGGCGCGGTCCAGGTCCGGCCGCCGAAGGTGAACGTCGGCCCGGAGACCGAGTTCGTCATCGGGCGCCAGCTGCCGTCGCCGTCGGTGATCGGGTCGGTGGACGTCACCCAGTCGACGATCTTGCGCTCGCCGGTGGTGGTCTTCCGCAGCGCGGGGTGCGCGAGGTCGACACCGGAGTCCAGGACGCCGATGGTGATGCCCCGGCCGTCCGCCTTCGGGTTCTGCTTCACGAAGTCGACGGCGCCCGTCTCGAAGGACGGGTTGTACGGGTTCTCGGCGGGGGTGTTCTTGTCCGGCGCCGGGTACGTCTTGGCGACCGTGGTCTGCGTCTTCGCGCCCTCGGCGGTGTCCGCGGCCGGCGAGGGGTCGTCGAGGACGATCTGCTGGCGCAGGTCGATGCCCTGCACCGAGGAGAGCTTCGCGGCGGCCGAGATGGCCGAGTCGGCGCTCTTGGTCGGGACCGTGGCGCGGACGTAGCCGAGCTTGTCGTAGGTACGGCCCACTGAGCCGCCCTTGACCGAGTCCAGCTGCTCGGCGACCTGTTCGGTCCTGCCGGGCGCGGTGGCGATCATCATCGTGATGTTCTTGTCGCCGTCGGCCTTGGCCTCGGCGAGCAGGTCGGCGTCGGTCGCGCCGAGCTTGTCGTGCGCGGACTTGACACCGCCGTCCGCCGGGACGACCGCTGAGGGTACCTCCCACGCGTTTGGCCGTGGGGGAGGGTCGTCCGCCGAGAAGGCCATGGGTATCGGTCCTGCCGCGGAGAGCGCGGCGACGAGTCCCGCGGCCACGGCTACGCGTGCCACGCGTCTCGCACCCGGCCGGGGGCCGGGGTGGGGGGTGAGGGTCATCAGCGTCCCTGTGGGTGAGATTCAGGTGAGAACGAACATTGATGATCCGAGCGGCGGTTTCGGATCGGTCCGGTCCGTTATGCGATACCGGATGATCGCTCAGCCTTACCGAAGTGACACATGTTTGGGGAGTGTTGACCGAGGCGGAATTGTGTCATGGCGTAAACCCGCCACCGATGCGGTCGCCGTCGGCCGCGCCTGAGCGGACATTTTGGCTAACGTCTGGTCATGCGCGAGGAGTTGAGAGTGGCGGCCTACGCCGTCTGCGTCCGCGACGGACACCTGCTGCTGGCCCGCTGGGTCTCCCCGGACGGACGCGAGAAGCGGTGGACCCTGCCCGGCGGCGGCATGGAACACGGCGAGGACCCGTACGACACGGTCGTCCGCGAGGCCACCGAGGAGACCGGCTACACCATCACCCCCACCACCCTCCTCGGCATCGACACCAGGCGCCACCACCACCCCCGCCGCCTCGGCGCCGCCGTCGACTTCCAGGCCCTCCGCATCGTCTACGAGGCCCACATCACCGGCGGCGACCTCCGCCACGAGACGAACGGCTCCACGGACCTGGCCGCCTGGCACCCCCTGGACGAGATCCCGGCCCTGGACCGCGTGGACCTGGTGGACGCGGCTCTGGGCCTGTGGAGGGAGCGCCCGGAGAACGGCCACCTGCAACCACCGGTGTCCGCTTAGGGGCGCGGGGAACCGCGCGAACAACCACGACGCACCCGCACTCACGGCACCACCGAAGCCCCCACGGCGAACAGGTGCCCTACCCCGCCAGATGAACAAGGAGTGACCGACTCCCTTCCCTCCCCCTCACATTCGGGAACCCCCAGTGAACGCCCCCGTACCCGAAGATCCACGTACGGTGATCGGCGCCACCCGTTGCGACGTCGTTAACGTCCAGGCCACCCCGGCTGCCAAGCATCAAGGAAGAGCGGGAACCCCACTCCGGCCCCCACCGCGGAGCGGCCCCGCGACCACTTCCGACGCGTTCGCACTCGGGGAGACCGCGCCATGTCGCGCATACGCTCAGTCGCTGCCGCCGCCACCAACCCTGACCGCCGGGCCTTCCTCGCCGCCACCGGCGCGGTCGGCCTCGCCGCGGGGGTCGGCTTCGCCCTGCGGCCGGAGACCGACGCCCACGCCGCCACCACCGCCGCCGACCGCGCCGCGGCCACCGAGGTCCCCCTCGCCAACCTCTCCAACAGAGAGGCCCCGGCCGCACCCCTCGCGCCCTACACCCGAGGCACCACCCTCGCCTCGGCCGCCGCCCCCCGCAACTCCTCCGGCTACCGCCGCCTCGGCGGCGGCCCGGCCTGGAAGCGGGTCGTGCGCGGCGACCTCGCGACCCCCAAGTCCGGCCGCGAGAACCGCCGTACGGCACTGGCCTCCTTCGTGCAGTTCACCGACCTGCACGTGGTCGACGTCCAGCACCCGCTGCGCTACGAGTACCTCCGCGCCCAGACCGCCAGCGCCTGGCGCCCGCAGGAGGCGCTGTCCGTGGCCGGCGCGGTCTCGCTCGTCGAGCGGGTGAACGCGCTGCGCGGCGCCCCGGTGACCGGCTCACCGCTGCACTTCGTGATGACGACCGGCGACAACACCGACAACAACTCCAAGACGGAACTGGACTGGTTCCTGAAGGTGATGAGCGGTGGCCGCGTCACCCCCAACTCCGGTGACCCGCGCCGCTACGAGGGCGTCCAGAACTCCGGCCTGAAGCTCTACTGGCAGCCGGACGCGGCCCTCCGCGACGCCGACAAGCAGCTCGGCTTCCCCCGCCTGAACGGCTTCCTGGCCGCCGCGATCCGCGAGGTCAACAGCCCCGGCCTGAACGTCCCCTGGTACTCCACGGTCGGCAACCACGACTCCCTCCCCGGCGGTTGCTACGCCCCCGGCGACTCCTGGTTCGCCGAGTTCGCCGTCGGCGGCAAGAAGTTGATGACCCTGGACGAGCAGGTCGGCAAGGCCATCTGGGACAACGTCAAGAGCGGCGGCGACCCCCGGGGCGCCGAGTGGAAGGCCATCCTCAAGGCCCAGGCGAAGAAGATGCGTGCGGTCACCCCGGACGAGAACCGCGCCCCGTTCACCCCGCAGGAGTACCTGAAGGCCCACCTGGACCCGGCCCACACGGGCCCCGGCCCGGTCGGCCACGGCTACTCGAAGGCCAACCTGGACGCCCGCACCCAGTACTACGCCTTCCGCGTAGCCGACGACGTCATCGGCATCAGCCTCGACTCCACCGACCCCGGCGGCCACTACGAGGGCTCGCTCGGCACGGCTCAGCTCAAGTGGCTGGACAGCACGCTGAAGGAGGCGGCCAAGGACGGTTCGTACGCCGTCGTCTTCAGCCACCACACCAGCAAGTCGATGCGGAACCTGCGCAAGGACCCCGCCCGCCCCACCGAGGCCCGCCACGGCGGCGACGAGGTGCTCGCCCTGCTCGGCCGCCACCGCTCCGTTCTGGCCTGGGTGAACGGCCACAGCCACCGCAACCGCGTCACCCCGCACTCGGCGGCGAGCGGCGGCTCCTTCTGGGAGATCTCCACGGCCTCCCACATCGACTTCCCGCAACTCGCCCGGGTCATCGAGCTGGTGGACAACAAGGACGGCACGCTCTCCCTCTTCACCACCCTGATCGAATCGGCCGCCCCGCACGCCACGAACTTCACGGACCTCTCGCAGACCGGCCTCGCCGCCCTCTACCGCGAGCTGTCCTACAACGCCCCCGGCCGCCGCGACACGCTCACCGGCACGGCCGGCGACCGCAATACGGAGCTGGTCCTCCGGAAGGGCTGAAAACGGCTCAACGGCCGCGGACCGCTCAACCCGGCGCGGACCACCGGTGTCCTGTCCCCAGACCGAACCGTTCTCGGAACAGCCGAGAACGCCGGCCGAAGGGGGAACACCCACATGCCCGCACGCCCGCCCCGCCCCACTCACACGCCCCGCACCTCCCGCTCGTCCCGCTCGATCCGTACGACTCTGCTGGCGGCGACCGCCGTGGCCGCCGCGCTGGCGCTGGCCGTCCCGGCGGTGGCGGCCGTCCCCACCGCCGCTCCGGGGAGAGGCGACCACGCCGCCACCCGGAAGGCGCTGGACGCCAATGTGAAGGACGGAGTCGTCGGCATCGCCGCCCAGGCCAAGGACGAACACGGCGTCTGGAAGGCCACCTCGGGCGTCGGCGACCTGAAGACGGGCGAACCGCGCTCCGCCCGCGACCACTTCCGCGTCGGCAGCATCACCAAGACCTTCGTCTCCACCGTGCTGCTGCAACTGGAGGCCGAGGGCGGGCTGTCCCTGGACGACAGGGTGGAGAAGTGGCTGCCGGGCGTCGTCCGGGGCAAGGGGCACGACGGCCGCGAGGTGACGCTGCGCCAACTCCTCAACCACACCAGCGGAATCGCCGAGTACACCTCGGACGACCGGTTCGTGAAGGACGTCTTCCTCGCCGAGGGCTTCTTCAAGAACCGCTACCGCACCTGGACCCCGCGCGAACTGGTCGGCATCGCCATGAAGCACAAGCCGGACTTCGCCCCCGGCACCGACTGGAGCTACTCCAACACCAACTACGTACTCGCCGGCATGGTCATCGAGAAGGCCACCGGACACTCGTACGGCCACGAGATCCGGGCCCGCGTCATCAAGCCCCTCGGCCTGACCGACACCGAGGTCCCCGGCACCGACCCCACCCTCCCGAAGCCGCACAGCCGCGCCTACTCCAAGCTCGCGGAGACGACGGACGGAAAGACCTACGACGTCACCAGGTTCAACCCCTCGGCGGCCGGCGCCGCCGGCGGGATGATCTCCGACGCCGACGACCTCAACCGCTTCTACTCGGCGCTGCTGCGCGGCAAGCTCCTCCCGAGGAAGCAGCTCGCCGAGATGAAGAACGTCATCCCCGTCGACGGCGAGAACGGCGGCTACGGCCTCGGCCTCATCACCTACGAGCTCTCCTGCGGCGTCCAGCTCTGGGGCCACAGCGGCGGCATCCACGGCTCCCTCTCCGAAACCGCCACCACCGCCGACGGCCGCCACACCCTCACCTTCAACTTCAACGGCGACTGGACGGGCGACAGCCTGTCGATCGTCGAGGCGGAGTTCTGCGAGAAGTAGGAGGAACCGGCCGGGGCCGCGCCGAGGAGGCGGCGGGCGACGGCGGAAGGGGCCCGGCCATGGGTGGCCGGGCCCCTTCCGGCCGCTGGCTCAGGCCCAGGTCCACCTGTCGTCCGAGCATGTCCGGTGGGTGCCCTCGACGATGCAGACGCGGACGCCCAGGAAGGTCTCCTCGGGCATGTTGTCGGTCTCCCACAGGGAGCAGTGGGGCGCGTTCATGCCCCGAGTGGTGGCCATGGTCTGCCAGGAGCCGCCCTCGAACTTCCGCTGGACCTCGATACCCTTGCCGTCGGCGTACTTGTCGCACGCCTGGAACGCGTCTCCGGGGACCGGGTTGACGAGACCGTGCGGGTCGGCGTTGAAGACGCCGTAGCCGCGGAAGGTGCCGTCGCGGTGCAGGTCGATCTCGATGTCGTCGTTGCCCTCGGTCCAGTACACCCACTGGTCGGCCGCCATCGCCGGCGCGTTGGCGAGCAGCACCATCCCGAAGGCCGCCCCCACCGCGAGCCCGCCTCTGGCCACGGACCGGAGTGCCTGTCTCTTCAGCTGCTTCTTCATCTTTCCCCCTGATGAGTCGAACAACAGTCCCGCCGCGCGAATGATCGACCGGCGGGTGATCGGGGACCTTACCCGGACCGCCCGACTCCCGGGAAGGTGAATTCCTCCTGTACGCATGAGGAGGGGCCGCCGAAGTGATCGGCGGCCCCTCCTCTCCCCTCCTGGTGGTCCGGGTTACCCGATTACCGGGGAAGCACCACGACATACGCGGCCGGGTCGCGGTCGCACGACGCCATCAGGGCGGTGCGGACGACGGTCGCCTGCTGCTCCAGGGAGTCGCGGAGCTTGCCGGGGGTGACATGGACGACGGTGATGCCGAGCCGCTCCAACATCTCCCGCTTGCGGGCGTACTCGGACCACAGCGCGTCGTCCTCCTGGCGCGGCGCGCGGGTGTCCAGCTCGACCGCGACGGCCTGCTCCGGCCAGTACGCGTCGAGACCGCCCAGGTGGGGGCCGCCGGGCAGCCGGAGGTCCACGTTCCAGACCGGGTCGGGCAGGGCGTACTCGCGGACCATCCGGTACAGCCGGTCCTCCGCGATGGCCCGCCCCTCGGCGACCAGCGAGTCCACGGCGTCGGCGACATGCGGCCGGCTCAGCAGCCGCGCCCGCGTCAACTCCCTGACGACAGCGGCCGGTTCCGTGTGACCGCCGCGCACCGCCTCCGTCAGCAGCCGGCGTGCGGCACCCGCGTCGGAGAGTTCCGCGACCGCGTCGGCGAGGGCGCGCGGCACGGGGGCGACGGGCAGGCCGGTCACGTACGACGGGGCCGGCATGGCCGGGGTGCGGACGATCCGGGCGCAGCCCACGGTCCGCAGCCGGCGCAGACGCGGGACCAGGACGTCGATCACGTCCAGGGAGGGGAGCGGGGGAGCGGACGTGAAGCCGTGCAGCGTCAGCGCGGCCAGGCCCGTGATCACCGCGTCCGGGTAACGGGGCGTGGGGCGGGGCTCGTCCGCGTTCGGCTGGGCCGGGACACCGGCGACACCGGTGGCCGTCTCGCGGAACGGTGAGCGGGCCGCGTACGACAGCACCGCGTGCAGCCGCTCCTCCGAGGTGGGCGGGCCCGGGTGCAGCAGGAACACACCCGGCAGGATCTGCTGCCAGGAACCACCGGGCCGGCACTGCTCGTTCGTCTCGGCCGCGGTGACACCCTGCGCGCGCAACTGCGCGGCCGTCAGCACCCGGCGCGTGACGTCCGAGAGGCGACGGAGGGGGCGGGGGGAGAGCGGGGTGTTGTGGGTCATGACCCGGAGGTTCCCGCTCCGGAGCCGCCCATGAACCTCTGTTACACGCCCGTCGACAAACCCGGACAAGACCGCACTAAAGTACGTGCGTTCGACTGCCGATACCCGCTGGTCCGTACGGGGATCAGAAAAGGTTACGGCTCCGATTACCCGAATTCCGTAACCCGTAACCGGGCGAGGACATGACGGATGAGCCGCCGTAGCCGCGGGCAGTCGTGCCGCTGGGGGCGGTGGGGGAGGGTGGGCGCAGCGGCACCCGGCAAGCGCCGGTGAGCGCACCCGACCCCCGCCCAGCGGCAGCCGCCGGGTGCGCGACACACAAGACCTCAGCCGCACTTACCGCCCGGCCGCCCCGTCACACTCCTGCCCCCGCAACCCCCGAGCCAGATCGTCCCGAGCCTCGATCACCAGCCTCCGCAACGCCGGCGCAGCCGCCCCGTGCGAGGCCAGCCACGCGTCCGTAGCCTCCAGCGTCCCGGGAGAGTCCTGGAGCGACGGGAACAGCCCCCGCACCACATCCATCCCGATCTGGATGGACCGCTCGGCCCACACCCGCTCGATCACCTCGAAGTACTTCGCGGCGTACGGCGCCGTCAACTCCCGCTGCGACGGCCGGGCGAACCCCGTGATCGTCGCCTCGACCAGCGCGTTGGACAGCGTGTCCGACTCCACGACCGAGGCCCACGCCTGCGCCTTGACCGCGGCGGACGGCCGCGCCGCCAGACACCGCACCTGATGCCGCTTCCCGGAGGCCGTGTCGTCCCGCGCCAACTCGGCGGCCAGCACCCGCTCGTCGGCCACCCCGAACGTGGCCAGCGGCTCCAGGAACGCCCACCGCAGCTCCTGGTCGACGTCCAGCCCGTCGATCCTCTCGGTCCCGGCCAACAGCCCCTGCAACACGGCGAGATCGGCCTCACTCGACGCCACCGAGGCGAAGAAGCGGGCCCACGTCAGCTGATGCTGGCTCCCCGCCTCGGCCGCCCGCAGCTCCCGCAGCGCCCCCTCCGCCAGCAGCCGCGCCCCGGGCTCCCGCCACCCCGGTGCCGCGTAGTGCGTGAGCGCGGAGTTGGCCCACGCGTGCAGCATCTGCAGCACCCCGATGTCGGACTCCCGCCCGGCGAACCGCAGCACGAGGTCGACGAAGTCCCGCGCCGGGAGCAGCGCGTCCCGGGTCAGGTTCCACAGCGCCGACCAGCACAGCGCCCGCGCCAGCGGGTCCGTGATGTCCCCGAGCCCGGCCCGCAGGGTGTCCAGCGACCCCGTGTCGAACCGGATCTTGCAGTACGTCAGGTCGTCGTCGTTGACCAGCACCAGCGCGGGCGCCTCGGCCCCGGCCAGCTCGCCCACGACCGTACGCGGCCCGTCGACGTCCACCTCGGCGCGCGCGTACCGCTCCAACGCGCCGGAGCCGTCCCCGCCGGACCGCCGGTACAGACCGATCGCCACCCGGTGCGGGCGCAGTTCGGGGTGGTCCGCCGGGGCAATGGGTGCCGCCTCCTGCACCACCGCCAGCTCGTCGATCCGGCCCTCGGAGTCCAGCAGCACCTGCGGGGTGAGGGAGTTGACGCCCGCCGTCTGGAGCCAGGCCCGCGACCAGGACACCATGTCCCGCCCGCTGGTCTCCTCCAGGACCGACAGCAGGTCGCCCAGCCTGGTGTTGCCGTACGCGTTCCGCTTGAAGTAGCGCCGGGCGCCCTCCAGGAAGGCGTCGCGCCCCACGTACGCCACCAACTGCTTCAGCACGGAAGCGCCCTTGGCGTAGGTGATGCCGTCGAAGTTCAGCTTGGCGTCCTCCAGGTCACGGATGTCGGCCGTGACGGGGTGGGTGGAGGGCAGCTGGTCGGCGCGGTAGGCCCAGGACTTGCGGTTGTTGGCGAAGGTCACCCAGCCGTTGGTGAAGCGGGTCGCCTCGACCATCGAGAAGGACCCCATGAAGTCGGCGAACGACTCCTTCAGCCACAGGTCGTCCCACCACACCATGGTCACCAGGTCGCCGAACCACATGTGCGCCATCTCGTGCAGGATCACGTTGGCCCGCCGCTCGTACGACGCCCGCGTCACCTTCCCCCGGAAGATGAACTCCTCGCGGAACGTGACCAGTCCCGGGTTCTCCATCGCGCCGAGGTTGTACTCGGGCACGAACGCCTGGTCGTACTTCCCGAAGGGGTACGGGTAGTCGAAGTGGTCGTGGAAGAAGTCCAGGCCCTGCTTGGTGATCTCGAAGACGTCGTCGGAGTCGAAGTAGGGGGCGAGACCCTTGCGGCACATCGCGCCGAGGGGGATCTCCAGCCGCGTACCGTCCGCGAAGGTTCGCTCGTACGTGTCCGTCACATAGTGGTACGGGCCCGCGACGACCGCCGTGATGTACGTCGAGATCGGCTTCGTCTCCGCGAACCGCCACACCCCGTCCGTCCGCTCGCCGACGCCGTTGCTCCACACGACCCAGTCCTCGGGCGCGCGCACCTCGAAGCGGAAGGGCGCCTTGAGGTCCGGCTGCTCGAAGTTCGCGAAGACCCGGCGGGAGTCCGCCGGCTCGTACTGCGTGTAGAGGTAGACCTCGCCGTCCTCGGGGTCGACGAAGCGGTGCAGGCCCTCGCCGGTGCGGGAGTAGGCGCACCGGGCGTCGACCACCAGCTCGTTCTCGGCGGCCAGGTCGTCGAGGGTGATCCGGGAACCGTCGAAGACCTCGCTCGGGTCGAGGTCCTTGCCGTTGAGGGAGACGGCCGTCACACTCGGCGCGATCAGATCGGCGAAGCTGCCGGCGCCCGGGTCGGCGCAGCGGAAGCGGATCGTCGTCACCGACCGGAAGGTGCGCGGCCCGCCACCGGGGCCACCGGAGTCGCCGACGGCGGACCGCAGATCGAGGGAGACCTCGTAACCGTCGACGGACAGCAGTGCGGCCCGCTCCCGGGCCTCGTCGCGGGACAGATTCTCACCGGGCACGGGCGGTACTCCCTCGGGGTGGTGTTCAGCAGGTGTTCAGTATGCGGACAGGCCCGATCCTGTCATGCGCCTCTGACGGCGGGCAGACGGGAATGCGACGCCAGGCCGTCGGTGTTGCCAGCTGAGACGAGTGCCCCAGAGCCCGCTTCCCGAGGAGAACCATGTCCGAGCAGACCTCCGCCACGCCCTCCGGCAAGACCCCCGTCGACTTCTGGTTCGACCCGCTGTGCCCCTGGGCCTGGATGACCTCGCGCTGGGTCCTGGAGGTGGAGAAGGTCCGGGACATCGAGGTGCGCTGGCATGTGATGAGCCTCGCCGTGCTGAACGAGCCCAGGATCGACGAGCTGCCCGAGGAGTACCGCGAGCTGCTGGCCACCAAGGCCTGGGGCCCGGTACGGATCGTCATAGCCGCCCGGCAGGAGCACGGCGCCGAGGTGCTGGGCGACCTCTACACCGCGCTCGGCACGCGTATCCACAACCAGGGCGAGGGCCCCGAGAAGGAGACGGTCGCCGCCGCCCTGAAGGATGTCGGCCTCCCCGAGTCCCTCATGGACCACTGGGACTCCACCCCGTACGAGCCGCAGCTGCGCGCCTCCCACAAGGAGGGCATCGACAAGGTCGGCCAGGACGTCGGCACCCCCGTGATCGCCGTCCCCGGCGCCGACGGCGAGCAGATCGCCTTCTTCGGCCCCGTCGTCACCCCCGCCCCCCAGGGCGAGGAAGCCGCCAAGCTCTGGGACGGCACCCTCCTCGTGGCCTCGGTCCCCGGCTTCTACGAGCTCAAGCGCACCCGCACCAAGGGCCCGGACTTCAGCAACCTGATCTGACCGACACGGCGCTGGGGCCGGCGACAGGGGCGGACCGGAGGGTCATTCCTTCTTGTCCGGCAGGCGCTTGGTGAGCGCGAAGTGCTTCTCGACCGAGTGCCTGCGCAGATTGAGGCAGATCCTGCCGTCGGGGAGACCGTTGACGCACTTGTAGAAGTCGTCCCCGATCCGGTTGCCCAGCTGACCCTCCAGCCACTTCTTCTCGTCGGGGGTCAGGGGCTCGTGGAGTTCCCGGGAGCGGCACGTCTGGCAGGTGAGTGTCTTCGGCTTCGGCATTGCGCAACGATCCACTGAAAGTCCCTTAAACCGGAAGACCCCCGCGAGTCACATCCTCGCGGGGGTCTTCCTCTGTGCCGCCTGCCCGGTGAAGGTTGAGAAGACGATCACGAGCAGGGCGTCCGGGGCGGGACGGCCTCAGGGGGTCAGCAGGAGGACGTCCGCGCGGGACTTGGCGGCCTCGTGGCGGCGGGCCGCGTCCTGCCAGTTGACGACGGCCCACACGGCGTCGATGAAGTCGACCTTCTGGTTCCTGTACTGGAGGTAGAAGGCGTGCTCCCAGGCGTCGAAGACCAGGATCGGGGTGGAGCCCTGGCCGACGTTGCCCTGGTGGTCGTAGACCTGCTCGACGATCAGACGTCCGCTCAGCGGCTCGTAGGCGAGGACGCCCCAGCCCGAACCCTGGGTGGTGGCGGACGCCTTGGTCAGCTGCGCCTTGAACCTGTCGAAGGAGCCGACAGTCTGGACAGCCCCTCCACACCCGTGGAGGGGCTGTCCGCTATCCGGACGCGACCGGCGCCTGCTGTGCCTACGCGGCTACGGAGGCGGCCTCCTCCCGTACGGCGACGGACGCGGCCTCGGGCGCGGGCCGCACGGCCACGGACGTGTAGTGCGAGGCGTCCCCCTCGATGGAGTGGCTCTCCCTGCCCTCGATACCGGCCGGCACGTCACCGGCGACGGTCACCCGGTGCAGCCGGCGCGGCAGACCGTCGTAGTTGTCGATGGCGTAGTGCTGGGTGACGCGGTTGTCGAAGACGACGAGCTGGTTCTCCGACCAGCGGTGGCGCAGCACGTTCTCCGGCCGGGTCACATACGACTGGAGCAGGTCGAGGATCTTGCGGGACTCACCGAGCGACAGGCCCACGATCCGCTGCGCGAACCCGCCGATGAACAGCCCGCGTTCACCGGTCAGCGGATGGACGCGGACGACCGGGTGGGCCGTGCGGTACTTGATCGAGGTGAACAGGGCGCGCTGTTCGGCCTTCTCCGCGTCGATCTCCTCGTCGGGCACCGCGTAGTCGTAGTCGTTGGTGTGCTCGGCCCACAGCCCGTCGGCCAGCCGGCGCAGCGGCTCGGGCAGATCCCGGTAGGCCGCCGCCGAGTTGGCGATCAGGGTCTCGCCGCCGTACGGCGGGATCGTGATGCTGCGCAGGGTGGTGGCCTGCGGCGGGTTGAGGACGAAGGTGACATCGGTGTGCCAGTGGTTGGCGCGCCCCCGCTCGCTGTCCACGGGCAGGACGTTGGCGGCGCCGTCGACGGCGGCGACCGTCGGGTGGGCGGTGGTGACGTCGCCGAAGTGGCGGACGAAGGCCTGGTGGGACTCGTCGTCGAGGTTCACGTCGTCGAAGACGAGCGCCTTGTGGACGTTGAGGGCCTCACGGAGAGCGGCGACCGTCTCCTCGTCGAGGGGCTTGGAGATGTCGACGCCGGAGACACGGGCGCCGATGTTCGCGGTGACCTTCTGGATCTCGATGGACATGGTCGGTCCTTTCAGACGAGGGCGGGCGCGGACGAGGACGAGGACGAGGACGAGGGCGCGGATGCGGGCGCGGATGTGGACGCGGGGGCGGGCGGGCCGACATGCTGGTTGGCGGGGCGCGGGAGGCCGTAGCGCTCCCGCAGGGTCCGGCGCGGGCCGTACTCCTCGCGCAGCAGACCCCGGGCGCGCAGCAACGGGACGACCTGGTCGACGAAGGCGTCGAGGCCGGACGGCAGGACCGCGGGCATGATGTTGAAGCCGTCGGCCGCGCCCCCGGTGAACCAGGCCTCGATCTTGTCGGCGACCTGCTCGGGCGTCCCGGCGAAGGTGAGGTGCCCGCGCCCGCCGCCCAGCCGCCCGATCAGCTCCCGCACGGTCAGCCGGTCGCGCCGGGCCAGCTCCACGACGAGCGTGTAGCGGCTCTTGGCCCCCTCGATCGCGCTCTCCGGCGGCAGATCGGCGGGCAGCTGGGCGTCCAGCTCCAGGGAACCGGCGGGCAGTTGCAGCAGCCGCTCCAGATTGCCCACCCCGTGCGTGTACACGATGTGGTCCTCCAGCACCTGCTCGGCGGCCCGCGCCTCGGCCTCCGTCGACCCGAGGACGGGCACGATCCCGGGCAGCACCTTGATGTGCCCGGGGTCCCGGCCGGCCGCGACCGTACGGGCCTTGAGGTCGGCGTAGAAGGCCCGAGCGTCCTTGATGGTCTGCTGCGCGGTGAACACGGCCTCCGCGTACCGCGCCGCGAACGTCTTGCCGTCCTCGCTTGACCCCGCCTGCACCAGCAGCGGATAACCCTGCGGCGAGCGCGGGACGTTGAGCGGGCCCTCGACACGGAAGTACGTGCCCTTGTGCCGGGGCGGATGGATCTTCGTGTCGTCGCCCCAGACCCCGGAGGCCTTGTCGGCGACGATCGCGTCGTCCTCCCAGCTGTCCCAGAGCTTCAGGGCCACGTCGAGGAACTCGGCGGCCCGCGCGTACCGCTGGGCGTGCGCGGGCTCGGCGTCCAGCCCGAAGTTGCGGGCGGCCTCCGCGCCCGCGGTGGTGACGATGTTCCAGCCGGCCCGGCCGCCGCTGAGGATGTCCAGCGAGGCGAACTTGCGGGCCAGGTTGTAGGGGGAGTTGTAGGAGGTGGAGGCGGTGGCGATCAGCCCGATGTGCTCGGTGGCCGTCGCCAGCGCGGTCAGCAGCGTCAGCGGCTCCAGGGCGCCCGCCGGGCGCTGGCCGACACTGCCCCACAGCTGCGGACCGTCGGCCAGGAACAGCGAGTCGAAGGTGCCCCGCTCCGCGATCCGGGCCAGCCGGACGTAGTGGTCCAGCTCGACATGCGCGTACGGGTCGGACTCCGGCAGCCGCCAGGAGGCCTCGTGGTGGCCGGTGTTCATCAGGAAGGCGTTGAGGTGGAGCTGTCTTGACGTCATCAGTGGTCCTCTTTCACCCCGAGCGCGGCCAGCAGCCGTTCGCGGTACTCGCCCAGCAGCGGGTCCCGGTACGAGCGGGGATGCGGCCGGTCGATGGTCAGGTCGAGGCCGATCCGGCCCTCTTCGAGCACGAGGACCCGGTCGGCGAGCACGATCGCCTCGTCGACGTCGTGGGTGACGAGCAGCACGGAGGGCCGGTGCCGCTCCCACAACTGCCTCAGCAGGGTGTGCATCTTGATCCGGGTGAGCGCGTCCAGCGCGCCGAACGGCTCGTCGGCCAGCAGCAGTTCGGGCTCACGGACCAGGGAGCGGGCCAGCGCCGCGCGCTGCGCCTCACCGCCGGACAGCTCGTTCGGCCAGGCCCGCTCACGGCCCTTGAGGCCCACCTCGGCGAGGGCCTCCCGTCCGCGTGCGGCGGCCTCCCTGCCCTCCGCGCCGAGCAGTACGTTGTCGAGGACCCGGCGCCAGGGCAGCAGCCGGGAGTCCTGGAAGACGACGGACACCCTGCTCGGCGCGGCGAGCCGGCCGCTGCCGACCACCTCGTGGTCGAGCCCGGCGACCGCCCGCAGCAGTGTGCTCTTGCCGGAGCCGCTGTGCCCGAGGAGGGCGACGAACTGCCCGGCGGGGATGTCGAGGTCGACCCCGTCGAGGACCTTGCGCCCGTCGAACGACCGGGTGAGTGCCCGCAGTTGTACGGCGGGACGGTCGGCGACGGCCGTGGCGGCGGACGCCGAAGCGGACGTGTCCGGGGTCGTGGCCTTCGGCGATTCGGGCCCGGTGGCCGTCAGCCGCTCAGTGTGCGTCGCCATGACAGCACCCTCCGTTCGATGAGACGGACCGCGCTGTCGGAGACCAGGCCGAAGATCCCGTAGACGACCAGGCCGACGAGGATGACGTCGCTCTGGCCGTAGTTCGTGGCCTGGAACATCATGTAGCCGAGTCCGTTGGTGGCGTTGATCTGCTCCAGCACGACCAGGCCCAGCCAGGAGCCGGTCACCCCGAGCCGCAGGCCCACGAAGAAGCCGGGCAGCGCGCCGGGGATGACGATCTGCCGGACGAACTGGAACCTCGACAGGCCCTGCACCTCGGCGAGTTCGACGAAACGGCTGTCGATCCCGGCCAGCGCGGCATGCGTGTTGAGGTAGATCGGGATGTACACGACGATGGCGATGATCGCGATCTTGAAGGTCTCGCCGATGCCCAGCCAGAGGATGAACAGCGGGATCAGACCCAGCGTCGGGATCGCCCGGTTGAGCTGGACCGTCCCGTCGATCAGCGCCTCGCCGGTCCGGCTGAGCCCGGAGACCAGGGCGAGCACGATCCCGGCGGTCAGCCCGATCGCGAACCCGGAACCGGCCCGCTGGAGCGAGGTCAGGATGTCCGTCGGCAGCGTCCCGGCCGTCCACAGCCGTACGCCCGCCTCCAGCACCGTCCAGGGTGCCGGGATCGCCGCCGGATCGAGCTGTTCGGCGGCGGAGGCGGCGGCCCAGAGGGCGAGGAACAGCACCGGCCCGACGAGCCGGGCGGCGGGCAGCCGCTTGCCGGGGGAGAGCCGCCGCCTGCGGACCTGCGCGTTCCCCTCGACGGCGCCGACGGCGGTCCGGTCGACCGGGGCGGCGTCCGTGGCGGCCTCGGTGGCGGTGGCGTCGGCGCCCTCGACCGGGGTGGCGTCGCTGGCTTCGGCGTCGGTGGCCGCGTCTCCCGCGGCCGTGGCACTCGTGGTCACGGCGCTCACTTCCGGTACTCCTCGGTCACGGCCTTCGCGGCGATCTCCTCGAACCGCCGGTCGAACAGCGTGTCGACGTCGAACTTCCTCACGAAGCCGCCCTCCGCCAGCAGATCCGCGGTCTCCTGCTCCCACTTGACCGCCTCGTCCCAACTCGGCGGGAACAGCGGCTTGTTGGCCAGCTCGGTGATCGACTCGGCCTGGGCGGGCGTCAGGTTCTGGGTCTTCACGTAGAACTCCTCGTTCCAGATGTCCGGGTTCTCGTACTGCCAGACCGCGGCCTTCGCCCAGTACGGGATGTACGCGGCGACGGCGGCCACCTTGTCGGCGTCGGCCAGCACGGAGGCCGGCGCCCACAGCAGGTTGAGCAGGTCCACCACATCGGTGGGGATCGTGCGGGCACCCTTGGCCCTGTACTGCCGCAGATAGGCGGGCGCCTGCTGGTTGGCGAGCGGGGCGACGTCCACCTGGCCCGACTGCAGGGCCGTCAGGAACTGGTTGCTGGTCAGCGGGACGAGTTCCGCGTCGTCGTAGGCGAGCCCCGCCTCCTTCAGCGCCCGCAGCAGGACGACGCCCTGCGCCTGCCCCTGCGAGAAGGCCAGCTTCTTGCCCCGGAAATCCTCGACCGAGGCGATGTCGCTGCCGGGCTTGGTGGCGAAGAGATAGTTCGGTTTCCGGGTCACGTTGATCGCGACGATCTTCGCGTCGTATCCCTGGTAATGCGCCTGGATCGGCGGAATTCCGGCGTTGTTGGCGACGTCCAGCGAACCCGAGCGGAAGGCGTTGATGACATCGGGTCCGGCGCCGATGTTCGCCCATGTGGTCACCTTGAAAGGCAGATCGTCGAGTTTCGCGAGCTTGAGCTGCAATTCCTGCGCCCCCTGGAAGGAGGCGATCTTCAGGCTCGTGCCCGAGGGGACCTTGGTGGGCAACGGCGCGTCGGCAGCCGCCTGGGCGGTCGCCGCGCTGCTGTCGGCGCAGCCGCTGAGCCCGGCCGCCGCGGCCGTGACGCCGAGCAGGGAGGTGAGGAAGAGTCGCCGGTCGAAACCGGGCGCGGCGGAAGAAGGCATGGGAGGACCCCCAGAGGGAAACGGTGGGACTGCGCACGGAATTGCGCACGGAAGAAATCCGCGGAAGCGGACGGAGAATTCAGACAGGAGAAAGTGCCGCGTCGGCCGGAGTGCGAGAGGGGCTCCGGAACGTCAACGTGTCAGCAACAGAGGGTGCGACAACTCGTGAGCAGCATGAATACGATGTTCCCGGTCCTCGGCAATGCCTGTCAACATTCGGAGTTTCTGAATTAACTCGCCTCGGCCCGGACGAGGTCCAGACGCGCCAAGGCCCCCAGTGGATCCCGGTAGAGCACGTCCAGGGCCACCGCTCCACCCGCCGTGGCCAGCACGGAGTCGGGGAAGCTCGTCGGCCCCACGGCCGCCGCCCGGTCCGCCCCGACGGCCTCGTGCACCGCGGCGAGACAGTCCGCCCGGCCGATGACCCCGATCTCGGTGACGACCACGGTCTCCGGGTTCAGCACATCGAGCAGCAGCTCCACCGCCCGCCCCACCATCCGCGCCCGCTCCACCAGCAGCCGTACGGCGGTCGCGTCGCCGTCCGCCGCCGCGTCCAGCAACCGCATCGGGTTCACCCCGTCGATGACCCCGGCCGCGCGGGCCCGCCGGCACAGCGTCCGCTCGCTCAACTCGACCTGGAGGCAGCCGATCCGCCCGCAGTCGCACGGCTCCGTACCGCCGCGCAGCGGCAGATGGGCGATCGCCCCGGCCTGTGAACGGGGCCCGTGGTGCACCTCGTCGTTGGTCGCGAACGCCGCGTCCACCACATTGCCGACGAACAGATGCAGCACACTCCGGCTGCCCCGCGCCCGCCCGAACAACTGCTCGGCACCCACCAACGCCCGCGCGTGCCCGTCCACATGGACCGGCAGCCCGGTCCGGGCGCCGAGCACCTCCCGCACCGGCACCTCGCGCCAGCCGAGCAGCGGATGCTCGACGACGGTCCCCGTCTCCCGGTCCACCCAGCCGCCGGCCGCGAAGCCGACGGCCAGGGCCCGGCAGCCGGGCGCCGCGTCCAGCAGGGCCCGCAGTTCGTCGGCGGCCCGCGCCAGGACCGTGGCCGGGTCGGTGGGGCCGTGCTTCGACCGCCGCTCCACGAGCACCCGTCCGCGCAGATCGAGCAGCGCGACCGTCGTGTACGGCACGGCCACATGCACCCCGCCCACCACGAACAGCGAGTCGTCCAGGTCGAGCGGCACATGCGGACGCCCCGACCCCTTGGACCGGCGGGGCGGTTGGGCCTCACGGATGAGACCGAGCCCCGTGAACCGGGCGCAGTAGTCGGTCACCGAGGCCGGCGACAGCCCGGTCACCCGGGCGATGGTGCTGCGCGCCACGGGCCCGTGCTCCAGCACGGACCGCAGCACCACACTGGCGCTGGTCCGCCGCCGGTCACTGTCGGCGACCCGGGGCACGGGAGAGGGAGCGTAGAGAGTGGTGGTGGGTGCTGTCGCGGCACGGGGCATGGCGATTCATCCTCGGGAACGGGTCCGACACTGCGCCGTCTCGGAAGGCGAGGCGTGCCGGAGCCGCCTCAGCCGGGTCGGCGACAGGTGGCCGCGCCCACGCGTCGCAGGTCGACGTAGCGACGCGACGAGAAGTACCGGGCCTGAGCAACCATGCGCTCGAAGCTAGCAAAACGGTCCACCGCTGCCCAGACGGCGACCGACGGGCGAGACGGCAGCGGTCCACGCCGACGGGCCGATTGGTGAAACCCTACAGATCCGCTCCGACGCCCCGTCAGGACCGCAGCCACGCCACCTCAGTGACCGGCATCACGCCGTACCAGGTGTAACCCGCATCCTTTGTTCGAAGCCCACCAAGCCGCTGATCCCCTCTTTGTCGAGCGCTGACGGTGTCCGGCACCCGGGCCCCGGGATAGCGTCACCGTGTCCCCGCCCTCGTCACCCGCCGGAGTGAGCCCGACCATGAGCACCGCCGCCACGACAGCCCGCCCCGGCGAGGTCCTCGCCGACCTCCTCCCCGTCTCCGGCACCCGTGCCCGTGACATCGCGCTCGTGGTCGGCGGCGCCGCGCTCACCGGGCTCGCCGCCCAGATCGCCGTACCCGTGCCGGGCTCCCCGGTCCCGGTCACCGGCCAGACCTTCGCCGCGCTGCTCGTCGGCACCGCCCTCGGCGCGGGCCGCGGTGTCGCCGCGCTCGGCCTCTACGCGGTGGCCGGTCTCGCCGGTCTGCCGTGGTTCGCGAACGGCACCTCCGGCGTCGGCGTCTCCTTCGGCTACATCCTCGGCATGATCCTGGCCGTCGCCGCCGTGGGCGCCCTGGCCCGGCGCGGCGGCGACCGCTCCACCCTGCGCATGGCGGGCACGATGCTCGTCGGCGAGGCGATCATCTACGCCGTCGGCGTCCCCTACCTCGCCGCCACCGCCCACATCGGCCTCGGCGCCGCCGTGGCCGCCGGCCTCACCCCCTTCCTGATCGGCGACGCCCTCAAGGTCGCCCTGGCCATGGGCCTGCTGCCGACGGCCTGGAAGCTGCTGAAGAAGTAACGGCGCCGCCCGGGCGGCCGGTCGACCGCCCACCGACGTACCGGTCCCCTCCGTCGCATCTAGGGGTCCTTCTGATGGATCTCCGTGGCGTCGCGACGCCCGGCACGCCGAGAGCACGCAGCGAACGCCGCTGCTTCTCCCGCGGAGACCCATCAGAAGGACCCCTAGTGCGCGCGGAGGGGACCGACGCGTTCGGCGGTCAGGACTCCGGGTGGGCCCGGCGCCGGTTCCACCACAGGCCCGCCGCGCCGAGCGACAGCACACGGTCGGCGGGACCGGTCTGCGGCAACTCGTCGGGCTTGCCGTCCTTCCCGCCTCCACTGTCACCGTTGCCGCCGTCACCGCCGCCCGGGGTGACCGGGCTGTTGTCGGTGCCGAGGAGCAGCGGGGTGGCGGGCTCGTTGGGCGACTGGTTGGCCGCGCCGAACGGGACGGGGCCCTGCTGCCAGTACGTCGTCGAACCGTCGGCGTTCTGCACCGGCAGACAGATCTTGCCCTGCTTGCTCAGGTCGTACGTGGCGTCGATCGCATAGCTCTTCGACTTTCCGGCCGGCAGATCGTCGATCGCGCATGCGAAACCGCTGTTCGCGCCGTCGGGAAGATCCCCCTCCGGAATTGCTGAACAACCCTCCACGTTCTTGACCGTCAGGCCGTCGAAACCGACCACGAGCAATCGGATTTCCCCGCTCGCCTTGCCGCCCTCGTTCTTCACGACACCGGTGATATCCGTTTCCCCGGACTTGTTGTCGACTTTGATCTCCTTGGACAGCAGCGTCGAGAGCTTCACGTCCGCCGGTGCCGCGTCCACGGTCTTTCCGCCATGATTGCTCAATCCCCCCTCGTCGTCCGCCGAGGCCGTGAAGCCGAGGACCATCACCGAGGTGAGCGACGCCGTGAGCAGCGATCCGACGATGGCAGCCCTACGATGAGAACTCATGTTCCATGCCCCCTTGTGTCCCCCTGGCCGTGCCTGAATTCACGGCCTATGAAGAGGTACCACAAGATTTCCCAGCACTATGCTGGTGCGGCACGAAGTGTGACCAATGCGCGACCGATTGGTTTTTCTGTGGCGCGTGCGGTCGGTTGTGGAAGGGTTGCGGACGGGATACGGAAGGGGGGCATGGGGGTGCCGGAAATAACGCGCGGCGGTGTTCCTGGTCTTGTCGTGAGCGACCGCTATCGACTGGTCGAAAGCATCGGTCAAGGCGGAATGGGCCGGGTCTGGCGGGCCACCGACGAAATGCTCGACCGGCAGGTCGCCGTCAAGGAAATGCGTATCGACGGCCTCGACCCGGAGGACAGCCGCACCCGACGCGAGCGGACCCTGCGGGAGGCCAGGGCCACGGCCCGCATCGACCACCCCAACGTGGTCCGCGTCTACGACGTGGTCGACGCGGGCGAACGGCTCTGGATCGTCATGGAACTGGTCGACGGCCGCTCCCTGGAACGTCTGGTGGCGGAGGACGGCCCGCTCGACGCGCGCGCCACGGCCCGCGTCGGCCTCGAACTCGTCGACGCGCTGGGCCAGGTGCACGCCCAGGGCGTGCTGCACCGCGACATCAAACCGGCCAACGTCCTGATCAAGCGCACGGGCCTCCACCGGGCCGTCCTCACCGACTTCGGCATCGCGGCCATCCAGAACGCCGAGGCCCTCACCATGGCCGGCATGCTCGTCGGCTCCCCCGACTACATGGCCCCCGAGCGGGTCTCCGGCCGCCCGCAGGGCCCGCCCTCCGACCTCTGGTCCCTCGGCGCCACGCTCTGCGCCGCCCTCGGCGGACGCTCCCCGTTCTCCCGCTCCACCACCCTCGCCACCCTCCACGCGGTGCTCTACGAGGAGCCCGAACTCCCCGCCGCCGCGGGCCCCCTCCACGACATCCTGGCCGCCCTCCTGAAGAAGGAACCCGAGTCCCGCCCCGACCTGCCCCGACTCGTCGACGCCCTCCACGCCATAGCCGCAGACCCACAACCGACCCCACCCGCACCCCCGGCACCGGCCACCCCCACGGACCCGGCCGAGACACCCCCGGAACCGACTCCGACCCCGACCCCGACCCCGACGGTACGGAACCGACCCGACCCCGAGCCACAGGCGAACCCCGAGGAACAGTCCCACCTGAGCCCCCCGCCCCCGAGCACCCCCGCCGAAAGCGACCTGCCGACCCGACCCAGGCCCACCCCCGTCCCCACCCCCGTCCCCACCCCCGTCCCCACCCCCACCCCCGGCCCCCGCCGCCGCCTCGCCCTCGCCCTGGCCACCGCCGTGGCCGTGACCGCCGCCGTCGCCGCCGTGGTCGTACCCGCGATGAACGACTCGCCCGGCGACAAGGGCGGCAAGGACGACAAGGCGTCCTCCGCGACCCCCTCGGCCTCCGCGACCCCCTCGGCCTCCCCGACCGTCGCCGGCACCTCCCGCCCGCCCGAACTGCCGCCCGGCGCCCGCACGGAGGCCGGTGTGTTCGCCTGGGTCCCGCCGGACGGCTTCTCGCGCGAGGTGCACGCCGGTGCCGAGGTGCACTACACCTCGCCCGACGCCCGCCAGGAGATCGTCGGCAAGGCCTCCCTCGCGCGCGGCGATCTGCTGGAGCAGTGGCGGAAGAAGGAGAAGAGCACGGGCGAGGGCCCGGGATACCACCGGATCCGTCTGGAGGAGACCGAGTTCCGGGGCGGGCCCGCCGTCGTGTGGGAGTACACGGTCACGGCCCAGGAACTCCCCTGGCACGTCCGCTCCCTGGGCTTCAACACCGGCGGCAAGTCCTACCAGCTCACCACCTGGTACCACCCCGACATAGAGGACCGGGCCCTCCCGGTCTACGAGAAGGTCGAGAAGACCTTCACCCCCGTGTGAGCGCGAACGGTGACGGGGCCCGGCGGCGTGCAACCGCCACCGGACCCCGTCACCGTCAGAGATTCAGAGATCAGAAACCGGACTCTCAGACTCTCAGACTCTCAAACGCTCAAACGCTCAAACGCTCAGACGTCGGCCTTCTTGCTGCCGCCGCCGATCCTCTCCTTCACCAGCGCGATACCGACGACCACCGCCGCGACCAGCAGCGACAGCAGCAGGATCTCGCGGTTGCCGTGCTCGGTGTCGGTGAGCATGTAGCCGAGGACGAAGAGGATCAACCCGATGGTGGCCCACGTCAGATACGGGTACAGCCACATCTTCACGACGAGCTTCTCCGGCGTCTCCCGCTCGATGATCCGCCGCAAGCGCAGCTGCGAGAAGCAGATGACGAGCCACACGAACAGGGCGACCGCACCGGAGGAGTTGACCAGGAAGAGGAAGACGCCCTCGGGGAAGAAGTAGTTGAAGACGACGGCGACGAAGCCGAAGACCACCGAGGAGAGGATCGCGGCCATCGGCACACCGCGCCCGTTCGTACGGCCGAACGCGCGCGGCGCGTCCCCGCGCTCACCCAGCGAGTACGCCATGCGTGAGGCGGTGTACAGACCGGAGTTGAGACAGGACAGCACCGAGGTCAGCACGATGAAGTTCATGATCTGCCCGGCGTGCGCGATCCCGAGGGAGTCCAGGGCGGCGACGTAGGAGCCCTTCTCCTTGATCGACGGGTCGTCCCACGGCAGCAGCGTGACCACGACGAAGATGGAGCCGAGGTAGAAGACACCGATCCGCCAGATGATGCTGTTGGTGGACTTGGTGACGGCCTTCTGCGGGTTCTCCGTCTCACCGGCGGCCAGCGTGGCGATCTCGCTGCCCATGAAGGAGAAGACGACCAGGAGCACACCGATGAGGATCGCGCCGGCCCCGTTGGGCAGGAACCCGCCGTGGTCGGTGAGGTTCGACAGCCCGGCCTTCCCGGTGTCGGCACCCGGCAGCAGCCCGAACACGGCCAGCCCGCCCACCACGATGAACGCGGCGATCGCGACGACCTTGATCCCGGCGAACCAGAACTCGAACTCGCCGTAGGAACCGACCGACACCAGGTTCGTGGCGGTCAGCACCACCATCACGATCAGCGCCCAGCCCCACTGCGGTACGGCCGGGATCCAGCCCTCCAGGATCACCGCACCCGCGGTGGCCTCGACCGCGAGCACGACGACCCAGAAGAACCAGTACAGCCAGCCGATGGAGAACCCGGCCCAGCGGCCGAGCGCGCGGTCGGCATGGGCGGAGAACGAACCCGAGGTCGGGTTGGCGGCGGACATCTCACCGAGCATCCGCATCACCAGCACCACCATCGTGCCGACGAGCGCGTACGACAGGAGGATGCCGGGGCCGGCGGTCCTGATGCCGGAGCTCGACCCGACGAACAGACCGGCACCGATCACACCGCCGATCGCGATCATCGACAGATGGCGGTTCTTGAGACCGGCGTGCAGACCGGGGGACGGGGGAGAGGAGGAGCCTTCGGTATCCGCCGGGGACGGCAGGGTCGGCTGCGAGGTCATGGGGGGAGGTTTCCTTTGCGCAGTTGTGGGGACTTCCGTGCGTCTGCCCAGCGACTGACCGATCGACTCTCGTAAGAGCGGGAAACGAGACCCGACAGCCGGGGTCCGGGTGGGCCGCTGTAAAGATCGGCCCAGTGAATCGGAGGTGAAAGGATTCCTGAACCTTTGAATCCGGATTGTTACTTGAGATTTACTTGAGGTTCCGTGGTGTGGCTCACGTTTTTACCTGCCCGCACCCCGTCGTGCCGCGCCGAAACACGCGTGTCACACTCGGACCATGCGCGTCTACCTCGGCTCTGATCACGCCGGATACGAACTCAAGAACCACCTCGTGGAGTGGGTGAAGGCCGCGGGCCACGAGCCCGTCGACTGCGGGCCCCACATCTACGACGCCCAGGACGACTACCCGCCCTTCTGCCTCCGCGCGGCGGAGCGCACGGCCGCGGACCCCGGGTCCCTCGGCATCGTCATCGGCGGCTCGGGCAACGGTGAGCAGATCGCCGCGAACAAGGTGGCCGGCGTCCGTGCCGCGCTCGCGTGGAGCGCCGAGACGGCCGCGCTGGGCCGCGAGCACAACAACGCGAACGTCGTCGCCGTCGGTGCCCGGATGCACTCCGAGGAGGACGCGACCAAGTTCGTCGAGACCTTCCTCAACACCCCGTTCTCCGGTGACGAGCGTCACATCCGCCGCATCGACATGCTCGCCGCCTACGAGACGACGGGCGACCTCCCCCCGATCCCGGCACACCACCCCCAGCCGTAGCTTCTGGGCCGCCCACGAGCTCGGGCGACCGGGCTCGGAGGGCGACCGCGGGCCCGGTGGGGCTTCTCGCGCAGTTCCCCGCGCCCCTCAACGGCATGGGTGGCGCCCGGAGTCTTTCAGGGGCGCGGGGAACTGCGCGACCAGCGCCCACCCACCCGCACCCGACCACGCACCCCGAACCACCCCCCACCCACCCTGCCGAACCCCCGGAGGGCAACGTGCCGGAGGGGCACACCATCCACCGCCTCGCCCAGGACTGCCGCGAACACTTCGGCGGAGCCGGGCCCACCCATGTCACCAGCCCCCAGGGCAAGTTCGCCGACGCCGCCGCGCTCCTCACCGGCACCCCCCTCCACACCGCCGAGGCCCACGGCAAACACCTCTTCCTGCACTTCGGCGACGAGGCCGCCGAGGAACGGGTCCACATCCACCTCGGCCTCTTCGGCAAGGTCACCTTCGGCCCGGCCCCCGCGCCCCCGCCCACGGACACCGTCCGCCTGCGGCTGCGCAACGACACCTCGTACATGGACCTCCGGGGCCCCACGACCTGCGCCCTGATCACCGACGCCGAGAAGCGGGCCGTCCACGCCCGCCTCGGCCCGGACCCGCTCCGCCCCGACGCCGACCCGGCCCGCGCCTACGCCAGGGTCTCCCGCAGCCGTACGGCGATCGCCGCGCTCCTCCTGGACCAGAAGGTGATCGCGGGCGTCGGCAACGTCTATCGCGCCGAGGTCCTCTTCCGGCACGGCATCGACCCGTACCGCGCGGGCAAGGACATCACCGCCGAGGAATGGGACGCGATCTGGGCCGACCTCGTCGCCCTGATGCGCGAGGGCGTCCGCCACAACCGCATCGACACCGTCCGCCCGGAACACCTCCCGGAGGCCATGGGCCGCCCGCCGCGCGTCGACGACCACGGCGGCGAGGTGTACGTGTACCGCAGGGCGGCCAGGGCCTGTCACATCTGCGCCGACGAGATCCGCACCGCCGACCTCGCCACCCGCAACCTCTTCTGGTGCCCGACCTGCCAGCGGCGATGAACCCCGGGCCGCCGCCGTCCCAGGGCCTGTCTGACAATTCCCGTCTGCCTCGCGACGCCATGCACGCTCCCCCGCTCTCGGCCTCGCTCGACCGGGAGGGGCCCCCACGACGCCGCGGGGCCGCCCTCCGGGCGACGACGGGAATTGTCAACAGGCCCTAGAACCCGTGCGGCAGCCAGGGTGCCGCGGTCGACGACAGGAACGCCAGGGACGCCTCCGCCAGCGCGCCTTCGCGCAGTTCCCGTACCCGTCCGGCCGCGGCCAGCGAGGACAGGCTCACCCCGCCCAGATAGGCCGACCCCAACTCCCGTACGGAGAGGGAGAGATCGGCGGCGTCGGCGGTCCGCTCGCAGGTGGCGCCCTTGGGGTCGCCGGTGAGCCGCCAACGCCCCTCGTTCCAGGGGCAGAAGGCGTCCTCGACCTCGAACACCACGTCCAGCGGTGCCTGATAGGTCCGCGCCCGCAGCGCCGCACCGACCTCCACGAGCCGCAGATACAGATCGTCCTTCATCCGCAGCCCGCACCGCCGGACGTCCGACACCAGATGCAGCAACGGATCGTCGACCGGCAGCCGAGGGGCGACCACGCACCGCGTCAGGTCGATGTCGAAGAGGAACCGCCACAACGCGGCCCGCGCGGCGGGATCCAGGGCCTCCAGCGAACCCACCTGGACGACGCCCTCCGCCCCGCCCGGCCCCCAGTCCGCCTTCACCCAGAACCGCGCGTACCCGACCACCCCGGAACCGCCCCCGTCCCCGGCCCGTTCGGCCACCACGCACTGCAGCGGCGACGCCCCTTGCCGCTGCTGCTCCGTGTCCAGCAGGTCCAACCGCTCCCAGCCGGGCCGCCGCTCCAGCATCCCCGGCCGCTCCGGCACCCGGCGCGCGTACACCGTCTCGCACGCGTCGAGCACCTCGGCGGGGTCCGCGTACCGCAGCCGTACGTCATCGGTGCCGGGCGGTACGGACAGCCGTACCCGGGTGGTGTCGATGTCCGCGCCGAGCCGCTGCGTGGCCAGGCCGTACCCGAACCGGCCGTAGATCACCGGCTCGGACGCCGTCAGCACGGCCACCGACTCCCCCCAGGAGCGGACGTCGTCCAACTGCCGCCGCATCATGGACGTCAGTACCCCGCGCCGCCGGTGCGTGGCCGCGACCCCGACCATCGTGACGCCCGCCACCGGCACGACGGCACCGCCCGGCACCGTGAGCCGGAAGTCGTACGCTCCGGCCGACCCCACGCACTGATCGCCGTCCCACACCCCGATCGAGCGGTCGTACGGCGTGAGCGCCTGCCACAACTCCCGTTCCTCGGCCGGTTCCGGGACTCCGCCGAAGGCGCGGAGGAGGTTGTCGTACCAGACGGTCCAGTCTTCCTTGCGCAGCGCCCGCAGCTCAGTCGTCATACGCCATGCCTAGCAGGGCAATCCGGTACGAGCGAGCGAATTTGCCCCGCGCGTCGCCGTTCGACGTGGGATCCTTCCCAGGTGCCGCACGGAGGGCGCACGGGGGCAGAAGAACACGTTCCGGTGTGAGATCTGTGTGAGATTCGTCGTGAACCGGCCCTCGGAAGGGGGACAAGTAGGACCTCCTGTGCACAGGGGCTGGTCCGATGGATAAGGTCCCGAACAATGGCAGCAGGACGAGAGCGGCGCGCGGCGGCCGATACGTTCACGGCCCGGATGAAGAAGCTGGTTCACCGGGCCCGCACCGGCGTGCGCAAATCCGCCGTCGACTACTTCCGCGGGGACGGCTCCGACTGGATCGCCCTCGCCGGTCTGCTGCTGATGATCCCGCTGATCGCCTGTCTCACCCTGATCGACGAGGTGTGGTTCTCACCCGCCGTCCTCGTCCTCCCCATCGTCGCGGGCGGTCTGCTGCTCCGCCCCGCGAGCCTCCTCAGCCTCTACGCCGCCGCCGCGACCGCGCTGATCATCGAGTCCGTGAAGCTCGGCCCCTACACCGAGGGCCCGGCCAGAGTCACCCCCGGCATAGTGCTGGTGGTCGCTGCCTGCGGTTTCTTCGGCCTGCTCATCGCCCAGTTCCGCAGCCGCGTCGGCGTCCCCTGGCGGCGCGGCGGCACCATGCTCTTCGACCTGCGTGAACGCATCCGCGTCCAGAGCAAGTTGCCGCAGCTGCCGGCCGGCTGGCATCGCGAGATGGCCCTGCGCCCGGCGGGCGGCCAGTCCTTCTCCGGCGACTTCGTCGTGGCCGCCCGTACGAACGGCGGTCGCACCCTCGAAGTCGTCCTCACCGACGTCTCCGGCAAGGGCATGGACGCGGGCTCCCGGGCCCTGCTCCTCTCCGGCGCCTTCGGCGGCCTGCTGGGATCGCTCCCACCGCACGCGTTCCTCCCGGCGGCCAACGGCTATCTCCTGCGCCAGGACTGGGACGAGGGCTTCGCGACCTCCATCCACCTCGTCCTCGACCTCGACTCCGGCGACTACGAACTCTTCTCCGCCGGCCATCCACCCGGCCTCCAGCTCAGTGCCGGCACCGGCCGCTGGGAGGAGAAGGCCGCCGAGGGCCCCCTCCTCGGGGTCTACGACGGCGCCCAGTTCGACCCCGTCAAGGGCTCCCTGCGCCCCGGCGACGTCCTGATGCTCTTCACCGACGGCCTCGTGGAGACCTCCGACCGCGACATAGTCGAAGGCATCGACCGCCTCACCGGCGAGGCCGACCGCTACGTGGCCGGCGGCTTCCACGGCGCCGCCTGGCACCTCATCGAAGCAGTGGCCAAGGACGTCAACGACGACCGAGCCCTACTCCTCATCTGCCGAGAAGGCCCCAGACCCCCCAGGTGACCAACCGCACCCCGTAAACGGCGCAGGGAACGACGCGCCCCTCAGGGGCGCGGGGAACTGCGCGACAAGCCCCGACGAACCCGCACCCGCCCCCAACCCCCCCCGCCCCCAACCCCCCGCCCCCCTACCCATTAGGCGCTCAAGGGGGTCAAAGGGGCACAGCCCCTTGAGGACGGGACGGGTAGGGGCGGCGGGGGCGACAACCAAACCCACACCCCACACCCCGAACCCCACCACCCCCAGGAGCCCCGATGCCCCCAACCCCCCTCACCCTCCCCGAAATAGAGACCCTCGCCAGAACCGCCCACGCCACCCAGACGGACAAGTCCGGCCACCCCTACACCGAACACCTCCAAGCCGTGGCGAACGGCGTAGGAACGAGAGGCGGCGACGAGGACCAGATCGCCGCGGCCTGGCTGCACGACGCCATAGAGGACGACGCCCTCACCGAGGAATGGCTCAGGGACGCCCCCCTGACCCCCCGCACGAAGGCCATTGTTCTGGCCCTCACCAAACGCCCCGGCGAACCCCCGGAGTCCTACGCCGCCCGCATCCTCAGCACCCCCGGCGCCCTCCTCGTCAAACAGTCCGACCTCGCCCACAACGCGAACCCGGCCCGCCTCGCCGCCCTGGACACCCCCACCCGCACCCGCCTGACCCACAAGTACGCCCACATGCGAAACCTCCTCGGCCTGCCGGACGAACCGACGGCCGAGGAGGCTGCGAACAACCAGAACTGAACGGGGGGAGTACCGCCTACGCCTTGGCCCCGACCTTCCCCCGCTCACGCGCCAACTCGGCCGCGTCCCGCTTGAACGCCCACTCCATCCGAGGCTCCATCGCGAACCGGAACATCCGCTGCACCGGCGGCGTGCACAACAACGTGATCACGGCCGCCGCGACGAACGTGACGAACAGCTCACCGGCCGGCTGGTACACCCACGCGTTCGTGTCGTACCAGTGCCAGAACCGGGAGCCCTTCGCGAGGAACCCGTGCAGCAGGTAGCCGTACAGCGTGCCCGCGCCCAGCACGGTGAACCACGTCTTCCGCCGGGGCACCCAGGCGAAGAAGCAGGTGGTGAGCACCATGGAGCAGCCGAACAGCGCGAAGGTCATGACGACCCCGGCCCACCACGGCGCACCCAGCTCCTGCGCGCTGTCCCGGTGGTAGAACCACGCCGAGTTCATGTCCGGCCCCAGCCAGTACGCCAGCGCCAGCGCGCCCGCCGCGACCGGCAGGGACAGTATCCGCACCTCACGGCGCCGCATGAACTGGAAGTGCGCGGGCTTCATGAAGAGACCGACGACGAAGAACGGCAGGAACTGCAGGACCCGTTGCAGATCCAGGTCGTCACCGATGTCGGGCGAGACCGAGGCGAGCGCCGCGATGCCGAGCGCCAACGGGATCGGCCAGCGCACCACCTTCCACAGCGGTGTCGTCAGCCGCCACACGAACAGCGCGATCAGGAACCAGGTGAGGTACCAGGGGTCGAGCAGGCTGATCGGGTGCGAGGGATCGTTGTCGCCGTACCGCTTGAAGAACGAGTACGCGATCTCGAACAGCACGTACGGCACGGCGATACCGGTGATCAGCCGGCGGAGCCGGTCCGGGCGCATGTCGAAGCTGCGCGAGAAGTAGCCGGAGATGATGATGAACGCCGGCATGTGGAACGTGTACACGCACATGTACAGCGCCTCGGCGGCGCGACTGTGGTCGGTCAGCGGCTCCCACGCGTGCCCCATCGCGACGAGCACGATGGCGAGGTACTTGGCGTTGTCGAAGAACGCGTCACGTTGTTTGGCCGGTCTGGCCTCCGGGGAGGCGCCACTTGGCGTCGGGTGGGGGGACGAGGACTTCAGCGAGCGCGGACTCGGCACTCCGTCGGCCGGCGACTGTGGTGACTGTGCCGGCGGGAGCGGCGCCCTGGACCGGTCGTGCGGTCGCAGCGAGTTCGTCACAGACCCTCCCGCCGGGCACTCCGGTGGGCGGTCCGAGCACTCGCTGCGCAAGTGGGGGACGAGGCAGCGGTGAACATCTGAGGCACCCTAGCGTTGTCTGTGCGATTTCGTAAAACCATCGACGTGAATCCTGTATTGAGGGGTACGTGTCACCACCGGGTACCCAGGATTCGGTGAAGTCGTCATCGGGCAGAGCATCACCGTCCGTACACCACAAGGCACATGACGCGCACCGTTCTGTCCGCATTCATCCCGACTAAATGGTGCATAACATGCGCAGGCGACTCTGGTGGAATGTCCGGTTAATTGCCGTCCTGCCCCTGTCTCTTGATGTGTCTGTGGCAACAATTCGAATTACCTGCGGCCGGGTTGTGTGTGCATGGAAACGATCACCCCGAATTCACTCCCGGCACCCTCCCGTTGATCCGTGGCCCGGGTGGCGCGCGTGCGGTGCCGTGGCCGACGTTGCCTCACCCGCTGCATATGACGGCCTGGTTGGTGGCACGATGGTTCTGGCGGGGTGCGCGTGGGGTCGGCGCCCCGGGCCGGGAGTGCGGACCGACCGAGGGTGTGATCTGTGTGGCCATTTCGCTGTCAGTGGTGCTCTTGCTGGGGATCATCCTGGTAGTCCTGATGCGAGGAGGGACGATCAAGGCCGGACCGGCCGTGGTCGCCATCCTCTTCGGCTTCTTCCTCGCCTCGACGGGTATGGCCGACGACATCCAACGCTTCCTGGACTCGATAGCGGACACGATCAACTCGATCCAGTTCTAGCGACCGTGACCGCCCGGATACGTCCGAACACCCGCCGTGAGGCGACAAAAAACCTCCGGCCCGGCGTCGAGGAATCCCTCGAAACCGGGCCGGAGGCCATAAGAGCGGGCGACGGGAATCGAACCCGCGTAGCTAGTTTGGAAGACTAGGGCTCTACCATTGAGCTACGCCCGCACAGCTCGCGCCGCAGGTCGGAGGACCGCGGCACTGAAGGCATCGTAGCGGGTCGGGCGCCCCGGCCGCACACCCCTTCCGGTCGCGCCCCTCGGCCACCCCGGCGCCCGCCGTCGCACACACCCGCGCACTCGGTAAATGCGGCAACCGCATGGCCTGCGGGCATGTACCCTACGTGTCGCACCAGACGGGGTGTGGCGCAGCTTGGTAGCGCGTCCGCTTTGGGAGCGGAAGGCCGTGGGTTCAAATCCCGCCACCCCGACCACCGTGCCGACGGGCGCGCCCGCCACCGGCAAGATCACCTTTTGGGGCGTGTACCGCCTGCGGTTACTATGCAAGCTGCGCGCCCGTGTGTCTGCACTCTCATGTCTCTCAGCGGCCGCGAATCTTGCTGAAGTCCCGTCGCACCCGGCGGGGAATGTCAGCAGAACCCAAAGAAGTCAGCCCCCAAGGAGACCGAACCGTGAAGAGCGCCGTGGAGACCCTGAACCCGACCCGGGTTCGGCTCAGCATCGAGGTGCCCTTCGAGGAGCTCAAGGACAGCCTCGACGCGGCGTACAAGAAGATCAACCAGCAGGTCACGGTGAAGGGCTTCCGCAAGGGCAAGATCCCGGCCCGCGTCATCGACCAGCGGTTCGGCCGCGGTGCGGTTCTGGAGGAGGCCGTCAACGACGCGCTCCCGAAGTTCTACACCGACGCGGTCAACGAGGCCGAGCTCAACGTCCTCGGCCAGCCCGAGGTCGACATCACGGAGCTGAAGGACGGCGAGACGCTGAACTTCACCGCCGAGGTCGACGTCCGCCCGACCATCGAGATCCCGGACTACTCCGGCATCGAGGTCGAGGTCGACGCCGTCGAGGTCACCGAGGAGGACATCGAGAAGGCGGTCGAGCAGCTGCGCGAGCGCTTCGCCTCCACCTCCCCGGTCGAGCGCGCCGCCGAGGACGGCGACGTCGTGACGATCGACCTGCAGGCCAAGGTCGACGGCGAGGTCCTGGAGGACGGCGTCGCCGACGGCGTCTCCTACACCATCGGCTCCGGCGAGCTGCTGGACGGCATCGACGACGCCGTGAAGGGCCTGGAGGCCGGTGGCGAGGCCACCTTCGCCTCCGAGCTGAAGGGCGGCTCGGCGGCCGGCAAGGAGGCTGAGGTCACCGTCAAGGTCACCCAGGTCGCCGCCCGTGAACTCCCGGCCCTGGACGACGAGTTCGCCCAGCTCGCCTCGGAGTTCGACACCCTCGAGGAGCTGCGCGCGGACAGCCGCAAGCGCCTGGAGAACATGAAGCAGTACGACCAGGCCACGCAGGCCCAGGAGCGCGTCCTCGAGAAGCTCCTGGACATCGTCGAGGTGCCCGTCCCCGAGAAGCTGCTCGAGGACGAGATCAACACCCGCAAGCACAACCTGGAGCACCACCAGCTCGGCCAGATGGGCCTCGACCTCGAGAAGTACCTCGAGATCCAGGGCAAGACGGTCGAGGAGTTCGACGCCGAGACCAAGGAAGCGGCCGTCAAGGGCATCAAGACCCAGTTCGTCCTCGACGAGCTGGTCGCCAAGGAGGAGCTGAACGTCAACCAGGAGGAGCTCACCGAGCACCTCATGCGGCGCGCGGCCTCCTCCGGCATGTCCCCGGACCAGTTCGCCCAGGCCGTCGTCCAGAACAACCAGGTCCAGCTCCTCGTCGGCGAGGTCGCCCGCGGCAAGGCCCTGGCCCTGGTCGTCGAGTCCTCCACGGTGAAGGACACCAACGGCGAGATCGTCGACCTGGACGACGACGAGGACGAGGCCGACTCCGTCGCGGAGACCGAGGAGACCGAGGAGACCCCGGCCGCCGCCGAGGCCGCCGAGGAGGCCCCGGAGGCCGCCGCCGAGGAGAAGAACGAGGCCTGATCCCCCGGTAGTCGGTGGATGGCTGTCGACGGGCCCCTGGATCACTTGTGACCCAGGGGCCCGTCGGCCTGCCCGAGGGGCGCGGGGAACGGCGCGACCGGCCACGTACGAGCCGCAGACGCGTCTGCCACGCCAGGCGCATCGGCGAGTGTGGCTTGTACGTGGCGGGCCGCGCAGTTCTCCGCGCCCCTTCCCGGGCCGGAGGCCACCAGGCACCCTGCTCAGCCCGGCGGAGCGCATGCGCTGACAGCGAACAGTTCCCTCTGCGGGATTCACCGGCGGAGCCACCGCGTTAGGGTCCATGAATACGAGGGCGGAGCCATCGGCGAACGGCTCGGCCCCCGGAAGGGAAACGTGAAGACGGCCCGGCGCCGTCGTAAGACGAGCAGGTGGATACGTGACGAATCTGATGCCCTATGCCGCCGGCGAGCCTTCCATCGGTGGTGGCCTCGGCGACCAGGTCTACAACCGGCTGCTTGGCGAGCGGATCATCTTCCTCGGCCAGCCGGTCGACGACGACATTGCCAACAAGATCACCGCACAGCTGCTGCTCCTTGCCGCAGACCCCGACAAGGACATCTACCTCTACATCAACAGCCCCGGCGGCTCGATCACGGCCGGTATGGCGATCTACGACACGATGCAGTTCATCAAGAACGACGTGGTGACCATCGCCATGGGCCTCGCGGCCTCGATGGGCCAGTTCCTGCTCAGCGCGGGCACCCCCGGCAAGCGCTTCGCGCTGCCGAACGCCGAGATCCTGATCCACCAGCCCTCCGCGGGCCTGGCGGGCTCGGCCTCCGACATCAAGATCCACGCCGAGCGGCTGCTGCACACCAAGAGGCGCATGGCCGAGCTGACCTCGCAGCACACCGGCCAGACGGTCGAGCAGGTGACCCGCGACTCGGACCGTGACCGCTGGTTCGACGCCTTCGAGGCCAAGGAGTACGGCCTCATCGACGACGTGATCCCCACGGCCGCCGGTATGCCGGGCGGCGGCGGCACCGGGGCCGGGCAGGAGTGACGGCACCCGCCGCCACCCCCACCCCCGCGAAGCCCCCAGCCGACCGCCTCAGCCCCTCTCAGGCTCCCAGGAGACACAAGTGAACGACTTCCCCGGCAGCGGCCTCCACGACGGCGCACGCTCCCAGTACTCGGGCCCGACGGCCGAGTCCCGTTATGTCATCCCGCGCTTCGTCGAGCGCACCTCGCAGGGCATCCGTGAGTACGACCCGTACGCGAAGCTCTTCGAGGAGCGGGTGATCTTCCTCGGGGTGCAGATCGACGACGCCTCCGCCAACGACGTCATGGCGCAGCTGCTGTGCCTGGAGTCGATGGACCCCGACCGGGACATCTCCGTCTACATCAACAGCCCCGGCGGCTCCTTCACGGCGCTCACCGCGATCTACGACACGATGCAGTTCGTGAAGCCCGACATCCAGACGGTCTGCATGGGCCAGGCGGCCTCCGCCGCCGCGATCCTGCTGGCCGCCGGTACGCCGGGCAAGCGCATGGCGCTGCCGAACGCCCGCGTCCTGATCCACCAGCCGTACAGCGAGACGGGCCGGGGTCAGGTCTCCGACCTGGAGATCGCCGCCAACGAGATCCTCCGGATGCGCGCGCAGCTGGAGGACATGCTGGCCAAGCACTCCACCACACCGATCGAGAAGATCCGCGAGGACATCGAGCGCGACAAGATCCTCACGGCCGAGGACGCGCTCTCGTACGGCCTGATCGACCAGATCATCTCCACGCGGAAGATGAACAACGCGGACGTCCGCTGACGGCGGAAAGGCTGTATTGTCTGCCGCCCCTTGGCATGGTTGGCACCGTTTGACCCAGTGCACGACAAGGTGCACGTCAAAGCGAACCGTGCCAAGGGGGGCCCGAACGGGGGGCCCGGCAAGGTACCGTCGACATAAGGCAGCACCAGGAGCCGCTGGATTTCAATTGTCCAGGCGTCTCCCAGGCGAAGGGGAAGCACACCGTGGCACGCATCGGTGACGGCGGCGATCTGCTCAAGTGCTCGTTCTGCGGCAAGAGCCAGAAGCAGGTCAAGAAGCTCATCGCAGGGCCCGGTGTGTACATCTGCGACGAGTGCATCGACCTCTGCAACGAGATCATCGAGGAGGAGCTCGCGGAGACCAGCGAGGTCCGCTGGGAGGAACTCCCGAAGCCTCGCGAGATCTACGAGTTCCTCGAGGGATACGTAGTCGGCCAGGAGGCGGCCAAGAAGGCGCTCTCGGTAGCCGTCTACAACCACTACAAGCGGGTCCAGGCCGGTGAGAACGGCGGCGGTCAAAGCCGCGAGGACGCCATCGAGTTGGCGAAGTCCAACATCCTGCTGCTGGGCCCCACGGGCTCCGGCAAGACCCTCCTCGCGCAGACCCTCGCGCGCATGCTGAACGTCCCGTTCGCGATCGCCGACGCGACGGCGCTCACCGAGGCGGGCTATGTCGGCGAGGACGTCGAGAACATTCTGCTGAAGCTGATCCAGGCGGCGGACTACGACGTCAAGAAAGCCGAAACGGGCATCATCTACATCGACGAGATCGACAAGGTCGCGCGGAAGAGTGAAAACCCCTCCATCACGCGCGATGTGTCGGGCGAGGGTGTCCAGCAGGCCCTGTTGAAGATCCTGGAAGGCACGACCGCCTCGGTCCCCCCGCAGGGCGGCCGTAAGCACCCGCACCAGGAATTCATCCAGATCGACACCACGAACGTCCTGTTCATCGTCGGCGGTGCCTTCTCCGGCCTGGAGAAGATCATCGAATCCCGGGCCGGCGCCAAGGGCATCGGCTTCGGCGCGACGATCCGCTCCAAGCGCGAGCTGGAGTCCAAGGACCAGTTCGAGGACGTCATGCCGGAGGACCTGGTCAAGTTCGGCATGATCCCGGAGTTCATCGGCCGTCTCCCGGTCATCACCTCGGTCCACAACCTGGACCGCGAGGCCCTCCTCCAGATCCTCATCGAGCCGCGCAACGCGCTGGTCAAGCAGTACCAGCGCCTCTTCGAACTCGACGGCGTGGAGCTGGACTTCGAGCGCGAGGCCCTCGAAGCCATCGCCGACCAGGCCATCCTCCGCCAGACCGGCGCGCGCGGCCTGCGCGCCATCATGGAGGAAGTCCTCATGTCGGTCATGTACGAGGTCCCGTCCCGCAAGGACGTGGCCCGAGTCGTCATCAACGCCGACGTCGTCCGCTCGAACGTCAACCCCACCCTGATCCCACGCGACGCGCGCGGCCGGGGGCCGGGGGAGCAGAAGACGGCGTAAGCCGTCGGCGGTACACGGACATCGAAAGGGGCCCCGGTCAACAGACCGGGGCCCCTTCGTGGTTGAGGCCACGTGATCAGATCTTGACGCGGACTTCCTTGCGGAGCTTGGCCGTGATGTCGGCCGCCTCCTCGGGAGCGGTGCTCTTGCCCGCGGCGATGTCGGCGAACTCCATCGGCAGGACGAAGCCGAGGGTGCTGTAGTCGCCCCACACGCAGTAGGTCATGTTCACCTTCTTCGGCTCGGTCGCCGAAGTGCTGTCGGAGTTGTCCATCTGGACCTCCTGGCACTTCAGGACGGCACCGTCGAGGGCGTCGGGCGTGTACGCCTTCGGGTCGCCGACGAAGGTGACTTCCTCGTCCTCGGACTGGGCGTCCTTCTTCATGAAGGCGAAGAAACCGTCGACCGCCGCCTCCGGGTCCTCGATCTCGCCGTAGACGCCGCCGAACGAGAGCATCTTCCCGGCGAGCGGGTTGCTCTCGTCGCCCGACTGGTAGCCGGCGCTGACGTCCTTGGGGTTCTTGACCCCCCAGTTCTCGGCGTCCTTCAGATCGTCCTCGGACATGGCGCCGCTGTCGCCGCCGCTGTCGGACTTCTTGTACTCGCTGAGCACCGTCGCCGGCGTGGTCAGCTTGTGCGGGCCGTCGTCCGCGATGTCGGCCCCGCCGCCGCCACCGATGACGAAGTACGCCCCCACGGCCACCGCCGCCACGACCGCGACCGCGCCGAGGATGATGCCGACCTTCTTGCCGCCACCGCCGGCGGCGGGCGGCTGGGGCACCGTCGGGTAGGGCTGCTGGCCGTACGGGGCCTGGGGCTGGCCGTAGGGCGGGGTCTGGGGCGGAACGCCCTGGGGCGCCTGCTGGGGGTATCCGTAGCCAGGCTGCTGCGGCGGCGCCTGCTGCGGGTAGCCGTAGCCGGGCTGGGGGGCGGCCTGCGGCGGCTGCTGGCCGTAGGGGCCCGGCTGACCGTACGGTCCGGGCTGCTGGGGCTGCCCGCCGTACGGGCCCGGCTGGTTGTGACTCATGTTCTGGGTTCCCCTCCAGATGCTTATGTGTTCCTGACATCCTGGCGCAAACACGAGGGGTCCCACGCACCGGGGGTCACACCGTTACGGAAGAATCGGGTTTCGGGACCACCCCGTGACACCCCTAAACTGAGCGGGTGACCGAGAACGCTCAGCAGCAGCCTCCAGCGCCCGCCACCGATCTGCCGACCCAGTACGCGCCGGCCGATGTAGAGGGGACGCTGTACGAGCGCTGGGTGGAGCGTGGTTACTTCGCGGCCGACGCGACGAGCGACAAGCCCGCGTACACCATCGTCATCCCGCCGCCGAACGTCACCGGCAGCCTGCACCTCGGGCACGCCTTCCAGCACACCCTCATGGACGCCCTCACCCGCCGTAAGCGCATGCAGGGTTACGAGGCCCTGTGGCTCCCCGGCATGGACCACGCCGGCATCGCCACGCAGAACAAGGTCGAGCAGCAACTCGCCGAAGAGGGCAAGTCCCGCCACGACTTGGGGCGCGAGGAGTTCGTCGAGCGCGTCTGGCAGTGGAAGGAGGAGTACGGCGGCAAGATCCTCGGCCAGATGCGCCGCCTCGGCGACGGAGTCGACTGGGACCGCGAGCGGTTCACCATGGACGAGGGCCTGTCCAAGGCCGTCCAGACCATCTTCAAGCGCCTCTACGACGACGAACTCATCTACCGCGCCGAGCGCATCATCAACTGGTGTCCCCGCTGTCTCACCGCGATCTCGGACATCGAGGTCGAGCACCAGGAGGACGCCGGCGAGCTGGTCTCCATCCGGTACGGCGAGGGGGAGGACTCCCTCGTCGTCGCCACCACGCGCGCGGAGACGATGCTCGGTGACACGGCGGTCGCCGTCCACCCGGACGACGAGCGGTACGCGCACCTCATCGGCAAGCTCATCAAGCTCCCGCTGACCGACCGCTCCATCCCGGTCGTCGCGGACACCCATGTCGACCCGGAGTTCGGCACCGGCGCGGTCAAGGTGACCCCGGCGCACGACCCGAACGACTTCGCGATCGGCCAGCGCCACGACCTGCCCGCCATGACGATCATGGACGAGCACGGTGTCATCACCGTCCACGGCCCCTTCCTCGGCCAGGACCGCTTCGAGGCCCGCTCGGCCGTCGTCGGCGCCCTGCGCTCACAGGGCCGGATCGTCGCCGAGAAGCGCCCGTACACCCACTCCGTCGGCCACTGCTCGCGCTGCAAGACCACGGTCGAGCCGCGGCTGTCGATGCAGTGGTGGGTCAAGGTCGGTCCCCTCGCCCAGGCCGCCGGTGACGCGGTCCGCGACGGCCGGGTCAGGATCCACCCCGAGGACATGTCGAAGCGCTACTTCGACTGGGTCGACAACATGTACGACTGGTGCATCTCGCGCCAGCTCTGGTGGGGCCACCGCATCCCGGTCTGGTACGGCCCGAACGGCGAGACGGTCTGCGTCGGCCCCGACGAGCAGCCGCCCGGCACGGAGGCCGAGGGCTGGACCCAGGACACCGACGTCCTGGACACCTGGTTCTCCTCCGGCCTGTGGCCGTTCTCCACCCTCGGCTGGCCCGAACAGACCGCGGACCTGCGGAAGTTCTACTCCACCGACGTCCTGCTCACCGGCCACGACATCATCTTCTTCTGGGTCGCCCGGATGATGATGTTCGGCCTGTACGCCATGGACGGCGAGGTCCCCTTCAAGACCATCGCGCTGACCGGCCTGGTCCGCGACGAGCGCGGCAAGAAGATGTCGAAGTCCTTCGGCAATGTCGTCGACCCGCTCGACTGGATGGACAAGTACGGCTCCGACGCGCTCCGTTTCACCCTCGCGCGCGGCGCCAACCCGGGCACCGACGTCCCGATCGGCGAGGACTGGGTCCAGGCCTCCCGCAACTTCGCCAACAAGATCTGGAACGCCACCCGCTTCGCGCTGATGAACGGCGCGACCGTCGAGGGACCTCTGCCGGAGGCCGCCAAGCTCTCCGCGACCGACCGCTGGATCCTCGCCCGCCTCAACGAGACCGTCGAGCAGGTCGACGCGTACTACGAGGACTTCCAGTTCGCCAAGCTCAGCGACGCCCTGTTCCACTTCGCGTGGGACGAGGTCTTCGACTGGTACGTCGAGCTGTCCAAGACGACGTTCCAGGCGGGCGGCGAGTCGGCCGAGGTCAGCAGGCGCGTCCTGGGCGAGGTCCTGGACGTCACCCTGCGCCTCCTCCACCCGGTCGTCCCGTTCGTCACGGACACCCTGTGGACGACGCTCACCGGCGGCGAGTCCCTCGTCATCGCCGACTGGCCGACGGACAGTGGCTTCCGCGACGACGTCGCCGAGCGGGAGATCGAGCTGGTCCAGCAGGTCGTCACCGAGGTCCGCCGGTTCCGCGCCGACCAGGGCCTCCAGCCCGGCCAGCGCGTCCCGGCCCGCCTGACGCTCGACGGTACGGTCCTGGCCCCGCACGAGGCCGCGATCCGTCAGCTCCTGCGCCTCCAGCCGGAGGGCGACGGCTTCTCGGCCACGGCGACCCTGCCGGTGGCGGGCGCCGAGGTCGCCCTCGACCTCTCCGGCGTCATCGACATCGCCGCCGAACGCAAGCGCCTCGCGAAGGACCTCGCGGCGGCCGAGAAGGAGAAGGCCCAGGCCACGGCCAAGCTCGGCAACGAGGCGTTCCTCGCGAAGGCCCCGGACCAGGTCGTCGACAAGATCCGTGGCCGCCTCACCAAGGCCGACGAGGACATCGCCCGCATCGCCGCACAGCTGGACCGCCTGCCGAAGGCGTAGCGGATCGTAGGTAGGCGGAGGCCCCGGTGCCGACCAGGCACCGGGGCCCTCGGCTGCCCGCAGGGAGCGGGGAACCTGGCGACCGCCGGTCACCCAAGGGGGTGCGGGGAACTGCGCGACCAGCCACACACCACCCGCAGCCGCTCTACAGCGGGTACCCCCGAGCTCTCAGGCGCCCGATCCGTAGACTGACCCCGTGAGTGAACGCAGTGAGTCGCAGCCCGAGCCGATCGACCCGTTCGAGGAGATCATCGCCGCGGAGACCGACAGGGATCCCGACCTCGCGGTGATCGAGGCCGGCAGCCGTACCCTGCGTGCCCAGGGCGGCGCGCCGGAGACCGACGTCCCCTCGCGCCCCACCGACCCGGCCCTCGACAAGGCGCTGCGCGCGGTCGAGACCGACCTCGCGACCCGCTGGGGCGAGACCAAGCTGGAGCCCTCGGTCACCCGGATCGCCGCGCTGATGGACGTCCTGGGCGAGCCCCAGCGCTCCTACCCCTCCATCCACATCACCGGCACCAACGGCAAGACCTCCACCGCCCGCATGATCGAGGCCCTCCTCGGCGCCTTCGAGCTGCGCACCGGCCGGTACACCTCCCCGCACGTCCAGTCGATCACCGAGCGCATCAGCCTGGACGGCGCCCCGATCTCCGCCGAGCGCTTCATCGAGACGTACGAGGACATCAAGCCGTACATCGAGATGGTCGACTCCCAGCAGGAGTACCGGCTCTCCTTCTTCGAGGTGCTGACCGGCATGGCGTACGCCGCCTTCGCCGACGCCCCCGTGGACGTGGCCGTCGTCGAGGTGGGCATGGGCGGCACCTGGGACGCCACCAACGTCATCGACGGGGACGTGGCCGTCGTCACGCCCATCGACCTCGACCACACCGACCGGCTGGGCGGGACGACCGCCGAGATCGCCGTGGAGAAGGCCGGGATCGTCAAGCAGGACGCGGCCGTGATCCTGGCGCAGCAGCCGGTGGACGCGGCGCAGGTGATGCTGAAGAAGGCCGTGGAGGTGGACGCGACGGTGGCCCGGGAGGGCCTGGAGTTCGGTGTCGTCGCCCGGCAGGTCGCCGTCGGCGGACAGATGCTCACCCTGCGCGGCCTGGGCGGCGAGTACCCCGAGGTGTATCTCCCGCTGCACGGCCCGTACCAGGCGCACAACGCGGCCGTCGCCCTTGCCGCGGTCGAGGCGTTCTTCGGCGTCGGCTCGCAGCGCCCGGAACCGCTGGACCTGGACACGGTCCGCAAGGCCTTCGCGGCGGTCTCCTCACCGGGCCGGCTCGAAGTCGTACGACGGTCCCCGACCGTCGTCCTCGACGCCGCCCACAACCCGGCGGGCGCGCGGGCCACCGCCGAGGCCGTCGGAGAGGCGTTCGACTTCAGCCGGCTGATCGGTGTGGTCGGGGCCAGTGGCGACAAGAACGTACGGGGTCTCCTGGAGGCCTTCGAACCGATCTTCGCCGAGGTCGTGATCACCCAGAACGCCAGCCATCGCGCGATGGACGCCGACGAGCTGGCCGGGATCGCGGTCGAGGTGTTCGGCGAGGAGCGGGTGCAGGTCGAACCGCGGCTGCCGGACGCCCTGGAGGCGGCGATCACGCTCGCCGAGGAGGAGGGCGAGTTCGCGGGCGGTGGCGTCCTCGTCACCGGTTCCGTCATCACCGTCGGCGAGGCCCGGCTGCTGCTGGGGAAGGGCTGAGTTCCACACCATGCGTACCCTCTGTGCTTCGACCCTGATCGGCGAGTTCTTCGTGATCGGCTTCGCCGGGCTGGTCGCCATGAAGGACCCGGAACTGTCCATGTCGACGGTCTGGACGGTCAGCGGCATCGCGATGTTCCTGTGCGTCCTGCTGTGCGGCCTCGTCACCCGGCCGGGCGGCGTCCAACTCGGCTGGGCACTCCAGATCGCGCTGATCCTCTCCGGCTTCTTCGTCCCGACCATGTTCTTCATGGGCGCGGTCTTCGCCGCCCTGTGGTGGGCCTCGGTCCATTTCGGCCGGAAGGTCGACGAGGCGAAGGCCCGGTTCGCGGCGCAGACGGCCGGCGACGCCGGGTAGGCGACGACTGTCGGTGCGGTGCGCTTCACTGGTTCCGGCACCCGGATTTTCCCCGCTGCCGCGGGGGTGGTCCCGGCTTTCCCTTCCGCTCGCCGTAGTGCGGGTCGTGCTCCCCGCGCATGCGGGGCTGCCGGCGGATCCGGGTGCCGCCCTGTCCATCACACCCTGTAACCTCGGCCCCACCGCATACCGTTCAGGCCTCAAGGAGCCGCACACCATGTCCCAGCGCACCCTCGTCCTGCTCAAGCCCGACACCGTTCGCCGGGGCCTGATCGGCGAGATCGTCGGCCGTATCGAGCGCAAGGCCGACTGGCGCATCACCGCGCTGGAGATGCGGGTTCTGGACCGTGCCCTGCTGGAGCAGCACTACGGCGAGCACGTCGGCCGCCCCTTCTACGAGCCGCTCGTCGAGTTCATGGCCTCCGGTCCGGTCGTCGCGCTGATCGTCGAGGGCGAGCGGGTCATCGAGGGGGTGCGGGCGCTGGCCGGCCCGACCGATCCGATCGCCGCCCAGCCCGGTTCCATCCGCGGTGACTACGGCGTCATCGTGCGCGAGAACCTCATCCACGCGTCGGACTCCGAGGAGTCCGCCGAGCGCGAGCTGAAGATCTTCTTCCCCGGACGCGCGTAGCCGCGTCCGCGACGGCGGGGGCCGGTGATCGGTCCCGCCCCCGCCCCCGCCCCACCTACTCTTCTCGCAACACGGCCACCACCCACACGGCCTACCCCGGCTGACCAGCCAACCCCCGCCGAAAATCCGGCCGTACAACGGCATACGCGGGGCGATCGAGGGAACGTGCACCCCCGATGGATCGTCTCCGCAGGCGAGGCGGCGCATCGCATGCCCACAATGGTGAAGACCCTCGCGCAGTGTTCGTGCGGGCGAGACTACGATGTAAGCCTTCACGTCACAGCACCCACTTCGCCGACCCGAAAAAGCCTGAAAGGCACTCAAAAGCCCTCAGTGCTCTCCTGGGAAGGCCACACGAATCCTGATGGGGAACTCAATGTCGTTCATCGGCCGTGACATGGCTGTCGACCTCGGGACCGCCAACACGCTGGTGTACGTCAGGGGTCGCGGGATCGTACTGAACGAGCCGTCCGTCGTCGCGATCAACACCAACACCGGTGGAATTCTCGCGGTCGGCGCGGAGGCGAAGAAGATGATCGGGCGGACCCCCGGCAACATCGTTGCCGTACGTCCGCTGAAGGACGGTGTCATCGCCGACTTCGAGATCACCGAGCGGATGCTCCGCTACTTCATCCTGAAGATCCACAAGCGGCGGTATCTCGCCCGTCCTCGGGTCGTCGTCTGCGTGCCGTCCGGCATCACCGGTGTCGAGCGTCGCGCCGTCATCGAGGCGTCCTCCCAGGCCGGCGCCCGTCAGGTGCACATCATCGAGGAGCCCATGGCCGCGGCCATCGGCTCCGGCCTGCCGGTCCACGAGGCCACGGGCAACATGGTGGTGGACATCGGCGGCGGCACCACGGAGGTCGCGGTCATCTCCCTCGGCGGCATCGTCACCGCCCAGTCCATCCGCGTCGCGGGCGACGAGTTGGACAACGCGATCATCCAGCACATCAAGAAGGAGTACTCGCTCCTCCTCGGTGAGCGGACGGCCGAACAGATCAAGATCACGATCGGTTCGGCGTACGACCTCGACGCTGACGAGCACACCGAAATCCGCGGCCGGGACCTGGTGTCCGGGCTGCCCAAGACCGTCGTCATCTCCGCCGGTGAAGTGCGGAAGGCGATCGAGGAACCCGTCAACGCCATCGTCGACGCCGTCAAGACGACCCTCGACAAATGCCCGCCGGAACTCTCCGGCGACATCATGGACCGAGGCATCGTCCTCACCGGCGGCGGCGCCCTGCTCCGCGGCCTGGACGAGCGGCTGCGCCGGGAGACCGGAATGCCCATCCATATCGCCGAGGATCCGCTGGACAGTGTGGCGCTCGGCTCCGGCAAGTGCGTCGAGGAGTTCGAGGCGTTGCAGCAGGTTCTCGACGCCCAGCCCCGTAGATGACATAACTCTTCGATTCCGCCGTACGGGACGTTCTCTTCTCGTGCGGCGGATCGTTGATATAGAGGCATAAGCTCCCACAAAGCGCCCCTACGGTTCCCCGCTCGGGATTCCTAGGGGCTACCCGAATTCCCCCAATCCTGTCGAATTCCTATGAGGAAGGCACGGCCGCCGCACGTGAGGGACACACGAGAGAGCCGGCTGCTCCTGGTGCTGCTGATCGCCGTCGCGTTCGCGCTGATCACGGTGGACATCCGCGGCGGGGAGGACTCACCGGTCGACGGTGCCCGACGTGCCGCCGCCACCGTCTTCGGCCCGATCGAGGACGGTGTGTCGACCGCCGTCGACCCGATCGGCAACGCCATAAGCGCCGTCCGCGACTCCGGTACCCGCCACGACCGCCTCGCCGCGCTGGAGAAGGAGAACGCCGAACTGAAGGCGTCCCTCGGCAGCGACGACCGCAACAGCAGCAGGCTCGAACAGCTCGACAAGATGCTGAAGACCGCGGCGAACGGCCAGTACGGCATCAAGGGCGCCGAGGTCATCGCCATAGGAGCGGCCCAGGGCTTCTCCTGGACCGTCACCATCGACATCGGCAGCGACGACGGCATCACCCGCGACATGACCGTCCTCAACGGCGACGGGCTCGTCGGCCGCGTCACCACCGTCGGACCGAACACCGCGACCGTGCTCCTCGCCAACGACCCCGACTTCACCGTCGGCACCCGTATGGAGGCCACCGACGAACTCGGCTTCGCCTCCGGCCAGGGCGACCGCCCGCTGCGCGTCGAACTCCTCAACGGAAAGGCCAAGGTGAAGGCCGGCGACCGCCTCGTCACCTTCGGCTCCCAGGCCGACAAGCCGTTCGTCCCCGGCGTCCCGGTCGGCATGGTCTCCAAGGTCGACCCCTCCGGCGGCGACCTCACCCGCACGATCTACGTCAAGCCGTTCGTGGCCTTCACCCAGCTCGACATCGTCGGCGTCGTCGTCCAGCCGCCCCGCAAGGACCCGCGCGACACCGTCCTGCCGAACAAGCCGAAGGCCACCCCCACGCCGACCGTGACGGTGACGGTCACGCCGGGCGCGGGCGAACCCGGCGACGGCACCGACGGACAGCCGCAAGAGCAGTAGACGTAGGACAGTAGGAGCTGACCCCTTCATGCGCTTCAACCGGATGCTGCTCTCCACCACCCTGGTGATCGTCGCCCTGGTGATCCAGGTGAGCGTCCTCGCCAGACTCCATCTCCCGGGCGCCGTCCCCGACCTGGTGCTCCTCACCGTGCTCGGCCTCGCCCTGGTCTACGGCCATGTCGGCGGCGCCCTCATCGGCTTCGGCGCCGGCCTGCTGTCCGACCTCGCACCCCCCGCCGACCACGCGGCCGGGCGGTACGCGCTGGTCCTCTGCGTCATCGGCTACCTCGCGGGCCTGGCGAAACCCGAGACCGGCCGGCTGAAGTCGGCGACCGGGCCGATGGCCGTGGTCGTCGTCGCCGCGCTCGGTGCGACCCTGCTGTACGCCGGGGTCGGCGCCCTCGTCGGCGACGACGCCGCCCGCCATGTCGGCCTGCCCAGCCTGCTGTTCACCGCCGCGCTCTACGACCTGCTGCTCGCGCCCTTCGTCGTCCCCGGCGTCATGGCGCTCGCCCGGCGCGCCGAGAACGACCCGCTCGCCGAGACGGGCAGCGCCACCAAGGCGTCCGACGTCTCCTCCGGCTGGCTCTCCGGCGGCACCGGCCTGCGCATCGGCAGTCAGCGCGGCGGCCTCCGCATGAAGGCCGCCCGCTCACGGATGGCCCGCGCGGGACGCATCAAGGGGGTCAAGCGGCTGTGACCACCGACGAGTTCACTCGAACGAGTGCGCCACGGTGGAACGGACGCTCACCGGCCGGCCGTTCTTCATGCGTAAGCGTCCACAGCCCGTCGTCGTACTGAGAGGGGGAGACAGGCAGTGACCAACATCCCCGAGACCGGGCGGACCCCACGGGTCCAGATCCGGCTCATCATCATCCAGATCCTCGTCTTCTCCCTCCTGGGCACCCTCGGCGGTCGCCTCTGGTACCTCCAGATCCGCGAGGGCGACGCCTACGCCAAGGAGGCCTCCGGCAACCACGTCCAGCAGGTCGTCCAGCCCGCCGTGCGCGGCTCGATCCTGGACGCGCGCGGAGTGCCGATCGCGGACAACGAGACCCGGCTGGTTGTCTCCGCCTCCCGCACCGACCTGCTGAAGATGGACGACGACGGCAAGGCCGTCCTCACCAAACTCGCCGGCGTCCTGGACATGAAGCCCCAGGACGTCATGGACAAGGTTCGGCTCTGCGACTCGAAGACACCCCAGCCCTGCTGGAACGGCTCGCCCTATCAGCCGATCCCCATCACCGACGAGGCCACCGCCAAGCAGGCCCTGCAGATCCGCGAACGCTCCGAGGACTTCCCCGGCATCACCGCCGAGCCCCAGGCCGTCCGCCGGTACGCCGGCCCCGGCGGCTCCAAGACCTCGCAGGTCCTCGGCTATCTCTCCCCGGTCACCGACGAGGAGATCACCAAGGCCCAGGACACCGACTCGCCGTATCTCCGCTCCGACCAGGTCGGCCGCTCCGGCCTGGAGCGCCAGTACGACAAGGAGCTGCGCGGCAAGGCCGGCGTCACCCGGTACGAGGTCGACAACCTCGGCCGTGTCATCGGCGAGGCCGAGGCGGACCCCGCCCAGCCCGGCGCCAACCTGGTCACCAGCGTCGACGCCCGCGTGCAGCGCATCGCCGAGTACGAACTGAACGAGGCGATGAAGGAAGCCCGCAAGCAGAACGACCGCAACACCGGGACGAACTACAAGGCCGACTCCGGCGCCGTCGTCGTCATGGAGGCCAAGACCGGCCGTGTCGTCGCCATGGCGTCCAACCCGGACTACGACCCCAACGCCTGGGTCGGCGGCATCTCCGCCAAGGACTACGCCAAGCTCACCGGCAAGAAGTCCAACTACCCGCTGCTGAACCGCGCGATCCAGGGCCAGTCGGCCCCCGGCTCCATCTTCAAGGTGGTCCCCACCGCCGCCGCGGTGAACGCCGGATACTCCTTCAACGGCCCCTACGAATGCTCCAGTTCGTATTCGATCGGCGGCCAGGTCTTCAAGAACTTCGAGTCCAAGGGATACGGCGCCATCAGCCTCGGCAAGGCGCTGGAGGTCTCCTGCGACACCGTCTTCTACCGGCTCTCCCACGAGGAGTGGAAGCGCGACGGTGGCATCAAGCCCAAGAAGGGCGCCAACGACTGGTTCTACAAGACCGCCCACCAGTTCGGCCTGGGCGCCGAGACCGGCATCGACCTGCCCAACGAGGTCACCGGCCGCATCCCGGACCGCAAGTGGAAGCTGGACTACTGGAAGGCCAACAAGGACGCCTGGTGCAAGTACGGCAAGAAGGGCGGCACGTACGCCGAGCAGATCGCGTACGAGAACTGCCTCGAAGGCAACCGCATGCGCGCCGGTGACTCCGTCAACTACTCCATCGGCCAGGGAGACACCCTCGTCACCCCCATCCAGATGGCCACCGTCTACGCGGCCATCTCCAACGGCGGCACCCTCTACGACCCCACCGTGGGCAAGGCGATCGTCAGCGCCGACGGCAAGAACGTGCAGGAGATCGCGCCCAAGTCGCACGGCAAGCTGCCGATAGACAAGAGCACGCTGGCCAAGATGGACGAGGCCCTCGAAGGAGTCGCGACCCGGGGTACGGCGGCCTGGCGGTTCGAGGGCTGGCCGCAGGAGCAGATCCCGATGCACGCCAAGACGGGTACGGCCGAGGTCTACGGCAAGCAGACGACCTCCTGGTTCGCCACGTACACCAAGGACTACTCGATCGTCATGACGATCTCCCAGGGTGGTACGGGCTCCGGCGCCTCCGCCCCCGCCGTGCGCAAGCTGTACAACGCGCTGTACGGCGTCTCCGAGGACGGCAAGATCGACAAGAAGAAGGCGCTGCTGTCCACCCCGCAGAAGGGCCTGCCCAAGATCGAGTCCGACGGCTCGATCGACGCCCCGAAACTGGAGAACTACCCGCCGAAGAAGAGCGCCGAGGAGCAGGCCGCCGAGGACGCGCAGACGGTGGCCGCCGGGCCGCTCGCCCAGCCGGTCTCCCTGGCCGACCTGGCGGCGATCGTCAGCACACGCGGCGGCAACGGCAACCGCGCGGCACGTCGACGCGAGAGGCGGAGGACGTCCGTATGACCGGCAACAGCTTCTCCGTCTCCGGGTACGGGCCCGAACGCTCCGGCTGGACCCGGCTGTTCGCCCGGGACTCGCTCGCCCGCCGGCTCGACTGGCCGATACTGTTCTCGGCCATCGCGCTCTCCCTGATCGGCGCGGCCCTCGTCTACTCGGCGACCCGCAACCGCACCGAACTCAACCAGGGCGACCCGTACTACTTCCTCTTCCGGCACCTGCTCAACACCGGCATCGGCTTCGCCCTGATGATCGGCACGGTCTGGCTCGGCCACCGCACCCTGCGCACGGCCGTGCCCATCCTGTACGGCATCTCGGTCCTGCTGATCCTTCTGGTGCTGACCCCGCTGGGCGCGACGATCAACGGCGCCCACGCCTGGATCGTCATCGGCGGCGGCTTCTCGCTGCAGCCCTCGGAGTTCGTGAAGATCACGATCATCCTGGGGATGGCGATGCTGCTGGCGGCCCGGGTGGACGCCGGCGACAAACCCCACCCGGACCACCGCACGGTCGTCCAGGCCCTCGGTCTCGCCGCCGTCCCGATACTGATCGTGCTGCTGATGCCCGACCTCGGCTCGGTCATGGTCATGGTGGTCATCGTGCTCGGCGTCCTGCTCACCTCGGGCGCCTCCAACCGATGGGTCCTCGGCCTCATCGGCACCGGGGCGATGGGCGCGATCGCGGTCTGGCAGCTCGGGGTGCTCGACGAGTACCAGATCAACCGCTTCGCGGCCTTCGCCAACCCCGAGCTGGACCCGGCGGGCGTGGGCTACAACACCAACCAGGCCCGGATCGCGATCGGCTCCGGCGGACTGCTCGGCACCGGGCTGTTCAAGGGCTCGCAGACCACCGGGCAGTTCGTGCCCGAGCAGCAGACCGACTTCGTCTTCACGGTGGCGGGGGAGGAGCTGGGATTCGTGGGCGCCGGGCTGATCATCCTGCTGCTCGGTGTCGTCCTGTGGCGGGCCTGCCGGATCGCCCGCGAGACCACCGAGCTGTACGGCACGATCGTGGCCGGCGGGATCATCGCCTGGTTCGCGTTCCAGTCCTTCGAGAACATCGGAATGACCCTCGGCATCATGCCGGTGGCCGGTCTGCCCCTGCCGTTCGTGTCGTACGGCGGGTCGTCGATGTTCGCGGTGTGGGTGGCGGTGGGGCTGCTGCAGTCCATCAGAGTGCAGCGCCCGATGTCGGCGTAGCGGTAACGCCGGGTGACGCGGAGGGAAACGGCGGTTGTCGGACGATCGGCTGGTTGGGACTGCCCAGGGAGGCGAAGTAGGACTAGATTCATTTCATGGCGGACACCAAGCGTGAGATCGAGCGGAAGTACGAGTCCGACGCGAGCGGCCTGCCGGATCTCACCGGTGTGGCCGGGGTCGCGACCGTCATCGACAAGGGCGTGGCGGAGCTGGACGCCGTCTACTACGACACCGAGGACGAACGCCTCGCCGCCGCCTCGATCACCCTGCGCCGCCGCACCGGAGGCAGTGACGCGGGCTGGCATCTGAAGCTCCCCGTCTCCACGGGTGTACGGGACGAGATCCGGTCCCCGCTGTCCGACACACTGCCCGACGACCTCGCCGGGCTGGTGCGATCCCGGGTCCGGGGGGCCGAACTGGTGCCGCTGGTCCGTCTGCTCTCCACCCGTGACGTCCGTGATCTGCTCGACGCGGACGGCACCCTCCTCGCCGAGGTCAGTGTGGACGCCGTGGTCGCCGAGCGGCTCACCGAGGACGGCCGCACCGCCCAGTGGTCCGAGATCGAGGTGGAACTCGCCGACGACGGCGACCCGGCCTTCCTCGACAAGGTCGACAAGAAGCTGCGCAAGGCGGGCGTACGCCCTTCGGCCTCGCCGTCCAAGCTGGCCAGGGCGTTGCAGGAGACGGCCCCCAAGAAGGCCAAGCAGGGCAAGAAGGCCAAGCAGGGCAAGAAGGCGAAGAAGGGCGACAAGGGCAGGAAGAAGGACCTGGGGAAAGCCGAGGCCGAGGCCGTTGCCGGGGCGGTGGCTTCGGGCGAGCCCGTCACCCCCGGTGATCATGTCCTCGTCTATGTCCGCGCCCAGCGTGACGCGATCGTCGCACTCGATCCCGCCGTCCGCCGGGACGTCTTCGACTCCGTCCACAGCATGCGGGTCGCCACGCGCCGGCTGCGCAGCACCTTCAAGTCGTTCGGGAAGGTACTGGACCGGACCGTCACGGACCCGATCGGCGAGGAGCTGAAGTGGCTCGCGGGGGAACTGGGCGTCGACCGTGACCAGGAGGTCCTGACGGAACGGCTCACCGAGGCGCTGGCCGGGCTCCCCGAGAGCCTGGTGACGGGCCCGGTCCGCACCCGGCTGCGCACCTGGTCGGAGAAGGACGGCGGAGGCACCGGCCCCGGGAGCGAGCTGATCGACGCGTTGAACGGACAGCGGTATCTGCGGCTGCTCGACTCCCTCGACGCGGTGATCGAGGATCCGCCGCTGCTCGAAGCGGCCGGGGGCGATCCCGAGAAGGTGATCACCAAGGCGGTCAGGAAGGACTTCGGCAAGGTGGCGGCCCTGGTCGAGCAGGCCCTGGCACAGCCGTCCGGAGCCGACCGCGACCTCGCGATGCACGAGGCCCGGAAGAAGGCCAAGCGCACCCGGTACGCGGCCGAGACGGCGAACCCGCTGCTCGGCAAGCCGGCCAAGGCGCTCGTCAAGGACATGAAGTCCCTGCAGACCCTCCTCGGCGACCACCAGGACAGCGTGATGACCCGCGAGACCCTGCGCGACCTTGCCCTCCAGGCCCATGAGGCGGGCGAGAGCGCCTTCACGTACGGACTGCTGTACGGCAGGGAGGAACGACGGGCGGAGCTGGCCGAGGGGGCGCTGCCGGAGACATGGAGGACGATCAGCGCGGACATGCCCTTCTGACGCGGGCGTGCGAGGGGTGTCTCCGGGGGCGTTAGGCTAGATGGTCACCCCTGTCAGCTCACGAAGGTAACTCCCGCGATGACAGTCGAGTCGGTCTTCCCACAGCTAGAGGCCCTGCTCCCGCATGTGCAGAAGCCGATCCAGTACGTGGGCGGTGAGCTCAACTCCACCGTCAAGCCATGGGAGTCCTGCGACGTCCGCTGGGCCCTGATGTACCCGGACGCGTACGAGGTCGGTCTGCCCAACCAGGGCGTCATGATCCTCTACGAGGTCCTCAACGAGCGTGAGGGCGTCCTCGCCGAGCGCACGTACAGCGTGTGGCCGGACCTGGAGGAGCTGATGCGGGAGCACGGCGTCCCGCAGTTCACCGTCGACGGCCACCGCCCGGTGAAGGCCTTCGACGTGTTCGGGCTGTCCTTCTCCACGGAGCTGGGCTACACGAACATGCTGACCGCGCTGGACCTGGCGGGCATCCCCCTGGAGTCCAGGGACCGCACGCTCGACGACCCGATCGTGCTGGCCGGCGGCCACGCGGCCTTCAACCCCGAGCCGATCGCCGACTTCATCGACGCGGTGATCATCGGCGACGGCGAGCAGGCCGTGCTCGACATGACCGGGATCATCCGCGCCTGGAAGGCCGAGGGCCGGCCGGGTGGCCGCGAGGAGGTCCTGTTCCGTCTCGCGCGGACGGGTTCGGTGTACATCCCGGCTTTCTACGACGTCGAGTACCTCCCCGACGGCCGCATCGGCCGCGTCGTGCCGAACCGGTCGGGTGTCCCGTGGCGGGTGTCCAAGCACACCGTCATGGACCTCGACGAGTGGCCGTACCCCAAGCAGCCCCTGGTTCCGCTCGCCGAGACGGTCCACGAGCGCATGTCGGTGGAGATCTTCCGCGGCTGCACCCGCGGCTGCCGCTTCTGCCAGGCCGGCATGATCACCCGCCCGGTCCGTGAGCGTTCCATCACGGGCATCGGCGACATGGTCGAGAAGGGCCTGAAGGCCACCGGCTTCGAGGAGGTGGGCCTGCTCTCGCTCTCCTCCGCCGACCACAGCGAGATCGGCGACATCGCCAAGGGCCTCGCGGACCGGTACGAGGAGGACAAGATCGGTCTGTCCCTCCCCTCCACCCGCGTGGACGCCTTCAACGTCGACCTCGCGAACGAGCTGACCAGGAACGGCCGGCGCTCCGGCCTGACCTTCGCGCCCGAGGGCGGCTCCGAGCGCATGCGCAAGGTCATCAACAAGATGGTCTCGGAGGAGGACCTGATCCGGACCGTCTCCACGGCGTACGGCAACGGCTGGCGTCAGGTGAAGCTGTACTTCATGTGCGGTCTGCCGACGGAGACCGACGAGGACGTCCTCCAGATCGCCGACATGGCCATGAAGGTGATCGCCGAGGGCCGCAAGGTCTCCGGCCAGAACGACATCCGCTGCACGGTGTCGATCGGCGGGTTCGTCCCCAAGCCGCACACACCGTTCCAGTGGGCGCCGCAGCTCTCCGCCGAGGAGACGGACGCGCGGCTGGAGAAGCTCCGCGACAAGATCCGCGGCGACAAGAAGTACGGCCGGTCCATCGGCTTCCGCTACCACGACGGCAAGCCCGGCATCGTCGAGGGCCTGCTCTCGCGCGGCGACCGCCGTATCGGCGCCGTGATCCGCGCGGTCTACGAGGACGGTGGCCGCTTCGACGGCTGGCGCGAGCACTTCTCCTACGACCGCTGGATGAGCTGCGCGGACAAGGCGCTCGCCGACGTCGGCCTCGACGTCGACTGGTACACCACCCGTGAGCGCACCTACGAGGAGGTCCTCCCCTGGGACCACCTCGACTCCGGCCTCGACAAGGACTGGCTCTGGGAGGACTGGCAGGACTCCCTCGACGAGACCGAGGTCGAGGACTGCCGCTGGACCCCGTGCTTCGACTGTGGTGTGTGCCCGCAGATGGACACGGCCATACAAATCGGCCCGACTGGGAAGAAGCTGCTGCCGTTGTCGGTGAAGAAGACGGTGCCCACCAGCTGAAACGGCCGCTGAGGTGAGCGAAGAGGCGTTGCGGCACGTCGTGGATGCCCTGGCAGACGTGACCGAGGAGGAGGCTGCTGCCATGCTCCGTGGGCTCGGTGCTCGCGGCGGGCGGCAGCGTTCCTTGCCGAAGAGGCCTAGGACGCCGTTGCCGCCGCCTGGGGACTCGCAGAGGGTCTACTCGGAGGTGGAGTGGGTCTGAGGGCGTTGAGGGCCTCTGAGCCGGCTGCCTGCCGGAAAGCATGAGGCGGGGGTGTCGGTGGCTCGTGGTACCCCTTGGCACGTGGAGGAAGCGACCTCGGGCGTGATGGCCCTGCTATGTGAAGCCTTTCCAGTTGAGACCCGCCGTCGCCCTCTGGGCTGGGAAGCCCTTGGGGCCTGGGAGAGCAGGCACGGCGTGGTGTTGCCGGAGCCGTATCGCACCTTCGTCGCCGAGATCGCGAACGGCACGGATGAAGGTCCACCTGAGACATGTGGCCTGTTGCCTCTGGGAGAGAAGCCGATGAGCTGGCTTTCCTGGGAGGCGGACTGCTGGATGAGCCCGGAGCCGTTCGACGGCACCGCCGAACGCGCGCCTGGTCGACCCTTCCCCTTGGAGGAGGAGTGGCAGTGGGAGTACGACTACTACGACCACGCCCTCCACTCGTCCCTGCTGCACCGGACCTACCAGGACGGTTCAGTGCTGCTGGGGGCCGACGGGACGGGTGAGTATTGGACGCTGGTGGTGACCGGGCCGCAGCGTGGCCGCGTGTGGTGGCTCCGCGACGGATGCGCCGCGCCTTACGCCGGTTCCCCTACAGAGCAGTCGGAAGGCGACTTCGCCCATTGGGCGAAGGACTGGCATGCCGGAATCGGCTGGTGGCGCACTGAGTCACATGGCTGCAACTGAGTGAGAGCGACAAGAAGCTGTCGCCGCTGTCGGTGAAGAAGGCTGCGACCAGCGAACACGCTCACTGAAGTGAGTGAGGCGTTGCGGCTCATCGCAGAGGCCTGGGGGACGACGGCGAGGAAGACACAGGTGCCGTCCTGAAGGCGCTCAGTGTGCAGAGTGGGTGGCAGGAGATCGTGCGGCAGACTCTGAGAACGCCCCTCCCGCCCCCTGGAGGCTCGTCGACTGTGGAGTGGGTCTGTGCCCCTCGCGAGCCTGCTAGGCGTCCTGACAACGTTTGGCGCCCCCTGTTCTGGGAGGGCGCCAAGAACCAATTTGCACCCCGTGCCGTCTGGTTGCGCTCATGCGATGCCGACAGAGGGCGGTCGAGTACCTCAGGGCTCACGGAGTGTGGCCAGTCTGATCCGCCAGCTCTCGGAAACTTGAGACCTCGACCGGTCCAATGAAGTAGATCGAGATCTTGTCCGTTTTCTCGCAAAGCTGCCCTCTTCGCCTGCCTACCGTGACAAACTGCCCCACTGGGAGCGCAAGTTATCCGCTTGCTCAAGCTCCTCAGGGGCACGAGCCATGTCGGGTAGAACTGCGGGCTCGGCGGTAGCTCGGGAGCGATCGTGAGCGTAGGGCAGTCGACACAACCCCAGCCGCAGCGGCGACCCGCTGTGACCAAGGTAGAAGTGAAAAACTTTCGCCTCCTCCGGGACGTAAGTGTCACTTTCGATGAAGACGTCACTGTGTGCGTGGGTAGAAATAACACTGGTAAGACGTCCCTCGCCGAAGTGCTCAGTAAATTCCTGCGACCCGGCGACATCAGCCTGCGGCTTGAGGATTTCTCCACAGAGTCATATATAGAGTTCGGCGACGCTTATCGGAACTTCATCTCCGGTGACGAAGTTGCTGCCCGAGAGGCTCTGCCAGAGATTTCCGTCAAGGTTTTCCTTTCCTATGACAGTGAGACCTCTGAGTACGGGAACCTTGGTCCGCTTATTGTCGATCTAGACCCGGATTGCAGCGAAGCCATTATCTCGATTCGTTACGGCCTGAAGCCTGGGGCAATGAAAGAGTTCTTTCGTGATGCTCCCCTCTCGCTGGCCGCCGATTGGGAAGAGTCGGTGCTCCTCTCACTCGTCGGCCCTCGGATTCCGCACCTCTACGAGCGCATGGCTATCGCCATCGACCCTACAGATACAACCAACTATAGAAGTGTCTCGATGGCGGAGGTATCTAAAGCTATCAAAGTTGACTTTGTTAAAGCTTCGCGTGGTCTCGATGACGAAAAGGAGCGGCCCAAGGACCAGATTGGCAAGATCCTGGAGTCGCTCTTCATGGTTGCTGCGAAGGCGGACGACGGGCACATTTTGAAAGATGTCGCCACCCAAGCTGAGAGCGCTTTGGAAGAAATCGTCGGGAAGCTTAATGAACATTTGCAAGACATGTACAGCAAGATGGCGCCTACAGTGTCAGATTTCGGATACCCAGGGTTAGGGAACAGGAATTTTTCCACTCGGACAACACTCGATTCGAAGCGGCTCCTGTCAAATTTCACCAGCATCAGGTATCCAGGCTCCGCTGGGGTAGAACTTCCTGAGTCCTACAGCGGTCTAGGATCGCGAAATCTGCTGCTGATCCTGCTGACCCTATTTAGCTACTATCGGGAGTACTCGGCGCAGGGAAGCAAGCCATGTGTGCATTTGGTTTTTATTGAGGAGCCTGAGGCGCACCTCCATCCCCAGATGCAGGAAATCTTTATTCATCAGCTGGGAGTCTTCAAGAAAAAGTTCCCCGTCGCAGATGGTGAAGATCAGGACTGGAATGCGCAGTTCCTCGTGACTACTCACTCAGCGCACATTGCTAACAGGGTTGGCTTCTCTGCTATCAGGTATTTTCGTCTGTGTGAAAGTGGCGAATCTCTGGAAGCAAGCAGTTCAAGCGTGCTCAATCTCGCCGACGCTTCAGGAGTCAACAAGGACTTCCTGCACAAATATCTCACTCTTACCCGGGCGGACCTCTTCTTTGCTGATAAGGCTATTCTGATCGAGGGTACGACTGAGCGTATCTTTATTCCCGCTGCGATTGCCGAGTTCGACGAGGAAGAGCGGAAGGCTGGCGGTAGTAGCCTTTCGAGTCAATATGTCAGCATCATGGAAGTGGGCGGCGCGCATGCTCACATCTTCTATCCCTTCCTGGATTTTCTTGGATTGCAGACGCTTGTTATTACGGACCTAGATCCGGCAAAGCCTGGCACCAAGAAGCTCGAACGGTGTTGCGTTCAGGAAGCAACAGCGACAACCAACCAAGGAATCAAGAAGTGGTTCGAGGAGAGGGAAGGTGAAATGGCCCCCGCCGAGCTGCTGAAGGAAGCAGAGAGTAGCCTTCCAGCTACCGGTATGCGTGCCCTTGCGTATCAGGTTCCTGAAGTAGCTGAAGGGCCATGTGGTCGAACTTTTGAGGACGCTTTCATTCTGGCGAACCCTGAAATCTTCGGCCTGAGTAGTGATGATGGTGAAAGTCCTTTGGATATTGAGTTGAAAGCGAGAGAGTTGGCGCGAGGGCGCAAGAAGAGCGATTTCGCTCTTATGTTCGCAATCGAGCAGCAGGGTTGGAAGATCCCGCGCTACATCAAGCGTGGTCTGGAATGGCTTCTCGACCAGGCGCCGGCTGAACAACGCGACGCATCTACACAGCCGGTTGGCGATTCTGATCCGACCAGTCAGGTGGCGATCCGGTGACTCTTGCCATTTCCGGACCGGCGACTGCTGAGCAAGAGAGTCAGAAAACTCTCCGCGACATTCTCGCGGCTCTCGAAGGCCGATCTAATTTCAAGTTGGAAGCCGGAGCGGGAGCGGGTAAAACTTACTCACTCATCGAGACGCTGCGTCACATTCTCAGCAATCGATCGGAATACCTTCCGCGGGATGGGCAACGAGTGGCGTGTATCACCTACACGAATGTCGCTCGCAATGAGATCATTCGACGCACTGATAGTAGTCCGCATGTTTTTGCCGAAACGATCCACGGGTTTCTTTGGGAGACGATATCCCGGTTCAGGAAGTCTTTGCTCCATGAGATTGAGACGCTACCTGGTTTTGCTAGGCTGCTGGAGGATCAAACATCTCTACAGGACTACAGCGTCTCCTACGATCTGGGATTCCGTAGTGTCGATGAGCACACAATTCGCCTTCATCACGATGACGTCCCGACACTCGCCGCTCGCCTCTTTGTCAAGCCAAAGTTTCGACGCCTTGTTGCAGATAGATTCCCCATCGTCCTCGTTGACGAGTACCAGGACACTCCGGCAGGCCTAGCTGAGGCCTTGCTGGGGGAACGGTCATCATTTTCAGGCGAGTCGACCTATGGGTTCTTCGGGGACCACTGGCAACAGATTTACGATAAGACATGCGGATCAATTGACCATCTTCCAGTCAAGCCCATTCAGAAGCGCGCCAATTGGCGATCCAGTCAGGCTGTCGTAGCCCTCCTAAACAACATGCGTCCGGAATTGCCTCAAGCCACCGTTGCCGATTCCATCAACGGCACGGTGACTGTCTACCACACCAATAATTGGACTGGTCCGAGAGGGACGCATTCGAAAAAGGGGCAGATCCCAGATCGGGCTCTTAAAGAGACGTTGCATTGGGTTTCTGAAGACGCTCGCCTGCGTCACGGAAAAGAGGCGACCGGGCCGACTAAGATTCTGATGCTGACCCACTCATCAATTGCTGCCGAGTTGGGCTTCGGGGGTATTGATAGATCTTTTAAGCGTAACGAGGATTATGTTCGTAAGAATGATGATGTCGTAGCTTTTCTGTTGGACTTTCTTGAGCCCTGCTGCGAATTCTTCAGCAAGAAGCAATATGGTCCAATGTTCGATCTTCTCAAGCGATCTCGACCTCGTCTGAAAAGGAGGAGCGACAAGACCGGCTGGGCAGATCTATTTGGTCAGATCAACGTAGCCCGGAGTGAGGGGAGCGTGGGTGATGTCCTTGATGTCTTGCTGGAGCAAGAATACTTTGCGCTTCCCCAAGAGGTTGTCGGTCGGCAGCGCAAGTGGGAGCTCGCTCTCCGCGATTTGGAAAGTGGGCAAGAACTCACTGAGCCTCGACGTCTGGTGGAGTATGGAAAATTTAGAAATGTTGGCTACCGCGAGGTCATAGCCCTCCGCGAATACGTCGAAGAAAATACGCCATTCTCTACACAGCATGGCGTCAAGGGGGCCGAGTATCCCAACGTTCTAGGTGTTTTTGGGGGAGGGTGGACCCAATACAACTTTCCTGAGATGCTGGCGAAGTTTCCGCAGCGGGACACGTTCGCCGATGATGAAAAAAAGCGCTTCGAAAGGTCACGGAATCTGTTCTACGTCGCGTGCTCGCGAGCCCGAGAGAACCTAGTCTTGCTATTTACGACGGAGCTCTCAGATGGCGCCATGCGGACGCTCATAGAATGGGTTGGGGAGTCGAATGTAATCGATGTCCGGTACTCGCCGGAGGGTGCCCCAGTAAGCGCTTAGTCGTCTTAGTGTCAAGCAGGGTCGATTCAGAGGGATTCGGAGTCAAATGATTCCGGTCCCTCTTCGTGTTTCCGACGTAGGGGACCGACCCTTCGGCGGTGGTGGCAAGCGCCTGTATAGCAGTAGCCCGCCCCGGTGTATCTCTCGAAGAGCCCTGGTTCGTCCATGGCTATAGGCAACGTCACGTCTCGGCTCGCCCTCGCCTTGGCTTGCCGCACATGGGTACGGTCAATGTCGTGTCTGGCGCGTTGGGTTGGTCCCCCATGGATGCGCGCCGGTTGATCGCGCGCGACTAGGGGAGCTGGTACGGGCATGGCGGTTGACGCTGCTCGATCGGGAGAAGGGTTCACGTCGGCGAGGGCTGCGCGGGTGATGAGTGCCGCGTGCCGGGCGGTGGGGCTCGACGGCAGAGACGCGGAGTTGATCAGGCTTGGGGAGAACGCGTTGTTCCGGCTGGGGTCGGCGCCGGTGATCGTGCGTGTGGCTCGTGGGCAGGAGTGGTTGCCGAAGGCTCGTATAGAGGTGGGCGTCTCGCGGTGGCTGGCGGAGGAAGGGTTTCCTGCTGCGCGTGTCGTTGAAGACCTTGAGCAGCCGGTCTTGGTCGATGGGCATCCCGTGACGTTCTGGCATCTGATCGTTGAGGGTGATCGGAAGGCGACGTACGGGGAGCTGGGGGGCGTCCTGCGGGATCTGCACTCCTTGACCGTGCCGGACGGGCTTCAACTGCCTTCCTTCGACCCCTTCGACAAGCAGGAACTGCGGCTCGACCGGGCTGTGGTGCCGGAGGATGACAAGGTCTTCCTGCGGAAGCGGTGGCGGGAGCTGCGCGACAAGTTCGCCGAGTTGCGGTTCGAGACTCCCAAAGGTCCCGTGCACGGGGACGCTCACGTGCAGAACCTCATGGTGGATCATCGGGGGCGCGTGATCCTGATCGACTTCGAGGCCTTCTGTTTCGATCATCCTGAGTGGGATCTGATGGTCACTGCTGTCGAGCATCACAGTCTTGGGTGGCAGACCGACGAGCAGTACGCCGACTTCGTGGCCGCGTATGGGCGTGACCTGTACGACTGGCACGGGTACGAGACGCTGCGTGGCCTGCAAGAGTTCGGCATGACGACGTGGCTCATGCAGAACGTGCAGGAGGACGAGCGGACGGCTGCCGAGTACGGCCGGCGTATCGCGGGGCTGCGCAATGACGACACGCCTCGGGACTGGCGTCCCTGGTAACCGCGCTACTCGTCGTCCTCCAGGCGGGCGAGTGCGTCGCGCACCTGGTCGTTGAAGGCGGCCACGACCGGGTTCGCCCCCTGGGCGCTCACCTCGGCCTGGAAGTCGGTGACGTAGCGCTGGAAGCGGGTCGACTGGAGGGCGTCGCCTCCCTCCACGGCCAGGCTGGCGGTTGTGACGGCGGCTTCCAGCTCGCCGTTCAGTAGGTGGCTCTGGGCGAGGACCATGCGGCAGAACCCCAGGGTGCGGGCGTACTTCGGGTCGGTGTCGTCGACTGCGCGTTGTGCAGCCTCGATCGACTCGCGGCGCATCTTGAGGTCGCGGAAGCAGTGGGAGATCTCGCCCATGAGTTCCGCGGAGTCGAAGTAGGCGAGCCACTCGGGGTCTTCGGCTGCCTCGGCGCGTTCGAAGTGGCGTTCTGCCTCGTTCATCGCGCGACCTGCCCCCACCGGGTCGTACGCGTTGGCCAGGGCGCGAGCCTCCATGGCCGAGTAGTTCGCCATGGCTCGGGGGGTGGCTCGGCCTTTCGCGCCCTCGACGGCGGCGCGGGCGAGTTGGATGGCCTGGGCGTGGTTGCCCAGGTAGTTGGCCTGGTGGCTGAGGTTGCCGAGTATGCGGGCGCCGAACATGCGGTCGTCGATGACCTGGGACAGGCGCAGCGTGAATGTCAGGTAGCGGTGGGCGAGCCGGTGGTTGCCGGTGTCGTACGCGGTCCATGCGAGCAACTGAGAGACCTCGGCGGCGGCGCCGAACAGTGCCGTGCCTACCTTCTCGCTGTAGCTGGCGTCTAACAGGGGGAGGACTTCGTGGCGGAAGTAGTGGCGGAGTGCCTTGTGGCCGTGGCCTCCGCCGTACTTGAAGTCGAGTTGCATGAACATGCTGGCTGCGTCTTTGATCGCGCGGACGTCCCGCATCCCGACACGTTGGTGGGCGGGCCTGTCGGCCTGGATGCCGTCGGGCCGTCCGATCATCCATGACAGGACGGCCGAACTGAGATCAGCGTCCGCGATCACCATGCGGCCGGGGTCGGACGTGTCGACTCGCTCGTCGGCAAGTCCCTCCAGTGCCGACAGCACATCGGGGACAGTGCTCGGGTAGCCCATCGCTTGGGGAACGGCCGGGCTTGAGTATTCGAAGAATCCGAGGTCGCCGGGTGTGATGCGGCGGCCGAGCTTGGCGCCGAGCACGTCCGCCATGATCGCCGCTGCCTCGGGTTGGATGCCTGAGCCGTTCCGCCATCGCTGTACGGCGACGTGGGTCGTCCCGAGTGTCGTGCCGCGCTGGGCGGCAGAGTCCTGCATCCGCTTCGCGAGGCCCTTGTTCGAGACTCTGGCCTCTTCCATGACTGCGATCAACTGCGCATTCGGCTCTCGGCTCATGCTCCCCTGCCAACCCGAGAATTACGGCGAGTGTTCATCGTGTCACAGGCGAATCGTCCTGGGGGTTCGTTGGTGAACCCCCTTTACGTTTGCCGGTGTTCACGTGAACCCCCTGGTGAACGCTCCCGACCGCAGGTCCTGCGTCGTTCACTGGTCGGCACAGTTCGGCGGGCTACAGGGCTCGTCAGTGCTCGGGAGGGAACGCGGTGGAAACACAGCAGAGCAAACACTTGGCGAATGCCTCGGTGGAGCCTCCTCCACGCCGTCGCTCGGCGCATGACCCGTCGACCGGGCACTTCCGGGCTCTGACGCTCTTCGCTGAGTCTCCGGACTGCTGCAAGGCGGCGCGGGACCTGGTCGGCTCCTACCTTCAGACCTGGAATCTGCCGCACGCGATCGACGACGCGGAACTCATCGTTTCGGAGCTGGTCGGCAACGTCGTGCATCACGCGGTGCCGGACAACCGGCTCTCGCTGCCGGGTGCCGCGCGGCGCATCGACGTGTCGCTGATGACGTATCCGGAGTTGCTCGTCATCGGAGTAGGAGACGAGGACTCGACTCCGCCTGAGCTGGCGGCGGGTGAGTTCATCTCGCCCGAACTGGCGGGTGACTTCTCTGAGGCGCTGGTGCCGGACCGGGGCCGTGGGCTGCTGATCATTCAGCGCCTGGCCGATGCGGTGTGGTGGTCACCCCGGAGCGGCGGCGGCAAGCACGTGTGGGCTCGCCTGGACCTTGAGCGGCTCTGGTCCGAGAGGTGGGGCTGACAACAAGCGCCGGGTCACTGTGCCGTCTGCTCCCACGCGATCGGGAGCGGAGAGTGACCCGGATTCGGGCCGGAACTGACCTTCCCCGGCCCAGAGGCGTGGCCCCTTTTCAGAACCTCGGGCTCCCCGGCTGAGAAGGGGCCGCGCCTTACAACCGAAGACCGAGACCGGGCCACCCCGTCAGCCGTGGAAAGCGAAGGGTGGCCCGGCAGGGGACGCGACGGTCCCCGGTGCCTGATGGTACCGGGGTCGTCGCGTTGCGTCGCTTCAGGCCCTGGAAGCAAGGGAGTTGATGGACTGTCGTGTGACATAGGGCTGAGGTGAACGCGGTGGCTGGCGCGGGTGAGGACTGGTTGAGCGATGGGCTCGACGACGTGGTGGGTGTGGAGTCCGGTCTGTGGGTGTCCGGGGTCGACTACGTCGCGGGGTGGCGGGTGGCGCGGGTGGCTGCCGAGCGGCTGAACCGGGCGTTGCTGGGTGCCGGGTTGGAGTTGTCGGCGGTGCGGGCGGTCGCCTCGACGGATGTGGAGGGGCGCGGGGTCGTACGTCTGGCGGGCTTGCCGGATGCCGTGGAGCGGCTTGCCGGGCTGCTGGAGTCGGTCGCGGACGGCGACGGCGGTGCGGTGTGAGCGGTCTTTTCGCTGGTGAGCGGTGTGCGTGGGCACGTCGCCGGCCGCAGAGACTTTGGGCGGTAGCTGCCATGGGGCGAGTGAACAGGGGGCCTTACGCTCGCCAGGCGAATCGGGCAGGCACGTGTGCTGCCCGCGTTTGTGCCCGATGGGCCCCCTGTTCTTCGAGGCTCGCCCCATGGGAGCTGCCTAAAGTCTCGGAGGCCGTCGACCCCCAGCCACCCACACCCCGGCCCAATACAACCGGGCGACGCCTTGTCTCCTCGGGCGGGCTGCGGTCGGGGGCGACCGGCGTCCGGACGGGACCGGCGGTCACGCCGCATGCCCGGCCGGGGCGGCCGGGCGTCCCGGCGCGCCGCAGGCGCGCCCTTGAGGAAGTGAAGACAGATTCGACCGATCGCCGTTGGCGCTCAGGCGCGGGTGCGTCGGGCGGGCTGCTTGTCGGCGGTGATCCGGTAGGCGAGTTCGGCACGGTCCGCGCCGATGCGCAGTTCTTCGAGGATCAGGGGGCGGTCGTCGGTGCCGTGTGCGACGCGGGTCAGGTGCAGGATCGGGGTCGCGTCCGGGAGCTGGAGGGTGGTGCGTTCGTCGGGCATCGGCATGCGGGCGCGGACCGTCTCGGACCACCACAGCTTGTGGCCGTCCTGGGCGAGCAGCCAGTAGACCGCCGCTGGGCGCCTGCACGGCTCCTCCGCGAGCAGCGGAACACTCTCTGCCACTTCGAACGGGATGAGCGTGCGGTGCATGGCGCGCGTGCCGGTGGCGGGGTCGGTCAGCAGGCGGTCACAGCCGAACAGGGCTTCCTCCTCGCCGAGTCCGAGCAACCGGCCTGTGTCCTTGGTGGTGCGGGTGCGGTAGGTGCCCGGCTGTTCGGTCTCGTCCCACACGTCGCCGTTGGGCATCACGAACCGGCCCTCGGCGGTGCGGCTGATGCGGCGCTCGATCGTGAGGGCGGGCTGGCCGTCGGAGCGTACGAAGCTGCCCTTGCCGTGCCGGACGTCGATGAGTCCTTCGGCGCGCAGGGCCGCGATGGCGTTGCGGACGGTCGGGCGCGAGACCTGGTAGCGGGCCATGAGCTGGGCCTCGGAGGGCAGCAGGGAATCGGGCGCGAACTCGCCCGACAGGATCGCTTCGCGGATGGCGGCGGCGACCTGCTGATAGAGGGCTCCGGGGCGCTGGATCTCCGTCATCTCGACACCTTCGGGTTGAGGTCGTAGTCACGTCGTCCTGGTGACGTCGCACGCTCGACGTCACTCGTCAGCATAAGTACTTGCGCTCTCGCCGTACAGCACTCCACACTCATCACTCGTTAGGACAAGTGACGTCCGAATGAGATCGGGCGTCTCGACTGGCCAAGGAGGCCGAACAGCATGCAGTCCATTCCCGTGGACACGGCGCGACTGGGCGTACTGCGGTGCGCCATCGCCCCCGAAGTGAAGATCAGCAACTCCGAGACACAGGAGGTGAAGAAGGACCGGGACGGCAACCCCGTCTACACCGTGGCCGTCACCGTGCGGCAGGACAGGCGGCGTATCTCGGTGATCGAGATCGCCGTGAGCGGCGAGCCGAAGGGCATCGAGGAAGGACAGATCGTCAAGATCACCGGGCTGACCGCGTTCGCCTGGTCGATGGGCGACCGGCACGGCGTCAGCTTCCGCGCCGACGCCATCACACCCGTACAGGCTGCTCCTGCGCAGACCAAGAGCGGTGATGCGCGATGAGCCCGACTCTGCTCGCCTTCGGGCTCGCGGTGCTGGCGTGGGTGCTCGTCGTCGGTGACCTGATGCGGCGCCACCGTCCCACCTGGCACTGGTACCTCGCCGGATACCCGGCGACGGCGTGCCGGGTGGTGTTCACCTGGCGCAAGGTCGCGATGCTCAACGACCTCGCCGTCTCCAAGCGTCCGCCGCGCGGGCTGCTCGGGGATGTGGTGGTCAAGGGTGACCCGCTGCGGCCGGTGGCCCCGAGGATCTCCTTCCCGCGTGCCACCCGCATGGGTCTGACCGTGCTCGTGCGCCTGCACGCGGGCCAGACCCCGGCGACGTACCTGAAAGCGGCGGACGCGCTCGTGCACGCCTGGCAGGTTCACGCGGTGCGGGTCACCTCACCGGAACGCGGCCTCGTGCTGCTGACGGCGACGGCCTCCGATCCGCTGGCGCGGCCCGGCTTAGCCACCGCTCCCACGGCGCTGCTGTCCGCACTCATCGGCGCGCTGGAGTCCGGCGGCGCCTGGGTGATGGACCTGCGGCTCGTCCCGCACTGGCTCATCACCGGGGCTACCCGTTCGGGCAAGTCCACCCTGCTGGCCCGGCTCATTACCCAACTCGCCCCGCAACCCGTCGCCCTGGTCGGCATCGACTGCAAGGGCGGCATGGAACTCGGCCTGTTCACCGGACGCCTGAGCGCGCTCGCTACCTGCCGACGGGAAGCGGTCGCGATCCTGAGCGCGCTCGTCATCGACATGCAGGACCGGATGGCTGCATGCCGGTCGGCCGGGGTCCGCTCCATCTGGGAACTGCCCGACAAACTCCGGCCGGTCCCGGTCGTCGTGATCATCGACGAGATCGCCGAGCTGTACCTGTCGGACGGCACCCGCGAGAGCAAGGCAGAAGCCGAGCAGTGCTCCACGCTCCTGCTGCGCCTGGCACAGCTCGGGGCCGCACTCGGCCTGCACCTCGTCGTCGCCGGGCAACGCGTCGGCTCCGACCTCGGCCCCGGCGTCACCGCCCTGCGCGCACAGCTCGGCGGCCGGATCTGCCACCGCGTCAACGACCCCGGCACAGCCGAAATGACCCTGGGCGACCTGAACAAGGACGCCGTGGCCGTCGCTCAGTCGATCACAGCATCGGAACAGGGCGTGGCCGTGTGCACCGGCCCGGACGGCGGCTGGAGCCGGGCCCGCTCCCACCTCACCACCACCGAAGAAGCCGTGACAACGGCACGGAAGCACGCGGCCATGGCACCGGAACTGCCCGCGCTCGACCGCGCCTTGGCGGCGCTGGAAGGAGACAGCAAGTGATCAGCGAAGGTACGGCGTTCACGTTCGCGGTGATCTTCGGGATCATCACCGTCCTCCTCGTCCGCTCCCGCGACGTACGCGCCTGGGAAGCGGTCTGCGTCGGCCTCTTCGGCCTCTACCTCGGCCAGACCCCCGTCCTCTACACCGTCCACGGGCTCCTCACCTGGATGATCAACGGCTTCTCCCACACCTGACCAGAACGGAGCAACGCATGCCCATGCCGCGCGTGAGGTGCCCCTTCTGCAAGGGCGACGGGGCCCGTAAGACCTGGACCGGCCGACGGCACCGCTGCCGCGTCTGCCGGGGCACCGGAACCATCCGCTAACCCCACCCCACCCCACCCCACACACACCCACCCAAGGAAGTGATCCCCATGACCGACTGCGCGCTACCCAGCCACATCCGTGCCGCTACGGCGGCCCACCCTGGAAGGTCACCACCATCACCCCGGAGCACACCCCGGCTGACAGGCGCGCCGTCCTCGACCGCGCGGCGCGCCTGCGTCAGCTCCCCGAAGCAGACCGCGACGCAATCCGCCTCGCCCAAGACCCCCAGTTCACACGCTGGCTGGACCAGATCACCGCCACCGGCGGCTGCTCCCACCCCGTCCACCTCTCCGGCTCAACCACCACCCTGGACACGGCAACCGGCGAGATCCTCAGCCAGTACGACACCCGTGCCGAACCCGGCGAACGCCTCCTCGTCCGCTGCCGCAACCGACGCGCAACCGTCTGCGCTCCGTGCTCCCGACTCCACGCGGGCGACACCTTCCACCTCGTCCGCGCGGGCCTGACCGGCGGCAAGAACATCCCCGCCACGGTCCGCCACCACCCCCGGCTCTTCATCACCCTGACCGCCCCCTCCTTCGGCCCGGTCCACCGCGCCGGAGACAACCGGTGCCGCCCCCGCCGCGACGGCAGCACCTGCGAACACGATCGCCCCCTCGGCTGCGCCGCCATCCACACCCCGGACGCCTCCCTCGTCGGCCAACCCCTCTGCACCGACTGCTACGACTACACAGCCCACGTGCTCTGGCACGCACACGCGGGCAAACTGTGGGACCGGTTCGTCATCGGCGTCCGCCGACACCTCGCCACCTCGGCGGGCCTCGTACAGTCCCGCTTCGCCGAGCACGCCCGGTTGTCCTTCGCACGCGTCGCCGAGTATCAGAAACGGGCGGCCGTCCACGTACACGCCGTCGTCCGCCTCGACGGCCCGGCCGGACCGGACGACGAGCCTCCCGCATGGGGCACTGCGGACCGGCTCATCGACGCCGTACGAGCCTCGGCCCGACGCGTCCTGGTCCGCACTCCCCACAGTCCTGCCGTCGGCGAACTCACCCTCCGCTGGGGCACCCAGATCGACGCCCGCCCCCTGCGCACTGACGGCGACGGCCCTGACGACGATGCCGTGGCCGCATACGTGGCCAAGTACGTCACCAAGGGAGCCGGAGAGACGGGCGCCGGCACCGACCACAGGGTCACTACCTGGGACGACATCTCCACAACACCCGTAAGCGATCACGTCCGCAACCTGATGCGAGCGTGCTGGCTCCTCGGCGGCCTTCCTGAATACGAGCCGCTGCACCTGCGCACCTGGGCCCACACCCTCGGCTACCGGGGCCACATCCTCACCAAATCCCGCGCTTACTCGACGACGTACGCAGCGCTACGCGCCGAGCGTGCTCACCACGTCGGCCGTGCCGACATCCCCGGCACGGTCACTGAAGCGCACTGGCGTTACGTCGGCTCCGGCCACACATCCGGTGCTGCGCTCATCGCGTCCGGAATCGCCGACGACCTTGCAGTGTCCCGGCGGCTCGGGGTGGAGGCGTTGAAAGAGGGGAGTGGGGTCAATAACCGCACTGCCTGAACCTCAACAGCCTTGGTGGTCGGTGCTACCCCGGTCTGGCGTCGGCAGGTCTACGAGCCTCATCGACAGCGAGATCGTGATCGTTGACGACGACGGTACGGAGGAACCGTTTGATCCCACGTCGTGGTCCGAGTGAGACGAGAAGCCGCCTCCCCATGGTCCTAGGAAGGCGGCTGCGCTCGCGTATCGGCTGGGCTGTCTCAGAAACCTTCCGCGAAGTCGTCCTCTTTGAGTATCAGGCGGTCTCGCACATCCCTGGGGATCAGGAGCTTCATGTGAATGCTCGGGGCGCGTACGCCCTTGACCTTGGTCCGCTTGACCTTGCACTTCACGCCGACCCGAAGAAGATCGGCAGCCATGGCCTCCATACCGCCTTCCTCCCAGTGAGCGCGGAACGACTTGCCGTTGTGCACGGCGACCCAGCGGTCCTTGGTGGACTCGGGGTCCATGGCCTCCAACTGCTTGATGAGGTCGTCCAGCGTCTTCTCAGCCCTTTCCTTGGTGAACCGCGTCTTCGTGAAGCGGCCGTCGGGCTCAAGGCCGGTCATGTAGTAGCTGACGGACTCTTCGAGCCGCTGCTGTTCCTTGCGCGCCTCGGCGCCCTGCCGGTACTCGCGCGTCATGACCGGCTCGTCGCCGAGAACCCTCAGCACGTCATCGACGAGCTTGCTGTAGACCTCCTGGGGGTTGGGCGCTCCCAGACCCCCGCCGCGACACTTGCCGCAACGCAGGTACTCGTACGACCTGCCTTTGGTGCGGGTCCTCTGCACCGTCATGTTGGTTTCGCAGTCCTGGCAGATCAGGACTCCGAGGAACTTTGTCGCGCCGTCCGGGTTGCGGGCGGGCTGGTTCTTCCCGCGTGTGTCCAATGACTTCTGGAGGCTCCCGAACTCGTCCTCCGTGAAGATGGGGTCGGCGACGCGGATGGGCTTCCCGTTGTTACCCAGGACGACCTTCGAGCGGCGCACGCCTCCGTTCTTGTCCTCTTCTACCCGGTACCCCATGAGCGCGGGGTTCCGAAGTCGGCGGAGCAGCGTCGCCGCTGTCAGTCCGGGGCCGCAGAGTCCGGCTCGTACGAGCACCTTGACCATGCGTCGAGCGGAAGCGGCCCTGGTCCTCATGGCGGCCTTGCGGCACCAATGCAGCGCCTTGGAGGCGTCGCTGTTGATGACGAGAACGACCTTGCCGTCCTCGTTCAACGCTGTCTCGTAGCCGTACGCGGGCTTGCCCACGAGCCAGTCGCTCTGTGTCTTCGTGTAGTCCCAGAGGCTGGCGACGCGCGTGCTCGTGTTGGCCGCCTCGATCTCAGCGATGCCGCCGATGATCGTGACCATGATCTTCCCGGCTGTCGTGGTCAGGTCGATCGAGTCGTTCTTGGAGACGAGATTCTTCCCGTACTTCAGGCACCAGTCGATCATGGTGCTGAGGTCCGAGAGGCGCCGCACGAAGCGGTCGAGCTTCCAGAAGAGAATCTCGTCGAACTCCGGCGCCTGATTGTTGAGCCAGTCCCCGAGTTCCTTGCGCTTCCAGGGCGGGACCTTCGTCGCCGACACGTTCAAGTCGCTGGCGACGCCCACCACGCGACAACCGCGCTCCCGGGCGAGCACACGCAGATCGAGTTCCTGCCTTACCGGCGACGTCGTGTCATCAGTAAGGACAGACAGCCGCACGGACAAGAGCGCTCTTGGAGCGTCGTCCGGTAACTGGGCCTCCGCCCTCTTCAAGTCCTCCAGAAGCGCAAGGTCTGCCTCCGTCCACTCGGCCTCGATGGCGTACTGCTTCTGCTCCGCCGCTGCTCGCGTCCTCGTGCGGGTTCCCATGTCATCAACGTAGCGTGGATTTTGGTGCGTTGGTATATGGCCGCAGATGGACACCCACATCCAGATCGGTCCGACCGGGAAGAAGCTGCTGCCGTTGTCGGTCAAGCAGCCGGTGGGGAGTGCGCGGCACAGCCACAGCCACTGACCGCCAGGGCCGTGCGGGCCCGGGTCTTGAGGGGTGTCCGGAGGGCCGGTCGGCCGTTCTCCGGGCACCCCTTCTCAGGTGCTACCGGCCGGTCACACGGGGGGTGACGATCGAGCCGCCGTTGACGATGTTGTCCGAGGGCTGGAGCTCGACCCGGTACCAGGGGCGCGGGTTGCCGCGGGCGTCGTCGCAGTTCAGGGTGGCGTGGGGGCGCGTGTCGACCGGGACGCAGGTGGTCTCCCAGACCTGGCCCACGGTGGTGACGACGTTGAACCTGACGAGGCCCTTGTCGGCGCTCGCGTGGTCGCCCTTGTACTGGCCCTTGTCCTCGCCGTGGTCCTTGCCGGTGTCCGTGCCGCCGTGCTGCTGGCTCGCGCTCTGCGTCTGGTCCTTGCCGGTGGTGGCCTGGCCCGTGCTCTGGGCGTGGCTCTGACCCGAACTCTGCCCGTGACTCTGGCTCTGGCCCGTCTGCGTCTGGCCCTGGCCCTGGCTCTGGCTCTGGCCGGTCTGCTGGGTGTGACCCTGGCTGGTGCCCTGGCTGTGGCTCTGGCCGCTGCCGTCGGCGTGCTCCTTGCCCGTCTCCTTGCCGGTGTCCTTGCCGGTTTCCTTCTGCCCGTGTTCCTTCTGGGCGTGTTCCTGGCTGTCGTCGGGCGAGTGCGTGCTGACGGAGACGCCGCAGGCGTGGCCGACGTGGCGGCCCTGCGAATCACGGCCGCCTGCGGGGAAGTTGGGGTGGCTGGTGAGGTCGGTCCACAGGAACGGGTGCTCTGCCTTGCCCTGGAGGTCGCGGATGCCCGCGAAGACCCGTCCCTTGGACAGTACGACCCGGAACTCGCGCTTCTTGGAGTCCTGCACCGCGTCGATGTCGGAGCAGGGGCCGGTGGGGCCGGCGGGGCCTGCGGGGCCCACCTTGCCGGGTTCGCCCTTCTCGCCCTTGTCGCCCTTCTCGCCGGTCTCGCCCTTCTCGCCCTGTTCACCGGGGTCGCCCTTAAGGCCGGGTTCGCCCTGCTCACCGGGGTCACCCTTCTCGCCCGGGTCGCCCTTGAGGCCCGGGTCGCCCTGTTCACCGGGGTCGCCCTTGAGGCCCGGGTCGCCCTTTTCGCCCGGGTCGCCCTTGAGACCGGGGTCACCCTTCTCTCCGGGGTCACCCTTCTCTCCGGGGTCACCCTTCTCTCCGGGGTCGCCCTTCTCCCCGGGCTTGCCCTGCTTCCCGGGCTCACCCTTCGGTCCGACCGGCCCGGGAGGCCCTGTCGGTCCGGGGGGTCCGGTCGGACCGCCGGGTTCCTGCTCGCACTGGTCGTCGTTGCCGCCGAGTGCCGTCGTGCGCGCGTGGCCGTCCTGGTCGTACCAGTCGGACGATCCGTCGTTCCCGGCCTGGTGCTGGCCGTCGTCGTGGTGCTCGCCGTGTTCGTCGGCGGGAGGGCATTCGTCGGTGCCGGCCCTCGTCGTGGTGGAGTGCTCGGACACGCTTCGCGTTGCCGCGGCGGCGGGGCCGGCCAGTGCGGCCGTCACCGCCAGCGCGAGTGAGGCGACGGTGCCGACCCTGGCGAATCTGTGGCGGGCCAGCGGGCCTATCAGCGAGATCGTCCTGCGCTCAGGACTCATCTATGTGCTCCTTGCTTCAACCGGTTTGGGGCTTTTCCCCGCACTCGATCGTGAGCCTCACCCCTGTCCACCGACCCGACCAGCGCGCTGGACCGGACGGGGACGTAGATCATCAAATCGGCGTAACTGGCCGTCCCGGGTGGGCTAATTCGGCGCTGTGAGCGGTTACTTGTGGGGTGCGAGGAGGTACGGCAGGTGAATTCGCGGGCGTCCGGGTGGATCCGGACAGGGCGCTGAGGCGTCTACGCCGTCATGGACCTGGAGAAGAGGCCCGCCCGGCAGCGGACGCCCGAGCGGCAGGCACCCGAGGGGTGTCTCGTCGTCGCCGTCCGGGTTCCCGTGCGGATCGTCGTGCTCGTGCTGGTCGTGCCGGTGCGGATGGTGTGGGACGCGTTGGTGGGGGGCGGGCGGTTCCTGACGGACACCGTGCTGCGACCGCTCGGCCGGGCGTCGCTGTGGCTCGGCCGGGTCGTCGTGTGGCCGTCGGTGGCGCTGTGGCGGTATGTCGTCGTGCCGGTCGCCAAGGCGCTCGGATGGCTCGGGTACCGGCTGCTCGTCGTGCCGGCGGTGTGGCTGTACCGGTGGGTGCTGACGCCGTTCGGACGGGGTGTCGCCTGGTTGGTGCGGTATCTCCTCGTCGTACCGGCCGTGTGGCTGTACGGGTACGCGCTGACACCCGTGGGGCACGCGATCGCGTGGGTGGCCCGGGGTGCGGTGTGGCTCGTGCGGATGATCCTCACCGGGCTCTGGCTCGGCGTGTACTGGACGCTGCGTGTGCTGCTCGTGCTGCCCGCGCTCGCCGTGTGGCGTTGGGTGCTCGGCCCGGTCGTGCGGCTGCTCGCCGTCGTCGGGCGGGAGATCGGCGACGCCCTCGGGCACGCGTGGCGGGTGGCCGGGCGGATCTCGCTCGCCTTCGGACGGTTCCTGGCGGAGCTGTTCCGGTGGATCCTCGTCGAGCCGACGCGGTGGGTGTACCGGACCGTTCTCACACCCGCGGGCCACTTCGTACGGGACGTCGTCCGGAAGCCGGTCGCGGAGGTCGGACGCGCTGTGGGCCGTACCACCCGGCAGGCCCTCGCCACCGCCCGAGAGACCGTCCGCCAGGCCCGCGCCGGCATACGGACAGCCCTCCTCGGGCGTCCTGCGGAGCCACGGCCTGTCCACAGGCGGGAACCGGAGGTCGCCGAGCCACGTACTCTTGGTAGGAGTACGACCGCTCTCACGAAGGACTGAACGACACTGGGCAAGCGACAGCCCGAAGGCCCGCCGCCCGCACCCGCGGTGCAGCGCATCCGACTGCGCTACACCAAGCGCGGCCGCCTCCGGTTCACCAGCCACCGTGACTTCCAGCGCGCCTTCGAGCGTGCGCTGCGCCGTGCCGAGGTGCCGATGGCGTACTCGGCGGGGTTCACGCCGCATCCGAAGGTGTCGTACGCCAATGCCGCACCCACCGGCACCGGCAGTGAGGCGGAATATCTGGAGATCGCGCTCACCGACGCGCGCGACCCGGAGAAGCTCAGGATCCTGCTCGACGAGTCGCTGCCCACCGGGCTCGACATCGTCGACGCGGTCGAGGCCCGGACCTCCGGGCTCGCCGACCGGCTCACGGCCTCCGTGTGGGAGCTGCGCCTGGACGGCGTGGACCCGGCGGACGCCGCGCGCGCGGTCGAGGCCTTCAAGGCGGCGGACCTCGTCGAGGTCCAGCGCAGGACCAAGAACGGCATGCGTACCTTCGACGCGAGGGAAGCCGTCGTCGCTCTCGAAAGCCGTGACGGACGGGACGGAAGCGACGGACCAAGCGGTTCCGAAGCGCCCGCTCCCCAGGCTGATAGGCCGACGGACCAGCCCTGTGCGATACTGCGGCTGGTTGTTCGGCACGTGACGCCTGCCGTTCGACCCGACGACGTCCTGTCCGGTCTCCGCGCCGTGGCCGACCTGGCGCCGCCGGTCCCCGCAGCGGTGACCAGGCTGGCGCAGGGGCCTTTCGATGAAGAGACCGGCACGGTGACCGACCCGCTCGCGCCCGACCGCGAGGCAGCGCCGGCCCTCTCAACGGCCGAACCCGCTGCCGCCGCGAAGGCGTCGGCGCCGGTAGGCCCCGCGTAGGGACGGACGCCGTAGCGCCGCCCTCTGATCCGGGAGCCACCTGGGTCGGGCAGCGCACCGACCACAAGACTTTCGCCAGGCCGTACGCAACATGGCGTACGGAACCGGCGAGACAGGACACAGAGAGCTCCCGTGCGGCGCCCGCGCCCCGGACGGCGGCAGTCGCGCACGACGCGAGCCGCGGACGTCACCGGCAATGCCGGACCGGGTGCGGCGCCCGGGAGCCTGACGGGAGAAACGCCCGCATGCCCGAATCGATCGAACCCGCCGAGCCCGCGCAGGGCTCCGACCACAACACGCCGAGCGACACCCTGCCGCCGCGCCGTCGCCGCCGTGCCGCGTCCCGCCCCGCGGGACCCCCCTCCGCCGCCTCCGAAGCGGCCGCGGAGACCACCGCGCCGGCCATACCGGCCGCCGATTCCGAGGACCTCGCGGCAGCCGAGGAGACCGCCGAGGTGGCCGAGGCCATCGCGGCCGACGAGGCCGCCGTGACCGCTGAGGCGGACGTGGACGAGGAAGCCGCCGAGGTCGAAGAGGTCGCGCCCGCTGGTCGTACGCGCCGTCGTGCGACCCGTCGCGCCTCCGCGCCCGCCGGTGCGCCCAAGGAAGCCGAGGCCGTCGAGGTCGTCGAGACGGTGGCCCCGGTCGCCGCCGTGACCGAGAGCGCCGAGACCCCCGCCGCCGAGGTAGAGGAGCCCGCGCCCGCCGGTCGTACGCGCCGTCGTGCGACCCGTCGCGCCTCCGCGCCCACCGGTGCGCCCAAGGCCGCCGAGGAGAGTGCCGTCGAGGCCGCGCCCGAGACCGGCGCCGTGACCACCGCCCCGGCCGAGGCACCCGCCGCTGTCGAGGAGGTCGCGCCCGCCGGTCGTACGCGCCGTCGTGCCACGCGGCGGGTGTCCGCGCCCGCCGGTGAGCCCGTGGCCGCCGAGGTCGTGGAGGCTCCGGCGGAGGCCGTGGAAGCCCCCGCCCCCGTCGCCGTTCCGGAGCCCGCGGAGGAGGCGGCCGAGGAGGCCGCGCCCAAGGGCCGTACACGCCGCCGGGCCACCCGCCGGGTGACCACCCCCGCCGGTGCGCCCGAGGGTGAGGCGGCTGCGTCCGTCGCGGCCGAGAGCGCCGCGCCGCAGACGGTGCAGGCTGCCGTCGCCGAGGCCCCCGCCGCCGAGACCGTTCCGGCCCAGGCCGCGCAGGAGTCCCCCGCCGCCGAGGCCGAGGACGCCGGGCCGCGCCGGGCCCGTCGCCGGACCACGCGCAAGGCCGCCGGTGGGTTCTCGGCGCCTGCCGCGCCCGTCGCGGAGGACGCGCCGTCGCGGCCGTCGCGGCCCGCCGTGGCCGTGTTCCAGGCGCCGGTGTTCACCGAGCCGATGTTCCAGACGCCGGAGCGGGCCGCCGCGCAGGCCGCCGCCGAGGCACGGGCCGAGACCCCGGTGGAGGTCGAGGAGCCCGCGGAGGCCGCCGCGACCACCGACCTCGGCGGGTTCGCCGAGGAGGAGAACACCGGCGGATCGCGTCGCCGTCGCCGTCGCCGGGGTGAGCCCGCCGAGGCGGAGCCGCCCGTGGCCGCCACCGTGGTGGCCGACGAGCCGGAGGAGCCCGAGGAGTCCGAGGAGTCGGAGGACACCGCCGAGGGCGACGAGTACGGCGAGGAGGAGTCCACCGGGTCGCGCCGCCGTCGCCGTCGTGGTGGCCGCCGCCGTCGCCGCGGCGAGTCGGCCGACGCCGACGACGCCGCCGAGGGTGACGAACTCGCCGCCGAACAGGCCGCGCAGGACGCCGAGGACACCGCCGAGCAGGTGGACGAGGACGCCGAGGACGAGGCCGACGAGCGCGAGGACTCCGGTTCCGGCTCCAGCAGCAGCCGCCGTCGCCGTCGCCGCCGCCGGCGCGCCGGGGACTCCGGGGGCGACGCCGAGTCGACGCCCGACGACCCCGAGCGCACGGTCGTCAAGGTCCGTGAGCCGCGCGAGCGGCGCGCCAAGGAGACCGAGTTCTCCGACGAGGTGCAGTCCATCAAGGGCTCGACCCGTCTGGAGGCCAAGAAGCAGCGCCGACGCGAAGGCCGCGAGCAGGGGCGCCGTCGCGTCCCGATCATCACCGAGGCCGAGTTCCTCGCCCGCCGCGAGGCCGTCGAGCGCGTCATGGTCGTCCGCCAGAGCGGCGAGCGCACCCAGATCGGCGTCCTCGAGGACAACGTGCTCGTCGAGCACTACGTCAACAAGGAGCAGGCGACCTCGTACGTCGGCAACGTCTACCTCGGCAAGGTGCAGAACGTGCTGCCGTCGATGGAGGCCGCCTTCATCGACATCGGCAAGGGCCGCAACGCCGTCCTGTACGCCGGCGAGGTCAACTTCGAGGCGCTCGGCATGGCCAACGGGCCGCGCCGTATCGAGTCCGCCCTGAAGTCCGGTCAGTCCGTGCTCGTCCAGGTCACCAAGGACCCGATCGGGCACAAGGGCGCGCGTCTGACGAGCCAGGTCTCCCTGCCCGGCCGGTATCTGGTCTACGTCCCCGAGGGGTCGATGACCGGGATCAGCCGCAAGCTGCCCGACACCGAGCGGGCCCGGCTGAAGACCATCCTCAAGAAGATCGTCCCCGAGGACGCGGGCGTCATCGTGCGCACCGCGGCCGAGGGCGCGAGCGAGGACGAGCTGCGCCGCGACGTCGAGCGGCTGCAGGCGCAGTGGGAGGACATCCAGAAGAAGGCCAGGAACGGCAACGCGCCGACGCTGCTGTACGGCGAGCCGGACATGACCGTCCGGGTCGTCCGCGACATCTTCAACGAGGACTTCTCCAAGGTCATCGTGAGCGGCGAGGACGCCTGGGAGACCATCCACGGATATGTCTCGCACGTCGCGCCCGACCTGGCCGACCGACTGACGAAGTGGACCTCCGAGGTCGACGTCTTCGCGACGTACCGCATCGACGAGCAGCTGATGAAGGCGCTGGACCGCAAGGTGTGGCTGCCGAGCGGTGGTTCGCTGGTGATCGACAAGACCGAGGCCATGATCGTGGTCGACGTCAACACCGGTAAGTTCACCGGCCAGGGCGGCAACCTGGAGGAGACGGTCACCAGGAACAACCTGGAGGCGGCCGAGGAGATCGTGCGTCAGCTGCGGCTGCGCGACCTCGGCGGCATCGTCGTCATCGACTTCATCGACATGGTCCTGGAGTCCAACCGGGACCTGGTGCTGCGGCGCCTGCTGGAGTGCCTGGGCCGCGACCGTACGAAGCACCAGGTCGCCGAGGTCACCTCGTTGGGCCTGGTCCAGATGACCCGCAAGCGCGTCGGGCAGGGCCTGCTGGAGTCGTTCTCCGAGACCTGTGTCCACTGCAACGGGCGCGGCGTGATCGTGCACATGGACCAGCCGACGGCCGTCGGCGGTGGCGGTGGTGGCGGCAAGCGCCGCAAGCGCGGGCGTGGCGGTGCCGAGCACGACCACGAGCACGTCACCGAGGCCGTCGAGTCGGCGGAGTCGGCCGAGCTGGTCGAGGCCGAGGTGGCCGCCGAGGTCGCCGAGCCCGTGGCGCTGCCCTCGCCGGAGTACGAGCCCGACGAGGAGCTGTACAGCAGCGTCGCCGAGGCCGAGGCGGCGGTCGGGCGCGGCCGTTCGCGGCGCCGTGCGACCCGGCGGGCGTCCGCGCCCTCGGGTGCGCCGAAGTCCCGTGAGGCCCTGGCCACCACCGTCTCCGAGGACCGTGCCCCGAAGTCGCGGGAGGCCGCCGAGGCGGAGCCCGTCGCGGTGGAGGACCCGGTCGTCGAGGCGCCGGCCGCCGCGCCGGTCGCCGAGGAGGCCGCGCCGAAGGGCCGTACGCGTCGGCGGGCGACCCGGAAGGTGTCCGCCCCGGCGGGCGCGCCGGCCGGTGCCGCCGCGGACGACGCCGTGGTGACGGTCGTCGAGCCGGTCGCGGAGCCCGTGGCCGAGCCGGTCGTCGAGAAGGCCGCCGAACCGGTCGCCGAGCCCGTGGCCGAGTCGGTCGTGGAGCCCGAGGCGGCTGCCGCCGAGAGCGCGGCTCCGGCCCGTCCTCGTCGGCGTGCCGTGCGCAAGGCGACGGCGCCCACCGCGTCCGCCGAGGCGGCCGTGGTCGTGGTTCCCTCCGCACCGGTCGAGGAGGCCGCTCCGGCGGCCGGGGAGACCGGGGAGGCCGAGGCCGAGGCCGAGGCGCCCGCCAAGAAGACGGCGGCGCGCAAGACGGCCAAGAAGGCCACCGCGAAGAAGGCCGCCACGAAGAAGACGGCGGCTGCCAAGAAGACGGTCGCCAAGAAGGCCACGGCCAAGAAGACGGCGACGAAGAAGGCCGCCACGAAGAAGACCACGGTGGCCGCCGAGCAGTCGTCGGCCACGGTCACCGCGTCGACCGACGAGAGCTGAGTCACACGGGGCGGGCGTCTCGCGGTCCGCTCCAACTGGTGCCCCCGCCGGGTGGTTTCACCACCGGGCGGGGGCACCGGTGCGTCGGGGAGAGGGCTCGGTTTGACCCCTTCGGGCGTGGCCCCGTAACCTTGACCGTCGGCGTGTCCGTAGGTAGAGACGCGTCACATCCCCGTAAACCTCATTCCTTCCGCGCGCCGGGCGCCGTGGGAGAGGCCGTCCGTTCGTCGGGCGGCTGGACTGCGGGGGTGCCGTTCCCGAGCGAGAGAGTGAGATCCGCGTGTACGCCATCGTGCGCAGCGGTGGTCGCCAGCACAAGGTTGCTGTCGGCGACATCGTTGAGGTTGACAAGATTTCCACTGCCAAGGTTGGCGACACGGTCGAGCTCTCGACCCTGCTCGTTGTCGACGGCGACGCTGTGACCAGCGACCCGTGGGTCCTGGCCGGCATCAAGGTCCAGGCCGAGGTCGTGGACCACCACAAGGGCGTCAAGATCGACATCCTTCGCTACAAGAACAAGACCGGTTACCGCCGTCGTCAGGGCCACCGCCAGCAGTACACGGCGATCAAGGTCACTGAGATCCCCGCGGCTGCGAAGTAAGGGACTGAGGAGAGATGGCACACAAGAAGGGCGCATCGTCCACCCGGAACGGTCGCGACTCCAACGCTCAGCGGCTCGGCGTGAAGCGCTTCGGCGGTCAGGTCGTCAACGCCGGTGAGATCCTGGTCCGCCAGCGCGGCACGCACTTCCACCCGGGCTCGGGTGTCGGCCGCGGCAAGGACGACACGCTGTTCGCGCTGAACGCCGGCGCGGTCGAGTTCGGCACCAGCCGTGGTCGCAAGGTCGTCAACATCGTTCCGGCCGCCTGAGTCTGCTGACTCGCCCGGTCCTCGGACCAAGGCTTCCGTAGAGCGATACGTCGAGGCGGACCTCACTTCTCGTACGGGATTCCGTGCGGGAAGCGGGTCCGCCTTTGACGTGTTACAGGTAAGACATTTCCGCACACCACGCACAGCGCGTGTACGGGCTCACCGCCCGTACGGAGCGCGTATCTGGAGGCACTCACCATGACCACCTTCGTGGACCGCGTCGAGCTGCATGTCGCCGCGGGTAACGGAGGCCACGGCTGTGCCTCCGTCCACCGGGAGAAGTTCAAGCCGCTCGGCGGCCCCGACGGCGGCAACGGCGGCCGGGGCGGCGACGTCATCCTGACCGTCGACCAGTCCGTGACGACTCTCCTCGACTACCACCACTCCCCGCACCGCAAGGCCACCAACGGCAAGCCCGGCGAGGGCGGCAACCGGTCGGGCAAGGACGGGCAGGACCTGGTCCTGCCCGTGCCGGACGGCACCGTGGTGCTGGACCGGCAGGGCAACGTCCTCGCCGACCTCGTCGGCCACGGCACCTCCTTCGTCGCCGCGCAGGGCGGCCGGGGCGGCCTCGGCAACGCGGCCCTCGCCTCCGCCCGCCGCAAGGCGCCCGGCTTCGCGCTGCTCGGTGTGCCGGGTGACATGGGCGACATCGTCCTGGAGCTGAAGACCGTCGCCGATGTGGCGCTGGTCGGCTACCCGAGCGCGGGCAAGTCCTCGCTGATCTCGGTGCTGAGCGCCGCCAAGCCGAAGATCGCGGACTATCCGTTCACGACGCTCGTCCCGAACCTGGGCGTGGTGACGGCCGGTGACACCGTCTACACGATCGCCGACGTCCCCGGGCTCATCCCCGGCGCCAGCCAGGGCAAGGGCCTCGGCCTGGAGTTCCTGCGCCATGTCGAGCGGTGCAGCGTCCTCGTGCACGTCCTCGACACGGCGACGCTGGAGTCGGACCGCGACCCCGTCTCCGACCTCGACATCATCGAGGAGGAGCTGACGCAGTACGGCGGGCTCGGCGACCGGCCCCGGATCGTCGTCCTCAACAAGATCGACGTGCCCGACGGCAAGGACCTCGCCGAGATGGTGCGGCCGGACCTGGAGTCCCGTGGCTACCGGGTCTTCGAGGTGTCCGCGGTCGCCCACACCGGGCTGCGGGAGCTGTCCTTCGCGCTCGCCGATCTGGTGGGCGGGGCGCGGGCGGCCAGGCCGAAGGAGGAGGCGACGCGGATCGTCATCCGGCCCAAGGCCGTCGACGACGCGGGCTTCACGGTCGTACGCGAGGAGGACGGGCTCTTCCGGGTGCGCGGCGAGAAGCCGGAGCGCTGGGTGCGTCAGACCGACTTCAGCAACGACGAGGCCGTGGGCTATCTCGCCGACCGGCTCAACCGGCTGGGTGTCGAGGACGAGCTGATGAAGGCGGGCGCCCGTTCCGGTGACGGCGTCGCCATCGGGCCCGAGGACAACGCGGTCGTCTTCGACTGGGAGCCGACCGTCATGGCGGGGGCGGAGATGCTCGGGCGGCGTGGTGAGGACCACCGGTTCGAGGAGCCCCGGCCGGCTGTGCAGCGGCGGCGGGATCGGCAGGCGGAGCGGGACGAACTCCAGAAGGAGTACGACGACTTCGAGCCGTTCTAGGGCGACCGGGGGTGGTTCCCGGGGGTTCCCGGGTGCCCGCAGAGGGTGCAGGGCGGACAAAGGGGCCCCGGAGGTGTTCCTTCGCCTCCGGGGCCCCTTCCGTTGTTCCTGGGGGCTACGCGAGGGCCTCCGTGGGTTCGCCCTCCGTGAGTTCGTCGCCGATTTCCCGGGGGGACGGCATCTCGTCGACGAGGCGGGAGTCCATGCGGACGCGGCGGGCGTCGGCCTTGGCGCACAGGGCCTTGACCGCGCGGTCGAAGCGGACGAGCGACGGCGGGTCCGAGGGGCCGAGGAGCTGTTCCTTGAGGTCGGCGCGGGCCTTGGTGAAGCGGTCCTTCTCGGGGTCGCGCACCGAGTCGAGGAGGGCCGGGACACCGTCCGCCTTCGGCGTCAGCACGACACCCGCGGAGACGGTCGGGAAGGCCGTGCGGAACGCCTCCTCCGACAGCCCGGACGTGTTGGCGACCGAGTACGGCTTCTCGCTGGACAGCCAGTCGGAGACCACCGACGAGACATCGCTGATCAGCAGGTCCGACACATTGAAACAGGCGAAGATCGCGGGCCGTGCCTCGGTGACGATCCGGTGCTCCCATTCCGGGAACGACGCCCAGTACGCCTTCTCCCAGGCCAGCGTCGCCTCGAAGATCGCCGCCTCCCGGTCGCCGCTGGGCGTGCCCTGCAGCAGCATCCGCTCCATCTCGTCCGCGCTGGACCGGAAGGAGGTCGAGGTGAGCTTGTCCAACTCGGCGGTCCGGCGCACCAGTTCGGCGGCGGCCTCGGCGCCCGGCCGGGCACCCGACCGCTTGGTGTTGGCCTCGCGGATCATCGCCTTGATGCGCTCGTTCGCGGCGCCCGCGCGCGGGTCGACCGAGCCGGTCATCGGGTGCGGCTTGTAGAGCAGCCGGACCTTGTCGTCGGAGAGGAGGCCCCGGACGATGTTCTCGCCGGCCAGGACCACGGAGGTGTTGCCGGGGTTGCCGTCCCAGCCCTCCCAGGTGGGGGCGTAGAGGACGGTCGTGAAGGTGCCGGTCGGCGGGCCCGCGTACGGGCGGATCGGCGCCAGCTGCGGACGGCCGACCTCGACGATGTCCTTGTCCTCGACCCCGACCTCGGCGAGCGCGTACCGCTCACGCGCGGCGGGACCGGCGACCCACACCTCGTCGTACGCCTTCGCGTACGGGTTGCAGGAGGACAGCTTGTCGCTCTCGCCGTGGTTGATGAAGGCGTGCTTGACGGTGGGGATGCGCAGCACCTGCGAGGTCTTCGCGGCGTTGGCCGGGTGCAGCATCATCTTCAGCGTCGAGTTCTCCAGGGAGAACATCGTGGAGACCTTCGGGAAGCAGATGACCGGCACGTCCGTCGCGTCGATCTTCTGCACCATGAAGCGCTCCCGCAGCACGATCAGCGGCCTCTCCAGCTGGGAGAGCGTGGAGAGCCACATGTTCGCCTGGTACGCCGACGTCGTACCGCCGGAGAAGTACATCGCGGTGGTCGGCCGGTAGTCGGCGAGCCACTTGTCCAGCCACTCCATGACCTGCTGCTCGTTCTTCGCCCGCTTCTTCGGCAGCAGCCAGGTCGCCAGGTACGCCGTACCGACGACGAGAGCGCCGAGCGAGGCGCCGAGGCCGAGGCCGCCCCAGGTGGCGTCCTCGGTGGCCGCGCTGAGCACCAGGCCGGCCGTGATCGGCAGCGAGAAGGTCAGCAGCCGGTGGGCCTGGCGGCGGGCCAGGATGCGCGGCGGGGAGGCGGTGAGCCGCAGCGCGGAGGCGTCGATGTTGCGGGTGACGATCGGCAGGGTCCGGGTGCGGCGGACCAGTACCGAGACGGCCTGGCAGGTGAAGTGCACCGCGTAGAAGAGGAGCAGGCCGACCACCAGGGGGGCCTGCTCGCGCAGCGGCATGCCGTCGATGCGCAGCAGCCCCACCAGGATCAGCATGTCGCGCAGCAGCTGGCGGACCAGCGCGTCGAAGCGGATCTTGCCCAGCGGGGCGAGCAGACCGGGATCCCGGTACTGCAGGAAGTTGTCCAGGACGAGGCCCGCCACGCTCGCGGCGACGAACAAGGGAATGTTCGGCAGCAGCGCGGAGACGGTCTGGACCGTGAAGAGCGCGAACATCGCGAACAGCGCTGACAGCTGCGCGATGCGGCGGGGTGCGAGGCCTGCGGAGGGCACGGGCTGGGCTCCTGCGGAGGGTGCGACGGACGGAGGAGAGGAGGGTGAGTCTGGGGGTGGCCTGAAGGAGGCCGATCCCTGACCGTATGACCTAGGGAGGCCGGGGAGCAATCTTCGGTGGGAGCAATCGCCGGTAGTCGGACATAACGCGTGGAACCCCGGGAGGTGTCTCGGCATCTCCTTCTGAAGGGCCCGGGGGCGGACCGCCGCCGCCCGTCCCCGGGGACCGCCGCCGTCCGCCCCTCGAAATGAGGACGCTGCCGGTCCGCGTGCTCCCGTAGATTGCTGAGTACACGCGCCGGGTGCACGCACCGGGTGCACACCGGGCCGGTTCGGAACATTGGGGATACGGGTGTCAGCGGCAACAAGGGCAGGAGGGGCGGCCCGAAGGGCCTCGGTCGAGGGTGGTGGTGGGAGACGGGCGGGCGTGGCGGAAGCGCACCGGATCGTCGTCAAGGTGGGCTCCTCGTCGCTGACGACGGCGTCCGGCGGCCTCGACGCGGACCGGGTGGACGCCCTGGTGGACGTCCTCGCCAAGGCCCGCAGCGGCGGCGAGCGGGAGGTCGTGCTGGTCTCGTCCGGTGCCATCGCCGCCGGGCTCGCGCCGCTGGGCCTGCGCCGCCGCCCCAAGGACCTCGCCCGGCAGCAGGCCGCCGCCAGTGTCGGCCAGGGCCTGCTGGTGGCCCGCTACACGGCCTCCTGCGCCCGTTACGGCATCCGGGTCGGTCAGGTGCTCCTGACCTCCGACGACATGAGCCGTCGCGCCCACCACCGCAACGCCTCCCGCACCCTCGACAAGCTTCTCGCGATGGGCGCGCTGCCGGTCGTCAACGAGAACGACACCGTTGCCACGGACGAGATCCGTTTCGGCGACAACGACCGCCTCGCCGCCCTCGTCGCCCACCTCGTACGGGCGGATCTGCTGGTCCTGCTGTCCGACGTGGACGGCGTGTACGACGGCGATCCGGCCCGGCCCGGTACGTCGCGGATAGCGGAGGTACGGGGGCCCGAGGACCTCGCGCACGTGGAGATCGGCAGCGCCGGCAAGGCGGGCGTCGGCACCGGCGGCATGGTCACCAAGGTCGAGGCGGCCGGGATCGCCACCGGGGCGGGCATCCCCGTGGTCCTGACCAGCGCCGTCCACGCGGCGGACGCGCTCACCGGCGGTGACACCGGCACCTACTTCCACCCCACCGGCAAACGGTCCGCCGACCGGCTGCTGTGGCTGCAGCACGCCTCCACCCCGCAGGGCGCGCTCGTCCTCGACGACGGGGCCGTGCGCGCGGTCGTCGACCGCCGCACCTCGCTGCTGCCGGCCGGTATCGCGGCCGTCGAGGGCGATTTCACCGCCGGTGACCCCGTGGAGCTGCGCGACGGCGCGGGCCGGGCGGTCGCGCGGGGCCTGGTGAACTTCGACGCCAAGGAGATCCCGCAGCTGATCGGCCGCTCGACCCGGGAACTGGCGCGCGAGCTGGGTCCCGCGTACGAACGAGAGGTCGTACACAGGGACGACCTCGTCCTCCTGCGCCCCTGACCAGCGGCCCCATGGAGGGGCCGGAGCACCGGCCCCGGCGGTGCGCGTTCCGTAAAACCGCCACGCGAAGCCCCTGAGCCTGCTCAACTTTGTCCCAGGGAGATTCCGCACGACCCATTGCACGACCCATAGCCAGGCACGAAATCGTTGCGAAGGAGGCCGTCGTGAGACGAGTGCGCCCCGGGGCCGCGGCGTCCCGTGGTGGTGGTACCTCCCGTGCGGCCGGCGAGGAGCGGACGCTCACCAGCGTCGCCGCCTCGGACACGTACGAGGGCGAGAGCGTCGAGAAGCCGCAGGACCTGCCCCGGCTCTGGCATGTCACGCTCAGTGTGTCCGGGCCCGAGGCCCCCCTCAAGGAGGTCCGGCGCGGCCTCGAACAGCTGGCCCACGACCACCCCTTTCTGCTGACCAGCCGCTATGCCAACGACCACGCCGAGATCCGCTACTGGGAGGAGGCCCGCGACCTCCACGACGCGGCGGCCGTCGCCCTGCGCCTGTGGGGCGAGCACCGCCGGACGGCCGGGCTGCCGCCCTGGGAGATCGTCGGCCTGGAGGTCATCGACCGCCAGACGTACCACCTGCGTATTGCCGAGGGCTTCGGCCAGCCCCCGGCCACGCCCGTGGGGGTCCATCCCTTCTGACCGTCCCGCCAGGGGCCCCGGGGGTGTGTCTCGCGCTGTGGAACAGCCGATGAACGCCTCCGCCGGGCGCACTACCCTTTCTCCATGACCTCGCTCTCGCCGTACGACTCCATGACCCCGGTCACCCGGGCCGCCTACCGTGCCAAGGCCGCCGCCGCCGATCTCGCGCCGCTCCCGCGCGCCGACAAGGACGACGCGCTGCTCGCCATCGCGGACGCGCTGGAGGTCCGCACGAGCGAGATCGTCGAGGCCAACGCCAAGGACATCGAGAAGGCCCGTCAGGCAGGCACCAGCGAGGCGATCGTCGACCGGCTGACGCTCACCCCGGAGCGGGTCCGCGCGATCGCCGCCGACGTCCGTGACGTGGCCGCGCTGCCCGACCCGGTCGGCGAGGTCGTCCGCGGCTCCACCCTCCCGAACGGCATCGACCTGCGCCAGGTCCGCGTCCCGCTCGGCGTCGTCGGCATCATCTACGAGGCCCGCCCGAACGTGACCGTGGACGCCGCCGCCCTCTGCCTGAAGTCCGGCAACGCGGTCCTGCTGCGCGGCTCGTCCTCCGCCTACGAGTCCAACACCGCCCTCGTCCGGGTCCTGCGGGACGCCGTCGGCGGGGCCGGCCTGCCCGCCGACGCCATCCAGCTCGTCCCCGGCGAGAGCCGTGACTCCGTGCGCGAGCTGATGCGCGCCCGCGGCCTGGTCGACGTGCTCATCCCGCGCGGCGGCGCCTCCCTGATCCGTTCGGTCGTCGAGGAGTCCACCGTCCCGGTGATCGAGACCGGTACGGGCAACTGCCATGTCTACGTCGACGCCCAGGCCGACCTGGACACGGCGATCGAGATCCTGATCAACTCCAAGGCCCACCGGGTCAGCGTCTGCAACGCCGCCGAGACCCTCCTCGTCCACCAGGACATCGCCCCCGAGTTCCTGCCCCGCGCCCTCGACGCGCTCGCCGACGCCGGGGTCACCGTCCACGCCGACGAGCGGGTGCTCGCCTTCGCCAAGGAGAGCCGGGCCACGGTCGTCGAGGCCACCACGGAGGACTGGGAGACCGAGTACCTGTCGTACGACATCGCCGCCGCCGTCGTCGACTCGCTCGACCGGGCCGTGGAGCACATCCGGCTGTGGAGCTCCGGCCACACCGAGGCGATCGTCACCACCTCCCAGCAGGCCGCCCGCCGCTTCACCCAGCTGGTCGACTCCACGACGGTCGCCGTCAACGCCTCGACCCGCTTCACGGACGGCGGCCAGTTCGGCTTCGGCGCCGAGATCGGCATCTCCACCCAGAAGCTGCACGCCCGGGGCCCGATGGGCCTGCCCGAGCTGACCAGCACGAAGTACATCGTCACGGGCGACGGGCACGTACGGCGCTGACCGGGCACGTACGGCGCTGAGCGGGTGAACGGGCACGCACGGCGCTGAACGGGTGAACGGGCACGTACGGCGCTGAACGGGTGAACGGGCACGTACGGCGCTGAACGGGGGCGCACGGGTCCCGTGGGGCGCCGGTCGGTTCCTGTGAACAGCCTGGCGCCCAGCTGGCAAAACGGATGAATTTCCTTACCGTCTGCCCAAATTGACCACCCCGGTCTACTCTGGATCCGTGCCGGAGGACGTGGGGGGCACGCCGTTCCCGAACGGCTGGGAGCCCGACGACGACCGCGACCGCGGGGGTATGGACGAAGAGTTCGCCTCCGTGGTCTTCGACGAGGACTTCGTACGGGCGGCGGTGGTCCACGAGCCGACCGCGATCGAACGTCTGCTCGCGGCGGCGGAGGCCCGAGCCGCGGCCCAGGAGGCCGAGGCCCGCCGGGCGCACTCCAGAGGCGCACGCGGCGACGACGACCGCTACGACGACGGCTTCGGCCCCGACGGCCCCGATTTCGGCCGCGGCCGTGACGACGACTTCGACGACCTCGACGACACCGAGATCCTGGAGGGCCGCTACGGCGCCGACGGGGCCTACGGCAGGCCGTACGGCAAGCAGACCCGCTGGCACCGGCCCGTCGCCTGGATCCTCGCCCTGGTCATGGGCATCGGCATGGTCGCGCTGGCCTTCACCGCGGTCTACCGGGGCGCCTCCTCCGGGCGCGGCGAGATCCCGCTGCCGCCCGCCACCGGCGTGGAACAGGGCACCCCGACAGGCCCCTCCGCCTCCGCGGACTACTCCCAGCCGGCGGTGTCGGCGGACCCCCGCACCCCCTGAGGGGCCGCGCGCGGGCCCCGGGGCGCGGTGCGCCGCCGGTGCGCGAACCTGGTGAGGACCTGTCAGAACTTGTGGTGTACCAGCGCGTTTACCGAGGCCCCGGAAGACCTACTCTCCATGTATGGGCGGGCCTGGAAACCCACCTGAGGGGAGTCCCGAGGGCGCCCCCGGCGGTGGAGAGGACGAATACCGATCCGTCGTCTTCGACGAATCGTTCATCCGTGCTGCCCGCCTCCAGGAGTTCTCCGCCCAGGAGCGCCTGACCGACCACGCCCCGGCCGTACGCCGCCGCCCGGCCGTACGCCGCGGTCTCTCCCGGCAGGCCCTGGTCCTCGTCCTGCTGATCGCCCTCGCCTTCGGCACCGCGATCTACATGGGCGTCCGCCATCCGTACGACACACCGGCCGCGCAGCCCACCGAGCCGCTGCGGATGACGGTGATCCCGCTGTCCCCGCAGTCCGCGGTGCCCGGCGCCGCGGAACCGGAGACGCTGTACGCGCACAGCCCGGCCGCCCAGTTCCGGATCGGCGCCGAGGGCATCACGATGCCGGCCACCCGGCGTACCGAACACTTCACCGACAGCCAGGTCGTCTCCGCGCTGACCATCGCCAAGGAGTACCTGGTCGCCTCCGCGCTCGACCCGGAGGTGCTCGGCGGCACCACCGTCCAGCCCGTGCGGCGGCTGCTCGACTCGGAACAGCTCGACCAGTTCGAGCAGAGTTTCGATAATCCGGCGGCGGACGGGCGGCACGCGCCCACCGGCTGGCTGGTCCGCTTCGACCCGTCCCGTGCGCAGCTCGCCGACCGGAAGATCCGTGTGCAGGGCACGCTGCAGGCCGCCGAGTTCGACTCCGGCACGCTGGAGGTCGTCGCCGCGCACACCCTCGTGTACGCGCTGCGGCCGTCCGGCGGACCGGCCGACGCGGAGGCCTCGCTGTTCACGGTCCGGCGTGAGCTGCACTTCCGCTTCGACCAGGACGATCTGCGCACCCACCAGGTCGAGGTCGTCGTCTCCTATGCCCAGGCCGGGCCGCTGGCCTGCGCGGACGATGCCACGAACCATCTGCGGCCGCTGCTCGCCGGGCAGACCGCGAAGGCGGGCGGTCCCTCCGCCGGGACCGATCCCTATGGCACGGGTGCGGCTACGGCGTTGTGCGGGACGCTGGCGGAGAGTGCGCAGCCGAAGGTGTGAGGCCGGGGGGTGCGTGGTCGGGTGCGGGTGGGTGGGGCTTCTCGCGCGGTTCCCCGCGCCCCTGAGAAGCAGGGGCTGCGCCCCGTGCTTTTCGGCCCGAAAGGGCCGGAGGCCCTTAAGAGGCGCGGGGAACCGCGCGACCAGCCCCCACGCACCCCCACCCGACGTCCTGCTCGCCCTACCCGCCCTACTCGTTCTCGTCGTCCCGGGGCCGGTCCTCCTGGGCGGTGGCCGCACCGCCGCCGCCGAACCCTCGGCGGACCCGGCCGCCGAGATCGCCCGCGCCGCCCGCGATGTCGGTGACCAGCTTCATCAGCGGGTCCTTGGAGTTCTTGACGCTGCTCGTGTAGTGCGAGGCCGAGTCGCGGAAGGAGTCGGTCACCGAGGTGTCCTTGTCCTCGCTGCGCCGCGGATAGTGCCCGTCCATGATCCGCTGGAAGTCGCGGGACTCGGCCCACTTCTTCAGCTCGGCCGCGCGCACGGTCGTGAAGGGGTGCGAGCGGGGCAGCACGTTAAGGATCTTGAGGACGGAGTCGCGGAGGTCGCCCCCGGCCTCGTACTCCTCGGCCTGCGCGAGGAACGCGTCCACGTTCATCTCGTGCAGGTGGTTGCCGCCCGCGATCTTCATCAGGCCGCGCATCGACGCCTTGAGGTCCTGACCGACCAGCAGACCCGCGCGGTCGGCGGACAGCTCCGACTTGCGGAACCACTCCCGCAGCGCGGTCACGATCGCCATGATCGCCAGGTTGCCCAGCGGGATCCAGGCGATCTTCAGGGCGAGGCTCGTCAGGAAGAGCAGTATCGTCCGGTACACCGAGTGGCCGGAGAGCGCGTGGCCCACCTCGTGCCCGATGACCGCCCGCATCTCCTCCTCGTCGAGCAGCTCGACGAGGCCGGTGGTGACGACGATGATCGGCTCGTCCAGACCGATGCACATCGCGTTGGGCTGCGGGTCCTGGTTCACGTACATCGCCGGGACCTTCTCCAGGTCCAGGATGTAGCACGCGTCCCGCAGCATCGTGTTGAGGTGGGTGAACTGCTGGTCCGAGACCCGTACGGAGTCGGACAGGAACAGCAGCCTCAGGCTGCGCTCCGGCAGTAGACCGCTGAGTGCCTTGAACACCGTGTCGAAGCCGCTGAGCTTGCGCAGCGCCACCAGCGCCGAGCGGTCCGCGGGGTGTTCGTACGCCCGGGAGGAGATCCCCTCGAAGCGCCTGCGCTGCCTGCTCGGCACGTTCTCGTGGCCGTTGTCGGGCCCGTTCTGCTCGTGGCTGTCGTCCGGCATGTTTCCCCCATGCTCTGTTTGCCCAAGTTGCCCCCGAAGCGGGGTCCAGCCTAGGCGGAGTTACCGTGGCAGGGCATCAACCGTAAGGAGCGATCTCCATGGGACATCTCCCGCACCCGCCCGCGTCCGCCTGGCTCACCGACGCGGCCGACCTCGCCGCGAAGGAACAGGGGCCGGGCAACCTGCTGCGTGTGGTGCTGATCGTGATGGTCCTGGGCTCCGTCCTGATGGCGTGGTTCCTGCTGCGGGGCTACAAGCGGGACGACTGACGCCCGCCGAGGAGAAGGACGTCCGGAGTCCGCGAACGGTTGTCTCCTGAGGGAAGTACGCGCGTGGCGGTGCCCGCGTTCACTCCTGTGCGGAGTCGGCGTGATCGCCGACGGGCCCCCCGCTTACGATGGGCGGGTCTTTATCCCGATCCCACACCCGGATAGGTCACGCCGACGATGAGCTTCCACAGCACCGCTGCCGACTTGGTCACTCTCGCCGCCGAGGGCGGCGGGGAGCACGGCGGCAACCACGAGAGCCTGAGCCCCTACCTGACCGGCGGCGGAGCCTTCGTCGCCCTGATGCTGCTGCTGTGGATCACCACCCGCTTCAACCGCGATCGCTAATCCGCGCAAAAGGACGTTCGAACGGTGCGCGTCGGCCGGGCCGGTAGGCTCTCCACGCATGGGAGAGCAGGAAATGCCTACCGGTCCGGAGCACGACAAGGCGGCGGGCCAGGCACACGACACCACGGACGGCCGGGGCGACAGCGTCTCCGGCGCACCGGGAAACCGCCCGTCGGAGCACGGCCGGCGCCGGCTCGGCGTCATGGGCGGCACGTTCGACCCGATCCACCACGGGCACCTCGTGGCGGCCCAGGAGGTCGCCGCGCAGTTCGGTCTCGACGAGGTCGTGTTCGTACCGACCGGCCAGCCGTGGCAGAAGTCCCACCGCTCGGTCTCGGCGGCCGAGGACCGCTATCTGATGACGGTCATCGCCACGGCCGAGAACCCGCACTTCTCCGTGAGCCGCATCGACATCGATCGCAAGGGCCTCACCTACACGATCGACACCCTGCGCGAACTGCACGAGCTGAACCCCGAGTCGGACCTCTTCTTCATCACCGGCGCCGACGCCCTCGGCCAGATCCTCACCTGGCGCGACGCCGAGGAACTCTTCTCCCTCGCGCACTTCATCGGGGTCACCCGTCCGGGTCACACCCTGACCGACCCCGGCCTGCCCGCGGGCGGGGTCTCCCTGGTCGAGGTCCCCGCGCTCGCCATCTCCTCCACAGACTGCCGTGCGAGAGTCGGCAAGGGCGATCCCGTCTGGTACCTGGTGCCGGACGGCGTGGTGCGCTACATCGACAAGCGGCAGCTGTACCGCGGCGAGTGAGCCGAGAGGGGCACCGGTGAACGACCGATACGACGGCGGCTACGCGGGCGACCAGAGTTACGAACTCGTCGGCTACGACGAGTACGGACAGCCGGTGTACCGCCAGGCACCCGCCCAGCAGATGCCGCAACAGCAGGTGCCCCAGCAGCAGGCCTACGACCCCTACGACCCCTACGGGACACAGCAGCCCCAGGGGCAGTACCAGGGCGGCTACGGCCAGGGCCACGGCTACGACCCGTACGCCACCGGCCAGGTCCAGCAGCAGCACACCCAGGGATACGGCCAGGCCCAGACGTATGGGCAGGGCTACGACACCGGTCAGCAGACGCCGGGGCCCGGCTACGACCCGTACGACCCCTACGGGCAGACCGGGACCACCGGCCGGCAGGCACCCGTCACCGAACAGACCGCCTACATCCCGCAGCAGTCGGCGCCGCCGGAGACCGCCGAGCAGGACGCGCCCGGGACCGGGGGCGCCTCCCCGGAGCCGGGCGTGGCCGAACCGGACTACCGCACCGAGCAGTTCGCCTTCGTCGAGGAGCCCGACGGTGACTCCGAGGACGTCATCGACTGGCTGAACTTCACCGAGAACCGCACCGAGCGCCGCGAGGAGGCCAAGCGGCGCGCCAGGAGCAGGATGATCGTGCTGGCCGTGGTCCTCGCGCTGGTCGCGGTCGGCGGCGTCGGCTACCTGTGGTGGTCGGGCGCGCTGCCCGGCACCTCCTCGGACGAGCAGACCGGCACCACGACCTCCGCCGCCGCCCAGAAACGGGACGTGGTCGTCGTCCATCTGCACGACACCAAGGACGGCGGCACCTCCACGGCGCTGCTCGTCGACAACACGACCACCGGGCGCGGCGCCACCGTCCTCATCCCCAACGCGCTCGCCCTGACCGGCGACGACGGCACCACGACCACCCTCGCCAAGTCCGTCGACGACGACGGCTCCTCCGGCACCCGGGACGCCCTCGACACCGTCCTCGGCACCGACATCGAGGGCACCTGGCGGCTCGACACCCCGTATCTGAACAACCTCGTCGGGCTCGTCGGCAACATCGACATCGACACCGACGCCAGCGTGCCCGACCCCGAGGCGAAGAAGAAGGGCGCGGCCCCCCTCGTCACCAAGGGCAAGGCACAGACCCTCAGCGGCAAGATGGCCGTCGCCTACGCCACCTACCGGGCCTCCGGCGAGTCGCAGGACGCGCAGCTGAAGCGGTTCGGGCAGGTCATGCAGGGCGTGCTGCGCAAGCTGTCCTCCGACTCCCAGGCCGCCACGGTCACCGTGCAGACGCTGGCCCAGATCCTCGACCCCTCGCTCAGCGACAAGGACCTCGGCACCTTCCTCGCCAAGCTCGCCGACCACGCCAAGGGCGGCGACTACGAGACCGAGCTGCTGCCCGTCCAGCAGGACGGCACACTCAGCGCCGAGGACTCCGACAGCGTGGTCAAGGAGCTGCTCGGCGGCGCCGCGAAGAGCCCCGACGCCGGGGACGCCGTCCGGGTCGGCATCCGCAACGCCACCGGCGAGAAGGACGCCACCGAACAGGCCCGCGTGGTCGTCCTCAACGGCGGCTACACCTTCCTCGACGCCGGCACCACCGCCACCGCCCAGGCCACCTCCCAGGTCACCTACTCCGACGCGGCCCGCAAGCAGGACGCCGTCGAGGTCGCCAAGACCCTCGGCCTGCCGACCAGCGCCGTCAAGAAGGGCGAGACCACGTCCAACGCCGATGTCTCCGTCGTACTCGGCCAGAACTACGAGACGACGGACGCGACCGGGACCACGGGGACGACCGGGACGACGGGCACCACCGGAACGACGGGAACCACGGGCTGACCGGGCCGGCGTGATCGGTGATCAGGCCCCGGAGCAGCCGACCCGTCGGCGCCGCTCCGGGGCCTGATCGCTTAACACGTGGGGCGGTGTCGGTGGGTCATGAGACCCTTGGGGTAGCCCGTGAGGGTTCCTGACCGACGACCGAAAGCCGTGTAGTGACCGCCACCGACCGCTCCCTCGAGCTCATCACCACCGCCGCGCAGGCGGCCGCCGACAAGCTCGCGCACGACGTCATCGCGTACGACGTCAGCGATGTGCTGTCCATCACGGACGCCTTCCTGCTCGCCTCCGCGCCCAACGACCGCCAGGTCAAGTCGATCGTCGACGAGATCGAGGAGCGGCTGAACAAGGACCTCGGCGCCAAGCCGGTCCGCCGTGAGGGCGACCGCGAGGCCCGCTGGGTGCTGCTGGACTACGTCGACATCGTCGTGCACGTCCAGCACAGCGAGGAGCGGGTCTTCTACGCCCTGGAGCGGCTCTGGAAGGACTGCCCCGAGCTGGAGCTGCCCGCCGACGCCAAGGCCACCCGGGGCAAGGGCGCCGAGCACGCCAAGCTGCGCGCCGCCGAGGAGGAGGCAGAGCTGGGCGGGGAGCTGCGGTGACCGACGGCATCGACACCGCCGGACGCAAGGGCCGGGGCCGCCGCGTCATCCTCTGGCGGCACGGCCAGACCTCGTGGAACGTGGAGCGCCGCTTCCAGGGCACCACGGACGTCGAGCTGACCGAGACCGGCGTCGGCCAGGCCCGCCGCGCCGCCCGGCTGCTCGCCTCCCTCCAGCCCGACGCGATCGTCGCCTCGGACCTCAGGCGCGCCGCGAACACGGCAGCCGAGCTGGCCGCGCTCACCGGCCTGGAGATCAGCCACGACGAGGGCCTGCGCGAGACCTACGCGGGCGTCTGGCAGGGCCTCACACACGACGAGATCATCGCCCGGCACGGCGACGAGTACGCCGCGTGGAAGCGCGGCGAGCCGATCCGCCGCGGCGGCGGCGAGCTGGAGACCGAGGTCGCCGACCGCGCCGCCCCCGTGGTCCTCCGGCACGCCGACAAGCTCCCGGAGAACGGCACCCTGGTGGTGGTCAGCCACGGCGGCACCATCCGTACCACCATCGGGCGTCTCCTCGGCCTGGAACCCCACCACTGGGAAGGGCTCGGCGGGCTCTCCAACTGCTGCTGGTCCGTCCTCGGCGAGGGCGCCCGCGGCTGGCGGCTCCTGGAGCACAACGCCGGCACGCTCCCCGAGCCCGTGCTCGGCGACGACGACTGACTCCCGTGGGCGACCGAGCCCCGAAGGCGACCGAGGCCCGTAAGAGGCCTGGTCACGCGGCCAGGGGCCCGGATTTCACTTTCCGGCAGGTCGCAGGCTAAAGTTCTTCTTGTTCGCCCGCCGAGCGGGAAGAGCGCAAGGGGCTATAGCTCAGTTGGTAGAGCGCCTGCATGGCATGCAGGAGGTCAGGAGTTCAATTCTCCTTAGCTCCACAGATCGGTACAGAAGATCCCGTTCCCGCGAGGGAGCGGGATTTTTCGTGTGTGACCTGCGTCCCTTCTTGAGCAGGTCCGGCCCTGGAGGCGTATACCTCTGCGGACGGCCTTCTTTCCCGCTCCGTGCCCGGACTGGTACGAAGGCGTCGCTGACCGTATTGGTCCGGTCGTGGCAGAATCAAACGGCCGGAAGGGGGCGCGGCCCGACGGGAGGGAGAAGCGATGCCTGCGAGCATCCGCGGGAGGGTCCACGACCTTCCCGCAGTGGTGGTGATGCGGAGCAGGACCATCCTCCTCTGCCCTTCCTGCGGCTCGCTCCACGTTGCCCAAGTCCTCGGTGACAACGGAGGGATCTCCTACGTGTGCACGGCCTGCGGCCACAGCTGGAGCTGATCGATGGGTGCACACAGGAGGAAGTGCGACTGGTGCGGCAGCGGCACGCCCATCGTCCGCGACATGGAGCCCGTCAACGCCGACTACCAGTACTGGTGCGAGGAATGCGCACGGGCGCTGATCATAAAAGGCGACCCCATCGAGACCTACCGCGAGCTGGAGGGCGAGCCGATCTACGGCCGGCTCCTCGAAGAGCACTGCACACTCAAACGCTTCTATTCGTTCGTGACGGCCTGAGCGTCAACTCGGCGCCCTGCTCCGGCCGTCGCCGGTTCACGGGCCGCTGCGGGCGCCCCAGGGCCCTCGTGACGGCCGTCGGCGACGGAGGCGTGAACGGCGGGCGCGAGGCCGGGGGGCCGATATCCCGCAAAGGCCGCCAAATCCACCCGCAATTCGCACCCGCCGGAATCGATTTGGTGGTGCGCGCGGGGGACCGGTAATGTTGGCGTCGTCGCCAGGGAGACCGGGCGGACAGCGAGGCAAGGGGCTATAGCTCAGTTGGTAGAGCGCCTGCATGGCATGCAGGAGGTCAGGAGTTCAATTCTCCTTAGCTCCACAGAAAAGACCCCGTCCAAGTGGACGGGGTCTTCGCGTTGTTGGGGGACGGCACACACCGCGGAGGGCGACCGCACGACGTGTGGGCCACCCCGCCCGGGGTGGCCCACACGACGACGGGGTTCAGCGACCGCTGCCCAGGGCCCGGCGGCCACGGCCCTGGGAGAGGACCGGGAGGTTCCGGGACGGGGCGGCGGGACGGTTGTCCTCCTCGATGCGCAGGGCGAGCGCGGGGCAGCGACGCACCGCGCGCAGGGCCTTGGCCTCGGCGTACTGGGGGACCTTCGCCTGGGCGACGGTGGGGAAGCCGTCGGCGCCGAGCTGGAAGACCTCCGGGAGGATGTCGGCGCACAGGCCGTGGCCCCGGCAGAGCGTCCAGTCGACGAAGATCTTCTGGCGGCTGCCGCTCTCCTCCTCGGGCGCGCCGCCCGGGATGCCCGTCGGCATCCTGCCGCCCTCGAAGAGCGGGAGCACACCCTCGACGGGACGGCCGCAGCCGTTGCCGAGGACATGGGCGGCGAGGTCGTCCGTGAACGCCTTGACGGTCGACTCAAGGAACATCGCGGAGCCGTCCGGGTGCGAGCACGCGCCGCGCCGCTTGACGTTCTTCGCGACCTGCTTGAGGGCCTCCAGGGCGGCCGGACCGCCGCCGTTGAGGATGTCCTCCATACCGCGCGCGGCGGCCGGCAGACCGAGGTAGCAGGGACCGCACTGTCCCGCGCTCTCCTCGGCGAGCCACTTGGCGACCTGCAGCGACTCACCGAGCGGGCAGGTGTCCTGGCTGATCGGCAGGATCGCGCCCGCGCCGAGCGCACCGCCCACCGCGTCCAGCGAATTGCGGGAGACCACCGCCTCGTTGACCGTCGCCGCGTCGATCCACTTGCCGTGGTAGCCGCCGGTCAGCACGCCCTGAGGGACCGGCGGGGCGCCGGCCAGCTGCAGGATGTAGCGCAGCGGCACACCGGTGGGCGCCTCGATCACCATGGGGCGGGCGACCGCGCCGGACACGGTCAGCATCACGGTGCCCGGCTCGTCGTACAGGCCCGTGTTGCCGTACCGCTCGGCGCCGATACGGGCGCCGATGGCGAGCTGGGCGAAGGTCTCGGCGTTGGAGAGCAGGGTCGGCGCGCCACCGACACCGCTCTTGGACGCGCTGGTCTTGCGGCCGGGCGGGATCGGCGGACCGCCGTCGATGGAACGGATCAGCGAACCGGCCGCGCCGGTGACCATCCGGACCGGGTTGCGCTGCACGCTCGCGCGGATCGCGGCGCCACGCCGGTTGCTCAGTCCGCGCTCGGCGAGGGCCGCCTCCATCGAGCGCTCGGTGGATTCACGTGTCACCCCGATGACCAGCTGCCGGGCGCCCAGGGCCTCGGCGACCAGCAGGGCGCCGTCCAGGATGAGATGCGGGGCACGGTTGATGAGCACCGTGTCCTTGCGGCAGGCGGGTTCGTCCTCACTGCCGTTGACGACCACGACGGGCCGGATGCCGCGCTTGATCGCCGACTCGGCGACCGACCGCAGTTTCTTGTGGAACGGGAAGCCCGCGCCACCCCTGCCCTTCAGGTTGATCCGTTCGGACAGTTGGGCGAGTTGCTCGCCGCCCATCGGTTCGAGCGGACCGTGCACCTTCAGGTGCATGGGGAGGTCGAGTCTCTCGACGAGGTCGAAGCCCGACGTGAGTTGGGGGAGCCCCACCACACGGACCTCGGGGACGTCGGGAAGGGCCTCGTTCACTTAAATCCTCCGGAAGGCGCGTTCCAGGGTTCGCCTGATCCCGGCTGGTTGTAATCGTCGTAGCCGGACAGCGCATCAGTGGCGGGACCGCTGTTGTACGTGTCGTTCGGGTTGTACGTGCCGTAGGGGGCGTTCGTCTCAGCCGTTCCGTAGGAAGTTTCGGAGACCACCGGGTTCGCCCCCGTGTTGTACGTCTCCCCCTGGTAGGCCTGGCCCGGGTACGCCTGTCCCTGGAACGACTGGCCGCCCAGCGGCTGTCCGGCGAAGGTGTCCTGCATCGGGTCGTACGACGACGGGGGCGCCTCGCCGACCGGCGGCGGGGACGGGGCCGGCCAGCGGGTGCTGCCGGTGGTCGAGCCGTCGTCCATACGGGGCATGGCCTGCGTGGGCTGCATGTCCAACGGCGGCTGCTGCTGGGTCAGATAGGGCGCGGTCGGCTCCGCGGCGCGCGGGGTCATCGACACCGCGCGGTAGGCCGCGGCGAAACCGGGGCCGCTGTCGGCGGCTGCGGCTCCCGCGCGCTGCGGGGGCACCAGGGGGTCGCCGAGCGGGGGGTTGCCCTGTCCGCCGCCGAAGCCGGGCAGCGGGAACTGGCCGGTGTCGCGCATCTGGTCGCGCTGTCCGCCTTCGCGCTGTCCCCCTTCGCGCTGTCCCCCTTCGCGTCGGCCGCCCTCACGGCGTCCGCCGGGCTCGTCCACGCTCTGGAGGGCGGAACGGGACTGCATGAGTCCGTCGACCTCGGGGGGACGCTGGCCGCCGGTGCCCAGGATGCCGGTGATCTGTTCGATCACCTGGTTCTTGACCGAGCGGGGCGCGGCACGCAGCAGCAGCGCCGCGGCGACGGCGACCAGTCCGATGGAGTACAGGGTGACGAAGATCGGCTTGGCTTCGCGACCCGCGTAGAGTCCGTGCACCAGGGCGAAGCACCAGGCCGGGTAGGCCATCATGTGCATCGCGCGCCAGCGTGCCGCGACCGGCGCGGGGGAGGCGAAGTTGCTGCGCAGCGCGCCGGTGATGGCGACGAAGATCATCATGGCGCCGGCGGTCGCGCCGAAACCGATGAGCGCTCCCGTGCCCGTCACGCCGAGGGCGAAGGGGAACAGGGCGATCGCGGACACGTGGTTCAGCGCCAGCTTCACCGAGACGTGCAGTACGAGGAACGCGACCGAGGCGATGGCGGTCGTCCGGTGGACGGCCTGGCCGATGATCCGCTGGCGCACGGTGAGCAGGGTGCGGTCCTGGGCGACGAGCCCCCAGAGCACCGAGAGGGTCAGTGAGACGAGCGAGAGAACGCCCGCTCCGAAGTCGAGGAACTCCCGGTACGCGTCACCTCCGACCACAACGCTTACGGGTATCAGCAGCAGAGCGGCAGCCGTGGCTATCCCATAGGCCGAGCGGCCTGGCTGGGGCAGCGAGCTGTTACTGCGACGAGGGTTCATGGGGGCAACTCCGAACAGTTCGGGAAAGCGGTCCCGTCGTCGAACTGTAAGTGGTGCCAAACCGAGCGGTACGAGGTTTCAGTTATTGCGCTGTTATCAAGGGCCAATCTCACATCTGTGTTGCCCCTTAGAGGTTGTTACGCGAAGTAAGTTTTGAATAATGTTCAACTTTTTTGGCCGGATCGCGTGGCTGACACGCCGCTGGTCGATGCCCACCGGGGCTGCGGTACCCTGGCCTCATGCGTGCCGTACGCCTTCTGCTTAGCGAGCCGCGCTGATCAGTCCCGACCGTCGATGAACGGCGTGGTCGGCATCAGCGCGGCGTCCCCTCCTGTGCGAGGGGATTTTTCGTTTCCGGGACGAAACCGGACGAACACCCGCCGGCAGAGACGATCGATGGAGCCTTGAGGATCATGAGCGAGACGAACCCCGCTGTCACAGGTGCGGCGGTGGATGCCGCGCCACACCGCTACACGGCCGCCGTCGCGGCCGAGATCGAGGCACGCTGGCAGGACTTCTGGGACGTCGAGGGCACCTACGCCGCGCCGAACCCGAGCGGCGACCTGGCGGGCGACCCCGAGCTGGCCGCCAGGCCCAAGAAGTTCATCATGGACATGTTCCCGTACCCCTCCGGTGCGGGCCTGCACGTCGGCCACCCCCTGGGCTACATCGCCACCGATGTCTTCGCCCGCTTCCAGCGGATGACCGGCCACAACGTCCTGCACACCCTGGGCTTCGACGCCTTCGGCCTGCCCGCCGAACAGCACGCCGTGGCCACCGGTGAACACCCCCGGATCACCACCGAGGCCGCCATCAACAACATGAAGTCCCAGCTGCGCAGGCTGGGTCTGGGCCACGACAAGCGCCGCTCGTTCGCCACGATCGACCCGGACTACTACAAGTGGACCCAGTGGATCTTCCTGCAGATCTTCAACTCCTGGTACGACGACGAGGCGAACCGGGCCCGCCCGATCGCCGAACTGGTCGCCCAGTTCGAGTCCGGTGAGCGCGCGCTGCCCGACGGCGGCTCCTGGAGCGCGCTGAGCGCCGCCGAACGCGCCGAGGTCCTGGGCGAGTACCGCCTGGCGTACGCCTCCGACGCGCCGGTCAACTGGTGTCCCGGTCTGGGCACCGTGCTGGCCAACGAGGAGGTCACCGCGGACGGCCGCTCCGAGCGCGGCAACTTCCCCGTCTTCAAGGCCAAGCTGCGCCAGTGGAACATGCGCATCACCGCCTACGCCGACCGGCTGCTGGACGACCTGAACGAGCTGGACTGGCCCGAGGCCATCAAGCTGCAGCAGCGCAACTGGATCGGCCGCTCCGAGGGCGCCCGCGTCGACTTCCCCATCGACGGCGAGAACATCACCGTCTTCACCACCCGCCCCGACACCCTGTTCGGCGCGAGCTACATGGTGCTGGCCCCCGAGCACCCGCTGGTCGAGAAGTTCACGCCCCAGGAGTGGCCCGAGGGCACCCGCGACGTGTGGACCGGCGGTCACGCGACCCCGGCCGAGGCCGTCGCCGCGTACCGCGCGCAGGCCGCCTCCAAGTCCGACGTGGAACGACAGGCCGAGGCCAAGGACAAGACCGGCGTCTTCATCGGCTCGTACGCCACCAACCCGGTCAACGGCGACCGGATCCCCGTCTTCGTCGCCGACTACGTCCTGATGGGCTACGGCACCGGCGCGATCATGGCCGTACCGTGCGGAGACCAGCGCGACTTCGAGTTCGCGCGCGCCTTCGAGCTGCCGATCCGCGCCATCGTCGAGCCCACCGACGGCCGCGGCACCGACACCTCCACCTGGGAGGGCGCCTTCGGGTCGTACGACGCGAAGATCATCAACTCCTCCGGTGACGGTGTCTCCCTGGACGGCCTGGGCGTCGTCGAGGCCAAGGCGCGCATCACCGAGTGGCTGGAGCGGTCCGGTGTCGGCCGGGGCACCGTCAACTTCCGGCTGCGCGACTGGCTGTTCAGCCGTCAGCGCTACTGGGGCGAGCCCTTCCCGATCGTCTACGACGAGGACGGCGTCGCCCACTCGCTGCCCGAGTCGATGCTGCCGCTGGAGCTGCCCGAGGTCGAGGACTACTCGCCGCGCACCTTCGACCCGGACGACGCCGACACCCGGCCCGAGACGCCGCTGTCGCGCAACGAGGACTGGGTCAACGTCACCCTGGACCTGGGCGACGGCCGTGGCCCGCGCGCGTACCGGCGCGAGACCAACACCATGCCCAACTGGGCCGGTTCCTGCTGGTACGAGCTGCGCTATCTGGACCCCCACAACTCCGAGAAGCTGGTCGACCCGGAGATCGAGCGCTACTGGATGGGCCCGAGCGAGGGCCGGCCGCACGGCGGTGTCGACCTGTACGTCGGCGGCGCCGAACACGCCGTGCTGCACCTGCTGTACGCGCGCTTCTGGTCCAAGGTCCTGTTCGACCTGGGGCATGTCTCCTCGGCCGAGCCGTTCCACAAGCTGTTCAACCAGGGCATGATCCAGGCCTTCGTCTACCGCGACAGCCGCGGCTTCCCGGTGACCGCCGTCGAGGTGGAGGAGCGCGACGGCGCCTACTACCACCAGGGCGAGAAGGTCAGCCGCCTGCTGGGCAAGATGGGCAAGTCCCTGAAGAACTCGGTCACTCCGGAGTCCATCTGCGCGGAGTACGGCGCCGACACGCTGCGCCTGTACGAGATGGCGATGGGCCCGCTGGACGTCTCCCGGCCGTGGGACACGCGCGCGGTGGTGGGCCAGTTCCGGCTGCTGCAGCGGCTGTGGCGCAATGTCGTCGACGAGGCCACCGGTGAGGTGACGGTCGTCGACACCGAGCCCGGCGAGGACACCCTGCGGGCCCTGCACAAGGCCATCGACGGCGTCCGCCAGGACCTGGAGGGCATGCGCTTCAACACGGCGATCGCCAAGGTGACCGAGCTGAACAACCACCTGACCAAGGTGGGCGGCCCGGTGTCCCGGTCCGTCGCCGAGGCCCTGGTCCTGCTGGTCGCGCCGCTGGCCCCGCACGTCGCCGAGGAACTGTGGCGCAAGCTGGGGCACACGGACTCCGTCGTGCACCGGGACTTCCCCGTCGCCGACCCCGCGTACGTCGTCGACGAGGCCGTCACCTGCGTCGTCCAGATCAAGGGCAAGGTCAAGGCCCGTCTGGAGGTGTCGCCGGCCATCTCCGACGAGGAGCTGGAGAAGGTGGCCCTGGGCGACGAGAAGGTGGTCGCGGCGCTGGCCGGGGCGCCGATCCGCAAGGTGATCGTGCGGGCGCCGAAGCTGGTGAACATCGTCACCTGAGCATCGGCACGCAGAGCGTTACGCGAGATCGCCACGCGAGATCGTCACGTGAGATCGCCACGTGGGATCCTCACGTGAGGGTGGCCGCCGGTGACTTCCGGTAGCCGTTCGGCTGTCGAGGGGCGCGGTTCGGGGGCTTCCCCTACGGGCAGGTTCCGGGTTCGGATGGAACTCGGGACCTGCCTGTTGCGTTTACCGTTGAAGAGCGCCGCAGCACATGCCGTGCCGGTCGGAGAAGGAGCGCGTCGTGGAAGCCGTCATCGCAGTCGTCGCCCTGTTCTTCGTGCTGTTCGTGGGCGTGTACGCCACGGTGAAGGCGGTCGGCGCGGCCAAGCGCGGCGTGGACCGCACGATCACCCAGGCCAAGCGGACCGTCGAGGACACCACCCTGCGCGCCAGAAGCCTGGCCCAGCCGGGCCCGGTGGGACAACTGGCCGATCTGCGGCTGAAGTTGCGCACCTCGATGCGGTCCACCCAGGAGGCGTTGCAGGCGGGTGTGGGCGAGGACGAGTCCCTGAAGGAGTCCCTGGCCCTCTTCGAGCAGCTCAGCAAGCACGGCCGGGAGCTGGACGACGAGCTGCGGCGCCTGGAGCCCGAGCCGGACCGGGGCAAGCTGGCCCAGCGGCTGCCCGCGCTGCGCGAGCGCACGGAGCGGATCGTCAAGTCCGCCGACTCACTGCGCTGGGCCGCGCACGACCGGGCCCGCAAGTTCGCCGAGGACGACCTGGACACGCTCAGCGCTCAGATCGACGTCGAGGCGGGCGCGCTGCGGCACTGGACGACGGAACCCGCCTCGGTGTGGCCCGAGGCGCCGAAGCCCGAGGCCACGGCCTCCACGGGGCAGACCTGGCAGGAGACCTCAGGGGCGCGCGGCGGTGACTCCGGCGGCGGTGTCGGTGGTGACGGCAAGGGCGTGGGCGGTGGTGTCGGCGGCGCCGGGGCCCGTGGCGCCCAGGAGCCGCCCAGGCCCGCGATCACGCCGCCGAGCGCGCGGCCGACGTACCCGTGGCAGAAGAAGCCCCGTCCGGAAAGCACGACTTGAGCCGGCCGGCGCGGCCGTCCCGGTCGGTTCGCTCCGCCCGGTCGCAGGTGAGAGGGGGCGGGCTGCCGTCCCCGGGGCTCGACGGGTAACCTCCAGCTCATGTCCCGCCATGTCGCGATCGTCACCGATTCAACGGCCTACCTGCCGCCGCCGGCGATGGAGCGTCACGGCATCACCGCGGTACCCCTGACCGTGGTCCTCGGCGGCGAGGCGCTCGACGAGGGCACCGAGATCTCGGCGCGCTCCCTGGCCCAGGCACTGCAGAAACGACGGTCCGTCACCACCTCCCGCCCCAGCCCCGAACTGTTCGCGGAGACCTACCGCAGGGTCGCCGAGTCGGGCGCCACGGGCATCGTCTCCCTCCATCTCTCCGCCGAGTTCTCGGGCACCTACGACGCCGCCGTGCTCGCGGCGCGCGAGGCGCCCGTGCCGGTGCGCGTCGTGGACACCGGGATGGTCGCGATGGCCCTCGGATTCTGCGCCCTGGCCGCCGCCGAGTCCGCGGAGGCGGGCGGCACGGTGGACGACGCCGTCACGGCCGCCGAGAAGCGGGCCGCGGGTACGTCCGCGTTCTTCTACGTCGACACCCTGGACTATCTCCGCCGGGGCGGACGCATCGGTGCGGCACAGGCGCTGTTCGGGTCCGCGCTGGCGGTCAAGCCGCTGCTGCAGCTGGACGGCGGCCGTATCGAGATGCTGGAGAAGGTCCGTACGGCGTCCAGGGCCATCGCCCGCCTGGAGGAGATCGTCGCCGAGCGGGCGGGCGGCGCGCCGGTCGACATCGCCGTCCATCACCTCGCCGCGCCCGAGCGGGCCTCGGCGCTGGCGGAGCGGCTGCGGGACCGGGTGCCCGGCTTGGCCGACCTCTATGTGAGCGAGGTCGGGGCGGTGATCGGGGCGCATACGGGGCCCGGGTTGCTGGGGGCGGTTGTGTCGCCTCGGTGAGGTGCGTCTTGCTTCGGTGAGGCGATCGATGGGGGTGCGGGGTGCGGGCTGTCCGTTGGTCGATCACTCGTGTGAGTGACGGAGTTGTCCACAACTGGGTAGTAGTCCACGGGAATTGAGCAAGATCATCGCGAGTGGGCGAAGTTGCCCGATCCTCGTCGCATGGCACTTCGATCACGTTCGCGTTCACGTTCACAGTCATGTTCACGTACGGCGGCGGTCACCAGCGGTCCGGGCCGGGGGCCGTCCTCCGACGGGCGCGCACGGCACCGCTCCTCCCGACAGCCGCGCGGCAGGGTCGGCCGGCGGCAGGCGTCGGCGGAGACGCTCCGTCTGCGGGCGGAGGCGCTCTTCCCCGAAAGGGACGGGGAGCCAAGGGAATTGGGGCACGATCCGCCGGGGGAGCGTGGGGCCCTTGGGGCGCGTACGGCGAGCACGGCTGGTGAGGTCGGCGACAGCGCTGCGGGTCGTGAGGAGCGGGGCGCGTGGCGGGAGCGGGTGGGGCCGGCCGTGCGGGAGCGGCTGCCGTTGTGGTTGCAGGTGCGGTGCGGCATCGAGCGCAAGAGCGTGGTCGCGCTGAGCGTGGTGCTCGTCGTCGCGGCGGTGTTCGCGGCACAGCACTTCTGGGCGGGCCGGACCCAGCCGGTGAGCGCGCCCGAGGTGGTGCGGGTGGGTGTACCGGGGGCCTCGGGGGCCTCGGGGGATTCGGAGGACTCCGGGGGACCGGCGGCCTCGTTCGGGGCGCCCGGGGACGGACGGGCGGCGGGAGCGGGTGCCTCCCTCGGGGCGGGCGCTTCCACGGCCGGGCCCGCGATCGTGGTGGACGTCGGCGGGAAGGTGCGCCGACCGGGGATCCAGCGGTTGCCCGCCGGTTCCCGGGTGGCCGACGCCCTGCGCGCGGCGGGCGGGGTCCGGCCGGGCGCGAACACCGACGGGCTCAACCGCGCCCGGCTCCTCGTGGACGGCGAACAGGTCCTGGTCGGCAGCCCGGCACCGGTGCCCGGCCCGGGTGCGGTGCCCGGAGCGGGGGCGGGAGCGAGCGGTGGTGGTGTGGTCGGGAGCGGGGCGGCTCCGGCGGCTCCCGTTTTCCTCAATACGGCCACCGCCGACCAGTTGGACACCCTGCCCGGCGTCGGCCCCGTCCTCGCCCAGCACATCATCGACTACCGCGCCCAGCACGGCGGCTTCCGCTCGGTCGACGAACTGCGCGAGGTGAACGGCATCGGCGACCGCCGCTTCGCCGACCTGCGGAATCTCGTACGGCCATGAGGCCGAGCGAGGGCGAGGTGCCCACGGCCGCGGCCGGGGTGCGGGGCGCTCCACGGCAGGGCGTTCCACGGCAGGGGGTTCCCTCTCGACCCGCCGTGCACGCGGCCTCCGGCAGCCGGCTCGGTGACGCGCATCCCCGGCAGGAGGGGCCGACGGATCTGCGTCTCGTGCCTCCGGCGCTGGCCGCGTGGGGTACGGCGGCGCTGATGGTGCACGCCTCGCCCGGCTGGGTCACGGGAGTGGTCGTGGTCTGCCTGGTCGTGGGCTCGGCGCTGCTCGTTCCCCGACTAGGGCGAGGGCGAGGGCGAGGGCGAGGACGGAGGTGGGCTGGGGGCTGGACGCGGGTGTCCGTCGCGGCCGTGCTGCTGTGTGCCGGTGCGGCTGCCGCATCCGCCGGGCTGCACGGGGCGGATCTGCGGCGGGGGCCGGTGCCCGCCCTGGCCGAGCGGTACGCCCCGGTGACCGCGGAGGTCGCGCTGACGTCCGACCCACGGCTCACCCGCCCCCGGATCAAGGGCAATCACGCGGCCCCGACCGCCGTGCTCCTCCAGGCCGAGGTACGCCGGGTGCGGGGCCCGGACGGGGCGGTCGTGGACACACGGACACCGGTGCTGGTCATCGTCGATGCGGAGGGAGGGTCCGCTCGGGCGGCCTGGCTCTCGCTGCTGCCGTCCACCCGGGTGCGGGTGAACGCGCGGGCCGTGCCTGCCATGGTCGGGGGCGACCGGGTGGCGGCCGTGCTGCGGGTACGGGGCGGTGGGGTGCCGGTGGTGGTGGAGGAGCCGAGCGCGGCGCAGCGGGTCGCGGGGCGGCTGCGCGCGGGGCTGCGGGAGGCGACCGACGGGCTGGACGCGGACGCGCGGGCACTGCTGCCGGGGTTCGTCGTCGGGGACACCTCGCGGGTGCCGACCGAGTTGGACGAGGCGTTCAAGGCGACCGACCTCACGCATCTGCTCGCTGTGAGCGGGGCGAATTTCACGATCCTGCTGGCCCTGTTCATCGGGCCGCCGGGGCTGGCGCAGCGGGCCGAGCGACGGGGGCTCGCGCCCCGGCTCGGGATTCCGCTGCGGGCGACCGCGCTGGCCGGCGGTGCGCTGACGCTCGGGTTCGTGATCGTGTGCCGACCGGAACCGAGTGTGGTGCGGGCCGCGGCCTGCGGTTCGATCGCGCTGCTGGCCATCGCGACGGGGCGCCGCAGGTCCCTCGTCCCCGCGCTGGCGACGGCGGTGCTGCTGCTGGTGCTCTACGACCCGTGGCTGGCCCGTAGTTACGGCTTCCTGCTGTCCGTGCTCGCGACCGGGGCCCTGCTCACCCTCGCCCCGCGCTGGAGTGCGGCGCTCCAGCGGCGCCGGGTGCCACCGCGTCCGGCCGAGGCGCTGGCGGCGGCGGGAGCCGCGCAGGCGGTGTGCGCGCCGGTCGTCGCCGTGCTGTCGGCCAAGGTGAGCCTGGTGGCGGTGCCGTGCAATCTGCTGGCGGAGTTCGCGGTGGCCCCGGCCACGGTGCTGGGATTCGCCACGCTGGCGGCGGCCCCGGTGGCGATGCCCGTGGCCGAGTGCCTCGCCTGGTGTGCGGGCTGGCCCGCCGGCTGGATCGCGGACATCGCCCGCACCGGGGCCTCGCTTCCCGGCGCGGGGGTGGACTGGCCGGGCGGCTGGACCGGCGCGCTGCTGCTCGTCCTGGTCACCGTGGTTCTCGTCCTCGTCGGGCGGCGGCTCCTGAGCCACCCGTGGCTGGTGGGGGCCTGCATGGTGGCGTTCCTGCTGGTCGTGGTGCAGCCGCCGCCGCTGACCAGGGTGATCACGGGGTGGCCGCCGCCGGGCTGGCGCTTCGTGATGTGCGATGTGGGACAAGGGGACGCGACCGTCCTCGCGGCGGGCGACGGCGCCGGGGTGGTCGTGGACGCGGGTCCCGATCCGGTGCTGGTCGACCGCTGTCTGACATCGCTCGGCATCACCAGGATCCCGCTGGTGGTCCTCACACACTTCCACGCCGACCATGTGGTGGGGCTGCCGGGAGTGCTGCGAGGGCGTTCGGTGGGCGCGATCGCGGCGACGGGCTTCGAGGAACCCGCGGACCAGGCCGCGTTCGTGCGCGCGGAGGCGGCGGCCCGGCGGATCCCGCTGACCCGGGCCGTGGCCGGGGAGGAGCGGCGCACGGGAGGCCTCACCTGGCGGGTGCTGTGGCCGCCGGGCGACGCCGCCGCACCGGACGGGCCGAACGACGCCAGCGTGACCATGCTGGTCCGCTCGGCCGGGCTGACCCTGCTGCTCCTCGGCGACCTGGAACCACCCGGCCAGCGGGAACTGGCGAGATCCCCGGAGGCCGCCGCCCTGGGTGCCGTGGACGTCGTGAAGGTCGCCCACCACGGTTCGGCCTACCAGGACCCGGGACTGATACGGGCGATGGCACCACGGCTGGCCCTCATTTCGGTGGGCGCGGACAACCCGTACGGTCACCCGGCCCCCAGCACGGTCGCGGCGCTGCGGGCCGGGGGTGCCACGGTGCTGCGTACGGACGAGGACGGCGCGATCGCCGTCGCGGGTACGTCGAAGGAGCTGCTCGTGGCGAGAGACTGAGGGCATGGAAACCGCAGAGATTGACGCCTACCTCCGCCGCCTCGGGGCCGAGCAGCCGGCCTGGCCCACTGTCGACGTACTGCGTGAACTGCACCTGCGCCATCTGCGGGCGGTGCCGTTCGAGAACCTGTCGATCCACCTCGGGGAGGAGATCGTCCTGGAGGAGAAGCGCCTGCTGGACAAGGTGGTCGGGGAGCGCAGGGGCGGCTTCTGCTTCGAACTGAACGGGTTGTTCGGGGCGTTGCTGGCGGCGCTCGGGTTCGATGTGACGCTGCTGGCGGCGCGGGTGTACGACGAGGAGGGGCGGCTGGGTGTCCCGTACGACCATCTCGCGCTGCGGGTACGGACGGTGGACGGTGGCGACTGGCTGGCGGATGTCGGGTTCGGGACGAACAGCCACCGTCCGTTGGAGTTCGGGGACCGGGGGGAGCAGGCGGATCCGGGTGGGGCGTTCCGGGTGGCGGAGGCCGACCGGGAGAGCGGGGGGCGGGAGTTCGGGGACCTGGACGTGTTCCGGGACGGCAAGCCCCGGTACCGGCTGGAGGTGCGGCCGAGGGTGCTCGGGGACTTCGTGGTCGGGGCCTGGTGGCACAGCACCTCACCGGCCTCCCACTTCACCCGGTCCCTCGTCTGCTCCCGGGTCGCCGAGGACGGCGGTCGCATCACCCTCAGCGGGCGCACGCTGACCCTCACCTCGGCGGAGGGCGACCGGGAGGTGACCGAACTCCCGACGGACGCGGAGGTACTGGCGGCATACCGGGAGCGGTTCGGAATGGAACTGAGCCGGGTGCCGGAGGTGGGCGCGGGGCGCGGGGGGCGTTGAGGGGGAGGGGCGGAGGGACGGAGGGGGCGTTGAGGGGGAGGGGCGGAGGGACGGAGGGGGCGTTGAGGGGGAGGGGCGGAGGGGGCGGGACGGGGAGGGGAGGGGAGGGGAGGGGGAGGGCCCCGGTGGGGTGTGCGTCGCGGAAGAATGGGGGCGTGAGTGATGTGAGGCATGTGCTGGTGTTGCCCGATCGGGAGGCGGCCGAGGAGGTCGTGGAGGTGCTCGGGGAGCGGTTCGGGCTGGATGAGGAGCCGCAGGTGGTGCGGGACGCGCTGGCCGGGGAGGACGACGCCGAGGACGCGCAGTGGCTGGTGGTGCTGCGGGACGAGCGGGGGCGGCTCGATCCGGTGGCGTTGGACGAGTTCGCGGGGGAGTGGGAGGGGTGGCGCGAGGAGCCGTGACGCCTCCGCTGGGGGCCGGTTTCCTGGTCGGTCGTTCGTCGGGTGCGGCTTCGTGGGGGTTGCTCGCGCAGTTCCCCGCGCAGTTCCCCGCGCCCCTTGAGGGCCTACGGCCCTTACGGGGCGCGGTTGTCGCGAGTGGACTGTCAGTGGGGCGTGGGATGCTGTCCCGGATGGCCAAGAAGAGTGTGAATGACGACCCTCTCGCCCCCGTGACGCTCGCCGTGGGCCAGGAGGATCTGCTGCTGGACCGGGCCGTGCAGGTGGTGGTGGCCGCGGCGAAGGCATCCGACGCCGACACGGATGTGCGGGATCTGTCCTCGGAGCAGTTGCAGCCCGGCACGCTCGCGGAGCTGACGAGTCCGTCGCTCTTCGCGGAGCGCAAGGTCGTGGTCGTACGCAACGCGCAGGATCTGTCGGCCGACACCGTCAAGGACGTGAAGGCGTATCTGGGGGCTCCCGCCGAGGAGATCACCCTGGTGCTGCTGCACGCGGGCGGGGCCAAGGGGAAGGCGCTGCTGGACGCGGCGCGCAAGGTGGGGGCGCGGGAGGTGGCGTGCCCCAAGATGACGAAGCCGGCGGATCGGCTGGCGTTCGTGCGGGGGGAGTTCCGGACGCTGGGGCGGGCCGCCACGCCCGAGGCGTGCCAGGCGCTCTGCGACGCGATCGGGAGTGATCTGCGGGAGTTGGCGTCCGCGGCGGCGCAGTTGGTCGCGGATGTCGAGGGGACGATCGACGAGGCGGTGGTCGGGCGGTACTACACCGGGCGGGCCGAGGCGTCGAGCTTCGAGGTGGCCGATCGGGCCGTCGAGGGGCGGGCGGCGGAGGCGTTGGAGGCGCTGCGGTGGTCGCTTTCGACCGGGGTGGCACCGGTGTTGATCACCAGTGCGCTGGCGCAGGCGGTGCGGGCGATCGGGAAGCTGTCGTCGGCGCGGGGTGGGCGGCCGGGGGATCTCGCGCGGGAGTTGGGGATGCCGCCGTGGAAGATCGATCGGGTGCGGCAGCAGATGCGGGGGTGGACGCCGGATGGGGTGGCCGTTGCCCTGCGGGCGGTGGCCGCGGCGGATGCGGGGGTGAAGGGTGGGGGGGATGATCCCGAGTACGCGTTGGAGAAGGCGGTTGTGACGATCGCGCGGGCGGCGCGGTCTCGTCGGGGGTGAGTTTTCGCCCCCGCCGCCCCTACCCGTTCCGTCGTCCAGGGGCGCTGCCTCTTCGCCCCCGGAGAGATGGGGGAGGGGAGCGGCTGTGGGTGGGTACGTGCGGGAGCGTCGTGGCTTGTCGCGCAGTTCCCCGCGCCCCTGACGCGCACCGGGGTGAGCCATATGCCAAAGGCCCCGCATCCGTCTCTGGGGAAGGGACGGGGGCGGGGCCCTGGTTCAGGATGGTGGACCCATACCCGCGTGGCGAACGCAGGCCGCGTACGGGTCCGGGGTGCCGGGTGGGAGCGGAGTGAGAGGGCCCGCTCGGGTCCAGCCGGCGATCAGATCAAAGGTGGAGCTCAGCCCTTGAGGGAAGCGACCTTGGAAGCAAGCGCCGACTTCTTGTTGGCGGCCTGGTTCTTGTGGATGACGCCCTTCGAGACGGCCTTGTCGAGCTGACGCGCGGCAGCGCGCTGGTACTCGGTGGCCTTCTCGGTGTCACCCGCGGCAGCGGCCTCGCGGGCCTTGCGGATCGCGGTCTTGAGCGACGACTTGACGGCCTTGTTGCGAAGGCGCGCCTTCTCGTTGGTCTTGTTCCGCTTGATCTGGGACTTGATGTTCGCCACGAATGAGCCTTTTCAGCTTGATCTTGCTTGATCTTCTTGGGATGTGCCTCCTGCTGAGAGGGCATGAGACACAGCCGCCCACGCTACCAGCCGTCCACGGGTCGGCCCAAACCGGTCGCAGCTCTCCGCCCGTGGGACCATGGTGCCTACGTACCAGACTCGTCAGACCCTCCAGATCCGACCCGAGACCGCAGACGGCTGCGGACACCTCAAGAATCAGGACCCTGCGTGCCCGCGATCCCTAGCCATGTGCCCGAGCCGAGCCGTACCGACCCGGCTCTGATCCGCAACTTCTGCATCATCGCGCACATCGACCACGGCAAGTCCACGCTCGCCGACCGGATGCTTCAGCTGACCGGTGTGGTCGAGCAGCGGCAGATGCGTGCTCAGTACCTCGACCGCATGGACATCGAGCGTGAGCGTGGCATCACGATCAAGTCCCAGGCGGTGCGTCTGCCCTGGGCGCCGACCGACGATCCGGGCAGCACGCACATCCTCAACATGATCGACACCCCTGGGCACGTCGACTTCACGTACGAGGTGTCGCGGTCGCTGGCGGCCTGTGAGGGGACGGTCCTCCTCGTCGACGCGGCCCAGGGCATCGAGGCCCAGACCCTCGCCAATCTGTATCTGGCGATGGAGAACGACCTCAAGATCATCCCTGTGCTGAACAAGATCGACCTGCCGGCCGCGCAGCCGGAGAAGTTCTCCGAGGAGCTGGCCAACCTCATCGGCTGTGACCCGGCGGACGTGCTCAGGGTCTCCGCGAAGACCGGTCTGGGTGTCGAGGCGCTGCTGGACCGGGTGGTCGCCGAGGTTCCGGCGCCCGTCGGTGTCCAGGACGCCCCGGCGCGCGCCATGATCTTCGACTCGGTGTACGACTCCTACCGCGGCGTCGTGACGTACGTCCGTGTCATCGACGGTCAGCTCAACAAGCGTGAGCGGATCCGGATGATGTCCACGGGCGCGACCCATGAGCTGCTGGAGATCGGGGTCTCGGCCCCCGAGATGAAGGCGGCCGACGGGCTCGGTGTCGGGGAGGTGGGTTATCTCATCACCGGTGTGAAGGACGTCCGCCAGTCCAAGGTCGGTGACACCATCACCACCCTGCACAAGGGGGCGACCGAGGCGCTCGGCGGTTACAAGGACCCCAAGCCCATGGTCTTCTCGGGGCTCTATCCGCTCGACGGCTCGGACTATCCCGAGCTGCGTGACGCGCTCGACAAGCTTCAGCTCAACGACGCCGCGCTGGTGTACGAGCCGGAGACCTCGGCGGCGCTGGGGTTCGGGTTCCGTGTCGGTTTCCTCGGGCTGCTGCACCTGGACGTGATCCGGGAGCGGCTGGAGCGCGAGTTCGGCCTCGATCTGATCGCGACCGCGCCCAACGTGGTCTACCGCGTGGTCATGGAGGACGGCGCCGAGCACACGGTCACCAACCCGAGCGAGTTCCCCGAGGGGAAGATCGACTCCGTGTTCGAGCCCGTCGTACGGGCCACGATCCTCGCGCCCTCCGAGTTCATCGGTTCGATCATGGAGCTGTGCCAGACCCGGCGCGGCACCCTGCTCGGGATGGACTATCTGTCGGAGGACCGGGTCGAGATCCGGTACACCCTGCCGCTCGCGGAGATCGTCTTCGACTTCTTCGACCAGTTGAAGTCCAAGACGCGCGGATACGCGTCGCTGGACTACGAGCCCACCGGTGAGCAGGCCTCCAGCCTGGTCAAGGTCGACATCCTGCTGCACGGCGACAAGGTGGACGCCTTCTCGGCGGTCACGCACAAGGACGCGGCGTACGCGTACGGGGTGCGGCTCGTCGCCAAGCTGCGCGAGCTGATCCCTCGGCAGGCCTTCGAGGTGCCCATCCAGGCGGCCATCGGGTCGCGGGTCATCGCCCGCGAGACCATCCGCGCCATCCGCAAGGACGTCCTCGCCAAGTGCTACGGCGGTGACATCTCCCGTAAGCGGAAGCTGCTGGAGAAGCAGAAGGAGGGCAAGAAGCGGATGAAGATGGTGGGCTCCGTGGAGGTTCCGCAGGAGGCCTTCATCGCCGTCCTGTCCAGCGACGAGAGCGCCGGTGGCGGCAAGGGCAAGAAGTAGCCAACGGCGGCGGCCGTCGCCGATTGTCGGGGGATTCCCTGTTACCCCTGGAAACTCGGGCGGAATGCGGGCCCGTCGCGTTTCGGCGCGGCGGGCCCGCAGGTCGTCCGGGGGGCGTCGGTGCGTGTCCGCCCGGTCGTTCTCGGTGGAAAGTGACTGCCCGCCGCCCCTTACGAACCGGCCGACCGCGCTCTACCCTGATCACCACTCGATGGTTACTCGCGAGTTAAACAACAGCCGCTTTGAGCCAGCCGCACAGTCCATGAGCCAGCCGCACTGTCGCGTGCCCCGGAGGATGTCGTGAGCGACACACAGACCCTGATCGAGAACCGTCCGCCGTCCATGGCGGCCCTCTTCCTGGAGCGCGTGGCGGCCACGCCCGATGCCGAGGCGTTCCGGTACCCGGTGCCGCCCGCCTCGGGCCAGGGCCCCTCGGAGTGGAAGTCGCTGAACTGGACGCAGGCGGCCGAACGGGTCAACGCCATCGCGGCCGGCCTCGTCGAGCTGGGTGTACAGCCCGAGCAGCGCATCGCCCTCTCCTCCGCCACCAGGATCGAGTGGATCCTCTGCGACCTCGGCATCATGTGCGCGGGAGCGGCCAACACCACGGTCTACCCGCAGACCAACGCCGAGGAGTCCGCGTACATCCTGTCCGACTCCGGCAGCCGGGTCCTCATCGCCGAGGACGCCGCGCAGCTCGCCAAGGCCCGTGAGAGGAAGGCCGAGCTGCCCGAGCTGACCCATGTCGTCGTGATCGACCCCGAGGGCGCCGACCTCTCGGAGGACTGGGTGCTCTCCCTCGCCGAGCTGGAGAAGCGCGGCGCCGCGTACCTGGAGAAGAAGCCCGACCTGATCAAGGAGAAGGTCGGCGCGATCACCAAGGACCAGCTCGCCACCCTCATCTACACCTCGGGCACCACGGGCCGCCCCAAGGGGGTGCGCCTGCCGCACGACAACTGGGCGTACATGGCCAAGGCCATCGGCGCGACCGGCCTGCTGGAGCCGGCGGACGTGCAGTACCTGTGGCTGCCGCTCGCGCACGTCATGGGCAAGGTGCTGCTCGCCGGGCACATCGAGGTCGGGCACATCACCGCCGTCGACGGCCGCGTCGACAAGATCATCGAGAATCTGCCGGTCGTGCAGCCGACGTACATGGCCGCCGTGCCGCGCATCTTCGAGAAGGTCTACAACGGCGTCGTCGCCAAGGCGCGCGCGGGCGGTCCGGCCAAGTACAAGATCTTCCAGTGGGCGGCGGGGGTCGCCCGCGAGTACGCCAAGGTCAGCCAGGACAACTTCCGCCGCACCGGTACCGCGTCCGTCCCGTTCGGGCTGGAGGCCAAGCACAAGGTCGCCGACGCGCTGGTCTACAAGAAGCTGCGCGAGGCGTTCGGCGGTCGGCTGCGCGCCTGTGTCTCCGGTTCGGTCGCGCTGGCGCCCGAGATCGGCTTCTTCTTCGCCGGCGCCGGCATCCCCATCCTGGAGGGCTACGGCCTCACCGAGTCCTCCGCCGCCTCCTTCGTCAACCCCGGCGAGGCCTACCGCACCGGCACGGTCGGCAAGCCGCTGCCCGGCACGGAGGTGCGCATCGCGGACGACGGCGAGATCCTGCTGCGCGGCCCCGGCATCATGGAGGGCTACCACGGGCTGCCGGAGAAGACGGCGGAGGTGCTGGAGGCCGACGGCTGGTTCCACACCGGGGACATCGGTGAGCTGTCGCCCGACGGGTATCTGCGGATCACCGACCGGAAGAAGGACCTGTTCAAGACGTCCGGCGGCAAGTACATCGCGCCGACCGAGATCGAGGGGCGGTTCAAGGCGCTGTGCCCCTTCACCTCCAACGTCATGGTGATCGGCGCCGACCGTAACTTCTGCACGGCGCTCATCGCGCTCGACGAGCTGTCCATCCAGGCGTGGGCCGCGGAGAACGGGCTGACCGGGAAGTCGTACGAGGAGGTCATCTCGGCGTCGGCGACGGTGGAGATGGTGCAGGGGCATGTCGCGCAGCTGAACGAGGGGCTGCAGCGGTGGCAGACGATCAAGAAGTTCCGGCTGCTGCCGCGGGATCTCGATGTCGAGCACGGTGAGTTGACGCCGAGTCTGAAGTTGAAGCGGCCTGTGGTGGAGAAGGAGTACCAGCACCTCATCGATGAGATGTACGCGGGGACTCGGGAGTCGCAGCGCTCCGCTTGAGGGCCGGGAGAACTGCGGGCCGTCCGTCAGCTGCGGCATCGTCGTGGCTTGTCGCGCCCACGCGGCGGAGCCGCATATCGATACAGCCCCGCGCCCCTAAAGGGCGCGGTTGGTCTCCACCAGGGTTTGAAGGCCGCGTATTTGAATGCGTACCTCTGTCAAGTCCGGTGCGGGCGTGGTCAGTTGTTTTTCCAAGGCTGCCAGGCGGGCGTTGACCTGTTCCGCGTGCTCCCGTTGCCTCGCCAAGAGACTTTCCAACTCCCGGGTCTTGCGGTGGAGGTCGAGGAAGACGCTCACCTTGGCTCGTAGGACCCACGGGTCGAAGGGCTTGGTGAGGTAGTCGGCGGCGCCGGTGGCGTAGCCGCGGAATGTGTAACCGGCGTCGGCGTCCGTGCCGGTGAGGAAGATGATCGGGACGTCCTTGGTCTGGTCCAGGCGCTTGATGTGGGCGGCGGTCTCGAAGCCGTCCATGCCGGGCATGCGGATGTCGAGGAGGACGACGGCGAAGCGCTGCCTCAGGAGGGCCTTCATCGCCTCCTCGCCCGAACGGGCGCGTACGAGCGGCTCGTTGAGGGATGCCAGGACGGCCTCCAGAGCGATCAGGTTGTCCTCCATGTCGTCGACGAGGAGGATGCCCGCGCTTCCGTCGGTCCGGTCCTGAGTGGTCATGGTGAGGGTGCCTCGTTCTCTTCGGTGCGTATCTCGGGAGACGGCCCGGCGCCGCCCTCCGGGCCCTCCGCGCCGTCCGGGTCCAGTACCGCGCAGACGACCGTGAGCAGTTGGTCGACGTCCACCGGCTTCGGTACGTAGTCGTTGGCGCCGCGGACGATGGACTTCTCGCGGTCGCCGGGCATCGCCTTGGCGGTGAGGGCGACGATGGGCAGGCCCGCCCAGCGCGGGGTGCGGCGGATGGCGGAGATCGTCTCGTAGCCGTCCATCTCCGGCATCATGATGTCCATCAGGACGAGTTCGACGTCCGGGTTGCGCTCCAGGGTCTCGATGCCCTCGCGGCCGTTCTCCGCGTACAGGACGGGCATACCGACGCGGCCGAGGACATGGGTGAGCGCGAAGACGTTGCGGATGTCGTCGTCGACGATCAACACCCGGCGGCCGGGCAGCACTTGACCCGCGCGGCCCGCCTTCCACGCCTCCAGTTTGGTGGGCGCGGGCCAGGTGTCCTCGGTGTCGTGGGCCGCCGGGTACGGCTCGGTGGTCAGCTGCTCGGGCACGAGGCCGCCGGGCTCCTCGGCGCTATGGCCGGTCACCCCGTGGCCGGGGCTGACGACGGGCACGTACAGCGTGAAGGTGGAGCCCTTGCCGGGGACGCTCTCGGCGATGATGCGTCCGCCGAGCAGACCGGCGATCTCCCGGCTGATGGACAGACCGAGGCCGGTGCCGCGGTACTTGCGGTTGGTGGTGCCGTCGGCCTGCTGGAACGCCTCGAAGATCACCGGGAGTTTCTCCGCCGTGATGCCGATACCGGTGTCCGCGACGGCGAAGGCGATCACCTCGGCGTGGTCCTCGCGGGTGAAGCGGTGGTCGGTGTCCTTGACCCGGCTGACGGTCGGCTCGACCCGGCCGGACGCGGTGAACTTGATCGCGTTGGAGAGGAGGTTGCGCAGGATCTGCTGGAGGAGCTGCTCGTCGGAGTACATCTCGCGGGGGACGTCCTCGCCGACCGTCACCTCGAAGGCCAGGCCCCGGTCGAGGGTGAGCGGGCGGAACGTGGCGTGGACGTAGTCCAGGACCTTGATGAGCGGCAGGCGCTTCGGGCGTACGTCCATCCGGCCGGCCTCGATCTTCGACAGGTCCAGGATGTCGTTGATCAGCTGGAGGTCCGAGCCGGAGCGGTGGATCGTGGTCGCGAACTGCACCTCCTGGTCGGTGAGATGGCCGTCCGGGTTGTCGGAGAGCAGTCGCGCCAGGATCAGCAGGGAGTTCAGCGGGGTGCGCAGTTCATGGGACATGTTCGCCAGGAACTCCGACTTGTACTGCGAGGAGGTGGCCAGCAGGGCTGCCTTCTCCTCCAGTTCGGCGTTGGAGCGCTGCAACTCCGCCTGCTGCGTCTGGAGTTCGTCGGAGCGCTCCTGGAGCCGCATCGCGAGGCGCTGGGACTCGCCGAGCAGGGACTCCGTACGGGTCAGGTCGCCGCGCGCTACCGAGGTGGTCACCAGCGCGATGTCCCGCACCTGCGCGGTCAGCCGGGCGGCCATGGTGTTGACCGCCTCCGTCACATCCCGCCAACTTCCGGACAGACCACGGACCTTGGCCCGGCCCCCGAGCCGCCCCTCGGTGCCGACCTCGCGGGCCACCCGGGTCACCTCACCGGTGAACAGCGACAACTGGTCGACCATCTTGTTCACGGCCCGGCCCAACCGCCGGAGATCGCCACGGAGTTGGCGGTTGCCGTCGTGCAGGTCGACGCGCTGGGTCAGATCGCCGCCGGCCACCGCGTCCAGCACACGGGTGGCGTTCGCGGCGGGGGCGACCAGCGCGTCGAGCGTCTGGTTCACATCGTCGACCCGGGGCGCCCAGGCACCCTGGCCCGGACTCGCCGACAGCCGCTCGTCGAGTCGGCCGTGCCGGACCAACTCCCGCCGTACGCGCTGCACTTCACCGCCGAAGTGAGTGCTACGGCCGATGATCTGGTTGAAGAGGGCGCACAGCTCCGCCACCGGCGCGGGGCCCGTCTCCGGGGTCTTGGTGAAGCTGCCGTCGCGGGCGGCGGTCATGGCCGCGGTCAGCGCACGGAGATCGGACGCGCGGATCAATCCGTCCGATTGGCTGTCCTTCTGGCCGTTTTCGAGCACCCGCGTAGCACTGTTCTCACTCATGGTGGCCCACTTCGGTAACTCGGCGCTTATGGGCGGGGCCAGTCTGTCACTCTGTCCGTGCCGCCTGAGGCCCATTCGTCCGAACTTTCTCAGGGAGCCGCTCAGTGGGGGCCATTCCGACGCAACGGGACATCGTGTCCTGTGCTTCCGATGTGCCGGCGCGCGTCGGGTCCGAGTCCCTGTACGCCGCGCCGTGCGCCACGCCCGCGTACGCGGGCGTGGCGCACGGCGCGCGATGGCGCATGTCCTGCTTCCCGGCGGTCCGCTCGCGCCGGGAGCCGCCCGGCGCTTCATGGGCGCCGCGCTCGCGGAGTGGGCCGAGCTCGAACTGCCGGGCGCCGCCGCGCTCTCCGCCCGTCTCGTCGAGGACGCGCTCGTCGTGGTCAGTGAACTGGTCACCAACGCGGTCGTCCACGCGGGCACCGACGTCGATCTGCTCTGCCGTCTCGGCCGCGACGACCCGACCGACGCCGGGTGGCTGCTCGTCGAGGTCTCGGACCACCATCCCTCCCGGGAGGTACGCGAGGAGGGCGCCGAACGGCCCTACCTCGTCGAACGGCCTTACGGGGCCGCCGAGTACGGGCGCGGTCTGCGGCTGGTCGCGGCGCTCTCCGAGGCATGGGGGATCACCTACCGGACCGGCGTGAAGACCGTCTGGGCACGGCTGTCGGTGGACGGGGTGCTGGCGGCCGACGGGGCCCTGGCCGTGGAGGGCGCGTTCGAGACGTACGGCGGGGATGAGGACGAGAGCGTTGAGGGAGCCGGCGGGCGCGACGGGGGTGAAGGGCGTGAAGGGCGTGAAGGGGACGAAGGGGTCCAGGACTGGGACGCGCGGGCGTACGCCGGTCGCTCCGGCTACGGCGGGGAGGCCGGCCGTGGCCCCGGCGCGCACCCGGCCGATCCGGTCAGCCCCGCGCCCTGGCGCGCTGGGGAGCGCGACCCGGAGTGGTTGAACCGGGGTGCGCTCTCCTTCCTCGCCGAGGCGTCCGATCTGCTCGCCGGACAGCTGGACGAGGACCTGGTCGCCGCGCTCGCCGGACAGCTGCTGGTGCCGAGGCTGGCCGACTGGTGCGCGGTGTGGCTGGAGGACGAGGGGCTCGGCTGGCGCGGCGGCGACGGATCGTTCGGCCCCGCGCCCCGGCTCGCCCGCGTCTGGCACGGCAGCGAGAACCGCATCGAGGAACTGCGCCGCGCCCTGGAACAGGACCCCCCGAGGCTGCCCGAGTCGGTGCGGTCGCGGGCGGTGCCGGTGCCGTGGCCGGGGGGCGGAGTGGAGAGCGGGGCGGAGGGCGGAAGCGAGGGCGGGACGGAGACCGGTACCGCCGGGGACGGAAGCGGTCCCGTGGGTCAGGCCGAGGGCGGGCGCGAGCGGGAGGGCGAGGGCGAGGGTGAAGGCGGGGCAGCGCTCGCGTACCGGCTGATCGCCGGTGGGCGTCCGCTCGGCACGCTCGTCATCGGCCGGGCCGGACTGCTCCGCTTCCCGGACGAGGTGACCGGGCTGGTGGAGGACCTCAGCCGGCGGATCGCGCTGTCCATCGGGGCGGCCCGCCAGTACGCCCGCCAGGCCACCATCAGCCGGGTCCTGCAACGCGGACTGCTGCCGGGCGCGGTCGCCGAGATCCCCGGGGTGTCCAGCGCACTGGTGTACGAGCCGTGCGACAAGGGCGGACCCAGCGGCGACTTCTACGACCTGTTCCCGGCGGGCCGGGGCCGCTGGTGCTTCGCGATCGGCGATGTGCAGGGCAAGGGCCCCGAGGCAGCGGTCGTCATCGGCCTCGCCCGGCCCTGGCTGCGGCTGCTCGCCCGCGAGGGGTACGGCGTCGCCGACGTCCTCGACCGCCTCAACCAGCTCCTCCTGGACGACGCGACCGAGGCCGCGGACGCCGCCGCCCGCGCCCTGGTCACGGCGGGCGACCCCGGCCTCGTCGACCCCGACGGCCCCCAGACCCGCTTCCTCTCCCTCCTCTACGGCGAACTCGTCCCCGTCGCCGGCGGCGTCCGCTGCACCCTCGCCTCGGCCGGGCACCCGCTGCCGCTGCTCCTGGGCCCCGACGGCGACGTACGGGCGGTGGCCGAACCGCAGACGCTGCTCGGGGTGATCGAGGACACCGAGTACGTCTCCGAGACGTTCGAGCTGCGCTGCGGCGACACGTTGCTGTGTGTGACCGACGGGGTCACCGAGCGGCGCAACGGCCCCCACATGTTCGACGACGAGGACGGCCTCGCCCTCGCGCTCTCCGGCTGCGCCGGACTCGACGCCCAGCTGATCGCCGAACGCATCCGACGCCTCGTGCACGAGTTCGGGGACCGGCCGCCGGACGACGATCTGGCGCTGCTGGTGCTGCGGGCGGAGTGACGACCGGCGCGGAGAGTGAGAGCCGGCGCGGAGAGTGAGGGCCGGCGCGGAGAGTGAGGGCCGGCGCGGAGAGTGACGGAAATCGATGGTCGGTCGGTGCTGGACAATGGAACGCATGCCTTCCGCACTCCCCGACGGTGAGCCCGTCCCCGATGACGGGGCGCTGCCCGCGCACGCCCTGGCCGACGCGGCCGAGCGACCCCTCGGGTTCTATCTGCACGTTCCGTACTGCGCGACCCGTTGCGGCTACTGCGACTTCAACACCTACACCGCGACCGAGCTGCGCTCCACCGGCGGCGTCCTCGCCTCCCGCGACAACTACGCGGACACGGTCGTCGACGAGATCCGTCTCGCCCGCAAGGTCCTCGGCGACGACCCGCGCCCCGTCCGCACGGTCTTCGTCGGCGGCGGCACCCCCACGCTGCTGGCCGCCGACGATCTCGTCCGGATGCTGGGGGCGATCCGGGAGGAGTTCGGGCTCGCGGACGACGCGGAGGTGACGACCGAGGCGAACCCGGAGTCGGTCGACCCCGCCTATCTGGAGACCCTGCGCGCGGGCGGCTTCAACCGGCTCTCGTTCGGAATGCAGAGCGCGCGGCAGCACGTGCTGAAGATCCTCGACCGTACGCATACGCCGGGGCGCCCGGAGGCGTGCGTCGCGGAGGCGCGCGCCGCCGGCTTCGACCACGTCAACCTGGACCTGATCTACGGCACGCCCGGGGAGTCCGACGACGACTGGCGGGCCTCCCTGGACGCCGCGCTCGGCGCCGGGCCGGACCACGTCTCGGCGTACGCCCTGATCGTGGAGGAGGGGACGCGGCTCGCCCGGCGCATCCGCCGGGGCGAGGTGCCTATGACCGACGACGACGTGCACGCCGACCGGTATCTGATCGCCGAGGAGATGCTCTCGGCCGCCGGGTTCGACTGGTACGAGGTCTCCAACTGGGCCACCTCCGCCGCCGGGCGGTGCCTCCACAACGAGCTGTACTGGCGCGGCGCGGACTGGTGGGGCGCGGGACCGGGCGCCCACAGCCACGTCGGTGGCGTCCGCTGGTGGAACGTCAAGCACCCCGGCGCGTACGCGGGCGCGCTGGCCGCCGGGCGCTCCCCTGGCGCCGGACGCGAACTCCTGGCCGACGAGGACCGCCGGGTCGAACGCATCCTGCTGGAACTGCGGCTCCGCGAGGGCTGCCCGCTGTCCCTGCTCCGGGAGGAGGGCCTCAAGGCCGCCGAGCGCGCCCTCTCCGACGGGCTCTTGGCGGCGGGGCCGTACGCGGAGGGGCGCGCGGTGCTCACCCTGCGGGGGCGCCTGCTGGCGGACGCGGTGGTGCGGGACCTGGTGGACTGATCACCCGGGTGGGTGAATCCGTGCGGAACTGGGGTTCGGTACTTAGCCTGGTTCGTAGGCTGCTGCCGTAACTGACGGTGGCGGAAACCGGAGGCTGCGGAGATGACCGCTGTGGACGAGCGCGGGATGACCAGGTTCTTCGAGACGTTCGAGCCGCCCGAGGGTGTCAAGGCCGAACTTCTCCGGGGAGAAATCGTGATGATGGCCAGCCCTGACCTGGTGCACAACGTCATTGTGATGTTGCTGGGCAGGCAGGTTCCGGTTGATCACTGGTACGCCCTCCAGACACAGGACGTCGACATCGTCAGCGAGGCGAGCGAGCCTGTTCCCGACTTGGTCGTCGTGGCACCCGAGACTCTGCCCGCCTCGGGGCGGCTGCTTCCGTCCACGCTGATCACCATGGTCGTCGAGGTCGTTTCCAAGACCAGCATCGACCGCGACTACGGGGTGAAGCGGTCGATCTACGCCGCAGGTGGGGTGCCTGTCTACCTCGTCGTCGACCCGGTCATGGCACAGTGCGTCGTGTTGACGGAGCCCGAGGGCGTTGGCGAGAAGGCCGACTACAAGGGGCAGGCGATTTGGAAGTTCGGCGAAACGGTGCCCGTGTCAGCTCTGCGACTCGACATCGACACCAGCGGATTCAGTACGTTCCCCAACGTCAGGCCCCACCGCTATCCGTGACGAAGTCGATCAGTTCCTCCACCCTCCCCAACAGCTCCGGCTCCAGGTCCCGATAAGACCCCACCCGCCCCAGAATCGCCTGCCACACCGCCCCGGTGTTCTCCGCAGGCCACCCCAGCGCCCGGCACACGCCCGTCTTCCAGTCCTGCCCGCGCGGTACGCGCGGCCATGCCGGGATGCCGACCGAGGACGGCTTCACGGCCTCCCAGATGTCGATGTACGGGTGGCCGACGACCAGGGCGTGTTCGCTCGTGACCGACGCGGCGATGCGTGACTCCTTGCTGCCGGGGACCAGGTGGTCGACCAGGACGCCCAACCTCGCATCAGGGCCCGGGGCGAAGTCCGCGACGACCGACGGCAGGTCGTCCACGCCCTCCAGGTACTCCACCACCACGCCCTCGACGCGCAGATCGTCGCCCCACACCTTCTCGACGAGTTCCGCGTCATGACGGCCCTCGACACAGATGCGCCCGGCGCGGGCCACACGCGCGCGGGCGCCGGGGACCGCGACCGAACCGGAGGCCGTACGGGCGGGACGGACCGGGGCCGACGCGGCGGGGCGGACCAGCGTCACCACCCGGCCCTCCAGGAGGAAGCCCCGGGGCTCCAGCGGGAACACCCGGTGCTTGCCGAAGCGGTCCTCCAGCGTCACCGTGCCCGCCTCGCAGCCGATGACCGCCCCGCAGAAGCCGGTGGTGGGCTCCTCGACGACCAGCCCGGGGTCGGCCGGGACCTCGGGGGCCGGCGGGGACTTCTTCCAGGGAGGGGTCAGGTCGGGTGAGTACTGGCGCATTCGAGTGACGATAGGAGAAGCCGTGCCCGGATGCCCGCGCACTCAGCCCGACACGCCGAAGCGGCGGGCCAGCGCGTCGCGTTGGGCCCGGACGAACGCCGCGTCCACCACCGCCCCGTGCCCGGGGACGTACAGCGCGTCCTCGCCGCCCAGGTTCAGGAGACGGTCGAGCGCGTCCGGCCAGCGGGAGGGGATCGCGTCGGGGCCCGCCTGCGGTTCGCCGGACTCCTCGACCAGGTCCCCGCAGAAGACGACCTCCGGGCAGCCGTCGGGGGTTCCCCGGACCAGGACCGCCAGGTCGTGGCCGGTGTGCCCCGGCCCCACGTTCGCCAGGAGCACCCGGACGCCGCCGCCCAGGTCGAGCGTCCACTCGCCGGAGACCTGGTGACGGGGGCGGACGAGCAGGTCGGCGGCCTCGGTGGCGTCCGCCGGGGCGAGGCCGTGGTGCACGGCGTCCGCGCGGAGGGCCTCGGACGAGCCGGTCGGGACGCCGTCGACGCCCACCGCGCCGAAGACCTCCACCCCGGCGAACGCCGCCGCACCGAAGACATGGTCGAAATGGGGGTGGGTGAGCGCGAGATGTGTCACACGGGCGCCGCCGAGCAGCCGGCACGCCTCGGTGCGCAACCGCGCGCCCTCCCGCAGGCTCGACCCCGCGTCGATCATGAGGGCCGCACCGTCCCCGGCCACCAGCCCGACCGTGCAGTCCCAGCCGGGCAGGCGGCACCGTCCGACCCGGGGCGTCAATCCCTGCCACCCGCACTCTTCCCAAGTCACCGTCATGCGCCGACGCTAGCTGTGGTTCAGGGGACGGCGTTCTCGCGTACTCCCCAGTAGGAAAGTGGCCCCGACCGGAGCCCGACCGGAGCCCGGCCTTGCCGGGGGCGTACCCCACCGCCGTACACTGGGCGGGGAGTGTTGGCACTCGCCCGTGGTGAGTGCCAAGGGGGAGTCACCGGAGAGCGAGCTGGAGGTGTGCGCGATGCTCAGTGAACGCAGGCTCCAGGTGCTGCGCGCCATCGTCCAGGACTATGTGGGCACCGAGGAGCCGGTCGGTTCCAAGGCGCTCACCGAGCGGCACAACCTCGGTGTCTCCCCGGCGACCGTCCGCAACGACATGGCGGCGCTGGAGGACGAGGGCTTCATCGCCCAGCCCCACACCAGCGCGGGCCGCATCCCCACCGACAAGGGGTACCGGCTCTTCGTCGACAAGCTGGCCGGCGTCAAGCCGATGACCCCGCCCGAGCGGCGCGCCATCCAGAACTTCCTGGACGGCGCGGTCGATCTGGACGACGTGGTGGCACGGACCGTACGGCTGCTCGCGCAGCTCACCCGGCAGGTCGCCGTCGTGCAGTATCCGTCGCTCACCCGGTCGACGGTGCGGCATGTGGAGCTGCTGTCGCTGGCCCCCGCCCGGCTGATGCTCGTGCTGATCACGGACACCGGACGGGTGGAACAGCGGCTGGTGGACTGCCCGGCGCCGTTCGGAGAAACGTCACTCGCGGATCTTCGCGCCCGGCTGAACAGCAAGGTCGCGGGCCGCCGGTTCACCGACGTGCCCCGGCTGGTCGAGGACCTGCCGGAGGCGTTCGACGCCGAGGACCGGGGCACGGTCGCGACGGTGCTCTCCACCCTCCTCGAAGCACTCGTGGAGGAGAGCGAGGAGCGGCTGATGATCGGCGGAACCGCCAATCTCACCCGCTTCGGTCATGACTTTCCCCTCACGATCCGCCCCGTTCTGGAAGCCTTGGAGGAACAGGTCGTCCTCCTCAAGTTGCTTGGCGAGGCGGGGGATTCGGGCATGACCGTACGCATCGGTCATGAGAACGCGTATGAGGGACTCAACTCCACGTCCGTCGTCTCCGTCGGCTACGGTTCGGGCGGCGAGGCAGTAGCGAAACTGGGCGTGGTCGGACCTACGCGCATGGACTATCCGGGAACGATGGGAGCGGTACGAGCGGTGGCACGGTACGTCGGACAGATCCTGGCGGAGTCTTAAGTGGCCACGGACTACTACGCCGTGCTCGGCGTGCGCCGCGACGCGTCCCAGGACGAGATCAAGAAGGCGTTCCGGAGGCTCGCTCGCGAGCTGCACCCGGACGTCAATCCCGATCCGAAGACCCAGGAGCGGTTCAAGGAGATCAACGCCGCCTACGAGGTGTTGTCGGACCCGCAGAAGAAGCAGGTCTACGACCTCGGCGGCGACCCGCTGTCCCAGGCGGGCGGCGGAGGCGCGGGCGGCTTCGGCGCCGGTGGCTTCGGCAACTTCTCGGACATCATGGACGCCTTCTTCGGTACGGCGTCCCAGCGGGGTCCGCGGTCGCGTACGCGCCGGGGGCAGGACGCGATGATCCGGCTGGAGGTCGACCTCGACGAGGCGGCCTTCGGCACGACGAAGGACATCCAGGTCGACACGGCCGTCGTCTGTACGACGTGCAGCGGCGAGGGCGCGGCCCCCGGTACGACCGCCCAGACCTGTGACATGTGCCGCGGTCGCGGTGAGGTCTCGCAGGTCACCCGGTCCTTCCTGGGCCAGGTCATGACCTCCCGGCCCTGCCCGCAGTGCCAGGGGTTCGGCACGATCGTCCCGAACCCGTGCCCCGAGTGCGCGGGCGACGGGCGGGTGCGGTCGCGGCGGACGCTCACGGTCAAGATCCCGGCGGGTGTCGACAACGGCACGCGGATCCAGCTGGCCGGTGAGGGCGAGGTCGGGCCCGGTGGCGGTCCCGCCGGTGACCTCTACGTCGAGATCCACGAGCTGCCGCACCCGACGTTCCAGCGGCGCGGCGACGATCTGCACTGCACGGTGACGATCCCGATGACGGCGGCGTCCCTCGGCACGAAGGTGCCGCTGGAGACGCTGGACGGGCTGGAGGAGGTCGACATCCGGCCCGGGACCCAGTCCGGGCAGTCGATCCCGCTGCACGGGCGCGGTGTCACGCATCTGCGCGGTGGCGGGCGTGGGGATCTGATCGTCCACGTCGAGGTGCAGACGCCGACGAAGCTCGATCCCGAGCAGGAGGCGCTGCTGCGGCAGCTGGCCGTGCTGCGGGGTGAGGAACGGCCGACGGGGCAGTTCCAGCCCGGTCAGCAGGGGCTGTTCTCGCGGCTGAAGGACGCGTTCAACGGGCGCTGAGCGGGTTCGTAGGGGGTTCGTTGTCGGGCGCGGGTCCGGTGGGGCTTCTCGCGCAGTTTCCCGCGCCCCTGAAAAGCCGGGGCTGCGCCCCATGCTTTTCAGGCCCGCAGGGGCTGGTCTTTCAGGGGCGCGGGGAACTGCGCGACCAGCCCCCACCCACCCGCACCCGAACAAACGACCGACCCCGATTCGGCGATGTCCGGAGGACAGTGGCACCATGCCGTCATGTCCTCCGCACTGACCGATCTCGTCCCGCTCCCGATCGTGCAGGCCCCGATGGCGGGCGGGGTCTCCGTGCCGCGGTTGGCCGCCGCCGTGTCCGAGGCGGGCGGGCTGGGGTTCCTGGCCGCCGGGTACAAGACGGCCGACGGGATGTACCAGGAGATCAAGGAGCTCCGAGCGCTCACCTCGCGCCCCTTCGGCGTGAACCTGTTCATGCCGCAGCCCGAGTACGCCGAGCCCGCCGCCGTCGAGGTGTACGCGGAGCAGCTCGCCGGTGAGGCCACCTGGTACGACGCCGAGCTGGGCGACCCGGACAGCGGGCGCGACGACGGCTACGAGGCCAAGCTCGCCGTCCTGCTCGACAACCCCGTGCCGGTGGTGTCGTTCCACTTCGGCTGTCCGACCCCCGAGGTCATCGACTCCCTCGTCCGCAAGGGCACCCTCACCCTGGTCACCGCGACCTCGGCGGAGGAGGCCCAGGCCGTGGAGCGGTCCGGAGCCCACGCCGTGATCGTGCAGGGCGTCGAGGCCGGCGGCCACCAGGGCACCCACCGCGACGACCCCGAGCGGGACCGCGCCGGCGTCGGCCTGCTGGCGCTAGTCGCCCAGGTCCGTGAGGCCGTGGCGCTGCCGATGGTCGCGGCCGGCGGCATCATGCGCGGCGGCCAGATCGCCGCCCTCCTCACCGCGGGCGTCAGCGCGGCCCAGCTCGGCACCGCGTTCCTCGCCACCGCCGAGTCCGGCGCGCACGCCGTGCACAAGCAGGCGCTGACCGACCCGCTCTTCGTCCGCACCGAGCTGACCCGCGCCTTCTCCGGGCGCCCGGCGCGCGGGCTGGTCAACCGGTTCCTGCGCGAGCACGGCCCGTACGCCCCCGTCGCCTACCCGGAGGTCCACCACCTCACCTCGCCGCTGCGCAAGGCCGCCGCCAAGGCCGGGGACGCGCAGGGCATGGCGCTGTGGGCCGGGCAGGGCCACCGGATGGCCCGGGAACTGCCGGCCGGGGAACTGGTCGAGCTGCTGGCCGCCGAGATCACCGCCGCGCAGGCCGCACAGGCCTCCGCCCAGGTCGGCAGCGGCCCGGCGGGTCAGGGCGGCCAGGGCGGCGGGCAGGCCGGGAGCGAGGGGCGATGACCGCACCCGTGTTCGTGGTCGACTCGCTGGACCTGCCGGACGGCTGCGGCGGCGAGCTGGTCCTCGACGGCCCCGAGGGACGGCACGCCGTCTCCGTGAAGCGGCTGCGGGCCGGGGAGGACGTCGTCCTCACCGACGGCCGCGGACGCTGGGCCGAGGGCATCGTCAAGGCCGCCGAGGGCAAGGACCGGCTCGTCGTCATGGACCTGGAGACCGTCCACGAGGAGGCCCCGGCCGAGCCCCGGATCACCGTCGTCCAGGCGCTGCCCAAGGGCGACCGGGGCGAGCTGGCCGTGGAGACCATGACCGAGGTCGGCATCGACGCGATCGTGCCCTGGGCCGCCACCCGCTGCATCACCCAGTGGAAGGGCGACCGGGGGCTGAAGGCGCTCGCCAAGTGGCGGGCCACCGCCCGGGAGGCGGGCAAGCAGTCCCGCCGGACGCGGTTCCCCGAGGTCGCCGACGCGGCCACGGGCAAGCAGGTCGCGGCGCTGCTGGCGAAGGCCGACTTCGCCGCCGTCCTGCACGAGAGCGGCGACGAGACCCTCGCCACGGCCGAGCTGCCGGCGGCCGGGGAGATCGTGCTCGTCGTGGGGCCCGAGGGGGGCGTGTCGCCGGAGGAGCTGGCGCTCTTCCGCGAGGCGGGCGCGGGGGCGTATCGACTCGGGCCCAGTGTGCTGCGTACCTCGACCGCCGGGACGGCGGCCGGGGCGCTGCTGCTGGGCCGAACCGGACGCTGGTCCTGACCGCCCCGGTCCCGACCGGCCTCCCCGACCCCCTGGGAGCATCGTGGAACTCGCCCAAGTAAGGCTGCTCGTCTCCGACTTCGCCGCCTGCTACCGCTTCTACGCCGATGTCCTCGGCCTGAAGCCGCAGTCCGGCGCGGTCGAGGGGCCGTACGAGAAGTTCAGTCCGGCCGTCGGGTCCGCGGGGATCGCCCTCCAGGACCGGGCGATGATGGCCGAGGTGCTCGGGGAGCTGGCCGACGCGGCGAACGGGCACCGGTCGCTGGTCGTGCTCCGGGTCGACGCTCTGGACGCCTACTGCGAGAAGATCGTGGAGCGCGGCGCCACCCTCCTCCAGGGCCCCGCACTGATGACCGACCGGATGCGGGTGGCCCATCTCAAGGATCCCGAGGGGAACTTGGTGGAGCTGCAGGAATGGCTGCTGCTGAGCGGCTGACGTCCGCCGCCCGCGCCCGGCGGTCCCGGCGGCATGGCCGCATGCGGTCTTCCAAGGCGCGGCGGGCGGTGGCAGGCTGCCGTGCATGGGGGCATGGAGGCGGATCAGGGCGTACCGGTCGGGCGGGCGCCGGCTCCTGCTGGGAGTCGGGCTCGGGATCGGCGCGGTCGCGGGCCTGGTGGCCTGCGAGGGCGGCGGACTCAACACCGGCGCGGTCGCGTTCACGACGGACCAGCTGGGCACCGAGGAACTGGAACGGCAGGGCCTCGACGTCCAGTGGCTCAACTGCACGGCGTCGTACGACGGCGACGGCAAGAAGTCGGAGGGGCCGTCCGCGTCCGTCGCCACCGTCGCGAACGTCGACTGCCAGGGCGAGGACAAGGAAGGCCGGAAGATCACCGTCACCGGAAAGGTGACCAAAGAGGTCAACGGTCGCTGCGTACGCGGTGATCTGACCGCGAAGGTCGGCGGCAAGGAGTGGTTCCACGTCGAAGGGCTGGGCAACTGCGAAGCCCCCGCATCCGACCGGCCGGGGCAGCCCGGTCAGCCGGGCCCGACCGTGACGGTCACCGTCACCCAGACCATCTGGTGCCGGAAGGACCCGGCGTGCGTACCCGAGGGCAAGTGAGGCCCGGCACGGAGGACATGATCCAAACCCCTCCCCATCGGACCGAACGCTGCTTAAAGTGACCGGGTGACTCAGCTCGCGTATTTCCGGTATCCGCACCTGCACGGCGACCTGGTCGCCTTCACCGCCGAGGACGACGTGTGGGTCGCGCCTCTGGACGGCGGCCGTGCCTGGCGGGTCAGCGCGGACAACGTACCCGTGAACCATCCGAGGATCTCCCCGGACGGCACCACCGTCGCCTGGACCTCCACCCGGGACGGCGCGCCCGAGGTCCATGTCGCTCCCGTCGACGGCGGGTCGGCCAAGCGCCTGACGTACTGGGGGAGTTGGCGTACCCAGGTGCGCGGCTGGACGCCCGACGGCCAGGTCCTCGCGCTCAGCACCCACGGTCAGGCCAGCCTCCGGCGCAGCTGGGCGCGGGCGGTCCCGCTCGACGGCGGCCCGGCCACCACCCTCCCGTACGGGCCGGTCGGCGATGTCGCCCACGGTCCCGCCACCGTGCTGCTGTCCGCGCCGATGGGCCGCGAGGCCGCCTGGTGGAAGCGCTACCGGGGCGGCACGGCGGGCAAGCTGTGGATCGACCGCGCCGAGAGCGGCGGCGAGACCGGCGAGGGCTCCGGGACGGCCGGGGAATTCGCGCGGCTGCACGCCGAGTTGGACGGCAACCTCGAATACCCGCTGTGGGTCGGCGACCGCATCGCGTTCCTCTCCGACCACGAGGGCGTCGGCGCGCTCTACTCCTCCCTCGCCGACGGCTCCGACCTGCGCCGGCACACCCCGATCGACGGTTTCTACGCCCGGCACGCGGCCTCCGACGGCACCCGGGTCGTGTACGCCTCCGCCGGTGAACTGTGGCTGCTCGACGACCTCGACGGCGCCGAACCGCGCCGGCTCGACATCAGGCTCGGCGGACAGCGCGTCGACCTCCAGCCCTTCCCGGTGAACGCCTCCCGCTGGTTCGGCTCGGCCTCGCCCGACCACACGGCCCGGGGCAGCGCCGTCTCCGTACGCGGCTCGATCCACTGGATCACCCACCGCTCCGGCCCCGCCCGCGCGCTCGCCGCCGAGGACGGCGTCCGGGCCCGGCTGCCGCGCACCTTCCGCGTGGAGGGCGAGGAGTGGGTGGTGTGGGTGACGGACGCGGAGGGCGACGACGCACTGGAGTTCGCCCCGTCTACCGGCGTCGGCCCCGGCGCCACCGCACGCCGGCTCGCCGCCGGACAGCTGGGCCGGGTCCTCGGGCTCGCCGTGGCCCCCGACGGCAGCCGCGTCGCCGTCGCCGCGCACGACGGCCGGGTGCTGCTCGTCGAACGGGAGACCGGGGAGGTCCGCGAGGTCGACCGCAGCGAGGACGGCGAGGTGTCCGGCCTGGTCTTCTCGCCCGACTCGGCCTGGCTCGCCTGGTCGCACCCCGGCGCACGCCCCCTGCGTCAGCTCAAGCTCGCCAACACCGCCGACCTGTCCGTCACCGAGGCGACCCCGCTGCGCTTCCAGGACTTCTCACCCACCTTCACCCTCGACGGCAAACACCTCGCCTTCCTCTCCGCGCGCGCCTTCGACCCGGTCTACGACGAACACGTCTTCGACCTCCACTTCGTCAGCGGCGCCCGCCCGCACCTGATCACGCTCGCCGCGACCACCCCGTCCCCGTTCGGACCGCAGCGGCACGGCCGCCCGTTCGAGGCGCCCGACAAGGACGAGACCCCGGACAGCGAGGGCGCCCCCGCGACCCGGATCGACCTCGAAGGGCTCGCCGACCGGATCGTCGCCTTCCCGGTCGAGGCCGCCCGCTACTCCACGCTCCGGGCAGCCAAGGACGGTGTGCTCTGGCTGCGCCACCCCGTCACCGGCGTCCTCGGCCACTCCCGGGCCACACCCGACGACCCCGACCCGAAGACCTCGCTGGAGCGGTACGACCTCGCCCAGCGGCGCCTGGAGTTCCTGGCCTCCGACGCCGACCACTTCTCCGTCAGCGGCGACGGCAAACGGGTCCTGCTGTGGACCGACGGCAAACTCAAGGTCGTCCCCAGCGACCGGCGCGCCTCCGGCGACGACGAGAGCGACAGCAACATCACGGTCGACCTCGCGCGCGTCCGGCGGACCGTCGACCCGGCCGCCGAGTGGCGCCAGATGTTCGACGAGACCGGCCGTCTGATGCGGGACAACTTCTGGCGCCCGGACCTGGGCGGGGTCGACTGGGACGGCGTCCTGGACCGCTACCGCCCGGTCCTGGAACGGGTGGCCACCCACGACGACCTCGTGGACCTCCTCTGGGAGGTCCAGGGCGAGCTGGGAACCTCGCACGCCTACGTCACCCCGCGCGGCCGGGGCGGCGCCGGCGACCGGCGGCAGGGGCTGCTCGGCGCGGACGTCTCCCGGCACGAGGACGGGACCTGGCGCATCGACCGGGTGCTGCCGTCGGAGACCTCCGACCCGGACGCGCACTCACCGCTCGCCGCGCCCGGGGTGGCCGTGCGGGCCGGGGACGCGATCGTCGCCGTGAGCGGGCAGCCGGTGGACCCGGTGGCCGGGCCGGGGCCGCTGCTCGTGGGGACGGCGGGCAAGGTGGTCGAGCTGACCGTGCTGCCGGCCGGGGGCGGGGATCCGCGGCATCCCGTCGTGGTGCCCATCTCCGACGAGGAGCCGCTGCGCTACCACGCGTGGGTGGCGGACCGGCGGGCCTATGTCCATGAGAAGTCCGGCGGGCGCCTCGGGTATCTGCACGTGCCCGACATGGTCGGCTCCGGCTGGGCCCAGCTCCATCGCGATCTGCGGATCGAGGTGGCACGGGAGGGGCTGGTCGTGGACGTCCGGGAGAACCGGGGCGGGCACACCTCCCAGCTCGTGGTGGAGAAGCTGGCCCGGCGGATCGTGGGCTGGGACCTGCCGCGCGGGATGCGGCCGACCAGCTACCCCGACGACGCGCCCCGGGGACCCGTCGTCGCCGTCGCCAACGAGTTCTCCGGGTCCGACGGGGACATCGTCAACGCGGCGATCAAGGCCCTCGGGATCGGGCCGGTCGTCGGTACGCGGACATGGGGCGGGGTCGTCGGGATCGACAGCCGGTACCGGCTGGTCGACGGCACGCTCGTGACACAGCCGAAGTACGCGTTCTGGCTGGAGGGGTACGGGTGGGGGGTCGAGAACCACGGGGTCGATCCCGATGTGGAGGTCGTGCAGGCGCCGCAGGACCACGCGGCCGGGCGTGACCCCCAGCTCGACGAGGCGATCCGGATCGCGCTGGAGGGGTTGGAGACGACACCGGCGAAGACGGCACCGCCGTTGCCGGAGGATTAGGGCCGGGTGGGGTGCGTTGCCGGGTGCGGGTGCGTGGGGGCTGGTCACCCGCACCCGGCAACGCACCCTCCAGATAGCATGCCCCGGTAGGGGATTCACCCGGTGGCTGGGAGGCACACATGGCTGGGGAGCCGCAGGACGACTGTCTGTTCTGCAAGATCGCGGCGGGGCACGTGCCCGCGACGATCGTGAGGGAGACGGAGACGACGGTCGCGTTCAGGGACATCAACCCCCAGGCTCCGACCCACATCCTGGTCATCCCGAAGGCGCACTACGCGGACGCCGCGACACTCGCCACCGCCGCCCCCGAACTCGCCGCGGACATCCTCCGCGAGACCCGGACCGTGGCCGAAGAGGACAAGCTGGAGAGCTACCGCATCGTCTTCAACACCGGCACCGGCGCCGGCCAGACCGTGTTCCACGCGCACGCCCACGTCGTCGGCGGTCGCGGTCTGCAGTGGCCCCCCGGGTGACGAGCCGTGTCCGTACGTGAATTGGTGGTGCTCGGCACCGCCAGCCAGGTCCCGACCCGGCACCGCAACCACAACGGCTATCTGCTGCGCTGGGACGCCGAAGGCCTGCTCTTCGACCCCGGCGAGGGCACCCAGCGGCAGATGTTGCGCGCCGGGGTCGCCGCGCACGACCTCAACCGCATATGCGTCACCCACTTCCACGGCGACCACTCGCTGGGGCTCGCCGGTGTCATCCAGCGCGTCAACCTCGACCGGGTCCCGCACGACGTCACCGCCCACTACCCGCGCTCCGGACAGCGGTTCTTCGACCGGCTGCGGTACGCCACCGCGTACCGGGAGACGGTCCAGCTGATCGAGGCGCCGGTCGAGGGCGACGGCGGGGCCCTGGCCGTCACCCCCGCCTACACGCTCGACGCGCGGCGGCTCTCCCACCCCGTCGAGTCGTACGGGTACCGGCTCGTCGAGCCCGACGGGCGCCGCATGCTGCCCGAGCGGCTCGCCGAACGCGGGATCAAGGGGCCGGACATCGGGCGGTTGCAGCGGGAAGGGGCGGTCGGGGACGTCTCCCTCGACGACGTGAGCGAGGTCCGGCGCGGACAGCGGTTCGCGTTCGTCATGGACACCCGGCTGTGCGACGGCGTCTACGCCCTCGCCGCCGCGGCCGACATGCTCGTCATCGAGTCCACGTTCCTGGACGAGGATGTCCAACTCGCCGTCGACCATGGACATCTGACGGCTGGTCAGGCGGCCTCCGTCGCCCGTGACTGCGGCGTCCGGCATCTCGTGCTCACCCACTTCAGCCAGCGCTACTCCGAGCCCGCCGAGTTCGAACGGCAGGCGCGGGCCACCGGGTTCGAGGGGGAGCTGACCGTGGCGCACGACCTGATGCGGGTGGCGCTTCCGAAACGCCGGTAGAGCAGCCGTACGATGCTTTGATGTCCCTCCCCAAAGCTGAACTGCACCTGCACATCGAAGGCACCCTGGAACCGGAGCTGGCGTTCGCGCTGGCCGCACGGAACGGGGTCGCGCTGCCGTACGCGGACACGGACGCGCTCCGCGAGGCGTACGAGTTCGAGGATCTGCAGTCCTTTCTGAACCTGTACTACGAGCTGATGGCCGTCCTGCGCACCGAGCAGGACTTCGCGGACCTCGCCGACGCCTATCTCGCCCGCGCCGCCGCCCAGGGCGTACGGCACGCGGAGATCTTCTTCGACCCGCAGGCCCACATCGCGCGGGGCGTGGGGATGGGGACCGTCGTGGAGGGGCTGTGGCGGGCGCTCGGCAGGAGCGAGGAGACCCATGGGATCTCCACCCAGCTGATCCTCTGCTTCCTGCGGGACGAGCCCGCCGAGTCGGCCCTCGCCACCCTGGAGGCCGCGAAGCCGTATCTCGACCGGATCGTCGGGATCGGCCTGGACTCCGCCGAGATCGGGCATCCGCCGGTCAAGTTCCGCGAGGTGTACGAGGCCGCGGCGGCGCTCGGACTGCGGCGGGTCGCGCACGCGGGGGAGGAGGGGCCGCCGGAGTACATCACCGAGGCCCTCGACATCCTCGGCGTCGAGCGCGTCGACCACGGGCTGCGCTGCATGGAGGACCCGGCCCTCGTCGAGCGCCTGGTGCGCGACCGGGTGCCGCTGACGCTGTGCCCGCTGTCCAACGTCCGCCTGCGGACCGTCGACACCCTCGCCGACCACCCTCTGCCCGCCATGCTCGACGCGGGCCTGCTCTGCACGGTCAACTCCGACGACCCGGCCTACTTCGGCGGGTACGCCGGCGACAACTTCGACGCCGTACGCCGCACCCTCGGCCTCGGCGAGGACCGGCTGCGGGAGCTGGCCCGCAACTCCTTCACCGCGTCCTTCCTGGAGCACGACGAGGAGCGGCGGGCCCGGTATCTCGCCGAGGTGGAGGCGTACGAGTTCGGGTGAGTGACTGACGGGGCGGTGGGGCAGGGCGGCCGGGCTCAGGCCGCCGGGCGGTACTCGGGTCGCTCGGCGGTCGCCTGCTCCTGGTAGCGGGCGTGCTCCGTGGTGAGGGCGGTCGGGCGCGGGGCCACCCGGGTCATGGGGGCCGCGATGAGGAGGAGGCCCACGGCCAGGATCGCGCCCATCGCCGGATAGCCCGCGTGGGCGGCGAGCAGACTGCCGACGAGCGGCCCGGCCGCCGTGCCCAGCGAGGACGCCGAGCCGATGAGGACCGCCCAAACGGCCGCGCGGGTCGAGGGAGGCGGCGAGGCCGATGAGATACGACAGGACGACCGGGTAGAGCGTGTTCCAGGCGATCTCGCCCGTCGCGAAGGTCGGCAGATCGGTCGCGGTGGCGCTGAGCGCGATACAGCCGACGATCAGCGCGGTGCCGCCCCCACCGGGCCCGCGGGCGCCAATGGACAGGCACCCCCGAGCTATTGGGCGCCCGGCCGTCAAGCCGGGCGGCGGAAGCCGATCGTCGGCACAGCCCGCCGCAGGGGCCACGGGCTGGCGTGGTCCTTGGGAAGGAGCTCCTCCAGGAAGGCGTACCGCCGCAACGCGGCGGGATCCTGACGGTCCAGCGACCGCACCCGCCGCCACCACGCGGCGATCTCCGCCCAGCCCGGCGCGGACAGCGACCCCCCGAACTCCTGCACCGACAGCGCGGCCGTCAGCCCCGCGAAGGCCAGCCGGTCCGCCAGCGGCCAGTCCGCCAGCGTGCCGGTGACGAAACCGGCCACGAACACATCACCCGCGCCCGTCGGATCCAGCGCCTCCACCGCGATGGCCGGCACCTCCGCCGTCTCACCGGTCCGCCCGTCCACCGCGTACGCGCCCTCCGCGCCCAGCGTCACCACGGCCACCGGGACATGCTCGGTGAGGGCGCGGGCGGCGGCCCGGGGGCACTCGGCGCCGGTGTACCGCATCGCCTCGGCCGCGTTGGGCAGGAACGCCTCGCAGTGCGCCAGATCGGCCAGCCCCGCCAGGTCCCAGGCGCCGGTGTCGTCCCAGCCGACGTCCGCGAAGATCCGGGTGCCCTCGCTCGCGGCCCGCGCGATCCAGGGGGCGCGTACGCCGGGCGTGAGGGAGGCGACGGCGGCGCGGGCGGAGGGCGGGCACTCCGGCTCGGACTGCTCCGAGGGCGCCGCGTGGCCGTGCGAGACCATCGTGCGCTCGCCCTCGTACGCCATGGAGACCGTGACGGGGGAGTGCCAGCCGCGGACCGTGCGGGAGGTGGAGAGGTCGATGCCCTCGCCCTGCTCCAGCGCGTCCCAGCAGTACTCGCCGTAGTGGTCGTCGCCGAAGGCCGCCGCGAGGGAGGTCTTCAGGCCGAGCCGGGCCAGGGCCGTGGCCATGTTCGCGACGCCGCCGGGGCTCGACCCCATCCCGCGGGCCCAGGACTCGGTTCCGCGCACCGGGGCGGAGTCGAGGCCGGTGAAGATGATGTCGAGGAAGACGGTGCCGGTCAGATAGACGTCCCAGGGTGGGTCACCGGCCGTTCTCAGGCCCCTCAGCGGGTCGACCTGGGGTCGGTGTTCCGGACGCTCTCCCTTGAACGCGGTCACGATGTGCTCCCTGGCGTGGTGCGGATCCAGCCAGTCTGCACCAAGCGCTCCGCGTGGGGGGCGGGTGACGTGAGTGTCGGGTTCGGTGCGTCGTCGGGTGCGGACCGCAGACGAGGAACCGCGCGGCTACCAGCGAGGCACGGCCGGCGTCACCCACCCCGGCTCAGCCACCCGCATCGCCGCCGCGTCGTCCCGGTCCCTCAACGAACCGTCGTCCTCCACCCACCGCCGATGCAGGAACTCCAGCTTCTCGCGGTCGAGTTCGACCCCCAGCCCCGGCGCGTCGGACACCCGTACCGCCCCGTCCTCGAAGGTCAGCCGGGAGGTGAGGACGTCCTCCGACTGCCAGGGGTAGTGGGAGTCGCAGGCATGGTGCAGACCGGGCACCGTGGACGCCACATGGGTCATCGCGGCGAGGCTGATCCCCAGATGGGTGTTGGAGTGCATGGACACCCCGACCCCGAACGTCCGGCAGACCGCGGCCAGTTCACGCGTGTTGCGCAGCCCGCCCCAGTAGTGGTGGTCGGAGAGGACGACCTGCACCGCCCCCTTCGTGAACGCCTCCTGGATCTCCGCGAAGGTCGTCACGCACATGTTCGTGGCGAGCGGCACGGACGTCCCCGCCGCCACCTCGGCCATCGCGGGCGTCCCGAGCGCCGGGTCCTCCAGATATTCCAGGACGTCGCCCAGCGCGTCCGCGACCTTCAACGAAGTCCCCACGGACCAGGCCCCGTTGGGGTCCAGCCGCAGCGGATGCCCGGGGAACGCCTCCGCCAGCGCACGGATCGCGGCGATCTCCTCCTCCGGCGGGAAGACACCCCCCTTCAGCTTGAACGACGTGAACCCGTACCGTTCCTTGAACTTCCGGGCCTGCTCCACGACCCCCGCCGGGTCCACGGCCGCACCCCAGTCGTCCTTCTCGGCGGCGACCCCCTCGGGATGGTCCGCCCACTTGTAGAACAGGTACGCGCTGTACTCCACGGAGTCCCGCACCTTCCCGCCGAGCAGCGCGTGCACGGGCAGCCCCAGCGCCTTGCCGAGCGCGTCGAGACAGGCGACCTCGAACCCCGACACCACCGACAGCCGCAGCTTGCCGGCGGTCTGGACCCCGCGCAGCCCGCCCACGTCGACCTGTCCGGAGACCCGCGAACCGTCGACCGCCACCTCGTCGGCGACGACGAACAGCCCGTTCAGATCGCTGACCCGCCGGCCCACCAGCTTCTCCGCGAACGGCCGCGCCAGCTCCAGGTACTTGGTGTCGCCGTACGTCTCGCCGACCCCCGTGATCCCGTCGGCGGTCACCACCTCCACGATCAGCCGGGGCGTGTACGGCTGGTGCACGCCCTGCGTGTTCAGCAGCGGCGGGTCGGCGACCAGGATCGGGGTCAGCCGGACCTCGGTGATGGTCAGGTCGCGGGTCGCGGTCACAGGGCGGCTCCTGGGTGGGGGGAGGGGAGGGGAGGGGAGGGGAGGGACGAGGGTCATCTACGTATGGAGATGGAGGTTAGGTAGGCGAACAATCGGCGTCAAGAGGGCATGCGGCCCCCGATTACGATCGGCTCCATGGCGGAGACGGAGAGCGCGGGTGGCACGGTCGGTGCCGGGGGCGTACGCGAGGTGAAGTCGGCGGCGCGCACGGTCGACCTGCTGGAACTGCTCGCCGCGCGCGGCGACCGCCCCGCCCGCCTCCAGGAACTCGCCGACGCGCTCGACGTCCCGCGCAGCTCGATGTACGCCCTGCTCCAGACCCTGATCGGCCGAGGTTGGGTCCGCACCGACACCACCGGCTCCCTCTACGGCATCGGCATCCACGCCCTGCTCACCGGCACCGGCTATCTGGACTCCGACCCGCGCGTACGCGCCGTACGGCCCTACCTCGACGAGGCGTCCGAGGCACTCGGCGAGACCATCCACCTCGCCCGCCTCGACGGCATGGACGTCGCCTACCTCGCCACCCGCGAGTCCCACGAGTACCTGCGCACGATCAGCCGCGTCGGCCGCCGCCTGCCCGCCCACGCCGGAGCCCTCGGCAAGGCACTCCTCGCCGAACGCCCCGACACGGACCTCCCCGACGGCCCCTACCGGGCGCTCACCCGCCACACCCACACCACCCGCGCCGCCCTCACCGCCGACCTCGCCGGCGTCCGCGCCCGCGGCTACGCCGTCGACCGCGAGGAGGGCGTCACCGGCATCGTCGGCTTCGGCTTCGCCCTCCACACCGCCACCCCCGCCACCGACGCCATCAGCTGCTCGGTCCCGGCCACCCGTCTGACCCCGGACCACGAACAACGCATCGTGACGGTGATGAGAGAGATCCGGGCAAAGATCGAGGGCGCGGCAACGGGAGCGGCGGGCGCGCCGGTCTGGCGCTGAAAGGCAGGGGGCGCAGCCCCTGCCTTTCAGGGGCGCGGGGAACTGCGCGACCAGCCACAACGGACCCGCGGCCGCAAACCACAGCCACCCCCGAGCTCCCCCGGTAAAAGCCCTACGGCACTGTCACCCCCGCGTCGTACCCTGGAAAAGGGCAACACGAGCCCCACGCCAAGAGGAGGACCCGCGGCCTACAGGGCCGGCCCATGACTCAGACACGCACAGCTCACACCCCCGCGCAGGGCAAGGCGAGAGCGCAGTTCACCGTCCCCGCGGCGCACCCCATGGTGACCGTGCTGGGTTCCGGCGACTCCCTCCTGCGCGTGATCGAGAAGGCCTTCCCGGCGGTCGACATCCATGTCCGGGGCAATGAGATCAGCGCGGTCGGCGACGCCCCCGAAGTCGCTCTCGTCCAGCGTCTGTTCGACGAGATGATGCTGGTGCTCCGCACCGGACAGCCGATGACGGAGGATGCGGTGGAACGCTCGATCGCCATGCTGAGGGCGAGCGAGAACGGGAAGAGCGACGGCCAGGAGACCCCGGCCGAGGTGCTGACACAGAACATCCTGTCCTCGCGTGGCCGCACGATCCGCCCCAAGACCCTCAACCAGAAGCGCTATGTCGACGCCATCGACAAGCACACGATCGTCTTCGGCATCGGCCCGGCGGGCACCGGCAAGACGTACCTCGCCATGGCCAAGGCCGTCCAGGCGCTCCAGTCCAAGCAGGTCAACCGCATCATCCTGACCCGCCCGGCGGTCGAGGCCGGCGAACGCCTCGGCTTCCTCCCCGGCACCCTCTACGAGAAGATCGACCCCTATCTGCGCCCGCTGTACGACGCGCTGCACGACATGCTGGACCCGGACTCGATCCCGAAGCTGATGGCTTCGGGGACTATCGAGGTGGCGCCGTTGGCATACATGCGTGGACGGTCGCAGCCGCTCTTCACCAACGTGCTGACGCCCGACGGCTGGCGTCCCATCGGCGACCTTCAGGTCGGTGACCTGGTCATCGGCTCGAACGGTGAGCCGACCCCGGTACTGGGCATGTACCCGCAGGGCGAGCGGGACATCTACCGCGTCACTGCCCAGGACGGCTCCTGGACCCTGTGCTGCGGTGAGCACCTGTGGACTGTCCGTACGGCATCGGACAAGCGCCGCAACAAGCCGTGGCGCGTCCTGGAGACCCAGGACATGATCGGCAACCTGCGGGCGGCCCACGCACGACGGTATGAGCTGCCGCTGCTCACCGCGCCGGTCTGCTTCCCGGAGCGCGAGGTCCCTATGGACCCCTACGCCTTGGGGCTCCTGCTCGGTGACGGCTGCATCACGGGAAACATCACGCCCATGTTCAGCACGGCTGACTCGGAACCCGTCTCCGCACCGGAGATGGCGCTGCCGGGAGCTGCGGTGCGGCACCACAAGGACTACGGCTACTTCCCGAACCGGGTACCGGTTCCAGGTGATCCCGGAAGCAGGGTTCCGAATCCGGTCACGACCGTTCTGCGCTCCCTGGACCTCCCCGGTACACGGTCGTGCTCAAAGTTCGTGCCGGACGACTACCTCTACAACTCGGCCGAGGTCCGCCTCGCCGTGCTCCAAGGCCTCCTCGACGCCGATGGAGGACCGGTCACACAGACGGACCGCACGTGCCGGGTCCAGTACACGACGACGTCAATCCTGCTCCGCGACGACGTGATCTCGCTGGTGCAGTCGCTCGGCGGCGTCGCATACACCCGCCGCCGGGCAGCCGAGGGCCGCAAGCCGGGGCTCGCGAACGGCCGCGAAGTCGCCCACCGCCGCGACGCCCACATCGTCGACATCCGCCTCCCCGAAGGCATCGAACCCTTCCGCCTCGCCCGTAAGCGCGACAAGTACCTCGCAGCGGGAGGCGGCGGACGGCCGATGCGGTTCATCGACTCCATCGAGCCCGCGGGCAGGGAGGAGACCGTCTGCATCCAGGTGGCCGCGGAGGATTCCCTCTACGTCACCCAGGACTACCTGCTCACGCACAACACGCTCAACGACGCCTTCATCATTCTCGACGAGGCGCAGAACACCTCGGCCGAGCAGATGAAGATGTTCCTCACGCGGCTCGGGTTCGACTCGAAGATCGTGATCACGGGGGATGTGACGCAGGTCGACCTGCCGAACGGTACGAAGTCCGGGCTTCGTCAGGTGCAGGACATCCTGGAGGGGCTGGACGACGTGCACTTCTCCCGGCTGTCGTCGCAGGATGTCGTACGGCACAAGCTCGTCGGCCGTATCGTCGACGCGTACGAGAAGTACGACAGCGAGCACGGCACCGAGAACGGCGGCCACAAGGGCGGCCGGGGCCGGCAGTCCGGGCCCAAGGGGAAGTAGACAGACACCGCACCATGTCGATCGACGTCAACAACGAGTCCGGAACCGAGGTCGACGAGCAGGCGATCCTCGACATCGCCCGCTACGCGCTGACGCGGATGCGCATCCACCCCCTCTCCGAGCTGTCGGTGATCGTGGTGGACGCCGACGCCATGGAGCAGCTGCACATCCAGTGGATGGACCTGCCGGGGCCCACGGACGTCATGTCGTTCCCGATGGACGAGCTGCGTCCGCCGTCGAAGGACGACGACGAGCCGCCGCAGGGCCTGCTCGGTGACATCGTGCTCTGCCCCGAGGTCGCCGAGAAGCAGGGCAAGGAGGCCGAGACGCAGCACTCCATGGACGAGGAGCTTCAACTCCTCACCGTCCATGGAGTGCTGCATCTCCTCGGTTACGACCACGAGGAGCCGGACGAGAAGGCCGAGATGTTCGGTCTCCAGGCCGCCATCGTGGACGGCTGGCGCGCGGAGAAGGGCTTCACCGGCCCCTCCCCGGCACCGACCGTGTCATGAGCGCGACCCTCATCGCCGGTGCCGTCGCCCTGGTCGTCGTCGCCTGGCTCGCCGCCTGCGCGGAGGCGGGCCTCGCGCGCGTCTCCAGCTTCCGCGCCGAGGAGGCCGTACGGTCCGGGCGGCGCGGCAGCGCGGGCCTCGCCCAGATCTCGGCCGACCCGACCAGGTATCTGAACGTCGCGCTCCTTGTGCGTGTGGCCTGTGAGATGGCCGCCGCCGCGCTCGTCACCTACGCCTGCCTCCAGGAGTTCGACGCGACCTGGGAGGCGCTGGTCGTCGCGATCGGGGTGATGGTCCTCGTGAGCTATGTGGCCGTCGGTGTCTCCCCGCGCACCATCGGCCGCCAGCACCCCCTGAACACGGCCACGGCGGCGGCGTACGTGCTGCTGCCGCTGGCCCGGATCATGGGCCCGATCCCGAACCTGCTGATCCTGATCGGCAACGCGCTGACGCCCGGCAAGGGCTTCCGGCGCGGCCCGTTCGCCTCCGAGGCGGAGCTGCGGGCGCTGGTCGACCTCGCCGAGAAGGAGTCCCTGATCGAGGCCGAGGAACGCCGGATGGTGCACTCGGTCTTCGAGCTGGGCGACACCCTCGTCCGTGAGGTGATGGTCCCGCGTACCGACCTGGTCGCCATCGAGCGCTACAAGACCATCCGGCAGGCCCTCACCCTCGCCCTGCGCTCCGGTTTCTCCCGCATACCGGTGACCGGGGAGAACGAGGACGACATCGTCGGGATCGTGTATCTGAAGGACCTGGCCCGCAAGACGCACATCAGCCGGGACGCCGAGAGCGAACTGGTGTCCACGGCCATGCGGCCCGCCGTCTTCGTCCCCGACACCAAGAACGCCGGTGATCTGCTGCGCGAGATGCAGCAGGAGCGCAACCACGTCGCCGTCGTCATCGACGAGTACGGCGGCACGGCCGGCATCGTCACCATCGAGGACATCCTGGAGGAGATCGTCGGCGAGATCACCGACGAGTACGACCGGGAACTGCCGCCGGTGGAGGAACTGGGCGACGACCGCTACCGCGTCACCGCCCGCCTCGACATCACCGACCTCGGCGAGCTGTACGGGCTCGACGCCTATGACGACGAGGACGTGGAGACCGTCGGCGGCCTCCTTGCCAAGGCGCTCGGCCGCGTCCCCATCGCCGGTGCCTCCTCGGTCGTCGCCCTGCCCGACGAGCGCGAACTGCGGCTCACGGCGGAGGCCGCGGCCGGCCGCCGCAACAAGATCGTCACGGTGCTGGTGGAGCCGATCGGCCCCGCCGGACCGTCGGAGGAGGAGACGAAGACCGAGTGACCCCACAGGAGTTGCGTGCCTTCTGCCTCTCCTTCAACGAGGCCGTCGAGGACTTCCCCTTCCGCCCCGAGATCTCCGTCTTCAAGGTCCTCGGCAAGATGTTCGCCCTGAGCTGGATCGACGAACGCCCCCTGAAGGTCAACCTCAAGTGCGACCCCGAGGACGCGATCCGGCTCCGCGCCGAGCAGCCGGGCCTGATCACCCCTGGCTATCACATGAACAAACGCCACTGGAACACGGTGACCCTCGACGCCGACCTCCCGGAGCCGTTGCTCCATGAGCTGATCGAGGACTCGTACGACCTGGTCGTGGCGGGTCTGCCCCGGGCGGAGCGGCTCCGGCTCGACCGGGCGTGAACGTATGCTCGGGGCATGACCGACAGCAGCGCGCTCGACCCCGAGGACCGCAAGATCGTCACCCTGGCCCGTTCCGCGCGGGCCCGTAACGGGGTGCCCGAGGGTGCCGCCGTGCGCGACGAGACGGGCCGTACGTATGTGGCCGGGACCGTGGCCCTCGACTCCCTCCGGCTCAGCGCCCTGCGCACCGCCGTGGCCATGGCGGTGGCCTCCGGCGCCAAGTCCCTTGAGGCGGCGGCCGTGGTGACCGACGTGGAGGCCGTCTCCGACGAGGACCGGGCCGCGGTACGGGACCTCGGCGGGCCCGAGACGCCGGTGCTGCTGGCGGGGCCGGACGGGGCGGTACGGGCGACGGTGACGGCGGGCTGAACCTCCGCCGGGTCAGTTCTTCTGCAGGGTGCGGGTCACCCCCGCGATGACGGCCGTCGTCAGGATCCAGCCGAGGGCCACCAGGGTGTAGGCCAGCCACTGGAGGGTGCCGTCCGACCAGTACCAGGCGGTGCGTTGGCCCAGGCCGCCGATGGGGATGAGCAGGTCGAGCGTGTAGACGAACGGCTGGAAGGGCGCGCCCTCGCCCCGCTTCACCGCGGTGGGGGTGCCGGCGTCGAAGGCCGCCGTCCCCAGCAGGGTCAGGGCCAGCAGCCAGATTCCGGCCAGCCAGGGGCGGTAGCCGTAGCCGACGGTCACATCGAGGAGGTGGCCCCAGAGGCGGGCGGCCGGGGCGAGTGTGCGGCGCCGGTGGCGTTGGCGGGCGAGGAGGACGCGGCGGCCGTCGTCGTCATGGCCGGCCTTGCGGTACCAGGTCGCCAACTGCTCGTAGGGCTGGGGGCTGTAGCCGGGGCTGCGGGCTGTCCAGGCCAGGCGGCGGGTCACGTCGGCCCGGTCGCCGACGGCCTCGCGGCGGGCGCCGTCCGCGTCCACCGCCTTGATGGAGCCGTACACGAAGCCGTCCAGCTCCACCGTCTCCGGCCAGCTGTGCTCGTTCTCGTGGAGGTACGACACCTGGGCGGCCCGTAGGTCGACGGTGCCGGAGGGGCGGCGGGCGAGGGTGAGGTCGAAGTCGGCGGCCTGCAGACGCATGGCCATCAGGGCGGGGGCGTCGCCGTCGGGCGCCCCGTGCAGGACGGCCCCGTCGAAGGTCAGGTTGTCCGTGACCCGGGTGCCGCGCAGCCGTACCGTGCCGTGCGCGGTGAACCCCTCGGAGAGCTGGACCGTCGAGGCGACGGCGTTGTCCAGGGAGAGGACCGTGCCGTGCGGGCCGGGGGTCTCCAGCCGGGCGCCGTTCATATAGAGTCCGCCCGTCAACTGGGCCCCCATCAGCCGGACTTCGCCGTGCGCGATGAAACCGTTCCGGCAGTAGACGCCGCCCTCCGCGACCAGGCCATCGGCGGACACCGCCCATGCCCCGGGTGCGGTGATCTCGGCCCCGCCGAGGTTCACGGCGCCGCTCACCTGGGCGTTGATCAGCGACAAGACTGTGTCGCGGCGGTGGAAGGGCGAGGCGCTGGCGCGGTCGAGACGGGACCGCCGTAGATCCAGCCGTCCCCCGATCAGGGTCGAGCCCGCTTCCAGGTTCGGCACCCGGCAGCCTGTGACCGTGATCGACTGGGTGGACGCGCCGAAGAGGTCCACGCCCTCCTCGAACCAGCAGTCCTCGAACCAGAGGGGCTGGTCGAGTTGGGCGCCCGCGAGATCGACGCGCCCGGTGATCCTCGCGCCGACGAGTCGCAGGCAGGGGAGGGCGCCCGGCCTCGCGGTGCCCGCGCCGAGGGCCAGCGCCATGACGACCGCCGCTCGCACCGTCCGCTCGGGCCCCCACCCCCGCACCCCCGGCGACCCGGTCCTCCTCGTCCCTGCCCGTCCGCAGATCGACCCGTCGCCCCTCCGGGAACGCGTCCCACAGTTCGCGCTCCGGCTCCGTCAACTCGTCGTAGGTGAGCGCCGGTACAGGGTAGTGATCTTCGGCCGGGAGGCGACCGGGAGGAGACCGAGAGCCGGCCGCGAGGCCTCGGTGGGCGCTCGCGGCATAGTGTTACGGCCGGTAACAGCCCTCCGAGCTGCGTGAAAATCATGCGCGGGGGAGTGGACACCCGGGGTGGGCTACCGGCGAAACCGCACGGTGCGGGACAGACCGGAGCATCGGTCCGCCCCTGTCGGAGAACCCGCCGGCGTCCCCGGCGATCGGCTTCGGCCACTTTCGTCGACCCTTGGGGGAACCGGCGGAACATCTCTTGCAATCTTGGCCCGCGCACGTCTCAATGGAGCCGTTCTCCTGGCGGACCGTCACATTCCGCCGCGCGGCCGCGCATTGCACCGCCCTCACATGGCAACGCCCGTACCGGGACGTACGGGGCGTCCCCAGGCCCCGTGCAACTCCCGTACCAGGGAAGGGAATTCGCTCGATGACACGCATACGACTCGGTGTCGGCTCGGCGCTCGCCGCCGGAACGCTCGCCGTCACCGGCCTCGCGTTCGCGCCGACCGCCCTCGCGGTCACTCCCGCGACCGCGACCATCAACGCCAGCTGTACGATCGGCGGTTCCGGTGTGGCCACGCTCACGGCCACACAGGACGGTACGTCCGCCACGGTCACCCTCTCGTCCGAGGAGATCACCGCTCCGATCGCCCTCGCCGAGGACTCCATCCAGTCCACGCTCACCTTCGTCAAGGCGAGCGGCGGCACGACGTCCTTCACCGGGACCGAGAACCCGGCCCTGGCCGCCGGTGACGGCATGGTCGTGGGCCCGCTCACCGGGACCGTCGCCCCCGGCGACAGCCTGGAGGCGTACGGCGGCTCCCTGCAGATGGTGGTCTTCGGCTTCCCCGTGAGCTGCACGGCGAGCGGACCGCAGTCGCCGGCCCCGTTCGTCTTCGACTGACGGGCACGGGCGGGTACTGACGTGTGAGGGGGTGCCGCCTCGACGGCGGCACCCCCTCATGTCGGCACCGCGCCGGCTCAGAGCGCGTCGGGTCCCCGCTCGCCCGTCCGCACCCGTACGACCGTCTCCACCGGCAGCGCCCACACCTTGCCGTCGCCGATCTTGCCGGTGTGGGCGGCCTTGACGATCGTCTCGATCACGGCGTCCGCGTCGGCGTCCTCGACGATGACCTCGATCCGGACCTTGGGGACGAGATCGACCTGGTACTCGGCACCCCGGTACACCTCGGTGTGGCCGCGCTGCCGGCCGTAGCCGCTGGCCTCGCTGACGGTCAGACCGTGTACACCGGACTCCTGCAAGGCGGTCTTGACCGCGTCGAGGCGGTACGGCTTGACGATCGCGGTGATGAGCTTCATGCCTTAAGCCTTGGCCTTCTGCGAGGAGGGGGCGGAGGACGCCAGGGACGCGCCGACCGGGGCGCCGTGGCCCAGGACGCCGTGATCGTATGCGGTCTCGGCGTGCACCGTAAGGTCGAGGCCGGTGTGCTCGTGATCCTCGTCCGCGCGGAAGCCCAGCACCTTGTCGATCAGCTTGCCGATGCCGTACGTGACGAGGAAGGCGTACGCCCCGACGGCGACCACGGCCACCAGCTGCTTGCCGAGTTGGCCGAACCCGCCGCCGTGGAGGAGGCCCTCGGCTCCGCCGGTCATCGACTCGACGGCGAAGACGCCGATCAGGACCGTGCCGATGATCCCGCCGACCAGGTGGACGCCGACGACGTCGAGGGAGTCGTCGTAGTTCAGCCTGAACTTCCAGCCCACGGCGTAGGAGCAGACGACACCGGCGGCCAGGCCGATGACCAGCGCGCCGAGCAGCGAGACGGAGCCGCAGGACGGGGTGATGGCGACCAGGCCCGCGACCGCGCCGGAGGCCGCGCCCAGGGTCGTCGGATGGCCGTCGCGCTTCTGCTCGACGAAGAGCCAGCCGAGGAGACCCGTGCAGCCGGCGGCGAGGGTGTTGAGGAACGCGGCGGCGGCCAGACCGTTGGCGCCGAGCGCGGAGCCGGCGTTGAAGCCGAACCAGCCGAACCAGAGCAGACCCGCGCCGAGCATGACCATGGGCAGGTTGTGCGGGCGCATCGCGTCTTTCTTGAAGCCCAGGCGGGGGCCGAGGACCAGGCAGAGGGCCAGTCCGGAGGCGCCGGAGGTGACCTCGACCGGCAGACCGCCCGCGAAGTCGAGGGCGCCGAGGTCGTCGAGGATCCAGCCGCCCGGCCCCCACACCCAGTGCGCGACCGGAACGTATACGAGCAGCGCCCACACCGGGACGAAGACCAGCCAGGCCCCGAACTTGGCGCGGTCCGCGATCGCGCCGCTGATCAGCGCGGCGGTGATCACGGCGAAGGTCAGCTGGAAGGTGGCGAACAGGAGGGTGGGGACGGTGCCGTGGACGCTCGCGGGGCCGAGGTCGTTCATGCCGAGGTGGTCGAGGCCGCCGATGAGTCCGCCGAAGGCGTCGTCGCCGAAGGCCAGCGAGTAGCCGGCGGCCAGCCACACGATCGTGACCAGGGCGATCGACACGAAGCTCATCATCAGCATGTTGAGGACGCTCTTCGTGCGGACCATGCCGCCGTAGAAGAGGGCCAGGCCCGGGGTCATCAGCAGGACGAGGGCGGTGGCGGCGAGCAGCCAGGCGGTGTCGCCGGTGTCGATGCCCTGTGCGGCAAGGGTCACGATGGTCTCCAACGGTGCGGGGGCTCGTCAGAGGGTGATCGGCGTGCGTTTCCGGACGTGTACAGGTGTGTTTCCGTGACGTTTCGTTGCGTGAGGGTTTCGGAAAGCTCACGCTCGGTGCTGAGTGCGGCCGGGCTCCGGCGATCAGGGAGAATGGGCGCCATGAGCGTGCGTACCCAGTCATCCGAGCAGCCGGCCGAGGCCTCCCACCGTGCCGGCTTCGCCTGCTTCGTGGGCCGCCCCAACGCGGGCAAGTCCACCCTCACGAACGCTCTGGTCGGCCAGAAGGTGGCGATCACGGCGGACCAGCCGCAGACGACGCGGCACACGGTGCGGGGCATCGTGCACCGGCCGGACGCCCAGCTGATCCTGGTCGACACCCCGGGCCTGCACAAGCCGCGCACCCTGCTGGGCCAGCGGCTCAACGACGTCGTCCGCACGACCTGGGCCGAGGTCGACGTGATCGGCTTCTGCCTTCCCGCGAACGAGAAGCTCGGCCCCGGTGACCGCTTCATCGCGAAGGAGCTGGCGTCCATCAAGAAGACGCCGAAGATCGCGATCGTCACCAAGACCGACCTCGTCGAGAGCAAGCAGCTCGCCGAACAGCTGATCGCCATCGACCAGCTCGGCAAGGAGCTGGGCTTCGAGTGGGCGGAGATCGTGCCCGTCTCGGCGGTCGCCGACAAGCAGGTGGACCTGCTGGCCGATCTGCTCGTGCCCCTGCTCCCGGAGGGCCCCGCCCTCTATCCGGAGGGCGACCTCACGGACGAGCCCGAGCAGGTCATGATCGCCGAGCTGATCCGCGAGGCGGCCCTGGAGGGCGTCCGCGACGAACTACCGCACTCCATCGCCGTCGTCGTCGAGGAGATGCTCCCCCGCGAGGACCGCCCCGCCGACCGGCCCCTCCTCGACATCCACGCCTTCGTCTACATCGAGCGCCCCAGCCAGAAGGGCATCATCATCGGCCCCAAGGGCAAGCGCCTGAAGGAGGTCGGTATCAAGTCCCGCAAGCAGATCGAGGCGCTGCTCGGTACGCCGGTCTTCCTGGACCTGCATGTGAAGGTCGCCAAGGACTGGCAGCGCGACCCGAGGCAGCTGCGCAAGCTGGGGTTCTGACAGCCTGGGGTTCTGACAGCCCCGGCCGACATCGATCCCGTGTGAGGGGCCCGAAGGGGGTGCCCGGCCCGAAGGGGTCGCCTTCGCTGGTCAAATTTGACTAGAGTGAGGCGTGGGCGAGAAGACGATTCCGATCCTTCCGTGTCAGCACCTCCAGCCGCTCCTCGACTTCTACGAGGCCCTCGGCTTCGAGGTCACCTTCCGACAGCGCAGCCCCAATCCGTACGCCGTCGTGGAGCGGGGCGGGATCGAGCTGCGGTTCTTCGGGCTGAGGGCGTACGACCCGGCCGCGTCGGTCAGCACCTGTTACGTGATCACGGACGACGTCGACGCGCTGTACGCCGCGTTCCGGGCCGGCCTCAGGGAGACGTACGGACGGATACCCACGCGGGGGCTGCCGCGTCTCGGGCCGCTCAAGGACATGTCGTACGGCGTACGGCAGTTCCTGATGACCGATCCGGGCGGCAACTGCGTCCGGGTCGGGCAGCCGACCAGCGAGGACCAGAGCCACCGGCCCGCCCCGGAGGAGACCTTCGCGCGGGCCCTGCACCACGCGTCGCTGCTGACGGACTCGAAGGAGGATCCGGTGGCCGCGGCGCGGGTCATCGACCGGGTGCTGGGGTCGGCGGCGGAACCGACGCCGACGCTGCTGGTGCGGCTGCTCGTGCTGCGCGCCGATGTCGCCGTCCGCCTCGGCGACGAGGAGACGGCGACCGCCACGCTCGCACGGGCGGCGGCGGTGCCCCTCACCGCCGAGCAGCGGGACACCGCACAGGACGCCCTCGTGAGGCTGGAGGATCCGCGGGGCCGGGGCCCGGCCTGAGAGAGAAGGGCCGCCGCCCCGGGACGGTTCTCCGGGGCGGCGGCGGGCATCTCGGGTCAGTCGGTGGGGGTGGGCGTCAGCGCGTCCACCAGGCCGCCGAGGTGTTCCGCAGGGTGTTGGTGCCGCAGTGGATCTCACCCATGCCGAGGTGGTACGTCTCCCAGTCGTCCAGGTAGGAGACCTTCATGCCGGCGCCGCTGTACGCGGCTGTCACGGCCTCGGTGAAGATGTCCTTGCCGCCGATGACCGGGCCCCACTGGCGCGGCGCGAGGTAGTGGGTGCGGCTGAGGACGACGCCGTTGACGGCACCGGGGACGTAGGCGCTGGTCATGACCGAGGGAGCGGGCGCGGCCGGGGAGGCGGCGGTCATGCCTTCCCTCGACGCCGGGCCCTCGTCCAGGCGGCGCTGCTGGCCGTACTCCCGTGCCACCTCCGGGAGTTCCTCGCCGGCGCCGAGGCGGGTCAGCCGGGGCAGGCGGGTCTTGGCGTCCTCGCCCGACTGCGTCTCGCCCACCATCTCCCGGCCCTGGGTGTAGAGGGCCGGGACGCGGACGATCTCGGCGTCCGTGACGCCCGTCTCGCGCTTGAGCACCGCGAGGTTGGCCTCGATGCGGCGCGTGGCGAGGTTGTTGTCGGAGACCAGGTTCTTGGAGCCGAGGGCCTCCGAGATGGACTCCCAGGGGACGTTCGGGATGGAGAACATCGGCTTGGCGCCGTGACCGGCGGCCTTCGCGTCACGCAGCAGGTTCAGCCCCGCCTCGGGGTCGGCGATCGCGATCTTCCAGCCGCGCGGGGTGTCGGCGGGCAGGAACTGCACGAACTCGTCGACATGGCCCACGTGCAGCCAGGACGTGTCCAGGAACAACGGGTCCTGCGGACCCTGGGACTTGAGGAACGTCCGCATCACCTTGGCCGGCTTGGAACCGGTGTCCGGGCGCTGGCCCATGATGATCCGGCCCGCCGGGAACGAGCGGTCGCCCTGCGCGTACGGCGGAATGGTCTCCAGGTTGCCCATGGAGTTGAGCGTCCACTCCTCCGAGTCCTTGGCGCCCGTCACCTGCACGGCACCGATGTTCGGGCCGCGCATCTTCTCGAACAGCTCCCGGCCCGCCTCCCGGTCCAGCTGGGCGGAGCGCAGCATCACCCGCATCGCCTGCCGCTTGCCGTTCGTGCCCGTCATGCTGACGTACGCGGGCTCGACGAAGTCCTGCGCCCAGATGTCCCCGTACTTGGTGAAGTTCACCGTCGGCTGGGTGATGCCGGCGTTCTCGGCCGCCTTGTCCAGGCCCTCGCGGAAGGCCTTGTTGAGCTTGCCGTAGTTGCCGCCGGAGACCTTGGTGACCAGCAACTGCTGGGCGTTCTGCAGATGGTGGTGGGTGAGGAGCGGGGCGACGCGCAGGGTGACCGAGTCGGCGGTGGTGCCCTTGGACGACTTCACCGTCAGCCGGACCCGGGCCGTCCCGTCCCACTTCGCCGTGTCCCGGATGACGTCCTTCGCCTCGACACCGAACTCCACGCCCGCCTTCAACTCGGCCCGCGACAGCCGGGTCTTCGCCGTGACCGGCTCCCACTTCTTGCCCCGCTTGACGAACACCCGGGTCTGCCGGTCGCCCGCGGTCACCTTCACGGTGCCCTGCGCTCCGGCGGGCACGTTCCGGGGCACGGACCGGACGCGGGCCAGGTCGGCGGCGTCGGCGGTGCCGTTCACCTTGGTGTCGGAGGCGTCGTTGCAGGCGGCCAGCTGGGTGTTGGTGAGGGGCTTGCCCTTCGGGCCCGTGGCCGGGCAACGGCGGGTGTCGTCGTCGATGTTGGGGAGCATCACGGCGCCGCGGGAGAGGGTCCAGCCGTTCTCGCCGGCGGTGTCCGTGGTGCCTGTGACGTCGACCCTGCCGTCCCGGTTGGTGTCCGCGCGGAGGTCGGTGGGGGGTGGGCCGGCCGCGAACGCGGTGGAGGTGGTGAGGGTGGGGGTGGCGAGGAGGGTGCCCGAGACGGCGAGTACGGCTATCGCTCTGCGGGTGGGCCTGGCTGGGCGCGGGGGCACGGGTGTCCCTTCGGTGGTGAGGGTGGTCGGAAGGGAAGAGCGCGGTAAGAGGGGAACCGTTCCCTGTGGGCCCGCTGTGATTTTCTGCGGGTGCGTGTGGGTGCGTGTGGGTGCGTGTGGGTGCGTGCGGGTCCGGTGGGGGCTGGTCGCGCAGTTCCCCGCGCCCCTGAAAAGCCGGGGCTGCGCCCCGAGCTTTTCGCCCCGAAAGGGCCGTAGGCCCTTAAGGCAAGGCCGTGAAGTTAGGGCTTTGGGAGCGTTGGCAAGTGCGCTCTGGTTCTATGGCTTCTTGGAACGTGGGAAGCGGAGCCCCGGTAGAACTGGCAGTCGACCAAGACAGCCGTTCACAGGACCGGAGGCTCCGCTGTCCGATCAGTGTGTCATCACGCGGGAAATCACGGTAGCCAAGGGCGTGTTCGCCCCGGGGCATCTGGGGGAACTCACCCGGATCATCCCGTTCGAGATGGTCGATGCGGTCCTTGCCGAGACCGGTGCTGTCCAGCAACGGCTGCGGAAGATTCCCGCCCGGGTGGTGGTCTACCTGCTGCTGGCCGCGGCCCTGTTCGAGGACTGCGGCTACCTGGCCGTCTGGCGCAGGCTCACCGCCGCGCTGGAGACGATACCGGTCGTGAAGATCACCGGCGCGGGGCTCTGGGACGCCCGCAGGCGTCTGGGCGTGCGGCCCATGCGGGCCCTGTTCGATCTGCTGCGCGGGCCGGCCACGGTGATCCGCACCCGCGGCGCCCGCTTCAAGGGCCTGCTGGCCGTTGCGATCGACGGCACCTACCTCGACGTTCCCGACAGCCCGCCGCACCGGGCCCGTCTGGGCAAGGGGTCCAACCGGTTCGGAACTGCCGGCTACCCGCAGATCTGCCTGACCGCGCTGGTGGCCTGTGGCACCCGGGCGATCCTGGATGCCGCCTTCGGACCGCGCTCCCAGGGAGAGACCGGACACGGCAGGCGGCTCATGCGCTCCCTGCACGCCGGAATGATCGTCCTGCTGGACCGGGGCTTTTCGGGCAACGCGTTCCTGACAGCCGTCGCCGCCACCGAAGCCTCCTTCCTCGCACGCATCACTGCCACCCGCAAACCTCCCGTCCTGGCCCGCTTCGGCGACGGCTCCCACCTCTCCCGCTTCGGCGCCCTCGAGGTCCGCATCATCGAATGCGAGATCACCGTCACCACCAGCCAGGGCCGCCGCACCGGGCTCTACCGGCTGGCCACCAACCTCCTGGACCACCACCGCTACCCGGCATCCGACCTGGTCAGTCTGTATCACGAGCGGTGGGAAGTGGAGTCCGCCTACTTCGCGATCAAGAAAACGATGCTGGGCCGGCGGGTCCTGCGCTCCACCACTCCGCCCGGCATCGCCCAGGAGGTCTACGCCCTGCTGAGCGCCTACCAGGCCCTGCGGATCGCTATCGCCGACGCCACCGGGGCCACACCCGGAACAGACCCGGACCGGGCCAGCTTCAGCGTTGCCCTGCGATGCGCCCGCGACCAGATCGTCCAGGCCGCGGGCATCATCGCCGGCACCACGATCGACCTCGTCGGGACGATCGGCCGAACCGTCCTGGAACACCTCATGCCCGCCCGCCGCCTCCGCATCAGCCCCCGCGCAGTGAAACGACCCCTGTCCCGATACGCCTACAAAAGCCTCAATATCGACCGACGCACCTACACAGCCACCCTCAGCATCAACATCTTGACGCCGACGATCAGCCCATAACTTCACGGCCTTGGCCCTTAAGGGGCGCGGGGAACTGCGCGAGAAGCCCCCACCGGACCCGCAGTCGCCCCCCGCCCCAAGTCACCCCCCGCTCTGCGCCCTCAGCACCTCCCGGTACCAGGCGTACGACGACTTCGGGGTTCGCTTCTGCGTCTCGTAGTCCACGTGGACCAGGCCGAAGCGGCGGGCGTATCCCTCCGCCCACTCGAAGTTGTCCAGGAGGGACCAGACGAAGTAGCCGCGGATGTCGACGCCCGCCTCGGACGCGCGGTGCAGCGCGCGGATGTGGGTGTCGAGGTAGGCGATGCGCTGCTGGTCGTCGATGCCGTCGTAGGAGCAGCCGTTCTCGGTGATGACGACGGGGGGCAGCCGGTCGCCGTAGCGCGTGTGGAAGTCCGTCAGAAGCTCGGTGAGGCCCTCGGGGACGACCGGCCAGCCGAAGTCGGTGGTGGGGACGTTCTCGATCTGCTTGACGGTGAAGGGGAGTTCGGCGGGGATGGAGACACCGCCGAACTCGATGTCCGCGCCCTCGGGCGCCCCGACACGGGTCGGCGCGTAGTAGTTGACGCCGTACCAGTCGATCGGCTCGGAGATCGTCTTCAGGTCGGAGTCGATGTCCGTGCCCGGCATCAACTCGCCTATCCCCTCCGGGTATTCGCCCAGCAGCACCGGCTCCGCGAACAGGCGGTTCAGCAGCAGGTCGTAGAAGCCGGCCGCCTCCACGTCCGGCTGGGCCTGGGACGCCGCCCAGGTCGGCCCGTGCGAGTTGGCGATGCCGATGTCCGTGACTCCGGCCGCGCGCAGGGCCCGTACGGCGAGACCGTGGCCCAACAGCTGGTGGTGGGCGGCCGGGAGCGCGTCGAACATCAGCTGCTTGCCGGGGGCGTGGGTGCCGAGCGCGTGGCCCAGCAGTGTGTGCTCGGCGGGCTCGTTGATGGTGATCCACTTGGTGACCCGGTCGCCGAGCCGGGCGGCCACCACGGCGGCGTACTCCGCGAACCGCTCGGCCGTGTCCCGGTTCAGCCAGCCGCCCGCCTCCTCCAGCGAGGACGGCAGGTCCCAGTGGAAGAGGGTCGGCACGGGGCGTACGCCCGCGCTCACGAGTTCGTCCACCAGCCGGTCGTAGAAGTCCAGGCCGTTCGGTGTGTTCACCCTCGGCCAGGAGATCGAGAAGCGGTACGCGCCCACGCCCAGGTCGCGCAGCAGGGCCACGTCCTCGGGGTAGCGGTGGAAGTGGTCGCAGGCCACCTCCGCCGTCGAGCCGTCCTTGATGTGACCCGCCCCGGCCGAGAAGGCGTCCCACACGGACGGCTCGCGCTCGCCCGAGGCCCCCTCGATCTGATGCGCGGAGGTCGAGACGCCCCACAGGAAGCCTGCCGGGAACTGGGGTATCGGGTTCGTCGGGCTCGTCGAGTCCGTCGGATTGGTCGCCATGAGCGGATCATCCGTACCACGGGTAAGGGAAGTCAACGCCCGAGGGCGCGGGAGGGGGGAAGTGCCCGCTCACGCACCCTCCTTGAGCACCTTTCTGATCAGCTCCCGCTGGTCCTCCGACAGCCCGGGGTCCGCGCAGTGCACGACCCTGCCGTCCACCGTGATCTCGTACGAGAAGCCGTCCGGCACCCCGAGCGGTGGCGAGCCCCGGCCGGCGGAGAGTGCCCGTTCGGCCAGGGCTCGCCAGACGGGGGCATCGGGCCGCCCGGTGGTGTCCACCACCGCGTGCCGCTCGATGCCCGCGAAGCCGCCCGTGCGCCGCACTTGAATACGCATGGGTCCTGTCTAGTACGGAACTACAGCGTCCGCACGCCCACCTGCTCCCAGGCCTTCAGTACCGCCGTCAGTTCGTCGCCCTCGCCGTAGCGCGCCCTCGCGGCCTTCACGGTGAGTGTGGCGAAGTCGGGGAAGAGGGCCTGCTTGCCCAGTTCGCCGCCGGTGAGGACGTCGTACCAGATCTGCCCGGCCCGCTCCCAGGCGTGCCCGCCGAGGGCCGTGGCCGCGAGGTAGAACGCGTGGTTGGGGATGCCGGAGTTGATGTGCACGCCGCCGTTGTCGCGGCCGGTGCGGACATAGTCGTCCATGGTCGCGGGCTGCGGGTCCTTGCCGAGGACGTCGTCGTCGTACGCCGTGCCCGGGGCCTTCATCGAGCGGAGCGCGACCCCCGTGACACGGGGTGCCAGCAGGCCCGCGCCGATCAGCCAGTCCGCCTCGGCGGCGGTCTGGCCGAGCGTGTACTGCTTGATCAGGGCGCCGAAGACGTCCGACATCGACTCGTTCAGCGCGCCGGGCTGGCCGAAGTACGTGAGGTTCGCCGTGTACTGGGTGACGCCGTGGCTCAGTTCGTGGCCGATGACGTCGATCGGGATGGTGAAGTCGAGGAAGATCTCGCCGTCGCCGTCGCCGAACACCATCTGCTCGCCGTTCCAGAAGGCGTTGTTGTAGTCGCGGTCGTAGTGCACGGTCGCGTCCAGCGGCAGCCCGTTGCCGTCGATCGAGTCCCGCTCGAAGGACTTCCAGAACAGTTCGTACGTGGCTCCCAGGCCCGCGTACGCGCGGTTGACCGTGGCGTCCTTGCCGGGTGCCTCGCCCTCGCCGCGCACCTTGCGGCCGGGCAGGTCCGTGCCGTGGCGGGCGTCGTGGATGGTGCGGTGCGGGGTGCCGGTCTCGGCGCCCGCGGGCGCGGCGATGCTCGGGGCGCCGATGACCGTGGTCAACCGGCGGTGGGTGCGCTCGAAGGCGTCGCGCTCCAGGGTCTTGCGCGCGGCGCCCGCGAGGGCCGGGTCCTCGGCCTGGGAGAGCTTGTCGAGGACGTGTGGTGGTACGACGGTGCAGAAGACGGGCTCGTGGCCCCCGTTGGTCGTCATGGCTGACACGGTTGCACTCCGTCGGGGGTGTGTCACTGGGGGCAACCATGATTGGTGAAATGTCGCCGTATGGGTTGCGTATCGTCCGCGTCGTGTTACTGAGGGTGGCCCAGGTGTGGGCTCGCGCACCTTTTGTCCACCTATCCGCCCCGGTCCCGCATACTGATACGGCCCCCCGCACCCGGCAGGACTCGGCTAGGCTGCGCAGCATCATGCGTTTCGGGCTGCTTCTCCTTAGCTGCCGCGGCGAGGGCCTGTACTAGAGGCCGACCCCCTCCCCGCGGTGCTTTGGCGTTGTGTCGTCGGCCGTCCTTTCCGGCAGTGACCGGACCATCGAGGAGCCCACGCATCATGGCGAACCGCCAGCAGCCCACGTCCATGCCGATCCACAAGTACGGACAGTACGAGCAGGTCGACATCCCGGACCGCACGTGGCCGAACAACCGGATCACCACCGCCCCCCGCTGGCTCTCCACCGACCTGCGCGACGGCAACCAGTCCCTGATCGACCCGATGTCGCCCGAGCGCAAGCGCCGGATGTTCGACCAGCTGGTCAAGATGGGCTACAAGGAGATCGAGGTCGGCTTCCCGGCCTCCGGCCAGACGGACTTCGACTTCGTACGGTCGATCATCGAGGAGCCGGGGGCCATCCCCGACGACGTCACCATCTCCGTACTGACCCAGGCCCGTGAGGACCTGATCGAGCGGACGGTCGAGTCGCTGAAGGGCGCCAAGCGGGCCACCGTGCACCTGTACAACGCCACCGCGCCCGTCTTCCGCCGGGTCGTGTTCCGGGGCTCCAAGGACGACATCAAGCAGATCGCCGTGGACGGCACGCGGCTGGTGATGGAGTACGCGGAGAAACTGCTGGGCCCCGAGACCGAGTTCGGGTACCAGTACAGCCCCGAGATCTTCACCGACACCGAGCTGGACTTCGCGCTGGAGGTCTGCGAGGCGGTGATGGACGTCTACCAGCCCGGTCCGGGCCGCGAGATCATCCTCAACCTGCCCGCCACGGTGGAGCGTTCGACGCCGTCCACGCACGCGGACCGCTTCGAGTGGATGAGCCGCAACCTCTCCCGCCGCGAGCACGTCGTCATCTCCGTCCACCCCCACAACGACCGCGGTACGGCCGTGGCGGCGGCCGAGCTGGCGCTGATGGCCGGCGCCGACCGTGTCGAGGGCTGTCTGTTCGGGCAGGGCGAGCGCACCGGCAACGTCGACCTGGTCACCCTGGGCATGAACCTGTTCTCGCAGGGCGTCGACCCGCAGATCGACTTCTCCGACATCGACGAGATCCGTCGCACGTGGGAGTACTGCAACCAGATGGAGGTCCACCCGCGCCACCCGTACGTGGGCGACCTGGTCTACACGTCCTTCTCCGGCTCCCACCAGGACGCCATCAAGAAGGGCTTCGACGCCATGGAGGCGTCCGCGAAGGAGCAGGGCAGGACGGTCGACGACATCGAGTGGGCCGTCCCGTACCTGCCGATCGACCCCAAGGACGTCGGCCGCTCCTACGAGGCCGTCATCCGGGTCAACTCGCAGTCCGGCAAGGGCGGTATCGCGTACGTCCTGAAGAACGACCACAAGCTGGACCTGCCGCGCCGGATGCAGATCGAGTTCTCGAAGCTGATCCAGGCGAAGACGGACGCCGAGGGCGGCGAGGTCACCGGCGGCGACATCTGGGCGGTGTTCCAGGACGAGTACCTGCCGAACCCCGACAACCCGTGGGGCCGGATCCAGGTCCGCAACAACCAGTCGACCACCGACAAGGACGGCGTGGACACGCTGACCGTGGAGGCCGAGGTCGACGGCGCGGAGACCACCCTGGTCGGCACCGGCAACGGCCCGATCTCGGCGTTCTTCCACGCGCTGCAGGGCATCGGCATCGACGCCCGGCTGCTCGACTACCAGGAGCACACGATGAGCGAGGGCGCCTCCGCGCAGGCCGCCTCCTACATCGAGGTCGCCATCGAGGACAAGGTCCTGTGGGGCATCGGTATCGACGCGAACACGACGCGTGCCTCGCTGAAGGCGGTCGTCTCGGCCGTCAACCGAGCGGCCCGCTGACCAGCCTGACCGGCGGTTTGAAAACCCCGTTCACCGGAATCCGGTGGGCGGGGCCCGTCGTTTACCGGCCAAACCCTGTGATCGTCGTGGGGAGGCCTCGTCCGGAGTACTGACTACGCCTCACCAATGTGGCTAACATCACGCAAGCGCGGCGATGATGCCGAGAGTGCACCTTCCCGCGCCCAGGGCCGTGTGTGGGGGAGTGACGGAGGTGCGACGTGCTGCCAGGACGGGACCCGATCGGCGATGCCGCCGCGCTCGCCCGCGCCGGGTGCACCAGCCGTGCCACCGGTCTGTCGCGGGTGATGGGCACCCGGATCGCGTGGACGGGCGTCGGTGACGGCGAGTTCTTCTGTCCGGGCTGCGGAGGCGACCGCAACTACCAACGCCTCACCGGCCGCCGCCGCTTCACCCTCCTCGGCGTCCCCGTGCTGCCGCGCGGCGAGACCGGGCCCGTGGTGGAGTGCGCGGCCTGCCGCCACCACTACGCCACGGACGTCCTCGACCACCCCACCACCACCCGCTTCGCCGCGATGCTCCGCGACGCCGTCCACACGGTCGCCCTGGCCGTCCTCGCGGCGAGCGGCACCTGCTCCCGCCCCTCGCTGAGCGTCGCCGCGACCGCCGTCCGCTCGGCCGGGTTCGACGACTGCACCGAGGACCAACTCGGCGCCCTGGTGGAGGCGTTGGCCGCCGACACCGGACGGGTCTATGGCGAGCCCTGCGGCCCCGGCCTCGCCATAGAGCTGCACGAGGCCCTGGACCCGCTGGCCCCCCACCTCGCCCCGACCGGCCGCGAGGCGATCCTGCTCCAGGGCGCCCGGATCGCCCTGGCGGACGGCCCGTACACCCCGGCCGAACGGGACGCGCTGGCCACGGTCGGAGCGGCCCTCACGATCTGCTCCGACGACGTGACCCGGCTGCTGGCGGCGGCCCGGACCCCGTCGTAACGTTCCCGCCCCCGCCCCGCCGTACTCCCCAGGGAGTAACGCACCCTCCGGGTCACCCCTCGCAGTACCCCTCAACTCGCCCTGGCGCCCGACGAATCGGGGCGTTCGCGCCGGGAGTCTGGTGAACGTCCAGACACCGCCGAGGGAGGGGGACCCGTCATGGGGTCCGGAGAGACAAACGTACGTACGCGCCGGCGAGCCGTGCCCTGGCTGGTGCTCGGTCTGTGGGTGGTGCTGCTCGCCGTGGTCTCGCCGTTCGCGGCGAAACTGTCCGAGGTGCAGAACGACCGGGCCGTGGACTATCTGCCGGCGAGCGCGGACTCCACCCAAGTCGCCGAGATCCAGGACCGGTTGCCCGGCGGCGAGAGCACCGAGCTGGTGCTCGTCTACCACCGGGACGGCGGGCTGACGGCCGCCGACCGGACCGCCGTCGAGGCGCAGATCGCCGAGATCGGGCAGCGGTACCGACTGGCCGCCGCCCCGGAGGGGGTGCCCTCGCCGGACGGGACCACCCTCATGTACCCGGTCGCGAGCAACGGCCCGGGGACGGACGAGGAGCTGCGGGACGCGTTCGTCGAGCGGGTGCGTGAAGTCGCGCACAGCGAGGGCGGGTTGACCGTCGAGGTCGGCGGGTCCGGCGCCCTCGCCACCGACGCGGGCAAGGTCTACGACTCCCTTGGCGGGCCCCTGCTCTACACCACCGTCGCCGTCGTCGCCGTCCTGCTGATCGTCATCTACCGCAGCCCCGTGCTGTGGCTGGTGCCGCTCGTCGTCGCCGGGATCGCGGACTTCCTGTCGATGGGCGTCGCCTACGGGCTCAACCAGGCCTTCGGGACGACCGTGTCCGGGCAGAGCTCGGGCGTGATGACCATCCTCGTCTTCGGCGCGGGCACCGACTACGCCCTGCTCCTCGTCTCCCGCTACCGCGAGGAACTCCGGCGCATCGAGCGGCCGTACGAGGCGATGAGGGTCGCCCTGCGCGGCTGCGGGCCCGCCGTGCTCGCCTCCTCCGGGACGGTCGCCGCCGGGCTGCTGTGCCTGCTCGCCGCCGACCTCAACAGCAGCCGGGGCATGGGCCCGCTCGGGACGGTCGGCGTCCTGTGCGCCCTCCTCGCCATGCTCACCCTGCTGCCCGCCCTGCTCGTCCTGCTGGGCCGCCGGGTGTTCTGGCCGCTCGTCCCGGCGTACGGCAGTGAGCCCAAGCAGCGGCGGAGCCTGTTCTCGGCGATGGGATCCTCCGCCGGGCGGCGGCCCCTGACCGTGCTGGCGGGCGGGGCCGTCCTGCTGGGCGCGCTCGCCCTCGGCACGCTCAATCTGCCGGGCTCGCTGAAGCAGGAGGACTCCTTCGTCGACAAGCCCGAGTCGGTCGCCGCCATGGAGACCCTCGGCCGCGCCTTCCCCGGACAGGGCACCCAGCCGATCTCCGTCATCACCCCGGCCGGGCGCGCCGACGCCACGATCGCCGAGATCGAGGGACGGCAGGGGATCGCGGCGGTCGAACGGGGCCGCACGGGCGGCGGCTGGACCGAGATCTCCGTCGTCGCGAGGAGCGCGCCGCAGTCGGCCGCCGAGACCGCCACCATCGAGGCGCTGCGGGACGCCCTCCCCGAGTCCTACGTCGGCGGGCCCAGCGCCGAACAGCTCGACCTGAAGGACACCAACGCCCGGGACCGGCTGGTCGTCGTACCGATCGTGCTCGTGTCCGTGCTGCTCATCCTGGTCGCGCTGCTGCGGAGCCTGGTCGCGCCGCTGCTGCTGGTCGCCGCCGTGGTCGCGGTGTGGGCGGCCTCGCTCGGCATCGGCGGACTGGTCTTCGGACCGGTCCTCGGCTTCGAGGGCACCGACCCCGGGCTCGGACTGCTCTCCTTCGTCTTCCTCGTCGCCCTCGGCGTCGACTACGGCATCTTCCTGATGCACCGGATGCGCGAGGAGTCCCTCGCCGGAGCCGAACCCACCGCCGCCGCGCTCACCGCGCTCCGCACCACCGGCGGGGTCATCGCCTCCGCCGGGCTCGTCCTGGCCGCCACCTTCGCCGTGCTGCTCAACATGGGCCTCGTCCCCCTCGTCGAACTGGGCTTCGTCATCGCGGTCGGCGTCCTCCTCGACACCTTCCTGGTCCGCACCTACCTCGTGACCAGCGCGAGCGTGGCCCTGCGGCGCAAGGTGTGGTGGCCCGGACCGCTCTCCCGGGAACCGGCGCACCCGGTGGAACCACCGCCGGGCGAGGCCACGGACCGGGAACGCGTGGCGGTCGGCCACTGAAACCTGACGGCGACCACCCACGGGCGCCCTTCCCTCCCGGAAGGGCGCCCTCCTGACGGAGGATGAGCGGTGTGACGGCAACCATGGGCACGACGAGGATCGGACCGGGGCTCGTCGAACGGCTGCGGAGGGCCACCGGCGCCGACGCCCTGCGCCACGACGCCTACCTCGCCGCCGCCCTGGCCGTCGTCGACTGTGTGGCCGCCGTGGTGATCAAGGGGGACGGGCGGGTGCCGGACCCGCTCGGGTTCGCGCTGCTGCTCGCCGTCCATGTGCCGCTCGTGTGGCGCCGCCGCCGGCCGGTCCTCATGCTCTGGACGCTGGTGGCGCTGGTCGCCCCGTACCACATGCTCGACAACAACCACACCGCCGCCGTGGCCCCGGCCATGCTGGTGCTCTACACCGTCGCGGTGAGCGGCACGGCCCGCCGCACCCTGCTCAACGGCGCCGCCGTCGTGGCGTTCACCCTGCTCGTCAACGCCCTGTTCACGCCGCACGAGCTGCCGGAGTTCCTGCGGATCTCCGGCTGGATCGTCTCCGTCCTGATCTTCGGCGGATACGTCCGCGTCCACAGCCAGTACGTCGCCTCCGTCGTCGAACGCGCCGAGCGCGCCGAACGCACCCGGGAGGAGGAGGCGCGGCGACGGGTCGCGGAGGAGCGTCTGCGGATCGCCCGCGACCTGCACGATCTGCTCGCCCACAGCATCACGCTCGTCGGTGTGCAGACCTCCGTCGCCGCGCACGTCCTGGCCGCCGACCCCGACCGCCTCGACCGCGCCGCCGTCGCCACGGCCCTCGACGACATCGCCGAGACCTGCCGGACCGCCCGCGGCGAACTGCGCGGCACACTGGAGGTGCTGCGCGAGTCCGACCGCGCGGGCACCGGCGACCGGGGCCCGCTGCCGGGCCTCGACGGCCTCGCCGACCTCGTCGACGCGGCCCGCACGGCGGGCGCCCGCGTGGACATCACGGTCGCGGCGGACGGGGTGCCGTCCGGGGTGGGCGCCGCCGCCTACCGGATCGTGCAGGAGGCACTGACCAACGCCGTACGGCACGGGGGAGCGGACTTGGCGATACGGGTGGAGCTGCGGGCCGGGGAGGGCGCGCTCCGGGTGCGGGTGACGGACGACGGGGTGGGCGGAGCCGCGGGGGGCGCGATGGAAGGTTCCGGTTTCGGGATCCTCGGGATGCGGGAGCGGGCCCGCAGTGTGGGCGGCACGCTGGAGGCCGGGCCCCGCACGGGCGGCGGCTTCGAGGTGGAGGCGGTGCTGCCGCTGGGCGGACCGGCGGAGCGGCCCGTGGTCGTGGTCGCCGCCGAGCGGAGGGCGGCCCGATGACCGAGCGCGTGATCCGTGTCCTCCTCGCCGACGACCAGACCCTCGTACGGGCCGCGTTCGCCATGCTCGTGGAGTCGGCGCGGGACATGGAGGTGGTGGGGCAGGCGGGGACCGGCCGGGAGGCGGTGGAGCTGGCGCGGACCGCGCGGGCCGATCTGGTCGTCATGGACCTGCGGATGCCCGACCTGGACGGCATCGAGGCGACCCGGCTGATCGCGGCGGACGAGGACCTCGCGGGCGTACGGGTCCTGGTGCTGACGACGTACGACACGGACGAGCACGTCGTGGAGGCCCTGCGGGCCGGTGCCTCCGGCTTCCTCGTCAAGGACACGCGCCCGGCCGAACTCCTCGACGCCATCCGTACGGTGGCCGCCGGCGAGGCCCTCCTCTCCCCGGGCCCCACGGCCCGTCTCATCGCCCGGCTGCTCCGCAGCCCCACCGCGCCGCCGGTCCTGCCCGACGGCGGCCCCGAGGGCCTCTCCGACCGGGAGAAGGAGGTCCTCACCCTCGTCGCGCGCGGCCTCAACAACACCGAGATCGCCGACACCCTCGGCCTCAGCCCGCTGACCGCCAAGACCCACGTCAGCCGCATCATGGGCAAACTCGGCGCCCGGGACCGCGCCCAGCTGGTGATCGTGGCGTACGAGTCGGGGATGGTGACACCGGGCGTGGTCTGACGCCTCGTCAATACCCGATCGGCTCAGCCCTGTTGCCGGACCACAGGGGGCGCATTAGGTTCACCGGACATCCGACGTCCCATGTCCTGGGTCCCGTCACCACGTCCGGGGAGCCGCCGCCGTGCCGATCACGCCCATCCCCCTCACGTCCATCCCCCTCACGTCCCTCACCCGCCGTACGGCCGCCGCGCTGGCCGCGGCCACCGCACTGCTCGCCGCCGCCACCACCGCCGTCGCCGCCCCCACGTTCCCCACCCGTGGCTGCGTCTCCTCCGTGCCGTACGTCTCGGGGCAGGGCGGCTACGACACGTACCGCATCCCCGCCGCCGTCACCACCCGCTCCGGCACCGTGCTGGCCTTCGCGGAGGGCCGGCGGAACGGGGCCGGGGACACGGGCAACATCGACGTCGTCCTCAGGCGGTCGGGCGACGGCGGCTGCACCTGGGGCCCGCTGAGGGTGGTGGCCGCCGGGCAGGGCGACACCCGGGGCAACCCGGCGCCGGTGGTCGATCCGAGGACCGGCCGGGTCGTGCTCGTCACCTCGTACAACGGCGGCACGGTGACCGAGGGGCAGATCATGCGGGGCGAGGTGACCGCCGAACAGAGCCGCCGCGTCTTCGTGCAGACCAGCAGGGACGACGGCCGCCGCTTCACCGCTCCCCGGGACATCACGGCGGACGTGAAACTCCCGGGCTGGCGCTGGTACGCGACCGGCCCCGGCCACGCCGTCGCCCTCACCCGGGGGCCGCACGCGGGCCGCCTGGTCGTCCCCGCCAACCACTCGGCGGCGCCCCCGGCGGGCTCGGCGGACAGCGGGCAGGAGCCCCGGTACTACGGCGCCCACGCGATCCACTCCGACGACGGGGGCAGGACCTGGCGGATCGGCTTCGTCGACGACTCCTACGACGGCCTCGACAACGCCAACGAGAACATCGCGGCCGAACTCCCCGACGGACGGCTCTACTTCAGCGCCCGGGACCAGCACGGCACGAGCCCAGGCAACCGCCTCGACGCCTACTCCGGCGACGGCGGAGACTCCCTCGACCGCCCGTACACCGTCCAGCCCACCCTGCTGGACGTGCCCGTCGTCCAGGCCTCGGTCCTCCCACTCCCCTCCGGCGGCCCGCTGCTCTTCTCCGGCCCCTCCGACCCCACCACGCGCCGCGCGATGTCCGTCTGGCGCAGCGCGGACGGGGGCACCACCTTCACCAGGGCCACCACACTCTCGCAGCGCCCCGCCGCCTACTCCGACCTCGTCGCCCTGGGCCGCACCCACGTCGGCCTCCTCCACGAGACCGGCACGACGGGCCCGTACGAGACGATCGAGTTCCGCCGTCTGCCGCTGACCGCTGTCGTGGGCTGACGGCTACAACAGGCCCACCGCCGCCAGGTACTTGCCGACCTGCTCGGTCTCCGCCTCCGACAGGGGGACCTGGGGGTCCGCCGTGGCCGGGCAGGCGATGACGCCGCGCAGATGGAGGGCCGCCTTGAAGGCGCCCAGGGCGGAGGAGCTGGGGCCCATGCGGGTGGTGTCGCCGACGCCGACCATCGCGAACAGGGCGCACAGGCGCTCCTGTTCGGCGCGGGCGCGGTCCCAGTCACCGGCGCGGCAGAGCCGGTCGAGACGGACGTAGCCGACGGGGTCGACGTTGGCCAGCCCCGGCACCGCGCCGTCCGCGCCCAGCGCCATCGCGGAGTCGACGACGAGTTCGGAGCCGGTGAGGACGCTGAAGCCGCTGAGGGCGGTGTCGGCGCGGGCGCCCGTGACGACCGTACGGAAGGCGGCCAGGTCACCGCTGGAGTCCTTCAGCCCGGCGACGGACCCGTCCGCCGCCAGCTCCAGGACCAGATCGGCGGGCAGCTTGACGTGCACGGAGGCCGGGAGGTCGTAGGCGAGGACGGGGACGGGGGAGCCGGCGGCGAGCAGCCGGTAGTGGCGGGCGATCTCCGCCGGATGGGTGCGGGTGTAGAAGGGGGCGGTGGCGACGACGGCGTCGGCCCCGGCGGCCGTCACCGCGCGGACATGGTCCAGGACGCGGGGCGTGGTCATGTCGATCGCCCCGGCGAGCACCGGGAGTTGGCCGCCGACATGGCCGACCACCGTCTCCACGACCCGCCGCCGCTGCCCGTCCGTGAGATAGGCCGCCTCCGACGTCGAGCCGAGCACGAACAGCCCGTCCACACCGCCCGCCACGAGATGGTCGACCAGCCGGACGAGCGAGGGGACGTCCACCTCGCGGTCCGGTGTCAGGGGCGTGCAGACGGGCGGGACGACACCGGTCAGCGGGGCGGGGACGGTCATGACGGCTCCCTCGTGCTAGGGCGTGTTTCGGAAGTCCCTTCGTCGCCCGGAGGGCGGCTCCGCGGCGTCCGGTGCGCCGAGAGTACGTGCCGGGCGTCGCGGAGCAGAAGGGACTTCCGAAACACGCCCTAGATACCTCGTGCGGCGTCGGGCGCGGGCGCGGCCACCGCCTGGGCGACCAGGTCACGCGTCGACTCCGTCTCCTGCACAGGATGGTGGCAGCGGAACCGGTGTCCGGCGGCCGACGCGGCCGTGAACTCCGGCACGATCTCCCCGCAGACCTCGTCCGCCTTCCAGCAGCGGGTACGGAACGGACAGCCGCTCGGCGGCCGGACCGCCGACGGCACGGGGCCCACCAGCGGGATCGGGTCGATCGGGTCCAGCAGACCGGGCGTCGCCGAGAACAGCGCGCGGGTGTACGGGTGCCGGGCGCGGTCGGTGACCAGGGCCGCCGGGGTCTCCTCCACGATCCGGCCCAGATACATGGTGATCACCCGGTCGCTCATCCGCCGTACCGTCTGGATGTCGTGCGAGACGAACACCAGCGCGAGGCCCAGGCGTTCCTTGAGATCCAGCAGGAGGTTGAGGATCTGGGCGCGGACCGAGACGTCCAGCGCGCTCGTCGGCTCGTCCGCCACCACCAGCTCGGGGTCGAGGGCCAACGCCCGTGCGATCGCGACCCGTTGGCGCTGACCGCCGGAGAGCTGACCGGGCAGCCCGTCCGCGAGCGCCGGGGGCAGCCCGACCAGGGACATCAACTCCCGTACCCGGTCCTCCCGTTCGGCCGGGGTGCCGCGCCGGTGCACGTCCAGCGGGTCGCGCAGGATACGGCGGACCGTCAGCCTGCGGTTCAGGGCGGTCGACGGGTCCTGGAAGATCATGCCCGTGCCGCTGCCGACGGCCGTCCGCCGCTCGGCCGGAGACATGGTCCACAGGTCCCGCCCCCGGAAGGAGACCGTCCCGGCCGTCGGCCGGTCCACACCCACCAGCAGCTTAGCCAGCGTCGACTTGCCGCACCCCGACTCGCCCACCACGCCCACCGTCTCCCCGGGCGCGATCATCAGATCGGCGCCGGTCAGCGCGTACACCCGGTCCCGGGTGAACACCCCGCCGCTGCGCGCCCGGTGGACGACATGGGCGCCGGAGACCTCCACGAGCGCGCTCACCGGATCACCTCCGTGCTGTTCAGGAGATCGACCGCCGGGTGGTGGCAGGCCGCCGTGTGCGTACGGGTGCCCAGCAGGGCCGGGGCCGTCGTACGGCAGACCTCGCTCGCCCGGGGGCAGCGGCCGGTGAAGCGGCAGCCCGCCGGGAAGTCGGCGGGGGAGGGGACGACGCCCTTGATCTGGGTCATCCGCTCGGCCGCCGACTCCAGCGACAGGACGCTGCCCAGCAGACCTCGGGTGTAGTGGTGGGCGGGCAGTTCCACCAGGTCCGCCGTGACACCCGTCTCCACGATCTGCCCGCCGTACATCACCACCACCCGGTCGGTGACGTCCGCGACCAGGGCGAGGTCGTGGGAGACGAGGACGAGGGCGAAGCCCAGTTCCTCCCGCAGCCGCAGCAGCAGTTCGATGATCTGCGCCTGCACGGTCACATCGAGCGCGGTCGTCGGCTCGTCGGCCACGATCAGCCGGGGGTCGCGGGACAGGGCCATCGCGATGAGGACGCGCTGCCGCTGCCCGCCGGAGAGTTCGTGCGGATAGCTGCGCAGGGTGCGGTCCGGGTCGAGGCCGACCAGCCGCAGCAGCTCGGGCGCGGGACGCCTGCCGCCCCGGCGCACGACCTGCTTCAGCTGGGCGCGGATCGTCATCGCCGGGTTCAGCGAGGACAGGGCGTCCTGGTAGATCATCGCCATCTCGTGGCCGAGCAGCCGCCGCCGTACGCGCATCGGCTCGCCCACCAACTGCCGCTGGTCGAAGCGCACTTGGCCACGCACCCGGGCGCCCTTGGGTTCCAGGCCCATCACCGTCAGCGCGGTCAGCGACTTGCCGCAGCCCGACTCGCCGACCAGGCCCAGCACTTCACCGGGCCGGACCTCGAAGCTGATGCCGTCGACGATGTCCACGCCCCGGTGCCGCTTCTCGAAGCCGATCGCCAGGTTCTCGACGGACAGCACCGGTGGGCCCTCGGGGACGGGCCGGGCCCGGGAGCGCAGCCGCAGGGCGGCCTCGGTCAGACCCGGCAGTTCGGTGACCGCGCCGCCGCCCTCCGGCGCCGGGGTCTCCAACGGGTCCCGTGCCGCGCGCGGTTCCACCTCCCGGGCGACCGGCGCGGCCCACGCGTCGGAGACGCCCTCGGAGAGGACGTTCAGGGAGAGGACCGTGATCAGCATCAGCAGGCCGGGGAAGACGGTCGCCCACCAGCCGCCGGTCAGGACCATGTTCTTGCCGTCCGCGATGACACTGCCCCAGGACGGGTCGGGGGGCCGTACGCCCGCGCCGATGAAGGACAGCGACGCCTCGAAGACGATGGCCTCGGCGACCTGGACCGTGCAGAAGACGAGGACGGGCGCGGCACAGTTGATCGCCACGTGCCGCAGGACGATGTGCGGGGTGCGGGCTCCTATCACCCGCTCGGCGGTCACATAGTCCTCGCCGTACTGGTCGAGGACGTTGGCCCGGACGACCCGGGCGACCGGCGGGGTGAACAGGAACGCGATCGCGCAGATCAGGACCGTGATCCCGCCGCCGAACACGGCCACCAGGACGGCGGCCAGCGCGATCCCGGGGAACGCCATGACGACGTCCAGACAGCGCATCAGCGTCTCGTCGACCGCCTTGCGGGAGGTCGCGGCCACGGCCCCGACGAGCGCGCCCACGACCAGGGCCAGCGCGGTCGCGCCGAGCCCGATCGCCAGCGACCAGCGCGCCCCGTACATCAGCCGGCTCAGGATGTCCCGGCCGAGGCTGTCCTGCCCCATCCAGTGCTCGGCGGAGGGCGCGCCGGTGCCGCCGACCAGGGGCTGCTGGTCGAGCGGGTCGTCGGGGGCGAGCCAGGGGGCGAGGAGGGCGGTGAGGACCACGACCGCGAGGAAGCAGACCGCGATCCGGGAGAGCGGCGGCAGCCGGCGCCAGGAGCGCAGCCGGACGCCGGGCCGGGCCAGGGCCTCCGTCAGGCGTTTGCGCGTGGTCACGATCAGGCCGAACATCAGGGCATCAGCTCCCGTCCAGGCAACAGGCCGCGCATCGGGGCATCAGCTCCCGTCCAGGCAACAGGCCGCGCATCGGGGCCTCAGCTCGCATCCCTCGGCGGTGATCGTCAACTTGCTTCCCTCAGCCGTGGGTTCACCAGCAGATAGAGCACGTCGATGACGAGGTTCACGACCACGAAGCCGGCGGCCGTGGTCAGCACGACCCCCTGGACGACCGCCGGGTCGCCGTTCTTCACGGCGTCGATCATCAGCTTCCCCATCCCCGGCAGCGAGAAGATCGTCTCGATGACGACCGCGCCGCCGAGCAGATAGCCGACCCGCAGCCCGAGCACGGTCAGCGGATTGATCAGCGCGTTCCGCAGCACATTGCGGCCCACGACCACCCTCGGCGGCAGTCCGCTCCCGATCGCGGTGCGTACGTAGTCCTTGTCCAGCTCCTCCACCATCGCGGTCCGCACGATCCGGGTGAGCTGCGCCGCGACCGGCAGCGACAGGGCGAGCGCCGGCAGCGTCATCGTCCTCAGCCAGCCGGTGAGGGAGTCCGCCGGGTTGATGTAGCCGCCGGTCGGGAACCAGCCCAGGTCCACCGCCAGATACTGGATCATCAGCAGCGCCAGCCAGAACCCGGGCGCCGCGACCCCGGTCAGCGACACCACCCGGATGATCTGGTCCGGCAGCCGGTCCCGGTGGATCGCCGCGGTGATCCCGCCGAGCAGCGCCAGCACGACCGCGATGCCCAGCCCCAGGAAGGTCAGCTGGAGGGTGAGCGGCAGCGCGGTCATGACCTGGTCGACGACGGGCGCCCGGGTGAGCGCGCTGATCCCCATGTCCCCGTGCAGCAGATCGCCGATGAAGCCGGCGTAGCGCACGGGCATCGGGTCCAGCAGGCCGTTCTCCTCCCGGAAGTCGTGCAGTTGCTCCGGTGTCGGATTGGCGCCCTGGAAGAACGCGGACGCCGGATCGACGTCCGAGAACCTCATGACGATGAACACGAACAGCACGATTCCGAGCATCAGCGGAACGAGCAGCGCGACCCGCCGGATCAGAATGCGCAGAACAGCGATCACGCTAGACCCACTCGGCCTGGAGAAGATTGATTCCGGGATAGGGCTGTGCCCTTATCCCGGAGAGCCGCTTCGGATTCCACGCCGTCATCAGCTCGTTGTGCACCACCGGATAGAGCACGGCCTGTTCGGCGACGATGTCGATGTACTCCTGGACCATCGTCTTCTTCTTCTCGGCGTCCGGTTCCTGCGTGGCCCGGTCCATGTCCTTGAAGAGCGCCTTCGCCACGGAATCGTCGGCCCAGCGCGCGTACCGCATCCACAGGTTCTGCGGCCCGTAGTTGTAATGCATGATCAGATCGGCGTCGAGCCCGAACTGATTGGGGTTCGAGGCGGCGGCGACCACCTGGTAGTCCTGCTTCTGGTCCATCTTCGTGAAGACGGCCGTGGTCTCCTGCGGGGAGAGCGTCGTCTCGACGCCGATCGCGTCCCAGGACGCCTTGATCGTCGGCAGACAGTCGACGATCCAGCTGACGTTCACCGCCAGGATCTCGATGCTCAGCTTCCTCACCCCGGCGTCCGCCAGCAGCGCCTTCGCCCTGTCGGGGTCGTACGCGTACACGCTCTTCGCGGGCCGATAGCTCGGATTCTGCTCGTTCAGGAAGGAACTCGCCGGTTTTCCGTGCCCCTTCAGCGCGACCTCGATCATCTTGTCCCGGTCGATCGCGATATGCAGCGCCTGCCGGACCCGGACGTCGTCGAAGGGCTTGCGCTCGGTGTTGAACATCAGGAACAGGTTGTTCATCCCGGAGCCGCCCTGGACGGACATTCCGCCGTTCTCCAGCTGCCCGATATTGGCGTACGGGATGTTGTCGGCGATCTGCGCGCCGGCGCTCGCTCCGGAGATCTTCGCGACGCGCGGGGCCGCGTCCACGATGGTCAGCCAGTTCATCTTCCTGAACGCGGCCGGGCGGGGGCCGTTGTAGTCGGCGTACGCCTCGAACGTCGTGTTGGACTTCGGGTGGTGCGCGGTCTGCCGGTACGGCCCCGAACCGATCGCCTTGCCCTTGATGGCGTCCTCCCAGGCACCGGGCCGGGAGTAGACGTGCTTCGGCATGATCTTCGCCAGCGTCAGCCGGGAGATGCCGTCCGGGAACGGGAACTTGAGCACCAGCTCGACGTTCCGCGCGTCGATCTTCTTGACCTCCTTCAGCCAGCTCGCGAAGAAGCCCTTGGCGAGGGTCTGGGTGTCGGGGTCGAGGATGCGCTCGTAGACGAAGACTACGTCGTCGGCGGTCACCGGCCTGCCGTCGTGGAAGGTGGCACCGGGCCGCAGCTCGAACTTCCAGGAGGTGCCGGAGGCGTCGCCCGGCACGGCCGTCGCGAGCGCCGCGTACGGCTCGCGCGAGATGGGGTCCGTGTCGAGGAGGCCCTCGTAGATGTGGTTGTTGGCGGCCATACAGAAGGCGGACGCCGTCTGGGTCGGGTCCCAGCTGCCGTCGTTGCCGTAGCCGATGACGGCCGTCAGGGTGCTGTTCTTCCCGCCGCCCGAGCCACCGGTGTCGTTGGTGGACTCCGGTCCGGCCGAACACGCGGCCAGCGACGAGGAGACGGCGGCGGCGGCGCCCAGCGCGCCGGAGTACTTCAGGAGTGACCGGCGGGTCGGCGCCGGGGCGTCACGGATCACCGGGCTCCTCCGAACGTGCCGAGGCATGCAGGCCGGGGAGGAATCGGCGTCCTGCGGAACAGGGCAAGGAAAGAGCGATCGCCCTCAGGGCGATTGGTCGTCCGCCACGGCGGCGTCGCGCTCGCCCTCCAGGCGGTAGACGATCTCGGAGTTGAGGGACCTGCGGGCGGACCCGGCCTGAGCGACCAGCCACTCGTGCAGGTCGGCGGGCATACGGAGGGTGATGCGCTTGTCTTCATCCATGACTCCAGAGTAGTGGCTTGATGGCTCTCCGTAAGTGGTGCGGTGACACCATGACGACACCATGACGACACCATCGAAGACGGCGGAGGGGACGGGGTGCGCCCGGTACGCCTACCGGCTTCGCGTGTCGCCGACCGCACACACGGCCCTGCTCGCCGAGTGGGACCGCTGCCGGTGGATCTGGAATGAGGCCGTGGCCACGTCCCGCGCCGTGCACGCCCACAACAAGACTCACCCCGACGCCAAACTGACGTGCGGCCCCGCGCGGCTCGACGAGATGCTCACCCAAGCCCGCGCCCGTATGCCGTGGCTGCGTGAAGGCGCTTCGGTGCCGCAGCAGCAGATCATCCGCGACTTCGCCAAGGCCCGGTCCAAGGCCCTGAAGGACATCGACAAGCGGCTGCCGATGCCCCAGCGCGCGGGCATGCCCCGGCCCAAGAAGAAGCGTGAGGCGCTGCCCACGCTGAACTACACGCAGCGCGGGTTCCGTCTGGAGGACGGCCGTCTCCATCTCGCAGGTGGCATCAGCCTGACGGTGGTGTGGTCCCGTGAACTCCCGGCCGCGCCATCCGGCGTGCGCGTGTACCGGGACGCGGTCGGGCACTGGCACGCCTCGTTCGTCGTTGCTGCCGGGGCTGAGCCGCTCCCGGCCTCGGGCCGTGTGCTCGGCGTGGACTGGGGCGTCAAGGAGACCGCCACCACCACATCCGACGCCCACGACCTTCCCCACCCGCGGCACGGGCGGAAGGTACAGGCGAAGCTGACCCGGTACGACCGGATGATGGCCCGCCGCAAGCCGAAGAAGGGGCAGGCCGCCTCGAAGGGCTACCGCGAGGCGAAACAGTGGCGTGCCAACGCCTGCGCGAAGATCGCCCGGCAGCGGCAGGACACCGGCCGCAAGTGGGCCAAGAAGGTCGTCCGCGACCATGACGCCATCGCTGTCGAGGACTTCCGGCCGAAGTTCCTCGCCAAGACCACCATGGCCCGCAAAGCCGCTGACGCGGCCATCGGCGCCGTCAAGACGGCCCTGATCGAGATGGGCCGCAAGCACGGGCGGGACATCCGCCTCGTGCATCCCGCGCACACCACCATGGACTGCGCGTCGTGCGGAGCGAGAACCAAGCACGCGCTTCCGCTGTCGGAACGTACCTACACCCGCACCGCGTGCGGAGTCGTCTCCCCTCGGGACAAGAACTCCGCGCGCGTGACGCTGGTCCGGGCTGGTCTCAACCCGGCTGGTGTCGAGGGCGTAAGGCCTCCGGGAGCGCTGCTCCCGGAGGCAGCCTGAGCCAGGAATCCCCTCCCCGCGGGGAGAGGAGGATGTCAAGTCGCGCACGGTTCCTCCAAAAAGAGAGGGAGGGAGATACGACGTCCTACGTCCTGTAGGGGCAGCGTGACCCTAAAAGCACCGTTGAGGGTGGTCAAGTGATCGCACACGAATGGCGTACCTGCCAAAGGTTCGACCAATGGCGGATCGACGGCGGATCATCGGCGGATCATCGGCGGATCATTGTCGATCGGAAGTCCGGTGTGAAATAACGACGGTTGAGGGTCCGTTGGGCGAGAGTTTCCCGGTTTCGCCACAGGGCGTTAACCTGGCGTTCCCTTGTTCAGTTCACGTGGTTTCCGTCCGGAGGTGGGACGTCGGATGTCCGGCGAGCGTACGATGCGGCGCATGTCTCAGGAGAGCGGGAGCCGGCGCCGGCCCGAGCGGCGGGTGAGCAGCCAGATCCAGCACGAGGTCATGCAGCTCATCCTCGACCGCAAGCTCCAGGCGGGCGCCCCCCTCCCCACCGAGACGGAGCTGATGGAGGACCTCGGCGTCAGCCGCAACTCCGTCCGCGAGGCCCTGAAAGCCCTGCAAGCCCTCGACATAGTCGATATCCGGCACGGCTACGGCACCTATGTCGGCGAGGCCTCCCTCACCCCCCTCGTCGACGGTCTCACCTTCCGCACCCTCGCCCGGCCCGACGGCGACACCGCCGCGCTCGCCGAGATCCTCCAGATCCGCGAGGTCCTGGAGGACGGCCTCGTACGCCGGGTCGCGGCCACCCTCGCGGACGAGGAGCTGGACGGTCTCGCGGCCGTCGTCGACCGGATGGAGGCGGCCCAGAAGGCGGGCGAACCCGTCGCCGAACTCGACCGCGACTTCCACGAACTCCTCTACGCCTCCCTCGGCAACGACCTCATCCCCCAGCTCCTCGGCGCCTTCTGGACCGTCTTCCTGCGTGTCGCCGGCGCCCGCGGCTGGACCGACGACCCCACCCCCGAGCTGACCATCCGCCGCCACCGCGACATCGTGGCCGCCCTGCGCGCCCACGACGTCGTGGGCGCCCAGCGGGCGATGTCCGACCACTTCCGGGGCATCGAGACGAGGGCCGCGCAGGCGTCACGGGGGGTGGGCTGACCCATGGGGGAGACACCCACCGATCCCTGGAATCCGTCCGATCCGGGTGTGCTGCGGCTGCCCTCCGGACGGCTGGTGCGCGGCCGTGGGCTGCGCCGGCCGCTCCCGGAGGGAACAGTCCCCACCTACGCCGTGTACTGCCTCGGCAAGCAGCCGCCCGAAGTGCCCTGGTCCTCCCGTTGGTTGCGCTGGCCCGACTTCCGGCTGCCCGGCGACCGTGCCGAGGCCGCCGAGGTGCTGCGGGACGCCTGGCGGCGGGCGGCCACCGACCGCGTCGAACTCGCCTGCGGCGGCGGCCGGGGCCGCACCGGCACCGCGCTGGCCTGCCTGGCGGTGCTGGACGGCGTACCCCCGGAGGAGGCCGTGGCGTACGTCCGCCGCCACTACGACCGGCACGCGGTGGAGACGCCCTGGCAGCGGCGGTACGTACGCCGCTTCGGGGCCTGACCGGCGGGGTCCCGGCCCGTGGGCTACGGCCGGCGCGCGCGGAAGCGGAGGCTGCCGCCCTGCTCGTGCACGCCCACGGCGACGTCCGTGAAACCCGCGCGCGTCAGCCGGGCGGGCAGCGTCGCCGGGTCGACGACGTTCATGGTGTCCCGGAAGTGGATCAGCCGGAAACGGAGGCCCGGCAGGCTGTCGCTGCCCGCGAAGGTGCCGCCGGGGCGCAGCACCCGGAACGCCTCCGCGAAGATCCGGTCCTGCTGCTCGGCGGTCGGCACATGGTGGAGCATCGTGAAGCAGACGACCGAGTCGAACGACGCGTCCGGCAGCGGCGTCGCCGCCCCGTCCGCGTGCACGATCCGGGCACGCTCGCCCCACGCGACGTCCAGCAGCCGGGCGGTCGCGGCGTCGACCTCCACGGCGGTCAGGTGCGGCACCTGTTCGACGAGGACCCGCAGATTGGCGCCGTACCCGGGCCCGATCTCCAGCACGTCCGTCCCCAGGTCTACCCCGTCGAGGGCCCAGGGCAGCAGCAGTTCCCGGGTCTTGAGCGCCCACTTCTCGGAGCCGCAGATCCTTCGGTGTATCTGATTCATCGGCATACCGCCGACGCTAGGCCCGCCCCCGGCTGTCCACCACGGGCTAGGCTGCCGTCCCATGTCGCCAGACGGACAGCACGGTACGGGGACGGGCGAGCACCGGGGCGCGGGCGGCGAGGTGTGGTGGGACACCGGGCCGGTCGTCGAACGCACCCCGCCCGCCATGCTGCGGGGCCCGCACCCCACCGCGATCTTCATCGGGCACTTCGCGATGCCGCGCGGCACCGCCTTCACCCGGCACTGGCACGCGGTCCACCAACTCGCCTGGTCGGCCAAGGGGTTGCTGCGGGTCACCACCCGGCGGGGCTCCTGGCTGCTGCCGCCCACCCTCGCCCTGTGGATCCCCGCCCGCGTCCCGCACACCACCGAGTCGGTCGGCGACACGGTGATGCGCAGCCCGTACGTGGACCCCGTGAGCTGCCCCGGCATCGACTGGCGGGAGCCGACGGTGGTGGAGGCGGGCCCGTTGCCGCGGGCGCTCATCGAACACCTCCTGCGCACCGACCTGACCGCCGAGGCCCGCGCCCGCGCCGAGGCCGTCCTCCTCGACGTCCTGCGGCCCGTCCCCGTGACCAGCGTCACCGCCCCCGAGCCCCGCGACCCCAGGGCCCGCGCGGTGGCCCACGCCCTCACCGCGCACCCCGCCGACGCCCGGCCGCTCGCCGCCTGGGGCACCGAGGTCGGCGCGAGCGCCCGCACCCTGGCCCGGCTCTTCGTCGCCGAGACCGGCCTCGCCTTCGGCCAGTGGCGCGAACAGGCCCGGATGCGCGCCGCGATGCCGCTGCTCGCCGAGGGCCTCCCCCTCGACTCCGTCGCCCACCGCGTCGGCTACGCCTCCGCCAGCTCCTTCGTCGCCGCGTTCCACCGCGTCGTGGGCGTGACACCACGCCAGTACTTCCCCGTACACGGCTGAGCGGCGTGCGCGGTTGAGCGATGGCCGTCTTCTCCGGCGGGCGCCCCGAAAACCGGGAGACCCGGACGCGTCTCCCGTGTCACCCTGACCGCCGTGACTCTCCCGGACACCACCCCGTACGACGCCGACCGTGCCGCCTTCTCCCGTGAGGCATTGGCACGGCTGGTGCTCTCCTCCGCCGCGACCGGTGTCGCGGACGCGGCGATGGGGCTGGTGGTCAGCCGCAACGACGGGGACACCGGCCACGGCGGACGGGCCAGTCAGGCGGCGCGGTTGGTGCGGGACGCGGAGTGCGCGCTGACCCGGGCGGTGGTGTACGAGCGGGAGCGCGGCGCCACCTGGGAGTCGATCGCGCACTATCTGGAGATCGACCCGACGGCGGCCGAGGCCCGTTTCGGGCCCGCGCTCGCCGACTGGCACGAGGCGTTCGCCGTGCCGTACCGCCTCGACGCGACCGGCCGCAAACGCGTCCCCCGACTCCCCACCGCGGCCTACGACCCCGCCCACGCCGTCCGCCGACTCGACCTCTGGGCCTACCTGTACGTCGTCACACAGGACCGGCACGCGGTGAGCGGGGGACTGCCGGGGTACGTCCTCGCGGACGACACCGACCCCTGGCCGGCTTCCCACCGCCCCGACGAGATCGGCGGCCGGGTCGGGGCCGACGGCGTGAGCCCGTTCCTGGAACAGCTCGCGTACTACGTCGGCCGCGGCCACCACCCCGTCGAGGGCCTCGACGCGGACACGCTCGCCGCGGCCCTCGAAGCGACGGACGACACGAGCGACCCGGATTCGGCCGCCTGGCACACCCGCGTCTTCGAAGGCCCCTCCCACACCGTCCGCGTCCGCCTGGCGCGTTCGGTGCGCGCCGACGAGGTCGCCGTCGTCGTCACGGGCGCCGACTCCCCCGAACTGCGGCTGCGCCTGGACACCCTCCTGGACGTGTTCGCGCCCCTCACCGGCTGACCGGCCGCCCCGCCGTCCCTGCCCGTCCCATCCACAGGGTGCTGCCCCTTGACCCCCGCTACGGGGTTGCCGCCGAGGCGGCACGGAGGACGGGGTGCAGCCCTCGGGGATGGGACGGGTAGGCACGGCGGGGGCACGGGGCCACGGGGCCACGGGTGCCGGAGACGGGCTAGGGGCCGGTCCCGGCGGGTCCGTACAGCGCGTGCGGCGCGCCCGTCATCAGCGCCCAGTACCGGTCCCCGTACGACCAGTGCCACCACTCGGTGGGGTAGTTGACCAGCCCGGCCGTGGTGAGCGCCGCGCTGAGCGTGCGGCGGTTGCGGCGGGCGGTCTCGGAGATGTTCGGCGCGTCGGTGTAGCAGGCGTCGTCGCTCTCCTCGGGGCTGGCGTCGAGACGCGTGCCCATGTCGAGTTCCTCCCCGGCGGCGGTGCACAGGGTGAGGTCGACCGCGGCGCCGGCGACATGCGGCCCGATCTCCGGCGGCGAGAGGGAACGGCTGGTCTGGACGTGGAGATACTCCGCCGACCAGTCCGGGTTGGCCTCGCGCAGTTCGGCGGCGTACCGCTCGAAGTACTCGATCTGCAGGGAGAGCGGCCGGTACCCCTCGGTGACCAGCAGCCGCAGCCCGTCGGGGAGCAGCCGGGCGGCGCGGGCCAGACGCCAGGCGACGCCCTCGCGGAGGTGCGCGTACGACCCCTCGGGGTCCGCCTGACGGGAGTCGACCACCACGAAGGGCAGTTCCCTCAGATCGACGAGGGGTTCACCGCACTCCTGGACCGGGACACCGGCGACCTCGGGGTCGCTCATGAGGATGATCGAAGGCATGCGTCGTCTTCCACCGGGCGAGAGGTGTGAGGCGTCGGGGTGCGTGGCAGCACCCCGGGGAGGGACCTGATCCCCTGATGTCCCTCCCCGGGGGCTTCCCCCCTTGAGTGGTGGTTCGTGGCCGGGCTCCGGGCGTCCCCCCAGCCCGTCCTGGTGCTGCGATTCCACTGTTGTCACGTTCCCACCGGTCCGTCCCCTGTGCGCTCCGGTGGGCCGACCGGCCGGGCGGTGGTCGCCCGGCCGATCCGTTGTTCCCCCGAGAACAACGAGAATGCCGGACTCCGCTGGAAGTTCTCTGCAAGTCCGCCGCAAGCGGGTTTCGGCCGCACCGGGGGTCCGGAACACGCCCACACCACCCGCGTTACGTAACCGCGTACGCAATTCCACGGATCCCGGGCCGGGCCGGGCACCCGGATGCTGATCTTCCGCAGAGGCAAGTCCGCAGAGGCAAGTCCGCAGGGGAAAGAGGGACCGGTGGCCCGTCGCACCGACAGCTCGTGTCTGGGCAAGGCCGTCAAGGGCTATCTGCTGCTCACCGCCTGGCTGACGGCCGGTTACGCGCTGGCGCTGCCGATCGCCCTGGCCGACCTGCCGGCCGGCCGCTACACGCTGCCGGAGCAGCCGACGGCCGGGCAGGCGGCGGCCGTGTACGGCGCCCCCTTCGCCGTCGCGCTGGGCGTCGCCGCGTTCACCCGATGGTCCCGGCGCGGCCCCTGGTGGGCCTACGCCGGCCACGCGGCGGTGCTGCTCGTGGCCTCCCAGGCGGCCGTGGTCTGGGCCGAGGCCCGGTTCGACCTGTCGCAGGGGGACACCCCGGGGCTGATCCAGAGCGGGGCGGCGGCGCTCACCGCGTACCTCTCCCACCGGGCGGTGCGCTGGTGGGACGACGGCGGCTTCCACCACGGCCGGCGCCGGCCCGCGCCCGGCGAGATCTGGCACGCGTACGTTCCGTACCGGGACACCGAGGGCGGCAAGGAACGGTACTGCGTGGTGATGCGGCCCCGGCTCCGCCATGTCGAGGTCCTCCAGATCACCAGCCAGGACAAGGACCGTCGCGCCGATCACATCCGGATCCCCAACGCGGGCTGGGACCACTCCTCCGGCAAGGACCACTGGGTCGAGATCGGCCTGCCGCCCCGGGTCGTCCGCTACGACTGGTTCACCGAGGCCGGGCCCAAGGGCGACTGCCCGAAGCAGACCTGGCGACAGCTCCGGGCCCGGCAGCCGGCCACCGGCCCGGTCTCCGCGCTCCGCTCCCGGATCAGCGGGAGCGGGATCACACCCACGGCCACGGCTCGTACCGTTCGCGGGCCTCGCAGGCGTTGAACACCGCCAGCGCCTCGGCCCGCAGCGCCTCCGCGCCCGTCCGGTCGCCGAGCGCGGCCCGGACGACGGAGAGATCGCGCAGGGCGCGGGCCCGGGGCAGCGGCAGCGCGAGTACGGCCCAGAGCGCGGCGGAGGCGGTCAGCAGCCCCTCCGCGTCCGGCAGCCGCCCCTCGGCGAGCGCGCACTCGCCGAGCGTGCGCAGCGTCAGCGCCTCGCCGAAGCGGTCCTCGTGGACCCGGCAGACCTCCAGGATCTCGTGCAGCTCGGCCTCCGCCTCCCACAGGTGCCCGAGCCGCATCCGGGCCTTGGCGCGGGCCCGCAGGGCGTACGCCGCCATGTGCGGGTCGCCGAGCGCCCGCAGGATCCCCAGCGCCTGTTCGGCCACCCGCGCGGCCTCCTCGTACGCGCCGAGCGAGCGGTGCACCAGGCTGAGCGTGCGCAGCGCCAGCGCCTCGCCGCGCCGGCTGCCGAGCCGCCGATAGGCCCGCAGCGACTCGTCGAGGAGGGGGAACGCCCCTTCCTGGTCGCCGAGTTCGAGGCGTACGGAACCGCCGTACCGGCAGGCCACGCCGACACCGGTGTCGTCGCCGACCCGGCGGAAGCCGTCGGCGGCGTCGGTCAGGGCGCGTTCCGCGTCCCGGAGTTCACCGACCTCGCGGCAGGCGCTGCCGAGGCCGGCGAGGGCGGCGGAACGGCCGCGTACGTCGCCGAGTTCGGTGCAGATGCGCTCGGCGGTGCGGAAGTACTCCTGGGACTCGGCGATGCGGTCCTGTTCGTAGCGGAGCTGGCCGAGGCCGATGATCAGCAGGGCCTCGCCCGAGCGGTCCTCCGCGCGGCGCGCCGCGGCGAGGGCGGCGTCGTGACTGCGCCACCAGGCGTCGAAGCGGTTCTTGATGGCGAAGGAGGAGGAGCAGAGCGCGGCGGCGGCTTCGCAGGCGAGGGTGTGCAGGCCCATCGCCGCGGCGCGCTCGACCGCGTTGGTGAGGGTGTCCGCCTCCGCGTCGAACCAGGCGAAGGGGTCTTCGAGGGCGCGGCGGGTCGTCTGGGCGCCTACCGGGGTGGGGGGTTCTGTTGTTTCGCGGCTTTCGGTTGTCCTTGGTTGCTCGCGCGGTTCCCCGCGCCCCTGCAGGGGCGCTCGTGTGAGCCTCTGTCGCAAAGTGACCGCGCCCGACGGGGACTTCTCCGTCACTCTGTCCATCAGCCACAGGCCCGCCGAGAGCGCTCTGCCGACCGCTGCCGTGCGGTCGTCCACCGGGTCCTCGGCCTCGGCGCGTTCGGTGGCGTAGACGCGGACCAGGTCGTGCAGGCGGTAGCGGGGCTGGCCGACCTGGTCGGTGCCGGGGCAGTTGATGAGCTGGGCGTCCAGGAGGCGTTCGAGGATCTCCTCGGCCTCGTCCTCGGAGGTGCCGGAGAGCGCGGCGACCGTCCACAGGGCGACATCGGCCGAGCCGAGGCCGGCGATACGGCGCAGCACGCGGCGGGCGCGGCCGTCCAGGGCCTGGTAGCTGAGGCCGAGGCCGGCCCGGACCTCCAGATCGCCCACGGACAGCTCGTCGAGGCGGCGGTGCTCGTCGGCGAGGCGCTCGGCGAGCACGCTGGGCGTCCAGTGGCGGCGGGTGGCGAGCCGGGCGCCCGCGATCCGCAGGGCCAGCGGCAGACCGCCGCACAGCTCCACGATCCGGCGGGCGGCGGCCTGTTCACGCGGGTCGTCCGGGGTGCGGTCCGGGCCGGTGACCCGGGTGAGCAGTTCCAGGCCCCGGGCGTCGTCCAGGACGTCCAGATCGGTGCGGCGGGCCCCGACGAGCCCGCCGAGCCTGGCCCGTGAGGTCACCAGGACCCCGCAGGAGGCGCTGCCCGGCAGCAGCGGCCGTACCTGGGCCTCGCCGTTGGCGTCGTCCAGGACCAGCAGGATCCGCCGCCCGGCGACCAGACTGCGGAACAGGTCGCCGCGCTCGGCCGTGTCCTCCGGCGGGTCGGCGCCGAGCGCCCGCAGCAGCCGGCCCAGGACCTCGGCGGGCGGCACGGGCTCGCTGAAGCCGTGCAGTTCGGCGTAGAGCTGACCGTCGGGATAGTCCCCGGCGACCCGGTGCGCGGCCTGCACGGCGAGCGCGGACTTGCCCACCCCGGCGGCCCCCGAGACCACGACCACGGGCATCGCCTCCCGCTCGCCGGTCAACCCCTCGACCACCCGCGCGAGTTCCTTCTCCCGGCCGGTGAAGTCCGCGATGGCGGGCGGCAGGAGGGACACCGGCCGGGGCGCGGGAGAGGCCGGCGGGGGTGCTTCCGCGGTCGGGGCCAGTAGGGCCGGGTCGGCCCGCAGGATGGCCTCGTACAGCCGGTTCAGCTCCGGGCCGGGGTCGAGCCCCAGCTCCTCGGCGAGCACGGCCCGCCCCTCCGCGTAGACGGCCAGCGCGTCGGCCTGCCGGCCCAGCCGGTACAGGCCCAGCATCAGCTGGCCGCGTGGCCGCTCCCGGGCCGGATGGTCCTCGACCAGCGCGGTCAGCTCGGTGACCAGCTCCGCCTCGTGCCCGCCGGTCTCCAGTTCGGCGGCGATACGTTCCTCCAGGGCCGCCTGCCGGGCCTCCTCCAGCCGTCCGGCCTCACCCCGCAGCGCCTCCCCGACCCCGCCGAGCGCGGGCCCGCGCCACAGCTCCAGGGCCTCGCGCAGCAGCCGGGCGGCCTCCTCGTGGTCCCCTTCGGCGGCGGCCCGGCGCCCGTCCGCCGTGCGCGCCTCGAACCCCGCGAGGTCGACCCGTCCGACGCCGGGCCGCATCACATAGCCCGGCGGCCGGGTCTCGATCGCCTCCGCCGCGCCGGCGGGCAGGGCCCGCCGCAGCGCCGACACATACGTCTGCACCAGCGCCCGCGCGGTGTCCGGGGGTTCGTCGCCCCAGATCACGTCGACGAGGGCGTCCGCGGGCACCACCTGACCGGCCCGGAGCAGCAGTACGGCCAGCAGCGCCCGGGGTTTCGGCCCGCCCAGCCGCAGGGGTCTGTCACCGTGCCACGCCTCGACCGGGCCGAGCAGTCGGAATTCCAGCTCCACGGGTCCCCATCTTCCGTGCCGTCGGACCGCCGGGACAGCGGTTGCTCACGCAACGTTCGACGCTCATGCACGCCGAGTGGTTTCCCAGGACGCGTGATGCGCCAGTGAGTTGTCGGAAAACGGGGGAACCAAGGGGAATCTTAGGTGGACAACGCGGAGATTCCCCACGTGACTGAGGACCATCTGTGGCGATGCTGTGAGGGAGCCCGGGGTTCACGGGCCGTCCGGCCACCGGGTCGTCCGGCCACCGGGTCGTCCGGTCGGCGGGCCTGAGGACCCTAGGGCCGCCGGGTCCGCGGGTGGACGGGGTAGGTCGCCTGGAAGGCCAGTCGCCGGTCCGCGTCGGCGCCGAGCGCCTCCAGCAGGTCGTCGAGGGCGAGGAACTCCTCCCAGGCGGGCCTGCCGCTCACCTCGGTCAGCCGCCCGACGACGAGATCCTCCAGCTCCCGGACCCGCTTGTTCTTCCACACCTTGTCCGCGAGGGAAACCAGCAGATCCTCGATACCGATACCGATACCGATACCGATCCCCGGCTCCGCCCATGCCGCGTGCGTCCCCGCGAACCTCGCCCACTCCGGCCCGACCCCGTGCTCCAGCAGCAGCCGGCGCCCGGCCTCCTCGTGCGCGGAACCGGGGCCCGACAGCTCCCCGGGGTGCGTGATCTTCCCGATGTCGTGCGTGGCCGCCCCGAAGAGCACGCCCGCGCGGTCGAACGGCAGCCCCGGGTGCCGCCGCTCCATCCAGTCGGCCAGCTCGTACGCCACGTCGTGCACGAGCCGCAGATGCGCCGCGAGCCGGGGCGGGGCGCCGAGGCCGCGCAGCAGCGCGACGGCGCGCTCGGGCAGGGGGCGCAGGGGTGGGTCGGTGACGGCGGTCAGCGGGTCGGCCGGACGCGAGGGCGAATGCACAGGATTTGTATACAGGCTCGCAGGATCAACAGGATCAACAGGATCAATTGGCCGAGGCCCAACGCTTTTGTGCCGCCCCGAAGTTGTAAGGGACAGACTCCCGCCGAGTTTAGACACAGCAGGTCACCGGGGGGACGCGAAGAGTGAAATTCGATGGTGTGGGGGAGCACCGTGAAGGCAGTGGGGGGAAGGGCCCGGGGGACGACACTCGGCGGGCTCGTCGAAGAGGCGGAGGAATCGGTGGAGGAATTGCGGCGGACGGCCGGGAGGGCGGGAATTGTTCTGCCCGTACCGGCCATTTCGGCGGCGGCCCTGCGGTGAGCGGTAACGGGAAGAAGCCGGTGATCGGCACCTACGCGGTCGACATCCGCACCGGCAGGGTCGGCCGGGTCATGGGCCACGAGGGCCCGTACGTACAGCTGCGGCCGGTCGGCGGAGGCCGCGAGTGGGACTGCGCCCCCGAGGCCGTACGCGCCGCCACGACCATAGAACGGCTCCGCGCGGCCACCGCGTACGAGAACGCCCGCAGCCGGGGCGAGGTCCCTTGAAGAGGTGACCGCGGACCGAGGTCCCGCCGCGGCCCGACCGTAGGCGAGAATGGACGCCATGAGCCTGTTCCGCGACGACGGCGTGGTGCTGCGCACCCAGAGGCTGGGTGAGGCGGACCGGATCATGCTGTGGTCTCCCGGGGGCCGACCCCCGTACCCCCAGCAGGAGTCCCCCGGGGGCGCGCGATGAGTCTCTTCCGCGACGACGGCGTGGTGCTGCGCACCCAGAAGCTGGGTGAGGCGGACCGGATCATCACGCTGCTCACTCGTGGGCACGGGCGGGTGCGGGCGGTGGCGCGGGGGGTGCGGCGGACGAAGTCGAAGTTCGGGGCGCGGCTCGAACCCTTCTCGCATGTGGACGTGCAGTTCTTCGCCCGGGGCAGCGAGTTGATCGGCCGGGGGCTGCCGTTGTGCACCCAGAGCGAGACCATCGCTCCCTACGGCGGCGGCATCGTCAGCGACTACGCCCGCTACACCGCCGGCACGGCCATGCTGGAGACGGCCGAGCGGTTCACGGACCACGAGGGCGAGCCCGCCGTGCAGCAGTATCTGCTGCTCGTCGGCGGGCTGCGCACCCTCGCCAACGGGGAGCACGCCCCGCACCTCGTCCTCGACGCCTTCCTGCTGCGCTCCCTCGCCGTCAACGGCTACGCCCCCAGCTTCAGCGACTGCGCCAAGTGCGGCATGCCCGGCCCCAACCGGTTCTTCTCCGTCGCCGCCGGAGGCTCCGTCTGCGTGGACTGCCGGGTGCCCGGCAGCGTCGTACCCTCGCCGCAGACGCTGGAACTGCTCGCCGCGCTTCTTACGGGAGACTGGGAGACCGCGGACGCGAGCGAGCCGCGGCATGTGCGGGAGGGCAGCGGGCTGGTGTCCGCCTATCTGCACTGGCACCTGGAGCGCGGCCTGCGTTCCCTGCGCTACGTGGAAAAGTCGTAGACCGTACGTCGTAAGTCATCAGCGGTACAGCGGTACAGAGGAGACGAGAAGCACATGGTGGTACGCGGGTTCCTGGGGCGTCAGCGCCGCGAGTACGAGGCACCGACACCGCACCCGTCCGGCGCCCGCGCGCCCAAGCTCCCCGGCGAGCTGGTCCCCAAGCATGTGGCGATCGTCATGGACGGCAACGGCCGCTGGGCCAAGGAGCGCGGGCTGCCGCGCACCGAGGGCCACAAGGTCGGCGCCGAGCGCGTGCTCGACGTCCTCCAGGGGTCGATCGAGATCGGTGTGCGCAACATCTCCCTGTACGCCTTCTCCACCGAGAACTGGAAGCGCTCGCCCGACGAGGTCCGCTTCCTGATGAACTTCAACCGTGACTTCATCCGCAAGACCCGCGACCAGCTCGACGCACTGGGCATCCGGGTCCGCTGGGTGGGCCGGATGCCCAAGCTGTGGAAGTCGGTCGCCAAGGAACTCCAGGTCGCGCAGGAGCAGACCAAGGACAACAACCTGCTGACGCTGTACTTCTGCATGAACTACGGCGGCCGGGCCGAGATCGCCGACGCGGCGCAGGCGCTCGCCGAGGACATCCGCGCGGGGCGGCTGGACCCCTCCAAGGTCAATGAGAAGACCTTCGCGAAGTACCTCTACTACCCGGACATGCCGGACGTGGACCTGTTCCTGCGCCCCAGCGGCGAGCAGCGCACCTCCAACTACCTGCTCTGGCAGAGCGCCTACGCCGAGATGGTCTTCCAGGACGTGCTGTGGCCGGACTTCGACCGCCGTGATCTGTGGCGCGCCTGCGTGGAGTTCGCCTCCCGCGACCGCCGCTTCGGCGGCGCGATCCCGAACGAGGAACTGGTGGCGATGGAGAGCGCGATGGAAGGCCGGACGGAGGACTGACATTGGCGGAGGCCGGTGGGGGCGGTGGGGCCGGTGGGGCGGGCGGGGCCGCTGGAGCCGCAGGGGTCCCAGGGCCCGCAGGGGAGAACGTCGAGCTGGTGTACCGGGCGGTGGCCGGTGACTTCCGCGAGGCGGTCCGCGCGTCCGAGCGCGCCTCGGTAGCCGGCTGTTGAGGGCGGGGCCCGCTGTGGTTCTCCGCCGGAGCGGGCGTGCTCGCGACGGCCCTGGCCCTCGCCCTCGGCGGTACGCCCGACGCCCAGGCCCTCGTGACACCGGTCGCCGCGGTCGTCGGACTCGTCCTGCTGTCCCGCACCGTCCCGGACCCGTGGGGCGTGACCGTCCGGCACGACCACGGGACCGAGCGCCCGGCCCGCTGGTCCCAGGTGTCCCGGTACACGGAGACCCCGCACACCTTCGTCCTGCTGAGCGGAGCCCACGCGCCCCGGCTCCGGCCTCGGCGCTTGGCACACGCCTGTGAGGCGCTTGGGGCGAACCATACTTTTCAGTCATGGCGCGTTCATGTCGTCCGCGAAACATGGGGGAGATCCCCGGATCGCCCTTTCCCCCGGTTCTCCCCTGTTTTGCCTCTCCCCTGACATGACGGAACGGTCCCACCATGAGACGCACCACCGCCGCCGTGGCCCTCGGGCTCGGCGCCCTGCTGCTCGCCCCGCTGTCCGCGCAGGCCGCCCCCGGACACACCTCGGCCACCACCCTCTCCTACGGGACGAAGGCCACGTACGCGCCGCGGCAGAACGCCCGCTCGTACCAGAGCGCGCCCAAGGGCTTCGTCCCGGTGTTCACCGAGAACGTCTCCCGGCACGGCTCGCGCTCCGCCACCGACAGCTCGGACGGCGATCTGATCCTCGCCCTGTGGGACAAGGCCGAGAGCGAGGGGCAACTCACCTCGCGCGGGCGGAAGTTCGGCCCCGAGGTGCGGGCGCTCGAAGCGGCCATGGCCAAGGTCGGCTACGGCAACCTCAGCGGACGCGGCAAGCAGGAGATGCGCGACACGGCCACCCGGCTGGAGAAGCGGCTGCCGGGCCTGTTCCAGCGGATCGCCGAGAACCCCGGGAGCGCGGGGAAGATCGACGTGGTCAGCTCCGGCCAGGGCCGGGCCGTCGACAGCGGCAACACCTTCGCCGCCGCCCTCGGGGACGCCGCCCCGGCCGTCAAGCCGCTCATCGGGCCCACCCGCACCGACAAGGACCTGCTGTACTTCCACAAGTCCTCGGGCGGCGCCGCCTATCAGACCTGGCTGGCGAACGACCAGCGGCTCGCGGACACGCTGAAGGGCATCAAGGACCAGCCGGCCACCGCCCGCGCCGCCACGAGCGTCCTGAAGAAGATCTTCAAGCCGGCCTTCGTGAAGCGGATCGAGGCCGGTGAGTTCGCCTCGACCGGCAGCGCCGTCGACGCCGCCGAGGCCGTCTACAACCTTTACGCCATCGCTCCCGCGATGAGCGAGGAGAGCCCCGGCGGCAAGGGCTGGGGGATGAACCGGTACATCTCGCAAGCCGACGCCGCCTGGTTCGGCTACCTCGGGGACGTCGAGGACTTCTACGAGAAGGGCCCGAGCTTCGCCGACAGCGACATCACCTACAAGATGGCGAACGTCCTGCTCGACGACTTCTTCAAGCAGGTCGAGGCCAAGCGCGACGGCACGAGCAAGCTCGGCGCCGAACTGCGGTTCACCCACGCCGAGGAGATCATCCCGCTGGCCGCGCTGATGGGTCTGCCCGGCAGCACGAAGGGGGTCACCGAGGCCCGGCCGTACACCTACGGCGACAACGCCTGGCGCGGGGCGGACGTGGCGCCGCTGGGCGCGAACATCCAGTGGGACGTCTTCAGGAAGGGGTCCACGTATCTCGTGCGCATGTTCTACAACGAGAAGGAGACCGCCTTCAAGAGCGGTTGCCGGCCGGTGTCGAGGAACAGTTCCTTCTACGAACTGAACGAGCTGGAGCGCTGCTTCGGGCGGGACCACCGGGAATAGGCCGTGGGCGCCAGCACTTGAAGATCACGAGCAACTGTTCGATCTTCCACGGGGGTTCCGCTTGTTCGCGTTCGTGATTCCGGCACACGACGAAGAGGCCATGGTGGCCACGATCGTCGGTCAGGCCCTCGCCGCCGCACGGCCCGGCGACCGGGTGCTGGTCGTCGACAGCGGCTCGACCGACGACACGGCCCGGCGGGCCCGTGAGGCGGGCGCGGAGGTGATCGGCGGCCCGCTCGGCAAGGGCGCGGCCATGCGGCTGGCCGTGTCGGCGGTCGACAGCGAGTGGACGTGCTTCCTGGACGCGGACCTCGCCACCTCGGAGCGGAACGTGCCCGCGCTGCTGCGCGAGGCCGCGGCCGGCGGTACGGCGGACCATGTGGTCGGCGACTACGAGTACGACCACCCCGGCACCATCCTGGCGTCGACCTTCACCATCTACGAGCCGCTCACCGCCCGGTTCTTCCCGGAGGTCGGCCATCTCGGCGCCAACGCGCTCACCGGCTACCGTGCCGTCCGGACCCGGCTGCTGCGCGCCGCCCCGCTGCCGGCGGACTTCGGGGTGGAGGCCTTCCTCAACATCTCCATCGCCCTGGCCGGCGGGCGGGCGGAGGTCTGTCACCTCGGAGTCATCGGCAGCCGCTACCGCTTCCACGGTGGCTCGATGGCGACCCAGATAGGCACCAGGATCCTGGACATGGCCGAGGCCCACGGCCGCCTGGCCCCGGCCGACCGGCCGGACTGGGACCAGTGGCTCCACGCGGGCGTCGCCGCCCTCGCCCCGAACGCCGCCGACCAGGGCCGCTCGGCCCTCCTCTCCCGCCTCTTCACCACCGTCCGCCGCCCGATGCCCCCGACCGGGACACCGACGACGACGCACCTGACGAGCCACTCGGGCATCTGAGACGCGAGAGCGTACGGACGGGCGGCGAAGGGGGCGCCCGGCGGGCGCCTGAAGGCTGCCGCCGGGGGAGGGCGCTGCGGGACGGACGGGGCAGCGGGCGGGGGCAGGGGCAGATCCTGGCGTGGGCCGACCGAGCGCGCAGGCGCCGCCTGGAGCCTCGGGCCTTGCGCGGCGCCGCCGACGCGCGCCGGGCGCCGCCGGACTGGGAGCCCCGGCGGGGTCTGAACGGCGAGAGCCCGAGGGTGGGCGCCGGGCGCCTGAAGGCGGCATGCGCGGGCGGGCGCTGCGGAACGGCGGCCCGTGCCCGCAACGGCGAGGTGCCGCCGGAAACCCCGGGCCCGCGCGGCGGCGGCGACGCCCGCCGGACCTCGCGCGGCGGCATCGACGCCCACCCGGCCCAGCCCCGGGCCGGAACTCGGGTTACTTTGCCGCGCACTCCGCGCAGGTGCCGAAGATCTCCACCGTGTGGGCGACGTTCACGAAGCCGTGTTCGGCGGCGATCGCGTCGGCCCACTTCTCGACCGCCGGGCCCTCCACCTCGACGGCCTTGCCGCAGACCCGGCAGACCAGGTGGTGGTGGTGCTCGCCGGTCGAGCAGCGGCGGTAGACGGACTCGCCGTCGGAGGTGCGCAGGACATCGACCTCGCCCGCGTCGGCGAGGGACTGGAGCGTGCGGTAGACGGTGGTGAGCCCCACCGAGTCGCCCTTGTGCTTGAGCATGTCGTGGAGTTCCTGGGCGCTGCGGAACTCGTCGACCTCGTCGAGTGCCGCGGCCACGGCCGCCCGCTGCCGGGTGGAACGACCTCGTACGGGTCCGGCGGTCGTCACCGTTGCCTCCTCACGTAGCGGTCTTGCGGGGGCCATTGTGCCAGTCCGCACGGACCCCGGTCAGACGCCGGTCATCCCGTGGCCCCCTCGACGGGGCCCCGGGCGGTCGGAACCGTGTCCCTGGCCACCCCCGCCCCGGCCGCGTCCCGGGGCCCCGGGATCACACACTCCGCCGGGTCGCCGGCCGCCGCCTCCAGCGCCTTCGCCCGCCTCCTGGCCAGCGGGGCCGCCAACGCGGTCAGCGCCATGAACGCGGCGATGGCGAGCAGCACGATCGTCGCGCCGGGCGGCACGTCCTGGTAGTACGAGGTGACCGTGCCGCCGATGGTCACCGAGACCCCGATGGCGACCGCGACCGCGAAGGTCGCCGCGAAACTGCGGGTCAGCTGCTGCGCGGCGGCCACGGGGACGACCATCAGCGCGGACACCAGCAGCAGACCGACGACACGCATGGCGACCGTCACGGTCACCGCCGCCGTGACCGCCGTCAGCAGGTTCAGCGCGCGCACCGGCAGACCGGTGACCCGGGCGAACTCCTCGTCCTGACTGACCGCGAACAGCTGCCGCCGCAGCGCCAGCGTCATCACGATCACGAACGCGGCCAGCACACAGATCGCGGTGATGTCCTCCTGTGACACGGTCGACAGCGAACCGAAGAGGAACGACATCAGATTGGCGTTGGTGCCGCCGGGCGCGAGGTTGATGAGCATCACACCGCCCGCCATACCGCCGTAGAAGAGCATGGCGAGCGCGATGTCGCCGCGGGTCTTCCCGTACCAGCGGATCAGTTCCATGACCACCGCGCCGACCACGGACACCAGCGTCGCCATCCACACCGGTGACCAGGAGAGCATGAAGCCGAGGCCGACGCCGGTCATCGCGACATGGCCGATGCCGTCGCCCATGAGGGCCTGGCGGCGCTGGACGAGGTAGATGCCGATCGCGGGGGCGGTGACGCCGACGAGGACGGCGGCGAGCAGGGCCCGCTGCATGAAGGCGTAGTCGAGGAATTCCATGGTCGTATGCCTTCGTCTTCTCAGCTCAGCAGGCCCGTGCGGAGCGGCTCCGTGCCCGGTGCCGCGTGCGGGTGGACGTGGTCGTGGCCGGGCAGCGCGTGCTGGCCGACCGCCTTCGGGGGCGGGCCGTCGTGCGTCACACAGCCGTCGCGGAGGACCACCGCACGGTCGATCAGCGGCTCCAGCGGGCCCAGTTCGTGCAGGACCAGCAGCACGGTCGTACCGCGCTCGACCTGTCCCCGGAGCGTCTCGGCGAGCACCTCCTGGCTGGCCAGGTCGACGCCCGCCATCGGCTCGTCCATGATCAGCAGTTCGGGTTCGGAGGCGAGCGCGCGGGCGATCAGGACGCGCTGGTGCTGGCCGCCGGAGAGGGCGTTCACCGAGTCCTTGGCGCGGTCCGCCATGCCGACCAGCTCCAGGGCGTGCCGGATCGCCTCGTGGTCGGCCCCGCGCAGGATGCCGAGGCGGGTGCGGGAGAGCCGGCCCGAGGCCACGATCTCCGTCACCGTCGCCGGGACACCGCCCGCCGCCGTGGTGCGCTGCGGTACGTAGCCGAGGCGCCGCCAGTCGCGGAAGCGGCGCCGGGGGGTGCCGAACAGCTCGATCTCGCCCTCGCTGACCGGCACTTGACCGATCACGGTGCGTACGGCGGTGGACTTGCCGGAGCCGTTGGCGCCGAGCAGCGCGACGACCTCACCGCGGTTCACGGTGAGGTCGATGCCGCGCAGGACGGTGCGCGAGCCCAGTTCGGCGCGGACTCCGCGCAACGAGATGACGGGCTCGCTCATGCCTGCTGCCTCCGGATGATCGACAAGGTCATTTGGCTCCCAGGGCGCTGCGGAGGGCCTTGAGGTTGGCTTCCTGGACCGAGAAGTAGTCCTTGCCGCGCGACTTCTCGGTGATGCCCTCGATCGGGTCGAGGACGTCCGTCTTGAGGTTCGCGTCGGCGGCGATGGTCTTCGCGGTCTTGTCGCTGACGAGTGTCTCGTAGAACACCGTGGTCACACCGTCGGCCTTCGCCATCTTCTCAAGTTCCTTGACCCGCGCGGCACTCGGCTCGGACTCGGGGTCGAGACCGGAGATGGCCTCCTCGGTGAGACCGTAGCGCTCGGCGAGGTAGCCGAACGCGGCGTGCGTGGTGATGAATACCTTGGTGTCCGTGTTCTTCAGGCCGTTCTCGAACTGGTCGTCCAGCGCGCCCAGCTTCATGACCAGGGCCTCGGTGTTGGTCTTGTAGGTGTCCGCGTGGTCGGGGTCGGCCTTCTCGAAGGCCGCGCCGACACCCTTGGCGACCTCGGCGTACTTCACGGGGTCGAGCCAGATGTGGGGGTCGTTGCCCGCCAGCTCCTCGTTCTCGTGCTCGTCGTGCTCGGCCGAGTGGCCGCCGACCTCGTTGCCGTGGTGCTCCATGGTGGTCAGCGTGGCGGCGTCGATCCTCGTCTTGAGCCCGGACTGCGCGACCGCGTCGTCCACGGAGGGCTGGAGACCCTTGAGGTAGAGCACGGCGTCCGACTCCTGGAGCGCGGCGGTCTGCTTGGCGCTGATCTCCAGGTCGTGCGGCTCCTGGCCGGGTTCGGTCAGACTGGTGACGTTCACGTACTTCCCGCCGATCTGCTCGGCGAGGAAGGCCATCGGGTAGAACGACGCGACGACGTCGAACCTGTCCGTGTTGCCGGCGGCGGCACTGTCGGTGGAGCAGGCCGAGAGCGTGGTGAGGCTCAGGGCGGCGGCCGCGGTCGCCGCCGCGGGTATCAGGACTCGTCGTCGTACTGCGTTCATGACAGTCATTTTCATCTTATCTGGAAACGATTGTCAACAAGCCGGGTGGTAAGCCCTTGGTAAGGCCTATGTCCGGTCTGACACCGAACCGAACCGAACCGATTTGATTGCGGGGCGGCCTCCGCCGGTAATCTGAGGCATTCGCTCTGAAGCGCGTTCGCTTCCCTCCCGGAGCGCATCGCTTCGTCGCCCGTCGTCGTAATGAAGAGAGCACCGTGGCCGCCGACAAGATCGACACCATCGTCAGCCTGAGCAAGCGCCGTGGCTTCGTATTCCCGTGCAGCGAGATCTACGGCGGCCAGCGTGCCGCCTGGGACTACGGACCGCTGGGTGTCGAGCTCAAGGAGAACATCAAGCGTCAGTGGTGGCGCTACATGGTGACGTCGCGCGAGGACGTGGTCGGTATCGACTCGTCCGTCATCCTGGCCCCCGAGGTCTGGGTCGCCTCCGGCCACGTCGCCACCTTCTCCGACCCGCTCACCGAGTGCACCTCCTGCCACAAGCGGTTCCGCGCGGACCACCTGGAGGAGGCGTACGAGGCGAAGAAGGGCCGTCTCCCGGAGAACGGCCTCGCGGACGTCAACTGCCCCAACTGTGGCACCAAGGGCCAGTTCACCGAGCCCAAGCAGTTCTCGGGTCTGCTCTCCACGCACCTCGGCCCCACCCAGGACACCGGCTCCGTCGCGTATCTGCGTCCCGAGACCGCCCAGGGCATCTTCACCAACTTCGCCCAGGTGCAGACCACCTCGCGCCGCAAGCCGCCGTTCGGCATCGCGCAGATGGGCAAGTCCTTCCGCAACGAGATCACGCCCGGCAACTTCATCTTCCGCACCCGCGAGTTCGAGCAGATGGAGATGGAGTTCTTCGTCAAGCCGGGCGAGGACGAGAAGTGGCAGGAGTACTGGATGCAGGAGCGGTGGAACTGGTACACCGGCCTGGGTCTGCGCGAGGAGAACATGCGGTGGTACGACCACCCGCAGGAGAAGCTCTCCCACTACTCCAAGCGCACCGCCGACATCGAGTACCGCTTCCAGTTCGGCGGCAACGAGTGGGGTGAGCTGGAGGGCGTCGCCAACCGCACCGACTTCGACCTCTCCGCCCACTCCAAGGCCTCCGGCCAGGACCTGTCGTACTACGACCAGGAGTCGAGCGAGCGGTACACGCCGTACGTCATCGAGCCGGCCGCCGGTGTCGGCCGCACGATGCTGGCCTTCCTCCTCGACGCGTACACCGAGGACGAGGCGCCCAACGCCAAGGGCAAGCTGGAGAAGCGGACGGTGCTGCGGCTCGACCACCGCATCGCGCCGGTGAAGGTGGCGGTGCTCCCGCTGTCCCGCAACCCCGAGCTGTCCCCGAAGGCGAAGGGGCTCGCGGCGGCGCTGCGGCAGAACTGGAACATCGACTTCGACGACGCGGGCGCGATCGGGCGCCGTTACCGCCGCCAGGACGAGATCGGTACGCCGTACTGCGTGACGGTCGACTTCGACACGCTCGACGACAACGCGGTGACCGTGCGTGAGCGGGACTCGATGAAGCAGGAGCGGGTTTCCCTGGACCAGATCGAGGGTTACCTCGCGGGTCGGCTCGTGGGCGCCTGAGGGGTTGCCTTGTTCAGGTGATTGAGCGGCCGCGGGTTCGTCGTGGCCGGTCGCGCAGTTCCCCGCGCCCCCGTGGTGGGCCGGGGAACTGTGTGTTCACAGGTCCAGGTCGGCGAAGAGGGCCGCGTGGTCCGAGGCCTGGTCGAGTTTCGACGTGACCGTGGTGAAGGACTCGAAGGTTCTCGGGGCCCAGATGCCCCGGCGCTCCACGCCGACGTGCGTCACCCGGTCCCACAACTCGGGGCTGAACATGAGGTAGTCGAGCTTCTGTTCGTCGCGCTTGCCGGTGCCGTGGGTGCCGGGGGGCTGGGTGCCGTAGCTGTCGTGGGTCATGGCCTCGCGCAGACCCGCGTCGAGGAGGAGCTTGATGGGGGGACTCGCGAGGGAGTCGTTGAGGTCGCCGGCGACGACGACCCGTGACGAGCGGGCGAGCGCGGCCTCGTAGATCTCCCTGACCCGCCTGGCCTGCGCCCTGCGGCGTTTGTCGTTCTCGGAGGCCTTGCCGAAGCCCTTGCTCTTGAAGTGGTTGCCGAGGATCCACAGCGGCTCGTCGCCGACCTCCACCTCGAACTCGGGGCAGTCCCGGCTGAACACCGGCGTGCCGTTGTCGCCGAGGTCGAAGATGTGCGACCGCACGGAGGTGACCGGGAAGCGGCTGAGGATGCCGACGTCGATTCCCCGGCTGTCGTTGCCGTCGACGAGCAGATTGAACGGGTACGGGTCGTGCCCCAGCGTGCCGCCCAGCACCTGGGTGTTGAAGCGGTCCAGGGTGAGCCGGTCCTCGACCTCCACGGTGAGCAGGATGTCCGCGTCCACCTCGGCTATCACCCGGGCGGTGTTCTCCACCGCGTCCCAGCTGATGTCACCGCGCACCAGCTCGGCCCAACCGGACCACTTGGGCCGCCCCTTGGCGACGATCTTGATGGCCGGGCCGCCCGTCGTGGACACCGTGTAGAGCTTGGCGCCGCCCCGGGGCTGGTTGACGAGGAACGGTCGGCGGCTGCCCGGGTTCGAGTCGTGCGCGTCGTGCTTCACGATCAGCTCGGCGATCCGCGCCCTGTCCGCCTCCTGGTAGATCTCCTTGCCGAGGAGAGCGACCAGTTCGGTGAAGTCGTCCAGGACCTCCTTGCGCCGCGCGTCGTCGTCGAGGCCGAACACCGTCGGCCGGCGGAAGAGGTTCTCGGCGTTGAAGGTGGCGATACGTATGGTCACCCCGCAAATTCTCCGAGAGCGGATGAATCGTGTCCAACGGAATGACAATTCCCGTAGGTGACCAATCCGGACCCGCGCCCGCGCCGAAGAAGGGGGCATACGGCCCGCAGGGGGCGGGCCGAGCGGATCACGGGGGCGTATATGCGCAAGCAAGCGATCATCGGCGTACTCACGATGGCGGTGGCGATCGGGACGGTCGGCGCGGTCGGGGCGGGAGCGCTGGGCGGATCATCCGGGTCATCCGGGTCATCCGGATCGTCGGCATCATCTGGATCGTCCGGGTCGTCCGGGTCGTCGGCGTCGGCCGAGGGCTCGCAGGACGGCTCCGCCGGTCTCGGGGCCGGTGTCGAGTCCGTCGAGTCCGTCGAGTCCAAGGGGGGCGCTCCGGGCGGTGGGGCGAAGGTGCCCGGAGGCCTGAAGGCCGTCGGGCTCACCGCCGACCAGCGGCTCGTCGTCTTCCGCGTCGACAAGCCGGCCGCCGCCGTCCCGCTCGGCAGGCTGGACGGCCTCAAGGGCGACACAAGGCTCGTCGGCATCGACTACCGCGTCCAGAACAACAAGCTGTACGGCGTCGGCGACCGGGGCGGCATCTACACGATCCGCGAGGTGGGCGCCAAGGCCACCAAGGTCTCCCAGCTCACGGTCGCCCTCCGGGGCAAGGCGTACGGGGTGGACTTCAACCCCGCCGCCAACCGTCTGAGGGTGATCAGCGACACCGGCCAGAACCTCCGCCACAACCTCGACGACGCCCAGGGCGCCCCGGCCGCCGGTACCACAGCCGTCGACGGCACCCTGACCAACCCGCCGGTGCCGCCCGCCACGGCCGGTGTCACGGCCCAGGGGGTGACCGGGGCGGCGTACACCAACAACGACCTCGACACCACGACGGCGACCACCCTCTTCGACCTCGACACCGCCCAGGACCGGGTGTCGGTCCAGTCCCCGGCCAACACGGGCAGCCTCGCGCCCACCGGCAACCTCGGCGTCGACGCCCCGCCGTCCTCCGGATTCGACATCTACAGCTCGACGGGCGGCGGGGTGAACGCCGGGTACGCGGTGACGGGGAATCGACTCTTCGGCGTCGACCTGCTGACGGGGAAGGCGAGCCCGGCGGGCGCCTTCCCGAAGGGACGGCAGGTGGTGGACCTGGCGATACCGCTGCGGCAGGGCTGACGGAGAGCGGGGAACGGCGAAGCCCTACTGACGCATGACAGCTAACAGATGACAGCTAACAGCTAGCAGATGACAGATATTGAAATCTGTCATCTGTCATGTCATTGTGGGGGCATGACGACGACACCGCAGACCCGCACCCTCGGATCCACCGGCCCCCAGGTCTCCGCCCTCGGCCTCGGCTGTATGGGTATGTCCGCGTTGTACGGCGAGGCCGACCGGGCCGAGTCGATCGCGACGATCCACGCGGCCCTCGAAGCCGGTGTGACCCTGCTGGACACGGGCGACTTCTACGGCATGGGCCACAACGAACTGCTGATCGGCGAGGCCCTGCGCGCGGCGCCCGCCGCACATCGGGAGCAGGCGCTGACCAGCGTCAAGTTCGGGGCGCTGCGTGACCCGGACGGAGGCTGGTCCGGATACGACGGCCGCCCGGCGGCGGTGCGGAACTTCGCCGCGTACTCCCTGCAGCGCCTCGGCACCGACCACATCGACGTCTACCGGATCGCGCGGGTCGACCCCGACGTCCCGATCGAGGAGACGGTCGGCGCGATCGCGGAGCTGGTGGAGAAGGGGTACGTCCGCCACATCGGCCTGAGCGAGGTCGGCGCGGAGACGATCCGCCGGGCCGCCGCCACGGCCCCGATCACGGACCTCCAGATCGAGTACTCGCTCATCTCGCGCGGTATCGAGGACGAGATCCTGCCGACCACGCGGGAGCTGGGCATCGCGGTCACGGCGTACGGCGTGCTCTCCCGGGGCCTGATCTCCGGCCACTTCACCCGTGACCGGCAGCTGGCGGCGGGGGACTTCCGGGCCTTCTCGCCCCGCTTCCAGGGGGAGAACCTCCAGCACAACCTGGACCTGGTCGACGCCCTGCGGAAGATCGCCGAGCAGAAGGGGGCGTCGGTCGCGCGGATCGCGATCGCCTGGGTGCTGTCGCGCGGTGAGGACATCGTCCCGCTCGTCGGGGCCCGCCGCCGGGACAGGCTGGCCGAGGCGCTGGGCGCGCTGGAGGTGACCCTGGACGCGGCCGACCTGGCGGCGATCGAGGACGCCGTCCCGGCCGACGCGGCGGCGGGCGACCGCTACCCGGCGGCCCAGATGGCACACCTCGACAGCGAACGCTGATCGTCGCGCCGGGTACGGTTCCCCCCATGTCACCGACGTCCGAGATCCTGACCGCCGAGCGCATCCTCGAAGCGACCGAGGAGGTCCTGCGCCGCCATGGGCCCGCCAAGGCCACCGTGGTCGACGTGGCCCGCGCGCTCGGCGTCAGCCACGGCAGCGTCTACCGCCACTTCCGTACGAAGGCGGTGCTGCGGGAGGCGGTGACCAAGCGCTGGCTGGACCGTACGACGGCGACGCTCACCGCGATCGCCGCCGGGGACGGCGACCCCGAGGCGCGGCTGCGGGCCTGGCTCGCGGCGCTCTTCGAGGCGAAGCGCCGCAAGGCGGGTGACGATCCCGAGCTGTTCGCCACGTACCACGTCCTGGCCGAGGAGAACGGCGAGGCCGTCGGCACGCATATCGCCGACCTCACCGCCCAGCTCGCCCGCGTCATCGAGTCCGGCACCGAGTCCGGCACCTTCACCCCCACCGCCCCCACCCCCACGGCCCGAGCCGTCTTCCACGCCACGGCCCGCTTCCACGACCCCTCCTACGCCCCCACCTGGCAACAACCGGACATCGAGGCCCAGTTCGAGGCGGTCGTGGAACTGGTGGTGCGGGGGTTGCGGGTCTGAAGGGGCCGGGGCGGGCACCCCGTCTCCTGCGGCGGATCGAAATGGTCCACCGAGGTGACATGGACGGTCGTCGGCGGTATGCCGACCCGGCACACGTCACCCGGGGCCAGCGACTCCGGCGGGGGATCGGTACGGAAGAGTTCCGGTTCGCCGTAGGGGTGGGGCGCGGTCTCCGTCGACAGGGCCACCACGCCGTTCCAGTGATGGAAGTCGCTGCCCGTGTCCACCCGCCACCACGGGCTGCCCGCAGGGCACTTGCCGGGCCCCGTCGCCGGGCGGCTCCCACACCTGCACCCACCTACGCCGCGCAGAACTCGTTCCCCTCCGGATCCCGCAGCAACCACCAGTGCCCCGCCGGACCCCGGTCGAACTCCTCGACGCGGGTGGCGCCCAGGGTTTCCAGGCGGGTGACCAGGGAGGTCAGGCCGTCGGGGCCCGCGTGGATGTCGATGTGGAGGCGGTTCTTGACCGTCTTGGGCTCGGGGACGTCCTGGAAGAGGAGGCGGCGGCCCTTGCCGATGCCGGTGAAGGGGTCGTACGGGTCGTCGGGGTGGCGGACGGCGGCGTAGCCGCGGAAGACGTGGTGGCCGTTGTGCTCGGCGACGGCGGCCTCGGGAAGGTCGCCCGTGGCCAGGAGATGGGTGATGAGCGCGCTCGGGTCCTCCACCTCGTAGCCCAGCGCCGCGGCCCAGAAATCGGCCAGGGGCTGGGCGTCCCGGGTGTCGATGACCAGTTTCCAGTTCAGTGCGGTGGTCGTAGCCATGTAACCGGTTATATTGGTTACATGGGTTCGACGTCCAGGGCATCGGCTGCGAAGGGGGTGTCGGGAGTGTCGGCAGCGGATGGCATCCGGCTGCGGTCCTACTCCGGGAACGTCTACCGGTTCGATCCGGGCGCTCTCTGTCTGGAGCTGCTCGTCACCGGCGGCCCCGGCGCCCTGACCCGCCACGAGGTGCTGCACACCCCCGACGACCTGGTCGCATGGGCCGATCAGTCCCGGCTCACCCCCACGCCCCTCGCTCTCCACATCACGGCGGACGACGTGGCGTACGCCCGACGGCTGCGCGACGCGCTGACCCGTACGGTCGTCTCCCGCGTCGTCGGCGGCACCGGGCTCCCCGAGCTGGGCGTAGCCCCGGCGGACGCCGCCGACCTCGCCCTCGTCAACGAGGCCGCGGCCCGCCCCCCGCTCGCCCCGGCGATCGGCGCGGACGGCACCCGGACCTGGGCCACCGGAACGGCGACCGGCGCGCAGCTCCTCTCCACGGTCGCCCGCGACGCCGTCGACCTCCTCACCGGGCCGTACGCGGAACGCATACGGATGTGCGCCGGCGACCGCTGCTATCTCCTCTACGTCGACACCTCACGCCCCGGCCGCCGCCGCTGGTGCTCGATGGAGCACTGCGGCAACCGCCACAAGGTCCGCGCCCACCGGGTACGCCGCTCCGGGACCGCCCCGGTCGAGTAGCGGTCCGGTCCGGCAGCACTCCACGAGAAAGGGTGATCCCCATGGCCACGCGATCCACCGGACTCACCAAGGACGCCGGATGGCAGGTCGGTGTCTCCCGCACCCTGCCCCAATCGCCCTCCGCCGTATGGGAGTTCATCAGCGGGCCGCGCGGGCTGGAGCTGTGGCTCGGGGCCGGGGCGCGGCTCGCTCCCGAGCGCGGCGCCGCGTACGAGACCGACTCGGGCGCCACGGGTGAGGTGCGCGGCTATCGGCCCGGTGACCGTATCCGTGTCACGTACGGCGAGACGACCGTCCAGGTCGCCGTCTCGGCGGCCGGGGGCGGCAGGTCGGTGCTCGTCTTCCATCAGGAGCGCATGGCCGGCCCCGAGGAGCGGGAGCACCAACGGGGCCACTGGCAGCATGTGATGGACCAGGTCGCCGAGGCCCTCGATCAACTGGCCTGACCGTGGGCGGTGTTACGAGTCCGTCGGGTCCACCGTCGCCTGGTGGGCCTCGGCGAGGTGTTCCTCGGCCTTCAGCCACGGCAGGAACTGCGCGCCCTTGCGCCAGCCACAGGTGTCGCATCTGATCGTGCGCTGCGCCCCGGAGCGCTGGACCCGCACGGTGTGTTCCCGCCCGTGCTGGTCCCAGCGGCTCACCTTGCTCGTGTTGATCTGCTGCATGCCGTCTCCAGCCGTGGTCCGCGAGTCCTCGTGAGTCCGTGAGGAGTGTGCGGGAAGACGAACATCAACAGGGGAGATTGAACGATGAGTTATCCCATTGGTTACCCCGCCCCTCGGGTGCCCCCTCCCTCATCCCCATCCCTCCTTCCTCCTTCCTCCTTGCTCCTCTCCTCCCTCATCGCACCACGCGCGGCAATCCGAGGCTCGGCCCCACGGTCAGTGCCACTCCGGCCAGTTGGACCAGCAGGGTCGTCACCAGCGCGTCCCGCATCCCCATGGCCTAGTACTGCAACCGCATCTGCGGGTTGTGGCCTCGGCGTTTGTAGTGGGAGCGGCGGGCACGGGCCTGGCTGCGTCGTCGGAAGCGTGACCAGTGCAGATGATGGTCGTTGCTGTGGTGGCGGGGCGTGACGATGATGTGGCCGATCAGTCGGCGGATCTCCGGGACGCTGAGGGGTATGAGGTCTTGCTCGTCGTTCGCTCCGCCCCTTTTGCGGCTTCTGCGGCGCGGACGGCGGTCAGGTAGGCGAGGGCGGCCATGGCCAGGGTGATGTGGCGGTACCAGGCCCGGTAGAGCCTCACCTGGTAGTGGTCCAGGCCGCACTCGCCCTTGGCGGTCTGGAAGCACTCCTCCACCGCCCACCTCGCGGCGGCTACCTTGACCAGGTCTTTCAGCCGGGAGGCCACCGATCCGTAGCAGACGTAGTAGGCGATCTCGGTGGGGTCGCTGATGCTGCGGCGGGCCAGAACCCAGTGCCCGAAGCCGTTCTCCCAGTACGGGCGGATGGCGACGCGGGCCCAGTCGTAGATCCGTTCGCCGTGCGCGCCCTGGCCCCCGGAAACCCGCTTCCACGCTTGCCTGGGCAGGGCGGCGACCAACTGGTCCACCCTGGCGTCGCCGCCGTCCGCCGTGGTCACGGTGTCGTTGACCTTGGTGGCCAGTACGTGCGCGATCCTGCGTTCCTCCAGCCATACCCGCAGGTGCTTGACCTGCCCGTATGCCTCGTCAGCGGTGACCCACGCGAACGGGATGCCTGCGTCGACGGCACGTTGCAGCATCCACTTGCAGTGCTCATTCTTGGTCGCGAAGGGGATCTCGTCGTCGATCCCGGCTGCGCGGCAGCGCTCACGGTCATCCGTCCAGGAAACGGGGATGTAGAGCTCACGGTCGATCAATGCCCGCCCCCTGGCGGAGGCGTAGGCCAGGAAGGTCCCGATCTGGCAGTTCTCCGTGCGGCCGGCGGTACCTGTGTACTGCCGCTGGACTCCGGCGGACTTGGTGCCCTTCTTCAGGAAACCGGTGTCGTCGCAGATCAGGACCGCGTTCTTGGCTCCGATGGTCTCCACGACGAAGTCGCGCACATCGTCGCGGACCGCGTTCTCGTCCCAGTCGGAGTGGTTGAGCAGGCGCTGGACGCCGTCCGGGCGGAGCTGCCCGACCTGCTCGGACAGCGTCCACCCGTTCTTCTTCTCCAGCGGCGCGACGAGTCCGTTCAGGTAGTCCAGCGCCCGCTCGCGGGGCTCCGACCTGCCGAAACGGTGGGCGAACCGGGCATGGAGCCCGGCCACCCCCTCGGACCACGACTCGACCTGCTCAACCGTCAGCGCATCAGCACACAGTCATACCAACGAGACCGCCGACCATCCGTCACGCCAGATGCGGTTGCAGTACTAGGGCCGAACCCCCGCCGAGTCCCGTACCTCCGGTGACTCCAGGCGTTCGGCCGTGCGGTCGGCGGTGTGGCGGGCCCAGGTGCCTGTGGTGAGGGCACCGACGATCAGTACGACGAAGCCGCAGGCCGTGAGGATCCACCAGGCGGGGCGGGCGGCCGAGACGAAGGAGTCGGCGTACGAGGAGGCGCCGATGCCCGCCGCCAGGACCGCGCCGATGACCGCGACGCCCAGGGTCTGGCCGATCTGGCGGCTGGTGGAGGCGACCGCGGCGGCGACACCGGCCTGGGCGCGGGGCATGCCGGAGACGGCCGTGTTGGTGATGGGCGCGTTGACGAAGCCGAAGCCGAGGCCGAAGAGGACGTAGCCGATGACGAGGGTGACGTTCCCGGTCTCGGCCTCGAACGCGGCGAAGAGCACCCCGCTCGCGGTCATCGCGACCCCGGCGATGAGCAGGGGCAGCCGCGGGCCCCGGCTGCCGACCAGCCGTCCGGCGATCGGCGCGCAGACGAAGCACAGGAGCGCCATCGGGAGCATCCACAGACCGGCCTGCAGGGCGTCCAGGCCGCGCACGTTCTGCAGATACAGCGTCGACAGGAAGAGGAAACCGCCGAGCGCGGCGAACGCGCTGACCGCGATCACGGTCGCCCCGCTGAACGGGGCCGAGCGGAAGAAGCGCAGGTCGATCAGGGGTTCGTCGCGGCGGGGCTCGTAGCGGAGGAGGGCGAGGAGCGCGGCGAGGGCGACACCGGCGAGGGCCAGGGTCTCGGCGAGGGGCGCGGTCGGCGCCTCGATGATCGCGTACGTGAGGGAGCCGAGCAGCGCGATGACGAGGAGCTGTCCGACGGGGTCGGGGCGGCGGGCCTTCGCCGCACGGGACTCGGGGACGTACCGCCAGGTCAGCAGCAGCGCGGCCAGACCGACCGGCAGATTGATCCAGAAGATCGAGCGCCAGCCGACCGACTCGACGAGGAGCCCGCCGATGATCGGGCCCGCCGCCATCGAGATGCCCACCACCGCGCCCCACGCGCCGATCGCCCGCGCCCGCTCGCGCGGGTCCGTGAACGTGTTGGTGATGATCGACATCGCGACCGGGTTGAGCATCGAGCCGCCGACCGCCTGCACCATCCGGAACGCGACCAGCGATTCGAGGTTCGGGGCGAGGGAGCACAGCAGCGAGCCGACGGAGAAGACGACCAGGCCCGCCATGAAGACCCGTTTGCGGCCGATCCGGTCCGCCGTCGACCCGGCCAGCATCAGCAGCGCCGCGAGGACGAGGGTGTAGGCGTCGATGGTCCACTGGAGCCCCGCGAGGCTCGCGTCGAGATCGCGCTGCATCGAGGGCAGGGCGACATTCAGGACGGTGTTGTCCAGGCTCACGATCAGGAGGCTGGTGCAGCAGATCGCGAGCACCAGCAGACGGCGGCGGCGGCTGAGCTCGGGCATGCGCCCCATCGTACGCTCGACTCAATAGTGCGCCTAACTAATGAATCGCCGGACGTGTTCGTCCGTGCGCGTGACGGGCGTCAGTCCGCGTGCGCGACGGGGCAGGGTCCGTGCGCGTGACGGGTCCGCGATCGGGTGCGGGACAATGGGGAGATGTCCATGCCCTCGAACGCGCCCGCCGCGCCGCTCCGGATCGGCCCGCACATCGTCTCCCCGCCCGTCGTCCTCGCCCCCATGGCCGGGATCACGAACGCGCCCTTCCGCACCCTGTGCAGGGAGTTCAGTGGTGGCAAGGGCCTGTTCGTCAGCGAGATGATCACCACGCGGGCGCTGGTCGAGCGCAACGAGAAGACCATGCAGCTGATCCACTTCGACGCGACCGAGAAGCCGCGCTCGATCCAGCTGTACGGCGTGGACCCGGCGACCGTCGGCAAGGCCGTCCGCATGATCGCGGAGGAGGGCCTCGCCGACCACATCGACCTCAACTTCGGCTGCCCTGTCCCGAAGGTCACCCGCAAGGGCGGCGGCTCCGCGCTGCCGTACAAGCGCCACCTGCTCCGGGCCATCCTCCGCGAGGCCGTGAGCGGCGCCGGCGACCTCCCGGTCACCATGAAGATGCGCAAGGGCATCGACGACGACCACATCACCTACCTCGACGCCGGCCGGATCGCCGTCGAGGAGGGCGTCACGGCCATCGCCCTGCACGGCCGCACCGCCGCCCAGCACTACGGCGGCACCGCCGACTGGGACGCCATCGCCCGCCTCAAGGAGCACGTCCCCGAGATCCCCGTCCTCGGCAACGGCGACATCTGGTCCGCCCGGGACGCGCTGCGCATGGTCCGCGAGACCGGCTGCGACGGAGTGGTCGTGGGGCGCGGCTGCCTGGGCCGCCCATGGCTGTTCGCGGACCTGGTCGCCGCCTTCGAGGGCCGGCCGGACGACATCGCGGCGCCGACCCTCCGCGAGGTCGCCGCCATCATGGTCCGGCATGCCACGCTCCTCGGCGAGTGGAGCGGCGACGAGTCCAAGGGCGTCGTCGACTTCCGCAAGCATGTGGCCTGGTACCTCAAGGGCTTCGCCGTCGGCTCCGAGATGCGCAAGCGGCTCGCCATCACCTCCTCCCTCGCCGAACTCCGCGCCGGGCTCGACGAGTTGGACCTCGACCAGCCCTGGCCGGCCGGCGCCGACGGCCCTCGCGGCCGTACCTCCGGCAACAACCGCGTCGTCCTGCCCGACGGCTGGCTCAAGGACCCGTACGACTGCGCGGGCGTCGGCGAGGAAGCCGAACTGGACACGTCCGGGGGCTAGTTGATTCGGTTCTGCCCGTTCTGTCGGCGTTCCGGTCGTTGTGCGGCCGGTTTCCGTCATCTCGGAATGAGTGGGGAAATGTCCGGGTAGCGCCTTTTGGTGTGCGGAGCGAACGAGACACCGAAGACGTCAGGACCCCCCTCCTACGTGCCCCACTGCGCGCACCATGTCTCGTACGTCCTCACCGTCCTGGACCGCCTGGTCCCGGCCGGCACCCGGTGCGCGGTCATCGGCGCCCCGCTGAACTCCAACGTCGGCGACAGCGCGATCTGGCTCGGCCAGCGCGCGCTGCTCGGCGCGCTCGGGGCCGACGTCCGCTACGCCTGCGACCTGATGTCGTACGACGCCGGGCATCTCGCGGCCTGCCTCCCGGACGGCCCGATCATGCTGACGGGCGGCGGCAACCTCGGCGACCTGTGGGAGGACAGCCAACTCCTGCGCGAACAGGTCCTACGGGACTTCCCGGACCGCCGGATCGTGCAGCTGCCGCAGTCCGTGCACTTCACGGACCACACCAACCTCACCCGCGCCCGCCGTGTCTTCGACGCCCACCCCGATCTGACGCTGCTGCTGCGCGACCGGCACAGCCTGCACCGCTGCCGCACCGTGTTCGAGGCCCCCGCGCTGCTCGCCCCCGACCTGGCCTTCGCCGTACCGCCGGACGCGCTCACCGGCGGCACGGTCGCCCATGACGTGGTCTGGCTGGCCAGGGAGGACAAGGAGTCCGCGAAGGGCCCACCGGCGGGCCGGGGAGCCGCACGGAGGGGCCACTCCGGCCCGTACGTCTTCGACTGGACCCGGGAGGGCGCCGACCTCGACTGGCGCCGGGCCAAGGAGGCCCTGTGGCGGAGCCGGGCCCGCGCCCTGTGCCGCGCCGGTTCCGGCGACCCGCCCGGCGCGGTCCCCGCCCTCCTCGCCGCCTACGACGGCCTGGCCCGTCTCCAACTCGCGCGCGGCTGCCGCCTGTTGACCGCAGGCCGCGTCGCCGTCACCGACCGCCTCCACGGCCATGTCCTCGCCCTCCTCCTCGGCCTCCCCCACATCCTCGTCGCCGACCGCTACGGCAAGGCCCGCAGCCACTGGGAGACTTGGACCACCCACCGCCCCCCGACCACGCAGTGGGCGTGGACGGAGGGGGAGGCGAGGCAGAGGGCGGGGCGCCTGCTGGAGGCCCTCCGGGCCCCGTAAGGGGCGCGGGGAACTGCGCGAGAAGCCCCACGCACCCGCACCCGCCGATGCACAGGTACCCCCGAGCTACTAGGTCCTGTCGTCAAATTTCCGCCTGCCCCGCGACGCCCGGCACGCTCCCCCACTCTCGGCTTCGCTCGACCGGGAGGTACCCCCACGACGCCGCGGGGCCGCCCTCCGGGCGACCACGGGAAGGTGACGACAGGCGCTAGGCGCCCCCCACCGCGGTCAGCAACGCCAAGGGCGCCGCTGCGGACCGAGCCTCCCGAACACACGCATGCGGATACGGCACCGGCACCGGATGCGTGTCCCGCGCGTACCCCGCAAGAACCTCCGGCAGCCGGTACCCGGCTGCCACCGCCGTGTCCACCATCCCCGCCGCCACCGCCCGCGCCTCGTCGTGCAGCCCGTACCGCGCCAGCCCCAGCGTGATCAGCGCGTTGTCGTGCGGCCACACCGACCCCCGGTGGTACGACAGCGGGTGGTACGCGGGCTGCCCGGCGGCCAGCGTCCGCACGCCCCAGCCGGAGAAGAAGTCGGGCTCCAGCAGCCGCCGCCCCACCAGCTTCCCGTACTCCTTGTCCAGCAGCCCCGACCACAGCAGATGCCCGGCGTCCGAGGCGAGCGCGTCGACCTGCCGCCCCTCGCTGTCCAACGCCAGCGCGGGGAAGTCGTGTCGGGGCATCCAGAAGTCCCGCTGGAAACGGTCGCGGAGGTCACCGGCGGCCTGCTCCAGGAGCGCCGCGTACACCTCGTCCTCCCACACCGTGCGGGCCAGCACGGCGGTGCGGCGCAGCGCGTCGTACGCGTAGCCCTGCGCGCCCGCCGCCATCACCGGCCCGGCGGCGGGCCGGCTGCCGTCGGCGGAGCAGATCGAGCCGGGGGAGTCCTTCCAGTTCTGGTTGGCGAGGCCGCCCTGGTCGGCGCGGTAGACGAGATAGCCGCGCGAGGTGAGGCCGCCGTGGTCGAGCATCCAGCCGATCGCGGCGCGGGCGTGGGGTTCGAGGCGGCGGGCCAGGGTGACGTCGCCGGTCTGCTCGACATACGTGCCGAGGAGGACGAGGAAGAGCGGGGTCGCGTCCACCGAGCCGTAGTAACGGCCGTACGGAACCTGCCCGAAGTGCGCCAGTTCGCCGTGCCGCATCTCGTGCACGATCTTGCCGGGCTGCGCCACCGAGCCGATGCCGACCTCGGTGGCCTGGGCGGCGGCGAGCGCGAGCAGGGTGGCGGCGGCCGGCTCCGGCCGGTAGGGGAGGGTGAACAGGGAGGTCAGCAGGGCGTCCCGGCCGAGGAGGGTGAGGAACCAGGGCGCTCCGGCCGCCGGTACCCGCAGGGTCTCGCCGTCCGGGCCGGCCGCCGAGACCTGGAGCGCGGCGAGATCCGCGAGGCCCCGCGCACAGGCGGCGGCCAGCTCCGGCCAGCCGGTGGGGAAGGCCACGCCCTCCACGAACTCGTCCTCGGCGGACCGGAGTTGCTCGTGCACGGCGACCGGTGAGCGCGGTACCCGGATGGCGCGCCGGTCGCCGTGCGGCCGGGCCATCACCCGCAGGGTCAGCTCCGTCGAACCGTGCGGTGCGACATCGAGCGCCCAGACGAGCCGTCGCGCCCCCGTCCCGGTCTCCTCCACGCTGTCCGGCGCGGGCTCGGCCGTCACCGTCGTACACGACCGCCACTCACCGCGCCGGTAGCTGAACTCCACACCGTCGTCGAGGACTTCGCGCTTCCTGACGACACCGCTCTTGGCGTACGTACGGAAGTCGGAGCGCAACTCGAACTGGTCGGTGAAGTCGGCGTCCGCGGTGATCGCGATCCGGACCGTGGTCGCCACCGGGCGATTGCTGGTGATACGCAGCGTCTCCACGAACGCGCTGTCGGAGACGGCCTGTTCACGGAAGAGCGTGTACGCGGCCGGCTCCCGGCGCCCGCCCCGGGGCACCAGCACACAGCGCGCGGTGTCACCGTCGGCGACCGGTGTGAGCGTCTCGGGAACCGCGCCGTCGACGGTCAGCTGCCACCGGCTCAGATGCCGGGCGTCCCGGACGAACAGCCCGTCCGGTGAACTGCCGCCCCGCACCCCGCTGATGTCGCCGCCGTCGCCCACGGCGGCGAACGTCCCGCCGCGCACGAGCAGGTGATGCCGGTCCGTCATCCCCGGTCCCCTCCCTGGTCACTCATGCCGAACACGACCTCGTTGTCGTGGTGTTGTGGTCCGTCGTGCGGACGGTCGTGGTGTCGTCCGTCGTGCGGTTGGTGGTGCGATCCGTCGTGCGGGGCGAGGCGCGGCCCATGGCCGTCGTGATCCTGACCCGACCCGAGGTCGGACCCAGGGTCGGACCCGAGGCCGGGTCCGTGGTCCGGGTCGCCCTGGTGCAGCAGGTCGAGGGTGAGCGCGGCCGTCCAGCCGAAGCCGAGCGCTCCGCAGGCCTCGCCGGTGTACGGGTCCACGTACTCGGCGAACCCGGACGCGCCCGCGGTCTCCAGCAGCCCCGCCCGCAGCGCGTCGGCCCGCCCCAGTTCGCCGTGCAGCCGAAGGCCGCGCTCCAGCAGCCAGTTGGTGTTGAACCAGGCCGGCCCGCGCCAGTAGCGGTGCGGATCGAACGCCTCGCCGGTGAGGTCGTACGAGGGCACCAGCCGGGTGGTGTCGCCGAGCCCGAAGCGCGGGCCGTGGACCGTGCGCACCAGGGCGGCGACGAGGTCGCGGGGGAGGCCGGGGAGCAGAAGAGGAATCAGACCGGAGACGCCGCGCTCGGGGATCAGCGCGTCCGTGGTGACGTCCCGGCAGAGGAACATCCCCTCCGCCGGGTCCCACAGCCGCTCCACCAGGGCCGCCGTCAGACGCTCCGCGCGGGCGCGCCGGCCCGTGCCCGGTGCGCCCAACTCCTTCGCGATCAGGGCGAGGGCGTGCTCGGAGGCGATGAGGAGGGCGTTGAAGGCGGGGTCCTCGACGGCGAACCCGCCGGGCCCGGCCGCGCCCCCGCCCCCGCCACCGCCCCCGCCACCGTTCCGCACACCCGTCCGGTCCCGGTACCCGGCGTCCCGGTAGTCCGCCGCCAGCCGCACATACCGTCCGTAGTCCAGATCCGTCGGCCGGTCCTCGGCCGCGCCGTGGTCGAGGTCGGCGCGGCGGAAGGAGCGGGCCGGGGCCGGGACGATCCGGGCGAGGGGCGCGTCCCAGGCGGGGCTGTTGTCCATGCCCTGCTCCCAGGGGTGGACGACCGAGGCCAGCCCGCCCCCGCCCAGATCGCGGCGGTGCAGCAGATAGCGGTGCCAGGCGGCCAGTCGCGGATACACCCGGGACAGGAAGCCGCGCGCCCGCGACAGCCCCGGGTCCGCCCGGTGCACCAGCCACGCCGCCAGCGCGTGCACCGGCGGCTGCACGATCCCCGAGGTCTGGGTGGTGAGCGGGGCGCCCGCGGCCCGTCCCGCGGTCGAGGAGCGCCAGAAGTCGGGGCTCGGGAAGTACGCGTCGAGCGGCACGGAGGGGTTGAAGACGATGTGCGGGATCCGTCCGTCGCCCCACTGCGCGGCGAACAGCGTCTCCAACTCGGTCTGCGCGCGCAGCGGCGACAGATGCCGCAGTCCGATCGCGATGAACGCCGAGTCCCACGACCACTGGTGCGGATACAGCTTGCGCGAGGGCACCGTGGACCGGCCCGTCCAGTTGTCGGCCAGCACCTGGGCCGCCGCGCGCCGCAACGGAGGTGACGGCACGGCCGGATCGTATACATCGCGTCCGACGTGCCCACCCGCGCCGGGGCGACGTGCGGTGAGCTGGGTTGTGCGGTCCACGCAGGGCTCCCTGAGGACAAGGTGCCGACCGGTTCGGCAGTGGCTACCGTAGGGTTACGTCTACTTAACACGCAAAACTCAATATGTAATGCAGAGTTGGTGAACGCAAGAGGGTGAGCGGGAACGGATTCCCCGGGGGCCGCGACAATGGCGGCACCGGGGACGGCATGCGAACCGCATGGGAACCGCGTGCCAACCGCATGGGAACCGGACGAGAACGACATGACGACATGACGACATGAGCGAAGGGCCGTGAAGGTGGGCAGTCACGCCGGTGCCGGAGATCTGCTGGAGCTGGTCCGCAGCGGCCGGGCCGTCACCCGTGGCGCGCTCCAGCAGGCCACGGGGCTGTCCCGGGCCACGGTCGGCCAGCGTCTGGACCGGCTCTTCCGCGCGGGCTGGCTCCGCGAGGGCGCCGGAGGCCCCGTCGGCTCACCCCTCGGCGGCCGTCCCTCCATCACCCTGGAGTTCGACGACGAGCACGCGGTCGTCCTCGCCGCCGACCTCGACACCCGCCACGCCCGCGCCGCCGTCCTCTCCCTCACCGGCGAGATCCAGGCCGAGCACACCGGCACCCTGGTCATCGAGGAGGGCCCCGATGCGGTCCTCGACGAACTCGGGCGCTGGTTCGCCGAGTTGCTGGAGAAGGCGGGCCGGCCGGCCGACGCGGTCTGCGGCATCGGCCTCGCGGTGCCCGGCCCGGTGGACACCGACACCGGCCGCGTGGTCCAGCCGCCGATCATGCCCGGCTGGGACGGCTACGACATAAGGGCCCGCCTGGCCCGCGCCTTCACCGCACACGCGGACGGCCCGGCCGGAGTCCCGGTCCTCGTCGACAACGACGCCAACCTCATGGCGTACGGCGAACAGCGCACCGGATACCCCGACTGCTCGGCGTTCGCGCTGGTCAAGGTCTCCACGGGGATCGGCGCGGGCGTGGTGGTCGGGGGCTCCATATATCGCGGCATCGACGGCGGCGCCGGGGACATCGGCCACATCCGGGTCCCGCAGGGCGCGGAGGCGCTGTGCAAGTGCGGCTCGTACGGCTGTCTGGCGGCGGTCGCGAGCGGCGGCGCCGTGGCCCGACGGCTGGCGGAGGCGGGGGTTCCGGCGGCCTCGGGATCGGACGTACGGGATCTGCTGACCGCCGGGCATCCCGGGGCGGCGGCGCTCGCGCGGGAGGCGGGCCGGGTCGTCGGGGACGTCCTGGCGACGGTGGTGACCCTGCTGAACCCCGGAGTTCTGATGATCGCCGGTGATTTGGCCGGAACCCCCTTCCTCACGGGCGTACGCGAACTGCTCTACCAGCGGGCCCTGTCCCGCTCCACGGCCCATCTGGACGTGGTCACCTCGAAGCTGGGGGAGCGGGCGGGCCTGGTGGGGGCGGGTGCGCTGGTCGTCGAGCATCTGTACGCGCCGGAGCGGGCCGAGGCGCGGTTGGCGGCGCTGGGGGTGTGAGGGTGCGCGAGGCGTGCGAGGGGGTGTGACGGGCGTGTTTCCGTCCCGAGAGGTGGTCCGCATGGTGAAATTCGCGCCCCTCCGACTGCGTGATTCTCGCCACCCCTGATAGGGGTTGCGCTCAGATGAGCGAATCCTCGGCGACTCTGCGACTTCAAGGGGTGGCACTGGGTGCCACCCTTTGATCGTTCATCGAGCGAACTCAGGCGTGCCGATACCCGCTCATGTGAGCGCCGTGGGGGGTGGGTGGGGGTGGTGACGTTCAAGAAGTGAACACATCCCGGCGTTGTTCCTTGCCAAGCCTTGACTTTCGATCTCCTGGCGGACGGGTGGTTACAGGCGCATGACGCGCAAGTGGACGTACCCAGGTGCCTTCGATCTGGGTATGTTCCTCGCCGTCAGGGCAGCCACCGCGTCCTCAAGGAGTTGGGACCTGTGTCGGAAAACAAAGATCCCCACGTAGGCCACGTAGCTCAGAGTGTTGAGGGCGTGAAGTTTGTTTATGACTTCACCGAAGGCAACAAGGACCTCAAGGACCTGCTCGGCGGCAAGGGCGCGAACCTCGCCGAGATGACCAACCTCGGTCTCCCCGTGCCCCCCGGCTTCACCATCACCACCGAGGCCTGCAAGGTCTACCTGGACAGCGGCGACGAGCCCGCGGCACTCCGTGACGAGGTCACCGCCCACCTGGTCGCCCTCGAAGAGAAGATGGGCAAGAAGCTCGGCCAGGCCGACGACCCGCTCCTCGTCTCGGTCCGCTCGGGCGCGAAGTTCTCGATGCCGGGCATGATGGACACGGTCCTGAACATCGGACTGTCGGACAAATCGGTCCAGGGTCTGGCCAAGCAGGCCGGCGACGACCGCTTCGCCTGGGACTCCTACCGCCGCCTCATCCAGATGTTCGGCAAGACCGTCCTCGGCGTCGACGGCGACCTCTTCGAGGAGGCCCTGGAGGCGGCGAAGACGGCCAAGAAGGTCGTCGTGGACACCGAGCTGGAGGCGGCCGACCTCAAGAGGCTCGTCACCAAGTTCAAGAAGATCGTCAAGACCGAGGCCGGCCGGGACTTCCCGCAGGACCCGCGCGAGCAGATGGACCTCGCCATCCACGCGGTCTTCGACTCCTGGAACACGGACCGGGCGAAGCTGTACCGCCGCCAGGAGCGCATCCCGGGTGACCTGGGCACGGCCGTCAACGTCTGCTCGATGGTCTTCGGCAACCTCGGCCCCGACTCCGGCACGGGCGTCGCCTTCACCCGCGACCCGGCCAGCGGCCACCAGGGCGTGTACGGCGACTACCTCCAGAACGCCCAGGGCGAGGACGTGGTGGCGGGCATCCGCAACACCGTCCCGCTGGCCGAACTGGAGTCGATCGACAAGAAGTCGTACGACCAGCTGATGCAGATCATGGAGACGCTGGAGAACCACTACAAGGATCTCTGCGACATCGAGTTCACCATCGAGCGCGGCCAGCTGTGGATGCTGCAGACGCGGGTGGGCAAGCGCACCGCGGGCGCGGCCTTCCGTATCGCCACCCAGCTCGTCGACCAGGGCCTGATCGACGAGGCCGAGGCCCTCCAGCGGGTCACGGGCGCCCAGCTCGCGCAGCTGATGTTCCCCCGCTTCGACGAGGACGCGAAGGTCGCGCAGGTCGGCCGCGGTATCGCCGCCTCCCCGGGCGCGGCGGTCGGCAAGGCGGTCTTCGACTCGTACACGGCCGTGAAGTGGTCGCGTTCGGGCGAGAAGGTCATCCTGGTCCGCCGCGAGACCAACCCCGACGACCTCGACGGCATGATCGCGGCCGAGGGCATCCTGACCTCGCGCGGCGGCAAGACCTCCCACGCGGCCGTCGTGGCGCGCGGCATGGGCAAGACCTGTGTCTGCGGCGCGGAGGAGCTGGAGGTCGACACCAAGCGCCGCCGGATGACGGTGCCGGGCGGTCACGTCGTCGAGGAGGGCGACCTGATCTCCATCGACGGTTCGTCGGGCAAGGTGTACCTGGGCGAGGTCCCGGTCGTCCCGTCCCCGGTCGTCGAGTACTTCGAGGGCCGGATGCACGCGGGTGCCCAGGACGCCGACGAACTGGTCGAGGCGGTCCACCGCATCATGGCCTTCGCCGACCGCAAGCGCCGGCTCCGCGTCCGCGCCAACGCCGACAACGCCGAGGACGCGCTGCGCGCCCGCCGCTTCGGCGCCCAGGGCATCGGCCTGTGCCGTACGGAGCACATGTTCCTCGGCGACCGCCGCGAGCTGGTCGAACGCCTGATCCTGGCCGACACGGAGACGGTGCGCGAGGAGTCCCTGAAGGCGCTCCTCCCCCTCCAGAAGCAGGACTTCATCGAGCTGTTCTCGGCGATGGACGGCCTCCCGGTGACGGTCCGTCTCCTCGACCCGCCGCTGCACGAGTTCCTGCCGGACATCACGGAACTGTCCGTCCGCGTGGCCCTGGCGGAGTCCCGCCAGGAACCCCACGAGAACGAGCTGCGCCTGCTCCAGGCCGTCCACCGCCTGCACGAGCAGAACCCGATGCTGGGCCTGCGGGGCGTACGTCTGGGCCTGGTGATCCCGGGTCTCTTCACGATGCAGGTCCGCGCGATCGCCGAGGCGGCGGCCGAACGCAAGAACGCCAAGGGCGACCCGCGCGCCGAGATCATGATCCCGCTCGTCGGCACGGTCCAGGAGCTGGAGATCGTCCGCGAGGAGGCGGACGCGGTGATCGCGGAGGTGGAGGCGGCGACGGGTACGCGGCTGAAGCTCTCGATCGGCACGATGATCGAGCTGCCGCGCGCCGCCCTGACCGCCGGGCAGATCGCGGAGGCGGCGGAGTTCTTCAGCTTCGGCACGAACGACCTGACCCAGACGGTGTGGGGCTTCAGCCGGGACGACGTCGAGGCCTCCTTCTTCACGGCGTACCTGGAGAAGGGCATCTTCGGAGTCTCCCCCTTCGAGACGATCGACAAGGACGGCGTCGGCTCCCTGGTCGAACTGGCCGCCGAGGCCGGCCGCGCCACCCGCCCCGACCTCAAGCTCGGCGTCTGCGGCGAACACGGCGGCGACCCGGAGTCCGTCCACTTCTTCCACGAGGTGGGCCTCGACTACGTCTCCTGCTCCCCGTTCCGCATCCCGGTCGCCCGACTGGAGGCGGGGCGGGCGGCCTCGCAGTCCACCGGCAGCGACCACCGCTGAGCCCTTCGGGGCCGACACAAACCCCGGAACCGCCGCTTGTCCCCGACCGACCCTCACCGATGGGCGGCGGTTCCGGATCACGAAAGAGGGCGGCATCCCGTGCGGGGGGTGCCGCCTTCTTGGTTTGGGGGGTGTGCGCTTGCGTGCCTTCGATGGTGGCGTGCTTCAAGATCACCTGAATCGGTGGTGATTGGGTTGGCCGATCGTTTCTTTGCGTGCTCGTGGCATTACAGTCCGTGATTCCTGGTGGCTGCTGGGGTCACCGGTCGATGCGGAGGTGCGCGCATGAAGAGGGCGATGGTCGGGGTTGTGGCTGCGGGGCTGCTTTTCGCGGGGGCGGGGGCGGCGCTCGCGTCGGCACAGGAGGGGAGCATTCCGAAGCTCGAAACGCGGGGCGTCGAGTTCTTGGAGGGGCGCTACAAGTTCAACCCGCCGGGCGTCAACCACGGGTCCTTCGAGTGGTCCGGGCTGCTCCGAGACGCCATCGCGAGTGACGGTCACAACGTGTACGTGCAGGTCAGGGTCGAGGGGCACGGTTGGGCGCGATATTACGGAAAGCAGCGGAGGACGGTGCGCATGCACCACTCCGACTGGAGCGGTGCCCAGCGCTACACGGATGACGCCAGCATCCGAGTGTGCCGTGATCGTGGCTCGCTGCGCCCGGACAACTGCTCCCCGACCCAGAAGTTCGCGTACCGCCGCGACTGAGCCCTTCCCGCATTCACAGCCCAGGCGGTCTCGCCTGGGCTCGTGCTCTTTTCCTAGGGGAACGAGATCGATACATCAGAAGTCCTTTCCGCCAAGGGAGTCGACCTTCTCTACGGAGAGACTCCCGCCATCAGGAACGCGGAGATCTCCCTGCGCCGGGGCGAGGTCGTGGCGATCACCGGACAGAGCGGGTCCGGTAAGTCGTCCCTGCTGTACTGCCTGGCCGGGGTACTACCGGTGGCTCGCGGCGAAGTCCGCTTCGAAGGACGACGTCTCGCGGAACTCGACGACGAGGAACTCAGCGAGTTGCGCAGGGAACGCTTCGGGTTCGTCTTCCAGTACGGCGAACTCCTGCCGGAGTTGACCGTGGAGGAGAACACCGCGCTGCCGTTGCGGCTCGCCGGGCAACGGAAGAAGGAGGCACTCGCCGCAGCCGGAGAGGTGCTGGGACGGCTCGGTCTCGCCGACCTGCGAGAGCGGCGGCCCTCGCAGGTGTCCGGCGGGCAGAGCCAACGGGTCGCGGTGGCCCGTGCGTTGGTACACCGTCCGGCGGTCGTCTTCGCTGACGAGCCGACCGGATCGCTCGACACCTCCAACGCGACAGCCGTACTGGACGAGTTCCTGACCCTCGCGCGCTCGCAGGGCACCGCCGTGGTGCTGGTGACACACGACTCCCAGGTGGCCGCACGCGCGGACAGCCGCTTCACGATGTGCGACGGCATCCTCTCGACCGAGGTACGGGAGGTGTCGTGAAGGAACTCCTCCTGGGGCTACGGCTGTTACTGGGTGCCGGACGCGGGAGCCGTGTGCGTTTCCTGCTGATGGTCGCGGGCAGCTCGATCGGTGTGTGCTGCTTGGCCGTTGTCCTTGCGATTCCCGGGATCCTGGACGCGCAGGACGGCCGTAAGGCGGCACGTGTCCCGGACTGCATCCGGGAGGCGAGCGGGGTGAACTGTGTCGCGTCCGAGGGCGACCCCTACGAACTCACCAGGACGGACCCTTATGGCTCAGAGCCCCTCACCCGTGTCTTCGTGGCACGGGGCAGCAGGAGTATCGAGCCTCCACCGGGCCTGAAGAGGCTCCCTGGCCCGGGTGAGTTGTTCGTCTCGCCCCGGTTGCGCAATGCGCTCCAACAGGAGGCGAGCCTGGACCAGTTGCTGCCGGGTGAGGACAGGGGAACCATCAGCCCGCAGGGGCTGGCTCACCCCGACGAGCTGTACGCCTACGTGGGTGTCGGTCGCGACGAACTCGAAGGTGGCGGCGACCGTGTGACGACCTTCGGCAAGAGCTACGCCGACGAGCCCACCTTGGAACCCTCGACGCTCGACATCGTGCGCTTCACCCTTGCCGGTGTCGTGCTCCTCCCGCTGGCCGTGTTCCTCTCCGTGTGCGCCAGACTCTCCGCCGCCGCCCGTGCCCGACGACTGGCGGCCCTGCGTCTGTTGGGCCTGAGTCGGAAGGGCACCCAGCGAGTCAACGCCGCCGAGACCGTCGCGGCAGCGTTGTTCGGGGCAGTGCTGGGACTGGGCGTCTACTGGATCACCAACCAGCTCGTCTCGCGGATCGGCCTGCCCGGCTTCAAGTGGTATCCCTCAGACGGCGCGCTGACCCTGTCCACGATTCTGATCTGCGGCGTCGGCTGCCCGACACTCGCGTGGTTCGTGGGCCGGGCGAGCGCCAGGAAGGCCGCGGCGAACCCCCTGGCCGTCCGGCGCAGCGCTGTGGAGAAGGCACCCGGCAAGTGGGGGCTGCTCCCCCTGGTCCCGGGCATGGGCATCGTGGCCGGGTACTGCGTGGCCGGCGCGACAGGCCACCCGCCCAGGGACACCGCACTGTCGTCGGTGCTCATGCCCCTCGCCGTCGTCCTGGTCGGTACCGGGCTCGTGACGCTGCTGCCGGTCTTCTCGCGGAGCCTTGCCCAGAAGGTGGCCCGCTCCACTCAGTCGGTCTCCCTCGGCCTGGCCATGCGGCGCAACGAGACCGAACCCGGAGGCGCGCTGCGGGTGGCGACGGGGCTGGTGATTCTGGTCTTCGCGGCGTCGCTGGTGCAGGGAGTGCTGATCGAGCTGGATCAGGTCTCCAAGAACACGTCCCCCGTCCAGACGTACAACATCTCCCTCGCGGGGACCACGGCCGACCGCCAGCGAGCGTGGGAGGAGGTGAAGGGGGTCCGGGGGCACGCGGTCGTCATGGCGTCACGGTCGAACTCCGGCGTCGGCAGCTGGGCTCCGAGCCTCGAAGCCGTGGTCGCCACGTGCGAGCAGTTGCGCCGCATGGTGAGGAAGGCCGACGGCTGCGTCGAGGGTCGGCCCATGCTGTTGTGGGACCCCGAGCAGGTCGCGACGGACGTTCCCGAGCCAGGGGCGCGTTTCCCCTTCGACCTGCGGTACGACGGGCATCACCGGGTCATGCACGTGAAGGTGCCGCGAGAAAGACTTCGGTACAGCGACGACGTCGGACTCCCTGTCTTCAACAGCGGCTCCGTACTGCTGCCGCCCTCGGCGGTTCCCGCAGGGCACCGCCCCGAAACCGCCACCCTCACCCTCCTCAGCGGCTCCGCCCCCGAAACCGTCCGCCAGGTCCTCGACGGCATCGGTGGTGTGGACCCCACCACGGAGGTCGACACGCCGGGGGTGGTCGTGACGTCGTTGCAGCAGATCACCGTGGTGAAGAGCCTCCTGGGCATCGGCATGGTCCTGGGCCTGATCATCGGCGTAGCCGCCTACCTCGTCGCCGCCACCGACCGTGCCGTGGAGCGCAAGCCCCAGGTCACCGCGTTGTCCTTGCTCGGGGCCCGGCCTCGGACGCTGCGGGCCGTGCAAGTCGCCCAGGTGGTGGTCCCGTTGGCCGTGGGGCTCGCCCTGGCCGTGGTCGCCGGCAAGCTGGCCGAGTCCAGCTATCTCGTGACCGGCGGCGGTGCCGTCTACTGGGACGGCGCCGGAATCCCCCTGCTGCTGGCCTGCGCGCTCGGCGCGGTCGCCGTCGCCGCCGTCGGCGCGCTACCGCTCGTCGGACGCCGGATCGACCCGGAGCTGATCCGTCGGGACTGACGGACGACCGATTTGGCGCGCGGCACTGTCGTGCCGCGCGCCAAATCCACTGGCTGCCGCCTCGATTCCGCCGATACCGTCGCTCTCCCCGGCCGACCGAACCCCCGGTCGCCGTGTTCAGCGCGTTCAGCACGTTCAGAAGGTGGGCCGAGGCCGTGAGCAGGCAGCGTAGTGGGCGGGGTGCGACGACCACGTTGTGGCGGCCCACCGGACCCGAGGAGCTGGCGTTGGTACGGGAGTCGCAGTGGCGGGCCTGGCCGCCCCGCCTTCCCGAGCAGCCGATCTTCTATCCGGTGCTCAACGAGGCGTACGCCGTGAAGATCGCCCGCGACTGGAACGTGAAGCACGACGGGGCGGGCTTCGTCACCCGGTTCGAGGTCGACGCGGAGTTCCTGCGGCGGTATCCGGTACGGCAGGCCGGCGGGGAGACGATCCTCGAACTGTGGGTCCCGGCGGAGGAACTCGACGACTTCAACGCGCACATCGTCGGACCGATCGAGGTCGTCCACGAGTTCCGATGAACCGAGGGGCGGCGGCCCGCGCAGACAGGGCCGCTCCCCCTCGTCGCGGCTCAGCCCCTCGCCGTCGTCGTCTCCCGGGACGGCCGGGGAATGGACACCGGCCGCCCCGCGCCACGCTCGCCCGCGATCTCCAGCAGTACCCGTACGAGTTCGGCGTGCAGGGCGTCACTGATCTCATGTGCTTGGGGTGTGTCGACGTGCAGCATGTTGACGTGGAGGCCGGTCGCGGTGCGGTGGAACCAGTGGCTGATGCCGTTGCCACGGGCCGCCCAGACATGCAACGTCGGCTTCCAGAGCGGGTGTTGGAGGCCTCCGGGGGTCCGCCGGAAGTCGATGTAGGAGAAGAAGTTCACCGGGCACGGCCAGTGGTGGAGGGAGAAGGTCTCCGGGGCCAGCAACTCCCACGCCCGTACGAAGGGCACGCCCGCGTGCCGCTGCAACTCGCCGTACGCCGTGCGCGCCCGCGCGATCGTGGTGGCGTGGTCCGCACCGCCCTCGCCCACCCGGAACTCGATCGGCATCGTGTTCACGAACCAGCCGATGGAGTGCTGCCACGGATTCGGCGTTCCCCCCAAGTCCCTTGCCAAGCCACTTCCCGATTCCGTTTCCGCTTTCCTCCCCGGCTCCCTCCCCGGCTCCCTCCTCGACTCCCTCCCCGGCTCTCCCGCGCCCTCCTCGGTCCGTTCGCTGATGGGCAGCAGGCCCCGGTAGACCCCCGGCCCCCCGAAGCGGTGCTGGGCCGTCGCCGCGGCTGCCAGTACGGCAGTGAAGACGCTGCCCCCGGACGTGCGGGCGCCCGCCGCGAGGGCGTCGGTCCGTCGGGGGTCCAGGAGGGGGAGGGATCGGTTCACCAGCGGGTACAGCTGGTCCTCCGGTACGCCCAGGTCGAAGGGGAACCTGGGGAAGAAGCCGCCGTTGCCGCGGATGAAGTCCTTCCAGTACGTCAGCCGGTCGTCGTCGGCGCGCAGGGCGGCGTAGCGGCGGCGCTGCTCGTCGCCGAAGACCAAGTAGCTTCCGGCGGGCGGGAGTTGAGGGGTGCGCCGGGCGGTGAGGGCGGCGTACGAGGTCTGGAGTTCGTTCACGACGACGGGCATGGACAGGCCGTCGCACACGATGTGGTCGAAGCAGAGATAGACGGTCGCGCTCGCCTCCCGGACCACCGCGCCCATGAGGAACAGCGGCCAGGACAGTGTGTCGATGCTCTTGAACGTCTTGTCCAGGTGGATGTGCAGGTCGTCCGCCGTGTGGAACCGGCCGGCCTCCTCCGCCTCCAGGACCATGGACTCGGGTGCCAGCGCCGTGCAGTTCAGATCACCGGCCAGGCGCTGGAACTCGCTGCGCAGCACCTCGTGGCGCCGTACGAGGAGCAGGAGCGCCGATTCCAGTGCCTCGGTGTCCAGCAGCCCCGCGATCTCGAAGGTGACCGTGATCGAGCTGGCGATTCCGTCGCTCGTGCTCCGGGTCGCCTCGGACGACAAATGATGCTTGTCCTGATTGAACGAGGCCGAGATCGAGGCCGAGGTCGAGGTCGATTTCGAGGTCGAGTTCGAGGCCGCAACAGAAGTACAAGTGGAATCGGAAGGGGGAGCGGAAATGGAACGGGAAGGGGAAGGGGGAGGGGAGTGCTTTGTGCGCAGGGTCCAGGAGATCACGGTCCCTGGTTCGATGGTGGCTTCGGAGAACGGGATTTGCAGCACTCGGGGGCTTTCTGTTCGTGACTTGTGGGGGGAAGTCGAAGGTGACGAGCGGATGAGGTGATGTGGGCCAACAGGGAATTCACCGCGGTGTCGACGCCGTCCTCGGCCCGGACGACGGGAGCGATTTCTTCTGCCCGCTGTCGCAGGTGCCGGTCGGTCACCGCCGCGGTGATCGCCTCCGCCAGTCCGCGCGCGGTGAGGGTGCGGGCGGCGAGGGGGGTGGGGGCGACACCCAGCGCTCGCATCCGGGCGGACCAGTGGGTCTGGTCGCCCATGTGGGGGCAGAGGACCTGCGGGCGCCCCGCGGCGAGGGCGGCGCCGACGGTGCCGGGACCGCCGTGGTGGACGATCGCGGCCGTACGGGGGAAGAGCCAGTCGTGCGGGGCCTGTTCGATCGCCAGGATGTTCGACGGTGGGGAGGTGGAGGTCGTGGAGCACGTAGAGGTCGTGGAGGAGGCGGGGCGGGTGGGTTGCCCTTCCGGCGCGTCGATGCCGCCCCAGCCGGTCGCGATCACCGCCCGTACGCCGGTGAGGCGGACCGCCTCCGCGATCAGCGCGTTGTTGCGGCGTCCCTGGGTGCCGGTCATGCTGCCGAAGCCGATGTAGACGGGAGGCGGCCCCTCGTCCAGGAAGCGGGTCAGCTCCGGGGGCGGAGCCCAGTCGGGGCGGGCCGGCAGGTACCAGAAACCGGTGGTGCGTACGGCGTCGCCCCACGTCGGGTCGACCGGTGTGACATGTCTGCTGAACGACTGCAGGACCGCGCGCCGTCGGCCCTCGGGGTCCCGCAGCCACCGCCGCGCACCGTGCCGGCGTGGGGCCAGGCCCAGTTCGGTCGTCCGCCAGCGCTCCACCTCGCGGGACCGCTGGGCCGCCACGACCAGGGCGTACGTGCCGCGGTTGAGGAAGCGCGGCACGCGGGGGAGCGGCATCAGCGGGCAGGGGAACGCGTCGGTGGGGATCCAGCCGGGTTGCAGCGCCACGACGACGGCGGGTACGTCCAGCATGTCGGCCACGTGCTGGGCGGGGAACGCCGCCGAATGCACGACCGCCGCCACGTCACCGTGATCGTGGGCGATGGCGGCCACATCGCGCAGCGGGGCGATGAGCAACTGCTTCAGACGGGCGACGGTGCGCGCCGCGTCGATCTTTCCGCGCACCCCCATGAGGCCGTTGTCGATGACCCTGCGGGTGGCCGTCTCGCCGAGAATCCGGGTCGGTCCGTCGTCGATCGCGGCGAAATCGACGCCATATACGGACGCGTCGGAGGCATAGGAGGAAGGGGCGGCCAATAACGGGTGATGGCCGTGGCGACGCAGCGCCACGGCCAATGCGAGAAAGGGCTGTACATCCCCGCGAGTACCGCATGCCGCCAGAAGAATCTTGCGCGGGTGAGCGCTGATTCCAAGGCTTTCCGGGAGGCTCTCCGGCCCCGATTCGTTGGGCATGACCACGCGCTGAACCTAGCAGAAGCGGAATCGAACAAGTCTTGCGTGACAATGAGTTCGAAAAGCGCCGGGCCATGGATACTTCGGGGATTGTTGGTTATCGGTTCTCGCGTCAGCCCCGGAACGGGCCCGTCACCTCGTACGTGATCCCGCCCGACGAACTGCCGCTCGTGCCCCGCTGACTGGAGAAGTACAGGCGGCGGCCGTCGGGGGAGAAGGCGGGGCCGGTGATCTCGGAGCCGGACTGGCCGTCGACGCGGAGGAAGGGGGCGATGGTGTCGTTCGGGGTGATGAGGCAGATCTCCATGTTGCCGCCGTCCTCGGCGACATAGAGGTCGCCGGAGGAGGTGCCGGTGATGTTGTCGACACCGGTGAGGGGGGCCGTACCGGAGGCGACCAGGGAGTCGTCGTACGCCAACTCATAGGTACCGGCGGCCAGGTTGAGCTGCCAGACCCGGTTGTCGCCCTTGGTGGTGAACCAGACCGTGTCGTCTGCGTAGTAGCAGCCCTCGCCGCCGTTGAAGGACTTGGAGCCCGAGACCTGGGTGCGGGTGCTGGTGGGGGAGCCGTCCGGGTCGGGGACGTTCGCCCAGGTGTAGGAGCCGGAGGTGGCGGTGCCGGCGACCATGACCTGGAGGGTGCCGGAGGAGAGGTCGCCCCAGGTCGTGGGGAGGAAGCGGTAGAAGCGGCCGTTCGTCTCGTCCTCCGTCAGATAGACCGCCCGGCGGACCGGATCGGCCGCCGCCGCCTCGTGCTTGAAGCGGCCCATCGCGTCCCGCCGGACCGCCGCGTTCGTACCCCACGGGTCGGTCTCGTAGACGTATCCGCGATCCACCTCCTCGCAGGACAGCCAGGTGTTCCACGGGGTCCTGCCACCGGCGCAGTTCTGCCGGGTGCCGGACAGGACGCGGTACGCCGAGGTCACCGTGCCCGTCGACGAGAACCGCACCGCGCTCGCACCGCCGGACGGGTTGATCTCCGAGTTGGAGACATAGATCCAGCCGGTGCCGTCCGCGTAACAGGCGCCGCCGTCGGGGGCGTTGTGCCAGGTGTACGACGTACCGGGGACCGTCTGCCCGGAACGGGCGATCACCCGGCTGGTGAAGCCGCTCGGCAGCCGGACGCCGTTCGCGTCCGCCGAACCGAGCGCCCCGTACGGGCCCGCGCCGGGCTGGGCGGGCGCGGCGTACGCGGCGCCGCGCCACAGGGTGCCGCCGAAGGCGGTAGAGGTGCCGCCGAGTACGGCCGCGCGCAGGAGAGTACGACGTTCCACAGTCGCTCCAAGGGGTGCTTTGACCGGCCCGCCTGCCGGTCGGCGGCGGGGTCGCGCGCTGATGGAACTTAGGGGAGCACGATTGACGGAACATGGACAACCCGTGACGCCGCGACGGACGGGTTCACCCCGATGGAGGCGCGGTAGCGCCCTCCAGGGGCGCGGGGAACTGCGCGATCAGCCACGGACCACCCGCGGTCGCCGTACGACACGGAACACCCGAGCTCTTGGGCGATGCGCTCGGGCAACGTGCTCGGGCGACGTGCTCGGGCGATGCGCTCGGGCGATGCGCTCGGGCGATGCGCTCGGGCGACGCGCTTGGGCAACGTGCTTGGGCGACGCGCTTGGGTGACGGCGCCTCACGCCGGCAACGGCGGAGCCTCCCGGCGCCGCTGCCCCGGCCGCCCCCCGAACCCGTGGCCGTGCGGCGGAGCCGGTGGCTCCGCCGACGGGAGGCGCACCACGGCGTCCAGCCCACCCGTGGCCGCCTCGTGGAGCACCACCGCGCCACCACTGGCGTGCGCCAGGCGCTGTACGAGGGAGAGTCCGAGGCCGGTGCCGCCCTTGGGCGCGCCGGGGGCGCGCCAGAAGCGGTCGAACGCGCGGGCGCGCTGCTCGGGCGTCATCCCCGGCCCCTCGTCGGTGACATGGAGGTCGACCCAGCTGGGCCGGGCGTCGCGCAGTGCCCGGCGGGCGGGGACGAGGAGCCGTAGCTCCATGGTGACCGTGCTGCACGCGGGGGAGGCGCGCAGCGCGTTGGAGAGGAGGTTGTCGAGGATCTGCTCCACGGCCCCGGGGACGGCCGTCACCGGCCCGACCGCACCGGCGAAGAGGACCAGCGAAACGCCCTCGCGTTCGAACAACGGCCCCCACGTACGGTGCCGTTCCGCGCAGATCGCGCCCAGGTCGACCTGGGCCGGGATGGCCGCCTCCTCCTCCAGACGGGCCATCGCCAGCAGACCCTCGACCATCCGGGCCAGCCGGTCCGTCTCGGTCACGGCCGCGTCGAGGCTGGGCCGGGCGCGCCGGGCGATGTCCGGCTCCAGGTTCTCCAGCCGTAGCCGCAGCGCCGCCAACGGGGTCTTCAGCTGGTGCGAGGCCTCACCGGCGAAGGCTCGCTGGGAGGCAAGCAGATGTTCGAGGCGGGCGGCGGTCGTGTTGAAGGCCGCCGCGAGACTCCGTACCTCCGGCGGGCCCGAGGTGACCACCACGCTGGTGGCCGCACCGCCCTCGGCGAGCCGGTGCGTGGCCTCCTCCAACTGCTGGATGGGGCGCCCCGTCCAGCGCGCGAACGCGAACGCCACGGCGGCGACGCCGGTGAGTACGGCGAGTCCGGCCAGCGCGAGCAGCAGCCAGACCGCGAAGACGCGGGCGTGCACCATGGTCGTCGGGAGCGTGATGCGTACGGCGCCCCGCGCCGACGCGCCCGAGTCCGCCGCCGTCCCCGTGGCCGTTCCGGCGGTTGTCCGTGCGGCGGTGATCGATTCGATCTCGGCGCCGTCCGGATCGGTGCTGGGGCCGGTGTCGCTGTCGCTGTCGGGGGCTGCGTCTGTGTCCGTGCCTGTGTCGGTCGTCGCGTGGCCGACCGGGGCCGCCACGGACAGGTAGTGCACTCCGCCGGTGGTCGTCGTCCGTACGTCCGTGGTGGCGCGGCCCCGGAGCGCGGCGGAGATCTCGGGCTGGGACGCGAGGGTCTTCTCCTCGTCGTCGGACAGGGAGTGGGAGGTGGCCAGCAGCTTCGCGTCCGCGTCGACGATGACGACCTTGCCGCCGATGCGTTCGGCGCAGTGCCGGGCGCGTTCGACGAGTTTGTCCCGGCGGCCGGCGGCGAGGGACAGCGCGGCGTACGCGGCCACCGACTCGGCCTCGTCGTTGGCGGAGTTGACGATCCGCTCGCGTTCGGCCCGCGAGTAGACGAAGCCCAGCGGGATCTCCAGACCGAGCAGGACCAGCGCGGCGAGGCTGAGGTAGCTCAGCAGCAGGCGTCGGGTCATGACGCCCTGGTCTCGCGGGTGCGATGCCGACCGGACCCCCGGCCGAGCCCCTGCCCCCGCCCGTGGCCCTTGGGCTGCCCCTGCCCCTGACCCTGCCCCTGACCCTGGCTCTGGCCCGGCCCTTGGCCCGGTCCGGGTGTCTGGCCGGGGGTGCGTACGGCCAGCCGGAAGCCGACACCGCGCAGGGTCTGGATCCATGCCGGGTCGCCCAACTTGCGGCGCAGGGTGGCGACATGGACGTCCAGCGTCTTGGTCGGGCCCTGGTAGTGGTCGTCCCAGACGCGGTTGAGGATCTGCTGCCGGGAGTAGACCGCGCCGGGGTCCTCGGTGAGCAGCGCCAGCAGTTCGAACTCCTTCGGCGTCAGCGCGACCGGCACCTCGCCCACCCACACCTGCCGGGTCCGCCGGTCCACGACCAACGGGCCGGGCGGCGGCCCGGCCGAACCGTCGTCCGCCGACGCCGCACCCGTGCCGGTGGGGGCACGTGTTTCGGGCGGGGCCTGCTCGTACATGGGGGGTTCGTAGACAGGCGGCTCGTAGACGGGGGGTTCGTACGCCGGGCCGCCGTGCGCCGGGGCGCCGTATGCCTGACCGCCGTACGCCTGACCGCCGTATGCCTGACCGCAGTATGCCTGCCGGCTTCCGTACGCGGGGGTGCCGTGCGGCGGGGTCCCGTACGTGGGCGTGCCAGGGGCCGGGGTTCCGTACATCGGCGAGCCGTGCGGGGGAGTGCCCTGCGCCGAAGTCCCCGCGGCCGGTGCCTCGTAACCGGAGGACCAGTCGTACTCGGCCCCGCCGACCGTCGCGCCGGGGCCGGGGCCGGGGCCGGGGCCGACGCCGAAGCCGGTCGTACGACCGCTCCCGTCCCCGACGCCCACACCACTCCCGCTCCCGGAGTCGCCGACGCCCGCACGGCCCCTGCGCCTCCGGCCCCCAAGCCCGGTACGACCCGCACCCGCACCCGCACCCGCATCCGAGCCCGCATCCGAGCCCGCATCCGAGCCCGCATCCGAGCCCGCATCCGAGCCCGCGCCTGAGCCCGAACCCGCAGCCGTCCCTCCGTCCCCGTCCCCGTCCCGGCTCAAGTCACCAGCCCCGAAGCCACTCCCGGCGGCCCCGAAATCATGGGAGTCCGTGAAGTCGCTCCCACCCCGGAACCCACCCTCGGACCGGCCACCAGCACCGGCACCAGCACCGGGACCGACGCCTACACGGGCACCGACACCGACACCGACACCCTCTCCGGCGGCCGACTCCCGGCCCCGCGCCACCAACTCCTCTTCGGGAAATCCTCGTTGGACGTACGCCCCGCCACCAACCCCAGCCGCGAAGTCACTCCCGACCCCGGCCCCGACCCCGGCCCCGACCCCGGTCCCAAGCCCAAGCCCAATCCCACCCCCGACCCCGACCCCGACCCCGGCGTCGGCCCTCCCGACCCCCGCCTCGGCCACCACGACCCCGGCGACCACATCGCTCCCGCCGGGCCGCTGGTGTCGTCGTGACACCGCCCTTATGCGGGCGACCAGTTCGCGGATGCTGAACGGCTTCGCCAGGTAGTCGTCGGCGCCGAGTTCCAGGCCCAGGACGCGGTCGGCCTCCTCGCCGCGCGCGCTGAGGATGATGATGGGGACGTCGGAGGTCCGGCGGATGCCTCGGCAGACGTCGATGCCGTCCATGTCGGGCAGGCCGAGGTCCAGCAGGACGACATCGCCGTGCGGACCTCTCAACCCGTCCGCGCCGGTGGCCACGTGGTGGACCGTCAGGCCGAAGTGCCGCAGCCCGTCGGCGAGCGGTTCGGCGATCGTCTCGTCGTCCTCGATGAGCAGCACTCGTACGCCCATGGCCGCCTGTCTCTCCAGAAAGTCGGGACAACACGAGACCCGTGCTGTGGGGCGCCACGCTACAAGACGTCGAACAAGAACGTGCAGGGAATCCGACGCAGTGTGAAATGACCCTCAGAAACCGCTTGTATTCGGTCGTCCGACCTGCGGCGAAGCGGCTCTGGCCGAAATCTGTGGAAAACCTGGCGCCGTTTTAGTGTTCGCTTAACCTTCCTCTGTTCATCGCCGTCCTACGGTCGTCACAGCTGGTTGTCATGGCTGGTCAGAACCGTTTCAGGGAGGCAGGATGAAGGCGTTGCTGGATCGCGCCCGGTCGTTCAAGCGACGGGTCGACTTCGAGAGCGACGAATACCGGAAACTCGCCGTCGGGCAATTTCCCGAGGCGTTGTTCATTACCTGCTCGGACTCGCGGGTCATTCCCGCGCTGATCACCGGCGCGCGGCCCGGCGAGATATTCGAGCTGCGAAATGCGGGCAACATCGTGCCACCGTACGACGCCCACGACGGGTACGGGGCCGCCTCCGGCGAGGCCGCCACCATCGAGTACGCGCTGGAGGTGCTCGGCGTTCAGGACCTCGTGGTGTGTGGTCATTCCCACTGCGGGGCGATGGGCGCGCTGAAGTACGGCGCCGACCTGTCCGGCCTGCCCAGGGTGGACGCCTGGCTCGACTACGCCCGCCCCGCGCTCGAACCGGTCCTGGGGAACACGGGCACGGTCCGCGACGACACGTCCTCCGAGGATCCCGCCCTGCGCGAGGTCGTCCAGCTCAACGTCCGCAACCAGCTGGCCGTGTTGCGCGACTACCCGGTCGCCCGGCAGCAACTCGACGCCGGACGGCTCCGGTTGCACGGCTGGTACTACGAGATCGACACCGGCAAGGTCCACGAACTGGACGCGGACGGCGGGTTCCAGGTGCACGGTTCATGAGCGGCGCCCACGGCCGACGGCACACGGGAGGCACCCCGGCCGGGCCCGGCGGCGGCCCCAGGTACGTCCCCGACGCACCCCGCTACGCTCCCGACACACCCGGCCACATCCACGCCACACCCCGTTACGCCCCCGACATCCCCGGCTTCGCGCCCAGGCAAGGGGAACCGGCCGACCCGTCCCCCGACTCCAAGGACCCCCACCCCAAGGGCCCCGACTCCAAGGGCCCCGACTCCAAGGCCCCCCACTCCAAGGCCCCCCACCCCAAGGCCCCCCACTCCAAGGACCCCCGCTCCGGCGCCCCCGGTGGCCGTATCGACTTCGGTACCGAGATCACCGCCTCCCTCGTCGTCTTCCTCGTCGCGCTGCCGCTCTGTATCGGCGTGGCCGTGGCCTCCGGTGTGCCGGCCGAACTGGGCATCGTCTCCGGGGTGATCGGCGGCCTGGTGGTCGGCGCGGCGCGTGGCAGCACCCTCCAGGTCAGCGGCCCGGCGGCCGGTCTCGCGGCGCTCGTCGCCGAGACGGTCATGGAGTTCGGCGTCGCGATGCTCGGTGTGATCGTCCTGTTCTCCGGCATCCTCCAGATCGTGCTGGGCCTGGTGAAGCTCGGCCGGATGTTCCAGGCGATCTCCCTCGCCGTGGTCCAGGGCATGCTGGCCGGTATCGGTCTGCCGCTGATGTTCAGCCAGCTCTACCCGATGTCCGACTCCAAGGCGCCGGGCACCCCGCTGGAGAACATGGCGGGCGTCCCCGGACTGCTCGCCGACACCGTGACGAACCCGCAGGCGCTCATCGCCGCCGGGCTCGGCATCGTCACGATCGTGCTCAGCTTCCTGTGGAAGCAGATGCCGGGGCCGGTCAAGAAGGTCCCGGCCGCGCTCGTGGCCGTCGGGATCGGTATCGCGGTCGCCGCGCTGCCGGGCGTCGAGGTGAAGACGCTCCAGGTCGGCAATCTGCTGGCGTCCGTGGACGTACCGGGGCCGGGGCAGTTGTCCGGGCTGGCCAGCGCGGGGATCATCACGGCGATCCTCACCTTCACGGTCATCGCCTCGGCGGAGAGCCTGTTCACCGCCGCCGCCGTGGACCGGATGCACAACGGCCCGCGCACCCGCTACAACACCGAACTGATCGCCCAGGGCGCGGGCAACACGATCGCCGGTCTCCTCGGCGCGCTGCCCATCACCGCCGTCGTCGCGCGCAGCTCGGCGAACGTGCAGGCCGGGGCCAAGACCCGCCTCTCCCGCACCCTGCACGGTCTCTGGCTGCTCGCCTTCGCGCTGCTGCTGCCGCAGGTGCTGGCGCTGATCCCGATCTCGGTGCTCGCGGGTGTCCTCGTGCACAGCGGGTGGAAACTCTTCGCGCCGGACGAGTTCCCGAAGATGTGGCGACAGGACCGGGGCGAGTTCGCGGTGATGACGCTGACGACCCTGGTCATCACGGCGACCGCGCTGCTCGAAGGGGTGCTGTTCGGGCTGGCGGCGGGCGTCGTGCTGGCCGCGCTGCGGATGTCGCAGACCGTCATTCGGCAGCACATCGAGGACGACACGGCGAAGGTCGTCATGGCCGGAAACGCGACGTTCCTGCGGCTGCCGAAGCTGATCGACGCGCTGGAGAACGCGGCGGCCTCCGGCAAGCCGCGCATCCGTCTCGACCTGCTCGGTGTCACCCACCTCGACCACGCCTGCCGCAACCAGGTGGAGGAGTTCGTGGCGCAGCAGCGGGGGGCCGGGCTGCGGGTGGAGTTGTTGATGCCGGACCTCACGAAGTCGCCTGCGCGGGCTGAGCAGACGGAGGTGTCGGAGCCGGTGTCCGAGCCGGCGTCGGCGTCGGCGTCGGCCGAGGTGTGGGACTACGCGACGATCGGGACGGCGGCGGTCGGGGGCACCGGCCCGATGCCGTCCGGCCCCGGGCCAACGGCCGAGTGGTTCTACCTCGACACCCGTCCGATGCCGTCCGCGGACGAGTGGGGCTTCTCGCGCAGTACCCCGCGCCCCTGAAAGACCAGGCCCCGCGCTCCTGAAAGACCAGGCCCCGCGCTCCTGAAAGACCAGGCCCCGCGCTCCTGAAAGACCAGGCCCTGCGGGCCTGGAAGACCATGGCCCGCGGGCCTGAAGGCGACGGGTCGGGCGGGATGAAAAGCAGGGGGCGAAGCACCTGCTTTTCAGGGGCGCGGGGAACTGCCCGAGAAGCCCCACCGACCCGCACCCGACACACCTCCCGCAACACCCCCCACCGGTCTACGCTGGAGAACGGCACAGGAACACCTCGGGAAGGTGGCGTCATGACCAGTTGGACCGTGGCCGACATCCCCGACCAACACGGCCGCACCGCGATCGTCACCGGCGCCAACAGTGGCATCGGATACGTCACCGCCCGCGAACTCGCCCGCCGCGGCGCCCACGTCGTCCTCGCCTGCCGCAGCGAGGAGCGGGGCGCCGCCGCGCTGGAGCGGATGAGTTCCGAAGTCCCGGACGGCAGCGTCGAGTTGATCCGGCTCGACCTCGGAGACCTCGGCTCCGTACGGGACTTCGCGCAGACATACGCCCGCGCGAGCGACCGGTTGGGCCTGCTGGTCAACAACGCGGGCGTGATGGCCGTGGCCGAGGGCCGCACCGCCGATGGCTTCGAGACGCAGTTCGGGATCAACCATCTCGGCCACTTCGCGCTCACCGGCCTGCTTCTGCCGCTGCTCCTCGCCACCCCCGGCGCCCGGGTCGTGACCGTCTCCAGCGGGATGCACCTGCGGGCGAACATCGACATCGACGACCTCGACAGCGAGCGGAAGTACGGGCGTTGGCTCGCCTACGGCCGCTCCAAGACCGCCAATCTGCTGTTCACCCACGAGCTGGCCCGGCGGCTGGCGGCGAACGGCTCGGAGGTCGTCGCCGCCGCCGCGCACCCCGGGTACGCGGCGACCAACCTCCAGACGGCCGGCCCCACCGCCGAGGGCCGCAAGGGCGTCGAACGTTTCATGCGCGTCGGCAACAGCGTCTTCGCCCAGTCCGCCGAGGGAGGCGCCCTGCCCACGCTGTACGCGGCGACCGCCCCCGCCGTGCGACCCGACTCCTTCATCGGCCCGTCGTTCGCGATGTGGCGCGGCGCCCCGAAACCGTCCCCCCGAGCCCCCTGGACCCTCAACGACGAGGCGGGCGAACGCCTTTGGACCGCCTCAGAGCACCTGACCGGGGTCAGGTGCTCTGAGCTGAAGGCGTGACGCGTGGGGCTACGCCGCCCGCACCTCGTACGCCGTGATCCGTACCGTCTCGTCGTCCAGGCACTGCCCGCTCTCCAGGTCGAAGCGCTGCTTCAGCAGCGGGGAGGCGACGAAGGGGCGGCCCTGGTGGCTGCCGGTGAGGCCGCGGGAGAGGACGGCGGCGCCGCCGAAGGGGTCGCGGTTGTCGATGGCGTACAGCTTGCCCGCGCGGTCGAGGAACAGCGCGGCCTGCTCGCCGTCGGGCAGGAGGGCGGCCACGCCGCGACCGGGGGTCAGCAGGGTCAGGTCGCAGACCGTGAACCAGCCGTCCGCCAGCCGCAGTTGGACCTTCACATCGGTCTTCTCGGGAGCGAGGGTCATCGCTGGGCGCTTCCTTCCAGGACTTCTTCGGCTGCGGAGGCATGTGCGGTGGGCCGCAGACCGATCGACAGCAGCGGCAGGTCGGGCTTGATCTGGTCGCGCTCGGGGACGAATCCGACGACCGGGTCCGGGGTGTCGGGGGCGTTCACGAAGGACACGAACCGGGCGAGCTTCTCCGGGTCGTTGATGGTGGAGGCCCACTCGTCGGCGTAGTGGGAGACATGGTCCGTCATCAGGGACTCCAGCTCCTCGCAGATACCGAGGGAGTCCTCCACGACCACGTCCCGGACGTGGTCCAGGCCGCCGGGGATCCGCTCCAGCCAGGTGGACGTGCGCTCCAGGCGGTCCGCCGTACGGATGTAGAACATCAGGAAGCGGTCGATCAGCTTGATCAGCCCGGCGTCGTCGAGATCCTGGGCCAGGAGGTCCGCGTGGCGCGGGGTGGCGCCGCCGTTGCCGCCGACGTAGAGGTTCCAGCCGTTCGACGTCGCGATGATGCCGAAGTCCTTCGACTGGGCCTCGGCGCACTCGCGGGCGCAGCCGGAGACCGCCGACTTCAGCTTGTGCGGGGACCTGAGCCCCCGGTAGCGCAGCTCCAGGTCGATCGCCATACGGACCGAGTCCTGGACGCCGTAGCGGCACCAGGTCTGCCCGACACAGGACTTCACGGTCCGCAGCGACTTGCCGTAGGCGTGGCCCGACTCGAAGCCCGCGTCCACCAACCTCGCCCAGATCAGGGGGAGTTGCTCGACGCGTGCACCGAACATGTCGATCCGCTGGCCGCCGGTGATCTTTGTGTAGAGACCGAAGTCGCGGGCGATCTCACCGATCACGATCAGGCCCTCGGGGGTGATCTCACCGCCGGGGATGCGCGGGACGACGGAGTACGAGCCGTTCTTCTGGAGGTTGGCGAGGAAGTGGTCGTTGCTGTCCTGGAGGGCCGCCTGCTCGCCCTCCAGGACATAGCCGCTCGCGCCGATGGTCGGGGCGAGGGAGGCGATGATCGAACCGACCGCCGGCTTGCAGATCTCGCAGCCGTCGCCGCCCTTGGCCCCGTCACGGCCGTACCGGTCCAGCAGGTCCTGGTAGGTGTTGATGCGCAGGGCGAGGACGATCTCGTACAGCTCCTCGCGGGTCTGTCCGAAGCAGCCGCACAGGCCCTTGTCGACGACCACACCGCCGGCCTCCAGCTCGGCCGTGACCAGCTGACCCAGGACCTTGACGCAACTCCCGCAGCCCGTACCGGCCTTGGTGCACTTCTTGACCTCCGGCACGGTGGTGCAGGAGTGCTCCGTCACCGCGCCGCGGATCGCGCCCTTGGACACGTTGTGGCAGGAGCAGATGATCGCGTCGTCCGGCAGCGCGGACGGGCCGAGCTGGGCGCCGCCGCCGGAACCGGCGGGGAGGACCAGGGACTCGGGGGAGACGGGCGGGACGGAGCCGGTGAACGCCTTCAGCGTGCCGTACGCCTCCGCGTCGCCGACCAGGATGCCGCCGAGCAGTTCGCCGTCGCGGCCGATGACCAGCTTCTTGTAGACACCCGAGCGGGAGTCGGAGTACACGACGTCCAGGCAGTCGGCGGTCGCGCCGTGCGCGTCACCGAAGGAGGCGACGTCCACGCCGAGCAGCTTCAGCTTCGTCGACATGTCGGCGCCGGTGAACGAGGCCTCGTCGGCGGCGATCGTCGCGGCGGCCGTCTCGGCCTGCTCGTAGCCGGGGGCCACCAGGCCGTACACCCGGCCGTCGGCGGCGAGCGCGCACTCGCCGATCGCGAAGACCTGCGGGTCGGAGACGGTCCGGCACTGCTCGTCCACGCTGATGCCGCCGCGCTCGCCGACCGTGAGACCGCAGTCGCGGGCCAACTGGTCGCGGGGGCGGACGCCGGCGCTGAACACGACCAGGTCGGTGGCGAGTTCACTGCCGTCGGACAGCTTCATCCCGGTGACGGCACCGGACTCGTCGACGACGATCTCCTGCGTGCCCACACCCGTGTGCACGCTCAGACCCATGTCCTGGATGGTGCGCAGCAGAGCGGCGCCACCGCCGTCGTCCACCTGCACGGGCATCAGCCGGGGCGCGAACTCCACGATGTGCGAGGTGAGTCCGAGCCCCTTCAGCGCACCGGCCGCCTCGAGTCCGAGCAGACCGCCGCCGACCACGGCACCGGTCTCGGCCGTCTTCGCGTACTCCTCGATCGCGAGCAGGTCCTCGATCGTGCGGTAGACGAAGCAGCCGGCGGCGTCCTTGTTCGGGACCGGCGGCACGAAGGGGAACGAGCCGGTGGCGAGGACGAGGACGTCGTACTCGAAGACCTGCCCGGAGCGCGCGGTGACCTTCTTCGCCTCGCGGTCGACCGTCTCGGCCGGGTCGCCGACGAACAGCTCGATGCCGTGCGTCTCGATGAACTCCATGTCGGTCATCGACAGGTCCTCGGGCGTCTTGCCCGCGAAGTACGAGGTCAGCGCCACGCGGTCGTACGCCGGGCGCGGCTCCTCGCACAGCACGACCACGCGGTGCGTGGCGGTCAGGCCGCGCTCGGCGAGCGCTTCGAGGAAGCGCTGGCCGACCATGCCGTGGCCGACGAGCACGATCGTGGGGGTGGCCCCCAGGGTGGCGGACATTCAGGAGCCTCCATCGTTGGTGAGCAGGTGGAGCAGGGGAGCGCCGTCCGAGGGGAGCGGCTCCGCTCCCTCCCAGGCGCGGGCGAGCGCGCCCACGGTGCCGAGTTCGCCGACGAGCACCCCGCCGACCAGCCGGTCGTCGCGGACGACGACCTTGCGGTAGGTGCCGCGGGTGGCGTCGGTCAGTTGGACGACGTCGTCACCGGGCAGCGGCTCGGTCTCGCCGAACGCGGCGAGATCGAGAAAGCCCGCCCCGGGCAGATCGGCGAGGCCCGGCCCGGCGAGCGTCAGCCGGGTCAGCGCGCGGGTGCCGCTGTAACGGGAGTTGACGTCCCCCGCGAGCAACTCCGCCAGGACATCGGCCTGTTCGAGCGCCGGGGTGGCGAGCCCGTACACCGTGCCCTCGAACTGGGCGCAGTCGCCGATGGCGTGGATACGCGGGTCGGAGGTGCGCAGCTCCTCGTCGACGATGACGCCCTTGTGCACGGACAGTCCCGCCTCCTGGGCGAGACCCACCCGGGGGTGGACCCCGCAGGCGATGACGACCAGATCCGCGTCGAGCGCGTACCCGTCCGCCATCGACACCGACCGCACGGTCCCGCCGACGCTGCGCACCGCCCGTACCCGGGTCTCGGTGTGCACCTCGACGCCGAGGTCGCCGAGATGCCGGCGGACCAACTTCGAGGCGGCCGGGTCGAGTTGACGTTCCATCAGCCGTTCGCCCTGCTGGGCGAGGACGACCTGGGCGCCGCGCAGGGCGAGCGCGCGGGCGGCGGAGACCCCGAGGAGCCCGCCGCCGATGACGACGGCCCGCACCCCCGGCCGTACGGCCTTGGACAGCCCCAGGCAGTCGTCCATGGTCCGGAAGGCGTGCACCCCGTCGGGGAACTCGTGCCGCTCCGGGTCCCAGAGGCCGCGCAGCGGAGGCAGCACCGGGTTCGAGCCGGTCGCGAGGACCAGCCGGTCGTACGCGATCTCCGTACCGTCCGCGAGATGTACGGCTCGCATCTCGCGGTCGATACGGACCACCCGGCCGCGCGTCAGCGAGGCCGGGGTGGGCAGGGCGATGACCTCGGGCGCGTACCGCCCGGCGAGAACCTCGGCGAGCAGCACCCGGTTGTACGGTGTGTGCTCCTCCTCGCCCACCAGCGTGGCGGGCATGCCCAGCTCTCCGAGCCGCCGGGCGAGACGTACGCCCGCGAGGCCGGAGCCGATCACCACCACACGCTCGTTCGAGGTCATGCCCCTGAGCGTGCGGTGCCGGTGTTACCCGACCGCATCACGTCTGTTTCCCACGAGGAACGCTGCCCTCCCCGTGGACCCGAGCGGAGTGTGAGGGGTTTCCACCACGGCCGGGTGGCGTGTGAGGACGGCCGGGATCACCCTGCTGACCTGGTGATACGGCGGTCATGCGGGCGTATACGGGAGGGCGGGCGAGCCCTCGGCGCCGAACCTCAGAAGATCCTCAGGTCGATGGACAGCACACCCATCCCGGCGCATAGGGTCGCGATCATGCCCGACATATCGCTGACCATGGTCGTAGTCCTCTGCCTCGCCGCCCTCGCGGCCGGCTGGATCGACGCCGTGGTCGGCGGTGGCGGGCTCCTGCTCCTCCCCACTCTGCTGCTGGGCCTGCCGAACGGCGCCTCGGCCGCGCAGTACGCGCTCGGCACCAACAAGGCGGTCGCCATCGTCGGCACCACGGGCGCGGCGGTGACGTACGCCCGCCGCACACCCGTCGACGTGAAGATCGCCGTACGGATCGGTCTGGCGGCGCTCGCGGGCTCGACGGCCGGCGCGTTCGTGGCCGCCGGCATGAGCACCGAGGTCCTGAAGCCGGTGGTCATGGTCGTCCTCCTCGCGGTGGGCGCCTTCGTGATCCTGCGCCCCTCCTTCGGCACGACGGCCCCCGCGACCGGCCCGGTCTCCGCGCGCCGCGTCCTCGCCGCGATCGGCCTCGCGGGCGTCGGCATCGGCTTCTACGACGGACTCGTCGGCCCCGGCACCGGTACGTTCCTGGTCCTCGCCCTGACCGCCGTCCTCCATCTCGACCTGGTCACCGCCTCCGCCACCGCCAAGATCGTCAACTGCTGCACGAACGCGGGCGCCCTCGCGACCTTCGCCTGGAAGGGCACGGTCTACTGGCAGCTGGCGGCCCTGATGGCGGTCTTCAACCTGGTCGGCGGCACGGTGGGCGCCCGCACCGCCCTCAAGAAGGGCAGCGGCTTCGTCCGCGTCGTCCTGCTGACGGTGGTGTTCACGCTGGTGGCGAAGATGGGGTACGAGCAGTGGGTGGCGTGAGGGCGGGGATCAGCTGTCCCGGCTGCCCGTGAGATGGGCGAAGACGACCACGTTCCCCTGGTAGCCGGTCGCCCTCGAATATCCGCCGCCGCAGGTGATGACCCGCAACTCCGGGCGGGCCGCCGCCCCGTACACCTTCGCGTCGGGGAAGTCCCGTGCGTCGTACACCTCCACCGCGTCCACCGTGAACACCGCGATGCCGCCGTCCCGCCGGTCCACCTCGACGGTGTCGCCCCGCTTCAGCGCGCCGAGCCGGAAGAAGACGGCGGGCCCGTCGGCGTTGTCCACATGCCCCGCGACGATCGAGGTGCCCCGCTCACCCGGGGTGGTGCCGGCCTCGTACCAGCCCGCGAGATTCTCCTTCTCGGCGGGCGGGACGTCGAGACTCCCGGCGGCCGTGAGACCGAGCCCCGTCAGCGGCGCGTCCACACGGATGGAGGGGATACGGATGCGGTCGGGAGGGGAGGGCGGCAAGGGGACGGCCGCATCGGGTGGACTTGCCGGTCCGGACGGGACGTGGGCCTGCGCGGCCGACGGCTGCGGTGGCGCGTGTGAGGTGGTGCCGCTGTGCAGCAGCCACACGCCGGAGCAGAGGGCGACCACGGTGACCCCGGCTATGACGCCGTTGGCGAGCCGACGCACGAAACCTCCTCTCGACCCGTGAGGGCCGCTCAGGGCAGGTTCAGGACAGGTTCAGGGCAGGGGTTCAGGGCAGGGGTTCGACAGGGGTTCAGGACAGTTTCAAACAAACGGAGCCCCTTCCCTCTCCTCCGGGCCGAGGGGCGTCGGGCCCGGAGGGGAGGGGGGACGGCGGTACCGGCGGACGGACAGCGGAGGGTGTCCGTCAGATCCCGTCGCCTCTCGCCCGGCGATGCAGGAGCCAGGTACCGCCCGCGGCGGCGACGGCCAGAGCCGCCACGCCCGCCGCGGTCTGCACGGGATCGGGACCGAGTGCGCCACCGACCCCCGTCTTCACGCTTCCCCTCGGATACGCCGGCGGCCCGGTCCGCGTGCCGGTGAGCGAGACCACCAGGTCGCCGGTGACCCGTCGGCCACCGTTCGCGCAGATCGCGACGATCTCGTACGTCCCCGGCTGGGCGCTCGGGGGCACCTCGAACCGCCCGTCGAGGCGCCCCTCCCCGTCGTCGGGCGCGAGGGAGAAGGAACCGGCGCCGACCGCGCTGGCGTCCCCCGCCGCCGTACCCTTCGCGCCGCAGGCGGCGGTATGGACGGCGACCTCGTCGCCGGGGACGACACCGGTGGGGGACAGTTCGAGCCGCCCGGTGCCCGCGCCGCCGTACGCGGGGGCGGCGGCGAAGGCCGCGAGAGTGAGGGCCAGGGCGGTTGCGGTCAGCGGCCGGACGGTACGTCGCATCGTGCGCCTCCTCCGAGAGTCCTCCGTTCCCTTCCGAGGTAAGGGGCTGACCGGCCGGAGCGCTTCCTGATGCCCCGTCAGAAACAAGGGGGATGGAGGCCGGGGGAGGGGAGGGCGACCGGACGCGGGAGGCGTTTGGGCAGGTCACCGGGCTGGAGCGGGAGTGGCGGGGGAGAGAACGCGATCGTGGGGCGGCGGGGGTGTGAACGGGTGACACGGGAGGGGGGCGAGCCTCCGTCACCGACGACGCCGATCGCTTGACCTCAACCAAAGTCGAGGTACGAGGGTGACCTCATGAAGACGGAAACGCATACGCAGACCGACACGGTGCGGGTGACGCTGGTCATCGGGAGCAATCGCACGGGCCGTTTCGGGTCGGTGATCGCCGAGTGGCTGTTGGGCCGGGTACGGGAGCACGACGGTTTCGAGGTCGACGTGGTGGATGTCGCCGAGGCGGACCTGCCCACGACGTTCGCATCGACCCCCGAGGCCACGGCGCGGCTGGCCGAGATCACGCCGAGGCTGGCGGCGGCCGAGGCGTTCATCGTGCTGACGCCCGAGTACAACCACTCGTATCCGGCGGGCCTCAAGAACCTCATCGACTGGCACTTCCACGAATGGCGCGCCAAGCCTGTCGCGCTCGTCTCCTACGGTGGGATGTCGGGCGGGCTGCGCGCGGCGGAGCACCTCCGGCAGGTGTTCGCCGAACTCCACGCCACCACCGTGCGCGACACGGTCTCCTTCCACAACGCCCACGCCGCCTTCGACGAGTCCGGCCACCTGAAGGACCCGACCGCCCCGAACGCCGCCGCGCGGGTCATGCTGGATCAGCTGTCGTGGTGGGGCGGGGCCCTGCGGGAGGCGAAACGGAGGCGGCCGTACGGGGGTTAAGGGGCCGGGGGCTTGGGGGTGCCGGGGGCGCTTGGGGGAGTTCGGGGTGGCTGGGGGTGCGTTGTCGGGTGCGGGTCCGGTGGGGCTTCTCGCGCAGTTCCCCGCGCCCCTAAAGGATTCAGGCCCCTGCGGGCCTGAAAGACCACGGCCCCGCAGGCCTGAAAGGCGACGGGGCCGAGGGCTGAAAGGCGACGGGGCCGTGGGCTGAAAAGCACGGGGCGCAGCCCCGGCTTTTCAGGGGCGCGGGGAACTGCGCGACCAGCCCCCACCGGACGCGCGCGTACCGACTCGCCCCGAACCGTCCCGCGCGTACCGACTCGCGCGTACCGACCCACCCCGAACCGCCCCGTGCGCAGCGCGAAGGGGGTCGAAGGGGCGCAGCCCCTGGGGATGGGACGGGTAGGGGCGGCGGGGGCGAGGAAAATCCCAGGGCCACCGCCACCACCCCACCCTCGAAGTCAGCAACCGCCCCCGGGCCCCTCGCCCCCACCCCCCGGCCCCTCCGGCCCCGCCTCCACAGGAGGAACAGGCACCTCCACCCCAGGCTCAACCACCTCCGGCGGACCAGGCACTTCCCCACCAGGAACCTCCACAACGGGCGGCCCCTCGCCAGGCACTTCCTCCACAGGCGGCACCTCGACGGGAGGAGCCTCCTCCACCGGAGCCTCCTCAACAGGCGGCGTTTCCACGGGAGGAGCCTCTTCCACAGGAGCCTCCTCCACCGGCGGCCCCTCTACAGGCCCCTCCTCCACAGGAACAGCCGGCTCACCAGCACCAGAACCAGGACCCTCGCCCACCGGTTCCTCCGCCTCCGGATAACCGGTCCCGGGCTCTTCCCCACCCGGTTCCACAACCTCGGGCTCATCGACCCCCGGTTCCACAACCTCGGGCGCGTCCACCCCCGGCTCCACAACCCCCGGCTCCTCCACCCGAGGCCCCCCAGGCACAGTCACCCGAGGCTCCTCAACACCCGCCCCCTCAGGTGCCTCAGACCCCTCAGGCGCAGTCACCCCCGGCTGACCCCCGTCACCACCGGCACCCCCACGCCCCCCACCCCCCACCCGCACAACCACCACAACGCCCCCCGCCCCCCGAGCCGAAGGCGCCGCGTCAGTCACCGCGTTCCGCCGCTCCACCACCTCGGGCGACCGCGCCTCGGGCACCCGCGGCCCCGGCGCCTGAGCGACCGGCACCCGCTGCGCGGGAACCGCATCGGAATCCAGCGGCCCGAGCACGATCCCGGCTACGACGGCGGCGGCAGCCGCAGCCGCACCGACCCCCACCACCGCCGGAATCTTCACCGCACCGGCACCCGCACCTGCACCCGCACCAGCACCCGCACCGGCACCCGCACCCGCCCCACCGAGCCCCGACGCCGCCCCACCGGCCCCCGCCGTGAGGGAAAGGAGCAGCTTGCCCCCACCCCCACCCCCACCCACCACGAACACCAACAGCGCCGGCCCGACGAGCGCCGGCAGCCGATCGTTCGTGCGCATCAGCACCGCGAGCCGCGCCCGGCAGTCGTCGCACGCGTCCACATGGCCGAGCAACTGCTCGGACTGCCGCGAGGTAGCCGTACCGCGCACATACGCCGGCATACGCCCCCAACGCACCTGGCACGCCGGATCGATCGGCGCACCGGGCTGCTCGCGCAGAAAGGCCTGGCGCATCCCCTCACGCGCCCGGTGCAACAGCACCGCCGTCGCGCCCTGCTTCGCGCCGATGCGCTGCCCCACCGTCTCCAGCGGCTGACCCTCCGCCTCGGCCAGCCACAGCGCCCGCACCCACCGCTCGGGCAACTGCCCCAGCACCCGCACCAACAGATCGACAGAGGAAACCTGTTCGGCGGGGTCGACGGCGTCGCCCACCCGCACATCGGCCTCGACGCGCTCGGGCGCCGTCGGATCCAGCGGCGTCTCCCGCGTCGCGCCGGTCCCCACCGCCGCCGCGAGATGCCGCACCGTCGTCATCAGATACGCCGGTACGTTGTCGATCTCGTGGCCCCCGGACAGCCGCCGCCACACGCGGAAGTGCGCCTCGGCGACGAGGTCCTCGGCGGTCCAGGAGTTCCGGGTGAGGGAGCGCGCGTACGCGACGAGACGCGGATGCTGTTCCTCGTAGATCCGGGTGTACGCGGCGGTCGCGGACCCGGACAGGCCGTCGGTCATGGCGGGAACGCTCTCCAGTCGCCTGCTGATGGGATGAGGACGATTTTGTATGTCGAGATGACAAAAATCTCAAGTAATCACACAAAGTGATGCGCGTCACAGCGGGTTACTTCGAAAACGGCGTAATACAGGGGGTCTTGGCGCGGTCGAGAGGGTGTGTCGTCCAGGGAAGTCTTCGGGAAGTCATCCGAAGAAACATCTGACGAACACACGAACCCGCAGCATCCGAGCATCCGAAGAGCCTGAACCACGTGAAGAAGTCGAAGCGCCCGAAGCACCCGAAGCACCCGAAGCGCCCCAGGCGCCTGAAGTACCTGAAGTGCCCGAACTGGAGACCGCTCATGCACCCCGCGCAGCCCACCCGGCCCACGCCCCCCGCGCTCGAACAACGCGCCCGCGCCCGCCTGATCACCCCCGACTGCGAGGAGATCCCGGTACGCACCACCCTGCGCTACACCCCGGCCGACCCCCTGGCCGTGCACATCGACTTCCCGGCCGGCGCCTCCACCGACGACGCCGACGTGACCTGGACGTTCGCCCGCGCCCTGCTCGCGGAGGGCCTGACCGCGCCGGCCGGCATCGGCGACGTACACCTGTGGCCCTGCGGCCCGGCGCACACCGTCGTGGAACTCCACTCCCCGTACGGCATGGCCATGATCCGTTTCGACACGCCCTCGCTCCGCCGCTTCCTGCGCCGCTCGTACGCCGTCGTCGCGCTCGGCGGCGAGGATCTGGAACCGGCGGTCGACGACGGCCTCGCGTCTCTTCTGGACGGGGTCTGAAACATCCGCCCGGAGCGCCCGCTATGTTTCGATCCGATCATTCGATCGTCCGTATATTCGGAGTTGGCATGCAGAAGACAGATGAACCGGCCGAAGGGGCGGTGACGGCCGAGTCGGAGGAGGCGGCGGCGGAGCCCGAGATAGCCGTGGTGGTCCACGAGGCATCCCGCCGCGACACGCCCCACGGCGCACACCGCCCCGGCGGGCGCAGCCACGACCGTGACCACCACCGCGACCACCACCGTGACGGTGACGGTGACCTCGACCCGGACGCCGACCCCGCCCCCGCCCCCGACCACAACTGGCCCCGCCACTGGCCCCTGCTGCTCCTCGGCGCGGCGGTCGTCCCCGGTGTCGTGCTGTTCGCGGTCGGGCGGTGGATGGAGGAACCGGCCGTTCAGGCGTGGCGGACCGTCTGTCTCTCCATCACCGTGCAGGCGCTGCCGTTCCTGCTGCTCGGTACGGCCCTCTCGGGCGCCATCAACGCGTTCGTCCCGGCCCGGGTGTTCACCCGCGTACTGCCCCGCAGGCCCGCGCTCGCCGTCCCGGTCGCCGGTGCCGCCGGGGTCGTCCTGCCCGGCTGTGAGTGCGCGTCGGTGCCGGTCGCGCACAGTCTGATCCGCCGGGGCGTCAACCCGGCCGCGGCCTTCGCGTTCCTCCTCTCCGCCCCCGCCATCAACCCGATCGTGCTGACCGCCACGGCCATCGCCTTCCCCGGCAGCCCCGCCATGGTGCTGGCCCGGCTGCTCGCCTCCCTCGCCACCGCCGCCGCGATGGGCTGGCTGTGGCTCTGGCTGGGCCGCGCGGAATGGCTCAAGCCGGTCGCGCGACACACGGGACACAGCCCCGGGCACAGCCGCTGGAACGAGTTCCGGACCGGCTTCCAGCACGACTTCCTGCACGCGGGCGGCTTCCTCGTCGTCGGCGCGATGGCCGCGGCCACCTTCAACGTCCTCGTCCCGCGCACCGTGCTCGACACCTTCGCCGACTCGCCCTGGCTGTCGGTGCTGTTCCTCGCCGCGCTCGCCATCCTCCTGTCCGTGTGCTCCGAGGCGGACGCCTTCGTCGCCGCGTCCCTCACCGGCTTCTCACCCACCGCGCGGTTGACCTTCATGGTGGTCGGCCCCATGGTCGACCTGAAGCTGATCGCCCTGCAGACGGGCACCTTCGGCCGGGCCTTCGCGATCCGCTTCTCCTCCGCGACCGTCGTCGTCGCGATCCTGTGCAGCGTCCTGATCGGAGCCGTACTCCTGTGAAACGCCCCCTGCAGGCGCTCCTTCTCCTCCTCAGCGGCCTCGGCCTCCTCCACGCCACCGTCCTCACCGACCACTACCTGCGGTACGTCAAGGAGGGCATGCACCCCCTCCTCGTGGCCTCGGGTGTGCTGCTGCTCGCACTGGGCACGGCGGAGGCCTGGTCGGTGTGGAGACGGACCGGAAGAGACGAACGGACGAGCCACGACCACGACGGCCACGACCACGACGGCGACCACGGCGACGGCGACCACGGCCATGGTCACGACCACTCCACCCCGCCCCGGGTCGCCTGGCTGCTGCTCCTCCCCGCCCTGAGCCTGCTCTTCTACGCCCCGCCGGCCATCGGCGCGTACACCGCCTCCCGTGAGGCCCCCAAGGCGGTGACGGTCACCGAACAGGACGACTTCGATCCTCTGCCGAAGACCTCCCCGCTCCCGATGACCCTGACCGACTTCACCCGCCGCGTGCAGCAGGACCGCGACCGGGCCATCGACGGCCGTCTCGTCCAGCTCACCGGCTTCGTCACCCCCGACAAGGAGACCTCCGGCAAGGAGACCTCCGGCAAGGACGACGGCGGCAGCGGCGATGGAACCGCCGACGGCACCACCGGCTGGTACCTGACCCGCGTCATGTTCAGCTGCTGCGCCGCCGACGCCCAGTTCGTGAAGGTACGTGTGCACGGCACCCCGCCCCCGCCCGCCGACACCTGGGTCACCCTCACCGGCACCTGGCACCCCTCCGGCACCCTCGGCACCGGCTCCGCCGGGGCGGCCCTCGACGCCCACGGCATCAAGGAGATCGCCCGCCCGTCCAACGGCTACACGGACGCCCTCCCGCTTCCGGCCCCCACCTCATGACCACGGCGACGATCACCTACAAGCCGGGGCTGCTCCAGTCCGCCCTCCCCGTCCTGCTGGGCTTCCTCGGCGGCACGGCACTGCTGTACGCGGGACTCGCCCTGACCTCCGACCCGATGTCACTCGACACGCTGAAGCGGTGTGTCTCGGGGGCGTTGACGGCGACCGTCGTCGTCGCGGTCCTGCGGCACCAGGACGAGCTGACCCCGGTCGCGTCCCACACGGTTGGAGAGGAGAACGGTGCTCCCCTTCTTCGTCTACGGCACCCTGCGCCCCGGCGAGCACAACCACGACCTCTTCCTGCGCGGCCGAACCCGCGCCGAGAAGCCGGCCCGGATGCGCGGCCTGACGCTGTACGACGGCCCCGGCTACCCCTACGCGGTGGAGGAGACCGGCGGGGGAGCGCGAGGGCCGGCGGGCGGGCGAGGCGGCGGGGTGAGCGGCGAGATCGTCACCGCCCGGCCCGAGTCCTACGCCGAACTCCTGCGCACCCTCGACGAGTTGGAGGAGTACGTCCCGGGCGACCCCACGAACCTCTACGAGCGGGTGGCACGCGGGGCGACCCTCGCCGACGGCACGGTCGTACGGGCCTGGGTGTACATCGCCGCCCCGACCGTCGCCGCCCGCCTGCGGGCCGGGGGCAAGCCGATCGAGGGCGGGGACTGGCGCACACGCGGCTGACCACGCCCGCCTACGACGGGCCCCGGGAGCCGGTGTGGTCCGGATACGGGCGGCGTACGGCGCGCCGGTACGAGGTCAGGGCGGCCAAGGCCCCGTCGAACCCGGCACCGAGGGCGAGCGCGGCCCACTCGGTCGTGAACTCGGCGCCCGGCTGCAGGACTTGACGCCACTGGTGCTCGTCGTAGGTCGGGCCGCCGAGCGCGAGATACGTCCGGCCCGCCGACTCACCGGCCTCCCGGACCCAGCCGTCCGCCGACTCGATCTGCCACAGCCAGCCGCGCCCGTCCGTACGGTGCTGGAGCGCGCCCATCGCGAGATGCCCGTCCGTGGGCCGACCGCCGCGCCCGGCGAGGCGTGCCGCCGCGTGCCCGGCGCCGCCGTGCGCCCCTTGGCCGACGTCGGGGACGGAGTCCCGTAGCGGCTCGGTGTACCAACGGCACTTCGCGAGCCGGTCGTCGCGCGCGCGGAGGACGGACAGTTCGTCGGGGGAGGGCAGTCCGCCGAGGAGCAGGCTGCCGACCGAACGCAGGGTGAGCGGCCCGGTGCCGTCGTTGCGCAGCCGGACGCGGGAGCGCAGCACGGGGATGCCGTCCGGTGATTCGTACGCGACGAAGGCGGTCAACCCTGTTGCCGGGTCGTGGAGTTCGAAGGTCAGCCGGTGCAGGCCCGCGTTGTCGGAGCAGCTGTAGGTGGAGTGGTGCGCCCGGTAGGTGAGCCGGCCGCCGGTCGCCGTGCCGGCGAAGCGCGCTCTCGCCCCGCCGGTGTCGTCGCCGAGCAGGACCAGGTCGACCAGGGGCAGCGAGGGGTCGGTCTCGGTCTCCTCGGGGCGGGGTTCGGGTTCGCCCGGACGGCGGACGCGGAGCAGCCTGGGCGTATCACCGCTCAGGTCGAAGTCGGCGGTCAGCGCGGAGTGGCCCCAGCGGTACGCGAGGCTCCACGGGAACGAGTCGGTCCACTGGTGACGGTCCTGCTGCGGCATGCGATCCCCCGGGTCTGCTGTGCTCCCAAGTGTTCACGTCGAGCTGTGCGTCCGCTGTGCGCCTCCTCTGTGAAACGTCGGGACGACCACACAGGATCTACGTATCCGAAAGCATGAATGTTCAAGTGAGTGGGGTATCGATGTCGTTCACGACAGCGCTTTCCGACAGCGCTTCCGACAGCCTTTCCGAGCGGTGAGCACGAGGAGCCCCCATGAACGTCGTCGCCCTGAACGAGACCGTCCTGAAGAACGCCCGCCCCGAAGTGGACCTGTGGCTCGCGGAGTTCGTGGAGCGGAACGGTGGCCTCGTCGGCTCCGTCCATCTCTCCGAGCCCGCCGAGGAGGGCGAGATCGTCCTCGTCGCCTCGTACAACCTGCCGGTGTCGGTGCGCAACGGCACCGCCGTCATCCCGATCGGCAAGGGCATGGCGGGTACGGCCGCGCGGCGCCGGGAGGCGGTGGCCATCCGTGACTTCCAGGCCGACACGACCGGCGTCGCCGTCCGCGCGGGCCGCGCCGCCGGCGCCAAGGGCTCCCTCACCGTCCCCGTCTTCGCCGCGACGGACGACACCCACCTCGTCGCCGTCATCGGCCTGGGCTTCCCGGAGGTCCATGACTTCACCCCCGAGGACATAGCGAGGTACACGGAGGACGCGACGACGGTACGCGCGGTGCTCTGAGCGACTGCTCGACCAGTGACCCCGGAGCCCCGCCCCTACTCCCCGACCACCTCCAGCCGCACCGCGCACGTCTTGAACTCCGGCATGCGGGAGGTGGGGTCGAGGGCGGGGTTGGTGAGGGTGTTGGCGCGGCCCTCGCCCGGCCAGTGGAACGGCATGAAGACGGTGTCGGGGCGGATGCCGGTCGTGATCCGGGCCGGTGCCACGGCCCGGCCCCGGCGGGAGACCACGGCCACCGGCTGCCCCTCCGCCGCACCGAGCCGCTCGGCCAGCCGGGGGTGCAGCTCCACGAAGGGGCCGGGCGCGGCGGCGTTCAACTCGTCGACCCGCCGGGTCTGGGCGCCCGACTGGTACTGGGCGACCACCCGCCCGGTCGTCAGCAGCACCGGATACTCGCCGTCCGGCTCCTCGGCCGCCGCCCGATGCGACACCGGCACGAACCGCGCCCGCCCGTCCTCCGTGCCGAACCGATCGAGAAAGAGCCGCGGGGTACCGGGGTGCACATCACCACGGGGGAGACCTTGCCCGCCGGGGACCGGGAGGGCCCGCGTCCCGTCAGCCGCGACGGCCCCCACACCGGTGGCCGTCACCGCCCCGGCTGCCGCGACCACCCCCACCCCGGCAGCCGATGCGGCCCCCGCGTCCTCCACCGAACCCGGGCACGGCCAGAACACCCCGTTCTCCTCCGCGAGCCTTCGGTAGGTGATCCCCGAGTAGTCGGCGGGGCCGCCCGCGCTCGCCCGGCGGAGTTCCTCGAAGACCTCCTCGGGGTCGGTCGGGAAGCCCTTCTCGACGCCGAGCCGGGCGGCCAGCTCGTGCATGACCTCCAGGTCGCTGCGGACCCCGTCGGGCGGGGTGATCGCCCGCCGCCGCAGCAGCACCCGCCCCTCCAGATTGGTCGTCGTGCCGCTCTCCTCCGCCCACTGCGTCACCGGCAGCACCACGTCCGCGAGCGCCGCCGTCTCCGACAGCACGACATCGCACACCGCGAGGAAGTCCAGCGACCTGATCCGGTCCTCGATGTGCGCGGCACGCGGCGCCGACACCACCGGGTTGGACCCCATCAGCAGCAGCGACCTGATGTCCGTACCCAGCGCGTCCAGCAGTTCGTACGCGCTCCGGCCGGGCCCCGGCAGCGAGTCCGGGTCGACGCCCCACACCTCGGCGACATGCCGCCGCGCCTCGGGATCGACGAGCTTGCGGTACCCGGGCAACTGGTCGGCCTTCTGCCCGTGTTCGCGCCCGCCCTGCCCGTTGCCCTGCCCGGTGAGACAGCCGTACCCGGACAGCGGCCGTCCGGCCCGGCCCGTCGCCAGCGTGAGGTTGATCCACGCGCCGACCGTGTCCGTGCCCTTGGACTGCTGCTCGGGCCCCCGCGCGGTGAGCACCATCGCGTGCTCCGGCTCGCAGAACAGCCGTACGGCCTCGCGGAGTTCGGGAACGGACACCCCTGTGATCCGTTCCACGTACTCCGGCCAGTGCGCCATGGCCGCCGCCCGGGTCTCCTCCCAGCCGCTGGTCCGCTCGCGGATGTACTCCTCGTCCGTGCGCCCCTCGGCCACGATCAGATGCAACAGGCCCAGGGCCAGGGCGAGATCGGTGCCGGGGCGCGGGGAGAGATGCAGATCGGCCTGTTCGGCCGTACGGGTGCGGCGCGGATCGATGACGATCAGCGTGCCGCCGTTGTCGCGCAGTTCCGTCAGATAGCGCAGCGCCGGCGGCATGGTCTCCGCGAGGTTGGAGCCGACGAGGATGACACACCCCGTCCTCGGGATGTCCTCCAGCGGGAACGGCAGCCCCCGGTCCAGCCCGAACGCCTTCATCCCGGCCGCCGCCGCCGAGGACATGCAGAAGCGGCCGTTGTAGTCGATCTGCGAGGTGCCGAGCACCACCCGCGCGAACTTGCCGAGCGCGTACGCCTTCTCGTTCGTCAACCCGCCGCCGCCGAACACTCCGCACGCGTCCGGACCATGTTCCGTACGTGTGCGGATGAGCCCCTCGGCGATCCGGTCGAGTGCCTCGTCCCAGGAGGCGGGCTCCAGGACGCCCGCCCTTCTGACCAAGGGACCGGTCAGCCTGACCCGGGACGAGAGCACAGCCGGGGCCGTACGGCCCTTGCCGCACAGTGCTCCCCGGTTCACCGGGAAGTCCGCGCGTTCCGTGACCACTACGATCCCGTCGGACCCGTCCGCACCGGGCGTCAGGTTCATCCCGCACTGCAGGGCGCAGTACGGGCAGTGGGTGGGCGTCGCGGAGTTCGGCATACCGCTCAGCGTGCGTCGGACGTGTTACGCGCCGGGGCGCCCCCCGTTACGCGACCGGCACGGGGACCTCCCCGTGGACCGGGGCGCGGCGTGAGGCGAGGATGTCGCAGTTCTGTCACCGAGTGCGCTCACCCAAGCGCTTGCCGTCCACCTGTTCGGCGTCGGCGTGCTAAGAACTACGGGCGCCACAGACAACGGGGGTCGTGCCGTGAGCCCCGTGCGGCGCACGTCCTGTCACGTGGCCCGTGCGAGGGCCGTAGGGGGAAGAGGAACCACCAAGTGAACCGTATGCGCACCACCGTCGCCGTCCTCGGAGCCGCCGGCGCTCTGACCGCCGCCCAGCTGGGCCTGGCCGGTGCCGCGTCCGCCGCGTCCACGGCGCCCACCGGGTCCGTCGAGGCACAGGCCGCCGCGAGCTGCCCGATCAAGATCACCTACCTGAAGAAGTTCTACGTCGACAACAACAACTGGGTGACCAACGGCGGCCTCCGCTTCGGTCTCACGAACTCCAGCAAGAAGGTGACGTTCAAGGACGTCAGCCTGAAGGTGACCAACACCAAGAGCCTCCGCTTCGGCAAGGCCACGGTGACGACCAAGGGCGCCCGCATCACCCAGAAGACCAACCAGATCGTCAAGGTCGCCGCGAAGACCCTGAAGCCCGGCAAGAGCGCCGCGTTCAAGGTCAGCACCCGCATGCTGCGCACCGACCTGTACGAGGTGAAGTTCGCCGTCTACGGCAAGACCACGGACGGCAAGAAGTGGGGCTGCGCCGTGGACCAGGGCACCTGGGGCACCGTCAAGCACTGACGCGCCGACCCGCTAACCCGCCGAGGCGAGCGCCGCCGAGACCCCCGTTTCCTGCGGTCCGAGGAAGCGGGGGTCCGGTTCGAAGAGGGCGTCCAGGGAGGCCTTGCCCGCCGCGAACAGCTCCCGGGTCGCCCCGTAGTACCAGGTCCCGTCGTGCCGGTCCTGCACCCCGACGCCGTACGACTCGACGCCCGCCTCCTGGCACAGCGCGACCGCCCGGCGTATGTGGAAGCCCTGGCTGATCAGCACCGCCCGGTCCACCCCGAAGATCTTCTTGGCGCGGACGCAGGAGTCCCAGGTGTCGAACCCGGCGTAGTCGCTGACGACGCGGTCGTCCGGCACCCCGTGCTCGGTGAGATAGCCGCGCATCGCGTCCGGCTCGTCGTACTCCTCGCGGCTGTTGTCCCCGGTGACCAGCACCACCTTGATCCGGCCCGTCCGGTACAGCTCGGCCGCCGCGTCCAGCCGCCGCGCGAGATACGGGGACGGCTCGCCCTGCCACAGCCCCGCGCCGAAGACCACCGCGACCTCGGTGCGCGGCACGTCGGCCGTGGTCCGCAGCCGGTCACCGGCCGCCGTGAACATCCACGTCGAGGGCAGCAGCGCCAGCGCGCACAGCACCATCACCGCCTGCGCGGCCCGCCGCCGCCCGGTCCGCGTACGCGGCAGCCGGACCCCGCGCGCGACCCGCCTGATACGCCCCACCGAGGCCCCCGTCTCCCGGACCCACAGGGGTGTCCTGTGTGTCCTGCTTGTTTCCGACGGGCCCCCATCGCACCCGTCATCCCGCCCAACGAAGACGTCATCCGCATCGCTCCGGTTCACCGCCCGGCGTGACAAGCTTCACTCGAACGAGGAGAAGAACCAGGTCACAGTGGTTCACACAGCCCCACCCCGCACGGTGAACTGCCGGAAAAGACCCGTGACCACCGTGCAACGGGCAGGCAACCTCCCCCCGGCACCATCGATCCATGACGGCGACGACGAGCAAGTCGAACGCGGACCTCGACAGTACGGCGCACATCATGAACCTGATCACCGACCAGTTGGCCACCCAGCTCCGCCGCGTCTCCCGCGACGGAACCCGGCGCCCCGCCGCACCGGCACTCGTCCTCGTGGCGCACGGCAGCCGCGACCCGCGCGCGCTGGCGACCGTGCGCGCCCTCATGGAGCGCGTCCGCGCACAGCGCCCCGGCCTCTCCGTGCGCCTCGGCCACATCGAGCTGAACGAACCCCTGCTCCCCGACACCCTCGCCGCGCTCGGCGACCGGGAGGCGGTCCTCGTCCCCCTCCTCCTCAGCCGTGGCTACCACGTCAAGCAGGACATCCCCGAGATGGCCGCGGCCTCCGGCGCCCGCACCCGCCTGGCCGCCCCCCTGGGCCCGCACCCCCTCCTCGTGGAGACCCTGCACACCCGTCTCGTCGAGGCCGGCTGGCGCACGCGCGTGGACGACGCCACCCGCCGCACCAGCGCCGTCGTCCTGGCCGCCGCCGGCTCCCGCGACCCCGAGGCCGCCGAGGACACCGGCCGCACGGCCCGACTCCTCGCCGACCGCCTCGGCGTCCCCGTCCTCCCCGCCTACGCCTCCGCCGCCACCCCCACGGTCCCCGAAGCCGTCCGCACCCTCACCGCCCGCGGCCACACCCGCATAGCCGTCGCCTCCTACTTCACGGCCCCCGGCCGCTTCGCCCGCGAATGCGCGGAAGCGGCCCCCTGGATCACATCGGCCCCCCTGGGCACACACCCCGCGATGGCGAACCTGATACTCCACCGCTACGACGAGTCCCTGACGACCAGCACGAGGCCACTGCCGCTGCTGGCATCGGCGTAGAGGAGCGCCCCGAAGGGGCGCGGGGAACCGCGCGACCAGCCACGACGCACCCGTACCCGCCAAAGAACAGTCCCCGGCAGACGAGTAGGCACCCATTTGTCACACCCTCCCCGTACTGTCGAATCATGGAAGGCACCGCACCCCCCGACCACCACACCCCGACAAGCCACGACACCCCGCCCACCTACGACCCGCCCTCCGCGGAGCGCTACGCCCCGGAGCCCGACAAACGCCCCGGCCGCACCGCCTTCCAACGCGACCGCGCCCGCGTCCTGCACTCCTCGGCCCTGCGCAGACTCGCCGGCAAGACCCAGGTCGTCACCCCCGGCACCCGCACCCACACCTGGGACGCCAGCCCCCGCACCCGCCTGACCCACTCCCTGGAGTGCGCCCAGGTCGGCCGCGAGCTGGGCGCCGCCCTCGGCTGCGACCCCGACCTCGTGGAGGCGGCCTGCCTCTCCCACGACCTCGGCCACCCCCCGTTCGGTCACAACGGCGAACAGGCGCTGAACGAGTTCGCCGAGGACTGCGGAGGCTTCGAGGGCAACGCCCAGTCCCTGCGCCTCCTCACCCGCATCGAACCCAAGCGCTTCGTCCGGTCGGACCCCACCGGCGAACTCGTCAGCGTCGGCCTGAACCTCACCCGGGCCGCCCTGGACGCCGCCACCAAGTACCCCTGGCCGCGCGGCGGTCACCCCACCGACCCCGGGTCCCCGAAGTTCGGCGTGTACGACGACGACCGCCCCGTCTTCGACTGGGTCCGCAAGGACGCCCCCGGCACCAGCACCACCTTCGAGGCCCAGGTGATGGACTGGTCCGACGACGTGGCGTACTCCGTGCACGACGTCGAGGACGGCCTCCACGCGGGCCACATCGACCCCAACTGCCTGCACGCGGAGCCCGAACGCCAGGCGGTGTTCGAGGTCGCCCGCGGCCGGTACGTGCCCGCCGACACCGACCCGGCCGAACTCGGCGAGGCCCTCGACCGTCTCCTCGACCAGGAGTGGTGGCCGCACGGCTACGACGGAACGGCCGTCGCCCAGGCCCGGTTGAAGGACGCCACCAGCCAGCTCATCGGCCGCTTCTGCCTCGCCGCCGAGGGCGCCACCCGGCAGGCGTACGGCAACGGCCCGCTCACCCGGTACGCCGCCGAACTGGTCGTCCCGCGCGAGGCGCGGCTGGAGTGCGCGGTCCTCAAGGCCGTCGCCGACCGCTATGTGATGCAGCGGGCCGAGCAGGAGCGGCTCCGCGCCGACCAGCGGATCGTCGTCGCCGAACTCGCCGAGGCGCTCACCGCCCGCGCGCCGGAGGGACTCGAACCCCAGTTCCGCGCGCTGTTCGACACGGCGGCGGACGACCGTGCCCGCAAGCGGGTGATCGTCGACCAGATCGCCTCGCTCACCGACCCCTCCGCCCGCACACTCCACGCGAGACTGACCGGACGGACGTGAGGGATGCGCCGGATGTGACAGGGATGGACGGGATATGACTCACACGTGACCCTGCGTGGCCTGATCGGGTCACTACCTCTTCCCGCATCACGCTGTGTGCGGGACGCTCGCATGTGGACGCACCCTTAAGAGGAGGCATCAAGTGGTCGACGCGGATCAGACATTCGTCATCGTCGGAGGCGGTCTCGCCGGCGCGAAGGCGGCCGAGACGCTCCGAGCGGAGGGCTTCACCGGCCGCGTGATACTGATCTGCGACGAACGGGACCACCCCTACGAGCGCCCGCCGCTCTCCAAGGGCTATCTGCTCGGCAAGGAGGAGCGCGACAGCGTCTTCGTCCACGAACCGTCCTGGTACGCGCGCAACGACATCGAGCTGCACCTCGGCCAGACCGTCGACGCGATCGACCGTACGGCGAAGACCGTCCGCTTCGGCGACGACGGCACCCTCGTCCACTACGACAAGCTGCTGATCGCCACCGGCGCCGAGCCCCGCCGGCTGGACATCCCGGGCACCGATCTCGCGGGCGTCCACCATCTGCGCCGCCTCGCCCACGCCGAGCGCCTCAAGGGCGTCCTCGCCGCGCTCGGCCGGGACAACGGCCACCTCGTGGTCGCGGGCGCCGGCTGGATCGGTCTGGAGGTGGCGGCGGCGGCCCGCGAGTACGGCGCGGAGGTCACCGTCGTCGAGCCCGAGCCGACGCCGCTGCACGGCGTCCTCGGCCCCGAGCTGGGCAACCTCTTCGCCGAGCTGCACCGCGAGCACGGCGTCCGCTTCCACTTCGGCGCCCGGCTCACGGAGATCGTCGGCCAGGACGGCATGGTCCTCGCGGCCCGCACGGACACGGGGGAGGAGCACCCGGCGCACGACGTCCTCGCGGCCATCGGCGCCGCCCCGCGCGTCGGTCTCGCCGAGGCGGCGGGGCTGGAGATCGCCGACCGCGCGTACGGCGGCGGCATCGCCGTCGACGCGGGCCTGCGGACGTCCGACCCCTCCGTCTACGCCGCCGGTGACGTCGTCTCCTTCCCGCACGCCCTGTTCGACACCCGGCTGCGGGTGGAGCACTGGGCCAACGCGCTCAACGGCGGACCGGCCGCCGCCCGCTCGATGCTCGACAAGGACGTCACCTACGACCGGGTGCCCTACTTCTTCTCCGACCAGTACGACCTGGGGATGGAGTACTCGGGCTGGGCGCCGCCCGGGTCCTACGACCAGGTGCTGATCCGGGGGGACGCGGGGAAGCGGGAGTTCATCGCGTTCTGGGTGAAGGAGGGGCGGGTGCTGGCCGGGATGAATGTGAACGTGTGGGATGTCACTGAGCCGATCCAGAAACTGATCCGCTCCCGGGCGCGGGTGGATGTGGACGCGCTGTCGAATCCCCAGGTTCCGTTGGAGAGTCTGACCGCCTAGGCGTCTGCGGGGTGGGGCGCGCGGGCGAGCGCGGGTGGTTCGTGGTTGCTCGCGCCCACGCGGCGGAGCCGCATGTCGAAACAGCCCCGCGCCCCTTCCGCAGCGCAGCCATGTCAGTAGGTGACCGTAGAATCGCCGCGTGGCTGGACGGATCAACGACGAGGACGTGAAGGCGGTTCGGGACGCGGTCCCGATCGACGCCGTGGTGTCCGAGTACCTCCAGCTGCGGAACGCGGGCGGCGGGAACCTCAAGGGCCTCTGCCCGTTCCACGACGAGAAGTCGCCGTCGTTCCAGGTCAGCCCGAGCAAGGGACTCTTCCACTGCTTCGGCTGCCAGGAGGGCGGCGACACCATCACGTTCGTGATGAAGGTCGACCACCTGTCCTTCTCGGAGGCCGTCGAGCGCCTCGCGGGCCAGGCGGGCATCACCCTGCGCTACGAGGAGGGCGGGTACAACCCCTCCCACCAGCGCGGTGAGCGGATCCGGCTGGTCGAGGCGCACAAGATCGCCGCCGAGTGGTACGCGGAACAGCTGGCCACCAGCCCCGAGGCCGACACGGGCCGGATCTTCCTCGCCGAGCGCGGCTTCGACCAGTCCGCCGCCGTCCACTTCGGCGTCGGCTACAGCCCCCAGGGCTGGGACCACCTCACCAAGTACCTCCGCGGCAAGGGCTTCACGGACAAGGAGCTGCTCCTGTCCGGGCTGTCGCAGGAGAGCCGCCGCAGCCCCATCGACCGCTTCCGGGGCCGTCTGATGTGGCCGATCCGCGACATCGGCGGCGATGTCGTCGGCTTCGGCGCCCGCAAGCTCTACGAGGCGGACACCGGCCCCAAGTACCTCAACACCCCGGACACGGCGATCTACCGCAAGTCCCAGGTCCTGTACGGCATCGACCTCGCCAAGAAGGACATCGCCAAGGCCAGCCGGGCCGTCGTCGTCGAGGGCTACACGGACGTCATGGCCTGCCATCTCGCCGGCGTGACCACGGCCATCGCCACCTGCGGCACGGCCTTCGGCGGCGAACACATCAAGATCCTCCGCCGGCTGCTGATGGACAACGGCAGCGCCCGCGTGATCTTCACCTTCGACGGCGACGCGGCCGGCCAGAAGGCGGCCCTGCGCGCCTTCGAGGACGACCAGAAGTTCGCCGCCGAGACCTATATCGCGATCGCGCCCGACGGCATGGACCCGTGCGAGCTGCGCCTCGCCAAGGGCGACGACGCGGTCGCGGAGCTGACCGAACCCCGCACCCCGCTCTTCGAGTTCGCCCTCCGCCAGATCGTCGCCCGCTACGACCTGGAGACCCCGGCGGGCCGCGCCTCCGCCCTCGACGAGGCCGCGCCCGTCGTGGCCCGCATCAAGAACAGCGGCGCCCAGCACGAGGTCGCCGTGCAGCTCGCCGGCATGCTCGGCATCCTCGACACCCAGTTCGTCGTCAAGCGCGTCGCCCAGCTCGCCCGCTGGGCCCGCGACCGCGGCGGCCAGGGCCCCGCCCCCGCCGCGCAGCGCTCGTCGCAGCCGTACGAATCCACCGCCCGGCCCCCCTCCGGCCCCGCCCTCACCCTGCGCAACCCGGTCTTCGCCACCGAGCGCGAACTCCTCAAACTCGCCCTCCAGCGCCCGGAGCTGGTCGCCCCCGCCTTCGACGCGTACGGCGTCGACGAGTTCACCGCCGCCCCGTACGCGGCCGTCCGCGAGACGATCATCGAGGCGGGCGGCGTCGAGTACGGCGCCGAGGACCCCCAGGAGTATCTGGTCCGGGTCCGCGAGGCGGCACCGGACGACACCGTGCGGGCCATGGTGACCGAGCTGGCCGTCGAGGCGATCATGCGCAAGACGGTCGACGACGTGTACGCGGGCGCGCAGCTGGTCACCGTGCGCCGCCGGGCCGTCGAGCGCCGGGTGCGCGACGTCCAGGGCAGCCTGGCGCGGGCCACCGCCCAGGGAGACCCGGCCCAGCTGGCCGCCGTACAGAACGAGTTGTGGGTGCTCCAGCAGTACGACCAGGCGTTGCGAGAGCGGGGCGCGGAGGCGCTCTGAGGCGGGGCCGACGCGCGCCCCGGGCGTGAACGTCCCCGGCGCACTTGCCAATCCCACGCCGGAGCCACCCCGTTCGCCACGACCTTCAAGCGGTTTAGGGCCCTCCCGGCAGCGCACTCGTACGGCACAGTAACCGTGAGGTCACGGACCGGACGCAAAAAGTCACCGCACGCCCCTCGTAGCGGCTGTGTGTCGTACTCCACACTGGGTTCCGGTGCCTGAGTCCTCGGAGCGCGGCCGACCCGTCCCCCATGGGTCCGAGATCCCCGCGGTTCCACTCGACGAGTACGGGATGGACGGCGGAGAGGCCGCCCGCGCCATCCCAGACGTACCGCTGCCGTACGCCCTGGCAGCGACATTCCTGGAGGTCGCCCCCGTGCAGACCCAGACCCTCATACAGAACGACACCGGTACGGCCATCGGTACGGACGGCGCGGAGCCGGACGCGGAGCCCGACGTCATCACCGCGGTGCCCGCCCAGAGCCGTGCCGCGCACCACCCCGAGGCGACGCCCGACGGCCCGCCCGACCCGGACGAACCACCGGGCGCGGTGGTCGAGGCCGTCGAGACGGCCGAGCCGCCCGAGCCCGTCGAACCGCCGCGCGCCCGCCCGGACACCAGCGGCCCGTCCTCCGACCTCTTCCGCCAGTACCTGCGCGAGATCGGCCGCATCCCCCTGCTGACGGCCGTGGAGGAAGTGGAACTGGCCCGCCGCGTCGAGGCCGGCCTCTTCGCCGAGGAACGCCTCGGCAGCGCCCCCGACCTCGACAGCCAACTCGCCCTGGACCTCGACAAACTGGTCGTCATGGGCCGGATGGCCAAGCGCCGCCTCATCGAGGCGAACCTACGGCTCGTGGTGTCGGTGGCGAAGCGTTACGTGGGCCGCGGTCTGACCATGCTCGACCTGGTCCAGGAAGGGAACCTGGGCCTCATCCGGGCCGTCGAGAAGTTCGACTACGCCCGCGGCTACAAGTTCTCCACCTACGCGACCTGGTGGATCCGCCAGGCCATGTCCCGCGCGCTCGCCGACCAGGCCCGTACGATCCGGGTCCCGGTCCACGTCGTCGAGCTGATCAACCGGGTCGTGCGCGTCCAACGCCGCATGCTCCAGGAACGCGGCTACGAGCCCACGCCGGACGAGGTGGCCGCGCAGCTCGACCTCGCCCCCGAACGCGTCAGCGAGGTCCTCCGCCTCGCCCAGGAACCGGTCTCCCTGCACGCGCCCGTCGGCGAGGAGGACGACGTGGCCCTCGGCGACCTCATCGAGGACGGCGACGCGGCGAGCCCCGCGGAGTCGGCCGCGTTCTTGCTCCTGCGCGAACACCTGGAAGTGGTCCTCTCCACCCTCGGCGAACGCGAACGCAAGGTCGTCCAACTCCGCTACGGCCTAGCCGACGGCCGGCCCCGCACGCTGGAGGAGATCGGCCGCATCTTCGGCGTCACCCGGGAACGCATACGGCAGATCGAGTCCAAGACCCTCAACAAACTCCGCGACCACGCCTTCGCGGACCAGCTGAGGGGCTACTTGGACTGAGGGGGCGTGTAGTCGTCTGCGGGTTCGGTGGGGGCTGGTCGCGCAGTTCCCCGCGTCCCTAAGAGACACGGCCCTGCGGGCCGTGAAAAAGCAGGGGCGCAGCCCCGCTTTTTCAGGGGCGCGGGGAACTGCGCGACCAGCCCCACGCACCCGCACCCCGACATCGCACCCCGACAACGCACCCCCCCCGCCGGTCCACCCCTCAGTCCACCTCGGCCACCGCCTCCGCGAACTGCGCCCGGTACAGCCGCGCATACGCCCCACCCGAGGCCAACAACTCCTCGTGCGCCCCCTGCTCCACGATGGAACCGTTCTCCATCACCAGAATCGTGTCCGCGTCCCGAATCGTCGACAGCCGGTGCGCGATCACGAACGACGTCCGCCCGTGCGCCAGCTTCGCCATCGCCTTCTGGATCAACACCTCCGTACGCGTGTCCACCGAACTCGTCGCCTCGTCCAGCACCAGGATCACCGGATCCGACAGGAACGCCCGAGCGATCGTGATGAGCTGCTTCTCACCCGCGCTCACCCCGCTCCCCTCGTCGTCGATCACGGTGTCGTACCCGTCCGGCAGCGTCCGGACGAACCGGTCCGCGTGCGCGGCCCGAGCCGCCTCCTCGACCTCCCCCCGGGTCACCTTCCGCGCCGCGGACGCCCCGTACGCGATGTTCTCCGCGATGGTCCCCCCGAACAGCCAGGTGTCCTGGAGCACCATCCCTATCCCGTCGCGGAGTTCGTCCCGGGACATGGACGCGACATCGACGCCGTCGAGCGTGATCCGGCCCCCGGTGACCTCGTAGAACCGCATCAGCAGGTTCACCAGGGTCGTCTTCCCGGCCCCGGTCGGCCCGACGATCGCGACCGTGTGTCCCGGCTCGACCACCAGGGACAGATCCTCGATCAGCGGCTTGTCGGCCTCGTACCGGAAGGACACCCCCTCCAGCGCCACCCGCCCCCGCAGCTCCTCCGGCCGCACCCCGGGCACCGCGTCGGCCTCCTGCTCCTCCGCGTCCAGCAGTTCGAAGATCCGCTCGGCGGACGCGACCCCCGACTGCACCAGGTTCGCCATCGAGGCGACCTGCGTCAGCGGCATCGAGAACTGCCGCGAGTACTGGATGAAGGCCTGTACGTCACCGAGGGACAGGGCCCCCGAAGCGACCCGCAGTCCACCGACCACCGCGACCAGCACATAGTTGATGTTCGACACGAAGAACATCAGCGGCTGCATGATCCCGCTGTTGAACTGGGCCTTGAACCCGGCCTCGTACAGCCGCTCGTTCTCCTCGGCGAACTGCCGCGCCGACTCCTCCTGCCGCCCGAACACCTTCACGAGCGTGTGCCCGGTGTACATCTCCTCGATGTGCGCGTTGAGCTTCCCGGTGACCCGCCACTGCGCGACGAAGTGCGGCTGCGACCGCTTGCCGACCCGCGTGGCGATCAGGAACGACACCGGTACGGTCACCAGCGCGACCAGCGCCAGCAGCGGCGACACCCAGAACATCATCACCAGCACACCGATGATGGTGAGGAGCGAGTTGACCAGCTGTCCCATGGACTGCTGAAGCGTCTGCCCGATGTTGTCGATGTCGTTGGTCGCCCGGCTCAGCACCTCACCGCGCTGCCGCCGGTCGAAGTACGACAGAGGCAGCCGCGACAGCTTCGCCTGGAGATCCGCACGCATGTGGTAGACGGTCCGGTTGATCGCCCGGTTGGAGAGCCGGGTGGCCGCCGCCATCAGCAGCCCGGCGACCAGGAAGATGCCGAGGGCAACCAGAAGAACTGCTGCCACGGCCTCGAAATCGATGCCCTTGCCCGGAGTGAAGTCGGTGCCCGCCAGCATGTCGGCGACCCCGCCGTCCCCGCGCTCCCGCATGGACTCCAGGACCTCGGCCTTGGTGGCACCCGCCGGCATGTCCCGCCCGACGACCCCCGCGAACACGAGGTCGGTCGCCTTGCCGAGGATCCACGGCCCGAGCACCGAGAGCCCGACGCTGAGCACCGCGCACACGATCATCGCGTACATCGTGAACCGCTCGGGCCTGAACTGAGCGAGCAGCCGTTTCCCGGACCCCTTGAAGTCCATGGAGTGCTGATCGGGGGCCCCGGCCCCCGCCATCCGTGCCAACGGCCCGGCCATCAGGCTGCCTCCGCTTCCGTGAGCTGGGAGAGGACGATCTCCCGATAGGTCTCGTTGTCCGCCATCAGCTCGTGGTGCCGCCCGGCGCCGACGACCCGGCCCTCGTCGAGGACGACGATCCGGTCGGCGTCCCGGATGGTCGCCACCCGCTGGGCCACGATCACCACGGTCGCCTCGGCGGTCTCCCGCCCCAGCGCCGCCCGCAGCGCGGCATCCGTCGCGTAGTCGAGCGCGGAGAACGAATCGTCGAACAGATAGATCTCCGGCCGCTGCACCAGCGTCCGCGCGATCGCGAGCCGCTGTCGCTGACCCCCGGACACATTCGTCCCGCCCTGCGCGATGGGCGAGTCCAGCCCGTTCTCCAGCCGCTCCACGAACCCCTTGGCCTGCGCCACCTCCAGCGCGTGCCACAACTCCTCGTCCGTGGCGTCCGGATTGCCGTACCGCAGATTCGTCGCCACGGTCCCCGAGAAGAGATACGGCTTCTGCGGCACCAGCCCCACCGTCCTCGCCAGCAGCTGCGGATCGAGCGTCCGTACGTCGACGCCGTCCACCAGCACCTCGCCCTCGGTGACGTCGAACAGCCGGGGCACCAGCCCGAGCAGCGTCGACTTCCCGCTGCCCGTGGACCCGATGACGGCGGTCGTCTCACCGGGCCGCGCCACGACCTCGATCGACCTGAGCACCGGCTCCTCGGCACCCGGATAGCGGAAGCCCGCACCCCGGACCTCCAGGAACCCGTGCCGCCGCAGCTCCCGTACGGGCTCCACCGGCGGCACCACGCTCGTGTCGGTGTCCAGCACCTCCTGGATGCGCTCGGCGCACACCTCGGCGCGCGGCATCATCATGAACATGAAGGTGGCCATCATCACCGCCATCACGATCTGCATCAGATAGGCGAGGAACGCGGTGAGCGCCCCGATCTCCATCCCGCCGCTGTCGATCCGGTGCGCGCCGAACCACACCACCGCGATCGACGACAGATTGATGACCGTCATCACGATCGGGAACATCAGCGCGAGCATCCGCCCGGTTCCCAACGACACATCCGTCAGTTCGGCGTTCGCCTTCCGGAACCGGTCCTTCTCGTAGTCGTCCCGTACGAAGGCCCGGATGACCCGGTTGCCGGTGATCTGCTCCCGCAGCACCCGGTTCACGGTGTCCAGCCGCTCCTGCATGGTGCGGAACAGGGGGCGCAACCGGCGCACGATCAGGCTGACGGAGATACCGAGCACCGGTACGACGGCGAGCAGCACCCCCGACAACGGCACGTCCAGCCCGAGCGCCAGCACGATGCCGCCGACGCACATGATCGGCGCCGACACCACCAGCGTGAACGTCATGAGCACCAGCATCTGCACCTGCTGCACGTCGTTCGTGGTCCGCGTGATCAGTGAGGGGGCCCCGAAGTGACCGACCTCACGCGCCGAGAACGACTGCACCCGGTCGAACACGGCGGCCCGGATGTCCCGGCCGACCGCCGAGGCGGTGCGGGCGCCGTAGTACACGGCCCCGATGTTGCAGACGACCTGCACCAGCGAGATACCGACCATCAGCGCGCCGAAGGACAGGATGTAACCGGTGTCCCCCCGCACCACGCCCTGGTCGATGATGTCCGCGTTCAGTGTGGGCAGATAGAGCGTGGCGCACGTCTGTACGAACTGCAGCAGCACCAGCAGGGCGATCGGTGTCCGGTACGGACGGAGATGACTTCTCAGCAATCGTATGAGCACGCGAGATCTTTCGGAGTCGGAGTCGGAGTCGGGGTGCGGGATGCACCACCCCCCATCGTCGAACACTCCACCCGCGTTACCTCAACCGAATTAACCCGACGGTGAAGGCTTCAGGCCCGAAACGCCCCCGGATGCGTCTGCTCCCGAACGGAAACGTACTGCTGCCGCACCGCCTGCCCCACGGCCAACTCGTCCCCGGGATCCAGCACCTGCGCCGCCGCCCCCGGCCACATCGGAGGCGTACGCGGATCGAGCGCCCCCTGCGAGACCCCGAGCGCCCACGCCGCCTGCCGCGCCGCGCCGACCGCCGCGTAGTCCGCCGGCTGCGGCACCACCACCTGCACCCCGAACAGCGCCGGCGCCGCCGCCTGCACCGCGGGCAGCTCCGCCGCCGCGCCCAGCAGGAAGATCCGCCGTACGTCGACACCCCGTCCGCGCAGCACGTCCAGCGCGTCCGCGAGCCCGCACAGCATGCCCTCGAACGCGGCCCGCGCGAAGTGCTCCGGCTTCATCGACTCCCGTCGCAGCCCGGCCAGCGTCCCCGCCGTGTGCGGCAGATTCGGTGTCCGCTCGCCCTCCAGATACGGCAGCATCACCAGCCCGTGCGACCCCGGCGTCGACTTCATCGCCAGCTCGGACAGCCCCTCCAGATCGGCCACGCCCAGCAGTTCGGCGGCCCCGCGCAGGGTCCGTACGGCGTTCAGCGTGGTGACGACCGGCAGATGCATCCCCGTGGCGTCGGCCAGCGAGGTGATCATCCCGGAGGAGTCGACGAGCGCCTGCGTGTGGACGGCCATGACGGACCCGGAGGCGCCCAGCGACACCACCGCGTCCCCGAGCCCGATGCCCAGCCCGAACGCGGCGGCCATGGTCTCCCCTGTGCCGGCGGAGATGAGGAGCCCCTCCGGCGTCGTACCGGCGGCGTCCGAAGGACCGAGCACCTCGGGCAGCATCACCTGATGCCCGAGCGCCATCTCGACCAGATCCGTGCGGTACTGCCCGGTCGCCGCGTTCCAGTACCCGGTCCCGGACGCCCCGCCCCGGTCGGTGGTCCTCCTGACGGGCCGCCCCAGCAACTGCCAGACCAGCCAGTCGTGCGCCTGCAGCAGTACGGCCGTCCGCATCGCGGCGTCCGGTTCCGTACGGCTCATCCAGCGCAGCTTGGTGACCGGCTGCGCGGCCCCCGGCACACAGCCGACGGCCTCCGCCCACGCGCCGCGCCCACCGAGCGCGTCCACGAGATCGGCCGCGGCGACCTGGGTCCGCTTGTCGCCGCCGACCATCGCCGGGCGCACGGTGTTGCCCTGTGCGTCCAGCGCGATCAGCCCGTTCTGCTGGGACGACACCCCGATCGCCTGCACACCCTCCAGCAGCCCGCCGCCGGCCGCCTCCCCCAGGGACAGCAGCCAGGCCTGCGGATCGACGTCGGACGGACGTCCCCCGCTCTCCGCCGGCTCCAACGGGTGCGGGGCATACCCCTGCCTGAGCACGGCCCCTGTGTCCGAGTCACAGACGACAATGCGCGTAAAATCGGGCGAACTATCCAGCCCGGCGACTATCCCCATGGCAGAAATTCTGCCGCACGGGAAGGGGTGGGGGCGCCGCGCGTGGATCTGGTCGACGCGATGTGGTCCCTAGGTATTGCTGGTACCCCAGTCGTCTCCGGCGGAGCCGTTCGCGTTGCGTTCGCGCAGCGAGCGGACCCGCTCGGCCACCAGGTCGGGCATACGGTCCCCGACCCGCTCGCTCACCACGTGGTACGCCTTGCCCGCGTAGACGCGCCCCTGCTGGGCGGCCGACTCGGCGGTGTTGCGCACGGCGGGGTTCTGCGCGACCTGTCGCGCCGATTTCTTCAACTGCTCGTAGCGTTCGCGTCCGGCCCGTGTGCCGAGCACGTAACCCAGGGCCAGTCCGGCAAAGAACGTGAGCCGATAGCGCATGGTGGCCACCCTTCCCTTACGTCTGCGTCGGTGCCTTGCGTTGCCCCGCGGGGGCGACGGGCGCGGGGGATACCGATTGGCGGAGCACCCCCCTGCTTGCGCTAATGTATGTGTCGCAGCGAGCGCACGCCCCCTGGCGAATACCCAGGGAGGTACGTTCGATGCGACGAGGCAATCCTCCGTAGCTCAATTGGCAGAGCAGCCGGCTGTTAACCGGCAGGTTACTGGTTCGAGTCCAGTCGGGGGAGCTTCGGTCTTCCGTAGCTCAATTGGCAGAGCAGCCGGCTGTTAACCGGCAGGTTACTGGTTCGAGTCCAGTCGGGAGAGCAGACGAAGAAGGACCCCGTCGGGGTCCTTTTTCATGTCCGAGGGAACCGCGTGCGCCACCCCGAAGTCCTCAAGGTCAAGAAGCGCATGCGAAGGCCGACCATCCGAAGCAGGAGATCGTATGAGCGGCTATGCTGCGGCAGACGGCGCGCACACATGTACGCGACACGCCGTACGGGGCGGTAGCTCAGCCGGTTAGAGCAGCGGACTCATAATCCGTCGGCCGTGGGTTCGAGTCCCACCCGCCCCACCGAAGTCTCTTGGTGCAGGAACGTTTTCACCTGCGGAAGCGCGTTGGCCCCTCCGTAGGAGAGGGCCTTCTTCGTCTCCGAAGATCGTTAGCTCAGTCGAAGCTCAACCGAAGTGCAGACGATCAGGTGGCCGAACTCTCCCCGGGGCGCGGGCCGGGCTGGAACCCTGGCACGGTCGGATCACCTGGAGGTGCCCCATGCCGGAAGACCCCACGGGCGGCTACGTCCCCAACCCCCGTCAGACCAAGCTCATCCTGACCCAGGAGGCGGCCGACGTCGCGCGCTTCATGGAGGGCGCCGAGATGCTCGGTACCGGCCTCCAGATCAAGCGCATCGCGCTCCCAAGGAAGGACGAGCCGTTCGTCTTCCAGGAGTGGTGGGAGGTGCGGGTCTTTGATGACCCGCACCTCGGAAGCCGCGAGGACTTCGACGGCGCGTAGACATGGGGCGGCCCCGACCGGGAGACGCGTACCGGTCGGGGCCTGTCCCGCCCGCCCCAGATTTCACGGGGTGCGGGGACGGGCGGGAGTCGTTGGTTCAGGCGGTCTGGCGGCGCGCCATCCCCCAGGCGAGGTTCAACCGCCGGGCGGTGTCGCAGTCGCCGTTCGCGTGGCCGTTCTCGTCCAGGGCCCGGCACGTCGGGCAGTTCATCCCGTGGTCCAGGATCCGCTGGTACGCCGTCTCGGGGTCGTCGTCGACGCAGCCGTACACCTCGACCCGCACCGTGTGGCCGGGGCCCGAGCCGGTGTCGAGCCAGCGTTCTTCGATCCTGCTCGCGGTCGGGCTGGTGCCGGTGTTCTCGCGGCTGTCCACGGTCATCGCCTCGCCTTCCGGCGGGCCGGGTGGTGGGCGCGGATGAGGACGTTGCAGTCCGAGACCCGCGACCCGTCGTCGGCGGCCTTCGCCGCGGTCCGCTGCTCGGCCAGCCGCGCGCATCGCTCGCAGTCGGCGGGCGGCACCGGCTCCTCGTTCGGAAGCCCGAGAAGGGGCGGTGGATCCATCGTGGTCTGCCGGGCCGGGCGGGTGGTAGACATGGTCATCGTCGACGCTCCTCAGCAGCGTTGGCCGCGCCCCGGGGTGTTCACGCACCGCCGGGGTCTTGTCGTGTCTGCCGACGCTAGAAGCGGGGTGTGCGCCGCTGCCAGCGTTGTGCACCGATGTGCGAACAGCCGCTCTGTCTGGGGTGTGGCTGGATCGCGGTCTTGACCTCGGCGAGCCACACCGCGATGTTGATGCACATCAGCGCACGCACCGACGAGTGAGGGCAGCCATGGCCTTACAGTTCATCGGCATCGACCCGGAGACCGGACAGAGCGGGTCACCCACCGCATGGGTCGACACCGACAACGGAGACATCGTGCTCCAGAGCTACACCGCCGACGACGACACCCGGGAGCAGTGTGTGCAGAACACCGCGCCTGGGCACGACAAGGGCATCCCCAGCCACGAGACCGTGATCAGGATCCCCGTCCACCTGGTCCCGCTACTGAGGGAGGCCTGCGATGCCGCAGAACGAGCTGCGCTTTAACGACCTCCTGGAAGCCGCCCAGCACTCGGCGGTCCACCTGGAGATGCGCGACGACTACGGCGTCGGCGACGAGGCAGACGACTTCCAGCATTGGAAGGCGACTGGCCAGCGCGACGCCGACCCCAGCTCCGCCTATTGGGCGCCCTGGGTCGACCTGATCCAGCGCACCACCGCCCGCGGCGTCACCGTGCGCCGGGCCCGGGTCGTGTCCGAGCCGGTCACCGACTACATCCGCTACGAACACGCAGGCGCCGGCGTCAACGTGCTCGCCGGCGAACAAGTCCGGTGGCTGCCGCGCAGTCAGGCAGTCGACCTCCTGCTGCCCGGCTGCGACCTATGGATCTTCGACGGTGCACGGGTCCTGTTCAACCACTTCACCGGCGACGGCAACTGGGCGGACCCACCTCGCGAACTGCGCGCCGAACCCGGACTCGTCAAGCAGTGCGCTGACGCCTTCGAAGCGGTCTGGGAACGCGCCGTCCCGCACGACCAGTACGAGATCCACTGACAGGAAGCACCGGACAGGCCAGCTCATGCCCATCTCTCCGTCATCATCCGCCCAGGCCGCCCGCGAAAGCGTGGCCGGCCAGCTCCGCGCGATCCGTAAGGACGCCGGACTGACGGTTGTCGAGCTGGCCCGCCGGTGCGACTGGCACCATGCCAAGACGTCCCGCATCGAGAACGCCAAGACACCGCCCTCGCCCACCGACATCCGCCGCTGGTGCCAGGCATGCCGGACTCCCGAGCGAGCCGCAGATCTGATTGCCGCATCGCTCAACGCGGAGTCCATGTACACGGAGTGGCGGAGGCGCGCCCGCATGGGCCTGCGCCAGCTCCAAGACAGCTACGTGCAGCTGTTCCGCTCGACGAGCCTGTTCCGGATCTACTCGCCAACGCTCGTCCCTGGCCTTCTCCAGACCGAGGGCTACAGTCGCGCCCTACTCGGCAGCAACGCACGTCTCCTCGGGATCCCGGACGATGCGGAGGAGGCCGCCACGGCCCGCGTCGAGCGGTCCAAGGTGATCCACGAACCCGGCCACAGGTTCGTCCTGGTCGTCGAAGAGGGTGTCCTTCGCTACCAGTTGGGCGGCCAGGACACCATGGCGGCTCAGCTCGGCTACCTGCTCACCGCCGGGGCCCTCCCGTCCGTGTCGCTCGGCATCATCCCCAGCTCGTCTCCGCAGCGGGTCTTGTGGCCTCAGGAGCTGTTCCACGTCTACGACGACAGCCTTGTGTCCGTCGAGCTGCTTTCCGCCCAGGTCAACATCACGCAGCCCTCCGAGGTCGCGCTCTACCTCGAAGCGTTCGAGCAGCTGCGGAGCATGGCCGTGTACGGGGCCGACGCACGCGCCCTGATCCTCAAGGCCATCGAAGCGCTGCACTGATCCTGGGCATGACGAAACGCCCCCTGCACGGTCGCTGTGGACCGTGCAGGGGGCGCTGTCGTCACACGCCAGTTCGGTTGTACTCGTCGACGCGGGCCGGTGGCGGGACGGGCTCCACCCTGTGCTCCCGCATCTGGTTCGTCAGTTCGCCGACGTACCAGGCGAACGCCCGCACCAGAGACCGGAGCCCCTTCACCTCCTCGCGTGTGGAGTTGAGTTCCTCCCGCAGCTCCTTCTTTATCGCCTCGAACGCGGCCCGGTCCTCCGCCCGCTGGTTCGGCTCCGCCTGCGCCTGCGCCGCCGCCCGCGTCGCCTCCGCCGTAGCCGCCGCCGCGGCCCGCGTGGCCCGCGCGGCGAACCAGCCGGCCACGACCATGCCGAGGGTGCCGAGCGCGGCCACGATCCCCGCCCACAGAGTCACGGCGCCTTGCCTTTCCGGGCGGGCCGCGATGCTGGGGGGACCGAGTACTCGGGCACCGCGGCCGCCCACATGATGACCCCGACGTGCGAGGTGAGGTACCAGACGGCGACGTAGGCGCCTCTGCTGTAGGTGCCGTCGATGACGGCGGACGCGTAGGCCGTGGCCCACACGGCGGGGGGAATGAGGGCGGCCAGGAACCCGGCCCAGTCGCGGCCGACCCGGAGGAACGCCGAGGCGCCGGTGATGAGCCCGCAGACGATCCACAGCCAGGCCCAGTGGCGGAGCCCGCACAGCTGGGTGAGGAGGCCGAGGCCCTGGGCGGGCGGCGGGTCGACGAGGAAGCTGATTCCCCAGCACGTTTTGCCGACGCCGAGGATCAGCAGAAAGATGCCGCGGCGGCCCAGCAGTGCGTGCAGCCGCCGGGCCGCCCGGCAGGCCATCAGGCGTCCGGGGCGCTGGGCTTGTTGGGCACGGCGTAGGTGATGCCCCACGCGCCGAGGACGGCGAGCACGATGGTGACGCCCTCGCCGGTCGTGACCACGTTGTCCTGCACGGCCGTGACCGCGGCGGCGGATCCGGCCGCGAGACCGGCGATCAGGGACTTGGCGATGCTGGCGATTCTCATGGGTCAGCCCTTCTTTTCCAGCGCGGTGACGCGCTTCTCCAGAGAGGTCAGCCGCTCCTCGGTCGTGGGTGGCTTCGGGGCCGGCGTGGTCGTGCCGGGCGACCAGGACGCCGGGTGTTTGAGCCGCTCCTCGACGTCGGCCCGGAGCTGCTTCGGGGTGAACGCGAACCGGCCGCGCGTGCCGTAGCCCTCGACGGGGCCGCGGGGATCGGGCTTGCCCTCGATCGACGTCTCCTTGTGGCAGCCGCACGACTCTGCGGACCAGCCGTAGGCCCGGCAGAACGCGGCGTTGATCAGGACCCAGGCGTCGTACTGGACGCGCGGGTAGACGTCCTTGTCGTCGCCGAGATTCTCAGTCTCGATGCCGTACGCGACGTCGTTGCCGTCGACCGTGCCGGACGCCTTCGACGGCGCCGGGTGGGCGGAGGCCTCGTTGAGGAACGACTCGTAGGCGTTGCGGGCCATGAGCCCGGCGTGGTTCGTACGGCCCGCCGAGCACAGGGTGGCCACGCCCGTCTTCGCCAGGTGAGCGGGCCGGGCAGTCCGGCGACGCCGTTCTTGGCCACCGTGTCGCGGGCGTTGAGCCCGGCGGTGTGGTGGTTGAGGACCATGTGGACGGGCCCGAACGGCTTGCCGGTCTCGTCGTCGCGCTCGCGGTCGCGCCAGCCCGGGTACTCGGAGATCTTCACGCCCTCGGCCTTGAGGATCGCGATGAGCCGGTCGTGGGACAGGGGTGGTGCCATGAGCCCTCCAAGGCAGCAGAAGCGCCCAGGCCTGGTGGCTCGGGGCGGGACGGGCGGGCAGGGGTCAGCCGATGCGGCGGTAGATCATGCGGGTCTGGTTGCCGCCGCGCAGGATGGTCTGGTCGGCGTGGGAGACGGCCTGGGCGAACTGCATCGTCACCGTGCTGATGGTGCCGTCGGTGGTGAATGTCCCCACGTCGTAGGCCGAGTGGAAGTTCGCCGGCGGGGAGGTCGCGTCGGAGCCGCCGGCGAGACGGCCGGTGGTGTTCGCCGGCCGCCGGAAGTTCACGGACTGCGGGGTGTTGGCGGTGCCGCTCGCGCCGGGGCTGGAGATGGACTGGGTGAAGGAGCAGAACGTGGCTCCGGCGGCGAGCCAGCTCCATCGGAAGCCGCAGTTGATGGTGGCCGAGTAGGCGATCCACAGCCAGTACAGGTAGGTCGCGTTCGGCTCGGGAGTGAACGTGATCTCCGAGTTGATGACCGTGGTCGAGGAGGTGCGGGTCTGGTCGTTCTCCTGCTGGACCTGCCGTTCGTTCCTGGCGTTCATTTCGTCCGCGAGGAGGATCTGGCCCGCGAACCACTGGGGGATGGACACTGCGGGCCTCCTACAGGGGGACGGGTGCGGGCTGGGCGAGCGAGATCGGGGCGCCCGCGGCGTGCCCCTTGCTGATCGTGTTGATGCTCCGGGTCACGGTCATGACCTGGGGGAAGACCTCCAGGTCGTCGAACGTGTAGGTCACCGGGAGGGCGTTGGTGTTCGCCGTCGGGACGAGGGTGCGCAGCCCTACCGCGCCGGCGGCGGTGATGCCGGTGTCCGTCGCGGACACCTCCCAGTCGACCGGCTCGACCCCGCCCGCGGCCAGGCCTTGGCGCGGACGGTGCTGCCCTCGATCTGGAGGCGGACGCGGTACGTCGCCCCCGCGGTGAAGGGCAGGGTGTGGGCGGCGGTGGCGAGCAGCGTCTCGGCGGGCAGCCGTTTGCGGAGGCTCAGCTGCACCGTGCTGGACGTGCTGACCATCAGGCGGGCGAAGTAGTAGACGTCGGTGGCGACGTTGGCGCGGGCCAGGACGAACGCGTACAGGGCGTCGCCGGTGGGGACGACGGGGATGGTGACGCTCGCCCGTACGTCCACGTCGGTCAGCTGGGTGGCGTTGAGCGAGGTGAACCGGAAGACGTTCCGGGTGTTCGCGATGTGCCGGCCGCTGCTGCCGTTGGTGTCGAAGTCGGCAGCCGCGCCGCCGGACGTCGACCAGGCCCCGCCGACCTCGCTGGTGCCCCAGCCGTTGGAGGTGCTGCGCGTGAACCGGTCCAGGGCGCTCGGCGTGCAGGCCGTACAGCGGACGATCTCCCCTCCCAGCTTCAGGTCGAACGGGAACTGCAGGGACATGACCCCGGTCAGGCCGCTGCTCTGGATCCACGTGGCCCGGTCGAAGATCCCGTTGGGCGGGGTGTGGACGCGGAACGTGGTGTCGTTGTCGTCGACGGCCGTGACCAGGTGGCTGGCGTTGCTGTCCGCGCGGTTGGGCTGGTTCGGGCCTGCGGTCGCCTCGCTGGCCGGGATGTGGGCCACCAGCCACGGCGTGCCGGGGGAGGCGTTGAGCTGCATGTCCCAGTCGTTGGGGTGGCCGATCGGTTCGGTGCCGCCTTCGGCGATCAGCTCGATCGGGCCGGGCGGCAGCCACTCGGGCGGGTTGGCGACGGTGATCCGGTCGCCCGGGTTCAGGCTCGTCAGGTCGTCGGCCAGGGACGGGTTCGCGGCGAGGTCGACCCGCACCAGCGGGTAGCGGTCCTCGTCGACCGTGGACAGGAAGACGCGCCAGGCGGCCTGGTCGGGCAGCTGGGTGTCGTCGGCGACGTTCAGCTCGATGCCCTCGTCGTAGACGCCGACGCCGTCGACGTCCTCGGCCGGGTCGCCTGTGTTCTGCGGGCCGGTGGTCTTGGCGTAGGTGTACTCGCCGCCGTCGGTGCGCCGGGCGGTGATCTCGTTGCGCAAGCGCTGGTCGTCGTCGGTGGGGTGGAACGGGTCGGAGATGTGGCCGGCGCCGTAGTCCAGGGCGAACACCCGGCTGTCGGCCTGGATGTGGGCGGTGTGGCTCATCATGACGCGGCCGTCGCGGTAGCCGGTGCCGGCCAGAGCGATGGTGTGCCCGGAGTCGGTCACGCGCATGGTGCCGTACTGGCGGCGCCCGGCGACGGAGCCGATGTCGTACTCGGGGCCGGTGGACCAGGCGCCCGCGTCGAGCCCCGCGAACATGAACATCGGGAACCGGCCGTAGCCGTTGTTCGGGCCGGAGCAGATGGACAGGGCGTGCATGTCGGCGGTCATGAAGATCATGCGGTCCAGCCAGCCCGTATCGCCGAGCATCCGCACCATCTCGGCGCGCTCGTAGACGACGTCCGACCAGGTGTCGGTGCCGCCGACCCAGCGGGACGGCGACTGCCATACCAGCGCCTCGGCGCCGCCCGTGTTGGCGGTCAGGAGGGCTTCCATCCACACAGGTCGGAGCGCGGGTTGCGCCGGGAGTACCGGCCCAGGATGCCGGGGGCCGCCTTGCTGTGGCCGTTGTTCAGGGTGAGCGGGCAGCGGGTGGGGTCGGCGGTCGACGCCCAGTCCTGCCGCCCCCACGTCATCGCGATCTTCTCGCGGTTGTAGACGTCGGCGGTGATGTCCACCCACGAACCGCCCACGAAGAGGCTGATGGCGACGATGAGCGGGGTCTGCGGGAACACCACGACGGAGCCTCCTTACGGGGTGCCGAACGCCCTCTCCACGCTGCCGCCGCCGACGTCGGCGACGATCTCGCGGATCAGGCTGGTCAGACCTTGCGGTCCTTCGAGGAGCACGCGCACGGTGAGGGTCCCTCCGGCGGCGCCGGAGGCGGCAAGCGGCGCCGTCCCGGCCAGCCCGGACGCGCCGGGCATGGCGAGGGCAGGGTCGACGAGGCCGCGCATCGTGTCGTCGAGGACGCCGCGGTTGTCCTCCGCGCCCTCGGCGATACCCGGCGGCAGCCAGTGCCCGACCTCGTCGCCCAGCACCTTCGACGGCGAGCCGATGTCCAGGAACGAGGTGGCGGCGCCGACCACGTTGTCGGTGACGAAGTCCCCGACCTTGTCCCACAGCCAGCCCCCCAGCGAGGCGATACCGCGCCACAGGCCGGTGACCACGTCGCGGCCCTTGCCGTAGAGCAGGCTCCCCGTGTTGCCGACGGCGGCGGTGCTGCGGCCCGGGAGCCGTCCCAGCCAGCCGATGAATTCGGTCGCTTTGGTCGCTGCCGCGTCCTTGAAGCGCTGCCCTGCGCTGTTGGCCGTCCCCGCCAGGCGGCTGCCCAGGGAGGACAGCGCGGTGACCGCCCGGCCGGGCAGGGCCTCCACGCTGCCGGTCCATGAGTCCCACTGTCGGCTGCCGCGACAAACGCGGTGCCACCCAGGCGGTCGGCAACCTGCTGAGCCTGCGGGAACCCCCCACCGCGATCTTCGCCGAGCAGGACGAGCTCGCCGCCTCCCTGATCCTGAGCCTGCGCACCGTCCAGATCGAGGTGCCCGATCGAATCTCCGTCCTCGGCTTCGACGACCAGCTGATGGCCGAATGGCTCGACCTGTCCACCGTCGCCCAGTCCCCCTCCGACATGGGCCGCGCCGCCGCCGAGCTGGCCCTGGAACTCATCAACGACGCCGACGCGGACCGGGCCCGGCACATCGTCCTGCCGACGCACCTGATACCCCGAGGCACCACGGCCCCGCCGCAGAGGCCGCACTCCGAGCGCGAGGACAACGACTGAACGACCGGCAGGAGGGGCGCACTCGGCGGCGAGGCCGCCCCACTCCGTTGCAATCGTGCCGGTGCGGGCGTCGTCTCAGTCGAAGAACTTCGCGTCCGTGAAAGCCGTGACCGTGTCGGTGCCGCCTTCGAGCACCCACCACCGAGACGGCCCCGTGCTGCCTCCCCGTTCGCCGACGGGGGACCATCCGAACACGACCTCGGCGCGCCCGTCCCGGTCGAAGTCCCGCACTGTCGTGAAGCGGGCCGACCGTTCGGCGGCGGGGACCTCCTCGCCTGCGCCGTCGCGGCGCACGGTGGCGGCCTTGTCCGTACTCAGTCCGTCGGCGCTCCCACGCAGGATTCTGACACCGCCCTCGACGGAGATCAGCAGCTCGTCGCGGCCGTCGTCGTCGATGTCTTCCGTCAAGTAGTCTCCGCTCGCGCCGGGCTTGAGGCGCTTGTCGGGGCGATTCCCGCCGTAGTGGACGGTGACGGTGTCGTGGACCGCGGGGTCCTGCGCGTCGGCTCCCGGCTCCCCGTTGCGGGTGCCGTTGTCGCCGACAGCGACGTCGCCCTTGCCGTCGCCGTCGAAGTCACCGAACGCCACGGAGCTGCCGGTCCGCAAGTACGATGCCCGGACCGCGAATCCGCCCGGACCCTCGCCGCCGTGCAGGAGCACCGCGGGTTCCTGCTCGTCGTCCCCGTGGGCCGTGACGACAAGGTCGGTGGCCCGGTCGCCGTCCGCGTCACCGGCGGTGAGCGAGAAGTCGGCGTCCTCGTAGCCGAGCCCGGCCTCGGCCACCGGGCTCGGACGGGCCGCCCCTGTACGGCGGGGCTTGCCCTCACGGGTGAACGGCCCGTACAGCACACGGAGTTGATACTGCTCGTCGTATTTCTCTCCCACGGCCTCGGTCACGGCGAGATCCTGCCGACCGTCGCCGTCGAAGTCCCCCGGCACACCGCCCAGTTCCGCTGCGGGCACACTGTCACGCGGACCGGTGGGACCGCCCCAGACCACATGCCCGCCGGCCAGGATGTCCGCGAAGCCGTCACCGTCGAGATCGGCGGTCGGGAGCGTTCCCGGGGCCAGGTAGGGGGGAAGGCGGGTGTCCTCCGGCTCGATGACAGTGCGGGTGGTCGGGTCAAGTCCCCGTGGGGAACCGTAGACCACACCGAGGTAGGCGGACCGCCCGTCGTCGCCGTCCGCACTCGGCGCGCCAAGGGCGGGCGCGGCGTAGACCAGGTCCGCGTACCCGTCCCCGTTCACGTCATCGGCGGTCCCGCTGCCGCTGCCGCGCGGCACCGGGCCGGCCACGGACGGAGTGGCCACCGGCTCCAGGCCCACAGGAGGCCCGGACACCGGCTCTGCCGGGGAACCGGAGCCGCCGTGCCCGACCAGAGGGCGCAAAGCCACGGCAGCCAGAACCAAGAGCACGCATCCGGCGAACGCGAGGCCGACCTTGACCGCGATCCGCTTCCCATTCAAGTTCCCCACCTCTTGTTCGCCTTGCTCGCCCACCCCGGACCGTGGCGGCACAGCCTACGTCGCGGACGCATCTCCCGATCATCACCGGCCTGCCATCCCTGGCACCCGCCGAGCATGAACTCCGCCGCCACCGTCGAGCCGCTCGGCAGGCACGGCTGCCGACCGGGGGACACGTCGCGGACAAGAGTTCGTAACGGGCCATTGACAGGAGCTGTGACCGGGGGCACTCTCATGTGCACACCGATGGCTAAACGTTTAGCCAACCCGGTTTCCACTACTTTGGGCAGGGGTTCATGGCGCGCCGGATCGGGATCAAGGACGTGGCCGCGGCGGCAGGTGTGTCGACCGCGACCGTGTCGCACATCCTGAACGACGTGGAGGGCAAGCGGGCCAGCGCGGAGACCCGGCAGCGGGTTCTGCAGGTCGCCGCAGAGCTCGGGTACGCGCCGAACGGGCTGGCCCGGGGCCTGCGGACGCAGCGTTCGCAGACCATCGGTTTCATCAGCGACGAGATCGCCACTTCTCCCAACGCGGGCGGGATCATTCTCGGTGCGCAGGAGGCCGCAGCAGCCCAGGGCATGGTGCTGCTGCTGGTCAACACCGGAGGGGACGCCGATCTGGAGCGCCGGAGTATCGAGATGCTGCTCCAGCGGCAGGTCGACGGTGTGCTGTACGCGGCGATGTACCACCGGGTCGTGAGACTGCCGGAGAGCCTGCGCTCGACGCCCACGGTGCTGCTGGACGCCCGGCCCGAGGATCTCGCGGTTCCGTTCGTGGTGCCCGATGAGGTTCAGGGCGGCTACACGGCGGTGCGTGAGCTGACCGGCCACGGTCACCGCAGGATCGGGATGGTCGTGGGAACGGCTGACATCCCGGCTCTGCACGGCCGTATCGAGGGCTACCGCAAGGCCCTGGACGAGGCCGGTGTCGCCTATGACCCGTCGCTGGTCGCCGCTGAGACAGCGGCGCCCGTGGGCACCGCCGCGGGTGATGTGGCTGCGGGCTACCGGGCCGCGCGGAGGTTGCTGACAGCCGAGAGGCGTCCGACGGCGTTGTTCTGCTTCAACGACCGGATGGCCGCCGGTGTGTACCGGGCTGCCGCCGAGTTGGGACTGTTCGTCCCCGGCGATCTGTCGGTCGTGGGGTTCGACAACCAGGAGCTGGTCTGCGAGGCCCTTTACCCGGCGCTGAGCACCGTCCAGCTTCCGCACTACGAGATGGGGGCGCGGGCTGTTGCCCAGTTGCTCGCTCTCACCAGGACTCCGGGTCGGCCACCGGGCCCGGATGCTCAGGAGTTGCTGTCTTGCCCGCTGGTGGCGCGGGCATCGGTCGCTTCGCCGCCCCGACTCTGACCTCGGGACGGCGAAGCATTGCACTACGACAGGCGACCGTTGAGACCGGTCGTCGGTCCTGTCAGTACACGGAACACAGTGAGGGTACACGTATGTCCCCCAGCGTTTTCAATGCGCCGACCGGCAGCCGAGACCGGCTGATATCCGGCGCCATCTCCCGTTCCACCGCGCCCACGGGGCCCTTGTCCGTCCCGGCGGGTGGGGGCGGGGCCACTCCATAGCCCGTCCTGGACAGCTCGCCCCGGCGCAACGGTGAAGATCGCCAGCGCCCTGGGCACGCGGGCACGGCCGGACTCCTTCCTGCTGCAACAGCCGGTCAGACAGTCGGTATCGGCAGCACTTCCGGCACCGGCTCTGCCACTGCGGCTGCGTACGCCAGCACTCGCCCCGATCTGCTGGACGAGGGTGTGTGGTCGGCGGTCCCCTGTCGGGCGACGTCCGCTCACGCCATGGCTGCGACAGATGGGTTCGCCTGCTGCGTGATCCCGTTGCCTTGCTGACCGGCCCGGCTGCCTCCGCCGGCTGTCCCCGCGCGCCCTCCTGCACTACCGAAAGGCACGTGTGTGTCCACCGCACTCCTCGATCCCTACCGGCCCGTCGCGCATCTGCGTCCGCCGAGGAACTGGATCAACGACCCCAACGGGCTGGTCTTCCATGACGGCCACTACCACGTCTTCCACCAGTACAACCCCTACGGTGCGACGCACGCGAACATGCACTGGGCCCACTTCCGCAGCCCCGACCTGCTGACCTGGGAGCCACTGCCGATCGCCCTGACCCCGACCGCCGGAGGCGAGGACGCCGACGGCTGCTTCTCCGGCAACGCCGTCTCGGACGGCGAGCGGCTGGTCGCCTTCTACTCCGCGAACCGCTGGGACCGCTCGCCCCAGCACCAGCCGGTCACCACCGCCACCTCCCTCGATGGCGGCCGGACCTTCACCCCGCGCGAGAACCTCCTCATCCCCGAGTGGCCCGAGGGCTGCACCATGTACCGCGACCCGTACGTGTGGAGGGACGGCGAGGGCTGGCGGATGCTGGTCGGCGCCGCCCTCTCCGACGGCCGCGGCGCGGTCCTGCAGTACGTGTCACCCGACCTGGAGACCTGGACCTACCTGGGGCCACTCGACGCCCGCGCGCCGGAACCGGTCACCGGCACCGACCTGCGCACCGGCGAGGGCTGGGAGTGCCCCCAGTACCTCCCCGCACAGTCAGGTCGGCCCGGTGCCCTCATCTTCAGCGCGTGGTACGAGGACGACGCCACTCCACGATGCCTGGTGGCCCTGGTCGGTGAGGAACACGGCGATGTCTTCGAGGGCGGCCCTCCTGTGCTGGTCGACCACGGCCCCGACTGCTACGCACCCGCGCTGCTGCGCGCACCGGGCGGCCGGTGGCTGCTGTGGGGCTGGTCCTGGGAGGCACGTGAGGAAGCCTGGTCCGTCGCCGACGGGTGGGCCGGCGTGCTCACGGTGCCCCGCGAGATCTCGGTCGGCGCCGACGGCACGCTCCGGCAGCAGCCGGCGGCCGAACTGCTCGCCCTGCGCGGCGAGCACACCGTCCATGCCTCGGGCGAGCTGTACGGCCCGCAGCCGGTGGACCTCGGCTGCGTCGGCCGTGCCTTCGACCTGACGGCCCGCCTGGAGCCGGCCGAAGGCGCCTGTCTGCGGCTGCTCACCACCCCCGACGGCTCCGAGTACCTCGACATCCGCTACGACGCCGCCACCGGCGAACTCATCGTCGACCGCGATCACGCCTCGCTGGACGACCGGGCCCAGGGCGGTTCCTACCGGATGCCCTGCCCCGCCGATGGGCCCATCGAGCTGCGCGTGATCGTCGACCACTCCCTCGCCGAAGTCTTCCTGACCTCCACCGGGCAGGTCCTCACTCTGCGCTTCTACCCGACGGGCGACAGCCCGTGGCGCCTGCAGGCCCACAGCGCACCGGACGTCGGCCTCGGTTACTCCGTCGACGCCTGGGCCCTGCGCCCCCTGGTCGTCAAGGAGCCGAGCGCGAAGGCCGCAGAGCCGGAAGGCCGGCTCCTATGACGGCCCCTCACACCCCCATCCCCAAGTCCCCACACCCCCACGGCACATCCGCATCACCCACCCTCATCCCGGCACCACACACGGAGGCACCCACGATGAACGCCGGAAGCAGAAGACCCCGCCGGACGGCCTGTACGGCGCTGGCCCTCGTCCTTCCGCTGGCCGCGCTGGCCGCCTGCGGCGGCGGCAGCGGTGACAGCAGCGGTGACACCTCCGCCGAGGAGGGCAGCGGCAAGGGCACCATCACCGTCTGGGCCCACCAGGGCCAGAAGAGTGAGGCCGACGCGGTGCAGAACGCGGTGAAGTCCTTCAACTCCTCGCAGGACAAGGTCAAGGTCAAGCTGACCCTGATCCCCGACACCGACTACACCAAGACCATCACCGCCACCGACGCCTCCAAGCTGCCGGACGTGATGGAGTTCGACGGCCCGACCATGGCGAACTTCGTCTACAACAAGAAGCTCTCCCCGATCGACGACTACGTCTCCGTCAAGACCATGGGCAACGCCACCGACGCCATCAAGGCGCAAGGCGAGATCGGCGGCAAGCACTACGGGCTGGGCATGTTCGACTCCGGCCTCGGCATCTACGGCAACAAGAAGCTCCTCGACGAGGCCGGGATCAAGTACCCGACCGGTGTGGAGGACGCCTGGACCGCGGCCGAGTTCACCGCGGCCGTCAAGAAGCTGGCCGCCGACGACTCCGACGGCAAGAGCCTGGACCTGGGCGAGGCGGGGGGCTTCGCCAACGAGTGGGGCACCTACGGCTTCGCCCCCATCGTCTGGTCGGCCGGCGGATCGCTGCTGAGCAACGGCAAGGCCGAAGGCGTCCTGGACACCCCGGAAGTGGCCACGGCGCTGAAGACCTTCCAGGGCTGGAAGACCTACACCGACCCCAACACCGACGGTAACGCCTTCACCAAGGACCGCGTCGCGCTCAGCTGGGTCGGCCACTGGATGTACCCGGCGTTCAGCAAGGCCCTCGGTGACGATCTGGTCGTGCTGCCGCTGCCCGACTTCGGCAACGGCACCAAGACCGGCCAGGGCTCCTGGCAGTGGGGCATCGGCGCCAACACCAAGAACGGCAAGGCCGCCGGCGCCTTCCTCGACACCCTCCTCAACGACGCCAACGTCACCGCGATGACCACGGCCAACGGTGCCCCTCCCGGAACCCTGTCCGTGCTGGAGAAGAGTGAGCTGTACAAGCAGGGCGGCCCGCTGCAGCTGTTCGCCGACCAGCTCGCCAAGCCCTGCGGCGACTCGCAGATCGACAAGTCCTGCGTCGCCGTGACCCGTCCGGTCACGGCCGGATACCCCACGGTCACCGCCAAGTTCAGCCAGGCCCTGAGCGACATCTACGGCGGCGCCGACCCGAAGACCGCCCTGGCCAAGGCCGCCCGCGCCATCGACCAGGACTTCTCCGACAACGCCGGCTACCAGATCCCGTAACCGGCATGAGCAGCCGGGACGCGGCGGACACACCCTGACCATGTCCGTCGCGTCCCGGCCCGGAAGAGGACCCCTACCGTGACCACCGTGAACCCCGCACCCGCCACGCCCGCCGGCAGGAAGCCGACCCCGCCACCGACCTCCGCCAAGCACTCACGGCCCCGGCGCGGGAACCGCGAATGGCTGCACGGACTGCTGATGTCCGCACCCGCCCTCGGCGGCCTCATCGCCTTCGTCGGCGTGCCGTTCGTCTACGCGGTCGTGCTCTCCTTCTACAACGTGCGCCTCGGCTCCCCGCTGGAGCCCACCTTCTTCGGCATCGAGCAGTACCGGCGGCTGTTCACCGACCCCGACATGTCCGGCCCGTTCCTGCGGGCGCTGGTCAACAACCTGACCTTCGCCGTGGTCGTCGTCCCCGTGCAGACCGGCCTCGCCCTCGGACTCGCGATCCTGCTCAACCGCAAGCTCAAAGCCATCGGCCTGTTCCGGTCGCTGTTCTTCCTGCCGGTAGTCTTCCCCATGGCCCTGGTCGCCGTCATCTGGCGCCTCATCCTCGCCCGCAGCGGCGACGGCCTCCTCAACTCCACACTCGACACAGTGAGCTTCGGCCACTGGGGCGCCTTCGACTGGCTCGGCGACGGGCTCACCGCCATGGCCTCGATCATCGTGCTGTCCATCTGGCAGGGTGTCGGCTTCCAGATGGTCATCCTCCTCGCCGGCCTCCAGCAGATCCCCGGCGAACTCTACGAAGCCGCCGAACTCGACCGCGCCTCACGCTGGCAGCAGTTCCGGCATGTCACCCTGCCAGGCATCCGCGGCACCCTCGTCTTCGTCGCCATGCTCACCTCGGTGCTGTCGTTCCGGGTGTTCGACCAGGTGTACGTGCTGGTGAAGGGCGGCGGACTCGACGAGGACGCCACGCGCACGGTGATGTACCAGGCCGTCACCACCGCCTTCGACCAGAACAACATCGGCCAGGCGTCCGCGATCACCGTCGTCTTCTTCCTGATCGTCGTCGCCCTGACCCTGATCCAGCGCCGCGCCGTCGGTACCGGCAACGAGGACTGATCCCCCATGGCCCAGACCCGCACTCCCCTGCGCCGCCTGCTGGACTACGCCGTCCTGAGCGTGCTGGCCTTCATCTTCGTCCTGCCCGTGCTGTATCTGATCGTCGGCAGCTTCAAGCCCTCCGACCAGGTACTCGACGGCCTGTCCGGCTTCCTGCCCACCCACCTGTCCCTCGACAACTACACCGCCGTCCTTGACAGCTTCAACTCCGACGCCACCGGCTACTTCTGGCGCTTCATGGGCATCTCCCTGCTCCTGTCCACCGTCGTGGTCCTCGGCGGCATGATCATCAACTCCATGGCCGCCTACGGCCTTGCCCGCCTGCGCTGGAAAGGCCAGAGGGCCGTCTTCGGCATCGTCCTGCTGCTGATGCTCGTCCCGTTCGAAGCCGTCGCGGTCCCGCTCTTCTACATGTTCAACGACCAGCGCAACACCATCTACATCCAGGCGATCCCCTTCATCGCCAACGCCTTCTCCATCTATCAGTTCGCCACCTTCTTCCGCGCCATCCCGCCCAGCATCGAAGAAGCAGCCCGAATCGACGGCGCCGGCCCCTGGCGCACCTTCTTCGCGATCATCGTCCCCATGAGCAAGCCGGTCTTCGCCTCCGTCGCGATCCTGACCTTCCTCACCCAGTGGGGCTCCTTCCTCTGGCCCGTCCTGATGGTCTCCGACCCCGCCGTACGGCCGCTGCCGCTGGAAATGAGCGTCTTCCAGGGACAGATGCCCGTGGACTGGGGCCAGGTACTCGCCTTCGGCGTCCTCCTGGTCCTGCCCGTACTGATCGTCTTCGCGTTCTTCCAGCGGTGGTTCGTCCAAGGCGTCGCCAGCTCCGCCGTCAAAGGCTGACACCGCCCACCAAGCACCCGCACCCGCGTCCACCTCCGCAGAGAGACCCTTCAAGAGCATGGCCACCCACGGCATCACCGTCATCGGCGAATGTGTCGCCGACGCCTTCACCGACCCCGCCCGCTCCACCCCCGCCCACCTCGCCCTCAACGTCCTGCCCGGGGGCGGACCCGCCAACACCGCCGTCGCCCTCGCCCGGCTCGGCACCCCCACCCGCCTCCTCGCCCGCATCTCCCACGACGTCTTCGGCACCCTCTTCAGCAGCCACCTCACCGCCTCCGGCGTCGACCTGACCGGCAGCGTCACGACCGCGCCTGAACCCAGCACCCTCGCCGTCGCCGCCCTCGACAACACCGGCCAGGCCGCCTACTCCTTCTTCGCCGACGGCGCCGCCGACTGGCAGTGGACCCCGGACGAACTCACCGCCACCGCACCGGACCGGGACACCGTCGCCGTGCACACCGGCTCCCTGGCACTCATACGCCAGCCCGGAGGAAGCCACATCGAGGACCACCTCGCCGACGTACGCGAGCACGCCACCGTCTCCATCGACCCCAACGTCCGGCCCCTGCTCGTACCGCCCAGCGCCTACCGCCAGCGGCTCCACCACTGGTGCACCCTCGCCGACATCCTCCGCCTCAGCGAAGACGACCTCGCCCTGCTCCTGCCAGGCGCCACCCCCGAACAAGTCTGCGACACCTGGCACGAAGCAGGAGCCCGACTCGTCGTCATCACCCTCGGCGAACGCGGCGCACTCGCCTCCCTCGACGGCCACCGCGTCACCGTCCCCGCCCCGGCCGTGAACGTCGTCGACACGGTCGGCGCCGGCGACTCCTTCACCGCCGGACTGCTGCACCGCCTCTGCGCACTCGGACACCTCGGCGGCCGACTCGACACCCTCACCCTCGACGACACCGCCGACGCCTGCACCTTCGCCGCCCGCGTCGCCGCCCGCACCTGCTCCGTCCCCGGCGCCGACCCGCCCTGGGCAGCGCGCTTGACGTCCCCGGCCACCCACGACGATCACTTGAGGCGTCAAGCGTGAGGTGCCGCCGACACCCTGGGAAGAACGCGCCACCGGCACGCGAGCGGACATGCCTGCCAGTGGCTGATGTCCAGGTGCTCCCGGCGAAAGTGGTAGTCGACGCGTGGAGACGCTGTGAGGCGGTCGGCGATCCGGGAGAGTGCTTGGAAACAGTCGGGGGCTCGCCCTGCGCGGTGGAGCCAGGCTGTCACCCGCGCGCCGTTGGCCAGGCCGAGGGGGTAGGGGATGCCGAGGAAGGCTCCGGCCTGGGCGTGGGGGATGTCGTCGACCATCTGGACCAGGCGGATCGCGGCGTCGCGATGCGGTTGCCCTCGGGGAATGCCGTCGAAGGCACAGAGTTCGCGAGCCAGTCCTCGGGCAGCAGCTGGGGGACGTGCCGTGGTTCGTATTGCCCGCTGCGGCGGGTCTCTTGAGGGAAGGCCGACGAGCGTCCCCGGTTGCGATGGGGGAAGACGGGAAGGGCTGCGATCGCGGAGCGGAACCCGGGCGGTTTGTCCGAACGGTTCCGGGCCGCAGTGCCCCTGGTTGCCTGTGTGATGATCAGTGCGATCGAACTTCTCAACTATGTTCGAGCTCTGCAGTCCGCCACAGTCCTCGTGCTCCAGCCTGAGCTGTTCGATCAAGAGGTTGTGCTGGCCTCGACGTCGTGGGAACACATAGGACGGGTATACGGCGCGCCGCTCGGAACGCCCGCTCCCACCGGTGCACCGGCTCCCCTCGGCGAGGGATGGGGGCCGCCGACGGGCGAGTGACTTCCGTGGAGGTGCTGAGATCGTGCTGTCCGGGCAGCTCCGCCAGGCTGAAAAGGTCACTGACGGTGACCATGATTCCCGCCGCTGTGGAGGAGGAGAGCCGGTCCCGCGGTTCGGTGGTCGCCAAGCAGGGGCCGGCGTCATGGTGCACGTACGGTAGGCCCCGAAGGGCTGCTCGTGTTCGCCTGAGCGCGGTCGGGTGGTGCTGGGCTTCGCGATCGGGCTGAGCGTCTCCCCGGCGACCGACACGATCATGGACTCCTTCCCCGAGTCCGAGCTGGGCGTCGGCGGCGGTGCCAACGACACCGCGCTGGAGCTGGGTGGTGCGCTGGGTATAGCGGTGCTGGGCTCGCTGCTGGGCACCGCCTACCGGGACGAGCTGACCGACCTGGTCGGCGACCAGCTTCCGGCCGCCGCGATGGAGACGGCCAAGGACTCGGTCGGCGGTGGTCTGGCCGTGGCCGAGCGTGTCGCCCAGGATCCGTCCGCCGGTCCTCAGCAGGCCCAGGCGGTCGTGGACGCCGTCCACCAGGCCTTCGCCCACGGCGTCGCCCAGACCAGCCTGATCGGTGGGATCATCATGGCCGCCGGAACCGTGATCGTCCTCGCGGTACTGCCGGGCCGCCGCGGCTTCGCAAAGGCCGCCGCGCGGGAGACCGGGGCGGCGGACGGCGGGAGCGCGGAGACCCGCACGGACGCTGTCCACTAGCCACCGCGAGCCCTTGGCCGAGGGACCCGGGATCACTCCGCGAGGGGTGCCCGGGTCCTTGCGTGGTGTTGGGGAGGGCGGCGTGGCGCTGGAAGGCCGCCCCTCCCCTCCCGGCGTCCGGCCCCGCTACCCGTCGAGGTCCGGCAAGGCGCGGTGGGAGATGGCGTGGGCCTCGTCCGGGGGGACGCCCAGCATGCGGAGCATGAGTTCGGCGAGGGCCGTGGCGGTGGTGTCGGGGTCGATGTCGGGGCGGTTGAAGCGGAGTTCGACGAGGGAGACCAGGGAGCCGCCCATCGCGGTGAGGGTGACGACCGGGTCGGACGGCAGGAAGCGGCCCGAGGCGATGCCGGCCTGGAGGTCGCGCAGCGCGCGGGGCGCCAGACCCTGGTCGGAGTGGATGTGCTGGAGGCCCCGGCGGCGCAGGACCTGCATCAGCTCCGGATGCGAGTCGACCATCCGGACGCTGAACCGGAATCCGGCCGCGACCAGCTCCGCCGGATCCTCGATCCCGGCCAGTCGCTCGTCGAAGGTCCGTCCGAACTCCTCCAGGGCGTCCGCCACCGCCGCGTCGAACAGCTCCGCCTTCGACGAGAAGTGGTTGTAGAAGGAGCCGAAGCCGACGTCCGCGCGCTCGGCGATCGTCTGGATGCTGGCACCGGTGTCACCGGTGTCACCGGTCTCGGCGAGGATCCGCCGAGCCGCGCGCACCAGCGCCTGACGCGTCTCGGCGCGCCGTCGTTCGAAGCGGTTGCCGGGCGGGGCTGACATCGACATGCGGTGATTCTAGCCACGGCGACGAAGTCGATCACAGTTCTGATGATTCCATCACTTAATCTCGCCGACCCCTTGACGGCTACTTCATCGAACTTGATGATTTCATCAATAAGTACGAGACGGGCGCCGGATACGAGGTGACCGGACGGCAGTTGCGCGCACGGGTCGCCTCGGTCGCCTCGGTCGCCGCGACCCTGCGGGAGCTGGGGGTGGGGCCGGGGGACCGGGTCGTCGGGTATCTGCCCAACACCCCGCACGCGATCATCGCGTTCCTCGCCGCCGCGAGCCTCGGCGCGGTCTGGTCGGCGGCGGCCAGGACTACGCGCCCCAGGCCGCCGCCGACCGCTTCGGCCGGCTCGAACCGACCGTGCTGATCGCGGCCGACGGCTCTCTCTTCAACGGCACCACGCACGACCGCCGCGAGGCCGTCCTCGAACTCGCCCGCGCCCTGCCCGGGTTGAAGGCGACCCTGCTGGTCGGCCATGCAGGCCTGCCGTGCACACCGGCAACTACCCCTCCCTGGTGATCCCTTGAGAGGACGCGGCCACCCGCGACGAGGAACTCCCCTGCGTCAGCGTGCCGTTCGGCCATCCTCTCTGGATCGTCTTCTCCTCCGGCACGACCGGACTGCCCAAGGGCATCGTCCACGGCCACGGCGGAGTGCTGCTGGAGCACCTCAAGACCCTCGGCCTCCAGTCCGACCTGGGCCCCGGCGACCGTCTCCTCCGGTACACCACCACCCACTGGATGATGTGGAACCTGGTCGTGCCCACGCTGCTGACCGGGGCCACGACCTGCACGTACGACGGCAGTCCCGCGCTGCTCAGCAGGCCGGACATCCTCTGGGAGCTGGCCGCCCGCCATCGCGTCACCCTCTTCGGCACCAGCCCCCAATACCTCCTCGGCATGGCCAGGTTCGGCATCGACCCGTCCGTCCACGACCCCTCCTCGATCCGCACGGTCGGCTGCACGGGCTCCGCGCCGCCCGCCTCCGCGTACCCCTGGGTCGCCGCGCACATGGGCGAGCGGGTGCGGCTGGTCTCCGTCAGCGGCGGTACGGACATCGTGTCCGGCTTCGCGGGCGGGGCGCCCAACACACCCGTGTGGGCAGGGGAGTTGTCGGCGCCCCATCTCGAGGTGGCGCTCGCCGCGTACGACGCCGAGGGGGCGCCGGTGGTGGACCGGGTGGGTGAGCTGGTCGTCACCCGGCCGCTGCCGTCCATGCCGCTGTACTTCTGGAACGACCCCGACGGCAGCCGCTACCGGGACGCCTGCTTCTCCTCGTATCCCGGTGTATGGCGGCACGGCGACTGGATCACCGTCACCGGACACGGCTCGGTGATCGTCCGCGGCCGCTCCGACTCCACGCTCGACCGCAACGGGGTGCGGCTCGGGAGCGCGGACATCCATGACGTGGTCGAGCGGCTGCCGGAGATCGCGGAGGCGCTGGTGATCGGGGCGGAGGAGGCGGACGGGGAGTACTGGATGCCGCTGTTCGTCGTCCTCGGGGCCGGGGTCGAGCCGGACGACGCCCTGCGGGGGCGTATCCGCTCGGAGATCCGCGACCGGGTGTCGCCTCGGCATGTCCCCGACGAGATCATCGCCGTACCGGCCATTCCGCATACGCGGACGGGGAAGAAGTTGGAGGTGCCGGTGAAGCGGTTGTTGCAGGGGGCGGCACCTGAGGACGTGGTGAATCCGGCCTCCGTGGACGAGCCGGGGGCCGTGGAGTTCTTTGTGGGGCTGGGGGTGGAGAGGGGGCGTCTACGGGGGCGGGGGGAGCGGTGAGTCGACGGGTGCGGGTGTCAGGCCCAGGTTCAGGGCGGACTCTTGGAGGGCCTCGACCAGGGCCGAGGCGCGGGGCTGGGGGCCCGAGGGGGAGGCCGGCCAGACCGCCGCGATGCGACGGTGGCCCGCTACCCGGACCGTGGGGAGGGCGACGGTGTCGGGTGGGGTGTCGGTGAGGGCGAGGGTGGGGACGACGGCCGCGCCCAGGCCGGCCCGGACCAGGGCCAGGGTCGTCGGGAACTCCACGGCGGTGTGGGCGCGGTCCGGGGTGAAGCCGTACTGGGCGGAGATCCGGGCCAGGGCACGGCCGCACGCCGTGCCGGGCGGGGCGGTGACCCAGGGGCGGTCGGCCAGGTCGCGGACCGAGCGGGGCGGCGGCGACCAGTCGGCGGGCGTGATCACGCGGTACTCGTCGTCGGCGACCGGCGCGGACGCCAGGTCACGCCCCTGCTCGTGCGGATCGGGATCGGCGGCGTCGTACTCGACGACCAGCAGATCCAGACCACCGGTGCGCAGCTCGCGCAGGGCGTCCGCGCCCTCCGCCTCCACCACCCTCGGCTCCAGGCCCGGGTGACTGTCGGCGAGGGCGGCGAGGGCCGGGACGAGCAGATGGCAGACCGCCGAGGAGAACGCGGCGACCGTCACCGGCCCGGTCGAACGGCCGGTCAGCTCGGCGAGTTCACGGCGGGCCTCCGTCAGTTCGTGCTCGATCCGCTCGGCCCGTGCCGCCAGGAGCCGGCCCGCCGGGGTCAGGCCCGCCCGGCGCCGCGAACGGTCCACCAGCGGCTGGCCCACCTCCCGCTCCAACTGCGCGAGGTGCTGCGACACGGCCGACGGCGTCAGATGCAGCACCTTCGCCGCGTCCACCACACCACCGCGCAGGGCCACGGCGCGCAGGACGCGCAGTCGGCGGGGGTCCAGTTCCATAAGCCGTACTGTAGTGCCACTTCAGTAAATCTTGCTTGTGGTGAAGTGGTGCTGCAGAGAGGATCGGGACATGGGTAACAAGCAACGGCGGATCGTCGACCTCAGCCACCCCGTCCGGCACGGGATGATCACCTACCCCGGCCTCCCCGGGCCCGAGATCGGCGAGCACCTCACCCGGGAGGCGTCCCGGGAGATCTACGCGCCCGGCACCGAGTTCGCCATGGGCCGGATCTCGATGGTGTCCAACACCGGTACGTATGTGGACAGCCCCTTCCACCGCTTCGACGGCGGGCACGACCTCGCCGCGCTGCCGCTCGACCGGCTGATCGACCTCGACGGCGTCGTCGTACGCGTCGAGGGCATCGCCGACCGCGGCCGGGCCGTCGACCGCGAGACGCTGCTGCCGTACGACGTGACCGGCCGGGCGGTGCTGATCCACACGGGCTGGGACCGGCACTGGGGCACCGAGCGGTACGGCCACGGCCACCCCTACCTCACCGCCGACGCCGTCGCCTGGCTGGTGGACCGGGGCGCGGTCCTCGTCGGCATGGACACCCTCAACATCGACGACACCGAGGACGGCACCCGCCCCGCCCACACCGGCCTGCTCGCGGCCGGCATCCCCGTCGTCGAACACCTCCGGGGCCTGGAGCGACTGCCGCCGCAGGGCTTCCGTTTCCATGCCGCGCCACCGGCCGTGGAGGGCATGGGCACCTTCCCGGTACGGGCGTACGCGCTCCTCGGCGACGGGCCCGTCGACGGGCCCGTCGCCGAGGCCTAGGCTGACGCCGTGAGCGACCTCGACATCAAGCGCGTGGACGGAACGGGCGGGGACGAGGAACTCGAAGCCTGGCGACACGTCCACAACACGATCATCCCGACGCATCTCCTCACCCTCGACGACGTCCGCGAGCGCGCCGTACGCAACCATCTGGAACTCGCGTACGCCGAAGGCGTCCTCGTCGGCAACTCCACGGTCCGCCCGCCCGAGGGGGACGGCGCCACGGCCACGGTCATCGCCCGGGTGCTCGCCGAACACCGGCGGCGCGGCTTCGGCGAGCAGCTGTACGAGCGGGCGGTGCGGCGGGCGCGGGAGCTGGGCGCCCGGGTGATCGAGACCTGCGTACTGGAGGCGAACGAGGACGGACTGCGGTTCGCGCTCGGCCACGGGTTCGTGGAGACCGAGCGCTATCTGCTGGACGGCGACACGATCCCGTGGATCGACCTGCGCCGCCCGACGTGAGCTACAGCTTCCCGGCGATGTCGAGCGCGGCCACGTATCCGAAGGTCATCGCGGGGCCGATCGTCGAACCGGCGCCCGCGTAACTGCGGCCCATCACGGCGGCGCTGGCGTTGCCCGCCGCGTACAGGCCGGGGATCACCGTGCCGTCCGGGCGGAGGACACGGGCGCGGGCGTCGGTGAGGAGGCCGCCCTTGGTGCCGAGGTCGCCCGGGACGATGCGCAGGGCGTAGTAGGGCGGCAACCACAGAGGCGCCAGGCAGGAGTTGGGGGTGACGGACGGGTCCGTGTAGTAGTGGTCGTACACGCTGTCGCCGCGCCCGAAGTCCGTGTCGTCGCCCTGCCGGGCAAGGGAGTTGAAGCGGTCGACGGTCGAGCGGAGGGCCGCGGCGGGAACCCCGATGGCACCGGCCAGCGCGTCGATCGACCACGCCTTGTGGACGGCCTCCGCGTCGTACCACTCGTCGGGGAACGGGAAGGTCGGCGCGATGTCCTTGAACAGATACCGGTTGCGGTAGTTCTGGTCGACGATCAGCCAGGCCGGGATGTGCCCGGCGGACGCGGTGTCCTTCTCGTACATCGTGTGGACGACATCGCTGTACGGCCCCGCCTCGTTGACGAACCGCGCACCGGCCCCGTTGACCAACAGCCCACCGGGCAGGGTGCGTTCGGCGAGACAGAACCAGGCCTGGCCCGGGGTGTCGACGGCCGGTCCCCACCAGGCGTCGTCCATCAGCGCGAGATCGGCACCGGCCCGCCGGCCGGCCCGGATCCCGTCCCCGGTGTTCTCCTTCGCCCCCACCGTCCACCGCGTCCCGACGGGCTGCTCCTGGTACCGCGCCCGCATGGCCGCGTTGTGCTCGAAGCCGCCGGAGCCGACGACGACGCCCCGGCGGGCGCGGACCAGTCCGGTGGAGCCGTTCTTGGTGACGACCGCCCCCGTCACGGCCCCGTTCTCCAAGTACAGGTCGGTCAAAGGGGTGTTGAGCCAGACCGGCACATTGGCGCCGAGCAGTCCGGCGCGCAGCCCGCCCGCCAGCGCCTGCCCCATGGTGAGCGGCTTCTGCCCGAGCAGCGCGGCCCGCGTCCCCCGGGCGAGGCACTCCGTGGCGACGGCCAGCCCCTTCACGCTCACGGCGGTCAGCGCCAGCCACCTGTAGTCGGCGCTGAAGACCACCATCCCGGCGGGCGTGGCCAGATAGGCGGGATTCAGCCGGGCCAGCTCTTCGCCCAGCAGGTTCCCGTCGAACTGGTCCGGCTCGATGGACCGCCCGTTCGGCAACCCGCCCGGCAGCTCCGGGTAGTAGTCGCTGTACCCCTCCATCCACCGGAACCGCAGCGGACTGTTCGCCATGACGAACGACAGCATGGCGGGCCCGTGATCCAGGAACGCCTTCTGCCGGTCGGCGGGCACCTCGTCACCGACCACGGCCGCGAGGTACTGCGCCGCCTTGGCCGGGGTGTCCGGCACCCCCGCCGCCTTGATCACACTGTTGTTCGGCAGCCAGATCCCGGCCCCCGACCGCGCCGCCGACCCCCCGAACGTCGGCGCCTTCTCCACGACGACACAACTCAGCCCCTGCTTCGCCGCCGTGAGCGCGGCGGTCATGCCGGCCGCGCCGGAGCCGATGACGACGACGTCGTAGGTGCCGAGGAGGGGAGGGGCGGCGGCCGAGGCCGGGCTCCCCACGACCCCACCGGCCGCGACCGCGACGCCCGCCGCCGCGGCCGTACCGATCACCCGCCGCCGACCGGGCCCCGCCCCCGTACGTCTCTCAGGTTCCGCGCTCTTGGCCATGCCGGACGCTCCAGCCTCACGAAGGAATGGTGGGTGACCGTGCTGTTTCCCCCGACGACGGCAAGGGTCCCGTTCACGCCGGGCGGGTGCGGAGCCTCGAATCTGACGTGAAGGGGTGGTGAAGTCAAGACACGCGGAGGCCGCGTGTGCGGCGTTCGACGGCGCGAGGTGAGGAGGCCGTCACGCCTGCAGCGGTTCGAGATCCCGGTACACCCTCCGTTTGTCGCGCACGAGCCGGGTGATGGCGTTGCCTTCCCCCAACTGCTGTTGCTGCCTCTCCAGTTCGACGAGCGACTCCGCGTGCAGCTGAGCCGCCTCCTCCTCCCGTCCCAGCGCGACAAGTGTCAGCGCCGAGTTGGCGACGACAGCCAGCGTCTCGGGATGATGGGCTCCGAGAACGGCCACGAGTGCGTCGCGGGCGGCTTCCTCCAGTGGCCACGCCTCGTCGGGGCGGCCCTGCTCGGCCAGGACATTGGCGTGGTTGGCGCGGGAGAAGAGAGTGTGGGGGTGCTGATCACCGAGGGCGATCCGCATGCCTTCGGTGACCCGCCGGAACACGGCTTCGGCCTCGTCCGCTTCGGCGCAGGCCTTGAGATAGACACCGAGACTGTTCAGCGTGGCCTGCGTGTACGGATGTTTCTCGCCGGCGACCTTCACGAACTTGTCCCGGACCGCCTTGGCGATGTCCCGGGCCTTCTCCCACTCCTCCGCCGCGTACAGGTCCGCCGCCAAGTTGAGTTCGCACGCCAGGGAGTCGGGCGTCGGCGCGCTGTACTGGTCCCGGTACTGGGCGCGGGTCGCCGTGGTCAACCGACGGGCGTTCTCGAACTGTCCCGACTGGCGCAGCGACACGGCCAGTGACTTCGCGCAGCTGAGCGTGCCGGGGAACCCCTTGCCGCGGGTGCGTTTGTGGTCCTCGTACGACTCGGACAGCAGCGTCACCGAGTCCGTGTAGCGGCCGACCTCGCGCAGATCGCGGCCGAGACGGGCCGCCGAAGCAAGGGTGTAGGGGTGGTCGGGGCCGAGGACCCCCCTGCGGCGGTGATAGGTGTCCTCGTCGATGTCGCGAGCCTCCGCGTAGCGGCCGACCACGCGTGAGGCGAGGCCCAGGTTGTTCGCGGCACTGAGCGTCCGGGGATGCGATTCGTGGAAGATCCGCTTGAAGCCCTCATGGGCCTCGCGGGCCAGCGGCACGGCTCGCACCGCGGAGTCGTACGCGCCCGAGATCGCGAGGTCGCTGGCCAGGCTGGTCAAGGTCATGTACGTGTGCGGATGCGAGGGGCCCAGAATGCGGCGTTGGTGTGCCAGCACGTCCTCGTTGATCTCGCGGGACTTTGTGAACTGTCCCTCGGAGCGCAGCACGTTGGCGTACTGGAAGCGCAGGAAGAGGTACTGGATGTCGTCCTCGCCGAGGGTGGTCCTCCAGTGGTTCAGAAGCTCCTCCGCCTGGTGTCGGGCGCTGGCGAAGTCGCCGCGCTTCCATAGGTATCGGACATGGTCGACGAGCAGGCGCCGAGGTTCGGACTCGACGCAGTTGCGGACGTCGGAGGCGTGCAGGTGGGGCCAGATCGCCTCGAAACGTGTCCAGTTCCGGGGATCGTCCACGGGTTCGTCGCCGTCGGGCCGGGCACCCGCGAGCACGGTGTGCGCGACATGCCGGGCCTGCCGCTGCTCCTCCTTGGTCAACTGGGAGCGGATCACGGCCTGTACCAGGCGGTGGATCTGAATGCTGTTGCTGACCTCGATCTTGGCCAGTGCGAACCGGGATATCTCCTTGATGACCCGGCCCATCATCAGGCTCTCCTGGAGACTCCGGTCCACCTTGCGCAGCTCGTTCTGCATCTCCCTGCTGTAGAGGAGGGCGGCGGGGATCGGCTCGGGCGCCAGGAAGGCACATACCTGCATCAGCCGTACCGAGGCGGGCGAATGCTCACGTAACAGGTCGATGGAGACGTTCCATGTGGCGGCGACCGTCGTACGGTAGTCGGAGGCCTGATTCAGGTTCAGCACGTACGTACTCTGCTCGGCCAGCTGGCGGAGGTACTCGTCGACCGGTGTGGCCGTCTCGGCGAGCCAGGCCGCCGCCTGCTCCACGGCCAGCGGCAGATCGCCCACCGCGTCCGCCACACGGTCGGCCTCCTCGGTGCTCAACCCGGGAGCGCACAGGGAGAGATGCTCGACGCTCTCCGGGCGCGGAAACACATCGATGGGCAGGGAGGCGACGCCGTGCTGGGCCCAGACCTGGTTGCGTGAGGTGATGACGATATGGCCACCGCTGTGCTCCGGGAAGCAGTGAACGAGCTCATCGGCGTTGTCGGCGTTGTCGAAGACCAGCAGAAAGCGGGCCACCGCCCCGTTGGCCAGCATCCGCACGGCTTCCCGGCTGCCGGCCGCCATGTCGTCGCTCTGCGGCGCGCCGAGCCGGGTGGCGAGTTCGGCGAGCGAGGAGCGGACGCTGTCGATGTGCTTGGCCGAGACCCACCAGACCAGGTCGTAGTCGGCCATGAACCTGTGTGCGTACTCCAGGGCCACTTGCGTCTTGCCGACTCCGCCGAGCCCGAACAACACCTGAGGCTGCGGCCGGACGACCGACATGCCGCCGGTGAGTCGCTGACGCAGTTGTTCGAGGACCAGATCGCGGCCGGTGAAAGTGGTGTTGCGCCGGGGCACGTTCCAGATACGCGGCGCGCTGCCCGGGAAACGGGGGCCCTGGACATCGCTCCCCATGGTCTGCGAGGGCACTTGAAGGGCGTCCAGCAGGGCACGGGCACAGGCGTCCTGGTCGTTCCGGTACAGGTCGACCGGGTTGTGCTCGGCGTAGTGGTCCGGGAGCCGCAGCTCGTCCACGCGCACCGGCACCAGGGCCGGGAGCGAGGTCTGTCCCACGGCCGCGGTGCCGGTGAGGGTCCGCCAGACCGCTTCCGAGCTCCGGGACCGGTGGAAGGCCGTCGACAGCAGGACCAGGGCGTGGGTCACCGAGGCCGTCCGTTCCGGTGGACCCGCGGCCACGTCGCGCTGGACGACCTGACAGCCGTTCCGCTTGAGCAGCGCCTCGGCCCAGTCCGCCCACATACGGTTCTCCGCCGCGTACACCACCATCACGTTCGTGGCCCGCTGCAGGTCGAACGCGTCCAGGCAGCGCAGCCGCACGGGCTCCGGCACAGGTGGCAGATGGGTGACGCCGCCCTCGGAGATCTCCTTGACGAGGCGTTCGAAGGCGGACAACAGGGAGCCCTCGACGCCGGCTTTGTCACCGACTGTCGCGAGGGTCTCCTCGTAGGCGTAGTACGGCCGGTACGGGATCTCCACCCTGCCCCAGTAGGCGCCGGCCTCCGCGGCGTCGAGTTCCTGCCCACCGGGCCCTTTGGGCAGGCCGCTGAACTTCAGCCGGGCCCGGGTGCGGGCCGCGTCGGCCTTCGCCTTCTCGCCCTCGTCGATACGCATCGGTACCGGCAGTACCCGGATGTACCGCTGGTGACCGCTGTCCTCGACGTTGCGGGCGACCGCCGCGGCGCCGTCCATCGCCTGGCCGCTGAGTGTGAAGCAGTCGACGACGACATCGGGCAGATGGATCGTGCAGATGTCGGCGTTGTCCGACAGACCGGTACGGCTGTCGATGAGGACGTAGTCGTACGAGGCCTTCATGTCCTTGCGCAGCGCGTCGAGGAAGAGCCCGCCGCCTCTGCGCTCGAAGAAGTCGTCCCAGTCGAACGACGACACGGTCGCCGAATACTCCTGGTTCTGTTTGCCCGCGGACAGAAAGTCCAGGGAACCGCCGTCGGGAAAGGAGAGGCCCAGATGTTCCAGGTCGAGTGACACGGCGTGCTGTTCGACCCGGGCGTACGCCCGGTGCCAAGGTCCCTGGCGGTGGCCCTCGGTGGTGGCCCGGCAGTAGTCGGCGAGCATGTCGATGACCCCGGTGGTGGCCACGAGCACATTGGGGTCGAGGAACGGGCGGAAGAAGCGGTCGAGTCCGGGTGCCTCCAGGTCCCAGTCGACCGTGAGGACGCGTTTGCCGTTCGCCGCGAGGATCCACGCCGTGTTGGCCAGGGCCATCGTGCGGCCCGTACCGCCCTTGTACGAGTAGAAGGTGATGACGCGTCCGTCCTGTACGGCCATCATGCTCCTCCGTGGTCGGAACCCGCGCCGGGGAGCGGCGAGCGGGTGGGGCCGATGGGACCTGTCCTGCTGCCGGAGCCGTTCGGGTTGCCAGGGGCGACGGGGCCCGTGAGACGGGTGCGGGGCGGGGGCGTCCCGGGCGGAGGGTGGGCCTCGGCATGCTTGAGGAACTGCCGGGTGGTGCGCGCGACGACGGCGGGCAGTACATCGGTGAAGGCCTTGAGCGAGGGAACACCGCCCACCGCCGTCCGGCACTCGGCGCGTCGACCGCGGTCCAGGATCCGGGGGAGCGTGCGTTCGAGTTCCGCCTTGGCCTGTCTGCCGTTCTCGTCCTGGCAGTGGGGATCCGTCCGGCTCCACGGGACGATCGCGCCGACCCAGGGGCGGGCACGGTCGTCGAACTCCTTGAGCCTGCTCCGGCGTTCCTCGTCCAGGACCGCCCATCCGTCGACCAGGAGGATCCCGGGCCCGCTCTGCGGGGGCGCGGCCTCACCGCCGGGTGCTTCGGGGCTCTCGGTGGTGAGATCGTCGGTGGCCGCGTCCGAGTCGTCGAAATCCGACACGGTGATCCGATAGTCGAGGGACCGGATCAGTTCCTCCGCCAGAGCGGGCAGCGGCCGTGTCGACTCGCCGTGGTACGGGTTCCAGTCCAGCGCGTCCTCACCGTACGGGCGGGTGTCCCGCTGCTCAGGGGCGGTACGACGCGTGGGTGCCGCCACGGTCAGATGGATACGGCGGGGTCCGGCGCCGCGCGGCTTGAACGAACTGGGCGTCGATTCGTACGGACGCGGGCGGCTGGACGGCAGCGGCGACTCGTGGGCCACCCGCACGATCCGCTGGGCGAGGGTCAGCACGGCCTCGTCGTACTCGTCCCTCAGCCGGTTGAGCTTGATCAGCCCGTAGATCCCCTGGGCGAGATAGCGCTCACCGAACGAGGAGTGGTCGATGTGGATGTGGCGCACGGAGTCCGGGAGCTGATCGAACCGTACGTGTGTCCACAGGGCCGGGACGATCAGGGGCAGGTCCCTGGCGCCGGCCGCCTTCGCTCGCACGATGCGCTCGTGGAAGGCGTACCACTCGCGTCCGCACATCTCGCTGGTGAAATAGCGTGGTGACAGCAGTGGAACGAACACCCGGCAGGTCGCGAGATTCTCGCTGAGTCTGTCCGGCCAGCCCTCTCCGGAACGCATTTCCCGGTCGATGAACCCTGCCGCGGAGCCTGCGGGCAGATCGGTGAGCGCCATGATGTGGCCGCATAAGTCTCTGAACAGGATGTGCACCCAGTGGTCCGGGTCGCCGCCGTCGGCTCCCCAGGACGGAGTATGGGCGTAACTCAGAAAGAAATACGGCCTGTTGTCCGCTTCGAACCGTCCCCGTTCAGAAATGCCCACGCGTCCCCCTGCCTGCGGATGCCCTCGCGCCCGCCGACGGTGTCATCTGGCCGGAACCAACTATGATCCCGACCCCTCTATCGGGCCGACGGTGTAATTCAGGTCATTCCTCCGCACCATCCGGACAATTGATCTTCAAGGAATCCGATTTCTCGACATCTGCTGCCGGGCCGCGTCGACCGCGTCCCGCCCGTGGATGCGAACGACCGCCTTACCTGCCGATTCCCTTTCGATGAGAAGTTCACGCGGCAGGCGTGCCGGATCGCCCCGAAGTCGCCGTCGTCCAGGGCCAGGGGGCACGGTGTCAGCCATGAAGTCCCGCCCATTCCCTGTGCAGTTCGTCGACCAGGTAAGTGCCGTTCTCGGTGAGTTGATCGCCGAGGGGGGTGCCGAGCCGGTTCAGGGCGTTGCGGGCCCGCTCCAACGCCCTGGCGCGGGACCGGCCAGGGGAGTCGGCGGCAGCCCTGCCGATCTCCTCACTCGCCTCGTCGAGCAGCCGGCCGGCCACGCTGCCGGCCACGGTCAGGTCCGCGACCTGCCGCAGGGAGGCGAGCCGTGACTGCCGCCCCAGCAGGGGCAGTTCGCGGACCAGATGCTCCGGTTCGAAGTCGACCGCCACACCCAGTGCCCCGAGTCCGTTGGTGCCGAGCCGCAGACCGGCGCCCGCGACGAGAGGGGTGATGGTGGTGAGGAGGGTGTCGCCCCCTTCCGGCAGGCCGGATGCCGTCCTGTGCAGCACCTCGTACGCGGCTCGGAGCCGTTCGCGGAAGAGCATGAGATCACCGGGGCCCAGTGGCGCGCTCACGGGTGCCGGGTAGCAGTCGCGGTACGGGTCGGCGTCGTCGATGACGATCCGCGGCCGTCCGGGCAGATCGAGTGTCTTCAGCGGGCGCCACCGGGCGGGCAGGTCCGACGGGACGTCGCCCCGCGCGTCGCTCACCCGGAAGCCGTCGGACGTCACCGTGAAGCGCAGCCGGCCGGGGCGGGACAGCCGTACGGTCCCCAGGGTCGGCAAGTGGACCTCCGGGCCGGGCTGTTGCCAGACCAGTGTCGTCTCCACCCCCGCGAGCACCGCGGCGGCCGTGGTCGCGGCCATCAGCCGAGGGAGGTCCGTGGGGCCGTCCAACGAGCGGTGCAGCGCGACGCGTTGATAGGGATGAGCGAGCACGGTGTCGACGTGCCCGCTGACGGCCTCGTCGGAGTCGAGGCGGACCAGCAGCCGCCATGCCGCGTCCCATTCCTGACTTCCGGCCAGGGTTGTGTTCACCCGAGCGAGCAGTGTGCGGTTCAACTCCACCTGTGCGAGCCGGAGTTCGCGGTGGTCGGTGGTGGCCGGGACGAGCGCGTGCTCGGTGATCCGCTCCGCGACACCTTCGACGAACGCACGCAGGTCCGCGCAGAAGACCGAGGGATTGTCGAAGCCCCGCTCGGTGCTGTAGCGGTGTGCGTAGAGTCCGCCGCCGCAGGTCTCGACGACCGGACAGCGGCGGCAGGTCTCGCTGACACCGTCGAGGCCCAGTCGGCGGGCGCGGACCCCGGGGTGCTCCAGGAACTCCGCGAAGCCGTTGCGGAAGACGTCGTATCCGGTGGCGGCGGCGCCGTCGTAGGCCGTCTTGAGCGAGTCCGCCTGCTCGAACGTCCCGTCGGTCTCCACGACCGCGAGGTCGCTCGGCGCGAGCCCCATCGCCTCGGTCAGACTCGGCCCACCGCGCAGGGTGCTGAGCACCGAGGCGAAGGTCCGCACCGGCATGGGGCGTCCCTGCTCCTCCCATCGGTCGAACACCTTCAGCAGCCAGTCCGCGTACGGAGTTCCCTCACCGTGGCCGGGGGGTGGGTTGTCCCAGGTGGAGTGGGGGAGGAGGTAGTCGATGCGTGGCGGGTCGAGGGCGGTGAGCGCGTCGTGCACCGTGACGGGATCGTTGGCCACGTCCACCGTGCACAGCAGTCCCAGAAAGAGGTGCCGGTACTCCGGCAGCCGGAGCAGTTCGATCGCCCGCAGCGTGCGGTCGTGGCTGCTGCGGCCCCTGCGGTCCAGCCGGTGACGGTCGTTCGCGGCGCGGTCCCCGTCGAGGGAGACCCCGACCCGTACGCCGAACTCCCTGAAGATCTCCAGGTGTTCCCTCTTCAACCGTACGCCGTTGGTGTGGATGCGCAGATCCGGCGTGGTGACGGGGGACAGGATCCGGGTGAGTTCCGCGCAGATGTGCCGGAGTCGGGTGGGGCCGACCAGGAGGGGCTCCCCGCCGTGCAGAATGACCGCGACCGAGTCCAGACGCTCGTTCACCGTGTGTTCCGCGATCCGACGGGCGACCTGCCGGATGGTCTCCCCGGAGATCAGAGCGGGGCGGGACCGCCAACTCTGGTCCGCGTGTTCATAGATGTAGCAGTGGTCGCAGGCCAGATTGCACAGGCTGTGCACCTTCAGCACGATCGCCTGGATCGGGGAAGCCGTCACTTCCCACACTGTACGCGCCGAGTTGTACGGGCGAGGGGTTCTCGGTGCGGGCCGGAGGGCATCCTGAAAGCCGGGTCAGAGCGAGGAGTCGAACCTGACCGACGGGGTGGAGCGACGCTCGGGGACGTCCGTCACCCGCCCCGTGGAGCGCTGGACACGTGGGTCGCTCGCGTCGATCGCTCCGAGCGAGACGCGGCTCGTGCGGGCCGTCCGTTCGATGCGTGGTCCGGGAGTGGGCCTCGATCCGAGGAGGGCCATGGGTGTCTCGTCGCTCCGTCCGAGGTGGTGGTGCCAACTCTGTGCCACCGCCCTCTTTCCGGACCAGGTTCCTGTACGACGACGAACCTGTGAGATGAAGGCTCGGTCAGGAGGGAGGGGAGGAACGAGGTGGGGACGACAGACTTCGGCGCCCATTTTGCCATGCGTTGTCGAGCAACTGCGACTGCTGTGGCCATGGCGCGGGGTGGCACTTTCCCGACTTTGACGAGAGCATGACCATTCTGTTGATTCCGGCATCCGTACGAGGTGTGCATGGCTGCGACGCCCGGCCCCAGCACCACGGTGAGTGATCGAGACCTGTCCCCGTTGTTCCGTGTGTGTGACGAGAAGGCGGTGGCTCGGCAGGGTGAGTCCTTCAAGGTGGTGCGTACTCAGCTGGTCGCCCTGCTGCTCGCGACCGCGACCGCCTCGCTGGCGGAGCGGGTGGGGAGTCGGGTGCCGTCCGCCGTCGCGGCGGTGCTGTACGCGCTGACGATCGTGATCGGCCTCTACGCGTCCCGTCGCCGCGCCCGTGCCCAGTGGCAGGCGCACCGGGCGGCGGCCGAGGTGGTGAAGTCGTTGGCCTGGCAGTTCATGGTGCACGGCGGGCCGTTTCCGTCGCGGCTCGTCAACCCCGAGGCGATGTTCGCCGAGCGGCTGGAGGAGCGGCTCAGCGAGTTGCGGAAGGTGGGGTGGGAGGACCCGAGGGAGAGTCCCGGTGAGCGGGGGCTCGGACAGATCACTCCGGTGATGCGGGCCGTGCGTGCCAAGGCGTTCGCGTCGCGGCGGGACATCTATCTGCGTGACCGGGTGCTGGAACAGCTCGCCTGGTACGGCAACAAGGCCGGGCAGGCGCACCGCGCGTCCGTGCGCTGGTCGGGGATGACGACCTTTCTGACGTTGCTGGCACTGATGGCCGCCGTGCTCAGGGCGTTCGGGGTGATCGAGGGGCGCTGGGATCCGACCGGTGTGCTCAGCGCCGCCGCCGCGGCCGGTGTGGCCTGGCAGGAGGTACGGCGGCACCGGCCGTTGACGTACGCCCACAAGCTCGTCGAACAGGATCTGGACACCCTGCGCGTCGCCATGACCACCACCGTCAAGGAGGACGGATGGGCCGACGCCGTCGCGGAGGCGGAACGGGTGGTCTCGCCCCAGCACACGGACTGGCTCGTGCGGTTCGGGTCCTGACGGCACGTCGGGGGAGGAGCGCGGAGGAACGGGGAGGAACGGGTAGGAACAGGGAGGACGTGCGGCCCCGTGGTCAGGCCCGGCGGACTCCCGGGCTCCACAGGACCGTCACCGGGACGCCCGTGAGGTGGGCGTAGTCGACGATGTCGGCCGTGCCGCCGAGGCCGCGGGACGGGGCGCCGTCCCAGACGGCGATCATGCGGTCGGCGTGGTCGACGATGTAGCGGCCGGCCGCGTAGTACGCCTCCTCGTGGGTGCGTTCGTGCGGCAGCTGTACGCGTTCGGCGCAGCACTTGAGGAGGCGGTGGTAGGCGGCCCGGACCGCGTCGTCCCCGAGGTGGGTCTCGTAGTCCATGCCGGGGATCACGGCGGTCAGCTGTATGCCGCTCTCGAGGGCGAACTCCGCGAAGAGCTGGTCGGCGCCGGCGGCGAGGCTGCTGAGGGCCCGGGTGGTGGCGGCGCGGCCCCGTAACTCCGCCCGGATGCCCGAGCGGACGGCGGAGAGGGCGGCTTCCGGGATCTCCCGGTGTCCGGTGATACCGATCCGGGTCACGGGCCCTGGCATCCGTGCGCTCACCTCCGTGGCCGGGTTCCTCCAAGTAACCCTAGCGGCGGGCGACTTCGGCGAGAACGACGCGTACGGGCGTTAGGTGGCGCGTCTTCGGGGTCATGGGGGCGGCGGTCGGGGGGCGGCGTGGTGCCGACCGCCCCTCCGTGCTCCGGGTGCTGCCGCCCGGAGGAATGTTCGGAGGGTGTGGTTCGGACCGGCGGTCTTTCGGCGGTCAGACGGCGGTCATTCGACGGTCAGACGGTGGTCAGTCGCTGACCGGGTCCAGGCTGATGGGTTCGATACGGCCCTCCAGCATGGCGCCGATGCCCAGGGCGGCACAGACGTCGGGGCGTTCGGCGATGTGGACCGGCATGCCCGTGGCGTGGCGGAGCATCTGGTCGAAGCCGGGGAGCAGGGCGCTGCCGCCGACCATCATGATGCCGCGGTCGGCGAGGTCGGCCACCAGATCGGGCGGGCAGTCGCGGAGCACCTTGCCGATCCCGTCGACCACGGCGGTCAGGGGGGTCTGGATGGCGTCGCGTACGGCCGCGGTGTCCACCTGGACGGAACGGGCGAGCCCGGTCGCCACGTCGAGGCCGTGGATCTCGGTGGACTCGGGGCCGTGCGGGGTGAGGCCGTTGCCGGACAGGGCGAGCTGGAGCGGCCGTACGGACTGGCTGGGCAGCGTCAGCTCGTGGCGCAGCCGCAGGTGCTGCACGATCGCGTGGTCGATGGCCTCGCCGCCGACGGGGATGCGTACGGCGCTGACGACCGAGCCGAGGGAGAGGACGGCGAGTTCGGTGGCGCCCGCGCCGCACACCATGATCATGGTGGCCTCGGGCTGCTCGACGGGCAGACCGCAGCCCACCGCCGCCGCGATCAGCGTGTCCACCAGCTCCACCCGGCGGGCGCCGAGCCCCACCAGGGTCTCGATCGTGGCGCGCTGGGCGAGCGGGTCCGCGCCGTGCGGGGTGCAGGCGGCGGCGCGCAGGACGGGCTTGCGGCGCAGATTGCGGCGGACCCGGTCGCCCAGGAGCTGACGCAGCATGCGCTGGGCCATCTCGATGTCGACGACCGTGCCGCCGGAGACGGGCCGCACCACCCGGATGTAGTCGGGCGTACGGCCTCTCATCTTCTCCGCGAACTCCCCGACCGCGATCAGCGCGCCCGTGCGGGTGTTCACGGCTGCCACGCTCGGCTGGTCCACGACCAGGCCCGCGCCCTTCACGAACACCCGGGTCCGCGCGGCCCCCAGATCGACGCCGAAGTGGCAGCGGCGCAGCTGCTCCAGACTGGCGGTCATCGCGGTCATGGCGGATCCTCCCGAGAGCACGGACCGTACGGACCGCCGCCGGTCGGCGGTTCCCTGGTTCCTTTTGCATCGTGCGGGGGGTGGGGACGGGGTGCCTGTTGGGGTGGGCCGGGTGGGGGTGCGGCCGTACGGGTGGTTCGGCGCGGGACGGCGGGTCGCTGCGACCTGTCAGGGGGGTGGGTGTGGTGTCGCCGGTTCGACGATTCCTCGTACGACGCCCAGCTCCACCAGGTCCTGCGGGCGCAGCCGGAGTTCGTCCGCCGTCGCCGGGGCCTGGTGTGCGGGGCGTTTGAGGATCGCGGCTGCCGGTTCCGGGGCGATCACCGAGAAGTAGCTGTCCGGGGTGGCCCAGGTGTTGTCGGGGGCGGCGAGGGCGAGGGCGCCGCCGGAGCCGCCCTCGCCGATGAGGAGGGTGGTGAGCGGGGTGCGGGCGGTGGCGACGGTGGTGAAGAGTTCGGCGATGGCGGGGCCCGCGCCCTGGCGTTCGGCCTCGGCGTCGTTCGCGGCGCCGGGGGTGTCGATCAGGGTCAGTACGGGGATGCCGAGGCGGTCGGCGAGACGGATCAGGCGGGTGGCGGTGCGGTAGCCCGCCGGGCGGGTCGGGGTGCCGCACTGGGCGGCGTAGGCGATGGTCCGGCCCTCGTGTTCGCCGAAGCCGCAGAGCATGCCGGGGTCGGTGCCGCCGGCGCGGTCCCCTCGCAGGGGGGCTCGGCGGGTGAAGTAGGTGTTCAAGTAGGTCTCGGCGTGCGGGCGTTGGGGGGAGCGGGCGCGTTGTACGGCTTCCCATCCTGTGGTGGGGAGGGGCGCCTTTTGGGCTGGGGGTGGCTGTGTTTCGGCGCCTGCGGGTGCGTTGTGGCTGGTCGCGCCCCGCGGCGGAGCCGCATATTGATACAGCCCCGCGCCCCTGGAAGGCACGGGCCGCGCCCTGTGCCTTCCAGGGTGCCGGAGGGCTTGGGGTGGGGGTGCCGGGGCCGTGGAAGGGGTGGTCAGGAGGTTGAGGTAGAGGGCGAGGGTGTCGCGTAGGGCCGTCGGGGGGATCACCGCGTCGATCGAGCCTGCCGTGAGTTGGGATTCCGCCGTGTAGGCCGTGGGGTCGGCGTCCGGGGGGCGGACTCGGGAGCCGGCGAAGGCCACCTGGGCCTCGGGGAGGGCCAGGGTGATGTCGGCGCCGGCGCCGAGGGTGGCCCAGCCGCCGCCGGTCGTCGGGTCGCGCAGGATGGAGATCTGGGGCAGTCCGGCCGCCCCCGTCAGCGCCGACTCCCGGGCCACGCGCTGGAGTTGGGTGAGGGCGCGCATGCCCTCCTGCATACGGCTGCCGCCGGTCGCGACCAGGGAGACGACCGGCAGCCGGTGGGCGCGGGCGTAGGTGTGCGCCGCCTCCAGCCGGTCGCCGGTGCGTTCGCCGAGGGAGCCGCCGAGGAAACCGAACTCGAAGGAGATCAGTACGGCCGGTGTGGGGCCGATCGTCGCCCTGCCCCACACCACCGACTCCTCCTCGCCGGTGCGCTCGGCCGCGCGGGCCCGTGCGGCGTCGTAGCCGTGCCAGGCGAGGGGGCCGTCAGGGGTGTACTCCCTTTGCGGGGTGGGGAGTTCGGTGAAGTCGTCCGTCAGGGAGGCGATGGCCTCGCGGGCCGAGTCGCGCCGGTCGGTCATGCGTCCTCGGCCTCCTCAGCCTTCGGCCTTGAGTGCTCGCTTCATGATCTTTCCCATGTCGTTGCGGGGGAGGGAGGAGAGATGGTGGACGGTGCGGGGGCGCTTGTGGGGGGAGAGGTGGGTGGCGACGTGATCTGCCAACTCTGCCGAGGAGGGCGGGGATTGGGGGTCCGCCGGGACGATCCACGCGACGACGCGTTCGCCGAGGTCGGGGTCCGGTTCGCCGGTGACGGCGGCCTCCCGTACCCCCGGGTGCTCCAGGAGCGCGTTCTCGATCTCGCCCGCGCCGATCTTGTAACCGCCGCTCTTGATGAGGTCGGTGGCCTTGCGGCCGACGATGCGTACATAGCCGTCGGGGTCGCGGACGGCCATGTCGCCGGTGCGGAACCAGCCGTCGGAGGTGAACGCGGCGGCGGTGGCGTCGGGGCGGTTGAGGTACTCGGTGAAGAGGTTCGCGCCGCGTACCTGGATCTCGCCGACCGACTCGCCGTCGTACGCGGTGAGGGGTGTGCCGTCGTCCTCGACGAGCCTCAACTCCACGCCCGGCAGCGGGAGTCCGACCGTACCGGCGCGGGGTTCGCCGTCGGCGCGGACGCTCGTGTTCATCAGGGTCTCCGTCATGCCGTACCGCTCGATCACCCGGCGGCCGGTCGCCGCCGCGATCCGTTCGTGGTCGTGCACCGGCAGCGCGGCCGAGCCGGAGACGAGGAGGCGGGCGCGGCCGAGCGCCTTCGCCAGGTCCGGGTCGGTGGGCAGGGTCTCCGCGATGCGGTGGTACATCGTCGGGACGCCGAACAGCATCGTCGCGCCGGACGACAGCTCCCGGGCGACGGCCGTCGTGTCGAACCTGCCGAGGTGACGGACCGCGCCGCCGCGCCGCAGCGGGCCGAGGATGCCCAGGATCAGGCCGTGCACGTGGAAGAGGGGGAGGGCATGGACCAGTACGTCGTCGGCGGTCCACCGCCAGGCGTCGGCCAGCGCGTCCAGGGTCGTCGCGACGGCACGGCGGGGGATGACGGCGCCCTTGGGCGGGCCGGTGGTGCCGGAGGTGTAGACGATCAGGGCCGGGGACTCGTCGGAGGTGGTCGGCTGGTCGGTGGGGGCGGGGGTGCCGCCGGTGTCGTGTGCGACGACGTCGACGTCGACTCGGTCCAACTTGCGCAGGGTGTCCGGGAGTTCGTCGGACGGGGCGGTCAGGACCAGGGTCGGGGCGCTGTCGGAGAGGATGTGTCCGAGTTCCTTCTCCCCGGACTTCGGGTTGAGGGGTACGGCGGGGACGCCCGCCCGTAGCGCCGCCACGACGGCGACCGCGGTCTCCAGCGTGGGGGTCGCCCAGACGGCGACGCGGTCGGCGCCCTTGAGCCGGGCGGCCAGTGTGTCGGTGACGGCCGTGAGTTCCGCGTACGTCAGGGAACGGTCGCCGAAGCGCAGGGCGGGCCGGTCGGGGGTGAGGGCTTCGCCGGTGAGGGCCGGGAAGAGAGAGGACACGTCTCGTACTCCTTGGTTGTCGCCGTTCGAGGTACCGCTGCGGGCGTACCGCTGCCGCCTATCTGACTACCCGAAGCCCGGGACCACCAGCACCAGCCACACCACCGCGGGGACCACCGCCACCACGATCCCTCCGTAGATCATCAGCTGGCGGAAGAAGCGCTCGCGGTCCACGTCCGGTGCGGCGGCCAGGACGAGTGCGCCGTTCGTGGAGAAGGGGCTCACGTCCACGACCGTCGCGGAGACGGCGAGCGCGGCGATCATGCCGACCGCGCCGATCTCGCCCTGCGCCAGGAACGGTACGGCCAGCGGGATCAGGGCGCCCATGATGCCGACGGAGGAGGCGAAGGCGGAGACGATCGCGCCGATGTAGCAGAGGAGCAGGGCGGCGAGGAGGGGGACGCCGATGTCGCCGACGCCCTCGCCGGCCCAGGTGATGGTGCCCATCTCGTCGAGTACGCCCACGTAGGTGAGGACGCCGCAGATGAGGAGGACCGTGGACCAGGCGATCTGGGTGACGGCCTTGCGGCTGTCGTCGGGCCAGACGGCGCTGAGGAGGGCGGCGAGGGTGACCGCGGTGAGGCCGGCGTCCAGGTCGAACGCGAGGACCGCGACGACCAGGGCGAGGAGGGAGGTGAGGGTGGCGACGCGGGCGGGGGTGAGGGCGGTCTCGGTGGCGTGGGCTTCGGGGTGCTCGGGGGCGGTGTCGGCTGGTTGTCTCCACAGTTTCAGGCCGCCGAACAGGACGAACACCACCCCCGCGATCACGAGGTTGGCGATGAGTGACGTCAGGAACAGGGCTGTCTCGTTGCCGGGGAGGTTCTCGCGTTCGACGATGCCGTTGACGATCGTGCCGTAGATGCTGATCGGGGAGAAGCCGCCGCCCTGGGCGCCGTGGACGACCATCGCGCCCATCAGGAGGGGGCTGATGCCGTAGCGCGCGGCGAAGCTGAGGGCGATGGGGGCGACGATCGCGACCGCGGCCGGGCTGACCGCGCCGATCGCGGTGAGCGCGCCGGTGAGGAAGAACATCACCCAGGGGATCAGCGCCACCCGGCCCCGCACGAGCCGGATCGAGGCATGCACCAGCCAGTCGGTCGTGCCGTTGGCGCGGGCGATCGCGAAGAGGTAGGTGACGCCGACGAGGACGACGAACAGATCGCCGGGGAACCCGGCGAAGATGCCGTCCGCGTCGAGGTCGGCGACGAGTTCGCCCACCCCGAAGGCGGCGGCGAAGGCGAGCGCGCCCATGTTCACGGAACGGGTCGTGGCGATGACGAACACCGCGGCGAGGACGAGGATCGAGATCAGTTCGGGGGACATACGGGCTCCCGTCGTCGGTTCCCGGAACGGCCGGGGGCGGCTGCCCATGGAGGGGGGAGTGGTCGAGTGGCTGAGCCACTTACGGTTGGTCAGCGTGGGGGCGTACGACGGTGGAGTCAAGGGGTCGCGCAGGAATTGGCTCAGCCACTCGTCCACCGGGCCACTGGCGCGGGCCGGTGTTACGCTCCCGACGAGCTCTCCACGAGCGGCGCCGGACGATTGGGGGAACCGTGAGCGACGCCCTGCGCCCCATGGCCAAGCAGCGGCTCTACGAGCAGGTGCTCGACCGGCTGCGGCAGTACGTCACCGAGGGCGGGCTGACGGCCGGGGACCGGCTGCCGCCCGAACGGGACCTGGCCCAGCGGCTGGGGGTGAGCCGGGCCTCGGTCAAGCAGGCCATCGTGGTGCTGGAGGTCCAGGGCCTGGTGGAGGCGCGGCACGGCGGCGGTACGTATCTCGTCCGGGACAGCCTCGACGTCGAGCCGGTCGAGGAGATGGTCGAACGGCGCCGGCGGCTGCCCGATGTGCTGGAGGCCCGCGAGGCGTTGGAGACGAAGCTCGCCGAACTGGCCGCCGAGCGCCGTACGGAGGACGACCTCGCCGCGATGCGGGACGCCCTCACGCACATGGCCGGGGAGATCGAGCGGGACGGGCACGGCGTCGAGGGCGACCGGCTGTTCCACGCGGCGGTCACGGCCGCCGCGCACAGCAGTCTGCTCGCCGAGTTCATGCGCTCCATCGCCGACCAGATCGCGGAGAGCCGCACCGAGTCGCTGCGCCAGCCCGGCCGGCCCGAACGCTCCCTCGCCCAGCATCAGGCGATCCTCGACGCCATCGCCGCCGAACAGCCACGACAGGCGGCGACCGCGATGCGCCGCCACGTCCGGACGGTCGCCAAGGTCCGTCTGCTCGACTGGGACCCGGGCGACCCGCCTTCCTGAGCGCTGCCGGTACTACAGCTCGCCAGTCTCCACTTCAGCGGTACTCCAGTGCTCAGGTTCTCTGGCCCGCGCGCACCACGTCCGCCACCACACAGCTCACGTTGTCCGGGCCGCCCGCGGTGTTCGCCTCGGTGACGAGGGCGTGCACGGCCGCCTCGGGGGTCGGGGTGGTGGACAGGGTGTGCTGGAGGGCCGGGTCGGGGACGACCGTGGAGAGGCCGTCGGAGCAGAGGAGGTAGCGGTCGCCGGCGTGGGCGTCGTGCAGGCGCAGATCGGGGGTGGCGAGGGACTCGTCGGTCGTCAACGCCTTGAGGAGCAGCGCGGGTTGGGGCTGGGCGGTGGCCTCCTCGGGGGTCAGACGGCCCTCGTCGATCAGCGACTGGACGACGGTGTGGTCGTGGGTGATCCGGAACAGTTCGCCGTCGCGCAGCAGATACGCGCGGGAGTCGCCGATGTGCGCGAGGGCGAGGCGGGAGCCGGTCCAGAGCATCGCGGTCAGGGTGGTTCCGTCGTCCCCGCTCCCCACGACCTCCCGTACGGCGGCGGTCGCGCCCCGTACCGCGTCCTCCAGCAGGTTCAGCACGCTGCCCGCGGGGAGGGTGTCGCGGTCCAGGGTCTTCAGCGCCTCCACGGCGGCGGCGGAGGCGGGCGCCCCGGCCGGGCCGAAGCCGTCGGCGACGGCGAGGACCCGGGTGCCCGCGTAGGCGGTGTCCTGGTTGGCGGCGCGGACCAGGCCGGTGTCGGAGAGTGCGGCGTAACGGAGTTCCAGCATCGCGGTGTCCTGCGTCGCGGTGTCCTTCATCGAAGTGTCCTCCTCGGACGTGTGGGTGAGGTGGTCCACGAGGAAGGTCGCCAGGTCGCGCCGGGACGCGGTCTCGGCCTCGACGCCGGCCCAGTACGCCCGGATCTCCCGGGCCGCCGGACCCGGCTCCAGCGCGCACACCGTACGGATGCGGGCCAGCGGCATGCCGAGCCGGCGCAGCCAGGCCACCAGCCGGGCCTGTTCCAACTGCTCGGCGGCGTAGTAGCGGTAGCCGGTGTCCGGGTCCACCCGGGCGGGCCGGAGGAGATCCAGCTCGTCGTAGAGCCGCAGCGCCTTCGGTGACAGTCGGCTGGCCTTCGCGAAGGCCCCGATCGTCAGCGTCTTCCTTTTCATGTCCCTCCCTCGTGCCGCTCTCGATGCTGGGGCTTCACCGAAGGTCAAGGTCAAGGCGGTCGTCAAGGAGAGGGGCGGGCGGGGGTGCGGAGTCACGTCAGGCATCCGTTATCGTTTCGTGATCGACTCGGCCACATCCGATCACATACCGATCGCACTCTGAAGGAACATGACCGCGCACAAGGCATCACGCCCCCGCAGCCGCGACCGCAACCGCCGCCGGAGGAGGAAGGCGCCCGTGCCGCGCACGAGAGGGCCGTTGTGGGGCGGGCTCGGGGCCGTGGCGGTCGTCGGTGTCGCCGGGTTCGCCGCGGTGGGCTGGATGTCCGGCGGCACGGGCGAGTTAGCCGGTGGGGCGGGGGCCTCCGCGTCCGCCGAGCCCTCGCCCGAGCGGTCCCGCCGCTCACCCGGCCCGAGCGCGAGCGCCGGCGCGTCCCCCGACCCCTCCTCCTCGCCCCGCCCGTCCGGCTCGTCCGGTTCGTCGCCGAGCGCGTCGGGGTCCCCGTCACCGAGCGGCTCCCCGGTCACCATCCCGAGGACCGGGCCGGGCACGTTCACCAAGGCCTCCGGCGGCAGCGCCAAGGTGGGGAAGGGCACGCCCCTGCGCTACCGGGTCGAGGTGGAGGACGGGTTGTCGCTGTCCGCCGCCCGCGTCGCCGACGAGGTGGAAAGCGTCCTCGCCGACCCGCGCGGCTGGACCGCCGACGGCGAGTCGGCCTTCCAGCGGGTCTCCGGCGGCGCCACCGACTTCGTCGTCAAGGTCGCGACCCCCGGCACCGTCGACGACGTCTGCGGCCGGTTCGGACTGAACACCCGCGGCGAGTTCAACTGCAACGTCGGCGACAACGTCATGGTCAACCTCGAACGCTGGGAACTGGCCACCCCCGTCTACGCCGACGACGTCACGGCCTACCGCGCCCTGATCATCAACCACGAGGTCGGCCACTTCCTCGGCCGGGGCCATGTCACCTGTCCCGGTGCGGGCAAGCCCGCCCCGGCGATGATGCAGCAGATCAAGGGCATGAAGGGCTGCGTCCCCAACGTCTGGCCGTACGACAGGGAGGGCCGGCTGATCACGGGGCCGTCCGTACCCTGAGGGGAACGGACATACGAGATACGACATGGGAGTGCTCCGTGGCCCGCACAGCCGCCCCCCGTACCACCGCCCCCCGCCCCGCCGCGCCCCGGATGGCCCTCGCCACCTACGACCCCGGGGCGGAGCCGAGCCGTGACCGGGATCTGGCGGTGCTGGCGCGGGCGCTGCGGGACGCCGGGGCCGACGCGGCGGCCGTGCACTGGGACGACCCGGCGGCCGACTGGGCCGGGTACGACCTGGTCGTCATCCGCTCCACCTGGGACTACAGCTGGCGCGCGGCCGAGTTCGCGGCCTGGGTGGCGAAGACCGGCGAGGTCACCCGGCTCGCCAACCCGGCCGACGTCGTGCGCTGGAACACCGACAAGCGGTACATCGGGGATCTCGCGCGGGCCGGGGTGCCGGTCGTGCCGACGGCCTATCTCGCGCCGGGCGACCCCGTCGAGGGCGCGCTGCCCGTCGCGCACGAGTACGTGGTGAAGCCCACCTCCGGCGCGGGCGCCCGGTTCGCCGCCCGCTACACCCCCGACCTGTGGGAGACCGCCGTACGGCATGTCGAGCGGATGCACGCCGAGGGGTTCACCGCGATGGTGCAGCCGTTCGTGACGAGCATCGACACCGAGGGGGAGCGGGCCCTGCAGTTCTTCGGCGGGCGACTGCTGCACGCCAGCCGCAAGGGGGCGGTGCTCACGCCCGGCACGGCGTACGACGCCGACAAGATCGCTCACCCCGACCTGGTGCCCTGGACCCCGACCGAGGCCGAACTCACCGTGGCCGAGCGGGCGTTGGCCGCCGTACCGGGTGCCCCCGAGCTGCTGTACGCACGCGTCGACCTCGTCACCGGGGAGGACGGGCGGCCGTGTGTGATGGAGCTGGAACTCGTCGAGCCGAACCTCTTCCTGTGGCTGCACCCCGAGTCGCTGCCCCACGTGGTCGACGCGATCCTGGCCGCCGCCACCCGCTGATCCCGCCACCCGCAGACCTCGCAAGCCCCCTCACCCGATGACAGGCCCCCTCACCCGATGAGGCGGGAAATCCACGAAGCGGGCGTCGCGCCCGTGCCCGCTGCCTACCCTTCGGGGTTACAACAGCGCGTACGGGAACCACAACTGAGGGCGTGACCAGCATCGTGGGCGGATCGGAGCCGCGGCGCACTTCCGGTTTCCCGGCGGAGCTGACGAGCTTCGTGGGGCGACGGGACGAGGCGGCCGATGTCAGACGGTTGTTGTCGGCGGGCAGACTGCTGACGCTGACAGGACCCGGCGGGGTGGGCAAGACCCGGCTCGCCGGACATGTGGCGGGACAGGTCGCACGGGCGTTCCCGGACGGCGTGTGGCTCGTTCCGCTGGCCGCGCACAGCGACGAGGCGTTCGTCCCGCACGCCGTGAACGACGCGCTCGGCGTCCGCAACGAGACCGTACGGCCCCCGCTGGAGATCCTCGTCGACCATCTGCGCGAGCGCCGGTTACTGATCGTCCTCGACAACTGCGAGCATCTGCTGCGCAGTTGCGCGATCCTCGCCCAGGCCGTGCTGGCCGCCACCGAGGGCGTACGGATCCTCGCCACCAGCCGCCACCGGCTCGGGCTCGCCGGGGAACAGCTCTTCGAGGTGCCGCCGCTGCCCGCGCCCGCGCCGGAGGAGCTGAGCCCCGCCACGAGCGCGGCGGCGGTCGAGTCCTTCCCCGCGCTGCGGCTGTTCGCCGACCGGGCGGCGGCCGTGGTGCCCGGCTTCACCGTCGGCGAGGCGAACCAGCAGGCCGTGGCCCGGCTCTGCCGCCGCCTCGACGGGCTGCCGCTCGCCATCGAACTCGCGGCGGTCCGGGTGCGCGCCCTCGGCGTGGACCAGCTCGTCGAACGCCTCGACGACCGCTACCAGCTCCTCACCTGCGGCAGCCCCACCTCCGCGCCCCGCCATCGCACCCTGCGCTCCGCCGTCGACTGGAGCCATGAACTGTGCACCCCGCAGGAGCAGTTGGTGTGGGCGTGGCTGTCCGTGTTCGTCGGCGGCTTCGACCTCGCCGCCGCCGAGGCCGTCTGCGCCGGGGAGGACAGCGGGACCGGGGAGCGGATCGCCCCGTGCGCCGTGCTGGACGCCGTCGCCGGACTCGTCGACAAGTCGGTGCTCGTCCGGGAGGAGCACGCCGGCCAGGTCCGCTACCGGCTGCTGGTCTCCCTGCGCGACTACGGACTGGAGAAACTGCACGACCTGGGCGAGGCGACCGACACCCGGCGACGCCACCGCGACCACTTCGCACGGCTCGGCGCCGAGTACGAGCAGGCCTGGTTCGGCCCCGACCAGGTCGAGATCACCGAACGCATCCGGATCGACCAGGACAACTTCCGGGCCGCCCTCGACTTCTGTCTCACCACCCCCGGCGAGGCCCAGCACGGGCTGCGGCTGGCCGCCGGGCTGTGGTTCCACTGGGTCGCGGGCGGCATCTGGGGCGAGGGCCGGCACTGGATGGACGGCGCCCTGCGCGCCGGGGCCCGACCCGACGCCGGTCTGACCCGTGCCATGTGGGCGGGCGCCCTGACCTCCCTGGTGCACAGCCGCTCCGCCGCCGTCCTGGCCGGCCTCGACCCGGTACGGACCGCAGCCGCCGCCGACGCGGAACTCCCGGTGCCCGCGCCCCCGCCGGTCCCCGCCGGTGCCCTCGCCCCGGTCCGGGCCCGCGCCTCCACCGTCTTCGTCGTCCTCACCCGGGTCGAGCTGGCCTGCTCCCTCGTCAGCCGGGGCCGCGCCGCCGAGGCGATCCCGCTGTGCGCCGAGGCCGTCGCCCTCTGCGAGGCCCACGGCGAACAGTGGGCCCGCTCCTGGGCGCTGCGCACCCTCGCCCTCGCGCACTGGTCGGCCGGGAGCTACGACCGGGCCGCCGAGCACGCCCGCGCCTGTCTGCGGCTGCCGTACACCGTGCGCCAGTACCAGAGTCTCGCCCGCACCCTCGATCTGCTCGCCGCCGCCGAGGCCCTCGCGGGCGACGCCGAACGGGCCGGGGTGCTGCGCGGCGCGGTCGACCGCATCTGGCACGACATCGGCGGCAACCCCATGGACGCCCTCCGGCCGGGCCGCCCCCGCGCCGCCGAACACCACGCCCGGCACGCGCTCGGCGACCACGCCTACGCCCTGGCCCAGCGCCGGGGCGGCCGTCTCACACCGGAACAGGCCGTCGCGTACGCGCTGGGCGAGCCGGGGGAGAGCACGGCCCCCGGGGCGCGGGCGGGCGGCCGGCGGGAGGGCCCGGCGGCGGCCTCGCGGACGGGCGGGCGGACGGGCGGGCGGCGTACGGTCCCGGCCGCCGCGCCGAGACCGGACGGCCGACGGGACGGCTCGGCGTCCGGATCGGGAGCGGCCTCCGGCGCGGCGGCCGGGGCCGCCGTGGGCCGGAACCCCCGGCTTCTCCCGTCGGGTCTCCCGACCGGCCCGCACGCAGGCTCCCTCGAAGGCGCCCACGAGGGCTCCCTCGAAGGCGCCCTCCCGGCCGGGGGACCGGCCCACACCCACGCCCACCCCCACGCCCATGCCCTGGCCTCGGCGAAGAGTCCGGCCCACGTCACCGCCCCGGTCGCCGACCCGGTGCCGCTCACCCGCCGTGAACTCCAGGTCGCCGCCCTCGTCGCCCAGGGCCGTACCAACAAACAGATCGCCGACCATCTGGTCATCGCCCGCCGCACCGCCGAGGGCCACGTCGAACGCATCCTGGTGAAGCTGGGTTTCCACAATCGCAGTCAGGTGGCGGCCTGGTTCAGCGCGCGGGCGGGACTGTGACGGGCAGCGGGACCGGGAGCGTACGCACCGGGTTCGGCAGCGGGGCCGACAGCGTGACCGTGGCGCCCCGGGGTGTGCGGTGGCCGCCGATACGGCCGGGGGCGCCGAGACCGGCGATCAGCGACTCGGCGAGCCGCAGCCCGTGCCCGTCGTCGTGCGGTCCGGCAGCGGGGGCGGCCCCGTCGTACGTCACCTCGCAGCGCAACTCGCCTTCCAGCACACGGAGTCGGATGACAGCCGGGCCGACCCCGTGGACCACCGCGTACGTACAGATCTCCAACGCGGCCTGTGTGAAGGCGCCCTTGGCGGTGGTGGTGAACCGGGCCCGGAGCGCGGCCTCCTCGACCAGCGCGCGCACCAAGGGGAGTTCGGCCTGACGGAACTCGCTCCGCAGTCGCGGCCCCTCGCTCACCCGGCCTCGCCCCCGTGCCCCTCACCCTCCACGCTGACCAGCAGCTGCGGCACCTCACCGGCGCCCAACTGCTCCAGCACCAGCCCCAGCAACTCGCCGCAGCGCACGGTGACTTCACTACCCGGAGGGAGCGACGCGGCGAGGCTGATCAACTGCCAGGCGCAGTGGGCCTCCATGAAACACAGGTCCCGCAGGTCGAGGACGAAGTGGCTGGGGCCCGAGGCGCCCCGCCGCTCCAGCGCCTCGCGCAGCGCCTCGACGAACTCGGTGCGGGTGCTCAGCTCGGCCGTACCGGCGATCCGTCCGCCGTCCGGGGTCTCGGTGACCTCCAGGGAGTCGAGGCGTTCCATGACCCGCATCGGATGGACCTTGCCGACCCGGTCCGTCAGCTCGTCGTCGAAGCGCTGGCGGTCGTACCAGCAGATCGCGGTGAACAGCGGGTCCGCGAACAGCGGTGCCACCGAGGCCTCGTAGTCGAGCAGCCGGTCGTGGCCGAGGTTCATCCGGGGCGCCCAGCTCATGTCGGCGGTGACCCGCAGCCCCGCCCAGCCCTCGTCGCAGGCACGGTCGACCTCGGAGGCGTAGGTGTCGATCGTGCGCCGCTCCTCGAAGCGGCCGTCGGGGGCGTAGATCTCCGTGTTGCGTTTGAGCGACAGCTGACCGCCGGCCCGAGCCGCCACGACCTGGCCGCTGCCCCGGTCCAGCAGCGCGACCACCTCGTCGTCGCTCAGGTCGTCCGGGTCCATGACCAGCAGGACCTTCTCGCCACGCGCCAGGCTCGTCCGGGTGTAGGCGGTGAACACCTTCCACGGCGACTCACCGGCGCCCTCGATGTCCGCCGGCCCCATACACGCGTGATCCCCCAGCCGCAGCCGCTCGACGGGCACGGTGCGCTCCGCGCGGTGCTGGGTCGTCATGGGACAGCCTTCCCGTGAGGATCTTCCCGTGAGGGCCGGGACTCTGCACGGACAGTAGGCCCATACGCCATGTCACCGGCCGGATGATCGCCAATCTTCCGCTTCGGCACCGTTTTTGGGATTGTTGGCGACTCGGCTGATCGCTCGCGTAAGTGACCTGACATCGTACGACCGCGCAGCCGGTCAGCGAGAGGAGCACACGGGCCACACCAGCCGGACAGGGACGTCGACCGCCCGGGGCATGTCCTCGGGGACGGTGTCGGCGATCAGCCAGCCGTAGCATGTGGGGTGTTGGGGAGTGCGCGGACTCATGCCCGCAGAAGTCTTCCTGGGCGCACCATCGCCCGTTTGGCGTACCGTTCCAAGTGTCGAAGCAAGGAACTGGAGACCAGTTATGGCCCACACCGTCGACATCGCCGAGTCCAACGGGCAACGCCTCGCCCGCCTCCGCAAAAGGCACCGCTGGACACAACAGCGTCTTGCCCTCGAATCCGGCTACAGCCTCTCGGCGATCCGCCACTTCGAACAGGGCCTGCGCAGCCTCGACCGCGCGGCTGTCGTCCTCGCATTCGCCCAAGCCCTCGACTGCCACCCCACCGAAATCACCGGAGCCCCCTACGTGCCCGCCCAGGCCGACCGCGACGGACAGACCGCCGTCGCCTCGGTAGCCGCCGTACGACGGTCGTTGATGCGCCACGGACGACCGGCCCGACCCACCGATGCAGAAGCCGCCGCTGTGGACTTGGCAGATCTGCGCCGCCGAGTCGCCGAGGCCAACGGTTTCCGGCAGGCCGCGGCCCTCACCCAGTCCGGTATTGGGCTGCCTGGACTGCTGCGAGACCTCCAAGTCGCCGCCGAACTCACCACAGGCGACGAGCGGCGCATCGTATTCGGGCTCCTCGCGTCCGGTTACGAGTGCGCCATGCAGTACCTGTACAAGCTGGGGCACTCCAGCGACGCCACCCTCGCCACCGAGCGCGTGGTCTGGGCGTCCCGCGAAACGGGCGACCCGCTGCGCGTTCTGGCCGCATCCTGGTACGACGCAGGAGAGTTCCTCACCATCGGCGAGCACGACGAAGCCGGCGCCATCATCGACGGCGCGCTCACCGAGCTGGGCACCATTCCGTCGCCCGGCCCGGCGACGGTCTCGCTGAAGGGGGCGTTCCACCTGAAGGCTTCCTTGAACTTGGCTCGGGCGAAAGATTCGGCGGCTGCGGTCCGCCACCTCGGCCACGCCCAGCAGGCCGCCGCAGAACTCGGGGAGGACCGGAACGACTGGCAGCTACAGTTCGGGCCCACCAACGCGGCCCTGTGGTCGGTGTCGCTGCCGGTCGAGCTGGGTCGCGGCAAGGACGCGGTCACCTGCGCGGAGAAGATCCGACTGCCGGCGGACTATTCACGGGAACGGCGCTCCCACTTCTACATCGACTTCGGGCGCGCCTACTTCTACAACGGGCAGCGAGACGAAGCGCTGAGGGCGTTCCTGAACGCGGAGAAGCTGGCCCCACAGGCGACGCGGGCGCACGCCGGAGTGCGGGAGACGGTGGGCACGATGATCCGTACCAAGCGGCGGGGTGAGCTGATGGAGCTGGGTATTCGGCTCGGCGTCGTGTGACACAAGTACTACAGACTGTGGTACTTCGGTTACCCCTTGCCTCCTACCGTCGGTTGAGCTCAACAAACCGTCGAGACCAAGGGGTTACCGCATGCCAGGCAGGGGCCCGAAGCAGCAGACAGTGCCGGAGCCGCCCATTGTGCTCGGGCTCCCAGGTGAGGAGCCCAAGCCGCCGGACGACTGCCAGCGGTGCGCCAGGCTGGCCGCCCAGCGGGCAGCCGCCAAGGCCGGCGGCGACTGGTCACGGGTCTCCGACTGCAACGTCCTGATCCGCGCCCACCACCCCCGACCGCCACGCCGGAAGCGGAGGCGGTGACCATGTACCAGCCAGCGGTGGGCGATACGGTCGAGGACACCAGCCGCGGAAGAGTCGGCAAGGTCATGGACTTCATCGGCCCGTCCGTACAGCTACGACCGATCGGCGGAGGCCGGGAATGGGAAGCCGAGCCGGACAAGCTCCGCTCCCTTCGCCCGCACGAAGTACTCAGCGCGGGCGTGGCAGCCGCCAACGCCCGGTCACGAGGTGAGCGCCCATGACGCCCTTGGTCGAGGCAGCGTACGACGCGCTGCTCACGCATGGCATCGGCTGCCCGGACTGCCGCGCGTTTCGCGACAGGGACGGGAAGGCCACGGGCCAGTGCCCGCAGCTGGACATCCTGTCAGAGCGCTACCGCAAGGCACGGCGCGACGCCCGTACCGGAAGGCGTACGCCCCGGCGCGACGCCGACCCGGCCGGGGCGCAAGGGCCCTGAACCTTAAGCGGCAGTCCCCACGTGAACGCGGCGACACACTCCCTACACGACCCCTGCCCCGTCGGGCGCCGAGAACCGCAGCTCCCACCGGGTCGGCGCTGTCCCCGGGGGCTGCGTTGGCGCGAACGCCCCGTGCCACCTTGCTTGCCAGCCAGGGGAAAGCCGAATCGCCGTCAGGGTGATTCGGCGTCGCGGGACGGCGGTGAGGCCGACCTGGAGCTGTTCGTGGTGGCGGGTTGATGGCTTGGTGGGCGGGGGGCGTCCTGGATCGCGAAAGCATTGCCGGTCACTCTCACGGGTGATGTTGGTAGAAGGCGTGGGCGGGTGAGGAACGGGGTGTCTAGGTTCGTGGCATGTCACGTTTCCGGATGTATCCGTCGCCCGCGCAGGCCGAGCGGATGCTCACGCACTGCGCGCACGCGCGGTACGTCTGGAACCTTGCCGTTGAGCAGCACTCGCACTGGCGCCGGTGGCGCAAGTGCGCGCCCGGATTTGCGGAACAGTGCCGCCAGCTCACCGAAGCCCGGCGAGACAACGAGTGGTTGGGCGCCGGGAACGTGGACGTGCAGCAGCAGGCCCTGAACGACTTTGCCAAGGCCAAGAACGCCCGCTTCACCTCCGGATTCGGTGAGCCGACCTGGCGCAAGAAGTTCCGCCACGAAGGCTTCCGCGTCATCGGCACCGGGCGCGTGCCCGAGTGCAACGAAGACGGATCGCCGAAGCTGAACGCACAAACTGGCAAGCAGGTGATGGGCCGCTCGGTCGTGGTGCAGAAGTTGAACCGGCGGTGGGCGCAGGTAAAGGTGCCCGGATGCGGCTGGGTCCGCTTCCGCCTCACCCGCGTCGGGCTACCCGATGCCAAGACGTTCCGGGTCACCTTCCGTAACGGGCAGTGGCACATCGCGTTCGCGGTCGTCCCCGAACCAATCATGGCACCCGGTACCGGTGAGGTCATCGGTATCGACCGGGGTGTGAACATCACCGCTGCCTTGTCGGACGGGCGGAAGCTGAACTGCCCCCAGCTCACGACCAAAGAGCGGGCGCAGATCCGCAAGCACCAGCGGCGCGCTGCACGTGCCCCAAAGGGCAGCCCGGAGAAGACCGCCGAATACGCCAAAACTGCCCGCCTCAAAGCCCGCGAAGCCGACCGGCGTAAGGACTGGTGCGAGAAGACCAGCACCATGCTCGCCCGCTCGTACGACCGTGTCCGGTTCGAGAAGCTGAATATCAAGACGATGACCGCCAAGGCCAAGGCGAAGCCCGACCCCGACGATCCTGACCAGTACCTCAAGAACGGCCGAGCGGCCAAGGCCGGGCTGAACCGGAGCATCCTCGCCCAAGGGTGGGGCCTGCTGCGGCAGCGCACCGGAGACAAGGCCCCCGGCCGGGTCGTAGACGTTCCCGCTCCCTACACCAGCCTGCGGTGCAGTGCCTGCGGTTGGATCGACAAGAACTCGCGCAAGAGCCAAGCCGAGTTCGTCTGTTCCTCCTGTGGCTTCGCCTGCAACGCGGACACCAACGCCAGTATCAACATCGCGGCAGGACAGGGCGGGATCCCCCGCCCCCGGCGGACAGCCGGTGCCGGAGGGACGACACCCCGCAAGGGGTCGAGCGTCCGTGAACCTCAACCCAACCGGGTTGGAATCCCCCTCTTTTGAGAGGGGGAGGATGTCAAAATCCGGAGCTGGTCGAGGACGGCCTGTGACCTTCAGAGGTTCACGGCGCTGATTCTTCAGCGGTACCGCTTCCACTTGTTCACGCACCGTTCGACCGCGTTGCGTTGACGGTGCTGAGTCTTGTCGAAGGCTGGTGGCCTGCCGCCGGAACGTCTGCAATGGGCCCGCTGGTCGTCGGGCTGCGCGAGGGTGGCTTTGATGCCGCGCCGTCGCAGGTAGGCGCGGTTGTCGCGGCTGGAGCAACGGGCGGACCCGGTAGTCGGAGAGCAGATGGACCTTTCTGGTCAGCCCGCCCCGTGAGCGCCCCAACACCTCGCGCCCATCGGCCTCCTCATGGGACCGCCCTCTTTTGCGGGTGGTCGGCCGGGTGCTGGCGCGGCGCTCCGGCCGGGTGCTGATGCGCCTGGCAGGAGGTCGAGTTGATGTTCACGGCCCACTCCCGCTGCCCGCCCGGCCCGCCGTTGCCGGGCAGAAGAGACTCGATCCTCTGCCACAGTGCGTCCGTGACCTCGTGTCGCCGCACCATACGAACGTCCTGCCCGGCAACCCCCCAGATCCACCCAGCCCACCAAAAGCCGTCAGAAACGGCCTAGACCTCGGCGCCCTCTTCTTCCGTGGCGCCCTTGGTGTAGTCATCCACCCACCGCAGCTCATGCCTGCAATTGCCGGTGGCGTGGCCTGCCTGGGTTGAGGCACTGGAAGCGCCAGTAGCCGCTTACGCCACCGACGTAGGGCGGCCGGGACGGGGGGCTGGAGAGACTGGACCTGTCGTCCTGATCCGCAGTGGCTACGTTGAGGATGCGGGCGACCTCAGCAAGGATGCCGCCGGACTCCTCGCCCTCGTCGTCGGTCGCAGCTGCGGTCGTGCGGGTGTGAGCGACGGCGATGACGCCTCCGACCACGGCAGCAGCCATGCTGAGCACCCTCACCTTGCTGACGGGCCCGAGCTTGTTCCGGGCGTCACTCACGCGCCGCCGCAGCAGCTTTCGTCCGCCGTCGCCTTCTGGCGGTGAGCCGGATGGCGGTGCGGGCGATCGTGGGTCATCAGCCATGTGTCGCCCTCGGCGGAGAGCTGCCAGGACCGTCCATTCTGGCAGTCAGAAATTCCACCGGCAACACCGGTCGGCAGCCGTTCCTCACCCTTGGTCGACGACCTTCTATGGAAGCCCAACGAGGGAACGAATCACAGTCGTCGACTTGCTCCGAGCCCGCTGAACTGGAGCCTGACGAGCGTGCCGCGCTCGACTACGGCGTGACCGTGCGGCTCGATCAGGGCTAGCCTCTGCACGTCAGCGCCTCCCCTTCCGTGCACCGCCAACTCCTCGCCCTCCGCCAGCCTCTCGATGGCGGAGGGCGCCCCGGCGGTCTCGGACCAGCGCAAAGCCCGCCGTGAGTACGAGAACCGTGCCAACGCCCTCGCCAAACCGGGGCATGATCGTTCTCGATATCCTGCACGGTGGTTTCACTGGCAGGAGTCCGGGGCCGAAGTGCGATGAGGGCGGATCTTTTCATGCCAGGCCCCACGTTGGTATATCTGGGGGCAGTAGGGGGTGGCTGGCCACTTCCACCGTCCTGGAAGGTCGGGAATCTTGAATACCGCACCCATATGCGGTTACTGCCGTCAGATCGTCGAACTCCGGAGCGGGATCGTCATCCCGCATTGGAGGGAGGATTTCTCTTCTTCCTTGTGTCCTTCCTCCTACCGCGAGTCCACCCGTGTTCGCTGGCTGAGGGGCGAGAAGTTCGAGCGCTACCAGCTTGAACAGGCGGCGAAGGCGACCCGACGACGACAGCAACTTCGGACAACCCACGACGTTGCCCGCCGCGCCATGAACCTCTACGACGACGACCCGGTTCCAGCGCCGAGATTGCTCCCCATGCATGAAGGTCGCCGCTACGTGGCCGTCATGCTTCCCGGCTCGGGCCCGGCGGATGTGTGGCTCCCGGGTAAGAATCGGGGGGAACAGCGGCGCTTCATCGGCCGCTTCCTTCCGAGCACACATGGCCTCAGGTGGAACGAGAAGCGGGGCTGCTGGAGCGTGCCGACCCGCCACTTCCTCGAATTGGCTCGGCATCTGCTGCGCTACAACCAGGTGATCATGCTTGGGCGTGAGTTCAACCCGTTCGAAAAATGCAACGGGGCCTGTCGGCACGCAACACGCCCCGACTGCCAGTGCTCATGCCGGGCGGAGTACCACGGCAAAGGGAAATGGAAGGCGGGATGGATCGAGGTAGATGAGTTCGACACCGACTACCACGGGGACTCTTGGCACTGGACCGTCTTCACCCGCGACAGCGACGGACGTTAGCGTGAAGCTCTGAAGGCCACGGACGGCCGCCGTGAACTGGGCGTCTTGGTCGGCCTTCCCGATACCGGTTGTTTCTGGGCACGCCGGAATCGGTCACCGCATAGAAGATCGGCGACCTGGAGTGCGAGGCGTGCGGACCGGAGGGCCTATCGGGGCCGGGGCGCTTCGCGGAGGACATGCGGTCCATGGTCGCGTACGGCGCCGGACACCGGCGTCGGCTCACCCGGGCGGCGCCCGTCCGGCAGGAACAGCACCGAGTTGACGTACCGGGCCCCGGCGAACGGCAGGACGCGCCGGAGCAGCCCCTGGGACGCCAGATGCGACGTACGGGCCTGGTGGGCCTCCAGGGCGGCCGGGACGAGGGGGATCCAGGTCCCGGCGGGCAGCACCCAGCCGGCGTAGCCGAGGTCGGCCAGGTGGTCGACGACCGGGGCGATCGGCTGGATACGGGCCTCCAACTCGACGAAGAGGGCCGGGCGGTCGCAGGCCAGGATGCCGGACGCGCCGCGCAGCACGGCCATCTCGTTGCCGTCGACGTCGATCTTGATGAACCCGACGTCGGTGAGACCGAGGCCGTCGAGGGCGACGCGGCCGACGTCCAGCGCCCGGCCGTGGATGTCCCGGCGGACCAGGGAGGACAGCCCCCGTCCGCCGTCGTCGCCGGGCGGCAGCCACAGGCGGGCGGTGCCCGGCTCGTCGGAGGCGGCGGCCTGGACGACGCGGACGTTGGCCGGGGCCGAGGAGGCGAGCAGCCGGGCCAGCCGGGGCACCGGCTCGACGGTCACCACCCGCTCGGCCCGTTCCGCCAGCCGCCGGGTCCAGGGGCCGTACCAGCCGCCGACGTCCACCGCCGTAACGCACCAGGGCGGGCACAGCTCGTCGAGCCGGGCCAGCTCCGGTTCGAAGCGCGGGTAGACGAGCCGGGCGGTCGCCGCGACCAGCCGGTCCGGGAGGAGCGGCGCGAGCCGCGCGGCGAGCGTGGTCATGAGCCCGACCCCCTCAGGAGCGCGGAGAGCTTCGCGTGCTCGTCCTCCGTCACCTGTTCCCCCGACGACGGCAGCAGCTGCGGAATGCCGTCGACGATCGGGTAACGGCGGTGCAGCCGGGGGTTGTAGAGCGACTCCGGCGCCCGGTCGGGTTCGGCGTGGTCGGAGCGTTCCTCCTCGTGGACCACCAGGTGCAGGGGCCCTTTGTCCAGCGGGCACGCCAGGATCTGGAGCAACGGGTCATCGGGGTTCATGGAGGGGTCGACTCCTTGGCCGGTGAGGGGGGTCGGTGCGCCGACGGCGCCTGGGTGTCGTGCTTGGGCATGCTCAGCAGTACGGCGACCGCGAGCACCGTGCCCGACAGTCGCAGTGTCAGTCGCAGGGGATCGTCGGGCAGTGACTCGCCGAACGACAGCGTGCCGAGCACCGCCGTGAACAGACAGGTCACCGTCGTGCAGACCGGCACGATCAGCGAGGCCCGGCAGCGCTGCAGTGCCGCCTGCGACATCACCAGCCCGAACGCGCCGGTGAAGAGAAGGAGATACGGGTACGGGGAGCGGAGCAGCCCGACGACCGCGTCGCCGAGGTCACTTGTGGTCAGATGGCTCGACACGCCCTTGATCGCGAGCGAGCTGACGCCGTACAGCAGGCCCACGGCCACGCCGTACTCGACGCCCGTGGTCGGCAGTCGGTGCCGGTGCCGGGCACGCCGCTCGGCCGACCGGTAGAGCCCGACCCCGGCCGCGAGCGCGGGCAGACAGATCGTCAGGACCAGTGCGTAGGGGGCCTGTTGGCTGACCGTGTCGGTGCGTTCGTCCAGCGACAGCACCACCATCAGCAGCGCGGCGAGGATGGCCCCGAGGGCGTACCGCTCCCGGCCGGTGGTCTCCTCGCCGAGCAGCCGCGCGGACAGCAGGACGAGCAGGACCAGCCCGGAGACGAAGATGCCCTGGGCGGCGGCGATCGGCAGGGTCCGGTAGACGGCCAGCTGCGCGGCGAACCCGGCGGCCAGGGACAGTGAGCCGGCGATCCACAGCGGGCTGCCGACCACCTGCCGCAGCAGCTTCAACGGCTCCCGGACCGTCACCTGGGGCATCGCGGTGAGGGCCCGTTTCTCCAGGACGAATCCGGTGCTGTACAGCGCGTTCGCCAGCAGTGCCGCGGCCACTCCCCACCACATCGCCTACGTCCTCCGTGCGTGCAGCAGCAGGATCGACGCCGCCGACGGGGCGGCGCAGACCAGCCGGTCCAGCGGACGCAGCGGACGCGGTACGCCGTGGAAGGGCGCCCCGCGCAGCCGTACGACCTCGAAGCCGGACGCGGCCACGAACTCCCGTAGCGCGCGGGCGGTGTAGAGCCGCAGATGGCCCACGACCTCCGTCCCCGGGCGGCCGTGGATGCCCCGCAGGCTCACCTCCGAGAACACCGGCTGGACGCCCGCGAGAAGCAGGGCGCGGTTGTACCAGGCCGCCAGATTGGGCGTCGACAGCATCAGATGGCCGCCGGGGCGCAGGACACGGCGGATCTCGTCGAGCGCCGAGTCCGGGTCGACCAGGTGCTCGATGACCTCGCTGAACAGCACGGCGTCGGCCGACTCCGACCTCAACGGCAGCCCCCCGTCGGCCAGTTCGCCCCGGATCGCGTACGGGACACGGGTGCGGGCGCGGCGCAGGGCGTCCTGGGACCAGTCGACGCCGATGATGCGGTGGCCGGGGAGCAGGGGCGCGGCGATGGCCGCGGCCGTGCCGTCGCCGCAGCCGATGTCGAGGATCGTGCGGGGGCCGCCGCTTCCGGTCGCCGGTCCCAGGGCCGTGGCCAGCATGCGGGCCTGGGCGAGGCTGCGGGGGGTGCCGGAGGCGACGGGGACGGTGGGGTCCTCGTAGAAGTGCCGAAGTCCCTTGCGCCGGTGATGTGTTGAGGAGCCCGCGCCTGCGGTCGGTGTGGTGGTCGGCGTCACTGGGTGTCCTCTTCCGTCGTGTGCAGATAGTGCTCGAAGAGGTCGCGGAGGTGGGCGCCGTCGCCGTGGCTGAGCAGGGCGCGCGACCAGCGCAGGGCCAGATGGAGGCGGCCGGCGGTGGAGGCGGTCGTGACGGTGAGGCCCCGGGGCATACGGGCGGGGGCCGAGAACCAGACGGCGTGGGCGCGGCCGGCCTCCTCGCCGAAGTCCAGGGCGTAGGGGATACGGCCGATGTTGCTGAGCAGGGTGGTCGAGGTCCAGGGCGCGGCGGCCCGGCGCAGGCCCCGGGTGAGGGCGGCACGCCAGGAGACGGGGACCACCGGGGCGGTCAACAGGGAGGCGCCGTGGCCCAGTTGGGGGCGTGGGGCGGACTTCAGGGCGCGGGTACGGTCCGCCGTGCGCCGCAGGAGGGTGGCGAGGGGGGTGTGGGACTGGTTCAACTCGGCCGGGGCGAAGGGGACTTCGACCAGGCGGGTGCCGTTGCCTATCGGCATGTCCGTGTCCCTGGGGCGGTCGTCCACGGGCATGGTGATGCGCAGGGGGCGGGGGCGGGCGCCGTGTTCCCGGTTCCAGTGGGCGAGCATCAGGGCCGTGGTGACCATGAGCTGGTCGTTCACCGTGTAGGGGGCGGACTTCGGGCGGCGGGGGACCGGGAGTTCGGTGACGAGGAGGCCGTTGCCGGGGGAGGGTTCGGGGGCGCCGGGGGCGACACGTGCCGGGCGGGACCAGTTGGAGGGGGCGTCGGTCTCGGCCGGGGCCGGTTCGTCCTGGGTGGGGGTCGGGCGGAGGGGTGGGGCGGTGGGGGCGTTGTCCTTGCCGCCGTACAGCTCCGCCGCGGTGGCCAGGATACGGAGGCAGGCGGGGCCGTCCAGCGCGGTGTGGTTGATGGTGAGGAAGAGGACGGTGCCGGGGTGCGCTGCGGTGCCGGTGCGTGTTGCGGTGCTGGTGGCTTTCGGGCGCCCGGGGGTGGTGTGGGCCGCGGGGAGATTCCGCTGCTCGGCGGTACGAGGTGCCGCTGCGCCCACCCGTGCCGCCCCAGCCGCACGATCGCCCGCGGTTGGGTGGGGGGTGGTGCGGTCGGCCGCAGTTGGGTGAGGGGCGGTGGCGGCGCGATCGGCCGTAGCGGGGTGGGGCACGGGGACGGCGCGGCTGCCCCTGGCTGTGGTCGCCGCATGCCCCACGTCGTCACTCGCCTCGCTGCCCACCGCCGGGCCCGCTCCCTCCACCACCTCCAGGCGGATCGGGGGTGACAGGCTCAGCGGAGGGGCCTCGACCAACGCTCTCGTGCGGGCGTCCCGCAGGGCGTGCGGGCTCGCCGGGAGGAAGGCCACGACCTCGACCTCGGGCTCCTCGGTCAGCTCCCACTCGTAGCGGCGCCGGTACCACCGCCCCGGAGCCTCCCGCATGAGGATCCGGGGGTGGCGCCGGAGCGCGGCGGTGAACGCGGTGCGCAGTCGGTCGGGGTCGAGGCGCCCCGGGAGGTGGACCTCGATGTGGACGGTCTCGGGCTCCTCCTCCTGGAGGCAGTGCCGGGACACCTCGTCGACCACCGGGAAGGGGATACGGACGGGCCCGTGGGCGGCGTCGTCCCGCGCGGGGTGGTCCAGCGTCGTCATATCGGGCCCCCCTTCCCCGTACCACCGCTTCCCGTGCCGCCGCCGCTGTCCTCCGGCGGGGTCGTCCCGGACTTCGGCTTGCCGAGCGAGATCCGCCGCGTCGGGGTGTCCGGGTCGTTCGGGACGTCCGGATCGCCGTGCGGGGAGCCCGGCCCCCGCGCGGAGATCGTCGGACCCGCCACCGGCCCGCCGTTCGGGGTCCTGCGGCCGATCCGGCGCCGCTGCGGCAGCGGTTCCGTGGGCGCGTGCGCCCCCGGCGGTACCTCGAACCGCCGCGTGGAGCCCGGCCGTTCCGGTGCGGTCACGGCGTCCGCGCCCACACTCACCAGCGCCGCGAACAGCCCGATCAGCGCGAGGAGTTGGGCCACCGGCCCGAACGCGCCCTGGTCCGCCGCGACCGGTTCGCCCGCCCCGACGGCGGCGGCGATACCGGCTCCGGCCAGGGCGAGGAAGGCGATCGGTACGAGCAGGGTGTGCCGTTTCGCGGCGAGAAGGGCGAGCAGCGGGACGAGGAGGGCGAGGAAGCCCGCGATGACGATGCCGACGAGGGTGAGGGCGACCACGCCGAGCCAGAGACCGGGGCCCGGCGGTGTCGGCTGCGGCGCGTCGGGGTTGGGCTCCCGGCGGCGCCAGAGGGCCAGCCCGATCAGGGCCGCGAGGCCCACCCCGGCACCGATCAGCCCGACCTCGTACGTCACCGACGGCTCGTACGACAGCTTGACGGTGCCGCCCGCGCCGCCGGGGATCCGCCAGCCCTGCTGCCAGCCGTCGAGCCGGACCGGGGTCAGCTCACGGCCGCCCAGGGTGGCCTTCCAGCCGTCGTTGAAGTTCTCGTACGTCGTCAGATAGGAGGCCGCGCCGTCGCCGACGGTGACCTCGCGCCGGTCGCCGAGCCAGTCCCGGATGCCCAACTCCCGCCCGGAGGCGGCGGGTTCGGTGACCGTCCCGCGCGTGAGCGTCACCGTGGTGACGGCCAGGGCGCCGGTGTCCTCGGACTCGAAGGTGTGCCGGTCGGCCGCGTCCAGCTCCAACCCGCCGCCCGCCGCGCCGTTCTGGCAGAGCGTCAGGTCGATGGACCGCCGCTCCACCAGGTCCCGTACGGTCCCCCGCGCGCTCGTCTCGTACAGCGTGCCGTCGACCTCGACGACCGGGCCCTCGCCGCACGGCAGCTCGAAGTCCCGGGTCGGGGCGGGCTGCGGGGTGCGGTACTGGTCGAGGGCCGGGACGTAGGCCTCGGTGAGGCCGACCGGGAGTTGCAGATCGTCGTCGGCGACCGGGTTGTGGACGGTCATCGGGGCGGTCTCGGTGACGGTGATGTCGAGCTGGTCGGTGTTGATCGGGTCGAAGCGGACCGAGCCGTTCTCGTCGACGGCGGCGATCACGGCCCCGTCCGGGGAGCTGATCTCGACCTGGGTCGGACGGGCCGAGAGTCCGCCCGCCGGGGCCAGGACGAGCGAGCCCACCGGCCACCTGTCCTTCCAGCTGAGGTGGATGGTCGGGTCGTCGCCGGCGATCCACGCCGTGGTCAGATCACCGTCGGTGAGGTTGCGCGGCGACAGCCCGGCCCCGAGGGAGGCCGTGGACTCGGCGGTCGCCGTCATCCGGGTCTGCTGGTCGGGGGCCACCTCGTACAGCAGCTTGTCCAGCTCGTCGCCCGGCACGGGGACGGCCGTCGCCTTCATCTCGTACGTGCCCGCCGTGGTGGTGGCGAACGTACGGTGCAGTCCGGGCTCGGTGCCGGTCGGGGAGAGACCGGTCGGGTCGGCGGCCCGCTGGAGCGAGATCACCTCGGCGGCGGCCGCCGTACCGTCGGGGTCCGTCGCGTCGGTCGGCAGCCGCAGCATCCGGGTCACCTTGACGCCGGGGATGTCGACCTCGGCGAAGCCCGCGCCGACCAGCCCGGTGTGCCGCTCCGCCGAGTCCAGGATCGTGATCTTCAGCCAGCTCGTCTCACCGGCACGGGCGTTGACGGTCTGTGTCGAGCCGTCGGCCTGGAGGTTCGTGGAGCGCGAGCCCCGCTCGGTCTCCACCCTGATCCGGGTCGGCGCCGACCGCACACCGTCCTGCGGCAGCGGGGTGACCTCGAAGGTCTCCGGGATGTCCTGGGCGTCCTCGAATTCGATCCGCAGCCACTGCCCGTCCGCGGACCCGGCCGCGCCCTCCGCCCAGGCGGTGTCCCGGTCGCCGTCGAAGGCGTTCACCGGGTCGTACTGCGGCAGATGGAACAGCCAGTTGCCGCTGGTGGACGCGGTCACCGACTTGGCGCCGCGCAGCTCGGCCACCGTCTGATGGTCGAGCCCCGACACCGGCAGGATCTGCTTCGGCGGCTCACCGGCGTCCTGCACGCTCCCGCTCGGGTTCCGCTCGTCCGCCGTATACGTGTACGACGTGTTGGCGTTGACCAGGCCGAACCGGGTGTCCGCCCGCCGCAGCCCGTCGCCGACCACCTGGACGGCCGGGGTCCCGAGCCCGGGGTGGTTGTCGCCGGTCAGCACGGTCGCCCGGTCCCGCAGCTCCGGGTCGGCGGCCAGCGGCAGCAGCGACTCCGGGCCGCCGGAGACGACGGCCGTGTCGGCGATCGCCTTCAGCCCGGCCTGCCCGGGACGCGGTACGTCCTCGGCGGGCCGGTAGATCTCCACGGCCCGCTGCCGCGCGTACAGCCCCTCCACCTGGAGCGGGGTGCCCTCGGCGATCCGCCCGCCGGTCATCGTCGGCCCGAGGCCGGTGACCCGCTCGTACCCGGACTGCTCCAGGGTCCGCTTCACGGTCGTCGTCGGCACCGCGCCGAGCTGGTCCGGGTCGAGGTCATTGCGTACGACGACGTAGTACAGCCCGGCCCGGCTCAAGTAGTCGCCCAGGCCCGGGACTTCGGCGCCGGTCAGCAGAGCCTGCTCGACGGCGTCCATCGCGCGCCGGTTGCCGGGCGTGCCGAAGGGGACGTAGTCGCGCTGCGCCCAGCGGGACTCGGCGAGCACATCGAGGGGCTGGTCGACGGTGGTGCCCCAGGTGTAGATGCCGTGCGCGGTGGCCGGCACGACCAGCGCCCGCGAGTCCGGCGAGTACTTCTTCAGCCAATCGGCCGTCGACTGCCAGTACTTGGGCAGCTCCTGGAACGAACCCGGTTGCAGCACCGCCCCGTTGAGATACGGCCACAGCAGCCCGGGGATCACCAGCACGGCCGCGATCAGCGGGGCGAAGCGCCGACCCCGCACCGGGCGGGCCCCGTGCGCCCGCGTGGCCACCGCCACCAGATGCGCGAGCCCGAGGACCAGGGCGAGCGCCAGCCCGGTCTGGAACTTGTAGATGTTCCGGAACGGCACAAGACCCGAGTTCAGCCAGTCCTGGACCACCCCGTGGAAGGGCGCCCCGAACACCCCGCCGTACCCGGCGAGCGTGATCAGCGCGACCACCAGCACGGTCAGCACCAGCCACCGCCGCTCGGGCATGTCCCGCCGCGCCAGCCCGGCCAGCCCCAGCCCCGCCGCCAGCGCCGACGACAGGATCACGATCACGGAGGCCGCGACCGACCACCCGGCAGGCAGCCAGGCCTCACCGAAGTTCAGATACGCCACCCAGTTCCCGGCGCCCCGCAGCGCCTCGGTGGCCGACATGGTGGCCGTCGTGGTCTGTGAACTCTCCACGTAAGGAAGGAAGTTCTCCCCGTGGAAGCCGAGCAGCAGCAGTGGCACCACCCACCACGCGGTCGCCAGGATCACCCCCGGCACCCACCAGGCGATCAGCCGCCGCTGTCTGTTCCCCGGCGTCCGGGTGAGCAGATACAACCCGACGGGCAGCAACGAGGCAAGCGTGGCAGCCGCGTTGACGCCGCCCATGAACGGGATGACCAGCGCCGACCGCAGCGCCGCCACCCGCGCGCCGTACCGCTCGTTCGTCAGCGGCAGCAGCACCCACGGCAGGAACGCACCCGGCAGCGCGGCGGCCGACGTCGACCCCACGACTGTCGTGAACACGGGCCACAGCGCATAGGCGGAGGCGGCGAGCAGCCGGGACGCGGAACTCCCGACCCCCAGCCGCTCCGCCAGCCGCAGCGCACCCCAGAACGCCACCGACACGATCAGCGACAGCCACAGCCGCTCCGCCAGCCACACCGGCAGCCCGACCAGATCGGTCAGCCCGTAGTACGGCAGCATCGGCCACAGATAGCCGACGTACTGGTCCTGGATCCCGCCGAACCCGGCCCGGTCGTGCCACAGCTGGCCGAGGTCGGAGACGAACTGCCAGGGATCGGTGGTGACCCCGAGCTTGGTGTCGAAGGTCTGCCGCCCCGGCTGCGCCGCGACCAGCAGCACGAACACCACGGCCCAGAACCCCAGCAGCCAGCGCCGCGACCGAGGGCCCTCAGGAGGGGGGCCCTCGGTCGTGCCCGGCGGCCGTACCGGCGCGGGAGGTGGAGCCTGGACCGTGCTCGTCATGGTGGACACCGCCGGAGGATGAGGAGAAGGTTCCAGGTGGCGAACTCACGGAGCCCCGGCGCCTTCACGACGGTCTCCGCGAGAAACGGCCAGTAGCGGGAGCGCGCCGACACGACGGTCACGTCGTCCCGGCCGCGCACCTGCCGCAAAGTGCGTCCGATGTGCACGGCGAAGAGGTTCTCGCCGAGGGTGTGCTTGGCGTCCTTACCCGTACGGCGCCGATAGCGGGCCCGCGCCCGCTCCGCCCCCAGGTAGTGCCAGGGCGCCCACTCGTGCCCGCCCCACGGGGACAGCCAGTTCGTGAACGACACATAGATCAGCCCGCCGGGCCGGGTGACCCGGACGAGCTCGCTGATGAACGTCGGCGGATCCGCCACGTGCTCCAGCACATTGGAGGTGAACGTGACATCCGCGACCCCGTCGGCCAGCGGCAGCAGATACCCGTCGGCGACGACGGCCCCGTCCGGAGGCTTCGCCCCCAACTCCCGCAGATCCGGCTCGAAGAGATACGCCTGCGCCCCCCGCCGCCGGAACTCCTCGGTGAAGTACCCGCTCCCGCCCCCGACATCGACCACGGTCAACCCGTCGACGGCCCGACCCCCGTAGGCCTCGACCTGATCCACGGCATCCCGCGCGAGCAACGCGTAGCAGTACTCGGGATCGTCCTGCTCCCGCATGAAGGCCCGGAAGAGGGTGACGGACCGCCGAAAAGAGGGATCCTTCAAAGCCGCCGCCCCACTGAAGGGGCGCGGGGAACCGCGCGACAAGCCACGAACGACCCGCAGCCGCCAACGATCGTTCGAGGCACCCCATTTGGCGCTCAAGGAGACCAACCCCGCACAGCCTCCGCAGCCACCGCCCCGAACTGCCGCACAGTCCGATCCCACCGATAGTGCGCGGCCCGCTCCCGCGCCGCCTTCCCCATCAGCACCCGCCGATCGGTCGACAACGCGAGCGCACACCACGCCGCCGCGAAGGACGACTCCCCCCGGGCCAGCACACCCGTCTCCCCGTCGACGACGGAATCCCGCAGCCCCGGCACATCGAAGGCCACCGACGGTGTCTCCCGCACGGCCGCCTCCGTGACGACCAGCCCCCACCCCTCCACGGCCGACGGATGCAGCAGCAGCCAGGCCGCGCACAGCAGCCGGTGCTTCTCCTCCTCGGTCACATGCCCGGCGAACTCGACGCCCGCCCCGGCCATCGCCTCCAGCCGCGCCCGCTCGGGACCGTCGCCGATGATCACGAGCCGTCCGCCGGTGACCGGACGCACCCGCTCCCACAGTCGCAGCAGCAGATCGATCCGCTTGTACTCGACGAGCCGGCCCACCGCCACGAACAGCGGCTCGGGCGACCGCTCGGCGCGCGGCCCGGGTTCCTCGACCCCGTTGTGCACGACCCGTATCCGTTCCCGGTCCACACCGATCGCCCGGAGCGCGCCGGCCGTGGACGAGGAGACCGCGACCATGAGGTTGCGCCGCTGCGCGGCCGTCAGCGACCAGTGTTCGAGTCTTCGGCCGAGGCGCGCGGCCGGCGCCAGCGCACCGCCGAACCGCAGCTGCCACAGATCCGTGTGCACATGGTTGACCAGGCACATCGTCGGACCCTGGTGCCAGAGCGGGGCGAGATAGGGCATGCCGTTGCACACCTCGACGAGGAGGTCGCAGTCGCCGACCTGACGGGCGAAGGCCGACTTGGCGCGCAGATGGTGGCTCAGGTCGCCGCCGGCCGACACGACCCGGTAGTCGCGGTTGGCCGCCGGGCCACCGCAGAGCAGGGTGACCTGATGGCCGAGCCGGGTCAGGCCGTCGGCGAGCCGGTCGACGAGGAGCTCGGAGCCCCCCGCCGCCGGATTACCGAGGTCACGGCGGGCGAGAAAGACGATCCGGCGCGGCTGCGGGGGGTCTGCCGACCGGTGCTGGTCAAGGCGTGGAAACACCTCGACCAGCGAGAACGGCACGTGCTGGGGCATGGGTGCTCCAACTCGTCTCGGGGTGCGGAACTCAGCGGGGAGAAGGACGTTCGCTGTGGGGGATGTTCCGGTGGGCGGGGGGTCCGGGTGGGTCTTGCGGGACTCTCGTTCCTCTGGGGCCGTTCCTATGGGGCGGTGGTGGACGGTGTGTGGGTGGGCTGTGTGGGTGGGTCGTGCTCAGGTGGGGTGGACAGTTTTCGCCCAGCGGTTCGAAGCTGCTACTCACCGGCGTGACAATTTCCGGGGTTTATTGAACTGACGCCCTGTCATATCGTGATCGGCTCCTGGGAGGACTCGGGCGTATCGGGGCGGCGCCTGCCGCGTACGACCAAAACGGCACCCGTCACGGCGAGGACGAAACCGACCACGGCTCCACCGATCGGCACCGTCCGCCCCACCAGCCGCAGCAGTCCGCTGTCCTTCTCCGCCTGGTCCACCGCGAACTTCTGCGTCGCCGAGGTGAACGAGAGCTTCCGGCTGTCGAGCAGCACCGCCGCGTCCTCGTCGCCGCCGGGTGCCCTGAGGGTGCGGCGCGGCCCGGTCCGCGCGTACAGCACACGGCCCGTGCTCTGGTCGACGACCAGTTCGAGACCGTGGTTGGCGTACCACTCCTCGGCCAGCACCTGCGGCCGGGCCGGCTCGTCGACGAGGGCGCCGGGGACGAGCCGGGTGCCGGTCTTCGTGGCCGGAACCTTCGCCGTGAAGCGCAGCCCCTCATAGCCCCGGATCTTCTTCCGGCCCTCGTAGTGGAGGGTCACCGTCGCGCCCAGCGTGTTGTCCCACCAGCGGTAGGAGCGCTCCTGCACATCGAAGGGGAACTTCAGGTACGCCTCGCCCTCGATGTACGGCGTCTCGTCGCAGCAGTGCACCGGCCGGTTGGTCTTCCGGTCGCTGACCCAGCGGTGCGGGGTGAAGTCCAGCGCGTCGTGCGGGTCGGCCGCCGGCAGCGACTTCTTGGTGTCGACCGAGGTGATCACGTCCCACACCGCGGCCCCGCTGCGCTCACTTTCGGCCACATCGCCGCGTACCCGCTGGGTCACGGTGATCTCCTGGTCCGGCACGGTTTTCACCTGCTCCACGTCGAAGACGCTGCCGGTGCCGGTGTAGACGGCGGTCGTGTCGATGTCGATCGGATTCACGGCGGCCCGCGGCTGCACGTACCAGGCGAGCAGCGGCGCCAGGACCAGCAGAAACGTGCCGAGACCCAGCAGGACGAAGGCGAACGGTGAGGCTGTACGGCGCATCCGGGCACTCCAGGGGGCGTTGGGAGGTGCGGCTCGGTCGGGCGCGCGGCGGAGGCGACGCCCAGGGGAACGTGCGCGTGCGGACGGTGCTGCGCAGGGGGCTGAGCGTGGGGCTACGTATGGGCCGGGAACCGTAGGCGGAGTCTTGACGCAGTGTCAATGCATTGCTGACACTGGGCCGGAGCCGACGGCCGGGACGGGGCGTCGGCCGAGGGGACCGCCGGTCGGTCCCGTCGAGGTGCGGGGTGCCCTGGGTGGGGACGACCTGTCGACCGAGAGGCTGACCCTGCCATGTCCAGACTGCCAGGGCGAGTTGCGAAAGTCCCGTCTGCCTGGCGACGCCGGGACCGCGCTCTCGCCACACCGGGCGAACGCCCGGCTGCCCCCGGTCCGGGGGCTTCCGCCGAGCACCCCGAGGGTGCCGAGGGCGTGCGTCCGGCGCCGGCGGTCCCGCCCGCCGGGCGGACCACCACGCTCTCCCGACGCGTCCTCGCCGCCGCGCTGACCATGGTGGCCGCCGCCGCGCTCGCCGTCGGGGCCGCGCTCGGCATCGTCGCGCTGCTCGACGCGACCCCGGAACAGCCGAACACCCCGCTCATCACGTACGAGAACGCCGGTCAGGAGCGCTGAGGGGTGACCGGAGGCCCGGGAACCGTCACCGTCCGCTCCGCCTGGCACGACGTACCGCGGCTCCAGGTGCGCGAGTTCGCCGCGATCGCCATGGCCGAGGCGCCCGCCCTCGCCGAGGAGATCCTGCGCGAGATCCGCCGTGAGTACCCGCATCTGCCCGTCGTCCTCGACGACTCCGGCGAGCCGATGGCCCTCATCGGCATCCGCCGCGCGATCGAGGTCTTCGTCCAGCATCTGGAGATCGCCGAGGGCCGCCCGCGCGTCCCTCCCGGTGTCTTCCAGGAGTTCGGCCGCGGCGAGGGCCTCAACGGCCGCAGCCTCGACTCCCTCCAGGCGATCTACCGCCTCGGCGTACGCCTCGCCTGGCGCCGTTTCGCGGAGATCGGCCAGCGCGTGGAGATCCCGCCGCCCGCGATGTACGAACTCGTCGACGCCGGATACGAGTACCTGGACGGCCTGGTGGACCAGTCGGTGCGCGGCTACGCGGAGGCGGCGGCCCGGCAGGCGGGTGAACGTCTGCGACTGCAACGCAGGTTGATGGAACTGCTGTTGGCCGAGCACCACAGGGGCGACCCGGCCGACGCGCTCACCGAACGCGCCGCCCGGATCGGCTGGACCCTCCCGGAGAAGGTCGCGGTCGGGGTCCTCCTACGCCCCGCCCGCGAGGCCATGGCTCCCGCCGTCGGCCAGGGCGTGCTGCTCGACATGGAGTACGAGCAGCCCCGCATGGTCGTCCCCGAACCGGACGCGGCCGGCCGCCCTGAACTCCTGCACCGCGCCCTGACCGGCTGGTCCGGGGCGATCGGCCCGCCGGTGCCGCTGGCCGACGCGGCGAAGTCGCTGCGCTGGGCGGAGGCGGCGGTACGGCTGATGGAGCGGCGGCTGTTGCCCGGGGGTGAGGTTCTGCACTGCACCGAGCACACCGAGGCCCTCGTTCTCCTCCAGCCCGAGGAACTGATCGACGACCTCGCCCTGCGGTGTCTCGCGCCCCTCGCGCACTGCGGTCCCACGCACGGGCGGCGCCTTGCCGAGACGCTGCTCGCGTGGCTGGAGACGCGTGGGGGTGCGCCGGAGATCGCCACGCGTCTGGGTGTGCATCCGCAAACCGTCCGTTATCGGCTTCGGCAGATCCGGGAGCTCTGGGGCGACGAGATCGACGATCCCGACCGCCGCTTCGAGCTGGAGCTGGTGCTTCGGGCGCAGCGGTTGCGGGGGGAGCTGGGGGATCCGCGCGGGAGGAGGTGAGGGCGCCTGGCGGCTCGGGGGGTGCGGTGCGTTTGCGGCTGCGGGCCCGGTGGGGGCTGGTCGCGCAGTTCCCCGCGCCCCTGAAAAAGCTGGGGCTGCGCCCCGTGCTTTTCAGGCCCCTGCGGGCCTGGTCTTTTAGGGCAAGGCCGTGAAGTTATGGGCTGATCGTCGGCGTCAAGATGTTGATGCTGAGGGTGGCTGTGTAGGTGCGTCGGTCGATATTGAGGCTTTTGTAGGCGTATCGGGACAGGGGTCGTTTCACTGCGCGGGGGCTGATGCGGAGGCGGCGGGCGGGCATGAGGTGTTCCAGGACGGTTCGGCCGATCGTCCCGACGAGGTCGATCGTGGTGCCGGCGATGATGCCCGCGGCCTGGACGATCTGGTCGCGGGCGCATCGCAGGGCAACGCTGAAGCTGGCCCGGTCCGGGTCTGTTCCGGGTGTGGCCCCGGTGGCGTCGGCGATAGCGATCCGCAGGGCCTGGTAGGCGCTCAGCAGGGCGTAGACCTCCTGGGCGATGCCGGGCGGAGTGGTGGAGCGCAGGACCCGCCGGCCCAGCATCGTTTTCTTGATCGCGAAGTAGGCGGACTCCACTTCCCACCGCTCGTGATACAGACTGACCAGGTCGGATGCCGGGTAGCGGTGGTGGTCCAGGAGGTTGGTGGCCAGCCGGTAGAGCCCGGTGCGGCGGCCCTGGCTGGTGGTGACGGTGATCTCGCATTCGATGATGCGGACCTCGAGGGCGCCGAAGCGGGAGAGGTGGGAGCCGTCGCCGAAGCGGGCCAGGACGGGAGGTTTGCGGGTGGCAGTGATGCGTGCGAGGAAGGAGGCTTCGGTGGCGGCGACGGCTGTCAGGAACGCGTTGCCCGAAAAGCCCCGGTCCAGCAGGACGATCATTCCGGCGTGCAGGGAGCGCATGAGCCGCCTGCCGTGTCCGGTCTCTCCCTGGGAGCGCGGTCCGAAGGCGGCATCCAGGATCGCCCGGGTGCCACAGGCCACCAGCGCGGTCAGGCAGATCTGCGGGTAGCCGGCAGTTCCGAACCGGTTGGACCCCTTGCCCAGACGGGCCCGGTGCGGCGGGCTGTCGGGAACGTCGAGGTAGGTGCCGTCGATCGCAACGGCCAGCAGGCCCTTGAAGCGGGCGCCGCGGGTGCGGATCACCGTGGCCGGCCCGCGCAGCAGATCGAACAGGGCCCGCATGGGCCGCACGCCCAGACGCCTGCGGGCGTCCCAGAGCCCCGCGCCGGTGATCTTCACGACCGGTATCGTCTCCAGCGCGGCGGTGAGCCTGCGCCAGACGGCCAGGTAGCCGCAGTCCTCGAACAGGGCCGCGGCCAGCAGCAGGTAGACCACCACCCGGGCGGGAATCTTCCGCAGCCGTTGCTGGACAGCACCGGTCTCGGCAAGGACCGCATCGACCATCTCGAACGGGATGATCCGGGTGAGTTCCCCCAGATGCCCCGGGGCGAACACGCCCTTGGCTACCGTGATTTCCCGCGTGATGACACACTGATCGGACAGCGGAGCCTCCGGTCCTGTGAACGGCTGTCTTGGTCGACTGCCAGTTCTACCGGGGCTCCGCTTCCCACGTTCCAAGAAGCCATAGAACCAGAGCGCACTTGCCAACGCTCCCAAAGCCCTAACTTCACGGCCTTGTCTTTTAGGGGCGCGGGGAACTGCGCGAGAAGCCCCACCGGGCCCGCAGCCGCAAACGCACCCCGCCCCCTGGACGAAGCCCTCGCCGCTCCCGAGGTCCCCGAAGGGGAGGACGCGGCGTTCCCGACCAGGAAAACCCAGGGTGTTCCCGGCCATTGCCCGGTCATGGGCACTATGACTAGCCTGTGTTCGTTATGCCGATCGACAGTTGAAATTTCGAACATCCGCCGTAGTTCGGTTCGCACGCTCGCCGTGGACAGAACGCAGACAGACAGAGGGAGGGGGCCGACCATGGGACGCCTAGTACCTGCCGTGACCCGGGCGCTCGACATATTGGAGCTCTTCCTGGACGGGGACGGCACGCTCTCCGCCCCCGACATCGTGCGCAGACTCCAGCTGCCCCGCACCACCGTGCACGAGCTGGTCACCACGCTCGCCGCCCGGGGGTACATCGTCCAGGTGCAGGGCCAGCCCGGCCGCTACCGCCTGGGAGTCCGCCCGTACCAGCTGGGCAGCCGCTACGCCGAGCAGCTGGACCTCGCCGCCGAGGGCCAGCAGGTGGCCAGATCCGTCGCCGAGACCTGCGACGAGACGGTGCATGTGGCGATCCTGGAGTACACGGACGTCATCTACATCGCCAAGGTCGACTCCACACACGCCGTGCGCATGGTCTCCGCCGCGGGCCGCCGCCTCCCGGCGCACTGCACCTCCGTGGGCAAGATGCTCCTCGCCTCCCTTCCCGAGTCCGAGCTGAGCGCCCGTATCCCGAACGACGCAGACCTGGTCGCCATGACCCCCAACAGCATCACCGACCCGGGCGCCCTGCGCGAGACCCTGGCCCGGATCCGTGAGCGGGGTCTCGCCGTGGAGAACCGCGAGTCCAACCCGGACGTGTCCTGTGTGGCCGCCCCGGTCCGCGACCGCACCGGCAAGGTCGTCGCCGCGCTCTCCATCTCCGTGCCCATGATCCGCTGGAGCGACGAGCGCCGGATCGAGCTGGAGCAGCTCGCCGCCAAGGGCGCCGCGGAGCTGTCGGAGCGCCTCGGCCACCGGTCCATGGCATGAGCGCGCACACGGCCCGCACGGGTCACACGAGTCACGCGGGTCAGGCGGGTCAGGCGGGTCAGGCGGGTCACGCCGGGTACGAGGTCGCCGTACGGGAGTACGCGGCCCTCGGCGAGGGCCCCACCTGGGACGCCGCCGCACAGCGCCTGATCTGGATCGACATCCTCGGCTCCCGGGTCCACACCTACGACCCGGCCTCCGGCCGCCGCACGGTCCTCGTCACCGAGCAGCACGTCGGCGCGGTCAAGCCCCGCGCCGGCGGCGGCCTCGTGCTGAACCTGCGGGACGGCGTCGGCCTCACCGACCCCGACGGCTCCTTCCGCTGGCTGCACCACGAGCCGGTCCCCGGCCGCCGCGCCAACGACGCCGCCGTCGCCCCCGACGGCTCCCTCTTCGCCGGCACCATGCGCTACGACGAGGCGCCGGGCGGCGGCACCCTGGCCCGCTTCACCGCCGACGGCCTGGCCTCGACCGTCCTCGACGACGTCGCCGTGAGCAACGGCACGGGCTGGAGCCCGGACGGCCGGCTGATGTACTACATCGACTCCCCGACCCGCCGTATCGACGTCTTCGACTACACGGACACCGGGGACGGCGTCCGCCTCCCCGCCAACCGCCGCCCCTTCGTCACCGTCGAGGACGGCGCGGGCTTCCCCGACGGCCTCACCGTCGACGCCGAGGGCTGTGTCTGGGTCGCCCTCTGGGAAGGCGCCGCGGTCCGCCGCTACACCCCCGCCGGCACCCTCGACCGCACCATCCCCCTAGCCACCCCCCGCCCCACGGCCTGCGCCTTCGCCGGCCCCGACCTCACCGACCTCTACATCACGACCGCCCGTACGGGCACGGAGACGCCCCATCCGCTGTCCGGCTCCCTCCTGGTGGTCCCGGGCGCGGGGAAGGGCCTGCCCCAGCCGGTGTTCGCGGGCTGACCCCCTTCACGCCCACGTCACGCCCACCTCAGCCCCGCCGCCTCGCGTTCCTCCGTCGTCAGCGGCGGGTCGTTCAGCGGGGGCTTGAGGGGGCCGGCGGCTGCCGCGAGGAGGACGGCGGGGGTGAGGAGCACCTCGGGGCCGCGCTCCAGGGAGGTCACATCGGTGAGCCGGCGGGCGACGCGACCGTTGCCGGTGGCGGTGTGCACCAACCGGTCCACGTACGCCGTCACCATCCGGTCCCGCAGGGTCGGCCCCGACTCCGTCGCCCCCTCGTAGAACACGTCCTGCCCGATCGCGAGGTCCCACGCCACCCCGACGGGTCGCGCCACCGCCTTCTGGATCCGCCGCGCCAGCCCGGCCGACCCCCATCCCTGACGCCCGATCACCTCCCGTAGCGCGAGGGCACTTTGGGCGGCAACGGTCATCCCGTGCCCGTACACCGGGTTGTACACGGCGACCGCGTCCCCCACGACGGCGAAGTTCTCCGGCCACCGGGCCGCCCGCTCGTGGAACCAACGCCGGTTCGCCGTGGACCGCGTGAACGCCACGTCCCCCAACGGCTCGGCCCCGGCGATCAGTTCACCGATGATCGGATGCCGCAGCTCCTCCCGCGCGAACCGTACGAAGTCGTCGTCGTCCGGCGTGGGTTCACCACCCCGTGTCCCGCACAGCATGACGATCCACCGCCCGTCCTCGATGGGCAGCAGGAAGCCGGACCGTCCGGGCCCCGGCCGCCGCGCGTCGGCCTGCACGGCGACCACCGGGAACCCCCGCCGGGCCCCCTCGGGCGCGCGGAAGACCCGACTGGCGTACGCGAGCCCGGAGTCGACCTCCCGCTTCTCCGGCTCGGGCAGCCCGAACCCCGTCAGCCATCGAGCCGCCCGTGAGGCCCGCCCGGTGGCGTCCACGACGAACCCGGCGTCGAGGACCCGCTCGGCACCGTCGCCGCCGCGGACCCGCACCCCCGTCACGGCATCCCCGTCGCCGGTGAGCCCGAGCACCTCGGTGCTGTCCAGCAGCCGTACCCGTGCGTCGGCCAGTACCGCCGTACGGACGGTCGCGTCCAGCAGATCCCGTCCGGCCAGCAGATTGTGGTGGGAGACGGGCCAGCGCCGATACCACCCGCGCGGCGACAGCACCACCATGTCCGTGGTGACCGCCTGCCGGTGCGCCCCCGCCGCCAGCAGGCGCTCGGTGGTCCCCGGCACCAGCTCCTCCACCGCCCGGACCCCGCCGGACCACAGCATGTGGGCGTGGCGCGCCTGCGGCAGCCCCCGGCGCGGCCCGGCCCCCTCGGTCAAGGCGTCCCGCTCGACGACCGTGACCTCGTCCACGAACCCGGCCAGCGCGCGGGCCGCGAGCATCCCGGCGAGTGAACCGCCGAGCACGACGGCGGACCGTACCGCCCCGACGGGCAGGCCGACGGGGGAGGGGCGTTCACTCATGCGCGGGCACACCGCTCTCTGCTGTGGGGGAGTGGGAGTGGGAGGTGGATGGGGAGGGAGAGGTGGGCGTGGTGGAGGCGGAGGCGGCGGCGGAAGACGTGGTGGCGGAGGTGGCGGCGAGCGTGCGTACCGCCTCGATCTCGGCGGGTCGGCGAAGCGCCAGCGACACGGCCTCGATGTCCTGGAGCAGTTCGGTGAGGTCCGGGGCGGTGGCGGCTCGACGCACCGGCTCGCCCCGGACCCGCTTCCGCGCGGCCACCGCGTCCTGGATCGTGACGGCGGCGGCCAGCGCCCCGGCCCGCCCCGGCTCGTGCCCGAGGTCCAGCGCCGCGCCGTACGCGCGCCGCCGTACGTCCTCGTTTAGGTGCCGGGTCAGCCGGAGCAGGGCGTCCCGGATGAACGTCTCCCGGCGGGTGAGCCGCAGCTCGGGGGTGGCGCGCAGGGCGAAGGGGACCCGGGAGTCGTCGACGGTCCGGGTCAGCAGATACAGGGGCCGCAGCCGCCGGTGTCCGGCCCGCACCCGCCAGCGGTCCTGAAGGTACTGGCCGCCGTGCGGCAGGATGAACCCCACCGCGATGCAGATGGCCGCGAGGGCGACGACCGGCGGCGCCACATGTGTGCTCAGCCAGTCCAGATCGTGCCCCGTCCAACGGGCCACCACCGCCGTGAACTTCGCGGCGTCGAAGCCCAGATTGAGCACACAGCCCAGGCTCAACGCCTTCAGCCCGCCGCGCAGCCACCGGTCGAGGCCGTCCGCGCGCACCCAGTTCCGTATCAGCCGGTGGGTGATCAGACAGGCCACCGTGTGCGCGACGAGGTAGAGCAGGATCTCCTCGCGCATGAAGGGCGTGGTGGCGTAGTACGTGTCGAGGTCGCGCAGCCGCTCCCGGGGGACGTCCGCCAGCGCGAACAGCACCCACAGGCCGACGATGACCCCCGCGTACACGCCGACGACCCATCGCATCAGCCGGCGGGTCGCCGGGGACCGTTCGGCGGGGCCGTTGCGCCAGGCGACGAGCAGGAGCAGGCAGCACGCGCAGAACGCGGTGATGAGGGAGTACACCCAGGGCGCGGCCACGTTCGGCACGCCGACGACCCGGTTGGTCCAGGCGATGACCGACGGCACCGCGGACACGAAGACGCAGGCGGCGAGCAGCAGCAGCCCGCCGACCGCCCGCAGCAGCGAGTCCCGCCACAGCTTCACGATGCTGGGCAGCTTGATCACCAGGGCGGCGGTCAGTACGGCCGTGGGGATCCAGAACGAGATGTACAGATCGCCGAAGAAGTCGGCGGGACTCGTGGCGCCGAGCGCCCCGGTCGGTGTCGCGGGCAGGGCCGTCCCCCTCATCCGCGGTGCTTGCGATAACCCAGGGACGCCTGGATGGCCTGCCCCACGGGGTCGACGGAGGCGGCCGACCCGGGGTCCACCCAGGACCGGAAGGCGGTCGCGAGCCGGTGCCCGAAGTCCTCGGCCTCCTGCTCGTCCGACTCGTGCGAGCCGTTGCGGGCCGCGATGGGGGTGCCGCCCTGCCCGAGCGCGGCGGACAACTCCGGGGAGAGCGAAGGGAACGAGGCCGACGGCGACGAGCCGCCCGGTTCACCGGACAGCGCGAGCGCGCCGGCGTCCGCCCCCGGCAGAGGGTAATGACAGTGCCCGGCGTGCATGTGCCACAACTCATGTCCCAGGATGACCAGTTGCTGCACGGTCTCCGCCCGCTCCTCGACGATCACCAGATCGAAGTCGGGGAACTCCATCCACAGCCCGGTCACGCCGATCCCGTCCGGAAACCGCTCGAACCGCAGCTTTACCGGCCGCCCGCCCCGCCGCGCGCTCATCTCCGCACACAGCGCCGCGCCCAACTCCCGTACGTCCACGGGCGCTTCGAGCCGTCCCCGGACCGCCTTGCTGAGCCCGGCCGTCAACTTCCGCATCTCGGCGGTGGACCGGGAGGGCAGCAGCGCGGCCCGTATCCGGCCGACGGCCCCGCGCAACCCGGGAACCCCCGTCCCCCGCCCGGCCTCCGCGCGCTCGCCACGGCTCATCACCGGGCCTCCTCGTCGTCGACGCCGAGCAGCCCTTCGAGCATGACAGCGAGCGCCTCCTGCTTGCGACGCGTGAGCCGTTGGCCGCGCAGCGCGAGCGTGACCACGCCGTGCCGGGTGGCGAACTCGACCAGCGGCCCGTCGTCGTCCGCGTCGCCCTCCAACTCCGCCAGTGCGCGCCCGAGTTCTCGGTTGAGGACGGCCGCGGCCGGATCGGTGAAGAACCGGACGCCCTCCTCGATCCCGAAGAACGCGGCGAGTTCGGTCAGATCGGGCACGTTCGGCATCTTCCTGCCGAGCAGCAGCCGCCGGGCCCATTCGGGACTGATCGACAGCCGCTCCGCGACCTCCCGGCCGACCTCCCCGGCCCGCTTCCCGCTCCGCGCGACATACGCCTCGTGCAGCGCCCGCACCCGCCCCCGCACCCGGTCGTCGACCCGGTCGGCCACCGGCGCGCCTCCGTCGAGCAGCCCCCGCACCTCGCCCTCACCGAGAGCGGTACGTTCCGCCAGCGCCCGTACGTCGAGAAGCCGCCCCCGGTCGGCACCGGCCTCCGCGATACGGGCGTCCAGCCGCGCCAGAGTCTCGGCAAGGGGGTTGGGGTGAGGGGCGGGGAGGGCATCGGGAAGCGCAGACACGCGCCGACCCTACGTGCCCCCGCCTGCCGACACCACGAGATTCCAACGACCGTTGAATTCCAACCGACGATGGTTGCGCTACCGGGAAGAGACTCGGCCGAGCGCCCTTCAAAGGGGCGCGGGGAACTGCGCGAGCAACCACGACGCACCCGCACCCGCCCGACGACCGCCCCCGGGCAGACGCACCGGCGCACGCCCCACCCAGCCATGAGACCCCATTGACTGGCCCCCACATCGACCATAGCGTCCCGTTCGACCCAACGAGCGTGATCCGGAATGTCGAACAAGAAGGACCCCGATGACCCGCACCGCCCGCTTCACCCTCGACCCCGCCTTCAGGATCGGCGAGGTCAACCCTCGACTGTTCGGCTCCTTCGTCGAACACCTCGGCCGCTGCGTCTACACCGGGATCTACGAACCGGAGCACCCCACGGCCGACGAGGCGGGCCTGCGCACCGATGTCCTGGACCTGGTCCGGGAGTTGGGCGTCACCGCGATCCGCTACCCCGGCGGCAACTTCGTCTCCGGCTACAAGTGGGAGGACTCCGTCGGCCCCGCCGAGGACCGCCCCCGCCGCCTCGACCTCGCCTGGCGGTCCACCGAGACCAACCGCTTCGGCCTCTCCGAGTACATCGCCTTCCTGAAGAAGGTCGGCCCGCGGGCCGAGCCGATGATGGCCCTCAACCTCGGCACCCGGGGCGTCGCCGAGGCCCTCGAACTCCAGGAGTACGCCAACCACCCCGCCGGCACGGCCCTGTCGGAGCGGCGGATCTCCCACGGCGACAAGGACCCCTTCGGCATCAGCCTGTGGTGTCTGGGCAACGAGATGGACGGCCCCTGGCAGACCGGCCACAAGACGGCCGAGGAGTACGGCCGGGTCGCCGCCGAGACGGCCCGCGCCATGCGCCAGATGGACCCGTCCGTGGAACTGGTCGCCTGCGGCTCCTCCAGCCAGTCCATGCCGACCTTCGCCGAGTGGGAGGCGACGGTCCTGGCCGAGACGTACGAACTCGTCGACTACATCTCCCTGCACGCCTACTACCAGCCCGAGAACGGCGACATCGACTCCTTCCTGGCCTCCGCCGTCGACATGGAGTCCTTCATCGAGAACGTGGTCGCCACCGCCGACCACGTGGGCGCGAGGCTCAAGTCCAAGAAGAGGATCAACCTCTCCTTCGACGAGTGGAACGTCTGGTACATCTCGAAGTGGCACGAGATCGAGAACTCCGGTGAGCGGGACTGGGCGGAGGCCCCCCGCCTGCTGGAGGACAACTACAGCGTCACCGACGCGGTCGTCTTCGGCTCGCTCCTGATCGCCCTGCTCCGGCACGCCGACCGCGTCACCGTCGCCTGCCTCGCCCAGCTGGTCAACGTGATCGCCCCGATCATGACCGAGCCGGGCGGCCCCGCCTGGCGCCAGACGACGTTCTTCCCGTTCGCCCAGGCCGCCAAGTACGGGCGGGGCGAGGTCCTCGACGTACGGGTGGACTCACCGACGTACGAGACGAGCAAGTACGGCACCGCCGACCTGCTGCACGCGACGGCGGTGCGGGCGGCGGACGGCTCGGTGACCGTCTTCGCGGTCAACCGGGACCGTACGGAGGCGCTGCCGCTGGAAGTCCGGTTGAACGGGCTGGAGTCGACTCGGGTGGTCGAGCACAGCGTGCTGGCCGACGCGGACCCGGACGCCCGGAACACCCTGACCGAGCCCGAGCGGGTCGCGCCGCGCGCGGGGGAGGGGGCGTCGCTGGAGGGCGGCGTACTGAACGCGGTCCTCGAACCCCTGTCGTGGAACGTGATCCGGCTCGGCTGAGAACCCGGCCGGTACCGCCGTCGGCCATGCGGACGGGAGCGCTCGCCCGTCCGTGTGGCCGACAATGGTGGCCATGAGAATCTCGGCACGGGCGGACTACGCCGTACGCGCGGTACTGGAAGTGGCCGTACGGCAGGACGGCGGCCCGGTGAAGGCGGAAGTCATCGCGACCGTGCAGGAGATTCCGCACAAGTTCCTGGAGGGCATCCTCGGGGACCTGCGACGCGGCGGCCTGGTCACCAGCCGGCGGGGCGGCAGCGGCGGCTACCAGCTCGCCCGGGAGGCCGACACGATCACGGTCGCGGATGTGATCCGCGCCGTCGACGGCCCCATCGTCTCCGTACGGGGCGAACGCCCGACCGGCCTGACGTACACAGGATCCGCCGAACCGCTCCTGCCCCTGTGGATCGCCCTGCGCGCCAACGTCCGCCGCATCCTGGAGGGCGTCACGGTGGCCGACATCGCGGCGGGCGCGCTCCCCGATCCGGTGAAGGACCTGGCGGCGGAGCCGACGGCGTGGGAGAACCCGTAGGGCCAACCCATAGGGCCACGGTCGTACGGGCTGCTCCACAGGATCGTCACCTCGCCCTAAGCCTTTCCTCAGCTTGGTCTCCTACGGTTGCCGTTCGCTCCATCCCTATCTACCCGGTGGGAAAGGCAGGAAAGAAGAGATGCGGACGCTGGTACTGCTCGCGCTGGCGGGCCTGGGCGCCCAGCTCGTGGACGGCAGCCTGGGCATGGCGTACGGGGTGACCTCGACGACCCTGCTGCTCGCCATGGGCACCAACCCGGCCACCGCCTCGGCCACGGTGCACCTCGCCGAGATCGGCACGACCCTGATGTCGGGTGCCTCGCACTGGCGGTTCGGGAACGTCGACTGGAAGGTCGTCGCCAGGATCGGCGTACCGGGCGCGGTGGGCGCGTTCCTCGGCGCGACGGTCCTCTCCGCGCTCTCGACCGAGATCGCCGGCCCGCTGATGTCGCTGATCCTCCTCGGCCTGGGCCTCTACGTCCTCTCCCGCTTCACCCTGCGCGGCCTGCCCAGGGAACGCCTCGGCCAGCCGCTGCGGAAGCGGTTCCTGTCCCCGCTGGGCCTGGTCGCCGGCTTCCTCGACGCGACCGGTGGCGGCGGCTGGGGCCCGGTGGGCACGCCCGCGCTCCTGGCCAGCGGCCGGATGGAACCCCGCAAGGTCATCGGCTCCATCGACACCAGCGAGTTCCTCGTCGCCGTCTCCGCGAGCCTCGGCTTCCTCTTCTCCCTCGGCTCCCAGGGCCTCGACTGGACCTGGGTCGCGGCCTTCCTGCTGGGCGGCCTGATCGCGGCCCCGGTCGCCGCCTGGCTGGTCCGCCTGGTCCCCCCGAGGGTCCTCGGCTCGGCGGTCGGCGGAGTCATCATCGCGACGAACGTCCGCACACTCCTCAAGAGCGACTGGATCGCGGCGTCGGGCACGGTGAGCGCGGTCGTCTACATCGCCGTGTACGCACTGTGGGCGGCGGCGCTGACGTACTCGATCCGGGAGCACGTGAAGGAGAAGGAGAACGAGCGGGCGGCGGCGGTGGGGGAGCCGGCGCCCCCCGCGCCCCAAGGGGGCGCGGGGAACCGCGCGACCGGCCAGGACGCTCGCGAGGCCGCCGAACCAACCCCGTCCGGCACCCTCTGACGCGCACGGTCGGCCGGCCACGGCACCGCCACCCGACTCACGCGCTGTCGACACCCACGGTGATCGTCGCCTTGTACCCGTCGGAGACGCTGCCGCCCAGCGCGGTGAGCGTCAGCAGACCGCTGGACGCGCCCCCGTCGTCGTAGATGCTGTCGTCGGACAGGGCCGTCTCCGGCGTGGTGTTGTCCGAGTACGGCGAGGTCGCCTGGATCTCCGCGTTGATGTCCTCGTCGAAGAAGAGCTGCCCGGTGTGGATGACCTCGCCGCCGGTGTACGAGTCGTCGGTGAGGGTCACATCCGTGTGCACTCGCATATGGACGTGCGCGGCGCGGGAGATGTAGTGCCCCGGCCAGATGGACGTGATGTCGCACTGCCCGTTCTCGTCGGTCATCTGCCCACCGCGCAGGAAGGTCCCGTTGTCCTCGTAGGTGTGCCCGTTCCCGCCGACGAACCCGGAGTACTCGCCGAGGTGGTCGCAGTGCCAGATCTCCAGCAGGGCGTTGGCGAGCGGCGCGCAGTCGTTGGCCACGTCGACCACGGTGAAGGTGTACCGCACCTCGAACCCCTCGGTCGCCTCCCGGATGTCCTCCCGGACGAGGGCCCCGTCGAGCGAGTACGGCCCCTCGGTTACCTCGGCGTTCAACACACAGACACTGCTGGTGGAGGCGGACCCGGAGCCGCTGCTCTCGGTGGCGTCGCTCTCCGTGGTAGCACTCTCGGTGGTCGTGTTGGCCGCCGCCGCGAGCCCGGCGGCGGCCAGCCCGCCCGCCGCCGCGACCGACGCCCCACCGATGAGCACCCGCCGCCGAACACTCTTGTCCCGCCGATGTTTCCCGCCCGCCTCCTGCACCGAATCCCGCTGTACGTCCTGCTGGTTGTCGTTGCTCGTGTTCTCCGTCATGCCGACGAAGCTAGAAGCGCACCTGAAGGAATCCTTAATGTGCGGCTGTGAATGCGCTGGGGATGTAACCCTCAACGGCTGCTGTTTCAGGGCCAGTTGGGACACAAACGCCCAACCCGTCCTGTCCGTCGGTCACCATCGGGGCGGGGACGGTCATCGGTCCGTCCCCGCCCCCACACGCAGGAGCAGCAGATCGAACTCGGGGCCGTCGGGCGTGTTGCGGTACGGGCCCGCGTACGCGTAGCCGAGTCGGGCGTAAAGGTCCTGTCCGCGTCGGTTGGAGGGCAGGGCGAGGAGGGACGACCAGGCCGGGGCGATGGCCTTGAGGAGTTCGGCGTGGAGGCGGGAGCCGATGCCCTGGGACTGCCAGGGCGGGCGTACGGCGAGTTCGCACAGACCCGTCAGCCGCTCGGTCCGGGCCCCCTCGGGCACATGGTCGACCAGGTCGGCGCCGAACCAGTACGCCGCGTCGCACGGGAAGGCGTACCCGAACCCGACCGCCGAACCGGCGGCGTACGCGACGACCAGGGTGAAGCCCGGATGCTTGAGGTGTCCGGAGACCTGGCGGCGCAGCGCGGCGACGGACAGCCCAAGGGCCTCGGCGCCCGGCACGTCGACCAACTCCGGGTGCGCGTCGGCCCAGATGTCGGCGACGACGTCCATGAGCGGTGGGACCTGACCGGGGCCGTAGGACCGGATCACCATGTCGTTACGGGGGCTCGGGGTGGTCACGTTTCCTCGCGTTCCGTGGCGCTGGCCGACGCGATGGAACGGTCGACGATCTGCCGTACCTCGTCGCGCGTACGCGGTTCGAAGGACAGATGCTCGGTCGCCTGCTCACTGCCGTAGATAGCGAACACGGCGTCATCGTCCGCCGACCGCAGTTCGCATACTTCCAAACGCTTGCTCACACGATGGACCGGATGCATGTTCCGGACTCTACTGGGCCCGCCCTCGCAACCGTCGCGTCCAACTCGCGCGCGTGGCGAGGGAGTTCGGAGTCGGATCGAAGTAGCCTTCTTCGCGCCGACCCAGGTCAGCCCAACCGCAGATGGCGCAGCAGCAACAACGCCGCGACGGCGTTGGCCGAGCGGATCTCACCTCGGGCCACCAGCTCCGGCACGCTCGCCAACGGCACCCACTCACGCCTTGCCGACTCGAACCCGTCGCGGGGCTCACCGACGTACTCGGCGCCCTCCGACCAGTACACGCGGTGGTGGCTCGTCGAGATCCCGGGCATGGGGTCGACGGCCATCAACAGCCGCATCGGCCCAGGCCGCCACCCGGTCTCCTCCTCGAACTCCCGCGCGGCGGCCACCGCCGGATCCTCGCTCTCACCCGTACCGCCGGAGGGAAGCTCCCACCCCCAGGCATCCGTGATGAACCGATGCCGCCACAGCAGCAGCACCTCGTTCGCCTCGTTGACGACGGCGGCCACCGCCACGGGGCGCAGCCGGATGACGGTGTGGTCCAGGTGCCGGCCGTCGGGCAACTCCACGTCGGCCATGGCGACCGTCACCCAGCGGTTCTCGTAGACGGTGCGCTCGCCCAGACTCCGCCACACAGACACATTCGACCCTCTCGTCGCGTATGAGGTCTGAGACCATCCCAGCACACGCCGTCGACTACAGGGGAATGCGCAGCCTGTCGTCGATCCGCTCGACAATCTCTGCCGTAGTCCGGCTGCCGACGCCCGACATGTTGCGGCGCATCTTGATCAGGCGGTCATTGAGTCGGTGAGACTCCATGCCCTCCATGGTTTCCAGCACGCTGTGTGCGGTGATCGCCGCCTGATCGGCCCGCCCGGCCCTGATGTGACAGTCAGTGAGAGTGGCGAGTCGGTGCACACGACCTCGTTCGTGCGCCTGCACTGCGACTGCCTCAGCGGCGTATGTGGTGGCGGGGGCCATGTCCCCCAGCCGCATCAAGGTGTCGGCGAGGTTCGCCTCAAGGAGACCGGGCTGCACGTAGCCGGTCTCGGCCGGCTCTTCCTCAAGGCGGATTCTCCTCGCCGCCGTCTCGGCCGCTCTGATCGCCCGGTGCGCGGACGCTTGGTCGCCCATACGCGCGTAGGCCTTCGCCTGCATCGCATGGAGGTCGCAGGCGAGTGCGGCCGACATTGCGTGTCCCGCTGTACGGAGCCCTGCCTGGGCAAAGGAAACGGCCTGCCGGTACTCCCGCATGTAGAGGGCCTGATTGACGAGGAGAGCGATGACGTAGCCTCCGAACGCCTGGTCTCCCGATGCCTTCGCCAACCGGAGCGCTTGGTGGAAGTACCGTTGGGCGAGGCCCTGGACGTCGGAGTCGTAGGAACAGATCCCTGCGATAGCGACCAAACCGCCCACGGCACGATGCAACTCACGTCCGACGGTGTCCGTGTAGGTGCCGCGAAGCATCGGCACCGTCTCGGTGTTCAGGAACGACAGGACCCGTCCACGCGTCGCGACCCCACCTGCCTTGCGGTACATCTGCTCGTAGTGACCGCGAGCGTTCCGCAGTAGGTCGACGTCGGCCATGCCGACACGCTGTGTGCCGCTGCGGGAGACGTCTCTGTCCTCAGGCGGATTCTCCCATTCCCAGACAGGCCCTACAGCGGGCAAACCGGTGATGACCGACGTTGTTCGGACCTCCGGGCGCTGATTCACATCGCCGCGCCACAGAGCTGTACTGCGCTCGATGAACCCTGCGAGGGGAGTGGATTCGGGTGGCGGGGCATTGGTGTTTCCCATGCCGATGTCCTCAAGACTGAGTTGACGGCCGAGGCGCTCGGTCAAGATCTCGCAGATCACGTCGGGGACCGCGCCTCGCGGTCTCTGTCCCTTCAACCAGCGAATCACGGAACTGTGGTTGTAGCTCGTTGACTTGCCGCGTCCCGCGCATGATTGGTTCACGCGTGCGGCCAGTCCCAGGCGTGACATCCCCGCCTCGTCGAGCAAGGCGTCGAGCAGCGTGTTCGGCTCCATATGGCCCCCGAATCTCTTAGTGATCCGAGCGTAGCCACGAGTGATTCACACAGTGTGTGAACGCCTCAACGCCACTGGTTCGCCGTACGCACTGCCGCCAAGACGGCTGTCACGGACAGCATTTCTCGCAGCCGCGAGAAGAACCCCGGCGACCGCTGACACGGCCCCGGGGCGCGGCCGATCTGACAAGGAGACCGACAGTGCATCTTGTATCACGCGCACTCGCGTGGGTAAGGATGGCCCTCTTCGGGGCGCCCTCCGCCGACCAAGGCACGACCTGCGAGGCGACGTCCCGCATGTCCGGTGCGACGTGCACGGACCTTCCTCGCTCCAATCCCTCACCCGAAGTCTGGGCCGCGATCCTCGCCAGTGCCCGACGCCGCCGAACTCCGCGTTCCTGGCCTCCCAGCCACCTTCCCACCATCACCGCCGAGGAAATCACCAGCACTCTTGTCGGCTCCTACCTCCTCCCGCCCGAAGTACGCCAACGCGCCCGCGCCGCAGCACGGTTGGCAGAAGAGGTGTACCGATGACGGATGTACGGAACCGTCAGCCGCCCCCTCCCCGCGCCGAACTCCCCATGCTCCGCGCCTACCGCCTCTGGTTCGAGCACACCCGCAAGTGCACCGCCGGCTGCAAGGGCAACCCCAGGGCCCAGGACGGCTGCGATGACGGACGCCAGTTCTGGGGCACCTACCGCCTCGCCCGCATCGGAAAGACGACGACGCCGTGACCTGGACCATCAAACGCCCACCAGGCCGCCCCGTACGCCGCACCGACGACAACCAACTCGCCATACCCCTACGCCTGTCCCTCGCCGACGGCCACGCCACGGACACCGAACTGACGCTCACCCTCGCCGAGGCCGAGCACCTGCACGCCGCGCTGTGCCGCGCCCTCGACGGCGAGCCCGTACCGCCGACCGCGCCCGACTGTCGGCAGTCGGTTCAGACTTCACCCGGTATGGCGCACATCGTCGGGCGCGCGTAGCTCCCCGGTCCTGTCCCACAACCCTGCCCGATGGCCCAATTGCCGCTTTGGAGTGGCCAGTTGAGCACTGCCCCTTGGCGAGCCGCCGTCGAAGCCGTGCCCCGGCACGAGTTCCTGCGCGGCGGCTTCTTCGAACGTGCCGAGGGCCCCGGTCGGACCGCCTGGCAGCCCGTCCTCCCTGATGACCCCCGATGGCTGGGCCGCTGCTACGCCGATGAATCCCTCGTCACCCAGATCGCCGGAACGATCGCACCTCGCGACATCCGCGGTGAGATCCTGCGCGAGCCCACCTCATCCGGCACCTTGCCCGGCCTTGTCGTTCGGATGCTCGAAGACCTACAGGTCGAAGACGGGCACAGCGTGCTGGAGATCGGCACGGGAACCGGCTACTCCACCGGCCTCCTCAGTCACCGGATCGGGGGCGACTCCGTGACGTCCGTGGAGGTCGACCCGGAGGTCTCCACCCACGCTCGTGTCGCACTCGGGCACACCGGGTACGTGCCGCTCCTGGTCGTCGGCGACGGGCTGGCCGGTCACCCGGACGGTGCCCCGTACGACCGGGTGATCGCCACGTGCGGTGTTACGGAACTGCCCTATGCGTGGGTGGAGCAGACCCGGCCCGGAGGGATCATCCTCGCCACCCTGGGCGGTTGGCTCCACTCCTCCGAACTCGCTCGCCTCACCGTGGGCGAGGACGGCAGCGCCCGAGGCCCACTCCTCGACGGCCACATCTCCTTCATGATCGCCCGCCCCCAGCTCCCGCCCCCGCTGGGCCTGCTGCCGGATCTGGACGACAGGGACGACGAACGCGCGACTCCGCTTGGCGCGGACTGCCTCGACGACTGGAACACGCGCTTCGTCGCTCAACTCGCGGCACCCCGCGCGCAGCGCCTCAGCATCGACCGGGACGGCCGAACCGAACACCTGCTGGTCGATGTCGACGCAGGAGCTTGGGTCGCTCTCGTCCGGGACGGCGACGGCTGGACCGTACGCCAGGGTGGCCCGGTGGGTCTGTGGGACGACATCGAGGAGGCCGTGACGCGTTGGCGTGCCGACGGTGCCCCCGGGCCCGACCGCTTCGAGGTGACCGTCACCGCTGCCGGGCAGACCGTGACCTGGTCTAGGGTCTGACGGCAACGAGCACCGGGAGGGCGTGAGCGATGGCGGAAGAGGAGCCCCTGCACGAGTGGGCCGCCCGACGCGACCGGCGACGAGCGGCGGAACGGGAGATCACCGGCACTCGCCGCGCCGTCCCCCTCGCCGACGGAGCCCGCGCCTCCCACGTGGCCCCCGATGCCCCGCGCGCCCTGCTCGAATGGGACGGGCACACGTGGACGACCATCGGTGTTGCCCCGAACGCGGACGCGGCCAGGGAGTTCCTGGGTCATCTGCCCGCCCCTGATCCCGAGAACGGACCGGACGACCGGCCCTCCCACCCCGGCCTCGGACCGGGCCGAGGACGTCACCGCAAGCCCTGACGTTGCACTCCTGCGCGGCGCCGCTCCTTGTCGCGGGTGACGGGTTGGTCGGTCATCTGGACGGTGCTCTGTGCGACCGGGTGATCGCCACGTGCGGCATCCAGACACTCTCGTGAAGTCAATACAGTGCCCCTCATGGACTGGACCGCACCTCTGAGTGCCATAGCCGGTGCGCTTGCCGGCATCGTCGCAACGTTCGTCGTGGACCGAGACCGCTGGAAGCGTGCCCAAGAGGCCGACGCGCAGACCGTTCTGCGCGAGACCTTCGTGACGTACCTCGCCCACTTGGCCCGCGCGACCGAAGGCATGCGGTTCGCCGCCGAGGCGACCTATGACGTGCCGGAGGAGCGGCGGCGTGCAGTCCGCGCGGCATTCTCCGAGTCCGGTCTGTTCGAGCAGCGCTTCGGCCTGACGATGCTCGCTCCGCCGCGCGTAGTGGAGTTGGGCGTCGAGGCGTTCCGTACCGTCCGGACGCTGCGTGACCTTCTCGCGGACGGTGCGCGCGTCACTGACGGGGCTTTCCAGACCGCCCAGCACACGTACTACAAGGCCGCTCAAGCCGCAGCAGCGGCTATGCGACAGGAACTCGGCATCCCCGAGCTCCCGTTCGTCCCGCTGGCGGCCAGCCACGATGAACGCAGTCAGCCGCAGGCTTGAGCGCGAGCCTTCTCCGAAGCCGTCGCATCATGGGTGCATGAGGCTGGAAGGCGAACCAGTCGTGGCGGCCAGGATGTTGCTGTTGAACGAGGTGCGGTTCGAACCAGATGCCGTGTACGAGTTGGAGCGGCCCCTGCTGCTTCTCCCCGGGGACGAGGTGCACCGCCACGGGCAGCGTGTGGTCGTCAGGCGGGCGGTCGGGCGCGTGGAGAGTCCGGCCGGTCACTGGGAGCCGTGGTGCTGGGACTGGCGGCTCCTGTAGGTGGACAGAGGCTGCGTCCAAGAGACAGCGGCTGCGCCGAAGCCGCTGCCGCCCCTCACCTCAACCGCACAGCCAACGTGACCTCCGCCCCCGCGCCCCTCAGGTCCGTCGTCACCGTCAGGCGGTCCGTGACCAGGTGGGCCAGCCAGAGGCCTCGGCCGGGGCAGGTGTCGGTGAGGCCGGGGAGGAGGTCGGGGATGGTGGGGGTGAAGCCGGGGCCGTTGTCGGTGATGCGGCATTCCAGTTCGTGGGGGAGGCGGCGGAGTTCGAGGCGGCCCTGCCCTCCGGCGTGTTCGACGGCGTTCGCGGCGATCTCGCTGACCGCGAGGGTGAACTCGCCGAGGCGTACGCCGCCGAGGCCCGCCGCCGCTGCCGTGTCCTCCACCTGGGCGCGTACCTGGGGGAGGTTCTCGCCTGTGAAGTGGCGTTTCAGCAAAAGCGTTTCGGGGGTGGGGCCGGGGTCGTCGCCGCCACCGGTACCGCCGGCCGTTCCGGCTTCGCCGTCCGTGTCCGCGCCCGGCATCACGGTCGCCTCCTCTCGATGGGTGTCGATCGGTACGAGCGCGGTTCGCCGGACGTCAAAGGTGAACTGCCGCACCCCGCCCACGCTAGCCGCGCTCGCCCGATGAGTACCCAGGGGATCGAGAGGGCATTGGGCCTGGTCGGAACCGTATGAATTCGATCGATTGGTGAACGCTTTCGCCTGGTTGCTGGTGATCGGTTTGCGTCCAGCGATCGGGAGGAGGGGTGGAGCGGGCGGGGTGGACCGTTTAACCAGGCGGCGCCGACGCCGGCGTGGGCGGCCCGGGGCCGGGGCTGAGGCCGGTCAGCTCAGCTCGACTCCACCCCCACCGTCAGCGACCCCGCGTACCCGGCCGTCGGGGACGTGCCCAGGGCCGTCAGGGTGAGGAGGCCCGACGCGGCGCCTCCCTCGTCGTAGATGGAGTCCTGGGCGAGGGTGGTGCGGGTGACCGTGTTCGCCGAGTACGGGGAGAGCGCGGCGACCCGTGCGGTGATCGTCTCGTCGAAGAAGAGCTGGCCGGTGTGGAGTTCCTGGCCGCCCGTGAACGAGCCGTCGGATGTGCGCGTGACGTCCGTGTGGACCTTGAGTCGACATCCTCCCCTTCTCAAAAGAGGGGGATTCCGACCCAGGTGGGTTGAGGTTCACGGGCGTTCGTACGGCTGGTGGCCGTTGTCGTCCCTCCGGCACCGGCTGTGCGCCGGGGGCGGGGGATCCCGCCCTGTCCTGCCGCGATGTTGATACTGGCGTTGGGGTCCGCGTTGCAGGTGAAGCCGCAGGAGGAACAGACGAACCCGGCTTGGCTCTTGCGCGAGTTCTTGTCGATCCATCCGCAGGCACTGCACCGCAGTGACGTGTAGGGGGAAGGCCCCGGCCTCGGTGAGCTGACGACACTGCTCCACGAAGGACGGTGCGGACCTGCGGCCTGGCCGCCGGTGCGCATGCTGCTCAACGGCGAGTTCCACACGTACCGGGCGTGCGCGCGGTGCGTGAGCATCCGCTCGGCCTGCGCGCGCGACGGATACATCCGGAAACGCGACATGCCACGAACCTGGACACCCCGTTCCCCACCCGCCCACGCCTTCGACCAACATCACCCGTGAGAGTGACCGACACACTCTTGCCTTCCAGGATGCCTGTGTCCTCCGCCCGCCCTCTCCCCTCGGGAGCGGCCTCGCTGCCAGCCTGCGCGGTGCGGTGTGCGGGTGTCCATCGGTGCTGATACCCATGTGCCGGTCGGCCGGTCGGCCGCTCGTGAGGGTGAGGATGTTGAGGAAATGAGTGCCGGGCCCGATGGTGGGGCCCTGAGCGGGCATGTGACGGTGAAACACCCCGCTCGCCGGTTCCCTGAGGGAGGAGCCATGACGCACCCCGAGATCGAGCCGCAGTCGGACGCCCGACCGCCGTACGACCGCCGACCGCCGTACGACCACCAGACGCCCCCACCCCGACGCTCGCGCCGGGCCTGGGCGTTGCTGGCCGTCGCCCTGGCCATGCTGATCACGGGCACGGTGCTGCCGCACGGCCTGCTGCTCGCATCGGGCCTGGTCGTCGCGGGGCTGGCGACGCATCTGCTGGCACCGCCGGACGCCCCCGACCGCCCCGAACCATGACCAGGACCTTGACCGGAACCTTGACCGGAACCATGAGCGGAACGATGGCCGGAACCAGAAGCCAACAGCCCCGCGAACGGCTCCAGTTGCCTACTTCGCCGCCTTCGCGATCGACTCCAGCACCTTCTGCGGGTCCCCCTCCGGGGTCACCGCCTCGCCGATCCGTTCGCGGATCGAGGCCGTCACCTCGGACCAGTTGGTCTCGGCGACCGGGTAGAGGCGGAGGTTCTGGAGGGTGTCGAGGCCGTTCCAGAGGGACTTGTGGGCCTTGTCGGCGCGCATCGCGTCGGTGGCGGACGTGGTGACGGGGAGCAGTTCGTACTGCGCGGCCTGCTCGATGACGTACTTGTCGGCGTAGAGGAAGTCGAGGAACTGCCCGATGGCGGCGCGGTGGTCGTCGTCGCGGAAGGCGACGACCCAGTCCGCGGTGCCCATCGTGGGCGTCTCCTCGCCGTCACGGCTCGGCAGCGGTACGGCGCCGTAGGGCACGGAGTCGGAGGAGTCCTCGATCTGCCGGATCAGCGACAACGGGCCGTTGACCATCGCCGCGTCACCCGTGAGGAACGCGGCGACGGCCTCGCCCCGGTTCAGCTCGCCGGGCGCGACCGGGCCCGTGAGGCCCTCGCCGATCAGGTTGTCCCGCAGCCAGGTCAGCGTCGCCACATTGGTCGCGGAGGCGATGTCGTAACGGTTCGTGGAGTCGGTGTAGCCGCCGTCGCCGGCCAGCAGCCACATCAGCGTCTCGGCCTCCGCCTCCTCCGGGCCGAGCGGCACGGCGATCGGGTACTTCACGTCCTGCGCCTTCAACGCCCTCGCGGCGGCCAGGAGTTCGTCCCAGCTCCGCGGCGGCTCAAGGCCCGCCCGCTCGAACAGGTCCTTGTTGTAGTAGAGCAGCCGGGTGCTCGCGGTGAACGGCAGGCCGTACTGGGCCCGGTCCATCTCCCCGGCGTTCGCGAGGCTCTGGACGAAGGAGGCCTGCACCGGGACCGACAGCACCTCGTCGGCGCTGTAGAGGAGGTCCCGCGCGGCGTACTCGGAGTAGCTGTCCGTCTGCACGATGTCGGGGGCCTCGCCCCGCTCGACCAGTTCGGCGACCCTCTTGTCGACCTCGTCCGGTGCGTGGACCTCCACGTTCACGTCGATGCCCGGGTGCTCCTCGCCGAACGCGAGGGTGACCCGGTCCCAGTAGCCCTCGGAGTTCTTGCGGACGCTGTCGCCGTAGTTGGTCGCGACGACCGTCAGGGAGGCCGTCGTCGACTCCGCGTCCGCGTCCCCGCCGCAGCCGGACAGCCCGGCGGCGAGCCCCAGCGCGGCCGTGGCCGCCACGAACGTCCGTGCCTTGCGACGCACGGTCCACCCACTTCCGGCTTGCAGTCGAACCCGGCACATATGTACGGGAGTTGGCGATCGAGCCTGATCGTATGGCGCGTACCGGTGTGTGCGGGGCCGGATGCGTTGCGTTCTTGTTCCGGCGACGTGACAGGTGCGACCGAGATGCCCCACCCGCGACAGGAGGTACGGATTCGGCACCCTCGTCGTTCACGCCGTACAACCCCTGGTTCCGGAGCCGTGTCGTAACGGGTACGCGCACCACCGCGCCGCGAAGGAGTCCTCGCCATGCCCGCCCACAGCCTGCCCCGTCACAGAGCCGCCACCGTCATCACGACGGCCACCACCGCCCTCACCCTCGCCCTGACCGGCGCCCTCCTCACCGCCCCCCTCGCCCAGGCCGCCCCCGCGCCCGCCGCCTCGCTCGTGCACGAGAAGGGCGAGCTGTGGTTCAAGGCCGCGCCGGGGCAGGCGAACCGGCTGACGGTGTCGGCGAGGATCGTGGAACGGACGGAGTGGGAGGCGGACTATGTGCTCACCTTCAACGACCGGTACGCCATCACACTCTCCGCGAAGGAGTGCGCGTACCCCAAGTCGACGGACCGCACGGTCGCCGAGTGCGCTGTCCCCATCCCGCTCGGCTCCGACGACTCGGACATCTACGACGTCAGCCTCGGCGACAACAACGACACGGTCACCATCGCCGCCGCCAACTCCGCCTACGCCGCGATCCACGGCGGCACCGGCAACGACATCCTGCTCGGCAACAAGTCCGTCGTGCTGTACGGCGAGAACGGCAACGACCGGATCGACGGCGGCGGCGGGGTCTGGGGCCTCGGCTCCTTCGGCGGACGCGGCAACGACACCATGACCGGCTGCTCCTACGCCTGCCACGGCGGCGCCGACCAGGACACCCTCAGCGGCGGCGCCAACTCCGACGGCCTGTACGGCGACTCCGGCGACGACACCCTGTACGGCCGGGCCGGCAACGACGGCCTCTACGGCGGCAAGGGCAACGACAGGCTGTACGGCGAGGACGGCAACGACCAGCTCTACGGCAACAGCGGCAACGACACCCTGTACGGCGGCAAGGGCAAGGACACGCTCTCCGGCGGACCGGGCCGCAACAAGCTGCGCCAGGACTGACACCGGGGTCCGGTACTGGGGTCCGGCACTGGGGTCCGACACCGGGTTCCGACACCGGGTTCCGGCATCGGGTTCCGGCATCGGGTTCCGACACGGCGACGCCCCCAACAGCGGCCCGTACAGCCCCTGTTGGGGGCGTCGCCTCACGAGGTCGGCCGAGGGTGAGGGCGCCCCTCACCCCACCTGGTTGTACACCGCTCCCGCCGCGGGCCACCCCTGCGGCTCCTCCAGCGGCTCCGGCTGGGTGCGGCCCCGTACCTGCGCGGCGGTGAGGCCCTGGGCCGCCCCATTGGTGCGGCGGCCCTGCGCGGCGGCCGCGAGGCCCGGCATTCCGGTCTGGGCGACGGGCTGGAGGCCGGGGGCCGGCATGCCGGCGGCGGGCATCGGGGCCGGTGCCGGGACGGGCATCGGCATCGGCATCGGGGCCGGCGCGGGGGCCGGGGACGGGAACTGCATGGACGACTGCATGGCCGCGGCGGGTGCCTGCGCCACGGGGGACGCGAACTGCATGGACTGCATGGCGGCGGCCGGTGCCGGGGCGGGCATGCTCATGGCCTGCGCGGCGAGGTTGTGCATCCCGGTGCCGCTGGTCTCGCCCATCAGCCGGTCCACGGCCGCCGTACCCGAGCTGTAGCTGGTCCCGGTGCCCAGCTCCGGTACGGCGGCTCCCCTCCTGGACCCGTAGAGAACCGACTCCAGGCCGGACACCAGGCGACGGACGTCCACCTGGGGCCGGACCACGAGTCGCAGGAAGCGACTGGACGAGCCGACCTTGTTGCCGCACTCGCGGACCAGGACCCGGTGCTCGGTGAGCAGCCGGTCGCGGACCACGGTGCCCTCGGCGCCCACGGGCAGGCGCACGAAGAGGAAGTTCCCCTGCGACGGGTAGACCGTCAGCCCGGGGAGGGCGGAGAGCTGGCGGGCCATGTCCAGCCGGTCGCGGCGGACCTGGTGCAGGCTCTCCATGTACTCGGCGCCGTGGTTCTTCAGCATGAACACCACATGCTCGGCGAAGGAGTTGAGGTTCCACTTCGGCAGCATCGAGCGGACCTTGCCGGCCAGCGCCGGGTTGGCGACCAGATAGCCGAAGCGGATGCCGTGCAGACCGAAGTTCTTGCCGAGGCTGCGCAGCACCACCACGTTGGGCCGCATGACCGCGTCCTGGACCGTGGACGGCTCGGACTCGGCGTCGGCGAACTCCAGGAAGGACTCGTCGATGACGATCAGATCCAGGTCGGCCATCGCGTCCATGAACTGCACCAGCGCGTGCCGGTGCAGGAAGCCGCCGTCGGGGTTGTTCGGGTTGCAGATGACGGCGACCCGGGTGCCGCGGGCGCGGATGAACTCGGCGTACTGCGCGAGGTCCAGGGCGAAGCCGCTGGACTCCTGGAGCGGGAACATGTCGACCCGCTTGCCGGTCTCCATCGGCTGGTCGGTCCAGCGGCCGAAGGTGGGGACGGGGACGGCGAGGGACTCACGGACCATCAAGTGGTCGAGCCAGGTGATGAGTTCGGTCGAGCCGTTGCCCATCGCCACGCACTGCGGCGGGAGTTGGAGCAGACTGCACAGCTCGGCCGTGATGGTGTCGGCGCTGCTCGGGTAGTACGTGATGATGTCGCGCAGCTTGCCCGCCATGTCGTCGAACATGGCGGGGGTGGGGAAGTAGGGGTTGCACGGGATACAGAAGTCCACCGGACCCACCCCGTCGCCGCCCTCACGCGTCAGCGCCGCCATGGACGGGCTGTGTGCCGCAGTGCTGCGGAACAACGAGGTGACGTTGTCGGCCATGGAACCTCCGTAGGGGGCGGACCCGTTGGGGACGACCGGGTCCGACGACTAAGGGCGGCCCGTGCGGGGGAGCACGGGCCGCCCTTACATACGCATGCTGGGGTGGCGCTGTTCAACCACTGGGAATTCCGTGGGAAATTGTGTGCGCGCTGTGAAGATCTTACGTCATGTGCGCGTCAGGCAAACGCGTGGACGGTGGTGGACCGGTAGGTCTCGCCGGGCCGCAGCACCGTCGACGGGTACGCGGGCCTGTTCGGCGAGTCCGGGAAGTGCTGGGTCTCCAGGCACAGCGCGTCCCCCTGCCGGTAGCTCCTCCCGGAGCCTCCGACGAGCGTGCCGTCGAGGAAGTTCCCGGAGTAGAACTGCAGCCCCGGCTCGGTCGTGGAGATCCGCAGCGTGCGCCCGGACGCCGGGTCCACCAGGGTCGCGGCCCACTCGGGGCCGTCCGTGACGCCCTTGTCCAGCACCCAGTTGTGGTCGAACCCCTTGGCGTGCAGCAGTTGTGGATCGGCCGCGCGGAGGTCCGCGCCGACCGTCTTGCCCGTGCGGAAGTCGAAGGGGGTGCCCTTGACGTCGGCCGGTTCACCGGTCGGGATCAGGCCCGGGTCGACGGGGGTGTAGTGCCCGGCGGCGATCGTCAGCTCGTGGTCGTGCACCGGGCCGCTGCCCTCACCGGCCAGGTTCCAGTAGACGTGATGGGTGAGGTTGACGACCGTGGTCCGGTCCGTGGTCGCCTCGTAGTCGATCCGCCACTCACCGCGCTCGGTGAGGGTGTAGCGGACCTGGACGGCCAGGGTGCCCGGGTAGCCCATCTCGCCGTCGGGGCTGGTGCGGGACAGCCGCAGGCCCACGTCCGGGCCGTCCGTGAACGGCTCGACGTCCCACACGGCCCGGTCGAAGCCGCTCGTACCGCCGTGCAGGCTGTTCTCGCCGTCGTTGACGGAGAGCGCGTACGTCTTGCCGTCCAGGGTGAAGCGGCCCGCGCCGATCCGGTTGCCGTAGCGGCCGATCAGCGCGCCGAAGTAGGGCGAGCCGGCGACGTACTCCTCGACGGTGGCGAAGCCCAGCGAGACATTGGCGTACCGGCCGGCGCGGTCCGGGATCTCCAGGGACTGCACGATCCCGCCGTACGACAGGACCTTCAGCCGGGTGCCGCCGTTCTCCAGCGACCAGCGGTGGACCTCGGTGCCGTCGGCGAGCCTGCCGAAGAGTTCCTGCACCGGTCTGCCTCCTCTCGGGAAAGACCGCCGGGCCCCGCGAGCTCGTGGCAGGCGGGACCCGACGACACTCGAAGTGTTCTTCTACGAACCGGACTTGCGCTTGTTCCAGACGTCGAACCCGACCGCCGCCAGCAGGGCCAGGCCCTTGATGACCTGCTTCCAGTCGGAGCCGACGCCGAGGAGGTTCATACCGTTGTTCAGCACACCGAGGACGAGACCGCCGATGATCGCGCCGAGGACGGTCCCGACACCGCCGCTCATGGACGCGCCACCGATGAACGCGGAGGCGATCGCCTCCAGTTCGTAGTTCAGACCCGCCTTCGGTCCGGCCGCGTCGAGGCGGCCGGCGACCACCAGACCCGCCAGGGCCGCGAGCACGCCCATGTTCAGGAAGACGTAGAAGGTGACCCGCTTGTCCTTGACACCGGACAGCTTGGCCGCCGGCAGGTTGCCGCCGATCGCGTAGATGTGCCGGCCGAAGACGGAGTTGCGCATGACGTAGCCGTAACCGACCACCAGCAGGCCGAGGATGATCAGCACGATGGGCGCACCGTTGTAGCTGGCGAGCAGCAGGGTGACGACCGTCAGGGCGGCGACGATCGCGAGGAGCCTGAGCATGAAGAGGTTGGTCGGCAACTGGTCGAGCGAGAACTCCTGCTGGCGCTTCCGGCCCCGGACCTCCTGGATCACGATGAAGGTGATCAGGACGAGGCCGAGCAGCAGGGTGAGGTTGTGGTAATTGGTCTCCGGGCCGACCGCCGGGAGGAAGCCGTTGCCCATCTTGTTGAGCCCCTCCGGGAAGGGACCGAGGGTCTGCCCCTCCAGGAGGATCTCCGTCACACCGCGGAAGGTCAGCATCCCGGCGAGGGTGACGATGAACGACGGTATGCCGAGATACGCGATGAAGAACCCTTGGATCGCACCCGCCACCGCGCCCGCGAGGAGGCAGAGCACTAGGGCGACGGGCCACGCGATGTCGTACTGCACGGTCAGCACGGCCGCGAGTGCGCCGACGAAAGCGGTCAACGAGCCGACCGACAGGTCGATGTGGCCCGCGACGATGACCAGCATCATGCCGATCGCGAGGACCAGGACGTAGCTGTTCTGCAGCACCAGGTTGGAGACGTTGCGCGGCAGCAGCGAGTCGCCGTCGGTCATCACGGCGAAGAACGCCACGATCAGGCCGAGCGCGATCAGCATGCCGTACTGCCGCATGTTGCGCTGCATGCCGTCCAGCATCAGCTGGAGCAGACCTCCGCCCGCCGCACCCCCGCTCTTGCCGGGCGGCGCGGGGGCCGGGCTCTTGGCGGTCACATCCGTGCTCATCGGGTTACCTCTTTGTCCTTCGTCATCTGACGCATCAGCGATTCCTGCGTGGCCTCGGCACGCGGGAACTCGCCGGTCAGCCGCCCTGCGGCCATCGTGTAGATGCGGTCGCACATCCCGAGCAGTTCCGGCAGCTCGGAGGAGATGAAGACGACCGCCTTGCCCTCAGCGGCCAGCTTGTCGATGACCGTGTAGATCTCGTACTTGGCGCCGACGTCGATACCGCGCGTCGGCTCGTCCAGGATCAGCACATCGGGACCCGCGAAGATCCACTTGCTGAGGACGACCTTCTGCTGGTTGCCGCCGGACAGCTTGCCCACCGGCTCGAAGACGGTCGGCGCCTTGATGTTCATGGACTTGCGGTACCGCTCGGCGACCTGCCGCTCCTCGTGCTCGTCGACCACACCGCGCCGGGAGACCTTGTTCAGGGCGGTCAGCGAGATGTTCCGGTTGATGGTGTCGATGAGGTTGAGGCCGTAGTGCTTGCGGTCCTCGGTGACGTACGCGATGCCGTGCCCGATCGCCTCGGCGACCGACTTGGTACGGATCTCGGTGCCGTCCTTGAGGAGCGTGCCGCCCGCGTACCGGCCGTAGGTCCGCCCGAAGACGCTCATCGCGAGTTCGGTGCGGCCGGCGCCCATCAGGCCCGCGATACCGACGATCTCCCCGCGCCTGACGCTGATCGACACATCGTCGACGACCTTGCGCTGCTGGTCGATCGGGTGGGTCACGGTCCAGCCGCGGATCTCCAGGGCCGGGGCCGAGCCCGCCTCCGGCTCGTGCGGGGTGCGCTCGGGGAAGCGGTGGTCGAGGTCGCGGCCGACCATGCCGGAGATGATCCGGTCCTCGGTGGTCTCCGCGGCCTGCACATCGAGGGTCTCGATCGACTTCCCGTCGCGGATGATCGTCACCGAGTCGGCGACCTTCCGGATCTCGTTGAGCTTGTGGGAGATGATGATCGAGGTGATGCCCTGGTTCTTCAACTCCAGGATCAGATCGAGGAGTTTGCCGCTGTCCTCGTCGTTCAGCGCGGCGGTCGGCTCATCGAGGATGAGCAGCTTGACCTTCTTCGACAGCGCCTTCGCGATCTCCACGAGCTGCTGCTTGCCCACGCCGATGTCGGCGACGCGGGTCTCCGGGTGGTCGTCGAGACCCACCCGGCGCAGCAGTTCACTGGCGTGCCGCAGGGTGTCGTTCCAGTTGATCACCCCGCGCGTGGCGTGCTCGTTGCCGAGGAAGATGTTCTCCGCGAGCGACAGGAACGGCACCAGCGCCAGCTCCTGGTGGATGATGACGATGCCGCGGTGCTCGCTGGCCCGGATGTCCTTGAACTCGCAGGCCGCACCCTCGAAGAGGATGTCGCCCGTGTAGCTGCCGTGCGGATGGACGCCGGAGAGCACCTTCATCAAGGTCGACTTTCCGGCGCCGTTCTCACCGCAGATGGCGTGGACCTCGCCCTGACGGACGGTCAGTGTGACGTCCGACAGCGCTTTGACACCAGGAAAGGTCTTGACGATCGAGCGCATTTCCAGGACGGGTCCCGCCATGGTCGTGCCTTCCAATCCGTGAGGGTCGACGCTTACTTGAGCTGGTCGGCCGTGTAGTAGCCGCCGTCGACGAGGACCTTCTGGTAGTTGGTCTTGTCGACGCTCACCGGCTCCAGCAGGTAGGCCGGGACGACCTTGGCGCCGTTGTCGTACGTCGTGGTGTCGTTGGTCTCGACCTTCTTGTCGTTCAGCACGGCGTCGACCATGTTCGAGGTGACCTTGGCCAGCTCACGCAGGTCCTTGTAGACAGTCTGCGTCTGGTCGCCCGCGATGATCGACTTCACCGAGGCCAGCTCGGCGTCCTGGCCGGTGAGGACCGGCAGGGGCTTGCTCTTGGTGCCGTAGCCGTCGGACTTCAGCGCCGACAGGATGCCGATGGAGATGCCGTCGTACGGCGAGAGCACCGCGTCGACCTTCTCGGTCTTGTACGAGGCGGTGAGGATGTCGTCCATGCGGCCCTGGGCGGTGGCGCCGTCCCAGCGCAGGGTGGTGACCTGGGTGAGCTTGGTCTGCTGGGACTGGACGACGAGCTTCTTGTCGTCGATGTACGGCTGGAGCACGCTCATCGCGCCGTTGAAGAAGTACTTGGTGTTGTTGTCGTCGTTGGAGCCGGCGAACAGCTCTATGTTGAAGGGGCCCTTCTTGGAGCCGTCCGCGAGGCCCAGCTTCTCGACAATGTAGTTGGCCTGGAGCTCGCCGACCTTGGTGTTGTCGAAGGAGGCGTAGTAGTCGACGTTCTCGCTGCCGAGGATCAGCCGGTCGTAGGAGATGACCGGGATGTTCGCTTCCTTGGCCTGCTGGAGCACGTTTTCGAGCGACTTGTTGTCGATCGCCGCGATGATCAGCGCCTTGACGTTCTGGGAGATCAGGGTCTCGATCTGCGAGACCTGGGTCTCGGGCTGGTCCTCGCCGTAGACCAGCTGGGTCTTGTAGCCCTTGGCCTCCAGGTTCTCGACGACGTTCTTGCCGTCGGCGATCCAGCGCTCCGAGGACTTGGTCGGCATCGCGATACCGATGGTGGCGCCCTTGGTGCTGCCCGAGGACTTCTCCTCGCTGCCGCCCGAGCCGCTCTGGCCGCACGCGGACAGGGTCAGTGCCAGGGACGCGGCGGAGGCTATGGCGGCGAGTGCGGCTCGGCGACTGCGCATGATCATCATCCTTGATGTCTTGAAGGCCTGGAACGTTCTGGCGGGGACGGCGCTTCATGAGCCGACAGGACGCCAGAGAAGATGTGGGGGATTCTGTGCGACCGTGTGTTGGTCTGTGAAGCCAGTTGTCCGGAACGTTATGCGCGCGTGTTAAGCGGGTGTTCCGAATCGCTTCAAAGCGCCCGGCAGCCGCGAGCCGAGCGGCGCCATGTCGCCGTCCGCGCCGTGCCGCGCGAGCAGGTCCAGGGCGAGCCGACCGCGCCGTACGCGCTCCTTGGCCGTGGACAGCGTGAGGTCGCGCATGTGGTGCCCGTAGGGGTAGATCCCGGGCGCCTTCGACAGGCCGAACTTCAGATAGATCGGCGCGCCGCGCCGGATCAGCTCGGCGACCTCGTACATCCGCACATAGCCGCCGAGGTCGTCCGGTGCCTCGATGTACATGTCCATCGGAGCCCCCGACACCCGCCGGATCTCCGTGAGGTGATCGAGCGTCAGATCGCTGGGCACGTTGATCGAGTCGCCGCCGAGGTTCTCGTACACGGCGTACGCGGTCGGGTTGACCGGTCCGATCAGCGCCGACACCTTGAAGGTCGTGTCGGCGGGCAGGATGCCCTCCACGCGGGCCCTGTGCAGCGTCCACAGCACGCCCTCGTCGGCGACGAGCAGGCACTTGACGCCCAGCTCGGTCGCGCGCACGGCGTCCTCCACGCAGCCGGCGACCGCGTCGTGGCCGCGCGCCCGCAGGCCCGCGCCCTTGGAGTCGGTACGGGTGGAGCCGCCGATGTCCCAGGTGCCGCGCGGGCCGGTGAACAGGCAGAGCTCGATGTCGCGCTCGGCCGTCGCCTCCACCATCTCGGTGATCTCGGCGTCGGTGAGCATCCAGACACCGCTGCCCTGGCTGATCCGGTGGATCGGTACGTCGAGCCGCGAGGCCTCCTTGAGGACCACGGCGAGCGCCTCGGGCCCCTCCACGGAGGGCACCTCGGTGCGCCAGCGCCCGCCTTCGGGGAAGGTGTGCGGGGAGGCGTCGGAAGGGTCGAGTGCGGGTGCGTTCAGCCCGAGCGCGGCGAGGGCCTGCTCGCCGGGTCGGCGCGGCGCCGGAGCGGTGGTGTCGGTCACAAGCTGTCCTTCTGCTGCGATCAGATTCGATATTTCGGACAAGGTTCGCGGCTCTTGGTGCACAAAGCTCTTGGGTGTACGCCGGTACGAAGTCGTCAGGTGCCCCGTACCGGCGTACGGCTCAGGGGTGTGTCATGGCCGCAGCAGGACCTTTCCGACGGTCGGGTCGCCCGACCCCACCAGCTCGATGGCCTGCGAGAACTCCTCCAGCGGCAGCTCGTGCGTGACGAGCGGCAGCGGGTCCAGCAGTCCGGCCCCGAAGACCCGCACGGTGTGCGCCCAGGCGTCCGGCGCCGCGCCGAACACCGTGTGCACCTCCAGCTGCCGTACGACGAGATCCGTCGGGTCGAGCCCGTCCGCGCCCGGCGCCGGGATGCCGGTGAGGACCAGCCGCCCGCCGCGCCGCAGCAGGGCGGCGGCCGTGCGCGCCGCGTCCGCGGACCCGGCGGTCTCGATGACGACGTCGAAGTCGCCCGGCAGCTCCTGGTCCTTGGTACGGAAGTCCGTGGCGCCGAACCGCTTCGACAGCTCCGCACGGTCCGGACGGGTGCCCACGACGAGCAGCTCGGCGGGGGAGGCCGCCTTCAAGAACTGAACGGCGAACATGCCGAGCGTTCCGGTGCCCACCACGGCGACCCGCTCGCCCGGGACGGCGTTCGCCTTGAGCGCGGCGGCGGCGATGCACGCGGCCGGCTCCAGCAGCGCCGCCGCCGTCAGATCCGCGTCGTCCGGCAGGACGTGCAGCAGACGGGCGGGCAGTGTGAGGGTCGTGGCCATCGCGCCGGGCTGGGTGAACCCGGTCTCCTCGTACCCGGCCGAGCACAGCGTGGTCTCGCCCGCGTGACAGCGGTCGCAGACCTGGCAGTTGCGGAAACCCTCGCCAACTACCTTGCGCCCTACAAGAGTTGAAGGAACACCGGCACCCACGGCGGTGACCGTCCCGGACCACTCGTGGCCCGGGGTCAGGGGGTAACGGACGTACCCCTCGGGCCGGTTGCCCTGGAAGACCTCGCGGTCGCTGCCGCAGATCCCGGAGGCGTGCACCCGGACCAGGGCCTCGCCGGCCTCCGGCCGCCGGGCCTCGTGCGGGACGAGCCGGTGCTCGCCCGGTGCCTCGATGACGACGGCGGCGGCCGGGGAGCCGGCGTCGGCCGCGTCGGGCGAGGCGCTCACTCGGTCCCCTTGGGCTTGCGCTGCTCCCAGCCCTCGGCCCACAGGTCGAACCGGGCCTGCTGCTGCGGGAACTCCGCCGCCGCGTCCACGTCCAGCTCGACCCCGAGGCCGGGCTTGTCGGAGAGGTGGAAGTAGCCGTCGATGACCTCCGGCGCACCCGAGACGATCTTCTTGATCTCCGCGTCCGCGAAGTCGTTGAAGTGCTCCAGGATCTTGAAGTTCGGGGAGGTGAAGCCGACCTGGAGGGAGGCCGCGGTGAGCACCGGACCGCCCACGTTGTGCGGCGCGACCAGCGTGTAGTGGGTCTCGGCGGTCGCGGCCAGCTTGCGGGTCTCCCAGATGCCGCCGATGTGGCCGACATCGGGCTGGATGATGTCCACGGCCTGGCTCTCGAAGAGCTCCCGGAACTCGATCCGGTCGTGGATGCGCTCACCGGTGGCCACCGGGATGTCCACCTTGGCGGCGACCTTCTCCAGCGCCTTCAGGTTCTCCGGCGGGCACGGCTCCTCCAGCCACGCGGGCTTGAAGGGCGCCAGGTCCTTGGCGAGCCGCACGGCGGTCGAGGGCGAGAACCGGCCGTGCATCTCCAGCATCAGCTCGGCGTCCGGCCCGATGGCGTCGCGCACGGCCTCGATCAGGGAGACCGCGTACAGGCTCTGCTCGTGGTCCAGCTCGAAGTGGCCGGTCCCGAAGGGGTCGATCTTGAGCGCCTTGTAACCGCGCTCGATGACCCCCTTCGCCGCCTTGTGGTAGGCCTCGGGGGTGCGCTCGGTGGTGTACCAGCCGTTGGCGTACGCCTTGACCTTGTCGGTGACCTTGCCGCCGAGCAGCTGCCAGACCGGCACGCCGAGGGCCTTGCCCTTGATGTCCCAGCAGGCCATCTCGATGACGGCGATGCCGGACATCACGATCTCGCCGGCCCGGCCGTAGTCGCCGTACTTCATCCGCTTGACGAGATCCTCGACAGCGAACGGGTCGGAGCCGAGAATGTGGTTGGTCTTCGCCTCGTGCAGATAGCCGAGCAGCGCGTCGGTGTGGCCCAGCATGCGGGTCTCGCCGACGCCGGTGAGCCCCTCGTCGGTGTGCACCAGGACGTAGGTCAGGTTTCGCCACGGCGTCCCGACCACGTGCGTGCTGATTCCCGTGATGCGCACGGTACTCCCTGTCCTCTGTGGTCTGTTCGAAATTTCGTCGCTCGTTCGAAATGCTGGTCGCGACAGTAAGGACGACCCGGTCGGAGTGTCAATGGGTCGAACGCACAACGGTTTCGCGTCGATGGCGGCGATGGCCGGGATCGCGCGCAAATGATCCGGACCGTACCGCGCCCGGCGGGCCGGTCCACGAGGCCCCCACACAACCTTCACGGGCCCACCCGGGAACGTCACCGCTGCGGAACATAATCTTCCGGCGTCATGGATTACTGCCACCCGTGCCAACGGCACCTCAATGGCGCCCTCTCCTGCTCGGGGTGCGGCGCGTCGGCCGAAGAATGCCGGGCCCACGCGGACGCGTCGGCCGCCCGGGACGACATGGCCCCGGACGAACGCGACGGCCCGGCCGGGGGTGATGCCGGCGACGTCCCCGGCGCCTTCGGCGAGCCGAGCGGTGGCCGCCGCGCCCGGGGGCGAGGCCGTGGCCGTGGCCGGGGCGCTCGGGTGGAGCGCGCCGACCGGGGCGGTGCGGCCGAGGACGGTGCCCCCGAGGACGCCGACGCCCTCGACGAGGCCGACACCCCCGCCGACCCCGACACCCCCGACGCCTCCGAGGTCACGGGTGGCGGACGCCGGTCCCGGTCCCGGGGGCTCGGCCGGAACGCGCGGGCCGGACGCCGCGACCGCAAGGCCGCGGCCCATCGCCGTCGGCGCCGGCGCGTGCTGCTGGCCGGAGCCGGGTTGCTGCTCGCCGCGGCCGGACTGAGCCTCGCCGAACTCGGCATGGAGGCACCCCCGCGGGAGCCCCGCGCGGCTGTCGTGGACGACGTCTCCGACGTGTCCCCGTCGGCCACGACCGACGGCGCCGAAGACGCCGGCGACGGCTCCGGCACCGCCGACGACGCCGGGAAGGACGGGAAGAAGCCGGACAAGTCGGCCTCCCCGTCGGCCTCCGAGTCCGAGAAGTCCGCGGACGAGGACGCCGCCGAGGACGAGGACAAGCCCAAGGACCGCTCGGCCTCCGACGCCTCCGCGACCCCGGCCCCCACGGCTCAGGACCCCACCGCCGGCCCCGAGGACACCGACACCCCGACCACCGAACCGACCGCCGACGAGCCGGCTCCCGAGCCCAGTCCCTCGGCGACCTGCAAGCAGTTCCTGTGGTGGTGCTCGTAGCGATAACCGCAGGTCGGAGCCCCCGGGCAGGGGTCATCGCCCGGGGGCTCCGGCATGTCCGACCCGGCCTCCCGGCGCCCTGTGTGAACCGCGCGTTACTCAACCGTGACGACTTCCCTGACGCAGCCCTCTTGACCGCCATGAATTGTTAGCGCTCACAATGACCTCCGCATTCACCAGTCGACGCCCCAGGGCATCCGAGGAGGTACGAGCGCCGTGCCAGCAGCGCCCCAACTCGCCTTACCAGTGGCCTACCTGGGGCTTTTCGGAATTCCGGCGTGAAGCCGACGGCGCGGAACCATCCGCCCGCCGCACCGGACTCGTCCACGACAGGCGAGTTGTCGGCAACACCGGACCCGTCCGCACCACCAACCCGTCCACCGTCGACCACCGAGGAGGTGCGGCCGTGACCCACTCGCAGCTCCGGCCGCCCACCATGGCCGACGTGGCACGCCAGGCAGGTGTCTCCCACCAGACCGTCTCCCGCGTCCTGGGGGACCACCCCAACGTGAAGGACGAGACCCGGGTCAGGGTGCAGCGCGCGATCGAGGAGATGGGCTACCGCCGCAACTCCTCCGCACGGGCCCTGGTGACCCGGCGCACCCAGACCCTGGGCGTGGTCGCCTCGAACACCACGCTCTACGGCCCCGCCAGCACCCTGTTCGCGCTGGAGGAGGCGGCCCGCGCCGAGGGGTATCTCGTCTCGACGGTCAGTCTGCGCGAACTGACCGTGGAGACGCTCTCGGAGGCCGTCGACCGTCTCAGCGACGGCGGTGTGGAGGGAGTGATCGCCCTCGCCCCGCAGCGCTCGGCGGTCTCCGCCCTCGCCGAACTCCGCCACCCCTTCCCGGTGGTGGCCGTCGGCACCGGCTCCGGTTCCGAGATCCCCAGCGTCAACGTGGACCAGGAACTGGGCGCGCGGCTGGCCACCGGCCATCTGCTCGCCGCGGGCCACCGCAGGGTCTGGCACCTCGCCGGACCCGAGGACTGGCAGGAGGCGGCGGACCGTACGGTCGGCTGGCGGGCCACCCTCGAAGAGGCCGGCGTCGAACCGCCGCAGCCGCTGCGCGGGGACTGGAGTCCGTTGTCGGGCTACCGGGCGGGCCAGGAACTGGCCGGCTGGGTGGGCCGCGGTCTGACCGCCGTCTTCGTCGCCAACGACCAGATGGCACTGGGGGTGTTGCGCGCGCTGCGGGAGGCGGGCGTACGCACACCCCAGGACGTCGCGGTGGTCGGCTTCGACGACATCCCGGAGTCGGAGTTCTTCGCCCCGCCCCTCACCACCGTCCGGCAGGACTTCACCACGGTGGGCCGGCGCGGTATCGCCCTGCTGCTCGACCTGATCGAGGGCCGGACCCCTGCCGGGCCGTCCCGGATCGCCATCGAACCCCAACTCGTCGTCCGCGCCAGTACCTTCCCGTACCTTCCCCAGCCGGCGAGCCCTCCGGGTTGACGCGGCATCGAGCACCTCAGCGTCACTCACCCTCAGCATGGCCGACATTTCGAACGATGATCGACAGGTTGGACGCAGTCCGACAGGTTGAACGCAGTGCGGCCGGTCCACCACGAGTACCAGCGGTCCGTTCCCGGACCGGCTCTTCAAAGGAGAAGACATGCTCAACAGACGTAACTTCCTCACCGCGGCGGTCGGCGTGGCGGCTGCGGCCGGTCTGACGGCCTGTGCCAAGGAGGACGACAGCTCCACCGGTTCGGACTCCTCCGGCGGCGGCAGCAAGAAGATCACCCTCGGCTTCTCCCAGGTCGGCTCGGAGAGCGGCTGGCGCAGCGCCAACACCGACTCGGTGAAGTCGGCGGCCAAGGAGGCGGGTTACACCCTCAAGTTCTCCGACGCGCAGCAGAAGCAGGAGAACCAGATCTCCGCGATCCGCAGCTACATCGCGCAGAAGGTCGACGTCATCGCCTTCTCGCCGGTGGTCGTCACCGGCTGGGACGCGGTCCTCAAGGAGGCCAAGGCGGCGAAGATCCCGGTCGTCCTCACCGACCGCTCCGTCGAGACCTCCGACGAGTCCCTGTACGTCACCCTGGTCGGCTCCGACTTCACCGACGAGGGCCGCCGCGCCGCCAAGATCCTGGAGAAGGTCCTGGAGACGGCCGGCCACAAGGGCAAGGTGAAGATCGCCCAGCTGGAGGGCACCACCGGTGCCGCCCCCGCGATCGAGCGCGCCAAGGGCTTCAAGGAGGTCATGGACGCCGAGCACAAGGACGACTGGGAGATCGTCGTCACCCAGACCGGTGACTTCACCCGGGCCGGCGGCAAGCAGGTCATGGCCGCCTTCCTGCAGTCCAACCCGGACATCAACGTGCTCTACGCGCACAACGACGACATGGCCATCGGCGCCATCCAGTCCATCGAGGCGGCCGGCAAGAAGCCCGGCAAGGACATCCTCATCGTCTCGGTCGACGGTGTGAAGGACGGCTTCGTGGCCATGTCCGAGGGCAAGATCAACGCCATCGTCGAGTGCAACCCGCTGCTCGGCCCCCAGCTGATGGAGGTCGTCCAGACGGTCCACGACGGCGGCACGGTCGAGCGCTGGATCAAGACCAAGGAGAGCGACTTCACGCAGGACCAGGCCAAGGACGCCCTCCCCACCCGCAAGTACTGACCCCACCGGCAGGGAGCCCCCGTCCGACCCCCCGTCGGGCACCCGGGGCTCCCTGCGGGCCTGCACACCACGATGATTTTGCTTAGGAGCGCTGCCATGGCAGAGCCGCGGCCCGTCCTGGAGATGACGGGCATAGTCAAGGAGTTTCCGGGGGTACGGGCTCTGTCGGGCGTCGACTTCCGGCTCTTCCCCGGCGAGATACACGCTCTGATGGGCGAGAACGGCGCCGGCAAGTCCACCCTGATCAAGGTGCTCACCGGGGTCTACACCCTGGACGGCGGCACGATCACCCTCGACGGCGGGTCCGTACGCTTCGCCAGCCCGCTGCAGGCGCAGCAGGCCGGCATCAACACGGTCTACCAGGAGGTCAACCTCTGCCCCAACCTCTCGGTGGCGGAGAACATCTTCATCGGCCGCGAGCCCACCCGCTTCGGCCGCATCCAGTGGAAGCGGCTGCGCAAGGAGGCCGCGGAGCTGGTCGACCGGCTCGGCCTCGACATCGACGTGACGGCCCCGCTCTCCTCGTACCCGCTGGCCGTGCAGCAACTGGTCGCGATCGTACGGTCGGTGGGCACCGGCGACACCGAGGGCAAGGGCACCAAGGTGCTCGTCCTCGACGAGCCGACGTCCAGCCTCGACCGCGACGAGGTCCTCGAACTCTTCCGGCTGATGCGCCGGTTGAAGGACGAGGGGGTGGCGATCCTCTTCGTCTCCCACTTCCTCGACCAGATCTACGAGATCTGCGACCGGATGACCGTCCTGCGCAACGGCACCCTCGTCGGCGAGCACCTGGTCAGCGAACTCGACCAGGTCGGTCTGATCCAGCTGATGATCGGCAAGGACCTGGACCAGCTGGAGGAGCTGCACGAGCAGCAGCTGCACGCCGACGTCGGCGAGACCCTGCTGCACGCGGACGGCCTCGGCCGCACGGGCGGTATCGCCCCCTTCGACCTGGACATCAAGAAGGGCGAGGTCGTGGGCCTCGCCGGCCTGCTCGGTTCGGGCCGCACCGAACTCGCCCGGCTGCTCTTCGGCGCCGACCAGCCCGACAGCGGCAAGGTCACCGTGGGCGGCAGACAGGTCTCCATGAGCGCCCCGAACGACGCCATCGGCGCCGGGGTCGCGTTCTGCTCGGAGAACCGCAAGACCGAGGGCCTGGTCCCCGATCTGACGGTCCGCGAGAACATCATCCTGGCCCTCCAGGCGTCCCGCGGCTGGACCCGGCCCATCCCGGCCGCCCAGCGCGACGAACTGGTCGCCAAGTACATCAAGGCCCTCGACATCCGGCCCGCCAACCCCGAGGCCCGCGTCGGCCAGTTGAGCGGCGGCAACCAGCAGAAGGTGCTCCTCGCCCGCTGGCTGATCACCCAGCCCAAGCTGCTGATCCTCGACGAGCCCACGCGCGGCATCGACATCGGCGCCAAGGCCGAGATCCAGAAACTGGTCGTCTCCCTCTCCGAGGACGGCATGTCCGTCCTCTACATCGCGGCCGAGCTGGAGGAGGTCCTGCGCCTCAGCCACACCATCGGCGTGCTGCGCGACCGCAAGCTGGTGGCGAAGCTCACCAACGGGCCGGAGATCACCACCAGCAGGATCCTGGAGACCATCGCGAGCGGCGAACACGGAGAGAACCAGTGAGCACCCCACCTGTGGCGACGACGGCCACGACCGGCACGGCATCCCGCTGGCGGGCGCTGACACACCACCACCTGTTCTGGCCCGTAGCGGTCCTGATAGCCCTGCTGCTGATCAACGTCCCCTTCACCCCCGACTTCTTCTCGATCAAGATGACGGACGGCCACCTCTACGGCAGCCTCGTCTCGATCGTGCTCTTCGGCTCGCCCCTGATCCTGGTGGCCGTCGGGATGACCCTGGTCATCGCCACCGGCGGCATCGACCTCTCGGTCGGCGCGGTCGTCGCCATCACCGGCGCCCTGACCTGCTCGTACATCAGCGACCAGGCCGACCAGAACGCGCTGGCCGGAGTCTTCCTGGCGATGGGCATCGGCCTGGTGGCGGCGGTCGTCTGCGGCCTCTGGAACGGCTTCCTGGTCGCCCGGATGGGCATCCAGCCGATCATCGCCACGCTGATCATCATGGTCGCGGGCCGGGGTGTCGCCCAGCTGATCACCGACGGCCAGATCATCACCATCAACAGCGAGCCGTACAAGCTGATCGGCGGCGGCTACTGGCTGACGCTGCCCTTCTCCATCTTCGTGGTGGCCGCCGTCGTCGCCGTCACCGTGGCCCTGACCCGCAAGACGGCCCTCGGCCTCCTCGTCGAGTCCGTCGGCGGCAACGCCGAGGCCAGCCGCCTGGTCGGCATCCGCTCCCGCCGCATCAAGATCATGGTGTACGTCTTCTGCGCCCTCTGCGCGGGCATCGCGGGCCTGATGATCAGCTCCAACACCTCGGCCGCGGACGGCAACAACGCCGGCCTGTGGATCGAGCTGGACGCGATCCTCGCGGTCGTCATCGGCGGCACGTCCCTGCTCGGCGGCCGGTTCTCCATCGGCGGCACGGTGATCGGCGCCCTGGTCATCCAGACCCTCACCACCACGATCTACACGATCGGCGTGCCCACCCAGACCAACCTGGTCTTCAAGGCCGCCGTCGTCATCGTCGTCTGCCTGCTCCAGTCCCCGAAGTTCCGCGCGAAGGTCTTCGGCGCCCGGTTCGGCCCCAAGTCCGGTGCGCGCGGCGGCGGTACGGGTACGTCGCCCGCGGCTCCGGTGAAGACCCCCGCGGCGCCCGCCGACGCGGCCCCCAAGATGGAGGTGTCGTGATGACCGCGACCACCAAGACCCCCGCGGCCCCGGACAGCCGTACGCCGTCGAAGGCCGCGCAGGTGCTCGGCGACCGCCGGCTGCCCGTCCTGGTCACCGCCGCGCTCTTCCTCACGATGTACATCGCGGGCCTGAGCCGCTACCAGAACTACGGCTTCGGCGAACCGCAGGTCTTCCTCAACCTCTTCATCGACAACGGCTATCTGCTGGTCGCCGCCGTCGGTGTCACCTTCGTCATCCTGTCCGGCGGCATCGACCTGTCCGTCGGCTCGGTGATCGGCTTCACCACGATGTTCACCGCCTGGCTGGTGGAGCGCCAGGGGGTGCCGCTGCCGCTCGCCGTCCTCCTCGCCCTGGGCGTCGGCGCGTTCGGCGGGTTCCTGATGGGCTATGTGATCCAGAACTTCGAGATCCAGCCGTTCATCGTGACCCTCGCCGGGCTCTTCCTCTTCCGCGGTCTCTGCCTGGTCATCAGCAAGGAGTCGATCTCGATCAGCGACTCCTCGGTGAGCAGCCTCGCCCAGACGCGGGTGTCGCTCGGGCTGGGGGAGTTGTCGATCGGCGCGGTCGCGGCCCTGGTCGCCATCGCCATCGCGTTCTACGTGCTGCACTACACCCGCTTCGGACGCCGGGTGTACGCCATCGGCGGCAACGAGCAGTCGGCCATGCTGATGGGTCTCCCGCAGGGCGGCACCAAGATCGCCGTGTACACGGTGAGCGGCTTCTGCTCGGCCCTGGCCGGCCTGCTGTTCATGCTGTACATCCAGTCCGGTGACCCGCTGCACGCCGTCGGCATGGAACTCGACGCGATCGCCGCGACCGTCATCGGCGGCACGCTCCTCACGGGCGGCTCCGGCTATGTCCTCGGCACCCTCTTCGGTGTGCTCGTCCTGGGCCTGATCAAGAGCATCATCCAGTTCGAGGGCACCCTCAGCTCCTGGTGGACGAAGATCGCCACGGGCGTGCTCCTCTGCGCCTTCATCCTCATCCAGCGGGCGATGACGGCACGCAAGCAGACATGACCGTGACCTGAGCGGATCCCACTGATCCGAGCGGACCCGAGCGGACCCGAGCGGACCCGAGCGGACCCGAGCGGCGGGGGACGCCCGCCCCACGAGGGCGGGCGTCCCCCGCGTGTGCGCCCAGCATGGGCGGTTGCTTGGGGGTGGAAGTCCCCTGGGGGAAGAGGTGGTGCTAACCCCGAGCCGGAGGCAAGGGCGTCATCGTGAGGTGGGGTCTGGAGGAAGCCCGAGGCGAGACCTGGGTACCGAGGAACACGAACCGTGTATGAGGCGTACTGGTCGGGTGAGCCTGCACGCGAAGGTGAAGCCCGTCACTGCCAAGAAGGCCAGTGCGTAGACGCGGCGGGGATCCAGGGACAGTGATCGTTCTTACCTGGGGAGATCTGTCCGGGTGTCGGTTGTGCTGAAGATGTCGCCGCGCCGACGGTCCGTGCTGGAAGGTGCGGGCTGACCGGGCAGAAGTCAGCAGAGGCCGTAGTACCAGCCGGGATGGGCACGGTGGCTGGGAAGGGCTGAACATCGAGTGGAACGGGTGATGTGGTGGTTGCTCGTGCTGGTCACAGGGACCGCAGCAACACTGCTTCGGCGGTGCCGCGGGGGGAGGAGCCGGTGCATCCGGCGGAGCCCACGGCGGAGCGTAGTGGCCGGTCGGCGCACTCCACGGAGGACGTTCACCGCGAACAGCGTTCCTCGCTTTGGGAGTTGATGCTCTCGAAGGAGAACCTGCTCGCGGCGCTCAACCGTGTCGAGGTGAACCGGGGTGCTCCCGGGGTGGACGGTATGACCACGGCCGAACTCAGGCCGTGGATCGCGGTGCACTGGCCCGAGGTCCGGGCCGAACTCGATGCGGGCATCTACCGGCCGGCGCCGGTCCGTCAGGTGATCATCCCGAAGCCTGGCGGCGGTGAGCGGATGCTGGGGGTGCCGCGGGTGCTGGACCGCTTGATCCAGCAGGCCGTCGCGCAGGTGCTCGTGCCCATTTTCGATCCTGGTTTTTCGGGGTCGTCCTTCGGGTTCCGTCCCGGCCGGTCCGCCCATCAGGCGGTCAGGGTCGCGCGGCGTGCCATCGAGGACGGCAACCGGTGGGTCGTGGACCTTGATCTGGACCGGTTCTTCGACCGGGTCCAGCACGATGTCCTGATGGCACGGGTCGCGCGCAAGGTCACTGACCGCAGGGTCCTGAAGCTGGTTCGCAGGTATCTGGAAGCCGGGGTCATGGTGGACGGCGTGAAGACGCCGGGCAGGGAGGGGACCCCGCAGGGCTCCCCGCTCTCGCCCGTCCTGTCGAACATCATGCTCGACGACCTGGACCGGGAACTGTTCAGGCGCGGTCACCGGTTCGCACGTTACGCCGACGATCTGCGGATCTTCGTGCGGAGCAGGCGGGCTGCTCAGAGGGTGCTCGACTCGGTCACGGCCGTGGTCGAGCAGCGGCTGAAACTGAAGGTCAACCGGGTGAAGTCGAAGGTGGTCCCAGCTTCCGTCATGACGATGCTGGGGTTCGGCTTCTACTTTGTCCGGGGTGGGAAGGTCAGGGTCCGGGTCGACCCGAAGGCGGTCGAACGCCTGAAGGTTCGGCTCAAGGAGCTGACCTCGCGCCGGTGGAGCGTTGCGATGGCTGACCGCATCGCGCAGATCAACCGCTTCACCACAGGCTGGATGGGCTACTTCCAGCTCGCGGACACTCCCAAGGTGTTCCAGGAGCTGGACAAGTGGTTCCGTCGCAGGATGCGGCAGATCCGCTGGAAGGAATGGAAACGGTACGCGACCAGACGTCGTAACCTGCGGGCGCTCGGGATCGGTGAGCGTGATGCTCGGGAATGGGCGGCCAGCAGCAAAGGCTACTGGCGGGTCGCGAAGTCACCTGTTCTGGACAGGGCACTGCCCATCTCCTACTGGGACGACCTGGGCCTGAAGATGCTCAAGCCGACCTGGCAACGGTTGAGACCAGCTTGGTGAACCGCCGGATGCGTGACCCGCATGTCCGGTGGTGTGGGAGGAGGGACGGGCGACCCGTCCCTCCTACCCGATCTATGCCTCGGCCCCCGCCCGCGCCCCGCCGCTCCCCGAACTCCCTTGCATCACGCGGTACATGCCGATCGAGTCGTGCGTGGCGGTGTCGGCGAAGCCGAACTTCTCGTAGAGGAAGCGGGCGGGGCCGTCGGCGATCAGGGAGACGTACGCGGTGGCGGGCGCCCGGCGCTCCAGTTCCCCGGTGAGCGCGGCCATGACGCGCTTGCCGAGCCCCCGGCCCTGGTGGGCCGGGGGCACACAGATGTCGACGATCTGGAACGCGGTACCGCCGTCCCCGATGACGCGCCCCATCCCGATCGGCTGCCCCTCGTGCCGGAGCACCACCCCGTGCCAGGTCTGCGGCAGGGCGAGCGCCACCGCCCCGGGATCCTTGTCGGACAGCCCGGCATCGGTGCGCAGCCGCCGGAACTCCTCGACGGAGGGCACACCCACCGTCAGCTCGTAAGGGTCACCATCGCTATTCATGCATTACATGCTAGCGGGCGGGACCGGCGGGGGCGGGAGGGAGCGTGGAGGGGACAGGGAGGGGACGGGGAGGGGGGGCGGATGTCGGCCCCCTCCCCGCCTCGCGGGGCCGTCAGTCCCGGCCGCTCTTTCCGAGGAGTTCGTTCATCTCGGTGATCTCGGCGGTCTGTGCGGTGACGACATCCTCGGCCAGGGCCGTGGCGGGCCCGTACTCGCCCTCGGCCTTCTCCGTGGTGGCCATCTCCACGGCACCCTCGTGGTGTTCGACCATCATGGTCAGGAACAGGGTGTCGAAGGCGGCGCCGGACGCCTTCTCCAGCTCGGCCATGTCCTGGCCGTCCATCATCCCGGGCATCCCGGACGCCCCGGTGCCGCCCGAGTGCTCCATGCCCGGCATGGAGCTCGGCATGTCGGTTCCGTTCGGCACCTCCTCGCCCCAGGCCCTCAGCCAGCCGGTCATGGTCTCGATCTCCGGGTCCTGCGCCTTCTCCACGCGCGCGGCGAGGTCCTCGACCTGGGCGGAGGCCGCCCGGTCGGCGGCCAGCGCGGCCATCTCCAGCGCCTGCCGGTGGTGCGGGATCATGCCCTGCGCGAAGGCCACGTCCTGGGCGTTGTGGGTGCCGGCCGCGTCGCCGGCACCCGCCGACGCCGATGCCGAAGCGGATGCCGACGCCGACTCGGAGCCGTGGCCGCCCCCGTCGTGACCACTCCCGCCGTCGCTCCCGCAGGCGGCGAGCACGAGGGCGGCGGTGACGGACGCGCCCGTCAGGGCGGTGAGGCGAGTGAGGGTACGGATACGGATACGGATACGGGTGGTGCGCATGCTGGAACTCCTGCTGTGCGAAAGGTGTGGGGATCCGGACGTGCCGAAGCGCACCGTGTCGCCGGGCCGGGCCGGGCCGGACCCGGAGGGCCTGGGCCGGTCGGGGCCGGGAGCGCGGTGCGTGGCGGTGTCTAGATCCGCAGGAGTTGGAGTTCCGCCAGGGACGGGGGCGCGCGTGCGCCGTCCGGCGGTGCGACCGCGTGCGCGCACACCGCGTCGGCGGTCACCGGCACGGCCACCGGGTCGGGGACGAGACCGGGCAGTGTCGGCCCGTCCTTCACCGCACTCGACACACAGGTCGGGTCGGCGTGCTGGGCGTGGTCCGTGCCGCAGTCGCCCGGACACCCCTCGTGGGCGTCGGCCGTGACCGTCACCCGGTGCCGAGGCTCGGCGTGTTCGCCGACGGCACCGCCGGGTGCCAGCGCGTGCATCCCGAACAGTCCGGCCAGCAGCCCGAGCACGAGCAGCCCCCGCCACCGCCCGAGGGGCGGTCGCGTGTGGTGTCGCTGTGCGCGGGCTGTCACGCCCCTCATCCTACGGAAGCCCTCCGACTCCAGGGCGGGCGGCCCGAGTCGGCGTGCGGCGGGCGCCGTCCCCGCCGCACACCTCGGCGGGTCGCCTCAGTGGTGGGCGTGGACGACGGCGTGCCCCTTGCCCCGGCCGATCATCCACTTGTTGACGGGCGTGGTGACCACGAACGCCACCGCGAAACCGCCCAGCAGGGCGGACCAGAACAGCCCGTCCGACAACTCGGCGTCCATCGCCCCCGGTGTGAGGGCGATGATCCCGTTGTCGACCAGCTCCATCACGGCGATCGAGACGGTGTCGGCGGCCAGCGCCACCTTCACCGCACCTCTGAGGTCCAGCCCGGCCCCGCGCACCGCGAACAACGTGAACGAGTACCCGAACACGAACGCGAGCGCGATCGCCAGCACCATGGTCGGCGCATTCCCCCACCCCAGCGCCGTCCCCACCACCATCCCGAGCACTTCCCCGACGACACACCCGCTCAGACAGTGCAACGTCGCCTTCACGGCCGTCCCCCACGAGACAGCTCCTGGCCCGTGATCGCCGTGATCGCCGTGACCGCTGTGGCTGCCGTGACTGTCATGGGCGCCGTGGTCCATGGGTTCCTCCCGAGTCCTCGTCCGCGCGGTTCCTCTTGGGCCGATGATACCCCCTGGGGGTATCCGGTGCATCGTTCGTCGCCCCCGGGTCCGCTCGGTGATCCACCCCGCCATCCCCGTACGCCGACGCCGATGACCCGCTCGTCCGGCGCGAGGTCCTCCCCGCTGAAGGGCGGGAACGCGGCGTGCGGCGTGGTGACCCGTGCGGCGACCACACCGGCGGTGTACCTCTCCTGCCCCGGCTCCTCGGGACGCCGGTGCGGATCCCGTCGCAGCGCGATCAGCCCGTGCTCCGGACGCGCGGCCCCGGCGCCCGCGGCCCTGCCTGCGCCGGCCCGCTTCACGGTTCGACCTCGTGATCCGGCAGTCGTGACCCGTACACGATCACTGCACATCGCTGCCGCCGGCCATCCGGCGGACCCCCGACCCGGGGTGGGGGTGTCCCCGGACAGGGCTTGGGCGAAGGCTCCCTACATCCCCAGCATCCGCCGCAGCAGATCCCGCAACGACTCCCGCTCGGTGGCGCTCAGCCCGGCCAGCGGCTCGCGGGCGAAGTCCAGGGAGTCTCGGAGGCTGCCCGCCACCTGGCGGCCCTCGGCCGTGGCCGCCGCGAGCTTGACACGGCGGTCGTTCGGGTCGGGACGCCGTTCGACCAGGCCGCGCGCCTCCAGTCGGTCCACGATCCCGGTCACGTTGGACGGTTCGCAGCGGAGTTTCTGGGCGAGGCGGCGCATGGGGAGCGGTTCCAGGGACAGGAGGCCCAGGAGGCGGGCCTGGGCGCCGGTGAGCGTGTGTTCGGCCGCGGCGTCCTCGTACTCCTCGTGGTAGCGGGCCACCACCGTGCCGATGAGTTCGACGACCTCCATGGTCAGCGGGTCGATGCGGGGGGCCGTCTTCTGGGTGGACATGGCTTCGAGGCTACCTCTTTACTTGACAACATGAAATATTAAAGCGCATGGTTGTTTCAGGTAGTGAAGTAACCGCACGGTATGCACCCCGCACCCGCAGGAAGGCCCACCTCCATGTCCGACACCCCCGCCCTCCCCGCCACCAGCCGTGAATGGCATCTGCTGAGCCGCCCCGTGGGCTGGCCCAAGGACGAGGACTTCGCCCTGGTCGAGGCGGAGATCCGGCAGCCCGGCGCGGGTGAGGTCCTCGTACGGAACAAGTACCTCTCCGTGGACCCGTACATGCGCGGTCGGATGAGCGACGCGAAGTCGTACGTCGCCCCGTTCGAGCTGGGCAAGGTCATGCAGGGCGGGGCCGTGGGCGAGGTCGTCGCCTCGGCGGCGGAAGACATCGCCGTCGGCGACCACGTGCTGCACTTCGGCGGCTGGCGCGAGTACGCCACGTTCGACGCCAAGCAGGCCGTGAAGGTCGACCCCGACGCCGCGCCGCTCTCCACCTACCTCGGCGTCCTCGGCATGACCGGCCTCACCGCCTACGCGGGTCTGCTGCGGGTCGGCGCCTTCAAGGAGGGCGACGCGGTCTTCGTCTCCGGCGCCGCCGGTGCCGTCGGCAGCCAGGTCGGCCAGATCGCCAGGCTCAAGGGCGCCTCCCGCGTCATCGGCTCGGCCGGCTCCGACGAGAAGGTCAAGCTGCTCGTCGAGGAGTACGGCTTCGACGCCGCCTTCAACTACAAGAACGGCCCCGTGTGGGAGCAGCTCAAGGCGGCGGCCCCCGACGGCATCGACGTCTACTTCGACAACGTCGGCGGTGAGCACCTGGAGGCCGCGATCGGCGCCCTCAACCTGCGCGGCCGGGCCGTGATCTGCGGAATGATCTCCCAGTACAACTCGACCGAGCCGACCCCCGGCCCGCGCAACATGGTCAAGATCCTGCAGAACCGCCTGCGCGTCGAGGGCGTCCTCGTCGGCGACCACTACGACTTCCAGCCCCAGTTCGTCCAGGAGGTCGGCCCCTGGGTCGCCTCCGGCGCCCTCAAGTACCGCGAGACCGTCGTCGAGGGCATCGAGAACAACCTGGAGGCCTTCCTCGGCGTCCTGCGCGGCGACAACACGGGCAAGATGATCGTCAAGCTCTGACCCCGAGCCCGACGCGACCCCGAGCCCGACGCGACATTGAGCCCGACGCCACCGTGACGAACGCCCGCTCACGTTCGTTGCACACGCCGGAGTCCGCACCCCTGGACGTGGGGTGCGGGCTCCGTTCTCGTGTGTGCGCCTCTCAGACCGCCAGCGCCGCGCGGTGCACCGCCCGTACCAGCCCCGTGTTCTCCGGTGCCGCCCCGCCCGGGAAGGCCATACGGCGGCGGGTGTAGCCGTAGGCGAGGCCGCTGCGGGGGTCGGCGAAGGCCTGGGAGCCGCCCGCGCCGCTGTGGCCGAACGTGCCGGCGCCGAGGAACGGGTAGAGGTTCTCGGCGGTGGCCTGGAAGCCGAGGCCGAACGCCTTGGGGGCACGGGCCACCAGGTCGTGGCCGAGGGAGTGGATCCGGCCGACCTCGGCGACGGTGTCGGGCTTCAGCAGCGGCGGCCGGCCGTCCACCGTGCTGATCGCCGCCGCGTACATCCCGGCGAGCCCGCGCGCCGAGGCGACCCCGCCCGCCGACGACTGCCCGCTCGCCCGCACGACACGGGCGTTGGGGAAGTCCGTCAGCTCGCCCGGCTCCGGCACCTGGCCGTTGAACGCGATCGACGCCAGCGTGTGCGGGCCGCGCTCCACGGCGTCCAGCTCGGCCTGCTGCGCGGGCGTCGGCGCGGTCGGCAGGACGGTCCGGAAACGCGGCTCGTGCTCCTCCGGCAGCCCCAGGCGGACCGTGGGACAAGACGCAAACGCAGCACCACAGCCAGTGGCGCCCGTTGTGCAAGCCCGGGACTTTAGTCCCGGGGCGTTGACGAACAGGTCGTACTCGTAGTTCTCGCCGGGCGGGGGAGTGGTCGGCTCGAGAGGCTGCTTCTACGTACCCGCGCAGATCGAGCATCACGGCCGACTGCTTGTCGATCTGGACCTGCCGCATCGCCCGCACTTCGGGCTGCGAGGCGGTGACGAAGTCCCGGTTCATTTCAAGCCCGCTCGCGGCGGTGCGCAACAAGAGGGCACGGCGGCCACGAGGGCATCGAGGGACCGAAGGAACTGCGGGACCGGCAGGGAACGCGGGACGAGGGCCGCCTGACGACCCGACCCGGGGTGCTACACATCAGCGATGACCTCTGCCGCCACCGCCCGTGCCGCCCGCCTGACCGCCCACGGCGCCGTGTCCACCGCCCTCGCCCTGTACAGCGACCGCGCCCTTGCCGAACTCCTCGACACGGCCGCCCCGATCGGCTCCGGTATCGGCGGCACGTCGGTAGCGCTGGAGGTCGCCGGGACCCCGGTCTTCGTGAAGCGCGTCCCCCTCACCGACCTGGAACGGCGGCCCGAGCACATCCGCTCCACGGCGAACCTGTTCGGGCTTCCCCTCTCCTGCCAGTACGGCGTCGGGGCGGTGGGCAGCCCCGGCTTCGGCGCCTGGCGGGAACTCGCCGTCCACACGATGACGACGAACTGGGCGCTCGCGGGGGAGTACGACGGCTTCCCGCTCCTGCACCACTGGCGGGTGGTGCCGCACTCCACACCGCTCCCCGAGGAGTTGGCCGACATCGACCGGGCCGTCGCCCACTGGGGCGGCGACCCCGGCGTGGATTCGCCCGGGGTGAGCGCCCCACCGGCATCCCGGACACGGCCGCGGCGTTGATCACCCGGCATGCCCCCGTGGCCACGGAGATGGCCGACTTCTTCCGCACCCTCGAAGCCTAAGAGGTAATCCCATTTGCCTAAAACTTTTAGGCAACCGCATAATCGACCGGGTCGAGCGAGAGGATGACCATGGCGCGCGCAGGCCTCAGCCCCGAACGTCTTGTCCGGGCGGGTGCCGAGCTGGCCGATGAGATCGGCTTCGACGAGGTGACCGTCTCCGAGCTTGCCCGGCGCTTCGAGGTGAAGGTCGCGAGTCTGTACTCGCATGTGCGCAACTCCCAGGACCTCAAGACCCGCATCGCCCTGCTGGCCCTGGAGGAACTCGCCGACCGGGGTGCCACCGCGCTCGCCGGCCGGGCCGGGAAGGACGCGCTCGCGGCGCTCGGGAACGTGTACCGCGACTACGCCCGCGCACACCCCGGCCGGTACGCGGCGGCCCAGTTGAGACTGGACCCGGAGGCCGCGGCGGCGAGCGCGGGCGCCCGGCACTCACAGATGACCAGGGCGATCCTGCGCGGCTACGACCTCACCGAGCCGGACCAGACCCACGCGGTCCGGCTCCTCGGCAGCGTCTTCCACGGCTACGTCAGCACGGAGGCGTCCGGCGGCTTCAGCCACAGCGCCCCCGACTCGCAGCAGAGCTGGGACCGGATCCTGGACGCCCTCGACTCCCTGCTGCGCAACTGGCCGACCGATCCCCCTGGTTGACCGCCGCGCGCCCCCGCGCCGCCCCCCGCCGGACAACCCACCCCACCGATCGTCAGGTTGAGCGATGCCCGAGACCCCCCACCCGAGCCCGAGCCCCCTCACCACCACCCCCCTCACCGCCGATCTCCTGCGCGGCGCCCTGGAGTTGGAGCACACCGAGCACGGCGTACTGCCGCACCGGCTGCCCGCCCGCGCCCGCGCCCAGTGCACCGACCCGCAGCTGGCCATGGTCGAGTCCCAGCCCTCCGGCGTACGCCTGGTCTTCCGCACCCGCGCCACCACCGTCGAACTCGACGCCCTGCGCACCAAACGGACGTACGTGGGCGCCCCGCCCCGCCCGGACGGCCTCTACGACCTCCTGGTCGACGGCCGACTGACCGCCCAGGCCGGCGTGCCGGACGGCAACACCCTCACCATCGACATGACCGAGGGGACGACGGAGCACCGGCCGGGCCCGCCCGGCACCGTGGCCTTCACGGACCTCCCCGGCGGCCTCAAGACCGTCGAGATCTGGCTCCCGCACAACGAGACCACCGAACTCGTCGCCCTGCGCACCGACGCCCCCGTCGAGCCCGTCCCCGACTCCGGCCGCAAGGTCTGGCTGCACCACGGCAGTTCCATCAGCCACGGCTCCGACGCCGCGAGCCCCACCGCCATCTGGCCCGCCCACGCGGCCTCCCTGGCCGGCGTCGAACTCATCAACCTCGGCCTCGGCGGCAGCGCCCTCCTCGACCCCTTCACCGCCCGCGCGATGCGGGACACCCCCGCCGACCTGATCAGCGTCAAGATCGGCATCAACCTCGTCAACCACGACGTGATGCGGCTGCGCGCCTTCACCTCGGCCGTCCACGGCTTCCTCGACACGATCCGCGACGGACACCCCACCACTCCACTGCTCGTCGTCTCCCCGATCCTCTGCCCCCTCCACGAGGACACCCCCGGCCCCAGCGCCCCCGACTTCACCGACCTCGCCGAGGGCCGTATCCGCTTCCGCGCCATGGGCGACCCGGACGACCCCACCCCCGGCCGACTCACCCTCCGCCTCATCCGCGACGAACTCGCGGACATCGTGACCCGCCGCGCCCCCGAGGACCCCCACCTCCACTACCTGGACGGCCTCACCCTCTACGGCGAGCAGGACACCCCCACCCATCCCCTCCCGGACGACCTCCACCCGGACGCGCAGACCCACCGCCTCATCGGCACCCGGTTCGCCGAGCAGATCTTCACGGCCAAGGGCCCCTTCGCGCCCTGAAGGGGCCGCAGGCCCTAAAGGGGCGCGGGGCTGTAGCGATATGCGGCTCCGCCGCGCGGGCGCGAGCAACCACACACGACCCGCAGTCGCCGGCGCACCCCACCCCCCGAGCACTCCTGCGCAAACGAACCGAACGATAAAGTGCGCCCATGCGCGATCTAGGGGTGGGTTTCCAGTACCTCGTCCAGGGCCAACGATGGGTGGCCAGGCACGGGAAGCAGTACGGCTTCGGCCTGATCCCGGGGCTGATCACACTCGTCCTCTACATAGCCGCCCTCGTGGCCCTGGCCACCTGGGGCCCGGACTTCGTCACCTGGGCCACCCCCTTCGCGGACGACTGGTCCAGCCCCTGGCCCGGCCTCTTCCGCGGCCTGCTCACCGTCGTGCTGTTCGCCCTCGCCCTGGCGCTGGCCGTCATCACCTTCACCGCCGTGACGCTCCTCATCGGCCAGCCCTTCTACGAGAACCTCTCGGAGAAGGTCGACCGGGACGTCTCCCCGGACGGCACCGCACCCGAGTCCGACCTGCCGCTGTGGCGGGAGCTGTGGATCTCGGCCCGGGACAGCCTCCGCGTCCTCGCGCGGGCGCTCGTGTGGGCCGTGCTGCTCTTCGCCCTCGGCTTCGTCCCGTTCATCGGCCAGACCGTCGTCCCCGTGATCGGCTTCTTCGTGACCGGCTTCTTCCTCACCGAGGAACTGACCGCCGTCGCCCTCCAGCGCCGTGGCGTCCAACTCCGCGACCGCCTCGCCCTCCTCCGTTCCCGCAAGACGCTGATCTGGGGCTTCGGCACCCCGCTGGGCCTCGCGTTCCTGGTGCCGTTCGTCGCCGTCTTCCTGATGCCGGGCGCGGTCGCGGGCGCCACCCTCATGGCCCGCGATCTGCTGGGCGAGGAGACGACCGGCGAGGACGAGCGCGACCAGGTCCCCCACGGCCACCCGAACCCCATGTTCCGCAAGCCCGAGGTCGGCGCGTGAACGAGATCCTCGCCGTCGCGGTCATCACCGTCCTCGCGGTGATCGCCCCCGGCGCCGACTTCGCCATGGCCATCCGCGACAGCTATCTCCACGGCCGTACGACAGGGCTGCTCTCCGCCACCGGGGTCGCGGCCGGCGTCCTCGTACGACCGCGCCCCGCCCAGCGCCCGCGCGAACTCCGGTGCCACGGCGTCGAATCCGGACCGCCGCAGGATCTCCTGGGGCACGGCCCGATCGAGCCGCTGCTCCTCGACGGTGGGGGCCGACGCCGAAGCGGTCACGGGGGAGGCGGAGGCGGGCGCGCAGAGACCGGCCAGCAGCGCCGCCAGCCCTATCGTCGCTCCGCGTGCTCGTCGGGAAGTCGGTAGGGAAGTCAAGGGAGTTCGGGTCCTTCCGTCGCTGTCGTGCCGTGGGGGTCTCGCTCCGGACGGCGGCAGTATCACGCGACGGATGGGGCGCACGCCATGCCCGACGACTCAGGTGACCCCGTCCTCCCCCTTCTCCCCGCCCTCCCCGCCCTCCCCGCCCTCCCCGCCCTCCCCGCCCTCCCCGCCCTCCCCGCTCTCCCCGCTCTCCTCACCCTCACCCTCACCCTCACCCAGCAGCGCCAGGAAGTCCCGGCACGCCTCGGCCATGTCCACGCTCCCGGGATCCAGCAGCCACTGGTACTGCAACCCGTCCATCACGGCCACCAGCAGCGGCGCCGCCCGCTCCGGGGTGAGCCCGCTCGGCAACCGGTCGCCGTACTCGGCGCGCAGCACCGCCGCCATGGCCCCCCGCACCCGCCCGTACCGCTCCGTGAAGAACTCCCGCGCGGGATGCCCCTCGGTGACGCTCTCGCCGAGCAGCGCGGAGAAGGTCTGGACGATGCCGGGACGCATGGCGTTGTACTCGACGAGGGAGCCCAGCAGGTCGAGCCGCAGCGGGCTGTCGGGCACGGCGTCCCACCGGTCCCGTTCCTCCAGGACGGCCACGAGCAGCGCGTCCTTGGTGGGGAAGTAGTGCAGCAGCCCCTGCTGGGTGAGCCCGACGCGCTGGGCGACCGCGGCCAGGCTCGCACCCCGGTAGCCGCGCTCGGCGATCACCTCCAGGGCCGCCAGCACGATCTCCTCGCGCCGCTCCGCACTCCGGACACCCCTGGTTCCGCCGGTACCGCTCATGCCGAAAACCGTACGGCATCCCCCTTCACCGAACAGCGTGAAAAGTAACGGCAAAATAACGAAACCTACCAATCGACAGGTAATGGATGCACGATGGGAAGGCAGTACGGACACGACGCACATGACGCACTCGACGCACATGACGTACGCGACGTACATGACGCACATGACGGACTCGACGAGGAGGCACCGCGATGGCGGCAACCCCGGGTACAGCTCCCACCCCGGCCGACGAGGCACGCGAGGCGGCCGTGGAGAAGGCTCTCGCCAGGCTGGACCTCGACGCCAAGGCGAGGCTGCTCTCCGGTCAGGACATGTGGACCCTGCCCGCGCTCCCCGAGATCGGCCTGGACTCCCTCGTCATGTCCGACGGCCCGATCGGCGTACGAGGGGTGCGCTGGACCAGCGACGACCCGTCCGTGGCCCTGCCCTCCCCGACCGCCCTCGCCGCCACCTGGGACCCCGAACTCGCCCGCCGGGCAGGCGTGTTGCTGGCCCAGGAGGCCCGCCGCAAGGGCGTCCACGTCCTTCTCGCCCCCACGGTCAATCTGCATCGCTCCCCGCTCGGCGGCCGTCACTTCGAGGCGTACAGCGAGGACCCGTACCTCACGGGCGAGATCGGCTCCGGTTACGTGAACGGCGTCCAGTCCGGCGGCGTCGGCACCACGGTCAAGCACTTCGTCGCCAACGACGCCGAGACCGAGCGCTTCACGGTGAACAACCTGGTCTCCGAACGCGCCCTGCGCGAGCTGTACCTCGCCCCCTTCGAGGCGATCGTGGCGAACGCCCACCCCTGGGGCATCATGACCGCCTACAACCAGGTCAACGGCTCCACGATGACCGAGCACCGCTACCTCGTGAACGAGGTCCTGCGCGGCGAGTGGGGTTTCGACGGCTTCAACGTCTCCGACTGGATGGCCGCCCGCTCCACCACCGGCGCGCTCGCCGGCGGTCTCGACGTCGCCATGCCCGGCCCGGTCACCGTCTACGGCGAGCCCCTGGCCACCGCCGTCCGCGCCGGGGAGGTCACGGAGGCCGAGGTCGACGAGGCGGTCCGCCGGGTGCTGCGGCTGGCCGCCCGCGTCGGCATCCTGGAGGGCGCCGACCCGGTGGTCACCGAACTCCCCGCCCCCGTGGACGGCGAGGCCCTGGCCCGCGAGATCGCCCGCCGCTCCTTCGTCCTGGTCCGCAACGAGACCTCGGAGGGCCGGGCTGTCCTCCCTCTCCGGCCGGGCGCGAAGGTGGCCCTGATCGGCGCGGCGGCCCGTGACGCCCGGGTCCTCGGCGGCGGCTCCGCCACCGTCTTCCCGCCCCGGATCGTCTCCCCGCTCGACGGCCTCACCGCCGCCCTCCCCGAAGGCGCGCTCACCTACGTCGTGGGCGCGGACCCCAACGAGGAACTGGCCGTGGCCGACAAGGGGTTCACCCTCCGGGCCGTCTGCCGCGACTCCGCCGGCACGCTCCTCGGCACCGGCTCCGCCCCCAACGGCCAGCTCCAGTGGATGGGTACGGACCTCCCCGACGGCGTCACCCACGCCACCCTGCACACCGTCGAGCTGACCGGCACCTTCATCCCGCGCGAGACGGGCACGCACACCCTCGGCATCAAGGGCCTCGGCGCCTTCACCCTCACCGTGGACGGCACGACCCACTTCGACGACGTCCAGCGCAGCGACAAGGACGACCCCTTCCAGGCGTTCTTCGGCGCCCCCGTCCCGAGGGCCCAGGTCGAGCTGACGGCGGGCACCCCCGTCGACATCTCCCTCACCCATGTCGTGGCGCTCCCCGCCGACATCCCCTTCAAGGTCATCGGCTTCTCCCTCTGCCACCAGGAGCCGCAGCGCGACCCCGACGAGCTGATCGCCGAGGCGGTCGAGGCGGCCCGCGCCGCCGACACGGCCGTGGTCGTGGTCGCCACCACCGACCGCGTCGAGTCCGAGGGCTTCGACCGTGCGGACCTCCACCTCCCCGGCCGGCAGGACGACCTGGTCCGCGCGGTGGCCGCCGCCAACCCCGACACGATCGTGATCGTCAACTCGGGCTCCCCGGTGGAACTCCCGTGGCACGACGACGTCGCCGCCGTCCTCCTCACCTGGTTCCCCGGCCAGGAGGGCGGCGCCGCCCTCGCCGACGTGCTCACCGGCACCCATGAGCCCGGCGGCCGTCTCCCCACCACCTGGGGCACCCTGTCCGACGCCCCCGTCACCAGGGTCACCCCCACCTCGGGCGAACTCCCCTACGACGAGGACGTCTTCATCGGCTACCGAGCCTGGGCCACCCACCCGGCGACCCCCACCTACGCCTTCGGCCACGGCCTCGGCTACACCGACTGGACCTACGAGTCCCTGGAGGTCACCGGCACGACGGCCACCGTCCGGGTCCGCAACACGGGCTCCCGCGAGGGCCGCGAAACCATCCAGCTCTACCTGGCTCCCACGACCCCGGACGAGACCCGCCCGGCCCGCTGGCTGGCAGGCTTCGCGACGATCGAGGCAGCCCCGGGCGAGACGAAGGAGGCAGTCATCCAACTCCCGCGCCGAGCTTTCGAGATCTGGGACGAGACGACCAACTCATGGGCGCACGCGGCAGGTTCATACGAGGTCGAGGCAGCCCGCTCCTTGGCCGACCGCCGTCTCACGGCACCGGTCCAGGCGTAGGGCGACCCCAGGCTCTTCAGGGGCGCGGGGCTGTGTCGATACGCGGCTCCGCCGCGCGGGCGCGACCAGCCCCCACCCACCCGCACCCAACACGCTACGAACGCACCCCGAACCCATAAACCGTCTCCGACCGATAAACGCCACCCGGCCGCAACTCCGCACTGGGAAACCGCGGCCGGTTCGGCGAATCCGGAAAGCGCTGCGTCTCCAGAGCCACCCCGTCCCCCGCCCCGAACACCCCCTCCAGATGATCCGCCGTATAGAGCTGCATCCCCGGCTCGGTCGTAGCCACACTCAACACCCGCCCCGACCCCGCGTCCCACAACTCGGCGACACCCTCCGCCCGACCCGTAACGCCCTTGTCCAGCACGAAGTTGTGGTCGTACCCGCTCCCCACCTTCCGCGCCGAACGGAAGTCGAACCGCGTCCCCTCCACCTCGTCCAGCTCACCCGTCGGAATCAGCGACGCGTCCACCGGCGTCACCCGCGACGCTGCGATCCGCAGCTCATGCCCACCCGCGCTCCCGCTGCCGGCCCCCGCGAGATTCCAGTACGAGTGATTGGTGAGGTTCACGACGGTCGGCGCGTCCGTCACCGCCTCGTACGCGATCCGCAGCGCACCCCCGTCCTCGTCCAGCGTGTACGTCGCGGACACCTCCAGCCGCCCGGGGAAGCCCTCCTCCCCGTCCGGGCTCACCCGGGACAGCCGCACCCCGGCCCCGTCCGCGACACCCTCCGCCGCCCACACCCGCTTGTCGAAGCCGAGCGGGCCACCGTGCAGGGAGTTCGGCGGGTTGTCGCGCGCCAGTTCGTACACCCGCCCGTCGAGCGTGAACCTCCCGCCCGCGATCCGATTGGCGTACCGCCCGATGAGCGCGCCGAAGAACGGCCCCTGATTCCGGAGATACCCGTCGAGGTCGGCGAACCCCAGCACCACGTCCGCCGTCCGCCCGTCCCGGTCGGGCAGTTCCACGGACTGCACGATCCCGCCGTACGTCAGAATCCGCACCCGGGTGCCGCCCCGCTCCAGCGTCCACCGGTGAACGGGCGTGCCGTCGGAAAGTGTGCCGAAAAGTTCGCTCATGCGCGAAACCCTAGGTCACGACTCCTTGGCGCTGACGATCCGGTACGCGATCTCCGCCAGCCGCGCCTGCCCGTCCACACTCGGATGGAACCAGTCCCACTGGCTGAGCTGGGCCTGCCCGAAGCGGTAGTCGAAGACGGCGTCCTCGTCGTACCGGCAGTAGCGGTCCTTCTCGCACACCTCGCGCAGGACGTCGTTGTACGCCTCCACCCGGTCCTGGACGGCGTCGCGCCGCTCGCCGGCCACCGTGGTGAGGGCGTCGGGGTCGGCCAGCATGGACGGGCAGATGCCCAGCTTCCACACCTGCTTGCCCATCGGGCTCTTCCGCCCCTCGGACCACAGCCGCTTCAGATCCGGCACGCTCGCCACGAACACCTGCGCCTTGGGCAGCGAGTCCCGCAGGGTGGCCATCGAGTCCTCGAAGTCGGCGCGGAAGTCGGCGACCGGCGTCATGTCGGCGGCCGTCGCGCGACACGCGTCGTTCGCCCCGACCATCACCGTGACCAGCTCGGGCTTACGCGTCACCGCCCGTGCCACCTGGCTCGGCAGGTCGGCCATCCGGGCCCCGGTCACCGCGTAGTTCCAGCTCCGCCCCGCCGCGCCGGACGCGCCCAGCAGCCGTACGGCGAGACTGTCGACCGAGGCGTCGGTACCGGTCGCCCAGGACACCTCGGGGCAGTCGGAGAGCACCTTGCACGCGTCGAAGCCACGTGTGATCGAGTCACCGACGGCGACCAGCGACTCGGGGGTGGTGTCCCAGGCGGGGGTGGGCGTGGGCGACGCGGACGGCTTGGCCCGCGACCCCGTCCCCTCGGGGCCGGGGGAGTCGCCGCCGGTGGCGTCGCAGCCGGTCACGGCCAGCAGGACCGCCGCCGCGACGGCCGCCGAGACCGCGCCGAACACCGCCCTCGAACGGTGACGTCGCTTCCGCATCCCCTGGTCCCCTCGTCGGTACTGCGCCTGCCGGCTCCCACCCATGACAACGCACGGGAGTTCCCGGTGAGGGAAAGCCCTGGGTCCGATGCGGCGGAAGGTGCAACTGTTCCCACCGCACAGGCGTCCCCTCGGGTGAAACCCGCGTTCATCCTGGCGCCTGCTCCGACGGTACGTCACACTCCTTGCCCCGCCGCACGGTAGCCTCGCCACGTGGCCGCTCTGCCACCGCCGATCCGTCTATTCGCGAACTGTCCTGCTCTGTGGAGGCCCCGGTGACGACACGTGGAGTCCTGTACGTGCACTCCGCGCCGCGTGCGCTGTGCCCGCACGTCGAGTGGGCCGTCGCGGGTGTTCTGGGGACCCGGGTGAACCTCGACTGGATCCGGCAGCCCGCCGCACCGGGCACCTGGCGCTCCGAGTTCTCCTGGCAGGGCCAGGCCGGCACCGCCTCCAAGCTGGCGTCCGCGCTGCGCGGCTGGCACCTCCTCCGCTTCGAGGTCACCGCCGAGCCCTGTGCCACCGCCGAGGGCGAGCGCTACAGCTGCACCCCCGACCTCGGTATCTTCCACGCCGTCACCGGTATCCACGGCGACATCCTCATCCCCGAGGACCGCCTCCGCGCGGCCCTGCTCCGCAGCCAACGAGGCGAGACCGACCTGGAGGCCGACCTCTCCAAGCTCCTGGGCAAGCCCTGGGACGACGAGTTGGAGCCGTTCCGCTACGCGGGCGAGGGCGCCCCGGTCCGCTGGCTGCACCAGGTGGTGTGACGGCCGCTCAGCACAGAGGAAGGGCCCCCACCGTCCGGTGGGGGCCCTTCCTCCGCGCGTATGACCGCGGCGGCCGGAGGTCAGACCGTCCGGAACGCCAGCACCACGTTGTGCCCGCCGAACCCGAAGGAGTCGTTGAGGGCGGCGATGCGGCCCTCGACCGGCAGCTTGCGCGCCTCACCGCGCACGATGTCGGCGTTGGCCTCGGCCTCGGGGTCCAGGTCGTTCACATTGATCGTCGGCGGAGCCACGCGGTGGTACAGCGCGAGCACCGTCGCCACCGTCTCCACCCCACCGGCCCCACCGAGCAGATGCCCGGTCATCGACTTCGTCGCGGACACCGCGAAGTGGTCGGTGTCGTCACCGAACACCTTCCGCAGCGCCTTCAGTTCGGCGATGTCACCGGCCGGCGTCGACGTCCCGTGCGCGTTGACGTGCACGATCTCCGCCGGGTCCAGATCGGTCCGGTCCAGCAGGTTCTGCAGGGCGTGGGCGATGCCCCGCCCCCCCGGCTCCGGCTGCACGATGTCGTGGCCGTCGGCGGAGATGCCCTGGCCCACGGCCTCGGCGTAGACCCGGGCACCCCGCGCCGCCGCGTGCTCGGCCGACTCCAGGACGACGACACCGGCACCCTCGCCGAGGACGAAGCCGTCACGGCCGGTGTCGTACGGACGGGAGGCGCCCTGCGGGTCCTCGTTGTTCTTGGACATCGCCATCATGTTGCCGAACGCGGCGATCGGCAGCGGGTGGATGGCGGCCTCGGTACCACCGGCGATCACGACATCGGCGCGGCCGGTGCGGATCATCTCGATGGCGTAGCCGATGGCCTCGGCGCCCGACGCACAGGCGGAGACCGGGGTGTGCACACCGGCGCGCGCGCCCACGTACAGACCGACGTTGGCGGACGGGCCGTTGGGCATCAGCATGGGCACGGTGTGCGGGGAGACACGGCGTACGCCCTTCTCCCTCAGCACGTCGTACTGGTTGAGCAGCGTCGTCACACCGCCGATGCCGGAGGCGATGACCGCGCCGACGCGGTCCGCGTCGACGGTGCCCTCGTCGGCCGAGGTCTCCGTGTAACCGGCGTCGGCCCACGCCTCCTTGGCCGCGATCAGCGCGAACTGCGCCGAGCGGTCCAGACGGCGGGCCTGCGGCCGGGGGATGACCTCGGACGGCTCCACGGCGATCTGCGCGGCGATACGGACCGCCTGGTCGGCGGCCCACTCCTGCTCCAGGGGACCGACGCCGGACCTGCCGGCGACCAGTCCCTCCCAGGTGGAAGTCGCGTCGCCACCCAGCGGTGTGGTTGCGCCGATACCGGTGACGACCACGGTGCGATTGGTCGAGCTCACGGGAATGTTCTCCAACGGTTACGAGGATTCAGCGGCGCCACCGCCGGGTGGCGGGGCAAACGGACTGCTCCGCGGGGGATCGGGCCGGACCCGATCCCACCGGATCAGCCCTGGTTCTTGAGGATGTACTCGGTCGCGTCGCCGACCGTCTTGAGGTTCTTGACGTCGTCGTCCGGGATCTTCACGTCGAAGCGCTCTTCGGCGGCGACGACGACCTCGACCATGGACAGGGAGTCGACGTCCAGGTCGTCGGTGAAGGACTTGTCCAGCTGGACGTCCTCGACCGGGATGCCGGCGATCTCGTTCACGATGTCGGCGAGACCGGCGACGATCTCTTCCTGGGTGGCGGCCATGTCAGGCGCTCCTTCTTAGTTTTCCAGAGGGTTGGCGGCCCGCCGCGTCAGCGGCAGGTTGTGCGTTTTCCCGCGCCGGACCACAGGATCCGGCAGCGGTGCCTAGGGGAGGGTAACGACCGTCGCGGCGTACACGAGACCCGCCCCGAAGCCGATGACGAGCGCGGTGTCGCCGCTCTTCGCCTCACCGGTCGCCAGGAGCCGCTCCATCGCGAGCGGGATCGAGGCGGCCGAGGTGTTGCCGGTGGTACGCACATCACGCGCGACCGTGACATGCTCCGGCAGCTTGAGTGTCTTCACCATCGAGTCGATGATCCGCTCGTTGGCCTGGTGCGGAATGAAGACGTCCAGTTCGTCCGAGGTGATTCCGGCCGCGTCCAGCGCCTGCTGCGCGACCTTCGCCATCTCGAACACGGCCCAGCGGAAGACCGCCTGGCCCTCCTGCGTGATCGCGGGGAACTTGACGTTGCCCTCGCTGTCGAGCGGGAGCCTTGCGAGGTCACCGATCCGGTACTCGTTCCACGGGACCGTCTGCTTGATCGCGCCGGACTTGTCGCCCTCGGAACCCCACACCGTCGGGCCGATGTGCGGCTCCTCGGAGGGGCCGACGACGACCGCGCCCGCACCGTCACCGAAGAGGAAGGCGGTGGCCCGGTCCTCCAGGTCGGTCAGGTCGGACAGCCGCTCGACACCGATGACGAGGACGTACTCCGCCGAACCCTCGACGACCATGCCCTTGGCGAGCGTCAGGCCGTAGCCGAAGCCCGCGCAGCCGGCCGAGATGTCGAAGGCGGCGGCCCTGGCCGTGCCCAGCTTGTCGGCGATCTCGGTGGCGACGGCCGGGGTCTGGCTGAAGTGCGAGACGGTGGAGACGACGACCGCGCCGATCTGCTCGGCGGTGATCCCGGCGTCGGCGATCGCCTTGCCGGACGCCTCGACCGACATGGCGGCGACGGTCTCCTCGTCGTTCGCCCAGTGCCGGGTCTCGATGCCGGAGCGGGAGCGGATCCACTCGTCGGACGAGTCGATCTTCTCCAGGATCACGTCGTTGGGCACCACCCGGACCGGACGGTAACCGCCCACGCCGAGGATGCGTGCGTAAGGGGCGCCCTTGCTCGGCCTGATCTTCGACATGGCTCCAGGGCTCCTAGTTCTGGTGCTCGGCGATGAGCGCGCGAGCGGCGTCGAGGTCGTCGGGGGTCTTGAGCGCCACCGTCGCCACACCCGGCAGGGCGCGCTTGGCGAGACCGGTGAGCGTGCCGCCGGGGCAGACCTCGACGATCGCGGTCACGCCCAGCTCCTCGAAGGTCTCCATGCACAGGTCCCAGCGGACCGGGTTGGCGACCTGACCGACGAGCCGGGAGAGCACCTCGGCGCCGGTGGCGACGGCCTGCCCGTCCTTGTTGGAGACATAGGTGAGCTTCGGGTCCCCGGGTGTCAGCTCCTCGGCGGCCTTGGCGAGGGTCTCCACGGCGGGGGCCATGTGGTGCGTGTGGAAGGCACCGGCCACCTTGAGCGCCACCACGCGGCGGACGCCCTCGGGCTTGTCCGCCTCCAGGGCGGCCAGCTGCTCCAGGGTGCCGGCGGCGACGATCTGGCCCGCGCCGTTCACGTTCGCCGGGGTCAGCCCCAGCTTCTCCAGATGCGGGATCGTCACCTCGGGGTCGCCGCCGAGCAGCGCCGACATACCGGTCTCGGTGATCGCGGCGGCCTCGGCCATGGCCAGGCCCCGCTTGCGTACGAGGGTCAGCGCGGCCGTTTCGTCCAGGACCTCGGCGAACACGGCGGCGGTGATCTCGCCGACGCTGTGCCCGGCGACCGCGCCGGGCACGAGGTCTCCCAGGGCGGCGGCGGACAGCAGTCCGGCCGCCACGAGCAGCGGCTGGGCCACGGCGGTGTCGCGGATCGCGTCGGCGTCGGCCTCGGTCCCGTAGTGGGCGAGGTCCAGCCCGATGGCGTCCGACCACGCGCCGAGGCGGTCGGCGGCGCCGGGGAGGTCGAGCCAAGGAGTCAGGAAGCCGGGCGTCTGGGCGCCCTGGCCGGGAGCGACGAGTACGAGCACTCTCACACTCTCTCTTGGGGACGGCTCCAGCCGCCCGTGGGGACAGGGACGAAGAACACGAGGGGGTTTTGTAGCCCTCCGACAAAACCCTAGAGCTGGGGTTCCCCATCCACCAGACGCCCCAGGATCAGTGCGATCCGCAAGGTGAAGGCAGAGCGTACATCGGAGGGCGACCAGCCGGTGACGTCAGTCACACGTCGGAGCCGGTAGCGCACGGTGTTGGGATGGACGAACAACATACGAGCCGCGCCTTCGAGGCTCGATGCCTGTTCGAGATAGACGCTGAGCGTCTCCAGAAGAGCGGAGCCGGCCTCCTCCAGTGGTCTGTAGATCTCCTCCACCAGTTGCTCGCGCGCACTGGGATCACCGGCGATCGCACGTTCCGGAAGCAGATCGTCCGCCAGAACGGGGCGCGGCGCGTCCTGCCACGCCGAGCAGGCCTTGAGTCCGGCCGCCGCCGCCTGCGCGGACCGGGTCGCGGCCAGCAGGTCGGGCACGATCGGCCCGGCCACCACCGGCCCCGCCGCATACGGCCCGATCAGCGACTTCGCGACCTGCAACGGCTCGTTGCTGCCACCGGCGATCACCACCAGCCGGTCGCCCAGCACACCCGTGAGCACCTGCAGTTTGGCGTGCCGGGCCGCGCGCCGGATGGCCTCCACGGTCAGCTCGCTGTCGCCGTCCGGGGCGGTGCCGAGGACCACACAGACATGGTCGGGGGAGTTCCAGCCGAGGGCGGCGGCCCGGCTCACCGCGCCCTCGTCGGCCTCGCCGCTGAGCACCGCGTTCACGACCAGGGACTCCAGCCGGGCGTCCCACGCGCCGCGGGCCTCGGCGGCCTGCGCGTACACCTGCGCGGTGGCGAAGGCGATCTCCCGCGCGTAGACGAGCAGGGCCTCGCGCAGCACGCTCTCGTCGCCGGGGGCCGCCACCTCGTCGATCGCGGACTCCATGACCTCGATGGTCGTCCGCACCATCTCCACGGTCTGTCGGAGCGTGATCGCCCGGGTCAGTTCCCGCGGCGCGGTCCCGAACACATCCGTCGAGATGGCCTGCGGGGCGTCCGGATGCCGGAACCACTCCGTGAACGCGGCGATACCGGCCTGGGCGACCAGCCCGATCCACGACCGGTTCTCGGGCGGCATCGCCCGGTACCAGGGGAGTGTCTCGTCCATCCGCGCGATGGCCTGCGCGGCGAGGCTTCCGGACGACTTCTCCAGCCGCTTCAGGGTCGCGACGTGCGGGTGTGCGGGCGGTGCGGACTCGGGTTTGCTGGTTTCGGGTTGGGGCACGGGACCAAGCCTGCCTTATCGCCGCGCTCGCCTGCGCCGTGGGTGTGTGGGCCGGGGGTGCGTTCGTCTGCATGGGGGTGCGCGCCTGCCAGGGGTTGGGTGGTGCCGGTCAGCGCTACCTTGGGGAGCGTGATGGAGCTGCGGCGCGCCGGTGCGCGTTACCCCGGTGGGGATCCGGAGGCGGGGATCGCCTCTCTGCACGCCTTCTCCTTCGGGGCGCACTACGACCCCGACAACCTCCGTTTCGGCGCGGTGATCGCCTGCAACGAGGAGCGGCTCGCGCCCGGTGCCGGGTTCGACGAGCATCCGCACAGCCACACCGAGATCGTCACCTGGGTCGTCGAGGGCGAGCTGACCCATCGCGACACCACCGGGCACGAGACGGTCGTCCGGCCCGGTGACGTCCAGCGGCTCAGCTCGGCGGGCGGCGTACGGCACGTCGAGCGCAACGACGGCTCCGTACCGCTCACCTTCGTGCAGATGTGGCTGGCCCCGCCGGACCCGGGCGGCGACCCCGCGTACGAGATCGTCCGCGGCATCGCCGACTCCACCCCGTACGCCGTCCCCGAGGCCGGCGCGATGCTGCATGTGCGGCGGTCGGCCGCGGCGGGGGAGCGGATCGCCGTACCGGACGCGGCGCGGACGTACGCGCATGTCGTCCGGGGTGTCGTGCGGCTCGGGGCCCACGAGTTGGAGCCCGGGGACTCCGTACGGGCCGAAGGGGAGAAGGGGTTGGAGCTGGTCGCCGTCGCCGGGCCGGTCGAGGTGCTGATCTGGGAGCTGGAACAAGGCGGGTGACGGTCCGTCAGTTCGTGGTGGTCGGTTCCTCCGCGTTGCGCCACACCGTGATGTCGATCGACACGTAGTCGCTGGGGTCCCCGCTCGGGGCCGATCCCTGGAAGGTGACCAGGCCGATGTGGCCGGAGTCGGTGCGCACGCACATCTGGGAGCCCTGGGAGACCTGGCCCAGTTTGACGTGGTCCGAGTAGCGGGTCTCGTTCCGGCAGGTTTCCAGGGAGCCCTTCTGGGAGTTGCTCAGCAGGACGAGCTTCTCGCTGCTGCTGCCCAGCCGCTTCTCCCCGAACAGCGAGTCCGAGTAGTAGTAGAAGTCCCCGTCGTCCTCGTACGGCGCGCCCACCTCGCTGTCGAGGGGCTTGGGCGGGGAGTCCGCGAAGCGCACGTAGTAGTTGCCGGGGATGTTGATGCCCTTGAAGGTGACCGGTTCGGGGTCGGACTTCGGCTTGGACTCGGAGGACTTGGAGGACTCGGAGGAACCGCCGTCCGAGCCGGTCGACGTGCCGCCGACCGAGCCGCTGGAGGAGTCGCTCGAACCCGTGAGGTTCTTCACGAGCGTCGCGCAGCTGCCGAGCAGGCCGAGCCCGAACACCACCGCGACTCCGATCCCGATCCACTTGCCGACGTTGTTGCGCGGCGGCGGAAGGGGCAGCGGACGCGGATGCCCCTGCGGATGCCCTTGGGGATGGATCTGGGGATGGACCTGGGGGTACGGCTGCTGCCGGCTCCCCGGGTGCGGGTGGTACGGCGTCGACGGCGGGCCGACCGGGCCCGGCGGGGGCGGGGTCGTCGGTCCGGGATACGTCGCCGGCGCCGCGAAGACCGTCTGCGCGCCGTGGTCCACTGACGGCGAACCCGGCTGTGTCACCGGCGCGGTGGGCGGTGGGGGCAGGGTCGCCGAGGTGGCGGCCTCGGCCGCTTTCCTCCGCTCGGCCAGCAGGTCCGCCGACGCGGAGACCCGCCGGGTGATGTCGGCGCCGATCGCCTCCGGCAGCCAGGAACCCGACTGCACCAGCGGGGTGGGTGAGGCCTCCTGGCAGAGGGCGACGACCTCGGCGGGGGAGGGCCGGTCGGCCGGGTCCTTGGCCAGACACCGCTCGATGAACCGGAGTTCGTCCGGGAGACCGCCGAGGTCGGGCTCCTCGTGGACGATCCGGTACAGCACCGCGTGCGAGGGGCCGTCGCCGTACGCGCCGGAACCGCGGGCCGCGAACGCCGCCACCTGGCCGAGCGCGAAGATGTCCGACGCGGGCGTGACCGGCTTCCCCGCCGCCTGCTCCGGCGACATGAACGCCGGGGTGCCGATGGAGACGCCGGTGCCGGTCAGCGCGGTGGCGTCGGCGGCGCGCGCGATACCGAAGTCGATGACCCGGGGCCCGTCGGCGGCGAGCAGCACATTGGACGGCTTCAGATCGCGGTGCACGATGCCCGCGCCGTGGATGACCGACAGCGCCTCCGCGACCCCGGCGAGCAGCAGCAGGACCGAGTCCAGCGGCAGCGCGCCGTGCTCGGCGACCGCCGCGTGCAGCGACGGGCCGGGTACGTAGGCGGTGGCCAGCCACGGCTGGGTGCCCTCGGTGTCGTGATCGAGGACGGGGGCGGTGTACAGGCCCTGCACCCGCTGGGCGGCCCGCACCTCCTGCTCGAACCGGCGGCGGAACTCGGGGTCCTCGCTCAGCTCGGGCCGGATCGTCTTCAGCGCGATCGGGTGTCCGCCCGGTGTGTACGACAGATAGACCGTGCCCATGCCGCCGGAGCCGAGCCGTGCCGCGAGCCGGTAGCCCGCCACGGTCGTCGGGTCACCGGCCTCCAACGGCCGGAACTGTCCGCCCGTGCGAGCCTCGCCCATGGTGTTCCCCCGAAAGCTGTGCGGCTGATGTGCACGGGGGACGTTAGCCGAAGGAACGGTGCCCGGGGCCCTTCGGACCGGGCACCCACCCCTACCGTCGAAGAGTTGTCGTTTCCTTCACGAATCAGACACCGTTCCCGACCTCGGCGAGCACAGCGTCCGTGAACGGGGGCCAGGCCTCGACCGCCCACGGCCCGAACGCCCGGTCCGCCAACGCGACGCACGCCAGCCCGGCCACCGGGTCGATCCACAGGAACGTCCCCGACTGGCCGAAGTGCCCGAACGTGCCCGGCGACGACGAGGCCCCCGTCCAGTGCGGGGCCTTGGAGTCCCGGATCTCGAAGCCGAGCCCCCAGTCGTTGGGGTTCTGGTGCCCGTAGCCCCGCAGGACGCCCTTCGTGCCCGGGAACTGCACGGTCATCGCCTCCGCGACCGTCCGCGGGTCCAGCAGCCGGGGCGCCTGCACCTCGGCCGCGAACCGCACCAGGTCGTCGACGCTCGACACCCCGTCCTTGGCCGGGGAGCCGTCCAGCGAGGTGGCCGTCATCCCCAGCGGCTCCAGCACCGCCTGCCGCGCGTACTCCGCGAACGGGATGTCCGTCGCCTTGGCCACATGGTCGCCGAGTACCTCGAACCCGGTGTTGGAGTACAGCCGTCGCACACCGGGCTCCACCGTCACCCGGTGCTCGTCGAAGGCCAGTCCCGAGGTGTGCGCCAGCAGATGCCGCACGGTCGACCCGGCCGGACCCGCCGCCTCGTCCAGCTCGATCGCCCCCTCCTCGTACGCGACCAGCGTGGCGTACGCGGCGAGCGGCTTGGTGACCGAGGCGAGCGGGAAGCGGTGCCCGGTGGGGCCGTGCGACCCGAGTACGGTGCCGTCCGCGCGTACGACGGCCGCGGCGGCGGTGGGAACCGGCCAGTTCTCGATCAGGGCGAGGCTTACCAATTTCATTAGTTATCCCTAGTGTTGTGCATGTATTGTTCAACGCGTGGAGTTGCTGCGCATGTCCAAGGCCGCGAAGCGTCTCGGGATACACCCGATGACGCTTCGCCAGTGGGCGTTGGACGGCAAGATCCCGTTCACCTGGGTCGGGCGTGAGCGCCGGTTCTCTTCGGTGGACGTGGAGAACATGAAACGCGGCAGTGACTCCAGCGTTTCCCGGCCGCGTCTGGAGTTGCTGTATGCGCGGGTGTCGGGCTCGTCGGGGCATGAGTCCTCGCTGGAGGCCCAGGAGCAGGAGTTGCGGGCTACTTCGACGGGGACGGTCGTCAAGGTCGTCAAGGATCGTGGTTCCGGTCTGAAGGAGAACCGGCCCGGCTTGAACCGGGTGATCGCGATGGTCGCGGACGGTTCGGTGACCGTGGTGCGGGTGACGCATGAGGACCGGCTCGCGCGGTTCGGTTTGGGCTGGCTGAAGCGGCTGTTCGCCGTGTATGGCGTCGCCGTGGAGGTGCTGCACCCGAAGAAACTCGGCGGCCGGGACGAACTCCTCGAAGATTTCGCCTCACTGGTGACGACGTTCGCCGGGCGGCTGTACGGAATGCGCAGTGCGGACAACCGTCGCCGTCTGCTGGCCGAGTCGGGGCAGTGCGGCGAAGAGAGCCGCCCTCGATGAGCCGGAAGCTGCCGCTCACCGAGGGCGAGACCTCCCGCACCGCCTGCGCTCGCACTCTGGTCCATGCTGGGGTGGATGAGAAGACCGGCGAAGTCCTCACCGCTGCCGTGCTGGCCGAACGCGTGGGCTGGTGCACTGGCCTGGCAGTCGGCATGGCTGCCTCCCTGCTCGGCGAGCACTGGAATGCCGCCGACGTGAACACCTTGGCCGCCGAAGCCGGCATTGCCGTGGTGACCGTGCCGCCGGCGAACACCTCCAAGCACTGTCCGCACTGCCTCACCCCACTGCGACACCGCAAGTCCCCTGACCGGCCCACCATCCGGGGCTGGAAGTGGGCCATCTGCCCGTCCTGCCGATGGCAGGACGACCGCGACCAGGGCGCATGGCGGCGGATCGTCGCGCGTGGCCTCACCCACCAGACCAAGACCGTCGTGGACAAGACCAGCGGAGCCATGGTGATCCGCAAGGTCGTGGACAAGTTCGAAGCCGGGGCAGTCATCACGGCCACACCCAAGACCAGCCGGAAAGACCGGTCCAAGACCGGCCCTACCCGGCCGCTTTCCAACCGTCCCGCGCCCAGGCGACGCGGGATTCCCTCCCCGGCCCGGCCCCCGGGCCCGGCCGGAAAGCGTCCGGAGGGACACGCACCAACGGACCGGACCAGGCTGCCCCGCGCAGCCCACCGGCACCAGGGCGCGACCGCGATCAGCACACCCACCACCGGCCACGCGGAGCAGTACTTGGCGCGGGATTCCATCTCCACGCTCATGCCACTCCGCCCAGGTGGGCAGAACCCACGCCGAACCCTACGGTTCGCATGGGATCGCTTAGCTGATCAGAGACGCTCTGCAATGACATGCCCACGAGCCTAGGCGGCTCAAAGGTCCAGCTGCATCAGCGGGTCGGGCCTGCGCCGGAAGCCCATCGACGCGTACAGCGGCTCGGCCTCGGCGGACGCGGTCAGATGGACGTAGCCGACGCCGACCTCGCGGAACCAGTCCACGAGGACCTCCATGCAGGCGCGGGCGTAGCCCCGGCGCCTGCACTCCGGGTCGGTGGCCACGCTGAACACGTGCCCGACCGCGCCGCGCGGGTTGCCCGGCTTCCCGATCCGGTAATCGACGGTCCCCACCACCAGCGCGGCGAGCGCGTCCGGCCGCTCCGGACGGTCGACGACGAACGCCGCGAACTCCCCCTCGGCACCGGCGAGTCGGCGGCGCAGGGTGGGCAGCGAGTCGGTGTGCCAGCCGGTGGGACCGGCCGTCCCCGGGGGTCCCATGGAGTCGATCATCACCTGGCGCAGTCGGAGCACTTCCAGCGCGTCCTCGGCCGTGGCACGTCGTACGAGACTCATGCCCGCACGCTAACCAGCCCGAGCACGTCAAGTCCTCATGGTTTCTCACCGGATTCGCTTGCTTGGAGCGCACTCCAAGGTTTTAGCGTGGGGGCCATGACGGTGATGGAGACCACGAGTACCAGCAGTACCGCGAGTGCGACGACCTCCGACAGCTGCGCCGGTCCGCCGCTGAAGCCTCGGCGGCCCGACGGGCAGGACAGGTACACGATCAGCGAGGTCGTCGACCTCACCGGTCTGACGGCGCACACCCTGCGCTGGTACGAGCGGATCGGGCTGATGCCGCACATCGACCGCTCCCACACCGGCCAGCGCCGCTACCGCAACCGCGACCTCGACTGGCTCGACCTCGTTGGCAAGCTCCGGCTCACCGGGATGCCGGTCGCCGACATGGTCCGGTACGCCGAATTGGTGCGCGAGGGCGACCACACCTACACCGAGCGCTTCGACCTCCTGAAGTCGACCCGGGACGACGTGCTGTCCCGGATCGCCGAGCTGCAGGACACCCTGAACGTGCTCGACCGGAAGATCAACTTCTACGCTGACGCCGGGCGGGCCCTGGCGTCGGAGAGGGCTTCTTGACGGCCGGTAGGACGAACAGCGTCGATTGCGACGGCCTAGGTTGGGCTCCGACGGCCCTGATGTCGGCGTGGACATGCGCAGCTCGCGCAGACGCATCCCGAGCGCCTCGCGTGCCTGCTGGTAGTCCGTCGGCATCGGTGCCCGCCTTGTGTCGGCCTACTTGGTTCCGGCCGTCGCCGTGAGCTGTTGGAAGGGCAGGGCGTGGTGCCAGGCGGCATCCCGCAGCATCGAGTACCGGATCACTTCCGCCGGTTCCGTGATCAGTTCGACGTCGGTCAGTTCGTCCGCCTCGGTGAAGTTGAGCCGCGCGACCAGACGGGAGTCGAAGATCCAGAAGTCTTCACTTCCAAGCCGCAGCCTCTCGGCCTCCGCACGGGGCAGGATTTGGATGTCCTCCCCGAGGTCGGCGTTCCGCTCGGCGTTGCACAGCAGGTAGCGCTGTCCGTCCGTCGGCGGGTCGTCGACCAGTCGGACGCGGCCGACCGTCTTCCCGGCCGCCGTCTGGTTGCTGATTGTGTGGCAATACCAGGAGTCCATGTCCCAGTCCACGGCCTTCGGCGAGGAACTGCGCATAGGTGTTCGTCTGCTCGTCGGAGGCGTACCGACGCCGGGTCTCCAGCCTCCAGGCGGTGTGCTCGAAGATCTCGAAGAGCTGGTTGAAGGCGTTCAGGTCGATGATGCGAGCCTGCCTCGTCGCATCCTTCGGTGCCCAGTCGGCAATCAACTCACGCGGCACGACGACGGCGATCTCACCCGGCGCCCAGGTGCCGGAGCTGAGCGATGTCGGGGGCTTCCCCCGAAGCGTGGACACCATTTGCTATGCGGCAGAGGCCAGCGTAACCGATCGCTGTTCGAAGGCGATCGGACTGATGTAGCCAAGCCCCGAGTGCCTGCGTCGCGTGTTGTAGCGGGTGACCCACCGGAACACTGCGAGGCGGGCCTCACGCGGCCCTGACCAGCCTTTCTTTCCTTGGAGGGTCTCCCTCTTCAGGGTTGCGTTGAAACTCTCCGCGGCGGCGTTGTCCGCGCTGGTGCCGACCGCTCCGCGCGAGCGGATCACGCCGAGCCGGCTGCATACCTTTGCGAACTCCTTCGACGCGTACTGCGCCCCGTTGTCACTGTGGAAGACCGCCCCGTCGAGGCTGCCGCCCCGGGTGCGGGCGGCAGCCTCGAGCGCGTCGGTGACCAGCTCGGTGCGCATGTGGTCGGCGATCGACCAGCCCGCGAGCCGCCTGGAATGCAGGTCCAACACCGTTGCCAGATAGAGGAATTGGCCATCCCCGACGGGCAGATACGTGATGTCGCCGACGTACTTGGTGTTCGGCTCGCTCGCGGTGAAGCCGCGCCGCAGCAGGTCCGGCACCGGGGCCGCTTCCGGCTCGGGGATCGTGGTGCGGACCTTCTTGCGCAGGTGCACGCCCTGCAGGCCGATGCGGCGCATCACCCGCTCGACGCGCTTGTGGTTGACGTCGATCCCGGCAGCCTTCAGCTCGGCGGTGACGCGCGGGATGCCGTAGGTGCCGTCGGACTCCTTGTGGATCTCCCGTATCCGCCGCGCGAGGCGGGCGTCCTCCCGGGCCCGCGCCATGCGGGCCGAGGCGGCCTTCAGCCACCGGTAGAACCCGGACCTGGAGACCTCCAGCACCCGGCACAGCCGCTTGACGCCGAAAGCGCCTCGATGATCATCAACGAACTGGAAACGGCTCACCAGTTGGTCTCGCCGGCGAAATACTTCGCGGCCCTCCGCAGGATCTCCCGTTCGGTTTCCAGCTCCCTGATCCGGGCCCTGAGCTGCTTGTTCTCTTCTTTCAGCACATCGTCGGAGGTTACCTCGGCAGTCTGTGCCGCCCGCGGCGAGCCGCTGGTACCCGCCACGTGGCCCCTGCGGGCCCGCTCCGCCCGCACCCAGTTCCGCAGCGTCTCCCGGCTGATCCCCAGGTCCTTGCCGACGCCCTCGAACGTGTTCTTCGGGTCCGACAGGTACAGCGCGACAGCGTCCGCCTTGAACTCCGCCGAATACACCTTCATCACCATGCGTGACATCTCTTCCTCTGGACCCTCAAGGTCCAGTGTCCAAGGTGTCCACGCTCAGGGGGAAAGGCCCGTCCTCGGGGTCGGTCAGTGGCGGGCCGTGCACAATCACCTCACCGGGTCGGTGTCCTCGTGGATCGACGGGCAACCGGTGTCCCCGCTGCCGGTGCCGTTGAAGCGGATGTTGCGCGTCACGTGCCCTCCCTCGTCCGATCCTGCTCGGTGCACTGATCTTGTCGCCGATGCGTCAGCTCCGGCTACGGGTCGCTGGGCGCTCCGTGAGAATCCTTGCCCATATGACGTAGCTACCCGCGAATAACAGCGAATATCGGCTAGCGACTCAACTTCCCCTCCGCAACGCTCATTTCATGGTCACAGCACACGAACCGGGCACCACAACCGCCGCTGGAGCGGTCGAGGCGCTGCGCGAAGCACTGATGGCGGCGGGCATCGTCCTTCCGTCCCTGGGGACGGAAATCGCGTCTCCCGCACTGAACCTGGTCACCCTGGGCCGGGTGCGGGCAGACGTCGCACTGCGGCTGGCCGAAGTCGTCCGGCGGGGGTGCTCATGAACGGGTATGCGCCCCGGGTCGGCGACCTGGTGTGGGACGGGGCAACACGCAGGGTTGGCGAGGTCAAAGGGATCGAAGGGCCGTACTGGCAGCTCCGGCCGGTCGGTGGCGGGCGGGAGTGGGACGCGAGCGGTCCCCTGCGGCCCGCCACGGCAGACGAGAGGCTGTCGGCGGGGGTCGCCCTGGCCAATGCGCGAAGTAGGGGAGCGGCCTCGTGACCGGGGTGCGGTGGGAGGACGGCGGCGGGGGCGCCAAAGACCTCCAAGCCGTTGCAAGCAATGAGGAGTTCATCAAGATCCACGATGCCTCGTACGACGTGCAGGCGTATCACGCACTGCTGGGGCACGGTATGGAGTGCCTCGCATGCAAGGACGGCGTGTGCCCCGAAGCCCGCGCCCTGTGGCGGGTGGTGAAGCGGCGGAAGCAGCCATAGCGCGACGAAGCCCGGCAGGCCTTTTGCCGTGTGGGGTGAGGTCGGGTCCAGTTCGCCGGGGGCGCCCGGCACGCGGTCGGCGGAGGCCGAACGGGCGGGCGAGCCGGACGGCGGCCACCCGCTCAACACGACGCACCCGCACCCGCCAACGCCCCGATCCCCGAACGGCGCGTGGCTAGAGCTCGGCCAACAACTCCGCCTTCTTCACGCTGAACTCCTCGTCCGTCACCAGCCCCGCCTCGTGCAACTCCCCGAGATGCCGGATCCGGTCGGCGATGTCGGCCGGATCCCGCCGGGTCCCGGCCTCGGCCGGAGCCAGGACCGCACCCCCCGCGGAGCGCACCGCCGCCAACACCGCCGCGGCGAACGGCAACGACTCGTGCACCGGCCCGTACCCCAGCCCGAACACCACAGCGGCCGGATCATGATCCGGCTGAGCGGCCCGCTCCCCGGAGTCGTCGCGCCGCAGCAGCCGCAGATACCCCTCGAACACCTCCGGCGACCGCCACTCCACCCCACTGAGCGCGCTCACCGGGAACGTCTGGTCCCCGGCCTTCCACTTCGCCGACGACGCCCCCGTCCAGAACCACCGGAACGACACGGACCGCCCGTCGAAGGACGCCTTCCCGTCGTACGCCTTGAACTGCAACGGCACCTCGGGCGCCGCCACCAGAAACCGTTCCGCCGGGCCGGACTCGGTGAGCCGCGCCCGCAGTTCGTCGGCGTAGTACTCCGCGAGCGTCTCCCGCTCGGCCGGCAGCACCAGCCGGTAGGGATCGGCCCCCTCCTTGAGCTGGTCCGCCGCCGCCTCCATCAGCGGATCGGCGCCCGGTCGCGGTACGGCACGCAGTACGACGGTGCCCCGCTTCCCGGGTGTCAGTGTCACCCCCGCGATCGCCTCCAGGGGGACGCGCCGTTCACCGAGTGCCTGGAACAGCTTCGGCGTGCGAATCCCCCGTTCGAAGCGGATGAGCACGGAGTCGGACTCGAACTCCCAGGCGGCATGAAATCCGGCCAGTACGTCACCCATGCGGCTCATCGTATGCGTGCGACGCGGGGAAGTCCCGACCGAGGCGAACCGCACTTTTACCCTCCTCTACGCGCGTCAGGCCGCAGCGCTGTCGGACAGACCGGTCAGACACGCGTCGTCCTCCCGCGCACACCGCACCGACCCGTACGCGCCGATACCGATGTCGGCGAAGTTGCTCAGGCTGTCCGTGCCCGGCTCGAAATAGCCGCTGTGCCCCCGGGCGTCGGCCGCGGACAGGATGCGCGCCCCGAACTCCGAGGAGACCGGGTCGGCGCCGTGGCCGAGCCCGCCGACCTCCAGATAGGGCACGTCCTGGACCCAGTCGTCGGCGTCCCGCATCGCCCACACCCGGGCCGCCGTACGCAGCCCGCCCACCGACTCGGCGCGCATCCCGGGGCTGCCGGCGACCGCGATGTCGGTGACCCGCGACGGCAGCGAGGGCGCGGCGACCCCGCACACCACCGAGCCGTAGCTGTGGCAGACCAGCGCGACCGTGGAGTCGCCGGGCAGGCTCCGCACCAGCGCGTTCAGCCGGACCGAGCCCTGTTCGGCGCGGAGCGCGGTGGCCGAGTCCAGGCCGATGCCGTCGGGCGCGGTGTAGTCGGCCCAGGCGATCACGGCCGTACGCGTCCCGGGGCTCGCCGCGCGCTCCGCGTCGTAGAGCGATTCGGCCATGCCGACGGGCGCGGTGTAGCGGCGGTTGGTGCGCTGGAAGGTGAGGACGTCGGTGTCGACGCCGGGGACGACGACCGAGACGCGCTCGGCCCTGTCGAGGTCGCCGAAGGCCTCGGCGACCCGGCCGTTGCCCTCGGGGTCGAAGGCGAGGATGTGCCGGGTCTTCGCGGCGAGCATGTCGAAGCGGTGCATCCGGCGGCCGGCCTCGTGCCGGCCCGTCTCGGAGAGCCGCTGGTCGTGCATGCGTTCGCGTTCGTGCCTGCTCTGCTGTTTCAGCGCGACGCGGTTGGCCCGGTACCGCAGATCGACGGGGGCGCCGTTCATATTGCCCACGGCGAGCGGATAGCGGTGCGCGAGCCGGGCGCGCTGCTGTGCGGTGAGCGAGGCGAAGAAGGCGGTGAGGCGGTGCGGGGACGATTCGGCGTCCGGCAGGTCACGGCCGTCGAGGTGGCCGCGCTGCCACGCGGAGATCGACGCCCGCAGCGGCGACTCCTCGCGGTGGCTGCGGATCGCGGTCCAACCGGTGGTCGCCAGCATCACGAAAACCACGGCCAGCGCCAGCAGCGCGCGCCAGACGTTCAGTTGCGGGGAGGAGTCGAAGGAAGTCACTGAAAGGACACACTAAGAGAACGGAAGGGTCTCGCGTTAACCGAGTGAGGGGGATCACGTTTCGATCACGCCCGTTCCGTACGGTGGCGCAGAGAAGGTCGCGATGGTGGTGTTCCCTATCCGCTTCGGCCAGTACGCCACTTCTCGGCCAACGAGGGCCGCAGGGCGTCCAGATGAGCGGTGGTCAGGGACCGCATCGCGTCCATGCTGAGGTCGCCGCCCAGTGCCCACAGGCGTTCTGTGACTCGCATCACTCCGGCGAACACGGCCACCGCCACCCGCGGCCGGGGGTCACTGTCCACGTCGAGCCCCTCGCGCTCGGCGATGACCCGCTCGATCTCCCGCCCCACCTCGTCCGACCGTCGCAGATGCGCGGCCAGCAGCGCGGGCGTCGACTCGACCATGCCGTACGCCTGGAGGTACAGCTCCACGGGGACGACCTGCTCGACGGCCTCGCCGAGGGCGTCCCAGCCCTCCAGGACGGCGTTGCGCATCGCCTCCAGCGGCGCCTCGTGCGCCGGCCGGGCCCGTACGGCGGCCAGGAAGTGCTCCTGGGTGAGGTCCAGGACCGCGAGGACGGCCTCCTCCTTGCCCGCGAAGTAGCGGAAGAAGGTGCGTTGCGAGACATCGACGGCCTCGGCGATCTCGTCGACCGTCGTCGCCTCGTACCCCTGGGTCGTGAACAGGTGCAGGGCCGCCCGCAGCAACGCGTCGTGGGTGCGCTGCTTCTTGCGCTCCCGCAGTCCCGGCCGCTCCTCGGCCGCCGCCGTCGGGCCCGTGGCCGCCGTCTCCATGAACCCTCGTCTCCACCCGCCCCTGCGGCGAGTGACGTGACAGTTACCGACTTGTGAATTGGTTTGTCAACTGTCAGTGGCTGACATTAGCCTCGCGCGTATGACTAGTCAGACCACTGTCGACAAGACGGGACCGGGGGACAAGGCGCCAGTCGTCCCGTCGGACCCGACGACGAACCGGGGCCTGCGCGGCCACCCCTGGTTCACCCTCCTCACCGTGGCCGTCGGCGTCATGATGGTCGCCCTCGACGGCACCATCGTGGCGATCGCCAACCCGGTCATCGCGGACGACCTCAAGGCGAGCTTCGCCGAGGTCCAGTGGATCACCAACGCGTACTTCCTCGCGCTGGCGGTCACCCTCATCACGGCGGGCAAGCTGGGCGACCGCTTCGGCCACCGCCAGACCTTCCTGATAGGCGTCGTCGGCTTCGCCGCCGCCTCCGGGGCCATCGGCCTGTCGGACTCGGTCGCCTTCGTGGTGACCTTCCGTGTCTTCCAGGGCCTGTTCGGCGCGCTCCTCATGCCGGCCGCGCTCGGTCTGCTGCGCGCCACCTTCCCCGCCGAGAAGCTGAACATGGCGATCGGTATCTGGGGCATGGTCATCGGCGCCTCCACCGCGGGCGGCCCGATCCTCGGCGGCTTCCTCGTGGAGAACGTCAGCTGGCAGTCGGTGTTCTGGATCAACGTCCCCGTCGGCGTCCTCGCCGTGGCCCTGGGCGCCTGGATCCTGCTCGACCACCGCGCCGAGAACGCCCCGCGCTCCTTCGACGTCCTCGGCATCGGTCTGCTCTCCGGCGCGATGTTCTGCCTGGTCTGGGCCCTCATCAAGGCTCCCGAGTGGGGTTGGGGAGACGGTCTGACCTGGACCTTCCTGGTCGCCTCCGTCGCCCTCTTCGCCGTCTTCGCCCTCTGGGAGACGAAGGTGAAGGAGCCGCTCATCCCGCTGGCCCTCTTCCGTTCCGTCCCGCTCTCGGCGGGTGTCGTCCTGATGGTCCTGATGGCCATCGCCTTCATGGGCGGCCTGTTCTTCGTGACGTTCTACCTCCAGAACGTGCACGGGATGAGCCCCATCGACGCGGGTCTGCACCTTCTCCCGCTCACCGGCATGATGATCGTCGGCTCGCCGCTGGCCGGCGCGCTGATCACCAAGGCCGGACCGCGCATCCCGCTGGCCGGCGGCATGGCCCTCACCGCGATCGCGATGTACGGCATGTCGACGCTGGAGACCGACACCTCCAGCGTCGTGATGTCCCTCTGGTTCGCCCTCCTCGGCCTCGGCCTCGCCCCGGTGATGGTCGGCGCCACCGAGGTCATCGTCGGCAACGCGCCGCTGGAGCTGTCCGGTGTCGCCGGTGGCCTCCAGCAGGCCGCGATGCAGATCGGCGGCAGCCTCGGTACGGCCGTGCTGGGCGCCGTGATGGCCTCCAAGGTCGACGGCGACCTGCCGGGCAACTGGGCGGACGCCGGTCTCCCGCCGCTCACCGAGGCCCAGCTCGGCCAGGCCTCCGAGGCCGTCCAGGTCGGTGTCCCCCCGGTCGCCGAGGGCACCCCGGCCGAGATCGCCGCGAAGATCACCACCGTCGCGCACGACACGTTCATGGCCGGCATGAGCCTGGCGTCCCTGGTGGCCGCCGGGGTGGCCGCGGTCGCCGTCCTCGTGGCGTTCCTGACCAAGCGCGGCGAGAACGCCGAGGCGGGCGCCGGAGCGGCGCACATCTAACCGCTCCGCCACTGCTTCACGCGCGGGTTTCCACCCGCGTTCGCCTATCAGGGTGACAAGGCTGAAGATCGCTTCCACCCGGCGCGCGCCGCAGGTCACAGTAAGTCAAGTCCTCCGCACGACACGGTCGTTCGAGTGCGGGGCGACCCGGGGGGTCTGTGGCGCGCTGCCGGAGGGGGGCAGCGCGCGCAGACGGCTCCCGCAACAGCCCCTGACACCCCCTGGTTTCAACCACTCCGCGGGGGTACCCGCCATCCCGTACCCGAACTGGCCGCGAGGATCAGGGAGTTGTCGACGATGGCGGGCTTCGGACACGGTACGCGCAGGCACCCCCGATCACGTGGCCGTTCGTGGTCACGATGGGGGTCCCCCCGGTCGAGCGAAGCCGAGACTGGGGGAGGGCCGGATCGCGCGACCCTCGGGATCATCGGCGTCATCTGCGCGATCGCGGGACTCTTCGTCCTGGGCATCGTCCTCGGCCCCGTGGCGATCCTCTGCGGCTGGTCGGCCATGAACCGCACCTGGTCCGGCACCCGCCCCGTCCCCGCGATCATCGCGGTCGTCCTGGGCGCGATCGACACGGCCCTGGCCCTCATCCGGCTGACCGGCATGGCGACGCCGGGGGCGGGCCTTTTCTGACTGCCGGGTACGTCGTCGACCGCGGGCCCGGTGGGGCTTCTCGCGCGGTTCCCCGCGCGACCCGCCCCCACGCACCCGCACCCGCACCCGCCCACGCACCCCACCCCCAAGCTCAACGGCGTTGCTCAGGCACCCCCTCGACCGCGACAGACTTCAACGCCGAGACCTCCGCCCGCAACAACCGAACCTCCTCCGCCAACTCCGCTATCGCGGCCGTCTGCCGCCGCTCCTCCGCGTCGTCCTTCTCGAACCGCGCTATGAACCACGCCGCGATGTTCGCCGTCACCACACCCAGCAGCGCGATCCCCGACAGCATCAGCCCGACCGCCAGCACCCGCCCCAGCCCGGTCGTCGGCGCGTGATCCCCGTACCCCACGGTCGTCATCGTCGTGAACGACCACCACACCGCGTCGTCCAGCGTGTCGATGTTCCCCCCGGGCGCGTCCCGCTCCACGGACAGCACCGCCAGCGACCCGAACATCAGCAGCCCGATCACCGCCCCGCCGACATACGTGGTGAGCCTTATCTGCGACGCCATCCGCGCCCGCTGCCCGACCAGCAGCAACGTGGCGACCAGCCGGAGCAGCCGCATCGGCTGGATCATCGGCAGCACCACCGCGCACAGGTCCAGCCAGTGCGACCGTACGAACTCCCGTCGCCGCTCGGCGAGGAGCAGACGGATGACGTAGTCCAGGGCGAACGCGCCCCAGACCCCCCATTCGACGGTCTCGCACCACCACTCCACCCGGTCGCTCGTGTCCGGCCGGACGATCGGCACGGCGTACGCCACGGCGAACAACGCCGCGAGGACGAACAACGGCCGTTGAGTGTGCCGTTCCCATCGGACCTGCGCCGAGACCGCTCGCTGCTTCATGGCCGCATACTAGAAAACGTGAAGGGGTGGTGAACCCACCGGTTCACCACCCCTTGACCCGAAAACCGATGCTATGCATCGCCTCCCGCGGCGCCCGGGTCCGCCGCCGTCACATCGAGCAGCTGGTACCGGTCGATGGCCTGCTTCAGCACCGAACGGTCGACCTTGCCCTCACGGGCCAGCTCGGTCAGCACCGCGACCACGATCGACTGCGCGTCGATGTGGAAGAACCGCCGCGCCGCGCCCCGTGTGTCGGCGAAGCCGAAGCCGTCCGCGCCCAGCGACTGGTACGTGCCCGGCACCCACCGCGAGATCTGGTCCGGCACCGACCGCATCCAGTCGGAGACGGCCACGAACGGCCCCTCGGCCGCGCTCAGCTTCCGCGTCACATACGGGACCTGCTGCTCCTCCTCGGGGTGCAGCAGATTGTGCCGCTCCACGTCGACGGCCTCGCGGCGCAGCTCGTTCCAGGAGGTCGCCGACCAGACGTCCGCCTTCACGTTCCAGTCGGCGGCGAGGATCCGCTGCGCCTCGACCGCCCACGGCACCGCCACACCGGAGGCGATGATCTGCGCGGGGATCGAGCCCTCCTCGGCGGCCCGGTAGCGGTGGATGCCCTTGAGGATGCCCTCGACGTCCACGTCCGCCGGCTCGGCCGGGTGCTGGATCGGCTCGTTGTAGACGGTGAGGTAGTAGAAGACGTCCTCGCTGTCCGGGCCGTACATCCGGCGCAGACCGTCCTTCACGATGTGCGCGATCTCGTACCCGAACGCCGGGTCGTAGGCGACACAGCCGGGGTTCGTCGAGGCGAGCAGCTGCGAGTGTCCGTCCGCGTGCTGGAGGCCCTCACCGGTCAGGGTCGTACGGCCGGCGGTCGCGCCCAGGACGAAACCACGCGCCAGCTGGTCGGACATCTGCCAGAACTGGTCACCGGTGCGCTGGAAACCGAACATCGAGTAGAAGACGTACACCGGGATGAGCGGCTCGCCGTGCGTGGCGTACGCCGAACCCGCCGCGATCAGCGAGGCCGTACAGCCCGCCTCCGAGATGCCGTCGTGCAGCATCTGGCCCGTCGGCGACTCCTTGTACGCGAGCAGCAGATCACGGTCGACCGCCTCGTACTGCTGGCCGAGCGGGTTGTAGATCTTCGCGCTCGGGAAGAACGAGTCCATGCCGAAGGTGCGGTACTCGTCGGGCGCGATCAGCACGAAACGCTTGCCGATCTCCTTGTCCCGCATGAGGTCCTTCAGTAGCCGGACGAACGCCATGGTGGTGGCGATCGACTGCTGACCGGACCCCTTCTTCACACTCGCGTACGTCTTCTCCTCCGGCAGGGCCAGCGGCTTCGCCCGCACGACACGCGTCGGGACGTACCCGCCGAGCCCCTTGCGGCGGTCGTGCATGTACTGGATCTCCTCCGAGTCCCGGCCCGGGTGGTAGTACGGCGGCGCGCCGGACTCCAGCTCCTTGTCGGAGATGGGCAGATGGAGGCGGTCACGGAAGCCCTTGAGGTCGGCGACCGTCAGCTTCTTCATCTGGTGCGTGGCGTTGCGGCCCTCGAAGTTCGGGCCCAGCGTCCAGCCCTTGACCGTCTTCGCCAGGATGACCGTCGGCTGGCCCTTGTGCTCATGGGCCGCCTTGTACGCCGCGTAGATCTTGCGGTGGTCGTGACCGCCGCGACCCAGGTGCAGGATCTGGTCGTCGGTCATGCCCTCGACCATCGCGCGCAGCCGCTGGTCGTCACCGAAGAAGTGGTCGCGGATGTACGCGCCGGTCTCCGTGGCGTACGTCTGGTACTGGCCGTCCGGAGTGGTGTTCATCCGGTTGACCAGCACACCGTCGCGGTCCTGGGCCAGCAGCGGGTCCCAGGAGCGGTCCCAGACCAGCTTGATCACATTCCAGCCGGCGCCCCGGAAGACCGACTCCAGCTCCTGGATGACCTTGCCGTTGCCGCGCACCGGGCCGTCGAGGCGCTGGAGGTTGCAGTTGACGACGAAGGTCAGATTGTCGAGGCCCTCGCGGGCGGCGAGCGTGAGCTGGCCGAGCGACTCCGGCTCGTCCATCTCGCCGTCGCCGAGGAACGCCCAGACATGGGACTTGGAGGTGTCCGCGATCCCACGCGCCTCCATGTACCGGTTCATCCGCGCCTGGAAGATCGCGCCCAGCGGACCGAGGCCCATGGACACCGTCGGGAACTCCCAGAAGTCCGGCATCAGCCGCGGGTGCGGGTAGCTGGACAGGCCGTAGGGCGCCTTCGACTTCTCCTGGCGGAAGGCGTCCAGCTGCCGCTCGTCGAGCCGGTCCAGCATGAACGCGCGGGCGTAGATACCGGGGGAGGCGTGGCCCTGGAAGAAGATCTGGTCGCCGCCGTCGCCCTCGTCCTTGCCGCGGAAGAAGTGGTTGAAGCCCACGTCGTAGAGGGAGGCGGAGGACGCGAAGGTCGCGATGTGGCCGCCGACGCCGATACCGGGCCGCTGGGCGCGCGAGACCATCACGGCGGCGTTCCACCGTGTCGCGTTGAGGATCTTCCGCTCGATCTCCTCGTTGCCCGGGAAGAACGGCTCGGCCTTCGTCGGGATGGTGTTGACGTAGTCCGTGCTGCGCATCTCCGGCACGGCCACGCGCTTCTCGCGGGCCCGCTCGATGAGCCGGAGCATCAGATAGCGCGCGCGCTCACGGCCGCGCTCGTCCACCGCGGCGTCGAGCGAGTCGAGCCACTCCTGGGTCTCCTCGGGATCGAAGTCAGGGACCTGACTCGGAAGGCCGCCAATGATGATCGGATTGCGATCGGATCCGGAAGCCACGCTGTTCCTTAGCTGTCAGAGGGCCGCTCTTCAGGGGTTCTTCGGGGGTACTGCACCGCCCCCCATCGTGTACCTCGGGGACGCAAACGTCATCTCTACCGAGAGGTAACCAGGGCGGTTACTTGCTCGACAAAGGTAGTAAAGGTATTCGATGCTCGTACCCCCCTATGGTTGCCGAATGCACAAAACGGGCAGAACGGTGTGGCGTGCGTCACGTGAAGCTGTGAATCCGCGCAGAGAGTTGCGGTGACACGGCCCGGATCGTCACCGTTTCGGCGGTCTGGAAGGCTGGGTACTTGCGCGATCCGTCCCGCCCGTGTGGACTACGGCCATTGCTTCGCGCACGCGCGTGGCTGATTCCCCAGGGGGCGACCCCATCCGAACATGATCAGGAGGCAACCCGTGAGCGCGACCGCGGACCACGCGGAGGAGCGGACGAACCCTGCCGCGAGGCTGGGGTTCCAGCCCGAGCAGGTGGTCCAGGAGATCGGCTACGACGACGATGTCGACCAGGAGCTCCGCGAGTCCATCGAAGAAGTCGTAGGCAGTGAGCTCGTCGACGAGGACTACGACGACGTGGCCGATGCCGTCGTGCTGTGGTTCCGAGACGACGACGGCGACCTGACCGACGTACTGGTGGACGCCACCACGTACATCGAGGAGGGTGGCTCGATCCTGCTGCTGACGCCCAAGACCGGGCGTGACGGCTATGTGGAGCCCAGCGACATCTCCGAAGCCGCGACGACCGCGGGACTGTCCGCGTCGAAGAGCGTCAGCGTCGGCAAGGACTGGAGTGGGAGCCGGTTGGTGACGCCGAAGGCGGCGAAGTCGAAGAAGTAGTGAAGCAGTGACGTTCGCCTGAGATTCCGGTTGGGTTCCGCGCGATGACACCGCGGCTCCGTCGCGGCCTGTCGCGCGGTTCCCCGCGCCCCTGGAGGGGCCCCTTCGTGGCCACCCCTCCAGGGGCGCGCTGTTTCCGCTGCGTAGGCTGGGCCACCCGAACAGTCCATGAAGGGACTCAGGAAGATCATGGCGATCCAGGTCGGCGACAAGGCACCCGACTTCGAGCTCAAGGACAACCACGGCGCCACCGTGCGGCTCTCGGACTTCCGGGGCGAGAAGAACGTGGTGGTGCTCTTCTACCCGTTCGCGTTCACCGGGGTGTGCACGGGCGAGCTGTGCGAGCTGCGGGACAACCTGCCGAAGTTCGTGAACGACGACGTACAACTGCTGGCGGTGTCGAACGACTCGATCCACACGCTGCGGGTCTTCGCCGAGCAGGAGGGCCTGGACTACCCGCTGCTGTCGGACTTCTGGCCGCACGGCGAGGTCTCCCGGGACTACGGCGTGTTCGACGCGGACAAGGGCTGCGCGGTGCGCGGCACGTTCATCGTCGACAAGGAGGGCGTCGTCCGCTGGTCGGTCGTCAACGCCCTGCCGGACGCCCGTGACCTGAACGAGTACCTCAAGGCCCTCGACACCCTGTGATTCTTCGGTTCCAAGCCCTGCGGGGAACGGGAACCCGTCACTAGGATCGACACGTTGATCCGACACCAACGCACGACGGGGCTCCCGCCCCAGAAACCAAACGGAGGACTTCGTGGGAGTCAGCCTCAGCAAGGGCGGCAACGTATCGCTGACCAAGGAGGCGCCGGGCCTGACCGCGGTCATCATCGGACTGGGGTGGGACATCCGCACCACGACCGGTACCGACTTCGACCTGGACGCCAGTGCCCTGCTGCTGGACGCGTCGGGCAAGGTCAGCAGCGACGCCAACTTCATCTTCTTCAACAACCTGAAGAGCCCGGACGGCTCGGTCGAGCACACCGGTGACAACCTCACCGGTGAGGGCGAGGGCGACGACGAGCAGATCAAGGTCAGCCTCGCGACCGTCCCGGCCGAGATCGAGAAGATCGTCTTCCCGGTCTCGATCTACGACGCCGAGAACCGCCAGCAGTCCTTCGGCCAGGTCCGCAACGCCTTCATCCGCGTGGTGAACCAGGCCGGCGAGGCGGAGATCGCCCGTTACGACCTCTCCGAGGACGCCTCCACCGAGACCGCCATGGTCTTCGGCGAGCTGTACCGGCACGGCGCCGAGTGGAAGTTCCGCGCCATCGGACAGGGATACGCCTCGGGCCTGCGCGGTATCGCCCAGGACTTCGGTGTGAACGTCTGAGTCACGGGGGAGGACCCCCGTGAACCACAGACGCACCACGTCCGGCGCCGCCGTCGTTCACCGACCGCGGCGCCGGACGCGTCCGCGTACGCGAGGGCGGGCGGCCCACGCGTACGCGGACATACGCGGACAACTGAACAGTTGAGCAACGGAAGCTCGAAAATCGGGGAGGACCAGCACCATGGGCGTCACACTCGCCAAGGGAGGCAATGTCTCCCTCTCCAAGGCCGCACCGAACCTCACGCAAGTGTTGGTCGGGCTCGGCTGGGACGTTCGGACCACCACCGGAGCCCCTTTCGACCTCGACGCCAGCGCGCTGCTGTGTCAGGGCGGGCGGGTGCTGGGGGACGAATGGTTCGTCTTCTACAACAACCTGAAGAGCCCGGACGGCTCGGTCGAGCACACCGGCGACAACCTCACCGGCGAGGGCGACGGCGACGACGAGTCGCTGATCATCGACCTCTCCCGGGTGCCGGCCACCGTCGACAAGATCGTCTTTCCGGTCTCCATCCATGACGCGGAGAACCGCGGCCAGGCGTTCGGCCAGGTCAGCAATGCCTTCATCCGTGTCGTCAACCAGGCCGACGGTCAGGAACTCGCCCGCTACGACCTCTCCGAGGACGCCTCCACCGAGACCGCGATGATCTTCGGTGAGGTGTACCGCTACGGCGGCGAGTGGAAGTTCCGCGCGGTGGGGCAGGGGTACGCGTCCGGTCTGCGGGGCATCGCACTCGACTTCGGTGTGAATGTGTCGTAGCGCTTCTCCATGTGAAAGCCGGGGCGTTGTGGGGTGCGCGGGGTACCCGACTAGACTTCGGGTTCAAAGTTTCGTAAAGCCGCGCGCGGCGCGGGGGAACCCCGTACACACACGATTGGGTAGCCAGTGGTTCTGAAAACCTTCGGCTGGTCGTTCGCGGTCACCGCGCTCGGCTTGGTCGCAGCGGTTCTGTTCGGAGGATGGACGGCCCTTGGGATCGTGGCCATCCTCTCCGTCCTGGAGATCTCGCTGTCGTTCGACAACGCGGTGGTGAACGCCGGGATCCTGAAGAAGATGAATGCCTTCTGGCAGAAGATCTTCCTCACCATCGGCATCCTCATCGCCGTCTTCGGTATGCGGCTGGTCTTCCCCGTCGTGATCGTCGCCATCAGCGCCCAACTCGGCCCCATCGAGGCCGTCGAACTGGCGTTCAACGACAAGGATCGCTACGAGCAGCTGGTGACGGACGCCCATCCGACGATCGCGGCCTTCGGCGGCATGTTCCTGCTGATGATCTTCCTGGACTTCGTCTTCGAGGACCGCGAACACAAGTGGCTCGCCTGGCTGGAGCGCCCGCTCGCCAAGCTGGGCAAGATCGACATGCTGTCGACCTGTATCGCGATGATCGTCCTGCTGGTCACCTCGATGACCTTCGCGACCCATGCCCACCAGCATGGCGGCACCCATGTCGACAAGGCGCAGACCGTACTGGTCGCCGGTCTCGCGGGCCTCATCACCTATCTCGTCGTCGGCGGCCTCTCGGGCTTCTTCGAAGGCAAGCTGGAGGAAGAGGAGGAGCGCGAGCACGAGGAGGAGGAAGAGGCACGGCGCACGGGCAAGGCGCGTACACCCGTGGCCCTCGCCGGCAAGGCCGCGTTCTTCATGTTCCTCTACCTGGAGGTCCTGGACGCCTCCTTCTCCTTCGACGGCGTGATCGGCGCCTTCGCCATCACCAACGACATCGTCCTGATGGCGCTGGGTCTCGGTATCGGCGCGATGTACGTCCGGTCGCTGACCGTGTACCTGGTCCGCCAGGGCACCCTCGACGACTACGTCTACCTGGAGCACGGCGCGCACTACGCGATCGGCGCCCTCGCCGCGCTCCTCCTGATCACCATTCAGTACCAGATCAGCGAACTCATCACCGGTTTCATCGGGGTCGTCCTGATCGGCTGGTCCTTCTGGTCCTCGGTCCGCCGCAACAAGGCGCTGGCGGCCGAAGAGGGCGACGCGGACGCCGCCGACAAGTCGGAGGTCTCCTCCGGGGTGTGACCACCCGCGGGGTGAGGGCAGGCTCTGAGCGGGGCGGCCGACGAGGACTCCTCCTCGTCGGCCGCCCCGCTGGTGGTTGACGTGACGACACGGCTAGGTGTGGGGCGGGCGGGCATGAGTTTCCTGGACAACCTCTGGCGCGGGCGGGCCTCGGAGTTCGACGCGGGCAACGCGGCGACCAACGCGATCGAGCTGACCAAACGGCACCAGAAGGTGTCCCTGTCCAAGCAGAACGCCGCAGCGGGCCATCTGCGCGTCAACCTGTCCTGGCGGATGCGGACGTCCGACATCGGCGCGCCCAAGCGGCAGAGCGTGCTGCGGCACCCCTTCAAGGCCCTGCGGCCGGAGGAGGTGCAGGCGCACAGCCAGAGCATGGTCAACGTCGACCTCGACCTCGGCTGTCTCTACGAGCTGGCCGACGGCACCAAGGGGGTCGTGCAGCCGCTGGGCGGCTTCCTCGGGGACATCAACGAACCGCCGTACATGCGGCTCAGCGGGGACGACCGGTTCGGGTCGGGGTCCGGCGAGACGATGTACATCAACCTCGACCACCGGGACGCCTTCAAGCGGATGCTGGTGTTCGTCTACATCTACGACCAGACACCGGCGTTCGACCGGACACACGCGATCGTCACGCTGTATCCGAGCAACGGGCCGCGCATCGAGATAGGCCTGGACGAGCGGCATCCGCAGGCGCGGTCGTGCGCGGTGGTGATGATCGAGAACGTCAAGGGGGAGATCACCGTGCGCCGGGAAGTGAAGTTCGTCTATGGCTTCCAGGCCGAGCTGGACCGGTTGTACGGGTGGGGGTTGCAGTGGGGGCGTGGCTACAAATCCAAGGCCGATCAGCGATGAGGTGGGTCTGCGGCGTAAGGCCTCAGCGGCCGATGAACTGCGGGCCCTGAGGCGGCAGACGGAAGTCGGGGTCCAGGGCCGCCGCCGTGGGCTGGGGGTAGCCGTAGGCCGGGCCGTTGGTGGTGGCCGGGGTCGGCTGGGGGTGCGGGTAGCCGTAGGCGGGCTGGGTGGGCTGCCGGGTCGGCGCCGCCGGGGGATAGCCGTACGCGGGCTGGGACGGGACGCCCGTCGGGGGCTGCTCGGGTGGCAGGGGCGCCGAGATCTCGGGGGCCGGCGTCTGGGTCGTGGCCGTCAGGTCGGCCGCCGCCGCTGCCGACTCGTCGACCAGGATGCCGAAGTTCGTGGCGAGACCCTGGAGACCGTTGGCGTACCCCTCGCCCAGGGCGCGGAACTTCCAGCCGCCGCCCCGGCGGTACAGCTCACCGCAGATCAGCGCGGTCTCCTCGCCGGTCTCGGGCTTGACGTCGAAATACGCCAGCGGCTCGGCGTCGGCGTCGGTGGCGTCGTACAGCAGGATGCGCAGGGACCGTACGCGGTCGAAGCGGACGGGTTCGCCCTGCTCGTCGTCGGCGGAGGCCACGATGAGAATTTGGCCGACGGCGGACTCGACACCCGAGAGATCGGTCTGGATGGTGTCGGTGAGGCCGTCCGACACACGCTTTTTGCCCAGCCGCCACACCTTGCCCGAAGGGTGGCGCGGCTGGTTGTAGAAGACGAAGTCCTCGTCGGATCGTACGCGTCCGTCGGGGCCGAGGAGCAGCGCCGAGGCGTCGACGTCCGGGGAGTTCTGGCCCGCCGCCCAGCGCAGCACGGCGCGGACCGCCGTGGCCTCGATCGGGACGTTCGACCCCTTCAGCATCGCGTGCGTCATGCGGTCATCCTGCCCTCTCGGTCCTGACCACGACAACGCGGGGGCGTCGAATCGTCGGGGAAATCGTCCGACGCCCGACATGGCCGGGTTACCAGAACTTCACGCCCGGCGGGAACTGATGTCACACATTTGTACGTACTATTACCGGCCACGATCGTGACCGGACGCCCAGCAGCCACGGGGGAACCACATGCGTCATTTCGGGCACATCGCCCCTGAGGAGCGTCGTCGTCTCTTCTACCGGGAGCCGGGCGTCTTCGACGCCGACTCCCCCTCCCGCGTGCTCGCCGCCGCGCTCGGCGCCACGCTCTACAGCCCGGCGACCCGCGAGCGGCTGGCCGACGACATCGTCAAGCAGGCCGGGCGTGGCGTGGTCTCCATGGTGCTGTGCCTGGAGGACTCCATCGACGACGCCGAGGTCGTGGGCGCCGAGGAGAACCTCGTCCGGCAGTTCGTCGACCTCGCCGGACGCACGGACACCGAGCTTCCGCTGCTGTTCATCAGAGTCCGCTTCGCCGAGCAGATACCCGACCTCGTCCGCCGTTTCGGCCCGGCCGTACGGCTGCTGTCCGGTTTCGTGTTCCCGAAGTTCACCGAGGAGCGCGGGATCGCCTTCCTGGAGGCGCTCACCGCCGCCGAGGCCGCGAGCGGGCGGCGGCTGTTCGGTATGCCGGTGCTCGAATCGCCCGAGCTGATGTACAGGGAGACGCGCGTAGAGGCGCTCCAGGGCATCGCCCACACCGTCGACAAGTACCGCGACCGCGTCCTCGCGCTGCGGCTCGGCGTCACCGACTTCTGCTCCTCCTACGCCCTGCGCCGGGCACCCGACATGACCGCGTACGACGTCCAGATCGTCGCCTCCGTGATCGCGGACGTGGTCAACGTGCTGGGGCGCGCCGACGGCACCGGGTTCACGGTGACCGGGCCGGTGTGGGAGTACTTCCGGGTGCAGGAACGTATGTTCAAGCCACAGCTGCGCACCAGCCCCTTCCTGGCGAACCGGGCCGGGGAGCTGCGTGAGTCGCTGATCGAGCACGCGCTGGACGGTCTGCTGCGCGAGATCTCCCTCGACCAGGCCAACGGGCTGCTCGGCAAGACCTGCATCCATCCCACGCACGTCCTGCCGGTGCACGCGCTGTCCGTGGTCAGCCACGAGGAGTTCGGCGATGCCCAGGACATCGTGCGGCCCGACCGCAACGGGGGCGTCCTGCGGTCCGCCTCCCGCAACAAGATGAACGAGGTCAAGCCGCACCGCGCCTGGGCGGAAAGGGTTCTGCAGCGTGCCGAGGTGTTCGGTGTCGCCAACGAGGACATCGGGTTCGTGGATCTGCTGGCGGCGGGGCTGCCCGACTGAACGTCCACGCCCCACGCCGATGTCCATGCCCATGCCCATGCCCATGACCGTCTTCACGCCGTACCGACGTGACCGACGTACCGACTAAGGAATCGATGACTAACGCAGCGAACGACACGACCGGCGGGGTCTGGTCCGGGGCCTGGGTCCGGGAGCGGCTCGGGGTCGAACTGGTCGGGGACGCGGAGCTGGGCGGACTGCTGGGACTCGCGCTGCGGCGCAACCCCAAGCGGGCGCATCTGCTGGTGTCGAACGTCCTCGGCAAGCATGTGCCGCAGTCGCCGGCCGTCGTGCACGGGCACGGGTTCGCGCTGGGCCGCCGGGTGCGGGAGCTGCTGGGGCCGGCCGGGGCGCGGACCGCTGTCGTCCTCGGATACGCCGAGACGGCCACCGGGCTCGGGCACTCGGTCGCGGACGGCGTGGGCGAGGCGCCCTACCTCCACTCCACCCGGCGCCCGGTCGAGGGCGTCCACCAGGCCGGCGGCTTCGAGGAGTCCCACTCCCACGCGACCTCGCACCTGCTGCTGCCGGAGGACCCCACGCTGCTCGCGGGCCGGGGGCCGCTGGTCCTCGTCGACGACGAGTTCTCCACCGGGAACACGGTCCTCAACACCATTCGCGCACTGCACGAGCGGTATCCGCGGGGGCGGTACGTCGTCGTGGCGCTGGTCGACATGCGCTCGGCCGCCGACCAGGGGCGGCTGGACGCGTTCGCCCGGGAGATCGGGGCCCGGGTGGATCTGGTGACCGCGACCAAGGGGACCGTGCGGCTGCCGGACGGGGTGCTGGAGAAGGGGCAGGCACTGGTCGCGGAGTACGAGGGGACGGGCGCGGGAGCGGGCGCGGGGGCGGGGGCGGCCGGGGACGGCGGGGCCGCCCGGGTCACCACCGTCGAGCTGGGCTGGCCCGACGGGGTGCCCGACGGCGGCCGGCACGGGTTCACCCCCGCCCATCGGGTGCGGCTGGAGCGCGCGCTGCCCGCGATGGCCGCGCGCCTCGCCGGGGCACTGCCCGCGGAGGCCCGCCGGGTGCTCGTGCTCGGCTTCGAGGAGCTGATGTACGCCCCGCTGGCGCTCGCCCGGGAGTTGGAGAAGGCGGCGGAGGGGCTGGACATACGGTTCTCCACCACCACACGGTCGCCCGTGCTCGCCGTCGACGACCCCGGCTACGCGATACGCAGCCGGATCGTCTTCCCGTCGCACGACGATCCGGCGGACGGGCCGGGGGAGCGGTACGCCTACAACGTGGCCGGCGGCGGCTTCGACGCGGTGATCGCCGTCGTCGACTCGGTCGCGGACACACCCGCCCTGCACGCCCCCGACGGCCTGCTGGCCACCCTCGCCGCGCACACCCCCGGCGTGCTCCTCGCCGTGGTGCCGTCGTACGTCCCGCCGACCGCGGCACGGGCGCTCACCCCCACCACCGCACCCCGCACGCGTACGCCGGTGCCTACGCCCGCGACCCCGCACCTCACCGAAAGGCCCTCCATGCTCCCCGACCCCCTGCGCGGCCCCGACTTCTCCTCCTACGCGCCCGAGGAGGTCGGCTGGCTGCTCCAGGATCTGTCGGAGGTGACGCTGGAGGCGCCCACCGAGGAGCGGGAGGAGGCCATCCAGAGCGGCGGGGCGCACTACGCGGAGTCCCTGCCGGTCGAGTACCAGCCCAGTGAGCGGTACCAGGCGCTCTTCCACAGCGCGCTGGAGGAGTCCGCCGAGCGGATCGCGCTGGCGGTGGGGGTCGTCACCGAGACCGTGCTCGCCGAGCGTTCCGCGCGGCCCGTCCTCGTGTCGTTGGCGCGGGCCGGGACACCCGTCGGTGTGCTGATGCGGCGGTGGGCCGAGTACCGGCACGGGATCGAGGTGCCGCACTACGCCGTGTCGATCGTGCGCGGGCGCGGTATCGACGCCAACGCGCTGCGCTGGCTGGCCGCCCATCACGACCCCGCCGACGTCGTGTTCGTCGACGGCTGGACCGGCAAGGGCGCCATCACCCGGGAACTCGCCGCCGCCCTGCTGGAGTTCGAGGAGTCCGACGGCATCACCGGCTTCGACCCGGAGATCGCCGTGCTCGCCGACCCCGGGTCCTGCGTGCGGACGTACGGCACACGGGAGGACTTCCTGATCCCGTCCGCCTGCCTCAACTCGACCGTCTCCGGGCTGATCTCACGGACCGTGCTGCGCGCGGACCTCGTCGGGCCCGACGACTTCCACGGGGCCAAGTTCTACCGGGAGTTGGCCGGCGTCGATGTGTCGGTGGACTTCCTGGACGCCATAGCCGCGCGGTTCGCGGAGGTCGCCGACGCCGTCGACGCCCGTACCAAGGAACTGCTCGCCGCCGACCGCACCCCCACCTGGGAGGGCTGGGCGGCCGTCGAGCGGATCAGCGAGGAGTACGGGATCCACGATGTGAACCTGGTCAAGCCCGGTGTCGGCGAGACCACTCGGGTGCTGCTGCGCCGGGTACCGTGGAAGATCCTCGCGCGGGCCGGGGCGGGCGCGGACCTCGACCACGTACGTCTGCTCGCCGAACAGAGAGGGGTACCGGTGGAAGAGGTGGCCGAACTGCCGTACACATGCGTGGGGTTGATCCACCCGCAATACACGCGGGGCGCGACCGGTGCCGACGGCAGGGCGGTGGCGGTCTGATGCCCGGTCCCAGGGTTCTCGTCGCGAGCGATCTCGACCGTACGCTCATCTACTCGTCCGCCGCGCTCGCGCTGACCATGCCGGACGCGCGGGCGCCCCGGCTGCTCACCGTCGAGGTGCACGAGAGCAGGCCGCTGTCGTACATGACGGAGACGGCCGCGCGGCTGCTCGCCGAGCTGGGGGACACGGCGGTGTTCGTGCCGACCACGACCCGCACGCGCAAGCAGTACCAGCGGATCAATCTGCCCGGCCCGGAGCCGGCCTACGCGATCTGCGCCAACGGCGGGCATCTGCTGGTGGACGGTGTCACGGACACCGCCTGGCACGAGCGGGTCACCGCGCGGCTCGCGCGGGAGTGCGCGCCGCTCGCCGAGGTCCGGGACCACCTGGAGGCCACGGCGGACCCGGTGTGGCTGCGCAAGCTGCGGGTCGCGGAGGAGCTGTTCGTCTATCTCGTCGTGGAGCGCGAGCTGCTGCCCGAGGAGTGGGTGAAGGGGTTCGCGGTGTGGGCCGAGAACCGCGGGTGGACCGTGTCGCTCCAGGGCCGCAAGCTCTACGCGGTGCCGAGGCCGTTGACCAAGTCGGCGGCGATGCGGGAGGTCGCGCGGCGGACCGGGGTGGAGTTGACCTTGGCCGCGGGGGATTCGCTGCTCGACGCGGATCTGTTGCTGGCGGCGGATCGGGCCTGGCGGCCGGGGCACGGGGAGCTGGCGGACGAGGGGTTCGTGGGGCCGACGGTTGCCGCGCTGCCGGAGCGGGGTGTGGTGGCCGGGGAGCGGATTCTTCGGGAGTTCTTGCGGGCCGTGCGGGAGCGCTGACGCGGGGTTCGGGGCCGGTCAGGGGGTGGGGGTGCTGTGCGTTTCGGGCTGTGGGTTCGTCGTGGCTTGTCGCGCCCGCGCGGCGGAGCCGCTTGTGTCAGCGCCCCGCGCCCCTGAAGAGGGCCTGCGCCTCTTCAGGAAGCGGGCCACCGCGAACGCCAGGACCGCCAGGGCCGCTCCCGCCAGGACGATCTTGGAGTAGGTCGAGGCTATCGCCGTCACCTCTGTCCAGTTGGCGCCCAGGAAGTAGCCGGCCAGGACGAAGGCCGTGTTCCACAGGGCGCTGCCGAGGGCGGTGAGGAGGGTGAAGACCGGCAGGGGCATGCGTTCCACGCCGGCGGGGACGGAGATCAGGCTGCGGAAGACGGGGATCATCCGGCCGAAGAAGATCGCCTTGGTGCCGTGCCGGAGGAACCACGCCTCCGTCCGCTCGATGTCCGAGACCTTGACCAGGGGCAGCCTGGCGGCGATGGCGACCGTGCGCTCGCGGCCGAGGGCGGCGCCGACGCCGTAGAGGGCGAGGGCGCCGACGACCGAACCGGCGGTGGTCCACAGCAGGGCGGCCAGGAGGCTGATCTGCCCGGTGCTCGCGGCGAAGCCGGCGAGGGGGAGGACGACCTCGCTGGGGATCGGCGGGAAGAGGTTCTCCAGCGCGACCGCGAGGCCCGCGCCCGGCGCGCCCAGCAGATCCATCAGACCGATGATCCACAGGGGCGCGCCGCTCATCGACTCCGCTTGCATGGCTGTCATGGGGGCACGCTAGGCGAGCGAAGCTGAAGAGAGCCTGAGAAAACCCGGACGCCGGCGGAACGGTGAACGATCACGGCCCGTCGACCGTTGATCGAAGTGTGTTGATCAACCGCAGCAGCCGCCTCCGCAGCACCCGCCACCGCCGCCGCCTGTCCGGGGCGTGGGTGCGGACGCGACGGCCGACCCTCCGACGGCGACCGTCGACAGAAGCTTGACCGTGTCGGAGTGGCCATCGGGGCAGTCCGCGGGGGCGGACGACTCGGCCATCGGGCGGCTCAGTTCGAAGGTGTCGCCGCAGGTCCGGCAGCGGTACTCGTAGCGAGGCATGGGCCCAGGCTAGCCGTCGTCGGGCCGGGGGCAAGGGGGCTTGTGTTTGGCTGGTCGATCACACTGGCCAAATTTTCACGCTACTGACAGAAGCAGTTGTGAAAGTGACTGATAATTTGTGGTCGCTGTGTGGAGGCCGAAAGGCTGGGGGAACAGGGGGCTCACGGCCGCGGGTGTGGCGGCTGTGACCGTCCACACGGGCGATGCCAAGTGGGGAGGGGGGACAGTAGTGACCGCTGTCCTTTGTCGATCGGGAGCCATGTGTCCCGGTCGTAAAGTCGCCGTGCGCGGGCGGACGGTTGCCGCGCGGGGCCGAACGATTGCCGTGCATCGCCGGTGCCGCCCGGGTGCGGGAGCCCGGCGTGACTGACCCGGGGAACATGACCGGTTCCGAGGGTGAGCGCCGTGCGCGCCGTCGGCGTGCCCCGGCGGAGGGGCGGGGCGAGGAGGTGCGGGAGTCCGACCTCACGATGCAGCTGAAGCTTCCGCCCGCCCCGCCGGACGAGACCATGCAGCTGCGGCTGCCCGAGCCGGGCGCGTTCGACCTTCCGCAGGAGCAGCCGAAACCGGGAAAGAGGGGCAGACGCAAGGCGCCCAGGCCGTCTGTTCTGGCCAGATTCACCGCCGTCGCCGGCTCCCGGCTGGCGCCTTTCGCCCCGTTCGCCCGCCGGCTGCGCCCGCGGTACCCGCGTCCCGGCCGTACGGACTGGCGGCGCTGGGTGCCGTCCTGGCGGCAGTCGCTGGCCGCCGCGGGGCTGACCGCGGGCTGCGGCGGCATGTTCCTGACCGTCGCCTACGCCGCCACGGACATACCGGCCGACCTCAACACCTTCGCCACCCAGCAGGACAATGTGTACTTCTGGTCCGACGGCACGCCGATGGCCCGCACCGGCTGGGTGCGGCGGCAGGCGATGCCGTTGAAGGACGTCCCCGAGGACGTGCGCTGGGCGGTCCTCTCGGCGGAGAACGCGAGCTTCTACTCCGACCCCGGTATCTCCGTCAGCGGTATCACCCGCGCCCTGGTGCGGACCGTCGGCGAGGGCGACACCCAGGGCGGCTCGACGATCACCCAGCAGTACGTGAAGAACGTGTACCTGTCGCAGGATCGTTCGCTCGGCCGCAAGTTCGACGAGGCGATGATCGCCCTCAAGCTCGACAACCAGATGAGCAAGGACGAGATCCTGGAGGGCTACCTCAACACCAGCTGGTTCGGCCGCGGCACCTACGGCATCCAGCGGGCCGCCCAGGCGTACTACGGCAAGGACGTCAGCGAGCTGAACGTCAGCGAGGCCGCGGTCCTCGCCTCCCTCCTCAAGGGCGCGGGCCTCTACGACCCCACCCTGAGCAAGGCCAACCACGAGCGGGCGGTCGAGCGCTGGGAGTGGATCCTGGACCGGATGGTCGCCATCGGCAAGCTGTCCAAGGCCGAGCGCGCCAAGTACACCAAGTTCCCCGAGCCGATCGAACAGTCCAGCCAGTACGACACCGGAAAGCAGACCGACTACCTGGTGCAGCTGGCCTCCCAGTACGCGCTGAAGGCCTCGAACCTCACGGCCCAGGAGTTCGACCGGGGCGGCTACCAGATCTACACGACCTTCGACAAGGACCGGCAGAACGAGCTGACCGACGCCGTGACCAAGGCACGCAAGGACGTGCGCAAGGACAACCCGAAGAAGGCGCGGACCGCCCACATCGGCGCCTCCTCGGTCGACGCCGACGGGCGGATCGTCGCCGTGTACGGCGGCCCCGACCACCGCAGCCAGGGCTACAACGAGTCCAACGCGACCACCGTCCCGTCCGGCTCGGCCTTCCTGCCGTTCGTCTACGCGGCCGGTCTGGAACACGGTGTCGTGAAGGAACGCGGCGGCGAGGCTACACCTGTCACCCCGCAGACGATCTACGACGGGAACGACGCCGTCCCGGTGACCACCCCCGAGGGGCCGTACTGGGACCGGGACGGCGACCAGGTCTCCGCCCACAACGACGGCAAGAAGTCCTGGGGCCCGATCAGCCTGCACGACGCGCTCGCCGGATCGGTGAACACCCCGTTCATGCAACTGGGCATGGACACCGGCCTGGACAAGGTGCGCGACACCGCCGAGGCCGCCGGACTGCTCTCCTCCAGCCTGGGCGCCCAGGTGCCCGCGCTGTCCGTGGGCAGCGCCACGCCCAGCGCGATCCGTATGGCCAGCGGCTACAGCACCTTCGCCGCCTCGGGGAAGCACACCGAGCCGTACTCCGTGCGGAAGATGACCCACAACGGGTCCAAGGTCGCCCTGAACACCCCCAAGCCGAAACGGGCCGTGGGCTCCGAGGTGGCCGCCGAGGTGACGTCGGCGCTCACCGACGCCTACCGCGCCGCCCACCCCGCCTCGCCCGGTGCCGCCTCCTACGAGGTGGCCGCCAAGGGCGGCACCACCCAGGACGACAAGGCCGCCTGGTATGTCGGAACGGCCGACGACGTGTCCACCGCCGTCGTCGTCTACCGCATCGACCTCGCCAAGAGCCTGGAGCCGCTGCCGCTCGACGGGATCGCCGGAACACCCAATTCCGGAATCCCCTACGACATCTGGTCCAGTGCGATGAGTATCGGCTGACCACCGATGAGCACCCGCACCCGCCACCCTCGCAGAATGAGCCGTACATGAACCCTGGCAGCAAGCCGCACAAGGGCCGCCGTCGCAAGGCGCGTCCGCCGCGCCGCACCACCCGCCCCCAGTTCCTGACCCTGGCCGCGCTCCTCGTGGTCGCCTCGCTGGTCGGCGGCTATCTGGTGCTGAATCGTTCGGCCGACACCGCGCCGACCGCTTCGTCGGCCGGCAGCGGCAGCGACAAGGGGGCCACGAAGAAGGAACCCGTCTGGGACGGCAAGACGAAGATCATCGGGGATGGCTCCACCTCCTACACGGGCCCGCAGAAGGGCCGGTTGAAGGCCGTACCGCTCAAGAAGGGCGAGAAGCCGCCGCAGTTCGTCGTCTTCTCCTGGGACGGCGCGCTCGCCGGGGACGACAACCTCTTCGAGCACTACCGGCAGATGGCGAAGAAGTACGACGCCCATATGACGTTCTTCCTCACCGGCATCTATCTGCTGCCCAAGGCGAAGCGGGACCTCTACGACCCGCCGCAGCACGACAAGGGCGCCGCCGCGATCAGCTACCCCACCGACGAGCACATCCGCACCACCCTGGCGGAGCTGAGCGAGGCGTGGAAGGAGGGCAACGAGATAGGCACCCACTTCAACGGCCACTTCTGCGGCGAGAAGGGCGGCGGCGACTGGAGCGTCGCGGAATGGAAGCAGGAGATCAAGGAGTTCAACGACTTCGTCGCCAACTGGAAGACCAACACCGGTGACACCGACCTCGACCCGCTGCCCTTCACCGTCGACGCCGTCAAGGGCGGCCGCGCCCCCTGTCTGGAGGGCCAGGAGAACCTGGTGAAGGCCGTCAAGGACTTCGGCTACCGCTACGACGCCAGCTCGCCCGGCGCCTACCAGGTGTGGCCCGGCAAGAAGAACGGCATCTGGGACTTCCCGCTGCAGATGCTCCCCTTCAACGACGACTACCAGGCCCTGTCGATGGACTTCAACTTCCTCTACAACCAGTCAGAGGGCCAGACCGACGGCGATCCCGCGATGTACTCCACCTGGCAGCAGGAGACCATCGACACCTACATGGCCGGCTTCAACCGCGTGTACTACGGCAGCCGGGCGCCCCTGCTCATCGGCAACCACTTCGAGCAGTGGAACGGCGGCATCTACATGAACGCCGTCGACGAGGTCATCAAGACCGTGTGCGTGAAGAAGGACGTGAAGTGCGTGTCCTTCGACGAACTCGCCGACTGGATGGACGTCCAGTCGCCGCAGACCCTGGCGAACCTGCGCGGGCTCGACCCCGCCCAGGCCCCGTCCGACTGGGCGACCGTGGTGAAGTAGGCGACCGTCGCGAGGTATTCGCGCGAATACCCATGTTGCGCAGTTGTTATTCCCCCCGACCTCACTCCTCTTGAGGAGGTCATGTAAAGATTCGTCTCTCGGGTAAGACCAACCCGGGGTCAAGGAGATTCCCAGTGAGATCAAGGACGTTGAGCCTCGCAGGCTCGACCCTCACGGCGGCCGTGCTGGCATCCGCACTGCTGCCCGTCACCGCCGCGCACGCCGCCGCGTCGACGCCCAAGGTCACCAAGGCCACCAAGGACGCCTTCGGTCGTGTCGCGGACAACGTGCTCACCGACCGCACCGCCGTCCTGCTCGGCAGCAAGGCCGCCCGCAAGGCGCTCAAGCCCACCGGTGGCGTCCAGCTGTCCGCAGCTCAGAAGAAGTCCGAGGACGGCAAGCTGACCGCCCTCAAGGGCACCAAGTCCCGCCTGGCCGGGCTGGGCGAGGCCTACACCTCGGCGGACACGAAGGTCACCGTCGACGGCGCCACGGTCAAGGGCAAGAAGGCCACGGTCAAGGTCACCGAGACCACGAGCCTCAAGTACAAGAAGATACGCGGCGACGAGCCCGCCTCCACCGGTTTCGACGCGCACCACGTGCTGACCTTCACCGCGCAGGCGAACGGCACCTGGCAGCTCACCGCGATGCGTTCCACGGACGGCGGCGCCCCGCGCATCAACGAGCCCGTGACCGCCTCGGCGGACGCCAAGCTCAGCCGCTCCACGATGGCCGTGCACCAGGCCCCCAAGGCGGCCACCACGCCCAACCCGGCCCCCAAGCCGAAGACGCTCACCGGCGGCGCCTACGACTACAGGGCGATGGCCACGTACACCGAGAAGTACTGGAAGAACTACAACCCGGCGTACCGCAAGTACAACTCCGCGGGCGGCGACTGCACCAACTACCTCAGCCAGGGCCTCCTGGCGGGCGGCTGGAAGCAGATCTCCACGGTCACGCCCGAGGAGTACGACACCTGGTACTACGCCTCGAACGGTACGGCCGACGCCTGGATAGGCGTCAACGAGTGGTCCTGGTTCACCCAGACCGCCAAGCGGACCACCGCGCTCGCGAACGTCTACCAGATGGACGTCGGCGACGTGATGCAGGTCGACTTCGACAAGGACGGGTCCAAGGACCACTCCATGATGACGACCTACCGCAGCTCCAGCGGCGTCCCGTACCTGACGTACCACGACGCGGACACCTACCGCCGTTCGGTCGCGAGCGTCATCGCCTCGTACCCGACCGCGAACTACTTCGCGTACCGCACCTGAGCCCAGCGAGCACGGTGTCTCACCCGGCGCCCTTCCCGTCGTCCGTCCCGGACTCGGGGAGGGCGCCGGCCCGTTCCGGGTGACGGGCCCGCCAGTACGGGTTGTCGTGCGGCAGCGCCGTGCCGACCCTGCCGTACATCCCGAACGTCATCAGCAGGATCCCGACGACAAAGCTGAACAGGACGTTCTGGATGCGGAACGCCAGGAAGTTGGAGTCGGTGTCCAGCAGCGCCATGTTGGCGAAGCCGCTCAGGATGAACAGGACGCCCAGGGTCATGTTCAGCGTGGAGGCGAAGTTCCCGCCGATCACCATGCCGACGAGCAGCAGCAGCCCCACGGCGATCGACAGCACGCTCAGCGTGCCGTTGGTGTTCAGCCCCACGACCTCGTCGCCGCCGGTGTCGAACCAGCCCACCTTGTCGATCAGGCCGAGGACGCCGAAGACGACCAGGAACAGCCCCATCAGGCCGGCCCCGAACCGGTAGACCCTGCTGAGCCGATGATCGACGGGCAGATGCTCGTCGATCCTGATCCGCCGTCGGGAACCCGCGTGCCGACCCTTGCCCGGACGCACCGTGTGCGTGGCATGTGTGGCCATGTCCGCCTCCCATCGCGCGAGCATGAGCGGAGGCCTGCCTGCCTACCTCCTCAGCATCCGCCGGGCCGCTCGGGCGGGCAACCCCGCGCGGATCCGGCCCGTCCGGGGCCCGAGGACGAGGCCGTGGAACTCAGGCCCCCGCCCCACGCTCCTTGCGGATCAGATCCACCACACGCCCCACGTTCTGCCGCACCGCCTCGGTCTCCGTCAGAAAGTGCCAGTAGTCGGGGTGACGCCCCTCCAGCGTGGCGATCGCCCGGTCCAGCCGGCCCACGGAGTCGTCCAGCGGACGGGCATGGCGCGGCTCCGGCGTGGAGCGCCCGGTCATGGCCAGCCGCTGGGCGTCCCGGATCGCGAACCTGGTCCGGTCGATCTCCTGCTGCGGGTCCTTCTGCACGGCGTTCAGCCGCCGCAGCCGGTCACCGGCCGCCGAGACCGCCTCGTCGGTGTGGTTCAGCAGCGCCCGGACCGTCGACAGCAGCGAGGTCGCGTCCGGCCAGCGCTGCTCGTCCCGCGCGGCCCGCGCCTCCCGCAGCTTCAGCTGCGCCTGCTCGACGTCCCGCGCGGCCTGGTCCGGCACCTGCTGGAGGTCCTGCCAGCAGGCCGCCACGAACCGCCGCCGCAGCTCGCTCAGCACCTGCGGCACCTGGCCCGCCCGGGTGCCCAGCGCCTCCGCGCGGGTACGCAGCGACACCAGCCGGTGATCGATCTCGGCGGCCTTCTCCGGCAGCCGCTCGGCCTCCGCCCGCACCGCCTCCGCCTCGCGCACGACCCGGTCGGCCCGCTCCAGCGTCTCCCGCACGCCGTGCTGCCCCGCCCCCTGGTTCAGCTTGGTCAGCTCCGGCGCGAGGGCCGCGAGCCGGGCGGCGAGATCGTCGGCCTTCAGCCCCGAACCCCGTACGGCGTCCAGCGCGTTCGAGGCGGCCAGCAGGCCCTGCCGGGCGCGCTCCACCGCCGGGACCAGGCGGGCCAGCTGGGTCTCGGCGGTGCCGAGCAGCGGGCCGAGCCCCTGGGCGAACCGGTCCAGCTCCTGCTTGACCCGCCCCAGCTCCTCCTTGGCCGCCGTCAGCTCGGCGCGCGCCCGGGAGGCCGCCGACGCCTCCAGATCGTCCCGGTCCAGGTCATGGGCGTCGACGGCGTTGATGTACTGGTGGCTGACCTCGTCGATCCGCCGGCCCAGCGCCGCGAAGCCGTCCGCCGCCCGGCGGGCGCCCGGGGAGTCGTCCACCGCCGTGATCGTCTCTATCGAGATCCGCAGATCCCGCTGTGCGGTGTCCAGCTCGTAGAACGCCGCCGCCGCCGCGTCCTTCGCCGCCTGCGCCTCGGCCCGCTGCCCCTCGGCCCGGCCCCCGAACCACCGCCGCGTACCGCCTCCGGCGAAGGCCGCGGGCAGGACGAGGGCGGCGAGCAGGGGGAGCGCGAGGAGGGCCACGGCGTCCCGGACGGGGGAGCGACGGCGGTAGGACTCCGGTCGTGGCGCGCGGCTGCCCGGTTCCGGTCGTGGTGCCCGGTTGTGCGGTTCTGGTCGTGGTGCCCGGTTGTGCGGTTCTGGTCGTGGTGCACGGCTGTGGGTGTGTCGTGCGCTCGGCGCACTCGGCGTGTACGGCTCTGCAGGTGTCGCCGTCACATCCCTCTCCCGTGCTGTCATCCGCCCTGACCGGTGCCCATTCTCCCACCGGTCAAGGACGAAAACACGGGGCGATCGGTTCGAGCTTCCCGGACGGCGCTCAGTCCACGTTCCGCACCTTCACCGAACCGTCCTGGCTGTGGGCGGTCACCACATGGGAGCTGCGCTCGTCACGCGGCACCGACACCTCCACGGAACCGTCGTCGCTGCCGGTCTCGACCCGGTACGAGGTGTCGCGCGGCAAGGCGATACTGATCGAGCCGTCGTCGCTGAGGGTCTCCACCAGGTCCGGTACGACGCCGAGTTCGAGCTTGACCGAACCGTCCTTCGTGCTCACCTTGACGCTCCGCGACTCCACGTCCAGCGCCCGCACCGAACCGTCGTCGGTGTGCAGCTCCAGCGGCCCGGTGGAGTCGGCGACCCGTACGGCACCGTCGGCCGACCGCACCTCCAGCGGCTCCGCGAAGCCCTTGGCGGTCACACTGCCGTCGTCGCTCGTCACGGCGACGGCGACCCCGCGCGGCACCTCGATCCGGTGCCTGGCCGCGCAGTCGGCGACCATGCCGGAGCACTCCACCCGCAGCTTCAGCCGGTCGTCCTTCATCTCCCAGGTCACCCGAGGCTTCCCACCGACCATGACCCGCCCCTCGAACCACCGGGTCACCTCGACCTCGTCCACGTCCGCCGCGACCAGTTCCAGCGCGGAGTCGTCCGAGTCGACCGTGAGCGTCCGTCCGTCGAGCGCGAAGCTCCGCCGCTCCGGCTCCCGGTCCGCCGAGGCATCGGCCCCGCACGCGGCGACGGACGCCATGAGCGCGACGGCGAGCCCGGCGACGGCCACCGCTCCCGTACGTGACCTGCGCGTCGTACGTGCCGTGTGTGTCGTACGAGCCGTACGTGCCGTACGTGCCATGACGATCTCCCCCTGGGGCTTGGTCCCGAGCCGCTGAACCGCGCTGTCCCGCGCTGTTCTTCGCTGTCCTTCAGACCGTACGGAGCATGGGAGTTCAGGGGGATCCGGGCCGCTCCCGGATCGGGGGTGGGGAAAACCCCCGGTTACTGGTTTGCCGGGCACCGCCTCGCGCAATGTAGGCTGTCGGCTCGTACTCGGGCGTGTAGCTCAGGGGTAGAGCGCCTGCCTTACAAGCAGGATGTCGGCGGTTCGAAACCGTCCATGCCCACCCGTAGGCGACGAAGACCCCGGCCGGTCCACGGCCGGGGTCTTCGTGCGTGTGCGCCCAGCATGGGCGGTTGCTTGGGGGTGGAAGTCCCCTGGGGGAAGAGGTGGTGCTAACCCCGAGCCGGAGGCAAGGGCGTCATCGTGAGGTGGGGTCTGGAGGAAGCCCGAGGCGAGACCTGGGTACCGAGGAACACGAACCGTGTATGAGGCGTACTGGTCGGGTGAGCCTGCACGCGAAGGTGAAGCCCGTCACCGCCAAGAAGGCCAGTGCGTAGACGCGGCGGGGATCCAGGGACAGTGATCGTTCTTACCTGGGGAGATCTGTCCGGGTGTCGGTTGTGCTGAAGATGTCGCCGCGCCGACGGTCCGTGCTGGAAGGTGCGGGCTGACCGGGCAGAAGTCAGCAGAGGCCGTAGTACCAGCCGGGATGGGCACGGTGGCTGGGAAGGGCTGAACATCGAGTGGAACGGGTGATGTGGTGGTTGCTCGTGCTGGTCACAGGGACCGCAGCAACACTGCTTCGGCGGTGCCGCGGGGGGAGGAGCCGGTGCATCCGGCGGAGCCCACGGCGGAGCGTAGTGGCCGGTCGGCGCACTCCACGGAGGACGTTCACCGCGAACAGCGTTCCTCGCTTTGGGAGTTGATGCTCTCGAAGGAGAACCTGCTCGCGGCGCTCAACCGTGTCGAGGTGAACCGGGGTGCTCCCGGGGTGGACGGTATGACCACGGCCGAACTCAGGCCGTGGATCGCGGTGCACTGGCCCGAGGTCCGGGCCGAACTCGATGCGGGCATCTACCGGCCGGCGCCGGTCCGTCAGGTGATCATCCCGAAGCCTGGCGGCGGTGAGCGGATGCTGGGGGTGCCGCGGGTGCTGGACCGCTTGATCCAGCAGGCCGTCGCGCAGGTGCTCGTGCCCATTTTCGACCCTGGTTTTTCGGGGTCGTCCTTCGGGTTCCGTCCCGGCCGGTCCGCCCATCAGGCGGTCAGGGTCGCGCGGCGTGCCATCGAGGACGGCAACCGGTGGGTCGTGGACCTTGATCTGGACCGGTTCTTCGACCGGGTCCAGCACGATGTCCTGATGGCACGGGTCGCGCGCAAGGTCACTGACCGCAGGGTCCTGAAGCTGGTTCGCAGGTATCTGGAAGCCGGGGTCATGGTGGACGGCGTGAAGACGCCGGGCAGGGAGGGGACCCCGCAGGGCTCCCCGCTCTCGCCCGTCCTGTCGAACATCATGCTCGACGACCTGGACCGGGAACTGTTCAGGCGCGGTCACCGGTTCGCACGTTACGCCGACGATCTGCGGATCTTCGTGCGGAGCAGGCGGGCTGCTCAGAGGGTGCTCGACTCGGTCACGGCCGTGGTCGAGCAGCGGCTGAAACTGAAGGTCAACCGGGTGAAGTCGAAGGTGGTCCCAGCTTCCGTCATGACGATGCTGGGGTTCGGCTTCTACTTTGTCCGGGGTGGGAAGGTCAGGGTCCGGGTCGACCCGAAGGCGGTCGAACGCCTGAAGGTTCGGCTCAAGGAGCTGACCTCGCGCCGGTGGAGCGTTGCGATGGCTGACCGCATCGCGCAGATCAACCGCTTCACCACAGGCTGGATGGGCTACTTCCAGCTCGCGGACACTCCCAAGGTGTTCCAGGAGCTGGACAAGTGGTTCCGTCGCAGGATGCGGCAGATCCGCTGGAAGGAATGGAAACGGTACGCGACCAGACGTCGTAACCTGCGGGCGCTCGGGATCGGTGAGCGTGATGCTCGGGAATGGGCGGCCAGCAGCAAAGGCTACTGGCGGGTCGCGAAGTCACCTGTTCTGGACAGGGCACTGCCCATCTCCTACTGGGACGACCTGGGCCTGAAGATGCTCAAGCCGACCTGGCAACGGTTGAGACCAGCTTGGTGAACCGCCGGATGCGTGACCCGCATGTCCGGTGGTGTGGGAGGAGGGACGGGCGACCCGTCCCTCCTACCCGATCCGGGGTCAGGACTCGCGCACGTGCTTCAGACGCGTGCGGGCCTCGACCTTCTCCTCGGTGGCGACCTCCGCCCAGAAGCGGTGGCAGCTCACGAAGACCGCCAGCTCGCGTTCCCGTTCGCGGAGCTTCTCGACCTCGGCCTGCTCGTCGGGCGTCCAGCCCGGGGAGGCGGGGCGTTCGATCTTCCGCCAGCCGTTGTCGTCACTGAATCCGTCCAGGGGGTCGACCGACCAGGGCAGCCGCTTCAGCAGTGCCAGGAGCTCGGCCCGGACCTGATGCAGCTCCTCCTGACCGGCGAGGAGGTCACTGGGGAAGTCATAGGTCTTGGCCACGCGGCAATGGTACGCCTGTTCGAATTTGGGATGCGAGTTCCTTCTGTCACTTCGGGCATGGGTTCATTCGAACGGGTGGACGGGAGGAGGGACTGCTTGGAGGGCGGCTCCATACCCAAGGTCCACCTTGGGCATCTTGGGTATCGTCCTGCCATGACCCTCGACGATCTCCGTGTCTTCGTCGCCGTCTGCCGGGCCGGGAGCCTCAGCGCGGTGGCCCGGGAGCTGGGCTGCACCCAGTCGGCGGTGAGCCAGCACGTACGGCGGCTGGAGCGGGAAGTCGGCGTCGGGCTGGTCGAGCGGCAGGCCCGGGGGGTCGTGCCCACCCGGGCCGGACGGGTGCTCCAGGAGGCCGCGGCCGAGGGCATCACCGGGCTCGACCTCGCGCTGCGCCGGCTGGCCGAGATGGTGCGCGGCGACGGCGGGGTCGTACGGATCGCGACCGGCGGTACGACCGTGCGGCACTTCATGGCGCAGGGCATCGTCGACTTCCGGCGCTCCTACCCGGACGTGGGCCTGGAGTTCCAGACCGTACGGTCGAGCGCCGGCTGCTGTGACGCGCTGGCCGACCCGACCCGGGACCTCGACCTGTCGTGGCTGACCCTGGGGCCCGCCGTCCGTGGCATCGAACAGCGGGCCGTCGCGGAACTGCCCTGGGTGCTCGCCGTCCGCGCCGACGACGAACTCGCCGGACGGGAACGGGTGGAGGGCCGGGAGCTGGACGGGATGCGGCTCATCGGGCTGCCGGAGAACTCCACCTCGTACGCCCATCTCGCCGCCGCCTACCGCGAGTTGGGCATCACCGTCAGTGCGTCCGGTGCCGGTGTCGCCGACTGGGACACCGCGATCCTGCTCGCCGAACTCGGTGTCGGCCACGCCGTCGTCCCCGCGCTCCCGGGCTGGACCGGCCCCGGCCACCCCGGGCTGCGCTTCGTCCCGATCCCCGATCTGCCCGCGCTCACCGTCGGTTGGGCGGTACGGAGCTGGGAGGCGCTGTCGCCCCCGGCCCGCGCCTTCGCCGACACGGTGGCCCGGCACGCGGTGCGGGTGGGGGGCGGGGTGCGGGCGGTCGAGGGGTGAGGCCGGAGTCAGGGGAGCGTCGCCCGCGGTCCCTCCGCCGCTCGTAGGTCCGTCACCACCTCGGTCGCCACCGGTGCCGGTACGCCGTGGCGTTCGGCCGCGCGGAGCAACGCGCCGCCGATCGCGTCCAGTTCGAGGGGGCGCCCGTTCTCCGCGTCGCGCTGCATGGAGGACCTGGTGGCGGGCGGGAAGGCGTCGTAGCGGCGGAGGGCCTCGGCCGGGTCCACGGGGGCGCCGGAGGCCGCGCTGATCGCCGCCGTCTCCTCGACCAGGGCGGCCAGTTGGGCGCGGTGACGTGTGCGGATCTCGCCGAGGGGCAGGCCGTGACGGGTCGTCAGCAGCGCGAACGGGGCCAGGAACGACATCTTCGCCCACAGCACCGCCGTCTCGTCCGGCAGGACGCGGGCGCCCACGCCGGACCATTCCAGGGCCCCGGCAAGGGAGTTGAGGCGGCCCGGCGGGACCCTGTCGCCGGTCAGGTCGACCTCCGCGAAGGGGCTGCCGTGTTCGATGACGCCCGGGGCGATTCGGGTCGACTCGACGCGGATGGTGGCGGGGGCGACGGGGACGGTGTCGCCGTAGTGGGCGCGGAGGGTCGCCGGGTGCTCGACGCCGTTCAGGAACGGTACGACCAGGGTGTCGGGGCCGAGGGGTGGTGCCGGGAGGCGTTCGAGGGAGGCGGCGAGGGTCGTGTGCTTGACCGTGATCAGTGCCGCGTCGACCGGTTCGCGGAGTTCGGTCGCCGTCTCCACACGGGCGGTGAAGTCGCCGAAGCGGGCGCTTCTGATCTGGATGCCGTCCTTGGCCAGGGCCGCCGCGGTGGTCTCGCCGGCCAGGCAGATCACTCGGTTGCCGGCGCGGGAGAGGAGGGCGGCGAGCAGGCCGCCCACACCGCCCGGTCCCAGCACCGCCACCGTGAGCCGGTCGTTCGTCCGGTCGTTCGTCCGGTCGTTCGTCATGGTGCCCTCGTTTCCGCCGGGTGGGTCGCGCCGGTCCTGGTGATGATCACAAGGGGGAGGGGGGGGAGTCAATCCTCGGGGGAACTTGCCGATATCCAAGGGTGTGCTTGGGGGTACGCGGGGGAGGCGGTGACCTGCGGGCTTCGTGGTCTGGGGTTGTGGGGGCGCACGCGCGAGACTGGGGGTATGTGCCGCAGTATCAAGACGCTTCGTCCGCCCGTCCTGCCCGAAGAGGCCACCGAGGACGACATCCGGGCCGCCGCGCTTCAGTACGTCCGTAAGGTCTCCGGGTTCCGCGCGCCCGCCGCACACAACCGTGAGGTCTTCGAGCAGGCCGTGGACGCGATCGCCGAGGCGACGGCCGAGTTGCTGGCCGGCTTGGAGGTGCGGGGTGCTCCGCGGCGGGCGGGGTAGGGGTGCGTTGTCGGGTGCGGGTCCGGTGGAGGCTGGTCGCGCAGTTCCCCGCGCCCCTGAAAAGCCGGGGCTGCGCCCCGTGCTTTTCAGGCCCGTGGGGGCCTGTGTCTTTTAGGGGTGCGGGGAACTGCGCGAGAACCTCCACCGGACCCGCACCCGACAACGCACCCCTCCGGCCCGAGTGCTGCCGCGTCCCCGATCAGCGTGGCTGAGGCCGACGCATGAAGTACGCCGCCGCCGCGCCCGCGGCGAAGAGCGCGGCCAGGGAGACCGCCGTCGCCAGCCAGGTGGGGCCGAGCCACTGCGCGCCGAAGTAGCCGAGGGCCACGCTGTACGCGGCCCAGGTGAGGCCGGCGACCGCGGACCAGGGCAGGAAGTCGCGGGCGCGATGACGGGCCGCGCCCGCGCCCAGCGAGACCACGGAGCGGCCCGCGGGGGCGAAGCGGGCGACTACCACCAGCAGACCGCCGCCCCGGGCGAGCGCGGCGCCGAGACGTTCCTGCGCGGTCGTCAGACGGCGGGACCGGGCGATGGCACGGTCCAGGCGGGCGCTTCCCCGCCACGCCAGCCGGTACGCCACCAGGTCGCCGAGCACGGACGCGGTCGCCGCCGAGAGCATCAGCACCAGGATGTCGGGGACCTCACGGGCCACACCCGCCGCCGTCTCGGCCGCGGCGGCCGTGGCCACGGCGACGACCAGGACACCGCTCGGGAGCACCGGGAGGAACACGTCCAGCACGATGGACACGCCCACGACGGCGTAGATCCATGGGCCGGCGGCCAGCCAACCCAGACTCTCAAGCACCGAGCACTCTCCTGTTTTTCCCCCGACGCCACGGCGACCCGTGACAGCCGAACAGCGTACGCCCCGGGTATGACGGACGGCTCACAGGGGCTCATGTGTCCGTCACACCGTGTTCATTCGGAGTGGGGGAGGGAGGGGAGAGGGGGACAGGAGATGGAGGGGGAGGAGGGGGAGGAGGGGGAGGAGGGGGAGGAGGAGGAAGTGGTGAGAGTGCGGGGAGGGGCCGCCGGGTGGTGTTCCCCGGCGGCCCCGGTTTCTTCCTTCTGGCTCGTGGGGTCAGGCCGCCACAGGGGACTTGCTCGCCGTGGTGCTGCCCGCGGACGCGGACTGGCGCTTGGCGAAGAGGCGGTCGAGGCCGAGTGCTCCGGAGCCGGTGAAGATCAGCAGGAACATGGCCCAGCAGTAGAGGGCCGCGCCCTCACCGCTGTTCTCGACCGGCCACAGGGCCTGCGGCTGGTGGACCTTGAAGTACGCGTAGGCCATGGAGCCGGAGGCGATGAACGCCGCCGCGCGGGTGCCGAGGCCCAGGAGGACCAGGGCGCCGCCGACGAGTTGGATGACGGCCGCGTACCAGCCGGGCCAGGAACCGGTGGCGACGGTGCCGCCCTGCCCGTCCGCGCCGCCCAGGACGCCGAAGAGGCTCTTGGCGCCGTGGCAGGTGAAGAGCAGACCGATGACGATGCGGAACAGTCCGAGGGCGTATGGCTGGGCGCTGTTGAGGCGTCCGGTCATAGTGGGGGACTCCTTCGGTAGTGACCCGGTCCTTGTGGGACCGGTGGGGACGGTTATTACCGGTGAGTCACACGTTAGGCAGGCCTAATCAATGCTTGCAAGTTCAACATCTGGCCGGCTCTTTGCCTGCTCTTGAGGGGAGTTCGCGGGTGTCGTCGCACGTAGAACGGCTCGCGCCACCGCGTCCGCGTCCAAGAGTGTGACCGAATCCACCCCTGGCCGGGCGCCCGCCGCCGTCACCCAGTGCACGCCCTCCGTGGGTACCCCGAACGCGAACCGCCGTGCGTGCGCGGCACCTTGACGGTCTATCAGGTGATAAGGGCGCGGTGTCACGTCCAGTCCGCCCGTCTCGTACCCGTCCGTCCGGTGCGGGCGGCACGCTCCCGCCGCCAGCAGCCCGGCGAGCAACTCGTCGGCCGTCCTGCGCAGATCCGGCTCCGGGAGGCGGGCCTCGACCACCGTCGTCACCCGCACCGCCGACCCCGGCACGTCCGGCGAGCGCGCCAGCCAGGCCCCGTCCTCCTGGCGCACCTGGAGTCGTGGGCCGAGCACGGTCAGTACGCCCGCCTCGATCAGCGCGGCCATCTCCTCGATACGGCTGCGGGGCGGGCCGATCGACAGGAACGCGTTCAGCGGGGTGTACCAGCGGTCCAGATGCTCCCGGCGCGACCCGCCCGCCAGCCCGCCGTGGTCCACGATCAGCCGCAGCTCGTTGCGCAGGTCCCGCAGCACGTCCAACGCGGCCTTCACCGGCCCCTCGACGTTCCCCAGCGCCGCCTGCGCCGCGTCCTCCCGCAGATACTCCAGCAGCCACCCCCGCCACTCCGCCGCGCCCGCGAACTCCCGTCCCGCGTACGGCCGCGACACCCGGTCCCAGGACCACCGGTCCGCCTCCGCCACCCCGAACTCGTCGAGAACGGCGCTTTCTTGGGGGGACCGGTGAGGGGCGGTCAGGAAGCGGTCGCGGAAGGGGGTGTGTGGTGGGCGGTCCTGCGCGTCGCCCCGTGGCGAGTCCCGTGGTGCGTCCCGTGGGGCCGCCGCGTCCAACAGCCCCTCGTAGTAGACCGTCTCCACCTCCTTCGCGACCAACGGCCATATCTCCGCCAGGAAGTCGGGCGCCTCGCCGGAGTCCGCGCGTTTGCGGAAGGCCGCGATGACCTCGGGGGTCAGGACGAGCGGGGTGTGGCGGCCGTAGGGGCCCTTGGCGTTGTCGCCGCGTGCCTGGTACGGGACACCGCGCCGGGAGCCGGCGTACAACCGGGGCTCGTGGCCGGAGGGGACGTATCGCGGGCGCCGCGTGCTGCCGGTGTCCCCGGTGTCGTATACGAAGCGGCCTCCCCGGCCGGTCGTCAGCAGGGCCATGTGGTCGAAGAAGTTGAGACCGAGGCCGCGCAGGAGGACGGGTTCACCGGGGGCCACGGGGGAGAGGTCGAGGTCGGCCGGGTTGGCGGGCGGGAAGTGGCGCAGACGGTGGCGGGCGGCGTACGCGGTGAGGTCGCGTTCCGTGCGGTCGGGGAGGGCGGGGAGGTGGCCCTGGGTGAGGACCACGGCGGCGAGACCGGTGAGGACGCGGCCGGAGGCGAGGGTGAGCCGCTGGCCGCCGTCGGGCTCGTCGTCCAGACGGACCGCGCGGGTGCCGTGCACCTCGACCCGGATGCCGGGCGGCGCGCCGCGCACCACCTCGGCGAAGACCCACTCCAGATAGCGGCCGTACCGGGCCCGGGTCGGATAGTCGTCGGGCCCCAACTCCGGTGATCCGCCGGTCGTTCCGGTCGCTTCGGCCGCCCACTCGTACAGGCTCGGGCCCGGCCGTACCGGGCCCGAGCAGTCCACGCTGTCGTCGGTGAAGAGGGTGACCTGGGAGGCCACCGTGTTCATCAGCAGGTGGGGGGACTGGGCCGTGCGCCACACCCGGCCCGGACCCGGCGGCGCGGGATCGACGACATGGACGGTCAGACGGGTGCCGGGGGCGAGCAGTTCGGGGGCGGAGGCACAGAGGCGTTCCAGGACGCTGGTGCCGCGCGGGCCGGCGCCGACGAGCGCGATGCCGATGTCACTGCCGATGTCACTGATCCCTGGAAAATCGGACAAGGGGGTAACTCCCGTGCGTGTGGGGCGCATCGTGGGGCGCGGTGCGGCGGACCGCCCGCCGGGAAGCGGACGGTCCGCCTCATCATGCCGCCGTACGTCACGGGATCGGAGCCCTGGGCCCCATCGGGCGCGCCAGGTGTGGGATGCCTCACGAGCATCTCGGACAACAGGGGTAACAAGGGGCGGCAAGGGGTCGCAAAGGGTGGCAACCGTGTGGAATGGGCGGATCAAGGAGTGAGCGTCGACTCCGACCGTGTCTTCAGACGGGGCTTGGCGCCGCGCCCGGCCTCGGCGCGGTCGAGCCGCAGCCGTGCCGAACGGCCGTGCAGCGTCAGCGTCATGAGGTGGTTGCCGAACCAGGGGCCGCCCGTCCGGCGCCAGTCGATCGACGGCCGCTCCCCCCGCCCGTGCCGCCCGAACCACCGGCCGAGCGCCCGCCCGGTCCCGCTCCAGCCGAAACGGAAGCCGAGTCTTATCGAGAGCGGGATGGAGTTGTGCACGGGGGAGCAGGTGAGCTGAAGGACGCGGGCGTCGGGGGCGTTGGGGGTATCGGGAGTGGTGGGAGTGGTGGGAGTGGCGTCGGGGGCGCCGGGTCCGGTTTCCGGCCAGGACGGCTCGGCGATGTACGCGTGGTGCACGTCGCCGGAGAGCACGAGGACGGTCGCCGGGGCGTCCGCGCCCGAGCCCGCCTCGGCGATGAGCCGGGTCAGGGACTCGAAGGAGGCGGGGAAGGCCGCCCAGTGCTCCAGATCGGCGGCCTGGCGCAGCTTCTCCCCGAACCGCGCCCAGCGCTCCCCGCGCTCGCCCCGGCACAGCGCGGCGCTCCAGGACTCGGCGTCGTGCACCAGCTGGGGCAGCAGCCAGGGCAGGGACGTACCGATGAGCAGATGGTCGTACGAGCCGGGCGTGTCCAGGGCCTGGTCGCGCAGCCAGCGGGCCTCGCCGGGGTCCAGCATCGAGCGGTCGCCCTCGTCGAGGACGCGCGCGGCCCGGGTGTCCAGCATCAGCACCCGTACCCGGCCGAAGTCCCGCCGGTAGCTCCAGCGCACCGAGGCCGGTTCCCGGTCGGCCCGGGAGGCGTGGGCGCGCAGCGCGTCCGTACCGTCCGGGGTGGCGCGTACGGCGGCGTGGACCGGGTCGGCGGCCAGTTCGGCGGGGGAGAGATTGCCGAGGTGCTGGTGGACCCAGTACGACATCAGGCCGCTCAGGATCCGCTCACGCCACCAGGGGGTGGCCCGCATGGCTTCGAGCCAGGCCGCGCTGGTGTTCCAGTCGTCGATGACGTCGTGGTCGTCGAAGATCATGCAGCTGGGGACGGTGGAGAGCAGCCAGCGGATCTCCGGGTCGAGCCAGGACTCGTAATAGAGGTGGGTGTACTCCTCGTAGTCCGCCACCTGGTCGCCCGGCGGGTCCGCCAGGTTCCGGCGGGCGGCGAGCCAGGCGCCGGTGGCCTTGGAGGTCTCGTCCGCGTAGACCTGGTCGCCCAGGAGCAGGAGCACGTCGGGCCGCTCGGCGCCCGGTTCGGTGGCAAGGCGGGCCGCGAGGGTGTCCAGGGCGTCCGGGCCCACCGGGTCCGGGTCGCCGGCGGGCGGCGCGGCCCAGCGGCAGGAACCGAAGGCGACCCGGACGGCGTCGCCCTCGGCCGGGGTGCGGATCTCGGAGGGCGGGAAGGGGGAGTCCGGCAGGGGCCAGACGGGGGTGGAGTCGAGGAGGACCTCGTACGCCGAGGCCGTGCCCGGGGCGAGGCCCGTCACCGGGACCAGCGCGTAGTGGTGGCCGGCGATCTGGAAGGTGCGGGCCTCACCGCGCCCGCCGCCGGCGCAGCGGACCTCGGCGACGCAGGGACGGCTCGCCTCGACCCACACGGTCGCGGACGAGCCGTCCACATATCTCAGCAGTGGTCCCAGGCGCAGCCCCGCCATAGCGATCACTCTCCTCCGTCGCCCCGTACGGTACGGAACGACGGAGGAGAACGGGGAGGTTCCGGAGCACTTTCCGGGCCACTTTCCGGGCCGGCCGGTTTCCGGGCCGGTTTCCGGTGGGGGTGTCAGCAGTTCGCGAGGTAGCTGGTGAGGGCGCTCTTCTCGGCGGAGTCGACGGAGAGGTCGTAGTAGTACTTCACCTGGACCCAGGCGCGGACGTACGTGCAGCGGTAGGACGAGACCGAGGGCATCCACTCGGCGGGGTCCTGGTCGCTCTTCGACTGGTTCACGTTGTCCGTGACGGCGATGAGCTGCGGGCGGGTGAGGTCGTTGGCGAACGCCTGGCGGGTGGCGCTGCTCCAGCTGTCGGCGCCGGAGTCCCAGGCCTCGGCCAGCGGCACCAGGTGGTCGATGTCCAGGTCGGAGGCGGCGGTCCAGGTGGCGCCGTCGTACGGGGAGTACCAGGTGCCGCTGGTGGCGGCGCAGGCGGAGCTGGTGACGACGTTCGTACCGTCGCGCTTGAGGACCGTCTCGCGGGTGTTGCAGGTGCCGCTGATGGTGATCCAGTGGTTGAACAGGTCCCGGTCGTACCCGGTGCGGTCCTCGGTCGCGACGGTGAGGGTGGCGAGGTAGGAGCGGGCGGTGGACGCGCTGATGGGGGTCGGCAGCGCGGCGGAGGCGGTCGGAGCGTTGAAGAGCGCGACGGAGGCTATCAATCCGCTGAGCGCGGTGAGTATGCTGAACCGTCGACGCGCGTAGAACCTGCGCATGGGAACTCCTTGTGGGGCCGGGGTGTTGGGGCGCGAGCGATTGAAGGGTCGCGTCGTCGTGTTACCGGCGGATGTGCGTCTGGTGAGAAGCTAGTGACGTGTGCATGACACGACAAGGGGTTCGGTCGTGATTGTGGCCGGGGGAGCCTGGGGGTGGGGCGTCCTGGGGCGTCCTGGGGTGCCTTGGGGCGCCCTGGTGAGCGGGTGCCGGGGGGTGCGTTGTCGGCTGCGGGTGCGTGGGGCTTCTCGCGCGGTTCCCCGCGCCCCTGAAAAGCAGGGGCTGCGCCCCGGGCTTTTCGGCGTCGGCGTACCATTGACGTCGCAGAAGGGGAGTAGCTCTTCGCCGGGACCGTCGACATACTGCTCAGCTCGTCTGAGCCGGCGCCCGGAGGCGGGTCCCGTGGATCGGGACCGCGCCAGCGAGACCTTCGGCAAGCAGTGCGCATCCGTGCCGTCCGGCGCGGTCGAACCGTGTGCTGCCGTGCCGAGGTGTCGCGTCAGCGGATGATTTCTCTCGGTGGGGTGGCCCGACCGATTGAGGAACCTTGATCAGCTTCAGTGTCACGGCGCTCGTCTTCGGCGTCGTCTTTCTCGCCGAACTCCCCGACAAGACCGCGCTCGCCGGCCTCGTCCTCGGCACCCGCTACCGCGCCTCGTACGTCTTCGCCGGTGTCGCCGCCGCCTTCGCCGTGCATGTCGCGCTCGCCGTGGCCGCGGGCAGCGTCCTCACCCTCCTGCCGCAGCAGATCGTGCACGCGCTGACCGGCGTGCTGTTCCTGGGCGGCGCGGCGGTGCTGCTCATGAAGAAGGACGAGGGTGAGGAAGAGGTCCGGCGGCCCGAGAACCAGAGCTTCTGGAAGGTCTCGGGGGCGGGGTTCATGCTCATCCTGGTCGCCGAGTTCGGAGATCTGACGCAGATCATGACCGCCAACCTCGCGGCCCGCTACGACGATCCGCTCTCCGTCGGGCTCGGCGCGGTGCTCGCGCTGTGGGCCGTGGCGGGGCTCGGCATCGTCGGCGGCAAGGCGCTGATGAAGCGGGTGCCGCTGGGGCTGATCACCCGGATCGCCGCCGTGCTGATGGTGGGGCTCGGTGTGTGGAGTCTGTGGGAGGCCGTGGCGGGATGAGTGAGGGGGTGGCGGGGCCGCGGAATGTTTTGTACCGTATAGAAACAAAGTGGCTCCCGCCCGCACTCCCTGACCGGCGGGCGGGGCCGCCTTGTCCCTCCGGGCCGCCTCGCCGGGTCCGACCGGCGGTCCGCGGCCCCTTCCTTCCTCTCCTTCCACCATTCATTCCTCCCCTCCGTTCTCCCGCGTTCGTTTCGCGTCTTGGAGCTGCTGATGACGGCCACCACCGTTCTGACCGCCCGCGCCCTCCTGCTGGACATGGACGGCACCCTCGTCAACTCGGACGCCGCCGTGGAACGTGTCTGGCGGCGCTGGGCCGAGCGGCACGGGCTGGACGGCGCGGAGATCATGAAGGTGGTGCACGGCCGCCAGGGCTACGCCACGATGGCCGTCCTGCTGCCCGAGCGGCCCATGGCGGAGAACCTCGCGGACAACACACGGATGCTGGCCGAGGAGACCGCCGACGTGGACGGCGTCGTCCCGATACCGGGCGCGCCCGAGTTCCTCGCGTCCCTCGTCTCCGGCGGTGTCCCGCACGCCCTCGTGACCTCGGCGGACGTCGCCCTGTCCACGGCACGGATGGCCGCCGCCGGGCTGCCCCTGCCCGAGCTGCGCGTCACCGCCGAGTCCGTCGGCGCGAGCAAGCCGGACCCCGAGGGCTTCCTGAAGGGCGCCGCCGAGCTGGGCGTGGCACCCGGGGACTGCGTCGTCTTCGAGGACTCCGAGGCGGGCATCGCGGCCGGGCGCGCGGCGGGGATGCGGGTCGTGGGGATCGGAGAGCGGGCGGGAGCGCACGGCCCCGACGTGGTGGTGCCCGACCTGACGTCGGTACGGGTCGAGGTGGGCGAGGGTGGGGTTGTGCGGCTGCACGCCGGGGGTGACGGGGAGGCTGGGGGTTGATCGGAAGGCGGGGTCGGTGGAGGCCGTGGCCGACGGGGTGGCGGCGGACACTGAGGCCGGCGGTCGACCGTCGGTGCTGGTGTGAAGGGGGAGCGGGATGTGACGCAGGCGTACCCCAAGACCCGAACGTGATGCGGTGCGCTGGCTGAGTCCCGCGAGATTGCCCGCGAAGTCCGTGACCTTGCCGCAGTACAGGGCACCAGCGAGGAAATCGCGAAGCATCCGCATTCCGCTGTGGACGCCCGGCGCCCGCGTGTCTGGGGTGTGCTGTGAACCGGTACCCCGAGCCGCCGATTGACCTGCCGCTCGATGACTGGCTGTACGAGGCGAAGCCGAAGGCCGACTGCGAGACATGTCAGAGTGCCGCCGGAGAAATGCTCAGCGCGAAACAACGTGGCGACGCCAGAGTCAGGTTCGAGGCTGCGCGCACGATCAGGGCTCACCCGCACAAGAGCGACTGATGCCCGCCCCAAAGCCGCGAGCCGGCCGACGCCCATCCGACCCAGCGCCACCGGCAACGGTTCTCGATCTCATGGCGGCGCTGCCTTCGCACTGCGGTGTGTGCATCGGCGCGCGCCTGATGTTCTGTCCATACTGCTATGGCTTCGGCGGATGTTCCACGTGTGCGCAGACCGGTCAGGTCGCCTGCCCTTCGTGCGCTGGGGGTGACCTTGAACCATTTCAGTGGTGAAGACAGGATCCGACTCGAATGTGTCCCGCGTACGAAGACGGCCAGCACCGACCCCAACGCCAAGGCGACGTGATGGTGTGCGCCTGCGGGTCGACCACATGGCCCTCATGGTGACCCTCTGAAGACTGCCCCGTCTCATTTGCTCTCCCCCCGTAGGCGAGTGGGACGGCATCACGGGTCGGCGGGGGACGCCGACCGACCCCGCCGCCGTTCACGGTTCCTTCGTCTCGGACTCCAGTCGGGCCCGGGTGACCTGGCCGTAGACGCCCGGCTTCTCCTTGGCCTCGGTGATGCCCCGGTCGTCCTGGTAGTCGAGGACGGCCTGTTCGACCTGGGTGTCGTAGTTCTCGTCGATGTCGCCCTCGTAGTAGCCCAGCTGGCGCAGCCGGAGCTGGAGTTCGGTGACCTCGGGGTCGTCGTCGCCGAGGCGGAGCGTCTTGGGCATCACGAGCCGGCTGTCGTCCGAGCCGTCCGAGTCGTCCGCGCCGGCGGCCGACGAGCCGGTGGAGGCGCCCGCGCCGGGCGCGCTCGGTGAGGGGCTCGGCGAGGCGGACGCCGACGGCGAACCGGACGGCTCCGAGGGCGACGGAGAGGGGGACGCGCTCTTCGAGGGGCTCGGCGACGCGGCACCGCCGGCCGGTGGCGCCGGCGCGGGAGCCGCGCCCCCGCCCTTCGCGGACGGCCGCACCGGCGAGGAATCCCCGTCGGGCGTGGTGTCCGGCACGCTCGCCCGCAGATCGTCCGGCAGTGCGCGGTCGCGCTCCGGGGCGTCGTACGCGAACAGCCCGCTCGCGAATCCGGCGGCGGCCATCACCCCGGCGACGGCGGTTCCGGCGAGGGCGACGACGAGCGTGGCGCGTCGGCGGCGTCGGCGGGCGGGAGTCGTCGAGGCGGCCCGCGCCGCCGACCGTGACCCGCCGGCGCCGGGCTCCCTGGCCCAGCCGGGCCTCCCACCCCGCCGGTCGAACATTCGTTCGTTAGTCGTGCTCTGCCCGGTCGTGGGCATCGCCGCCGTGGGTGTCTCCGTGGTCGAGGGCGTCACCGTTGTGGAGGGTGTCGTCGTCGCGGGCGCCGCCGTGGTCATCGGCAGGGCGACCGTCGGGGCCTGGTCGGGGCCCGGGGTGTCGCCGTCGGGGGCCGTGGGGTGCCATGGGCCGCCGGGGTGTGCCTGGTTCTCGTGGCCCAGCTCCACGTAGGGGCGTATCCGGAGGGGGTCGAAGTCCTCCGCTGCCGCCGCCTCGGCCGTACGCGCTTCGAGTAGGGCCTCGGACGCGCGGCGGCCGCACGCGCAGGACGGCGTGCCGTCCGAGGCCCTGGGTGTGGAGCATTCCGGGCATATGTGACTGGTCGGTTCACTCACGTGTCGTTCCTCCCCGCGAAGACTCCAGAGTTTAAGCAAACGGTCGCCACAGAATCTCCCAGGCGCCCCGGGAATCAGGGGTTCCGGAACGGCTCGACAGGCCATAACCGGTCACACCGACCACGATGGAACGGACATGGAGGAAGAGGACGAAGAACAGGGCGAAGGAGAGGAGACTGAGGGCGCTGCCATGAGGCCCTCGGGTCCTCGGGAGGTCTGCATGACCGACGACAACGGCCGCGACACCGACCGCACCGGCCACGGCATCGACGACGGCGGCCACGGCACCGACGGTGCCGACCAGGGCGCGGACGACACCGACGCGCCCGCCGGGCGTACGCCCCCGCCCGGACCCCGTGGCCACGGCGTTCCGACCCCGGAGGGGGTGCCCGGCGGGGTGATGGTCTCCATCGGGGCCCTGCTGCTGGGGATGCTGCTGGCGGCGCTCGACCAGACGATCGTGTCGACGGCGCTGCCGACGATCGTCAGCGACCTCGGTGGGCTGGAGCATCTGTCGTGGGTGGTCACGGCGTACATGCTGGCCGCGACGGCGGCGACCCCGCTGTGGGGCAAACTCGGCGACCAGTTCGGCCGCAAGAAGCTGTTCCAGACGGCGATCGTGATTTTTCTCATCGGGTCGGCGTTGTGCGGAGCGGCGCAGAACATGCCCCAGTTGATCGGCTTTCGGGCGCTTCAGGGCCTCGGCGGCGGCGGGTTGATGGTGCTGTCGATGGCGATCGTCGGCGATCTCGTGCCGCCGCGCGAACGCGGACGCTACCAAGGGCTGTTCGGCGCCGTCTTCGGTGCGACGAGCGTGCTCGGGCCGCTGCTCGGCGGACTGTTCACCGAGCATCTGAGCTGGCGTTGGGTGTTCTACGTCAACCTGCCCGTCGGCGCGGTCGCGTTGCTCGTCATCGCCGCCGTGCTGCGCATCCCGCGCAAGGCCGAGCGGCATGTCATCGACTACCTCGGCACCTTCCTCATCGCCTCCGTGGCCACCTGTCTGGTCCTGGTCGCCTCCCTCGGCGGCACCACCTGGGAGTGGAACTCACCGCAGATCATCGGCCTCTCCGTACTGGCCGTGCTGCTCGTCGCCGTCTTCGTGGCCGTCGAGCGGCGGGCCGCCGAACCCGTCCTGCCGCTCAAGCTGTTCCGGGTCCGCACCTTCACCCTCTCCGCCGTGATCAGCTTCGTCGTCGGCTTCGCGATGTTCGGCGCGATGACGTATCTGCCGACGTTCCTCCAGGTCGTGCACGGGGTCTCGCCGACCATGTCCGGTGTGCACATGCTGCCGATGGTGTTCGGGCTGCTGCTGGCCTCGACGGTCTCCGGCCAGCTCGTCAGCCGTACCGGCCGCTGGAAGGTGTTCCCCGTCGCGGGCACGGGCGTCACCACGCTGGGCCTGCTGCTTCTGCACCAGCTCGACGCGGACAGCTCCACCGGTGAGATGAGCGCGTACCTCTTCGTCTTCGGACTCGGGCTAGGGCTCGTCATGCAGGTCCTCGTCCTCGTCGTGCAGAACGCCGTCTCCTACGAGGACCTCGGCGTCGCCACCTCCGGCGCGACCTTCTTCCGGTCCATCGGCGCCTCGTTCGGCGTCGCCGTCTTCGGCACGGTCTTCGCCGGGCACCTCGGCGACAAGCTCGGCGACGCCCTCGACGGGGCCCGGCTCCCGGCCGGCGTCAGCGTGGACGGGCTGAAGTCCGACCCGCGCGAGATCGCCGAACTCCCCGCCACGCTGCGCCCGTCCGTCCTCGACGCGTACGCCTCCTCCATCACCGACGTCTTCCTCTACGCCGCCCCGGTCGCCCTCCTCGGCTTCGTCCTCGCCTGGTTCCTGCGCGAGGACCGGCTGCGGGCCTCCGTCACGGCACCCGACGCCACCGAGACGCTCGCCAGCAACCCCGTCGAGCGGTCGTCGTACGACGAGGTGTGCCGGGCGCTGTCGGTGCTCGGGTCCCGGGAGGGGCGCCGCGAGATCTACCGGAAGATCACCGCGCGGGCCGGCTACGACCTGCTGCCCGCCGCGAGCTGGCTGCTGCTGCGGATCCGGCGGTACGGCTGGGCCGAACCCGCCGTGCTGGCCGAGCGCAGTACCGTCCCGCTCGACATCGTCATGGCGGCGACCCGGCAGGTCGAGGAGCGCGGCCTCGCCCGCCGCGACGGCATCGACCTCGTCCTCACCGAGGCCGGCCACCGGGCCGCCGACCGGCTCGCCCAGGCCCGCGAGGACTCCCTCGCCGAACTCCTCGGCGACTGGTGGGGCCCCGACCGCCCCACCGATCTCGTCCGGCTCGTCGGTGAACTCAACGCCGAGCTGTGCGGCTCGGACGCGGAACGCCCGCACGCCGAGGGCGCGATCACCCGACGGCCGATGACCCCGCCGCCGTCCGACCCGCCGCCCGCACCTCCTACGGCTCCCACGTCCACGCCAGCTTCTTCGTGAACCAGTGGTCCGCGTACGCGGCGTCGTTGTGCGGGGCGGTCTCCTCGTAGCCGAGGCGGGCGTACAGCGCGCGGGCCTCGACCAAATCGTCCCGGGTGTCGAGGACGATCCGCCCGGCGCCGAGCGCGCGGGCCGTGTCCTCGGCGGCCGTCACGAGCGGCGCGGCACCGCCCCTGCCCCGGGCCTCCTTCAGCAGGAACACCCGCTTCAGCTCGGCCGTCGTGGCGTCCAGCAGCCGCACCCCCGCCGTACCGAGCGGCTCGCCCCCGTACCGTGCCACCAGCAACACCCCACCGGGCGGCGCCAGATACTCCCCGGTGTCCGCCGTGACCTCCCGCTCCAGCTCGTCCGGTTCCGTGACATGCCCCTCGTGCAGCAGATACCAGCGGTCGCTGACCTCCGTGTAGTACGCCCGCCAGAGCGCGGCGGCGACGGGGGAGTCATGGGGCTCGGCGGTCACGGACCAGACAGTCGTCATGGCGGTCATTGTCGGGAGCGGGTGCGGGTGGCCCGCAAACGATTTATGTCCGTCTCCGCCCGCGCGCCCACCGTTTGAACGAACGGGTTCGGGCAACCCGGTGCGAAACGGCCCGACGGGGCGAGGCGCCCTGGGCCGAGGACTCTGGAAGGTAGAGTCGGCGCGGAGCGCGGTACCGGTGTTGCCACCGGCCCGTCTCTCCGCGCCGCTCACCGAACCCGGCGTGCGCCTCTCAACGCACCGGGCTCTCCACGGAATCTGCCGTTCAGGCGTGGTTGGGCAGGGCCCAGGGGGTGGGGATCGTGTTGCCCCGGTAGCGGTAACGGGTGACCGTCACCGTTTGCAGGTCGAACAACTCGATCCCGCCCGCCGACGGTCTTTGCCACCGGCCGTTGTGGTCGGTGAGGCGTCGGCGGACGTCCTTCCACCTCCAGCGGTGCAGCCGGATCCACCAGTTGATCACCCGGTGCCAGACGAAACGCTGGAGGGTTCTCAGGGTGACTTTCGCGACCGCGTGCTTGAAGTAGTTGGCCCAGCCGCGCATGATCTGGTTGAGCCTTCTCAGCACGTCCCTCGGGTCCTGCTGCGACTTTCTGTTCGTCAGGGCACGGATCTTGTCCTTCAGCTGCCGGATGGGCCGGTCAGCGATGTAGGTGTAGACGTACCACTTGTCCGATCCCCGCTTGCGGCGCCACTGGATGCGGAACCCAAGGAAGTCGAACCCTTCCGACATGTGCACCACCTGGGTCTTGGCCTCGGAGAGGCGGAGCCCGAGCGGTCGCAGCGCGTCGGTGATGCCCTCGCGCAGCGCTTCGGTGTCGTCGCGGCCGGAGTCCACCAGGACGACGAAGTCGTCCGCGTAGCGGACGATCCGCCAGTTCGGCAGACCTTTGCGACGGCGCCTCATGCGCCTCTGGCCGGTCGACATCTCCCGCCCCGGCTCCCACGGCCCGGTCAGGTGCTCGTCGAGCGCCGACAGGGCGATGTTCGCCAGGAGCGGGGAGAGGATGCCGCCCTGCGGGGTGCCGGTATAGGAGGTCTCGCGGACGGCGGACTCGGTGAGCACGCCGGCCTTGAGGAACGCCTTCACCAGCAGCAGCACGCGCTTGTCCTTCACCCGCGCTCGCACCCGGTCCATCAGGGCCGTGTGGTCGATCGAGTCGAAGCACGCCTCGATGTCCGCGTCCAGGACCCAGCGGTGGCCGTGGGTGCCGTAGAAGTGGATCTCGGCGATCGCGTCGTGTGCCCGCCGCAGGGGCCGGAAGCCGTAGGAGACCGGCTTGAAGTCGGCCTCGAAGATCGGCTCCAGCACCAGCTTCAGGGCCGCCTGGACCACCCGGTCGGTCACGGTCGGGATGCCGAGCTTGCGCACCTTCCCGCTCCCACCGGGCTTGGGGATCTTACGTTCGCGTACCGGCAGCGGGCGGAACTCACCCGTCCGGAGTATGCGGCGCAGGTCCTCCAGGAACCCATAAGGGCCAATCTCCTGCTCGATGTTGACGACCGTCAGGCCGTCAACTCCGGGTGTTTTGGCCCCTTTGTTACCCGCGACCCGTTCGAACGCCATCATCAGCGTCGCCGGGTCGTGCACGAGGTTGAACAGATCGTCGAACCTGCGGCCGGGATCGGCCGCCGTGCGTGGCGTACGGGGCCGCGCTCCAGGCGGGCGTGCTCACCGGCAGCGTCCGTGACACCCTGCTGCTGGACGTGACCGCGAGCTCCCTGGGGATCGCCGTCGGGGGCGGGGCGACGCACAAGCTCATCGAGCGGGGCACCACCATCCCGACGAAGCGCTCGGAGATGCTCACCCTGGCCCGGGACACGGACGCGGCGGCGACCGTGCACATCCCGGTCGTGCGGGGCGAGAGCGAGACCGCCGCCGACAACGAGCGACTCGGCGTCCTGCGCCTCACAGGCCTGACCAGTCCCGCCAAGGGCGGCCCACCGGACATCGAGGTGATGCTCGAGATCGACGCCAACGCCTTGCTGCGCGCCTCGGCGACGGACCTGGCCACCGGCACGACCTGGTCGATGAACATCGACGGCGTCTGCGCGGTGGAACGCACGCGCGTGCGCCAGGAGTCCGCACGGACCCCGGTTCCGAGGCCCCGGCCGCTCCCCGAACAACCCCCGGCCCAGGAGCAGCGGACGAGCGGTACGCCGAAGCGGTTCCGTCTCCCGTCCCTCGCCGCCCTGCTCAGACGATCGTGGTGATCTCGAACCGGGAGTCGGGTCCGCCCCCTTCGGCCGTGCGCTGTCTCGGGTCCATGCCCACCGTCCGCAACGTGGGGTGGGCGGCCAGCGAGGAGAGGTCCAAGGCGTCGAAGCCGCGGTCGAGCAGCAGGGTGTGCAGATGGGGGAAGGCGGTGAGCCAGTCCCAGGTGGGGGCCTGGTCGGCGCGCAGCCACAGACAGGTGAGACGGTCGGCGATACGGGCGTTCACCAGGTCGTCGGGGGTGAGATCATCCCCGATGCGCAGCCGGGCCCGGCCGCCGAGGTGTCCGATCGCGGAGAGTTCGGCCCGGGTCACGATCTCGAAGTAGATGTCGTCGTCCGGGAGTCGGGCGATGACCTCGGCCGCGTACTGGTCGGTGTCGAAGCGATGCCAGGCCTGGGCGACATGGCTGCGGACGACGGGGTCCGGGTCGTCCGTGTAGCGGGCGAGGACGGGGATCGCCGCGTCGCCCCCGATCAGTGTCGCCGTCCGGACGGTGTGCACGGCGGTCTCGGGCTCCTGGTTCTCGGGCCCGGGGAGCAGTTCGAGGACCACGGGGCCCACCTGGGCCAGGTCCTGCGCCTCGGTGTTGTTCCTGGGCGGGATCAGCCGGGCGGCCCGCTTCTCCACCCGGGCGCGGATCGTCGGTTCGAGTTCCGTGGCGTGCTCCAGCGACACCATGGCGAGCAGATGGAGAAGGGTGCGCCGGCGCGGGACGGCGACATCGCCGCGGGTGATCAACTCACCGAGCAGGACAGCGCGTTCCTTGGGCCGGGCGTGGGCGATCGCCATCCGGATGACGTCCTCCCACTGGCTGTCCGTGGCACGCAGCACCAGCAGGGACAGATCGCCTTCCTCCACGGCCGCCTTGGCGCCCAGATAGTCCTGGAAGGTGCGGTGGACGAAGTCGATCGTGCCGGGCGCGGGCTCCCGCAACACCCCGCTGCGCAGCAGCAGATGGCGGAACACCTGCTGTGCCGTGCCCTGGCTCGCGGCGGCGGACACCGACGGCAGTGTGTGCGCGATGATCCGCTCCGCCTGGTCGCTGTCGATCTCCGACTTGCCGTTCAGCAGGAACTTGTAGGCGAGCTTCTGCAACAGCTGGGTCTTGGGCTCCTCGGTGAGGTCGATGCTGTCGGTGAGCCCCATGTTCCGTTCGATGTCGCGGCGGGAGAGCAGCATCGACAGGGCGGCGTCGTACAGATCCTTGCGGGCGCGGGGCAGGAAGCCCCGGCGGTCCCGGTGGAGGGCGCAGATCAGGCCGCACATCAGGGGGTTGGTGGCCAGCCGGGAGAGGTCGCCCTTGGTGCGGACCGCCGCCATCAGCGACTGCTCGTAGCTGTCCAGCAGTTCCCAGTCGGAGGTGTCGCTGGCCCGTGCCGCCGAGTGCCAGCGCCGGATGAAGTGGTTGACGTCGGCCGTGCTCATCGGGGCGAGGGACCCCTCGGTGAACCCTTGGCCGTCCAGCCAGTGTTCCCGTACCGCCGAGGGGCGGGAGGTGATCAGCCACAGGTTCCCCGGGTAGGCGGCGATCAGGTCGCGCAGCCATTCCTTGGCCTTCTCCCGTACGGCGGACGGCACTTCGTCCACGCCGTCGACCAGCAGCAGCCCGCGTCCCGCTTGCAGGACGCGGTCGGCCCAGCCGTGCGGCTGCGCGTCGGCGAGGGGGTTGCGGGCGGCCGTCAGGAAGCGTCCGGGGGTGGGCAGGTCGTGCCAGGAGTGCGTCAGGGTCCGCAGGGCCAGGACGAACGGGACCCGGCCGGTCAGGGAGGCCAGATGGCCGTCGAGCGTGGTTCCCCGGGCGGCGGTCACCGCCAGCCACTGCACCAGTGTGGTCTTCCCGGATCCCGCGACGCCCCGCAGCAGGACGCGGTCGCGTCCGTCGAGCACGTGGTCGGCGCGGACCGGCAGCTGGCGGGTGCCCTCACCGACGGCCAGCTCCAGGCTGAGGTAGGCGGTGTCCAGCGGCCACTGGGCGGGGGAGTTGGTGAAGTCGATGCCGTAGATCGTGAGCGTGCCGTACTTCTCGATGACGTACGCCGCGTAGCGCGCCTCGAAGGCGGCGTCCTCGCCGATCCGGGAGGGGGTGCGTTCCAGCAGCAGGTCGATCCGGGTGACGGCCTCGGCGAGCTGGGCGCTCTGGCTGACCAGGGTGCGGGCGACGAAGGCCGAGCGCTGGGTGAAGAAGTGCAGGATGTGCAGACAGGCGACGTCCACCAGGGTGTCGTGCAGCCGGGCCGCGTCGTCGGACAGGTCGAAGGTCACCCGGGGGTCCGCGTCGCGCAGCCGTCTGGCCAGGGCCCGGTGGCCGAGCTGCACCGCCTGGACGTCGTCCATCTCCAGGTCGCCCAGGGCCCGTAGCGTGCGGGTCAGTGCCACGGCGACGGCCTCGTCCTCGTCGACCGGCACCGGTCGCTCCGCCGGGCCGGCCGAGCCGACGGCCCGTGCCACCAGCTCCGTGGCGACCTTCTGCAGTTCCTTCTCGCCGAGGACCCGCTTCTCGCCCCGGAACGACACCAGGCCCGAGACCTTCACCGGCTGCGCGACGAGGCCGGCACCGGCGCCCGGCTGTGCGAAGAGTTTCTTGACCAGGGGAGCGACCACGCTCGACGCCAGACGAGCACCGACGGCAGCAGCGTCCACATGTTCCCCTTCCCCCGATGCCCTTCAGCATAGGACGCCGGGGGCATCGAGGGACCGGGTCCGCCGCACCCGTACCGCGCGGCCGGACAGCGGATTCACCCCTGCTGGCGCTCGCTCCCCTCCCGTCGCTCACGCCACTCCCGTACGACCTTCTCCACGTCGTACGGCTTCAGGCCGAGCGGTGGTCCCGGTGGGGGTTTGAACATCATTTCTCGGATCTTGGTGTTGATCTCGGTGATGATCTTGCGGACGACGTGTTCGGACGGGGCCTCGGCGGCGGTGGCGAGGGCGTCCTCGGCCTCCTTGCGCAGGGCCAGGGTGGGAGGCAGGACGGAGAGGCCCTCGCGGGCCATCTTCCGCTTGATCCACCAGAGTTCGTCGTACGTCGTGTCGTCGCTCTCCAGCGGGCGGCCGACGCCCGGGAGGGACGTGAAGTCGCCGCGCGCCTCCGCCTCGCGGATCTGTTTGTCGACGAAGGACTCGAAGCTGACACCGGGGGGCTTTCGCTCGGTCATGCGTCCATTGTGCCGGAGCCCGCACAACAGGACGATCCGGCGAATTATCATGCGGCGGCGGCGCGCCAAACGCGCCGTGCGCAGCGACAATTGGAGTTTGACCCGTTAGGAGCGGTACGTGCTCGAACTCACCATGGCCTCGGTCTCCGAGGCGGACGCCGGGGCGACGGCCGGCATGCTGATGGCCGACGCGCCCAGCGAGCCGGGCGGCGTGCTCCGGGTGGGCCGCGATCGGGCGGTGTGCCGGCTCGCGACACCCGACGACTGGCTCTTCGTCTCCCGGGTGCATCTGGAGTTCCTCTGCGCCCCGGACGGGAGCTGGCAGGTCACCTGGCTGCGCGGCTCGCACGCCGACCCCTCCTCCGAGGTACGGCTGACCCTGCTGGGCCACCAGCCCTCACCGCTCCCGTACGGCGGCACGGCGAAGCTCCCGCACGGCAGCTCCGGCGAACTCGTCATCTACGACCGCACCGGCCCCCGCAGCGTCAACGTGGGCTTCTATCACGAGGCCTGACGGGAGCCCCCCGGCCGGCGGGGTCAGTCCAGTACGCGGGCCAGTGCGAAGCCGTCGTACCCCTTGGAGCCCACCGTCTGGATCGCCGTGCCGCTCAACTTCGGGTGCGCGGCGATGAGTTCGATGGCGGCCCGGGTGCCGACGACGTCCGGCTCGGTGCTGTCCGGGTCGGCGACCCGGCCGCCGCGGACGACGTTGTCGACGACCAGGACGCTCCCGGCCCGGGTGAGCCGGAGGGCCCACTCCACGTAGTGCGGGTTGTTGGCCTTGTCGGCGTCGACGAAGACCAGGTCGAACGGCTCGGGGTTCTCGTCGGCCAGCTTGGGCAGCGACTCCAGGGCCGGGCCGACCCGGACCTCCGCGAGTGCGTCGAGCCCGGCGCGCGCGATGTTGCGGGTGGCGACCTCCGCGTGCTGGGCGCTGTACTCCAGGGAGATCAGTCTGCCGTCGGCGGGCAGCGCCCGCGCCAGCCAGATGGTGCTGTAGCCGCCCAGGGTGCCGATCTCCAGGATGCGGCGGGCGCCCTGGATCAGGGCGAGGAGATGCAGGAACTTGCCCTGGTTGGCGGCGACGTCGATGGCCGGGAGCCCGGCCGCCGCGTTCTCCCGCAGCACCGCCTCCAGTGCCTCGTCGTTCGGGGCGAGTTGGGTGGTGAAGTAGGCGTCGACGTCGTCCCAGGTCCGCGACTCGCTCATGAAGCTGTGCCTCCCGCGCCTTGTCAGGCGATCGCTAATTACTTAGAACAGCTAAGTAGGTGCGCTAATGAATATAGGCGCGGGGTGGGTGTTCTGCCAGCGGTTCCGGGGTGTGTTTCAGTCGTTCGGCCCGGACTTCGGATTCGTGGGCGCATTCGGCGGCGGATAGGCGCCTGGTGCCCCCGGCGGGTATGCCCCCGGCGGGTAGGCGCCCGGCGGAATGAAGACCGCGCCCGGTGGCGGTACGGGCGGCAGTTGCCGCTTGGCGTTGCGGATGAGCACGATCGCGACGGCCACCGCCTTGATCGCCAGTACGGCCATGCCGATGCCGAACCACACCAGCCACTCGGGCATGCCCCACACGGTCTGCATCTCGTCCACTTGACATCCTCCCCCTCTTGGAAGAGCGGGATTTTAGCCCATTCGGGCCGAGGTTCACGGGTGTTCGTACAGCTGGTGGCCGTTGTCACCCCTCCGGCACCGGCTGTGCGCCGGGGGCGGGGGATTCCGCCCTGTCCTGCCGCGATGTTGATACTGGCGTTGGTGTCCGCGCTGCAGGTGAAGCCACAGGAGGAACACTCGAACCCGGCTTGGTTCTTGCGCGAGTTCTTGTCGATCCAACCGCAGGCACTGCACCGCAGACAACTCTGCGCGCACTATCGTCATCCGGACAAAACAGGGGCGACTCTCAGGTGAAGAGGGGGTTGCCCGCGTCTCACAACCGGGACAGTGCGAGCCTTCTCGGTGGGACGTCTACGGGGCGGGAGGACGACAGCACGTGGCGACGGAGCAGAGCAGACCGGGCGGTGCCGTGGGCAGGAGTGCGACGGCGGCGAGACTGGGCACCGTCCGGGCCCTGCTGTGGCTGTTCGCCGGGATCCTGGCGGTGCGGCAGGTCGCGGTCGTGCTGAGCACGCCCCGGGGCGATCGGCTGACGGATCTGGAGACCTGGGTCGGCCCCAGCGGCGTCCTGCATGTGAACGGCTCGCTGTACGACTCGACGCGGTTCACGGGCACCCCCTTCGGCGGCCTCGTCCTCAAGCCACTCACCCGAATGGCCGAACAGACACTCGGCTGGGGCTGGACCTTCGGCACCCTCCTGCTGGTCGTCGCCCTAGGCCTGGTCGCCGCCCGCGCCCTCCCCCAGCCAGTTACCCGCCGTACGGCGCTGCTCGCGGCCCCCGTCGCGGTCACCCTGCTGATGCTGTCGCTGCCCGTGCGCAACACGCTGTACCTGGGCCAGACCAGCATCATCCCCGTCCTGCTCGTCCTCGCGGGATGCTTCGCGGTACGGGGCGAGCGCACCAGCGGGGTCTGCACAGGGCTGGCCGCGGCCCTCCAGCCGACCGTCCTGCTGTTCGTGCCGCTGCTCTGGTTCACCGGCCGCAGGCGGGCCGCCGCGAGCACCGGCATCACCTTCGCCGGGGCCACCGCGCTGGCCTGGGCCGCGATGCCGCACGACTCGTACACCTACTGGGTGCACCATCTGGCCGGGGTCGGTCTCGGCGGCCGGGCGGACGATCTCGCCAACCAGTCCCTGCACGGCGCGCTGCTCCGGCTCGGGCTGGAGGGGCCGCTGGAGATCGCGGTCTTCTTCGCGCTGGCCGCCGCCGTCGCCGTACTCGGCATGCGGCGGGCCATCCGCTACGCCCGTGACGGACAGCTGCTGCTCGCCGTCGCGATCACCGGCTGTGTCGTGGTCGCCGTCTCGCCGACGTCCTGGAAGCACCAGCTGCTGTGGGTGCTGCTCGCGGTGGTCGGCCGGGTCGGTACGAAGGCCTCGTCGCGGTACGTCTGGCCGGTCGCCGTCGTCCTGGTGATGACACTGCCCGCGAAGATGATGGTGCCGAACACGGGCGTCCTGCACCCACTGCGTGACAACGTCGTCCTGCTGGCCGCGCTCGCCGCCGCGCTCGTCGTGCCGTTCCTGTCCCGCACCTCGGAGTACTACCGGGCGCCGATCCCCACCGAGTACGCCCCGAAGACGGAGACCCGCTTCAGCTGGGCCCCGCTGCTGCGCCGGGTGGCCACCCGCCCCAACCTGCTGCTCGAACTGCTGCTGATCCGCGTCACCTACGCCGCCTACCAGCGCACCCGGCTGGAGGCCACCGGCAGCCGGGCCGCCGCCGAGGAGCACGCCGGGCAGGTCCTCGCCGTCGAGAAGGCCCTGTTCCTCGACATCGAGCACTGGGTCAACCACACCGTCGTCGGGATCGGCTGGCTGCGGGACTTCTTCGACTTCTACTACACGTCGTTCCACTTCGTGGTCCCGCTGACCGTCCTCGGCCTCCTGTACTGGCGCCGCCCCGCCGACTACCGCTGGGCCCGTACGGCCATCGGCTTCACCACGGTCCTCGCGCTCGTCGGCTTCTTCTTCTACCCGCTGGCCCCGCCGCGCCTGATGCCCGGCCTCGGCATCATCGACACCATCCACGGCGTCCAGGACTTCTCCAAGCCGGACTACGGCAGACTCACCGAACTCACCAACCAGTACGCGGCGATGCCGTCCCTGCACTTCGGCTGGTCCCTGTGGTGCGGCCTGACCATCGCGATCGTCGCGCCCCGGGTGTGGATGAAGGTCCTCGGCCTGCTGCACCCCTTCTTCACGGTCCTGGCGATCGTCGCGACGGGCAACCACTGGGTGCTGGACGCGGTCGGCGGCGCGGCGGTGGTGGGCGCGGGCTTCGGCCTGACGTACCTCCTGACCGGCCCCCGCACCACCGCGCCCCGGAAGGGGCGCGGGGAACCGCGCGAGCAACCGGAGACGACCGGCAGACTCGCCACGGCCGCCCGGCGCATCGGCGGTGGAGCGGACGGAGACGACGGAGGCAGGGGCGGGGCGTAGGGGTGTGGCCCCTGCCTCCGGCGGGACGGGACGGGCCGACGGCGCCGGGAGGCCGTCGGCCCGAGTACGGCGGGGTGGGGCGGTCAGCCGGTGGTCACCTGAAGGTGCTTCACCCCGTTGATCCAGGCGGAGCGCAACCGGCTCGGCTCGCCGGCGAGCCGCAGCCCCGGCATCGCGTCGGCGATCGCGTTGAAGATCAGGTCGATCTCCAGGACGGCCAGCGACTTGCCGAGGCAGAAGTGCGGGCCTCCGCCGCCGAAGCCGAGGTGGGGGTTGGGGTCGCGGGTGATGTCGAAGGTGTCGGGGTTCTCGAAGACGTCCGGGTCGTGGTTGGCGGAGGCGTAGAAGATGCCGACGCGGTCGCCCTTTCTGATCAGCTTGCCGCCGAGTTCCACGTCCTGGGTGGCGGTGCGCTGGAAGGAGTTGACCGGGGCGGCCCAGCGCACGATCTCCTCGGCGGCGGTCGCCGGGCGCTCGCGCTTGTAGAGGTCCCACTGGTCGGGGTGGGTGAGGAAGGCGTGCATGCCGTGGGTGATGGCGTTACGGGTGGTCTCGTTGCCCGCGACCGCCAGCATCAGCACGAAGAAGCCGAACTCGTCGGAGGTGAGGTTCCCCTCGTCCTCGGCGGCGACCAGCGTGGTGACGATGTCCTTCGCCGGGCACTGCTTGCGGTCGGCGGCCATGTTCATGGCGTAGGCGATCAGTTCCATCGCCGACTGCTGGCCGACCTCCTCGGTGATGGCGTACTCCGGGTCGTCGTACGAGATCATCCGGTTCGACCACTCGAAGATCCGGATGCGGTCCTCCTGCGGGATGCCGATCAGTTCGGCGATGGCCTGGAGGGGGAGTTCGCAGGCGACCTCGGTGACGAAGTCGAAGGGGCCGGCGTGGGCGACGGCCTCGCGGGCGATGTTCAGGGCGCGGTGGCGCAGATTGTCCTCCAGCGCCCGGATCGCCCGCGGGGTGAACACGCGCTGCACGATCTGGCGGACCCGGGTGTGCTCCGGCGGGTCCATGTTCAGCAGGATCAGCCGCTGCGCGTCGATCGCGTCCCGCTCGATGTGCTCGTTGAAGCGGATGATCGCGGTGTTGACCGTCGAGGAGAACAACTCCGGGTGTGTGGACACGTACTTGACGTCCGCGTGCCGGGTGACGGCCCAGTAGCCCTCGTCCGCGAAGCCCGCGACGCCGGGTGCCTGTGGGATCCAGTGGACCGGTTCCGTACGGCGCAGTGCGGCGAACTCGGGGAGGGGGACACGGTGGTGCAGCAGGTCGGGGTCGGTGAAGTCGAACCCGTCGGGCAGCGCTGGACAGGGCATCGGCGACTCCTGACGGAGCATCAGATATAGGGAATTGCGGTGACCGTAGTAACGGGTTCCAGAACAAGCAAGGGGTATGGGCCCTTCGGTCGGCTTTTCAATTGCCGCACGCCCCTTGCGGTCCCGGAGCAGGGCTCAGCAGACTGCTGAAGAGAACTAGAACGCGTACTAGTTCTGCGTGGCGGGCCGGGCCGGGACGCCCCGCGCCGCGCGGGTCACCGTTGAGAGGATTCCCATGGCCGCGGAACCCGTGATCGTCGAAGCCGTACGCACCCCCATCGGCAGGCGCGGCGGCGCGCTCGCCAATCTGCACCCCGCCTATCTGCTGGGCGAGACCTACCGTGAACTCCTCGGCCGCACCGGCATCCCCGCCGACTGCGTCGAGCAGATCGTCGGCGGCACCGTCACCCATGCCGGCGAGCAGTCCATGAACCCCGCGCGCACGGCCTGGCTGACCATGGGCCTGCCCTACGAGACGGCCGCCACGACCGTCGACTGTCAGTGCGGCTCCTCGCAGCAGGCCTCGCACATGGTGGCCAACATGGTCGCGGCCGGGGTCATCGACGTCGGGATCAGCTGTGGCGTCGAGGCCATGTCCCGGGTGCCGCTCGGGTCGGGGTCCAAGCACGGGCCCGGGAAACCGTTCCCGGAGGAGTGGAACGTCGATCTGCCGAACCAGTTCGAGGCGGCGGAGCGGATCGCCCGGCACCGGGGGCTCACCCGGGAGGACGTCGACGCCCTCGGGCTGCTCTCGCAGGAGCGGGCCGCCGCCGCGTGGGCCGAGGAGCGGTTCAAGAAGGAGACGTTCGCCGTCCAGGTGCCGACCACCGAGGCCGAACAGGGCGCCGGGCAGGGCATGTGGCGGCTCGTCGACCACGACGAGGGGCTGCGCGACACCTCCCCGGAGGCGCTGGCCCGGCTGAAGCCGATCATGCCGACGGCCGTGCACACGGCGGGCAACTCCTCCCAGATCAGCGACGGCGCGGCGGCGATCATGTGGGCGTCCAAGCGGATGGCGCGGGCGCTGAAGCTGCGGCCGAGGGCGCGGATCGTCGCCCAGGCACTGGTCGGCTCCGACCCGCACTTCCACCTCGACGGGCCGATCGACGCGACGAAGGCGGTGCTGGGCAAGGCCGGGATGTCGCTCAAGGACATCGACCTGGTCGAGATCAACGAGGCCTTCGCGTCGGTGGTGCTGAGCTGGGCCCAGGTCTTCGACCAGGACCTGACGAAGGTGAACGTCAACGGCGGTGCCATCGCGCTCGGGCATCCGGTGGGCGCGACCGGCGCGCGGCTCATCACCACCGCGCTGCACGAACTGGAGCGGACCGACAAGGAGTTCGCGCTCGTGACGATGTGCGCGGGCGGCGGTCTGGCGACCGGGACGATCCTTCAGCGGCTGTGACGCGGAACGGGCTCCGCCGGCCGTGGTGCGGCCGGCGGGGCCCGTCCCTTCCCCCCCCGTGAGCGGCCGTCCCCCGTGGTCGCGCCGCCCGGTCCCCCGTCGTGGGCGGCCCCGTGCCGTCCACACCACCGATCCCACCAGAGGAGGTCTTCACCCTCTGCCACGACCCGGCCGAACGCGCCCGGTTCATCGACCTGTCGCCGACCGCACGCGAACCGGGGAGCCGGCTGCGGGTGCTGGTGGCGGTGCGGGCCGACTTCCACGGCCGCTGCGCCGAGCACCGCGGGCTCGCCGAGGCGCTGGGGGACGCCAACCTGCTGGCGGGGCCCATGAGTTCGGCGGAGCTGCGCGAGGTCGTCGTCGGACCGGCCGCCGCGGCCGGACTGACCGTGGAGCGGGCGCTGACCACCCGGCTGGTGGAGGAGATCACCGACGCGCCCGGCGGGCTGCCGCTGCTGTCGCACGTCCTGCTGGAGACCTGGCGCCGCCGCCGGGGCAAGACCCTGACCCTCGCCGGGTACGAGGCGGCCGGCGGACTGGACGGGGCGATCGCCAAGACCGCCGAGGACGTGTACGGCCGGTTCACCGACGGCGAGGCGGCCACCGCCCGCCGGGTGCTGCTGCGGCTGAGCTCCCCGGGCGACGGCACCCCCGACACCCGCCGGCCCGCCGACAGGGCCGAACTGGAGACCACGGGCACCGGACGGGAGGAGGTCGCCCGGGTCCTGGAGGCGCTCGCCCGAGCCCGCCTCCTCACCGTCGACGGCACCGCCGTCGAGGTCGCCCACGAGGCGCTCCTCACCGCCTGGCCCCGGCTGCGCGGCTGGATCGAGGAGGACCGCGACCGGCTGCGCGCCCACCGGCAGCCGACCGAGGCGGCCCGCGCCTGGGAGGAGCTGGGCCGCGACGCGGGCGCGCTGTACCGGGGGAGCCGGCTCGTCACGGCACGGGAGCACTTCGGAGCGCCGGGCCGCACCGACGACCTGACCGCCCAGGAGGCCGCCTTCCTCGCGGCCGGGCTCGACGCCCTGGAGCAGGAGGAGCGCGCCGAGGCCCGCACCACCCGCCGGCTGCGTGTCCTCGTCTCCTCCCCGGCCTGCCTCCTCGCCCTCGCCCTCACCGCCACGGCCGTCGCCTACTCACAGCGCCAGAACGCACTGGACGCCCAACGCGACGGACCCTCCCGGCAGTTGGCCGCCCAGTCCGCCGCCCTGCTGGAGAGCGACACCGACCTCGCCTCGCTGCTCGCCATCAGGGCGTACCGGACCAGCCCCACCCTGGAGGCCACGCGGAGCCTGTACGCCGCCGCGGCCGTCCCTCTGGAACGCCGGCTGACCGGGCACACCGGGACGGTGTCCGCGCTGGCCCACGGCCCGGACGGCACGACCCTCGCCAGCGGCAGCCACGACGGCACGGTACGGCTGTGGGACACCGGCTCCGGAGACCTCGACGCCACGCTCACCGCCAGCCTCACGGAGGGCCCGGTCGCGCTGTCCTTCAGCCCCGACGGCCGGACGCTCGCCACCGCCGCCGACGGCGCCGTACGGCTGTGGGACACCGCCACCCGGTACGTGCGCGCCACTCTGCCCGGGGACAGCGCGGCGAGTGTGACGTTCAGCCCCGACGGCCGCACCCTCGCGGTCGGTGACCACGGGAACCGTCTGCGGCTCTGGGACGCGGCCCTTCCCCGCCCGGCCGAGGCGATCGACGACATCTGCCGGGCGGTCCACCGCGACCTCACCCGGCAGGAGCGGGCCCGGTATCTGCCGGAGCAGGAATCCGGCGGGGCGTGCTGACACCGGAGGCCGGGGCCGGGGCCACCCAGGGCGAAGCTGAGTAGTCGTACTCATGTCCGGTTCGTTGCCCGCGCCCACACTTCTGGCATGAGACGAACTGCACGGGGAACGCGGCGCGTCGGCGCCGCGCTGGCGGCAGTGTGCGCGCTCGCGCTGACCGCCTGTGGCACGGATCGGGCGGACGCCGGTGACCCGGCGAACGCGGCCGGGTCGGGGCCGGGTCGGCCGCGGCCGATCGGGCCGCCGCCGCCGACGCCGAGTATCTGGCCTTCATGGAACTGCTCGTCGGCCTCGGCGAGCCGTGCGCGGGGAAGCGCCCGGCCCCGCCGACCGCGGTCCCGGAGGAGGAGCCGGACTCCGCCGCACCACCGACGACCGAGCCGACCGAACTGCCCCTTCCCGACGAGCCGTTGCCCACCGGGGAACCCCGGGATCCCGAAGACGCCGCGAAGGAGGTGGAGTTGACCTCGCTGGAGAAGTGCGAGGCCCGTGTCCACACCGGCCGCGTCACCAAGGCGTTCGAGGGCGCCTCCGCACCGACACCCGGCGCCGTGGGCGACACCCTGCGCGGCCTCGGCTACATCGACGACCGGGTCCAGGGCCTGCGGCGCTCCGGCGAGGGCGTCCGGTTCACGCTCGATCTGCGGCTGATGGACGGGCAGTTGTGCCTGGACGGCGAGGTCACTCCCACGGGGACGACCGTCGACCCGTACGGCGCCCGGGGCACCGACGACGTCGAGTGCGCGGACGTGCGGCGCGACGACCGGGGCCGATGACGCCGGCCGGTGGTGATCGGCCGGTGTCGGCCGGCGTCGGCCGGCGGCGCCGGTCAGCGTTCCGGTGGGTGGAGGGTCGTCAGGTCCGGGGGGAGGAGTTCGGGATGGTACGCGGCGAGGCCGGCGCCGCCCAGCCACCAGCCCCGGTGGACCAGGGCCCGGCACAGGGACGGGGCGAGGCGGTCGAAGACGGTGGGGACCAGGGACAGATCGCGGCCGTCGTGGGTGCGGTGCTCGGGGAACGTCGCGCGCCAGCGGTGCAGCAGCGGGTCCGCGAACGGGAAGTCCGTGGAGAGCTGCACCAGGATGCCCCGGCGGGCCCCGGGCGGGACCTCACCGTGCGGACCGAGGGCCGCGCCGCGCCGGAACCGTTCGATCGTGGCCCGGGTGCGCAGCGCGGTGCTCTGCCGGTAGAGGAGGGAGTTGGCCCGCGCCAGATCGCGGATCACCGGGACCCGGCCGTACAGACCCGGCCGCAGCAGGCCCCCGGCGTTGAGGGCGCACAGGAACGTATGGCGGTAGTTGTCGCTGTCCAGGGCCTCCAGGCCGGTGTTGTCGTAGGTGCCGCCGTCCAGGAGCGCCGGGCGGTGGGTGGCGCAGGGGAACGGGGAGGCGTCGAGGACCACGGGTGGGAAGAGGCCGGGGACGGCGGCCGAGGCCGAGACGGCCCGGCTCAGGCGCAGGCCCGTGCCGGACGTGCGGGCGAGACCGATCGCGTAGTCGCCGTACACCTCGCGTTCGAAGGTGAAGCGGACGCCGGTCGTCAGGTTGGCGGCGTTGACGATCCAGCGGACCTGCGGGTCCAGGTCCGCCAGCTCGGTCCCGTCGAGGAACCAGTCGTCGAGGCGGCGGGCCAGCAGATCGGTGCGGGTGGTGGGGCCGAGGGTGCGCCAGATGTCCCGGAGCAGCGCCCGCTTGAGGGAGTGGGCGCCGACCCGGTCGACGACGGGGGCGATGACCAGGTCGTCCACGGCCTCGGGGGTGAAGTCCCGCGCGCGCAGGGCCGGCCAGGCGGTGGCCAGACAGGCGTTGGCGATCGAGCCGCCGGACACGGAGGAGGAGTAGCGCAGCCGGGCGAGCAGTCCGGTGTCGGCCAGCAGCCGGACGAAGCCCAGCGCGGAGAGCGTGGCGCGGAAGCCGCCGCCGGAGAGGGCGAGGGCGACCGGGGTGCCGGTGGCGGGCGGTGGTTCGGCCGGGCGGAGGGAGTCGCCGCAGGGCCGGGTGGTGAGGCCCGTGCCGAGCGCGGGGGAGTCGACGGCCCAGGCGGGCGCGTCGGCCGGGCCGGGGGAAGGGGCCGCGGCGGGTGGGGCGGATACGGGGGCCGTACGCGGGCCGGGGCGGGTGAAGGTGTCCTCCGCATGCCGTGACCTGGTCATGGCCGGCCTCCGATCGGGATGACGAGCGCCTGGTCGGCGGGCCCTCTGACGTCGACCTCGAAGGCGCGGTCCGCGCGCAGTCCTTCCAGCGTCTCCTCGGCGAAGGGGATGTGGTTGGTGAGGTGGACGACGTACTCGTCCTCGGGGGCGCGGGACTCCACGAGCCAGCGCAGGGTGTCCTCGCCCGGGTGGTGGTGGCGCACCCCGTCGGCCGAGACGACGTAGTGGTCGGCCCGGATCCGCTCGAAGAAGTCGGGCTCCACATTGCGGTCGCTGCCGTGGTGCGGGAGCTTCAGCAGATCGAGGTGGAGCGGGCCGGCGTCGTCGACCAGGTCGAGGGCGCGCAGCCCGGCCAGGACGTGGTCGCCCCGGGCGTCACCGGTGAGCAGCGCGGTGCCGCCCCCGTGCCGCAGCAGCAGCACGATGCTGGACAGGTTCTGCACCGAACTGTCCGCGTACGCCGCCGAGATGACCTCCGGATCGCGCCGCAGCTTCGCCTCACGCCACTTCTCCTCCAGTTCGGCGAGGGCGCCCTCGTCCGGGGCGACGACCGTGACGTCCAGGTCGTGCAGGGTCGCCTCGGCGCCCTCGGTGAGGGGGCCGGAGAAGGGCGCGTTGCCGTCCAGCCGCAGGGCGGTGGCCGCGTTGCGGATGTCCCGGCCCTGGTTGTAGCTGGCGGTGACGGCCGCGTCGGAGGAGGCGGCGGCTTCGAGGAGTGGGTGGACGGAGGCGCTCAGCCCGGGGGCCCGCTGGTCGACGAGTTCCTCCACGGAGTTGAACCACAGCGCGTCCACGTCGTACGGCGGGGCCTCCCCGTCCTGCTGGGCCTGCCGCATGTCCTTGAAGAGCCGGACCAGACCGCCGGCGTGGTCGTCGTCGACGTGCGAGAGACAGACGACGTCGAGGTGGGGTGGGGTGCCGTCGTCCGGGCTCCGGTGCGCGCCGCCCCCGTTCCGGCCGGTGAGCGCGCGCAACCGGCCCTGGAGGGAGGCCCGGTAGACCCCGGCGGGCCCGCCGTCGACGAGCATGACCCGCTCGTCGTGCCGCTCTTCGCGCCGTTCGTCGTGCCGTTCGTCGTGCCGTTCGTCGCGTGGGCCCCGGGGGTCTTCCGCGTCCCAGCGGACCAGGAAGCAGTCGCCGTGGCGGGCGTCGAGGAAATCGAAGGTCAGCATGGTCGTCCGCCTCACCGGGCCGCCTCACCGGGCCGCGTCACACGGACTGCATGGCACGCAGTACGTCGACGAGCCCATGGCCCTGGAAGTCTCGTTCACGGGCGAGGTCGGTCGCCGTCGCGCAGAGGATCTCCTTCACGCGCTCGGGGCGGCCGAGCAACTCGCGGTAGCGGGCCAGCAGCATGGCCGCCGCCCCGCTCACATGGGCCGCCGCCTGGCTGGTGCCGTGCATGGCGGCGATGCCCTCGCCGGGGATCGGACCGTCGATGTCCTCGCCCGGCGCCACCAGGTCGGGCTTGGGCCGCCCGTCGCCGGTGGGGCCACGGCTGGAGAAGTAACTGACGCCGTGGCGGTGCGGATTGCTGCGGTGCGTGGAGCCGACGGTGATGACCGACTCCGCGTTGCCGGGATCGGAGATGCTGATGTCGTGGTAGCCGGTGCCCAGGGTGCGGACGGTCCCGGTGAACCCGGCGTTCCCGGCCGCCGTCACCACCACCACACCCGACCGGGTCAGCCGGTCGCACTCGACGCACACCGGGGTCCAGCCGGTGGAGTGCGTGGCGACGTCGTGCGGCACCGACAGACTGAGGTTGACCCCGGCGATCACGAACCGCCCGGCCTGCTCGTTGATGTGCCGCACCGCCTGGAGCGCGGTGACGATGGAGAACTCGTCGCCCTCGCCGTCGTCGTCGAGCACCCGGAAGTCGTACAGCCGGATACGCGGACAGATCCCCCGGAACTCCAGCTCCGGCCACCACCCGCCGATGATCCCGGCGATGTGCGTGCCGTGCTGGTCGCCGGGCGGGACGTACGGGTCGGGGTGCCCCGGCGCGGGCGGGCCGGGAGCCGGGTCGTGCTCCACGGACGGCAGCGCGGCCGACCAGTTCACCAGCCCGTTGACCAGCGCGTCGTCGGGCAGCTTCGCCCGTACGCAGGTGAAGTCGAAGGAGCGGGCGATACGCGACTCCAGCTTGCGTGGCGGGGAGACGGTGGTGTCCCACTCGTGGAACGCCGAGTGCCGTGCGTCGATGCCGCTGTCGACCACGGCCCAGCCGATGGAGGCGCTGTCTACCGAGAACACCTGCTCGGCGGCGTCGGCCTTGATCGTCCGCCGGGACCGTACGACCGCCCGGGTCGCCCGGCGGTTCGTCGTCACCGACACGATCGGGTACTTCTGCCGCCGGTCGACGGCCTGGCCGACGGGACTGTGGGCGCCGCGCACCGGGTGGGTGTCCGGGACGGCGTCGGCCAGCATCCGCGCGAGCACGCCGGTCACGTCGCGCCCGTCGCGCCCGTCCGGGGCCGCGTCCGCGACGACCCGGTGCAGCAGGTTCAGGAACCAGGTGAGCTGCCGTCCGCGTTCCTGGCGGCGCTGCATGTTGTCGTGGATCTCGCTGGTCGCCGGGGCCCGGACATGTCCCCGGAGCGCCGCCTCGATCCCCTCCGCCCCGCTCTCGACGGCGAGTTCGTGCGACACCCGCACCACGCCCGCGAGACTGGTCAACGGCAGCAGCGCCGTCACCAGTTCCTCCAGCGTCACCTGCGCCACCACGAAACTCCCGGCCGCCACGGGCCGGCACGCCTCCGTCAACCGCATCCGCGTCAGCCGTTCCAGCGCCCGCTCGACGCCGTACTCCTCACGGACGGCGAGGATCAGATCCTGCCGGTATGCCGACGGGGGCGCCGACGGGGGCGCCGGTGGGGGCGACGACGGTGGTGGCGCCGGCGGTGGTGGCGCCGGGGGTGGTGAGGCGAAGGCCAGCCACACGTCGAAGTGCACCGGGCAGTCGGTCGCCCACAGCACGGGGACGGGCCCCTCCCCGTAGAACACGGCCAGCAGTTCCGCTCGGTCCATCACGGCTCCCGATGCGCGTGGCGTGGGAGGGACGCCTCCCATTCTCCGCCCCGGCCATGACCACCGCATCCGGGGCGGGTTGTCAGCCCTCGGGGGCGGGGCGGGTGCTGCGCAGATAGGCGAGGACGGCGAGGACCCGGAGGTTGACGTGGGAGCGCTCATGGCTCTCGGGGTGGGGGAGGCCCGGCTGGGGCCTCACCCCGAGTCGTGGACACCGTTTGCTATGCGGCATCGGCCAGCGTAGCCGATCGTTGTTCGAAGGCGATTGGGCTGATCTGGCCGAGTGCTGAGTGCCTCCTTCTCGTGTTGTAGCGAGTGACCCACCGGAACACCGCAAGGCGGGCCTCGCGCGCTCCTGGCCAGCGTCTCCTTCCTTGCAGGGTCTCCTTCCTTGCAGGGTCTCCCGTTTCAGGCTTGCGTTGAAAGACTCGGCAGCGGCGTTGTCCGCCGAGGTTCCGACCGCCCCGCGCGATCTGGTCACGCCGAGTTCGCGGCACACGTTCGCGAAGTCCTTCGATGAGTACTGGGCGCCGTTGTCGCTGTGGAATATCGCCCCGTCAAGGGTTCCGCCACGGGTACGGGCCGCGGCCCGGAGCGCATCGGTGACCAGTTCGGTGCGGCGCCCTTCACGATCCGCCCCGGGCCGGGGGTCCCGGGGAGAGCGGGGGCGGGGCACGGGGGAAATGGGGGGAGCGGGGGATGGCGAAGGCGGCGGCCCCGGGGATCGGGGGCCGCCGCCTTCGGTCCGTGCCGGCACTCGGACGTGCCGGTGGTGAGGGTGGAGCCGGTGGTGCCGCTCGTGCTGCTCGTGCTGCTCGTGCCGCTCGTGCCGGATCAGTACCAGTTGTTGGCCTGCCAGAAGTTCCACGCGCCACAGGGGCTGCCGTAGCGGTCCTTCATGTAGTCCACGCCCCACTTGATCTGGGTGGCGGCGTTGGTCTTCCAGTCGGAGCCGGCGGAGGCCATCTTGGAGCCGGGGAGCGCCTGGACCAGGCCGTAGGCACCGGAGGACGCGTTCGTCGCGTTGACGTCCCAGTCGCTCTCGTGGTCGACGATGTGGGAGAAGCACTTGTACTGGGCCGAGTCCGAGATCATCTTCTTCGCGACCGACTGCGCCTGAGAGGCCTCCGACGCGGCCTGGGCGGGCGCGGCGGCGAGCAGGGCACCGGTCGCGGTGGCGGCCAGGGTGACACCGGCGAGGGCCTTCTTCGGGGAGGCGATACGGCGGAGAACGGAGATGGTCACGGGGCACCTTTTCTTCGGGGACATGGCCGTCGCGGGCATGCCTTCACCACGTGGTGTGCGGTGGGGGCGTACGTCGGCGCCGAGGCCCGGGTGGGCTCGTCGGCGCCGTTGCGACTCATTCAGAGAAACAGCCGGAGCGAGCGTCCGCAATGACCCCTTTTGCTAGTGGTGGTCGTATCCGCGCCGAACGCCCCCTCTGTGACGTGGCTCTCAAAGCCCAGGTCAGCGCCCATAAGGCCGTGCACATGTCATGCGCTTCGATCTACGAGCCCGGATCGTATGTGATGTGGGCCCTGTGGGGTGGTTCACGGTTCATGTGACGGACGGTGGACGGGACCTCACACACGGGTCACCGGGTGGGCGGGGTGAAGGTGACCGCGCTCTCGAACGCGGCCCGGCGGGTGGCCCGGCGCAGTGCCTTCAGGACCGGGGCGCCGAGGGTGAGGGTCAGCACGACGGTGACGGTCGCGCGGCCCAGGTCCCAGCCGAGGGAGGTGGCCAGGCAGTACGCGGTGAAACGGGCGAGGTTCGTGGCCGGGTCCGCCGCCGCGTCGAAGGCGATGTTCGAGGCGAGCGTGTCGATGAAGGGCCAGCCGTAGAGGTTCATGACCGTGCCGTACGCGAACGCGGCGACGAAGCCGTACGCGGCGAGCAGGACGAGTTCGCCACGGCCGCGCAGGCGCCGCGCGCCCGGCAGCAGCCCGGCGCCCATCGCGAACCACCCCATCGCCAGCATCTGGAACGGCATCCACGGCCCCACCCCGCCCGTGAGCAGCGCGGACGAGAACATCGTGACCGCGCCGAGGGTGAAGCCGAAGCCGGGGCCGAGGACCCGGCCGCTGAGCACCATCAGGAAGAACATCGGCTCGATCCCGGCGGTTCCGGCCCCGATGGGGCGCAGCGCCGCGCCGGTCGCCGCGAGCACCCCGAGCATCGCCACGGCCTTCGCGCCGAGCCCGGCCTCGGAGAGCGTCGCCCCGACGACCCCGACCAGCAGCACGAGCAGCCCCGCGAACAGCCAGGGCGCGTCCTTCGCGTGCGCGGTCACCTGCGACCCGGGATCCGCGAAGAAGGGCCAGCCGAAGGCCGCGCCCCCGATGACACTGACGATCAGGAGGGCGGCGACGGTACGGGGGGAGAGGGGGACCGGGCGGCTCATGACCGCTCCCCGGGGGCGGGCGCGCCCCGCTCCGGCCGGTCCGGTCCCTCCGCCGCCCGCAGAGCGCGTCGTACCTGGGCCGTGGTCAGCCACTGCTGCGGCGCGAGGATCTTCGTGACCTGCGGGGCGAAGGACGGGGAGCCGACGACGACCTCGGGGGTCGGACCGTCGGCGACGATCTCGCCGTCGGCGAGGATCAGGACCCGGTGGGCCAGCTCGGCGGCCAGTTCCACGTCATGGGTGGCCAGCACGATGGCGTGACCGTCGGCGGCGAGCGCGCGCAGGGTCGTGACCAGGCGGGACTTGGCCGCGTAGTCGAGGCCCCGGGTCGGCTCGTCGAGGAGCAGCAGCGGGGGGCGGGCCGTCAGGACGACCGCGAGGGCGAGGGCCAGGCGCTGACCCTCGGACAGGTCACGGGGGTGGGTGTCGTCCGCGATCGCCGGGAGCAGACCGGAGACCAGCGCCCGGCACGTGCCCGGCTCGGCCCCCGCGTCCCGGTCGGCCGCCGCGCACTCCGCCGCGACCGTGTCCGTGTACAGCAGATCGCGGGGCTCCTGCGGTACGAGTCCCACGCGGCGTACGAGGTCCTTGGGCGCCGTGCGGTGCGGTGTGAGGCCGCCCACGCGTACCGAGCCTGACGCCGGTGTCACCAGGCCGACCAGGGCGGAGAGGAGTGTGGACTTGCCGGCGCCGTTGCGGCCCATCAGGGCGATCGTCTCGCCGGGGGTGACGGTGAGGGTGACGTGGGTGAGGGCGTGGACGTGGCCGTGGTGGACGGAGAGGGCGTCGACTGCCGCCGGGGAGGGGGTGGGGGGTTCTGTTGTGTGCGGGGTGCGGGTGGTTCGTGATTGCTCGCGCCCACGCGGCGGAGCCGCACATGTGACAGCCCCGCGCCCCTCCGGTGCCCGGGTCGGTGCCCGGGGCGGGGCTTGAGTCGCCAGGCGTTCCCGCAGGGGGCCCGACCTGCGGCGGGCGTCCCGCACCGTCAAGGGCAGCGGGGACCAGCCCGCCAGGCGGCCCAGGTCCACCACCGGGGGGTACACCGGCGAGATCGCCATCATCTCGGGTGGTGTGCCGAGGGTCAGGGGGGCGCCCGGCGCGGGGAGGAGGGCGACCTGGTCGGCGTACTGGACCACTCGTTCCAGGCGGTGTTCGGCCATGAGGACGGTCGTGCCGAGGTCGTGGACGAGTCGCTGGAGCACGGCCAGGACCTCCTCGGCGGCGGCCGGGTCCAGCGCGGAGGTCGGTTCGTCGAGGACGAGGACGCGTGGGTGCGGAGTGAGGACGGACCCGATGGCGACGCGCTGTCGCTGGCCGCCGGAGAGCGTGGCGATGGGCCGGTCGCGGAGGTCCGCGAGGCCCAGCAGATCGAGCGTCTCCTCCACCCGGCGCCGCATCACGTCCGGGGCGATCCCCAACGACTCCATCCCGTAGGCGAGTTCGTCCTCGACGGTGTCCGTCACGAAGTGCGACAGCGGGTCCTGCCCCACCGTGCCCACCACATCGGCGAGTTCACGCGGCTTGTGGGTACGGGTGTCCCGGCCGGCCACGGTGACCCGGCCGCGCAGGGTGCCACCGGTGAAGTGCGGCACGAGCCCGTTCACCGCCCCGAGCACCGTCGACTTGCCGACGCCCGACGGCCCGACGAGCAGCACGAGTTCACCCTCCGGGACCTCGAAGTCCACGCCCTGGACGGTGGGTCGGTCCACCCCGTCGTACGTCACGGAGACATCCTCGAAGCGGATCATGCGCGTTCCTTCGTCGGTGCGGCGGATCTCGGTGCGGCGGATCTCGGTGGGGCGGATTCCAGCGGTGCGGATCTCGGTGGGGTGGGCACGACGAACGCGGGGAGGAGGCCCAGCAGGATCGCGGCGGCCGGCCCGAGGGGGAGGCTCGGAGAGGTGAGGGGGACGACACCGGGGTGCAGGGCGGCGGCGTCGTACGCGGCGCAGACGATCAGCAGCGCGGCGACGGCGACACCGGACCCGGCCACCAGCCACGCGCGCACCCCCCACACATCCGGCCGGTAGCGGGTGCGCGGCGAGCGCCGGCCGCCCAGCCGCAGCCCCGTGAGCGCGGCGGCCAGCCCGGTGAGCAGCACGGGGAGGCCGTAGGTGCCGCCCTCGGCGGTCAGTACACCGTACGTTCCCGCGCAGACGCCGAGCAGCCCGCCGAGGGTGAGCGCGGCGGTCGTACGGCGGACCGGGGCGGGGACCTGTGCCGTACGGCCGTAGCCGCGCGAGTCCATCGCGGCGGCGAGGGCGACCGACCGCTCCAACGCGCCCTCCAGCACCGGCAGTCCGACATGCAGCAGCCCCCGAACGCCCCGGTCCGGGCGCCCGCGCAGCCGTCGCGCGGCCCGCAACCGCTGGACGTCCGCCACCAGGTGCGGGGCGAACGTCATCGCCACGACGACGGCCACGCCCGCCTCGTAGAGGGCGCCGGGGAGGGACTTGAGCAGCCGTGCCGGGTTGGCGAGGGCGTTCGCGGCGCCGACACAGATCAGCAGGGTGGCCAGCCGCAGCCCGTCGTACAGCGCGAACAGGAAACCCTCCGCCGTGACCCGGCCGCCGAGCCGGATCCCCTGCGACCAGTCGGGGAGCGGCACTTCGGGCAGCGTGAACAGCGTGTGCGTCCCCGGGACGGGCGACCCCAGCACGACCGCGAACCCCAGCCGTACGACCAGCACCACCAACCCCAGCTTCACGAACGCGGCGTACGAACGGGCCCAGGGCGCGTCCGTCCGATGCGTCGCCACGACGAACCCGGCGACCGCGACGAGCAGCCCGAGCAGCAGCGGGTTGGTGGTCCGCGACGCGGCGGTCGCCAGCCCCAACGCCCAGAGCCACCACGCGAGGGGGTGCACCCCACGTTCCCGACCAGCCCTGGGGGAGGGTTGCCGGGCCGCCGAGTCGCGGGACCCCGCCCCGGCCGACCCCGACTCCGGGCGCCCTGTGAACCACCGCATCGACCCCTACCCCCGGCGCCGCCGCGCCTGCCACACCGCCGCGGCCCCCAGCACGGCCACCACCCCCACACCCGCGAACAGCCCGACGGCCGGCCCTGCCCCCTCCCCGCCGGAGGAGTCCGCGGCCGATGAACTCGCGGCATCAGCATCAGCATCAGCATCAGCATCAGCGCCGGCGGTGGCGGTGGCGGTGGCGTCGGCGTCGGTCCCGACCGCCTCCCCGCACCCCGCCCTCGGATACCCCGCGATCGCGCAGAGCATCGCACTCGTGTCGTACCGCAGCGGCCCCGCGACAGCGGCCAACGCCTCGGCAGTGGTCGCGTCGTCCGCCACCCGCGCACACGCCGTACGCGCCGCCGGAGGCGTCTCGCCCGCCGGCGCGTCCGCCGCCGTACCGAAGTCGATGACCAGCGCGACCCGCTTCTCCCCGCCCCGCGCGCCCGTGCCCCCGCAGATCGTGGCGAAGTCGGCGGCCCCACGCGGCCGGACCGCGTCCCCGGAGTCCCGGCTGACCGCGAACCGGAAGCCCTGCACCTCCCCGTCGGACGGCCGCGCGGTCGACGGCCCCTGCGTGGCGTACGCCCAGGCCGAACCGTCCCGCTCCCAGAACGACCAGTAGCGGTACGCGGCGGCTTGCGCCTGCGCCTGCCCCTGCCCCAGGCCCCCCGGCCCCAGCACGACCAGGACACCGCTCAGCAGCAACAGCACCCCACGCGACCGCGACCCGGCGCCCCCGCGACGACGGCCGGTCACGCCTCCCGCCGCTTCCTGCCGGCCCTGACCGCCACGAACCCGACGACAGCCGCCACGACGACGCCCCCGAGCCCGATCGCCCACCACGCGCCCGCCCCGAGTCCACCGTCGTAGCGCGTCTCCCCGGCGGCCGTGTCGTCGTGGGGTACGGAGGAGTAGTCGTCCACATCACGCGCCGGACCGGTCTCCTTCAACCGTGCCACGAGGTCGGTGCCGCCGAAGTCGCGCGGATCGCCGCCGGAGGCGTGCGCGGCGAAGACGAGCTGGGCGTACGCGGCGGGCCCGGCCTCGGCCGCCCAGACGCCGTGGTTCTTCGCCAGCCAGGCGAGCGGCTTCGCGGTCGCCTCCTCGTCCCCGGCGGCGGCGAGCGCGACGACCGCGTCGGCGGTGTTGCCGTGGTCCGGCTGGTCCTCCGCACCCGCGAGGGCGGACTTCAGATAGCCGTCGGCGGCGAGGTCACCGGCCAGGTAACGGGCCCCGTTGTGGGCCAGCTCCTCAGGAGAGTCACCCGCGACGCACTTCCCGGCGGCACCTTCCCCGGTCCCCGCCTCGGCCACGAACCCCTCACCCAGGCTGCCGAGCACGGCGGCGGCCGTCGCATCGGCGTCGGCCACGAGCCCACCCTTCTTGTCGGGCTGATAGGCGAAGCCCCCGCCGCCCCCGCCATCCCCGCTGTTCTCTCCGGCCTCCGCGTCCTCGCCATCCCTTTCGGCGCAGGGGATGGCGAGGGCGCGGAGGGCGTCGTAGGGGGAGTTGCCGTCCTTCTTCTGCCGCTCGGGGGCTTCGTCCACGGCGGTCAGGGCGCCGATGACGACGGAGGTCGAGTTCGCGTCGCTGGGTCCGCCGGCGGTGTAGCCCCAGCCGCCGTCCTTGTTCTGGTTCTCCTTCAGCCAGCTCACCGCCCGCCCGGCCTCGGCGTTCCGGCCGCCAACCGCGGCGAGCGCCTGCACCGCGGCGGCCGTGCTGTTGGTGTCGACGGCCGTCTTCGCGTCGCACTCGGCGGTGGCGTCCGCCCGGTACGCCGCGAACGCCCCACTGCCGCACTGCTGCCCGACGAGCCACTCCACCGCCCCCGCACCCGGCTTCTCCCCGACGGTGTCCAGCGCGAGCAGCGCGAGCGACTGCCGCCAGACGCCGTCGTACGTGGGGTCGTTGGAGCCGTACAGACCGGTGGGGATCGCCTGCGACGGCGAGGCGGAGGGAGCGGCGGCGGTGTCCGGGGACGCGGAGGCCGCGTCGGCGGCGGTGACGGCGACGGCGACCGGCGCGAAACCGGTGCCGGTACCGCTACCGCTACCGGTACCGATACCGGTACCGCTACCGAGTCCCGTGCCGAGACCGGCTGTTACGGCCAGTACGGCGACTACCGCGGCGCTGCGGCGGACGTTCATGATCGGGGGTTGCCCCTCCCTGACGGGGAGCCGGGCGCACGGCGAAGCGCCGGGCGGCTCGGCTCCGTATTCCTCGACGGTGCCGTGCACCGGCGGACCGCCGGTGACGCGAGCCGGTCACGGTTCCGTACCGGGCGATCCGACTCACCGTCCCCTTGCCGGGGCCGGTTCACGGTTGCGGGTCAGCGCCGGATTTGCACCGGCTTCCCCCAGTACGGGTGTGATGACGACCCGGTCACTCTACCTGCCGGTAGTAAAACCCTGAGCGCTCCCTGTGCACCGGGATAGGTTCGGGCGATGCGCACGGGAAGACTCCTCGGCTCGGGCCGCACGGCCGACGTGTACGAACTCCACGACGACGAACCCGAGTCCGGAGCGGCCCGCCCCGGCCCACTCCCCGAAGGCCCCGAAGCCGACACCCCCCACCTCCCCGCCGACCGTGACGCATCCGACACACCCCCACGGGACCCGGCGGGCGGCGCCCGAGCCTGGGTGCTGCGGCGCTATCGGGACGACTGGGGGGACGCGGTCGCCGAGGCCGAGGTCATGGAGTACGTGCGGAGCCACGGCTATCCCGTACCGCGTGTGCGCTCGGCGACGCGTGCGGAGATGGTGCTGGAGCGGCTGTCCGGGCCGACGATGCTGGAGGCCTTCGCCTCGGGCCTGCTCGGACCGGACCGGGCCGGCGCCGCCCTGGCCCACCTGCTGCGCACACTGCACGCCCTCCCGCCCCGCGGCCACGCGTCCGACCGCCGAGTCCTCCACCTCGACCTGCACCCCGAGAACGTCATCGTCACGCCCTACGGCCCCCAGGTCATCGACTGGAGCAACGCCGAGGAGGGGCCACCCGGCCTGGACTGGGGCATCTCCGCGATGATCCTCGCCCAAGTCGCCGTCGACACCGCCGACTTCCGCGCTGCCATGGCCCACGCCACCCTCGTCTCCCTCCTCGCTCATCAATCCGACGGCCCCTCCGCGCTCACGGAAGAGGGCCTGGTCGAGGCACGACGACGCCGGGCGGCGCAGCCGACGATGAGTGCACGGGAGGTCGAACTGATGGGAGCCGCAGAGGAGTTGATACGCACCCTCAAGGGCCCGGGGAGGGCGGCGACTTGAGGGCGGGGGAGCGGAGCGCAGGGGAGGGGAGGGGAGGGGAGGGGAGAGGAGGGGAGAGGAGGGGGGAGGGGGCAGGGCAGGGTGAGCCAGGCGCCCCGCGAAGACCGCGCCCCGCCCCGCCTCACGCACCCGCCCGCCCCACGCCTCCGCACCCCCTCACACCTGCCCCCCTCACACCGCCACATACACCACCGGATCGCTCCCCGTCACCGCCTCCGCCCGCCCCAGTTTCACCAGGCGTCGTAGGTGCGCCTCCGCCTCGGAGACCGCGATGTTGCGGGAGGCGAAGGGGATCTGGGGCCAGGGGCGGTTCCACTCCATGCGTTCGGCGAGCTGCCAGGGGGTGAGGGGCGTGGCGAGGAGGGTGAGCAGACCGGTGAGGCGGGCCTCGTGGTGCGCCAGCAACTCCCGTACGCGCGCGGCGGAGTCGGTGAGCGCGTACTGGTGGGCGGGGAGCACCTCGGCCGGGCCGAGGCGCCCGACGCGTTCCAGGGAGTCGAGGTAGTCGCCCAGAGGATCGGTGACCGTGTCGTCGTCCGGGTCCTCGTAGAGGCCGATGTGCGGGCTGATCTCGGGCAGGAGGTGGTCGCCGGAGAACAGCCGTCCGTGGCCGGGCAGTCGGGAAGGGTGCGCCTCCTCCAAATGGAGGCAGACGTGCCCCGGCGTGTGGCCCGGCGTCCAGATCGCCCGGATGCGGCGGCCGGGGAGGTCGAGGAGTTCACCGGGGACGATGTCGCGGTCGGGGAGCGCGGGCGTGAACCCGGGCAGGGCACGCGGCCTGCGGGGTGCGCGGAGCGGCGCGAGATGCTCCTCCGGGGCGCCCGCGGCCGTGAGCTTGGCCGTCATGTACGTGAACCACCGGTCCGGACCGGTCCCCCGGGTCCGCCGTACGATCGCCGTGTCCGCCGCGTGCATCGCGATCCACGCCCCGGACGCCTCCCGCACCGCCCCCGACAGACCGTGGTGGTCGGGGTGATGGTGGGTGATCACGACCCCGTGGACCTCCGCGACCGACGTACCGCACGCCGTGAGCCCCGCGGCGAGCCTGTCCCACGACGCCGGGTCGTCCCAGCCGGTGTCGACGAGGACCGGCCCCCGGTCGGTGTCGACGACGTACACGAGGGTGTGGCCGAGCGGGTTGTCCGGGATGGGGACCTCGATGGACCGTACGCCTCCGCCGTGATCGGTCACGTGTGTCATGAAGTCACTATAACTAGAACGAGTTTCACCAGGGATGGGTGCGAGACGGTCCGCGCGCGGCCGTCGATCGGCGCACGACATGGACTCCTTCCACTGGAACTGGTATCAGTTCCCTATTCGAAACTGACGGTATGTCAGAGAAGTGGCTCCGGGAGGCAACGGCCATGACCGAACTCGTGGAACACGGACAGCTGTTCATCGGCGGGGAGCTGACCGACCCCCTGGGCACGGACGTCATCGAGGTGGTCTCGCCGCACTCGGAGGAGGTCATCGGCCGCGTCCCGCACGCCTCGCGCGCGGACGTCGACCGCGCCGTGGCCGCCGCGCGCCACGCCTTCGACCACGGCCCCTGGCCCCACACGACCCTCGACGAGCGGATCGCGATCGTCACCCGGATCAAGGACGCCTTCGCCCTGCGGTACGAGGAGTTCGCCCGGATCATCAGTTCCGAGAACGGCACCCCGTACACCTCCAGCGTGATGGTGCAGGCGCTCGCCTCGATGATGGTGTGGGACGCGGCGATCACGACGGCGCGCGGATTCACCTACGAGGAGCGGCGGGACGGCGTCCTCGGCAAGATCCTGGTGCGCCGCGAGCCGGTCGGGGTGGTCGCGGCCGTGGTCCCCTGGAACGTCCCGCAGTTCACCGCCGCCGCCAAACTCGCCCCCGCCCTTCTCGCCGGCTGCCCGGTCGTCCTGAAGGTGTCGCCCGAAACCCCGCTGGACGCCTACCTGTTGGCGGAGATCGCCGCCGAGGCCGGACTGCCCGAGGGCGTGCTGTCCGTCCTGCCCGCCGACCGGGAGGTCAGCGAGTACCTGGTCGGTCACCCGGGCGTCGACAAGGTCTCCTTCACCGGCTCGGTCGCCGCGGGCAAGCGGGTCATGGAGGTCGCCGCCCGCCATCTCACCCGCGTCACACTGGAGTTGGGCGGCAAATCGGCCGCCGTGATCCTCCCGGACGCGGACGCGGCGACCGCCGTGGCGGGCATCGCCCCCTTCGCCTGGATGATCAACGGCCAGGCGTGCGTGGCCCAGACCCGCATCCTCGTCCCGCGCTCCCGCTACGACGAGTTCGCCGAGGCCTTCGCCGCCTACGCCTCCGCGCTGAAGATCGGCGACCCCCTCGACCCGGCCACCGAACTCGGCCCCCTCGTCGCCGCCCGCCAGCAGCGCCGCAGCCTCGACTACATCCGCATCGGCCAGGAGGAGGGCGCCAAGATCCTCACCGGCGGCGGCCGTCCGGCCGGCCTGGAGCACGGCTGGTACGTCGAACCGACCCTCTTCGGCGACGTCGACAACTCCATGCGCATCGCCCGCGAGGAGATCTTCGGCCCGGTGATCTGCCTCCTCCCGTACGGCGACGAGGACGAGGCCGTACGCATCGCGAACGACTCCGAATACGGCCTCAGCGGCAGCGTCTGGACCGCCGACGACGAACGCGGCATCGACATCGCCCGCCGGGTCCGCACCGGCACCTACTCCGTCAACACCTTCAGCCTCGACATGCTCGGTCCGTTCGGCGGCTACAAGAACTCCGGCCTCGGGCGCGAGTTCGGCCCCGAGGGCTACGGCGAGTACCTGGAGCACAAGATGATCCACCTCCCGGCCGGATACGAGCCCCCGGCCGCCGCCGGGGAGGCGGGGGAGGCGTAGTTATGGGCGACCGCTGGCACCTGGAGGTCGACCGTTCCCTCTGCATCGGCTCCGCCCAGTGCACCCACCTCGCACCGGACTCCTTCCGCCTCGACTCCGCCATGCAGTCCCACCCCGTCGACCCCGAGCCCGACGCCGGCGAACGCATCCTGAAGGCGGCCGAGGGCTGCCCCGTGGAGGCCATCTCGATCGCCCTGCTCGGGAGCGGGGAGCCGGTGTTCCCGCCGGAGGACTAGTACTGCAACCGCATCTGCGGGTTGTGGCCTCGGCGTTTGTAGTGGGAGCGGCGGGCACGGGCCTGGCTGCGTCGTCGGAAGCGTGACCAGTGCAGATGATGGTCGTTGCTGTGGTGGCGGGGCGTGACGATGATGTGGCCGATCAGTCGGCGGATCTCCGGGACGCTGAGGGGTATGAGGTCTTGCTCGTCGTCCGCTCCGCCCCTTTTGCGGCTTCTGCGGCGCGGACGGCGGTCAGGTAGGCGAGGGCGGCCATGGCCAGGGTGATGTGGCGGTACCAGGCCCGGTAGAGCCTCACCTGGTAGTGGTCCAGGCCGCACTCGCCCTTGGCGGTCTGGAAGCACTCCTCCACCGCCCACCTCGCGGCGGCTACCTTGACCAGGTCTTTCAGCCGGGAGGCCACCGATCCGTAGCAGACGTAGTAGGCGATCTCGGTGGGGTCGCTGATGCTGCGGCGGGCCAGAACCCAGTGCCCGAAGCCGTTCTCCCAGTACGGGCGGATGGCGACGCGGGCCCAGTCGTAGATCCGTTCGCCGTGCGCGCCCTGGCCCCCGGAAACCCGCTTCCACGCTTGCCTGGGCAGGGCGGCGACCAACTGGTCCACCCTGGCGTCGCCGCCGTCCGCCGTGGTCACGGTGTCGTTGACCTTGGTGGCCAGTACGTGCGCGATCCTGCGTTCCTCCAGCCATACCCGCAGGTGCTTGACCTGCCCGTATGCCTCGTCAGCGGTGACCCACGCGAACGGGATGCCTGCGTCGACGGCACGTTGCAGCATCCACTTGCAGTGCTCATTCTTGGTCGCGAAGGGGATCTCGTCGTCGATCCCGGCTGCGCGGCAGCGCTCACGGTCATCCGTCCAGGAAACGGGGATGTAGAGCTCACGGTCGATCAATGCCCGCCCCCTGGCGGAGGCGTAGGCCAGGAAGGTCCCGATCTGGCAGTTCTCCGTGCGGCCGGCGGTACCTGTGTACTGCCGCTGGACTCCGGCGGACTTGGTGCCCTTCTTCAGGAAACCGGTGTCGTCGCAGATCAGGACCGCGTTCTTGGCTCCGATGGTCTCCACGACGAAGTCGCGCACATCGTCGCGGACCGCGTTCTCGTCCCAGTCGGAGTGGTTGAGCAGGCGCTGGACGCCGTCCGGGCGGAGCTGCCCGACCTGCTCGGACAGCGTCCACCCGTTCTTCTTCTCCAGCGGCGCGACGAGTCCGTTCAGGTAGTCCAGCGCCCGCTCGCGGGGCTCCGACCTGCCGAAACGGTGGGCGAACCGGGCATGGAGCCCGGCCACCCCCTCGGACCACGACTCGACCTGCTCAACCGTCAGCGCATCAGCACACAGTCATACCAACGAGACCGCCGACCATCCGTCACGCCAGATGCGGTTGCAGTACTAGGGTCCTTCTGATGGATCTCCGTGGCGTCGCGACGCCCGGCACGCCGAGAGCACGCACCGAACGCCGCTCCTTCTCCCACGGAGATTCATCAGAAGGACCCCAGGGGGCTTACGCTCTGCCGTCGGCACAGGAACGATCAGGAAGTCGGGGCGGGGAAGAAGTGCGGAAGTCCGAGGCCGAAGAGCTGATCGAGCAGGCGTACGCGGCCTGGGACGCCGAGGAGTGGCGGCGCGCCGCCGACCTCTACGAGCGGGTGCTCGCCCATTTCCCGGACGAGACGTCGAGTGCGGAGTGGTGGTACGACGCCGCCCTCGGCCACAAGTTCCTGCGCGACTGGGACAAGGCGTACGAGCTGGGCGTCCAGGCCGCCGCCCGCGCCCCGCGCGGCGAGGGCGACCCCGCGTTCTGGAACCTCGGCATCGCGGCCACGATCCGCCGCGACTGGGCCGTCGCCCGCGACGCCTGGGCCGGCTTCGGCGTTCGGCTGCCCGACGGCGAGGGCGAGATCGACGCCCGCCTCGGCCATGCCTGTGTGCGTCTGGACACCGACGGCGCACACGAGGTCGTGTGGATCGAGCGGCTCTGCCCGACGCGCGGACGCGTGATGAACGTCCCGGTCACCGGCGGCCGACGCTACGGCGAGATCGTCCTCCACGACGGGCAGCCCAACGGCGAACGCGTCCTCGACGGCACGGCCTTCCCCGTCTTCGACGAACTGCTCCTCTTCGAACCGTCCGAGCTGCCCACCCTCCAGGTGACGGTCGCGGCCGGCGAACCCGCCGACCTGGAGGCCCTGCTCGCCCTCTTCGCCGACCACGACTTCGGCGCGGAGCCCGCGAGCGCCGTCACCATGCACTGCTCCTGCTGCGGCGAGGGCACCCTCCACAAGGAACGCCACACCCCGGGCACCGGCGCCCAGCGCGTCTCCCTGGCCGCCCCGGAGGAGGACGCCCGGCGGCTGCTGGACCGGTGGGCGGGCGAGAAGGCGATCGGCCGGACCTGGAGCGGCCTGGAGATCATGGGCTAGAGGGTAAAAAATCCCCTTTGGGGGTTGTGCTCCCGTATGGGTGTTCTATCGTGGAAAGCAGCCTACGAGACGAGTGAGGGAGTCGACCGGAGTAGCCGACAGCGGCGAGAGGTTGTGTGTCGCCGGTGCCGACGTCGACGGTCGGGCTGAGAGGCCGGAAGGTCGCACGACAGGGCCGGCCGGTGACCCTCGGCACCTGCCCCGGAAGAGCGGTACCGGCGCAGGGAACCCGTCTCGTAGGTCTTTTCCGTCGCCGGTGTCCCTACGGCCGTCGCTCCGCGGCCGTCAGGTCGATCAGGCGGCACACCGTCTCGATGTCGATCTTCACCTGGGCGATCGAGGCGCGGCCGGAGAGCCAGGTGATCAGGGCCGAGTGCCAGGTGTGTTCGATGACGCGGACCGCCGAGAGCTGCTCCGCCGTCGGGTTCTCCAGGCCCATCGCGTCGAGGATGATCGCGGTGGTCTGGTGGGAGACCTGGTCGACCTCGGGGCTGACGCCGCGGTCGGCGAAGGTGAGGGCGCGGACCATGGCGTCGGCGAGATGGGGCTCGCGCTGCAGGGCACGGAAGGCCCGCATCAGGGTCTCGGCGACGCGCTCGGCGGCCGTCTCGCCGGTCGGGGGCTTCTTGCGGAGCGTGCCGTGCATGTGCTCCAGCTGGGCCTGCATGGTGGCGACCAGCAGATGGATCTTGGAGGGGAAGTAGCGGTACAGCGTCCCCAGGGCGACCTGGGAGGACTCGGCGACCTCACGCATCTGCACGGCGTCGAAACCGCCCCGGCTGGCCAACTGGGCGCTCGCGTGCAGGATGCGGCGCCGACGGGCCTCCTGCCGCTCCGTGAGGGGCGGCGAGTCCGGTCGCGCGGTGCCGGCGTCCACCTTGGACGCCGGCTTGGTCTCCACCTTGGCTTCCGCAGGCATGGGTCTCGTTCCGTGACGGTCGTGACGGTCGGTGAGGGTATGCGATCAAATAGCATGCCAGGGCGTCCGCCGCGGCGTCTGCCGTGGCGTGAATCACCTGATCCACTTCTCGCAGCGGTTCTACCACCCGGTAGATTCAGAGCCTCTTGAACGATCAACTCTGAAACTTGTTCTAGATTACCGTCTCGTCGTAATCTCACGGGAAATCGCAGTGAGAAGGGGGCCAGGAGTGACCGCTGAGGCCAGTCAGGCGGGGTCCCGACACGACCTCGCCGCGGACGGCGAGCGACCGCTCGACATCGCGCTCCTCACCTATAAAGGGAACCCGTTCTGCGGGGGCCAGGGCGTCTACGTACGCCACCTCTCGCGCGAGCTTGCCCGCCTCGGCCACCGGGTCGAGGTGATCGGCTCCCAGCCCTACCCCGTGCTCGACGAGGACGCCGTGCCCGGCGACGGTCCGGGCCGGATATCCCTCACCGAACTGCCGAGCCTCGACCTCTACCGGCAGCCCGACCCCTTCCGCACCCCGGGGCGCGGCGAGTACCGCGACTGGGTCGACGCCCTCGAAGTGGCGACCATGTGGACCGGCGGGTTCCCCGAACCGCTGACCTTCTCCCTCCGCGCCCGCCGCCATCTGCGCGCCCGGCGCGGCGAGTTCGACGTCGTCCACGACAACCAGACCCTCGGCTACGGGCTGTTGGGGAACGTGGGCGCCCCGCTCGTCACCACCATCCACCACCCCATCACCGTCGACCGGCAGTTGGAGCTGGACGCCGCCGAGGGCTGGCAGCGGCGGATGTCCGTCCGCCGCTGGTACGCCTTCACCCGGATGCAGAAGCGCGTCGCGCGCCGGCTGCCGTCCGTGCTCACCGTCTCCGGCACCTCCCGCCAGGAGATCGTCGACCACCTCGGCGTACGCGACGACCGGATGCACGTCGTGCACATCGGCGCCGACACCGACCTCTTCTCGCCGAATCCGGCCGTGGCCCGGGTGCCGGGCCGGATCGTCACCACCTCCAGCGCGGACGTGCCGCTCAAGGGCCTCGTCTTCCTCGTCGAGGCGCTCGCCAAGGCCCGCGCCGAACACCCCACCGCCCATCTGGTCGTCGTCGGCAAGCGCCCCACCGAGGGCCCGGTCGCCGCGGCGATCGAGCGGTACGGCCTCGAAGGCGCCGTCGACTTCGTCAAGGGCATCTCGGACGCCGAGCTGGTCGACCTGGTCCGCTCGGCCGAGGCCGCCTGTGTGCCCTCGCTGTACGAGGGGTTCTCGCTGCCCGCCGCCGAGGCCATGGCCACCGGTACGCCGCTGGTCGCCACCACCGGCGGGGCCATACCGGAGGTCGCCGGACCCGACGGCGAGACCTGCCTCGCGGTGCCCCCGGGCGACCCGGGCGCCCTGGCCGCCGCGCTGAACCGGCTGCTGGGCGACCCGGAGCTGCGCGCACGGCTCGGGCGGGCGGGACGCGAGCGGGTGCTCCAGCGGTTCACCTGGGCCCGCGCCGCCGAGGGCACGGTCGCGCACTACCGCGAGGCGATCGCCCGCGCCGACACCTCCACACCTACCTCTGCGGCCTCCACCAGCAACTATTCCGAAAGCAGGGCCACGTGCTGACCGTCGATTTCTCCCGGTTCCCGCTCGCCCCGGGGGACCGTGTCCTGGATCTCGGCTGTGGAGCGGGCCGGCACGCCTTCGAGTGCTACCGGCGCGGCGCCCGGGTCGTGGCCCTCGACCAGAACGGCGAGGAGATCCGCGAGGTCGCCAAGTGGTTCGCGGCGATGAAGGAGGCCGGCGAGGCCCCCGAGGGCGCCACCGCCACGGCCATGGAGGGCGACGCCCTCGCGCTGCCCTTCCCCGACGAGTCCTTCGATGTCGTCATCATCTCCGAGGTGATGGAGCACATCCCCGACGACAAGGGCGTACTCGCCGAGATGGTCCGGGTGTTGAAGCCCGGCGGCCGGATAGCGATCACCGTCCCGCGCTACGGCCCCGAGAAGGTCTGCTGGGCGCTCTCCGACGCCTACCACGAGGTCGAGGGCGGCCACATCCGCATCTACAAGGCGGACGAACTCCTGGCCAGGATCCGCGAGGCGGGCCTCAAGCCGTACGGCACCCATCACGCGCACGCCCTGCATTCGCCGTACTGGTGGCTGAAGTGCGCGTTCGGCGTCGACAACGACAAGGCGCTGCCGGTGCGGGCGTACCACAAGCTGCTGGTCTGGGACATCATGAGGAAGCCGCTGGCCACCCGGGTCGCCGAGGAGGCGCTGAACCCGCTGATCGGCAAGAGCTTCGTGGCGTACGCGACCAAGCCGCACCTGCCCGTCGCCGCCGTCGCCCCCACCGCCGCCGCTGCCCCGGCGGACGCCAAGTGACCACTCCCCGGACAGAACACCTGGTCCTGCCCGGGGTCCTCACCGCCGAGGAGGCCGCCGTCACCGTGCGGGGCATCCTCGCGGTGCAGCGCGCGGACGGTGCCATCCCGTGGTTCCGCGGACACCACCTCGACCCGTGGGACCACACCGAGGCCGCCATGGCCCTGGACGCGGCCGGTGAGCACGAGGCCGCCGAGCGCGCCTACGCATGGCTGCGCCGCCACCAGAACGAGGACGGCTCCTGGTACGCCGCGTACGCCGACGGGGACGCCGACGACGTCACCGACCGGGGCCGCGAGACCAACTTCGTCGCGTACATCGCCGTCGGCGTCTGGCACCACTACCTGGCCACCGGCGACGACACCTTCCTCGACCGCATGTGGCCCGCCGTGTACGCGGCCGTCGAATACGTCCTGCGGCTCCAGCAGCCCGGCGGGCAGATCGGCTGGAAGCGCGAGGACGACGGCACGGCCGTGAACGACGCGCTGCTGACCGGGAGTTCCTCCATCCACCACGCGCTGCGCTGCGCGCTCGCCATCGCCGAGCAGCGCGAAGAGGCGCAGCCGGACTGGGAGTTGGCGGTCGGCGCGCTACGGCACGCGATACGCCGGCACCCCGAGCGGTTCCTCGACAAGGACCGCTACTCGATGGACTGGTACTACCCCGTGCTCGGCGGCGCGCTCACCGGCAGCGAGGCCAAGTCCCGTGTCGAGGAAGGGTGGGACCGGTTCGTCGTACCCGGCTACGGGGTCCGCTGCGTGGTCCCCAACCCGTGGGTGACCGGCGGTGAGTCGGCCGAACTCGCCCTGGCGCTCTGGGCGATGGGCGAGTCCGACCGTGCCCTGGACATCCTCCAGTCCATCCAGCACCTCCGCGACGCCGACTCCGGCCTGTACTGGACGGGTTACGTCTTCGAGGACCGGGTGATCTGGCCCGAGGAGCTGACCTCCTGGACCGCGGGGTCGCTGCTGCTGGCGGTGGCGGCGCTGGGGGGCGACGAGGCGACGTGCGCGGTGTTCGGAGGGGAGCGGTTGCCTCGCGGGCTGGACGCGGAGTGCTGCTGAGGTGAGGGTGCGTTGTCGGGTGCGGGTGGTTCGTGGTTGCTCGCGCAGTTCCCCACGCCCCTAGAAGCCAGGCCCTGCGGGCCTGAAAGGCATGGGGCGCAGCCCCTGCTTTTCAGGGGCGCGGGGGGAACTGCGCGACCAGCCCCCGCCGGACCCGCGCTCGCTCAGTGGCGGTGCATCCGGTTGGCGATGGCGTGGCCCACGAACAGGTAGACGACGGCCGCCAGGCCATACCCGGCCACCACCCTGGCCCACTGCTCGTCGAACGTGAACAGGTCGTGCGACCAGCCGGCGAGCCAGCGGGCCGCGTCATGGACGAACTGCACGAAGTCGTTCGTGCTGTTGGCGTCCAGCAGATACATCAGGATCCACAGGCCGAGGATGAAGGCCATGATGTCGGCGACGATCGCTATGACCCGGCCCGCCTGGTTGGAGCCGCTATATCGAGACATGCCGTACGGGTTGCCCGTGAATCCCGTTCGAAACCGAACGGACGACGGGCACTTCGCCGACACCCGCCGGTCAACCCGCCGTCGCCGTGGCTCGTTCGGAGGCCGTGGCAAGGTCCGCACCTGGGACCGGGAGACGCCCGGCCTAGGAGTTGAGTTCGGCGAGCACCCGCAGCGTGTGCGGATCGGGGGCGAGGACCAGTAGATCGGTCACCGGCCCCTTCCGCCACAACTCCAGCCGCTCCGCGATCCGTTCACGCGGTCCGACGAGCGAGATCTCGTCAGCGAAGGCGTCCGGCACGGCGAGTACGGCCTCCTCGCGCCGCCCGTCGAGGAAGAGCCGCTGGATGTGCCGGGCCTCCTCCCCGTACCCCATCCGGGCCATGAGATCGGCGTGGAAGTTGCGCTTGGCGTGCCCCATCCCGCCGATGTAGAACCCCAGCATGGCCTTGACGGGCAACAGCCCCTCGGCGATGTCGTCGCAGACCTTCGCCTGTGCCATGGGCGCGACGAGGAAGCCCTCGGGCGCGTCGGTCAGGGACGCCTCGTAGACCTCGGACCGCGTCGGCGACCAGTACAACGGCAGCCAGCCGTCCGCGATCCGGGCCGTCTGCGCGATGTTCTTCGGCCCCTCCGCACCGAGCAGGACGGGCAGATCGGCGCGCAGGGGGTGGGTGATGGACTTCAGCGCCTTGCCGACGCCGGTGCCGTCCGGGCCGTCGTACGGCAGCGGGTGGAAGCGTCCGTCCAGCGCGACCGGGGCCTCACGGCCGAGGACTTGGCGTACGACATCGACGTACTCCCTGGTCGCGGTCAGCGGGGACCTCGGGAACGGGCGCCCGTACCAGCCCTCGACGACCTGTGGCCCCGAGAGCCCGAGACCGAGCAGGACGCGCCCGCCGGAGAGATGGTCCAGGGTCAGGGCGTGCATCGCGGTGGTGGTGGGCGACCGGGCGGCCATCTGCGCGACCGCCGTACCCAGCTTGATCCTTGACGTCCGCGCCGCGATCCAGGTGAGCGGCGTGAAGGCGTCCGAGCCCCAGGACTCGGCGGTCCACACCGAGTCGTAGCCGAGCCGCTCCGCCTCCCGCGCCAGCGGGACATGGTCCGCCGAGGGGCCGCGCCCCCAGTAGCCGAGTGCCAGACCGAGCCGCATACGCCTGCCTCCTGACGGTGCGTCAGCCGAACCGGGCGGAGGCGACTGTACGACAACGGCCCCCCGCTCGGAAGAGCGAGGGGCCGGTCGTACGGACGCGGGAGGCGATCAGCCGCGCTGGATACCGCTGGTGTCCTGGAGGACGCCGCGGCGGCCGTCCTGCGTCTGGGCCACCAGGTTGGGGCCGCGCTGCTCGACCGCCAGGTACCAGGTGCCCGGAGCCAGTTCGGCGATCGTCGACTGCGAACCGTCCTCCGCGAACAGCGGACGGGCCACCGGCACGGCGAACCAGAACGGCGAGAAGTCACCGGCCGGCGGCTGCGGCGCCGCGGCCTGCTGCTGCGGAGCACCACCACCGAACGGCGCGCCCGGACCCGGTTGACCCGGCCCCGGCTGCCCCGCACCGAACGGGCCCGGGGCACCGGCGCCCGGGTACCCGTAACCACCGGGCGGCTGCGCCCCGTACGGCTGCGGCGCCACGGCCGGACGCGGAGCACCGACCAGAGCGGCCTTGAGGGCGGGGACGAGGGGGGTGGCGATGGCGGCGACGGCCAGGAGCAGGCACGCGATCAGACCGAGAATGAGGCCGGCACCGGAGTCGGGCTCCGAGCTGCCGAAGGTGCCGAAGAGCTCCTCCATCGCTCCGAACGGGTCGATGATGGACCAGAACGAGGTCCACGCGGCGAAGATGGTCAGCGCCACCCCGAGCTGGCCGACGTCCAGGCCGATGACCTTGGGCGGCTGCGGCAGCGCACGGGCGAGGACGATCAGCACCGCACCGACGATGCCGCCGACGTACATGCTCATCACCAAGCCGAGGTTGTCCCAGGCATTGGGTACGTCGTCGCCGGAGCCGTCGAACGTGTCGAGGAACGACGCGATGAACAGCAATACCGCTGCTCCGATCACGACGCCGTCGCCTCTGGTGAGGGAGCGGATATTCACTTCAGGTCCTTCGTCAGTCGTCTCGTCATCGGTGGAGGCGTCGCCGTCACCATGTCGCCGTCAGGCCGTGGTGGGAAGCGCGGGGGTGGCCCCTCATCGTACGGACGACCCTATCGCCCGACCGACGTGGGTGTCCGCCGGGATCATCCCGATGATCACGACCCGCCCGCTACCCTCGCAGGAAACTCACGATTTCCTCAGAGTTCCCCCGTGCCACTTTCTGTCGCCGGGCACCGCTGGTCAACGGTGCCGCGTCATGGATATCGCGCATCGCGGCGCACACGATGAACACGGCGGGAACTGTTGACAGATTGAGACCGCCGCGCGCATTCCGCAAAGGGAAAGTTGTTCAATTTTCGAGGAAGCTCGTGATGCCGTCCGAGATTCCCTGGGCCGCTTTCTGGCGCCAGGGGCCGCTGGTGAGCTGGGCCGCGTCCTTGCTGTCACGCATGTTGCCGCACTCGATGAACACCTTGGGGACGGTGGAGAGGTTGAGGCCGCCGAGGTCGGTGCGGGTGACGATGCCGGTGCCGCCGCCGACGTAGTTGGAGGGGGCGCTGCCGGTGGCGCGGACGAAGTAGCCCGCGATGCGTTCGCCGAGGTCGCGGGAGGGGGCGACGATGGGCCGGGTGTCGGCGGCGCCCTCGTGCACCGAGCCCGGCAGGATGACGTGGAAGCCGCGGTTGCCGGCGCCGGAGCCGTCCGCGTGGATCGAGACCACCGCGTCCGCCTTCGCCTCGTTGCCGATCTTCGCCCGCTCGTCGATGCAGGGGCCCCAGTCGCGGTCGTCGTCCTGGGTGAACTTCACCGTGGCGCCCTCCCGTTCGAGGAGCGTCCGCGTCCGCCGGGCGACATCCAGCGTGAACTCGGCTTCCAGATAACCGTCGTTGGTGGTCGTGCCCGTCGTGTCGCACTCCTTCGCGTTCGTCCCGATGTTCACCTTGCGGTTGATCTCGGTGGTGTGCTGGAAGTTGCCGGGGTTGTGACCGGGGTCGATGACGACGACCTTGCCCTTGAGGGGGCCGGTGGCGGCGGGCGCGGAGGCGGAAGGGGTGGCCTCCTCGCTCTCGCCCTTGCCGGCGTCACCGGAGGTGGACGGCTCGCCCGTCGCCGGGGGAGGGGGCGCCGACCGGGTCTGCGGGCCGGTCGCGCCACCGGACCCGCCGCCGGAATCCCCGACGGCCTGCCACACCCCCCACCCGGCCACCGCCCCCACCACGACCGCGGCCACCGCCACGGTCGCCGGGCGACGGAAAACGGGACGGCGGGGCTGGGGCGGATCGAAGTCCGGGCCTACGTACGACACGTCCGCCACCTTACGGGGCGGGGCCGTGGCGGTTGTCGGGCGCGGGCCCGGTGGGGCTTTTCGCGCAGTGAAAAGCATGGGGCGCGGCCCCTGCTTTTCAGGGGCGCGGGGAACTGCGCGAGAAGCCCCACGCACGCGCGGTCGGATAACGGGGGATCGAACCCCGAGCGGAACCCCCAGGGGAACGATCACCCGCTGACCAGCGGTAGGCGTACACGCCGTCGCGGGATAGAGTCGTTCGGTTACGTCTGGTTGTGGGGGCGGGGCTTCGCCGTGCGGTCGGCGGGGCTCCGGTGGGAGGGCCTGTAGCGCATGAGTCGTCGCTCCAACGGGTTGGCCGGGATCTGGGCCGAGGCACAACGCCAACAGCAGCGTCAGTCGGAGGAACGGGCCCGGCAGCAGCGCGAGTACGAGCGACAACAGCGCGCGTACCAGCGGGAGGTGGCGCGCAGCCAGCGGGAGCAGCAGGCGCACTACCGGCAGCAGCGCGAGGCGGAGGCCCGCCGCCGCACCGAGGAACTGGACGCCCAGGTCGAGGCCCTGGAAGGGCTGTTGGCCGCAGGCTGCCGCGCCCCGGCGTTCCGGGCCGCGTCCCTCACCCGCCCCGAGCGCCTGGAGCCGTTCTCCCCCGGGCCGCTCGCCCACCCCGTACCCATGCCGGACCCCAACCACTATCAGGCACAGGGCGGTTGGTCCGCGCAGCGGCGCGCCCAGGCGCAGGCCGAGGCACGCGCCCGCTTCGAGCACGACTGGCACGCGGCCCAGGCCGCCGAAGCCCAGAGGCAGCATCAACTCGCCCAGTACCAGCGGCAGTACGAGCAGTGGGCGGACGGACAGCGGGCCGAGATCCGACGGCACAACGCGGGGCTCACGCGGATGGCGACCGCCCTGCGCGACGGCGACCCGGAAGCCGCCGTCGACTACTTCTCCGCCGCCCTCTACGCCTCGCCCGCCTGGCCCGAGGGCTTCCCCCGGGGCGTCGCCGCCGCCTACGACTCGGCGGCCCGCCAACTGGTCCTGGACTGGGAACTGCCCAGGTACGACGTCGTCCCCGAGGCGAAGACCGTCGTCTACATGCCGAGCGTCGACCAGGACAAGGAGCGCCCGCGCCCGGTCACCCAGCGGCGGTCCCTCTACCGTGACGTGCTCGCTCAGTGCGCCCTGCTCGTCCTCCACGACCTCTTCGCCGCCGACGAGTTCGGCGCGCTGGAGTCGGTCGTCCTGAACGGCTTCGTGGACGACCACGACCCGGCGACCGGCCGCCGCGCCCAGATCTTCGTGACCACCGTCCAGGTGCCCCGGTCGGTCTTCGCCGACCTGCACCTGGAGCAGGTGAGCGCCGTCGACTGCCTCACGGACGCGCTGCGCGGCCAGTTGTCCGCCCGGCCGGACCAGCGCACCCCCGTCCGCCCCGGCCGCCGCCCCGACGACGTGGGCAACGGCGTCGTCACCCACGGCGGCGAGGACGAGCCCGACCTGCTGGAGATGGACCCCCTGGCCTTCGAGTCACTGGTCGCGGAACTCTTCCGGGCCATGGGCATGCAGGCGGTCACGACCCAGCGCTCGGGCGACGGCGGGGTGGACGTCGACGCCCTGGACCCGACCCCCATCCGGGGCGGCAAGATCGTCGTCCAGGTCAAGCGCTACCGCAACACCGTCCCGCCGTCCGCCGTCCGCGATCTGTACGGCACGGTCCAGGACGCCGGCGCCAACAAGGGCGTCCTCGTGACGACGTCCAAGTTCGGACCCGGCTCCCACACCTTCGCCAACGGCAAACCGCTGGAGCTGGTGTCGGGGCGTGAACTCGTCGACCTGCTGCACCGGCACGGCCTGCGGGGACGCCTGGGCACGGGCGAGGCCCCCGCTCCCGCCCCCAGTCCCGCCCCCGCTCCCGTGTCCTCCACCGACCCCACCGTGGTGCTGCCCGCGCAGCGAACCCCTGCGGACCCCTCGAACGGGCCGGCCCCCACCCCTGCCCCCGACGACTACAGCGTGCTCGGCATGTACTGGACCGGTGGCGTCGCCCTGGACGTCTGCGCGCTCGTCTGCCACGGCAACCGGGTCCTCAGCGACGACCACTTCGTGTTCTACAACAACCCCCGGACCCCGGAAGGCACCGTCAGAGCGGTCCCGCCGACCGTGCCCGACAAGGCCGCGATCCAGGTCCACTTCGACGCGCTGCCCCCGGAGGCCGACCGTCTCGTCCTGGTGGCGGCGATCGACCCGGCCGTGAACCCCGACGCCGACCTCTCCGGCTTCACCGACGCGGGCATCCGCCTCCTCGACCCGTCCCGCGCCGAACAGGGCCGCCTGGACGTCTCCGACGGCCGCACCGGCGAAACGGCCCTCACCCTCGGCTCCTTCCGCCGCCGCGCGGGCGGCGACTGGGACTTCGTCGTGGGCGGCAAGGGATACCGGGGCGGCCTGGAGGAACTGGTCCAGGACCACGGCATAGAGGTGGCGTAGCGCCGGCCCGGAGGTGGCCCGGGGGAGGCTCGGAGGGTCAGATCCCGGTCCTGGTCCCGGTGCGCCGTAGCACCCGCAGGGAGTCCGTCGCCGAGACCTCCGTGAAGGCGCCGGAGGCGAGCGCGCGGAGGTAGACGCGGTACGGGGCCTGCCCGGTGAACTCGTCCTCGGGGTCCGGGAAGACGTCGTGGATGACGAGGAGACCGTCCGGGGCGACATGCGGGGCCCAGCCCTCGTAGTCGGCGGTGGCGTGCTCGTCGGTGTGGCCGCCGTCGATGAAGACGAGGCCGAGCGGGGTGCCCCAGAAGGCGGCGACCTGCGGGGACCGGCCGACGACCGCGACGACGTGGTCCTCCAGGCCCGCGCGGTGGAGGGTGCGGCGGAAGGTGGGGAGCGTGTCCATGCGGCCCACCTCGGGGTCGACGGTGGACTCGTCGTGGTACTCCCAGCCCGGCTGCTGCTCCTCGCTGCCCCGGTGGTGGTCGACGGTGACCGCGACGACCCCCGCCTCCCGGGCGGCGTCGGCCAGCAGGATCGTCGACCGCCCGCAGTACGTGCCCACCTCCAGCAGCGGCAGGCCCAGGCGCCCCGCCTCCACCGCCGCGGCGTACAGGGCCAGGCCCTCACCGACCGGCATGAACCCCTTCGCCGCCTCGAACGCGCCGAGGATCTCCGGCTTGGGGGCGGCCGGGGTGGTCGGGGGGTTCGGTGCCGCGGACATGGGTCCTCCGTGTCGTCGTACGCGCTGGGGGCGCCCCATGCTGCCATGCGGTGAGCGGCGGGAGGGGGTGGGGTGGGCCGGGTCCACTGTCGGCCGCGGGCCCGGCGGGGCTTCTCGCGCAGTTCCCCGCGCCCTGAAAAGCCGGGGCTGCGCCCCATGCTTTTCACCCCGCGGCCCCGTCGCCTTCCAGGCCCGCAGGGCCTGGTCTTTGTCTTTGAGGGGCGCGGGGAACTGCGCGACCAGCCCCCACCGGACCCGGACCCGGACCCGGACCCGGACCCGGACCCGGACCCGGACCCGGACCCGGACCCGGACCCGAAGCCGAAGCCGAAGCCGAGGACGAAGGTCGGCCGGGGTGAAGGCTCGCGCGCGCCCTATCGGACGACAGCCGCCCTGTCCTCCTTGGACACCACCTCCGCCTCACCGATCCCCCCGCCCGCGCCCGCGCCCCCGCCCGCACCCCCACCCTCACTGCTCGCGCGGAGCGTAAGCGCGGGGCGACGGCTGGGCAGGAACACGGCCAGCAGCAGTCCGACGGCGACCGCGGCCGTGGCGATGAGGAAGGAGATACGGAACCCGTGCATGGTCGGGACCGCGACACCCCCGACATGGTTCGCCGTGTTCGCCAGCACCATGCCGATCACGGCGCTCGACACCGACGTACCGATGGACCGCATCAGCGTGTTGAGCCCGTTCGCCGCCCCCGTCTCGGACGCGTCGACGGCCCCGATGATCAGCGCCGGGAGCGAGGAGTAGGCGAGCCCGATCCCCGCCCCCAGCACCACCGACACCACCACGGTCTGCCACGCGGCGCTCATCAGCCCGAGCCCGGCCCCGTAACCGATCCCGATGATCAGCAGGCCGAGGATGAGGGTGCTCTTGGGGCCGTACTTCGCGGAGATCCGGGCGTAGACGGGCGCCGTGAACATCATCGTCAGACCGAGCGGAGCCACACACAGCCCCGCGACGATCATCGACTGCCCGAGGCCGTAGCCCGTGGAGGAGGGCAGCTGGAGGAGCTGCGGGAGGACGAGGGAGACGACGTAGAAGGAGACGCCGACCATGATCGAGGCGAGGTTGGTGAGGAGGACCTCGCGGCGCGCGGTGGTGCGCAGGTCCACCAGCGGCGCGGGGATACGCAGTTCCAGAACGCCCCAGAGCAGCAGGACCGCGGCCGACGCGCCGAACAGGCCGAGCGTGGCCGGGGAGGTCCAGCCCCAGTCGCTGCCCTTGGTGATCGGCAGGAGGAAGAGGACGAGGCCGGCGGAGAGGCCGAGCGCGCCGAGGTGGTCGAAGGTGCCCTGCGCGCGGGTCCTCGTCTCCGGTACGGCGACGAGCGTCAGCACGATGGCGAGGACACCGAGGGCGGCGGCGCCGAAGAAGAGGACGTGCCAGTCGGTGTTCTGGGCGACCGCGGCGGCGAGCGGCAGCGCGAGTCCGCCGCCGACGCCTATGGACGAGCTCATCAGGGCCATGGCGGAGGCGAGGCGTTCGCGGGGCAGTTCGTCCCGCATCAGGCCGATGCCCAGCGGGATCGCGCCCATGGCGAAGCCCTGGAGCGTACGGCCGACGATCATCGGGACGAGCGCGCTGGTGAAACCGCTGATCAGCGCGCCGACCACCATCACGGACAGGCTGGCGAGCAGCATGCGTCGCTTGCCGAAGAGGTCGCCGAGGCGGCCCATGATCGGGGTGGCCACGGCACCCGAGAGGAGGGTGGAGGTCAGGACCCAGGTCGCGTTGCTGGGGGAGGTGTCCAGCAGCTGCGGAAGGTCCTTGATCACCGGGACCAGCAGGGTCTGCATCACCGCGACCACGATCCCCGCGAAGGCCAGCACCGGGACGATCGCGCCGGAGGCGCCCGTGGTGGACCTGTCGTGGGTCGGCGGTGTGTGCGGTCGTGTCATGGAGCGTGGCCTCCTGGCCGGGTGAGGGTATGTGCCATCTGAACCTCGTGCGCCTGGGCAACTATTCCGTTGTTTCGAGTGACTAACGAAAACTTGACCTGCCCATGAGGAAGTGGCGAGCCGTCAGGGGAAGGGGCGGGGTGGCGGCGGGCCGGTGAGGCTGTGCGGCCAGGCTCGGACGTGAGCCGGTTCGTGGCACTGGCGGCGGCTACAGCCACCCCCGCTGGCGGGCCTCCCGTAGTGCCTCCACGAGGTTGCGGGTGCCGGTCTTGCCGATGGCGGCGGAGAGGTGGTTGCGGACGGTGGACTCGGAGAGATGGAGGCGGGTGGCGATGTCGGCGACGGTGGCGCCGTCGGCGGAGGCGTTGAGGGCGTCGCGTTCGCGGTCGGTGAGCGGGTTGGGGTCGGCGCTCGGCGCGGCCGTGGCGAGGGCCGGGTCGACGACGGTCTCACCGGTCAGCACCCGGCGGATGGCCCGCGCCAGCTCCTCCACGGGCCCGTCCTTCACCAGGAACCCGGCGGCGCCCGCGTCCATGGCCCGGCGGAGATTCCCCGGCCGGCCGAAGGTGGTGAGGATCAGTACGCGGCAGTCGGGCACCTGGTCGCGAAGCTCGGCGGCGGCGTCCAGACCGCTCATCCCGGGCAGTTCGATGTCCAGCAGCGCGACATCCGGCCGATGGATCAGCGCCGCGTCCACGATCGCGTCCCCCGCCCCGACCTGCGTCACGACCTGGATGTCCGCCTCCATCCCCAGCAGTAACGCCAACGCGCCCCGCGTCATCCCCTGGTCCTCGGCGAGCAGCACCCTGATGGACTTGGCGGGCCGGTGATCCCGGGGCATCTCGTTCACGGGCCAAGGTTAGGCCGGGGACGCCGATGGGGGAGGGGGCGCGCGGGGATCGCAGCCCAGGCCCCGGGCACCCAGGGCCCGGCCCCGGAGGAGGTTCGCGAAGGCGCCCATCCCCATCAGCGACCACGGCACCAGGGTGAGCCCGGTGGCCGGCGGGCCCGCCTCGTCCGCCGCCGCCGCCCGCCCGCCACGGGGCCCCCTTCCTCTTCATCGCCCGCCGGGGGAACCACGCGCCCACCCCGCCCCGGCTCGCACACCCGCCGCCCGCACCCGCACCGGAACTCGCACCCGCACCCGTCGCCGCCGTCCCGCCCGCCTCCGTCCGCCTCATGTTCTCGACAGTACGAAGGCGGGGCGCGGCCCGGCAGGCGCGCTTGTACCGAGTCCGGCAGGACGAATGTCGTGGGTGGAGCAGGACGGTTCCCGCACCGCATCTGACGTACTGTCAGGAGCCTTCACAAGTGCACGTGGCTCGGCTATACAGAGGTCGCCGGACTGGAACGCGTTCTAGGTGGGCGGTTCCGGGCCGGCCGTGACGACCTCGGTGCGACCGCTGGTGCGGACGGTCGTGCCGAGGTTCCTCCGCCTTCTCCATCGGCCTCCGCCCCCGTCGTCCCGCACAGGAGCCCCATGCCCATCGACGCAGCCAAGGCGCTCGCGGCCGAGCCGCGTTCCGCCGAGATCGCGTGGACTCGTAAGGACGTTCTCCTCTACCACCTCGGTATCGGCGCCGGTGTCCCCGCGACCGACCCCGACGAACTGCGCTACACACTGGAGTCCCGGCTGCACGTCCTGCCGAGCTTCGCGACCGTCGCCGGCGCGGGCTCACCGGACGTCATCGGCGGCCTGAACGCACCCGGCGTCGACGTCGACCTCGCCAAGGTCCTGCACGGCGGCCAGCGCGTCGAACTCCACCGGCCGATCCCCGTCGAAGGGCGGGCGACCGCGACCTCGCGTGTGGCGGCGGTGTACGACAAGGGCAAGGCGGCGGTCCTGGTGATGCGGACCGAAGTCGCGGACGCCGCAGGCCCGTTGTGGGTGAACGAGGCGCAGATCTTCGTACGGGGAGAGGGCGGCTGGGGTGGTGAGCGCGGGCCGTCCGCCCGGCGGGAACCGCCGACGACCGCGCCCGACAAGGAGGTCGAGCGGCCAGTCCGCGAGGACCAGGCGCTGCTGTACCGCCTCTCCGGCGACTGGAACCCGCTGCACGCCGACCCCGAGTTCGCGGCGGGCGCGGGCTTCGACCGGCCGATCCTGCACGGGCTGTGCACCTACGGGATCACGCTGAAGGCCGTCGTCGACACGGTGCTCGGCGGGGACGTCGGCCGCGTCCGCGCGTACGGGACACGCTTCGCGGGCGTCGTCTTCCCGGGCGAGACCCTCCGCATCCGGATGTGGACGCCGGACGACCACGCGGTACGAGTGACGGTGACCGCCGTGGAGCGGGACGACGCGCCGGTACTGGCGGACACGCTCGTCGAGCACGAATGAGCAGTTCCGTACGGATGAGCAGTTCCGTACGGATGAGCAGCTCGGTACGGACGAGCAGTTCCGTACGGATGAGCAGCTCGGTACGGACGAGCAGTTCCGTACGGATGAGCAGCTCGGTAGGGCCGTAAGTCAGGTACTCCTGAGGGGAGCCGCACCATGCGCGCAGCCGTACTGCACGAGATCGGTCAGGACAAGCTCGACGTGCTCGACGACGTCGAGGCGGTGGGCTTCGGGCCGGGCCGGGTGAGGATCCGGGTGCGGGCCACGGGGCTGTGCCACTCGGACCTGTCCGCGATGGCCGGGGTGCTGCCGCAGCCCGGCCCCTTCGTCCCGGGGCACGAGGGCGCCGGCGAGATAGTCGAAGTCGGGGAGGGCGTAAGCCACTTGAAGGCGGGCGACCGTGTCGTGGTCTGCTGGCTCCCCGCCTGCGGCACCTGTCCCGCCTGCAAGCGCGGCCAGACACATCTCTGCCTCGCCGGGTTCCTCAACGCCGGTACGCCCAACTTCAAGCGGCCCGCCGGGGACGTCTTCGGCTTCGCGGGCACCGGCACGTTCGCCGAGGAGGTCGTCGTCGACGCGGGCTGCGCCGTGCCGATACCGGACGACGTGCCCTTCGACATCGCCGCCCTCATCGGCTGCGGTGTCACCACCGGACTGGGCGCGGCCCTCAACACCGCCGACGTGGAAGCCGGTTCGTCGGTCGCGGTCATCGGCTGCGGGGGTGTCGGCATCTCGGCGATCCAGGGCGCCCGGCTCAAGGGCGCCGCCGAGATCGTCGCCGTCGACCCGGTGCTCTCGCGGCGCGAGGCGGCGCTCAAGTTCGGTGCCACCAAGGCGATTTCGCCGGACGAACTGGCCGACGCCAAGCAGTCCGTCACCGCCGGGGAGGGCTTCGACTACGTCTTCGAGGTCGTCGGCCGCTCGGCCACCGCCCGTACCGCGTACGAGACGACCCGGCGTGGCGGCACTCTTGTGGTGGTCGGCGCGGGCGCGCTGGACGACTTCCTCCAACTCAGCATGTTCGAGCTGTTCTTCGACGAGAAGCGGATTCTGCCGTCCATGTACGGCGGCGGCGACGTCCTGCGCTCCTACGAGCGGGCCATCGCCCTCTGGCGGGCCGGCCGTATCGACCTCGCGAGCCTGATCACCCACCGGGTGCCCCTCGCCGACATCAACGAGGCCCTCGACCAGATGCGGACCGGGGTCGCCCTCCGCACCTGCATCGAGATCTGACCACGGCCACCGTGCACGGCGAGAGGAGTTCGGGGATGGCGGGGACCACGGGGATGACATCGCCGCTCGAAGGGCTGCCTCTCGACGGGCTGTCCGCGATCGTGACCGGTGCGGGGCGCGGGCTCGGCCGGGCCGAGGCGCTGGAGCTGGCGCGGCTGGGCGCGGCCGTCGTGGTGAACGACTACGGGCGGCCCGGCCGGGACGGCTCCGGCGAGGTGTCGGCGGGGCCCGCCGAGGAGGTGGCGGAGACGATCCGCGCGGCGGGCGGACGCGCGGTCGTCCACACCGGGGATGTGGCGGACCACCAACAGGCGCGGGAACTGGTCGAGTTGGCGGTCGCGGAATTCGGGAAGCTGGACATTCTCGTCAACAACGCGGGAATCCTGCGCGACCGCATGGTCTTCTCGATGTCGGAGGAGGAGTGGGACGCGGTCCTCCGGGTGCATCTGAAGGGGCACTTCAACACGACACGGTTCGCCTCCGCGTACTGGCGTGACCGGGCGAAGGCCGAGGCGAGGACGAAGGCGGCGGCGGAGGCCGAGGCGGGTGGCGGCGGTCCGGTGTACGGGCGGATCGTGAACACCTCCTCGGAGGCCTTCCTCGCGGGCTCGGCCGGACAGCCCAACTACGCGGCGGCGAAGGGCGGCATCGTCGGACTGACCACGTCCACGGCGCTCGCGCTCGCCAAGTACGGCGTCACGGCGAACGTGATCTGCCCCCGGGCCCGCACCCGGATGACCGAGGACGTGTTCGGCGAGTCCGCGTCGCCCGGCGACCTCGACCCCCTCGCCCCCGAGCACGTCGCCCCCCTCGTCGGCTACCTCGCCTCGCCCGCCGCCGCCGGGGTGAACGGCCAACTCCTCGTCGTCCACGGCGGCATGGTCGCCGTCGTCGAACGTCCGCGCGTCCAGGCCAAGTTCGACACCAAGCAGGACGCGTTCACCTACGACGAACTGGACGGCCTGCTCACGCCGTACTACGCGGACCGGCCGAAGGGCGAGACGTTCGCGGCGGCGGAGGTGCTCGGGTTGCGGCACGGGCCGGGGGCGACCCCGTAAGGCGCGAAGCGGCCCCGCCCGTCGATGACGGGCGGGGCCGGATGCCGTGTCGGTCGGTTCCGGCGTCGAGTCGCCGAGTCGCCGAGTCGCCGAGTCGCCGAGTTGACGAATTGACGAGTCGCCGAGTTGACGAATTGACGTTTCTCCAGAGGCGACCGGGAGGGACTCGTGCCGCCGTTCAGGCGGACATCGGCGTCGTCTCCGTGTGTTCGGCCGGCTTGCGGTGGCGTCCGCGAGGGGTCGCCTTCTCGGCTTCGTGGGCCGAGATCTGGCCCCGGTGTCTGCCGTGTCCGTCCGCCTCTTGGGGGTTGGCCGTGGGCGGCTGGGTGGTGTGCACGTCGCTCATTGGAAGTGTTCCCCGTCGAATGATCTTCTTACCGGCGGGTGATTTTAACGGTCCGCCCCGCTCGCCTCGAAGCCGCCCGAGGGCGTGTCGCCCGCGCCGCGTCCACTTCGCCCGCAGCCCGCACATCACGTTCACCCGACGGTCACCTCCTCGGGTACGCGCCCCTCCAACGGCGCCTGCTGCAACGGCACGGGCCGGGCGACGGCGGACACGGCCGGCTCCGCACCGGAGGGGTCCCCACCGCCGGCACCCACGCCGGAGGCACCCCCACCGGAAGCCGCCCCACCCGCCGTGGACGGGGGCAAGGCGTCCGAGCCCTCCCGAGCCTCCTCCAGAGCCCCTTCCCGGGCCTCCTCCCGCGACTCCCCCCGCGCTTCCGGCTCCCCCCAAGGCACCCCTACCCGAGCCACCCCGCACCGCACCACCCCTGTCGTGTACGGCAGTTGCAGCACGCCCTCCCGGCTCCACAGCCCCGCCCCCGCCAACCAGCCCTCGGGAGCGGGCAGATGAAGGATCCGGCGGGCCGCCGGGCGCCAGACGCCGACCCAGCTGCCCCGGGGCCCGTCCACGCGCAGCGCGACCGCACAGCTCTCGGGGGTCAGGATCTGGCCCGGCTGGATGGCGAACGGGGTGATCCGATGGCCGTCGGGCACCCGCAGACACTCCGGGAAGCGGACCGGGAGCGTACTGCCCAACACGCCCCAGCCGAGCCGGTCGTGGCCGGGGGAGGCCGCGTCCGAGCGGATCAGGAGCAGCCCGCTGTCGGGGTCGGCGAGCAGCACCCGGTCGTTGCTGTCGTCCGCGATCTGCAGCAGCGGCGAGATCGCACCGGCCTGCTCCAGATCGACCGCCACCGACTTGGTCCGGCCGCCCCATTCCTGGTCCAGCGCGAGCAGCCGGCCCGTACCGTCCAGCCATACGCCGCCCGAACACCGTCCCGGCACCTGCGCCACCATCTCCGGCCCGAACGCGCCGCCCGCCACCAGCCAGACCGTGGTGGCGCTCCGGCCAAGGGCGAGGGCGTACGCCCGCTCCCCGCACGGCGCGGGCGGCAGCAGCCGCAGCTCGGCCGCCGGATCGGCGCATTCGACCGCGCCGAGCGGGAGTTCGCCGGTGCCGGGCCCGGTCGGGTAGAGCAGCGAGAACAGATGCCGGTCGGCGGCCAGCCGGTGGATCAGGACCCGGCCGTCGGTCATCGGGAGCACCTCGGTGCCGGGCTCCTCCGGCTGGTTGCCGGGCAGCGGTACGGCGTACGGCTCGGGGCCGTCGAGGGTCCAGCGCTCGGGGAACCAGGACTCCCCGTCGAGCGCGAGGCGCGCCGCGTACGTCCCGTCGGCGGTGATCACACAGCCGGGCGGCGCGAGCCCCTCGCCCCCGCCGCTGCCGTCGTAGTGATCCCGTCCCGTGCTCTGCCGCCCCTCGTCCGCCCGCCCTTCGTCCTCCTGCCCTGTCTCCTCCTGTCCCGTCTCGTGCCCGTGGCCCGTCGTGGGTGAGGGTGATGGTGTACAGGCCGTCATCGTTCGATCACCTCCGGCGACGAAGCTAGTTTTCGTACGCACAGACGTGGGACAACCCGCACCCCCTTCACACATAAGGGTGCTCGTCGGGCGATTCACCTGAGGGAACGGCGATCCATGTGCTGGCGGACGGGGCGGGAGAGGGTGTCCGGGCACCCGGGGCGGGAGGGCGGCTGGTCAACCGACCCGCGGCCGGTCTGGGACGGGAGCGGTGCAGGTAGCCTTTGTGCGTGCCCCGTCTGTCTGAAGTCATCGCCGCGCTCGACGCCCTCTGGCCGCCCGAGCGGGCCGAGGGGTGGGACGCGGTCGGCACGGTCTGCGGAGACCCCGACCAGGAGGTCACCCGGGTCCTGTTCGCCGTCGACCCGGTCCACGAGATCGTCGAGGAAGCGGTGAAACTGGGCGCGGACCTGCTGGTCACCCACCACCCGCTCTATCTGCGCGGGACGACGACGGTGGCGGCCTCCACCTTCAAGGGCCGCGTCGTGCACACCCTCATCAAGAACGACATCGCGCTGCACGTCGCCCACACCAACGCCGACACCGCCGACCCGGGAGTCAGCGACGCCCTCGCCGGCGCGCTGGACCTCAGGGTCGTACGCCCCCTCGTCCCGGACCCCGCCGACCCCACGGGGCGGCGCGGGCTCGGCCGGGTCTGCGAGCTGGACCAGCCGCTGACCGTGCGTGAGCTGGCCGCGCGGGCCGCCGAGCGGCTGCCCGCCACCGCGCAGGGCATCCGGATCGCCGGCGACCCCGAGGCGCTCGTCCGCACGGTCGCCGTCAGCGGCGGCTCCGGCGACAGCCTCTTCGACGACGTACGCGCGGCCGGTGTCGACGCCTTCCTCACCGCGGACCTGCGCCACCACCCGGCCTCCGAGGCCGTAGCCCGTACGACGGAGGGCACCTCCACACCTCTCGCGCTGCTCGACGCGGCGCACTGGGCCACCGAATGGCCCTGGTGCGAGCTGGCCGCCGCCCAGCTCGACGAGATCTCCGACCGTGAGGGCTGGGGCCTGCGCGTCCACGTCTCCAAGACGGTCACCGACCCCTGGACCGCCCACGCGGCGTCCGCCCACCCGTCACCCGCCACCACCCTTCCAACGAGCGCTTCGCGCCCCCCTTCTTCTGACCCACTGGGAGCCCCCAACTGAACGCCGCGCCCGCCGACCAGATCCGACTTCTCGACGTCCAGGGCCTGGACGTCCGCCTCCAGCAGCTCGCGCACCGGCGGAGGTCGCTGCCCGAGCACGCCGAGATCGAGTCGCTGACGAAGGACCACACCCAGCTGCGCGACCTGCTGGTGGCCGCGCAGACCGAGGAGAGCGACACCGCCCGCGAGCAGACCAAGGCCGAGCAGGACGTGGACCAGGTGCGTCAGCGCGCCGTCCGCGACCAGCAGCGCCTGGACTCGGGCGCGGTCAGTTCCCCGAAGGACCTGGAGAACCTCCAGCGCGAGATCGCCTCCCTCGCCAAGCGGCAGGGCGACCTGGAGGACATCGTCCTGGAGGTCATGGAGCGCCGGGAGTCCACGCAGGAGCGGATCGCCGAGCTGACCGAGCGGGTCGGTGCCGTGCAGGGCAAGGTCGACGACGCGACCGCGCGCCGGGACGCCGCGTTCGAGGAGATCGACGGCGAGGTGGCGACGGTGACGAAGGAGCGCGAGGTCATCGCGGCCTCGGTCCCCGCGGACCTCCTCAAGCTCTACGACAAGCTGCGCGACCAGCAGGGCGGCATCGGCGCGGCCAAGCTGTACCAGCGCACCTGCCAGGGCTGCCGTCAGGAGCTGTCGATCACCGACTTCAACGACGTCCGCAAGGCCACGCCCGACACGGTCGTGCGCTGCGAGAACTGCGGTCGCATCCTGGTACGCACGTCCGAGTCGGGCCTCTAGGACCAGCAAGGGGCCTGTGTCGTGCGGGAGTTCATCGTCGAGGCGGACGGCGGTTCCCGGGGCAACCCGGGGCCCGCGGGCTATGGCTCGGTCGTCCTCGACGCGATGACGGGCGAGACATTGGTGGAGGCCGCCGAGTACATCGGGGTCGCCACGAACAACGTCGCCGAGTACCGGGGTCTCATCGCGGGCCTGAAGGCGGCGTACGCGCTGGACCCGGCGGCCTCCGTCCGGGTCCGGATGGACTCCAAGCTCGTCGTCGAGCAGATGTCGGGCCGCTGGAAGATCAAGCACCCCGACATGAAGCCCCTGGCCGCCGAGGCCGCCCGCGTCTTCCCGCCCGGCCGCGTGACGTACGAGTGGATGCCACGCGACCGGAACAAGCACGCCGACCGCCTCGCCAACGAGGCGATGGACGCGGGAAAGCGGGGGGAGCGGTGGTCGCCGTCGGCGTCCACCGCCGAGTTGGACACCCGGGCGGGAGCGACGGCGAAGGCCGCGCCCTCACAGCCGCCGGCCCCTTCGGGCCCACCCGGCGACGCGACCGCCGGCGCGGCGAGGGCCCGAGCGGCACTGGCGGGAGCGAGGGGCGAAGCCGGAGGCCGTACGGCGACACCACCGCCGGCGACCGCCGGAACCGAAGCCGATGCTGATGCTGACGCTGACGCTGACGTCGAGGCCGAGGCCGAGACCGACGCCGAGGCCGAGGCCAAGGCTGAAGCAGCCCCGAACCCCGGCCCGTCGCCCGGCCCGAACCCCGGCCCGAACCCCGGCCTGTCGCCCGCCCCGAACCCCGGCCTGTCGCCCGCCCCGAACCCCGGCCTGTCGCCCGGCTCGAACCCCGGCCCGAACCCCGGCCTGTCGCCCGGCTCGAACCCCGGCCCGAACCCCGGCCTGTCGCCCGGCTCGAACCCCGGCCCGAACCCCGGCCCGTCGCCCGCCCCGAACCCCGGCCCGTCGCCCGGCCCGAACCCCGGCCCGAACCCCGGCCCGAACCCCGGCCCGTCGCCCGGTGCCGCCGGTGCCGCTTCGGCCGTGCCCGTCGGACCGCTGGGCGAGGCCGGGGATCCGGCCGACCCGCCGAGTGCTGTGGGTGCTCGGGGCGGTGCCTCTCCCGGCTCGGCTTCCGCGCTTTCCTCGGCCGGGCGCTCCGTGGCGCCCGGCGCCGACGCCCGCCCGGCGGCCCTCGCGGAGGCCGCCAACCCCGCCACCTCCGGCGGCCCCCGGTCGGCCAAGGCCGCCGCCGACCTCCGTGCCGCGACGAACGTCGCCTCCGCCGCCCCCGATCTCGGCACCCCCGCCACCTTCGTGCTGCTGCGTCACGGCGAGACGCCCCTCACGCCCCAGAAGCGGTTCTCGGGGAGCGGCGGCTCGGACCCGGCCCTCTCCGACGTCGGCCGGTACCAGTCGGAACGGGTCGCCGCCGCGCTCGCGGCCCGCGGCACGATCCAGGAGGTCGTGTCGTCGCCGCTGGCCCGCTGCCGGGAGACGGCCGGGATCGTCGCGGCCCGCCTGGGCCTGACGGTGTCCGTCGAGGGCGGGCTGCGGGAGACGGACTTCGGCGCCTGGGAGGGCCTGAGCTTCGCCGAGGTGCGGGAGCGGTACCCGGACGACATGAACGCCTGGCTGACCTCCCCGGACGCCGAACCCACCGGCGGCGGCGAGAGCTTCGAGGCCGTCGCCCACCGCGTCGCCGCCACCCGCGACGAACTGATCGCGGCCCACCGGGGCCGTACGGTCCTGCTCGTCAGCCACGTCACACCGATCAAGACCCTCGTACGCCTGGCCCTCGGCGCACCCCCGGAGTCCCTGTTCCGCATGGAACTCTCGGCGGCCTCCCTGACGGCCCTGGCCTACTACGCGGACGGCAACGCCACCCTCCGCCTCCTCAACGACACCTCACACCTGCGCTGAGGCCCGGCCCCGAAGCCCCGCCGCCGCTCGCGCCAGCCTCTCGATCCGCCCCCAGTCCCGCGCGGCCAGGGCATCGGTCGGCAGCATCCAAGTCCCGCCCACACAGCCGACGTTGGGCAGCGCGAGATACTCCGGCGCGTTGCCCGGCCCGACCCCGCCGGTCGGGCAGAAGCGCGCCTGCGGCAGCGGCCCGGCGAGCGACTTCAGATAGGCCGTACCGCCCGCCGCCTCCGCCGGGAAGAACTTCATCTCCCGCACCCCGCGTTCGAGCAGCGCCACGACCTCCGACGCGGTCGACACCCCCGGCAGGAACGGCACCCCGGACGCCCGCATCGCCTCCAGCAGTACGTCCGTCCACCCCGGACTGACCAGAAAGCGCCCGCCCGCCGCGACGGCCTCCGTCACCTGCGCCGGGGTGATGACCGTCCCGACCCCGACCACGGCCGCCGGTACCTCCGCCGCGATCGCCCGTACGGCGTCCAGTGCGCCCGGCGTCCGCAGGGTCACCTCGATCGCCGGCAGCCCACCCGCGACCAGGGCCCGCGCGAGCGGCACCGCGTCGGCCGGGTCGTCGACGACGACCACCGGCAGCACGGGCGCGAGATCGAGAACGGACACGCGCGAGGACGGGGGCAGCGGTGAGGACATACCGGCATCCTGCCCGGGAGAAACAGCATGCACAACGAGCGTTGCGCATGCTGCAATGCGCCAAGGGGTGCGAGGGAGGCGTGGGAGGCGTGGGAGGGCGTGAGGGGGCGTAAGGGGACGAGGTTCAGTGAACCTCGTCCACCAGCACATCCAGCGTCCATGCCTTCCCCGCCCCGGCCGGAGGCTCCACCTCCACCACATACCCGAGGTCCCGCAGCGCCTCCACCAGCTCCGCCGGGCCCTTGGGCGCGATCCCGGCCGACAGCAGACTCCGTACGATGCGGCCCTTGGTCGCCTTGTTGAAGTGGCTGACGACCTTTCGGGTCGGCGCGTGCAGCACCCGTACGGTCGCGGTCCGTCCGGCCACCGCGCCCTTCGGCTTCCACGCGGCCGTGTACGCGGAGGACCGCAGGTCGAGGACCAGCCCGTCGTCGGCGGCCTCGGGGAGCGCCGACGCCATCGGCGTACGCCAGTGCGTGCCGAGCGCGCCGATGCCGGGCAACTTGACGCCCATCGAGCAACGGTAGGAGGGGATACGGTCCGTCACCCGGACCGCGCCCCACAGCCCCGAGAAGATCAGCAGCTGACGGGCCGCCCGCTGCTTCGCGGCGGTCTCCAGACCGGCCAGGTCGAGGGCGTCGTACAGCACGCCCGTGTACACCTGCCCGGCCGGTCGCGCCCCCGCCGTCAGCAGCTCGGCGTTCTTCGCGATCTCGCCGCGCAGTCCCTCGCTCAGCCCGAGCACCTCACGCGCCTTGTCCTCGTCCCCGGCGCACAGCTCCACCAACTCCCCGATCACCGCCTCCCGCGCCCCGGCGAGCGCCGGCAGCGACAGCCCCTCCAGCTTCAGGGGAGCCCCACCCGAGGAGGGGGCCTTGCCTTCGGACGGCGGCAACAGGACGAGCACGGTCACTCCTTGCTCTCGGGGGGTTCGGGGCTCCGCGACAGCGTACGGGTGCGAGGGCGCCCCTCCGAAACGTGCCGCCGTCGGGATGCCACCCCGCCCGCCCCGCCCTACGCTCGACCCATGCCCCGCCGCCATCTCCATGTCACGGGCGCCGCCGAGGCTCCCCTGCGGGCGGCCCTGCGCGCACTGCGCACGGAACTCGCCGTGCCCGACGCCTTCCCCCTCCAGGTCCTCGTCGAGGCGGAGCACGCCGCGAAGGCGCCGCGCCTGCCGTCGTACGACGCCACGGACCTCCCCCTCTTCACCATCGACCCGCCCACCTCCACGGACCTCGACCAGGCCATGCACCTCTCGCGCCGACCGGGCAGCGGCTCGGCCTCGGGCGCGGGCCCCGGTGGCTACCGCGTCCGGTACGCCATCGCCGACGTCGCCGCCTTCGTCACCCCCGGCAGCGCCCTGGACGCCGAGGCCCACCGCCGGGTGAGCACCCTCTACTTCCCCGACGGCAAGGTCCCCCTCCACCCGGCCTGCCTCTCCGAGGGCGCCGCCAGCCTCCTCCCGGCCCACACCTGCCCGGCGGTCCTGTGGACGCTGGACCTCGACGCGGACGGCCGTACCGAGAGCGTCGACGTCCGCCGGGCCCTGGTCCGCAGCCGCGCCAAGCTGAACTACGCCGGCGTACAGAAGGAGATCGACGCGGGCACCGCCGAGGAACCCCTCGCCCTGCTGAAGGAGATCGGTCAGCTGCGCGAGCGCCTCGAAGTCGAACGCGGCGGCATCTCCCTCACCATCCCCGAGCAGGAGATCACCGAGCACGCAGATGGTGAGACTGGTGGCGGCACCTACGAGCTGACCTACCGCGCCCCGCTCCCCGCCGACGGCTGGAACGCCCAGATCTCCCTCCTCACCGGCATGGCCGCGGCCGATCTGATGCTGGCCCACGGCAACGGCGTCCTGCGCACGCTCCCTGCCGCTCCGGACGGCGCGGTGGGCCGCCTGCGCCGTACCGCCGAGGCCCTGCGGATCGACTGGCCGCACCACGTCTCGTACGCGCGACTGATCCGCTCCCTCGACCCGCACGACCCCCGCCACGCGGCCTTCCTCCAGGAGTGCACGACGCTGCTGCGCGGCGCGCACTACACCCCGTTCCGCGACGGCGACCTCCCGACGATCACCACCCACTCGGCGGTCGCCGCCCCCTACACCCACTGCACGGCCCCACTCCGCCGCCTCGTGGACCGCTACGCCTCGGAGATCTGCCTCGCGGCGGTGGCCGGCACCCCGACGCCCGACTGGGTCCTGGCGGCCTTCGACACCCTCCCCGACGAGATGACCGAGGGCGGCCGACGGGCCGGACGCGTCGAGCGCGAGTGTGTGGACCTGGTCGAGGCGGCGCTGCTCAGGGACCGGGTGGGTGAGGTCTTCGAGGGATTCGTGGTGGACGTGGAGGACGTGGAGGACGTGGAGGATGCCAACGAAGATCAACCCGTCACAGGAACCGTGCAGTTGGAGTCCCCGGCGGTCGTCGGCCGCGTGACGGGAACCCCCGGCACCCCGCTGCCGCTGGGGGAGCGTCTGCGCGTACGGCTCACACAGTCCGAGCCGGGAGCGGCGAAGGTACGGTTCGTTCCGGTCGTTCCGGTCGATCCGGTCGATCCGGCATGAACTCCCTGACGGCGCGCACGAGTTGGTCGGACTCGTCGGCGTGGAAGCGCACCAGGCGTACTTCCCTGGGCCGCCCGAAGAAGGTCAAGTAGGAGAGGGGCTCGGCCAGTTCCAGGGTGACGGTGGTCTGCGACCCGACCTCCATGTTCAGCTCGCCGTCCCGCTTCTCGTGCGTCGTACGCAGCTCACGGCGGACGGAGGCGACCGCGCTCAGCGGCACACACAGATCCACGGTGGCGAAGCGGCGCACCCGCAGGGTCGTGCCGGTGAGGACGTGCGGGCGGGTCACGGAGGCGGCGTGCAGCCCGGCGACGATGAGGATCGTATAGAGGTCGAGGACGAGGAAGACCGAGTGCATGAGCGGGAAGTCCCGCAGCAGGACGGACAGGGCCACGGTCTCGACGACACACACGAAGCCGAACCCGAACATCATGGCCCCCTGCCCCCGCGCGTACCCGAACACCCGCGAGCCGTCCTCCCCGACCCCGTGCGGCCGTCGCGCCACCCAGCGCAACAGGCTTGCCAGCAGCAGGAGTTCATGACGTACGAGGGAGTGGGCGATCCGGTACCAGCTCCTCATGGGCGGTCCTCCGTCAGGATCCGAAGCGTGCGGCGGATGGCCTCCGCCTGGGCGGGCGCGAAGTCGGCGTAGAAGGCGCGCAGAAAGCTGCCGGTGCCGCCGCCGTCTTCGAGGTCGATGCCGGTGTCCTGCGGGACCATCTCCGGCGGGACGAGGCCGGCCAGTACGCGAGCCGCCTCCTCCACGCGGGGGTCGTCGGGTGCGACGTCGGCGAGCGCGTCGAGCAGCGCGTACGCCTCGTGCGCCCGCTCCACCGCGCCGGGGGCCGCCATCATGCTCTCCAGCGAGGCGATCAGCTCCCCCCGCACCTCCGGCGTCGCGGTGGTCTCCAGCAGGGCGAACACCTCCCGGTCCTTGGCGGCCATCGGAGAGTGCGGCGCGGGCCCGAACTTCCCGAAGAGCGCGGCGAGTTCGGGGGACACGGGCCCCTCGGCGGGAAGCCGCCCGGCACGCGCGTCCTCGATCAGGACCCGCAACCGCGCCCGCCGCTCCCGGACCTCCGCCTCCTGCCGGGCCAGATCCTCGTCCAACTCCCCGAGCACCTCGACGAGTTCACGCCCCGCGTCGTCCGCGAGCACATCCCGCACCTCGGCCAGCCCGAGCCCCAGCTCCGTCAGCCGCCGGATCCGCGCCAGCACGACCGCGTGCCGCAACGTGTAGTCCCGATACCCGTTGGCCCGCCGCTCCGGCTCCGGCAACAGCCCGAGATGGTGGTAATGCCGCACGGCCCGCGGGGTGACCCCGACGGCCGCGGCGAGTTCTCCGATCCGCATACCCCCAGTAGAAACGTTGACGCTGCGGCAGGGTCAAGCGACGGGTTCGGCCGATGCCACGTTCGAGGGAACCGTCAGCGACCTCCTGGCCGGGGCCCCGCGCCGATGCCTCAGCCTGGCGATCGACCGAGGAAGGAGGGCCTGACATGACCGCAGTGGCCCGCAAGCAGCTCAGGCCGTTCGTCCAGGCGGAGGTCCTGCTGGAGGGTTTCTTCGCCCTGCGCACCCCGGAGGGGCTCCGGGCAGAACTGATCGAGGGGGAGATCGTGGTGACGCCACCATCGGACGGGGACCACGAGGACTGTGTCGGCTTGATCGTGAGCCAGGTGATCAAGCGGTCCCGGACCGACATGCAGTTCTCCGGTAACAAAGGGCTGAAGCTGGGGAAGGCGGACAGATGCCCGCAGGACTACGTGATCCCGGACGGCACTTTCGCGGCCCAGTCGCTGCGGCTCTACCGGGGAGCGGACACCTGGATGCCTTGTCAGGGCGTGTCCATGGTTCTGGAAGTCACCTCCACCAAGCCCGAGATGGACCGCGAAGTCAAACGCCGCTGCTACGCCCGTGGCGGCATCCCGCTCTACCTGCTGATCGACCGGGACATGTCCGAGGTGAAGCTGCTCAGCGACCCACGAGACGACGACTACCGTCAGCGCTGCACCGTCCCCTTCGGCAAGCCACTTCCCCTCCCCGAGCCCTTCGCCTTCGACCTGGAGACGGCGGACTTCATCTGAGCCATGACGGTCGGGTCGGAGGTCGGGTCGGAAGTTAGTTCGGATGTCGGCCGACGCGGGCGGTATGAAACCCGGCCACCCGAATGTTGCACCCGTACAGCCCGCGAGAGGGGCGGGACAGGGGTGCGAGAGGGGTGCGTGAGGTGACCGGCGACGGCGGAGGAGCAAGCGGACAGACCACCAGCTGGACCCGGGCCACCCTCGGGCGCCCCGACCGCCCCCTCGACCTCCTCACCGCCCGCTTCGACCGCCACCGCTACGCTCCGCACACCCACGAGGAATTCAGCATCGGCATCTGCGTCCTCGGCGCCTCGTGCATCGACTACCGGGGCGGTGGCCTCAGGGTCGGGGAGGGCTCGATCGTCGTCCTGGCCCCCGGCGAGGTCCACACCGGCGAGTCGGCCTACGGCACCTACGCCTACCGCGCCCTCTACCCGGCCCCCGCCCTCCTCACCGACGGCGTCCTCGGCGGCACCCCGCACTTCCGCGACCCCCTCCTCCACGACCCCGAACTCGCCGCCGCGCTCCGCACCGCCCACACCGAGCTGAGCACCTGCCCCGACCCCCTGGAGGCCGAGTCCCGCCTCCCCTGGCTGCTCACGGCCCTGGCCCGCCGCCACTCCACGTCCCGCGCGACCCCCGACACACTCCCCGGCGCGAACACCATCGCCCTGGCCGTACGCGACCGCCTCGCCGACGAGCTCACCACCCCACCCTCCCTCGCCGACCTCGCAACCGACCTGGGCCTCTCCCGCTACCAACTCCTCCGGGCCTTCCGTACGACCATGGGCATGCCCCCGTACGCCTGGCTGGCCCAGCACCGGGTGAGCCGGGCCCGGGGCCTGCTGGAAGCGGGCGGCCGTCCGGCGGAGGTGGCAGGCCAGGTGGGCTTCGCCGACCAGGCGCACATGACGCGCTGGTTCAGGAAGGTGCTGGGGGTGACCCCGGCGGCGTACCGCAACAGCGTTCAAGACGTACACCGCTGACCCGGCCGAGACTCGTCCCATGACTGCACGCGGCTGGGCGTTGTTCTCCCTGATGGGAGTCCTCTGGGGCATCCCCTATCTGATGATCAAAGTGGCGGTGGACGAGGTCTCCCCGTCCATGGTCGTGTTCGTACGCTGTGCCCTGGGCGCGGCCCTCCTGCTCCCCTTCGCGATCCGCCAGGGCGGACTGATCGTCGTGGTCCACCAGCACTGGCGCCCCATGCTGGCCTTCGCCGTGATCGAGGTCATCGGCCCGTGGTGGACCCTGACCGACGCCGAACGCCACCTCTCCAGCTCCACGGCCGGCCTCCTGATCGCGGGAGTACCGATCGTGAGCGTGCTCCTGGCCCGCTACTTCGGTGACGCGGAACGCCTCGGCGCCCGCCGTATGACCGGCCTGACCCTGGGCCTGGGAGGCGTGGCGGTCCTCACCGTCCCCCACCTCACCGGCGGAAACATCCTCTCCCTCACCGAGGTCCTGATCACGGTGATCGGCTACGCGACGGCCCCCCTGATCATGGCCCGCCACCTGAAACAGGTCCCCACGCTCCAGCTGATAGCCCCGGTCCTGCTCCTGTCGGCGATCGTGTACGCCCCCGCGGCGGCCCTGACCCGCCCGTCGGCACTTCCCTCTTCCTCGGCCCTGATCTCCCTGGCGGCCCTGGGCGTGATCTGCACGGCGTTGGCCTTCGTCGCCTTCCTGGAACTGATCCGAGAGGTCGGCCCGACCCGGGCGACGGTCTTCACCTACGTCAACCCGGCGGTGGCGGTGGCGGCGGGCGCCCTGTTCCTGGACGAACACCTGACCCCCGCGATCCTGGCCTCCTTCACGTTGATCCTGACGGGCTCGTTCCTGGCAACGGCCTCGACGCCATCGACGCCATCGGCGCCATCGGCGTCATCGACGCCATCGACGGCGCGGAGGACCGGTGGGCTCCGGGTAGCATGGTCACCACGGCAGACGAGCCGGGCGGACGGCCGCGTGAAGGTCCTCACGGACCTCCCCGAGGAACGTCCGGGCTCCACAGGGCAGGGTGGTGGCTAACGGCCACCCGGGGTGACCCGCGGGACAGTGCCACAGAAAACAGACCGCCCAGTGCTCAGGCGCTGGGTAAGGGTGAAACGGTGGTGTAAGAGACCACCAGTGCCCAGGGTGACCTGGGCAGCTAGGTAAACCCCACCCGGAGCAAGGTCAAGAGGAGCCGCCCTAAAAAGCGGCTCTGCGCGGACGTTCGAGGGCAGCCCGCCCAAGTCCGCGGGTAGACCGCACGAGGCCAGCGGCAACGCTGGCCCTAGATGGATGGCCGTCACCACGGGCGCCGCGAGGACCCGTGGTACAGAACCCGGCGTACAGCCCGACTCGTCTGCCGCCACCTGCGGCTTTGCCTGGGAAAGGGCCTCTGACCTGCGTCGGAGGCCCTTTCCGATCTTTCAGGAGCTTGCCGTGTTAGGCGGCGAAAAGTCCCTCGGAAGTCCCTCGGACAGAGCTGAAAGTCCCTGAAAAGTCCCTGGAGCGGAGGGGCGGGCGACGCCTCTGAGCTGGGTGTTCGCGACAGCTGTTGGAGCATGGCGCTGGAGCCGCGGGCATCGTGGCGGTCCTGGCCCGGCGGGGTTACGCGGCCTCTGCGTCGGCCGTCGTGTCGTTCCGCGCGGCCCATTCGGCGCGGGCTGCGGTGAGCCGGGGGTGCATGGCGCGAAGTTCTTCCAGCTGCCCGGCCACCGTTTCGATGAACTCGGCCAGCTGGTCCGGACCCATCGGGCGGGTGTACATGTCGGCGGCTACTTCGACCTGTACGTGCGGGACTCGGTGGGCCGGGCTGACTGTCGAGTCCGGGCTTACGGCGAGGTGGGCGCAGAGCACCTGCCAGGACTCGTACTCCTCGTAGGCCTCGGTGTATTCGGCAGAGGCCACAGCGCCGTACATCTGGTGGTGTACGTCGGCCGGGTGGGGCTTGCCCTTCATTTCAAAGGTGTGGTCCGTCGTGCACCAGGACGGGCAGGTGACGGTGTGCCGGGTGCCGTATCTGTCGCGTACATCCAGGTGCGGTCAAGCGCTGCGGCCGTCTCGCCGGTCCGCCCGGATACCAGGCACGCGAGCTGCGTACGTGCGGCCCGGAGCTTCGCCAGGTGCGCGCTCATGTCGCTGATCAGTTCGTCGACCTCTCCGAGGTCGAGCGTCGGCCAGTCGCCGCCGGCCACGAAGTCCAGGCCGGGCGTTTCGTCGTCTACCTGGGACAATTGGAACGCCATGATGCCGTCCCTGCGCTGACAGGCGTAAGGGCGGTGAGCACCCATGGCGGTTAGCGGGCCGTGGTGAAGGTGTTCGCGCGGGTCCTCGTGCTCCCTGGGGTTTCCATCGCAGAACGAGACGCCGGCGGGGCAGGCGGTCATCTGCGGAGTGCCCGATGGCTCGTGGCTGGCGGAGACCTCCACCTTGTCCGCGAGGGTCTCGAGCTCGTCGGCGAACCTGCGAAGCTCCGTCGCCTTGACGCGGGCCTCGGCCGCAGTAGTGTCCGTGTCGCCCAGACCGATGATCGGCTTCGAACCAGACAGATCCAGAAGGTGCGCATTCAGCAGCTCCCGGCCGTCATTGCCCTTGACGGTGTGCAGGGTTCCGAAGTGGTCGTAGTGGTTGCCGGTTTCTGTGCACCAGTCCGGGTGGACAGTGCACGGCTGCCGGTCACTGGGCTCGAGGCTTGCCTCGGTCCGGGGCATCGAGGGGGCGTCGGCAAGTTGGAGGGCCCTGGCGGGGAAGTCCTCGTCGCTCTCAGTAGCTGTTGTCGCGATGATGCTCACGCTTCTCTCCTTGTTGCAGAAAGGCTGGGGCAGAGATGTTGGCCTGTGGGCGCGACTGTCGAATGCACGGCTGTTCTGCTGCTTCGGTCCTCGTGGTCGCCCAGCCTCGCCAAGGTCAGGCACCTGCCTCTCCGTTCGGGCGGCACTTGCCTCAGAACTGGCTGCTCGGCGGTACACTGCGCGGCTTTTGCGGCGAAGCGGAGCACGGTGGGGCGCTGTGTAGACAACGTGATGTCGGCGAAGTAGTGGCGACGCTTCGGTTGAAGGGGGGCGAGCAGGCGCCCGTTCTCGCCCTGTGAAGTGACTGGTTCCAGCCTCATGCCGCAGCACGATGTTGTGTCCGCAGTGGCGTACGCGAGAGCATGTTCGATGATCGATGAGACGTTCGTCTTGTCGGGACAGTCGGTGCGGCGGCAGGGGCTGACGCTCTGTATCGGGTGGCTCTTGGCGTGTACGGGGGTTGGGAGAGCGGTGTGACGGGGTGGGACATAGACCCGGTCGGGGTGCGCGGTGTTCTGGAGACGTCGGGTACGCATGGGAAGAACCTGTCGGAGGCGGGTTCGGCGATGCAGGGCAACCTGGAGGAGGCCGCCTCGGCGGCGGGGATGATCACCAGTCAGTACGGGCCCTACACCAGCACCGTTGGCGTGGTGGGCGCGGCGCTGGGGGAGTTTCTGCAGCAGTGGAGCCGTGACCTGCTCTATATCGCCGAGCGGGCGTCCAGGTCGCTGAGTGGGGCTGCGGAGGCCACCGGGCATTATGTCGAGGGCGACCTGACTCTGGCGGCCAACGCACAGAGTGAAGCGGCCAAGGAACCAAAGGTCGAGCTGCCTGGTGTCGATGCGTCGGCCAAGGGTCAGTGATGGCCGATGAGGCGAACCTGATCGACCCCTCCGGGATACCGCAGTTCCTCGGGGATCTGCCCACGCTGGGCGTTGACGTGATGCTGCTGTACGCCAACGCGGGTCAGTTCCGGGCTTCGGGCGCTGATCTGCACACCGCCTTCCAGGGCTTGTCGGCCTTCTACCGTGCCCCGGAGGCCCATGACCTGTTCTCCTCGACGCAGCCGGTGAAGGCGAAGGCGGACGCGTTCGCGGACGATCTGGAGAAGGTCGCCGGGGCGCTGGACGAGTACGGCGTCGAAGTCAGGCCGCTGGTGGAGAAGTTGGCCACGCTCAAAGCGGATGCACGGACGTTCGTGGACTCGGTCGTGGGGGATGACGACTGGCGCAAGGACAAGGACAAGGTCGACACCAACAACGACCTGTGGCACGACGTCAACCACACCGTCGCCGCCTTCCAGGCCGCCGAACGCGCCTGCCACAACAAGATCACCGCCCTCGTCGGCGGCACCACGCTCACCGTCGACGACGGCTCGCACGGCGAGAACATGTACGGCTACCGCGCCGAGGATCTCGATCACGCCGGGGAGACCCCGTGGGGTTCGGCGGTCGAGCAGGAGTACGAGGGCTGGGACTGGTTCACGCACACGTCCGGGCAGGTCTGGGACGGTTTCTGGACCGACGGTGTGATGGGCACGGTCCACGGCGTGGGCACCCTGTTCGGCGCGGACGGTTCGGACGCGGCGGGCGAGGCGTGGACGGGCCTGGCCAAGCTCGGCACGGCCTCCTTCCTGACCAGCGCCACCCTCGGCACCTGGTGGCTGGTGCCCGACGACAAACTCCCCTCGTGGCTGCGCGACTCCCGCACCACCTACAAGCAGACTGTCAAGGGCTTCGTCGCCTGGGACACGTGGGAGAGCAACCCAGCCCGCGCGGCTGGCACCGTCAGCTTTAACGTCCTTGGCCTGCTGGGCACCGAAGGGGCGGGCGCGGCGGCCACCGGCGCCGGTCGTACCGGTGCGGCGGCTCGCGCTGTGTCGGTGGTGGGCAAGGTTGGCCGGGCTGTCGACCCGTTCACGTATGTCGGCAAGGCGGGCAAGTTCGCGTACGTCAAGGTCGGGGACGCCTTCAGCACATTGAAGAGACTGGACTCTGGGGCCACACTCGACCTCCTCGAACGAGGCGATGCCCTCTGGTCGCCCAAGGTTCCCGACAACGCGATCCCGTACGTCGACGACGCGACCGGAAGGGTCGTCTACCTCACCGACAAGGGCCACCTGCTCAACGCCGACGGCACCCTTCACCAGCACGCCTCCCAGGCCAAGGCCGAGCCGTCGGCCGCCGCCCGCGCCGGGGACGACTCCACGTCCCGCGCCCCGGTGACAGGAAGCCGGGAGCCTGAACTCGTCGGTGCTTACGCGGGGACGAATTCCGTCGCCGACGTGGGCCGGACGGGCGAGCGCGCCGCAGGGAACGGTGTTGGGCATGGTTCGGGAGACGGACCGGGCACGGGCAGGGGGACCCCAACCGGTTCCGGTCCTGGACATGGCGGGCCGCATGACCGCGTCACGCGGCCGGCAGGAACCGATGAGCATCGGGCGGATCGGGCGGACGGCGACGGCTCCCGGGACGAAGGACAGCGGAAGCTGACTCCGGCCGAGCGCAAGGCCATCCAGGACGAGCATGTCCGGAAGGCCAACGAAGACCCCGAGTGGCGCAAGAAGCACTACGACACCCTCGGACGCAGGAGACCCCATATCGGGCTGGTGGACGGCGTCGAACTTCCCCAGCTCGCGAAGGATGCGCAAGGGCGCTTCGTGGCCAAGCACGACCTGCCGAGTGGTCCGTCCGAAACCCGGTTCGGCGCGAAGCCGCTTCCGCGGAGTACCGCCCCCGACGACGTTCTTCCGAGGCTCGACAGAAGGACCGCCGACCGTCGCGCCTATATGGACCTCATGAACGCGCAGAAGGCCTTCGACGAGACGCCCTCGGCATCGAACCGCGAGGCCCTTGCCGCTGCTCAAAAGGCCTATGGCAAACAGCTCGGAGACGTGCCTCCGAACAGCAAGATCTCCGAGAAGCTGGGTGAGGACGCCTCCAGGCTCCACGCCATTCGACGCGAGTTCCCGGACGCTCAGGAGATCGACCTCCCGAAGACGCCCACCGGGGCCCACATGTTTGATGGCGCATACAGGCTTGAGGACGAAAAGATCCTCATCGTTGAGGACAAGGCGCCGGGAAACGATCTCCAATGGCGACAGGGACGGGCCGACCCCGAGGATCCTGCGCGACCGCACGTCGGCGACGACGGCGGGGCGGCCGGTATGCGAGTGAAGCAGGGAACGCATCTGTACCTGCGGACCATCCTGGGCGAGATGACGAAACGTGGCGGTCGGGACGCCGAACTCGCGCGAGAGTTCAGACAGGCGCTCAAGGACAGGAAGTTGCAGTACGTCCTGGTCAAGGTCCAGGAGCCGGACGGCACCCTCTATGCTGGCGTCGTGATCGAACACATGAAAATCAACTGAGAAGGAGGGGCGCGTGGTCATCCATATTCCCCGTCACGACTTCCCCGTGGACAACGTGGCCGAAGCCATGGCGCCGATCGTCCAAAGCAACGACGAAGCACTTGCTGAACTCGAAACATCAGAGTTCGACCGCTTCGACGCCTTGGACTATTCACTGACTGTCGCCAAATGGAACTGCCTGACGGATCCCTCGGGCGAGGAATTTTCGACGTGGGAGACCTGGGTCACCGCGATGCAGGTCGGATCGGGCCTGTTCATCTCTGGAGCGGCTGCGGAAGGCCCTGTCCCATGCCGTATCGGAGGAAAAGGTGAGATCAAGAACCTTCCGGCAACCGGCCCGCAGGAATATCTGCACGCCGGCAACTGGCTCACCACGTACTACTTGGCGGTGATCTGCCGGGAGAACGAGCGTCTCGACCAACTCGCCCGTGTACCCGTCTCCTTCCTGCGCGCATCAGGTGTGGAGTTCGACGAGTACATCTACGCCTGGGTGGAGACCCTGCAAAATGCCTGGTTCGGCCGCCCGGAAACCTGGAACACCCTGGCCGCCGCGATTGACGGGACGGACCCCGAAGCCCCCCACATCGCCAGTGCCGAACTGATGCTGAAAATTCTCTACCCGCCGCTGGAGATCTTCCACCGCTACCAGCGGCAGGAGCCGGAGCCGTTCAACACCGCTCTTGCGGAAGCACTCACCTGGCATCGCGAGTACTGGACCGAGAACGAGACACGGTCGAAGAGCAGCGAAGGCCTGGTGGCTCTGGCCCCATTGGCCGTCGCCTGCATGGCGTTCGACGCGGACATCCCGGTCGACGTCGAATCCGCGTACCTGCCCAAGCACCTCCTCGAACGTTCCTGGGTGGGCGAGTTCCCGACGTGACCAAAGACGTCATAGCCCTCACCCCGAAGATGCCGGACACCCGCTCCTTGATCGCCGGCCTCTCAGCAGGCGGCCTCGACCTGGGGCTGACCTCTACCGGTGACGGCGGCGTCCTTCAGCTGTGCACAAGCGTCGGCCGTCCGCTGGTCTCCGTCGAGGCGCCGCTCCTGGTCCACATACCCGGCGAAGCGGAACGCCTCCTCGGCCCCGATGTGTCAGCGCCACCGCCGCCGTACTGGTGGACCGAGACCCGCGCCTCGACCTCGGTACCCGAAGCAGAAGCTCTCGCTGAATCGTTGTGCGGACGCCTGACCACGCTGCTCGGCGGGACAGTCTGGCCACGCGCCGCAAGTACGACACGCGTGGTGGCCATCCCGCAGGACCAGTCGGCCGATGACGCACAGGAGGTCGTCGCCCCCTCCGCTCCCACCGTTCCCTCGGTCGACGTCCTGACCGACTCCACGGCGGTCGTCATCTCCGACCGCCCCGTCCTCGCCTTCACCACCTGGCTCTCCGACGTCCTGCGCACCACGAGCGCCACCAACCGAGCCCTGCACCTGGTCACCCCGCTCCAGGCCCGGCTCACTCTCCCCCTGCGCACGGCGCTGCGGGGCGCCCCCAACCGGTGGGTGGTCCAGGACCCGGCCGGCGGTTACTACGACGGCCTGTCCGGTGTCCCTCTTGCCTGGCAGCAGGGCACGTTCCTCCCGACCGGCACCACGGTCGCCGCCGCGTTCACCCGGCACACCGAGCCCACCCCGGAACGCCAGCTGACCCTCACGTTCCGCACGCTCCACGCCCCCACCGCCGACCTGGTCCTCGGCCGCGGCCTGGAGACCGCCTGGCGCCACCTGACGGGCTCGGCGCCGGTGGGGTGGAGCACGGCAGAGCCGGTCAACCTGCCGTGGTCACCGCGCCAGTTGACGGATCTGGCCCGCGACAGGTCACCTGCTCCGACCCACCTGGTCGCGATCGGCGCAGCGGATCCTCCGTCCATCGCCACACTCCGCACAGCGCGTACGAAGGCTGGCGTCGCCCAGGACATCACGCTCACCCTCGGATACACGTCCGCTGCGGACGTCCCTCTGGACGCCATCGAATCCCTCGCCGCCGCGCTGGTCGACGAGCACGGCCTGGTGTCGATGCTCACCACGCTCCGAGCAGCGCGCGCGGACCTGACGCTGACCCCGCGTCTGGAGGCCCCGCCCATCCCGGTGTCCTTCACCCTCGGCGTCCGAGACGTCAACGCCATCGGCCTCACCCACGCCCGACGACCACCCCTCGCCCTGCGCCCGCGACAACTCGGCACACACGCGCACCCCGCCCTGCACTACCTCCTGAGTGACGGAACCGACTCCGGCGCGTGGACCGCGCTCCAAGATCTCACCACCCACCTCAAGGCCGCTCCTGGAGCGGGGTGAATCGGCCTGATGAGGAATGAGCCTCCTCCAGTCGGCCGTCACTTCCGGTGCGCGTGTTGGTCACGCTCCATTGTCGGTGGTTCCGTCTCATCGGCAGGGGACTCATCGTCCCCGGATACGTTGGCGCCCCCGGTCCAGTCCCGTCGTTCAGCCCGCCTCCCCCGATCCAGAGAGGCCTGCCAGTTCATCTCCGCGTCGGCTTCCATCATGGCGTGAATGCCGTCAGCGCGAGCTGCCCGGAGCGCGAAATCGATCACGAACTGCACATGGCTGGGCGGCAGTACCTCCGAGGCATCGGCGTTCGGCCAGCACCTCGTTCCGTCGTCCGCCACGACCGAGGCACGGGGCGACGGAGTCAGTGCCATCAGCGTGGCCACGACAGCCCTTCTCACCTCGCTGACCGCGGGCCTGGTGGTGGTGGGCGGGGCCATGGCGTGGCGGAGCCGACGGCGGCGCCGAGCGTTGCTACGGCGGTACTGATCCGCTCCGGATCCGCAGTCCGAGGCCGCTCCGGATCCGGGCTGCGGCAGGCGCCGTTGAGCAGGGCGTCCAGCAGCAAGGTGCGCGGGGGCGCCCGTCTCCCTCGGCCCGGACCGGCTCCGCGAGCCGGTCCGCGGTCCGTAGTCCGTGAGGGAGGAGGCGGCAATGGCAGCCCGGCGGCCGGGTGTACCGCCGTACGTCAATAGCGCCGCCCGAGCACAGCACGCAGTCCCTCTTGGCGATGAACACAGGCGACCTGTGCACCAAGCCGATCGGCAAACTCCCGCGCGGGCCCCTCCGGTCGTGACCCTGCTGCCTGCCGCCGGCTCATGGAGGAGACACAGTCGCCGTTGCCTGAAAGGGCTGAGGCCCGTAGCGGACGGGGGCAACGTTGGCTGACGCGTTCGGCGTGCTGCTGGTCGACCTCGACGTGGAGTGTCTGATCGCCTTCCGCGCACTTGCAGACGACGTCGGTTCGACCGGCATGCCGAGGCTGCGCGACCACCGAGAGAACCGTTCCGTAGTTAAGGCTTCACGCATTGGTGAACTGACCGTAGAATTCCGCATTCAGGGGGATCAGCGGGACTTGTGCGGCCACCAGGACAGTACGGACTTCGGTGGCCGCGCTTTGCGTTGGCGGCCAAGGGGGACTGCTGCCGACGCCGGTGCTCCGTCGGCCCAGAAGCGACAACATCAGGGACCAGCGTGACGAACTCGGGTGACTTCGGGGGCAGCCAGGAGCTCGACCGCCTCAAGGCGATGCTTGAGAACTGGCGCACCTCTCTGGTGGACCTGAGCGGGCGTAATCGGCTGCTCAATTTTCGCCACACCAAGTCGGCGACACTTGAGATCTCGACCCCGTCCGCACAGGACCTCGTCGAGGGCCTGGCTCGCGGCTGGGACTTCGCGCCGCTCCCGGACGAGGAACCGGAGGTCGGCGAGGGTACGCGACCCGGCGATGTGCTCCTCGCCAAGAAGGGCGACCGCGGCGACGGAATCGTCACCCAGAAGGCCACCGCGCCTTCTCTCCTGCGTGCGTTGAACAGCCTTCGCGCCAAGGCGACCCAGATCTTCAACGACTACGGCCTGTGGACCCTGAACCTTGGCGTCGGCATGCTCCGCTGGCGTGAGGACGGAGCCGAGACGGGCAGCGACGCCCCCCTGGTCCTGATGCCGGTGGTCATCGAGCGTGCGCGCAACGGCCGGATCCGCCTCAGGGCGAGCGACGACGAGGAACCGCGCCTCAACCCGGCCCTGAAGGTGAAGCTGGAGCAATTCCATATCGACTGGACGTCGGTTGGCGAACAGGACCCCTCGGACCTGCGGGCCGTGCTCTCCGCTGCGGCTCGCGCGGTGGCGGGCAAGGCCGGATGGCAGATCTCCGACCGTGTGGTGCTCGCACTCTTCGCCTCCCACAAGGAGTCGATGTATCAGGATCTGCTGGACAACGAGGACCGCGTCCTCGGCAGTGATTTGGTAAGGGCGATGGCTCTCGGGCCGAACTCCGGACTCGCCTCCGACCGTTTCGACTTCGAGGCGATCGAGCTGGACCGGATCGACGAACTGAGCCCGCCCGAGGACAGTCCGCTGGTGCTCGACGCCGACGCCTCGCAGCGGCAGGCCGTCGCCGCGGCCGTGGCCGGACGGTCGTTCGTCCTGGACGGCCCGCCGGGCACCGGCAAGAGCCAGACGATCACGAACATGATCGCCGGTCTGATGCACGCGGGCCGCAGTGTGTTGTTCGTCAGTGAGAAGGCGGCGGCCCTCGACGTCGTTCTCGACCGGCTGAAGTCGGTCGGACTCGACTCGTACGCCCTTGCCCTGCACAGCCACAACACCAGCCGCAAGGCAGTGGCCCAGGAACTGGGGCGGGTGCTCGCGGAGGAGCCGCGCGCCCCGCAGCTGTCACAGCAGACCCTGGCCCAGGCCAGGGAACTGCGCCTCGCGCTCAGCGCCTACGCCGAAGCGATGAACGAGGTCCGAGTGAACCGCCCCGGGTTCGGTAGAGATCTCAGATTGTGGTTGTGACCTGGGGTTTCGTGGATTCCTTGTAGTGATTGGCCTCGTACTCGGCGGGTGGAACGTGGCCTATCTCACCGTGGAGTCGGCGGTGGTTGTACCAGTCGGCCCACTCGGCGGTGGCCAACTCGACCTGGGAGAGCGACTTCCAGGGACGCTGGGGTTTGATCAGCTCGGTCTTGTACAGGCCGATCGTCGACTCCATCAGGGCGTTGTCGTACGCATCCCCGACTGATCCAATACTCGCCGCGATGCCGGCCGCGTCGAGGTGTTCGGCGAGGCGGAACGACGTGTACTGCGACCCGGCATCGGAGTGGTGGATCAGCTGCCCCGGAGTGTGCCGGCGGTCCTCGCGGTCACGCTGCCACAGGGCCATCTCCAGTGCATCCAGGACGAGTTGGGTCTCCTTGGAGGCGGAGGCGGACCAGCCGACGATGCGCCGGGAGAACGTGTCCACGACGAAGGCGACGTAGACGACACCGCTCCAGGCGGCGACATGCGTGAAGTCGGCGACCCAGCAGCGGTTCGGGGCACGGGCGACGAAGTCGCGGTCGAGAAGGTCCGGGGCCCGCCCGGCGGCCGGATCGGTGATCGTCGTGATCACCTTCCTGCCGCGGACGGCGCCGGTGATGCCGAGTTCGCGCATCAGACGCTCGATGGTGCAGCGGGCCACCATATGTCCCTGCCGGTTCAGCTCGCGCCATATCTTCCGGGCCCCGTAGACACGGTAGTTGGACGTGTAGACCTCCTGGATCCGTTCTTTGAGTTCCTCATCGCGCACGGAACGGGCGGAGGGAGTTTCAAGGCGTTTCTTGTGGGCGTAATACGTGGAAGGGGCGATCTTGCAGTCGTGCTCGGTGAGCGTCCTGCAGATCGGCTCGACGCCGCCGAAGCGGTCCCGGTGCTCGTCGATGAACGCTACGAGCGTGTGTGTGGCCGGTCGAGCTCGGCCGCGAAGAAACTCGCCGCGGCCTTCAGGATCTCGTTGGCCCGCTTGAGTTCGGCGTTCTCCTTCTTCAACGCCTTGAGCTGGGCGGACTCCTCCGTCGTCATCCCCGGACGCTGGCCACCGTCGATCTCGTGCTGCTTCACCCAGTTCCGCAGCGTCTCGCGCGAGCCGATGTCGAGCTTCTCTGCCACCGCCTGCAAGGCGGCCGTCTCGGTCGGATAGCCGTCGCGCACCTCGGCGACCATGCGCACCGCACGACGGCGGAGCTCAAGCGGGTAACGGGAAGGTCGTGCCATGACTCGATCCTTTCATGAAATCGAGTCTCCATTCGAGCCGGGGCGATTCACGAGACCCGCTGGGACGGACCCTGCACGATGTGCTTGGCCGGGTCGGCCGGCTGTCCGAGGCGCCGGTGGCCTACCTGAGCCATGGTGACGACACCCGTACGGGGGCAGAAGCGGCGTTTCGTGCCGAGACGCTCAGTGACGAGGACCTGCGCCTGATCGTCGAGGCGACGAAAGTCATCTCCGATGCCTGGGACGCGGTCGCCGATCCGTCGTTTCCCTGGCGCGACCTACAGGCCGACCTGCCGCATCCCCGTCCCGTGCTGGAGCAGGCCCAGGCGGCGCGGGACGCGCTCGCGACAGCGGCCGACCGGTACCGGGATCTCACGCTCGAAGGAGCACCCCTTACGGATCAGAGCGGAATCGACCGTCTGATCCTGCTGCTACGGCTCCTGGAGGTGCGGAGTGCCGTGCCGGAGGCCTGGCTGACCACGGATGCCTTCGCCGACGAGGTGGACGACCGGGTCGACGCTTTCCTGGCGGAGCTGCGCAAGGTGCAGCGTACGGGTGATGTCGTCCGCGCCACGGTGGGCGAGCGGTGGCAGGAACTGTCCACCAGGCTGAAGGCTGAGCCGGGGGAGGCCGAGAAGACCCTACCGGCGATGGCGCCGCGAGGCCTCGACCTTGCCGGACTCACGGAGGGGCGAGCGCGACAGTTCGCCCAGGAGTTCGACGCGACCGCTGGTGTGCTGGAGCGGACCCTGCAGAGCGTTGCCCGTGTCAGCCAACTCGTCGGGCTCACGCATTCCAGCACCCCCGAGGAAGCACGTCATCTGTGTGACGTGATCGCCGTGGCCGGTACCGAACACCGCCCACTTGCACAGTGGTTGGTCGCTCAAGGCCCCGCGCAGGCCGAGGCCGCGGCGGTAGGGGTCGTCGCCGACGCACTGAGTGACTTCTTCACACGACGGAACCAGGTGCTCTCCGCCCGGGCCCTCGCGACGGATCACGCGGGCCCGGGGTGGGCCGAACTGCGTCCGGAAGTGAGCACCGAGCGACCGGCCAACGAGCAGGCGCTCGCCGTGCTGGAACCGCCTGGTGTCGACATCGCGTCGTTGACCCGCCGTGAGGCCGCGGAGCTGGCCGAGCGATTCGACACGCTCGCCGATGCGCTCGAGTTGGCGGCCGAGCACGCCGACTCGGTGGCCGAGCGCCTCGGCTGTGACCGGCCGCAGGTGACATCCGAGGCGGACGACCTGGCCACGCTTGTGGAACTGGCCACAGCCTCGGACCGCGCACTCGAGGCATGGCTCGATCCACGGGCGCTTCCCGGTGTCCGGGCAGCCGTCGCGGAGATCTCCTCGGCCGCCGAAGACCTGGCTGCCGCCGAGGAGGCGGCGCGCGACACCTTCCTGCCCGAAGTCGTCTCCACACCAGAACTGCCCGATGCGGTTCACCGGCTCCTGGAAGGACGCCAGGGACTCGTCGGCATGCTGTCCAGTGGCATCCGGGCCGACCGGAAGCTCGTGGCCCGGCTGACACACGGCGGCTCGTGGCGCGGAGAGCTGTACGACCGGCTGCCACTCGCCGACGCATGGTGCGCCGCTCACCGCAAGCTGCGGTCGCTGGCCACGACCCATGCCGAGCTGATCGGCCGCCATCGGGGCACACGGTTGCCCGATGTACCGGCACTGCGCAAGGCACTCGCGCACGCCGAGGCGGTCCACGCACTCGCGCCGGAAACCGTCGCCGACCCCTACCGTCGGAGTCTGCTCGCCACTCACCTCGCCGACGGCCGGGAGCCGCAACCCGCACTTGTCGAGCAGGGCACAGCACTGCGCAGCCATCTCGCCACGTGGCGAAGGGATCTGGACGGTCCGTCGCTGGCACCGCATGCGGCCGAGCTGACCAAGCAGCCGCTCGGCGGCGACGCCCGCTGGCTGCGCGCCCACCTCACCCCGTTGCGACAGGCCGTCGCGCTGCTGGATACCGTGGCCTTGGTCGGTCGCCGGGATCACGGCCCCGGCTCCGAGCACACGCTCGCCTCCGCGCGTACGGCGGTCACGGTCGCGCACGCGGCACAGAAGGAGACCGCCGCGTTCGACGCCTGGGCGGTGACCGACCGCAGCCTTCTCGGTCCCTGGTACCGGGGCCTCGACACGCAGGCGGACGACCTGCACGATGCCGCGCCCAACAGTGTGACGGGCTACGAGCACATAGGACTGCTCCTGCGTCGAGGCCTCGACCTGACGCGACAGCAACCGGGCCCGTACGCCACGGAGCAACAGCGCGAGTCGCTGGGCCGGTATGCCGCTGAAGGGCACCTCCGCACCGAGGCACTGTGCGCCGCCCTGGACTCCGCCCGGCTGATCGCCCGCCTCGCACCTGACACGCTCACGGAACCAGCGCGTCGGATCAGCCTCGCCGAGGTACTGGCCGACGGCCGACCCCAACCGCGTGAACTCCTCGCGCAGACGGACCAGATCCGCCGTGACCTGGACCTCTGGCAGGAGTACACCGGGCAGCCCCACTTCGCGACGGTCGGCACAGCGCTTGCCGCCCGCCCCCTCGAACGGGCGGCGAGTTGGCTTCGCGCGCATGTGGAGCCCTTCGAGGACGCGGCCGACCTCCTCCGCTCAACCGCCCGCGTCATAGAAGAGGGGACGGACCTCACACTGTCGCGGGCCAGGGAAGCGGTGGCCGCCGTCGTTTCCGCCCGCGCCGCCGCGTCCTCCTTCGCGGAGAACGACGCCGCGCACCGAAGCCTTCTCGGTTCCCTCTACCAGGGCACCGAGACAGACCGTGACGCGATCCTGGACGCCCTGGACTGGGCTCAGAAGGTTCGTCGCACCGCACACGGCGGCCACTCCGCGGCCCTGTCCCAGGCTGCCGCCCGGCTGATGCTGGCCGCGCCGGCCGACCCGTCCGTCGCGGCCCGCGCCGACGACTGGAGCGGTCGGCGCGAGGCACTCGCCGGGTACTTCGAGCCCGAGCGTGCTGAGGAGCTGCGACGAGAACTCGCCGCACCCCTCACCGCGGCCCAGTCCGTCCTGTCCCGCCTCGACCGCGACCCCTTCGGCCCGGAAGCGTGGACCAGCTGTGCCGACGCACTGACCTTGCTACGCCGCTACCACCTCGACGGGCTCCCCGACCAGCTCGCACGCCGCGAGGCCTCTGCCGAGGACTTCCCCGCCGCCATGGAACGCGCGGTGCTCACCGCGTGGGTCGAGCACCAACTGGCCACCGACCCGAGGCTGAAGCCGATGCGGGCCGTGGAACGCGACCAGTTGGTGGAGCGCTTCCAGAGGGCGGACCAGGACCTGGTGGCGGCGGCACACGCCGAGGTCATCGCCGCGTGCAACTCCCGCCGCCCTCGCCGGACAACGGTGGGCCAGGCCGCCGTGATCCGCCGCGAGTCAGAGAAGCAGCGTCGTCACATGCCCGTACGACACCTGCTGCAGCAGACCCGCGACGTCGTACGGCTGGTCAAGCCCTGCTTCATGATGAGTCCGCTGACGGTCAGTCAATTTTTGCCGCCGAACTTCGAGTTCGATGTCGTCGTCTTCGACGAGGCATCCCAGGTGCTGCCTCAGGACGCCGTGAACTCCGTCTACCGGGGCAAGGCCCTCATCGTCGCGGGCGACCAGAAGCAGCTGCCGCCGACCTCGTTCTTCAGCGCGGCCGGCGACAGCGACGACGGCGACGAGTGGGACGAGGACGCCACCGACGGCTTCGAGTCCATTCTCGACATGTGCAAGGCCAGCGGAGTCCTGCGTGGGCTGCCGCTGCGCTGGCACTACCGCAGTCGGCACGAGAACCTGATCGCCTTCAGCAACCACGACTTCTACGACAACTCCATGGTCACGTTCCCGGGCGCGCTGGAACAGGGACCGGACATCGGGGTGGAGTTCATCAAGGCGGACGGCGTGTACGACCGCGGCGGGAACAGCGACAACCCCCTTGAGGCCGCGAAGGTGGCCCAGCGCGTCATCCACCACTTCGACACCCGCCCCGAGCACACCCTCGGCGTGGTCGCGCTGTCGAAGGCGCAGGCGGAGGCCATCGAGGAGGCGGTGCAGAAGGCGAGGGCGGCCCGCCCGGACCTCGACCACCACTTCACGGAGGGCCGGCTCGACGGTTTCTTCATCAAGAACCTCGAGACCGTCCAGGGCGACGAACGCGATGTCATCATCCTCTCCATCGGCTACGGTCCCGACCACCGCGGCAAGCTGCTGTCGTCGTTCGGCCCCATCAACAGGGAGGGCGGCTGGCGACGCCTCAACGTGGCCGTGACCCGTGCCCGGCGCCGCATGGAGGTCATCGCCTCCTTCCACGGGGGCGATCTGCCGGACAGCCACAACAAGAGCGTGCAGCACCTCAAGCGGTACCTGCGGTACGCCCAGCACGGTCCTGCGATCCTCCAGACCGAGGCCGCCGATCCGGAAGCGGCACCGGAGAGCCCCTTCGAAGAGGAGGTCATCGACGTCCTGCGCGGCTGGGGATACGAGGTCCAGCCGCAGGTCGGGGTCGCCGGTTTCCGCATCGACATGGCGGTACGGCACCCGGGCGCTCCCGGCACGTACGCGCTCGGCATCGAGTGCGACGGCGCCATGTACCACTCCTCGCGGGCGGCTCGGGACCGCGACCGGCTCAGGGAAGCGGTCCTGCGCGACCTGGGGTGGAAGCTGCACCGAATCTGGGGGACGGACTGGTATCGGAACCGGCGGGACGCCATGGCACGGCTGAGGTCCGCGGTGGAGGCGGCGTCTGCGGAGGATCCGCATGCGGTGCGAGTGGCACCGCCCGTGAGGTTGGACGCCAGTGACGGTGGCCTTGGCGACCGTGACAGCACGGTGGAGGCCGTGGACGGCCCCCTGAGCACCGGGAGTGGAGAACCTGGAGAAGCGGCTGGTGGTCCGGCGGCCCCGCGAGTGGAGTTCGTGACCGTCGACGCCGGCCCTGCGCCCTGGAGCCGTCCCTACCAGGATGTCGATCCTGACTTGTTGGCAGAGGTACGGGACAGGTCGAGCATTCAGCGGGGCATGCGGGGCGCGGAGTTGCAGGACCCCGATGCCCTCGACGTGGTGGCGGACGTGGCGCTGTGTGTGGTTGACGTGGAAGGGCCCGTCGAGAAGGACGTGATCTATACCCGGGTCCGACTCGCGTGGGGCCTCGGACGAGCCGGCCAGGTGGTCCGCGACCGCATCGACCGAGCCCTTCGCCGCCTGCTCAAGCAGGGCAAGATCGTTCGCGTCGGTACGGCGTACGACAGGCCCGGCCACCAGACGGAGTTCGCCCGTACACCCACTGAGCGGTGCGCCCGACGAGTGGCGGAGGTTCCTGCGGCGGAGCGGCAGCTCGTGCTCAGGAGCGTCGTCGACGAAGGACCGGGCGTGCACCGCGAGGACCTGCTGCGGGAGGCCGCTCGTTTCTTCGGCTGGGCCCGCCTCGGAGCCGATATCCGGGATGCGCTGACCGGCGACATCGACACGTTGATCGCCGCAGGGGACTTGATCGATTCGGAGGGCGGCCTGATGCCTGCGGAGAGTTCCTGATCCGTTGCAAGGGGTTCCTTCCTCGTCGGTAGGGGCGATCGGGCACGGCTTCCGCTGCCACGCCTCCGTCCACCGATAGGACTGCCAGTACCGCCAGGTACCCTCAAACACATCGTCAACGCGGCCCGACGGGCTTCCGCTCCACCCCGGTGGAGTCTCGAAGGACATGCCCCCACCCGCACGAGTCTCTTCGTGCTGCCTGGGGGAAGTCCTTGCTGTTCCGCGCGTCCGCGAAAACGGTCGCCGTCATGGCACTCGACGGTTCGCTGTTCCTGCACCTCACCGAGCAATTCGTCCACATGCACGGCTATCGACCCGGAGCCTCGGAGGCACGTTCCTGGGAGCGCAGCATCCCGCTTCTGACAGCCGCGCTCAACGACGCAGGCCTGGGCGACGTCGAGGTCATGCTGGAGTACGCGCTACCGCTGAACAGCAAGCGTGCCGACGTCGTCCTCGCCGGCTCGCACCCGGTCACGCAGGAGCCGACCAAGATCTGGTCCGTGCACGAGAACGGCCTCGGCCAGATCGGCTGCGTGTACACCGCGCAGGGCCTGGAGTGGGACTGGTGCGGCGTGATCATGGGCGAGGACATGGTGCGCCGGGGGGATCGCTGGGTGTTCCGCCGGGGCAAGGAGAAGGCGGACAAGGAGGCGGGCGTCAAGCGGGTGGCCGATCCCGGGTCGTTCGATCCCAAGGTGAAGCCGAAGAGCGTGGAAGACGACGAGTTCGCCCGCCTCGTCCGGCACGCCTACCACGTGCTGATGACCCGGGCGAGCAGGGCGACCGTGCTCTACTCCACGGACGAGGAGACCCGGGAGTACCTGAAGGGGCTCGTCGGCGACGTCCAGATCCACGGTCTGAGACCCACCTGGGAGAACCTGCCGGAGCAGGCGCGACAACCACACCTGCCCCGCCCCGGCCGAGGACGGCGCCGCCGTAGAAAGCGTCAGAAGGACACCCCGCTCGGAGAGCTGCGTCTCTTCTGACGCGGGGACCGGCACGTGGAGTGGCGGGCTCTCCGGGCCCGCCACCTGCCGGTCAGAAGACCAGGCGTGCTGCCACGGTCATGGCCGCCATCAACACGTTGATGACGACTCCCACCGCGACGTCGACCAGAATCTGACGAATCCGGTCACGACGTGCAAGCCTGTACTCAACGGGGTTCATCGGTTTCCACTCCTGAGCGTGAGCTGGGAATGGCAGGGATCGCCCTACCGGGCATCCGCAGTCACACCGCGTACAGCACGCGGTGGAGACCACTCGTCGCTCATCGCCGAGAACCGGCACCTGGAACACCGCCGACGTACCCTCCGGGAAGGTGCGCAGCGGGTAACCACGTTAGTGCACGCGCCAGTTGGCGCAGATCGATTTTGGACGCGCGATGCCCTCCGAGGGGACGCACGGGGCTCCAGGACATTCGTGATCCATGCGCGACAAGTCACCGGAGTCGGATGATAAGGGTGGAATATTCCACGCTCCCGTCCTTCGCCGCCTCTTTTCACGGCACGACCAGCCACTAGGATCTGCGTCGAGGGTCTGACCACGGGGAACGGTCGCCCTTGCGGGACACGAGAAGCGGGGAACAGGCATGCGGGAAGGCCGGTGGGTCACGGTCACCGAGTCCGAGTTCGATCATGAACGCCGTGGCCTGGACGCGATCCGGGAGAAGCTGCCGGACTCCGACCCCTGGCGTGCCTGGTCGAACTTCACCTTCACCGCGAACACCGGCCACGTCCGGGAGGTCGACCTCCTGGTCGTCACCCCCGGCGGCGTCTGCATGATCGAGCTGAAGGACTGGCACGGCTCGGTCACCTCCGAGAACGGCACCTGGGTACAGACCACACCAGGCGGTCGCCGCCGTACGCACGGCAACCCGCTGCATCTCGTCAACCGCAAGGCCAAGGAACTGGCCGGCCTGCTCGCGCTGCCCGCCGGCAAGCGGGTCTGGGTCGCCGAGGCCGTCTGCTTCACGGACAACGGCCTCCGGGTACGTCTGCCCGCCCATGACCAGAACGGCGTGTACACCGTCCACCAGCTGGTCGAGCTGCTCAAGCAGCCTCCGCGTGACGAGCGGCGCCGCATCACGGCGATCGGTTCGCGCGAGATCGAGGCGGCCCTCAAGAACATCGGCATCCGCAAGAGCGACGCGCAGTACAAGGTCGGCCCGTACGAGCTGGAGCGGAAGTCCTTCGACTCCGGGCCCACCTGGGCGGACTACCTCGCCCGTCACAGCGACCTGCCCGAGGCCGCACGCGTCCGCATCTACCTCAGCGAGCGCGGTTCGGACGCCTCCCTGCGCCAGTCCGTCGAGAACGCCGCCCGGCGCGAGGCCGCGGTGCTGGGCCGTTTCAAGCACCCGGGCGTGGTCGAGCTCAAGCAGTACTTCCCCTCCGGACATGCCGCCGGCCCCGCGCTGATCTTCGACTACCACCCGGACACCCTGAAGCTGGACGAGTACCTGGTCCAGTACGGCGAGAAGCTGGACATCCTCGGCCGGATGGCGCTGGTCCGCCAGATCGCCGAGACCATGCGCTCCGCGCACTCCAGCCGCATCCACCACCGGGCGCTCGCCGCCCGCTCCGTGCTCGTCGTCCCCCGGCCGCGCGGCGGGAAGGGCCGGGCCGTGGGGGAGGAGGCCGCCTGGCTCACCCCGCACCTCCAGATCTCCGACTGGCAGATCGCCACCCAGCGCAGCGGCGACTCCTCCCAGGGCATGACCCGCTTCGCACCGACCGCCCTGTCCGCGATGCACCTGGCCGACGACGCCGACGCCTACCTCGCCCCCGAACTCACCGCCGTCAAGCCCGACCCGGTCCACCTCGACGTGTACGGGCTCGGTGTCCTCACCTATCTCCTGGCCACCGGAAAGGCCCCGGCCGCCAGCCAGGCCGAGCTGCTCGCCCGCTTGGAGGCGGGGGAGGGCCTGCGCCCCAGCTCCCTCGTGGACGGCCTGTCGGAGGACGTGGACTTCCTGGTCCAGGCCGCCACCGCCTACCGGCCGGGCCAGCGGCTGTCCAGCGTGGACGAGTTCCTGGAGCTGCTGGAGGTCGTCGAGGACTCGCTCACCGCCCCGGCCCAGGCCGCCACAGCTACGGAGGGGTCGGACGGCGAGGACGACGGGACCGCCGCCGACAAGGACCCGCTGGAGGCCGTCGCCGGTGACGTGTTCGCCGGCCGGTGGGAGATCCGCCGCCGCCTCGGCACCGGCTCCACCAGCCGCGCCTTCCTCGTCCGCGACCTTCAGGCCGAAGCCCGCAGGACCCGCCCGCTGGCCGTGCTGAAGGTCGCCCTCTCCGACAGCCGCAGCGAGATCCTCGCCCGCGAGGCCGAGGCCATGGGACGTCTGCGCCCCCACTCCGGCATCATCCGCCTCGTCGAACCCGAGCCGCTGCACATCGGCGGCCGTACCGTCCTGGCCCTGGAGTACGTCGGCGACGAGCGCGACGACAACGGCCAGGGCGCCGAGGGCGGCGCACGTCCACGCCGCCGCGAGGAGACCGTCTCCCGCCAGCTCCGCGAGAACGGCCGCCTCCAGGTCGACCAATTGGAGGCGTACGGCGACTACCTCTTCGGCGCCGTCGACTTCCTGGAGGGCGAGGGCGTCTGGCACCGCGACATCAAGCCCGACAACATCGCCATCCGCATCCGCCCCAACCGCACCCGCGAACTCGTCCTCATCGACTTCTCCCTCGCGGGCTACCCGGCGAAGAGCACCAACGCGGGCACCGACGGCTACCTCGACCCCTTCGTCGACGTCATCACCCGCGGCTCGTACGACTCCCACGCCGAGCGGTACGCCGTCGCCGTCACCCTGCACCAGATGGCCTCCGGCGAGCTGCCCAAGTGGGGCGACGGCAGCGTCCTGCCCCGCATGACCGACGCGAAGGAGTGGCCGTACCCGACCATCGCGGCCGAGGCGTTCGACCCGGCCGTACGGGACGGTCTCGTCGCCTTCTTCCAGAAGGCCCTGCATCGCGACGCGGCCAAGCGCTACCCCGAGCTGAAGCCGATGCGGGACGCCTGGCGCAAGGTGTTCCTCGACGCCTCGCAGACTGTCCCGTCCAGCCACCGTTCCCGCCACCCGGTCGCGGCGGCCACGGGGGAGGGCACACCCGCCGAGGGCGCCGCCGCGGTGGCGATCGCGGACGCCGAGCCGGAGACCGCCCAGCAGCAGCGCGACCGCCTCGCCGCCGAGGTCACGCGGGATACTCCGCTGACGGTCTCCGGCCTCACGCCCGCTGCCCAGTCGTTCTTGTACGGCCTGGGCATCACGACGGTGGGCGAACTGCTCGACTACAGCCGCCGCAAGCTCGTCAACGCCCCTGGACTGGGCGCCAAGACCCGCAACGAGGTCCAGCAGCGGCAGCGCGAGTGGGGCGAGCGGCTGCGCGGGGTCCCCGTCTCGCCGCTGACACCGAAGGGTCGCGCGGAGGCCAAGGAGGAGCTGGAGCAGCTGACGGCTGCCGAGTCGGCCGTCGTCGGCCAGCTCGCGACGGGGGATTCGGCCGGCCTGCTGTCCCCCCGCACGCTCCGCTCCGTAAGCCTGGACACCCTCGCCACCGTCTTCGTGCCCGCCGTCAACAACAACGGCTCCAACCGCAACAAGGCGGAGATGGTAAGGCTGTTGCTGCGCCTGCCCGACGAGCGCGGCGTGCTGCCCGACATCGGGGTCTGGCCGAAGCAGAAGGACGTGGCGGAGGGGCTTGGGCTGAGCCAGGGCCGTATCCCGCAGTTGCTCAAGGACGAGCGCAGGCGCTGGAAGGCGGAGCCCGCCGTCCAGGCACTGCGCGAGGAGATCATCGACCTGCTGGTGAGCATGGGGCGCGTCGCCTCGGCGGTGGAGATCGCGGATGCCCTGGCGGTCCGGCGCGGCACGCATCTCGCGGGGCGCGAGCAGCGGCGTGCGATGGCGCTGGCGGCGGTACGGGCTGTGGTCGAGGTCGAGCAACTGCTGCCGCAGGAAGCCGAGTTCCAGCACCAGCCCAACCGCAAGGCGACGGACGAGTCCCTGGGCGCCGGCCTGCTCGCCCTCGACGTACGGGAGAACGACGGCCCGGACACCCCGACCGCGCCGGGCCTGTTGGAGTACGCGACTCGTCTTGGTCGTACGGCGGACCGGCTGGCCAAGCTGGACACCCTGCCGACGGCCGCGACCGTCCTGGCCGAGCTGGGCACGCTGACGGTGCCGCCGGGCGCGGTGGACTGGGACGAGCGGCGGATGGTGGAGCTGGCGGCTGCGGCGTCGGTGAATGCTGCGGCTACTCCGCGTCTGGAGATTTATCCGCGGGACCTGTCGCTGGTCCGGGCGTTGCGGCTCACGCAGGCGGGGCTCGTGCGCTGGATCCCGGGTATGCCGGAGGGACAGCAGCCGGGGCTGACCGGCGAGGCGGTACACGAGCGGGTCCGGGCTCGCTTCCCGGAGATGGTCGTCCCTGACGGGCGCGGCGGCACGCACCACGAGCTGCCGACGGGTGGCCCGCTTACGAAGGCGTTGCGCGACGCGGGCTTCGAGTTGTCGCTCAACATGCACGAACGTGAGGGCGTGCTGCGGTACTTGCCGACGCGGGTGGACGATGCGTCGAGCTATCTGACGACGGGTGCGTGGCGACAGTCGACGCGTACGGGCGCGGTGACGCGGTACGCCGACGATCCGCAGCTCGCGGGAGCGGTGCGTGCGGAGGAACGGCTCCTCGCGTCGGCCCGCCGGGACGGGTACCGGGTGCTGACGGTACGGCAGCAGTTGGTGCGGGACGCGGTGCGGGAGCTGGGTGCGGGGCGGCTGGGCACGGATGCGGTGTCGGTGACGGAGTTGTTCTTGGAGGCCCTGCACGCGCTGGTCACGCCTGGCACCAAGCCGACCTGGGAGACCTTGCTCAAGGCGGACGCCGCCGAGCCGGGCACGACGGGAGCGGTGCGGTTCGCGGAGTACGCGCGGACGGCGTGGGGCGCGGTGGAGCCCCGGATCGCGGGGTTGCTGGGTGAGGGTGGCGGGGGCGGGGCCGGTTCTGGTGGTCCTGTGCTGCTGACGGAGGCCGGGGTGTTCGCGCGTTACGACGCGATGGGCGTCCTGGACCGGCTGGCGTCGGCGGCGCGGCGGGGCGGGCGGGGGCTGTGGCTCCTGGTTCCGCAGAGCGACCCGTCGCGCGAGCCCCGGCTCGGACAGGTGGCGGTGCCGTACCAGGCGGGCCTGGGGGAGTGGATTCAGCTTCCGGACACGTGGGTGGGCAACGCCCATCGCGGGTCCGGTGAGGGTGTGGCTAGTGCCAGTGGTGTCGAGGGAGACGTCAAGTGATCGACCGCAAGGCTCTGTTGAACGACCTGAAGCAGCAGGTCAAGGCGGTCGAGACCGACCTCGGGCGCCAGGTGAAGGCACTGGGGGATGTCGGCGCGCGGTTGAAGGCCGAGTACGACCAGGCGCGGAAGCTGGGGCGTACGGCGGCGACTTGGACCTCGTGGCTGGACGAGCGGGTCACGCAGGTCGCGGTGGCGTGGGTGCTGGGGACTGTCTTTGTGCGGTTCTGCGAGGACAACCGGCTGATTCCGGAGCCGTACTTGACTGGGCCGGACGGTGACCGGCGGGAGTTGGCGGAGTCTCGGTACGACGCGTATGTGGAGTCGGACGAGGATCCGACGTACCGGGGGTGGCTGGAGAAGGCGTTCGAGGAGCTGGGGCAGGGGCAGGCGGGGCGGCTTCTTTTCGACCAGCGGCACAACCCGCTGTACCAGGTCCCGCTGTCGCATGACGGTGCGCGGGACCTGGTCGAGTTCTGGCGGGGGAGGGACAAGGCGGGCGTCCTCGTCCACGACTTCACCGACCCGCTGAACGAGGACGGTACGGAGGGCTGGGACACGCGGTTCCTGGGTGACTTGTACCAGGACCTGAGCGAGGCCGCGCGGAAGACGTATGCGCTGCTCCAGACGCCGGAGTTCGTGGAGGAGTTCATCCTCGACCGGACGATGAATCCGGCTGTGCGGGAGTTCGGGTACGAGGAACTGAAGATGATCGACCCTACGTGTGGGTCGGGGCACTTTGTGTTGGGGGCTTTTCGGCGGTTGGTGCGGCTGTGGGGGGAGGGGCAGCCGGGGCGGGATGTGCATGAGCGGGTGCGGGCTGCGCTGGACTCGGTGCACGGGGTGGACATCAACGCGTTCGCGGTGGCTATTGCTCGGTTCCGGTTGCTGGTTGCGGCTATGGCGGCGAGCGGAGTGCGGACGCTGAGGGAGGCGGCGAGGTACGAGTGGCCGATTCATCTGGCGGTGGGGGATTCGCTCATCAAGGCCAGGCAGTTGGAGTTGACGTTGGGCGGGGACGAGGACGGGGTGGATGACCCGCTGGCCTCATTCGCCTACGCCACGGAGGACGTGCACGAGCATCCGGGGATTCTGCAGCAGGGCCGGTACCACGTGGTGGTGGGGAACCCTCCATACATCACGGTGAAGGACAAGAAGCTGAACGCGCTGTACCGCGAGCTGTATGACGCATGTGCCGGTAAATATGCGTTGTCAGTGCCTTTCGTGCAGCGGTTCTTTGAGCTGGCCAAGCGCGGTGGTCCTGAGGGGAGTGGGTACGGTCTGGTGGGGCAGATTACGGCCAGCTCCTTTATGAAGCGGGAGTTTGGTGCGAAACTAATCGAGGTGTACTTCGGGCAAAAGGTGGAGTTGACGGAAGTAATCGACACCTCGGGTGCCTATATTCCTGGGCACGGTACACCGACGGTTATCTTGATCGGCAAGAGGCGTGAAGGTAACCGGCGTTCCAAGACCGTCCGGACCGTCCGCAGTGTTCAGGGTGAGCCTTCCGTTCCCGCCGAAGGCGAAGTCGGGCTGGTTTGGGAGGCGATCACGCAGCAGATCGACAGGCCCGGCTCTGTAAGCCGATGGGTTTCGGTGGGCGATTTGGAGCGTGCGCGCTACTTCGATCGACAGCCGTGGAGCTTGACTGACGGTGGCCTTGAAATTGTGGAAAAGCTGTCGGAGGAGTCGGTTGGCAGCCTTCGGGATATCACGGCCGAGGCCGGCATCTCATGCGTTACCGGAGAAGATGACCTGTATTTGCTGCCTGCTAACGGAAGTGCAAACAGGTGCGGTATCAAAAATGTGCGCTCTGTAATTACCGGCGACATAATTCGGGACTATCAGATCACCTCTATCTTCGATGCTGCCTGGGTTTATGATTCGAATTTCAAGGTTCTCGATCTTGATGACATCCCGGAAGTTGACCGGTTCCTGCGCCCCTATTGGTCTGTCATTTCGCGTCGTCGCCGCTTTGGTACGCCCATGCTTGAGCGGGGTCTCACCTGGTATGAGTGGCAGGAGCTCTATCCTGCCAAACTCCGGACACCTCTGACTATCACGTTTGCTTTCGTCGCCACTCACAATCACTTCGTGCTGGATCGAGGGGGGAAGGTCTTCAAGCAGTCGGCGCCGGTGATCAAGCTACGCAAGGGTGGGAGTGAGGAGGAACATCTGCGGCTGGTGGGGCTGCTTAACAGTTCTATCGCCGGCTTCTGGATGAAGCAGGTCAGCCACAATATGGGCAGTACAGTGGACTCGAAGGGGGCCCGTCAAAGTACTGTTCCTTTCGACGATTTCTATCAGTTCAACAGCACGCCGCTGCAGAGTTTCCCGCTGCCTGCCAACTATCCCACCGCTCATTCCGTTGCTCTTGACGATCTCGCCCAGCAGTTGTCGTCCACCGGTCCCGAGGCGGTAGCCGCACGGTCTGTTCCTGCCGCATTGACTCTCCGCGAGGCCAAGACTCTTTGGGCCTCCGTTCGCGCTCGCATGATTACCCTTCAAGAGGAGCTGGACTGGCAGGTCTACTCCCTCTACAACCTCCACTCCGAAGACCTCCGCGTTTCCGATGACCCCGAGGACCCCAACATCCCGGAACTTGCCCTCGGCGAGCGTGCCTTCGAGATCGTCCTTGCGCGCCGCATCGCCGCAGGTGAGGCGAGTGACGAATGGTTCAAGCGGCACGACTCCACTCCCATCACGGAGATCCCCGCCCATTGGCCCGCCCCTTACCGTGAGGTCGTTCGGAAGCGGATCGATGCCATCGAGTCGAACCGTGCGATTGGCATGGTCGAGCGCCCTGAGTACAAGCGTCGCTGGTCCACCGAGGGTTGGGACGGCCTCCAGGGCAAGGCCCTGCGTTCCTGGCTGCTGGACCGGTTGGAGAATCGCGGTCACTGGTTTGACGAGAACGGTCAGCCCGTCATCCTCACCCTGGGCCGCCTCACCGACGCTCTCTCCCGTGACGAGGACTTCGTCTCCGTAGCCAAGCTCTACGCGCCCCGCAAGGAACTCGCGAAGGTCGTCGCCGAGCTGATCACCGACGAGCACGTGCCGTTCCTCTCCGCCCTGCGCTACAAGCCCGCCGGAATGAAGAAACGCGCCGACTGGGAAGAGGTCTGGGACCTCCAGCGCAAGGAGGATGCCGCTCCTGACGAGCCCGCCAAGCGGAAGATTCGGGACTCCATCCCCGTGCCGCCGAAGTACACCTCGGCCGACTTCCTCCGTCCGTCCTACTGGAGGGCGCGCGGCAAGCTTGACGTGCCCAAGGAGCGGTTCGTCTCCTACGGGCAGACCAACGCCGCCACCCCCGAGCTGTACGGGTGGGCCGGTTGGGACCACCGGGAGCAGGCGCAGGCTCTCGCCACGTACTTCACCAATACCGCGCTGTCCACCGAGGAGATCACGCCGTTCCTCGCCGGCCTGCTGGAACTCCAGCCGTGGCTGTCCCAGTGGCACAACGAGTTCGACATGGCTTATAGCGGCTCCCCTGCGGACTTCTTCGCCGGTTACCGTCAGCAGATGCAGGGCGAGCACGGACTCACCGACGACGATCTCCGTAACTGGCAGCCCCCGGCCGCAACCCGGGGTCGTCGCGCCGCCGCGAAGAAGTAGCCGGAAACGACTCGGTGTCGTGCCTGTACGCCGATGCCGAGTCTGCCTGACGAGGGGCCACCTGGCGCATGCGCGGGTGGCCTTCGGTCTGTAGGCGCAGCTCGGCCCATACGGTCTTGCCGGGGGCGGCCGGGCGAGGCGTGACGCCCCAGTCGTCCGCGAGGGCGGCGACGAGGAACATGCCGCGGCCGGACTCGGATGCGGAGTCAGGGGTCGGAGGAGTGGACGGGGGCTGGCTCTCGGCTCGGGTGTCGGTCACCTCGACGCGGAAGGTGCCCTCGGCCAGGGTGAGTTGGAGGCGGAAGTCGCGGCCGGGGACGTGGCCGTGGCGTACGGCGTTGGCGGTGAGTTCCGCTGCGATGAGGGTGAGCGTCTCGTTGGCCGGGGTCGTGTAGGGGTGGCCCCAGTCGTTCAGGCGGTGAGAGACGAGTCGGCGGGCGAGGCGGGCGCCGCGTGGGGTCGAGGTGAGGCGCATGGTGAACTCGCGTTCGGGTGCGGGGTGCTGTGGCATATGCCCGTTCGGGGGAGTTGCTGACTTCATGGGGTCAACGGTCGCGGACTCTGCGTAGCGTTGACCAGGAGCGATGCGCTGACGGGTGCGGACTGTACGCGTGCGCCGTGTGCTTGTGTGCGGCGCGGGGCGTGACCGGTTTCCGACGCCGCGTGTTGGGTCGGGTTCGGTGGCTGTGGTGGTCGTACGGGAGGAGTCGCGGCGTGGACGACGAGGTTCAGCAGCCGGAGTACGAGGTCGGGTCGGGCATGTTGTGTGTGTTCGGGCGGCAGTTGAAGCTGTTCCGGGAGCGGGCGGGGATGGATCGCGCGAGGCTCGGGGCGCTGACCGGGTACTCGGCCTCGACCATCGCGGCGTTCGAGCAGGGCAGACGTATTCCACCGCCGAAGTTCATCGACGGGGCTGATGAAGTGCTGGAGGCGGGTGGGGTGTTGAGCGCGAGCAAGGAGGAGGTGGCTCGGGCGCAGTATCCGGCGTTCTTCCGGGACGCGGCACGGTTGGAGACCAAGGCCGCAGCCCTGCATGTGTATGCGACCAAGGCTGTACCGGGGCTCTTGCAGACGGAGGAGTACGCGCGAGCGGTCTTCTCCATGTGGCGTCCGCTGCTGGACGAGGAGACCATCAGTCAGAGGGTCGTGGCTCGTCTGGCACGTCAGGAGATCTTTTCCCGGCCCCTGTCGCCCACCGTCAGCTTCGTCATCGAGGAGTTCGTTCTGCGGCGTCCGCTTGGTGGACGGGCTGTGATGCGGGGCCAGTTGGAGCAGATTCTGTTGCACGGACACCGGCGTAACGTGGAGATCCAGGTGATGCCGATTGAGCGGGACGAGCACGCCGCGTTGGAAGGGCCCTTCACCTTGATCGAGACACACGAAGGGCAGAGGATCGCCTACGTGGAGGCGTACAAGGACAGCCGTCTCTACACGGAGCGGAGGCAGGTGCGGGAGATCGAGGAGCAGTACGGCATCCTTCGGGCCCAGGCACTCACTCCGGGTGAGTCGCTGGCCCTCATCGAGAAGTTGCTTGGAGAGAGATGAACGCCCAACAGCTCATAAAGCCGGTACCTCAGTCGGCCTGGTTCAAGAGCAGTTACAGCACGGGCTCCGGCGGCGAATGCGTCGAGGTCGCCACCCGCCCCGCCAGGGTTCACGTCCGCGACTCAAAGGACACAACCCGCGCCGCACTCGCCGTAGAACCCACGGCGTGGACCGCGTTCGTCAAATTCGCGGCACTCTGACAGGGGCCGGCCCTCGGCGGGCGGGACCGTCCTGCCCTCGTGATCAGCCCGGATGTGCGGGGCGGCTTCACCCGTGGCGTGATGGACGGGTAGTTCCGCGCGTAGCCCGTAACACGTCGGCGCCCCGCTCCAGCCTCGGAGCAGGGCGTTGGTGGTGGTGCGAGCCCGTCAGTTCTCGCCGTCCGGGTCGGCGGCGGGGGCCAGGTAGTGCTGTACGCGAAGGATCAGCACGACGTCATCGCGGTAGTCCTCCTGATACCAGATCATGACGGGCCCTTCGGCGTGGGTCTTGACGCCGGAAGCGGATTCCTGGATGTCGAAGGGGTGGCCGATGCGGCGGACGCCGACGGCTTCGGCGATGCGGCGGGCGAGGTCTTCGACTTCGTGCCGGTGGGGCTCGGGGAGGTCACCGACGACGTGTTCGGCGTCCGGGTTGTACTCCCAGGTCCAGTCACTCACGCGGCGTCGGCCTCCGCGTCGGCGAGGATGCGGCCGAGTTCGGCGGAGGCGGCGCGGCGGGCGTCCTTGTCGTCGCTGGTGGCGACGATGTGTTCGCATGCCTGGAAGCGGGTGGCTCGTTCGGGCCACCGCTGGACGGCGACCCATGCCCACCAGTGATCGACGAAGTGGCGGCCGGGCAGAAGGCTGAACTCGTCGCGGGCCTGGTTCATGGCCTCGGCCCAGTGGGTGTCGAACTTGGGCAGGGCTTCGGGGCTGAGGCGGGCGACGGCGACACGGAGGGCGGCGGGGTTCCTGTCCGGCATGGGGATGAGCGGACCCGCCGGTGTGTCGGTGAGCGTGGTCATGAGCGGCGTTCCTTTTCGGCGACGACGTTCGTCAGGCGGCTACGGGGGTGGGTGTGGTCTGTTTGAGTTCGTCACGCTGGGCAGTGGTGACCATGCGGGCGTACGGGTGGATCTCGCTTCGGGCGTAGGCGTCCAGAAGGATCTCGCAGAGTGCGGACATCGAACGGACTTTTTCCTTTATGCGACGCTTGTCTGCTTCGTTCCATACGGTGTCGCTTGCGAAGACGGTCCGGCCGCGGCGTGGTCCGGCCTCAGGGCTGGCGGTGGTGCGGGACAGGGTGAGGGTTCCGGCGGCGTAGTCGGTGAGGGCTCGGCTCATGACCCAGATGAGAGGTAGTCCCTCGCTCTTGGCGCGTTCGCTCGCGCTCTCCCATACGGCCTTCCCGACGTTGGGGGCGCGTTCGGTCTCTCCTGTCGCCGGCATGTTGGGCCCTGGTTCTCGTGACGGCATGTTCTACGGATCGAAACGGTACTACGGGTGAGGGTGTCATGCCGAACGTGAAAACGGTGACGGTGCCCCGGGCCTCAGTACGCGGTATCCAGACGTGCGCAGCTCCGCGCGAAGTCACGTCACGCGGGGCTGCCCCCTGCTCCGGCCGCGGAGAAGGCCGCCGCGCTCGCGGCGCGCAGTGTCGCGTGGGGTTGAGGTGAAGCGCATGGTGAACTCGCGTTCGGGTGCGGGGTGCTGCTGACCGGGTACTCGGCCTCGACCATCGCGGCGTTCGAGCAGGGCAGACGTATTCCACCGCCGAAGTTCATCGACCGGGCTGATGAAGTGCTGGAGGCGGGTGGGGTGTTGAGCGCGAGCAAGGAGGAGGTGGCTCGGGCGCAGTATCCGGCGTTCTTCCGGGACGCGGCACGGTTGGAGGCAGAGGCGGTCGAGTCGCATGTGTACGCGAACCAGGCGGTGCCCGGACTCTTGCAGACCGAGGAGTATGCGCGGGCCATCTTCATGATGATGCGGCCACCCATGGATGACGACCTGATCGAGCAGCGAGTCGGTGCGCGCCTGGCTCGGCAGGAGATCTTGTCCGGCCGTGAGGCACCGCTCGCCAGTTTCGTCGCCCAGTTGGCGTGGCACAAGAGCAGCTACAGCAGCGAGGAGGGCGGCGAATGCGTCGAGGTCGCCACCCGCCCCGCCAGCGTCCACGTCCGCGACTCAAAAGACACAACCCGCGCCGCACTGGCCGTGCACCCCACGGCGTGGACCGCGTTCATCGAGTTCGCGGCACTCTGACAGGGGTGGCCCGATGGCAGGGCCTTCCGGTGGGCATGTGCTTGCCGAGGGCCCTGCGCATCACCTGCCACCGCAGCACCTTCAGCAGCCCTCGTGTCGCCTTGCTCGCCGGGTGCCGCGTCGGCGCTGACTGCCACGGCGATCAACGTCTGCCCGGAGACGGCCGTTTCGCAACAGCGGTCGCCTTTCCGGGTGACGATCGACATCGTGATGGACCCCGCCCACACGCCACCGTCACTGACACAACGAGGCCCCAACTGAGCTGACACAGTACGGCTCTTGGAGCGCGCAGTTACTGTAGATTCCTGCCATGAAACCGGGCAAAGTGAACGAGAACCCCGAGTCGCGCTTCTCTGCGGTGCTGCTGGCGGCAGCAAAGCTTCCGGGTGTGCGTATCAACAGGGAGGCGTACCTCCGAAGTGCGCTGGCTCGCCACTGCTCCGAGGACGACATCCGAAAAGCGGTGGAAGAGTCCCCCGCTGCGGCGGGCATCACTGTCGAGGTTCTCGACAAAGTGGCCAACGACTCCATCCGCTTCGAAACCGCCAAGGTCAGCGCGCTCTCCGCAGCTGCCGGGATTCCCGGCATCCTCGCCCTTCCCGCCACTGTGCCCGCCGACGTGGCCCAGTACTTCGGCCACATGGTGCGTATCGCGCAGAAGCTCGCGTACCTCTACAGCTGGCCCGATCTGTTCTCCGACGACGGCGATGACGTCGATGACGCGACCATGGGGGTGCTCACGCTGTTCTTCGGCGTGATGTTCGGCACCCAGACGGCGAACGCCGCTGTGGGGAAGGTCGCCGGGATGATGGCGGAGCAGGTCGCCAAGAAGCTGCCTCAGAAGGCACTCACCAAGGGCGTCATCTACCCGATCGTGAAAAAGGTCGCGGCTTACCTTGGCGTCCAGATGACAAAGCAGTCCTTCGCGAAGAGCGTCTCGAAGGCCATCCCCCTCATCGGGGCCGCTGTCTCCGGCACGCTCACTCTCGCGACCTACCTACCGATGGCCAAGAGGCTCAAGAAGCACCTCGCCAGCCTGCCGCTGGCGGAGCCGACGCACCGAGTGATGGATGGGGAAGTCGTGGACGGTGACGTCGTTGAAGACGACGCCTCTTTCGCCACAGCACATGCTGACCAGCACAGCGCGGACTCCACTGCCGTCAAGCTGGAAGAACCGCAGTCTTGACGCCGCGAGTGCTCTCATGGCTGCAGAAGGAGTGGCTGATGCTGCGGGCGAGCTCGTCATTGCCTCCGGGGGCGGTGATCTGTCGGCATGAGGGCTCGCTCGTCATCCCGCCCCGCTGGTCACCGTGAACCGCGACTGCCCGTCGCGACGCCGGACACCCGGGGCGGAGCCAGGTTGAGGATCTCCCGGTCGAAGAAATCGTGAAATCCCTCGCCGCGTTCATAAAGCGCATCGAATCCGGCGTTCGTTTCCCGGATCAGTGAGCGGTCGGCGTAACGGTTGGCTCCGGCCGCATTTCCGTCCTCGTCGTAAACGACCTCATACATGGCCACATCGCCGAGAATCACCACTTCTTCAGGAACCAGGCGAGTCCGCTCGATACTCGAAATATCGCGAGCGTCGAGAACCTTGATGTCGTCGCCCAGGTCCACGCGCACCCGCAGGACGAACAACTCCCATTGCACATACGGCGTGATCGGGAATTCCACGACGCGAAGGCGGCGGTGCGTGACGCCCAGCCGCGATGCCTGGCGGAGTTCCTGGGTGTAGTCCTCGCGCCTGTCGTCGGCCAGGGACAGCGCCCTCTCCCAGTCGCCGTCGGCGAAGGCCTCCCAGCTCGGGAAGCCGCGCTCCTTGAAGTGCTGGCCGCGCTCAAGCTTGTTGAGGAAGCCGATCCCGCTGCTGTAGACCCGGCCCAAGTCCGCGTGGTACGTCGGGCGGTCCAGGCGTTCGGAGGCGCCGCCCGGGAAGGAGTCAAACACTGGGGATATCCGGCTTCGCCGCGATGAGCATGTTCCTGGGGATGACCACGAGGCGTTCGTCCGGTCCGATCGAGACCCCGTCGGGCAGGTTCCTGCCGAGTGACTGGGTGAGGTCCCGGCCGATGACGGCGATGTCGCCGTTGGTGAGTTCCCAGATGTCCGGGCAGTCAGGCGTTCCGGTTGTGTTTCCGAGTTCCTGGGGGTGTTTTTCCCAGGCGGCGTTTGAAGCTCGTGTCCGGATCCGCTTCCCATGGCCTGGCCATTTACCATCGCCCCCTCGATCGGTTGGGATGCCTCACTGTAGCGCGCAACCCGTCTGCCTCACCATGTGTTAGATCCGGCTCGCGGGGGTAATGGCGAGGATCGATTCCTCCTTGTCCCATGTCGCTCAGGGGTGGAATGATATTGGCCGAAAAGGAAATCATGCACATGCGCGACGGTTCGTTCGACGTCGGGGCGGGTGTACTCCCCGGTCCAGCCGCTCACACGGGGCCGGCCTTCGCCGGGTGACGCTCGGCGTACGGACGTCCGTAGGATTGGCAGGTCGCGGCTATCGCCACCTGTCCGTATATCCGGATTCTCCCCTACGATCTGGACCGGTGGCCGGCCTCGCGTCAGGGGGGAGCGCGGACACACCGAAAGAAGCGAAGCGCGAAGGGGGACGGGCCGTGTTCGGCTCAGAGCTTCACGACGACCACGCGGTCGGCGCACAGCTTGCGCATGTCGTCCTCGTCCGACGTGAACACGGTGACCGGGCCGGGCTGCCGGAGGGCGACAGCGGCGAGGGCCGCGTCGATGGCGTACTTGTGGCCGTGCAGGCCGGTCTCCTTGACGAGGCGGATCGCCTCGTCGGCGATCTCCTTGGTCACCGCTTCAACGCGGATCTGGGAGAGCGCCCACTGCCAGGACGGGAGATAGCGCGTCGGGTTGTAGGCCTCGATCAAGGTCATCGATGTGGTCATGACTCGAATGTCTGCCTTGAGGGCGTCCCTGATGCGCATGCCCATGCGGCGCTCCCCTCGGACCCACTGGGACAGGCCCTCGCTGTCGAGCAGGTAGGCCGCTGCGCCGTTCACGCGGCCTTCCGGGATGCGCCGGACGACTCAGCGGTTTGCGCCTCGGGGAGCGGCTCCTGTGCCTCGTCGGCTGCGCGCGGTGCACGGGCGAGTTCCGCGTGCCTGCGCTCGATCTCCCGGCGCTCGGCCTCTGCCTCGGTCATCTCCGCCTCGGTGACCTCGCCGTATTCCTTCTCCCACCAGTCGACTGCCTCACTGAGGCGGTCCCGCTCACGCTGGCGCTCTATGGCCTGCGTGACATAGCGGCTGAAGCCGCCGGGGCCGACCTCGGTCCGGATGGCCTCGGCGAGCTCCTCGGGAAGCGTCACGGTGTACTTCTTGGTTGCCATACCATCGACCATACCGAGGGTCTGGGTAGGCAGCCAAACCGACAGTGGATATTTCACACGATCGAGCAGCAAGCGGCGGCGGAAGCCGCCAGATGGAGAGCGTGACCGGTAATGGCCCAGCAGCCGCCCCTGCTCCGCGATGTCATCGACATCAAGGAGAACATCTCCACATCGGACTTCGTGCTGTCCCTCGCGGAGGCGACGACACCCGAGGGCGCCCAGAACGCGCTCAGGGACTACGTCGTCACCGAGCGGCTGCTGGAGAACTTCGACGAGTCGCTGGCGCTCATCAAGTCCTCGCTCGACGGGCACCGCTCCAAGGCGGCCTACCTGCACGGCTCGTTCGGTTCCGGTAAGTCGCACTTCATGGCCGTGCTGTACGCGCTGCTCAGTGGCGACCCGGCCGCCCGTGCCCGTACCGAGTTCGACCCGGTGCTGACCAAGCACGAGTGGCTGACCACGGACGGCAAGAAGTTCCTCCTCGTGCCGTACCACATGCTCGGCGCGAAGGCCCTCGAACAGCGGGTGCTCGGCGGGTACGTCACCCATGTCAAGAAGCTGCACCCGGACGCCCCGACCCCGCAGGTGTACCGGACCGACTCCCTCTTCGCCGATATCCGGGCCAACCGTGCCACCTACGGTGACGAGGCGGTCGTCCGTGGCCTGGGCGGAGGCGACGCGGGCGACGGGGAGACGGACGAGTGGGGTGAGGGCTTCGCGTGGACCCCGCAGCTCCTCGACACCGCTCTCGCCGCCGAGGAGAACCACGAGGGGAGCACCCCGCTCAACCTCCGTAATCCCTCCACCCCGGCCGAGCTGCGCGCCAAGCTCGTCAACGACGCCAGCACCAACCTCTTCCCCGGCTTCGCCAAGAACGCCGTCGAGAACGAGCACGGCTTCATCTCCCTGGACGCCGGTCTGTCGGTCATCGCCGAGCACGCCAAGTCGCTCGGCTACGACGGACTGATCCTGTTCCTGGACGAGCTGATCCTCTGGCTGGCGACCCTGATCCACGAGCAGAAGTTCGTGGCCCGCGAGGCCAGCAAGATCACGAACTTCGTGGAGGGCGGCGACGCCCGACGTGCCATCCCCGTCGTGTCGTTCATCGCCCGCCAGCGCGACCTGCGGGAACTCGTCGGCGAAGAGGTGTCCGGCGCGGCGGAAGCCTCCATCCAGGACACCCTGAACCTGGCCTCCGGCCGCTTCGACAAGATCACCCTGGAGGACCGCAACCTCCCACAGATCGCTCACGCGCGCATCCTCAAGCCGAAGGACGCCGACGCGGAAAGGCTCATCGACGCGGCCTTCGAGCAGACCAAGCGGGTCGGCACCCAGGTCTGGGACACCCTCCTCGGCTCGGAGAAGGGCACGACCGGCGCGGACGCGGAGTCGTTCCGGCTGACGTACCCGTTCTCGCCGGCGTTCATGGACACCCTCGTCCACATCTCGTCCGCGCTGCAGCGCTCCCGTACCGGTCTGAAGCTGATGGGCGAACTCCTCGCCGACCACCGGGGCGAGATCCGGCTCGGGCAGCTCATCCCCGTCGGCGACCTCTACCCGGTGATCGCCAAGGGCGGTGACAAGCCGTTCACCGACAGTCTGAAGGTCGTCTTCGAGGCCGCCGACAAGCTGTACAAGACCAAGCTGCGGCCCTACCTGCTCAGTTCGTACGACATCACCGAGGACGACGTCGAGCAGTTCGTCAACCGGCCCGAGGCCATCACCGACCAGCAGCGTGCCCACCGCTGCCGCATGTTCGTCGGCGACAACCGGCTCGTGTGCACCCTGCTGCTGTCCGCGCTCGCGCCCAGCGTGCCGGCGCTGGCCGAGCTGACCGTCCGGCGGCTCGGCGCGCTCAACCACGGGTCGGTGCTCGCGCCCATCCCGGGCGCCGAGGTCGGCATCATCAAGAACAAGGTCGCCGATTGGGCGGCCAGGTTCCCCGAGATCAAGGAGACCGGCACCGACGCCAACCCCGGCGTACGGCTGGAGCTGTCAGGCGTCGACGTGGACTCCGTCATCGCCAACGCCCAGGTCAACGACAACCCCGGCAACCGGGTCGCCCTCGCGCGCCGTCTGCTGTCCGAGGAACTGGGCGTCGAGCACGGGCAGTTGAGCGACCAGCTCGGCTTCGTATGGCGCGGTACCTCCCGCACCGCCGAGATCGTGTTCGGCAACGTCGCCGACGAGGACGAGCTGCCCGACCACGATCTGATGCCGCAGGAGGACGGCCGCTGGCGCATCGCCATAGACCTCCCCTTCGATGAGGGGGAGTGGGGCCCGGTCGAGGACGTCAACCGCATCCGGCGGCTGCGCGAACGTCAGCAGGGCGAGCGGTCCCGTGTCGTCGCCTGGCTGCCCGCCCACCTGTCCGCACAGCGCTTCGCGGACTTCCGGCGCCTCGTCGTCATCGACAAGGCCCTCGCCGACGAGCACCGCTTCGACACCCAGTACGCCGGCCATCTCAACGCCGACAACCGCAGCCGCGCCAAGGGGCTCCTCGAAACCCAGCGGGAGGCTCTGCTCAAGCAGGTCAAGGGTGCCTTCAAGCAGGCGTACGGGCTCGCCCAGAAGCAGGCCGCCGACGTCGTGCCCGACTTCGACGACCACCTCGTCGCGTTGCCCGACGTGGACGGTCTCACCCTGTCCATCGGGCAGAGCCTGCACGACGGTATCCGGCATGTCGCGGGCAAGCTGCTCGTCCACCAGTACCCGGCGCACCCCGACCTCGACCCCGACGGCACCGGCATCGCCGTCAAGTCGATCGACACCAAGAAGGTGTTCACCCACGTCCGGTCCGCCGCCGAAGCGCGTGACGGGCGGGTGGAGGTCCCGGCCGTCGACCGCAAGCTCATGCAGCGGATCGCCGGACCCCTGCGCCTCGGGCAGCAGAAGGAGGCGTACTTCGAGCTGTCCCGCTACTGGGCCGACCACTTCCGTCAGCTCGCCAGCGCCCAGGGCGTCACCGGGGACCTGACCCTGATCACCCTGACCGACTGGACGGACAAGCCCGACCCGCGCGGCCTGCCCGATTTCCTCGCCCGGCTCGTCGTCGCCTCCTTCGCCGAGATGGACGACCGGGTGTGGGTACGCGGCGGCACCGTCCTCGACCCCGCGCCCGAACTGTCCGCGATCAAGGACCTCGACGCGCTGCGCAACCAGCCGCGGCCCGCCGAAAGTGACTGGGACATCGCACGGCAGCGCTTCGAGACGATCTTCGGCGCCAAGCCGCCCGCCCTGTGGCGCGGTCGCATGATCAACCAGTTCGCCCGCCAGATCATCGAGGCCGCCCGAGCCCACCGGGACCACGCGGCGGACCTGGTGCACCAGTTGGAGGCCCACGCCTCTTTCCTCGGCCTCGACCAGACCGCCGACACCGGACGGCTCGCCCTCGCCCGTCGCTCCCTGCAACTGCTGGACGCGCTCACGGCGGAGGCCGGCAAGGGCGCGGCCGGGGCGAAGAGGACCGTGGAGGCCCTCGCCTCCTTCGACCTCGGCGAGACCAGCGCCGACCGCTACGGGACCTCCATCAAGCAGTCCCGCGCCGTCGCCGAGGCCGTGGCCTCCGCCCCTTGGAGCACCCTGGAACTCGCCACCGGACCTGAGGGCGAGGCGCTGCTCGAATCGCTGCGCAACGTGGCCCGGGACGACCAGCGCACCGCGGACCTGCGCGAGGCCCTCGCCCGTACCCAGCGCGAGGTCGTCGCCCTGCTGAAGCGGAACCAGGCCGCCGCCCAGCCGCCCGCGCCCGTCGCGCCGCGGCCCACGGCCGACGACCTGTCCCTGAACACACCGACCAGCGACCCGCGTATCCCCTACGCCCCGCCGGAGGCACCCACGTCGGCCTCCTCGGGCGGCGGCTCCGCGCGGACGGCCGGTGGCCGCCGTACGACCGTGGCACGCGCCGCCGCCGACCTCCGGGCGGAACTGTCCGAACTGGCCGCCCGCCACCCCGACGCGACCATCGAGATCACCTGGAAGGTCGTCGAATGACGGACACCGTCGCCGCCGCACCGGGCGCTGTCCGCTTGAACACCGCGACCGTGACCCAGTACCTGTCCTCGGAGTCCTCCCTCGCCGCCTCCCTGACCGGAGACGGCGGGGGCAGGCGCCGGGTCGTGCTCCTGCGGTCGGCGCTTCAGTGGGACGGGACCACCGAACCCGCCTGGGGCGAGGGTCGGACGGCCGGCGTCGCGGTCGCGCCCTCACCGCTCGCCGTCCACGAACTCGTCCTCGACCATCTGACGGGCCGGCGCCCCGGCCCCGCCGTCCTGGTCGTCCTCACCGACCGCGAGCAGAACGAACTCGACCCGGCGATCGTCGCCCGCGTCCACAAGAAGCGCATCGACATGGTCGACAGCTGGGACGTCGTGCGGGAGGCGTTCGGCGCCCGGCAGATCGACCCTCGCCTGAAGGACGCCAACTGGGCCGCCGAAGCGCTGCTCGACGCGACCCCGCCCGGCGGCTGGCCGCCGGTGCCCGGCGGCTGGCTGTCCCGGCAGTACGCCCTCACCGCTCTCGCCCAGCGCCGCCTGCGCCTCGGCCGCTACGACACCGAGGGCGGTACGCGGCGCCACGGCGAGGACCGGCTCGACGCGCAGACCTTGCTGCACTGGTCTACCCGGCCCGGAGCTCCCGAGCGGCTGCCGACCCTGCGGGGTCCCGAGCGCGCCGGGCTGACCGCTTTCCTCGGGGAGGAGGACCAGGCAGGTCTCGCGGGGCGCGCTCTGCTCGCTCTCGTCGACGCCGAGCGCGGTACGGACGCCGCCGCCTTCGGCCTCGTATGCGAGGCATTGTGGCGGCACGCCGAGCCCGCACCCGAGACGTATCAGGCCCGGGGCCGTGCCGAACGCTACTTCGGCGACCAGCCCCCGGCCGTCGGCGAACAACTCGACGCCCTGGTGGGCGTCTTCGGACGGTCCGCCGAGGAATACGTGAGCACGCTGCTGACGGCCGGACACCGGATCGGCGGCGTCGACGCCGACCAGGCCCGCGAAGCGCGCCGCACCAGCGGCATCGTGCTCGACCGGGCCGCCGTGCTGGCCCGCCAGTTCGGCGCGGAGGCGGCCGTAGCGGCGAGCCCCGTCCTGCGCGGCGGACTGGAAGCCCGGTTCACCGCCGTCGGCCGGGCCCTCGCGGCGGGCGAAGCCGCTACGGTCACGGCGGCCGTGCGACGACTCGCGGACCACAGGCTCGCCGCCGACCCGGAGGAGTCCGCCCGCATCGAGCGTGCCCGCATGGGGCAGCGCCTCGCCCTCTGGCTGGCCACCGATCCGTCCACCGACGCCCCAACCGTCGCCGACGCCATACAGCGACACATCGGCGAGACCGGCTGGGCCGACCTCGCCCTGGAGTACATCGAGGCCGGTGGCGACCCGGACTCCGTTCTCAAGGCCGCCTACGACACCCTCGGCGCGCGCGTCCGGGACCGGCGGCGGCAGATCGACGCGAACTTCGCGCGCTCGCTGTCCGGTTGGACACAGGACGGCACCCGGCCCGGCGCCATGCTCACCGTCGAGACCTTCCTCGACCGGGTGGTCGGACCCGTCGTCCGGCGCGGGGAGGAGAGGCGGGTGCTGCTCCTCGTGCTCGACGGCATGAGCGCGGCCATAGCGAACGAACTCGGTGAGGAACTGCGCCGCTCCTGGGCGGAGTTCGACCCGCTGGCCGAGGACACCCCGCGTCGACGGGCGATGGCCGCCGCCCTCCCCACGGTGACGGCCGTGTCCCGGACATCGCTCTTCGCGGGCACCCTGATGAAGGGCACCCAGGCCGACGAGAAGAGGCTCTTCCCCGCGCTGAAGCTGTGGAGCGGGGCACCGGCCGCCGTCTTCCACAAGGACGACCTGCGCACCGAGACCGCGGGCGACACCTTCGGCCCCGCTCTCACGGAAGCGCTCACCGACGGCAGGACCCATGTCGCCGTCGTCCTCAATGCCATCGACGACCGCCTCGCCAAGGAGCAGAAAATCGGCGACGGGACCTGGCGGGTCGACGACGTACCCGGCCTGCGCGATCTGCTCCGGGTGGCGGCGGCCCAGGGCATGGCGGTCGTCGTCACCAGCGATCACGGCCACGTCGTCGACCGGCACGGAACGAAGGCCGACGCGACCACCGAGCCCGCGTCCGCGCGCCACCGCCTGCCCGGTGGCGGACCGATCGGCGAACGGGAGATCGCCCTCACCGGGCCGCGTGTGGTCTGGCCCGAGCCCGGCGCGTCCATCGTCGCGCTCTGGGACGCGGACTCCCGCTACACCGCTCTCAAGGCCGGCTACCACGGCGGAGCCTCCCTCGCCGAGTTCACCATCCCGGTCCTCGCCTTCCTGCCGTTCGGGGCGGAACCGCCCAAGGGGTGGCGGGAGTTGGGAGACCAGCGGCCACCCTGGTGGGCTCCGGAGGAGGCGGGCAGGCCGGTGCCGGGCGAGCGTTCGGCCCAGTTGGTCGGCGCGGTTCCGAAGAAGGGGGCGGCGAAACCCCGCAGGAAGCAGCCCGACCCTGAGTCGCTGCCCGACGCGCTGTTCGACGTGGCACCGACCGCCGGGGGAGAGGACACCTTGCTCACACCGACCCTCGTCTCCCGGACCGAGGTGCTCGTGAAGGCGCTGCTCGACTCGCAGACGTATCAGGTGCAGCTCGACGGGCTGGCCCGCAAGCCGCAGCAGGAGCAGGTCCACAAGGCCCTCGCCGCGCTGCTCGACGCGGGTGGCACACTGCCCGTGACCGCTCTCGCCCAGCGCGCGGGCATGCCCACCACCCGAGGCGACGGCTTCGCGGCGGTCCTGCGGCAGCTCCTCAACTACGACGGCGTGCAGGTGCTGGAGACCCTGCCGGACGGGCGCACGCTACGGCTCCATGAGGGGCTGCTGCGCGAGCAGTTCGCCCTCGGGGCGAACTGACAGCGGCCGGGGTGCCTCTGGCGTTCGACTGAAGGCATCCCGAGCCGTGTGTTCGCCGGGAATGAACGGCGCAGGGTGCGACGACGATCTCGACGCAGTCGGCGCCACCCGTACCTCTGGAGCTGCTCGGATGCGGCGAGTCCGTGGCCTGCCGCGCGCTCCGCACGTGATCATTCTGCGGGCCCAATGTCAGTGCGGATCAATACAGTTGTTCCGCCGGCCGCGCCCGTGCGGCCGGTTCCGTACGCGAAGGAGCTCCTAAGGTGCATTTACGAAGACGTGCGGCGGGTGTCGCGCTGGTCCTGGCCGCCACGTCGTTCAATCTGCTCGGTGCCCCCGGCACGGCAGCGGCACAGTCCCAGGGCGGCATCGTCCTGCCCCTGCGGTCGCACTGGCAGACCCTCGCCGACAGCCGCCATGTGTATGTCAGCTCGCCCGGCGACGACGCTGTGCTGGCCACCGACCACGACGGGCAGGTCGTGAAGAAGGTGGAGGGTCTCGACGGGGCGCGGGGCATGGCCGAGTCGGCCGACGAGTCCACCCTGTACGTGGCGCTCCCGGACGCTGACGCGATCTCCGTCATCGACACCGCGACCTTGACCGAGACGCGGCGCGTCTCCACAGGGACCGACACCGAACCGGAGAGCGTAGCCCTCGCCGGCGACCGGCTTTTCTCCGGCTACCAGGCGACCGTCTTCGACGCCGGCATCGGGTCGGTCGCCATCGCCGAGGCGAACCCGACCGTCCGCCTGGACGACAACCCCGTCTGGTACGGCAAGCCACGGCTCGCCTCGTCGTCGGGTGCGCCCGACCGGCTCGTGGCCGCGGAGACGGGACGGCAGCTTCCACTTCAGTGACACCCCGCCTGACTGGATGACGTATCCCCAGTACACGGTCACCTACGCGGGCGACGCCACGCATGTGTCCGGCACGGCGACCGTCATGGTCGAGCTCGTCGGCTGACCGGGCCAGGCAGTTTCCCGATCCCGGCACACGGGGCCGGTGTCCCGGAGGACACCGGCCCCACGCTGCACCGACGTACCGGACCTCCTGAGACCGCCACCCGCCGCCTCAGGACACGAACGCCCGTAGCACCTTCGCGAAAGTCGTCAGCTCGTCGAGCAGCTCCTGCGGGAGCGGCTTCTCGTCGAAGTGGGCGATCCGGTTGCGGATGTCCTTCACTCGCTTCAGACGGCCGATGAACTGCTCCCTGGGCATGTTGGGCCACTTGAGGGCTTCCCAGTTGGCGTCGGCGGCCTCGGCCAGTGATGTCTTGGTCTGGTCGCCGTCGAGGAGCTTCAGATAGTCGCCGAACATGAGGTCGGAGACCTGGCCGGTGCGGTGCTCGGCCTTCTTGTTCGTCTGAACGGTTTTGATGGTCTCCTCGTCCAGTGCCGCGCCCAGGCATCGCCGCAGCAGGGACTCGATCTCCCCGACGATGAAGAAGGGCCGTGCCGCGCCTTCGAAACGGTCCGTCACGTCGGCGGCGGTGACGATGCCCGAGAGGCAGCCGTCGTCGCCCCGGACCAGGAGATATCCGTGTTCGCGGATGACCGGCAGGGCGGAGAAGAACTCCTCTCCACCGGGGCGTCCAGCCACAGGGCCTGGAAGAGGGAAGTGAGGCGTTGCTGCCCATCCAGAAGAAGGAGGTCCGCCGCCGGATCCCCGTCCGGGCGTGCTCCGGTGAGTGTCCGGGAGCGGAAGCGGGTGGCGCCGCCGGTCTGCAGTGTCATCACCACACCGAGCGGATAATCCAGCGTCACCGTCGCGATGATGGCGCGGATCCGGTCGTCGTCCCACTTCCAGTTCCGCTGGAAGTCGGGCAACTGTAAGGAGCCCGACGCGACATCCGCGAGTACGTCTTTCAGCTTCACATTGTCGAGTGCCGCCACGTTCGTCCCACTCCCACGCTGCCGTATGTACGGAGAGTGATTCCAGCAGTGTCTTCAGGTGACCGTCAACCGATTCGGCGAAGAGGGCGTCTCGCCCCCGCACGGGCGTGCCCTGGGAAATGGAAGACTGCTTCTTGTGAGCACCACCGGATCCCAGCGCCCCGCCCAGGTGAGCGTCGCCCGCCGCCGCACCGTCATCGATGCCCTGCGACGCGGTGCCGTGCCCGACAGCGGTCTCGACCTGCTGGCCACCGGACTCGACCGGTTCGAAGCGGCTCTGGACGCGGAACTGGACGCCGTGGCGTCCGGCGGGTCCGTGTTCAAGGCCGTGCGGGGCGAGTACGGGTCCGGCAAGACGTTCTTCACCCGCTGGTTGGGGGAGCGGGCCAAGCGCCGTAACTTCGCCGTGGCCGAGATCCAGATCTCGGAGAACGAGACACCGCTGCACAGGCTGGAGACGGTCTACCGGCGGCTCACCGAGCGCCTCACCACGTCCAGCTTCCCCGCGAGCGCTCTCCGACCAGTCGTCGATGCCTGGTTCTACGCCCTGGAGGAGGACGCCCTCGCCGCCGGTGCGACCGAGGACGATCTTCCGGGAGAGGTGGAGAAGCTGCTCGTCGCGCGGCTCGCCGAGGTCTCCCGGCACGCCCCGTCGTTCGCCACCGCGCTGCGCGGCTACCGTGCCGCCCTCGCCGATGGTGACGAGGCGACCGCCGCGGCCGTCCTGGCCTGGCTCGGCGGCCAGCCGCACGTGGCAGCCTCCGCCCGCAGGTCTGCCGGGGTGCGCGGCGACCTCGACCACTTCGGTGCACTCGGTTTCCTGCAGGGGCTCCTCACGGTGCTGCGCGACTCGGGACACACTGGGCTGTTCGTCGTCCTCGACGAGGTGGAGACGTTGCAGCGGGTCCGGTCGGACGCCCGGGACAAGGCACTCAACGCGCTGCGACAGCTCATCGACGAGGTGCACTCGGGCCGTTTCCCCGGCCTGTATCTGGTGATCACGGGTACCCCGGCCTTCTACGACGGTCAGCAGGGTGTGCAGCGGCTGGCACCGCTGGCCCAGCGGCTGGCCACCGACTTCACCACCGACCCGCGCTTCGACAACCCTCGCGCCGTGCAGATCAGGCTTCCCGGCTTCAACCAGGAGTCCTTGGTCGGACTCGGCCTCACCATCCGTGACCTGTACGCCGATGCCGCAGAAGCTCCCGACCGTGTGCGGAAGGTCGTCGACGACGTGTATGTCGCGGACCTCGCGGTGGCCGTCGGCGGGGCACTGGGAGGGAAGGTCGGAGTGGCTCCCCGGCTGTTCCTGAAGAAACTCGTCGGGGATGTACTCGACCGCGTGGACCAGTTCGACGACTTCGACCCCCGGCAGCACTACCGACTCACGGTCGTCGGCAGCGAACTCACCGACGTCGAGCGAAATCTGGCGGCCGCGGTCTCCGGAGACTCCGCGTCGGCCGATGACATCGACCTGGAGCTGTAATGGCGGACGCGGGACTCCCGGCCGGGAAAGACCCGGGTGACGAGGACGTCGACGTACTCGACCGACTCGACCCCGTCGTCCTGCATCACATCGTCAACACCCTCGGCTGGCCCGATCTGCGCCCCCTGCAGCGGGCGGCGATCCCCCCGCTCATGGAGGGGCAGGACGCCGTACTGCTGGCTCCGACGGCGGGGGGCAAGACCGAGGCGGCCTGCTTCCCCCTGCTGTCGGCGATGGCCGAGCAGAAGTGGACAGGCACATCCGTGCTGTACCTGTGCCCGCTCAAGGCACTCCTCAACAACCTGGTCGGCCGCGTCGACACGTACGCCCAGTGGCTGGGGCGCCGGGCCGCGCTCTGGCACGGCGACACCAAGGAATCGCAACGGCAGCGCATCCGGGCCGAGGCACCGGACATCCTGCTGACCACGCCCGAGTCGCTCGAAGCGATGCTGATCGGCGTCAAGACCGATCATGCCCGCCTGCTGGGGAGCGTGCGGGCCGTCGTCGTCGACGAAGTGCACGCGTTCGCGGGGGACGACCGTGGATGGCACCTGTTGGCCGTGCTCGAACGGTTGGAACGGGTCACCGGACGGCCCATCCAGCGCGTCGGACTCTCGGCGACCGTCGGCAACCCGGCCGAGCTGCTGCACTGGCTGCAAGGCGCGGGCGTCGGCCGTCGCACCGGTCAGGTCGTCGCCCCCGGAGTGCGTCTGCCGGCCACCGGCGGCAGCGGACACGGCGACAAGGCGAGCATCGAGTCGCCCAGCAGGCCTGCGGGCGAAGTGGAACTCGACTACGTCGGCTCCCTCGACAACGCGGCCAAACTCATCGCGGCGCTGCACAGAGGAGAGAAGCGGCTCGTCTTCTGCGACTCGCGCCGCCAGGTCGAAGAGCTGGGCGCGGCGCTTCGCGCGCGCGAGGTGACCGTCTTCCTGTCTCACGCCTCGCTCTCCGTCGATGAACGCACCCGTTCCGAGCAGGCGTTCGCCGAGGCGCGCGACTGCGTCATCGTCTCCACGTCAACTCTCGAACTCGGCATTGACGTCGGCGACTTGGAACGCGTCATCCAGATCGACTCACCGGCCTCCGTCGCCTCGTTCCTGCAGCGCATCGGCCGCACCGGCAGGCGGTCCGGCACCGTGCGGAACTGTCTGTTCCTCACCACCCGCAAGGACACGTTGCTGCAGGCGGCGGGGTTGTTGCTGCTGTGGTCGCGGGGCTGGGTGGAACCGGTCGTCCCGCCGCCGGAGCCGCGTCACCTGGTGGCTCAGCAATTGCTCGCCGTGACCTTGCAACAGCACAAGCTCGGTGACCAGTTGTGGGATCGGCAGTGGAACGGCCTTGCGCCTTTCGACAAGTCGGCTGCCCCGATCCTGCGCTTCCTCACCGAGGAGGGCTTTCTCGACAGCGACGGTGGGATGCTGTTCGTCGGCCCAGAGGCGGAACGCCGCTTCGGCAAACGCCACTTCATCGAACTCACCGCGTCTTTTACCGCGCCTCCGCAGTTCACCGTCCTGTCCGGACGGACGGAGATCGGCCGCACCGACCCGAGTGTGCTCACAGAGGAGCGCCCCGGCCCCAGGCGGTTGCTGCTCGGCGGACGCAGTTGGCAGGTCACGTACATCGACTGGCTGCGCAAACGGGTCTTCGTCGAACCGGCAGACAGCGGTGGAATCGCCAAGTGGATGAACGGTGGCGTCGTCGGACTGTCATACGCCCTGACGCGCGCCATGCGCGAGGTGCTGCTGGGCACGGCCCCGCCGGTCTCCCTCACCCGGCGTGCGGAGGCATGCCTGGCCGAACAGCGTGAGACCGACGCACCTGAGACCGTCCACCCGGGTGGCACGTTGATCACGCGCGTCGGCTCAGACGTCCGTTGGTGGACCTGGGCCGGCTATCGCGCCAACGCCACCTTGGCAGCCACACTCCAGTCGGTCGCCGATCCCCTGCAACGGCCCACCGACAGCTGGCTGCGCCTGCGCGAGAACCTCACTCCGGCCGACTGGCGTGCGGCTCGTGACAGCGTCGGCGAGAACCTCGTACTGCCAGACGTGGACCGCCGGGCTGTGCGCGGCCTGAAGTTCTCCGCGGCCCTTCCGGAACGCCTCGCCGTGGCCACAGTGGCGTCCCGCTTGGCCGACTTCGATGGCGCCCGCTCGGTGCTCGGAGAGTCGGTGCGTTTCCAGTACGGCGGCTGAACCGGAGAAGCCGTTGAGACCACCCCGGACAGACGCCAGGTATCGCGCCTGCCTCAACAGCTTCGTCACCCGCCTTGTGGTTCTGCCGCGGAGATCGTGAGCAGGCCGTCGCCAGAGGGCCCATGGGCGGAGCCCGCTGAGAGATCGCCCTTCACCGCTGGCGAATGTGCCTGACTCCCGTGGGCCGGACCAGGCCCGATTCGTAAGCCGTGATGACGAGTTGGGCGCGGTCGCGGGCGTTGAGTTTGGTCAGGAGGTGGCCTATGTGGGTTTTTACCGTGCCGGGGCTGAGGTGGAGGGTGTGGGCGATCTCGGTGTTGGAGGAGCCGGTGGCGATGAGGTGGAGGACCTCGCGTTCGCGGTCGGTGACTCCGGTGAGGGGTGTGGGGGTCGGGGCCGGGGGGCGGCGGCAGAACTCCTCGATCAGGCGGCGGGTCACGGTCGGGGCGAGTAGTGCCTCGCCCGTCGCGATGACGCGGATCGCGGTGAGGAGGTCGGCCGGTGGGGTGTCCTTCAGGAGGAAGCCGCCGGCGCCGGCGCGGAGGGCGGCGAAGACGTAGTCGTCCAGGTCGAACATGGTGAGGATGAGGACGCGTACGTCGGCGGTGAGAGGGGACGCGCAGATGCGGCGGGTCGCTTCTATGCCGTCCAGTTCCGGCATGCGGATGTCCATCAGGACCAGGTCGGGGTGTTCGGTGCGGGCCATGGCCACCGCCTGGGCGCCCGTGCTTGCCTCGCCCACCGTGATCAGGTCCGGTTCGGAGTCGATCAGGACGCGGAAGCTGCCGCTCAGCAGGGCCTGGTCCTCGGCGATCAGGATGCGGGTGGGGGAGGCGGGGGCGGGCGTCGTCACTGGGGCTCCGGTGGCTGCTGCGGGTGGTACGGCAGATGGGCGGATACGCGGAAGCCGCCGTCGGGGTGCGGGGCGGCCGTGAGCGTGCCGCCGTACAGCTTGGCCCGCTCGCGCATTCCGGGGATGCCGTGTCCGCCGGCCGGTCGGGAGCCGTGGCGCCCTCGGTCGCGAACAGCTGGCGGCCCCTCGTCGCGGACCTCCAGGCGCAGGCCGACCGCGGTCGTCTCGATCCGTACGGTGCAAGTCGTCGGGGCGGCGTGGGTCATGACGTTCGTCAGGGCTTCCTGCACGATGCGGTAGGCGGCCAGGCCGATGCCGTGCGGTGGTTGGTGGACGTGCCGTTTGGGCATGGTCAACTTCACCTGGAGTCCGGCTTGTTGGGCGCCGTGGACGAGCGTGGGGATGTCCGGCAGACCCGGTGTCGGGGTCAAATCGGCCGGTTTGTCGTCTCGTTCGCTGTCTCGTTCGCTGTCTCGTTCGTCGTCTCGTTCGTCGTCCCGTTCCGCGTCCGGGGGCGGTGGCACGCGTAGTACTCGCAGGATGCCGCGCAGCTCCGTCATCGCCTCTCGGCTGACCGTCTCGATGATCCTGAGTGCGTCGTGGGCCTCCTCGGGCCGGGATGCCAGGACGTGGTTGGCGACGCTCGCCTTGACCGTGATGACGCCCATGGTGTGGGTGACCACGTCGTGGAGTTCGCGGGCGATGCGGAGGCGTTCGTGGTGGAGGGACCGTTCCTCGCGGCGGACGGCTTCCGCCCGGGTCAGGGCGCGCCGTTCCCGGACCGCGAACGCCGTCGTCCACGTGGCCCCGAGGATCGCGATGCCCACGATCAGGAAGCCGACGCCGTGTTGCCAGCCCCGGGGCGCGCCCGCGACCGTTCCGAGGAGGAGGGCCGTCGCGCAGAGCGCGGTAAGCGGTACGGGGCCTCCCTCGCCGTCGACCGGCTCTCCTTCCGGGCCGAACCCGGGCGGGTCACCGGGTTTCTCGGGCCCAACGGGGCCGGGAAGTCGACGACGATGCGGGCCATGGTCGGGCTGTGCCGGCCCGATGGCGGGCGGGTGTTGCTGAACGGGCGCCGGTACGGGGAGTTGCGTGAGCCGTTGCGGACGGTCGGGGCCATGCTGGAGGCCAGGGCCGCGCATCCCGGGCGTACCGCCTACCACCATCTGCTCTGTGTCGCCGAGAGCAATCGGCTGCCGAGGCGGCGGGTGGGGGAGGTGCTCGGGCGGACCGGGCTGGACGGGGTCGCGGGGCGGCGGGTCGGGGGGTTCTCGCTCGGGATGGGGCAGCGGCTGGGGATCGCCACCGCGCTGCTCGGGGAACCCGAGATCCTCCTGCTCGACGAACCCGTCAACGGGCTGGACCCGGGCGGAGTGCGCTGGATCCGTATGTTGGTAAGGGAGTTGGCGGGCGAAGGGCGGACCGTGTTCCTGTCCAGCCATCTGATGAGCGAGATGGCGCGGACCGCCGACCGTCTGGTCGTCGTCGGGCGGGGGCGGCTCCTCGCCGACACCGACATGGACGGATTCATCGAGGCCGACTCCGTGCCGAAGGTCAGGGTCCGGACCCCGGAGAGGGCGCGGCTGGTCTCGCTGTTCTCCGGGAAGGGCATCGACTTTCACGAACAGGCCGACGGGACCGTACTGGTCGTGGGGGTGGATGCGGCGAGTGTCGGCCGTATCGCCTCCGCGCACGGGGTGACCGTGCATGAACTGGCCGTCGAGCGCGGCTCGTTGGAGGAGGCGTTCATGCGGCTGACCGCGCTGGACGCCGAGTTCACCGCCGAGTTCCCTGCCGAACCCCGCGCCGAGGGGGGATCGTGAGGGCCGCCGCCACCTTCGTCGCAGTCGTCCGTTCCGAATGGACCAAGGCGCGGACCGTGCGGTCCACCAGCTGGACGCTCCTCCTCACGTTCGTGATCAGCGTCGGAGTGGGTGTCGTCAACTGTCTGTCCGTCAAGAAGGCCATCGAGGAAGGTAGTTCACTGGTCCGAGCCGACTTTCATCCTGCCGATGCCGGGTTCGTCGGGGTGGGTATGGGCCAGTTGGTGCTGGTGGTCTTCGTCGTCCTTCTCGTCTGTGGTGAGTACTCCGGCGGCATGATCCGGACCTCGTTGACGGCCGTGCCCCGACGCGGACTGCTCTACGGGGGCAAGCTCGCCGTCGGCGCGGGACTGGCGCTCGCGGTGTCGCTCGTCACCGTGCCGGTCGCTTTTCTCGCCTCCGAGCGGGCACTCGGGAGCCTCGCCGTGCCGCTGGACGGCCCGGGGGTGCCCAGGGCGCTTGTGGGGGCGGTCGTGGGCATGACCCTGATCGCCGTGTTCAGCGGTGGTGTGGCGGTCGTGCTGCGCGGTGCCGCGGTCTCCCTCGGCGTGCTGGTCCCGTTCCACTTCGTCCTGCCGACCCTCATGCTCAACATCCCCGGCCTCCGGACGATCGCCGTCCACCTGCCCACCCAGGCGGGCGCCCGGATCATGCGGGTGGCCGAGTCGGGCGACGCGACCCTCTCGCCGGGGGCCGGGCTGATCGTGCTGCTCGGGTGGACGGTGGCCGCGACCCTCGGGGGGTACGTCGCGCTGCGTACGCGGGATGTGTGACCGAACCGCCGACCGCGGGCCCCCTTGGCCTCTCAGCCCAGGACGAGTGGCAACTTCCCTTCCAGAAGCCCGAGTTCGGCCCTCTCCGTATCCGACGGCGCCCTGCGGCCCGTGCCGATCAGCAGAGCGTCCTCGTCGGTGAGGGAGCCCGGGAACGCCGTACCCGCGATCCGCTCCAGCGCCGTACGGGAATGAGCCAGGCTCTCCGGGGACGGGCCCGGGGTGGTCGGGGACGGGCCCTGCCGGGTCGGGAGGTGGGCGGTCAGGTCCAGGTGGTGGAGGGTCCACTCCAGGACGTACGCCGTGAGGTAGTCCTCGACCGTGAGGATCTGGTTCTGGGTGGTCACCCGGGCGGCGGGGTCGGCCAGTTCGGCGGCGCGGGCCGCCGCGGAGCCCACGTCGTCCAGGTGGAATGTGAGCAGGGCCATGTCCTCGTACGCGGCGGCCAGGCGGACGGTCAGGGACGCCAGAGGGTCCTCGGCGGCCGGGGGTTCGTGGGTCACGTGCCAGTACGTCGTCGCGTCGGCCGTGGGGGCGGCGTCGGTGGCCGCGGGGGTGACCAGGGTGATCAGGACGTCCTGGGCGTCGATGATCAGGTGGCAGACGAGGTCTCTCACCAGCCAGCCCGCGCAGCCCGACGGCTGTTCGAAGTCCTTGTCCGTGAGGTCGGCGACGGCCGTGCGCAGCGCTGCCCAGGAAGGCGAGAAGAGATCCACCCTCGCAAGGTAGTTCAAGGCATTGACCCTTCGCCGGGAGCGCGCTTTCATCGTCGTCCGGTCTGTCCGAGGGGGAGCCAGTCCAGTGAAGAGACCTGTGTTACGTGTGTTGGTGAGTGGCTTCGGTTGCGTGCTGGTGGTCGCGGCCGTCGTCACACCCGCCGCGCCCGCGTCGCCCGCGTCGCCCGCGTCGCCCGCGTCGGCCGCGTCGGCCGCGTCGGCCGTCGTGCCACGCACCGAGCGGATCAGTGTGGCCCCCGACGGCGTCACCGGCGGCAACGGCCACTCCACCGAACCCGTGGTCAGCGCGGACGGGCGGGTCGTGGCCTTCATGTCGTCGGCTACCAACCTGGGGCCGGGGACCGATGTGCGGAACAGCGTGTACTACCGGACGGGGCCCGGGGAGCCGTTGCGGCGGGTCGTGGTGCCGGGGGAGACCACGTCCACACCGCAACTCTCTGATTCCGGGCGGTATTTGACCTTCGGGTCGTACGCGACCGCGACCGCGACGTCCTCCGTCCACGTCATGGATCTGAGCGCCGGCACCCTCGAACGGCTGGCTCCCGCGATGGACGAGGGCTACGTCGCGTCGTACGGCATCGCGCCCATCAGCGCCGACGGGCGGTACGTCGCCTTCGTCGCCCGGCCCGTCGTCGATCCGAACACTGCCTTCGCCTGCCGGGTCATGCTGCTGGATCGCGAGACGGGGGAAGTGCGGCGGGTCAGCCGGGAGTCGGACGGTTCGAAGAACTTCCACCGGTGCGATCAGATCTCGATGAGCGCGGACGGGCGCAGGGTCGCCTATCTGGAGGGCTACTCCGGGCCGTCCGACGACGACCAGGGCGACATCCTGGTCTACGACCGGGAGAGCGGACAGACCGTGCAGGCCGACGCCACCCATGACGGGGCGGCGGCCGACAGGTCGGCGGTCGCACCGGTGCTCAGCGCCGACGGGTCCACGGTCGGATTCAACTCGGTGGCCACCGATCTGGTCCCCGGCGCCGATCCCAACGGAAACACCGGTACGGCCTGGAACGCCTTCGTCCGTGATCTGCGCACCGGCACGCTCCAGCGGTACGACGGCCACGCGCCCACCGATCTCACCCTGCTGTCGGATCTGTCCGCCGACGGCTCGAAGCTGCTGCTCAACACGGCAGACGCCGATCGCCGCTCGCTCGGGCTGATCCTGCGCGATCTGTTCACCGGGCAGGAGGAGTTGCTGTCACCGGGGCAGGACGGCAACCCGCTCACGGTGGGGCGGGCGGCGCTGAGCGCGGACGAGTCCACGGCCGTCTTCGACTCGTACCACCCCGGCCTCGTCCCCGAGGACACCAACCTCATCGGCGACGTGTTCGTACGCACCCTGCGCTGACCCGCGAAGCGCGGGCGGGGGCGGCCCCGTCCGCCGCCCGGTCGCGGGCGAGGCGGAGCGAGGTGTACGCCCGTGTCGCCGGCCCCGTGCTGCCGCCGAGCCAGATCGCGCTGCGGCCCGCCCCTCCAACTCGGCTCCGGCATCGGCGAGTTCATCTCTCCAGGCCCGGTCCTCATTCCGCGGCGCGCATGATGCTCCAGACGCCCTACCGCCCGGCTTGCCCCGCGTTCTCCTGTTGCTGTTTCACCGTGCGAACGCCGACTCACCCCCCTCCGCGATCCGTTCCGGCGGGCTCGTAGGCATCAAATCGTGTCGCATCCATTGACGTCCCTCCTGCCTCACCTTTACCTTCTGGCCGAAGTTACGCACAACGTTCGCAGTTTCGAACAATCCCTTCTTGTTTCCTCCCCCCTCTAGAGCCGCTCCCCGAAGGGACTTGCCGTGTTCCGCATTCAAGTCCGGCACTGGGTGACCTTGGGGGCCGCACTGCTGGCCCTGCTCGCGTCGCTCGTCACCCTCCAGCCGGCGTCGCCCGCCGCCGCGGCCGACGGCAAGCCGTACACCAACCCGGTCAAGTCCCAGAAGGGCGCCGACCCCTGGCTGGAGTACTACAACGGCAACTACTACCTGGTGACGACGACGTTCACCAACAAGCTGCTCATGCGCAGGTCCCCGACCCTCGCCGGCCTGAGCACCGCCCCGAGCGTGGAGATCTGGTCGGACACCACCGCCGGGCGCAACGCCAACATCTGGGCGCCGGAGATCCATTTCCTGGACGGCAAGTGGTACCTCTACTACTCGGCCGCGCAGAGCGGCGCCGCGTGCTGCGACACCCAGCGCACCCAGGTGCTGGAGAGCTCCGGCACCGACCCGCTCGGCCCCTACACGCACAAGAACACCCTCACCGGGTCCAACCTCACCCCGGGTGGCTGGCTCATCGACGCCAGCGTGCTCAAGCACGACAACAAGCTCTACCTGATGGGCAGCGGCTTCATCGGCGGCAGTACGCAGAGCCTGGTCATCGCGCCGCTGAGCAACCCGTACACGCTCGCGAGCAACACCTTCTCGATCATCTCCAGCCCCACGCTGAGCTGGGAGACCTCCGGCGGCGCGGTCAACGAGGGGCCCGAGCCGCTCTACCACGACGGCCGGACCTTCGTGTCCTTCTCCGCCAGCCACTGCCAGACCGCCGACTACAAGCTCGGCCAGCTGGAACTGACCGGCAGCGACCCGCTCCTCGCCTCCTCCTGGACCAAGAAGCAGACCCCGGTCTTCCAGCGCAGCGACGCCAACGGGGTCTACGGGCCGGGCCACAACGGGTTCTTCACCTCCCCGGACGGCACCGAGAACTGGATCGTCTACCACGGCAACAGCGCGGCCAACGGCGGCTGCGGCAACGGCCGTACGACCCGCGCCCAGAAGTTCACCTGGAACGCGGACGGCACCCCGAACTTCGGCACCCCGGTCGCCCTCGGCGCCACCCTCGCCGGTCCTTCCGGTGAGACGGCGACGACCCCGACCGCGTACACGATCGTCAACCGCAACAGCGGCAAGTGCCTGGACGTCGAGGGTGGCAACACCGCCGACGGCACCAACATCTTCCAGTGGACCTGCACCGGCGGCGCCAACCAGAAGTGGCGCGTCGAGGACATGGCGGACGACACCAGCCGGCTGGTCAACGTGGCCACCGGCAAGGTGATGGACACCGCCGACTGCTCCGCCGCCGACGGCGCCGACATCCGGCAGTGGTCCTGGCTGAACAACAACTGCCAGAAGTCCCGCCTCATTTACACCGGCGGCGACTACGTGCGGATCGTCAACGCCTCCACCGGCAAGGTCGCCGACGTCGCCAACTGCGGTACGGGCAACGGCGTCGACGTACGCCAGTGGACCTGGCTCAACAACAACTGCCAGCAGTGGCGCCTCGTCCCCACGACCGCCTGATCCCCACGACCGCCTGATCCCCACGACCGCCTGATCCCCACGACCGCCTGATCCGCCACGACCGCCTGATCCCCACGACCGCCTGATCCGCCACGACCGCCTGAACCTCACGACCGCCTGAACCCCACGACCGCCTGATCCCCCACAACCCTGACCTCGAAGGGCCGCAACCAGACATGAGACGACTCGTCAGACGGGTACTGGTGGCCGCCGCAGCCGCGCTCACCGTGCTCACCGGCGTCACCACCCCCGCCCAGGCCGCCGCGCCCGCGTCGCCCGCCGTCACCTTCACCAACCCGATCGCCGAGCAGCGCGCCGACCCGCACATCTACAAGCACACCGACGGCTACTACTACTTCACCGCCACCGTCCCGGCGTACGACAAGATCGTGATGCGCCGCGCCACGACCCTCCAGGGCCTCGCCACGGCCACGGAGACCACCATCTGGACCAAGCACGCCAGCGGTGAGATGGGCGCCCACATCTGGGCGCCGGAGATCCATTACATCGACGGCAAGTGGTACGTGTACTTCGCCGCCGGTGCCACGAACGACATCTGGAAGATCCGGCCGTACGTCCTGGAGACCAGCGCGGCCAACCCGCTGACCGGGACCTGGACCGAGAAGGGCCGGATCGCCCTGCCCCTGGACACCTTCTCGCTGGACGCCACCACCTTCACGCACAACGGCACCCGCTATCTGAGCTGGGCGCAGAACGACCCGGCGGTCGGCACCGGCACCAACCTGTATCTGGCGAAACTCGCCAACCCCTGGACCATCAGCGGCAGTCCGGTGATGATCTCCAAGCCCGAGTACGCGTGGGAGACCATCGGCCACCGCGTCAACGAGGGACCGGCCGTCATCCAGCGGAACGGCAAGGTCTTCATGACCTTCTCGGCCAGCGCCACCGACGCCAACTACTGCCTCGGCCTGCTGACCGCCTCCGCCACCGCCGACCTGATGAACCCGGCCTCCTGGGCGAAGACCGCGACCCCCGTCTTCACCAGCAACGCGGCCACCAGCCAGTACGGGCCCGGCCACAACACCTTCACCACGTCCGAGGACGGCAAGTCGGACATCCTCGTCTACCACGACCGCAGCTACAAGGACATCAGCGGCGACCCGCTCAACGACCCCAACCGCCGCACCCGTTACCAGAAGCTGTACTGGAACGCCGACGGCACACCCAACTTCGGTATCCCCGTCGCCGACGGCGCCACCCCGGTCCGGCTCTCCTCGTTCAACTACCCGGACAGGTTCATCCGGCACTGGGAGTACCGGGCGAAGCTGGAGGCCAACGTCACCAACCTCGCCGACTCGCAGTTCCGCGTCGTCACCGGCCTCACGGGCAGCGGCACGGTCTCGCTGGAGTCCGCGAACTTCCCCGGCTACTACCTCCGTCACAAGAACAACGAGGTGTGGGTGGAGAAGGACGACGGCACGGCCCTGTTCGACGCCGACGCCTCCTTCCACCAGCGGGCCGGCCTCGCCGACACCGCCGCCGGGGTCTCGTACGAGTCGTACAACTTCCCCGGCCGGTACATCCGCCACTTCAACAACCTGCTGTACACCCAGCCGGTCAGCACCACCCTCGACCGACAGGACGCCACCTTCTACAAGGAGTAGGTGACCTCAAGGGAGTACGGGGACGGGGTGGCACCGCCTACTCCGGTGGTGTCACCCGGATCAGGCCCGACTGGTAGGCCATCACCACCAGTTGGGCCCGGTCCCGTGCCCCCAGCTTCGTCATCGCCCGGTGGATGTGGGTGCGTACCGTCAGCGGACTGACGTACAGCTTCTCCGCGATCTCGTCGTTGGAGTGGCCCTCGGCGGCCAGGGACATGACCTCGCGTTCCCGGGTGGTGAGGATGGTCAGCCGGTCGGGGGTGGCGAGACGGCTGCCGGGGGTGGGGGCGGCGAGGAAACGGGTGATGAGGGTGCGGGTGGCGGCGGGCGACAGGAGTGTGTCACCGGCGGCCACCGCGCGGATGCCGTCGAGGAGGACGTCGGCGGTGACGTCCTTGCCGAGGAAGCCGCTGGCGCCGGAGCGCAGCGCCTGGGCCACGTACTCGTCGATCTCGAAGGTCGTCAGGATCAGTACCCGGGTGTCGGCGAGCTCCTCGTCGGCGCAGATCACGGCCGTGGCGGTGAGCCCGTCCGTGCCGGGCATCCGGATGTCCATGAGGACCACGTCGGGGCGGTGGACGCGGACCAGGTCGACCGCCTCCCGGCCGTCGGTGGCCTCGGCGACCACCTCCATGTCCGTACAGGAGTCGATGAGGATCCGGAAGGTGGCCCGCAGCAGGGCCTGATCGTCGGCGAGCAGGACACGAATGGTCATGGTGCTGTTCTACTTCCGCTGGTCAGGGGCCGGTTCCGGGTCCGGCGCGGGGGTGCGGGGGCAGGGGCGCAGCGGGAGGTCGGTGGTGACCTCGAAGCCGCCCTGGGGACGCCGGTCGACCCTCAGGGAGCCGCCGACGGACTGGGCGCGCTCACGCATGCCGATGAGACCGAAGCCACGGCCGGGGTCCGGGACGCAGCCGGTGCGGTGCGGGGGCCGGGCGCCGTCGTCGGTGACCGTGATCGTGAGATGGGCCTCCGCGTACGCGAGGCGGATGTACGCCGTGTCCGCGTCGGCGTGCTTGCTGACGTTGGTGAGGGCCTCCTGCACGATCCGGTACGCGGTGAGGTCCACGCCGGGGTCGAGCTGCCCGAGGGAGCCCTCCGTGGTGACGGTGACCGTGAGACCGGCGGACTCGCACGCGGCCGTCAGCTCCGGCAGCCGGTCGAGGCCGGGGGTGGGGGCCAGCGGCGCCTCGGGATCGTCGGGGCGGCGCAGCACACCGACGGTGCCCTTCAACTCGCGCAGCGCCGCGGACGTGGTGGCGGTCAGGTCGGTGAGGATGCGGTGGGCCTGCTCGGGGTCGGTGCGGGTGAGGTGCGCGGCGGTGCCCGCCTGGGCGTTGGCGAGGGCCAGATGGTGGGCGACCACGTCGTGCAGATCGCGGGCGATGCGCATCCGTTCCTCGGTGACCCGCAGCCGGGCCTCCTCCTCCCGGGTGCGTTCGGCGTACTCGGCGCGGGCCTGCACCGACTTCAGATAGGCGCGCCGGATCTGGGTGCCCCGGCCCGCGGCGAGCGGCAGCAGCAGCCAGAAGGCGGGGCCGATCGTCCTGAGCACCAGGGAGAGATGGGTCATGGAGTCGGAGAGCACGGCCGCCAGCGTCATCGCCGCGATGGTGGTCAGCCCGTAGTAGCGGGTGGTGAGCCGGTCGGTGAAGGTGGCCAGCCAGTACAGCGCCGCCATGATCGGGGCCAGCAGCAGGGGGGTGAGCAGATAGCCCATCGAGATCGCGGCCCCGGTGCACAGCACCGTCACGACGAGCGCGGCGCGCGGGTGTGTGCGGTGCTTGAGCAGGCTGACGCAGGACACCCCCATGATGGCGACGCCGACACCGTCGTGCTTCGGTGGCTCGGCGCCGGGCAGGGTGAGCATCAGGCCGAGGACCACACAGCCCATCAGCGCGCAGCTCATCGCCAGATCGACGAGGAACGCGTGCCGTTCCGAGAAATCCTCGAGGCGGTCGGCGTAGCGCCTCTCCCTGCTCACGGTCGTCATCGGGACTCCGGCGGTCATCGGGACTCCGGTCGGGGATCGGGGACCAAGGTGGTGGGGGACCAGGGGTGGTCGGGGGCCAGGCTGGTCGGGGGGCTGGGGACCATGGTGGTCGACTTCGGGGGCGAACGCCCGGGGGCCGTCCGTGGCCGAGGCCACGGACGGCCCCCGGTGGTGGTGGGTGGGGTGGGGTGGGGCGGTCGGCTCAGGTGCGGGTGACTTCCAGCTCGGCCGTGTCGGCGGGGGCGGCCGGCGTCTCGTCGGCCCGGCGGGTGAGCGCCTCGCCCTCCACGTCCACGTGCGGCAGCGCCCGGTCCAGCCACTTCGGCAGCCACCACGCCTTGTCGCCGAGGAGCGCGAGCACGGCGGGCACGATCGCCATCCGGACCACGAACGCGTCGAACAGGACCGCCGAGGCCAGCCCGAACCCGATCATCTTGATCATGGAGTCGCTCTCGCCGATGAACCCGGCGAACACCGCGATCATGATGAGGGCGGCGGCCACGACCACCCGGGCGCTGTGCCGGAAGCCGCTGGTGATCGCCTCGTCGGCCCGGTCGCCGTGGACGTACGCCTCCCGCATCCGGGAGACCAGGAACACCTCGTAGTCCATGGCCAGGCCGAACACGATGCCCACCAGGAAGATCGGCATCAGGCTCATGATCGGGCCGGTCTGCTCCACGCCCAGGATCTCCGCGCCATGGCCCTGCTGGAAGACCAGCACGACCACACCGAGCGACGCGAGCACCGACAGCAGGAAGCCGAGGGCCGCCTTCAGCGGGACGAGGAGGGACCGGAAGACCACCAGCAGCAGGATGACGGCCAGACCGACCACCACCAGCAGATACGGGACCAGCGCGGACCGCACCTTGTCGGAGATGTCGATGTTCAGCGCGGTGGTGCCGGTGACCTCGAAGGTCGCCCCGGTCTCCGACTCGATGCCGGGACGCTCGTCCCGGATGACGGTCACCAGGTCCTTGGTCTTCTCGTCGGTCGGCGCGGTCGAGGGCGCCGCCGAGAAGACGGCGGTGTCACCGGCCTCGTTGAAGCGGGCCGGGGAGACGGACACGATCCCCTTCGTGCCGCCGATCTCCCTCGCGATCGTGTCGGCCGCGCTCTTGGCGTCGTCGGCGCCCTTGGCGTCCACCACGATCGTCAGCGGCCCGTTGAACCCGGGCCCGAAGCCTTCCGCGAGCGCGTCGTAGGCCCGCCGCTCGGTGGTCGACGTCGGCTTCGCCTCGTCACCGGGCATGCCCAGCTGCAGATCGGTCATCGGCACCGCGAGCGCGCCCAGACCGATGACACCGAGGACCAGGACGGGTATCGGGCGGCGCAGCACGAACCGGGACCAGCGGGTGCCCCCGTTGTCCGCGCCGCTCTCCTCGATACGGCCGCTCTTGCGGGCCTTGCGGGCCTTGCGGGCCTTGCGGGCCTTGCGGGCCTTGCGGGTCAGCACGGCGTTCGGCCAGAAACCGAGGAGGGCCGGGACCAGCGTCAGGGCGATCAGTACGGCGACGACGACCGCGCCGGCCGCGGCCAGCCCCATCTTCGTCAGCATCGGGATCCCGACCACCGACAGCCCGGCCAGCGCGATGACCACGGTGAGCCCGGCGAACACGACCGCCGAGCCGGCCGTCCCCGTCGCGAGGGCGGTGGCCTCCTCGGGCGAACGGCCCTTGGCGCGCTCCTCCCGGTAGCGGGAGACGACGAACAGGGCGTAGTCGATGCCGACCGCGAGGCCCAGCATCATCGCCAGGGTGCCGGTGGTGGTGGACAGACCGAAGGCGTCGGACAGGGCGAGGATGGTGGCCATGCTGAAGGCGACGCCGACCAGCGCGGTCAGCAGCGGCAGCCCGGCCGCGGCCAGCGAGCCGAAGGTGACGAGGAGTACGACGGCGGCGATGGCGACACCGATCACCTCGGCCATCCCGCCCGCACCGCCCTGCTCGGCCATCGCGGTGCCGCCGGCCTCCACGGTCAGCCCGGAGTCCTGGGCCGCATGCAGCACCTCCTCCAGGTGGGCCCTGCCGGCGTCGGTGAGGTCGTTCGCGGTGACCTTGTAGGTGACGGTCGCGTACGCCGTGGTGCCGTCCTGGCTCACCGCCTTCGCCTGGAACGGGTCGACGGCGCTCGCCACCTGCGAGCCGTCGGCCAGCTCGGCCACCGTCTCCTCGATCGCCTTCTTGTTCTCGGTGGCGGTCACCTTCTCACCGCCCGGCGCGACGAACACGACCCGGGCGGTGGCGCCGTCCGCCGTGACACCGGGGAAGCGCTGCTCCAGCAGGTCGAACGCCTTCTGGGACTCGATGCCCGGCATGGAGAACTCCTCGTCGGAGGCTCCGGGGGCCTTGAGGGCGCCGACACCGACGGCGCCCAGGACCGCCGCCCATATCAGGAGGACGTACCAGCGTTTGCGGAAGGCCAGCCGGCCCAGCCGATGCAGGAAGGTTGCCATGGGTCGCAGGTCTCCACGTGAGAAGTCTTCAGAGGAATCAAGAGGTCTCGGATTCCTGCTCAGACTCCCCTTCCGGGGCCCGTCCCGTCGTCGTGCGCCTGCCGACAATCGCGGGTACTCAGTTCGCAGTACGACGCGGGTGCCGGGTCACCCCGGGGTATGACCGGGGCGTCACCGGGGTATGACCCAAGATCGGCCTACAGGGAGTATCGGCCTACGGGGAGTATCGGCCTACATGGAGTGCAGGGTGTCGCGGGAGGCCTTGATGAACTCCTTCAGCGCGTCCCAGAACGGCGAGTAGCAGGCGTCGAAGCGGGCCACGGCACCGGTGTCGCCCTCGATCATCGCCTCGATCGCCTTGTGGAACGGGTTCGTCGTCCGCCGGACCTTGTTGGCCAGCTCGGCGACCTCGTCGGGCCCTTCCAGCGACACGACCCAGGTGAGGTTCCGCAGCGTGGCGTACTCGTCCCGCTGGCGCTCCCGCAGCCGCCGCAGCTCCTCGACCCGCTCCTCACCCAGCACACCCCCCTCGGCGCCCCGGACCGCGTCCGACACCCTCCAGTGCACATCGCTCAGCCGCTGCGCCTGCTCCATGAACTCCGCGTACGCCGTCCGCCGCGCCGCCCGCAGCCGTTCCACGCGCTGCGCGTCCGCCGTGGTGTCCGCCTGGATGCGTGCCGCCCGCGAGGTCCCCCGGCTCGTCACCCAGCTCGCGAGCACGGCCGTACCGGCGGTGAGCGAGGCGATCCAGAACGCGCTGTCAGCCATGGCGGGAGTCCAGCGAGCGCGCGGTGACCCCGGCCAGATGGGCGGTGAAGACCTCACGGGCGTCCGGGGTGAGGGCGCGCAGCGCGATCAGGGCCGTGACGACCACGTCGCACAGCTCCGACTGGACGTCCTCCCAGGTGTGGGTGGTGCCCTTGCGCAGGTTCTGCCCGGTGACGCCGATGACCGCCTGCGCGACCTCGCCGACCTCCTCCTGCAGCTTCAACATCCGCAGCAGCAGCGCCTCCTGGCCGCCGTGGGGCTGGCCGGCCTCCAGCCAGTCGTGCAGCCGGGCGACGGACTGCCAGAGGTCGTCGGGGGCGTGGGGATGCCGGGGATGCTCGCTCATGGGCGCAGCTTGTCACGCCCCTGTGACAGCCGAGGTCACTCCTCGAACAACGCCTCCTGCTCGCCCTCCTTGGCCTTCCGCACCCGCTGGTTGCGCATGCCCACGACCACCGCGGTGACGGCGGCCGTACCGGCGAGCGCCACCGGGACCATCCAGCCCCGGTCGACGACATGGCGGAACGCGTGGTCGAGGGAGAGCCGGCCGGGCCCGGTGACGGCGAGGCCCGCCGCGGCCAGGCCCAGGGTCGCGGCGTACTCGTAGCCGCCCTCGGCGTTGAAGAAGCCGTTGGGCGCGTGGATCGCGGTCGCGCCGCCCATCGCGCCCGCCGCGGCGGCACCGGCCGCGGGTGTCGCGAGGCCCAGCGCGAGGAGGGTGCCGCCGCCCAGCTCGGCCATCCCGGCCGCGGTGGCGCTCGCTCTGCCCGGCGCGTAGCCGACGGACTCCATGAACTGGCCGGTCCCCTCGATGCCGTGCCCGCCGAACCAGCCGAACAGCTTCTGCGTCCCGTGCGCGGCGAGCACACCGCCCGTGCCCAGCCGCAGCAGCAACAGCCCCAGATCACGTCGGTCGAACGAGGTCATGAACACTCCCTGGACAGCCCTTGGGTGGGTCCGGTGGGTCCCCTCCCGCGTATCCACCGTCGCACCGATCACACCCGCCCGACCCGCTCGCGCGCCCGTTCGGGTGGCGGGCTGGGGCCTGTCTTTCGGATCATGCCGGCTTCGGGTCACGGTGCCTGGTGACCGCCGGTGAGCGGGCTTGGTGCGTGCGGCTGCGAGGCGGAGGAGGGCGTCGACGCGATGGGGGTACCTCCCGCTCGCGCGAAGTCGAGAGTGGGGGAGTCGGCGACCGACGACAACGCGGCTGGGGGTTCCCCCACACCCTTAAGGCCCCGTGAGGCAGTGGGGGAGTGCGTGCCAAGCCCCGCGGCCCAGGCGTGATCCGAACGACAGGCCCCAGGTCGCCCGAATCCGAGGCGCCCTTCCGGTGGCGTACCCTCGTCGTCGGTGTGAGGCTGGCCGCCATGACGATCGCACCCGCCAAACTCAGCGACCCGGCCGTCCGGGCCTTCGTCGCCGCGGTGAACGCCCACGACGAGACCGCGTTCTTCGCGCTCCTCACGGACGACGCGACCATGTCGGACGACGGCTCCGACCGTGACCTCGCCGACTGGACCGACCGGGAGATTTTCTCCTCCCACGGACATATGGAGGTCCAGCGCGAATCCGCCGGCGGCCGGGCCCTGGTCGCCAACTACCGCAACGACACCTGGGGCGAGATGCGCACCGCGTGGCGCTTCACTGTGTCGGAGGACGGCAGGATCAGCCGGTTCGAGACGGGTCAGGCGTAACACCCCGTACGACACACCCCGTACGACACACCCCGTACGACACGGAAGGTTCGGGGGCTTGCGTTCGTGTGCACTCCAACTCCTAACGTCCGTGGTCATGGAGACGAACACGCACACGTCCGCGCACCCGTACACCAGGCACCTCGGCCGCAGCGGTATCCAGGTCAGCGCCCTCGGCTTCGGCTGCTGGGCCATCGGCGGTGAGTGGCAGGCCCCCGACGGGCAGCCGCTCGGCTGGGGCAAGGTGGACGACGAGGAGTCCGTACGGGCGGTCCACCGCGCCCTCGACCTCGGCGTCACCTTCTTCGACACGGCCGACGCGTACGGCACCGGGCACAGCGAGCGGGTGCTCGGCCGCGCCCTCGGCAAGCGCCGCGCGGACGTCGTCGTGGCCACCAAGTGGGGCAACGTCTTCGACGAGCCGACCCGCACCCTCACCGGCCAGGACGACACCCCGGCCCACGCCCGCCGCGCCCTCACCGCCTCCCTGGACCGCCTCGGCACCGACCACGTCGACCTGTACCAGCTCCACCTCTCCGACGCCGACCCCGAGCGCGCCGCCGAACTCCGCGAGGCCTGCGAGGAGTTCGTACGGGAGGGCCTGATCCGGGCGTACGCGTGGAGCACCGACGACCCGGACCGCGCCGCCGTGTTCGCCGAGGGACCGCACTGCGCGGCCGTGCAGCACCGGCTGAACATCCTCCAGGACGCGCCCGAACTCCTGGCACTCTGCGAGGAGTCGAACCTCGCGAGCATCAACCGCAGTCCTCTCGCCATGGGGTTGCTCACCGGCAAGCACACCGCCGGGCGCGCCCTGGAGTCCGGCGACATCCGCAGCACCCCGCCCGCCTGGCTGCCCGGTTTCACCGCCGACTCCGGCGCCGACCCGGAGTGGCTCGGCCGGGTCGAGGCGCTGCGGGAGATCCTCACCAGCGGCGGCCGTACGCTCGCACAGGGCGCCCTCGGCTGGATCTGGGCCCGCAGCCCGCGGACCGTGCCCATCCCCGGCTTCCGCTCGGTCGCCCAGGCCGAGGAGAACGCGGGCGCCCTCGCGAAAGGGCCGCTCACCGCGGACCAGGTGGCCGAGATCGACCGGATCCTGGGGCGGTGAGCGGCCCGTACGCCACGGCAGCCGAAAGGGTTGTCAGCTCGCGTACTGCTCCTGCTCCTGCTCGGTGAGCGTCAGCTGTCCCGCCTTGATGGTGGCGAGCCGGGGCGCGCGGCGGGCGATCGAGGAGTCGTGGGTGACCAGGATGAAGGTGAGGCCCTGCTCGCGCCACAGCCCCTCCAGCAGGGCCATGATCTCGTCGCGGGTGCCCTCGTCGAGGTTGCCGGTGGGCTCGTCGGCGAGCAGCACCTTCGGTCGCTTGACGAGGGCGCGGGCGATGGCGACGCGCTGCTGCTGACCGCCGGACAGCTCGGACGGGGCGTGGGTGAGACGTTCGCCGAGGCCCACCGAACGCAGTGCCTCGGCGGCCCGCTCGCGCCGCTCCTTCGCCTTCACACCGAGCGGGACGAGCGCGGTCTCCACGTTCTCCTGTGCGGTGAGCGTCGGGATGAGGTTGAACGCCTGGAAGATGATGCCGACCTTCTCGGCCCGCACCCGGGTCAGCTTGGCCTCGCTGATGGAGGCGAGGTCCACGCCGTCCAGTTCGACACTGCCCTCGGAGGGGCGGTCGAGGCCGCCGATCATCTGCAGCAGGGTGGACTTGCCGCCACCCGTGGGGCCCTGGACGACGAGCTGGTCGCCGTCCTCGATGACGAGGTCGATGCCGCGCAGCGCCTCGATGGTCTCCTTGCCCCGCTTGTAGCGCTTGGTGACGCCGGTGAGCTTGTACATGGGTTCGTCCTTGGGGGAGTTGGGGCCGGCCGGCTACGACACGCTGCGCAGGGCGTCCGCGGGCCGCATCCGGGAGGCGCGCCAGCCGCCCATGGCCCCGGCGATCAGTCCGCCGGCGATGGCGAGGCCCGCCGCGAGGGCGATGGTGGACAGGGAGACGGGTGCGGAGAGCGCGATCTCCAGGGCGTCGGAGGTCTGCTGGCCGGGAGCGCCGCCGCCCCCGCCGGGGCCGCCGCCCATGCCGCCACCGCCCATGCCGCCGGTGTTGCCCAGCTCCGCCTTGAGGGTCGGGCTGATCGCGGTCACCGTGTAGGCGGCGGCGAGGCCGAGGCCGATGCCGAGGGCGCCGCCGAGCAGTCCGTTCACCATGGACTCGCCGACGACCTGCCGGGTGACCTTGCGGCTGGGCCAGCCGAGCGCCTTCAGCGTGCCGAACTCGCGCACCCGGCGGGACACGGCGGAGGAGGTGAGCAGCGCGGCCACCAGGAACGCGGCGGCGAGCACGGCGATGGAGAGCCACTTGCCGACGCTGGTCGCGAGGTCGGAGGCGGTGGTCAGCGAGCCGGAGACGGTCTCGGCGAGATCGGCGGAGGTGGTGACCGTGGTCCCCGAGATGTTCTTCTGGATGGTCGCCTTGACCGCGTCGATCCGCTGCGAGTCGATGGCCTTGACGTAGATCGTGGTGACGGTGTTCTTGGCGTCGCCGAGCGTCTGCGCCTGCTTCAGCGGCAGATAGACGTCGGTGGTGGACTCGCTGCTGTCGGGCGTCGCGATCCCGATGATCTTGTACTTGGTGCCGGAGATCGTGATCTTCTCCCCGACCGTGTACTCGTTCTCCTTGGCGTACGACTTGCTGAGCACCGCGACCTTCGCGTCGGTCTGCGCGGCCGTGAACGTCCTGCCCTTGGTGATCTTCGAGGTGGCGAGCGGGCCGAGGTCCTGGTCGGTGACGTCGACACCGGCGACGGAGTAGCTGTTGACGCCGAAGGAGGCGCCGCCGCCCTCGACACGGGGCCGGCTGGAGCCGCCGCCCTGGTTCGTGCCGCCGCCGGGGCCGCCCTGGCCCTGCTGCTGCGAGGAGGAGGAGGTGTCGTCGGTGCGGGCCTCGCCCTGGGTGAAGGAGCCGTCGACCTTGGTGACGTTGAGGCTGAGGGCGCCCACGGCCTGGGCGACGCCGTCCTGCTCGGCCACCTCGGCGACGAGCGAGGACTTCAGGGTCTGTCCGCCCTGCGTCATGACCCGGTCCGAACTCTGCTCCTCGCCGTCGTCGCCGTCGGCGGTGGCGTCGAACTCGAATCTGGGCCCGCCCTGCTCCTCGTCGTCCCCGGAGGGTGCCTCTCTGGCCTTGGTGACCGTCATGTCGGTGCCGAGACCGTAGAGCGACTGGAGGACCTTGTCCTGCGCCTGCCGCATCCCCGCCGAGACCGAGTTGACGGTGATGACCAGCGCGATTCCGAGCGCCAGACCCATGGCGATGACCAGAGCCGCCTTCTTGCGCCGGCTCAGCTCACGCTTGAGATAGATGCCAAACATCCCGTTCCTCAAAGGTTCTTGGCGCCCGCTGTGGGCGCGGTCACAAGCTAGGGAGGAACCTTTGAGGGGTCCTGAGTAAGGAATGTGTGAGGCCTGAGAAATCGGCGCCCGGGATCAGATTTCGATAAGACAGCGCATTCCTGAGCCACTCATGGGCCATTGCCAGGAACCGCGGCTTGGATACCGGCCGGAGAAGCGGATGTCGGCGGGCAGCCGTTCCGTGGTCCGGTGCTTACCTCGCGGTCCCTCGCGAGGTCCGCCCCCTTCCGGGCCACGGAACGGCTGCCGCCACCCCCCTCGGGTTGGCCACGGAAGCCATCGCCTCCAAGTGTGAAGCTCTCGTGGAGACGAGTCCTGAGCATATGCCTCCCACGTGCCCGAATGGACCGGAGGGGAGCCCTCCGTTTGTGCAGGTTGAGTCGTGGACGAATCCCGCCGCGACCGGCTCAGCCCCGCCCCACGTACGGCATCGTCGTCGCCATCACCGTCGCGAACTGCACGTTCGCCTCCAGTGGCAGTTCCGCCATGTGACGGACGGTCCGGGCGACGTCCGTCACGTCCATCACCGGCTCGGGCAGGAGTTGGCCGTTGGCCTGGGGGACGCCCTTCGCCATGCGTTCCGTCATGTCCGTCGCCGCGTTGCCGATGTCGATCTGGCCGACGGCGATGCCGTACGGGCGGCCGTCCAGGGAGAGGGACTTGGTGAGACCGGTCAGGGCGTGCTTGGTCGCGGTGTAGGCGACGGAGTGCGGGCGGGGGGTGTGCGCGGAGATGGAGCCGTTGTTGATGATCCGGCCGCCCCGCGGGTCCTGGTCCTTCATCTGGCGGTACGCCGCCTGCGCGCACAGGAACGCTCCGTTGAGGTTGGTGTCCACCACGTGCCGCCAGGCCGCGTAGTCCAGCTCCTCCACCGGCACCCCGCCCGGCCCGAACGTGCCCGCGTTGTTGAACAGCAGGTCCAGCCGCCCGAACCGGTCGCGCACGGCGGCGAGGAGCGCGTCCACGTCACCGGGCCGGGAGACGTCCGTACGGACGCACAGGGCTTCCGGGGACCCGCCCCCAGGGAGGCGGGCGCCCGCCTCCGCCGCCGTCCCGGCGAGCCGGTCCTCGCGGCGGCCGGCCAGCGCCACCGACCAGCCGGTGCGCAGCAGTTCCACGGCCACGGCACGGCCGATGCCGGAGCCCGCGCCTGTCACGATCGCGATCTTGGTTCGCATAGCGTTCATGGCCTCGCAGCGTAAGGGAGGGCGCGTGCTCGACCGCGCAGGTGGGGCCCATCATGCGGAACTCATCCGTCCGCCATCTGGGTGTTGTGGACGCGACAGAAGATCGTCCAACCTGGCCACTCCGATAACTTGCACAACTACCTTCAGCAGAGGGCCAGATGACGCACACCGCCCACGGGCCGACGCGGACCCACTCGTCCCACGCATCCGAACTCCGTGCCGCCGCCCGGCACTTCGATCGCCGCCGCTTCCTCACCGTCACGGGAGCCGCCGCCGCGCTCGCCTTCGCCACCAACCTCCCCGCGGCCGGTGCCGCTGCCGCCGCCACGCTCGACCCGAGCCAGATCACCGAGGACCCCTTCACCCTCGGCGTGGCCTCCGGCGACCCGCTGTCCACCTCCGTGCTCCTGTGGACCCGGCTCGCCCCGGCCCCGTACCAGGCCGACGGCGGACTGCCCGCCGAACGGGTCGCCGTCCGCTGGGAGTTGGCCCAGGACGAGAGATTCCGACGCGTCGTCAGACGCGGCACCGCCACCGCCCACCCCGAGTTCCACCACACGGTCCATGTCGAGGCCGGCCACCTCGCCCCCGGACGCGTCTACTACTACCGCTTCCGCACCGGCACCTGGATCAGCGAGACCGGCCGCACCCGCACGGCCCCCGCTCGCGGCCACCTGACCGGCGCCACCGGCCTCTCCTTCGCCGCCGTCTCCTGCCAGCGGTACGACCAGGGCCACTACACCGCCTACAAGCACCTCGCGGACGAGGACATCGATGTCGTCTTCCACCTCGGGGACTACCTCTACGAGTACGCCGTGAACTCCGTCGGCGGCGCCCGCAACTACACCGACCGCGTCCTGCCCGACGTCTTCAACCACGAGACCGTCACCCTGGAGGACTACCGACTGCGCTACGCCCTCCACAAGACCGACCCCGACCAGCGGGCCGCCCACGCCGCGCACCCCTTCGTCGTCACCTGGGACGACCACGAGACCGAGAACAACTACGCCGGTGACCACCCCGACGGCGGCGAGCCCTCCGAGGAGTTCCTGCTGCGCCGCGCCGCCGCCTACCGCGCGTACTGGGAGAACCAGCCGCTGCGCCGTCCGCAGCGCCCCGACGGGCCCGACATGAAGCTCTACCGCCGCTTCCGGTGGGGCCGCCTCGCCCAGTTCGACATACTCGACACCCGCCAGTACCGCTCCAACCAGGCACAGGGCGACGGCTGGCAGATCCCGGGACCGGAGTCCGCCGACCCCGCCCGCACGATGACCGGTGGCACACAGGAACGCTGGCTCCTGGACGGGTGGGACCGGTCCGACGCGGTCTGGAACGTCGTCCCCCAGCAGGTCACCTTCTCCCAGCGCCGCAACGCCGTCGGCGACGTCTACCGGGTGGCGATGGACGCCTGGGACGGCTACACCGCCTCCCGCGAACGCCTCCTCGCGGGCGCGGACGCCGCCGGTATCGAGAACCTGATGGTCCTCACCGGCGACGTCCACGTCGGCTACGCCTTCGACATCAAACGCGACTTCGACGACCGCTCGTCCCGCACCGTCGGCACCGAACTCGTCGCCACGTCCATCTCCAGCGGCGGCAACGGCTCGGACAGGCCCGCCAACTGGGACACCTACATGACCGCCAACCCCCATATGCGCTTCTACAACGGCCGCCGGGGGTACCTCACCGTCGCCCTCGACCGCGAGGCGGCCCGCGCCGACTTCAAGGCCGTGCCGTACGTGACGACCACCGGGGCCGGCATCTCCACGGTGGCGTCCTTCGCGGTCGAGGCGGGCGCGCCGGGGCTCACACCGGCGTGATCGCCGGCTCCTCACCGAGGCGGTGCTCCTCGCCGGGGTAGCGCACCCCGATACGGTCCCGGACCGCGTCCAAGGTGCGCATCACGGCGAGGGTGCCGTCGAGGGGGACGAGCGGGGACTCCGTCTCACCGACGCGCAGGGCGCGCATCACCTCGGCGGCCTCGTGACGGAGGCTGTTGCGGGGCCCGTCGGCCGGATCCGCGGTGAAGACCCGCGGGTCGCGGCCGTCGCGGTGCAGGACGAACTCCTCCGGGAAGAAGAACCCGGACGGGATGTCGATACGGCCCTCGGAACCGGTCACCGAGGCCGACGTGCCCGTGCCGCCCACGATGGAACAGTGCAGCGAGGCGATGGCACCGCTCTCCCAGGACAGCAGCGCGCCGGTCTGGAGGTCGACACCCTCCTCCGAGAGCACCGCCCGGCCCGTGACGTCCGACGGCTCCCCGAGCAGCAGCTGCGCGAACGACACCGGGTACACCCCGAGGTCGAGCAGCGCGCCCCCGCCCTGCGCCGGATCCCGCAGCCGGTGCGAGGGCGGGAAGGGCCCCGCGAGCCCGAAGTCGGCCTGCACGGTGCGCACCTCACCGATCGCGCCGTCCCGCACCAGCTCCGTCAGCCGCCGCACCAGCGGATTGCAGTACATCCACATGGCCTCCATCAGGAACCGCCCGCGGTCCCGGGCCAGGGCGACCAGCTCCTCCGCCTCCCGTACGTTCAGCGTGAACGCCTTCTCGCACAGCACGTTCCGCCCCGCCTCCAGACACATCCCGGCGGCCACCCGGTGCGCCGCGTGCGGAGTGGCGACGTACACCACGTCCACGTCCGTGTCCTCGGCGAGCGCCCGCCAGTCGCCGTACGCCCTCGGTATCCCGAACCGTTCCGCGAAGGTCTTCGCCGAGGCCTCGCTGCGCGACGCCACCGCCACGACCTCGGCGTCCGGCAGGTCGACGAGGTCGGCCGTGAAGGCCGCGGCGATCCCTCCGGTCGCCAGGATCCCCCACCGCACCGGTCCGTCGTTCGACCGCCCGTCGTCCGGCCGTCCGTCGTTCGACCGCCCGTCGTCCGGCCGTCCGTCGTTCGACATCGCCACCCCTGTCCTCGGCCCCGGGGCGGGATTGTGACCCCGCCCACGTCGTACGAGCTGAGAGCATAGGTGGCGGACCGAACGGAGAGGGAGGGGCACATGCCCGAGGGGCACATACCGGGCTCGGCGCAGGCCGAGCCGGACACGACGGCAACGGGGGAGGCCGCGCGGCCACAGGCGCCGCCGGCGAACCCCACCGCCCCGCGCCGCACCGGCCTCCTCGTCACGCTCATCCTCGGCGGGCTCACCGCCACCCCGCCGCTCGCGATGGACATGTACCTCCCGGCCCTGCCGGAGGTCACCACCTCCCTGCACGCCCCCGCCACCACGGTCCAGCTCACCCTCACGGCCTGCCTCGCCGGCATGGCGCTCGGCCAGCTCCTGATCGGCCCCATGAGCGACCGCTTCGGCCGCCGCCGCCCGCTGCTCCTCGGTCTCGCCGTCTACATCGTCGCCACCGCGCTGTGCGCCCTCGCCCCCACCATCGAGACCCTCATCGCCTTCCGTCTGGTGCAGGGACTCGCCGGTTCGGCCGGGATCGTGATCGCCCGAGCCGTGGTCCGCGACCTGTACGACGGCGACGCGATGGCCCGCTTCTTCTCCACCCTGATGCTGATCTCCGGGGTGGCCCCGATCATCGCGCCCCTGATCGGCGGTCAGATCCTCCGTGTCACGGACTGGCGGGGCGTCTTCGTCCTCCTCACGGGAATCGGTGTCGCGCTCCTCGCGGTCGTCTGGGCGAGACTCCCCGAGACGCTCACCCCCGCCGAACGCCACGGCGGCGGCATCAGCGAGACCCTGGGCGCCATGCGCGGCCTGCTCACCGACCGGGTCTTCATGGGCTACACGCTCGCCGGCGGCTTCGCCTTCGCCGCCCTCTTCGCCTACATCAGCGCCTCCCCGTTCGTGATCCAGGAGATCTACGGCGCCTCCCCGCAGACGTTCAGCCTGCTCTTCGGCGTCAACTCCGTCGGCCTCGTCGTCGTCGGCCAGATCAACGGCAAGATCCTGGTCGGCCGCGTCAGCCTGGACAAGGTGTTCGCGGTGGGCCTCGCGATCGTCGCCGTCTCCGCGACCGCGCTGCTGCTGATGTCCCTCGGCGTCTTCGGCGAGGTCGGTCTCGCCCCGGTGTCGGTGGCCCTCTTCGTACTGATGTCCGCGATGGGTGTCACCCTCCCCAACACCCAGGCGCTCGCCCTGATGCGGGTCCGGCACGCGGCGGGTTCCGCGTCGGCGCTGCTGGGTACCTCGTCCTTCCTGATCGGCGCGATAGCGTCCCCCCTGGTCGGCGTCGCGGGCGAGGACACCGCCGTGCCCATGGCCGTCGTCCAACTGGCCGCGACACTGGTGGCCGCGGCCTGCTTCATGGCACTGTGCCGTCCCTGGAACAGGCGTACGGCAGTGGGTACTTCGGTGGGTACGACGGTGAGTACGACGGCGGATTCGACGGCGGATTCGACGGCGGTTGCGAAGACGGATTCGAAGACGGAGGGAGCGGAGAGCTGAGCGCGCCGAGACTGCGCACGGACACCCCGGAACGGGCCGGACTCGACCCCGAGGAACTGCGCCGCCTCGTCAGGGACGTGCGCGCGCTGACGGAGGGGGAGCGGCCCCGGGCCCCCGCCGCCGTGGTCCTCGCCGGGCGCGGCCCCGTCGTCGCCGTCGAGGAGGCGGCGGGCTGGGCGGTCCGCTACGAGGCCCACGACGAACGCGCCGACCGGGGACGGGAACTGCCGCCGGACGCCCGCGTCCCGGCGACCCCCCAGACCCCCTTCGACCTGGCCTCCCTCACCAAGCTGTTCACCGCCGTGGCCGCCGTCCAGCAGCTGGAGCGCGGCACCCTCGGCATCGACGCGAAGGTGGCCGCGTACCTCCCCGACTTCACCGGCGCCGCCGCACACGGCCTCACCGTCCGCCACCTGCTCACCCACACCTCCGGGCTCCGCCCCGAACTCCCGCTGTACGACTGCCCGTCCCCGGCGGCCCGGCTGGCGATGCTCCGCGCGCAGACCCCGATGACGCCCCCCGGCGGGGCCCACCTCTACTCCGACCTGAACCTCCTGCTCCTCCAGCACGTCCTGGAACGCCTCACCGGCCGCCCGCTCGACGTCCTGATCCGCGACGGCATCACCCACCCCCTGGGCATGGTGTCGACGACCTTCGGCCCCTGCCCGGCCGCCGCCGCGACGGAGGACCAGCGCCGGCCCTGGGCGAAGGCGGACCGGGGCATGGTGCGTGGCGAGGTCCACGACGAGAACGCCTGGTCCCTCGGCGGCGTGGCCGGCCACGCGGGCCTCTTCTCCACCGCGCGTGACCTGGCGGTCTTCTGCCGCACCCTGCTGGCCGGGGGCTCCTACGGCCCCGCCCGCATCCTCGGCCCCGACTTCGTCGAGCTGATGCTCACCCCGCCCGGCCTCGGCTTCGCCCTCGACCAGTCCTGGTTCATGGGGGAACTGGCGGGCCGGGGCGCGGCCGGCCACACCGGCTTCACCGGCACCTCCCTGGTCCTCGACCAGGCCACGGACACCTTCCTGATCCTCCTCACCAACGCGGTCCACCCCCGCCGTCACGCCCCGATCAACGCGGCACGAGCGGCGGCGGGGACGCGGGTGGCGCGGGCGATACGGGGGAGATGAGACGGCGGCTGGGGACTACGGCGGTGTGGGACGCCGGCCGGAGCCGTACGCTCGGGCGGCCCCCGACCCACCCCCTCGTAGAATCACCCCGTGAACGCCCCAGCCACCCCCGCCTCCCCTGCCTCCTCCGCCACCCCCTCCGCCACCCCCTCCGCCACCCTCCGCACCGCGCTCGCCGGGCTGCTCGACGGGCTGCCGCCCAAGTCGGCCACGCAGGCGGTGGAGCGGCTGATCGCGAACTACCGGGGGCGGACGCCGACGGACGCGCCCGTGCTGCGGGACCGGGCGGACGTGGTGGCGTACGCGGCGTACCGGATGCCGGCGACGTTCGAGGCGGTGTGCTCGGCGCTGGAGGCGTTCGCGACGGCGGTGCCCGGCTGGGTGCCCGGTGGTCATGTGGATGTCGGCGGGGGCACGGGCGCGGCGACCTGGGCGGTGAACGCCACCTGGGAGGGTGCCCGGCCCGTGACCGTGCTCGACTGGGCGGAGCCGGCGCTCGCGCTCGGCCGGGAGATCGCCGCGGCGAACCCGGAGCTGAAGGGCGCCGAGTGGCAGCGCGCCCGTATCGGATCGGCGCTCACCATCGCCGACACCGATCTCGTCACCGTCTCCTACGTCCTCGGCGAGCTGACCCCCACCGACCGCGCGGCCGTGGTGGAGGCCGCCGCGACCGCCGCCCAGGCCGTCGTGATCATCGAACCCGGCACCCCCGACGGCTACGCCCGCGTCATCGAGGCCCGGGAGCGGCTGGTCGCCGCCGGGTTCCACATCGCCGCCCCCTGCCCGCACAGCGCCGCCTGCCCCATCGTCCCCGGTGAAGACTGGTGCCACTTCTCGGCCCGGGTCAGCCGTTCCTCCCTGCACCGCCAGGTCAAGGGCGGCTCCCTGCCGTACGAGGACGAGAAGTTCAGCTACGTCGCCGCCACCCGCTTCCCTCCGGACCCGGCCCCCTCCCGCGTGGTCCGCAGGCCCCAGATCCGCAAGGGCCAGGTCCTGCTGGACCTCTGCGAGACCGAGCCCGCCCTCACCCGGACCACCGTCACCAAACGCCACGGCCTCCTCTACCGCGCGGCCCGCGACACCGACTGGGGCGACGCCTGGCCCCCGGCCACCGGGTAAATCGGTTGCGGCGCCCGCACCTCTTCCGGCTATCTCGTCGATCATGTCCACCACCCCACAGCTGGCCGAGATAACCCCCGCCAACCTCGATGCCGCGCTCGGCGTCCGGATCCGTCCCGATCAGGAACACCTGGTGGAGCCGGTCGAGAAGTCGCTGGCCGAGGCGTACGTCCATCCCGGCGTCGCCTGGCCCCGGCTCATCCTGGACGGGGACCGGGCCGTCGGTTTCCTGATGGCCTTCCTCGACATCGACTGGAAGGGCGACGGCTCGGGCACCGACATCCGCTCCGGGCTCTGGCGGCTCAACATCGGCGCGGACGCGCAGGGCCGCGGCTACGGCCGCTTCGCCGTCGAGTCCGTCGCCGCCGAGATCCGCCGCCGAGGCGGCGACCGCCTCTTCGTCACCTGGCACCCCGGCCCCGACGGCCCGGAGGCCTTCTACCTCGGCCTCGGCTTCCGTACGACGGGGGAGACCAGCGGCGGCCAGACGGTGGGAGTCCTGGACCTGCTGGAGCCGACCGGATGACCGCCGGTCCCGCCTCTCCGACCGGGTTCTGCTGGATGGACCTCAAGACCCGTGACCTGCCCGGCACCGCCGCCTTCCTCACCGCCGCCCTGGGCCGGCGCTTCGCCGTGGACGAGGACGACCCGCGCCGGGCGACGAAGATCAGCACGGGGAACGGCCACCGGATCGGCGGGGTCAGCGACCTCGCCCAGCCCTTCTATCCGCCGGGCACGCCCGCCCATATCGCCTACTACCTCGCGGTCGACGACCTCGACCGTCGTACGGACAGGGCGCTGGCGCGCGGGGCCGGTCTCGTCGTCCCGCCCTTCGACGCGGGCGACCAAGGGCGGATGGCCACCCTGGTCGACCCGGAGGGCGCCGGGGTCTCCCTGTGGCAGCCGTACCGATTCGGCGGGTGGCGGTTCCCACCGGGTTCCCCGGGCACCCCGCACCGTATGGTCCTGGCCTGCGAACGACCGGACCGCGCCCGGCGCTTCTACCGTGACGTGACCGGCACGGACCTCCCCGCCGCCGACTTCACCGACAACCACGCCGACGGCACCTACGCCGCCACCGGGCCCGCCGCCCCGCGATGGGAGCTGGCGGTCGGGGTCGACGACCTGGCCGCCGTCGCCGCGCGGGTGCGCGAGTACGGTCGGGGCCTTGCCTCGTGGCCGTACGACCCCGACCGTTCCGTACTGCGGTTGACCAGCCCGGAAGGCCTCCCCCTGCGGGTGGTCCGGCTCCGAACCCGCACCTGATCACGAAGCCTCGTCGGTCGCACGACCCCCCCGGCCGTGCGACCGTCCCGGCGTTCCCCCTGCCCTCCGCCCTTCCTATTCCTCCTATTCCTCCTATTCCTCCTGCTCCCCTTGCCCGGCCCGCCTCTCCTGCTTCTCCTGGAGCTTGCGCAGCAGCTCCCGCTTCTGGGCCTGGGCGTCGAGGCCGCCACCGACGCGGCCGTTCGCGGGGCCGCCGCGCAGGGCCGCGCGGCCCAGGTTCCGGCGGGAGCCGCCGACGCCCAGCATGTTCCCTGCTCCACCTCGGGTCATGACACTCTCCTTCGCTGCGACGATACGGTTCGTCTCGTCTACGCTTCTCACCATGAGGCGAGACGCACCGTCTTGTCAACCTGATAAATTCGGAGCATGGCCAACAAGACCGCCCCTGATTCCGCCCGGCGCAGCGAGAAGTCGCGCCGCGCCATCTACGACGCCGCCCTCGCCCTCGTCGGCGAGGTCGGCTACCAGAAGACGACCATCGAGGGCATCGCGGCCCGCGCCGGCGTCGGGAAGCAGACGATCTACCGGTGGTGGGCCTCCAAGGCGGAGGTGCTCCTGGAGGCGTTCCTCGACCTGAGCGCCCAGGCGGCCGAGGCCGCCGCCCGCCCCGAGGTCGTCGGGGAGCACGCCGAGTACGAGATCCCGGACACCGGGGACCTCGAAGCCGACCTCAAGGCGGTCCTGCGTGCCACCGTCGACGAACTCCTCGATCCCAAGTTCGAGGTCCCCTCGCGCGCCCTGGCCGCCGAGGGAGTGGTCAACCGGCAGCTCGGCACCGAGTTCGTCGGCAAACTGCTGGAACCCCAGCTCCAGCTCTATGTGAAGCGCCTGCGCGCCGCCCAGGAGCAGGGCGCGGTACGCCCCGACATCGACCCCCGGATCGCCCTGGAGCTCTTCGTCTCCCCGCTCGCCCAGCGCTGGCTCCAGTACACGGGCCCCATCTCGTACGACTACACGGACGCACTCGTCGAATACGCCCTGTACGGCCTCGCGCCCCGCTGAGCCCCGTCAACACGCCGCCCGAGTGTGATCAATCCGACCAAGTGGCGCCCAAATGACGTCCGAACGGCGTCCGGGCGGCGGCTGTGACCGGCTCCAAATCCCGCCAAAGCATGTGATAGCCCACCATCCCTGTCCGCACCCCGGCTTCGCCCCACCTACCCCGGATGTGGGCTCCGGCCACCCGCGGCGCAGGATGGTGGGACGATGAAGCATGCTGTCCGCACCACAGCGAGGCGAGGCGATAGATGAGCGCGACGTTCGGCGGCCGGACCGGTCGGCAGGGCAAGTTCTCCGAGTGGCTGCGCGCCCGTCGTCCCGGCCGCCCGCTCGACCAGGGCGCCGACGGCACCGGCCGTGAGGAGCTGCTGATCGCCGCCGCCGCTGCCGGACTCCCGCTCGCGCCCGCCGCATACCCCTCGGGCTTCCGGTGTTCCTGCGACCGCGTCGGCTGTCCCACCCCCGCCCGGCACCCGGTGTCCTTCGCCTGGCAGACGCAGTCGACCACCGACCGCGCCCAGATCGAGCGCTGGGCCCGGCACCAGCCGCAGGCCAACTTCATCACCGCGACCGGCATGGTCCACGATGTGCTGGACGTCCCCTTCGCCGCCGGCAGCGAGGCCCTGGAGCGGCTGCTCGCCGCCGGGATCGAGGTGGGGCCGGTCGCGGAGTCCCAGTCCGAGTCCGGCGAGGGACGGCTGCTGTTCTTCACCCTCACCCGGGGCACGCCCGAGGACGAGGACGAGTGGTGGCCCTGCGAGCTGGACTGCCACCCGGAGACCATGGACGAGCACCCGGGCCTGCGCTGGCACTGCCGGGGGTCCTATGTCCTGGTCCCGCCGGCCCGGCTCCCCGGTGACCTCGACGTCCACTGGGTACGCGGCCCCGAGCACCCCCTGCCGGACCCGCTGAGCCTGCTGGAGATCCTCACCGACGCCTGCTCCCGCCATGTCGGCGAACAGCCGGACCACGCGAACACGGCCTGGCCCTCCCGGGGTTGACCCGACCGGTCCCGAGCCGCCCCGCCTCACCGGCCCGGCTCCATCCGCCCCGCGTCACTCGCCCCGCGTCACTCGCCCTTCGCCCCCGTGAGCCCGCCCACCTGGCTCAGCACCCTCACCTGCTGGTCCGACTCGGTCTTCGCCGGATCGAGGACCGCCTGGTTGTTCACGAACTCCAGGGTCAGGGACTGCTTGGGCTCGCCCGTCATCAGCGCCCGGACGGCCGCGTCGTTGACCGGGATGGTCACGCCCTGCGCGGCGGTCTGCTTCTGATAGGTGCGGGTGGTGAAGAAGACCAGCGCGCCACCGTCCGTGGTGCGCAGCCCGACCGGCGCGTAGTCGCCGTTGGTGAGGGCCTCGTCGATGTACTGCCGTGCCAGCCCCGGCTTCCGCGCGTTCTCCTGCCGCCGGGCCCGCTCCTCGGAGGTGTACGGGCCGTCCGCGAAGAGGGCGCTGTCGTTCTTGAGGTAGGTGACGTACCGGTCGGGCAACTCGGAGGGCTCGACGGAGAGTTGGGTGTCGTCGGGCTGGACGACCTGCGCGTTGCCGTTCTCGTCCTTCTGGAACTCGGGCATGTCGTCGGCGGGGACGACCGTGAGGAAGGACACCTCCCACAGATCGGTCAGCCCGTCCCGGGTGAAGACGAACAGCCAACGGTCCGTCTTGTTGCCCTTGTTGGCGGCGGCGTCGGCCACGAACCAGCGCGGCCAGGCCGCCTTCTCCGGAATCGTGTACGTGACGTCGGTCAGCTTCAGCGGCACATGGTTGGGGTTGCCGCCCGGGTTGAGCTTCGCGCCCGAGCGGAGCTTGCCGCCGTCGATGTCCGCGAGCGCGCCGGTGACCCGGGAGGCGTCCTGGGACTGGTCGTACGCCTTGTCCGCCTTGTTGTACGCGACGGTGAAGTCCTCCAGCGCCCGCGCCGCCTCGCCCTGGGTCGCCGTGGGGACGACCTCCAGATCGCCGCGGACCACCACACACCCGCTCACCGTCAACGACAGCGCGGCCACCGCCGTGGTCATCAGCGTACGAACCGCACGAACCTCGCGAACCGCACGAACCTCGCGAACCGCACGAACCTCACGAAGTGTCCGTGGACCGCGAACCCCGCGCACCCTGCCCCTGCTCATCAGGAATCTTCACCTTCCCCTTCCCGGAGGCGAACCCTACCGGGGCGAGGAACAGCGCGAGCGTCGGGACCAGGTACAGGAGCCAGACCGTGACTTGCAGGACCGTCGGGTCGGGCTGGAAGTTGAACACGCCCTTCAGCAGCGTGCCGTACCAGCTGTCCGGCGGGATCGTCCCGGTGATGTCGAACGCCTTGTCCGTCAGGCCGGGCAGGAAGTCGGCCTCCTGGAGGTCGTGGAAGCCGTACGCGAGGACACCGGCCGCGACCACCACGAGCATGCCGCCGGTCCAGGTGAAGAACTTGGCGAGGTTGATGCGCAGCGCGCCCCGGTAGAACAGCCAGCCGAGCACCACCGCCGTCACCAGGCCCAGCAGTACGCCGATCAACGGGCCCTCGGTACCGTCGCCGGACGCCCGTACGGACGTCCACACGAACAGCGAGGTCTCCAGGCCCTCCCGGCCCACCGCCAGGAACGCGGTCGCCACCAGCGCGCCCGTGCCCATCCGCAGGGCCGCGTCCAGCTTGCCGCGCAGATCGGCCTTCAGATGGCGGGCGGTGCGCCGCATCCAGAAGACCATCCAGGTCACCAGGACCACGGCGATGATCGACAGGGAGCCGCCGAGTGCCTCCTGCGCCTTGAACGTCAGCTCCTGGGAGCCGAATTCGAGGACACAGCCGAACGCGAGCGCCAGCCCGACGGCGACCCCGATGCCGGTCCAGACGGGCTTCAGCGCGTCCCTGCGGTCGGTCTTCACCAGATAGGCGATGAGGACGCAGACGACGAGACTGGCCTCCAGACCCTCCCGCAGACCGATCAGATAGTTCGCGAACACGGCTCAGCCTTCTGTCGTCGAGGGAGAGAACAGTGCCCGGCCCCACCAGTCGTCCGCGTCCCGGACGCCCGGCGGGACCGCGAAGACCGCCGAACCCACGTGCTGGATGTACTCGTTGAGCGCGTCCGCGGCCAGATTGCGCTGGACCGGGATGAACCCCGTGCGCACATCGCGCTGGTAGGCGAGGAAGAACAGGCCCGCGTCCAGACGGCCCAGCCCGTCCGTGCCGTCGGTGAAGGAGTAGCCGCGCCGCAGCAGCGTCGCCCCGTCGTTGGAGTCGGGGTGCGCGAGCCGGACATGCGCGTCCGGCAGCATCGCCTTCAGGAACGGCTCGTCCCGCTCCTTCGCCTTCCCCACCGGCGCGCCCTCGCCCTTGTCACGGCCGAAGATGTCCTCCTGCTCCTGCAGCGAGGTCCGGTCCCAGGGCTCGATGTGCATCCGGATGCGCCGGGCGACCAGATACGAACCACCGCTCATCCAGGCCGAGTTCGCGTCGACGTCCTTCGCGCCGACCCACACGAACCTCTTCAGCCGGGCCGTCTCCGTACCCGCGATGTTGCGGGTGCCGTCCTTGAACCCCATGAGGTTGCGCGGGGTCTGTGCCTCGGGTGTGGTCGAGGAGGTCTTGCCGAACCCGAGCTGCGACCAGCGCACCGACACCTTGCCGAAGCCGATCCGGGCGAGGTTGCGGATGGCGTGCACGGCCACCTGCGGATCGTCCGCGCAGGCCTGTACGCACAGGTCGCCGCCGCTGCGGGCCCTGTCCAGGTTGTCGCCGGCGAACTGCGGCAGATCCACCAGGGCTTCGGGCCGCCGTCCCGCCAGCCCGAACCGGTCGAACAGCGACGGCCCGAAGCCGACCGTCAGCGTCAGCCGGGACGGCCTCAGCCCCAGCGCCTCCCCGGTGTCGTCCGGCGGGGCCTCCGGCAGACCGCCGTACGCGCCGTCGCCGACGGCCTGCCCGGCCGTCATCCGGCGCGCGGCGGCCGTCCAGTCCTTCAGCATCGCCACGAATTCGGCCCGGTCGTCCGTCTCCACGTCGAACGCGGCGAAGTGCAGCCGGTCCTGCACGGGCGTGGCGATCCCGGCCTGATGGGCGCCGTGGAAGGCCACTGCGGCGCCCGCGCCGGGGGAGCCGCCGTCGTCGCCGGTACGGGCGACGGCCGCCGCGCCCCCGGCCGCGGCGGCCCCGAGCGCGAGCCCGGCACCGCCCCAGCCGATCAGCGCCCGCCGGGAGGGGGCACGGGTGTCGGGGGCCTTGGAGGAGGGGGGCTCGTGGGAAGGGGCCTCGGCGGAGGGATCCTCGGTGGCCATCGTCACTTCACCACGGCTGCCGCGAGCTGCGACAGCGGCTCGGCGAGGGCGTTCACGGCGTCCGACAGTTCCTTGCGCTCCGCCTTGCCGACCTTGTCGTAGGAGACGAAGTCATAACCCGTCTTGTCCGCACGGTACTTGTCGAGCAGCGTGTTCAACGCCGCGAACTGCTGGTCGAGTTCCTTCGTCAGCTCCGGGTCGTTCTCGGCGGCGACCGACTTCAGCAGCGCGTACGACTCCTCGGCGCCCTCGACGTTGGCCTTGAAGTCGACGAGGTCGGTGTGCGAGTAGCGCTCCTCCTCGCCGGTGACCTTGCCGGTGGCGACCTCGTCGAGGAGTTCCTTGGCGCCGTTGGCCATGGAGGTCGGGGTGATCTCGGCCTTGCCGACCCGCTTCTGCCAGTCCTCCAGATCGGTCACCAGCTGGTCGGCCAGCTCGGAGTCGCGGGCGGTGAGCTTGCCGTCCTGCCAGAGCGAACGCTCAAGCCGGTGCCAGCCCGTCCAGTCCTTCTCCGGGTCCTGGCCCTCCTCCAGACCGTCCGCCCGCACATCCACCTTCGGGTCGATGTCCCCGAAGGACTCGGCGACCGGCTCGGTCCGCTCCCAGCCGATCCGCGAGGGCGCGTACGCCTTCCTCGCCGCCGCGATGTCCCCGTCCTTGACGGCCTCGGCGAACACCTTCACCAGCGGGATCGTCGCGTCGGCCTGCTCCTGCGCGTACTTGCGGTACGAGGCCACGGCCTTGTCGAGCCGGGGGTCCCGCTTCGCGATCTTGCCGGAGCCGGTGGCGGTGACGTCCTGGCGGATGCCGTCACCCTTCATCCCCGGCTTGCAGGCGATCCGGTAGTCGCCCTCCTTCACCTCGGCGGTGACCTTCTGCTTGGTGCCGGGCCCGATGTTCTCGCGCTCGGTGACCACCCGGTCGTCCGGGAAGAGCAGATACACCTCGGTGACCTTGGAGCCCTTGTTCTCGATGTCCAACTCGACATGGCCCGCCGGGAACTCCTTCTTCGACACCTCGCACTTGGTGTCGGTCGCGGTCACCGCGATCGCCCCGTCCGCGCCCGCACCGCTTTTTTCGGTGCAGCCGGTGAGAGCGGTCAGGGCGGCCACGGTCGTGGCGGCGGTGACGACGGAGAGTCTGAAGGGGCGTCTGAGGGGGCGCATTTCGGCTCCAAGGAGATACACGGGGGACGCACAGGAAAGGCTGGGCCGCCTCATGGTTACATAAGGCTTACCTAACCAATTGCTGTGCGTCCAGTGAATCCCTCTCCTCGGGGCTGGGCGAGCACGACCGGATCACAGTGGCTCAAAACAGCCCCCATACTCCGGTCAAGAGCGGGTCAAGAGCCCCCGATCGAGGTCAAGAACCCTGTTACCCCCGTTTCGGTGTGATCAGGACATCGCCGGTTCGTGGATGCGGGAACACCTCGACCGGCTGCCGGTACACGTCCGACAGCAGTGCTTCCTCGAACACCCCGGCCGGCGGTCCGTCCGCCGCGACCCGCCCGTCGCGCAGGACGGCCACCCGGTCCGCGTACGCCGCCGCGAGCCCCAGATCGTGCAGCACGACCACCACCGCGTCCCCGGCCCGCGCCCGCGCCCGGCACACCCGCAGCACCAACTCCTGGTGCCTGAGGTCCAACGCGGCCGTCGGCTCGTCCAGCATCAGCAGCGGCGCCCGCTGGGCCAGCACCCGCGCCAGCGCCACCCGGGCCCGCTCGCCACCGCTCAGCGCGGAGAAGGGCCGGGCCGCGAACCCGGTGACCTCGGTGACCGCCATCGCCTCCGCGACAGCCGTGTCGTCCTCGTCGTACATGTCCGGCTGCCGCGCCCACGGCGCCCGCCCCATCCGTACGACCTCCTCCACCGTGAACGGGAACGACAGCACCGCCGACTGCGGCAACACCGCCCGCCGCAGCGCGAGTTCGGGCGCCGACCACTCGCCCGCCGGCCGCCCGTGCACCCGTACGACCCCGCCGTCCACCGGCATATCGGCGGCGAGAGCCCCCAACAGGGTTGATTTTCCAGCACCGTTGGGCCCGACGAGGGCGAGCACCTCGCCGGCGCGGGCGGCGATCGACACACCGTGGAGGACTTCGCGGGCGCCGAGCCGGACGCTCACGTCCTCGGCCTCGGCGAGCACGTCACCGGGCCCGGCCGGGGCCGGGGGAGTGGGGGCGCCGGAACCCAGCCGTCCCCGCAGGGACGCCGTGCTCATCCTGAACCTCATGCCCAACCCCCTTGCCTGCGGCGGGTCCTGCGGAGCAGCCAGAAGAAGAACGGGCTGCCGATCAGCGCGGTGAGGACCCCGAGGGGCAGTTCGGCGGGCTGGACGATCGTGCGGGCCGCGAGATCCGCCGCCAGCAGCACGACCGCCCCGGCGAGCGCGCTCCCCGGGATCAGGAACCGGTGCCCCGGCCCGGCCGCCATCCGCAGCAGGTGCGGGATGACCAGCCCGACGAACCCGATGACCCCCGACACGCTCACGGCGGCGGCGGTCAGCAGCGCGACGACCAGGATCAGCACGATCCGCAGCCGCTCCACGTCCACCCCGAGATGCCGGGCCGGCCGCTCGCCCAGCGCGAGCAGATCCAGCCGCCGCGCGTAGAAGGGCGCCACGATCAGCCCGATCGCCGCGCACGGCAGCACCGCGAGCACCTTCGGCCAGGTCGACTGCGCGAGCGAGCCCAGCTGCCAGAACGTGATCTGGTTGACGGCCGCCGTGTCCTCCGCCAGGAAGATGAACAGCCCGATCGTGGCCCCCGCGAACGCGTTCACCGCGATCCCGGTGAGGATCAGCGTCACGACCTCCGTACGCCCGCCCGACCGGGACATGGCATACACGACCAACACGGTGATGAGACCGGCGACGAACGCGAAGACGGACACCGTCCAGTTCCCGAGGAACGTGATCCCGAACGCGATCGTGGCGACCGCGCCCACCGCCGCGCCCAGCGACACCCCGATGACACTCGGTTCCGCCAGCGGGTTCCCGAAGATCCCCTGCATCAGCGCCCCCGCGCAGCCGAGCGACGCCCCGATCAGCAGCGCCAGCACGATCCTCGGGAACCGCACGTTCCACAGCACCGACTCGGGCACCCGCTCCAGCTCCGCCCCGCCGAGCCCGATCCGATGGACGACCGAGGAGATCACATCACCGGTGGGGATCGGATAGGCCCCGAGCCCACCGGCCACGGGCACCAGGACGAGAAGGGCGGCGACGAGTCCGACGGTGAGGAGGAGAGGGGCGCGACGGCGGGCGGAGGCGGAAGCGGGGGCGGCGGGCACGGGCGCGGTGGGCCGGGGCTCACCGGACTCCCGGCGCCCACCGGACTCCCTGGGCCCGTCGGACCTCTCCGGCTCGACCGGCTCCACCGGCTTGTCCAGTACGGTCACTTGGTCCTCTCATGGGTGGGATCTGCCGCGCCCGATCGCCGTCCCGCACTGCGGTGACCTGGCACGACCCGGGGCCGGTTGATGTTTCAATGCGGGGGTGACCGACTTCGACGTGCTGCGTGTGTTCTGCGGACCCCGCGGCGGATACGGCAACGAACTGGGCGTCGTCCGCGAGGGCTCCGTCATGCCCGACCGCGCCGAGCGCCAGGAGTTCGCCGCCAAACTGGGCTTCGGCGAGACCGTGTTCGTGGACGACCCCGAGCGCGGTGTCATCGACATCTACACCCCCTCGCTGCGCCTGCCCTTCGCCGGAAACGCCTGTGTGGGCGCCGCCTGGCTGCTGGACGTACCCGAACTGGTCACCCCGGCCGGTGTGGTCGGGGCCCGGCTGGACGGCGAGTTCAGCTGGATCGAGGCCCTGCCGGAGTGGGCCCCGCCCCGTACGTTCCGCCAGTACGCCTCCGCCGCCGAGGTCGACGACCTGCGCGTCCCCCCGCCCGGCGAGCGAAGCGAGATGGGGGTCCCCCCGGACGAAGTCTGGGGGAGGATCTACGCCTGGGCCTGGGAGGACGAGGCCGCCGGCCGTGTCCGCGCCCGCGCCTTCCCCGGCCGCGACGACGGCGTCGACGAGGACGAGGCCACAGGAGCGGCGGCCCTCCAACTCACCGCCCACCTCGGCCGAGCCCTGAACATCACCCAGGGCACAGGTTCCCAGCTCCTGACGGCCCCGCAGCCGCACGGCTGGGTGGAGGTAGGCGGCAGAGTCTTCCTGGAGCGATAGGGCGCCTTCGGTAGCCAGGGGGGTACCCCGTGCTTTTAAGGGGCGCGGGGAACCGCGCGACCAGCCCCCACCCACCCGCGGCGAACAACCGACCCCCCGGCGGAGCCGTCACGCGCTCAACGGAAACTCTTCCCCCAAGGCAAGAAAGACCGCGGTGTTGAGCGCGAACGCCCGCTTGCACTCAGTCACGATCCGCTGCTTCTCCAGATCATCGGCCCGCACCCCGTCCAGCAGCTCCCGGTACCCCCGCTTGAACGCCGCCGGGTTGGTGATCTCCTCGAACACATAGAACCGGACCCCGTCGCCCTTCTTGGCGAAGCCCCACGTCTTCTCGGCCCGGTCCCGGATGATCTGCCCACCGGACAGGTCCCCGAGATACCGCGTGTAGTGGTGGGCCACATAACCGCCGGCCCAGGTGCGCGCGCACTCGGCCACCCGCCCCGCGTACGCCTCGGTCGCCGGCAGCGCCGTGAGGGTCGTCCGCCAGTCGGGGCCGCGCAGATGCTCCAGGTCCCGCTCCAGCGCGGGCAGCCGCATCAGCTCGGGCTGGATGAACGGCCCGGCGACCGGGTCACCGGCCAGCCCCGGCGCGGCGCTCTCCAACGCCTCGTACACGAACCACAGCTGCTCGGTGTACCGCGTGTACGCCTCGACGCCGAGTTTGCCGCCCAACATGTCGCCCATGAACGTCGTGGACTCCGCCTCGGTGTGCTGCTCGTGCGAAGCGGTGCGGATGAGCGTGGAGAACGCCGTGGCGTCAGTGTCCGACGCGTGCATCGCGTTCATGAGGGCCTCCGGGCCGATATGAGGATGGACTGGGATGGACGAGAACCTGCGGCCATTTTCCATGGTTAGGTTTACCTAAGTCAACAGGTTCCCGACTCCCTGTCGGTAAAAACGTTACCCCGAATCCCCGCCGGTCCCTCAGGGAATCCGCGCAAGAGAGAACCCGCCGTCCGGCGGAGGCCGGGCGGCGGGCTGCGCCGAGGCGGTGTCGATGCTGTGCTACGGCAGGGTGAGGATCTCCGCGCCGCTCTCCGTCACCACCAGCGTGTGCTCGAACTGCGCGGTCCGCTTCCGGTCCTTCGTCACGACCGTCCAGCCGTCGTCCCACATGTCGTAGTCGTACGACCCGAGCGTCAGCATCGGCTCGATCGTGAACGTCATCCCGGTCTGGATCACGGTCGTGGCGTGCGGGGAGTCGTAGTGCGGGACGATCAGCCCGGAGTGGAACGACGAGTTGATCCCGTGCCCGGTGAAGTCCCGCACGACGCCGTACCCGAACCGCTTCGCGTACGACTCGATGACCCGCCCGATGATGTTGATCTGCCGTCCGGGCCGCACCGCCTTGATGGCGCGGGCGAGCGACTCCCGGGTCCGCTCGACGAGCAGCGAGGACTCCTCGTCCACGTCCCCCACCAGGTAGGTGGCGTTGTTGTCGCCGTGCACGCCGCCGATGTACGCCGTCACGTCGAGGTTGACGATGTCGCCGTCGTTCAGCACGGTCGAGTCGGGGATGCCGTGGCAGATGACCTCGTTGACCGAGGTGCACAGCGACTTGGGGAAGCCGCGGTAGCCGAGCGTCGACGGATAGGCCCCGTGGTCGCACATGTACTCGTGCGCGACCCGGTCCAGCTCGTCCGTGGTGACCCCGGGGGCGATGTGCTTGGCCGCCTCGGCCATCGCCCGCGCGGCGATCCGGCCGGCGATCCGCATCGCCTCGATCGTCTCGGCGGTCTGCACCTCCGGCCCGGTGTACGGAGTCGGGGCGGGCTTGCCCACGTACTCGGGTCGGCGGATGTTCCCCGGGACGGGGCGGGCGGGGGAGAGCTTCCCCGGTGCGAGCAGCGACTGGCCAGACATGCCAGCGATTTTAACCAGCGGTCGCGGGGGACCATGCTGGGTACGTCGTGACGACTGGTGAAGGGAACTGAAGGTCATGCCCCTGTTCAAGCGGCGCACGGTCGGCAAGCCCGGCGAGTGGTTCTACTGCCTGGAGCACAAGAAGGTCGAAGAGGGCCCCGACTGCCCCGGCAAGGACCGTATGGGCCCCTACGCCTCCCGCGAGGAAGCCACCCGGGCCATGGAGACGGCCCGCGAACGCAACGCGGAGTGGGAGACGGACCCGCGCTGGCACGACGCCCCGTCCGGGGAGCCCGACGCCTGATCTCCCGGGCCGCCCTTTCGTACTCCGCCGGGGTGGAGGTCACCACTCCGCGAGGGTGGGGTCACCACTCCGCGGGGGTGGAGGGGCGGCCGTCGTGCGGGGCCCGGTGGCGTGCGGGGGCGCCGGTGCCGGCCTCGCGCGGGGCGGGTGCCGTGCGGTCCCACTCCGTGTCGCCGAGCACCATGTCGGGGTCGAACATGACGATGACGGCGGCGATCAGCAGGACCACGAGCGGGCCCGCGAGCATGGCCAGCAGGAACGACAGCAGATCGGCGGAGGACTGCGAGACGGCGGACCGGCCGGTGAGATGGACGGAGACGGAGGCCATGCCGGTGTAGTGCATCCCGGTCACGGCCACGCCCATCACCATGCTCGCCCCGAGGCTGGCCCACAGGGTGTGGATGGAGACCGCCGCCCACAGGGCCGCCGTGGCCGCCGCGACGGCGATCACGACGGAGAGGACCACCGTCGCGGTGTCGTAGTGGAGCGTGCCGTTGGTGTGCACGGCGGCCATACCGAGGTAGTGCATGGCCGCGACCCCGAGCCCGGTGATCGTGCCGGCCGTCGCCAGCGTCAGCGGGGAACCGCCCCGGTGGCCGACGAGGAACACCCCGACCGCGACGACGCCGATGGCGACGGCGAGGCTGAGCAGGGTCTTCGTGGTGTCGTAGTCGACCAGCGCGCCCTGGACGTTGAAGCCGATCATGGCGATGAAGTGCATGGTCCAGATGCCGCAGCCGATGGATATCGCGCCCAGGGTCAGCCACCCGGCCCTGCGGTGCGGGCGTCTGAGCGAGCGGGTCGTGCACCGCAGCCCGAGCGCCGCCCCGAGGCAGGCCATCAGATACGCCGCGACCGGGGTCGCGGCGCCGTAATAGAAGTTGGAGACGGTGGCGTTCATGTAGGGCCCTCCCCTGGCGCACATGAGATCCGACTCGGTTCGGCGGCTCGAACGACTGATTCAAGCCATTTGGCCGAGGTGGCACGATTCAATCACACTGTGCGCACACTTCCCACACACAGTGGTGATCATTGGTTGAATCGAGGACGACCGCCCGGGGATCGCGCGGGGTGCGGCGGACCGGGATCACCAGTGGGTGGGCGGCGGTGAGGTCAGCTGGTCGGTGAGGCGGGAGAGGCGGTCACGGAAGCGGCGCCGCCCGCGCGGGACCGGCGGCGCGTTCTCCCCGACGGCCGCGCCGACCAGGTGCTGCACGGTGTCCAGGTCGACATCCGGTTCGGCGGGCGCCGCCAGCGCCTCGTGGGCCAGCGCGTCCAGCTCCCGGTCGCCGGTGTCCAGCGCGAGCACCGTCGCCCCGGCCCGCCGCGCGTCGTGCACCCGCTCCAGCAGGTCGGCGCCCGGCGCGGAGGGCGCCACGACGAGCAGGGTCTCGCCCCGCCGGGCCGCCGACACCCGGCCGAGCCCCACCGCGAGATGCGCCGGATCCGAGGGCCGCGCCCGATGCCGTACGAGCGTGGGGGACAGCTCCGGCGTACCCGACCAGGCCGCCTCGTCCACCAGATGGGCCGTGAGATGCCACGGCTCGTACTCGGCCGTCCCCACCAGCAGCAGCCCGCCGCCGTACGACACCACGGACCCCCGCAGCGCCCCCGCGAACCGCCGGGTGGCCGCCAGCCACTCGGTCCCGGCGAGCACGTCACGCAACAAAGCGACCCTTACGGCATCCATGCGCCCGCATCCTGCCGCAACCGGACACTCGTGACCCGGAGTTCACCCGGAATTAGCCCGCGGCGGGCACGCACGCCGCACCGGCGGAACCGAAGCCGGCCCCGGAATCGAGCCGCACCCCACCCCCACAGCTCACCGTCCCCCCACACCAGGAGCCCCAGTGACCCTCACCCCCGAGACCAGCACCCCCTTCCACGCCGGCCGCGAGGGCTACGCCAGCTTCCGGATCCCGGCGGTCGTCGTCACCGCCTCCGGCGATCTGCTCGCCTTCTGCGAGGGACGGGTCGGCGGGCGGGAGGACTTCGGGAACATCGACATCGTGGTGAAGCGGTCCACGGACGGCGGCCGGACCTGGGGCCCGCTCCAGGTCGCCGCCGAGAACGGCGACTCCCTCGCGGGCAACCCCGCCCCCGTCGTCCTCGACACCGGCCGGATCCTGCTGGTGCACGTCCGCAACGCCGCCCACGCCACCGAGGACGCCATCCGGCGCGGCGCCGTGAGCGCGGCCGACGGGCGCCGGGTCTGGGTGCGGCACAGCGACGACGAGGGAGCCACCTGGTCCGGCCCCCGGGAGATCACCGCCCAGACCAAGAAGCCCGAGTGGCGCTGGTACGCCACCACCCCCGGCCACGCGCTCCGGCTCTCCACCGGCCGCGTCGTCGTCCCCGCCAACCACTCCCTCCCGCCCACCGGCACCGACAACGGCACGGAGGGCAAGTACAACGGCGGACACTGTCTGCTGAGCGACGACGAGGGCACCACCTGGCGCATCGGCTACGTCGACGACAACACGGACGGCCACATCAACGCCAACGAGACCACCGCCACCGAACTCCCCGACGGCCGCGTCTACTTCAACACCCGCAACGACTCCCCGGCCCCCGGCACCCGCGCCGACGCGTACTCGCAGGACGGCGGTGAGACCCTCACCAAACCCTTCCGGCCGCAGGCGGGCCTCGTCGGCCCGGTCGTCGAGGGCAGCGTCCTCCAGCTCCGCGACCCCGATCTGCTCCTCTACTCCGGCCCCGCCGACCCCGGCTTCCGCGCCCTGATGACCGTCCGCGCCAGCACGGACCACGGCGTCACCTGGCGCCCCGCGCACACCGTCGACGGCCTGCCCGCCGCCTACTCCGACCTGGTCCGCGTCGACGAGGACACCGTCGGACTGCTGTACGAGACGGGCGACTTCAGCGCGTACGAGACGATCACCTTCCGCCGGATCCCGGTCGACGGCCTCGGCTGAACCCGGGGACGCCCGTGACCGGGCTCACGTCACCGCCACCCGCCCGGGACACGCACGTAAAGTCGGCCCATGACCTCTACTGACAGTGCACAGCAGCCCCCCGTGAACGCGCCCGCGAAGGCCCCGGCCAAGGACCCCTGGGACCTGCCGGACGTGTCGGGGCTCGTCGTCGGTGTGCTCGGCGGCACCGGTCCGCAGGGCAAGGGCCTCGCCTACCGCCTCGCCAAGGCCGGCCAGAAGGTGATCATCGGCTCGCGGGCCGCCGAGCGCGCCCAGGGCGTGGCCGAGGAACTCGGACACGGCGTCGAGGGCGCCGACAACGCCGAGACCGCCCGCCGCAGCGACATCGTGATCGTCGCCGTGCCCTGGGACGGACATGGCAAGACCCTCGAATCGCTGCGCGAGGAACTGTCCGGCAAGCTCGTCGTCGACTGCGTCAACCCGCTCGGCTTCGACAAGAAGGGCGCCTACGCGCTGAAGCCGGAGGAGGGCAGCGCCGCCGAACAGGCCGCCGCCCTCCTCCCGGACTCGCGCGTCACCGCCGCCTTCCACCACCTCTCCGCCGTCCTCCTCGAAGACCCGGAGATCGACGAGATCGACACCGATGTGATGGTCCTCGGCGAGGAGCGCGCCGACGTCGAGACCGTGCAGGCGCTGGCCGACCGCATCCCCGGCATGCGCGGCATCTTCGCCGGTCGGCTGCGCAACGCCCACCAGGTCGAGTCGCTGGTCGCCAACCTGATCTCCGTCAACCGCCGCTACAAGGCGCACGCGGGCATCCGCCTCACGGACCTGTAGCCGACGCCCGCCCGCCCTCGGGCATGGGGGACACTGGACGCCGTACCTCTCTCGTCCGACCGTCCTCCCAGGAGCCGACCCCCATGCCCCCCTTGCTCCCACCCGGCCCGGCCCGGCGACTCGCCGTCTACGCCCTCGTCGTCTGTCTCCTCGCCGTCACCGCGGCCGTGGTCTCCTTCAGCCGGGGCAGCTGGCTGGGTGTGGTGTGGGTGCTGATGGCCGGTCTGTCGTCCAACATGACCTGGTACTACGTGCGGAAGGCCAAGGAGGAGCGCCGGGAGGTCACATCCCGGTGAGGCAGATGTCGCTGTCCTCGCGCCAGAAGCGGTAGAGCCAGTAGCCGCAGTCGGACAGCTGGTCCTGGATCCCGAGGCCCCGCATGAACGCGTCGATCACGTCCCAGAACACGCCGTTCACCGCCGGGATCCACAGCACCGCGAAGACGAGCAGCAGCCCGAAGGGCGCGAGCGGCTCCACCTGACGCCGGATCTTGTACGACAGCCAGGGCTCGATGACGCCGTAGCCGTCCAGGCCGGGCACCGGCAGGAAGTTCAGGATCGCCGCCGTGACCTGGAGCATCGCCAGGAAGGCCAGCGCGAAGAGGAACGCCGCCGGGACGCCGTCCGTCACCCCCAGCCAGAACGGCGCGGTGCAGACGGCCGCGAACAGCACGTTCGTCAGCGGCCCCGCCGCCGAGATCAGACTGTGCTTCCAGCGCCCCTGGATCCGTCCCCGCTCGATGAACACCGCACCACCGGGCAGACCGATCCCGCCCATGATCACGAACACGACCGGCAGCACGATGCTGAGCAGGGCGTGTGTATAGGCGAGTGGATTGAGGCTCAAATACCCTTTCGCGCCCACGGTGATGTCGCCCCCGTGCAGAGCGGTGCGGGCATGCGCGTATTCGTGCAGACAGAGGGAGACCACCCAGGCCGAGGTGACGAAGAGAAAGACGGCGAGCCCCGGAGCCGATGCGAAGCCTGTCCACACTGCCCACCCGGTGACCGCCATGACGGCGACGATCCCTAGGAAGACCGGGCTGATCCGGTGGTCGCCGGTGCGAGAGGTGAGGGTCATGTACAGGACTCCTGAGAGGTGGCCGCCGGGATGGGCGAGGAGAATCGGCTGTGATGGTGAACATGAGGACAACGTCCCGAGAGGCGACTGCTCTCCCGAGGCGATTCTCCATTCGGCACCTGACCACCCACCGTGGGACCCCGCCTCACATCAGGAACCCGGCAAGGCGCTGTTGGAAGTCTCCGGGAATCTCCGGGACGTGACCGCCGCGTTCTCGGGGGTGGCATCTGATCGCGATGCCGGCACGGATCAGGTCCTCACCGACCTCCGCGATTCCCATGCTCAGCCACCGCTCGGCGAAGGTTGAACCGAGTGGCACGAACTGCCAACGATCCTCGTCGACGGCATGGGGCGGATTTCCGGCCTCGCTCTTGGTCCTGGTTCGCGGCACGTACTCACGGCGGACTACGGATGTGTGTCCGACCGCATCGACCAGCATGCCCAGGATCGGCGTGATGATGTCCTCGTCGGGCACGAACACATAGCCGGGGCACGCCGGGGAGCCGGCGCGCGAGAGGCAGCGGATCTTCTCGGTGATCCGGTACGTACCGTCCTTGCGTCGCTTTCTGGTGGTGTGCAGCTGAAGGTTCTTGCCGCACCCGCCGCACTTGATCACGCCGAGGAGTGGGGTCCTGGGCGTCGCGGGACGGCGGCTCGACGGTGAGGCCGAATCGGCCAGGGCGCTCTGCAGACGGTCGAAGGTCTCCTGCTCCAGTACTCCTTCGGCCACACGCACCGGATCGCCCGCCTGATCGCGCACCAGTACACGCGTCTTGTACCTTCTGCCGGGCACATCTTCGCTCCGTGTCTTCCAACCGAGCAGTGTGGGCGAGGTGAGAATCCCCTTCAGCGTGCGCGGATACCAGATGAAATCCTTCCCCGACTTGTTGCGCCGGTACGTGTCCGCAGGCGCTGGTACGCCCCGCGCCTCGAAGTCCCGGCAGACGGCGTTGACGGGTTCGCCGCCGATGACGCGCCGAGCGGCCTCCCGCACGACAGTCGCCGTTTCGGGGTTGATCTCCAGGTAACGGGCCCCGTCCCTCGCGTACGTCCTGTAGCCGAACGGTGGCGAACTTCCGCCCCACCGTGCGGAGATGAGCAGGTGCGCACGCGCAGAGGCGACTCGCTCGGCCGCGGCCCGTGCTTCCATCTGGGCGAAGGTGGCGATCATGGTGGCTGTCGCCCTGCCGGTCGGACTCGTGAGGTCGAACGGTTCGGTGGCGGATACGAGGCCCTTTCCGCCATGGGTCTCCGCCCACTCGATCATCTTGTGAAGGTCACCGACGCGGCGAACGAACCGATCGAGTCGCCAGAAGACGACGACGTCGAATTCGGGGGCGCGTTCGTCGAGCCAGCGGGACAGCTCCGGCCGTTGCCATGGGGGAACGGCGGTGGCCGAGACGGAGAGATCTCTGGCGATGCCCACGACCTCCCAGCCGCGCGACTCGCAATAGGACCTGCACTCTTCGATCTGTCGCTCAGGGCTGGTGGTCGACTCGGTTCGGACCGTCGGCCGGACGGTGATGAGTGCTCTGTGAGATCTCCCCATGACGGCCAAGATAGCGTGTTTGTATCTAAGTTGTTTAGAGTTTTCAAAGTTAGTCCTCTGGTCCCTGGGATGCGCCAAAAGTGAGTTCGCCAGTTCTTCGGGGCGAGTGAGAATGACCCCGTGCGCTACCGCATCCTCGGCACCACCCAGGCACTGCAGACCGACGGCACCCCCGTCCCCGTCGGGGGCGCCCGGCTGCGCGCCCTGCTGACCGTGCTCGCGCTGCGGCAGGGGCGTACGGTGCCCGCGTCCGCGCTCGTCGACGAGGTGTGGGCCGACGCTCCACCGGCCGACGCGCCGGCCGCGCTGCAGGCACTGGTCGGCCGGCTGCGCAGAGCGCTCGGCCCGGACGCGGTCGAGTCGCTCAACGGCGGCTACCGGCTCGCGGCGGCCCCGGACGACATCGACCTGCACCGCTTCGAGCGCCTCGCGGACGAGGGGGCCCGCGCGCTCGCCGACGGCGACCCGGCCAAGGCCGCCGACCTCCTCGACGACGCGCTCACCCTCTGGCAGGGTCCGCCGCTGGCCGACCTCCCGGACCGCGCCGCCGAGGCCGCCCGCTGGGAGACCCGCCGCCTCGACGCGCAGCGCACCCGCCTCACCGCCGCCCTCGCCCTCGGCCGGCCCGACGCCGCGCTCCCCGACCTCACCGCCCTCTGCGGCACCCACCCCCTCGACGAACCCCTCCAGGCCCTCCGCCTCCGAGCCCTCCACGACACCGGCCGCACGGCGGAGGCCCTGGCCGCGTACGAGCAGGTACGCCGCCTCTTGTCGACCCGCCTGGGCACGAGCCCGGGGCCGACGCTCAGCGGACTGCACGCGGAACTTCTCCGATCAGGCGAACCCGCGCCCCGTCAGGGGCGCGGGGAACCCCGCGAGAACCCCCACGATCCCGCACCCGACAACGCACCCCCTCGGGGCGGGAAACCGGACCGCCACCCCCACCCCACCCGCCCTCCGGGCAACCTCCGAGCCCGCCTCACCTCGTTCGTGGGCCGCGACACCGACATCGACACCATCCGCCACGACCTCACCACCACCCGCCTGGTCACCCTCCTCGGCCCAGGCGGCGCGGGCAAGACCCGCCTCTCCCAGGAGTCCGCCGAGAAGATCGCCGAAGCCATGCCGGACGGCGTCTGGCTCGCCGAACTCGCCCCCGTGGACGACCCCGAGAACGTCCCGGAAGCCGTCCTCACCGCCCTCGGCGCCCGCGAGACCGTCCTGCGCGGCGCCGGCGCAGAGGAGATGCGCGTCGCCGCCGACCGCCAGGCCGACCCGCTGACCCGTCTCGCCGAACACTGCGCCGGACGCCGCATGCTGCTGATCCTCGACAACTGCGAACACGTCGTGGAAGCCGCCGCCCACCTCGTCGACCACCTCCTCCGGCACTGCCCGACACTCACCGTCCTGGCCACCAGCCGCGAACCCCTCGGCGTACCGGGCGAGTTGCTGCGCCCGGTCGAGCCGCTGACGGAACCCCACGCCCTGCGCCTGCTCGCCGACCGGGGAGCCGCCGCCCGGCCCGGCTTCACCGTGGACGCCGACCCGGAGGCCGCCGCCGAGATCTGCCGCCGCCTCGACGGCCTCCCCCTCGCCATCGAGCTGGCGGCGGCCCGGCTGAGGATGTTGACACCCCGTCAGATCGCCGACCGTCTCGACGACCGCTTCCGGCTGCTCACCTCCGGCAGCCGTACCGTCCTGCCCCGGCAGCAGACCCTGCGCGCGGTCGTCGACTGGTCCTGGGAACTGCTCGACGAGGACGAACGGTACGTACTGCGGCGCCTTTCGGTGTTCGCGGGCGGCTGCGACCTGGCCGCAGCCGAGGCCGTCTGCGGCCCCGCCGCGCTGGAGGCGCTCGGCTCGCTCGTCGACAAGTCCCTTGTCGTGGCGGCCCCTTCGGGTCCGGGCGGGGACGGCGGGATGCGCTACCGGCTCCTGGAGACCGTCGTCGAGTACGCCGGCGAACGGCTCGACGGGACGGGCACCCGCCCCGCCGCCGCCCGCGCCCACCTCACGTACTACCGCGAACTCGTCCGCGCCACCGACCCGTTGCTGCGCGGCTCCGGCCAGCGCGCCGCGGTCGAGCTGCTGGAGCTGGAGTACGAGAACATCCGTACCGCCCTGCGCTACGCCGTCGTCGAGCGGGACGAGCAGGAGGCGCTCTGTCTGACGCTGTCGCTGTGCTGGTACTGGCAGATGCGTGATCTGAAGACCGAGGCCCGGCACTGGTCCGCCCAGGTCAAGGACCTCGGCCCGGACCCCTTCACCGCCCCCGCCCGCCCCGTCCCGGACCTGCGCGGACGCACCGTCGACAGCCCGCCGCCGATGAGCCCGGAGGTCCTCGACGAGGCCCGGCGCGGGGTGCACCTCGTCCATCTGGCCTGTATGGACATGGAGTTGCCCGCCTGGGAGACGCCCGAGAGCCAGGAGAAGCTGCGGGTCATCAGCGCGACCTACGAGCCCGGCCAGCCGCAGACCTGCCGCTTCCCCGGCTTCATGTGGTTCTACGCCGTCCTGCTGACCGGCGACATGGTCCGGCTGCGCGCGGTCCTGGACGCCAACATCCGCACCTGCCGCGACCTCGGCTTCACCTGGGAGCTGGCGCAGACCCTGCAGATGCGGGCCAACATCCTCGCCAACCGCACCGACTGGGCGGGCGACGCCATCACGGACGCCGACGAGTCGCTGGAGCTCTTCGACCGGCTCGGGGACGCCTGGGGCGCCGCCGAGGCGCTGTCGGCGCGCGGCGAGTCCCTGGAACGCCGGGGCGAGTTCGCACTCGCCGCCGCGGACTTCGAGCGGGCCATCGAGTACGCCGAACGGCTCGGCGCCAACGCCCAGTTGGGCGTGCTCGGGGTCCGGCTCGGCAGTGTGTACATCGAGGACGGCGACGCGGAACGCGGCGAGAAGATGCTGTTCGACGTGTTGGAGGCCGGGCGCGGTGCCGCCCGCGAGGCGGTGCCCGCCGCCCGGCTCTTCCTCGCGGTCCGGCTCGGCCGCAGCGGGCGCACGGCCGAGGCCCGGGAGCAGATCACCCTGCTGCGGGAGGACTTCCACGCCGCCGACTTCGTGCTCTTCGCCGGGTTCGTCCTCGGTGTCGAGGGCTGGCTGGAGATGACGGACGGCCGCCACGAGGAGGCGCTGCGGCTGCTGCGCCAGGCGCTGGACCGCAGCCTGGACAGGCTGTCCCGGATGGTCGCGCCCCATATGCCCGCCATCCACCTGGTGACCGCCGCCCTCTCCCTCGCGGGCGCCGACGACGGCTCCCGCGCCCCCGACGCGGCCCGCCTCCTGGGCGCCGCCGACGCGCTGCTGCCGCCCGGCCACTTCTCCACGCCGATGGAGGTCGAGACCCGCGCCAGGGCCGATGCCGTGGTCCGGGCGCTGCTGGACGACACCGCGTACGAGCAGGCGTACGCCGAGGGCGGCACCCTCACCCCGGAGGAGGCCGCCGCCCTCGTCTGAACGCCGTACGACCGCTGACGCCGTGCGACCGCTGAACGCCGTGCGACCGCTGACGCCGTGCGACCGCTGAACGCCGTGCGACCGCTGACGCCGTGCGACCGCTGACGCCGTGCGACCGCTGACGCCGTACGACCGCGCCGGTCAGTTCTTCGTCTTGAACTTGTGGATCGCGATCGGCGCCATCACCGCCGTCAGTCCGACCGACCAGCAGAGCGTGACGATCAGATCGTGGGCGATCGGCCCGCCGGTCATCAGCCCGCGCGCGGCGTCCGCGAGGGCCGACAGCGGGTTGTAGTCGGTGAAGGCCTGCAGCCAGCCCGGCATGGACTGGGTCGGCGCGAAGATCGACGACCCGAACTGCAGCGGGAACAGCACCAGGAAGCCCATGGCCTGCACGGACTGCGCGTTCTTCATCGTCACGCCCAGCACCAGGAAGATCCACATCAGGGACGAGCCGAACACGATCGCGAGGCCCACCGCGCCGAACAGCCCCGGCCAGCTGGTGATGTCGAAGCCGATGAGGACGCCGACGGTCAGCAGGATCGTCGTGGCGACCAGCATGCGCAGCAGCTCGACGGAGATCTTCGCGAGCAGCACCGAGGACCGGCCGATGGGCAGGGACCGGAAGCGGTCCATGACGCCCTTCTGGAAGTCCTCGTTGAAGCCCGTGCCGACGCCCATGGCGATGTTCATGCCCATCATCGCCATCAGCCCCGGCACCACGTACTGCACGTACTGCTCCTGGCCGCCGCCCAGCGCCTGCCCGATGGAGCCGCCGAAGACGTACACGAAGAGCAGGGTGAACACGATCGGCATCAGCACCGCGTCGAACATCGACTCGGGGTCCTGCCGGATCCACAGCAGATTGCGCCGGACCAGCGCACCGGTGTGCCGGGCATGGGCCCGCGGCCCGATCCGGCCGTCGGCCTCGCCCGTGCCACCGGTCGGGGGAAGGGTGGTGGTGGCGCTCATACGGCGACCTCCTCGTAGGCGGCGGACGGGGTGACGTCCTGCGGCGCACTGGCCCGATGGCCGGTGAGCGACAGGAACACCTCGTCCAGGCTGGGCAGTTCGGTGCTGATCGAGGCGATCGTGACCCCGCGCGCGGTGATCGCGCCGACGACGGCGGTCAGTTGCTCGTCGCTGAGGACCGGCACGTGGAGGGTGCCGGTCTCGGCGTCCACCGTGGTGGTGGCCAGCCCGGTGATACCGAGCCCGTCCAACTCCTTGGCCAGTGGCCGCAGTTGCACCGGATCGGCCGGCCGGACCCGGAGCGTGCGTCCGCCGACCTGGGCTTTCAGCTCCTCGATCCGGCCGCCCGCGATCACCTTCCCCTTGTCGATCACGGTCAGCTCGGAGGCCAGCTGCTCGGCCTCCTCCATGTACTGGGTGGTCAGCAGCACGGTCACCCCGTCGCCGACCATCCGCTTGACCTCGGCCCACACCTCGTTGCGGGTGTGCGGGTCCAGGCCGGTCGTCGGCTCGTCCAGATACAGCACGGCCGGGCTCCCGATCATGGACGCGGCCAGGTCGAGCCGCCGCCGCATACCGCCGGAGTACGTGCCCGCCGCGCGCTTCGCGGCGTCGGTCAGCGAGAACCGCTCCAGCAGACCGGTGGCCCGGCTCCGCGCCTCCTTCCGGGGCAGGTCCAGCAGCCGGCCGATCATGTACAGGTTCTCGAAGCCGGACAGCTTCTCGTCCACGGACGCGTACTGCCCGGTCAGCCCGATCACCCGGCGCAGCTGCCGCGGCTGCCGTACGACGTCGTACCCGGCCACGGTGGCGTGCCCCGAGTCCGGTGTGATCAGCGTGGCCAGGCACCGCACGAGCGTGGTCTTGCCCGCGCCGTTCGGCCCGAGCACCCCCATCACGGTGCCCTCACGCACATCCAGGTCGACACCGTCCAGCGCCCTGGTCTCCCCGTAGTGCTTGACCAGCCCCCGCACGGTGACAGCGCCCTTCGCGCCGCTGGCGTTCTTGTCGATTCGTGTCATGCGAACGACCATGTCAGCCCCCACCGACAAACCACCGACAGCCCGCCTACACGGCCGACGGGGTGCCGATACGCGTGAGAACTCGGGGGGCGGCGTTCATCGGCGGGTGCGGGTCCGGTGGGGCTTCTCGCGCGGTTCCCCGCGCCCCTGAAAAGCAGGGGCCGTTGTTCTTAGGGGCGCGGGGAACCGCGCGAGAAGCCCCCACGCACCCGCACCCGCCGACGAAACCCGCCCCCACCCCCTCCCGCGCCACCCCAAAAACAAAGCCGCGGCCCGCCGACGGGGGAAGATCGGCGGGCCGCAGTCGTACCGCAGTGGCTCTGAGCGCGAGGGGCCCTAGTGGACGGAGTGCTTAGTGGACGGAGTGCTCCTCCAGCGGGAACGTTCCGCCGACGACGTCCTCGGCGAACGCCTTCGCCGCGTCGCCCATGACCGCGCGCAGGTCGGCGTACTGCTTGACGAACTTCGGCACGCGCCCGCCCGTCAGGCCGAGCATGTCGGTCCAGACGAGGACCTGCGCGTCGGTCTCGGCGCCCGCGCCGATGCCGACGGTGGGGATGTGGAGCGTTCGGGTGACCTCGGCCGCCAGCTCCGCCGGGACCAGCTCCAGGACGACCGCGAAGGCGCCCGCGTCCTGGACGGCCTTGGCGTCGCGCAGCAGCTGCTGCGCGGCCTCCTCGCCCCGGCCCTGCACGCGGTAGCCCATCGCGTTGACGGACTGCGGGGTGAGGCCGATGTGCGCCATCACCGGGATACCGGACTCGACCAGCAGCTCGATCTGGCGGTGCGAGCGCTCACCGCCCTCCAGCTTGACCGCCCCGACCCCGGCCTCCTTGACCAGCCGGGTCGCCGAGCGCAGCGCCTGCACCGGGCCCTCCTGGTAGGAGCCGAAGGGCAGGTCGCCGACGATCAGGGCGCGGCTGGTGCCCCGTACGACGGCCGCCGAGAGCATGGTCATCTCGTCGAGGGTGACGGGCACGGTCGACTCGTACCCGAGGTGGCAGTTGCCCGCGGAGTCGCCGACGAGCATGACCGGGATACCGGCCTCGTCGAACACGGACGCGGTCATCGCGTCGTAGGCGGTGAGCATGGGCCACTTCTCGCCGCGTTCCTTGGCGAGGGCGATGTCCCGGACGGTGATTCGGCGAGTGCCCTTGCCCCCGTACAGCGCCTTGCTGCCGTCGGAGGACTTGGCCTGGGCGTTCGCCCGGACGGCCGAAAGCTGCGTCATCGCTACAGCTCCTTCATGTCATCTCGAGGCACCCTGACGGTGTCCCCGGACCGCTTCCATGGTGGCACCTCGGGCAGGGGAGGGCCAGGGCGGGTGCGTGTGACGGTTCAGGCACCCGGCATATAAGAGCCGGGTAAAAGCGGGTAAAAGATTGCCGAAGATTTTCGATACGAGACGGGTCCGTATCGAAATAGGTCTAGGCTCGACGCCATGACTACCGCAGTGCCTGACGACTCCCGCTCCCGCATACCGGCGGCCGTGCACCGGCGCCGCTGGGTGATCCTCGGTGTGCTGATGCTCAGCCTGCTGATCGTGGTGCTCGACAACTCGATCCTCAATGTCGCCATCAAGACGATCTCCACCCCTGAGCCCACCGGTCTCGGCGCCACCCAGAGCGAGCTGGAGTGGGCGATCAACGCCTACACCCTGGTCTTCGCGGGCCTGCTGTTCTCCGCCGGCCTGCTCGGCGACCGCCTCGGCCGCAAGAAGGTGCTGCTCGGCGGACTCGTCGTCTTCGGCGTGGGCTCCGCGCTGGCCGCGATGTCGGGCTCCCCGGCCGAGCTGATCGTCTTCCGCGCGGTGATGGGCCTCGGCGCCGCCTTCGTCATGCCCGCCACCCTCGCCGTCCTGATGAACGTCTTCGAACGCGACGAGCAGCCGAAGGCCATCGGCATCTGGGCGGGCGGCGTCGGCCTCGCCATCGCCATCGGCCCGATCACCGGCGGCGTCCTGCTGGACCACTTCTGGTGGGGCTCGGTCTTCCTGATCAACGTCCCGATCGTCGTCCTCGCGCTCGGCCTGATGATCTGGCTGGTCCCGGACTCCCGCGACCCCGCCCCGGGCCGTGTCGACCCCGTCGGCGTCCTGCTCTCCGTCGTCGGCCTCGTGCTCCTCGTCTACGGCATCATCCGCGGCGGCCAGCTCGCCGACTTCACCGACGCCACCGTCCTCGCGACCATCCTGGCCGGACTCGCGGTCCTCGCCGCCTTCGTCGTCTTCGAGAAGCGCAGCGACCACCCGTCCATCGACATGTCGTTCTTCAAGAACAAGGTCTTCTCGACCGCCATCGGCGTCATCGGCGTGGTCTTCTTCGCGCTAATGGGCGTGACCTTCTTCTCCGTCTTCTACACCCAGACCGTCCGCGGCTACTCCCCGCTCCAGACCGGCCTGCTGATGCTGCCGCTGGCCGTCGCCCAGCTCGTCTTCGCGCCCCGCGCCCGCCTCGTCGTGGACCGCTTCGGCAACAGCGCGGTGTGCACGGCCGGTATGACGCTGATCGCCGGGATGCTGGCCGCGTTCGCCGTGCTGGACGCGGACACCCCGATCTGGATCCTCGAAGTCATCTTCTTCTTCATGGGCGTGGGCATGGCACACGTCATGACCCCGCTGAGCGTCGTCATCATGCAGGCGCTGCCCCGTGAGAAGGCCGGCTCCGCGTCCGCGCTCAGCAACACCTTCCGCCAGGTCGGCGGCGCCCTCGGCATCGCCGTCCTCGGCTCGGTGCTCTCCACCGCCTACCGGAGCGGCATCGAGGACAAGCTGCCCCCCGGCGCCCCGCACGCCGCCGCCGAGTCCATCGAGGCCACCCTCGGCCTCGCCGCCCGCCTCGGCGACCGGGGCGAGGCCCTCGTCGGCCCCGCCCACGACGCCTTCCTGCACGCCATGCACGTGACCGCCCTGTGCGGGGCGGGCATCGCACTGCTCGGCGCGGTGGCGATGGCGGTGTTCCTGCCGGGACGGACGAAGGACGGCCAAAAGGGCAAGGGGGAGCCGGAGTTGGTGGCCGCCGACCACTGACCGAGAATGGGACCGGTCCGACGGCCGGAGAACCGGGCCGGTCCGAGGACGCGGAGAGAAGACACGAAGACACACAGAGACGGAGTCGACCTTGAGCCTCGCCGAGAGCCACGCCGGAGACGGGCGGGTCCGGGACGGCAGCCCCGGACGCGGGCGGCCCCGCAGCGAGGCCGTGGAACGGTCCATCATCGAGGGCGTGATGAGACTCCTCGAAGAGGGCGTCCCGCTCTCGGAGTTGTCGATCGAACGCGTGGCCCGCACGGCCGGGGTCGGCAAGGCGACCATCTACCGCCGCTGGAGCGGCAAGGAGGCCCTCTTCGTCGACGTCCTGCGCGCCGCCGAACCCCCGGACCCCGTCCTGCCCGGCACCTCCATGCGCGACGACCTCGTCGTCCTGATGGAGGCGGCCCGCAGGCGCGGACTCCTCAACCGCCCCTCGGCGATCCTCCACAACGTCATCGCGCAGATGAAGAGCAGCCCCAAGATCTGGGACGCCTACCACGCGGACGTCGTCGCCCCCCGCCGCCGCGTCCTCGCCGAAGTCCTGCGCCGCGGCCGGGACAACGGCGAACTCCGCGCCGACGTCGACATCGACCTCGCCGGCGATCTCGTCTTCGGCCCCATGCTCGTCCGCACGGTCATGCGCCCGGACGCCTCCCTCCCCGAGAACCTCGCCGAGAACATCGTCGACACGGTCCTCGAAGGACTCCGTCCGTCTGCGAAGTGAGTCACATGGAATCCTCCCTTCCCTTGTATTTCGGGAGGGGATTCCTGGCTCAGGCCGCCTCCTGGAGCAGCGCTCCAGGAGGTCTTCCGCCACCGAACCCCAACGGGCGAGCCCAGGCACGCGCGTTCGCGTCATCGCTACGGTTTCGGTGGCGGTACGGGCACCGCACGCCCTCCGCAAGAGACAATTGATGTGCGCGTTTCGTCACAACGTCTGGCTCCGTCCGCCGGTTCGGAACTCCGAACAGCGGGTTGTTCGTCCTCGTGGCCATGGGCCCGCGATGTGGCGGCGGGAACCGCGGCGATCATCCCCTAGGGTCGTTAGTCGCGGGGAAGAAGTGCACGGCAGGCAGTGAGGCGACGGTATGGCGCAGGCGTACATGACGGAGACGGGCGGCGGCGGCACGGGCCAGGACCGCGAACGAACCCGGCTCCGGCGCCTGGTGGGCCGTCTCTTCGGCGGCTGGAGAGGGGACCGGCGGATCTGGCGGCGCGGCATCGTCCTCGCCGTCCTCGCGGTCCTCGTCGCCCTGGTGATGGTGCTGCACGCGCAGGTCCCCAACGCGGTGGGAAACCTGGGCAGTCTGACCGAGACGTTCCTGCCCTGGCTGGGCGTCGCGATCCCGCTGCTGCTGATCCTCGCGCTGGTCCGCAGGTCGGCGACCGCGCTGATCGCGCTGCTGGTGCCCACGGTCGTCTGGCTGAACACCTTCGGCGGACTCGTCACCAGCAAGACCGGCGCCGGCGGCGACTTCACCGTCGTCACCCACAACGTCAACGCGGACAACGCCGATCCGTCCGGCACGGCCCGCGAGGTGGCCTCCTCCGGCGCGGACGTGATCGCCCTGGAGGAGCTGACCGAGACCGCGGTGCCGGTGTACGAGAAGGCGCTGGCGGCGACGTACCCGTACCACGAGGTCGTCGGCACCGTCGGTATGTGGAGCAAGTACCGGATGAGCGACACCGAGCCCGTCGACATCAAGCTCGGCTGGGAGCGCGCGATGCGTACGACGGTGGCGACTCCGGACGGCCGGGTCGCCGTGTACGTCGCCCATCTGCCCTCGGTGCGGGTGAAGCTGGAGGCCGGGTTCACCGCCCGGCAGCGCGACAAGAGCGCCAACGCCCTCGGCGAGGCCATCGCCGACGAACCGATCCAGCAGGTCGCCCTCCTCGGTGACCTCAACGGCACGATGAACGACCGCGCCCTGAACGCCGTCACCGCCCAGATGCGCTCCACCCAGGGCGCCGCGGGCAGCGGCTTCGGCTTCAGCTGGCCCGCCGCGTTCCCGATGGCCCGTATCGACCAGATCATGGTCCGGGGCATGGAGCCGACGGCCTCGTGGACCCTCCCGGAGACCGGCAGCGACCATCTGCCGGTGGCGGCCCGGGTGACGATCGACACGTCGGGGAGCTGACGGCGCTGGCAGGACGGGGGAGAGGGCCGGGGGAACAGGTCCCGGGCCGGGTTTGTTCCGTCCATGAACATATGGAACGTACGATGGAACGGACCTCGATTCCTTCCTTTCCCTCCCCCTGCCCTCCCGCACCCTTTGAAAGGTCTCCCCGCCATGCCCTTGGCCCTGCTCGCACTCGCCGTAGGCGCCTTCGGAATCGGTACGACCGAGTTCGTCATCATGGGTCTGCTGCCCGAGGTCGCGGCCGACCTCGGTATCTCGATCCCCGCCGCCGGCCACCTCGTCTCCGCGTACGCGCTGGGTGTCGTCATCGGCGCCCCGCTGCTCGCCGCCGCCACGGCCCGTCTGCCCCGCCGCAAGGTCCTGATCGGACTGATGGTGCTCTTCGTCGCCGGCAACGCGCTGTCCGCGCTCGCCCCCGACGAGCACTGGCTGCTCGCCGCACGCTTCCTCAGCGGTCTGCCGCACGGCGCCTTCTTCGGTGTCGGCGCGGTCGTCGCGACCGGCCTCGTGGCGCCGGAGCGCAAGGCCCGCTCGGTCTCGCTGATGTTCCTGGGCCTGACGATCGCGAACGTCGCCGGTGTCCCGGCCGCGACCCTCGTGGGCCAGCACTTCGGCTGGCGGATCACCTTCCTCGGCGTGAGCGCGATCGGCCTCGCCGCCATCGCCTCCCTCGCCCTCCTCCTGCCGGCCGACCGGACGGAGACACACTCCTCCGCCGGTCTGCGCGGTGAACTGGGCGCCCTGCGCTCGCTCCCCGTCTGGCTCGCCCTCGGCACCACGGTCGCCGGCTTCGGCGCGCTCTTCTCCGCCTACAGCTACATCACGCCGATGCTCACGGACTCCGCCGGGTACGCCGAGACCAGCGTGACCCTGCTGCTCGCCCTGTTCGGCGTCGGCGCCACCATCGGCAACCTGGCCGGTGGCCGCCTCGCCGACCACTCCCTGCGGGGCACCCTCTTCGGCGGCCTCGCGTCCCTGATCCTGGTTCTGGCGCTCTTCCCGGTGCTCATGGCCGCCCAGTGGAGCGCGGCCCTGGCGGTCCTCCTCCTGGGCGTCGCCGCCTTCGCCACGGGTTCGCCGCTCCAGCTGATGGTCATGGAGAAGGCCGCCACCGCCCCCTCGCTCGCCTCCTCCGCCAACCAGGCCGCCTTCAACCTCGCCAACGCCGGCGGCGCCTGGACCGGCGGCCTGGCCCTCTCCGCCGGCTTCGGCGCGACGGCCCCCGCGACCGTCGGCGCGGGCCTCGCGGTGATCGGCCTGACGGTCGCGGCCATCGCCCACACGGTCGACACCCGCCGCACGCCCACCCCCATCCCGCACCGCGGCCGTGTGGTGGCCTCACACGTACCGGGGGAGTCGGAGACGGTACGGGTCTGAGCCCCGCCCCAAAGGGGCGCGGGGAACTGCGCGAGCAACCACAGCCCACCCGCACCCGCCAACGAACCGACCCCCCCCGAGCCATCAGGCGCCGAAGGGGGGTCGAAGGGGCACAGCCCCTTGAGGATGGGACGGGTAGGGGCGGCGGGGGCGAAATCCCCCCGGCGCCTACGCCCGCTCCCGCCACCGATTGGTGATAGGCAGCCGCCGGTCCTTCCCGAACCCCTTCGGCGAGATCTTCGTCCCCGGCGGATACTGCCGCCGCTTGTACTCGGCCGTGTCGACCATCCGCAGCGTCTTGACGACCAGCTCACGGTCGAACCCGGCGGCCACGATCGCGTCCGCCCCCTGGTCCCGGTCGACGTACAGCTCCAGGATCGCGTCCAGCACCGGATAGTCCGGCAGGGAGTCCGTGTCCACCTGCCCGGGCCGCAGCTCCGCGCTCGGCGGCTTGGAGATGGAGTTCTCGGGGATCGGCGGGGTCTGGCCCCGCTCGGCCGCCGCCCGGTTGCGCCACTCGGCGAGCCGGAAGATCGACGTCTTGTACACGTCCTTGATGGGGCCGTACGCCCCCACCGAGTCGCCGTACAGCGTCGAATACCCCACCGCCAGCTCCGACTTGTTGCCGGGGGCCAGCACGATGTGGCCCTCCTGGTTGGAGATCGCCATCAGCAGCGTGCCGCGCAGCCGCGACTGGAGGTTCTCCTCCGCCAGGCCCGTCAGCTCGGTCGACGCCATGTACGCGTCGAACATCGGGGCGATCGGGATGGTCCGGAAGTTGAGGCCCGTGCGGCGCGCCAGCTCCGCCGCGTCGCCCTTGGAGTGGTCCGAGGAGTACTTCGACGGCATGGACACGCCGTACACGTTCCGCGCGCCCAGCGCGTCGCAGGCGATCGCCGCGACGAGGGCGGAGTCGATACCGCCGGAGAGGCCGATCAGCACGGACGAGAAGCCGTTCTTCGCGGCGTACGCCCGAAGGCCCACCACCAGCGCCGAGTACACCTCCTCGTCGTCGTCGAGGCGCTCCGCGTACCCGCCGGTCAGCTCCGGCTCGTACGCGGGCAGCGGCTCCTCGGAGATGACGAGGCGGTCGACGCGCAGCCCGTCGTCGACGACACCCGTCACGGGTTCGGCGGCGCCCGCCGGGAGGTCCAGGTCCAGGACCACGCAGCCCTCCGCGAACTGCGGCGCCCGCGCGACCACTTCGCCGTTCCGGTCGACGACGATCGAGTCGCCGTCGAAGACCAGCTCGTCCTGGCCGCCGATCATCGCCAGATACGCGGTCGTGCAGCCCGCCTCCTGGGCGCGCTTGCGGACCAGCTCAAGGCGCGTGTCGTCCTTGTCCCGCTCGTACGGCGAGGCGTTGATCGAGAGCAGCAGCCCGGCCCCGGCGGAACGGGCGGCCGGGACCCGGCCGCCGTCCTGCCAGAGGTCCTCGCAGATGGCGAGGGCGATGTCGACGCCGTGCAGCCGCACCACCGGCATGGTGTCGCCGGGCACGAAGTAGCGGAACTCGTCGAACACGCCGTAGTTGGGGAGGTGGTGCTTGGCGTAGGTGAGCGCCACCTCGCCCCGGTGCAGCACCGCCCCCGCGTTGCGCGGGGCGCCCGCCGGCTGGCCGAACCTCGGCGAGGCCGACTCGGAGCGGTCGAGGTAGCCGAGGACCACCGGCAGCTCCCCGAGGCCCTCCTCGGCGAGCCGCGCGGCCAGCGCCTTCAGCGCGGCGCGCGATGCCTCCACGAAGGACCCGCGCAGCGCCAGGTCCTCGACGGGGTACCCGGTCAGCACCATCTCCGGGAACGCCACCAGGTGCGCTCCCTGCTCGGCGGAGTGCCGGGTCCAGCGGACCACCGCCTCGGCGTTACCGGCGATGTCGCCGACCGTCGAGTCGATCTGATTCAAAGCGAGACGAAGTTGAGGCACGGGCCCAGTGTAATCGTCAGAGCGACGCAATGGGGTGTGGGGCGCCCCACGTTTGGCACGCCCCACACGCTCCGCACGCCCCGCACCCCCTCGCGTGATCCCTACCGGCGGTACGACTCCACGTAACCCTTCGCGGGCGACCCCACCCCGGTCACGTCGTCGTACCCGCGCACGGCGTGCAGCGAGCTGTCGGCGCCGAGCGTGCGTACGGAGGTGGCGAGCCCGTCGGCGCTGTCGTAGCCGTTGACGAAGTCCACGCGGGCCACCGCGAGCCCGGCACCGCCGCCCGCCGGGGCGTCGGTGACGTCGTGGAACACCTTCGGCCCGTACGAGCCTTGCGCCGAGGCCGCGTACCGGGCGTAGATCGCCGGGTTGGCGAACCCCAGCGGACGTCCGCCGTGCGCCTCCTGGGCCAGTGCCTGCACACCGGCGACGACCGGCGCGGCGAGCGAGGTGCCGCCGATCCGGTACTCGCCGTAACCCTGCCCGCCCTCGGGGAGCGTCTGGGTCTGCCCGATCAGGAACCCGGTGTTCGGGTCGGCGATCGCCGAGATGTCCGGGACCGTGCGCATCGGCCCGCCCCCGTTCGCCGTGGCGAGCGCCTTCGGCACGAGCCCCCGCTGGTAGAAGGGCTGCGGCACGGTCCGGCTGGTTCCGCCGCCCGCGCCGGAGGTGAAGGCGCCCGGGAAGTCCGTCCAGCTCGTGCCGTCGTCCGACAGCGTGGCCTTCAACGTGCCCCAGCCGGTCTCCCACCGGTACGTGTCGCCCTTGCCGACCGCCAGCGACGTACCGCCGACCGCCGTCACCCACGCCGAGTTCGCCGGGGTGTCCACCTGCTTGGTGCCGGTGTTCGCGACCTCGTCGCCGTCGTCACCGGAGGAGAAGTAGAAACCGATGCCCTCGACCGCGCCCAGCTGGAACACCTGGTCGTAGGCGGCGGCGAGGTCCGGGGTCTGGTTGGCCTCGATGTCGCCCCAGGAGTTGGAGACGATGTCGGCGAGACGCCGGTCGACGATCTTCCCGAGCGCGTCGAGCAGATCGTCGTCGTGGCAGGACGCGCCCGCGACGTAGGTGATGTCCGCGGCCGGCGCGACCGCGTGCACGGCCTCGACGTCGAGCGTCTCCTCGCCGTACCAGCTGGCCGCCGAGCACTCCTCGGTCGCCGTGTACTGCTTCGGCAGCACCTGCCGCAACTGCCCGCTCCGGTAGGCCGTGTCGCCGTGCCTGCGCGCGTACGTGGCCGCGTCGGAGGCGATCGTCGGCGAGGCGTACGCGTCCGTGATCGCGACCCGCACCCCCTTGCCCGTACGGCTTCCCGCCCCGTACGCCGCCCGCAGCTGCTTGCCCGTGTACCCCTTGACCGCGTACGGGATCTTCGTGCCGTACGCGTCGGGCAGCGTGCTCGCGGTCGTCGAGCCGTAGTACGAGGAGAAGGGCCCGGCGTTGCGGAACACCGTGTCCGGCGGCGGGAGTTGGTCGTCATGGGTGGCCCGGTGGGGCGCGGTGTCCAGGCCTGTCACGGTCAGGACCGCCCCGTTCAGGGCGGCGGGCGCGGAGGCCGTCTTCGCCGGGGCGCGGTAAGTGTGACCGCTCTTGCGGTAGTTGTGCAGCTGGGTGCCGAACGCCCGCTCGGCGTCGGCGACTTCACCGGTCACCGCTATGTACCGCTGGTTCGTGCCGGTGACGGTCAGCCCGGCGCCCTTCAGCCACTTCCTCACGGCCGTGACCTGCGCCGAGGTCGCCCCGAAGCGTGCCTGTGTCCGCGCCGGGCTCAGGAACTTCCCGTACGACTTCGACGACGGATCGGACACGGCCTCGGCGTACGCCGCGAGCCCCGTCGCGTCCCGGCCCGCGAGATAGACGCGCGCGGAGACCTTGGAACTGTCGGCCGTGGCCCCCGCGTCGGCCTTCGCCGTGGCCCACGCGGGTCTGGTGCCCCGGAGTGTGTCCCGGCCCGGGTCGGTCGAGACGGTCGAGACGGTCGAGACGGTCGAGGCGTGTGCGGCGGGGATGCCGAGCACGAGCACACCGGCGGCGAGCAGCGCGGCACGCCCGGACCTCTTGGTTCGCATGGATGTACCCCCTGGAATGCGGTTGCCGCAACTCTCGCGATGAACCGTTCATGCCAGGGAATGGGGGCGGGCACGGGTGGACCAAGAACCCCTCAAGCGCGCGTATGGAAGCGTATGGAAGCCCCAAGGAGCCGTGCGCGCAAAGGAATCACCGGGTCACCGCGGCGCGGCACCCCGCTCCTTGAGCATCCCCGTCATCAGGGAGATCTCCGACTCCTGGGCGTTGACCATGCCCTGCGCGAGCTTCTTCTCCACGCCGACCGCGCACTTGGAGACACAGCCCTCGGCCATGTGGATGCCGCCCTTGTGGTGGTCGGTCATCAACTGCAGGAAGAAGATCTCGGCCTGCTTGCCGTTGAGCTTGCCGAGCTTCTCCATCTCGGCATTGGTGGCCATGCCCGGCATCAGCGAGCCGTCCTCGCCGGAGGCCATCTCGCCCATGCCCATCCAGGACATCGGCTCGGCCGACGACACCTTCGGCAGCCCCCACAGGTCCAGCCAGCCGATCATCATGCCGCGCTGGTTGGCCTGCGTCTGCGCGATGTCGTACGCGAGCCGCCGGACCTCCTCGTCGTCCGTCCGGTCGCGCACGATGTACGACATCTCGACGGCCTGCTGGTGATGGACCGCCATGTCCCGGGCGAACCCCGCGTCGGCGGAGTCGGCGGCGGGGGCCGTCAGCCCGGACTCGTCGCCGTCGGCGACCGCGTACGTGATCGCCCCGGCCGCGACGAGTACCGCCGCGGCGCCGGAGGCGATCCAACCGATGTGCTTCATGCTTCCCACTGTGCCAGTGCCGCCGTCGTCAGGAGACGCCGTTGGTGCACGCGGCACCCGGCTCGGGCGTCTGCTCGCCCTGGACGTAGGTCTCCAGGAACTTGTCGACGTTCGCGTCGCTCGCGCTCGTCACCGTGCGCTGGTGGCCCCAGGCGCTGAGCATGATCGGGTCCTTCTGGTCGTCGACCGGGCTCATCAGCGTGTACGGGGTCTTCTTGACCTTCTCCGCGAGCGCCTTGACGTCGGCCTCGGAGGCCTTGCCGTTGTACGTCACCCAGACCGCGCCGTGCTCCAGGGAGTGCACGGCGTTCTCGTTCTTGATCGCCTTGTCGTAGACGTCACCGTTGCAGTTCTGCCAGACCGGGTTGTGGTCGCCGCCCACCGGCGGCTCCATCGGGTAGTCCACGGTCTTGGTGACATGGTTCTGGGTGAGCTTGGTGCTCCAGGTCTTGACGCCGTCCGACCCGGTCTCCCACTTCCCCTTCGCCTTGGAGTCGCTCGCCGTGCTGCTGCTGTCGCTGTCGTCGGACTGCGAGCGGACCAGGACCGTCCCGCCCACGACGAGGCCGGCGACTATCAGCACGCTGGCGCCGATCGTGAGGATCCGGTTCCGGCGCTCACGGGAGCGCTCGGCGCGACGCATCGTCTCGATGCGTGCCTTGCGCTCCGCGCTGCTGTTGGTCTTGGCGGCCATGGGGTGTGTCCTTAGTGGGGGATGGTTCGGATGGGACGGTCGGATCGACTGATCGTAATTTGATCCGCTCCCTCTCGTAAACGAGGGATCCCGCCTCCCGTGCCGCACCCGGCGGCCCCCAGGTCCGTCCAGGGAGCGACATGGCGTTACGCATGACGGCGCGAGCAGGCAAGATGGGCGGCAGAGCGGTTCAGCGGCGCAGCGAGAGGTACTCACGCGGAGCGGGAGGTACACCTGCCGTACGCCGGGCGTTCGACTGGACGTCGGTTTGCCGATCAAGGTGCGCAACGCGCGTGAAATGGTGTTGTGGTGGGATGCTCAGGTGCCCGACCGCCTCCCGTCGCTCGGGAGCAAGGCGGCCTGACCAGCAAGGAATGGGTGGAAGCGGAAGATGGACAAGCAGCAGGAGTTCGTGCTCCGTACCTTGGAGGAGCGCGACATCCGTTTCGTACGCCTGTGGTTCACGGACGTGCTGGGCTTCCTGAAGTCCGTCGCCGTGGCCCCCGCCGAGCTGGAACAGGCGTTTGACGAAGGCATCGGCTTCGACGGCTCGGCCATCGAGGGCTTCGCCCGGGTGTACGAATCCGACATGATCGCCAAGCCGGACCCGTCGACCTTCCAGGTCCTGCCCTGGCGCGCGGAGGCCCCCGGCACCGCCCGGATGTTCTGCGACATCCTCATGCCGGACGGCTCCCCGTCCTTCGCCGACCCGCGCTACGTCCTCAAGCGCGCCCTGGCCAAGGCCTCCGATCTGGGCTTCACCTTCTACACCCACCCCGAGATCGAGTTCTTCCTGCTCAAGGACAAGCCGACGGACGGCTCCCGTCCGACCCCGGCCGACAACTCGGGCTACTTCGACCACACCCCCCAGAACGTCGGCATGGACTTCCGCCGCCAGGCGATCACCATGCTGGAGTCCATGGGCATCTCGGTCGAGTTCTCCCACCACGAGGGCGCCCCCGGCCAGCAGGAGATCGACCTCCGCTACGCCGACGCGCTCTCCACCGCCGACAACATCATGACGTTCCGGCTGGTCATGAAGCAGGTGGCGCTGGAGCAGGGCGTGCAGGCGACCTTCATGCCGAAGCCGTTCTCCGAGCACCCCGGCAGCGGCATGCACACGCACCTCTCCCTCTTCGAGGGCGACCGCAACGCGTTCTACGAGTCCGGCGCGGAGTACCAGCTCTCCAAGGTCGGCCGCTCCTTCATCGCGGGCCTGCTGAAGCACGCGGCCGAGATCGCCGCCGTGACCAACCAGTGGGTCAACTCCTACAAGCGCATCTGGGGCGGCTCCGAGCGCACGGCGGGCGCCGGCGGCGAGGCCCCCTCGTACATCTGCTGGGGCCACAACAACCGCTCCGCCCTGGTCCGCGTTCCCATGTACAAGCCCGGCAAGACCGGCTCGGCCCGCGTCGAGGTCCGCTCCCTGGACTCCGGCGCGAACCCGTACCTGGCGTACGCCATGCTCCTGGCCGCCGGCCTCAAGGGCATCGAGGAGGGCTACGAGCTGCCGCCGGGCGCCGAGGACGACGTCTGGGCCCTCTCCGACGCGGAGCGCCGCGCGATGGGCATCGAGCCGCTCCCGCAGAACCTGGGCGAGGCCCTCTCCCTGATGGAACGCAGCGACCTGGTCGCCGAGACCCTCGGCGAACACGTCTTCGACTTCTTCCTGCGCAACAAGCGCCAGGAGTGGGAGGAGTACCGCAGCGAGGTGACCGCCTTCGAGCTGCGGAAGAACCTGCCGGTGCTGTAGGCATCGGCGGCGGACACGCATGACGAAGGGGAGTCCCGGTTACGGGACTCCCCTTCCGCGTGCCGGTGGGGGACCGGCATGATGATCTCCATGAACGCATCCCGACGAAAGGCCCATGCCGCGTAAGCGGCCCGGCGCGCTGCGCGCCGCGCGACGACGGCTCGACGGAGACCGCCCCCTGAGCCGGGACACCCCGCCGGAGAGCCGTATCCACGGACTCTCGGCCCGTACCAGCGCCGCCGTACACCGCTACGAGGCGCTCTCGACCGACTACGACGTCTTCCCCGGCGTGACCGCCTACGCCCTGCGGCGCTACCGAGCCTTCGCGGGCGGATCCGGGACGCGCCCGCGCTACCCGTTCCTCGACGACTGCGGGTGCCGCGGCTGCGCCCTCAGGGACATCAGACACGTCCGCGACATGCTCGACACGGTCCTGTGCCACCTGCCCCCACGGCCCCGCGCCGAACTCGGCCGCCTGGTCGCCTCCCTCGACATCCGCTACCTGGAACGCACCCTGCCGGACCCGTTCGTCCACGTCCGCCGGTGGTGGCGCCCGTACGCCTGGTGGTACCGCCGCCTCGAAGGCTGCCGGTACGCCGCGACGGGCGTCGTCTGACGGATGCCGGCGCCCGCCGTCGCCCTCCGGCGTGCGGCGGGCGGTTCATCGCGGAGCGCGGAGGCCGTCCAGCGCCCGGGGCAGCGGGTAGAGGCGCTCGGCGGGGAAGAGCCGCTGGGCCTTCGTCACCTGGCCGGACCGCAGGAGCTCGGCGGCCTTGCGGACCTGGGGGGTGAGGTCCTTGAGTCCGACGGTCCACTCGTCGGTGAAGGTCCGGATCAGGTCGCGGCCGATGCCGACCTGGATGCTGTAGTGGTTCAGAGCGGCCCCGCGGGGGGAGCGCTCCGGGTCCCACTGGACATGGACGGCGGCCCCGGCCACGGCCGCCGGGTCCGCCGTCGTCAGCACGGCCTGGGACAGCGCCTCCTCCCAGCCCTCGCGGGTGATCCGCACCGCGAGCACCCGCTCCTGGCCGGACTTGCGGGCCCAGTTGCTGCGGTGCATCAGCCACAGGAACGACGGCTTGATCCACGTCATCCGCCGGAACGACAACGGCTCGACGAAACGCCCGGCCCGCAGCGCCGCGTCGGCGATCGCGGGCGCGTACGCCTGGTAGACCACGATCGTGCGGGCGTCGAAGTCGGCGCGGATCTCGTACTGGGGAGCCATGCGCGGCACCCTGCCAGCCGCCGCGCGGGGGCCGCGAGCGAATTCCCGCGGGGTGGCGTGATGCGGGCCCCGGGGGCTACTGCCGCTCCGCCAGGTCCGCCAGTACCCGGTGCAACGGCTCCGTGACCCGGCGCCGGTACTCCTGGATCGCCCAGCCGTTGCCGTCCGGGTCCTTGAAGTACATGAAGGTGGCGCCGTCGTCGGGGGCGTACTGGACGGGGTCGGAGACATCGAGGCCGCGTTCGCGGAGTTCGGCGTGGGCGGCCTTGATGTCGGCGACGCAGAGCTGGAGGCCCTGGTACCCGCCGGGGGAGGGCTTGGCGCCCTGGGCCATGTCCCAGATGGCGTCGCCGAGGGCGATCGAACAGCCGGAGCCCGGCGGGGTCAGCTGGACGATCCGCATGCCCGGCATGACCTCCTGGTCGATGTCGACATGGAACCCGACCTTGTCCCGGTAGAAGTCCCGGGCCCGGTCGATGTCGCTCACGGGCAGCGGAATCACTTCGAGGGTGTACTGCATCGCTGGTCCTCCAAGTCGCCGTTGACGGGAGTGGTCGCGTCGGCCGTCAGCCGAACCGCCATCGTGTCTGGCTGAACGGCTCTCCCTTACCGAAGCCGAAAACCGTGCCGGGCGCCACCGAGAAGACGAGAGCCGATCCCGCGCCGTGCTGAAAACACCCGTCCCGTACGTCGAAGTGCCAGAAACTGCCGTACTTCGACTCCCACGCGGCGGCCAGCTCCCGTAGCCGCCCGTCGTCCGCGACGCGTACGGCCTCGCCCTCCACCACCAGGTCGTAGCCCTCGTCCCAGGTGTTCGTGCCGGTCGTCAGCACGACGCACGGGTTCACCGCGAGGTTCCTCGCCTTCCGCTCCTCCGGCCCCGTACAGAAGTGCAGCGCCCCTTCCGACCACACCGCGGGCAACGGCGTCACATGGGGCCGCCCGTCCGGCCGGACCGTCGAGATCCAGAACAACTCGGCGGCGGACAGCCGCGCCTCGGCCTCCGGCCAGGGGATCGCGGCGGCGGAGGGGTCGCTGTAGCGGGGGTCGAGACGGGTCTGCGGGGTGCTGGTGTTCGACATGGGTGTCACTTCCTGTCGCCGGGGGTCCGGTGTCGTCACACGGGGACCTGACGTCCTCACACAGGGCAGACTCCGCCGGGCCCGGAAACTCATCCCGCCGGGGCGAGGAGGCGGGCCAGCACCGTCACACCGGCCGGCAGCGCGACCAGATAGCCGACGAGGAGCGCGATGCCCGGGTCGGCCGACGCGGGAAGGGCCCAGTGCGTCGCCGCGGCCCCGAGCAGGCTCACCACGACCAGCGTCACCAGGGCCGCGAGGACGGCGAACCGGCGCGGCGGGCGCCCCGCGCGGTACAGCTCGGCCGCCGGCCCGACCGCGGCCATGCCCGCCGTGAGCGCGGCGAGGTGCGGGTCGGGCAGCCACCCGAGGAGCCACCCCACCAGCGCGACGACCCCGTACAACGCGAGACCGGCCAGTTCCAGCAGGACCGTGGAGGCCACCGCCTCCGACGACACCGCCCCCGCCCACGAACGGCGCCGTGCCGAGCCGTCCCCGCCACCCTCGCCGCCCGCGCAACCCTCTTCTTCGGCCACCTCGGCAGAGTAGCCGTGGCCACGGCACGTACGGCCCGCCGCGGCATCCGCCCGCTGCCGACCGGCGCCTGTGCCGGGTACTCCGGTTAGGCTCATGCCCGTACGACCTTGATCGATGGAGTCGGGCGACCGGGTGGGCGGACGACTGCGGCGATCGACGAGCGGGCTCGATCCGACGGGAGGTCTGGATGATGACGCCGGGGCGCAGGAGCAGTACGTTCTCGCGACTGCTGCGGCACGGTTTCACCGACCCCAGCGCCGCCGAACGGCTGCTGGAGAGCGAGGAACTGTCGGCCCTGCGCGACGATCCGGTGCTGCTGGACGCGCTGGGGGCGACCGCCGACCCGAATCTCGCGCTGCTGGGCCTCGTACGGCTGCTGGAGGCGCAGCCGGACCGTACGGCACGGCGGGCGGTGCTGGACACCTTGACGGCGGCCAAGCCGCTGCGGGACCGGCTGCTCGGGGTGCTCGGCGCGTCCGCCGCGCTCGGTGACCATCTGGCCCGGCACGCCCAGGACTGGCAGGCGCTCGTGACGTACGAGCCGCAGGATCTGCACCCGGGCGTCGAGGAGTTCGAGCGGGGCCTCGCGGAGGCCGTCGACCCCGTCTCGCTACGGGTCGCCTACCGCCGCTGTCTGCTGTCCATCGCCGCCCGTGACGTCTGCGGGACGACCGATGTCGCCCAGGCCGCCGCCGAGTTGGCCGACCTCGCCACCGCCACGCTGCGCGCCGCGCTCGCGATCGCCCGCGCCGCCGCGCCGGACGACGCGGCGCTGTGCCGGCTCGCGGTGATCGCGATGGGCAAGTGCGGTGGCCACGAGCTGAACTACGTCTCCGACGTCGATGTCATCTTCGTCGGGGAGACGGCGGACGGGGCCGACGAACAGAAGGCGATCCGGGCCGCGACCCGGCTCGCCTCGCACATGATGCGGATCTGTTCCGAGACGACCGTCGAGGGCAGCATCTGGCCCGTCGACGCCAATCTGCGGCCCGAGGGGCGCAACGGCCCGCTCGTCCGCACCCTCAGCAGCCATCTCGCGTACTACCAACGGTGGGCGAAAACCTGGGAGTTCCAGGCGCTGCTGAAGGCCCGCCCGGTCGCGGGCGACCTCGAACTGGGCGAGGCGTATGTCGCCGCGCTCGAACCGCTGGTCTGGAAGGCCGCCGAGCGGGAGAACTTCGTCCCCGATGTGCAGCGTATGCGGCGCCGGGTGATCGAGAACATCCCGGCCGCCGAGATCGACCGTCAACTCAAGCTCGGGCCGGGCGGGTTGAGGGACGTCGAGTTCGCCGTACAGCTGCTCCAGCTGGTGCACGGGCGCGGGGACACGTCCCTGCGCAGCGGGACCACGCTGGACGCGCTCGGCGCGCTGGCCGCCGGCGGATACGTGGGACGGGCGGACGCCGCCCAGCTCGACGCCGCGTACCGCTTCCTGCGCTCGATGGAACACCGCATCCAGCTCTACCGGTTGCGCCGCACCCACCTCGTCCCCGAGGACGAGAACGACCTGCGGCGCATCGGCCGTTCGCTCGGCCTGCGCACCGAACCGGTCGCCGAGCTGAACCGCGAATGGCGGCGCCACGCGGCCGTCGTACGCCGGCTGCACGAGAAGCTCTTCTACCGCCCGCTCCTCGACGCCGTCGCCCAACTCGCCCCCGGTGAGACCAAGTTGAGTGCCGACGCGGCCCGCGAACGCCTTGTCGCCCTCGGCTACGCCGACCCGGCCGCCGCCCTGCGCCACCTGGAGGCCCTGGCCTCCGGCGTCTCCCGCAAGGCGGCCATCCAACGCACGCTCCTGCCCGTCCTGTTGGGCTGGTTCGCGGACTCCGCCGAGCCGGACGCCGGACTCCTCAACTTCCGCAAGGTCTCGGACGCGCTGGGTCGAACCCCCTGGTATCTGCGGCTGTTGCGCGACGAGGGCGCCGCCGCCGAGAACCTCGCCCGGGTCCTGTCCGCCGGCCGCCTCGCCCCCGACCTCCTGATGCGGGCCCCCGAGGCCGTCTCGCTCCTCGGTGACGGGGACGGTGTCGCGGGCGGCGCCGGAGGGCTCGAACCCCGGCCGCGCGCCCACCTGGAACAGGAGATCCTCGCCGCCGTGGGCCGCGCCGACGGCGCCCAGCAGGCGGTCACGGCCGCGCGCGGGGTCCGCCGCCGCGAACTCTTCCGTACGGCCGCCATGGACATCGTCGGCTCCTACGGCACCGAGGCGTCCCCGGCGACGGCCGACCAGGGCGCCCTGGTCGACCTCGTGGGCGGCGCGGTCTCCGACCTCACGGCGGCGACCCTCGCGGGCACCCTGCGGGCCGTGGTCCGCGACCGCTGGGGCGACACCCTCCCCACCCGCTTCGCCGTCATCGGCATGGGCCGCTTCGGCGGCCACGAACTGGGCTACGGCTCCGACGCCGACGTCCTGTTCGTCCACGAGCCGCGCGAGGGCGCCGACGAGCAGGAGGCGGCCTACGCCGCGAACGCGGTCGTCTCCGAGATGCGCCGTCTGCTCCAGCTCCCGAGCGCCGACCCGCCCCTCCTCATCGACGCCGACCTCCGCCCCGAGGGCAAGACCGGGCCCCTCGTGAGGACGTTGAAGTCGTACGAGGCCTACTACCGGCGCTGGTCGCTCGGTTGGGAGTCACAGGCGCTGCTGCGCGCCGAACCCGTCGCCGGGGACGAGGAGTTGGGCCGCCGCTTCATCGAACTCATCGATCCGCTGCGCTATCCGGCGAACGGACTCGGCGACGACGCCGTCCGTGAGATCCGGCGGCTGAAGGCCCGGATGGAGTCGGAGCGGCTGCCGCGCGGCGCCGACCCGACCCTGCACAGCAAGCTCGGCCGAGGCGGTCTGTCGGATGTCGAATGGACCGTCCAGCTCCTCCAACTCCAGCACGGCCGGAGCGAGTCGGGCCTGCGCACCACCCGCACCCGCGAGGCCCTGGCCGCGGCCCGCGCGGCGGACCTGGTGAGCGCCGAGCACGTGGCCGTCCTCGACGAGGCCTGGGTCCTCGCCACCCGGGTCCGCAACGCCGTGATGCTGGTCCGGGGCCGCGCGGGCGACACCTTCCCCTCCGACGGCCGCGAACTGGCCGCCGTGGGCCGCTACCTGGGCTACGGCCCCGGCCACGTGGGCGACATGCTCGACGACTACCGCCGGATCACGCGACGGGCGCGGGGTGTGGTGGAGGAGCTGTTCTACGGGGGCTGAAGGGTGCGTTGTCGGGTGCGGGTGCGTGGGGCTTCTCGCGCAGTTCCCCGCGCCCCTGAAGAGCCGGGGCTGCGCCCCGTGCTCTTCGGGCCGAAACAGCCCGCTTTTTCAGGGGCGCGGGGAACTGCGCGACCAGCCCCCACGCACCCGCACCCGACAACGCACCCTTCAGCACCGCAGGCTCCCGCCGCACCCGCGTCAACGCCACCCCCGCCAGCACCACCCCCATCCCCGCGATCACCCGCGGCCCCACCCGTTCGTCGAGGAACAGCGCGCCCAGCGCGACGGAGACCACCGGCAGCAGATAGCCGACCGTGGCCGCGCTCGTCGCGCCCTCGTCCGCGATCAGGCGGTAGTTGAGGTAGAAGGTGACACCCGTGCCGAAGATCCCCAGGACGGTCACCGCGAGCAGCGCGGTCAGGTCGGGCCCGGCCGCGTCGGTGGCCCCGGCGGGCAGGGCGAGGGCCGCCCACCCCGTGGCCACGAGCAGCTGCGCGGCGGAGACGGCGAGCGGGGCGTCGCGGCCGGTCAGATGGCGGCCCATGTAGGCGAAGGCCACCGCATAGCTCATGGCCGCCCCGAGCAGCGCGAGCGCGCCGCCGCTCATCAGCCCCGCCCGCTGCCAGGGCGCGAAGATCAGCAGCACCCCGCCGAAGCCGAGCAGCAGACCGGCGAGGCGGGCGGGGGAGAAGGGGCGGTCGGTGCCGAGGAGAAGACCGAGGAGAAGGGCCCACAGGGGGGTCGTCGCGTTGAGGACGCCCGCCGTGCCCGAGTCGACGGTCTGCTCGCCGATGCTGAAGAGCGCGAACGGCAGGGCGTTGCAGAAGAAGGCCGCCACCAGCAGATGGCCCCAGACCCGCCGGTCGCGCGGCGGCCGCTGGCGGGCGACCAGGGCGAGGGCCAGCAGCACCCCCGCGCCCAGCGCACACCGCGTGACCGTGATCTGGAGCGGGGAAAGGCCGTGGTTGAGGGCGAGCTTGATCCAGAGGAAGCCGGAACCCCAGAGCAGGGCGAGGACGGCCATACGGAGTGTGGACGCGAGAGGCATGACCCCACGGTCCGGCACCCGAACACATAAGGACAAGCGAAGGATCGTACACATACCTTTAAGCTGGCCTTCAAAATGGCCCCTAGGATGGCCGCATGATGCTCGACGTGCGGCGTATGCAGGTGCTCAGGACCGTGGTGACCAGTGGCTCGGTGACGGCCGCCGCGACCGCCCTCGGCTACACCCCCTCCGCGATCAGCCAGCAGATCGCCGCGCTGGAGAAGGAGGCCGGGACCGCGCTGCTGGAGCGGGTCGGGCGCGGGGTGCGGCCCACGGAGGCCGGGCTGCTGCTCACCGAGTACGCGGGCACCATCGGCCGGCAGGTCGCGGAGGCGCAGACCGCGCTGGCCGATCTGCGCGCGGGGCGCACCGGACGGCTCGCCGTGCGCTACTTCGCCACCGCCGGCGCCTCCCTGGTGGCCCCCGCCGTCGCCCGGCTGCGCGCCGAGCACCCCGGTGTACGGATCGAGCTGAAGCTCGTCGACCCCGACGACCCGCTCCCGGCCGTCAAGGAGGGCCGCGCCGACCTCGCGCTCGTCGTACGGCCGCGCGGGACCGACCCCGAGGGCGTACGGCTGCTGCATCTGCTCGACGACACCTACTTCGCCGTACTGCCGGCCGCGCACCCCCTCGCCGACCGGCCCGCACTCGCCCTGGCCGACCTCGCCGACGAGCCCTGGGTCGGCAGCGAGTGGCCGGGCCCCTGTCTGGACGCCCAGCTGGAGGCGTGCGCCGGCGCGGGATTCCGGCCCCGCTTCGTGGTGGAGAGCGAGGACTACGCGACCGCGCAGGGCTTCGTCGCCGCCGGACTGGGCGTCGGCCTCATCCCCCGCCTGGGCCTGGGCAGCACCCACCCGGATGTCGTCGTACGCCGCTTCACCGGCCCCGAACCCCGGCGCTCGATCCACGCGGCCGTCCGCGAGTCGGCGCCGCCGCGGCCCGCGCTGCGGACGTTCGTGACGGCGCTGCGGGAGGCCGCCGAGGCCTCAGGGCCGCGAGAGACGGCGGGGCGGACGGCGGCCGGGAGCGGGCCTACGCCTTGACCGGTGCCAGTTCCGTCTCGCCGGGCCGTCCCGCGACCTGGCGCGGCAGCGCGTACGGCAGCGCGCCGTACCAGACGCGGGCCACCGTGTATCCGAAGGCGAGGCAGAGCATGCCGCCGACGGCGTCGAGCCAGAAGTGGTTGGCGGTGGCGACGATCACGACGAGCGTCAGGGCCGGGTAGAGCAGGCCCAGGACGCGCACCCACGGCACCGACGCCAGCGCGAAGATCGTCAGCCCGCACCACAGCGACCAGCCGATGTGCATCGACGGCATCGCCGCGTACTGGTTCGACATGTTCTTCAGATCGCCGGAGGCCATCGAGCCCCAGGTCTGGTGGACGACGACCGTGTCGATGAAGTGCTCGTCGGTCATCAGCCGGGGCGGGGCCAGCGGGTAGAAGTAGTAGCCGACGAGGGCCACGGCGGTGGTCGCGAACAGGACCAGCCGCGTCGCCGCGTAACGGCCCGGGTGGCTACGGTAGATCCACACCAGGACACCGAGCGTGACGATGAAGTGCAGGGTCGCGTAGTAGTAGTTCATGCCGACGATCAGCCATGTCACCGAGTTCACGGAGTGGTTGATCGACTCCTCGACCGCGATCCCGAGGTGGTGCTCCACCTTCCAGATCCAGTCGGCGTTCTCCAGGGCCTGCGTCTTCTGCTCGGGGACCGCGTTGCGGATCAGTGAGTACGTCCAGTAACTCACCGCGATCAGCAAGATCTCGAACCAGAGACGCGGCCTGCGCGGAACCCTCAGCCGGTGCAGGAACCCCTGCCCCGGCGCATCCGTGACGGACCGCGGAGCGGCCTGCTCCCGGCCTTCCTCCAGTGTCGTCACGGTCGAATCACCCATGGGCACAGAGTCTGCCAGATAAGCGGTACCCCACCGATCATCCTCTGGTCGGGTTCATCACGCACGTTCGTCGGGGTACCACGGAGGGACATCTCCTACGCACGTATGGCATCGTTCACCGTTTTCTCCGCCTCAGGTACGAGACCGGTCCCCGGGAGCCGAAGCCGTCGACCCCCGCACCACCAGTTCCGGCATGAACACGAACTCACTGTGCGGCGCCGGAGTCCCGCCGATCTCCTCCAGCAACGTACGCACCGCCGCCTGTCCCATCGCCGGGACCGGCTTGCGGACGGTCGTCAGCGGGGGATCGGTGAAGGCGATCAGCGGGGAGTCGTCGAAGCCGACGACCGAGACGTCCCGCGGCACCTGGAGGCCGCGCTGCCGGGCCGCCCGGATCGCGCCCAGCGCCATCATGTCGCTCGCGCACACCACCGCCGTGCAGTCCCGGTCGATGAGCGCCAGGGCCGCCGCCTGGCCGCCCTCCAGCGTGTACAGGGAGTGTTGGACGAGTTCGGACTCGACGGTCGCCGCCGCCAGGCCCAACTGGTCCTGCATGGTCCGGACGAAGCCCTCGATCTTGCGCTGGACCGGCACGAACCGCTTCGGGCCCAGCGCCAGACCTATCCGGGTGTGCCCGAGGGACACCAGATGCGTCACCGCGAGGGACATCGCCGCCCGGTCGTCCGGGGAGATGAAGGGGGCCTGCACCTTCGGCGAGAAACCGTCCACGAGGACGAACGGCACGCCCTGCGCGCGCAGTTGCTCGTAGCGCTGCATGTCGGCCGAGGTGTCGGCGTGCAGTCCGGAGACGAAGATGATGCCGGCGACGCCCCGGTCGACGAGCATCTCCGTCAGCTCGTCCTCCGTCGAACCGCCGGGGGTCTGGGTGGCGAGGACCGGGGTGTAGCCCTGCCGGGTCAGCGCCTGGCCGATGACCTGGGCCAGGGCCGGGAATATGGGGTTCTCCAGCTCCGGGGTGATGAGGCCCACCAGGCCCGCGCTGCGCTGCCGCAGCCGTACGGGCCGCTCGTAGCCCAGGACGTCGAGGGCGGCCAGAACGGACTGGCGAGTGGTGGCGGCGACGCCCGGCTTCCCGTTCAGGACGCGACTGACAGTCGCCTCGCTGACCCCCGCCTGGGCTGCGATGTCGGCAAGCCGTGTGGTCACAGCACTGGACTGTACCGGCCGGGCCTGCGCTTGCCCACCGCCCCGGCGCCGGGTGCGGGCGGGCGTGCGGCCCGCTGCGGGCTGCTGCGTCATCGCGGTCCCTCATGATTCTGGTCGGTGTCCGTGGGGGTGCCGGTATGCGGAAAGAGGTGGCTTCCGCAAGGCGCTGACGGGGTGATGATGTCCGCCTCCGCAAGCGATGGCAAGAGCTTGCAGAGTCTTGCACACCTGTTCCCGCATGCGCTTATCCGTGGGAAACCGCGCTCTCCGCAAGGCGTCGAGCAGGTCACGGCGGCGTAACCGTCACCGCTTCTTGCATTTTTTTGCTGCAAGACCTTTCGCGCCGCTTACATCGCTGTTACGTTCGGCCACGCCCGGCGGCGGCGACGGCGCGGCCGGCACCGGCGGGGACGGCAGACGGGGCCTCCCTCCCGGTACACGGGCTTTCACCCTCAAGGAGATCTCATGCGGCGTGGCATAGCGGCCACCGCGCTGGTGGCGTCGATCGCCCTCACGGCGACGGCCTGCGGCGGAAGCGACAGCGGCGACTCGGCCGACGGTCCGGTCACCATCACCTGGTGGGACACCTCCAACGCCACCAATGAGGCACCGACGTACAAGGCCTTGGTCAAGGAGTTCGAGGCCGCCAACAAGGACATCGAGGTCAAGTACGTCAACGTGCCCTTCGACCAGGCGCAGAACAAGTTCGACACCGCCGCCGGTGCCACGGGCGCCCCGGACATCCTGCGCTCCGAGGTCGGCTGGACGCCCGCCTTCGCCAAGAAGGGCTTCTTCCTGCCGCTCGACGGCACCGAGGCCCTCAAGGACCAGGACAAGTTCCAGCCCAGCCTGATCAAGCAGGCCCAGTACGACGGCAAGACCTACGGCGTCCCGTTCGTCACCGACACCCTCGCGCTGGTCTACAACAAGGAACTCTTCGAGAAGGCCGGCCTCACCGAGGCCCCCAAGACCTGGGACGACCTGAAGAAGGCCGCCGCCACGATCAAGGACAAGACCGGCGTCGACGGCTACTGGGGCTCCACCCAGGCCTACTACGCCCAGTCCTTCCTCTACGGCGACGGCACCGACACCGTCGACGTCGCGCAGAAGAAGATCACCGTCAACTCCGCCGAGGCGAAGAAGGCGTACGGCACCTGGCTGGACCTCTTCGACGGCAAGGGCCTGCACAAGGCGGACACCACCGCCGATGCCTACGCCCACATCCAGGACGCCTTCGTCAACGGCAAGGTCGCCTCGATCGTCCAGGGCCCGTGGGAGATCACCAACTTCTACAAGGGCTCCGCGTTCAAGGACAAGGCCAACCTCGGCATCGCCACCGTCCCGGCCGGCACCTCCGGCAAGGCGGGCGCCCCGACCGGCGGCCACAACCTCTCCGTCTACGCCGGCTCGGACAAGGCGCACCAGGAAGCCTCGCTGAAGTTCATCAACTTCATGACCTCGGCGAAGTCCCAGGAGACCATCGCCCTGAAGAACTCCACGCTGCCCACCCGTGACGACGCCTACACCGCCGAGGTCAAGGCCGACCCGGGCATCGCCGGCTACCAGACCGTCCTCGGCGCCGCCCAGCCGCGCCCCGAGCTGCCCGAGTACAGCTCCCTGTGGGGCCCGCTCGACACCGAGCTGCTCGCGATCGCCGGCGGCAAGGAGTCCCTGGACAAGGGCCTCGGCAACGCGGAGACCGCGATCGCCAAGCTGGTCCCGGACTTCAGCAAGTGACCCCGAGTGGCCGCCGCACTCGCCTCGCACACCGGGGGGCGGACGCGGCGGTCACCGGCCTGTCCCCAGAGCAGCCCAGCCCCCTGAACTTCCAGAAGGTGTCGAACGATGACAGTCGCCATCGACCGAGCGACCGGCAAGCGCCGAGGTGAACCGGGCGGGCGCCCCGGCCGGCTGACGCGTCTGAGGCAGTCGTACCAGCGGTACTGGTACGCGTACGCGATGATCACCCCGGTCGTCGTCGTGCTCGGCGTCCTGGTGCTGTATCCGCTGGCCCGAGGCTTCTACCTCACCCTCACCAACGCCAACAGCCTCAACTCGGCGCGCACGATCGGCGCCAACCACATCGAGGCGACCTACGAGTTCATCGGCCTCGACAACTACGCCGACATCCTCTGGGGCCCGACCTCCTACGACCGCTTCTGGTCGCACTTCATCTGGACGATCGCCTGGACGGCGCTCTGCGTCACCGTGACCTTCACCCTCGGCCTCTGCCTCGCGCTGCTGCTCAACCAGAAGCTGCGCGGGCGCACCTTCTACCGGCTGATCCTGGTCCTGCCCTGGGCCGTGCCCACCTTCGTCACCGTCTTCGGCTGGCGGTTCATGCTCGCCGACGGCGGTGTCATCAACTCCGCCCTGGAAGCGCTGCACCTGCCGGCCCCGCTGTGGCTGGAGGACACCTTCTGGCAGCGGTTCGCCGCGATCATGGTCAACACCTGGTGCGGGGTGCCGTTCATGATGGTCTCCCTGCTCGGCGGACTCCAGTCCATCGACTCCACCCTGTACGAGGCCGCCGAGATGGACGGCGCGAGCGCCTGGCAGCGCTTCCGGTACGTCACCCTGCCGGGTCTGCGCTCCGTCAGCTCCACCGTGGTCCTCCTCGGTGTCATCTGGACGTTCAACCAGTTCGCCGTCATCTTCCTGCTGTTCGGCGACACCGCGCCCGAGGCGCAGATCCTCGTGACCTGGGCGTACTACCTCGGCTTCGGTCAACAGCCGCGTGACTTCGCGCAGTCGGCGGCCTACGGCATCCTGCTGCTGGCCATCCTGATCGTCTTCACCTCCGTCTACCGCCGCTGGCTGAACCGCGATGAGCAGCAGCTCGCGATCTGAGGCAGGAGCCCCCATGAGCACCACGACGCCCACGAACGTCAAGACCACGGCTCCGGCCGACTCCTCGTCGGCGCGGCCCTCCGCCGGCCGGCCCAGGACCCGCCGGCGCGGCGAGAACAGCCTCGGGGGCACTCTCGCCTCGCACGGCATCCTCATCGTGGCGAGCCTGGTCGCGCTCTTCCCGATCGCCTGGCTGCTCTTCCTGTCCCTCGGCCCGGACAAGGACGATTACCTGCATCCCGGGCGCATCTTCGGCAAGATGACCCTCGCCAACTACTCGCACGTGCTCCAGGAGACACAGTTCTTCGACTGGCTGGTCAGTACGCTCGTCGTCTCGCTCGGCACCACCGTCCTCGGGGTGCTGATCGCGGCGACCACCGGCTACGCCGTCTCCCGGATGCGCTTCCCGGGCTACCGGAAGTTCATGTGGGTGCTCCTGGTCACGCAGATGTTCCCGGTGGCCGTCCTGATGGTGCCGATGTACGAGATCCTCTCGGAACTCCGGCTCATCGACAGCTATCTCGGCCTCATCCTCGTCTACTGCTCGACGGCCGTGCCGTACTGCGCCTGGCTGCTCAAGGGCTACTTCGACACGATCCCCTTCGAGATCGACGAGGCGGGACGCGTGGACGGGCTGAGCCCCTTCGGCACGTTCGCCCGGCTGATCCTGCCGCTCGCCAAGCCGGGGCTCGCGGTCGCCGCGTTCTACAGCTTCATCACCGCGTTCGGCGAGGTCGCCTTCGCCTCGACGTTCATGCTGTCCGACACGAAGTACACCTTCGCCGTCGGTCTGCAGAGCTTCGTCAGCGAACACGACGCCCAGCGCAACCTGATGGCCGCGACGGCGGTACTGGTCGCGATCCCCGTCTCCGCGTTCTTCTACCTCGTGCAGAGGAATCTGGTGACGGGGCTGACGGCGGGCGGCACGAAGGGGTGACCGCCGGTCGAGCCGCGAGGGGCCGTCGGTTGTCTGCGGCTCTCGTCGTGGCCGGTCGCGCCCCGCGGCGCAGCCGCCGATTTCAGAGCCCCGCGCCCCTTCGGGCGCGGGTGGCGGCCCGCGGTGTCCATCCGACCCCGCCGGCACCGCGGGCCGCCTCTGTCACCCGTCCCGTATCTACCTCTGACCCAGTGACTCCCTTACGTACCAAGGACGCCATGAGCCACCAGCACTCCACCACCACCCCCACCGCGACCCCCGCCGAGGCACAGCGCAGCGACTGGTGGCGCGACGCGGTGATCTACCAGGTCTATCCGCGCAGCTTCGCCGACAGCGACGGCGACGGCATGGGCGACCTGGAGGGCGTACGCGCGCGACTGCCGTATCTGCGGGACCTCGGGATCGACGCCGTATGGCTCAGCCCGTTCTACGCCTCCCCGCAGGCCGACGCCGGCTACGACGTCGCCGACTACCGTGCGGTGGACCCGATGTTCGGGTCGCTGCTGGACGCGGACGCGCTGATCCGCGACGCCCATGACCTGGGCCTGCGGATCATCGTCGACCTGGTCCCGAACCACTCCTCCGACCAGCACGAGTGGTTCAGGCGGGCGGTCGCCGAGGGCCCCGGCTCCCCGCTGCGCGACCGCTACCACTTCCGCCCCGGCAAGGGCGCGCACGGCGAACTCCCCCCGAACGACTGGGAGTCCATCTTCGGCGGCCCGGCCTGGACCCGGGTCACGGAACCGGACGGCACCCCCGGCGACTGGTATCTGCACCTCTTCGCCCCGGAGCAGCCCGACTTCAACTGGGACCACCCGGCGGTCGGGGACGAGTTCCGCTCGATCCTGCGCTTCTGGCTGGACATGGGCGTCGACGGCTTCCGTATCGACGTGGCCCACGGCCTGGTGAAGGCGGCGGGTCTCCCGGACCTCGGCGCCCACGACCAGCTGAAACTGCTGGGCAACGATGTCATGCCGTTCTTCGACCAGGACGGCGTGCACGCGATCTACCGCGAGTGGCGTCTCGTCCTGGACGAGTACGCGGGGGAGCGCATCTTCGTCGCCGAGGCCTGGACCCCGACGGTCGAACGCACCGCGAACTACGTCCGCCCGGACGAACTCCATCAGGCCTTCAACTTCCAGTACCTGAGCACGAGTTGGGACGCGGCGGAGCTTCGCACCGTCATCGACCGCACGCTGGACGCGATGCGCCCGGTGAACGCCCCCGCGACCTGGGTGCTGTCCAACCACGACGTCACCCGTCACGCGACCCGCTTCGCCAACGCACCGGGCCTCGGCACACAGATCCGCCTGGCGGGCGACCGCGAACTGGGCCTGCGCCGCGCCCGCGCCGCCTCGCTCCTGATGCTGGCCCTCCCCGGCTCGGCCTATGTCTACCAGGGCGAGGAACTGGGCCTCCCGGACGTCGTCGACCTCCCGGACGAGGTCCGCCAGGACCCCGCGTACTTCCGGGGCGCCGGCCAGGACGGCTTCCGCGACGGCTGCCGGGTGCCGATCCCGTGGACCCGTACGGGCTCCTCGTACGGCTTCGGCGCGGGCGGCTCCTGGCTGCCGCAGCCGGCCGACTGGGCCGACCTGAGCGTGGAGTCCCAGACGGGGGTCGCGGACTCGACCCTGGAGCTGTACCGCACGGCCCTGTCCGTCCGCCGCGAACAGCCAGGCCTCGGCGCCGGCGACGCGGTGGAGTGGCTCAAGGCCCCCGCCGGTGTCCTGGCCTTCCGCCGGGGCGACTTCGTCTGCGCCGCGAACACCACGTCCCAGTCGGCCACGATCCCCGCGTACGGCCGCGTCCTGCTCGCGAGCGGCGAGGTGACGGTGGCGGAGGACGAGGCGAAGCTGCCGGGGGACACGACGGTCTGGTGGACGACCGGCTGATGAACAGTCTGAGGAAACTTCGTCCCGCCTGACGGGACTTGAGGGCTCGCCACCTGGATTGTCCGGGTGGCGAGCCTTCCCTCACGGTATTCGATGGCGAGTTCGTGCACGGACGTCCAGGAGGATGCTCTGTCCCCGGCTTACCGACCCTGTACGTTCTGGCTCACGGATCGACGTAGCGCAGGGGGCGGGATGTCTGGATACGGTCGTGCGGACAGTGAATGGGCGGAGCTCGTAGACGCCGGGCGCACCTTTCTTGTCGAACGAGCGAAGCTGGGGAGGCTGACCTCGTACACCGAGCTGAATGTGGCCCTCGCCAGGCGAACGGACTGTCGTCTCTTCGACTTCGAGCGTGCTGACGACCGGGCCGCGATGGGGCGTCTCCTCGGACTGATCGTGGAGCGAGACCAGGAGATCGCCCCCTCGGACCCACCTCTCATGCTCTCGGCCCTGGTCAACTACCTGGGCTCCAACGACGCCGGCTCCGGCTTCTACCAGCTGGCCAAGGAACTGCGACTGCTCCCCATGAGCGCGTCCGCCGACGAGAAGTTCGTCTTCTGGGCCAAGCAAGTGAAGCGAATCCACGAATGCTATGGAGGCGGTGAGGCGGTGAGGCGGTGAGGCGGTGAGGCGGTGAGGCGGTGAGGCGGTGAGGCGGTGGTGCCCGGCTCCTGTGCTGTGACCATGAAATGAGCGTTCCGGAAGGGCGGTGGGGGGCACCAGCGCCTATACCCGGTTATTCGCGGATGGCTACGGTCCATGCCCGAGAATGCTTTCGGCGTGGCAGGGCAGCCATGGCGGAGACGGGCGCTGCGGCGCGAGGCTGATCAAGAGGCCCCGGCGAAAGGAACTGCTCATGGCGCGTCGCCTGCGCTTCAACGGCACCGGGAGCGGCGTCAACGGCTGCCCCGCCGTGCACGAAGACCTCGACACCGGTGAGGTGATCATTCACGGGCCGGCGCTCACCGACCCCGACGACCTCGCCCGCCTGCGGCACCTCGGCGAGGGCGAGGTGCCCATCGTCGTCCCGCGCGAACTGCTCGTCGACTTCGGCCCCAACGAGGCCACCCGCGTGCCCGACATCATCGGCCTGGACGAATTCGACCGGCTGTTCACTCAGTTCAAGCACACCGCGTGGCGGCTGGAGAGCCGGCGCCGGTACGCGTCCGACGAGGTCACCGAGACGTATGCACAGTTCGTCGCCGGTGATCCCGTCGACTGGGAAGGCCGGGACGCGGAGTGGTGCGCCGAACGGCGTGAACAGACCGCGCTCGGCAAGCGGTTCGAGCGCGTGCGCGTTGTCGACATGCCGCCTACCCCTGGACAGCTCTATCTGCTCGACAACGCCCGCCGCAACAGCGCCGTCGGCGAGCACATCCGGCAGCTCCGGCGCGTCGACGCCGACCGACTCCACCTCCCCCACGAGGATTTCTGGATCTTCGACTCCCGACTGGTCGCTCTGCTGCACTTCGACGGCGCCGACAACCTCGTGAATGTCGAACTGATCACGGAACCGGTGGAGGTGAACCGCTACGTACAAGCGCGCGACGCTGCCGAACACTTCGCGGTGCCGTACGAAGAGTTCTCTGCGGGCCTCGCCGCCGACGAGTGGACAGGGGGCGGAACCGGTGACCACCGACTACCAGCAGGCGCGGGCAGCGCTTGGGGTTCGGCTGCGTGAGCTGCGGCTGACGGCCCCGGACGGTCGGCTCACCGGTTCCGCACTCGCGCGGCGGTTGGGCTGGCCACAGCCCAAGGTGAGCAAACTGGAGAACGGCAGGCAGACGGCCACCCCCGAGGACCTGAGGGCGTGGGCCGACGGGACCGGTCAGCCGGACGCGTACGACGAACTCCTTGCCCGGCTCAGGGGCTTCGAGTCGCACATCCGCTCGTGGCGACGCCAACTCGCCTCCGGTCACAAGCCCGTGCAGGACACGCACCTCGCCGCCCACGGCGACGCCTCCGTTTTCCGGGGCTGGGAGTCCTCCATAGGCGGTAGCAGTCCGTGTCCCGCCTCTACTGGCGCGTCCCCAGCAGGCCCGCGAACGCTTGTCGGCTGTGCGAGATCAACTCACGTACCGACGGATTGCGCGTGTTCTTCCAGATCAAGGCGAGCAGTGCTGGTGTCTCGACATCGGCGATGGTGCGGGCGGTGAGCCGGTCGCGATAGCTCTCGGCCATCGAGTCGCTGAGGACGGCGACTCCGAGCCCGCGGGCGGCGAGGTCGGCGATGGCATCCGCGGCGCCAGCCTGCAGCGCGATCGTCGGGTGGAAGCCCCGCGCGGCGCAAGCCTGGTCGAGTACCGCGCGCAGGCCGGTGCCGGGCGGCATGCACACGATCGGGTAGGTCATCAGGTCGCGCAGGGTGACCTGCCGCTGTTTCGCCAAGGGGTGCCCGGCCGGGACCGCCGCGACGAGCCGCTCGCTGATGATTGTCAGCGCTTCCAGCCCGTCCGGGGCGGTTGCGGCCCCGGTGAGCGCCACGTCGAACGCGCCGGTACGCACCCCTTCGACGAGCCGGTCGGAGCTGTCCTCCAGCAGGGAGATCTCGACACCGGGATGCGCTTCGTGGAATGCGGCGAGGGCGTCGAACAGCGGGGCGAGCGTGCAGCCGATGACCATGCCGACGGTGAGCCGACCCCGGATCAGGCCGGTCACCTCGCTCACCGCCTGGCCGACCGCACCGGCCGCGGCGAGCGCGGCACGGGCGGGTTCGAGCGCGGCCTTCCCCGCGACGGTGAGGGTGACGGTGCGGGCGGAACGGTCGAACAGCTCGGCACCGAGTTCACGTTCGAGCTGGCGGATCTGGGCGCTGACGCCGGACTGGCTGATGTGGACCCGCTCGGCCGCACGGGTGAAGTTCCGCTCTTCGGCGACGGCGACGAAGTATTCCAGCTGCCTCAACTCCATATCTGTAGATTCTAGTTCGTTGAAGAACCATCTGTTGGACTTCTGGTCGGTGGGTCACCAGGCTGAGAGGCACGCCAGCCCGACATCAGGAGGAACCCATGCCGGAGTACGAGCAGGCCATGCGGCCCGAAGACATCACCCGCCTTTTCGTCGAGCGATCCAACGCCGGTGACGCGGCCGGGGTCGCCGCGCTCTACGAAGAGGACGCGGTGCTGGCCTACCCGCCGGGCGAACTGACGGTCGGGCGGGAGGCGATCCGTGCACTGTGGGAGAAGGTGCTGGCCAATGCGCCTCGCTTCGAGTCGGAGCCACCCCTGCCGACACTGACAAGCGGCGACATCGCTCTCACCTCGACCCCGCCGAAGGATGGGGCCGGTGCTCGGGCGCAGGTCGTCAGGCGCCAGCCCGACGGAAGCTGGCTGCGCCTGCTCGACCAGCCCGAGTTCGTATCGGCCACGCGCTGACCCCGGCGTCGATGTCCTCGAAGCCTCTTCTCTCTTGCTGGGCCCTACCCCAACACCCCATCCCGTGAAGAGATTTCGCGGACGTGAAGAAGGTGTGTCCGGAGGGTTGACCGTTTGACGAGCAGACTCGTACCTTCCTCTCGGTTGAAGGTTTTCAGTCATCTTGCAGCAAGAAACGTCAACGGATCTTGCGTGGATCGCTTCGGGCTCCCAGCCCCTCCCGATCCTTCGGACCGTTCCTAGGGACTGAGCGGGAGTGAGTCCTGTTGCCAGAACCCGTGCTCGGCCGAACGCCCCGGACGGTGTTGGGCGTTCTGGTTGCCCGCGTTCGCTCCGCGTCCGGCGCGCACGGATCGTGTCCGTGGTCCGGGAATGCGGGGGCGGGTTCCCTCACGCCCAGGGACGCCAGGTCCGGCCTGGACGGTCCGATGCCCCACACGATCACTCCGGTCATGTGGGGGCGGTGCCGTCCGTCGCCGGATCGGGTGCCTTGACCTCACGGCCGAGATACATGACACAGACCACCCACACTCACTCCCGCTCACCAGAACGTCCTTGAACGCACTCCAGCGCAGCAGCTCCAGACCCCTTCAACGGAGAAGGACCCCACACATGGCCAGCAGAACCCTCTCCGGCGCGCTCGCTCTCGCGGCGGGCGCGTCGATCGCGCTCGCGGTGCCCACGGGAAGCGCGTCCGCCTCGCCCCCCGGCACCAAGGACGTCACCGCCGTCCTGTTCGAGTGGAACTTCGCCTCGATCGCCCGGGAATGCACCAACACCCTCGGCCCGAACGGCTACGGCTACGTCCAGGTCTCCCCGCCCGCCGAGCACATACAGGGCTCGCAGTGGTGGACGTCGTACCAGCCCGTCAGCTACAAGATCGCCGGGCGGCTCGGCGACGCCACCGCCTTCCAGAACATGGTCGACACGTGTCACGCGGCCGGCGTCAAGGTCGTCGTCGACACCGTCATCAACCACATGTCGGCGGGCAGCGGCACGGGAACCGGCGGCTCGTCGTACACGAAGTACAACTACCCCGGCCTCTACTCCTCCTTCGACTTCGACGACTGCACCGCCACCGTCGGCGACTACACCAACCGCGCCAACGTCCAGAACTGCGAGCTCGTCACGCTCGCCGACCTCGACACCGGTGAGGAGCACGTCCGTTCGGCCATCGCCGGGTACATGAACAGCCTCCTCGGCTACGGCGTCGACGGCTTCCGGATCGACGCCGCCAAGCACATCCCCGCCGCCGACCTCGCCAACATCAAGTCGCGGCTGAACAACACCTCCGCGTACTGGAAGCAGGAGGCCATCTACGGCGCCGGGGAGGCCGTCCAGCCGAGCGAGTACACCGGCAACGGGGATGTGCAGGAGTTCCGTTACGCCTTCGACCTGAAGCGGGTCTTCAACAACGAGAACCTCGCCTACCTGAAGAACTACGGCGAGGGCTGGGGCTACATGAGCAGTTCGGCCGCCGGGATCTTCGTCGACAACCACGACACCGAGCGCAACGGCTCCACCCTCAGCTACAAGGACAACGCCAACTACACGATGGCCAACGTCTTCATGCTGGCCTACCCGTACGGCGCGCCCGACATCAACTCCGGCTACGAGTTCTCCTCCACCGACGCCGGCCCGCCCAACGGCGGTACGGTCAACGCCTGCTGGCAGGACGGCTGGAAGTGCCAGCACGCCTGGCCGGAGATCATGCGCATGGTCCCCTTCCGCAACGCCACCCGAGGCGAGGCCGTCACCAACTGGTGGGACAACGGCAACGACGCGATCGCCTTCGGCCGAGGCAGCAAGGGCTTCGTCGCCATCAACCACGAGTCGAGCAGCCTCAACCGTACGTATCAGACCTCCCTCGCGGCCGGCACCTACTGCAACGTGCAGAACAACACGACCGTGACCGTGAACGGCTCCGGCCAGTTCACCGCCACCCTCGGCTCCAACACCGCCCTCGCGATCTACACCGGCAAGTCCAGCTGCTGATACGCCCACACCCCCTGGTGCGCGACCGCGCGTTGTTGCGACTGGCAACGCGCGGTACGCGAGGGGTTGACGGTCCCCAGGTCCCGCCCTACGTTCCGAAAAGAGGAGGTGGGAGCGCTCCCACATCCCCACCGTCAAGAAGGAGTCGACATGAGAGTGGCAGGACGTCTGGGATCCGTCGCGGCAGGACTGGCGCTGATTCTGGGGGCCTTGCTCCCCGGTGTCGGGCCCTCGGCGGAGGCGGCGGAAACGGCGGAAACGGCGGAAGCGCCGGAAACGGCGGAAGCGCCGGAAACGGCGGAGAACACGGCCGCCGCCGCGTTACCCACCAGCTTCCAATGGCGGTCCGGCAACATCCTGATCTCCCCGAAGTCGGACGCCACCCACAACATCGCCGCCGTCAAGGACCCCACGGTCGTGTACGCGGGCGGTCGCTGGCACGTCTTCGCCAGCACCGCGAACAGCAACGGCGCCTACAGCATGGTCTACCTCAACTTCACCGACTGGTCGCAGGCCGCCTCCGCCCAGCACCACTACCTCGACCAGACCCCGATCGGCGCCGGCTACAAGGCCGCGCCCCAGGTGTTCTACTTCGCGCCGCAGGGTCTGTGGTACCTCGTCTACCAGGTCGGGGACAACGCCGCTTACTCGACGACCACCAACATCGCCAACCCCGCCTCGTGGAGCGCCCCGAAGCGCTTCTACGCCAACGGCATGCCGCAGATCATCCGCGACAACATCGGCAGCGGCTACTGGGTGGACTTCTGGAACGTCTGCGACGCGGCGAAGTGCTACCTCTTCTCCTCCGACGACAACGGCCACCTCTACCGCTCGGAGACCACGCTCGCGAACTTCCCGAACGGCTTCACCAACACCGTCATCGCGCTGCAGGACTCCAACAAGTACCGCCTGTGGGAGGCCGCCAACATCTACAAACTCCAGGGCTCCAACCAGTACCTGCTGCTCAACGAGGCCATCGGCGGCAACGGCAGGCGCTACTTCCGGTCCTGGACGTCGACGAGCCTCACCGGCACCTGGACCCCGCTCGCCGACACCGAGTCCAACCCCTTCGCCCGCTCGAACAACGTCACCTTCGACGGCACGCCCTGGACCGACGACGTCAGCCACGGCGAGATGATCCGCTCCGGCACCGACCAGACGCTCACCATCAACCCGTGCCGCCTGCAGTACCTCTACCAGGGCCTCAACCCGTCGGCCACCGGCAACTACAACACCCTCCCGTGGCGGCTGGGCCTGCTGACGCAGACGAACTCCACCTGCTGAGCCCGACCGTCCCACCGGAAGGCCCACCTGAAAGCACTACCTGCCTGTAAGCATTTACCGTTACTTTCAAGCCTCTTGCTGAAAGGCTTTCGGCGGCGATACGGTCGCGCGGGGTCGGACCCACCAGAGCCGTCATCGCAAGGAGTCCATCTGTGATATCGAGATGGTTCAGCGCGGTCACCGTGACCGCGCTGACCGCCGCGCTCGTCCAGCCCCTCGCCGCCGGGGCCGCGACTCCGCCTCCGCCCGCACCGCCGTCCGACGCGAAGCTGGCGAAGACCGCCGCCCTTCACGAACTCACCCGCGAGCAGTTCTACTTCGTCCTGCCGGACCGTTTCGCCAACGGTGACAGGGCGAACGACAAGGGCGGTCTGACCGGCTCGCGCCTCGCCACCGGCTACGACCCCACCGACAAGGGCTTCTACCAGGGCGGCGACCTCAAGGGCCTGGCCGAGAAGCTCGACTACATCAAGGGCCTCGGCACCACCGCCATCTGGATGGCCCCGATCTTCAAGAACCAGCCCGTGCAGGGGACGGGGGCCAACGCCTCCGCCGGCTACCACGGTTACTGGATCACCGACTTCACCCGGGTCGACCCGCACTTCGGCACCAACAAGGACCTGGAGACCCTGATCTCCAAGGCCCACGCCAAGGGCATGAAGGTCTTCTTCGACGTCATCACCAACCACACCGCCGATGTCGTCGACTACGAGGAGAAGTCCTACGACTACCTCTCCAAGGGCGCCTTCCCGTACCTGACCGAGGACGGGAAGCCCTTCGACGACACCGACCACGCGGACGGCGAACCCCGCTTCCCGTCCGTCGACCGGGAGTCGTTCCCCAGAACCCCCGTCGTCCCGGCCGCCAAGAAGAACACCAAGGTCCCCTCCTGGCTCAACGACCCCACGATGTACCACAACCGGGGCGACTCCACCTGGGCCGGCGAGTCCGCCACCTACGGCGACTTCGTCGGCCTGGACGACCTGTGGACCGAACGCCCCGAGGTCGTCTCCGGTATGGAGAAGATCTACGAGAAGTGGGTGCGGGACTTCGACATCGACGGCTTCCGGATCGACACCGTGAAGCACGTCGACATGGAGTTCTGGACCCAGTGGGCCACGGCACTGGACAAGTACGCGGCCGAGCGAGGCCGCGACGACTTCTTCATGTTCGGCGAGGTCTACTCCGCCGACACGTCCGTGACCTCCCCGTACGTCACCCAGGGCCGCCTGGACTCCACGCTCGACTTCCCCTTCCAGGACGCGACCCGGTCGTACGCCTCCCAGGGCGGCAGCGCGCGGCGGCTCGCCTCGGTCTTCGCCGACGACTACAAATACACGACCGACAAGGCCAACGCGTACGAGCAGGTCACCTTCCTCGGCAACCACGACATGGGGCGGATCGGGACCTTCCTCAAGCAGGACGACACGGGCGCGAGCGATGCCCAACTGGTCAAAAAGGCGCGGCTGGCCAACGAGTTGATGTTCCTCAGCCGTGGCAACCCGGTCGTCTACTACGGCGACGAGCAGGGCTTCACCGGCGCGGGCGGCGACAAGGACGCCCGGCAGACGCTCTTCGCCTCCAAGGTCGCCGACTACCTGGACGACGACCGGCTCGGCACGGACCGTACGCACGCCGACGACGCCTATGACACGAGCGCGCCCCTCTACCGCCAGATCAGCGCGCTCGCCAAGCTCCGCAAGGCCAACCCGGCGCTCGCGGACGGCGTCCAGACCGAGCGCTACGCGGCCGACGGGGCCGGGATCTACGCCTTCTCACGGACGGATGCCGTGACCGGCACCGAGTACGTCGTCGCCTTCAACAACGCGGGGGAGACCAAGAAGGCCACCTTCGCCACGGGTTCGGCCCGCATGACCTTCAAGGGCGTCTACGGGACCGACGGGTCCGACGGGTCCGACGGGTCCGATGCCAAGGTGACGAGCGGTGCCGACAAGAAGGTGACCGTCACCGTCCCGGCCGGTTCGGCGATCGTCCTCAAGGCCACCGGCACTCTCGCGAAGCCCGCCACCGAGCCGTCCCTCACCCTCAAGGCCCCCGCCGCCGGCGCCACCGGCGCGGTCGAGATCGGCGCCGATGTCGAAGGCGGACAGCTCAATCGGGTCGTCTTCGCCGCCCAGGTCGGCAACGGCAAGTGGAGGACGCTGGGTTCGGCGGACCACGCCCCGTACCAGGTCACCCAGGCCCTCGGCGCGGACGTTCCCTCCGGAACCGCCTTGCGGTACAAGGCAGTTGTGATCGACCGCACCGGACGTACGGCGAGCGCCACGGCGACCTCCACCACCGGCACCCCACCGGCCCCCGAGGTCCCCACCGCCTCCTCGCGGGACTACGCGATCGTCCACTACCAGCGCGCCGACGGCGACTACACCGACTGGCGGCTGTACGCCTGGGGCGACATCGCCGAGGGGGAGGGGACGACCTGGCCGGACGGCCATGACTTCATCGGGCGGGACGCGTACGGCGCCTTCGCGTACGTCAAGCTCAAGCCCGGTGCGTCCAGCGTCAGTTACCTCGTCATCGACAAGGACGGCACCAAGGACGTCGCCGCCGACCGTTCGATCGAGGTCACGAAGACGGGCGAGATCTGGGTCGAGCAGGGCAAGGAGGCCGTCCGCACCGAGAAGCCGGCCGCCGACTACCCGGGGCAGGACAGGACCAAGGCCGTCCTGCACTACCACCGCGCCGACGGGAACTACGACGGCTGGGGCCTGCACGTCTGGTCCGGCGCCGCGAACCCCACGGACTGGTCGAAGCCGCTGGAGCCGGTGCGCACCGACGCCTACGGCGCCGTCTTCGAGGTGCCCCTCACCGACGGGGCCACCAGCCTCAGTTACATCGTCCACAAGGGCGACGAGAAGGACCTCTCCACCGACCAGGCGCTCGACCTCAAGGCCAACGGGTACGAGGTGTGGCTGCTGAACGGGCAGGAGAAGTATCTGCTCCCGCAGCCGGCCGGTTCCGCCGCCGCCCTCGACCTGAGCACCTCCAAGGCGGTCTGGATCGACCGGAACACCGTCGCCTGGAACGGCGACGACACCGCCGCCTCCACCCAACTGCTGTACTCCCGCACGGGATCGATCACCGCGAAGGACGGCACGCTCTCCAGCACCGATGAACGCTGGCTGCGCCTCACCAAGTCGACGCTCACCGACGCCCAGAAGGCGAAGTTCCCGCACCTGAAGGCGTACACCGCGTGGACCGTCGATCCGCGCGACCGCGACCGGGTCCGCGAGGCCCTGCGCGGCCAGCTCGTGGCCTCGCAGCGCGCGTCGAACGGGGCCGTGTCGGCGGCGACGGGCGTCCAGATCGCAGGCGTACTCGACGATCTCTACGGCCAGGAGGCGGCCGACGCCGACCTCGGCCCGACCTTCACCAAGGGCCGTCCGACGCTCGCCGTCTGGGCGCCCACGGCCCAGAGCGTGTCGTTGGAACTCGACGGCAGGACGCACTCGATGAAACGGAACGACACCACCGGCGTCTGGTCCGTCACCGGTGAGAAGTCCTGGCGGAACAAGCCCTACCGGTACGTCGTGAAGGTGTGGGCGCCCAGCGTCCGCGAGGTCGTCACCAACAGGGTCACCGACCCGTACTCCGTCGCCCTGACCGCCGACTCCGAACGCAGCCTCGTCGTCGACCTGACGGACAAGTCCCTGGCGCCCGGCGGCTGGTCGTCGTACAGCAAGCCCAAAGCCGTGCCGCTGAAGGCCGCGCAGATCCAGGAACTGCACGTCCGGGACTTCTCCATCGACGACAGGACCGTGCCCGCGAAGGACAAGGGCACCTACCTCGCCTTCACCGACAAGGACGGCGACGGATCGAAGCACCTGCGCGCGCTGGCGAAGGCGGGCACCTCGTACGTGCATCTCCTCCCCGTCGCCGACATCGCCACCATCCCGGAGCGGAAGGCCGACCAGGCGACCGTCGACTGCGATCCGAGCGCCTACCCCGCCGACTCCGAGGAACAGCAGAAGTGCGTGGCGAAGGCCGCCGCGAAGGACGGGTTCAACTGGGGCTACGACCCGTACCACTACACGGTCCCGGAGGGCTCGTACGCGACCGATCCGGACGGCACCCGGCGCACGGTCGAGTTCCGGCAGATGGTGAAGGCGCTCAACGGCGACGGCCTCGGGGTCGTGCTGGACGTGGTCTACAACCACACCCCGGCCGCCGGCCAGGCCGACAAGAGCGTCCTCGACAAGGTCGTCCCCGGCTACTACCACCGGCTCCTCGCCGACGGTTCGGTCGCCACCTCGACCTGCTGCGCCAACACCGCGCCCGAGAACACCATGATGGGCAAGCTCGTCGTCGACTCGATGGTCACCTGGGCCAAGGAGTACAAGGTCGACGGGTTCCGCTTCGACCTGATGGGCCACCACCCGAAGGCCAACATCCTGGCCGTACGCAAGGCCCTCGACGCGCTGACGCTCAAGAAGGACGGCGTCGACGGGAAGAGGATCATCCTGTACGGGGAGGGCTGGAACTTCGGCGAGGTCGCCGACGACGCGCGCTTCGTCCAGGCCACGCAGAGGAACATGGCCGGGACGGGCATCGCGACCTTCTCCGACCGGGCCCGTGACGCGGTGCGCGGCGGCGGCCCCTTCGACGAGGACCCGGGCGTCCAGGGCTTCGCCTCCGGCCTCTACACCGAACCCAACTCCTCGGCGGACAACGGCACTCCGGCCGAGCAGAAGGCCCGGCTGCTGCACTACCAGGACCTCATCAAGGTCGGGCTGAGCGGCAACCTCGCCGACTACCGGTTCACCGACACCGACGGCAAGGAGGTCAAGGGCTCCGAGGTCGACTACAACGGGGTCGCCGCCGGATACGCGGACGCCCCCGGCGACGCCCTCGCCTACGTGGACGCGCACGACAACGAGTCCCTGTTCGACGCGCTCGCCTTCAAGCTGCCGAAGTCGACGAGCGCGGCCGACCGGTCCCGGACGCAGGTCCTCGCCATGGCGACGGCCGCCCTCTCCCAGGGCCCGGCGCTCTCCCAGGCGGGCACCGACCTGCTGCGCTCCAAGTCCCTCGACCGCAACTCCTACGACAGCGGCGACTGGTTCAACGCGATCCACTGGGACTGCCGGGACGGCGGCAACGGCTTCGGACGCGGACTGCCGCTCGCGGCCGAAAACCAGTCCAAGTGGCCTTACGCCAAGCCCCTGTTGACCTCCGTCGAGGTCGGCTGCGAGCAGATCGAGGGCGCCTCGGCCGCGTACCGGGACCTGCTGAGGATCCGTACGACGGAGGACGTGTTCTCCCTCGGCACGACCGGACAGGTGCAGTCGAAGCTGTCGTTCCCGCTGTCGGGGAAGGACGAGACACCGGGCGTGATCACCATGGAACTCGGTGACCTCGTCGTCGTCTTCAACGCCACCCCCGAGAAGCGGAAGCAGACCGTGACCGGCCTCGCCGGGACGGGATACACCCTGCACCAGGTACAGAAGGCGGGCGCGGACTCTACCGTCCGTGACTCCTCGTACGAAGTGGAATCGGGGACGTTCGTCGTTCCGGGGCGGACCGTGGCGGTTTTCGCGCGATCCGATCGGTAGGAGGCTGGTTTGGGTGGTGCGGGCGGGGAAGGGACGGCCCGCACCACCCGAGCCTCAGGGACGACGAGAACCTCATGGGCCTGACGGCCGACGACACAGGCACCGAAGCAGGCGCCGAAGCGGGCGCCGAGGCGGGCGCCGAGGCGGGCAGCGCGGTGCTGGTGGTCGACGACGCGCCCGCCGGCCGGTACGCGACGGGCGCGGTGCTGCGCAGAGCCGGACACCGTGTCGTCCCCGTCGCCAGCGCCGGTGAGGCCCTCGCCGAACTCGATCTGCGGCTCCGCTCCGGAGCCCTGCCCGATGTGGCCCTCGTCGACGTCGGCCTCCCCGACATGAGCGGCTTCGAACTCTGCCGCCGCCTCAAGGCCCGGCCCCCGACGGCGGCCCTGCCCGTCGTCCACTTCTCCGCCGCCTCCGTCGCCCCCGTCGACCGCTGCCGGGGACTCGACGCGGGCGGCGAGGCCTATCTGACGGTCCCCGCCGAACCGGAGGAGATCCAGGCGGTCGTCCGCGCCGCCGTCCGCGGCGCCCGGATGCGCAACGGCGCCGAGGCCCTCGTACGACGCCTCACCCTGCTCTGCGAGACCATCGTCGCCGTCCAGGCGGCCCGCACCCTGGACGAACTGGCCGGGGCCGCCGCCGAGGGAGCCGCCCGGCTCACCCGGTCGCCCGCCGCCGTCTTCGTGCTCGGCGAGGACGGCCACCTCCGCAGCGGCACCTCCCGGGCCCGCGCCCGCACCACCCTCCCCGACGCCGGCGCGCACGAGGCCGTGGCCCGGCTCCTCCGCCGACTCACCGACGGCGACCCCGGACCCCATGACACCGTCGTCCCCGCACCCCTGTGGCCCGCCGGCTTCTTCCCGCCCGGCGTCACCGAGGACGCCCGGCCGGCCCCGGCCCGCACCGAGAACGGCACGCCGGTCTGCGTCGCCACACCCGTGCGCGGCCCCCGGGGCGCGACGCCCGACACCCCCGGCCTGGTCGCCCGCCTCGCCCAGGCCACCGCGCTCGCCGCGCAGCCGCTGCTCATGTACCAGGTCGAGCGGCATGTCGCGCTCACCCTCCAGCACGGCTTCCTGCCCAAACGGGTCCCCGACTTCCCCGGCCTCGACGTGGTCGTCCGGTACGTCCCCGCCTCCCGCGAGACCGAGATCGGCGGCGACTTCTACGCGGTCCTGTCCACCCCCGACGGCCTCCTCACCGCCGTCGGCGACGTCGTGGGCCACTTGCTGGACGCGGCCACCGTGATGGTCGAGATCCGGCACGCCCTGCGCGCGTACTGCGTCGAGGGGTCCGACCCGGCGGCGCTCGCCCATCGGCTCGACCGGATGCTCCAGCGCTACCATCCCGATGTCACCGCGACCGTGTGCCTGGCCCTCGTCGAGCCCGGCAGCGGACGGGTACGGATCGCCAACGCCGGCCACATCCCGCCGCTGATCGTCCGCGACCGCGGCGAGGCCGAGTACGTGAAGGCCGCCGGGCCGCTCCTCGGGCTCGGCCTCGACCGCCCCGCACCCACGGAGGCCGTGCTGTGGCCGACGGACCGGCTGCTCATGGTCACCGACGGGCTGGTGGAGACCCGGGGCATCGATCTCTCGCTCTCCCTGGAGCAGTTGCGGGTCGCCGCGGCGGACGCCCCGGCCGGGACGGCCGCGCTGTGCGACACATTGCTGCACTGTTTCGGCAGGGACCGGGAGGACGACATCGCGATGCTGGCGTTGAGGCTGCGGTTAGGGTGACCTCATGCCGCAGATCACTGTTGACTATTCCGCCGTTCTCTCCGAGGGCTTCGACCGGCCCGCGTTCGCCAAGGCCCTGCACGAGGAGGTCGTACGGACGGCCGCCGCGAAGCCGGAGGCGTGCAAGACGCAGTTCCGGCCCGGTGTGGACACCACCGTCGGGCCCGACACCGAGGGGCACGCGATCGTGCACGTCACGCTCGGGCTGCTCGCGGGGCGGACCGACGAGACGAAGACGACGCTGACCGAGAACGTGCTGGAGCTGCTCCGGGAGTATGTGAAGCCCTTGGCCGGGCTGGCGTTGCACGCGTCGGCGGAGGTGCGGGACCTCGATCCGTCGTACCGGAAGTTCGACATCCTCGAGAGCTGAAAGCTCAGCCGCTCCCCAACATCATCACGCGCTCCCCAAGGCCATCAGGCGCCCCGCCAGGTCGCTGAACGGGCCGTCCGTCGGCTCGTTGTCGAGGAGACGGCGGAGCAGCGCGGCCATCTCCTCGTCCTGGGCCGCGCTGACCGCCGCCAGCGCCGCGAAGTCGTGGACGAGCTGGATCTCCAGCTCGCGCCTCGGGATACGGCGGCCGTCCAGCCAGATGAGGGCCGTGGACTCGGCGAGCGAGATCCAGGAGCGGATGACGAGTTCCAGGCGGGCGGGTACGGCGTCGGGGTCCGCGTCCGTGTCGAGGTGCGAAAGGATCTGGACATAGGCGGCCTGCCGTACGCCGTCGACAAGGGCGTTCGCGCGCGACGAACCGACGGCCGGACCACCGCGCATCAGGGCCGAGAAACCGGGACCGTGCGCGTCGACGAAGTCGAAGAAGCGGTGGGTGACCCGGAGCAGCCGGGCGCCGAGCGGGCCCTCGCGGGGCTCCACGAAACGGTTCGCGAGATCGTCCGAGGCACGTGTCAACGCGGCCTCGTACAGGCTGAGTTTGCCCGGGAAGTAGTGGTAGACGAGCGGCCGTGAGATACCCGCGGCGGACGCTATCTCGTCGATGGAGACCTCGTCGGGCGAGCGCCGGCTGAACAGTTCCAGGGCGACCCCGATCAACTGCTGCCGCCGCTCCTCCACACCCATCCTGCGGCGCGCACCTGTTCGCATACGAACACCTTACCGATTGAATCCGGCCTGTCATGGCCGGGATCGCGTAGAGGCGGCGGGCAGGGAGGTCATCCGGCCGGCTGAAGCCCCTTGATCTCCCGCCCGTTCGCGAGCCTGCCCGTCAACTCCGCCTGCGCGCCCTCCTCGGCCGGTACGGCGAGAAGGTGGCCCGTCGCCGATCCGCTCACCCCACCGCTCAGTTCGACGGAGACGGTGCCCCGGCTGCCGGCGGCCAGCAGATACGCGTCGCCGCTCGCGGACTTCCACAGACCACCGGCGAGCACGTACGGGTCGGCGGGGCCGCAGGCGGGGATCTCGTCGGCGGCGGCCGTGACATACGCCCCGGCCGGGGTGTTGAACTGGGCCATCGCCCGGGTCCCCGCGCCCCGCCAGGTCTCGGTTCGGGTGCACACCCAGTCGGCCCGGCCGCTGCCGTCGGGCAGCGGCTGCCGGGCGAACTGCCAGGCGTTCACCGCCCGCACACCCTGCGACCGTACGGCGGCCAGGGAGCAGGCGAAGGGCGCCCAGGTCGCGGGCGAGGCGGCGGCGTCCCGGGCGGGCCCGTCCGACGGGCGGCCGACGGTGAGCCGCGCGGGCGTCACCTCGGACAGATCCGTCAGCAGCCGCGTACCACCCGTGGCATCGGTCAGCTGGAGCACGTCCCACGACCGGCACTCCCCGGTACGCAGCGCCGGACTCGCGAACGGCGCCGTCGTCCCCTCCCGCGTCAACGCCAGCTTCCGCACGGGGGCGTCAGGCCGCGCCAGATCCCGTACGGCCGCCCCGCGCACCCAGGGTGCCGTCAGATAGCGGACGTTGCCGTCGGACCGGCCCAGCACCAGGGCGCTCGCACCGGGGCCGGTCGCCCCGTCGACCCGGGTCAGATCGAGGGCGGCGAGACCCGGCTCGTCCAGCGGCTCGGCGTACCGGGCGATACGCAGACCGTCGTGGAGCAGGACCACCCGGAGGTTGTCGACCCGGCCCGCGTACAGCAGCTGCGGCGGGCCCGGCGGGGGACCGGCCTGGGTCCCCAGGGTGACCGCGACCTGCACGGACTCCCCGGGCCGGGCCCAGACCGCGAGGGCCCGCCGCAACAGTGCCTTGTCCTTGACGAGATCACCGCGCGCGGGCCAGGTGGAGAAGTCGGTGCGCCCCGTCGCCTGCCAGGCCGTGGCCGTCGCGATCGTCAACTGCCCAGGATCCAGGGCGGCCTGGGCCGCCGGATTGAGCGCGTACGGCGGTGCCGCCGCGCCGTCGGGCCCCCACCCCTCCCCGGGCGGACCGAGGAGCGCCCCGCACACGGCCACGGCCGCGGCGGCGGCCAGCGCGGCCTTCGTGTGCTGGCGGCGGCGCATCAGATCGGTGGGGCGGGCGTGCAGCGAACAGGGGTCGAACTCGGGGGAGGAGAGCAGCGCGTACCGCTGCGCCGGGACGGAGCCGGCCTCCTTCAGCGCGGCGGCCGGATCACCGACGCCGACCTCTTCGAGGAGCGCCCTGACCTCCGGGTCGGGGAGCTTCTCCAGACCCCGCAGGACATAGGCCGCGCGCGCCGGGGCGGAGAGCGCCGACAGCCGCTGGTCCAGGGCCAGTTCGTCGGCGCCGCCGGAGCGCGGGAAGAGCCGCAGGCCCCACACCTGCGGCAGCAGCGGCGGCAACTGCGACCGCTTCGGCCACGCGAGGCGCCGCAGCGGGAGTCCCGCCTCCAGGGCGGTGCGGACGACCTGGAGGCGTACGTAGGCGTACCCGGGGTTGCGCTCGCGCCCCGTCGCCTGCGCCGGGATCAGGGACGCCGACCTGCGCCCCCTGGGCAACGCCCGCTGCGTCAGCGCGTGCGCCGTCAGCACACGCCGGTTCCGGCCCAGGCTCGGCGGCAAGGTCAGATAGGCCAACCGGACCAGCCGCGGATAGTGCTCGACGAGCGCGGCCTCCGCGTCCTCGACATCCACGACCGACTCCTGGGCGCGGGAAGAGGCGGGGCGCGGGGCGACATCCTGTGACTGCACGTTCAGCAAAACGAGCGAATGGTCAGATGGTCATGGGTGGAACGGGGGCTCCTAGGGCCTGTCTGGAGTTTGGATCAGGAGTTCGGTAGATCGCCTGCGCGCGAGGGCTCGGTCTTGATAGGCCATCAGTCATGGCGCGAGGCGATCTCACCGATGAGCAGTGGGCCCTGATCGAGCCGCATCTCCCGATTGCCGCGGTTGGTCCCATCCCTGACCTGCGGAAACACTTCAACGCGGTGATGTGGCGGTTCCGGACGGGTAGCCCCTGGCGTGACCTGCCGACCGAGTTCGGGCCCTGGCAGAGCACGTACGACCGCTTTCGGATCTGGGCGAGGCGGGGCGTTTTCCAGGACCTGATGCAAACAGTGATCGCTGAGGCCGCCGCCCGCGGCCAGGCCGACTTGGGCCTGGTCAGCGTGGACTCTGCGACCGCCCGGGCCCATCATCACGCCGCCGGGATGGCCCTGGACCCCGAGCAGTTGGCGGCCTTGGAAATGGCCGTCGAGGCCGAAAAGGGGGCGAGGGCAAGGCACAAAGAACGCAGGACGGACAGGCTGAGGATGAGGCGCGCGTCGAGCGGCGACGGGTCCGCCGACGACACCGGGCCCGGTTGAAAGCCGCCGAGCTGGGGCGTTCCCGGGGCGGACTGACGAGCAAGATTCATGTGGCGGCTGACCGACGCTGTCGCCCGCTTGCGTTCGTCCTCACGCCCGGGCAGGCCGGTGACAGTCCGCAGTTCGCCCCGGTCCTGGAACGGGTGAAGGTGCGCGGCCCGATCGGGCGCCCGCGGACCCGGCCGGATGCGGTGGCCGCGGACAAGGCGTATTCGTCCCGACGCAACCGCCGCTACCTGCGACGACGCGGGATCCGAGCCGTGATCCCGGAGAAGGTCGACCAGGCCGCGAACCGCAAGAAGCGTGGCAGCGCCGGCGGCCGGCCAGTCTCATATGACGCGACGCTCTACAAAGAGCGCAACACCGTGGAACGGTGCATCAACCGGCTGCGGAACTGGCGCGGTATCGCTACCCGGTACGACAAGAACCCGGAGAGTTACGAGGCCGGACTGCACCTGTGTGGTGCGATGCTCTGGCTCCGTAGCATCGCACCACACTTGTGATCCGAACTCCAGACAGGACCTAGGGGGAGGGGGTTCGGGTGCGTCGGCGGGTGCGGGTGCGTGGGGGTTGTTCGCGCGGTTCCCCGCGCCCCTGAGAAGCCGGGGCTTCCAGGGGCGCGGGGAACCGCGCGAGAGGCCCCACCGGACCCGCACATGGGGGTCAAAGGGGCGCAGCCCCTTGAGGACGGGACGGGTAGGGGCGGCGGGGGCGAGAAAACCTACGCCAGCGACCACCCGCTGAACTCCACCAACCCCCGCGCCCCACTCCCCCCATGCGTCGCACTCATGAAGAGCCCCACATCCTGCCCCCCACCCACCGCCCCGGGCACGGTCACCGAGGCCACCACCCGCCAGCTCGCCCCCTCGTCCACAGAACACTCCCCCGCATACGCCCCCACCCCCACCCGCCTCAACCGCAACACCACCGGCGCCCGAACCCCCGTGATCCGCCGATACGTGTCCAGCGTCCCGTCCCCCGTACTGTCGTACGACAACACCACCCCGTTCACCGGAGTGACCGCCAGGTTCAAGAACCCCGCACCCCCGGCCACCCCCAGCACATTCCGCACCACGATCCCGGCCCGAGCCCAGTTCCCGGTAGCCGCCTGCGAGTCGACCCGCAGCGTCACCGCCGTCCCGACCCCCAGCGCCCCCGCCCGATACACCGTGCCGAACTCCGACGTACCCCGCCACAGATCGGCCCCGCCCCCGTCGATGGCGAACCGTTCCCCCAACTGCCCGAACACGGCCCCGTTGTTGGTGTAGGCGCGCCACCCCGCCTCCAACGCCCCCGCCTCGAACAGCGTCCCGTCGAACCGCCCCTCGACCCGGTCCTCCCCCCGGGGCCCGTACGCGGCGGTGATCACATACGGCAGCGCCCGGAGCGGCCGGTCCAGCGGCGCCCCCGGCGCACCCACCCGCCAGCGCACGGTCCCCGTCCCCGCCGCCGCGACACTCGGCAACGATGTCGCCCCCTCCGGCTCGGCCGCCCCCGCGAAGCCGTCGAGCGCGAAGTCCACCCGCCCGGTCGCCCGCAGCCCGTTGACGTTCCGGAAGACCGCCGACAGCCGCGCGCTCCCGCCCGGCGGCAGTACCGGCGGCTCGGCTGTGACGGTCAGCGTCCCCTGGTACGGCGCCCGCGCCAGCACGTCCCGCACCCGCGCCGCCGCCCCGTACGCGTCCCCGACCGGCCGCAGAGGATAGTCCTTCCGCTCCCGTGTCCACGGTTCCTCGAACGCGAACCAGTCCACGGCCGCCGGAGCGGTCCCCGTGGCGAGCGCGTCCTCCAGGGTGTCCAGCCACTTCTGCCAGCGCGGGACGTAGAAGTCGGCCATCAGGCCGTTCCACTCCCGGTTGCCGTACTCGTGCAGCGTGCCCGCGTCGGAGGTGGCCCGCCCGCCCCACACCGTGATCAGCACCTTCGCCGTCCGCTCGAACTCGGCCCGCTCGGCGTCGTCCGTCGCCATCAGCCGCGCGTCGTTCACCCACGGCCCCAGCAGGAACGCCCCGTTCGTGCCCGTGACCTCGTCGGACAGCCGCATCAGCCGCAGCCAGAGCGTGGACAGGGCACGGAAGGTCGCCAGGTCCTTGCGCTGGTGGGCCGCCCGCAGCTGCGGCAGATACTGACGGCTGCGGTGCGCCAGCGCCTGCCGGGCCACGTCCACCAGGTCGTACCGGTACGCCGGACTGCGGCGCAGCCCGCCCGCCACGCCCAGCAGCCCGGCGAGGGCCGCGTCGAAGCGGCCCGGGTCGTACGTCAGGGCCCTCGGCGCGTACTCGGCGGCCCGGTTCGCGGCCAGGTCCGGGCGGGCGCAGAAGAGGGAGTCGTGCGGGTCGCTGCGTTCCACGGCCCGCTGCTGGTACGCCGTGTCGTGCAGCGCCCGCCAGGCCCGGCGCGCGGAGTCGTCGCGTCCGCCGTAGCGGAAGTCGGCGTACGAGGAGAACCAGGCCGCCCGGTCCAGCTTCCGCGGCGTCCAGGCCAGTTCGGAGAAGAGTTCGAAGGCGGCCGGGTCGCGGTCGGTGGCCTCCGGCAGGAACGCCGTACCGGCCAGCGCGCTGCCCGCCTTGTCCCGCCAGGCGAAGAACTTGTCGTTCCACAGGTGCGCGCGGGCCCCGATCGTGGTCCGGCCGCCGAAGTTGGGGATCGTGCCGAAGCAGTACGGGGTGCCGCCCCAGTCCCGTTCGCGGTCGGTGACGCTCGCGTAGCGGTCGGAGACGCCGTCCACGATCAGCATCCTCGACCGGTCGATGGCGTCCAGCAGCTCCGGCAGCGGGTTCTCCTGCCAGCCGAGGATCACCCAGGTGGCACCGGGACGGGCCTTCTGGAGAGCCTTCTCCACGCCCCGCGCCGCGTCCGGCACCGGTACGTCGCCCGCCGTGCCGCCCTCGTGCAGGAGATCCATCTTGAAGTGGGCCGCCTCCCCGAACACGTCCTCGGCGTGGCCGTAGAAGGAGGCGGCGACCCGGGCGAACGTGTCGGTGCGCGGGTCGAGCCAGTCGGGGCGTTCGAAGCCGTGCCAGACGCCCTGCGGGACGACGTGCGCGTCACCGCCGTTGCGTTCCACGAACTGCTTGGGGACGTGCCCGTAGTAGCCGGGGAGCACCGGGGACATGCCCAGCTCGCGCAGCCGGTCGGCGATGCGGCGGCCCAGCGCGGCCCGGCGGGTGATCAGCTCGGGGGAGAGGGGGCCGCCGTAGCCGGAGAGGTTCTGCAGCAGCCACCACGGCTGGTGCGAGGGGGCCGGGAGCCAGGCCCGGGACTCCTCGTCGGAGTAGCCGAAGTCCTTCAGCAGCCGGTGGTAGACGGCCTCCATGCCCGCGACGACCAGCACCTCGTTGCAGCCGTGCGCCGCCAGCAGATCGATCTGGTGTTCCCAGTACGGCCAGTCCGCGTACGGGGCGGTGTAGCCGTCGTTGGTGTCGTTGAGGGCGAAGCGGTGGGGGAGGGCGGTGGCTCTCTCCAGGGGCCGGGCGGGCGCGGGGAGGAGCCTCGGGAGGTTCAGTTGGCCGCCGTTCCAGGCGAGGTGTGCCCCGCAGACGTACTTGAGATACCAGTGGACGCCCATCAGCAGGGTGGCCGGTGTGGTGGCGCCGACCCGGACGCGTCCGGTGGTGCCTGTGACACGGAATCGGTCGACTGTGCCGTCGCGGTCGAGCAGACTGAGCCGGAACTGTCCGGCATGACCGGGCAGCAGCCGATTGAGCGCGGAGCGCGCGGGAGCCGTATCGAAGGCGGGGCCCCCGCCGGGGCTCTCAGCGGCGTGGGCCGGGGCCGGCCACTGAAGGCAGGTTCCGAGGCCGATGACACCGGCCGAGCCCAGCACCGCGCGTCGCGACGGACTGTTCATGTCTGTGTGCCCCCTGTGTCGACAGTGGCGGCACGCTAACTGGGCGACCGTCCGTGAACAACGGTGCGCACGGAGCTGGCGAGTTCACGTCGCCGGAACGGACCGGAGGTACGGATGAGTGTGACGAGGAAGAACCTTGCGGGCGGCGCGGCCGGCGTGGTCGCCGCCCTGCTGATGCTGACCGGCTGCGGCTCGGGCGACGACGCCGAGGCCGCCGTCCCCAAGACGGCGACGGGGACGCTGGAGCACATCGCGGGCGAGGTGGGCTGCGAGCCGGACATGCAGACGGACGCGGACACCATTCGCCAGGCCCTGTGCACCAACAAGGACGGCGACTTCGACGGCAAGTTCGTCCTCGCGACCTTCGCCACCGACCGGGGCCAGGCGGAGTGGCTCGCCGGCGCCAAGGACTACGGCGGCTACTACCTCGTCGGCCGCAAGTGGGTCGCCGTCGGCGAGAAGAAGACCGTCAACGGGCTGCAGGGCACGCTCGGCGGGGAGATGCAGGAGGGGTCGGAGCACATGAACCCCGGTGGCAGCCACAACAACGGCAGCCACAGCGGCTGACCGCGCGGATCGCGGATCGCGGATCTCAGGGGAAACCGAAAGCCGGCGGTGGGAATCCCACCGCCGGCTTCCTCGTCACCGCTTCAGGATGACTGTGACTGCTTCAGGACTACTGGCAGTCCTGGCCGCTGTTGATGCAGTCGACCACCTGGTTCATCGTGTTCTGGTCGAAGAAGTTGATGAAGTCGTTGTGGTCGGTGATCGCCTTGTGGAGCTGGTCCGGGAAGGAGTCGACCGCGTAGGCGTTCTGCAGCTGACCGTTCTGGATGGACGGGGCCGGGATGTCGTAGACCAGGCGCACCTGGAGCTGCGGGATGGCCTGGAAGCCGTTGGAGCAGCTGCCGTCCTGCTCGACGAAGTCGACGTGCGTCCGGTGGTTGGCGCTGTCGATGTTCTGGCCGTCCCAGCAGCTCTGGAAGAAGGACGTGCGGACCACGGAGCTGCCCTGCGGGCAGATCGGGTACTTGTCCGTCACCACACGGTCCTCGAGACCCGTGCAGCTCCAGTTGGTGTTGGCGTTGTTGAGGCCGTTCACGAAGGACTTCGCGTCACCGGTGATGATGCGCAGCGCGGTCGGCATCGCGACGACGTCGCCCTGCTTGTTGCCGACGAACTTCAGCTCGGCCTGGTTGGGCTCGACGATCTGGCCGACGTTGCCGTCCTGGCCACCGCCGGGGGCGTTGGCGTCGATGTCGTTCGAGCCGTCCTGGAGGCGGATGACCGGCCAGAAGTAGGACGACTTGTCGCCCTGGTTCTGGCAGGTGGTGTCCGCGTTCGCCAGGTCCTGGTCGCTCGCGAAGGCGTTGTTGCTCTGGTTGCCGACGTAGTCGTGCTGGTGCTGGGCGCCGTTGCTGACACCGGGGGCGACGATCACGTTGTCCGAGTTGCGGTTCTCGTTCTCGTTGGTGCCGCAGCTCGTGGTGAAGGTACCCGTCGAACCGCCGTCACCGTTCGCGGCGAGACCGTTGCCGCCGACACCCTTGGGGCCGCCGTTCGGCTGGACCGTGGTCAGGTCGACGAAGTCGGCCGCCACCGGGCCGTTGCCGCCCTGGCCGTTGCCACCCTGGTCCTGACCCTGACCGTTGTCACCCTGGCCGTTGTCGCCCTGGTTCTGGCCCTGACCGTTGTCGCCCTGGTTCTGACCGCCGTTGTTGTTGCCCTGGTTCTGACCCTGGCCGTTGTTGCCCTGGTTCTGACCCTGGCCACCACCGGCGTTGGTCTGGTTCTGGTCCGCGACGCCCTGGCAGGTGGCGAGCTGGTCCATGCCCTGCGGGGTCTGGCCGCCCGCGTTCCGGATGTTGATACGGATCCGGTCGAGGGTGGCGACCCGCTTGGACTCGAGCGGGTTCAGAATGGCGTTGTTGACGAAGCCGGCATCCCCCGCCTGGGCCTGGCGCGTGTCAGCGAGGCGCTTGTACGCCGCGGTGATCTGCTGGTCCAGCGTCGCCAGCTCCTTGGCGACACTCTTGCGTGCCTTCCTGGGCACGCTGGTCAGCTGCTGACCGACGTCCGGGCAGTCGATGGTGGCCACCTGCGCGGAGGCCAGTGTGCTGTTCTGCTTGGACTTCGACTCGCCCGCTGAGGCGTAGAAGTTCGCCCAGACCAGGCCGCCGCCCGCGACCGCGAGAGCCGCGGATGCGGCAATGGCCCGAACGGCCAGCGGCGAACGTCGTTTGCGTGTGTTGCGTCCCATGGAACTCCTCTGACTTCCTTGCGGGGCATCGAGGCGCCCGACAGGAGTGAAGCGGCTCCATCCAATACGCGGTGAGTCCCAGGAGTGTTCAGGCGACTCATCAATTGATGAGAGATTCGTGGGACAAACTGGTTTCAACACCCCATGAAACACCGGGAGTTGTCGAACCCCTACGCCGTGTGCACGGTGAAGGTCCCTGGTGGGGTCCGTGAAGGGGGCGTTTCGGCGGCCCTGGCCAAGATGCGCGAGAACCGCCGCGCGCGTGCGGATTGCCCGTTGTGCCGCGGCCCTACAGCCCCAGCCCCAGCCCCAGCCGCAGCCCCAGCACCTTCGCCTCCACCGCCGGGTCCAGTCCCACCGGCGGCCGGTCCGACCGGTGCGGCGCCACTCCGCCGAGCCCCGTCAGCCACTCCCAGGTGTCCCGTACGGTCTCCTCCACGCCCCGGCAGCGCAGCCCGTCCCGTACGGCCCGGGACACGTCCGCCCGGTGCAGCGCGTCGTGCGACTCGCTTCCCTCCGGCACCCACACCGGCAGCTGTGTCCACGGCTCGATCCCGGCGCCGAGGATCAACTCCGGTGCGGTCCACCGGAGTTCGGCCGCCGAGCCGGTCACCCGTACGCACGCGTCGAGCAGTTCGCCCATGGTGGTCGCGCCCGAGGGGGCGATCAGGTTGTAGGGGCCGCTCAGACCCTGTTCCGCCGCCCCCGGGATCCAGTCGGCGAGATCGCGGACGTCCACGTACTGGAGGGGGAGGTTCCGGGGACCGGGGGCAAGGACCGGTCCGCCCCGGGCGATCCGGGTGAGCCACCAGGGCAGCCGGCCGATGTTCTCGTACGGCCCGAGGATCAGCCCGGCGCGTACGAGGAGCGAGCGGTCGGCGCCGAACTCCTCGACCGCGGCCAGTTCCCCGCCCCGCTTGTCGCGCGCGTAGTCCGTACGGTCGGCGTCCGCCGACGCGCCCTCCACCACGGGCGCCCGCTCGTCGTACCCGGCGGCCGGGGGCCAGGCGTACACCGAGCAACTCGACACGTATACATACCGTCCGGCCACGCCCGACAGCAGGCGCGCGGTGTCCCGAACGGCTCGCGGCGCCGCCGACCAAGTGTCGACGACGACATCCCACCCGCCCCCGCCGGAACCGGAACCGGCGGTGGAGGCGTCGACGAGCGCCGCGAGCCCGTCCGGTGCGGTGCGGTCGCCCAGCAACGACCGCACCCCGGCCGGAGGTGCGTGCCGTCCCCGGTGGAAGACGGTCACCTCCCAGCCGCGGGCCAGCGCCGACTCCACGACGGCGCGGCCCACGAACTCCGTACCACCCAGCATCAGAAGTCTCATACCGCCGACTCTGCCCGCCGGGCGGCGGCCACGGACGCGAATCTGCTCTCAGAAGATCCGCCCTCAGGAGATCCGCTCTCAGAAGATCTGCTCTCGGAGGGTCCGCCCCGGCCGGGGTCAGGGGCGGACCCTCGATCAACGGCCCAGCGGCGGCGTGTACTTGTATCCGACCCGCCGCACCGTCTGGATCGCCTGGCGGAACTCCGCGCCGAGCTTGCGGCGCAGCCGGGCGATGTGGACGTCGACCGTACGACCGTCGCCGACATGCCCGTAGCCCCACACCGTGGTGACCAACTGGTCGCGGGTGTGCACCCGGTTGGGGTGCGCCACGAGATGGGCGAGGAGCTCGAACTCCAGATAGGTGAGGTCCAGCGGCCGTCCGCCGACCTCGGCGGTGCGCTGCACGGTGTCGACCCGGACCAGCTCGTCCCCGACCTCGGCGGAACCGGAAGCGGAACCGGAAGCGGAACGGGAAGGGGCGTTGACCGTGGCCGTGGACGCGGAGACCGCACCGGCGACGGCGTGGTCGAACGGCTTCTCGTCCGCGATCACGAACGGCAGCACCGGCGGCTGCTGGTCGGCCGGTACGAGCACCAGATAGCCGATCATCGGCGGCCGGCCCGGCAGCGTGGGCAGGGTGTGCTGGGGAGCGGGCAGCCAGGTCGCCCCCGGCGGCAGGAAGTCGGTGATGTCCACGACCTCGTCCCGGCCCACGGCACGCAGCCGGTTCCGTGGGGAGGCGCCGGGGGAGGGGAGCGCGACGGGCGCGGAGCCCGACGCGGAGGTCAGCGGAGCGGCGGTCGACAGTGAACGGGTGTTCGCCATGAGAGGTCAGCTCTTTCGCGCGAGAGGTTCGTCCGGGATGCCTCGGCGACCGAGTTCGTGGTCGGGGACCCGCCGAGGGACGTACGTCGTTCCGCGCCGACCGAAGGCCGGGGTGTACGGCTTTAGAGGGCCGGCGCGTTCATCGCGCGGCAACACACCCGGTCGAAGTCATGGTGCTGACGGGAAGGCCAGAAGGGCTCGAGGTCATGGCGACCCGTCGCACGTCGGTTCTGGAAGCTGGCCATGCTCCCATTGAAGCAGACACACGCCCGCTACAGGAGTCTCCTCTCACTGCTTGGACGCTTCTTCGCCATGACGGGGGTGTGTCATCACCTCACCCGACCAGGCGTTTCCGCCAATCCAGGGGGGTGACGGTGAGCACCGTGCTGGGATCGCCGTCCCATTCCGTGGACAGCCCCTCCGCCGCCAGCGCCGCCACGACCTGCCGCCCGACCGCCGCCGTGGTCTCGGCGGAGCCGTCGAACCCGCCGTACAGCAGTGCCAGTCCGTGCCCGGCGGCGGCGCCCTCCGTGCACTGCGAGTGGAAGAACACGAACCCGGCGGCGTCCGGCGGGCCTTCGGCGCCGATCTCGGTCGTACCGCAGTTGCGGCAGCAGGTGAAGTTCTCCCGGGCGGTGATGCCGTGCGCCGCCCGGAGCGTCTCGAAGGCCCGGGTGAGCCGCTCGGGGTCGGTGACCCCGTCCCAGGTCTCCTGCTCGGCGACCCGCTCCACCCAGAGCCGGTCGACCAGCTGCCGGGCCTGCGGGGCGGAGACGGGCCGCAGGTCGCCGTCCACCAGATACTCCTCGGCGGTCTCGCTCAGCCGCGCCCGGTCGTCGTAACCGCAGCGCAGCAGCTCCCGCACCCGCTCCTCGACCTGCTCCCGTACGTCGTCCGGGAGTTCCGGGACCTCCGCCGGGGCGTCGTGCTCGACCGGGGTCCACTCGACACCGGTGTCCCAGCCGTCCGTCCGCCGTGCCCAGCCGGTCATGGCCTCGGCGACCCGCTCGGGGTCGGTGAGGACGGCCCCGAGGAACCGGTCGCGGCTCTCACGGTGCTCCAGCTGGTACTCCCCGGTCGTGCCGTCGTCGGCGCGCTCGTGCCAGACCTGGACGAAGACGTCCGGCATGTCCGGTATCCGCTGGACGACCAGGAAACGGTCGCCGTGGTCCCCGATCCGGCGCACCAGCTCGCGCAGCCGCTCCGCCGTGATCCGGGCGTGCGTCTCCCGGTTCTCCGTCTCGACCTTGATGGCCAGTTCCGTCGTCGCGCTCGTGGCGCCCCCGTCGATCTTCATGCCTCCACCCTGACATGTCCCACCGACAACGCCGGAGGGCGCCCACCGGAACCGGTGGACGCCCTCACGGAAAGCGCGGGAGGCGCGGGAGGCGTGGCGCGGATCAGACCTGGCCGGCCTTGTCGAGCGCGGTGCAGCAGGTGTCGACGATCAGCCGCGTCACCACGTACGGGTCGACGTTGGCGTTCGGGCGGCGGTCCTCGATGTAGCCCTTGCCGTCCTTCTCGACCTGCCACGGGATACGGACCGAGGCGCCGCGGTTGGAGACACCGTAGGAGTACTCGTTCCACGGGGCGGTCTCGTGCAGACCGGTCAGGCGGTCGTCGATGCCGGCGCCGTAGTTCTTGACGTGGTCGAGCGGCTTCGAGCCCTCGCCCAGTGACTCGCACGCGGTGATGATCGCGTCGTAGCCCTCGCGCATCGCCTTCGTGGAGAAGTTGGTGTGCGCGCCGGCGCCGTTCCAGTCACCCTTGGCCGGCTTGGGGTCGAGGGTGGCGGCGACGTCGTAGTCCTCGGCGGTGCGGTAGAGCAGCCAGCGGGCCACCCACAGGTGGTCGGAGACGTCCAGCGGGGAGACCGGGCCGACCTGGAACTCCCACTGGCCGGGCATGACCTCGGCGTTGATGCCGGAGATGGCGAGACCGGCCGCGAGGCAGTTCTCCAGGTGGGCCTCGACGATGTCACGGCCGAAGATCTCGTCGGCGCCGACACCGCAGTAGTAGCCGCCCTGGGGGGCCGGGAAGCCGCCCTTGGGGAAGCCGAGCGGGGAGCCGTCCTGGAAGAACGTGTACTCCTGCTCGATGCCGAAGATCGGCTCCTGCGCGGCGAACCTCTCGGCCACCTCGCGCAGCGCGGCACGGGTGTTGGACTCGTGCGGCGTCATGTCGATGTTGAGGACCTCGCAGAGCACGAGGATGTCGTCGCCGCCGCGGATCGGGTCCGGGCAGGAGAAGACCGGCTGCAGCACGCGGTCCGAGGAGTGCCCCTCGGCCTGGTTCGTGGAGGACCCGTCGAAGCCCCAGATCGGAAGCTCCGCACCCTTGGCGTCGTCGGCGAGAATCTTAGTCTTGGATCGGAGCTTGGCCGTCGGCTCGGTGCCGTCGATCCAGATGTACTCAGCCTTGAAGGTCACGGGACACATCCTTCGGGGTGGGTCACTAGGCGCATGTGCGGGTGCTGCGGCGCTGCGGCACTGAAATGCCGCGCTTGATGCCGGGCAGCCTGTCAACGTGCGATTTCCCGGTCGTTGCTCGAATGTGAACCCCGTGTTACCTGGTGTCTCTGTGGCGCGACTCACGCGCCGGCGGTGGTGTCGGGCGGAGCCGCTGGTCGGACGCGCGCGTGAGGCCGGCCGCCGCTGCGCGCGGCGACCGGCCTCTCCGGACGCTCTCGGCCCGCTCTTCATCTCACCGTCATGAGCGGGCCCGTGCCGTCGTCCGGGCCGGCGTCACCCCACCTTCTCGATCAGCGCGCGGCGGATCAGGAACTTGCCGGGCTCCCGGACCTGTTCGAAGGCGGCGTTGTTCAACAGGACACAACTGCCGGAGACCGAGGTGACCTCGACCGTCGTGGACTTGTTGTTGTCCAGGTTGGTCACCCGCAGCTTCGTGCCGGCCGGGAACTCGTCGCTGGACGCGGCCGGGGCACCGGCCTCGCCGGAGAGGGTGACGGTGGAGCCGTTGCAGACCTGCTCACCGGCCCCGGCCCCGGCGTCGCCCGTGTCACCGGCGCCACCCGTGCCCGCGGCGCCGCCCGCGTTCCCGGCCGCCTCGTCGCCCTGGGGGTCCTGAGCCGACCCCCCGGTCTCCGTGGCCGGCGCGGACGGCTGTGCGGGTTGCGCGGCCTGGGAGCCCTGAGCCGACTCCCCGACGACGCAGTCCGACGCGCCCTGTTGGACCTTGATCTGGGCGATGACCGCCTCGCGGTTGGCGATCCGGGCCGCCGACTGGGCGTCGGGGTTCGCCTTCTGGTCCGCGATGAACCGCTCGTTGTTGCCGAGCGCCGTGGCCAGCCCCTGGCAGACGGTGGACTGGGCCGCGGTCTGCGCCGCGTTCGACGTGGCCGCCGTCGCGAAGGCCCCGCCTCCCGCCACCGCCGCCGCGGTCACGAACAGCGCGACCTTCTTCTTCGTGCCGAGCGTTCTCCTACGCGACATGCGCGCCTCCTGTTCCCGGTGGACCTCGGATCGGCCGGCCGGATCGGACGAGTACGCCGCTACGTACGAGATCCCGAACGAAGCTACTCAACGGTCACGGCAAACTCTCAAGTAACCCACGTCACACCGAGGTTGGTGGAGCGGATGCCGCGAACCGCCCGCTACCTGGACAGAGCGTCCCGTACGGCTTCGTCGGTGCGCGCCACCACCGCCGTACCGTCGTCCGCGGTGATGATCGGCCGCTGGATGAGCTTCGGATGCGCGGCGAGCGCCTTGATCCAGCGGTCCCGCGCATCCGCGTCCCGTGTCCACTCCTTGAGACCCAACTCCTTGGCGGCGGCCTCCTGGGTGCGGGTGATGTCCCACGGTTCGAGCCCGAGCCGGTCCAGTACGGCGCGGATCTCGTCCTCGCCCGGGACGTCCTCCAGATAGCGGCGGACGGTGTAGTCGGCACCCTCGGCGTCGAGCAGGGTGATCGCGCTGCGGCACTTGGAACAGGCCGGATTGATCCAGATCTCCATGCCGCCCACCGTAGCCAACGGGGCCCGAAAACCCGTGTTCCACCCCTGTCACAGGACCCGTCAGATCCCGTCTGGCCAGGGGCGATTGTCAGTGGAGAGTAGTAAAATAGAAGCAGTGTTCGAGGGTTGCCGACGGGGGATTCCGGCGGCGCCCAGACCGCGACAGGAGGATGTCCGTGCCCGCTGCCGCACTGAAGTCGAAGCCGCTGCCCACTCAATCCACCGCCCAGCATCCCGTCCTGCTCGACCTGCCCTACGCCCCGGTGGTGAAGCACACCCTGCCGCCGGGCCGTCCGCGCGAGTGGTACATCACCCACAACCGGCGTCTGAAGGCCATGCGCCTGGCGATCGCCCTGCTCGACTCCGGTGTCCACATGCCGAACCAGGCGCGTGACGAGACGATCCGCAGCGCGGCGGAGGTCATCGGTGTGCACCCGCCGTCGGACACCACGTGCCACATGGTGCGGGCGCTGATGCGCTACAGCCGCTGATCCGGTAAGGCCGCCGAGGCCGAGGAAAAGGGCGATCTCCGGCCGCCAGGGTTGGCCGGAGATCGCCCTAGCCCTGCCCGCTCCGGGTCCATACGATGCGGTCGCCCCCCGGTCTTCACAGCTGCTTCACAGACCGCCGCTTCAACGACCGCGGGGTCCTCGCGCGTGCCTATGACATGCGCATGACATGTGCATCATCGGGAATGTGCATCACTAGATCGGAGAACCCCCCATGGTTCGTGGTCTCCTCCTGGGCGGCGCTGTCGCCGCCCTCTTCGCCAGTGCGCTGCCCGCGCAGGCCGAGTCCCCCTTCGAGGACCCGCCCCCGGACAAGATCGTCATCAACGTCGCCACGGTGAACGGCTCCGGCTGCCCCCAGGGCACGGCCGCGGTCGCCGTCTCGCCGGACAACACCGCGTTCACCGTGACCTACAGCGACTACCTCGCCCAGGTCGGCGGCGGCGCCCCGTCCACCGCGTTCCGCAAGAACTGCCAGCTCAACCTGATCGTCCATGTGCCCGGCGGCTTCACCTACGCCATCGCCAGCGTCGACTACCGCGGATTCGCCTCGCTCCAGCGTGGCGCGAGCGGTGTGGAGAAGGCCTCGTACTACTTCCAGGGCTCCCCGGACACGGCCTCCAGGACCCACACCTTCAACGGCCCCTACGAGGACAACTGGCAGGCCACGGACGAGACCGACTGGGCCCAACTGGTGTGGGCGCCCTGCGGTGTCGAGCGCAACTTCAACATCAACACCGAGCTGCGGGTCAACCGGGGGTCGTCGCCGGCGAGCAGCACGAGCTTCATGACCATGGACTCGACGGACGGTGACATCAGCACGATCTACCACTTGGCGTGGAAGGAGTGCCCCTCCGGGTGAGCCGGGGCCGCCGGGTGCCGCCTCTTTTCTGGGCACCCGGCACTCACCCTGAGCCTCTCCGGCCGCCGACCGCCCGCGGCCCGGTGGGGCTTCTCGCGCAGTTCCCCGCGCCCCTCAAGGCAACGGCCCCTGCGGGCCGTTGAAAAAGCACGGGGCGCGGCCCCTGCTTTTTCAGGGGCGCGGGGAACTGCGCGAGAAGCCCCACCGGACCCGCACCCGCCGACGCACCCCCACCCCCGAGCTATTAGGCGCCCCCCGCCCCAACTACCCGTACCGCTCCCACAACCCACCCACATACTCCTCCAGCCGCACCCCCAACACCCCCGGCGTCAAATCCCCCCGCCCCAGCTCCCGCCAGGGCCCCGCGAGCTTCTCCGCGTCGGGCGCGTACGCGAGCGCGTCCAACAGCCGCCAGTACAAATGCTCCCGCCCCCGAGCCAGCCGACGCCCACCCCACGCTTCGTACCGCTCACCGAACCCGACCCCGTACTCCGCCCCGAACAACAGCGCCAACGCGGTCGCACAGTGGGCCACATCGAGATCCGCAGGCCCCCAAGAGGTCTCCACCCAATCAACCACCCCGCTGATCCCGAGACCTCCGCCCCCGCCCCCACCCCCGACCCCACCCGTGAACAGCACGTTCCCCGGATGGAAGTCCCGGTGCAGAAAACACCCCTCCCACGCCGGAGGCTCCCGCCGGATCACGTCCACGGCCCGCTCCCACAACGCACCACCCGCCGTCGTGACCCGCTCGGGCGAGGTCCAGGCCTGATACGTACGCGGCCGTTCCACCGGTACGACCGCGTGGATCCGGGCGAGCTGCCCGGCGAGCAGATCGAGCCGCTCCTCAAGGTCCGCGTCCGCCGTCACCCGCACCGACCCCGGCAGCAGGGACATCAACAGCGAGGGATGACCGGCGAGTTCGCCGCCCGGGTCGACGGCGTACAGGCGTGGCGTGGGAATGCCGTCGTACGGCGCGAGCAGGGTGAACATCGCTGCCTCACGGTTCAACAGCCCGGGAGCGTGCAGCCGGAAGAACGGTTTCACGAACGACCGCAGGACGAGCCCCGTCCCGTCGTCGAGCGTCAGCCGGCGCATCGTCGAGGACCAACCACCCCGTAGATCGGCCCAGTTCAGTACCACGCGGCCCTCGGGCAGCTGCTCGGCCACCCACGCCCGGGTCGCCGCCCACTCCTGATCGTCGAATCCCATGAGGGCCAGCATCCCCGATAAATGAGATGCCCCCGCACCCGTCACACGAGCATCCTGGACAGACGCGGGGGAGTCCTCGGACACCGGACTCACGCAGGACGGGGGTCACTTTCCGGCCCCGGGGCTACTCTTCCTCGCATCATCACCCACGCCACGCCCCGAGGAGTCCCGTCATGGGCACCTTGATCCTCTCGGCGACCGCGGTTCTGGTCGTCATGGGTTTCTCCAACCAAGTCCTCTGGCTGGCCGCGGTCGCCCTGCTCTACCTGTACGTCCGTTACGGCCGCACGGGGGGAGGCTCGGCGACTTCCTCGTCGGGTTCCCCGGCGAGCGGCGGCTCGGCCCAGCCCGCCTCCTACCGCGCGTACCGCGATCGCCGTGACCAGCAGGCGAAGTGGGAGCGCCGCTACCGCCGCGAACGTCCTTCCGAGACCCGTCGGCAGGACCGCGACAAGAGCAACAAGTAACGAGCGACGAGCAACAAGCAACGAGTAACGAGCGACGAGCAAGGGCGTCCCGGGGTCGGTCACAGCCCCGGGGCACCCCAGATCGGGAACCACCGGCTCAGCTCGGGCTCGATCCGCAGATCGTCCCCGAGCGCGGCCCGGACCCGTAGCTCCGGCGCGTTGTCCCGCCGCCACCCGCCACCCGCCACCCGCCACCCGCCGCCCGCCGCCCGCCGCCCGCCGCCCGCCACCCGCCACCCGCCACCCGCCAGCGGCGCGAACGGATAGAACGTCCCACGCTTGTAGATGGACGACCCCGAGCCGAGTGCCGTCTCCCCCACCGCGCCCGTCCCCCGCCCCGACGCCGGAACCCGATGACCGAGCACAGCAGTTGCGGCCCGAACCCGCCGCCGGGAGACCAGCCACGATCGACTTGCACCTCGGGCTGAAGCCCGAGGATTCTGGCCTTCTCGACTTGCTGCTGTGCCGCTACGCGGCACGGTTTCCGGTCGGGAATCCGTGGCTTCCTGTTTCTTCGCGCTGTGCCGGGATCGCTCCTGGTCTTACCGGCGCTCCGCAGGCCGTCACCGCCAGTCCGGCGGACGTCTTCACGTTGATCGCGGCGTTCACGTCCCGGTCGTGGACCGCGCCGCAGGCGACACACGTCCACTCCCGGACATCGAGGGGTTTGGGCCCGTCCACGGCGCCGCAGGTGGAGCAGGTCTGGGAGGTCGGCGTGAACCGGCCGATCGTGACCAGGGTGCGGCCGTACCGTGCCGCCTTGTACTTCAGCATGCCGATGAACGCCGACCAGCCGGCGTCGTGCACGGACTTGGCCAGCCTGGTGCGTGCCAGCCCCGCCACCGAGAGGTCCTCCACGGCGATCCCTTGGTTTTCGGAGATCAGCCTCGTGGAGAGCCGGTGGTGGAACTCACGGCGTGCGTCGGCGACCTGGGCATGGGCGCGGGCGACCTTCAGGCGCGCTTTGGCCCGGTTCTTCGTTCCCTTCTGTTTGCGGCACAGCTCTTTCCGGACCCTCTTGAGCTTCTTCTCCGCCCGGCGCGGAAACCTCGGGGAGCCGATCTTTGTGCCGTCGGACAGGACGGCGAAATGTGTCAGGCCCAGGTCGATGCCGATGGTCCCGTCGGACTCGGGCATCCGGGCGGCGTCGGCGGCGGGGTCGGTGTCGATGACGAAGGAGGCGAAATACCGGCCGGCCGCGTCCATCACGACGGTGACCGAGGTGGGGGTGACGGGCAGGGTGCGGGACCGTTTCACCTTCACCGTGCCGGTCTTCGGCAGGTTCAGCCGTCCCCGGTCGGTGATGTTCCGGCGGGCATTGGCGGTGAACCGGATCGACTGCCGGGCGTCCTTACGGGACTTGAAGCGGGGCGAGCCGACCTTCGGTCCCTTGCGGGCTCCTTTGAGGGAGGCGAAGAAGTTGCGGTAGGCGGCCTCGGCGTCCCGCAGGGACTGCTGGAGGACGACGGCGGAGACCTCACCCAGCCAGGACCGTTCCGCTGTCCGTTTCGCCTCGGTGACCAGCCTCCTCGACAGCCTCCGGCCGCCGGGAACGGCTGCCCGGCCCGGCGGGCATCCCCGGGGCTCGCACCGCGTCGTTGAACACGACACGGGCGCACCCGAACGCCCTGGCCAGCGCGGTGCGCTGACCGACATCCGGGTAGAGCCTGAACGCGTACCGGAGATGCATGACGATCACACTAGGCAGATCGCGCACGCGTCACCAGAGAGCGCAGGTGAACGAATCATCACCCTGACTCTCCCGCCCCCACCCACCACAGCGTCCGGCTGCGCCGGAGCAGTGCCGCGACGCTCCGCGTCACCGTCATCGGATCCGCTTCACCCCCGGCCTGAAGGCCGGAGCACTGCGAATGAGTCCCGGTAGCCGTACCCGTCCCGTTCGATCCCGACCGGAACCCGAGCATCGGTCCACCCCACACGCAGGCAGCAGTTCGCCCGCTTCCCTTGTGCGCCCGAGGGTTCCCATGAACCGGTCGCGATCGGCCCCCATCAGGGCAAATGACTCTCCGCGGATCCGTAGGACCCGGGCGTGGCCCCTGCTCGGTCGACCCGGGCGTGGCTGCCCGCTCGCTCGACCCGGGTGTCGCCGCCTGCTCGCTCAGGCGCCGAGCCCGGCCTCCCGCTTCCGCAGCCGCAGGACGGGGTCGCTGAACAGGCGGCGGCCGCGATCGAGCAACTCGCCCACCTCTGGGTCCCCGAGCCGCCCCTCCGCCGACGGACGCCACCCCTGCACGGACTGCCCGGCCCAGGTCCGCAGCCTGTCGTCCGAGTCGTCCAGTAGCGCGACGGCCGCCCGCAGCCCCACGACTCCACCGCGAGCCTCCAGCAAGCGGAAGGCGGCCACCCGCGCGTGCCGTGGCCGCTCGGCCCTCAGCCGTTCCGTCAGCCACTCCTCGGGCAGCCGTTCCGCCGACGGCAACAGCGCGACGGTCGTCTCCCGGACGACCCCGGGTCCGGGATCGTCGATCAGGGGCCGCAGCCGCCGTACATCGGACACGTCCAGCAGCCGCAGGGCCGCCACGGCACGGGCCCGTACGCCGGGTGCCGGATGGGCAAGAAGCGGCCACAGCAGCCCGGCGTCCGCCCGATTCCCGCACTCGGCGAGCCCGATGACGTGCCCCGGCCGCAGCGCCGAATCGTCCGGCGCCGCGCACCAGGCCCGGTACAGCGGCGCCGGATCGGTCCCGTACCGCCGTACGACATACCGGGCGCAGGCCCGTACCAGCGCGGACCGGTCGCCCAGGAATGCCACCGCGCCCTCCGGCCGCCCGGCCCGCCGCAGCGCGGTGACCCCGGCGGAGCGTGCGCGGGGGCTGCGGGCGCCGAGGAGGGGGCCGAGGACGTCGTCGAATGATTCCTCCGGTACGGCGGCCAGCGCGGCGTCCGCACACAGGTCCTGGACGACGACGTCGCCGTCCCGGGCGGCGGCGCCGGCGAGCCCGGCGGGGGACAGGAGCCGCTGCTCGATCGCCAGCCGGTAGGCGAAGCGGCGGACGGCGGGATCCGGGGCAGTGAACAGGGGCGCGAGCCGCTCCAGCGGGGCCGGGCGGAGCACCTCGGCGAGCAGACCGACGGCGAAGGCGCCCCGGTCGCGGCGGCCGACGAGCAGGATCAGCGGGGCTAGGACGACCGCCGCGCTTGGGTCGAGCGCCGCACGCAGCAGGGAGCGTGCACGCTCCCGCACAGGTCCGGCCCAGTCGGCGGCGCGGACGACGAGCAGCGGCAACAGATCCGGATATGCCGTGGCGGGCCGCAGCGCCGCCTCACGCACCCGGCCGTCGTGGTGGCACAGGGCGAGTGCGAGCCGTGCCTCGGTCGGTTCCGCCCGGCGCGCCAGGACGCCGAGCCAGGTGCGTCGGCCCTCGACCTCGTCCCGCGTCGGCAGCAGGTCCCGGCCCACCCAGCAGCGCGTGCCCGCGTCCAGGTCGAGCCAGGCGCCGGGAGCGGTGGCATCGACCGAGTCCCGCAGTTCCCCGCCCCGCACGAGCCGCAGGGCGGCCTCGCCTCCGCCCCGGAGATCCTGGCGCATGCCCGACCCCGTTAGGAGGACCGATAGTTGACGTATCCGATGAGCGCGATCAGACCCGCCACGCACCCGAACACGATCACCGTCGACACCCACGAGGACCGCCGCGGCTCCCTCGGGCCGGGGTCGGCGCGGAAGGGCTGGGGCGCGGGCGGGTTCTCCTTCCAGCGCGCGGCCAGCATCCGGGCCCGCGCCGAGGGCTCCTTCAGCTCCGCGTTGTCCGCCCACTTGATGTCGAACTCACGCTCGTCGTCGTCCTGTTCGGGCATCCCCGTGTCCCCCGTCATCTCTCTCGAACAGTCGTGCCAGAACCCTACGGCCCAGAACCATACGACGGCGCCCCCGTCCCGGAAACCGGGAACGGGGGCGCCGTCGTCGTAGGGGCTACGCGTCGATCACACGTCGAAGTACAGCTCGAACTCGTGCGGGTGCGGGCGCAGCTGCAGCGGGGCGATCTCGTTGGCGCGCTTGTAGTCGATCCAGGTCTCGATCAGGTCCGGCGTGAAGACGTCGCCCTGGAGGAGGAACTCGTGGTCGCGCTCCAGCGAGTCGAGGACGGCCGGGAGGGAGGTCGGGACCTGCGGGACGCCCGCGTGCTCCTCGGGGGCCAGCTCGTAGAGGTCCTTGTCGATCGGCTCGGCCGGCTCGATCTTGTTCTTGATGCCGTCGAGGCCCGCGAGCAGCAGGGCCGAGAAGGCGAGGTACGGGTTGCCGGAGGAGTCGGGCGCGCGGAACTCGACGCGCTTGGCCTTCGGGTTCGAACCCGTGATCGGGATACGCATGGCCGCGGAGCGGTTGCGCTGCGAGTAGACCAGGTTGACCGGGGCCTCGAAGCCGGGCACCAGGCGGTGGTACGAGTTCACCGTCGGGTTGGTGAAGGCCAGCAGCGACGGGGCGTGCTTGAGGATGCCGCCGATGTAGAAGCGGGCGGTGTCCGACAGGCCCGCGTAACCGGCCTCGTCGTAGAAGAGCGGCTGGCCGCCGGTCCACAGCGACTGGTGGACGTGCATGCCCGAGCCGTTGTCACCGAAGATCGGCTTCGGCATGAAGGTCGCGGTCTTGCCGTTGCGCCAGGCCACGTTCTTCACGATGTACTTGAAGAGCTGGAGGTCGTCGGCCGCGGCGAGCAGCGTGTTGAACTTGTAGTTGATCTCGGCCTGGCCGGCGGTGCCCACCTCGTGGTGCTGGCGCTCGACCTGGAGGCCGGACTTGGCCAGCTCCAGGGAGATCTCGGCACGCAGGTCGGCGAAGTGGTCGACCGGCGGGGTCGGGAAGTAGCCGCCCTTGTAGCGGACCTTGTAGCCGCGGTTGTCCTCCAGCGCACCGGTGTTCCAGGCGCCCGCCTCGGAGTCGATGTGGTAGAAGGACTCGTTCGCCGAGGTGGCGAAACGCACGCTGTCGAAGACGTAGAACTCGGCCTCGGGGCCGAAGTACGCCGTGTCGGCGATACCGGTGGACGCCAGGTACGCCTCCGCCTTCTTCGCCACGTTCCGCGGGTCACGGGAGTACTGCTCGCCCGTGATCGGGTCGTGGATGAAGAAGTTGATGTTGACCGTCTTGTCGCGGCGGAACGGGTCGACGCGCGCGGTGGACAGGTCGGCGCGCAGCGCCATGTCGGACTCGTGGATGGCCTGGAAGCCTCGGATCGAGGAGCCGTCGAACGCGAGCTCCTCGGCCGGGTCGAAGGCCTCCGCCGGGATCGTGAAGTGCTGCATCACACCCGGCAGGTCGCAGAAGCGGACGTCGACGAACTTGACGTCCTCGTCCGCGATGTACTTCTTGGCCTCGTCGGCGTTCTGGAACATCCAGCTCCTCCTACTCCCGACGTCTCCTGCCGGGGTGGTAGTTCGTTCGTGCGGCCAGTGCGGTGGCACACGCTCTTCACGACACTAGGGACAGGTGATTTCTCGTACGTGACCCATTTGTTTCGCACAAGTTAACCGGACATCCCACCCCGCACCCCACCTGTCCGTATGGCAGAACGGTGGCAGTACCGTGGACGCGTGGACAAGAGGCAAGCACTCGGATCGTGGCTCTCCGGCCCCCGCGAAGCCGCGGAGGCGGCCGGAGTCGACTTCGGATACAGGGGAGAGCAGCTCGGTCTGCCGGAGGAGGGGCCCGGCTCCATCGCCCGCCCCGGCCGCCGCCTCGGGGCCCTCGCCGTCGACTGGGGCCTGTGCCTGTTGATCGCATACGGCCTCATCACCGACGGCTACGACCAGGCCACCAGCAACTGGGCCCTGCTCGTCTTCTTCCTGCTGCACGCCCTCACCCTGGGCACGGTCGGCTTCACGCCGGGCAAGCGCCTCTTCGGCCTGCGTGTCGTCGCCGAGGGCACCGGCACGGTCACCCCCTGGCGCGCCGTCGTCCGCACGCTCCTGCTCTGCCTCGCCATCCCCGCCCTGGTCTGGGACCGCGACGGACGCGGCCTGCACGACCGGCTGGCCCGCACGGTCGAGGTGCGGATCTAGCGTCGCTACGACGATGGGGGCGCCCGGATCTCTCCGGGCGCCCCCATCGTCATCGTCGTACTCGCGGCGTCAGCGGGCCTTCGGGCCGCCCTTCGGCATGCGCATGCCCTTGGGCATCGGGCCCTTGGGGAGTGGCATGTTGCTCATCAGGTCGCCCATCGCGCGCAGCCGGTCGTTGGTGGCGGTCACCTGGGGGCCGGAGAGCACGCGCGGCAGCTTGAGCATCGTCGTGCGCAGCTTCTTCAGCTCGGTCCGGCCCTCGCCGGTGCCCACGACCAGGTCGTGCACCGGGACGTCCGCCACGATGCGGGCCATCTTCCGCTTCTCGGCGGCCAGCAGGCTCTTGACCCGGTTCGGGTTGCCCTCGGCGACCAGGACGATGCCGGCCTTGCCGACGGCCCGGTGCACCACGTCCTGGCTGCGGTTCATCGCCACCGCGGGCGTCGTGGTCCAGCCACGGCCCACGTTGTCCAGGACCGCCGCGGCGGCCCCCGGCTGGCCCTCCATCTGCCCGAACGCGGCCCGCTCGGCCCGCCGTCCGAACACGATCGCCGTCGCGAGGAAGGCGAGCAGGAGGCCCAGGATGCCGAGATAGATGGGGTGACCGATCAAGAAACCGATCGCGAGGAAGACACCGAAGGTGATGATTCCGACAGCCGCGAGTACAAGACCGATCTTCTTGTCGGCCCTGCGGGTCATCTTGTACGTCAGAGCGATCTGCTTGAGTCGCCCGGGGTTCGCAGCGTCCGCTGCGGGTTCCTTCCTCGCCATGGCACGAAGTCTACGTGTCCGGGGAAGCGGGGACGACGGCGGTGCCGGTGGGGACCGGAGACCGGCGGCTGCGCTGGGGAAGCGGCGCCGGGCGGCGGCGGTGCCGGCGTGGTGCGGCGGTTGCGTGGTGCGGTGTTGAGGGCGCGGTGCTACGAGGTGCGTTACGAGGTGCGTGAGGTGACGGCCGCTTCGAGGACGCGCTCGGTCTCGACGCGGTCCTTGGCGCGGCGGCGGTCCTCCAGGACGGAGGTCCAGGCGTTGCGACGGGCGGTGCGCTGACCACTGCTCATGAGCAGCGACTCGACGGCACGGAGTGCATCGGTGAACGACGGGATCGCTGTGGCACGAACGGGTGCGGCCTGCATGGGAGGTCCCCCCTCGGGATGGCTGCTCTGGCTAGGACCCTGTACCGGGCGTGAAACCAGGGTCACTGATTGGTGTTACCAGGGCGTGACCGACCGGTCAAACGCCAATGAAACCTTGATGCGCGGCACTTAATCCCTGACGCGGCCCTGACGACGCCCTCATCTGCGAGGACGGTCAGGACCGCGGTCAATCGGCCATTACCGACGAGTAGCCTCTTGTGCTCAGATTCACGCGAATCGGGTGGCACTCCGTGCCATTCGGCGTAAGGCGCTCGCGAGGCGTTCGCGAGGCGTTCGTGAGGCGTTCGCGAGGCGTTCGCCGGGGCTCGGGAGGGGCCGGGAGGGGTCGGCCGGGAGGGGTCAGACGGCCTGCGAGGCGACGTACGCGCCGCGCTTCTCGACGGCCATCTGGTAGAGGCGGCCGGCCCGGTACGAGGAACGGACCAGCGGGCCGGACATCACACCGGAGAAGCCGATCTCGTCGGCCTCCTGCTTCAGCTCGACGAACTCCTGCGGCTTGACCCAGCGCTCCACGGGGTGGTGGCGGACGCTCGGACGCAGGTACTGGGTGATGGTGACCAGCTCGCAGCCGGCGTCGTGCAGTTGCTTCAGCGCCTCGCTGACCTCCTCGCGGGTCTCGCCCATGCCGAGGATCAGGTTCGACTTCGTGACCAGACCGTAGTCACGGGCCTCGGTGATGACCTTCAGGGAGCGCTCGTAGCGGAAGCCGGGGCGGATGCGCTTGAAGATCCGGGGGACCGTCTCGACGTTGTGCGCGAAGACCTCGGGGCGGGAGGCGAAGACCTCCTCCAGCAGCTCCGGTACGGCGTTGAAGTCGGGGGCCAGCAGCTCGACCTTGGTCCGGCCGTCCGCGCGCTCGGCGGTCTGCTGGTGGATCTGGCGGACCGTCTCGGCGTAGAGCCAGGCGCCGCCGTCCTCCAGGTCGTCGCGGGCGACGCCGGTGATCGTGGCGTAGTTCAGGTCCATGGTGACCACGGACTCGCCGACGCGGCGGGGCTCGTCGCGGTCCAGCGCCTCGGGCTTGCCGGTGTCGATCTGGCAGAAGTCGCAGCGCCTGGTGCACTGGTCGCCGCCGATGAGGAAGGTGGCCTCGCGGTCCTCCCAGCACTCATAGATGTTGGGACATCCGGCTTCCTGGCAGACGGTGTGCAGCCCCTCGCCCTTCACCAGGGCCTGCATCTTCGTGTACTCGGGGCCCATTTTCGCCCGGGTCTTGATCCACTCGGGCTTGCGCTCGATGGGGGTCTGGGCGTTCCGGACCTCCAGGCGCAGCATCTTGCGTCCGTCCGGTGCGACTGCGGACACATCGGCTCCCTGTGCTTCGATTCTTCGGCGTCCACCAGGGTACGCCCGTACGGTTCTCGCTCCCCGGGGTGGGCAACCTTCGGCTCGTGGGTTGCATTCCCGGCGTCGGGTGCGGTGAGGGTGAGTTCTTCGGCCGCTGCTGAGTGGGGCTTCTCGCGCAGTTCCCCGCGCCCCTGAAAAAGCGGGGCTGCGCCCCTGCTTTTTCGGCCCGAAGTGGCCGTAGGCCCTTCAGGGGCGCGGGGAACTGCGCGACCAGCCCCCACGCACCCGCACCCGCCGACGAGCCGAACCCCCACCCCCTGACGCGGACTACGCCGACGCCCGCTCCACCACCCGCGGCTTCAGATCCGCGTCCTCCAGAACATCCCGCAGATGCCGCTCGGCCACGGGCAGCACCTCGGCGATGGTGATGTCCCGCCCCAGCTCACCCGCGAGGGACGCGACCCCGGCGTCACGGATACCGCAGGGGATGATCCGGTCGAACCACTTGTTGTCGGGGTTCACGTTGAGCGCGAACCCGTGCATCGTGACCCCCTTCGCGACCCGGATCCCGATCGCCGCGATCTTGCGGTCCTCACGCCGCTGCCCCGCGTTGGACGGCGCGTACTCCGGCCCGTTCATCCGCGGATCGAACTCGTCGTCGGTCATCCGGGGATCGAGGTCCAGCGAGAGCCCGCCGAGCCGCCGCTCGACCGGATCGCCGAGCACCCACACCCCGCTGCGGCCCTCGACCCGGGTCGTCTCCACGCCGAACTCCGCACACGTACGGATCAGGGCCTCTTCCAGACGCCGTACGTGCGCGACCACGTCCACCGGGCGGGGGAGCTTCTGGATGGGATAGCCCACCAGCTGGCCCGGCCCGTGCCAGGTGATCTTGCCGCCGCGGTCGACGTCGACGACGGGCGTGCCGTCGAGGGGGCGCTCGCTGTCGGCCGTGCGCCGCCCGGCCGTGTAGACCGGGGGGTGCTCCAGGAGCAGCACGGTGTCGGGGACCTCGTCGGCGAAGCGGGCGGCGTGCACCCGGCGCTGCTCGTCCCACGCCTCCTGGTACTCGACCATCTCCGCGCCGAACCCCATGCGGACGAACCGCAACCCACTCACGGCAAGTGCCTCCCTCGGCTGTCGTCCTGTCGTTCCGTCGCCCCGGTCAGGCGCGTGACGCGCCCAAGCCACTGTACGACCGTAGGACCGGGCGCCGTTCGAGCGGTGCCCGGCGCCCGTCGTACGAGGCGCGGAGGCGGATGGCGACGCTCGTCGTACGCGCCGGCCGCCGGGCGTACGAGGGGCCCAGCCGGCGCGTGTCGGAGGCCCTCCACGTCAGCCGTGCGGCAAATCCTCACACGATCGGATGAATGGACGCGGAAGTGTGCGATCGGACGCTTACTCTCCGCTACATTCGCGCCGTTCACAAGGCCGCAAAAGGCTTCTCACCAGGCAATCCGGGAAACCCCGCCGACACCCGGAAGGCAGGAGACCGCACCGCAGATGACGGAACGACCCGCGCAGCGCACCCCCAACCGCCAGCTCGCCGCCCTCATCGCAGAAGCGGGGTTCTCGAACGCGGGACTAGCGCGCCGTGTGGACCAGCTCGGTCTCGAACACGGCCTCGACCTCAGATACGACAAGACGTCGGTCACCCGCTGGCTGCGAGGTCAGCAGCCCCGGGGGACGACACCCGCCCTCATCGCCGAGGTGTTCACCCGCCGCCTCGGCCGTCGGCTCACCGCCCAGGACCTCGGCCTGGACGCCTGCGCCCCCGTCTACGCGGGCCTGGAGTTCGCCGCCACCCCCGAGGAGGCCATCGACATCGTCGGCGGCCTGTGGCGCAAGGACTCCGGCAGCCACGCCGAACTCCGCAAGATCGCGTTCACCCCGGCCGGACTGGTCGTCCCCAGCCGGGACTGGCTGATCGGCCGGGCCGACGACCGGGTGGGGCGCGGTGACCCGGCAGCCACCCGGGTCCCCCCGCAGGGCCGCCCTGTCGTCCCCCGGCAGCGCAGCCAGACCGAGCGCGGCCCCGGCCAGAAGGTCACCGGCGGGGACATCGCCGCCCTCCGCTCCGTGGGGGAGCTGTTCCGCGCCCTCGACGACGCGTACGGCGGCGGCCACGCCCGCCAGGCCCTCGTGCGCTACCTGGAGCACGAGGCCGAGCCCATGCTGCGCGGCGCCTACGGCGAACAGATCGGCCGACGGCTGTTCGCCGCCGCCGCCGACCTGACCCGGCTGGCCGGCTGGACCTCGTACGACATCGGGGCGCACGGCCTCGCCCAGCGGTACTTCGTGCAGGCGCTCAGGCTGGCGCAGGCGGCGGGGGACCGGGCGTACGGGGCGTATGTGCTCGTCACGATGAGCCGTCAGGCGGTCTATCTGGGGCACGGACGGGAGGCCGTGCAGCTCGCGCGCGTCGCCCAGCAGGGCGTCGGGTCGGCCGTGCCGCCGGTGGTGCAGTCGCTGCTGCACTCCGTCGAGGCCCGCGGGCACGCGGTGCTCGGTGAGGTGCGGGCCTCCACGGCCGCGCTGGTCCGCGCCGAACGCGCCCTGGAGACGGCCCGCCCCGGGGACGAAGTCCCGTACTGGGCGCGGTTCTTCGACGAGGCGCAGCTCGCCGACGAGTTCGGCCACAGCCACCGCGACCTCCAGCAGTACCGGGCCGCGGCCCAACACGCGGAACGCTCCCTGCAGTTGAGGGCGCCCGCCTACGCCCGCAGCAGGCTCTTCTGCCGGGTCGTCCTCGCCTCCGCCCGTCTGGGCCTCGGCGAACTCGACCAGGCCTGCCAGTTGGGCGCGGAGGCCGCGGGACAGGCCGCCGAGATGCGGTCCGTACGAGCCGTGGAGTACGTCCGCGACTTCGAACGCCGCCTGGAGCCCTACCGGGACGCCGCCCCGGTGCGGGGTTACCGGGACAAGGTGGCGGCGCTCGGCTAGGCGCACGGCTCGCGGCAGGGGCGCCCGGTGCAACGCCGGGCGCCCCTGCCGTCGTTCACGCGGCGGCGTCCAACGGCTCCTCCAGGAACGTCGGGCGGGCGTCCAGGTCCGTCAGCACCGCGTGGGCGGCCCGGCGGGCCGAGTGCAGGGCGCCCTGGACGGTGCTGGTGTCCCGGTGGTCGCCGCAGACGTACAGACCGGCCAGCAGCCGTACCGGGCGGCGCAGATCGTGCGGCGCGGGCATCGCGGGGACCGCCTCCGGCACGTGGTACGCGGCGAGGAGTTCCCAGCGGGTGGTGGACGTCCGGTAGAGCCGGGCCAGTTGGGCGCGGACCGTGGCATCGAGGTGCGCGGGGGCCGGGGGAGTGCCGAGGACCGTGGAGGTGATCAGGGCGCGGCCCGCCGGTGCCCGGCTCGGGTCGACCTGGCTGATCACCGCCGTGTGCGAGACGGGCCCGCTGCGGTCGGCGTCAAGGAGCAGCGCCGGTTCGCCCAACGGGGGCTCGTCCGTGGCGTGGTGCAGCACCGTCACCGGATGGAACCCCGGCACCCGCAGTCCCGGCAGCAGCCCGGCGGCCGAGCGGGCGTCCGTGGCCAGCACCACCGCACGGCAGCCGAGCACCCCGTGGTGCGCCGTCGTCACCGAGGTCGTGCTGATCCCGGTGACCTCGACCCCCGTACGCACCGAGCCCGGCGGCAGCGCCGCCGCCAGCAGCTCCGGAAGCGTGTCCGCGCCGCCCTCGGTGACACACAGCCGACCCGTCGCGAACGTGTGCAGGGCGAGGTCGGCGCACCGGCTGGAGGTCCCCAGCGCCGGGTCCGCCAACAGCGCGGCCAGCAGGGGGCGTACGAAACCGTCGATCGTCCGGGGCGGGAAACCCCGGGTCGCCAGCGCCTGGGAGGCCGGGACCTCCGCCCGGGTGAGCAGCCGCTCGGGGGCCGTCGCGGCGAGCCGGGCCAGGGCCATGGCCAGCCGCGACTGGTCGGCGGGAGCGCCCAGCCGGCCGGGCCGGGTGCCCGTGGAACGGACCTGTGGACGGCCCTGGTTGCGGGGGAGCCTGGGGGCGCTTGCGAGGGCGCGTGCGGCCGTGAGTGCGCCCCTCGCGCTCCGCAGGACGGGGGTGGCGCCGGCCCGCTGATGACGGCCGTCGGCGTGCAGCAGGACGCCCGGGGCGAACGGCCGCAGGGGCAGCGTGTCCAGGCCCGGGGTGCGGCGCAGTTCCGGGTACGAGGTGGAGAGCAACTGCGCCGTCCGGTCCAGCCGGAAGCCGTCGATCTTCTCGGTGGACATACGGCCGCCGACGGCGGGGGCGGCCTCCAGGACGGTGGTCCGCAGACCCGCCCTGGTCAGATGTCCGGCCGCAGCGAGGCCGGCGACGCCGGCTCCTACGACGATGACGTCCACGTCGTCCGTGTCCGCCTGGTACGCCGACTGGTGCACCGACTCAAGCACGTGCCCCTCCCGAGGTCGCGCGGCTGCGGGGACGTTATGCCCCCAACACCCATCTGAAATACCTGAGTTCGGCACGAGAATGAAGGTGGGCGGCGATGTGGGGGAAGGAGCGTGTGACCTCGCACGGAGGCATGGGGTGGGTGCGTGTGCGCCGGGCGTTCGGGGTGGTGCGGGTTCGTTCGCGACCGCGGGCCCGGTGGGGGCTGGTCGCGCGGTTCCCCGCGCCCCTGAAAAAGCGGGCTGCGCCCTGCTTTTTCGGCCCGAAAGGGCCGTAGGCCCTCAAGGGGCGCGGGGAACCGCGCGAGAAAGCCCCCACCGGGCCCGCACCCGACGACGCACCCCACCACCCCCTACCTCCCCGCCGCCACCCGAATCGCGTCGTCGATCTCCGGGTACCGGAACGTGAACCCCGACTCCAGCAACCGCGTCGGGACGGCCCGTGTGCTGCCCAGGACGTCCCCGGCGACGCCGCCGAGCGCGAGCCGGAGCGCGGGCGCGGGCACCGTGAACAGGGTGGGCCGGCGCAGCACACGACCCATCGCCGCCGTGATCTCGCGATTGGTGAGCGGGGCCGGCGCCGTCAGATTGAACGGCCCGGACAGGGCCGGTGTGAACAGCAGATGCCGCAGCGCGGCGACCTCGTCGTGCAGCGAGATGAAGCTCCAGTACTGGCGGCCGTTCCCCATCCGCCCGCCCAACCCGGCCTTGAACAGCGGGAACAGCGGCCCCCACGCACCACCGCCCCGGGCCACCACCAGCCCCGTACGGGCGAACGCCGTCCGGATCCCGGCCTCCCGCGCGGCCCCGGCCGCCCCCTCCCACTCCACGCACAGCGAGGACAGGAACTCCGAGCCCGGCCCCGCCGACTCGTCCACCACCCGGTCGCCCGTGAAGCCGTAGAAGCCGATCGCGCTGCCGTTGACGAAGACGTTCGGCGGGGTGTCGAGGGCGGCGGCGGCCTCGGCGAGCGTCCGGGTGCCGAGGACACGGCTGTCGCGGATCGTCGCCTTGTACGCGTCCGTCCAGCGCCGGGACGCCACCCCCGCGCCCGCGAGGTTGACGACGGCCGCGCACCCCGCGAGCCCCGCCACGTCGACCTGACCCGCCTCCGGGTCCCAGCGCACCTCGCCCCGCGCCCGGGGCGCCCGCCGCACGAGCCGGAGCACCTCGTGGCCGTCGTCGGTGAGGGAGCGTGCCAACGCCGAACCGATCAGGCCGGACGCACCGGCGATCGCGATACGGGAACCGGGCGGAACGGGCGATTCAACGGTCATGCCCCCATCCTGCCCCGCCCCCGCCGGAACGGCGGCCCCCGGGGGCGGCGACCGGCCGGCCACCGCCGCCCCCGCCCGCCGTGCCCCCGCCGTACAGTGGCCGCCATGCCCGTTCCGCACATACGCGTCGCGACCTCGGACGACGAGGACACGCTCGCCCGCCTCGACCGCGACACCTGGTCCACGCTGCACTCCGTCCAGGAACGCCCCCGACAGCCCTACGAGCCCTTCTTCAACGAGCGCGTCGGCGCCGAGGACCACCTCGTCGCCGAACGCGACGGCACCGTCGTCGGCTACGTCCGGATCGTCCGCCCCACGGGGCTCGCCTGCCACACACACGTCCGGCAGATCCAGGGCCTCGCCGTCGCCGGCACGGCGCGCGGGGCGGGCGTCGCACGGGCGCTGCTGCGCGCCGCACAGGACGAGTCGCGCCGGCGCGGCGCCCGCCGCCTCACCCTGCGCGTCCTCGGCCACAACACCCCCGCCAGGAAGCTCTACGAGTCCGAGGGCTTCGTGGTCGAGGGCGTCCTGTCCGAGGAGTTCCTGCTCGACGGGCGGTACGTGGACGACGTGCTGATGGGCTGCCGGCTCTGACCTGAGCACCAGGTCACGGGGTCACGAGGTGACCAGGTCGCCCGTGTCCACCGGCGCCGTCGCGATCGCCGCCCGCTCCGCGTCCGGGACGACCTCGTCCACGGTCAGGACGTAACCCGTCTCCGCGTCCGACGTGGAGCGCGCGAAGACGACGCCGAACACCCGGCCGTCGGTGGTGAGGAGGGGGCCGCCGGAGTTGCCGGGGCGGACGGTGGAGCGGATCGAGTAGATGTCGCGGGTGACCGAATCCGTGTTGTAGATGTTCCGGCCGGTCGCGTCGATCCGGCTGGCGACCGTGGCCGCCTGGAGGTCCAGGCCGCCGTCCTCGGGATAACCGGCCACCACCGCCGCGTCACCGCGCTCGGCGCTGTCGTCGAACCGCAGCAGCGGTGCCTTCAGCCCCGGGACGTAGAGGACCGCCACGTCCTTGTCCGGGTCGAAGAGCACGACCTTCGCCTCGTACGCCTCTCCCACACCGCCCACCCGCACGCTCGGGTCGTCGATGCCCGCCACCACATGGGCGTTGGTCATCACATGCTCGGTCGCGTACACGAAACCGCTGCCCTCGCGGCCCTGGGTGCCCGCGACGCCCTCGATCTTCACCGTGCTGCGCTTGGCGGCACCGGTCGCGGCGGCGGTGACACTGTCCCCGGAGGGTTTGGCGACCTCGGCCGTCGCCTCGTTCTCGAACGGGTTGAAGACCTGCGGGAACCCCGCCTCGGTGAGTGCGGAGGTGGCGTCGGAGAACCAGGCCGGGGTGGTGTCCGGCATGGTGTTCTGCACGGCGCCGAGCAGCGCGGAGTCACGGATCGAGTTGGTCACCACCGGGGACGAGGACGCCCCGAGGACGCTCGCCGCCACCCACGCCACGATCAGCACCGCGACCGTGTTGGCCGCCGCCCCGCCGACGCCGTCGGCCACCCGCAGCGGGCTGCGGTCGATCTCCCGGCGCAGCCGCAGCGCCAGCCGGCCCGCCAGCTCGTGCCCGATCACCCCCGGCACCAGCACCGTCAGCACGGCCGTGACCGTGGCCGCCGGGGTGCCCGCCTCGACCAGCTCCATCATCCAGGGCAGCACCCAGACGCCTATCGCCGCGCCGCCCACGAAACCGGCGAGGGACACACATCCCGCTACCAGCCCGCGACGGTAACCCGACGCCGCGTAGGCCAGGATCACCAGCATCAGCAGGATGTCGAGCACGTCCACTCCAGCCGCCTCTCCTCAGGGACCCTGTAGTACGCGCGGGGCGGGCGCAGTGATCAGCTTCGTCCGCCGCGCGCCCCGTGGACCCGCGTGAACCGGCCACCACCGCGCCACCTCCGCCCTGAATCGTAAAAACGTCCCGGACCACGGGGTTGGTTCCTTCCGCTTCCACCGGGTGGCCCACTCCACATCGCGGCCGGCGCGCATCCGGGTGACTCTGGGGCCATGCGTGTGTTCCGGATGTCACGGGGGGCGCGAATACGGCGGCTGCCGCGGGTGCGGCGCCGCCGTGTACGGCCCCCGCGCGCCCCGGACCCGGTCCGGCGGGGTCCGCGCCGGGCCCACGACCGCCTGCGCCGGGCCCGGGACCGTATACGCGCGGCCCGGGGGCGGCTGGACCTGCCCCGGCCCGTGCTCCTGCTGCTGGCCTGTCTGCCCGGACTGGCGGCCGTCCTCGCGCTGGTGCTGTGCGCGGTCGGCGTGGACCGCACCGGGGACGGCGCGGGCAACTCCGTCGCGGCCCGGCCCGCGCTGCCGCACCAGGCGCCCCGGCCGCCCATCGTCCCCAGGGACCGCTGGCTGGAGCTGGAGAAGGACCCGCCCAGCCAGCCGCCCGCCCGCTACGACGACGAGGTCGCCGCCGTCTTCGTCCACCACACGGACTCGCCCAACGGCTACGAATGCGCCGAGGCGCCCCGCATCATCCGCCACCTGTACGCCGGCCAGACCGGCGCCAAGGACTGGGACGACATCGGCTACAACTTCCTCGTCGACCGCTGCGGCACCATCTACGAGGGCCGCGCGGGCGGCGTCGACCGTGCCGTCACCGGCGCCCACACCCAGGGCTTCAACCACCGCACCACCGGTATCGCGGCCCTCGGCACCTTCACCGCCGGTGTCCCCGTCCCGCAGGTCATGACCGACGCGATCGCCGCCCTCGCCGCCTGGAAACTCGGCCTCACCGACACCGACCCCCGCGGCAGCGTCCGGCTCACCTCCAGCAACAGCCTCAGCCGCTACGCCTCCGGCACCACCGCCCTGCTGCCCACCCTCGCGGGCCACAGCGACGGCTTCATGACCAGCTGCCCCGGCGCGGCCCTCGCCGAACGCCTGCCCGCGATCAGGGAACTGGCGGCCCGTCTCCAGGGCCGGAGTTGAGACGGATCCCCTGAGCGTCGTCGAGACAGATCTCATGAGCTTCACAGACAGCGCGCCGGGCGCTCACAGACTTCTCCAAGATCGCCGCCCTACCTTCGTAGTCGTCAAGCCGACCGGAGGTGGGGAGAACGATGAACAGCCGTACGAAGAACACGTCCCGTGACCCGAAGAGGTCCTGGTCCTCGGCCCTGCGGAGCCCCTGGACGGTGGCCTGCGCGACCGCCGTCGTCGTCCTCGGCCCCTCCGCCGTCACCGCGTCCGCGCTGGACCGCGCCAACTCCGCGCCCCTGCACGGAGCCTCGGCCCCCGAACACCCGGCCCCGGGCCGGGAACGACCCCGCCACGCCCAGCCGTACACCACCGAGCAGTACGCGTACCTGCCGCGCACGCCGAGCCGCGGGCTCAGGGCCTGACGCCGTCCCGCCTTCGGGTCAGCCCTGGCCCCGGAAACGCTCCCAGAGCTTCGGGCACCGCTCCGCGAGCGCGGACTCGTCCTCGAAGTCGAGCGGGGTGCCCTCGGGTTCGGCGGGCGCGGGCGGGATACCGAGATCCGGGGCGACCACACCGGTGAGCTGCTCGTACGCCTCGTCGGCGGCGTACCCCAGCTCCTCGCCGTCCCCGTCGATCTCCTCGTCGAAGTCGTCCAGCAGATCGGCGAGCGCGTCGGGGTCGTGCACGGCCCCCTCGAACACCTCCCGGCCCTGGCCGATCAGCCAGCACCGGAAGAAGTCGAACGCGTCGTCACTGGCACCGTCCAGCAGCACCCAGGCGGCGCCCCAAAGGTCCCAGGTGTAGGCGCGGTTGTAGCGGGACTCGAAGTGCCGCGCGAAGTCCAGCACCGCCTCCGGGTCCAGTCGGCCGAGCCGTTCCACGAGCAGGTCGGCCTGGTCCTCCGGATCGCCCTCGGCGTCCTCGCGGGCCTCGTCCACCAGCTCCCAGAACTCCGTCTCGTCCATCACTGGTCCAGCATCGTGCCTGGGCGGGCCGTACGCACGCGGAGGACGGCGGATTGTTGTGCGGGTCATGTGGCGTACAGCCCGGCGAGCCGGCGCGCGTCGTCCGCGAAGCGCTCCCGCAGGCTGCCCGGGGCCAGCACCTCGGCTTCCGGCCCCAGCGCCGTGAGCTGGGTGTGCGCGACCTCCTCCGACTCGACGCGGAGCGTGACGGTCGTCCGGCCACGGGCGTCGGAGGCCTCCGACGCCGCCAGCGCGTCCCGCGCCGACACGGGATCCACCACGTACGGCAGCCTCCGCACGCCCTCGGCCGAGAGCCGTACGACGACCTCTGCGTGCAGGATCGACCGGGCGAACCGCTCCGCCTGCTCGTCCCAGTAGGCCGGCAGATCGAATTCCTCGTCGCGGGTGAAGCGGTCGCCACCGGTGTCGACGGTGAGGAAACGGTCGATGCGGTAGGTGCGATACGCGTCATGTGTGCGATGCGTGAGATGTGTGCGATGCGTGCGACTCGGGCCGTGGGTCTGCTCCGGGACGTGGGCGCACAGATACCAGACACCGGCCTTGAGGACGAGACCGTACGGCTCCAACTCCCTCTCGACCTCGGTGTCCCCTCTGCCGTACCTCGCCACGATCCGGCGGTCGTCCCAGACGGCGTCCGCCACGGCGGGCAGCAGCTCGGGGGTCTTCGGTTCCTTGAACCAGCTCGGGGCGTCCAGGTGGAAACGCTGGGAGGCCGTACGGGAGGCGTCGCGGAGGGAGGGGAGCAGGGCGGCCGAGACCTTCAGCCGGGCGGCGGAGGCGGCGTCCTCCAGACCCATGTCCCGCAGGGCCCCCGGTACGCCGCTGAGGAACAGGGCCTCGGCCTCGCCGCGGGCCAGCCCCGTCAGGCGTGTCCGATAGCCGCCGATCAGCCGGTAGCCGCCGGCCCGGCCCCGGTCCGCGTACACCGGGACGCCGGCCTCCGACAGCGCCTGCGCGTCCCGGGTGACGGTGCGCTCGGAGACCTCCAGTTCACGGGCGAGTTCGGCGGCGGTCATGGAGGGGCGGGACTGGAGAAGCAGCACCATTTTGATCAGCCGGGCAGCACGCATGCGGCCATGATGCCGGGCGGGGGTGACAGTGCGGGGTGCGTTGTCGGGCGCGGGTGCGTGGGGCTTCTCGCGCGGTTCCCCGCGCCCCTCAAGGGCCTACGACCCGTTCGGGCCGAAAAAGCAGGGCGCAGCCCGCTTTTTCAGGGGCGCGGGGAACTGCGCGAGAAGCCCCACGCACCCGCACCCGCCGACGACCCGCGCCCCCGAGCCATGAGGCGCCCTCGCCCCCTACAGCCCGTACCGCTCCCGCGCTTCCTTCACCGCCGTCGCCTTGACCTCACCACGCCGGGCAAGCTGCGCGAGCGCCGCGACGACCACGGACTGCGCGTCGACCCCGAAGTGACGACGCGCGGCCTCACGGGTGTCGGAGAGGCCGAAACCGTCCGCACCCAGCGAGGAGTAGTCCTGCTCCACCCACTGCGCGATCTGGTCCGGCACCTGCCGCATGTAGTCGGAGACCGCCAGCACCGGCCCCTCCGCACCCTGGAGCGCCTGCCGGACGTACGGCACCCGCTCCTCGCCGCGCAGCAGCGCCGCGTCCGCGTCCAGCGCGTCCCGCCGCAGTTCGCTCCAGGAGGTCGCCGACCAGACATCGGCCGCCACCCCCCACTCCTCCGCGAGCAGCTTCTGCGCCTCCAGGGCCCAGTGGATCGCCGTACCGGAGCCGAGCAGCTGCACGCGCGGCGCGTTCGCCACCGGGGACAGGCCCGCCGACTCGGCCGTGTTGAAGCGGTACAGGCCCTTGACGATGCCCTCGTCCACCCCGGCCACGCCCGGCTTCGCGGGCTGCGGCAGCGGCTCGTTGTACACGGTCAGGTAGTAGAAGACGTTCGGGTCCTCGCCGGGCGCGGCCTCGCCGTACATACGGCGCAGACCGTCCTTCACGATCACCGCGACCTCGTACGCGAACGCCGGGTCGTACGTCAGCGCCGCCGGGTTCGTCGCCGCGATCACCGGAGAGTGGCCGTCGGCGTGCTGCAGGCCCTCGCCCGTCAGCGTCGTACGGCCGGCCGTGGCGCCGACGAGGAAGCCGCGGCCGAGCTGGTCGCCGAGCTGCCACATCTGGTCGGCGGTCCGCTGCCAGCCGAACATCGAGTAGAAGATGTAGAACGGGATCATCGCCTCGCCGTGCGTCGCGTACGACGTCGAGGCGGCGATGAAGTCGGCCATGGAACCGGCCTCGGTGATCCCCTCGTTGAGGATCTGCCCGTCCTTGGCCTCCTTGTAGTACATCAGCTGGTCACGGTCGACCGGCTCGTACGTCTGGCCCTTGGGGGAGTAGATCCCGAGGGACGGGAAGAGGCTCTCCATGCCGAAGGTGCGGGCCTCGTCGGGGACGATCGGCACCCAGCGGCGGCCGGTCTGCTTGTCGCGGACCAGGTCCTTGACCAGGCGGACGAAGGCCATGGTCGTCGCCACGTTCTGGGAGCCGGAGCCCTTGTCGAAGGAGGCGAAGGTCTTGTCGGCGGCGGCCGGGAGGGGCGCCAGCGCGTGCGTACGGCGGGCCGGGGCGGGACCGCCGAGGGCGGCGCGGCGCTCCTGGAGGTAGCGGACCTCGGCGGAGTCGGCGCCCGGGTGGCCGTAGGGCACCACCCCGTCGACGAAGTCGCTGTCCTTGATGGGGAGTTCGAGCAGATCACGCATCTGCTTGAACTCGTCCGTCGACAGCTTCTTCATCTGGTGGTTGGCGTTCTTCGACGCGAAGCCCTCGCCGAGGGTGAAGCCCTTGACGGTCTGCGCCAGGATGACGGTCGGCGCGCCCTTGAACTCGACGGCGGCCTTGTACGCGGCGTACACCTTGCGCGCCTCGTGACCACCGCGCGAGAGGTGGAAACACTCCAGGATCTTGTCGTCGCTCAGCAGCTTCGCCAGCTCGACGAGCGCCGGGTCCTTGCCGAAGAAGTCCTGGCGGATGTAGGCGGCGTCCCGGGTCTGGTACGTCTGCACCTGCGCGTCCGGCACCTCGCGGAGGCGGCGGACCAGCGCGCCCGTGGTGTCGAGCTGGAACAGCTCGTCCCAGGCGGAGCCCCACAGCGACTTGACCACGTTCCAGCCGGCGCCCCGGAACTGGGCCTCCAGCTCCTGCACGATCTTGAAGTTCGCGCGGACCGGGCCGTCGAGGCGCTGGAGGTTGCAGTTGATGACGAAGGTGAGGTTGTCGAGACCCTCACGGGAGGCCAGGGCGAGTGCCGCCGTGGACTCCGGCTCGTCCATCTCGCCGTCGCCGAGGAACGCCCAGACGTGCGAGTTCGAGACGTCCTTGATGCCGCGGCTGGTGAGATAGCGGTTGAAGCGCGCCTGGTAGATGGCGGAGAGGGGGCCGAGGCCCATGCTCACCGTCGGGAACTCCCACAGCCAGGGAAGGCGGCGCGGGTGCGGGTACGACGGGAGGCCGTCGCCGGCGGACTCGCGGCGGAAGTTGTCGAGGTGCGACTCGTTCAGGCGGCCGTCGAGGAAGGCGCGGGCGTAGATACCGGGGGAGGCGTGGCCCTGGATGTAGAGCTGGTCGCCCGAGCCGTCGGCCTCTTTGCCTTTGAAGAAGTGGTTGAAGCCGGTCTCGTAGAGCCAGGCCGCGGAGGCGAAGGTGGCGATGTGGCCGCCGACGCCGTACTTGGAGCCACGGGTCACCATCGCGGCGGCGTTCCAGCGGTTCCACGCGGTGATACGGCGCTCCAGCGCCTCGTCACCGGGGACGGCCGGCTCGGCGGCGGTGGGGATGGTGTTGACGTAGTCCGTCTCGAGCAGCTTGGGCAGCGCGATGCCGTTGCCCTCCGCACGCTCCAGGGTGCGGCGCATCAGGTACGCCGCGCGGTGCGGCCCGGCCGCCTTGGTGACGGCGTCCAGCGAGGCCTGCCATTCGGCGGTCTCCTCCGGATCACGGTCGGGGAGCTGGTCGAGCGCGCTCGGCTGGATGGCGTTGGGGTCGGTCATTGCGCCGCCTCCTCAGTCGAAGGGGGTTCCCTCATCTGTAAGGGTTCGGGGGTGCCCTTGGTCTTTGGCAGGACAGGGCGGGGACCTCGGTGGAGGTCCGTCGGCGACTGTAACCCGCTGATCGATGATCGATCAAAGGGTTGCGGGCAAAATATCTTGATCACGAGAAAGTCGGCACGGGGTGCCTTCTGCGACGACACCGGGTGCCTTGGTGAGCCCGGGTTTCTGCAGGTGGGGCGGCGTTTGAGCGGGGATGCGCTCAAGGGGGGCGGTTGGGGTGCGTGGGCGGGTGCGGGTCCGTCGTGGTTGCTCGCGCAGTTCCCCGCGCCCCTCAAGAGCATGGGGTGAGCCCGGGTGACCAAGGGGCGCGGGGAACCGCGCGACCAGCCCCCACTCACCCGCGGTCGAAGAACTACGCAGGCTCGTCGTCCGTGTGCGGGGCGCAGCCCAACACGTGGGACTTGACCAGGTCGGCGATCCGCGGGTCGCGGCGGCGGAAGGCCGCGACCAGCTCCTCGTGCTCCTCGGCGTACGACTGCTGGACCGTACCCAGCCAGCGGATCGACAGCGCCGTGAAGACCTCGATGCCGAGCCCCTCCCATGTGTGCAGCAGCACCGAGTTCCCCGCCGCCCGCACCAGCTCGCGGTGGAACGCCACCGTGTGCCGCACCTGGGACGTACCGTCCGCGTTGCGGTCCGCCTCGTACAGCGCGGCCACATGCGGCTCCAGCGCCGAGCAGTCCTCCGCCAGCCGCTCCGCCGCCAGCTCCGCCGCGATCGCCTCTAGCCCGGCCCGCACCGGGTAGCTCTCCTCCAGATCGGCGGCGGTCAGATTCCGCACCCGTACGCCCTTGTTCGGCGCGGATTCGATCAACCGCAGCGACTCCAGCTCACGCAACGCCTCCCGCACGGGAGTCTGGCTGACCTCCAGCTCGGTCGCGATCCGCCGCTCCACGATCCGCTCACCCGGCTTCCACCGCCCGCTCACGATCCCCTCCACGATGTGCTCGCGGATCTGTTCGCGCAGCGAGTGGACGACGGGCGCGGTGGTCATGCGGGCTCCTTCGGCGGGGGACCGGCGCGGGGACGGGCCCCAAGGGCGTTGACCTCTAGACAATAAAGCCGTGGCCCTCCGGTGGAGAGGCGCATGGGGGCGCTTTGGCGCAGGTGAGACGAGACTTACACGCTCCCCTGGGGGGCCGGTTTGTAAAGACCCGTACCGGCCAGGCTCGGGGGCCCGTCCGGAACCCGCCGTGAACGCGGCGGTGCCCCGCCCGGAGAACTCCGGACGGGGCACCGCCGTACCGCTTGTACCCAGGGGGCTACAGGCCGAGCTCGACCTCGAACTCGCCCGCCTCCAGGATCGCCTTGACGGCCGTCAGGTAACGGGCCGCGTCGGCGCCGTCGACCAGACGGTGGTCGTAGGAGAGGGTCAGGTACGTCATGTCGCGGACGCCGATGACCGTGCCCTCCTCCGTCTCGATCACGGCGGGGCGCTTGACCGTGGCGCCGATGCCGAGGATCGCGACCTGGTTCGGCGGCACGATGATCGTGTCGAAGAGCGCGCCGCGCGAACCGGTGTTGGAGATGGTGAAGGTCGCACCGGACAGCTCGTCCGGCGTGATCTTGTTCGCCCGGACCTTGCCCGCCAGATCGGCGGTGGCCTTGGCGATACCGGCGATGTTGAGGTCGCCGGCGCCCTTGATGACCGGGGTCATCAGGCCCTTCTCGGAGTCCACCGCGATACCGATGTTCTCGGCGTCGAAGTAGGTGATCGTGCCCTCGGCCTCGTTGATCCGGGCGTTGATCGGCGCGTGCGCCTTCAGCGCCTGGGCCGCGGCCTTGACGAAGAACGGCATCGGGGAGAGCTTGACGCCCTCACGGGCCGCGAAGGAGTCCTTGGCCCGCGCGCGCAGCCGCATCAGCCGCGTGACGTCGACCTCGACGACCGAGGACAGCTGCGCCTGCTCGTGCAGCGCCTTGACCATGTTGTCGCCGATGACCTTGCGGATGCGCGGCATCTTGACGGTCTGGCCACGGAGGGGAGAGGCCTCCAGGGTCGGCGCCTTCTTGGCCGCGGGGGCGGCCGGGGCGGCGGCCGGAGCCGGCGCGGCGGCAGCCGCCTTCGCGGCCTCGGCGGCGGCGATGACGTCCTGCTTGCGGATACGGCCACCGACGCCGGTGCCCTTGACGGAGCCCAGGTCGACACCGTTCTCGGCGGCGAGCTTGCGCACCAGCGGGGTGACGTAGGCACCCTCGTCGGTCGCCTGGGCGGCGGCGGACGCGGCGGCCGGAGCCGGGGTGACCGGGGCGGGCGCGGCGGCCGGAGCCGCCGGGGCGGCGGCGGCGGGCGCGGGCGCCGGAGCGGCGGGAGCCACCGGCGCGGGCGCCGGGGCCGGAGCCGCGGGGGCGGCCGGGGCGGGCGCGGGGGCCGGCGGGGCCGGGGCGGCGGCGGCGGGCGCCGGAGCCGGGGCGGCCGGAGCCGGGGCAGCGGCCGGAGCGGCACCCGGGGCACCGATGACGGCCAGCTTGGCGCCGACCTCGGCGGTCTCGTCCTCGGCGACCGTGATCTCCAGGAGCACACCGGAGGTGGGCGCCGGGATCTCGGTGTCGACCTTGTCCGTGGAGACCTCGAGGAGCGGCTCGTCGGCCTCGACGGAGTCGCCGACCTCCTTCAGCCAGCGGGTGACGGTGCCCTCGGTGACGGACTCGCCGAGCGCCGGGAGGACCACGTCGGTGCCCTCGGCGGAGCCGCCGCCGGTGGCCGCCTCGGCGGTCGGGGCCGGCGCGGGGGCGGCCTGCTCGGTGGAGGGCGCGGCCGGGGCGGGCTCGGCGGCCGGAGCCGGAGCCTCCTCGGCGGCGGGGGCCGGGGCGGCGGCGGGCGCGCCCGAGCCGTCGTCGATCAGGGCCAGCTCGGCGCCGACCTCGACCGTCTCGTCCTCGGCGACCTTGATGGACGCCAGGATGCCGGCGACCGGGGAGGGGATCTCGGTGTCGACCTTGTCGGTCGACACTTCGAGCAGCGGCTCGTCGGCCTCTACGCGCTCACCCTCGGCCTTCAGCCAGCGGGTGACAGTGCCCTCGGTGACGCTCTCGCCGAGCGCCGGAAGGGTTACGGAAACCGCCATGGTTTCTGTTGCTCCTTAACGATTGCGGAAGTCTGGATCGTCGCTTCGTCGACCGAGGGGTCAGTCGTGCGAGTGCAGCGGCTTGCCCGCGAGGGCCAGGTGGGCCTCGCCGAGCGCCTCGTTCTGCGTCGGGTGGGCGTGGATGAGCTGGGCGACCTCGGCGGGGAGGGCTTCCCAGTTGTAGATCAGCTGGGCCTCGCCCACCTGCTCGCCCATGCGGTCGCCGACCATGTGGACGCCGACCACGGCACCGTCCTTGACCTGGACGAGCTTGATCTCGCCCGAGGTGTTCAGGATCTTGCTCTTGCCGTTGCCCGCGAGGTTGTACTTCAGAGCGACGACCTTGTCCGCGCCGTAGATCTCCTTGGCCTTGGCCTCGGTGATGCCCACGGAGGCGACCTCCGGGTGGCAGTACGTCACCCGCGGGACACCGTCGTAGTCGATCGGCACGGCCTTGAGGCCGGCCAGACGCTCCGCCACCAGGATGCCCTCGGCGAAGCCGACGTGCGCGAGCTGGAGCGTCGGGACCAGGTCACCGACGGCGGAGACGGTCGGAACGTTGGTGCGCATGTACTCGTCGACCAGGACGTAGCCGCGGTCGATCGCGACGCCCTGCTCCTCGTAGCCGAGACCGGCGGAGACGGGCCCGCGGCCGACGGCCACCAGCAGCACCTCGGCCTCGAACTCCTTGCCGTCGGCGAGGGTGACCTTGACACCGTCCTGGGTGTACTCGGCCTTCGAGAAGAAGGTGCCCAGGTTGAACTTGATGCCGCGCTTGCGGAACGCGCGCTCAAGAAGCTTGGAGGAGTTCTCGTCCTCGACGGGGACGAGGTGCTTCAGGCCCTCGATGACCGTGACGTCCGTCCCGAAGGACTTCCAGGCGGAGGCGAACTCGACGCCGATGACACCGCCGCCGAGGACGATCGCGGACTTCGGCACGCGGTCCAGGACGAGGGCGTGGTCCGAGGAGATGATCCGGTTGCCGTCGATCTCCAGGCCCGGCAGCGACTTCGGCACGGAGCCGGTCGCCAGCAGGACGTGACGGCCCTGGACACGCTGGCCGTTGACGTCGACGGAGGTGGGGGAGGAGAGACGGCCCTCACCCTCGATGTAGGTGACCTTGCGGGAGGCGATGAGCCCCTGGAGCCCCTTGTACAGGCCCGAGATCACGCCGTCCTTGTACTTGTGCACGGCGGGCACGTCGATGCCCTCGAAGGTGGCCTTCACACCGAACTGCTCGCTCTCGCGGGCCTGGTCGGCGATCTCGCCCGCGTGCAGCAGGGCCTTCGTGGGAATGCATCCCCGGTGCAGGCAGGTGCCGCCGACCTTGTCCTTCTCGATCAGGGCGACGTCCAGGCCCAGCTGCGCCCCGCGCAGGGCCGCGGCGTAACCACCGCTACCACCGCCGAGGATCACTAGGTCGAAAACGGTGCTGGCGTCGTTCGCCACGTCACGTCCTCCATGCATGTGCGCCGTACGCCGGTCGTCCATGACCGCGCGGCGGCTGGGTCCGGCCGCTCTTCTTCGGCCCTGTGGTGGGGGCCCTGTCCTGCCGAGCCCCATCTTCGCACTTGTCGGGAGGGAACGAGACGCCGGGCCGGGGTGTGAGACACCACACGCTCGGATGTGACGCCGCGCTTCGTGACGCGGCCCGAGGACAGCCGACCCAGGGGCGCGGGGAACCGCGCGACCGGCCACAGCCGGCCCGCAGTCGCCCACGCTCCTCGGGCGTCGAGCTCCTGGGCGAACATCAGCCCAGGCCGCCGCATGTCACCCCAGGTCGCCGGAGGCCGCCCGCTCGGCCAGCCGCACCAGCGTCCGCACCGCCGTCCCGGTGCCCCCCTTGGGCGTGTACCCGAAGGGCCCGCCCTCGTTGAACGCCGGCCCCGCGATGTCCAGGTGCGCCCAGGTGATCCCCTCGCCCACGAACTCCTTCAGGAAGAGCCCGGCGACGAGCCCGCCGCCGTAGCGCTCGCCCATGTTCGCGATGTCGGCGGTCGGGGAGTCCATGCCCTTGCGCAGGTGGTCCGGCAGCGGCATCGGCCACGCCGGCTCGCCCGACTCCTCCGCCGCCTCGTGCACGGCGGAGCGGAACGCGTCGTCGTTGGCCATGATCCCGAACGTCCGGTTGCCCAGCGCCAGCATCATCGCGCCGGTCAGCGTCGCCACGTCGACGATCGCGTCCGGCTTGTCCTCGGAGGCCTTGGCGAGCGCGTCGGCGAGGACGAGCCGGCCCTCCGCGTCGGTGTTCAGCACCTCGACGGTCTTGCCGCTGTACATGCGCAGCACGTCACCCGGGCGGGTGGCGGAGCCGGACGGCATGTTCTCGGCGAGGGCGAGCCAGCCCGTGACGTTGACCTCAAGGCCGAGGCGCGCGGCGGCGACGACCGCGGCGAACACGGCGGCGGCACCGCTCATGTCGCACTTCATCGTCTCGTTGTGCCCGGCGGGCTTCAGCGAGATACCGCCCGAGTCGTAGGTGATGCCCTTGCCGACGAACGCCAGGTGCTTCTTCGCCTTGGAGTGGGTGTACGACAGCTGCACCAGCCGGGGCGTGGCCGCGGAGCCCGCGCCGACGCCGAGGATGCCGCCGTAGCCGCCCTTGGCGAGCGCCTTCTCGTCGAGCACGGTCACCTTGATGCCGTGTTCCTTGCCCGCGGTCTGCGCGACGGCGGCGAAGGCCTCCGGGTCGAGGTCGTTCGGCGGGGTGTTGATGAGGTCGCGGGCGCGGTTCAGCTCCTCGGTCACCGCGATCGCGCGCTCGGCGGCGGCCTTGTGGGCCTTGTCGCGGGGCTTCGCGCCGAGCAGGGTGACCTCGGCGAGCGGCGCCTTGCCGTTCTTCGCCTTCGCGGCGTTGTTCGCGGGCGCCAGCTCCTTGTAGACGTCGAAGGAGTACGCGCCGAGCAGCGCGCCCTCGGCGACGGCGGCCACGGCGTCGGCGGCCTGGACGGGCAGCGTGAACGCGGCCTTCTTCGTCCCGGACAGGGCGCGGGCAGCGGCACCGGCCGCGCGGCGCAGCGCCTCCGTGCCGAACGAGCCGTCCTTCTCGGGCACCGCGCCCAGGCCCACCGCCACCACGAGCGGCGCCTTGAAGCCGGACGGCGCGGGCAGCTTCGTCACCTCGCCCTCCGCGCCCGAGGCGCCGAGAGTCGTGAGGACGTCGGCCAGCTTGCCGTCGTACGCCTTGTCCACGGCCTCGGCACCCGGCGCTACGACCGGTGCCTTGGCGCCCTTCGCGACACCGACCACGATCGCGTCGACCCGGAGGCCCGGCGCGGCGGCGGTGCTGAGAGTGAGAGCAGTCACGGTGGTGAAATCTCGCTTCCGATTGAGTTTCGGTGGCCGAACGGATGGGTCGACGTGCCGGGAACGAGCCTAGGCCCTTGTTCGGCCCATCGGACCTGGGGCGTCGGCCGGTTGCGTTCCCGCCGTCCGCACGCGGTCCGCACGGCGTCCGCTGCGACCAGCCTCCCCGACTTTCCGCTCCGGCCGTGCAGGGAGATCCCCATGTCTCAGGCATAGGGGGATCCCTTATGGCCGGGCGGGGGGTGGCGCCTTCCGTGGCGCTATGCGCGTAGCTCCACGGGTCTCCGCGCGTAGCGTGCGCGCTGGATTTCGCTCACTCCTGCGGGCGTTCACCCCTATGTGGCTTCATGGTCATTTTCGTGCCTCGTATGCCCTGGCCTGGGACACACTCGTCCCGCCGGTGAGTGATCAACTCATCGGTCCTCATCATTTCCACGGATTCCCCCCGGCATGCGCTCGGTCCGGCCGCAGGGGGATCTTTTCTCGGGGAGGGGCGAACATGACGCACAGCGTGCCCGGATGGAGAAGCGCCGCCGCGTTCGTGGCGAGCGCGAGCCTGCTGGCGGCGGGCGTGGGCATACCCGAAGCGTCGGCCGCCGCCGCACCGCGCGTCGATCTGCGGGTCCTGCTGCTGGACAACGGCGACAGCCCCGTCCGGGCCATCGCCGAGGAACTGCGGAACACCGGCGTCCCGTACACCCGCGTGGACCTCGACGACGCGAACCGCCCGACCGTGAACGCCGCCTTTCTCAGCGACACGGTCGGCGGCACCCCGCGCGCCAGGTACCAGGGCGTGGTCCTGCCCAACGAGGCCCCGTTCGGCGCCGGTTCGGCCGAGCAGACCGCCCTGGAGACGTACGAGCGGACGTACGGCATCCCGCAGGTCGACGCCTACACCTGGGCGCACCCCGGGGTCGGCCTCGACTACACCAGCGAGGGCGGCTGGGCGGGCTCCCTGGACGGCCGCGAGGCCACGGTGACCGCCGCCGGGAAGGCGAGCCGCTTCGGCTATCTGGACGGGCGGTTCACCTTCGAGGACAACTCCCCTTCCGCGCAGGAGAGTTACGGCTTCGTCGCCCGGCCCCGCGCCGGCTACACCAGCTATGTCGACCTCCCGGTGCCCGGCGGCAGCGGCCGGGGCAGCCTGGTCGGCGAGTACGCCCACGACGGGCGCCGCGAACTGGTCGTCACCTTCGCCTACAACCAGCACCAGCGGCAGTTCCGGGTGCTGGCCCGGGGCATCGTCGAATGGCTGACGGACGGGGTGCACCTCGGGCGGAGCCGCAACTACTTCGCCGTCCACGTCGACGACGTCCTCGCGCCCGACAGCCGCTGGGACACCGAGCGGAACTGCACCCCCGGCAGCTTCAACTGCGGTGACGGGCAAGGCACCGGGACCGAGCCGATCCGGATGACCGCCGCCGACGCCGAGTACGCCAAGCAGTGGCAGCGGTCCAGCGGCTTCACCCTCGACATGGTCTACAACGGGGGCAGCGGCGAGGAGTGGAAGGCGGCGAACGGCGACGCGGACGCCCTCGCCGACCGGCTGCTCGCCGACCGGGCCGCGTACCGCTGGATCAACCACACCTACACCCACCAGTACCTCGGCTGCGTCCAGGACACCTCGACCGTCCCGTGGAGCTGCGCGAAGAACGCGAACGGCACCACCCGCTATCTCAGTCGCGCCGAGATCGCCAAGCAGATCCGCGACAACCACGACTGGGCCGTCGCACGCGGCCTCGCGGTACAGCGCGACGAGTTGGTGACGGGCGAGCACTCGGGGCTGCGGACGCTGCCGCAGCAGCCGGACGACAACCCGAACCTCGCGGGCGCCCTCTCCGACAACGGTGTCAGATGGATCGCCTCCGACAACTCCCGTGAGCCCGCCCAGCGTGCGGTGGGCGCCGCGCTGACCGTGCCCCGGCACCCGATGAACGTCTACTACAACGTGGGCACCGCCGCCGAGATGGTCGACGAGTACAACTGGGTCTACACCTCGGCGGCCGACGGCGGCAGCGGGATCTGCGAGAACAACGCGACCTCCACCTGTCTGGCCGCCCCGCTGGACCCGGCCACGGGGTACGCGACGCACATCGTCCCGCAGGAGGTGCGTACCGCCCTGCTGCACGTGGTCGGCAACGACCCCCGGCCGCACTACGCCCACCAGTCCAACCTGTCCGAGGAGCGCCTCCTCTACCCGGTCCTGGACCAGGTGCTCGCCGACTACCGGGACCTCTTCACCTCCGACACCCCGCTGGAGAGCCCCCGGCAGAACGCGGTCGGCACCGAGTTGAAGCGCCGGGCCGCCTGGCAGACCGCCGTCGCGAACGGCACGGTCACGGCGTACCGGATCGGCACGACGGTGACGGTGACGGCACCCAAGGGGCTGGAGATCCCGCTGACGGCCCCGAAGGGAACAGTCCAGCAACTCCCGCTCGGCACCACCACGTTCGGCACCCCGTACGCGGGAGCCCGCTCGTCCTGGACGACGCCCGCACCACTCCGGTCGGCCGTGAAGCTCAAGCTCCAGTAGAGCGCGCCCCGAAAAGGGGCGCGGGGCTGTATTGGATATGCGGCTCCGCCGCGGGGCGCGACCGGCCCCGACGCACCCGCAGTCGGGGTCCGGTCGGCAGTTCCCCGCACATCATCCGAACAAGAACAACAGGGGGGCGGCGCAGCCATGCGCACCGGCAGTCATGTCACCATGCTCACCGAAGGCACCTACCCGCATGTCCACGGAGGGGTCAGCACCTGGTGCGACCAGCTCGTCCGGGGCATGCCCGACGTCGAGTTCCATCTCGTGTCGCTCACCGGAACCGGCCGCGAACCCGTGACCTGGGAACTGCCGCCGAACGTGTACCGGCACACCTCGGTACCCACCTGGGGCCCACGCCCCGGCCGCGCCCGCGCCCCGTACGGCGCGGCCCGCCGCCGCTTCACCGACGCCCATGAACGGCTGCTGCTCTCCGTCCTGGACCCCGAGGCGCCCCGCGACTTCGGCACGGCCCTGTACGAGTTGGCCGGACTCGCCCGCGACGGACGTCTGTCGGCGGCCCTGCGCACCGAGTCCGCGCTGCGCTCGCTGATGTGGATCTGGACGATGCCGCATCTGGCGACGGCCGCCGCGCACCCCACCGTCCATGACGCGCTCACCGCGACCGATCTGCTGGAACACGCCCTGCGCCCGCTCGCCGCCCGGATCCCGGAGGACTGTGTGGCGCACGCGGTCAGCGGCGGCCTGGCCACCCTGCCCGCGCTCGCCGCCCGGGAGCTGGACGGCGTACCGTTCCTGCTCACCGAGCACGGCATCTATCTGCGCGAGCGCTACCTCGGCCAGCGCGGCAGCGACCAGCGCTGGCCGGTGAAGGCCTTCATGCTCGGCTTCCACCGCGAGCTGACCCGGCTCGGCTACCGCGCCGCCGACCTCATCACCCCCTGCAACCAGTACAACCGCCGCTGGGAGGAGCGCGGCGGCGCCGACGCCGACCGGATCCGCACGGTCTACAACGGCGTCGACCCGGCCGCCTTCCCGCACGCCGGCCCCGAACCCGAGGTGCCCACCCTCACCTGGTGCGGGCGCGTCGACCCCATCAAGGATCTGGAGACGCTGCTGCACGCGTACGCCATGGTCCGCGCCGAGATCCCGGAGACCAGACTCCGGCTGTTCGGTCCCGTACCGCCCGGCGGCGAGGAGTACCGCACCGAACTGGAGAAGCTCGCCGCCGAACTGGGCGTCACGGACGGGCTCACCTTCGAGGGCCGGATCACCGAGGTCCGACGGGCCTACGCCGCCGGGCACGTCGTGATGCTCTCCTCCATCTCCGAGGGCTTCCCGTTCTCCCTCATCGAGGCCATGTCCTGCGGCCGTACGACCGTGTCGACCGACGTCGGCGGGGTCCGCGAGGCGGTCGGCGACACCGGGATCGTCGTCCCGCCGCGCGAGCCGGAGATGATGGCCGCCGCCGCGCTCACCCTCCTCCGTGACGACGAACGCCGCCGGGAACTGGGCGAGTCGGCGCGCCGACGGGTGATCGACCGGTTCACCCTGCGCCGGTCCGTGGACGCCTTCCGCACGATCTACCGGGAGTTGGCGGGCCGGGACGAGACCGTGTACGAGCCCGCGCCGGCGACGGTCGCCGACTGGACCGTCGAACTGCGCGACCCCTGGTACCAGTTGGGGCCGACGGACGGAACCGGCTGGTGAGCCGCGACCTGCCCGCGCCCCCGGGCGGACGGCCGGACACCCTTTCCGCCGTCCCGAGGCAACGCAGGCCGCGCTGGGCCGCGCCCGACCCGGTCGATCAACTGGCCGAGCGGCACCGCGAGTTCATAGCCGCGGCCGTCCACCCGGACGAGATAGCCGCACTGCTGGAGTCCGACGGCATGTCGGACGACCGGACCCGTGAACGCTACGGCTGCCGCAACTCCTTCGCCCTGGCGGAGGAGTTGTACGAACGCGTCGAGCGCGCCCACCCCGAACCGTCGGGCCCCGCGCCCGACCCCTGGCGGATCGGCCTGCTCGGCTGTCTGCTGCGCGGCGTGGTCTTCGCCCTCCCCGGCCTGGCCTACGTCCTCGGCGCACCCCTCCTGGCCGGCCCCGGGGACGGCTCCGGCCTGCCCGCCGGTACGGTCCCGCTGCTGGCCGGCGCGCTGTGCGGCTGGATGTGGAACCAGGGGCTCGCCCACCGGGCGTACTCCTGGCTCGGGTTGGGCGACCGGGACGCGTGCCGCCGCGCCCTGGCCGGCGGGGCCCCGGTGGGCGCGCTGCTCTGCACGGCGGTCGCCCGTCTGGCGGCGGGTGACGGCGATCCGGGCGCGGTGTTCTTCGCCGCGGGGGAGGCCTGCTATCTGGGCGCCGCGACCGTCCTGCTGGTCCTCGGCCGTGAACGGGCCCTGCTGTACAGCCTGTCGCCGATGACGGCGGGCGCGCTGTTCGCCCTGGTCCAGCCGGTGCCCGTCTGGGCGAGGCTCTCCCTGCTGGCCGGTTCCCTGGCGGCGGTCGTGCTGCTGGCGGCCCGTGAAGTCGCGCCCGCCGTACGGCAGTTGCGGCCCGGAAGCGTCACCCTGCTCGCCGCTTCCGACGGCGCCGAGGAGAAGGACCGGGTCTCACCCCGGCTCGCGGCCTCCCTCCCGTACGCCTTCTTCGGCCTCGGCATCGGGGTGCTCGTGCTGTACGCGGCCGTCGGGGACGTGATCGCCCACGAGGGGCGCGGCTCGGTCGCGACGCCCGCCGCCGTGGCGCTCACCCTCAGCATGGGCCCCGCCGAATGGCTGCTGTACCGCTTCCGCAGCGGAGGCCTCGCCGGACTGCGGGCCACCAGCACACCGGGCGCCTTCTGGCGGGCCACCACGGTGACCCTGGTCCAGTGCATGGCCTGCTACCTCGCCTCCCTGCTGATCCTGGCCCACGCCACGGCCGCGCTCTGGCCCGGGGCCCCACGTCTCGACGCCGTCCACTTCGCGGGCCTGCTCCTGCTGGGCGCGGTGCTCTGGACGGGACTGCTCCTCCAGTCCTTCGGCGCGGTCCTGGGCGCCGCCGCCGTCTGCTGCGCCACGGCCCTCACCCAGACGGTGGCCCTGGCGGCGTACCCGGGCGACCCGCACGCCGTCGGCCTGCTCGTCTACGGCGGTGCGGCGACGCTCCAGGCGACCCTGGTCTGCGGCCTGCTGGGAAGGGCGACGGCGCACCGATGAACACACACGCCCCTTCCCGCCCCTCTCTCCTGGTTCCCTACTACGAGCACCCCGCCGACCGCCCCGCCGAATGGGACGCCCTGATCGCCGCCGCGCCCCGTCTCTACGGCGTCGTCCTCAACCCGGCGAGCGGTCCGGGCGACGCCCCCGACCCGGCGTTCATCCAGGCCGCCAACCGGCTGAGGGCGGCCGGCGTACGGCTCCTCGGCTACGCCGACACCGGCTACGGCCGCAGACCCGTCACCGACGTCGTACGCGAGCTGACCCGGTACCACGCCTGGTACGGCACCGACGGCACGTTCCTCGACCAAGTGGCCGCCGAGCCGGGCGGGTTCGACTACTACCGGCGGCTCGCGGCGGCCGTCTGGGGCGCGGGACCCGCCACCCTCGCCCTCAACCACGGCACCCCGCCGCACCCCGCGTACGCCAGGATCGCCGACCTCGTCGTCACCTTCGAGGGCACCTGGGAGACCTACCGGGACCAGCCGTCCGAGCCCTGGCCCGGCGGCAGCGGCGGCCTCGGCGCCCAGGTCTGCCATCTGGTGCACGGAGTGCCGCCCGACATCGATGTCGGCGCCCTGGCCCGTGCCCGGGGTGCCTCCGTGCACTGTGCGGTGCCCGGCGTGGGGGATCATCCCTGGGGTACGTTGCCGCACTCCCTGGAGCCCACCCGATGAGCCGCGCCCTCGCCCGCAGCGCCCTGTTGTCCCTGCTCCTGCTGACAGCGGGGTGCACCGACGCCACCGACGACGAGGCGGGCACCGGCGGCGGGACGGGCGAGGGCGCCCGCTGGCGGCCGGAGCCCGGCACCCCGTGGCAGTGGCAGCTCAGCGGGCGCCTGGACACCTCCGTCGACGTCCCCGTGTACGACATCGACGGCTTCGACCACTCCGCCGACACCGTCGCCGGCCTCCACGACGACGGCCGCAAGGTGATCTGCTACCTCTCCACCGGCGCCTGGGAGGACTGGCGCCCCGACGCCGACGACTTCCCGAAGTCGGTCATCGGGAAGGGCAACGGCTGGGAGGGCGAACGCTGGCTCGACATCCGCGCGACCGACGTCCTCGAACCCCTGATGGCCGCCCGTATCGACATGTGCGCGGAGAAGGGCTTCGACGCCGTCGAGCCCGACAACATGGACGGCTACCGCAACGAGACCGGCTTCCCGCTGAAGGCCGCCGACCAGCTCCGCTACAACCGCCTCGTCGCCCGCCTCGCCCACGAACGGGGCCTCGCTGTCGGCCTGAAGAACGACCTCGACCAGATCCCCGAACTCGTCGACGACTTCGACTTCGCGGTCAACGAACAGTGCGCCCAGTACGAGGAGTGCGACGACCTGACCCCGTTCATCGAGGCAGGCAAGGCCGTCTTCCACGTCGAGTACGAGATACCGACGGGCGACTTCTGCCCCGAGGCCCGGCGCCTGGAACTCAGCTCGCTGCTGAAGAAGTGGGAGCTGGGGGTGTGGCGGAAGGCCTGCTGATCACCCGAGGGCGAACACGACGAGCGCCGCCGTCGCCGCCGTCTCCGCGAGGCCGCCGAACACATCACCGGTGACACCGCCGAACCGCCGTACGCAGTGCCGCAGGAGGAGTGCGGCGGCACCACAGCCGAGGACGACCGCGAGGACCGTACGGCCGATGTCGTACGGCCCGAAGAGCGCCCCCGCGCCCGCCGCCGCGCACCCGACCGCGACGGCCACCAGCAGCGCGCCCCGCACCGGCACCACGCCCGCCACCGCCGCCCCCAGCCCCTCGGGCCGGGCGGCGGGTACGCCGGCGCGCGCGGCCAGGGTCAGGGCCAGCCGCGCGACGGTCGCCGAGACGGCCGCCGCGAGCGCGCCCAGCGCCCAGGACTCGCCGTACGCCTCGGCGAGCGCGGCGACCTGGGCCAGCAGGACGAGCACGAGGGTGATGACCCCGAACGGCCCGATGTCCGACTGCTTCATGATCCGCAGGGCGTCCTCGGCGGGCTTGCCGCTGCCGAGACCGTCGGCGGTGTCGGCGAGGCCGTCCAGATGGAGGCCCCGGGTGAGCGCGGCCGGTACGGCGGCGGAGGCCACGGCGGCGAGCAGGGGACCGGCGCCCAGGAGCAGCAGCAGCCCGCCGAGCGCGGCCGAGGCCAGGCCCACCGCCAGCCCGGCGACGGGCGCGCACAGCATTCCGGCGCGCGCCGCCTCGCGGTCCCAGCGGCGCACGGTCACCGGCAGCACGGTCAGGGTGCCGAAGGCGAACCGCAGACCGTCGGCGAGCGTGGGCGCGGAGGACGAAGGGGAGGGCTCGGGGGGCGTGGGCACCGGCGCAGGCTACCCGGCGGAGCCGGCGGGCTCGGCGGCGCCCGGGGGCAGTGCTGGATAAAGTGCGCATATGGGTCACTGGTGGGAGCGGAACATCATCGAGCCGGGCAAACTGCCGCTGCTTCTCGCGCTCACCGCGTTCATCCTCACGTTCCTGATCACCCGGGTCATCACCCGCCTCATCCGCGCGGGCAAGGGCCCCTTCCGCAACATCAGCGGCAGCGGCGGCGTCCACATCCACCATGTCGTCCCCGGAGTCGTCCTCACCGTCATCGGCGGCTTCGGCTCGGTCGCCGGGGACGGGCACGGCTTCGGCGCGCTGCTGTCCGCCGTGCTGTTCGGCATGGGTGTGGGCCTGGTGCTGGACGAGTTCGCGCTGATCCTGCACCTCGACGACGTGTACTGGAGCGAGGCGGGCCGGCAGAGCGTCGAGGTGGTGGTGCTGACGGCCGCCCTGGTGGGCCTGATGCTGGTCGGCTTCCTCCCGTTCGGCGTCAACGACCTCGACGACGAGGAACTCCAGGACCGGGGCGCCGTCATGGCCACCATGGGCTCGAACTTCCTCATCGCCCTGATCGCGCTCGCCAAGGGCAAGACCCGCACGGCGATCTTCGGGGTGGTCATCCCGTTCATCGCCCTCGTCGGGGCGATCAGGCTGGCCCGCCCCACCTCCGCCTGGGCCCGCCGCTTCTACCGCCGTCGCCCGCGCGCCCGCGCCCGCTCCTGGAAACGCGCCTACCGCCACGACCGTCGCTGGACGGGCCCCAGCCGCCGCCTTCAGGACTGGATCGGCGGCACCCCGGACGAGCCGCCCGCGCTGAAGTCGGCCGCCCGCCCCGCGCTGCCCCCCGGCCCGTCGGGCCCGTCACGTCCGTCCGCTCCCGCCGACCGACCGGGCCCGCCCGACCCGCCGGAGCGCCGCTGACGTACGGCCTCGGCCCCGCACACCACCAGCACCGCCGCGATCGCCGCCAGATGCTCCCTGCCCGCGAGGTTCTCCTTCACCAGCACCTCGACGACCATCGCCACGACCACCGCGCCCGCCGTGGCATACGCCCGGTGGCGCCATCCCAGATACGCGGCGAGTCCCACCACGGCAGCTCCTCCTCGCCCGCGCCCATCACCGCCGGGATCCAGCCGTGCGCCCGCGCCTCGGCGAGCCAGGGCTCGATGGCGCCGGGCCAGGCCTCGGGATCGCCGATCGGGTCACCGGAGGCGAGCGAGACCCCGCCCAGCACGCGATAGGCGATGCCCGCCTTGCCCGTGGGCGACCACACGACGCTCTTCTCCCGCCGCAGGGCGAAGTAGCCGAGGGAGTCCCGGTCGCCGTTCCGCTCCAGCAGCGCCCGCAGCCTCGCCTCGTCGTCCTCGGTGAGCGGGTCGACGGCGCGACGGGAGCGGAAGGCGGCGTAGAACACGGCGAGGACGAGCAGGGTGCTGAGGATGTTGATGACGACGTTCACCCAGGTGGGCGTGGTGATCCCGACGAAGCCGGAGTCGTCGGCGGCGACCGACACCAGCCGCAGGGCCCCGCACCCCCAGCGGTCCCAGAACGACGAGCGGTGCGCGTCGTCGGCCTCGTTGGTGACGGTGACGAGGAGCGTGGCGAGCAGGGAGCACACGAGCAGTCCGCCGACGCCGACGGCCGCGGCGAGCCGGGGGTTCGACCGGTCGCCCTTCGCGTAGAACTCGCGCCGCCCGACGAGCAGCGAGGCCACGAAGGCGGCGGTGAGCGCGGTGGACACCCAGTTCTGGGCGTGCTGCCTGATCTCCGCGAACGCCATCGCGAACAGGAACAGCAGCAGGAACAGCCCGCCCAGCACCACGTTCAGAATCCACGCCGCCCGCTTGCGGCGCCGCATGGTGATCGCCAGGAACGTCGTGAACACGCCCGTCGCGAATCCTGCCGTCAGCAGGTACGGCGTGAAGTAGTCCTCCGTGTTGTGCCGCCGCAGGTCCTGGCCCAGCGACACCCACACGGCCCCGAGGAAGTTGACGAACGCGACGACCCGCAAATACCGGACGGCGAACGCGGCGGCCCGCCGAGACCGGACGTTTCCCATGAAATGGGATCTTAGGGGGCGGGTTTCGATTTCGGGCGCGGGTGAGTGGGGGCTGGCCGCGCAGTTCCCCGCGCCCCGGAAAGCAACGGCCCCTGCTGTTTCAGGGGCGCGGGGAACTGCGCGAGAAGCCCCACCCACCCGCACCCGACAACGAACCCCGGGGCCCGAGGCCTACGTCGCGTCGTACTCCGCGGCGAGATCCTTCTCCTCGGCCACCGCGGCTTCCACCGGCTCCGCCGGTCCCGCCGACTCCCGTTCCGGCAGCTCCGCCGACAGGGACGCCGCGGCCCGGACCAGCGGCAGCGCCAGCAGCGCCCCCACCCCTTCGCCGACCTTCACCCCATGGTCGAGCAGCGGCTCGATGGCCATCCGGTCCAGCGCCTTGGCCTGCGCCGGCTCCCCGCTGCTCTGCCCGGCCAGCCACCAGTCCGGCGCCCGGAACGCGACCCGCTGGGCGACCAGCGCACACGCCGCCGACACCACGCCGTCCAGGATCACCGGCGTCTTCCGCACCGCGCTCTGCAACAGGAACCCGGTCATCGCGGCGAGATCCGCCCCGCCCACCGTCGCCAGCAGCTGCAACTGGTCCCCGAGCACCGGCCGGGCCCGCCGCAGCGAGTCCCGTACGGCCGCGCACTTGCGCATCCACGCCAGATCGTCGATCGCCCGCCCACCGCGCCCGGTGACCACGGACGCGTCGGTCCCGCACAGCCCGGCGACGAGGACGGCCGCCGCCGTGGTCCCGCCGACGCTCACATCGCCGAGGACGACGAGATCCGTCCCGGAGTCCGCCTCCTCGTCCGCGAGGGCGACGCCCACCCGGAACGCCGCCTCCGCCTCCTCCGGCGTCAGCGCGTCCTCGATGTCGATCCGCCCGGACCCGCGCCGCACCCGGTGCCGTACGACCTCGGCGGGCAGCGCCTCGGGGTCGCAGTCGAGCGCGAGATCCACCACGCGTACGGGGACGTCGAGCTGCCGGGCCAGCACCGCCATCGGGCTGCTGCCGTCGAGGACGGCCCGCACCAGCTGGTCCGCGGTGCCCGCGGCCCGCGCGGAGACGCCGAGTTCGGCGATCCCGTGGTCGCCCGCGAACAGCACCGCGCGGGCCTGTCGGATCGGCCGCACCGGCACCGCCGACTGCGCCGCCGCCAGCCATTCACCGAGTTCGTCGAGACGGCCCAGCGCCCCGGGTGGCACGATCTGCCGCTCCCGCCGCGCCTCGGCGTCGCGGCGCACCCCACCGTCGGGGCGCTCGATCAGATCGGTGAAGTCGTCGAGATTAAGCGAGCTCATTCGCCGAACAGTACCGGCAGCGATCGAACACGACAGCGCCACACCGTGACCCCGGGACGTACGGACGTCCCCGCGCGCCACGGGCACGTCATTGCGACCGGGACGGCGACCGCCTACGTACCTTTTTGAGGCGAATGTCCCCATGTCCCGCCCCGCTGTCCCAGGAGCCGCCATGTCCCCCACCCCGCGGCCGGAGCCCGGCCCCTTCACCGGAGAACCGGGAGTCGACCCCTTCCACGAACCGCGCCGGAGCGACTGCCCGTGGTGCGGCTCACGGCAGTTGCGTACGCGGGTGCGTGCGCCGGAGGGGAGGCGGCGCACGCCGGGCACGTTCGTGGTGGACGAGTGCCGGGACTGCGCGCACGCCTTCCAGAACCCCCGGCCCACGACGGACGGGCTGCTGCTGCGGCAGCACCAGCACGCCGTCGAGGACGACCTCGGCCCGAACCCCGTCGGGCGCCGCCGGCGCCGGCACCTCCGGGGCGCGGCCCGCGCGCTGCTGCCGTACCCGGAGCCGGAGAGCTGGCTCGACGTCGGCACCGGCCACGGCCACTTCCCGGAGGCCGCGCGCGCGATCCACCCGTACACCTCCTTCGACGGCCTCGACGCGACCCCGAGGGTCGAGGCGGCGTGGGAGGCCGGGCGGGTGGAGGAGGCGCATCAGGGGCTGCTCACCGACCCGGAGATCACCGCGCGGCTGCGCGCCCGCTACGACGTGGTCAGCATGCTCCACCACCTCGAACACACCACCGACCCCCGTGCGGAACTCCGGGCCGCCCGCGCGGTGTTGCGCCCCGGCGGCCATCTCCTCCTCGAAGTCCCGGACCCGGCCCGCCCGTTCGGCACACTGCCCGGCGGCGGACGGCGGCTGTGGAAACCGTCCGACCGCCCGCGCCCCCTCCACCTCATGCCCCTGCGCAATCTGCTCGCCGAACTGGCGTCCCTGGGCTACGAAGTGCTGGTCCGCCGCGCCTGCGCCCCCCTCCCGCCCCGCGCACACCGCATCATCGCGCGCCGCACGACGCACCCGACCGCCCCCGCGACCCCACGAGAACGGACCGGCGGCGCTCCCTCAGCCCCGTAGCGACAGGGCCTGCCCCGCCACCACAAGCAGCACGTGCTCGCACTCGTTCGCGAAGGCCGTGTTCAGACGCCCGAGTTCGTCGCGGTAGCGGCGGCCGGAGGCGGTGGCGGGGACGATGCCGGAGCCGACCTCGTTGGAGACGGCGACCACCGTGCGGCGCGTGTGCCGTACGGCCACGGTCAGCTCGGTGACACGCGCCCGGAGCGCGCGCTCCCCACCACCGGCCCACTCCGCGTCGTCCCACGCCCCCACCGAGTCCATCGCGTCGGTCAGCCACAGCGACAGACAGTCGATGAGCAGCGGCGCCCCCTCGTCGTCCTTGAGCAGCGGGACGAGATCGCAGGTCTCGGCCGTGCTCCAGGTGCCGGGGCGCCGCTCCCGGTGGACGGCGACCCGCTCGGCCCACTCCCCGTCCCCGCCCCGCGTCCCGCCCGTCGCCACGTACAGCACGTCGGGGAACGCCTCCAGCCGCCGTTCGGCCTCCACCGACTTCCCGGACCGCGCCCCGCCGAGCACCAGCGTGCGGCGCGGTACGTCGGGCACGTCCTGGTAGGCGCCCACCGCCAGCGTCGTCCCGTCGGGCACGGCGCGCGCGCCCGCCGCCGCGAGCCGGCGCGGCAACTCGCCGTCCGGCGGCACACCGTGGTCGAGGTGCACGGCGACGACATCGGTCGTCGGCCCCACGGCCCCCGCCGCCCGCAGCCGCGCCAGCGCGTCCGGCCGCCCCACCACATCGAGGAGCACCATGTCGTACGGCTGCGCCCGCTCCTCCACACCGGCGGGCGCGCCCCCCGGCGGCAGATACAGCAGCCGCTGCCCGCCCGGCCCGGTCACCGCGTACCCCGTCCCCGGCGCGTCCAGGGCCAGCGCCCGCACCCGGTGCCCGGTCAGCAGCGCCAGCTCCCGCCCGTCCGGCACCCGCCCCGGCTGCGGCAGTCCCGCCGGGACCTCCACGGCGGGCCCGTCGTGCGGATGCGACAGCAACACCTGGCGCACACCGGTCAGCGAGTGCCCGGCGCGCGCGGCGGCCAGGGCGGCGCCCGGAGTGAGGTCGAGCAGCAGTGTGCCGTCCACGAGCAGCGCGGTCGCCCCGCGCGCGGCAGCACCGAGCGCGGTCGCGCACACCGCGCACGGACAGTCGGGGCGGGGCAGCCCCGCGGGAGCGCCGGTGCCGAGCAATGTCAGTTCCACACCCCCGAGTCTCCCGTGCGCGGATGAACACCCGCAGGTCTTGTGCGTCCGACTAGGCTCAGGACGGAACCGGATCTTGCTCGGTGCTGCGCGTGCGGTGCCGGGCCGGTACTTACGGAGGCTCACATGGCGGCATGGCTGTGGCGGTTCGAGAAGGCCGACGGGGCGGAGGTCCAGCCCGCGGTCCAGCCCGAGGAGTTCACGACCCAGGGGGATGCCGAGTCGTGGATCGGCGAGCACTGGAAGGCGCTGCTGGAGGGCGGCGCGGATCAGGTGCGGCTCTTCGAGGACACGACGGAGATCTACGGGCCGATGAGCCTGCACGCGTAGCGTTCCGCGACGGGCGGGGCCCCTGTACGGGGCTCCGCCCCGATCCCGCGGAGGGATTTGGCGGGACGGGGTGCGTTGGCGGGTGCGGCCCGGTGGGGCTTCTCGCGCGGTTCCCCGCGCCCCTGGAAAGCCGGGGCTGCGTCCCGTGCTTTTCAGGCCCCCCGCCGGTTGCCTTTCAGGGCCGCGGGGGCCTGGGGTTTTTCAGGGGCGCGAGAAGCCCCACCGGATCCGCACCCGCCAACGACACCCGCACCCCCGAGCTACGAGGCGCCCTCAGCCCCGCACCCCGCACAGGTGCAGCAACGCCGCCACCTGCCGATATGGATCCGTCCGCCCCGCCCGCTCCTCCGCCGCGAGCAGCACTTCCAGGTCGCCCGCCCCCGCAGGCACCCCCGCGTCGTCCGCCGCCAGGTCGGTGAACACCCGCACCCCGTACCACGCGTGCAACGGCGCCCCGATCCCCCCGAGCGCGTCCGTCAACACGGCGAGCCGATCCGCCCGCACATCCAGCCCGAGCCGATTCCGGTACGCGGTGGTGTCGAACGCGGCCAACGCCCCCGCCCAGTCCCCGGCCAGCCCCGCCCGCATCGCGAGCGCGTCGCCGTTCCGTACGAGCAGCGACAGCAGCCCCCCGGGCGCCAGCATCCGCGCCAGCCCCGCCAGTAGGGCGTCGGGCTCCTCGACGTACATCAGCACCCCATGACAGAGCACCACGTCGAAACTGCCCGGCAGGAAGTGCACCCCCGTGTCCCGGCCGTCGCCCTCGACGATCCGCACCCGCCCCCGGATGCCCTCGGGCTCGGCGGCCAGCGCCTCCCGGGCCACGGCGATCAGCCGTGCCTCGCGCTCGATCCCGGTCACCGCGTGCCCGGCACGGGCCAGCCGCAGCGCCTGTGTGCCCTGCCCCATGCCCACGTCGAGCACCCGCAGCCGCTGCCCGACCGGGAAGCGGCCGGCTATCTGCTCGTCGAGCTGCCGGGACACCAGCTCCTGCCGGACGACCTCACGCAGGGTGCCCAGCCGGTTCAGCCAGGCCTCGGCGGCACCACCGGGGAAAGAGGTCGTGCTCAGGGCCGCTCTCCGCGCTTGACCTGCGGCTTCGGCAGCCGGAGGCGACGCATCTGGAGGGTGCGCATGAGGGCGTAGGCGACGGCGCCCTTCTTGTTCGCGTCGGGGAAGCGCGCGGCGAGCTGCTTCTTCAGCCGGAACCCGAGGCTGATCGAGTCGACCACGATCAGCACGATCACGAAGAGCCACAGCAGCAGCGCGACGTTCTGCAGCGACGCCACCTGCACCATGCTCAGCACCAGGATGATCACGGCCAGCGGCAGGAAGAACTCCGCGATGTGGAAGCGCGAGTCCACGAAGTCACGGGCGAACCTGCGCACGGGACCCTTGTCCCGGGCGGGCAGATAACGCTCGTCGCCGGTCGCCAGCGCCTGACGCTGCTTCTCCATCGCGGAGCGACGCTCGTCGCGGGAGCGCCTCGCGGCCTCCTTGCGGGTCGTCGGCGTATTGGCGACGCTTCGGCGCTGCCCCTGGGCCTCACTCCGCTTGGGAGTGGGACGACCCTTGGGGGCCTGCGGGTCACGGGTCTGCTGGGAGTCGGTCGCCAGCGCCTTGTCGGCGACCGATTCCTTCTCGCTCTTGGCGCGGCTACGGAACACAAAACCCAAGGGTACGGGGTGCCGGGGCATGGACCCCAGCCGAGTGGGGAACGATCCGGCAACACCCGACGTCCTTGCTGGAGACAGAGCTGGGGCGAAAGTGTTCGGGAAAACCCGAAAGGCCGGAAAAGGGGGACGCGCGGTGACGGTTCGCCCGTAGGAGATCTGAGGTATTCCGGGGATCGGCCCGTACGTAACCCCGGGAGACACCTACTCCCTACGCCGGAGCGGCGCCGTGCACAGTCGTCCTTGGGGATGAGCGCATCCGTCCCCGAACAGTGCGGTAATAGAAGCAGGGCCCGTACTGTGGGTTCTGTCGAGAGACCTGTGAGCTGGAGTCCGTCAGAAGGGGGCGCGCGAAGCCCATGAGCGGTGTCATGAAGCGTATGGGGATGATCTTCCGCGCGAAGGCGAACAAGGCCCTTGACCGGGCCGAGGACCCGCGCGAGACCCTTGATTACTCGTATCAGAAGCAGCTGGAGCTGCTCCAGAAGGTGCGCCGGGGCGTGGCCGACGTCGCCACCTCCCGCAAGCGCCTGGAGCTTCAGCTCAACCAGCTCCAGTCCCAGTCGTCGAAGTTGGAGGACCAGGGCCGCAAGGCGCTCGCGCTGGGCCGCGAGGACCTGGCCCGCGAGGCGCTCTCGCGTCGCGCCGCGCTCCAGCAGCAGGTGACGGACCTGGAGACGCAGCACTCCACCCTCCAGGGCGAGGAGGAGAAGCTGACCCTCGCCGCGCAGCGCCTTCAGGCCAAGGTCGACGCCTTCCGTACGAAGAAGGAGACGATCAAGGCCACGTACACCGCCGCCCAGGCCCAGACCCGGATCGGCGAGGCGTTCTCCGGCATCTCCGAGGAGATGGGCGACGTCGGCCTCGCGATCCAGCGCGCCGAGGACAAGACCGCGCAGCTCCAGGCCCGCGCCGGCGCCATCGACGAGCTGCTCGCCTCAGGTGCCCTCGACGACCCGTCGGGCATGCACAAGGACGACATCCAGGCCGAGCTGGACCGTCTCTCCGGCGGTACGGACGTCGAGCTGGAGCTCCAGCGCATGAAGGCCGAGCTGGCGGGCGGCCCGTCCGCGCAGCAGCAGGCCATCGAGGGCGGCACCGGCCAGGCTGCCCCGCAGCAGCAGCAGTCGCAGCAGCAGGACACCCCGCGTTTCGACAAGTAGGCGTCTCTCGTCCCGGAGGAGGGCGACATGATCGTACGGATCATGGGGGAGGGGCAGGTGAGGCTGGACGACGTCCACTTCGCCGAGCTGAACAAGCTGGACGACGTACTCCTGGCGGAGATGGAGGTCGGCGACGGCTCGGGCTTCCGCCACACCCTCCACGCCCTCCTGGACAAGGTCCGAGAACTGGGCACCCCCCTCCCCGACGACTCCCTGGAGCCCTCGGAACTCATCCTCCCGTCCCCGGACGCGACGCTGGAGGAGGTCAGGGAGATGCTGAGCGACGACGGCCTGATCCCGGGGTGAGGACCGTCGGACAGGCTTGAAGGGCCGTGTCCTTCAGGGGCGCGGGGCTGTGTCGACATGCGGCTCCGCCGCGTGGTCGCGACCAGCCCCCACCGGCCCTGCACCCGACCGACAACCCACCAAACCCTCCGGCCCCGGTTACAGCTACCACCCGTTCCCCCACCTGCAAGAACCCCGTACGGTGAACAACCGTGACCACCCTCCACCGAGCCAGGACCTGGCTGACAGCGCACCCCACCGCGCTGGACGCCGCCCTCGCCCTGGGCGTCCTCGTCGCGATGGTGGCCGGCTCGTTCGTCGACCCGCACGCCGAGCACGGCGACAAGTGGGGCGCCCGCACCCCCGGCGCGCTCAGCATCGCGCTCATGGTCCCGGCCGCCGCCGTCCTGATCGGCCGCCGCCGCGCCCCCATGGCCGTGCTGGCCGCCACCTCCGCGCTCACCCTCGCCGAACTGGTGACCGGCGACCCGCGAACCCCCGTCGCGATGTCCGCCGTGATCGCCCTCTACACGGTCGCCTCCACCACCGACCGCCCCACCACCTGGCGCGTGGGCCTGCTCACGATGACCGTGCTGACGGGCACGGCCATGCTCGCCGGCCCGCTGCCCTGGTACGACCAGGAGAACATCGGCATCTTCGCCTGGACCGGCATGGCCGCCTGCGCCGGGGACGCGATGCGCAGCCGTCGCGCCTTCGTGCACGCCATAAGGGAGCGCGCCGAACGCGCGGAGCGCACCCGCGAGGAGGAGGCCCGCCGCCGGGTCGCCGAGGAACGGCTGCGGATCGCCCGTGATCTGCACGATGTCGTCGCCCACCACATCGCCCTGGTCAATGTGCAGGCAGGAGTCGCCGCGCACGTCATGGACAAGCGGCCCGACCAGGCCAAGGAGGCCCTCGCCCACGTCCGCGAGGCCAGCCGCTCCGCGCTCAACGAACTGCGTGCCACGGTCGGTCTGCTCCGTCAGTCCGGCGACCCCGAGGCCCCCACCGAACCCGCCCCGGGCCTGGTCCGGCTCGGCGAACTCGTCGGCACCTTCCACAGCGCGGGCCTCGCCGTCGAGGTGGTCCGCGCCGACGAGGGCGTGACCCTCCCGGCCGCCGTCGACCTCGTCGCGTACCGGGTCATCCAGGAAGCCCTGACCAATGTGCACAAGCACGCGGGCGAGGAGGCGAAGGCCGAGGTCAGCGTCGTACGCGTCGGCTCGAACGTGGAGGTCACCGTCCTCGACAACGGCACCGGGGACACGGGTGGGGACGGCGACGGGGACGAGGAGGGGGCCGGGGGTGGCGGTCACGGTCTGCTGGGCATGCGGGAACGGGTCGCCGCGCTCGGCGGCGCCCTCACCACCGGACCCCGCTACGGCGGCGGCTTCCGCGTCCATGCGATCCTGCCGCTCAAGACCCGAACGACCGCGGCAGAACAGGTCGTACGACCATGACCAGCGCTCCGGGGGACCCCGTATGACGATCCGTGTCCTGCTCGCCGACGACCAGGCGCTGCTGCGCAGTGCGTTCCGGGTGCTCGTCGACTCCGAGCCGGACATGGAGGTCGTGGGGGAGGCGTCGGACGGGGCGGAGGCGGTGCGGCTCGCGAAGGAGAAGCGGGCGGACGTCGTGCTGATGGACATCCGGATGCCGGGCACGGACGGACTGGCCGCCACCCGGCTGATCAGCGCCGATCCGACGCTCGCCCATGTCCGGGTCGTCATCCTCACCACCTTCGAGGTCGACGACTACGTGGTGCGCTCGCTGCGCGCCGGCGCCTCCGGCTTCCTCGGCAAGGGCTCCGAGCCCGACGAACTGCTGAACGCGATCCGGGTGGCCGCCGGTGGCGAGGCGCTGCTGTCGCCCGCCGCCACCAAGGGCCTGATCGCCCGTTTCCTCGCCCAGCCGGACGACTCCGACGACGGCGAGGGCGGCGCCGCCGCCCGCTCGGTGCGGCTCGCCACCCTGACCGGCCGTGAGCGCGAGGTGCTGGTGCAGGTCGCCGCCGGGCACTCCAACGACGAGATCGCGGAGCGGCTGGAGGTCAGCCCGCTGACCGTGAAGACACACGTCAACCGGGCCATGGCCAAGCTCGGCGCCCGCGACCGGGCCCAGCTGGTGGTCTTCGCGTACGAGTCGGGCCTGGTACGACCGAGGGTGGACTGAGAGCGGCCGGAGAGTACTCCACTCGGAGTATGCGCGGCATAAGGAAATGGCCCTGGGGAGCGAGGGAACAGGGGCCCCTATGGCCCAGGGTATGAGGTGAGCGCTCACATCTGCGGCACACCGGCTTCACATGAGAGATACAAGCCGTAGGTGGCACATGGGCGTTCGTCCTCCGCTCACGCCACAGAAGAGAGACCCTGACCCATGTCCTGGCTGTCTCGGTTCAGCCTCGCACAGCGGGCCCTCGTCGGTCTGATGTCGATCATCGCGCTCGTCTTCGGGGCGATCGCGATACCCCAGCTCAAGCAGCAGCTGCTGCCCACCATCGAACTGCCCATGGTGTCCGTGCTCGCGCCCTACCAGGGCGCGTCCCCGGACGTGGTCGAGAAGCAGGTCGTCGAACCCGTCGAGGACAGCCTCGAAGGCGTCGACGGCATCACCGGTGTCACCTCCACCGCCAGCGAGGGCAACGCCCTGATCATGGCGTCCTTCGACTACGGCCCCGGCACCGACCAGCTCGTCGCCGACGTCCAGCAGGCCGTCAACCGGGTCCGCGCGCAGCTCCCGGACGATGTGGACCCGCAGGTGATCGCGGGCTCGACGGACGACATGCCGACCGTCGTCCTCGCCGTCTCCTCCGACCAGGACCAGCAGGCCCTGGCGGACCAGCTCGACCGGACCGTCGTCCCGACCGTCGAGGCCATCGACGGCGTCGGCCAGGTCACCGTCGACGGCGTACGCGACGTCCAGGTCACCGTCACCCCCGACGACGCGAAGCTGGCGAAGGCCGGCCTGACCACGATGGCGCTCGCGCAGGCCCTCCAGGCGGGCGGCGTCACCATCCCGGCGGGCTCCTTCGACGAGGACGGCGCCAACCGCACCGTCCAGGTCGGCGGCGGCTACACCTCGCTGGAGCAGATCGAGAACCTGATGGTGCGCGGCGAGGGCGCCAGGAAGCCCGTACGTCTCGCCGATGTCGCGGACGTCGAGGAGGAGCAGGCCAAGGCCGACTCGATCACCCGCACGAACGGTGAGCCGAGCCTCGCGGTCATGGTCACCATGGACCGCAACGGCAGCGCGGTCGCCATCTCCGAGGCCGTCGAGGACAAGCTGGCGGACATGCGCCGCGACCTGGGCTCCGGCGCCACCGTCACCGTGGTCAGCGACCAGGGCCCGGCGGTCGCCAAGTCCATCGAGGGCCTGACCACCGAGGGCACCCTCGGTCTGGTCTTCGCGGTCCTGGTCATCCTGGTCTTCCTGGCGTCGATCCGCTCGACCCTCGTCACCGCGGTCTCCATCCCGCTGTCGGTGGTCCTCGCGCTGATCGTCCTGTGGACCCGCGACCTCTCCCTCAACATGCTCACCCTCGGCGCGCTGACCATCGCCATCGGCCGGGTCGTCGACGACTCGATCGTGGTGCTGGAGAACATCAAGCGGCACCTCGGCTACGGCGAGGAGCGCGAGGAGGCCATCCTCAAGGCGGTCCGCGAGGTCGCCGGCGCGGTCACCTCCTCCACGCTGACGACGGTCGCCGTGTTCCTCCCGATCGGCCTCACCGGCGGCATGGTCGGCGAGCTGTTCGGCAGCTTCTCGCTGACCGTGACGGCCGCCCTGCTGGCCTCCCTGGTGGTCTCCCTGACCGTGGTCCCGGTGCTGTCGTACTGGTTCCTGCGCGCCCCGAAGGGCACGCCCGAGGACGCCGAGGAGGCCCGCCGCGAGGCGGAGGAGAAGGAGGCCAGGAGCCGCCTCCAGCGCTTCTACGTCCCCGTCCTGCGCTTCGCCACCAGCCGCCGCCTGACCAGTGTGGCCATCGCCGCCGTCGTGCTGATCGGCACGTTCGGCATGGCCCCGCTGCTGAAGACGAACTTCTTCGACCCGGGCGACCAGGAAGTCCTCAGCCTCAAGCAGGAGTTGAAGCCCGGCACCAGCCTCGGGGCGACCGACGAGCAGACCAGGAAGGTCGAGAAGCTGCTCGCCGGCACCAAGGGAGTCAAGGACTACCAGGTCACCATCGGCTCCTCCGGCTTCATGGCCGCGTTCGGCGGGGGCACCGACTCCAACCAGGCCTCGTACAGCGTCATGCTGGACGACTCGGGCGACGCCGCCGGTGTCCAGGACACCATCGAGAAGGGCCTCGCCGGGCTCTCCGGGATCGGGACGACGACCGTCGCGGTCGGCGACGCCTTCGGCAGCCAGGACCTCAGCGTGGTCGTCAAGGCCGCCGACGCCGACGTGCTGCGCAAGGCCGCCGAGCAGGTCCGTGACGCGGTCTCCACCATGGACAACGTCACCGACGTCACCAGCGACCTCGCCCAGAGCGTGCCGCGCATCTCGGTGCGGGCCACCGACAAGGCCGCCGCGGCCGGCTTCGACGACCAGACCCTCGGCGCGGCCGTCTCCCAGGCCGTCCGCGGTACGACCAGCGGCCGGGCCGTCCTCGACGACACCGAGCGGGACGTCGTCATCAGGTCGGCGAAGCCCGCCGAGACACTTGAGGAGCTGCGGGACCTGCGGCTGGGCGCGGTGAGGCTGAGCGACATCGCGGACGTCCGACTGGTGGACGGCCCGGTCTCCATGACCCGGATCGACGGCCAGCGCGCCGCGACGATCACGGCCAAGCCCAAGGGCGACAACACCGGCGCGGTCAGCACCGACCTCACCGCCAAGCTGGACGCCCTGAAGCTGCCCGAGGGCGCCACCGCCGCCATCGGCGGTGTCTCCGAGGACCAGGACGAGGCCTTCGCCTCGCTCGGTCTCGCGATGCTCGCGGCGATCGCGATCGTCTTCATGCTGCTGGTGGCGACCTTCCGGTCCCTGGTCCAGCCGCTGATCCTGCTGGTCTCCATCCCGTTCGCGGCCACCGGCGCGATCGGCCTGCTCATCATCACCGGCACCCCGATGGGTGTCCCGGCGATGATCGGCATGCTGATGCTCATCGGCATCGTGGTGACCAACGCGATCGTGCTGATCGACCTGATCAACCAGTACCGCCGCCAGGGCTACGGCACCGTCGAGGCCGTCATCGAGGGCGGTCGCCACCGCCTCCGCCCGATCCTGATGACGGCACTGGCGACGATCTTCGCGCTGCTGCCCATGGCCCTCGGCATCACCGGCGAGGGCGGCTTCATCGCCCAGCCGCTGGCCGTGGTCGTCATCGGCGGTCTGATCACGTCGACGCTGCTGACCCTCCTGCTGGTCCCGACCCTCTACGCGATGATCGAGATCCGCAAGGAGCGCCGGGCCAAGAAGAAGGCCCTGAAGCGGGCGGGCACGGCACCCGCCCCCACCGAGCAGTCGGAGGAGCCGGAGCCCGCCGGGGTCTGACGATCCCGAGGACCGCGGCGGCCGGGTCCCGAACCCCATGTGTTCGGGACCCGGCCGTTCGTGCGCCCGCGTTACGTATCCTGTGCCTCGAACCGCTTCACTGGGGAGGGACTCGGGCGTGGCTCTGCATGGCGACGACCCGAGATCGGTCGGCGGGTACAAGGTGGTCGACCGGCTCGGCAACGGCGGTATGGGCGTCGTCTACCGGGCGCGGGCACGCTCCGGCCGCGAGGTCGCCGTGAAGGTGGTGCACGCCCAGTACGCGCAGGACGCCGTCTTCCGCGCCCGGTTCCGGCAGGAGATCGACGCCGTCCGCAAGGTCAGCGGAGCCTTCACCGCCCCGGTCGTGGACGCCGACCCGGAGGCCGTACGCCCCTGGATGGCCACCCAGTACGTGCCCGGCCGCTCCCTGGCCCAGCTGATCCGCGACCGGGGCCCGCTCCGCGTCACCGAGCTGCGGCCCCTGGCCCTGGGGCTCGTCGAGGCGCTGCGGGAGATCCACCGGGCCGGTGTGGTGCACCGGGACCTGAAGCCGGCCAACGTCCTGATGGCGGACGACGGCCCCCGCGTCATCGACTTCGGTATCTCCCGCGCGGCGGAGAACCGCACCCTGACCGAGACCGGCCAGATGATCGGCACCCCGCCGTTCATGTCCCCGGAACAGCTCACCGACGCCCGCACCGCCGGCCCGGCCTCGGACGTCTTCTCGCTCGGCACCCTCCTGGTGTACGCCCTGACCGGGCGGGGCCCGTTCGACGCGGACAGCCCGTATCTGACGGCCTATCGGGTGGTCCACGACGAACCCGTGCTGGAGGGGGTGGACGCGCCGCTGCGCGCCGTCCTGGAACGCTGTCTGGCCAAGGACGCCGCCGACCGGCCCGGACTCGACGAACTGGCCCAGGAGTTCGCGGCCGTCCTGCCGGAACCGGGACCGGACGACCTTCCGGCGGCGGCGCCGCGCACGGACACCCACGACATCGCGACGGAGCCCCGCCCGGCGCCCGGGACCGACCCCGGACCCGCCCTCCGGCCCGCCCGCCGACGCCGGGTCCGGTCCCTGCTCGCCGTCACCGGCACCGTGGGCGCCCTGGTCCTCGGGCTGACCGCCTACCTGCTGGGACCGGGCGGCGCGGACACCACCGACGCGGCGGCACCGAAGCCGTCCCCGACCTCCCGCTGGACGGCCCCGCCCAGCGGCTGGAACGCCTGGCAGACGACGGTGTTCGCGAAGGCGTCGGCCGGTACCCGCGAGCCGCTGCCCGCCGCGGACGGCGGCCTCGAAGGCGCCCCCTCCTGCCAGGCACAGGGGAACGCCGTCTACTGCGGGGGCGAGGGAGTTCTCCCGGTCCGCGTCGACGCCAGGACCGGAGAGACCGTCTGGCGGGCCGGCCTCGTACCGGCGGACCACCAGCGGGACCGCTACTACGCCTCGGTCCTCGGCGTCCGGGACGGCACCGTCCTCGTACGGCAGACCGTCTCCAGCGACGAACCCGTGGTGGACCCGGTCGATCTCGTCGCCCTCGACGCGGAGACGGGAAAGCGGTTGTGGACCCGTCGCATCGCCACCGACCACATCGAACCGGCCCTGACCGGTGACCTGGTCCTCGCCGCCGACCCGAACGGCGAGCGGGTGACGGCCCGTTCGCCGCGCACGGGCGCCGAGCGCTGGTCCCTGCCGATGCCCGCCGGCCACCGCTGTGTGTTCACCACGGCCGGAGCGGGCACGTACGCGCACTGCCTGCCGGTGACCCGGGACGCGAAGGCGGCGAACTCGGAGTCCCGGGTCCTGGTCGTGGACCGCGCCGACGGCACGGCCCGGACCGTGAAGGTGCCGCTGAACAGCGAGCTCCTCGGCGTGAAGCAGGGCGACCTGGTCCTGGTCGTGGACGACACCGCGTACACCGACGCGACCCGCGGCAGCGACCCGGCGTACGAGACGATCCTGCTCGTGGACCTGGAGACCGGGAACCGCGTGACGACGAAGCCGGGCGAGGACGGGCGGGGCCGGGCGGCACTGACGGGCGGCGTGCTGGTGTTCACCCGGTCCGGCGGCCAGGTCACCGCCGTGTCCCCGCACACGGGCGAGCTGCTGTGGCGGACCAGGACCAGCCTGGAACGGCCGGGCGCGCCCGGGTACGACGCCGGGTCGGGCACCGTCTACCTGGCCAGCGCCACCGGCAGGGTCGCGGCGCTCGACAGGGTCAAGGGCACCCTGCTGTGGGAGACGCTGCCCCGCGCCACGCCGATCTCGTATCTCCTGGGCGCTCCCTGGGCGCTGCCCCACGAGGGAGCGCTGTTCGTGGCCGTCCCCGACGGCACCCTCTTCTCCCTCGACCCCGCCCACCCCGACCGGGAGCCCGTGTCGGGGTGAGCGAGGGACGCGGGCGACGGGCTACGGCAGCGCCAGCATCCGCTCCAGCGCCAGCTTCGCGAACGCCTCGGTCTCCTTGTCGACCTCGATGCGGTTGACGAGGGTGCCCTCGGCGAGGGACTCCAGGGTCCAGACGAGGTGCGGGAGGTCGATGCGGTTCATGGTGGAGCAGAAGCAGACCGTGCGGTCGAGGAAGACGATCTCCTTGCCCTCGGGCGCGAAACGGTTCGCCAGCCGCCGCACGAGGTTCAGCTCGGTGCCGATGGCCCACTTGGAACCGGCCGGCGCGGCCTCCAGCGCCTTGATGATGTACTCGGTCGACCCGACGTGGTCGGCCGCCGCCACGACCTCGTGCTTGCACTCCGGGTGCACGAGGACGTTCACGCCCGGGATCCGCTCCCGTACGTCGTTCACCGACTGCACGCTGAAGCGGCCGTGCACCGAGCAGTGGCCCCGCCACAGGATCATCTTCGCGGCCCGCAGCTGCTCGACCGTGAGGCCGCCGTTCGGCTTGTACGGGTTGTAGAGGACACAGTCGTCCAGCGACATGCCCATGTCCCGCACGGCGGTGTTGCGCCCGAGGTGCTGGTCCGGCAGGAACAGGATCTTCTCACCCTGCTCGAAGGCCCACTCCAGAGCCCGTTTCGCGTTGGACGAGGTGCAGATCGTGCCGCCGTGCTTGCCGGTGAAGGCCTTGATGTCGGCGGAGGAGTTCATGTACGAGACGGGCACGACCTGCTCGGCTATGCCGGCCCCGGTCAGCACGTCCCAGCACTCGGCGACCTGCTCGGCGGTGGCCATGTCGGCCATCGAGCACCCGGCGGCCAGGTCCGGCAGCACGACCTTCTGCTCGTCGCCGGTCAGGATGTCCGCCGACTCGGCCATGAAGTGCACACCGCAGAACACGATGTACTCGGCCTCGGGCCGCGCCGCCGCGTCCCGGGCCAGCTTGAACGAGTCACCGGTGACGTCCGCGAACTGGATGACCTCGTCGCGCTGGTAGTGGTGGCCCAGCACGAAGACCTTGTCCCCGAGCTTCTCCTTGGCCGCGCGGGCGCGCTCGACCAGGTCGGGGTCGGACGGGGAGGGCAGGTCTCCCGGGCACTCGACACCCCGCTCGCTCCTCGGGTCGGCCTCGCGGCCGAGCAGCAGCAGGGCGAGGGGCGTCGGCTGTACGTCGAGCTCCTGGGTCTGGGCGGTGGTCACGGCACGCACCCTTTCTGTTCTGCGGCTCGCCGCCCGGGGGAGGGTCGGCGGGAGATCCGGGCTATCCTTTTCGTCGAATTGACGCTATCTATCATAACCGCTTCACGTCACGTTGACGATGCCCATAGCGTCGATGTGACATGAATCCCGGCCGGCTCTTCGGGACGGGTTCCACCGGCCATGTGCGAGCATGAAGAGAGACGCGAACGAATCCGCGCGCCTCGGAATGAATCCGGGGCTCCGGCGGTTGCAATCGTCGGCAAGCAGTCTCCGTACAACCCGGGAGAGATGTAGATGTCCGTATCGGACGAGACCGGCACCGTCACCGACGGCATCATCGTGACCGACGCCGCCGCGGCCAAGGTCAAGGCCCTGCTCGACCAGGAAGGCCGTGACGACCTGGCGCTGCGCGTCGCCGTTCAGCCCGGCGGCTGCTCCGGCCTGCGCTACCAGCTCTTCTTCGACGAGCGCTCGCTCGACGGCGACGTCGTGAAGGACTTCGAGGGCGTGAAGGTCATCACCGACCGTATGAGCGCCCCGTACCTGGGCGGCGCCACCATCGACTTCGTCGACACCATCGAGAAGCAGGGCTTCACCATCGACAACCCGAACGCGACGGGCTCCTGCGCCTGCGGCGACTCCTTCAGCTAGGAGTCCCGGCGCGCTGGCGCCACGCGTCCGAGCGTACGACGAAGGCGGCGTCCCCCTCCGAGGGGGACGCCGCCTTCGTGTTGTCCCGTCGTCCCGTCGACCAAGCGTGTCCGAGCGGGTCCCGAGCGGGTCCGGGGCCCGCCTACCGCGGCTCCAGCTCCGCGAGACCGCCCTCCGGGATCGCCTTGCCGTCCGACCCGACCACCTTCCGGTCGCCCAGCGGCTGGTCCAGCGACACCGTCCGCTCCATCGCCTTGGCGATCATGATGCAGACCTTGCCCTCCCACGGGGTGTCGGTCACGGTCACCGTCACCTCGCCCGACTCCTCGCTCACCGACGCCGAGTAGTCGCTGCACACCCCGCCCCAGAAGGTCACGGTCAGCTCGTCGCCGTCGACCGTGTAGCCCTCCACCCGCACATCCGCCGAGTCGGGACCGGTGGACGGGGTGTCACCCGGCTCGCCGGGCCTCTCGGTCGGCTCCGAGCGCGGCTCGGGGGAGGCCAGATACTCCGGGTCGACCGCCGGACGCGTCACCGTGTACGTGTCCCCGGCCCCCGACGGACGCACCTCGAACAGCCATGACGGCACCAGCGCGGGCCGGCCGTCCACATGGTGCGAGGCCAGCCCGAACACGGCCTTCTCGACGGTGACCGGCTCCGGCTTCGGCAGCGCGGTCATCCGCTCGCACGGCGTCTCGTCCGCCACGACCGTCCCGCTCCGACCGGTCCCGCTCTCCCCGGTTCCGTTCTCGCCCTCCAGCGGTACGGGGCCCGTGCAGCCGCCGATGCCACCGCGCTCGGTGCCGACGCCCTGGCCGGAACCGTTCAGCAGCTCCAGCGCCCGCTTCGCGTCCACGACGGGATACGTGTCGCCCTTCACCGGCGACTTCAGGTTGCCGCTGCCGCCGACCACCCGGCCGTCGGCGCCGATCTGGATGCCGGTCGTCCAGCCGTAGGTGGGCAGTCCGCCGACCTCGGGGTTCGCGTTCACCACCCGTACCGCGCCCATGAGCTGGGTGGCGTCGAGCTTGGCGTCGTCCTGGCCGACGGCCTTGAGCACCGGGGCCGCGGCCTTCCTCGCCGCCGCCTCGCCGACCGGGTCGCCGCCCTCGGCCGTGCCGGAGGCGCAGACGTCCACCTTCTGGCAGTTGTCGGTGCCCGGCGTGTACCGGTTGAACGTCCAGGTGCCCGGCGCCTGCCTGGTGACGTGCAGCACCGGTCCGGAACCGTCCCCGGCCGCGCCCACCTGCCAGGCGTCGCCCTCGGCCGTGGGTTCGCCCTCCACCCCGAGCGCCTTCGCGAGCCGCGCGACCTCGGCGGCCGTCACCTGGCCCTCGACCGAGTGGACGGGAGCGGAACCGGGGCCCTCGGGCAGCTCGCCGTCCGCGCGATAGGTCACCCCGGACGGGTCGGGCTCACCTGGCGCGATGCCGTTCGAACCGCCGTCGGTGTAGCCGTCGAGCGCGAGCGGCGGGGGAGTGCCGTCACCGCCGGGCGCGGCGGATCCTCCGCCTCCGCCGGACCCGCCGGACGAGGTGGAGGCGAGCAGCGCCCCACCGCCCCCGACCAGCAGCACGGCGGCGGCCACCGAGGCCATGACCACACGGGGGCGCCGCCGACGCGGACGCTCGGCCCCGCCGACACCGACGACCTGACCGGCGTCGGCACCCTCGTCAACGTCAACGTCAATGTCAACATCGACGTCACCGGCCGCGGCCTTCGCTTCGGCCTCGGCGGGCTCACCGGTCTCAGCCTCAGCCTCCGCCACCGCCTCGGCGGGCTCACCGGCCTCGGCCCTGTCGGCCGCGGCGGTCTCGGTGACGTCATCCCCGGCAGCCCTGATCTCCTCGGTGGCGTCGGGCTCGGGGCCCTCGTCCGGGTTCTCGGGGTTGTCGGGTCGCTCGGAGTTCACCGCATCGCTCCTTCGGCACGTCGTACACCGCCTCCCCTATACGGGGGACAGCGATGGGACGCGGCGGAGGAGCCGGCGGTTCCCTCAGTCGCCGTACTCCGGCATCGCGTCCACCAGCCGCGCGGACGTCACCGGCACGGTCACCCCATGGATGAGCGAAGGGGACACCGGAGCCGTAATGACCTTCGCGGGGGCCGCCCAGTGCGGAGCCATCCGGGCGCAGTCGCCGCGCAGCGCCGCGAGGCCGCCGTCCGGGTCGAACGGAACGGTGCCGTGGATCTTGGGGTTCGTCATAACGGCACCGTACGCACCACGAACCCCGCGAAGAAAGACCTACTATCGGGTAGTTTTGCCTGCTTCAGCGCAGGTGGGCGACCCGGTAGCGTGAACTGTCAATCCCCTCTCCCTTCGCAGGAGCGTGTCCTCGCCGTGCGTATCGCAGTCTCCGGCTCCATCGCCACCGACCATCTGATGACCTTCCCGGGCCGCTTCGCCGACCAACTCGTCGCGGACCAACTGCACACGGTCTCCCTTTCCTTCCTTGTCGACCAGCTCGACGTGCGCCGGGGCGGTGTCGGCGCGAACATCGCGTTCGGCATGGGACAGCTCGGCACCCGCCCGATCCTGGTCGGCGCGGCGGGCTCCGACTTCCACGAGTACCGCGACTGGCTCGACCGGCACGGGGTGGACACCTCCTCCGTGCGTATCTCCGAGACGCTGCACACGGCCCGCTTCGTGTGCACCACGGACGCCGACCACAACCAGATCGGCTCCTTCTACACCGGCGCGATGAGCGAGGCCCGCCTCATCGAGCTGAAGACCGTCGCCGACCGCGTCGGCGGACTCGACCTCGTCCTGATCGGCGCGGACGACCCCGAGGCGATGCTCCGCCACACGGAGGAGTGCCGCTCCCGGAGCATCCCGTTCGCCGCGGACTTCTCCCAGCAGATCGCCCGGATGAACGGCGACGAGATCCGGATACTGCTGGACGGCGCGACCTACCTCTTCTCCAACGAGTACGAGAAGGGCCTCATCGAGTCCAAGACCGGCTGGTCCGACGAGGAGATCCTCGGCAGGGTCGGCCACCGGGTCACCACCCTCGGCGCGCGGGGCGTCCGGATCGAGCGGGCCGGCGAGGACCCGATCGAGGTCGGCTGCCCCGAGGAGGAGCGCAAGGCCGAGCCCACGGGCGTCGGCGACGCGTTCCGCGCGGGGTTCCTCTCGGGGCTGGCCTGGGGGGTCTCGCTGGAGCGGGCGGCGCAGGTCGGCTGCATGCTCGCGACCCTCGTGATCGAGACGGTCGGCACGCAGGAGTACGCGTTGCGCCGGGCGCACTTCATGGACCGGTTCACGAAGGCGTACGGCGACGAGGCGGCGGCAGAGGTGAAGAAGCACCTGGGCTGAGGTGGGACACCGCCCCGCGCCCCTGGAGAACCAAGAGGCGCGGGGCGCCCGCTAACGCGCCCGGCGCACCACATACGCCGAACCCCGCTCCGCCGGCTCCTCGCCCACGTACTCCTGGCCCCGCATCTCGCACCACGCCGGGATGTCCAGGCGGGCCGCCTCGTCGTCGGAGAGGACGCGGACCGTGCCGCCGACCGGGACGTCGCCGATGACCTTGGCCAGTTCGATGACGGGGATCGGGCACCGCCTGCCGAGGGCGTCCACGACGAGGACGCCCTCCTCCGCGGACTTCGCCACGGACACCTCGGCGGCGGACACGGGCGCCCCCAGCTTCTCCCGGACCGCCGCGACCGCCCCCGGCAGCACCGACAGGAACCGCTCGACGTCCTCCTCCACCGCCCCCATCGGCAGGGACACCCGGACGTTCCCCTCGCTCAGCACCCCCATGGCCCGCAGCACATGGCTGGGCGTCAGCGTGCTGCTCGTACAGGAGGAACCGGAGGAGACGGAGAAGCCCGCGCGGTCCAGCTCGTGCAGCAGTGTCTCCCCGTCGACATAGAGACAGGAGAAGGTGACGACCCCCGGCAGCCGCCGCTCCGGGTCGCCCACCACCTCCACATCGGGCACCAGCGAAGGCACCCGCGCCCGGATCCGCTCCGTCAACTCCCGCAGCCGTACCGCCTCCGCGTCCGCCTCGGCCCGTACGGCCCGCAGCGAGGCGGCGGCGGCCACGATCGCCGGGATGTTCTCGAACCCGGCCGCCCGCCCCGACTCCCGCTCGTCGGCGGGCCCTTGCACCGAGAACCGGACGCCCTTGCGTACGACGAGCAGCCCGACCCCGGGCGGACCACCCCATTTATGGGCGCTGGCGGTCAGTACCGACCAGTCCCCGTCCACCCGCCCCCACCCGAGCGACTGTGCCGCGTCCACCAGCAACGGCACCCCGGCCGCCCGGCACACCTCCGCCACCTCGGCCACCGGCTGCGCGGTCCCCACCTCGTGGTTGGCGGACTGCAGACAGGCCAGCGCGGTGTCGTCGCGCAGGGCCTCGGCGTACGAGGACGCGGACACCGATCCCGTACGGGCCACCGCCACCCGGGCGACCGTCCCGCCGTCCGCCTCATGGGTCTCCGCCGCGTGCAGCACCGAAGAGTGTTCGACCGCCGACACGATCAGGTGACGCCCCACCCGCCGCCGTCCGGCCAGCGCCCCCGCGACGCCGGAGTGCACGGCCCGCGTCCCCGACGGGGTGAAGACCAACTCGTCCGGACGGCACCCCACGGCCTCGGCGGCGGCCTCCCGGGCGGCATCCAACAACAGGCGCGCCCGCCTCCCTTCCCGATACAACCGCGCGGGATCGGCCCACCCCTCGTCCAGCGAGGCCACCAGCGCCTGCCGGGCAACGGGATGAAGGGGAGCGGAGGATGCAGAGTCGAAGTACGCCACACCTCCACGCTATAAGCAGGGCTGCCCCCAAGGGGTGCGGGGCACTGCGCGAACAACCACAACGCGCGCGCACCCGCCAAACCACCCGAACTCCCGAGCTATTAGGCGCACCCGCCCACCCCAGCTAGGCGCTACAAGTGACCCCCGGCGAGTTGGTACCCCCTCCCCGCGCGACCCCAAATCGCGTCCAGTAGGGTTTGGTCCGCATAAACATCCAAACCCCTGCCCGACGCAGGGCGGCGACCGACCAGCGAGAAGGCCGCAGCCATACCGCGCGGGCGAGACTCTCGGGAAGGCGCTACGTGAGTCCCAACGGCTCCGACCGCTCGCCGCGGCGCCCGATGCGGCGGAAGCTGCTGCAGGCACTGACTGCGGGCCTGGTCCTGGCGACCGCCACCGGTTGCACATACAAGGACTTTCCCCGCCTTGGTATGCCCACCCCGACCACGGAAGAGGCTCCGCGGATCCTCTCCCTGTGGCAGGGTTCTTGGGCCGCCGCGCTCGCCACGGGCGTATTGGTCTGGGGCCTGATCCTGTGGAGTGCTTTCTTCCACCGGCGCAGCCGCACCAAGGTCGAAGTTCCCCCACAGACCCGGTACAACATGCCCATCGAGGCGCTGTACACGGTCGTCCCGCTGATCATCGTCTCGGTGCTGTTCTACTTCACCGCCCGCGACGAGTCGAAGCTCCTCGACACGTCGAAGAAGCCGGACGTCACCATCAACGTCGTCGGCTTCCAGTGGAGCTGGTGCTTCAACTACATCGAGAACGTCGACGGGTCGACCGGCGACGCGAAGACCGACGAGAACCTGGACGCGGTTCCCACCAAGTGGAAGAACCAGTTCCCGGACAACGCGGGCGGCGTCTACACCTGCGGCACCCCCGGCGACAAGAACCCGCAGACCGGCAACCCCGGCCCCACCCTGTGGCTGCCCGAGGGCAAGACGGTCCGCTTCGTGCTGACCTCGCGTGACGTCATCCACTCCTTCTGGGTGGTGCCGTTCCTGATGAAGCAGGACGTCATCCCGGGCCACACCAACGTGTTCCAGGTGACGCCCAACCAGGAGGGCACGTTCCTCGGCAAGTGCGCCGAGCTGTGCGGCGTCGACCACTCCCGGATGCTCTTCAACGTGAAGGTCGTCTCCCAGGAGCGGTACGAGCAGCACCTGAAGGAGCTGGCCGAGAAGGGCCAGACCGGTTATGTCCCGGCGGGCATCGAGCAGACGCAGCACGAGAAGGACCGGGAGGTGAACCAGCTGTGAGCATCATCAACGAACCCCAGGGCACTGCCGCAGACGAGGGCTCGTACGAGGACGAGCTGCCCGTCCGGCGCAAGCAGCCCGGCAGCGTAGTGGTCAAGTGGCTGACCACCACCGACCACAAGACGATCGGCACGCTGTACCTGGTGACGTCGTTCGCGTTCTTCTGCATCGGCGGCGTCATGGCGCTCTTCATGCGCGCCGAGCTCGCCCGCCCGGGTACGCAGATCATGTCGAACGAGCAGTTCAACCAGGCGTTCACGATGCACGGCACGATCATGCTGCTGATGTTCGCGACGCCGCTGTTCGCCGGTTTCACCAACTGGATCATGCCGCTGCAGATCGGCGCGCCCGACGTGGCGTTCCCGCGGCTGAACATGTTCGCGTACTGGCTGTACCTCTTCGGCTCGCTCATCGCGGTCGGTGGCTTCCTCACCCCGCAGGGCGCGGCCGACTTCGGCTGGTTCGCCTACTCCCCGCTGTCCGACGCGGTCCGCTCGCCCGGCATCGGCGCCGACATGTGGATCATGGGTCTGGCCTTCTCCGGCTTCGGCACCATCCTCGGCGCGGTCAACTTCATCACCACGATCATCTGCATGCGCGCGCCCGGCATGACCATGTTCCGCATGCCGATCTTCGTGTGGAACGTGCTGCTGACCGCCGTCCTGGTCCTGCTCGCCTTCCCCGTCCTCGCGGCGGCGCTGTTCGCCCTGGAGGCGGACCGCAAGTTCGGTGCGCACGTCTTCGACGCGGCCAACGGCGGCGCGTTGCTCTGGCAACACCTCTTCTGGTTCTTCGGCCATCCAGAGGTGTACATCATCGCCCTGCCGTTCTTCGGCATCATCTCCGAGGTCATCCCGGTCTTCTCCCGCAAGCCGATGTTCGGCTACATGGGCCTGATCGGCGCGACCATCGCGATCGCGGGTCTGTCCGTGACGGTGTGGGCCCACCACATGTACGTCACCGGCGGTGTACTCCTCCCGTTCTTCTCCTTCATGACGTTCCTCATCGCCGTACCGACGGGCGTGAAGTTCTTCAACTGGATCGGAACGATGTGGAAGGGGTCGCTGAGTTTCGAGACCCCGATGCTCTGGGCCACCGGCTTCCTGATCACCTTCACCTTCGGTGGTCTGACCGGTGTCATCCTGGCCTCGCCGCCGATGGACTTCCACGTCTCGGACTCGTACTTCGTGGTCGCGCACTTCCACTACGTGGTGTTCGGCACCGTCGTCTTCGCGATGTTCTCCGGCTTCCACTTCTGGTGGCCGAAGATGACGGGCAAGATGCTCGACGAGCGCCTCGGCAAGATCACCTTCTGGACGCTGTTCATCGGCTTCCACGGCACGTTCCTCGTCCAGCACTGGCTGGGCGCGGAGGGCATGCCGCGCCGGTACGCGGACTATCTCGCGGCCGACGGCTTCACCGCCCTGAACACGATCTCCACGATCGCCTCGTTCGTCCTCGGCCTGTCGATCCTGCCGTTCCTCTACAACGTGTGGAAGACGGCCAAGTACGGCAAGAAGGTCGAGGTCGACGACCCGTGGGGTTACGGCCGTTCGCTGGAGTGGGCGACCTCCTGCCCGCCGCCCCGGCACAACTTCCTCACCCTGCCGCGGATCCGGAGTGAATCCCCGGCGTTCGACCTGCACCACCCGGAGATCGCCGCGCTCGAACAGCTCGCGCACGGCGGCCCGGCGGCCGAGCTCGCGGCCAGCGGCAAGGAGGCCGGCAAGTGAAGGTCCAAGGCAAGATGTTCATCTGGCTGGCAGTCTTCGTGCTGGCCATGGCGATCGTCTACGGCGTGTGGTCGAAGGAGCCGGCCGGTACCACGGCCCTCTTCCTCGCCTTCGGCCTGTGCATCATGGTCGGCTACTACCTGGCCTTCACGGCCCGGCGGGTCGACGTCGGCGCGCAGGACAACAAGGAGGCCGACGTCGCGGACGACGCCGGTGAGCTGGGCTTCTTCAGCCCGCACAGCTGGCAGCCCCTCGCCCTCGGCGTGGGCGGCGCGCTCGCCTTCATGGGCGTCGTCTTCGGCTGGTGGCTGCTGTACTTCTCGGCCCCGATCATCATGATCGGCCTCTGGGGCTGGGTCTTCGAGTACTACCGCGGCGAGAACCAGAACCAGTAGCACGCGCCACGCGGCGCTAGCACGCACCGCGCGCACGGAAGCCCGGACACTCCGACAGGAGGTCCGGGCTTCCCCCGTTCGCCACGCCGTACGTCGCCCACTCGGCCCACCCGACGCGCCACGCCCCACGGCCGTTCCTACGTTGAACCCATGAGCAACTCACCCCGTAACCGCACGGTCGCCGGCTGCGCCCTGCTGGTGGTCTCCCTGGGAGCGGGCGTCACCGCCTGCGGTTCCGGGGGCCACCCGCTCTCGGGCAAGCCCTACGACGCGGCCGACCACGTCTCCTTCAACGCCCCCACCGGGGACGGCGAGAAGGCCGACCCCGACAAGCCGCTGGAAGTCACCGCCGAGGACGACGGACGCATCACCGACGTCACCGCCGTGGACGCCGCAGGACGCTTCGTGGCGGGCGAACTCTCCGCCGACGGAGGCCGCTGGCACTCCACCTCCCCGCTCGCCGCCAACGCCCGCTACACGGTCCGGGTGAGCACCGAGGACGAGGACGGCGCCCCCGGCCGCGAGACCCTCGCCTTCGACACCGGCCGCCCCCTCACCAAGAAGCGCCTGGACGTCACCTTCGGCCCCGAGGAGGGCCGGTACGGCGTCGGCCAGCCCGTCACCGCCGAACTGAGCCGGCCGGTCAAGGACAAGGCGGCCCGAGCCGTCGTGGAACGCGCCCTCAAGGTGGACTCCACCCCCGCGGCGGACGGCGCCTGGCACTGGGTGGACGACAAGAAGCTCCACTACCGGCCCAAGGAGTACTGGCCCGCCGACGCCACCATCCGGGTGCACAGCAACCTGGAGGGCCTGAAGATAGGCGACCGGCTCTGGGGCGGGAAGGCCGAGCCCATCGAGCTGACGACCGGCGCCAAGATAGTCGCCGTCACGGACGCCGCCTCGCACCACATGACGGTCTACAAGAACGACGAGGTGATCAAGGAGATACCGGTCACCACGGGCCGGCCCGGCTACGACACCCGCAACGGGGTCAAGGTCGTACTGGCCAAGGAAGGCACCGTACGGATGACCAGCGCCAGCATAGGCGCGTCGGACTTCTACGACCTGACCGTGCACCACTCCGTCAGGGTCACCAACAGCGGCGAGTACGTCCACGCCGCCCCCTGGTCGACCGGCTCCCAGGGATACGCCAACGTCAGCCACGGCTGCACCGGCATGAGCATGGGCAACGCCCAGTGGTTCTACGACACCATCAACGAGGGCGACATCGTCGAGGTCGTCAACTCGGGCGGCGACACCATGGCCCCCTTCGGCAACGGCTACGGCGACTGGAACCTCGACTGGAAGAACTGGCGCGAGGGCAGCGCCCTGGTGGGCGGCACGAAGGAGGTACCTGGACCCCAGGTACAGGCCCGCCTGCGACCCGAGTCGGTGTAAGGGGGACGCGGCCGGCGCCCCCCCCGAGCCATCAGGCGCTCAATGCCGACTTCCGACGCAGCAAGGAAGCCAGCGCCGAAGCGAACTCCACCGGCTCCACCGGCAACGTCACCGCCGCGTCCGCCCGGCTCCAGGTCGCCAGCCACGCGTCCTGCGGCCGTCCGATCAGCACCAGTACCGGCGGGCACTCGAAGATCTCGTCCTTGATCTGCCGGCACACCCCCATGCCCCCCATCGGCACGGCCTCGCCGTCGAGGACACAGACGTCGATCCCGCCCCTGTCCAGCTCCTTGAGGACGGCGGCGGGGGTCGCGCACTCCAGGAACTCCACCTGAGGAGCGTCCGGTGCCGGACGGCGCCCCGTCGCCAACCGAACTTGTTCGCGGGTGTTGGCGTCGTCGCTGTAGACCAGCACCGTGGCGGTCGGCTGCATTGTTCCTCCGTGACGTCAGCGTCTTAAGGACAGGCCCGATGCGCGGATGCTACTCCCTCGAACACCACGTCAGCACCGGTACGGAGGGGAGCAACACTCCGAACGGCACCCCCCGGAGTGAGGGCGGGATAAGCGACCGACATAATGTCGGTCGTGGCGACAGCAACGACAGTAGAAACCGGGCACGCGCACCCGTCGGTCAACCGGCCGAACCTCACCAGCGTCGGAACCATCATCTGGTTGAGTTCCGAGTTGATGTTCTTCGCGGCCCTCTTCGCGATGTACTTCACCCTGCGATCGGTGACCGGTCCGGAGTTCTGGACCGAGAAGGCCGACACCCTGAACTTCCCGTTCTCGGCGACGAACACCACGATCCTGGTGCTCTCCTCCCTCACCTGCCAGCTCGGCGTGTTCGCCGCCGAGCGCGGGGACGTGAAGAAGCTCCGGATGTGGTTCATCGTCACGTTCGTGATGGGTGCGATCTTCATCGGCGGCCAGGTCTTCGAGTACACCGAGCTGGTCAAGCACGAGGGCCTGTCGCTCTCGTCCGACCCGTACGGCTCGGTGTTCTATCTGACCACCGGCTTCCACGGCCTGCACGTGACGGGCGGTCTCATCGCCTTCCTGCTGGTCCTCGGACGCACCTACGCGGCCAAGAGGTTCACCCACGAGCAGGCGACCGCGGCCATCGTCGTGTCCTACTACTGGCACTTCGTCGATGTCGTCTGGATCGGCCTCTTCGCCACGATCTACATGATCAAGTAGACCGGGCGGCCGGGCCGGGCGGACCGTACGCCTGCCTCGCACCGAGAACCACCCTTCCAGAAGCACCGACGCAGAAGATCCTGACACCGGGGTAATCCGTGAAAAAGCTCTCCGCACGACGACGCCATCCGCTGGCGGCGGTCGTCGTCCTATTCATCGCGCTGGCGGCCTGCGCGGGGCTCTACACCGCCTTCGCCCCCGCGGAAAAGGCGCAGGCCGATGAAACCGCCCAGACCCTCACCATCGAGGAGGGCAAGAAGCTCTACGCCGTAGGCTGCGCCAGCTGCCACGGCACCGGCGGTCAGGGCACCTCCGACGGTCCGTCCCTGGTGGGTGTGGGCGCGGCGGCCGTCGACTTCCAGGTCGGCACCGGCCGGATGCCGGCCCAGCAGCCGGGCGCGCAGGTCCCCAAGAAGAAGGTCATCTACTCGCAGGCCGAGATCGACCAGCTCGCGGCGTACATCTCGTCGCTGGGCGCCGGCCCGGAGATCCCGACCGAGAACGAGTACGACCCCGAGGGCGCGGACATCGCCGAGGGTGGCGAGCTGTTCCGGACCAACTGCGCGCAGTGCCACAACTTCACCGGCCAGGGTGGTGCGCTGTCCGAGGGCAAGTACGCGCCGCCCCTGAAGGGTGTCGACCCGAAGCACATCTACGAGGCCATGGAGACCGGCCCGCAGAACATGCCGTCCTTCCCCGACACCACGCTGTCGGAGGAGAACAAGAAGGACATCATCGCGTACCTCGACGCGGTCAACGGTGACGAGACCGTGGAGCCCGGTGGCCTCAGCCTCGGCGGGCTCGGTCCGGTCAGCGAGGGTCTGTTCGGCTGGGTCTTCGGACTCGGTTCGCTGATCGCCGTCGCCGTGTGGGTCGCCGCTCGGACCGCAAAGGCCAAGAAGTCATGAGTAGCCAAGAGATTCCAGAAGAGAACCTGCCCGCAGCGCAGGACGACGCGCACGACGCGCACGGCGCGGTGAAGGTCGCGGACGAGAAGAACCCCTTCGCGGACCCCGGCCTCCCGCCCCACGAGCACCGGATCCAGGACATCGACGAGCGGGCCGCGAAGCGGTCCGAGCGCACGGTCGCCCTGCTGTTCACGGTGTCGATGCTGGCCACCGTCGGCTTCATCGCCTCGTACCTGGTGATCGACGTCGACAAGTCGATCTACGTCTGGCCGATCGGTCACATCAGCGCGCTGAACTTCGCGCTGGGCATGACGCTGGGCCTGTCGCTGTTCTGCATCGGCGCCGGCGCGGTCCACTGGGCCCGCACGCTGATGTCGGACGTCGAGGTCGCCGACGAGCGCCACCCGATCGAGGCCGCGCCCGAGGTCAAGGCCAAGGTCCTGGCCGACTTCAAGGCCGGTGCCGAGGAGTCGGTGATCGGCCGTCGCAAGCTGATCCGCACCACGATGTTCGGCGCGCTGGCCCTGTTCCCGCTCTCCGGTGTCTTCCTGCTCGGCGGCCTCGGCCCCGCGCCCGGCACCAAGCTGCGGCACACCACCTGGGCCAAGGGCAAGAAGCTCGTCAACATGAACACCAACGAGCCGCTGCGTGCCTCGGACGTCGCGGTCGGGTCGCTGACCTTCGCCATGCCGGACGGCCTGAGCGAGCACGACCACGACTTCCAGAAGAACATCGCCAAGGACGCCCTGATGATCGTCCGGATCCAGCCGGACGACATCAAGGACAAGCGCGAGCTGGAGTGGTCCCACGAGGGCATCGTGGCGTTCTCGAAGATCTGCACCCACGTGGGCTGCCCGATCTCCCTGTACGAGCAGCAGACGCACCACGTGCTCTGCCCCTGCCACCAGTCCACCTTCGACCTCGCCGACGGCGGCCGGGTCATCTTCGGCCCCGCGGGTCACGCCCTTCCGCAGCTGAGGATCACCGTCGGCGAAGACGGCTACCTCGAAGCGGTCAGCGACTTCGAAGAGCCCGTTGGTCCTGCCTTCTGGGAGCGCGGATGAGTACTGCAACCACCACCGACGCACGCGACAAGCGTGAGAAGGCACCGGCCGGCGAGCGCGTCGCCGACTGGGCCGACGGCCGGCTCGGGATCTACTCCCTGGCCAAGGCCAACATGCGCAAGATCTTCCCCGACCACTGGTCGTTCATGCTGGGTGAGATCTGCCTGTACAGCTTCATCATCATCATCCTCACGGGTGTGTATCTGACGCTGTTCTTCCACCCGTCGATGAACGAGGTGGAGTACCACGGCAGCTACGTCCCGCTGCAGGGACAGCTGATGTCCGAGGCGTTCAACTCGACCATGCACATCTCCTTCGAGGTGCGCGGTGGTCTGCTGATCCGGCAGATCCACCACTGGGCGGCGCTGGTCTTCCTCGCCGGCATGTTCGTGCACATGATGCGGGTGTTCTTCACGGGCGCGTTCCGCAAGCCGCGTGAGGTCAACTGGCTGTTCGGCTTCCTGCTGTTCGTCCTCGGCATGTTCACCGGCTTCACCGGCTACTCGCTCCCGGACGACCTGCTCTCCGGCACCGGTGTCCGCTTCATGGAGGGCGCGGTCCTGTCCGTGCCGATCGTCGGCACGTACCTGTCGTTCTTCCTCTTCGGCGGCGAGTTCCCGGGCGGCGACTTCGTGGCCCGCTTCTACTCGGTCCACATCCTGCTGCTGCCGGGCATCATGCTCGGCCTGCTGGTGGCGCACCTGATCCTGGTCTTCTACCACAAGCACACGCAGTACGCGGGCCCCGGAAAGACGAACAACAACGTCGTCGGCATGCCGCTGCTCCCCGTGTACATGGCGAAGGCGGGCGGCTTCTTCTTCCTGGTCTTCGGTGTCATCGCGGTCATCTCGGCGATCGCCACGATCAACCCGATCTGGACCATGGGCCCCTACCGGCCCGACCAGGTCTCCACCGGCGCCCAGCCCGACTGGTACATGGGCTTCTCCGAGGGCCTGATCCGTGTCATGCCGGGCTGGGAGATCAACTTCTGGGGCCACACGCTCGTCCTGGGTGTGTTCATCCCGCTGGTGATCTTCCCGCTGGTCCTGGTGGCGATCGCGGTCTACCCGTTCATCGAGTCCTGGGTCACCGGCGACAAGCGCGAGCACCACATCCTGGACCGCCCGCGCAACGCCCCGACCCGTACGGCCTTCGGTGTCGCGTGGATCACCTGGTACATGGTCCTGCTGATCGGTGGTGGAAACGACCTCTGGGCGACCCACTTCCACCTGTCGATCAACTCGATCACCTGGTTCGTCCGGATCGCGTTCTTCGTGGCCCCGGTCCTCGCGTTCATCGTCACCAAGCGCATCTGCCTCGGCCTGCAGCGGCGGGACAAGGACAAGATCCTGCACGGTCGCGAGACCGGCATCATCAAGCGCCTGCCGCACGGTGAGTTCATCGAGGTCCACGAGCCGCTCAGCCAGGAGCAGCTGCACACGCTCACGGCGCACGAGCAGTACGCCCCGGCCGAGATCGGTGCCGCGGTCGACGAGAACGGTGTCGCCCGCAAGGTCACCCGCCTGCAGAAGCTCCGCGCCAAGCTGAGCAAGGGCTACTACGGCGAGGACAGCCAGATCGCCAAGCCGACCGTCGAGGAGTACAAGGAGATCACGAGCGGCCACGGCCACCACTGATCGCTTCGCTTCGCCACACCACGGTCGAAGGGCCCCCGTCCGATCTTCGGACGGGGGCCCTTCGCCGTGCCCGTGGCTGGATAGGGTGGGAGCGCACTTTTGATTTCATGGATCGCGCGGCATCTCGCGCGCCACGACACCCAGGAGCGGCTATGAGCGCTGTGACCCCCGCTGGAGGCGACACCGCGGCGGGCCGTTCCTGGCCCACCGTGCTGAACGCGCTGCTCTCCGGGCAGGACCAGGACGCCGGCGCCACGTTCTGGGCGATGGACCAGATCATGCGCGGTGAGGCGACGGACGCGCAGATCGCCGGGTTCGTGGTGGCGCTGCGGGCCAAGGGGGAGACCGTCGACGAGATCACCGGTCTCGTCGAGGCGCTGTACGAGCACGCCAATGTCATCGAGGTGTCCGGGAAGACCGTCGACATCGTCGGTACGGGCGGGGACGGCGCCAAGACCGTCAACATCTCCACGATGTCGTCGATCGTCGTCGCCGGTACGGGCGCGAAGGTCGTCAAGCACGGCAACCGGGCCGCGTCGTCTGCGTCCGGGGCTTCCGATGTGCTGGAGAAGCTGGGCGTCAATCTGGAGCTGACGCCGAAGCGGGTCGCCGAGGTCGCCGAGGAGGCCGGGATCACCTTCTGCTTCGCGGTGAAGTTCCATCCGGCGCTGCGTCATGTGGCCGCCGCGCGCGGGCAGTTGGGCATCCGGACCGTCTTCAACGCGCTGGGGCCGCTGGCGAACCCGGCGAAGGTGCGGGCCCAGGCGGTCGGTGTCGCCGACCCCCGGATGGCGCCCATCATGGCCGGTGTCCTCGCCGAGCGCGGCAACTCGTCACTGGTCTTCCGCGGCGACGACGGCCTGGACGAACTGACGACCACGGCGACGTCGCGGGTGTGGGTCGTCCGGGACGGCAAGGTGACGGAAGAGGCGTTCGACCCGCGTGACGTCGGCCTGGAGCTGGTGCCCGTGGAGGCGCTGCGGGGGGCCGACGCGTCCTTCAACGCGGATGTCGCGCGGCGGTTGCTGGGTGGGGAGACCGGTCCCGTGCGGGATGCGGTCCTGCTCAACTCGGCGGCGGCGCTGGTGGCGTTGGACCCGACATCCGCGTCGCTCGCGGAGCAGCTGCGGGACGGGATGGCGAAGGCGGCGGAGTCGATCGATTCCGGGGCGGCTCGGCGGGCCCTTGAGCGGTGGGTCGCGGCGACGAACCGGTAGTTCTGCGGGTGCGGGTGCGGGTGCGGGTGCGGGTGCGGGTGCGGGTGCGGGTGCGTGGGGGCTGGTCGCGCAGTTCCCCGCGCCCCTGAAAAGCCGGGGCTGCGCGAGAAGCCCCACCGGCCCCCACCGGCCCCCACCGGCCCGCACCCGCCCAACATCCGGACACAAGTTGCGGCGCGACGATCACTTCACGTAGGTTTTCGACAGGTCATGAGTGACAGCCCATAGCCCCGGCTGGCTGTCCGGCAACCCTCCGTCCGTGGCGGGGTGCCCCGGGTGAAGACCGGGCCATAGGCAGCGAGGTCTACGGCAAGCGCGGTTACGAGGGAGTCTTCCGTGAGCAAGCGAATGCGATAGGGCCGCCGAGCCCCGCCTCCGCGCACCCTTCTCTCTTTCCTCCACATGCGCCCTTCCCTTCCTTCGCGCATGCCTCTCACGGGAGTTCGCCATGTCCGTCTTCACCGCTGCCGCCGACCAGTCCGTTTGTGCCCCGTTGTCCGTTCTGGGGCGAGATGTCACCGTCCCGCTCGTCACCGGCGGCGAGGTCACCTACGCCGCCCTCGACTACGCGGCCAGCGCCCCGGCCCTGCAGCGCGTCTGGGACGACGTGGCGGCGTACGCGCCGTACTACGGGAGCGTGCACCGGGGCGCCGGGTACCTCTCGCAGCTGTCGACGGACCTCTTCGAGAACGCCCGGAGGACCGTCGCCGAGTTCCTCGACTGCCGGGACGGCGACCAGGTCGTGTTCACCCGGTCGACCACCGACTCGCTGAACCTCCTCGCCGCCGCCCTCCCCGCCGACTGCCAGGTCTTCGTCTTCGAGACCGAGCACCACGCCTCGCTGCTGCCCTGGCGGGACGCGCGGGTGACCTACCTGGACGCGCCCCGGACGCCCGAGCAGGCCGTCGCCACCCTGGAGACCGCGCTCGCCGGACGCGACCCGTTCGGGCCGGCGCTGGTGTGCGTCACCGGTGCCTCCAATGTCACCGGGGAGATCTGGCCGGTGCGGGAGCTGGCCGCCGCCGCGCACGCGCACGGTGCGCGGATCGTGCTCGACGCGGCCCAGCTGGCACCCCACCACCCCGTCTCCGTACAGGAGTTGGACGTCGACTGGGTCGCCTTCTCCGGCCACAAGCTGTACGCGCCCTTCGGCTCGGGCGTCCTCGCCGGCCGCGCCGACTGGCTCACCGCGGCCGAGCCGTACCTCGCCGGGGGCGGAGCCTCCCGCAAGGTCACCCGGCGCACCGACGGCGGTGTGGACGTCGAGTGGCACGAGACCGCCGCCCGGCACGAGGCCGGCTCGCCCAACGTCATCGGCGCCTACTCCATCGCCTCCGCCTGCAAGGCCCTCACCGAGGCCGGGTTCGACACGCTGGTCGCCCGTGAGCGGTATCTGATCGACGTCGTACGGGCCGGGCTAGCCGAGGTGCCCGAGGTGCGGATCCTCTCCCTCTTCGGGGACGACGCCCCGCGCGTCGGTGTCCTCTCCTTCGTCGTAGAGGGCTGGAACAGCTCCCACTTCGCCGCCGCGCTCTCCGCCGAGTACGGCATCGGCGTACGCGACGGTCTCTTCTGCGCGCACCCCCTCGTCCGCGCCCTCCTCGGCAGTGAGCCGCAGGCGCAGGGCGAGTGCGGCGCACCCGAGGCCGCGCCCGGCGAGCGGTCCCTCAACGCGATCCGGGTGAGCTTCGGCGCGGGCACCCCCGACGAGCACGTGGAGCGGTTCGTGGGCGCGGTGAAGGAGCTGGTGAGCAACGGCGCGCAGTGGAACTACCGCACGGAGGACGGTCGTTGCGTCCCGGCCGTCTGAACCGCGCCAGCCGTCTGAACCGCGCTGACCGCGCCATTCGTTCCGGCCGTTCCGGCCGTTCCGGCCGTCACCCGCGCGCCCAGCACGATCATCCGTAGCGCCCGTTCCGTGGCGTCCGTGAGCAGCTCGTGTGCGCGGACCAGGGCCTCGGCGAGGGCCATCGGCGCGGGCAGGATGCCGGTGTACGCGTCCACGCCGGGCACCTGGTGCGCGCCCTCGCCCAGGGTGCCCGCGAGGGCGAGGACCGGGCGGCCGTGCAGCTTGGCGCGGCGGGCCACCTCGGCGGGCACCTTGCCCCGAGGGGTCTGGTGATCGAGGGCGCCCTCGGCCGTGATGACCAGATCGGCGCGGGCCAGCCGGGCGTCGAGGTCCAGATGGCCCAGCAGCACCTCGAAGCGGGGGAGCAGCCGGGCCCCCAGCGCGGCCAGCCCGGCGCCGAGCCCGCCCGAGGCGCCCGTGCCGGGGCCGGTCCGGAGATCCGTACGCGGCGGGGCGAGGTCGCGGGTGAGGACACGTGCCCAGTTCTCCAGGCCCGCCGAGAGTTCCTCGACCCGCTCCGGCGTCGCCCCTTTCTGCGGGCCGAAGACCCGGGCGACCCCCCGCTCGCCGCACAGCACGTTGAACGGGTTGCAGGCGACCAGCAGTTCCACGTCCGCGAGGCGGGGGTCCAGGCCGGACGGGTCGACGCGGCGCAGCCGGGGCAACTCCCCGCCTCCCGGCGGCAGTTCGACACCGTCCGCGTCCAGCAGTCGCGCGCCCAGCGCCTGGAGGGCACCGGCCCCGCCGTCCGACGTCCCGGAGTCGCCGCAGCCGACCAGGATCCGCCGTACGCCGGTGTCGAGCGCGGCACGGATCAGTTCGCCGACGCCGTACGTGGTCGTGGCGCCGGGGTCGCGGAGGGTGTGCGGGACGAGGGAGAGGCCCGCGACGGCCGCCATCTCGACCACGGCCGTCTCCGCCGTCGTCGTCGCCGGGCCGTGGGAGCCGATGAGGGCGAAGTGGGTGTCGACCGGTGCGCCGACCGGGCCCGTGGCGATCCGGGGGACCAGCCGGCCCCCGGTGGCGGCGGCCAGCGCGGCGGCCGTGCCCTCGCCGCCGTCCACCAGCGGGATCAGGTCCACCTCCGCGTCGGGCAGGACCCGGCGGACGCCCTCCGCGATGGCGTCGGCGGCGGCCTCGGCGGACAGGGACTCCTTGAAGCCACTGGGGGCTACGGCGACTCGGTTCAGCATGTGCTCAGGGCTCCTGGAGAGTGGGTTACGGGACGAGCGGGACGCCCAGCGCCGGCCACAGCACCACTGCGAAGAGCACGACCAGGGCGGCGGTCAGCGGGGCCAGCACGGCGGAGAGCCGCAGCAGGTCGCGCGGGGTGTAGGTGGGGGTGCCGGGCAGGTCGGCGAAGAGGGCGACCGGCTTGGCGGAGGCGGGGAGGGTGTGACAGAAGCCCGCCGCCGCGGTGGAGGCGAGCGCGGCGGCGACCGGGTTGACCCCGGCGCCCACGGCCGCCGCGACGACCAGCGGGACGAGCACCGAGGAGCGCGCCGACCGGGACTGCAGGACCAGATGCGCGGCCGTGCTGACCGCCACGACCGCCACCAGGAACACCAGGGGGGAGACGGCCGCGGGCAGCCCGGAGACCAGCCACTTCGCCGCTCCCGAGTCGCTGAGCGCGACGCCCATCGCCATCGTCGCGGCCATGAAGAGCAGCATCGACCAGGGCACGGTCCGCAGCGCGTCCTTCAGCCGCACGGTGCCCAGCGCCGGTGAGGCGGCGACGACCGCGCCGATCAGCGCGACCACCGCCGGGGAGACCCGGTGCAGCGGCTCGCTGCACCACAGGACCACGACCGTGGCCAGCAGCAGGGCGCAGCGCGACTCGGCGGGGGACCAGGGGCCGGTCACCGGCTGCTCGCTGTGCAGCTGGATCTCCTCGACCGTGATCTTCACGGGGCCCCGGCGGTCCGCGCGCCGGGTCGTCGTCAACAGCACGGCCTCGGCCGCCAGATGGGACGACACGATCGCCAGCGGCAGCCCCAGCAGCAGCCATTCGGTGAACCCGATCCGGTCGCCGGTCGCCTCCCACAGCACCGACACGGTGATCAGATGCGCGCCCGCGCCGATCAGGGTCGCCACCGCCGACAGAAGGATCACGGTCGGGAACAGCAGCGCGAGCATCACGACCAGTCGTCTCCGGTCGGCCAGCGCCTTCGCGAGGGCCAGGAACACGGGGAGCGCGAGGGCGGCGCGGCCGGAGGTGGCCGGCACCGCGAACGCCGTCACCACGAGTGCGGCCGTCGTCAGGTGCGTCAGCTGGCGTACGGTTCGCGCGCCGCTGACCAGGAACGCGGCGGCCCGCCCCGCGAGGCCCGTCCGGGTCACCGCCGCCGCCAGTACGAACGCGCAGATCAGCAGCCATACGGTGTCGTCGCCGAGGGTGCCGAAGAGGGTGTCGTTGCTGATGACCCCGGTGACGGTGAGGGCGAGGCCCGCGCCCAGCGCGATGTAGGTGTCGTCGATGGGGGTGCCGATCCAGGCGGCGGTGGCCAGGGCGAACACGGCGAGGGTGAGGCGGGCGTCTCCGCCGAGGCCGGGGAAGTTGCCGGGGACGATCAGTAGGGCGCAGAGGGAGAGGGCCACGCAGAGGGTGGTGGCCAGGCGGAGGGTCAGGGTCACGTCATCAAGGGTTCAGAGGGGGAGTGAGTCCTTGATGAGTTGTCTATGAAGGAAGCTTCACGTCGATTTCGGGTGCGGGTCCGGTGGGGGCTTGTCGCGCCCACGCGGCGGAGCCGCATATCGACACAGCCCCGCGCCCCTGAGAGTCCCGCGGCCTCAAGGGGCGGCTGTTGTCGGCAGGCGGTAGCCCATACCCCTCACCGTTTCCAGTTGGGCCGCTCCCAGCTTCTTGCGCAGGGCCCTCACGTACACGTCCACGATGTTCGAGCCGGGGTCGAAGTCGTAGCCCCAGACGTGCGACAGGATCTGTTCGCGGGACAGGACCTGGCCGGGGTGGCGCAGGAAGAGTTCCAGCAGGACGAACTCCCTGGCCGTCAGGTCCACGAAGCGCTCCCCGGCCCTGGCCCGGCGCGTCCGGAGGTCCAGGGTCAGGTCGCCGCTGCGCAGCATCGTCACCTCGGGGGCCCTGGCCGCCGTACGCAGCCGGAGGCGGACCCTCGCCAGCAGCTCCTCGAAGCGGAACGGCTTGGTCATCCAGTCGTCGGCGCCGCCCTCCAGACCGGCCACGGTGTCGCGTACCGAGTCCCGGGCGGTCAGCACGATCACCGGGACGGTGACCCGGGCCTCGCGCAGCTCGCGCAGAACGGTGAAGCCGTCGCGGCCGGGCAGGCCGATGTCGAGGACGATCAGGTCGAAGCCGCCGGTGAGGGCGTACTCGTAGGCCGCGTCGCCGTCGCCGACCACGGTCGTGGTGAAGCCGCCCGCGCGCAGGCCCTTCTCCACGAAGGAGGCGATGCGTTCCTCGTCCTCGACGATGAGGACGCGGTTCACGGGAGCGCCTTCGTGGCCTCGGCGCGGTTCATGTGCGTGCCCCTTCCAGGGTCAGGACGAAGGTCGCGCCGCCGCCCTCGGTGTCGTGCAGGCGTACCCGGCCGCCGTGCGCCTCGGCGATCGCGCGGACGATGGCGAGGCCGAGCCCCGCGCCGGTGCCCCGGGCGCCGCGTCGGGCCGTGCCGCGCCGGAACCGCTCGAAGATCACCTCGGCGTCCTGCGGCTGCACCCCGGGCCCCGAGTCGACGACGTACAGCTCGATCGACGGGCCCTCGGCGCGGGAGCCGACGCGGATGGTCTGGCCGGTGGTGGTGTGCTGCACCGCGTTCTGGGCCAGCTGGACCATCGCCTGGGTGATCCGCTGCGGGTCCAACTCGGCCTCCAGATCGGCGACTTCGGCGAGCTGCCAGTCGCGGTCGCCCAGGGTGCGGGCCTTGACGTAGACATTGGCGGTGAGTTCGGCGAGCTGGACCGGCTCGGGGCGGACGAAGTCGGGCCGCTCGGCCTTGGCGAGCAGCAGCAGGTCCTCGACGATGCGGCTCATCCGGTCCAGTTCGTCGGTGACCAGCCGGACCGTCTCCTCGCGCTCGGCGGGATCGTCGCCCATCAGCTCCAGATGCCCGCGCACGATCGTGATGGGGGTGCGCAGCTCGTGCCCGGCGTCGTCCACGAACTCCCGCTGCGCGGCGAACGCCCTCTCCAGCCGGTCCAGCATCGCGTTGAACGTCTCGGCGAGCGCGGCCACGTCGTCCCGGCCGTGCACCGGGATGCGCCGGGTGAGGTCCTGCTCGGTGAGCTGGGCGGCGGCGGACCGCACCAGCCGTACGGGCTTGAGGATGCGGCCCGCGACCACCCAGGCGATCCCGGTGGTCATCAGCAGGGCGACGCCGGAGATGGCGAGCAGGACGCGGAACACCTCGTCGGCGCGTTCCTGCTCGCTCGCCGGGTGGAAGGCGACCACGAACGCGGCGTCCGGCTCGGAGCCGTGGCGGGCGACCTCCACCTTGGCCCAGCGGACCTCCCCGGCGGCCCGGTCCAGCGTGCCCGTGGACCCGGGCGACTCGAAGATCGCCCGGCGGGCGGCGGGGTCCTCGTGCAGCGGTCGCGGGACGGGGATCTCCCGAGGCTGGAAGAACTGCGCGGGGGCGCGTCCGCTTCGGCCGACGAGCCCGATCAGCTCCTCGTCGAGGTCGGCGTTCTGCCGCTCCAGGAAGACCTTCAGCAGCCGTGACGGCTCGGTGAACGGCTCACCGGTCTCCGGATCGACGCCGTGCGCCTGGAGGTTGGTGAACTCCCCGGCCTCCTGTGCGAGCAGTTCGTCGATGCGCTGGTCGACGTCCCGCAGCAGGATCGACCGCGTCGTCGTCGCGACCGAGGCCAGCGCCACGGTCATCACCAGCAGCAGCCACAGCAGGATCCGGACCCGGGCCGAGACCCGCCCGAGCGGTCGGTCAGCCGTCGTCACCGGGGCCGTCGTCGGCGTCGTCCCGGCCGTCCTGCCCGGCATCGTCGTCATCGTCATCACTCGCGGAGCCGTCGGTCACCGGAGGCCGCGACACGACCTCGTCGCTGGGGGTCGCCGTGGGCCGGGTGGGTGTGGGACTCGGTGATCCGCTCTCCAACTCCACCTTCGGCGGCACCTTCGGAGCCTGCGGGCTGTCGGTGAGGGCGAAACTGGTCGCGGCGATCCCGAGCGGAATCGCCACGACGGCGGCGAGAGCCGCGATCCGGCGGGAGAAGACCATGGGGACGATCCTGCGGAGGGGACCCGCCGCCGCGGATGAGGCCGGGATGAGGATTTCTTCATCTCGGGGCGGCGAAGGCACGTTCCCGGGGCGGCGAGGGCGCGCTCAGCCGTCCAGGCCGATGGAGAACGCGGCGTCCAGGTCGTGCTGCGAGTACGCCCGGAACGCGACATGCGTGTCCGTGCCCAGGACCCCGGGGATCTTGCTGATACGGCCGGGGATCACGTCCGCGAGGTCCTCGTGTTCCTTCACCCGGACCATGGCGACCAGATCGTAGGTACCGGTCACGGAGAAGACCTCGGTCACGGATTCGATCGCGGCGATCGATTCCGCGATCTCCGGAATCCGGTCCACGCTGGTCTTGATGAGCACGATCGCGGTGATCACGGCTGTTTCTCTCCCTCAAGGACGTCGACGGGCGCCTTCACTGTAGCCGTCCGCCCATAACGCCCCCACGCGTAGACGAACCCCAGTCCGAACCCCACCAGATGCGCCAGATAGGCCACCCCCGGCCCCGAGGTCTGCCGCCCCGCCGCCAGCCACTGCAGCGCCACCCAGAACGGCAGCGTCACCCACGCCGGGAACCGCAGCGGGAGGAAGAAGAGGAACGGCAGGAGGCTCGTCACCCGCGCCCGGGGGAACAGGAAGAGAAACGCGCCGAGGACCGCGGAGATCGCCCCGGACGCGCCGACCAGCGACTGCGGCGACCCGGCGTGCGCCGCCGCGTAGGCCACCAGCGCGAGACAGCCGCAGCCCACGTAGAACAGGGCGAACTCCACATGGCCCATGCGTTCCTCGGCCATCGCCCCGAAGACGAAGAGGAAGAGCATGTTGCCGAGCAGATGCAGCCAGCTGCCGTGCACGAAGAGCGCGGTGAGCGGGGTGAGCCACGCGCCCGGGGTGCCGTCGAAGAGTTCCACGGGGACGACGCCCCAGCGCCGGAAGTACGCCCGCTGCGCGGCGAGCAGCTCCTCCCCGGTGCCGTACCCGGGGTTGAGACCGGCCGCCGGTCCGACGAGGAAGAGCGCACAGCAGACGGCGATCAGTCCGTACGTCACCGGTGCCGACTCGTTTCGTACGGCGCGGGCGGCCGAGGTGCTCCACTTGCCGATCATGAGCAGAGCATGACGTAACGGTACCTACTCGCACAGACCGCCTCGCCGCCCACGGGGATCGACCGCACCGCCGGAGGCAATCCGTGCCGCCGCCACAGGTGAACGGGCGTCGAGTACCGGTCAGGCCGTAGGGTTACGAGCCACACGCACCGGGACGCCGGCGCTTCACGGAGACTGGAAGAAGGAAGAGCAGCCACGATGACGGTTCCCCTGCCGACGGACACCACCCGCTGGCGCTGCACGCTCTGTGGCAACCTCACGCGGTTCGACGTGACCCGCTCGTCGAAGGTCGTCGAGTACGTTCACCTCGACCTCGCCGGGGAGCCCAAGGTCGAGGAGCGCGACGTGGTCAGTGAGAACATCGAGTCGGTGCGCTGCCGCTGGTGCAACGCCGTGGACCAGGTGGAACTCGTGGACAGGCCGGGCGCCGGCTCCTGAGGGAGCCGGCCCGCACAGACATTTGGGGTGACGGATGGTGGAGAGCTCAGGCGGGGGGCCGGGCGACGGCGCCGCTGAGGTGCTCGACCGTCCGCTGCCCGAGGGCGTCCGCAAGCGCGTGGTGCAGATCGTCTCCGACGGCTTCGGCGGACTGACCGTCGGCGAACTGCCCGCACAGCTGCGGCAGTACGCCCGGTTCACCCCGACCCGCCGGGTGAAGTTCGCGGGCAACGCGATGGCCGCCGCCGTGGAGAGCGACACGCTCTTCAGACAGCGCATCGGGGAGCGGTTCCGGGAGGCCCACCCGGAGCTGGCGGGCGCCCTCGACACGGGCGCGCCGCCCCCGGCCGCGGACCCGCTGGACGTGGCGGCCGCGGCCTACGTACTGCGCCCCACGGGCTGGGTGAAGCTGGTCGCGGCGGCCGGTGAGGAGGCCCTGCGGGCGGACGCCGAGCGGGCCGACGAGGAGAGCCGGGCCGAGCTGGAGCGGCTGCGCGAGCAGCTCGCCGAGGCCCGCGGCCACACCAAGGCCGAGACGGAACGGCTGCGCGCGGAGCTGGAGTCGGCCAAGAAGGAGGCCGACTCGATGCACCGCAAGCTCCGGGCGGCCGTCAGCGACGTCAAGCGCGGCGAGGCCGCCCTGCGCAAGCTGCACGCCGAGATGGAGACCGTACGCACCGACAGCCACGCCCAGGTGTCCGCCGCCGAGAGCGAGACCCGGCGGCTCAAGGCGCGGCTCGGGGAGGCGGAAGCCGCCCTGGAGGCGACCCGGCGGGCCGCCCGCGAGGGCCGCAGCGTCGAGGACATGCGGGTACGGCTGCTCCTCGACACCGTGCTGGACGCGGCCCAGGGGCTCCGGCGGGAGCTGGCCCTGCCGCCGGTCTCCGTACGGCCCGCCGAGACCGTCGACGCGGTCGAGCCGGGGCGGATGACCCCGAAGGACATCGCCGCCCGCGCGCTGTCGGAGAACGACCCGGCGATCCTGGACCAGTTGCTGGCGCTGCCGCAGGCGCATCTCGTCGTCGACGGCTACAACGTCACCAAGACCGGCTATCCGCAGATGCCGCTGGAGAAGCAGCGGCTGCGCCTCCTCGGGCAGCTCTCCCAGCTCGCCGCGCAGACCGGCGCCGAGGTCACCTGTGTCTTCGACGGCGCCGAACTGGCCGCGCCGGTGCTGCTGGCGCCGCCGCGCGGGGTGCGGGTGCTGTTCTCCAAGCCGGGGGTCACCGCCGACGAGTTGATCCGCCAGCTGGTGCGCGCCGAGCCGCCCGGCCGGCCGGTCATCGTCGCCTCCACCGACCGCGAGGTGGCCGACGGGATCGCCAAGGCGGGTGCCCGCCCGGTTGCTTCCGCCGTGCTCCTCAAGCGGCTTTCCTGACCCTTCCGTCGTGTCCGACACAACTGCAACGAACAGGCGCTATGCCCGAATTGACGGAAAGGTTGCGCAACGTAGCGTCAACCGAACGCTACTGAATGTGTGTTGAGTGTAAATTGTGCGCCGTGGGACGGGATTTTTCCTGTGGGGGATTTGAAGTGATCACCGTTGGGTCACTAGGGTCTGGGCTCAAACCTCTGAACGGGTGATCGTCGCCGGAGTCCCCGCCGGCCGGTCGCTCACATGAAGGAGTTCACCTACCGTGGCGTCCCACCGTCGTCCCAAGCAGCCGAGCCGTACGCGTGTGACCGTGCTCACCACCGCCGCCGCCGCTGCCGTGGCCCTCACCTCGCAGGCCGCCAATGCCGCGCCCGCCGAGAAGCCGAGCAAGGACGACGTCCAGGCCAAGGTCCACAAGCTCTACGAGGACGCCGGGCGGGCCACCGACAAGCTCAACGGGGCCGAGGAGAAGCAGGAGAAGCTCGAAAAAGAGATCTCCACGATCCAGGACAACGTCGCCAAGGGTCAGGAAGAACTCAACGAGCTGCGGGAGGGCATAGGCCTGGCGGCCAGCGCCCAGTACCGCTCGGGCGGCATCGACTCCTCGATCCAGCTCTTCCTCTCCGCCGACCCGGACGACTACCTGGACAAGGCCGCCACGCTCGACCAGCTGACCAGCCAGCAGGTCGAGTCCCTGAAGAAGATCCAGGAGAAGCAGCGCACGCTCGCGCAGCAGCGCCAGGAGGCCACGGAGAAGCTGGAGGACCTCGCCGAGACCCGCGAGACCCTGGCCGACAAGAAGAAGGAGGTCCAGGGCAAGCTGGCCGCCGCGCAGAAGCTCCTCAACACCCTGACGGCCGAGGAGAAGGCCGCCCTGGACGAGCAGGAGACCCGCGCCAGCCGCGACGCCGGGGACCGCGTCGAACTCGGCAACGAGGCGCCCGCCTCCAGCTACGGCGCCGCCGCCCTCGCCGCCGCCGACACCCAGGTCGGCAAGCCGTACGTCTCCGGCGGCAGCGGCCCCAACTCCTACGACTGCTCCGGGCTGACCCAGTGGGCCTACGCCCAGGCCGGTGTCTCGATCAGCCGGACCACGTACACGCAGCAGAACGACGGCACGAAGATCGGGCGCGACCAGCTCAAGCTGGGCGACATGGTGTTCTTCAACGACCTCGGGCACGTCGGCCTCTACGCGGGCAACGGCATGGTCCTGCACGCCCCGTACCCGGGCAAGGTCGTCCGCTACGAGTCGATGAGCACCATCGGCAGCTTCCAGTTCGGTGTCCGCGTCGTCGGCTGACACCCACTCGCCTCGAACAGGGCCGATCGTCACACTGTGTGACGATCGGCCCTGTTTTTCTTCAAGATCAGGACACAGCACCGCCCGAACGGGCGAATTCCCGCACCTCGTGCTGACCCCTTCACCCGCTGGTGACCTGGGTCCCAGGCCGGACATCACGCTCTGTGGCCGCGGAGGTCTTTGGCTGGGACACGGTCGCGCGGCTACTGTCGGCCGCGCTTCCCTCACCCGCCGTGAGTGCGCCCCTCCCGGGACGCCCTCCGGCCCGGGGAGCGCCCTGTCCACCGTCGAAGGGAGTGCGGCTTCCCGTGGTGTCCCACAGTCGTCTTGTACCGTCCGGGTTCGACCGGGGCGCGGTCGCCGCCCTCGGCGTGCTGTCCGCCGCTGCCGCCGCCCTCGGTGCCATCCCCGTCCAGCAGGCCGCCGCCGCGCCGCACGACAACACCCGGGCCGAGGTGGACCGGCTGTACGAGGAGGCCGAGCGGGCCACCGAGGCCTACAACAAGGCCGACGAGCGCGCCGACGAGCTGCGCGACCAGGTCGGCATCGCGCAGGACTCCATCGCCCGGCAGCAGGACCGCATCAACACCATGCGGGAGTCGCTGGGTTCGCTCGCCGGCGCCCAGTACCGCTCCGGCGCCGTCGACCCGTCGATCGCCCTGCTGTTCTCCGACGACCCGGACGACTACCTCGACACGGCAGCCGCCCTGGACCGCATCAGCGCCCACCAGGCCGGCGAACTCCACGACCTCCAGCAGGCCATGCGCGACCTCTCCCAGAACCGCGCGGAGGCCGGTGAGAAGCTCACCGAGCTGGAGAAGAACCGCAAGGCCGTCGCCCAGCACAAGCGGTCCGTCGAGGGGAAGCTCGCCGCGGCCCGGCGGCTGCTCAACTCCCTCCCGGACGAGGAGCGCGAGGAGTACGACCGCGCCTCCCGCTCCACCGCCTCCGGCCGCACCGACATGCCCGACCTCTCCGGCGCCGTCGCCCCCAGTGGCCGCGCCGCCGCCGCCGTGGCCGCCGCCCGCTCCGCCCTCGGCAAGCCCTATGTGTGGGGCTCCACCGGCCCCGACGGCTTCGACTGCTCCGGCCTCATGGTCTGGTCGTACGGGCAGGCCGGTGTCGGTCTGCCGCGCACCTCGCAGGCCCAGCGGTACGCCGGCACCCAGGTCCCGCTCTCCCAGGCCCAGCCCGGCGATCTCGTCACCTACCGGTCCGACGCCAGCCATGTCGGCATGTACGCCGGCAACGGCCAGGTCATCCACGCCCCCTATCCGGGCGCCCCGGTCCGCTACGACCCCGTCGCCATGATGCCGATCGCCTCGGTCACCCGCCCCTGACCGACCCCCCGGGGGCCCGGCCGCCGCGCGGTACGGCGACCGGGCCCCCGTACGATCGGGAACGTGGCTGCTCGAAGGCGTACGACGCGTGCCCAGGCCGGGCCGGGGGTCCGGCGCGGGCTCCCGGGACGCCGAGGCGTCCCCTCGGCCGTCGCGCTCGCCCTCGCCCTCCTCGTCGGCTGCGGCGGCAACACGCCCCCCGACACCGCCCGCGCCGACGTCCGGCGGATGCTGGACCGGCGGGCCACGGCCGTCCTGGAGCGGGACGGCACGGCCTACCGCGCCACCGAGGCGACGACCACCTCCGTCGCCGGTCAACTCGCCACCGGAACCGCCGAGTTCGCCAACCTCCGCGCCCTGCCGCTGGCCTCCTGGTCGTACGGCCTCAACGCCTTCCACCGCTCCGGCGACCGGGCCACGGCCGAGGCCGCCCTGCGCTACCGGATCCGCGGCTACGACACGGCGCCCGTCACCGCCGTACGGACCCTGACCCTCGTCCGGGGCGACGACGGGGCGTGGCGGGTCGCCGCCGACGAGCCTTCGGAGAAGGGCACCGAACAGCTGTGGGAGCAGGGGCGGATACGGGCCGTACGGGGGGAGCGGAGCCTCGTGCTGGGGGTCGGGCGGTCGGCGCGGGCCCTCGGGGAATACGCGCGGCTGGCGGACCGGGCCGTGCCCGCCGTCACGGAGGCGTGGGGCGAGGACTGGGCGCGGCGGGTCGTGGTCGTCGTCCCGGAGTCGCTGGAGGAGATGGCGGGGCTGCTGGGGGCGCCGGCGTCCGGGTACCGGGGGATCGCCGCCGTCACCACCGGGGAGGCGGGGGGCGCGGCGAAGGCGCCCGCGGACCGGATCGTCGTCAATCCCGACGCGTACGCCGTCCTCGGCGACTTCGGCCGGCAGGTCGTCCTGACCCATGAGACGACCCATGTCGCCACCCGCGCCCACACCGACGCGGCGACCCCTCTGTGGCTCTCCGAGGGCTACGCGGACTGGGTCGGCTACCGGGGCACCGGCCGTGCGGCTCCCGAGGTGGCCCCCGAGCTGCGGCGGGCGGTCGCGGAGGGCCGCGCCCCCACGGCCCTCCCCACCGACTCCGACTTCGGCTTCTCCGACGACTCCGGCGAGCTGGCCCGCGCCTACGAGGGGGGCTGGCTGGCGTGCCGGATGATCGCCGACCAGTGGGGCGAGGTGCGCCTCGACGAGTTCTACCGGGCCGTGGGGGCGTACGGGGAGCGGGAGGGGGCCGTGGAGGGGGCGCTGAAGGAGGTTCTGGGGACGACGGTGGGGGACTTCACGGGCCGGTGGCGTGAGTATGTGCGGGCTCAGTTGGGGTGAGGGAGGGGGTGGGGGCGGGTGGGGTGGGGGTGCGTAGTCGGGTGCGGCCCGGTGGGGCTTCTCGCGCAGTTCCCCGCGCCCCTGAGAACAACGGCCCCTGCGGGCCGTTGGAAAAGCACGGGGCGCGGCCCCTGCTTTTTCAGGGGCGCGGGGAACTGCGCGACCAGCCCCCACCCACCCGCACCCGACGAACGCACCCCCACCAAACGCTCAGGAACCCAACGGCTCCTTCGTACGAGCGGCCCGCCCCGGGAGCGGCTCACGCGCTGCCCCCGGCACCGTGTCCTGCCACAGCACGCGCGCGGAGCGCACCGCCGCCAGGACCAGGAGGCCGTTGCGGACGAAGAGGAGCGTGACGCCCAGCCAGTCGCTGGTGACGACATGGGCGAACCAGATCGGGAACTCCAGAACGGTCACGAACGACGCCACCAGCACCAGCACGGCCGGCAGCCCCATCCGGCTCGCCCGGAAGCAGAGACAGACGGCCGCCAGCCCGACCAGCCACACCATGTACTGGGGGCTGATCACCCGGCTCGTGGCCGTGAACATCAGCACCCCCACGAACGCCGCGTCCGCGAGCGTGTGCGGAGCGAACCGCCGCGCCCGCACCCGCCACAGCAGCAGCCACGCGAAGGCCACCCCGCTGAGCAGCAGGGCCGCGTCGCTCACGGTGTCCACATACGGGCCGAGGAACTCCACCGAGCCGTAGTTGAGCAGCACCTGGCCGTCCCAGCCGAACTGCCGGGCCACATGGAAGACGAGGGCGCCCAGCGACTCCACCTCGGTGCCCCGGTCCCGCTGGAACGTCAGAAAGGCGAAGGCGCCCGGCATGGAGAGGGCGAGGAGCGCGGCCACCGCGAGACCCGTGCCCACCGCCCACGCCCAGGCCGTACGCCCGCGCGCGCCCAGGAGCAGCAGTGCCGGCCACACCTTCAGCAGGGCCGCGAAGGCCGTCAGCGCCCCCATCGCGCGCGGATGGCGACTGCCGGCCAGCAGCGCCGCGACCGCCACCGCCGTCACCATCACGTCGTAGCGGGCGTACCCGGTCGGGCCGAGCAGGGGCAGGCCCACCACCCACACCCAGGCACCGCGCCGGCTCCTCCCGGGCCGCCCGCCCGTGTACAGGAGCAGCGCCAGCACCACCAGGTCGGCGAGGAGGGCGAGGACGAAGAACGCCGACGCGTAGTCCAGGAAGGGCAGCAGCGCGGGGGAGAGGATCGCGAGGGCGGCGGCGGGCGGGTACTGCCAGGTGACGTCGTCCAGGGGATACGTTCCTGTGCGCAGGGTGCCGTACCAGCCCTGGTAGATCACCGAGACGTCGCCGGTGACGTCCGGGCCCGGGAACACGTACACCTTGAAGACGAACAGCAGCAGGAGCAGCCGGGTGGCGCCCCAGAGCGCGAGCAGCCCGAACGGGAGCCGTCGAGCGCCCGTCATGTCCGTCTGAGCCACGTGAGTCCCTGTCTCCGTCCGCGCTCCGGTTCGCGCCTGTGGGGGAGCGCCTGCGGTGGAGCGTCTGTGGGGGACATGATCCCCCCTCGGCCTGTGAAGCGGCCGTGAAGCACGGCCGGGCCGGGTGGGGATGTGCGCGGGGTGGTGTGGACATGCCTGGGGACGGCGGTCCGGCGCCCGTTCGGTAGGGTCGGCGGCGATGCACAAGACCCTGATCGTGACCAACGACTTCCCGCCCCGGCCCGGCGGTATCCAGGCGTTTCTGCACAACATGGCGCTGCGGCTGGACCCCGAGCGGATCGTCGTCCACGCGTCGACGTGGAAGCGGAGCCGGGAGGGCGTCGAGGCGACGGCCGCCTTCGACGCCGAGCAGCCCTTCACCGTCGTACGCGACCGGACGACCATGCTGCTGCCGACGCCCGCCGTCACCCGCCGCGCGGTCTCACTGCTGCGCGAGCACGGCTGTACGTCGGTGTGGTTCGGCGCGGCGGCCCCGCTCGGCCTGATGGCCCCGGCGCTGCGCCGGGCGGGCGCCACGCGCCTGGTGGCCACCACGCACGGCCACGAGGCGGGCTGGGCGCAGCTGCCCGCCGCCCGGCAGCTGCTGCGGCGGATCGGCGAGGGCACGGACACGATCACCTATCTGGGCGAGTACACGCGCTCCCGGATCGCCACGGCCCTCACCCCCGAGGCGGCCGGGCGCATGGTCCAACTGCCGCCCGGCGTCGACGAGAAGACCTTCCACCCGGGCTCCGGCGGCGACGAGGTCCGCGCCCGGCTCGGGCTCACCGACCGCCCGGTCGTCGTCTGTGTCTCCCGGCTCGTGCCGCGCAAGGGGCAGGACACGCTGATCCGGGCGATGCCCGGCGTTCTCGCGAAGGAGCCGGAGGCGGTGCTGCTGATCGTCGGCGGCGGCCCGTACGAGAAGGAGCTGCGCCGGCTCGCGCGGGAGACGGGGGTCGCCGGGTCCGTCCGCTTCACCGGCGCCGTCCCCTGGTCCGAGCTGCCCGCCCACTACGGCGCCGGCGACGTCTTCGCCATGCCGTGCCGCACCCGCCGGGGCGGTCTGGACGTCGAGGGGCTCGGCATCGTCTACCTGGAGGCCTCCGCGACCGGCCTGCCCGTCGTCGCCGGCGACTCCGGCGGCGCCCCCGACGCCGTCCTCGACGGCGAGACCGGCTGGGTCGTCCGGGGCGACTCCCTCACGGACACCGCCGAACGCGTCACCACCCTCCTCGGCGACCCGGAACTACGGGCCCGCATGGGACAGCGGGGACGGGAGTGGGTGGAGGAGAAATGGCGCTGGGATCTGCTGGCGGAACGGCTGGAAGCGCTGTTGTGAAAGGCCGTTCAGAAGGTCCGTTCCAATCGCTGTCGCGCATCTAGCCGGAGGAGGGAAATCCGCACATGCTGCGCACATGACAGCAAAACTGATGCAACGTCAGCTGACGAGACGTCACATACTTGGTATGGCCGCCCTCCAGACGGCGGCCACCCTCGGCCTCACCCGCATCGACCTCCGGTCCGCCCAGGCGGCCGAGCCCGCCGCCGTCGACAACGCCCCGGCCATCGTCATCGGCTCCGGCTACGGCGCCGCCGTCGCCGCCCTCCGCCTCGGCCAGGCCGGCATCCGCACCCTCGTCCTGGAGATGGGCAGGGCCTGGACCGCCCCCGGCGCCGACGGCAAGATCTTCTGCTCCACCCGGGAACCCGACGAGCGGTCGATGTGGTTCAAGACCCGCACCGAGGCCCCGCTCGCCACCTTCCTCTGGCTGGACGTCGTCAACCAGGACATCAGCCCCTACCCCGGCGTCCTGGACCGCGTCCGCTACGCCAACATGTCGGTCTTCCTCGGCCGCGGCGTCGGCGGCGGCTCCCTGGTCAACGGCAGCATGGCCGTCACCCCCCTCCAGTCGTACTTCGCCGAGCAGTTCCCGACCGTCGACACCAGCGAGATGTACGGCACGTACTTCCCGCGCGCCCGCTCCATGCTCGGCGTCAACACCGTCGACCCCGCCTGGTTCGAGTCCACGGAGTGGTACCGCTTCAGCCGGATCTCCCGCGCCCATGCCCAGAAGACCGGCCTCAAGACCACGTTCGTGCCCAGCGTCTACGACTTCGGCTACATGCAGCGCGAGGCGGCGGGCACCGCGACCAAGTCCGCCCTCGCCGGAGAGGTCATCTACGGCAACAACCACGGCAAGAAGAGCCTCGACAAGACATACCTCGCCGCCGCCCTCGGCACCGGCAACGTCACCATCCACACCATGGAACGGGCCCGGGGCATCCGCCGGCTGAGCGACGGCACGTACGTCGTCACGGTCGACCGTATCGACGGCACGGGCGCGGTCGTCGAGACCAAGGAGTACGGCTGCACGTATCTCTTCCTCGGCGCCGGCAGCGTCGGCACCACCGAACTTCTCGTCCGCGCACGGGCGAAGGGCACCCTCCCCGCACTGGACGCCAGTGTCGGGGCCGGCTGGGGCTCCAACGGCAACGTCATGCTCGGCCGGGCCAACCATCTGTGGGACACGGTCGGGGCGAACCAGTCGACCATGCCGGTCATGGGCATCGACGACTGGGCCAACACCGCCAACCCCGTCTTCGCCGAGATCGCCCCGCTGCCCACCGGCCTCGAACACTGGGTCAGCCTCTATCTGGCGATCACCAAGAACACCGAACGCGCCTCCTTCACCTACGACGCCGCCGGCGACTCGGCGAAGCTGGGCTGGAGCGCCGCCCAGAGCGCGGTCTCCTCCGCCATGGCCAAGAAGCTCTTCGACCGGATCAACTCCGCCAACAGCACGATCTACCGGTACGACCTGTTCGGCTCGTCCAACAAGGTGTTCGCCGACGACTTCACGTACCACCCGCTGGGCGGCTGCGTCCTGGGGAAGGCGACCGACGACTACGGGAGGGTCAAGGGGTATTCGAAGCTGTACGTCACGGACGGCTCGCTGGTGCCCGGCTCGATCGGGGTGAACCCGTTCGTCACGATCACCGCGCTCGCCGAACGCACGATGGCGCGGGTCCTCGTGGAGGACACCGCGCCATGACCGTCGTACGTGTCTGCTGTCTCTGGTGACGCGAACTACTTCTGGTAGATCGCCTCGATCTCGTCCGCGTAGTCCTTCGCCACCACGTTGCGCTTGAGCTTCAGGGACGGCGTCAGGTGGCCCGACTCCTCCGTGAACTGGGAGGGCAGAATGCGGAACTTCCGCACCGATTCCGCCTTCGACACCGCGGCGTTGCCGTCGTCGATCGCGGCCTGCACGGCCGCGTTCAGATCGACGTCCGCGCTCAGCGACGCCGCGGTGGAGCCCGTCGGCTTGCCGTGCTCGGCGGCCCAACGGCCCAGGAACTCCTCGTCGATGGTGACCAGCGCGCCCACGAACGGCCGCCCGTCGCCCACCACCATGCACTCCGCGACCAGGGCGTGCGCCCGGATACGGTCCTCGATCACGGCCGGGGCGACGTTCTTGCCGCCCGCGGTGACGATGATCTCCTTCTTGCGGCCGGTGATGCTGAGGTAGCCGTCCTCGTCCAGGGTGCCGATGTCACCGGTGTGGAACCATCCGTCGGCCAGCGCCTCCTCGGTCGCGCCCGGGTTGTTCCAGTACTCCTTGAACAGGTGCTCGCCGTGCAGCAGCACCTCCCCGTCGTCCGCGATCCGGATCACGGAACCCGGCAGCGGCTGCCCGACCGTACCGATCTTCTGCCGGTCCCAGGGGTTGAACGCGGTCGCCGCACAGGACTCGGTCAGGCCGTAGCCCTCCAGGACCGTGAAGCCGATACCGCGGAAGAAGTGGCCGAGGCGCTCGCCCAGCGGGGCGCCGCCCGAGATCGCGTACTCGCCCTTGCCACCGAGCACCGCGCGCAGCTTGCTGTAGACGAGCCGGTCGAACACCTTGTGCTTGACCTTCAGACCGAGCGCCGGCCCCGAGGCGGTGTCCAGCGCCCGGCTGTACGCGATCGCCGTGTCCGCGGCCCTGTCGAAGATCTTGCCCTTGCCGTCCGCCTGCGCCTTGGCCCGCGCCGAGTTGTAGACCTTCTCGAACACCCGCGGCACGCCGAGGATCAGCGTCGGCCGGAAGGAGGCCAGCTCGTCGGTGAGGTTCTTGATGTCCGGGACGGTGCCCAGCTTGATCGGCGCCATCATCGGCGCGACCTGCACGAGCCGTCCGAAGACATGCGCGAGCGGGAGGAACAGCAGGACCGAGCACTCGCCCGTACGGAACAGGGGGCGCAGCCGCTCCACCACGTTCCCGCACTCGGCGAAGAAGCTGCGGTGGGTGAGGACACACCCCTTGGGGCGGCCGGTGGTGCCGGAGGTGTAGACGATGGTCGCCGGGTCGTCGGCCTTCGCCAGCGAGCCGCGCTCCTCGACGGCCTGGTCGGTGACGCCCTGGCCGAGACGGCCCAGCTCCTCCACCCCGCCGCCCTCGATCTGCCACACGTGCTTCAGCGCGGGCAGCCGGTCGCGCACCGACTCGACGGCGGCCGTGTGCCCGTCCAGCTCCACGATCATGGCGGTCGCGCCGGAGTCGGCGAGGATCCACTGCACCTGCTCCGGCGAGCTGGTCTCGTACACCGGCACGGTGACCGCGCCCGCCGACCAGATCGCGAAGTCCAGCAGGGTCCACTCGTACCGGGTGCGGGACATCAGCCCGACCCGGTCGCCCGGCTGGACCCCGGCGGCGATGAGCCCCTTGGCGGCCGTGCGCACCTCGGTGAGGAACTGGACGGCGTTCACGTCCTGCCAGACGCCGTCCACCTTGCGGGCGATGACGGCGACATCGGGATGCTGCGCGGCGTTTCTACGGACGATGTCGGTCAGATTGCCGTCCGTCGGGACCTCGTACAAAGCCGGAAGGCTGAACTCGCGCAAGACTGCTGCTCCTCATAGGGCTCCGGCGCCACGACTCCGTGTTGCTGCGACGGTGCGGACTGCCCGGACGTTACCCGTCGGTATGGCATCTTCGCGAGGGGGTCCGGTGAGATGTTCTCCGCGTCACACAGGTGGGGTTCTCAAGGTGGGGTTCTCCGGGGCAGAGTAATCCCCCAACTTACCGACTGGCCAGTAACCGGACGTCCGGACGGCACTGTTCACGTATGCCGCACACGCCTACGCTTGATCGCCATGGCACGCACACCGGGCGGTAACGGCAGAACACGCATCCATGTGGTCAGCGACGTGCACGGCAACGCACGCGACCTGGCCCGAGCGGGTGAGGGCGCCGACGCCCTGCTGTGTCTGGGCGATCTGGTCCTCTTCCTCGACTACGCCGACCACTCCCGCGGCATCTTCCCCGACCTCTTCGGCGCCGGGAACGCCACCCGGCTCGTCGAACTGCGCACCGCCCGCCGCTTCGAGGAGGCGCGCGAACTCGGGGCCCGGCTGTGGGCGGGCGTCGGCGAGGAACGCTCCACCGTGATCGAGAAGGCCGTCCGCAAGCAGTACGCCGAGATGTTCGCCGCCTTCCCGACACCGACGTACACCACCTACGGCAATGTCGATATGCCGATGCTCTGGCCCGAGTACGCGGGGCCGGGGACGACCGTGCTGGACGGCGAACGGGTGGAGATCGGCGGGTGGGTCTTCGGCTTCGTGGGCGGCGGACTGCGCACCCCCATGCGCACGCCGTACGAGATCAGCGACGAGGAGTACGCGGCCAAGATCGAGGCCGTGGGGGAGGTGGACGTGCTCTGCACCCACATCCCGCCGGAGGTCCCCGAGCTGGTGTACGACACGGTGGCGCGCCGCTTCGAGCGGGGGAGCCGGGCGCTGCTGGACGCGATCCGTCGTACCCGGCCCCGGTACTCGCTCTTCGGCCACGTCCACCAGCCGTTGGCGCGGCGGATGCGGATCGGGGCGACCGAGTGTGTGAACGTGGGGCACTTCGCGGGGAGTGGGAAGCCGTGGGCGCTGGAATGGTGAGTCTCCGCAAGCGGTAGCCTTCACGCTGCACATACGTGCGCACCCACCTCCCTCACCGGACAGTCTCTGGAGGAGCCACGGCGATGGCGGAATTCACCAGTTCGAGCATCACGATCGAGGCTGCGGCGGCCGACGTCATGGCAGTGATCGCCGACTTCGCCCGCTACCCGGACTGGACGGGCGAGGTGAAGGAGGCGGAGGTGCTGAAGACCGACGGCCAGGGCCGCGCCGAGCAGGTCCGGCTCGTCATGGACGCGGGCGCGATCAAGGACGACCAGACGCTGGGATACACCTGGACCGGGGCGAACGAGGTGTCCTGGACGCTGGTCAAGTCCCAGATGCTCCGTTCCCTCGACGGGTCCTACATCCTCAAGCCGTCCGGGGACTCCGTGACCGAGGTGACCTACCAGCTCACCGTCGACGTCAAGATCCCCATGCTCGGCATGATCAAGCGCAAGGCGGAGAAGGTCATCATCGACCGCGCCCTGGCGGGCCTGAAGAAGCGGGTGGAGTCGGGGGCGTAGCCTCGCGGCTTCGGGGTGCCCGGCACTGGGTTACCGTTCACCCCCATGCGCACCATCCTGATCACCGGGCAAGGCGGCGGCGGCCGTACGACGGTCGCGGCGGCCACGGCCGTCGAGGCGGCCCGCGAGGGCACACGGGCCCTCGTGCTGAGCGCGGACCGCACCGACAGCCTGGGCGCGGTGCTCGGGGTGGCGACCGGCGCGGAACCCGTCCGGGCCGCGCCGAACCTCACCGCCTGGCGCCCCGACGCCGCCGCCGGCTTCCGCCGGGACCTCGTCGCCTTCCAGGAACGCGCCACCTCCGTCCTCGACCTGCTGGGCGCCGGCCGCCTGGACGCCGAGGAACTCACCCCCCTCCCCGGCGCCGAGGAACTCGCCCTCCTGCGGGCCCTGCGCGACGCCGCGCTGTCGGAGGCGTACGACCTGCTCGTCGTCGATCTGCCGCCCTCGCCCCAGGCCCTCGCCCTGCTCGGCCTCCCGGAGGAACTCCGCCGCTATCTGCGCCGCCTCCTCCCGCCCGAACGACAGGCCGCCCGCGCCCTGCGACCGGTCCTCGGACGGCTCGCCGGAGTGCCGATGCCCGCCGAGTGGCTGTACGAGACGGCCGCCCGCTGGGACGTCGAGCTGGCCGCCGTCGCCGCCGTCGTCGAGGACCGGGGGACGAGCGTGCGCCTGGTCGCCGAGCCGGGCCCGGCCGGCGCCGACCACGTACGCCTCGCGAGCGTCGGACTCGCCCTGCGCGCCCTCCCCGTGGACCTGCTGATCGCCAACCGCGTCCTGCCCGAGGGCACCCACGAGACCTGGCTCGCCGGCCTCGTCGCCCAGCAGCGCAAGACGTGGGAGGAGTGGACGGAGGCCCCCGCCGCGGGCCCGGCCCGTCCCGTACGCGGCGTCGCCCACCTCGGCCACGACCCCCGAGGCGTCGACGACCTCACCGCCCTCCGTGTCCCCGGTCCGGGTGACGCGCCCGCCCGCGTCGAGTGGGCCGTCACCGACAATCTCGGGGACGAGGGCGTGCTCGTCTGGCACATCCCGCTGCCCGGCGCGATACGGGACGAGCTGGATCTCGTCCGGCGCGGCGACGAGTTGGTCGTCACGGCGGGCCAGTTCCGCCGTATCGTGCCGCTGCCGTCGGCACTGCGCCGCTGCACCGTCGACGGCGCGGCCCTGCGCGACGGCGCCCTGAGGATCCGTTTCGCGCCGGACCCGCAGTTGTGGCCCCGGACCCGGTGAACCGCATACGCCCGTTCGGGTAACGTCGAAGGTACGAACCGTAGGCAGGAGCCCGCCATGAGCGAAGAGCGCCCCACGTCCGACGCCGCTCGCGAGGACGCGGCCGATCAGGCGCGGACGGCCGACCGGGTGCGCGCCACCGATTCCGACGCCTGGGCGACGGCGTGCGAGGAGGACCTCGCCGCGGAGAAGGCCCGCCGCCGGGCACAGTACGGTCCGCCGCCGGGCTCGGCCGCCGAGGAACTGCGCAAACTGGTCGACACCGTCGCCGACAAGCTGTCCGGCCTCCAGTCGCCGTTGCTCGGCGCCGTCGCCGGGGGCGCGGCCCAGCAGATGGTCCGGCAGGTCGTCCGACAGGCCAAGGACGCCGTCGAACCCGTCATCGAACGCAACCCGGACGTCTTCGACCATCTCGCCGCCGCCGGCGGCGAACTGCTCGCCGCGTACCGCTCCGCCGTCGAGGCCCAGGAGCGCCGCTGGACGAACCGGGACACCACCCACCGGCCGGGACACGACCAGGGCGACGATCCGGGCCCCGGAGAACGCATCGACCTGGACTGAGTCGGGCCCGTCCGCCCGCCGGACGTCGGGAATCCCGGGGCAGGGCCTCGGGTACGGTTGGCCGTAGCGGGGCTCGACCGAAACTGAGGGATTCATGGGACTCACCATCGGCGTCGACATCGGCGGCACCAAGATCGCGGCCGGTGTGGTCGACGAGGAAGGCAACATCCTCTCGACCCACAAGGTGCCGACCCCGGGCACGCCCGACGGGATCGTGGACGCCATCGCCGCCGCCGTCGAGGGCGCGCGAGCCGGGCACGAGATCGTCGGTGTCGGCATCGGCGCTGCCGGTTACGTCAACCGGCAGCGGTCGACGGTCTACTTCGCCCCCAACATCGACTGGCGCAACGAGCCGCTCAAGGAGAAGGTCGAGGCCCGCGTGGGCCTGCCGGTCGTCGTGGAGAACGACGCCAACGCCGCCGCGTGGGGCGAGTACAAGTTCGGCGCGGGCAAGGGCCACCGCAACGTCATCTGCATCACCCTCGGCACCGGCCTCGGCGGCGGCATCATCATCGGCAACGAGCTGCGCCGCGGCCACTTCGGCGTCGCCGCCGAGTTCGGCCACATCCGCATGGTCCCGGACGGACTGCTGTGCGGCTGCGGGTCGCAGGGCTGCTGGGAGCAGTACGCCTCGGGCCGCGCCCTCGTCCGCTACGCCATGCAGCGCGCCAACGCCACCCCGGAGAACGCGGAGCTGCTCCTCGGCCTGGGCGACGGCACCCCCGAGGGCATCGAGGGCAAGCACATCTCCATGGCCGCCCGCCAGGGCGACCCGGTGGCCGTCGACTCCTACCGCGAACTCGCCCGCTGGGCCGGCGCCGGCCTCGCCGACCTCGCCTCCCTCTTCGACCCCTCCGCGTTCATCGTGGGCGGCGGCCTCTCGGACGAGGGCGAACTGGTCCTCGACCCCATCCGCAAGTCCTACAAGCGCTGGCTCGTAGGCGGCAACTGGCGCCCGGTCGCCGAGGTCATCGCCGCCCAACTCGGCAACGAGGCGGGCCTGGTGGGCGCGGCGGACCTGGCGAGAGAACCCGACCCGATCATGTAGACACCGGAAAGCGGCGACCCCGCGCCCTTCAGGGGCGCGGGGATCCGCGCGAACAACCACGACGCACCGGCACTCGCAAACGGACAAATACCCCCGAGCTCTTGGGCGTATCTTGATCCCCATGGCGACCCCGCTCCCCAACTCCCGCACGAACCCCGACGGTTCGGCCACCATCCGCGTCCTCAGCTACAACATCCGCTCCATGCGCGACGACACCGCCGCCCTCGCCCGAGTGATCACCGCCTGCGCCCCCGACCTGGTCCTCGTCCAGGAGGCGCCCCGCTTCTTCCGCTGGCGCAAGAAGCTCGCCCGGCTGGCCGCGGCCTCCGGCCTGGTCACCCTCTCCGGCGGTGCCACCGCCTCCGGCCCCGCGCTGCTGTGCAGCCTCCGCACCACGGTCGAGCGCACCGAGGACGTACTGCTGCCGCTCACCCCCGGCCTGCACCGACGCGGCTTCGCCACGGCCGTGGTCCGCTTCGGCCGCGCCCGCCTCGGCGTCCTGTCCTGCCATCTCTCCCTGCAGAAGGACGAGCGGTACGAGCAGGGCGGCCTGCTTCTCGACCGGCTGGCCGGCCTGGGGGTGCGGCACGTGGTCGCGGGCGGCGACCTCAACGAGCGTCCGAACGGCCGCGCCTTCCGCCGTCTCGCCGGGGAACTCCAGGACTGCTGGGCCACCACCCCCTGGGGTGGCGAGTACAGCTCCACCCCCACCGACCCCCACCAGCGCATCGACGCGATCCTGGCCGGCCCCGGCATCGAGGTCCTCGGCTGCGGCGTCCCCCTCGACCACCCCGGCATCACCGACGAGGACCTGAGGGCGGCCACGGACCACCTCCCGGTCCTGGCCGCGCTCAGGGTCCCGGCCGAGCCGTAGGCCGTGTCCGCGGGGTCCGCCGGTCCGGGCGGCAGCGGCGTACGGCGGGCGGGAACGGCGTACCGCCGGGCGGCAGCGCCGAGGGCCCGCCCGGAACGCTCCCGGGCGGGCCCTCGTACGGCTGCGGTGGTGGGGTCAGACGACCGCGCCGCGGCCCGGATCGTCGTCGTCCTCGTCGTCGTGCTTCATCCGCATCACCAGCGTGGCGAAGCCGCCGAGGAAGCCGCCGATGCCCAGGGTGGTCAGCCACCAGGTCATCTCCCAGCCGAGCAGCACGGCGAGCAGCAGCAGGACCGGGCCGCCGATCACCCCCAGCCAGGCGAACTTGGCGGTCACGTCGGCCTCCGGGAGCGGGGGCGGCTCGGGCGGCACGAAGTGGCCCTCGTCGTCCTCGTCGTCGGTGGCCTCGTCGTCCGTGTCCGGGTCCTCGCCGACCGGATCGGGCACGCTGTAGTCGCGCGGTCCCGCGCCGACGCCGGGGGCGAACGCGACCGAGCTGCCCAGCGGCTTGGGCGCCGCGGGCCCGGCGGCGGCGTCCGGGGACTTGTCCGTGGACTCCTCCGGCTCGGCCTCGATCAGGGCCAGGTCCTCCACCGACTTGAACGGCTTGGCACCCGGCGGGTCCGGCGGCTCCGCACCGAACCCGGCGACGATGGCCCGCCACGCCGCGTCCTCGTCGAACGGCACATGCTGCTCCTCGCCCACATGCTGCTCCTCGCCCGGCGCGTCGCCGGACGAGGCGCCCGCGGGGCTGCCCGAGGAGCCGCCCGGGGAGTCGCCGTGGCGCTCGCCGAGTGGCGCTCCCTTCTCCTCCGGCTCACGCTCGGAGTCGTGCTCAGCCACCAGTGGCCGTCCCTTCCCTCTGCTCCAAGGATCCCGGACCGTTCCGCTCCACGGACCCCGAACCAGACCGCTGTACGGATTCCGCGTCGGACTCCTTCACCCGTGCCGCGTCGGACTCCGTCACGAGCCGGGTGACGAACGCGTGGCTCTCGGCGAAGACGAGGTCCGCGTCGTGGTCCAACGTCGCGACATGATGGCTCTGTTCCAGCAGGATCTCCGTGACGTCCGTCGACGACACCCGGCCGAGGACGCGTTCGGAGTCGACGGGCGGCACCACATGGTCCCGCGGGCTGTGCAGCAGCAGCAACGGCTGGGTGACCTGGGGCAGTTCGCCGTCGACGAGGCGCAGGAAGTTACGCAGCGAGTGCGCCGCGTGCAGCGGCACATGGCCGTACCCGACCTCCTCGACGCCCTCCTTGGCTATGTCGCTGGTGATCCCCTTGGTGGTGGGGACGAAGTGCCGGAGCAGGGGGAGGGCGTGCGCGGCCGGGCCGTGCACCTTGTTGGCCGGGTTGACGACCATCACGCCGGCGACCGCGTCCCCGTGCTTCGCGGCCAGCCGCAGCGCCAGCGCGCCGCCCATGGACAGCCCCGCGACGAAGACGTGCGCACAGCGCTCGCGCAGGACCCGCAGCTCGCGGTCCACCTCCGCGTACCAGTCCTGCCAGCCTGTCAGGCGCATGTCCTCCCAGCGGGTGCCGTGTCCCGGCAGCAGGGGCAGCGCGACGGTCAGCCCCCGCGCGGCGAGATACTCCGCCCAGGGGCGCAGCGACTGCGGGGACCCGGTGAATCCGTGGCAGAGGAGGACTCCGACCTCCCCGCCCTCGTGGTGGTACGGCTCGGCTCCAGGAAGGACCGGCACGGTTCGGTCTCCTGTTCATGAGAAGGGTGTGAATGAGTCCGGATGTGGTTCACCGTACGCGACCGCACTGACACCGACCAGGGGCTTCGCGCGGTGGAGCCCGACACCGGCCGGGGGCGTAGGACTCTTCCTCCGGCGTCCGGGTTAAGGTCTGATCCACGGAACACAGAGAGGCACTCGGTTGTTGTACGGCGCGATGAAGGTCGCTATCGGGGGACCGCTCAAGGTCACCTTCAGGCCTTGGGTGGAAGGCATGGAGAACATTCCGGCCGAGGGCGCCGCGATCCTCGCGAGCAACCACCTCTCCTTCTCGGACTCGTTCTTCCTCCCCGCGGTCCTCGACCGCAAGGTCACCTTCATCGCGAAGGCCGAGTACTTCACCACCCCCGGCGTCAAGGGCAAGCTCACGGCCGCCTTCTTCAAGGGCGTCGGCCAGCTCCCGGTGGACCGCTCCGGCGCGCGCGGCGCGGGCGAGGCCGCGATCAGGAGCGGGATACAGGTCATCGAGAGCGGTGAGCTGTTCGGCATCTACCCCGAGGGCACCCGCTCGCCCGACGGCCGCCTCTACCGGGGCAAACCCGGCGGCCTCGCGCGCGTGGCCCTCGCCACCGGCGCGCCCGTGATCCCCGTCGCCATGATCGACACGGAGAAGATCCAGCCCCCCGGCAAGGTCCTGCCGAAGGTGATGCGCCCCGGCATCCGCGTCGGCAAGCCCCTCGACTTCAGCCGCTACCAGGGCATGGAGCACGACCGCTTCGTCCTGCGGGCACTGACCGACGAGGTCATGTACGAGATCATGAAGCTCTCCGGCCAGGAGTACGTCGACATCTACGCGACCGCCGCCAAACGGCAGATCGCGGACGCGGCCAAGGCCGAGAAGGAGGCCGACAAGGCCGCCAGGGCCGCCCTCGCCAAGGCGGAGAAGGACCGGGCGGCCTCGTAAGGACCGGCCGGCTTCGTAACGGCCGGGTTCCCGGGTACGGTCGCGTTCCCGGACACGACCGTCGTGGCCGGGGTGGGGTGGGGGCATGCCGAAGCGCGAACGGGTCATGACGATGTCGGTCGAGCAGCCGCTGTGGCGTGCGCTCACCGGCTACCGGGTCCTGACGACGATCTACGCGGTCGGACTCTTCGCCAGTGCCTACGACAAGTTCCAGCGCCCCTGGGTGGCCGTCGCCTACTTCGCGGTGCTGGCAGGCTGGACGCTGGCGACCCTGCCCAAGGTCGCGGGCGCGGCCAGCTGCACCAAGCGGTTCCTCGCGGCCGACCTCACCATCGCGATCGTCGGCATCCTGCTCACCCGCCTCGCCGACTCGACCGCGCGGGTCGAGGCCGGAGGCCCCACGCTGCCGTCGATATGGACCGCCGGCGCCGTGCTGGCCTTCGCCATCAAGGGCGGCTGGCGCTGGGCCGCCTTCGCCTCCACGCTCGTCGCCGTCGCCAACCTGATCCACCGGGGCGCCCCCACCCGCGACACCATCCACAACGTGCTGCTGGTCTGGGTCGCCTCCATCGCCATCGGCTACGTCGTCGAGGTCGCCCGCGCCTCCGAGCGCACCCTCGCCCGCGCTCTGGAGATCGAGGCCGCCACCCGGGAACGGGAACGCCTCGCCCGGGACATCCACGACAGCGTCCTCCAGGTCCTCGCCATGGTCCAGCGGCGCGGCACCGCCCTCGGCGGCGAGTCCGCGGAGCTGGGCCGGATGGCGGGCGAGCAGGAGGTCGCCCTGCGCACCCTGGTCTCCGGCGGCCTGGTCCCCGTCTCCCGGGTCTCGGAGGACGCGACGCGGGGAGCGCTCGTACGGGCGGTGGACGAACCGGACGCGCCGGGCGACGCCTCGGACCCGGTGGATCTGCGCGCCCTCCTCGCCCCGTACGCCGGTGCGACGGTCACCTTCTCCGAGCCCGGCGGCCCGGTGCCGCTCGCCCCGGGGGCCGCGCGGGAGCTGGCGGCGGCCGTCGGCGCGGCCCTGGACAATGTGCGCGCGCACGCGGGCGCCGGGGCGCGGGCCTGGATCCTGGTCGAGGACTGGCCGGACGAGATCATCGTGACGGTACGGGACGACGGCCCCGGCATCCCCGAGGGCCGGCTCGCCCAGGCGGAGGGCGAGGGCCGGCTCGGGGTGGCCCTGTCCATCCGGGGACGGCTGCGTGACATCGGCGGCACGGCCGAACTGATCTCGGTGCCCGGACAGGGCACGGAAGTGGAACTGAAGGTGCCCAGGGCCGCGGAAGGGCCCAAGGGCGTACGGGGGAAGGCGGAGAAGCGATGACGGAGAGTGTGGAGCAGGGGGAGAACGTGCGCGGTGGCGGGCCGGGGGACGGGGCGGGACCGTCCGGCGGGCGCGGACCGATCAGGGTCATGGTGGTCGACGACCACCCCATGTGGCGCGACGCCGTCGCCCGCGACCTGGCCGAGTCCGGCTTCGACGTGGTCGCCACGGCGGGCGACGGCGAGCAGGCGGTCCGGCGCGCCCACGCCGCCGCCCCGGACGTCCTCGTCCTGGACCTCAACCTGCCGGCCAAGCCGGGTGTGCGGGTCTGCAAGGAACTGGTCGGCGCCAACCCGGCGTTGCGGGTGCTGGTCCTCTCCGCGAGCGGGGAGCACGCGGATGTCCTGGAGGCGGTGAAGTCGGGCGCTACGGGCTATCTGCTGAAGTCGGCCTCGACGGAGGAGCTGATCGACGCGGTCCGCCGCACGGCCGTGGGCGACCCCGTCTTCACCCCCGGCCTCGCGGGCCTGGTCCTCGGGGAGTACCGCCGCCTCGCCTCCGAACCGGCCCCCGCGCCGGGCGCCGACGAGCCCAAGGCCCCGCAACTCACCGACCGCGAGACCGAGGTGCTCCGGCTGGTCGCCAAGGGCCTGAGCTACAAGCAGATCGCCGAACGCCTCGTCATCTCCCACCGCACGGTCCAGAACCACGTCCAGAACACCCTCGGCAAGCTCCAGCTCCACAACCGGGTGGAGTTGGTCCGCTATGCCATAGAGCGCGGTCTCGACGACGAGTAAACGCGACGAATCACCCCATAGAGTGAGGGTGATTTGATCATCTCCGATCAACTCACCCTCAATCGGCCGCAATTCGCTGGAACGCGCCGGAATTGACTTCCCGTTCATGCCGAAGTGACCTGGATCACTATTAGCGTGGCCCTCGTCAGCCAACCGCGGCGAAGGGACATTTCCATGCGCGTCGGAGTACTCACCGGAGGCGGCGACTGCCCCGGGCTCAACGCCGTCATCCGGGGCGTCGTCCGCAAGGGCGTCCAGGAGTACGGCTATGAGTTCGTCGGCTTCCGGGACGGCTGGCGGGGTCCGCTGGAGAACGACACCGTCCGCCTCGACATCCCCGCCGTGCGCGGCATCCTGCCCCGCGGCGGCACGATCCTCGGCTCCTCGCGCACCAACCCGCTCAAGCAGGAGAACGGCATCCGCCGGATCAAGGACAACCTGGCCAAGCAGGAGGTCGAGGCGCTCATCGCCATCGGCGGCGAGGACACGCTCGGGGTGGCCGCGCGGCTCTCGGACGAGTACGGCGTGCCGTGCGTGGGCGTCCCGAAGACGATCGACAACGACCTCTCGGCCACGGACTACACCTTCGGCTTCGACACGGCGGTCGGCATCGCCACGGAGGCCATCGACCGCCTCCACACCACCGCCGAGTCGCACATGCGCGTCCTGGTCGTGGAGGTGATGGGCCGGCACGCCGGCTGGATCGCCATCCACTCCGGGCTCGCCGGCGGCGCCAACGTCATCCTGATCCCCGAGCAGCGCTTCGACGTCGACAAGGTGTGCGCCTGGGTGACGTCCCGCTTCAAGGCCTCGTACGCGCCGATCGTGGTCGTCGCGGAGGGGGCCATGCCGAAGGACGGCGAGATGGTCCTCAAGGACGGCTCGCTCGACTCCTTCGGCCACGTCCGCCTCTCCGGCGTCGGCGAATGGCTCTCCAAGGAGATCGAGCGCCGCACGGGCAAGGAGGCCCGCACGACGGTCCTCGGCCACGTCCAGCGCGGCGGCACCCCCTCGGCCTTCGACCGCTGGCTCGCCACGCGCTTCGGCCTCCACGCCATCGACGCGGTCCGCGACCGTGACTTCGGCAAGATGGTCGCCCTCCGCGGCACGGACATCGTCCGCGTCCCGATCGCCGACGCGACGGCCCGCCTGAAGACGGTGGATCCGAAGCTGTACGAGGAGGTCGGCGTCTTCTTCGGCTGAGGGCGCCTAGTGGCTCGGGGGTTCGGGTGCGTTGGCGGGTGCGGGTCCGGTGGGGCTTCTCGCGCGGTTCCCCGCGCCCCCAAAGATGAAAAGCACGGGGCGCAGCCCCTGTTTTTCAGGGGCGCGGGGACCGCGCGACCAGCCCCACCGGACCCGCACCCGAACCCACGGCCTAAATCGCCCGCAGCGACCCGACCCCCGCCACCAACTCCCGCACCACACTCACCCCGTCCAACGTCAACACCGACTCCGGATGGAACTGCACCCCCGCGAACCCAGGCCCCCTCAACGCGTGCACCTCCCCGTTCCCCCCACGGCTGACCTCCACCCCGTGCGCCGCCAACTCCACCGCCGTCTCGTCGTCGCAGTGGGCCACGAAGCTGTTGTAGAAACCGACGGTCTCGGAACGCCCGAAGAGATCGATCGCGGTCTGCGCCCCCTGATAGGGCACCTCCTTCCGCACGATCTCCAACCCCAGCTCCAGCGCGATCAGTTCATGCCCCAGGCACACCCCGAGCACCCCGTGCCGATGCCCCCGCAACACCTCGGCGGTCAGCGCCCGCAGGCCCCGCATCTTCGCGTCGCCGAGATCACCGGGATCCCCGGGACCGGGCCCCAGCACCACCACCCCCTCGTGCGCGAGCACCCCCTCCCGCAGCCCCGGCTCGTCGTACCGCCGTACGGTCACGTCCAGCCCCGACGACCTGAGCAGATGCGCCAGCATCGCGGTGAACGTGTCCTCGGCGTCCACCACGAGCGCGTGCCCGGTCAGCTCCGCCGTCCGCTCCCGCATCCGCAGCCAGAACGGCGCCAGCGCCCCCCGCCGCCCGTCCAGCGCGGCCCGCACCCGGGGATCGTCCGCCAGAACCGGCCGCACCCGCTCCGGGCCGGGCCGCCCCGGCCGTACTCCCAGCGCCGCGAGCACCCCCGCCGCCTTCGCGTGCGTCTCGGCGACCTCGCCCGCCGGGTCCGACCCCCGGACGAGCGTGGCCCCGACCGGCACCTTCAGCCGCCCGTCCACCGAGATGTCGGCCGTACGGATCAGGATCGGCGAGTCCAGCGTCTGCGCACCGCCCGAGTCACGTCCCACCAGCGCCAACGCGCCCGCGTAGTAGCCGCGCCCACCCACCTCGTGCCGCTCGATCACCCGGCACGCGTTCTGCACCGGCGACCCGGTGACCGTGGCGGCGAACATCGTCTCCTTCAGCACCTCCCGCACATCCAGCGAGGACCGCCCGCGCAGCTCGTACTCGGTGTGCGCGAGGTGCGCCATCTCCTTGAGCCGGGGCCCGACCACCACCCCGCCCATGTCGCCGACCGTGCACATCATCTTGAGTTCCTCGTCGACGACCATCGAGAGCTCCTCGATCTCCTTGCCGTCGGAGAGGAAGGCGAGCAGGTCCTCCGGTGTCGGCCCGTCGGCCGGATAGCGGTACGTGCCGCTGATCGGGTTCATCACGACCGTCCCGCCGGACATCCGCACATGCACCTCGGGGCTCGCGCCGACGAGCGTGCGCTCCCCGGTGTGCACGACGAACGTCCAGTACGCGCCCCGCTCGCCCTCCAGCAGCCGCCGGAACAGCGCGAGCGCGTCGGCGCGGCCGAAGCCGGGGATCGTGCCCTCGTACGTCCGCCGGATCACGAAGTTGGCGCCCTCGCCGCGCCCGATCTCCTCGTGGAGCACCCGGCCGACGATCTCCGCGTACGCCTCGTCGTCCACGTCGAAGCCTCCGCCCTCGACCCGGACGTCATGCGTGGGCAGCTCCGCGAGGGCCCGGTCCAGCGGCAGCGCGTACGACTCCTCCGGTACCAGCACAGACAGGGGTGTGCCGTCGTCGCGGACGTCGAAGCCGCGTTCGCGGATCTGCCGGAAGGGGATGAGCGCCAGCCCCTCGTCGGGGATGTCGGCGAGCCGCTCGTGGGCGGTCATCGGGCCGATCAGCAGCTCGACCGTGTCGTGGTCGTGCGCGCCGGGCGTGCGGCGGCGCAGCAGCGCGAACGGGCGGTCGTCGGACAGGAGCCGGGTCAGGTCCATGGGTTCCTCTTCCCTGAGGGACCACCGTCGTCGCGGTGATCCCGATCGTGATCGTCATCGGGGAGGAGCGGCCGGGCCCGGGAAACACCGAAGGCCGCCCCTCGGGCGGCCTTCGCGAAGTCTTGCGTACGCGCAGTCAGTGGGCCGCCGGATGAGCGGTCCACCACCAGTTCTGGATCGTGTTCTGGATCGAGTGCGCGAACATGCGCCGCACCCTACCGGACGTTCCGGCCGAACTCACGTGATCCCCACCGGGCGGTCAACTTGATCCCCGCCGGGCGGTCAATTTGTGATCACCGCTTGTTCTGTTCTTTGACATGTTCTAGTCGATTTGTGATCACGGAAGGGCGAGTGCGTCACCCAAACGGAGCATGAGGCCCCTGGCCTTCGTCACGGCGACGGCCGCCCTGCTCGCCGGTCCCACCGGGCAGCCCGCGGCGGCGGCCGAGCCGGTGGTGACGAAGCTGGCGCTGAGCGGCGACAGGTTCAGGATGACCGACACGCGCACCGTGTCGGAGGCCACCACCCTCGACGGCAAGCCGGCGGACGCCGACCTCGCGGACGTCGTCACGACCGACTTCACGACGGACTCCTCCGGGGCGAGCGCCCCCTGGACGAACCTGCGCACCATGGGCGCGTGCGCCGGCGACGACACCACCCCGCGCTGGTGGCCGCAGGGCATGAGCGGCACCGGCACCGCCGACGGGGCCGACGGCGCCATCCAGGACAAGCGCGTCACGGCGGTCGCCTGGCACTACGAGACGTTCAAGACGAACGCGGCCGGCGACTACGAGGCCAACGACAAGTGCCGGACGAACAACCTGCTCAAGCTCACCCTCGTCGACCGTGACACCAAGAAGTGTGGAGACCTTGTCGGACCACCTTCGGGTGGCAGGGGCCGATGAAGCGGGAACCCGAGGGAGCACCGCGCAGCGGTGCTGACCGGAATCGCCTACATTCACGCGGGCGAGGATGTCAATCCTGGCTCTCCCTCGACAAGATCGGCGACCAGCGCCTCGACCTGTCCCGGACTGCTGAACTTCGCCTTCCACAAGGGCTGCGCCCTCCAGCCCGCCGTGTTCTCGCACACCTGGGTCGGCGACACCCGGGCCACCACGGCCCGCGACCGCGCGGTCGGCACCACGGTGTACGCCAACGGCAACTGTGCGGTGGGCACCCCCCAGGCCCTCAGCTACTGGCCCAGGCTCGGCACCGAACAGGTCGGGGAGCTGTGGGGGCTGACGGAGCACATCCGCGCCGGGACGACCCCGCGCACGGTGTTCGCGGTCGGCTTCGACGACAGCGCGGTCATGAACCTGCACTGACGCCCGACGGATCCCGCTCCAGTCGAGCGGGGTTCGTCTCACTTGATGAGCAGTGGGATGGACGCCCGACACGACCCCGTAATGTGGAGGTCGTGACCGTGAACGCTAAGTCCAGCGCGAGCGCTGGCAACACCTGGCGAGACCTGCCCGCGGCGCAGCAGCCCGAGTACCCCGACACCGAGGCTCTGCGCGCAGTCGTTGCGGAGCTAGAGTCGTATCCGCCGCTCGTCTTCGCGGGCGAGTGCGACCAGCTGCGCGCCCGGATGGCGTCCGTCGCCAAGGGAGAGGCGTTCCTCCTCCAGGGCGGCGACTGCGCCGAGGCCTTCGACGCCGTGTCGGCCGACCACATCCGCAACAAGCTGAAGACGCTGCTCCAGATGGGCGCGGTCCTCACGTACGCGGCCTCCGTGCCGGTCGTGAAGGTCGGCCGGATCGCCGGGCAGTACTCCAAGCCCCGCTCCAAGGGCACCGAGACCCGCGACGGCGTGACCCTGCCGACGTACCGCGGCGACTCGGTCAACGGCTTCGACTTCAACGAGGCCGCCCGCATCCCGGACCCCGAGCGCCTGAAGCGGATGTACAACGCGTCCGCGTCCACGCTCAACCTGGTCCGCGCCTTCACCACCGGCGGGTACGCCGACCTGCGCCAGGTGCACGCCTGGAACCAGGACTTCGTGAAGTCGTCCCCGTCCGGCCAGCGCTACGAGCAGCTCGCCCGCGAGATCGACCAGGCGCTGAACTTCATGCACGCCTGCGGGGCCGACCCGGAGGAGTTCCGCACCGTCGAGTTCTTCTCCTCGCACGAGGCGCTGCTGCTCGACTACGAGTCGGCGCTGACCCGCGTGGACTCGCGCACGGGCCATCTGTACGACGTGTCCGCGCACATGGTGTGGATCGGTGAGCGCACCCGGCAGCTGGACCACGCGCACATCGAGTTCGCCTCGCGGATCCGCAACCCGATCGGGATCAAGCTCGGCCCGACGACCACGGCCGAGGACGCGCTGCAGTACATCGAGCGTCTCGACCCGCACCGCGAGCCGGGCCGGCTCACCTTCATCGTGCGCATGGGCGCGGACAAGGTCCGCGACAAGCTGCCCGAGCTGGTCGAGAAGGTCACCGCCTCCGGCGCGACCGTGGCCTGGGTGACCGACCCGATGCACGGCAACACCTTCGAGGCCGCCTCCGGCCACAAGACCCGCCGCTTCGACGACGTGCTCGACGAGGTCAAGGGCTTCTTCGAGGTCCACAAGGGCCTCGGCACCCACCCGGGCGGCATCCACGTGGAGCTGACCGGTGACGATGTCACCGAGTGCGTGGGCGGCGGCGACGAGATCTTCGTCGACGACCTGCACCAGCGCTACGAGACGGCCTGCGACCCCCGGCTCAACCGCAGCCAGTCCCTGGACCTGGCGTTCCTCGTCGCGGAGCTGTACCGGGACTAGTAGCAGATCAAGAGTGGATGTGCCCGTTACCCGGGCATGACGTGGGGCGCGGATCACATACGATCCGCGCCCCACTCCACTTTTGCGGCTCCGGCGTGCCGGGTAAGGTTAGGTTAGCCTCACCGATCATCGGGATGGCGCCACCTATCGATCCCGGCTGGAGGTGAACCGCGTGTACGTCTGCAGTTGCTTCGGTGTCACCGAGCAGCAGGTCAAGAAGCACGCGGCGGACGGCGCCCGCACCCCGCGTCAGATCGCGTCGGCCTGCAAGGCGGGCACCGACTGCGGATCGTGCGTACGCCGGATCCAGGCGATCCTCGGCAGGGGAGCGTGCCCGCGCCGTGAGCCGGCCGATCAGGGTCGGCCCGTTTTCTCCGACTTCGACGAACTCGGCGAACTCGACGAAGCCGCCTAGCCCCCGGGGCCCGTGTACGGGCTCAGCTCTCGGGCTGTTCGATCAGCTGCGCGATGTAGAGCGCCTCGCCGAGCTTCTCCAGCAGTTCCAGCTGGGTGTCGAGGTAGTCGATGTGGTGTTCCTCGTCCTTGAGGATCGACTCGAAGATGTTCGCCGAGGTGATGTCGCCCTTGTTGCGCATCACCTCGATACCGCGCTTGAGACGGTCGATCGCCTCGACCTCGACCTGCCGGTCGGCCTCGAACATCTCCTTGACCGTCTGGCCCACCCGGACGTGGAACAGCCGCTGGTAGTTCGGCAGCCCGTCCAGGAACAGGATCCGGTCGGTGAGGATCTCCGCGTGCTTCATCTCGTCGAACGACTCGTGCCGCGTGTACTTCGCGAGCTTCGTCCAGCCGAAGTTCTCCTGCATCTTCGCGTGCAGGAAGTACTGGTTGATCGCGGTCAGCTCGGCCGTCAGCTGCTCGTTGAGGAATTCGATGACCTCGGGGTCGCCCTGCATCGCAGAGGCTCCTTCCAAGCGGGGGACTGGGAGGTTGCGCCGCGATGATTGCACCGCTGTCGAAGATCGTCCAGTAAGTGCAAGCTTAGTAAGTAAGTGCAGCCTTAGTTTGAAATGTCCGGGTCGGGTGGACCCTGGTCATGTGCACCACTCGGGGTCTGTCAGGATGGAGTCATGGGTCAGCCGGTGGAACGCGAATCAGGAGATCGCGCATCTGAGAACGCGGCATCGTCGCAGCTTCCACCGGGACAGCGGCTCCAGCGCGGCTGGCCGGTCACCCACTACGGGCCCGTCCCCAAGTTCCGTCCGGAGCGCTGGGACTTCCGGGTCTTCGGCGCCACCGCCGACGGCGAGAAGTACTCCTGGGCCCACGAGGAGTTCACCGCCCTGCCGTACGACTCGGTCGTGGCCGATCTGCACTGCGTGACGAAGTTCAGCATGGTCGGCGCGGAATGGGGCGGTATCCCGGCCCGGACGATCCTGGCGACCGCGCCGCCCGCCCCCGAGGTCACCCATGTGATGGTGTGGGCGGAGTACGGCTTCAGCTCCAACCTCCGGCTCGCCGACTTCGCCGACGACCGCACGATCTTCGCCACCCACAAGGACGGCGAACTCCTCACCGCCGAACACGGCTTCCCGCTCCGCCTCGTCGTCCCTCACCTGTACGCCTGGAAGGGCCCCAAGTGGGTCCGAGGCATCGAGTACATGACCGCCGACCGCCGCGGCTTCTGGGAGGAACGCGGCTACCACAACATCGGCGACCCCTGGCAGGAACAGCGCTACTCGTACCAGGAGGAACCGGGGGAGGGGCCCGAGCTCTGATCCCGATGTCGGCAGGAGCGCATGGCCGAGTCGACGACGGTCGGTGCTCTTTCGGGCAAGCGTCCTATTGGGGTGCGTGTGAATCAATTCAATGTGCGAGAACGGTGAGGTTGGCCGGACGGGAATTGTTCGTTCCGGGAAAAGAGCGCCTGCCGTGAATGGTGTTCACGGCAGGCGCTATCCGGTTCCGAGGATTCCGGTTGACTAAATGGACGCGAGAGTGCGGGCGAGGCTTCCCTGCGGGAACTGGAGCTCGCTCGTCTCAAGCAGTCGACGCACGGAGGGGAATTCGTAGGAGCGATATCCCGTCACCACGGTTTTGCTCCTGCGCAGCTGGGTCAGCGCGGCCTCGACCGAGCCGATGCTGAGGCAGAGCGCGTCCGCGAGGTCGGTCTGTGTCGGCCCCTCGACCATGAAGTCGTACTCCTTGCCCGGCACCGCGCAGTGCATGAGCAGGTGTCCCAGCAGCCCACACAGCCGTTGTTCGGGTTTCAGGCCGTGCCGGTTGTAGATGCGCTCGGCTGCCTCCATGCGGTCCACGACGGAGCTGCCGATCGCCTTCATCAGGCCGGAGTTGGTTTCGGCCAGGGCCCGCATCCTGTCCAACGGGACAGCGAGTGTCCACGTCTTGGTGATGCACTTCGCCATCGGCGGGGGCACATGGTCGTCGAAGACCTCGACGGATCCGACCATGGCCCCTGCCCCGAGGAAGCGCACCGTGGACGACTGGCCCATCTGGGTCCGCTCCAGCACGCAGCCGGTCAGCACGATGTGCACCGAGGTGCCTATGTTCGGCCCCCGCAGCTCGTGCCCTCGCGAGTAGGTCCGCGAGCCGGCCGAACCGCTCGTCTCCTCAAGGAAGTTGAGACGGGTCTCCTTGGGGAGCTTGCGCAGGAAGGGGTTGCGCTCGAAGACGGTGCCCAGGCGGCTGGGCGTCTCCTCCCGGTCGATCCGGCCGGTCGTGATGTCCACGTTGTAGAAGGACGATCCGATCTGAATGGGCTCGTCCTTCTTCCAGAAGGTCATTGCGCGCCTGCCTCTCCCGTGGCGCCGGACTGCGGGCTTGGCTGCTCGACGGCCGGCGGGGAGGTGGCCGGAGCCTGCGTGTCGAGGGCGCGAAGGATCGGTGGGAAGGCGATCACCAGGCCGGCGAACGCGGTGATCACCACCCCGATGCGCGCCGGTGTCGACGACAGGACTTTGACTGTGAAGGCGACCGTCGCCGACATGATCAGAAAGATCACGACGGCGGCGATCAGGAACGCTGACATTCGTTGCTACTCCATTTACGATGCGTGGCCGGTCCAGGTGAGGGAAGACGCGATCCGGATTGGTGGTCCGAAGAAAATTCGCGGTCTTCCGGTAGCCAAAGACGATATCTCACCTGTCGGACTGCCCGAGATCTCGTATGTCGACAAAACGGCAGGATTGTCGACCGGGGCAACGGGGCGCCTGAAAATCCCCAAACGGAAGGGGTTCTACGCTTACTCTTCGGTAACTCCTCACTTTTAGGGAATGACCTTGAGGCGGAGCCGGTTACATTGACCGTGCTGACGTTGAGCCTGGCCGGTCCAACAGCAGCTGTCGGGCCGTGGCTCCGGGGGGTGGTACCCCAGGGGCCGCCCCGGCACCGCCCGGACCGTGGGTGTCGCGGGGTAGCCCATCGCGTCCGCCCGGTCACGCAGTGCGGTGATGTCCCTGTCAAAAGGGGTGGTCTGCCGCTTTCCCTATTTATGGGGTGAGTGTGACCCGCTCGCGCTGGACACTCCCGGTTGTGCGCCCCCCGGGGTGGTGACGGCAGTGGAATCCTTGGCCACTGCACGTTCAGGAGACAAGCGTCACACCGGTGGACTGCCGTTTCCTGTACGGCCCCTGACTGCCCGTAGCCCCTTCAGCCGCTCCACGTCCGCCGCGTGGCCCTCCTTGCCGCCCGGGGTTTCGATGATCAGCGGGACGCCCTCCGTCGCGGGGTGGGTCATCAGGGCGCGGAACGGGGCCTCGCCGATGTGACCGGAGCCGATGTTCTCGTGGCGGTCCTTGTGGGCGCCGACGACGTCCTTGGAGTCGTTGGCGTGGATCAGCTTCAGCCGGCCCTCGCCGACGGTGTCCACCAGCAGGTCGAGGGTCCGGTGCATACCGTCCGGGCCCGTCAGATCGTGCCCGGCCGCGAAGATGTGGCAGGTGTCCAGACAGACGCCCAGCTTGGGATGGGCCTCCAGCGCCTCGAAGTACGGCCCGAAGTCCCAGGTGCGTGAGCACAGCGAGGAACCCTGGCCCGCTGTCGACTCCAGCAGCAGGAACGGGTCGTCGTCATGGGTCAACTCGTCCAGCAGCGGCAGCAGATGCTCCCGTACCTGCTTCAGCGCCACCGACCGGTCCCGCCCGCCGGTCGCGCTCCCCGTGTGCACGACCACCCCGAGCGCGCCGATCTCCCGCCCCCGGCGCAGCGAGTGCCGCATCGACTCCACGGACCGCTCCGCCGTCGCCTCGGTGTGCGACCCGAAGTTGATCAGGTACGGCGCGTGCACATACGCGGGGATCGACTCCTCGGCGCACGCCGCCCGGAACTCCTCGTCCTGCCGGGGATTGCCGACCGGAGTGGCCCAGCCGCGCGGATTGGCGACGAAGACCTGAACCGTCTCGGCCCCGAGTTCACGGGCGTACGTCAGCCCTACGGAGTTCAGCCCCCCGGCGACGGGGACATGCCCGCCGACGGGGTTGCGGGACGGGCCGGAAGGGGTGGGGGCGGGGGACTGCGGAGTGCTCACCGCACCAGGGTGTCATGCGGCGGGTGTCGTGGGGCCGACGGTGCCCGGCCGCCGGTTCGAGGCGACGGCCGGGCCGATCCCGTCAGCGGATCTCGATGGTGATGGTCGAGCCCTTGGGCGCGGTGTCACCGCCGTCCACCGACTGGCTCTTGACCTCGTCGCCGAAGAGTCCGAGGATCCCCCGGTCCTCCTCGACCTCGAAGCCGGCGTCCTTCAACCGCCGGGTCGCGTCGTCGACGCTGTCGCCCACGACGTCCGGGACCTCGACCATCACGGGCCCCTTGGAGAGGGTCAGGGTGACGGTGTCGCCCGTGCCGGCCTCCTTGCCCGCCTCCGGCGACTGCTCGGCCACGAGCCCCTTGTCGAACTCGGAGTTGACCCGCTTCGGGGCGATCTTCACCTTCAGGCCCGCCTCCTCCAGCTCGGCGGTGGCGTCCGCGGCCGACGCGCCCGCCACCTCGGGCACCTCCACCGGGGCGCCCCGGCTGACCACGATCCGGACGGCCGCCCCCGAGGAGATCTCGGTGCCGCTGCCCGGCTGGGTGCTGATCACCTGCCCTCGGACGACCTCGTCGCTGAACTCCCGCGTCACCACGCCCGGTTCGAGCCCGGCGTCCTTCAGCTTGGTCTTCGCGAGGTCCAGTCGGTAGCCCTTCAGGTCGGGCACCTTCACGGTCTGCGGGCCCTTGGAGATCGTGATCGTCACGCTGTCGTGGTCCCGGATCCGCTCCCCGGGCGCCGGATCGGTGCTGATCACCCTGCCGTGCTCGACGGTGTCGCTGAACGCCTCCTCGACCTCGACGCCCAGCCCGGCGCCCTCAAGGCGCTTCGTCGCGTTCGCCTCGCTCTGCTGCAGCACGGCCGGGACCTGGGTGAACTGGCCCGAGTTGATGTACCAGACGCCCCCGCCCACCCCGAGGACCAGCAGCACGGCGACGACGACCGCCCACATCCCGCGCCGGGGCGCTGCGGAGGCGCGGTCGCGCCGGGGCGGCGGCGGGGGCGACGCGAACCGGCTCGTGCGGTTCAGCCGGTCGGGATCCGTCCCCACCGACCGCGACACGGACAGCGAACGCGGGATCACGCTCGTCCGGTCGTCGGCGTTGTCATGGCCGCCGGCTATCGCCTGCGGCGGCACCGCGTCCAGCTGCTCGGCGCTCAGCGACGCGCGCGCGTCCAGCGTCTGCGCGAGCAGCGCCACGGCGTCGTAGGGCCGCAGCTCCGGACTGCGGGCGGTCGCCGACGCCACCAGCGCGTCCAGCTCGTACGACAGCCCCGGCACGGCGGCCGACGGCGGCGGCACGTCGTCGTGCAGCGCGTGGTACAGCACCTGCGCGGGGGACTCCCCGGCGTGCGGCTTGCCGCCGGTGAGCATCTCGTAGAGCATCACGCCGCACGCGTACACGTCGACACGGGTGTCGGTGGTGCCGTGCTCCAGTTGCTCGGGGGCGAGATAGGAGACGGTGCCGAGGACGGAGCCGGTGGTGCTGGTGACCGTGTCCACCGCCCGGACGAGCCCGAAGTCGGCGACCTTGACCCGGCCGTCGTCCCCTATCAGCACGTTCTCCGGCTTCATGTCCCGGTGCACGAACCCGGCGCGGTGCGCGGCCCCCAGCGCGGCGAGCACCGGCTCCAGGATGTCCAGCGCTGCCCGGGGCTGCAGCGCCCCGCGCTCGCGCAGCACGTCACGGAGGGTGCAGCCGGCGACGTACTCCATCGCGAGATAGACGTACGAGCCGTCGGTGCCCTGGTCGTAGACCCCCACCACGTTCGGGTGGGACAGCCGGGCCACCGACTTGGCCTCGCGGATGAAGCGCTCGACGAACGTGCGGTCCGCGGCCAGCGTCGGATGCATCACCTTGAGGGCGAGCACGCGGTCGAGGCGGGTGTCCACGGTCCTGTAGACCGTGGCCATCCCGCCGACCGCGATCCGCGCCTCGACTCGATACCGGCCGTCGAGCACCTGGCCGACAAGCGGGTCCTGAAGGGTCGTGTCCACGCAGGTGAGTGTACGAGCCGACGCCGACAGGCCCATAAGTCCCGGGGCGGGCGAGAAGTACTGCAGCAGAGCTGTGACCGAGATCGGAGGGCTGTGACAAGCGGCTGTCCGGCGGAACTCGCTCGGCTGTTCGGGTGAGGGCGAAGTGGCGTGAGATGCGACTCAGAACGCCGGGCGTTCCGGATCCAGCCGCGCCAGCCCCTCGCCCGGCGACGACGCCTCCGCAAAGTGCCGGCGCGGGATGCGGCCCGCCCGGTACGCCAGCCGCCCGGCCTCCACCGCGTGCCGCATGCCCTCGGCCATCAGGACCGGCTCCTGGGCCCGGGTCACGGCCGAGGCGAGCATCACCCCCGCACACCCCAGCTCCATCGCGAGGGCGACGTCCGAGGCCGTACCGGCGCCCGCGTCCAGAATCACCGGCACGCGCGCGTGCTCGACGATCAGCTGGAAGTTGTGCGGGTTGCGGATACCGAGCCCGGACCCGATCGGCGACCCCAGCGGCATGATCGCCGCACAGCCCACGTCCTGGAGCCTGCGCGCGAGCACGGGATCGTCGTTGGTGTACGGCAGCACGGTGAAACCGTCGTCGACCAGCGTCTCGGCGGCGTCCAGCAGCTCGATCGGGTCGGGCAGCAGGGTGCGCTCGTCGGCGATGACCTCCAGCTTCACCAGGGAGGTACCGAGCGCCTCGCGCGCGAGGCGGGCCGTCAGCACGGCCTCGCCGGCCGTGAAGCAGCCGGCGGTGTTGGGCAGCACCCGGATGCCGAGCCGGTCGAGCACGGACAGCACGGAGCCGTGCACGGTGGTGTTCACCCGGCGCATCGCGACCGTCGTCAGCTCCGTGCCGGAGGCCACCAGCGCGCGTTCCAGGACGTCCAGGCCACTCGCCCCGCCCGTGCCCATGATCAGCCGGGACGAGTAGGTCGTACCGCCGAGGACGAAGGGGTCGTCTGCCATGGGATCAGCCTCCTTGGACGGCGGTGAGGACCTCGACGCGGTCCCCTTCGCGCAGGGCGGTGGTCGTCCACCGCGCGCGGGGGACCACGGTTTCGTTGAGCGCGGCGGCGACACCGGAGGCGGACGGGGTGAGCGTCCGCACCAGCGCGTCCAGGGCCGTGCCGGGGGCGATCTGCCGCCGCTCCCCGTTGACGAGGACGGTCAGGGTCCCGGTGGTGCTCATACGGGCTGCTCCAGGAGTTCGCGGACCGCGCCGGCGCGGAACCTCAGGGGGGTGAAGTCGCGGGCCTCCTGCGGCAGTTCACCGGTGGCCAGCACATGGGCCATGACATCGCCGGTGACCGGGGTCAGGAGCACCCCGTTGCGGTAGTGGCCGGTCGCGAGGAGCAGGCCGTCGAGTCCGCTGGGGCCGAGGAGCGGCGCGTTGTCCGGGGAGGCCGGGCGCAGTCCCGCGCGGGTCTCGGTGAGCGGGAGTTCGGTGATCCCGGGGACCAGCTCATGGGCGTCCCGCAGCAGTTCGTACACCCCGCCCGCGGTCACCGTGGTGTCCCAGCCCTGCTCCTCGCTGGTCGCGCCGACGACGAGCTCGCCGTTCTCGCGTGGCACCAGATAGACGTGGCTGCCGCGCACCACGGCCCGCACGGTACGGCTCAGGAAGGGCGCGTACGGCTGCGGCACGGTCAGCCGCAGCACCTGCCCCTTCACCGGGCGCACCGGCGGCAGCACCTCGGCCGGGACCCCGGCGAGCCGCCCGCTGAGGCTGCCCGCGGCGAGGACGACCTGCTCGGCGGTGAGCCGGTCGCCGGCGTCGGTGCGGACCCCGGCGGCCCGTTCCCGGACCACCGACAGCTCCTCGGCCCTGGTCCGGTGGAAGACCACCCCGGCGCGCTCGCAGGCCGCGACGAGTGCCCTGGAGAGCCGCCTCGGGTCGATCTGATGGTCCCCGTCGACCCGCAGTCCGCCGCGCACGCCCGGCGCGAGCATCGGCTCCAGCCGGCGGCAGTCACGGCCGCTCAGCCACTCCGAGTCCAGGCCCGACCGGCGCTGCAGCGCGTGCAGTTCGCGCAAGTGGGCGCGGTCGTCGGAGTCGAGCGCCACGGCGAGCGTGCCGCAGCGGCGGTAGCCGAGGTCGAGACCGGTGGCCTCCGTCAGCTCGGCCGCGAAGTCCGGGTAGCGGCGCGCGGACTCCAGGTTGAGCCCCAGCAGGGTCTGCTCGCCGTAGTGCAGTTCGGTGACGGCGGCGAGCATCCCGGCCGCCACCCGCGCGGCCCCGCCGCCGGGATCGGGATCGACCACGGCCGTGGCGAACCCGCGCCGCGCGGCCCGCCACGCCGTGACCAGGCCGATGATTCCGCCCCCCACGACGAGGACGTCTGACGTGTGCGTACGCGACATGGGCGTCCAGCCCCTCCCTTCGCCGGCATGACCCGGATCAGGTTCGTACGGTCGGAGGCCGCCAGCCTCCCTCTCAGCCCGGTGCGTCCGGGCTCCCGCGAGTGCTCTACGGTGGCCCACCCTAGTCCCCGCCGTTCGCCTCAGTAAGGGAGCCCGTGCCCATGGCCCGCTCGCTCGACGGTCTCGTCCTCGCCCCCGTCGCCGACCAGGCCCCAGGTCAGGTGGGCACCCGCACCCGCTTCGCGTACCACGAGAAGGACGGCGAGATCTGGGCCGAGTACGCGGGCGGGGACGTCGTCCGCGGCCATCTCGTGGGCACGCGCGCGGGGGACCGGCTGGACTTCCGGTACGTGCAGTTGAAGACCGACGGGACCACCGCGTCCGGGCACTGCGTGTCCCAGGTGGTCGAACTGCCCGACGGGCGGGTCCGTCTGGAGGAGACCTGGGAGTGGGAGTCGGGGCCCGGCAGCGGCACGAGCGTCGTGGAGGAGCCGGCCGAAGGCGCCGAAGGTGTGGAACAGCTCACGGGGCACGACCACTGACTGACCATTCGTCAGTTGTCTATGGTGATCAGGTGAGCGAGCAGACGCGGGAGCCGGGACGGACCGCACGACGGGTCGTCGTCGTGGGCGCGGGCATGGCCGGGGTGCGGACGGCCGTCGCCCTGCGCGAACAGGGCTTCACCGGTGACGTCGTCCTCATCGGCGCCGAGCCGCACCAGCCGTACGACCGGCCGCCGCTCTCCAAGGCCGTCCTGCTCGGCAAGGCCGAGGGCTCCGCCTTCGACGTCGACTTCGAGGCGCTCGGCATCGAACTCCGCCTCGGCCGCGAGGTGTCGGGCCTGCGCCCCGCCGACCACGCCCTCGACACGGCCGCCGGACCCGTCCCGTACGACCTTCTCGTCCTCGCCACCGGCGCGGAACCGATCCGGCTGCCGGGCGCCGAGGGGGTGCCCGGGGTGCATCTGCTGCGGACCCTGGACGACGCCGAGCGACTGCGGCCCGTGCTGGCCCGCCGGCACGACATCGTGGTCGTCGGCGCGGGCTGGATCGGCGCCGAGTTCGCCACCGCCGCGCGCGAGGCGGGCTGCGCGGTGACGGTCGTCGAGGCGGCCGACCGCCCCCTCGCGGGCGCGCTCCCCGCCGAGGTGGCCGCGCCGATGACCGCCTGGTACGCCGACAGCGGCGCCACCCTGCGCACCCACGCGCGCGTGCAGCGCGTCGAGCCCGGGACGGTCGTCCTGGACGACGGCACCCGGGTACCGGCGGACGCGGTCGTCGTCGGCATCGGCGCCCGCCCGGCGACGGCCTGGCTGAAAGGCTCGGGCATCGCCCTGGGCGCGCACGGCGAGGTCCTGGCCGACGACCATCTGCGCACCTCCGCGCCGGACGTCTACGCGGTCGGCGACTGCGCCTCCTTCCCCTCCGGCAGATACGGCCGGCGCCTCCTCGTCCACCACTGGGACAACGCCCTCCAGGGCCCCCGCACGGTCGCCGCGAACATCGTCGGCGAGACGCCCGAGCCGTACGACCCCGTCCCGTACTTCTGGTCCGAGCAGTTCGGCCGCTTCGTCCAGTATGCCGGGGACCACGCCTCGGCCGACACCACCCTGTGGCGCGGTGACCCCACCGGCGCCGCCTGGTCGGTGTGCTGGCTGCGTGAGCGCCGGCTGGTCGCCCTGCTGGCGGTGGGCCGCCCCCGCGACCTGGCCCAGGGCCGCCGGCTGATCGAGGCGGGCACGCCGATGGACCCGGAGCTGCTGGAGGATCCGGCGCGGCCCCTGAAGGCGGCGACGGCGTAGACCGGGGGTGGCTCGGCTACCCACTGTCAGTCCCAGATGGCAGTCTTGGAGGCGTGACCGAGATTGACGCAAAGATCGATGCTCTCGTCCCCGCGTGGCTGACCCTCCCCGACATCGCAGAGATGCTGGACGTCGAGGTGACCCGCGTGCGGCAGCTGGTGAAGGAAGGCCAGCTCATCGCCGTACGCCGTGGTGAGAACCGCGCGCTGCACGTCCCCGCCGCCTTCATCGACGAGGACAAGGTGGTCAAGGGCCTCACCGGCACCCTGACCCTGCTGAAGGACGACGGCTTCACCGACGAAGAGATGCTGGAGTGGCTCTTCACTCCGGACCCCAGCCTGCCCGGCACCCCGGCCCAGGCACTGAGCGAGAATCGCGGCACGGAGGTGAAGCGGCGCGCCCAGGCGCTCGCCGTGTGACCCGGAAAGCCTGAAACACCCGAAAATCCGCACCACAGCCGCCTGTGCGGCGTACGGGAGCCGGGCCCGCCAGGGGCACGGCCCCGTACGCCGTGTCGACCACGCACGCCCACGGGGGACCCACGCATGCCCGACGCCACCGCCCGGCTCGCCGACGCCCGGCTCTACCTCTGCACGGACGCCCGCAAGCGCCAGGGCGACCTGCCGGAGTTCCTGGACGCGGTCCTGGCCGGCGGTGTGGACATCGTGCAGCTCCGCGACAAGGGCATGGAGGCCGCCGAGGAGCTGGAGCACCTCCGGATCCTCGCGGACGCCTGCCGCCGCCACGGCAGGCTGCTCGCCGTCAACGACCGCGCGGACGTCGCGCACGCCGCCGGCGCGGACGTGCTGCACCTCGGCCAGGGCGACCTTCCCGTCCCCGCCGCCCGCGCCCTCCTCGGCCCGGACGTCCTCATCGGCCGCTCCACCCACGCCGAAGGGGAGGCCGCCGCCGCGGCCGTCCAGGAGGGCGTGGACTACTTCTGCACCGGTCCCTGCTGGCCCACCCCCACCAAGCCCGGCCGCCACGCCCCCGGCCCCGACCTGGTGCGGTACACCGCCGCCCTCGGCACCGGCCGCCCCTGGTTCGCCATCGGCGGCATCGACCTCGGCAACCTCGACGAGATCGTCGAGGCGGGCGCCCGCCGGGCCGTCGTCGTCCGGGCGATCACCGAGGCCGACGACCCCGGAGCCGCCGCGGCAGAGTTCACCAAGCGCCTGCGCGCCCTAGGTCCTGTCTGACAATTCCCGTCTGCCCCGCGACGCCATGCACGCACTCTCGCCGCACCGGGCGCAGAGCCAAGTACGTCCGGTACGAGGCTCCACGCCCGGCACGCCGAGAGCACGCTCCCCCAGTCTCGGCTTCGCTCGACCGGGAGGTACCCCCACGACGCCACGAGGCCGCCCTCCGGGCGACGACGGGAATTGTCAGACAGGCCCTGGGACGCGCTCCCGGCCCGCGGCCGTCCAAGGCGTGGACAGCAGGTCGGCAAAACGGACAAAAACCCCGGGTCTGGTTGGGAGACGGCCCCGACCTGACTAACCTGCCGGTATGGCCCTAGGAACCGCTTCCACCAGGACTGATCGCGCGCGCACCGTGCGCGACATGCTCGCCACGGGCAGGACCACGTACTCCTTCGAGTTCTGGGCGCCCAAGACGGAGAAGGGTGAGCGGAACCTGTGGAACGCCCTCCGCAGGATCGAGGCGGTCGCCCCGAGCTTCGTCTCCGTGACGTACGGCGCGGGCGGCTCCACCCGGGCCGGCACGGTGAAGGCGACCGAGCAGATCGTCGCCGACACGACCCTCACCCCGGTCGCCCACCTCACCGCGGTCAGCCACTCCATCGCCGAGCTGCGCAACATCATCGGCCAGTACGCGGACGCCGGGATCCGCAACATGCTCGCGGTCCGCGGCGACCCGCCCGGCGACCCCATGGCCGAGTGGGTCGCGCATCCGCAGGGCCTCACCTACGCCGCCGAACTCGTCCAGCTCATCAAGGAGTCGGGTGACTTCTGTGTCGGCGTCGCGGCCTTCCCGGAGATGCACCCGCGATCCCCGGACTGGGACAGCGACGTGGCGCGCTTCGTCGACAAGTGCCGGGCGGGCGCCGACTACGCGATCACGCAGATGTTCTTCCATCCGGAGTCGTACCTGCGTCTGAGGGACGCGGTAGCCAAGGCAGGCTGTGAAACCCCTGTCATTCCCGAGGTCATGCCCGTCACCAGCGTGAAGATGCTGGAACGGTTGCCGCAACTCAGCAACGCCGCGATCCCGCCCGCCCTGAAAGAGCGGATCGTCACAGCCAAAGACGATCCGGCCGCTGTACGCTCCATTGGCATCGAGTTCGCCACGGAGTTCTGCGCGAGGCTGTTGGACGAAGGAGTCCCCGGACTTCACTTCATCACCCTGAACAACTCCACCGCGACTCTGGAAATCTACGAGAACCTGGGCCCGCACCATTCACCACGGGCCTAGACCGGTCGCACTCGCGTACGACACACTGCGTAGCGGCCACAGGGAGAGGGGCGTACATGGGCTGGACGGTCCTCTACATCGCGTTCGGTGTCGTCGCGTTGTGGCTGCTGGGTGAGGTGCTGCTGCAGTACAAGGCACGCCTGCGCTGGCGGCTGCTCGCCTTCGCCGGATTCCTCGTCGTCGTCCTCGGTGTGCTCATCCCCAACGTGATCGTCATCGCGCTGGGCGCGATCGGCTTCGCCATCGGGCAGACCTATGTGACGCTCTCCTTCCGCCGCGGCTTCGAGGCCGGCTGGGCGGTCCGCCCGCGGTCCGCCGAGGGCGACGGCGAGGGCGGCGGCAGGCTCCCGAAGGCCGGCAAGAAGCGCCGGCGCGGCGAACCGGACCGCCAGGACCCGAGCCTGGAGGTGATGGACCTGGAGTCCACGGCCGCCGGTTCGTACGGCCAGGGCGACGACCGGCTCGACGACGACCCCGAGGACGACGTGTTCGTCCGCCCGCAGTCCGCGCCCGCCACGGCCGGGGCCGCCACCGTCTACTCGCCGGAGCCCATGCCGGACGACACCAGCACATACGGCATCTACGGCGGCGACGACAACGCCTACGCGGGCACGGCGGCCGGCCAGCCCTACGCGACCGCCGACCAGGCCGCGCAGGACGAGGCCTTCGCCTACTACGGCTACGACCAGCAGGGTTACGGCTACGACCCGAACCAGCAGCAGTACGCCGCCTACTCCGACCCGTACATCGGCACCCAGACGTACGACGCCACGGCCTCCTACGACCAGTCCTACGGCCAGCAGGGATACGGGCAACAGGGCTACGGCCAGGACCAGTACGGCAACGCCGGCTACGGTGCCGAGACCCCGCCCGGCGGTGTGTGGGTGCCGCAGCAGCGCAGCACCGACGACTCGTTCGACCCGTTCGGCAACAACAACGACCAGTCGGCGGCGGACCAGCAGTACCCGTACCAGGGCAACGGCAACGGCAATGGCCAGAACGGTTACGACGAGCAGCAGTACCGTTTCTGAAGGCTCACCCGGACCTCGGTGAGACTCACTGCGAGCCGCGGAAGTCCGGGCCCTCCACGATCAGGCCGGCCACCAGCGCGCCCGACATCCCCGCGTGCGGGAGGCCGCCACCGGGATGGGACCAGCCGCCGACGGTGAACAGGCCCGGTGTCGCGGTGGAGTTGGACGGGTGCAGCCATCGCCCGTCGGCCGCCGCGAGCGCCGGGGCCGGGACCGCGCCGCCCTCCGCGCCGGTCGCCCGCGCGATGTCGGCCGGGGTGCGGACCTCGTGCCACAGCAGGCGGTCCCGCAGGTCGGGTACGGCGCGCTCGGCGGCGGTGAGCAGCCGCTCGGCCCGCTGAGCGAGGTCCTGCGGCGCGGCCGGGCTCCGGCCGGGGACCGCGCACGACACCGTGACCGCCTCGTGGTCGGCGTCCGGCACCAGCCCCGGATCGCCGGGGCGCAGCACCGTGACCGTGGGCCCCGCGACCGCCCCGGCGGACGGCCCGAACAGCGACTCCAACTCGGCGTCACGGTCCTCCGCGTGCACCACCGTCCGGTGCGCGGTCCCCTCCGGACGGCCCCCGCGCAGCGCCAGCAGCACGGTCAGCCGGCTCGTCGCCTCCTGCTGGGCCGCGACATCACCCTCACCCCGTACGACCGGACGCCGCGACAGACGGTCCAGCACCTCGGGCGCGACCCCGGCGACCACGAAGTCCGCGTCGGCCACCGAGCCGTCCGCCAGCTCCAACCCGGCCGCCCGGCCGTCCCTCTCGACGATCCCCGTGACCTCGGCGCCGAAGACGAACTCGACCCTGCGGGCCAGACACCGTTCGTACAGCGCCCGCGCCAACTCCCGCAGGCCGCCCCGGACGTACCAGACGCCGAAGGCGTGCTCCATGTACGGCAGGACCGCCGCGCTCGCCGGGACCGCCCTCGGGTCCAGGCCGTACGCGAGGGCGTGGCTCTCCAGCAGGGCGGTGAGCCGGGGGTCGCGCAGCTCCCAGGCGCCGACCTCGGCGAGGGTGGTGGCACGGCGGGTGCGCAGGAGTCGCCTGTGGGGCACCGAGGGGTACGGCTCGCGCTCGGCGAGGACCTTCCAGTCGGACCACAGCGGCTCCTCCAGGAGGGGCCGGCGGGTGCGGTCCCAGGCCTCGCGGGCCCGTACCAGGAAGTCGCCCCAGCGGTCGCCGGTGCCCGCGCCGAGCGCGGTGTCCAGGGCGGCGACCACGCCCGCGCGCGAGGCGCCCGGCAACGTCAGGTCCGTGCCGTCCGCGAAGACATGGCGGGCCGCCGGGTCCACCTGGACCAGGTCCACGCACTTCTCCAGCGGTTCCTTGCCGGTCTTGAGGAACAGATCGCGGTAGACGGCGGGCAGGGGCAGCAGCCCCGGGCCCGTGTCGAACGTGAAGCCGTCGCGCTCGAAGCGGCCCACGGCTCCGCCGTAGGTCGCCGTGCTCTCGCGCACCACCACGTGGTGGCCGGCGACGGCCAGCCGGGCGGCTGCCGCCATGGCGCCCAGGCCGGCGCCGATCACCGCGATCTCTGCCATGTGAGCGACCTTATCGGCCGCCGCTTTCCTTCTTCGGTCGCGGTCGGGGGAGGGGGGTTCGGTCGGCTTGGCGGGTGCGGGTTGTCTGTGGCTGCTCGCGCCCACGCGGCGGAGCCGCATATCGATACAGCCCCGCGCCCCTTGGTGGCGGTTGCGCCGCCGACCAGGGGAGTACTTGCGCGGGCGCTGTTGTCACCAGTCGGCAACAGGGTGGGGTGGGGCTGAGTGCGCAGGGCTGAGTACGCGTACCTATGCGGTGAGATGAGTATGTGTACGGATGGGCTCCCACCTGCGGGAACGGGAGAGTAGGAGACACGGGAAGGGGCGCGGATCCGGCACCGCCGACACGGGGCGGCGGAACGGCTCCCGCGCTCTTACCGCTCCTTCCGTCGACGGTGGTCGGCGGGAGCGAGGCACGGGGGAGTACGGGGGAGCACGGGGGAACGGGGAAGCGCCGGTTCGAGGTGGCCCGCGGGGGACGCGGCCAGTTCGGACCGGCGCTTTCGTATGTGCCCGGCTCGCAGAAGTGCGGCCCGGTCAGCGGTTGCCGCTCACCCGGCCCTGGAGCAGCCGGGACAGTGCCGCGTGGACGTCGTCCAGGGAGCGCTCCGGCTGGAAGGCCTTCCAGTCCAGGGCGGCCACCAGGACCATGCCGACCAGCGCCGACGCCGTCAGGCCGACATCGATCTCGTCGCTCAGCTCGCCCCCTTCGACGCCCTCGCGCAGCACACCCTCGACGACGGCGACCGCCTCCTGCCGGACGACCATCAGCGTGGACTGCCAGGCCCGGTTGGTGCGCCACAGTTCGGCGACGTAGAGCTGGGTGAAGGAGGGGTAGCGGTCGATGAAGACGAGTCCGGCCCGGATCATCGCGTCCAGGGCGTCGACCCGGCTGCCCCCCTCCTTCGCCGTCCCCTCGGCGGCCTCGCGGAGGGAGGCGGTGAGGAGTCCCACACCGTGCCGGAGCAACTCCTCGAAGAGGACCGACTTGCTCGCGAAGTTGTAGTAGACCGTGCCCTTGGCGACTCCGGCCCGCTCGGCGATCTCGTCCACCGTGGTGGCGGAGAACCCCTGTTCCGCTATGAGGGTGACGGCCGCTTCGTAGAGTTTCTGCCGGGTCGCCTCGCGGCGGCCCCCGCCTGCGCCGCCGGGGGCGTTGCTGCTTTCCATGGCCCTGATTGTCACAGGAACCGTGCCGTGCGCGGGAACCGTACGGTGCGCGGTCACAGACTCAGCTCCGGGTGCAGCCGGTCCAGGGTCCACACCTGCTTGCGGCGGGCCGACAGGGCGGTCAGCGCGAGGGCGCCCACGGTGAAGGCCACCAGCACCGCGCACGCCTGCCAGACCGGGCCCAGACCACCGCCCGTGATCAGTCTGCGCAGCGCGTCCACGACATGGCTCATCGGCAGGAAGGGATGCACCGCGTTGAAGAAGTCCGGGCTGGTCTGCACGGGGTACGTGCCGCCCGCGGACGTCAACTGGAGCATCAGGAAGGCCAGGACGAGGATCCGGCCCGCCGCCCCGAAGCGCGCGTTGAGCCACTGCACGATCGCCGCGAAGCACGCCGTCACCAGGAACAGGAAGCCCACCGTCCCGGCCGCCCGCGCCATCTCCAGACCGACCGCCCAGTGCAGTACGGCCATCAGCGCGACCGTCTGCGGCATGCCCAGCGCGGCCACCGGCAGCCAGCCCGCCAGCGCGATCCGCCACGCCGAGGCACCCGCCGCGAGGGCCCGCCGGTTGAGCGGCTGGATCAGCATGTACGCCACCATCGCGCCCACCCACAGGGACAGCGGGATGAAGTACGGGGCGAACCCGGTGCCGTAGTTGGGCGCCTTGTGCAGGTCCCTGGTGGCCAACTCCACCGGGTCCGCCATCACTTCGGTACGCCGGTCGCGGTCCCGCTCGTCGTGGTCGGGGATCCGCTCGGCCCCGTCGCGCAGTCCGCCCGCGAGCTTGCCGGAGCCGTCGGCCAGCTTGTACATGCCGCCCTTGAGGTCGACCGCGCCCGTCTTCAGGGCGTCGACGCCCGTGTCCAGGTCCTCCGCGCCGGTCTTCGCCGTGCCGAGGCCCGTGTGCAGCGTCTTCGCCCCCTTGGCGACCTTCGTGGCACCCTTGTCGAGGGCGTTCACCTTGGCGACGGCGTCGTCGAGGTCCGTGGAGAGGGTGGGCGCCGCCTTCGCGAGGGCACGGGCCTGCTTCTCCAGGGTCTCCAGATCCTTGTCGAAGGCCTTGAGATCACCGCCGTAGTTCTTCACCACGGTGTCGACGTCCTCGGCGAGCACGGCCGCCTCCGCCGCCGCGTCCTTCGCCTTCTTCAGGTCCGCGCAGGCCGCGTCGGGCAGTACGGCCTCCTCGCAGCGCCGCTCGTACACGTCGTCCAGGGTGTCGGAGGCGGTACGGGTGCCCGTCGCGGCGGCCGGGGCCGTCTCCACGAACGCGTCGAGGTGCTCCCGGATCGTGGCCGCCGAGTCGGCGACCAGGGTGGCGGTGTCGGCGATCGTCCTGCCGTCGTCCTTGAGGAAGGGCCGCACCTGGTCCGCCGCGGCGCCGACCTTGTCGGCGAGCTTGCCGGTGCCGTCCGCGACCTGTTGGGCGCCGTCCTCCAGATCGCCCGCGCCCTCGTCCAGGTCCTTCAGCCCGCCGGACAGCTTCCCGCTGCCCTCCTTGGCGGTCCTGAGCCCGTCCGCGAGATCCTTGGAGCCCTGCTCCGCCTTGTCGATCCCGCCCTTGAGGTCGTCGGCGCCGTCCGCCGCCTCCTCGGTCTTCCCGTGGATGTCCGAGAACGAGATGAAGATCCGGTCCAGGAACGACCGCGACGCCTTCGTCGACGCCGCCGTCCGCACCTCCGAGAACACCGTCCGCGAGATCTGCCCGACGATGTAGTTGTTCGCGTCGTTCGTCCGCACCTGGAGGGCACCCGTCTCCGGCACGTCCCCCGAACTGGACGCGATCCGCTCGCTGAAGTCCTCCGGCATGGTCAGCGACAGGTAGTACGTGCCGTCCTCGACGCCCGCACGGGCCTTGGCGGTGCTCACCGTGTGCCATTCGAAGGTGTCGCTGTCCCGCAGCCCCTTCGCGATGTCGTCGCCCGCCGTCAGCCTCTCCTCGCCGACGGACGCCCCCTTGTCGTCGTTCACCAGGGCCACGGGGATACGGTCCAGCCGGCCGTACGGGTCCCAGAAGGACCACAGGTACAGGGCGCCGTACAGCAACGGCAGCAGCAGGAGCGAGACCAGCGCGGCGCGCGGCAGCTTCCCCCGGCCGAACCGCCTCAGCTCAAGCGCGGCGAGTCCCGGCGAGCGCATCGGCCGTCTCCTTGTCGTCGTCGGACTCTTCGTCGTCGTTGTGCTTGTCGTTCGCGGACTGCTCGGGTGCCGTCGACACGACGATCGCGCCCGCCCCCTCGGGTGCCTCGCTGCACACCGCCACCACCGTGATCCCGGCGGACTCGGTGAGGGAGCGCAACAGGGCCCACATCTCGGCCCGTTCGGCGTCGGAGAGCTTCAGGTCGGCGTCGTCCACGCCGAGCAGCCGGGGGCGGCCGACGAGCGCGAGGGCGACGGACAGCCGCAGGGCCTCCATCCGGTCCAGGTCGCGCACGGCGGTCCGGGAGCCCTTCGGCAGGGACTCGCGGTCGAGCCCGGCGGCGGCCAGAGCGGCCTCGATCCGGCTCTTCGCCTCGGCGGCGCGCTCGGCCCGGGGGCGCAGCAGCCCGCGCAGGGAGCCGTCGAACCGCCGCAGCAGCAGCGCCCGTTCGCGCAGGTGCTCCCCGACGGTCAGGGCCGGGTCGAGGTCCGTCACGCCGGGGACATGGGCGAGGGCGCTGATCCGGCGCACGGCCGCCATCCGCTTCGGCAGCGGGAGCGAGCCGATCGCGGCGTGGCCCTCGCTCGGCCTCATCCGGCCGGTGAGTGCGAGCAGGAGACAGGTCCGGCCCGACCCGGACGGCCCCTCGACCGCGATCAGCGAGCCGGCCCCCGCCGCGAAGTCGACACCCCGGAACGCCCAGCCGCGCGGCCCCTTCAACCCGAACCCCTCGGCGCCGACGGCGACACCACGTGCCGTCCCCTGCTCCGTCGCCTCGGCGTCGGCCGCTGCTTCCGACTCCGACTCCGACTCCGACTCCGACTCCGACTCCGCCTCCGCTGGCTCCGCCATGCCCCCAAGCCCCTCTGTTCCGCCCTGCGCACTTTTGAACTGACTGGTCAGTACAAAAACTACTCCGAACCTCTGATCGAAGCAAAAGAGCAGGTCAGAACGGATTGTCAGTGGCATACCGCACGATGGGCACATACGGCACCTCGTGTCAGAGCGTGCCGTCCGCAGACGACAGGAGGTTCGTCATGGCCAGCTATCACGCAGCAGCCGCCAACCGGCGCCGCGCCCCCGGCCCTGCCCCCTCACTGACCGGCCCGGCGAGCGATGTGCACCCCGTGCTCCGCCGGGCCACGGCCCCGCCCGCCGCCCTCGACCTGCTCGCCCAGGCCCGCTCCGGACTCGACGAGGCATCCGCCCTCCCGACGCCCAACGAGCGGTACGCCACCGCCCATCTCGCCGCCCTGCGCACCGCCGCCGCGGTCCTCGCCGCCCGGGGCCGCCCCGAGCTCAACCCGAAGCGCCGCGCCAGGATCCGGAGCGCCTGGGAAGTGCTCCCCGAGATAGCCCCCGAACTCGCCGAGTGGAGCGCCCTGTTCGCCTCCGGCGCCGCCCGCCGCGCGCGTGCCGAGGCCGGCATCCAGGGCGCGGCGAGCGTGCGCGACGCCGACGACCTCATACGCGACGTGGCGATGTTCCTGCGCCTGGTCGAACGGATGCTGGTGCTCCAGCCGGTGCTGCCCCATCCCCGGCAGGACGGCGGCCCCGGAGTCCCGGACGCGGGCTGACCGACCGCCCCGGCGCCGCCCACTAGGGTTGGGGTCATCAGCACCCTCCGTCACGGCCACCGGGCCTGGTGGAGGACGCAAGCCCATCGCTCCGCCGCACACCTGGCGGTGCCGCGCCGAGGAGTAACTGCCGTGTCGGACCCGATGCGACCCCGCGCCGCCCTCCGTACCGCCGTGGTCTGGGAGGTCCTCCAGGACGCCCTCGACCGCCGGGTGAAGGCCACCGGGCGCGAGTCGCTGGACGTACTGGACACCGGGGGCGGCAGTGGCAGGTTCGCGGTGCCCGCCGCCCGTCTCGGCCACCGCGTCACCGTCGTCGACCCCAGCCCGAACGCGCTGTTCGCGCTGGAGCGCCGGGCCGCCGAGGCCGGTGTCGCCGACCGTGTGCGAGGCGTCCAGGGCGACGCGCACGGCCTCTTCGACGTCGTCGAGCGCGGCGGGTACGACGCCGTGCTCTGCCACGGCGTCCTGGAGTACATGGACGACCCCGCCGAGGGCATCGGCAACGCGGTCGCCGCGCTGCGCCCCGAGGGTGTCCTCAGCCTGCTCGCCGCCGGCCTGGGCGGCGCGGTGCTCGCACGGGCCCTCGCCGGACACTTCAAGGAGGCCCGGCAGGCGCTCGACGACCCGAACGGACGCTGGGGCGAGGGTGATCCGGTTCCCCACCGCTTCACCGCCGGGCAGCTCACCTCGCTCGTGACGGGCGCGGGTCTGGAGGTCGCCGCCGTGCACGGCGTCCGGGTCTTCGCCGACCTGGTCCCCGGCGTCCTCGTGGACACCGAGCCCGGTGCCCTGGACGCCCTGCTGGAGCTGGAGGCGGCGGTCGCCGAACTGCCCGCCTTCCACTCCGTGGCCACACAACTTCATGTGCTGGGCGAGACGCGAGGGACCGCCGAGTCCTGAGCCGTCCCCCGGTGCGGCGGAGGGTGACCCGCTGATCAGGGGCTCGGCGGCGGATGGAGTACGCCACAGGCCCCCCGATCGGGCGCCGGGAGCCGTATGATCGAGGGAGACCGTTCCGGCATGACGGGCCGTCCGCTGGGGAATTCACACCTCAGCGGATCGGAGTGCCATGGCGGGTTCCGGTTGGCGAATTGGCGTAGAGGGGCGGGTTTCAAGGGGGCGATTCCCTGCCTATCCTGAAGAGGACCCCCCGGGTCGCTCCGGCGACCGCACGATGAGGAGGACTCCGTGCCGCTCTCAGAGCACGAGCAGCGCATGCTCGAGCAGATGGAGCGAGCGCTGTACGCCGAAGATCCCAAGTTCGCGTCAGCGCTTGAGGGAAGCGGGCTGCGTACGTACACCCGGCGGCGGGTCTACCAGGCGGTCGCGGGCTTTCTGGTGGGTATCGCGCTCCTCATGGCCGGAATGGTCGCACAGCAGATCTGGGTCAGCGTGGTGGGGTTCCTCGTCATGCTGGGCTGCGCCGTGCTCGCCGTCACCGGTTGGCGCAAGGCCCCCAAGCCGGGTGAGCAGCCCACCGGTGCCGCAGGCTCCGCCGGTGAGCGTCGTCAGCCACGACAGCGCCGCTCCATGATGGACCGAATCGAACAGCGCTGGCAGCGCCGTCGTGACGAGCAGGGCGGCCACTGAGCCCGCCGGACCGTCGATCCGACAGCCACGGCTGAACAGCTGAACACGGACGAAGGGTGACCACCCGAGGGGCGGTCACCCTTCAGTCATGTCCTTCGGGCAAGCCCGTCCGCCGTGCCCTTCGGCCCCGTCCTCCACGCCTCCCCGAAATCGAACGGATGCGGCTGTCGGGCGGGCCGTGTGCCGCTGTCCGCCCCTGTCCTCAGGGCATACGCCGACACCGCACACCTCTGCCCCCGCCGGGTTCGCCCGGCGGGGGCAGACGGTGAGGCTGACGGACGGGCTGACGGCCCAGGGAGGCCGCTAGCTGTTCTGGCCCGGTGAGGGGCGCCGCCAGGGCAGGCGCGGCGCCGGGACCCGGGACAGCAACTCGTCCCTGGTGTCCGCCCAGCGGGCGGACAGCGCCCAGACCACCCGGATGGCCGAACGCGGCAGCAGCAGTGCCCGGAGCTTCGTCCGGCGCCCGGCGTGCGCCCTGAGGCCGACCTCCACCTGGTGGGCGTCCCGGGCGAGGCCCGCCGGGATCTGCGGACGTGGAGCGAACAGGACCTGCTCCACCGCCGCCGCGACCCGGTGCACCGCCTCCGCCGCCGACGGTTCCAGCTCGCCCAGCCGCACGATCCGCGCGGCGGCCTTACGGGGCGTCTGCGACTCGTCCGGCGCGATCCCGTAGTCCCACGCCGTGTCGGCCACCTCCTGCCAGGCGGCCAGCGCATGGGCGGCCGCGGCCTCCGTACGGCCGTACCCGGAGGCTCCGCCCGCCGGGGCCGGGGAACCGACCGGCCCGCCGCCCCCTGCCTCGCCGGTCACGTCCCGTGCCGGAGTGGTTCCGCGGGCGCTCTTGGCCACCGTGCCGTCGTGCGCGCCCAGTCGTACGGACCGGACCCGCAGCCGCCACAGCATCGGCAGCAACGGGATCGCCAGCACCAGCAGCGCGCCCGGAAGGATCAGCAGCGTCCAGGGCGAGAAGAACAGCAGGCCCCAGAACGAGCGCTTGTCGTCGTCCCCACCCGCCACCGCAGCCGCGGACTCGCTCGCGCAGGCACCGAGCTTCACCTCCTGCGGGGTGCAGCTCGCGCTCGCGGACGGCTCGGCCGACGGCTCCGCGGTCGCCGACTGAGAGGGCCGGGGCACCTCGGGCAGGCCGCCGGTGCCGGTGTCCTCGGGCACCGTGTAGGGGGGAGTCGAACCACGGTTGGGGGTCGGCTCGAAGCGGGTCCAGCCCACACCCTCGAAGTACAACTCCGGCCAGGCGTGCGCGTCGCGCAGACCCACCGACATCGTGCCGTTCGTCTGCGGGGTGCCCGGGGTGAAGCCCACCGCCACCCGGGCCGGTATGCCCAGCGTGCGGGCCATGGACGCCATCGCGAAGGAGAAGTGGACACAGAAGCCCTCCTTCTCCTGGAGGAACCTGGCTATCGCACGGGCGCCCGTACCGGAGCGCACCTCGGTGTCGTACGTGAACTCGCCGCTGAACGCGAACCAGTCCTGCAGCTTCACCGCCCGCTCGTAGTTGTTCGTCGCGCCCTTGGTGACCTCCAGCGCCGTCTGCGCCACCACCGGCGGCAGCGAGGCCGGCACCTTGGTGTACTCCCGCCGCAGGGACGGCGGGGGTTCCGGCGCCGAGGACAGCTGCTCGGCCGTGGGCTGCACGATCAGGCTCTCGACCGTGTACTGGGCGCCCCGGGTGTCCTGGTCGTGGTCACCGACGAGGGTGCGCCCGACGGGCTCGTACCGCCAGTCGCCGTCGATGTCCACGCCCGTCACCGGGTAGGGCATCGGCAGCCAGTCCTGCTCGTAGTTCTCCGCCGCGACGATCCGGGTCGTGATCGTCGACCGCTTGACGTCGGTGCTGAGGCCCGTGGGTGTGCCGAAGTCGTCCGGCACCTCGGTGATGGAGCGTTCGGTCGGCTTCCAGGAGGTGCCGTCGAAGTCGTCCAGGGAGACGATCCGCAGATACATCTCCTGCACGTTGTCCGTGTTGGTGCGGTACGACAGGACCTGGCGGTCCTCGTCCACGTTCAGGCTGTCGCGCAGCGACACCAGCGGGTTCACCGCGGAGATCGTCCCGCCGCCACCGGAGCCGGCGCCGATACCGGCGCCCGTGCCGTCCAGCAGCCCGCCGTCGAGGGACGGCAGCCCGAGCGGCACCACCAGGGCGATGCCCAGCGCCACCGCGCCGATCCGCCGCCCGGTGCGCACCGGGGCCACCGCGCCGCCCGAGGACTCCGGGCGCGGGGTGTGCGACGCGCCGCCGAAGACCCGGCCCCACTGCGAGAGCCGGTCACGGCTCTCGGTCAGGAGCAGCAGCAGATAGCCGGCGGAGGCCAGCACGAACCACAGCCACGCGGCGCCGTCGGAGAGCCCCGCGGCGACCGAGTACAGCGCGAGCAGCGGCAGACCGGCCGGGGCCGCGGAGCGGAACGTCACCGCGAGCGCGTCCACCAGCAGGCCTATCACCAGCACACCGCCGATGATCATCAGCCGGATGCCGTCGCTCAGCGGCGCCGGGATGGCGTACCGGCCGACGTCCTCGGCGCCCGTCTGCAGCAGCGTCCCGAAGTACTGGAACGTCTCCGGGCCGGGGACGATCCCGGCCACCGCCTGCTCCCGGGCGAAGACCAGCGTCAGCATCATCAGTGTGACCAGCGCCTGCGCGGCCACGGTCAGCGGCCGGGCCAGCGGGACCCGTCGCGTGAGCGCTCCCACGCCGGTCTGCACGCCCAGCATCAGGGCCGCCTGGAAGATCCAGGTCGCCGGATCGACCAGTGGCAGCAGCGCGCACGCCGCCATGATCGTGGCGGCCCAGGCGCACAGCGCCAGCCTCGCCCGCCCGCTCATGACCATCCCTCCATGCCGCTCCCGGACACCACACCGGTGCGCTGCTGGTCCGCCTGGCGCCACAGGTCCGTCAGCGAGGCGCCGCGCGGCACGGTCAGCGCCGTCCAGCCCGCCTCGTGCAGCAGCCGCAGCGACTCCTCGCTCGCGCTCCCGGCACCGGGCACCTCGCCCGGTTCGGTCGTCCACGCCTCGCTGTCCAGCAGGAAGGCGACCGCCCCGCCGCTGCGCTGACGCATCTTGCCGATCACCGTCGCCTGCTCCTCGTCGAGGTCGCCGAGGAAGGCGACCAGCAGCCCCTCGTTGCCGCCGCGCAGCACGTCGTACGCGGGTGACAGGCCCGTGCCGTCGGAGTGGTCGATCACCGCGAGGGTGTCCATCATCAGTCCGGCCGCGTCGGCGGACTCCTGGCTGGCGCCCGCGAACCCGTCGGCGCCCTCACCGGGCACCGAGCTGCCGGTGTCCGTCAACAGCCGTACGGAGAAGCCCCGTTCGAGCATGTGGACCAGCATGGAGGCGGCGCCGGAGACGGCCCACTCGAAGGCCGAGTCCGGGCCCGCGCCGAGGAAGGCCTCGGCCCGGGTGTCCAGCAGCACCGTGCACCGGGCACGCTGCGGCTGCTCCTCGCGGCGCACCATCAGCTCGCCGTATCGCGCGGTCGAACGCCAGTGCACCCGGCGCAGATCGTCGCCGTGCCGGTACCCGCGCGGGATGATGTCGTCCTCGCCCGCCAGGGCCAGCGAGCGGTGCCTGCCGTCGCCGTACCCCTTGGCCTCCCCGCTCAGCCGCACCGGCGGGAGCGCCTCCACGCGCGGGACGACCGTCAGGGTGTCGAAGGTCGAGAAGGACCGGGTCAGCTCGCACATGCCGAACGGGTCGGTCAGGCGCAGCTGGAGCGGGCCCAGCGGGTAGCGGCCCCGCAGATCGGAGCGGACGCGGTACGACACCTCGCGGCGCCCGCCCGCCTCCACCCGGTCGAGGACGAACCTCGGGCGCGGACCGAGCACGTACGGCACCCGGTCCTGGAGCATCAGCAGTCCGGTGGGCAGCCGCGAGACATTGTCCATCCGCAGATGGACGCGGGCCTCGCTGCCGGCGGGCACGCGCGCGGGGGAGAGCCGGCGGCTGCCCGCGACCCGATAGCGGGTGCGGTACAGCACGGTCGCGCAGACCAGCGGCAGCACCGCCAGCAGCAGGCCCACCCGCAGCAGATCGCTCTGCCCGAGGACGTAAGCGCAGACGGCCGCCGCCACACCGGCGGCCAGGAACGAGCGCCCGCGCGTGGTGAGCCCGGCGAGGGCCGTGCGCGGCCCGCCCTTGTCCTGCTCCGGGGCCGGTGCCGGCCCGCCGGTGCTCATCCAAGCCTCCGCGGCGGCTGCTGCGGATACGCGGGCGCGGTGTGCGCCGACCCGAAGCCGCTCTGCGCCTGCGGAGCCTGCGGCACCGGCGTGCGCTGCAGGATCTCCTGCACGACCTGCTCCGGCGTACGCCGGTTGAGCTGGGCCTGGGCGGTGGGCAGCAGCCGGTGGGCGAGGATGGCCACGGCCAGCGACTGGATGTCGTCCGGCAGTGCGTACTCCCGGCCGCTCAGGGCGGCGGTCGCCCTCGCCGCACGCAGCAGATGCAGCGTGGCGCGCGGCGAGGCGCCGAGTCTGAGATCCGGGTGGCTGCGGGTCGCGCCGACCAGGTCCACCGCGTACCGCCGGACCGTTTCCGCGACGTGCACGCCCCGGACGGCCTCGATCAGCTTCACGATCTCGTGCGCGTGCGCCACCGGCTGCATGTCCTCCAGCGGCGAGACCCCGCCGTGGACGTCGAGCATCTGCAGCTCGGCCTCCGGGCTGGGGTAGCCGACGGAGACACGGGCCATGAAGCGGTCGCGCTGGGCCTCCGGCAGCGGGTAGGTGCCCTCCATCTCCACCGGGTTCTGGGTCGCCACCACCATGAAGGGGGTCGGCAGCTCGTACGTCGTGCCGTCGATCGTGACCTGGCGCTCCTCCAGGGACTCCAGGAGCGCGGACTGAGTCTTCGGCGAGGCTCGGTTGATCTCGTCGCCGATCACGATCTGAGAGAAGATCGCGCCCGGCTTGAACTCGAACTCCTTGCGCTGCTGGTCCCAGATGGACACACCCGTGATGTCCGACGGCAGCAGGTCCGGCGTGAACTGGATTCGTCGCACCGAGCAGTCGATGGACCGCGCCAGCGCCTTGGCCAGCATGGTCTTGCCGACGCCGGGGACATCCTCGATCAGAAGATGTCCCTCGGCGAGCAGCACTGTCAGCGAAAGCCGTACGACCTCAGGCTTGCCCTCGATCACTCCTTCGACCGAACTGCGGACTCGCTCCACAGTGCTGGTCAGATCAGTGAGGCTCGCTCGATCGTCATAGGTCGTCACACGGCCCTCCTCGGCCCGTTCTTTCTCCGGGCCGTCGCTCTGCGATGCGGACCGGCCCACCCCGAAACACGGACACCACGCGCGAACTGCTCAGCGTGACGTCACATCCGCATTCTTGCTGCCGTTACCAATCCGTGTCACTCGCCTGTGGATAACAGTCCGCGATATGTCCGTTTTGCTGTCTTTTGAAGGCCGGGATGCCAGCAGATTGACAGGAAACCAGGGCTGCGCGGGACCGCGCCCGGACAGTAGGAGGGCGGTCCCGGTCGCCCGGTTCGACGGGGCTCAGGCCGGGTCGATCTCCCGGAGCAGACCCGTCCTGACGTCGAAGACGAAGCCGCGCACATCGTCGGAGTGCGGCAGGAACGGGTTGGTGCGCACCCGCTGCATGGACTGCCGCACGTCCTGGTCCACGTCCCGGAAGGACTCCACCGCCCAGGCCGGACGCTGGCCGACCTCGGCCTCCAGCTCGGTGCGGAAGTCCTCGGTCAGGGCCTCCAGGCCGCAGCCGGTGTGGTGGATGAGGACGACGCTGCGGGTGCCGAGCTTGCGCTGGCTGATGGTGAGGGAGCGGATCACGTCGTCGGTGACCACGCCGCCCGCGTTGCGGATGGTGTGGCAGTCGCCCAGCTCCAGGCCGAGCGCGTCGTGCAGGTCGAGGCGGGCGTCCATGCAGGCCACGACCGCGACACGGAGGACGGGGCGGGCGTCCATCCCCGGGTCGGTGAACGCGGCGGCATAGCGCTCGTTCGCCTCGACGAGGCGGTCGGTGACGGTGCCGTCGGATATGGCGCCTTCGGGGCCCGTGGGAACTGCTGCGGAGGTCGTCATAGCCAAGACGGTACTGGTCACGCCCGTTCGGGGCGCTCTGTGAGAGAGGACAAAGAACGTCATTGAGCCTTGTTGTGAGGTAACCCACAGGAGTGGCGGGATCACGGCCGTATGGGTGATTTCTCCTAATTCACGGCATTCGCGGTTTCGGCGGCGGGAGGCGCCGCGACGCGCAGGCCGGTTGATTGACCGCGCAGGGCCGTGGACTAAGGTGAGGCCGAGCGGGGGGCGAGGCCTCCCGCCGGACCGAAACCCCAAGGAGATCCGGTGACGACCCGGCGTCTCCCCGCGTGCGCGGCGCGTACGTGCGGCTCGCGCCGGACCTGAGAGGGCCCCTTGAGCAACAGCCGCCACGTCCCCGTCATGCTCCAGCGCTGTCTGGACATGCTGGCCCCGGCCCTTACGGAGCCCGGCGCGGTGGTGGTCGACTGCACACTCGGCCTCGGCGGCCACAGCGAGGCCCTCCTCACCCGGTTCCCCGAGGCACGCCTCGTCGCCCTCGACCGCGACAAGGAGGCCCTGCGCCTCTCCGGCGAACGACTCGCCCCCTTCGGCGAGCGCGCCACCCTCGTGCACGCCGTCTACGACGAACTCCCCGACGTCCTCGACCGCCTGGGCATCCCGCGCGTCCAGGGCGTCCTGTTCGACCTCGGGGTCTCCTCCATGCAACTCGACGAGGCCGACCGGGGCTTCGCGTACGCCCAGGACGCCCCCCTCGACATGCGGATGGACCAGACGACCGGCACGAGCGCGGCCGAGGTCCTCAACACCTACGCGCCGGGCGAACTCGTCCGGATCCTCCGGGCGTACGGCGAGGAGAAGCAGGCCAAGCGGATCGTCTCCGCGATCGTGCGCGAGCGCGACAGGGAGCCCTTCACCAACAGCGCCCGCCTCGTCGAACTGATCCGCGACTCCCTGCCGCAGGCCGCCAAGCGCACCGGCGGCAACCCCGCCAAGCGCACCTTCCAGGCGCTGCGCATCGAGGTCAACGGCGAACTCACCGTTCTGGAGCGGGCGATCCCCGCCGCCGTGAAGGCCCTCGCGGTCGGCGGCCGGATCGCCGTGCTGTCGTACCACTCGCTCGAAGACCGGCTGGTGAAGCAGGTGTTCGCGGCGGGCGCCGCCACCACCGCGCCCCCCGGACTGCCCGTCGTCCCCGAGCGCTATCAGCCGAGGCTCAAGCTCCTCACCCGTGGTGCCGAACTTCCCACCGAGGAAGAGGTCGCCGAGAACCGGCGCGCCGCCCCCGCACGTCTGCGCGGGGCGGAACGCGTGCGGGAGGACGTCGAATGAGGAGTGCGTGACACGCGTGAGCAGGAAACCCGAACTGAGGGGCCGGGCCGCCCGTCTCGCGCGGCTTCTGCCCACGAGGCCCAAGGGGGCCGCCCGCACCCCGTTCGTCCTCCTGGTCGTCCTGCTGCTGGGCGGCGGCCTCATCGGCCTCCTCGTGCTGAACTCCGCGCTCAGCGAAGGGTCGTTCAAGCTCGACGACCTCCAGGACGACGTGAAGAGCTACACCGACGAGGAACAGGCGCTCCAGCGTGACGTGGACGCCTACTCCGCGCCCGACGCCCTCCAGCGCCGCGCCCGCGAGCTGGGCATGGTCCCCGGCGGCGACCCGGCCTTCCTGAACCCCGACGGCACGGTCAAGGGCGTCCCCGGCGCCGCCCAGCAGTCCGTGGCCCGGATGCCGCTCGTCCTCGCCCCGGAGGTCCTCGACCCCGGCCCGCCCACGAGCCCGACGCCCACGCCGACACCGAGTCCCACATCCTCGGTCCCGGCCGGCGCGACGCCGTCACCGCCGCCGACCCCGGAGCCCGCGGGCGCCCCCGTCTCCACCCCCACCCCGAGCCCCACCCCGTCCGTACAGTCCACCCAGCTCCCGACGACCCCCGGCAGGTGACGGAAGTGGCCGATTCAGGCAGGCAGCCCCCGCGCCGCCGCGTACCCGGACCCGCCCGGCCCGTACGACCGGGCGGCCAGCAGCGACGGCCGGGCCCCGGTGGCCGCCCCACCGCGCAGCGCCGCCCGGCCACGCCCCGGCCGCCGGCCGGCCGCACCATCCGCCTGGGCAGCCCCCGGCCCCGGCTGCGCATGGTGAGCCTCGCGCTGACCCTGGTGATGATCGCCTTCGTCGTACGGCTGCTCCAGGTGCAGGCCGTCGACGCGAGCGAGTACGCCGCCAAGGCCGACCAGAACCGTTACGTCGGCCGGGTGCTGGCCGCCGAGCGCGGCGGGATCACCGACCGCAACGGCGTCGCCCTGGCGATCAGCACCGACGCCAACGACATCACGGCCGACCCGACGATGTTCACGCGTGAGCAGCTGAAGGTCGACGACGGACCCGAGCAGGCCGCCGCGCTCCTCGCGCCGATCCTCGGCGCCGACCAGGACGCGCTGACCGAGAAGCTCCGCACGAAGAACACGCGCTATGTGCTCCTCGCCCGCCGCCAGACCCCCCAGGTCTGGAACCAGATCAGCGACCTGAAGTCCGCGCTCGTCCAGCGGGCCAGGACGGAGAAGGGCACCGTCAACGTCCTGGCCGGCGTCTTCCAGGAGCCCAGCACCAAGCGCGTGTACCCCAACGGCGACCTCGCCGCCGGGATACTGGGCTGGGTCAACGCCGAGGGCAAGGGCGGGGGTGGCATCGAGCAGCAGTTGAACAACCGTTTGGCAGGCAAGGACGGCAAGATCCGCTACGCCCAGTCCGGCGGCCGGCTCGTGCCCACGGCCGGCTCCACCGAGACCCCGGCCGTGGCCGGCTCCGACGTCGAGCTGACCATCGACCGCGACATCCAGTGGGCCGCGCAGAACGCCATCACCGAGCAGGTGAAGAAGTCCGAGGCCGACCGGGGCTACGTGATAGTGCAGGACACCCGCACCGGCGAGATCCTCGCCATGGCCAACTCGCCCGGCTTCGACCCCAACGACCTCACCAAGGCGAACCCTGACGCGCTCGGCAACACGGCCCTCCAGGACGCCTACGAGCCCGGCTCCACCGCCAAGGTCATGTCGATGGCCGCCGTACTGGAGGAGAACGTGGCCACGCCCGCGACGCATGTCGTCGTGCCCAACAGGCTGCACCGGGGCGACCGGCTCTTCAAGGACGACATCGACCACCCGACCTGGTACCTGACGCTCAACGGCGTCCTCGCCAAGTCCAGCAACATCGGCACCATCCTCGCCACCGGCGAACTCGGCAGGAACCAGCAGGAGTCCAACAAGATCCTCTACAACTACCTGCGCAAGTTCGGCATCGGCGACTACACCGGCCTCGGCTTCCCCGGCGAGACCAAGGGCATCCTCGCCGAGCCCGGCGACTGGTCGACCTCGCAGCAGTACACGATCCCCTTCGGCCAGGGCGTGTCGATGAACGCCATGCAGGCGGCGTCCGTCTACTCGACGATCGCCAACGGCGGCGTACGCGTCGAACCCACCCTCGTCCGGGGCACCGAGGGACCGGACGGCCGCTTCACCCCCTCTCCCAAGCCCGAGAAGACCCGGGTCGTCAGCGAGAAGACGGCGAAGACCCTCGCGCGGATGCTGGAGTCCGTCGTGGACGACGAGGAGGGCACCGGCACCAAGGCGCGCATCCCCGGCTACCGGGTCGCGGGCAAGACGGGTACGGCCAACCGTGTGGATCCGGCCACCGGCAGATACCGCGGCTACACCTCGTCGTTCGCCGGGTTCGCGCCCGCCGACAAGCCGAGGATCACCGTCTACTGCGCGATCCAGAACGCCACCAAGGGCAACTACTTCGGCGGCCAGATCTGCGGACCCATCTACAAGGAGGTCATGGAGTTCGCCCTGAAGACCCTCCAGGTCCCGCCCACCGGGGCGAAGCCCGCGAACCTGCCCGTCGCCTTCACCCCCTGACCCCGCCTCCTGCCCGCACCCTGATCAACCCGTCGATCAGCGCAACCAGCCAGGAACCGACTCGTGACCATGATCACTCCCGACCCCGGGAACCACGCACCACGGCACCGCTCGCACAAACCCTCGCTTCGCCCCCGCAGGGGTGTGCCCGGTACGCTCACCGCCGTGCCACACGCTGATCAGTCCCAAACCACCCAGAAGGGCGTTCCTGTGACATATCCGGGACCGCCCAGGCCGACCCAGGTCTCCGCCACACCCCTCGCGGAGCTCGCCGGCCAGGTGGGTGCCGAGCAGCCGGGCAGCGCCGCTGAGATCACGGGCATCACCCATGACTCGCGGGCCGTCCGACCCGGCGATCTGTACGCCGCCCTGCCCGGTGCCCGTCTGCACGGCGCCGACTTCGTGGACCAGGCGGTCGGCCTCGGCGCCGTCGCCGTGCTCACCGACCCGACCGGCGCCGAGCGCGCCACCGCCGCCGGACTGCCCGCGCTCGTCGTTGCGAACCCGCGCGCGCGGATGGGCGAGCTGGCCGCCACGATCTACGGCCGGCCGGGCCGCGATCTGCTCCAGATCGGCATCACCGGCACCTCCGGCAAGACCACCACCGCGTATCTGATCGAGGGCGGTCTGCGGACCGTCCGCTCCACCGGCCTCATCGGCACGGTCGAGACGCGCATCGGCGACGAGCACGTCAAGTCCGAGCGCACCACCCCCGAGGCCACCGACCTCCAGGCCCTCTTCGCCGTCATGAGCGAACGCGGTGTCGACTCGGTCGTCATGGAGGTCTCCAGCCACGCGCTGGTCCTCGGCCGGGTCGACGGCTGCGTCTTCGACGTGGCCGTCTTCAACAACCTCAGCCCGGAACACATGGAGTTCCACTCCGACATGGAGGACTACTTCCGGGCCAAGGCACAGCTCTTCACCCCGGAGCGCAGCAGGCTCGGCGTCGTCAACCTCGACGACGAGTACGGCCGCCGCCTCGTCGACGAGGCCGGTGTCCCGGTCGTCACCTTCTCCGCCGAGGGGCACCCGGACGCCGACTGGCGGGCCGAGGACGTCCGGGTCGGGCCGATGGACTCCACGTTCACCGTGGTCGGGCCCAAGGGCGAGCGGATCACCGCCAGGTCGCCGCTGCCGGGCACTTTCAACGTCGCCAACACGCTGGCGGCCGTCGCCGCGCTGGCCGTCGCCGGGATCGACCCGCAGACCGCCGCCGACGGCATCGCCGCCGTACCGGGCGTGCCGGGCCGCCTGGAGCGTGTCGACGCCGGGCAGCCGTATCTCGCGGTCGTCGACTACGCCCACAAGACGGACGCCGTCGAGTCGGTCCTCAAGGCGCTGCGCAAGGTCACCGAGGGCCGTCTGCACGTCGTCCTCGGCTGCGGCGGCGACCGGGACACGACCAAACGCGGGCCGATGGGCGCCGCCATGGCCCGGCTCTCCGACACCGCCGTACTGACCTCCGACAACCCCCGCTCCGAGGACCCCCTCGCCATCCTCGCCACCATGCTCCGGGGCGCGGCCACCGTGCCCGCGCACGAGCGCGGGGAGGTCCTCCTCTTCGAGGACCGGGCCGCCGCGATCGCCGCGGTGGTGGCGCGCGCGCGACCCGGCGACACCGTGCTGGTCGCGGGCAAGGGCCATGAGCAGGGCCAGGACATCGCCGGCGTGGTCCGTCCCTTCGACGACCGCCAGGTGCTCCGCGAAGCTATCCAGCAGACCCAGGGATGAACTTGTGATCGCCCTCTCTCTCGCCGAGATCGCAGAAGTCGTCGGCGGGCAGACGCACGACATACCGGATCCGTCGGCACAGGTCACCGGACCGGTCGTCCGGGACTCCCGTGAGGTGGAGCCCGGCAGCCTCTTCGTCGCCTTCGCGGGCGAGCGCGTGGACGGACACGACTTCGCGGCCGCGGTCGTCGAGGCGGGTGCGGCAGCGGTGCTGGCGTCCCGTCCCGTCGGCGTGCCCGCGATCGTCGTGACCGACGTGCAGGCGGCGCTCGGCGCCCTCGCCCGGCACGTCGTCAGGAAGCTCGGCACGACCCTCGTGGCCCTCACCGGCTCGGCGGGCAAGACCAGCACCAAGGACCTGATCGCCCAGGTGCTGCGGCGCAAGGCGCCCACGGTGTTCACGCCCGGCTCCCTCAACAACGAGATCGGACTGCCCCTCACCGCGCTCAGCGCCACGGAGGAAACCCGTTTCCTGGTCCTGGAGATGGGCGCCCGGGGCATCGGCCACATCAAGTACCTCACCGATCTGACCCCGCCGAAGGTCGGCCTCGTGCTGAACGTCGGCACCGCCCACATCGGCGAGTTCGGCGGCCGGGAGCAGATCGCCCAGGCCAAGGGCGAGTTGGTGGAGGCGCTGCCGCCGGCGAGCGAGGGCGGCGCCGCGATCCTCAACGCCGACGACCCCCTCGTCCGGGCCATGGCGTCCCGTACGAAGGCGAAGGTGCTCCTCTTCGGCGAGTCCGGCGAAGCGGACGTACGCGCCGAGAACGTGACGCTCACGGACGCCGGACAGCCCGCCTTCAGGCTTCACACACCCTCCGGTGCAAGCGATGTGACCATGCGCCTGTACGGTGAGCACCACGTGTCGAACGCGCTCGCCGCGGCCGCCGTCGCCCATGAGCTGGGCATGTCCGCAGACGAGATCGCCACCGCGCTCTCCGAGGCGGGCTCCCTCTCCCGCTGGCGCATGGAGGTCACCGAGCGCCCGGACGGCGTGACGGTCGTCAACGACGCCTACAACGCGAACCCCGAGTCCATGCGAGCCGCTCTGCGCGCGCTCGCGGCGATGGGCAAGGGGCGGCGGACCTGGGCGGTGCTCGGCAAGATGGCCGAGCTCGGGGACGAATCGCTCGCCGAGCACGACGCGGTCGGACGGCTCGCCGTCCGGCTCAATGTCGGCAAGCTCGTCGCGGTCGGGGGCAGGGAAGCGTCCTGGCTGCAACTGGGCGCATATAACGAGGGTTCGTGGGGTGAGGAGTCGGTGCACGTGTCCGACGCACAGGCGGCGGTCGACCTGTTGCGCAGTCAGTTGCGCCCGGGAGACGTCGTACTCGTGAAGGCGTCCCGGTCGGTCGGGCTGGAGAGCGTGGCGCAGGCGCTGCTCGACAGCGGCAACGAGGGTGAGGTTGCCGCCCGATGATGAACCAGATCCTGTTCGCAGGAGTCATCGGTCTGTTCCTGACCCTGGTCGGCACCCCGCTGCTGATCAAGCTGCTGGCCCGCAAGGGCTACGGTCAGTACATCCGCGACGACGGCCCGCGCGAGCACGCCAGCAAGCGCGGTACGCCGACGATGGGCGGTATCGCCTTCATCCTGGCGACGATCATCGCGTACTTCCTGGCCAAGGTGATCTCGGGCCAGCCGCCGGCCTTCTCCGGTCTCCTGGTGCTCGGCCTGATGGCCGGCATGGGCCTGGTCGGCTTCCTCGACGACTACATCAAGATCGTCAAACGGCGTTCGCTGGGCCTGCGGGCCAAGGCGAAGATGGCCGGCCAGCTGATCGTCGGTATCGCCTTCGCGGTCCTCGCGCTGCAGTTCCCGGACGTCCGCGACCAGACGCCGGCCTCCACCAAGATCTCCTTCGTCCAGGACTTCGGCTGGACCATCGGCCCGGTGCTGTTCGTCATCTGGGCGCTGTTCATGATCCTCGCGATGTCGAACGGCGTGAACCTGACCGACGGTCTCGACGGACTGGCCACCGGCGCCTCCGTCCTCGTCTTCGGCGCGTACACGTTCATCGGTGTCTGGCAGTTCCAGGAGTCCTGCGCCAACACGGAGGCCCTCACCAATCCGGAGGCCTGCTTCGAGGTACGAGATCCACTCGACCTGGCGATCGTGGCCTCCGCGCTGATGGGCGCCTGCCTCGGCTTCCTGTGGTGGAACACCTCACCGGCCAAGATCTTCATGGGTGACACCGGCTCGCTGGCCCTCGGCGGCGCGCTCGCCGGTCTCGCGATCTGCTCCCGCACCGAGCTGCTGCTCGCGCTCCTCGGCGGTCTGTTCGTCCTCATCACCATGTCGGTCGTCATCCAGGTCGGCTCGTTCAAGCTCACCGGCAAGCGCGTCTTCCGCATGGCCCCGCTCCAGCACCACTTCGAACTCAAGGGCTGGTCCGAAGTCCTCGTGGTCGTGCGCTTCTGGATCATCCAGGGCATCTGTGTGATCGTCGGGCTGGGCATCTTCTACGCGGGATGGGCGGCCGACAAGTGACCGACTGGCAGGGCAAACGCGTCACCGTCGCCGGACTCGGCGTCTCCGGCATCCCGGCGGCCAGGGTTCTGCACGGCCTCGGCGCGGCCGTCACCGTCGTCAACGACGGCGACGACGAACGCGCCCGGACACAGGCCGAGGACCTGGAGGCGCTCGGCATCACCGTGCGCCTCGGTGACGGCGCGACCCTGCCGCAGGGCACCGAACTGATCGTCACCACCCCCGGCTGGAAGCCGGACAAGCCGCTGTTCGCGGCGGCGGCCGAGGCCGGCGTCCCGGTCTGGGGCGACGTCGAACTGGCCTGGCGGCTGCGCGGCCCCGACGCCGCCCCCTGGCTGGCCGTCACCGGCACCAACGGCAAGACCACGACCGTCCAGATGCTCGCCTCCATCCTCGGGGCGGCGGGCCTGCGCACGGCCGCCGTAGGCAACATCGGGGTCTCGCTGCTGGACGTCGTCCTCGGCGACGAGCGGTACGACGTACTGGCCGTGGAACTGTCCAGCTACCAGCTCCACTGGTCGCCCTCGCTGCGCGCCCACTCCGCCGCCGTCCTCAACCTCGCCCCCGACCACCTCGACTGGCACGGCTCCATGGAGGCGTACGCCGCCGACAAGGGCCGTATCTACGAGGGCAATCGGGTCGCCTGCGTCTACAACGCTGCCGACAAGGCCACCGAGGACCTGGTGCGCGAGGCGGACGTCGAGGAGGGCTGCCGGGCCGTCGGATTCACGCTCGGCACCCCCGGACCCTCCCAACTCGGCGTCGTGGACGGCATCCTGGTCGACCGCGCCTTCGTCGAGAACCGGCAGCAGAACGCCCAGGAACTCGCCGAGGTCTCCGACGTCAGCCCGGCGGCCCCGCACAACATCGCCAACGCCCTCGCGGCGGCGGCCCTCGCACGGGCCTTCGGAGTGCCCGCCGCGGCCGTACGGGACGGGCTGCGGGCCTTCACCCCGGACGCGCACCGCATCGCGCATGTGGCCGACGTGGACGGCGTGGCGTACATCGACGACTCCAAGGCCACCAACACCCATGCCGCGCAGGCCTCGTTGGCGGCGTACGAGTCGATCGTGTGGATCGCCGGCGGACTCGCCAAGGGCGCGACCTTCGACGAACTCGTCGCCGGAGCGGCCGGCCGGCTGCGGGGTGTCGTGCTGATCGGCGCGGATCGCGCGCTGATCCGGGAAGCGCTCACGCGACACGCGCCGCAAGTGCCGGTCGTCGACCTCGACCGGACCGACACTGGGGCGATGCTCGCCGCCGTCCGCGAGGCGCGGACGCTGGCGCGGGCGGGCGACACGGTCCTGCTGGCGCCGGCCTGCGCGTCGATGGACATGTTCGTCAACTACAACAAGCGTGGGGACGCGTTCGCGGAGGCTGTGCGCGAACTCTCCTCCGCGGACGGCTGACCGGCCCGGCTTCGCCTGGCGGCGCCGGGTGAGACTGGGAGGGACGCGTGACACGGACGTGGTCGGTCGGCGGCGAAGGCGTCCCCGATGCCGAGTAGCCGCACGAGCCGTGCGCCCCTCCAGCGCGTCACCCGCCGCCCGCCCGTCTCCCGGCCGCCGCGCGAGAACCCCCTGCGGCGGTTCCTCACCCGGGCCCGCAAGGCCTGGGACCGGCCGCTGACCGCCTACTACCTGATCCTCGGCGGCAGCCTGCTGATCACCGTGCTGGGCCTGGTGATGGTCTACTCGGCCTCCCAGATCACGGCCCTGCAGAAATCGCTGCCGGGCACCTTCTTCTTCCGCAAGCAGTTCCTCGCGGCCACGATCGGCACCGTCCTGCTGCTCCTGGCCTCACGGATGCCGGTCAAGCTGCACCGGGCGCTGGCCTACCCGATCCTGGCCGGCTGTGTCTTTCTGATGGCCCTGGTTCAAGTGCCGGGGATAGGGCAGTCGATCAACGGCAACCAGAACTGGATCGCCGTCGGCGGCTCCTTCCAGATCCAGCCCAGCGAGTTCGGCAAGCTGGCGCTGGTGCTGTGGGGCGCCGATCTGCTGGCCCGCAAGGAGGACAAGCGGCTGCTGACACAGTGGAAGCACATGCTGGTGCCGCTCGTTCCGGTGGCGTTCATGCTGCTCGGGCTGATCATGCTCGGCGGTGACATGGGCACCGCGATCATTCTCACGGCGATCCTGTTCGGCCTGCTCTGGCTGGCCGGGGCGCCGACGCGCATGTTCGTGGGCGTGCTGTCCATCGCCGGGCTCATCGGGTTCGTCCTGATCAGGACCAGTGAGAACCGCATGGCCCGTCTGGCCTGCATCGGAGCCACCGAACCCCGTACGGACGGCGCCGACTGCTGGCAGGCCGTGCACGGGATCTACGCCCTGGCCTCGGGCGGAATCTTCGGCTCCGGGCTCGGCGCCAGTGTGGAAAAATGGGGTCAACTCCCGGAAGCGCACACCGACTTCATCTTCGCCGTCACCGGTGAGGAACTGGGCCTCGCGGGGACGCTGTCGGTGCTCGCCCTCTTCGCGGCTCTAGGCTATGCGGGTATCCGCGTGGCCGGACGCACGGAGGACCCCTTCGTCAGGTATGCCGCGGGAGGCGTGACCACCTGGATCACCGCTCAGGCAGTGATCAACATCGGTGCGGTGCTCGGTCTGCTGCCGATCGCCGGAGTCCCGCTCCCGCTGTTCTCCTACGGAGGGTCCGCCCTGCTGCCGACCATGTTCGCCATCGGGTTGCTGATCGCGTTCGCGCGCGACGAGCCCGCGGCGCGGGCGGCGCTTGCCATGCGGCAACCCCGCTTTGGTAGAAAGCGTGGCGGCGGCCCTTCGGGGCCCGGGAGATGGAACACGATGCGACGGCGTGCCTCGGCACGTTCGTCCGGAGAGCGGTGAATTTCGGTGCATGTCGTACTCGCCGGTGGCGGAACCGCCGGTCACATCGAGCCCGCGCTCGCGCTCGCGGACGCCCTGCGCAGGCAGGATCCGACCATGGGCATCACGGCCCTGGGCACGGAGCGCGGCCTGGAGACGCGCCTCGTCCCCGAGCGCGGCTACGAACTCGCGCTGATCCCCGCCGTACCGCTGCCTCGCAAGCCCACCCCCGAGCTGATCACCGTGCCCGGCCGGCTGCGCGGCACGATCAAGGCGACCGAGCAGATCCTGGAGCGCACCAAGGCGGACGCCGTGGTCGGCTTCGGCGGCTATGTCGCCCTGCCCGGCTATCTCGCCGCCAAGCGCCTCGGTGTGCCGATCGTCGTCCACGAGGCCAACGCCCGCCCCGGTCTCGCCAACAAGATCGGCTCCCGGTACGCCGCCCAGGTCGCCGTCTCCACCCCGGACAGCAAGCTCCGCGACGCCCGCTACATCGGCATCCCGCTGCGCCGCGCCATCGCCACCCTGGACCGGGCCGCCGCCCGCCCCGAGGCCCGCGCCCTGTTCGGTCTCGACCCCAACCTGCCGACCCTGCTGGTCTCCGGCGGCTCCCAGGGCGCCCGCCGCCTCAACGAGGTCGTCCAGCAGGTCGCGCCCTACCTCCAGCAGGCCGGGATCCAGATCCTGCACGCGGTCGGTCCGAAGAACGAACTGCCGCAGGTGCACCAGATGCCGGGGATGCCCCCGTACATCCCGGTACCGTACGTGGACCGGATGGACCTCGCGTACGCCGCGGCCGACATGATGCTCTGCCGCGCGGGCGCGATGACCGTCGCCGAACTCTCCGCCGTCGGGCTCCCGGCCGCCTACGTCCCGCTGCCCATCGGCAACGGCGAACAGCGGCTCAACGCCCAGCCGGTGGTCAAGGCCGGCGGCGGACTGCTGGTCGACGACGCGGAACTGACGCCCCAGTGGGTGCAGCAGAACGTTCTGCCCGTCCTCGCCGACCCGCACCGGCTGTACGAGATGTCGCGCGCGGCCAGCGAGTTCGGCCGCCGGGACGCCGACGACCTGCTCGTCGGGATGGTGTACGAGGCGATCGCGTCGCATCGCCGTTAGGACCGGGTGACGGAGGGCTGGAAGCGTGGCCGGAGCGACCACCGCCGAACGCGGCGCCGACGAGGACCTGGACCCCGGTCCGCCGTCGCGGCGGCGGCTCCCCGGCCCCCGGGCGCTGATCGCCGCCGCGGTCGCCCTGGTGCTGATCGGCGGCGCCTCGGTCTGGGCCCTGTACGGGTCCTCCTGGCTGCGGGCCGAGCGGGTCTCCGTCTCGGGCACCCGGGTGCTGACCGAGGCCCAGGTGCGCGAGGCCGCCGACGTTCCGCTCGGCGATCCGCTGGTCTCCGTCGACCTCGACGGGATCGAGGCCCGGCTGCTCGGGAAGCTGCCCCGGATCGACTCGGTCGAGGTCGTCCGTTCCTGGCCCGATGGAATCCGGCTGAAAGTGAGCGAACGTACGGCGGTCCTCCTTGTCGAAGCGGCCGGAAATTCGGGCAACTACGTCGAAGTGGACGCCAAGGGAGTGCGTTTCGCGACGGTCTCCCGAGCCCCGGAAGGCGTCCCCCTCCTCGAATTGGCGATGTCCCGGTCCGGTTCCTCCGCCGCCAGTCTGCGGCGATTCGGCGAGGACCGGCTCGTCCGGGAGGCGGTGCGGGTCGCCGACGCGATTCCGGCCGCGCTCGCGCACGAGACCCTCGTCGTCAAGGTCCGCTCCTACGACTCCATCTCGCTGGAGTTGAGCGGAGAACGTACGGTCGCCTGGGGCAGTGCGGAGAGGGGGCGGGCGAAGGCCCGTGCGCTCACCGCACTGATGGAAGCCGCCCCGGACGCCGGGCACTTCGACGTGAGCGTCCCCACCGCGCCCGCGTCATCAGGAAGTTGACGCACATCCGCGCAGGCCAGCACCCTGGTTGGGCACCGCTATGGCTGATCACATAGGGTGAAAAGAAAAACGGGAGGTTCGGCGTGTTCGTTGAACGTGCGCCACTTGTCGACTTAGTGTCCTGTTCGGAAGAGTCCAAGGAACAGTCACACTGGTAACCCTAAACTTCAGCGTTAGGGTTCGGGTCGGCGTTCGGACCGTCCCACTTCGGCATCAGTCGTCGCATCGCGGGTCCCTCGCGAAGCGGCGACACGTAACTCGAGGCGAGAGGCCTTCGACGTGGCAGCACCGCAGAACTACCTCGCAGTCATCAAAGTCATCGGTGTCGGCGGCGGTGGTGTCAATGCCATCAACCGGATGATCGAGGTCGGTCTCAAGGGCGTCGAGTTCATCGCCATCAACACCGACGCGCAAGCTCTGTTGATGAGCGACGCCGACGTCAAGCTCGACGTCGGCCGTGAACTCACCCGCGGACTCGGCGCCGGCGCCAACCCGGCCGTCGGACGCAAGGCGGCCGAGGACCACCGCGAGGAGATCGAGGAGGTCCTCAAGGGGGCCGACATGGTCTTCGTGACGGCCGGCGAGGGCGGCGGCACCGGCACCGGCGGCGCGCCCGTCGTGGCCAACATCGCCCGCTCGCTGGGCGCCCTCACCATCGGCGTGGTCACCCGCCCCTTCACCTTCGAGGGCCGCCGTCGCGCCAACCAGGCCGAGGACGGCATCGCCGAACTCCGCGAAGAGGTCGACACCCTCATCGTCATCCCGAACGACCGGCTGCTGTCCATCTCGGACCGCCAGGTCTCGGTCCTCGACGCGTTCAAGTCGGCCGACCAGGTCCTGCTCTCCGGTGTCCAGGGCATCACCGACCTCATCACCACCCCCGGTCTGATCAACCTCGACTTCGCCGACGTCAAGTCCGTGATGTCCGAGGCCGGTTCGGCCCTCATGGGCATCGGCTCGGCCCGCGGCGACGACCGCGCGGTGGCCGCCGCCGAGATGGCGATCTCCTCGCCGCTCCTGGAGGCGTCCATCGACGGCGCCCGGGGCGTCCTGCTCTCCATCTCCGGCGGCTCCGACCTCGGCCTGTTCGAGATCAACGAGGCCGCCCAGCTGGTCAGCGAGGCCGCCCACCCCGAGGCCAACATCATCTTCGGCGCGGTCATCGACGACGCGCTCGGCGACGAGGTCCGGGTCACCGTCATCGCGGCCGGCTTCGACGGCGGCCAGCCCCCGGCCAAGCGGGACAACATCCTGGGCTCGGCCGCGGCCAAGCGCGAGGAGCCCGCGCCGGTGCGCCCCGCCGAGAGCCGCCCGTCCTTCGGCTCGCTCGGCAGCGTCAAGCCCAAGGAGGAGCCGGCGCCCGCCCCGGAGCCGGTGAACGACGTCCAGGTCGCCCCGCCCGTCCCGCCGTCCCGGTCCTACACGGACAGCGCGGCGGAGGAGCTGGACGTGCCGGACTTCCTCAAGTGATAGGACGGCGCGAGCACGTGAGCGGCGCGCACTTCGCCTTCACCGACAGGTGGGGCGGGGTGAGCGCCGCTCCGTATGAGGAGCTCAACCTCGGCGGAGCGGTCGGTGACGCCACCGACGCCGTCCTCACCAACCGGGAACTGGCGGCCAAGTCGCTGGGCCTGGAGCCGGACCGGGTCGTCTGGATGAACCAGGTGCACGGCGCGGACGTGGCCGTGGTCGACGGACCCTGGGACTCCGGTTCCGCCTCACCGTCCGCCGCCGACCCCGGCTCCGGCGACCTGAAGATCCCGTCCGTCGACGCGATCGTCACCACCCGGCGCGGTCTCGCGCTCGCCGTCCTCACCGCCGACTGCGTACCCGTCCTGCTGTCCGACCCCGTCGCCGGGGTCGCGGCGGCCGTCCACGCAGGCCGGCCCGGCATGATCGCCGGGGTCGTCCCCGCCGCCGTACGGGCCATGACCGAACTCGGCGCCGACCCCGCCCGGATCGTCGCCCGCACCGGACCCGCCGTCTGCGGCCGGTGTTACGAAGTGCCCGAGGCGATGCGCGCCGAGGTGGCCACCATCGAGCCGGCGGCGTACGCCGAGACGAGTTGGGGCACTCCCTCCGTGGATGTGTGCGCCGGAGTGCACGCACAGCTGGAGCGCCTCGGGGTGCACGACCGGGAGCAGTCGCCGGTGTGCACGCTGGAGTCGCGCGACCACTTCTCGTACCGCCGCGACCGCGCCACAGGGCGACTCGCGGGATATGTCTGGCTGGACTGAGGGACATGACGGACCGTAGGGCACAACTCGCCGAGAACCTGGCGAAGGTGGAGGAGCGCATCGCTGCCGCCTGCGTGGCGGCGGGGCGCAAGCGGGACGAGGTGACCCTGATCGTGGTCACCAAGACCCATCCCGCGAGCGATGTGCGGATCCTGTCGGAACTCGGTGTGCGCCATGTCGCCGAGAACAAGGACCAGGACGCGGCGCCCAAGGCTGCCGAATGTTCGGATCTGCCCCTTGTGTGGCACTTCGTGGGGCAGTTGCAGACCAACAAGGTCCGTTCCGTGGTGGGTTACGCGGATCTCGTGCAGTCCGTCGATCGTTCCCGGCTTGTCACGGCATTGTCCAAGGAGGCCGTTCGGGTCGGACGTGAGGTGGGATGTCTCATCCAGGTCGCGCTCGACGCCGATGAGAGCGGCCGGGGAGAGCGAGGAGGCGTCGGTCCGGGCGGAATCGAAGAGCTGGCCGACCTGCTGGCCGGCGCGCCGGGGCTGCGGGTCGATGGTCTGATGACCGTCGCGCCGCTCACCGGGGAGTTCGCCGGGCGCCAACGGGCCGCGTTCGGGCGGTTGATGGATTTGTCGACCGACCTGCGCCGAGCCCATCCGGCTGCGAACATGGTCTCCGCGGGGATGAGTGCGGACCTCGAGGAGGCCGTGGCGGCCGGAGCGACACATGTGCGCGTCGGCACTGCGGTACTCGGAGTCCGTCCCAGGCTCGGGTAACGTCGCCAAGAAGTCGGACCACAGCAGAAAATATGGTCATTCCGTCGAGAGGCGGGCGCAACGACCTCGTGGATCGCGGGCACTTGGGAAGTCGTCGATCCACCACAGAGCGGAGGACTCAGAGCATGGCCGGCGCGATGCGCAAGATGGCGGTCTACCTCGGCCTCGTGGAGGACGATGGGTACGACGGCAGGGGTTTCGACCCCGATGACGACTTCGAGCCCGAACTCGACCCGGAGCCCGAGCGGGATCACCGCCGGCATGAACCGGTGCACCAGCCCCACCAGTCACATCAGTCCCAAAGGGACGAATCGGTACGAGTGGTGCAGCCCCCGGTGCAGCGCGAACCGGTGTCGCACGCCACTTCGCTCCCCGCGGAATCGGTGCGACCCGCCCGGATCGCGCCCGTGGCGTCCATCACACAAGAACGTTCGAGTCTGGAGAAGAACGCACCGGTGATCATGCCCAAGGTCGTGTCCGAGCGAGAGCCTTACCGGATCACCACGTTGCACCCCCGGACCTACAACGAGGCCCGTACCATCGGGGAACACTTCCGTGAGGGCACCCCGGTGATCATGAATCTGACCGAGATGGACGACACAGATGCGAAGCGACTTGTCGACTTTGCGGCCGGTTTGGTGTTTGGTCTTCACGGCAGCATCGAGCGGGTGACGCAGAAGGTGTTCCTGTTGTCGCCTGCTAACGTCGATGTCACGGCGGAGGACAAGGCCCGTATCGCAGAGGGCGGGTTCTTCAACCAGAGCTGAGACGCAGGACCGGAACAAGGAATGAGACAGGGGAGAGGGAAGCACGGATCATGAGCGTGGTTTGGCAAGTGCTCTGGGTCGCTCTGATGTGTTTCCTCATCGTGCTGATCTTCCGGCTGGTCATGGACTACGTGTTCCAGTTCGCCCGCTCGTGGCAACCCGGCAAGGCCATGGTGGTCGTTCTGGAGGCCACCTACACTGTCACTGATCCACCGCTCAAGCTTCTGCGGCGGTTCATCCCGCCGCTGCGTCTCGGGGGCGTGGCGCTCGACCTGTCCTTCTTCGTACTGATGATCATCGTCTACATCCTGATCAGCATCGTGGGTGGGCTCGCGAGTTGACTGTGGACGATCCGGTCTTGCCGACTGCCGATGACTACGTTGAGGTGAAGAGATGCCGTTGACCCCCGAGGACGTGCGGAACAAGCAGTTCACGACCGTCCGCCTCCGAGAAGGCTATGACGAGGACGAGGTCGATGCCTTCCTCGACGAGGTCGAAGCCGAACTGACGCGCCTGCTCCGCGAGAACGAGGACCTGCGCGCCAAACTGGCCGCGGCCACGCGCGCTGCTGCCCAGAACCAGCAGAACATGCGCAAGCCTCCGGAGCCTCAGGACCAGCAGCAGGGCGGCATGCAGCAGGGCGGCATGCAGCAAGGTGGCATGCAGCCCGGCGGCATGCAGCAACAGGGCGGTATGCAGCAACAGGGCGGTATGCAGCAACAGGGTATGCGCGGTCCCGGTGGACCCGTACCCGCTGGGATATCGGGCCCGCCGCAGCAGATGGGGGGCCCCATGGGTGGCCCGCCCCAGCTGCCGAGCGGTGCTCCGCAGCTGCCCGCGGGCCCCGGTGGCCAAGGGCAGCAGGGTCCCGGCCCGATGGGTCAGGGACCGATGGGCCAGGGCCCCATGGGTCAGGGCCAGATGCAGCCGCAGATGGGCCAGGGCCAGATGGGCCAGGGTCCCATGGGCGGTCAGCCTCAGATGCAGCAGCAGATGGGTGGCCCGATGGGCGGCCCCATGGGTGGTCCCATGGGCGGCCCCGGTCAGGGCCCCGGCGGCGACAGTGCCGCGCGCGTGCTCTCGCTGGCCCAGCAGACCGCCGACCAGGCGATCGCCGAGGCCCGTTCCGAGGCCAACAAGATCGTCGGTGAGGCCCGTAGCCGCGCCGAGGGTCTGGAGCGGGACGCCCGTGCCAAGGCCGACGCGCTGGAGCGGGACGCGCAGGAGAAGCACCGCGTCGCGATGGGCTCCCTGGAGTCCGCCCGCGCCACGCTGGAGCGCAAGGTCGAGGATCTGCGTGGCTTCGAGCGCGAGTACCGCACGCGTCTGAAGTCGTACCTGGAGTCGCAGCTGCGTCAGCTGGAGACCCAGGCGGACGACTCGCTGGCTCCGCCGCGCACCCCGGCGACCGCGTCGCTGCCGCCGTCCCCGGCGCCCTCCATGGCCCCGGCCGGCGCGAGCGCCCCGTCGTACGGCGGCAACCCGGGCGGTATGGGCGGAGGCATGGGTGGCGGTATGGGCGCCCCTGCTCCGGCCGCGCCGTCCTACGGCGGTCAGCAGCAGATGTCGCCGGCCATGACCCAGCCGATGGCTCCGGTCCGGCCGCAGGGTCCCTCCCCGATGGGGCAGGCTCCTTCGCCGATGCGTGGGTTCCTGATCGACGAGGACGACAACTGACGAATACTGGTACGCCGTAGGCGTCGGCAGCGTTCAGGGCGGGGCCCCGGATTTTCATCCGGGGCCCCGCCCTTTGCTGTGCTCGCTGTCGGTCAGACCTTGCGCAGGCGGAAGGTCAGGGTGAGGGGCTCGTCCGTGAAGGGCGTGCCGTAGGTGTCGTCGGCCTCGCCGGTCGCGAAGTCCGTTGCCAGGACCTCGTCCGCGATCAGCGCCGAGTGTTCGGTCAGCGCGGCGGTCACCGCCGGGTCCGTCGCCGTCCAGCGCAGGGCGATACGGTCGGCGACGTCGAGGCCGCTGTTCTTGCGGGCCTCCTGGATGAGGCGGATCGCGTCCCGGGCGAGGCCCGCGCGGCGGAGCTCCTCGGTGATCTCCAGGTCGAGGGCGACCGTGGCACCGGAGTCGGAGGCCACCGACCAGCCCTCGCGCGGGGTCTCCGTGATGATGACCTCGTCCGGGGCGAGGGCGACTGTCTCGCCGTCGACCTCGACCGAGGCCGTGCCCTCGCGCAGGGCCAGGGACAGGGCCGCCGCGTCCGCGTTCGCCACCGCCTTGGCCACGTCCTGGACGCGCTTGCCGAACCGCTTGCCCAGGGCGCGGAAGTTGGCCTTGGCGGTGGTGTCCACCAGGCTGCCGCCGACCTCGCTCAGCGACGCCAGCGAGCTGACGTTGAGCTCCTCCGTGATCTGCGCGTGCAGCTCGGGGTCGAGGGCGTCGAAGCCCGTGGCGGCCACCAGGGCGCGCGACAGGGGCTGGCGGGTCTTGACGCCCGACTCCGCGCGCGTGGCGCGGCCCAGCTCCACCAGACGGCGCACGAGGACCATCTGCTTCGACAGCTCGGGGTCGATCGCGGAGAGGTCCGCCTCCGGCCAGGCGGCCAGGTGCACCGACTCCGGGGCGCCCGGGGAGACCGGCACGATCAGGTCCTGCCAGACCCGCTCGGTGATGAACGGGGTCAGCGGGGCCATCAGCTTGGTGACCGTCTCGACGACCTCGTGCAGGGTGCGCAGCGCGGCCTTGTCGCCCTGCCAGAAGCGGCGACGCGACCGGCGTACGTACCAGTTGGACAGATCGTCGACGAAGGCCGAGAGGAGCTTGCCGGCGCGCTGGGTGTCGTAGGCCTCCAGGGCGCCGGTGACCTGGTCGGTGAGGGCGTGCAGCTCGGACAGCAGCCAGCGGTCCAGGACCGGGCGGTCGGCCGGGGCCGGGTCCGCCGCGGACGGGGCCCAGTTCGAGGTGCGCGCGTACAGGGCCTGGAAGGCGACCGTGTTCCAGTACGTGAGGAGCGTCTTGCGGACGACCTCCTGGATGGTGCCGTGGCCGACGCGGCGGGCCGCCCAGGGGGAGCCGCCGGCCGCCATGAACCAGCGGACGGCGTCGGCGCCGTGCTGGTCCATGAGCGGGATGGGCTGGAGGATGTTGCCCAGGTGCTTGGACATCTTGCGGCCGTCCTCGGCGAGGATGTGGCCGAGGCAGACGACGTTCTCGTACGACGACTTGTCGAAGACCAGGGTGCCGACGGCCATCAGCGTGTAGAACCAGCCGCGGGTCTGGTCGATGGCCTCGCTGATGAACTGGGCCGGGTAGCGGGACTCGAAGAGTTCCTTGTTCTTGTACGGGTAGCCCCACTGCGCGAACGGCATCGAACCCGAGTCGTACCAGGCGTCGATGACCTCCGGGACGCGCGTGGCCGTCGTGGAGCAGCCGTCCTGGGGGCAGGGGAAGGTGACCGCGTCGATGAACGGGCGGTGCGGGTCCAGCTGTGACTGGTCGGTGCCGGAGAGCCGGGTCAGCTCCTCGCGGGAGCCCACGCAGGTGAGGTGGCCCTCCTCGCAGCGCCAGATCGGCAGAGGGGTGCCCCAGTAGCGGCTGCGGGACAGCGCCCAGTCGATGTTGTTGTTCAGCCAGTCGCCGAAGCGGCCGTGCTTGACCGAGTCCGGGAACCAGTTGGTCTTCTCGTTCTCCTGGAGGAGACGGTCCTTGACGGCGGTGGTGCGGATGTACCAGGACGGCTGCGCGTAGTAGAGGAGCGCGGTGTGGCAGCGCCAGCAGTGCGGGTAGCTGTGCTCGTACGGGATGTGCCGGAAGAGCAGACCGCGGCTCTGGAGGTCCTCGGTGAGCTTCTCGTCCGCCTTCTTGAAGAAGACGCCGCCGACCAGCGGGACGTCCTCCTCGAACGTGCCGTCGGGGCGGACGGGGTTCACCACGGGAAGGCCGTACGCGCGGCAGACCTTGAGGTCGTCCTCGCCGAAGGCGGGGGACTGGTGGACCAGGCCCGTACCGTCCTCGGTGGTGACGTATTCGGCGTTGACGACGAAATGCGCCGTTTCCGGGAACTCCACCAGCTCGAACGGACGTTGATACGACCAGCGCTCCATCTCGGCGCCGGTGAAGGTCTGACCGGTGGTCTCCCAGCCCTCGCCGAGCGCCTTGGCGACGAGCGGCTCGGCGACGACGAGCTTCTCGGTGCCGTCCGTGGCGACCACATAGGTCACCTCGGGGTGGGCGGCGACCGCGGTGTTGGACACCAGCGTCCACGGCGTGGTCGTCCACACCAGGAGCGCGGCCTCACCGGCGAGCGGACCGGAGGTGAGCGGGAAACGGACGAAGACCGAGGGGTCGACGACCGTCTCGTAGCCCTGCGCCAGCTCGTGGTCCGACAGGCCGGTGCCGCAGCGGGGGCACCAGGGGGCGACGCGGTGGTCCTGGACCAGCAGACCCTTGTCGAAGATCTCCTTGAGCGACCACCAGACGGACTCCACGTACTCGGGGTCCATGGTCCGGTAGGCGTCGTCGAGGTCGACCCAGTAACCCATGCGGGTCGTCAGCTCGGTGAAGGCGTCGGTGTGCCGGGTCACGGACTCGCGGCACTTGGCGTTGAACTCGGCGATGCCGTACGCCTCGATGTCCTTCTTGCCGTTGAAGCCCAGCTCCTTCTCGACCGCCAGCTCCACGGGGAGGCCGTGACAGTCCCAGCCGGCCTTGCGGGCGACGTGGTAGCCGCGCATCGTGCGGAAGCGGGGGAAGACGTCCTTGAAGACGCGCGCCTCGATGTGGTGGGCGCCCGGCATGCCGTTGGCGGTGGGCGGGCCTTCGTAGAACACCCACTCGGGGCGGCCCTCGGACTGCTCCAGGCTCTTGTTGAAGATCTTCTGATCGCGCCAGAAGTCGAGCACCGCGTGCTCGAGCGCGGGCAGATCGACCTGGGCGGGCACCTGGCGGTACGTCGGCTCTGTCATGAGCGGGCTTCCTCCAACGGACTTGCTGCCTTCCGTCGGAGGGACGAGAGCTTCGATCCTTCGTACGCCGTGTGCGGCGCGCTCCCGCGGTACCACCCTCCTTGGCCCTCCTGTGCGCCGTACGCGCCGGTGAGCCCCCTCATTGAGGTCGCGATACCGGGTCTACTCGCCGTGCCCCAGGGACTGCGACAGGGGCTTCGGCTTTCTTCCGGCGGCTCCGGGGTGATCTTCACATCGCGCTCGCCCCCGGGCTTCCACCGTCCCCGGGTCGCTCTGGGCTGCGTACGACGCTACTCGTCCCCATCCACGCTTCTCGCTCCGCCCAGTGTACGGCGCCGCACCGACAGCGGCGGACCGGTTTTCCGGGGGCGCGGTGACCTGCGGGGTGACCCGAATGGAGCGGGTCGGGCGTCCGGATCCTGGGACGACCGGCGCGGCGGAATACCCGGCGGGGAGCTGGGCACAACGCTTGCAGGCTCGCCGCGCGACGGTCGTGGGGCGGGCAAAATGGGTGGTCCGCCCCGTTGCCGCGCGACTCGGGTCGATTTATCGTCCCAGCACGATTCGCGTGCAAGATCACAATATGTGAAGGGGCCGCGGCCATGGTGGCGAAGAAGACCGCCGTACAGCAGTCGGCGTCCGGTAGATCCACGGTGGCCTCCGGCGGCGGGGACGGCGGAGACGAGGGCGAGAAGGCCGCGGCGGAGAAGGCGGCCGGCAGGAAGACGGCGGCGAAGAAGGCGGTGGCGAAGCGGGCGGTGGCGAAGCGGGCGGTGGCCAAGAAGGCCGCGGTCAGGAAGACGACGAGCGCCAAGAAGGCGACGACCGCCGGGAAGACGACGACGGCCGGGAAGAGCACGACGAAGAGCGCGGCGAAGAGCCCCTCTGCCAATGCCGAGAAGAGCACGGTCAAGAAGGCGGGCGCGGCCGAGGCCGCCGAGACGACGGGAGCCACGACGGTGGTTGCGAAGAACACTCCTGGTACGGCTACGGCGGCGAAGAAGAAGCCCTCCGCCGTCCCCAAGGCACGACCCGCCGCGGTGAAGCCCGGCGAGCTGGCGGTACGCCCCGGTGAGGACCCCTGGAGCCCGGACGAGGTGGCCGAGGCCCGGACGGAACTGCAGTCCGAGGCGATGCGGCTGCGGGCGGAGCTGGAGGCCTCCGAGCGGGCGCTCACGGGCCTGATGCGGGACTCCGGGGACGGTGCCGGAGACGATCAGGCCGACACCGGGGCGAAGAACATCACGCGCGAGCACGAACTGTCGCTCGCGCACAACGCGCGCGAGATGCTCGACCAGACCGAGCGCGCCCTGGAGCGGCTCGCCTCGGGCACGTACGGGCTCTGTGAGAACTGCGGCAATGCGATCGGAAAGGCACGGATGCAGGCATTCCCCCGGGCCACGCTGTGCGTGGAGTGCAAGCAGAAGCAGGAACGCCGCTAGCGATCACCGCCTGAGCCCCTGGTCCGCGCGGGTCGTGTCGTACCTTTGTCCTCAGTCAGGAACCTAGGTTGAGGGACTCACGTGGCAGAGGCGGAGCGCATCATCGGTACGCCGGACATTCCAGACGCGGCCGGGGCCGACCCGGAGCGGTCCGACGGCGAGAACGGTGCGGTGGCGGAGCGGGCCGACGCGACCGCGCGACCGCGCGGCAAGCGCCGGATCGCCGTGCTGTTCGGGGTCGCCGCGCTGGCGTACGCGCTCGACCTGGTCAGCAAGATGATCGTGGTCGCGAAGCTGGAGCACCACGAGCCGATCGAGGTCATCGGGGACTGGCTGAAGTTCGAGGCGATCCGCAACGCGGGCGCGGCCTTCGGCTTCGGCGAGGCCTTCACGATCATCTTCACGGTGATCGCGACGATCGTGATCGTGGTGATCGCCCGGCTCGCCCGCAAGCTCTACAGCCTGCCCTGGGCGATCGCGCTCGGTCTGCTGCTCGGCGGTGCGCTGGGCAACCTCACCGACCGGATCTTCCGGTCGCCGGGGGTCTTCGAGGGCGCGGTCGTCGACTTCATCGCGCCCAAGGGCTTCGCGGTGTTCAACCTGGCGGATTCGGCCATCGTGTGCGGCGGCATCCTGATCGTGCTGCTGTCGTTCCGCGGGCTGGACCCCGACGGGACCGTCCACAAGGACTGACGCCGCTCGTTCGGGAGGGAGCGGCGAGGGCCTGGAGTTGTCCACAGGCGCGGTCTGGGGTGAGTCACCCGTCCGGCATACTCGTCGGGTGAGCACGATTCCCGAGATCCGTACCCTGCCCGTGCCCGACGGCCTGGAGGGCGAGCGTGTCGACGCCGCCATCTCCCGCATGTTCGGCTTCTCCCGTACCAAGGCCGCCGAGCTCGCCGCCGCGGGGAAGGTCACGGTCGACGGATCGGTGGTCGGCAAGTCGGAGCGCGTGCACGGCGGGGCCTGGCTGGAGGTCGAGATGCCCCAGGCGCCCGCGCCGGTGCAGGTCGTCGCCGAGCCGGTCGAGGGCATGGAGATCGTGCACGACGACGACGACGTGGTCGTGATCGTCAAGCCGGTCGGCGTGGCCGCGCACCCCAGCCCCGGCTGGTCCGGGCCGACCGTCATCGGCGGACTCGCCGCCGCCGGGTACCGCATCTCGACGTCCGGCGCCGCCGAGCGCCAGGGCATCGTGCACCGGCTCGACGTGGGCACCTCGGGTCTGATGGTGGTCGCCAAGTCGGAGTACGCGTACACCTCCCTGAAGCGCCAGTTCAAGGAGCGGACCGTCGACAAGCGCTACCACGCGCTGGTCCAGGGCCACCCGGACCCCACGAGCGGCACCATCGACGCCCCCATCGGCCGGCACCCCAACCACGACTACAAGTGGGCCGTCACCGCCGAGGGCAAGCCGTCGGTCACGCACTACGACCTCATCGAGGCGTTCCGGGCCGCCTCGCTGCTCGACATCAAGCTGGAGACCGGGCGCACCCACCAGATCCGCGTCCACATGTCCGCCCACCGGCACCCCTGCGTCGGCGATCTGACGTACGGCGCCGACCCCACGCTCGCCAAGCGGCTCGGTATCACCCGCCAGTGGCTGCAGGCCGTGCGGCTCGGCTTCGAGCACCCCGGGGACGGGAGCTGGGTCGAGTTCGAGAGCGACTACCCCGCCGATCTGCAGAAGGCCCTCGACAAGGTGCGCGAGGAGACCTACGCGTGAGTCCGGCGCCGGTGTCCTATGTGGTGCGCGTCGCCGATGACCCCGGTGACCGCGAGGCGTGCTTCGCGGTGCGCAAGGAGGTCTTCGTCGTCGAGCAGGGGGTGCCGGAGGACCTGGAGTACGACACGTACGACGCCGACGCCGTGCACGTCCTGGCCGTACGGGACGACGGGCTGCCGCTCGGCGCCGGGCGGTTGCTGTACGGGGAGGCCGCCGCCGGCAAGACCGGTGGGGCGCCCGGGGTGGGGTCCCTGGGGCGGCTCGCGGTCGTGGCGCAGGCCCGGGGGCTGGGTGTCGGGGTCGCCCTGGTGCGGGCGGTCGAGGAGGCGGCCCGGGAGCGCGGGCTGACCGGAGTGGACCTGGGGGCGCAGACACACGCGCTGGGTTTCTACGAGCGCCTGGGGTATGCGGCGTACGGGCCGGAGTTCCTGGACGCGGGGATACCCCATCGGGCGATGCGGCGGATGCTTTAGCGTTCGGCGCCGCGGGTGGGGCACCCTGGGCATCCGGTCGGTCTTGATCGCCTAGCACCAGCGGAGCGCCCCCATGGATCAGTTGGCCCTGTTCTTCGTCCTGCTGGTCGGGGCCGTGGTCAGTGTCCCGGTGGGGGAGCGGCTGAAGCTGCCGGCGCCGGTGCTGATGACGCTGCTCGGCATCGCGCTCGCCATCCCGGGATTCGTGCCCAATGTGGAGATCCCGCCGGACCTCATCCTGCCGCTGCTGTTGCCGCCGCTGCTGTACGCGGCGGTGCGGCGGACCTCCTGGCGGCAGTTCACCGCGAATCTGCGGCCGATCCTTCTGCTGGCCGTGGCGCTGGTGTTCGTGACCACCGCCGCGGTGGCCGCCATGGCGCAGGCGATCGTGCCCGGACTGCCGATCGCGGCGGCCGTGGCGCTCGGCGCGCTCGTCGCGCCGCCGGACCCGGTGGCGGCGACCGCCGTGGCCGGGCAGCTCGGGCTGCCCCGCCGGCTGGTGTCGATCCTGGAGGGCGAGGGCCTCTTCAACGACGTCACCGCCATCGTGCTCTACCACGTGGCCATCGCCGCCGCCGTCAGCGGAACCTTCTCCTGGCCCGAGGCCGCGCTCCAGCTCGTGCTGTCGGCCGTCGTCGCCGTCGCCGTGGGGGTCGCGCTCGGCTGGGCGGCCAACAAGCTGATGGACTTCCTGGAGGACGCGACGCTGCAGATCGGGCTGACCCTGCTCGTGCCGTACGCGTCGTACGTGATGGCCGAGGAACTCCACGGGTCCGGGGTGCTCGCGGTGCTCACCACCGCGTTGTTCCTCGCCGAGTACGCGCTCGGCGCGGACGACGTCCTGACCCGGCTCGCCGGGCACACCGTCTGGGACGTCGTGGACACGCTGGTCACCGGTGTCGCCTTCGGGCTGATCGGGCTGGAGCTGCACAACGCGATCCGTACGGCGTCCGGGCGGTGGCCCGAGATGCTCGGCTGGGCGGCGGCCGTCGTGGTCGTCGTGGTGCTCGTACGGCTGGTGTGGCTGCTGCCTGCGGCGTGGCTCGCGCGGCGGTGGCACGCCAAGCGGGACTACGACGAGGAGATCCCGATGTCGTGGCGCGAGACCGTGGTGATGTGGTGGTCGGGGATGCGCGGGGTGGCCTCCGTGGCGCTGGCGCTGGCGATTCCGCTGGAGACGGACAGCGGGGCGCCGTTCCCGGACCGGGACGAGATCGTGTTCATCGCGTTCGGGGTGATCATGGCGACGCTGGTGCTGCAGGGGCTGACGCTGCCGCGGCTGGTGCGGTGGTTGGGGGTGCGGGCGGACGAGGGGGCCGAGAAGGACTTCGAGAAGGCGTTGGCCGTACGGGCGGCGAAGGCGGCGAAGCGGCGGCTCAAGGAGATCGAGGAGGTGGAGGAGCTGCCGGAGGAGATGTCCGAGCGGCTGTTGCGGCGGGCCTTCGAGATCGGGGTGCGGATCAGTCCGGAGGTGGGGGAGGACGAGCGGCGGGAGGGGCACGAGCAGCGGGTGCGTCGCCTGCGGAAGCTGCGGCGGATCCAGGGGGAGATGCTGAGCGCGGCTCGGCACGAGGTGCTGGCCGCGCGGAGTGAGCCGGGGGCGAATCCTGAGGTGGTGGATCGGGTGCTTCGGCATTTGGACGTGCGTAGCTTGCGGTGAGTTGGGAGGGCGCAGGTTGTGGGGGTCTCCCACCCGCGCACCGCCCGTGACTCCTTGGTGGAGTGGAGGAGTGCGGGTTTCCTGTGGGGGCGCGCGCTTCGTCGGCGGCTGCGGATCGTGGGGGGCGTTCGGGGGTGTCGTGTTGCCGGCATGTGGCGAGTGCGTGGCGGGGGCGATGGGTTCGTGGGGTGGGGAGCCCGGGGTTTGTAGGGTCGGGGGATGGCTCGCAATGTGGTGGTCAGTGGTGGTGGGACGGGGATCGGGCGCGCGGTCGCGGAGGTGTTCGCGGGGGGTGGGGATCGGGTGCTGCTCCTCGGGCGGCGCGCCGAGGTGCTGAAGAGCGCGGGGGTGCGCGGGGCGCTGACGTACGCGGCCGATCTTGCCGATCCGGAGAGCGTACGGGGGGTCGCCGAGTTCGTGGCGGCGGAGTTCGGGACCGTGGACGTGCTGATCCACAGCGCCGGCGGGAACGGCGGGCTGGAGCCCGGGGCGGAGGGGAGTGATCCGCTCGATGCCGTGGCGCACGACTGGGGGCTCAACTTCCGGCTGAACACACTGACCGCCGTGCTGCTCACCGAGGCGCTGCGGGAGCGGCTGGCCTCGCCGGGCGGACGGGTGCTCTTCCTGTCGTCGATCGCCGCGTACCGGGGGTCCGGGAGCGGGGCGTACGCCGCGTCCAAGGCGGCGCTGCACCCGTACGCGTTCGATCTCGCGCGGGAGTTCGGGCCGCGCGGGATCACGGTGAACGTCGTGGCGCCCGGCTATGTGGAGGACACCGAGTTCTTCGGCGGTCCGGTGGCGCAGGCGCGGCGGGCCCGGCTCGTCGCGGAGACCTCGACGGGCCGGGCCGGTACGCCCGCGGACGTCGCCGACACTCTGCACTGGCTCGCGTCACCCGGTGCCGGACATGTCACCGCGCAGATCGTCCAGGTCAACGGGGGCGCCGAGCGCGGGCACTGAGCGCCGGCCTCACCCCCGGCCGGTCGACCTCGGCGGCTCGTGGACGCGGGCCCGGCTGGCGCGGGGGGCCGTGCCGTCGCGGAGGGCGTCGGGGTGGGACGGGGGGAGGACCGCGTCGGCGGTGTTGACGCGGGGGAGGGCGTAGGGGTGGGTCTCGGTGAGCCAGTGGATGAGCTGTTCGCGGACGGTGACGCGGACGGTCCACAGGTCGTCCGGGTCCTTGGCGGTGACGAGCGCGCGGACCTCCATGGTGGAGGGGGTCGCGTCGGTGACGGTCAGGTCGAAGTGGCGGCCGTCCCAGGCGGGGCAGGAACGGAGGATGTCGCGCAGTCGCTCGCGCATCGCGGGCAGCGGCGCGGCGTGGTCGACGTGCAGGAAGACCGTGCCGGTCATCTGGGCGCCGCCCCGGGACCAGTTCTCGAAGGGCTTCGAGGTGAAGTACGACACCGGCATCGTGATGCGGCGCTCGTCCCAGGTGCGGACCGTCAGGAAGGTGAGGGTGATCTCGTCGACCGTGCCCCACTCGCCCTCCACCACGACCACGTCCCCGAGGCGGACCATGTCGCCGAAGGCGATCTGCAGACCGGCGAAGAGGTTGCTCAGCGTGGACTGCGCGGCGATACCGGCGACGATGCCCAGCAGCCCGGCCGAGGCCAGCAGCGAGGTGCCGGCCGCGCGCATCGCCGGGAAGGTCAGCAGCATCGAGGCCACGGCCACCACACCGACGATCGCCGCGACCACCCGCGTGATCAGCGTCACCTGGGTCCGCACCCGGCGGACCCGGGCCGGATCGCGGTGGGCGCGGGCGTAACGGCTGTACGTCGTCTCCACGATCGCCGCGGCGATCCGGATCACCAGCCAGGCCGTCGCCCCGATCAGCACCAGCGTCAGGGTGCGTCCGACGGCGGTCCGGTGCTGCTCCAGCAGCTGCGCCTGGTCGTACGACGCTCTGAGGAAGGCCGCGCACAGGACCAGTTGATAGGGGATGCGACCGCGGCGCGGCAGGCCCCACAGAGGTGTCTCCGGGTGCCGCTGGTCCGCTTTGCGCAGCAGCAGGTCGGTCGTCCAGCCGATGAGCAGCGTGAGGACGACCGAGCCGCCGATGACGATCAATGGGCGGAGTAGATTCTCCATGCCTTCGAACGTAACCGGCCGCGCGGGGTCATGAACATGTGACTTCGGACGCCCTCGGGGTACGGGCGCCCAGCCGGTCGGCGGAGTCGTTGTCGGACCCGGCTGGCACCATGGCCCCATGAACATCGTGCTCTTCCACTCGACCTACGGACCGCGGCCCGCGGTGCGCGCGGCGGCTGACCGGCTGCGTGCCGCCGGACACGAGGTGTGGACCCCCGACCTCTTCGACGGACGGACGTTCGACACGGTCGAGGAAGGCATGACCTTCAACCAGGAACTGGGCAGAGAGGAACTGCTGAGGCGGGCGGTGCTCGCCGCCGCGCCCTACTCGGAGCGAGGGCTCGTCTACGCCGGGTTCTCGCTCGGCGCCGCCACCGCGCAGACCCTCGCCCTGGGCGACAAGAACGCGCGCGGGCTGCTGCTCCTGCACGGCACCTCGGACATCGCCGCCACCGCGTCCGTGGACGACCTGCCCGTCCAGCTGCACATCGCCGAACCCGACCCGTTCGAGCCGGACGACTGGCTGAGCGCCTGGTATCTGCAGATGCGCAGGGCGGGCGCGGACGTCGAGGTGTACCGCTACGCCGGCGCCGGTCACCTCTACACCGATCCCGAGCTGCCCGACTACGACGAGGAGGCCGCCGAGGCCACCTGGCGGGTGGCACTCGGCTTCCTCGACAGTCTGTAGGCCCACGGTCCACAGGGGTCGCTACACGGGGTCGTACGTCCGCTCCACCTTCTGCGTCCCGGTCCGCGTCCGGTACGAGCGCGCCCAGGAGGACCTCGCGTCGGCCTTCGTGCGGTCGGACAGGACGTAGAAGTCCATCTGCGCCCGCGCGGCGGTGATGTCCAGGACGCCGTAGCCGTGCCGGTCGGTGTCGACCCAGTGGACATGCCGGTTGGCGGCGCGGATCAGCGGGGAGGCCAGCGCGGAGACCGTGCCCTCGGGGACCTTCACCAGGTCGTCGAGGTTGTCGGAGGTGACCGACGTGACCACGAACTCGGTCGCGGCGGAGGCCGACAGCGGGTACGTACCGGCGTTCACCGGCACGTCGTTGGCCCATGCCATGTGGATGTCGCCGGTGAGGAAGACCGTGTTGCCGATCGCGTTCTCCCGCAGATGCGCGAGGAGTTCGCGGCGGTCGTCGGTGTAGCCGTCCCACTGGTCGGGGTTGAGGGCGAGGCCCTCCTTCGGCAGGCCCAGCAGCTCCGCGAGCGGCTCGAAGAGGTCGGCCGTGAGGTTGCCGAGGGCGAACGGGGCGATCATCACCGAGTTGCCGACCAGCCGCCAGGCCGTGTCGGAGGACTTCAGCCCGGCCTTCAGCCAGTCCAGCTGGGCCCGGCCGGTCAGCGTACGGTCCGGGTCGTCGACCTCGCCGTCGCCGATCCCCACCTGCTGCGAGCGGAAGGACCGCAGGTCGAGGAGGGAGAGGTCGACGAGCTTGCCGAAGCGCAGTCGGCGGTAGGTGGTGCCCGCGATCGCCGGGCGCACCGGCATCCACTCGAAGTACGCCCGCTTGGCCGCCGACTGACGGTCCGCCCAGCCGCCCTCCGTGCCCTCGGTGTGGTTCTCGGCGCCGCCCGACCAGGCGTCGTTGGCGATCTCGTGGTCGTCCCAGATGGCGACGACCGGCGCGGCGGCGTGCAGGGCCTGCAGATCCGGGTCGGTCTTGTAACGGGCATGCCGGACGCGGTAGTCGGCGAGCGAGAGGATCTCGTGGGTCGGCGCGTGCGGCCGTACGACCTTGCCGCGGGTGCCGTACTCACCGGTGCCGTACTCGTAGATGTAGTCGCCGAGGTGCAGCCACGCGTCCAGGTCGCCGCGCGCGGCGAGATGGCGGTAGGCGGCGAAGTAGCCGCCCTCCCAGTTGGCGCAGGACACCACGCCGAAGCGCAGGCCGGTGACGGCGGCGTCGGCGGCCGGCGCGGTGCGGGTGCGGGCGGCGGGCGAGTCGGTGCCCCCGGCCGAGAAGCGGAACCAGTAGTTCGTGGCGGGCGCGAGGCCGCGGACGTCCGCCTTGACGGTGTGGTCGGAGGCGGCGGTCGCGGTCGTCGACCCCTTGATGACGATGTTCGTGAACGCCTTGTCCAGGGCGACGGTCCAGCCGATCTCGACGTCCGGGCCGAGCCCGGAGCCGGGTGTCGCGGCGGCGGTGGGCGTCACCCGGGTCCACAGCAGGACCCCGTCGGGCAGCGGGTCACCGGAGGCGACACCGTGCAGGAAGGCGGGGGCCTCGGCCGCGCGGGCCGGTATCGCGGCGGCCAGCGGTGGAGCGAGGACGGCCCCGGCCGTGGCCGCCTTGACGACCGTACGGCGGCTCGGGGCGCCCGAACTCGTGGGCCGGGCGGGGGAGTCGGGGCAACCGGGGCTTGAGGGAGATCTGCGACTGGTCACGGCGGACGAGATTACTGATCGGTAGGGCCGGAGGTAAGGCGGTGGACCGGAATCCACTCAATGTTCAGACGGGCGTGCGCTGTTCGTCGGTCGGTGAACAGCGCGGGGGACTGGGAGTGGGGGGAGACCCGACTTCCAGGGGGCGTGCGGGGAGGGCATGGCGGTCACTGCTCGTCGGCGTATCGCCTGGCCAGGGTGATCAGGGCGGCGCGGTCGGGGCGGCCGGTGCGTTCGCGGAGGCTGGCGAGGTGTTTCTCGACGGTGCGCGGGGAGAGGAAGAGGTGCTCGGCGATCTCCTGGTTGCCGAGCCGGGCGCCGAGCAGACGCAGCACCTCGTACTCCCGGGCGGTCACCCCGGCGCGCCGCAGCTCCGGCGGGATCGTGTCGTGGCCCTGGCGGCGGCGCGGCACGGGGGCACCGGCCTCGCGCAGCAGCGCCCGGCACGCCGCCGCCACCCGGGTCGTGCCCCGCTGGTGGAAGAACTGCTCGGCGGTGCGCAGCCATTCGACGGGCCGGCCCCAGCCGTCGGCGAGTGCGGCCTGGGCGCCCAGACGCAGACAGAGATGGGCGGCCAGCGGGGTGGCGGCGGTCCCGGTCAGCGCCTCCTCCGCCGTCTTGGCGGCCTCGGTGGCCCGGCCCTCCCGGCCCAGCAGGACGGCCCGGGACCAGCCGGCGAAGGGGCGGTCCCAGTGGGTCCGGGTGAGCCGGTCGGTGCCGGGGCCGTCCAGCTCGGCCCAGTCGGTCGTACCGCGCAGGGTGCGCAGCAGGAGGTACGGGCCGAGGAAGCCGGTGACGCCACCGGTGCTGGGCAGCGCCTTCATGACGCCGTCCGCGTCGGTGAACTCGGCCAGCGCGCGGTCGGGTTCCTCCCGCAGCAGGGAGCAGACGCCCTGGGCCCAGCCCCACACGGAGGTGTCGGCGTAGCCCCAGAGCGCGCCGGCGCTCCGCCCGGCGAGCGCGCGCTGAAGGGCACGCAGGGTGGCGTCGAGCTTCTCCCGGTCCCCGAGCGAGGCGGCGATGATGCCGTCCACGCCGACGCCGATCAACTCCACCTCGCGCAGCCGCAGTCGGCGCGCCGTCGACTGGAGCCGACGCGCGGACTCGGTGGCCCGGTCGTGTTCGTCGCGCAGGATGTGGGCGAGCGTCAGATGCATGTCGGCCCAGGCCGTCATCAGCACCGCGCCGGTCTCCTCGGCGGCCCCTCGGGCGGCGACCAGCCGGTCGGTGCCGGTGAACCGGACCCGGTCCAGCACCCCCAGTTCCAGCAGGCCGCGGATCCGCCACACCGGCAGCGCGTGGGCCTCGGCGGTGGCGACCAGCCGGGCGAACGCGTCCTCCGCCTCGCCGAGATCCCGGGGCCGTAGGCAGTAGCCGAGCATGTTCAGCGCCTTGCACGCCACCTCCGGCAGCCCCACCTCCTCCGCGGTCGCGACGGCGCCCTCGGCGAGCGCCCGCGCGCTCTCCAGCCGGTCCGGGCGCTGGGAGTTGAGCACCAGATGGGCGGCGACCGCGTCCAGGGCGGCCCGGGACGCGGGGTCGGGCGTGTCGCCGAGCAGGTCCCTGGCCTGCCGTACGGCGGTCAGGCCCTCCTCCCACTGCTGGGCGGTCGCCGCGGCCCGCGCACGGGTGAGGAAACCGGCCGCGCGGCGGCCCGCCGGCGCGCCCGACACCGTCAGGACACGGTCCAGCCGGTTCCCGAGTTCGGGTACGCGCCGCACGTCACCGGTGAGGACCAGTGTGCCGAGCAGTTCCTCCAGCAGCCGGGCCACCGCCTCCGTGGGCGCGTCCGGCGTGTCGGCGGTCAGCTCCAGGCCGCGGTCGAGGAGTTCCACGGCGGTCAGCAGCGCGCCCCGCGCGACCGCCTGCCGCCCGGCCCGGGTGAGCAGCACTGCGGCCCGCGCCGGCCGCCCACCGGCGACACACAGCTCCGCCGCGAGCCGGTACAGGTCGTCGCCGGCGTCACCGGCGTCACCGGCAAGGGAGCGGCGGGGGGCGCGGGGCTGAGGGAGGGGCTGAGGGAGGGGCTGGGCGAGCGCGAGGGGGTGGGTGTCGGGTTCGCCGTACGGGAGGTCGGAGGGGCCGACCGGTACGTGGGGACGGGCGTCCCGTGTGGTGGGCGTGTCGGGGTCCGCCGTGCTCGCCGGGGTCGGGCGTGTCGGGTCGTACCCGTCCTCGTGTCCGGTTTCCTCGCCTTCCTCTTCCTCGACGCCCGCCTCCTGAGGTCTCGTGCCCTCGCGCGGGAGCGCCTCAGGGCTCGTGGCCTCCTCACCCGCCGCCCTCGCCCCCTCGATCGCGTCAGCCGCGGCCAGGCAGAGGGCCGCGCGTTCGGGCGGGAGCAGCCTGCGGGTGATGGCGTCGGCGGTCAGGGCGTGGCGGAAGGTGTGCCAGCCGGGGTCGGACGGGGTGGCGGCGCCGGAGACGAGATGGGCGTGGGCCGCGTGGCGGAGCTGGGTGAGGGCGGTGGCGTGGTCCAGGCCCGCGGCGCGGGCGGCGATGTCCACGGGGAAACGTCTGCCGAGGACCGCCGCCGCCTCCAGCAGGGCGATGCCGGCCGGCGGCAGCTGGTCCACGCGTTGCAGGACGGCGGCGGCGACGGTCGCGGGCACACCGGCGTCGAGCGAGCCGGTCACCGTCCAGCGCGCGGCCCCGTCCCGGACGAGACCGCCGCCGTCGACCATCGCGCGCAGCAGCTCCTCCACGACGAAGGGGACGCCCTCGGAGACGGTATGCAGCCGGTCCAGCACGGCCGCCGGCACCTCCTCCGCCGTGGCATGGCCCAGACACCGCGCGGCCAGTTCGGCGGTGCCGGCCGGCCCGAGGCGGGCGAGGCGGACCGTACGGGCCGTACGACGGGAGGTGGCGGCCTCGGCGAGGTCGAGCGCCGGGCCGGACTCACCGCGCAGGGTGGCCAGCAGGACGGCCCGCTGACCGGCGAGGTTGTCCGTCAGATAGTCGACGATGGCGAGCGTGTCGGCGTCGGCGTCGTGCAGGTCCTCCAGCACCAGGACACAGCCGTCGTCCCGGCCGAGCACGTGCAGGAGCCGCAGCACCGCCTCGGCGTATCCGACGAGGGGCGCGCCGTCCTGGGGCGCCAGCCCGCACAGCCGGGACAGCAGCGGTTCGTAGAGGCCGAGGTCGCCGTCCGAGGGTGCGCCGTCGCCCCGTAACCCGGAGAACACCGCCTCCGCGAGCGGGCGCAACGGCACCGCGCGCCCGGCGGACGCGGCCCGCCCGCGCAGGACCCGTGCTCCGGCGTGCGCGGCGGTGGACGTGGCCTCCTCGACGAGCCGGGACTTGCCGATACCGGGCTCGCCCAGCACGAACACCGACGAGCCCCGCCCCTCCCGGGCCGCCCGGACGGCAGCCGCCAGAAGCTCCCGCTCCGCTTCCCTGCCGACCAGGGCCGGCGACGACAGTGACGAGAACGGCGAGGATGCCGAGGGCGCCGCGAACGGCAAGCTCGTCGGCACCGAAGAGAAGGACGACAACTCCAGGCCCCCTGCGCCCTGTCGGGATGGTCGTGGCAACCCCTGTACGTCTCCCGTACGTCTCCCGTACGTCTCTCGTGCGGGAGACGTACGCCCCCGTACGACGCCCCCGCCGGGTACCCCTCGAATACGCCTTCGAGGCGCGTAACAGGGTAGCCCCCGGTTTCACAGTGGCCGCACAACTACATGGGGGATCTTCCCCGATACCCGGGGGTCCGGAGTCCGGCACGCTTCTGTTTCGGCAGGGCAGGGGGGCCAGGGCATGAACCGGGGGGACATGCCCTGCCTGCTTCTTTTTCTTTCGGCAGGGAGGTCGTCAATGCAGCGTGCCCGGATATGGGTCGCCGCCGGAGTGCTGGGCGTGGTCCTGTGCGGGTGCTCGTCATCCGCCGGAACCAGCGGGAGCGGGAGCGACGGCGGGTCGTCGTCCGCCGGGGCGGCGGGGAAGGCGGCGGACGAGCCGGAGGTGCCGGTGACCACCCAGGACCTGGAGCGGGTCTGCACGGACGGGCTCGGCTTCGCGGGGCTGCCGGCCTACGACCGGACGAAGAAGACCGTGCACCCGGCGCAGCTCATGAACAGCACCGGCGACGGCTGGACGAGCGGCGTGCCGGTCGACGGCGACTTCCCCAAGGGCTGGTTCCTCGACTACGAGGACAAGCCCGAGCAGGCGGAGCTGGTCGTCTGTGTCGAGCGCACCAAGGCCACCGCGACCGGCAAGATCTGCGACATGGAGGCCGACGGCAAGCCGCTGAAGATCAAGACGTACAACACCTCGTACCGGGTGCGGGTCGTGGAGGCCCGCACCGGCAAGGAGCAGTACACCCACAGCGGCGAGGCCGAGTCCGACGAGTGCCCGGTCTACATCTTCACCTCGGACGGCGAGGACGCCGACAAGTACTACAACGAGGTCCGGCCCGAGGACTACCGGGGACGTGTCAAGCCGTACATCGCGCCCTAGCCCGTCCCCGACAGACGGACGGGCGGGTGTTTCGGAAAACTGGCCTCCGGGGGCACCCGCCCGTTCTCGAAGCGACGTGTGACCGCCGCTTCGCGCCGGCTACTTGGTGACGCCCGCGTCCTTGAGCGCCGTCTCCCAGTCCGCGACCGACGACGGGTTGGTGATCGCCTTGTCGTTGATCTTGATGGTCGGGGTCGACTCGACACCCTCGGCGTCGTCGAAGGACTTGCTCATCTTCATCGCCCAGGCGTCGTAGGTGCCCTTCTCGACGGCGTTCTGGAACTTCTTGTTGTTCTTCAGCGCGTCGACCGTGTTCGCCACCTTGATCAGATAGCTGTCCTTGGCGAACTCGTCCGTGGACTCCGACGGGTGGTACTTCGTCGAGTACAGCGCGGTCTTGTAGTCGAGGAAGGCCTCGGGGCTGACGTCCAGGGCGGCGCCGAGCGCGCTCAGCGCGTTCTTGGAGCCCTCGCCGGTGAGATTGCCGTCGAGGAAGGTGCCGAGCGTGAAGGAGAGCTTGTAGTCGCCGTCCTCCATGCCCTTGTTGACCGTCTCGCCGACGGTCTGCTCGAAGCTGGCGCAGGCCGGGCAGCGCGGGTCCTCGAACAGGTGGATGACGTTTTTGGACTTGGAGTCGCCGATCAGCACCGTGGTGCCGTTCTTGCCCGAGGTGTTGGCCGGGGCGACCACCGTGGCGTCGGCGGCCTCCTCCCACTTGGTGGGCTTGTTGTTCTGCACGACGGCGTAGCCGATGCCGCCGGCTATCGCCAGTACCCCGACGATCGAGGACGCCACGATCGCCTGCCGCCTGATCTTCGCGCGCTTGGCCTGCCGCTCGCGCTCCAGACGCAGCCGCTCACGGGCCGCCGACTTCGCCGCGCTGCTGTTCCGCTTGCTCATGGTGGGTGAACTCCCTGAAGGACGCGCACACGTGGTGCGCGGAATTGGATGGTGGGGACGTGCTCGTGCTCAGAAGGCGGTCACGCGAAGGTGACCGAGCACGGCGGTCCACGCCGTCCCAGGGAGTGGGCGAAGAGAAGGGTGCGGGCGGTGCCCGTACGGTGCGAGGTGCGCCTCGGCCGCTGCTCCGCCGGGGCGGGCCGCACCATGACCGCGGCGACCGCGATCAGCAGCGGCCGGAAGCCGGCGGCGACCGCGGCGTCCAGCAGCTGGGCCAGCGCCCGCTCGCCCCGCCGCAGCCACGCGGCGGCCAGCAGGCCCACGGCGATGTGCGCGGCGAGCAGCAGCCAGGCGGCGGCCGGACCGGCGCCCGCGAGCAGCACCCCCGCCCGCTCGGAGCCGTCGGCGACCCGCGCCAGCGGTGCGCCGACGCTGCCGCCGCCGCACAGCACGTCCAGCCCGAACTGGCGCAGCGGACCCGTCACGGGGCCGCCCGCCTCGCCGTAACAGGCGTGCTGTCCCGTGGTGAAGACCGTGTCGGCGGCCAGCTCCAGCGGGATCAGCACCCCGGCGATCCGCCCGAAGCCGCGCTCACGGCCGGCCAGCGCCCAGGCGACGAGGAAGACGGCGGCGGCGATCGCGGCGACGGTGGTGAACGGGAGCGGGACCCCGGACAGCAGCACGTGCGACGCGGTGCTGAGCGTCACGACGACCGCCGTGAACAGCGCCGCGCGTACGGCTCTGAAGTGGGTCCCGGATATGTCCATGGCGTTGGAGAGTCTCCCACGTGCACCCGTAAGGGACCGCTAAACGGCCCCTGTGAGTGGTCGATGCCTCACTACCTCACTACCTCACTACCTCATTGCGTCAATGCCTCATTGCGTCAGTGCCGTGCTTCCTACAGGCCGGGGATCCGGCCGTTGCGGAAGAGGTCCACGAAGATCTGGTGGTCCGCACGCGCGCGTGCCCCGTACGCGTGCGCGAAGTCGACCAGGAGCGGCGCGAAGCCCTCCTCGTCGGCCGCGATCGCCGCGTCGATGGCGCGCTCCGTGGAGAACGGCACCAGGGACTGCCCGGTCAGGTCGTCCGCCGCCGCGTGCATGGTGGCCGTGGCCCGGCCGAGGTCGGCGACGACCGCCGCGATCTCCTCCGGGTCGTCGATGTCGCTCCAGTCCAGGTCCACCGCGTACGGCGACACCTCGGCGACCAGCTGCCCGGCGCCGTCCAGCTCGGTCCAGCCCAGCCACGGGTCCGCGTGCGCCTGAAGCGCCCGCTGGGAGATCACCGTGCGGTGGCCCTCGTGCGCGAAGTACTCACGGATCCGCTGGTCGGTGATGTGCCGGGAGACTGCCGGGGTCTGCGCCTGCTTGATGTAGATCACCACATCGTTCTCCAGGGCGTCGCTCTGCCCCTCCAGCAGGATGTTGTACGACGGCAGGCCCGCCGAGCCGATACCGATGCCCCGGCGGCCCACGACGTCCTTCACCCGGTACGAGTCCGGGCGGGTGAGGGACGACTCCGGGAGCGTCTCCAGATAGCCGTCGAAGGCGGCCAGCACCTTGTACCGGGTCGCCGCGTCCAGCTCGATGGAGCCGCCGCCCGGCGCGAAGCGGCGCTCGAAGTCGCGGATCTCCGTCATCGAGTCCAGGAGGCCGAAACGGGTGAGCGAGCGGGCGTCACGCAGCGCGTCCAGCAGCGGGCCCTGCGCGGTGTCCAGGGTGAAGGGAGGCACCTCGTCCAGCTTGGCGCCCGTCGCTATGGCGTGGATCCGCTCGCGGTAGGCCGCCGCGTACGTCTCCACCAGCTCGGTGATCTGCTCGTCGCTCAGCGCCTTCGCGTACCCGATGAGCGCCACCGAGGCCGCGAAGCGCTTCAGGTCCCAGGTGAAGGGGGCGACGTACGCCTCGTCGAAGTCGTTCACATTGAAGATCAGGCGACCCGTGGAGTCCATGTACGTGCCGAAGTTCTCCGCGTGCAGATCGCCGTGGATCCACACGCGCGAGGTGCGCTCGTCGAGGTAGGGCCCCTCGGCCTTCTCCTCGTCCAGGTCCTTGTAGAACAGGCACGCGGTGCCCCGGTAGAACGCGAAGGCCGAGGCCGCCATCTTCCGGAACTTCACGCGGAACGCGGCCGGGTCGGCGGCCAGCAGCTGGCCGAAGGCGGTGTCGAAGACGGCGAGGATCTCCTCGCCGCGTCGCTCGTCGTTGAGCTGCGGGACCGACATCGCTGGGTGCCTCCTGGTGGATCACGGGTGGGTCGACTTCTGAACGTGCGAGGGCGCGCGGGAGTGCCCGCGACTCCTCTCCGAAGGTACGGGGGACACCCCTCGCGGTGTCAGTGCCGAGGCATAGACTTCGACGCTGTCCCCCCAGACTGTCAGCAGCCCGTGGGGAAGCCGTTCACGCCTGTTTCCCCTGTGACCCCTGGAGGCCGAAGCCGTGTCAAAGCCGCCGTTCACGCACCTGCACGTCCACACCCAGTACTCGCTGCTGGACGGTGCCGCGCGGCTCAAGGACATGTTCAACGCGTGCAACGAGATGGGCATGACCCATATCGCCATGTCCGACCACGGCAACCTCCACGGGGCCTACGACTTCTTCCACACCGCGAAGAAGTCCGGCGTCACCCCGATCATCGGCATCGAGGCGTACGTCGCCCCCGAGTCCCGGCGCAACAAGCGCAAGATCCAGTGGGGCCAGCCGCACCAGAAGCGGGACGACGTGTCCGGTTCGGGTGGTTACACGCACAAGACGATCTGGGCGGCGAACAGAACCGGTCTGCACAACCTCTTCAAGCTCTCCTCGGACGCGTACGCCGAGGGCTGGCTGCAGAAGTGGCCCCGGATGGACAAGGAGACCATCTCCCAGTGGTCCGAGGGGCTCATCGCCTCCACCGGCTGCCCCTCCGGCGAGCTGCAGACCCGGCTGCGCCTCGGCCAGTTCGACGAGGCGGTGAAGGCGGCCTCCGAGTACCAGGACATCTTCGGCAAGGACCGCTACTTCCTGGAGCTGATGGACCACGGCATCGACATCGAGCACCGGGTCCGCGAGGACCTGCTCCGGGTCGGCAAGAAGCTCGGCATCCCGCCGCTGGTGACGAACGACTCGCACTACACGTACGCGCACGAGGCGACCGCCCACGACGCCCTGCTGTGCATCCAGACCGGCAAGAACCTCTCCGACCCGGACCGCTTCAAGTTCGACGGCACCGGCTACTACCTGAAGTCCACCGACGAGATGTACGCCGTCGACTCCTCGGACGCCTGGCAGGAGGGCTGCGCCAACACCCTGCTGGTCGCCGAACAGATCGACACCTCCGGCATGTTCGAGGCCAGGAACCTCATGCCGAAGTTCGACATCCCCGAGGGCTTCACCGAGGTCACCTGGTTCCAGGAGGAAGTCCGCCTCGGCATGAACCGCCGCTTCAACGGCAACGTCCCCGAGGACCGCCAGAAGCAGGCCGAGTACGAGATGGACGTCATCATCCAGATGGGGTTCCCGGGGTACTTCCTCGTCGTCGCCGACTTCATCATGTGGGCCAAGAAGCAGGGCATCGCCGTCGGCCCCGGCCGCGGTTCCGCCGCCGGTTCGATCGTCGCGTACGCCATGGGCATCACCGACCTCGACCCGATCCCGCACGGACTGATCTTCGAGCGGTTCCTCAACCCCGAGCGCGTCTCCATGCCCGATGTCGACATCGACTTCGACGAGCGCAGGCGCGTCGAGGTGATCCGGTACGTGACGGAGAAGTACGGCGCCGACAAGGTCGCCATGATCGGCACCTACGGCAAGATCAAGGCGAAGAACGCCATCAAGGACTCCGCGCGCGTGCTGGGCTACCCGTACGCGATGGGCGACCGGCTCACCAAGGCGATGCCCGCCGACGTCCTCGGCAAGGGCATCGACCTGAACGGCATCACCGACCCCTCCCACCCGCGCTACAGCGAGGCGGGCGAGATCCGGTCGATGTACGAGAACGAGGCGGACGTCAAGAAGGTCATCGACACCGCCAAGGGCGTCGAGGGCCTGGTCCGGCAGATGGGTGTGCACGCGGCCGGCGTGATCATGTCCAGCGAGCCCATCGTCGACCACGCCCCGATCTGGGTGCGGCACACCGACGGTGTGACGATCACACAGTGGGACTACCCGCAGTGCGAGTCGCTCGGCCTGCTGAAGATGGACTTCCTCGGCCTGCGCAACCTCACGATCATGGACGACGCCATCAAGATGGTGAAGGCCAACAAGGGCATCGACCTGGAGATGCTCTCCCTCCCGCTGGACGATCCCAAGACCTTCGAACTGCTCTGCCGCGGTGACACCCTCGGCGTCTTCCAGTTCGACGGCGGCCCCATGCGCTCGCTGCTCCGCCAGATGCAGCCCGACAACTTCGAGGACATCTCCGCCGTCTCGGCCCTCTACCGGCCCGGCCCGATGGGCATGAACTCGCACATCAACTACGCGGAGCGCAAGAACAAGCGCCAGGAGATCACCCCGATCCACAAGGAGCTGGAGGGCCCGCTCGAAGAGGTTCTCGCGGTCACCTACGGCCTGGTCGTCTACCAGGAGCAGGTGCAGAAGGCCGCCCAGATCATCGCCGGGTACTCCCTCGGCGAGGCCGACATCCTCCGCCGCGTGATGGGCAAGAAGAAGCCCGACGAACTGGCGAAGAACTTCGTCCTCTTCCAGGCGGGCGCCCGGAAGAACGGCTACAGCGACGAGGCCATCCAGGCCCTGTGGGACGTCCTGGTCCCGTTCGCGGGCTACGCCTTCAACAAGGCCCACTCCGCCGCGTACGGACTCGTCTCCTACTGGACCGGCTATCTCAAGGCCAACTACCCGGCCGAGTACATGGCCGCGCTGCTCACCTCGGTCAAGGACGACAAGGACAAGTCGGCGGTCTACCTCAACGAGTGCCGGCGCATGCGCATCAAGGTGCTCCCGCCGAACGTCAACGAGTCCGAGCACAACTTCGCCGCCCAGGGCGACGACGTGATCCTCTTCGGCCTCGAAGCCGTGCGCAACGTCGGTACGAACGTGGTCGAGTCGATCATCCGCAGCCGCAAGGCCAAGGGGAAGTACGCCTCCTTCCCCGACTACCTCGACAAGGTCGAGGCGGTCGCCTGCAACAAGCGCACCACGGAGTCGCTGATCAAGGCGGGCGCCTTCGACACGATGGGGCACACCCGCAAGGGCCTCACCGCGCACTTCGACTCGATGATCGACAACGTGGTCGCGGTCAAGCGCAAGGAGGCCGAGGGCCAGTTCGACCTCTTCGGCGGCATGGGCGAGGAGGAGAGCGACGAGCCCGGCTTCGGACTCGACGTCGAGTTCACCACCGACGAGTGGGAGAAGACCTATCTCCTCGCCCAGGAGCGGGAGATGCTCGGACTCTATGTCTCCGACCACCCCCTCTTCGGCCTGGAGCACGTGCTCTCCGACAAGGCCGACGCGGGCATCGCCCAGCTCACCGGCGGTGAGCACGCGGACGGCGCGGTCGTCACCATCGGCGGCATCATCTCCGGCCTCCAGCGCAAGATGACCAAGCAGGGCAACGCCTGGGCCATCGCCACGGTGGAGGACCTCGCCGGTTCCATCGAGTGCATGTTCTTCCCGGCGACCTACCAGCTCGTCTCCACCCAACTCGTCGAGGACGCGGTCGTGTTCGTCAAGGGCCGCCTCGACAAGCGCGAGGAGGTGCCGCGCCTGGTCGCGATGGAGATGCAGGTCCCCGACCTGTCCCACGCGGGCACCAACGCACCGGTGATCCTCACCATCCCGGCCACCCGCGTCACCCCGCCCATGGTCAGCCGGCTCGGTGAGATCCTCACCCACCACAAGGGCGACAGCGAGGTCCGGATCAGGCTCCAGGGCCCGACCAAGACGACCGTGCTGCGCCTGGACCGCCACCGAGTGAAGCCGGATCCGGCCCTGTTCGGCGATCTGAAGGTGCTGCTCGGCCCGTCCTGCCTGGCCGGCTGAGCGGGGCCCGGCGGACCCGGACGGACCGACGGGCGCGTGGAGCGCGAGGGGCGCATCCGATGCATCGGATGCGCCCCTCGGTGTGCTCGGGCCTCAACAGCCCGTCCCGCCATGTCAGTTGTGACCGAAGCGCTTCTGCCGACCCTTGCGGGCCATGTCGCCGGGGGTCACCTGGGTCGCGCGCTGTTCGGCCTGCGACTCCAGCGAAGACTGCTGGGCCTCCTGCTGACCACGCTCGGACTGCGGCTGCTTACGGTCCTGCTTCTTGTTCTTGGCCATGGTGATCTGCCTCCTGAAGGGGGTCTAGGGGCCAGGGCCGCGACCAGACTCACATAGCATGACAGGGCGCGCATTTCGGAAAATCACCGTCCGTGACGAGAGTTGTCGGACCGTGTGCCGTACGGGAGGGGGCGCGCGGCGCACACGCCACGCCGAAGATCGAGTTCCGGCCGTTAACCTCCGCGCGGTCGGGCAGACTCGAAGGAAGCCCGAAGCAAACCTCCCGGAAAGAGGGTGGATCGCGTGGACCGCTGCATCGTCCTGGTGGACGCCGGGTATCTGCTCGGCGCGGCCGCCAGCCTCCTCGCCGGGGAACCCTCCCGCTCCCGCATCACCGTCGATCACGCCGCCCTCATCCAGGGGTTGCGCGAGCGCGCCGAGGCCGACACCGAGCGGCCGTTGCTGCGCATCTACTGGTTCGACGGCGCCCCCGACCGCGTCCCGCAGCCCGAGCACCGCCGACTGCGCGTGATGCCCCGGGTCACCGTCCGCCTCGGCGCGCTGACCCGCAGCGACGGGCGCTGGGCGCAGAAGGGCGTGGACGCCGCCATGCACGCCGAACTCACCGAACTGGCCCGCAATCGCGCCTGCTCCGACGTGGTCCTGGTGACCGGCGACGGCGATCTGCTGCCGGGCATGATGGCCGCCAAGGAGCACGGCGTCGCCGTCCATCTGTGGGCCGTGCAGGCCGCCGACGGCGACTACAACCAGTCCGAGGACCTGGTCGCCGAGGCCGACGAGCGGCGCGTGCTCGACCGGATCTGGATCACCAAGGCGGTACGGGCCAAGGACATCGGCGGCGTCTGCGCACCGCAGCCGGTGCCGCGCCCGGAGATCGCCGCGATCCTCTCGGCGCCGCTGCCCGAGTCGGCCCTCGCCGCCGCCGCCGAGCGGCAGACCGGGGAGCCGGAGCACGCCTCGGCGGCGGGCGCCGGACGCAACGGCGCCGACGAGCGGGCGGCCACCTCCAAGGGCGTACCGACGCCGAAGGATCTGGCGGCGATGCGCGGGCCCGGAGCGCACGCCGTGCAGCATCCGACGACCGCGACTCTGCGGTGGTCCTCCGACAAGGGGTGGGTGGACCGGCCCGGGGGCGCGGCGGAGCCGCCGGAGGCGGCGGCCATGCCGACGCTGGCGCAGCTGACGACGGCGGAGCAGCGATGGGCCGACCGGGAGGAGGACATCACGACCGTGGGGGGCGACCCCTTCGAGGTCGGACAGGTGTTCGCTCGACGGTGGATGGCGCGGCTGACCGACCAGACGCATCTGCAGAAGCTGTCGACGATGTATCCGCGGGTGCCGCATCGGGTGGACGGGGAGCTGTTGCGGTACGCGGCGCGGTTCGGGCTGCTGGCGCACAAGGACGACCAGATCGATGAGCACGATCGGTATGCGATCAGGGCCGGGTTCTGGCGGGAGATCGACGCGCGGACGGGGGTCGAGCACGCGCCGGCGGGGGAGCGTTAGGGGCGCCTGGTAGCTCGGGGGCGCCTGTTCGCGGGCGGGCGCGCGTTCGTTGTGGCTGGTCGCGCAGTTCCTCGCGCCCCTGAGGGGCGCGGCTGGGGTGACCCGGCGGAAAAACCGTGCCCCCGACCCCGTAGGCTCGTCCCTCGTGAGTACGCGTACCGCACAGGCGATCCGGCACGGTGGGGATGTCGTGTGTGCTGTGCGGGGGCTCACCAAGACGTATCCGGCGACCCGGGGACGGCGGGGTGCGCCGGGGACCCCCGAGGTACGCGCCAACGACGCGGTGGCGCTGGAGGTCCGGCGCGGCGAGATCTTCGGACTGCTCGGGCCCAACGGGGCGGGCAAGACCACCCTCGTACGGCAGCTGACCGGGCTGATGCGGCCCGACGACGGCACCGTCGAGATCCTGGGCCACGACATCGTGCGGCACCCCGAGCGGGCCTCCCGGATCCTCGCCTACCTCGGGCAGGAGTCGACCGCCCTCGATGAACTGACCGTGGCGCTCGCAGCCGAGACCACCGGACGGCTGCGCGGCCTGGAGGTACGGCGCGCGCGGGCCGAGCGGGACGCGGTGCTGGAGGAGCTGGGGCTGACCGAGCTGGCCTCACGGCCCCTGAAGAAGCTGTCCGGCGGACAGCGACGGCTCGCCTGCTTCGCCACCGCGCTCGTCGGGGAGCGGCCCCTGCTCGTGCTCGACGAACCCACCAGCGGCATGGACCCGGTGGCCCGGCGCGCCGTATGGGCCGCCGTCGACCGGCGGCGCGACCGGTCGGGCACCACGGTCCTGCTGGTCACCCACAACGTCATCGAGGCCGAGACCGTGCTCGACCGGGTCGCCGTCCTCGACGAAGGGCGGGTCATCGCCTGCGACACGCCGACCGGACTGAAGGAGCAGGTCGCGGGCGAGGTCCGCGTCGAGCTGGTGTGGCGGGAGAAGGCCCCGCTGGACGTGCCCGAGGTCGCCGCGCTCCGCCCGCGCGCCGTGGAGTCCGGACGCCGCTGGACGCTCCGGCTCGCCCCCGAGGAGGCGCGCGCGGTGGTGGCCACCGTCACCGGCGGCGCTGCCTTCGTGGCGCTCGACGACTTCACCCTCGCCACGCCGAGCCTGGAGGATGTCTATCTGGCCCTCGGCGGCAGCGCGGGCAGCGCACAGGGACTGGTCAAGGGGTGAGGGACGCGGGCGTGAGCCGGAGAACAGTCGAAGCGGACGTGAACGGCAGGGCTGCCGCAGCCGTACGAAAATGGGCGACAGCCGAAGCGAAGGGGAGCAACTCGACGTGAGTGTCGTACCCGCCGAGATCCTGCCGGGCAAGGCCCTGGCCGTAGAGCAGCGCGTGGAGCGCGGAGCCGCCGAACTGGGGCCCCGCGCGCGCCTGTGGCCGGCCCTGTGCGCGGTGTACGTGGCACAGCTCTCCCGGGCGCGGGTCGCACGGATCCCCCTGCTCTTCGTCGCCACCTTCCAGTCCGTCGGGATCATGATCCTGATGCGCGGAGTGGTCGACGGCGGGGCCGAGGCGCACGCGGTGGTCGCCGGTTCGGCGGTGCTCGTCGTCGCCTTCGTCGCGCTGAACCTGCTGGCCCAGTACTTCGGGCAGCTGCGCTCCAGCGGCGGCCTCGACCACTACGCGACGCTGCCCGTGCCGCCCGCGGCCGTGGTGCTGGGCGCGGCGGGCGCGTACGCCTCCTTCACCGTCCCCGGCACCGTCGTGACCGCCGTCTTCGGCTGTGTCCTCTTCGGGCTGCCGCTGACCCACCTCTGGGTGCTCGCCGCCGTGATCCCGCTCGCCGGGGCCGCGCTCGCCGGGCTGGGCGCCGCGCTGGGCCTGCTCGCCCCGCGCCCGGAACTCGCCACCGTGCTCGGGCAGCTCGGCATGTCGGCCGCGCTGCTCCTCGGTGTGCTGCCGGCCGACCGGATGCCGGGCTTCGTCCGGTTCGCGCGGGACCTGCTGCCCTCGACCTACGGTGTGGAGGCCCTCGCACGGACCTTCGAACCGGACCCCGACTGGGCGTTCGTGCTCGGTGACCTCGCCGTGTGCGCGGGCGTCGGGGTCGTCTCGCTCGCCGTCGCCACCTGGGCGTACCGGCGGGCCGCCGTCCGGTGACGCGGCGCACAGCCGCGCCTGGCACGATGGCAGGGTGACCGCACCGTTGACTCCCCCTCCGCCGCCGCACAACCAGTCCCCGAACGACCCGTGGGCAGCACCGCCCACCAGCGGTGGGGGCGAGTCCGCGCTCTGGTACGAGCCGGAGAAGCCGGCCGGGCCCGGACTGCGGACCGAGCTGATCGAGGCCGCCGTCGCCACCGTGGTCATGGCCTTGCTCGGGGGCGCGCTGCTCGGTCTTCTGTGGTGGTGGCTCGCGCCGCACGTACCGCTCGTCTCCGACGGGTCGGCGGTCTACTTCAGGGACACCGAGGGCGAACAGGCCGTCGGGGTCGACGGGACGTTCACGCTGCTGGCCCTGGGCGCGGGTGCGCTCAGTGGGCTCGTTGTCTTCCTGCTGCGCCGGCGCGGCGGGGTGCCGCTGGTCGTGGCGCTGCTGGTCGGCGGGCTGCTGGGGGCCGTGCTGGCGTGGCGGCTCGGGGTGTGGCTCGGGCCCGAGACGGATGTCGCGGCGCGGGCGAAGGAAGTGGGGCAGGGGGTGACGTTCTCGGCGCCGCTGAAGCTCGCGGCGAAGGGGGCGTTGTTGGCGTGGCCGTTGGCGGGGCTGGTGGTGCACCTCGGGTTGACGGCGTTGTTCGGGCCGCGTGATCCGGAGCCGCTGGAGCACGAGTCGATGTTGGGCGCCTCATAGCTCGGGGGTGCGGGTTGCCTGGCGGCTGGGGGTCCGGTGGGGCTTCTCGCGCAGTTCCCCGCGCCCCTGAAAAGCAGGGGCTGCGCCCGCTGCTTTTCAGGCCCGCGGCCCCGTCGCGCTTTCAAGCCCGCAGAGGGCTGGTCTTCCAGGCCCGCAGGGTCTGTTCTTTCAGGGGCGCGGGGAACTGCGCGAGAAGCCCCACGGGACCCGCAGCCGACGTACTCGCCGCGGCAGCCAAGAACGCTACGCGCGCCCGATGGGCGCGAACACCGCCTCCGTGAGCGTCAGCAGATCCCGTGGGGACAGCTCGACCTCCAGACCGCGGCGCCCGGCGGACACGCACACCGTGGCGTGGGCGTCCGCCGACACGTCCAGCACCGTGCGGAGCTTCTTGCGCTGGCCGAGCGGGGAGATACCGCCCCGCACATACCCCGTCGTGCGCTCCGCGAGCGCCGGGTCGGCCATCGCCGCCCGCTTGCCGCCGACCGCCGCCGCCAGCGACTTCAGGTCCAGCGACCCCGCCACCGGCACGACCGCGACCACGAGCGCGCCGTCCACGTCCGCCACCAGGGTCTTGAACACCCGCCCGGGCGACACGCCCATCGCCTCGGCCGCCTCCTCGCCGTAGGACGGATGCGCCGGATCATGCTCGTAGGCGTGCACGGTGAACTCCACGCCCGCCGTGGTCAGAGCCACCGTCGCGGGCGTGCCACCCCCGCCCGACTGCTGCTTCTTCGCCTTCTTCGCTATCAGCCTTCGCTATCGGTCTTCGGCATCGGTCCTCGGTTTCAGCCTTCTCGCGTGTGCCGGTCGGGATCATCGGGATCACGGGATCAGTTGAGGCTCGTCGGCCCGCGGGTCAGCTCCGACGCCGGCAGCGACGGCAGGCTGCGGATGATCGCCGACTCCGCGCGCAGCAGTTTCAGCTCGTCGCGCAGCCGGGACGCGGTGTCCGGGGCCTGGAGGAGCCGCTGCTTGGCGGGCGTGTCGAGCATCATCGCCGCCGCGATGAGATACGACACGACGGCCGGCTCGTCCGGGAGGTCCGCCCCCGTCGACAGCGAGCGCTCCCGGGCACCCGCGAGCCGCTTCTGGTACTGGCGGAACGCCCGCAGCACACCCTCGGCGAGCGCGCCCGCCTCGTCCCCGGCGTCCTCCGGCAGCTCCTCCAGGTCCGCCACCAGGAACGGCCCCGAGGCGTCCACCGAGAGCAGGCGCACCCGGCTGGTACCGGTCGCGAGGACCTCGAACGTGCCGTTGTCGCGCTCCCGGATGGTCGCCGCGTCCGCGATACAGCCCACGGAGTGGAACGCCTTCGTCGGCTCGTCGCCGAAACCGGCGGTCGGCCCCCGCTCGGGCAGGGCGGTCGGATCCGGCATGCCGGGGGCGCTCTGCGCGACCTCGTGGCCGTCGCGGATGGCGACGACGGCGAAGCGGCGGGGTTGGTCCTCGGGGGTCTTCAGCAACTCGCGCATCATGGCGCGATAGCGCTCCTCGAAGATGTTCAGAGGAAGCACGAGCCCCGGGTACAACACCGAGTTCAGGGGGAAGAGCGGCAGCCGGACGGTGGTCACGAGGCCAGAGCCTAATGGTCGTCGGGGCGCGCGCGTTCGCCCGTATTCGTTTGGTGACCTCAGGTGAGGCCTATCCTTCGGCCCGCGCAGGCCGCTCGGGCCGTGCGCGCAGCGGCATCGAGCACGCCACCTCCAGCCGTACGCCGTCCCGCAGCTGGAGGAACTGGCCCAGCGGATCGTCCGACACCCGGTCCCACGGGAAGGACGTGGCGTACGGGCCGATCATGCGCAGCTGGGCCAGGGCGTCCGGCCAGCGCTCCAGGCGGACCAGGACATAGGTCAGCAGATTGCGGACCTCGGCCGGCCAGGGGTCGCCGAGCGCGTACTCGGCGGAGAGCGCGATCGCGCCGTCCGCCGCCTCGTCCAGCCGCCCGCGCGGGATCACGGCACCGCCGCCCTCGGTGAGGTACGAGAAGGCCGCCCGGACCGGCAGGGCGCGGACGAGGGAGCCGGGGAGGGCGTCCTCGGCAGCCCGCTCGGCGAAGTCGAAGCACTCGCGGTGCGAGCCGTACCAGGCGGCGGAGAGGTACTTCAGGGCGGAGACATGGCAGCCGTAGTGGTGCGGGGAGCGGCGGACCGCCTCCGCCCACAGCCGCTCGAAGCCGGCGTGGCCGAGGCCCGTGCCCCGGGCGTGGTCGAGGGCGATCCGCCAGGGCACCGGATCGCGTGGCTCGCCCTCCGCGGCGGCAGCGATCAATGGATTGACCTCGCGCAGCAGTTCGACCCGGGCGGGGGAGTGCCAGCCGCGCGCCACCGCCAGCTCGGCCTTGATCAGCAGCACGTCCGGGTCGTGCGGGGCGGCCGTCTGCCAGGCCCGCAGCCAGGCGTCGCGCGCGTGGCCGAAGGCGGCGAGCCGCAGCGCGTACCGGTCGCGGCTCTCCCACTCGGCGGCCTCCCGGGTGGTCGCCAGCAGCTTCGCCGCGGGCGCGTACTCACCGCGGCCGGCCGCCACCAGCACGGGGCCGAGCCGCTCGTCGGGGGCGTCGAGCAGCACCTCGTCGTCGGCGGGCAGTCCCGCGGCGAGCCGTGCGGTGTGGCGTGCCATCCGGGCGGTACGGACGAGCGCGCGCAACGGATCCATGGCGCCGTGCCCCCTTCGCGCCTAAACCGGCGCCGCGCTCGCGGACCGGGTGCTCACCGTCGTGGTTTCGCGGTTGATGGTTTCGGTACGAAGACGGTGCCAAGACGGGTCAGGTTGTGTGCTTCCCAGATTAGGTCCGGTTCGCTGGGCGTTTCCTGGGCGGAACCTGTCAGTTCCTGCTCAGCAGCCGGGTGGCGCCCGCCGCGACCGTCGTCGCGAGGATCCAGCCCAGGATGATCACCACCGCGGCCAGCCACTGCCAGCCGCCGCGCAACTGCCAGTAGCCGACCTGGCCCAGGTCGATGACCGGCAGCAGCAGATCCAGGGCGAACAGGGAGGCACTCCAGTTCGGATGCTCGCCGCTCTTCATCGGCGGATGGTGGGCGTGCGAGAAGGCGTACGAGGTCAGCGCCCACAGCACCGCCATCCACACCGCGGCACGGCCCGGCCGGTACCCGTAGGCGACCGTCCAGTCCTGCGCGTAGCCCCAGAGCTTGGCCGCGAGCGGCAGGTTCTCCCGCCGGTGGCGCTGCTTGGCGAGGAGCACCTCGCGGGCGCCCTCGTCGTCCCCGCCGGCCCGCAGCACGGTCGCCAGCCGCTCGTACGGCTCCGGGCTGTACTCGGCGGTCGCCGCCGCCACCCACTCCAGCCGTCTGGCCAGCGGGAACCCGTCGCGCGGTACGAGGGTCTCGTACTGGAAGCCGCCCATGTGGAGGTTGCCGGGACCGGGCCAGCTGTCCGCCCTGTCGATCAGGACGCCGACGCGGGCCCCGGACAGGACGACCTTGCCGCGCTCGGGCTTCTCGCCGAGGAAGCGCAGCTCGGGCACCTGGACGCGGCGCAGCGACAGCTCCTGGTCGTCCGTGAAGGTGAACCGGGCGCGCTCCAGGTCGACGGAGTCGCCGAACCGCCCGTCGTCCAGCCGGATCCCGCCCTGGCACTCGAACCGCTGCACCCGGGTGCCGCGCGCGGGCGTGCTGCCGCTGGTGTGCAGCGGATTGCCGACCCCGGCCGGGGTCAGATAGAGCGTGCGTTCGACGGTCAGCTGGGGTGCGTTCAGGGCCAGGCGGTCGTACGGGTTGGCCAGCCGGCTGCCGCGCAGACTGAGCGAGGCACCGACGGTCGCGCCGCGCAGACTCAGCTCGCCGTGCGACTCCAGCATCTCGGCCTGGACGTCCTGGGCGACGGTCAACCCGTCGGCGGAGAGCGAGCGGCCGTGCCGGTCGCGGTAGACGATCGCCTGGTTGAGCAGCAGATCCGTGCCGATATGGGCGTCCGCGAGCCGCACCCCGTTGTGGAACCGGCAGCGCGGCAGATGCAGATCGCCCTCCGTGTGCAGCCGGGCCGCCTCCAGCCGGGGCACCGAGCAGTCCACCAGCCGCACGGTCGTGAACCGGGCCTCCGGGACCAGGATCTCCTTCTCGAACCGGCAGCCCCGCAGCTCCACGTACGGCACCACCTGGCCGCCCGCCAGCTCCAGGACACCCCTGATCTGGACGCCGACCAGCTTCAGCGCGGACACCCGCCCGGCCAGCGCGGGCGGTCCGTCCAGCAGCAGCCAGGCCACGATCCGGGCCCGTACGCTCCGCTCGGGCCCCCAGGGGTGGCCGCCGTGCGGATCGTCCACCGCGATGTCCCCGTCGCGCAGGTCGTACACGCTGCCGTTGCGGAACGCCTGCCACATGCCCGCCTCGGCGGCCGTCAGATCGTCCGGCAGGTCCCCGTCGTCCCGGATGCCGGGCCCCTCACTCACTGCGCTTCCTTCCCCCGTCCCTCACTCACGTGTATGGCACAACTGGTCACTCGGGTGATGCCCGCTGTGTCACCTCTCGAACACTGAACGTGAAGAGGATCTTCCGCGTTCCCCGCTGATCTGTATCAGCCATTGATACGCGCGAACAGTGGCCTGCGGAGGTCTGAGAGAATTGGGCGTGTGATCTCCCGAATCGATCTGCGCGGCGACGCCCTCCCGGAGGGACCCGCCCTGCGCGACCTGCTGCCCCGAGCCGACTTCGACGTCTCGGCCGCCCTGGAGAAGGTGCGTCCGATCTGCGAGGCCGTGCATCATCGGGGCGACGCGGCGCTGATCGACTTCGCGGAGAAGTTCGACGGGGTGCGCCTGACCTCCGTACGGGTCCCGGCCGAGGCCCTCGCACAGGCGCTCGAACAGCTCGACCCGGCCGTCCGCGCGGCCCTGGAGGAGTCGATCCGCCGCGCCCGCGTCGTCCACCACGCGCAGCGCCGCACCACGCACACCACCCAGGTCGTCCCCGGCGGCACGGTCACCGAGAAGTGGGTCCCGGTCGAGCGCGTCGGCCTCTACGCCCCCGGCGGCCGGTCGGTCTACCCGTCCTCCGTGATCATGAACGTGGTCCCGGCGCAGGAGGCCGGTGTCCCCTCGATCGCCCTCGCCTCCCCGGCGCAGGCCGAGTTCGACGGGCTCCCGCACCCCACGATCCTGGCCGCCTGCGCGCTGCTCGGCGTCGACGAGGTGTACGCGGCCGGTGGCGCCACCGCCGTCGCGATGTTCGCGTACGGCACCGAGTCCTGCCCGCCGGCCAACATGGTCACCGGACCGGGCAACATCTGGGTGGCCGCCGCCAAGCGGTACTTCACCGGGGTCATCGGCATCGACTCCGAGGCGGGCCCGACCGAGATCGCCGTCCTCGCGGACGACACCGCCGACCCGGTGCACGTCGCCGCCGACCTGATCAGCCAGGCCGAGCACGACCCGCTCGCCGCCGCCGTGCTCGTCACCGACTCCGTCGCGCTCGCCGACGCGGTCGAGAAGGAGCTCCAGCCGCAGGTCGAGGCCACCAAGCACGTCGAGGACCGGATCCGCCCCTCGCTGGCGGGCCGGCAGTCCGCGATCGTCCTGGTCGACGGCGTCGACGAGGGCCTCAGGGTCGTCAACGCGTACGGCGCCGAGCACCTGGAGATCCAGACGGCCGACCCTGTCGCGGTCGCCGAGCGGGTCGTCAACGCGGGTGCGATCTTCATCGGCCCCTGGGCGCCGGTCTCGCTGGGCGACTACGCGGCCGGCTCCAACCATGTGCTCCCGACCGGCGGCTGCGCCTGCCACTCCTCCGGTCTGTCCGTCCAGTCCTTCCTGCGCGGCATCCACATCGTGGACTACACCGAGGACGCGCTGGCCGAGGTCGCGCACCACGTGGTGACGCTGGCGGAGGCGGAGGACCTGCCCGCGCACGGCGCGGCGATCAAGGCACGGTTCGGCTGGAAGGTACCTGGCAAGTGAGCTTCGGAATCGACGATCTTCCCGTACGGGACGAACTGCGCGGGAAGAGCCCGTACGGCGCCCCCCAGCTGGACGTCCCCGTACGCCTGAACACCAACGAGAACCCCTACCCGCTGCCCGAGTCGCTGGTCGAGCGGATCGCCGAGCGGGTGCGGGATGCCGCCCGGCACCTCAACCGCTACCCCGACCGGGACGCGGTGGAGCTGCGGACCCGGCTCGCCGAGTATCTGACGAAGACGTCGGGGTACGGCGTCGACCTGACAAACGTCTGGGCGGCCAACGGCTCCAACGAGGTCATCCAGCAACTGCTCCAGACCTTCGGCGGACCCGGCCGTACCGCGATCGGCTTCGAGCCCTCGTACTCCATGCACGGGCTGATCGCGCGCGGCACCGGCACCGACTGGATCTCCGGGCCGCGGGGCGACGACTTCACCATCGACGTCACCGCCGCCGAGCGGGCGATCGCCGAGCACCGCCCGGACGTCGTCTTCATCACCACCCCCAACAACCCCACGGGCAACGCGGTCCCCCGGGAGACCGTGCTCGCCCTGTACGAGGCCGCCCAGGCCGCCGGGCCGTCCATGGTCGTGGTCGACGAGGCGTACATCGAGTTCAGCCACGGCGACTCGCTGCTGCCGCTGCTCGACGGACGGCCGCATCTCGTCGTCTCCCGGACGATGTCCAAGGCCTTCGGCGCGGCCGGTCTGCGCCTCGGCTATCTCGCCGCGCACCCGGCGGTCGTGGACGCGGTCCAGCTCGTACGGCTGCCGTACCACCTCTCCGCCGTCACCCAGGCCACCGCGCTGGCCGCCCTGGAGCACACCGACACCCTCCTCGGCTATGTCGAACAGTTGAAGACCGAGCGGGACCGGCTCGTCGCCGAACTGCGCGCCATCGGCTACGAGGTGACCGAGTCGGACGCCAACTTCGTGCAGTTCGGCAGGTTCGAGGACGCGCACGACGTCTGGCGGCGGATCCTCGACCGGGGCGTCCTGGTCCGGGACAACGGCGTACCGGGATGGCTGCGGGTCACCGCCGGAACTCCCGCCGAGAACGACGCGTTCCTCGACGCGGTACGTGAACTGAAGAAGGAGACGGACGCATGAGCCGTGTAGGACGCATAGAGCGGACGACCAAGGAGACGTCGGTCCTCGTCGAGATCAACCTCGACGGCACCGGCAGGACGGAGATCTCCACCGGGGTCGGCTTCTACGACCACATGCTCGACCAGCTCGGCCGGCACGGTCTGTTCGACCTGACCGTGAAGACTGACGGCGACCTGCACATCGACTCCCACCACACCATCGAGGACACCGCCCTCGCGCTGGGCGCCGCCTTCAAGCAGGCCCTCGGCGACAAGGTGGGCATCTACCGCTTCGGCAACTGCACGGTCCCGCTGGACGAGTCCCTCGCCCAGGTCACCGTCGACCTGTCCGGCCGCCCCTACCTCGTGCACACCGAGCCCGAGAAGATGGCGCCGATGATCGGCGAGTACGACACCACGATGACCCGGCACATCCTGGAGTCCTTCGTCGCCCAGGCCCAGATCGCGCTGCACGTGCACGTGCCGTACGGGCGCAACGCCCACCACATCGTCGAATGCCAGTTCAAGGCGCTGGCGCGCGCCCTGCGCTACGCCTCCGAGCGCGACCCGCGCGCGGCCGGCATCCTTCCCTCCACGAAGGGCGCGCTGTGAACGGGCTGTCCACCGTCCTGATCGTCGTCGGCCTCTTCCTGGTCGGCGGGATCATCTCGTTCGCCAAGCAGCAGATGCCGAGGAGCCTCATCACGCTGCTGTCGGTCGGCGCCGCGATGTGTCTCGTCGCGGGCATCCTGCGGCTGGAGGTGTGGAATTGAGCGCCGCTTCGAAACGAGTCGTCGTCTTCGACTACGGCTTCGGGAACGTCCGGTCCGCCGAGCGCGCCCTCGCCCGCACGGGCGCCCAGGTCGAGATAACGCGTGACTTCGACACCGCCATGAACGCCGACGGGCTGCTCGTCCCCGGCGTCGGCGCCTTCGCCGCCTGTATGAAGGGCCTGAAGGAGGCGCGCGGCGACTGGATCATCGACCGCCGGCTCTCCGGCGGACGCCCGGTCATGGGCATCTGCGTCGGCATGCAGATCCTCTTCGCGCGCGGTATCGAACACGGCGTGGAGACCGAGGGCCTCGACGAATGGCCCGGAGCCGTCGAACCGCTGCAGGCCGAGATCGTGCCGCACATGGGCTGGAACACCGTCGACGCCCCGGCCGACACCCGGCTGTTCGCCGGCCTCGACGCCGACGCCCGCTTCTACTTCGTGCACTCCTACGCCGTCCACGACTGGGCCCTGGAGACACACAACCCCGCGCTGACCGCGCCCAAGGTCACCTGGTCGACGCACGGCAAGCCCTTCGTGGCCGCCGTGGAGAACGGCGCGCTGTGGGCCACCCAGTTCCACCCCGAGAAGTCCGGCGACGCCGGAGCGCAGCTGCTGAACAACTGGATCGGAACCCTCTGATGGCTTCGAAGCTCGAACTCCTTCCCGCCGTGGACGTCCGCGACGGCCAGGCGGTGCGGCTCGTCCACGGCGAGTCCGGCACGGAGACCTCCTACGGCTCCCCGCTGCAGGCCGCCCTCGCCTGGCAGGGCGCCGGCGCCGAGTGGCTGCACCTGGTCGACCTGGACGCCGCGTTCGGCACCGGCGACAACCGGGACCTGGTCGCCGAGGTCACCCGGGCCATGGACATCAAGGTCGAACTCTCCGGCGGCATCCGGGACGACGCCTCCCTGGCGAAGGCCCTGGCCACCGGCTGCACCCGGGTCAACCTGGGCACCGCCGCCCTGGAGACCCCCGAATGGGTCGCCAAGGTCATCGCCGAGCACGGCGACCGGATCGCGGTGGGCCTCGACGTACGCGGTACGACCCTGAAGGGCCGCGGCTGGACCCGTGACGGCGGCGACCTCTACGAGACGCTGGAGCGCCTCGACAAGGAGGGCTGCGCGCGGTACGTCGTCACGGACATCGCCAAGGACGGCACCCTCCAGGGCCCCAACCTGGAGCTGCTGAGGAACGTGTGCGCGGCCACCGACCGCCCGGTCGTGGCCTCCGGCGGCGTGTCGTCCCTCGACGACCTGCGGGCCATCGCCGAACTGGTGCCCCTCGGTGTCGAGGGCTCCATCGTCGGCAAGGCCCTGTACGCCAAGGCGTTCACCCTGGAAGAGGCACTGGAGGCCGTGTCATGACCGTTCCCGAGACGAGCGCGTTGTCATGACGTCCGATGCCGTGCGGCGGGTACGGAGCGGGAGTCCCTGGGAGGAGTCCTTCGGTTCCGCGCGCGCCGTCGCGGCGGGCGACCGCGTCCTGGTGGCGGGCACGACGGCCTTCAAGGGCGATGTGCTGTACGGGGAGGGCGACCCGTACGAACAGGCCAAGGTGGCCTTCACCGGCGCGATCGAGGCGCTCGGCGAGTTCGGGCTCGACGCCGGGTCCGTGATCCGTACGCGGATGTATCTGACGCACATGCGGGACGTCGAAGCCGTGGGGCGGGCCCACAAGGAGATCTTCGGCCCGGTGCGTCCGGCCGCGACCCTGCTGGTCGTGGAGGGTTTCGTCGACCCGCGCATCCTTGTCGAAGTAGAAGTCGAAGCATTCAGAGGAGCCGTGGATCCATGACCCTCGCGGTCCGAGTCATCCCCTGCCTGGACGTGGACAACGGCCGGGTCGTCAAGGGTGTCAACTTCCAGAACCTGCGCGACGCGGGCGACCCCGTCGAGATGGCGAAGGTGTACGACACCGAGGGCGCCGACGAGCTGACGTTCCTGGACATCACCGCCTCGTCGGGCAACCGCGAGACGACGTACGACGTGGTGCGCCGCACCGCCGAGCAGGTCTTCATCCCGCTCACGGTCGGCGGCGGCGTCCGCACCGCCGAGGACGTGGACAAACTGCTGCGGGCCGGCGCGGACAAGGTCGGCGTCAACACGGCGGCGATCGCCCGCCCCGAGCTGATCCGCGAGATCGCCGAGCGCTTCGGCCGCCAGGTGCTGGTCCTGTCGGTCGACGCGCGCCGCACGCCCTCCGGGTCCTTCGAGGTCACCACCCACGGCGGTCGCAAGGGCACCGGCATCGACGCCGTCGAGTGGGCCCACCGGGCCGCCGAACTGGGCGCCGGCGAGATCCTGCTCAACTCGATGGACGCGGACGGCACCAAGGACGGCTACGACCTGGAGATGATCGCGGCCGTACGGGGGCACGTCACCGTTCCCGTCATCGCCTCCGGCGGCGCCGGCAGGCTGGCGGACTTCTCCCCGGCCATCGAGGCGGGCGCCGACGCCGTCCTCGCCGCGTCCGTGTTCCACTTCGGCGACCTGCGCATCGGCGAGGTCAAGGACGCGCTGCGGGGGGCGGGACACCCCGTGCGGTGACGCCGTGGGCGCCTTCGAACTCTGATGTAAGCCCCGGCCACCAGGTGGCCGGGGCTTACATGCAGGCCACGCGTACCGCGGCCTCGCCTCAGATACCCAGCTGCTTCGTCTCGTGCAGCTTGGTGATGGCTTCCTTCTCGCCCTCCAGTTCGACGTCGGCGACCTGCTGGCGGCCGTAGAGGAACAGGAGCAGCTCGGAGGGCTCGCCGGTGACGGTGACGACGGGGGCGCCCCGGTGGGCGACCGCCGTCCGGCCGTCGGGGCGGCGCAGCACCATGCCGGTGGGGGAGCCGCGGCCCATCAGACGGGCCGTGCGCTCCAGACGGGACCAGAGGGCGTCCTGGAAGACATGGTCCAGCTCGCGCGGGGTCCACTCGGGCCGGGCGCGGCGGATGTCCTCGGTGTGGACATAGAACTCGATCGTGTTCGAGGCCTCGTCGATCTGCTTGAGGGAGAAGGGCGAGAAACGCGGCGGACCGGTACGCACGAGCTGGATCAGCTCCTCGTACGGCTTCGCGGCGAACTCCGCCATCACCCGGTCCAGGCGCGACGCGAGCTGCTTGATCAGAATGCCCCCGGCGGCGTCGGGGCGGCGCTCGCGCACCACCACGTGCGCGGCGAGGTCACGGGTCGTCCAGCCCTCGCACAGGGTGGGGGCCTCAGGGCCCGCGGTCTCCAACAGGTCGGCGAAGAGAAGCCGTTCACGCTTGGCATGGGTCGACATGCCGCCAGCCTACGACCGGGCCGACGCTCCGCCCAGCGCAGGTCCGGCCGAGACACGACGGACCCCCTGGGACCGGGTGGTGTTCGTATGACAAGAAGGTCCGGCCTGTGGACAACCGGCGAGGCCGGTCCGCGCGGCGCGGCACAATGGCACGCATGACCAGCACGCCGTCCCCCAGCAGCCCTCCCGGTCCCGGAGCCCCCGCCGGCCCCGGCGCTTCCAGCGCGCTGGACCCCGGGATCGCCGCGCGCCTCAAGCGCGGCGCCGACGGGCTCCTGCCCGCCATCGCCCAGCAGTACGACACCGGTGAGGTGCTCATGCTCGGCTGGATGGACGACGAGGCCCTGCACCGCACGCTCACCACCGGCCGCTGCACGTACTGGTCGCGCAGCCGCCGCGAGTACTGGGTGAAGGGCGACACCTCCGGCCACTTCCAGTGGGTGAAGTCCGTCGCCCTGGACTGCGACGCCGACACCCTCCTCGTCAAGGTCGACCAGATCGGCGCCGCCTGCCACACCGGCGCCCGCACCTGCTTCGACGAGGACGTCCTCGAGTCAGCCGAGGGCGGCGCCGATTCCGACGTCCCGTCACTGGATCAGTAAGGTCAGCCGCCATGGACCTCGAGACGTTCCGCAAGCTGGCCGGCGACCGCCGGGTCATCCCCGTCAGCCGCAAGCTCCTCGCCGACGGCGACACCCCGGTCGCGCTCTACCGCAAGCTCGCCGCCGAGCGCCCCGGCACCTTCCTGCTGGAGTCCGCGGAGAACGGCCGCGCATGGTCCCGCTACTCCTTCGTCGGCGTCCGCAGCCACGCCACCCTCACCGCCCGGGACGGACAGGCCCACTGGCTGGGCACCCCGCCCGTCGGCGTCCCCGTCGACGGCGACCCCCTCGCCGCGCTGCGCGCCACCATCGAGACGCTCCACACCCCCCACCACGAGGGCATGCCGCCCTTCACCGGCGGCATGGTCGGCTATCTCGGCTACGACATCGTGCGCCGCCTGGAGAAGATCGGCCCCGGCGAGCGGGACGACCTAGGGCTGCCCGAACTGACCATGCTCCTGACCAGCGATCTGGCGGTCATGGACCACTGGGAGGGCTCGGTCCTCCTCATCGCCAACGCCATCAACCACAACGACCTGGACACGGGCGTCGACGAGGCCCACGCCGACGCCGTCGCCCGCCTCGACGCCATGGAGGCCGACCTCGCCCGGCCCGTCGCCCAGCCCCCGGCGGCCCTCCCGCCCTCCGAGCTGCCCGAGTACACCGCGCTGTGGGGCGGCCCCGACTTCCAGGAGGCCGTCGAGGACATCAAGGAGCGCATCCGGGCCGGCGAGGCCTTCCAGGTCGTCCCCTCCCAGCGCTTCGAAACCCCGTGCACGGCGAGCGCGCTGGACGTGTACCGGGTCCTGAGGGCGACCAACCCCTCCCCGTACATGTACCTGTTCCGCTTCGACGGCTTCGACGTCGTCGGCTCCTCGCCCGAGGCCCTGGTCAAGGTCGAGGACGGGCAGGCCATGGTCCACCCCATCGCCGGCACCCGGCACCGGGGCGCCACCCCGCAGGAGGACCAGGCCCTCGCCGAGGAACTGCTCGCCGACCCCAAGGAGCGCGCCGAGCACCTGATGCTCGTCGACCTGGGCCGCAACGACCTGGGCCGGGTCTGCGAACCGGGCTCGGTCGAGGTCGTCGACTTCATGTCCGTCGAGCGGTACTCCCACGTCATGCACATCGTGTCCACCGTCACCGGCCGGGTCGCGCCCGGCCGCACCGCCTTCGACGTGCTGACCGCCTGCTTCCCCGCCGGCACCCTCTCCGGCGCGCCGAAGCCCCGCGCGATGCAGATCATCGACGAACTGGAGCCGTCCCGCCGGGGCCTGTACGGCGGCTGCGTCGGCTATCTCGACTTCGCGGGCGACTCCGACACCGCCATCGCCATCCGCACGGCCCTCCTCCGGGGCGGCACGGCGTACGTCCAGGCCGGCGCCGGCATCGTCGCCGACTCCGACCCCGTCGCCGAGGACACCGAGTGCCGCAACAAGGCGGCGGCGGTCCTGCGCGCGGTGCACACGGCCAACCGGCTGGGGCAATAGGGCGCTTCTCACGTGAACCCCGGGTGACGACCCACCCGGGGGGCAGGCGATAGTGGGGTACGTGACCGCAGTACCTCACCCCCGTTCCGAACCCGTGGCCGTCCGCGCCGGCCGGCGCAGTCTCGCCCTGGCGCTGCTCAGCGGTGCGCTCGGCGCTGCCGTCGCGCTGCTCGCCAGCCGCCAGCGCTGGTCGGAGGGCACCGTCACGGTGGCCGGCGGCCCCTTCCCGCTGACCGCCCAGGGCAGCGACGTCACGGGCGTGCCCGCCGCGCTCGCCGTGGTCGGCCTCGCCGCGCTCGTCGCCGTCTTCGCCGTACGCCGCTCCGGGCGCGTCCTCGTCGCCGTGCTGCTCGCCCTCTCCGGCGCGGGCACGGTCGCCGCCGCACTGCTCGGCGCGTACGACGGCTCGGCGCTCGACGACAAGGCGGCCGAGGCCTCCGGCGACAACGCCGCGACCGTCGACACGCTCAGCCACACCGGCTGGCCGTACGTCGCGGCCGTCGGCGGCGCGCTCATCCTGCTCGCCGGGCTGCTCGCGCTCCGCTACGGACGGCTGTGGCCCGCGATGTCCGGCCGCTACGAACGCGACGGCACCCCCCGGCCGCGCAAGGCCGCGCCGGTCGACCCCGACCGGCCCGAGGACATCTGGAAGGCCCTGGACCGGGGCGAGGACCCGACGGCGCCGGGAACGTGAGAGTGGACACCCCCGCGCCACGCACGCGCGGGGGTACGGGACAATGGGCGGTGAGCGTCCGACTCAGCACGAGCGTCGAGCGACACGCATCGAGCACCACGCAATGAACAACGAGGAGCAAGTCATGGCGGGCAGCAGCCACGGTCACACCCCGGCCGCCTGGACCGGCGTCACCATCGCCTTCATCGGTTTCTGCGTCTCGGGCGCCTACATGGTGATGGCCCAGCCGCTGGGATTCTGGGCCGGCATGGTCATCGTCGTCCTCGGCGGCGTCGTCGGCTTGGTCATGAGGTCCATGGGCCTGGGCATGCCGAAGGACGCGCACGCCGTGTACGAGACGGCGACGGTCCGCGCGCAGGCGACGGCGACCCCCGAGCCGGCCGGCGCCAAGAGCTGACGTCCGCACGAGGGACGGCCCGGCACACCACCGGGCCGTCCCTCGTGCGCGTGTACGGCCCGCGCGGGGCAGAATGCGGTGTGTGAACGCCGAGACCCACGAGACTCAGCCGACCGCGCCCGCACCCCCGACCGTGCGGCCCTCGCGCGCCCGCCTGTGGGTGCCCGCCGGGGTGCTCGCGGCCGTCGGCGGGGCCTTCGCGTATGTCGCGGCCGTGGACCCGAACGAACCCGGCCACTATCCGGTCTGCCCGCTGTGGCGCTTCACCGGCCTCTACTGCCCCGGCTGCGGCGGACTGCGCAGCGCGCACGCCTTCGCGCACGGGGACATCGCGACCGCCCTCACCGACAACGCGCTGGCCGTGGCGGGCTTCCTGGGCTTCGCGGTGCTGTGGACCGTTTGGGTGGTCCATGTGGCGCGCGGCCGGCCCCTGCGGCTCCGGCTCGGACCCGTGCAGATCTGGTCGCTGGGCGCGTTGGCGCTGGTCTTCACGGTTGTCCGGAACTCGCCGTTCGGTGGCTGGCTGCATCCTTGATCAAATGGTGAACGTCCAGGTAGTGGGACCGCCGTCAACCGGATGCGAGGCCCACGCCGTCCTGCGGATACCATCACAGTGAACCGCCTGAACACCGAGAACCGCTCGACTGTCAATACATGACCGTCAAACGTTGTCACCGATTTTTGCCGTTTCTATCGTTTCACCGTCTGAAAGGGGACCGCTCGCGTGAGTGTGCTCGACGAGATCATCGACGGAGTCCGTGCCGACCTCGCGGAGCGGCAGGCGCGCGTCAGCCTCGACGAGCTCAAGGAGCGCGCGGCGAAGGCTCCGGCGGCCAAGGACGGCGCGGCCGCGCTGCGCGGCGACGGCGTCAAGGTGATCTGCGAGGTGAAGCGCTCCAGCCCCTCCAAGGGCGCGCTCGCCGCGATCGCCGACCCGGCCGGTCTCGCGGCCGACTACGAGGCGGGCGGTGCGGCGATCATCTCCGTCCTCACCGAACAGCGCCGCTTCGGCGGCTCCCTCGCCGACCTGGAGGCCGTCCGCGCGCGCGTGGACATCCCCGTTCTGCGCAAGGACTTCATCGTCACCTCGTACCAGCTGTGGGAGGCGCGGGCGTACGGCGCCGACGTCGCCCTGCTGATCGTCGCGGCCCTCGACCAGCCGGCGCTGGAGTCGCTGATCGAGCGCGCCGAGTCCATCGGGCTCACCCCGCTCGTCGAGGTCCACGACGAGGACGAGGTCGAACGCGCGGTGGACGCCGGTGCCCGGGTGATCGGGGTCAACGCCCGCAACCTCAAGACCCTCGAGGTCGACCGCACCACGTTCGAGCGGGTCGCCCCCGAGATCCCCGACTCCATCGTCAAGATCGCCGAGTCCGGTGTCCGGGGCCCGCACGACCTCATCGCCTACGCCAACGCCGGCGCCGACGCGGTCCTCGTGGGCGAGTCCCTTGTCACCGGCAAGGACCCCAAGACGGCCGTCGCCGACCTCGTCGCCGCGGGCGAGCACCCGGCGCTGCGGCACGGGCGGAACTGACCCGGCCATGACCGACCACGCCTTCACCGCCGGCCGTCCGGGGTGCGCCCCGGCCGGGGCGGTGGGGTGCGGATCGCCGCCGGTCGGCCTCTCGTGGACCACCCCCGATGTCGCCCGCACGGGTGATGCGGGACCGGTAGGCTGTGCCCTGATGTTCTCGATCACCATGACTCCCCGGGACCCCTACGCCCGCCTCGCGCGCGGGTGCCGTCCCCGTGGCTGCCGGGCGCCGGCCCGCCGGGTCCACGGGCGCCGGGTCCGCTATGTCATCGGTGACGAGCCGGGTCAGGTGAACGGCATGCGATGGCCCCGGTCCCGTACGCGCGCACGCCCTGCGGGCAGCTGAGCCGCCGCCTCCTTCCGTGACCGCCGGATGCGCTGTCCCCGGTCGTCGGTGAGAGCGCCGACGACCGTCGGTTCGGCGGTGGGCGAAGCCGGGTGGTGGGGGCCGCCGGGCCGGGGTCGAAGCGAGGCCGTGGCTGACGCCGCGCCACGGCTGATGCCAGGCCACAGCTGACGCCGAGCCACAGCTGACGCCGAGCCGTGGAACGGCAGGTCTCCCGAGCCGGCCTCAAGGGCGGTGTGCGCACGTGATCGCTGTGAGTCATAGTCCGATCGACGACGGGGCCACGCCCCTGCGAGGTAGTCGCATGTCCAGTGAGTTCTTCATTCCCGACCCCGAGGGTCAGGTCCCCAGCGCCGAGGGGTATTTCGGCGCGTTCGGCGGCAAGTTCATCCCGGAGGCGCTGGTCGCCGCCGTGGACGAGGTCGCCGTGGAGTACGACAAGGCGAAGCACGACCCGGAGTTCGCGCGGGAGCTCGACGATCTGCTCGTCAACTACACCGGGCGGCCCAGCTCGCTCACGGAGGTGCCCCGGTTCGCCGAGCACGCCGGTGGCGCGCGGGTGTTCCTCAAGCGCGAGGACCTGAACCACACCGGGTCGCACAAGATCAACAATGTGCTGGGGCAGGCCCTGCTCACCAGGCGCATGGGCAAGACCCGGGTCATCGCCGAGACGGGAGCCGGTCAGCACGGCGTCGCCACCGCCACGGCCTGTGCCCTCTTCGGCCTCGACTGCACGATCTACATGGGCGAGATCGACACCCAGCGGCAGGCCCTGAACGTCGCCCGGATGCGGATGCTGGGCGCCGAGGTCGTCGCCGTGAAGTCCGGCTCCCGGACCCTCAAGGACGCCATCAACGAGGCGTTCCGGGACTGGGTCGCCAACGTCGACCGCACCCACTACCTGTTCGGGACCGTCGCCGGACCCCACCCCTTCCCCGCCATGGTCCGCGACTTCCACCGCGTGATCGGGGTCGAGGCACGACGCCAGATCCTCGAACGCGCCGGGCGCCTCCCCGACGCCGCCGTCGCCTGTGTGGGCGGTGGCTCCAACGCCATCGGCCTCTTCCACGCCTTCATCCCGGACGCCGACGTACGCCTCATCGGCTGCGAACCGGCCGGGCACGGCATCGAGACCGGTGAGCACGCGGCGACGCTGACCGCCGGTGAGCCGGGCATCCTGCACGGCTCGCGGTCGTACGTCCTCCAGGACGAGGAGGGCCAGATCACCGAGCCCTACTCGATCTCGGCGGGCCTCGACTACCCGGGCATCGGCCCCGAGCACGCCTACCTCAAGGACAGCGGGCGCGGCGAGTACCGCGCGGTCACCGACGACGCGGCCATGCGGGCGCTGCGGCTGCTGTCGCGCACCGAGGGCATCATCCCGGCGATCGAGAGCGCCCACGCGCTCGCCGGCGCCCTGGAGGTCGGCAGGGAGCTGGGCGAGGACGGGCTGATCGTCGTCAACCTGTCCGGGCGTGGCGACAAGGACATGGACACCGCCGCGCGCTACTTCGGCCTGTACGAGAGCGGCGCCGACGCCGAGGTCGCCGCCGACGCGGCCGATCTCGCGGAGATCGAGGGGGACGCCAAGTGAGCGGCAACATCCAGCTGTTGAGCGACACCCTCGCCGCCGCCAGGGCGGAGGGGCGGTCCGCGCTGATCGCCTATCTCCCGGCCGGGTTCCCGACCGTCGACGGCGGTATCGCCGCGATCAAGGCCGTCTTCGAGGGCGGCGCCGATGTCGTCGAGGTCGGGCTGCCGCACAGCGACCCGGTCCTCGACGGGCCCGTCATCCAGACCGCCGACGACATCGCCCTGCGCGGCGGCGTCAAGATCGCGGACGTGATGCGGACGGTGCGGGAGGCCTTCGAGGCCACCGGGAAGCCCGTCCTCGTCATGACGTACTGGAACCCCATCGACCGCTACGGCGTCGAGCGCTTCACGGCCGAACTGGCGGCGGCGGGCGGCGCGGGCTGCATCCTGCCCGACCTGCCCGTGCAGGAGTCGGCGCTGTGGAGGGAGCACGCGGAGAAGCACGGCCTCGGCACGGTCTTCGTGGTCGCGCCCAGCAGCAAGGACGCCCGGCTCGCCGAGATCACCGCGGCGGGCAGCGGCTTCGTCTACGCCGCCTCGCTGATGGGCGTCACCGGCACCCGTGAGTCGGTGGGCGCACAGGCCCAGGACCTGGTGGAGCGCACCCGGGCCACCGGCTCCGGCCTGCCGGTCTGCGTCGGGCTCGGGGTCTCCGACGCCGAGCAGGCGGCCGAGGTCGCCGGGTTCGCCGACGGGGTGATCGTCGGGTCCGCGTTCGTGAAGCGGATGCTGGACGCGCCGGACGAGGCGGCCGGTCTGGACGCCGTACGGGAGCTGGCGGGCGACCTCGCGAAGGGCGTGCGCCGGGGCGCGTGAGCAGGTACGTGGGCGGGCGGGTCATCCGGCACGCCGAGGGGGCTCGTGACGTTCACCCGTTATTCGTACGGGATGGCTGGACGTAACGGGCAATCCGCTCACTCGAACGGGTGGAAGTGGGACCGGGGAGGCGCGGTGCGCCTCCCCGGTTCGTTCTGCGGGATGTGAGCGAGAAGAACCGTGAGGGAAAGCGCACCGCCCGGGAACGGCTGGCGGAGGAGCGCGAGAAGCAGAAGGCCGCCGAGAAGCGCCGTCGGGCACTGATCGTGGGCGCCTCGGTGCTGGGCGCACTGGGACTGGCCGCCGTGATCGGCGTCGTGGCGGCGAACGCGGGCAAGGACGACGCCGACACCGCCGGCCCGGTCGTCGCGCCCTCGGGGGCCAACGGCGAGGACAGCCTCGCGATCCCCGTCGGGGACGCCGGAGCCAAGTCGACCCTCTCCGTGTGGGAGGACTTCCGCTGCCCGGCCTGCAAGTCCTTCGAGGACGCCTACCGCGCGACGATCCACGAGCTGACCGAGGCCGGAAAGCTGAAGGTCGAGTACCACCTCGCCACCCTGATCGACGGGAACATGGGCGGCAGCGGCTCCCGCAAGGCCGCCAACGCCGCCGCGTGCGCACAGAACGAGGGCAAGTTCCCCGCGTACCACGACGTGCTCTACCAGAACCAGCCGCCCGAGACGGACGACGCCTTCGCCGACGAGAGCAGACTCCTCGACCTGGCGAAGAAGGTGGACGGGCTGGACACCGCCGCGTTCCGCACCTGTGTCGAGGACGGCACGCACAACAGCTGGGTCGCGAAGTCGAACGAGGCCTTCCAGAAGGGCGGCTTCTCCGGCACCCCGAGCGTCTTCCTCAACGGCACCAACATCTACGCGGACCAGTCCATGACCCCCGCCAAGCTGAAGCAGATGGTGGAGGCGAGGGCCGCGGGGTGAGCCGGAGGTGAGTTGCGTGTGAGGCGAGTGGCCACGGGGGCCCGTGGGGCGTCGGGGAAGTAGTGGTACGGCGTTATGGACCCGTTGCCGGGCCGCCCGTCGTCGGCCGGGCCCGGCAGGGTAGCGTCGACCCTGCCATGGAACTTGCCTACATTCCCAGCCCGTCGCGCGGGGTGCTGTACCTCGGTCCCGTCCCGCTGCGCGGCTACGCCTTCTGCATCATCATCGGTGTCTTCGTAGCCGTCTGGCTCGGCAACAAACGCTGGGTCGCACGGGGCGGACAGGCCGGTACGGTCGCCGACATCGCCGTCTGGGCCGTGCCCTTCGGTCTGATCGGCGGGCGCCTCTACCACGTGATCACGGACTACGAGCTGTACTTCAGCGAGGGCCGTGACTGGGTCGACGCCTTCAAGGTCTGGGAGGGCGGACTCGGCATCTGGGGCGCGATCGCGCTCGGCGCGGTGGGCGCGTGGATCGGCTGCCGTCGGCGGGGTATCCCGCTGCCCGCGTACGCCGACGCCGTCGCCCCCGGTATCGCGCTGGCGCAGGCGATCGGGCGCTGGGGCAACTGGTTCAACCAGGAGCTGTACGGCAAGCCGACGGATCTGCCGTGGGCCGTGGAGATCACGTCCTCCACGGACGGGCGGCTGCCGGGGACGTACCACCCGACGTTCCTCTACGAGTCGCTGTGGTGCATCGGTGTCGCGGTCCTCGTCATCTGGGCCGACCGGCGCTTCAAGCTCGGGCACGGGCGGGCGTTCGCGCTGTACGTCGCCGCGTACTGCGCGGGGCGGTTCTGGATCGAGTACATGCGGGTCGACGAGGCCCACCACATCCTCGGGATGCGCCTCAACAACTGGACCGCGATCTTCGTCTTCGTCCTCGCCGTGATCTACATCGTCCTGTCGGCGCGGAAGCGGCCGGGGCGGGAAGAGATCGTCGAGCCGGGTGTCTCCGACGGTGACGGGGGCGAGGGTGCGGCGAAGGACGGCGAGAGCGCGCCGAAGGATGACGACGGCTCGGAGGCCATGGAGTCCTCGGAGGTGGTGGAGTCTTCGGCGGAGGCGGAGTCTTCGGCGGAGGCGGAGGCCTCTGGCTCCGGGGGCGAGAAGAAGGCCGAGTCCGTGGAGAAGAGCTGACGATGTTTCGCGACCCACCTGCCCTTTCCGGGCGGGTGGGTTTTCGCGTTCCGGGGTGGTGGGGTGCGTTGTCGGATGCGGGTCCGGTGGGGCTTCTCGCGCAGTTCCCCGCGCCCCTGAAAAGCCAAGGCCGTGAAGTTATGGGCTGATCGTCGGCGTCAAGATGTTGATGCTGAGGGTGGCTGTGTAGGTGCGTCGGTCGATATTGAGGCTTTTGTAGGCGTATCGGGACAGGGGTCGTTTCACTGCGCGGGGGCTGATGCGGAGGCGGCGGGCGGGCATGAGGTGTTCCAGGACGGTTCGGCCGATCGTCCCGACGAGGTCGATCGTGGTGCCGGCGATGATGCCCGCGGCCTGGACGATCTGGTCGCGGGCGCATCGCAGGGCAACGCTGAAGCTGGCCCGGTCCGGGTCTGTTCCGGGTGTGGCCCCTGTGGCGTCGGCGATAGCGATCCGCAGGGCCTGGTAGGCGCTCAGCAGGGCGTAGACCTCCTGGGCGATGCCGGGCGGAGTGGTGGAGCGCAGGACCCGCCGGCCCAGCATCGTTTTCTTGATCGCGAAGTAGGCGGACTCCACTTCCCACCGCTCGTGATACAGACTGACCAGGTCGGATGCCGGGTAGCGGTGGTGGTCCAGGAGGTTGGTGGCCAGCCGGTAGAGCCCGGTGCGGCGGCCCTGGCTGGTGGTGACGGTGATCTCGCATTCGATGATGCGGACCTCGAGGGCGCCGAAGCGGGAGAGGTGGGAGCCGTCGCCGAAGCGGGCCAGGACGGGAGGTTTGCGGGTGGCAGTGATGCGTGCGAGGAAGGAGGCTTCGGTGGCGGCGACGGCTGTCAGGAACGCGTTGCCCGAAAAGCCCCGGTCCAGCAGGACGATCATTCCGGCGTGCAGGGAGCGCATGAGCCGCCTGCCGTGTCCGGTCTCTCCCTGGGAGCGCGGTCCGAAGGCGGCATCCAGGATCGCCCGGGTGCCACAGGCCACCAGCGCGGTCAGGCAGATCTGCGGGTAGCCGGCAGTTCCGAACCGGTTGGACCCCTTGCCCAGACGGGCCCGGTGCGGCGGGCTGTCGGGAACGTCGAGGTAGGTGCCGTCGATCGCAACGGCCAGCAGGCCCTTGAAGCGGGCGCCGCGGGTGCGGATCACCGTGGCCGGCCCGCGCAGCAGATCGAACAGGGCCCGCATGGGCCGCACGCCCAGACGCCTGCGGGCGTCCCAGAGCCCCGCGCCGGTGATCTTCACGACCGGTATCGTCTCCAGCGCGGCGGTGAGCCTGCGCCAGACGGCCAGGTAGCCGCAGTCCTCGAACAGGGCCGCGGCCAGCAGCAGGTAGACCACCACCCGGGCGGGAATCTTCCGCAGCCGTTGCTGGACAGCACCGGTCTCGGCAAGGACCGCATCGACCATCTCGAACGGGATGATCCGGGTGAGTTCCCCCAGATGCCCCGGGGCGAACACGCCCTTGGCTACCGTGATTTCCCGCGTGATGACACACTGATCGGACAGCGGAGCCTCCGGTCCTGTGAACGGCTGTCTTGGTCGACTGCCAGTTCTACCGGGGCTCCGCTTCCCACGTTCCAAGAAGCCATAGAACCAGAGCGCACTTGCCAACGCTCCCAAAGCCCTAACTTCACGGCCTTGCCTGAAAAGCGGGGGCTGCGCCCCTTGCTTCTCAGGCCCGCAGGGCCTGGTCGAAGGGGCGATCAGCGCTTGGCGGGGCGGTTGGCGAGGGTCAGGGTTCTGTGGGCCGCGGCGACGACGGCGGCGTCGATGAAGCGCCCATCGGGAAGCGCCTGGGCGCCGGGGTCGGTGGCGGCGGCCTCAAGGGTCTGCTCGGCCGATTCCACCTCCTCGTGGGTGGGGGTGTAGGCGCGTTCGATCACCGGGAGCTGTCGCGGATGGAGCGCGGCACGCCCGAAGAAGCCGAGGCCACGACCATGGGCGCAGGAGGACGCCAGACCGTCCAGATCCTTCGTGTCCGGGTAGATCGACTGCGCCGGTGAGGGAAGCCCCGCCGCCCGTGCCGCGACGACCACCCGGGAGCGGGACCAGTCCAGGGCCCGGTCCTGCCCGGCGGCCAGGGCCAGATCCGCCCGGAGGTCCGCCTCACCCAGGGCGATGCCCCGCAGAGCGGGATGCGCGCCGGCGATGTCGTACGCCCGTTCCACACCCAGCGCCGATTCGAGGAGGGCGTACAGCGGGATCGCCCCGCCCTCCGCCGGCGCGGTGCGCTCCGCGACCTTCGCGACCTCGGCGGGGGAGGTGACCTTCGGGAGCCGGAGGGCCGTCAGACCGGGCAGCGGGGAGAGGGTCCTGAGGTCCTGCTCCGCCTCCGGGGTGTCCAGGGCGTTCACCCGGACATGGACCGGGACGGGCGGCGGGGCCGAGAGAAGCTCGGCGGTGGCCGCGCGGGCGTAGGCCTTGCGGTCGGGCGCGACCGCGTCCTCCAGGTCCACGATCACCACGTCCGCGCCCGAGGACAGAGCCTTGGCGACCACCTCCGGGCGATCTCCGGGGGCGTACAGCCAGGTCAGGGGAGGAGGCGCCGTCGGCCGCGGGGTCACAGGGCGCCCTCCTGGCGGAGGGTGGCGATGTCCGGTTCGGACAGGCCCAGTTCGGCGAGGATCGCGTCCGTGTCGGCACCGTGCGCACGGCCCGCCCAGCGGATCGCGCCGGGGGTCGCGGAGAGCCGGAAGAGCACGTTCTGCATCCGCAGGGGGCCGAGGTCGGGGTCGTCGACGGTGGTGATCGTGTCCAGGGCGCGGTACTGCGGGTCGGTCATCACCTCGCGTACGTCCTGGATGGGGGCCACCGCCGCCTCCGCCTTCTCGAACACCTCGATGACCTCCTCCCGGGTGTGGCGGGCGATCCACGCGCCGACCGCCTCGTCGAGGACGTCCGCGTGCCGGGCCCGCTCCGCTCCCGAGCCGAACCAGGGCTCGTCGATCAGCTCGGGCCGTCCGACCAGGCGCATCACCCGTTCCGCGATCGACTGGGCGGAGGTGGAGACCGCCACCCAGGAGCCGTCAGCCGTGCGATAGGTGTTGCGGGGCGCGTTGTTGGCGGAGCGGTTGCCCGTACGGGGCTGGACGTGGCCGAGCTGGTCGTACCAGAGGGGCTGGGGGCCGAGGACGGTGAGGATCGGCTCGATGATCGCCATGTCGACCGTCTGCCCCTCGCCGGTGCGGTCACGCGCGGCGAGTGCCGTCATCACCGCGTACGCCGTGGCCAGGCCCGCGATCGAGTCGGCCAGGCCGAACGGGGGCAGGACCGGTGGGGCGTCCGGCTCGCCGGTGATCGCGGCGAAGCCGCTCATCGCCTCGGCGAGCGTGCCGAAGCCGGGGCGGTGCGCGTACGGGCCGAACTGGCCGAAGCCGGTGACGCGGGCCAGGACCAGGCGCGGATTGGCCGCCGACAGCTCCTTCCAGCCCAGGCCCCACTTCTCCAGGGTGCCGGGGCGGAAGTTCTCGATGATCACATCGGCGGTGGCGGCGAGGCGGAGGAGGGTGTCCCGGCCGCCGGGGGTGGAGAGGTTCAGCGTCAGGGTGCGCTTGTTGCGGCCCAGCAGCTTCCACCACAGGCCCACGCCGTCCTTCGACGGGCCGTGGCCCCGTGACGGATCCGGCTTCGTGGGGTGCTCGACCTTGATGACCTCCGCGCCGAAGTCGCCGAGCATCGTGGCGGCGAGGGGGCCGGCGAACAGGGTGGCGAGGTCGAGGACGCGGAGGTGACGGAGCGGGGGGTCGTACGCCTGGGGCGTGGGTGGCGCCTGCGTCATGGGTGCGGGGTCTCCCGGAGGGTGAGGTGGGCCAGGGTGTCGAAGCCGACGCCGTTGAAGTCGGCGATCGAGGTGGCCAGGCGGTTCTTGAGGGGGGCCGTCCAGCGGTCGGGCAGCGCGTCCGGGGAACCGGTCAGCAGGCCCGCGATGCTGCCCGCCGTCGCGCCGTTGGAGTCGGTGTCCCAACCGCCGGACACCGCACGGCAGATGGAGGCCGTGAAGTCGCCGTCCGCGTGGGTGAGGGCGGCGGTGAGCAGGGCCGTGTTGGGGATGGCGTGGACCCAGTGGTGGTCGGCGTAGACGGAGTGGAGGGCGTCGACGACCGTGTCGAAGTCGCGGTGTCCGGTGGCGAGTCGGAGGGCGTGGGTGATCGCCTTGGCCAGGCGGGAGTTCGGGGGGACGACCGTCAGGCCGGTGCGCAGGCAGTGGTGGATGTCGTGGGTGCCGGTGCCGGTGCCGGCATCGGTCCCGTGCTCCGGGGCTGCGGCTGCTTCCGCGATGGTGGCCGCGACGAACATCGCCGCGTACACGCCGTTCGCGGTGTGGGTGAGGGTGGCGTCGCGGTGGGCCTGTTCGGCGGCGGCGGCCGGGTCGCCCGGGTTGGTCCAGCCGTGGACGTCCGCGCGGATCAGGGCGCCGATCCATTCGCGGAACGGGTTGCGGTGGCGGGCGGTGTGGGGTGGGTCGATGCCGGTGAGCAGGTTGCGGTAGGCGACGCGTTCGGCGGTGAAGGTGCGGCCCGCGGGGAGTTCGTCCAGCCAGAGGGTCGCCACGTCCGTGGTGGTGAAGTCGCGGCCGTGGCGGGACAGCAGGAGGAGGTTGAGGAGGGGGTAGTTGAGGTCGTCGTCCTCGGGCATGCCGTCGATGTTCTCGGCGAGGGAGGTGGGGGCCGAGCGGCGGTTCCAGGGGTGGGCGGTCAGGAGGTCCTGCGGGACGCCTCGGGCGGTGAACCAGGTCGTGAGGGGCCAGTTGCTGGTGACCGCGGCGAGTTGGCGGATGGCGGGGAGGGGGAGCTTCTCGACGGGTTTGCCCAGGAGACAGCCTGCGGCTCGGCCGAGCCAGGCGGATTCCAGGCGGCGGACGTATGTGGCTGGGGTGGCACGGGTGGGCGCAGAATGAGCGGGCGTCGGCCAGTTCGGGCACCGGGCCTTGATCCTGGCCAGGTCCGTTGGTTCGTGTTCCGTCAACGCGCTTGGTAGGTCTGCCAGTTCGTCGAGGAGGTCTTCGGCGAGTTGGCGCAGGTAGCGGGAGGCGGGGTGGGGGGAGGCGCCGGCGCGGAGGGGGGCCGGGGGGCCGCCCGCCGCGTGCCAGCGGGCGGCGACGGCCGCGGGTTCCCGGCCGTCCTGGCGGGCCTGGTGGAGTTCATGGCCGAGGAGGTCCTCCGGCTGGACCCAGGTGAGACGCAGGGGGGTCACCGGAGGGAGGCCAGAGCGGCGAAGGCGGCCTCGTGGGCGCGGCGGCGCTGTACGTCCCGGGTGTGGATCCGGCGGGCGACCTCTGTCAGCGTCGTGGCCGGTGCGTGCAGGTCCAGTCGGCTCGCCTCCGCCACCGTCTTGGCCCAGTCGGACGGGATCTCCGAGCCCAGGGCGCCGGCGAGGGCGCCGGACATCGTGGCGATCGAGTCGCAGTCACGGCCGTAGTTCACCGAACCGAGCACCGCGTGGCGGTAGTCGCCGCGGGCCACCAGCAACATGCCCAGGGCCACCGGGAGTTCCTCGATCGCGTGGAGCCGGGAGGGACGGCGGGCGCCCAGGGAGGGGGCGCGGTAGTCCGGGCCGACCGTGTCGAACGGGGCGATAGCCTCGCGCAGCGGCCGTAGCGCCGACTCGAAGTCCGTATGACGGCCCGCCGCTTCGCACACCGCCTCGATCGCCGCGCGGGTGCCGTCCTTGGCCACGGCGAGGCCGGCCTCGACCACCGACTCCGCCGTCGCGCCCGGCGTGCACGCCGCCGCGACCGCCGCCGCGAACACGCCCGCCGCCTCCCTGCCGTACGACGACTGATGCGCGCCCGCGACATCGAGCGCCTCGGCGTACGCGCCGCGCGGATCGGCCGCGTTGACCAGGCCGACGGGGGCCATGTACATCGCGGCGCCGCAGTTGACGATGTTTCCGGTGCCGGCCTCGCGGGGGTCGATGTGGCCGTAGTGGATGCGGGCGACGAGCCATTTCTCGGCGAGGAAGACCCGTTGGAGGGGGAGGGCCTCCGCCTCCAGCTCGGGGATCCAGCGCGGGGTCGTCATCATGTCCGGCACCAGGTGCTCGGCGACGGAGTAGGCGTCGAGATGGTCGCGTACCCGGTCGTACACCCGGACCAGCGCGTGGGTCATCAAGGTGTCGTCGGTGACGTGGCCGTCGCCCTTGTGGTACGGGGCGATGGGGCGGGCGGTGCGCCAGTCGTCGCCGTTCCAGGGGCCGACGATGCCGTGGACACGGCCGCCGTGGCGTTCGAGGATCTGCTCCGGGGTGTAGCCCTCGACCGGGCCACCGAGGGCGTCTCCGACGGCCGCGCCCACCAGGGCGCCGGTGATGCGTTCGGCGAGGGTGGTTTCCGGCACTGTTTCCGATGTGGGCGTCATGCCCCGATAACGTGCGGGATGGTGTGAGGTTATGTGTTCGCCAGATGTTCGGCGAGGTGTACGAGATCGGTGCCGGTGAGGCGGGGGAGGGCGCAGCCGGACAGGGTGCGGCAGGCCTCCCGCCAGGTGTCGGGGATGGCGGCGGCGCCGCCGAGCGCGCCGGTCAGGGCGCCGGCGAGGGCGGGCGCGGAGTCGGCGACCCGGGAGAGGCAGGCGGCGGCGGGAACGGCCTCGGCGATCCGGCCCCGGGCGGCGGTGGCCAGGGCGAGGGCCACGGGGACGGTCTCGGCGGCGGCGATGCCGTAGCTGTAGACGTGGTCGACGATCTGGTGCTCCAGGAGCGGGACCAGAGCGAATGTTCCTTCTCTTTTGTGGCGGTGTGCGAGGTCCAGGGCGTGGCGGGCGTTGCGGCCGATCTCCGTCCCGGCGGGGAGTTCGGCGAGGGCCGCCGCCGTGCAGTCGTCGACGTCCGCGCCGACGAGCGCCAGCGCGAGCGCGGCGGCCATCGCGCGTGCGCCGTGCACGCCGTCGCCGTCCTGGGTGTAGCGGGCGTCGAACTCGGCGAGGTCGGCGGCGCGGCGGGGGTCGCCCGGGTGCGCGACCGCCAGGACGCAGGCGCGGACGCAGGCCGCGTCGTCGAAGTAGTGGGGGTTGTCGTGGCCGGTGGCGGGTGGGCGCAGACCGGTGGCGAGGTTGCCCAGGCCGGCGCGTACGGAGATACGGGCGCGCAGGGGGAGTACGGCGGACTCGACCTCGGGGGCGCGTTCCGCGGCGGCGGCGATCTCGCTGGCGACGGCGTTCCAGGAGAGGTCGATCGAGGCGCGGGTGCGGCGTTCCAGGCTGAGGTCGCCGAGGGCGGCGGTGTCGGTCGCGCGCAGGAGGGCCTCCGCGGCGAAGGCCGCCCATTCCGCGTCGTCGGAGGGGCCGAGGCGGAGGGGCTCGGGGGGCTGGTTGAGGGCGATGGGGACGGGGAGGGTGGTCGTCGCGTTCTGTTCGGCGAAGGTGTCGAGTTCGCGGGTGAGGCGGCGGGTCCACTCCGGCATACGGGCGGCTCGGTGGCGGGCGGCGGGCCAGCCGGCGGCGTCGCCTGCGGCTAGGCCGAGCAGGAGGCCCTCGATGCGGGTGCCCTCCGGGGGGCGGGGGGCGCCGGCCTCGGCTTCGCCTTCGGCCAGGCTTGGTTTCCCACCCGCACCGCCCGTGCGGGTTTCGTCGTCGAGTGCGGGTGGCCCCAGTGGGGCGTCCTCGCCGTCGGCGGCCACGGGTCGGAGGGCGACCGGCTTCGCCACGATCGTCTGTCCGGTAGCGGTCGGCTTCGCCACGATCGTCTGTCCGGTAACCGTCGGCTTCGCCGTGGCCGTCCGTCCCGCAACCGTCGGCTTCGCCGTGGCCGTCCGTCCCGCAACCGTCGGCTTCGCCGTGACCGTCCGTTCGGCATCCGTCGGCTCCGTCGGCTCCGTCGGCTCCGTCGGCGTCGTGGGCGTCGTGGGTTCGGGGCCGCCGGGTGTGGTGAGAGGGGTGGTCTCCTCCCACGGGGTCGGTGGGGTCATGACGGGGTCTCCGATGTGGGGGCCGGGGCCAGGGTGAAGGCGGTCGGGGGTGGGGTGGGCCGGTCCTCGTGGTGGAGGGGGGTCGTGGTGGTGGCCCATTTGCCGCCTTCGCCGGGTACCAGGAGTTCGGCCACGTCCAGGACGTGGTGGCCGGCCATGGAGGGGAGGCAGCTGCCTCTCGCCGGGCCGATGGCGGTGGTCCACTCGGGCGGGATCGCGCGTACGCCCCGGGTCGCGCCGGCCAGCGCGCCGGCGACCGCGGCGGTCGTGTCGGCGTCGCGGCCCATGTTCACCGCCGTCAGCACCGACTCGGTGAAGTCACCGTCGGCCGCCGCGTAGGCGCCGAAGGCGAGGGCGACGGCCTCGGGGGCGAGGTCGGTCCAGGGGTAGCCGCCGATGACGACGGCGGAGCGGACCGCGCGTTCGCCGCGGTGGGCCACCGCGACGGCGCGACGCAGGGAGCGGGCCGTCCAGGAGTCGTCGGGGATCACCGCCAGGGCCGAGGCGACCACCGCGATCGTCGGCGCCCCCGCCATCGCCGCCGCCACTCCCGCCGCGACCGCCTGGCCGCCGTAGATGCCCTCGCCGTCGTGGCTGACCGAGCCGTCGACGGCGACCAGCCGGGCCGCCTCCGCCGGGCGGCCCGCCGCGAAGACGCCGAAGGGGGCCGCGCGCATGGCCAGTCCGTCGCTCCAGGCGTGCCGGTGCTGGGCGGAGATCGGCGCGGCGAGGCCCCGGCGGAGGTTCTCCAGGGTGCCGCGTTCACTGAAACCGGCGCCCCGGAACGGGCCCTCGTCCCGGTCCGCGATCCACTGGTGCCAGGCCGTCTCCACATGGGTGACCGTGAGCGCCGATCCGTGCCGGGCCAGCAGCAGCCCGGAGAAGATGGCGTACTCGGTGTCGTCCGTGCCCGACGGGTGCTCGGCCACGTACCCCGTGATGCGCCCCCAGCGCGCGCGGATCTCGGAGGGCTTCATGTTCTCGGCGGGCGCCCCCAGCGCGTCCCCGACGGCGAGTCCGAGCATGGCCCCGCGTGCCCGTTCGCGGAGATCGGCGGCGTCCCCCGGTGCCGGGACGGGGGGAGTGCAGGCGATGGAAGGCATACGGTCGCCTCTCTGGCCCGTGGGCGGCTCTCTGGGCCCGTGGGCAGTTGATCCGCTCTGAAGATTTCTCTGTGAAGATCTCTCCCACATCGGCCGCCTCACCGGCGCGGGAACGCTCACGTATCACCCGGTCGACATCTGTGCAGGGTCATGTACGAATGAGCGGCAAGGGTTTCTCGAACAATCGCCAACGCGGGTAAGTACGGCCTTCCTTGCTGGCGGGAGCGATTTTCCGAGCGTACGTTCGATGTATGGCGATCATCGACACCGCAGCCGCACCGCACGAGGCGCACCGTGACAACCACACCCACCGGGATGTGAACGGGGGGCGGCTGCGGCCCGCCGTGTTCGGGGCGATGGACGGGCTCGTGTCCAATCTGGCGCTGATGACCGGTGTCGCGGGCGGATCGGCCGGCCGGGAGGCGGTCGTCGTCGCCGGACTCGCGGGGCTCGCCGCCGGGGCCTTCTCCATGGCCGCCGGCGAATACACCTCCGTGGCCTCGCAGCGCGAACTCGTCGAGGCCGAACTCGACGTCGAGCGGCGTGAGTTGCGCAAGCATCCCCGCGACGAGGAGAAGGAGCTGGCAGCGCTCTACGAGAGCCGCGGGGTCGAGGCCGGGCTCGCGCGGGAGGTGGCGAGGCAGTTGTCGCGCGATCCCGAGCAGGCGCTGGAGATCCACGCCCGGGAGGAGCTGGGTGTCGACCCGGGCGACCTGCCCTCGCCGGCCGTCGCCGCCGTGTCGAGCTTCGGCGCCTTCGCGCTGGGCGCCCTGCTGCCCGTACTGCCGTTTCTGCTCGGCGCGGGAGCGCTGTGGCCCGCCGTGCTGGTGACGCTCCTGGGGCTCTTCGGGTGCGGGGCGGTGGTGGCCGGGGTGACGGCCAGAAGCTGGTGGTTCGGCGGGCTGCGGCAACTGACTCTCGGGGGCGCCGCGGCGGGTGTGACGTACGCCCTGGGCAGCCTGTTCGGCGCGGCCGTATGATGGATCGGATGGCTACGTATACGCGGGACCGTATAAGTAGTCGTTACTACGCGGTTTCGAATGCTTAACCGCTGGGCATGAGCCGTAAGCGCCGCAGGCAACGACGCCTGCACAGCACCTGAAGTAGTGGGCGACGGCGCCCCCTGCGCCCCCTCGGTCGACCGACATCGATCTGTCCGGTCGGCCCCCTTTGAGTACCTCTTGATCACGCCGCCGAGCGCACACCCCTCCGCGCCCGTGGCGTCCGCATGTTGGGACGAAGTATTCGGTTCCCGAGAATCGTTCCATCATGTAACCTGCACGAAATTTTGCACTTTAACGCAGAGGGCCAGCGTCGTCCCTCGGCAATCGCATATGCCAGATGACGACGACGGGAGAGCCGATGCGTACGCCGCGCCAGCCGTCCCAGCACTCCGCGAATGGCCAGAAGTGGTCCTTCATGGATGCTCGCCCTGCTGCGCAGGGTATGTACGACCCCCGCAACGAGCACGACGCCTGCGGTGTCGGCTTCGTGGCCACCCTCACCGGCGAGGCGAGCCATGCGCTGGTCGAGCAGGCGCTCACGGTTCTTCGCAACCTGGAGCATCGCGGCGCGACCGGCTCGGAACCCGATTCGGGGGACGGAGCCGGCATTCTCTCGCAGGTCCCCGACGCGTTCTTCCGTGAGGTGGCCGGATTCGAGCTCCCCGAGGCCGGCTCGTACGCCGTCGGAATCGGCTTCCTGCCCGACGAGGGCACCGAGGACGCCGTCGCCCGTATCGAGGCCATCGCCGCCGAGGAGGGCCTGACCGTCCTCGGCTGGCGCGAGGTGCCCGTCGCCCCCGAGCTGCTCGGCGCCACCGCCCGCTCGACGATGCCCTCCTTCCACCAGGTCTTCGTCGCCGACGGCGGCCCGGTGCCCGCCACGGGCATCGACCTCGACCGCAAGAGCTTCGTGCTGCGCAAGCGCGCCGAACGCGAGGTCGACGTCTACTTCCCCTCGCTGTCCGCGCGGACGATCGTCTACAAGGGCATGCTGACCACCGGCCAGCTGGAGCCCTTCTTCCCGGACCTGTCCGACCGCCGCTTCGCCTCCGCGATCGCGCTCGTGCACTCCCGGTTCTCCACCAACACCTTCCCGTCGTGGCCGCTCGCCCACCCGTACCGCTTCGTCGCGCACAACGGCGAGATCAACACGGTCAAGGGCAACCGCAACTGGATGGTCGCCCGCGAGTCCCAGCTGACCTCCGACCTCTTCGGCGGTCAGGAGACGCTGGACCGGATCTTCCCGATCTGTACGCCGGACGCCTCCGACTCGGCGTCCTTCGACGAGGTCCTCGAACTGCTCCACCTCGGCGGACGCTCCCTGCCGCACTCCGTGCTGATGATGATCCCGGAGGCGTGGGAGAACCACGACTCCATGGAGCCCGCCCGCCGCGCCTTCTACCAGTTCCACTCCACGATGATGGAGCCCTGGGACGGCCCGGCCTGTGTCACCTTCACCGACGGCAAGCAGGTCGGCGCGGTCCTCGACCGCAACGGCCTCCGCCCCGGCCGCTACTGGGTCACCGACGACGGCCTCGTCGTCCTCGGCTCCGAGGTCGGCGTCCTCGACATCGACCCCGCCAAGGTCGTCCGCAAGGGCCGCCTGCAGCCCGGCAAGATGTTCCTCGTCGACACCGTCGAGCACCGCATCATCGAGGACGACGAGATCAAGGCCGGTCTCGCCGCCGAGCAGCCGTACGCCGAGTGGCTGGAGGCCGGGGAGATCGAGCTCTCCGACCTGCCCGAGCGCGAGCACATCGTGCACACCCACGCCTCGGTCACCCGCCGCCAGCAGACCTTCGGCTACACCGAGGAAGAGCTGCGCGTCATCCTCGCGCCGATGGCCAAGACCGGCGGCGAGCCGCTCGGTTCGATGGGCACCGACTCGCCGATCGCCGCGCTGTCCGCCCGTCCGCGGCTGCTCTTCGACTACTTCACCCAGCTGTTCGCGCAGGTCACCAACCCGCCGCTGGACGCGATCCGCGAAGAGCTGGTCACCTCGCTGCGCAGCTCCCTCGGCCCGCAGGGCAACCTGCTCGAGCCGACCGCCGCGTCCTGCCGCAGCGTCACCCTGCCGTTCCCGGTGATCGACAACGACGAGCTGGCCAAGCTCATCCACATCAACGCCGACGGCGACATGCCCGGCATGAAGGCGGCCACCCTCTCCGGTCTCTACCGGGTCTCCGGCGGCGGCGACTCCCTCGCCGCGCGCATCGAGGAGATCTGCGCCGAGGCCGACGCCGCCATCGGCAACGGCGCCCGGCTGATCGTCCTCTCCGACCGCCACTCGGACGCCGAGCACGCGCCGATCCCCTCGCTGCTGCTCACCGCCGCCGTCCACCACCACCTCATCCGCACCAAGCAGCGCACCCATGTGGGCCTGCTGGTCGAGGCCGGTGACGTCCGCGAGGTCCACCACGTCGCCCTGCTCATCGGGTTCGGCGCCGCCGCCGTCAACCCGTACCTGGCGATGGAGACCGTCGAGGACCTCGTCCGCGCCGGGACCTTCCTCTCCGACATCGAGTCCGAGCAGGCCATCCGCAACCTGATCTACGCCCTCGGCAAGGGCGTCCTCAAGGTCATGTCCAAGATGGGCATCTCCACGGTCGCCTCCTACCGGGGCGCCCAGGTCTTCGAGGCCGTCGGCCTCGCGGACGAGTTCGTCGCGAAGTACTTCATCGGCACGGCCACCAAGATCGGCGGCGTCGGCATCGACGTCATCGCCAAGGAGGTCGCCGCCCGCCACGCCAAGGCGTACCCGGCCAGCGGCATCGCGCCGGCCCACCGCGCCCTGGAGATAGGCGGCGAGTACCAGTGGCGCCGCGAGGGCGAGCCGCACCTGTTCGACCCGGAGACGGTCTTCCGCCTCCAGCACTCGACCCGGACGCGCCGCTACGACATCTTCAAGAAGTACACGGACCGCGTGAACGAGCAGTCCGAGCGGCTGATGACGCTGCGCGGCCTGTTCGGCTTCAAGGAGGGCGTGGCCGGGCGTGCGCCGATCTCGATCGACGAGGTCGAACCGGCCACCGAGATCGTCAAGCGGTTCTCGACCGGCGCCATGTCGTACGGCTCCATCTCCAAGGAGGCGCACGAGACGCTCGCCATCGCCATGAACCAGTTGGGCGGCAAGTCCAACACCGGTGAGGGCGGCGAGGACCCGGACCGCCTGTACGACCCGGCGCGCCGTTCGTCGATCAAGCAGGTCGCCTCCGGTCGCTTCGGTGTGACGAGCGAGTACCTCGTCAACGCGGACGACATCCAGATCAAGATGGCCCAGGGCGCCAAGCCCGGTGAGGGCGGTCAGCTGCCCGGCCACAAGGTGTACCCGTGGGTCGCCAAGACGCGTCACTCGACGCCGGGCGTGGGCCTGATCTCCCCGCCGCCGCACCACGACATCTACTCCATCGAGGACCTCGCCCAGCTGATCCACGACCTGAAGAACGCGAACCCGCAGGCGCGGATCCACGTGAAGCTGGTCTCGGAGGTCGGTGTCGGCACGGTCGCCGCGGGTGTGTCCAAGGCGCACGCGGACGTCGTCCTCATCTCCGGCCACGACGGCGGTACGGGCGCCTCGCCGCTGACGTCGCTGAAGCACGCCGGCGGTCCCTGGGAGCTGGGCCTCGCCGAGACCCAGCAGACACTGCTGCTCAACGGCCTGCGCGACCGCATCGTCGTCCAGACCGACGGCCAGCTGAAGACCGGCCGTGACGTCGTCATCGCCGCGCTGCTCGGCGCCGAGGAGTTCGGTTTCGCGACCGCGCCGCTGGTCGTCTCCGGCTGCGTCATGATGCGCGTCTGCCACCTGGACACCTGTCCGGTCGGCATCGCCACGCAGAACCCGGAGCTCCGCGACCGGTTCGCGGGCAAGGCCGAGTACGTCGTGAACTTCTTCGAGTTCATCGCCGAGGAGGTCCGCGAGATCCTCGCCGAGCTGGGCTTCCGCTCCATCGAGGAGGCCGTCGGCCACGCCGAGACCCTCGACGTGGCCCGCGCGATCGACCACTGGAAGGCACAGGGCCTGGACCTGGAGCCGCTGTTCCACGTGCCCGAGCTGCCCGAGGGCGCGGTGCGCCACCGGATCATCGAGCAGGACCACGGTCTGGAGAAGGCGCTCGACAACGAGCTGATCAAGCTCGCCGCCGACGCGCTGGCCGCCTCGGACGCCACCGACGCCCAGCCGGTCCGCGCCCAGATCAAGGTCCGCAACATCAACCGCACGGTCGGCACGATGCTCGGCCACGAGGTGACCAAGAAGTTCGGCGGGGCCGGTCTGCCCGACGACACCATCGACATCACCTTCACCGGCTCGGCGGGCCAGTCCTTCGGCGCCTTCCTCCCGCGCGGTGTCACGCTGCGCCTGGAGGGCGACGCCAACGACTACGTCGGCAAGGGCCTCTCCGGCGGCCGGGTGATCGTCCGCCCCGACCGGGGCGCCGACCACCTCGCCGAGTTCTCGACCATCGCGGGCAACACCATCGCCTACGGCGCGACCGGCGGCGAGCTGTTCCTCCGCGGTCGTACGGGTGAGCGGTTCTGTGTCCGCAACTCCGGCGCCCTGGTGGTGTCCGAGGGCGTGGGCGACCACGGCTGCGAGTACATGACCGGCGGTCACGCGGTCGTCCTCGGCGAGACGGGCCGCAACTTCGCGGCCGGTATGTCCGGCGGCATCGCGTACGTCGTCGACCTGGACCGCGACAACGTCAACGTCGGCAATGTGGGCGCCGTCGAGGCCCTGTCCGAGGACGACAAGCAGTGGCTGCACGACGTGGTGCGCCGCCACGCCGAGGAGACCGGCTCCACGGTCGCCGAGAAGCTGCTCGCCGACTGGCCGACGGCCGTGGCCCGCTTCAGCAAGATCATCCCCAGCACGTACAAGGCAGTGCTCGCCGCCAAGGCCGCCGCCGAGCAGGCCGGTCTCTCCGAGACCGAGATCACCGAGAAGATGATGGAGGCGGCGATCAATGGCTGACCCGAAGGGCTTCCTCAACCACGGGCGCGAGGTCGCCAAGTCCCGCCCCGTCGACGTACGGCTGAAGGACTGGAACGAGGTCTACGTCCCCGGCTCCCTGCTGCCGATCATCAGCAAGCAGGCGTCGCGCTGCATGGACTGCGGCATCCCGTTCTGCCACAACGGCTGTCCGCTCGGGAACCTGATCCCCGAGTGGAACGACTACGCCTACCGCGAGGACTGGGCCGCCGCGTCCGAGCGGCTGCACGCCACGAACAACTTCCCGGAGTTCACGGGCCGGCTGTGCCCCGCTCCCTGCGAGTCGGCGTGTGTGCTCGGCATCAACCAGCCGGCCGTCACCATCAAGAACGTCGAGGTCTCGATCATCGACAAGGCGTGGGACAGCGGCGATGTCGCGCCCCAGGCCCCGGAGCGCCTCTCCGGCAAGACGGTCGCGGTCATCGGCTCGGGCCCGGCGGGACTCGCCGCCGCCCAGCAGCTGACGCGGGCCGGTCACACGGTCGCCGTGTACGAGCGCGCCGACCGCATCGGCGGTCTGCTGCGCTACGGCATCCCCGAGTTCAAGATGGAGAAGCGGCACATCAACCGCCGTATCGAGCAGATGCGCGCGGAGGGCACCCGCTTCCGTACGGGCATCGAGATCGGCCGCGACCTCAAGGCGACGGACCTGAAGAAGCGGTACGACGCGGTCGTGATCGCGGCGGGCGCCACCACCGCCCGTGACCTCCCGGTCCCCGGGCGCGAGCTGAACGGCATCCACCAGGCCATGGAGTACCTGCCGTTGGCCAACAAGGTGCAGGAGGGCGACTTCGTGGCGCCCCCCATCACGGCCGAGGGCAAGCACGTCGTGGTCATCGGCGGCGGCGACACGGGCGCGGACTGCGTGGGCACCGCCCACCGCCAGGGCGCGGCCTCCGTGACACAGCTGGAGATCATGCCGCAGCCGGGCGAGGACCGTGCCCCGAACCAGCCGTGGCCGACCTTCCCCATGCTCTACAAGGTGACCTCCGCGCACGAGGAGGGCGGCGAGCGGGTCTACTCCGTCTCCACCACCCACTTCGAGGGCGACGAGGACGGCAACGTCCAGTTCCTGCACCTCAGCGAGGTCGAGTTCATCGACGGCAGGCTGACGCCGAAGCCGGGCACGGAGCGCAGGATCCCCGCCCAGCTGGTCACGCTGGCGATGGGCTTCACCGGCACCGACCGAGAGAACGGCCTGGTCGACCAGTTCGGCCTGGACCTCGACGAGCGCGGCAACATCGCCCGCGACGCCGACTTCCACACCAACGTGCCGGGCGTCTTCGTCGCCGGTGACGCGGGCCGCGGCCAGTCCCTCATCGTCTGGGCGATCGCCGAGGGCCGCTCTGCGGCCCAGGGCTGCGACCGCTTCCTGACGGGGACGAGCGAACTCCCGGCGCCGATCAGGCCCACGGACCGCTCACTGATGGTCTGACCCACCTCCGCCCCACCGGGTCGACAGACGTCCCGTACAAAGGCGTACGGAACACGGACGACGCCCGCCCACCAGTCCCCGACCGGACTACTGGGCGGGCGTCGTCGCGTGTGCGGGGGCGGTGGGTCTACTTGGCGGGGGTGATCCAGGTGACGATGACGGCGGCGGCGACGGCGAGGATGCCGAGCACGGCGAGCCACCTGGCCCACTCGATCAGCCTCCAGATCTCTCCGGGCCGCTTGTTCTCGTAGTCGAGCAGCCGGGTGGGCTCTCCGTAGAAGTCGGCTCCCGGGCGCCCGTGGGCGGCGAGCACGGTGAGCCAGGAGGACACGATCAGGGCGACGAATCCCCCGGCCAGGAGCGAGATCACGGTCCAGCGCGGACAACCATGGAGCTTGCTCAGGTCCTCCTGTCCCTTGAGCACGAAGACGGCCGTGAGGAGACCGGTGAGCGAGGCCACGAAGTTGCGGTAGCCCTCGGCCTGTTGGAGCGCGGCCGACAACTGCTGCTCCGGACGGGTCATCTGCTCCAGACGGAGTTCGGCCTCGTCGAGTTCGGCGCGGGTGTACGTCATGGCGTCGCACCCTTTGTCCAGGAGGCGATGGTGATCCGTGCGCCACAGCCGTCCTCGACCCCGTCGGGGCGGCCCGGTGGGCCCTGGACTGTGCGACGTTGCGGCCCACGTACTCAGCGAGGTCCACAAGACCCGTCTTGACCCGGTCGTGGACCGCTTCGCCGCCCGAGGTGGTCTCCCACAGGGCGGAGTCCGTGACCATCGTGGTCCAGGGGAGCGGCTCCTTGTACCCCTTGCACAGTTCGAGCGCGTCCACGGGCTGTTTGAACTGTGCGAGATGCTTGACCGTCGGTGGTTCCACCGGCTCGTCCGCGGCGAGCCTGCGCATCTCCTGCTCGGTGTAGCGCATGATCTCGCCGAACGTGGTCGGCGGTGTCTCGGGTGCGAGCGCCCGCGCCAGCGCCTGGGCGAACCAACTACCGTGTTCCGGATCGGCGTACGCGCGCTGCCCCGCTCCGCAGCTGTACAGCCACACGACGTCCTGGGCGGGTACCCGGACTCCGGACGAGTCGTCGTTCTGCGGCAGTTCCGCCTCCCGGCAGGCGTCCAGACAGACGACGACCGTCACTCCCTTGGGCAGACCGCCCAGCTGCAGGCCCACGGGGTCGGCGGCGAGCAGCGAGTCCTTCAGCAGGGTGGCGGTGCCGTCGGAGCGGGGATCGCCGGGCTGCGCGTCGGCGGCCAGCAGATAGTCGTTCTCGCCCAGCGTCACCCCATGGCAGGAGATGTAGACGAAGGCGGTGTCTCCCGGCTCGCAGGAGGCGAAGAAGCGGCGCAGCTCGCCCCTGAGCCCGTTCTTCCCCAGTTCGAGTTCGGAGACCTGGCCGACATGGTGCTCCTTGACGGTGTAGCCCGACAGCTCCAGGGCCCCCGTCACGAGCGAGACGTCCTTCTCGGCGCAGGGCAGCGGGGCGAACCTCGCATGGAGCTCCGGATCCTTGGCGAGGAACGGTGTCGAGGTCACTCCGATCAGCAGCGCCCGCCGCAGCCCTTGGTGTTCACCCTGCACCATGCCTGCGGACCCCACCCGTAACTCCCTCGCCGACGTGCCGATCACCGACATGATTCCAGAAGTGTCCGGCCTGCGGCGTACGTTGAGCACCACACCGAAAGGGGCGCGGGCCGATGCCCCCCTGGGCCCTAGCCCGTCATCGCCACGACCCCCGCCACCGCCAGCACCACCAACAGCGCGAGCACCGCGACGCACGCCCCCGCCTGTGCCAGGGCCCGTCGTCGGTCCCGGGGTGCGTAGGCGAAGCCGAGGGCCACGAGTCCGCCCGTCAGCAGGCCTCCGAGGTGGCCCTGCCAGGACGTGACGACCGCCGAGATGATCAGCCACACCAGCAGGCCCGCCATGAAGCGGTTGATGCCGGCGGGGTCGGCGCCGAGGCGGCGGGCCAGGACGTAGTACGCCGTGCAGACGCCGAAGATCGCGCCGGAGGCGCCGACCGTGTTGCCGTCCGGGTCGAGGAGGAGGACGAGTACGGAGCCGCCGAGGGCGGAGAGCAGGTACAGGGTCAGGTAGCGGGCGCGGCCGAGTTGGGCCTCCACCACACGGCCCACGTTCCACAGCGTGACCATGTTCATCACGATGTGGAGGATGCCGAACGTGCCCCCGGTGGGCGGGAGATGGAGGAAGGCGCCGGTGATCAGGCGGTACCACTCGCCGTCGATCACGCCTTCGAGCCGGAAGTCGGACGGGTGGTTGCTCTGCCAGATGTAGTGGAGGCCGTCCGGGCCGAGCAGGCCGCGGCCCAGCATGGCGAAGTCGTCCACGATGGACGGGCGGAGGAGTTCGGCGACGTAGGCGACGACGTTCAGGCCGATGAGGACGTACGTCACCAGGGGGACCGTGGAGATCCGGCCGCCGAAGGCCGTGCGGGCCTGGCGGATCGTTCTCGCGCCCTCCTTCACGCACTCCGGGCACTGGTGGCCCACGGCCGCGTCCCGCATGCAGTCCGGGCAGATGAACCGCTCGCAGCGGGTGCAGCGGACGTACGACTCCACTTTCGGGTGGCGATAGCAGGTGGTGACGGCGGGCTCGGGCGACGACGGGGACTCGGGTTCCACGGCCGGCTCCTTGTGGGTGCGGGGCTGATGACGAGCCGGTGAGGACGGCGGCGAACAAAATAGCGAACGAGGGGGAGTGGGCGGGGAGGGGGAGTGCCCTAGCCTCGGGAGCTCCGTCGCGCTTCGGTGTCAGGAGGCCCCATGTCCGCGATCAGTCTCAGCAAGGTGCGGGAGACCGCCCCCGCGTTGGTGGACCTGTACAAGGCCGCCGGGGTCTCTCTCGACAAGCACGGGTTGAAGGGGCAGCGGGCCGCTGTCTATCTCGTGGTCGACCACAGCGGTTCCATGCGTCCGTACTACAAGGACGGCAGTGTGCAGGCTCTCGCCGATCGTGTGCTCGGGCTGTCGGCACAGCTCGACGACGACGGGAGCGTGCCGGTCGTCTTCTTCTCCACCGGGATCGACGCGGTCACGGAGATCGGGCTCGCCGATCACCACGGCCGGATCGGGCGGATCGTCGGCGGGCTGGGGCACATGGGGCAGACCAACTACCACCTGGCGATGGACGCCGTCATCGACCACTACCTCGACTGCGGTGCCGAGGACCCGGCGTTCGTGGTGTTCCAGACGGACGGCGGTCCGACCAGCAGACTCGCCGCCGAGCGGTACATGTGCAAGGCGGCCCACCTCCCCTCTTCTGGCAGTTCATCGGCTTCGGCGACCCGCACGGCAAGCAGTTCGACTTCCTGCGCAGGCTCGACGAGTTGGCCGTGCCGGGGAAGCGGGTCGTCGACAACGCCGGGTTCTTTCACGCCGGTTCGGATCCGAGGGCCGTGTCCGACGGGGAGTTGTACGACCGGCTGCTGGGCGAGTTCCCGCTGTGGCTGCGGGCGGCTCGGGCGGAAGGGATTGTTCCGCCGCCCCGGTGAAAGAAGTGGGGAGTGGGCCCCATTTGCATCACCGGGTGTGCGTGCCACTCTGAGGGAGGCCGAGGGGAGGGCTTCGCGTGGGTGGGGAGCGGGTCGCGGACTGGCCCGACGGGCGGCTCGGGCCGCACGGGATCGCCAAGGCCAATCTGCGCAAGGTGTTCCCCGGACCACTGGTCCTTCATGCTCGGCGAGATGGGCGTCGCCTGGCTCAGCCTCTACGGCGTCCTGCTGATCGGCGGCGGCAACGACATCGTCGCCACCCATCTCCATCTCTCCAACAACGCCATCACCTGGTTCGTCCGCGTCGGCTTCTTCGTGGTGCCCGTCCTCGCCTTCGTCGTCACCAGGCGGATCTGTCCGGGCCTGCAACGCCGCGACCGCGACAAGGTGCTGCACGGCCGCGAGACCGGCATCGTCGAACGGCTTCCGCACGGCGAGTACGTCGAGGTCCACGAGCCGCTCACCCAGGCGCAGTTGTTCACGCTGACCCGGCACGAGCAGGAACCGCCGTACGAGATCGGGCCGGTCGTCGACGCGAACGGGGTGCGGCGGCGGGTCGGGCCCGTCGACCGGGTACGGGCGCGGCTCGCCCGCGCCATGTTCGGGCCCGGGACGCGGATCCCCAAGCCGACGGTCGAGGAGTACCGGGAGATCACCGGCGGCGGTCATCGGCATTGAGGGCCGCGCTCCGGCGCGCGGCGGCGGCGAGCACCGTGCCGCGGCACTCACCGGGGCTGCCCCACACCGTCCGCAGCGCGGTGGCCTTGGTCAGCCAGAGCGACAGGTCGTACTCCGCCGTGTAGCCGATCGCGCCGTGCAGTTGGAGCGCCGTGCGCGCCGTCGCGTACGCCGCCTCGCACGCCGTCACCTTGGCCGCCGCCACATCCGCCGGGTCCAGCGTGACCGCCGCCCCGAACACCAGGGGGCGCGCGAACTCCAGGGCCACCTTGGCGTCCGCCAGCCGGTGCTTCACCGCCTGGAACGAGCCGATGGGCACCCCGAACTGGGTGCGCTGCCCGACGTACGCCACCGTCCGGTCCAGGAGCGCGAGTCCGAGGCCGAGGGCCTGCGCGGCGACCGCGAGGCGGGCCCAGACGAGGGCGTGGGCGAGGGCGGGCGGGTGTGTGGCGAGGAGTTCGCCGCCGGGGGAGAGCGGGGTCGGGCGGCGGGCCGGGTCCAGGGAGGGGCGGACCGGGCCGTGGCCGGGGGAGAGGCGCAGTCCGCCCGTGTCCGGATCGAGCGAGAGACGGGTCGTCGCCGCGTCGCCGTCCAGCGCGTACGACCCCGGCCCGGGGGCCACCGTGGCCATGGCCTCCCCCGACACCAGCGCCGGAAGCAGCCGCTCGGCCGGGCCCGGGTCCTCCAGGCCGGCCAGCAGCACCGCCGCCGTCACCGTCTCCACGAGCGGGCCCGGCACCGCGTGCCGCCCCAACTCCACGAAGGCGACGGCCAGTTCGACGGGGAGCGGGCCGACCCCGTCGTACGTCTCCGGCGCCGCCAGCGCGAAGACGCCGGCCTTGGCCAGACGCGACCACAACGCGCGCCCCGGCCCATGCTCCCCGCGCCCCCAGGCCCGTACGACGGACGGGGTGTCGGCGGCCGTCAGCATGGCGTCCAGCGACCCGGCGAACGCCCGCTGCTCGGTGTCCAGGAGGAAGCGCATCAGCGGCGGCCCTTCGGCAGGCCGAGGAGGCGCTCGGCGATGATGTCGCGCTGGATCTCGTTGGTGCCCGCGTAGATCGGGCCCGCCAGGGAGAAGACATAGCCCTCGGACCAGTCGGTGTCCGCCGCCCCGCCCTCCTCGCCGAGCAGTTCGAGCGCCGTTTCGTGCAGGGCGATGTCGTACTCGGACCAGAAGACCTTGTTGAGGCTGGACTCGGGGCCGGCCGGTGCGCCCTCCATCAGCCGGGAGGCGGCGGCGTGGGTGAAGAGCTGGTAGGCGCGGGCGCCGATCAGCGCGTCGGCCACCCGGTCGTGTGCGGAGGCCGGGCTGCCCTGGGCGTGCCACAGGGCGAGCAGCCGGTCCGCGGAGGCCAGGAAGCGGCCCGGGGAGCGGAGCATCAGGCCGCGTTCGCTGCCGGTGGCGGACATGGCGATCCGCCAGCCCCGGCCGGGCTCGCCGATGACGTCCTCGTCCGGGACGAACACCTCGTCGAGGAAGAGTTCGGCGAAGGCGGGCCTGCCGTCGAGGCGGCCGATCGGACGGACCGTCACCCCTGGCGCGCGCAGGTCGAACATCAGGTAGGTGAGGCCCTGGTGCGGCTTCGGGGTGCCCGGCTCGCTGCGGAACAGGCCGAACGCCCGGTCCGCGAAGGCCGCCCGTGACGACCAGGTCTTCTGACCGGACAGCAGCCAGCCCCCGGCCGTGCGCACCGCCCTGGAGGTGAGCGCGGCGAGGTCGGACCCGGCCTCCGGCTCCGACCAGGCCTGGGCCCAGACCACCTCGCCGGAGGCCATCGGGGGCAGCACCCGCGCCCGTTGCTCCCGCGTGCCGTGGTCGAAGAGGGTGGGCGCGAGGAGGCTGACACCGTTCTGGACGACCCGGCCCGGGGCGCCCGCCGCGTAGTACTCCTCCTCGAAGACCAGCCAACGCCACAGGTCCGCGTCCCGGCCGCCGTACTCGGCCGGCCAGTTCACCACCGACCAGCGGTCGGCGGCCAGTTCCGCCTCCCAGACGCGGTGGGCGGCGAAGCCCTCCTCCGTCTCCAGGGAGGGGAGCCGCTCGGACGGGACATGGGCGCGCAGCCAGGCGCGGGCCTCGGCGCGGAAGGCCTCGTCGGAGGGGGAATGGGTGAGGTCCATGGGGGGTCCCTCTTTCGCCTGACAAACGTTTGGGAGGGCTGACAAACGTTTGGTCGACGCCTGCCAAACGTTAGACCTTCCCTAACAAGTGTTTGGTAGGTTAGCGTGCCCGCATGAGCAACGTCGAGACTCCGGCGTACCTCCCCGCCCATGGCCTCCTCACCGGCCGCACCGCCGTCATCACCGCGGCGGCCGGCGCGGGCATCGGCGGAGCGACCGCGCGACGCTTCCTGGAGGAGGGCGCGCGCGTCCTGATCAGCGACGCCCACACGCGCCGACTCAAGGAGTGCAGGACCGAGCTGGCCGAGGAGTTCGGGGCGGAGTCCGTGCGGGCGGTGCCGTGCGACGTCACCGACGAGGATCAGGTACGGGCGCTGTTCGAGGCGGCGGGCCGGCTGCACGGGCGGCTCGACATCGTCGTCAACAACGCGGGTCTGGGCGGCACTTCGCACGTCGTCGACATGACCGACGAGCAGTGGTCCAAGGTGCTGGACGTGACCCTGAACGGCACGTTCCGGTGCACCCGGGCGGCTCTGCGGCTGATGCGGGAGAGCGGCGGCGGGGTGATCGTCAACAACGCCTCCGTCGTCGGCTGGCGCGCCCAGGCCGGCCAGGCGCACTACGCTGCGGCGAAGGCGGGCGTGATGGCGCTGACCAGGTGCGCGGCCGTGGAGGCGGCCGAGTACGGGGTCCGGGTCAACGCCGTGTCGCCGAGCCTCGCCCTGCACCCGCACCTCGTGAAGGTCACCACCCCGGAGCTGCTGGAGGAACTGACCGCGCGGGAGGCCTTCGGGCGGCACGCCGAACCCTGGGAGGTGGCCAATGTGATCGTCTTCCTGGCCTCCGGCTACTCCTCGTACATGACGGGTGAGATCGTCTCCGTCAGCAACCAGCACCCGTAAGGACAACGAACAGCGTGCCCACCAAGAAGAAGCCCCTGGCGCCCGTCGCCGCGCCCGCCCGTCGCCGTGAACTCCTCGACAAGGCCGCCAACGTCTTCGCCGCCGTGGGGTACACCGCCACGACCGTCCGCAGGATCGCGGACGATGCGGGCATGCTCGCGGGCAGCCTCTACTACTACTTCGAGTCCAAGGACGCGATGCTGGAGGAGATCCTGCGGACCTTCCTCGACGAGCTCTGGGAGGCCTACGACGCCGTCCTGGACGCCGGGCTGAGCCCCCGGGTGACCTTCGAGGCACTGGTCGTCGAGTCGTTCCGGGCCATCGACCGGCACCGCCCCGCCGTCGAGATCTACCAGAACGAGGCCAAGCAGCTCGTGGCGCAGGACCGGTTCCTGTTCCTCGACGCGTCCCAGACCAAGTTCGAGAAGGCATGGCTGTCCACGCTGGAACGCGGGGTCGCCGTCAAGGAGTTCCGGGCCGACCTCGACACGAGGGTCACCTACCGGTTCGTGCGCGACACCGTCTGGGTCGCCGCCTCCTGGTATCGGCCGAACGGACGGTACAGCCCGGAGGAGATCGCCCGGCAGTACCTGTCGATGGTCCTGGACGGGATCGCCGTACGGGACGAGCAGCAGGCACACGCGGAGCCGCACACGCGGAGCCGCACATGAAGAGCCGCACATGAAGCACCTTTGACGTCAGGGGAGTTGCCATGGCCGAGGCCTATATCGTCGAAGCGGTCCGTACGCCTGTCGGGCGGCGCGGGGGAGGGCTCGGCCGGGTCCATCCGGCCGACCTCGGCGCGCACGCCCTCAAAGCGCTGGTCGCGCGCGCGGGCGTGGACCCCGCAGCCGTGGAGGACGTCGTCTTCGGCTGCCTGGACACCGTCGGACCGCAGGCCGGTGACATCGCCCGGACCAGCTGGCTGGCCGCCGGGCTGCCCGAGGAGGTACCGGGCACGACCGTCGACCGGCAGTGCGGCTCCTCGCAGCAGGCCGTGCACTTCGCCGCCCAGGCCGTCCTCTCCGGCACCCAGGACCTGGTGGTCGCGGGCGGCGTCCAGAACATGACGATGATCCCGATCGCCTTCGCCTCCCGCCAGGCCGCCGTGCCGCTGGGCCTCACCGAGGGCCCGTTCGCGGGCAGCGAGGGCTGGCGGGCACGGTACGGGGACCGGCCGGTGAACCAGTTCGCCGGCGCCGAGATGATCGCCGCCAAGTGGGGCATCGGCCGCGGCGACCAGGAGGAGTACGCGCTGCGCTCCCACCGGCGGGCGGTACGGGCCGTAGACGAGGGCCGCTTCGCGCGCGAGACCGTGCCGTACGGGGACGTCACCGTCGACGAGGGGCCGCGCCGGGACACCTCCCTGGAGAAGATGGCCGCCCTGAAGCCGGTCATCGACGGCGGCACCGTCACCGCCGCCTGCTCCTCCCAGGTCTCCGACGGCGCCGCCGCGCTCCTGCTCGCCTCCGAGCGGGCGGTACGGGAGCACGGGCTGACTCCGCGCGCCCGCGTGCACCACCTCTCCGTACGCGGCGAGGACCCCATCCGGATGCTCACCGCGCCGATACCGGCGACCGCGTACGCCCTCAAGAGGACCGGCCTCACCCTCGACGCGATCGACCTCGTCGAGATCAACGAGGCCTTCGCGCCGGTCGTCCTGGCCTGGCTGAAGGAGACGGGCGCCGACCCGGAGAAGGTCAACGTCAACGGCGGCGCGATCGCCCTCGGGCACCCGCTGGGCGCGACCGGCGCCAAGCTCATGACGACCCTCCTGCACGAACTGGAGCGCACGGGCGGCCGGTACGGGCTCCAGACGATGTGCGAGGGCGGCGGACAGGCCAATGTGACGATCATCGAGCGGCTGTGACGATCATCGAGCGGCTGTGACGGTCGGCCGGGCGGCGGTGACGGCCACCGGGCGGCGGTGACGGTCGGCGGGCGCTGAGCCTCAGGCGCCGCCGAGACGCTCGCGCACGTCGTCCGCCTCCTTCATGATCCGTTCCACCAGCTCCGCGCACGACGGCAGGTCGTCGATCACCCCGGCGACCTGCCCGGCCGCCATCACCCCGAGGTCCGTACGGCCGTCCACCATCGCGGACCTCAGCAGCATGGGCGTGTTGGCGGCGAGCAGGACCTGACTCCAGGTGAGGTCCTTGCCGTGCCGTAGCGCGAGGCCGTCGTGGACCATCCGGCGCCAGGTGAGCCCCGACAGCCGCCGGAAGCCGGCTGCGTGGCGCACGGCGTGCAGCAGGGCGCGCGCCCGGCCGGACGCCTCCAGCGCGCTCACGAACTCCGTGCGGAGCATCCGGTGCGGCAGCCCGTCCACGGCCCTGGTGACGGTGACCTCCTTGACCGTGGCCGCCAGATAGCGGGCCTTCACCGCGTCGGGCACCGTCGAGTCCGAGGTGAGCAGGAACCGGGTGCCCATCGCCACCCCGGCCGCCCCGAACGCCAGCGCCGCCACCAGCCCGCGCCCGTCGTGGAAGCCACCGGCGGCGACGACGGGGATGTCGACGGCATCCACGACCTGCGGCAGCAGCACGGTCGTCGCCACCTCCCCGGTGTGCCCGCCGCCCTCGCCGCCCTGCACGACCACCGCGTCCGCACCCCAGGCCGCCACCTTCTCGGCGTGCCGCCGGGCACCGACGGACGGGATCACGACCACGCCCGCGTCCTTGAGTTCGGCGATCAGTTCCCTGGACGGCGCCAGCGCGAACGACGCCACCCGGACGCCCTCCTCGACGATGATCCGCACCCGCTCCCGGGCGTCCCCCGCGTCGGCCCGCAGATTCACCCCGAAGGGCGCGCCGTCCGTACGGGACCGCACCTCCCTTACGGCGTCCCGGAGTTGCTGCGGAGTCATCGTCGCGGAGGCCAGGATGCCGAGCGCGCCCGCGTTCGCCGTGGCGGAGACAAGCCGGGGGCCGGCCACCCAGCCCATGCCGGTCTGCACGATCGGATGGCGGACACCGACGAGCCGGGTGAGAGCGGTCTGCATCAGTCACTCACTTTCTTGTCCGCCGGTCGTGTCCGCTCCTGTCAGCCCTGGACTTCGCGCGCGCGGGTGTTCTCCGGATCGATCACCTCGCGGATCAGCCGCAGCTCGGCCCCGGTCGGCTCCCGGGTGTACGGCACCTCGTCCGGGACGGCGAGGGCGAAGCCGGTGGCCTCCCCGACCTGCTCGACCGTGACGCCCGGGTGCAGCGAGGCCAGCCGCATCGTGCGGTCGGGCGTCTCGAAGTCGAACACACCGAGGTCGGACACGACCCGGGGGAGGTGGTGGAAGCGGGCGGCGGCCGGATGCTCGGCCACCCGGTCGTAGCCGACCCCGCACACCATGTCGACCCGCTCGACGAAGACCCGCCGGGAGTGCCTCGGCACCCAGTAACTGGTCGGATTGTTCAGGGTGTTGACCGGGGCACCCCGCACCCCGAGCAGCTGCCGCCGCGGTTTCGCCCAGTCGCCGACGCAGGAGATGTTCTGGTTGCCGTACCGGTCGAGCTGGCTCGCGCCCATCATCACGTGCCGTCGGCCGCCGGTGACCAGGGCCAGATGCCGCCGGTAGGGCAGCCAGCCCTCCACGGTGCCGTCGAGACCGACGAGCAGCGCCTCGCCGTCGGTCAGCAGCAGCTCCGGCGCGAAGGTGCGTTTGGCGAGGCGCGCGCCCAGCGACGGGACGAGCCCCATCGGGCTGGCGAGGATCTCCCCGGCACCGCGCCAGGCCTCGGCGCAGGCGATCACGCAGTACTCGGCACGGGTCGCTCCGCTCATGAGCCCTCCTTGTGCCACGCCCGCACGGCCGACCGGTACGACTGTTCGTCGCCGGAGAGGAACCGCTCGGCGAACTCCTCCCACGGCGTGCCCGCGTACGACTTCTGGAAGGCCTCGTCCCGGCTGTAGTCGGGGGCGCACGACGTGAAGTGCGCGCCGTTCGGTGCCTTGATCACGCCCGTCACCACATGGCGGCCGACCAGCAGCGACTGCGGCGGCCCCTCCTTCGTCAACTCGGCCGTGTCCACCAGCCGTTCGCACGACACGTACGCCGTGTCGGCCGCCTCGCAGAACAGGTCGTCGAAGTACGGGTCCGGGCCCAGATACTGGCCGTTGCCCTGCCGGTCGGCCCGGTTGACGTGCACGAACGCGGCGTCCAGCCGTAGCGCGGGCATGGCGACGAAGGTCTCCCCGTCGTCGTACGGCGAGGTGACGGTCCGCAGGCCCGGGTTGACCCGCATCACGTCCGAGCCGATGCCCGCCCGTACCGGCAGGAACGGCAGCCGGTGCGCGGCGGCCCGCAGCCCCCACATGAACATCGCCTCGTCGATCTCCATCAGCTCGAACGCGCCCCGCTCGCGCGCCGCGCGGTAGTGCGGTTCGAGGGGGATGGAGTCGAGGGTGGCGAAGGCGGCGACCAGTTTCCGGATCCGTCCGGCGGCGGCGAGCATGCCCACGTCCGGGCCGCCGTACGAGACGACCGTGAGATCGGTGACCTCGGACCGGAGCAGCGCTCTCACCAGAGCCATCGGCTTGCGGCGCGAGCCCCAGCCGCCGATGCCCAGGGTCATGCCGCTCGCCAGCCGCGACACGGCCTCCTCGGCCGTCATGGTCTTGTCACTCACCCGCGCGCTCCTTCCCGGACTCCCTCGCCGCCCCGGACCCCATGGCCTTCCCGCCCTTCCCGCCCGTCCCGAACGTGTCGCGGACCTCGTCGGCCACCCCGCTGAGGTTCGCCTCGAAGGTGAAGCCCTGCTCGAAGCGGTAGCTGCGGCGGACGTCGACGGGGTCGATACCGTTGACGGCGGCCTTGGCCAGCCGCAGCAGCCGGCCGTCCTTCGCGGCGATCTCCCGCGCCAACTCCAGCGCTGCGGCGCGCAGTTCGGCACGCGGTACGACCCGCCACACCGAGCCGTGGGCCCGCAGCTCGGCGGCGGTCGCCGTACGCGCGGTGTAGAACAGCGCGCGCATCAGATGCTGGGGCACCAGCCGGGCCAGATGCGTCGCCGCGCCCAGCGCGCCCCGGTCCAGCTCCGGCAGCCCGAAGGTCGCGTCCTGGCTCGCCACGATCGCGTCCGCGTTGCCCACCAGCCCGATCCCGCCGCCCAGACAGAACCCCTGCACGGCGGCCACCACCGGCACCTCGCACTCGTACACGGCGGCGAAGGCCTCCGCGCAGCCGTGGTTGGCGCCGAGCAGCGCGCTCCGACCCGCCGCCTGGATCTCCTTGACGTCCACCCCGGCGTTGAACCCGCGCCCCTCCGCGGTCAGCACCACACACCGCACCTCGGGATCACGGCCCGCGCCGCGCACGGCGTCGGCCAGCTCGAACCACCCGCGCACCGGCAGCGCGTTCACCGGTGGGAAATCGATCGTGACGACGGAAATCCCCTTTTCCGGGGACGAGGTGGAGACACCCATCGGAGCATCAGCTACCTTCCACCTAACGTTTGTTAGGTATGTCTCGTGAGGGGACGGTAGCAGCGGATGCGCCTCAACGGGAAGGTCGCCGTCGTCACCGGCGGCACACGCGGTGTCGGCGCCGGACTCGCCCGCGCCTTCGCCGAAGCCGGCGCCGAGGTCGTGACCTGCGCCCGCCGCCCGCCCGAAGTGCCGCTCAAGGGCGCCGAGTTCATGCCGCTCGATGTCCGCGACCCCGACGCCGTCCACCGCCTCTTCGCCGAGCTGCCCCGTGTGGACGTCCTCGTGAACAACGCCGGCGGCACCCCCTACCGCCCGCTCGCAGGGACCGACGCCCGCCGCCACGCGCGCGTGATCGAACTCAACCTCACCGCCCCGCTGACCGTCTCCCTCGCCGCGCACGCGCACCTCCGCCGGGCCCGGGGCGCGATCGTCATGATCGGCAGTGTGAGCGGCAGCCGCCCCTCACCCGGCTCGGCGGCGTACGGCGCGGCCAAGGCGGGCCTGGACCACCTCGCGCGCTCCATGGCCGTGGAATGGGCCCCGGAGATACGCGTCAACACCCTCGTCCTCGGCATGGTCCGCACCGAACTCGCCCACCTCCACTACGGCGACGAGCGGGGCGTCGCCGCCGTCTCCCGCACCGTCCCGCTGGGCCGCCTCGCCACCCCCGCCGACATCGGCGAAGCGGCCGTCTTCCTCGCCTCCGACGCCGCCGCCTACATCACCGGAGCCTCCCTCCTCGTCCACGGCGGCGGCGAACGCCCGGCCTTCCTGGACGCGGCGACGACGAACACCGACACGACAGACACGACAGACACGACAGACACGACAGACGCGACAGACGCGACAGACACGACAGACGCGACAGACGCGACCGTCGCGACAGACGAAGGAGAACCGCGATGAGCACCACGCCGATGGGCGCAAACCGGCTCTGCGAGGGGCGCGTCGTCGTCGTGACCGGCGCGGGCCGTGGGTTGGGACGGGCGCACGCGCTCGCGTACGCCGCCGAGGGCGCCCGTGTGGTCGTCAACGACCTCGGTGTGGGCCTCGACGGCACCCCGGGCCCCGACAGCCCGGCCGCCCGGGTCGTCCAGGAGATCCGCGCCGGGGGCGGGGACGCGGTCGCGCACGGCGGCGACATCGCCACGACCGCCGGCGCCGCCTCCCTCGTCCGTACCGCCCTGGACACGTACGGCCGCCTCGACACCCTCGTCAACAACGCCGGCTTCCTGCGCGACCGCATGCTCGTCAACCTCGACGAGGACGACTGGGACGCCGTCCTCCGCGTCCACCTCAAGGGCCACTTCCTCCCCCTGAGGCACGCCGCCGCCCACTGGCGCGCCGAGACCAAGGCGGGCCGCACCCCGACCGCGCGCGTCGTCAACACCAGCAGTGGCGCGGGCCTGCTCGGCTCGCTCGGCCAGGGCAACTACAGCGCCGCCAAGGCGGGCATCCTCGGCCTCACCCTCGTCGCCGCCGCCGAACTCGCCCGCTACGGCGTCCAGGTCAACGCCATCGCCCCCGCCGCCCGCACCCGTATGACCGAGGCCACCTTCGCCGAGACCATGACCGCTCCCGAGACCGGCTTCGACGCGATGGCCCCCGAGAACGTCTCCCCGCTGGTGGTGTGGCTGGGCTCCGCCGCGAGCGAGGGCGTGACCGGCAGGGTCTTCGAGACGGAGGCCGGCCGTATCACCGTCATGGAGGGCTGGCACCCGGGCCCGACGCAGGACAGGGGCGCACGCCGAACCCCGGAGGAGGCGGGAGAGACCGTACGAAAGCTACTGCCGCAGGCGAGGACACCGGGGCCGGTGTACGGCGCCGGATGAATCGGGACTGTCAGAGCAAGGCCGCCCCGCTTTTTTGGGGGCGCGGGGCTGTATCGATATGCGGCTCCGGCGCGTGCGCGCGACAAGCCCCCACCGAGCCCGCACCCGCCGACGCACCGAACCAACCCACCCCTCCCGCGCCCCCAAACCTACGTGTCGCACTCCAACACCGTCCGGCACAACCCACACCGAGCCCGCACCCGCCCCCGCACCGGCACCCGAATCCTCTGCTGACACGTCGGACAGGGAAACGACACCCGCAACGACCCGCCCCCGCCCCCACCCCCCTCCGCCGTGAACGCATACGGCACCCCCACCCCCGGCGCAGCCGACCGCAGGTCCCCCGCATGGCGCCGGTCCCGCGCGTACCGCCGCCGCCCCGCCCACCCCGCCGCCGTCAGCGGCGGCTGCCGCTCGTCCCGCAGCGCCCGCACCCGGCCCTCCGCGTACGCGGCGTACGCCTGCGCGCTGGTGAACCACACCGACGGGTCCTCCCCGAACACCTGCGCCCGCTTGGCCAGCACATACCCGAACTCCTCCGGCGTCAGATACCCCAGCTTCTGCGACGACGCCCCGTCCTCCCGGTACGCGTCCAGCAGGAGCCACCCCGCCCCCAGATACGTCGCCGCCGTGTCCGTGAGGATCTCGTTGTCACGGGTCCCGGGGAAGGACAGCCCGAGCCGGTGCAGATAGACATGCATGACCTCGTGCGCGAGAGCCGCCCCGATGTCCCGCCGGTGGTCCCGGAAACGGTCGTTGAGTTCGACGAAGTACTCGGGGCCCGCCGCCAGCTCCACGCTCGCCGCCTGCGTCATCTCCCGGAACCCGACGATCATCCGGGCGTCCGGCAGCCGGTAGTGCCGCACCAGCTCCCGGGCCACCCGCTGGGCGCCGAGATGCAGATCGTCGGTGTCGCAGAACGCCACGTCGACGGGGGCCACACTGGTGTCGAAGGTCTGGATCGTGTCGTAGGAGAGCCGTTTGTACAGCGCGGTGATCGACGCCCGCACGGTCTCCAGGTGCGGGTAGCCGTGCTCGACAGGTCCGCCGTTCGCCACGTCCGCACCCCCAAAGACGCCTCGATACGTTCCACTCTAAGCCGGTTCGGGCCGCGAACGGCGGCGTCGTAGGGTGACGACCATGACCACCAGCAACACCAACGAGGCGAACAGCGGCAGCACGCCGGCCGGCGCGGTCCGCGCCGTCGACGCGGACGTCCGCGCGGAACTCACCCGGCTGCGGGACAGCATCGACAACATCGACGCCGCCGTCGTCCACATGCTCGCCGAACGCTTCAAGTGCACCCAGCGGGTCGGCCACCTCAAGGCCGCGCACCAACTGCCCGCCGCCGACCCGGGCCGCGAGGCCCAGCAGATCAACCGGCTGCGCGGACTCGCCGAAAGCGCCAAGCTGGACCCGGCGTTCGCGGAGAAACTGCTCAACTTCATCATCGCGGAGGTCATCCGCCACCACGAGCGCATCGCGGACGACGCCCTGAGCGGCACGACCGGCGCGGCACCGCACGCGGGGGAGTGACAGTGGGCCCTCCAGCGGGCATCCTGCGTGAGCACTCCTCGTCAGGAAACGACTGCACGCGGTGAGAGGCCATGCCGTCGGAAGCCAAGATCCTCATCGTCGACGACCATGAGGACACGCTGTACGCCCTGGAAAGCGCCCTGGCCCCGCTCGGCTACCGGCTGACCCGCGCCACCAGCGGCGACGCGGCACTCAAGGAAGTCCTCCGCGGCCAGGTCGGCCTGCTCCTCCTCGACGTCCGCATGCCCGGCGTCAGCGGCCTCGACGTCGTCCGCTACATGCGCGGCGTCGAACAGACCCAGCACATCCCCGTCATTCTCCTCACCGGCTTCGGCCCCGACGCCGAACTCACCGCCGCCGCCTTCCGCCTGGGCGTCGCCGACCTCGTCATGAAGCCCATCGACCCCTGGGCCCTGCGCACCAAGGTCCGCTACCTCTACGACGCCCATGAACGCGCCCACGCCCTGGAGCGCGAGGTCCGCGACCTGCGCGCCCGCCTCAAGGAGCACGAGGAACTCACCCGCGACCCCGGCGACGGCCACCACCGCGAGGGGCGCGTCCCCGCGCAGCACGACAGCACGCGGGACAGCACACGGGACAGCGCGCAGGGCGGCCGTGCGGCGGACCGGGCATAGGGCGCATACGACCGGACGGGCGGCGCACGCGACCGGACAAAGGTCGCGTACCAGGCCCGCCCCTGTCCTGCGCCAAAGGCATCAGGCAGCATGTCCCTCATGTCCGTACTGACGCGCGACGAAGCGCATGCCCGTGCTCGGCTCCTCGACGTCCACCGCTACGAGATCGCCCTCGACCTCACGCGCGGCGACGAGACCTTCGACTCCCGTACCGTCATCCGCTTCACCGTACGGGGGAAGAAGAAGGCCGCGGACACCTTCGTCGAGCTGAAGCCCGCCGAACTGCGCTCCGTCACCCTGGACGGGGAACCCCTCGACCCCGAGACCCTCGACGGCAACCGTCTCCCGCTCAAGGGCCTCACGGCGGGCGCCCACGAACTGCGCGTCGACGCCGCCATGCGCTACTCCCGCACCGGCGAGGGCATGCACCGCTTCACCGACCCCACCGACGGCGAGACCTACGTCTACACCCAGCTCTTCATGGACGACGTGCAACGCGTCTTCGCCGCCTTCGACCAGCCCGACCTCAAGGCCGTCTTCGACCTCACCGTCACCGCCCCCGAGGGCTGGACCGTCCTCGCCAACGGCGTCACCGCACCCCAGGACGACGGCACCTGGCGGGCCGCCACCACCCCGCTTATCTCCACCTACCTCGTCGCCGTCGCCGCCGGCCCCTGGCACTCCGTGCGCACCGAGCACCGCGGTCTGCCCTTCGGCATCCACTGCCGCCGCTCGCTCGCCCCCCACCTCGACACCGACGCCGACGAGATCCTCACCATCACCCGCGCCCTGTACGACCGCTACCACGAGAAGTTCGAGGAGCCGTACCCCTTCGACTCCTACGACCAGGCGTTCGTCCCCGAGTTCAACGCCGGCGCCATGGAGAACCCGGGCCTCGTCACCTTCCGCGACGAGTTCGTCTACCGCTCCGCCGTCACCGACACCGAACGCCAGACCCGCGCCATGGTCATCGCCCACGAGATGGCCCACATGTGGTTCGGCGACCTCGTCACCCTCAAGTGGTGGGACGACATCTGGCTGAACGAGTCGTTCGCCGAGTACATGGGCTACCAGACCCTCACCGAGGCCAGCCGCTTCACGGACACCTGGGTCGACTTCGGCATCGCCCGCAAGGCCTGGGGCTACGACGCCGACCAGCGCCCCTCCACCCACCCCGTCGCCCCCGAGAACGTCGACGACACCGCCGCCGCCCTCCTCAACTTCGACGGCATCTCCTACGCCAAGGGCGCCTCCGCGCTGCGCCAACTCGTCGCCTGGCTCGGCGAGAAGGACTTCCTCGCCGGCATCAACGCCCACTTCACCCGGCACCGCTTCGGCAACGCCACCCTCGCCGACTTCATCGACAACCTCGCCGGCGCCACCGAACGCGACGTCCACGCCTGGGCCGACGCCTGGCTGCGCAGCACCGGCGTCGACACCCTCACCCCCAAGGTCGCCCGCGCCGCAGACGGCACCCACACCCTCACCGTCGACCGCACCGGCAGCCGCCCCCACCACATCGCCGTCGGTGTCTACGACCGGGACCCCGGCGACGACCAGGGTCACCTCACCCTCCGCGACCGCGTCGAACTCGACATCCCGCAGACCACCGACCAGCCCATCGGCAAGCGGCCCGCGCTGCTCCTCCTCAACGACGGCGACCTCACCTACGCCAAGGTCCGCTTCGACCCCGACTCCTTCGCCGCCGTCACCGCCCACCTCAGCGGCCTGCCCGACCCGCTCACCCGCGCGGTCGTCTGGAACGCCCTGCGCGACGCCGTACGCGACGCCGAACTCCCGCCCACCGCCTACCTGGAGGCGGCCCGCACCCACCTCCCGCGCGAGACCGACCTCGCCGTCGTGCAGGGCGTCCTCGCCTTCGCCACCACCCAGGTCGCCGACCGCTTCCTCGCCCCCGAGCAGCGCGCCGCAGGCCTCGCCACCCTCGGCTCGCTGTGCCGCGACCTCATCCGCCGCACCGAGGACGGCGACAACCCCGGGCTGCGCCTCACCGCCGTACGTCACTTCATCGACGTCGCCGCCCACCCCGAGACCATCGCCGCCTGGCTCGCCGACGGCACGGTTCCGGGCGGGCCCGAGCTGGACCCCGAACTGCGCTGGCGGGTCCTCGGCCGCCTCGCCGTGCTCGGCGCGGTGGACGCCGCCGAGATCGCCGCGGAGCTGGAGCGGGACCCCAGCGCCAGCGGACAGGAGGGCGCCGCCCGCTGCCGGGCCGCGCTGCCCGAGGCGGAGGCCAAGCGGGCCGCGTGGGAGGCCATGTTCACCGGCGACGACCTCTCCAACTACCTGTTCACCGCGACGGCCCAGGGGTTCTGGCAGCCGGAGCAGGCGGAACTGCTGGGGGAGTACGTGGAGCGGTACTGGGCCGACGCGTCGTCGCTGGCCGCTCGGCGCGGGCCGGCGATCGCGGAGGCGGCGGGGCGGTGGGCGTTCCCGGCGTACGCGGTGGATCCCGAGACGCTGGGGCTGGGGGAGCGGTGCCTTCGTGACGGTGAGCTGATCCCGGCGCTGCGGCGGAAGCTGGTGGATCAGCTGGACGACCTGGCGCGGGCGTTGCGGGTGCGGGAGGGATAGACCGGGGCGCGCTGTCGTTGCGGGCGTTCCCCCGTACCCTCTTTCGGTTGTAATCAACGGCCTTTTCGGGTCCGGCACCCGATCGGCGTACAAGATGGGATTCCCCGTGCTCGGAGGAATCCATGACCGCCCCGCCTCTCGCCTCGGGACCCCAAGGTCCCGCCGCGCTCCGGCCGTTGCTCGACATCGTGCTCGACGCGTTGCGGGAGGGGGCCGAGGCGCGGGGCGGGCCCCTCCCGGCCGGTGGCCCGGAGGCGGTCGCGGCGAGGGTGCGGGACGCGCTCGGGGAGCCGCTGCCCGCCGAGGGCGACCCGGAGGCGCTGCGGCGGCTGGTCCGGGCCCTCGCGGCGGGCACCGCCGACCCGGCCGACCCCCTGTGCGCGGCCCATCTGCACACCCCGCCCCTGGCCGTGGCAGCCGCCGCCGACCTCGCCGTCTCCGTGCTGAACCCGTCGCTCGACTCCTGGGACCAGGCCCCGGCGGCCTCCGCGCTCGAAGCGCTGGTGACCCGGGCGCTGGCGGAGGCGGCCGGTGCCGCCGACGCGCTGGTCACCACCGGGGGCACCGAGTCCAACCACCTCGCCGTCCTGCTGGCCCGCGAGGCACACCCAGGGGTAAGGCTCGTCCACGGGGCCAACGCCCACCACTCCCTGCCCCGCGCCGCCTGGCTCCTCGGCCTGCCCGACCCCGTCGCCGTCCCGACCCCGGCAGGCGTCCTGGACCCCGCCGCCCTGGACGACGCCCTCACCCAGCTCCAAGGGCCCCTCATGGTCGCCGCCACCGCCGGCACCACCGACGCCGGGCTCATCGACCCCCTGCCCGAGATCGCCGACCTGTGCGCGGCGCACGGCGCCCGCCTCCACATCGACGCGGCCTACGGCGGAGGACTCCTCTTCAGCGACCGGCACCGGGCCCGCCTGGACGGCCTCGCCCGCGCCCACACCATCACCCTGGACCTGCACAAACTCGGCTGGCAGCCGGTCGCCGCCGGCCTCCTCGCCGTACGCGACACCCATGACCTCGCCGTCCTCGGCCACCGGGCCGACTACCTCAACGCGGACGACGACACCGAGGCCGGGCTGCCCGATCTGCTCGGCCGTTCCCTGCGGACCACCCGGCGGCCCGACATCCTCAAGATCGCCGTCACCCTCACCACCCTGGGCCGCGGCGGACTCGGCCGTCTCGTCGACCAGGTCTGCGCCCTCGCCCAGGAGTTCGCGACCGCCGTCGAGGCCCACCCCGGCTTCGAACTCCACGACCGGCCCACCCTCAGCACGGTCCTCTTCCGGCCCGCCGGAGCCCCGGACGACACCGTGGCCGCCGTACGCCGCCGACTCCTCCACGACGGCCGGGCCGTCATAGGCCGCGCCGTGCTCGACGGCCGTCTGTGGCTCAAGGTCACCCTGCTCAACCCGTACGCCCGCCCGGCCGATCTCACCGCCCTGCTGAAGCTCGTAGACCTCGCAGCACTCCCCGAAGGACACACCCCCGGATGAGCACGCCCCCCGCGCCCGACCGGCGCGCACCCGAAGCCCCCCGCGACCTCGTCGGCGTCGGCATCGGCCCCGCCAACCTCTCCCTCGCCGCCCTCGCCCACCCCCTCGCCGAACTCGACGCCGTCTTCTACGAACAGCGCCCCGGCTTCGACTGGCACCCCGGGCTCCTCATCGAGGGCGCCACGGTCCAGGTCCCGTTCCTGGCCGACCTGGTGACCCTCGCCGACCCGAAGAGCCCCTGGTCGTTCCTGAACTACCTCAGGGACCGCGACCGGCTCTTCCCCTTCTACTTCGCCGAGCGGTTCCACATCCAGCGCGCCGAGTACGACGCCTACTGCCGCTGGGTCGCCGAGAACCTCCCGGGACTGAGATTCGGACACCAGGTCGACTCGGTGCGCTGGAACCCCGAACGGGACCTCTTCGAGGTCGACCACACCCATCTGGACGGCGACGGGGAGACCGAGGTCCTCGGCCGCACCTACGCCCGCAACATCGTGCTCGGCGTCGGCACCGAACCGTACGTCCCCGAACCCCTCAAGCCGCTCGTCGAGGCGGCCGGCGTGCCCGTCGTCCACGCCGCCGACTACCTCGGCGAGCGCGACCGCCTCCTGGCCGCCGGGCATGTCACCGTCATCGGTGCCGGACAGTCGGGGGCCGAGATCTTCCTCGACCTGCTGCGCCACCGGCCCGCCGGCCGCGAGCGGCTGCACTGGCTCGGCCGCACCGAGGCGTTCGCGCCCATGGAGTACTCCAAGCTGGGCCTGGAACACTTCACCCCGGACTACACCCGCTACTTCCACGCCCTCGCCGAACCCACCCGGGACCGGCTCGTCGCCGCGCAGTGGCAGCTCCACAAGGGCATCGGCGCCGACACCATCGCCGCCATCCACGACGAGCTGTACCGCCGCACCCTCGACGGCGGCTGGCCCGACGCCGTCCTCACCCCCGGCGTCCACGTCCGCACGGCCGGCCGCCTCGCCACCACCAAGGTCGAACTCCACCTCGAACACGGCGAACAGGGCACCCGCTCCCGCCTCACCACCGACGCCGTCGTCCTCGCCACCGGCTACCACGAACGCCCCCTCGACCGCGTCCTCGCCGGCCTCGACCCGTACATGCGGCGCGACAGCCGCGAACGGCCCCGCGTCGACGACCGGTTCCGGATGATCCTCGACCCGTCCGTCACCGCCGCCGGCCGCCATGTCTACGTCCAGAACGCCGAACTGCACACCCACGGCGTCGGCGCCCCCGACCTGGGCCTCGCCGCCTGGCGCAGCGCCACCATCCTCAACACCCTCACCGACAAGGAGCCCTACCCGCTGCCCGGCCGTACCGCCTTCACCACCTTCGGCCTCGAACCCCGGCCGCAGATCCCGGCCGCGCGCAGGGAGAAGTCCGCCCTGCGACTGACACCGCTCGCCGACGTAAGGTAATCGAACAGCAAAGAAGCAGGGCAGGAGTGGTGACGGCTGCAAGGAAAATGCCTACCCGGCTCCTCACCGACGAGATCGGCGCCGCTCTGCTCTCCCGGGTCGAGCGGGACGTCCTCGACATCCCCGGCGTCAGCCATGTCATCGTCCACACCGGCCTCAACGACCTCGGCCTGCCCGGCGCCATCGCCTTCCCCGAACCCGCCAAGCTCCCCACGGCCGCCGACCTCGTCACCGGCCTGACCGCCCTCGCCGACCGTATCCACTGCGCCGGACTCACCGTCATCGGCGCCACCATCGGCCCCTACACCGGCACGGTCTACCCCGGCTACGACACCGAGGAGGGCCAGCACGTGCGCGCCGAGGTCAACACCTGGCTCCTCGGCACCGACCACCCCTTCGACGCCGTCATCGACATCGCCGCCGCCGTCGCGGACCCGGACCGCCCCACCCGCATCCGCGACGACCACAACAGCGGCGACGGCCTCCACGTCGACGACGCCGGCGCGAAAGCCCTCGCCGACACCGTCGACCTGTCACTCCTGGACCTCCGGAGCAACGGCGTACCGTTCCCCTAGAAGACCGGCGTACCGTTCCGCGTCAGCTTCCAGTCCACCGAGGCGAAGGCCGCCGGGTCGATCGACCCCTTCGCCGTCACCCACGCGATCATCGTGTTACGGATCTCGTCCGAGTTCGACCACAGCAACGGGGCCGCGGCGACATGCGGGAAGTTGCCGCCGCCGTTGGCCCGGTAGTTGTTCACCGCGAACACGAACTTCCGGTCGTCCGCCAGCGGCGCGCCCTCGAACAGCACGTTCGTGATCCGCGACCCCGCCGGCTTCGCGATGTCGATCTCGTACGACAGACCGCTCACCGCGTCGTAGTTGTAGTCCGGCGTCCCGTTCGCGTTCGTCAGCTTCGCCGGATCGACCGCCGCGTCCGCCGCCGTCCGCACGAAGTAGTTCGCCGAGAACTCCAGATACGCCTTCATCTGCGCGCCCGTCATCAGACGCGCCTCCAGCGTGTTCTCGAAGACGTACAGACCCGCCACGTCCCGGATGGTGACGTTCCCCGCCGGGATCACCGCGCTCCGCGAGAACGCCGCCGCCTGCGACAGCACCGGCAGCGACCCGTACTCACCCGACGCCAGCGCCTGCTTCACCGTGTCGGCCTGGATGTGGTTGATCAGATCGATGATCGGCACATCCTTGTAGGGCGCCTCCACCGACGTCATCTCGGACGCGTTCGTACCGATGATCTGATTGACGTACGCGACAACCTTCTTGTGCTCGTCACCGAGCATCTTCACGATCTTCGGGTCCTCCTCCACCGTGTTGGAGTTCAGGACCTGCGCCGCGACCTTCTCGACCGTCCAGCGGCCCTTGCCCCACACCAGCTCGAAGTCGAACAGCGTCAGCCGCTGCCCCCACTTCAGCGGCTCCGACAGCACGACCTGCTTCCCGGTCTCCTTGTTGGTGACGAAGTACTCCGGGATCTCCGTGTGCGCGTGCCCGACCAGGATCGCGTCGATCCCGGGAACCTGCTCGGCCACGAGCCCCGCCGCGTTCTCGATGTACGGCAGCTGATCACCGTACGACGACGTCCCCGACGACCCGCTGTGCGCCGACACGATGACGACGTCCGCGCCCATCGACCGCAGCTTCGGCACCCACTTCGCCGCCTGCTCCTCCAGCCCCGGGAACGTCATCTTCCCCTGCACGTTCGCCTTGTCCCAGATCGCGATCCCCGGGTTGGTGAGCCCCAGCACCGCCACCTTCACATCCCGCCCGTGCTTCGTACGCAGCCGGTGCATGCTGTACGGCGGGAACGCCGGGCGCAGCGTCTTCGCGTCCAGCGCGTTGGCGCCCAGCAGCGGGAAACGACACTGCTCCTGGAACTTCCGCAGCACCGGAATGCCGTAGTTGAACTCGTGGTTGCCCAGCGCCGCCGCGTCGTAGTCCATCGCGTTCATCGCCTGCGCCATCGGGTGCACCGGACCGCCCTTGGCGGTGATCGGGTCCACCTTCGCGTAGTAGTACGACAACTGCGTGCCCTGGATGGTGTCACCGGCGTCGATGAGCAGCGTGTTCCGGCGCCCCTTCTCCTTGCGGATCCGGTCGACCAGCGTGGAGATCTTCGCGAGACCGACGTCGTTGTGCGCCTTGTCGTCGAACTCCTTGTCCGTGAAGTAGTCCCAGTTGAAGACATTGCCGTGCAGATCGGTCGTCCCCATCACGGTGAAGCGGTACCGCTGCGGGGCCTTCTTCCCGCCGGCCGTCGCCGTGGCCGCCCGCGCGCCGGGAGCCATCGCCGTACCGGCGACGGCCACTCCCGCACCGGTCACGGCCGACTTCTTCAGGAACTTCCGGCGGTTCAGGGGCATCTCTGGGCACTCCTCGGAGGAACGGACGGTCTCAACGCGCGTAGACATCGGATGCCACAACGCGCGTAGATTCTGACCCGTCCCGCCCCCGCCGCAACAGCCCCCACAGGTTTCGATCTGGTGACCTGCGGGTGCCACGACCAGGCCACGGGCGGCGGACACGAGTGACAGAGTGGGGCGTATGACCACCAGCCCCGAGGAAGCCCAGCCCGCCGCCCTCCCCTACGGCACCCCCGACGCGCCCCGCATCGCCGTCCGCGGCGAAGCCCACCTGGAGTTCGACCCCGAAACGGCCCGCATCGGCGTCACCGTCCTCGCCCGGGGCAAGGACCGGCGCGCCGCCCTCGACGACCTCACCCGCCGCAACGCCACCGTCCTCGACCTCGTCAAGAGCTACGGCGACGCGGTCGAACGGCTGGAGACCGGCGCCTTCTCCATCACCCCCGAACTCAAGGAGAAGAGCAGGGGGGAGCGGGTCCACGCCTACCACGGCCGCGTCCACATCACCGCGGAACTCACCGACTTCACCGCACTCGGCGAACTCACCTCCCGTCTCGCCGATCTGGACCTCACCCGCGTCGACGGCCCCTGGTGGTCCCTCCGCCCCGACTCGCCCGCCCACCGGCAAGCCCGCCAACAGGCCGTACGCGAAGCCGTGCAGCGCGCCAGGGAGTACGCCGAAGCCCTCGGCACCTCCCTCGCCGCACTCGTCGAACTCGCCGACATCGGAGCCGAGGCCCCCCAGCCCGTCGGCCCCCCGGCCCCCGGCGGCCGAATGCGCTCCCTGGCCGCCGCGGCCGACGACCTCGCCGCGCCCCTCGACCTCGAACCCCAGCGCCAGCGCGTCCACGCACAGGTCAACGCCCGCTTCACGATGCTGCCCCCACGACTGTGACCGACGCCGGGCCGCACCGCCCCGCACCGCTCCGCGCCGTCCCGGGCCGCCCCGGAACGCCTTCAAGGTCTGACGGCCATTCGGTGATCACTTGTCAATTACCCTTCACCCAACGGCCGTTGAGTAGTCACGCTCCACCAAATCACTACCGGCGGGTAAGCCATAGGCTCGCCCCATGCGCCGAGCAAAGATCGTCTGCACCCTCGGGCCCGCCACCGACTCGTACGACCAGATCAAGGCCCTGGTCGAGGCCGGCATGGACATCGCCCGCTTCAACCTCAGCCACGGCGGCCACGCCGAACACGACGAGCGCCACCAGCACGTCCGCAAGGCCGCCGACGAGACCGGCCGCAGCGTCGGCACCCTCGCCGACCTTCAAGGCCCGAAGATCCGCCTCGGCCGCTTCACCGAAGGCCCCGTACTCCTTGAACGCGACGACACCTTCACCATCAGCGTGGAGGAGGGCGTCGAGGGGGACAGCGAGATCTGCGGCACGACGTACGACGGCCTGGCGGCCGACGTCAGCCCCGGTGAGCGGATCCTCGTCGACGACGGCAAGGTCACCCTGGAGGTCACGGCGGTCGACGGCCCCCGTGTCCGCACGAAGGTCGTTGAGGGCGGCATGGTCTCCGACCACAAGGGGCTGAATCTGCCCGGGGTCGCCGTATCGGTCCCCGCCATGTCCGAGAAGGACGAGGAGGACCTCCGCTGGGCCCTGCGCACGGGCTTCGACATCATCGCGCTCTCCTTCGTCCGCTCCGCCCGGGACATCGAGCACGTTCACCGGATCATGGACGAGGAGGGCCGCCGGCTCCCGGTCATCGCCAAGATCGAGAAGCCGCAGGCGGTGGCGAACATCGACGAGATCGTCGCCGCCTTCGACGGCATCATGGTCGCGCGCGGCGACCTGGGCGTCGAAATGCCCCTGGAACAGGTCCCCTTGGTCCAGAAGCGCACCGTCAAACTCGCCAAGCGCAACGCCAAACCGGTCATCGTCGCCACCCAGATGCTCGACTCGATGATCCACAACTCCCGGCCCACGCGCGCCGAGGTCAGTGACGTGGCCAACGCGGTCCTCGACGGCACGGACGCGGTGATGCTGTCCGGCGAGACCAGCGTCGGCAAGTACGCGGTGGAGACGGTCCGCACGATGAGCCGTATCGTGGCCGCGGCGGAGTCGGACATGCTGGCCAAGGGACTCCCGCCCCTCACCGAACACAACAAACCCCGCACCCAGGGCGGCGCGATGGCCCGCGCGGCGGCCGAGATCGGCGACTTCCTCGACGCGAAATTCCTGGTCGCCTTCAGCCAGTCCGGCGACACGGCCCGCCGACTCTCCCGCTACCGCTCCCCGATCCCCCTCCTCGCCTTCACCCCCGCCCCGGCGACCCGCTCCCAACTCAGCCTCACCTGGGGCGTGGAGACCTTCCTCGGCCCCGAGGTCGACTCCACGGACGCGATGGTCGACCAGGTCGACGAACTGCTGCTGAGGTACGGCCGCTGCAAGAAGGGAGACGTGGTCGTGATCACGGCGGGGTCGCCGCCGGGGGTGGCCGGCTTCACGAACATGGTGCGCGTCCACCACATCGGGGAGGACGACGGCCCGAGGTAGGCCGTCAGTACTTGGGGCCGACGTGGGTGTCCATGAGGGCGACGGAGGCCTTGCGGGCGATGGAGATGTTGCGTGCGTTCGCGAGCTTCCAGTCGACGCCTACTTGGTCAAGCGTTGTTGTGAAGAGCTGGACGATGTCGCTCGACACGTTGGTGAAGAAGTACCGGGGGTATTCGTAGCGCTTGCGTTCCCCTCCGACGACACGGGTCGTCCAGTTGGTGATGCGACAGCCGTCGGAGTGGATGAGGCCCCGGATGAACTCCCAGGGATACGTGCCGACGATGGTTTGCTGCCAGGGCGCGAGGGCGATGGGACGTTCATGCTTCTTGCCGGGGCCGTGCTGGGGGAAGAGCAGAGGCCAGTGTCGGTAGTAGCTGGTCACCATCGTGTAGCCCTCTTTCTGGAGAGCGTAGACGCCAATGCCGGGCCGTACCGCCGTGATCGCTTCGCGACACTGTTTGAGGAGCCCGGGCCATGCGTTGGCGCACGCGATGCGGAGGTAGTAGCCAGTACCGCGTGGGTGGGCGCTGATGCACCCGTCGCCGAGATAGAGGCCGAGTAGGTAGGCGTATGCAGGTTCATCGGCGGGTGGCCCGGGGGCCGGAGTCGCCATTCGGGGCAGGGGCTCAAGGCGCTCCTGCCAGGCACGGATGGCGGAGCGTGAGATGCCGGTTTCTCGGCTCACCGAGTTGAGGCTGCGCCCCTGAGCCACCAGTGCGAGTGCTCGCTTGCGTGTGCTGGCGTCGTACATGCGGCCACTCTCGGTGACTGATCGCGACCGCGTGCAGCAAAAAGCGGATGTTCACGAGAACGTGAACATCCGCTTCTGAAGTGCCCGGTGTGGGATTCGAACCCACATGCCCTAAGGCACGGTGGTTTGAGCACCGCGAGTCTGACCAGTTCCTCCAACCGGGCAAGCTGTGTAGCTGCGGGAAGTGTACCGGTTCACCGGAGTGACCTGCAGCTAGGTAGTCTCTTGTCAGCAGTACCCCTGCCCCGAACGAGGAGCCCCCGTGACCGCCCCCGAGTCGCCCCAGCCCGTCGCCGACGACGATGACAAGTCGCATGTGCCTCCGCTGACGACCCGTGTCGTCATCGCCGAGGACGAGGCCCTCATCCGCCTCGATCTCAAGGAGATGCTGGAGGAGGAGGGCTACTCCGTCGTGGGGGAGGCCGGGGACGGCGAGCAGGCCATCGAGCTGGCCCGGGAGCACCGGCCGGACCTGGTGATCCTCGATGTGAAGATGCCCAAGATGGACGGCATCTCGGCGGCCGAGAAGATCGCCGAGGAGCGCATCGCGCCCGTGCTGATGCTGACCGCGTTCTCGCAGCGCGACCTCGTGGAGCGGGCCCGGGACGCGGGTGCGATGGCGTATCTGGTGAAGCCGTTCAGCAAGAGTGATGTGGTGCCGGCCATCGAGATGGCGGTGTCGCGGTTCACCGAGCTGAAGGAGCTGGAGAAGGAGGTCGCCGACCTCACGCTCCGCCTGGAGACCCGCAAGCTCGTCGACCGCGCGAAGTCGATTCTGCAGACGGAGTACGGGCTGACCGAGCCGGCCGCGTTCCGGTGGATCCAGAAGACGTCGATGGACCGGCGGATGAGCATGCAGCAGGTCGCCGAGGCGGTCATCCAGGACGCCGACGAGAAGAAGGCCGCCAAGGGCTGACCTCCGCCCCCGCTCGTACGCGTATGACGAGGCCCGCACCCCCTACCTGAAAGGGGGTGCGGGCCTCGTCGTACGAGATGTCCGGCGTCGGCCTCAGTCCTCGCCGAGGTACGCCTTGCGGACCGACTCGTCGTGCAGCAGGTCTCCGCCCGTGCCCGAGAGGACGATCTTGCCGATCTCCATGACATGGCCCTGGTCGGCGAGGGAGAGCGCGGCCTGCGCGTTCTGTTCGACGAGCAGGATCGTGGTGCCCTGGGACTTCAGTTCGGCGATGGTGGCCATGATCTTCTGCATCATGATGGGGGACAGGCCCATGGAGGGCTCGTCCAGCATCAGCAGTTTCGGCTGGGACATGAGCGCGCGGCCCATCGCCAGCATCTGCTGCTCGCCGCCCGAGAGGGTGCCCGCGGCCTGCTTACGGCGTTCGCCCAGGATGGGGAAGAGGTCGTAGGCGCGCTGGATGTCCTTCTCTATGCCGGCCTTGTCGTCGCGCAGGAAGGCACCGAGGCGCAGATTGTCCTCGATGGTCATGCGCGGGAAGATGTGCCGTCCCTCGGGGGAGTGGGCGAGGCCCAGCGCGACGATGTCGTGCGCGGGGACCTTCTTCAGCGACTTGCCGTTGAACTTGATCTGGCCGCCGACGGGCTTGAGCAGGCCCGACAGGGTGCGCAGGGTCGTGGTCTTGCCGGCGCCGTTGGTGCCGATGAGGGTGACGACCTCGCCGGCCTCGACCTTGAAGGAGATGCCCTTGACGGCTTCGATCTTGCCGTAGGCGACCCGGAGGTCCTCGACTTCGAGCAGTGCGGTCATCGGTCGTTCTCCTTGCCGGGCGCGCCGGGCGCGGTGTCCTTCGTGGGCTCGGCGTTCGCTTCGGCGGCTTCGACTTCGGCGACCTCGTCCTGACCGGGCGCGTCCTCGAAGGGTTCGCCGAGGTAGGCGGCGACGACCCGCTCGTCGCCCTGCACGGTGGCGCTGTCGCCCTCGACGAGTTTTTCGCCCTGGACGAGGACGGCGACGCGGTCGCAGAGGTTGAAGATGAACCGCATGTCGTGCTCGATGACGAGGACGGCGATGCCCTTGTCGCGGATGGCGAAGACGAGTTCCTCGGTGGCGCGCGTCTCCTGCGGGTTCATACCGGCGGTGGGCTCGTCCAGGAGGAGCAGACCCGGTTCGCTGGCCAGGGCGCGGGCGATCTCCAGCTTGCGCTGCTCGCCGTAGGGGAGGTTGCGGGAGAGGAGTTCGGCCTTCTCGGCGAGGCCGACGAACTCCAGCAGCTCCATGGCGCGCGCCCGGGAGGCGGCTTCGGCCTTGTGGAAGCCGGGGCCGCGCAGCAGGGCGGACCAGAGGCCTTCCTTGGTGCGGGTGTGGCGTCCGACGAGGACGTTTTCCAGGACCGTCATGTTGGCGAAGAGACGGATGTTCTGGAAGGTGCGGGCGATGCCGGCCGCGGTGACCTTGAAGGACTTGGGCGGCAGGACCTGGCCCTTGTAGCGGACCTCGCCCTCGGTGGGGATGTAGAGGCCGGTCAGGCAGTTGAAGAAGGTCGTCTTGCCGGCGCCGTTGGGGCCGATCAGTCCGACGATCTCACCGCTGTTGACGGTCAGGTTGACGTTGCGTACGGCGGTGAGGCCGCCGAAGCGCATGGTGACGCCGCGGGCGTCGAGGACGGTCTCGGCGGGGGTGGCGCCGGGGGTGGCGTCCTTGGTGGTGGTGTCGGTGGTCATGGGTCAGGCCCCTGCCTTGCTGAGGACTGTGGGTGCTTCGGCCTCTTCGTGGAATTCGAGCTGGCGGCGCCGGTTGGGGATGAGTCCCTCCGGGCGGAAGCGCATGAGGAGCACGAGGGCCATGCCGAAGGCGAAGAGCTGGAGGTCGCCGAGGAACTGGAGCTTGGCCGGGATGAGGTAGAGCAGTGCCGCGCCGACGAGGGGTCCGCTGATGGTGCCCATGCCGCCGAGGACGACGGCGGCGAGGAGGAACGCCGAGTTCGGCGGGACCACGTGGGCGAACTGGTACTGCTCGGGTGTCACGGTGTACGTGACGTGGGCCTGGACGGTGCCGGCGAGGCCGGCGAGCGCGGCGCCGAGGGCGAAGGCGATGAGCTTGACCCGGAAGCCGTTGATGCCCATGGCCAGTGCGGCGGTCTCGTCCTCGCGGATGGCGATCCAGGCGCGGCCGATGCGGGAGTCGCTGCTGCGTCGGAAGACGATCACCACGACGAGGGTGATGAGCAGCATGAGGAAGAAGTAGTTGGCGAAGCGGGCGATGGTGAACCCGGCGATGGTGTGCTCGGCGCCGAAGTCGAAGCCCAGGATGTTGAGGTTGGGGATCGAGGCGATGCCGTTGGAGCCGTTGGTGATGTCGGGTCCGGAGGTGCCGTCCATGTTGAGGACCGCGATGCGGAAGATCTCACCGAAGCCGAGGGTGACGATGGCGAGGTAGTCGCCGCGCAGCCGCAGGGTCGGGGCGCCGATGATGACGCCGAAGATCATGGCGACGGCGGCGCCGAGGATGGCGCTGGCCCAGAAGGGCAGGTGGATGTCGAAGGGTGAGGAGGGGGAGCCGGAGACCATGGCCGCGGTGTAGGCGCCGACGCCGAGGAAGGCGACGTAGCCGAGGTCGAGGAGGCCGGCGAGGCCGACGACGATGTTGAGGCCGAGGGCGACGGTGGCGAAGATCAGGATGTAGACGCCGATGGTCGCGTAGCGGTCGTCGGACTGGGTGAAGGGGAACGCCGCCGCCGCGGCGAACGCGCCGATCATGGTGACCGTGCGGTGCTTGGCGGTGAGCGCTGAGACGCGGGCGACGAGGCCGGCCTTGGAGAGGGCGGCGAAGCCGAAGCCGGCGGTGATGAGGAAGCCGACGAAGAGTTCGTCGTACTCGGTGCCGATGCCGTAGGTGAAGACGGTCAGGCCGAGGGCGAGTGCCGCGACGATGACCAGGATCTCGGCGTAGGCGGGGAGTTGGCGTGCCGGGGCGGCGGTGCCGCCGGCGAAGCAGGCCTTGACGACGGCCCAGGCGTTGCGCAGGCCGAGCTGGAACTGTTCCCAGGAGCTGTCCTCAGGGTCTGCTGTCTCGGGCTGCGGCCGTGTGAAGGGCAGGGCGAGGGCGCCGAGGAGGGCGGCGAGGGTGGCGACGGCTGCGACGTAGCCGCCGGGCTCCAGGTTGACGATGCCGCCGAGCTGGAGGCTGATGGCGAGGACCGTGTACCAGGCGGTGGCGAAGGTGCCGAGCGCGGCGAGCTTGATGGCGCTGTCGGCACCCGCGGGGGTGAGCCAGCGCAGGCCCTTGACGCCGTAGGAGGCGAGGCCGAAGAGCGCGGTGAGGGCGCCGCCGATGAGGACGAGGATCTGGAGGCCGCCCGGGTAGCCGTAGACGGTGAGGTTTCCGGGGAAGGCGGAGGTCCAGGTCCAGGAGAGGAAGGCGGAGACGACGGCGAGGGCGCCGCCGCCGGTGGCGAGTGCGCGGCCGGTGTTCTCCGGGAGGCCCACGAGACCCCTCGAAGTGTCGTCGTGCTTGGCGGCGGGCGCCGGGGATGCGGTGGTCTGTGTGGTCATCGGTGTCACGCCCTGTCCGCCACGCGCTCCCCGAGCAGGCCCTGGGGCCTGACGAGAAGGACGAGGATGAGGAGTGCGAACGCCCAGACGTTGGCCCAGGACTGGCTGCCGAACTGGTCCATGCCGGGGATGTCCGAGATGTATGCGGTGGAGAGGGCTTCGGCGAGGCCGAGGGCGACGCCGCCGAGCATGGCGCCGTAGATGTTGCCGATGCCGCCGAGGACGGCGGCGGTGAAGGCCTTGAGGCCGAGGATGAAGCCCATGCGGAACTGGACCTGGCCGTACTTGAGGCCGTAGGCGACGGCTCCGACGGCGGCGAACGCGGCGCCGAGGGCGAAGGCGACCACGATGATGCGGTCGGTGTTGATGCCCATGAGCTTGGCGGTGTCGGGATCCTGCGCGGTGGCCTGCATACCGCGGCCGGTGCGGGTCTTCATGACGAAGTAGGCGAGGACCGCCATGCTGATCGGGGCGGCGACGAGCAGGAAGATGTCACCGGTCTGGATGGTGACGTTGCCGATCTCGAAGGGGCCGCCGTCGATCTGCGGGAAGTTCACGGACTCCTTGGCGTCCGGGTACCAGGCCCATACGGCCTGCTGGAGCGCGAGGGAGAGGCCGATGGCGGTGATCAGGGGTGCCAGGCGTGGGGCGGTGCGCAGGGGGCGGTAGGCGAGGCGTTCCGCTCCGACGGCCGCGAGTACGGCGACGATGATGCCGCCGATGAGCATGAGGGGGAGCGCCACCCACAGGGTGGTGCCGTCGGGCAGCACGTACAGGTAGACCGTGATGGCACCGAAGCCGCCCAGCATGAATATCTCACCGTGGGCGAAGTTGATGAGCTGGACAATGCCATAGACCATCGTGTAGCCGATGGCGACCAGCCCGTACATGGATCCCAGTAGCAGGCCGTTGACCAGCTGCTGCGGCAGTTCGTTCACCGCATGTCCTTCCGAGATTCGGATGTTCGACGAATGTGACCGGATGCGAGTCCGCGCGGGGCGCTGTAGTGCAGCGCCCCGCGCGGCTCATGTGTGTGCGGGTGGGGTCAGCCGGTGTACGTGCCGGACTCGACCGCCTTCCACTCCCCGCCTTCGACCTTGTAGACGGTCAGCTGCTTGTTGGTCGTGTCGCCGTACTCGTCGAAGGAGACCTTGCCGGTGACGCCGTCGAAGGAGACGTTCTGCATGGCTTCGGTGATCTTCGCGCGGGCGTCGTCGGGGAGCTTGCCGTCGTTGTCCTCGACGACCTTCTTGACGGCCTCGATGATCGCCCAGGCGCTGTCGTAGGAGTAGCCGCCGTAGGCCGCGTAGGGCTCCTTGTAGCCCGCTTCGGTGTAGTTGGCGACGAACTCCTTGGCGGAGTCGAGCGTCTCGACCGGGGCGCCGACGGAGGTGGAGAAGTCGCCGGTGGCGGCGTCGCCGCCGAGGTCCATGTAGGCCGGGTTGTTGATGCCGTCGCCGCCGGCGACGGGGATCTTGGCGCCGGCGGCCTTGATCTGCTTGGTGAGCGGGCCGGCCTGCGGGTACTCGCCGCCGTAGTAGACGACGTCGGCGCCGGAGGACTTGACCTCGGTGGCGACCGCGGAGAAGTCCTTGGTCTCGGGGTCGATGTGCTCGGTGCCGACGACCTTGCCGCCGAGCTTCTCGAACTCCTTGGTGAAGGTGCCCGCGAGGCCGGCGCCGTAGGTCTTCTTGTCGTCGATGACGAAGACCTTCGTCTTCTTGGCCTTGTTGTACAGGTACTGCGCGGCGAACGGGCCCTGGATGGCGTCCGTGGTCGCGGTGCGGAAGTACGACTTGTACGGGCGGACCTTCTCGGTCTCCCACTTGGGGCCCTGGGTGAGGGTCGGGCCGGTGTTGGCGGGGGAGACCTCGACGAGCTTGGCGTCGTCGAAGACCTTCTGCATGGACTCGGCGACGCCGGAGTTCAGCGGGCCGACGACGCCGAGGATGTCCTTGTTGGCGACGAAGGTGGCGGCGTTCTGCTGGCCGGAGGAGGGCTGCGCCTGGTCGTCGAGAGCCTCGATCTCGAAGGTTATGCCCTCGACGTACTTCTCCTTGTTGGCCGTTTTGGCGGCGAGGTCGGCGGAGTTCTTGATGCCGAGGCCCATGGCGGAGAGGTCACCGGTCAGCGGGGCGTCGACGCCGATGACGATCTTGGTGCCACCGCTGGTGTCCGAGCCGCCGTTGCCCTCGTCGCGCGAACCACAGGCGGTGAGAGTGAGTGCTCCCGCCGCCAGAGCGGCGGTGATGGCGATGAGCGAACGTTGACGCACGATCAGTCCTTTCCCTGGCACGGCCCTTCCTGTTTGGAAGCGGCCGAGTCGAGCGCTGGGCCGAAGACGTGACTTCGATTCCGTTGGCGCGGTGACTGGGCGTGACTCTAAGCGTGTGTGGGGAACGTGGAGGAGAGTCTGACCAAGGCTGTGACGCTCTTGTTATGACACGAGGTAATGCAGAGCGGTACTCAGTGGGTGGATGTGCGGAATTCAGGCCGATTCGCCCTGTCCGCATGCTGAGAACCCGCAGGGTCGACGCGGGTAGGTTCAGGAGTGTTCAGGCTTTTGGTGATGACATGGAATCGTTGCTACAGGCGACTTGGAGGGCATCGGAGAGGTCCTGCGCATAGCGCTCGCCCAAGATGAAACTGTGCGGTTCTATTGCGCGCGTATTACGTAGAGTTACATCCAGGAAAGGAAGTCCGGCGTTCTCCGGCACTTTTCCGCATTCCGTGATGCGCATGGTGATGACGATCTTTCGGGGCTCTTTCGTCCCGATCCGGAACGGAGTGTGCGGGTCCGTCCGCAGGCTGAGACCCGCGTACGGCTGGGCCATCCGTTCGACCGTGATCGCCGGGCCGTACCGCACGCGCAGCTCCAGCTCGAAGCCGAAGCTCCCGCGCGGCGTCCCGGCGGACCGGGTCACCGGGCCCAGATAGCTCACCCCGATCGCCTGGGAGGGGTACGGGGCCTCCCTCGGCGTCGGCTCCGGCGTCGTCGGCGCCGGGTGCGGCCGGGTCGCGTACAGGGCGACGCCGCCGGCCAGTACGGACATGGCCGCCGCCACCGCGAGCACGGCGCGGCGGTGCCGGGCGTACACCTGCGCCAACGGCCCGCGAGGGGGCTCCGGCGCGGACGCGGAGCCCGGTCCCGGCGCGTCCCCCGCGCGCGTGCCCTCACCGGGCTCGACCGGGCCGACACCGCTCATGACCAGGGACCCCCGCCCGGACCGCCCGAGCGATACAGCTCCCGGCAGTCCGCGCGTGCCCGCCGGACGATCAGCCGCTCGGCGGCGGTCGGCCCCGCGCGCTCCTTCTCCGCCCGTGCCGCGTCCACGACCGCCCGCAGGACGTCGTACTGCCCGTTCGACAGCCCCATGGACTGGTAGTCCCCGTAGGTGCCGCCGTCCAGCACCTCCCGCGCCCAGTGCGCGACGATCCGCGCGCACAACGCCTCGGGCGGCGTGGCCGACGGGGACGGCCGGTGCGGGGTGGCCGAGGCCGACGGCGAGCCGCCGCGTCCGTCCGTCCGCCCGTCCGTCGTGCCCGCCGCGCACCCGGTGACCAGGACGCCGATCAGCAGCGTCGGCCCGAGTGCCGCCCCCGGACGGCGGGGCGCTCCTCCCGTTGCCATGCCTCGACGCTAGGGCCTGTCCGCCCCGGGCGACCAGAGGCGAAGTGGCCGTCACCGCCGCCCGCCCGGCCTTCGCCGCGGTCAATCCGCCGCCCGCGCCGGCTCACCCGCCGCCACCGGGGCGTCGCGCAGCAGACAGGTCAGGCGGGCCGTGCACACCCGCTTGCCCGCCTCGTCGCTGACGACGATCTCGTACGTCGCCGTCGAGCGGCCCCGGTGCAGCGGTGTGGCGACACCGGTGACCAGCCCGGACCGTACGCCCCGGTGGTGGGTGCAGTTCAGGTCGACGCCGACGGCGATCTTGGAGCTGCCGGCGTGCAGCATGGAGCCGACCGACCCCAGCGTCTCCGCGAGCACGGCGGACGCGCCGCCGTGCAGCAGCCCGTACGGCTGGGTGTTGCCCTCCACCGGCATCGTCCCCACGACCCGGTCCGCCGACGCCTCCACGATCCGGACGCCCATACGGGTGCCCAGATGTCCGGCGGAGAACATCGCCACCAGGTCGATGCCGAGGGCCGCGTACTCGTCGATGACCTCTTGCGGGAACTTCGCGTGGTGCTGCTCGCCCATGGGGCTCCGTTCGTCGTCGGTCGCGCGCCGCCGGCCGGGGGCGCCGCCGGCGCGGGTGCGCCGGCCCTCCTGAGCAAACGCTCAGTCGGTCGACGATTGTTCCAGACGGACCACGACGGACTTGCTGGCCGGGGTGTTGCTGGTGTCGGCGGTGGCGTCCAGCGGGACCAGGACGTTGGTCTCCGGGTAGTAGGCGGCGGCACAGCCGCGGGCCGTCGGATAGTGCACCACCCGGAAGCCGTCGGCCCGGCGCTCCACACCGTCCTTCCACTCGCCGACGAGATCCACGTACGACCCGTCGGCGAGCTTCAGCTCCCGCGCGTCCTCGGGGTTGACCAGGACGACCCGGCGGCCGTTCCTGATGCCCCGGTAGCGGTCGTCGAGGCCGTAGATCGTGGTGTTGTACTGGTCGTGCGAGCGCAGCGTCTGAAGGAGCAGACGGCCCTCGGGCAGTTCGGGGTACTCGACGGGCGCGGCCGTGAAGTTGGCTTTGCCGGTGGCCGTGGGGAAGCGGCGCTCGTCGCGCGGGGCGTGCGGGAGGGCGAAGCCGTTCGGGTCGGCCACGCGCGCGTTGAAGTCCTGGAAACCGGGGACCACGCGCGCGATGCGGTCGCGGATGGTCGCGTAGTCCTTCTCGAACTCCTCCCACGGTGTGCGGCTCTCCTCGCCGAGGACCCGGCGGGCCAGCCGGCACACGATGGCCGTCTCGGACAGCAGCTGCCCGCCGGCGGGCTCCAGCCGGCCGCGTGAGGCGTGCACCATGCCCATCGAGTCCTCGACGGTCACGAACTGCTCGCCGCCGCCCTGGAGATCGCGCTCGGTGCGGCCCAGGGTGGGCAGGATCAGCGCCCGCGCGCCCGTGACGGCGTGCGAGCGGTTCAGCTTCGTCGACACATGCACGGTGAGCCGGGCCCGGCGCATCGCCGCCTCCGTGACCTCCGTGTCGGGGGAGGCCGACACGAAGTTGCCGCCCATCGCGAAGAACACCTTCGCCCTGTCGTCCCGCATGGCCTTGATGGCCCGGACGACGTCGTAGCCGTGCTCCCGGGGCGGGGCGAAGCCGAACTCCTTCTCCAGGGCGTCCAGGAACGCCGGGGCGGGCCGCTCGAAGATGCCCATGGTGCGGTCGCCCTGCACGTTCGAGTGCCCGCGCACCGGGCAGACACCGGCGCCGGGGCGGCCGATGTTGCCGCGCAGCAGAAGGAAGTTGACCACCTCGCGGATGGTCGGCACGGAGTGCTTGTGCTGGGTGAGGCCCATGGCCCAGCAGACGATGGTCCGCTTCGAGGCGAGCACCATGCGCAGCGCCTCGTCGATCTTCTCGCGGGTCAGGCCGGTCGCGGTGAGCGTCTCGTCCCAGTCGGCGGCGCGGGCGGCCTCGGCGAACTCTTCGAACCCGTGGGTGTGCTCGGCGACGAATGCCTCGTCGACGGCACCCTCCGTCTGCAGGACCAGCTTGTTCAGGAGGCGGAACAGTGCCTGGTCGCCGCCGATGCGGATCTGCAGGAACAGGTCGGTGAGGGCGGCGCCCTTGAGCATGCCCTGCGGGGTCTGCGGGTTCTTGAACCGCTCCAGGCCGGCCTCGGGCAGCGGGTTCACGGTGATGATCCTCGCGCCGTTCGCCTTGGCCTTCTCCAGGGCGGACAGCATCCGAGGATGGTTCGTCCCCGGGTTCTGGCCGGCGACGACGATCAGATCGGCCTTGTAGAGGTCCTCCAGCAGGACGCTGCCCTTGCCGATGCCGATCGTCTCGTTGAGCGCGGAGCCCGAGGACTCGTGGCACATGTTGGAGCAGTCCGGCAGGTTGTTCGTGCCGAACTCGCGGGCGAAGAGCTGGTACAGGAAAGCGGCCTCGTTGCTGGTCCGGCCGGAGGTGTAGAAGAGGGCCTCGTCGGGAGAGGCGAGGGCCTTCAGCTCCTCGGCGACGATGTCGAGGGCGCGCTCCCAGGACACCGGCTCGTACCGCTCGCCGCCCTCGGGCAGGTACATGGGGTGGGTGAGCCGCCCCTGCTGCCCCAGCCAGTAGCCACTGCGCGTGGCGAGATCGGCCACGCCGTGGGCGGCGAAGAACTCCGGGGTGACCCGCCGCAGCGTGGCCTCCTCGGCGACCGCCTTGGCGCCGTTCTCGCAGAACTCCGCGGCGTGCCGGTGGTCCGGTTCCGGCCAGGCACAGCCGGGGCAGTCGAAGCCGTCCTTCTGATTGACCCGCAGCAGCGTCAGCGCGGTCCGCTTCACCCCCATCTGCTGCTGCGCGATCCGCAAGGTGTGCCCGATCGCCGGCAGGCCCGCCGCCGCGTGCTTGGGCTCCGCGACCCGCGGCGCGTCCTGAACCGGATCACTCTTCGGCGCCTTGCCGGCCATGGCTGCTCCCCATTCGCGTACGCGTGTGCTGATTCGGGCGTGAGGCTACGACTCCGATCCTCGCACGCACGCACGACGGGAAACGAGCGGGACCGGCGGACGGGACCGGCGGACGGGACGGGCGCCGGAGGCGGGGGCCGGGTGTCAGTGGTACGTGGCAGGATCGGGGGCGTGGCAGAGACTGGAACGAAGAAGACCGACAGCACCCCCGGCGGCAGCCGTCCCCGGCTGATGCTCATGGACGGGCACTCGCTGGCCTACCGCGCGTTCTTCGCGCTGCCCGCGGAGAACTTCACGACGGCGACGGGCCAGCCGACCAACGCGATCTACGGCTTCGCGTCGATGCTGGCGAACACGCTGCGCGACGAGGCCCCCACCCACTTCGCGGTCGCGTTCGACGTCTCCCGCAAGACCTGGCGCTCGGAGGAGTTCACCGAGTACAAGGCGAACCGCTCCAAGACCCCGGACGAGTTCAAGGGCCAGGTCGAGCTGATCGGCGAGCTGCTCGACGCGATGCACGCCGCCCGCTTCGCCGTCGACGGCTTCGAGGCCGACGACATCATCGCCACCCTCGCCACCCAGGCCGAGGCCGCGGGCTTCGAGGTCCTCATCGTCACCGGCGACCGCGACTCCTTCCAGCTCGTCAGCGAGCACACCACCGTGCTCTACCCGACGAAGGGCGTCTCGGAGCTGACCCGGTTCACCCCCGAGAAGGTGTTCGAGAAGTACGGCCTCACCCCGGCCCAGTACCCGGACTTCGCGGCCCTGCGCGGCGACCCGTCCGACAACCTCCCCGGCATCCCCGGCGTCGGCGAGAAGACCGCCGCGAAGTGGATCAACCAGTTCGGCTCGTTCGCTGACCTCGTCGAGCGCGTCGAGGAGGTCAAGGGCAAGGCCGGGCAGAACCTCCGCGACCATCTGGAGGCCGTCAAGCTCAACCGCCGCCTCACCGAGATGGTGCGCACGGTCGAGCTGCCCAAGGCCGTCGCCGACCTGGAGCGGGAGGCGTACGACCGCAAGGCCGTCGCGATGGTCCTGGACACCCTGGAGATCCGCAACCCGTCGCTGCGCGAGCGTCTGCTCGCCGTCGACCCGGGCGCCGAGGAGGCCGACGCCGGTGAGCCGGCCGCCCCCGGCGTCGAGGTGGACGGCACGGTCCTCGGCTCCGGCGAGCTGGCCCCCTGGCTCGCCGAGCACGGCACGGAGATCCTCGGCGTCGCCACCGTCGACACCTGGGCGCTCGGCACCGGCTCGGTCGCCGAGATCGCGCTCGCGGCGGGCGGGGGAGCGGCGGGCGGGGGAGCGGCGGGCGGGGGAGCGGCGGGCTGGTTCGACCCGAGCCAGCTGGACGAGGCCGACGAGACGGCGTGGGCGGCGTGGCTCGCCGACCCGGCCAGACCGAAGGTGTTCCACAACGCCAAGGCGTCGATGCGGGTCTTCGCCGATCACGGCTGGACCGTCGAGGGCGTCGGCATGGACACCGCGCTCGCCGCTTACCTGGTCAAGCCGGGCCGCCGCTCCTTCGACCTGGACGCGCTCTCCCTGGAGTACCTGGGCCGCGAGCTGGCGCCCGCCGCCACGGCCGACGGGCAGCTGGCGTTCGGCGCGGACGAGGGCGCCGAGGCCGACGCGCTGATGGTGCAGGCCCGCGCGATCCTCGACCTCGGCGCGGCCTTCGGGGAGCGCCTTCAGGAGGTCGGCGCGGCCGATCTCCTCCGGGACGTCGAACTGCCGACCTCCGCGCTGCTGGCCCGGATGGAGCGGCACGGCATCGCGGCGGACCGGGCCCATCTGGAGGCCATGGAGCAGATGTTCGCGGGCGCGGTGCAGCAGGCGGTGAAGGAGGCGCACGCGGCGGCGGGGCACGAGTTCAACCTCGGCTCGCCCAAGCAGCTGCAGGAGGTCCTCTTCGGCGAGCTGGGCCTGCCCAAGACCAAGCGCACGAAGACCGGTTACACCACGGACGCGGACGCTCTCGCCTGGCTGGCCGGCCAGACGGAGAACGAGCTGCCGGTGATCATGCTCCGCCACCGTGAGCAGGCGAAGCTCCGGGTCACCGTCGAGGGCCTGATCAAGACGATCGCCGCGGACGGCCGCGTCCACACCACCTTCAGCCAGACGGTCGCCGCCACGGGCCGGCTGTCGTCCACGGACCCCAACCTCCAGAACGTCCCGGTGCGCACCGACGAGGGCCGGGCCATCCGCCGGGGCTTCGTCGTCGGCGAGGGCTTCGAGTCCCTGATGACGGCCGACTACAGCCAGATCGAACTGCGTGTGATGGCCCACCTCTCCGAGGACGAGGGCCTGATCGAGGCGTTCACCTCCGGCGAGGACCTGCACACCACGGCCGCCGCGCAGGTGTTCGGCGTCGAGCAGTCCGCCGTGGACGCGGAGATGCGCCGCAAGATCAAGGCGATGTCGTACGGCCTGGCCTACGGCCTTTCCGCGTTCGGCCTCTCCCAGCAGCTGAACATCGACGCGGGTGAGGCGCGGGCCCTGATGGACGCGTACTTCGAGCGGTTCGGCGGCGTACGGGACTATCTGCGCCGGGCCGTCGACGAGGCGAGGGCGACGGGCTTCACGGCGACGCTCTTCGGCCGCCGCCGCTATCTGCCCGACCTCAACAGCGACAACCGCCAGCGTCGCGAGGCCGCCGAGCGGATGGCTCTCAACGCGCCCATCCAGGGCACCGCCGCGGACATCGTCAAGATCGCCATGCTGAACGTCGGCCGTGCCATGGACGAGGCGGGCCTCGCCTCCCGGATGCTCCTCCAGGTCCACGACGAAATCGTCCTGGAGATCGCCCCCGGAGAGCGCGACCGCACGGAGCGGATCCTCCGCCACGAGATGGCCAACGCGGTTCATCTGCGGGCCCCGCTGGACGTCTCGGTGGGGTACGGCCCCGATTGGGAGTCGGCGGCGCACTGACGACCAAGGGGCGACGGGGGGCGACGGGGGGCGACGGGTGCGGGCGGGCTGCGTTGTCGGGCGCGGGCCCGGTGGTGCTTCTCGCGCAGTTCCCCGCGCCCCTCAAGAGACTGGGCGCCGCCGAACTGAAGAGCGACGGGTCTGCGGGGCGTGAGGGGCGACACGCGTTTGCGGGCCCGTGAAAGGCGACGGGGCCGCGCCCCTGAAAAGCACGGGGCGCAGCCCCGGCTTTTCAGGGGCGCGGGGAACTGCGCGACCAGCCCCCACCCACCCGCACCCGACCCCGCACCCGACCCCGCACCCGACCAAGACACGCACCCGCACCTGACCACGCACCCAAAACCACCCGCACCCAAAACCACCCGCACCCGCACCCGCACCCCGCGCCCGGTGTCACCCGACCGGCCCCCACCACCGCGCCCCCAGCGGAGCGCAACCGCAAGGATGCCCGCATGGGCATACGCACGCTCCGCCGCCGTACAGCGACAGCTGCCACCCGCCTGTCAGGGATGCGAACCCGCCTCGCCAGGGCCCCCTGGACCGGCCCACGCGTCCGACGGCCGCACAGCCTCTACCCCTGGCCGCTGACCCACCCCCTGGCGGCCCTCCTCGGACACGTCCCCCCGTACGCCCCCCGCGCCGCCAGACCCCGCATCCCCAGCGGAGTACCCGCCCGGCGCCCGGCCCTCAGCGGCGGACCGAGCTGTCCGCCTCCGCGTCGACGCCGGGCACCGGAGCGGCCGGAGCCGGACGCCGCGCCCTGACACCGACGCCGTACAGGACCACGCCGACCACCAGCCCGGCGCCCGCCCCGAAGCACACGGTCGGGATCACCTCGTACGGCTTGGCGACCGCACCCCAGTGCGCCCACCAGCGGGCCACCCGCTGCACGGCCGCGACCAGCGCGCAGCCCCCGATGACCGCGCCCGCCACCCACCGGTCGGCCGAGGACAGCACGGGCACGCCCACGGGCTCGGCCACCGGCTGCCGGCGCAGGGCCAGCCGGAGGAAGGCGGCGATCGCGACCGCCGCGACCGCGGAGCCGCCGTACTGGAGGTACCAGTAGAGCGGCGAGCCCGCGATCTCCTCGCCGAGGACGGGGAAGAGCCGCATCCCCCACCGGTCGAGATGCGTGAACGCGTCCCACACCACATGGGTCAGCGATCCGAGGGCGGCGGACACGTACCACCACAGGACCAGCGAGGGGCTGAACCGCCGCGCCCCGCTCCCGCAGCGCACCAGCGCGGCCACCCTGCCCTGCCGCCCCCTCGGCAGCAGCGCGACCAGCGGCTCACGGAGCAGCAGCCACAGCCCGACCAGCGCCCAGGTGACGAGGACGTCGACGGTGAAGACCCCGGCGAAGGAGTGCGTGACATCGCCGAACTCCATGGCCTCGGGCAGGACGCTCGCCACGTAGTAGGTCATGTCGGGCGCGAACGAACCGGCGACGAGGACCGACGCCACCAGAGGTCCGCGTGCGGTCCCGTTCCCCCGCAGGGCGGGCAGTACGGCGGCCGCGTGGCTGAGCGTGAAGGGCAAGTCGTCCCCCTGTGACGGACTTTGACCGGACGGGTCGGTCCGGCGATGACCGGTCGCCAGTATGCGCGACTCGGGCCCGCCCCTCCGAAGCGTGCCCGCGTGACAGGAAACCGATATGGCCAATAGGTGAATACCGGGCACGAACGGGTGTCCGGGCGACGGAAGTTGTCGTAGGGTCGCCTGGGCCGTCGTGCCGGTTGGTGCGGTGGCCACCGGAGTTCTGGAAAAGGGAATGCCGGAACAGGGCAACCAAGACCGCAACTCCGGAGTCGGTGTACCTGGGCAGGGAAGCCGGTCCGGCGAAACCGGAGAATGCCCGAGGCATCAGTAGACGGACACACGGGAAGAACGCCGAGGCGTTCGGCCACCGGGAGGGGTTCACTCAATGGCGGCGCAGTTCGGTTTGAGGCTCCGCAAGGGGGCGGCCACGACCGCCCTGGCCGCGGCCACGGTGGCGGCGCTGGCCGCCTCCCAGGCCCCGGGAGTGACCACCGACAGCGCGGGCAGACAGAGCGCGGGCGCGCCCTCGCCGGAGATGAGCACCCAGGCGGACGAGACCGCCTCGGGCAACTCCCAGTACTTCACGGACCTTCCGCCCCTCGACAGCCCCACCCCGACGACGGGCACGGGCGGCACCTCGGGCACCACCGGCGGCTCCGAGCGCGGCATACCCGCGACCGTCCTCGACGCCTACAAGAAGGCGGAGTCGTCGCTGCGCGACTCCAAGCCCGGCTGCAATCTGCCCTGGCAGCTCCTCGCCGCCATCGGCAAGGTGGAGTCCGGCCAGGCGCGCGGCGGCCAGGTCGACGCCGAGGGCACGACGACCGGCATCCTCGGCCCGCAGCTCAACGGCAACGGCTTCGCGAACATCAGCGATACCGACAACGGCGTGTACGACGACGACACCACGCACGACCGGGCGGTCGGCCCGATGCAGTTCATCCCCTCCACCTGGGAGTGGGCGGGCCGCGACGGCAACGACGACGGCGTCAAGGACCCCAACAACATCTACGACGCCGCCCTCGCCGCCGGCCACTATCTGTGCCGCTTCGACTGGGACCTGTCGAACGACGCCAACCTGCGCAGCGCGATCCTCAGCTACAACAACTCGACGGAGTACTACAACACCGTCATGACGTGGCTGGAGTACTACCGCAAGGGCACCCACGAGATCCCGGACGGCACCGGCTCCCTGCCCGAGACCCCGAGCTCCGGCAACACCGACAGCTCCGGCAGCGGCGGGAACGACAACGGCGACTCCTCGGCGAGCCCCAGCCCCAGCCCCACCCCGCCGAAGCCGGAGAAGCCGGAGACCGAGGAGCCCGGCGGCGGCACCACCACGCCGCCCCCGCCGACCACCAACCCGCCCTCGACGCCCGGCACTCCGGGCACCCCCACCGACACGGTGGACCACCTGGAGAACGCGGGCGCGGCGAACCTCACGGCCATGGCCGGCGACACCTTCACCGGCAGGCTCGTCACCCGCACCGAGACCAAGGCGGGCAAGGCCGTGGCGAAGGTCCGGGTCCGTTTCACCGTCGTCGGCGACTCGGACACCACCTTCACCGGTGGCGAGAAGGTCGCGACCGTCCAGACCGACAGCGCGGGCAAGGCCACCGCCCCGGCGCTCGTGGCCGGGGAGAAGACCGGCACGGTCACGGTCCGCGCCACCGTCGTCGGCCGTACCGTGGCCGCTCTCGACCACAAGGTCACCGTCACCGCCCGCCGGGCCGACGCCCTCGCCCGCACCACGACCACCGCGCTGACCTGCGTCCCGAACGGGGAGTTCGCGGAGCAGATCGGCCTCAAGGCCACCTACCGGGGCGCGATCGCGGACAACGTCGCGGTCAAGGCGACCCTCGTCAAGTCGCTCCTCGACGTCACCGAGAACGACAAGGGCCCCTACTTCAAGGACGCGGACGAAAAGCCCGTACGCACCCTGGCACTGGAGACCGACGCGGACGGCCTCCTCACCCTCCCGAAGCTCTCCGCGGACGACGCCGTCGGCACGTTCCTGCTCCGCGTGGAGACCGAGGGCGGCGCGACCCTCACCCTGGAACTGACGGTGGAGGAACCCGCCGAGCCGACGGAGCCCACGGACCCGGCCACGCCCGCCGATGCGGAGACCCCGAGCACCGACGCGTCCTAGGCCGTGTCCGCACGCTCGGCCGTACGGACACGGCGGCGCCCTTTCTTCCAGGAGGGGCGCCGTTGTTGTCTGCGCAACGTGTTCTCATCTCGCCCCCGCGTTGCTACGGTGCCGGACCTGACGAAGTATCAGTTCCCGTCGTGAGACCCGTAGTCGGGAGGTCCGTATGCGCGCCCTGATCGCCGTCGCGACCGGTCTCGTCCTCGCCCTCGCCCTGGCGTTCACCCTCACGGCCGTGGGCTCACCGACGGGTGAGACGTCCCCGAAGCCGTTGCTCACGACGATCCCCGCACATCCGTAGCCGCCAGGGAAGGAGGCCGAGATGCGCCGTAGGGCCGGTCTGATCCTGCTCGCGCTCGCCGTGTTCTTCACCGCGCTGTCCCCACTGCTGCGCTGGTACGTCTTCCCGAACCTGGCCAAGATCCCGGCGAACCAGTACCAGGACATGGTCCTGGAGGCGAAGGACGCCACCCTCCTCGACTACGCCACCATGACCGCCCGTACGGTTCCGAAGGTCACCATCGTGCAGACCCTCAAGGGCGATGTGGAGGCCTCCGAGGAGATCGAGAAGACCACCGACCGGGACGTCGTCGTCTGGGACGGCCTGTCGTACGTCCAGGGCCCGGACGGCGAGACGGTCTCCCGCATCCCAGAGCGGTACATCTTCGACGCCCACACCCAGGAACCCGTGCACGCCAAGGGCGAGACGGTCGACGGCGACCCCGTGAAGCGGGAGGGCCTGGAGTTCAAGTGGCCCTTCCTCACGGAGAAGAGGGACTACGAGTACTTCGACGCCCAGGCCCGGATCACCGCCCCCATCCACTACAAGGGCACCCAGGACTTCCGCGGCGTCGAGGTCTACTACTTCGAGCAGACCATCCCCTGGACCGAGGTGCCCTTCCCGCGCGTGATGCCCGTCGAGGGCATCACCCGGGAGACGGTCGCGCAGACCGGCACGACCCGCTGGTACACCACGGTCCGCAAGTTCTGGGTGGAACCCGTCACCGGCGCCCCCGTCTACGGCGAGGAGATCCACAAGGAGGAGCTCCGCGGCGGCACACTCCTGGGCGACCGCGAGAAGGTGACCGCCTTCGCCGGGCACGTGAAGATGCGCGAGGACTACATCGAGCACACCGTCGACCTGGTCGAGTCCCAGCGCCTCCTGGTCCTCCTCATGACCTCCTACCTGCCCTGGGGCTTCCTCGGCCTCGGCATCCTGCTCCTCGCGCTCTCCCTCTACGTCGAGGCCCGGGGCCGCCGCCCCGGCGAACCGGAGTCCAGCAGGCCCACGGAGACCGAGCCGGTCAACGCCTGAGCGGATCGACGCCCGAGCAGGTCGGTCCCCGAGCCGGTCAACGCCTGAGCCGCGCGTTCGTGTGCCGGGTCGCCTCGGCCGTCGCCGGGTCCTCGGGCCACGGATGCTTGGGATAGCGCCCGCGCAGCTCCGCCCGTACGGCCTTGTACCCGTCCCTCCAGAACGAGGCGAGGTCGGCGGTGACGGCGGCGGGCCGCCCGGCGGGCGACAGCAGATGCACCAGCACCGGCACCCCGGCCAGCACGGGCGACTCCCGCAGCCCGAACATCTCCTGCAGCTTCACCGCCAGCACCGGCTGCTCGGGCCGCGCGTAGTCGACCCGGATCCGGGACCCGCTCGGCACCTCGATCCGCTCGGGCGCCAGCTCGTCCAGCCGTACGGCGTCGCCCGTGGCCCACGGCAGCAGCCGCCGCAGCCCCTCCCCGGCGTCGATCCGCCCGAGGTCCGCCCGCCGCCGGGCCCGGCCCAACTCCGGCTCCAACCAGTCGTCCACGCGCGCGTGCAGGGCACCGTCGGACACCTCGGGCCACGGCTCGCCGAGCCGCTCCCGCAGGAACGCGAGCCGCTCCCGCAGCCGGGCCGCGTCCTCGGACCACCGCAACAGGCCGAGCCCCTCGGTCCGCAGCCCTTCCAGCAACGCCTCCCGTACGAGGCCGGGTGCCGCCTCCCGCAACGGCCGCACCGCCAACTCCACGGCCCCCAGCCGCTCCACCCGCCGGGCGACGACGTCCCCGTCCCGCCACGCGACCTCCTCCACCCGGCCGTACAGATTCCCGGCGGCCTCCCTCGCGACCCCCTCGTCCACGACGACCCCGAGCCGCACGCGCGCGTGCCCGGCGCCCACCGCCCGGTCGGCGACAGCCACGGCGATCCAGGGCACCCCGCGCAACGCGGACCCCTCCGGCACCTCGGCCCGAGTCCCGGAGACCATGAGATACGACCCCCCGTCCCGCTTTGCGACCCGCTCGGGAAACGCGAGCGCCACCACCACCCCGACCCGCCGATCCTCCCCGCCACCCTGCGGAGCATCACCGCACGGTTCGCCCGGTGGGGAGTCATGGGTGGATTGCGGGTGGGAAAGGGACCGCGCCGGAGGCGCGGGCGGTGATGCGGCCCGCAGACGCCGTGTCTCCGTGCGCCAGCGGGCCGCGTAGGCGTCACCACCGCGCCGGGCACGGCGCAGCGCGGCGGCCAGATCGTCGCCGTACTCCCGTGGCGGCTCCTCGCTCAGCAGCGCGACCACCTCCGCCGCGCGCTCCGCTCCGACCAGGGGCGTCGCGTCGAGGAGGGCGCGGGCCAGCCGGGGGTGCAGGCCCAGGCGGGACATCCGGGTGCCGCGTTCCGTGGCCCGCCCCGTGGCGGAGACCGCGCCGATCGCCGCGAGGACGCTCCGCGCCGCCGCCATCGCCCCGCCCGGCGGCGGGTCCAGCAGAGCGAGCCCGGTCCCCTCCGGATCGCCCCAGCACGCCGCCTGCAAGGCGAACGCCGTCAGGTCGGCCACCTTGATCTCCGGGGAGGGGAAGCGCGGCAGACGGGCGTCCTCGGCCTCCGCCCAGCAGCGGTAGACCGCGCCGGGAGCCTCGCGCCCCGCCCGCCCGGCCCGTTGCCGCCCGGCCGCCTGCGAGGCCCGTACCGTCGTCAGCGCGCTCAGCCCGCGCGCGTGGTCGACCCGTGGCTCCCGCGCGAGCCCGGAGTCCACGACCACCCGCACCCCGGGCACCGTCAGCGAGGACTCGGCCACCGAGGTCGCCAGGACCACCCGACGGCGCTCCCCGCCCGCCAGCACCGCGTCCTGCACGGCCGCCGGCGCCCGCCCGTGCACCTGGAGCACCTCCACGTCACCGAGATCCCCCAGCTGCCCGGCCACCCGCGCGATCTCGCCGACCCCCGGCAGGAAGCACAGGACGTCACCCTCCCGTTCGGCCAGCGCCCGCCGCACCACCGACGCCACATGCGTCAACGCCGCCGGGTCCACCCGCATCCCGTGCGGCGGCCGTACCGGACGGGCCGGCGGCGCCCACACGATCTCGACGGGGTACGACACCCCCTGCGCCGCGACCACCGGCGCCCCGCCCAGCAGCCGGGCCCAGCCCTGCGCGTCCGTCGTCGCCGACGCCGCCACCAGCCGCAGTTCGGGCCGCAGCGCCGCGCGTACGTCCAGGAGGAACGCCGCGACCGTGTCCGCGTCCAGATGCCGTTCATGGCACTCGTCGAGCACGACGACGTCGACGCCCGGCAACTCCTGGTCCCGCTGCAACCGTTGCAGCAGGACACCGGTCGTGACGACCTCCACGCGCGCGCGTGGACCGACGACCCGTTCGCCGCGCACGGTGTAGCCGACGCTCTCGCCGACCTTCTCGCCCAGCAGCCACGCCATCCGCCGTGCCGCCGCCCGCGCCGCGATCCGCCGTGGTTCGGCGACGACCACCCGCCGTACGGGGCCGCCGTCCAGCAGCCCCGCCAGGGCGAGCGGCACCAGCGTCGTCTTGCCCGTGCCGGGCGGCGCCACGAGGACGGCGGTGCCGTGCCCCTCCAGAGCGGTGTCCAGAGCGGGCAGGGCGCCGCGCACGGGCAGCGCGTCCAGGGCGTCGTAACGGATCACGCCCCCAGTGTGTCGCGTGCTCCCCTCAGTCCCGCTCGCACACGAAGATCGCCGTCCCGGGGATCAGGTTGCCGCGCAGCGGGGACCAGCCGCCCCACTCGGAGGTGTTCCAGGAGGGCCACTCCGGCTCCACCAGGTCGACCAGCCGGAAGCCCGCCGCCACGACGTCCCGGACGCGGTCGCCGATCGTGCGGTGGTGCTCGACGTAGACCGCGTTCCCCTTGTCGTCCTGCTCGACGTACGGCGTGCGGTCGAAGTAGGAGCCGGAGACGGTGAGGCCCTCGGGGCCGGGCTCGTCGGGGAAGGCCCAGCGGATCGGATGGGTCGCCGAGAAGACGAAACGGCCACCGGGGCGCAGCACTCGGCGGACCTCCCGCAGCACCCGCACGGGGTCGGCGACGAAGGGCAGCGCCCCGTACGCCGAGCACGCCAGGTCGAAGGAGGCGTCCGCGAACGGCAGATCACCGGCGTCGGCGCACACCAGGGGGAACGATCCGCCGATGCGCAGGGCGTGCTGCAGCTGGCGGTGGGAGAGGTCCAGGGCGACCGGGCGGGCACCCTGGGCGGCCAGCCAGCGCGCGCACTGCGCGGCACCGGCGCCGATCTCCAGGACGTCGCTGCCCTTCAACTCCTCGGGCGGCCCCAGCAGCTCCGCCTCCACCTCGTCGAGCCCTTCCGGACCCCAGACGAACCGGTCGTCGCCGAGGAACGTGCCGTGCTCGATCTGGTACTCGTCGGCGTTGCGGTCCCACCAGCCCCGGTTGGCCCGGGAACTCTCCGTCACCCCGGCGTCGCGCCGGGTGGCCTCCGCGTCGTCCGCCTCGGACGTGTCGCCGGCCCCGTGGACCGCGTCGGCTTCGTGGACATCGGGCTCTTGGATGATCGGCTCCCTCGTCGTACTCTTCCGTAACCTGCGTGGCGCGACCCGCTCCGGTGGTGTCACGAATGGGGTCTCCCAGGCCCGCGTGGCCTCAAGGGACAGGTTTTGTGCCGGGTATGCGGCGTTCCGCCCCGGGTGTGCGCCTTCGCGCATTGACCCTGCCTGGCTGCCCCCGTATGCTACAAGTTGCGCTGCGGGCCTGCGCACCTCAGACGTAGCAGGCTGCGCTCGCATCTGTCGTATGTCCCCTCGGTTTTCGAGGCGTCACCGGCTTTTTGCCTGGTGTGGCGCTTCCTTGGCTGTCCGGCCTTCTTCAGAGCGACACGGGCTCCCGGCGTAGCAGTACCTACGACTTCAATGTCCGTACCGGAGCCCTTTCCCACATGACGAGCAGCACCGAGACCACCGCCACCACCCCGCAGGTTGCGGTCAACGACATCGGTAACGAGGAAGCCTTCCTCGCCGCGATCGACGAGACGATCAAGTACTTCAACGACGGCGACATCGTCGACGGCGTCATCGTGAAGGTCGACCGGGACGAGGTCCTGCTCGACATCGGTTACAAGACCGAAGGTGTCATCCCGAGCCGCGAGCTCTCGATCAAGCACGACGTCGACCCGAACGAGGTCGTCAAGGTCGGCGACGAGATCGAAGCCCTTGTTCTCCAGAAGGAGGACAAGGAAGGCCGCCTGATCCTCTCGAAGAAGCGCGCCCAGTACGAGCGCGCCTGGGGCACCATCGAGAAGATCAAGGAAGAGGACGGCATCGTCACCGGTACCGTCATCGAGGTCGTCAAGGGTGGACTCATCCTCGACATCGGCCTCCGTGGCTTCCTGCCGGCCTCCCTCGTCGAGATGCGCCGTGTCCGCGACCTCCAGCCCTACGTGGGCAAGGAGCTCGAGGCCAAGATCATCGAGCTGGACAAGAACCGCAACAACGTGGTCCTGTCCCGCCGCGCCTGGCTGGAGCAGACCCAGAGCGAGGTCCGCCAGACCTTCCTCACGACCCTGCAGAAGGGCCAGGTCCGCTCCGGCGTCGTCTCCTCGATCGTCAACTTCGGTGCGTTCGTGGACCTCGGCGGCGTCGACGGTCTCGTCCACGTCTCCGAGCTCTCCTGGAAGCACATCGACCACCCCTCCGAGGTCGTCGAGGTCGGCCAGGAGGTCACGGTCGAGGTCCTCGACGTCGACATGGACCGCGAGCGCGTCTCCCTGTCGCTGAAGGCGACCCAGGAGGACCCGTGGCAGCAGTTCGCCCGCACGCACCAGATCGGGCAGGTCGTTCCCGGTAAGGTCACCAAGCTCGTTCCCTTCGGCGCGTTCGTGCGCGTCGACGAGGGCATCGAGGGTCTGGTCCACATCTCCGAGCTGGCCGAGCGCCACGTGGAGATCCCGGAGCAGGTCGTCCAGGTCAACGACGAGATCTTCGTCAAGGTCATCGACATCGACCTCGAGCGCCGCCGCATCAGCCTCTCGCTGAAGCAGGCCAACGAGTCCTTCGGTGCCGACCCGGCCTCGGTCGAGTTCGACCCGACCCTGTACGGCATGGCCGCGTCCTACGACGACCAGGGCAACTACATCTACCCCGAGGGCTTCGACCCCGAGACCAACGACTGGCTCGAGGGCTACGAGACCCAGCGCGAGGCTTGGGAGGGCCAGTACGCCGAGGCGCAGCAGCGCTTCGAGCAGCACCAGGCCCAGGTCATCAAGTCCCGCGAGGCCGACGCCGCTGCCGCGGCCGAGGGCGGCGACGCCGCGGGTGCGGCTCCGGCCGCGGGTGGTGGCTCGTACTCCTCCGAGGGTGCGGACACCTCCGGCGCCCTGGCTTCGGACGAGGCCCTGGCGGCTCTCCGCGAGAAGCTGGCCGGCGGCCAGAGCTGAGCACTCACGGCTGACCGTTAGCCGATGACGCTTGAGGGCCCGCACCCTTCTGGGTGCGGGCCCTCAGTGCTGCTCCGGGGGCGCGGGCCCTCACGGGCGAGCAGCCGACGGCGGTTTCCGCGCGGAGGGACCGGCCGGTGGCGCGGGGGCGTTTGTTCGGGACGACGGGCGCACTGGGGCTCGCGCCCACAGCGGAAGCCGCCCGGCGCGCACGGGCCCCACCGCGCGCCCCGGAAGGGCGACTTCACGCTCCGTGGACGCGGAGTGCTGGTCGGCGACTACAACTTCGGTGCCACGCCCGACTCCTGCGCTCGGATCGCGCCCCGGGAGCGCGAACGGCGCGCGGTGGCCGCGGGGGTGGGGATCCACGGCGCCAAGTACCGCACGGAGCCGGCGTCCTCGTTCTCCCACCACCGGCGCCGGACACCCCATGTGGAGGCCGCCCGGAACTCCGTCCCCGGCGGACCCGACCACCGCCGCCACAAACCGCTCGCCGTGACCGCGCTCCACGCGCGCGTGGAGCGCGCATGCGGCGGTCGTGACGGGCGCGGGCCGTATTCGTGAAGCGGTTTCCGGGAATGCCCGGCCACCGTTCCGCGTTGTGGAGGAGGAACACGAGGAGGAGCGGTCACAGTGCTTGATCCGCAGGGTTTGTACGCATGGGAGCCGAAGGGCCTGGCAGTCGTCGACATGGCGCTCGCCCAGGAGTCGGCGGGACTTGTCATGCTCTACCACTTCGACGGATACATCGACGCGGGTGAGACGGGCGACCAGATCGTCGAACGACTGCTCGGCTCACTGCCCCACCAGGTGGTGGCCCGCTTCGACCACGACCGGCTCGTGGACTACCGCGCGCGGCGCCCGCTGCTCACGTTCAAGCGCGACCGCTGGACCGCTTACGAGGAGCCGACGCTCGACGTACGGCTCGTCCAGGACGCCACCGGAGCACCCTTCCTGCTGCTGTCGGGCCCCGAGCCGGACGTCGAGTGGGAGCGCTTCGCCGCCGCCGTCCGGCAGATCGTGGAACGGCTCGGCGTGCGCCTGTCGGTGAACTTCCACGGCATCCCCATGGGCGTCCCGCACACCCGCCCCGTCGGCCTCACCCCGCACGGCAACCGCGCCGAGCTGGTCCCCGGCCACCGCAGCCCCTTCGAGGAGGCCCAGGTACCCGGCAGCGCCGAGTCCCTCCTGGAGTACCGCCTCATGGAGGCCGGACACGACGTGCTGGGCGTCGCCGCGCACGTGCCGCACTACATCGCCCGCTCGCCCTACCCGGACGCCGCCCTGACCGTCCTGGAGGCCGTCACGGCGGCCACCGGGCTGGTGCTGCCCGCCGTCGCGCACGCGCTGCGCACGGAGGCGCACCGCACACAGACGGAGATCGACCGGCAGATCCGCGAGGGCGACGAGGAACTGGTCGCCCTGGTGCAGGGCCTTGAGCACCAGTACGACGCGGCGGCGGGCGCCGAGACACGGGGCAACATGCTTGCCGAGCCCGTCGACATCCCGTCCGCGGACGAGATCGGGCGCGAGTTCGAGAAGTTCCTGGCGGAGCGTGAGGGCGACGGCTGAGACCGGGTCCGGAGAGCTGGAATCCGGAGAGCTGGAATCCGGAGAGCTGGAATCCGGAGGACCGGGGTCTGTGAGGACCGGGATTCGTCGGTGGGCCCTGTGGCGGTGTCAGTGGCAGGGCCTAAGCTGCCGGGCATGCTGAAACTGGGTCTCACCGGCGGAATCGGCGCCGGCAAGAGCGAGGTGTCGCGGCTGCTCGTGGAGTGCGGCGCCGTGCTGATCGACGCCGACCGCATCGCACGCGAGGTCGTCGCACCGGGCACCCCCGGGCTCGCGGCGGTCGTCGACACCTTCGGCGAGGGCGTGCTCGCCGAGGACGGCAGCCTGGACCGGCCGAAGCTCGGCTCCCTCGTCTTCGCCGACCCCGAGAAGCTCGCCGCGCTGAACGCGATCGTGCACCCCCTGGTGGGCGCCCGCTCCAGAGAGCTGGAGAACGCCGCCGCCGAGGACTCCGTCGTCGTCCACGACGTCCCCCTGCTCGCCGAGAACGGACTCGCCCCGCTGTACGACCTGGTGGTCGTCGTGGACGTGGCCCCCGAGACCCAGCTCGACCGCCTCGTCCGCCTGCGCGGCATGACCGAGGAGGACGCCCGCGCGCGCATGGCCGCCCAGGCCACCCGCGAGAAGCGGCGGGAGATCGCGGACATCGTCATCGACAACGACGTTCCCCTGGACGACCTGCGCAGACGCGTGCGGGACGTCTGGGCGGACCTCGTACGACGGGCACACGCGCCCCGGGAGCGGTCCGAACACACACAGGAATAGCGGGGTCGCAGGGGGCGTTGAACCCTCGCAGCAAGGGAAGGACTCAGCCGTGCCCGAGACCAGCGGTTCCACCGGACGTAGCCCTCAGACGCATGTCATCGACTTCCGCGCCGCCGAGCAACTGCTCGCCGCGCGCGATCCGCGGGGCGCGGTCAAGCTGCTCGACCGGGTCATAGCCGAGCACCCCGAGAACACGGCGGCCCGGCTGCTGCGCGCCCGCGCCTTCTTCGCGGCGGCCCAACTGCGCCCGGCCGAGCTGGAGTTCACCATCGTCCTGGAGCGCGAGCCGGACAACGCGTTCGCGCACTTCGCCCTCGCGCGCACCTACCAGCGCCAGGCCCGCGACGACCAGGCCAAGCGCCACTTCCGGCTGGCTGCGGCCCTGGACCCGAACCCGGAGTACCTGGAAGCGGCACGCTTCGATTCCTGACGGCCGCGCGGGGGCGCTCGCTACGGGTGGCGGTGCCTCGGCGGCTGGTACGGCGGGACGTCCCGGCCCGGCTGGTAGTGCGGGCCCTGGCGGATGTGGCGTACGACCATGACCAGGTCGACGGTGACGATCAGCCACAGCACCCCGCAGGCGACGGCCCACCCGGGGCGGCCGACGAGCACGAAGGCCGCAGTCCCGGCGATCGCCCAGATCAGACCCCATACGCTCAGCCAGAGCCGCATCCGCAGAGGACTGCGCGCTGTCGTCGGTTCACTGCCGGTACGCATCGGATCTCCTCCTCGCCCTACTCGGAAACGTACTCCCCGCCCCGTACGTTCTCCAGGGGACCGATGCGGTGCGACGGGGGAGGGACGATGCTGCTGGACGCGGTGCGGGCGGACGAGAGGCTCGCCGACTGGCTGAAGGGCCTGGAGGAGAGCGAGAGCACCCGGGAGCGCGCCTCGGGCGGTGCCCGGGGCGGTTCCCTCAGCGGCTTCCCGGGGGCGGAGGCGCGGCTGCCGGACGTGCCGGTCGTGCCGGACGGCGACGAGCTGCTGGACGCGCTGGTGGACCTCGCCGTGCCGTTCGAGGACATCAACGACCTGATCGCGCTGCGCCGCACACTGGCCGCCGACGAGGGCGCCACCTGGCTGCTCGGCCGGTGCGCCGACGGTCTCGTGCGGGACATGGGGAGGATCGGCAAGGGGCTGCGGCTGCTGCCGCTCCCCCTGGAGTCGGGCCCGCTCGGCCGCTACTTTCATGTGTACGCCTTCGTCGCCGCCCTGCCGTACGTGCGCGCCCACCACCGCGAGCGCGGCATCCCCGACGACATCTCCCGGCGCACCCTGGCGGACCTCGGCCGGGGCCTGGTGCTGCACCGCCGGGCGTACGGCGTGGGCGGGCTGATGGCGCCGACCTGGTTCTCGCTGCACTTCCACGGGGAACTGTTCCAGCTCGGCCGGCTGCAGTACCAGCGGTCACGGGTCGGCGGCCGGGAGGGCGTCGCGCTGGCGGCGGCGGGTCTGCCGCTGCGGCCCGGGGACCTCTGTCTCGACCTGCACATTCCCGACTACGCGGGACCGCTGACACCCGCCGCGTGCGACCGGTCGCTGGCGGCGGCCCATGACTTCTTCGCGCGGCACTACCCGCAGGAGCGCTACACGGCGGGCTGCTGCCACTCCTGGCTCCTCGATCCTCAGTTGAAGAGGTATCTGCCGGCGGACGCCAACATCGTCCGGTTCCAGGAGCGGTTCCGGACCACCTGCGGCACCGGCGAACCCGAGGACCACCTGCCGATCCGCTTCGTGTTCGGGGACCCGGACCTGCCGGTGGAGACACTGCCGCGCCGGACGCGCCTCGAACGGGCCGTGGCCGACCATCTGCGGGCCGGTGGGCACTGGTACAGCGGGCATGGGTGGTTCGCTTGGTGAGGTGCACTCGGGCTCGTCGGCATGAGCGGCCCGGGGCACGCAGGTTCACCCCATCGAGTGCGGCGTGACAGGAACGGCCCTTGTCCGTCCGGCCGTTGGACGGATATGAGCATTCAGATGCGTGAGGGACACGAGGGGACCGGACCCGGCGCGATCACCCCGGACGGCTGCGCGGTCGAGTTGTACGCGCGACTGCCGGTGGGCGACGAGCCGGAGGTGATCGCGGGCGTCGCGCCCGCGGGCGCGGGCATTCTCGAACTGGGCAGCGGGGTGGGCCGGATGACCCACCCCCTGATCGAGCGGGGGTTCACCGTCACGGCCGTCGACGAGTCGGCGGAGATGCTGGAGCGGGTGCGCGGGGCCCGTACGATATGCGCCCCGATCGAGGGGCTCGACCTGGGCGAGACGTTCGACGTGGTCATGCTCGCGTCGTTCCTCGTCCACACCGGGGATCCCGAGGAGCGGCGCGCCCTGCTCGCGACCTGTCTACGGCATGTCGCGGACGACGGCTTCGTGCTGATCCAGCGCGAGGGGGAGGACTACCACACGAACGTGCCCCGGGAGCGGGTCGACCCCCGTGGCTTCACCGTCCGCATAGCGTCGACCGAACCGGTCGGGGACGGGGTCAACTCGGTGTTCGTGGAGTACATCTTCCCGGACGGCGAGTGGACCCAGACGTTCCGGGCGCGACCACTGACCAAGGAGCAGTTCGAGGACGCGTTGGGGGAGGCGGGGCTGAAGGTGGACCGGTATCTGACGGAGGACCGGATCTGGGTGAAGGCGGTGCCGTCGGCATGAGCGCGTGAAATCCCGGCGGACGGCGATGAGTTCGAGGGAGTGGCCCGGTCTACCTCTGTGACAGCACCACCGAACCGCTTCACACAGGAGATGCCATGTCCGAGACCACCGCTCCCGTCACCCGCGTCGCCTCGCCCGCCGGCCCGAAGGGCACCACGCGCGGCAGGGGCGCCCGGATCTCGCTGCGCGCGCTGCAGATCGTGATCGCGCTGTTCTACGCGTTCGCGAGCGCGCTGCCCAAGCTGATCGCGCACCCGTCGGCCGTCGAGTCCTTCGACACGCTCGGCTGGGGCAGCGCCGGGATGTACACCATCGGCGCGCTCGAACTGGCGGGTGCCATAGGGCTGTTGATCCCCGCGCTGGCCTCGGTCGCGGCGGTGTCGCTGAGTGCGCTGATGGTGGGCGCGTTCATCACCCAGATCACCGCGTTCGACGGGGAGCACGCGGCGACACCGCTCATTCTGATCGTTCCGCTCGCCCTGATCGCCTGGGTGCGACGCGAGGACGTGACAGGGCTGACGAAGTTCGTACGACGGGAGGCGTGAGCGCCGCTGCCGCGATGCGCACGCGGTCGGCTAGGTGGGGCGGCGTTGGCGTTCGGCGTTGGCGGACTCGGCCAGGCCGCGGAGGCGTTCCAGGTCGCGGCGGTCGCGTTTGGTGGGGCGGCCGGTGCCCCGGTCGCGGATGCCGGCGGGGGCGGTGGCCTCGCGGGGCGGGGGCGGCGGGGAGTTGTCCACGTAGCACTCGACGGCGACGGGCGCGCCGACCCGCTTGCGGATCAGACGCTTGACGACGACGATCCGCTCGTGGCCGGCGGCCTGCCGCAGTCGCACCTCGTCGCCGACGCGCAGCGCGTACGCGGGCTTGACGCGTTCGCCGTTGACACGGACGTGGCCGCCCCGGCAGGCGGTGGCGCCCGCCGAACGGGTCTTGACCAGGCGGACGGACCAGATCCAGCTGTCGACGCGCACGGTCTCGCCGCTCGCCGGGCGGGCGGCCTCGGCGGACGCCGCCGGCGACCCGTCGGAGCCCCGGTCCGTGGTGGCCGGACCGTCCGTCCGCTCCTCCGTACCTTCAGAAGCCATGCCTCGACCTTAGCTCCCCGGCCGGACCGACACGGGCCTTCCCTCGGTCTTCCGCCAGCCTTCGACCGGCCTCCCTCGGCCCTCCCTCGGTTCTCCTGGGGAGGCGATCGCCGGACGTACCGTGGAGACATGGGCGGCGGCAGTGGTGGTGACGGCGAGGGCTTCGTCGAGGGCGGTGGCGAGGGCGGTGGGAGCGCCGGGCTGGCCGCGCTCGACGCGCGGATCGCCGGGTGCCGGGCCTGTCCCCGGCTGGTCGAGTGGCGGGAGGAGGTGGCGCGGACCAAGCGTGCCGCGTTCGCCGACCAGGAGTACTGGGGGCGGCCGGTGCCGGGCTTCGGGCCGTCCGACGCCGCCCTGCTGATCGTCGGGCTCGCGCCCGCCGCGCACGGGGCGAACCGGACGGGGCGGATGTTCACCGGCGACCGCTCGGGCGACGTGCTGTACGCGGCGCTGCACGAGGTGGGCCTGGCCTCGCGCGGCACCGCGGTCGCCCTGGACGACGGGCTGGAGCTGTACGGCGTACGGATCACCTCCCCCGTGCACTGCGCGCCGCCCGCCAACAAGCCGACGCCCGAGGAGCGCGACATTTGTCGGCCCTGGCTGGTCCGGGAGTTGGAGCTGCTGCGGCCCACGCTGCGGGCGCTGGTCGTGCTCGGCGCCTTCGGCTGGCAGGCCACGCTGCCCGCGCTCGCCGAGGCCGGTCTGCACGTCCCCCGGCCACGGCCCGCCTTCGGCCACGGCACCCATGTACCGCTCGACGGGCTCGACCTCTTCGGCTGCTTCCATGTGAGCCAGCGCAACACCTTCACCGGCCGCCTGACCCCCGCCATGCTGCGTGAGGTCCTGCGTACGGCGGCGAAGGCGGCGGGGCTGGACGTCACCTCGTAGCCGAGGGGGAGGGGTGGCAGGGCATCGCGGGCCGGTCGGGGCGGGCGGAAAAGCGGATGCCCGCGCCGTCGTACGCCGGTTAAGGTCGCGCGATGCCCATCTATCCGGAGATCGAACCGTACGACCACGGCCTCCTCGACGTCGGGGAAGGCAACCGCGTCTACTGGGAGGTCTGCGGGAATCCGCGGGGCAAGCCGGCGGTCGTGCTGCACGGCGGGCCGGGGTCCCGGGCCAACGCGTGGTTCCCCCGGCTGTTCGACCCCGAGGCGTACCGGATCGTGCTGCTCGACCAGCGCGGCTGCGGGCGTTCGACGCCGCCGGCGAGCGCGTACGCGACCGATATGAGTGTCAACACGACGGATCGTCTGATCGCCGATCTGGAGCTGCTGCGGCGGCATCTCGGGATCGGGCGGTGGCTGGTGTGGGGCGTGTCGTGGGGGTCCGCGCTCGGGCTGCGGTACGCGCAGACGTGTCCGGCGGCCGTGACGGAGCTGGTGCTCACGGGGGTCGCCACGGCCTCCGACGCCGAAGTCGCCCTGCTGACCAGGGGACTCGGGCAGTTCTTCCCGGAGGCCTTCGAACGGTTCCTGGCCGAGCTGCCCGAGGACGAGCGGGACGGGAACCTGCCGGCCGCGTACAACCGGCTGCTGGAGTCGCCCGACGAGGCGGTGCGGGCGCGGGCGGCGCGGGCCTGGACCGACTGGGAGACGGCCATCGCGGCGCAGCCGCCCCGCTCGGTGCCGCGCTACGAGGACCCGGTGTTCCGCTACGCCTTCGCCCGCACCGTCACCCACTACTGGGGCAACGGCCACTTCCTCGACGGGGGCGGCGCGGACGGCGTCGTCCTGCGTGACGCGCCGCTGCTCAAGGGCATTCCGGGCACCCTCGTGCAGGGGAGCCTCGACCCCGGCAACCTCCTCGGCGTCGTCTGGCGCCTCCACCACGCCTGGCCCGGCAGCGAGTTGGTCCTCGTCGACGACGTGGGACACGACGCGGGCGCACCGGACATGGCGCAGGCGCTCGTGGCGGCGACGGACAGATACGCCAGGGGCTGAGGCGGGGAGGGCGTCGAGCCCCGGCTCCGACCGGGGCCTACGGTGCGCTGTCCTCGCCGAACAGGTGCCGCACCGTCGACCGGTAGTTGGTCCGGACGTGGGTGAGGGCGTGGGCGCGGGCGCGGTCGGGGTCGCCGGAGGCGATGGCGTCGTACAGCTCGCGGTGTTCGGTGAGGAGTTGGGGCCACTCGGTGTTCTGGCGGGTCAGCCAGCGCAGCCTGCCGTCGACCGGTTCCATCACGGAGATCAGCAGGCTGTTGCCGGCCATGGCGAGGACACGGTCGTGGAAGCGGGTGTTGATGTCGGTGATCGTCTCGGCGTCCCCGGCGCGGGTCGCTTCCGCCGCCCGGTCGAGCAGGGCCGACAGCTCCGCGAGTGACTCCGGGGTGGCGCGGGAGGCGGCGAGCCCGGCGGCGTAGACCTCCAGGGCCTCGCGCAGTTCGAAGAGTTCCGCCACGTCCGCCGGGGTGAGTCGGCGGACGACCGTGCGGCGCGGGGTCTCGAAGTGGACGAAGCCCTCGGCGACCAGCGCGCGGATCGCCTCGCGCACGGGCACCCGGGAGACCCCGAAACGGTCGGCCAGTTCGCGTTCCACCAGCCGGTCGCCCGGACGCAGGCGCCCCGCGATGATGTCCTGCCGCAAGGCGCCGAGGACGCGCTCGCGCACCGCGCCGAGGGGTTCGATCTTCGCTCCTTCCGGAGCCACGGAGCTCATGGGGCAATCTTCGTCGACTCCGGCGGTCTTTGGTTCCGGGGGCGACTCTGCTGCGCAATTCCAGGGAGCCTCCGCCGCCCGGACCGCGACCTGCGATGACGCGGTGGCCGGTGCGGCTTTCCCAGCGGGTCCCTGCTGCTCAGCCGAATTGCGCAGCAGAGTCGGGGGCTCCGATCGCCGGCTCCGGGGGTCTTTTACGGGGCGTTAACAACGGCGACATCGGTCCGAACGGTTGACGGGAGGACCATGAGCGCAGTTTGGTATACCAAACGACCCGAGGCGCTTCCCCCGGTTCCCCACACCCGGTCCCGCACCCGTCCCCACCACCTACCCTCGTCTCCTCTCGCTCCTGGAGGCCCCGTGTCCCTCGCCGACAGTGCCGAAGCCACCGACACCGCGGTGTTCGTCCCCGACCCCCGCCTCACCAACGAGGACCTCGCCCCCGCCGAGAAGCGGAACTGGAAGGTCTTCGACCTCTTCGCCCTGTGGATGTCCGACGTCCACAACCTCGGCAACTACACGTTCGCCGCAGGGCTGCTCGTCCTCGGCATGAACGTCTGGCAGGTGTTCACCTCACTGCTCGTCGGCTTCGTGATCATCTACATCGGGATGAACTGGATGGGGAGGATCGGACAGCGCCACGGCGTGCCCTTCCCCGTGGTCAGCCGCATCAGCTTCGGCGTCTGGGGCGCCAACATCCCGGCCCTCATCCGGGCCGTGATCGCCATCATGTGGTACGGCATCCAGACCTACCTGGCGTCCGTCGCGGTCAACATCATGCTGCTGGCCGCCTGGCCGGGCCTGGAGTCCTGGACCCACGGCTCCTTCCTCGGCCTGCACCGGCTCGGCTGGATCTCCTTCATCGCGCTCTGGCTGATCCAGGCGCTGATCATCAGCCAGGGCATGGAGTCGGTCCGCAAGTTCCAGGACTTCTGCGGTCCCGCGATCTGGCTCGTGATGATCGCACTGGCCGTGTGGATCCTCGCCAAGGCGGGCTGGACCATCTCGCTCACCTCGACCCCGAACCCGGTCTCCGTCGGCGAGCAGTGGCGGCAGTGGTTCGGCGCGATCGGGCTGGTCCTCGCCACCTACGGCACGCTGATGCTCAACTTCTGCGACTTCTCCCGCTTCGCACCCGACTACCGCACGGTCAAGCGCGGCAACTTCTGGGGCCTGCCCATCAACTCGACCGCCTTCGTGGTGGTGTCCGTCATCGTCACGGCGGGCTCGATCGAGGTCTTCGGCAAGGCGATCACCGACCCGGCCCATCTCGTCGCCGAGATCGGCAACACCTGGATCCTCGTCCTGGGCGCCCTCACCTTCGCCATCGCCACCATGGGCGTCAACATCGTCGCCAACTTCGTCTCACCCGCCTACGACCTCGCCAACGTCTGGCCGCAGAAGATCACCTTCAAGGTCGGCGGTCTGATCAGCACGGTCGCCGCGCTGGTCGTGACCCCGTGGAACCTCTTCTCCAACCCCACCGTCGTGCAGTACTTCCTCGGCGGCCTGGGCGCCTTCCTCGGCCCGCTGTTCGGTGTGATCATGCTCGACTACTTCTGGGTCAAGCGCGGCCGGATCGACGTCGACGAACTCTTCAACGCCGAGCCCGGCTCCCGCTACTACTACCGCAAGGGCGTCAACCCCAAGGCCCTGTGGGCGTTCCTCCCGGCCGCCGCGGTCTCGGCGGTCCTCGCCCTGGTGACCACCTTCAGTGCGGTCGCCCCGTACTCCTGGTTCATCGGCACGGCGCTCGCCGCGGGTCTGTACGCGGTGCTGTGCCGGGACGAGCGGGCCGCCGGGCCGGCCTCCGCACGGCCGGTGGCCGGGCAGACAGCCGTGGAGGGCTGAGCGTGCGCATCGTCGTCACCAACTGCAACACGACGCAGTCGATGACCGAGGAGATCGTGCGAGGTGCCCGGGCCGCCGCAGGCCCGGGCACCACCGTGACCGGACTGACCCCCGCCTGGGGCCCCGAGTCCGCGGAAGGCTGGCTCGACAGCTATCTCTCCGCCGCCGCCGTCCTCGACACCCTGCGGACCTACGAGGAACCGTACGACGCCGTCGTCCTGGCCGGCTTCGGTGAACACGGGCGCGAGGGCGCGCGCGAACTGGTGGACGTCCCCGTCGTGGACATCACCGAGGCCGCCGCCCACCTCGCCTGTCTGCTCGGACGGCGCTACGGCGTCGTCACCACGCTCGAACGCTCCTGCGGGCAGATCGAGGACAGCCTCGACGCCGCCGGGGTGGGCCGCAACTGCGCGGCGATCGTCGGCACCGGGCTCGGCGTCCTCGACCTCGCCGACGCCGACCGCACCACCCGGGCCTTCCTCGCCGCCGGACAGCGGGCCCGCGACGCCGGGGCCGAGGTGCTGGTCCTCGGGTGCGCCGGGATGACCGGACTGCAGCGGACGGTGGGGGAGAAGCTCGGGGTGCCGGTCGTCGACGGGGTGGGGGCGGCCGTGAAACTCGCCGAGTCACTGGTGGCGTTGGGGCTGACCACCAGCCGGGCGGGGAGCTATGCGAAGCCGTTGCGGAAGAGGAGGAGTTGGGGCCGGGGGTGAGGTGAGCCGGGGGATCGCGTGATCCGGTGCGCGGGGGAGCGGGGCGCCGTAGGGGGCCTCCTCGAGGGTGTGGGCGGCTGCGGGTTTGTGGACGACCGGTCGCGCGGTTCCCCGCGCCCCTTGCGGGGCCCGGGTCGGCGGTGCTTTCTACGGCACCACCGCCGTCGCCGTGATCTCCACCAGCTGGCCCGTGTAGCCGAGGCAGGCCACGCCGAGGAGGGTTGAGGAGTGGGGGCCGATGCTGAGGCCGGACGCCTCGACGACGTCCCAGACCGCCGAGAGCACCTTGGGCCGGTCGCTCACGACGTACACATCGGTGTAGGCGACGTGCTCGAAGTCGCTGCCCACCGCCCGCAGTTGCTCCCCGAGGTTCGCCAGCACCTGTTCCGCCTGCCGTACCGGATCCCCCTCCCCGACCAGCCTCCCGTCGGCGTCCAGCGGGACGGAACCGGCAAGGAAGGCGAGCTTCGTCCCGGCCTCGACGACGGACGCGTGCGCGTAGACGGGCGGCGAGAAGAGGCTGGGGACGGTGGTGCGCCGAATCATGAAGGCTCCCGGTAGCGATGGAGGACGATCTCCCGATCATGCGGACCCGCTGCGCCGACCGCACCCGAATTCCCGGCCGCGCCATGAGGTCCGACCGCGCCGCACGGTCCGACCGCGTCGTGAGGGCCGTGCGCGCCGTACGGACTGTCCACCCGCCATCCCTCCTCCCGTGCCATCCGCTCGAACACCCCGATCCGGTAGGCGAGCCCCTCCGGCTCCCCGAGGTCGCACCACCGCTGCGCCGCCGCCCACTCCTCCTCTCCGCGTACCAACGGGCGCCCCCGCACCGCCAGATGCAGTGCCAGCGTCGACCGCGCGTAGAACCTCAGCCGTACCGCGTCCCGCTCGTCCGCCGGCCGTACGCTCTCCTCCGTCTCCCGCAGCCACAGCCGTCCGCCCTCGCCGCCCGCGACGAGCAGCGGTACGAGCGCGTCGCCCCCGACCGCCGCCCAGAAGGTCAGCTCCCCGTCGTCCCCGGCCACCCGGACCTCGTACCGGGGCAGATACGAGAGGCGGGCGAAGCCGAGGGCGTGCTTCCAGGACGTGACCCACAGACCGCGATTGAGGTAGTGGCGGACGGACTTCTGCCAGGTCCAGTGGGCGTCCAGACGGAACCCGTGCAGGCCCTCCGCGCGGCACGCCTCGTACACGGTGTCCAGCACGGCGGTGGCGAGGCCGCGCCGCCGGGCCACCGGGTGGACGTAGAGAGAGGTGACCAGCAGCGCGCCCGCGCCGATGGGCCAGGTGTCCACGGCGACCGTACCGACGATGCCCGGCGGGGTACGCCGTGTGCCGCACCGGTGGTCGTTCCTCTCGTCGCTGATCCAGTACCTCCTCCGGTACTCGTCGTCGTTGTCGTGGGCCCGCCCGTGGGAACCCAGCCGGATACGTAACTCCCGTTCGCGGACGCCCGAGAGCGAGTCGGGGTCGACGCACTCGCCGAGGGCGCCCTCGGCGAGCGAGGCGAGGTCCCAGCGCGCGAACCGGCGGTCGTCGGCGGGGCCGGCGGCCGGGCGCAGAACAGCACTGGACGACAGACGGCCATGCACCCGCCGGGCTTGATCGTTTCCTGATCGCATATGCCGGAGGGTAAGGACAGGATCACCTCCGCCGCCCCGACTGCCCGCATTCCGGGCCCACTTGACCTCCGGCTTCACTGAAGAGGTGGACCGACTCCTTGCTCACGCGCTTGCCTCTCGCACTCCTGTGCAAGGGATGGGTACGCCTCCGCGATGGCCGCACAGATCCGCTCCCGCAACAGCGTCGCCGCCTCCGCCCGTCCGGAACCCCGCCCGTGGCCGGGCCACGCGTCCAGGAACCGGTCGTAGTGGCCGAGGCGATGGCGCAGATAGCCGACCTTCCAGGGGGCCAGGGGATCGAGGGAGGAGTGGGTGACCGGGCCGTCCATGGCGGCCGTGCCGTCCCCCGCCCGGCCCCACTCCGCTTCCCGCCTCGCCCGGTGCTCCGCCGCCCGGAGCGCCAGCCTGCCCGGAGCCAGGCGGGGGACGTCGATCGGCTCGTCCCTGATCCGCTGCAAAATCTCCTCCCGTCGCCTGCGCATCGCCGCCCGCACCGCCTCCGACCGGCGCTCCGAGGACTCCGCCACCGCCCGGAAATCCTCGCTCCGCTCCGCCGCCTCGACCCTCTCCAGTCGGTACAGCCGGATCCTCGGCGCGTCCCTGAACCGGGGGTTCGCACCGAGCCGGTCCGCGGCCCCGAGCAGCCGGTGCGCCATGCCGCCCGTCCACCCGCGGATCCGCAGCCCGGCCAGTGACACATACCGCTGCCCGTTCTCCTCGTAGCCACCCATCCCGCGACCTCCCCCGCAGCCCCGGCGCCCCTGGATCCGGGCACGCCGCGGCGCACCCGGAAGGCATCCGGATCGTCACTCTCTGTGACGACTTCTTCATTGAAGCGCACGCCACTGACAATCGGCCGGGCGGAGCGCCCGGCCGCTGATCGGACCGAGGGGAGGGCGAGGGGGGGCCGAGGGGAGGGTGAGGGTGCGGACGCGGTGGCCGGATCAGTCGTCCGAGGTCACCACGGCCGGCTGACCTGCGAGGATGCCGCCGTCAAGGACGAACTCGGTGCCCGTCGAGAACGTGGCGTCGGCGATGATGAAGAGCACCATGCGGGCGACCTCCTCGGGCTCGCCGAAGCGCGGAATGGGCTGTCCGGAGGTGTAGGCGTCACCGAAACCGGCCGTCATCGGGGTGCGGATGGCGCCGGGGTGGACGGAGCAGACGCGGACCCCGTCGGGGGCCAGCTCCAGCGCGGCGGTCTTCGTCAGCCCGCGCAGCCCCCACTTGCTCGCCGCGTACGAGCCGATGCCCGCGTAGGAGGTCAGTCCGGCGAGGGAGGAGATGTTCACGATCACCCCGCCGCCGGCCCGGCGCAGCGAGGGCGCCACCGCGCGCATCCCCAGCCACGGGCCCTGGAGGTTGACGTCGACGACCCGGCGGAACGAGGCCAGGGACTGGTCCTCCATCGAGCCCCACTCGGCGATCCCCGCGTTGTTCACCAGCACCGAGACCGGGCCCAGGTCCCGTTCCACCTCGGCCACCGTCCGCCGCCAGCCGTCCTCGCTGCTGACGTCCAGGCTCAGACCGCGCGCCCGGCCGCCGAGTTCCGCCGCCAGCCGCGCCCCTTCGGCGTCACGGACATCGGCGATCACCACGTCGGCCCCCTCGGACGCGAGGAGCCGAGCCACCGCGGCCCCGATCCCTCCGGCCCCACCGGTGACGATCGCCACCCGCTCGCTCAGACGTCCCATCACGACCTCCCGCTCCTGAGTACTGCGTCATCGGTACCGCGCCCCACCCCCAGCATCGGCCGCGACCCGGCCGGCCGCAGTTCGGGCCGGAGCGGATTCCCTCCGAATAATCCTTCGAAGTGAATGCGGGCCCGCTGTTACGGTCTCTCACGTGGCGAAACTCAATCAGATCATCGCAGTGGAGAAGGGCGTCAAGGCCAAGTCCCATCAGGACCTGACGGCCGCTCATCATGGGCTGCAGAAGCCGGCGTTGCTGGCCGGTATCGCGCGTACCTATCAGCCGAAGGACGAGGAGGGTGAGCAACTGCCGCCCGAATCGACCCGGGTGCAGGTACGGGCGGAGGACGTACTGCGGGAGACGGCGGGGGTTCTCACGCGGCTGTTCGATGTGACCGCCACCAAGGACTGGGCCAACTGCACGGCACGGGCGGATGTGAAGGTCGAGGGACGGGTGCTCGTCGCCGACGTTCCCGTGGCCTATCTGCTCTTCCTGGAGAAGCAGCTCGGGGAGATCAACACACTGGTGCGCAGACTGCCGGTGCTCGACGCCTCCGAGGCGTGGGCGCAGGACCCGTCCACCGACGCCTGGAAGACCGAGGCCGTGCGGACGGTGCGGACGAAGAAGGTGCCGCGCAACCATGTGAAGGCCGAGGCGACCGACAAGCACCCCGCCCAGGTGGAGGTGTACTACGAGGACATCCCGGTCGGTTACTGGACCACCGTGAAGTTCTCCGGAGCCCTGCCCGCCCGGCGCGTGAACGAAATCCTGGACCGCGTCGAGAAGCTGCAGCAGGCCGTGAAGTTCGCACGGGAGGAAGCGAACGGAGTGGAGGTCGTCGACCAGCGCGTCGGTGACGCCGTTTTCGGCTACCTGTTCGGGTAGCCTCACAGACTCCCCGCCCGGCCTTGACGCCGAGCGGGGTGCGCGAGGAGCGCAAAGCTGAAGCTGAGGCTTGTCGTGACGGAGCGGACCGTACCCGCCAAGGAATTCAGGGACGGGCCGCGATCAATCTCAGACTATTGCTCCAGACTCAGTATTCGCCGCCGATCGCCGCAACGACCGGACTCGGGCCCCGGACGTCGAAATGCTGGTTCAAGTCCAGCCCGCGCAGCTCGATGCGTGGTGGTCCAAAGGCAGGACGCGGCGACATGATGACTGACCTGGGTTCTCAACCGTGGCGGCGTGCCCATGTGGCGGCATATCAGGGCCCGGGGGCCGGCTACGCCCCCGGGTCCACCTTTATTGCGTTCATAAAGAACATGGCTCCTGCAGGGTTCGTCACATCGCGGTAATACAAGAGTTCCATATTCTCCAGGTCCGGGACCTACGGTGGAGAGCACACCAGCCCGACGCCCCGGCCGCCGTCGCCCGAAGGCACACCCCCGCCCTCACCCGACGACAGGAGCCCCGTGATCCGCCGCGCCGTCCTGACCCTCCCTCCCTGGCTCGCCCACGCTCTGCGCGCCCAGCGGGGGCCGGTGCCCTGGAACGCGGTGGTACGAGGCGCGTTGGCCGGCGGGCCGCTGCTGCTCGTGGCCGTCCTGCTGGAACGGCCCTCCCTCGGCGTCGTCGCCGCGCTCGGCGCCATGCTCGCCGGGATCAACGACCGCCCCGGCAGCCGACGCGTGGCCGTACAGCGCCTCGGGGTCCCCGCGCTCGCCGGTGCCGTGGGGCTCCTCGTCGGCACGTACGCCGGTCAGTACACCGGCCCCGTCGTCCTCACCCTGCTGCTCACCGTGCTCGGACTGATCGCCGGCGGGATGAGCGCGATCGGACCCGTGTCCTCGGGCGCGAGCACACAGGTGCTGGTCGCAGCCGCCATCGGGGCCGGAATGCCGCTGCCGGAGCCCGGTTGGGAGCGCGCGCTCGGCTATCTCGCCGGCGCGGGCTGGCTGCTCGCGCTCTGCCTCGCGCTGCCCACACCGGCGGTCCTCACCGCCGGCGACTACCGCTTCGACGGGGAACGCGACGCCGTCGCCGCCGTCTACGACGCGATCGCCGCACTGCTGGACGCCGTCGGCACCCCGGACGCGATCGCCCGACGTGCCGCGCTCACCGCCGCCCTCGACCACGCCCAGGACGCGCTCGCCGGACCCCGGCTGCGGCGCTACGCCAGCTCGTCGTCCGAACGGCGGCTGCACGCCCAGTACACCGCCGCGCTGCCCCTCGCCGAGGCCGCCACCGCGCTGGCCTGGGCCGGGGACGCCGTCGTCGGCCGTGCCTCCGAAGGCCCCCGCAGGCTCGCCTCCGCCGTACGCGGCAACACCGCCACCGGCCCACTGCCCGCGCCCTCCCGGTCCGCGCCCGCGCTGCGTGCCCTCGACGACGCGCTCCTGCGCGCCGCCGAGGCCTTCGACCGCGGCGGCGACCCACACGACCTGCACACCCGCCGCCGTACCCTCGGCTCGCTCGTACGACTCGGCCTCGGGTCCGGCGGACGCGAGTACGGGCTGCGGGTCGCCCTGTCCTTCGGGGCCGCCGCGGCCGTGGCCCAGGTGCTGCACCACGAGCACTGGTACTGGCTGCCCGCGACCGCCGTCTTCCTCGTCAAGCCCGACCTGGGACCGCTCGTGTCCCGGGTGCTGTGCCGGGCCGCCGGGACCGTCCTCGGCGCCGTGCTCTTCGCCGGGTTCGCCGCCGTGCTGCCCCGGCCCGAAGGACTCGTCGCGCTGGTCGCGGTCAGCGGGGCGCTGATCCCCGTCGCCACCCGGCACTTCGCCGCCCAGACCGCCGTCGTCACCGTCCTCGTGCTCGCCCTCGTCATGGTCGGCGGCGACCCCCAGGCCTCCTGGAGCCGTATCGCCGAAACACTCCTGGCCTGCGCCATCGTCCTGATCGTCGGCCATCTGCCGATACCGAAGGGACAGCGCGGAGGGGGCGTGCGCGCCCGGCTCACCGAAGCGGGGACGGCCGCGTACGCCTACCTCGCGCACGTCCTGAGCGAGCCGCGCACGCCCGGCGCCCGCCCCGGACCGGGTGGTTCGACACCCTCGGGTCGCGCGTCCACGCCCAACGGTGTCACCGTGTCCGTCGGGGCCGCGCTGCCCGGTGAGGCCGACGAGCGGGCCGCCCGCTGGACGCTGCGCCGCGAGGCCTACCGCACACTGGCCCAGGCCCGCGCCGCGATCACCCTCTCCGGAGCCGAACTGCCCGCCCTGGCACGGCACACCGAGGGCACCGACGAGATCGCCGCGCTCCTCGAACGACTGGTCGACACCACCACCGCCTGCGCGGTCCACCTCGACGACACCGGACGGCTCGGCCGCCGCCACACCGAGCGGATCACCGCCCTCCTCGACGACCTCGCCCGTCACCGGCGGCACGCGGGCATCAGCCTCCCCGCCGCCCCGGACCTCACCGACGTACTGCCGAGGCCCGGCCTGAGCGCGTGAGACCGGGCGCGTGAGCGCGAGCGTGCGACCGGAGCCTGCGAACAGGAGCGCGTGAGCGCGCGTGACGGCCGGGTGGCGCGCGCCGGGCGCGACCAGATCCCACCCCCCACCACCCACCGGTTGTCCACTTCACTACCCTCCCGTTCACTACCCTCCCGCGCACGCCCCGGCCGTACGGTGACGACATGACGCCGCCTCCATCCCCACCTCCGCCCCCCACCCCCTCCCTCGCTCCCGCCGATCTCGTCATCACCGGCTGCACCGCCCTCGTCCACGACGAGCACGAGGGGATCGCCTTCGTCGAGGACGCCGCGATCGTCGTACGGGACGGGGCGATCGCGAGCATCGGACCGGCGGAGGAGACAGCCCCCGTGGCCACGGCGGAACGCATCGACGCGCGCGGCCAGGTCGCCATGCCGGGGCTGATCAACTGCCATACGCACGCCCCGATGGTGGCGCTGCGCGGCATCGCGGAGGACATGCCGGCGGAGGAGTGGTTCAACGACGTCATCTGGCCCGTCGAGTCCAATCTGACGGCGAACGATGTGGAGTTGGGGGCCCGGCTGGCCTGCGCGGAGATGATCCGGGGCGGGGTGACCTGCTTCGCCGACCACTACTTCTCGATGGACGCCGTCGCCGCCGTCGTCGAGGAGACCGGGCTGCGGGCGCACCTCGGGGAGGCGTTCTTCTCCTCGCAGGGCCCCGAAGGGCGGGCCAGGTCACTGGAGTTCGCGCTACGCCACCGGGGCGCGGCCGGCGGTCGTATCACCACCGCGCTCGCCCCGCACGCCCCCTACACCGTCGAGGACGCCGACCTCGTCACGACCGCCGAACTCGCCCGCGAGCACGGTCTCCCCGTGCATCTGCACGCCTCGGAGAGCCGCGACCAGACCGACAACAGCCTCGCCCGGCACGGCTTCACACCCATCGAGGTCCTGGAACGCACCGGACTCCTCGGCCTCGACGCGGGCGTGCTCATCGCGCACGGCACCGGGATCGTCGAGCGCGACCTGCCGGTCCTGGAGCGGGCGACCGGGCCGGTGGCCGTCGCGACCGCGCCCCGCGGCTATCTCAAGTTCGCCTGGCCCACCACCCCCGTGCGCGCCCTGCGCCGGATCGGTGTCCCCGTCGGACTCGCCACGGACGGCGCCGCCTCCAACAACTCCCTCGACGTGTGGGAGGCCATGGCCCTCACCGCGCTGGTGCAGAAATCCACCGAGGGCGACCCGCGCTGGCTGACCTCCCGCCAGGCGCTGCACCACGCCACCCTGCAGAGCGCGCGGGCCGTCGGGCTGGGGGAGCGGATCGGCAGCCTCGCCCCCGGACGGCGGGCCGACATCGTCCTCGTCGACCTCACCGGCCCGCACACCCAGCCGGTGCACGACCTCGCCGCCACCCTCGTGCACAGCGCCCGCTCCGCCGACGTCCGCACCACGATCGTCGACGGCCGCGTCCTGATGCGCGACCGCGAACTGCTCACCGTCGACGTGCCCACGACTGTACGGGAGCTGACGGACCGCCTGCCCGCACTCACCGACCGCGGCCACGGCGGTCGCATCCAGGACTACGACAAGCCGCCCGAGTAGCCGACGGAGGGCTCCCGCACGGAAGCGCGCCGAAAAAGTCCCGCCCCGCCGATGAGTTCCGTGTCCCCCTCCGGTCCACCCCGGTGGAACGCATCGCACCGGAGGAGGAACACATGTCGCTTCCGCGGATCGTCCCGCGTGAGGAATGGCGCACCGCGCGGGAGGAACTGCTGCTCAAGGAGAAGGTCCTCACGCGCGCGCGGGACGCGGTGGACGCCGAGCGGCGGCGGCTGCCGATGGTCGAGGTCGACGAGGAGTACGTGTTCGAGGGCGGTGACGGCAAGGCCACGCTGGTGGACCTCTTCCGGGAACGCCGGCAACTGATCGTCTACCACTTCGTGTTCGACCCGGAGTGGGCCGCGGGCTCCCGCGACTGCTCGGCCTTCCTCGACCAGGTCGGACACCTGGCGCATCTGCGCGCGCGGGGGACCGAGTTCGCCGTCGTGTCCCGGGCGCCGTACACACGAATCCTCCCCTTCAAGGCGCGCATGGGATGGACGGTGCCCTGGTACTCGTCGTACGGCAACGCGTTCGACCACGACCACGACACCGTCGGACGGCCGGGCGTGAGCTGCTTCCTGCGGGAGCGCGAGCGGATCTTCCTCACGTACTCGGCTCACGGACGGGGCCTGGAGGGACTCGGCTCCACGGCCGGGCTGCTGGCCCTCACGGCACTGGGAGCGGTCGGCGACGAGCGGATCCGGTACCACGACGAGTACGAGGAGTGACAGTGGGACCGACGAAGACGACTGACGAAGACGACTGACGAAGACGACTGACAAAGAGGGCTGACAAATAGTGCAAGCGCTGGTACTCGGAGTCACCGGAATGTGTGGTTTCTGAGAGGTACCTCACGATCCGTGGTTGACCTCGTGTCAACTACGTCTCAGTACCGTCACTTCGCGAGCCGTTCACCCCGTGGTTGGCGTTTAAATCTACAAGCTGCCCAGCCACGGGATCACGGGCCACGGGTACAGCGCGACATGGAGGTGCAGGGTGAACGTGCGAACTGTGCTGGGGCGCTTTCCCGCCGGTGGGCCGCGCGGCTCGTGGCCGGCCGAGGAGCTGGCCCACGCGGCCCGCCTGGAGGGCCAGCAGGCCGAGGTCGTGATGGACATCGCGACGGACATGTTCCTGGTCATCGTGCGCGGCGCCGACACCGCCGCGACCGCGTCGGCCTGACCTCACCCCGCCTTCGGGGCGGGCACCTTCGCCGCGAACTGCTCGGCCTGGAGCTGGTACAGCTCCGCGTACACCCCGCCCGTGGCCAGCAGCTCGTCCGGGGTGCCGGACTCCACCAGACGGCCCTGGTCGAGGACGTGCACCAGGTCGGCGTGCCGGACCGACGCAAGCCGGTGGGTGATCAGTACGACCGTCTGACCGGCGCCCGCCAGCGCGCGGATCTTCTCGAAGACCTCCAGCTCGGCGCGGGCGTCCAGGGCCGCCGTCGGCTCGTCCACGATCAGGACGCGCCCCCGCCGGTACGCCGCCCGCGCGATCCCCAGCCGCTGCCACTGCCCGCCCGACAGCTCGTGCCCGCCGCTGAACCCCCTGCCCAGCAGCGTGTCGAGGCCGCGCGGCAGATCCTCCACCACGTCCTGCGCCCCGGCCTCCGCGACGGACGTCGCGAGCCGCTCCTCGGTCAGCGGCGCGGAGGGACGGCCGATCGCCATGTTGACGCGGGCCGTGAAGGGCCACCGTTTGAAGTCCTGCGCGACCATCGCGATGCGCTCGGCCAGCTGACTCCGGTCGGCGCCCGCCGCGTCCACGTCGTCCCACATGATCCGGCCCCGGTCCGGGGCGTACAGCCCGGCGAGCAGTTTGACCAGGGTGGTCTTGCCCGAGCCGTTCTCACCGACGAGCGCCACGATCTTGCCCAGCGGCACGGTCAGGGTGACCTCGCTGAGCGCGGGCCGGGTGGCTTTGCCCGGGTAGGTGAAGGTCACGTTCTCCACCCGGATCTCCCGGGGGTCCTCGGGCAGCGGATCACCGCCCTCCGGGATCGCGCGCTTGGCGGCCTCCACGTACAGCCGCTGCATGTCGCCCACGAAGAGGGCCTCCTCGTGCAGCGAGTTCACCTCCAGGACCAGCGTGTCGAGGCTGGCGGAACCGGTGCGGATCGCGATGACCGCCGTACCCGCCACGGACAGCGCCATCGCCCCGCCGAGCAGCAGACCGCCCAGCGTCGCGTACGTCGCCACGGTGGCCAGCCCGGTCCAGACGGCCGCGTACAGGCCCGTACGGGCCGCCAGCCGGGCCAGGCGGGCCTGCTCGGCCTCCGCCGTCTCCGACATCGAACGGAAGTGACGCAGCAGGAACGGGCCCACGCCGTGCACCCGGATCTCCGGAGCCGCCTCCGGCTCGATCAGCAGGGAGCCGATCAGATAGCCCGCGCGCGCGTGCTGCACCCAGGCGTGGAAGGACGTGTAACGGCGGCGCGCGATGGTCAGGGAGCTCCAGGCGCTCGGCAGGGTCATCGTGACCAGGAGCGGCAGCAGGGCCGGGTGCAGCACGGTCAGCACACCGGCCGCCGCGACCAGCGAGATCAGCGCGTTCACCACACGCGCCGAGTAGCTGATCATCCGGCGGGCCGACTGGGCGCCGTACTTCGCGGTGTCCAGCAGCTTGTGGAAGCCGTCGTCCTCGATCGCGGACAGCTCCACGGCCGCCGCCCGCTCCAGATACAGCTCGGTCGCGACGCGCTCCACCTTCGGCTCCAGCCGGCCCGTGGCGTACGTCGACGCGGCCCGCAGCAGGGTGGACACCAGCATCACGGCGGCGATGGTGACGAGCGCGGGGGCGGCTCCCCGCAACCGCTCCTCGACAGTGCCGTCCGCGAACAGCCGGGCCAGGATCGTGTTCACCGCGAGCAGGTTCACCGCCTGGGCGAGACCCCGGCCCGTCTCGGCCGCCAGCACGGTCCGGGCGGCCCACCGGTCCGCCTGCCAGGCCAGCCGGAAACTCGACGCGAGCAGCGACGGCAGCCGCCGCACCATCGCGCGGAAGTTCAGCTCCAGAAACGCGTTCGCATGCTGCGACCAGCCCATGTCGTACCGCAGTGGCCCCCCGAACAGCAGCAGCTCCGACTCCGACGTCTCCGGTTCGCCCCCATCACGCGCCTTCCCCACCCACGGCCTCCCCCGACTCATCGCCGACACGCCACTATCCCGGCACCCCCCGCCCCCGACCAGGGCGCACGACACCTCCACCCACCCTCACCCGGAGCACGCGGGGCGCGAGGAGACGGGGAGACGTACGCCGGAGTGGGTGGGGTGGGGTGGGGGGAGTGGGGTGGGGGAGTGGGAACGGGTCTGTGTTGGACGGGGATCTGCCGGACCGGCATGTGCGGGGCGTGACCGAGGGGCGCGAGCGGGCGCGGACGGTCCGCCGCCGACCGGGGCCGGCTGCACCACTCTGCGCCACCGGCTGCTAGAGGTCTGGCCGCTCGGTATGGGCGTGGCCTGGCGGGAATACGGGAGACGGCAGTGCGCCGGACCCCCATGCGCTGGAGGGGGATGCGGGCCTCGGCCGTGCGCTGGCCGACGCGGACGGCATGCGCGGGCGCGGGACGCAGCTATGGGGCGCGGGGCGCAGCTATGGGGCGCGGGGCGCAGACGTGCGGCGCGGGGACGTGGGGGAAAGGCCGCAGGCCCCTTCCCCCACAGGAGCGCGGGGATCTGCGCGATCAACCCCCACCCACCCGAACCCGCGCAACGAACGGACCACCCCCGAACGAGGCGGGATCCAGGGGCGCAGCCCCTGGCCACGACCCCGCCCACCCGGCGGAGCCCTACGCGGTCAGCCGAGACCAGGTCGGCGTAGTCCCCGTGACCCGGCACAACGCCAGATACAGCGGTATCGGCGGCGTATAGGGAATCGCCCCCTCCGGCCGCAGGATCAGCCCGGGAACCCCCGCACCGTCGGAGACCAACGCCCCGGTGGTGTAGCGCACCGGCGCCGGCCACTCCAGTGCGTAGTCGGAGTCGGCCGGCACGATCCACCACCACTGCGCCCGGTCGGCGTAGACGCAGCCCACACGGGGCAGCCGGGGCAGAACCATCGGCCCGAGCCGGGCCGGGACGGCCACCGCGTCACAGCCCATCGGAGCGGTCATGCCCTCGGGGAGGGGAAGGGGGCGAGGCGGCGCGGCGGGACGCTGGGCGCGGCGCAGTCGGGTCAGGGTGTCAAGGCTCACCACGCGGGCCACTCTGCCCTCACCGGGGGGCCGAGCGGGACCGATCGACGCGCTCACACCCATTCGGCCCCCGTCCGCCGTCCGACTTTCGGCCGGACCCCGAATTCCGTACGACATTCGAAACCCGTGCGGTGCCCGGCCTCGGCACCGTTGAGGCGGCCCTCGGCGCCCTTGAGACGGAACGCCTCCGCCTCGCCGTCCCGGTCCTCCGTGGGCGGCTTCTTCGCACCCCAGCCCAGATCGGACCGGGCGGTGCGATCGGACGACCGTGCTCCGGTGTCCGTACCCCTGCCGGCGCCCTTGGGGACGTGCGCGGGGACGTTCACGCCGACGCTCGCGGAAACGGCTGTGGAAGCGCTTGTGGAAACGCTTGTGGAAACGCTCGTGGGGACGTCCGCGCGCACCTCGGCCGCGCGGACCGCGCCGGCGAGGAGCCCACGCGGCACGTCCGCCCACACCAGAAGCCCCAGACCGACCGGCTGCGCGCCCCAGGAGCGGCAGAGGGACTCTATGAGGAGCAGCCCTCTGCCGTGTTCCTCCTCGGGCCGCTGCGACGAGGGATGCGGCTCACCCGGAGCGCAGCCCTCGTCCCGTACGGCTATCCGCACCAGGTCGTCGCCGTCGTGCAGCTCGCAGACGATCTGGGTACTGGCGGTGTGCACGATCGCGTTGGTCACCAGCTCGGAGACGACCAGGGCGGCCGTGTCGCAGGTGTCCTCGCAGAGGGACCAGCCGGTGAGCTGGTCTCGGGTCACGCGCCGGGCCTGGGCCACGGCACCCGGGTGCGCGGCCAGCTCGAATCGAAACCGGCGCTCGGCGACTGTCTCGGGGCGCGCCCCGGCGGCCGGACCGGGACCGACACGGTCTCCGGCGGCGTCTGTTCCTAACGGCGCAGGGGGCGGAATCACGCTTGCCACTATCGCCCCGCCGTGAACACTTGGCAAGTGTCACTCTGAAAATTGCAGAGTGCCGTATGACTCTCTGAACGGTCATGGCACACTGCACGCAACAGCACGTGTAGCGGCGCCAGTTGGAAATCCCTCGCACAACGTTCGTATGCACGCACAGTGTTCGTTTGTGTACACGGACCTGTGCGGTGAGCGAGGCCTCCGAACGGCGCCGCCGGACTGTCAGGACCGGGCAGCCCGGGTATCGACGCAGGTCAGCGCAGGGCCAAGAGGAGAACTAGGGAGAGAGGGGCGAGATGAGCGAGCCGCGGTCCGCGCCGACGGTCGGCCAGGTCGTGCTCGGCCGGCGCCTGCTGGACCTGCGCGAGCGCGCGGGCATCCGACGCGAGGAGGCCGGGCGCATCCTGCACGTCACCGCCGCCACGGTCCGCCGCATGGAGACCGCCGAGGTCGCCCTCAAGATTCCCTACCTCCAGCTCCTGCTGAAGGCCTACGGCGTCGGCGACGAGGAGGCCGAGACCTTCGTCCGACTCGCCGAGGACGCCAACAAACCCGGCTGGTGGCAGCGCTACCACGACATCCTGCCGGGCTGGTTCTCCATGTACGTCAGCCTGGAGGGCGCGGCCGGCCTGATCCGCGGCTACGACCCCCACTTCGTCCCCGGACTGCTGCAGACCGAGGACTACGCGCGCGCGGTCATGACCTCGGGCGCCATCGGCCAGACCAAACCCGAGGACATCGAGCGCCATGTCTCCCTGCGCATGCAACGGCAGGAACTGCTCACCCGTGAGGGAGCACCCCGGCTGTGGTTCGTGATGGACGAGACCGCCCTGCGCCGCTCCGTCGGCGGACCGGCGGTCATGCGCGCCCAGATCGACCGGCTGCTCGAAACCATGGAGCTGACGCATGTGACGCTCCAGATCGCCACGTTCGACACAGGACCGCACCCGGGCACGTACGGGCCGTTCGTCCTGTTCCGATTCGCCATGGCCGAACTTCCGGACATGGTCTACAGCGAGTACTTGACCGGCGCCGTCTACCTGGACGACCGCTCCGAGGTGGCGACCCACCTCGAGGTCATGGACCGCATGGCGGCGCAGGCCGCCACGGCACAACGCACGAAGGAGATCCTCCGGGATCTCCGCAAGGAGCTCTGAAGACACCGAATGGAATTCATCAAGTCGCAGTCGCAGTCGCAGTCGCAGTCGCAGCCGCAGTCGCGCACGCGTACCCAGTCGCGCATACGCGTCTACAACGGCATGCCCGCCCGGGAACTCGGCAGCGAGGGCTGGCACAAGCCCTGGAGCGGCGGCAACGGCGGCAACTGCCTGGAGGCCATGAAGCTCGCCGACGGCCGGATCGCCGTACGGCAGTCCACCGACCCCGACGGACCGGCGCTGATCTACACACCCGACGAAATGAACGCGTTCATCCAGGGAGCCAAGGCGGGGGTGGCCGACTTCCTGCTCTCCTGAGGCCTGTTGCGCACTCCCTGTTGTTCAGCCGATCCCCCTATGTTGGCCCTGAGTTGATCACCCACTGCCGCAGATTCCCAAGGTTCCCAAGGTTCCCAAAGTTCCCAAGGTTTTCAAGATTCTTATGGAGTTCGCCATGAACGGGCGTCCCCCCGTCGAGATCGACACGAGCAGACCCCATCCCGCGCGGATGTACGACTGGTACCTCGGCGGCAAGGACAACTATCCCGTCGACGAGGCCATGGGCAAGCAGATGCTGGCCCTCGACCCCCGGGTACCGGTGATGGCACAGGTCAACCGTGCCTTCATGCACCGCTCCACCCGCTGGCTCGCCGAACACGGCGTACGCCAGTTCCTCGACATCGGCACCGGCATCCCGACCGAGCCCAACCTGCACCAGATAGCCCAGCGCGTCGCCCCCGAGGCGAGCGTCGTCTACTGCGACAACGACCCCATCGTGCTGGCCCACGCGGCGGCCCTGCTGCGCGGTACGCCCGAGGGGCGCACCGAATATCTGCAGGCCGACGTGCGCGACCCGCACGCCGTCGTCGAGGGCGCGAAGAAGGTACTGGACTTCAGCAGGCCGGTGGCCCTGTCGCTGATCGCGCTGCTGCACTTCGTCTCCGACGAGGACGGCGCGCACGCCCTCGTCCAACGGTTGATGTCCGAACTGCCCTCCGGCAGCTACCTGGTCGTCACCCACGCCACCGCCGACTTCACCCCGGAGGAGTCGAAGGCGGCGACGGAGAAACTCAAGGCCGCGGGCGTCACCCTGGCCCTGCGCTCCCGCGAGGAGTTCACCCGCTTCTTCGACGGCCTCGAACTGGTCGACCCCGGCGTCGAGGTGCCCCACCACTGGCACCCCGAACTCGGCGACCCGATCCCCGGCCAGGACGACGGGGTGATCCCGGGATACGGGGCGGTGGCACGCAAGCCGTAGGGCGCCACCGGACGGACAGTTGTACATGAGCGAGAGCGGCGCGGGCCGGATGGTCGCGCCGCTCACGCATGTCCCGGGCGCCGCGCCCGGGAGCCACCCCGTCCACCTGCGCGGCGACCACAGCCGCCCCACCCCCGTGCCGGTACGGCGACCGCCCCGGGATCGCGGCTACGCGGTCATCGGCCGGTCGTACGGTCCGATCGGTGACGGCAGCCGCTCCGCCCCGGTCAACCAGTGGTCGACGGCCGCGGCCACCGCCCGCCCCTCGGCGATCGCCCAGACGACGAGGGACTGCCCACGCGCGGCGTCCCCGGCGGCGTACACACCGGGCACGTTCGTCGCGAAGTCCGGCCCCCGTGTGATCGTCCCGCGCGGATCGAGGGCCAGCCCCAACTGCTCGACCAGCCCGTCATGACGGTCCGGCCCGGAGAACCCGAGCGCGAGCAGCACCAGATCGGCCGGCAGCGTCCGCCCGGTGCCGGGCCGGACCCGCCGCCGCTCGTCCACCTCGACCAGGTGCAACGCCCGCACATGCCCCGCCTCGTCCCCGGTGAAGCGCAGCGTGGACGCCGCGAAGAGCCGCGCGTCCGCATCCGCCGCCGGCGCGGACCGAAGATCACGCGCCTCCTCGTGAGCCGCCGAGAGCCGATACACCTTCGGATACGTCGGCCACGGCTCGACATCCTCGTCGCGCTCCGCCTCCGGCAGCGGATAGATGTCCAACTGCGTCACGGACACGGCCCCTTCCCGCACCGCCGTCCCCAGACAGTCCGCCCCCGTGTCACCACCCCCGACGATCACCACATGCTTCCCGGCCGCCGACAACGGCGACACCTCCAGATCCCCCTCGCACACCCGGTCGGCCAGCGGCAGATACTCCATCGCCTGATGAATCCCGTCCAACTCCCGCCCGGGAACATCCAGTTCCCGCCAGGCCGTGGCACCCGTGGCGACCACCACCGCGTCGTACCGGGCCCGCAACTCGCCCGCCCCGACATCCCTCCCCACGGCGGTCGACGTACGGAACCTCGTGCCCTCCGCCCGCATCTGCTCCAACCGCCGGTCCAGATGCCGCCGCTCCATCTTGAACGCCGGTATCCCGTACCGCAGCAACCCCCCGATCCGGTCCGCCCGTTCATACACGGCGACCGTGTGCCCGGCCCGCGTCAACTGCTGCGCAGCCGCCAGCCCGGTGGGCCCGGAGCCGATCACGGCGACCGTCTTCCCGGACAGCCGGTCGGGCGGACGCGGCGGTATGAAACCGTCCGCCCAGGCCCGGTCCGCGATGGCCACCTCGACGTTCTTGATGGTCACCGCGGGCTGATTGATCGCCAGCACACACCCCGCCTCGCACGGCGCGGGACACAGCCGCCCGGTGAACTCGGGGAAGTTGTTCGTCGCGTGCAGCCGGTCGCTCGCCGCCCGCCAGTCCTCCCGCGACACCAGGTCGTTCCACTCGGGGATCAGATTCCCCAGCGGACAGGCGTCGTGACAGAACGGGATCCCGCAGTCCATACAACGATCGGCCTGCCCGCTGATGATCGGCAGCAGCGCCCCCGGCACATACACCTCGTCCCAGTCCCGCACCCGCTTCTCCACGGGCCGACGGGGCCACTCCTCGCGCGGGGTGGTCAGAAAACCCTTGGGATCGGCCATGGCCGTCTCCCTCACATGGGGCGTACGCGTACGGGCCTGGCAGGCCGTACACCGGCGGACTCGGATCGCGTGTGGGGGTGGGGGCGGGGGAAGGGGGCGTGCGGCGCAGGCGTGGAGCGCGCGGCTGTACGCCTTCGGGCGGCACTCTCTCCCCGCCACGATACGACGCGCCCGCCGCCCCCGCCTCAGGCGAGCGCCAGCAGATACGACAGCGCCGCGGCGGCCGAGGCGACCCCCCGGACGTGGTTCCACGTCGTCCACCCGCTCACGTACTCGCGCCAGTACGTCGCCGCCTCCGCCGTCCCCGGGTCGAGCCTGGCGAGCGTCTCGTTGCGCGGCACGTTCGCCACCATCGTGACCCCGAAGCACCCGAACAGATACAGAGCGCTGCCCAGCAACAGCGCCACCCTGCCGTCGTCCGGCCACAGCACGAACGTCACGACCGCCAGCACGGCGCACAGCACCGCCGTCCCCACGAACACCAGCATGAACGCCGGTGTCAGCGCGCTCACATTGATCGCCTGCATCGCCGCCACGCCCTGCGCCGGCGGCAACGACGCCAGCCCCTTCATCACGAACGTCGAGAACCCGCAGAACACCCCCGCCACGACCGCCGTCCCGAGCAGCCCCAGCACCGTCAGCACGAAGTAAGGCCCATCGATCATGTCCGCTCCCACCTCGATCCCCCGCGTCCAGGCATCCCTGCCCCACCTACCGTCACCTCAAGTGAACATCCACACGACCACAGTCACCCTGGCTGAGATACGCGCCCACATACGCGAACGTCCAGCCCTGGCCCGACCATCGCTGCCTCCGCCTTCCCTTCGCGGCGGGGGGCTCCCCCTCCCCCCCCAGCCCCACCCTCTCCGCCACCCACCCCCCTTCACTCCCCACCCCGCCACCCCCGCAGCGTCGTCTCCACCGCCCCCGCGATCCGTCGGCGCGCCTCGTAGCGGGGTACGCCGGTCATCAGGAGCTGGTCGTACGGCGTGTCCACGTGCCGTACGGACGCGATGACGGCCGAGGTCACCGCCGGCTCCGTCAGGGCGCGGCCCGCGGCGCTGCGGCCGACGCGACCGCTGCCGCGCAGGGAGGCATGGGCGGCGATCTCCCGGGCCCGCTCGGCCGGGCACGCGGGGAACAGGCGCCGAATCTCCCCGGCGAACGCGTCGGTGAAGCGCAGATCCTCCGCCGCCCGCCGCCGCGCGTCCCGCACCCGGCGGCGCCGTCGCACCTCCGCGTCCGCCAAGCAGCGCTCCTCGGCACGGGCGAGCGCCGCCTCCTCGACCAGGACGCCCTGCCGTTCGTACCGGCTCCGGCGCCGGTTGAACCGTACGACCACGGCCGACAGCGCGCTCTCCTCCCGGACGCGCCGGGTGAGCGCGGTGTCGCCCCGGGGCACGAAGACCAGGTGCCCGAGGTCCGCGCAGTCGAGGCACCGCGGCGCTCCCTCCTCCAGCACCAGCATCGCCACCGGACCGCTCCGGCACTCGGCGCAGTGCTTCTTCCTGAGCGCCTGCACGACGACAAGTCCGGTACGGGACGGGGGAGTAGCGAGTGCTGCCATACGCGGTTCATTCCCGCTGGTGACCCCATGGTCACGTGGTTGTCGGGCCGGCCTCCCGACCGGCTCGGGCCGGGCCGGCCGCGCGCGGCATCATGGGCCGTGTGCGATTCGAAGCGATCACCTGGGAACGGCTCGGCGACCTTCTCGCCGACCGGCTCCTCGACCTGAAGCCGGACGACGGCTCGCCCTGGCCGCGCGTCGCCTTCGACGGCGCCCCGGCCGCCCGCCCGGGAGACCTCGCCGCTCGCGTGTCGGAGGCGTTGCGGGTACGCGGCCGGTCCTCTCTGGTCGTGGGCACCGAGGGTTTTCTGCGGCCGGCGTCGCTCCGCTTCGAGTACGGCCACGAGGACGTGGAGGCGTACTACGACGGCTGGTTCGACACCGCCGCCCTGTGGCGCGAGGTCTTCGGCCCGCTCGACCCCGGCGGCACGGGCCGGATCCTGCCCGACCTCTGGGACCCCGCCACCGACCGCGCGACCCGCACCCCCTACGTCCAACTCCCGCCCGGCGCGCTCCTGCTGGCGCACGGCCCCCTCCTCCTCAAGCATTGGTTCCCCTTCGATCTGACCGTCCATGTCCTCCTCTCCCAGGGCGCCCTGCGCCGCCGCACCCCGGAGGCCGAGCACTGGACCCTCTCCGCCTTCGAGCGCTACGGAACCGACATCGACCCGGCCGCCACCGCCGACGTCGTGGTGCGCGCCGACGACCCGCGGCACCCGGCCTGGAACGGCTGACCGGGGGAAGGCGGTACGGGGCGGGGCAAGGACGGGTGGGACGGGGTCTTCCGAGTGCGCTTGTCGCCGGTCGCGGCAAGAATGTAGGGCGCCGGGACTAGCGGTGCGTCCTGCGCCGCGCCGGCCGTCCGGCACCGGGAGGTACTACATGACCACCGCCGGAGACATCATGCACCGCGGGGCCCAGTGGATCCCCGCCCACGAGACCCTGGACCGTGCCGCGCAGCTGATGCGCCAGCTGAACGTCGGGGCACTCCCCATCAGCGACCAGAACGAACGGCTCTGCGGCATCCTCACCGACCGCGACATCGTCGTCGGCTGTGTCGCCCTGGGCCACGACCCGTCGAAGATCACGGCCGGTGAACTGGCCAAGGGCACACCGCGCTGGATCGACGCGAACGCCGACGTCAGTGAAGTGCTCCAGGAGATGAAGGGGCATCAGATCCGCCGGCTCCCGGTGATCGAGAACAAGCGTCTCGTCGGCATGATCAGCGAAGCCGACCTGGCCCACCATCTGCCGGACGACCAGATCGCCTCCTGGGCCGAGAGCGTGTACGCGAGAAGCGCGACGCACTGACCCCTTTCACCTGCCCGCTTCGCTCTCCACGCTGTCTGGCTCCCGCTCCTCACTCCCCACCCAACTCCCTGCCCACCCTTGCTTCCGCTTCGGGAGTCACAGCCATCCGTTGCGCTTGAAGCCCCGGTAGAGGGTGACGCAGGCGGTGGCTATGACCCCCAGCACCAACGGGTAGCCGAACCTCCAGTGCAGCTCGGGCATGTGCTCGAAGTTCATGCCGTACACCCCGCACACCATGGTCGGCACGGCGATGAGCGCCGCCCACGCCGTGATCTTGCGCATGTCCTCGTTCTGCGCGACGCTGACCTGCGCTAGATGCGCCTGAAGGATCGAGTTGAGCAGTTCGTCGAACGCGGCGATCTGCTCGGTGGCCCGCAGCAGGTGGTCGGAGACGTCCCGGAAGTAGGCCTGTATCTCCGGGTCGACCACCCGGATCGGTCGTGAGGTCAGCTCCAGGAGCGGGCGGGCGAGCGGGGCCACCGCCCGCTTCAGTTCGAGCAGTTCGCGCTTGAGCTGGTAGATGCGCCCCGGGTCGACGCGGGCGCCGTTCGCGGCGAACACATCGGTCTCGACCTGGTCGATGTCCGTCTGGACCGAGTCCGTGACGTTCAAGTAGTCGTCGACCACGTGGTCCGCGATCGCGTGCAGCACCGCGGCCGGGCCCTTGGCCAACTGCTCCGGGTTCGCCTCCAGTTCCTCCCGCAGTGGTCCGAGCGATCCGTGCCGCCCGTGCCGGACCGTGATCACGAAGTCGGTGCCGACGAAGACCATGATCTCGCCGGTGTGCACCACCTCGCTGGTCGCGGTCAGCTCGGTGTGCTCGACGTAGCAGACCGTCTTGAACACCGCGAACAATGTGTCGTCGTAGCGCTCCAGCTTAGGGCGCTGATGGGCCTCGACCGCGTCCTCCACCGCCAGTGGGTGCAGATCGAAGAGTTCGGCGATGCCGGAGAACTCCCGCTGCGTCGGCTCGTGCAGTCCCAGCCAGACGAAGCCGTGGTCGTGCCTGCGGACCTGCTTGACGGCCTCGACGACATCGCGGACGGCGGGCGAGCGGACACCCTTGTGGTACGTCACGCAGTTCACCACCGACGTGCCCAGCGGGGAGCGAGCCGGATGGCTTAGGTCGACGCGAGGGCGTCGTCGGGCCAGCCGTGCCATCCTGCGCAGGCCGCCGACCCTGTCGAGGCCGGTGACCTTCCGCAGATTCCCTGCCATGGACATCTGGCTTCTCCTTGCGTGGATCTCCTCGCACCGCACTTCGTGCCTGTCGCGCCAGTTTGCCAGGGTCGATTGAGTACCGGGTAAGCCTGTGGGAACGGAATGTTCCGCTTCGCTTGTAGACGCTCCGACGTATCCCGCCGTTCCGGTCCACCACTCGGTCAAATGGGATGATCGCGACATGATGCGAACCGACGGGTATCTCCTCGACCACCGGCGGGCCGAGACGGGGCAGGGCCCCGACGCCTTCGCCAGACTCTTCGACCCCACGACGTTCCGGCACATGGAGGGCTTCGGCCTGGGTTCCGGCTGGCGCTGCTGGGAGGTCGGCGCGGGCGGCACCTCCGTCGTCTCCTGGCTGGCCAAGAAGGTCGGACCGACCGGCAAGGTCATCGCCACCGACACCGACATCTCCTGGGCCGTCCCCTCGGTCACCCGCCCCCCGGTCGAGGCCCTGGTCCACCGCGTGGGCGTCGACGAGCCGCCGGGGGACGGCTTCGACCTCGTCCACGCCCGGCTCGCCCTGGCCCACGCGCCCGACCGCGACCAGGCACTGGCGTCGATGATCAAGGCTCTGCGTCCCGGCGGACGGCTCCTGATCGAGGACGCCGACCCTGCCCTCCAGCCCCTGGCCTGCCTGGAGGAATCCGGCCCCGAACACCAACTGGCCAACCGGCTTCGCCAGGCCGTCGCCGCGTTGCTCGCCGAACGCGGAATCGACGCCGCGCACGGCCGTAGGCTGCCGCGCCTGCTACGTGCGGCGGGGCTGCGCGGTGTGGAGGCCGACGCGTACTTCCCCGTTTCCTCACCCGCCTGCTCGGCCCTGGAGTCGAGGACCGTCGGCCGGCTCCGTGAGGCGCTCGTCTCGGCCGCCCTCGCCACGGACGAGGAGATCGACCGGCACCTCGCCGACGTGACCTCCGGCGCGATGGACATCGCCGCCCCACCACTGATCTCGGCGTGGGGCCGGAAGGCATAGCGGCACACCCGGCCCCGCGGCGAGGCCCGCGTTCCCGGCGGGGCCGACCGCCGTCCTGGTGCCGCACGGTCGCTGCTGCTGCTGCCGCTGCCGCTGCTGCTGCCGCTGCCGCTGCCGCTGCCGCTGCCGCTGCTGCCGCTGCCGCCGAGGCCCCGGCCCGCATCGATGCCGTCGTGGCCGAAGCCCCCGGAGTCGCACGCTCCACCCCTCAGGCCTCAGGCCTCAGCCGCCCACCGACCCGCAGGTGCGGAGCCGGTCTCAGTCGCCGCCCGGCGGCCTCCCGCCCACCTTCCCCACCGCCTGCGCCCCCGCCCCGCACCCCGCGATCGCCGCCTTCTCGACATCCGCGCCCATGAGCAGCGCGGCCAGGAACGCGCCGGTGAAGGCGTCGCCCGCGCCGGTGGTGTCGCGGGGCACGGCGGGAGCCGCCGGGATCCGTGACTCGATGCCGCCCCCGCGGGCGATCAGCGCGCCGTCGGCGCCCTGTTTGGCCACGACCAGGGGAACGACATGGCTCAACTTGGCCGCCGCGTCGACCGGATCGGGCAGCCCGGTCAGCAGGCACGCCTCGTCCCGGCTGGGCAGCAGCATGTCGACACCATCGACGAGCGCCAGGAAACGGTCCACACCCAGCGACGCCAGAAACCCTGTCGACGCGGGATCGACGCTCACCGGCACCCCACGCGCGCGTGCCGACTCCAGGGCCACGGCGACCAGTGCGCGGCTCGGCTCCGAGAAGAACAGATACCCCGACAGATGCAGCCGAGCGACCCCGTCGAGCAGGGACGGCGACCAGTCGTCGGGGTCCAGCCGCAGCGCGGCACCGCTGTCGGTGAGGAACGTGCGTTCGGCCCCGTCGCCCGTGTCCACCAGACAGATCACCGTCCCCGTGGCCGCGTCCGGGTCGACGACCAGATGGGGCCGTACCCCCGAAGCCCGCAGCTCCCGTTCGTGCCACTCGGCGCCGTCCGTGCCCACGCGCCCGAGCAGCCGTACGTCCGCGCAGCCTCGATACGCCGCCCAGCAGGCCACGTTGGCACCTGCCCCGCCCGGCAGCGTCCGGATCGCGGAGGCCGTGTCGGTGCCCGCCGCGAGGGGCCCGCGGTGCCGGGCGACGACATCCGTGACGACGTCCCCCACCACGAGCAGCGCCCCGCCCTCCGCGCCGACGGGCCCGTTCACGCCGTGCCGCGCCACCTCACGCCCCGGCCCAGGCCGCCGCGATGCGTGAAGCGAGCCGTACGTTGCCGCGTACCGCCGCCAGGTTGGCGCCGAGGGAGGCGCCGTCGGTGTGCCGCACGAGGTAGCCCAGCAGGAACGGGGTGACCGCCTGCCCCGTGACGCCCTCCGCCTCGCAGGCCCGCAGCGCCTCGGCGAGTACACGCGCGTGCAGCTCGGGATCGAGCTGTTCTTCCTCGGGCACGGGGTTGGCGACGATCAGCGCCGACTCCGGGCCGTCGAGCGCGTCCTGCGCCCGCATGACGTCGGCGACCTCGGCCGGCGACCCGAGCGTCCACTCCACCGGATGACCCGAGTCGGACAGATAGAAGCCGGGGAAGCGCTCCGTGCCGTACCCCGCGACCGCGACGCCGAGCGTCTCCAGACGCTGCAAGGTGGCGGGGACGTCCAGGATCGACTTCACGCCCGCGCACACCACCGTGATCCGGGTGCGGGCGAGGAGCCCCAGGTCGGCGGATTCGTCCTGGGACACCGTCCACTGCCGGTGCACGCCGCCGAGCCCGCCCGTCGCGAACACGCGTACGCCCGCCAGGGCCGCCAGTTGGGCGGTCGCCGACACGGTGGTCGCGCCGCTCGCCCCCGAGGCCACCGCGAGCGGCAGATCCCGGTGGCCCAGCTTGCGGATGCCGTCCTCGTTCGCGACGCGCTCCAACTGGTCCTTGGCGAGACCGATGTGCGGCCGCCCGTCCAGCACGGCGATCGTCGCCGGTACGGCGCCGTCCCGCCGGACGACCTCCTCCAACTCCAGCGCCACCTGCAGATTGCGCGGGCGGGGCAGCCCGTGCGCGATGATCGTGGACTCCAGCGCCACCACGGGTCGACGCGCGTCAACCGCTTCCCGTACCTCTTCGGACACCACCAGCACGCGCCTGCCTCCTGTCTGTCGTTCTTCCCTCATCCCTGGCGGACGGCGCGCCCGGCCAAACCCTTGCGCCCTGTGGTGCGGGACACCAGCCTGAGGTGCATGACGGACAACACGACACGTCTCGACCATGTCGTCCTCTGGGTGCGGGAGCCGGTCGCGGCGGCCGACTTCTACCAGAAGGCGGTCGGCCTGGAGCCCGTACGGGTCACCGAGTACGCGGCGGGACGGGCCCCCTTCCCCTCGGTGCGCCTCAACGACGAGACCATCCTCGACCTCATGCCACTCGCCATGGCCGAGACCATGACCATGGTGCCCGGCGCCGCCGACAGCGCGGGCCACCCGGTCAACCACGTGTGCCTCGCCATGCCCGGCGACGCCTTCGACGAACTGCGTACCCGCCTGGAGGAACGGGCGGTCCCCGTCTCGGACTTCTCGTACGACTCCTTCGGCGCGCGTGGCACGGCCCGGCGCAGCTTCTACTTCCGCGACCCGGACGGCAATGTGTTCGAGGCACGGCACTACGCATAGCCACTAGCGACCGGCGGTTTTCAGCCAGTCTCGGGTTGCCGGAACGACTGCCGATGACCGATTCGCGTCACTGTGCGCGCCTGTGGCACCTCCCGCGCAAAGGCCACGCACGGGCACGCAAAGTCCACGCATGGCTGCTTCAGAACAGGTCGCCTCAGAACAGGGGCTCCGGAAGCACCCCTTCCAGTGCCAGCAGTCTCCGCTTGGTCTCCAGCCCGCCGCCGAAGCCCCCGATGCCGCCGTCGCTCTCGACGACCCGGTGGCACGGCACCACCACGGGCAGCGGGTTCGACCCCATGGCGACACCGACCGCCTGGGCCGCGCCCGGCTGCCCCACACGCCGCGCGAGGTCGCCGTAGCCGACGACCGAGCCGTAGGGGACACCGGAGGCCAGCTCACGCAGCACCTGGCGGTTGAACCCGGAGATCAGCGACCAGTCCAGCGGCAGCTCGAAGTCGTGCCGCTCGCCCGCGAAGTACGCCTGGACCTGACGTATCGCCTCGGCCAGCTGAGGCGCGCCGGGGGCCTGCACCGGGGTGGTGCCGAGACGGGAGGCGAGCCGGTCGAGCGTCCGGTCGCGCACCTCGTCCGTGGCGTGGAACACGACGTTCACCAGGCCGTCGTCCGTCGCGGCCAGCAGCAATGGACCGATGTCCGTACCGACGACGGTCCATTCGACCTGCAGCTCGTCCTGCGCATGGCTGTTCATGGGACCACCGTAAGGGCCGCCACCGACAACGACCGCGGCGTGCGTTCCTCCGCGGAACGCACGCCGTCGGCCCGGACCGCCGTCAGCCCTGTGCGGCGTCAGCCTGTGTGGCGTCCCGGACCACGTCCGGCTTGTTCGTGATGATGCCGTCCACGCCATAGTCCGCCACCCGGCGGGCGTTGACCGCGTCGTTCACGGTCCAGGTGAGGATCTCCAACGGCTTGCCGTGCGGACCCTCCAGCGCGTGGATCGTGGCGACGTAGGAGCCGGAGACGGTCGTGTACGAGGAGTTGATCTGGTCGCTGAACGTCGCGTACTCCGGCAGATCGGCGATGTCCGGGGTGCCGAGCAGGCCGGTCTTCACCGCCGGGTTCAGGTCGTGGACCCGCCGTACGGTGTCGGCGCTGAAGCTCTGGATCACCAGCCTCTCCAACTGCGCCGGGGCGAGCCAGCCCTCGTTGCTGAGCACCTTCAGGGTCTCCTGCTCGATGCCCGGGTAGAGCTGCGGGTTCTTGATCTCCAGGACGAGCTTCTGATGGTTGCGCGACACACGCCTCATGTACTGCTCCAGCGTCGGCACGCGCGCGCCCGCGTAGTCGCCGCCGAACCAGCTGCCCGCGTCCAGGCGCGCGATCTCCGAGGCGGTGAAGTCCGCCACGTTCCAGGGCGCGCGCTCCGGGTACAGCTCCTCGACGTTGGTCGTGCGCGTCAGTGTCGCGTCATGGAGGACGACGAGCCGGCCGTCCCTAGTGCGCTGGACGTCGTTCTCGACCCATTCGAAGCCCATCTCGTCGGCCTTGTCGACGGCGGCCAGGGTGTTCTCGGGCGCGTAGGCGGAAGCTCCGCGATGCGCGACGACCAGCGGACTGTCGGCGTCGGCGGCCGCATGGGCGGCGGAAGTGGGGAGCAGGAGGACGGCGCCCCCCATGAACGCTGTGGTCGCGGCGGCAACTGCGCGCACGTGCATGCGTACTCCTCGCGTCGATCGATCACGGTCAGCTCAAGAGTGACAGCAGAGGGTCAACGGAAGGAGGGTGCAGGATGACCACGAATTGAATGGAGTCGCCCAAGTCCGCTCACGGGCACCGCACAAGTGGGGCAAGGGCGTGTTTCTTTGCCGGAAAATCGTTCGACCATTCCGGTGGGGGTCATACTCTCTGCGACAACCCTGACCGTCGTGGCGGTCCCGGGGCTGGGGGCATTGCAGAAAATCCAGGGACGCGACAGGGCGGGAAAGGCAGCCGCGAATGCAGGGCACGGTCGACGGCTTCAGCTACGGACTCGTCACACCGGTGGTGGCCTATCTGATGGCCTGCCTCGGTGGAGCGCTCGGTCTGCGCTGCACCACCAGATCGATGCTCGTCGACGGCCGCTGGCGGATCGGTTGGCTCGCGCTCGGTTCGACGGCCATCGGATCCGGCATCTGGACCATGCACTTCGTCGCGATGATGGGCTTCAAGGTCCAGCAGACCCCGGTCCACTACGACGCGTTGACCACGTTCGCGAGCCTCGCCGTCGCGATCGTCATGGTCGGCATCGGGATCTTCATGGTCGGCTCCAAGGGGGCGACCGGGGCCGCGCTCTTCACCGGCGGCACCATCACCGGACTGGGCATAGCCTCCATGCACTACCTGGGCATGGCCGGAATACGACTCAACGGCACGCTTCAGTACAACACCCTCACCGTGGCCGCCTCGGTCGTGATCGCCGTGGTGGCCGCGATCGCCGCCCTGTGGGCCGCCGGACAGGTCCGCGGCTTCCTGTGGAGCGTGGGCGCCAGCCTCGTCATGGGGATCGCCGTCAGCGGCATGCACTACACGGGCATGGCAGCCCTCAGCGTCCATCTGCACAGCGCCACCGCGCCCGCCCCGGCCGACGGTTCCTCGTCCGCCGTCCTGCTGGCCCCGCTGATGATGGGTCCGCTGGTCTTCCTGCTGCTCGCGGGCGTCGTCGTGATGTTCGACCCGTTCATGATCATGGGAAGGTTCCACGGGAGCCCGGTCGAGCGGCGCCCCGGCATCCCCACCCAGCCCACCGCGCACACCTGCCGGCACCCGGAGTCCCGCACCGGCCTCGAGCACCGGGAACGGGGCGGCTCCCGCACCCCGCAGAACCGCTGATCGGAGCCCGTTGTCAGTGCGGGGTCGTACGGTGGAACCCATGCGGCCCGTTTCCAAGATCGAACGCACGGTGGCGCCCCTCGAGGTCGTCAGCCCCTACCAGCCGAGCGGTGACCAGCCCACGGCCATCGCCGAGCTGGCCCAGCGCATCGGAGCAGGTGAGAAGGACGTCGTCCTGCTCGGCGCGACCGGCACCGGCAAGTCCGCCACCACCGCGTGGATGATCGAGAAGCTCCAGCGCCCCACCCTCGTGATGGCGCCGAACAAGACGCTGGCCGCCCAGCTGGCCAATGAGTTCCGCGAACTGCTGCCGAACAACGCGGTCGAGTACTTCGTCTCGTACTACGACTACTACCAGCCGGAGGCCTACGTCCCGCAGTCGGACACCTACATCGAGAAGGACTCCTCGATCAACGAGGAGGTGGAGCGCCTGCGCCACTCCGCGACGAACTCGCTGCTCACCCGCCGCGACGTCGTCGTGGTCGCCTCGGTCTCCTGCATCTACGGCCTCGGCACACCCCAGGAGTACGTGGACCGCATGGTCCCTCTCAAGGTCGGCGCGGAGTTCGACCGGGACGAGCTGCTGCGCCGCTTCGTGGACATCCAGTACACGCGCAACGACCTCGCGTTCACCCGCGGCACCTTCCGGGTGCGCGGCGACACCATCGAGATCTTCCCGGTCTACGAGGAACTGGCCGTCCGCATCGAGATGTTCGGCGACGAGATCGAGGCCCTCTCCACCCTCCATCCCCTCACCGGCGAGATCATCAGCGACGACGAACAGCTGTACGTCTTCCCGGCCACCCACTACGTCGCCGGCCCCGAGCGCCTGGAGCGCGCCGCCAACGACATCGAGAAGGAACTCGGGGAGCGCCTGGCGGAGCTGGAGAAGCAGGGCAAGCTCCTGGAGGCCCAGCGGCTGCGCATGCGCACGACGTACGACCTGGAGATGCTCCGGCAGATCGGCTCCTGCTCGGGTGTGGAGAACTACTCGATGCACTTCGACGGCCGAGAGCCCGGCTCCCCGCCGAACACCCTGCTGGACTACTTCCCGGACGACTTCCTCCTCGTCATCGACGAGTCCCATGTGACCGTGCCCCAGATCGGCGCGATGTACGAGGGCGACGCCTCCCGCAAGCGCACCCTCGTCGACCACGGCTTCCGGCTGCCCTCCGCCCTGGACAACCGGCCCCTGAAGTGGGAGGAGTTCCAGGAGCGCGTCGGCCAGACGGTCTACCTCTCGGCGACCCCCGGCCAGTACGAGCTGTCCCGCTCCGACGGACACGTCGAACAGATCATCCGCCCCACCGGCCTGATCGACCCCGAGGTCGTCGTCAAGCCCACCGAGGGTCAGATCGACGACCTGGTGCACGAGATCCGCAAGCGCACCGAGAAGGACGAGCGGGTCCTCGTCACCACCCTCACCAAGAAGATGGCCGAGGACCTCACCGACTACTTCCTGGAACTGGGCATCCAGGTCCGCTACCTCCACAGCGACGTCGACACCCTGCGCCGTGTCGAACTGCTGCGTGAGCTGCGGGCCGGCGAGTACGACGTCCTGGTCGGCATCAACCTCCTCAGGGAGGGCCTCGACCTCCCCGAGGTCTCCCTGGTGGCGATCCTCGACGCCGACAAGGAGGGCTTCCTGCGCTCCGGGACCTCGCTGATCCAGACCATCGGCCGCGCGGCGCGCAATGTGTCGGGGCAGGTCCACATGTACGCCGACAAGATCACCCCGGCGATGGAGAAGGCCATCGACGAGACCAACCGCCGCCGGGAGAAGCAGGTCGCGTACAACAAGGCGAAGGGCATCGACCCCCAGCCGCTCCGCAAGAAGATCAACGACATCGTGGCGCAGATCGCCCGCGAGGACGTCGACACCGAGCAATTGCTCGGCTCGGGTTACCGCAAGGGGAAGGACGGCAAGGGTGCCAAGGCCCCCGTCCCCTCCCTCGGCGGCAAGGCGGCCAGGTCCGCCAAGGGCAAGGCCGAGGCGACCGTCCCGACCGACCGCCCCGCGGCCGACCTCGCCCAGCAGATCGAGGAGATGACGGAACGCATGCGCGCCGCCGCCGCGGATCTGCGGTTCGAGATCGCCGCCCGGCTGCGCGACGAGGTCTCCGAGATGAAGAAGGAACTGCGGCAGATGAGAGAGGCGGGCCTCGCCTGACGCCCCCGTCGAGTGCCGGGGGAGGGGCGTGCCCCGGGAGCGGGCGCGCTGTGTTGCAAGACCGACACAAAGTGCGACACAGGCTGCGGCAATGTCGGTGCCGCTGCGTAAGGTGCTGCACATCCGCGGACTCCGCGGAAACAGGGGACAGTTCGAGAGGGGAATCAGCGCGTGACCGTCAACATGACCAAGGGTCAGGCCATCAGTCTGCAGAAGAACGACGGAGGCAGTCTGACCGCGGTACGCATGGGTCTCGGCTGGCAGGCTGCCCCCAGGCGCGGCCTGTTCGGATCCCGCACCCGTGAGATCGACCTCGACGCCTCCGCCGTGCTGTTCGCGGACAAGCAGCCCGTCGACGTCGTGTTCTTCCGCCACCTGGTGAGCGACGACGGCTCCGTCCGCCACACCGGCGACAACCTGGTCGGCGGCGTCGGGCAGGGTGGCGACGACGAGGCGATCCTCGTCGACCTGGCCCGGGTGCCGGTCCACATCGACCAGATCGTCTTCACCGTGAACTCCTTCACGGGCCAGACCTTCCAGGAGGTGCAGAACGCGTTCTGCCGCCTGGTCGACGAGACCAACGGCCAGGAACTGGCGCGCTACACCCTCGCGGGCGGCGGCCAGTACACGGCCCAGATCATGGCCAAGGTGCACCGCGCGGGCACGGGCTGGCAGATGACCGCCATCGGCACGCCCGCCAACGGCCGTACCTTCCAGGACCTCATGCCGGCGATCCTGCCGGTCCTGTAGGCGAGCACCACGCACCACGCACCAAGCGACACAGGGGGACGAAGTCGATGACGGCCGAGCTGGTCCGGGGGCAGAACCATCCACTGCCCGAGGTCCGACTGGAGATCCGCGTCTCGGCCGGCACGCCGATCGTGGCCGGCGCCACCCTCGGCGACGAGCACGGCCGGGTGCACGGCGTGGAGTGGGTCGCCCACCCGGGCGCGCCCACCCTGCCGGGCATCGAGGTCCCCAAACAGGCGGCGGCCGACCACCGCCTCGCCGTGGACCTCGATGCCCTGACACCGTCCGTGCACCGGGTCACCGTGCTGCTCGCCCTGCCGTCCGGCAGCGGCGGCCCGGCACGGTTCGGCGCCGTCGCCGCCCCCTTCGTCGCGGTCACCGGCCTCGACGGCACCGAGGTCGCCAGCTACACCATCACCGACCTCGAACCCGAGTCGGCCGTCGTCGCCCTGGAGCTGTACCGCAGGCAGGGCGTCTGGAAGGTCCGCGCGGTCGGCCAGGGGTACGCGGGCGGCCTCGCGGAGCTGCTCGCCGATCAGGGCCTGCCACAGGCCCAGCAACTCGCCGGCACCATCCAGGAGGCCGTGGCCCAGGGCCTCGCCCGCTCCGTGGCCGCGCCTCCGCCCCGGCTGCCGGACGCGGACCGCCCCCGCCAGACGGCCGCACCCGCCCAGGGCCCCGACCAGACCCACGGCGGCACGGCACCCCAGGGCCTGACCGGGAGCACCACGCCGCAACAGGGACACCAGCCCACCTCCCCGTACGGCACGACACCCCCGTACGGCTCCCCGCACGACGCCACACGGCCCGATCACACGTCGGCGCAGCACGGCGGCCCGGCCCCGGCCGACCCGTCCACCGGCGCCCAGCCCGCCGCGCCCACCACCGGCGGTCCCGTCAACTACACCCACCCGGGGCGGCAGACCACCGCGCCGCCACCGCCCCCGCCGACCGCGCCTCCGGCCCAGCCGGGGCAGCCCGCGCGGCCCGTCGCCGGGGACGCGACCGGCTGGTCCATGGAGGAGCGGCTCTACAACCAGGTGTGGGGCATGTTCGAGGACCTCGCCCGCACCACCGCCGCCTACCGCAGCGCCGTCGACTTCGCGGAGTCGCGCATGGAACAGGAGCTGGACAAGGTCCTGTCCGACCCGCGCAGCCGCGTCAGCGGTCAGGGTGACGCCGCGCGTGAGGCCGCCCGCGCCCGGCACGCCCAGCTCGTCGACCAGGCCAGGGAGGCTCTCGACCGCGATCTCGTCCAGCTCCGGGCCGAGGCCGAAGTCGTCGAGCCCGCGCTGCCCCCGGCGTTCGCGAGCTGGGACAACCCGGTCTGGCACGGCTACCGGACGCCGATGGAGATCCCGATGGCCCTGCGCCTGGGCGACCTCCATCTGCCGGAGAGCGAGGGCGTGCGCATCCCGATGCTGGTCCGGCTGCCGCTGGAGCGCGGCCTGTGGATCGACAGCGGTCGCTCCGGCTCCGGCGACGTGCTCGCCGACTCGGACGAGCTGCGCCGCCTCGCACTGGACACGGCGGTGGCGCTCGCCGCCCGCCTGCTCGCGGTCTACCCGCCCGGCGAGTTCGCCGTACATGTCGTCGACGCGGCCGGAGCCGGCTCGTCGGCGCTGGCGCCCCTGACCCGGGCCGGTGTGCTGGCAGCGCCGCCCGCGGCCGGAGCGGCGGGCGTCTCCGAGGTCCTGGGGCGGCTCACGCAGCGTGTCGACCTCGTGCAGATGGCGGTGCGCGGCGGCGCGGCCGACGCCCTGCCCCCCGGATTCGACACGGCCGAGCAACTGCTGATCGTCAACGACTTCCCGCACGGCTTCGACGACCGCGCCGTCACCCAGCTCCGCTATCTCGCGGACGAGGGACCGGCCGTCGGCGTCCACCTGATGATGGTCGCCGACCGGCAGGAGGCCGCCGCCTACGGGCCGTTGCTCGACCCGCTGTGGCGTTCGCTGATGCGACTCACCCCCACCCCCGACGACCATCTCGCCGACCCCTGGGTCGGGCACGCGTGGACGTACGAGCCGTCGAGTGTCCCGCCCGGCAGCCGGGTCATGCAGGACGTGCTCGCCCGGGTCGCGGAGGCCCGCCGCTCCTGGAACCGGTGACCACCCACCCCGTACCAAGCCCTTGCAAAACTTCCTGACCTGCGGTTTTGATGCTTTCTTTGCCTGACCCTTTACCTATTCTTGGTGATTGGGTACTCTTTTCGTGCGGAGGGGAGTACTCCCTACTTGCTGCGGCGTACCCGTCAATACGGATCAATCCTGATCCCGGGGCGTCGGCCCGGCGGCACCAGGCGTTGTGGAACGCCCTGGAGGACCGGGTGGAAGAGACCTCCGGTAGCGCAACGACGCTGCTATTTGCCGTTACGTACTGCCGGAGGCGCAGTGGATGTTTCCACGACCCTGTGGGTCACGACTGTTCTGGGCCTTGCCGCCCTCATCGCGGTCGACTTCTTCATCGGCCGCAAGCCCCATGACGTGTCCATCAAGGAAGCCGGAATCTGGACGGTCGTCTGGATCGCCCTGGCCGCCCTCTTCGGACTCGGGCTGCTCGTCTTCGCCGGTGGCCAGCCGGCCGGAGAGTTCTTCGCGGGCTTCATCACCGAGAAGTCGCTGAGCGTCGACAACCTCTTCGTGTTCGTCCTGATCATGGCGAAGTTCGCGGTGCCCTCGCAGTACCAGCAGCGGGTGCTGCTGGTCGGTGTGCTGATCGCCCTGGTGCTCCGCGCGATATTCATCGCCGCGGGCGCGGCGATCCTCGCCAGCTTCGCCTGGGTCTTCTACATCTTCGGCGCGTTCCTGATCTACACCGCCTGGAAGCTGATCCAGGAGGCCAGGGCCGAGGGGTCGGACGAGGAGTGGGAGGAGAACAAGCTCCTCAAGGCCGCCGAGAAGCGCTTCGGAGTAGCCGACCGCTACCACGGCACCAAGCTGTGGATCGAGCAGAACGGCAAGCGCGTCATGACGCCGATGCTGGTCGTGATGCTCGCCATCGGCACCACCGACGTCCTCTTCGCACTGGACTCCATCCCGGCGATCTTCGGCCTGACCCAGGACCCGTACATCGTGTTCACGGCCAACGCGTTCGCGCTGATGGGCCTGCGGCAGCTGTACTTCCTCATCGGCGGTCTGCTGAAGAAGCTGGTCCACCTGTCCTACGGCCTGTCGGTCATCCTCGGCTTCATCGGGGTGAAGCTGGTGCTGCACGCACTGCACGAGTCCGGGGTACACGTCCCCGAGATCTCCATCCCGGTGTCCCTCGGAGTGATCTGCGGGGTCCTGATCATCACCACGATCACCAGCCTGCTCGCCACCAAGAAGCAGGCGCGGGCCGAGGCCGAGCAGAAGAAGGCCGACGGCGCGGAGAAGGACAGCGTCGAGGCCTGACCAGGCCCGAGGGCCGACACCGCACAGCAATCACGGATGGGGCCCCGCACCACGGAGACGCAGATCCCTGGCGTCCACCGGAGTGCGGGGCCCTTTCACGTCTGAAAGGATCACCGCATGCTCGCTCGGCTCCGGTCGCTCACGACGCGATGGACTGATGTCGTCCCGGTGGCCGCGGTCGTCCTGCTCGCTCTCACCTGGGGACGTGATCTGCCCCCTGCGGCCGTCGCCCTGGTGACGCTGGTGCTCGCGGGAGCCGTACTGGCCGCCGTCCACCATGCCGAGGTCGTCGCGCACCGGGTCGGCGAACCGTTCGGCTCGCTCGTCCTCGCCGTCGCCGTCACGATCATCGAAGTGGCCTTGATCGTCACCCTGATGCTCGACGGCGGCGACAAGAGCGCGACCCTCGCCCGCGACACCGTCTTCGCCGCCGTGATGATCACCTGCAACGGCATCGTCGGCATCTGTCTGCTGGTCGCCTCACTGCGCCACGGACTGGCGGTCTTCAACCCCGAGGGCACCGGCGCCGCCCTCGCCACGGTCGCGACGCTGGCCACGCTCAGCCTGGTGCTGCCCACCTTCACCACCAGCAAGCCCGGCCCCGAGTTCTCCACGGCCCAGCTCACCTTCGCGGCACTGTCCTCACTGGCTCTGTACGGCCTGTTCGTGGCGACCCAGACCGTGCGGCACCGGGACTACTTCCTGCCGATCACCCGGCTGGGCGAGGTGATCACAGAGGACGACCACGCGGAGGCGCCGACTGCCCGCACCGCCCGGATCAGCCTCGGACTGCTCGGCCTGGCGCTCGTCGGCGTCGTCGGCCTCGCCAAGGGCGTCTCACCCACCATCGAGTCCGGAGTCGACGCGGCCGGACTGCCGCACGCCGTCGTCGGCGTGGTCATCGCACTGCTCGTACTGCTCCCCGAGACCATCGCCGCCCTGCGCGCCGCCCGCCGCGACCGGGTCCAGACCAGCCTCAACCTCGCCCTCGGCTCCGCCATGGCCAGCATCGGTCTGACCATCCCGGCCGTCGCCCTGGCCTCCGTCTGGCTCTCCGGCCCCCTCGTCCTCGGCCTCGGCGCCACCCATATGGTGCTGCTCGCCCTGACCGTCGTGGTGGCCTCGCTGACCGTGGTCCCGGGACGGGCGACACCCTTGCAGGGTGGGGTCCATCTGGTGCTGTTCGCGGCGTACCTGGAACTGGCGGTGAATCCGTAGCACGGTCGCCGTCGCGCGGGCCGTGGGCACGGGACACCGGTGCTCACCCCGCGGCGGCCTCCGGCTCCGCCGTCGCCGCGAGCGGCACCGGCCGGGTCTCCGGCAGCAGCGCGAAGCAGCCCAGGCTCAGCACGGCGATCCCGGTCAGATACGCGCCCACACCCCAGGGCACCCGCCCGCCCTGCGCCACGGCGGTGGCGACGATCGGCGTCAGCGCGCCCCCGAGCACCCCGCCCAGGTTGTAGCCGACCGCGGCCCCCGTGCAGCGCACCCGGGGCTCGTACAGCTCCGGCAGGTACGCGGCGATGACGGCGAACATCGTGACGAACGCCAGCATCGCCACCAGGAAGCCGAAGAAGATCAACAGGGGTTCGCCGGTCGCCAGCAACGCGACCATCGGGAACATCCACAGCACGGTGACCGTGCAGCCGATCAGGCACAGCGGGCGCCGCCCGTACCGGTCGCCGAGCACCGCGGCCACCGGTGTCAGGGCGCCCTTCACCACCACGGCGCCCATGATGCAGGTCAGCATGACGGTGCGGCTGATCCCGAGCCGCTCGGTGCCGTACGCGAGGGACCAGGTCGTCACCGAGTAGAACACCGCGTACCCGACCGAGAGCGCGCCGGCCGTCAGCAGGACGAGCCGCCAGTGGTCGCGCACGACCTCGGCGAGCGGCACGCGCGCGGGCTCGTCGATCCGCAGGAACTGCGGGCTCTCCGTGAGCGACGACCGCAGCCACAGCCCCGCCAGGGCCAGGACACCCGCCGCCCAGAACGGCACCCGCCACCCCCAGGCGGCGAACTGGGCCTCCGTCAGGCTCGCCGACAGCGCCAGCATCACCCCGTTGGCCAGCAGGAACCCCACCGCGGGCCCGACCTGCGGGAAGCTCGACCACAGCCCGCGCCGATCCGCCGGCGCGTGCTCCGCCGTCAGCGCCCGAGCCCCTGCAGAAAACGCAGGACGAGGAGGAGGAAGGGGGCGGCCACACCGATCGAGTCGAACGTGGGGACGCAGCCGACGGCCACGGTCGCGCCCCCGGTCAACAGCAGTGAGGCGACGAGCACCGGCCGCCGCCCGTGCCGGTCCCCGATGTGCCCGAACAGCACCGAGCCGAGCGGCCGTGCCACGAACCCGACCCCGAACGTCGCGAAGGCCGCGAGGGTCCCGGCCAGGGGCGAGAACGTCGGGAAGAACAGCGGCCCCAGGACGAGGGCCGCCGCCGTCCCGTAGACGAAGAAGTCGTAGAACTCGATGGCCGTTCCGGCGAGCGAGGCCGATGCGAGTCGCAGCATGGAGGGCGGTTTCACGGAGCGTGCAGGTTGCATGTCGCGTCAACTACCCACGGTGACGGGCGGTTACGGGGGGCGTGCGGAGGCGCGTTCGAGGTCAATGTGGTCCGGGAGGCGTCAACGAGCCTCAGTAGGTCACGGTGATGCGCCGGGCGGGCCCGTCCACCCGGATCACGCCCCCGTAGGGGACGACGAGTTGCGGATCCGTGTGTCCGAGATCCACGTCGAAGACGATCGTGGTGTCGGGGGCGTACGTCCGCATGGCGAGCAGGACGGCCTCCCGCTGCCCGGCCGTGTAACGGGCCGCTTCCTCGGGGGTGTTGGGCCGGTCGAACGACCAGGCCTTGGGGCGGCCCATCAGGAGCGCGGAGAAGCGCCGGAGCAGACCGCGCTCGCCCATGTTCCGCAGGGTGCGGAAGACCTCCTCGCCGCTCGGCAGGTCCTCCGAGGTCTCCAGGAAGAGCACACCGCCGTCGAACACGGACAGATCCCGCGGCACCTCGCGGTCGGCCATCAGCAGCCAGCCGAGGATCTCCAGACAGCCGCCCCAACTCCGGCCCTCCACCACGCGGTCGGGGTTCACCCAGGTCCATCCGGTACTCGGCACGGTCTCCGGCTCCGCGTCGAAGGTCGCGGCGTCCGCCCAGTCGCGGTCGATGTCGTTGAAGCGTGCGGCGGGCCGCAGTTCGTAGGGCCCCGGCGTGAACAGGGCCGCGCGCAGGGAGTCCGCGGTCGGCGGGGCCATGGCACCGGACCTGCCCAGCGAGGTCATCACGGTGCCGCCGTGGTAGCCGACGACACCGGTGTTGTACAGATATGCCAGCATGTTGGTGTTGTCGCTCATGCCGAAGAACGGCTTGGGGTGGGCCCGAAGCAACTCGCGGTCCAGATACGGCAGCACGGTGATCTGGTCGTCGCCGCCGATCGAGGCGAACACCGCCCTGATGTCCGGGTCGGCGAAGGCCGCGTGCAGGTCGTCGGCCCGTTCCCGCGCCGTCGTGCCCATCTTCCGTGTCGTCGGGTACTCGACCGGTTCGAGACCGTACTCCTCACGCAGCCGCTCCAGGCCCAGTTCGAACGGGTGTGGGAACAGACCTGGCAGACCGGCGCCGGGCGAGACGACGGCCACACGGTCGCCGGGGGAGGGCTTGGGAGGGTACGAAGGCGGGGTCATGCGGGGAGGGTACGGCCTGCTGCCCGGCGGTTTCACCGTGATAAACCGGGGTCGAGCGGCGGTCCCGACAGACCGCCCACCCCGACGGACCGGAGGAACCGTGCCCCGCAGCCTGGCCAACGCCCCGATCATGATTCTCAACGGCCCCAACCTGAACCTTCTGGGGCAGCGCCAGCCCGAGATCTACGGTTCCGACACGCTCGCCGACGTCGAGGCGATGTGCGCCAAGGCGGCGGCCACGCACGGGGGCACGGTCGACTTCCGCCAGTCCAACCACGAGGGCGAACTGGTCGACTGGATCCACGAGGCACGGCTGAACCACAGCGGGATCGTCATCAACCCCGGCGCCTACTCGCACACCTCCGTGGCCATCCTCGACGCCCTCAACACCTGTGACGGGCTACCGGTGCTGGAGGTGCACATCTCCAACATCCACCAGCGGGAGACGTTCCGGCACCACTCCTACGTCTCCCTGCGCGCCGACGGGGTCATCGCCGGATGCGGGGTGCAGGGCTATGTGTTCGGCGTGGAGCGGGTCGCCGCGCTCGCGGGGGCGGGGAAGGCCGAGGCGTAAGCACCGGGCTCCAGGAGCACGCCCCTTACAGGCGGCCCGCCTCCACGATCCGTCGCAGGAACTGCCGCGTGCGTTCCTGCCGCGGGTCGCCGAAGACCTGATCCGCGGTGCCGCGTTCCAGCACGACACCTCCGTCCAGAAAACAGACCCGGTCGGCGACGTCACGGGCGAAGCCCATCTCGTGCGTGGCCAGGACCATCGTCATACCGTCGGCCTTCAGGTCGCGGACGACGTTCAGGACCTCGCCGACCAGCTCCGGGTCGAGGGCCGCGGTGATCTCGTCGAGCAGCAGGAGCCGGGGGCGTACGGCCAGGGCGCGCACGATCGCCACGCGCTGCTGTTGGCCGCCGCTGAGCCGGTCCGGGTAGGCCTGCGCCTTCCCGTTCAGCCCCAGGCGGTCCAGGAGTTCATGGGCCCGTGCCTCCGCTTCGGCGCGGGCGACACCGTGCACCCGGCGCGGCGCGAGCGTGATGTTGTCCAGCACCGTCATGTGCGGGAACAGGTTGTACGCCTGGAAGACCACGCCGATACGGCGCCGTACCGCGTCCTGGTCGACACGCGGGTCGGTGATCTCCTCGCCGTCCAGCCAGATCGCTCCGTCGTCGATGTCCTCCAGGAGGTTGGCGCAGCGCAGCAGTGTCGACTTGCCGGATCCGGAGGCGCCGATGAGGGCGGTCACGGTGTGCGGCGCGACCTCCAGGTCTACGTCCCGCAGTACGACCGAACCGCCGAAGGTCTTGCGCACGGACTCCATGCGCAGCACGGGGGCGCCCGCGGTCTCCGCGGATTCTGGGGTCTCGCTCATGTCGTCCCTCCCTGTGCCCGCTGCCGGTCCATCCGGGCCGTGACCCAGTCGGTGAAGCGGGTCATCGGGATGGTCAGGGCGACGAAGACCAGTCCCGCGACGATGTACGGCGTGTAGTTGAGGCTGCGTCCCACGATGATGTCGGCGGCGCGTACGGCGTCGACCGCGCCGCCGATCGAGACCAGACCGGTGTCCTTCTGGAGGGACACGAGGTCGTTGAGGAGTGGCGGTACCTGACGGCGTACCGCCTGGGGGAGCACGACGTGCCGCAGCGCCTGCCGGTTGGTGAGGCCCAGCGAGCGGGCCGCCGCGCGCTGCGAGGGGTGCACGGACTCGATGCCGGCGCGGAACACCTCGGCGACGTACGCCGAGTACGTGAGTGTCAGCGCGGTGCCGCCGAGCAGGACGGGGTCGACGGTCACACCCTGGAGCCGGAGCGCCGGGACGCCCAGTACCACGATCATCAGATTGATGATCAGCGGCAGCCCGCGGAAGAAGTCGGTGTACGCGGCGGCCAGCGCCCGCAGCGGGAAGAACACCGGGCCCCGCAGGGTGCGCGCGATCGCGATCAGCATGCCGAGGACGAGCACGGCGACACCGCAGATCAGCAGCAGCCGTACGTTGAGCCACAGCCCTTCGAGGACCTTGGGGAACGCCTCGCGCGCGTACTCCGCGCTGAAGAACGTCTCCTTGGTGCGCGGCCACCCGGGCGCGTTGACCACGACCAGATAGAGGACGACGGCCGTGACCAGGGTCGACAGGGCGGCGACGGCGGTGGCGCGGCGGGCCCGGTCGCGCTTGTAGCGCTCCCGGTCGAGCCGGCGCCGCGAGGGGACGTAGCCGTCGTCCGCGTCGGGCGTTCCACCGTCGCCGTCCGCGTCCTCCCGGCCGGGCTCCTCCTTCACGACCGTCACTTGAGCACCGGCGCGTCGACGGCGTCGGAGAGCCACTCCTGCTCGATCTTCGCCAGTGTGCCGTCCGCGCGCAGGGCGTCCACGGCGGTCGTCACGCAGGACGTGAGGGCGCTGCCCTTGTCGAGGACGAGTCCGAACTGTTCGGGCGTGCCGCCCTGGTTCTCGAACTGCCCGACGATCTTCGCGTCCGTCACCTCGGCCGCCGTGACGTAGAACGCGGTCGGCAGGTCGAGCACGATCGCGTCGATCTGGCCGTTCTTCAGCGCGGACTTGGCCTGGTCGTTCTTCGCGTACGCGGCGGCGTCCTGGGTCGGCTTCACCACGTCGTCGATGTAGTCCAGGCTGGTGGTGCCGACCTGGGCGCCCAGATGCAGCTTCCTCAGGTCGGCGATGCTCGTGGCCTTCGCGGCGGGGGAGTCCTTCAGCGCGACGACGGCCTGACGCACGTCGTAGTAGCCCGACGAGAAGTCCACGGCCTTCTTGCGCTCGTCGCTGATCGACACCTGGTTGACGTCGAAGTCGAAGGTCTTCGCACCCGGCGCGAACGCCTTGTTGAAGGGCACGCTCTGCCAGACGACGTCCGCCTTGTCGTAGCCGAGCTGCTTCGCCACGGCATACGCGACCGCCGACTCGAAGCCCTCGCCGTTCTTCGGGTCGTCGTCCTTGAACCAGGGCTCGTACGCCGGCTGGTCGGTGGCGATCGTCAGCTTGCCGGAGGTCTTCGTGCCCAACTCGCCCTTGGCGCAGGAGGCCCCGGACGCCGAGGCGGACGCGGAGGCCGAGCCGGAGGCGTCCTCCTCCGGCTGCGGGGCGCAGCCCACCGCGACGGCGGCGAGCAGGGCGGCTATGGCGGCGGAGGCGGCACGGCGCGAGGAGCGCGGGGCGCGCAGGACAGGACGCATGGCGTGAGATTGACAGCGCGACGTCCTGTTTGTCGAGGTCACATGGGCAATTGTCCGAATCCTGGGAACACGTGCTGCAGTCATGTGAACGGGCAGTCATGTGAATGCGCGGTCATGTGAACGCTCGGCGTCGGAGTCCTGCGAATGTTCGGGCGGGGCCGCCGGCCGAGGGCGGGGACTGACAGGCCGGCGGCCCATCCACACGGGAGCCGTCATCCCGTGCGGACCTGCCTCCAGTGGACTACGCCACGACGTGCGCGGGGAGCGCGCGCGAGACACCGGCGCGTGCGTTCGATTCACACGGGGCGCGTGAGAGGGCGCTCGCGCCCCCTGTCGGTCGCTTCACCAACTGCCGTACGGAACGGGGGAGTTCACCAGCCCCGTGCGCGCCACTCCGGCAGCTGCGGACGCTCGGCGCCGAGCGTGGTGTCGTTGCCGTGCCCCGGGTAGACCCAGGTCTCGTCGGGCAGGGCGTCGAAGATCTTCGTCTCCACGTCGTGGATCAGGCTCGCGAACGCCTCGGGGTCCTTGCGGGTGTTGCCCACCCCGCCCGGGAAGAGGCAGTCCCCGGTGAACACATGCGGATGCCCGTGCGGGTCGTCGTAGACCAGGGCGATCGACCCCGGCGTGTGGCCCACCAGGTGGCGCGCGGTCAGCTCCACGCGCCCCACCCGGATCGTGTCCCCGTCGCCGACGGGGACATCGGTCGCCACCGGGATGCCCTCGGCGTCGTCCCGGCCCGCGTACGTACGGGCGCCGGTGGCCGCCACGACCTCGGCGAGCGCCTGCCAGTGGTCGCCGTGCTGATGCGTGGTGACGACGGACGCGATCCCGTCGTCACCGATGAGGGTGAGCAGTGTGCCGGCGTCGTTCGCGGCGTCGATCAGCAGCTGCTCGTCGGTGGCCCGGCAGCGCAGCAGATACGCGTTGTTGTCCATCGGGCCCACCGCGACCTTGGAGATCATCAGATCCCGCAGCTCGTGCACATCCGCGGGACCGCCGACCCTCACCGCTCCGCTGTACGTCATGGGGGCAGCCTATAGCGGGGGCAGGGAGGGGAGTGCGCCTCCTTCGACGTGCAGTGCGGAGCCGTCGCGGCGGCCGGCGAGCCAGCCGAGGAGGTCGGCCTGCCGGCCGCTGACCGTGAGATCGGGAAGCGGTGGCCTGTAGTCGCTGTCGAGCTGTTCGGCCGTAACGCCTTCGACCGCTCCCGTGAGAAGCAGGCGCCCGTCGTCCTGCTTGATCGTCAGAGCGGGGACGTCGGGGTGCTTGGAGAACCGGTGGGCGAGGAAGTTGATCTCGCGCTGCGTGAATTCCTCGGACAGATCCTCCAGGTCGTGCCCGGTCCCCAGATCCACGTGGTGGAGCTCCACCTCGATCCACCGCCGGAAGGGCAGCCAGGCCGCGGTATCGAGGACCCCGTTGCGCAGCTCGACCGTGCGGGACCAGTCCTGGGAGAGCGAGGCGGTGTCCTGGAAGCGGTTCGCGCTGTCGCGTACGTCGGTGAGCTGGGTCTTCAGGGGGCGCGGCGCGTCCCGCTCGATGTCGGCGTCCCGGGCCTCGCCGGAGACGTACATGGGGCGGCCCTCGAAGACGTTCACGAGGGCGTCCGCGTTGCGGGCGAGGTGGGCGAGGACATGACCGCGGGTCCAGCCGGGCAGCCGTGACGGCTGGGTCACATCGGCGTTGTCCAGTGCGGCGACCGCGGTGAGTAGCCGGTCCGTCGCTTCGCATACAGAGGCCAGGTCACGCGCGTGATCCATCATGACGGCGACCTTAGCCCCGCCACACCTTCGGGTGAAGGTGTCCGGCCCGGCCCGCAAATCGAATGCACGTGCTATATGGTCGGGTGCGGCGTCGGGCATGCTGGAAGGCCCGGGATTGTTGTGGAACGGGGAAACAGGACCGGCGCTGTCAGTGGCTCCCCCTAGTCTGTGGAGGACGGGGGCTCCGGCCCCTGTCACCTCACTCAAGAAAGGTGCGGACCGGCGTGGCCGACCGTCTCATCGTCCGTGGCGCGCGCGAGCACAACCTGAAGAACGTCTCGCTCGACCTGCCACGCGACTCGCTCATCGTCTTCACGGGCCTGTCGGGGTCGGGCAAGTCCTCGCTGGCCTTCGACACCATCTTCGCCGAGGGGCAGCGCCGGTACGTCGAGTCGCTCTCCTCCTACGCCCGGCAGTTCCTCGGCCAGATGGACAAGCCGGACGTCGACTTCATCGAGGGCCTCTCCCCGGCGGTCTCCATCGACCAGAAGTCGACCTCGCGCAACCCGCGCTCGACGGTCGGCACGATCACCGAGGTCTACGACTACCTGCGACTGCTCTTCGCGCGCATCGGCAAGCCGCACTGCCCCGAGTGCGGCCGCCCGATCACCCGCCAGTCGCCGCAGGCCATCGTCGACCGGGTGCTGGAGCTGCCGGAGGGGAGCCGCTTCCAGGTCCTGTCGCCGCTGGTGCGGGAGCGCAAGGGCGAGTTCGTCGACCTCTTCGTGGACCTCCAGACCAAGGGATACAGCCGCGCGCGGGTGGACGGCGAGACCGTCCAGCTCTCCAACCCGCCCACCCTGAAGAAGCAGGAGAAGCACACCATCGAGGTGGTCGTCGACCGCCTCACGGTGAAGGACTCCGCCAAGCGTCGTCTCACCGACTCCGTGGAGACCGCCCTCGGCCTCTCCGGCGGCATGGTCGTGCTGGACTTCGTCGACCTCCCCGAGGACGACCCCGAGCGTGAGCGCATGTTCTCGGAGCATCTGTACTGCCCGTACGACGACCTGTCCTTCGAGGAGCTTGAGCCCCGCTCCTTCTCCTTCAACTCGCCCTTCGGCGCATGCCCCGACTGCTCCGGCATCGGCACGCGCATGGAGGTCGACCCCGAGCTGATCGTCCCGGACGAGGACAAGTCGCTCGACGAGGGCGCCATCCACCCCTGGTCGCACGGACACACCAAGGACTACTTCGGCCGCCTCATCGGCGCCCTCGCGGACGCGTTGGGATTCCGGACCGACATCCCCTTCGCCGGTCTTCCGCAGCGCGCGAGGAAGGCCCTGCTGTACGGCCACAAGACGCAGATCGAGGTGCGCTACCGCAACCGGTACGGCCGCGAGCGCGCGTACACCACGGCCTTCGAGGGCGCTGTCCCCTTCGTGAAGCGGCGGCACGGCGAAGCCGAGAGCGATGCCAGTCGGGAGCGCTTCGAGGGCTATATGCGCGAGGTGCCCTGCCCGACCTGTGAGGGCACCCGCCTGAAGCCGATCGTCCTCGCGGTCACGGTCATGGAGAAGTCGATCGCCGAGGTCTCCGCCATGTCCATCAGCGACTGCGCGGACTTCCTGGGCGAGCTGAGGCTCGATGCCCGCGACAAGAAGATCGCCGAGCGGGTGCTGAAGGAGGTCAACGAACGGCTGCGGTTCCTGGTCGACGTCGGCCTCGACTACCTCTCGCTGAACCGCGCGGCCGGCACGCTCTCCGGCGGCGAGGCCCAGCGCATCCGCCTGGCCACCCAGATCGGCTCCGGCCTCGTCGGCGTCCTGTACGTCCTCGACGAGCCCTCCATCGGGCTGCACCAGCGCGACAACCACCGGCTCATCGAGACCCTCGTCCGGCTGCGCGACATGGGCAACACGCTCATCGTCGTCGAGCACGACGAGGACACCATCAAGATGGCCGACTGGATCGTCGACATCGGCCCCGGCGCCGGTGAGCACGGCGGCAAGGTCGTGCACAGCGGCTCCCTGAAGGAGCTGCTCGACAACACCGAGTCGCAGACCGGGCAGTACCTTTCGGGCCGCAAGGCCATCCCGCTGCCCGACATCCGCCGCCCGCTCGACCCCAACAGACGACTCACCGTGCACGGCGCCCGGGAGAACAACCTCCAGGACATCGACGTGTCCTTCCCGCTGGGCGTCTTCACCGCCGTCACCGGTGTCTCCGGCTCCGGCAAGTCCACACTGGTCAACGACATCCTGTACACGCACCTGGCCCGCGAGCTGAACGGCGCGAGGAGCGTCCCCGGGCGGCACACGCGCGTGGACGGCGACGACCTCGTCGACAAGGTCGTCCACGTCGACCAGTCGCCGATCGGCCGCACCCCCCGGTCCAACCCGGCCACGTACACCGGAGTCTTCGACCACGTCCGCAAGCTGTTCGCCGAGACCACCGAGGCGAAGGTCCGCGGCTATCTGCCCGGCCGCTTCTCCTTCAACGTCAAGGGCGGCCGATGCGAGAACTGCGCGGGCGACGGCACCATCAAGATCGAGATGAACTTCCTCCCGGACGTCTATGTCCCGTGCGAGGTCTGCCACGGCGCCCGGTACAACCGGGAGACCCTGGAGGTCCACTACAAGGGCAAGTCCATCGCCGATGTGCTGAACATGCCGATCGAGGAGGCCACGGACTTCTTCGAGGCCGTCCCCGCGATCGCCCGCCACCTCAGGACACTGAAGGACGTCGGCCTCGGCTATGTCCGGCTCGGCCAGTCCGCGACCACCCTTTCCGGCGGTGAGGCACAGCGCGTCAAGCTCGCCAGCGAGTTGCAGCGCCGCTCCACCGGACGCACGGTCTACGTCCTGGACGAGCCGACCACCGGTCTCCACTTCGAGGACATCAGCAAGCTCCTCACGGTGCTGTCCGGCCTGGTCGACAAGGGCAACACGGTCATCGTCATCGAGCACAACCTCGATGTCGTCAAGACCGCCGACTGGGTCGTGGACATGGGGCCGGAAGGCGGCGCCGGCGGTGGCCTGGTCATCGCCGAGGGCACGCCGGAGCAGGTTGCCGGGGTTCCGGCCAGCCACACGGGCAAGTTCCTGCGGGAGATCCTCGGCGCCGACCGGATCAGCGACGCGTCCTCGGTGAAGGCCCCGCGCAAGACCGTGGCGAAGAAGGCGGTCGCCGCCGGGACGACGGCGAAGAAGACGGTCGCCGCCAGAGCGACCGCGAAGAAGGCCGCACCCGCCAAGAAGACCACACGGACCCGCAAGGCCTGAGACGCTCGGGCGGAAGATCCCGCCAAATCCAGAAAAAGCCGGTGGCCCGCGGGAACTCCCCGCGGGCCATCGGTCGTTCATCAAACAGCCGCCCCGGCCCCGCAGTGATCGACCCCCTGTTTCCCGGGTTCGACGCACCGCGTGTCCGGTCGCACCTTGACAACAACATCGAGAAGCAAGGCCGAGAGTGGCGGTGCGAGGGCCACCCTCGGCGGCGGCACACCCTGTACGTTCGACCCGTGAGCGACAACGAGTTGGCCGCCTTCCTGCGCAGCCGCCGCGAAGCCATCACCCCGGCCGAGGCGGGGCTGCCCACCGGCCCCCGCCGCCGCGCACCCGGCCTGCGCCGCGCCGAGCTGGCCACCCTCGCCGGGATCAGCGTCGAGTACCTCACCCGACTGGAACAGGGGCGCGACCGCACCCCCTCGTCCCAGGTGCTCGGCGCCCTCGCGGACGCGTTGTGCCTGCGCGTGCCCGACCGCGACCTGCTGCGCCGACTCGCCAAGGAGAGCGGCGACGAGAAGACACCCTGCCCGGCGCCCGCCCCACCGGCCCGCACCGTACGGCCCACCGTGCGGGCCCTCCTCGACCGGCTGGAGCCCACCCCGGCCGTGCTGCTCGACCGGCTCGGCGACATCGTGGCCCACACCTCCGGCTACGAGCGGTTCGCCCGGCCGCTCGGACTGCTCGACGGCACCCCGCCCAACGTCCTGCGGTATCTGTTCACCGACGAGCGGGCCCGCACGTCTACCCGGGCTGGGAGCGGCTCGCCGACGAGCAGGTCGCCCATCTGCGGCACGAGGCCCTGCCGCACGACCCGCATGTCGCCGCCCTGACTGATGAGTTGACGGTCACCGCGGGAGCACGGTTCACCCTGCGGCTGAAGGGCGTACCGGCCATGCCGCTGCGCAACGGCACGGATCTCGTCGAGCACCCGGAGGCGGGACGGCTGCGCCTGTCGTACGAGACGCTCGCCCTGCCCGACGACGGTCACCGCCTCATGGTCCACCTCCCGGCCGACGAGACCACGGCCACCGCCCTCGACCACCTCAACGGCCGCAGACCGGGCGCCCTGCGGGCCGTCGGGGGCTGACCGCGCGTGAGCGCGAGGGGGATCCCGCGCGAGGCGGCCTAGAACTCACCCATCTCCGCCGCGTACGGCGGCTCCGCGCCCGCCCGGGAGCAGGTGATCGCCGCGGCGTGGGCGGCGAAGCGCAGCAGGCGGGTCCAGTCGTCGGCGCCCAGGGCGGTGAGGGCCGCGCCGGAGAGGGCGTCCCGGGCCGCGAGACCGTGCAGAAGGGCCGCGTTGACCGTGTCGCCGGCGCCGATGGTGTCGACGACATCGACCTTCTCACCCGGTACGGAGCGCTCCGCGCCGGCCCGGGTGTGGACGGTCAGACCGTCACCGCCGTGGGTGACGACGACGGCGGAGGGGCCGGAGTCCAGCCACAGCCGGGGGGTGCCGCCCAGCCACTCCGCGTCCTCCTCGGAGAGCTTGAGCAACGACACCGAGGGCAGCCAACTCTTGAAACGGGTCCGATAGGCGTCCGCGTCCGGGATCAGGCCCGGCCGGACATTGGGGTCGAGGGCGGTGAACACCCCCTGGACGGAGGCGGCGTGCAGCAGCCGCTCATAGGCGCTCGCACCGGGCTCCAGGACGAGTGAGCAGGTGCCGAAGGAGACGGCCCGGGTGCCGGCGGGGAGCCGGTCGGGAGTCTCGAACAGCCGGTCGGCGCTGCCCTCGACATAGAAGGAGTACCGGGCGGAGCCTCCCTCGCCGATCGAGGCCAGGGCGAGGGCCGTCGGCTCGGGGCCGCGCTGCACGGACGCCACCTCCACACCCGCGTCGCGCAGGCCGCCCAACAGGGCCTCGCCATAGCCGTCGTACGACACCCGGGAGCAGAAGGTGGTGGGGGAGCCGAGACGGCCGAGCGCCACGGCCGTGTTGTAGGGGCCGCCACCGCGCGCGGGCCGCAGATCCACGAGTGCCCCCGCACCTTGCGGGACCAGGTCGATCAGGGCTTCACCGGCGACGACGATCACAAGGCGGTCCTTTCTCGGGGCTCGGCCGGAAAGTATCGCAAAGGCGTGCGGACCGCGACGGGCGGTCACCTCGACGCCGACCCCGCACCCCCGAGTCCCGCGGCCCGCACCCCCGGGCCGCTCACTCCCAATCCCAGCCGATGCCCACGATCCCCGTGCGGACGCGGGGTTCGACGAGGTGGACCGAGCGGTGCAGGGCGCTCAGGGAGAGGGTCTGCCGGCCACTGCGGGGGGCGGCGGCGGAGTGCTGGCTGAAGCGGTGGCAGCGCAGCGGCAGGGCCCGTTCGTCGAAGCGGACCTGAAGGGCGTACTGGCCGCCCGTGGAGCGGAAGTCGCGGACGTACTCGGTGCAGACACCGGCCGTGCCGTCGTCGAAGCCGTAGCGGAAGAAGAACGTGTCGCCGCTGCGCAGCCGGGTGTCGAAGAGGAGTTCGGCGACGAGGATCCCGGTGTCCTGGTCCCAGCGCACCCGGCCGCTGCGGCAGTTCTCCAGGGCACGGACGGCCATCCGCTCCGGCGCGCAGCCCGGGTCGCCGTGGTGGACGGCCACATAGCGGTCCACCCCGTCCTTGTGGGCGCGCACGATCTGCTGGGACTCGCGGCCCAGCAGCTCCCGGCACGCGCCCAGCCGGACCCGCTCGTGGTGGCCGACGGTGTGCACACCGCCGTCGAGCGTCACCCCCAGTTCGCCGAGGAGCCGTTCCAGGACGCCGGAGGCCTCCACGACCGAGCGGTAAGAACGGCTGGCGGAGCGTTCCGGGCCGGGGCCCTCGTCGGCCTGGACGAGCAGCCGGATCAGCGACTCGTCCGGGAGCTGGAGTATCTCCTCCAGCGCCCGCACGGCCCGCAGCGACTCGGGGCGCTGCGGACGCCGGGCGCCCTGCTGCCAGTAACTGAGACTGGTGACACCGACCTTGACCCCGTAGCGCGACAGATGGTGCTGCACACGCTGCAGCGGGAGCCCGCGGGCGGCGATCGCGGCGCGCAGCGCGACATGGAAGGGGCCGCCCCGCAGGACCGACTCCAGCTCCGCCGCGGAGTCGTCCGTGACCGCCGCGACGTCCGCGTGCTCTGTGGCGTGCCGCATGCAGGGGCCTTTCTGTAGAGGAGAACGCGACGGGCGGTCGGACCGCGCGGGCCGGTCGGGGCGCCCGGCGGACGCCCGGGGCGCCTGGGGCCGCGGGAGCTCCGGGGACCTGGACGGGCGTCCGTCTTCACATCCGTAGGACGGCGTTCCCTGCCCCGAGTTCCCCCGCATTGAAGCGTGTTGACCAAGTCCCGACAACACCTGCCGCCAGACATGGCCGGACACCCCCGGCAAGATCCTCAACGCTCCGGGGACCCGTGATCGGGCCCCAGCAGGTCCCGCAGCGCCTGCCCCGAGAGCTTCGACTTGTGCAGAAATCCCCGGGCCGGACTGGCGGCGACGAGTTCCTGGATGTCGTCCAGCGGGTGTGTGGAGGTGAGGATGATGACGGACGCGGCGGTCGCCGCGAGCCTCGGCGCCAGCTCCAACCCGCTCTCGCCGTCGAGGTCGATGTCCAGAAGGACGAGATCCGGGGCCAACTCCACAGCCCGTGCCAGCGCCTCCGCGCCTGTGGAGGCCACGCCGACGACGTGGATCCCGTCGCGCTCCAGCAACGTACGGGCAGCCTCCAGGAACCGGGCACTGTCATCGACGATGAGACAGCGCATGGACATGGTCACAGCCTCCCAAGGGGGTCATGGGCACACATTCCGGCTAGCCGTAAAGTGTCCCCGCCGACGGATTCCCGTTAGCCGGAATGTGCTGAAGTCCTTTGCCGGATCGACGGGTTCACTCTCACCGAGGGAATCGAACGCGACACGAGGAGTAGCATGTCGCTGCCCTGGGGGCCGTGTCGTCCGGTCGAGTGGGGGTGTGCGATGAACACGCAGCGCCGGGACCTGGGAAAACAACCTGTTCGCCGTGCCCTTTTGTGGGGCGTGGCGGCTGCCGTGCTGCTCCTGCCCGGGTGCAGCGGCGGTGACGGTGAGGGCCGGGCCGACGAGGGGGACAAGGCGGCGGGAGACACCACCTGCGACGGGCGGATCGACGGCACCGCGCACATCACGATGTGGTTCCACGCGGGACAGAGCGGTGAGCAGACCACGCTGAAGAGCCAGGTCAGAGAGTTCAACAGAGCCCAGAAGCAGGTACGGGTCGAACTGGTCACCCTGCCCGAACAGCGCCCGTACACCGAACTCGTGCTGTCCGCGGCGGCCAGCGGCGACCTGCCCGACCTGCTCGACTTCGACGGCCCCAACCTCTACAGCTACGCCTGGTCCGGCACCCTCAAGCCGATCGACTCCTGTGTGCCCGCGAAGATCCGTGAGGACCTGCTCCCGTCGGTCCGGGAACAGGGCACCTACGACGACCGGCTGTGGGGCATCGGCACCTTCGACTCCGGGCTCGGCCTGTACGTACGGCCGTCGGTGCTGAAGAAGGCCGGGGTCCGCATCCCGAAGGGCGTCGACGACGCCTGGACCGCCGACGAGCTGACGGGGATCCTGCGCAAGCTGCGCGCACAGGGCTACCAGGCGCCGCTCGACCTGAACTTCACCGACTCCGAACTGGCCGACGAGTGGAACACCTACGCCTTCGCACCGGCCGTGTGGTCGGCGGGCGGCGACCTCATCGACCCCGAGGAGTTCCGCACGGCCGACGGGTTCCTCAACGGCCCCGGGTCCGTCGAGGCGCTCACCACCATGCGGCGCTGGGTGCGGGAGGGCTATGTCGACAAGGACCCGGAGGAGGACAAGAGCGCCTTCGTGAAGGGCCGTACGCCCATCTCCTGGATGGGGCACTGGAAGTACGGCGAGTACAGCGAGGCGCACCCCGGTGACGTGGCGATCGTGCCGCTGCCCGACTTCGGCACGGGTACCGTCACCGGTATGGGTTCCTGGCAGTGGGGCATCCCCTCCGGGGGCGCCGACGGCGACGCGGTGTGGCGTTTCCTGGAGTACCTGCTGCAGCCGGAGCAGGTGGCCAGGATGAGCGAGGCCAACGGCGCCATCCCGGGGACGGAGGGGGCGGTGAAGCTGTCCCCGCTGTACGACGAGGACGGAGCGGAGCGGCTGTTCATCGAGCAGCTGCGCAGCGGCGCCGCCCGGCCCAGGCCGCAGACCCCGGCCTATCCGGCGGTCACCGTCGCCTTCTCGCACGCGGTCGCCGACATCGTCTTCTCCGGAGCGCCCGTCCGGAAGACGCTGGACAAGGCGGTCGAGGAGATCGACCAGGATCTCGCCGCCCACGACGGTTACCCGAAGAGCGGACCGTGACCCGCGCGGCCGGACCCCGGCGACGCACTCCCCGGGTGCCCGGTCGGCTCAGCGCTTCGAGGACACCCAGGCGTGCCCGGCCGGCACTCCTGCTCTGCATGGCCCTGCTGTTCACGGGCTGCGAAGCGGGCGGCGACGACGGGGAGCACACCCGGCGGGCCGCCGACGCGACCTGTGACGGGCGGATCGACGCTCCCGCCCAGATCACGATGTGGTTCCACGAGCCGGCGGCACGCGGCGAGGCGGAGGCCGTGCGCGCCCAGGTCCAGGCGTTCAACACGTCCCAGGACGAGGTGACCGTCCGGCTCGTCGACCTCCCGGAGGGCCAGTACGACGACCTGGTCCGGACGGCGGCGGCCGAGGGCGAACTGCCCGACCTGCTCGACTTCGACGCCCCGAAGCTGTTCAGCCACGCCTGGGCCGGCGACCTCCGCCCGATCGACTCCTGCGTCCCCGAGTCCCTGCGCGCGGACCTGCTCCCCTCCGTCCTCGAACAGGGCACCTACCGGGGCAGGCTGTGGGGCCTCGGCACGTTCGACTCCGGACTCGGCCTGTACGTACGGCCGTCGGTGCTGAAGAAGGCGGGCGTCCGCATTCCGAAGGGCATCGGCGACGCCTGGACCGCCGACGAGTTCACCGGCATCCTGAAGAAGCTGCGCACCCTGGGCTACGAGAGTCCGCTGGACCTCCAGTTGCCGTGGGCCGGTACCGAATGGGGAACGTACGGGTTCGCGCCGGCCGTCTGGTCGGCGGGCGGCGACCTGATCGAACGCTCCACCTATCGAACGGCCGACGGAGTGCTCAACGGCCCGCAGTCGGTCGAGGCGCTGACGACGCTGCAGGACTGGGCGAAGGCGGGATACGTGGACGCGAACAAGGACTCCGGGGCCTTCCAGAAGGGCAGAAGCCCGGTGTCCTGGAGCGGCCACTGGCGGTTCCGCGAGTTCGGCGAGGCGCACCCGGGCGATGTGACGATCGTGCCGCTGCCCGACTTCGGCACGGGCAGCGCCACCGGGATGGGGTCCTGGCAGTGGGGCATGCCCGCCGGCCGGGCCGACGGCGACGCCGTATGGCGCTTCCTGTCCTTCCTGCTGCGCCCCGACGAGATCCTGCGGATGACCGACGTCAACGGCGGCATACCCGCCACCGGCACCGCGATCGAACGGACCGACGCGTTCGCCCTCGGCGTGCCCGGCCGTCTCTACATAGACCAACTGCGCAACGGGACCGCCCGCCCCCGGCCGCAGACCCCCGCCTATCCGGCGATCACCGAGGCCTTCGCCGAGGCGTTCGAGAAGATCATGCGGGGGGACGCCGTGAAACCCGCCCTGGACGAGGCCGTTCGGGCCGTCGACAAGGATCTGGCGGACCACGGCCACTACCCTCCGACCGGACCGTGAGGCCCGGCCGTGCTCCGCCCACCGTCCCGCGGACGAGCCCCCGCCCCCCGCCCCTCCACGACGCGATTCCGCCGCAGCGCCGCGACCGCGGACGGCGTCCCGTTCCTGGCCCGGCTGCGCGTCGGCCCCAAGCTGATGCTGCTCGTCCTGCTGCCGGTCACCGTCCTGCTGGCCTTCACCGCGTTCGCCGCCGTGACCCAGTGGGAGGAGGCACGGACCCTGCGCGACTTCGACACCGCGATCGAGGTGGCGTTCACGACCAGCGAGGTCTCGGACGCCGTCGCCCGTGAGCGGATCGCCGCGGTCGAGGCCCGGCTCAGCGCCGAACCCGACACCCTGCGCGGCCGGTCGGAGGCCCAGCGGATCACCGACCGCGCGCTGCGGCGGGCCTTCGGGGAAGCCGTCGACCGGCGGCCGGGGACCGATGTCGCCGGGGTCCTCGACGCCGTACGCCGTCAACTGCACGCGCTGCGGGTCCAGACGGGCACCGGCTCGCTGGACGCGCGGGCCGTGACCCAGCGGTACGAGGTCATCGAGAACAAGGTCCTCGACGCCGTCGCCGCCCTCGAATCCGGGCGCCCCTCCAGGGCCTCGGGGCGCGCGGCCGACGCCCACATGGCGATGCTGCGGGCCGTCGCCGCCACCGAGAGCGAACGGGCCGAACTCGCCATCCTCTTCCACTCACCGGGCGAGGGACATGCCACGGCCGCCGCGGGCCGCTGGACCGAACTGGAGAAGGCACAGCTCAGAGCGTTCCAGCAGACCGCCTCGGACGAACTGCAGGCCGAACTGCACGCCGCGATCTTCGAGGTTCCCGGACGCGAGGTCCGCAAAGTCCGGGACCTGCTCGCCGACACCGACCCCCGGCCCGCCGACTGGCCCTCGTACGGCACCTGGCTGTCCGACTCCGAGCGCTACGTCGACACCCTGCACGGCATCCAGGACCGGGCCGCCCGTGAACTCGACGCCACCGCCCACCGCGATCTGCGCGCCACCCGCGCCCGCGCCTTCACCGAACTGGGCGTCTCCCTCGCCGTCCTCGCCCTCGTCACCCTCCTCGCGCTGGCCCTGCGCCACTCCATCACCCGCCCCCTCGGACAGGTCTCCGAGGGCGCCCGCGCCCTGTCGGACGGCGACCTCTCCTATGACATCCGCTACGCGGGGCGCGACGAACTCGGCGACGTCGCCGACACCTTCCGCGAGCTGCGGGTGACCAGCGAGCGGCTGGCCGGGGAGATCCGGGACATGAACACGGCGATCGACGCGGGCCGGCTCGGACACCGGGCCGACGTCGACTCCTTCGACGGCACCTGGGCCCAGCTGCTCGGCGGCATGAACGGCACGATGGCCTCCTTCGCCGCGGCCCACGGCCGGCGCAGACGGGCCGAACAGGAACTGGAGGGCATCTTCAACCTCTCCCTGGACCTGCTCTGCATCAGCGGCGTCGACGGCTTCTTCAAACGCGTCAACCCGGCCTTCGAACGCACCCTGGGCTATCCGATCGAGACCCTGACCGCCCGGCCGCTCCTCGACTTCGTCCACGAGGAGGACCGGGACCGAACCCGCGACGCCGTGGCACGCCTCGCGGGCGGCGCCGAGGTCGCCGAGTTCGAGAACCGGTACGTCCGCGTCGACGGCAGCGAGTGCTGGCTGCAGTGGAGCGCCCGGTCCGTCCCCGAGGAGGGCCTCATCTACGCCGCCGCCCGCGACGTCACCGAGAGCCGCCGGGCCGCGCGCGAACAGACCGCGCTGCGCCGGGTCGCCACCGCCGTCGCGCGCGGTGTGCCGCCGGCCGACGTGTTCGGGAAGGTCGCCGAGGAGGTGGCGTCCCTGCTGGACACGGCCGCGACCGTGCTGCGGTACGAGCCCGACGGCAGCGTCAAGGTCCTCGGCGAGGCGCCCGCGCGCGTGGACACGGGCGCCGAGGCCGCCCGCACGACCCGCCGCGAGGCTACCCGGAGGACCGTCGACGAGGTCGCCCGCACCCGGTGCGCCACCCGCTCGGGCACCTCCGTGGGCGCCCCCATCGTCGTCGAGGGCCGGCTCTGGGGGGTCGTCGTGGCGGCCTCGCTCCTCGACCCGCTGCCCGGGGGCACCGAGTCCCGGCTCGCCGACTTCACCGAACTGATCGCCACCGCGATCGCCAACGCCGACAGCCGCGCCCAGCTGACCGCCTCACGCGCGCGTGTGGTCGCCGCCGGGGACGCCTCCCGGCGCCGTATCGAACGCGATCTGCACGACGGCGTCCAGCAGCGCCTGGTCTCCCTCCAGCTGGAGCTGCGGATGGCGGAGACCCTGGTGGAGGACCGTTCCTCGGAGCTCGCGCAGCAGCTGGACCAGCTGGCCAAGGGCCTCGACGACACCTTCCAGGACCTGCTCCAGGTGGCCCGGGGCATCCATCCGTCCGTCCTCTCCCGGGGCGGCCTGGGCCCCGCTCTGCGCGCTCTGGCCCGCCGCTCCGCCATCCCCATGGAACTCGACCTCGCCCTCGCGGGCGCCCGCCTCCCGGAACAGGTCGAGGTGGCCGCGTACTACGTCACTTCCGAGAGCCTCACCAACGCCGTCAAGCACGCGCGCGCGAGCGTCGTGACCGTGGCCGCCGAGGAACGCTCGGGCGTACTGGAGCTGGTCATCCGCGACGACGGGGTCGGGGGAGCGGAACCCGACAAGGGATCGGGGCTCATCGGGCTCATCGACCGGGTGGAAGCGATCGGCGGCAGGTTGACGATCACCAGCCCGCCGGGGAGCGGTACGACCCTGCGGGTGCGGCTGCCGCTGACACCGCCCGGGGAGGCCGCGGCGGCCGTCCCGCCGTGTGCGTGACCGCCCGAAGCGTACGCGGTGGGACCCGTTCAAAGGGGGGAGTCCGGGTCCCGGTACGGGGCGCACGTTCCGGGCGGTCGAATCGGACGGCGGAGACGGCCGTCCGGCTCTCGGGCAGCCGGAGGTCTCGCCGTCTCCCGTCAGAGGCGTCGATTCCCCTGCGGCCGCACTTCTTCGAGCATTGCGGGCAAACGTTCAGGTGTCTTCACGGCCCGCCCCCAACTAGGCTTCCGGCTAGCCGTAAGACCCATGTTCAGGCAGGCTGTTGGGACGAACGGGACAGGTCGGGCAAGGGGGAGACCGAGACCATGGAGGCCGATCAGCGTCCGCTGCGCGGACGGGTGGTGCTGGCGGACGACGACGTGCTCCTGCGGGAGGGGTTGGCGAGCCTCTGCGAGCGCGTCGGCTACGAGGTGGTGGGGCAGGCCGGTGACGCCGGCGGCCTCATGGAGCTGGTGGAGACACAGCTTCCGGACATCGCGATCGTCGACATCAGGATGCCGCCGACACAGTCCACGGAGGGGCTGAAGGCCGCCGGAGTGATCCGGGAGCGGTATCCCTCGGTCGGGATCCTCGTGCTGTCGGCGTTCGTCGAGGTCGAGGACGCGTTGGAGCTGCTGGCGGGGGGCCGTGCCATCGGCTATCTGCTGAAGAGCCGGATCACCGTCGTGGACGAGTTCCTGGAGACCCTGGACCGCATCCGCCGAGGCGGGTCGGTGGTGGACCCGTCGCTGGTGCAGGAACTGGTGGCCGCGCAGAGACGCGACGACCCGCTGTCGATGCTCAGCAACCGGGAGCGGGAGGTTCTCGGGCTCATGGCCGAGGGGCGGTCCAATTCGGGGATCGGCCGGCGGCTCTGGGTCACCGAGGGCACGGTCGAGAAGCATGTGCGGAGCATCCTGGGGAAGCTGCGGCTGCCCGAGGAGCCGGACGACCACCGGCGGGTCCTGGCCGTGCTGACGTTCCTGGAGACGCGCTAGTACTGCAACCGCATCTGCGGGTTGTGGCCTCGGCGTTTGTAGTGGGAGCGGCGGGCACGGGCCTGGCTGCGTCGTCGGAAGCGTGACCAGTGCAGATGATGGTCGTTGCTGTGGTGGCGGGGCGTGACGATGATGTGGCCGATCAGTCGGCGGATCTCCGGGACGCTGAGGGGTATGAGGTCTTGCTCGTCGTCCGCTCCGCCCCTTTTGCGGCTTCTGCGGCGCGGACGGCGGTCAGGTAGGCGAGGGCGGCCATGGCCAGGGTGATGTGGCGGTACCAGGCCCGGTAGAGCCTCACCTGGTAGTGGTCCAGGCCGCACTCGCCCTTGGCGGTCTGGAAGCACTCCTCCACCGCCCACCTCGCGGCGGCTACCTTGACCAGGTCTTTCAGCCGGGAGGCCACCGATCCGTAGCAGACGTAGTAGGCGATCTCGGTGGGGTCGCTGATGCTGCGGCGGGCCAGAACCCAGTGCCCGAAGCCGTTCTCCCAGTACGGGCGGATGGCGACGCGGGCCCAGTCGTAGATCCGTTCGCCGTGCGCGCCCTGGCCCCCGGAAACCCGCTTCCACGCTTGCCTGGGCAGGGCGGCGACCAACTGGTCCACCCTGGCGTCGCCGCCGTCCGCCGTGGTCACGGTGTCGTTGACCTTGGTGGCCAGTACGTGCGCGATCCTGCGTTCCTCCAGCCATACCCGCAGGTGCTTGACCTGCCCGTATGCCTCGTCAGCGGTGACCCACGCGAACGGGATGCCTGCGTCGACGGCACGTTGCAGCATCCACTTGCAGTGCTCATTCTTGGTCGCGAAGGGGATCTCGTCGTCGATCCCGGCTGCGCGGCAGCGCTCACGGTCATCCGTCCAGGAAACGGGGATGTAGAGCTCACGGTCGATCAATGCCCGCCCCCTGGCGGAGGCGTAGGCCAGGAAGGTCCCGATCTGGCAGTTCTCCGTGCGGCCGGCGGTACCTGTGTACTGCCGCTGGACTCCGGCGGACTTGGTGCCCTTCTTCAGGAAACCGGTGTCGTCGCAGATCAGGACCGCGTTCTTGGCTCCGATGGTCTCCACGACGAAGTCGCGCACATCGTCGCGGACCGCGTTCTCGTCCCAGTCGGAGTGGTTGAGCAGGCGCTGGACGCCGTCCGGGCGGAGCTGCCCGACCTGCTCGGACAGCGTCCACCCGTTCTTCTTCTCCAGCGGCGCGACGAGTCCGTTCAGGTAGTCCAGCGCCCGCTCGCGGGGCTCCGACCTGCCGAAACGGTGGGCGAACCGGGCATGGAGCCCGGCCACCCCCTCGGACCACGACTCGACCTGCTCAACCGTCAGCGCATCAGCACACAGTCATACCAACGAGACCGCCGACCATCCGTCACGCCAGATGCGGTTGCAGTACTAGAGCCCGAGGAGAACGGTCGTTCGACGAGGGTGGGCCGGTCTGTCCACAGGGGCCCCCGCGCTGTCACTCCCCGCCAGTAGGGTGTGAAGCATGGCCGATCCCTCCAGCTACCGCCCCAGTCCGGGGCAGATCCCGGACTCTCCCGGGGTGTACAAGTTCCGTGACGAGCACCGTCGGGTGATCTACGTCGGGAAGGCGAAGAGCCTGCGTCAGCGCCTGGCCAACTACTTCCAGGACCTGACCGGTCTCCACCCGCGCACCCGCACGATGGTCACCACAGCTGCCTCCGTGGAGTGGACCGTGGTGTCCACGGAGGTCGAGGCGCTTCAGCTGGAGTACTCCTGGATCAAGGAGTTCGACCCCCGGTTCAACGTCAAGTACCGCGACGACAAGAGCTATCCGTACCTCGCGGTCACGATGAACGAGCGGTACCCGCGCGTGCAGGTGATGCGCGGTCACAAGAAGAAGGGCGTGCGCTACTTCGGGCCGTACGCGCACGCGTGGGCGATCCGGGACACGGTCGATCTGCTGCTGCGCGTCTTCCCCGTACGCACCTGCTCCGCCGGCGTCTTCAAGAACGCGTCCCGCACCGGGCGGCCCTGTCTGCTCGGCTACATCGGCAAGTGCTCGGCCCCCTGCGTCGAGCGGATCTCCGAAGAGGACCACCGCGAACTGGCCGACGAGTTCAGCGACTTCATGGCCGGCCGCACGGGCACCTACATCCGCCGCCTCGAAAAACGGATGACGGACGCGGCCGAGGAGATGGAGTACGAGCGGGCCGCCCGGCTGCGCGACGACATCGAGGCCCTGAAGAAGGCCATGGAGAAGAACGCGGTCGTGCTCGCCGACGCGACCGACGCCGATCTGATCGCCCTCGCCGAGGACGAGCTGGAGGCGGCCGTCCAGATCTTCCACGTACGCGGCGGACGCGTGCGCGGCCAGCGCGGCTGGGTCACCGACAAGGTCGAGGCCGTCACCACCGGTGACCTCGTCGAACACGCCCTGCAGCAGCTGTACGGCGAGGAGACCGGCGACTCCGTGCCCAAGGAGGTCCTCGTCCCCGCGCTGCCCGACCCCGTGGGGCCCGTCCAGGAGTGGCTCACCGGGCGGCGCGGCGCCAACGTCTCCTTGCGCATCCCGCAGCGCGGCGACAAGAAGGCGCTCATGGAGACCGTCGCCCGCAACGCCCAGCAGTCGCTGGTGCTGCACAAGACCAAGCGCGCCTCCGACCTCACCACCCGCTCCCGCGCGCTGGAGGAGATCGCCGAGGCCCTCGACCTGGACAGCGCCCCGCTCAGGATCGAGTGCTACGACATCTCCCACCTCCAGGGCGACGACGTCGTGGCCTCCATGGTCGTCTTCGAGGACGGACTGGCCCGCAAGAGCGAGTACCGCCGCTTCCAGATCAAGGGCCGGGTCGGAGACACGCAGGTCTGGCACGGCGAGGGGCAGGACGACGTCCGCTCCATGCACGAGGTCATCGCCCGCCGCTTCCGGCGCTACCTCGCGGAGAAGGAGAAGACCGGCGAGTGGGTGGAGGACGAGAACCCCCTCACCGAGGAGGACGGCCGGCCCAAGCGGTTCGCCTACCCGCCGCAGCTCGTCGTCGTGGACGGCGGACAGCCGCAGGTCGCCGCCGCGCGGCGGGCGCTCGACGAGCTGGGCATCGACGACATCGCCGTGTGCGGCCTCGCCAAGCGCCTGGAGGAGGTCTGGGTGCCCGGCGAGGACGACCCGGTGGTCCTGCCCCGCACCAGCGAGGGCCTCTATCTGCTCCAGCGCGTCCGCGACGAGGCCCACCGCTTCGCGATCACCTACCAGCGGACCAAACGCGCCAAGCGTTTCCGGGCGAGCCCCTTGGACGACGTGCCCGGCCTCGGGGAGGCTCGCAAGCAGGCCCTGCTGAAGCACTTCGGTTCGCTGAAGAAGCTGCGTTCCGCGACGATCGACCAGATCTGCGAGGTTCCCGGCATAGGCCGCAAGACGGCCGAGACGATCGCCGCGGCCCTCGCCCAGGCGGCTCCGGCCGCCCCCGCCGTGAACACGGCCACTGGAGAGATCATGGAGGAAGAGGAGCCCGGTACGACGGCGGACCCCTCTGGGGAGCCCGTGGCCGCGGGCGCCCCGGACCGGCGGCGAGGGCAGGAGACATGACCGAGCACGCACAGCGCCCAGAACTCCCGGAACCCGCAGAACTCCCGGAGCGCATGGCGCGTCCAGAAGAAGAACAGCACCACGAGCACACAGCGGAGCGCGGGGAAGCCCACAGCGCGGCGGGCGACGATACCCCGCGGCACCCAGCGCCACAGGAAGACGGAGCACACGTGAGTACGGGCATCGAAACAGCCGGGGTCCCCGAGGCGGCCATCCCCGAGCTGGTCATCATCTCCGGCATGTCCGGCGCCGGACGGTCCACGGCCGCCAAGTGTCTGGAGGACCTCGGCTGGTTCGTCGTCGACAACCTGCCACCCGCCCTGATCCCCACCATGGTGGAGCTGGGCGCCCGCTCCCAGGGGAACGTGGCCCGGATCGCGGTCGTCGTCGACGTCCGAGGCCGCCGCTTCTTCGACAACCTCCGTGACTCCCTCGCCGACCTGGCGACCAAGCACGTCACCCGGCGGATCGTCTTCCTGGAGTCCTCCGACGACGCCCTCGTGCGCCGCTTCGAGTCGGTCCGCCGCCCGCACCCCCTCCAGGGCGACGGCCGCATCACCGACGGCATCGCCGCCGAGCGGGAGCTGCTGCGCGAGCTGCGCGGCGACGCCGACCTGGTCATCGACACCTCCAGCCTGAACGTGCACGAGCTGCGGGCCAAGATGGACGCCCAGTTCGCCGGCGAGGAGGAGCCCGAGCTGCGGGCCACCGTCATGTCCTTCGGCTTCAAGTACGGCCTCCCGGTCGACGCCGACCTGGTCGTGGACATGCGCTTCCTGCCCAACCCGCACTGGGTGCCGGAGCTGCGCCCGTTCACCGGCCTCAACGAGGAGGTCTCCGCCTACGTCTTCAACCAGCCGGGCGCCAAGGAGTTCCTCGACCGCTACACCGAGCTGCTCCAGATGATCGCCGCCGGTTACCGCCGCGAGGGCAAGCGGTACGTGACCATCGCGGTCGGCTGCACCGGCGGCAAGCACCGCTCGGTCGCCACCTCCGAGAAGCTCGCCGCCCGCCTCGCCTCCCAGGGCGTCGAGACCGTGGTCGTGCACCGGGACATGGGGCGCGAGTGACCGGACCCACCGCGTCGCGGCCGAGCAGGCTCAGCAGACTGCGCCGGGTCGTCCCCGAGGGCCGTGAGGGCAGGCCCGCCGAGGCACGCGGCGCCCGGCCGCGCCGCCGGGGCGCCCAGCCCAAGGTCGTCGCGCTCGGCGGCGGCATGGGCCTGTCCGCCTCGCTCGCCGCGCTGCGCCGGATCACCGGCGACCTCACCGCCGTCGTCACCGTGGCCGACGACGGGGGCTCCAGCGGACGCCTCCGGGACGAACTGGGCGTCCTGCCGCCCGGCGATCTGCGCAAGGCGCTGGCCGCGCTGTGCGGCGACGACGACTGGGGCCAGACCTGGGCCCGGGTCATCCAGCACCGCTTCCAGTCCCAGGGCGACCTGCACGAGCACGCGGTCGGCAATCTGCTGATCGTCGCTCTGTGGGAGCAGCTCGGCGACCATGTCCAGGCCCTCGACCTGGTCGGCAGGCTGCTGGGCGCCCAGGGCCGGGTGCTGCCCATGTCGGCCGTACCGCTGGAGCTGCAGGCCCTGGTCAAGGGGCACGATCCGGCGCGCCCGGACGACGTGGACACCGTCCGGGGGCAGGCGACCGTCGCGCTCACCCCCGGCGAGGTGCAGTCCGTGCACGTCGTGCCGCACGACCCGCCCGCCGTGCCCGAGGCAGTGGCGGCGGTCCGCGACGCCGACTGGGTGGTCCTCGGCCCCGGCTCCTGGTTCTCCTCGGTGATCCCGCATCTGCTGGTGCCCGAGCTGCTCGACGCCCTCACCGAGACCAAGGGCCGGCTCGTGCTGTCGCTGAACCTCGCCCCGCAGCCGGGAGAAACCGATGGCTTCTCCCCGCAGCGTCATTTGGAGGTTTTGGCACGACACGCCCCTAAACTCGCCCTGGACGTGGTGCTGGCCGACGAGGCCGCCGTGCCCGACCGCGATTCCCTGACCGACGCCGCCAAACGGTTCGGTGCCGCGGTCGAGCTGGCGCCCGTGGCCAGGACCGATGGATCTCCGCGGCACGACCCGGAGCTGTTGGCCGCCGCGTACGACCGTATTTTTCGGATGCATGGAAGGATCGGCCCATGGCGATGACGGCAGCGGTGAAGGACGAGATCTCCCGGCTACCCGTCACCCGGACCTGCTGCAGAAAGGCGGAGGTCTCGGCGATCCTGCGGTTCGCGGGCGGGCTGCACCTGGTGAGCGGCCGCATCGTGATCGAGGCGGAGCTGGACACCGCGATGGCGGCCCGCAGACTCAAGCGGGACATCCTGGAGATCTTCGGCCACAGCTCCGAACTGATCGTGATGGCACCCGGCGGACTGCGCCGCGGCTCCCGTTACGTGGTGCGGGTGGTCGCCGGCGGTGACCAGCTGGCCCGCCAGACCGGCCTGGTGGACGGCCGGGGCCGCCCGATCCGCGGCCTGCCGCCCCAGGTGGTCTCCGGGGCCACCTGCGACGCCGAGGCGGCCTGGCGGGGCGCCTTCCTGGCCCATGGCTCGCTCACCGAGCCCGGCCGCTCGTCCTCCCTGGAGGTGACCTGCCCGGGACCGGAGGCCGCCCTCGCCCTGGTCGGCGCCGCCCGGCGGCTGTCGATCGCGGCGAAGGCCCGCGAGGTGAGGGGCGTGGACCGGGTCGTCGTCCGGGACGGGGACGCGATCGGCGCGCTGCTCACCCGGCTCGGCGCCCATGAGTCCGTGCTCGCCTGGGAGGAGCGGCGGATGCGCCGCGAGGTCCGGGCCACGGCCAACCGGCTCGCCAACTTCGACGACGCCAACCTGCGCCGCTCGGCCCGTGCCGCCGTCGCCGCCGGCGCCCGGGTGGGCCGCGCCCTGGAGATCCTCGCCGACGACGTCCCCGAGCACCTCGCCGCCGCCGGACGGCTGCGCATGGAGCACAAGCAGGCCTCCCTGGAGGAACTGGGCGCGCTCGCCGACCCGCCGCTCACCAAGGACGCCGTCGCCGGCCGCATCCGACGGCTGCTGGCCATGGCCGACAAGCGCGCCTCGGACCTCGGCATCCCGGGCACCGAGGCCAGCCTCACCGAGGAGATGGCCGAGAATCTCGTGGGGTGAGAGACACCCGAAAGGCCCAACTCGCCGGTGCCGACGCCCATTTGGGTGCTGTCGGCACCGGCCTTCGGCTTTCTGCGTGAATTCCGTGTATGGCCTGTGAGGCATCCTTGACGTGACCCATATCTGACATGAGCCTGGCGTCTGTTCGCCGCTGGGGCGAACCACTGCAAGGGGGGCTCATGAGACGAAGAGCGAGAGCGATCCTCGCCGCCGGCGCGCTCCTGCTGGGCGGTGGCGCGGGACTCGCACCACTGGCCCAGGCGGCCGAGAACGACGGCTCCGACACCGAGGAAGTCAAGGTCTTCCGCGCCGAGGTGACGAAGAAGCAGATACCGCTGCTGCTCGCCGCCGGACAGGACGGCCACGAACTCAGCGAGCAGGCACCGGAGAAGGGCACCGCGTCGGTCGAGGTCTATCTGACCGACAAGCAGGCGGACGCCTTGGAGGAGCAGGGCGTCGAGCTGAAGGAGCACCGGCTCACCAGCAAGGCCGAGGCGCGGGTGACGGCCGCGGGCGACGGGGTCTACCGGCCCTACAGCGGCGTCGGCAACCTCAAGGAGGAGATCCTCCGCACGGGCCAGGAGAACCCGTCCCTGACCAAGGTGGTCTCCCTCGGCAAGTCCCTCGGGGGACAGGACATCCTCGCGGTCAAGCTGACCAAGGACGCGAAGAAGACCAAGGACGGCGTCAAGCCCTCTGTGCTGTACCTGTCCAACCAGCACGCGCGTGAGTGGATCACGCCGGAGATGACCCGGCGGCTGCTCCACCACTACCTGGACAACTACAAGTCGGACAAGCGGATCAAGAAGATCGTCGACACCACCGAGCTGTGGTTCGTGCTCTCCGCCAACCCGGACGGCTACGACTTCACCCACGCGGACACCGACAACCGCCAGTGGCGCAAGAACCTGCGGGACGTCAACGGCGACGGCTCCATCACCGTCGGCGACGGCGTCGACCTCAACCGCAACTTCCCCTACAAGTGGGGCTACGACAACGAGGGTTCGTCCCCGGCCCCCACCAGCGAGACCTACCGCGGCGCCGGCCCCGCCTCGGAGCCCGAGACCAAGGTCCTGGACGCCTTCGAGAAGCGCATCGGCTTCGAGTACGGCATCAACTACCACTCCGCCGCCGAACTCCTCCTCTACGGGGTCGGCTGGCAGGTGGCGAGCCCGACGCCGGACGACGTCCTGTACAAGTCCCTCGCCGGCACGCCCGAGAACTCCGCGATCCCCGGCTACCACCCCCAGCTCTCCTCGGAGCTGTACACCACCAACGGCGAGGCGGACGGCCACGCGTCCAACGTCAACGGCGCGGCGTTCTACACCCCCGAGATGTCGACCTGCCAGACCGCCTCGAACATCGACCCGAACGACGCCTGGCGGCCCGAGGACTGCGCCTCGGTCTTCACGTTCCCGGACGACGAGAAGCTGATCCAGCAGGAGTTCGAGAAGAACATCCCGTTCGCGCTCTCCCTCGCCGAGTCCGCGGCCACACCCGACCAGCCGAAGTCCTCCGTCGGCGTCGACGCCCCCGACTTCACCCCGGCCGAGTTCACCACCTCGTACTCGCGCGGCGCCGACCAGGAGATCTCCGTCGTCGCCCGCAAGTCGGTGCGCGACAAGGAGCTGAACTACCGGATCAACGGCCGCGGCCGTACGTACGACCAGAAGCTCAAGTCCTGGAAGGGCGGTGAGACGTTCGGCGGTGAGGACAACCTGTACTTCGACGAGTACCGGGCCAAGGTGCGGGACGGCGAGCCGGGCGACAAGGTCGAGATCTGGTTCACCGGTGAGACGAAGAAGGGCAAGCCCACCAAGAGCGAGCGCTTCACGTACACGATCGCCGAACGGCCCAAGGCCGACACGCTCGTCCTCGCCGAGGAGGGCGCGACCGCGACCCAGACACAGGCCTACGTCGACGCGTTGAAGGCCAACGGCAAGAAGGCGCTCGTCTGGGACGTCGCGACCCAGGGCGCGCCCGACGCGCTCGGCGTACTGGAGCACTTCAAGCAGGTCGTGCACTACACGGGCGCCGTCCGGCCGGGCGTCGCCACCCAGCTCGAACTGCGCGCCTACCTCAACGAGGGCGGCAAGCTGATCGAGGCGGGCGAGAGCGCCGGCGGCTCCGTCGACCTCGGCGGCGGCACCCTGTCGAACGACTTCAGCCAGTACTACCTGGGCGCCTACAGCCGTACCTCCCTGCCGAACGCCACGGCCTTCGCGGGCCTCGGCAAGCTCGACGGCTTCTCGGGCACGCTCGGCGACGCGCCCGGGAACCCGCTGAACACCGCCGGTTCGTTCGGTGTCACCTCGGACGCGCTGCCCGCCACGACGTTCCCGCAGTTCGCGAGCGCCGGCGCGGGGCAGTACCCCGGGACCGTCAATCCGTACGGCCCCTACGAGGGCGCGTCCATGGCCGCCGCCACGCACACCGACTACGCGTGGAACCGCCTCACCCGCACCATCGACCTCACCTCGGTCACCGCGGCGGACAAGCCGACCCTGCGCACCCAGCTGCTGTGGAGCACCGAGGAGGGCTACGACCACGCCCTCCTGGAGGCGCACACGGTCGGGGCGGACGACTGGACGACGCTGCCGGACACCGGTGGCGCCACCTCCACCGCCGTGCCCACCGAGTGCGAGGCCGGGTTCTTCATCCAGGGCCACCCGGCGCTGAAGCGGTATCTGACCCTGGGCGCGGGGGGCTGCACGCCCAGCGGCACCAGCGGCGCCTGGAACAGCTTCACCGGGGCCTCGGACGGCTGGCAGCAGGTCGAGTTCGACCTGTCCGCGTACGCTGGGAAGACCGTCGAGGTGTCGCTCAGCTATGTCACCGACCCCGGCAGCGGCGGTCGCGGCCTCCTCGCCGACAACGCCGCCGTCGTCATCGGCGGCACGCCCGGCGCGGTCGAGGGCTTCGAGACGTCGCTCGGCGCCTGGAGCACCCCCGGCCCGCCCGCCGGCAGCCCGGCGGTCGTGAAGGACTGGGGTCTGTCGGGTGAACTGTTCAAGACCTACGGCGCGGTCACCACGGACGACACCGTGCTGCTGGGCTTCGGTCTGGAGCAGGTCCCCGGGGCGGCCGACCGCAAGGCACTGCTCGGCAAGGCGCTGGCGGCGCTGAGGAAGTGAGCGCCGACTGAGCCGAACGAGTGGCGAACGCCCTCGTGAGCGGCCCTCCGGACCTCTGGAATCAGATGATCGGGGGGCCGCTCAAAAGGTAATCACCTTGCAAAACCAGGGCGGTCCGTACCCCTACCGGCGAGTACGGACCGCACCGGCATGTATAGGGCATCTCGATGTCACTCGCCGGGCGCCGGGGCTGTAGGGTCGTAGGCGGTCGGGGACATCCCATACAGCTCGCCGGCACTGAGCCGGCGTACCAACGAGGAGATCGGTTCGTGACGATCCGCGTAGGCATCAACGGCTTTGGCCGCATCGGTCGTAACTACTTCCGCGCGCTGCTGGAGCAGGGTGCGGACATCGAGATCGTGGCTGTCAACGACCTGGGTGACACCGCGACCACCGCACACCTCCTGAAGTACGACACCATCCTGGGCCGTCTCAAGGCCGAGGTGTCGCACACCGCCGACACGATCACCGTGGACGGCCGCACCATCAAGGTGCTCTCCGAGCGCAACCCCGCCGACATCCCGTGGGGCGAGCTGGGTGTCGACGTCGTCATCGAGTCCACCGGCATCTTCACGAAGAAGGCCGACGCCGCGAAGCACCTCGCCGGCGGCGCCAAGAAGGTCCTCATCTCGGCTCCGGCCAAGGACGAGGACATCACCATCGTGATGGGCGTCAACCAGGACAAGTACGACCCGGCGAACCACCACGTCATCTCCAACGCCTCCTGCACCACCAACTGTGTGGCGCCGATGGCGAAGGTCCTCGACGAGAACTTCGGCATCGTCAAGGGTCTGATGACGACGGTCCACGCGTACACCAACGACCAGCGCATCCTGGACTTCCCGCACTCGGACCTGCGCCGCGCCCGCGCCGCCGCCGAGAACATCATCCCGACCACCACCGGTGCCGCGAAGGCCACCGCGCTGGTCCTGCCGCAGCTCAAGGGCAAGCTCGACGGCATCGCGATGCGCGTCCCGGTCCCGACCGGCTCGGCCACCGACCTGGTCGTGACGCTCCAGCGCGAGGTCACCAAGGACGAGGTCAACGCCGCGTTCAAGAAGGCCTCCGAGGACGGCGCCCTCAAGGGCTACCTGGCCTACACCGAGGACGAGATCGTCTCCTCGGACATCGTCAGCGACCCGGCCTCCTGCACCTTCGACTCCTCCCTGACCATGGTCCAGGAGGGCAACACGGTGAAGATCCTCGGCTGGTACGACAACGAGTGGGGCTACTCCAACCGCCTCGTCGACCTCACGGTCTTCGTCGGCGAGCAGCTCTGACCGACAGAGCAGGCACCCAGATGTGAAGGCAGGGCTCGGGCGGCGCAGGGACGCGCCGTCCGAGCCCTGACTCACGTGGGAAAAGGCCCTCCTACGATCTCGAGCACCACAAGTCCTCCTCGGGAGCCCTCTTTCATGAAGACGATCGACGAACTCCTCGCCGGGCCCGTCACCGGCAAGCGGGTCCTCGTCCGCGCCGACCTCAATGTGCCGCTGGACGGCACCACCATCACCGACGACGGCCGTATCCGCGCCGTGCTGCCCACCGTGAAGGCGCTGGCCGAGGCGGGTGCGCGCGTCGTCGTCGCCTCCCACCTGGGCCGCCCCAAGGGCGCCCCGGACCCGGCCTTCTCCCTCGCCCCGGCCGCCGCGCGCCTCGGTGAACTCCTCGGCGCCGACGTGGCGTTCGCGACGGACACCGTCGGCGAGTCCGCCACCGCCACGGTCGCGGGCCTCGCCGACGGACAGGTCGCCGTCGTCGAGAACCTGCGCTTCAACGCCGGTGAGACGTCCAAGGACGACGCCGAGCGCGGCGCCTTCGCCGATCAACTCGCCGCCCTCGCCGACGTCTACGTGGGCGACGGCTTCGGCGCGGTGCACCGGGGGCACGCCTCGGTCTTCGACCTCCCGGCCCGGCTGCCGCACTACGCCGGGTACCTCATCGCCACCGAGGTCGGCGTCCTGAAGCGGCTCACCGACGACGTCCAGCGCCCCTATGTGGTCGCGCTCGGCGGCGCCAAGGTCTCCGACAAGCTCGCCGTCATCGACCAGCTGCTCGGCAAGGCCGACCGCATCCTCATCGGCGGCGGCATGGCGTACACCTTCCTCAAGGCCAAGGGGTACGAGGTCGGCGGCTCCCTCCTCCAGGAGGACCAGCTCGGCGCGGTCACCGAGTACCTTCAGCGCGCGGAGGCGACCGGTGTCGAGCTGGTGCTGCCGGTCGACGCCGTCGTCGCGCCCGCCTTCCCGGACCTGAAGACCAAGGCTCCGGCCGACGCCACCGCGGTCGCCGCGGACGCCATGCCGGCCGACCGGATGGGCCTGGACATCGGTCCGGAGTCCGCCACGCTGTACGCCTCGAAGATCGCCGACGCCGCCACCGTCTTCTGGAACGGCCCCATGGGCGTCTTCGAGCACCCCGATTTCGCCGAGGGCACCAAGGCGGTCGCCCAGGCACTCCTCGATTCCAAGGCCTTCACGGTCGTCGGCGGCGGCGACTCCGCCGCGGCCGTGCGCATCCTGGGCTTCGACGAGAACGCATTCGGCCACATCTCGACCGGTGGCGGCGCCTCCCTCGAATATCTAGAGGGCAAGACGCTCCCCGGTCTCGCCGCACTGGAGGACTGACCCTCAATGAGCACGCGTACGCCCCTGATGGCGGGCAACTGGAAGATGAACCTCAACCACCTCGAGGCCATCGCGCACGTCCAGAAGCTCGCCTTCGCCCTCTCCGACAAGGACTACGAGGCCTGCGAGGTCGCGGTCCTGCCGCCCTTCACCGACCTGCGCTCGGTCCAGACCCTGGTCGACGGCGACAAGCTCAAGATCAAGTACGGCGCCCAGGACATCTCGGCCCATGACTCCGGTGCCTACACCGGCGAGATCTCCGGCCCGATGCTGGCCAAGCTCAAGTGCACGTTCGTGGCGATCGGCCACTCCGAGCGCCGCCAGTACCACGACGAGACCGACGAGATCGTCAACGCCAAGGTCAAGGCCGCCTACAAGCACGGCCTCACCCCCATCCTGTGCGTCGGCGAGGAGCTGGAGGTCCGCGAGGCGGGCGACCACGTCGCCCACACGCTCGCCCAGGTCGAGGGCGGTCTCAAGGACGTCCCCGCCGAGCACGCCGAGACCGTCGTCGTCGCCTACGAGCCCGTCTGGGCCATCGGCACCGGCAAGGTCTGCGGTGCCGAGGACGCCCAGGAGGTGTGCGCGGCCATCCGCGGCAAGCTCGCCGAGCTGTACTCCCAGGAGACGGCCGACGCGATCCGCATCCAGTACGGCGGCTCCGTCAAGGCCGGCAACGTCGCCGAGATCATGGCCCAGGCCGACATCGACGGCGCCCTCGTCGGCGGCGCCTCGCTGGACGCCGACGAGTTCGTCAAGATCGTGCGCTTCCGCGATCAGTGATCGTGCGCGGCCGTGATCGGTCGAGTGGGGCCGGTGAGTAGGCCCTGACGGCGTAACGTCGTACTCTTGGCGGGGACCGGCCCCAGCGGCCGGTCCCGTCGTCCATCAGAATCCGAGGAAGTTGGTCCAGCCGTGGTTATGGGGTTCTCGATCGCCCTGATCGTCTTCAGCCTGCTGATGATGCTGCTGGTGCTGATGCACAAGGGCAAGGGTGGCGGCCTCTCCGACATGTTCGGTGGCGGTATGCAGTCCTCCGTCGGCGGCTCCTCGGTCGCCGAGCGCAACCTCGACCGGATCACCGTGGTGGTCGGTCTGTTGTGGTTCGCGTGCATTGTCGTCCTCGGCATCCTGATGAAGGTCAACAACTGACCCTCGGACCGACACCGGCGAGACGACGCGTCACGGACGCACCAATCCGCACGTAAAGCCCCATGCTGGGTACGCGACTTCGAACGCGGCCTATCATGGGGCTTGCGTCTGTGGGCGGGATGTAACTCCAATCACTGGACGCGCGTTGGGCCTTACGTAGACTGAGGCGCTCGCAGCGAAGCGAAACGCCGACTCGCTTCGCCGCACCATCACGCAGGGAGTTACGACCGTGGCAAGTGGCAACGCGATCCGAGGAAGCCGGGTCGGGGCGGGGCCGATGGGCGAAGCCGAGCGCGGCGAGTCCGCACCCCGGCTGCGCATCTCCTTCTGGTGCTCCAACGGACACGAGACCCAGCCGAGCTTCGCCAGCGACGCACAGGTCCCCGACACCTGGGACTGCCCGCGTTGCGGCTTCCCGGCCGGACAGGACCGGGACAACCCCCCGGCCCCACCCCGCACCGAGCCCTACAAGACCCACCTCGCCTATGTACGGGAGCGGCGCAGCGACGCGGACGGCGAGGCGATCCTCGCCGAGGCACTCGCCAAACTGCGGGGCGAGATCTAGCAGCAGAGACCGGCCGGGCACCGAGAGTGTCCGGCCGGAGGTGTGTGGGGCGCCCCGCGGGGCGTGGCCACGGCCTGGCGCCCGAACGCTCCGGCGCTGCCTGTCACCGTTTTCCTCGTGTTGTCCGTCGCCGTGCTGATACCGGGGCCGGCCTCGGACGTATGTGTTGTTGTGCCGGACGACCAGGGGACGTCGGCTCGTGTTCCCTTGTGATCAATTAGGTTGGGACGGCAGCGGGGCAAGGTACGCAGGCAGGACCAGGTAGGAAAGAAGGCTGAAGTCCGAGATGAACGCAGAAAGCCGTACCCGGCTCGACCGGACGCCCGAGTGGATCGCGCTGGCCGAGCACCGGGAGCAGCAGGGCGGGGTGGGACTGCGCGAGCTGTTCGCCGCCGACCCGGAGCGTGGCGCCGGGTACACGCTGGAGGTCGGCGATCTGCACGTCGACTACTCCAAGCATCTGGTCACCGACGAGACGCTGCGGCTGCTGCGCGAGCTGGCCGTCGCGACCGACGTGTTCGGGCTGCGGGACGCCATGTACCGCGGCGAGAAGATCAACACCACCGAGGACCGCGCCGTCCTGCACACCGCGCTGCGCGCCCCGCGCGACGCGGTGATCGAGGTCGACGGCGAGAACGTGGTGCCGGGTGTGCACGCCGTCCTCGACAGGATGGCCGGCTTCGCCGAGCGCATCCGCTCCGGCGAGTGGACCGGGCACACCGGCCGGCGCATCAAGAACGTCGTCAACATCGGCATCGGCGGCTCCGACCTGGGCCCGGCGATGGCCTACGAGGTGCTGCGCTCCTACACCGACCGCGATCTGACCGTCCGCTTCGTGTCGAACGTGGACGGCGCCGACCTGCACGAGGCGGTCCGGGACCTGGACGCGGCGGAGACGCTCTTCATCATCGCCTCCAAGACGTTCACCACGATCGAGACGATCACCAACGCGACCTCCGCGCGCGACTGGCTGCTCACCGAGCTGAAGGCCGGCTCCGAGGCCGTCGCCAAGCACTTCGTCGCCCTGTCGACGAACGCCGAGAAGGTGTCGGACTTCGGCATCGACACCGCCAACATGTTCGAGTTCTGGGACTGGGTCGGCGGGCGGTACTCCTACGACTCGGCGATCGGCCTGTCGCTGATGATCGCGATCGGCCCGGACCGCTTCCGGGAGATGCTCGACGGGTTCCACCTGGTCGACGAGCACTTCCGCACCGCGCCCGCCGAGTCCAATGTGCCGCTGCTGCTGGGCCTGTTGGGGATCTGGTACGGCAACTTCCATGACGCGCAGTCGCACGCGGTGCTGCCGTACAGCCACTACCTGTCCAAGTTCACGGCCTATCTGCAGCAGTTGGACATGGAGTCCAACGGCAAGTACGTGGGCCGGGACGGGGTGCCGGTGGAGTGGCAGACCGGGCCGGTGGTGTGGGGCACGCCGGGGACCAACGGGCAGCACGCCTATTACCAGTTGATCCACCAGGGCACCAAGCTGATCCCGGCGGACTTCATCGGCTTCGCCGAGCCCGTCGCCGAGCTGAGCGACACGCTCAAGGCCCAGCACGACCTCCTGATGGCCAACTTCTTCGCCCAGACCCAGGCGCTGGCCTTCGGCAAGACACCGGACGAGGTACGGGCCGAGGGCGTGGCGGAGGAACTGGTGCCGCACAAGACGTTCAAGGGGAACCACCCGACGACCACGATCCTGGCGAAGGAGCTGACCCCGTCGGTCCTCGGCCAGCTGATCGCGCTGTACGAGCACAAGGTGTTCGTCCAGGGCGCCGTCTGGAACATCGACTCCTTCGACCAGTGGGGCGTCGAGCTGGGCAAGGTCCTCGCCAAGCGCGTCGAGCCCGCGCTGACCGAGGGCGCCGACGTGCCGGGGCTCGACGAGTCGACGAAGGCGCTGGTCGCCAAGTACCGGACGCTGCGCGGGCGGTAGCCGTCACGGCAGGCGTGGGCAGGGGGTGGGGAAGCGGGCGGCCGCGCGACGTCCACTTCCCCACCGGTCCGGCAGGCCCGGCCTGGGCTCAGTGCCCCAGCCCGGCGCCCCCGTCGACCGGGATCACCGCGCCGCGCACATAACCGGCGCCGGCCAGGAAGGCCACCGCGTCGGCGACCTCCTCGGGGGTGCCCGTGCGCCCGGCGGGCGTGGTAGCGGGCCGGGGCGAGCAGTTCCGACAGTCGGGCGGGGCTGAACCGGGCGGACAGCTCGGGGTCGGCGACCAGCACCTCGCGCAGGGGCCGGCCGGTGCCGGCGGCCTCGGCCGACGCGGCGGTCAGCAGCTTCTTCGCGCGGGCCTTGCCGAACACCGGCGCCAGCGCCACGGCCAGCCGTTCGGTGACGATGGCACCCCCGGTCAGATCGACATTGGCCCGCATGCGCCCCGGGTGGACGATCAGGCCCTCCGCCAGTTCGACGGCGGTGTGCGCGGCCCCGCCCGCCAGCCGCAACGCCTCCCGCAGCGGCTGCCACTCGGCGTGCCAGGCCCCGGCGGGCCGTTCGTCCTCGGCGAGCAGACACTGCGCGAGGACGAGGACGAGGGCGTGCGCGGGGACCTGCCGGGCGGCGGACACGATCAGTGTGGCCAGCGCGGGGTTCCGCTTCTGCGGCATGGCCGAGGAGGCACCGCGCCCGGCCCCCGCCGGCTCGGACAGCTCACCGATCTCGGTACGGGACAGCGTCTGCACATCCAGCGCGAACTTCCCGAGCGCCCCGGTGACGACTTGGAGGACGGCCCCGAGTTCCGCGACGGGCGTGCGGACGGTGTGCCAGGGGAGGGTGGGCTCGGCGAGACCGAGGGCCGAGGAGAAGGGCCCGAGCAGTTCCAGACCGCCCGCGTCGGGGGCGTCGCCGCGATGTCCGGCCCGCTGTCGCGCCCCACGATCCACCACCGCGTACTCCCGGTACGCGGCCAACGTCCCACCCGCTCCCCCCAATTGCGCCGGAAGCCCGGACGCCACCGCCCGCACCCGCACCACCGCGTCGACGACCGGCTCCAGCCACCCCGCCGCCTTCAGCCCGAGGGTCGTCGGCACGGCGTGCTGGGCCAGGGTGCGGCCGGCGAGGAGCGTACGGCGGTGGGTGTCGGCCAGGGAGGCGAGCGCGGCGGCCACCCGGGAGAGGTCCGCCGCGATCAGACCGAGCACCCGACGGCCGATCACCATCGCCGCCGAGTCCAGGATGTCCTGACTGGTGGACCCCCGGTGCACATACTCCGCGGCGGCCGGATCCTCCTCGGCGACGACCTCGGTGAAGGCGGTCACCAGCGCCACCACCGGATTGGCGGCGGCCCTGGCGGCGTGGGCCAGGGCGACCAGGTCCAGCCGTCGCACCCGGGACGCCGAGGCGATCGTCTCCACCGTCGCGGCCGGGGTCAGTCCGACCGCGCACTGGGCGCGGGCCAGGGCCACCTCGACGTCCAGCATGGCCTGGAGCCACGCCTCGTCCGTCACCTCCGCCGCGGCGGGTGTACCGGCCCAGGTGGGGGCGAGCAGGCCCGCCTCGGTGCCCACGGACAACGTGTTCACGTTCCTCGACTCCCTGTGCCTGTCGTCCGGCGGGCCGCCGGGGCGAGCCCCAGCGCCGCACGGGCGATCGCGTAACCGGGCGTCAGCGTGGGCGACTTGAGACCCAGACGGCCGATCCGCCCGGGGGGCAGCGGGGTGCCGTCCTCGGCCAGCACGGCGGCCTCGGCGAAGCTGATCGGCTTGCCGACGCGGCGGGAGTAGGCCGAGGTCTTTTTGGTGTGCCGGTTGTGGAAGACCGAGTAGCCGGCCTCCGAGGACCCCGGCCCGTCCACGAACACCGAGCCGTCGACCCGGGCCCGGCTCAGGTCGCGCCGGATCTCAAGACGGCTCCCGTGCTGGACGAGTGCCCTGATGTGCGCCTCGTGCGCCGCGTCCCCGGTGTTGAACCACACCTGCACGCTGGACAGATCGCGTGCCGTCAGATCCTCCGCCGCCATCTCGCCGAAGGTCCCGGCGAACGCCAGCACGGTCGTCGGCCGGAACCGCTCGATCGCGTCCAGCACGTCCGCGCCGCGCTGGCTGGAGAGCAGCCTGATGTCCGTGCGCAGCAGCAGGCAGTACAGCAGCGTCGCCACCATCGCGTTGTGCGCGCCTGGCAGTCCCACCAGCGTGCGCTCCATGTCGGCCCCGGTGGAGAACCGCAGCCGGTGCAACTGGGCGTACATCAGGGTCCGGTGGGTGTGCGGCACCCCCTTGGGCAGGCCGGTCGTGCCGGAGGAGTGCGAGATCAGCACGGGGTCGGTCGGGTCGTGCCGGTACGGGTACGACGGAGGGAGCGACGCGCGGTGCTCCGGCCGGACGTCTGCGGCGGTCAGACGGAAACGGAGTCCGAGCCCGCCCCCGATCCCGTCGCGCCCGGAGCCCTCCGCACCCCCTTCGTCCCCGTCGGCGAGCACCTCGCGGTGCGCCTCGTCCGTGAAGGCGCCCACCGCGCCCTGGCGGCGCACGTACTCCCGGGCGATCTCGGGGGACAGGTTGCCGTTGACGAACGACGGGATCGCGCCGAGCGAGGTCAGCGCCAGGAAGTTTGCGCTAAACCGGGGCCTCGGCGGCGTTCATTCTGGCCAATACGCTCGGTGGGGGCTTCGCTCCGCTTGTCGCGACGTGGTTGAACAGTCAGTGGACGTCGCCGTTGGTGCTCGGGTTCTACACGGGTGGGTTGTGTCTGGTGAGTCTGCTGTGCCTGGTGGCTCTGCCGAAGACCCGTGAGGACGACTTCGCCGTCTGAGTCGGTTCACAGCGCGGGTCCGGTGGGGCTTCTCGCGCAGTTCCCCGCGCCCCTGAAAGCAAAGCAGGGGCTGCGCCCCGCTTCGCTTTTCGGCCCTTAAGGGGGGCGGGGAACTGCGCGACCAGCCCCCACCGGACCCGCACCCGACAACACACCCCCGCGCGAAGGGGCGCAGCCCCTGGGGGATGGGACGGGTAGGGGCGGCGGGGGCGAGGCGAATCGTCAGGGCGAAGCCGGCGGGTACAGCGAGCGCGGCAGCTGCGAAGCCGCCGCCGCGTCCAGGAGCCACAGCGTGCGGGACCTCCCGGACGCGCCCGCCGCCGGCGCCTGAATCTCCCCCGCACCCGACAACGCGATCGCCGCCGCCCGAGCCTTGTCCTCACCGGCGGCCAGCAACCACACCTCCCGCGCCGCCCGAATCGCCGGCAACGTCAACGTCACCCGGGTCGGCGGCGGCTTCGGCGCCCCCCGCACCCCCACCACCGTCCGCTCGGTCTCCCGGACGGCGGGCAACTCGGGGAACAGCGAGGCCACATGCGTGTCCGGCCCGACCCCCAGCATCAGCACATCGAACGTCGGCACCGCCCCATGGTTCTCCGGCCCCGCCGCTCGCGCCAACTCCTCCGCGTACGCCCCGGCCGCCGCGTCCACATCGGCACCCCACGGCCCGTCCGACGCGGGCATCGCGTGCACCCGCTTCGGATCCAGCGGCACCGAGTCCAGCAGCGCCTCCCGGGCCTGGGTGACATTGCGCTCCGGGTCGCCCTCGGGCAGGAACCGCTCGTCACCCCACCACAGGTCCAGCCGGGCCCAGTCGATGGCGTCCCGGGCGGGCGCCGCCGCCAGCGCGGCGAGCAGCCCGTTGCCGTTGCGGCCACCCGTGAGGACCACCGAGGCGTAGCCGCGCGAGGCCTGCGCGTCCACCACCTTGGTGATCAGCCGGGCCGCCGCGGCCTGCGCCATCAGCTCCTTGTCGTGGTGCACGACCAGCTGCGGAGTACTCACGGTGCCGTCGCCTTCTTCACGGGCGGCATCTGCGCCGGAGTGGGCCGCTCGGAGTCGTCGTCACCGACCGACCCCGCGACACCGGCCGACTCGGCAGACCCGACCGACCCCGACGGAGCGGCCGGCGGCAACGCGGGCGCGGACGTACGGGCTGGAGCGGCAGCAGACGAGACACCCGAACCCAGCGCGGAGCCGGATACCGATCCGGAGCCAGAAGCAGAGCCGGATACCGATCCGGAGCCAGAACCGACCCCGGAAACCGAAGCACCCCCCGGAGCAGCGGCCGAGGCCGTCGCGGCCGTCAACGCACTCCCCGTCGAACCTCCCAACCGATCCACCCCGAACCGCAGCGCCGAAGCGTACGTGTCGTCCGGGTCGAGCCTGCGCAGCTCCTCCGCCAGCAGCTCGGACGTCTCGCGGCGCTTCAGCGCGACCGCGCGGTCCGGCTGGTCCTCCAGCGTGAGCAGGGCGAGGCCCCCGTTGGGCCGGTAGAGCCGGATGGGCCCCGTGCTGGTCAGCATCCGCACCTCGTTGAGGCCGGGCCCGGCCGACACCCCACGCCGTACATGGACGTGGAGCCGGTCCGCCAGCCACATCGCCAGCAGTTCCACGCTCGGGTTGTACTGCTCGCCCTGCACCTCCGCGGAGATGACCTCGCAGTCCACCTGGTCGAGCGCGGCGGCCAGCATGGAGCGCCACGGGGTGATCCGGGTCCAGGCCAGATCCGTGTCGCCGGGCTCGTAGTTGTCGGCGCGGGTCCGCAGTTCCTCGATGGGCTTCTCGGCGGCGTAGCTGTCGGTGACCCGGCGCTGGCCGAGCGCGCCCAGCGGATCGCGGGCCGGGTCGAGCGGCGCGTTCACCGGCCACCAGACGACGACCGGCGCGTCCGGCAGCAGCAGCGGCAGCACCACCGACTGGGCGTGGTCGGCGACCTCGCCGTACAGCCGCAGCACTACCGTGTCACCGGTGCCCGCGTCCGCGCCCACCCGTACCTCGGCGTCCAGGCGGGACTTCGTACGGTCGCGGGGGGAGCGGGAGACCCGCTTGATGACCACGATCGTGCGCGACGGGTGCTCGCGCGAGGCGTCGTTGGCGGACTTGAGCGCGTCGTACGCGTTCTCCTCGTCCGTGACGATGACCAGCGTGAGCACCATGCCGACGGCCGGGGTGCCTATCTCCCGGCGGGCCTTCACCAGCGCCTTGTTGATCTTGCTGGCCGTGGTGTCCGTGAGGTCTGTCTTCATGGCCGACGCCAGCTCCGTCCGTCTCGTTCGAGCATCTCGTCCGCCTCGACGGGACCCCACGTGCCCGCCTGGTACTGCGCGGGCCTGCCGCTCTTGTCCCAGTACTCCTCGATCGGGTCGAGGATCTTCCAGGACAGCTCGACCTCCTCGGTGCGCGGGAAGAGGTTCGAGTCGCCGAGCAGGACGTCGAGGATGAGACGCTCGTACGCCTCGGGCGAGGACTCGGTGAAGGACTCGCCGTAGGCGAAGTCCATGGACACGTCCCGGATCTCCATCGAGGTGCCGGGGACCTTCGAACCGAAGCGGACCGTCACGCCCTCGTCGGGCTGGACGCGGATGACGATCGCGTTCTGGCCCAGCTCCTCGGTGGCGGTGGAGTCGAAGGGGGAGTGCGGCGCCCGCTGGAAGACCACCGCGATCTCGGTGACCCGCCGGCCGAGACGCTTGCCGGTCCTCAAGTAGAACGGCACGCCCGCCCAGCGGCGGTTGTCGACCTCGACCTTGATCGCCGCGTAGGTGTCGGTCTTCGACTTGCGGTCGATGCCGTCCTCTTCGAGGTAGCCGATGACCTTCTCGCCGCCCTGCCAGCCGGCCGCGTACTGCGCGAACACGGTGTCCCGGCCCAGGTCCTTCGGCAGCTTCACCGCGCCGAGCACCTTGGTCTTCTCCGCGGCGAGCGCGTCCGCGTCGAAGGACGCGGGCTCCTCCATGGCGGTGAGCGCCATCAGCTGGAGCAGATGGTTCTGGATGACGTCACGGGCCGCGCCGATGCCGTCGTAGTAGCCCGCCCGGCCGCCGATGCCGATGTCCTCGGCCATCGTGATCTGGACGTGGTCGACGAAGGACCTGTTCCAGATCGGCTCGAACATGGTGTTGGCGAAGCGGAGCGCCAGGATGTTCTGGACGGTCTCCTTGCCGAGGTAGTGGTCGATACGGAAGACCTGGTCCGGGGCGAAGACCTCTTCCACGGTCGTGTTGAGGTCCTCGGCCGACGCCAGATTGTGGCCGAACGGCTTCTCGATGACCGCGCGCCGCCAGGAGCCACCGCTCTGGTCCGCCAGCCCGTGCTTCTTCAGCTGCTGGATGACGACCGGGAACGCGGACGGCGGCACGGACAGATAGAAGGCGAAGTTGCCGCCCGTGCCCTGTGCCTTGTCCAGCTCCTGGATGGTGTCGCGCAGCCGCTCGAAGGAATCGTCGTCGTCGAAGGTGCCCTGGACGAACCGCATGCCCTGGATGAGCTGCTGCCAGACCTCCTCGCGGAAGGGCGTGCGCGCGTGCTCCTTGACCGCGTCGTGCACCTCCTGCGCGAAGTCCTCGTTGGCCCACTCCCGGCGTGCGAAGCCGACGAGCGAGAAGCCCGGCGGCAGCAGTCCGCGGTTGGCGAGGTCGTACACGGCAGGCATCAGCTTTTTGCGTGACAAATCGCCTGTGACGCCGAAGATGACCAGGCCCGACGGCCCCGCGATACGCGGGAGCCGTCGGTCCGCGGCGTCACGCAGCGGATTGCTGCTCGACAAGGTGTTCAGCCCTCCGAGGGTGCGAGGCGCTGAAGCTCCGCCTCGGTCGACTTGAGCAGGTCGTTCCAGGACGCCTCGAACTTCTCGACGCCCTCGTCCTCCAGCAGCTGCACGACCTCGTCGTACGAGATCCCGAGCTTCTCCACCGCGTCCAGCTCGGCACGCGACTGCTCGTACGTGCCGGCGATCGCGTTGCCGCGGATCTCACCGCTCGTCGCGGTGGCCTCCAGCGTGGCCTCCGGCATGGTGTTCACCGTGTTCGGCGCGACCAGCTCGTCGACGTACAGCGTGCTCTTGTACGCCGGGTCCTTGACGCCGGTCGAGGCCCACAGCGGACGCTGCTTGTTGGCGCCCGCGCTCTCCAGGGCGCTCCAGCGCGCGCCGTCGAAGACCTCTTCGTACGCCTGGTACGCGAGGCGGGCGTTGGCGACACCGGCCTTGCCGCGGGCGGCCTTGGCCGCGTCCGTGCCGAGCGCGTCGATCCGCTTGTCGATCTCGGTGTCCACGCGGGACACGAAGAAGGACGCCACCGAGTGGATCTTGGAGAGGTCCAGGCCGCGCTCCTTGGCCTTCTCCAGACCGGCCAGGTAGGCGTCCATGACCGCGCGGTAGCGCTCCAGCGAGAAGATCAGCGTGACGTTGACGCTGATGCCGAGACCGATGGTCTCGGTGATCGCGGGCAGGCCCGCCTTCGTCGCCGGGATCTTGATCAGGGTGTTCGGGCGGTCCACCAGCCAGGCCAACTGCTTGGCCTCGGCGACGGTCGCCCCCGTGTTGTGGGCGAGACGCGGGTCGACCTCGATGGAGACCCGGCCGTCCTGACCGTTGGTCGCGTCGAAGACCGGGCGCAGGATGTCGGCGGCGTCGCGGACGTCCGCCGTCGTGATCATCCGGATGGCCTCGTCGACGGTGACCTTGCGGGCGGCGAGGTCGGCGACCTGCTGCTCGTAGCCGTCACCGCTGCTGATCGCCTTCTGGAAGATCGACGGGTTGGTGGTGACGCCCACGACGTGCTGCTGGTCGAGGAGCTCGGCGAGGTTGCCGGACGTGATGCGCTTGCGCGACAGGTCGTCCAGCCAGATCGCGACGCCCTCCTCGGAGAGGCGCTTGAGTGCGTCTGTCATGGAATTACATCTCCTACGTGTGTATGTAAGCGTCCGTGAGCGTCAGCGCTGAGCGGCGGCCAGGGATTCCTGCGCGACCGCGGCCACGTTCTCGGCGGTGAAGCCGAACTCGCGGAAGAGGACCTTGCCGTCGGCCGAAGCGCCGAAGTGCTCCAGCGAAACGATGCGACCGGCGTCCCCGACGTACTTGTGCCAGGTGAGCCCGATCCCGGCCTCGACCGCGACACGCGCCTTGACGGACGGCGGCAGAACGCTGTCCCGGTACCCCTGGTCCTGCTCCTCGAACCACTCCACGGACGGCATGGACACCACCCGCGTGGGCACGCCCTGCGCCTGCAACTGCTCGCGCGCGTCGACGGCGACATGCACCTCGGACCCGGTGGCGATCAGGATCACCTGAGCGTCACCGCCGTCCGCCTCGAAGAGCACGTAACCGCCCTTGGCGGCCTCCTCGTTGGCCTCGTACGTCGGCACACCCTGACGGGTCAGCGCGAGGCCGTGCGGGGCGCCCTTGCCGAACTCCTTGGTGTAGCGCTTGAGGATCTCGCGCCAGGCGATCGCCGTCTCGTTGGCGTCGGCCGGGCGGACCACGTTCAGACCCGGGATCGCCCGCAGCGCGGCCAGGTGCTCGACCGGCTGGTGCGTCGGACCGTCCTCGCCGAGACCGATGGAGTCGTGCGTCCACACGTACGTCACCGGCAGGTGCATCAGCGCGGACAGGCGCACCGCGTTGCGCATGTAGTCGGAGAACACGAGGAACGTGCCGCCGAAGACACGGGTGTTGCCGTGCAGCGCGATGCCGTTCATCTCCGCGGCCATGGCGTGCTCACGGATACCGAAGTGGATCGTGCGGCCGTAGGGGTTCGCCTCCGGCAGCGGGTTGTCCGCCGGGAGGAACGACGACGTCTTGTCGATCGTCGTGTTGTTCGAACCGGCGAGGTCGGCGGAGCCGCCCCACAGCTCGGGCACGACCGCGCCGAGCGCCTGGAGGATCTTGCCGGACGCGGCGCGCGTCGCGACACCCTTGCCCGTCTCGAACTCCGGCAGGTGCGACTCCCAGCCCTCGGGCAGCTCGCCCGCGCTGATCCGGTCGAACTCGGCGGCCCGCTCGGCGTCGCCGTCGCGCCACTCCTGGAACCGCTTCTCCCAGACGGCACGGGCTTCGAGCCCACGCTCGCCGAGGGCGCGCGTGTGCGCGATGACCTCGTCGGAGACCTCGAAGTTCTTCTCCGGGTCGAAGCCGAGGACCCGCTTGGTGGCGGCGACCTCGTCCGCGCCGAGCGCCGAGCCGTGCGCGGCCTCGGTGTTCTGCGCGTTCGGGGCGGGCCAGGCGATGATCGAACGCATCGCGATGAACGACGGCCGGTCGGTGACGGCCTTCGCCGCCTCGATCGCCTCGAACAGCGCGGCCGGGTCGAGGTCGCCGTTCTCCTTCGGCTGGACGCGTTGCACGTGCCAGCCGTACGCCTCGTACCGCTTCGCGGTGTCCTCGGAGACGGCCGTCTCGGTGTCGCCCTCGATCGAGATGTGGTTGTCGTCCCACAGCAGGACCAGGTTGCCGAGCTTCTGGTGACCGGCCAGCGAGGACGCCTCGGCGGAGATGCCCTCCTGGAGGCAGCCGTCACCGGCGATCACGAAGATGTGGTGGTCGAACGGCGACTCGCCGACCGCGGCCTCCGGGTCGAACAGACCGCGCTCGTACCGCGCGGCCATCGCCATGCCCACGGCGTTGGCGACACCCTGGCCGAGCGGCCCGGTCGTCGTCTCGACGGCCTTGGTGTGCCCGTACTCGGGGTGCCCCGGGGTCTTCGAACCCCAGGTGCGGAAGGACTCGAGGTCCGCCAGCTCCAGGCCGAAACCGCCCAGGTACAGCTGGATGTAGAGGGTCAAGGAGGAGTGGCCGGCGGACAGGACGAACCTGTCACGGCCCACCCAGTCGGGGTCGGCGGGGTCGTGGCGCATCACCTTCTGGAAGAGGGTGTACGCGGCGGGCGCGAGGCTCATCGCCGTACCCGGATGGCCGTTGCCGACCTTCTGTACGGCGTCGGCTGCCAGGACTCGGGCGGTGTCGACGGCGCGCTGGTCCAATTCGGTCCACGCGAGGTCTGTAGTGGTCGGCTTGGTGCTCACCCTGGGTCAGGGCTCCTCTCCACATGTCTCGTGCCGGTGTTCTTCACGGCACCGGCCGTTGTCGAGCCTACCCCCGTAGGAACGCGCGTTTTTTCGAGTCATTCCAGACTGCCGGGACTATGTCCGGTCCGCCTCCCGACCCGGCATTCCGCATGGTGAGACCTGAGGGTTCCGCTGTTCGACATCTGAATACGGAGCCGCTCGTCCGACTGCTCAACCGAAGTGTGTTCGGCTCGTCCCGGGGCGCCCGCCAACACGACCCCACCCCCTTGAAAGGCTGGCTCTGGGCAACGTCTACAGTGGCGTGGTACGCGCGAGCCGTTACGGGGAGTTCACAACCGGAGGCTTGCTGAGGAGTCTCTGTCAGGGGTGTGCGTGACGGCCGTCGAATCCCGTCCACCGGGAGTGCTTGGCGCGAGCAGCACGAGCAGCAGCCGGGGTCAGCGGCCGATCGGGGCCCGGGTCAAGGCCTTCGTGGCGCTGACGAAGCCACGGATCATCGAACTGCTGCTGATCACCACCGTGCCGGTGATGTTCCTGGCGGAACAGGGTGTTCCGGACCTCTGGCTGGTGCTCGCCACCTGCGTCGGCGGTTATCTCTCCGCCGGCGGCGCCAACGCGCTCAACATGTACATCGACCGGGACATCGACGCGCTCATGGAGCGCACGTCGCAGCGTCCGCTGGTCACCGGGATGGTCACCCCGCGTGAGGGCCTGGTCTTCGGCCTCGCCCTCGCCGTGATCTCCACCGCCTGGTTCGGCGTCCTCGTCAACTGGCTGTCCGCCTGGCTGTCGCTCGGGGCGCTCCTCTTCTACGTCGTCGTCTACACGATGATCCTCAAACGGCGTACGTCCCAGAACATCGTCTGGGGCGGTATCGCCGGCTGTATGCCGGTCCTCATCGGCTGGTCCGCCGTCACGAACTCGATGTCGTGGGCCGCGGTCATCCTCTTCCTCGTCATCTTCTTCTGGACCCCGCCGCACTACTGGCCCCTGTCCATGAAGGTGAAGGAGGACTACGCCCGCGTCGGCGTCCCGATGCTCCCGGTGGTCGCCTCCAACAAGGTGGTCGCCCGGCAGATCGTCCTCTACAGCTGGGTGATGGTCGCCGTCTCCCTGATGCTGACCCCCCTCGGCTACACGGGCTGGTTCTACACCTCGGTCGCCCTGGTCACCGGCGGCTGGTGGCTCTGGGAGGCCCACGCCCTCCAGACCCGCGCGAAGAACGGCGCGACGGGCGGCAAGCTCAAGGAAATGCGCCTGTTCCACTGGTCGATCACGTACGTCTCGCTGCTCTTCGTGGCGGTGGCGGTGGACCCCTTCCTGCGCTGAGCGCGCCTTGAGGGACGCGGGGCTGTATCGATGTGCGGCTCCGCCGCGTGGGCGCGAGCAACCACGACGGGCCCGAACGCACCCACTCACCACAACGCGCGACGGCGAGTGGCCAAGCCCACAAACCCCACCATCGCCGCCCGCTCTACCCATCGGTAGCATCCTGCCCATGGCAGACACCAAGCAGGCAGACGAGGCCAAGGCAACCAAGGCCGCCGCGAAGGCCGAGCGCCGAGCGACCCGGCTCGCCAAGCAGATCGGCGCCTTCGCGAAGGCGCACCGCGGCGCCGAGGCCCAGGTCGCCTACATCGGCGAACAGGGCGCCCGCATCGTCCTGGTCGGCGAGGACGGCGGCTGGGGCGACCTGGTCGCCCCGTCGTACGCGATCGCCGAGGCGGCCGTGGCCAAGGCCGGCGTCACCGTCCACGAGGACTTCGACGGCGAGTTCGCCGCCAAGGTCACGACCGGCCCGTACGAGTGGTCGCGGATGGCCGGAATCCAGGTCGGCGGCCCGAGCAACAGCAACACCTGAGCCCGGCTCACCCGTTAGGACCTGTGGGAGTTCACAGGTCCAGCCCCGGGGAGCCCGATGATCGAGACGCCGTCCCTCGTGGACCAGTACTGCCACGGCGTACTGCGCACGGAGCTGGGCCTCGGCACCTTCGAGGCCCACCTCGCCCGCAGCGAGGGCCCGCCCGCGCCCGGCACCACCTTCTTCGACACCCAGACGGGCTTCGCCGTACGCCGCTGGTGCCCGCCCCTGCTGGGCCTGGAACCGCACTGCCCACCGGCCCGCTATCTCGCCCGCCGCCGCGAACTGGGCGTCCTGGAATCGGGCCGCAGACTTCTCCGGGGCAGCGGCATCACCACCTATCTCGTCGACACGGGACTGCCGGGTGACCTCACCGGACCGCGTGAGATGGCCTCCACCGGGGACGCGGACGCCCATGAGATCGTCCGCCTCGAACTCCTCGCCGAACAGGTCGCCGACACCTCCGGCACGGTCGAGTCGTTCCTGGCCAATCTCGCCGAGTCCATGCACGCCGCCGCCGAGAACGCCGTCGCCTTCACCTCGGTCGCGGGCGTACGGCACGGACTGGCGTTCGCGCCGGAGCCGCCCGGTCCGGGGGAGGTGCGGGGCGCGGTGGGGCGCTGGCTCGCGCACCGGCCGGTCGGCGGGGCGCTCACCGACCCGGTCCTGCTGCGCCATCTGCTGTGGATCGCCGTCGCCTCCGGGCGCCCGCTCCAACTCCACGCCGGCCTCGGCGAACCCGGGCTGCGCATCGACGCCACCGACCCCGTCCTGCTCACCGACTTCGCCCGCTCCACGGCGGGCCTCGGCACCGATCTGGTGCTGCTGCACGGCTACCCGTACCACCGCCACGCGGCCCACCTCGCCGGTGTCTTCCCGCATGTCTACGCCGACCTGGGCGCCGAACTCGTCCGCACCGGCGCCCGCGCCACCGCCGTACTCGCCGAGGTCCTCGAACTCGCCCCCTTCGGCAAGCTCCTCTTCTCCAGCGGCGCCCACGGCCTGCCCGAGCTGCACGTCGTCGGGGCCCGGCTGTTCCGCGAGGCGCTGGCCCGGGTGCTGGGCACCTGGGTGGCGGAGGGCGCCTGGTCCCTGACGGACGCCCAGCGCGTGGCGGGGCTGATCGCGGCGGGGAACGCGCGGCGGGTGTACGGGCTGGGGTGAGCCGGAGAGACTGGCCGCATGACACGCAGCGACGCGACCGCCCCCTTACCCGACGCGGGCGCCGCCACCGAGGCCCTGGTCGGACGCTTCCTCGACGAACTGGGGGCACTCGCCCCGCTCGCCGTCTGGGCCCACGGTTCCCTGGGCGGGGGCGACTACCAGGAGGGCCGCAGCGACCTGGATCTGATCGCCGTCCTGGACGGCCCGGTCACCACCCGCACCGTCTGGCGCGCGGGCCGGCTGCACGCCCGGCTGCGCCACGAGCCGCTCGCACCCCTCCTGCACTGCACCTATCTGACGCCCGGCACGGCGGCCGACGCCGAGCGCGGGCATCTGACCTGGGCGCACGGGCGGCTCTTCCGGCGGACGGTCACCCCGGTCACCCGGCGCGAACTGCACACCTTCGGCCTGGTCCTGCACGGCGAACCGCCGAAGGCGCTGCTGCCGCCGGTCTCCGACATCGAGCTGGACGCCTTCGTCGTCCGCGACCAGAGGGAGTTCTGGCGCCCGGTGGTCGACCGGGCCCACCTGTGGGACCGGGACGTCTGGGTCGACCTCGGACTGCTGACCTTCGCCCGCGCCACCGCCACCCTGCGCGACGGCCGCCTGATCTCCAAGAGTGAGGCCCTGGACCTGCTACCCACCCTGGGCGCCCCCACCGAGGTCGTCGAGGACATCCGCCGACGCCGCTACGGCGAACGGGCCGAGGAAGTGCCGTACCGGGGCGAGCTGACCCGGCTGTTCCTCGGCCCGGCGATCGACGACCTGGTTGCGGTCCACGGCTGACTCAGCCGTTTGCGGCGACCGGTGTCTCCGCCGCCGTAGGGGTGGGGACGTCGACCTCGTCGGCCGGTCGCTCCCGCAGGGACAGCAGCACCCGCAGGGTGGCGATCCACACCAGGCAGGAACCGAACATATGGGCGCCGACCAGAACCTCGGGGAGGTCGGTGAAGTACTGGACGTAGCCGATGACACCCTGTGCGAGGAGGACCAGGAACAGGTCGCGGGTGCGGTTCAGGGGGTCGCGTGGGGCGTCGACCGCCTTCAGGACGAACCACAGGGCGAAGGTCAGCGTCACCACGATCCAGGCCAGGACCGCGTGCAGCTTGGTGACGTTCTCCCAGTTCAGCGGGATGCGCTCGACCTCGCTGGAGTCACCGGCGTGCGGACCGGCGCCCGTGACGACCGTGCCCACCGCGATCAGCAGCAGGGTGACGCCCACCAGCACCCACACCAGCTGCCGCACCGCCTTGCCGACCAGCGGACGCGGCGCCGTGTCGCCCTCGCCGGTGCGGTGCCACATCACGGCGGCGACCGCGATCAGCGCGGTGGAGAGCATGAAGTGCGCGGCCACCGTGTACGGGTTCAGGCCCACGAGGACCACGATGCCGCCGAGCACCGCGTTGCTCATGACCACCCAGAACTGCGTCCAGCCCAGCCGGGTCAGGGCGCGCCGGTACGGCTTCTGGGAGCGCGCGGCGACGATGGCCCAGCCGACCGCCGCGCACAGCACGTACGTCAGCATGCGGTTGCCGAACTCGATGGCACCGTGCACACCCATCGCCCGGGTCGCCGTCAGCGAGTCGTCGGTGCACTTGGGCCAGGTCGGGCAGCCGAGGCCCGACCCGGTGAGCCGTACGGCACCACCGGTCACCACGATGACCACCGCCATGACGAGCGCGGCGAGAGCCGCGCGCCGGACCGTTCGCGGGTCCGGGGTCCAGCGGGCGGCGATGAAGGCGAGCGGGTTGCGCACAGCGGAGACGAGGTCGTCGCGGGTCGGTTTCGGCACGCGCACCATCGTAGGCCGCCGCTTGTGCACGCATTCACGAGGGGTCGCCCTGTGCCTCCGGGCCGCCCTACTCCCAGCGGAAGAACCGCGCCGCCGCGCCCAGCCCCAGCACCGCCCACACGGCGAGGATCCCGAGGTCGGCCCACGGCATGCCGGCGCCGTGCCGGAGGACGTCCCGCAGTCCGTCCGACAGCGCCGAGATCGGCAGCAGCCCGAGCACGCTCTGCGCCGCGTCCGGGAACCTGTCCAGCGGGACGACGACGCCGCCGCCCACGAGCAGCAGCAGGAACACCAGATTGGCCGCCGCGAGCGTCGCCTCCGCCTTGAGCGTGCCCGCCATCAGCAGCCCGAGCCCCGAGAACGCGGCCGTGCCGAGGACGAGGAGGAGCAGTACGGCCAGCGGGTTCCCGTGCGGGTCCCAGCCCATCGCGAAGGCGATCACGGTGAGCAGGGCGACCTGGAGGATCTCCGTGACCAGCACGGACAGTGTCTTCGCGGTCATCAGGCCCCAGCGGGGCAGCGGCGAGACCGCCAGCCGCTTCAGCACGCCGTAGCGGCGCTCGAAACCGGTGGCGATGGCCTGGCCGGTGAACGCCGTCGACATCACGGCCAGTGCGAGGACGCCGGGGGTCAGGAAGTCCACGGCCGTCCCCTCGCCCGTGTCGACGATGTCCACCGAGCCGAAGAGGACCAGCAGCAGGGTCGGGATGACGACCGTCAGCAGCAGCTGCTCGCCGTTGCGCAGCAGCATCCTCGTCTCCAGGACCGCCTGCGCCGCGATCATGCGGGGGAGCGGGGCGGCCCCCGGCCTCGGCGCGTAGGCGCCGGTGTTCGCGTCCGTGCCGGTGCCCGTACTCGTGCTCGCGCTCATGAACGCAGCTCCTTGCCCGTCAGTTCGAGGAACACGTCTTCGAGGGTGTGCCGTTCCACCGAGATCCGGTCCGGCATCACCCCGTGCTGGGCGCACCAGGAGGTGACGGTCGCGAGGAGCTGCGGGTCGATCTTGCCGGTCACCCGGTACGCGCCGGGCGTCAGTTCGGCGGCGGTGGAGTCCGCCGGGAGCGCCTTCAGCAGGGAGGCGACGTCGAGGGCCGGGCGGCCGGTGAAGCGCAGGGTGTTCTCGGCGCCGCCCCGGCACAGCTCCTCGGGCGTGCCCTGGGCGATGACCTTGCCGGCGTCGATGATCGCGACATCGTCCGCGAGCTGCTCGGCCTCGTCCATGTGATGGGTGGTGAGGATGACCGAGACACCGTCCCCGCGCAGGTCGCGGACCAGCTCCCAGGTGGCCCGGCGGGCCTGCGGGTCGAGGCCGGCGGTCGGCTCGTCGAGGAAGACCAGCTCGGGGCGGCCGACCACGGCCATCGCGAGGGCGAGCCGCTGCTGCTGGCCGCCGGAGAGCCGCCGGTAGGTCGTACGGCCGCAACTCCCGAGGCCCAGGCGTTCTGTCAGCGCGTCCACGTCGAGGGGATGGGCGTGCAGCCCGGCCACGTGCCGCAGCATCTCGTCGGCGCGGGCGCCGGAGTAGACGCCGCCGGACTGGAGCATCACGCCGACCCGGGGGCGCAGGGCCGCCGCCTCGCGGACCGGGTCGAATCCGAGCACGGACACCGAACCGGAGTCCGGCTTCCGATAGCCCTCGCAGGTCTCGATCGTGGTCGTCTTGCCCGCGCCGTTCGGGCCGAGTACGGCGGTGACACCCGCCCCGGCCACCAGGTCCAGGCCGTCCACCGCGGTCTTGCCGCCGTATCGCTTCACCAGGGACCGGACCTGGACCACGGGGTCGCTTCGCATGCGCCCGAGTCTAGGTACGCGGCCGGGTGCCGAGACGGGCGGGTCCGGAGATCTCCTCCTCACGGGGACGGTGCAACGGGAGCCAGCGCTCGGCGTACGCCACCGCGTCGGCCACCGGGAACAGACGTACGTCCGCCGCGCCCACCCTGGCCGGGACGATGCCCCGGTCCCGCTCGAAGTCGTGCCCCAGTTCGTCGAACCGGTCCGAGTCGATCGACACCTCGGTCACCACCTCCCAGCCGTCCGGGCCCGGCCGGCCGACCTCGACCAGGGGCGCGGGTATCCGGTACTCGGCCAGATGGAAGCTGGTGCAGGTGTCGTAGCCCGCGCCCAGCAGCAGCACCCGGGCGCCCGCCTGCTCCAGCCGGGCCAGGGGGCTGCGCTCGCCGAGACGGCAGTCGGGGGCGTGGTCCGCGAGGAGCGCCGCCGCGGCCGGGCCGATCGCCGCGAAGGACGTCTGCGGGTGCGCGCTGCGCAGCGCGCCGGGCCAGGTCCGCACGGTCTCCGGGATCACACCGACCCCGCGGGTGGGGGTGATCGCGGGGTCGTAGGCGGGCATGGCGGCGCGGACGGGCTCCCACCACTCCTCGGGCACCGGCGGATGCGCCCAGAGCGCGGGGTCGGAGAGGTCGCCGGACTGGCTGGGGACGACGAGGGTGCCGTCCGGACCGAGCGCGTCGAGCAGTGCTCTCACGACTGTGACGGCGCCTCCGCAGACCCAGCCGAGCGCGCTGAGCGAGGAGTGCGCGAGCAGGGTCTCGCCGGGCTCGACACCGGCGGCGCGCAGGTCCGCCGTGAGGTCGGCGAGAGTGACAAGTGGGCCGGTGGGAGGGGTTGTCGGCATGGTGTGGGAGTCTTCCGGAGTGATCTTCGGGGCGCCACCGGTTTGATCGATCAGTGATCGTTTCCGCAGGTCAGCTTAGGTTTACCTAAGTGATGCACGGCACCGCTCACCCGTCCGGACGCGGCTTGCCCCTGTCTGAGGAATTACGCAACAATGGCGTTGTGAAAAACGTTGGCGAGGCTCCGCAGGAGGAACTCGCGACCGGGGAGCGGTCGACACGCAACCGGGTCGCGCGGTCCATCCTGTCCCACGGTCCGTCGACCGTGGCCGACCTCGCCGGCCGCCTCGGACTCACCCAGGCGGCCGTGCGCCGGCACCTCGACGCGCTCGTCGGCGACGACGTCGTGCAACCCCGTGAGCAGCGCGTCTACGGCGCGCGGACCCGCGGGCGCCCGGCCAAGGTGTTCGCCCTGACGGACTGCGGACGGGACGCCTTCGACCAGTCGTACGACAAGCTGGCCGTGGACGCCCTCAGCTGGATCGCGGACCGGGAGGGCGGGGAGCAGGCCGTCACCGCCTTCGCCCGCGCCCGGATCGCCGCCGAGGCCCGTGCCTACCGCGAGGCCGTCGAGGCCGCCGCGCCCGAAGAGAAGACCGAAGCCCTGGCCAAGGCCTTGAGCGCCGACGGGTACGCTGCTACGGCACGCAGTGCCCCCCACCCCCACCAGGGTGAGCAGCTCTGCCAGCACCACTGCCCGGTGGCCCATGTGGCCGAGCGGTTCCCACAGCTCTGCGAGGCCGAGACCGAGCTCTTCGCCGAACTGCTCGGTACGCACGTCCAGCGGCTGGCCACCATCGCCCACGGCGACGGCGTCTGCACGACGTTCATCCCCAGAATTTCCAAGCAAGCCCACGACACCGCATCAGCAAGCACCGCCGGGAGGAACCCCGCATGACGCTCCCCATTGAGGAGACCGCCCACCCCGAGCTCGAGGGCCTGGGCAACTACGAGTACGGCTGGGCCGACTCCGACGTGGCCGGTGCCTCTGCCAAGCGCGGTATCAACGAGGACGTCGTCCGCGACATCTCCGCGAAGAAGAGCGAGCCGGAGTGGATGACCAAGCTCCGTCTCAAGGGCCTGCGCCTGTTCGAGAAGAAGCCCATGCCGAACTGGGGCTCGGACCTGTCGGGCATCGACTTCGACAACATCAAGTACTTCGTGCGTTCCACCGAGAAGCAGGCCGCTTCCTGGGAGGAACTGCCGGAGGACATCAAGAACACCTACGACAAGCTCGGCATCCCCGAGGCGGAGAAGCAGCGCCTCGTCGCCGGTGTCGCGGCCCAGTACGAGTCCGAGGTCGTCTACCACCAGATCCGTGAGGACCTGGAGGAGCAGGGCGTCATCTTCCTCGACACCGACACCGCCCTCAAGGAGCACCCGGAGCTCTTCAAGGAGTACTTCGGCACGGTCATCCCGGTCGGCGACAACAAGTTCGCGTCGCTGAACACCGCGGTGTGGTCCGGCGGCTCCTTCATCTACGTGCCGAAGGGCGTGCACGTCGAGATCCCGCTCCAGGCCTACTTCCGGATCAACACGGAGAACATGGGCCAGTTCGAGCGGACGCTGATCATCGTCGACGAGGACGCCTACGTCCACTACGTCGAGGGCTGCACGGCCCCGATCTACAAGTCGGACTCCCTGCACTCCGCGGTCGTCGAGATCATCGTGAAGAAGGGCGCCCGCTGCCGCTACACGACCATCCAGAACTGGTCGAACAACGTCTACAACCTGGTCACCAAGCGCGCCGTGGCGTACGAGGGCGCGACCATGGAGTGGATCGACGGCAACATCGGCTCCAAGGTCACCATGAAGTACCCGGCCGTCTACCTGATGGGCGAGCACGCCAAGGGCGAGACCCTCTCCATCGCCTTCGCGGGCGAGGGCCAGCACCAGGACGCCGGCTCCAAGATGGTCCACATGGCGCCGAACACCTCCTCCAACATCGTGTCGAAGTCCGTGGCGCGTGGTGGCGGCCGTACGTCCTACCGCGGTCTCGTCGAGATCGGCGAGGGCGCGCCCGGCTCCAAGTCGAACGTCCTGTGCGACGCGCTGCTCGTCGACACCATCTCCCGCTCGGACACGTACCCGTACGTCGACGTCCGTGAGGACGATGTGTCCATGGGCCACGAGGCCACCGTCTCCAAGGTCAGTGACGACCAGCTCTTCTACCTGATGAGCCGCGGCATGACCGAGTTCGAGGCGATGGCGATGATCGTGCGCGGCTTCGTCGAGCCGATCGCGAAGGAGCTGCCCATGGAGTACGCGCTGGAGCTCAACCGGCTGATCGAGCTGCAGATGGAAGGCGCGGTCGGCTAAAGCCGGCCCGCCTCCCGGCAACGGCCCGCCTCATGGGCGGGCCGAGGATCTCAACGACGCAGGAAAGAGAGCAGACCGACAGCCATGGCTGAGGCTCAGAACATCCCGGTGGGCAGCACGACCGCCGGCCAGATCGCGGTGGCCGCCGAGTCGACCGTCGCCACGCGCATGAGCGCGCCCCCGTCCTTCGACGTGGCGGACTTCCCGGTCCCGCACGGCCGCGAGGAGGAGTGGCGGTTCACCCCGCTGGAGCGGCTGCGCGGACTGCACGACGGCACCGCCGTCGCGACCGGTGACGGCCTGAAGGTCGATGTGCGGGCCCCCGAGGGCGTCACCGTCGAGGCCGTCGGCCGCGACGACGCCCGCCTTCGCCGGGCCGGCGCCCCCGTGGACCGCGTCGCGGCCCAGGCGTACTCGGCGTTCGAGAAGGCCGGAGTGATCACCGTCCCCAAGGAGACGGTCCTCACCGAGCCCATCCGGATCGCCGTGCACGGCGAGGGCGCCACCGCCTTCGCCCACCAGGTGATCGAGCTGGGCCCCTTCGCCGAGGCCGTCGTCGTCATCGACCACACCGGTGACGCCGTCCTCGCCGCGAACGTCGACTACCTCCTCGGTGACGGCGCCAAGCTGACCGTCGTCTCCGTCCAGGACTGGGACGACAAGGCCGTGCACGTGGCCCAGCACAACGCCCTCATCGGCCGGGACGCGAGCTTCAAGTCGGTCGTCGTCACCTTCGGCGGCGACGTCGTACGCCTCCACCCGCGCGTGACCTACGCCGGCACCGGCGGCGAGGCCGAGCTGTTCGGGCTGTACTTCACGGACGCCGGCCAGCACCAGGAGCACCGACTCCTGGTCGACCACAACGTCCCGCACTGCAAGTCGAACGTCGTCTACAAGGGCGCGCTCCAGGGCGAGGGCGCCCACGCCGTGTGGATCGGCGATGTGCTGATCGAGGCCAAGGCCGAGGGCACCGACACCTACGAGATGAACCGGAACCTGGTCCTCACGGACGGCGCCCGGGTCGACTCGGTGCCGAACCTGGAGATCGAGACCGGTGAGATCGTCGGCGCCGGCCACGCCTCCGCGACCGGCCGCTTCGACGACGAGCAGCTCTTCTACCTGATGGCCCGCGGCATCCCGGCCGACGAGGCCCGCCGTCTCGTCGTCCGCGGCTTCTTCGCCGAACTGGTCCAGCAGATCGGTGTGGACGACATCCAGGAACGCCTTCTCGTGAAGATCGACGAGGAGCTGGAGACTGTGACTGGATCGGGTCGATGACCTTCGTACGCGCCTGTGGGCTGAGCGAGCTGGAGGAGGACACCCCCAAGCGGGTGGAACTCGACGGCACGCCGGTCTCGGTCGTGCAGACCGAGGGCGAGGTGTTCGCCATCCACGACATCTGCTCGCACGCGAACGTCTCGCTCTCCGAGGGCGAGGTGGAGGACTGCCAGATCGAGTGCTGGCTGCACGGCTCCGCGTTCGACCTCAGAACCGGCAAGCCGTCCGGCCTTCCCGCGACGCGCCCCGTCCCCGTATACCCCGTAAAGATCGAAGGGGACGACGTACTCGTCTCCCTCACCCAGGAGTCCTGAGGAACCCATGGCAACGCTTGAAATCCACGACCTGCACGTCACCGTCGAGGCCGACAACGCCACGAAGGAGATCCTCAAGGGCGTCGACCTCACCGTGAAGCAGGGCGAGACGCACGCCATCATGGGCCCCAACGGCTCCGGCAAGTCGACCCTCGCCTACTCGCTCGCGGGCCACCCGAAGTACACGATCACCGGCGGCACCGTCACCCTCGACGGCGAGGACGTCCTGGAGATGTCCGTCGACGAGCGCGCCCGCGCGGGCCTGTTCCTGGCGATGCAGTACCCGGTCGAGATCCCGGGTGTCTCCGTCTCCAACTTCCTGCGCACCTCCGCCACCGCCATCCGCGGCGAGGCCCCCAAGCTCCGGCTGTGGGTCAAGGAGGTCAAGGAGGCCATGCAGCGCCTCAACATGGACCCCGCCTTCGCCGAGCGGAACGTCAACGAGGGCTTCTCCGGCGGTGAGAAGAAGCGCCACGAGATCCTTCAGCTGGAGCTGCTCAAGCCGAAGATCGCGATCCTCGACGAGACGGACTCCGGTCTGGACGTCGACGCGCTGCGCATCGTGTCGGAGGGCGTGAACCGCGTCCGCGAGTCGGGCGAGGTCGGCACCCTGCTGATCACGCACTACACGCGCATCCTGCGCTACATCAAGCCCGACCACGTGCATGTGTTCGCGAACGGCCGTATCGCCGAGTCCGGCGGCCCGGAGCTCGCCGACCAGCTCGAGGCCGAGGGCTACGACAAGTACGTGAAGGGTGGCGCATCCGCGTGACACAGCTGCCGGGCCTCCTCGACACCGAGGCGATCCGCAAGGACTTCCCCATCCTGGACCGCCAGGTCCACGACGGTAAGAAGCTCGTGTACCTGGACAACGCGGCGACCTCGCAGAAGCCGCGCCAGGTGCTGGACGCCCTGAGCGAGTACTACGAGCGCTACAACGCCAACGTCCACCGCGGTGTGCATGTGCTCGCCGAGGAGGCCACGGCGCTGTACGAGGGTGCGCGCGACAAGGTCGCGTCGTTCATCAACGCGCCCAGCCGCGACGAGGTGATCTTCACCAAGAACGCCTCCGAGTCGCTGAACCTCGTGGCGAACATGCTCGGCTGGGCGGACGAGCCCTACCGGGTGGACTCCGAGACCGAGATCGTCATCACGGAGATGGAGCACCACTCCAACATCGTGCCGTGGCAGCTGCTCTCGCAGCGCACGGGCGCGAAGCTGAAGTGGTTCGGGCTGACCGACGACGGCCGGCTCGACCTCTCCAACATCGACGAGATCATCACGGAGAAGACGAAGATCGTCTCCTTCGTGCTGGTGTCCAACATCCTCGGCACGGTCAACCCGGTCGAGGCGATAGTGCGCCGGGCGCAGGAGGTGGGCGCCCTGGTCTGCATCGACGCCTCGCAGGCCGCGCCGCACATGCCGCTGGACGTACAGGCCCTCCAGGCCGACTTCGTGGCCTTCACCGGCCACAAGATGTGCGGTCCGACGGGCATCGGCGTCCTCTGGGGCCGCCAGGAGCTGCTGGAGGACCTGCCGCCGTTCCTCGGCGGCGGCGAGATGATCGAGACCGTGTCGATGCACTCGTCGACCTACGCGCCCGCCCCGCACAAGTTCGAGGCGGGCACCCCGCCGATCGCGCAGGCGGTCGGTCTGGGCGCGGCGATCGACTATCTGAACGCCATCGGCATGGACAAGATCCTCGCCCATGAGCACGCGATCACCGAGTACGCGGTGAAGCGGCTCACGGAGGTCCCCGACCTGAGGATCATCGGCCCGGCCACGGCCGAGGACCGGGGCGCGGCGATCTCCTTCACTCTCGGCGACATCCACCCGCACGACGTGGGCCAGGTCCTCGACGAGCAGGGCATCGCGGTCCGGGTCGGCCACCACTGCGCCCGTCCCGTCTGCCTGCGCTACGGAATTCCCGCGACCACCAGGGCGTCGTTCTATCTGTACTCCACGCCGGCCGAGATCGACGCACTGGTCGACGGCCTGGAGCACGTACGGAACTTCTTCGGCTGAAGGGCGTGAGCTGAGACCGTGAAGCTGGACTCGATGTACCAGGAAGTCATCCTGGACCACTACAAGCACCCGCACGGGCGGGGCTTGCGGGATGGCGACGCCGAGGTGCACCACGTGAACCCGACGTGCGGCGACGAGATCACCCTGCGAGTGAGGTACGACGGCACCACCATCGAGGACGTCTCGTACGAGGGCCAGGGCTGCTCGATCAGCCAGGCCTCGGCCTCCGTACTGAACGACCTCCTCGTCGGCAAGGACCTCGCGGACGCGCGGAAGATCCAGGAGACCTTCCTGGAGCTGATGCAGTCCAAGGGGAAGATCGAGCCGGACGACGCGATGGAGGAGGTGCTGGAGGACGCGGTCGCGTTCGCCGGTGTCTCCAAGTACCCCGCCCGGGTCAAGTGCGCCCTCCTCAGCTGGATGGCGTGGAAGGACGCGACGGCCCAGGCGCTGGGCGCCGACGCCGACGTCGAAAGGAAGACGGCATGAGCGAGACCCTGGAGATGAAGCCGGCCTCCGAGGAGGAGGTCCGCGAGGCCCTGTACGACGTCGTGGACCCCGAGTTGGGCATCGATGTCGTCAACCTGGGCCTGATCTACGGCATTCACATCGACGACGCGAACATCGCGACGATCGACATGACCCTGACCTCCGCGGCCTGCCCGCTGACGGACGTCATCGAGGACCAGGCGAAGTCCGCCACGGACGGCATCGTCAACGAACTCCGTATCAACTGGGTCTGGATGCCCCCGTGGGGCCCCGACAAGATCACCGACGACGGCCGCGAGCAGCTTCGGGCGCTCGGCTTCAACGTCTGAGCACCGATGACATGAGTGTGGCCCCCGGCGATCCGCCGGGGGCCACACTCATGTCATCCGCGCTCGGTGGTGGCTCCGGTCAGGAGAAGCCCTTCACCAGGTTGAACGTGGCGTCCGAGTAGAAGGAGCCGCTGTGTTCGGCGCGTTCCAGGCGGAGCTGGAAGTTGCGGTGGCGGACGTAGTGGCCGGGGTAGTTCACCGACTCCAGCATGACCGAGCCCGAGTAGCCCGAGCGGGGGCAGAAGGTGGCGTCCTGCTTGAAGAGGCGGGAGCCGTCGTTGCCCGACACGCGGAGTACGAAGTTCTGGTGGCGTACGTATCGGCCGTCCGTCATGCGGAACGAGTAGCAGGAGGAGTTGGCGAGGCCGGAGACCACCTTGAAGGAGGAGCCCTCCTTGGTCTCGCTGCCGCTGCGCGAGCTCACCTGGTCCAGCTGGATCACGCCGTTGCGCAGATGCCAGTAGCGGTCCGGGTAGTTGACGGACCGTACGGACTTGCGCGTGGTCGAGGTGGAAGGCGGCTTCCTGGTGGGCGACGTCGTCTTCGACGGCTCGGCGGTCGGCTTGGAGCCGCCCTGCTGCTTGTCGTCGGACGAGTCGGAGTCCTTGGAGCCGTCGGAGTCCTCGCTCTTGTCCTTGCCCTTGTCCTCGCTCTTGCCCCCGTCGCCCTTCGAGCCGCCCTCGGCGCCCTGGGGCTCCGACAGACCGCTCTTGCCGTCCGGTGCCGAGGTCGCCGGAGGCGAATTGGGCGGCAGGGAGAGGGAGGGGAGGACCCGGTCGTCGGCGGCGGTGGTGGTGCCGTTCCGGTCCGACGAGTCATCAGGTCCCGAGCCCTGCAAGGTGATCGCGGTCACGCAGGAGGAGACCACGGCGAGGGCGAGGGCACCGGCCAGCCAGAGGCGGCGGGTGCCCGGTATCCGGGTGTCGTCCGGGGCGACACCCGTCTCCCACACCTTCGCGGATCTGAGCACCGGAAGGTTGGGCGTGTTCTGGTCCGGATCAGGTCCGGGCTTTTGTGGCGGCATGCGCGGTTCCTTCAGCGTCGCCAGATGCGGACGCGAATCGTCATGGGGTCGACAGGGAGGAGCCAGACGCGACCCGGAACGCGAGATTTTCAAGATCATCACATTCGGGAGCTTGACCGTTGAAACAGTAGTGGACCGAGTGACGCCCGGGGGGCCCTTTCAGTGAGCGCTTCCATAACAGAACGGCCCCGAAAGAGGGGCCTCTTGGCGGTCGTCGAGGCTCAATTCGGCCCATATCCAGGCCTGTACACACGATGTGCCTCACGTGGGGAATGTGTACACCCGTACGCACCATGTGTACGCTCGTACACATGGGATATCTGTTGCTCGCCGGCGCCATAGCCGCCGAAGTGGCCGCCACCACCGCCATGAAGTACAGCGAGGGCTTCAGCAAGCTGTGGCCGACAGTGGTCACCGGTGTGGGGTACCTCGTCTCCTTCGTCCTGCTCGCCCAGGCGTTGAAGTCCATGTCCATCGGCACGGCGTACGCGATCTGGTCCGGTGCCGGCACCGCGACTGTCGCCGTGCTCGGTCTGATGCTCTTCGGGGAGGGGCTGAGCGTCCCCAAGGTCGCCGGAATCGTGCTGATCATCGCGGGAGTCGTGGTGCTGAACCTGGGAGGCGCCCACTGATGGCCCGGCGCTATGACCCCGAGCGGCGACAGCGGATCATCGACGCCGCGATCCGGGTCGTGGGGGACAAGGGCATCGCCGGGCTGAGCCACCGCAGCGTGGCCGCCGAGGCGGACGTCCCGCTCGGCTCGACGACGTACCACTTCAAGACCCTCGACGAGCTGTTGGTGGCCACGCTGCGGCAGGCCGACGAGGGCTTCGCGAAGACGTTCGCCGACGCCCTCGGGGACCCGGACACGGACCCCGGCACCGACCTCGCCGCCGAACTGGCCGCGCTGGGCGGCCAGTGGTTCGCGGGCGACCGGACGGGCCTGGAGGTCGAGTACGAGCTGTATCTCGCCGCACTGCGCAGGCCCGCGCTGCGGCCCGTCGCCGACGAGTGGGGACGGGCCTTCGCCGACTGCCTCGCCCGCCGCACCGACCCGGTGACCGCACGGGCGCTGGTCGCGCTGATCGACGGCATCTGCCTCCAGGTGCTGCTGACGGGCGCGCCCTACGACGAGGAGTACGCACGGGAGGTGCTGGCCCGGGTGATTCCCTGAGGCGCCCGCCCCGACGACTTCGCGTGAACCGTGAACCTTCCACCGCCGGTCGGACAACAGGAGGTGACAGGAACACGGCGAAGCAGAAGGCGGGCTTGTGACGAACAGGGGGAGAACCTGGTGAGTGGACCACCGCCACAGACGCAGGCGCGGATCGAGGACGACGCCGAGACCGTCGCCCAGTCGCTGGAACAGCCCGAGCTGTTCGCACGGCTCTACGACCGCTACGCCCCGGACATCCACCGGTACGTGGCCCGGCGGCTCGGCGACGCCCTGGCCGACGACCTCACCGCGGACACCTTCCTCACGGCCTTCCGCATCCGGGCCCGCTACGACCGGGCCCACCCCAACGCCCGCCCCTGGCTGTACGGCATCGCCGGCAACCTCATCGGCAAGCACCGCCGTACGGAGGTCCGGGCCCTCAGGGCGCTGGCCCGCACCGGACACGATCCGGTCGCCGCGTCCTGGAGCCAGACCTGGGTCGAGCGGACCGACAGCCGGGTGGCCGCGCAGGGGCCGCTCGCCGGGGCGCTCGCGGCGCTCCCGGCGGGGGACCGGCATGTGCTGCTGCTCGTCGCCTGGGCCGACCTCAGCTATCAGGAGGTCGCCCAGGCCCTGGACATCCCGGTGGGAACGGTCCGCTCGCGGCTCAACCGCGCGCGGCGGAAGGTACGGACAAGGCTGGGCGCCGACCCGGCGTTCGTCGGCGGCACCGCGGAGGTGGTCTGACATGGACGAGTTGACCGAGGTACGGCAGTTGCGTTCCGGGGCATCGGCCCCCGACCGGGCTCGCCTCGCTCCCGGCCGCGCACGGCTGCTGGACGCGGCGTGGGCCGGTGAGCGGCGCCGACGGAGGTGGGCGCGGCGGGAGTTCGTGCTCGCGGGGGTGGTGGCGGCGGTGACCACGGTGGCGGTGACGGCGTCCCTGCTGGAGGGGTTGGACGGCCCGTCGCCGAACGGGAAGCCGGCGGCGCTGACGGGCGCGGACCTGAAGGGGATGACCCCGGCCGAGTTGCTGGAGCGGGCGGCGGAGGCGGTGGAGGGGCAGCCGGCGGTCCCGGAGCCGAGGGCCGATCAGTGGATCTACCGCAAGTCGACGCTGGAGGCACCGGACGAGGAGGAGGTACAGGTCACCGGTGTGACGGCGGTCTCGCAGGAGATCTGGACGCGCTACGACGGCGGGGCCGCGGCCCAGGGGTGGCGTTCCACGGAGGACGGAAGCCTCAGGCTCCGCACCACGGAGACGCGGCAGGGGGCCCAGGGCGAGGGCGACAACCGTTCCCCGCGGGAGCTGTACCGCTTCCTGACCACCCTGCCGTCCGACGGCGAGGACGCGCTGGAGGCGATCCGGGAGGAGGACGCCCTCCCCGCGGAGAAGGGGAGTACCCAGGTCGAGCAGGACCACGCCGAGATCTCCGCCCTCCTCGACGCCGACATCAAGCCCTCCAAGGGCTTGGCCGGTCTCTACCGGGCGCTGGCCACCCTGCCCGACCTCGCCCTGGCCGACCACCTGGTCGAGGACGGCACGGGGCGCCGGGTCATCGCGTTGAGCGAGGGCACGGCTCCCGACCGGTACCGGCTGATCGACCCGGAGACGTACGACGTGCTCGGTACGCAGGACATCCGGGGCGGCAAGGTGATCGGCGGCAGCTCGCTCATCACCAGCGCCGTCGTCGACGCGGCGGGCGAGCGCGGCTGACCCCAGGTCCCTGATGACGTGCGGCCCGCCCCACGGGGGTGGCCGGGCCGCACGGCGCCGGGCCTCCGTACCGTATGTCCGTATCGTGCCCGGCACCTGAGACGCCCGTGGCGCGGGTTGGCCCGTAGCGGTCCCGGGCGGTTAGGTTGCCCTCATGACCGACACGACTGCTCCTCGTACCACCGGCGCCGTGGCCGCCGGCCTCGCCACGATCGCCACCGACGGCACCGTTCTCGACACCTGGTTCCCCGCGCCCGAACTCAAGGCCGAGCCGGGCCCCTCCGGCACCGAGCGGCTGACCGCCGAGCGGGCCGCGGAGCTGCTCGGCGGCGGCGCGACCGCCGCGATCGGTCAGGACGCGCGCCGGGGCGTCGAGGTCGTCGCGGTCCGCACGGTCATCTCCTCGCTCGACGAGAAGCCGATCGACACGCACGACGCCTATCTGCGCCTGCACCTGCTCTCCCACCGTCTGGTGAAGCCGCACGGCCAGAGCCTGGACGGCGTCTTCGGCCTCCTCGCCAACGTCGCCTGGACCTCGCTCGGCCCGGTCGCCGTCGACGACATCGAGAAGGTGCGGCTCAACGCCCGCGCCGAGGGCCTGCACCTCCAGGTGACCTCCCTCGACAAGTTCCCGCGCATGACGGACTACGTGGCCCCCAAGGGCGTCCGGATCGCCGACGCCGACCGGGTCCGCCTCGGCGCGCACCTCGCCGAGGGCACCACGGTCATGCACGAGGGCTTCGTCAACTTCAACGCGGGCACCCTCGGCACCTCGATGGTCGAGGGCCGGATCTCCGCCGGTGTCGTCGTCGGCGACGGCTCGGACATCGGCGGCGGCGCCTCCACCATGGGCACGCTCTCCGGCGGCGGCAACGTCATCATCTCCATCGGCGAGCGCTGCCTGATCGGCGCCGAGGCGGGCGTCGGCATCGCGCTCGGCGACGAGTGCGTCGTCGAGGCCGGCCTCTACGTCACCGCCGGCACCCGGGTCACCATGCCCGACGGCCAGGTCGTCAAGGCCCGCGAACTCTCCGGCGCCTCCAACATCCTCTTCCGCCGCAACTCGGTCACCGGCACGGTCGAGGCCCGCCCGAACAACGCGGTCTGGGGCGGCCTGAACGAGGTCCTGCACAGCCACAACTGACCTCGCGGCGTCTCGTACGGGTTGATCTTCGTGACCTTCGTGTGGTCCAGGCAGATGAACGGGTGGACACAGGGTCCGATCAGAAGCCGAGCCGACGAGATGAGGGGCCGAGGGATGAGGAACGACCGGGCGAGGACCGTGGCACGAGTGGTCATGGCAGGGCTGGCCACGGTGCTGCTGTGCGGGATGCAGGCCGGAGCCGCGCACGCCGACGAGACCAACAGGGCCTCGCACAACGGTCCCCGGATCGGGCTGATCAACGTCGGCCAGGTCGACGACCCGATGGAGGACGTACTGGAGCACACCCTGCTGTTCGGTGACGGATACCGCTGGGGCTGATCTCCACCGGGTGGCAGGCTCGGGGCCCGCACGCGCTTCACGCGCGTGCGGGCCCCGAGCGTTGTCCGGACCTTTTCCGACGCGGTGGCATAGCCGTGGGCCGGTCCGCGCGTCACAAGGGGCACAGGGGCGGGACACGGGGCCCGCCGGAGAAGAGAAGGTGACGATGGATGCCGCGGGGCAGGAGAGTTTCCGGGAATTCGTGGCCGGGCGGTCGTCGGCGCTGCTGAGGACGGCCGTGCTGCTGAGCGGCGGCGACCGGCACGCCGCCGAGGATCTGCTGCAGAACGCGCTGATCAAGGCCGCCGGGCGCTGGCAGCGCATCGACGAGCCCGAGGCGTACGTACGGCGGATCCTCTACCGGCAGCAGGTCAGCCGGTGGCGGCTGAAGTGGCGGCGCCGCGAACTGACCGTCGCCGAACCGCCCGAGAGCGCCGGTGACGCGGACGGGGCCGCCGGGGTGGAGCTGCGGCTCGTGATGCGCGGGGCGCTGGCCCGGCTCACCGCCCGGCAGCGGACCGTGCTCGTGCTGCGCTACTTCGAGGATCTGCCCGAGGGCGAGGTGGCCCGGATCCTCGGGTGCTCCGTCGGGACCGTACGGTCCACGACCCACCGCTCGCTCGCCCGACTGCGCGCACTCGCGCCCGAGTTGGCCGCGCTCGGTCCCGCCGTGGCCGAGCAGGAGCCGTCCCGTGACTTCTCGCCCGTGGAGGTGCGTCCGTGAACGTCGACGAACTGGTGCGTGACTCCCTGCGGGAGCAGGCCGCCGAACAGCCGCCCCTGGCGGCGGACTTCGCCGCGCGGGTGCTGACCGTCCGGCGCCGCCGCCGGACCCGCAGGCTCGCGACCGGCGCCGCGGCCACCGCCGCCGTGGTCGCCGTCGCGGTGGCCGTGCCGTTGCTGGACTCCGGCAAGGAACAGGTACGGCTCGCCACCGAGATGAACAAGAGCGACATCATCGCCCACCCCGACCAGTCGCCGCCGCGTGACCTGATCGCGGCGGGGGATGTGGCGCTGGCCGCGTACTACACCTGGGACACGGTGATCACCAAGAAGAAGGACACGGCCGTCGGGCAGCGTTCCTACTCGATCCTCGACCAGGAGACCGGCAAGTACGTCCCGGATTCCCGCTGGTCCATGGTCGCGGTCGCCCCCGGCATGCGCACCGCCGCTGTCCTGGAGAAGGACCTGCCCGCCAAGCGGATCGGGCTGCTCGACCTGCTCACCGGCGAGGTCGAGCGCTGGATCCCGGTGGACCGGGGCGTGGCGAGCGTGGAGTTCTCGTCCGACGGCACCAGGATCGTCGCCACCACCTACGGCAAGAACCCCGATCTGCTGACCAGGGCGGGCAACGACCTCGACGGTGACGGCAAGAAGAACGACTTCATGCCGGAGTGGTCCAAGTCGTACCGGACCGGCTTCTACATCGTCGACGTCGACTCCGGCGGGACCGAGTGGACCGAGCTTCCCGTGGAGGACCCGGAGAACCAGATGGGCGTCGTCAACTCCCGTCAGGACTTCTCCTTCAGCGGCGACGGCAAGCTGGTCCGCTCCGGGCTGAGCACGGAACCGTACGACCAGTACTACGACCTGAAGGGCGACAAGGTCGACAAGCCGGCCGACGAGAAGTACCTGAACTCGTGGGTGCAGGCGCGGCTCTCTCCCAACGGCAAGCTCGCGGCCGGTGATTTCGCGGGCGGCGCCAAGACCACCGCCTCCGAGATCCTCGACCCCCGCACCGGCAAGCGGCTCCACAAGATCCCCGGACAGCAACTGCTCGCCTGGGCCGACGACGAGCGGCTCGTCGCCTGGGACATCAAGGCAGGCGACAACGAGTTCCGCAACCGCCTGGTGCTCGTCACCGTCGGCAGCGACAGGACGATCCCGCTCAGCGGCGTCCGCAAGGGCAACGACGGGGCCCCCGGGCGCTGGAACGCGGTCTTCGCCACCCGCTGACCGGGCCAGCCGACCGCCCCTCTCAGGCGGTGACCAGTTCCTCGTGCGCCGCCAGCAGCCCGTCGGTCACCTCCTGACCGGCGGGCCGCAGCGGTGCCCGGACCGGGCCGCCGGGCAGGCCGAGCCGCCCCAGGAGGGCCTTCGCCGTGACGGAACCGGGCAGGCCCGAGGACATCATCAGCTCGGTGAGCGGGATCGTCCGGCGCTGGAGGCGGGCCGCCTCGGCGGTGTCGCCCGCGTCGAACGCGTCGACGACGGCCCGGAAGGCGCGGGGCGCCGCGTTCGCGACCGTGCCGATGTACCCCGACCCGCCGATCGCGTACAGCGCGAGGACGTACTCGTCGCAGCCCGTGTAGTACGCCAACTCCGTCCCGGCCAGCACCTTCTGGGTGCCGAGGAGGTCGTACGCGCAGTCCTTCACCGCCACGATCCGGGGGTGGGCCGCCAGCCGGATCATGGTCTCCGGTTCTATGCGGGTGCCGGTCCGGCCGGGGATGTCGTACAGGGCCACGGGCAGCCCCGAGGCGTCGGCGAGTGCGCGGAAGTGGGCCTCGACGGCGTCCTGCGGGGGCCTGCTGTAGTACGGCGTGACCGCCAGCAGACCGTCCGCGCCCGCCTTCTCGGCCGCCAGCGCCAGCTCCACGGTGTGGCGGGTGTCGGCGGTGCCCACCCCGGCCACGACCACCGCCCGGTGGCCGACCGCCGCGCGCACCGCGCGGATCAGCTCCGCCTTCTCCGTGTCCGTCGTCGTCGGCGACTCACCCGTCGTACCGGACAGCACCAGCCCGTCGCACCCCTCGGCCACCAGCCGGTCGGCCAGCCGCTGCGCTCCGTCGAGGTCGAGCGCGCCGGACGCGGTGAAGGGCGTGATCATCGCGCAGAGCGCGCGACCGAAGGGGGTGGGCCGGTGGGTGCGGTGGGTGAGGGTCATGAGGGTATCGTCGGCCCGATCATCGTGAAGCTCCACTTAATTCTTCTACGAGATAAGTGGTGCGTCTGCTACACGGACGGGGTCGGTTCGTCGGAGGGGGGTAGTGCGGGCCGGGCCGGGTACTCGGGCCTCCCGAACAGGTGAGGAACAGGTCAGGAGGCGGGACATGGCGACCGGTACCACCGAGTCCAGGCCCACGCGATTCGCGCGGTCCGTGCGGTCCGCGCGCCCGGCGGCGGGCGAACACGACCACCACTCCGTGGGCGAGCTGGTCGGGCAGGCCACCGAACAGCTCTCCCTGCTCGTACGACAGGAGGTCGCCCTCGCGAAGGAGGAGCTGGCCGAGAAGGGGCGGCGCGCGGGGCGTGGCGGGGGGCTCCTGGGGGCGGCCGGCGCGGTCGCCTACGTGGGGTTCATGACCCTCGCCGGGGCCGGCGTCGCGGCACTCTCCCTGGTGCTGGACGTGTGGGCCGCCGCGCTCATCGTGATGGCCGTGCTGTTCGTCATCGCGGCGGTGCTGGCGGCGGTGGGGCGCGCGCAGCTGCGGCGGGCGACCCCGCCCAGGCCGGAGCAGGCGCTGCGCGGCGTCAAGGCGGACATGGACGAGATCAAGGGAAGGGTCCGGCGATGACGCACGCATCCGGCAGGACGAACGGTTCCGTGGGCGCCAAGGGCCCCGACGAACTCCGGCGGCAGATCGAGGCGACCCGCGCCCAGCTCGGCGACACCGTCGAGGAACTGGCCGCCAAGGCCGACGTGAAGGCGAGGATGCACTCGGCGTGGGAACGGGTGCCCCGCGAGGCCGTCATCGGCGGCGCGGGCGTCGCCGTGGCGGCCACGGCCGGGGTACTGGTCTGGCGCCACTACCACTAGCTAGGGCCTGTCGTCACATTCCCGTCTGCCCCACGACGCCCGGCACGCTCCCCCACTCTCGGCTTCGCTCGACCGGGAGGTACCCCCACGACGCCGCGGGGCCGCCCTTCGGGCGACGACGGGAACTTGACGACAGGCCCTGGGACGCCTGCGCCCCGCACGGGACGCCTCCCGCCCGTCCCACCCGCCCGGCCCTTCTTGACCTGAACCTCGGTCGAGGTTGAAGGGTGGTCGGTGCACGCACCTCGCGTACCGATCATGGGAGAGCGGCATGACCCGTCGTACGGACACCCACCCCGTCCTCGATCGCCCCGGTGTCGGGGCGCCCTTCTTCAGCGCCTGGGAGGTGGGCACCCCCGAGCGGCAGCGGCGGACCGTCGACGCCATCGCCGACACCTGGGAGCGGCGGCCGTGGCCCACGGACGGGCTGTCGGGGTATTTCGTCTACGCCGCCGAGGACGGTTCCGGTCTGCTGCACTACGCGCAGTGGGCCGACGAGCAGTCCTACGAGGCCTTCGTCAAGACGCGTCGGCAGGAGCGCAACGACGCCATCGACACCGCAGTGCCCGGGATCGAGCGGGTGTGGATCGGGCGCTATCGGCGGTACCGCAGCCTCACGAGGCTCACGAGCCGCACGGTGGGCGACGGCAGCCGTGCCGTACGCGTGCCCGGGTGTGTCGTGATCGTCGACATCGAGTTCGACGGGCCGGACCCGGCACGGCAGCGCGCCTGGGTGGACGCCGTCGAGGAGGCGCTCGCCGCCGAGCCGACCCCGCATCCCGGCGGTATCTCCGCCCACTTCCACCTCGGCACCGGCGGCACCCGCGTCCTCAACTACGCCGAGTGGGAGACCGCCCAGGACCACATCGACGCCCTCGCCGCACCCGGCGACGGCATCGGCTCGACCTCGCCGCTCTGGGAGCGCGTCCAGAACTGGCCCGGCCTCAGGAGCAGCACGGTCAAGCGGTACGAGTACGCCCTCGGCCTCGTCCCCGACTGAGCCCCGAGCCGCCGACTGGGCCCGGCACCGCCTTTCCTGCCCCGTGCTTCTGGGACAACCAGTACGACGGCGCCGCCAAGCACACCGAGTTCTCTCTGCACACCCTGCGCCAGTATCTGACGCGCTTCGCGGGCCGTACGATCACCGCGTTCGCCACCTTCGACGGGCCCGAGACGGCCGGGGGCGCCGACGCGCTCACCGTCGTCGGGCGGGCGCTCGGCCTCGCCGACGACACCGCGGAAGGGGCTCGGGCCCGGGTCGAGGGGCCCGACGGGCAACTCCTCGACGCCGTCGTCGACTACCGCAACCCGTACTTCATCGGCCTGCGCACCGACGACGCCCTCATCCGCTTCTTCGGCCGCAACCACTGGGGCTACCGCGTCGGCATGAGCGTCCACGACTTCGCGCCCGGCGCCGACGCCGAGGCGGACGAGAACGCGTGGCAGGGCTGGCTGAACGGTGTGTTCAGCCAGCCCTGAGAACCACCGCCGACGGCGTCGGGGGTGTTACGGCTCGAAGCGCAGCACCTGCGGGTCGTGGTCGCTGATCTGGTCGTTGAACTCCGAGTTCGTGTGCACGCTGTCGTACTCGAACCCGTCGGCGCGCCGGACCGACCGGCTGACCAGGATCTGGTCGAGGACCTGGGTGTTGCCCTGGAAGACGTACGAGTAACGCTCGTACTTCGGCAGCGACTTGACCGCCGACCACAGGGCGCCGCCGTCCTCCAGCAGCTCGGTGGTCTCGGAGAACTCGAAGTCGTTGATGTCGCCGAGGGCGATGACGGCCGCCTTCTTGTCCTTCGCCAGGATCTGCTTGACGAAGGTGTTCACGACGGTCGCCTGAAGGTGACGCTGGGTCTCCGAGGAGCGCTTCGGCGGCTGGAACTCCGAGTGCAGCGCCTGGTCGCCGCCCTTGGACGCGAAGTGGTTCGCGATCACGAAGACGGTCTTGCCCTGGAAGGAGAACTCGCCGGCGAGCGGCTTGCGGCTGTTCGTCCAGGCGGCGTTCGCCGGGTCGACCCGGCCGGGGGAGACCGTCAGCCGTGCCTCGCCGTCCTCCTGCGTCACGCCGACGGCCGTCGTGGCGTCGCCGCCCGCGCGGTCGGTGAAGGAGACCCGCTCGGGGTTGAACAGGAAGACCTGGCGGATGTTGCCGCCGGGCTCACCGCCGTCCGCGAGGTTCACCGGGTCGATGGACCGCCACTCGTACGCCGGGCCGCCCGCCGCCTTGATCGCGTCGACCAGCTTCGTCACCGTCCGGTCGGCGGCGACCGTACCGTCGTTGGTGGCACCGTTGTTGTCCTGGATCTCCTCCAGGGCCACGATGTCGGGCGACCGCAGGTGGTGCGTGATGGCGGCGGCGTGGTCCGCGAAACTGGCGTCCGAGGGGTCCAGGTTCTCCACGTTGTACGTCGCCACCGCCAGCTCGCCGCGCGCCTGCTTGACGGTGGTCTCGCGCTCCAGGCCGCCCTGCTTCAGGGTGCCCAGCTGGTTGGCGACGAGCGTGTAGCCGCCGAACTGGTTGTAGTCCAGCGGGCCGGCCGTAGTGCCCTTCAGGGTGTCGCCGACGTTCGCCTTCGGGAAGTCTGCGACCGCGCCGAGCGACTGGATCTGGAGCCGGCCGGTGTTCTGCGAGGAGTACGAGTCGTACACCGTGCCACCGCGGCGGTTGTCGTTCTCCCGGGGCTTGACCGTGACCCACAGCTCGGTGAACGGGTCGGTCGCGCCGACCACCCGGGTGTCGGAGACCTGGACGTTCATGCCCTCCAGGGACTCGTAGTGGTCCAGGGCGTACTCGGCCGGGGCGAGCGTGAGGCCGTTGACCGAGCCGGCGGCGGCGGGGTCGCCCGCCGGGGCGTACTTCTTCGGCACGGACTTGGTGTCGATGACGGTCGCGGCCGGGACGGCGTTGCCCGAGGAGACCACCGTGATCGTCGGGCGGGTGATCTGCGTCACGGACTGGTTTCCGGACGAAGTGCCGCCCGGCACGAACTCGCCGACCGTGCCCGACACCGTCACCGCGTCGCCCACCGCGACCGTCGGCCGGGAGCTGGTGAAGACGAACACGCCCTCGCTCGTGGCCGGGTCGGCGTCGGCCCGCGTGTCCTGGATCCAGAAGCCGCGCGAACCGTAGGTGCGCACGCCCGTGACGATGCCCTCCACGCCGGTCACCTGCTGACCGACGAGCGGGGACGTCCGGGTGGTGCCCTGGATGTCGTGGATACGTATCGACTCCGCCTCGGCGGGCGAGGTCAGGACCACGGCGGACACCGTGGAGCAGATGGTGGCGACGGTCAGCGCGCCGATGCGCGCGGTTCTCTTGCTCGGCAAGGGGATCCCTCCGGGGACGTACGTGGGCGCCGGGACGAGAGTGGACGGGGGTGGAGAAGTGGGGGTGGCCTGCGACCGGTGGGGCGGTGCGACGCGCGTAGAACTCCGACTGACGCCGATGAACTTCTCGACGGACAATCGGTGAACTTCGGCGGACGCCGACGAATGCCGACGAATGCCGACGAATGCCGACGAACGCCGTTGAACGACGATGAACGACGATGGTCATGTCTGTGGGCGGCCCCGGAATCACCCCAGAGCTACCCGTGAGTTTCTACGCGCGTCAATCTCCTGCCTGGTCAGGCCAGTTGTCAAGGTTTCAGCCACACCCGACTCCTGGCAGGTACATGAACCGGGCGGCATGGGTCCAAATCCGTCTAGGCTGAGCGGCTGCGTACTCGTACGCGTATCGCTCACGGGCACCCCTTGCGAGGGCCACCCGCCACCCGCCACCAGCTGTCCCGCAGTTCCGCAGTTCCACCGATCCGCCGTTCCGTCGTTCCGAGGAGACCCCCACCGATGTCAGACAGCTCGCCACTGCCGCCGGTGCGGCTCCTCCCCGAAGCGGAGTTGGCGCGCGAGGCGCTCGCCACCCCCCTGCTCGCGCGCGCCGTACGGCTCGCCCGCTGGGCCGGGCCGGACACCCGGGTGGGCGCCGGGGGCGAACTCGTCGAGGAGCAGTTGCCCGCCGCCGCCGAGGCGCTCGGGCTCACCGGCGGGCGCGCGGAGGGAGCGGACGGCGACGGCGGCTTCGACGGCTCGGGCGGCGACGACGCGGCTGCCTCGGCCAGTGAGGCCTGGCGGGTGGCCGTCGACACCGGGCTCGTCGAGATCGTGGACGAGGAGGAGGGGACGGTCGCGGTGGGCGAGGATCTCGCGCTCCTCACCTCCGGCGGCCCGCAGGACGTGCTCGGCATCTGGCTCGCCGCCCTGGAGACCGCCCTCGCCGACGCGAGCGTGCCCGACCTCGACGGCCTGGTCGACGCCATGGACTCCGGCGGCGGGATCGACCTCTCCCAGCTGGACTGGGACCCCGAGGCCGAGGCGGAGTTCCTCGACGGGGTGCTCGGCAACCTCTACCTCCTCACCGTCAGCGAGGACGGCCCCGACGGGCCGGTGCCGCTGCCCGCGCTCGCCGCGTCGATGATCGTCCCGGACGACATGGGGGAGCCCACCAACGACGTACTGGAACAGGTCTCGGACGCGATGATGCGGCTCGACGACCAGTTCCGGGTGCTGGAGCCGATCGGGCTGGTGGAGTACCAGCCCGTGGACGAGGCGCTGATGACCGACGCGGAGGAGGCCGTGGCCGCCGCCGAGGGGGCGGGCGGGCCGGGGTCGTCGGGGTCGCCGGTGGTCGACGACACCGATGTCACGCGGTACGGCATGGTCCGGCTCACCCCGCTCGGGCTGTACGGCGTCCGGGCCCGGCTCCAGGAGGCGGGCGTGCCCGCGCCGGCGGTCGGGGACCTCGTCGACAAGGGCGCGGACGCGCTGCTGGACGGCACCGCCGGGTTCCCGCCGGCGGCGGCGCACGCCGAGACCGAGCAGTGGCTCGCGCGCCGGGAGTCGCTGGACGCGGCGCGCGAGCTGCTCGCGGCGGCGCGCGGCTCCGACCCGGGCGCCCCGCTGCGGCGGCTGCGCTGTCAGCAGGCGCTGTCACTGGTGGGGGCGGTGGCCGAGCCGGCGCTCCGGGAGGTGCTGGACGACCCCGAGCTGGGCGGGCTGGCCCGGGTGTGGCTCACCGAGCGGGGTGCCGCGGAGGTGCCCGCGCCGTCCGAGGCGATGGTCTTCTGGCTGACCATCGACACGGTGGCCGCGCAGCTCGCCGCCGAGGGGAACTCCGCGGAGCTGCGGGCGCTGGTGGAGGGGCTCGCGGCGCAGCACGGGTCGTTCTTCGCGGCGGCGTGGCGGGTGGAGCACCCTGCCACGCCGGATGTGCTGGAGGCGATGGGGAGGATCCACCCCGACAAGAGGGTGGCGAAGGAGGCCCGCAAGGCGGCGTTCAAGGCGCGGTCTCAGATGGGGCCGGGCGCGGGCGCCTGATAGCTCGGGGGTGCGGCGTTCGTCGACGGGTGCGGGTCCGGTGGGGCTTCTCGCGCAGTTCCCCGCGCCCCTAAGAGATGAAAAGCACGGGGCGTAGCCCCTGCTTTTCAGGCAAGGCCGTGAAGTTATGGGCTGATCGTCGGCGTCAAGATGTTGATGCTGAGGGTGGCTGTGTAGGTGCGTCGGTCGATATTGAGGCTTTTGTAGGCGTATCGGGACAGGGGTCGTTTCACTGCGCGGGGGCTGATGCGGAGGCGGCGGGCGGGCATGAGGTGTTCCAGGACGGTTCGGCCGATCGTCCCGACGAGGTCGATCGTGGTGCCGGCGATGATGCCCGCGGCCTGGACGATCTGGTCGCGGGCGCATCGCAGGGCAACGCTGAAGCTGGCCCGGTCCGGGTCTGTTCCGGGTGTGGCCCCTGTGGCGTCGGCGATAGCGATCCGCAGGGCCTGGTAGGCGCTCAGCAGGGCGTAGACCTCCTGGGCGATGCCGGGCGGAGTGGTGGAGCGCAGGACCCGCCGGCCCAGCATCGTTTTCTTGATCGCGAAGTAGGCGGACTCCACTTCCCACCGCTCGTGATACAGACTGACCAGGTCGGATGCCGGGTAGCGGTGGTGGTCCAGGAGGTTGGTGGCCAGCCGGTAGAGCCCGGTGCGGCGGCCCTGGCTGGTGGTGACGGTGATCTCGCATTCGATGATGCGGACCTCGAGGGCGCCGAAGCGGGAGAGGTGGGAGCCGTCGCCGAAGCGGGCCAGGACGGGAGGTTTGCGGGTGGCAGTGATGCGTGCGAGGAAGGAGGCTTCGGTGGCGGCGACGGCTGTCAGGAACGCGTTGCCCGAAAAGCCCCGGTCCAGCAGGACGATCATTCCGGCGTGCAGGGAGCGCATGAGCCGCCTGCCGTGTCCGGTCTCTCCCTGGGAGCGCGGTCCGAAGGCGGCATCCAGGATCGCCCGGGTGCCACAGGCCACCAGCGCGGTCAGGCAGATCTGCGGGTAGCCGGCAGTTCCGAACCGGTTGGACCCCTTGCCCAGACGGGCCCGGTGCGGCGGGCTGTCGGGAACGTCGAGGTAGGTGCCGTCGATCGCAACGGCCAGCAGGCCCTTGAAGCGGGCGCCGCGGGTGCGGATCACCGTGGCCGGCCCGCGCAGCAGATCGAACAGGGCCCGCATGGGCCGCACGCCCAGACGCCTGCGGGCGTCCCAGAGCCCCGCGCCGGTGATCTTCACGACCGGTATCGTCTCCAGCGCGGCGGTGAGCCTGCGCCAGACGGCCAGGTAGCCGCAGTCCTCGAACAGGGCCGCGGCCAGCAGCAGGTAGACCACCACCCGGGCGGGAATCTTCCGCAGCCGTTGCTGGACAGCACCGGTCTCGGCAAGGACCGCATCGACCATCTCGAACGGGATGATCCGGGTGAGTTCCCCCAGATGCCCCGGGGCGAACACGCCCTTGGCTACCGTGATTTCCCGCGTGATGACACACTGATCGGACAGCGGAGCCTCCGGTCCTGTGAACGGCTGTCTTGGTCGACTGCCAGTTCTACCGGGGCTCCGCTTCCCACGTTCCAAGAAGCCATAGAACCAGAGCGCACTTGCCAACGCTCCCAAAGCCCTAACTTCACGGCCTTGGCTTTTCAGGGGCGCGGGGAACTGCGCGACCCGCCCCCACTCACCCGCCCCCACTCACCCGCACCCGCCCACGCGCAGGCACTCGCGAGCCACCACGCGTTCAACCGGCGTTCAAGCGGGAGCGCGACCGTATGGCGCGACAACTCAGGGTCCGCCCCCCACGGTCAGCCCCCGCCACGCAGGAGACAGCATGCCGCTCACCCGCAGGGACTTCGCCAGACGATCCGCGGTCACCGGAGCCGGTGTCGCGCTGGCCGGCAGCGTGGGCGCACTCGCCACCGCGCCCAACGCCCTCGCGTCGACGGACTCGGACGACGACGCGTACACGGAGACCGACGACGCGGCCCACGACGGCAGCGGTGGCGGCAACGGCACCGAGCGCGGGGCGGACCGCCACGCCGGCGTCGGCTACGGCCCGCTCCTGCCGGACCCCAAGGGCATCCTGGCGCTGCCCGCCGGATTCAAGTACCGGATCATCACCCACAGCGGGAAGACGAAGCTGGAGTCGGGCGAGTTCACCCCGGGCAAGCACGACGGCACCGCCGCCTTCCCCGGCCCCCGGGGCACCACCCTCCTCGTCAACAACCATGAGCTGAAGGGCCCCCGGGCCAACTGGGAGTTCCCGGTGCCGCTCACCGAGGGCCTCGTCTACGACCCCGCCGCGGCCGGCGGCTGCACGGTGGTCGAGGTCCGCCCCGACGGACGCGTCGCCGAGTGGGTCGGCATCGCCGGCACCTCCACCAACTGCGCGGGCGGCAGCACCCCGTGGAACACCTGGCTCACCTGCGAGGAGAACTCCGACCGGGCCGGCGTCAACGGCATGACCAAGGACCACGGCTACGTCTTCGAGGTCGACCCCTGCGACCGCCGCGCCAACCGCGCCCCGAAGCCGCTGAAGTTCTTCGGCCGCTACGACCACGAGGCCGTCGTCATCGACCCCAGGCGCGGCCACGCCTACCTCACCGAGGACGCGGCGGCCCCCAACGGCCTCTTCTTCCGCTGGACCCCGCCCAAGGGCTTCACCCACGGCCCCGGCCGCTTCCGTACCCTCGCCGACGACGCGGGCGTCCTCCAGGCCCCTCGCTGCTACGACTCCGGCGGCCGGTTCGTCGACGACCTCTCCCGCGCCACGAGGATCGGCACGGTGTACGGGGTCGACTGGATCGACGTCCCCGACCGCGACGCGAAGACCGTCGCCGTGCGCAAGCAGTTCACCGACACCGAGATCACCCGCGCCCGCAAGCTGGAGGGCATGTGGTGGGGCGACGGCGGCGCGTACATCGTCTCCTCGTACGCCCGTGACGAGAGCCCCGTGCACCACGACGGCCAGGTCTGGTTCCACGACCCCAAGCGCCGCACCCTCACCCTGAAGGTCCTGCTCGGCGTCAACCCGGACCCGTCCGTCGACGGCGCCCTCGACGGCCCCGACAACATCACGGTCTCCCCGTACGGCGGCATCGTCCTCGCCGAGGACGGCGAGGGCGTCTCGCATCTGTTCGGCGCCACCGACAGCGGCCGTACGTACCCGATCGCCCGCAACGACCTCGCGCTGACATCGGCTGCTACCGCAGCGGGCGGCATCGAGGAAGCCCCGGAGTACAGCGAGTTCGCCGGAGTCACCTTCTCGCCCGACGGCCGGACCCTTTACGCGAACATCCAGACCCCGGGAATCCTGCTCGCGATCACCGGACCGTGGAAGCGGCAGAAGCGGTAATTAATTCAATGGCCCGTCGCGCGGCGCGCCTCCTAGAGTGAAGCCTGTCCAGGTGCGAAGGCAGGACCTACTTCCTCTGCTAAGGGGCGTGCGCGGGTTCGAGTCCCGCCACCGGCACCAACACGCCGGTGTAGCTCAGGGGTGAGAGCTGCCATGTCGGTTCCGCCGAATTCGATCTCTGGACACCCAAAGCTTCACGCACCTCCCGGTGCGTTCTTTCGATCTCGGGAGGCGCGGCAGATGGTGGGTGCCCGGTGCGCAGGCAGCGGATACTTCGGGAACTGGTGGGGGTGACTCCTCATGCGGGTTCGAATCCCGTCATCGACCCAGGGTCGGTGTGGCGGAACGGAAGACGCGCCAGTTATGAGCACCGCCGCCGAATTCGACCTCGGGCACCTTCCTTTTGCCGCGCCTCCCCCCGAACACGGAAACCGGAAACGGAATTCGGGGGAATTCGTCATGGCGCGATTCAACACGAAGGCAGGCAAGGCACAGCCCACCTCGCGGGTCACCTCGACGGGGCGTGTGCTCCGTACCCACGAGGGCGGCCGAGGCCGTGAGCGGGACGAGCGCTCGGAACTGTTCCTGCTCTCCCTCGCCAACTTCGTCGCGCAGAAGACCTTCTACGAGAGCGGCGAGGACCGGGACGGCCGGTTCGCCGCACTCGTGCGCCGGCTCGCCGTCACCGACCCGGCGTGGACGGCCGGCCTGCTCGGCTGGCTGCGCGGCGAGGGCAACCTCCGTACCGCCTCGATCGTGGGCGCCGCCGAGTATGTGAAGGCGCGCCTCGACGCGGGCGTCACCGACGGGCCCACCAACCGCCAGGTCGTCGACTCGGTGCTGCGGCGCCCGGACGAGCCCGGTGAACTGCTCGCCTACTGGACCTCGCGCTACGGCCGCACCCTCCCCAAGCCGGTGAAGCGGGGCGTCGCCGACGCCGTACGACGCCTCTACACCCCCAGGTCGCTGCTGAAGTACGACACCCCGTCCAAGGGCTACCGCTTCGGCGACATCCTGAACCTGGTGCACGCGGCGCCGGACCCGGACAAGCCGTGGCAGGGCGACCTGTTCCAGTACGCCCTCGACCGGCGCCACAACCCGGACACGGCCGTCGTACCCCGGTCGCTGCCCGTGCTCGCGGCCCATCGCGACCTGATGGAGCTGCGGCCCGCCAAGCGGCGCAAGGTCGTCACCGGTGCGGGCGGCGCCCGGCGCCTCGCGGACGCGGGCATCACCTGGGAGGCGCTCGCGGGCTGGCTGCGGGGACCGATGGACAAGGCGGCGTGGGAGGCCGTCATCCCGTCCATGGGTGTCATGGCCCTGACCAGGAACCTGGGCAACTTCGACCGGGCGGGTGTCTCCGACGAGGTCGCCACGCAGGTGGCGGCACGGATCAGCGATCCGGCGGAGGTCGCGCGGTCGCGGCAGTTCCCGTTCCGCTACCTCTCGGCGTACCGCCACGCGCCCTCGCTGCGCTGGGCGTACCCGCTGGAGCGGGCGCTCGGCCACTCGCTGGCCAATGTGCCCGCGCTGCCCGGCCGGACCCTGGTCCTGGTCGACCGCTCGGGCTCGATGTTCTGCTCGCATCTGACCGACCGCTCGCAGCTCAGCTACGCGGACGCGGCGGCGATCTTCGGCTCGGCGCTCGCGCTGCGGGCGGCGGACGCGGATCTCGTCGAGTTCGGGAGCACGAGCCGGGTGGTGCGGTTCGGCGCGGGCGAGTCCGTGCTGAAGATCATCGAGCGGTTCGGCGACCTGGGCGGCACCGACACCACCGAGGCCGTCCGCCGCCACTACCGGGGGCACGACCGGGTGCTGATCGTCACCGACGAGCAGGCCTCCTACAGCCACCACGGCGACCCGACCGCGCAGGTCCCGGCCGCCGTGCCGGTCTACACCTGGAACCTCGCCGGCCACCGGGCGGCCCACGGCCCCTCCGGCAAGGGCGACCGCCACACCTTCGGCGGCCTCTCGGACGCGGCCTTCCGGATGGTGCCGCTGCTGGAGGCCGCCCGGGACGCCCACTGGCCGTGGGCCCACGGACGGGGCTGACGGCCGGGAGCGAACGACGGGGGTTGAACGACGGGGGTTGAACGACGGGGGTGAGTGTGGCCCGTATCCCAGTAGGGGTGCGGGCCACACTCTTGTTCGGGATCCGTACTGACATCTAACATTTCAGTTCATGGAGGCCATACGACCGGTCAGCCGCACCCTTCTCAGGGACCGCGCCTACCGCGCCATCCGGGACGCCATCGTGGCCGGGGAGATCGAGCCCGGCGCGGTGGTGCGCGACGCCGAGTTCGCCGAGCTGCTGGGGCTGTCGCGGGCGCCGGTGCGGGAGGCGTTCTCGCGGCTGGTGGACGAAGGGCTGCTGGAGAGCAAGCCGCAGAGCTACACCCGGGTCACCCCCGTCGTCGCCGCCGATGTGCGGGACGCCGCCGCGGTGGTCGGCGCGATGCACGAGCTGGCCACCCGGACCGCCGTGCCCCGGCTGTTCGCCGCGGACGTCGAGACGATGCGCTCGGCCAACGAGCGGTTCGCGGCGGCCGTCGGCTCGGGCGACGTGGACGCCGCCCTGGTCGCCGACGACGAACTCCACGACGTCCTCGTCCGGGTGAGCGGCAACCGCGCCGCCGCCGCGACCATCGCCCGCTACACCCCGCTCATCCGCCGCCTGGAGCGCCGGCGCTTCGGCGAGGGCGGCAACTGCCGTTCGGCCGGACTGCACGACCAGCTGATCGAGGCCTGCGCGGCCGGCGCCACGGACGAGGCCGTCCGGGTCACGGCGGAGATCTGGCGCGGCCTGGCCGCACTCGTCGACGAGCCGGACGACGAGCCGAGCGGTGGGTTGGATGGCGAGCTTGGCGCTGGGCCGGACGATGAGCCGAGCCGTGGGCTGGATGGCCGGCCGAGCGACGGACCGGCCGAACACCCCGCCGCCGCCCAGCCGCCCGCCACCGCTCAGCCTCCCGCCGCCCGGCCCCCCATCGACGCCCCCGTGCCCGAAGCGGGCCACTGACCCTTCCCCGCCCGCCCGCCCGCCCCGCGCCCCGTCCCCGCCCCACTCCACCCCGGGAGGACCCGTGTCCCTTTCTTCCTTCGCGCGCTACCCGCTCCTCTTCGGGCCCTCGCCGGTCCACCGGCTGGAGCGGCTGACCGCGCACCTCGGCGGCGCCACCGTCTGGGCCAAGCGCGAGGACTGCAACTCCGGTATCGCGTACGGCGGCAACAAGACCCGCAAGCTGGAGTACCTGGTCGCCGACGCGCTCGCCCAGGGCTGCGACACCCTCGTCTCCATCGGCGGGGTGCAGTCCAACCACACCCGCCAGGTCGCCGCCGTCGCCGCCCGCGCCGGGCTCAAGTGCGTGCTGGTACAGGAGAGTTGGGTCGACTGGCCGGACGCCGTGTACGACAAGGTCGGCAACATCCTGATCAGCAGGCTGGCCGGCGCCGACGTCCGACTCGTCCGGGCCGGCTTCGGCATCGGCTTCAAGGAGAGCTGGGAGCTGGCCCTCAGGGAGGTCGAGGAGCGCGGCGGCAAGCCGTACGCCATCCCGGCCGGCGCCTCCGACCACCCCCTCGGCGGCCTCGGCTTCGCCGGCTGGGCGTATGAAGTCGCCGAGCAGGAGCGGGAGTTGGATGTCTTCTTCGACACGGTGATCGTGTGCTCGGTGACCGGCTCGACCCAGGCCGGCATGGTCGCCGGGTTCGCGGCGCTGGAGGAGGCCGGCGGACGGCCGCGCCGGGTGATCGGCATCGACGCCTCCGCCAAGCCGGCCACCACCCGCGAGCAGGTCGCCCGCATCGCCCACAACACCGGCCAACTCATCGGCCTCAAGCGGGAGTTGACGGTGGACGACGTGGAACTGGACGAGCGCTACCACGCCGGGATCTACGGCGTCCCGGACGACGCCACCCTCGTCGCCATGCAACTCGCCGCACGCACCGAGGGCATGGTCACCGACCCCGTCTACGAGGGCAAGTCCATGGCCGGGATGGTCGACCTGGTCGAGCGCGGCGAGATCGGCCCGGAGTCCACGGTCCTCTACGCCCACCTCGGCGGCCAGCCCGCGCTGAACGCGTACAGCGGGGTCATCCAGTGACAACGGGCGCGGCACTTTGCCGCGTGAGGCGGCGGCGGACGCCATGAAGATCCGATCGCTCTCCGGCGAAGCCGGACCAGTACGCTGCCCCCATGATTCGCGCTGTGGTCTTCGATGTCGGTGAATGCCTCGTCGACGAGACACGGGAGTACGGCACTTGGGCGGACTGGCTCGGTGTACCTCGGCACACCTTCGCCGCGATGTTCGGCGCGGTCGTCGCTCAGGGGCGGGACTACCGTGAGACGTTCCAGGAGTTCCGGCCCGGCTTCGACCTGCACGAAGAGCGGGAGAATCGTGCGGTCGCAGGGCAGCCGGAGCACTTCGGTGAGGAGGACCTGTACCCCGATGTCCGTCCGGCGTTCGCCCAACTGCGGGCGGACGGGCTGTGGCTGGGCATCGCGGGCAACCAGACCGTGCGCGCCGGCGGTCTGCTGCGCGGGCTGTTCACGGACGATGTGGATCTGATCGGCACGTCGGACGACTGGGGTGCCTCGAAGCCGGATCCGGAGTTCTTCGTCCGTGTCGCCGAGGCGGTCCCCTTCGCGCCCCACGAGATCCTCTACGTCGGTGACCGCGTCGACAACGACCTGCGGCCCGGGGCAGAGGCGGGGATGCACACGGCGCTCGTACGCCGTGGTCCGTGGGCGACGATCCAGTGGCACACCGAAGAAGCCGAGAAGCTCCCCACCTTCCGTGTGGAGAGTCTTCTCGAACTGCCCGCTCTGATCGCCGACTTCAACGAGTGAGCGCACTGACCGTCGTGGCCCAGCCGAACAGCCGGTCGTCGAGGTCACGGACGCACGTCTCGTGCTGATGCGGGGCGAGTGAGCGGCGTACGTCGCGGACGCGGTCCAGGCCCGTCGCGTACCAGGTGCGTTCGAGCTGATCGAGCGCGCGGAGCGCGTATCCGCAGGCGGCTTCCGGGTTGTCGGCCGCGGCCTCCACCGCGGCCAGGTCGCCGAGGACGACGGTGCTCTGTTTCTCCTCACTCGGGTCCAGTTCGTCGAGGGCGTGGAGCAGGGTGGCGCGGGCCTGCGGAAGATGACCGGCCAGCAGTTGGGTGTTGCCCTTGAACGCGGCCAGACGGGCCGGGCCGAACCAGTCGAGCCACTCCGGCACGGTGTGCGCGTTGCCGTCGGCGAGGACGGTCTCGGCGTGGCCGATGAGATGCAGCGCGGTACGGGTGTTGCCGCACCGCGTCTCGCACTCCGCCTCGACGGCGTCCAGCCAGGCGAGCAACTCGGCGGGGGCAGGTCCGCGACGGGCGTATGTGCGGGCCGCGACCATGCGCTCCACCGCTGCGTCGCGCTCACCCGCCCAGGCCGGGATGAAGGCCGTGTGGGCGAGGACCGCAGCGCCGAGCAGGGCGTCGTCCGCCTCGCCCGCCGCCTGCAGCGCGCGCAGCAGGGTCTGCTGGGCGCGGTCGGCGTCGCAGAGGTCGAAGAACTCGATGCGACCGGCGAGGAGCCGGCTCTCGGCGAGCGCGGTCGCGACGGCGCGACGGGTTTCCCCGGCGGTCTCCGGGAGGAGGGCACAGCCGAGGGCGGCGTGCGCGACGGAGGCGGAGTGCAGTGTGGCCGGTGCGACGGACCAGTACAGACGCCGGTGAGCGCGGGTGACCGCCGAGAAGTCGAGGGCGACTGACGACGGTTGGATGACGACGGCCCGGGTGGGTACGGCAGTGAGGCCGACGGCCGCCGCTGTGGCCGCCGGCCGCGCACGTCTGCCGCTGTCGGTGCGTACGCCGGGCGGCGGGGTGAAGCCGAGCGATTCCATGTCCTGGCCGAGGAGGTGTGCGAGGTTCCGTCCCACCTCGGCCTGGGGCCAGGGCGGGGAGCTGGACTCCCAGCGGCGGACCTGCCGCACGCCGACGTGGAGGGCTCCGGCCAGAGCCTCCTGAGAGTGGTACCCGGCGGCGATCCGCGCGGACTTGAGCCGGGTGTTGCCTGCGGTCTTGGCCACCATCCACCTCCGTGTCGGACACGCTGTCAGTGTCACCGTCAGAGTTACTGCAGGTCCTCAGTCTGACTTCCCGTCACCCTCAAGAGCTAGAGAAAGTCCTATTCCTTGCCGTTAAGAGTCCTTCTGAAGTCCTGGGAAAGGGGGGAAAGTAGGGCCAGCCTTGTATGCGTTCATCCCTCGACGCCAAGGAGTTCCGATGCCCACTGCCGTCCTGGAGACTTGTTTCCCCCAGCGGAGGGCGTTGTGACGACGGAGGAGAGGAAGCCGGCCATCTGCGGCGGCTTCGAGTGGGACGCCGAACCGGGCCAGGTTCGCCACCTCGCCGCCACCGAGGCAGCGTTCTGGGACACCTATGACAAGGCCCTTGAACACGCCGCCTCATGCCTCGCCTGCCGGACTCGCCGGGACGAGGACGGTGTGTCGCAGGGCATGTGCTCGGCGGGTGACCGGCTGCTGAGAGACCACCGGCGCGCCCGGCGCCGCGCCCGAACCGAAGCCCGGAGGGATGCCGTATGAGCCGGATCTACGGACGCTGCCAGGAGCCGATCAAGGTCGGTGAGCCGTACGACGAGTTCATCCCCGCCTCCGGGAGCGCGCCCACCGTGCGGCTGCATCGACAGGTATGCGTGAGGGCACCGCATCAGTCGGCTCCGGTCGTGAGACGCCGCTGGGGTTCCGGCGTGTGACCCTCCTGAGCGTGTCACGGTGACATGCTGTGCCGCCCGAGAGGCGTTGTGCCACTGGGGCGGCAGCCAGCCATTGATATGCCGTCTGGCCTGGGCTCTTGTGCTACAGCGCCTGGGCCGCCGGCTTCACCATCCCCCTGACCGTGCGGGACTTCACGAAGTCGCCGATCGCGGTCATCTCCCACTCGCCGGAGAACTGCTTGATCAGTTTGGCCATCATCACGCCGGTCTGGGCCTCGGCGTTGGTGAGGTCGAAGCGGACGAGTTCCTCGCCGCTCGCGGCGTCGATGAGACGGCAGTAGGCCTTGGCGACCTCGGTGAACTTCTGGCCGGAGAAGGAGTTGACGGTGAAGACCAGGCCGGTGACCTCCTGGGGGAGCCGTCCGAGGTCGACCACGATGACCTCGTCGTCGCCGCCGCCCTCACCCGTGAGGTTGTCGCCGGAGTGCTTGATCGCGCCGTTCACGATCGAGAGCTTGCCGAAGTAGCAGCTGTCGATGTGGTTGCGCTGCGGGCCGTACGCGATGACCGAGGCGTCCAGGTCGATGTCCTTGCCCCGGTACGCCGGCTCCCAGCCGAGGCCCATCTTGACCTGGGAGAGCAGCGGGCGTCCGCCCTTGACCAGGGAGACCGTCTGGTTCTTCTGGAGGCTGACGCGGCCCTTGTCCAGGTTGATCTTGCCGGCGCCGGGGGCGGGGGCGGGAGGGGCAGGGGGTGCCGGGGGTGCCGCGACCTGCGGGGCCGGCGGGGGCTGCACCGCGGGGGGCGGCGGAGTCACGGGACGCACGGGGGTCGTCGGAGGCGGGGTCGGGGCGGGGTCCTCCACCGAGACGCCGTAGTCCGTGGCGATGCCCGCGAGGCCGTTCGCGTACCCCTGGCCCACCGCGCGGGCCTTCCACGCGCCGTTGCGCAGATAGATCTCCACGATCACCAGGGCCGTCTCCGGGCCCAGGCGCGGCGGGGTGAACGAGGAGATCACCGAGCCGTCCGCCGCGTTGCGGATCGTCGCCGTCGGCTCGATGCCCTGGAACGACTGGCCCGCCGCGTCCGGGCTCGCCGTGACGACGATCTTCTCGATGCCCGGCGGGACGGCCGTCGTGTCCACCGTGATCGAGTCGGGCGCCGTACCGCCGCCGGAGCGGTACGTCACTCCCGGGCCGGTCGGCTGGTTGTAGAAGATGAAGTCGTCGTCCGAGCGCACCTTGCCGTCGGCGGTGAGCAGCAGGCCCGATACGTCGAGCCGCACGGGCGCGGCGACGTCCACCGCGACGTGGGTGACGGGCAGCGGGATGTTCGAGCCGGGGGTCATAGCGGTCATGCCGGGTGAACGATCCGGGCCGCTTTACCGTTCCCTTACCAGCGCCCGCCGGGCCGCCGTTCGGGTCAGCGTCGGTTCAGTGGCGGTTCAGCGGCGGTTGCGGGGGTGTTCCCGGGCCGTGCGCTCGTTGCCCCGCCGGTAGTTCCCGGTCCAGCGGGCCATCACCAGCTGCGGGTCGCCCACCGCAACCTCGGCGAGGAACCGGGTGGCCCGCGGCCCGCGCAGCGTCGTGGCCGGGTGGCCGTGATGGCCGATCGTCACCGTGCCGTCGGCGTGCTCGATGCAGGTGAATCCGTGGGGGCGTGGCATGCCCCGGATGGTAGGCGCGCGGAGGGCGCCGGCCCACCGAATATCGCAGGTCACCGAAGACCGGCGGCCCGCCTCTCCCCGCTCCCCGCCCCTCACCCCCAGAAACGCGCCAGCGCCCCCTCCTTGTACGGGGCCGGTGACACGCTCAGTTCGCCGGAGAACGGGCGGTCCAGGCTCAGCCTCAGCAGGGTCGGGAGGGAGGACTGGGCCAGGGGCAGGCGGGCGCGGCGCTCCGCGACCACCTCGTCGAGATGGGCCGCGGCCTTGGCGTGGTACGTCTTGTGGGACTCGGCGGTCGGCTCGTAGGACTGAAGTGCCCGGTACACGCCGCGGAGGGCCTGTTGCGCGACCGATGGTGCCCGTCCCTGACCGTTTCGTCGTGCCGGGGCCCGTCGCGGACCTGGGGCGGCGGGGGGATCGGGCAACGGGCGTGCCCGAACACGGGAGCGGGCGGGCCCGTTCGGTGCCCGCCCGCTCCTTCTCGTACGCCGTACGGCCCTCGTTTCCCGCACGACGTACGAATCCCTGGTGTTTCCCGGTACGGCCGGTGTCCGTCAGTACGGCCAGATCGGCGGGTCGCTCACGAAGTGGCCGCCGAGGTGGGCGTGGGCCACGTTGTCCGGGTCCAGTTCGCCCTGCTCGGCGATCAGTTTCTCCGCGTACGGCTCGGAGTCGTCCCGAGGTTCGTAGCCGAGGGCGCGGGCGGAGGAGAGGTCCCACCACAGGCGGGTGTTGGCGGAGGAGCCGTAGACGATCGTGTGGCCGACGTGCTCGGCGGTCAGGGCCGCGTGGAAGAGGCGGGCGCCGTCGGCCGGGCTCATCCAGAGGGAGAGCATGCGGACGCTGGTGGGCTCGGGGAAGCAGGAGCCGATGCGTACGGAGACCGTCTCCAGGCCGTGCTTGTCCCAGTAGAGCTGGGCCAGGTCCTCGCCGAAGGACTTGGACAGGCCGTAGAAGGTGTCGGGGCGGTGCGGGGTGTCGACCGGGATCAGCGGGTCCTCGCCCTGCGGGCGGGGGGTGAAGCCCACCGCGTGGTTGGAGGAGGCGAAGACGATCCGGGGGACGCCCTCCGCGCGGGCGGCCTCGTACAGGTTGTACGTCCCCTCGATGTTCGCCCGGAGGATCTTGTCGAAGGAGGCTTCCAGGGAGATGCCCGCGAGGTGGATGATCGCGTCGACGCCCCGCACGGCCTCGCGCAGGGCGTCCCTGTCGGCGAGGTCGGCCGTGACCGCGTCCGGCGCGCCCTCGACGGGCAGCAGATCCAGCAGGCGCAGCTCGTAGCCGTATGCCGGGAGCAGCTCCCGCATCAGGGTGCCGAGGCCGCCGGCGGCGCCGGTGAGCAGAACGGTGCGGGGAGCGGGCATCCGTGGATCTCCTTGCATCGCCATGGCCGTCGCCCGCGCCGACCGTGCACATGGGCGTCCGACATTCACATTCATGGACACGCTAAGGAGTGCGGTCCGCGTGCGTCAAGTGTGACGTGGCGGCGGGAAAACGCTGGTGCGGTGGGGGTTGCCCGGCTTGACCGGCCGCAAGGGGGCGCCTTAGCGTGCTTCTGTTCAGAAATATAAACATGGATCAGCGACATAAACTGGGAGCGCCCGTGACGTCAGCCCCTCTCGCCGCCCGGCTCCGGATCCCCAGCGGCCCGCTGTTCTTCCCCGTCACGGCGTACGGCCCGGACGGCGCGGTCGATCTCGACGCCTGCCGCGCACACGTCCGCCAGGGCGTCGAGGCCGGGGCCGCCGCGGTCTTCGTCTGCTGCGGCACCGGCGAGTTCCACGCGCTCACCCCCGAGGAGTTCCAGAGTTGCGTCCGCGCGGCCGTCACGGAGACGGCCGGCCGGGTGCCGGTGGTGGCCGGCGCGGGCTACGGCACCGCCCTCGCCGTGCGCTACGCGCGTCTCGCCGAGGAGGCCGGCGCCGACGGCCTGCTCGCCATGCCGCCCTACCTGGTGGTCGCGGCCCAGGAAGGCCTGCTGCGCCACTACCGCGAACTCGCCGCGGCGACCTCCCTGCCCGTCGTCGTCTACCAGCGCGACAACGCCGTCCTCACACCCGGCACCGTCGTCGAACTGGCCCGCACCGAGGGCATCGTCGGCCTGAAGGACGGCGTCGGCGACCTCGACCTGATGACCCGGATCGTCAGCGCGGTACGCGGCGAAGTACCGCATGATTTCCTGTACTTCAACGGCCTGCCCACCGCCGAGCTGACCCAGCCCGCCTACCGGGCCGTCGGCGTCCCCCTGTACTCGTCGGCCGTCTTCTGCTTCGCGCCGGAGATCGCCCTCGCGTTCCACCGCGCCCTCGAAGCCGATGACCGCACGACCGTGGACCGGCTGCTCGACGGGTTCTACCGCCCCTTCGTGGAACTCCGCGCCCTCGGACGCGGCTATGCCGTGTCACTGGTGAAGGCCGGGGTACGGCTACGGGGGCTGGACGTGGGAGAGGTACGGCCGCCGCTGCACGAGCCGGCCGAGGAACACGTCAAGCGGCTGGGCCAGTTGATCGAGCGCGGCCACGCGCTGCTGGAAGAGTGCCGGGAGGGCAAGTGAAGGCGTCGACGTTCGTCTACCCGTGGGACGTCAACGGGGACCCCGCCGCCGCGGAACGCATCGCGGGGCTGGGCGTGGGGCAGGTGACGCTCGCCTCCGCGTACCACTCCACGCGCGCGCTCACCCCCCGCCACCCCCGGCAGCGGATCGTCACCGCCGAGCACGCGGCCGTGCTGTACCCGCCGGGCGCGCACTGGGAGGGCCGTACGCTGCGGCCGTACCCGGCGGGGGAGTGGGCACCCGGCGACGCGTTCGGCGAGGCGGCGACCGCGCTCGCGCACGCCGGTCTGGAGGTGCACACCTGGGTCGTCCTCGCGCACAACTCCCGCCTGGGCGCCGAGCATCCCTCGACCTCCGTGGTCAACGCGTACGGGGACCGCTATCCGTGGGCGCCCTGTATCGCGCAGGAGGCGACCCGCGCGTACCTCGTCGACCTGGCCGTGGAGGCGGCGGTCCGCCCGGGGGCGCGCGGCACGGAGCTGGAGTCGCTCGGCTGGTACGGCATCTCCCATCTCCACGCCCACGACAAGACGGCCGGGGTCGGGCTCGGGGACGCCGGGCAGTACCTGATGTCGCTCTGCTTCTGCGCGACCTGCCAGGACGGCTACGCCGGGACCGGTCAGGACCCCGACGAACTGGCGGCGGCCGTCCGTGACGCGCTGGAGCCGCTGTGGCGCGGCGAGACCGTCGACGAGGGCTGGCCGGGCGTGGAGAAACTCCTCGGCGCGGAGCGGGCGACCGCGACCCGGGTGTGGCGCGACGCGATCGCCCGCTCCCTCCAGGAGACGGCCGTCACGGCGGTACGGGCCGCCGCGCCCGCGGGCTTCCAGGTCCTGCTGCACGCCGACCCGGTGACCCACCACTGCGGGGCCAACCCCGGCGTCGACCCCGCGCACATCCTGGGCGTGGCCGACGGCGTCGTCGTCCCGTGCGCGGGCGGCCCCGGCCTGCTGCCCGCCTTCGCGGAGGCCGGCGCCGAAGGCGCTGTCCTGGCCGCCAACTTCGGCATCGTCTCCGGCATGGGCGGCAGCCCCGTGACCCTGGCCGAGGACGCGGGACGCGCGGTGGAACTGGGGGCGACGGAACTCCGCCTGTACCACGCGGGGTTGGCCTCCGACCAGGACCTGACGGCGGTACGGGAGGCGTTGACGGCGGTGGGGTGAGGCGAGAAGGGCGCGGGTGCCACGGCCTTCGGCTCAGCGCAGCACGCGGTACGTCACGTGGGTGACCTGGCTCGCCGCACGCGAGGTCAGCTGGTCCAGCCCCAGCGGGGGGACGCCCTCGAAGAGACGGGTGCCCGTGCCGAGGGTGAAGGGGACGATGTGCAGGCGCAGTTCGTCGATCAGACCGGCGGTGAGGTACTGGTTGACGGTGGTCGCGCCGCCGAGGACGGTGACATCACCGTCGCCGTCCCCGGCTGCCGCGCGGGCCCGTGCCAGGGCGGCGGCGATGCCGTCCGTGACGAGGTGGTACGTGGTGCCGCCGGCCATCGGCCGCGGCTCGCGCGCGTGATGGGCGAGCACGAACACCGGTGCGTGGAACGGCGGTTCGTCGCCCCACCGGCCGTTCCACCGCCGGTCCCACGCGCCGCGCACCGGGCCGAACATATTGCGCCCCATGACGAAGGCCCCGGCGGTGTTCAGGCGCTCGATCTCGGCCCGGTTCTCCTCCGGGGTGTCGAACATCCAGGCGTGCAGCCTGCCGCCCGAACCGTCGCCGCCGTCGTCGCCGAACGGGCGTTCCTCCGTCTGGTGGTGCCCGGCGGAGCAGCCGTCGGCCGAGATCGTGATGTCGCGGATCACTTCGCCCATGCGTCCAGGGTCCCCCACGCGTCAGCGCGTGCGCAGCAGCCGGGCCGCCGTCAGGAGGGACATCGTCCCGGTCGCCGTCAGCGGCAGCGGTAGGGGGACCTGTTCCACCAGGGCCGTGCCTAGGGCCTGTCGTCACCTTCCCGTCGTCGCCCGGAGGGCGGCCTCGCGGCGTCGTGGGGGCCCCTCCCGGTCGAGCGAAGCCGGGACTGGGGGAGCGTGCTCTCGGCGTGCCGGGCCCTGTCCCGCGTACAACCCTGCGAAAGAACGCACAAACCCGGCGCACGCCCCCGCCCGTCTCCGTACGCTCGCGGACATGCCCCTGAGCCTCACCGTCCTCGGCACCGCCTCACCGCATCCCCGTCCGGGCCGGCCGGCCTCCGGGTATCTGCTGCGGGGCGGGGGCGCCGAGATATGGGTGGACGCGGGGTTCGGCACGTTCGCCGAGTTGCAGCAGCACACGGATCCCACCCGGCTCACGGCGATCTGGATCTCGCATCTGCACGCGGACCACAGCGCCGATCTGATCGCCGCGCTGTACGGGTTCGCGTACGGCGGCCTCACTCTGCCCGCGCCGCTGCCCGTCTACGCGCCCCGCGACTGCGCCGCCCGGCTCGCGGGTTGCTTAGGGCGGTCGGACACCACCTTCCTGAACGGCGTCTTCGACTTCCGTCCCCTGTACGACGGCCACTCCGCCCGGCACTGGAACCTCACCCTCACCGCCCGTGCCGTCGTCCACGACGTGGAGTCCTACGGGCTGCGCGCCGAGTGCCAGGGCCGGGTGTTCGCGTACTCCGGGGACAGCGGCCCGTGCGACGCGCTGGGCCGACTGGCGGGCAGCGCCGACCTGTTCCTGTGCGAGGCGGACGTCGACACACATCGCGAAGGCGAACCCCGGGTGCATCTCACACCGGAGGAGGCCGGGACGTACGCCAAGGGCGCCGGCCGGCTGCTGATCACCCATGTGGGGCCCACGCTCACCCCGGAGGGCGCGACCGGACGGGCGGCCGTCGTCTTCGGCGGCCCCACCGACAGCGCACGCGAGGGCGACACCAAGATGGTGTGACGGCGGGCACATCTTCTTTTGACAGAAGCATTGACGAAACACAGAGGCCCTCCTACGTTCAACGCGTCGTACTTCGTACGTCATATATGAGACGCGATACGTGAGATCCCATACGTGAGATCCCATACGTGAGATCCCGCACGCAAGACTTCGAGAGGCGCGCATGACCTCTGTGCCCACGCCGATCCCGTCCCGCACGCAGTTCGTGCTGGAGGGGATCAAGCACCGCATCCTCACCGGGCAGTTGACGCCCGGTCAGGCCCTGGTCGAGACCGAGCTGGCCGCGCAGTTCGGCGTGTCCAAGACGCCCGTGCGCGAGGCGCTGAAGACGCTGGCCGGGACCGGGCTGGTCGTGATGAACCAGTACAAGGGTGTCACGGTGCGCATGGTGGACGCGGACATGGCACGGGAGGTCTACGACGTACGGCTGCTCCTGGAGCCGGAGGCGCTGCGCCGCTCGGTGCGGCGCGAGGTCCCGTGGGACGCCGCGAGCGATGCGCTGACCAGGGCCGACGAGGCCTCGGACACCGCCGAACGGTCGCTGGCCAACCGGGAGTTCCACCGCGCGCTGTACGTACCGTGCGGCAACCCGCTGCTCGGCCGGATGCTCGACGAGGTACGCGACCAGGCCGCGCTGGTCTCGGCCGTCGCCTGGGCCGCCGACCCCTCCTGGGAGCGGGAGGCCGCCGAGCACCGGGAGATCCTGCGGCTCGCCCTCGACGGAGACGCGGACGGCGCCGCCGCCGCCCTGTACGCGCACATCGCCTCGTTCGTCGAACGGGCCTTCCCGGAGGCCCGAGTGGAACAGCAGGCCCAGCGGTCCCAGTAAGCCCCCGAGTCCACGAGGCACGGCGGAGCCGCCCGACGCGGCGGCCCCGCCCGCCCTCCGCAGTCCTCCAAGAACTCCTTGCAGAGGAAGGTCATCCATGAGCAGCGTGACGTTCGAGACCCAACGGACGGCTCTGGCCGACGTGGTGGCGATCCCGGTGACTCCGTTCGCCGAGGACGGCACCGTCGACCAGGGCGCCCACCGGGCCCTGCTGCGTCGGCTGCTCGACGGAGGCGTCACCACCCTCACCCCCAACGGCAACACCGGCGAGTTCTACGCCCTCACCCCCGAGGAGCGCCGGCTCGTCACCGAGCTGACCATGGACGAGGTCGGCGACCGCGCCGTGATCCTGGTCGGCGTCGGGCACGACATCCCGACCGCGATCGCCTCCGCCGAGCACGCCCGCGCGGCCGGGGCGCGGATGGTGATGGTCCATCAGCCGGTCCACCCCTATGTCTCGCAGAGCGGCTGGGTCGACTACCACCGGGCGATCGCGGAGGCCGTGCCCGAGCTGGGCGTCGTGCCCTACATCCGCAACGCCCAGCTCACCGGGGAGCGGCTCGTGGAACTCGCCGACGACTGCCCGAACGTCATCGGGGTCAAGTACGCCGTCCCGGACGCCGCCCGCTTCGCCGCCTTCGCCCGTGACGCCGGCCTGGAGCGCTTCGTCTGGGTCGCCGGGCTCGCCGAGCCGTACGCGCCCTCCTACTTCTCGGCCGGCGCCACCGGCTTCACCTCGGGGCTGGTGAACGTCGCCCCGGCCGTCTCGCTGAACATGATCGAAGCGCTTCGATCGGGGGACTTCCCGGCAGCCATGAAGGTGTGGGAGCAGATCCGCCGCTTCGAGGAGCTGCGCGCCGCCAACGGCTCCGCCAACAACGTCACCGTCGTCAAGGAGGCCCTCGCCTCCCTCGGCCTCTGCCACCGCGACGTCCGGGCCCCCAGCAGGCAGCTTCCCGAGACCGAACGCGCCGAGGTCGCCGCCATAGCCGCCGGATGGTCGATATGAGCAGGCCCGTCGACAGGAAGAAGCCCGAGGATCTCCGCAGCCACCAGTGGTACGGCAGCGGTGTCTCGTCGGGGCTGCGCTCCTTCAGCCACCGGGCCCGCACCCGTCAGCTCGGCTATCTCCCCGAGGAGCATCTCGGCAAGCCGGTCATCGCGATCCTCAACACCTGGTCGGACATCAATCCCTGTCATGTGCACCTCCGGGACCGCGCGCAGGCGGTCAAGCGGGGTGTGTGGCAGGCGGGCGGTTTCCCGCTGGAGTTCCCGGTCTCGACCCTCTCCGAGACCTTCCAGAAGCCGACCCCCATGCTCTACCGCAACATGCTCGCGATGGAGACCGAGGAGCTGCTGCGCTCGTACCCGGTCGACGGGGCCGTCCTGATGGGCGGCTGCGACAAGTCGACCCCGGCGCTGCTGATGGGCGCGGCGAGTGTCGATCTCCCCACCGTCTTCGTGCCCGCCGGGCCGATGCTGCCGGGCCACTGGCGCAACGAGATCCTCGGCTCCGGCACCGACATGTGGAAGTACTGGGACGACAAGCGCGCCGGGCTCATCGGCGACTGCGAGATGACCGAACTGGAGTCCGGTCTCGCTCGTTCGCCGGGCCACTGCATGACGATGGGCACGGCCTCCACGCTCACCGCCGCCGCCGAGGCCCTCGGCGTCACGGTCCCCGGCGCGTCCAGCATCCCGGCCGTCGACTCGGGCCACGACCGCATGGCGGCAGCCGCCGGGCTCCGGATCGTCGAACTGGTCCACCGGGACCGGAAGTTGAGCGACATCCTCACCGCCGACGCATTCGAGGACGCCGTCACCACCGTCCTCGGACTCGGCGGCTCCACCAACGCGGTCATCCATCTCATCGCCATGGCCGGCCGCGCGGGCGTCAAGCTCACCCTGGACGACTTCGACCGCATCGCCCGTACGGTCCCGGTGCTGGCCAACGTCCGGCCCGGCGGTCAGCGGTACCTGATGGAGGACTTCCACTTCGCGGGCGGCCTCCCCGGCTTCCTCTCCCGGATCACCGACCTGCTCCACCTGGACCGGCCGACCGTCTCGCACGACACGATGCGTGAGCAGCTCGACGGGGCGCAGGTGCACAACGACGACGTGATCCGGACCCGGGACAACCCGGTCGCCACCGAGGGCGGGGTCGCCGTGCTGCGCGGCAACCTCTGCCCGGACGGCGCGGTCATCAAGCACATCTCCGCCGAGCCCCACCTGCTCGAACACACCGGCCCGGCGGTCGTCTTCGACGACTACCGGACCATGCAGCGGACCATCAACGACCCGTCCCTCGGCATCACCGCCGACACCGTCCTGGTGCTGCGCAACTCCGGGCCCAAGGGCGGACCGGGTATGCCCGAGTACGGGATGCTGCCCATCCCCGACCATCTGCTGAAGCAGGGCGTACGGGACATGGTGCGGATCTCCGACGCCCGGATGAGCGGCACGAGTTACGGCGCCTGCGCCCTGCACGTGGCACCGGAGTCGTACATCGGCGGACCTCTCGCCCTGGTCCGCACCGGTGACTCGATCACCCTGGACGTCGAGGCACGCACGCTCCGACTCAACGTGGACGACGAGGAGTTGGAGCGCCGCCGCGCCGACTGGACCCCACCGCCCACCCGCTACGAACGCGGCTACGGCGCCCTCTACAACGACCAGATCACCCAGGCGGACACCGGCTGCGACTTCGAGTTCCTGGCCAGACCGGGCAAGGTCCCGGACCCGTACGCGGGCTGAGCGCCCCGTAAGGGGCGCGGGGAACTGCGCGACAAGCCCCCACGCCCGCACCCGCCAACGCACCCCAAGACGCACCCCGTACCGCGAAACCAGACACACCCCTGCACATCGAGAAAGCGCTTCCTGCAAGACAAGGCAAGTCAAGACAACGCACGACAACACACGACAAGGCAACACAACGCACCACGACGTACCCAGAAACGGAGCCCCAGTCATGGCCCAAGCCGCAGCCGTGGCGAAACCGCCCGCGCCACCCCGGCGGAGCCGTGCGCGGAGCCGTGCGCGCCGTACCTCGGCGACCCCGCGCAGGCTGCCGTACCTGCTGATCGCCCCGGCCGCCCTGCTCATGCTGGGCTTCATCGCCTACCCGGTCATCAGCGTCTTCTACTACAGCCTGCAGCACTACAACCCCACCAAACCCTGGCGGAACGGCTTCGCCGGCTTCGACAACTTCGTCCACGCCTTCACCGAGGACCCCATCTTCTGGGACACCCTCGTCTTCAGCGCCAAGTGGGTGATCGTCGAGGTCTCGCTGCAACTGCTGTTCGGTCTGGCGCTCGCGCTGATCGTCAACCAGACGTTCGTCGGCCGGTCCCTCGGCCGCGCGCTGGTCTTCTCGCCCTGGGCCGTCTCCGGCGTCCTGACCTCCGCGATCTGGGTGCTCCTCTACAACTCCCAGACAGGCATCACCCGTTACCTCGCGGACATGGGCATCGGCGAGTACGGCACCAGCTGGCTCTCCGACACCTCCACCGTCTTCTCGGCGGCGATCGTCGCCGACCTGTGGCGCGGTGTCCCCTTCTTCGCCATCCTCATCCTCGCCGACCTCCAGTCCATCTCGAAGGACCTGTACGAGGCCGCCGAGGTCGACGGCGCCAGCCGCGTCCGGCAGTTCCTGCACATCACGCTGCCGCACCTGAAGGACGCGATCATCCTCTCCACGCTGCTGCGGGCCGTGTGGGAGTTCAACAACGTCGACCTCCTCTACACCCTGACCGGCGGCGGCCCTGCGGGGGAGACCACGACGCTCCCCCTCTACATCGCCAACACCTCCGTCGACGCCCACAACTTCGGCTACGCGTCCGCCCTGACCACGGTCGCGTTCGTGATCCTGCTCTTCTGCTCGATGGTCTATCTGCGGCTGAGCAAGTTCGGAGGCGAGTCCAAGTGATCACCCAGGACGCCGAGAAGGTCGCCCCCGTGCGGCCCGCGCCCGTGGCCGAGGAGCCCCCGCGGCGACCGGGCAAGGTCCGCCGCGCCTGGGACGAGGTCCCGCGCCGGCACATCTACCTGCCCCTGTCGATCTATCTGGTCTTCACCCTCGTCCCCTTCTACTGGATCCTGCTCTTCGCGCTCCGCAAGCCCGGCTCGACCTCGCTCGTGCCCTGGCCCATGACCTTCGAGCACTTCGAGAAGGTGTGGAACGAGCGCAGCTTCGGGGTCTACTTCCAGAACAGCGTGCTCGTCGGAGTCGTCACCCTGCTGATGACCACGCTCGTCGCCCTGGCCGGCGGCTACGCCCTCGCCCGCTTCGACTTCAAGATCAAGCGCGGGTTCATGCTGGCGCTGCTCTGCTCCCAGTTCGTGCCGGGCGCGCTGCTCCTGGTCCCGCTGTTCCAGATCTTCGCCGAGCTGCGGATGATCAACTCGCTGGGCAGTGTCATCCTCGCCGAGACGGTCTTCCAGCTGCCGCTGTCGATCATCCTGATCAGCAACTTCATCAAGAACGTGCCGTACTCGCTGGAGGAAGCGGCCTGGGTGGACGGCTGCAACCGGTTCACCGCGTTCCGGGTGGTCGTGCTGCCGCTGCTGCGGCCCGGTCTGATCGCCGTCGGCTCCTTCGCCTTCGTGCACTCCTGGAACCACTTCCTGTTCGCCCTGATGTTCCTCAGCAACCAGGACAAGCAGACCATCCCGGTCGGCCTCAACACCCTGCTCAGCGCGGACAGCGTCGACCTGGGCGCGCTGGCGGCCGGCGGCATCATCGCCGCCGTCCCGGTGGTCATCGTCTTCGCCTTCATCCAGAAGTGGCTGATCACCGGCTTCAGTGCGGGGGCGGTGAAGGGATGAGAAGACTCCAACCGGCGCTCGCGCTGGGGCTGTTGGGCGCCCTGCTCAGCACCCCGGCCGACGCCGGGACCCGTGACATCAGCCGGGACACGCTCGCGACGGACGACGGCTGGGCGGCGGCCGACGGTGGTACCACGGGGGGTTCCACCGCCGACGACGCCCATGTCCTCACCGTACGCACCCGCGGCGAGCTGGTCCGCGCGCTCGACGGCGGCAGCGCCACCCCGAAGATCATCCGGATCGCGGGGACCATCGACGCCAACACGTCCGACGACGGCGACAGGCTCGACTGCGCCGACTACGCGACCGACGGCTACGACCTCAAGGCGTACCTGGCCGCCTACGACCCGCGCACCTGGGGCTCCGCCAAGCCCAGCGGCCCCCAGGAGGAGGCCCGCCAGGCGTCGGCGGCCCGCCAGGCCGAGCGGATCGAACTGCCGGTCGGCTCCAACACCACCATCGTCGGCCTTGAGGATGCCGTCCTCAAGGGCGCCAGCCTCCAGCTCAAGGGCGTCGACAACGTCATCGTCCGCAACCTCGAACTCCGCGACGCCTACGACTGCTTCCCCGTCTGGCAGCCCAACACCGGTGGCCTCGGCGACTGGAAGACGGCGTACGACAACATCTGGGTGCGCGGCGCCAGTCACGTCTGGATCGACCACGTCACCCTCTCCGACAAGGGCCACCCGGACGCGGACGAGCCGACCCACTTCGGCCGCAACCACCTCCGCCACGACGGTCTGCTCGACATCACCAACGCCGCCGACCTGGTCACCGTCTCCTGGTCCCGCTTCCTCGACCACGACAAGGGCATCCTGATCGGCAACGGGGACACCGCCACCGGTGACCGGGGCAAGCTGCGGGTGACGCTGCACCACAACCAGTTCGAGAACGTGGTGCAGCGCGCGCCGCGCGTCCGCTTCGGGCAGGTGCACCTCTACAACAACCGGTACGTCGTCCCGGCCGACGCCCACGACCACCGGTACTCCCTCGGTGTCTCCACCGAGTCGGCGGTGTACGCGGAGAACAACGCGTTCACCACGCCCGGCCATGTCGAGGTCGCCGACCTGGTGAAGAGCTGGAACGGCACCGCGCTGCACCAGACGGGCACCCTCTTCAACGGCTATCCGATGGATCTGCTCGCCATTCACAACGCCTACAACTCCGGCAGTGAGCGTGACCTCACGGCCGACGTGGGCTGGACGCCTACCCTGCACCAAAAGATCGACAGCGCCGGGAAGGCCGACCGAGAGGTGGCACGCGGCGCGGGCGCAGGGAGGATCCGATGAACACCGCCAAGCACGAGACCACCGCCAAGCACGAGACCACCGCCAAGCACGAGACCACCGCCACGCACAGCACCCCTGTCGACACTCCGCTTCCGCTCGTCCTCGCGGGCGCCCGGGGCCACGGCCGCTGGCATCTGGAGAACATCCGGCGGCTGGCGGACAAGGGGATCGTCCGGCTCGCCGGGATCTGCGAGCTGACCCCGCTGGGCGCGGACGAGATCCCGGACGGCCTCGGCACACCCGAGCAGTCCGCCGACTTCGGGGCACTCCTCGACTCGACGGGCGCCGCGATCGCGGTCATCTGCACCCCGATCCCCACCCACACCGACCTCGCGCTGACGGCGGCCGAGCGGGGCGTCCACGTCCTGCTGGAGAAGCCGCCGGCCCCGTCGTACGCGGAGTTCCGCCGGATGGCCGACGGGGTCGCGGCGGCCGGGACGGTCTGTCAGATCGGCTTCCAGTCGCTGGGCTCGCACGCCGTTCCCGCGATCCGGAAGATGGTCGCGGAGGGGCTGATCGGTGAGGTCACCGGTATCGGCGGCGCCGGGGCCTGGGCCCGCGCCGAGGCGTACTACCGGCGTGCGCCCTGGGCGGGCAAGCGCCGCCTGAACGGCGTGGACGTGATCGACGGGGTGCTCACCAACCCCCTCGCGCACGCCGTCGCCACCGGGCTGGCGCTCGCCGACGCGGGCCGCGCCGAGGACGTCGCCGGCATCGAGACCGAACTGCTGCGCGCCAACGACATCGAGTCCGACGACACCTCCTGCGTCCGTGTCACCACCGCCGACGGCGGCCGGATCACCGTCGCCGTCACCCTGTGCGCCGAGCACCCGGGCGAGCCGTACAACGTCGTGCACGGCACCAGCGGCCGGATCACCTACTGGTACAAGCAGGACCGCGTGCTCGTCCAGCGGGCCGGACACGGTCCCGAGGAGATCGAGTACGGCCGCACAGACCTGTTGGAGAACCTCGTCGACCACCTCGTCGACGGCACCGACCTGCTGGTCCCGCCGGACGTGACCGGCGCGTTCATGAAGGTCGTCGAGGCGATCCGCACCGCCCCCGACCCGGTCGCGCTCCCGACCGAGGCCTGGCACCACCTGCCCGAGGAGGACCGCCGGATCGTCGACGGCATCGACTCCCTGGTCACGGCCGCCGCCGACACCCTCGCCCTCTACTCCGAGCTGGGCGCCCCCTGGGCGCTCCCCGATGCCCCAGCGAAAGAGGTGAGCACGTGACGATGACCGACGAGTCCCTCGTCCTGCGCGTGGCGGGCCGTCCGGTGGGCCGCTATCTCACCCGGCCCGAACTGCCGGTCCGGCTCTCCCCGCGCCCCTGTCTCCACCCCGTCACCACCCTGTCCGGTACGGCGGTCACCGAACTGAGCCCCGCCGACCACCTCCACCACCTCGGCGTCGGTGTCGCCGTTCCCGATGTCGAGGGGCACAACTTCTGGGGCGGGCGTACCCACGTCCGCGATCAGGGCCCGACCGAGCTGGACAACCACGGCTCCCAGCGCCACACCGCCTTCCAACTGCGCGACCCCGACGGCTTCGTCGAGGAACTGCGCTGGGTGGCGTCCGGCACCGAGTTACTGCGCGAGCGCCGTACCGTCGCGGCCACCGAACTCACCGACACCGCTTGGGCGTTGGACTTCACCTTCTCCCTCACCAACATCACCCGTGCCCCGGTGTCGATCGGCAGCCCCGCCACCAACGGCCGCCCCGGCGCCGCGTACGGCGGTTTCTTCTGGCGGGCCCGCAAGGAGGCCGCGGCACCCCGGGTCTTCACCGCCGACGCGGAGGGCGAGGCCGAGGTCCACGGCCGCCCCGCCGACTGGCTCGCGCTGGCCGGCGGCACCTGGACACTCGTCTTCGCCGGGGCCACGCAGACCACCCGCCGCGACCCGTGGTTCGTCCGCGCCGACGAGTACCCGGGCGTCGGCTCCTCCCTCGCCGCCACGGACCGCCTCCCGGTCGAGCCGGGCGGAACCGTCGTACGCCGGGTCGTCACCGTCGTCGCCGACGGCACCCTCGACCGGGGCGAGGCGGCGGCACTCGTACGGAAGGCGGTGAGCCCGTGACCACCTCGGTGAGCGCGCCCGCCTTCTCCGCCGACCGGGGCGACGGCACGTACCGCAATCCGATCCTCGACGCCGACTGGTCCGACCCCGATGTCCTGCGCGTGGGCGACGACTTCTACCTGACCGCCTCCAGCTTCGGCCGGGCCCCGGGCCTTCCCCTCCTCCACTCCCGGGACCTGGTCAACTGGACACTCGTCGGCCACGCCCTCCCACTCCTCGAACCGGCCGCCGAGTTCAGGGTCCCGCGCCACGACTGCGGGGTGTGGGCGCCCTCGCTCCGCCACTTCGACGACCGGTTCTGGATCTTCTGGGGCGACCCCGACCACGGGATCTACCAGATCAACTCCCCGCAGATCAGGGGCCCTTGGACCCGCCCGTACCTGGTCGAGGCGGGCAAGGGACTCATCGACCCCTGCCCGCTGTGGGACGAGGAGACCGGTGAGGCGTACCTCGTGCACGCCTGGGCCAAGTCCCGCTCCGGCGTCAAGAACCGGCTCACCGGGCACCGGATGCGGCCCGACGGCACCGGACTGCTGGACGAGGGCAAGGTCGTCGTGGACGCGGACCGGCTCCCCGGCTGGTTCACCCTGGAGGGGCCCAAGCTCTACCGCCACGACGGCTGGTACTGGATCTTCGCCCCCGCCGGGGGAGTGGAGACCGGCTGGCAGGGCGTCTTCCGCTCCCGCGAGTTCTTCGGCCCGTACGAGGAGCGGATCGTCCTGGAGCAGAAGGACACCGACGTCAACGGGCCGCACCAGGGCGGCTGGGTGCGCACGGCGGCCGGCGAGGACTGGTTCGTGCACTTCCAGCAGCGCGGCGCGTACGGCAGGGTCGTCCATCTCCAGCCGATGCGGTGGGGCGACGGAGGAGGCTGGCCGGTGCTCGGGGACGAGGGCGCCCCCGTGACCGTCCACCGCAAGCCGGAGCTGCCGCCGCAGCCGCCGGCCGCGCCCGCCACCGACGACGATTTCCCCGGCGGCCGGTTCGGACGCCAGTGGCAGTGGACCGCCAACCCGCAGAACGGCTGGGCCACCCAGCACTCCGGGGACGGGCTGCGGCTCACCTGCGTACGCTCCGTGCACGCGCACGACCTGCGGAAACTGGCGAATGTGCTCACCCAGCGGCTGCCGGGGACCCCGGCCGTGATCGAGGTGGAGCTGGCTCTCGGCAGCGAGGATCCGGGGGCGCGGGCCGGGCTCGCCGTGCTCGGGGACGCGTTCCGCTGGATCGGGCTCCAGCGGGGTGCCGACGGGACCGCGCACCTCGTCCACCGGTTCGCCGAGACGGTCGCCGACCGGGAACGGGACGCCGACCATCCGCGCCCGGCGCCCGGCGGGCGGGCCCGGCTGCGGATCGAGACCTCGACCGGGGCGCGCTGCCGCTTCTCCTACGACGTGGGGGAGGGGTGGGAGCCCTCGGGACAGGTCTTCGCCGCCACCCCCTGGCGCTGGGTCGGCGCCCTGCTCGGCCTCTTCGCGGTCGCGCCCACCGGTGGCGGACACGCCGGGGCGGCCATGTTCACGCGATTCCGCATCACTCGCTCGTAGCCCGACCCATAGCTCTACGCACGTCATTCGAACGAACGGCTGTTGGGAGCCGCATTGACTTCCTCCCCAGCTCTACGGGTGGGGGGTTCCAGCGGTCGCCCGCTGGGTTTCCTGCTTCGCCGACGATCGCCCCGTCCGGGAGGACTCCCGTTGAGGTCTTACACCGTCTCCACAGGCAGACGCCGCCAGCCCGGCGGCCAGGATGTTGCGTGCCGCGTTCGCGTCGCGGTCATGCACCGCGCCGCACTCGCACGTCCAGGTTCGGACGTTCAGCGGCAGCTTCGCCGTGATCGTGCCACAGGCCCCGCACAGTTTGGAGCTGGGGAAGAAGCGGTCGATCACGACGAGTTCGCGCCCGTACCAGGCGCACTTGTACTCCAGCATCGAGCGGAGGTCCGTCCACGCCGCGTCCGAGATGGCGCGCGCGAGCTTGCCGTTCTTCAGCAGGTTGCGGACGGTGAGGTCCTCGATCACGAGCGTTTGGTTCTCACGGACGAGCCGAGTGGTGAGTTTGCGCAGGAAGTCCCGGCGCCGGTCGGCGATCCGGGCATGCACCTTGGCCACCTTCCCCCGGGCCTCCTCCCGGTTGTGGGAACCCTTCACCTTCCGCGACAGTTCTCGCCGCGCGCGGGCGAGGCGAGCGCGGTCACGGCGCTCGTGCCGGGGATTGGTGATCTTCTCCCCGGTGGACAGGGTCGCGAGGGAGGTGATTCCTGCGTCCGGACCGACTGCCAGGTCCGAGGCGGGCGCGGGGGCAACGGTGTCCTCGCACAGCATCGAGACGAACCAACGTCCGGCGCTGTCGCGGGACACGGTCACCGTCGAGGGCTCTGCTCCTTCCGGGAGCGGACGCGACCAGCGGATCCGCAGCGGAGCGACCATCTTCGCCAGCGTCAGGCGCCCGTCGCGCCAAGTGAAGGCACTGCGGGTGTACTCGGCCGACGCACGGGACTTCTTCCGGCTCTTGAAGCGTGGGTACTGGGCGCGCTTGGCGAAGAAGTTCCCGAACGCCGCCTGGAGATGGCGCAGTGCCTGCTGGAGCGGGACGGAGGAGACCTCGGTGAGGAAGGCGAGTTCCTCGGTCTTCTTCCACGCCGTCAGTGCGGCGGACGACTGCACGTAAGAGACGCGGCGCTGCTCCCCGTACCAGGCACGCGCGCGCTCCTCCAGCGCCTTGTTGTACCCGAGGCGGACACCGCCGAACGTGCGGGACAGCTCAGCTGCCTGCTCGTCCGTGGGGTGAAAGCGGTACCTGAAAGCCCGCCTGACCTGCTGCGTCATGCCTCACGCGTTATCAGATTCCGTGTGAAGTGCAGGTCGGCCGCCGCGGTCGTTGCGGCCAGTCCGGTCCGCTCCGTGGCACAAGAGACCCCCACAACTTCATAACCCTCGTATCCAGAAGAGAGAGCCGTTCAATGAAGATCAGCAATCGCAGAAGCAGGCGTGCCGCCGTGGCCGTCGCCCTGGGTTCCGTCCTCGCACTGACCGCCACCGCCTGCGGTGACGACGGCAGCGGCACGGGCGGCGACAAGGGCTCCGAAGGAAGCGGCAAGGGCAAGGTCCTCTTCTGGGACAACAACGGCGGTGTCCGCACCGACATCTGGAAGGAGATCATCACCGACTTCGAGAAGGCCAACCCGGACATCGAGGTCGAGTACGTCGGGATCGCCGCCACCGAGTACCAGTCCAAGGTCGACACCTCCATCCAGGGCGGCGGTCTCCCGGACGTCGGCGGTGTCGGCGCGGCCATGGCCGCCGGGTTCGCCGCGCAGGGCGCGCTGGAGCCGCTGGACGACCGGCTCGCCAAGTCCTCCCTCAGCGGCAAGCTCAACGAGTCGATGGTGGAGTCCCTGAAGTCGGCCGGCGGCGGCGAGGCCCTGTACTCGATCCCGACCTCCGCCAACAACGGTGTCCTCTACTACCGCACCGACCTGTTCAAGGCGGCGGGCCTCGCGGACCCGACCGACTGGGACAAGTTCTACGCGGCGGCCGAGAAGCTCACCGACAAGGACAAGAACGCGTTCGGCTACACCATCCGCGGCGGCGCCGGGTCCATCGCGCAGGCGCTGGACGCGATGTACGGGCAGTCGGGGATCACCTCGTTCTGGGACGCGAGCGGGGAGAAGACCACCGTCAACGACCCGAAGAACATCGCGGCCCTGGAGAAGTACGTCGGCCTGTACAAGAAGGTCACGCCCGCGGCAGACCTCAACAACGACTTCACCAAGATGGTCGCGCAGTTCGACTCCGGCACGATCGGGATGCTGAACCACAACCTGGGGTCGTACCAGGACCATGTGAAGGCGTTCGGCGCCGACAGGTTCCGGGGCATCCCGCAGCCGACCGGGCCCGGCGGCAAGCGGGTCCAGGTGTCCAACCCGGTCGACGGGCTCGGCATGTTCAAGAGCTCGAAGAACAAGGAAGCCGCCTGGAAGTTCATCGAGTTCGCGACCTCGCACGAGGAGAACTCCAAGTTCAACAAGTCCGCCGGGCAGGTGCCGTCGAACAACGACGCCGCGAAGGACACGTGGATCTCCGATGCCGAGCCGACGAAGCTGGCCGCCGCCGCGCTGACCGACGGGTCGACCACGATCGTGCAGTTGCCGTACTACCTGCCGGACTGGAACACGATCTCGAAGGCCGACAACGAGCCGGGGTTCCAGAAGGTGATGGATGGTCAGAGCAGTGCGAAGGAGTTCTTGGACACGCTGGCCGACCAGTTGAACAAGGCTCAGGCCGAATGGAGCGAGCAGAAGGGCTAGTAGCTCGGTCCGGATCGTTCGTGGCCGGCTGCGCGTTTGATGTGGCTGGTCGCGCCCACGCGGCGGAGCCGCATATGTCACAGTCCCGCGCCCCTAAGAGCTGGGGCGCGGGGCCCTCCTGGGAAGGCACCCGCACGTGTCACTCACTCGTAGACAAGTCGCCAGTGCGGCTCTCGCCGCCGTTCCGCTCGGGGCCGCCGCCACCGGGACCGCCTCCGCCGCGCCGGCGCGGCGGGAGCGGACGGTCTTCATCGCCGGTGATTCCACCGCCGCGCAGAAGTACGCCGACGCCGCGCCCGAGACCGGGTGGGGCATGGCACTCCCGTTCTTCCTCCGGGCGGGGCTGAAGGTCTCCAACCACGCGGTGAACGGCCGTAGTTCGAAGAGTTTCATCGACGAGGGGCGGCTCGCTGTCGTTCTTGAGGCGATCAGGCCCGGGGACTTCCTGATCGTCCAGTTCGGGCACAACGACTCCAAGGTCGCCGATCCCACGCGGTACACCGAGCCGTGGACGACGTACCAGGACCATCTGCGCCAGTACATCGACGGCGCGCGGGCGCGGGGCGCCCGGCCCGTCCTCGCCACCTCCGTCGAGCGCAGAAAGTTCGACGCGAGCGGCAACGCCGTGCCGACCCATGGCGACTATCCGGCAGCGGCGATCGCTCTCGCCGCGGAGGAGGGTGTCGCGCTTCTCGACATCCAGGCGCTGTCGATCGCGTTGTGGCAGCGGCTCGGGGTCGAGGAGACCAAGAAGTACTTCAACTGGACCGCCACCGAGCAGGACAACACGCACTTCAATCCGCCGGGGGCGATCGCCGTGGCCCGGCTGGTCGCGGATGAGTTGCTGCGGCACCGGGTGCTTTCCCTGCGGGACGTCCGGCGTCTGGGTGAGGAGATCCCGGACTCCTGGATCACCTGGCCCCAGGCGTAGTCGCCCTTCGCGCGGTTCCCCGCGCCCCCGAGAAAAGACCTCCCTCCCCCTTTGCTTTGAAAGGAACCGTATTCATGCGTCCTCATATCTGGCATGCCCATGCCGCAGCGGCTCTCGTCGGCTGCACCGCGCTCGTGCTCGGTGCCGCCGGGACCGGTGTCGCCCAGTCCCAGGGGCGGGACCTCGGCCGGCAGGTCCTCGGCGCCGGTGACGGCTGGGGTTCGGCGGTGGGCGGGACCACCGGCGGTTCGGCCGCCGACGCCTCGCACGTCTACACCGTCACCACCTGGGCCGAGTTCAAGGCCGCGCTGAGAGCCGGCGGTGACGCGCCGAAGATCATCAAGGTGAAGGGGATGATCGACGCCGTCTCCGAGGGGTGCGAGTCCTTCGTCACGGGCGGCTACGACCTCCAGCAGTACCTCAAGGACTACGACCCGGCCGTCTACGGCAACGACCAGGTCGCCAAGGGCCCCCAGGAGGACGCGCGGGTCGCGTCCATGGCGAACCAGGACTCGGCGATCAAGGCCGCCGTCCCGTCCAACACCACCATCGTCGGCGTCGGCAAGAACTCCGGCATCCTCGGCGGCAGCCTCCAGATCAAGGCCGTCTCCAACGTCATCATGCGCAACCTCACCATCGAGGCGCCGCTCGACTGCTTCCCCAAGTGGGACCCGACGGACGACAACAACACCGGCAACTGGAACTCCGAGTACGACGCCGTGGTCGTCTACGGCACCGACCACGTCTGGCTGGACCACAACACGTTCACCGACGGCCGCTACCCCGACAGTGAGCGGCCGAGCTACTTCGGCAAGGTCTTCCAGCAGCACGACGGCCTCACGGACATCGTGCGCGGCTCCAACTACGTGACCGTCTCCTGGAACCGCTTCCAGAACCACGACAAGAACATGCTGATCGGCAACGGCGACGGCCACGTGGCCGACGACACCGGCAAGCTCAAGGTCACCCTGCACCACAACCGCTTCGACGGGATCCTCCAGCGCTCCCCGCGCGTGCGGTTCGGACAGGTCGACGTCTACAACAACCACTACGTGGTGGCCGAGGAGCAGAAGCACGACTACCACCTCTTCGGCGTCGGCTTCCGCTCGCAGCTGCACGCCAGCGACAACGCGATCTCCCTGCCCGCGGGCGCGAGCGTCGGCAAGACCCTGAAGAAGTGGAACGAGTCCCCGCTCACCGCCGAGAACAACTACGTCAACGGCAGGCTGACGGACCTCATCGCCGTCCACAACGCGGAGATCCCCGCGGAGATCCTCCAGTCCGGCGCCGGGTGGACACCGACCCTGCGGACCGAGGTCGACTCGCCGCGCGCGGTACCGGGCATCGTCGCGGGCGGCGCGGGCGCCGGAAAGGTCTGCTGATGACGGAACGTCATGCAGGCGTGTCCAGAAGGGCGTTCGTCGTCACCGCAGTCGGCGCCGGGGCCGCGCTCACGCTCGGGGCCGCGCCCCACGCCCGAGCCGCCCACGGCCGCCGGGTCTTCGGCCGGTACGGTTCGCCCTCCGCCCGCCTCACCGCCCGGACTCTGTACGTGCACGCCGGCGGCGCCGGTGACTTCACCACCGTCCAGGCCGCCGTCACCGCCGCGAGCGGCAGCGGCTACACCCTGGTCCTCGCCCCGGGCGTGTACCGGGAGACGGTCGCCGTCACGGCCGCCCGTACGGAGATGACCTGGATCGGTGCCTCGGGCGACCCGCGCGATGTCGTGGTCGTCTACGACAACGCCGCCGGGACGCCGAAGCCCGGCGGCGGCACCTACGGCACCACCGGATCGGCCACGACCCTCGTCCAGGCCGACGGGTTCACCGCGCGCGACCTCACCTTCGCCAACGACTGGCTGCGCGCCGACCACCCGGAGATCAGCGGCACCCAGGCCGTCGCCATCAAGGTGCAGGGCGACCGGTCGGCGTTCGTGCGATGCCGGTTCCTCGGGCATCAGGACACCCTGTACGCCGACTCGATGGCGCTCGGCACCTTCGCCCGGCAGTACTTCCGGGACTGCTACGCCGAGGGGGACGTGGACTTCGTCTTCGGGCGGGCCACGGCCGTGTTCGAGCGCTGCCGCTTCCACACCCTGACCAGGACCGATCTGGCGTCGGCCCCGTACGGGTTCGTCTTCGCGCCCTCCACGGCCGGCGCCAACCCGCGTGGCTATCTGGTCACCGGCGGCCGGATCACCAGCGGGGCCCCGGACGGCCACTACAAGCTGGCCCGCCCCTGGGTGCCCAGCTCCGACACCACCGCCCGGCCCATGCTCACCGTGCGCGAGACCCGCCTCGGTGCCGGGATCGACGCGGTGGCGCCGTACACCAATATGTCCTCGGGCTTCCCCTGGCAGGACCAGCGCTTCGCCGAGTACCGGAACACCGGGCCCGGCGCCGTCGTCTCCGTCCCCGAGAACCGGCCCCAACTCACGGCCGCGCAAGCCGCGTCGGCCACCCGTGAGGCGTATCTCGGCGACTGGACCCCGTGGGAGAGGTGCTGAGATGCGGCGGCGCACACTGCTGACCGGGATCGCCGGAGCCGCCGGTGGCCTGGCCGGCGTCGGCCCGGCCCCGGCGTTCGCCCACGAGCGCACCCGCCGGATTCTGCACGTCCGGCCCGGCGGGTCCCTCCAGGCCGCCGTGAACGCCGCCACCGGCCCCGGGTGGACGATCGTCGTCCACCCGGGGACGTACCGGCAGGTCGTCAACATCCCTGCGGACAAAGGGGAGTTGACCCTGCGTGGCGCGTCCCGCGACCCGCGCGCCGCCGTCGTCGTCTTCGACCGTGCCAACGGCACCCCGAGGCCCGAGGGCGGCACCTACGGCACCGCGGGCTCCGCCACCTTCACCTCGGCGGCGCCCGGCCTGACCGTACGCGACCTGACCCTCGCCAACGACTGGCTGCGCGCCGACCACCCCGACTGGACGGGGACACAGGCGGTCGCCGCGTACGTCACCGGGGACCGGTCGCACTTCGAGAACGTCCGCTTCCTCGCCCACCAGGACACGCTGTTCGCGGACACCACCGCGCTCGACGCCTTCGACCGGCAGTACTACCGCCACTGCCACATCGAGGGCGATGTGGACTTCGTGTTCGGGCGGGCGAGGGCCGTCTTCGACTCCTGTCACTTCCGCACCCTCCAGCGGGAGGTGACCTTCACCCCCAAGGGCATGGTCTTCGCCCCCGCGACCGCCCGCGCCAACCCCTACGGCTTCCTCGCGCTGCGCGGTCGGATCACCTCCGGTGCCGAGGACGCCGCGTACAAGATCGCCCGGCCCTGGGTGCCCTCGTACGAGACGACCGCCTGGCCCTCGCTGGTCGTGCGGGACACCTGGATCGGGCCCGGGATCGACGCGGTCACCCCGTACACCAACATGCGCGAGATCTACCCCTGGCAGACCATGCGCTTCCGCGAGTACGCCAACTCCGGTCCGGGCGCGGTGATCCCGGTGCCGGAGAACCGGCCCCGGCTGACCGCCGCCGAGGCGCGGGCGCACACACGGCGGACGTATCTCGGGGACTGGAGGCCCTGTGACCGCCGGTGACCCGGTGCCGGTGGGGCGGAGGGCCTTCGTGGTGGGCACGGGAGCGGCGGCCCTCTTCGGCGGCGCCACCGCCGGGTCCGCCGAGGCGGCGCCGCCCCTGCCCCGGCCTTGACCGGCACCCTCCCCGACTTCCACCCCCTCCTCAAGGACGAGCTGCGCTTCCCGCTCGCCTGGGGCACCTCGCCCATCCGGGACTTCCGCACCTGGCGGCGGACGGCGAGGGCGAAGGTCGAGGAGCACCTGTTCGTCGGCCGGGACGACACCCCGTACGACCCCGAGTTCGGCGAGCGAAGCACCGAAGGGGACGGCTGCACACGGGAGTCGGTCACCTTCTCCCTCACCCGGTACGGCCGTGTCCGGGGCGCCCTGCTCACCCCGCACGGCACCGGACCGTTCCCGGCCGTGCTCCTGCTGCACGATCACGGCGCCAGGTTCGACATCGGGAAGGAGAAGCTGGTCCGGCCCTGGTCCGACGAGAGTCGGCTGCCCTCGGCGCAGGCCTGGGCGGACCGGTACTTCAGCGGGCGGTTCGTCGGTGACGAACTGGCCCGGCGGGGACATGTCGTCCTCGCCGTGGACGCGCTCGGCTGGGGCGACCGGGGCCCGATCACCTACGAGGAGCAGCAGGCCCTCGCGAGCAACCTCTACCACCTGGGCTCGTCGCTCGCCGGGCTCATGGCCAGGGAGGACGTGCGCGCGGCGGGCTTCCTGGCGGGGCTCGACCGGGTGGACCGGCGCCGGGTCGCCGCCCTCGGCTTCTCGATGGGCGCGTTCCGGGCCTGGCAGACGGCCGCGCTCAGCGACGACATCGCCGCCACCGTCAGCGTCGGCTGGATGACCGGCCTCAAGGAGGTCCTGGTCCCCGGCAACAACATCCTGCGCGGCCAGTCCGCGTTCCACATGCTCCACCCCGGGCTCGCCCGGTACCTGGACTTCCCCGACGTGGCGGGCATCGGCGCCCCCAAGTCGATGCTGTTCCAGAACGGCGGACTCGATCCGCTGTTCCCCGCCGACGGCGTCCGCGTGGCCCACGACAAGCTGCGCGCCGTCTGGCGTTCGCGTCACGCCGAGGAGCGGCTGCGGCTGAGGACCTGGCCCGAGCTGGGCCATGTGTTCACCGCGCCGATGCAGGACGAGGCCTTCGACTGGCTCGCCTCGGTCCTGTGAATCCCCTCCCACCCGCACGGGAAAGGAACCGCTCCCCATGTCCCTTCCGTCTCGTCGCACCGCTCTCGTCCTGAGCACGGCCCTGGCGCTCGGCACCGGCCTGGCCGTCCTCCCCACCCAGGCACACGCGGCCACCGTGGTCGTCAGCAACTCCACCGACCTGTCCAACGCCGTCAAGAACGCCGTCGCCGGCACCACCATCCAGGTGCGCGCCGGCACGTACTACCCGACGGCCACCCTCCAGTCGACGGCCAACGGCACCTCGTCCAGCCGGATACACCTCCAGCCGTACGGCTCGGAGACCGTGAAGATCGACGGCTCGAACCTCCCCGACGGCGACTGGATCTTCAAGCTGACCGCCGACTACTGGACCGTCTCCGGGATCACCTTCCAGAACTCCCCGGACAGCGCGGTCGTCTGCCAGTCCTGCGCCTCCACGGTCTGGGACAACATCAAGACCATCAACGGCGGCGACTCCGGCTTCACGCTCACCGGCGACAGCACCACCAACAACCTGGTCCGCGACATCGACTCCTACGGCCACTACGACCCGGCCAACCACGGTGAGAACGCCGACGGCGTCGCCGTGAAGTTCGGCTCGGGCAGCGGCAACCTGATCACCGGGGCCCGTCTCTACAACAACTCGGACGACGGCCTGGACTTCTGGTCCTTCTCCTCGCCCGTCACCGTCGAGCACACCTGGGCGATGGGCAACGGCAGGAACCGCTGGTCGGACTCCGCGTTCGCGGGCGACGGCAACGGCTACAAGCTCGGCGGCGACGGCGAGACCGTGGCCCATGCCATCAACAACTCGGCCGCCTGGGACAACGCGGGCAACGGCTTCACCGAGAACAGCAACAAGGGCGCCATCGTCCTCAACCGCACCACCGCCTACGCCAACGCCAAGTGGGGCTACTACTTCGCCACCGGCGCGGCCCGCCTCGGCAAGAACCTGGCGGTGAGCAACAGCGGCGGCTCCGTCAACAAGGGCTCGTCGGTCGTCTCGTCCGGCAACAACTGGGACTCGGGCATCGCGACCCCGGCCTTCCGCTCCACCAACGCCTCGACGACGTTCAACGCCCGCTCGTCGAGCGGCACGCTGCCCGCGACCACCTTCCTGACCACGGGCAGCACGACCATCGGCGCGACGATGGACTGAGCGGCGACGGACTGAGCGGTGACCGGCCGATCCCCTAGGAGAACGCGGCCAGCAGGCGGTCGTACTCCTTCTTCGTCACCGGCATGACCGTGCCGTGCCTCGGGCTCGTGGGCAGTTCGTAGTTCTCGGACGGTGTCCACCGGCCCGAGGCGAGGTCGGTCGTCTCGAACGGGAGGTAACCCCGGCCGCCGTACTCGTCGATGAAGAGGTACCACTTCTCCTCGGTGTTCGACTTGAAGACGGTCGGGCCCTCGCCCCGGCTCATCGCGCCGCTGCCGATGCAGTCCGAGACGAAGTCGTACGACGTGTCCGTGAGCGTCCGCGACCGCTCACCGGTGATGAACTTCGCGCACGGGCTGGAGGAGTTCGGGTCGCGCTCGTCCTTGGTGTAGCGGTAGTACGTGCCCCGGTGCTCGACGACCGTCGAGTCGATGACCGAGTAGCCGGGGTCGTTCCACACCTTCGGCGCGCTGAACGTACGGAAGTCCTTCGTCGTCGCGTACATCATCTTGTTGTACGTGGAACCGGTGTGCTCCGGGTCGTCGTCCGCGTAGAGTTTCGACGCCCAGAAGACGACGAACCTGCCGAGCCTGCTGTCCCAATAGGCCTCCGGCGCCCAGGTGTTGCCCGCGTTGTCCGGGGACACCTTCACCAGGCGCTGATCGGTCCAGTGGACCAGGTCCCGGGACTCCCAGATCATGATCGACTTGCTGCCGTGCCGCTGAACGTAGTCCCAACTGCCGCTGCTGCTGCGGTACATGCGCAGGTCGGTCGCGATCATGTAGAACTTGTCGCCCTTGGGGGAGCGGATCACGAACGGGTCGCGCAGGCCCTTCTCACCGATGGTGGAGGTGAGGACGGGCGCGCCCGCGTTCAGCTCCCGCCAGTGCAGGGCGTCGTTGCCCTCGCTGAGCGCGTAGCGGATCTGCTCGCCGTCGGCGGTGCCCTCTCCGGTGAAGTAGGCGAAGAGATAACCCGCGTACTTCGCGGGCTTCTTCGCCTGCTGCGCCTGTCCCGATCCGGACTGCGCCGGGGTCGGCGGTGCGGCCAGGAGCCCGAGGAGAAGGGCCAGAAGGGGGAGCAGGATCGTACGGGCGGTACGGCTCATGACACATCCTGTGGGAGTCTGGTGGATTCTGTTGGGCGGGCTGTCCTCGGAGTGTTGCCAGTGGGGTTGAGCCCGTCAATCGGTGTGCGTGTGAAGACTCCGAGCGAAACTTTCGAGCGTTTTCGCGGGGTCGCGGCAACCCTTTCGCGGCGGGTGGCGACCAGTGATCAGAAGCGGGCCGGGGCGGCCCCTCCGGTCCGCTTCGTCCTCTCCTCCGCCAGGGCCTGTCGTCACGTTCCCGTCCCCGAGAAAGGAACCCCCTGTGCGTCAGAGCAGCAGCGGGCGCCACCGAAGAACCCGCACCCTGTCGATCGCCGCCGCCGTGTCCGTCGCCGCCGGGGCGGGCGGCGTCTTCCTCGGCCTCGCGCACGACGGGGCCCAGGCCGCCGCCACCACGGTCACCGTCTCCAGCACCGCGTCCCTGGAGTCGGCCGTCGCGAAGGCCGTCGCCGGTACGACGATCCAGGTGCGCGGCGGCACCTACCGGCCGACCAGGACCCTGAAGTCCACCGCTGACGGCACCGCCTCGGCCCGGATCACGCTCACCGCGTACGGCAGCGAGAAGGTGAGGATCGACGGGTCCGCACTGCCCGCCGGGTCCTGGCTCGCCGGGATCTACGGCGACTACTGGACCGTCTCCGGCCTCACCTTCCAGAACTCCCCGGCCCAGGGCTTCGTCGCCACCTCCTCGGTCGGCGGTGTCTTCCAGAACCTGGTCACCGCGGACAACGGCGACTCCGGGTTCACCCTGCGCGGCGACGGCACGACGGACAACCTCGTGCGGAACCTGGACAGCCACGGCAACTACGACGCCGCGAACCACGGTCGGAACGCCGACGGCATCGCCGTGAAGTTCGGCTCCGGCACCGGCAACAGGATCACGGGCGCCCGTCTGTACGACAACGCGGACGACGGGCTCGACCTCTGGCAGTTCTCCTCGTCCGTCACCATCGACCACTCCTGGGCCTTCGGCAACGGCAAGAACCGCTGGAACGACTCCGCTTTCGAGGGCAACGGCAACGGGTTCAAGCTGGGCGGGGGAGGCGTCTCGGTCGCGCACCTGGTCAACAACAACGAGGCCTGGGACAACACGCTGCACGGGTTCACCGAGAACTCCAACACCGGCGCGATCCTGCTGAACCGCAACACCGCGTACGCCAACAAGGAGAACGGCTTCTACTTCGCGACCGGCAAGGCCCGGCTCGCCCGCAATCTTGCCGTGGGCAACGGGACCGCCAAGGCGAAGCTGGGGCGCTCCACGGTGTCGGCCGCCAACAACTGGGACAGCGGGGTGACTTCGCCGTCCTTCCGGTCGACGGACGCGTCCACTGCGTACGGCGCCCGCGGGTCGGACGGCTCGCTGCCGGCCACCACGTTCCTGACGACGGGCTCCACCGCCATCGGCGCGACGATGAACTGACCCACGAGCAGGGTGATGACGTAGGACAGGGCGAGAAGGCGCCCCCCACCGGTCGTCACCGGCGGGGGGCGTTTCTCGTGCCGACCCCGAGGGGGGCTCCGGTCGGCACCTGCTACCGGCCGAGGGGGGCTCAGACCGGCAGGTCCTCGTTCACGGGCCGCCGGAAGCGGCGGGCCCCAGTCGTTGATGGATACCCGGGGATGCCCGCCCGCGAACGTTCCCGGGTCACTTGTACGTGACGGCGGAGGACGGGAACTTGCAGGTGGTCCCGTCCGCGCCCACCCCGATCCGGGTCGGCTCCCTGCCCGAGCTGTTGCCCTTGAACCGCACGCAGGTCTTGACCTTCTTCTTCGGGTCGCCATGGATGCGGATCCCGGACAGGGTGGCGGTGTCGCCGTAGTTGGCGTTGACGCCGACGATCACCTTCAGGGGTGCCACGACGTCGATGTCGCCGAGCACGATCGTGCGCTTGTACTGCTTCTTGCAGTTGCCGCAGGAGCGCACCAGCTTGCCGGAGTTCTCCACCCGGAAGCCGGTGACGGTGAGCTTCCCGGCGCCGTTGAACTGGAGGACCTTGTCCGAGGCCTTCCTCGCACCGCCGCCGACGACCTTGTACACGGCCTTCGACGAGGTGCCCTTGAAGCTGGCCGCGTCCTCGCCGACATCCAGCCACCACACGTTCTTCAGGGTGCAACTGCCCTTGCAGTGCACGCCGTCCGCCCCCGGCACACCGATGACGACGTTCCGCAGGACCGCGCCGTCCGCCAGCTCGAAGATCGGGTCCTGGCCCTCGTCCTGGCTGCCGTCGCCGAGGGCGCCCCTGCCGAAGAACTTCCTCAGCTTGCCGTCGTACGTCCCCGAGACCTTGATCGTCTTGGTGACGGCCTTGCTGCCCTTGGCCGTCGGCCAGGTCGCGGCGGCATCGGCGCCGGCCAGCAGCGAGGTCGTCGTCAGGGCCCCGCCGGTGAGGGCGAGCGCGGCGACCGAGCCGATCACGGCCCGCCGGCCGCTGACCCGACGGCGGTGCCGGACGCGCTGTTCTGCAGGTGCGGTCATGTACCCGATTCCTTGCTGGTGGTGACTCTTGCGCCTACTGGTCGCCACCGCCGGAGAAAGGGTTGCCGCCGCCCCGGGATTTCTTCGGGATCCCTTCGCGACCTCTTCGGGGTCTCCTCGGGATCCCTCTACGAATCGCCGTCGTCCGAGGTGCTGTTGTCGTCGCCGTCGTCGTCGTGGCCCTCGAAGTCGCCCGCCACCGCGAGGTCCTCGCCGCCCGCCTTCGCCGTCATCGCGTAGCGGTCGTCGCCCGCGTCACGGCCGCCGCGCTCGTGGTTGTACTGCCCGGCGAAGACGAACTCGCCCTTCGGGACCGTGCGTCCGTCCTTGAGCACCCAGGTGTAGACCAGGAAGCCGTCGTCCGCCGCGACCGTGAGGTCGAAGTCCTGCTCCGCCAGCGACCGCCAGGCGCCGGCCGAGGTGACCCCACCGGTCTGGGCGATCCGCAACTGCACGGTCAGCTCGGTGAGTTGCTCGCCCGTCTTCAGGGTGAGATTGCTCTGCGCCCAGAAGTCGTTGCTGTGCGGGTCGACCGAGCCGTCCGACCAGAGCGGGCCGTCCTCCTCGCTTCCCGAGGTGGGCAGCTCCGGCACGGTCGTGTCCTTGGCGGACGGGCTCCGCGACGGCGTCGAGCTGGGCTTCTTCTCCTGCTTTCCGCCGGTGCCCGGAGTCGGATGGTCCGGGTGGACCGGGGCCCGGCTCGTCGCGGCCGGGGACTCGACCGGCGTCGGGGAGACCACGACCGTCCCCCGGTCGGCCGGCGGGGTCTCCTCGCCCTTCACCGCGGAGGCGACCGCGTACCCGCCGACCGCGAGCACCCCCGCGACCCCGGCGGTGGCGGTGACCACCCGCACCCAGCCCCACAGCGGCGGCCGGGTCGCCTTGCGGCTCCGGCGCTCCTCGGGGGCGGCCATCCCGCGCTCGATCCGGGCCAGGATGCGGGCGCGGTCGGGCTCGTGGGCCTCGGCGGACTCGCGCAGCCGGGCGCGCAGCTCCTCGTGCACGTCCCTCATCGGTCCCTTCCTCCGCTGCCCGGCGCACCCGCACCGGTCACACTCGCGCCTCTCACGCCCCCGCTCGTGATCCCGGCGTGCATACGCCGTGGCGCGTCCTCGGTGCCGAGCAGCTTCTGCAACTCGGCCATGCCCTTGGACGTCTGGCTCTTCACCGTACCGACCGAGACCCCGAGGGCGAGCGCCGTGTCCTTCTCCGAGAGGTCGAAAGCGTGCCGAAGCACCACACAGGCCCGCTTGCGGAACGGCAGTCTGCGCAGCGCCGACTGGACGTCGACCACACCGGGCACATCGGGATTCTCGGTCTTCTCCTCGCGCTGCGACCAGAACAGCGTGATCCTGCGGCGCTCACGGACCGCGCTGCGGATCCGGGTACGCGCCAGATTGGCGACCACGCCACGGGCGTACGCCACCGGATGGTCCGCCGCGCGCACCCGGTCCCAGCGGTGCCACATCGCGAGCAGCGCGTCCGCGGCCAGATCGTCGGCGGCGTCCGCCTCACCCGTCAACAGGTGTGCCAGACGCGACAGTTCGGCATAGTGCCGTTCGAAGAAGGCGTGGAACTCCACGGAGGCTGCGTCGTCGACGACAGTGCCCACGGGGACCTCTCTTCTCGCTGCGGGCCACGGCAGCCGAGCCGGCTGCCTGTGTGTGTCCTGTGAATGACAGGTGATCGTCCGGGGTCGACCCCCGACGAGATCCGGAAGAGTAGCAGTGATCGTGAAAGGTGTTCGTACGCGGCTTCGAACGCCGTCTTGCAGGGAGAATTCCGATTCCGTAACACGGAGAAAACCTGAATCGGGTTCACCGGGGGAACAATCCAGCCAGCATCCGCGCGTAGTCAACGCATGTCACTAGGAGCACCGTTCATGTCCGAGGCACAGAAGGTGGCCGACCGGTCCGAGGCCGAGCCACCCGGGGCGAACAGCGTCGATCGCTTCTTCAAGATCACCGCCCGGGGGTCCACCTTCGCCCGTGAGATCCGCGGCGGCTTCGCCACGTTCTTCACGATGGCGTACATCCTTGTCCTGAATCCCATCATCCTCGGCAGCGCGAAGGACAAGTACGGACACACCCTCGACGGGGCCGAACTCGTCACCGCCACCGCCCTGGTGGCCGCGGTGATGACGATCATCATGGGCGTCGGCGGCAACCTGCCGCTCGCGCTCGCCGCCGGCCTCGGACTCAACGCGGTCGTCGCCTTCCAGATAGCCCCGCTGATGAGCTGGGCCGACGCGATGGGCCTGGTCGTCCTCGAAGGCCTGCTGATCTGCGTCCTGGTGGTCACGGGCCTGCGCGAGGCCGTCATGCACGCCATCCCGCAGGCGCTCAAGCAGGCGATCAGTGTCGGCATCGGCCTGTTCATCGCCTTCATCGGCTTCGTCGACGCCGGGTTCGTCAGCCGCATACCGGACATCGCGAACACCACCGTCCCGGTGCAGCTCGGCGCCGGCGGAGCGCTGTCCGGCTGGCCCGTCCTGGTCTTCTGCGCCGGTGTCCTGCTGACCATCGCGCTGCTCGCCCGCAAGGTGAAGGGCGCGATCCTCATCAGCATCCTGACGATGACGGTCGTTGCGATCGTGATCAACTCGGTGGCCGACATCAAGAGCTGGGGCCTGACCACCCCGAAGGTCCCCGACGACATCGTCGCCGCCCCCGAGTTCGGACTGATCGGCGACTTCAGCCTGTTCGGCTCGTTCGGCGAGACCACCGTCATCACGGTCGTCCTGCTGATCTTCACCCTGCTGCTGTCGGACTTCTTCGACACCATGGGCACGGTCGTCGGCATCACCGCCGAGGCGGGCCTCCTCGACGAGGAGGGCAAGGTCCCGCACCTCGGCCGGGTCCTCCTCATCGACGGCGCCGCGGCCGTCGCGGGCGGCGCCTCCTCCTCGTCCTCCGCGACCTCCTACATCGAGTCCGCGGCCGGCGTCGGAGAGGGCGCCCGCACCGGCTTCTCCAACCTGATCACCGGCGGCCTCTTCGCGATCGCCCTCTTCCTCACCCCGCTGCTGACCATCGTCCCCATGCAGGCCGCCGCGCCCGCGCTGGTCGCCGTGGGCTTCCTGATGATGACCCAGGTCAAGAACATCGACTGGGACCGCTACGACATCGCCATCCCGGCGTTCCTCACCATCGCCGTGATGCCGTTCACCTACTCCATCACCAACGGAATCGGCGCCGGTTTCCTCGCCTTCGTCCTCATCAAGACGGTCCTCGGCAAGGCGAAGGAGATCCACTGGCTGCTGTGGGGCACCTCGGCCCTGTTCCTGATCTACTTCGCGATCAACCCGATCCAGCAGCTGTTCGGCGTGAAGTAACACCCCGCGCGCCGAAGACGAAGGGCCGCCCTCCGGGGGGAGTGAGGGCGGCCCTTCCTATTCAGGTGGTTCGGGTGGTTCGGGTGGTTCGGGTGTCCTTCAGTCCTTCAGCGCGGCCTCCATGACCGCCTTGGCCACCGGCGCGGCCAACCCGTTGCCGCTGACCTCCGACCGCGCCGCGTTCGACTGCTCCACGACGACCGCGACGGCGACCTCCTTGCCGTCGGCCTTCCCGTACGACGTGAACCAGGCGTACGGCGTCTTGCTGTTGTTCTCGCCGTGCTGGGCCGTACCGGTCTTGCCGCCCACCGTCGCCCCGCTGATCCGCGCGTTGGTGCCGGTGCCCTCCTCGACGACCGTCCGCATCGCCGACTGCAACTGCTCGGCCGTGCCGGAGCTCATGATCTCCTTCGTCTCCGCCCCGGAGTCGTAGTCCTCCAGGACATCGCCACCACCGTTGGTGATCTGCGACACCATGTGCGGCGAGACCAGCTTGCCGCCGTTGGCTATCGCCGCCGACACCATCGCCATCTGGAGCGGCGTCGCGGTGACGTCGTACTGGCCGATACCCGTCAGGGCCGTGGAGGGCCTGTTCATGTCCGACGGATAGACACTCTCGTACGCCCGCACCGGCACGTCCCGCGTCTTGTCGTCGAACCCGAACTTCTCCGCCATCGCCCGGACCTTGTCCTGCCCGAGGTCGACGGCCATCTTCGCGAACACGTTGTTGCACGAGTACTGCAGCGCCGTACGGATCGTGGCGTTCTCACAGGGCGCGCTCGGGTTCTCGTTCGACAGCTCCGTGGTCGTGTCCGGCAGCGTGTACGGGTCCGGGCTGTCGGTCCTGGTGTCCACCGACCCGTACAGCCCGTCCTCCAGCGCGGCGGCGGCCACCACCAGCTTGAACGTCGACCCCGGCGGCAGCGGCTGGCGCAGCGCCCGGTTGGTCAGCGGCTTGTCCTCGTCGGCGGTGAGCTTCTTCCACGCCGTACCGGCGGTGTTCGCGTCGGTGAGCGAGGACGGGTCGTACGACGGGGTGGACACCACCGCGAGGATCTTCCCGGTCGTCGGGTCGATCGCGACGGCCGCGCCCTTCTTGTCGCCGAGCGCGTCGAACGCGGCCTTCTGCACGGCCGGATCGATCGTGGTGATCACATTGCCCGGGTCGGCCCGCTGACCGGTGACCGTGTCCATCACGGTCTTCAGCCGCAGGTCCGTGCCGTCGAGCAGGTCCTGGTAGATGCCCTCCAGCTGCGTCGGCGCGTAGGCCTGAGAGGCGTAGCCGGTGACCGCCGCGTACAACTCGCCGTCCTTGTACGTGCGTTTGTACGCGAGATCGCTTCCCTCGGTGCGGGCCGAGCCGGTGATCGACTCGCCGGCCACGATGATGTTCCCCAGCGGGTCCGCGTACGTCTTGATCGCGTTGCGCCGGTTGTCCTTGTCGTCCGCGAGCGCCGTGCCCTCGTAGAACTGCACCCAGGTCGCCCTGACCAACAGGGCGAGCACGAGCAGCAGGGTGAAGACGGCGGAGCGCCTGATCGTCTTGTTCATCGCACCCGGAAAGACGAGCGGGATGCGATCAATCGTTCCCTTCGCCCGGCTTTCTCATGGGGTCTTCATGCGGCCTCAGAGCCGCCGGGTCGCCAGCGTCAGCCGGTCGCGCGCGTCGAAGAGGGCGTCCTTGACCAGTTGCTCATGGGCCGGGGTCAGCCGGGCCACCGGGACCGAGCAGCTGATCGCGTCACGGGCCGGGGTGCGGTACGGGACCGCCACGCCGAAGCAGCGCAGCCCGAGCGTGTTCTCCTCGCGGTCCACGGAGAACCCCTGCTCACGGATCTGCCGCAGCTCCTCGATGAGCCGCTCCCGATCGGTGATCGTGTGCTCGGTCAGCGCCGGCAGGGTCTCCGGGAGCATCTTGCGGACCTGCTCGTCGGTGTGGGTGGCCAGCAGCGCCTTGCCGAGCGAGGTGGAGTGCGCGGGCAGCCGGCGGCCGACCCGGGTGAAGGGCCGCAGATAGTGCTGCGACTGCCGGGTGGCGAGATAGACGACGTTCGTGCCGTCGAGACGGGCCAGGTGGATCGTCTCGGTCGTGTCGTCCGACAGCCGGTCCAGCGTCGGCCGGGCCAGCGCCACCACTTCGTCACCGTCGATGTACGAGGTGCCCACGAGCAGCGCCCGGACGCCGATGCCGTACCGCGTGCCCGTCGCGTCCGTCTCCACCCAGCCCAGCTCCACCAGGGTGCGGAGCAGCATGTACAGGCTGGACTTGGGGTAGCCGACGGCCTCCTGCACCGCCGCCAGGGAGTGCATACCGGGGCGTCCGGCGAAGTATTCGAGTAGCTCGACGGTCCTCACCGCCGACTTGACCTGTGCTCCGCCGCCCGTCTCGACTGCCGACATCGCCCTTGACCCCTTCGTTCGACGGGAAATAGTCTCCGACAGCATATTCATCATCAGAGACAGCGTTCAGCATATCGAACGACCTCGGTGAATGACCATGAACAGCCCAGAAATACCCTGGTGAACGGCACCGGGAAAATGTGGAGGGACCCGCGGTGGCAGCAGCACCAGTCTGGAGTGTCGACCCCCGTACCGGGAAGCAGCGCGAGCAGGTTGCGGTGGAGGCCACAGCGCGGGAGGTGGACGCCGCCGTCCGCGCGGCGCACGCCGCCCGCGGCTCCCTGGCCGACCGCACGGTCCGCGCCGCCTTCCTGCGCACGGCCGCCGACCAGCTCCAGGCGGCGAAGGACCAGCTCGTCGAGGTCGCCGACGCCGAGACCGCGCTCGGCCCGGTCCGGCTCACCGGGGAACTCGCCCGCACCTGCTATCAGCTGCGGGCCTTCGCCGACATCGTGGACGAGGGCGCGTTCCTCGACGTGGTGATCAACCACCCCGACGACACCGCCACCCCGCCCATCCCGGACCTGCGCCGCTACAAGGTGCCGCTGGGCGTCGTCGCCGTCTACTCGGCCTCCAACTTCCCCTTCGCCTTCTCCGTCCCCGGCGGCGACACGGCGAGCGCGCTGGCCGCCGGCTGCCCGGTCGTCGTCAAGGCCCACCCCGACCACCCGGCGCTGTCCGAGCTGGTCGCGATCGTGCTGCGCCGGGCCGCCGCCGAGCACGGCATCCCCGAGGGCGTCCTCGGCCTGGTCCACGGCTTCGAGGCGGGCGTCGAGCTGGTCAAGCACCCGCTGGTCACCGCCGCCGGTTTCACCGGTTCGGTACGCGGCGGCCGTGCCCTCTTCGACGCGGCGGCGGCCCGACCCGTGCCGATCCCGTTCCACGGCGAGCTGGGCTCCCTGAACCCCGTCCTGATCACCGAGGCCGCCGCCGCCGAGCGCGCGGAGGCCATCGGTACCGGCCTCGCCGGCTCCATGACCCTCGGTGTCGGCCAGTTCTGCGTCAAGCCGGGCCTGGTGCTGGCGCCCGCCGGTGACGCCGGAGACCGGCTGCTGAAGTCCCTCACCGACGCGGTCAGCGACGTCGACTCCGGGGTCCTGCTGGACCACCGGATGCGCGACAACTTCCTCGCCGGAGTCGCCGAGCGCGCCGAACTGCCCGACGTCGAGTCGCCGGTGACCGCCGGCGCGGGCGGCGAGCACACCGTCAGCCCCGGCTTCCTCACCGTCCCCGCCGGCAAGCTGGCGACCGAGGGTGAGCACGACCTCCTCCTGGAGGAGTGCTTCGGGCCGCTCACGGTCGTCGCGCGCTACGCGGACGAGGACGAGGCCAAGTCGGTCCTGTCCCGGCTGCCGGGCAACCTCACCGCGACGGTGCACCTGTCCGGTGGGGAGGCCGCCGGGGAGGGGCGCGGACCGGAGCTGCTGGCCGAGCTGACACCGCTCGCCGGACGCGTCCTGGTCAACGGCTGGCCGACCGGTGTGGCCGTGGCCGCCGCCCAGCACCACGGTGGTCCGTACCCGGCGACGACCTCGACGTCCACGTCGGTGGGCGGTACGGCGATCGAGCGGTGGCTGCGGCCGGTGGCGTACCAGGGGGCGCCGGAGGCGCTGCTGCCGGCTGAGCTGCGGGACGAGAACCCGTTGGGGATTCCTCGTCGGTTCAACGGCGTTCTGGAACGGTGACGGTAGCGCCGTAGGGGGTTCGGTGCGGTTTCGGGCCGCGCGTGCGTCGTGGTCGCTCGCGCGGTTCCCCGCTCCCCTTTTGGGGCGCGGTGGTGGACCGGGAGCTGCAAGAATCCCCCAATGGACGTTGAGATCCCCGAACTGCCCTTCCCCCTCCGCACATACGGGCCCGATGGGCACTGGTCCTATGAGGACGGGGTGCTCACCGGGTGGGCCGGTGCGCGGCAGGACCGGTTCGTGCCGCCCACGGACGACGGGCTCGAACCCGCCTCGGACGCGCCCCGGCTGCTGGGGTCGCCGGAGGGGGACTTCCAGCTGATCGCCCGCGTCACCGTCGGCTTCGCCGCCGGGTTCGACGCGGGCGTGCTGTACGTCCACGTGGGGCAGCGGGCCTGGGCGAAGCTCTGCCTGGAGAACTCACCCGACGTCCCCACCGTCTGCACGGTGGTCACCCGGGGTCACTCGGATGACGCCAACTCCTTCACGGTGGACGGCAGTTCGGTCTGGCTGCGGGTCAGCCGAACCGGCCGCGCCTTCGCCTTCCACGCCTCCCGCGACGGCAAGCAGTGGACCTTCGTCCGCCTCTTCACCCTCGCCGACGCGTACGAGAGCGGCGCCGCCCTCATCGGCTTCATGACCCAGTCCCCGATGGGCGAGGGCTGCGTCGTCACCTACGACGAGATCGAGTTCCGCCCCGACTGGCCGAAGGACCTCAGAAACGGCAGCTGAGCCGTGCCCGGGGGAGTGGGCCGGCGACCGGGAATGCCCCAAACCGCTTGAATGTTCATCAACCGTAGAAGCGGAGGCCGTCTCCGTACCCGTACGACCTGGAGAGAGCTGACACCATGCGCGTCGAGATCTGGAGCGACATCGCCTGCCCCTGGTGCTACGTGGGCAAGGCCCGCTTCGAGAAGGCCCTCGCGACCTTCCCGCACCGTGACGGCGTCGAGGTCGTGCACCGCTCCTTCGAGCTCGACCCGGGCCGGGCCAAGGGCGACATCCAGCCGGTGCTCACCATGCTGACCAAGAAGTACGGGATGAGCGAGGCCCAGGCCCAGGCGGGCGAGCACAACCTCCGTGAGCAGGCCGCCGCCGAGGGGCTTCCCTACCGCGCCGAGGGCCGTGACCACGGCAACACCTTCGACATGCACCGCCTGATCCACTTCGCCAAGGAGCAGGGCCGGCAGAGCGAGCTGCTCCAGGCCTTCTACCGGGCGAATTTCGCCGAGGAGCGGTCCGTGTACGCCGACGCGGACGGGTATCTGGTCGAGCTGGCCGTCGAGGCGGGGCTCGACGAGGAGGCCGCGCGCAAGGTGCTGGCCGACCGGGACGCGTACGCCGACGCCGTCCGCGCGGACGAGCGGGAGGCGGCGGAGCTGGGGGCGAACGGCGTGCCGTTCTTCGTGCTGGACCGGAAGTACGGGGTGTCCGGGGCACAGCCCGCCGAGGTCTTCGAGAAGGCGCTCGCCCAGGCGTGGGGGGAGCGGCCCGCGCCGCTGAAGGTCGTGGCGGCGGAGGGCGCGGAGGCCTGCGGGCCGGACGGGTGCGCGGTGCCTCAGTAGGCGGTGTCCATGTCGACCGGCTCCTCGGCGTTCTGTCCGGCTGACTTCCGAGACCCACTGGCGCGGACCGCGCCAGGACGCTAGGAAGGCTTCACGAGGTGGTGGTGCCGGTGGAGCCGACGCTCGAACAGCCGTCCATCGATGTGGAGTTGCATCGGCGGCTGGTGTACGGGGACGAGTCCGCGCTGCGTGAGCTGTACGCGGCGTACGGGGGACTCGTCCGGCGGGTGGCCGTCCGGGTCACCCGCAGCCCGGCGGCGGCCGAGGACGTGGCGCAGGAGGTCTTCGCCCAGCTGTGGAGCAGACCGTACGGCTTCGACGCGCGCCGGGGCTCGCTGCGCACCTGGCTGTCCATGGTCGCCCACCGGCGGGCCGTCGACTGGGTGCGCGGCGAGGCCCGGCACCGCAAGGACGCCCGCGCCGACGACTCCGCGCTGCACGCGATCCCGGACACCGGCCCCGGCCCGGCCGAGGCGGTCGTCGACCGCGAGCGCTCCCTGGAACTGCACACCGCCCTCGCCGAACTCCCGCGCCCCCAGCGGGAAGTGGTCCACCTCGCCTACTTCGCGGGCCGCACCTACCGCCAGGCCGCCGTCGAACTGGGCATACCCGAGGGCACCGCGAAGACCCGCCTCCGCTCGGCCCTGCGCAAACTGGCGGAGTCCCTCGCGGACCCACCGGACCCGGCAGCCGTGAGGGGCGCGTGATGGGGGCGCACACGACCCTCCGGACCGTGCGGGGCGTGCGTATCGTGGACGTGGCAGGGCGAAAGGGCGGCGCGCGATGACCAACGACCACGACGGCGTACGGGAGCTGCTGGCCGCCTGGGCCGTTGGCGCGCTCCCGGCCGCCGACCAGCGGACGGTCCCCCCGCATCTGACCGCCTGCGAGTCGTGCGCGGCGGAGGCGGACCGGCTCCGCGACACGGTACGACTGCTGGACGGCGAGGCGACCCCTGACGCGGCCCCCGGCGCGGTGAACGGGAGCGCCGGCGCCCTCCTCGCGCTCGCCCTGCGCGCCCGGCGCCCCCGCGCCGCCGAGATCGCCCATCACGCCGCCCCCTACGCCGCCGCAGTGGCCGGACTCCAGGCGCTGGTACCGGAGTTGGAGGGCCGCTGGGGCACACCGGTCGTGCACGACTGGGACGCGCACGCCACCGTCGCGCACCTGGTCGCCGCCGACGAACACCTCGCCCTGCGCCTCGGTGTCGGGGCCGTCCTGCCCGCCTCGCACATCCCGGAGGGGACATCCGCGGGGGACGCCTGGGCCAGGCGCACCTTCGACGTCATCGCTCACGAGCACGGGCGCGCCCCGGAGGAGACGGTCGCCACCTGGGCCGCGCAGGCCGCCGCGCTGCTGGCCACCCCGGAGGCCGCCGACCCCGAACTCGCCGCCCGCGCCGTCACGGTGATGGGACTGCGGCTGCCGGTCGCCGACCATTTCGTGGTCCGGGCCTTCGAGGCGTGGATCCACACCGACGACATCGGCCGCGCGCTCGGCCTCGCCGTCCCGCCGCCCCCCGACGAACACCTCTGGTCCCTGGTCCGCCTGGCCGTCCGCATCCTCGGCCTGGCCCTCCACGACGCGCCCCCCGTCCGCTTCGGGGTCACCGGCCCCACCGACACCGGCTGGATCCTCGGCACCGACACCGACCCCGTCCACGCCGAACTCACCCTGGACCCCGTCGACTTCTGCCTCCTGGTCGGCGGTCGCTACGCCCCGGACGAGGTCCCCAGGACCATCACGGGCGACGAGACCGCGGCAAGGACCGTACTGGAGACGGCGGCGTCACTGGCATGGCTGTGAGGGGCGCCCCGTGAGGAGCGCCCCGTACGGGGCGCGGGGAACCGCCTGACCGGCCCCCACGGACCCGCACATGCCCACGACCCCTCAACGCCCCGTCGATTCCGCGCAAAGGTTCGACTCGACCCGGGCCAGCAGCCGCAAGAACCGAGCGCGCTCGGCGGCGTCCAGCCCGGCCAACGTCAGCTCCTCCAACTCCGCCCAAGCCGCCTCCACCCGCTCCAGAAGAACCCCGCTCTCCTCGGTCGCCTCCACCAGCACGGCCCGCCGATCCGCGGGATCGGACCGCCGCCGCACATGCCCCGCCTGCTCCAGCCGCTGCAGCATCTTCGTCACCGTCGACGGATCGAGGTCGAGCAGCCGGATCAGGTCGGACTGCCGCGCCGGCCCGCTCTCCCACAGGTGCATCATCACCAGCTCCTGCCCGGGGTGGAGCCCCAGCCCCCGCAGCAGCCGTCCGGCGGCGTTGCGATGCAGCCGGGCCACCCGGGAGACCGCGTGGCTGACCGGCCCGCCGCGCGCCGCGGACGGCAGCGCGTTCGAACGCTTCTCGGTGGGGTGCATGGAAAACTCCCTGGTCAGCTCGGTCTCACCGCCCAAGGTACCTCTCGGTCAAAAAAAGGTTGGCCGACCAAGGAATGGGCTACAGTGCTCCCCGGTTGCATTGATCGGCCGACCACATAACCCACCCACCGGGAGTTACCGTGACCACCGCCTACGACCCCGTCGACCTGTCCGGCACACGGCTCGCCAACCGCATCGTCATGTCCCCCATGCCCCTCCCCCAGTTCTCGGCTTCGCTCGAACCGGGGGGACCCCCATCGGGCCGCCGAGGGCGGGCGCCCCACCGCGCTCACCGCCGAGTACTACGCCCAGCGCGCCTCGGCCGGCCTCATCGTGACCGAGGGCGTCCAGCCGTCCCACGTGGGCCAGGGCTACCCGCACACTCCCGGTCTGCACGACGAGGACCAGGTCGCCGCCTGGCGCCCGGTCACCGACGCCGCGCACGCGGCCGGCGGCACGATCTTCGTCCAACTGATGCACACCGGCCGGATCGGCCACCCCGTGCTGCCCGAGGGCCTGCACCCGGTCGGTGTCTCGGCGGTCGCCGCGCAGGGGCAGGTGTACACGCACGAGGGCCCCAAGGACTTCGTCACCCCGCGCGAGCTGACCCACGACGAGGTCCTCGGCACCGTCCAGGACTTCGCGACGGCCGCGCGCGGCGCGATCGAGGCCGGCTTCGACGGGGTCGAACCGCACGGGGCCAACGGCTATCTGATCCACCAGTTCCTCGCACCCGGCTCCAATCTGCGCACCGACGACTGGGGCGGCTCCGAGGAGAACCGCATCCGGTTCGCCGTGCGGACCGTGCGGGCCGTCGCGGAGGCCGTCGGCGCCCACCGCACCGCGCTGCGGCTGTCGCCCGGCAACCCCTTCAACGACATCAGCGAGCCCGACCCCGAGTCCACGTACACCGCGCTCGTCCAGGCCCTGGAGCCGCTCGGTCTGGCGTATCTGCACATCGGCGAGGCCCCCGGGCAGCGCGAGCTGACCCAGCGGCTGCGCAAGCTGTTCTCCGGCACCTTCGTGCTCAACCCGGCGACGGACGGCCCCACCGGACCGGACGACCTGGCCCTCGTCGAGGACGGCACCGCCGACCTGGTCGCCTTCGGTCAGCTCTTCCTCGCCAACCCGGACCTCCAGGCCCGGCTGAAGGCGGGCGGCCCGTACAACCAGCCCGACCCGGCGACCTTCTACGGCGGCGACGCCAAGGGATACACGGACTACCCGGCGCTGTAGTCGCCACTGTAGTCGCCGGTCCGGTCCGGGCACGTGAAAGGGCCGGGCTGTCGCCGAGGGGGGCGGCGACAGCCCGGCCCGTCACCGGGGCGGCGGGATCACCCCACCGGGGTGAAGTCCCGCGCGCCGATGAACTCCGGCCGGCGGATCGGAGCCGCGAAGGGCTCCACGGCCGTGTTCTCCACGCTGTTGAAGACGACGAAGACATTGCTGCGCGGGAACGGCGTGATGTTGTCGCCGGAGCCGTGCATGCAGTTGCAGTCGAACCAGGTCGCCGAACCGGCCTTGCCCGTGAACAGCTTGATGCCGTACTCGGAGGCCATGGCCGTCAGCGCCTCGTCGGACGGGGTGCCGGCGTCCTGCATCCGCAGCGACTTCTTGTAGTTGTCCTTCGGGGTGGCCCCGGCGCAGCCGAGGAACGTCCGATGCGACCCCGGCATGATCATCAGACCGCCGTTGGTGTCGTGGTTCTCGGTCAGCGCGATCGAGACGGACACCGTCCGCATGTTCGGCAGACCGTCCTCGGCGTGCCAGGTCTCGAAGTCGGAGTGCCAGTAGAACCCGGACGCGCCGAAGCCGGGCTTCACATTGATCCGCGACTGGTGGACGTAGACGTCCGAGCCGAGGATCTGCCGGGCCCGCCCGACGACCCGCTCGTCGCGCACCAGCCGCGCGAACAGCTCGCTGATCCGGTGCACCTCGAACACCGACCGGATCTCCTGCGACTGCGGCTCGACGATCGACCGCTCGTCGGCCCGGATCGCCGGATCGGCGACCAGCCGCTCCAGCTCCCGGTGGTAGACGGCGACCTCGTCCGGCGCGATCAGCTGCTCGACGGGGAGGAAGCCGTCGCGCTCGTACGCCTGGAGTTCGGCGAGGGAGACCGGGCCGGGGGTGCCGGGGGAGCCCCAGACGACCGGGTCCTTGCGCGGGACCGACACCTCGGTGGCGCCGCGGCTGGGGTAGAGATCGGTGAGCGTGGTCATGAGGGTCAGCCCTCCTCCGTCAGCAGGGGATAGACGCCGTTCTCGTCGTGGTCCTCCCGTCCGGTCACGGGCGGGTTGAAGACACAGAGGCAGCGGAAGTCCTCCTTGATCCGCAGCGTGTGCCGCTCGTGCCCGTCGAGGAGGTACATGGTGCCGGGCGTGATCGTGTAACTCCGCCCGGTCTCCTGGTCGGTGAGCTCGGCCTCGCCCTCGACGCACACGACGGCCTCGATGTGGTTCGCGTACCACATGGACGTCTCCGTACCCGCGTACAGGACGGTCTCGTGCAGGGAGAACCCGACCCGCTCCCGGGCGAGCACGATCCGCTTGCTCTCCCAGGTGCCGGACGCCGACTTCACATGCCGGTCGGTTCCTTCGATGTCCTTGAACGAACGGACGATCACGGTGCTGCGATGCCTCCTAGTTAGATGAACTCCCGTACGGCGTCGGACGGTTTCCCGTACGGGGTCGGACGGTTTCCCGTACGGGGTCGGACGGTTTCCCGTACGGGGTCGGACGGTTTCCCGTACGGGGTCGGACGGTTTCCCGTACGAGGTCAGACGGTTTCCCGTACGAGGTCAGACGGTTTCCCGTACGGCGCGGGCGAGGACACGCAGGCCCTCGTCCAGTTCCTCGGGCGTGATGGTGAGCGCGGGCAGCAGTTTGACGACCTCGCTCTCCGGGCCGGACGTCTCGATCAGCAGCCCGAGTTCGAAGGCCCGCTTGGCGATCCGCCCGGCGCGCGCCTTCTCGTGGAACTCGATGCCCCACACCAGGCCGCGCCCCCGGTACTCCTTCACATCGGCGAGGTTCTCCTCGGTGATCGAGATCAGCGCCTGCTCGGCCTGCTCACCGCGCTCGCGGGTCTGCTTCTCCATCGCGGAGCCGTCCGCCCAGTACGTCTCCAGCGCGGCCGTCGCCGTCACGAACGCGGGGTTGTTGCCGCGGAACGTGCCGTTGTGCTCGCCGGGCTCCCAGATGTCCAGCTCCGGCTTGAACAGGCACAGCGACATAGGCAGCCCGTAGCCGCTGATGGACTTGGAGACGGTCACGATGTCGGGCGTGATGCCCGCCTCCTCGAAGGAGAAGAAGGCGCCCGTGCGACCGCAGCCCATCTGGATGTCGTCGACGATCAGCAGCATGTCCTGCCGCTCGCACAGTCCGGCGAGCGCCCGCAGCCACTCCGGGCGGGCGACGTTGATGCCGCCCTCGCCCTGCACGCTCTCGACGATCACGGCGGCGGGCTTGTTCAGCCCGGAGCCCTGGTCCTCAAGCAGCCGCTCGAACCACAGGAAGTCCGGGACCTGCCCGTCGAAGTAGTTGTCGAACGGCATCGGCGTGCCGTGCACGAGCGGGACGCCCGCCCCGGCCCGCTTGAAGGCGTTGCCGGTGACGGCGAGCGACCCGAGCGACATGCCGTGGAAGGCGTTGGTGAACGACACGATGGCCTCGCGCCCCTTCACCTTCCGGGCCAGCTTCAGCGCCGACTCCACCGCGTTGGTGCCGGTCGGCCCCGGGAACATCACCTTGTACGGCAGATCGCGCGGGCGCAGCACCAGATTCTGGAAGGACTCCAGGAACGCCCGCTTCGCGGTCGTCGACATGTCGAGCCCGTGGGTGACGCCGTCCCGTTCCAGATAGTCGATCAGGGCGCGTTTGAGCACCGGGTTGTTGTGGCCGTAGTTGAGTGACCCGGCGCCGGCGAAGAAGTCCAGGTACGTGTGGCCGTCCTCGTCGAACATCCGGCTGCCCTGCGCGCGGTCGAAGACGGTGGGCCAGCCGCGGCAGTAACTGCGCACCTCGGACTCCAGGGTCTCGAAGACGCTCAGGTCGGGCTGGGTGATGGTCACGTCGAATCGCTCCTCGGTGCGTGGGGGTGCGGGAGGTGAGGGAGGGGGATGAGGGGGGTGCGCGGGGGGCTCAGGGGGACAGCGGGCCGATGCGGTGCAGCACCTCGGGCTGGTGCGGGCCGTCCGGGAAGTCCGCCGCCTCGAACAGGACCGTCCGCTCGACGCGCGCGCCATGGCGTTCGGCGTACGAGGCGAACAGCCGCTCGGAGGCGGTGTTGTCCGGCGAGATGGTGGTCTCGACCGCGGTGAGGGAGTGCTGTCGCGCGACCCGTGCGGTGAGCCCGTCCAGGAGCGCGGCGGCGAGCCCGAGCCCCCGATGGGCCTCGTCGACGGCCACCTGCCACACGAGCAGGGTGTCCGGCCGCTCGGGCCGCACATACCCGGTCACGAACCCGACCGGCTCCCCGGACTCGTCCCGCGCCACCGCCGAGGTGTCCGCGAAGTCCCGGCACCACAGCAGATAGCTGTACGAGGAGTTCAGGTCCAGGACTCCGGAGTCCCCGGCGATGCGCCACAGCGCGGCGCCGTCCGCCACGCTCGGGCGGTCGATCCGAATCCCTTCCACGATTTCCGTCAGCGGTTCTGCTTGTGCGGCAGTCATGGGCTTGAATTTACCCATGGGAATTTCGAATTGCATCGCCCCCCGGGGTTACGTATGGGCCGTCCACGTGTTATCACGCGGGCGTGAGCGGCCCAGGGAAACGGGGGCGATGTGAGGGTGTTTGCCCGTAAATTACCGCACAAAAGGGGCGCGTTGTGGAGTCGGTCACATGTATACAACCCTCACGAGATCTGCTCGAATTAGCCCCGTGAGTGTTCGCGAAACCTTTGCGTTTAGGAGAGGGAAGAGCGGGCAGAAGAATACGGGATCCTGTTCTGTTGATTCCGCTGCATTTCTGCCGCAAAAGGCCGACTGCAATTCCCTATATTCCCTCGATTCCCTTAGATTCCCTAGATTCCTTCGGCCTTCTCGGTGAAGTGGTGCTCCGGTCACGCCCAGGCCGCCGTCGCCGCCCGGCGGGCCCCCGCCGGATCGACCGGCGCGCCGAACTCCGCGAGGGCCGCGCCCAGCCCCGCGAGGGCGGCGTGCACGACGCCCGGGGTCGCGTCGGGCCCGTAGTGGTTGACCCGGATCATCTCCGAGGCGAGGGCGCCGCCGCCCGCGGCCAGCGGCAGGGCGGGGTCCGCGGCGAGAGCCTTGGCGACCAGCTCCGACGCGTCCACCCCGGCGGGCGCCCGGAGCGTCGTGGCCACCGGCGCGGCGTCGGCCGCCTCGTGGACGTACGGCTCCAGACCGCCGCCCAGCGCCAGCGTCCCCGCCCGGGTCGCCGCCGCGGCGGACGCGTGCCGGGACATCACCGCCGCCAGGCCCTCCGCCTCCACGCGCTCCACACAGGCCTCCAGGGCGAGCATCTCCAGCTGGGCGGGCGCGTGCAGGAGCGCGCGCCGGCCGCCGTCGATCCAGCGCTCCTTCCAGTCCAGCAGGGAGAGGTACGAGCGGCGCGGCGCCCTCGGGTTGGCCGCCATCCGCGCCCAGGCCCGCTCGCTCACCGAGATCGCCGACACCCCGGCCGGTCCGCCCAGTGCCTTCTGCGCCCCGATCACGCACAGGTCGACGCCCCACGCGTCCGGCAGCACCGGCTCGGCGCCGACGGAGGCGACCGCGTCCAGGTGGAACAGCGCGCCGTGCGCGCGGACCACCTCGCCGATCTCCGCCACCGGGTTGGTGTTGCCGGTCGCCGCCTCCGCGTGGACCAGCGACACGAAGTCGATCGCCGGGTGCTCGGCGAACGCTTCCCGGATCTGCTCGGCCGTGACCGCCGTGTGGAAGGGGACGGCCAGATCGATCACGGTCGCCCCGCAGTCCCGCAGCCAGTTCCCGAAGGTCTGCCCGTACGGGCCGGTGATCACGTTCAGCGCGGTCGTGCCGGGCCCGGCGGCCCCGCGGATCGCGCCCTCCAGCGGCAGCAGCGCCTCGCCCTGGGTGATCACGACGTCCTGCGCGGTGGAGAGCAGCCGCCCCACCCGGTCCTCGACGGACGCGAAGTGCGCCGCGCTCAACGGGGCCAGATCCAGAAACGGGTGTGTCACGGGGTGCTCTCTTCACTGACGGGGTAGATGGTTCCGAGGGTACCGACGGCACCCGCACACCCCGCACCGGTGACATCCGAGGTCAGGCGCCCCGATGGCCATCGGATTGGTTTGGGAAAGTCAAACATCTCCTTATAATCGGTTGTCTCAGTCATCCCACAGGAGGTCTCCCCGTGAACTCGGTCCCCGGACGCCGGTCCCGCATCCTGGCCGCCACCACCGCCGCGGCCGGTCTGCTGCTCGTGGCCGGCTGTTCCTCGGACGGCGACGGCGGCAGCGGCACCAAGACCGCGGCCGGCGGGGTGGAGCTGGTCAAGGCCGGTCAGCTCACGACCTGCACCCACCTCCCGTACCCGCCGTTCCAGTCGGAGATCGACGGCAAGGTGCAGGGCTTCGACGTGGCGCTGATCGACCTCGTCGCCGAGGACCTGGGCGTGAAGCAGGAGATCCTCGACACCCCGTTCGAGAACTTCAAGACGGGCGCCTTCCTGAACTCCGGCGAGTGCGACCTCGCCGCCGCCGGTATGACGATCACCGACGAGCGCAAGAAGAACGTCGACTTCTCCGACCCGTACTTCGAGGCCACGCAGGCCGTCCTCGCCGCCAAGAAGGCCGACATCCGCTCCTTCGCGGACCTCAAGGGCGACGGGGACTACAAGGTCGGCACCCAGGCGCAGACCACCGGCGAGGACTACGCCAAGAGCCAGGGCATCGACTCCGTCTCCTTCGAGTCCTCCGACGCCGTCCTCAACGGCCTGCGCACCGGCCAGGTCGACGCCGTCGTCATCGACTACCCGGTCGTCCAGGGCTGGCTGAAGAACGCGGAGCTGGCCGACGCCTTCGAGGTCGCCGAGCAGGTCAACACCGGTGAGGAGTACGGCATCACGGTGAAGAAGGGCAACACCGCGCTGCTCGCCGCCATCGACAAGGCGCTGGCGGACGCGAAGTCCGACGGCACGTACAAGAAGCTGTACGAGCAGTGGATCGGCCCGTACGACGAGAGCGCCGCCTCCGCCACCCCGTCCGCCTCATGAGCGTGACCGACCCGGACACCACGCTCCAGCCGAAGCGGAAGGGCCTCAGCCGGAGCCGGAAGCGCGCCCTGTCCCGGGGCGCGCAGTACGTCGTCTTCGTCGCGGCCGTCGTCGCCTTCGCGGTGTCCGCCGACTGGGCGCGGCTGAGGAACCAGTTCGCCCAGTGGGACATCGCCGAGCAGATGTTCCCCGACGTCATCACGCTCGCGCTCAAGAACACCGTGCTGTACACGCTGTCCGGCTTCGTGTTCGGACTCGTCCTCGGCATGGTCATCGCGCTGATGCGGCTGTCGTCGGTCGGCCCGTACCGCTGGTTCGCCGGCGTGTACATCGAGATCTTCCGGGGCCTGCCCGCCCTGCTGATCTTCATCTTCATCGGTGTCGCCGTGCCGCTGGCCTTCCCCGGCACGGAGATCCCCGGCGGCACCTACGGCAAGGTGGCGCTCGCGCTGGGCCTGGTGGCCGCCGCGTACATGGCGGAGACGATCCGCGCGGGCATCCAGGCGGTCCCCAAGGGCCAGCTGGAGGCGGCCCGTTCGTTGGGCTTCTCGCCCGCGCGCGCCATGGTCTCGATCATCATCCCGCAGGCGTTCCGGATCATCCTCCCGCCGCTCACCAACGAACTGGTCCTGCTCTTCAAGGACTCCTCGCTCGTCCTGTTCCTCGGCGTCACGCTGGAGGAGCGCGAACTGTCCAAGTACGGCCGTGATCTGGCCAGCACCACCGCCAACTCCACGCCGATCCTGGTCGCCGGCCTGTGCTATCTGCTGGTGACCATCCCGCTCGGCTTCGTCGTACGCCGTATGGAGGCGAAGGCCCAGGAGGCCGTGAAATGACCCGGCCCGAAATCCGCGTGAGCGGCCTGCACAAGTCGTTCGGCACCAACGAGGTGCTCAAGGGCATCGACCTGGAGATCGGCCGGGGCGAGGTCGTGTGTGTGATCGGCCCCTCGGGGTCGGGCAAGTCGACCCTGCTCAGGTGCGTCAACCTCCTGGAGGAACCCACCCGGGGCCAGGTCTTCGTCGGCGGCACCGAACTCACCGACCCCGACGTCGACATCGACGCCGTACGCCGCCGTATCGGCATGGTCTTCCAGCAGTTCAACCTCTTCCCGCACCTCACGGTGACCGAGAACCTCACGCTGCCGCAGCGCCGGGTCCTGAGGCGGGACAAGGCGAAGGCGGCGAAGGTGGCCGCCGAGAACCTGGAACGCGTCGGCCTGTCCGAGAAGGCGACCGCCTACCCCGCCTCCCTCTCCGGCGGCCAGCAGCAGCGCGTGGCGATCGCCCGCGCGCTGTCCATGGGCCCCGAGGTGATGCTCTTCGACGAGCCGACGTCCGCGCTCGACCCGGAGCTGGTCGGGGACGTCCTCGCGGTGATGCGGATGCTCGCGAACGAGGGCATGACGATGATGGTGGTCACCCACGAGATGACCTTCGCGAAGGAGGTCGCCGACCGGGTGGTCTTCATGGACGACGGGGTCGTCGTCGAGGACGGCACCCCGGCCCAGGTCATCGGCGCCCCACAGCACGAGCGCACCCGCCACTTCCTCTCCCGCCTGCTGGACCCGGCGATGGCGAACGTGGAGGAGGACGACACCGCCGCCCCGTAAGGGCGCCCCCGTCAGGGGCGCGGGGAACCGCGTGACAAGCCCCCACCGGGCCGCGGCCGAAGAACAACCCGTTGAGCGAAGCGCATATCGTGCCGTACATGAGCGACCACACCGTGCTGCACGTAAAGGGACGCGTCCTCATCACCCCGGAGGACGTCCGCGACGAACTCTGGGTCGTGGACGGCCGTATCTCCTACGACCGCCCCACCACCGCCCGAGACGTCCGCACGGTCCACGGCTGGGCCCTCCCCGGCCTGGTGGACGCCCACTGCCACGTCGGCCTCGGCCCCCACGGCCCGGTCCCGGAGGACGTCGCGGAGAAGCAGGCCCTGACCGACCGCGACGCGGGCACCCTGCTGATCCGCGACGCCGGGTCCCCGTCCGACACCCGCTGGATCGACGACCGCGACGACCTCCCGAACATCATCCGCGCGGGCCGCCACATCGCCCGTACCCGGCGCTACATCCGGAACTTCGCCCATGAGATCGAGCCGGAGGAACTCGTCGCGTACGTCGCCCAGGAGGCCCGGCGCGGCGACGGCTGGGTGAAGCTGGTGGGCGACTGGATCGACCGGGGTGTCGGCGACCTCACGGCCTGCTGGCCCCGGGAGGCCGTGGAGGCGGCCATCGCGGAGGCGCATCTGCTGGGCGCCCGGGTCACCGCCCACTGCTTCGCCGAGGACTCCCTGCGGGACCTCGTCGAGGCGGGCATCGACTGCGTCGAGCACGCGACGGGCCTGACCGAGGACCTGATCCCGCTCTTCGCCGCACGCGGGGTCGCCATCGTCCCCACCCTCGTCAACATCGCCACGTTCCCGTCCATGGCGGACGGCGGCGAGGCCAAGTTCCCGGACTGGGCCGCCCATATGCGCCGCCTCCACGCACGCCGTCACGACACCGTCCGCAACGCCTACGACGCCGGTATCCCCGTCTACGTCGGCACCGACGCCGGCGGCTCCCTCGCGCACGGCCTGGTCGCCGCCGAGGTCGCGGAACTGGTCACCGCCGGAATCCCGCCGCTGGCCGCCCTCGCCGCCACCACCTGGTCCGCCCGCGACTGGCTCGGCCGCCCCGGCCTCACCGAGGGCGCCCCCGCCGACCTGATCGTCTACGACGAGGACCCCCGCGCGGACGTCCGTGTCCTCGGTACGCCGTCGAGGGTGGTGCTGAACGGGCGGGTGTTCGGCTAGCCGACCGGTTCCGCGCTCAACTCCGTTGCGTGTCAGAACTGTTGACCGCATGCTGAAAACGTTTTAACTTCCCCTCACTCGGACTTCGAGAGCAGAGGGGGACCCGTGGCCGCTGTACTACGGGAACGCGCAGGTGCAGAGGAGGTCGGGTCGGCGCACCCTGGGACGGATGGTGCGCCACCGCGACGAAAAGGTTTACAGAGCAAGGGCCGGATCCGGGGCTCCCGCGCCCTCGTCCTGCTCATGCTCCCCGGCCTCGGCTACTTTCTGCTGTTCCACTACGGCGCCCTGGCCGGCAACCTCATCGCGTTCAAGGAGTACGTGCCCTTCGACGGTGTCTGGGGCAGCCCCTGGGTCGGCCTCGGCAACTTCCAACGCATGTTCGAGGACGGGGCGTTCTGGGCGGCCGTCCTCAACACCCTCTGGATCGCCGTCCTCCAGCTCGTCTTCTACTTCCCGGTGCCGCTCGGCCTCGCCCTGCTGCTGCACAGCCTCACCCGCGACAGCGTCCGCCGCTTCGTGCAGTCGGTGGCGTATCTGCCGCACTTCATCTCCTGGGTGATCGTCGTCGCCCTGTTCCAACAGGTGCTCGGCGACACCGGACTGCTCAACTCCTCCCTGGACGGCATGGGGTTGAGCACCGTCGACATCATCGGCGACCCGGACGCCTTCCGGTCGCTCACCGTCGCCCAGGTCATCTGGAAGGACGCCGGCTGGGGCACGATCATCTTCCTCGCCGCCCTCGCCCAGGTGGACGAGCAGCAGTACGAGGCCGCCGCGATCGACGGGGCCGGGCCCTGGCGGCGCTTCTGGCACGTCACCCTGCCCGCCATCCGCCCGGTGATCGTGCTGCTGCTCATCATGCGGCTCGGCGACATCCTCTCCGTCGGCTTCGAACAGATGCTGCTCCAGCGCGACGCGGTCGGCCCGGAGGCCGCCGAGATCATCGACACCTTCGTCTACTACCAGGGCATCGTCGGCGGCGACTACGGATTCGCCGCCGCGGCGGGCCTGTTCAAGGGCGTCGTCGGCGCGCTGCTCGTCTACGCCGCAAACAAGGTCGCCCACCGCCTCGGCGAACAGGGGGTCTACAAGTGAGCGCCCGCACCCGCACCGCCGGCCGCGCCGGGTCCCGTACCGCCGTCCGGCCCGCCTGGCTGGAGAAGCCGAAGCCGCTGACCCGGGCCGCCAAGGCCGTCGCCCTCGTCGCCGTCGTCCTGCTGGTGTGCGTGCCGTTCCTGGTGATCGTGTCCACGTCGCTGGCCTCGACGGACGAGGTCGTGGCGAACGGCGGCTGGGTCCTCTGGCCGGCTGAGCCGAGCCTCGACGCCTACCGTGACATCCTCGACGGCGGCATCGTCACCCACGCCCTCGGCGTCAGCGCGGGCGTCACCCTTGTCGGTACCCTCCTCAGCCTCGCCTGCACGGTCACCCTCGCCTACGCGCTCTCCCGCCCCGGCGTCTTCGGCGGTCGGCCCGTGCTGCTGCTGATCCTGTTCACCTTCCTCTTCCCGCCCGGCATGATCCCGAGCTTCCTGCTGGTCAAGGAGCTGGGCCTGCTGGACAGTTACGCCTCCCTGGTCCTGCCGGTCCTGGTGAACGTCTTCAACCTCGTCGTCCTGCGCGGCTTCTTCCAGGGCATCCCCGAGGAGCTGTACGAGGCCGCGCGGCTGGACGGGGCGGGGGACTGGCGGGTGCTGTTCTCGGTCGTCCTGCCGCTGTCCAAGGCCGCGCTCGCCGTCGTCGGACTGTTCTACGCGGTGGCGTACTGGAACTCCTGGTTCTACGCCTCGCTGTACCTGGAGAGCGACCACTGGCCCCTCCAACAGGTCCTGCGCACCTATGTGGTGGCCGGCTCCGGCCTCACCGACGCGACCACCGGCGAGGGCACGGTCACCGCGCCGCAGACCGTGCAGATGGCGGTGCTGGTGATCGCCACCGTACCGATCCTGCTCGTCTACCCGTTCCTGCAGAGGTACTTCACCAAGGGCGTGCTCACCGGCGCCATCAAGAGCTGACCGTCCCGCAAGACCTGACAGTCCATCAAGAGCCGTGCACGGAAAGGTCGTCCGCCCATGTCCAGCATGTCCCGCCGTACGTTGCTCCGCTCCGTCGCCGTCGGGGGCGCCGCCGCGACCGCCCCCGCCCTGCTGACCGCCTGCTCGACCGGTTCCGGCGACAGCGACGTCTCCAACGCGGGCAAGAAGCTCGCGCCCTGGCCCGCGTACACCCCCGTGAGCGGCCCGAAGCCGGACCTTCCGCCCACCGAGGCCGGCGTCCAGGCCGGCTACACCGCCTACCCCGCCGACCTCGCCAAGTCCGTCTCCCGCACCCCGGGCGACGGCTCCACGGTCAGGGTCATGTCCGTGTCGTTCGGCACCCCGCCGAAGCCGGCCTCCGCCAACCGGTTCTGGGCGGCCGTAGAGAAGGCCCTCGGGGTGAAGATCGAGTACACGATCGTCCCCCAGGCCGACTACCAGAAGAAGATGGCGACGGTGATGGCGGGCGACGCCGACACCCTCCCCGACATCATCAGCGTCTTCTCCGGCTTCGTCCTGCCCCGCGAGGCCGAGTTCGTCCGCCGCCGCGCCGAGGACCTCACCCCGTACCTCTCCGGCGACGCGATCGCCGACTACCCGAACCTCGCGAACATCCCCACCCACGCCTGGCGCGACATGGGCCGCATCGGCGGCCTCCTCTACGGCATCCCGCTGGAGCGCCCGCTGCCCGGCTCCACGCTCTGGCTCAACCAGGGCATGTTCACCGACGCGGGCATGAAGGAGGGCTGGACCGCCGACGAGTTCGCCGCCGTGGCCAAGCGCGCCACCGGCGGCCGTACCTACGCGCTCGGCGCCGCCACGGGCTCCCTCTTCGGCAACGCCGTCCACGCCGCCGCCCACAACGCCCCGATGGAGTGGTCCGTCACCAAGGGCGGCACCTTCGAATCCGCCTGGGCCGACGAACGCCTCAAGGCGGCCATCGCCTTCCAGGCACGGCTGCGCGAGGACGGCTCGTACCACCCGGACGCCACCTCGATCTCCCAGATCGATCTGACCACGCTCTACTACAACGGCACCGTCGGCTCCATGCAGGACGGCTTCGGCGCCTACCTCCCCAAGTACCGCGAGAGCAAAGGCAAGTTGACCCCGGCCGCGGCCCTGCCGTACAGCGTCGGCGGCGAACCCGGCGGGATCGTCGCCGCCCGCCGCTCCTTCGGCTACACCGTGCTGAAGAAGGCGAAGAAGGAACGGATCGAACTGCTGCTGCGCGTCCTCGACTATCTCGCCGCCCCCTTCGGCAGCCAGGAGTGGGAACTCGTCCACTACGGCGTCGAGGGCACCCACTTCACCCGGGGCACCGACGGCTCCCCGCAGCCCACCAAGCTCGGCGAGGTGGAGAACAACACCAACCTGCCGCTGAAGTACCTCGCCGAAGGCCCCCAGGTGCTGTTCGTACCGGGCATGCCGGACGCCGTACGGGCCCTGCACACCTGGCAGACGAAGGTCGTGCCGCACGCCATCCGCAACGCCTCCTTCGGACTCCAGTCCGCCACCAAGAACTCCCAGGGCGCCACACTCAAGGCCCTCGTCGAGGACGCGGTCACCGGAATCGTCGCCGGACGCCTCCCGCTCTCGGAATGGGACGCCACCGTGAAGAAGTGGCGGCAGCGCGGCGGCGACAGAATGGCCGAGGAGTTCGCGAAGGACTACGCGGCCAACACGTGAGCAGCGGCCGACGGCCGGTGCTCGGCGGTCGTCGACCGGCGGAATCGGAACAGGAGACGCGGGGGATGGGGAACGACATGGCGCACGAGGAGCCGGAACTCAAGGACCCGATGGCCAGGGGCCGGGTCACGATCCGTGAGGTCGCCGTACGGGCCGGGGTGTCCACGGCCACCGCCTCCCGCGCGCTCAGCGGCAACCACCCGGTGCCCGCCGCCACCCGGGCCCGCGTCGTGCGCGCCGCCCGTGAACTGGACTACGTCGCCAACGCGCACGCCCGCGCCCTGGTCGGCGGTGGCCGCAAGATGGCCGCCGTCGTCGTCCGCCAGGTCACCAGCCCGTTCTACGCCCAGGTCGCCGAGGGTGTGGAGGCCGAGGCCGCCGACCGGGGCTGGCTGTGCGTGGTCGGCGCGACCGGGGGAGACCCGCAGCGGGAGATGGACTTCGTACGGCTGATGCGGGAGGAGGGGGCACGGCTGGTGATCCTGGTCGGCGGGGTCGTCGAGGACGACGCGTACCGCTCGCGGGTCGCCCAGTACGCACAGGCCCTGGACGCGTCGGGCGCCCGTCTGGTGCTGTGCGGCCGGCCCGCCCCGGACCCCGGGATCCCGGCGCTGGTCGTCGAGTTCGACAACGAGGCCGGGGCGCGGGCGATCACCGGGTATCTGCTGTCCGCCGGGCACCGCCGGATCGTCTTCCTCGGCGGGCTGCCCGGGAACACGGCACTCGACGCCCGGGTCGCCGGATACCGGGCCGCGCTCGCCGAGCACGGGCTGCCGCCCGAGGCCGCGCATGTCGTCGACTGCGGGCTCGGGCGGCCGGCCGGGCTCCGGGCGATGACCGAACTGCTCAAGGGGAGACGGGAGTTCACGGCCGTGTTCGCGGGCGACGACATGGTCGCGGCGGGGGCGCTCCGCGCGATCGCCGAGGCCGCGCTGAGCGTGCCCGACGACATCTCGGTGGTCGGGTACAACGACATCCCGCTGGCCGAGGACTTCAATCCGCCGCTCACGACGGTGCGGACTCCTGCGGAGGAACTGGGGAGGGCGGCGGTGCGGATCGCTCTGCGGGATGCGGCGAGCGCGGCGGGGCGCCATCACCTGCTGGGCACGCACATAGTCGTGCGGCGGAGTGTGGGGCCACCGAGAGGTGCGTTGTGACAGCGCGGGTGCGTGGGGGCTGGTCGCGCGGTTCCCCGCGCCCCTTCAGGGCGCGTCGCCCTTGCCCTCGGCCACAACTCACCGGAGGTTGCGACCCCGTATGACCGCGCAGCACGTGACGCCCGTCAACAATTCGACACTTCCGCCCACAGACCCCTCCCTCTCCCCCCTCACCGGCTGGACCCGCGCCCACTGGGAGGCCGTGGCCGATCGGCTGCTCGACGGGCTGGTGCCCCATGCCTCGCCGGGGCTGGCCCAGTACCGGCTGCCGGGGCGGGCCAGCCACTCCGGGCCCGTGTCCGACGGTCTCGAAGGGTTCGCGCGGTCCTTTCTGCTCGCCGCCTTCCGGATCGCCGGCTCGGGAGGGCGGGTCGGGCCCGCGCTGATCGAGCGGTACGCGGCCGGGCTCGCCGCCGGGACCGATCCGGGCGGCGGCGACGAGCGATGGCCGGCGATCACCGACCGGGCGCAGCCCATGGTGGAGGCCGCGTCGATCGCGATCGCGCTGCACGAGACCCGGCCCTGGCTGTGGGACCACCTCGACGACGCCGTACGCGGTCGACTGGCCGACTGGCTGGGCGGGTTCGTCGGGGCGGACGTCAACGACTCCAACTGGCGGCTCTTCCAGGTGATCACCGAGGAGTTCCTCGCCTCGGTCGGCGCCCCGCACAGCCGCGCCGAGATCGACGCGGGGCTCGCCCGGCTCGACGACTGGTACCGGGGCGGCGGCTGGTACACGGACGGCGACGGACGGAAGTTCGACTACTACAACGGCTGGGCGCTGCACCTGTACCCGGTGCTGTGGGCCCGGATCGCGGGGGCGAGGGCGGACGCGGCGCGGGTGGCCCGGCACCGGGCCCGGCTGCGTGAATTCCTCGGCGCCCACCAGCACTTCTTCGGCGCCGACGGGGCCCCGGTGCACCAGGGCCGCTCCCTCACCTACCGTTTCGCGACCACCGCCCCGCTGTGGGCGGGCGCCCTCGCCGACGCCACGCCGCTGCCGCCCGGCCGCACCCGCCGCCTCGCCTCCGGCACCCTGCGCCACTTCGCGGAACGCGGCGCGCCCGACGAACACGGCCTGCTCACCCTCGGCTGGTACCGCCCGTTCCTCCCCGTCACCCAGCGCTACTCGGGCCCCGCCTCCCCCTACTGGGCGAGCAAGGCCTTCCTCGGCCTGCTCCTCCCCGAGAGCCACCCCGTGTGGACCGCGCCGGAGGAACCCGCGCCCGTCGACACGGCCGACACCACCCTCGCCCTGCCCGGCCCCGGCTGGCTGCTGCACTCCACCGCCGCCGACGGGATCGTACGGCTCGTCAACCACGGCAGCGACCGGTTACCGCCCCCGCCCGCCCGCGCCGACGACAGCCCGCACTACGCCCGCCTCGCCTACTCCAGCGCCACCGCCCCGGAGACCCCGCCGCCCCCGCGGACGGGCCCCGACAACCAGTTGACCCTGCTCGCCCCCGACGGCACACCCTCCCCACGGGGCCGCATCCACGCCCTGGGCGCCGAGGGCCACCGCGCCGCGTCCCGCTACGGCGACGGGGGCGGGGGCGCGGACGGGGGCGGCATCGTCACGGTCAGCGTGGTGCACGGTCCCTGGGAGGTGCGGGTGCACCGCGTCGACGCCCCGGCCGGCACACCCGTACGGGAAGGGGGCTGGGCCGTGGCCGACGACAGCGGGCCGCCCACGGGGGAGTCGGGGCCCGGCCGGGCGCTGGCCCGCCGCGCGGACGGTCTGACCAGCGCGCTCGTGGGCCTGCACGGCTGGGGCGACGGGCCGGGTGCCGTCGTACGGGCCGTCGGCGCGAACGCGTACGGACACCACTCGGCGACGCCCGTGCTCGAAGGACGCGCGGGACCGGCAGAGGACGACGGCGGCGGGTCCGTCCTGGTCACCCTCGTCGTGCTCAGCGGCGACCCGCACACCCCGCACGCCCCGCACACCCCGTACACCGGCGCGAGCGCGACGGTCGACGCCGCCGGGGACGTCGCCATCCGCTTCCCGGACGGCACCCGGCAGACAGTGCGTCGGGCTTCTCCGCTCAGCGGTCCGCCAGCGTCATCGCCCGGTCCAGTGCCTGGAGGAACCCGTTGACCGTGGTCCGGTCGCGGACCGCCAGGCGCAGCCACTCCTCGTCCAGCCCCGGGAAGGTGTCGCCCCGGCGGACGGCGAAACCGAGGCTGCGCAGATGCCGTCGTACGGCGGTCGCGCGGGGCAGCCGCATCAGCACGAACGGGCCCTCGGCGGGCTCGGCCACGAACAGCCCGTCGGGCGCGAACTCCCGCAGCCCGGCGACCAGATGGGCCCGGTCGGCGGCGATCCGGCCGGCCGCCTCGGCGGCCTCCGCCAGCGCCCGGTCCGACATGCACGCCTCGGCCGCCGCCAGCGCGGGCGTCGACACCGGCCACAGCGGCTGGGCCCGCTCCAGCCCGGCCGTCGTCTCGGGCGCGGCGAGGACGTATCCGATCCGCAGACCGGCCAGCCCCCATGTCTTGGTGAGGCTGCGCAGCACCACGAGACCGGGCACGTCCGTCCGCCCGGCCAGCGCCTCCCGCTCACCCGGCACCGCGTCCATGAACGCCTCGTCCACCACCAACGTCCGCCCCGGCCGCGCCAGTCGGGCGATCGACGCCGCCGGGTGCAGCATCGACGTCGGGTTGGTCGGATTGCCGACGACGACGAGGTCCGCGTCCTCCGGCACGGCCGCCGCATCCAGCCGGAAGCCGTCCGCCTCCCGCAGCAGTACCCGGTCCACGGTGTGCCCGGCGTCCCGCAGCGCGGCCTCCGGTTCCGTGAACTGCGGGTGCACGACCACCGGCCGCCGCACCTTCAGGGCCCGCGCGAGCAGCACGAACGCCTCGGCGGCGCCCGCCGTCAGCAGCACCCGGTCCACCGGCAGCCCGTGCCGGGCCGCCACCGCCGCCCGCGCGGCCCGCCCGTCGGGGTAAGCGGCCAGCCCGGTCAGTGACCCGGCGATCCGCTCCCGCAGCCAGGCGGGCGGTGTGCCGGTCCGGACGTTCACGGCGAGGTCGATGAGCCCCGCCCCGCCGTCCCGCACCTCGGCGTCACCGTGATGCCGCAGATCGTGCGCCGCGTCGTCGTGCCGTCGCGGATCCTGACCCGCGTGCCGCAGGCCGTGCTTGCTCCCGGAGCCGGATTCAGTGTGCATGGGAGTGCTTGTGTCCCCAATGGTGATGATCGTGACCGTGCTGTCCGTCGTCGTCCGGACGGCCCTGCGGCTGCCGCGGCAGCCCTGCGACGCGGTTCATGCGCGGGCCGCCCTCCAGCGCCTCCCGGTACCGCTCCACGATCAGATCGAGCAGCTCCGGCTCCGGTCCGACGACATCGGCCGACCGTACCCCGATCTCCGGACGAGCGGCAGCCCAACCCTCGGTCTGCTGCCGCACCCGGTCCGCCGGTACGCCGCCGAGCGGGAAGTACGGCAGGACGACGATCCGCCGCGCGCCCAGCCGCACACACCGGTCGAGACCGCTCGGCACATCCGGCGCCGCCGACGACACGAACGCCGGCTCCACACCCCCGTACCCGCGCCCCTCCCACAACAGCCGGGCCGCCCGGTGCACCTCGGCGTTGGCCTCGGGGTCGAGGGACCCGTGCCCCACGAGCAGCACGGTCACATCGGCCCGGTCACCCGGCGTACGCGGCGAGGCCGACCCGAGCGCCTCCTCCACCCGCCGCTCCAGCAGATCCAGCAGCGCGGGGCGCGGCCCCGGGGGACGGCCGAGGCCGTACGACACCTCCGGGTGCCGCTCCCGCACCTGGGCCAGCGCCGCCGCGACGTCCGCCTCCGCGCGCCCGGCGGGCTCCCACGCCAACGGGACCACGACGAACCGCCGCACCCCCCGCTCCACCAACTCGGCCACGGCCTCCCCCAGCCCCGGCCGGAACGGCTCGGCGAAGCCGCCCCCGACACGCAGTTCGGGGTGACGGCGCCCCAGCTCACGCAGTAAGTCGCGGAAGCCCTCGGCCCCGGCGTCGTCCCGGGAGCCATGACCGGCGATGAGCAGGGCGGGCGGCGGGGTGATCACGATGTCTCCTCGAAGGCGAAGGCGAAGGCGAAGGCGAAGGGGTGCTGGTGCTGGGGCTCGGGCTGCGCTGGGGGCTACGGTCTCTTGACGATCATCATGCCGGTCGCCGTGCGACCGCACACGTCACCCTCCCCGCCCGCCCGTCCACCGGCTCCGACTTCCGCTTCGGCACGAGCAGTTCACCCCCACCCACGAGCGCGGCGGCCTCCGCGACGGACGCGGTACCGACAGCGGCCAGCGCCGTCCCGGAGGGATTCGGTACCGCAACGGCCGCCAACTCCTCGGCGGGGTAGGACACCAGAGGCACCCCGAGCCGCTCGGCGGCCTGAACGAGGCCGGGTTCGCCCGCTCTGGCATCCACGGTGGCCAGCACGGAAACGTCCCCGCGGGAGACCCCGGCCTCCCGCAGCGCCGATTCCACCAGCCCGAGAACCTCCACCACCGACACACCGATGGCGGCCCCCACACCCACCACGAGCGAGTCGATCCGCCGGTCAGCCACAGCCGCGCCCCCTTCCTGGGGGCGCGGGGCGGTGACATGTGCGGCTCCGCCGCGTGGGCGCGACAAGCCCCCACGAACCCGCACCCGAAATCCGACCCACCCGCTCCACACCACCCCGGGGCGCCGCAACCAAGAGGCCCACCTCATCCGGTAGCAAAGAGCCATGGCGGTCTTCGTGGCACTCGGCGCATTCCTGATGACCCTCCTCGGCGGCTGGACGGCCCAACGCGTCACGGACCGCCGCCACCTCGTCCTGGGCCTGGCCGGCGGCCTGATGCTCGGCGTCGTCGGCCTCGACCTGCTCCCCGAGGCCCTGGAGGCCGCGGGCGACGAGGTCTTCGGCGTCCCCGCCGCCCTGCTGCTGTTCGTCGCCGGCTTCCTGCTGGCGCACATGGTGGAACGCCTGCTCGCCGCACGGCAGGCCGCGCACGGCGCGGAGGAGCACAACGGCCGTACGCCCCAGGTGGGCCTGACGGCCGCCGCCGCGATGGTCGGACACAGCGCCATGGACGGCGTCGCCATCGGCGCGGCCTTCCAGATCGGCGAGGGCATGGGCATCGCCGTCGCGCTCGCGGTGATCGCCCATGACTTCGCGGACGGCTTCAACACGTACACCCTCACGAGCCTGTACGGCAACGCCCGCCGCCGCGCGCTCGCGATGCTGTTCGCGGACGCTGCGGCCCCGGTGGTGGGAGCCGCCTCCACCCTGCTGTTCACGATCCCGGAGGGCCCCCTCGGCTGCTACCTCGGCTTCTTCGGCGGCGCGCTGCTCTATCTCGCCGCCGCCGAGATCCTCCCCGAGGCCCACCACGAACACCCGGCCCGCTCCACCCTGCTGTGCACGATCGCCGGGGCGGCCTTCATCTGGCTGGTGGTGGGGGTGGCGGAATGAGGCACCCGGCGGGAGGACGGACCTGCCGGGCACGCTCATGACGTCCGGCATCTCTCCACGAACCGCCGCGCGACCGAGGGCTCCGCGGCCCAGTGCGTATGCAGATAGCTCGCGTGCACCCCTTGCCGCACGAACCCCTCGACCCGTGCGGGAGGTGTCCGTATCCCCCAGGCGGGAGCGGCCCCGGCGCCGGGCTCGACGACCGTGCGATGGAACTCGTGCGCCCGCATCCGGGTCCCGGCCGGCGCCAGCGCGCTGTCGGTGACGGCCACCGCGTCCCGGTAGCCGAGGGTCAGCCGCTCGTCCATCCGGGCCGTCGCGTCGAGCACCCCGCACATGGGCCGCCCGTCCAGCTCCCCGCACAGATAGAGCAGCCCGGCGCACTCGGCGGCCACCGGCGCCCCGCCGAACGCCAGCTCGGCGACCGCCTTGCGCAGCGGCTCGTTGGCGGACAGCTCGGCGGCGTACATCTCCGGGAACCCGCCACCGATCACCAACCCGCCCGTCCCGTCCGGCAGTTGCTCGTCCCGCAGCGGATCGAAGACGACGACCTCGGCACCGGCGGCGGTCAGCAGCTCGGCGTGCTCCGCATAGGAGAAGGTGAACGCGGGCCCACCGGCCACGGCGACCACCTCCCGCCGCCCCGGCGCGGCGACCACGGGCGGTTCCCACGCCGTACCCGACAGCGGCCCGGCGGTCCTGGCCAGCGCGACCAGCGCCTCCAGATCGCACCCCGCACGCACCTGCGCGGCCATCGCCGCCACGGCCTCCAGCGCCGCGCTCTGCCGCTCGGCGACCGGCACCAGCCCCAGATGCCGGGACGGCGTGTCCACCTGCGGCGCCCGCCGCAGCACCCCCAGCACGGGCACCCCGGTCGACTCCAGGGCGTCCCGCAGCAGTTCCTCGTGCCGGTCGGAGGCGACCTTGTTGAGGATCACGCCCCCCATCCGCACCTCGGGGTCCCAGGACGCGAACCCGTGCACCAGCGCCGCCACCGACCGCGACTGCGACGAGGCGTCCACCACCAGCACCACCGGCGCCCGCAGCAGCTTCGCCACATGCGCGGTCGACGCCAGCTCGCCCTGCCCCGAGGCCCCGTCGTACAGCCCCATCACCCCCTCGACCACGGCGATGTCACACCCGCGCGCGCCGTGCGCGAACAGCGGCGCGACCAGCTCCGGCCCGCACAGATACGCGTCGAGGTTCCGCCCCACCCGCCCGCTGGCGAGCGCGTGATATCCGGGATCGATGTAGTCGGGCCCCACCTTGTGCGGGGACACGGCGAGCCCCCGCTCGGTGAGCGCGGCCATCAGCCCCGTCGCCACGGTGGTCTTGCCGCTGCGCGAGGAGGGCGCGGCGATCACCAGCCGGGGCACGGACGGCAGAAGAAGGGAGGCGGAGGGGGCGGAGGAAGCGGAGGAAGCGGAGGAAGGGGTCATGGTGTCGTCGTCACCACTCGATGCCCCGCTGGCCCTTCTGGCCCGCGTCCATGGGGTGCTTCACCTTCGACATGTCCGTCACCAGGTCCGCGAAGTCCACCAGCTTCTCCGGCGCGTTCCGCCCGGTGATGACGACATGCTGCGTCCCCGGCCGGTCCCGCAGCACCTCGATCACCTCGTCGGTGTCGATCCACCCCCAGTGCAGCGGGTACGCGAACTCGTCCAGCACATACAGCTTGTACGTCTCGGCCGCCAGGTCCCGCTTGACCTGCTCCCAGCCCTCCCGGGCCTTGTCCTCGTTGGCCGAGTTGTCGCCCTGCACGACGTCGCGCTGCACCCACGACCAGCCCTCGCCCATCTTGTGCCAGTCGACGGACCCGCCCTCACCGGACGCCCCGAGGACCCGCAGCGCGTTCTCCTCGCCGACCTTCCACTTCGCCGACTTCACGAACTGGAACACCCCGATCGGCCACCCCTGGTTCCAGGCCCGCAGCGCGAGCCCGAACGCGGCGGTCGACTTTCCCTTCCCGATGCCCGTGTGCACGAACACCAGCGGACGGTTGCGTCGCTGACGTGTCGTCAGCCCGTCGTCCGGTACGACACTCGGCTGCCCCTGCGGCATCTACGCCACCCTCCTCGAAGTCCCCTGCGGTCCCTGCGTACCCTGCGTACCCTGCGTACCCTGCGTACCCTGCACATCCCGTACCAGCCCGGCGATGGAGTCCGCCCGCAGCTCGTCCAACGTCACCGCCGTACCGCCCAGTTCACCCGCGAGCTGCCCGGCGAGCCCCAGCCGGACATGGCCCGACTCGCAGTCCACGACCACGGAGGCGTGGCCCTCGGCCGCGAACAGCCGCGCCGCACGCCCGGCCAGCGCCACGGGCTCCGGCCCGCCGGTCGCCCGGCCGTCGGTCACCACGACGACCAGCGGCCGGCGCGCGGGGTCCCGCAGCCGCTCCACCCGCAGCACGTCGTGCGCCTTCAGCAGCCCGGCCGCGAGCGGCGTCCGCCCGCCCGTCGGCAACGACTCCAGCCGGGCCGCCGCCGCGTCCACGGACGAGGTCGGCGGCAGCGCCACCTCGGCGGCCGACCCCCGGAAGGTCACCAGCCCCACCTTGTCCCGCCGCTGATAGGCGTCGAGCAGCAACGACAGCACGGCACCCTTCACCGCGCTCATCCGCTGCCGCGCCGCCATCGACCCGGACGCGTCGACCACGAACAGCACGAGGTTCCCCTCGCGCCCCTCCCGGGTCGCCTGCCGCAGATCGTCCCGCCGGACCACCAGCCCCGGCCCCGACCGCCCCCGCGTCCGCTGATGCGGCGCGGCGGCCCGCACGGTCGCCGCCAGATGCAGCTTGGTCAGCGTGCCGCGCGGCCTGCGCGCCCCGGTCGTACGCCCGTGCTCGGTCCGCGCCCGCGAACGCCGCCCGGCCGCACCCTCCCCGAGCCCCGGCACACTCAAGACCTTCGTACGGAACGGCTCGGCGGCCCGTACGGCCGACTGCTCCCCGGCGGCGGGCGCCTGCGCCGGCACACCCTCCCCGGACTCCGGCCGCGCGCCGCTGTCGCCGCCCTGCGGCCCCTCGGGCTCGGGAGCGGGCGGCTGCCCACCACCACCGGGCCCGTCGGGGTCAGGGTCCTCGTCGGGTGAGTCGTTCGATTCGTCGGAGTTCCGCGGCGGCTCCGCGAACTCCTCCAGCGTCTCGTCGAGCCTGTCCTCGTCGAGGCCGGGCGCGTCGAAGGGGTTCCGCCGCCGCCGGTGCGGCAGCGCCAGCAGCGCGGCCTGCCGCACATCCTCGGCGAGCACCTCGGTCCGCCCGGCCCACGCGGCCAGCGCCGTGGCGGTCCGGGCCATCACGATGTCGGCCCGCATCCCGTCCACCTCGAAGGCCGCGCAGGTCGCCGCGATCTGCAACAGCGCCCCGTCGCCCAGCACCACGGACGGCAGCAACTCCCGTGCCGAGACGATCCGTTGCCGTACGTCGGCCTCCTCGTCCGCCCAACGGGCCGTGAAAGCCGCCGGATCGTCGTCGTGGGCGAGCCGCCGCCGCACGACCTCCACCCGCCGCTCCGGCTCCCGCGAGGCCGCGACCTCCACGGTCAGCCCGAACCGGTCGAGGAGTTGGGGCCGCAGCTCGCCCTCCTCCGGGTTCATCGTCCCGACCAGCAGGAACCGCGCGGCATGCCGTACGGAGACGCCCTCGCGCTCCACGTACGAGGCGCCCATCGCCGCCGCGTCCAGCAGCAGGTCGACGAGGTGGTCGTGGAGGAGGTTGACCTCGTCGACGTAGAGGATGCCCCGGTGCGCGTCCGCGAGCAGGCCCGGCTCGAACGCCTTCACGCCCTCGGAGAGCGCCCGCTCGATGTCGAGGGCGCCGACGAGCCGGTCCTCGGAGGCGCCGACCGGCAGCTCGACCATGCGCGACGGCCGTGTCTCGAACGCCGGCTCGTGCGGCCCGTCGGGGCACGCGGGGTCCGGCTTCAGCGGATCACAGGAGAACCGGCACCCGACGACGACCTCCACCTCCGGCAGCAGCGCCGCGAGCGCCCGCACGGCGGTGCTCTTGGCGGTGCCCTTCTCGCCTCGTACGAGCACACCGCCGACCGCCGGCGACACCGCGTTCAGCAGCAGCGCCAGCCGCAGATCGTCCTGGCCGACGACGGCCGTGAACGGAAACGGAACACTCACAGTACGTCGCCCTCCAAGTCACCTTCCGGTCCGGGCGGTTGCCGCGAGACCGTTCGTTCCTGTCGTACGTCCGTCGTGCTCATCCGGGCACCCCCGGCGCCCCCGGCGGCACGAACGGCAACCCCGGCGGTGGCCCCGACTCGATGAGCCGCCACAGCGCGTCCGTGTCCGCGTGCTCCTCGATCAGGTCGCCGAGCCGGTCCAACTGCTCCTCGCGCAGCGCCGCGAACGATGTGTCCGGGGCCGGTACGAACCGGCGCCCCGACGCGGCGGCCACCTCGCGCAGAAAGGCCCGCCGGAACCCGTCCGACTCCAGCGACCCGTGCCAGTGCGTGCCCCAGGTCTGCCCGACCCGGCAGCCGTCCAAGAAGGCTTCCCCGCCCAGCACTTCGGCGACCCCGTGATGGATCTCGTACCCCTCGACCCGCTCGCCGAGAGCCTCGCCCACGGGCCGCGTGAGCGTCTTCTCCTCGGCGAACCGCACCCGCACGGGCAGGACGCCCAGCCCCTCCACCCGCCCCCGCCGGCTCTCGACCTCGTCCTCGATCCGCTCCCCGAGCACCTGGAACCCGCCGCAGATCCCGAGCACCGGCCGCCCTTCCGCGGCCCTGCGGACGAGCGCGTCGGCGAGCCCCCGCTCCCGCAGCCACTCCAGCGCCCGGACGGTGCCCCGGGTGCCGGGGACGACGACGAGGTCCGCGTCGGCCAGTTCCTCGGCCCGGTCCACGAACCGCACCACGACACCGGGTTCGGCGGCGAGCGCGTCCACATCGGTGAAGTTGGACATCAGCGGCACCGCGCACACCGCGACCCGCAGCACGTCCTCCCCGACGGGCGGCGCGACATTGGACTCCCGGACCGTCCCGCGCAGCGAGACCCGCAGCCCGTCCTCCTCGTCGATCCCGAGCCCGTGCCGGAACGGCAGCACCCCGTACGTCCGCCGCCCGGTGAGCCCGTGCAGCATGTCGAGCCCCGGCTCCAGCAGGGTGACGTCGCCGCGGAACTTGTTGACGAGGAACCCGGCGACATGGGCCTGGTCCTCGGGCGAGAGCAGCGCGACCGTGCCGAAGAAGGACGCGAAGACGCCACCGCGGTCGATGTCGCCGACGACGAGCACGGGCAGCCCGGCGTTCCGCGCGATCCCCATGTTGACGATGTCGGTGCGCCGGAGATTGATCTCGGCGGGCGAACCGGCCCCCTCGCAGATCACCGCGTCATAGGTGCCCCGCAACTCGGCGAGACACTCCAACACGGTCCCGAGCAGCCGCTGTTGCCGCCCGCCGTGATAGCCGCGCGCGCTCATCTCTCCCACGGGCTTCCCCAGCAGCACGACCTGGCTGCTCCGCTCGCCCCCGGGCTTCAGCAGCACGGGGTTCATGAGCGCGCTGGGCTCCACCCGGCAGGCCTGCGCCTGCATGGCCTGGGCCCGCCCGATCTCCGCGCCCTCCTTCGTCACGAAGGAGTTGAGCGACATGTTCTGCGCCTTGAACGGCGCGACCTTGACGCCCTGCCGCACCAGCCACCGGCAGATCCCGGCGGTGACCACACTCTTCCCGGCGTCGGAGGTGGTCCCGGCGACCAACAGCCCACCGCTCATCCCCGACTCCCCGCCCACCGTGCCGAGCGCCTCGTCATCCGTCCCCGCAGCATCGCCGCCCCCGCACTCGCTCCGAGCGCCAGCCACCCGACCCGCCGGGACAGCCGAACGGCCCGCTCGATGTCCTCCACGGCGACGGCGCGCCCCTCCCCATTCAGCACAGGCCGATGCTCGACCCGCCCCCCGTACGACAACGTGCCCCCCAATCGCACTCCGAGCGCCCCCGCGAACGAGGCCTCCACCGGCCCCGCGTTGGGACTCGGATGCTTCCCCGCGTCGGCCCGCCAGGCCCGTACGGCCCCCCGGGCGTCCCCGCCGGAGGCCGCGGCCAGGACGGCGGTCAGCCGGGCGCCCGGCCACCCCGCCACGTCGTCCAGCCGCGCGGAGGCCCAGCCGTACCGCCGGTATCGCTCCGACCGGTGGCCGACCATGGCGTCCAGGGTGTTGACGGCCCGGAACCCCACCAGCCCCGGCACGCCGCCGACGGCACCCCACACCAGCGCCCCCACCACCGCGTCGGAGGTGTTCTCGGCGACGGACTCCACGACCGCGCGTGCGATGCCGTCCGCGTCGAGCGCCTGCGGATCCCGTCCGCACAGATGGGGCAACCGGGCCCGCGCGCCCTCGACATCGCCCGCGTCGAGGGACCGCCCGATCGCCCTGGCCTCCCGCCCGAGCGAGGTCCCCCCGACGACGGCCCAGGTGGCGGCGGCGGTCAACGCGACGGAGGCGGTACGCGACGGCCGCGCCGCGGACGCGGCAGCCGCCCCCAGCGCCATGGCGCCGCCCGCGCACACCGCGGTGTGCAGCGCGCCCCACCCCCGGTGGTCGCGCCACAGCACCCGCTCCACGGCGCCGGCGGCCCGCCCGAACGCGGCGACCGGATGCCCCCGGCGCGGATCGCCGAGCAGCAGATCACCGAGGAGTCCGGCGGCGGCGCCGTACGCGAAGACGCGGTCGGCACGCACCGGTTCAGCCGTTCACGGGGTCGGGCAAGGACCGGGCGCTGGGCCCCGACGGGCAGCCGCACATGGCGCACATGGCGATTTGTCCTCACTCAGGGTGTCCACGCCCTGGTTCGACGAGACCGACGGCGAGAGTTCCTGGCTCCCGGGAGGCGCTTCGAGCCGCTTCCCCGGTGACAGTGGCGGGACCGCGCCGGACTCGCACCGGCTTCCTCTCCTGCCGTCGTACATGGCCCCGGCAGTCCACCACGCCCCTTCGAGACCCGTCAACTTGCTGTTGACCTGCGGCGCAGCGGTGTGCCGAGCCCCACACCGCCGAATTCCCGTCAGACGCCCGAATCGGCTCTTTCCACGCTCTTCCCCGATGCCCAAGCTGGGAACACTTGAGGGAACGGCAGGTGCGCTGACTGGTGAGGTGGAGGTCAGGGTGTTCGACAGGGAGCCGTCGGCGTGCACATGGTTCAGGAGCAGTTACACCGGTGAGACCAGCATGTGCGTGGAAGCGTCGATCAGGGAGCGCCACATCCTGGTGCGTGACTCAAACTGGCATCAGAACGCTGTGCTCTCCTTCCGTCACGCCGCGTGGTGTGGTTTTCTGGCGGGGCTTGTGGACCCGGGAGCGGGCGGATCGTGAAGATCCGTTCGGGGGACGGGAGGTACACGCGATGGAAGATCGGATCAAGGGAACCGCCTCGGCGCGCGCGAGGGCGTCGAGGGACCGACGGACGCTGCTGACCGCCGCGGCCCCCCTGGTTCTCTTCAGCACGGTGGCCGGTGTGCTGGCCGTCGGAGTGGGCGCGCTCGCCGCCCTGCTGGTGCCGGGGACGGAGGCGCGGAGCGTCGTCTGGCTGGTGGTGACCGCCCTGATCGCCTCGGGAGCCGGCCTGTGGTGGGGGCTCACTCCGGTCACGGAGCGGCTGAGGGTCCTGGATCGGGCTCTGGCCGGGGCCCGGCCGCGGGGGCCGGAGCGGCGCTGAGGCCGGTGGTGCGCGAGGCGTCGGCGCGGGCGCGCAGAATTCTGCCGAGCCCCGCGGCGAGCGAGGTGAGCAGGGCCGCGCCGATCGCTCCGGTGACCGCCGTGGCCAGTGGGGTCGTCGAGCCGAACTGAGTCGTGGGCACGACCCGGCTCGCCACCGCGATGCTCAACAGCAGCACGCTGGCGCAGAACGTGCCCAGCAGCATGCGGGTCGACATGAGCCGTATCTCGCCGTCGACCCGGGCGCTCTCCACCCGGATGAGCGCCTCCGCCCATTCCCGCCGCTGCATGGCGTACGACTTGAGGGTGCAGTCGTCGAGCGTCCCCGGGGGCTCGCCGTCGGGGGAGGCCGGTGGGGGAGAGCCGCCCGGGTCTCCGCCGCCAGGAACGGTGCGGCGCGCCGTGAACCGGCTCCACCACTCTCGCCGTCCGAAGACCGTCATCGGCCCTCCCCCGTGTCCGCCCCGGGCGTCCCGGCCCGGTGCTCAGTCGTTGTCGAGGCTTTCCTTGACCGTGTCGAGGAACTCGATCATCCGGTCACCGTCGTACGCGTTGTCGCTGATGTCCGCGAAGCACTCCTGGTAGCGGACCGTGAGATCGAGGTCGTCACGGTTCGACAGTCCGCCGTTGGGGCCTTCGAGATAGAGCAGGTCGTCGTCGTCCTGGAACCCGAGCAGGACGAACGGGCTGAGGGTGCTGAAGTGGGCCCCCATCGTGAACGGCAGGAGCCTGATGCGTACGCGCGGGCGCCGCGCGAGGGTCTTGAGGTGCTCCAGCTGCTGACGCATCACCTTGGGGCCGCCGATCACCCGTCGTACGGCGGCCTCGTCCAGCACGACCTCGACGCGTGGGCCCGAATCGGAGTCGAGATAGCGCTCCTGTCGTGCGATGCGCAGTTCCACCGACCGGCGGATGTCGCCGCTGTCGGAGACCGGTGTCAGCAGCGCGGTGGCGTAGTCCTCGGTCTCCAGCAGGCCGGGGATCACGATCGGGTGGTGCATCCGGATGGAGGTCGCGGCCCCCTCGTAGCCGAGGTACTGGGCGTACTGCGGGGAGACCAGATTGCCCCAGGAGGCCCACCAGGACGGCCCCTTGGAGCCGCGTGCGGCGTCCTCCAGCTCGCCGATCAGCGTCGGGTCCGTGATCTCGTACTGCTGGATCAGTGCCCGTACGTCGGTGACGCTGACGCTGACGGCGCCGGCCTCGATCCGCATGATCTTCGACAGCGACCAGTCCAGGGCGTTCGCGGTCTGCTGCTTGGTCAGCCCGCACTTGTACCGGGCCTTCCGCAACTCGACTCGTAGCCTGCGTCGATTCAGGCTCGGATCGATGTCCCTGGGCATGGCGCTCCCCTGCTCCGCTGTCGGGTGGCCATCGCCGATTCGGCGTGTGTCTGATAGCTTACGCCGATTGGAATATCGTCGTACAGCCATCGTCCAAATGACATGTGTCATTTCGACGATGGTCACGGTTGCTGTGGACAATAGACAAAGCCCCCGTACCGGGTCAAACGGTACGGGGGCTCTGTCTTGGTGTGTCGTCAGGCCATGATCAGGTAGATCCCGTACGCCACCGCCGCCGCGCACGCGGCGAAGCAGGTGTACGCCGCCGTGGTGGCGAGGGCCGGTGAGGTGCCCGCGGTGGTCGCGGCCTCGCTCTTGGAGAGGCCGACGATCCCCAGGGTGAAGAGGCCGACGAGGGCCACGGTGACCACGAGGCTGACTCCGAAGACGGAGCCCAGGGCTGCCCAGTCGATGTGCATGGTGGTGATCTTCCTCAGGGAGTCGCGGGGCTCAGACGGCGGGCGTCGGCGCGGACGAGTTCGCCGAGGCGGTGCTCTCGGCGTGGGCCGGCGCGGCGGGGGCCGGGATGGTCGCCGCGAGCTCCTCGCCCACGGGGCCGGCGGCCGGCGGCGTCACGGCGGCGATCGCCGTGGTCACCACCCCGGGCGGCTCCTCGGTGTCGTTGACGTTGGTGTGGTCGATGACCTCGCGGCGCGACACCACCCAGATCGCGGCACTGGAGCCGATGAGGAAGACCGCGACGACGGCCGTGCCCCAGGTGCCGAAGGAGGTCACCCACTCGGCGAGCGCGGCGACCAGCGCGGCGGCCGGCAGGGTCAGACCCCAGGCGACGAACATCCGGGTCGCGGTGGACCAGCGGACCACCCCGCCCTTGCGGCCGAGACCCGCGCCCATCACGGCACCGGAGACCGAGTGCGTGGTGGAGAGCGAGAAACCGAGGTGCGAGGAGGCCAGGATGACCGTGGCCGCGCTGGTCTGGGCGGCGAAGCCCTGCTGCGGCTGGAGGTCGGTCAGGCCCTTGCCCATCGTGCGGATGATGCGCCAGCCGCCCAGGTAGGTGCCGAGCGCGATGGCGGCTCCGGCGGAGACGATGACCCACACCGGCGGGTCCGAGTCGGGCGCGAGCGCGCCACCGGCCACCAGGGCGAGGGTGATGATGCCCATCGTCTTCTGCGCGTCGTTGGTGCCGTGGGCCAGCGAGACCAGACCGGCGGAGGCGATCTGCCCGGCGCGGTAGCCCTTGCCGGACGCCTTCTCGCTGGTGTGCCGCCCCAGCCGGTACGTCAGCCGGGTGGCGAGCATCGCCGCGATGCCGGCCACCAGCGGGGCCGCGATCGCGGGGATCAGCACCTTGGTGACGAGCACGTCGCCATGGACCGCGCCCACGCCGACCGAGGCGATCGTGGCACCGATGAGGCCGCCCATCAGGGCGTGCGAGGAACTGGAGGGGAGCCCGACCAGCCAGGTCAGCAGGTTCCAGAGGATGGCGCCGACGAGCGCCGCGAAGATGACCTCTGGCTGGATGCCGGACTCGTCGACGAGCCCCTTGGAGATGGTGTTGGCGACCTCTATGGAAAGGAACGCGCCGACAAGGTTGAGCACGGCGGACATGGCCACCGCGACCTTGGGCTTCATGGCGCCGGTCGAGATGGTGGTGGCCATCGCGTTGGCGGTGTCGTGGAAACCGTTCGTAAAATCGAACGCGAGCGCGGTGATCACCACGATCGCGAGGATCAGCGAGAAGTTTTCCATTTACCCAAGCTTCTTTCGGACGTCAGTGTCACGAGGACCGTAGGCAACCTGGGTGAACGGAAGATGAACTGGGGCGGGCGTGGGGGTGTAGTGAATGAGGGGCTGTCATTCCGCTTGTGTGTCGACCGGCGCGTCGGGCCCGGCGTACCGGCGACTGGACGTTCGAACTCAGGCGGAACACCGAGGTCCGCTACCCCTCGGCGAACTCCTTCAGTCGGCCCATCGACCCGTTGAAGAGGTTCTGGTCACCGGGGAGGCTGCCGCTGCCGTTGTCGTACTGCCAGATCGTCCAGAACTTCCACCCCGCGGGCAGCTCTCCCGCCCCCGAGGAGTCGTACCGGGCCAGCCACAGCGCGTGGTTCGCGCCGAAGGCCCCGCTGTTGCCGGTGCAGGTCTTCCACCAGTGGGTGGTCGTGTAGATCACCGGACGGCGGCCCGTGAGGCGCTTGACCTCGTCGCTGAACGACTTGATCCAGGCGACCATCCCGCGGTCGCTCAGGCCGTAGCACTTCCTCTTCTTGTCGTACGGGTTGTATTCGATGTCGAGCGCCGGTGGCAGGGTCCGGCCGTCCGCGCGCCAGCCGCCGCCGTTGCTCACGAAGTAGCCGGCCTGGGTCTTGCCGGACGATTTGTCCGGCACCGCGAAGTGGTACGCGCCACGGATCAGGCCCGCGTCGTACGAGCCGTCGTACTGCTGGGCGAAGTACGGGTTGCGGTAGGTGGTGGACTCGGTCGCCTTCACGTAGACGAACCGGGCGCCCTTCGCCTTCGCGCTCGACCAGTTCACCTTCTTCTGGTGCGAGGAGACGTCGTGCCCCTTGGGCTTGGCGGCGGCGGAGACCGGCAGCTCGGTGAGGGCGGTCCCCCCCAGGGCGAGTGCCGCGACGGAGGCGGCGAATACGCGGTTGCGGCGACGGCACGGCTTGAGGGTGTGAGCCATGGTTCCCCCGGAATGGCGACTTGTGCGACAAAACACCCGGAGGCTATTGGAAGATCGCCGCATCACGGTCGATCACCGGCCAATCACCAACTCCAGTCGTCATATACGCAGATGTTCTCTTCCGAAGGTGCGCGTCCGGCCCTACGGTGCCCGCGCGCCGTCCGCACGGTGCCCGCCCCCGGCACCCGTCGACACGATCCGCCTGGCAGGATCACGGCATGGCTGAGCAGCGGCGCGACACCCGGGACGAGCGGGACGCGGGCGAGGATTCGCAGGGTTCGCCGGAGGTACGGGGGCGGGGTGTGCCGGACGACGACGTGGCGCGGGCGTGGGACGAACTGGTCGCGACGGCCCGCCGGACGGTGGCCGACGGTCTGGTCGTCGGCACCTCCGGCAATGTGTCCGTGCGCGTGGGGGACACCGTCCTGGTCACACCGACGGGAGTGCCGTACGACCGGCTCACCCCGGCCGACGCGACGGGCGTCGACCTCTCCGGACGGCAGGTCCTCGGCACGCTCCGGCCGACGAGCGAACTCCCCATGCACCTGGCGATCCACCGGACCACCGACGCCCGTGCCGTCGTCCACACCCACGCGGTCCACGCGACGGCCGTCTCCACCCTCGTGAGCGAGCTGCCGCTGATCCACTACATGTCCGCGGCCCTCGGCGGCCCCGTCCGGGTCGCCCCCTACGCGACCTACGGCACCCCGGAGTTGGCCGAGAACATGCTCCGCGCTTTGACAGAGCGCACCGGTTGTCTCCTCCAGAACCACGGCACGATCACTTACGGAAGCACCCTCTCCGAGGCCTACGACCGCACGGCCCAACTGGAATGGATGTCCCACGTCTGGCTGAAGGCCTCCGCGATCCCGGGCCACACCCCGACCCTGCTCACCCCCACCCAACTGGAGGAGGCGGCCCACCGACTCCAGAGCTACGGCCAGCGGCGCTAGGCTGGCCCCACCCCTGCTGGGTCATCACTCTCGGGCGTACGCCCACTGGCCCCGGGCGGGGTCCGCCAGGACACTGGACGGGTGGGTGCAGTCGGAGCGGCAGTCGCGGCCGTCGGTGTCGCGTTCGCGGCCGGCGTGGCGAGTGTCGCCGCGGGCCGGATGGCGAGCGACGTCGCGCTGAAGGCGTCGCCGGGCGAACCGCTGCCCACGGAACCCCGGCTGACCGTGCACTCCACCGCCGCCGGCCGCATCGCCCTGACCCGTGCCTTCGCCTCCCGGCGCCCCGGCACCTACGGCCTCACCGGCAACGGCTCCCACGCGGTCGTCGGCGCCGTCCTCGACGGCGCCCCGCACGCCCCCGACGCCGTCGTCCGCCGCCTGGAACGCGTCACCCACGGCACCCTGGAGCCCGGCGACAAGGTGTGGCTCACCCCCGACCTGCACATCGGCGACCCCCGCACCGCGCTCGGCCTCGGCCACGAGGACGTCGAGATCCCCGGCGAACTCGGCACCCTGCCCGCCTGGTTCGTGCCCGCCGCCCGGGACACCTGGGTGATCGCCGTGCACGGCCTCGGCACCACCCGCGCGCACACCATGAACGTGATGGAGTTCCTGCACCGCCACCGCTTCCCGGTGCTCGCCCTCGCCTACCGGGGCGACCCGGGCGCCCCCCGCTCCCCGGACGGCCTGAACCACCTCGGCGAGACCGAGTGGCGCGACGTCGACGCGGCGCTCAGGCACGCCGTCCGGTTCGGCGCCGAGCGGATCGTCCTGCTCGGCTGGTCCACCGGCGCCACCATGGCCCTGCGCGCCGCCACGCACTCCGCGCTGCGCGACCGCGTCGCCGGACTCGTCCTGGACTCCCCGGTCCTCGACTGGCCCGCCACCCTGCGCGCCCTCGCCGCCGCCCGCCGCACCCCCGGTGCCCTGCTGCCCCTGGCCGTCCGCGCCGCCCAGGGCCGTACGGGACTGCGTGTCGCCCCCGGCGACCAGGACACCGACCCGCCGGGGCTCAGGACACCGACCCTGGTCTTCCACGGCCCCGACGACACCGTCGCCCCCTGGGACCCGTCCCGCCGCCTCGCCGCCCGCCGCCCCGACCGGGTCACCCTCCGCACGGTCCCCCACGCCCCGCACGGCGCGATGTGGAACGCCGACCCCGAGGCGTACGAGGAGAGCCTGCGCCGCTTCCTGACGCCACTGACGTAGGCGTGCGCGGGAGTGTTCACGCGGGAGTGTTCAGTCTCTCCGGCATGCCCCCAGACAGGTACGCCTCATTCCGCTTAGTGCCGAACCAAGGCGATACCCACCCATGTCCCCCCGGAGGGACCCGTGCGTTGGCCACCCCTGTCGCCCGCTGTGACATTCCGTTTGGGTTTTCGGACCGTCAACCGGAAGACTGCCCCTGTGACGTCCCGTACTCCGCGCGACTCCAGGCTCCGCCTCGTCGGCCCGCGAACCCTGGCCGCCGCTCCCCGAGCAGCAGTGACCCAGCGCCGCCGACCGGCTCCCCGGCCCCCGGAGGGCACACCGCCGCCCGTGGAACTCGCCCGCATGGCCCGCGCCGTCCTGGCCGACGCGGCCCGCGTCGCCCACTGGGCCGACGCCGCACTGCGCCCCGGCCGCGACGGCGCGAGCCCCGACGGCAAGGGCACCCTCTCCGCCGCGACCGCGGAACGGGCCGCCGACGACCTGGGGCTGACCCCGGATCAGGTCCGCCACGACTGGGACACGGCACGACTGGCCGGCCTCATCGAGGTGCACGGCGACAGCGCGCGCCCCGGCTGGCGCCTGCGCGCCTGGCACCGCGACGACAGCGCCGTACTGCGCGGCTGGGTCGCGTTCTTCGACGCCTGGTCCATCGCCTACCCCGAGCCCGAGGAGCGCGAGCCCGCGGCGGTCGCCGAGGTCGTCTCGGCCATGCCCCAGGTGCTCTCCTTCCTCCAGCTCTCCGCCGGACCCGTCCCCGTGGAACAGCTCCTCGACCTCCTGGAGCAGCGGGTCACCGAACTGCGCACCGAACGCTGCGAGGTGCCCTACGGGCCGCGGCCCGAGCCCAGCCCGGAGCCCGCCGAGGACACCCCCCTCGCCCCGCTCCTCGACTGGTCCCTGCGCGCCCTCGCCTCCGTCGGTGCCCTCACCTACGGTGACGCCCAGGCCACCCTCACCCCGCTCGGCAGCTGGGCGGTCTGGGTCAAGCTGGAGCAGATCTGCGTCGCCGCGCAGAGCCCCGCCGGGAACATCGAGGTCTCCGCCGAGGACATGCTCAGAGGCTGCGCCCAGCTCCGCCCCAACGCGGCCCGCGCCGAGTACCGCGCCTGGCTCGCCGCCCGCCCCGTCGGCGGCGCCGTCACCGAACTCATCGACGCCGCCCGCGGCGAGGACGCCCTCATCCGCAGCCTCGCCTTCGAGGCCCTGCGCGTCGTCGGCGCCCCCGCCGAGCCCGACGTCCGCACGGTCGCCGACAAGACCCCGCTGCGCCCCTACGCCCTGCTCTGGCTCGCCGAGCACGACGGTGCCGACCCCGAGGACGCCCACGAGGTCCTCACCCGCGAGGAGTCCACCTGGCTCTGGGTGGACACCGCCGCCGCCGTCGCCGACCACGGCGAGGCCCCCCTGCTCGTACGGCACCTGGAGTCCGCGGTGCAGCCCACGGTCCCCGCGCTGCTCGCCGAGGTCCGCGCGGTCGGCCACCCCCGCACCGTGCAGGTCCTGGTCGCCCTCGCCGCCGCCCACCCCGACCCGGCCCTCGCCAAGGCCGTCCGCCGCGCCGCCTTCCAGGTGCACACCGGAGGCAGCTGAGCGGGGCACGCGAGCGCCGGGGCGGGTGTCAGCCGCCTATCTCGGGGGCGTACGTCCCGAAGCTCCACACATTGCCCTCGGCGTCCCGGGCCATGTAGTCCCGCGAGCCGTAGTCCTGGTCCGTCGGGGGCGTCAGGATCTCCACGCCGTGCTCCACGGCCCGCCGGTGGTGGGCGTCCACGTCGTCCACGACGATGTACACCCCGGTGGGTCCCGCGCCCTTCATCGCGCCGTCGAAGACGCTGCCGCTGCCCTTGGAACCGACCATCACCGCGCCGTTGCCCTGGGTCAGCTCGGCGTGCTGGACGATCCCGTCCTCGCCCTCGTACACCGACAGCTCGGTGAAGCCCAGCGCCTCCGTGAGCTGCCGGACGGCGGCCTTGGCGTCCGCGTACAGCAGTGTCGGATAGACGCTCGGACGTCCGTCGCTCCTGCCCGCCATACCGATCACGACCTCTCTGTCGTCCGGTCCGTCGTCCGGTCGGTCGTCCGGTCCGTCGTCCGGAACACGACCCGCTGCCCAGTTTTGCACCGGCCACCGACAACGCCCCGCCGAGCCGGTGACCGAGACCACGTGATCCCTTGTCACACGGGCGGAAATCCGCTTGCCGCCCCCAGTTAGAATCGGCCCATGGCCATTCTCCTCGCGCATTAGACGGCGGGAACGTCCTCAGCCGCCCACCCGCCACCCCGATCCGCTCTGGAGTCTGTCCGTGATCTCCGCCTCCGCCGTCGAGCTGCGCGCCGGTGCCCGCGTCCTCATCGAGTCCGCCACCTTCCGCATCGCCAAGGGCGACCGCATCGGCCTCGTCGGCCGCAACGGCGCCGGCAAGACCACCCTCACCAAGTGCCTGGCCGGTGAGGGCATCCCGGCCGGCGGCACCATCACCCGCTCCGGCGAGGTCGGCTACCTCCCGCAGGACCCCCGTACCGGCGACCTCGACGTCCTCGCCCGCGACCGCATCCTCTCCGCGCGCGGCCTCGACGTCCTGATCCGCAAGATGCGCGAGAACGAACAGCGCATCGCCAGCGGCAGCGGCGCCACCCGGGACAAGGCCCTGCGGCAGTACGAGCGCCAGGAGACCGAGTTCCTCACCAAGGGCGGGTACTCCGCCGAGGCCGAGGCCGCCACCATCGCCGCCGCGCTCAACCTGCCCGACCGGGTGCTCGGCCAGCCGCTGCACACCCTCTCCGGCGGTCAGCGCCGCCGTATCGAGCTGGCCCGGATCCTCTTCTCCGACGCGGACACCCTGCTCCTCGACGAGCCCACGAACCACCTCGACGCCGACTCGATCGTCTGGCTGCGGGACTACCTCAAGACCTACCGCGGCGGCTTCATCGTGATCTCCCACGACGTCGACCTGGTCGAGACGGTCGTCAACAAGGTGTTCTACCTGGACGCCAACCGCGCCGAGATCGACGTCTACAACATGGGCTGGAAGCTCTACCAGCAGCAGCGCGAGGCCGACGAGAAGCGCCGCAAGCGCGAGCGGCAGAACGCCGAGAAGAAGGCCGCCGCCCTGCACTCGCAGGCCGACAAGATGCGCGCCAAGGCCACCAAGACCGTCGCCGCGCAGAACATGGCCAAGCGCGCCGACCGGCTGCTCGCCGGCCTCGACGCGGTCCGGGTCTCCGACAAGGTCGCCAAGCTGCGCTTCCCCGAGCCCGCGCCCTGCGGCAAGACCCCGCTCACCGCCGAGGGCCTGTCGAAGTCGTACGGCTCGCTGGAGATCTTCACCGATGTCGACCTGGCCATCGACAAGGGCTCCCGGGTCGTCATCCTCGGCCTCAACGGCGCCGGGAAGACCACCCTCCTGCGCCTCCTCGGCGGCGTCGAGAAGCCCGACACCGGCGAGGTGATCGAGGGCCACGGCCTCAAGCTCGGCTACTACGCGCAGGAGCACGAGACCCTCGACCCCGAGCGCACGGTCCTGGAGAACATGCGCTCCGCCTCCCCGGACCTGGACCTGGTCGAGATCCGCAAGACGCTCGGCTCGTTCCTGTTCTCCGGCGACGACGTCGACAAGCCCGCCGGGGTCCTCTCCGGCGGCGAGAAGACCCGTCTGGCGCTCGCCACGCTGGTGGTCTCGTCCGCGAACGTCCTCCTCCTCGACGAGCCGACGAACAACCTCGACCCCGCCAGCCGCGAGGAGATCCTCGGCGCGCTGCGCACCTACAAGGGCGCGGTCGTCCTCGTCACCCACGACGAGGGCGCGGTCGAGGCGCTCCAGCCGGAGCGGATCATCCTGCTCCCCGACGGCGTCGAGGACCTGTGGGGCGCCGACTACGCGGACCTCGTGGCGCTCGCCTGAGCCGGCCGATCCGCCCGATGGCTTGATCGAATGGGTTGATCAACTGCCTCTGGATCATTCGGCCCATCCGTGATCCATCATCTGTGTGAGATCTCCTCGTACCGAGGTGTGTCCTACATCGATTTCGCGACCGAGTCCTTCCGTGCGAAGGGCTCGGCCGTCGTGCGTCTCTGACCTGGCACTTCACGGAACAACCCGTTCGGGCGTACGGACACGCCTGGGCGGAATGACAGGTTCCGCTTGTGGGGACGCGCTCCTGTCGTCAAAACCTTGTCTCACGGACCTTGCCGAATGGGTGGCCATCCCGCCCCGGAGGGGTGATCATGAGGAGACCAGAGCGCACTTCCCATGAGGAGGACCGGGTGGCCGAGACTCTGAAGAAGGGCAGCCGGGTTACCGGCGCCGCGCGCGACAAGCTCGCGGCAGACCTGAAGAAGAAGTACGACTCCGGTGCGAGCATTCGGGCACTGGCCGAGGAAACCGGCCGCTCGTATGGCTTCGTACACCGGATGCTCAGCGAGTCGGGCGTCACGCTCCGAGGGCGTGGCGGCGCGACGCGGGGCAAGAAAGCCGCCTCGGCCTGACGCCGGGCGGCCATCGCCTTCGATGGTGGCCACCCGGTCGGTCGGCTGATCGACCGGGTGGTTACTGTGCAGTCACTTAGCATCGCTTCATCGCTCTGCTGACCGCACTCATCGGAGGCGCCCCATGGCTTCGCTCGAACCGCTGCTCGACAAGGACGGCGTACGGCTCACCGTCGACGACGTGATCGCCACGGTGACGCTGGCCAATCCGGCCAAGCGCAACGCGCAGAGCCCCGCTCTGTGGCGGGCGCTGATCGAGGCCGGGCGGTCGGTGCCGGGCTCCGTCCGTGTGGTCGTGCTGCGTGCCGAGGGCAAATCGTTCTCCGCCGGGCTCAACCGGCAGATGTTCACGCCCGAAGGCATCGAGGGGGAGCCGTCGTTCATCGATCTCGCGCGCCGTGACGACGCCGGGCTCGATGCGAGCATCGCCGAGTTCCAGGAGGCGTTCACCTGGTGGCGGCGCAACGACATCGTGTCCATCGCCGCCGTGCGGGGGCACGCCGTCGGTGCGGGCTTCCAGCTTGCCCTCGCCTGTGATCTGCGCGTCGTCGCCGACGACGTGCAGTTCGCCATGCTCGAAACCAGCCTCGGACTCGTCCCCGACCTCACGGGCACCCACCCGCTGGTGAGCCTCGTCGGCTACGCCCGCGCGCTGGAGATCTGCCTCACCGGGCGCTTCGTCCAGGCGGACGAGGCCCAGCGGATCGGCCTCGCCAACCTCGCGGTGCCCGTCGAGCAGCTCGACGACGCCGTCCGGGACCTCGCCGGAGCGCTGGTGACGGCCCCGAGGGACGCCGTGATCGAGACGAAGGCGCTGCTGCGAGGGGCCGGGGGCCGTTCGTACGACGAACAGCGCGCGGCGGAGCGGGCCGCGCAGGCACGCCGGCTGCGGGACCTCGCGGGCGTCGGGGAGTAGCCGACCCGACCGGGTCCGATCCGGCCCGGCCCGACCGGGGGAGCCGTCGCCCCGACTAGCCGCCGACGGCCGTGACCAGCACCGCCACCGACGGGTGGTCCGGCAGGGCCGCGCTCACCGCTGACCGTACCTCGCGTGCCACGTCCAGGGCTCGTCTCTCCTCCGACACCGCCAGTTCCACACGGACATGGCGGCGGGGGAGGGCGGGCCCTGTCGTGAGAGCGCCACCGAGGGCCGTCGTGAGACGGACGACCCCGGGGACCGCGAGAGCGGCGGCGGCCGTGCGGGAGTCCTCGTCGTCGCCGGTGGGCGGGGCCGGGGCGCCGGGCGTGGGCTCAGGGGCGGGGCGGGCGGCCCCTTCCGCGTCCTCCGGGTGCTCCGCGCCCTCGGGGTTCTCCAGCAGGTGCGTCACCCGGAGATCCACCTCGGTCACCCGCAGCCCGAGGCGTTCCTCGGCGGTGCAGGAGAGCGCGGTGCGCAGCCGGGACGCCATCGCCGGGAAGGGCTCGGCGGCCGGGCCCGCCGCGGCGGCGAAGTCGGCCGTGACACGGAGCGGACCGGGCGGAAGGGCGCTCGGGGGAGCGGGTACGGCTGCTTCGGCCTCGGGGGCGTCCGGGTCGGCCGATGAGATGCGGAGGGCGCCCAGGGCGACCCCGCGCAGCGAGTCCGCGCCCCGGCGCAGCGCCGATTCGGCCGCCTGCTCGGTGATCCACGCGCCGTCGTGCGGGCCGCCCAGGGGGAGCACCCGGCCGAGCCCGAGCTGCTGGCGTACCGCCTTCGTCCAACTGTCCGCCGTCATTCCTCCAGCCTGCCGCATCCCCGGCGCGCGGTGCCGCAACCGCGCTTACTGTGGGCTTGAGGGGGTCGACCGGAAGGGACGTACGGCATGACTGACATGACGGAGCGGAACCGGACGGAAAAGCCCGACACCGGCAAGGAGCCGACGCAGGTCGGGCGGAAGACCACCCGGCGTGGCGGCGGAGATCCGGCGGGCCGGGGGCGTACCACCATCGCCGACGGCGTCGTGGAGAAGATCGCCGGGCTCGCCGCGCGGGAAGTGGTGGGCGTGCACGCCATGGGCAGCGGACTGTCGCGGACCTTCGGGGCCGTACGGGACCGGGTGCCCGGCGGGGCCAAGTCCGTGACCCGGGGTGTGAAGGTCGAGGTCGGCGAGGTGCAGACCGCGCTCGACCTGGAGATCGTCGTCGACTACGGGGTGTCCATCAGCGACGTGGCCCGTGATGTGCGCGAGAACGTCATCGCGGCCGTCGAGCGGATGACCGGCCTGGAGGTCGTCGAGGTCAACATCGCGGTCAGTGATGTGAAGCTGCCGGACGAGGAGGACGAGGAGGACGACTCCCGGCTGCAGTGAGCCAGAGAGCCAGGGTGAGCCGGCTTTGTCAGGAGACCTCGATTCGCTAGGAGCGCAGGATGGGCTTGGCCGTGATCGGCATGATCGCCGGGATGGCGCTGGGCTTCGCCGGGTACTTCGGCGGATTCGGTGCCTTTCTGCTGGTGGCCGCGTTGGGCGCCGTCGGCTTCGTCGTCGGCAGGTTCCTGGAGGGGGACCTGGAGCTGGGCGACTTCTTCCGTCCGCGTGACAACCGACGTCGATGAGTCCGGTCGACGGTGGCCCGGCCACGCGGACGAAGGCCGTCACTGCCGGGGAGCGCGGGGCGACCCGGATCGCCGACCGGGTGGTCGCGAAGATCGCCGCGCGGGCGGCGCGCGAGGCACTGGTGGCACCGGTACCGGACTCCGCGCCCCCCGACGCCACCGTGGTGGTGCATCACGAGACGGCGCGCGTCCGCGTCACGCTCGGGCTCCCTTACCCCTCGGACATCGGTGGCCAATGCGCTGCGGTGCGTCGTCATGTCATCGAGCGGGTAGGGACGTTGGCGGGAATGCACGTATCGGAGGTGGCCGTCCAGGTGGAGCGGCTGCACCTGGCGCACGGACACGACGTGGTTCAGGGGAGGACGCGATGAGCGAACCCCAGCGCTCCGAAGGCACCACACAACGACTGCCCGTCATCGAGAAGACCGCCGACAAGACCGCCGACAAGACTGCCGACAAGGCCTCCGAGAAGACCGCCGACAATGCCTCCGGGAAGGCGGCGGAGGAGGCCGACGCGACAGCCGGCGGTACGGCGGGCGACCGCGAGCCGGACCAGTCCGCGTCCGCCGCCGCCTACGACCCGCCGCCCGTCCTCGACGACGAGAACGGCGGGGAGAAACGCTTCTGGTCCGCGCGCAGAATCCCCGCGGGCGTCCTCGCGGTGCTGCTCCTCGGCGGCGCGGGCCTCCTCCTGTACGACGTCGTCGCCGTCCGCGCCGACCGGCCCGCGATGGCGTGGCGCCGTTCACTGGCCCGGGAGCTGGCCGAGCGGCCCCTCGACGACGTCTGGGTGCTCGTCGGCGCCGGGGTCGCCGTACTTCTGGGCCTCTGGCTGCTGGTGCTCGCCGCGACCCCCGGGCTGCGCGACGTCCTGCCGATGCGGCGCGTCCACCCCCGCGTCCGGGCCGGGCTGCACCGGGGCGCCGCCGCGCTGGCCCTGCGCGACCGGGCCATGGAGGTGTCCGGTGTGCGGTCCGTACGCGTCCGGGCGGGCCGCAAACGGGTCGACGTCCGCGCGGTGTCCCACTTCCGGGAACTCGACGAGGTACGGGCCGACCTGGACGCCACGCTCGCCGACGGCATCCGGGGCCTGGGCCTGTCCCGGCCGCCCGCCCTGTCGGTGCATGTCCGCAGGCCCGGCCGGAAGGGGTGAGCGGCGATGCTCAGGATCGTCAACCGCGTACTGCTCGGGTTCGTCGGGCTCGTCCTGGTCGTGTTCGGCGGCGCCGTCCTCGCCGTGGGACTGGGCGTCGACCCGCCCTCCTGGTGGCCGTACGACAGCCCGAACGACGTGCTGCTCAGCGACGCCGACCGGACGCGCTGGCGGGACTCCGGCTGGTGGTGGCCCACGGTCATCGCCGTGCTCGCCGTCCTCGTGCTGCTCGCCCTGTGGTGGCTGACGGCGGTCCTGCGCCGCCACCGCCTCGCCGAGGTGCTCGTCGACACCGGCGACGGCGAGGGCGCGCTGCTCCGGGGGCGCGCCCTGGAGGGTGTGCTCACCGGCGACGCGGCCGAGGCGGACGGCGTCGAACGCGCCCACGCCCATCTGACCGGCCGCCGCAACGCCCCCGAGGCCCGGATCCGCCTCCTCCTCCAGCCCCATGTGAACCCGGGCGACGCGTTGCGGACCCTGACGACGGAGGCGTTGGCCCACGCCAAGGACTCGGCGGGGCTGGCGGAACTACCGGCGGAGGTCCGGCTGCAAGCGGCCAAGCACGGTGCGGAACGCGTGAGTTGACGGTGCCGTCAGAACCCGTGCCGCATGCCGCCGTCCACGGGCAGCATGATCCCCGTCAGATAGGAGGCGGCCGGGGACAGCAGAAACGCCCCCGCGCGCCCGAACTCCTCCGGTCGCCCGTACCGCCGCAGCGGAATCCGTGACTCGTGCGCCGCCCGGGTCGCCTCCGGGTCCGCCGACATCCCGTCCAGCTCCCGTACCCGGTCCGTGTCGATACGGGCCGGCAGCAGCCCTACCACCCGGATCCCGCGCGGCCCCAACTCGTCGGACAGCGACTTGGCGAACCCGGCCAGTCCCGGCCGCAGCCCGTTGGAGATGGTCAGCCCCGGGATCGGCTCGTGCACGGACCCGGACAGCACGAACCCGATGACACCGCCCTCGCCCAGCTCCTCGGCCGCGGCCCGCGCCAGACGGACCGCCCCCAGGAACACCGACTCGAACGCCGTGGTCCACTGCTCGTCCGTGTTGTCGGCGACGAACCCCGGCGCCGGCCCGCCCACGCTGACGAGCACGCCGTCGAAGCCCCCGAAGTGCTCACGGGCGACGGCGATCAGCCGCCCCGCGACCTCGGGGTCCGCGTTGTCCGCGGCCACCCCCACCGCGTTCGCCCCGAGCGCGGTGGCCGCCGCGGCCACGCTCTCCTCCTCGCGGCCCGTGAGGACCACCTTCGCGCCGTCGGCGACGAGTTCCCGCGCGACCGCGTTGCCCAGTCCGCGGGTCGCCCCGGTGACGATGTAGACACGGCCCTTCAGCCCAAGATCCATGGCCCTATCCTGCCTCTTCCCCGTCGAAGAGGGCGAGGGCGGTGCCGACCAGACCGACATGGCTGAACGCCTGCGGGAAGTTCCCGAGCTGCCGGTCCGCGACGGGGTCGTACTCCTCCGCCAGCAGCCCCACGTCGTTGACCAGCCCCACCAGCCGTTCGAACAGCTCGCGCGCCTGAGTCGTACGGCCCGTCAGATGCAGCGCGTCCGCCAGCCAGAACGAGCAGACGAGGAACGTGGCCTCACCGCCCGGCAGCCCGTCCACGGAGGTGGTCTCGGCCGTGAGGTGGTCAGTGCTGTAGCGGCGGACCAGCCCCTCGTGGCTCAGCTCCTCGCGGATCGCGTCGACCGTGCCGATCACCCGGGGGTCGTCCGGCGGCAGAAAGCCCATCAGGGGGATGAGCAGCAGCGCGGCGTCGAGTTCGCGGGAGCCGTAGGACTGGGTGAAGGTGCCCCGTTCGGCGTCGTAGCCGAGTTCGCAGACCTCGCGATGGATCTCGTCGCGCAGATCCCGCCACCCTTCGAGGTCCCCGCCGATCAGCTCCGGGTCCTCCTCCAGGGTGCGCACGGCCCGGTCGGCGGCGACCCAGCACATCACCTTCGAGTGGGTGAAGTGGCGGCGCGGCCCACGCATCTCCCACAGCCCCTCGTCCGGCTTCCGCCAGGCCGTCCGCAGATACTCCATCAGCGCGCACTGCATCCCCCACATGTCCGGCTTGTCGGGCAGACCCGAACGCCGGGACAGGAACAGGGAGTCGATGACCTCGCCGTACACGTCCAGCTGCAACTGCCGTACGGCGTCGTTGCCGACCCGGACCGGGCGCGAGCCCTCGTACCCGGACAGCCAGGGCAGGTCGTACTCCGGGATCCGGCGCTCACCGGCGAGCCCGTACATGATCTGCAGGTCGGCCGGGTCGCCGGCGACCGCGCGGAGCAGCCAGTCCCGCCAGGCCTCGGCCTCCTCCTGGTAGCCGCAGGACAGCAGCGCGCCGAGGGTGAGGGTGGAGTCGCGCAGCCAGCAGTGGCGGTAGTCCCAGTTGCGGACGCCGCCGATCTCCTCGGGGAGGGAGGTCGTGGCCGCCGCGACGATCCCGCCGGTCGGGGCGTAGGTGAGCGCCTTGAGGGTGATCAGGGAGCGCACCACGGTGTCGCGGTGCGGTCCGTCGTACCGGCAGCGCGCCGCCCAGGCCCGCCAGTCGTGCAGGCTCGCCCGCAGCGCCGCGTACGGGTCGACCAGGCGGGGGCGGGGTTCGTGGGAGGGGTGCCAGGTCAGCACGAACGCGACCTGCTCGCCCGGCTCGACCGTGAACTCCGCGTACGTGGCCCGGTCCTCGCTCCACGACCGGACCCCGGGCTCGCTGCGCAGCCACACCGAGTCCGGGCCGGCGACCGCCACCCGGTGGCCGTCCGACCCGCGCATCCAGGGGACGACCGAGCCGTAGTCGAAGCGGAGGCGGAGCGTGCTGCGCAGGGTGACGCGGCCGGACAGGCCCTCGACGATCCGTACGACGTCGGGGGCGCGGTCGCGCTGTGGCATCAGGTCGGTCACCCGTACCGTGCCGTCGGCCGTCTCCCACTCGGTGTCCAGGACGAGCGAGTCCTGTCGGTACGACCGCCGGGGGTGGGCGTCGCCGTCTCTCGGGGCGATGGTCCAGTGGCCGTTCTCCTCGTCGCCGAGCAGGGCGGCGAAGCAGGCGGCCGAGTCGAAGCGGGGGAGGCAGAGCCAGTCGATGGAACCGCGGCGGCTCAGCAGCGCGGCGGTCTGGTGGTCGCCGATCAGGGCGTAGTCCTCGATGTGGGGGTGCACGGGGGTCGGGTGCCCGGAGCGGGGGGTGATCAGTCCGGTGGATCGCGGGTGCGCCGGGGGGATGGAGGGCGCAGCCCTCCTCCAGGGGCGCGGGGCCGTGTCGATATGCGGCTCCGCCGCGTGGGCGCGACCAGCCACGCGCGGACCCGCGGACGCGCACGGTGATGGCACCCCCCGCTGGTGGCGCGCCGGCGTGCACGGGTAGCGCGCCCCTCACCCAGGTCCCGTCCCCGCCGTCGTCCCTCCCACTCCCGAGAAGATCACCCCGGAGCCGGAGGGGGCCTGGTTGAGGACCCAGAGGCCGAGGAGGGTCGCGAGGGCGAAGACCAGGAGCACCAGGACGGCCAGGACCAGCCGCCGTCGCCGCTCCCGGCGGAGCCAGTCCCCCCGCGCCGTCCGGTACGCGTCCGGCGCGGCGTGCACCCCGCCCGCCAGCGCGGCGAGCGCCGACGCCAGTTCCCGTTCGGTGCGGTCCTGCCCGGTGTCGTTGCCGGTGGTGTCGTTCATCGCCGGGCCTCCATCGCCTGGGTGAGGGCGGCGAGGCCGCGTGCGGTGTGGGTCTTGACCGAGCCGGCGGAGATACCCATCGCGGCGGCGATCTCGCTCTCCTTCAGCCCGAGCCAGTGGCGCAGCACCAGCGCCTCCCGCTGCCGCGCGGGCAGCTGCTGGAGCGCGCCGATCAGCACCCGCTGGTCGTCGTGGAGCAGGGCCGTGCTCTCGGCGGACGCGACCGGCTCGTCCGGCGGGGTCTCCACATGTCTGCGGACGACCTGGAGATGGCGTATCCGCATCCGGGTCAGATTGCAGACGGTCGACCGCAGATACGCCTCCGCCGCCTCGGCGTCCCTGAGGCGCCGCCACTTGCGGTAGATCTGGTAGTACGCCTCGGCCACCACGTTCTCGGGGTCGTCCGCGCCCAGCAGCACCGCGAGCCGCAGCATCGAGGAGTAGTGCAGCTCGAACAGCCGGGCGACACCCGCCTCGCGTTCCACGTCGGCGGGATCGCCGAGGGCACCCGGCGGCAGGGCCGGCTTCGGCACGAAGGGCTCGGCGGCGGGCACCGGCACCGAGGCCGCCGGTGCCGTCGGAGCCGTCGAAACCGCCGGGGGCACCGGCACACGCCCGTACTGCTGTCTGCGTCTCACGGGTTGCTCGCTCCCGTCTCGGGGCGCCGCCTGACGGTCAGGCGGGACGGTAGGTCGGTCACGTCGGCGCCGCGCGGGACGCCGAGCCGTTCGAGGACCGTGGTGCCGAGGACGGCGACGGTCAGATTGAGGAGGAGGGCGAGCAGACCGGCGTAGATCTCCAGCGAGCCGCCGCCCAGGAGCACGATGGACGAGAACCCCTCGCGCACCACCAGGAACGTGCCGGTCACCATGCCGACCCCCCACCCGGCGAGCAGCGCCCTCGGGTGCAGCCGCCCGGTGAACAGGCCGACCGCGACCGCCGGGAAGATCTGCAGTATCCACACCCCGCCCAGGAGCTGGAGGTTGATGGCGTCCTGGTCGCGCAGCCCGAACACGAACGCCACCGCCCCCACCTTCGCGGTCAGCGACACCACCTTGGCGATCCGCACCTGCCGCTTCGGGGTGGCGGTGGGCTGGAAGTACTCGACGTACACATTGCGGACGAAGCCGGTGGCCGCCGCGATCGACATCACCGCCGCCGGGACCAGCGCGCCCACGGTGATCGCGCCGAACACCAGTCCGGCCAGCGGTGCCGGCATCAGCCGGTCCACCAGCATCGGCACGGCCGCCTCGGCACCGCCCTCGGGGGCCCGGACCCCGGACGCGAGCGCCGCGATGCCGAGGAAACCGAAGAGGGCCAGCAGTCCCGTCCAGGCGGGCAGCGCCACGGCGACCTTGCGGACCGTGCGCGGCCCGTCGGCGGCGAACCCGGCGGTGAGGACGTGCGGGTACATCAGCAGGGCCAGCGCCGAGCCGAGCGCGAGGGTGGCGTAGGCGGGCTGCTGCTCGGGGGAGAGGAGGAGGGCGGACTCCTCGACGCCGGTTCCGCTCAGCCGCGCCGCCGCCCCGTCGAAGACCGCGCCCGGCCCGCCGAACCGGTCGAGGACCAGCCAGCACACGGCGGTCAGCGACACGAAGACGGCCACCGCCTTCAGCGCCGAGATCACGGCGGGCGCCCGCAGCCCGTGCCGGTACGTCGCCACCGCGAGCCCCGCGAACAGCGCCACCATCACCAGGTCACCGGCCACGCCGTCCTTCGGATACACGCCCCCGGCCGTCAGCACCGCCCGGATGCCGAGCAGTTGCAGGGCCAGATACGGCATCGTCGCGAGGATCCCGGTCAGCGCCACCACCAGGGCGAGCGGCGCCGAACCGTAGCGTCCGCGCACGAAGTCCCCGGCCGTGACATAGCCGTGCCGCCGGGCCACCTCCCACAGCCGGGTCAGCAGCACGAAGGCCAGCGGGCAGACGATCACCGTGTACGGCACCGCGAAGAAGGCGGGCGCCCCGTTGCCGTACGCGAGGCCCGGTACGGCGGTGAAGGTGTACGCGGTGAAGATCGTGCCGCCGAGCAGCAGCCAGGTCCACACCGGGCCGAGCGCGCGGTCGGCCAGCGCCCAGCCCTCCAGCGAGGGCAGCCGGTCGGTGGGGCGCAGCCGGCGCGCGGTGACGGCGAGCAGCGACGCTCCGCCGATCACGGCGAGGAACGTCGCGGTCATGGCAGCGTCCGCCATGGGTCACCGTCCTTGGTGTGCCTGGGCCGCCGGGTGTACCGGGGCCCTTGCGTGTTGGTTGCGCGGCCGACCGGTTCGGAGGACACGGATCGGCGAGAAATCCTCCTGAAAAACATCCGGAACTCGCTGTCAACCGGATCCGGCGGGTGGGCAACTCTTGCACAGACCCACCGCGATCGGGAGAGGAGCACAGCCCATGGCACACCCCAGGCCACACCCCATGGCACACACCGCTCACCAGCGGCTACGACGCGTCGCGATCGCCGTCCTGCTCCTCGCCCCCGCCGCCGGACTGCTCTGGGTCCCCTGGTACGCCGCCGCGGAGCCACGGCTCGCGGGCACGCCGTTCTTCTACTGGTACCAGCTCGCCTGGGTCCCGGGATGCGCGCTCTGCCTGCTCGCCGCGTACGCGCTGACGGACCGACATCGCTGAGCCGCACGCCTTCCCCGCCGCCGCTTCACATCCGTCCTCTGCCGTACACCCGTCCTCTGCCGTACACCCGTTGATGTCAGGAGCCGCCATGTCCAGCTCAGCCATGCCCGAATCCGGGCGCGAGACGCCGGAGAAATCCCCTATGTCACAGAAGATGTCGCCGAAGTCGCTCGCGCTCTGGATAGCCGTCGCCCTCGTCGGCGCGATCGGCTGGGCCGTGCTCGCGCTGTCCCGGGGCGAGGAGATCTCGGCCGTCTGGCTGCTCATGGCGGCCCTCGGCTCGTATGCGATCGGCTACCGCTTCTACTCCCGGTTCATCGCCCGCCGGGTCCTCCAGGTCGACGACACCCGGGCGACCCCGGCCGAACGCCTCGAAGACGGTGTCGACTACCACCCCACCGACAAGCGGGTGTTGTTCGGCCACCACTTCGCGGCCATCGCCGGCGCGGGACCGCTGGTCGGCCCGGTGCTGGCGGCCCAGATGGGCTATCTGCCGGGCACCATCTGGATCATCGCGGGCGTGATCTTCGCCGGTGCGGTGCAGGACATGATCGTCCTCTTCCTCTCCATGCGCCGGGACGGCAAGAGCCTCGGTCAGATGGCCCGGGACGAGATCGGCAAGGTCGGCGGTGCCGCCGCGCTGATCGGTGTCTTCGCCATCATGATCATTCTGCTGGCGGTCCTCGCGATGGTCGTCGTCAATGCCCTCGCCGAGTCCGCCTGGGGCACCTTCTCGGTCACCATGACCATCCCGATCGCCCTCTTCATGGGCTTCTACCTGCGGTATCTGCGCCCCGGCCGGGTCGTCGAGACCAGCTTCATCGGCGTCGCCCTGCTCCTGCTGGCCATCGTCGGCGGAGGCTGGATCCAGGACTCCTCGCTCGCCGAGTACTTCGTCTGGAGCCCCGAGACCCTGGTCTTCTGCCTGGTCGGCTACGGCTTCGTCGCCTCGGTGCTCCCCGTGTGGATGCTGCTGGCCCCGCGCGACTACCTCTCCACCTTCATGAAGGTCGGCACCATCGCGCTGATGGCCGTCGGTGTCGTGGTCGCCGCCCCGAACCTGCGCGCCGAGCCGGTCACCGAGTTCGCGCACACGGGCGCCGGACCGGTCTTCGCGGGCTCCCTCTTCCCCTTCCTCTTCATCACCATCGCCTGCGGCGCGCTCTCCGGCTTCCACGCCCTGGTCTCCTCCGGCACCACGCCGAAGCTGATCCAGAAGGAGTCCCAGGTCCGCATGATCGGCTACGGCTCCATGCTCACGGAGTCCTTCGTCGCCGTCATGGCCCTGATCGCCGCCTGCGTCCTCGAACCCGGCCTGTTCTACGCCATGAACTCCCCGGCCGCGCTGCTCGGCCCGACCGTCGACACCGCCGCCGAGGCGGTCAAGAACCTCGGCTTCACCATCACCCCGGAACAGCTCACCGCGGCGGCCAAGGCCGTCGAGGAGGAGACCCTCGTCGGCCGCTCCGGCGGCGCGCCCACCCTGGCCGTCGGCATGTCGGAGATCTTCGCCGGGGTCTTCGGCGGCGCCGGGATGAAGGCCTTCTGGTACCACTTCGCCATCATGTTCGAGGCCCTCTTCATCCTCACCACGGTGGACGCCGGCACCCGCGTGGGCCGCTTCATGCTCCAGGACATGCTGGGCAACGTCTGGAAGCCGATCGGCCGCGTCACCTGGAAGCCCGGCATCTGGATCACCAGCGCCCTGGTCGTCGGCGCCTGGGGCTACTTCCTCTACGCCGGTGTCACCGACCCCCTCGGCGGAATCAAGCAGCTGTTCCCGCTCTTCGGCATCGCCAACCAGCTGCTCGCCGCGGTCGCCCTTGCCGTGACGACGACGGTCCTGATCAAGTCGGGCAAGCTGCGCTGGGCCTGGGTCACCGGCATCCCGCTGGCCTGGGACGTGGCCGTCACCTTCACCGCCGGCTGGCAGAAGATCTTCTCCGACAACCCGGCCATCGGCTTCTTCGCCCTCCGTGACAAGTACGCGGCGGCCATCGACAGGGGCGAACTCCTGCCGGGCGCCACGAACATGGACGACATGCACACGATCGTCACCAACAACACCGTCGACGGCGTGATCATGGCGATCTTCCTGCTGCTGGTCCTCACGGTCCTGATCAACTGCGCCGTCGTCTGCGTCCGCGCCGTACGCTCCCCGGCCCCGCTCCCGTCGACCGAGGCCCCGTACGTCGAGTCCCGCATCGACGCGGAGGGCTCCGAGAAGGAGCTGGTGGGGGCCGGAAAGTGACCGCCCGGAACTGGGTGCGCGGGGTCCGCTGGTACCTCCGGGAACTCACCGGCGAAGCCGAGTACGACCGCTATTGCGACCGCCACCGCCGACACCATCCGTCGGCACCGGTCCCGACGAGACGGGAGTACGACATCCTCCGCACCCTGCACCGAGAGGAACACCCGGAGGGCCGCTGCTGCTGAGAGCCGGGGCCGCCCCCGCTCCGGCTGCGGGTAGTCGTTCCGGCCCGGGTGTGTTGTCGGGTGCGGGCGAGTGGGGGCTGGTCGCGCAGCCCCGGCTTTTCAGGGGCGCGGGGAACTGCGCGAGAAGCCCCACCGACCCGCACCCGACAACACACCCCACCCCACCCCACTCCACCCCACCCCCGACCCGGATCCAGAGATGCCGATACGCCGCCCCGCCCTCCTGATCCGCCCCGAACTCGACGACGACGCACTGCGCAGAACCCTCGACGAACTCCGCCCCACCCAACAGCTCCACGGCCTCGGCGCGGGCCGCACCCGCCCCCCATGGGAACCGGTCGCCACCCTCCTGCGCACCACCGGCCGGGACTGGGACCGCCGAGCCCACCGCCTGACCGTCCTGGCGGAGCACCTCCCCACCGCCGTCCCGCAACGCTGGACCACCGACCGCCCGACCGACGGCGACGCCCTCACCCTGCGCGCCTTCGTCGCGTCGCACCGCACCCCCGCCACCGACCACGGCGCGGTCCGCCACGCCGAACACATCTGCCTCCGCGCCGCCGAGGCCTGCCCGGAGGACCCCACACCCTGGCTGGCCCTGCTGTCCCTGATGTACACCTGCGCCGTACCCGTCAAGGACGCGGTCCCCGTCTGGACCGAGGCCGTCAACCGGGCTCCCTGGCTCCGGACCTCGTACCACCGGCTCCTGCGCCATCTGTCCCCGCGCGGCCACGGCACGGTCCCCGACATGATGGACTTCGCCTGGCAGGCCGCCGCCCGCGCACCGCACGGCTCCCCGCTCGCCCTGCTCCCCGTGGCGGCCCGCGTCGAACTCATGGCCCACCGTCAGGAGACGACACCCCTCGACGCCCTCGGCTCGGGCGGCGGCAACTGGAACGAGCCCCGCGCCGTCCACGAGATCGACCTCGCGCTCAAGGCCTGGTTCGACGCCGACACCGCACCGCACGCCGAAGCCGTCACCGACCTCAACATCCTCGCCTTCGCCCTGACCCGCGCCCACCGCCCGGCCGAGGCGGCCCCCGTCTTCCGACGCCTCGGCCGCCATATGACACGCCACCCCTGGAACCTGCTTCCCGAGCCGGAACGCACGTTCGCGTACTGGCGGGACCGATCGACGGCGGACCGCGGCCGATAGCGAGGCCGTCTGACCGGTAGTGAGGCCGTCTGACCGGACTAGGCCGGAGAGGCCGCCGTCTCCTTCTCGTCTTCTTCCTCCGCCTGCGCGGTGGCCTCCGCCTCCGCGCGGTCGCGGCGCTCACGGCGGACGAGGATGACGTAACCGACGGGGACTCCGAGGGCGAAGAGCCACCACTGAAGGGCGTAGGCGTAGTTCAGCGCGGCGTTCTCGTTGCCGGGGCTGTCGAGCTGTTCCGGGGTGTCGCCCTTGGGCTCGGGCGCCGTCTGCGCGAGATAGCCGCCGAGCACCTGGACGCCGAGGCGGTCCGCCTCCCGCTCGCTGTCGATCAGCATGATCTGCCGGTCCGGCAGGCCCTGGAGATCCTTGATACCGCTGGCCTCGGTCGTCTCGTCGGGCATCAGCCGCCCGGTGACGGTGACCTCGCCGCCGGGCGGCGCGGGGACCTCGGGGAACGCGGTCTGACTCGGGCCGTCCGCGGGGATCCAGCCCCGGTTGACGAGCAGCACCTTGCCGTCGTCGAGCACGAACGGGGTCAGGACGTGGAAGCCGACCTCGTCGTCGGCGTTGACCCGACGGCGTACGACGACCTCGTCATCGGTGTCGAAGTGCCCCTTCGCGGTCACCGTGCGGTAGCGCTCGGCGCTGGTGACGGTGTGCCCGGGGGACGTCAGCCCCTCCACGGGCACCGGCTTCGCGGCCATCGCGTCGGCGACGAGCTGATTCCGCGCGCTGCGCTCCTCATACCGATGCATCTGCCAAACACCCAGCCTGACCATGGTCGGGACCAGGACGAGCGCGAGCAGAGTGAGGATCACCCACTGCCGGGACAACAGGAAGCGGTACACCCACTGACCGTACCTCGCGCGATTCGGCCCCCGGCGGGAGGGTCCCACCGGGGGCGGTCACCTCCGCGGACGCGGAGAGCACGCAACCGACTTGTACGGGCGTGGGGTCTACCGCGGGCCGCCCCCGCATCGGCGGGGACAAGATCTCTCGCGCTGCCACGGCGGCACGGGCAACGACGATTCGGCCGAGGCGGTCACGCGTCACCTCCGACTTTGTCGACGATCCCCACCTTCCCCTCGGCCCGTGCGCAGTGGGCGCCGCAGTACCAGTGGCCCTCGACCTCGACGCCCTGGCCGATGATCTGCACCCGGCAGTGCTCGCAGATGGGGGCCATGCGGTGGATCGCGCAGGAGAAGCAGTCGAAGACGTGCACCGCGCCCTGCGCGTGGACCTCGAAGGTCATTCCGTAGTCATTGCCGCAAACTTCGCATCTCGCCATGCGCCACAGGGTGAGCCGTCGGCACGGTGCGGGCGAGAGGGTGCCGGGCGAGTCGCGTGCCAATCACCCAGAACGACTCACCAGCCGCTCACACCTCCCGCCGCGCGCCCGCCCCCTCACTCGTCCGCGGGCTCCACATCGCGGAGCAACTGCCCGAACCCCGCCTCGTCCACTACCGGTGTTCCGTACTGCCGGGCCTTGACCACCTTCGACGTGTTCGAGTCCGGGTCGTTGGTCACCAGCAGACTCGTCACCCGGGACAGACTCGTCGCGACATGCAGCCCGGCCTCGATCGCGCGGTCCTCCAGCAGATCCCGTTCGATCGACGTGTCCCCGGAGAAGGCGACCCGCATCCCCTGCTTGAGCGGCTTGCCGTCCTCGTACCGCCCCGGGTTGGGATACGGGCACGCGGGCCGCTTCCGCGAGGGCCGCCAACTGGTGGGCCGATACGAGCCGTAGCCGCCCCCATAGCCACCGCCGTGCCCCGCCTGCTGCCCGATCCGGGGCGCGGCGGGGCCGTCCCGCCACTCGGTCAGCGGCCGGCACTCGTGCAGCGGCAGCCGTACACCGCTCGCCGCGGCGACCCGCAGACTCGGCCGGAACGCCTCCGCCAGCACCCGCGCGTCGTCCAACGCGTGGTGCGCACGCTGCTGCACGACCCCGAAGTGCGCCGCCAGCGACTCCAGCTTGTGGTTGGGCAGCGGCAACGCCAGTTCCTTCGACAGCGCGATCGTGCACAGCCGCTGCCGCACCGGCGCCTCGGTCTCCGCGCGCGCGTACTCCCGGGCGATCATCGACCAGTCGAACACCGCGTTGTGCGCGACGAGGACGCGGTCCGCGAGCCGGGACGCGAACTCCTCCGCGATCTCCTTGAAGAGGGGCGCCCCTTCGAGCACCTCACTCGTCAGCCCGTGGATCCACACCGGTCCCGGATCGCGCTCAGGATTGACCAACGTGTACCAGTGGTCCTCGACCTCGCCCCGCGCGTCCAGTCTGTACACGGCCGCCGAGATTATCCGGTCGTCCCGGGCCAGCCCGGTCGTCTCCACGTCCACGACCGCGTACCCCTGCGGATACCCGGCCGGCCAAGGCGCTTGCGACGCTGCGGTCGTGTGGTCTTCGAGCATGGTCCATGAGGATACGGGCCGGGACTGACACAGTCGGCCTCGGACCGTGGCGCCGGGCCGGCACGCCCTCACCCCGGCATCGAGAACGTTCCCAACAGGATGTCAGAAAACCCCCTCTGTGCCATTCTGACCTGTGTCGCGCAGGGGCCGGACGAGAGGTACGGGGTCACGGGGTATGGGGGAGAACAGGCGTGCGCTGATCGTGGCGGTCCCGCAGTACGAACTCTCCGACCGTTTCGCGGATCTGACGGACACCATCGGTCGCGACGTCGAGTTGATGAGCACGGCACTGCGCTCCTCCGGCTACAGCGTCGAAGTCATAGGAGCGACCGCGAGCGAATCCGCCGGGCGCTCACGGATCCTCAGCGCCGTCAGCCGGGTCTGCGCCACGGCACCGGAGGACGCCACCGTACTCGTCCACTTCACCGGGCACGGTCTGTCGGTGGCCGGCGCGGATCATCTCGTGCCCACGGACGCCCAGTTGACCTGGGGGACCACACCCCCCGAGGTCGACGTCGACAGCCTCATCCCGCTCGACCTGGTCAAGCTGTTGAAGGGCTGCCGTGCCGACGCGGTGCTGCTCACCGTCGACGCCTGCCGCGACGGCGCCGGCGGCCCGTCCTCCGGCGGCCGGGGGACGACGTTCCCGGCCGGGCTGGAGCGGGTCGCCGTCCTGTTCGGCTGCGACTCCGGGCAGACCTGTGGAACCGACGAGGAACTCGGCAGCCATTTCTCCCGCGCGCTCGCGGACGCGCTGCACGTCGACACCTCGCCGCGCACGTTCGCCGAGGTCGTCGCCCACACCACCCGCAGGACGGCGGAGTTCGCCCGTGCGGCCCGGCAGAAGCAGACGCCACGGCCGCACTACCCGCCGACCGGCCCCGTCCCCGTCCACGAGGTGGAGCTCTGCGCCGGACGCACCCTCCAGGAGGAGTGGACGGTCGCGGTCCGTGACCCGGAACTGTGGGAAGCCGTCGCCTGCGACGACCGGCGCCGTGAGGAACTCCAGGCGGCGCTGGTCCGGTTGACCGGAGAGTGCGCGAAGTGGCGCGCGGGCGCCCTGGCCGGGGTGCCCGACCCCTGGGCGGACGACGACTACCCCGTACGGGTGCTGACGCGGGGTCTGCGGCCCCTGCTCGCCCCCTCACAGACCCGGGGCGGGCCTCTCCTCGACGGCGGCGAGTTCGCGGCGCTGGCCGCCGCCCCCTTCGTACGGGAGGCGGTGTACGCCATGGGGATCAAGGACATGGCCGCCGTCGACCCCTTCCAGCTCGATCCGGCCACCGGCGACGCGGGCAGGGAACCGGAACGGGTCGATCTGGAGCACACGTTCGCGGCGCACTCCCTGCTCCGGCGCAAGGGGCGGGAGTTGGCCGGGCGCGAGCGCGAGGAGGACGCCGAGGCCGTCGCGGCCTGGCTCCTGCACCGGCATGTGGGCGCCAAGGAAGAGCTGTTGGACGCCTACGCACCCCAACTCCTCGCCCCTCTCGCGAAGGTGATCATCGGGGCCTCCGCGACACCGGCCCGGATCGGGGAGCTCACCGACGAACTGGTGCGCGTCTGCCGCCAGACCGCCGTGGTGCCCAGCCAGCCCTTCCAGGGGGAGCGGATACCGGTCGACTCCCGCTGGCGCCTGGACGAGGTTGTCCGCCCGGACGGTACGTCGGAGCGCTGGCGCCCCCGCGAGCTGTCCTGGCTGATCGGCGTCGCGGGCCTGCTCGGAGTGGATCTGCGTCAGCTCCCCGGTGTCCTGGTCGACAACGTCGGCATCACGGACGGCCTGCACCCGTCCCAGGCCGTCGAAGCCGTACGGCAGTCGCACTGGGTCCGTGGTCTGCGCGGCGAGGAACTCGACCTGGATCTCGCCTGCCCGCATCCGGCGGTCCACGCGGGTCTGGAGACCTTGACGAAGTGGGCCGACGACGCGGTCCAGAACATCCGGCAGCACATCGTCCCGAGCGGGCCCACCGACCTCCTGGCCCATCTGCCCGACCGGGTCACCTGCCGCAGACTGCGCCCCCAGTACGACGTGCTGACCAAGGGCGACGCCTATGGAGTGCCGCTGATGCGCTTCGGTCTCGCCGAGGACGAGATGCGTGAACTCCTCATGGGCACCCGCCTCTACGGCGACCGCGCGCTCGCCCTGCGCGAGCTCTACCAGAACGCGCTGGACGCCTGCCGCTACCGACAGGCCCGGCTCTCCTACGGTGAGGCCGCCCGGACCATCCCGCACACCTGGTCTGGCGAGATCGTCTTCCGCCAGGGCACCGACGAGCAGGGCCGGCCCTACGTCGAGTGCGAGGACAACGGCGTCGGCATGGGACACGAGACCCTGCACGGCACCTTCTCCCGGGCCGGCCGCCGCTTCGAGCAGTCCCGTGAGTACCGCCGGGAGCAGGCCGCGTGGCGCCGGGCGGACCCGAACCTGAGGATCTACCCCAACAGCCGTTTCGGCATCGGCGTCTTCAGCTATTTCATGCTCGCCGACGAGATCAGCATCTGGACCCGCGCCACCGACGAGTACGGGCGCGCGGAGACCGGCGGCGGACTGCGGGTGGACATCGCGTCCAGCGGCAGCCTCTTCAGGATCCGCAGAAGCGAGGACGCACAGCCCGGAGGCGGCACCAGAGTACGGCTCTACCTCCAGGCCGACGACGTGGACGTGGCCGAGCAACTCGGCACCCACATCTGGCGCTCGGGCTTCACCATGCGAGTGGAGCGGAACGGGGAGACCACCCGTACCTGGGAGGAGAAGGCGCTCTACTACTTCGGCGATCACACCCGACCGCTGCCGGCGGGCCCGGACGCCTGGTTCGTCGAGGGGTTGGGATGTCTGCTGGCAGATGGTGTGCGGGTGAACCCGGAGGGGATGCTTCACCCGGGCGTGGGTAGTGCCCGCGCGTGGCTGGAGGCGGAGGGGCACAGAGGCCGGCCGTACGGGCGTGATGAGGCCCCCCTTGACTGGCACGGACTGGGCGGACATCCCTTCGGCCTGGTGCTGGACCTGCGGGAGACCCACTCACCCGACATCAGCACTAACAGGAACGATCTACTGGCCTATGACCGGACCTGGGTCGACGACCGCATCTACGAGGCCGGTGAGGAATTCCGGCCGCCCGAATGGCTGACCCTGGAGTGGCTCTGGGCCTTCGCCCGGCATCACCCCATTGCCGCCGCGCGTCTGACGGAACGGCTGCTGGCCGCCGACGCTCACGTCACCAGCCAACTCGGCTGGAACAGGACCACCGTCGTCCGACTCCGCGCAGTCGGTTGCCTTCCCCTGGACGCGCTTCTGGTGACACTCACCCACGACCAGGTGAACTCGACTCTCGCAGGGTTCTACTCCATAGACTCCATCGTGGCCTGGCGCGTCGCTGTCCTTCGGTCCGGGCGCATCCCGTTGCGGAGGGCTGGACCCTCGCTGCCGGAACCGGACGCGGTCGAGGGTTATCCGGAGCCGCAGCCCTGGCAGACACAGATCAGCGGACGGGGCCCCAACGACTCCATCGCCCAGGTGAGAGAAGCGGCTCTGGCCGCGTTGCCGGGGGAGACGCTCACTCTCGGCACGGTGTTGCGGCGACTGCGGCGCTATGCCATCACAGGACTGACGCTCCCCGCGCTCTCCGACCTCGACTCCACGCACCGTATGGCCCTTGACGCGCTGGACCGGCGGCTCCTGCTGGGAACGGGCTATGCCGACGGACTTCTCTCCCCTGTCGTCTTCGCACGGGAGGAGACAGCGACGGACACACTCCGCCGGTTCAGCGCGGAGCTGAAGTTGCCCGTGGGCGAGGCCATGGGAAGGGCCCGTCGCTACGCGGCCGCCGGATTCGCCTTGCACGTGCCGGAGGCGGCGGCGGAACCCCCCGCCGATCTGATCGCCACGTCGCGCGAGACCTTCGTACTGTCCTGGCACCCCGACCTCGCTCCTGCTCAAGAACGTTCCCCGACGGCCCGCCCGAGTCGGCGCGAATACGAGGAAGTGCTCCAGCGGTACCAGTGGCTCGGCCTGCCCCCGGACGATTCGTCCGCAACCGACGAGCCCGCGTTCTCCAAGGAGCACCCTGACTTTGTCGTGACAAGTGAGGAGAGAATCGAGTTCCAGCGGGTCTTCGGGCTGTCCTGGCTCAAAAATGATGTGGATCTGACTCTCTGTCATCTCGCGCAGGCCTCAGGTGTGTTGTCCTTGCCCGTCGCCGCGGTGGTCGAGCGCTACACCGAGTTGTTCGCCAGACGGAACCTGCGTGTTCCGGACATCGGTGACCTGGCTGATCGGACCTTCACCCGACTCGAAAGTGATCTGGTGGGCGGAGTGTTGGTCAGCTGGGAATCCGCCCTTGAAACATCCACAGTGACCTATCCCGTGCCCCTGGCCTACACGGCAGCGGCGGTGTGCAGGGTTCAGGAGGGCGAGGCGGAGGTGAACGAGGCCCTTGAGGAACTCGTGGTCCTTGGCCTGGTGGAGAGTGAGTCGCCACACCTCGTGCATCGCTGGCGCTGTCTGTCCGACGGCGATTGGCGCTTCCTTCCGCTCACGGGCTCCCGGGTCGGCGTGGTCCCCTACCAGATCGGGCAAGCGATCAGCACCGCCGTCCGGGACGGAATCGGACACGTCTACCTCTTCTTGATCGCGTCGCACGCCCACACGTCCGTCGGTGAGGCCCGCACTCGCCTCATGTCCCTCGGGCCCCTTTTCGGTATCGACACCACATCCCTGGAGGGGGAGCTCGACCCGGCCGTGGCCGCGGCCCGTCCTACCGATGCGGACATCAACGCCTGTTGCGAACTCGTGAATCCGCGACCGGACGCCCTCTGGCTGTCGCCGACCGCGAAACGCCTCGTGACCCATGCCCGTGCCTCCGAGGGAACCCTCGGCGAGAGCATCGCCCGGCTGAACCAGTACGCCCCACTGGGCGCGTTGTGGACCGAGCCGCGCGACTCGGGCCATGGTGACGCATGGCGTGATCACCGTCCCACCGCGCACGACGAGGCGTTCCTGGCGCAGGATCTCCTGGGGGAGGCCCCCGTCGGCCCCCTCGAAGTACTACGCGTCGCCGCGCGCTTCGGCTGGCGCGTCGACCAGGCCTGGGACCGCATCGCGCTGTACCGGCCGTTCGGCGTGGAACTGGTCGTGGACCGCCCGGAGTTCGACACCGTCCCGACCTGGCGGGACCTGATCCTGCTCACCGAGTACTGCACGGGAAGCGCGCCGGCGCTGACCGGACTGGTCACTCCGGACCGTATCGCCCTGCTCGCCAGGGAGTTGGAACGGCCCACCCGCTGGGTGCACGAAAGACTCGGCCTGTACGCCGCGTTCTTCGGCCTCGAACTGCCGCAGGAATACCCGGCGGAACCGGCCCCGACGCCGGAACCCGAGTACTACCGGTCCGACGCCGAGCAAGCCGAGTAAGGAGCCCTGTTCCATGCCCGCACACCAAGCCACCGAGTTCCGCGAGCACGAGACCGTGATCGCGGCGGGGGACACCTTCACGGTCGTACGGTCCGACGACGGGCGCTGGTACACGGTGACGGGACCGTGTCCGACATGCAGGGCGACAGCCGTTTTCAGGGTCGCCTACGGGGTGTTGGGGCCGTCGAAGAGATGGTGGACCCGCGACCGTGGCCGGCCCGAGCCGCTGACCGGAAGCATCCCCGTGTACTGCCAGTGCGGCTACCCCCACGCGGAACGGCCCCCCGAGTCCCCCGACACGGGCTGCGGGGCATTCTGGGACGTACCGGTACCGGTGGGATCCGCCCCCACCCCTGCCCCTACCCCCACCCCCGATCCCTCCTCCGGGCCGACCGCATGACCGACCTGACGCGGAAGCGGTTCGCGCAGCTCGGACAGCAGCTGCAGTACGACCAGCTCGGCACCGTGCGACGTCAGGCGGAAGGGTGGCGCAACGGCCTGACCGGGCTCACCGGGCTGGTGGGCGCGGTCTTCGTGCTCAAGGGACGCGAGAGCGTGGCGGGGATGCCCGACCTCTGGCGCTGGACCACGGCGGCGCTGCTGGTCCTGGCGTTCCTGCTGCTGCTCTCGGGGGCGCTGCGCGCGGTCCGGGCCGCGCACGGGCAGCTGGGGGAGCGGACCTGGCTGAGCGGCGACCTGCTCTTCGCCGCCGTCCTGGACGAGGTCGAGCGCACTCAGAATGCCCTGACCTCGGCGCGCCGACGCTCGGTGACCGGGCTGTGCCTGATCGTCGCCGCCGTGGCCGTCTCCTGGGTGGTGCCCGCCGACGACCCGGCCGCGGTACAGCCCGCGCGGGCGCACGTCCTGGTGAGCGCCGGAGGGGAAACGCGCTGCGGGGAGCTGGTGATGAGCGATCGGCGCGCGGTGACCATCAAGGTCGGCAAGAGGGGTGCGCTGCGCTCGATCCCGGCGGCCCGCATAACCTCCGTCACACCGGTGGACCGCTGCTGAGCGGCCCACTCGGCCGGGGTGTTGGTGGAGAACGCCAAGAAGCAAGCGCGTACCACCGGAAATACTTGTCAGTAACAACGTCTGGCCCCCGCCGACCAGCGGTTCTACCGTGCCCCCATGCCGAACCTGCCCGATGTCGTGCTGTGGTCGATACCCGCCTTCGTGCTGCTCACCGTGATCGAGGTGATCAGTGTCCGGATCCATCCGGACGACGATGCCGCGGGGTACGAGACGAAGGACGCCGCGACGAGCGTCGGCATGGGGCTCGGGAGTCTCGCCTTCGACTTCCTCTGGAAGATCCCGATCGTCGCGATCTACACGGCGATCCACGAGCTGACCCCGCTGCGCGTCCCCGTCCTGTGGTGGACGATCCCGCTGATGCTGCTCGCGCAGGACTTCTTCTACTACTGGTCGCACCGCGGCCACCACGTGATCCGGATCCTCTGGGCCTGCCATGTCGTCCACCACTCCAGCCGCAAGTTCAACCTGACCACCGCCCTGCGCCAGCCCTGGACCACCTGGACCGTATGGCCGTTCTACGTCCCGCTCATCGCCCTCGGCGTGCACCCGGCCGCGCTCGCCTTCTGCTCCTCCGCCAACCTCGTCTACCAGTTCTGGATCCACACCGAGCGGATCGGCAAGCTGCCGCGCGCGTTCGAGTTCGTGTTCAACACGCCCTCGCACCACCGTGTCCACCACGCTTCCCAAGGGGGCTATCTGGACCGCAACTTCGGCGGCATCCTCATCGTCTGGGACCGGCTCTTCGGCTCGTTCGTCGAGGAGACCGAACGGCCGGTGTACGGGCTGACGAAGAACATCGACACCTACAACCCGCTGCGGGTCGCCACCCACGAGTACGCCGCCATCGCCAAGGACTTGAGGAGGGCGAACGGATGGGGCGAGCGGGCGGGCCGGGTCTTCGGCGGCCCCGGCTGGCAGCCCACCCGGCCGGCGGAAACCGCCGAGCACGACACCACCGCCCCGATCACCGCCGAGCACGACACCACCGCCCCGACCACGGAGACCGCCGCGTGAGGCCGGACAGGGGCTCCGCCCTCCTCCTCGCCTTCGGGGTGGCCGCCGCCGTCGACCTCGGCTCCCTCGCCTTCGGGTTCTCCGAGGGGCACGGCGTCGCCAAGCCCTTGCTGATGCCCCTGCTCGCGGCCTACGCGTACACACGCGGCGCGCCCCGACCGCTGCTCGCCGCACTGCTGTTCGGCTGGGGCGGCGACGTACTGCTCCTCTCCGACGCCGAGCCGGCCTTCCTCGCCGGGATGGCCTCCTTCGCGGCGGGCCACATCTGCTACCTCGTGCTCTTCGGGAGGTCCGGGGAGCGCGGGCGGCTCACGTACGGCATCGGGTACGCCCTCGCCCTGGCCGCCGCCGTCGCGAGCCTGTGGCCCGGACTGCCCCCGGACCTACGGCTCCCCGTCGCCGCGTACAGCGCCCTGCTGACCGCGATGGCCTGGTCCGCCACCCGGCTGGGGCTCGCCGTGGGCCTCGGCGGCGCTCTCTTCATGGTGTCGGACCTGCTCATCGCGACCGGCGTCGCCGAGTGGCCGCAGCCGCCCCGCCCCGACCTGTGGATCATGCTCACCTATCTGGCGGCCCAGTACCTGCTGGTCCGGGGAGTCCTCGGCGCTCGCGAAACCCCCGGCCCGCGCCGGCCCGCGCCCACCCCGGCCCACGACGAGGCATCCACGAACACGGCCTGACACCCCTCACCCTCACCCCTCACCCTCACCCCCCAACCGCACCCCTCACCCTCACCACCGGATCGGCACCGGCAACGCCGTCAGCAGCGCCGACACCGCGACGACCGCGCCCAGCACCACCACCTCCGCACGGGCGGGCGCGCAGGCGTCGAGCGGGTCGCCGGTCGTGCGCCGCAGCCGCAGCCGCAGCCGGGCCCAGAGGGCGAGGGCGGCGACGGCGGCCACGAGGAGCACCTTGGCGAGCAGGGCACGGCCGTACGCCGTCTCCGTGAGCTGGTCCAGGACCGTGCCGGGCGGCATCCGGCGCAGCGTGCTCCACACCCCGGTGGCGGTGATCGCGGCGAGCAGAACGGCGGCCACGCGCGCGTAGAGGCCCAGCAACGCGGCACCCGCCCCCGACGAGCGCCACGCGCGCGTGCCCAGCGTCCGCAGGACGTGGAGCAGCCCGCCCGCCCACAGCGCCGCGCACGTCAGGTGCACCACGGTCAGACCGGTGCCGACGAGCGGTCCGTCCTCCGCGGTGGGATGGGCGCGCAGCGCCTCCGCGACCACGATCGCGGCCAGCGGCAGCACCTGGGCCGCCGGGCGGCGGGAGAGCGCGAGCAGCCCGGCCGCCGCGAAGGCGTTGACCTCCAGGAGGGCGAGTCTGCCGTCCCGGGTCTCGTAGAGGCCGCCCACGTCCAGGTCGGCGGGGGAGTCCGGCACCAGATTGCCCGTGGCGACGACCGAGGCCAGCCCCAGCGAGGCCACGAACCCGGCCCCGGCCGCCCCCGCCGCCCAACCGCGCGGCGCCACCCCGGGCGCCCCCGGCACCCACCGCGCCAGCCACGTCACGAACAACTCGCCCACCGGTACGCACAGCGCGGCCAGCAGCACCGCCCGCAGCAGGGCGATCCCACCGGCCCCGGGCGCCCCGGCCTCACCCGTACCGTCCAGCGCGACGCGCGGCCCGAACAGGGGCATCAGCGCGCCCACGGCCACCAGGACGAGCACGACGACGGCCCGGCCGATCCCACCCCCACCCCTCGGCGGCTGCCCGGGCCTCCGCCCGGACTCATCGGCCTCCGCCCCCGCTCCTGTCCCCGCGCTCGCGTCCGTCTCCTCCGTCGTCCGTCGCGTCCGGCTCACCCCGAAAAGTTCACCAGTCGCACCAGACCTGGGCAAGTGCCGGAAACCAACTGGCAGTTCGACATTCCACCCATACGTACGGCTCAGGAGCCCCGGTGACTCAACGCCAGCGCGCCTCGTCCGCACCCCAACGCCCCGGTGGCCGGGCCCAGTCGTCCGGCCCGCCCTCGAAGGACACCGGCGGCAGCGCGTACCGCAGCCGCCCGAGCGGGCTGTCCCGCTCGGCGAGCCACGCGTCCGGCGCGCCGGGAGCCTCGCCCTCGCCCGGGTCGCGGTCGATCCCGCCCGTCAGCCAGGCCGCCGTCCGCGCGAGCGACAGCCGGACGACGCGACCGCCGCCCCCGTCCAGCCGCTCGGTGAGCGCCCGCAGCACCGCCGCCGCCAGCAGATACCCCGTCCCGTGGTCGAGCGCCTGCGCGGGCAGCGCGCCCGGCCGCTCCGCCGTGCCCTCGACCGCCGCGATCCCCGTCGCCACCTGCACCAGACTGTCGAACCCCCGCCGCCCGGCCCACGGCCCGTCCGCGCCCCAGGCCGAGAGCTGCGCCACGATCAGCCCGGGGCGCCGTTCCACCAGTGCCTCGGGCGACAGCCCGAACCGGTCCAGCGCGCCGGGCCGGTACCCGGTGACGACGACGTCCGCCTCGGCGAGCAGCGCCTCGAAGGCCCCGGGGTCGGCGGCCAGATCGAGCGTCGCCGACCGCTTCCCGAAGCCCGTGTCGGCGTGCTGGTCGAGGATCTCGGGCATCCCCGGCGGATCGAGCCGCAGCACGTCCGCGCCCAGCAGGGCGAGCGTGCGGGTGGCGACCGGGCCCGCGATGACCCGGGTCAGATCCAGGACGCGTACCCCGGCGGCGGGCGACAGCGGCCCCTCGGCCGAGGGTGCGAGCACGCGCGTGTACGCGGTGTCCGGCCGCCGGTGCTCGACCAGCGGCCCGGCCGCCACCCGCGCCTGTTCGTGCGCGGCCCATTCCCCGGGCGTCCGCAGCGCCACGGCCAGACCACCGGCCGCGTACACCGCCTCCTCGACCTCCAGGGCGGACCGCTCGGCGAGCGCCGACTCCACGGCGGGCACGTCGGCGGTGGACACCCCCAGCGCGGACAGCAACCGCTTCCGGTGATGCGGATAGTTGGCGTGCGTCCGCACCCACCCGTCCGCCGTCCGCCAGAACCGTGACAGCGGTGCGAAGGTCACCGGCGCCCGCCCGTCGATCAGCAGATGCCGTTCGCTCACGAACGCCGTGCCGACCGCCCCGTCGTCCACCCGCACCCGGGGCACCTCCGCGAGCCCGGCCCGCCGCGCCCCCAGCTCGGCCGCCGCCAGCGCGCACACCCCGACACACGCCCGTGCCAGCTCCCGTACCGGCAGCCGGGCGTCGAGCACCCCGTCCCGTACGACGGTGGAAACCCTCGCCAGCAGGGCGGGATCGCCGCCGAGCGCCGCCCACGCGTCTTCCTTCGCGTCTTCCTTCGCGTCTTCCGTCTCAGTCATGACGGGACTGTGCAACGAAAGGGCCGGACGGTGTGACACCGCCCGGCCCTTCACCGTCCTACGAGAACGTCCTACGAGAACGTCCTACGAACGACGACGAGAACGGGGTGCACCACCCCTGCCCGGTTACTTCTCGACGGCCTTCAGGGCGTTGACGATGCCGAACCCGTAGAAGCCGTTCACGCTCGGGGTGCCCTCGCAGACCGCGTCCTGGACACCGTCGCCGTTCTGGTCGTACGACGTCGGGCAGGCGAACTTGTCCGCCTCGGCCTTCAGCAGCCGCTGCAGCCGGCCCGGGTTCGCCCCCGGGTGCGTGGACTTCAGCAGCGCGGCGACACCGGCGGCGTGCGGCGACGCCATCGACGTGCCCTGGAGGAAGCCGTACTCGCCGTTCGGCATGGTGGACAGGATGCGGCCGTTCTTCGACGGCGTGTCCGGGATCTGGTAGCGGGCGTCGCCGCCCGGCGCCGCGATGTCGATGACTCCGTTGCCGTACGTGGAGTAGTACGACTTCTCGTTCTTCACGCCGGTCGCGCTGACCGTGACGATGCCCTCCAGCTGGGTCGGCACGTCGAAGCACTCGCTCGGGTCGATGGTGCGCTCGACCGGGGTGGTGTCGTTCGGGCTGGACGCGTCCAGGATCGCGTCGGAGGCGAGGTCGTGGTTGGAGTTGCCGGCCGAGGCCAGGTGCAGGGTGCCCTTCTTCGTGGCGTACTTCTGCGCCCGGTTCACCGCGTCGACGATGGCTTCCTGGTCGGGGTCGTCGACACAGTTGTAGAGCCACGGGTCCACGTAGTAGCTGTTGTTCGTGATCTCCACACCGCGGTCGGCGGCGAAGACGAACGCGCAGACGACGCTCTCCGCGTAGAACAGGCCGCTGGCGCGGTCGGTCACATTGATGCTGGAGACCTTCACACCCGGCGCGACACCGGCGACACCGATGCCGTTGCGGGCCGCGGCTATCTCACCGGCGACGTGGGTGCCGTGGTAGTCCTGCGGGGTGTACGGCCGCCAGGCGCCCTCGCTGGTGTCCGCGACACCGCCGTTGCAGTTGGCGGACTGGGACTTGGAGAAGTTCGGCGCGAGGTCCGGGTGGGTGTCGTCGACGCCCGTGTCGATCACGGCGACCGTGACCTTGTCGCTGCCGTCGTTGATCTTGGCGGCCTTGTCGGCGCCGATCGCCCGCAGGTCCCACTGGTCCGCTTCGAGCGGCTCGGCGTCGGGGATGTCCGCCGAGGCGGCCTTCACCTTCGCGGCCTCCGCGTCCGTCAGGTAGTCGACGGCACCCAGGTCCGTCGTACCGGCGGGGGTCAGCGGCGAGGTCCGGGTGGCACCGGCGGACTCCACCCCGCGCACGGCGCGGATCGTGGCACCGAACGCCGGGTCGGTCGAGTGGACCACGATCACGCCGATCTCGTCGTACGTGATGACTATCTTGCCGCCGGCCTCGGCTATCGCCTTCTGCACGGCGGCGATCGTGCGCTTGTTCGTCTTCGTGTTCACGACGTACGAGAGGTTCGGGCCCTCCGCGGTCGCGACGGTGGACTGCGCGAGCGGGGCCGCCGAGGCGACACCCGGCAGGAAACCGAGCGAGGCGGTCAGCGACAGGACGACCGGCACGGCGAGTGCGAGCTGTCGCCTGGAGCGCAGATGAGCCATGGGATCTCCACATCATCCTCAAAGAAACCGGCCCGGGACACATGGGTCCCTGGGCAGGTACATGACGTTGGTGGTGCAGCCCGAAGCTATCCCTGGTCGTCGCCGGCCAGCAACGACTTCATGGGCGGGAGGCCGAAGTAGAGGGGTAACCCTCGAAGTCACCGCACTTCCCGGCCACTTCCACATCGGCCTGCACAGCACTTCCGAATCGGTTTTCGAAAGAAACACGCACGGTTGAACCGGTCCTCGCGCGCCGCCGTGACGTTGAGCAGGGAGCCCGAGCACGATCGTGCACCCGTCACCGAAGGAACAGAGCCGACCCATGTCCGTACCCAGTCCGTCCCCCGATCCGACGGCGGAGAAGCCGCCCTCCACCGTCGCGACCGCGGCTCAGACGCGAGGAGACTCCGTGGCAACCGACGCACCGCCCCCCGCGAAGGCCGAACATCACCTCCCCTCCCCCGAGGAGTTCTCCGCAGTCCATGAGAGCGCCGAGTTCGCCGAACTGCGACGCTCCTACCGCTCGTTCGCCTTCCCGCTGACCGTGGCCTTCATCGCCTGGTACCTGCTGTACGTCCTGCTCTCCAACTACGCGGGCGACTTCATGGGCACCAAGCTCTTCGGCAACATCAACGTCGCCTTCGTCTTCGGCGTCGCCCAGTTCGTCACCACGTTCCTCATCGCCTGGTGGTACTCGCGGCACGCCGCCGCGAAGCTCGACCCCAAGGCCGAGGCGATCAAGTCCCGGATGGAGGGCGGCGCATGAGCCCCGTACAGCAGACATTCCTCGCCGCGAACGAGGCCAGCGAGCACCGGCCGCTGATCATCACCCTGTTCGGGCTGTTCGTCCTCGCCACCCTCGGCATCACCATCTGGGCCGGCCGCCAGACCAAGGACGCCGCCGACTTCTACGCCGGCGGACGCCAGTTCAGCGCCTTCCAGAACGGCCTCGCGGTCTCCGGCGACTACATGTCCGCCGCCTCGTTCCTCGGCATCGCGGGCGCCATCGCCCTCTTCGGCTACGACGGATTCCTCTACTCCATCGGCTTCCTCGTCGCCTGGCTGGTAGCCCTCCTGCTGGTCGCCGAGCCGCTGCGGAACTCCGGCCGCTACACCATGGGCGACGTCCTCGCCTACCGCATGCGCCAGCGCCCCGTCCGCACCGCCGCCGGTACGTCCACGATCGTCGTGTCGATCTTCTACCTGCTGGCCCAGATGGCGGGCGCGGGCGTCCTCGTCTCGCTGCTCCTCGGCATCACCTCCGACGCGGGCAAGATCCTCATCGTCGCCCTCGTCGGCATCCTGATGATCGTCTATGTCTCCATCGGCGGGATGAAGGGCACCACCTGGGTCCAGATGGTGAAGGCCGTGCTCCTGATCGGCGGCACGCTCCTCATTACGTTCCTGGTGCTGCTGAAGTTCAACTTCAACATCTCCGATCTGCTCGGCACCGCCGCCGAGAACAGCGGCAAGGGCGCCGCCTTCCTGGAGCCCGGCCTCCAGTACGGCGCGACCGGCACCTCCAAGCTGGACTTCATCTCCCTCGGCATCGCCCTGGTCCTCGGCACCGCCGGTCTGCCGCACATCCTGATCCGCTTCTACACGGTGCCCAACGCCAAGGCCGCCCGTAAGTCCGTGAACTGGGCCATCGGCATCATCGGCGGCTTCTACCTGATGACCATCGCCCTCGGCTTCGGCGCCGCCGCGCTGATCTCCCAGGACGAGATCATCGCCTCCAACCCGTCCGGCAACACGGCGGCCCCACTGCTCGCCCTGCATCTGGGCGGTGTCGACTCGGCCTGGGGCGCGATCCTGCTCGCCACGATCTCGGCCGTGGCCTTCGCGACGATCCTCGCCGTGGTCGCCGGCCTCACCCTCGCCTCGTCGTCGTCCTTCGCCCACGACATCTACGCCAACGTCATCCGCAAGGGACAGGCCTCCGGCGCCGAGGAGGTCCGCGCGGCCCGCTGGGCGACCGTCGCCATCGGCATCGTCTCCATCGGCCTCGGCGCCCTCGCCCGCGACCTGAACGTGGCCGGCCTGGTCGCGCTCGCCTTCGCGGTCGCGGCCTCCGCCAACCTGCCGACGATCCTGTACAGCCTGTTCTGGAAGAGGTTCACCACCCAGGGCGCGCTGTGGTCGATCTACGGCGGTCTGATCGTCGCCGTCGGCCTGGTGCTGTTCTCGCCCGTCGTCTCCGGCGACCCGAAGGCGATGTTCCCGGACGTCGACTTCGCCTGGTTCCCGCTGAAGAACCCGGGCATCATCTCCATCCCGTTCGGCTTCCTGATGGGCTTCCTCGGCACCGTCCTGTCCAAGGAGAAGCCCGACGAGGCCAAGTACGCCGAGCTGGAGGTCCGCTCCCTCACCGGCACCGGCGCGCACTGAGCCGCGACCCCTCGATCCCGGCCTCGCGCGGGGCCGTCGTAGATCTCTACGGCGGCCCCGCGCCGCGTGTGCGCCCAGCATGGGCGGTTGCTTGGGGGTGGAAGTCCTCTGGGGGAAGAGGTGGTGCTAACCCCGAGCCGGAGGCAAGGGCGTCATCGTGAGGTGGGGTCTGGAGGAAGCCCGAGGCGAGACCTGGGTACCGAGGAACACGAACCGTGTATGAGGCGTACTGGTCGGGTGAGCCTGCACGCGAAGGTGAAGCCCGTCACTGCCAAGAAGGCCAGTGCGTAGACGCGGCGGGGATCCAGGGACAGTGATCGTTCTTACCTGGGGAGATCTGTCCGGGTGTCGGTTGTGCTGAAGATGTCGCCGCGCCGACGGTCCGTGCTGGAAGGTGCGGGCTGACCGGGCAGAAGTCAGCAGAGGCCGTAGTACCAGCCGGGATGGGCACGGTGGCTGGGAAGGGCTGAACATCGAGTGGAACGGGTGATGTGGTGGTTGCTCGTGCTGGTCACAGGGACCGCAGCAACACTGCTTCGGCGGTGCCGCGGGGGGAGGAGCCGGTGCATCCGGCGGAGCCCACGGCGGAGCGTAGTGGCCGGTCGGCGCACTCCACGGAGGACGTTCACCGCGAACAGCGTTCCTCGCTTTGGGAGTTGATGCTCTCGAAGGAGAACCTGCTCGCGGCGCTCAACCGTGTCGAGGTGAACCGGGGTGCTCCCGGGGTGGACGGTATGACCACGGCCGAACTCAGGCCGTGGATCGCGGTGCACTGGCCCGAGGTCCGGGCCGAACTCGATGCGGGCATCTACCGGCCGGCGCCGGTCCGTCAGGTGATCATCCCGAAGCCTGGCGGCGGTGAGCGGATGCTGGGGGTGCCGCGGGTGCTGGACCGCTTGATCCAGCAGGCCGTCGCGCAGGTGCTCGTGCCCATTTTCGATCCTGGTTTTTCGGGGTCGTCCTTCGGGTTCCGTCCCGGCCGGTCCGCCCATCAGGCGGTCAGGGTCGCGCGGCGTGCCATCGAGGACGGCAACCGGTGGGTCGTGGACCTTGATCTGGACCGGTTCTTCGACCGGGTCCAGCACGATGTCCTGATGGCACGGGTCGCGCGCAAGGTCACTGACCGCAGGGTCCTGAAGCTGGTTCGCAGGTATCTGGAAGCCGGGGTCATGGTGGACGGCGTGAAGACGCCGGGCAGGGAGGGGACCCCGCAGGGCTCCCCGCTCTCGCCCGTCCTGTCGAACATCATGCTCGACGACCTGGACCGGGAACTGTTCAGGCGCGGTCACCGGTTCGCACGTTACGCCGACGATCTGCGGATCTTCGTGCGGAGCAGGCGGGCTGCTCAGAGGGTGCTCGACTCGGTCACGGCCGTGGTCGAGCAGCGGCTGAAACTGAAGGTCAACCGGGTGAAGTCGAAGGTGGTCCCAGCTTCCGTCATGACGATGCTGGGGTTCGGCTTCTACTTTGTCCGGGGTGGGAAGGTCAGGGTCCGGGTCGACCCGAAGGCGGTCGAACGCCTGAAGGTTCGGCTCAAGGAGCTGACCTCGCGCCGGTGGAGCGTTGCGATGGCTGACCGCATCGCGCAGATCAACCGCTTCACCACAGGCTGGATGGGCTACTTCCAGCTCGCGGACACTCCCAAGGTGTTCCAGGAGCTGGACAAGTGGTTCCGTCGCAGGATGCGGCAGATCCGCTGGAAGGAATGGAAACGGTACGCGACCAGACGTCGTAACCTGCGGGCGCTCGGGATCGGTGAGCGTGATGCTCGGGAATGGGCGGCCAGCAGCAAAGGCTACTGGCGGGTCGCGAAGTCACCTGTTCTGGACAGGGCACTGCCCATCTCCTACTGGGACGACCTGGGCCTGAAGATGCTCAAGCCGACCTGGCAACGGTTGAGACCAGCTTGGTGAACCGCCGGATGCGTGACCCGCATGTCCGGTGGTGTGGGAGGAGGGACGGGCGACCCGTCCCTCCTACCCGATCTCGTGCGATCGGGCCTGTGATGTTGTCAGTGGGGTCACGTAGGCTCGCAGATGTTCAGGAATCACTGATCCGGCGACGGGAGGGGCACACGTGCTCATCGACACCTATGGCCGAGTGGCCACCGACCTGAGGGTCTCGCTGACCGACCGGTGCAATCTGCGCTGCACCTACTGCATGCCCGAGGAGGGTCTGCAGTGGCTGGCCAAGCCCGACCTGCTCACGGACGACGAGATCGTCCGCCTCATAGACATAGCCGTCCGCGTCCTGGGCATCGAGGAGGTCCGCTTCACCGGCGGTGAGCCCCTGCTGCGCCCCGGTCTGGTCGGCATAGTGGAGCGGGTGGCGGCCCTCACCCCCCGCCCCCGGATGTCCCTCACCACCAACGGCATCGGCCTCAAGCGCATGGCGACGGCCCTGAAGGCGGCCGGACTGGACCGGGTGAACGTCTCCCTGGACACCCTCCGCCCGGACGTCTTCAAGACCCTCACCCGCCGGGACCGCCACAAGGACGTCCTCGAAGGCCTCGAAGCCGCCCGCGCGGCGGACCTGACCCCCGTCAAGGTCAACTCGGTCCTGATGCCGGCCCTCAACGACAACGAGGCCCCGGACCTCCTGGCCTGGGCCGTCGAGCACGACTACGAGCTGCGGTTCATCGAGCAGATGCCCCTGGACGCCCAGCACGGCTGGAAGCGCGACGGCATGGTCACGGCGGGCGACATCCTGACCTCCCTGCGCACCCGCTTCGACCTCACCCCCGAGGGCCGGGACGAACGCGGCTCGGCCCCGGCGGAGCGCTGGATCGTGGACGGCGGCCCCCATCGGGTGGGCGTCATCGCCTCCGTCACCCGCCCCTTCTGCTCGGCCTGCGACCGCACCCGCCTCACCGCCGACGGCCAGGTCCGCACCTGTCTCTTCGCCCGCGAGGAAACCGACCTGCGCGCCGCGCTGCGTTCCGGCGCCCCCGACGAGGAGATCGCCCGAATCTGGCGTCTGGCGATGTGGGGCAAGAAGGCGGGAGCGGGCCTGGACGACCCGTCGTTCGTCCAGCCGGACCGGCCGATGTCCGCGATCGGCGGCTGACAGGGGAGGGCCGAGCGCTCTACGGCGCCGGGTCCTCCCACTCGTCGAGCTTCACGACGTCCTTCAGGAACCCCCGCACCCCCAGGAACTGCGACAGATGCTCCCGGTGCTCGTCACACGCGAGCCAGGTCTTGCGCCGCTCCGGCGTGTGCAGTTTCGGGTTGTTCCAGGCGAGCACCCAGACCGCGTCGGCACGACAGCCCTTGGCCGAACAGATGGGGGAGGACGGATCGGAGCCGGGGACGTTGAGGATGTTCACACGTCGACCCTAGCCGCAGCGATCCGGCCGTAGAAAAGGCGACGCCGAGCAGCCACGGGGGGAGCTGCCCGGCGTCGGTCTGTCGCTCCGACGGGGGATGCGGAGCGCGTACGAAGTATGTCACGGGTAAGCCTCTGCCCGGCACAGGAACTACATGATTGATCTGAGCATTTCTTGAGCTTGGCGGGTGGCCGGATTCCGCTTCGCGGGGATACCCGGTGCTCAGGCCCGCTCGCGCGGCTCACTGCGCCGACCGTCGGCGGGATCGGCCGGGGCGTCTTCCGGGAAGGGTTCCGCGGACGGCGCGATCATCGGCCGCACGGGGGCCCGTACGAATGTCGACGGCAGCGACGGCGCGTTCTCCCGGCCCGCGTTGGCGATCACCACGGCGATGTACGGCAGCACCGCGCCGAGCACCAGTGCGACGACCGCGACGTGCCGTTCGACGTTCCAGAGGACCGCGGCGGCGATCACCGCGAGGGTGCGGACGGACATCGAGATGATGTACCGGCGCTGCCGACCGCGGACGTCGTCGGCAAGCCCTTGCCGGGCGCCCGTGATCCGGAAGACCTCCACGTGTCGCTGCTTCCGCATCACGTTCCACCACCCGCCTGTATCGGACGCTCCCCGGCCCGTGCCCGTCCGTGCCCGCTACAACGAACACGGTTCGGACAAGTTCCACGTTACGCCGCGTCTGCGCCGCCTACGAGACCGGGTCACCTTCCACGGAGAGTGCAGGAAATGCGCCGCGCCGCGTACGACCGTGCCCGACATGCGGCGTACCGCAGGCGGGCCGACACTGGGCGTAATGCTCACGTAGAGCCGTACGAGGAGGCAGCCATGGGCTGGTTGTGGGCGATCATCGTGGGATTCATCCTCGGCCTGTTGGCCAAGGCGATCCTCCCGGGCAAGCAGCACAGCCCGCTCTGGCTGACGACGATCTTCGGCATGCTGGGCGCCGTCGTCGGCAACGCGATCGCACGCGGCTTCGGCGTCGAGGAGACCGCCGGCATCGACTGGAGCCGCCACATCTTCCAACTGGTGGCCGCGATCATCATCGTGGCTCTGGGCGACATGGCCTACATGGCGACCCTGGGCAAGAGAAAACAACAAACCTGAGCCCCGTAAGGGGCGCGGGGAACTGCGCGAGCAACCACGACGGGGTGGCAGCCGCCAGATCACCCGCGCCCCTTGCGGTGTCTAGGCCCCGATGACCTCGACCGCGGCCAGATTCCTCTTCCCACGGCGCAGCACCAGCCACCGCCCATGAATGAGGTCCTCCGACGCCGGCACGGCGTCCTCCGCGGTGACCTTCACGTTGTTCACGTACGCCCCGCCCTCCTTCACGGTCCGCCGCCCCGCGGACTTGCTGGGCACCAGCCCGACCTCCGCGAGGAGATCCACGACCGGCGCCAGCTCGGCGACCCTCGCGTGCGGCAGCTCGGACAGCGCCGCCGCCAACGTGTTCTCGTCCAGCTCCGCCAGCTCGCCCTGCCCGAACAGCGCGCGGGACGCGGCGATCACCGCGGCCGTCTGGTCCGTGCCGTGCACCAGCGTCGTCAGCTCCTCGGCCAGCGCCCGCTGCGCGGCCCGCGCCTGCGGACGCTCCTCGGTCTGCCGCTCCAACTCCTCAAGCTCCGCACGGGACTTGAAGGACAGGATCCGCAGGTACCGGGTGATGTCACGGTCGTCCACGTTCAGCCAGAACTGGTAGAACGCGTACGGCGTCGTCATCTCCGGGTCGAGCCAGACGGCGCCGCCCTCGGTCTTGCCGAACTTGGTGCCGTCGGCCTTGGTCATCAGCGGGGTGGCCAGCGCGTGCGCCTCCACACCGGGCTCCAGCCGGTGGATCAGGTCCAGACCGGCGGTGAGGTTGCCCCACTGGTCGCTGCCGCCCTGCTGGAGGGTGCAGCCGTACCTCCGGTAGAGCTGGAGGAAGTCCATGCCCTGGAGGATCTGGTAGCTGAACTCGGTGTAGCTGATGCCCTGGTCGGACTCCAGACGACGGGCGACGGAGTCCTTCGTCAGCATCTTGTTGACGCGGAAGTGCTTGCCGATGTCCCGCAGGAACTCGATGGCCGACAGGCCCTCGGTCCAGTCGAGGTTGTTGACCATGACGGCCGCGTTCTCGCCCTCGAAGGACAGGAACGGCTCGATCTGGGCGCGCAGCCGGCCGACCCAGCCGGCGACGGTCTCCGGGTCGTTCAGCGTGCGCTCCGCCGTCGGACGCGGGTCGCCGATCAGACCCGTCGCGCCGCCCACCAGCGCCAGCGGCCGGTGCCCGGCCTGCTGGAGCCGCCGCACGGTGAGCACCTGCACCAGATGCCCGACGTGCAGGGACGGCGCGGTCGGGTCGAAACCGCAATAGAACGTGACAGGACCGTCCGCGAGCGCCTTGCGCAAGGCGTCCTCGTCGGTGGACAGGGCGAACAGCCCCCGCCACTTCAGCTCGTCGACGATGTCCGTCACGGTTCTCGTGTCTCCTCGAGTGGGTCGCACCAGGTGAATCAGGTACGAGGTTATACGCCCTGGCTGACAGAACTCATATTGAAATCCGGCACCCGCAGCGCGGGCATCGCGGCCCTGGTGAAGTAGTCGCTCCACTCGCGCGGCAGCGTCTTCTCGGACCGCCCGGCCTCGGTGGCCCGGCCGAGCAGGTCCACCGGCGACTCGTTGAACCGGAAGTTGTTGACCTCGCCCGTGACCTCGCCGTTCTCCACGAGGTAGACGCCGTCCCGGGTGAGCCCGGTCAGCAGCAGCGTCGCCGGGTCGACCTCGCGGATGTACCACAGGCAGGTCAGCAGCAGCCCGCGCCCGGTGTTCGCGACCATCTCCTCCAGGGAGCGGTCCTCGCCGCCGTCCAGGATCAGATTGCCGATCGTCGGCACCACCGGCAGTCCGGTCAGGCCCGCGCTGTGCCGGGTGGTCGGCAGACGCGCGATCTCGCCCGCGCTGATCCACTCGGTCGCCGTCAGCGGCAGCCCGTTGTCGAACACCGAGCTGTCGCCGCCGGAGGAGTGGGCCAGCACGAACGGCGCGGACTCCAGGCCCGGTTCGTTCGGGTCGCTGCGGAGGGTCAGCGGCAGCTCGGTGAGCCGCTCGCCGATCCGGGTGCCGCCGCCGGGCTTGCTGAACACGGTCCGGCCCTCGGCCGCGTCCCGCGCCGACGCCGACCACATCTGGTAGATCAGCAGATCCGCCACGGCCGTCGGCGGCAGCAGCGTCTCGTACCGCCCGGCGGGCAGCGGCACCCGCCGCTCGGCCCAGCCCAGCCGTACGGCCAGCTCGGCGTCGAGGGCGCCGGGGTCCACGTCCTTGAAGTCCCGGGTCGACCGCCCCGCCCACGCCGAGCGCTTGCGGTCCGGGGACTTGGCGTTCAGCTCCAGCGTCCCGTTCGGCTGGTCGTGGCGCAGCCGCAGCCCGGTGGACGTACCGAGATAGCTGGTGACCAGCTCGTGGTTGGCGAAGCCGTACAGCTCCCGGCCGCCCGCACGCGCGCGGGCGAAGGACTCACCGAGCGCCGGCGCGAAGTCGGCGAATACGGCCGAGGAGGTCTCGGCGGGCGCGTCCGTGAAGTCGGGGGAGTGCGCCACGCCCGTGATCAGCGGCTGGGCGTCCTCGGCGGGGCCGGCGCCGCGCGCGGCGGCCTCGGCGGCCCGGACCAGCGGCTCCAGCTCCTCGGGGGTGACGGCGGACCGCGACACGACCCCGGAGGCGGTGCCCTCCCTGCCGTCGACGGTGGCGACGACGGTCACCGAGCGGCCCCGGGTGACCCCGTTCGTGGTCAGCGCGTTGCCCGCCCAGCGCAGGTTCGCCGTCGAGTACTCGTCGGCGATCACCACACAGCCGTCGGCCCGGGAGAGCGCGAGGGCCCGCTCGACGATCTCGTGCGGCTTGTGGGTACGGGCGCTCATCGACCGGCCTCCTGCGTGGTGTTGAGAATGTTGACGCCCTTGAAGAGGGCCGACGGGCAGCCGTGCGACACCGCGGCGACCTGGCCCGGCTGGGCCTTCCCGCAGTTGAAGGCGCCGCCCAGGACGTAGGTCTGCGGTCCGCCGACGGCCGCCATGGACCCCCAGAAGTCGGTCGTCGTCGCCTGGTAGGCGACGTCCCGCAGCTGTCCGGTGATCCGCCCGTTCTCGATCCGGAAGAACCGCTGGCCGGTGAACTGGAAGTTCACCACCGGGTCAGGGGGCATACCTCTCTGATCGGCGTTCGCGCAGGTCAGGCGGTGTTTCACGGTCTGCCCTCAATCCCTGTTCATACGGGTTGAAACCGGACGGTACGGGGTCTGGTGATGACTTGGTGTCGACCTCCGGAGGTGCCTCCGGGGTTTTCTGAAGTGGCCTTCAGATGCTGGGATCTGGATCAGGGCAGAGACTACCGAGTGGCTGCTCGGAGGCGGTACGCGAACACCGGCGGGCGACGGAGGCGAGAGCCTGCACGGCCGTCCGGTCGCCGCCGTACCCTCGACGTATGGCTGAGCACTTGGGAGACCGGCTCGTCCGCCTGCGGGGGCTGGCAGACCTCACGCAAGAGCGACTTGCTGAGAAGTCCGGCGTGTCCTCGGACGTGATCAAGCGGCTTGAGCAGAAGCGCAAGCACAGTGCGCGGCTGCCGACCCTGCATGCCTTGGTTCAGGGACTAGGGGTCGAGTTGACTTCCTTGCTCGGCGACCCTCCGGGTGTGCCGTCCACGGGTGAGGCCGACCCGCCTCAACTCGTGGCCGTGCGGCGCGCGATCATGCCGCCGTTGTTCGTGCCGCCGCCCGAACCGAACGGGCCTGAGCGGCTGACGGTGCCGCTCCTCCGGCGGGAGATCGCTGACGCGTGGACCCTCTATCACGGCGCGGAGTTCGGTCGGCTCATGGAGGTGTTGCCCGGCATCATCAATGACGCGCGCTTCGCCGCTTCGGTCGGTCAGGGTGACGAGCGGGCAGCCGGGCAGGCAGCGTTGGGCAAGGCGCTTCAGCTGGCTGGACACCTCGCCATTCGCCTGGGGAAGACCGACCTTGCTCTGAGCGCGCTGGAGCGGGCCATGAGCGCCGCTGAGCAGTCCTCCGATCCGCTGCTGGCACCCATGGTCAGCAACTCTGTCGCGTGGAACTACCAGCGGCAGAACCGGTTGGACGACGCGGAACGCCTCGCTGTGTACGCCGCCGACCGGGTTGAGCACGATCACGGCGACACGGCCGAAGGTGTGCGTGTGTGGGGCGGGTTGCTGATGTCGGCGGCGACGAGTGCGGCCCGCTCGGGCGACTACGACACGGCGAACGAGATGATGACGACGGCCGAGACGGCGACCAAGCGCCTGGCCGTGCTCCCGCCTCCGGCCAACGGCCGGATGGTGTCCGTCTTCAGCCGCTCGTCGGTACGCATCGAGCGCGTCCGTCTCGCCGTGCAGCACGGACGCCCTGAGGAGGCTCTTGGCCTGGCCAAGGGGATGCGGCTCAGCTCCGACACACCTCCCTCGTGGCGTACCTGGCTCCTGCTCGACGTTGCCCGTGCGCACACGGACCTGGGGAACGCCGAAGGGGCGGTGAAGGCCCTGACTCGGCTGCGCGAGATCGCCCCGGCGTGGATGCGGCATCACACGCTGGCCGTGGCGATAGTGAGTGACCTTTGGGCGCTGCCATCGCGTCCACGGGGACTGCGCAAGCTTGCCGAGTTCCTTGGGGTCGCGAACTAAGGCCGCAGAACTGGGCCGTTGCGTCCCTGTACTACAGCCGTGACTCGTGATCTCGTCTGTCGCGGGTGGTGTAGTGGCAGCGTTGTGCGCGGGTCTGGTGGGTGCGGCGCCAGCGTGACTGCTTGATCACGGTTGCCGGCGGTGGGGGTGCGGTGGCCCAGAGGAGCCGGTTGAGCAGGCGGCGGATCTCTTCGGCGGTGTAGCGGATCAGCTTTTCAACAGCCCTCGGTGTTCCCCCTTTTCGGAGGTCCTGGCCGGATCGGTCGGCGTGGGCAGGTCGGCAGTGCTGTCGGGTTCTGGGAGGTGGCGGGTGCGGGTGTCGGTGATGGTCAGGAAGGCGAGGGCGGCCATGGACAGGGTGATGTGGCGGTGCCAGGCGTCCCAGGTGCGGACTTCGTAGTGGTCCAGGCCGCAGTCGGACTTCGCGGTCTCGAAGCAGTCCTCGATACTCCAGCGCAGGCCCATCACGCGCACGATCTCGCCGATCGGGGTGCCGGCCCTGGCGTGGACGGCGAAGTAGGCGATCCGGGTGGGGTCGGTGACCGAGCGCCGCACCAGCAGGAGATGGACGTAGCCGCGGCGGGGGCCGCCCTCGGCGCCGCCGGGCCAGGTGACCTCGGCCAGTGCCCAGTCGTAGGAGCGCGGCCCCTTGGCGCCGGCTCCGCACGAGCGGCGCTCGAACAGGAGCGGGACGGCGGCGGCGAACGCATCCACGCGCAGGTTTCCGGTGCCGCGGGTGTGCACGGTCTCGTCGACCGGGACGGCCATGACGTAGGGGATGCGGCGGCGTTCGAGGGCGGCACGGAGCTTGCGGTCCTGGCCGTAGGCACTGTCGGCGGCCACCCATCCGAACGGGACCCTGGCCCGGCGGCACCGTTCGACCATGCGCCGCCCCAGTTCGGGCTTGGTGACCACGGCCTTCGCGCGGGGGCGGGGGATGCGCTGGAGCTGGCAGCGACCGGCGTCCTCGCACCATGCGGCCGGCAGGTACAGCTCGCGGTCGATCAACGCCCTGCCGGTGTCGGTGGCGTAGGCACAGAACACCGCGACCTGGCAGTTCTCGATCTGCCCGGTGATCCCGGCGTACTGCGGGGCCACCCCGGCCGACATCCGGCCCTTCTTCAAGAACGCTGTCTCGTCCAGCACCAGCACCCCGTCCGGGCGGGCCAGGAACTGCACGACGAACAACCGCAGAGCGTCGCGGAGTTGATCCGCGCACCAGGTCGAACGCGCCAGGAACCACTGCACCCGGTCCGGCGTCGCGTGCCCGACATGCTCAGCGATCTGCCAGCCGTTTTTTCCGCTCGACCGGCGCGATCAACGCCTTCACATACGACATCGCCATCCGGCGCGGCTCGACCCGCCCGAAGACCCCCGCCAAAGAGGCGAAGAAGTCATCGAACCAGCCCGCCCAGACCAGCACCGCCCGTTCCGTATCCACGAACCGGACAACGCGTCACACACGGACCGGACACGGGAACGAGTCACGGCTGTAGTACCTGTAGTGCCTCCCGCGCCCTGCGTGACGATTGCCGTTCGCAGATCGTCGACGCGAGGAGTGAACGATCATGTCGGGTAGCGCGCGTGCGCGGCTGGCGGAGGCCATCAAGCTGTTCGGCACCGACGGGCGGCTACTCGTCTTCCACGATCCTCACGATCCGTGCGGCTCCACAGCGGAGGGAGCCGACCTGGCTCCGCATTCGGGCATCGAGCGGACAACGGATCCGACGCTGAGGGAGAAGGTCCGGGAGGCCAACGCTCGTAGTCGGGGCGAGGTCCTGTGAGTGCGCGTTCGGTCATCCGCCACGAGACGTGGACGCTGGAGCCGGACCATGAGCCGGACGCGGAGCCCACGACGTACGCCATGCAGTGCGCGGTGGACGACGAGACGTCACCTGCGAGTGAGGACTTCAACGAGCCGCAGAAGTGGGTGCTGGAGCACTGCGGCCGGAACCCCTCGCATCGCACCTACAGAGAGATCATCACGCGCCCGTGGCGCACTTGGCGGGATGCGTAGCCTGCGCGGGGTGGGGTCCTATCCCCTCGATGTGGCGCGCCTTGGCCACGCCGCCGGCCGTAGAGGCTTTGGGCGGGAGCTGCCGTGGGGCGAGTGATCATGGCCCCTTACGCTGCCTCGCGGATCGGGCAGTCTTTGGGACCTGCCCGCAATAGCCCGATCGGGGCCATGATCTTCGAGGCTCGCCCCATGGTGGCTGCCTAAAGCCTCGTAGGCCGTCGGCCCCCAGCCCCTGTGGGGTGAACTCGGCTGCGGCTCAGCGGGGCGTCGATTGATCCGTGAGAGAGGCACAGGGGCTCGCCGGTGCGTGCCTCGGTCCGGATCGAGGGCTGAGGTCCTGGAGGACGTGAGACACGACCATGGCCGACGGGAGTGAGCGGACCGGGAAGGGCTGTGGAGAGCTGGCTCACTTCAGGGCTGCTCGTGGGCGCGGGCGGCTGCGCCCGGACCGGACCGGCCGAAGGCCGCATGCCGGGCCGGAGCGCCTGGCCGCCCGGCGCGCCGCAGGCGCGCCCTGGAAGAAGTGAAGACAGTTTCCGCCACAGGTCCTGAGCCACTGTCCGATCAGGGACCTGGTGGGCGCATGGCGCGTGGCACATCCGGCCGGACAGGTTCGCTTGGTCATCGAATCCGGATGCGTGGCGCGACCTTCGGTCTGCCTCAACTGCTACGCCCTGGCGGTAATTCGGTCGCTCCGCAGAAGCCGTCTTGAGATCATGAAGGTCGAGCGACGAGCCTTCTTTCAGCGAATCTCAGACACAGACGCAGACATCTTTCAGACGAGACATCACAGCTCTCTTCTCTGCCCTTCGGTCTTCATCACGCTGCCTCGCCACGCTCTCAGACTCTGCGATCTCACTCTCTCTCAACTCTCGCAAAGGACTCAGCCATGACTCACATCCACGTCCGTGCTCGTGCTCCTCCCATGCCCGTCCGTCCTGGAGGTGCCCCGTGTTCAACGCCTCGTCAGAGGTGACCACCCAGTCTGCTCGCTCTGTTGAGCTGGAGTGTGACAAGCGTCTGCGGCTGCTGTCCGATGCCGATCGGGACGTAATCCGCCTCGCCAACGACCCCGGATACCCGCGCTGGCTGGAACAGATCAAGGCCATCGGGGGCTGCGCCCACCCGGTCTACCTGTCCGGCTCCACGATCACCCGCAACGCCGCAACTGGTGAGGTGATCTCGTCCTACTCGACCGCCCATGAGCCGGGTGAGCGGCTTGCCGTGCGCTGCCGCAACCGCCGGGCCTCGGTCTGTGCTCCCTGCTCCCGCCTGCACGCCGGAGATACCTTCCACCTGGTCCGGGCGGGCCTGTCCGGCGGCAAGAGCGTGCCCGACGCAGTCCGCGACCGGCCCCGGCTGTTCGTCACCCTCACCGCCCCGTCCTTCGGCCCCGTGCACCACGCTACTGACGACGGCAAGCGGTGCCGCCCCCGCCGTGACGCCCCTGCCTGCGAGCACGGGAAGCCACTGGGCTGCGGTCTGGTCCACACCGACGACGACCGCCTGACCGGACTGCCGCTGTGCGCGGACTGCTACGACTTCACCGGCCACGTGCTGTGGCACGCGCATGTCGGGCGACTGTGGGACCGGTTCACCACCGCCGTACGGCGTCACCTCGCCTCGACAGCCGAGATACCTCGGTCCCGGCTCGCTGAGCACTTGGTCGTGTCCTTCGCCAAAGTCGCTGAATTCCAGCGCAGGGCGGCCGTCCTTCCATGCCGTCGTGCGCCTCGACGGGCCCGATGGTCCGGCCGTGCCCCCGCCGGACTGGGCCACCTCCCTCCTCCTCCTGGACGCCGTGCGGCAAGCTGTGGCGTCCGCCTTCGTCACTCCGCCGGACTCAGGCGCCTACGGCACCGAACGCTTTGCCTGGGGAGCGCAGTTCGATGCCCGGCCGATCCACTCGTTCGCCGACGGTGACGCCCTGTCAGACGGCGCGGTCGCCGGTTACGTCGCCAAGTACGTGAGTAAGGGCGCGGCCGAAACGGCTGCTGGACTGGACTACCGCGTCACCAGCCTGGACGACATCCGCGCAGCGGCCGTCACCGGCCACGTACGGGCCCTGATGGGTACCTGCTGGCGCCTGGGCGGCCTCGCCGAACTCGAACACCTCCGGCTGCGGTCATGGGCCCACAGTCTCGGCTTCCGAGGCCACATCCTCACCAAATCCCGTCGCTACTCCACCACCTACGCCGCACTGCGCGACGACCGCGCCACCCATCTGCGTGCCGGTGCCGGGACGGCGGTGGACGATCCGCACACGGTGACGGAATCGGCCTGGCGATACGTCGGCTCCGGTCATACCCCCGGCGCTGCCCTCCTCGCCGCCGGAATCGCCGAAGACCTCGAACAGTCACGGCAGCTCTACAAGGAAGCGAAGGAAGACCAGGCTTGGGGGTGGGAGCTGTGAGGGGCGGCAGCAACCTGCTCATGACGCCGGATGAGGCTGCCGCAGAGCTGGGCGTCACGAAGCGGGTCCTCATGGACTCGTACCGACGTTGGGGCATCCCCTTCCTCAAAGTCGGCAAGCACGTTCGGTTCCGAACTCGCGATCTGCACAACTGGGTTGAGGGGCGCATGCAGCGCGGCTAGGCTGACGATCAGTCACTAACCAATCAACATGTGAAGGGTTAACAATCGTGGCGACCATCAAGAAGGAAGACTGCACCTGTCCCCGGCGCAAAAAGCCGACGTGCCCGCACAAGCCGTACCGGGTGACGTACCGAGAGCCCGGAGGCCGCGCGGGCAAGCCGCGTCAGGTGTCCTTCAAGAAGCTCGAAGACGCGGAGGCGTTCGCGGTCAAGGTCGAGCGGGACAAGGACCTCGGGACATACATCAACCCCAAGGCGGGGATGCGGACGTTCGAAGAGGTGTGGCACGAGTGGGTTGGGGCGGGGACCCTCGAAGAGTCCTCGAAACGGAACTACGGCAGCGTCTACGCCAACCACTACGGGCCGTTCTTCGGCAACAAGCCCATCGGCAGCATCACCCCGACGACGATCCTGGAATGGGAGGCAGATCAGAAGGAGCGGGGTTACCGGGAAAACGGCATCAATGGACGTAAGAACGTCCTCTCATCCGTCTTCAACTACGCGGTGGCGGCAGAGATCATCGGCCGCAACCCATGTAAGAAGGCCAATCCTCGGCGGCGCTCAGGGCAGACGCTCACCCCGATCACCGGCGACGACGTCCCGAGCATGGAAGAGGTCCTCGGGATCATCGCGGAGGCCCCCAAGCTGATCCGCGCTGGCTTCTGGGCCATGGCTGGCTGCGGGACGCGTCCGGGGGAGTCCCTGGCGCTGTCCGACGAGTCAATGGACTGGGAGCGCAGCGTTCTGGCTGTGGATCACCAGGTCTCGGCGTACGGCTGTCAGGAGATCTCCGGCTATCGGCGCGGGGTGAAGCGCGGTACGAAGCACCGGGCCTTTGACCAGGCGCGGCGGACACCAGTACCCGAATCGATCAACAAGATCTTCGACGATCACATCGACGCGTTCGGTACCTGGGGCGATCGGGGCTGGTTCTTCGAGTCGCCTCGCCTGAATGACCGCCACCCGTCGTATGACTGGTTTCTTGATCAGTTCAAGGCGGCGGCCAAGCTGGCGGGGACTCCGCAGTACACCCCGAAGAGCTTCCGGCACTTCTTCGTCTCGGAGGCCATCCACGCCGACATCCCGCTCTTCGAGGTGGCGGCCTGGGTCGGACACCGGACCACGAGGACTACGGAGCTGGTTTACGGGCACCTTGTGCGCCGGGCCATGGAGCGCGGCGCCCGGACCATGCACAACCGCCTGGGGCTGAAGCTGGAGCCTTTCCGGGGTCTCATCGTCCCACCCTCGCTGACCCCCTCAGAGGAGGACATCGAGGACTGGGACGACGTGGCGTAGGAGGTTCGCCGTGATCGCGTGTCGACCTGGTGCAGACTTCTGGCCCTGTGTGACGCCTCGTCAGTCGCGGCCGGACTCGTTCGTCGTGTTCAAGATATTCACACTTCGAAACAGTGCGGACGGGCAGCCGTGAGACACCGCGGCGACCTGCCCAGGCTGGGCCTTTCCACAGTTGAAAGCCCCTCCCAGCACATAGGTCTGGGGTCCTCCAGCAGCCTCCATCGACCCCCAGAACTCGGGGGTGATCCCCTGATATGCAAAGTCTCTGACCTGCCCCGCTAGGCGGCCGTTCCGGATCATGTATGCTCTCTGACCCGTAAACTGGAAGTTGTAGCGCTGCATGTCGATGGACCACGACCGGTCCCCGACGACATAGATCCCGCGGTCGACCCCGCCGATCAGATCCTCCGTCGACATCCCGGCCGGGTCCGGCCGCAGCGACACGTTCGCCATCCGCTGCACCGGCACATGCCCGGGGGAGTCGGCGTAGGCGCAGCCGTTGGAGCGGCCCAGCCCGGTCAACCTGGCGATACGGCGGTCGAGTTGATAGCCGACGAGCGTGCCGTCCTTCACCAGGTCCCAGCTCTGGCACTCCACGCCCTCGTCGTCGTACCCGATGGTCGCCAGGCCGTGCTCGGCGGTGCGGTCACCGGTGACGTTCATCAGCTCGGAGCCGTACTTCAGCTTGTTGAGCTTGTCGAAGGTGGCGAAGGACGTGCCGGCGTACGCGGCCTCGTAACCGAGCGCGCGGTCCAGCTCGGTGGCGTGGCCGATGGACTCATGGATGGTCAGCCACAGGTTGGAGGGGGCCACGACCAGGTCGTAGACGCCCGCCTCGACGCTCGGCGCCCGCATCTTCTCGGCGAGCAGCTCCGGGATCCGCTCCAGCTCGTCGTCCCAGTCCCAGCCGGTGCCCGTCACGTACTCCCAGCCGCGCCCGGCCGGCGGCGCGAGCGTCCGCATCGAGTCGAACTCACCGCTGGACTCGTCGACCGACACGGCGGTCAGCGACGGGTGCAGCCGTACCCGCTGCTGTGTGGTGACCGTCCCGGCGGTGTCCGCGTAGAACTTGTTCTCGTGCACGGTGAGCAGCGAGGCGTCGACGTGGTTGACCCCGTCGGCCGCCAGCAGCCGGGTGCTCCAGTCCGCCAGCAGCGCCGACTTCTCCTCGTCGGGGACGGTGAACGGATCGATCCCGTACGACGAGATCCACGTCTTCTCCGCGTGCACGGGCTCATCGGCCAGCTCGACCCTCCCCCACTGCCCGAAAGGCGTGGGAGGTGCCCCCACGTCGGACCCGGCGGCCTTGATGACCTGCGCGGACAGCTTCGCCATCGCCACGGCCTGCGAGGCGACCTTCGCTGCGGCGTCCATCGTCAGATCCACCCCGGAGGCGAACCCCCAGGTCCCGCCGTGCACCACCCGCACCGCGTACCCGAGATCGGTCGTGTCCGACGACCCGGCCGGCTTCGCGTCCCGCAGCCGCCAGGACGCGCTGCGCACCCGCTCGAACCGGAAGTCGGCGTGATCGGCGCCGAGGGCACGTGCTCGGGCGAGCGCGGCGTCGGCCAGGGCCCTTAGCGGTAGTGCCGTGAAGGCGTCGTCGATGGAATGAGGCACCGAGGTCTCCCTGTTGCCGAGCGGTTGTGGTGGCCTGTCGGGTCCGATCATGTCGCGCCCGCGGGCGGCCGGACCACATCTTTCCGGCTCAGGGCGGCGGGCTTTCTGTAGGGACCCCACAGCGCCGTCCCCGAGCCACTGTCACAGCTCGAATGCCCACCCGGCGGACCGGACCGATAGGTTTTCGGGGAAGGCGCCCGCCGTCCAGGCATTCGGGCAGGCGTTCAGACCGCTAAGGAAAGGGTGATCCGTTGAGCCGCTCGGTTCTCGTCACCGGAGGCAACCGGGGCATCGGCCTCGCCATCGCCCGCGTGTTCGCCGACGCCGGCGACAAGGTCGCCATCACATACCGCTCGGGGGAGCCGCCGGCCGGCTTCCTGGCCGTCAGGTGCGACATCACCGACCCCGAGCAGGTGGAGCAGGCCTACAAGGAGATCGAGGCCGAGCACGGCCCGGTCGAGGTCCTGATCGCCAACGCCGGCGTCACCAAGGACCAGCTCCTGATGCGGATGTCCGAGGAGGACTTCACCTCGGTCATCGACACCAACCTCACGGGCACCTTCCGGGTCGTCAAGCGCGCCAACCGCGGCATGCTGCGCGCCAGGAAGGGCCGTGTGGTGCTCATCTCGTCCGTCGTCGGTCTGTACGGCTCGCCGGGGCAGGCCAACTACGCCGCCTCCAAGGCCGGTCTGGTCGGCTTCGCGCGCTCGCTCGCCCGTGAGCTGGGCTCGCGAAACATCACCTTCAACGTCGTCGCCCCCGGCTTCGTCGACACCGACATGACGAAGGTGCTCACCGACGAGCAGCGCGAGGGCATCGTCAAGCAGGTGCCGCTCGGCCGGTACGCGCGCCCCGAGGAGATCGCCGCGACGGTGCGGTTCCTCGCCTCGGACGACGCCTCGTACATCACTGGAGCCGTCATCCCCGTAGACGGCGGACTGGGAATGGGTCACTGATCACCATGAGCGGAATCCTCGAGGGCAAGCGCGTCCTGATCACCGGTGTGCTGATGGAGTCCTCCATCGCCTTCCACACCGCCAAGCTGGCCCAGGAGCAGGGTGCCGAGATCATCCTCACGGCCTTCCCCCGGCCCACGCTGACCGAGCGCATCGCCAGGAAGCTCCCCAAGCCCACCAAGGTCATCGAGCTGGACGTCACCAACGACGAGCACCTCGGGCGGCTGGCCGACATCGTCGGCGAGGAGCTGGGCGGCCTCGACGGCGTCGTGCACTCCATCGGCTTCGCCCCGCAGGACGCCCTCGGCGGCAACTTCCTGAACACGCCGTTCGAGTCCGTCGCCACCGCGATGCACGTCTCGGCGTACTCCCTGAAGTCGCTCACCATGGCCTGCCTGCCGCTGATGCAGAACGGCGGCTCGGTCGTCGGTCTGACCTTCGACGCGAAGTTCGCCTGGCCGCAGTACGACTGGATGGGCCCGGCCAAGGCCGCCCTGGAGGCCACCAGCCGTTACGTCGCCCGTGACCTGGGCAAGCAGAACATCCGCTGCAACCTCGTCTCCGCCGGCCCGCTGGCCTCCATGGCCGCCAAGTCCATCCCGGGCTTCGGCGAGCTGGCCGCCGTGTGGGACGACCGTTCGCCGCTGGAGTGGGACCTCAAGGACCCCGAGCCGGCCGGCCGCGGTGTCGTCGCGCTGCTCAGCGACTGGTTCCCGAAGACCACCGGCGAGATCATCCACGTGGACGGCGGGCTGCACGCGATCGGCGCCTGACCGCCATCGCTCCGGGTCGTACGCCGGGTCGTCACCGGTTCGAGGGCGCGCATCCATTCGGGTGCGCGCCCTCGCCGTACTCCTGTCCGCCCCGATCGTCACTCGTTCGGCTCATCCGGCGGGCCGCCGGGGCCGGGTGCCGCGCACGCTGGACGTACACCGCTCAGCCGATCGGCCGAGGAGGTCCCCCTTGTGCGCATCTCCCGCAGCGTCGCCCCGGCGGTCGTCGCCCTGGCGCTCGTCCTCACCGTCCCGTCCGAGTCGGCACCGCACGCGCGCGCGGAGACCGGGGAGCGGCACGCGCGCGCGAAGGACGCCCTTCACCCGCGCGTGAAGGGCGACGACAAGCCCGATCCGGACGACAGGCCCGATCCGTTCGGCGCGGCCTGCCGCAGCACGGTCACCGGCTCCCAGGTGATCGCGCACTGCTTCAACCCGCACGCGACCGTGGACCATGTCCGGCTGCACATCGAGTGCGCGCGCTGGTGGGACATCGACAGCGACAGTGCCGCCGTCGAGACGGCGCCCGCGCGGACCGTACGGCTCACCGGGCGCTGCTGGAAGGAAGTCCGCTCGGTGTGGTTCAGCCACCGGCGCGGGGCGGACTGACCCGGCCGGGGCGGCAGAGGAACGGATAGCCGGCCGCCTCCGCCGCGGCGGTCTCGGCGTCGCCCGCGCGGATCGCGTCCATGAGCCGGGTGTGGTCCATGTACGTCTCCGGGGTCAGCTCCTCGCCCACGTCACCGCGCAGCCAGTCCCGCAGGACCTCGCCCAGGTCGGCGTGGACGGTCGTCATGACGTCGTTGTGGGACGCGGCGACGACGGACAGGTGGAAGGTGGCGTCGGCGGTCACGAAGGCCTCCGCGTCGCCCGACGCCCAGGCCTCCTCACGGCGGGCCAGGAGCGCGTCGAGCTGCTTCAGGTCCTTCTCGGTGCGCCGCTCGGCGGCCAGCCGCGCGGCGCTCGACTCCAGGGCGGAGCGCAGTTCGGCGATATGGGTCGGGTCGGCGCCCGCGAAGCGGCGGTGCATCACGCCCGCGAGTTCACTGGTCGCGACGACATAGGTGCCGGAGCCCTGGCGGATGTCCAGCAGTCCGTTGTGCGCGAGCGCGCGGACGGCCTCGCGGACCGTGTTCCGGGCGACACCCAGCTCCTCGACCAGCTCGGGCTCGGTGGGGATACGGGAGCCGACGGGCCACTCGCCCGAGGCGATCTGGTTCCGCAGAGCGGCGATGACCTGCTCGGACAGCGCCGATCGGCGGGGATGGCTCAGCGGCATGGCACACCTTCGCACGGACGGGCCGACCGGGAGTGGCCGGGCCATGGACACCCAATCATCCTATGATTCTATGATGGGTGTCATGGTGAGCGAGAAAACCCTGACGCCGACAGCCGCACCCGCAATCCCCTCCGAACGCCCCATGTTCGAACGCCCCATGTCCGAAAGCCCGGTGCCGTCGCCCACGCGCGCGTGGGCGACACGACTGGTGGTCGTGGGCATCGTCCTGACCGCCCTCAACCTCCGCCCCGCCATTACCAGCCTCGGCGCCCTCCTCGAAGAGGTGCGCGTCGGGCTCGGGATGAGCGGCAGCGCCGCCGGGCTCCTCACCTCCGTGCCACCGCTCTGCTTCGCCCTCTTCGGCGTCATGGCACCCCGGCTCGCCCGCCGCTTCGGCCCGGTCGCCGTCGTCTGCGCGGGCATGGTCGCGATCGCGGGCGGGCTGCTGCTCCGGCCGTACGCCGGCGGCACGGCCGGTTTCCTCGCCGCGAGCGCCCTCGCCCTGATGGGCATCGCCGTCAGCAACATCCTGATGCCGGTCATCGTCAAGCGCTGGTTCCCCGACCGGGTCGGCTCCATGACGGGCCTCTACTCCATGGCCCTCGCCCTCGGCACCTCGTCCGCCGCCGCCGTCACCGTGCCCATGACCGAGGCACTGGGCGGGAGTTGGCGGACCGGGCTAGCGGTCTGGGCGGGCCTGGCGGCGGCTGCCGTACTGCCCTGGCTGCCCTTCGTCCGCGACCGCGCCCCGCGCCCCGCCGACTCCCTCCCCGCGCGCGGGGAGGGACCGACCGGGACGGCGCCCGCGCGCGGGGAGGATTCCGTCGGGACGGCACCCGCGCCCGAGGACGTGCCCGCCGTCCGGATCACCCGGAGCCGTACCGCCTGGGCGCTCGCCGTGTTCTTCGGGCTCCAGGCGACCGCCGCCTACATCACGATGGGGTGGATGGCGCAGATCTTCCGGGACGCGGGCGTCCCGGCCGGTACGGCGGGGCTGCTGCTGGCCGTCACCATGGTGATGGGCGTGCCGCTGGCCTTCGTGATCCCCCGGCTCGCCACCCGGCTGCCCCACCAGGGCCCCATCGCGGTCGTCCTGGGCGTCTGCGGGCTCCTCGGCTACGGCGGGCTCTACCTCGCCCCGGCCGGCGGAGCCTGGGCGTGGGCGCTGCTGACAGGCATCGCCAACTGCTCCTTCCCGCTCGCGCTCACCATGGTCGGCATGCGGGCCAGGACCGGCGCGGGCGTGGTCAAGCTGTCCGCCTTCGCCCAGAGCACGGGCTATCTGATCTCCATCCCCGGCCCGCTCCTCGTCGGCGTCCTGTACCAGCACAGCGGCGGCTGGGGACTGCCCCTGGCCCTCATGGCGGCCCTGATGCTCCCGCAGATCGCGGCGGGCGTCCTGGCGGGCCGCGACCGGGTCGTGGAGGACGAGGCGGTCACGGGCCGCTGAGGGGCGCCCGGCGAGGGGCGCCCGGCGGCTCTCCAGCGGCTCCACGGTGGCGGGACACCCCGGAGGCTCCGCGGCGGGCCGGGGGTGCGAGACTGGGCCGCATGCCAGTGCTCGACCCGAACCCCCAGAACGGCCAGAAGAAGATGCTCCTCGTCTTCGGCTCGTTCCTCGCCATCTTCGTCGTCATCGGGATCATCGCGGTCATCGCGTCACCGTGAGCGGCCGGGGGTGGGGATAACCCCCCATCCCCTAGTACTGCAACCGCATCTGCGGGTTGTGGCCTCGGCGTTTGTAGTGGGAGCGGCGGGCACGGGCCTGGCTGCGTCGTCGGAAGCGTGACCAGTGCAGATGATGGTCGTTGCTGTGGTGGCGGGGCGTGACGATGATGTGGCCGATCAGTCGGCGGATCTCCGGGACGCTGAGGGGTATGAGGTCTTGCTCGTCGTCCGCTCCGCCCCTTTTGCGGCTTCTGCGGCGCGGACGGCGGTCAGGTAGGCGAGGGCGGCCATGGCCAGGGTGATGTGGCGGTACCAGGCCCGGTAGAGCCTCACCTGGTAGTGGTCCAGGCCGCACTCGCCCTTGGCGGTCTGGAAGCACTCCTCCACCGCCCACCTCGCGGCGGCTACCTTGACCAGGTCTTTCAGCCGGGAGGCCACCGATCCGTAGCAGACGTAGTAGGCGATCTCGGTGGGGTCGCTGATGCTGCGGCGGGCCAGAACCCAGTGCCCGAAGCCGTTCTCCCAGTACGGGCGGATGGCGACGCGGGCCCAGTCGTAGATCCGTTCGCCGTGCGCGCCCTGGCCCCCGGAAACCCGCTTCCACGCTTGCCTGGGCAGGGCGGCGACCAACTGGTCCACCCTGGCGTCGCCGCCGTCCGCCGTGGTCACGGTGTCGTTGACCTTGGTGGCCAGTACGTGCGCGATCCTGCGTTCCTCCAGCCATACCCGCAGGTGCTTGACCTGCCCGTATGCCTCGTCAGCGGTGACCCACGCGAACGGGATGCCTGCGTCGACGGCACGTTGCAGCATCCACTTGCAGTGCTCATTCTTGGTCGCGAAGGGGATCTCGTCGTCGATCCCGGCTGCGCGGCAGCGCTCACGGTCATCCGTCCAGGAAACGGGGATGTAGAGCTCACGGTCGATCAATGCCCGCCCCCTGGCGGAGGCGTAGGCCAGGAAGGTCCCGATCTGGCAGTTCTCCGTGCGGCCGGCGGTACCTGTGTACTGCCGCTGGACTCCGGCGGACTTGGTGCCCTTCTTCAGGAAACCGGTGTCGTCGCAGATCAGGACCGCGTTCTTGGCTCCGATGGTCTCCACGACGAAGTCGCGCACATCGTCGCGGACCGCGTTCTCGTCCCAGTCGGAGTGGTTGAGCAGGCGCTGGACGCCGTCCGGGCGGAGCTGCCCGACCTGCTCGGACAGCGTCCACCCGTTCTTCTTCTCCAGCGGCGCGACGAGTCCGTTCAGGTAGTCCAGCGCCCGCTCGCGGGGCTCCGACCTGCCGAAACGGTGGGCGAACCGGGCATGGAGCCCGGCCACCCCCTCGGACCACGACTCGACCTGCTCAACCGTCAGCGCATCAGCACACAGTCATACCAACGAGACCGCCGACCATCCGTCACGCCAGATGCGGTTGCAGTACTAGGGGGCGAGTCTCAGGGTGAAGTGGGTGGATCACCGGATGGGACGGAGCGCTCGCATTCCGTAGCTTCGAGATGTGGCCGGGAGACGGGCCACGACCCACTCGCGGACCACGGAGGCGGCATGTCGGCCCCTACGCACACCCGGCCCCACCCGGCGCCCCCGACCGGCGTCGACATCCGGCTGCCCTGGTGGGCCGTCGCCCTGCCCGCCCTCGGCTTCGCCGCCCTCCTGCTGCTGATCCTGAACCCCGCGCAGGCCCAGGCGGCGAGCGGCGACCCGGTGCTCGCCCACTTCCTGGAGTGGATACAGCGGGCCCTGCCGAACCACACACCGTGACGAGCGGCCAGCCCGCCGGAAGCACATGTACCGGTCTCGGGTATCCGCACTTCAACTCCCTGCGCCCCATGGCCTGTTTCGTGCGAAGCTGGGACGCATGAGCGTCGCAGAACCCCGCAAGATCGTCCTCTTCCGGCATGCGAAGGCCGACTGGCCCCAGGTTTCCGACCACGAACGGCCGCTCGCCGACCGGGGCCGTATGGACGCCGCCGTCGCCGGTCGCAAGCTGGCCGACTCCGGTATCCCCCTCGACCTGGCCCTCTGCTCCACGGCCGTCAGGACCCGCGAGACCTGGAAGCTGGCCGTCCACGAGCTGCCCGAGCGGCCGAAAACGGTCTACGAGGAGCGGATCTACGAGGCCTCGCCCGGTGAGCTGATCGCCCTGCTCAACGAAACCCCGGACGACGCGCAGAACGTCGTCCTGATCGGCCACAACCCCGGAGTGCAGAGCCTCGCCGACATCCTCGCGGGCAGCGCCGAGGGCGACGCCCGCGAGCGGATGAACCGCCTCGGCTTCCCGGCCGCCGCCTTCGCCGTGCTCTCCTTCGAGGGCGCCTGGAAGAGCCTGGAGCCGGGCGTGACCACGCTGGCCGACTACTGGGCGCCGACGGAATAACCCCGGCCGCGCGGCCCCCGGCCGCCGACACGACAGAGGCCCGGCACCACCTCGGTGCCGGGCCTTCCCGTGTATATGGCGCACACCGCTCGGTGTACGCCCCGCTACTCGTCGTACGCCCGGCCGCTCGGCACGCGCGCCCCGCTACTCGTCGTGCGTGTCCGCCGCCTCGACCTCTTCCCGGGTCACCCCGAGGAGGTACAGCACGGTGTCGAGGAAGGGGAAGTTCACCGCCGTGTGCGCGGCCTCGCGGACCACCGGCTTGGCGTTGAAGGCGACGCCCAGACCCGCCGCGTTGAGCATGTCGAGGTCGTTGGCGCCGTCGCCGATCGCCACGGTCTGGGCCAGCGGCACCCCCGCCTCGGCCGCGAACCGGCGCAGCAGCCGGGCCTTGCCCGCGCGGTCCACGATCTCCCCGACGACCCTGCCGGTCAGCCTGCCGTCGACGATCTCCAAGGTGTTGGCCTGCGCGAAGTCAAGGCCCAGCCGCTCCTTCAGATCGTCCGTGACCTGGGTGAACCCGCCCGAGACGACGCCGACTTGGAAGCCCAGCCGCTTCAGCGTACGGATCAGCGTGCGCGCCCCCGGCGTGAGCCGGACCTCGCTGCGCACCTTCTCCACCACCGAGGCGTCGAGCCCCTCCAGCAGCGCCACGCGCGCGTGCAGGGACTGCTCGAAGTCCAGCTCCCCGCGCATCGCGGCGGCCGTCACCTCGGCGACCTCCTTTCCGCACCCGGCGTGCGCGGCGAAGAGCTCGATCACCTCGTCCTGGATGAGCGTGGAGTCCACGTCCATGACCACCAGCCGCTGCGCCCGCCGGTGCAGACCCGCCGCGACCACGGCCACGTCCACGCCCAGCGCCACCGACTCGGTGACCAGGGCGGTCCGCAGGGTCTCCGGTTCCGTACCGGACACCGCGAACTCGACGGCCGTCACCGGGTACTTGGCGAGCCGGAAGATACGGTCGATGTTGCCGCCGGTCGCGGTGATCCGGGCGGCGATGCGGGCGGTGTTCTCGGCGGTCAGCGGGTGGCCCAGAACGGTGACGTGCGAGCGGCCGAGGCCGCGGGGCCGGTTGTCGCCCAGGCCGGAGATGATCTCCGCCTGCATCTTCATCGACTCCGCCCAGCTGTGCACGGTCGCCCGCAGGTCGCCCTCCTGCCCGGCGGGCGGCTCGGTCACGAGCGCGCACAGCACGATCCGGCCACGGGTGACGACCTGCTCGATGTCGACCACGTCGACGGAGTAAGCGGCGAGGGTGTCGAACAGCCCGGCGGTGATGCCCGGCCGGTCCTTGCCGAAGATCTTGACGAGGAGAGTGGGGACGTCAGAGGAGGTCTGCGAAGCGCTCATGATGTGCCAACCGTATCCGGCGTCCCGTGCGCTTCGCCCCTGAGGTCCGCCCAGCGGACGGAGAACACTGGGTTACCGGCGACTGAAGCGCACCCGGATCGTGTACGACGCCCCGGAGCGCCCTCACAGGATCGCCCGGCCCCGGACCCTCTCAACGCCCCCGGGGCCCCCGTGGAGGAGGCGGTGGCGGTGCCTCCTCCGGTGGCGGCGGCGGAGGAGGCGGCGGCGGCGCGGGCCAGGCCCCCGACCTCGCCCCTGATCCGGACCCTGATCCGGACCCTGACCCCGCTCCTGACCCGGGCCGCCGCGGGGGAGGCGTGACCCTCCGCACCGCCGTGGGCGCACCGTACACATCGGGCGACCGAGCCCCGGAACCACCACGACCCCCCGCTCCTCCGGGCGCCCCCGGCGGACCCGAAGCCCCCGGCGGCCCCCGCAGCTCGTCCGGCAGCCGCAGATACGGGTTGGTGTCCGGGTTCGGCGGCCGGTACGGCCTGCCCGGTGCGTACGGTCCCGAGGCGGAGCCCGTCGCTGAGGTCTCGTGGGGCCCGGCGGCGCCCGCCGGGCCTGCGCGACCCGCGTCACCCCGCGCCCACGGCGAGGCCCGTAGCCCGGCGGCCCGGGTCAGGCAGGCCAGCAGCGCCCCGGCGGCCCCCGCGCCAGCGCCCCACAGCGCGCCCAGCACCAGCGCCACGGCAGCCTGCCCGCGCAGCTCGATGCCCGCGTCGAACGCGTCGATGCCGAACACCGCCAGCGAGGCGTCCACCGACAGCTCCGTCAGCCGGACGAGCAGCGCCAGCGCCACCGCCGTCGCGAGCCCGAGCCGAAGCGCGCAGCGCGCGACGAAGCCGAGCGCACCCCCGCCCCGTACATCCGCACCGGGCGCGCCTCCGGCGGCGGTGGCAGCCGATTCCCGTACAAAAGGCGTACGCACGGCGGTCAGTACTCCCGCGTACAGCATCATGAGCGCCGCCGCGAGGCCCAACAGCCACACCCGGCCGTCGAGTTCGGCGAGGCGGCCGAGGGTGACGGGTTCGCTCGCGTCGATGCGCAGCAGTTCGTCGAGGGGGTCGGGCAGCAGGTCGGCCAGTGCTCCGGTGGCCCTGCCGTCCCAGGGGACGAGGAGGCCGAGGGGGACGCCCAGCCAGACCCCGTTGGGGGCGCCGAGGAGTGCCGCGCCGGCGATCCGCTTGGGGTGCGGGTCGCCGATCGCCGCGTACGCCGCCGCCGCGAGCCCGGCCAGAACCGCCACCAGCAGCACGGTGACCACCGCGGACACGGCGGGCCTTACGACCCGGTGCAGGGCGTCGAGGGCGGGCGGCAGGGGAGTGCGGCGCGAGGCCAGCAGGGCGATGAGCAGCACGCCCAGGCACCAGGTGAGGCCGCCGAGGAGGGTCGGGACGGTGTCCACCGTGAAGCCGACCCGCGCGTTCGCGTCGGCGAGGTCGCCCAGCCGGTCCGGCAGCAGCCCGCCGCCGATGTCCCCGAGGTCGCCGAGCCCGGGGATCTCCACGTCGTCGAGGGCGCCGCCCCCGCCCGGCAGTTGTCCGTCGATGCCGAGTTGACCGCCGTCGAGGGTGATGACGGCGTTCCCGGCCCAGGCCAGGCCGCCCATCAGGGCCACGAAGAGCGCGAGCACCGTGCCCACGCGCGCGAGGAGTTCGGCGGGGGAGAGCACCGCTCCCGCGCCGCGCAGGGACCGCAGGAAGAACCAGGAGAGCAGGAGCGCTCCCACCAGAGCGACACCCAATGGCGTGATCTCGATGGCGGTGGTGGCCTGCGCTCCGTCCAGGCCAAAGACGGACACATCGCCGGACGGCGTCACCGACCCACCCGCCCCGAGCGCCACAACCGCCGCCGTCATGGGCCCCAGTCCGCCCGCCGAGTCGGCCTCCAGCAGCCGCAGCCCGAGCGCCGCCGTGGCCGCCATCCCGATCAACGCCCAGCTCACGGCGGCGATCGCGGAGAACAGGACGTCCCCCCACGGCACGCGCCCGCCTGGGCCGATGTTCCGGTCGCTCATGGTCGGACCCCCCGATCCACATCGCGGCGTTGCACCGCCGATGTCCCCCTCGCGTGGGATTACCACTCTCCGGCCCGGTTTCAACCCCGTCAACGGGACCGGCGGATGCCCCCGTACGTTCTCTTCACAAGGCCCGACTTTCGGTCAGGGGGTCGAGCCTGAAATAGTTCCCCCCGATGTTCGACATCCCTAGACTCCCTGTGTTGGGGGTAATTCGGGGGACAACTCAGTGGGGCATGGAGTGCCGGAACTCGTACTGGAATTGAACGGACAAACCTGGACGCTCGATCCGTCCAGGGCATATACCCTCGGACGTGATCCGCAGGGGGACATCGTGTTCGACGACGCCAGGGTGTCCTGGCGTCACGCCACGATCAGCTTCGGCGGCCGTAGTTGGGTGATCGAGGACCACGGCAGCACCAACGGCACCTTCGTGCAGGGGCAGCGGATCCACCAGTTGGAGATCGGCCCCGGCTCGGCAGTGCACCTGGGCAACGCGACCGACGGCCCGAGAGTCGGCCTCTCCGGCACCGCCGCGTCCGTCGCACAGCCCCAGCAGCAGCCGTACGCGGCGCAGGGCGCGAGCGCCGGATACGCCGGCCAGCAGGCCCCGCAGCCGCAGGCGCCGCAGGCGGGCTGGCAGCAGCCGCCGGCGGCACAGGTCCCGCAGCAGCAGGGCTTCCCGCAGCAGGGCCCCGGTGGTGGCGCGGGGGCGCCGCCGGTCTACGGCGACCGCAGCCCGACCACGTTCCACCAGCTGGCCCTCGGCCGTGTGATGCGCATCGGCCGTGCCCTGGAGAACGAACTGGTGGTCTCCGACCTCCAGGTCTCGCGCAACCACGCCGAGTTCCACGCGACGCCCGACGGGCGCTTCGAGATCCGTGACCTCGGCTCGCACAACGGCACGTTCGTCAACGGTATGCCGATCGCCAAGGGCGGCACGGCCCTCCTCGGGCCGAACGACATCGTCGGCGTCGGCCACTCGACGTTCCGTATCGTGGGCGACCGCCTCGAAGAGTTCGTCGACACCGGTGACGTCTCCTTCTCCGCCCGCCATCTGACGGTCACCGTCGACGGCGGCAAGCAGATCCTGAAGGACGTCTCCTTCGGTGTCCCGGAGAAGTCGCTCATCGCGGTCATCGGCCCCTCCGGCTCCGGCAAGTCCACCCTGCTGAAGGCGCTCACGGGCTACCGCCCCGCCAACCAGGGCGACGTGCTCTACGACAACCGGAACCTGTACAAGCAGTTCGCCGAGCTGCGGCAGCGCATCGGTCTGGTCCCGCAGGACGACATCCTGCACAAGGAGCTGACCGTCAAGAAGGCCCTCAAGTACGCGGCGAAGCTCCGCTTCCCGGCCGACACCACGGCCGCCGAGCGCGACGCCCGGATCGACGAGGTGCTGCGCGAGCTGAAGCTCGACATCCACAAGGACAAGAAGGTCACCTCGCTCTCCGGCGGCCAGCGCAAGCGCGTCTCGGTCGCCCTGGAGCTGCTGACCAAGCCGTCGCTGATCTTCCTGGACGAGCCGACCTCCGGCCTCGACCCGGGCATGGACCGTGACGTCATGCAGCTGCTGCGCGGTCTCGCCGACGACGGCCGTACGGTCCTGGTGGTCACCCACTCGGTGGCCGAGCTGGCGATCTGCGACAAGCTCCTGGTGATGGCCCCGGGCGGCTCGGTGGCGTACTTCGGTCCGCCCGAGGAGGCGCTGAACTTCTTCGGCTACGACACCTGGGCCGATGTCTTCTCCGCCTTCGAGAACTACCGCGACTACGACTGGGCGGGCCGCTGGAAGGGCTCGCAGCACTACCAGATGTACGCCGCGGACATCGACGCCGTCGCCCCGCAGTCGGTGCACATGCCGCCGCCGCAGGCGATGCGCCCGCCGAAGCCGCAGGGCTGGTTCTCCCAGCTCACCACGCTGGTCCGGCGCTATGTCTCCGTCATCGTCTCCGACAAGGGCTTCCTGGCGCTGACGGTGATCCTGCCGGCCGTCCTCGGCGCGGTGAGCCTGCTCATCGACCCGGACAAGGACCTGCTGGTACGGGGGGTGAACAAGGCCACGGGCCTGCCGATCCCGAACGGCACGGCCACCACGGTGCTGCTGATCCTCGCGGTCGGCGCGTGCTTCGCGGGTGCCGCCAACTCCGTCCGAGAGCTGATCAAGGAACGGGTGATCTACGAGCGGGAGCGGGCCACCGGCCTGTCGCGCTCGGCGTACCTGATGTCCAAGGTGATCGTCCTCGGCGCGGTCACCGTGTTCCAGGGCGCGATGGTCGGCGCGATCGGCTTCTCCAGCCGGACCATCCCGGACGAGAGCCTGATCTTCGGCGACGGCAAGTTCGCCGTGATGCTCGAACTCTCCATCCCGATCATGGGCCTCGGCTTCACGTCCATGATGTTCGGCCTGGTCATCTCCTCGCTGGTGAAGACCGCCGAGAAGACGATGCCGCTGCTGGTCATGTTCGCGATCGTCCAGGTCGTCTTCACCGGCTGCCTCTTCGCGCTGCACGGCAGCCCCGGCGTCAACGAGTTCTCGTACCTGATGCCGTCGCGCTGGGCGGTCGCCGCCGCCGGTGCCACGCTGGACTTCAACAACATCAGCCCGCCGAAGGAGGCAGGCGACACCGACCCGCTGTGGGACCACACGGTCGGCGCCTACAGCCTCGACATGATCGCCCTCGTCGTGCTCGGTGTGATCTGCGGATTCCTCGTGGCCCGCTTCCTGCGCCGCCACGAGCCCGAGGTCATGCGGAAGTGACCGAGGTACACGTGTGAACGAAGGGCGGCACCCGCACCGGGTGCCGCCCTTCCACGTTCTCAGAGGTCCCGCGCGGGCCTCAGTACGCGCTGTTGACGTTGTCGATCGAGCCGTAGCGGTCCGCGGCGTAGTTCGCGGCGGCCGTCAGGTTGGCGACCGGGTCGTACTGGCTCTTCTTCGTGCCCGGGACGTGGTAGGCGTCGAAGGTCGGCTTGATGACCTGCAGCAGACCGATCGACGGGACGCCGTTCTTGGCGTTGATGTCCCAGTTGTTGATGGCGTTCGGGTTGCCCGAGGACTCCCGCATGATGTTCTTGTGCAGGCCGTTGTAGGTGCCCGGGATCTTGTGCTTCTTCATGATGTCGAGCGCCTCGCGGATCCAGCCGTCGAGGTTGTTCGGGTACGACTTCGCGGCGGCCTTGGCGACCTTGGCGCGCTGGGCGGACCGGCTCGCGGCCTCCTTCTTCGCGCGCTCCTGAGCGGCCTTCTTCTTCGCGGCAGCGGCGGCGGCCTTCTTGTCGGCGTCGGCGGCCTGGTTCGTGACGCTCGCCTTCGCGGCCTTGGCCGGGTTCTGGCTGAACGCCGCCGGAGCCGCGGACACGGTCTGTGTGGCGGTCTGAGCCTCGGCCGGCACCAGCGAGAACGCGAGGGCGGCGGCGCCGAAGGCGGCCACTCCGGCGAGCGAGAGCTTGTGGGTCTTGGTCAGCGCGAGACTGTGGCCGGGGTTCTTCTTGGCGTTCTTGGACATGAGTGATGGACCTCTTCGAATAGCGCGGAGGTCGCTCTCGTGCCGTGTGGGGACACTGCTCTTCCAGCACAAACGCCGCGGGGCGACCCGCGGCGTCGAGCGACAGCAGCAATTCTTAGCGGCCGCAAAATCGTGTGGCAAAGGTGTGACGTACGATCCCCGGTAGTTGGAGCGGAAACGGCAAAACAGGACAGACCAACCCGTCTCTCCCGCTCAAACCGCCCTTATCCCTCTCCTAGGCAGGTTCGTACGTGATGCGCGCCCTATGGGCGGGCTCACACGGGGCGGGCCCGCACCTCACGGGCAGTTGCTGCCGCAATGCTCTGTGTGAGGCCCTTTCCCGCGCGGGACCCCCGGCAGGATGAGGTGCACGTCCCCGAACTCGTGCCAGAGATAACGCCCCTCGACCGCCGCCTCGTACGCGCGGTCGATCGCCGCCCGCCCCGCGACCGCCTCCAGCATCAGCAGATGCGAGGCCTCCGGCTCGTGCAGCCCGGTCAGCAGCCCGTCCACCACCCGCACCCCGCGCTCCGGCGTCACCACCAGATCCGTCCAGCCCTCCCGGGCCCGTACGACACCGTCGGCCCCGGTGGCCGACTCCACCGCCCGCACCGCCGTCGTCCCCACGGCGACCACCCGGCCGCCACCTGCCCGCGCCGCGTCGATCAGCCGCGCCGACGCCTCCGGCACCGCGAAGCGCTCCGGATACGGCGGCTCGTGCGCCTCCGCCGACGCCACCCCCGTGTGCAGCGTGACCGGCGCGAACCGCACGCCCCGGCTCACCAGCTCCGCCACCAGCCGCGCCGTGAACGGACGCCCCGCACTCGGCATCTCCGCGCTCCCGGCCCCGTCCCGCGACGGCAGCGCGAACACCGTCTGATACACGGACAACGGCTGGTCCCGCTCCGTGTACGCGTACCGGATGGGCCGCCCGTGCTCCCGGAGCACCTCGGCGAGGGCCGGTGCCTCCGTGACGGCCCGCACTCCGGTGCCGTCCGACGAGGACACCCGGGCCCACCACAGCCGCTCGCCCCGCTCGCTCAGCGGCTCCTCCAGAACGAGCCGTACATCACAGGGGAGCCGCACCTCCGTCCCCACCGGACCGCCCGCACGCGCGCGCGTGGTGCCGCGTCCGTCCGGATCCCGCAGTTCGACGGCCCACCGTCCGTCGTCGCCCCGTGTGGAGAAATGCACCACCACGCGCGCGTGCCCGACCCTCCCGTCCCCGACCGTCCCGTCCACCGCCGCCGACAGCGTCGCCGAGGTGTTGACGACCAGCAGATCCCCCGCTCTCAGGAGCCCCGGCAGTGCCGCGAACGTCTGGTGCGACACCTCCGTCCCCCGCGAGACCAGCAGCCGTACGCCGTCCCGGTCGAGCCCCGGCCCGCGCTGCTCGGCGGGCACGCGCGCGTGCAGCCCCTCCGGCACCCGTACCGTCGCCGTCGTCATCGCCCCTCCAGCAGGGAAGGAGCCCCGTAGCGGCCACTGGCCGGCCGCTCGTCCAGCAGCCGCAGGAAGGCCGGGACCACACTCGCCGGACTCGGCCGCGGATCCTCGTCGTCCGGCACGGCCGCCGCGTACAGGTCCGTGCCCATGTCCCCGGGATCGACGGCCCACACCCGAAGCCCCGGTTCCTCCTCGGCCAGCACCGCCGACAGCTGGTCCAGCGCCGCCTTGGAGGCCCCGTACCCGCCCCACGTCCCGTACGCCTCGGCCGCGGCGTCCGAACTCACACCGATCACCGCGCCCGCCTCCGAGGCCCGCAACAGCGGCAGCGCCTCCTGGACCAGCCCCAGCGCCGCGACCACATTGACCTCCAGGGCCCGCCGCAGCCCGTCCAGGGCCAGCCCCTCCAGCCGGACGAGCGGCTCGGCGCCCAGCGCGCTCGCGTTGTTCACCAGCAGGTCCACCCCGCCCAGCGCCCGCGCCGCCGCCACCAGCTCCGCCCGGTGCCCGGCGTCCGTGACATCCCCCGGCAGGGCCTCCACCCGCGTCCCGTACGCCGCCAGCTCCGCCGCCGTCTCCTTCAGGACCCCGGCGGTCCTGGCGTCCAGCACCAGATCCCACCCGCGCTCCGCCAGCGCCGCGCCGAGTGCCCGGCCCAGCCCTTTCGACGCCCCCGTGATGATCGCTACCGGCATGACAACCGTCCCCTCGTCCTGGCCCGCCTCCCGAACCGGTCGGCGGTGATCCCAACGTAGGAACCGGACGGCCCCCACCGCCTCGTACGCGGGCCGCAGATCACCGGGGCACTTCGCCCTAGGACGGCGGGCCGACCCACGGGACCTAGGTCCGGTCGTAGGCCCACGGCCTAGGTCCGAGGACCCCGGCGAGGCCTCCGGCGGTCCGATCCGCCGTGTCGGACCCCGCCGGTACGGTGAGGTCATGAGTCAAGGTCCACGGTCCGGCCTCGCCGCGGTGAGCAGCGCGTTGCTGGCCATGAGCAGACACCTGGAGGTACGCGACGTCCTCAAGACGATCGTCGCCTCCGCGCGTGAGCTGCTCGACGCGGAGTACGCCGCGCTCGGCGTCCCCGACGACCACGGCGGCTTCGCCCAGTTCGTCGTCGACGGCGTCAGCGACGCCCAGTGGAAGGCCATCGGCCCCCTCCCGCGCCAGCACGGCATCCTCGCCGCGATGCTCCACGAGGCCACCCCCGAGCGCCTGGCCGATGTCCGCGAGGACCCCCGCTTCGAGGGCTGGCCCAGCGCCCACCCCGACCTGATCGACTTCCTGGGCCTGCCCATCCGCGACGGCGACGAGGTCATCGGCGCCCTCTTCCTCGCCAACAAGCGCTGCCCCAGGCCCGAGGGCGGCTGCGGCTTCACCGGCGAGGACGAGGAACTGCTGTCGATCCTCGCCCAGCACGCCGCCATCGCCCTGACCAACGCCCGCCTCTACGAACGCAGCCGCGAGCTGACCATCGCCGAGGAGCGCTCCCGGCTCGCCCACGAGCTCCACGACGCCGTCAGCCAGAAGCTGTTCTCCCTGCGCCTGACCGCCCAGGCCGCCGCTGCCCTCGTCGACCGCGACCCCACGCGCGCGAAGGGCGAACTGCAGCACGTGGCCGCCCTCGCCGCCGAGGCCGCGGACGAACTGCGCGCCGCCGTCGTCGAGTTGCGCCCCGCCGGACTCGACGAGGACGGCCTGGTCGCCACCCTGCGCACCCAGGTCCACGTCCTGGACCGCGCCCACAGCGCCCGGGTCACCTTCTCCGGCCGCGGCGCCCGCGCGCTGCCCGCCGCCCAGGAGGAGGCCATGCTGCGCGTCGCCCAGGAGGCCCTGCACAACGCCCTGCGGCACTCGGGCGCCGAGCGGGTCGACGTCACCCTCGACCGGCACGGTGGCGGGGCCGTCCTGCGGGTCGCGGACGACGGCACCGGCTTCGACACCCAGGCCGTACGCCGCGCCGGACGCCACCTGGGCCTGGTCTCCATGCGCGACCGGGCCAGCGGGGTCGGCGGCCGGCTGAGCGTGGAATCGGCGCCCGGAAAGGGCACCACGATCGAGATGGAGGTCCCCGGTGGCTGACGCAATCAAGGTGCTGCTCGTCGACGACCACCAGGTGGTCCGCCGCGGTCTGCGTACCTTCCTGGAGGTGCAGGACGACATCGAGGTCGTGGGAGAGGCCGCCGACGGAGCCGAGGGAGTCGCCCGCGCCGAGGAACTGCGGCCCGACGTCGTCCTCATGGACGTCAAGATGCCCGGCATGGACGGCGTCGAGGCCCTCCGGAAACTCCGCGAACTGGCCAACCCCGCGCGCGTGCTCATCGTCACCAGCTTCACCGAGCAGCGCACGGTCGTCCCCGCCCTGCGCGCCGGCGCCGCCGGGTACGTCTACAAGGACGTGGACCCCGACGCGCTGGCCGGCGCCATCCGTTCGGTGCACGCCGGCCACATCCTCCTCCAACCGGAGGTCGCCGACGCCCTGCTGTCCCAGGAGGAAGTCAACTCCGGTCAGGGCAGAGGCGGTTCACTCACCGAGCGGGAGCGCGAGGTGCTCGGTCTGATCGCCGACGGCCGCTCCAACCGAGAGATCGCCCGCGCACTCGTCCTCTCCGAGAAGACGGTGAAGACCCATGTCTCGAACATCCTGATGAAGCTCGACCTGGCGGACCGGACACAGGCCGCGCTGTGGGCGGTACGCCATGGTGTGGCCGGATGACGTGCTGATTGTCCGGCAACACGGAGGGTTCCACTCCGGGCTGAGATTCATACTGTCGGGTGTATGTCCCCCGGGCGGCGCATCCTGCCGGGACCGCCCGCGTTCTTCAGTGCGTGCTGCGTGCGACCGCCGCAGTGACCGCAAGGAAGGGCTCAAAGTGAAGAACCTGAAGAAGGCCGCCGCTGTCACGATGGTGGCCGGTGGCCTCGTCGCCGCCGGTGCCGGCATGGCCTCCGCCTCCGACGGCGGCGCGCACGCCGACGGCAAGGCGATCGGTTCGCCGGGCGTCGTCTCGGGCAACGTCATCCAGGCCCCCGTCAACATCCCCGTGAACGTGGTCGGCAACAGCGTGAACGTCATCGGCGTCCTGAACCCGGCCTTCGGCAACCTGGGTGTCAACCACTGACGTTCCCGCCCCGGAGCACCAGTGACCACCGGCCTCCCAGGCGCCCCTGGGAGGCCGGTCAGGTTGTCACCCCAATGCGCCGAACAGGCAGTTCCCGTCGTTCGTCCGTGCCACCCTGTGACCGCCCCGCGTTGATCAGCGCACGGCCCGCGGGCGGGCCGGACACGTACGACGCTGGAGGAACGCAGCTCATGAACTTCGCCAAGAAGGCCGCCCTGACCGTCACCGCCGCCGGGCTCGCCGCGGGCGCCTCGTCCGGCGCTGCCGTCGCCGACTCGTCCGCCGACAGCGCCGCCGTGCACTCCCCGGGCGTCGGCTCCGGCCTCGACGTCCAGGTCCCCGTCAACGTCCCGGTCACGGTCACCGGCCTCAGCGCCAACCTCATCGCGGCCCTCAACCCGACCTTCGGCAACATCTCGGCCAACCACTGAGCCGAGCCGCGCCGCGCTCAAAGGCCCCGCGACCTCCCCGGGTTCGCGGGGCCTTCGGCTGCCCGTTCAGACTGCGCCCACCCGTGCCGCTGGGGCGGCACGGGTGGGCGCAGCGGCATCTCGTGAGCGCCGAGTCGCGCAGCCGACCCCCGCCCAGCCACAGCCCCCGGGCACCGCACCATCGCCCGCCCACGACCGCGCCGTACTACCGCCCCCGCTCCCGCTCCTCCACGAACGCGTTGTACGCCGCCACCTGAGCCCGCCGAGCCGTCCGCTCCACCGGCCGCAGCGCCCCCGCCCGCGAGGCCATCTCCGAGGCGCTCACGGCCCCGCCGTCCCCGTTCTCGAACGCCACCGAGATCAGCAACCCCACCCGCTGCGCCAGCTCCAGCACCCGTACCGCACGCGGCGGATACCCGGGCGCCAACACCTCCCGCCCCCGCTCGGCCCGCGCCCGATACGCGTCGATCGCCGCCTCGGCCACCGGCCCCGACGCCGCGACGTCCAGCCGGGCCAACACCTCCGTAGCCTCCCGCAAGGCCTCCGCCAACTCCCGCTCGGCCTCCCCGAGGGACGGCACATCGGCGGGCGGCGCCTCCCGCGCCTCCAGGCAGTGCCAGACGACCTCCACGTGCTCGTCGCCCGCGGGGCCGACCGCGTACACCTCCGGCACGAGCCCCAGCGCACCCCCGTGGCAGACGACGGCCTCCTCCGCCTCCAGCGCCCGCTTGTTGAACTCCGGCGGCCCGCTCAGCCCCAGCGGATGCCCCGCCGCGGGCAGCGCGACCCGCAGCCCGGTCACCCCGAGGGCCCGCAACCGCCCCAGCGCCAGCGTCAGCCCGACGGGCGCCGACTCCCCGGGCAACCCCTCGACCCGATGCACCGAGTCCTCCCCGACGATCGCGAGCACCGCGTCATCCGGTGAGACAAGTCCGGCAAGAAGGGCATTTCCCCATGAGGCGAGGCGCCCTGAACGTGGTTCCGAAAGCATGCCCCCACCCTAAGGACCGACCGAGGGGATGGACGGCCCGACCGGTGGCGTAGATTTCCCTGAGGGCTGCGCCCACCCGGCGGTGGCTCCGACCACAGGCGTACGCGACAGCCGAGACAGGCCGACACTGCAAGGGGAGACAGCGCGCTCATGAGCGATGTTCTGGAGCTGGAGGACGTATCCGTGGTCCGCGAGGGCCGGGCTCTGGTGGACCAGGTCTCCTGGTCGGTCAAGGAGGGCGAGCGCTGGGCCATCCTCGGCCCGAACGGCGCCGGCAAGACCACCCTCCTCAACATCGCGTCCAGCTACCTGTACCCCAGCAAGGGCACCGCCACGATCCTCGGCGACACCCTCGGCAAGGTCGACGTCTTCGAACTGCGCCCCCGTATCGGCATGGCCGGCATCGCCATGGCGGAGAAGCTCCCCAGGCGCCAGACCGTCCTGGAGACCGTGCTGACGGCCGCGTACGGCATGACGGCCACCTGGAACGAGGACTACGAGGAGATCGACGAGCTGCGCGCCCGCGCCTTCCTCGACCGTCTCGGCATGACCGACTACGTCGACCGCAAGTTCGGCACCCTCTCCGAGGGCGAGCGCAAGCGCACCCTGATCGCCCGCGCCCTGATGGCCGACCCCGAGCTGCTGCTCCTCGACGAGCCCGCCGCCGGCCTCGACCTCGGCGGTCGCGAGGACCTGGTACGCCGGCTCGGCCGCCTCGCCCGCGACCCGATCGCCCCCTCCATGATCATGGTCACGCACCATGTCGAGGAGATCCCCCCGGGCTTCACCCACGTCCTGATGATCCGTCAGGGCAAGGTCCTCGCCGCGGGCCCGCTGGAGCTGGAGCTGACCTCCCGCAACCTCTCCCTCTGCTTCGGACTCCCGCTCGTCGTCGAGCAGATGGGCGAGCGCTGGACCGCCCACGGCCTGCCGCTCACCTGACCTCCAAGTTCTCCCGATCTTCCGCAACTCGGGCGCCCCGGGACCACAACAGAGCCCGGGAGCACCCGACTTGGGAGCCCTCTGTACGCGATCTTTGACCGTGCGCTCTGTTCGGCGGGCGGATCGCGGTTCTACCATGGCCGTTGTGGACAGCATCGACGCATGGGTGTGGTGGCTGATCGGCGCGGCCGGGCTCGGGATCGCCCTCGTCGTGACCGCGATGCCCGAGTTGGGCATGCTCGCCCTGGGCGCCGTCGCCGGCGCCGTGGTCGCGGGGCTGGGCGGGGGAGTCGTACTCCAGGTCGTCGTCTTCGCGATCGTCTCCGTCGCGCTCATCGCCGTCGTCCGGCCCATCGCGGCCCGGCACAGATCCCAACGGCCCCAACTGGCCACCGGCATCGACGCGTTGAAGGGCAAACACGCCGTCGTCCTGGAACGCGTCGACGGCTCGGGCGGCCGTATCAAGCTCGGCGGCGAGATCTGGTCCGCCCGCGCGCTGGACAGCGGCCAGGCCTACGAGGTGGGTCAGGAAGTGGACGTCGTGGAGATCGAGGGAGCCACCGCGATCGTCATGTGACCTCGTACGACGTGGTCACGAGGCGGTGACGCTATGACCTGAACGACCCCCCTGGCAGGCGGTGTTCTGCCAGACTCGACCACAAGATCTTCAACATCTCAACGGCCTCGACAGGCATAAGATCTTGAAGACTTTCAAGATCTTCAGGAAGCGCCACGGCGGAGAAGGGCTCGGGGAGCACACGATGGAACCGATCATCATCGTCCTGATCATTCTGGTGGTGTTGGTCTTCATCGCCCTGATCAAGACCATCCAGGTGATTCCACAGGCCAGCGCGGCCATCGTCGAGCGGTTCGGCCGCTACACGCGCACGCTCAACGCGGGCCTCAACATCGTCGTCCCGTTCATCGACTCGATCCGCAACCGCATCGACCTGCGCGAACAGGTCGTGCCGTTCCCGCCGCAGCCGGTGATCACCCAGGACAACCTGGTCGTGAACATCGACACGGTCATCTACTACCAGGTCACCGACGCCCGCGCGGCCACCTACGAGGTCGCCAGCTACATCCAGGCGATCGAGCAGCTCACCGTCACCACCCTGCGCAACATCATCGGTGGCATGGACCTGGAGCGGACCCTGACCTCCCGCGAGGAGATCAACGCGGCCCTGCGCGGCGTCCTCGACGAGGCCACCGGCAAGTGGGGCATCCGCGTCAACCGCGTCGAGCTGAAGGCGATCGAGCCGCCCACCTCCATCCAGGACTCGATGGAGAAGCAGATGCGCGCCGACCGTGACAAGCGCGCCGCGATCCTCACCGCCGAAGGTACGCGCCAGGCGGCCATCCTCACCGCCGAGGGCGAGAAGCAGTCCCAGATCCTCCGCGCCGAGGGTGAGGCCAAGGCCGCCGCCCTGCGCGCCGAGGGCGAGGCCCAGGCCGTCCGTACGGTCTTCGAGGCCATCCACGCCGGAGACCCGGACCAGAAGCTCCTCTCCTACCAGTACCTCCAGATGCTCCCGAAGATCGCCGAGGGCGACGCCAACAAGCTCTGGATCGTCCCCAGCGAGATCGGCGACGCCCTCAAGGGCCTCTCCGGTGCCATGGGCAACTTCGGCAACCTCGGCGGCGGCCCGTCCGTCCCCCGCCCCACCGACGGCAACGGCGACCGCCGAGAGAAGCCGGCGATCGACTAGGACACACGACATCGGGCCCACCCTCGAAGAAGAGGGTGGGCCCGATGTCTTTGGTCTTTTGGCTTTTAGGGGCGCGGGGGACTGCGCGACAAGCCACGACGCACCCGCGGTCCGCAAATGACAGAGGCCACGACGGCGCTCAACGGCCTTCCCGGCGGAGCCCTACGCGGCCCCCTGCGACAGCCACCCCGGAAGCGCGTCGAAGTCATCGTGTCCCAGGGACAGCAGCATCGCATCGGCCGGAGTAGGCTCGAACGGCTGCCGCAACAACGGCATCCCCGCCTGCTCCGGAGTCCGGTCAGCCTTACGGTGGTTGTCCTCGGCGCAGGAAGCCACCGTGTTCAGCCAGGTGTCCCCACCGCCCCGCGACCGCGGCACCACGTGGTCCACGGTCGTCGCCCGACGACCGCAGTAGGCGCACCTGTGCCTGTCCCGTACCAGAACACCCCGCCTCGACCACGGCGCTTGTCTTCGGAACGGCACCCGTACGTACCTGCAGAGCCTGATCACCCGGGGCGCCGGTATGTCGACCGCGGCTCCGCGCATGCGCAGTTCGGGGTGGGTCTGCTCGACGACGGCCTTGTCCTGCAGTACCAGCACGACGGCTCGGTTGAGCGTGACCGTCGACAGCGGCTCGAAGCTCGCGTTCAGTACCAGCGTGTCCCGCATTCCAGCCCACCTCCTGTGCCAGCCCACCCCCCGGCGGGCTTGGATCAACTCTGGCCGGGCACGACGAGATGGACAACGCAATAAAAAATGCCCGTCTCTGATCACTTCCAAGACCAGAGACGGGCAAACGTTCAATGAACGTCCGGCTTCGTTACTTTTCCGCCACGGCGGCGTACTCACCGAGGAGTTGAGCGCGCCCCAGCGTGTGGAACCGCAGGTTGAAGCCGACCACGGCGGGCGAGGCGTCCGCGTCAGGACCGAGCTTCTCCTGATCCACCGCGTACACCGTGAACACATACCGGTGCGCCGGATCCCCCGGCGGCGGCGCGGCCCCGCCGAAGTCCTTCGTCCCGTAGTCGTTGCGCGCCTGGACGGCGCCCTCGGGCAGTCCCTCGAACTTCCCCGACCCCGCACCCGTCGGCAACTCCGTCACCGACACCGGGATGTCGAACACGACCCAGTGCCAGAACCCGCTGCCCGTGGGGGCGTCCGGGTCGTAGCAGGTCACGGCGAAACTCTTGGTCTCCGGCGGGAAGCCCTCCCAGCGCAGCTGCGGCGAGGTGTTCCCCTCCGCGTAGACCTGAGCGTCCTTGAGCGTCGCACCGGCCTCGACATCCTCGCTCGCGACCGTGAAGGACGGCACGACCGGGTGGAAATCGTGGGGGAGCGGCGGCCTCTTCGGCTCGGTCACCTCGGTACCTCCTGATGGATCCGGGGTAGGTGTGGTTCCAGTTGTGTCGAGCAGCCAGTTGTGTCGAGCGGGTCGAGCCTAGAACCAACTGCGCTTGCTGCCGACCTCCGAAAGCCACTGGTTCAGGTACGCCGCCCAGTCCGTCCCCTGGTAGTCGTGCAGCCCCACCTTGAACGAGCGGAACGAGTCGCTGCCCTCGCTGAACAGACCCGGCTTCTTGTCCATCTCCAGCACGACGTCCATCTCGCGCTCGTCGGCGACGAAGCTCAACTCGACCTGGTTCAGGCCGTGGTACTGCTGCGGCGGGTAGAACTCGATCTCCTGGTAGAACGGCAGCTTCTGTCGCGTCCCCCGGATGTGACCGCGCTCCAGGTCCGCGTTCTTGAAGCGGAAGCCCAGCTGGATGAAGGCGTCCAGGAGGGCCTGCTGCGCCGGCAGCGGGTGCACGTTGATCGGATCCAGGTCACCGGAGTCCACCGCGCGCGCGATCTCCAGCTCGGTGGTCACACCGATGTTCATGCCCGGCAGTGTCTGCCCCTGGATGGTGGTGACCGGCGTCTCCCACGGGATCTCCAGCCCGAAGGGCACCACATGCACCGCCCCGGCCTTCAGCTCGAAGGCACCACCGAGCCGCTGCTTGGTGAACTCGATGTCCTGCTTGTACTCCGCGTCCTGGCCCTCGACCTCGACCTTGGCCTGGAGACCGACGGACAGCCCCTCGATCTGCTGGTCCACGGAACCGCCCTGGATCCGCACCTCACCCTGGACGACACCACCCGGGACGACATTGACCTCGGTCAACACCGTCTCGACCGAAGCGCCACCGGCCCCCAGGCTCGCGAGCAGCCGCTTGAACCCCATGTCTGTTCCTCCCGTCAGGCAACGCCTGCGTATATATCTGCGTGGTTCCGTGTTCGTGCCTTGTGTGGCGTGGACCCTGATCCCTACAAACGCAGTCCGACGGCCGCTGGTTCCGCACCCGTCTGGACTACGCTCGTACGCCATGATCGCGAGCCCCGACCGTACGCCCCTCGCCCGTGAGTTCTTCGACCGCCCCGTACTGGAGGTGGCCCCGGACCTCCTGGGACGCGTCCTCGTACGCTCCTGCCCGGAAGGGCCGATCGAACTCCGCATCACGGAGGTCGAGGCATACGACGGTGCGAACGACCCCGGCTCCCACGCCTATCGGGGACGCACCGCCCGCAACAGCGTGATGTTCGGTCCGCCCGGACATGTGTACGTCTACTTCACCTACGGCATGTGGCACTGCATGAACCTGGTCTGCGGACCGGAGGGCCGGGCGAGCGCGGTTCTGCTGCGGGCCGGCGAGATCACCGAAGGCGCCGACCTCGCCCGCAAACGTCGAATCTCGGCCCGAAATGACAAAGAACTGGCCAAAGGCCCCGCCCGCCTGGCCACGGCCCTGGACGTGGACCGAGCCCTCGACGGCACGGACGCCTGCGCCTGCGACACCCCGCCCCTGACGGTCCTGCCCGGCACCCCCGTCAGCGCTGACCAGGTACTCAACGGCCCCCGCACCGGCGTCTCGGGCGACGGTGGCGTCCACCCCTGGCGCTACTGGATCGCCAACGACCCGACGGTGAGCCCGTATCGGGCCCACGTCCCCCGCCGGCGCTCAACTTGACTCGCTCCTGGGCGATCCGTAACGTAGCCCGAGCCGCTTGAACCGGTTACGGCGATCAGCCAGCAGCCGAGAGCGGCCAACCCACTACCTACGACATCCCCTCGGCGGGGGCGAATTAGGCATGCCCTGATTCCAGCCCGCAGCACTCAATTATGAGTTGCCGAGGGAATCGGCTAACGTAGTGAATGTCGAAAGGCCGCAAGGGAAACCGAGAGGCCAATAGACAGCCGAAAGGCAAAACCCCCGACAGGGAATCGGACCGGAAAACGATCTGATAGAGTCGGAAACGCAAGACAGCAACACAGCAGGACCGAAGGGAAACTGCCCGGAGGAAAGCCTGAGTAACAACTTGGGTGAGTACGAAGGAAGCGTCCGTTCCTTGAGAACTCAACAGCGTGCCAAAAATCAACGCCAGATATGTTGATACCCCGTCTCCAGCTTCTGCTGGGACGAGGTTCCTTTGAAGAAAACACAGCGAGGACGCTGTGAACCATCGGATCATTCCTCCGGTGGTTCCGCTCTCGTGATGTGTGCACCCGATTACGGGTAAACATTCACGGAGAGTTTGATCCTGGCTCAGGACGAACGCTGGCGGCGTGCTTAACACATGCAAGTCGAACGATGAACCACTTCGGTGGGGATTAGTGGCGAACGGGTGAGTAACACGTGGGCAATCTGCCCTTCACTCTGGGACAAGCCCTGGAAACGGGGTCTAATACCGGATAATACTTTCTGCCTCCTGGCAGGGAGTTGAAAGCTCCGGCGGTGAAGGATGAGCCCGCGGCCTATCAGCTTGTTGGTGAGGTAACGGCTCACCAAGGCGACGACGGGTAGCCGGCCTGAGAGGGCGACCGGCCACACTGGGACTGAGACACGGCCCAGACTCCTACGGGAGGCAGCAGTGGGGAATATTGCACAATGGGCGAAAGCCTGATGCAGCGACGCCGCGTGAGGGATGACGGCCTTCGGGTTGTAAACCTCTTTCAGCAGGGAAGAAGCGAAAGTGACGGTACCTGCAGAAGAAGCGCCGGCTAACTACGTGCCAGCAGCCGCGGTAATACGTAGGGCGCGAGCGTTGTCCGGAATTATTGGGCGTAAAGAGCTCGTAGGCGGTCTGTCGCGTCGGATGTGAAAGCCCGGGGCTTAACCCCGGGTCTGCATTCGATACGGGCAGACTAGAGTGTGGTAGGGGAGATCGGAATTCCTGGTGTAGCGGTGAAATGCGCAGATATCAGGAGGAACACCGGTGGCGAAGGCGGATCTCTGGGCCATTACTGACGCTGAGGAGCGAAAGCGTGGGGAGCGAACAGGATTAGATACCCTGGTAGTCCACGCCGTAAACGGTGGGAACTAGGTGTTGGCGACATTCCACGTCGTCGGTGCCGCAGCTAACGCATTAAGTTCCCCGCCTGGGGAGTACGGCCGCAAGGCTAAAACTCAAAGGAATTGACGGGGGCCCGCACAAGCAGCGGAGCATGTGGCTTAATTCGACGCAACGCGAAGAACCTTACCAAGGCTTGACATACACCGGAAACGGCCAGAGATGGTCGCCCCCTTGTGGTCGGTGTACAGGTGGTGCATGGCTGTCGTCAGCTCGTGTCGTGAGATGTTGGGTTAAGTCCCGCAACGAGCGCAACCCTTGTTCTGTGTTGCCAGCATGCCCTTCGGGGTGATGGGGACTCACAGGAGACTGCCGGGGTCAACTCGGAGGAAGGTGGGGACGACGTCAAGTCATCATGCCCCTTATGTCTTGGGCTGCACACGTGCTACAATGGCAGGTACAATGAGCTGCGAAGCCGTGAGGCGGAGCGAATCTCAAAAAGCCTGTCTCAGTTCGGATTGGGGTCTGCAACTCGACCCCATGAAGTCGGAGTTGCTAGTAATCGCAGATCAGCATTGCTGCGGTGAATACGTTCCCGGGCCTTGTACACACCGCCCGTCACGTCACGAAAGTCGGTAACACCCGAAGCCGGTGGCCCAACCCCTTGTGGGAGGGAGCTGTCGAAGGTGGGACTGGCGATTGGGACGAAGTCGTAACAAGGTAGCCGTACCGGAAGGTGCGGCTGGATCACCTCCTTTCTAAGGAGCACTTCTCACCGATCCCTCCGGGGTGAGGTCAGAGGCCAGTTCATCAGCGAACGTCTGATGCTGGTTGCTCATGGGTGGAACGTTGATTATTCGGCATCGTCAGTCATCTCAGGCTGTGAGTACTGTCCTTCGGGGCGTGGAAAGCTGACCGGAGTGGCGAAGATGCCGGGCACGCTGTTGGGTGTCTGAGGGAATGAATCCCCTCGACGCCGACCCCAGTGAACTCGTCTGTGAAGGCGGGGTGGTGGGTGGTTGGTCGTTGTTTGAGAACTGCACAGTGGACGCGAGCATCTGTGGCCAAGTTTTTAAGGGCGCACGGTGGATGCCTTGGCACCAGGAACCGATGAAGGACGTGGGAGGCCACGATAGGCCCCGGGGAGTCGTCAACCAGGCTTTGATCCGGGGGTGTCCGAATGGGGAAACCCGGCAGTCGTCATGGGCTGTCACCCTTGCCTGAACACATAGGGCAAGTGGAGGGAACGCGGGGAAGTGAAACATCTCAGTACCCGCAGGAAGAGAAAACAACCGTGATTCCGGGAGTAGTGGCGAGCGAAACCGGATGAGGCCAAACCGTATGCGTGTGAGACCCGGCAGGGGTTGCGTATACGGGGTTGTGGGATCTCTCTTTCACAGTCTGCCGGCTGTGAGGCGAGTCAGAAACCGTTGATGTAGGCGAAGGACATGCGAAAGGTCCGGCGTAGAGGGTAAGACCCCCGTAGCTGAAACATCAGCGGCTCGTTTGAGAGACACCCAAGTAGCACGGGGCCCGAGAAATCCCGTGTGAATCTGGCGGGACCACCCGCTAAGCCTAAATATTCCCTGGTGACCGATAGCGGATAGTACCGTGAGGGAATGGTGAAAAGTACCGCGGGAGCGGAGTGAAATAGTACCTGAAACCGTGTGCCTACAAGCCGTGGGAGCGTCGCACAAGGACTTGTCCTTGTGTCGTGACTGCGTGCCTTTTGAAGAATGAGCCTGCGAGTTTGCGGTGTGTTGCGAGGTTAACCCGGGTGGGGTAGCCGTAGCGAAAGCGAGTCCTAACAGGGCGTTTGAGTAGCACGCTCAAGACCCGAAGCGGAGTGATCTAGCCATGGGCAGGTTGAAGCGGAGGTAAGACTTCGTGGAGGACCGAACCCACCAGGGTTGAAAACCTGGGGGATGACCTGTGGTTAGGGGTGAAAGGCCAATCAAACTCCGTGATAGCTGGTTCTCCCCGAAATGCATTTAGGTGCAGCGTCGTGTGTTTCTTGCCGGAGGTAGAGCACTGGATAGGCGATGGGCCCTACCGGGTTACTGACCTTAGCCAAACTCCGAATGCCGGTAAGTGAGAGCGCGGCAGTGAGACTGTGGGGGATAAGCTCCATGGTCGAGAGGGAAACAGCCCAGAGCATCGACTAAGGCCCCTAAGCGTACGCTAAGTGGGAAAGGATGTGGAGTCGCAGAGACAACCAGGAGGTTGGCTTAGAAGCAGCCACCCTTGAAAGAGTGCGTAATAGCTCACTGGTCTAGTGATTCCGCGCCGACAATGTAGCGGGGCTCAAGCGTACCGCCGAAGTCGTGTCATTCCAGCAGATACCCCCAACGGGGGCTGGGATGGGTAGGGGAGCGTCGTGTGCCGGGTGAAGCAGCCGCGGAAGCGAGTTGTGGACGGTTCACGAGTGAGAATGCAGGCATGAGTAGCGATACAAACGTGAGAAACGTTTGCGCCGATTGACCAAGGGTTCCTGGGTCAAGCTGATCTGCCCAGGGTAAGTCGGGACCTAAGGCGAGGCCGACAGGCGTAGTCGATGGATAACCGGTTGATATTCCGGTACCCGCTGTGAAGCGTCAAACACTGAACCAGGCGATGCTAAGTCCGTGAAGCCGCCCCGGAGCCTTCGGGCAAAGGGGAGTGGTGGAGCCGACGGACCAGACTTGCAGTAGGTGAGTGATGGGGTGACGCAGGAAGGTAGTCCATCCCGGGCGGTGGTTGTCCCGGGGTAAGGGTGTAGGCCGTGCGACAGGTAAATCCGTCGTACATGGAGGCTGAGACCTGATGCCGAGCCGATTGTGGTGAAGTGGATGATCCTATGCTGTCGAGAAAAGCCTCTAGCGAGTTTTATGGCGGCCCGTACCCTAAACCGACTCAGGTGGTCTGGTAGAGAATACCGAGGCGTTCGGGTGAACTATGGTTAAGGAACTCGGCAAAATGCCCCCGTAACTTCGGGAGAAGGGGGGCCATCACCGGTGATAGCACTTGCTGCTTGAGCTGGGGGTGGCCGCAGAGACCAGCGAGAAGCGACTGTTTACTAAAAACACAGGTCCGTGCGAAGCCGTAAGGCGATGTATACGGACTGACGCCTGCCCGGTGCTGGAACGTTAAGGGGACCGGTTAGTCAGGATTCGTCTTGGCGAAGCTGAGAACTTAAGCGCCAGTAAACGGCGGTGGTAACTATAACCATCCTAAGGTAGCGAAATTCCTTGTCGGGTAAGTTCCGACCTGCACGAATGGCGTAACGACTTCTCGACTGTCTCAACCATAGGCCCGGTGAAATTGCACTACGAGTAAAGATGCTCGTTTCGCGCAGCAGGACGGAAAGACCCCGGGACCTTTACTACAGTTTGATATTGGTGTTCGGTTCGGCTTGTGTAGGATAGCTGGGAGACTGTGAAGCTCGGACGCCAGTTCGGGTGGAGTCGTCGTTGAAATACCAGTCTGGTCGTGCTGGATGTCTAACCCGGGTCCGTGATCCGGATCGGGGACAGTGTCTGATGGGTAGTTTAACTGGGGCGGTTGCCTCCCAAAGGGTAACGGAGGCGCCCAAAGGTTCCCTCAGCCTGGTTGGCAATCAGGTGGTGAGTGTAAGTGCACAAGGGAGCTTGACTGTGAGACCGACGGGTCGAGCAGGGACGAAAGTCGGGACTAGTGATCCGGCGGTGGCTTGTGGAAGCGCCGTCGCTCAACGGATAAAAGGTACCCCGGGGATAACAGGCTGATCTTCCCCAAGAGTCCATATCGACGGGATGGTTTGGCACCTCGATGTCGGCTCGTCGCATCCTGGGGCTGGAGTCGGTCCCAAGGGTTGGGCTGTTCGCCCATTAAAGCGGTACGCGAGCTGGGTTTAGAACGTCGTGAGACAGTTCGGTCCCTATCCGCTGCGCGCGCAGGAATATTGAGAAGGGCTGTCCCTAGTACGAGAGGACCGGGACGGACGAACCTCTGGTGTGCCAGTTGTTCTGCCAAGGGCATGGCTGGTTGGCTACGTTCGGGAGGGATAACCGCTGAAAGCATCTAAGCGGGAAGCCTGCTTCGAGATGAGTATTCCCACCCACTTGATGGGGTAAGGCTCCCAGTAGACGACTGGGTTGATAGGCCAGATATGGAAGCCTGGTAACGGGTGGAGTTGACTGGTACTAATAGGCCGAGGGCTTGTCCTCAGTTGCTCGCGTCCACTGTGCTAGTTCTGAGACAACGACCGTTGTCGGTTTGAGCAGAACGCATAACTCATAACTACAGAGTGTGCTTGTTCGCTCGAAACCATTAGGGTTTCGGTGGTCATAGCGTGAGGGAAACGCCCGGTTACATTCCGAACCCGGAAGCTAAGCCTTACAGCGCCGATGGTACTGCAGGGGGGACCCTGTGGGAGAGTAGGACGCCGCCGAACAATCTTTGGAAAGGACCCCTGGTCCCAGCGTTCAGCTGGGACCAGGGGTCCTTTTGTTTCTAGAATGCTTGCAGTACCGAAGACAGGAGTCACCCATGTCCACCAACTCTCCCGACGATCGACCGGAGCGCGACCAGCGGCGACGGGACAGTGGTGACCGTGGCGGCTATCGCGGTGGACCGCGCCGGGACAACGACCGACGCGACAACGACCGTGGTGGCTACGGCCGGCGGGACGACCGCCGTACCGACGACCGTCGTGGTGATGACCGTCGTGGTGACGACCGCGGGGGCTTCCGTCGCGACGATCGTCGCGATGACCGTGGCGACCGTGGTGGCTTCCGGCGTGACGACAACCGTGGTGACCAGCGCGGCGGCGGTGGCGCCGGTGGATTCCGTGGACGGGACGACCGCCGCGACGGCGAACGTGGGCCTCGCCCCGCGTTCCGGCGCGACGAGCGTCCCGGAGGTGCGGGTCCCGGTGGTGCCGGTCCCCGTCGTGACGACCGCGATCGCGACCGAGGCTTCCGGCGGGACGGCGACCGGCCGGCCTTCCGCCGCGACGACCGCCGTGACGACCGCCGTGACGACCGGCGTGACGACCGAGGTGGCGAGCGTCGTGGCGACGACCGTGGGGGCTACCCCCGTCGCGATGACCGTCCGGCGTTCCGTCGCGACGACCGACGTGACGACCGGCGCGACAGCGGTGACCGTGGTGGATTCCGTGGACGGGACGACCGTGACCGGGACCGTGGGTTCCGTCGCGACGACCGACCCGACCGTCGCGAGGGCGACCGTCCCCCCTTCCGTCGTGACGACGACCGTGGCGGCTTCCGCCGCGACGATCGTCGCGACGACCGTGGCGGCGAGCGCCCCGGTGGCTTCCGTGGGCGTGACGATCGCGGACGTGACGACCGGCGTGGCGACGACCGTGGTGGGCGTCCGCCGTTCCGGCGCGACGACCGCCGGGACGGGGACCGCCCGGCCTTCCGCCGCGACGACCGCAGGGACGATCGGCGGGACGACCGTCGTGACGAGCGCCCCGTCCGTCGTGAGGGCGAGCGGCCCCCGTTCCGTCGTGACGACGACCGTGGCGGCTTCCGCCGAGACGACAACCGTGGTGAGCAGCGCGGTGGCGGCGGTGGCTTCCGGCGTGACGACAGCCGTGGCGGCGAGCGCTCCGGCGGCTTCCGTGGGCGGGACGATCGCGGCCGGGACGACCGGAGCCGCGGGCCCCGTCGCGACGACCGTGGCGGCCGACCCACCGGTGGTTTCCGTGGCCGGGACGACCGTCGGGGCGACGACCGGCGTGACGACCGTCGCGGCGGCGGGTTCCGTGACGAGCGTGACCGGGACCGGGAGCCGATCAAGCGGCTGCCGATCCCCGAGGACGTCACGGGCGACGAGATCGACAAGGACGTACGCCAGGAGCTGCTGAGCCTGCCCAAGGGGCTGGCCGAGGAGGTCGCCAAGAACCTGGTGATGGTCGCCCGGCTCATCGACGAGGAGCCCGAGAGCGCCTACGCGTACTCGCGGGTGGCCCTGCGGCTGGCGTCGCGTGTCGCCGCCGTACGGGAGGCGGCCGGCTTCGCCGCGTACGCGAACCAGAAGTACAGCGAGGCGCTCGCCGAGTTCCGGGCGGCCCGGCGGATGACCGGCAACGTCGACCTGTGGCCCGTCATGGCCGACTGCGAGCGTGGTCTCGGGCGGCCCGAGAAGGCGCTCGACATGGCCGGGGCGCCCGAGGTGCACAAGCTGGACAAGGCCGGTCAGGTCGAGATGCGGCTCGTGGCCGCCGGGGCCCGGCGTGACATGGACCAGCTCGACGCGGCCATCGTGACCCTGCAGAGCCCGGAGCTGGCTTCGAACTCCGTACAGCCGTGGACCGCGCGTCTGCGGTACGCGTACGCCGACGCGCTGCTCGCGGCCGGGCGTGAGGGCGAGGCGCGCGAGTGGTTCGCCAAGGCCGTCGAGGCCGACAAGGACGGCAGCACGGACGCGTCGGACCGGCTCGCGGAGATGGACGGGGTCGAGTTCGTCGACGCCCTCGGCGAGGACGAGAGCGGGCACGACACCGACGAGGCACCGCAGTCCGTGTCAGCCGTAGCGGACGCCACGGACGCCGAAGACCTGGACGCCGAAGACGTGGACGGCGAAGACGTGGAGGACGTCAAGGACGTCGTGGACGGCAAGGACTGACGTTCGGCGGACGATGAAGGGCGGGATCCCGTACGCGGGGTCCCGCCCTTTCGTATGTCGGGTGGTCTCAGAGTTCCAGGGCGCGCAGCACCAGCCCCGACGCCGGCTTCGGGCCGAACGACGTGGACTTGCGGGGCATGGTGACGCCCTGGCGGGCGAGGTCGCGTACGACCTCCTCGCGGACCGGGTGCATGAGGACGGCCGTGCCGCCGTCGCGTTCGGCCTTCTCGACGGTGGCGGCCGTGTCGTGGATGTAGGCGATGTGGGCCGGGGAGTCCTCGGGGATGTGCCAGACGTGGTCGAGGAGGGCCGCGTGCAGGACGGTCGCGTCCAGGGTGCGCCAGGCGGCCGGGCGGTCGGCGGGGATCGTACGGGCGAGGAGGTCCGGATCCGGGCGGTCGACCAGATGGAAGGCGCCGTCGCCCGCGAGGAGGAAGGCGTTTCCGGCGGCTGCCGCGTCCGCCAGGGCCGCGAGGGCCTCGGTGAGCGGGACGTCCAGGGCGCGGACGCGGAACCGGCCGTCCAGGGCTGCGAGGGCCTCGCGGACCGGGAGTCGGTGCAGCAGGCGGTGGATCGCGCGGACGCGCAGCGGGTAGCGGGCGGTGTCCACCAGGAGGACCAGGCCGTAGTCCCAGGGGCTGGGGGACGGGTGTTCGGTGCGGAGCCGGAGGTAGGTGGCCCAGCGGTGGTGGCCGTCGGCTATCAGGGCCTGGTGCTGGGCCAGGTCCGACTGGATCTCGGTGAGATCGGCCGGGTCGGTGACCGCCCAGAGGCGGTGGCGGAAACCGTCCTCCGTGGTGGTACGGAAGAGGGGGGCGCGTCGCGTGGTGCGTTCGACCACGGCGGTCGCGCCGGCCGTGGCGCCGTTGCCCCGGTAGGTGAGGAGCAGGGGCTCCATGTTGGTGGAGGTGGCGCGCATCAGGGCCGCGCGATCCGCGATCACATGGGGGATGACGTCCTCGTGGGGGAGGACCACACCGGCGGAAGGGTCCGACAGGCGCAGCGCGCCTATGAGACCGCGTTGGACGATGGTGTCGTCCGCCTGCTCGTAGACGTAGAGGCCGGGCTCCGCGTCGGGGGCGAGGACGCCGTCGGCGAGCCAGCGGCGCAAGGTGTCGGCCGCCAGTTCGTCGCGTGCGGCGGGTGTTCCGGCCTGGGGGAGAATCAGGCGGACGATGTTGTGCGGATCAGCGGATTCGAGGTGGAGCAGACCGTCCGGCCGCACGACGACGTCGTACGGCGGTGATGTCACGGCGGCCAGGCTGCCGACCCGGTCGGGGTCGTAGCGAAGCCCCCGGAACGGGGTCAGTTCGAGGCCGCTGCGCGCCGGGATCTCCTCCGCGGGACCTGCGTAGTTCATTGATGCATCGTAGGGGTGTCGGCTGTGTGAGGGATGATCGGAGAAAGCGACCTAACCGATTGTTGACCCACCGGCCGGCCGGCCGACCCGGGGCGACCGATCGGACGATGGACCGAACGAGGAGCGGAGCGCGATGAGCCAGGCAGTCAGGACGCGGCCCGACGGCAGTGGGCAGGCCCTGAGCGAGGCGTACGACACGGCGCTGCTCGATCTGGACGGGGTGGTGTACGCGGGCGGAAGCGCCATCGCGTACGCGGTGGAGTCCCTGGGCACGGCGCGCGCCGGCGGAATGCACCTCGCGTACGTCACGAACAACGCGCTGCGGACACCCGACACGGTGGCCGCGCATCTCACGGCGCTCGGCATACCGACCGAGGCCGGTGACGTCATCACCTCGGCGCAGGCCGTGGCCCGGCTGATCAGCGAGCAGCTGCCCGCCGGCGCCCGGGTGCTGGTCATCGGCGGTGAGGGACTGCGGGTGGCGCTGCGCGAGCGGGGCCTGGATCCGGTCGAGTCGGCCGACGACGACCCGGCGGCCGTGGTGCAGGGCTACGGCGGCCCCGACCTGCCCTGGGGGCGGTTCGCGGAGGCCAGCTACGCCATCGCGCGCGGGGTGCCCTGGTACGCCTCCAACACCGATCTGACGATCCCCAGCGCGCGGGGTATCGCGCCCGGCAACGGTGCGGCGGTGCAGGTGGTCCGGATCGCGACCGGGGCCGAGCCGCAGGTGGCGGGCAAGCCGCTGCCGCCGATGCACCGGGAGACGATCCTGCGGACGGGCGCCGAGCGGCCGTTGGTGGTCGGGGACCGGCTGGACACCGACATCGAGGGCGCGTTCAACGGCGAGGTCGACTCGCTGCTCGTCCTGACCGGCGTGACCGACGGCGCACAGCTGCTGGCCGCGCCCCCGCAGCACCGGCCGACGTATGTCGACGCCGATCTGCGGGGCATGCTCACCGGGCAGCCGGAGGTCGTCGAGGCGGGCGCGGGCTTCCGCTGCGGCGGCTGGACGGCGACGGCGGGCGCGACGGGGGTCCCCCCGCTCGGGCGAAGCCGAGAGTGGGGGAGGCTCGAACTGGACGGCGAGGGCGGCGCCCTGGACGGCCTGCGTGCACTGTGCGCGGCGGCCTGGACGGCGGCCGGCGAAGGTGTGTGTGAGCTGGACGGGGGGAAGGCGCTGGCCCGGCTGGGGTTGTGAGGGCGGCCGGTGCCCCGGAGCCCGTACGGGCCGTACGTTCATGTAGGGCTCGCACGGGCCGTACGCCTGTGTGGTGTTCGCGGACGCGATCGAGTGAAAAGTAGAGGATAGGCTAACCTAACCGGGTGTTGGTCGACAGTCCTCCTGAACCGAGCGCGGAGACCGCCCCCGCGCCCCCGAACCGCCGGGCGATACGAGCCGCAGGGCTCCTCGTGTCCCTCCTGATCCTCGTCCTCGTCGCCCTGGCGAGTATCGCGATCGGTGCGAAAGAGCTGTCGCCGGAGCAGGTCTGGCACGGTCTGTTCGAGGACACGGGGACGTACGGCGACGCCGTGGTCGGGGAGCGGATCTCGCGGACGCTCCTCGGACTGCTCGCGGGGGCCGCGCTCGGACTGGCCGGTGCCGTGCTCCAGGCGCTCACCCGCAACCCACTGGCCGACCCGGGACTGCTCGGCATCAACGCGGGGGCGTCCGCGGCCGTGGTCACCGCCATCACCTACTTCGGTGTCACCTCGCTCAGCGGTTATGTGTGGTTCGCGTTCGCGGGGGCCGCCGCGGTCGGGGCGCTGGTCTGGTTCCTCGGCGGCAGCCGGGGCGCGACGCCGGTGCGGCTCGCGCTCGCGGGCACGGCGATCAGCGCCGCCCTCTACGGCTATCTCCAGGCTGTGATGATCATGGATGACGCGGCGCTGTCCAAGATGCGCTTCTGGACGGTCGGTTCGCTCGCCTCGGCCACCGACGGGACCATCACCCAGGTACTGCCGTTCCTCGCCGTCGGCACGGTCGTCGCGCTGCTGCTCGCCCGGCCGCTGAACGCGATGGCCATGGGCGACGACACCGCCCGCGCCCTCGGCGCCAACCTCAACCGCACCCGGGCGCTCTCCATGGCCGCCGCCACCGTGCTGTGCGGCGCCGCGACCGCCGCCTGCGGACCCATCGTCTTCGTCGGGCTGATGGTCCCGCACGTCGTACGGTCCTTCACCGGGCCCGACCTGCGCTGGATCCTGCCGTACGCGACCGTCCTCTCGCCCGTGCTGCTGCTCGGCGCCGATGTCCTCGGCCGCATGGTGGCCCGGCCCGCCGAACTCCAGGTCGGCATCGTCACCGCGATCCTCGGCGGGCCGGTGTTCATCTTTCTCGTACGACGGCGGAGGACGACGCAGCTGTGAAGACACAGGTCACGAGGGAGAAGGCGAGTATCGCCGGGAGGGCGCGGGCCATGGGCGTGCCCGGTGCGCGCGATCGCGCGGTGCGTACGCCCGGCGGGCTGTCGGTCCGGCTGGACGCGCGGGCGTCCGTCGTCGTCGCCCTGCTGCTGGTCGCGGCGCTGACCGCGAGTGTCGTACTGATCGGCACCGGCGACTTCCCGATCCCGGCCGGCGACGTACTGAGGACGCTCCTCGGCAACGGCGAGGCTGGCCAGGAGCTCATCGTCAACGAACTGCGGCTGCCGCGCGTCCTGGTCGGGCTGCTCGTCGGGGCCTCGCTCGGGCTCGGCGGGGCGCTGTTCCAGTCCATCTCCCGCAATCCGCTGGGCAGTCCGGACGTGCTCGGCCTCTCGCAGGGCGCCACCGTCGGCGCGCTGGTCGTCATCGTGCTGTTCTCCGGCGACGCCAACGAGGTGGCCGTGGGAGCGCTCGTCGGCGGCCTGGTCACCGGCCTCGCGATCTATGTACTGGCCTGGAAGCGGGGCGTGCACGGCTATCGGCTCGTGCTGGTCGGCATCGGTGTCTCCGCGATCGTCACGGCGGTCAACGGCTATCTGATCACCAAGGCCGACCTCGTCGACGCGGCCCGCGCGGTCGTGTGGATGACGGGATCCCTCAACGGCCGTGACTGGGACCAGGTCTGGCCGCTGCTGGTCATGTGCGCGATCCTCGTGCCGTTGGTGCTCGGCAACGCGCGCGGGCTGCGGATGATGGAGATGGGTGACGATGTGTCGTACGCCCTCGGGGTGAGCGTGGAGCAGGTACGGCTGCTGCTGATGGTGTCGGCCGTGCTGCTCACCGCCGGGGCCACCGCCGCCGCCGGACCGGTCGGCTTCGTCGCCCTCACCGCGCCCCAGCTCGCCAAGCGGCTCACCCGCTCGCCCGGCCCCAACCTGGTCCCCTCCCTGTGCATGGGAGCGACCCTGCTGATCGTCGCCGACTGGGCCTCGCAGCGGGCCTTCGGGGCCGACCAGCTGCCCGTCGGCGTCGTCACCGGGGTGCTCGGTGGCGTCTATCTGTTGTGGCTGCTGGTCACGGAGCGGAAGGCCGGGCGGATATGAACCAGAACGACAGCGCGTCGGCGCACATGAACGACAAGAGGAGCACTGTGAACCGTCTGTCCGCCGAGAACGTCACCCTCGCCTATGACCAGCGGGTCATCGCCGAGCAGCTGTCGGTGGAGATACCCGACAACTCGTTCACCGTGATCGTCGGCCCCAACGCCTGCGGCAAGTCCACGCTGCTGCGCGCCCTGTCCCGGATGCTGAAGCCGTCCCAGGGGCGGGTGCTGCTCGACGGGAACGTCATCCAGTCGATGCCCGCGAAGAAGGTCGCCCGGACGCTCGGGCTGCTGCCGCAGTCGTCGATCGCGCCCGACGGGATCACCGTCGGCGACCTCGTGGGCCGCGGCCGGTACCCGCACCAGGGGCTGCTGCGGCAGTGGTCCACCGAGGACGAGCGGATCGTCCGGGAGTCGATGGAGTCGACCGGGGTCGCCGAACTGGCCGACCGTTACGTCGACGAGCTGTCCGGCGGTCAGCGCCAGCGCGTCTGGATCGCCATGGCACTCGCCCAGCAGACCCCGCTGCTGCTGCTCGACGAGCCGACCACCTTCCTCGACATCCAGCACCAGATCGACGTCCTCGACCTGTGCGCCGAACTCCACGAGGAGCGGGGCCGCACGCTGGTCGCGGTGCTGCACGACCTCAACCACGCCGCCCGGTACGCCACCCATCTCATCGCCCTGCGCGGCGGTGCGGTGATCGCCGAGGGCGCCCCCTCCGAGATCGTCACGGCCGAGCTGGTCGAGGAGGTCTTCGGGCTGCGCTGCCAGGTCATCGACGACCCGGAGACGGGCACACCGCTGGTGGTACCGGCGGCCCGCAAGGCGCGGACCGGCGTCGCGAAGGTGGGGGCCGACGTGAAGGTGGGGGCTGAGGCGAAAGTGGGGGCTACAGAAGCTTCCTGAGCTGGAGGAGGTCGCGGAAGCCCGCCTCCAGCTTCACCCGGCCCGCACCCCAGGCCTTGGCGAAGTTCAGCTCGCCGCCGACGAGGGCCACCAGATCGTCGCCGGTCATGGCCAGCCGGATCTGGGCCTTCTCGGTGGGCGGGCCCTCAAGGGTGTCGTGCACCTCGATCCGGCCCTCGCGCATCCGGCCCACGAAGGTGACGTCGAGATCCTTGATGTGGCAGCTCACCGAACGGTCCAGAGCCGTCGCCTCGCGCACCTGTCCATCGGCGCCCGCCATGTTGTCCGAGAGCTTTTCGAGTGCGGCTCGGCACTCCTCAATCGTTGCCATCGCGACCGACGGTACCCCAGAGCTTCGCGGTAGCGTCTGGGCATGAGCGACTCTTTGCCCGAGGTCACAGTGGTGGAGGAGACGGAGGACGCGGCTGCGACGGTTGTCGGGCCCGAGGACGACCCCGCCGCACCGGCCCCGCTGCACGTGCCCCGCGCCGCCACCGGCCACCCCGAGGTCGACACCGCCCTCGACCGGCTGGCCGACGCCGACCACCTCGCGACCGACGGCCATGTGGAGGTGTACGAGGATGTACACCGGGGGCTGCGCGACGCGCTCACCGCGCTCGACGCCCGCCCGGGACCACCGGCTCCCACCCGTCACCCGACCACCGCCCCTCAATGAGACCCTTCGGGTCGCACCTATCGATCGCCGTACGAGAGCAGGAGCTGAACCCACCGTGGCAGGAGTCGCACGCCGCCGTCTGGACGCCGAACTGGTCCGGCGGAAGCTCGCGCGGTCGCGTGAGCACGCGAGCCAGCTGATCGCCGCCGGACGGGTCACCGTCGGCAAGACCGTCGCGACCAAGTCCGCCACCCAGGTGGAGACCGCCGCCGCGATCGTCGTCGTGAGCGACGACGGCGACCCGGAGTACGTGTCGCGCGGCGGGCACAAGCTCGCGGGCGCCCTGGATGCCTTCGTCCCGCGGGGGCTCGCCGTCGAGGGGCGGCGGGCGCTGGACGCCGGTGCCTCCACCGGAGGCTTCACCGACGTACTGCTGCGGGCCGGAGCCGCGCACGTCGTCGCGGTGGACGTCGGATACGGACAACTCGCCTGGACTCTGCGGAGCGATGAACGCGTCACCGTCAAGGACCGTACGAACGTACGCGAGTTGACGCTCGAAGCGATCGATGGGGAGCCTGTGGATCTAGTCGTGGGGGATCTGTCCTTCATCCCGCTCGGCCTGGTACTGCCCGCCCTGGTGCGGTGCGTGAAGCCTGACGCCGATCTGGTGATGATGGTCAAGCCGCAGTTCGAAGTGGGCAAGGAGCGGTTGGGCAGTGGGGGAGTCGTACGGAGTCCGGAGCTGCGCGCCGAGGCGGTGCGCGGAGTGGCCCGGCGGGCCGGGGAGCTGGGGCTCGGGGTGAAGGGTGTGACGGCCAGTCCGCTGCCCGGACCCTCGGGCAATGTCGAGTACTTTCTGTGGCTGCGTGCCGGGGCTCCCGCGCTGGACCCGGCCGACGTCGATCGAGCAGTGGCGGAGGGGCCGCGTTGACTCAGGACCGATCTCGAACTGTTTTCCTGCTCACCCACACCGGGCGGCCGGCGGCGATCCGCAGTGCCGAACTCGTCGTCAAGGGGCTGCTGCACCACGGCATCACCGTGCGGGTCCTGGAACACGAGGCCGAGGACATCCCGGTGCCGGAGGAGGTGGAGCTCGTCAAGGAGGCGACCCCGCAGTGCCTCGACGGCTGCGAGCTGCTCATCGTCCTCGGCGGTGACGGCACGCTGCTGCGCGGCGCCGAGTTCGCCCGCGCGTCCGGGGTGCCGATGCTCGGCGTCAACCTCGGCAGTGTCGGCTTCCTCGCGGAGGCCGAGCGGGACGACCTCGACAAGGTTGTCGACCGGGTGGTGACCAGGGCGTACGAGGTCGAGGAGCGGATGACCGTCGATGTCGTCGTTCATCAGAACGGGGACATCGTCCACACGGACTGGGCGCTCAACGAGGCGGCCGTGCAGAAGGCCGGCGCCGAGAAGCTGCTCGAAGTCGTGCTGGAGATCGACGGGCGGCCGGTGACGGGGTTCGGGTGCGACGGGATCGTGCTGTCGACTCCGACCGGGTCCACGGCGTACGCGTTCTCGGCGGGCGGGCCCGTGGTGTGGCCGGAGGTCGAGGCGCTGCTGATGGTGCCGATCAGCGCGCACGCGCTGTTCGCCAAGCCGTTGGTGACGTCGCCGGATTCTGTGTTGGCTGTGGAGGTTCTGCCGCACATTCCGCCGGGTGTGTTGTGGTGCGACGGGCGGCGGACGGTTGAGTTGCCGCCCGGGGCGCGGGTCGAGGTGCGGCGGGGGGCCGTGCCGGTGCGGCTGGCTCGGCTGCATCACGCTTCGTTCACGGATCGGTTGGTGGCCAAGTTCGCGTTGCCCGTTTCCGGGTGGCGGGGGGCTCGGCACTAGCGCGATGTGGGGGAGGGCGGGGACTCGAGGGGCGCGCTGTCGCTCGCCGGGGTGACATTGGTACCGGGGGGCGTCGCACTTCGCTCCCCCGACCTCGTATGGTCGTGTCCGTGTTGGAGGAGATGCGGATACGGTCGCTCGGAGTCATCGACGACGCTGTGGTCGAGTTGTCGCCCGGCTTCACCGCCGTGACGGGTGAGACGGGTGCGGGCAAGACCATGGTCGTCACCAGCCTCGGCCTGCTGCTCGGCGGGCGGGCGGACCCGGCGCTCGTGCGGATCGGTGCGAAGAACGCCGTCGTGGAGGGCCGGATCGCCGTGCCCGAGGGCGCGTCGGCGATCGTCCGGGCCGAGGAGGCCGGGGCCGAACTCGACGACGGGGCGCTGCTGATCAGCCGTACCGTCTCCGCCGAGGGACGGTCACGGGCACACCTCGGCGGGCGTTCCGTCCCCGTGGGCGTGCTCGCCGAGCTGGCCGACGAACTGGTCGCCGTGCACGGGCAGACCGACCAGCAGGGGCTGCTGAAGCAGTCCCGGCAGCGGGCGGCGCTCGACCGGTACGCGGGCGACGCGGTGGCCGTGCCGCTCACCAAGTACGGCGAGGCCTACCGGCGGCTGCGCGCCGTGGTCGGTGAACTCGACGAGATCGTCACCCGCGCGCGTGAGCGGGCCCAGGAAGCCGACATGCTGCGGTACGGGCTCGACGAGATCACGGGCGTCGAGCCACGGGCCGGCGAGGACGTGGAGCTGGCCGAGGAGGCCGAGCGGCTCGGGCACGCGGAGGCGCTGGCGTCCGCCGCCACGGCCGCGCACGCCGCGCTCGCGGGCAACCCCGAGGACCCGGAGGGCGTGGACGCCGCCACGCTCGTCGCCGGCGCGCACCGGGCGCTGGAGGCCGTGCGGTCGCACGACCCGGCGCTCGCGGCGCTCGCCGAGCGGATCGGGGAGATCGGGATCCTGCTGGGCGATGTGGCGGGGGAGCTGGCGGGATACGCCGACGACCTGGACGCCGATCCGCTGCGGCTGGCGGCCGTCGAGGAGCGGCGGGCCGCGCTGACCGGGCTGACCCGCAAGTTCGGCCGGGACGGTCAGGACATCGCCTCGGTGCTGGCGTGGGCCGAGCAGGGTGCCCGGCGGCTCACCGAACTCGACGGCGACGACGAGCGGATCGACGAGCTGACCGCCGAACGGGACGGGCTGCGGGCCGAACTGGGCGGGCTCGCCCAGGCATTGACGGACGCCCGCGCGGAGGCCGCCGAGCGGTTCGCCGCCGCCGTCACCGCCGAACTCGCCTCGCTCGCCATGCCGCACGCGCGCGTGTCGTTCGACATCCGGCAGAACGACGACCCCGAGGGCGTCGAGGTGGACGGGCGCACGGTCGCGTACGGGCCGTCCGGCGTCGACGAGGTCGAACTGCTGCTCGCCCCGCACCCGGGTGCGCCGCCCCGGCCCATCGCCAAGGGCGCGTCCGGCGGTGAGCTGTCGCGGGTGATGCTGGCCGTCGAGGTCGTGTTCGCGGGGACGGACCCGGTGCCGACGTATCTCTTCGACGAGGTCGACGCCGGTGTCGGCGGCAAGGCCGCGGTCGAGATCGGCCGGCGCCTCGCCAAGCTCGCCAGATCGGCCCAGGTCGTGGTGGTCACGCATCTGCCCCAGGTGGCCGCCTTCGCCGACCGGCAGTTGCTGGTGGAGAAGACGAACGACGGGTCCGTGACCCGGTCCGGGGTGAAGGTCCTGGAGGGCGAGGACCGGGTGCGCGAGCTGTCGCGGATGCTCGCCGGTCAGGAGGACTCGGAGACGGCACGGGCGCACGCGGAGGAGCTGCTTGCGGCGGCCCGCGCGGACGCGTAGCGGTGGGCGCGCGGGCCGCCGTGTGCGTCGGCCCTGAGCGAACGGGGCGGTGAACGCGGCGGGCACGCGTGGTGCGGAAGTCACGTCGAGTGGCAACCCCGTGCGGGAGTTCACTCGTGTGGGTGACCCTGGGTCCGGGGTTGCCCGCCCCTCCGGCCGCCGCCCCGTCCGGCTGTCCCGGAACACCCCCGCGGCCTGGCATCCTTGGTCAGGTATGTCCGATCGCGATCCAGGAGTCCCGGCCACGTGAGCCACGTGAGCAGCCACTCACCGCCCGGCCAGTCGCCGCTGCGCACCGTGCAAGTGCTCGGCGGCGGCAGCGCGGTGAGCAGTGCGCATGTGCGGTCGCTGGCCTCGGGTCTGGTCGCCCGGGGCGTAAGGGTCACCGTGTGCGCCCCCGGTGACGCCGACGGCCTGTACGACTTCACCGGCGTCGGCGCCCACCACGTCCACGTACCCCGCAGCAGCGACCCCTCCTCGGTGGCCAGTCTGCGCAGCGCCTGCGCCGACGCCGACCTGGTACACGCGCACGGCCTGCACGCCGGCTTCCGCGCCACCCTCGCGCTCGGCCGGCGCACCACCCCGCTCGTCGTCACCTGGCACACCCGTTCCTACGCGGAGGGCGCGCGGGCGCATCTGCTGCGGCTGCTGGAGCGGCGGGTCGCCAAGGCCGCCGCCGTGGTCCTCGGCACCTCCTCCGACCTGGTCGACCGGGCCCGCAGCCGGGGCGCCCGCGACGCCCGGCTCGCCGCCGTCGCCCTGCCGGCGCCGCGCCGGGCCGGCCCCGGCGACGACGCGGAGCGGCCCGCCTCCAAGGTCCGCGCCGAACTGGGCGCCACCGCCCGCCCGTTGCTGATGGCCGTCGGTACCCTCGACCGCCACCGGGGACACGACACCCTGCTCGACGCCGCCCGGGAGTGGCGCCGCCTCGATCCGGCGCCGCTGCTCGTCGTCGCGGGCGAGGGGCCGCTGCGGAGCGTCCTGCAGCGGCGCATCGAGGACGAGGAACTGCCCGTACGGCTGCTCGGGCGGCGCGACGACGTCTCCGAACTGATCGCCGCCGCCGACCTCGCGCTGCTGCCCGGCGGCCCCGAGGCCCGCTCCGTCCTCGCGCAGGAGGCGCTCCACGCGCGCGTGCCGCTCGTCGCCGCCGCCGTCGGCTCGGTGCCCGACCTCGTCGGCGACGCCGCCGAACTCGTCCCGTACGGCGACGCGGAGGCGCTCGCCACGGCCGTCGTACGCCTTCTCGGCGACCCCACCGGGTGCGAGGCGCTGCGGGACCGGGGCACCCGGCAGGCCGCGACCTGGCCGACCGAGGACGAGACGGTGGCCCAGGTGCTCAGCGTCTACGACGAGTTGACGCAGCTGCGGCCCCTCGGCTGACGGCCCCGACACCGATCCCCCGGGTCCCCGGCTCAGACGACGTGTCTGCGGGCCCGCAGTGCCAGGCTCAGGGCCAGGACCGTCTGGGGGTCGTCCAGGTCGGTGCCGAGGAGTTCGCCGATCCGGGCCAGCCGGTTGTAGAGGGTCTGCCGGTTGAGGTGCAGCTCGCGGGCGGTCTCCGCCTTGCGGCCGGCGTGCGCGAGATAGGTCTCCAGGGTGGGCAGCAGCGGGGGCCTGGCCCGCTCGTCGTGGTCGCGGACGGGGCCGATGGCCCGGTCCACGAAGGCGGCCAGATCGGGGTGGTCGCGCAGCCGCCACAGCAGCAGGTCGATGTCGAGGCGCCGGGCGTCGTACCAGGGGCGGTCGGCCAGGCCCTGCGCGGCCGTCGCCGTCTCCGCCGCGTGCCTGAGGCCCGCCGAGGCCGCCGCCCAGCCGCCGGGTACGCCGACGACCACCACCGGCGGTCGCCCGCCCGGCCTCTGCATCCCGGCCCGCTCCACACCGGCCCGCAGCGCCGCCGCGACCTTGTCGGCCACCGCCGGGCGCTCCGCCTCCGCGCGCAGGCCCAGCAGCAGCGGCACACGGCCCTCCACGGGGCGTACGCCGAGCAGGACGGGCACACCCACGGAGGCCAGCTCCTCGGCCACCGCGCGGGCCAGGACGGCCCAGCCGCCGCCCGGGGAGAGACCGTCGGCGAGCCGCATGACGACGGGGAGCAGCGGGCCGCCGCCAGGCTTGAAGCCGAGGAGGCGGGCCTGCGCGGGGGCGTCCTCGGCCCGGACGCGGCCCTCGGCGAGGTCGGTGAGGAAGTCGCCGCGTCCGCGCGCCGCCAGCTCCTCCTCCTGCCGGGCCTGCATCAGGACCACGGCGAGGATGCCGGCCGCGCGCTCGGCGGCCATCCGGTGCACGGGGCCCAAGGGGGCGACGACGGGCAGCAGGACCAGCCGGGCCCGTACCGAGCCCGTGCCGGGGCCGCCGCCGGGGACGTCGACGAGGGCCGCCCCGGCCGGCGGCTCGTCCTGGTGCCGGTCGCGCAGCCCCTCCCACACCTGAAGCGGATCGGTGTCCGCCGGGCCGGTCCCGGCGGCGTACAGAAGCTGTCCGTCGGCGGTCTCCAGGAAGACCGGGTTGCCGCTGAAGTCGGCCAGGATGGCGAGGACCTGGGGGACGCCGCCCCCGCCGAGCAGCGCCTCGGTGCAGCGGCGGTGGACCTCCTCGGCCCGCTGGAGGAGCGCGTAGTGGCCGTTGACGATCTCGGTGTGGATCTCCTCGGTGACCGTCACGAAGGCCACCTCGCGGTGGAGTTGGACGAGCGGCAGACCGGCCGAGCGCGCCGTCTCGACGAGGGCGGACGGCAGACGGCTGAAGCGCGGGCCCAGTTCGACGACGAGGGCCGCGATACCGCGCTCGGCCAGGGTCCTGACGAACGCGCGCTGGTCGGCGGGGCGGGTGCCGAGCCCGTACCCGGTGGTCAGCAGCAGTTCGCCGCCCTTGAGGAGCGAGGCGATGTTCGGTACCTCGCCCGTGTGCACCCAGCGCACGGTCCGGTGCAGCCGGTCGGCGCCCGCCAGGATCTCCGGCAGCCCGCCCCGCAGCCCCGGCAGTTCCAGCGCCCGCCGTACGGTGATACCGCCCTGCGCCTCACGGCCGTCACCTGGTGCGCGGCTGTCACGGGTGTCCATGGAGCGGACGGTACCCGCTCGTCAGGCCGGCGGGATGTTGTGGTTGAAGCGGAACACGTTGTCGGGGTCGTACCGGTTCTTCACCGCGGTCAGCCGCCGGTGGTCGTCGACGCCGTGCCCCGCCACGACCCGGTCGGCGCCCTCGTCGCCGACGAAGTTGAGGTAGACCGCGCCGGTGCTCCACGGCCGTACGTCGGCGCGGACGTCCCGCACCCACTGGAGGCACCGCTCGTCGTCCGCCGTGTCGTCCCAGATGCCGAACGGGTGCACCGCCCAGGGGGAGTCGCGGTACGGCACGGGATAGTCGGCGGGGCCCTCGGCGATCGCGCCGCCCAGCGGGAAGAGGATGTGCTGGGTGCCGGTCGGCACGGGCATCGTCCAGGCGCGGGTGGCGAAGACCTCCACCAACTCGTCCGGCAGACCGGTCAGATACTCCGCCGACCAGTAGTTCCGCATGCCCGGCGGGTCGTCGATCATGCACTGCACGTCCGCGTACGGCATCGCGCCGACGATCTCGGCCTCGTGCTCCATCGCCAACAGCGGCTGGGCGACCTTGCGCATGTCCTCCTCGGTGCCCGCGTACGTCAGCAGCACACCGCAGGCCAGCTCGCCCACCAGATGCTCGGGCACGAACTCCTCGGGCGGGGCGGTGAGATAGATGACACCGCCGCTCGCCTCGCGCGGGCCGGTCTCGATGATCTCGCGGTACACACGGATCACCTCGGGGCCGTGCTCCGGGCGGTAGAGCAGCAGGGCGATGGCGAACGCGGGCAGGTCGTGCAGCCGGAGGGTGAGCGCGGTGGCGACGCCGAAGTTCCCGCCGCCGCCGTGCAGGGCCCAGAAGAGGTCCGGGTTCTCCTCGGCGCTCGCGCGGACCGCCTGACCGTCGGCGGTCACCAGTTCCACGCTGAGCAGATTGTCGACGGCCAGCCCGAAGGCGCGGTCCAGCCAGCCGCTGCCGCCGCCGAGGACGAAGCCGCCGACGCCCGTGGTGGACGCCCGGCCGCCGGTCGTCGCCAGGCGGTGGGGTTCGGTGGCGCGGTCGAGATGGCTCATGGTGGCGCCGCCCTCGATCCGGGCGCTCATGGAGCCGGGGTCGACCGTGACCGTGTGCATCCGGCGCAGATCGATGACGAGGCCGTTGTCGTTGAGTGCCATTCCGGCCACGCTGTGGCCGCCGCCGCGTATCGCGATCGGCAGATCCAGATCGCGGGCGAAGCGCACGGAACGGACGACATCGGTTTCGTCCGCGCACTGGGCGATCACGGCCGGACGTCGGTCGATCATGGCGTTGAAGACCGCGCGGGCGTCGTCGTAGCCCGGATCGTCCGGTGCGAACACCTCGCCGGTCAGGTCCTCGCGCAACGCGGCGAGGGCCGCGCGCGCCTTCGAGAGGGGAGCCATGGTGAGCCGCCCCCTTTCGGCCAGGGGACAGGACTCTTCCCAGGCTAGGCGGGGGCGGCGGATCGGGCCTGTTCTCGGGCGGCCGGGGGCGGCCGGGGGCAACCCGTACTACCCGGGCGGCCCGTGCAACCCGTACCAGCGAGCGCAAGCGCTTGCCGCACGCGCCTGCCCGCGCCCCGGTCCGCCGCCGTGCGCGCCGGACCGGAGGGCGCGCGTCAGCCGCCGTACGCCCCCGAGGCGGTCAGCCGCAGGGCCGTGTCGATGAGCGGGACATGGCTGAACGCCTGCGGGAAGTTGCCCACCTGGCGCTTGAGCACCGGGTCCCACTCCTCGGCGAGCAGGCCAAGGTCGTTGCGGAGGGAGAGCAGCTTCTCGAACAGCTTGCGGGCCTCGTCCACCCGGCCGATCATCGCCAGGTCGTCGGCCATCCAGAACGAGCAGGCCAGGAACGCGCCCTCGTCGCCCGGCAGGCCGTCCACGCCCTCCTCGTCGCCCGAGGTCGGGTAGCGCAGGATGAAGCCGTCCGGGGTCGACAGCTCGCGCTGGATCGCCTCGATGGTGCCGATGACCCGCTTGTCGTCCGGCGGCAGGAAGCCCATCTGCGGGATCAGCAGCAGCGAGGCGTCCAGCTCCTTCGAGCCGTACGACTGGGTGAAGGTGTTGCGCTCCTTGTCGTAGCCCTTCTCGCACACGTCCCGGTGGATGTCGTCGCGCAGCTCGCGCCACTTCTCCAGCGGGCCGTCCGCGTCGCCGGACTCGATGAGCTTGATCGTGCGGTCCACGGCGACCCAGGCCATGACCTTGGAGTGCACGAAGTGGCGGCGCGGACCGCGCACCTCCCAGATGCCCTCGTCCGGCTCGTCCCAGTGGTCCTCCAGGTAGCGGATCAGCTTCAGCTGGAGGAGGGAGGCGTAGTCGTTGCGGGCCAGACCCGTCATGTGGGCCAGGTGCAGCGCCTCGGTGACCTCGCCGTAGACGTCCAGCTGGAGCTGGTGCGCGGCGCCGTTGCCGACCCGGACCGGGCCCGAGTTCTCGTACCCGGGCAGCCACTCCAGCTCGGCCTCGCCCAGCTCCCGTTCACCGGCGATGCCGTACATGATCTGCAGGTTCTCCGGGTCGCCGGCGACCGCCCGCAGCAGCCACTCGCGCCAGGCGCGGGCCTCGTCGCGGTAGCCGGTGCGCAGCAGCGAGGAGAGGGTGATGGCCGCGTCGCGCAGCCAGGTGTAGCGGTAGTCCCAGTTGCGGACGCCGCCGATGTGCTCCGGCAGGGAGGTGGTCGGCGCGGCGACGATGCCGCCGGTCGGGGCGTACGTCAGGGCCTTCAGCGTGATCAGCGAGCGGATCACGGCCTCGCGGTAGGGGCCGTGGTACGTGCACTGCTCCACCCAGTCCCGCCAGAACTCCTCGGTGGCCTGGAGCGACGGCTCCGGCTCCGGCAGCGCGGGGGGCTGCTTGTGCGAGGGCTCCCAGGACACCGTGAACGCGATCCGCTCGCCTGGCGTCACCGTGAAGTCGGCGTACGTCGTCAGCGCCTTGCCGTAGGTCTCGCACTCGGTGTCGAACCACACCGAGTCCGGCCCGGCGACGGCCACCGTGCGCCCCTCGTGCTTGTGCACCCAGGGCACCACCCGGCCGTACGAGAACCGCATCCGCAGCGCCGAGCGCATCGGCACCCGGCCGCTGACGCCCTCCACGATCCGGATCAGCTGCGGGGCGCCGTCACGCGGCGGCATGAAGTCCGTCACACGGACCGTGCCGCGCGGGGTGTCCCACTCGGATTCCAGGATCAGCGAGTCGCCGCGGTACCGGCGGCGGGAGGCCGTCGGCGGCTCGGCGTCCGACGCGTGAGCCGGGCCCAGTCTCCAGAACCCGTGTTCCTCGGTGCCGAGCAGTCCCGCGAAGACGGCGTGGGAGTCGAAGCGGGGCAGGCACAGCCAATCGACCGTGCCGTCCCGGCAGACCAGCGCCGCTGTCTGCATGTCTCCGATGAGTGCGTAGTCTTCGATGCGCCCGGCCACGTGCAACTCCAGTCGAACGGCCACGTCGTCGCCCCCCGAGGGGCGGTCGCTGTGCGGTGTGCGGTCAAGGGACCCAAGGGATCGACAAAGGAACCATGTTTCCAGAGTGATCCAAGGGACGGTGTCATGCGATGTCGCTCAACGATCCTCAACGCATATGAGGCGATCGTTGCTCAACGGACTGACGAGCTCTCATGATTACCGGAAGACGGCCGGGGTGGTGCCGTCGCGCCGGCCGCGCTCGGCAGCGAGTGTCCGAAGAGGATACGACGCACCGGAGGGCTCCGCGTGCCGCTCCCGGCAACGCGAGTGGGCCGAACGGGTGAGCCAAGGGTGAAGGCTGACCGAGATTCGCCGACAGTCGTACGAGGTCCGTGTCGGCCCGTGCGCGGAGCGTGGCCGGAAGCGATCGTGTCCTGTCGCTGATACCCTGGTAGCCCGTGGACCGGTGGGCGCCCCAGTCGAAAAGCTCGGCAACAGGGACCCCCGAACCGCAGCGAAGGCACCCCCGACGGATGAGATCGGGCGGCGGCCGACCCGCACACCGAACCGCGACCACGGGAGCCCCCTCTTGGCCATGCCGCCCGCTGCTTTTCGAAACACGACGACCAAGCACATCTTCGTCACCGGGGGTGTCGCCTCCTCGCTCGGCAAGGGTCTGACCGCCTCCAGCCTCGGCATGCTGCTCAAGGCCCGTGGTCTGCGCGTCGTGATGCAGAAGCTCGACCCCTACCTCAATGTCGACCCCGGCACGATGAACCCCTTCCAGCACGGCGAGGTGTTCGTCACCAACGACGGCGCCGAGACCGACCTGGACATCGGCCACTACGAGCGCTTCCTCGACCGCGATCTGGACGGCTCGGCCAACGTCACCACCGGCCAGGTCTACAACACGGTCATCGCCAAGGAACGGCGCGGCGAGTACCTGGGCGACACCGTGCAGGTCATCCCGCACATCACCAACGAGATCAAGCACCGCATCCGGCGCATGGCCTCCGAGGAGGTCGACGTCGTCATCACCGAGGTCGGCGGCACCGTCGGCGACATCGAGTCGCTGCCGTTCCTGGAGACCGTCCGCCAGGTCCGGCACGAGGTCGGCCGCGACAACGTCTTCGTCGTCCACATCTCGCTCCTGCCGTACATCGGGCCCTCGGGAGAGCTGAAGACGAAGCCGACCCAGCACTCGGTTGCGGCTCTGCGCAACATCGGTATTCAGCCAGATGCGATCGTGCTGCGCTGCGACCGTGAGGTGCCCGCCGCGATCAAGCGCAAGATCTCCCTGATGTGCGACGTCGACGAGGCCGCCGTGGTGGCGTGTCCCGACGCCCGCTCGATCTACGACATCCCGAAGACCGTGCACGGCGAGGGCCTGGACGCCTATGTCGTCCGCAAGCTGGACCTGCCGTTCCGCGACGTGGACTGGACGACCTGGGACGACCTGCTCGACCGCGTCCACAACCCGCTGCACGAGATCAACCTCGCGCTGGTCGGCAAGTACATCGACCTGCCCGACGCCTATCTCTCGGTCACCGAGGCGCTGCGCGCGGGCGGCTTCGCCAACAAGGCCCGTGTGAAGATCAAGTGGGTCACCTCGGACGACTGCAAGACCCCGGCCGGTGCCGCGGCCCAGCTCGCCGACGTGGACGCGATCTGCATCCCCGGCGGCTTCGGCGACCGCGGTGTCTCCGGCAAGGTCGGCGCCATCCGGTACGCCCGCGAGAACCGCGTCCCGCTGCTCGGCCTCTGCCTCGGCCTGCAGTGCATCGTGATCGAGGCCGCGCGCGACCTGGCCGACATCCCGGACGCCAACTCCACCGAGTTCGACTCCGCCACCGCCCACCCGGTCATCTCCACCATGGCCGAGCAGCTCGACATCGTCGCCGGCGAGGGCGACATGGGCGGCACCATGCGCCTCGGCATGTACCCGGCGAAGCTGGCCGAGGGCTCGATCGTGCGCGAGGTGTACGACGGCAAGGAGTACGTCGAGGAGCGCCACCGCCACCGCTACGAGGTGAACAACGCCTACCGCGCGGAGCTGGAGAAGAAGGCCGGTCTCCAGTTCACCGGGACCTCGCCCGACGGCAAGCTCGTCGAGTACGTCGAGTACCCGCGCGAGGTCCACCCCTACCTGGTCGCGACCCAGGCGCACCCCGAGCTGCGCTCCCGCCCGACGCGCCCGCACCCGCTGTTCGCGGGGCTGGTGAAGGCCGCGGTGGAGCGGAAGACCGGTAAGTAAATCCGGTCGGCACGAGAGCTGTACGGTGACCGGGGTGCGCGTCTTTCGGGGTGTGTGCCCCGGTTTCTTTTTGTACGTGTGGTTTCTATTTCGTGCGTGGTTGTACGTGTGGGAGGACGAGTCGACATGACGATCAAGGACACCGCCGAGCAGTGGGAGGTCCGGGCGAGCGAGACGCCGTTCGTCGGCAAGAAGACCTCCGTGCGCACGGACGACGTGGTCATGCCCGACGGGTCGGTCGTCCGCCGCGACTACCAGGTGCACCCCGGGTCCGTCGCCGTCCTCGCCGTCGACGACCAGGACCGGGTGCTGGTCATCCGGCAGTACCGCCACCCGGTCCGGGAGCGGCTGTGGGAGATCCCCGCCGGGCTGCTCGACGTCCCCGGCGAGAATCCGCTGCACGCCGCGCAGCGCGAGCTGTACGAGGAGGCGCACGTCAAGGCGGAGGAGTGGCGGGTGCTGACCGACGTCTACACCACGCCCGGCGGCTGCGACGAGGCCGTGCGGATCTTTCTGGCGCGGGATCTCTCCGAGGCGGAGGGGCGGCGGTTCGAGGTGGAGGACGAGGAGGCCGACATGGAGTTGGCCCGGGTGCCGCTGGACGAGCTGGTGCGGGGGGTGCTCGCGGGCGAGCTGCACAACAACTGCCTTGTGGTGGGGGTGCTTTCGCTGGTCGCCGCGCGGAGTGGGGGCGGGGTGGAGTCGCTGCGGGCGGCTGAGGCGCCGTGGCCTGCGCGGCCGTTCGAGATTTAGGGGTGTTTGGGGTTGTGGTGAGCTGCGGGCCGTATGTGGCTGGTCGCGCCCACGCGGCGGAGCCGCATGTCGATGCAGCCCCGCGCCCCCAAAAGCTTCGGGGCCCGGCTCTCCTTCACGTTGCCCTCACCGCGCCAGTCGTACGATCTGCTGATCCGATCAGGCGACCTGCCCGCCCCGCTCCGCCCAGATCGTCGCAGAGCGTGAACTAGGCTCGGGAAACGCCCGAACCGGAGTCCCGGCGGGCTCGTTCGTGCGGTGGGACGGGAGCGTGGCCCGTGGCGGATCAGGCGGTGGACCTCGGGGGTGCCCGGGTGTCCGGAACAGGGCGGCCCGCGGCTGTCGAGGCCGCCCCCACGGACAGTCAGTTCCTCGGCCGGACAAGAGAGTTGAAGGAACTGCGGGCCGACATCGGCCGGGCCGGGCTCAACACCCTCGCGGGCCGCAAGGCGCCCCACGCGCGCGTGCTGCTCATCGCGGGCAGGCCCGGCTACGGCCGCACCGCGCTCGCCGAGGAGCTCGTCCGGCAAGTTACCGATGGTTACCCCGATGGGGTGCTGCGGGCCCGGCTGACCGAGCCCGACGGCACCCGGGTGCCCGTCGAGCGCGCGGCGCGGGAACTGCTCGGGGAGCTGGGGCTGCCGGCCCCGGCCGGGGCGGACGAGGACGACCTCAGCGAGGCGCTGCGGGAGGCGCTGGCCGACCGCCGGGTGGTGCTCCTGCTGGACGACGCGGCCGACGCCGAGCAGGTCGACGCGCTGCTTCCGGACACCCCCGACTCCCTGGTCGTGGCGGTCTCCGAGGGGCCGCTGACGGGCATCTCCGACGTCCGGCCGTGCACCCTGGGCGGACTGGACACCAAGTCCGCCGTGGAGCTGCTGGAACGCTTCAGCGGCTCGGTGCGCATCACCGTGGACCCGCGCTCGGCCGAGGGGCTCGCCGAGGTCTGCGGGGCCCAGCCCGCCGCGCTGCGCCTCGCCGGGGGCTGGCTGGCCGCCCGGCCCGCCGCCGCCGTCTCCGACCTCGCCAAACAGCTGCGCGCCGAGGAGGACGACAGCCCGCCGCTCGCCAAGGTCCTCAAACTGGCGTACGCCTCGTTGCCGACCGCCGCCGCCCGGATACTGCGACTGCTCGCTCTCGCCCCGGCGGGCCTGGTCGACCCGCACATCGCCTCCGGGCTCGCCGGCTGCTCGGTCGGCGCGGCCCGCACCACCCTGGACGACTTCGTGGCCCTCGGCTTTCTGCACCGGGTCGGGTCGCCGCTGCCCGAGTACGAGGTCCCCGGCTGCCTCCAGCCGCTGCTGTGGTCCCTCGCCGAGAGCCAGGAACGGCCGGGCGAACTGCAGCTCGCCCGCGCGCGGATGCTGGAGCGGACGGTACGGCTGCTCCAGTCCTGCCGGGCCATCACCGAGACCGACAGCCCGCAGGCCCGCGAGAAGCTCCTCGCGATGCCCAAGGCGCTGCGGTTCCCGACCCCCCGGGCCGCCGAGGAGTGGCTGCGCGTCCGCCGGCCCGCGCTGCTGGCCGCCGCCCGGCTCGCGGTCGCCGACGGGGAGCTGGACACCCTCGCCAGACGGCTGATGTCCCAGCTGGTCCGGGCCATGGTGGCGCACTTCGGCACGCGGGCCGCCGCCCCCGACCTCTACGACGTCCACGGTCTCGTCCTCGATGTGGCCGAGCGCCGCGACCTGCCCCGCGAACAGGCCGCGGCCCTGCTGAACCTCGGCGACCTCGACGCCAGGACCGGCCGTACGAAGGCGGCGCTGGCCCGCTACCGGGCCGCGCTGGACGCCGGACGGCGGGCGAACGACCCGTACGCGACCGGCCGCGCGATGGAATCCGTAGGCGGTGCCCATCAGGAGCTGGAGGACTACGACCGGGCCGCCGACTGGTACGGCAGGGCGCTCGCCCAGCGGCTGGCCCGGGACGAGCGCGAGGACGCCGCCCGGCTGTACGGCCGCATCGCCACCGCGCACACCTACGCGGGCCGCTACGGGGAGGCGCTGCGCAACTGGAGTTCGGCGCTCACCGGCCACCGTCGGCTCGGCGATGTGGGCGGCCAGGCAAGGGCGTTGAGCGAGATGGCACGGGTCCAGGAGTACGCGGGGCGGCCCGAGGAGGCGCTGCACACCTGCCAGGAGGCGGCGGAGTGGGCGCGCCGCGCCGACGACGTCCGCTTGCAGGCCGCGATGCAGCTGCGGATCGCCGACACCCTGGAGCGGCTCGGCGATCCGGCGGCGGCCGGGCTGCACCGGGCAGCCGCCGAGCGGCTGCTCGGAGACGAGGTCCCGGACCCCGAAACCCCTGAGATCGAGCCGGAACAAGACCCTAACGCCTGCGAAATCAGTAGTGCATCCACGAAAGATTGATGCATTGAAAGGCTAGACAGCGGGGATACCTTCATTAGACTGGCTGCGCCGCCGGTTCTCCCGCGGCGTCTCCCGGTGCGCTCCGATATGTACGGGTATGTCCTGCATTGTTCGGGCATGTTCCGCCTGTGCGTGCGAGACCCCACACCCCTCCGAGCCAAGGACCGTGATCGACGTGAAGGTCGGCATCCCCCGCGAGGTCAAGAACAACGAGTTCCGGGTGGCCATCACCCCGGCCGGCGTGCACGAGCTGGCGCGTCACGGACACCAGGTCGTCATCGAGCAGGGCGCCGGAGTCGGCTCGTCGATCCCGGACACCGAGTACGTCACCGCCGGCGCCGAGATCCTGGCCACCGCCGACGAGGTGTGGGCCGCCGCCGACCTGCTGCTCAAGGTCAAGGAGCCCATCGCCGAGGAGTACCACCGCCTCCGCAAGGACCAGACGCTCTTCACCTATCTGCACCTGGCCGCCTCCAAGGAGTGCACCGACGCCCTCGTCGAGTCGGGCACGACCGCGATCGCGTACGAGACCGTCGAACTGCCCGGCCGCGCGCTGCCGCTGCTCGCCCCCATGTCCGAGGTCGCGGGCCGGCTCGCCCCCCAGGTCGGCGCCTACCACCTGATGCGGGCCAACGGCGGTCGCGGGGTCCTGCCCGGCGGGGTGCCGGGCGTGCTGGCCGGCCGGGCCGTCGTCATCGGCGGCGGTGTCTCGGGCTGGAACGCCGCGCAGATCGCCATCGGCATGGGCTTCCACGTCACCCTGCTCGACAAGGACATCAACAAGCTCAAGGAAGCCGACAAGATCTTCGGCACCAGGATCCAGACCGTCGTCTCCAACGCCTTCGAACTGGAGAAGGCGTGCCTGGAGGCCGACCTCGTCATCGGCGCCGTCCTCATCCCGGGCGCCAAGGCCCCGAAGCTGGTCACCAACGAACTGGTGTCGCGGATGAAGCCCGGAAGTGTCCTTGTCGACATCGCCATCGACCAGGGCGGCTGCTTCGAGGACTCCCGGCCCACCACCCACGCCGAACCGACCTTCCCGGCCCACGAGTCGGTCTTCTACTGCGTCGCCAACATGCCCGGCGCGGTGCCCAACACCTCCACCTACGCGCTGACCAACGCCACGCTGCCCTACATCGTGGAACTCGCCGACCACGGCTGGGCCGAGGCCGCGCGCCGCGACCCGGCGCTGGCCAAGGGCCTCAACGCCCATGACGGCAGGGTCGTTTACCGCGAGGTCGCCGAGGCGCACGGCCTGGAGCACGTCGAACTGGCCTCGCTGCTCGTCTGACCCGCTGGTCCGACCGGCTGGTTTTAAGTCACCTTTCGGTAAAAGGCGATACGTCAACACGGGTCGTCAACAGCGGTTTCCCGGCCGGATCTTGCCCGACAAGGTCCGGCCGGATGTGTGTATGGTCACTTTGCGACACTCGCGCAACTCGCCTCGAACGTAACCGTTCGGATGTTTCGCGCACCGGTGAAACCTGCCGTGCGACGGCCCTACGCCCTTGACAGCCGCATGTTTCATTGCCGACACATCGGGCCGGGTCCGGCGGATTGTGTTGCTGCGGACCGCCGACACGCCATAGAGTCGCCAGCTGTCGGCATGGTGCCACGCTGACCTATCTAGAAGTTTCCTGGTCACCAAGGAGGTAAGACGACTTGTGAATGAGTCGACATTTACTCCCGGGGGTGGTCAACCAGGAATGCCTGCGCCGGTCTCGGGCCCTACTGGGTTCGCGGCTGTCGGCTCCGTCGCTGTCCGCACCTTCGCAGCCCGCCAGAGTCAGCAGCTAGCCGAGCTAACTCCGCCAGCACACCAGAGCATGGATGGCCTACACGTGAACGCCATGGCCGGCGACGGAAGTGGCGGGGTCCACAACCACTTCGCCGACTACGACGAGCTGCCCGACGGGCACTTCTACGACCCCGACGCCGAGTACGAGCCCGATCCGGAGTACGCGGCCACGCTCGCGCCCGACGCGGCCCGTCAGCGCCGCGAGCGCATCGGTCCGACCGGTCGCCCGCTGCCGTACTTCCCGATCCCGGGTCCGCTGACCGACCACGGTCCCGCGAAGATCATCGCGATGTGCAACCAGAAGGGCGGCGTCGGCAAGACCACGTCGACCATCAACCTGGGTGCCGCGCTCGCGGAGTACGGGCGCCGGGTCCTGCTCGTCGACTTCGACCCGCAGGGCGCCCTCTCGGTCGGCCTCGGTGTGAACCCGATGGAGCTCGACCTCACGGTCTACAACCTGCTCATGGAGCGGGGCATGTCGGCCGACGAGGTCCTGTTGAAGACCGCGGTCCCCAACATGGACCTGCTGCCGAGCAACATCGACCTGTCGGCGGCCGAGGTCCAGCTGGTCTCCGAGGTCGCGCGCGAGTCCACCCTGCAGCGGGCGCTCAAGCCGCTGATGGCCGACTACGACTACATCGTGATCGACTGTCAGCCCTCGCTCGGCCTGCTCACCGTGAACGCGCTCACGGCCGCACACAAGGTGATAGTGCCTCTGGAGTGCGAGTTCTTCGCCCTGCGCGGAGTCGCGCTGCTCACCGAGACCATCGAGAAGGTCCAGGAGCGGCTCAACCCCGACCTGGAGCTCGACGGCATCCTCGCCACCATGTACGACTCGCGCACCGTGCACAGCCGTGAGGTCCTCGCCCGCGTCGTCGAGGCGTTCGACGAGCACGTCTACCACACGGTCATCGGGCGCACGGTCCGCTTCCCGGAGACCACGGTCGCCGGTGAGCCGATCACCACGTACGCCTCCAACTCCGTCGGCGCCGCCGCCTACCGCCAGCTCGCCAGGGAGGTGCTCGCCCGGTGTCACGCCGAGTGAGTCTGCCGGGGGCCGACGAACTCTTCCGTACGACAGGGGGAATGGCGCTGCAGCCGTCCACTCCCCGGCGGGGGGCCAACGGAGAAGCCCGTGTGCCCGCTCCCGCCGGGGAGAGCGACGGAGCCGTCGGCGCCGGAGCGGAGGACGCGCCGCCGTCCGTGCCCGTGCGGGGCGGTGACGGCGAGGGGTCCGAGCATGTGGCCGCGGACGCCGAGTCCGACGGCGACCAGCCGCGCAGTCGCTCCGCCGCGGCCGGGGCCGAGCGGGCCGCGGCGGCCGGGCGTCAGCCTCAGCCTCAGGGGAAGCCGCAGGAAGGTTCTGCCGCCGGGTCCCGTAAGCGGGGGCGGGCCTCCGGGCGCCGGCCCAGTGGGCGGGAGCGGCACGACGAGAAGATCACCGTGTATGTCTCCGCCGAGGAGCTGATGGATCTCGAACACGCGCGGTTGGTGCTGCGCGGGGAGCACGGGCTGGCCGTGGACCGCGGGCGGATCGTGCGGGAGGCCGTGGCCGTGGTGCTGGCGGATCTGGAGTCCCGCGGGGACGCGAGCATCCTCGTACGGCGGCTGCGGGGGCGGTAGGGGTAGCCTGCGGGGGCTATGACCTCGTTTGACTCCTCTGGCGCGGGCTCGGCCTCCGGTGGTTCCACCGGTCGTCGGCGTGCGCTGGGGAGGGGGGCGCTGGCTCCGCCCTCGGCTCCGCCGGTCGAGCCGGTCGACGCGGGCGGCGGTGACGAGGAGCCCTCGGGTGTCGTCCCCGTCGAAGTCGAGGCCGAGGCCGAAGTCGTCGATGCCGTTGACGCCGTTGATGACGGGGTCTTCAAGGTTCGGCTCGCCAATTTCGAAGGGCCGTTCGATCTCCTCCTTCAGTTGATCTCCAAGCACAAGCTGGATGTCACCGAGGTCGCGCTCTCCAAGGTGACCGACGAGTTCATGGCGCACATCCGGGGCATGGGGTCGGACTGGGACCTGGACGAGACGACCGAGTTTCTCGTCGTCGCCGCCACCTTGCTGGATCTGAAGGCCGCCCGGCTGCTGCCCGCCGCCGAGGTCGAGGACGAGGCGGATCTCGCGCTGCTCGAAGCCCGGGACCTGCTGTTCGCGAGGCTGTTGCAGTACCGGGCGTACAAACAGATCGCGGAGATCTTCAACCGGCGGCTGGACGAGGAGGCCCGGCGGTATCCACGGACCGTCGGGCTGGAGCCGCAGCACGCCGAACTGCTGCCCGAGGTGGTCATCAGCATCGGGGCGGAAGGATTCGCCAGGCTGGCCGTGAAGGCGATGCAGCCGAAACCGAAGCCGCAGGTGTACGTCGACCACATCCACGCGCCGCTGGTGAGTGTCCAGGAGCAGGCCGGGATCGTCGTGGCCCGGCTGCGGGAGCTGGGCGAGGCCTCCTTCCGGGTGCTCGTCGAGGACACCGACGACACCCTCACCGTCGTCGCCCGCTTCCTCGCCCTGCTGGAGCTGTATCGCGAGAAGGCCGTGGCCCTCGACCAGGAGACCGCGCTCGGTGAGCTGACCGTGCGCTGGACCGGTGGGGACGAGGGCGCGGAACCCGTGGTCACGGACGAGTTCGACCGCCCGCCCGAGCCCCCCGAGTCGTCCAAGCCGTCCAAGGAGGAGAAGGCGTGAGCGAGGAGAGAACCGATACGCCCGCGGGGCCGCGTACCGTCGCCGACCTCGACCTCGGGCCCGCCCTGGAGGCCGTTCTGATGGTCGTGGACGAGCCCGCGACCGTGGAGCATCTGAGCAAGATCCTGGAGCGGCCGAAGAGGCAGATCTCCAAGGCGCTCAGGGAACTGGCCGACGAGTACGCGACGCAGGGGCGCGGGTTCGAGCTGCGGCTGATCGCCGGCGGGTGGCGGTACTACACCCGGCCCGAGTACGCCGCCGCCGTCGAACGGTTCGTGCTGGACGGGCAGCAGGCCCGGCTTACCCAGGCCGCGCTGGAGACGCTGGCGGTGGTCGCGTACCGGCAGCCGGTGAGCCGGAGCAGGGTCTCGGCCGTGCGCGGGGTCAACTGCGACGGGGTCATGCGGACGCTGCTGCAGCGGGGTCTGGTCGAGGAGGCGGGCGCGGAACCCGAAACAGGTGCGATCCTGTACAGGACGACGAACTACTTTCTGGAGCGGATGGGCCTGCGCGGCCTGGACGAGCTCCCGGAGCTCGCGCCCTTCCTCCCGGAGGCTGAGGCGATCGAGGCCGAGACGCAGGAGGGGGTCCCGTCGTTCGATCCGGACGCCCCGGATTCCGAGGACGCAGACGACAAGACGGAACTTTGATGCGAAGCAGTAGCGGCAGGAACAGCAGCGGAAACAACGGCGGGAGCCGTGGTGGCAACAGCGGCGGCCGCGGCGGGAGCAGCGGTGGCCGAGGTGGGAGCGGCGCGGGCCGCGGCAACTACCGCGGTGCCGGGAACGACCGCGACGACAGGCAGGGCGGCCGGCCGAAGAACCCGCGCCCGGAGGAGCGGCGCTACGACGTGGGCCCCGGCGGCACCCAGGAGGGGCCGAAGTCGGGGCGCGGCGCGTCCGCGCGCGGCGGTGCCAAGGGTGGCCCCAAGCAGTCCCCGAGCGGTGGGCGCGGCCGTTGGGCCCCGGCGACCTCGCGTGAGTACGACGCGCGGGCCGAGGAGCGCAACCGGGAGCGGTACGCGAACAAGAAGGACGTCAAGCTGCCCAGGACCTTCCCGGGCGCCGAGCAGGAGGGCGAGCGGCTGCAGAAGATCCTCGCGCGCGCGGGCTACGGCTCCCGGCGGGCCTGCGAGGAGCTGATCGAGCAGGCGCGGGTCGAGGTCAACGGCGAGATCGTCCTGGAGCAGGGCAAGCGCGTCGACCCGGAGAAGGACGAGGTCAAGGTCGACGGGCTGACGGTCGCGACACAGTCGTACCAGTTCTTCTCGCTGAACAAGCCGGCCGGTGTCGTCTCCACGATGGAGGACAACGAGGGCCGGCAGTGCCTCGGCGACTATGTGACCAACCGCGAGACGCGGCTGTTCCACGTCGGGCGGCTCGACACCGAGACCGAGGGTGTCATCCTGCTCACCAACCACGGTGAGCTGGCGCACCGGCTGACCCACCCCAAGTACGGCGTGAAGAAGGTCTATCTCGCGCACATCGTGGGCCCGATCCCGCGCGACCTGGGCAAGCGGCTCAAGGACGGCATCCAGCTGGAGGACGGGTACGCGCGCGCGGACCACTTCCGGGTCGTCGAGCAGACCGGCAAGAACTACCTCGTCGAGGTGACCCTGCACGAGGGCCGCAAGCACATCGTGCGCCGGATGCTGGCGGAGGCCGGCTTCCCGGTCGACAAGCTGGTGCGTGTCGCCTTCGGGCCGATCACCCTCGGCGACCAGAAGTCGGGCTGGCTGCGCCGGTTGTCGAACACCGAGGTCGGGATGCTGATGCAGGAGGTCGACCTCTAGCCTCCGTCGGATTTTCGACCGCGTGCGCGCGGTGGGCCGGTCCCGGGTTTGCCGTCGGGGCCGGCCCTTTGCCGTTCCCGGTGCCGTGCTTGACGCGGTTCTTGGCCTTCCTTTCCCCGTAAAAGGGTTGTGCCCGGACACCCGTCGCTTTTATAGTCGTGATGACTATTAGTCATGGTGACCATAAAGGGGGCGAAGGCCATGACCTCACCCGAGGGCTACGACAAGTACGCCTACGAACCCTTCGCCGTCACCGTCGACCTGGCCGTCTTCACCGTCCGCGCGGGCACCCTCCAGGTGCTGCTCGTCGAGCGCGGGCAGGAGCCGTACGCGGGCCGCTGGGCACTGCCCGGCGGGTTCGTGCTGCCGGACGAGTCCGCCGAGGAGGCCGCCCTGCGGGAACTCGCGGAGGAGACCGGGGTCAAGGACGTCGCCGGGCTCCATCTGGAGCAGCTGCGGACCTACAGCGAGCCGGGGAGGGACCCCCGGATGCGGGTCGTCACCGTCGCCTTCGCCGCGCTGTTCCCGGACCCGCCCGTCCCGCACGGCGGCGGTGACGCCGCCCAGGCCCAGTGGCTGCGCTTCAACGCCATCGGTCCGCTCGCCTTCGACCACGACCGCATCCTCGCCGACGCCCACGAACGCGTCGGTGCCAAGCTGGAGTACACCTGTCTCGCCACCTCCTTCTGTCCGCCCGAGTTCACCCTCGGTGAGCTGCAGCAGGTCTACGAGACCGTGTGGGGCACTCCGATCGACCGGCCCAACTTCCGGCGCAAGGTGCTGGCCACGCCGGGCTTCGTCGAACAGGTGCCCGGCGCCGCCCGTCTGACCGGCGGTCGCGGCAAGCCCGCCGCACTGTACCGAGCGGGTGGGGCCACCGCCCTGCACCCGCCCCTGCTCCGACCCACCACGGAAGGACGGCCCTGATGACCATGACGCTCCGTACGAAGCGTTCCGCCACCGGATCCCTGCTCGGACTCGCCCTCGGAGACGCCCTCGGCTTTCCGACGGAGTTCAACGACATCCCGTCGATCCTCGCCAAGTGCGGCCCCTGGCGGAAGATGGAGCTGCCGAGGCCCGCGATCGTCACCGACGACACCCAGATGACGCTGGCACTGGCGCACGGGCTGCGGGCGGCCATGGACCGCGGCTCGCTCGGCGCCGAGGCGCTGGAACGGGCCGTCCGCAAGGAGTTCGTGGAGTGGTCCCGCTCCCCGGAGAACAACCGCGCCCCCGGCCACACCTGCCTGGTCGCCTGCGACCTCCTCGCCGTCGAGCGCCACCCCTGGCAGTTCGCCAGCCAGATCGGCTCCAAGGGCTGCGGCGCCAACATGCGGGTCGCGCCGCTCGGCCTGATCGGCCCGCTCAGCGACGAACAGCGCGCGGGCGCCGCCCAGTTGCAGGCCGCCCTCACCCACGGCCACCCCACCGCGCTCGCCGCCTCCGACCTCACCGCCCACGCGGTACGGCTGCTCGCCCAGGGCACCGATCCGCTGGGCCTGGTCGGCCGACTGCGGTCGTACGCCCTGGAGAACCGCTCCCGCTACCACGCGCGCTGGCTCGGCGACCTGTGGACCTACAGCCAGGACCCCTCGCCCGAGCACTACATCGCCCGGGGCTGGGACGAGTGCCTGGACGCCCTGGACCGGGTCCAGGACGCCCTGCGGCTTCCGTCGCCCGAGACCGACCCCTGCCTGGCCACGGGGGAGGGCTGGGTCGCCGAGGAGGCCCTCGCCACCGGGCTGCTGTGCTTCCTGCTCTTCGTCGACGAGCCCGTCACCGCGCTGCGCCGCGCCGCCTGCACCTCGGGGGACTCGGACTCCATCGCCTGTCTCACCGGCGCCTTCGCGGGCGCCTACCACGGGCCGGACGCCTGGCCCGCCGAGTGGGCCGACCGGATCGAGTACCAGGGTGACCTCGTGTCGCTGGGGGCGCTCTGGGACGCTTGAGGGATGACGGACACCCTCGACGCCCTCGACACCGACCTGGCCCCGGTGGTCGCCGAACAGCCCGATCCCCTGCTGTTCGCGACCGTCTCCGGAGCCCATCTGTACGGCTTCCCCTCGCGCGACTCGGACGTCGACCTGCGCGGTGCGCATCTGCTGCCGGCGGCCGAACTGGTCGGGCTGCGCGAGCCGGAGGAGACCCGGTCGAGGATGTGGGACCGGGACGGGGTCGAGATGGACCTCGTCACCCACGACCTGCGCAAGTTCGCCCGGCTGATGCTGCGCCGCAACGGCTATGTGCTGGAGCAGCTGCTCTCCCCGCTCGTCGTGCACACGGGCGAGTCGCACCGCGAACTGGTGGCGCTCGCCCCCGGTGTCCTCACCCGTCACCACGCCCACCACTACCGGGGGTTCGCCATCACCCAGTGGCGGCTCTTCGAGAAGACCGGTGAACTCAAGCCACTGCTCTACACGTTCCGGGTGCTGCTCACCGGCATCCATCTGATGCGCCGCGGCGAGGTGGAGGCCCATCTGCCCACGCTGCTCCCGCAGCTCGCCGAGGCGCCCGCGTATCTCCCGGACCTCGTCGCGGCGAAGGCGGCCCTGGAGCACGGCAAGGCGGAGGTCGACCAGGAGCGGGTCGCGGCGGACGTGGAGCGCCTGCACGGCGTCCTGGACGAGGAGCAGGCCCTGTCAGCGCTGCCGGAGAGTCCCTCCGCCCACGACGCCCTGCACGACTTCGTCGTCCGGGTCCGCCTGGAGGGGCTGAAGGGCTGAGGCGGAGCGCAGTGCCGAGGCGCGTCGGGCGCGTACGACGAAGTCCTCGACCCGGGCCCGGTCCGGCTCCGGCGGGAGGGGGCTGTGGGCCGCCGCCTCCTCCGCCTCCGTGGCCAGCCGGGCCATCCAGGACTCCACCCGGGCCCAGGGGACCTCGCCGCGCTTCACCGCGAGCAGGGAGTCGCGCCGGTCGCCGACGTCGACGGTGAGTGTGCCCGTGCGCAGCAGGTCCCGGCAGCTCATCAGGAGGCGGAGCAGATGCATGGCGTGCTTCCAGCGGGGGGCGCCGTGGGTGCGGACGTCCGCGTCGAGCTTCTTGCGCTGGCCGAGGGCGTAGCGGGCGAAGGTCTCGTGGGCCTGACGGGAGAGGAACGCCCCGCGCAGGTCCAGCAGTTCACGTCCCGTGGCGTCGATGTGCTCGACCAAGGGGGAGTGCAGGCACTCCAGGATGTTGGGGTTGGCGCGCAGGGCCAGAGCGCAGAATCGCTCCAGCTCCCAGCCGAACTGCTCCTCCGCAGGCCCCTCCACATGCGTCGGCGGCTTCTCGAAGCGCCAGAACAGCTCGGTGGGGGCCAGGAAGACACCCCGCAGGTCGGTGTCGCTGTCGTCCGTGGCCAGGCCGAAGGCCCGCGACCCCATCACACAGGCGTAGACGGTGTGGTCGCGGACCAGATCGTGCGGATGCGGATGCGGGGGCTGCATGCCCGGGAGCGTACGGGGTGGTTCAGGCCAGCCGAATCGAATTTCCCGAGACCTTGATCTCCTCGGCGGGCAGCGGCTTCGTGGCCGGTCCCTGCACCACCGCACCGTCCGTGATCTTGAACTTGCTGCCGTGGCAGGCACAGTCGATCGTCTCGTCCGCGATACCGCTGACGATGCAGCCCTGGTGCGTGCAGACGGCCGAGAAGGCCTTGAAGTCGCCCTCCGCGGGCTGTGTCACGACGACCTTCTCCTCCTTGAAGATCTTGCCGCCGCCCACCGGGATGTCGGCCGTCGTCGTCAGCTCCTCACCGGCGCCACCGGTGCCCGCGTCCCCGGGCGAGGTCTCCGCCGGGGAGTCACCGCCGTCGCCGCCGTCGTCCCCGCCGTACTCGCCGCACCCCACCAGCAGCGCCGCCGTGCCCGCCGCGCCGGTCGCCAGGACCGCGCGCCGCGTCGAACCCATCGTCATGTCGTCACTCCGAACGTGCGGAAGAACCAGAGGGCGGAGGTCAGCCAGACGACCGTGAGAGCGGTGAAGACGAGACCGCCGACGATCGGCAGGAGCCAGCCGGGGAGTCGCTCCGAGCGGAGCAGCAGCATCTTCGCACTGAAAACACCGAAGAAGAAGCAACCCAGGAGAGAGTGCCACAAAACGCGTGTTTCGTACGTCTGGAAGCCCAGGGCGTACAGACAGTGCACCGCCACCGGCACCGCGACCAGGAACGCCACCCGCCCCGACCAGCGGTGCAGCACCCCCGACCAGCTCGGGCCCGGCAGCTTGCCGTACAGCATCAGCGCCGAGGTCAGCTGGACGAGCGCGAAGCCGAACGACACCGTCGCCAGCCATGACTTCACGGCGCCCGTGCTGCTGAACCCCGCGAGGTTGAACGCGGTGCCCGCCGGGTCGTGCGCCTTGCCGTAGACGCCGAGGCCGACCGCCACCGCGCAGGCCACGAGCGCCGGGACCAGATAGCGGGAGGCGCCGCCGGGGCCGGCGGGGGAGGGTCGAGGGGAGGGGAAGTCCTGGGTGGCGGCGTTCGGGTCGACGGTCATGAGCTGCTCTCCGGGGTGACGGGGCGGGCCGTGAGCTGTTGTCCGTCGACCGTCACCGCACCGGTCTCCGGGTCGATCTCCGGGGCTGCCGCGGCCTTGCCGTCGCGCTTGAGAATGCCGACCTGGCTGCCGTCCGGCAGCACGATCCAGCCGCCGTCGACCTCGGCCCCGCGGACGTTGGCCGTCGCCCGGTACAGCGCGGACTCACCGGTCTCGGGCGCCGTGAAGCCGTACTCCCGGCCGCCGATGTCGACCGTGCCCCGGACGCTCCCGCCCTTCAGCGTGCCGTTCAGCTCGGCGCCGTCCTTGCTCGTGAGCCGCATGCCGCCGTCGTCCTCGACATCGCCCTTGAGCCAGGACTCCTGGGTGCGGCCGTCGCAGAAGTAGGCGACCGCCTTGCCGTCGCGCAGGGTCACGGCGATCGCGGCGGAGTCGTCGTCGGTACGGCCCGCGTAGTCGGCGTCGGCCGGCGGGGAGGGTGTCGCGCGCGGCGACGGCGAGTTCCTCGTCGGGGACGGGCTCGGGGACGGGCTAGGCGCGGCCGAGGCGGGCGGCGGGTCGTTCGTGGTAGAGGTCGAGCCGGCGCGGGTCCCGGTCGTCGCGTTGAACGACAGCAGGATCAGTGCCAGCACCAGCCCGCCGAGCAGAGTGACAAGTGGTCCGGAGCGCTTCATACGAGCCTCCCCCGAGGCGTGGCGCGGACGGCCTCCCCCATGCAAGCGGACCCGCGCGGCGGCGTCCAGGGGCGCATGGAGGTATTTCACCCCAAGTGACGGGACAGTGACATTCGCGAGACATTGTCGGGTTGCGCGCCGAAGATCCGCCACCGGGGGCGCCTCCCGCGCCGCACGTCTCGGCAGGCGGGCGCCGCGCACCGGGCAGGCGCGGGCTGACTAGGCTGGTCGTACAACGAGCCGGGATGTACATCAGCGAGGAGCACAGCCGTGGCGGTACGAGCGGTCCGGGGCGCCGTCCAACTCGAACGGGACGAGGCGGGGCACATGGACGAGCAGGTGGGCGAACTGCTCACCGCGGTCCTGGAGCGCAACGGGCTCGGCCCGGACGACCTGATCAGCATCTGGTTCACGGCCACCCCCGACCTGCACAGCGACTTCCCGGCCGCCGCCGCCCGCAAGCTCGGCATCGTGGACGTCCCGCTGATCTGCGCGCAGGAACTGGACATCGAGGGGGCCATGCCCCGGGTCGTCCGGATACTCGCGCACATCGAGTCCGACCGGCCGCGCTCCGAGATCGCCCATGTGTACCTGGGGGCCGCCGCCGCACTCCGCAAGGACATCGCCCAGTGAGAACCGCCCTCGTCATCGGCACCGGGCTGATCGGCACCTCCGCCGCCCTCGCCCTGGCCCAGCGCGGTGTCACGGTCCACCTCACCGACCACGATCCGGAGCAGGCCCGTACGGCCGCCGCGCTCGGCGCCGGCACCGACGAGGCGCCCGACGGCCCGGTGGACCTCGCGATCGTCGCGGCCCCGCCCGCGCATGTGGCCGCGACCCTCGCCGACGCCATGCGCCGGGGCCTGGCGCGCGGCTATCTCGACGTGGCCTCCGTCAAGGGCGGCCCCCGCCGCGAGCTGGAGGAGCTGGGCCTCGACCTCTCCGCCTACATCGGCACCCACCCCATGTCGGGCCGCGAGAAGTCCGGCCCGCTGGCCGCCACCGGTGATCTGTTCGAGGGGCGCCCCTGGGTGCTCACCCCGACCCGGGACACCGACACCGAGGTCCTGAACCTCGCCCTGGAACTGGTCTCGCACTGCCGGGCCGTCCCGGTGGTCATGGACGCCGACGCCCACGACCGGGCCGTCGCCCTGGTCTCCCACATGCCGCACCTGGTCTCCAGCCTGGTCGCCGCGCGGCTGGAGCACGCCGAGGAGTCGGCCGTACGGCTGTGCGGACAGGGCATCCGGGACGTGACCCGGATCGCGGCCTCCGACCCCCGGATGTGGATCGACATCCTCTCCGCCAACCCCGGACCGGTCGCCGACCTCCTCGCCGATGTCTCCGCCGATCTCGACGAGACCGTCCAGGCGCTGCGCGCGCTGCAGGCCTCCGACGAGGCCAAGCGGCGCGAGGGCGTCAGCGGGATCGAGGACGTGCTGCGCCGGGGCAACGCCGGTCAGGTCCGCGTCCCCGGCAAGCACGGGTCCGCTCCGCGCGCCTACGAGGTCGTGGCCGTCCTGATCGACGACCAGCCCGGCCAGCTGGCCCGTATCTTCGCCGACGCGGGGGCCGCCGGGATCAACGTCGAGGACGTCCGCATCGAGCACGCCACCGGGCAGCAGGCCGGTCTGGTGCAGCTGATGGTGGAGCCCAAGGCGGCGGTGGTGCTGACGGGGGCGCTGCGGGAGCGGGGCTGGGCGATCCGGCAGTAGGACCGGGCGGCCACGGCCACGGTCACGGCCGCAGCGGTGGCCGTGGGCACGGCCGGATGGGCTACGCGCACCCAGTACCCTTGTGCGGGGCGTCTTCCGTCTCGCCCCCACCACCTCGGACCAGGAAAGGTGCTCCCCAGTGGAACGCGCCACAGTGATCGTTGCCATCGACGGCCCCTCCGGCACGGGCAAGTCGAGCACCTCGAAGGCCGTGGCCGCGCAGCTCGGGCTGAGCTATCTGGACACGGGCGCCCAGTACCGGGCGATCACCTGGTGGATGGTCACCAACGGCATCGACATAGAGGACCCCTCCGCGATCGCCGCCGTGGCGGGCAAGCCGGAGATCGTCTCGGGCACCGACCCGTCCGGGCCGACCATCACCGTCGACGGCACCGATGTCGCCGGACCCATCCGCACCCAGGACGTCACTTCCAAGGTCAGCGCCGTCAGCGCGGTACCGGAGGTGCGGGCGCGGATCACCGAGCTGCAGCGGTCCATCGCGTCGGGCGCGGAGAACGGCATCGTCGTCGAGGGCCGCGACATCGGCACGACCGTCCTGCCGGACGCCGACCTGAAGATCTTCCTCACCGCCTCCCCGGAGGCCCGTGCCGCCCGCCGCAGCGGTGAGCTGAAGGGCTCCGACGTCCAGCAGACCCGCGAGGCGCTGCTCAAGCGGGACGCGGCCGACTCCAGCCGGAAGACCTCGCCGCTCGCCAAGGCGGACGACGCGGTCGAGGTGGACACCTCGGACCTCACCCTCCAGCAGGTCATCGAGTGCGTCGTCACCCTCGTCGAGGAGAAGCGGGCGGGGAAGTGAGCGAGGCCTCCGCGGAGCGGGCCCCGTCGTCCCGGGCGACCCCGGCCGGGACGACATCGGCCGAGGTTCCCTCGCCGATCGGCGCCGAGGTGGGCCGGCGTATCGGCGTCGGTCTGATGTACGGGCTGTGGAAGCCGCGGGTGCTGGGCGCCTGGAAGGTCCCCGCGACCGGCCCGGTGATCCTCGCCCCCAACCACTCCCACATCGTCGACGGCCCGATGGTCATCGGCGTGGCGCCCCGGGCCTCGCACTTCCTGGTCAAGAAGGAGGCGTTCATCGGTCCGCTCGGCCCGTTCATGCGCGCCGTCGGCCAGGTCGAGGTGGACCGTACCACCGCCGACCGCACCGCCATCACCCGCGCGCTCGCCGTCCTGGCGGGCGGCGGTGTGCTCGGTATCTTCCCGGAGGGCACCCGGGGCGAGGGCGACTTCGCCTCGCTGCGGGCCGGGCTCTCCTACTTCGCCGTGCGCAGCGGCGCGCCGATCGTCCCGGTCGCCGTCCTGGGAAGCACGGAGCGGCGGGGACGGTTGATCAAGGGGCTGCCTCCGCTGCGCTCCCGCGTCGACATCGTCTTCGGCGACCCGTTCGAGGCGGGCGACGGCAGCGGACGGCGGACCCGCAAGGCACTCGACGAGGCGACCGTGCGCATCCAGCGGCAGCTCGGCGCACACCTGGACCATGCCCGGCGGCTCACCGGCCGCCGGTAAAACGCCGGGCGTCCGATCGGTCGCTGGGCGACACTGAGTAGTGGACCGGCCGGCGGACACGCCGGGTGTTCCACCGATCACCACGATGAACTACGAGGTACGGACTTCATGAACGACCAGTTTCCCTCCGAGCACGAGCACGGAGAGCTTGGCGACGCCGAGTACGCGGAGTTCATGGAGCTCGCCGCGGTAGAGGGCTTCGACGTCGAGGACGTCGAGGGCGCCATCGAGGAGGCGGGCCACGGCCCGCTGCCCGTCCTCGCCGTCGTCGGCCGTCCGAACGTCGGCAAGTCGACCCTGGTGAACCGCATCATCGGCCGCCGCGAGGCGGTCGTCGAGGACAAGCCCGGCGTCACCCGCGACCGTGTCACCTACGAGGCCGAGTGGGCGGGCCGCCGCTTCAAGGTCGTCGACACCGGCGGCTGGGAGCAGGACGTCCTCGGCATCGACGCCTCCGTCGCCGCCCAGGCCGAGTACGCCATCGAGGCCGCCGACGCGGTCGTCTTCGTCGTCGACGCCAAGGTCGGCGTCACCGACACCGACGAGGCCGTCGTCCGGCTGCTCCGCAAGGCGGGCAAGCCCGTGGTGCTCTGCGCCAACAAGGTCGACGGCCCGAGCGGCGAGGCCGACGCGACCGCGCTGTGGTCCCTCGGCATCGGCGAGCCGCACCCGGTCTCCTCGCTGCACGGCCGCGGCACCGGCGACATGCTGGACGCCGTCCTGGAGGCCCTGCCGGAGGCGCCCGAGCAGAGCTTCGGCACCGCCGTCGGCGGCCCGCGCCGGATCGCGCTCATCGGCCGTCCGAACGTCGGCAAGTCCTCGCTCCTCAACAAGGTGGCGAACGAGGAGCGCGTCGTCGTCAACGAGATCGCGGGCACCACCCGCGACCCGGTCGACGAGCTGATCGAACTCGGCGGTGTCGTCTGGAAGTTCGTCGACACGGCGGGCATCCGCAAGCGGGTCCACCTCCAGCAGGGCGCCGACTACTACGCCTCGCTGCGCACCGCCGCCGCCGTCGAGAAGGCGGAGGTGGCCGTCATCCTCATCGACGCCTCCGAGTCCATCTCGGTGCAGGACCAGCGGATCGTGACGATGGCCGTCGAGGCGGGCCGCGCGATGGTCATCGCGTACAACAAGTGGGACACCCTCGACGAGGAGCGCCGCTACTACCTGGAGCGGGAGATCGAGACCGAGTTCGGCCAGGTCGCCTGGGCTCCCCGGGTCAATGTCTCGGCGCGCACCGGCCGGCACATGGAGAAGCTGGTCCCCGCGATCGAGACCGCCCTCGCCGGCTGGGAGACCCGCGTCCCGACGGGCCGGCTGAACGCCTTCCTCGGTGAGCTGGTCGCCGCCCACCCGCACCCGATCCGGGGCGGCAAGCAGCCCCGCATCCTCTTCGGCACCCAGGCCGGCACCAAGCCGCCGCGCTTCGTCCTCTTCGCCTCCGGCTTCATCGAGGCGGGCTACCGCCGCTTCATCGAGCGCCGCCTGCGCGAGGAGTTCGGCTTCGACGGCACCCCGATCCACATCTCGGTACGGGTGCGCGAGAAGCGCGGCAAGAAGAAGTAGACGAAGGCCCGGCAAGAAGAAGCAGAAGAAGCAGAAGAAGAAGCAGAAGAAGCAGCCGCGGGCGCTATGACTGAGGAGGCGGCCACCCGGATCCCGGGTGGCCGCCTCCTCATGTCACGTACGGGGTGCCCGTACGAGGTGCCCGCTTCAAAGGCCTCGGCGCGGTCCCGGCGGCAGCGGGGACGGGATGTGGTGCATCCCGGTGTGCCCGGTGGGGATCCGTCCGACCGGCTGCCACACGGCCGCCGTCGAGGGCGCCTGGCCGGGCTGGGGATCGCGCTGGGTGGCGAGATGCCCAGCCGCGTGCCGGGAGCCGTACGCGCCGGAGCCGTACGCGCCGGAGGCGTACGACCCGGTGGTGCGATGTCCGCCCGAGCCGTGCGACAGGGTCCCGAAGCCGGTGAACCCCAACTCCTCCTCCCCGTGCCGGTCGCCCGGCAGGGTCCGGTAGGTCCTGACCCACTCCGCGTAGAGCGAGTCGTAGATGGGCGTGGCCGAGGGCCCGCCCGACGGATCCTGAGTCGGCCGCATGGACGGGATCGACTGGTAGGACTGGCGGCGAGGTACGTCGTATGCGTGCACGTCTGTGCCAACGACCCCACGGGGCAAGAGATGCGCTACCTCAACCATTCAGCCTCCGGGGTGGGTGAGCGCCCCGCAGGGGCGCGGGGAACCGCGCGACAAGCCCCGAACTACCCGCAGCCGACTGACCAGCCGCATTGCTACGGCGGGTTGTCACGGCCCGCCGAGCGGAGCGATCACGTCCCGGCCAGCGGCAGCGTGGCCGCCACCAACTTCCCGTTCGCCGCGGCCTTGTCGAGCGCGTCACGCAGCAGATCCTCCCGCGGCTGCCGCCCGATCGACCCGACCGGCGCCGCGAACATCAGCACCTGCTGATGCTTGTTCGCGGCGGCCCGCCACGCGTCGGCGACCTGGAGCGCCTGATGGGCCTGCCACCACGCGACCGGCGAACCGCCCGTGCTCCCCGGCTGCAGGATGGCGTGCAGCTGACCCATGGCGAGCAGGACGGACCAGCCGTGCAGCACGGGCGGTACGGCGTCGATCTGGGGGAGCGGCATGAAGCCCTGCTCGATGAGTAGCGGCAGGAAGTCGTCGCCCACCCCCGTCGTACCCGGGCGGGCGATGGGGGCGGTCGGCTCGACGACCAGCGCCGGGTGCAACTCGCCGCTGAGCAGGATCAGTCCGCTGGTGACACCGAGTACGGCCTGCTCGGGCGCGGCCTGGGCGGCCGGGGCGTCCCCGGCGATGGATCGGGCGGCGCCCTGCAACTGCTCCTCGGTGACCTGGACGACCTGGGAGGGCAGACAGGTGGCGTGGGCGAAGGCGAGAACGGCTGTCTCGTCGCCGACGAAGAGGACGGTGCTGGTGCGCTCCTGCTCGGAGTCGCCGGGGGTGCGGCAGGACGTGCAGTCGTAGCCGCCGGGGGCGTTCTCTCCGGCGAGCAGCCGGTCGGCTTCTTCGTCGCCGATCTCGGCGCGTACCTCGTCGCTGACCTCGAGCATGCGCGGCACGGGTGGCTCCTCGGGATGCGGTGCGTGTCGGTGCCGGGTGGCGCCCGGCCCCTGAGCGCGGAGGTTCCGGCTCATGCAGAGACAACGGGCGATCTGTGGCCGGAGTCACGCCCGATGACGAACGGAATCGAACCAACCGCGGCGCAGGGTGAATCCGTGGGCGGAATCGGTTACTCCGCGCCAACTTCCCGAGGGTCCGGCGAAGTTGACCCGGTGAAGTGGGTCACAGGTCAACAGGGGCCCTGGATGACATATCCGGAAATCAGGGAATGAAGTGGGTGGCCGGAACTCGTCGCTACTCGGGGTAACGGCGAACTGGCCTCGTATGACAAGCGATTACTTGCTGACAGCCCGTCAACATCCCTACATTCCCCGCCGTGTGCAACGAGCACCGCTCGGGTACGTCCGCCGGCCGCGCAGAGCCAGACAGCGCGCAGCAGCACCACCGTCGGCGGACGGGGCGGAGCGCGACCCCCGCGTCCGTACGCGGGAAGCGCCCCGCCCGGGGGACCCCGGGTCCGTGGAGAGGGATCTTCATGCCTGGATGTGGATGCGCCGACACCACCCGCGGCGGCACTCGCAGGACGCGTACGGCGGCGGTTCTCGCCGGGGCGGCACTGCTCGCCCCGCTCGGGCTCCTGGCCGTCACCGGCAGTGCCTCGGCGGCCGACAGCGGGGTGTGGGACCGCATCGCCAAGTGCGAGAGCGGCGGCGACTGGCACATCAACACCGGCAACGGCTACTACGGCGGACTCCAGTTCGCCGCCTCCACCTGGCGCGCCTACGGCGGCACGGCCTACGCGGCCACGGCCGACAAGGCCTCCAAGTCCCAGCAGATCGCCGTCGCCACCAAGGTGCAGCGCGCGCAGGGCTGGGGAGCGTGGCCCACCTGCTCCGGCCGCGCCGGAGCCTCCGGCGGCGCGCCGGCCGCGCCCTCCACCGGGTCCGGGAAGACCGACAAGGCTCGGGAATCCGTGCGGCAGGCCCCCGCGAAGGTGCCGTCGCGTCCCTCCGCCCACCCGGACCGCGGCGCGTCCCGCGGTGACTACACCGTCCGGCAGGGCGACACCCTGAGCGGCATCGCCACCCGGCACGGGACCACCTGGCGGCAGGTCTACGCCGCGAACAGGGCCGTCGTCGGCGCCGACCCCAACCTGATCGTCCCCGGGCAGCGCCTCGACCTCTGACCTCTGACGCCTGGTCGGTGAGCCGGGCGGGGCACACGCGGCGCGACGGATCAGGCGAGTTCGACCGCCTCACCGGCGAACGCCAGTGCCCCGCGCCGGAGTTCGTACACGAGTACGCCCGGTACGCCCCGCAGCACCGGCGGCAGCCGCTGCTCGGCGACGACCACGCACGCGTCGAGGCGGCCCAGCAGCTCGTACGTACGGGCCGCGACCGCCGGTGACATGCCCTGGGTCGGCTCGTCGACGAGGACCACACGCGCGCGGGCCGACAGGGCACGGGCGAGGGCGAGCATGCGCTGCTCGCCCCCGGAGAGGGTGCCCGCGCGGCGCGCGAGCAGGGGTTCGAGCGGCGGAAAGGCGTCCAGGGCGTACGGCAGGTCCGGCGCGGCGAGTGCGAGGTTCTCGCGCACGGTCAGCGAACCGAAGACGGCCCGGCGCTCCGGTACGAGGACGAGGCCTCGCCGGGCCCGTTCGTACGCGGGGGTCCGGGTGACGTCGGCCCCGTCCCACACGACGGCCCCGCCGGAGAGCGGGACCGTGCCGGCGAGGGCCCGCAGCGCGGTCGTACGGCCGGAGCCGTTGCGGCCGAGCAGCACGGTGAGGCCGGGGCCCGGGGCGGCGAGGGTGAGGCCGTGCAGGGCCTCCAGGGGGCCGTAGCGGACGCGGGCGTCGCGCAGGGAGAGGAGGGTCATCGTTCGACCGCCCGGTCGAGCGGGTCCGGCGGGCCGAGGGCGCCCGGCGGACTCAGGACGTGGTCGGCGGGGCCGGAGGTGACGATCCGGCCCCCCGCCATGACGTGCACGACGTCCGCGAGGTCCGCGACGAGGTCGAGGTCGTGCTCGACGACCAGCAGGGCCATGCCGTCGTCGGCGAGGGCGCGCAGCACGCGGGCCAGGGCGGCGACCTCGGTGGTGTCGAGTCCGGCGGTGGGTTCGTCGAGCAGCAGTACGCGGGGGCTCCCGGCGAGCGCCCTCGCCAGCTCGACCTGGCGCAGTGTTCCGGTCGGCAGGCCGGCCGCCGGTGCCGTCCGCACCGCGCCGTCCAGCCCGAGCAGCCGCAACGCCCGTTCCACGGCGCCGGGATCGGCGGTCCGTCCCTGTTCGGCGCCGACGCGGACGTTCTCCTCCACGCTCAACGACGGGAAGACCGCCAGCTGTTGGAACGTCCGCGCGATTCCGAGCCGGGTACGGGCGTGCGCGGCCAGCCGTGTCACGTCCCGCCCGCCCAGGCGCACCCGACCGCTCCCGGGCCGCAGCGTCCCGGCGAGACAGTGGAAGAGGGTGCTCTTCCCGGCCCCGTTCGGCCCCACGACAGCACCGACCCGACCGGGCACGACATCGAGATCGACCCCAACGAGAGCCGTGAACTCGCCGTAGCGCAGGTGGAGGTTGCGCGCTTGGAGGGAGGGAGAGGGGGAGGGGGAGCGGGGGATGCGGTGGGCCGGGGGGCCGACGGGGGCGTCGGGCGCCTGTTCGGTGTCGGCGTCGGCCACGGCCGCCGGGCCCGGGGCGCCGGGCAGCTCCCCACCGGGCTTTCCTTCGCCGGCCCCGGTACCGCGGTTCCCTGCGCCGGGTTCGGTGGGGTCGGGCTTCTCTGGACCGGGTTCGGTGCGGTCGAGTTTCCCTGTCTCCGCATCGCCCCACCGCCCCCCTGCCGAGCCACGCGCCGAGCGGAGGCTCCCCCCGACCGCGACCCCACCCCCGACCCCAACCGCCCCGTTCAGCCCCGCCGTCTCCCTCGGCCCCCACGCCCCGCCGAACCCCGCCGGACCCCCACTCCCCGCCCCGGCCCTCGCCCCCGTCCGTACCCTCTCCCGGGCCCGTCTCCCCCTCGCCGTCAGTTCGCCACGCGGCCCCGCCCCTGCCCGCAGACGGGCGATCCGTGTCCGTGCCGCCTCGTAGGGGCCGGTGGGGAAGTGGCCCAGGAAGGTGGCGAGGAGGCCGATGGTCGCGGCTGCCACTCCGCCCTTGGTGCCGGCGTCCAGGCCGACGAGGAGGGCGGCTGCGGCCAGGGCGCCGACGGTGCTGTCGGCGCCGAGGACGACGATCGCGGCGAACCAGAGGAGGCCGCGGACGGGATCGTAGGCGGCGGGGTCGAACGCGCGGACGCCCATGGCGAGCATCCCGCCGCCGAGCGCGGCGAGCGCGGCGCCCGTCACGAACGCCGCCAGTTTCAGCGAGGGGACGCGCACGCCCGCCGCCGACGCCCCCGCCTCGTGGTCCCGCATCGCGGCCAGCGCCCGACCCGTGCGGCCCCGGCGCAGGGCGTGGGCGGCGAGGAGGGCGAGGGAGAGAAGGACCAACTCCAGGACGTAGTACGCGCGGTCGCCCTCGAAACCCGGGGGACGTGTGACGGTGAGCCCCGACGTGGCGTACGGCTGGGCGAAGACGAAGCGGCTCACGCCGACGCCCACGGCGAACGTGGCGAGGGCCAGGGCCAGACCGTGCCGGCTGATCGCGGGCCAGCCGGTCAGCAGCCCGAGAGGGGCCACCAGGAGCACGGCCACCAGGAGCGCGGCCAGTTCGGGGAGCGCGGGGAGGAAGGGGAAGCGGCCGGCGGTCAGGAGCGCCGTGAACAGGGCGCCGAGGCCCGCGTATCCCGCCTGGCCCAGGGAGATCTGGCCGCCCCTGCCCGTCACCACCACCAGTCCGTGGAGTCCGTGGAGTCGTCGTCCCGGTCGGGTGCCTCGCAGATCGGGCAGGGCCGCAGGTCGCCGCTCGTCAGCACCCGGGAGTCCACCGGCACCGCTTCCGCCTTGCCGGCCACCAGCGGGCAGTCCGCGCGGTGCCAGAGCGTGCCGCCGGGCACCATCAGCAGTCGGCCGCTGACGGCGAGGGGCGCGTCCGCCCGCCCGGACCCGGCGGCGGTGTCGACCGGTTCGGCGGCGACCAGCAGGCCGTACAGCTCCTCGACCCGGGCGGCGGCCAGGGCGTCGCGGACGTGGGCGAGGAGGACCGCGCCCCCGACGATCAGTGCCGCGCCGGGGATCGTGCAGGAGGCGAGGTAGGGGAGCTGCCGTTCGGCGAACCGCTCGCCGGAGACGCCGTACCAGCCGATCACGCACAGCACCGCGCCCCCGGCGAGCGCGGCCCAGCCGGCCCACAGGACGGGGTGCGCGGTCCGGGGCCGGGCGGTCGGCGGTCGGGCTGTCCGCATACGGGGCATCCGGGGCATCCGTGGCTCCCACACGTCGTGTGTCTGACAGCTTTTCAACCCTGCCGATGGCTTGCACTATGCCTTCTGCAAGCTGACCCTGAAAGAACCGGGCGCGTGCCGCCCGGACCGACACCCGGTGGTGAGCCAGATGGTTCTCGGGAGCGACCTCAGGCGGGCGAACGGACGGCGGGGACGCGGTCCGGGGGCGGCGGGACGGGGTACGGCGCTGGCCGCCGCCCTGGTCCTTCTCCTCGCCCCGGCCCTCGCGGCGTGCAGCGACGACAGCGGGGGCGGCGGCGACACGGCACCGCCCACCCCCTCCGTGGAACGGACGGCGAGCGAACCGGCCGAGGAGACGACGTCCGCGACCGCGTCCGCGAGCGGGCCCGCGGACACCGCGGCGGCCGAGAAGGAGATCCAGCAGAACTGGAAGACGTTCTTCGACCCCTCCACCTCCACCGAGGAGAAGCAGGCCGTTCTGGAGAACGGCGACGAGATGGGCCCGGTCCTCGCGGCCTTCAGCGGTGACGAGCGCGGCGGGCAGGTGGAGGCCGAGGTCCAGAAGGTCGCCTTTACCTCCGCGACCGGCGCCGATGTGACGTACACGCTGCTCCTGGAGGGTGCCACGGCCCTGCCGGACGCGGCGGGCACGGCCGTCGAGCAGGACGGCACCTGGAAGGTGTCGGTCAAGACGCTGTGCGGACTGGTCGCGCTGAGCGGCGATGCGACTCCGGGTCCGGGCTGCTGAGACGGCCGCCGCCGGTCTGCTGCTGCTCCTGGCGACGGCCTGCGGCAGCCGGCTCCCGGAGAGCGACTTCGAGCGCCGGGACACCGCCGCGGCCACGGCTCCGGCGACCGCCGAGCCGCTGCGCGTCGGGATCATCACCAGCGTCACCAGCCCGGTGGGCGGGTCCGCGTTCACCGGGCCGCGCGACGGGGCGAAGGCCTGGTTCGCCGCGCTCAACGCGCGCGGTGGCGTCGACGGCCGCCGGGTCGAGGTCCGGGAGTGCGACGACGGCGGCAGCGGCGTCGGCAACAACGAGTGTGTGCACGAACTCGTCGAGGAGGACGACGTGGTGGCGCTGGTCGCCACCACCGCCCTCGACTACGCGGGCGCCTCCCGTGTCGCACGCGCGCGCGTGCCCGACATCGGCGGCCAGCCCATCGGCCCGGCGTACGACACCTATCCGTACCTGTACAGCGTCTACGGCAGCCTCGCGCCCCGACACGGCACGACCGGCTGGGACGGGGAGCAGTACGGCGGCACCGAGGTGTACCGCTACTTCGAGCGCGAGCACGGCGCCCGCACAGCCGCCGTGGTCTCCTACAACCAGTCCGCGTCGGCCGCCTACGCCCGCCTGGTCGTCCAGGGGCTGAAGGCCGAGGGGTACCGGGTCGTCACCGAGCAGGTCGACTTCGCGCTGCCCAACTTCCGCGCGGCGGCGGCCGACATCAAGGAGCAGGGCGCCGACCTGGTCTTCGACGCCATCGACGGGCACGGCAACGCCCGGCTCTGCGAGGCGCTGGACGACGTGGGCGCCGAGATCACCGCCAAGGTCACCAACGTCCAGAACTGGACCTCCTCGGTCGCCGAGGACTACAAGGACGCCCCGCGCTGCCGCAACGCCCTGTGGGCCACCGGCTCCAGCCGCAACTTCGCGGACGACGGCGACGCGGCCGTACGGGAGTTCCGGGACGCCACGAAGGGGCTGGAGACCCATTCCCAGTGGCAGTTGGAGGGCTGGGCCGCCGCGATGTGGTTCACGGACGCGGCGCGCTCCTGCGCGGGGGCCCCGGAAGGCGTCACGCGCGCGTGCGTCGACCGGTTCATGAACCGCGCCGAGCCCTACAGCGCCGACGGACTGCTCGTCCCGGTCCGCTTCGAGCGGCTCGCCGAGCCCCCGAAGACCCGCAGGACCTGTGTGTCGGTGGCCCGCTGGCAGGACGGGAAGGGGTGGCTGAGCCAGGGGGACATGAACGACAACTGCTTCGACGTGCCCCAACTCCCCTACAGGCCCTGATGCGATTCGAGGCGAACAGGTTCCCTCCTGCGGCTATCGATCGGGCAACCGTTGCGGAACAAGTTGATGTGGAAGTCCAACCATTCCCAGGGATGCCGGGTCTAAGCGTGTGGCGGTGGACCAGCACCGCCATTGACGGATGACCGGGGAAATCAGCGGATGACCAGGGAAATCAGGGGGTTCGGGGGACGCATGCACATTTCATTCCTCATACACAACGCGTACGGGATCGGCGGGACGATCCGCACGACGTACAACCTTGCGAACACCCTGGCAGAACAGCACGACGTGGAGATCGTCTCCGTCTTCCGCCACCGCGACGAGCCCGTCTTCGACGTGAGCCCGAAGGTCCGGCTGCGCGGCCTGGTCGACATCCGGGAGGGCGGCGCCGACAAGGGCCACGCCGACCTGGAGCGTCCCGCCAAGGTCTTCCCGCGCGCCGAGGGCCGTCACCACCAGTACAGCGCCCTGACCGACCGGCGGATCGCCGAGCACCTCGCCTCGGTCGACGCCGACGTCCTGGTCGGCACCCGCCCCGGGCTGAACGTGCACCTGGCCCGGCAGGCACGTCGCGGCCCGATCCGGGTCGGCCAGGAGCATCTGACGCTCGACAGCCACTCCTCGGCCCTGCGCGCCACCCTGCGCGGCGTCTACCCGAGGCTCGACGCCCTCACCACGACCACCGAGGCCGACGCGCGCGCGTACGGCGCGAAGATGCGGCTGCCCGGCGTCCAGGTGCGGGCCGTGCCCAACCCGGTGCCCGCGCCCGGCATCGACCCGGCCGACGGCACCGGCAAATGGGTCGTGGCCGCCGGGCGGCTCGCCCCCGTGAAGCGCTACGACCTGCTCATCAAGGCCTTCGACAAGGTCCGCGAGGAGCGCCCCGACTGGCGGCTGCGGATCTACGGCGGCGGCAAGCAGAAGGACAGACTCCGCGCCCTCGTCGACAAGTTGGGCCTCTACAACCATGTCTATCTGATGGGCCCGGCCAACCCCATCGAGCCCGAGTGGGCCAAGGGCTCCATCGCGGCCGTCACCTCCAGCCTGGAGTCGTTCGGCATGACCATCGTCGAGGCCATGCGCTGCGGACTGCCGGTGGTCTCCACCAACTGCCCGCACGGGCCCGGCGAGATCATCGACGACGGCGTCGACGGCCGCCTGGTCAAGGTCGGCAACGTCAAGGCCATCGCCGGCGGTCTGTTGGAACTCATCAACGACGACGACAAGCGGCAGCGGATGGCGCACGCCGCGCTGGAGGACTCCGAGCGCTTCGACCCGGCCCGGATCGCCGAGCGCTACGAGACGCTCTTCGGCGGCCTCGTCGCCCGCGGCGGCGCCTCCTCGGTGGGCCGGATGCGTGGCTCCCTGCACCGCACCCGCGGCGCCCTGCTCGGTGGCGCGTACGCCGTTCGGGATGCCGGACGAACCGCTTTCAAGAAGGGGCGCACCGCATGATGACGCTGGCTCCGCAACAGCCCGCACGCCGCGACGACCGGGAGGACCGGGCGATGCCCCCGCGCGCCGACTGCGTGGCCGACTTCGCGGGCGGCCTGACCTTCGAGGTCCCCGACCTGGGCGAGCCCGGCCCCGCCCACCTGGTCCTCGTCTCCCGCGACGGCGACCCGGAGGTGCGCCTGCCCCTCACCCCGGCCGGCGACGGCCGTCTGAGGGCCGCGCTGCCCGGCGGCGTGGCCCTCCCCGAGGGCTACTGGGACGTCCACCTCCAGGTCGCCGACGGCGAACCGCTGCGGCTGTCGCCCGGCGTCAACGACCTGCGCTCCCTCGTCGACCGCGCTCCCGTCCCCACCGCCGACCGGATCGTCGTCCGCATCCCGTACGGCACCAAGCACGGCAACCTCACCCTCCGCTGCTGGGAGCGCTCCCCGCACGCCGAGGCCGGCGCGCTCCATATAGGCGAAGGCCGGCTGGAGGTGACCGCCCGGCTGTACGGCGCCGAGCCCACCCCCGACGCGTACGCCGAGATCGCCGACCAGAACGGCGTGGCCCCCGCGGTGCGGGCCGACCTCACCGCCGACGACGACCGGGGCGACATCCGCTTCACCGTCGCCTACGGCGAACTGCCGCCCGGCCACTGGGACCTGTGGCTGCGCCCCCGGGGGGAGAGCGGTCCGAGGGTGCGGATCGGGCGGCTGCTCGACGACGTCGTCGACAAGCACCCGGTCTTCGTCTACCCCAGGTCCCGCGCCGAGTCCGGGCGGGGCGCGGTGGAGGGCGAGCCGTACTACACGGCCCACAACGACCTGTCCGTCACGGTCGTCGCCGTGAGCTGAGGCGCAGCCGTCGAGGACACTCCCTGTCCTCGACGGCTGGCAGACTCGCCCCATGTTGGAGACATCGGCAAGGCTGCTGCGGCTGCTCTCGCTCCTGCAGTCCCACCGCGAATGGTCCGGCTCGGAGCTGGCCGGCCGGCTCGGCGTGACCGCGCGCACGGTCCGCCGGGACGTGGACCGGCTGCGCGAGCTGGGCTACCCGGTCAACGCCAGCCCCGGCACCGGCGGCGGCTACCAGCTCGGCGCCGGTGCCGAACTGCCGCCGCTGCTCCTCGACGACGAGGAGGCGGTCGCGGTGGCCGTCGGCCTGCGCTCGGCCGCCGGGCAGGGCATCGACGGCATCGGCGAGTCCTCCGTACGCGCCCTCGCCAAACTCGAACAGGTGCTGCCGAGCCGGCTGCGCCGCCGGGTGAGCGCCCTGAACGCCTTCACCGTGCCGCTGCTGCGCGGCCCCCAGCTCTCCACGATCGACCCGGCCGTCCTCACCGAACTCGCGAACGCCTGCCGGGACGCCGAGCGGCTGCGCTTCGAGTACCGCGACCACGGCGGCGCCACCACCCGCCGTACCGTCGAGCCGCACCGCCTGGTGTGCACCGAGCGCCGCTGGTACCTGGTCGCCTGGGACGTCGAGCGGGCCGGCTGGCGCACCTTCCGCGTGGACCGGGTCACGCCCACGCCACCGCACGGCCCGCGCTTCACCCCGCGCGAGCCACCGGCCGAGGACCTCGCCGCGTACGTCTCCCGAGGCGTCTCCACGCGCGCGTACGCCTCGCACGCCGTCGTACGGCTGCTGGTGCCCCTCCAGGAGGCCGCCGCGCGGGTCTCGCCGTCGGCGGGCACCCTGGAGCCCTACGACGAGCACAGCTGTCTGCTGCGCACCGGGGCCCCGAGCCTCGATGTGATGGCCATCCACGTGATGATGACCGGCGTCGACTTCGAGGTCGTCGAGCCGGAGGCGCTGACGGAGACGATCAGGACCCTTCGGGACCGCCTGTCGGCCGCTCTTGACCGAACCGGGGATGCGGTGTCCCCTCCTGCCCCTTCCGGGTCTGAGGTGGCGTGATCGCCGCGAACGCCGGGTGGTGCAGGTCGAACGCCGGGGACTCCGAGCGGACCCGGGGCAGCGTCACGAAGTTGTGGCGGGGCGGCGGACACGACGTCGCCCACTCCAGCGACCGGCCGTACCCCCAGGGGTCGTCGACGTCGACCTTCACCCCGTACCGGGACGTCTTCCAGACGTTGTAGAGGAACGGCAGCGTGGACAGGCCCAGCAGGAACGCGCCGATCGTCGAGACGGTGTTGAGCGCGGTGAAGCCGTCGGCGGCCAGATAGTCCGCGTACCGCCGGGGCATGCCCTCGGCGCCCAGCCAGTGCTGCACCAGGAACGTGGTGTGGAAGCCGACGAACAGCGTCCAGAAGTGCATCTTGCCGAGCCGCTCGTCGAGCATCTTCCCGGTGAACTTGGGCCACCAGAAGGAGAACCCGGCGAAGGTGGCGAAGACGACCGTGCCGAAGACGACGTAGTGGAAGTGCGCGACCACGAAGTACGAGTCCGTGACATGGAAGTCCATCGGCGGTGACGCCAGGATCACCCCGGTCAGACCGCCGAACAGGAACGACACCAGGAAGCCGGTCGCCCACAGCATCGGTGTCTCGAACGACAGCGAGCCCTTCAGCATCGTCCCCGTCCAGTTGAAGAACTTCACGCCCGTCGGCACGGCGATCAGGAAGCTCATGAACGAGAAGAACGGCAGCAGCACCGCGCCCGTGGCGAACATGTGGTGCGCCCACACCACGATCGACAGCCCGGTGATCGCCATCGTCGCCCCGACCAGCGTCAGATAGCCGAAGATCGGCTTGCGGCTGAAGACCGGGATGATCTCCGTGATGATCCCGAAGAACGGCAGCGCGATGATGTAGACCTCCGGGTGCCCGAAGAACCAGAACAGGTGCTGCCACAGCAGCGCCCCGCCGTTGGCCGCGTCGAACACCCGCGATCCGAACCGCCGGTCCGCCTCCAGGACCAGCAGCGCGGCGGCGAGCACCGGGAACGCCATCAGGATCAGGATCGACGTGAACAGCGTGTTCCAGGTGAAGATCGGCATCCGGAACATCGTCATCCCGGGCGCGCGCATCCCGACGATCGTGGTCAGGAAGTTCACCGCGCCGAGGATCGTCCCGAACCCGGCCAGGGCCAGCCCCATGATCCACATGTCGGCCCCGATCCCCGGCGACCGCTCCAGACTGTTCAGCGGCGCGTAGGCGAACCAGCCGAAGTCGGCGGGCCCCGACGGCACCAGCAGCGAGCCCATCACGATCAGCCCGCCGAACAGGAACAGCCAGTACGACAGCATGTTCAGCCGGGGGAAGGCGACATCGGGCGCGCCGATCTGCAAGGGCATGATCTCGTTGGCGAAGCCGGCGAAGGTCGGTGTCGCGAAGAGCAGCAGCATGATCGTGCCGTGCAGGGTGAACAACTGGTTGAACTGTGTGTTGTCCACGATCTGGGTGCCCGGCCGGGCCAGCTCGGCGCGCATCACCAGCGCCATCAGACCGGCCGCCAGGAAGAACAGGAACGACGTGACCAGATAGAGGTGGCCGATCTTCTTGTGGTCCGTGGTGGTCAGCCAGTCGACCACGACACGTCCCGGCTTCCTCGCCCGCACGGGTCGTGCCGGCGCCTGTACGGTCTCGGTCCCCATCGCTCGCCCCTTCGCCGCCGCGTCCTGGACCCGTGCGCACGTCATGACACGCGCGGCCCCGCTCGCTCCGACAGGGGCGTAGGGGGGAAGTGTGCGGGAACCGTGTATTTCCCATGAGGTGGGGGCTTCCGGGAGCCGTCCGGGAATCGGTGGGAAAAGGCTGGACATGCACCGGACACACGGCCCCGGACACGTATTCCGACGGGCTATTCGCGATGGTGTCGAAGGGGCCGGGAATTGTGTTCGGCAGCGCGCGTAAGGCGTAAGGAACCGCCCGTACGTGTGACTGAGTTGGGCCGAATCGGGTGTCGTGGTTCTGTGACAGAAGCGTGACTGCGGGAGGACAGCGGGCCCTCCGGGCGCCTACCGTGGCGGTCATGGCACCCATTCCCACCCCTTCCGAAGAGCCCCGGGACGACCCCGACGCCTACGTCGGTCTGGAGGCGCCGAACGCCGAGCGCCGCGCCGCGGAACGCGGCTGGTCCACGGTCAGAAAGCTGCCGCCGGGCGCGATCGTCACCATGGAGTACCGCTTCGGGCGGCTGAACCTGGAGGTCGAGGACGGCCGGGTGAGGCGCGCCTGGAAGGGCTGAACCGCGCGTCGTCGGATCCAGGACGGGCGAAGGCCCGGCTCCCTTCGGAGCCGGGCCTTCGCCGTGCGGGGCATGGAGTGTGCGTACCGGCCCCGCTGTCTCGTGTCAGCCGCCCGCCAGCGGTCGGGCCGAGGTCGCGTTGTGCGCGACCCGGTCCGCGTGGGGCGGTCGGCGGGAGCCGGTCGGGGTCACCGGGGCCCGCTCCGACCTGCTCAGATGCGGTCCGGGGGCCAGATGCAGCGGCACGATCGGCGGGTGCGCGGCACGGGCCGCGACACCGGTCTCCCGGACGGTCGCGGGCTCCTCGCCGGGCGCCCGCAGCGGGGCCGTCCCCACGGCGGTGGGCGTCGGCGCGGTCGCCGGCACGGGCGCCGTACGGCGGTCGCGCCAGGAGTCCCGCAGCGAGAAGAGCCAGGCCTCGGCGCGGGCGATCAGCGGCTCGAACCAGGGCAGCGCCAGCATGATCAGCAGACCGGCGGCCCAGCCCAGCAGGACGTCGCTCAACCAGTGCGTACCGAGGTAGACGGTGGTGAGGCCGACGCCGAGCGAGATCACGGCGGACAGCGCGGACAGCCAGCGCCTGGCCCTCGGCGTCGACGCCAGATAGGCCAGGATTCCCCAGGTCACCACGGCGTTGGCGGTGTGTCCCGAAGGAAATATGTCGCCGCCCAGCCACATCTCGTTGGAGCCGATCTCGGTGGCGTAGTGCGGGCCGAGGCGGCCCATGCCGATCTTGGCGGCACCGACCGTGATGTTCAGCAACAGCAGCGAGACACCGAGCGCCAGCATCGGGCGCAGGGTGTGCTGTCTCCACGAGCGCCAGCCCAGCCAGGCGGCGACCATCACGGCGGTGGGGCCGCGCTGGCCCAGGACGACGTAGTAGTCCAGGAAGGCGTGGATCTGCTGCCACTGCTGGTACGGCCGGAAGAACATGATCTGCCAGTCGAGCCGGACCAGCCACGAGGTGATCACGACGGCCCACACGATGGCCACGTAGAAGGCCAGGGTGGAGCCGAAGAGCACCACCCGGTGCCTGGTCATCACCGGCACATCGATGTGGGCCGGTCGTTCCGGCTCACGGTCCAGCCTGGAGAAGACCCGGTCCAGACGGGTCGGCTTTAGTTCGGTACGCACTCAATCGACGTTACAGCGAGTGAGCTCCGACGCGGCGTGAATCACCGGCTTTGTGATGACGCCGTGATGTGGGATTGCTCTCAGATTGATGTTTATTTCTGCTGAATGACGAATCGTTGCGCCACTCGGCCTTCAATTCCATGGCCTAATGGAGAGCACCCGTTTTGCGGCCCTTTTGAATTCGTTCACCGAATGCTTGCGTGGAATTACCCGTCCGCTCGCCCTCCGTGGCAAGCGGATCAGGGCGGACCCGAGCCGTTCAGCCAGAACGCCCCGTAGACCGCCGAGGCCACCGCGACAACGCCGAGAATCGCCGCTGACCTGCGGGTACGCGCTCCGGCGAGGGCGCGGGCGAGGGGCAGCAGCAGCGGGAAGGCGGGCATCAGCAGCCGGGGCTTCGAGCCGAAGTAGCTCGACGCGCACAGCGCCAGCGCGGTGACCGCCCCCGCGTAGACCAGCAACGGCAGCGGCTGTCCCTGTCTTACGCACACCACGTACAGCCAGACGAGCGACGCCACCCCGATGATCAGTCCGACACCCGCCGGGACCGACGGAAACGACGTGAACTTTTCGGCGACGAAACGCGCGAAGGCGTACCCGCCGTCGAAGCCGTTGCGCCACCCCGCCTGGACGTCGAGGTAACCCAGCGGGCCCTTGCCCGTGCGATGGCCGACCCACAGGACGTAGCCACCGGCCCCCAGGGGCGCCAGGGTCATTCCGAGGGCGCGCGGCCGGAGCCGGGCGCCCCTCGATGCCTCCGCGCTCCGTCTTCGTGCGAACGGGGGAGCGGGTTCGCGCCGCCGCCGCTCCCGCAGGCAGGACGCGATCGCCGCCGCCCAGACCGCCGCGACCACCGCCAGCCCCACCGGGCGGGTCAGCCCGGCGAGCGCGGCCAGCGCGCCCGCCGTCACCCAGCGGCCGGTCAGCACCGCGTACAGCGACCACGCGGCCAGCGCGGTGAACAGCGCCTCCGTGTACGCCATCGACTGCACGATCCCGACCGGCAGCACCGCCCACAGCAGCACCGCGCACACCCCGACCCGGCGCCCGTACGCATGGTCGGCGACCGCGAAGATCCCCCAGGCCGCGGCGAGCGAGGCGAGCGTGCCGACGACGAGACCGGCGTGGGCGTACGACAGCCCGGTCACCGCCGACACCGCCCGCTCCAGCCACGGCAGCAGCGGGAAGAAGGCCAGGTTCGAGTGGACGTCGCCGTTCGGCAGCCGCACCTCGTAGCCGTAACCGAGTTCGGCGACACGGGTGTACCAGAGCGAGTCCCAGCGGGCCGACAGCAGTGTCAGGGCGCTCTTGTCGCGCGCCGCGCTCCACCCGGCGAGGGCGACGAGGCCCAGGACGCGCACGGCGGCGTACCCGAGGAGCGCGGGGGCGGCCCGCCTCGGGAGAGGCGGCGCCGGGCGCGTAACAAGATCGGTCACGCGCTCGATTATCGGCGGAGCACCGCCCGAGCCGGGAACCGGCCGGGAAACGGTCACGTGGTCGTCGGTGAGCGACCGCGAGGGACGGTGACGGACCCCGCGTGGCGTATGCCACACCTCACATGAGGGTTCCATGAGACACCCGCCACCTTTCACCGGCCGGGACTCGCGTACGCTGACGGCTCGCTCGCCATTCGATGCGCGGGCCCGGGACGCCGCTCCTCCCGGGCCGTAGCAGCCGGGGAGTCCCCACCCCGCTGGTTCCGCCGAACGCGAGAGCATCTGGGAGGTACGTACATGTCCGGGACGCCCACGGCCGCCGCACCACGCCGTCGGGACACCGGGGCCGGTGCCAGGGCCCTTCTGATGAATCTCCGTGGCGTCGCGGCGTTCGGCACGCACGCTCGCCGCACGGCGCGAAGGGCCAGGTGGCTCCGCCACAAGACCCTTCACACCGCACGCCGATCGCAGGCACCGAACGCCGCTCCTTCTTCCACGGGGATTCATCAGAAGGGCCCTAGCCGCTGGGTCGTCCTCGTCGTCCTCTGCGTGAGCCTGCTCCTGGTCGCCGTCGACGCCACCGTGCTGCACGTGGCGGTGCCCGCGGTCACCGAGGACATCAAACCGAGCGGCATCGAGCTGCTCTGGATCGTCGACGTCTACCCGCTGGTCTGCGCCGCGCTGCTGATCCTCTTCGGCACGCTCGGCGACCGCGTCGGCCGCAGACGGATCCTCCTCCTCGGGTACGCCCTCTTCGGCGTCGCCTCCGCCCTCGCGGCCTTCGCCGACAGCCCGCACGTCCTGATCGCGGCCCGCGCCCTGCTCGGCGTCGGCGGCGCGATGATCATGCCCGCGACCCTGTCGATCCTGCGGCAGGTCTTCCCCGACCGGCGCGAGCGGGCGCTCGCCATCGGTGTCTGGAGCGCGGTCGCCGCCGTCGGCGCGGCCGTCGGCCCCCTGCTCGGCGGGTTCCTGCTGGAGCACTTCTGGTGGGGCTCGGTCTTCCTCGTCAACATCCCGCTGATGCTCGTCAGCCTGCCCGTCGGCCGGCTGCTGCTGCCCGAGTCGACGGGCGACCGCGACGGCCCCTGGGACGTGGTCGGCGCCCTGATGGCGGCCGTCGGCCTCTTCGGCGTCGTCCTCGCCGTGAAGCGGCTCGGCAGCGGACACCCGCCCTTCGACCCGGGCACCGCGCTCGCCCTCCTCGGCGGCGGCGGGCTGCTGACCGCGTTCGTACGACGGCAGCGGCGCCGGACGCATCCCCTGGTCGACCTGCGGATGTTCGCCCGCCCCGCGTTCAGCACCTCGGTCGGCTGCATCGTCCTCGCCATGCTCGCGCTGGTGGGTCTCGAACTGATCGCCGCGCAGTATCTGCAACTGGTCCTCGGCCTGTCCCCGCTGGAGACGGGTCTACGGCTGCTGCCGCTGACCATCGCCGCGATGGCGGCCGGACTCGTCGGCTCCCATCTGCTGCACCGCTTCGGGCCGCGCCGCATGGTCTCCCTCGGCTTCTGTCTCACCGCCTTCGCCGTCGTCCTGCTGACGGCGATGGGGCGCCAGGACAACGCGGGGCTGCTGCTCGCCGGGTTCGTACTGCTCGGCTTCGGGCTGGAGACGACGCTCTTCGGGGCGTACGAGTCGATGCTCAGCGAGGCGCCCGCGTCCTCGGCGGGCGGGGCGGCGGCGATCGGCGAGACCTCCTACCAGCTGGGCGCCGGCATCGGGATCGCCCTCCTCGGCAGCGTCATGAACGCGGCGTACACGCCCGGGTTGTCGTCCGTGCCGGGGGTGCCCTCGTCGGCGTCCGCCGCCGCCGGGCACTCGCTGGGGGAGGCGTACGAGGTCGCGGACCGGCTGGGCGGGTCCTCGGGGGAGGCGCTGCGACACGCCGCCCGGGACTCGTTCGTGCACGGGCTGCACGTCACGCTGTTGGTGAGCGCGGCGCTGCTGGTGCTGGGCGCGGTGATGGCGCTGCGGCTGCCTCGGGGGATGGAGTGCGGGGGCGCTGCCGCGGAGGTGCCGGGGCCGAGGGAGGCGAAGACGGCTGCGCCTGTGCGGGCGGAGTCGGTGCGCTGAGCTGTTTCGGCACCCTTTGCCGGGGCTGGGCCAGGAGCGGCTGAGCGGGCGGATGGGTACGGTGGTGAGCGTCGCTAGTTTTGTGAGCCGGAGGTGCACCCCATGAGCTTCGACCCTGCCGATTTCCTCGGCCTCGACGATCTGCTCGACCCCGAGGATCTCGCCGTGCGGGACACCGTGCGGAGGTGGGCCGGGGATCGGGTGTTGCCGTATGTCGCCGAGTGGTACGAGCGGGGGGAGCTGCCCGGGATCCGGGAGCTGGCGCGGGAGTTGGGGGCGCTCGGGGCGCTCGGGATGTCGCTCCAGGGGTACGGGTGCGCGGGGGCGAGTGCCGTGCAGTACGGGCTCGCCTGTCTGGAGCTGGAGGCCGCCGACTCGGGCATCCGCTCGCTCGTGTCCGTGCAGGGGTCGCTCGCCATGTACGCCATCCACCGCTTCGGCAGCGAGGAGCAGAAGCGGGCGTGGCTGCCGCGTATGGCCTCGGGCGAGGTGATCGGGTGCTTCGGGCTGACCGAGCCCGACCACGGCTCCGACCCGGCGTCGATGCGGACGTACGCCAAGCGGGACGGCGGCGACTGGGTGCTCGACGGGCGGAAGATGTGGATCACCAACGGGTCCGTCGCCGGGGTCGCCGTCGTATGGGCGCAGACCGAGGACGGCATCCGGGGGTTCGTCGTACCGACCGACACCGCCGGCTTCTCCGCGCCGGAGATCACGCACAAGTGGTCCCTGCGCGCCTCCGTCACCAGTGAACTCGTCCTGGACGACGTGCGGTTGCCCGGAGACGCCGTACTGCCGGAGGTCAAGGGGCTGAAAGGTCCGCTGAGTTGTCTTTCGCACGCCCGCTACGGAATCGTGTGGGGCTCGATGGGAGCCGCGCGCGCGTGTTTCGAGTCGGCCGTTGAATACGCGCGGACACGGGAACAGTTCGGGAAGCCGATCGGGGCATTTCAGCTCACCCAGGCCAAACTCGCCGACATGGCGGTCGAGTTGCACAAGGGGATTCTGCTCGCCCACCATCTGGGGCGGCGGATGGACGCGGGACGGCTCCGTCCCGAGCAGATCAGTTTCGGCAAGCTGAACAACGTACGGGAGGCGATCGAGATCTGCCGTACCGCCCGCACGATTCTCGGCGCGAACGGGATCTCCCTGGAGTACCCGGTGATGCGGCACGCGACGAACCTGGAGTCCGTGCTCACCTACGAGGGCACTGTCGAGATGCACCAACTCGTGCTGGGCAAGGCGCTCACCGGTCTCGACGCCTTCCGGTGAGCCGCGTCGTACGCCCGGATGCCGGAGGCAGGGCCGACGTGCGGCCCTGCCTCAGCTCTGGTTGAAGAAACCGTCCACCGGACGGCTCGCGACCTCACCGCTGATGATCTCTGTGTCGGCGGGGGTCAGCAGGAACACACGGTTGGAGACCCGCTCGATCGAACCGCGCAGGCCGAAGATCAGGCCGGCCGCGAAGTCGACGACCCGCTTGGCGTCGGCGGACTCCATGTTGGTGAGGTTCATGATCACCGGGACGCCGTCCCGGAAGAGCTCGCCGATGTGCCGGGCGTCACGGAAGCTGTCCGGCGTGACCGTGCCGATCCGGCGGCCGTGGTCCTGCGCGGCCTCGGACGCGACCTTGACGCGAGGGTCGGTGACCCAGGCCTCGCCGGAGCCGGACTCCCGCTCATCGGCGTAGTCGTCGTCGTAGTAACGCTCGTCATCGTTGTCGTCGACGAGGCCAAGCCAGGCACTCGCCTTGCGCACCGATCCCATGGACGCCTCCTCTCGCAGCGGTCTTTCGTGCTTTCCGCATCCCTATCGTCGTCCATGATGCGGATGTCTCGCCAAGTGGATAGACGCCGCACGGGGGTTTCGTGACGGTACTGGTGCAGAACGAATTCGTCGAGAGTCCATGTGCCCCAAGGGCTCCGCTGTACACACCTGCTGACAGAGAGTGAAATAATATTGTTCGCGGCGTTTGGGTGAGTCGCGGGCCGTCCGGGTGAACGTTACGGCGGCTACGATGCGGCCACGCCGACGGGTGTACGAAGGCACGGGAAGACACGGGGGAGTGTCGTGTTCGGAATGGTGAGGCCCTGCGGGCATCGGCTCGACGACGGGCTGTGGGCGCAATGGATGGCGCATCTGTGCGGACTCTGTCTCGCACTGCGTGGGGACCACGGGCAGTTCGCCCGGGTCGTCACCAACTATGACGGTTTGCTGGTCTCGGTTCTGACGGAGGCTCAGGCCGGGAGCGGTACGGAGGGGCGGCGCACCGCCGGGCCCTGCCCGCTGCGCGGGATGCGGACCGCCTCCGTCGCCCGGGGCGAGGGCGCGCGGCTCGCCGCCGCCGTCTCGCTGGTGCTGGCCTCCGCCAAGGTGCGTGACCATGTGGCCGACGGGGACGGACTGCTGGCGCGCAAGCCGGTGGCGCGCGCCGCGCGCCGGGTCGCGACCAGTTGGGGACGCGCCGGGGCGCGTACCGGATCGGACATCGGGTTCGACACGGCGGTGCTGGTCGAGGCCGTGGACCGGCAGGTCGGTATCGAGGCGCTCGCCGGGCTCGGCACCCCACTGCTGACGGTCACCGAGCCGACCGAGACGGCGACCGCGGCGGCCTTCGCGCACACCGCGGTCCTGGCCGGACGGCCGGGGAACGCCGCACCGCTCGCCGAGGCCGGACGTCTCTTCGGACGGCTCGCCCATCTGCTGGACGCGGTGGAGGACCGGACCGCCGACGCCGCCGCCGGCGCGTGGAATCCGCTGACCGCCACGGGGACCCCGGTGGCCGAGGCCCGGCGGCTCGCCGATGACGCGCTGCACGGCATCCGGCTCGCGCTGCGCGAGGTCGAGTTCGTGGACGGCAGGCTGGCCCATCTGCTGCTCGTGCACGAGCTGCGCAGGTCGGTGGACCGGGCGTTCGGGACGGTGCCGGTGTGCGCGGCGCATCAGCAGGGCGGGTCACACCAGCACGGTGGGGCGCATCCGCACGGGGGCGCTCCGGTGCCGGGGAATCCGTACGCGGGCGGCGCGGGTGATCCGTATGCCGGAAGCGGCGGAAATCCGTTCGCCGGAGGTGGTGGGAACCCCTTCGGGGGTGGTGGCGGTGCCGGCGGGGGCGGTGGCTTCGGCGGGGTGCCGGGGCCGCAGCCGCCGCGGCGGCGGGGGTTCTGGGCGGGGTGCGGGATGTTCACCCTGCTGTGCTGCACCTGCCAGATGTGCTGTGCGAAGGAGTACGAGGGTCCCTGGTCCCGGAAGAAGCGCGAGGGCTGCTGCCGGGACTGCGACTGCTGCGAGGCGTGCGAGTGCTGCGGCTGTGACTGCTGAGGAGAAGAGCGAACGCGAGGGGAGGGGGCGCGTGTGAAGGCCAAGAGGGAGAACAGGAACGGCGCCCCTCGAGAATCGGGGCGCGCAGTGGGGTCGGGTCAGCTCAACAGGAGGAGGACCACACTCGACCGAAGTCGATGTGGGAGCGCTTGACCAGCCACTGCTGCGAATACATGGATTAAGTGGAACAGGCATCCGATGGTGAGTCAACCGACTTGAGACGTAGCGCTCACAGTTCGGACAACCTTGACAGTGAGGGGAAAGACCGCCGTACTCTCGGCACAGACCGCTGCTGAGGGGCTCGGTCGCCCGCGTCCATGTTCACGCGCAGGGACGCGCTCTGTGTGAAGGCACCCGTGTTCGACTCGGACATCACGGAGCCTTTCGCATGCCGTCTTCCTCTTCCTCCTTGTCCGTGCGGCCGTCCTTGGTGATCGTCGGGGCCGGGCCGCGCGGTACCGGGCTCATCGAGCGGATCGCCGCCAACGCGGGCGCGCTGTACGCGGGCGCGGGCTTCGACATCCATCTCGTCGATCCCCATCCGCCGGGTGCCGGGCGTATCTGGCGGGCGGACCAGTCGCCGCTGCTGTGGATGAACTCGCAGGCCGAGGACGTCACCATGTTCACCGACGAGACGGTGCGGATGGACGGGCCCGTACGGGAAGGACCCACCCTGCACGAGTGGGCCGGGCTCGACGGGAGATTCTTCCCGGACCGGCGCATCCAGGGCGAGTATCTGCGCTGGGTGCACGAGAGCGCCGTGGCAGATCTGCCCGAGGGCGTCGTCGTCCACCATCATCCGCGGCGGGCGCTGCGGATCGGTGGTTCGCCCGAGGGACGTCAGCAGGTGTGGCTCGAAGGGCGCCCGCGGCCACTGCTCGCGGATCTCGTCGTCCTCGCGCTCGGTCATCTGGACGCCGAACTCGACGACGAACAGAAGGAGTTGGCCGAGTACGCCCGCACCCATGGGCTGGTCCATCTGCCGCCCGACTTCACCGCCGACAGCGATCTGTCCGCGCTGGCCCCCGGGGAACCGGTGCTCGTACGGGGCTTCGGGCTCGCCTTCGTCGACCTCGTGGTGCTGCTGACGGAGGGGCGCGGCGGGCGGTACGAGGGGGACCCCGAGGGGGAGTTGACGTATCACCCCTCCGGCCGGGAGCCGGTGCTGCACGTCGGGTCGCGGCGCGGGGTGCCGTACCACTCGAAGATCGGGTACGACCTGGCGGGGGAACGGCCGCCGCTGCCGAGGTTCTTCGGGCCGGCCGAGGTCGACGAGCTGCTGGAACGCGCGGACCGGGTCGGGCGGCTGGACTTCCGGCGGGATGTGTGGCCGTCGGTGGAGAAGGAGTTGGGGTTCGCCCACTACCACCGGCTGTTCCACGCCCATCCCGGGCGGACCGCCATGGCCTGGGCGGACTTCGAGGAGAAGTACGCGGCGGTCGTGGACGCGGGGGAGCGGGCGGCGCTGGTGGCGTCGGCGGTGCCGGACGCGGCCGACCGGCTGGACCTGGCCGCACTGGACCGACCGTTGGAGGGGGCGCGGTACGGGTCGTACGAGGAGTTCCAGGACGGGCTGCGGGGCTATGTCGAGGGCGATCTGGCGCGCCGGCACGACCCGTCCTTCAGCGCCGACCTGGGTGTCTTCTTCGGGCTGTTGTCCGTCTACGGGCAGCTGATCCGGCTCGGTGACGTCGGGACCTGGTGGCACGGGTTCTTCAGCTATCTCGCCTCCGGGCCGCCCGGACCCCGGCTGCGGCAGCTGCTCGCGCTGTCCCGGGCCGGCCTCCTGAACTTCGTCGGGGCGGACATGCGAGTGGTCGCCGAGGACGGGGTGTTCCGGGCGTCGAGCGTCACCGTGCCCGGGGCGCTGGTCGAGGCGAGGGCGCTGGTCGAGGCGCGGCTGCCGGAGCCGACGGTGGCGCGGGTCCGGGACGGGTTGCTGCGCGAGCTGTACGACGAGGGGGGCGTCGTCGAGACGGTGGAGGGGCTGGTCGCCGTCGACCCCACGGACGGCCGGGTACTGGACCGGGCCGGACGCCCGCACCCCCGGCGCTTCGCCCTCGGCCCCTACACCAACAGCCGCACCCCCGGCGCCTTCACCCGGCCACGCACGGGCGGCCCCGCCTTCCGCCAGAACGACGCGACGGCTCGGGCCGTACTCGCGTTCCTGCGCGACCTGGACTGCCGCGCGGTGGCGTGAGGGGCGGGTGGGGACGGTCCGTTCGAGGTGGTTCTGGGTGATTTTGGCGGTGTGTTGAGAGGCGTCCCGTGGGGCGTGTGGTTCGGGTGGTTCGGGTGGTTCTCGTGGTGGAGAGAGGTTGGTCGGGATGGGGTCGTCGTACGGTCGGGGGCGGTTGCATCTGGCCGCTGCCATTGATCAGCGGGCGGTGTGTGCTGCCGGGGCGTTCGTGGAGCTGGGGCGGCTGGCGGAGCGGGGCGCGCTGGACTTCGTGACGGTCGGGGACTCGTTCGGGCGGCCGGGGCTGGACGCCTTGGCGGTGCTGGCGCGGGTGGCGCCGGAGACGGGGCGGGTCGGGCTGGTGCCGGCGGTGACGACGACACACACCGAGCCGTTCCATGTGCAGGCCGCCGTGGCGACCCTCGACTGGGTCAGCCGGGGGCGCGCCGGGTGGTGGATCGAGGTGTCGGGCACGGAGGCGGAGGCCCGGCTGTTCGGCCGGCGGCCCGCCGCGCCCGCCGACGCGTTGTGGCGCGAGGCCGGTGAAGTGGCCGACGTGGCCGCCCGGTTGTGGGACAGCTGGGAGGACGACGCCGAGATCCGCGACATCGGGACCGGGCGGTTCATCGACCGGGGGAAGGTCCATCACGTCGACTTCGAGGGCGTCGAGGGCGCCGGCTTCTCCGTCCGGGGTCCCTCGATCGTGCCCCGGCCGCCCCAGGGGCATCCCGTACGGGTCGTCGACGCGACCGAGAGGGAGAGCCGGGCGACCGCCGCCGCGCACGCGGACGTCGCCCTCGTACGGGCGGCCACCCCGGACCACGCCGACGCCGTACGGAGGGAACTGCGGGACGCGGCGGCCCGGACCGGGCGGGACCCCGATGAGCTGCGGGTGCTGGTGAGTCTCCGGGTGGACCTCGGCGGTGGGGAGCACGCGGCCGAGCCGGGGCACGGCGGGGGAGGGCCGCGGCCGACCGCGCACGGTCCGCTGTACCGGGGCGGACCCGTCGACCTCGCCGAGCTGATCATCGCCTGGCACCGGGCCGGGGCCGTGGACGGCTTCCATCTCGTGCCCGTCGAACCACGCCGTGACCTGGAACGACTCGTCAACGGGACGGTGGCGCTGCTCCAGCACCGCGGACTGTTCCGCACCTTCTATCCGGGCAGCACGCTCCGCGAGCACCTGGGCCTGGCCCGGCCCGGCAACCGTTACACCGCGGCCGGGAAAGCGGCAGGGCGCGCGACATGACCGTACGAGGGGGAGCGACATGACCGTGCGGACGGGGGAGGTGGTGCGGATGCGTCTCGCGGCGCACTTGCCCGGGGCCGACAACACCACCGTCTGGGCGGATCCGCGGTCGCGCTCGCAGATCGAGTTCGCCCCGCTTCGAGCGAAGTCGAGAAGTGGGGAGGTCGCCGCCGAGCTGGAGGAGTGCGTGCGGGCCGGTGCCGTCGACGGCTTCGTCCTCGTACCGCATCTGACACCCGGCGGGCTCGACGAGTTCGTGGACCGGGTGGTGCCGCTGCTCCAGGAGCGGGGTGTGTTCCGAACGGAGTACCGGGGCACGACCCTGCGCTCCCACCTCGGACTGCCCGAGCCCGGCTGACGGGAGCGGAGGGCGGGACGGCGGGGAGAACGGGGCGGTGGGGAGGGCGGGGGCCGTGGGACCCGGATGACGGAGGGGACGGCTGAACGGCCCAACGCATGATTTCCGGACACCCCCGGGCGGTGGACCCGGGTACTCCGACCGGGCGCCTCGGAGGGTGCCCTCCGCCGCGGCCGACGATAGTGGTGCTCGACGCTCCCGGGCCCTGCGGCCTGCTCCGACGACCCGTCAGCCGGTCACACCGGGAGCCGCTCAGCATTCACACATAACCCGCACATATGGCCTGGTGAGATCAACTGACGTGGAGGGCGCGCCGGTTGGATTCCGAGAGGCCGAAAGGCACCCTTGCGTGGGTCGGCGGTACGGCCGAATACTTCCCCCCAGCGCCTTGTCAGGGGCACGGCGTGTCCGGAATCCGGACCGATGTCCCTGATCTGCGCCTCACGGGCCCCGACCCCACGCGGGCCCCCGACTTCCCTTTGGAGGGAACGACTAGTGAGGATCAAGCGCACCACCCCCCGCAGCGGTATAGCGAGACGGACCCGGCTGATCGCCGTGACCGCCGGACTCGCGGCCGCGGCCGCCGTCACGGTCCCCACCGCCAACGCGGCAGGCACCCAGACGTTCAGCGCCTCCGAGCTCAAGAGCGCCAGCTCATCGGTGCTCAAGGCCGATATCCCGGGCACCGCCTGGGCGATCGACCCGGCGACGGACAAGGTCGTCGTCACCATCGACAGCACCGTCTCCCAGGGCGAGCTGGCGCAGATCAAGGAGGCGGCGGGCGAGAACGCCGACGCTCTGACGATCAAGCGGACCCCGGGCAAGTTCAACAAGCTGATCAAGGGCGGCGACGCCATCTACGCGACCAGCTGGCGCTGCTCGCTGGGCTTCAACGTTCGCAGCGGGAGCACGTACTACTTCGTGACCGCCGGTCACTGCACCGACGGCGCGGGCACCTGGTACTCCAACTCCGGCCGCACCACGGTCCTCGGCCCGACCGCCGGGTCGAGCTTCCCGACCAACGACTACGGCCTCGTGCGCTACAGCAACACCACCATCGCCAAGGACGGCACCGCGGGCAGCGTCGACATCACCAGCGCCGCCACTCCGAGCGTGGGCACCAATGTCATCCGCACCGGCTCCACCACCGGTACCCGTACCGGACGCGTGACCGCTCTCAACGCGACCGTGAACTACGGTGGCGGCGACATCGTCTACGGCATGATCCAGACCACGGTCTGTGCCGAGCCCGGCGACTCCGGCGGCCCGCTCTACGGCAGCAACGGCGTGGCGTACGGTCTCACCTCCGGAGGCAGCGGCAACTGCACCTCCGGTGGCACGACCTTCTTCCAGCCGGTCACCGAGGCCCTGAGCGCGTACGGGGTCAGCGTCTACTAGGCGCTGGGCGATACACGTACACGTCAACAGGCCGAACGGGGCCGGCGCACTTCCCCCCGGCGCCGGACCCCACCCAGCTGCGGCTGGTAGCAGGCGAGCCCCCACACACCATGTGTGCGGGGGCTCGCCCTCGTTCGGGCGGCGGAGTTACCTTCGAGAGGCGTGCGGAGTGCGCGCCGAGCGCGTGTGCGCCGCCGCGGGTACTCCCTCGGCGCGCCCGTGGAGTACTCCCTCTCATACGCCCACTTCGGACCCTGGGGGCCGTGATGGTCGAGGAGCTGGTGGCGGCGGGGGTGGCCCTGGTGTCCGTCGGCACGGTGTACGTGATGTCGGCGGCGCGGGTCGTGAAGCAGTACGAGCGGGGGGCTTCCGGCTCGGCCGGCTGAGGCCGACGGTGCGCGGGCCGGGCTTCACGATGGTGGTGCCGTTCGTCGACCGGCTCCAGAAGGTCAACATGCACATCGTGCCGGTGCCGGTGCCCGCGCAGGAGGGCATCACCCGGGACAACGTCACCGTGCGGGTGGACGCCGTCGTCTACTTCAAGGTGACCTCGGCGGCGGACGCGATCGTACGGGTGGAGGACTACCGGTTCGCCGGCTCCCAGATGGCCCAGACCTCGCTGCGGTCCATCATCGGCAAGAGCGAACTGGACGATCTGCTCGCCGACCGGGAGAAGCTCAACCAGGGGTTTGAGCTGATGATCGACAGTCCGGCGGTGGAGTGGGGGGTCACCGTCGACCGGGTCGAGATCAAGGACGTCTCGCTGCCCGAGACCATGAAGCGGTCCATGGCCCGGCAGGCCGAGGCGGACCGGGAGCGGCGGGCGCGGGTCGTCAACGCGGACGCCGAGCCGCAGGCCTCCAAGAAGCTCGCCGAGGCGGCCAAGGAGATGTCCGAGCAGCCCGCCGCGCTGCAACTGCGGTTGCTGCAGACCGTGGTGGCGGTGGCGGCGGAGAAGAACTCCACGCTCGTCCTGCCGTTCCCGGTGGAGCTGCTGCGGTTCCTGGAACGGGCCCAGCAAGGGGCTCCGCCGGGGCCGGGGGCGCCGTAGCGGGTGGGGGTGCGTTGGCGGGTGCGGGTGAGTGGGGGCTGATCGCGCAGTTCCCCGCGCCCCTGAAAAAGCAGGGGCTGCGCCCCCTGCTTTTTCGGCCCGAAGAGCACGGGGCGCAGCCCCGGCTCTTCAGGGGCGCGGGGAACTGCGCGATCAGCCCCACGCACCCGCACCCGCCAACGCACGCCAACGCACCCCGAATTTCCCCACACGATAGGCGAGTTTCAGACAGGACTAGACCTCACCCGTTGCTGAAGAGGCCGTTGCTTGCCGTGTTTGCAGTGCGAACCGGTGGGAGCGTGAGGTGGGGTGTTACCGGACGGTAGCGGCATAGGGGGCGTGCGCCCCGGTCGCTCGTCCGGCCTGAAGTCGACCTTGTGTGCCCCCTGCACGCCTAGGAATAGTGGGCGCCGCACAGTTGGCATGGACGCGGCGTTTCTTCTTGTCGGTCGCCCCCCACGCCGTACGAATTGCGGTCGCCGGGGCCCCACGCCCCGCGCGGCCAAACCCCCCACAGGAGGACGTGAGTTGAAGCACCGACGCATACCCAGGCGCCGTGCCGTCATGACGGGCGCGGGCATCGCCGCGCTGGTCGCCGCAGGAGTGACCTTCCAGACTGCGAACGCGAGCGAGACCGCGCCGACCTCCGAGCCGAAAGCGCTCTCCATCGCGGCGGCCGGAAAGCTCGCCCTGACCCTCGACGCGGACCTCGGTGCCGACGCGGCGGGAACGTACTACGACGCGAAGAGCAAGCTCCTCGTCGTGAACGTGCTGGACGAGGCCGCCGCCGAGACCGTCGAGGCGGCCGGCGCCAAGGCCCGTGTCGTCGAGCACTCCCTCGCCGAGCTGAAGAGCGCCCGGACGACCCTCAAGGCGGACGCCACCATCCCCGGCACGGCCTGGGCCACCGACCCGACCACCAACAAGGTCGTCGTCACCGCGGACCGCACCGTCTCCAAGGCCGAGCTGGCGAGACTCACCAAGGTCGTGGACGGCCTCGGCGCCAAGGCCGAACTCAAGCGCACCCAGGGCGAGTACAAGCCCTTCGTCGCGGGCGGCGACGCCATCACCGGCGGCAGCGGCCGGTGCTCCCTCGGCTTCAACGTGGTCAAGGGCGGCGAGCCGTTCTTCCTGACGGCCGGTCACTGCACCGAGGGCATCACCGAATGGTCGGCCGACGGCCAGGTCATCGGCGAGAACGCGGACTCCAGCTTCCCCGGCGACGACTACGGCCTGGTCAAGTACACCGCCGACGTCGACCACCCCAGCGAGGTCAACCTCTACGACGGCTCCACCCAGGCCATCTCCGGCGCCGCCGAGGCGACCGTCGGTATGAAGGTCACCCGCAGCGGCTCGACCACCCAGGTCCACAGCGGCACGGTCACCGGCCTCGACGCCACCGTGAACTACGGCAACGGCGACATCGTCAACGGCCTCGTCCAGACCGACGTCTGCGCCGAGCCCGGTGACAGCGGCGGCTCGCTCTTCTCCGGCGACAAGGCCATCGGCCTCACCTCCGGCGGCAGCGGCGACTGCACCTCGGGCGGCGAGACCTTCTTCCAGCCCGTCACCGAGGCACTGTCGGCGACCGGCACGCAGATCGGCTGACCGGTCTGAGGCTTCAGGCCTCAGGCTTCAGGCCTCAGGCTTCAGGCCTCAGGCCTCAGGCTTCAGGCCTCAGGCCTCAGACCTCAGGCTTCGGCGGCGGGCCGGGATTCCGGCTTTCGCCTCAGGGCCGCCATCACCAAGGTGATGGCGGCCCCCGCCACCGCCCAGGCCGAGAGCACCAGCAGCGGGCCGGTGATGTCGTTGCCCTCGAAGTACGCGATCGAGCGGGCCACCCAGACGCCCGCGCCCGGGGGCAGCGCCGGGCCGATCGCCGCCCAGAACGGCGGCAGCAGCGGCGGCGGCAGCGCGCCGCCCGCGCTCGGGTTGCCCGTGATCACCACCAGCAGGACGGCCACGCCGATACCGGCGATCCCGAAGACGCACTGGAGCGCCAGCGTGGCCGCGCCCACCGCGAAGACGACCAGCGCCCCCAGCCCCCACAGCGCCGCCACACTGCCCGGCAGCGCGGTCAGGACCGGCCCGGCGATCACCGCGCCGCCGAGTCCGCCGAGCACCGCGAACAGCGCCAGGACGGCCAGCCGGATGATGCCGCGCCGGATGTTGGTGGGCCGCGCCCCCGCGCTCATCGCCAGCGCCGACGCGCACAGATAGCCGCCGACGCACCAGCCCACGACCAGGTAGAAGGACGTGAGCCCGTTGGCGTCCCCGATGTCGGCCGGGGCCACGTCCACCGTCCGCAGCGTGCGGCCCTCGGACTTCTCCAGCGCGGTGACGAGTGTGACCAGCGCATTGGCGAGGGTGCGACCGCCGCCGGAGGCGACCAGCAGGGTGTCGGTGGTGCCGGCCGGGTCGATCAGCAGGGCGCCGTCGATCTCCCGGTCCACGATCAGCTCGCGCGCCGCCGCCCGGTCGGCCACCGTCCGCGGGTCCAGCGGCTCGCCCGGCAGCCGCTCCAGCCGGGTCACCGCCTGCTCGGCCACCGCGGCCTGCGGCGCGACCACCCCGAACGGCACGTCCCTGAGCTTCGGGTTGTGCAGCGCTCCCACGTACGAGGCGATGAAGAGCAGTTGCAGGGCGAGCACCCCGATGACGAGCAGGGTGGCCCGGGGGGTGACCCCGTCCCTGAGTTCGTCGAGGAAGGACCTGGGGTCGGAGGCGGGGGAGGGGCCGGGGGCGGCCGTCTGTGTCATGTCCTCACGGTCCGAGGCGGGGGGCGTTTGCGCAGGTGGGACGGGGCCGAATGGTTGTCGTACAGAAGTTCGAAAAGTGGTCTATGGTGGAGGCGGGAAGGCTGGGAACTGATGTTCGAGTCGAGTGATCGACCGAGTACGGGAGGTGCGTGTGCCGGGGTTCACGCATCTGCGCACCGTCTCCGGGTTCTCCCTCCGATACGGGGCCTCGCATCCGGAGCGGCTGGCCGAGCGCGCCTCCGGGCGGGGCATGGACGCCCTCGCGCTCACCGACCGGGACACCCTCGCGGGGGCGGTCCGGTTCGCCAAGGCCTGCGCCGGGGCCGGGATCCGTCCGCTGTTCGGGGTGGAGCTGGCGGTGGAGGTGCCCGCGCTCGTGTCCGGCGCCGCGCCCGGCGCCGGACGGCAGGCCCGGCGGCGTGCCCCCGTGCGCGGCGGTGCCTTCGTCGACGAGTCGACTCCTCGGGCGACGTTCCTCGCGCGCGAGGGTGCGAGCGGCTGGGCCGAGCTGTGCAGAATCGTTTCGGCGGCGCATGCGGGAGGTGGTCCGGGCGGGGGCAGGACCGAGACTCCACCGCTGCTGCCCTGGGCGGAGTGCGCCGCCGAGGGCCTGACCGTGCTGCTCGGCCCCGCCTCCGACGTGGGGCGCGCGCTGGCCGCCGGGCGCCCCGACCGCGCCGCGAGACTCCTCGGACCCTGGCGGGAGCGGTACGGCGACGCCCTGCGGCTGGAGGCGGTGTGGCACGGCCGTGAGGGCACCGGCCCCGGCTCGCTGCGGCTGGCCGCCCGGACCGTCGGCTTCGCCGCCGAGCAGCGCGTACGGCCCGTGCTCAGCAACGCCGTACGGTACGCCGACCCCGGGATGGGCCCGGTCGCCGACGTTCTGGACGCGGCCCGGCGGCTCGTCCCCGTCGACCCCAGGGGCGAGCTGGACTCCGGGGAGGCCTGGCTCAAGGGCGCGGACGCCATGCTGGGTGTCGCCGAGCGGGTGGTCGAGGCCGCCGGATACCGCCGTGACACCGCGTACCGGCTGCTGGAGCAGACCCGGGCCACGGCCGCCGAGTGTCTGGTCGACCCGGAGGACGACCTCGGCCTCGGCACCGTCCACTTCCCCGAGCCGCGTCTCGTCGGCGCGGGCCGCCGCACCGCCCAGCGGGCGCTGGCCTCACGGGCGGCGGCCGGGATGGTGCGGCACGGCTACGGCGCCCGGCACGCGTACTGGGAGCGGATGCACCGGGAGCTGGACGTGATCGCCCACCACGGCGTCGCCTCCTACTTCCTGACGGTCGCTCAAGTCGTCGACGACGTGAGGAAGATGGGCATCCGGGTCGCCGCGCGCGGCTCCGGCGCGGGCTCCCTGGTGAACCACCTCCTGGACATCGCGCACGCCGATCCCGTCGAACACGGCCTGCTGATGGAGCGGTTCCTGTCCAGGCGCCGGGTCGTGCTGCCCGACATCGACATCGACGTGGAGTCCGCGCGCCGTCTGGAGGTCTACCGCGCGATCATCGCCCGGTTCGGCACCGAGCGGGTGGCGACCGTCGCGATGCCGGAGACGTACCGCGTCCGGCACGCCGTCCGCGACGTGGGCGCGGCCCTCTCCCTGGACCCCGCCGACATCGACCGGATCGCCAAGTCCTTCCCGCACATCAGGGCACGGGACGCGCGCGCGGCGCTCGAAGAGCTGCCCGAACTCAGGCAGTTGGCGGGGGAGTTCCAGCGGGAAGGAGCGAAGTACGGCCGACTGTGGGAGCTGGTCGAGGCGCTGGACGCCCTCCCGCGCGGAGTCGCCATGCACCCGTGCGGGGTGCTCCTCTCCGACGCGTCCCTGCTCCGCCGTACGCCGGTGATGCCGACCAGCGGCGAGGGGTTCCCCATGTCCCAGTTCGACAAGGACGACGTCGAGGACCTCGGGCTGCTCAAGCTCGACGTCCTGGGCGTGCGGATGCAGTCGGCGATGGCGCACGCGGTGGCGGAGGTGGCGCGGGCCACGGGGGAGCGGGTCGACCTGGACGCGCTCGACTTCGAGCGCGGGGCCGGCGATCCGGCGACGTACGAACTCATCCGTTCCACCGAGACGTTGGGCTGCTTCCAGATCGAGTCGCCGGGGCAGCGGGACCTGGTGGGGCGGCTCCAGCCGGCCACCTTCCACGACCTCGTGGTCGACATCTCCCTCTTCCGGCCGGGGCCGGTCGCCGCCGACATGGTGCGGCCGTTCATCGCGGCCCGGCACGGGCGGGCGCCGATCCGCTATCCGCACGAGGATCTGGCGGAGCCGCTGCGGGAGACGTACGGCGTGGTCGTCTTCCATGAGCAGATCATCGACATCGTGCACCTGATGACCGGCTGCGGCCGGGACGAGGCGGACCGGGTGCGGCGCGGGCTGTCCGACCCCGAGTCGCAGGGGCGGATCCGGGTCTGGTTCGCGCAGCACGCGGCGGCGAAGGGGTACGACGCCGAGACGATCGGGCGGACCTGGGAGATCGTCGAGGCCTTCGGGTCGTACGGCTTCTGCAAGGCGCACGCGGTGGCGTTCGCGGTGCCGACGTACCAGTCGGCGTGGCTGAAGACGCATCATCCGGCGGCGTTCTACGCGGGGCTGCTCACCCATGACCCCGGGATGTATCCGAAGCGGCTGCTGCTGGCGGACGCGCGGCGGCGGGGGGTGCCGATCCTGCCGTTGGACGTGAACCGGTCGGCGGTCGCCCACCGTATCGAACTGGTGTCTGAATCAAGGGGTTCGGGGACGGGTTCTGGTTCGGGAGAGGTGAAGGTGTGGGGGGTCCGGCTCGCGCTCTCCGATGTGCATGGCATCAGTGAGGCCGAGGCGGCGCGGATCGTGGACGGGCAGCCGTACGCCTCGCTGCTGGACTTCTGGGAGCGGGCGCGGCCGAGCCGGCCGCTGGCCGGACGGCTGGCGCAGGTGGGCGCGTTGGACGCGTTCGGGGCCAACCGGCGTGATCTGCAACTGCACTTGACCGAGCTGCAGCGGAGCGGCCGGGGTGCGGGCGGTGGGCAGTTGCCTTTGGCGGGTGGGCGGCGGACCGCGTCGGCCGGGCTGCCGGACCTGTCCTCCGCCGAGCGGCTCAGCGCCGAGCTGGGCGTGCTGTCGATGGACGTCTCACGCAATCTGATGGACGACCACCGGGCGTTCCTCGACGAGCTGGGCGTGGTGTCGGCGCGGCGGCTGCGCGAGGCGCGGCACGGCGAGACGGTACTGGTCGCGGGCGCCAAGGCGGCGACCCAGACCCCGCCGATCCGCTCCGGCAAGCGGGTCGTCTTCACCACCCTCGACGACGGCACCGGCCTGGTCGACCTCGCCTTCTTCGACGACTCCCACGACGCCTGCGCCCACACCGTCTTCCACTCCTGGCTGCTGCTGGTGCGCGGGGTGGTGCAGCGGCGCGGCCCGCGCAGCCTCAGCGTGGTGGGCGCGGCGGCCTGGAACCTCGCCGAGCTGGTGGAACTGCGGCGCGAGGGCGGCCTCGACGCGGTCGCGCCCCGGCTGGCGGAGCCGGAGCCCCTGGACACCGGGGGTGTTCCGGGGAGCGGTGACAGCGACGGCGGGCGGCGCGGCGACCCGGGCCGCCGGATCCGGATGCCCACCGGCTACGAGATGCATCCATGGGCCGATCTGCGGCCCGCGGGCGAAGAGCCCTCACAAGGTCCTTCTCAGGTACGGAAGTTGTGGCACCAGAGTCCAGGGAGTGCGGGATGACCATCCTCTGCGTACGTTTCCAGTTGCCGCCGAGGTACGAGGCCGCGCTGCCCGGTCTCCTCGGGCTGGTCGAGGACTTCACCCCGGTCGTCCAGGCGCTGCCGCCCGACGGGGCGCTGGCCGATCTGCGGGGCGCCGAACGGTACTTCGGTCGGGACGCCGAGGAACTGGCCCGGCTGATCCGGGTCCGCGCCCTCGCGCTGTACGGCGTCGACTGCCTGATCGGCGCCGGGCCCGGACCGCTGACGGCACGGCTGGCGCTGGGCGCGGCGGCGCCGGGTGTGCCGTGCGCGGTGCCCGAGGACCTGGTCGTCGACTTCCTCGCCGAACTGCCGGTCGGCGCGCTGCCCGGCGTCGGCACCGCGACCGCCCGCACCCTGCGCGAGTACGGCCTCGACACCCTCGGCGCGGTCGCCTGCGCGCCCCTGTCCACGCTCCAGCGCCTGGTCGGCGCGCGGACCGGCCGCGAACTGCGCGAGAAGGCGAGCGGCGTCGACCGGAGCCGGGTCGTACCCAACGCCGCCGCCCGCTCCCTCGCCACCGAACACCCCTTCCCCCTCGACGAGTTGAACCCCGACCGGCACCGCCGCGCCCTGCTCGCCGGCACCGGGGAACTGGGCTCCCGGCTGCGCGCCCTGGACAAGGTCTGCCGCACCCTGACCCTCACCGTCCGCTACGCCGACCGCACGTCCACCAGCCGCACCCGCACCCTCAAGGAGCCGACCGCCCACTCCCCGGCGCTCACCGCGACGGCCTACTCCCTGTACGACGCCCTCGGCCTCCAGCGCGCCCGCGTCCGCGCGATCGCCCTCCGCGCCGAGGGCCTCACCCCCGCCGACCAGGCCTCCCATCAGCTCGCCTTCGACCCGGTCGACGAGAAGGTCCGCCGTATCGAGGAGGTCGCGGACCGCGCACGGGAGAAGTTCGGCCCGCACGCGGTGATCCCGGGGGCGCTGGCCGCGTAGCCCTCGGGGTCGCCCGCGCCCGGGAGTGGGCCGACGCGCTCGGCAGGGCGGGTGAATTACGGGTGTTGTGGGAGCGATTGGGATTGATCGCGCCCTACGGTCCCCTCAGGCCCGCCTGGTGACGGTTCGACGTCACGTGTCAGTACTTTCCGGTCGTCAACGGTCATCACTTGAAGTTTTTACTGACGCGTAACTTCCTACTTTTTCTACTCGCCCGTAACTTGGCGAATTAGAACAGCATCCTCGTGATCCGGATCACAGGGCGAACGCCGTCGCACGTCCCTTGAGCCGCAAGGAGATCACCCGATGCTGCCCTGGAAGCGCCTGATCAGACCGCTGGCCGCCCTGTGCCTGGCCGCCGCGGCGACCGTCGTCCCCGCCACCGCCGCCGAGGCCGCCGACACGGCCGCCGCGACCTCCCGTGGCTGGAACGACTACTCCTGCAAACCCTCCGCCGCCCACCCCCGCCCCGTCGTCCTCGTCCACGGCACGTTCGCGAACTCCGTCGACAACTGGCTGGGCCTCGCGCCGTACCTCGTGAACCGGGGCTACTGCGTCTACTCCCTCGACTACGGCCAGCTCCCCGGCGTCGCCTTCTTCAACGGGCTCGGCCCCATCGACAAGTCGGCGGAGCAGCTGGACGCCTTCGTCGACCGGGTGCTCGCCGCGACCGGCGCCGCCGAGGCCGACCTCGTCGGTCACTCGCAGGGCGGCATGATGCCCCGCTACTACCTCAAGTTCCTCGGCGGAGCCGCGGAGGTGAACGCCCTCGTCGGTATCGCCCCTTCCAACCACGGCACCACCCTGAACGGCCTCACCCAACTCCTCGACCACTTCCCCGGCGCCGGAGACCTGCTGTCCAGCGCCACCCCCGCCCTCGCCGACCAGGTGGTGGGCTCCCCCTTCCTCACCAAGCTCAACGCGGGCGGTGACACCGTCCCCGGCGTCACGTACACGGTCCTCGCCACCAAGTACGACGAGGTGGTCACGCCGTACCGGTCCCAGTTCCTCGTCGGGCCGAACGTACGCAACATCGTCATCCAGGACCTCTGCGCGCTCGACCTCTCCGAGCACGCGGCGATCGGGCTCCTCGACCGCATCGCCTTCCACGAGGTCACCAACGCCCTCGACCCGGCCCACGCCACCCCGACGACCTGCCTCTCGGCCGTCGGCTGACACCTGCCGGTACGTTCCGCCGGGGCCTGTCCGGCCTGAGCCGCCCGACAGGCCCCGGAAGTTCCCCGTCCCGGTCAGCGGCCGTGCCGGCCGCCGGCCGTCGCGCGCCGGCGGGCCGCGGCGAAGAGGAGGGAGGACCCGGCCGCCAGAACGGCCGCGCCGCCGAGGGCCAGATACGCGGTCCTGTCGTCGCCGCCGGTGTCGGCGAGCCCCTCCTTGCCCCCGGCGGGCTCCGCGAGGCCGTTCCCCGCGCCCGACCCGTCGGCCGTCGTCGACTTCGCGGTCGGTGACGCGCCGGCGGAGGCCCTGCCGGCGGCGTCCTTCACCGCCGACTTCTCCGATGCCTTCGGGGTCTTCGGGGTCGGGTCCGTCGTGGTGTCCGGGTCGTCGTCGCCGTGGCCGCCGTGCTCGACGGTCGACTCGTCGGCGCCGTCCTCGATCTGCTCCTCGGAGGGCGCGGAGGCGCTGCCGTCGCCCGTCCTGCCGCCGCCGAAGGTGACGTCCGAGCAGGAGTAGAACGCCTCCGGGCTGTCCGAGCGCTGCCAGACCGCGTACAGCACGTGCTTGCCGGAGCGCTGCGGGAGGGTGCCGGAGAACGTGTAGAAACCGCCCGACGCGGCCGGGTCGGTGGCCCTCGCGACCGGGTGCGCGAGGTCGAGGTCGTCCCAGGCGAGCGGCCGGGACGGGTCGTGGCCGGGCTTGGTGACGTACACCTCGACGGTGCCCTTGTGCGGGGCCGTCACCCGGTACCTGAACGTGGACGATCCGGCGCGCACGCTCGTCGTCGGCCAGTCGGCGCGGGCCAGGTCGAGGCCCCTGAACGCCTCGTTGCCCGCGCTGCACAGCTCGCCGTCCGGAATGAGCCGCCGGTGGCGGCCGGCCGCCTCGCCGATCCTGACGCCGTTCCAGTCGTAGAGCGCCTGGGTGCCGCCGGCCGCGACCGCCGCCGCGCAGGCCGCCGACCTCGGGCTCTCGGGGCCCTCCGCGTAGCACTGGGCGACCCGGCTCACCGGGTCGCCCATCGAACCGTGCGCCGCGGCCGGTCCGGCGGCGAGCGCGGTCAGGGCGAGGGGGACGGCGGTGGCCGCCCCGACCGCACCGACGACCCGTGCGGTGGCGGACGCGGGGGCCTTGCGGCGGGCAGCGGGCATGGCGGGCACTCCTCGGGACGGGGCCGATCAGCAAGCTAGCCCCAAGAAACCGCGGAATCGCCTGCTGGGAGCGGGTGCGCGCGATCCTTATGGTGGCGTTAAGGATGGGCTAACCGAGGGCTGAGGAAAGCCCGTTGAGAAGCCGCCCCGCAGAACAGGGCCCGAAGATCTGATTCTTACCTCGGTGCGTGAGACTGGGTGCCGTTCGTGTCCGTCGCAGAGAAGGGAACCCGCGCATGACCGCCGTACGCGGAACGACCGTGGACATCACCACCGAGGACGGCACCGCCGACGCCTACCTCGTCCACCCCGACGACGACGCCGCGCATCCGGCGGTCCTGTTCTACATGGACGCGTTCGGGATACGGCCGCATCTGAGGGCGATGGCCGACCGACTGGCCGGAGCCGGGTACACCGTCCTGGTACCGAACGTCTTCTACCGGTCGGGACGGACCCCGGTGTTCGATCTCCCCGAGTTCATCGACCCGGCCGCGCGTCCGCAGATGTGGGACCGGATCCTGCCGGTCATGCTGACGCTGACACCGGAACTCGCGCTGCGGGACGCGGCGGGGTACCTGGGGTGGCTGGCCGACAGCCCGCGCGCCGCCGCCGGGCCCGTCGGGATCACCGGGTACTGCATGGGCGCCCGGCTGGCGCTGTACACCGCGGGCGAGTTCCCGGAGCGGGTCGCCGCCGCGGCCGGCTTCCACGGTGGGCGTCTCGCGACCGACGACCCGGACAGCCCGCACCTGGCGGCGGCCCGGATCACCGGTGAGGTGTACCTCGGGCACGCCGACGGGGACCCGTCCCTGCCGCCGGAGCAGATCGACCTGCTCGACAAGACGCTCACCGAGGCGGGCGTCCGCCACCGCACCGAGGTCTACGCGGGCGCCTCGCACGGCTACACGCAGTCCGACACCGCCGCGTACGACGCCGAGGCGACGGAACGCCACTGGGACGCGCTGCTGGAGTTGCTGGACCGCGCGCTGACGCGGCCCGGGGGCTGACGGCGGGCCGCCCGGTACGGACGGCCCCTGGAGTTCGTGGTCACGCGCGCGTGCTCAGCCGTCCGGCCACCAGGTGCGCGCGATGTCCTTTCGCACTTCCCGGCGCTCGACGGGGCGTTCGTCGGCCTCGTCCCGCACCCGGCGGGACGAGGACTTCCTCAGGGGCTTCTGCACGGTCGTACGGCGCATGGCTGCCTCCTTGCGTCTACCGGGTTCCGCGTTCTCACGGAGGTAGACCCGTTCCGGGAGCGTTACTCATCGTTCGTTCTCTGTCAGTGGCGGCTGTCACCATCTGGACTGTCAGTGGCAGGTGTCACTCTGGCGGCATGACCAACATCGACGACGGTGAAACCTCCCCGGGCCCTCGAACACCGAATAAACCGGCGGCAGATGACTCTTCGGAGCCCGTCGACTGGGACGCGGAAGCCCCCTCCTTCGACGAGGAACCCGATCATGGTTTGCGGGAACCCGCCGTCCGGGCGGCCTGGGCGGCCCGGTTGCGGGACTGGCTGCCGCGCCGCCCCTCCGACGTGCTCGACCTCGGCTGCGGCACCGGCAGCCTGTCACTCCTCGCGACCGAGCAGGGGCACCGGGTGACCGGAATCGACACCTCCACGGCCATGGTCGCCCTCGCCCGCGCCAAACTCGCCGGGCGCCCCGCCGTGTTCCTCGTCGGCGACGCGGCGGCACCGCCCGTGGGGGAGGAGCGGTTCGACGTGATCCTCGTCCGCCATGTGCTGTGGACCCTGCCCGACCCGGGCCGCGCCCTCCGCCACTGGTGCGGACTGCTGCGGCCCGGGGGGCGGCTCGTGCTGGTCGAGGGGGTGTGGGGCACGGTCGGTCCGGTGGGGATACCCGCCGAGCGGCTGTACGGGCTGCTCGCGCCGCTGGTGTCCGAGGCGGAGGTGGTGCCGCTGGCGGACGACCCCGCGCTGTGGGGGAGGCAGGTCGAGGACGAGCGGTACGCGGTGGTGGCCCGGCTGTGACCGGCTACTCCAGCAGCGCCTCCAGGCCGCCTTCCACGGTGGCGAACACCTCCAGTTCGTCGAGGGCGGTCATGGCCGCCGCCGCGGCCTCCGGGTCGCTCGCCGCGAGCCCGCTCGCCTCGAACTCGTCCTCGTCCAGCCGCAGTACGGTCGCGCCGTCGGCGGAGCGCCACAGGTCCAGGTCGAGGTCCTCGACGACGAGTTCCCCGCCGGAGAGGGTGGCGGGCCTGGTGATGTCGCAGTACCAGCCCTTCAGCCTGCCGTGTGCGTCCCGGACCTCCTTCACGGCGTACCACCGGTCGCGCCAGTAGTACTCGGTGAAGACGTCACCGGGCCCGAACCGTACGAAGCCGAAGTCCCGTACGCCGTCGGTCGCCCAGGCCGCGTGGACCACGACCCGGTTGCCGTCGTCGCTCAGCAGCCGCGCCGGGTAACGGATCTTCGTACGGCCCGCCTTGAGCAGGACGACGTCCAACTCCACGTCCGACTCCACGTCTGACTCCACCACCGGCTCAGCCGAGTTCCCTGACATACCGCACCTCCGTCGCGCAGACCTCGTATCCGAACCACTTGTTGACCGCGAGCATCGGCCCGTTGCCGGCGTCGTTGCCCGTGAACGCCTCCGTACGGCCGGCGGCGCGGGCGCGGTGCAGGGAGTCGTTCTTGGCCAGCTTGGCGAGACCCCGGCCGCGGAAGGCGCGGGCCGTGCCCGTCATCCCGGTGAAGTAGCGGTCCCGGCCGTCCGTACGGACCGCGGTGAACGCGGCGGGTGTGCCGTCCACCACGACCACCGTGCTCAGGACGTGGTCGAGGAGGGGGTGGCGGTAGGTTCCCGCGAGCCACCGCTCGTAGTCGTCGAACTCCGCGTCGAGGTCGCCGGGCTCGTCCGCCGAGGTCTCCGCGTCCAGGTCGAACAGAGGGCGCGGGTCGTCGGCGAAGTCGGCGGCCGTACGCAGTTCCACGCCCGGGGGCGGGGTCCCGAGCGGGGGCAGGGCGCCGTGGGCCAGGTCCAGGCGGAGGAAGTGCGCCGAGCGGCTGGGCGCGTACCCGCGCCGCTCGGCGAACGCGCGGTTCTCCGGGGTGTCCGGCACCCACGACAGCAGCCGCTTCGCCCCCACCCCCGTCAGCCGCTCCTCGGCGGCGCGCACCAGCAGGCCGCCCGCGCCCCGGCGCGCGTGCTCCGGGTGCACATACACGTTCAGGTACCCCTGGCCCGGTACGGGACTGTCGTCGGCGATGCCCAGCTGCACGGTGCCGATCACCTCGCCGTCGGCCTCGGCGACCAGCTGCCCGTAGTGGGCCTCGGGGGTCGCGTGGGCGGCGTCGTGGAGCACGGACCCGGCGGTGGCGACCATGAAGGGCAGGGCCCGGCGCCGTACCTCGGCGAAGGCCTCGGCGTCGGCGGGATCGGAGGCGCGGAGGTCGCGCACGATCGGTGTCATGTGTGCGCACGGTACGCGGGGCGCGAGGTGGGCTGCCTCCGAATTTCCGGCGGGTACGGGACAATCGCCGCGTGACCTTGAAGATTCGCATCGTGGACGGGAGCGCGCCCTACGAGCAGGTGCGCGCCCAGATCTCGGAACAGGCCCGCTCCGGCGCGCTGCCGGTGGGGTACCGACTGCCGACGGTACGGGGGCTCGCCGAGCGGCTCGGGCTGGCGGCCAACACCGTCGCCAAGGCGTACCGCGCGCTGGAGACGGACGGGGTGATCGAGACCCGGGGGCGCAACGGGACGTTCGTCGCGGCGGCCGGCTCCGCCGCGGAGCGTGAGGCGGCGGGCGCCGCGGCGGCGTACGCGGAGCGGGTGCGGCGGCTGGGGCTGAGCGAGGCGCAGGCGTCGGCAGCGGCCCGGGACGCCCTGCGGGCGGCGTACGGGGAGTAGCCCCGGGCCGGGGTTCGCGTCGGTACGGCACCGCCGCGATGCGTCGGCGGCCCCTACCGACCTACAGGTACAGGCCCGCGTCCGCGCCGCCCCTCGGCTCCGGGACCGAGGTCGGGGACGTGCCCCGGCGCAGGGCGTACAGCTCGGCCAGGGTCGCGCCCTCGCGGCCGACACCCTCGTCCGTGCCGAGCCAGGCGACCGCCTCCGCGCGGGTCAGAGCGCCCACCTCGATCCGGGCGAGGCAGCGGCCGGGGCGGACCACGGCGGGGTGCAGCCGCTCCAGGTCCTCGTTGGTGGTGACGCCCACCAGGACGTTGCGGCCCTGGCCGAGCAGGCCGTCCGTGAGGTTCAGCAGCCGGGACAGGGCCTGGCCCGCCGTGTGCTTGGCCTCGCCGCGGATCAGTTCGTCGCAGTCCTCCAGCAGGAGCAGCCGCCAGCGGCCCTTGCCCGTGGAGTCGTCCTCGCCGATGGCGATGTCCATCAGATAGCCGACGTCGGAGAAGAGCCGCTCGGGGTCCAGGACGCAGTCGACCTGGCACCAGTCCCGCCAGGAACGCGCCAGCGTGCGCAGCGCGGACGTCTTGCCGGTGCCGGGCGGGCCGTGCAGCAGCAGGAGGCGGCCCGCGATGTCCTCCGGGGTCGTCTTCATCAGCCGGTCCATGGCGTCCGCCACCGGCGCCGTGTAGTTCGGCCGGACCGCTTCCCAGGTGCCCGCCGAGATCTGCCGGGTCGTACGGTGCGGGCCCCGGCGCGGCGAGACGTACCAGAAGCCCATCGTCACGTTCTCCGGCTGCGGCTCGGGCTCGTCGGCCGCGCCGTCGGTGGCCTGGCCGAGCACCTTCTGGGCCAGCTCGGCGGTGGTCGCGGTGACCGTGACGTCGGCGCCGCGGTTCCAGCGGGAGATCAGCACGGTCCAGCCGTCGCCCTCGGCGAGGGTGGCGCTGCGGTCGTCGTCCCGGGCGGAGCGCAGCACCCGGGCGCCCGGCGGCAGCAGGGTGGCCCCGGACCGTACCCGGTCGATGTTGGCCGCGTGCGCGTGCGGCTGCTCGCCCGTCGCGAAACGGCCGAGGAACAGCGCGTCGACGACATCGGACGGGGAGTCGCTGTCGTCGACGTTGAGCCGGATCGGCAGTGCGTCGTGTGGGTTGGCAGACATGTCGCCATGATCCGTCACCGAAGGCTCCCCGTGCATCCGCTTTCCGTAGTGCGCCAGGAGTGCGCCGGTTGTGCCCCCAGCCGTCGCCCAGGCTGTTCCTCCAGCGGTTCCCCGGCTGTTCCCCCGGCCGTTCCGGCTGTCGTCCGGCTGTCGGTCCGGGCGGAAGCTCCCGCACGGCCGGTCCGCGCGGTTACTGTTGCCCATGATGGGACGTCATGGGTGGAATTCGGGGGACCGGCGGTGGCGGCTCACCGCGCTTCTGGGCGTGGGGGCGGCCGTTCTGGCCCTCGCCGTGACCCTGCTCAGCACACTGCCCGGGAACGGCGGCAGCACCACCGGCACCTCGCCCGACGGCGACAAGGTGCACGGCACGCCCGCCACCCCCTCGGGGGATCTCGGGCCCGATGTGGGGTGGGGCTTCACGCACACCCAGTACAGCGCGGACGAGGGCAGCGGATCCGCCGTCGCACGCGTCGAGAAGCGGCTCGGTGAGCGGCCCCTGCCGCAGATCCAGCACATCATGGGCTGGGGCGCCGGCAACCCCGAACCCGTGAAGGGGCGTTACGACTTCGAGGAGATGGACCGGCGCATCGACTTCGTCCGCGCCACCGGCGGCACGCCCGTCGTCACCCTGTGCTGCGCGCCCGACTGGATGAAGGGCGGCAGATCCGGCGCCGACCGGACCGACTGGAGCCAGACCGCGCTGGAGACCGCGCCCGAGCCGGAGCACTTCGCGGACTACGCCGCCCTCGCCGCGACCGTCGCCAAGCGCTACCCGGACGTCAAGCACTTCATCGTCTGGAACGAGTTCAAGGGCTTCTGGAACAACGCGGAGGCCCGCTGGGACTACGAGGGGTACACCGAGCTGTACAACCTCGTCCACAAGGCCCTGAAGAAGGTCGACGAGGACATCATGGTCGGCGGGCCGTACCTGGTGATGGACAGCCTCGATCCACGGCAGGAGCAGGACGCGTCCACGTCGCTCAAGGGTGACTGGGGTGCCATGGACCAGCGGGTGCTGGACGCCTTCGACTACTGGAACGAGCACAAGGCCGGCGCCGACTTCGTGGTGGTGGACGGGTCCAGCTACAGCAAGGACGACGAGCTGATCCCCGACGAGTTCGCGGCCACCGACAAGTTCACGGCCGTCAGCGAATGGGTGCGGGAGCGGTCCGGTGATCTGCCGCTGTGGTGGGCCGAGTACTACGTCGAACCGGCCGACGGCGACGACAACCGGCACGGCTGGTCCGAGAACCGCAGGGTCGCCGTCCAGGCCTCCGGGCTGATGGCCATGGCCAAGGGCGGGGCGACCTCCGGGTTCTACTGGAACCCCGAGGAGAAGAGCGGGGAGTGCCCCGGGTGTCTGTGGACGCCGACCGACCAGCGGGACGGCGGGCGGGAGTTGCCCATGTACGGGCTGCTGTCCCGGTTCGGGGAGGAGTTCCCGCCGGGGACGGAGTACGAGTCGGTGTCCGTCGCCGCCGACGACAGGCCGAACGTGCGCGTGCTGGCCGACGACAAGGCCGTGCTCGTCGTCAACACCCTCGACCGCAGGATCAGCGCGGACGTCGACGGACAGAAGTTCGACATGGCCGCGTACGAGGTGAAGTGGCTGAAGCGGTGAGCCTCACCGCGGGCCTGTCACTGCAACCCCATCGTCACGAAGCGCTGCACCAGTGACGCCAGCAGCAGTGCCAGCAGGGGCAGGCTGAACCAGAAGCTGCTCTGGAGCCAGCGGAGTTGGCGGACGCCCGGCCGGACCGCCACCCGTACGATCTCGCGGACGCTCAGCAGGACGATCAGGGCGATCGCGGCCAGGCCGCCCACCACCGACCACGGTGTCCAGGTGACCTGGGGGCCGATCGGGCCGGGATCGGGGGCCGGGGCCCTGCCCGGCTGGTCGCGCAGGGCGAAGATCGTGGCGTCGGTGTTGGAGAAGACCTGTTCGAGGTCGGTGCGTCTGTCGAGGTTCTGGATGAGCCGGGACTCCCAGTTCTCGGAGTAGCCGGCATCCATCTGGAGGTTGACGACCTGGCTGCGGTTGACGATCAGGAAGGAGTTGGCGCCCGCGTCCTTCAGCGCCTTGGCCACCCCGGACACCAGTACCGGGTCGCTCGGCGCGAGCGTCGGCACGTACTCGACCTTCTCCATGTCCCGCGCGCCCCACGGCATCGCGGGCGTCACATTGTTCACCGGGTCGTCGCTGAGCCAGAGCAGCCGTACGGTCGGGTCGTCGTGGGCGTAGACGTACTCCATGGCGGCGACCTCGCCCGGACGGACCCGTTCGAAGGGTTCGTTGCCCCAGCGGGCGACCAGGAAGCCGCCGATGAGGACGAGACCGGCCAGCAGGGCGGCCGGCGGGGCGAGGCTCACCCGGTCCTTGTCGCGTTCCTCGGCGGTGACGCCGGTGCGCGGGAAGAGGGCGAGGCCGGCCAGCAGCGCGGCCCCCGGCAGGGCGAACATGAAGACCCGCAGCGCCATCTCGCCGCCGTACGACTGCATGCCGAAGCCCAGGAACGGGACGAAGGTCAGGACCAGCAGGGAGCGTTCGCGGTACCTGTTCCCGCGGCGGCGCCAGAAGCCGTAGCAGGCCAGGAGCATGACCGTGCCGGCGAGGGCCACGCGCGCGTAGAGGACGAGTTTGTGGGTCGAACTGCCCTCGCCGATCCGGCCGGAGACCGAGGACGTGACATTGCCGCCGACCCCGCCGACCCCGCCGAAGAGTTCGTCGAAGTGGCCGGACCAGTAGGGCTCGGCGAGATAGCCCACCCAGACGGCGACCAGCACGGCGAACAGGATGGGCAGGCCGCGCAGTTCGCAGCGGCCGATCAGGACCAGGGCCGCGAGGACGCCCAGCATCACGAACGGGGTGAGCTGATGGGCCGGGACCGTCGCCGCGTACAGCCCGATCAGGACCATCAGCAGGACCGCGCGTTGGCGGCGGTCCGTCGGCTCCACCTCGGCCTCGCCGGGGCGCACCTTGCCCCACAGCATGTGCGGGGCGCGGAACCAGACCAGCAGGATCGCGACGAAGACCAGGTAGAGGAGGTAGGTGAAGCCCTGCGGGGAGAAGTAGTCCTGGCCCACCCAGCCGCTCAGGACGAAGACCCAGATGCCGGTCCAGCGGGCGCGCCAGCCCGCCCGCATATGGCGGGCGAGGAGGAACATCGGCGCCAGATAGAGGAGTTGGATCGCCGTCGGCCACCAGCGGATGATCTCGGTGAAGTCGGTGACCCCGCAGGCCTCGGCGACGAACGCCGCCGCCGCGAAGAAGCCGGGCCAGCTCCAGCGGGCGTCCAGGTCGGGTACGGCCGTGCCGGTGCGGTCGATGTAGTCGATGAAGCCCAGATGCTGCCAGGCGGTGGCGAAGCGGGGCTCGGTCTCGATCACGGCCGGAAGCGCGTGCAGCGAGAACACCGTGGCCAGGAGCGTGATCAGCAGCAGTCCGCGGTGCTCACGGGCCGGCCACAGCAGCGCGGCGAACACGACGGCCAGCAGCGCCGCCCCGACCAGCGTCGGGGCGGGCAGCACGGAGATCAGGCCGAGCCCGCCCATCCGGTCCAGATCGGCGTCGTCCAACGCCAGCGCGGGCACCCAGTAGAGCAGAAGCGCGCAGAGCAGGAGGAAGCCGAGGACCACACCGGTGATCGTGGGGTGCGACAGGCGTTCGCGGAGGGGCACCCGGGGCGCCTCCTCGGCGGACGTGACTTCCTGGACCGGGGGCTTCGCGTCGGGCCGCTCGGGTGCCTCCGCCCGCGCCGCGAGGTCCGGTTCCCGCACGGCCGGCTCGAACGGCGCGTCCACCTCCGGGACCTCCGCCGGGCCCGGCGACGATTCGGAGCCGGGCTCGCGCTCTTCCACCGGCAGGCCCAGCGAGGCGAGCGGGGTGAGCGGGCGGGTCGGCCGGTCCTGGGCCCAGGCCGGCCGGTGGTCCTTGCGTACGGGGCGTACGGACGCGGTTCCGGTGGGCGGGGTGCCGGGGCCCGGCCGTACGTCCGGGCGGCGCTCCAGATGGTCGAAGTCGACGTGGACGCCGAGCGCGAGGGTGTCGGAGTCGAGCCGCCGCGACCACGCGCCGCTCTGCCGCTTCGCGGCGGAGGCCACCCGGCCCAGATCGGCGAGATCGCCGTCCGGAGCCGTGCCGGCGGGCACCTCGGGGGGCCCGGCGGCACGCAGGATGCGGTACAGCCGGGGCGCGGCGATCAGCACGATCACCGCGAGGCTGGAGATCTCGGCGACCCCCGCGCCGGTCAGGCCCATCCGGGGCAGCAGCACCAGCGTCAGCCCGAGTACCAGGGCGCACAACAGGCCCTGCAGCCAGGCCAGTCCGGCCGTGCGGCTCTGCGCGCGCAGCACCGCGAAGTACGTCTCCATCACGACCCGCAGCAGCGCGCCGACCGCGAACCAGCGCAGCAGCCCGGTCGCCGCGTCCGCGTAGGCCTGCCCGAAGACGGCCAGGATCCAGGGCGCCCCGAAGAACAGCACCCCGCACACCGGCAGCATGATCCGGGCCATCCGCTTCAGCGCGGCCCGGGTGTTGGCCGCGAGCCGGGCCGGATCGTGCGCGCCCTCGACGGTCAGCGAGGCGCCCATGTTGATGGCGAGCAGATTGACCGTGCCGCCGATGGTGGTGGTGATGTAGAAGTACGCGTTGTCGGCGGAGCTGACCTGGGCGGCCACGATCACCGGCACCAGATAGACCACGGCCAGCGAGAAGAGGGACCCCGTGTAGTCGCCGGCGAGGAAACGGCCGATCTCCCGCAGCGACGGCGGACGCGCGTGGTCCTCGGTGGCCCCCACATGCCTCGGGATCAGCCGCCGGAACACCAGCCAGCCCAGCGGCAGCACGGACAGCGCGATCGCCGCGACCCAGGACACGAAGACGCCCATGGTCGGGATCGCGGCGGCGAACACCACCAGGAGCACCAGCTTCACCGCCGAGAACACGGTGTTGCCGACCGGCACCCAGACCGCGCTGCGCAGCCCGGTGAGCACCCCGTCCTGGAGCGTCAGCGTCGACCAGGCGACCACCGCGAGCACGAAGAACACGGCGTTCAGCGGATCGTGCAGAAAGCGGTACGACGACCCCCACAGGCCCAGCGTCAGCAGGAACACGCCCGCCGCGACCGCCACCGTCAAGGCGCTGCCCGCGTACGTACGGAAGATCAGCCGGCCGGTGTCCCGGCCCGCGACCGGGATGAACCGGGCCAGGGCGCCCGTCAGCGTCAGCGCGGTGAGCCCGGCGAGGAGCTTCATCGCGGCGATCGCGGCGGAGCCCTGACCGACCGAGGCCTCGGTGTAGTAGCGGGCGGCGGCCAGCCAGAAGCCGAGGCCGAGCACGGCCGAGATACCGGTGTTCAGCATCAGGGCGTAGGCGTTGCGGAACAGTTGGTCGCCTCCCGCCCCCCTGCCCAGTCCGGGCAGCCGCAGCCGTCGCCCGCGGCCGGCGCCGGAGCTTCGCCCGGTCTCCTCGGTCGTGGTGTTCTCGGCCTCGTCTGCCGTGGTGGTCGTCGTGTCAGACACGGGAACGGATGGCCTTCCGGACCTGTCGTGCTCTTCGGACCATGGCGTACCCCTTGGTCAGGGCACGGTCCCGGGCGAAGTTACGGGCGATCGCACGGCCCTCGACGAGCCGTTCGAACTCGGCGATCCCGGTGGAGCGCCGTACGGTCACCCGCCGCAGCGCGTACGGGCCCTGCGCGCGCCGGGCCAGCGCGTTGCCGACCGCCAGCGACTGGGCGAACCCCGTCTCCCGCACCGCGACCCGCACCCGGCGGCTGGAGTAGCCGTACGGGTAGGCGAACGAGACGGGCCGGGTGCCCAGTTCGTCGGCGACGATCTGGCGGCAGCGCCGCAGTTCGAACCGGAGCCGGTCCTCGTCGAGCGTGTCGAGCTGCGGATGGGTGTGGCTGTGCCCGCCGATCTCCACGCCGCCCGCGGCGAGTTCGCGGACCTGGTCCCAGCCGAGCATGGTGTCGAGGGCCTCGCCGTTGTCGTACGGGCCCTCGATCCAGCCCGTGGTGACGAACAGCGAGGCCGCGAAGCCGTGTTTGGTGAGGACGGGCAGGGCGTGCCGGTGCACACCCGCGTAGCCGTCGTCGAAGGTGATCAGCACGGGCCGGGCGGGGAGCGGGCGGCCGTGCCGCCAACCCGCCGCCAGATCCGCCGTGTCGACCGGGGTCAGGCCCAGGTCGTCGATGAGCGCCATCTGTTCCGCGAAGGCCTCCGGGGTCACCGACAGTTCCCTCGTGGCGTCGTTCGGCGCGGTGGACACCGCGTGGTACATCAGGATCGGTACGGCCGTCGCCGCCCCCGTCGAGTCCGTCATGACGAGCCCCCCTCGCCCCCCTTGCCGCCCGTACCACCCGGGATCCCGCCGACCGAGAACGTGACCTCGCCCCGGCGGGCCCGGACGCTCCCGACAACGTACCCCCCGGCCGCCGCCGCCACCCCCGTGACGATCGCGCCCGCACGTCCCGCGCCCCCCTTGCGGCCGAGCAGCGCGTCCCGCAGTCCGCGCGCCACCCCGGCGGGCAGCACCCGTGTGGTGTACCGGCGCTCCGACTCCAGCCCCTTGCCCGCGCCGACGCTCCGCGCCACCAGCGCCTTCGACAGGCCCTCGGCGTAGGTGCGCGTACGGAAGTACCCGAACCGCTCCCGTACGCCCGGCACCCGGTGGTGGATCACCGCCCGGTCGTCGAGCAGCAGCACCGCGTCCGGCCGGGCCCGGGAGAGCCGGATGCACAGCTCCGTCTCCTCGCCGCCCAGCGGGCGCTTGTCGCCGTCGCGGCCGATACCGGTGGCGAAGCCGCCGGCCGCGTCGAAGGCGGTGCGGCGGAACGAGGCGTTGCCGCCGAGGACGTTGCGGACCTCGGCGACCCCACCGGGCAGGCCCTTGTAGGCGCAGCCCACCACCCAGTCGAACTCCTCCGGGAACCAGGCCGGGCGGCGGCCGGACGCCCACACGGGCACCGTACGGCCGCCGACGGCCATGACCCGGGGGTCGGCGTACCCCTCGACGAAGTACGCGAGCCAGTCGCGCTCGGCGACCGCGTCGTCGTCGAGGAAGGCGATGATCTCCCCGTACGAGGCGGCGATGCCCGTGTTGCGGCCCGCGGACAGCCCGCGGGGGCCCGCGTTGGCGAGCACCCGCACCTCGTCGACCTCCTTGTACTCCCCGGTCAGACGCTCGAGGAGGGCCTGGTTGTGGTCCACCACCAGGAGCGTCTCCAGGGCCGGCCGGGACTGGGCGCGCACCGAGGCGACCGCCGCGAGGATGTCCTCCCAGCGGTCCTCGGTGTACACACAGACCACGACCGAGACGGCCGGCTCGCTCAAGACGACTCTCCCCGGCCCGCGGTGAGCGTCGTGGCGTGCGAACGGCTGCGCAGCGCACGCCGGTTGTTGCGCTCCTTCAGGATCACCCGCAGCACGCGCAGTCCGTCGCGGACGGCCCGCAGATTGCTCGCGCCGTGGATGCGCAGATACTCGTGGCTGGGGATCTCCTGCACCTTCAGGCCCGCCTTGACGACCCGGATGTTCATCAGGGTCTCCACCTCGAAGCCGGTGCAGTCGAGGTCGATCTTGTCGAGGCAGTGCCGCCAGAACGCGTTGTAGCCGTAGCACAGATCGGTGTAGCGGGCGCCGAACTTGCGGTTCACGGTGGTGCACAGCGCCCAGTTGCCGAGCTTGCGGATCAGGGTCATGTCGTCGGTGCCGCCGCCGTTGGCGAAGCGGGAGCCCTTGGCGAAGTCGGCGCCCGAGACCAGGGCGGACACATAGGAGACGATCTCGTGCCCGTCGGCCGAGCCGTCCGCGTCGACCATCACGATGATGTCACCGGTGCAGGCCGCGAACCCGGTGATCAGGGCGTCGCCCTTGCCCTTGCCCCGCTGCGGGACGACCTTGACGTCCGGCCACAGTTCACGGGCCACCGCGACGGTGTCGTCGGTGGAGTTGCCGTCGACCAGGACCACTTCGTGGATCCAGCCCGGCAGCGTCTTGAAGACGTACGGCAGGTTCTCCGCCTCGTTCATGGCGGGGATCACCACACTCACCGGCGGCGCGATGGCCAGGTGGTTGGAGATCGGCCGGTACTTCGCGAGCGTCGGCTCGTCGGCGTCGGTGGTATCGGACTCTGATGTCGGTTCGGATATCGCCGGGCGCAGAACTGAGCTCATGAGTCTGGTCCCTCTCGTCCGGTGGACCACCCGCCCCTGGGTGGTCCGGCAATGTGTCCGGTTCGAAAGGGGGGTTCTCACTCATGGCATGCCGAAGTCGATCTCCGTGCACGCCGGGTGAGCTGGCAAAAGCCGGCCGACTGCCGTGACTCGGCAGTCGGTCGCGCGGCACGACTCGGTGAACGGTGCGGTCACCGAGCACGGCACCCCCCTACCGCGCCCCGCGCCGGGATCGCCGCGCCCCTTGAGCCCTCCCCCAGGAGCATGTGCTGACGGACCGATGCGGGTTGATGTACAACGATGTAAGACGGTATTGATGGTTGAGCCCGTATGGCAAGGCCTATTGCGAGGCCTCACGTTTTTGTTGTTGTGTCCGTTACCTGACCTCCCGACCGGATACTTCCCAACCGTTTCAACAGTCTGTCCGCCGGCTCGAACAACTCCGGTCGCGCCAGCACCGCGTTGCGCAGTGCCCTGACCGGTGCCCGTCGGGCCCGGTGCCCGAGCGCCACCGGATGGCGCCGGGTGACCCACCCCTCCGACACGGAGATCTCCCGGGTCTTCAGGGAATCCTTGTACTGCTTCTGACCCCGGCCCAGATCCAGATAGGCGATGCCGTCGGCGGCACCCTCCTCGGCCATGTGCAGATGCAGCAGCAGGCCCGGCGAGAACCGCGCGAACGCCGGGTCGTACGCCGGGAACCAGCAGGTCAGCACCCGTTCGGAGCGCAGCCCGAAATGAGCCGCGGCCGGCTTGCCGTCCGCGTACAGCACGGACAGCTGACCGGCGAAGGATTCGGAGCGGGTGTGGAAGAGGCGGTGCACCAGCCGGGTGATCCACGGGTGCGCGAAGCGGTCGCTGCGACCCGTCCTGCGGTACTGCGCCGACTTCCAGGCCATCAGCGTGCGCAGCGCCTCGGGGTCGCGCTCGTCGTGGACATAGCGCACCTCGTTCGCCGCGCGGCCGAGCCTGCGCTCCTTGGCGAACGTCGAGCGGACGAACTTCGGTGAGCGGGCCCGCAATTGGCTCAGATAGGCCTCGTAGCCCTGCTCCAGGTCCATCACCGGCGACGGGAAGCTGTCGGTGACATGGGCGGCGAACGGGGTCTGCCCCTGCGCCAGATGGTCGAACTCCCACACCGCGAGCCCGCAGGCGCGCAGCAACTCCTGGGCGTCCCAGGTGAAGCCGGGGCGGTGGACCACGCCCTGGCAGTCGGAGAGGCCGAGCCCGACGGCTCTGCCCACCCCGACGGCGGATCTCTGGTACGGGAAGAAGGCCACCGGTTCGCCGCCCTCCCGGACGACCGCGATCCGCACCCCGCGCCGGCAGCGGCCCACCGCGAGCGCGAACTCCGGGGACAGGAACGGGTTCGCCAGCTCCGGCGCGCCGTGGAGATGGGCCTTCGACTGCAAGGCGGTCCAGGCCGCCCGGTCGACGGCGGTCAGCTCGCCTGGGCGGTACACACTGATGTCCACGTCTCAGGTCCGTCTTCTCTCCGTACGGCCGCGCATGAGCCGTACCAGACTCGGCAGGAGAACGAGCGAGCTGATCACGGTCACGGCCGTGATCCCACCGGTCACCGACCACGAGTGGGTGGCGATCATGCCCTGGGCGACGAGGAGGTTCACCGCGATCGCGCCCGCGAGGGACGTCACGACCCGGCCGAACGGCTCCAGTCCGCGCAGTACGGCACCGATGGCGGCTCCTGGCGCCACGAGGAGGAAGAACAGGGTGAACGGGCCGCGCAGCACCGAGTCCGCGTCGGCGAACGCGAGCGCCGCGCCGACCCCCGCCACGGCCGCGGCCACGCCCGCCAGCAGTGGCCCGCCACCGCCTGACCAGGATGGCTTGATACCCAAGGTCTGCATTGGCGACTTTGCCCCCTGAAGCGCCGGATGCCGGGCTTCAATGTCGCTCAGTGGGCGCGGGGGAGTCAATACGTCGAGGCGCTCCGCACGGGTCCCTGGGCCTTTTCGTCATGCGTGGGCAAAGAATCGCGCCGCCTCATACGGAATTTCCCTGGAGGCGAGCCGCGCCTCCAGGGAAACTTCCGTTCACGGTCGGACAGTCGTGCGGTCGATCGGTGTTACGGGACGATCTGCAGCAGACGGTTCGGGGAACCGGTGCCGGGGCTGGTGACCTTGCCGGTGACGGAGCCGCCGGTCAGGGCCGTGGCGACCTGGGCCGGGGTGGCCGAGGTGTGGCCGGCCAGGTAGATCGCGGCGGCGCCCGCGACGTGCGGGGTGGCCATCGAGGTGCCCGAGATGGTGTTGGTCGCGGTGTCGCTGGTGTACCAGCCGGCCGTGATCGACGAACCCGGGGCGAAGATGTCCAGGACCGAGCCGTAGTTGGAGTAGCTGGCGCGGGCGTCCGTGCTGGTGGTGGCGCCGACCGTGATCGCCTCGGTGACACGGGCCGGGGAGTACGAGGAGGCGTTGGCGCTGCTGTTGCCGGCCGCGATGGCGTAGGTCACGCCGCTGGCTATGGAGTTGCGGACGGCCGTGTCGAGCGCGGTGGAGGCGCCGCCGCCGAGGGACAGGTTGGCGACCGAGGGGCCGCTGTGGTTCGCGGTCACCCAGTCGATGCCCGCGACGACACCGGCCGTGGTGCCGGAGCCGGCGTTGTCCAGCACGCGCACGGCCACGATCTTCGCCGACTTGGCGATGCCGTAGGTCGAGCCCGCGATGGTGGACGCCACATGGGTGCCGTGGCCGTTTCCGTCCTGCGCCACGTTGTCGTTCGAGACGGCGTCGTAGCCGTTGACCGCCCGGCCGCCGAACTGGGAGTGCGAGATGCGCACACCGGTGTCGATGACGTACGCGGTCACGCCGCTGCCCGCGGTGTCCGGGTAGGTGTAGGTGCCGGAGAGCGGCAGCGACGCCTGGTCGGAGCGGTCCAGGCCCCAGGGGGCGTTGGTCTGGGTGGCGTCGGCGGTGAAGACCTGGTTCTGCTCGACGGAGGCGACCGCCGGGTCGGCGGCCAGTCTCTTCGCCTCGGTGGCGGAGAGCTCGGCCGCGTAGCCGTTGAGCGCGGTCTTGAAGGTCCGCTTCACCGAGCCGCCGTACTCCTCGACCAGGTCCTTGCCCGCGCTCGACGCGGCCTTGAGGCCCGCGCTCTTCTTGAGCGTGACGATGTAGCTGTCCTTGACGGCGGTGGGGGAACCGGCCGCGAGCACCTTGCCCTCGGCCGGGGCGGCCTGGGCGGGGAGCGCGGTCAGGCCGCCGAGCAGGGCGGCGGTCGCCACGGTGGTGACGGCGGCGACACGGATGTTCTTGCTACGCAGGTGTGCCATTACGAGGGATTCCTCCTCATGGGCGGCGCACGCCTTGGGTGGGGCGCGCGTCTGTGGGGGGTGCGTGCGGGATCGCACTCACGGCCGGGAGCGTCGCGTTCCGCCAGCGGCTGTAAGCAGACTGGTCGAGCGATCGGGTGTGACTCAAGGGAGTTGAGGTCTTGTCATGTTTCTGTCACACCCGTGAAATCCAACGGGGGTCGGACGCGGTGGGTACGTTCCCTTGCGACCGGGAAAGTATTGACATGAACACTTCCGATCAACACGCGTAGTTGCTACGACGGTTGAGGCAGAGATCCTGCTAAAGGGAGGTTCCATGAGACGTTCCCGACTTGCGGCATACATGACCGCACTCCTCCTCGCCGCCGGCGTCGCCCTCACCGGGGCCGCGACGGCGCAGGCGTCCCCACAGGCCGCCGCCACCGGCTATGTGGCGCTCGGCGACTCCTACTCCTCGGGTGTCGGCGCGGGCGGCTACATCTCCTCCAGCGGCGACTGCAAGCGCAGCACGAAGGCCTACCCGTACCTCTGGGCCGCCGCCAACGCCCCCTCCTCGTTCGACTTCACGGCCTGCTCGGGCGCCCGAACGGGTGATGTTCTCGCCAACCAACTGGGCCCGCTCGGGGCGGGCACCGGACTGGTCTCCGTCAGCGTCGGCGGCAACGACGCCGGCTTCGCCGACGTCATGACCACCTGCGTCCTCCAGTCCGACAGCAACTGCCTCGCGCGCATCAACACGGCGAAGGCGTACGTCGACTCCACGCTCCCCGGCCAGCTCGACAAGGTCTACTCGGCGATCAGCGCGAAGGCACCGGCCGCCCATGTGGTGGTGCTCGGCTACCCCCGCTTCTACCAGCTCGGAGGCACCTGCCCCGGCCTCTCCCAGGCCAAGCGGACCGCCATCAACAACGCGGCCGACCACCTGAACACCGCCCTCGCCAAACGCGCCGCCGACCACGGCTTCACCTTCGGCGACGTCCGCTCCGCGTTCACCGGGCACGAACTGTGCTCGGGCAGCGCGTGGCTGCACAGCCTCAACCTGTTGAACATCGGCGAGTCGTACCACCCGAAGGCCGCGGGCCAGTCGGGCGGCTATCTGCCGGTGTTCAGGAACGCGGCCTGACGGCCCCGTTCAGGGCCCCGGCCTCGTCGTCGTAGTCGGCGTCGGAGTCGCTGTAGTCGTCAGGGTTCTCCGAGTCGTCGGAGGGGGAGGTCCCGCCCGTGGTCGGGGCCTCCGTCTCGCACGACACCGAGAACGCGACCGAGTTGGACTCGGCCTTCAGCGGCCCGCGGACCTCGACACTGATCTCGTCCGCGTAGCTGCTGTTCGCCGAGACGGCGACCCGGTCCTGCTGGGTCTTCCCGCCACCGGACGTGAACGACAGGGTCTTCCAGCCCTCGTCCTCGACCTCGCCGCCGCGCGCCACCCAGCGGTACTCGACGTCCGCGGGAAGGCTGCCCACGGTGAACGTCGCGGTGAACGTGGGCGCCTCGGCCTCCGCCGGCGGACAGGCCCCGGAGTAGTCCGTGTTCGCGCCCTCCACCGCCACCTCGACCGACTGCGCGGGCGGCTTCGTGGTCGGCTCCTCCTCCTCGTCGGGTGTCGCGGAGGGGGTCTCCTCGTCGGCGCTCGGCTCCTCGCCCGTACCGCCGTCACCGGTCTGCTCGCTCGCGCCGCCCACCGTGCCCGCGCCGTTGGTGGGGTTGCCGCTGTTCCCGCCGTCGTCACGGTTGAGCAGGGCGTACGTCAGTCCCGCGACGGCGAAGGCGATCGCCGCGACACCCGCGACCAGGAAGACCAGGGCCCGGCGGTTGCGGTCGGGCTCGCGGGTGGGCACCGGGGAGGGGTGGGTGGCGGCCGGGGTGGGACGAGGCGGGGTCGGCGACCCGTACCGGCTCACGTCCCGTTCCGGGTCCGCGCCCGTGACCGGGAAGGCGGCCACCGTCGGGCTGTACGGGGGCGTCTCGTCCGAGCGCGGGGTGCCCCCGGCGCCGATGATCCGCAGATCCCGCTCGGCCTGCTCGGCGGAGATCCGGTCGGCCGGGTCCTTGCGCAGCAGGCCCTCGATCACCGGGGCCAGCGGACCGGCCCGGAGCGGGGGCGGCAACTCCTCGTCCACGACCGCGCGCAGGGTGCTCAGCGGGGTGTTCTGCCGGAACGGCGAGTTGCCCTCGACCGCCGCGTACAGCAGCACACCGAGCGACCACAGGTCCGACTCGGGGCCGAACGCACGGCCGAGCGCGCGCTCCGGGGCCAGGAACTCCGGGGAGCCGATCACCTCGCCGGTCATCGTCAGCGCGGAGCTGCCCTCGACCGTGGCGATACCGAAGTCCGTGAGCACCACCCGGTCCTCGTTGGACAGCAGCACATTGGCCGGTTTCACGTCCCGGTGCAGCACCCCGGCCTCGTGCGCGGCCCGCAGCGCGGACAGCACCTCGGCGCCGATGTGCGCGGCACGCCGCGGGGAGAGGGGGCCCTCGGCGTCCAGGAGATCGGCGAGCGACAGTCCGCGCACCAGCTCCATCACGATCCACGGGCGGCCGTCCTCCATGGCCACGTCGTACACCGTGACGACATTGCGGTTGGCGACCCGGGCCGCCGCCCACGCCTCCCGCTCCAGCCGGGCGTACATCCGCTCGACGTCGGCGACCGCGACACCGCCCGGCGCCCGCACCTCCTTGACGGCGACCTCGCGGTGCAGCACCTCGTCACGGGCCCGCCACACGGTTCCCATGCCGCCCTCGCCGAGCGGGGTCAGCAGCCGGTAGCGGCCCGCGATCACACGTTCACCGCCGGGTTCTTCGGACACGGCCATCCCCCGTCACTCGTATCCGCACGCACTCGGGCCCGGAATCTCCACTCCGTACGTTTTCTGCCCAAAAGTAGCTCAGCCGAGTGCGGATGTTGCCCCCCTGAACACCAGAACGGCCCCGAGCCCGACGACCAGCAGGGCCGAGGCCAGCGGTACGGTCCTGCGCACCAGCGCGGCCGTCGGCCCGCCGAGCCTGCCCTCGCCCCGGTCCATCACCCGCGTCACCCAGCCGCCCGCCTTCACCACGGCGTACCCGGCCGCCGTCAGCGTGAGCGCCAGACCGATGCCATACGCCAGCACGAGCAGCAGCCCGAACCAGGCCTTGCCCAGCGCCGCCGCGCCGACCAGCACGACCACGGCCGAGGGGCTCGGCACCATGCCGCCCGCGAAACCGAGCAGGATCGTGCCCCGCAGGGTGGGCGCGGTGGGGTGCGTGTGCGTGAAGCCGCCGTGGGTGTGCGTGACGCCACCACCGAAGAGGGAGCGCTTCTGGGCGGGGGCGTCGTGGTCGTGGCTGTGGTGGTCATGGTCGTGCTTGTGACCATGGCTGTGATCGTGCTCGTGATCGTGGGTGTGGGTCGCGACCGACGCGTGGGCGTGCGTGTGCGAGGTGGCCTGGGCGAGGACGAGTTCCCGGCTGGGCTCGTGCGCGTGGTCGTGCGCGTGGTCGTGCGTGTGGGAGTGCCCGTCGCCGTGGCTGTGGTCGTGGTGGTGACCCTCTTCATGGTCGTGGTCGTGGTCATGGCTGTGGTCGTGGCCGTGTTCGTGCCCGTGCCCATGTTCGTGTTCATGTCCGTGCGCGTGCGCGCTCGCGTGGGTGAGGGACAGTTTGCGGTTGAGCCAGGCGCGGCGGGCCAGGGTGACGCCCGCGCCCATCACGAACAGGCCGCTCGCGATGCCCAGCCAGGTGATCACGGACGGCGCGGCGGCGGAGCCGGCCAGGACGAGGAGGCCGAGGGCGACGACGCCCAGGGTGTGGGTGACCGTCACCGACGCGGCCATGGGCAGGACGTCCCGCATCCGGGCCCGGTCGCGGGCGGCGGCCGTCGCGGCCATCAGGGTCTTGCCGTGGCCCGGACCGAGCGCGTGCATCGCGCCCAGGAACATGGCGATGCCGAAGGCCAGCGCACCGAAGCCGAAGGTGAGGTCCTGGCTGGAGACCAGGTCGTCCAGGGCCCGGGTCCAGCGGTCCGCGCCGCGCGGGAGGATCGACGCGCCCGGCGCCGCGTTCTCCTGCTCGGCCAGCGCGGGGCCGCCCGGCTCCACCTGGAGGGAGGCCTTCGCCGTGTCCTCCGGCGACTGCAGCAACTCCGCCGGGTACTCGGTGAGTTGATTCGAGACCGACTCCTCCGGCACGTCCGACCCGGCCAGCGTCATCCGGTCGCCCTGAGCGGTGACCTCGCGCCAGCCGGGCCCGGAGTCCACGGCCGCGTGGAAGCGTACGTCGGCGGCCCGGTCCGGCAGCGCGGCCGTCAGCCGGCACTCCACCCGCAGCGTCTTCAGCCCCGCCTGGCCCGGCCGTTCCTCGGCCCGGCTGGACTTCAGCGCCACCTCGACGGCGTTCCCGTCGACGGTGACCTCACTGCCCTCGGTGGCCTTCTCGCACCGCTCGCGGGCCCAACTCTCCTCGCCCTGACGCTTGATGGCGGGCGCGGCCTGGGTCGCCGGGATCTCCGCCAGGTCCTCGACATGGAAGATCTTCAGCTGTCCGGGGGCGGCGACCAGACCGTCGTACCGGTTGACGGTGAAGTTGCCGAGCGGGTGGGCGCTCGCCGTCCCGGTGGGGACGAGGACGAGTGCGCAGGCGGCCAGGAGGACCGCCGTGCCGGAGGCGAACACGCGCCGGGGAGAGATCACTTGGCGGTCTCCAGAGCCTGCAGTTTCTTGAGGGTCCTACGGGCCTCCGCCGCGCCGAGCGGCGAGAAACCGGCGTTGAGGTCGAGCGCCGCCTTCAGGGAGGCGCGGGCCTCCTTCTTGTCGCCGGCCGCGTACTCGACCATTCCCCGGTGGTACAGGAACGTCGCGTCCTGGTATCCGGTGGCGGTGGCGCGGCGGGCGTACGGCAGGGCCTCGTCGTCGCGGCCGTTGACGTGCAGCGCCCAGGCGAGGGCGTCGGCGGTGTGGACCGTCTCCCGGCGCTTCCACTCGGCCTCGGCGGCCCGCAGCGCGGCCTTGGTGTCGCCGTGGTCGGCGGCTGCGAGCGCGGTGTCGAGGTCGGCGTTGACGCCGTTGGAGCGGGCGATGGCGGTGTAGGCGTCCACCAGCGCGTACTGGTCGCCCGCCCGCGTCTTGTCGCCCTTGGCCTCGTACAGCTCGCCGAGCACGACCAGCGGGCCGGGCAGCGGGTAGGAGGAGACGACCTGTTCCAGGCCGCGGATCGCCTCCGCGCCGTCGCCGCTGGCGGCCTGGGCGCGGGCGCGGCCCTCCAGGGCGGGGAGGTAGGTGTCGTCGGCGCCGAGGGCGCGGGCGTAGTGGTCGAGCGAGGTCCTGTAGTCGCCCTGCTTCCAGGCCAGTTGGCCGAGCTGGGTGGCCACGTAGGCGATGTCGCCGCGGGTGGCGGCCGAGTCGAGGGCCCGTTCCAGGACGCGCCGGGCGGTCTTCACGTCGCCGCGCAGCTCGTACACATAGGCGTACCGGGTGAAGACGGGGATGCCGGGGCGGCGGGTGTCGGCGAGCTCGACCGCCTTCAACGCGTCGTCGTAGCGGCCGAGTTCGACCAGGGCGTCGACGCGGCTGCACAACGCCCGTTCGCTGTACGGGTTCTCCTTGAGCGCCTTGTCCGCGTACCGCAGGGCGTCCTCGAACTCGTGGCGGGCGGCGGCGAGGGCGGCGAGGCCCGCGAGCGCCGGGTCGTTGCCCGGCCGCAGCTTCAGCGAGCGCTCCAGGGCCTTCTCGGCCTGCGGGTAGCGGGACGGGTCGCCCTTCACCCGCGCCTGCTCCACATAGGCGAGGCCGAGCGTGGACCAGGAGCCGAAGTCCTTGGGCTGTTCCTTGAGATGGGCCTGGAGGCGCTCGACCGCCGTGTCGAGGTCCCCACCGGCGAGCTGGGCCGACGAGACACCGGGCGAGGAGGACATGGCCACCGTCCGCCCGTCGTCCTTGGCCCCCAGCGCCACCGCGAACCCGGTGAACGCCACAGCCAGCGCCGCCGCACAGGCGACGACCCGCCCCAGCCGCCGCCGCGCCGACTCGCCCGCGGGCCCACGCCCGGACCCGGCGGCCCCGGCTTCCGGCTCGACGGTGTCGGGGCGGTCGTTGTCGGGTGCCCCCTCGTCGGGGCGGGGGCGTCCGTCCTGGGGCGCGCTCTCGTTCGTACGCGGGGACATGGCCCTCTCCTCAACATCCTTGCCGAGTGCGGTGATCGTGGTCGTGGGGCGCGGCCCGCGCCGTGGGGGATGGATACGAGCGGGCCGCGCCGGTCATGGTGACCGGGCCCAATGGGGGAGGGCCCGGTCGGGGGCCCGCGGAGGGGCGGACGGCCCGGCCGCAGGCGGGTCGGCCTAGTAGTAGGCGCGGTCGTTCCGGCGGCGCCACCACAGCAGGCCCGAGCCGATCAGCAGGACACCGGCCGCGCCGGCGCCGGCCGAGGCGGCGATCAGCGTGGTGTCGTCGGTGCCGCTCTCGACACCGCCGCCCAGCGCGCTGCGGACGTTGTTCGTGGTGTTGCCCTTGACGGTCTTGCCGCGCGAACCGGCCGTCGGCAGACCGACGTACGGGAAGGACTTGCCGAACTTCTTGTCGTTCTTGTCGACCGCGTCACCCAGGTCGTTGGGCGCGTCCACGAGTTCGCCCTCGACGACCTGCAGCGCGATGTCGATCACGTCGTCGGTGAGCCGGCGTCCGTTCGGGAAGCCCTGGTTGTCACCGTCCAGCACACCGAGCCGCTTCGGCTTCTTGGTGGGCTCGATGGAGGTGTTGAGGCGCAGCTGCTCCGACGGGGTCACGTGCGGCGGCTGGTTGAGGCCCTCGACACCCTTGAGGAAGACGTCCACGAGGTCGTTGCGCGGCTCGGCCGGCGCCGGGATCTTGTAGATCGCCTCGATGAGCTTGGGCAGTTCGGGCTCGGTGACGTTCTTCAGGAACTGCGCGTCGTCCACCGGCGAGGACGCGTTGAACTCGTCCTTGTCGCCGATGGGGTTGACGACCTCGTTCACCAGCGGCATGCCGAGGCGCGACACCTGGTGGTACTGGCCGTCGGCGCCCGCGCGCTGGGTGGTCGACCAGATGCCGACGATCGGCTGGTCCTTGGACCCGACCAGCGCCTCGCTCGGGACCTGGAGGGCGATCGAGTTGACGTTGTAGCCCTTGAGCGTGTCCCGCCCGACCTCGGAGAGGTCACCGCCGTACAGCAGGTCGAAGACGCGCAGGTCCAGGAAGAACGGGTCGTCTGCCTGACCGGCGTACGTGGTCACCCCGCTCGGGGCCTCGTAGACGGCCTCGTCGCGCAGCTTCTTGAAGTCCGGCATCGACGCCTTGCCGACGTTCGACGGCGCCACCCACACATCGTCCGCGAGCTGCGTCTTGGAGACCGCCTTGCGGTTCCTCAGCTTGATCAGCTCGATGTCGTACGTCTGTGTGATGTTCAGGTCCGGGTCGTCGAGGCTCTCCACGACGCCCGTGTTGTACAGGAAGGTCTTGTCGTTCTTCGTCTTCGTATTGAACGTGTACCGGAAGATCAGGTCTTCCTGCGCGTCGCCGTCCTGGTCGACGCGGATGTCGTACTGCGCGTCCTCGGAGAAGGTGAAGAAGTTCGGTCCGCCCGCGGGCTCCTCGAAGGGGATCCAGTTCGCGATGACCGTGGTCGTGTCCGGCTTGTCAGGGCTGACGAACGCGTACACGTCGGTGTTGTCGAACTGGGGCTCCCCGGAGATGAGCGGGGCCTCCCGGTGGCTGGAAGCCGAGGCCGTCCCCGGTTCGAGCACGGTCACGCCGGCGGCTGCGAGCCCTCCGGCGGCCAGCGATGCACAGATGAGGGAGGCGATGCTCCGCCGTCCCGAGCCGCTCCTGGAAGTAGGTGTCGTCATGCCGTCCGTCCTCTGTCCCAACTTGCCTGACGAACGCCATTCGGTGCGGTCGGCAGGGTGGATTGGTCGAATCCCAAACGTTCTTACGGCGCGTTTGAAGGGTTGTTTCAGTGGAGAGCGACATTCGTTGATCCGATGTTCGGATCGGTCGGCCCGATCGGTCGGCCCGATCGGTCGACCGGAGACCCGCGTATTGGGCAGTCTGATCCGTAACCCCATCCGGAGGTGGGTCGGTTGCGAATGGCTTACGCGCGGGGATGGCCGTGCTCGGCCGGAGGCGAGGGGGAGCGAGTGGAGGCGGACGAGCTTCTGGTCCGGGTGGCCGGAGGCGACCAACGGGCGTTCGAGGAGCTGTACGTACTGGTGTCCGGCCCGGTGTTCGGGCTGGTCCGCCGGGTCGTGCGGGACCCCGCGCAGTCGGAGGAGGTGGCTCAGGAGGTGCTGCTCGAACTGTGGCGTTCCGCGGGCCGGTTCGACCCCGCCCGCGGCAGCGCGCTGTCCTGGATACTCACCCTCGCGCACCGGCGCGCGGTGGACCGGGTGCGCAGCGCCCGCGCCGCCACCGAACGCGAGCAGCGCGAGGGACGCCGTAACCACCACCCCGCCTTCGACCAGGTCGCGGAAGAGGTCGAGGCCGGACTCGAACGCCAGTGGGTGCGCCACTGTCTGGAGAAACTCACCACCCTCCAGCGCGAGTCGGTCACCCTCGCCTACTACGACGGCTACACCTACCGAGAAGTGGCCGAGCGGCTCTCACTGCCGCTCGGCACGGTCAAGACCCGTATGCGCGACGGACTCACACGGCTGCGCGAATGCCTGGGAGGAGTCGCATGAGCGCCCAGTTCGGCCGGCCCGGGGGAGGTGCGGAGTGAGCCTCTTCCGTCGCGAGGATCTCCACTCGCTCGCCGCTCCCTACGCCCTCGACGCCCTGGAGCCCGAGGAGCGGCGCCGCTTCGAGCAGCACCTGGAGCGCTGCGACCGCTGTCCGGCCGAGGTGCGCGCCCTGTCCGAGGACGCGGTCCGCCTCGCCTGGTCGACGGCGGCCCCGGCACCCATGGCGATGCGCGACCGGGTCTTCGCCGCCGTACGCAACACACCACAGGAGAACCGGTCCTGGAGCGCGCGGTCGGCACGGGACCGGCATCTGCCGCGCCATGTGTGGGGCACCGAGCCGCCGCCGAAGGCGCGCGCCCGTGCGCCCCGTCTGCGCTCTTTGCGCGTCCCGCTGGCCACCGTCACCGCCGCCGCCGCACTCGTCGTGGCCTCCCTCTTCGCCGTGCAGGTCGACCGCACCCGGGACGAACTGGCCGCCGAGCGGGACCGGGCCAGTGAGATCGCCCACGTTCTCGCCGCGCCGGACGCCCGCGCGACCAGCGACCGGGACACGGAGGGCCATCGCATCGGAGTGATCGCCTCCGCGGAGGAGGGCAGCGCGATCGTGACCCTCAGCGGATTCAAGGACCTCCCGAACAACCGGGTGCATCAGCTCTGGCTCATGCGCCCCGACGTGCAACCACGCTCCCTCGGTCTCTTCGACGGCGACACGCCCTTGGTCACCGAGGGAATGGACAACGATGCGACGTCACTCGCGGTGACCGTCGAACCCGACGGTGGATCAGCGCAACCCACCAGCCAGCCAGTTGTCCAACTCGCCCTGGAATCGGTCGGATTCGGAGAGTAGTCAACAACCCCCCGACGGGGTAGAGGAATACCGGGACCGTGATTCCCGAGTGCTCCAACGGGGCGATATGGTTACGCTGCCCGGGCCGGGTGGACTCGTACGGGTGGGGAGTGACATGGAACAGATAACAGTGCGCAGGGCGCGAGTCCCTGCGATCACGTGCGGGAGCAGCGCGACCAGTTCGCGTCTCGACCGCCATCTCTCGGTGCTGAGCGGCCCCGCCGTGCCACAGCGCGAGGCGGCGGAGGCGACCTCGCTGATGCGTGAGATAACGTCACGTTCCCCGCAGGAGCGCAGCAACCGCAAGGACACGCGCGTCGGCCGGGTCTCGCTGTTCGCACCCCTGAAGAGGCTGCGCCGCTCGCTGTTCGGCAGCCGCTAGTACCCCACGCTCCAAGGGCTTTCCCGCAGGAGGGCCCGCGCTCAGGCGACCACACCGTCCCGGCGCAGCGCTGCGATCTCCTCGTCCGTCATCCCCGCGGCACGCAGCAGCGACCCGGTGTGCTCCCCGAGTGCGGGCACCGCTCCCATCCGCGCCTCGTCCCCGCCCGGCAGCGTGATCGGCGGCAGCAACGCCCTCAGCGGCCCCACCGGTGAACCCACCTCCCGCCACCGGTCCCGGGCCGCCAACTGCGGATGTGCCGCCACCTCCGTGACATCCCGTAGCCGCGCACAGGCGATCCCCGCCGCCTCCAGCCGCGCCAGCGCCTCATCGGTGCCCAGCACTCCGAGCGCCCTCCCGACCAGCTCGTCCGTACGCTCCCGGTGCTCGACCCGCGCCGGGTTCGTCGCGAAACCCGGATCGACCGCCAACTCCGGCCGCCCCAGCACCTGTTCGGCGAGCCGCCGCCACTCACGGTCGTTCTGCACCGACAGCAGCACCCGTCCGCCGTCCGCCGTCGCGTAGGCGTCGTACGGCGCGATCACCGCGTGCCCGAGCCCCGTGCGCGCCGGCGCGCTCCCGCCGTGCATCGCGTGATGCAGCGGATGCCCCATCCACTCCGCGAGCGCCTCCAGCATCGACACCTCCACCGGCCCGCCCCGCCCGGTCGTGCCCCGGCGGACGAGCGCCGCGAGCACCCCCGAGAACGCGTACATCCCGGCGGCGATGTCCGCCGCCGGGATGCCCGCCTTCACCGGCCGCTCCGGGGTGCCCGTCACCGACACCAGCCCGGCCTCGCACTGCACGAGCATGTCGTACGCCCGCTTGTCCGAGTACGGCCCCGACGCCCCGTAGCCCGAGATGTCCACCGCGATCAGCCGGGGGTGCGCGGCGCACAGCGTGGCGGCGTCCAGGCCGAGCCGCGCCGCCGCGCCGTGCGCGAGGTTCTGCACGAACACGTCCGCGTCCGCCACCAGCCGCCGGACGACCGCCAGGCCGCGCGGGTCCTTCAGATCCAGCGCCAGGGACTCCTTGCCCCGGTTGCACCACACGAAGTGCGAGGCGAGGCCCCCGGCGGCCGTGTCGTAGCCACGGGCGAAGTCACCGCCGTCCACCCGCTCCACCTTGATCACCCGCGCGCCCAGATCGGCGAGCTGGCGGGTGGCGAAGGGGGCCGCGACCGCCTGCTCGACGGCGACGACGGTGAGGCCGTCGAGCGGCAGGGGATCGGCGGGCCGGGGCTCGGTGGACTGCGGATCGCGGGGTAGGGGATCGCCGGGCGAAGGTTCGGTGGGCGGAGGTTCGGTGGGGCCGGACGGTGAGCGCATGCCGTGGATCATGTCCCCGCCGGGCCGCCGTTGTCACCAGGACGTAGCGCGTGTCACGTGCCCCCGGCGACCCGGCGACCCGGCGACCCGGCGACCCGGCGACCCGGCGACCCGGCGACCCGGCGACCCGGCGACCCGGCGACCCGGCGACCCGGCCGCCGGGGGCACCGGGGGCACCGGACTCCGGCCCGTCCCCCGAACGGGCCGGAGGTCACTTCGCCCCGGCCGCGTACGTGCGGACCGCGAGCGGTACGAACACGGCAAGCAGCACGGCGCACCACAGCAGCGACCCGGCGACGGGATGGCTCACCGGCCAGGCGGCACCCTCCGGCACGGGCGCGTTCCCGAACAGGTCGCGCAGCGCCGTGGCGACCGCGCTGATCGGGTTCCACTCGGCGACCGTGCGCAGCCAGCCGGGCAGCCCCTCGGTCGGGATGTACGCGCTGGACAGCAGCGGCAGCAGGAACGTGGCACCGCCCAACTGCCCGGCCGCCTCCTCGTTGCGGGTCAGCAGGCCCAGGAAGACACCGATCCACACGCACGCGAAGCGGAACAGCAGCAACAGCCCGAAGGCACCGGCCGCCGCGAGCGCGCCCCCCTCGATCCGCCACCCCACCGCGAGCCCCACCAGCAGGAACGGCACCGTCCCCGCGGCGGTGACGAGCACATCCGCCAGCGCCTGCCCGAGCGGCACGGCGGCCCGGCTCATCGGCAGCGTCCGGAAACGGTCCATCACCCCCCGGTGCGTGTCCCCGGCGGCCTGGAACATCCCGGTCATGATCCCGCCGGACGCCGTCGCCACCAGCAGCCCCGGCACCAGGAACCGCCGGTACTCCTCGCCCGGCACGGCGAGCGCGCTGCCGAAGACGTACCCGAAGAACAGCAGCATCGAGATCGGCATGACCTGGGTGAGGATCAGCAGCCCCGGATTGTTCCGCACCCGCCGCAGCTGCCGGCCCAGCATCGCCGTGCCGTCGTACGCCAACGCGCTCATGCCGCACGCTCCTTGAGGTCCACGGGGCCGGCCGTCAGCCGGAGGAACACGTCGTCGAGGGTCGGCGGGCGCAGGCTCGCGTCGACCAACGGCACGCCTGCCGCGTCGAGTTCACGCACCAGCCGGGGGAGCGTGAGCGTCGGGTCCAGGGCGACCGCGCCCACGGCGTTCCGCTCGCGGTCGAACGAGGGCTCCGCGCCGGTGAGTTGGTCGAGGACGCCCGCCGCCCCGGTCAGCGCGTCCGCGTGGGCGACGACGACCTCCGCGTACGAGCCGATGAGCGCCTTGAGTTGGGGCGGCGAGCCGCTGTGCGCGATCCGGCCCCGCTCCATCAGCACGATCCGGTCGGCGAGTCGGTCGGCCTCCTCCAGATACTGCGTGGTGAGCAGCACGGTCGTGCCCTCCGCCTTCAGGGCGCGCACGGCGTCCCAGATCTGGTTGCGGCTCACCGGGTCCAGCCCGGTCGTGGGCTCGTCGAGGAAGAGCACCGCCGGGTGCCGGATCAGGCTGGCGGCGAGGTCGAGCCGGCGGCGCATACCGCCCGAGTAGGTGGAGGCCGGCCGGTCGGCGGCCTCCGTCAGGCCGAAACGGTCGAGGAGTTCACCCGCGCGGGCCGCCGTGTCACGGACCCGGTGCAGCCGCGCGAACAGCCGCAGGTTCTGCCGCCCGGTCAGATCCCCGTCCACCGACGCGTACTGCCCGGTCACCCCGATCGCCCGCCGGACCGCGCCCGGCTCGCGCACCAGGTCGTGGCCCGCGATCCGTGCGGAGCCCGCGTCCGGCCGCAGCAGCGTCGCCAGCAGCCGGACGACCGTCGTCTTGCCCGCCCCGTTCGGGCCGAGCATCCCGACCACCGTGCCCTCCGCCACGGCCAGATCCAGGCCACGGACGGCATGGACGTCCCCGAAGCTCTTCTCCAGACCCTCACTAAGTACGGCGTACGTAGTAGTCATGGGCCGACCATAGCGCATTACGTACGCTGTACGTAACTAGGATGGTGGCCGAGGTGATGATCGATGGCTGGCCGAGCGGCCCAACCCGAAGTGATCTGGGCGCGCCCCGAGCGCACCGGCCGAGGCCCCCGGCCCGCGTTCAGCCGCGCGGACATCGCGGCGGCGGCCGTGCGGCTGGCCGACGCGGGCGGACTCGACGCGGTGTCCATGCGGCATGTCGCGGCCGAGCTGGGCTGCGGCACGATGTCGCTCTACAACTACGTGCCGCGCAAGGAGGACCTGTACGAGCTGATGGTCGACACGGTCAGCGGCGAGCACGAGCTGTGGGAGCCCGGCGCCGACTGGCAGGCCGACATGCGCCGGGTGGCCCACCAGACGCGGGCCCTGTTGCGCCGGCACCCCTGGATGCCACGGCTGATGTCGCCGGTCTACGGCTTCAGCCCCAACGGGCTGCGGTATCTGGAGCACTGCATGACCTGCATGGACTCGCTCGACGCACCGTACGGGACGAAGATGCAGCTGCTCGCGATGGTGAACGGGTGCGTGACGACGTACGTCGCGAACGAACTGGCGACGGCCGAGCGGGTGCGGTCACTGCCGTGGTCGGAGGAGCGGGAGAACGCGGTGCGGATCGCGTATCTCGGGGGTCAGATCGCGAGCGGGGCGTATCCGCGGCTGGCCGCGGCGTTCACGGAGGATCCGGGGCCGATCGATCTGGACGCCGCGTTCGAGTGGATGCTGGGGAGGGTGCTGGAATCGTTCGCGCCGTAAGGGGTGGTGCACCCGGCTGCTCTGCAAGTCCCCCTACAGCAACGTGAACTGGCCCTCCGGGCCCTCCTCGTGATGGTCCAGGACCGAGGCGGGGCCGCGGGAGGATTCCGGGACCGGGAGTACGCCCGCCTCGCGCAGATCGGCCGTGGTGATCGGTTCCTCCACGGTCAACTCGCCCTGCCTCTGCCGCTGTTCCGCCAGCAGTGCCAGCACGGTGATCAGCTCCAGCAGTTCCGACGTCCAGGTCTGCGGCCAGGTCGGCGGGCGGATCGCCTCCAGCGTGCCGGGCTCGGCGGCCTCCGTCCGACGCGCGAACCACTCCTCCAGGACGCGCGCACCGCCCACATGGAAGTCCCAGGCCTCGGACGGCACGGGCGAGATACGGCCCTCGCCGACGAGCAGACTCTCCTCCTCGCGGTCGTAGAGGAGTTCGAGGGGGCGGGCGGGCAGCGGGGCGCGGACGTAGGGGCGGCGACCACCGGGGAGTCTGGGGCGGTCGCCGTCGCGGCGCAGGTGCAACCAGAGGACGCGGCGGCCCAGTTCGACGCCGTGCGACCAGGCCTCCGGGTCGGTGGGGAGCGGGACGTCGACCCGGTTCGGGCCGGGCCGCGCCGCCACCAGGATCCAGGCGAGGACGTCGACGGGATCGACGGCGCCCGTGCCGAGACGTGCGCCGAGATACTCCGGCAGGCCCGGCGCGAGGTTGGGCTCCAGGCCGCCCGGCCGCCGGTACAGGGGCCGGACGCGGCCGACGCGCGGGCCGTGGAGCGGGAGCAGCGGCAGGACGGGGGAGGCGAGCAGGACCGGCCCCGAGGACTCCGGGGCGACCGTCTGCTCGACCACGAAGACCTGCCGCTCGTCCGCCACCCGCCACAGCTCGGGGCGGGCCGCGTCGATCAGCCGGTGGTCGGGGACGAGCCACTGCTCGTCGAACGGGGCCGCCAGGATCCGCACGGGCTCCGGACAGGGCCCCGACTCCCGGGCCAGCCGCCCGGTGCCGCTGGACTGCCCCGGCAGCTGGGCCACCGCCGAGGCCAGGGTCCGGGACCGGGTGGGGGCGAACAGCGTCTCTCGGTCCGGGCCCTCGGCCTTCACCAGGGCGTCCCAGCGGGCCTTCAGGGAGGCGGCGTCGGGACCCGTCGGCCACCCCCGGCCCAGCCGTGGCGGTGCGACGGACCACGGCATGAGGTCCGCGAGCAGCGGAACGTCGTCGGGCGTCACGCTGGGCATCGTACGACGGGCACGGTGAAAGGACTTCTCAGTGCGCGTCGAGGGTCACCGTGAACGAGAAGCGGTCGCCGCGGTAGTGGATGACCGCCACGTCCAGGACGCGGCCCGCGTCGTCGTAGGTGACGCCCGTGTAGTGGAGGATCGGGCTGAGGAGGGGGACGTGCAGGAGGCGGGCCGTCTCCGGGTCGGCGATACGGGCCTCGACGGTGTCGGTGATCCGGCTGATGCCCACGCCCACCACGTCCCGCAGGACCTTGGTCATCGGCCAGCGCAGCAGATCGTCGCGGTCGATGCGCGCGGCCAGCTCCGGGCGGACGTAGTTGCGGGCGTGGTTGGTGGGCTCGCCCGTCTTCTCGTCGGCGCGCAGCCGGTGGTACGTGGCCACCTCGGTCAAGTCGGGGAAGTACTCAGAGAGTTCACCCGACAGAGGGGCGGTGCCCTGGTCCAGCAGCTCGGTCGTCATCCCCGACTGCTGCGCCACGATGGCGTCCACCGAGCCGAGCAGCCGCACCGGTGAACCCCGGCGCGCGCTCGGCTCGATGAACGTGCCGCGCCGGCGGTGCCGGGTGATCAGCCCCTCGTCCTCCAGTTCCTTCAGCGCCTGCCGCATGGTCAGCACGCTCACCCCGTAGTGCCCGGCCAACTGCTCCTCCGTCGGCAGCCGCAGCGGATCCCGGGCCGACCGGCCCAGTATCGAGGCGCGCAGGGACTGCGACACCTGATACCAGAGCGGCAGTTTGCGGTTCAGGACGAGCGAGTCCGGAGCGAAGGAGGTCATGACGGAATCCGTACCCGGCCCGGCGCGTTCAGCGCAACGGGCCGAAGTGGCGCTGGAGTCCGGACCACACGTCGTCGTACCCCCGCTGGAGCCGCTCCGTGCGGGCCGCCTGCGCGGTCGTGAGGATCGGCCAGCGCGTCTCGAACATGAACGCGAGCCCGTCGTCGACCCGCTGCGGCCCCAGCTCCGCCGCGCTCGCCCGGTCGAAGGTCTCCCGGTCCGGTCCGTGCGCCGACATCATGGTGTGCAGCGAGCCACCGCCCGGCACGAAGCCCTCCGCCTTCGCGTCGTACGCGCCCTCGATCAGGCCCATGTACTCGCTCATCACGTTCCGGTGGAAGTACGGCGGCCGGAACGTGTCCTCGCCCACCAGCCAGCGCGGCGCGAACACCACGAAGTCCACCCCCGCCAGGCCCGGGGTGTCGCTCGGCGAGGTCAGCACCGTGAAGATCGACGGGTCCGGGTGGTCGTACGAGATCGTCCCGATGACATTGAAACGGCGCAGGTCGTAGACGTACGGGGTGAGATTGCCGTGCCAGGCGACCACATCGAGGGGGGAGTGGTCGTAGACGGCCGTCCAGAGGTTGCCGCAGAACTTGTTCACCACCTCCACCGGGCCCTCGACCTCCTCGTACGCGGCCACCGGCGCCCGGAAGTCACGGGCGTTGGCGAGGCCGTTGGCGCCGATCGGGCCGAGGTCGGGGAGGCGGAAGAGGGCGCCGTAGTTCTCGCAGACGTAGCCGCGGGCGGTGGTGTCGAGGAGGTCGACACGGAAGCGGACGCCCCGCGGGATCAGGGCGACCTCGCCCGGCTCGGCGTGCAGCAGACCGAACTCCGTGCGCAGCAGGAGGCCGCCCCGCTCCGGGACGATCAGGAGTTCGCCGTCCGCGTCGCCGAAGACCCGCTCCATACCGGAATTGGCGTGATACAGGTGCACCGCCATGCCCGAGCGCCGCGCCGCGTCGCCGTTGCCGCCGAGCGTCCACAGGCCGGCCAGGAAGTCGGTGCCCGGCGGCGGCTCCGGCAGGGGGTTCCAGCGCAGCCGGTTGGGGTCGGGGACCGTCTCGGTGAAGGGGGCCGAGCGCAGGGTGCCGTTGTCCGCGCGCGTGAACGCGGGGTGGGCGGCCGAGGGGCGGATCCGGTAGAGCCAGGAGCGGCGGTTGTGGGCCCTCGGCTCGGTGAACGCGGTACCGCTGAGCTGCTCCGCGTACAGGCCCAGCGGGGCGCGCTGCGGGGAGTTCCGGCCGTGCGGCAGGGCGCCCGGGACCGCCTCCGAGGCGTGTTCGTTGCCGAATCCGGTGAGGTACTCCAGCGCCTCGGCCGTCTTCCTCGCGTCCCCGCTCATGCCCGCTCCCTCGCGATCCCGATTCCTATGCTTCACCGTAGGATTCGGCCGCGCCGGGCGCAAGGGGGCGACAACCGGACGCCGCCGGACCGTCCACGGATCGGGTGCGTCGGGCGGAGAGGGAGAACCGGACCGGCACCGGATCCGTCCTGTCAGTGCGGTGCTCTAGTCTCCCGGCAAGCCATCGACGCGCGGACGCCCACTGTCCGCCGCGTCCACGGCTGAGCGGGATCGGCGGTAGCACCCGTACTGATATTCGGAAGGCATTCGGACCTCGGCGGAAAGGCATGCATGAAGCCCGTGTCCCAGGCGACCTCCCTGCGCCGCGCACCCGTGCAGCGGCGCAGTGCCGAACGACTGACAAGGATCCTCGACGCCTGTGCCGACCTCCTCGACGAGGTGGGGTACGACGCGCTGAGCACCCGTGCCGTGGCGCTGCGCGCGGGTGTGCCCATCGGCTCCGTCTACCGCTTCTTCGGCAACAAGCGCGCGATGGCCGACGCCCTCGCCGAACGCAATCTGGACCGTTTCACCGACCGGGTGACCCGACGCCTCCAGGCGACGGGCGGCCGGGACTGGCGTACCGCGATGGACGCCGTCCTCGACGAGTACCTCGACATGAAGCGCAACGCCCCCGGCTTCGCCCTCATCGACTTCGGCAATCAGATCCCGGTCGGCGGACGCCGTCAGGAGCCCAACCACCGCGTCGCCGACCGGCTGTCCCAGCTGCTCTCCGCGTTCATCGACCGCACCCCCGACGAGGATCTGCGCCGTACCTTCCTCATCGCCGTCGAGACCGCCGACACCCTGGTCCACCTGGCCTTCCGGGTCTCCCCGGAGGGCGACGCACGGGTCATCCAGGAGATGCGGGAGCTGCTGCGGGCGTATCTGGCGCGGGTGCTGGACTGACGCCGGGCCGGGGGTCCCGTGGTCGCGCCGGGCCCGCGCGTCCCGTGAGCGTGTCGTGCCCGGGGTCCCGCGATTTCCCGACAAGACCCCCGGCGGCCCCTCCCCGTGATGCATACCGGTCGGTATGCTCGACCTGCCCGTACGCCCACGCCTCCGGGAGGCGACATGCCCAGTACCGCCCTGCGTATCTGCCCGCTCTGCGAGGCCACCTGCGGGCTCACCCTCACCATCGAGGGCACCCGCGTCACCAAGGCGCGCGGCGACCGGGACGATGTGTTCAGCAAGGGGTTCATCTGCCCGAAGGGCGCCTCCCTGGGCGCGGCCGACGGGGACCCGGACCGGCTGCGCACCCCGCTGGTCCGCAGGGACGGCGAACTGCGGGAGGCCACCTGGCAGGAGGCCTTCGACGCCGTCGCCGCCGGCCTGCGGCCCGTCGTCGAGGCCCACGGCCCGAACGCCGTCGGCGTCGTCCTCGGCAACCCGAACGTCCACACCGTGGCCGGCGCCCTCTACCCGCCCGTCCTCCTCGCCGGCCTCGGCACCCGCAGCCTGTTCACCGCCTCCACGGTCGACCAGATGCCCAAGCACGTCTCCAGCGGCCTGCTCTACGGCGACGCCCACGCCATCCCCGTACCGGACCTGGACCGCACCGACCATCTGCTGCTCCTCGGCGCCAACCCCCTGGAGTCCAACGGCAGTCTGTGCACCGCCCCCGACTTCCCCGGCAAGCTCAAGGCCCTCAAGGCACGCGGCGGCACCCTCACCGTCGTCGACCCGCGTACGACCCGCACCGCAAAGCTCGCCGACCGGCATGTGGCGATCCGCCCCGGCACGGACGCGCTGCTGCTCGCGGCTATGGCACACGTCCTCTTCGACGAGCACCTCGTCGACCTCGGGCATCTCGCCCCGCATGTCCAGGGCGTCGAGGAACTGGCCGCCACCGTAAGGGAGTTCACGCCCGAGGCGGTCGCCGAGGCCTGTGACGTCGACGCGGACACCGTCCGCGCGCTGGCCCGCGAACTCGCCGCCGCGCCCACCGCCGCCGTATACGGCCGCATCGGCAGCTGCACCGTCCCGCACGGTACCCTCGCCAGCTGGCTCGTCGATGTGCTCAACATCCTCACCGGCAACCTCGACCGGCCCGGTGGCGCCCTCTTCCCGCAGTCCGCGACCGACAAGACGCCCCGGCCCGCCGGACCCGGCCGCGGCTTCACGCTCGGCCGCTGGCACAGCCGCGTCGGCGGCCACCCCGAGGCCAAGGGCGAACTGCCGCTGTCGGTGCTCGCCGAGGAGATCGACACCGCCACCCCCGAGGGCGGCCCGATCCGCGCCCTCATCACGATCGCCGCCAACCCGGTGCTCTCCGCCCCCGACGGCGACCGCCTCGACAAGGCCCTCGACTCCCTGGACTTCATGGTCAGCGTCGACCCCTACCTGGGCGAGACCGCCCGGCACGCCGACGTCGTCCTGCCGCCGCCCCCGCCCTCCCAGGCCCCGCACTACGACTTCGCGCTCAACACCCTCGCCGTACGCAACCAGGTCCGCTACAACCGCGCCGCCGTGCCCCTGGAGGAGGGGCGCATGGCCGAGACGGAGATCCTCGCGCGCCTCGTCCTCGCCGCCACCGGGACGCACGGCGCCGACCCCTCCGCCGTCGACGACCTGGTCGTCGGCCAGACCCTGGGCAAGGCCGTGAAGGAGGCCCACTCGCCCGTCCACGGCCGCGACCCGAAGGAACTCGCCGGCCTGCTCACGGGCGACACCGGCCCCGAGCGCCGCCTCGACCTGATGCTCCGCCTCGGCCCGTACGGCGACGGCTTCGGCGCCGACCCCGAGGGGCTGACCCTCGCGAAGGTCCTCGCCCACCCCCACGGCATCGACCTCGGGCCGCTGCGATCCCGGCTGCCGCAGCCGCTGAAGACGGTCAGCGGCAAGGTCGAACTGCTGCCGCGGCCGATCGTCGACGACCTGCCGAGGCTCCGCACCGCCCTGCGCGAGCGCCCCGACGGCCTGGTCCTCATCGGCCGCCGCCACCTCCGCTCCAACAACAGCTGGCTGCACAACATCCCCGCCCTCACCGGCGGCACCAACCGCTGCACCCTGCACATCCACCCCGACGACGCCGACCGCCTCGGCATCACCGACGGCGACCCCGTACGGATCAAGGGCGCCGGGGGAGAGGTCACCGCTCCCGCCGAGGTCACCGACGTCGTACGGCGCGGTGTCGTCAGCCTCCCGCACGGCTGGGGACACGACCGCCCCGGCACCCGCATGAGCCACGCGGCACTCGACCCGGGCGTCAACGTCAACCAGCTCCTCGACGGCTCCCTGCTCGACCCGCTCTCCGGCAACGCGGTCCTCAACGGCATCCCCGTCGAACTGGGCCCCGCCGACCGGGCCCGAGCAGGCGCAACGCTGTGACCTGGAGTTCTGCTCTTATTGCTCGCATGTCAACGTCTTGTTAAGACTTGTGGGCCCGCCCTAACGTCGTCGCACCGCCGGTGCCCTGGTGGGAGTTCAAGGGCGAACGTTAGGTATCCACATGTTGACCATCCTCGGCTTCGCCATGATCGCGACCTTCCTGGTCCTGATCATGATGAAGAAGATGTCGCCGATCGCGGCACTCGTACTGATCCCCGCGCTCTTCTGCGTGTTCGTCGGAAAGGGAGCCCAGCTCGGCGACTACGTCATCGAGGGGGTGGGCAACCTCGCGCCCACCGCGGCGATGCTGATGTTCGCCATCGTGTACTTCGGCCTGATGATCGACGTCGGTCTCTTCGACCCGATCGTCCGGGGCATCCTCAAGTTCTGCAAGGCCGACCCGCTGCGCATCGTCGTCGGCACGGCTCTGCTCGCCGCGATCGTCTCCCTGGACGGCGACGGCTCGACCACCTTCATGATCACCGTCTCGGCGATGTACCCGCTGTACAAGCGCCTGAAGATGAGCCTGGTCGTGATGACCGGCGTCGCCGCCACCGCCAACGGCGTGATGAACACGCTGCCCTGGGGCGGCCCGACCGCCCGTGCCGCCACCGCGCTCAAGCTCGACGCCGGCGACATCTTCGTCCCGATGATCCCCGCGCTCCTCGTCGGTCTGCTCTTCGTCTTCGTCCTCGCCTACTTCCTCGGCCTGCGTGAGCGCAAGCGCCTCGGTGTGCTCAGCCTCGACGAGGTCCTGGAGCAGGAGAAGATCGTCAAGGACGAGGAGCAGCCGGAGTCCGAGGAGACCGTGCTGGTCGGCGCGGGCGCCTCCGCCGTCGGCTCCGGTGACGACAAGGCCCGTACGACGAAGACGACCGGCGGCGCCGGCTCCGGTACGGACGCCGATGCCGAGGACGACGACGAGGACGACGCCCGGCTCCAGGGCCTGGACCCCAACCGCCCGACGCTGCGCCCCAAGCTGTACTGGTTCAACGCGCTGCTCACGGTCGCGCTGCTCACCGCCATGATCATGGAGCTGCTGCCGATCCCGGTGCTCTTCCTGCTCGGCGCCGCGCTCGCCCTGACGGTCAACTTCCCCCACATCCCCGACCAGAAGGACCGGCTCGCCGCCCACGCGGACAACGTCCTCAACGTCTCCGGCATGGTCTTCGCCGCCGCCGTCTTCACCGGCGTCCTCCAGGGCACCGGCATGGTCGACTCGATGGCGAAATGGATCGTCGACGGCATCCCCGGCGGCATGGGCCCGCACATGGCCCTCGTCACCGGCTTCCTGAGCCTGCCGCTCACCTACTTCATGTCCAACGACGGCTTCTACTTCGGTGTCCTCCCGGTCCTCGCCGAAGCCGGTGCCGCGCACGGGGTGTCGCCGCTGGAGATCGCCCGCGCCTCCCTCGTCGGCCAGCCGCTGCACATGTCCAGCCCGCTGGTGCCCGCCGTGTACGTGCTCGTGGGCATGGCGAAGGTCGAGTTCGGCGACCACACCAGGTTCGTGGTGAAGTGGGCGGCGGCCACCTCGCTGATCATCCTGGCCGCGGGCGTACTCTTCGGCATCATCTGATCCGCCGATCCCCGCCGATCCCCGCCGATCCGCGTCGATCCGCGTCGTGGCGTGAACTGCCCCAAGGAGGACCCGCATCGTGAGGCCCGGTAGGAACCGCGGCTGGCTGCTCCGCCTCGTCATCGCCTTCAGCTTCGCGCAGGGGGCGGTGTCCATGGCCCGGCCCGCCGTGTCCTACCGGGCCCTCGCGCTGGGCGCCGACGAGCGGGCGATCGGTGTGATCGCGGGGGTCTACGCCCTGCTCCCGCTGTTCGCCGCCGTCCCGCTCGGCCGCAGGACCGACCAGGGCCGCTGCGCGCCCCTGCTGCCGATCGGCGTCGTCCTCATATCCGGCGGCTGCGTGCTGAGCGGCCTCGCGAACTCCCTGCCGACGATGGCCGTGTGGAGCGGTGTGATGGGCCTCGGTCATCTCTCCTTCGTGATCGGCGCCCAGTCGCTGGTGGCCCGCCAGTCCGCGCCGCACGAACACGACCGCAACTTCGGCCACTTCACCATCGGCGCCTCCCTCGGCCAACTGGTCGGCCCCATCGCCGCGGGCGCCCTGATCGGCGGCCAGGACATGGCGCGGACGAGCGCGCTGGCGCTGGTTGTGGCCGGCGCGGGGGCGGCGGTCTCGTTTACCTCGCTGTGGCGCATAGAGCGTCCCGTCGACCCCAAGTCCCTTACGGCGCGGGGCGATCGGATCCCGGTGCACCGGATACTACGGACCCGGGGTGTGCCCGGCGGCATCTTCATCAGCCTCGCCGTGCTGTCGGCGACGGACATTCTCACCGCGTATCTGCCGGTGGTCGGCGAGGACCGGGGCATCGCCCCCTCGGTGATCGGCCTCCTGCTGAGCCTGCGCGCGGCGGCCACCATCGCCTGCCGACTGGTGATGACCCCCATGCTGCGGCTGCTCGGCCGGACCGCGCTGCTCACCGTCACCTGTCTGCTCGGTGCCGTGCTCTGCGCCGGGATCGCGCTGCCGGTCCCGGTGTGGGCGCTGGCCCTGATCCTCGCCGCCCTCGGGTTCTGTCTGGGGGTCGGACAGCCGCTGTCCATGACGACGGTGGTGCACGCCGCGCCGGACGAGGCCCGGTCCACCGCCCTCGCACTCCGGCTGACGGGGAACCGGCTGGGGCAGGCCGGGGCGCCCGCCGCGGCCGGTCTGATCGCCGGGGTCGCGGGCGTGGCCGCGCCGTTCGTGATGCTCGGCGCGCTGCTGCTGGTGTCGGCGGGCATCGCCCTGCGCTCACCGGCGGAGCCGGGGCGGGGGAGCGGCGAGCGGGAGAAGGCGGGCACGGAGAGTGCGTCGCCCGGTGCGTCCCTGAGCCGTAAGGGGGACATCTGACGGGTCGTCGGGCGCGGCTCCCCCCGTGCCCGGTGTGATGTGACAGAGAGTCAAGCGAAAGAGCGATTTGTATGAAAATCGTCTGACTCGGAGGTTCTGCATGTCCACCTCGTCCCGCCCGCGCCCCGCCGGAGTGCGCGCGAGTGCCGCCGCCGTCGTCCTCGCGGCACTCACCGCCACGGGAGCCAGCCTGATCACGGCACCGGCCGCCGTCGCCGCCCCGGGCGACCCCGACGTCGTGATCCACAAGGTGGGCTTCCCGTTCGACAACCCGCGCAACCAGCGGCTGGTCTGCGACTTCTACCTCTCCGCCTTCAACTTCCCCGAGAATCCCCGACCGACCCAGCGCATCAGCTGGACCGTCGACCGGCAGCCCCCCGCGCCGCGCACCGACCCCATCGCCATGGGCGAGATCAGTCTCGCGGCCGACGGCACCGGACACAGCACACCCGTGGCGCCCGAGAGCGCGGCACGGGTCCCCGACGGAAACTATGTGCTGACCTGGAGAACCGTGACCGGGCCGCTGGAGGAGGGGCGCAGGGACATCACCGTCGACTGCCCGCTCACCGGCCCCGGAGCCGACAGGCCCGGAGCGGACAGGCCCGGAGGCGCCGGGCCCGACCGTGTCGTGGAGGCGGGCGCCGTACCGGAGGGCGCCGTCCCGGCCGGTGGCGGCGGTCTCGCCCTGACCCAGAACTTCTCGCCGGTCGCGGGCGCGGCGGCCGTGGGCCTCGCCGCGGTCGGCGGGGTGGCCTGTCTGCGGCTGCGCCGTCGCCGCGCCGATGGCGCCGCGTAGACGTCGGCCGAGGCCCTGGTACCGGACGCGCGCCTACCGCCTGGCACGGACGGTCGCGATGACCGTCGTGCTGGTGGTGGGCGGCGTCCACCTGGCGGAGGACAGGGAGCGGACGGACACCGCCGGGGCGCGCTCCGCCTGGGCCGACACCGGGGCGCGTGGTGCGGGGGCCCCGCGCGCCCAGGCGTCCCTGTACTTCACGCCCCCACCCCCCGACGAGCCCGCGCGCGCCTCGACCCCGGCGACGCCCCCCGGCCGACGGGCCGAACGGACCGCCCCCGCCCCGCCGACGGCACCGGCCACCACCGACCCCACGAGGCCGGTCCCGGCGGCCACGCCCACCGCACCGGCGGCCGGCACCCCCACCGCGTCGGCGCCCGCCGAGCCCGTGCGCCCCGCGCCCGCCACCGGGCCGGCCGAGCCGAAGCGGCCCGCCCGGCCCCGTACGCTGCCGGCCTCCCCGGCGAAGACCGTCACCATCCCCTACCTCGGCATCGAGGCTCCGGTGACAGGGCTGCGCCTCGACGCGCGACGGCGGCTTCCCGCGCCGCCGGACGACAGGCCCAAGCTCGTCGGCTGGTACACGGAGGGGCCCGCGCCCGGCGGGCCCGGAACGGCGGTCGTCGTCGGTCACCGGGACACCCGGACCGGCCCCGCCGTCTTCGCCGCCCTGGACGCGATCAAGCCCGGCCGCCCGGTGGAGGTCCTGCGGGCCGACGGCCGGACCGCCGTCTACACCGTGGACGCCGTCAAGTCGTACGAGAAGGACCGCTTCCCCAGCAAGGAGGTGTACGGCCATCGCGGTCGCCCCGAACTGCGGCTGATCACCTGCGGCGGGACGTACGACCGGCGGAAGGGGTACGCGAGCAACGTGGTCGTGTTCGCGCATCTCACCGCGACCCGGGAGCCCGCGCGCAAGCCGTGAACCGGGGCGCGGGGCGTGGACCAGCGCGTGGGGCGTGCGATACACGCTCCGGCGGGCCCCGGGGGCGTACGGGCGCACCCGCGGCCCGCCCCCGGCGCGGCCGACGGAACCGGAGTCGGAGCTACCGCTAGACGTGGACGCATGAACTCGCACCCCGTCTCCCCGCGCACCCGCCGCCGCGCCCACACCCACACCCGCGCCCGGGTCGCCCTCGCCGCCGCCGTCTGTCTGCTGACCGTCGCCGCCCCGACCGCGTACGCGACCCTCGCCGAGGACGCCCCCACCGGTTCCGTGGTCGCCCCGGCGCGCGGGACGCCGTACATCGAGACGCGGCTGCTGTTCGGCACCGAGCGGCCCGACGGCGGTCCGGCCGTCACCGACCGGCAGTTCACGGCCTTCGTCGACCGCGAGATCACCCCCGGGTTCCCGGACGGGCTGACCGTGCGGGAGGGGCGAGGGCAGTGGCGGGACGCGAGCGGGACGATCGAGAAGGAGCGGTCGTACGAGCTGATCCTGCTGTATCCGGTGTCGGCGGCCGTCGCGAGCGACCGGAAGATCGAGGAGATCCGCGGCGACTATCTGAAGGCGTTCGCGCAGGAGGCGGTGGCGCGGGTCGACGACCGGAAGCGGGTCGACTTCTGAGGCGCGTCGACGAGTCCTGCCTCACTCCCCGGGCCCCTGGTGCCGGAAAACTATCAGAGCTAGTTTTTGGGGCGGACGACCACGCCCGCCCGGGAGGCAGCACGATGAAGGCACACGACGGCATGTACATCGGCGGGACCTGGCGGCCCGCCGCCGGGACCGACACGATCGAGGTCGTGAACCCGGCCGACGAACAGGTGATCGCCCGGGTCCCGGCGGGCACCGCCGAGGACGTCGACGCCGCCGTGCGCGCCGCCCGTGCCGCCCTCCCCGGCTGGGCCGCGGCCCCGCCCGCCGAGCGGGGCGCGCTCATCGGCGCCCTGCGCGACGCGCTCGCCGCGCGCCGGGAGGAGATCGCCCGGACGGTGACGGCGGAGCTGGGCTCACCGCTGCCGTTCTCCCAGAAGGTGCACGCGGATCTGCCGGTCGCGGTCGCCGGTTCGTACGCCGAACTGGCCGCGAAGCACGCCTTCGAGGAGCGGGTCGGCAACTCGACCGTCCACCACGAGCCCATCGGCGTCGTCGGCGCGATCACCCCCTGGAACTACCCGCTGCACCAGATCGTCGCCAAGGTCGCCCCGGCCCTCGCCGCCGGTTGCACGGTCGTCCTCAAGCCCGCCGAGGACACCCCGCTGGTCGCACGGCTCTTCGCGGAGGCCGTCCATGAGGCGGGCCTGCCCGCCGGGGTGTTCAACCTGGTCACGGGCCTCGGCCCGGTCGCCGGGCAGGCCCTCGCCGAGCACGAGGGCATCGACCTGGTCTCCTTCACCGGCTCCACGGCAGTGGGCAGGCGCATCGCCGCGACCGCCGGTGCCGCGATCAAGAAGGTGGCCCTGGAACTCGGCGGCAAGTCCGCCAACGTCATCCTCCCGAGCGCCGACCTCGCCAAGGCGGTGAGCGTCGGCGTCGCCAACGTCATGTCCAACTCCGGCCAGACGTGCAGCGCCTGGACCCGGATGCTCGTCCACACCGCCCAGTACGACGAGGCAGTCGAACTGGCGGCGACGGCCGCCGCGAAGTACGGCGACCGCATCGGACCGCTCGTCAACGCCAAGCAGCGGGAGCGGGTGCGGGGTTACATCGAGACGGGCGTGAGCGAGGGAGCCCGCCTGATCGCCGGCGGCGTCGAACCCCCGCGCGAGCAGGGCTACTTCGTCAGCCCCACCGTCTTCGCCGATGTCACCCCCGAGATGACGATCGCCCAGGAGGAGATCTTCGGCCCGGTCCTGTCGATCCTGCGCTACGAGGACGAGGACGACGCCCTGCGGATCGCCAACGGCACGGTCTACGGCCTCGCCGGCGCGGTCTGGGCCGGTGAGGAGAGCGAGGCCGTGGCCTTCGCCCGCCGGATGGACACCGGCCAGGTCGACATCAACGGCGGACGCTTCAACCCGCTGGCCCCGTTCGGCGGTTACAAGCAGTCGGGAGTGGGGCGCGAGCTGGGCGCGCACGGCCTGACGGAGTACCTCCAGACCAAGTCCCTCCAGTTCTGACCGGGTTCCAGGAAAACAGGTAGGAGAGTCGTACCCCCATGGCCGTTCGCGCTGCCGTACTGCCCGCCGTCGGTGCCCCGCTGGAGATCACCGGGATCGAGCTGCCGGACCCCGGGCCCGGTCAGGTCCGGGTGCGGCTCGCCGCCGCCGGGGTCTGCCACTCCGACCTGTCGCTGTCCGACGGCACCATGCGGGTGCCGGTGCCCGCCGTGCTCGGCCACGAGGGCGCGGGCACGGTCCTCGCGGTCGGCGACGGGGTCGGTCATGTCGCACCCGGCGACGGAGTCGTCCTCAACTGGGCGCCCTCCTGCGGCAGTTGCCACGCCTGCTCGCTCGGCGAGGTATGGCTGTGCGCCAACGCGCTCGTCGGCTCCGGCAACGTGTACGCCCGCCGCGCCTCCGACGGGACCGACCTCCACCCCGGGCTGAACGTGGCCGCGTTCGCGGAGGAGACGGTCGTGGCCGCCGGGTGCGTGCTCCCCGCCCCGGACGGCGTCCCGCTCACCGACGCGGCCCTGCTCGGCTGCGCCGTGCTCACCGGCTACGGCGCCGTCCACCACTCGGCGCGGGTCCGGGAGGGCGAGACGGTCGCCGTGTTCGGGGTGGGCGGTGTCGGACTGGCCGCACTGCAGGCGGCGCGGATCGCCGGCGCGTCCCGGATCGTCGCCGTGGACGTCTCCCCGGCGAAGGAGGAACTGGCGCGGGCGGCGGGGGCCACGGAGTACGTCGTCGCCTCCGAGAACACCGCCCGTGAGATTCGTGGCCTCACCGGCAAGCAGGGTGTGGACGTGGCCGTGGAGTGCGTCGGCCGGGCGGTCACCATCCGCACGGCCTGGGAGTCGACCCGACGCGGTGGCCGCACCACGGTCGTCGGCATCGGTGGCAAGGACCAGCAGGTCACCTTCAACGCGCTGGAGCTCTTCCACTGGGGCCGCACCCTCGCCGGCTGCGTCTACGGCAACTCCGACCCGGCCCGCGACGTCCCGATCCTCGCGGACCACATCACCGCGGGCAGCCTGGACCTGTCCGCCCTGGTGACCGACCGCATCTCCCTGGACGACATCCCGGTGGCCTTCGACAACATGCGAGCGGGCAAGGGCGGCCGGGCGCTGGTGACCTTCTGACGGGCCCGCAGGGGCCTGGTCTCCAGGGGCGCGGGGAACCGCGCGACCAGCCCCCACCCCTCGCACCCGACAACGCACCCCCCGCACCCGACAATGCCCTCCCCGCACCCGACAACGCACCCCCCCGCCCGGCGAAGCCACCCGCGCACGACCGTTGACCTACATACCGTCTGGTCAGTACGTTCCCCGGAACGTCCCCGCACCCATCGGAGTGTGCTCGCATGGACACCGCTCCCTCCCCCGTCACCACGACCCGCCCCCAGAGCCACCGCAAGGTGGCCACCGCCGCGGCCCTCGCCTCGGTGATCGCGCTGGTCCCGATCAAGATCCTCGCGGGGAGGGCGGGCTCCCGAACGGACGGTTAGGGCCCCTGGGCCCCATCGGCCCTACGCGACCTGACCCGACGGCCCGGGTCGCGGTGCCGGAACGACATCCGGCGCCGCGGCCCCGTCCCCGGGCACGGCCTCCCGGGTAGGCGTCCGGGTCCGCGCCGGGGACCGGGACACCGCCACCCCCGCCAGGCACAGCGCGCCACCGGCCGGTGTGAGCGGACCCGGGACCTCGCCCAGCGCCAGCCAGGACATCAGCACGACCAGCGCGGGCACGGCGTACGTGGTCGCGCCCATCCGGCTCGCGGTCGTCCGGGCCAGGGCGTAGGCCCAGGTGGTGAAGGCGAGGGCGGTCGGGAACACGCCCAGGTACACCATGTTGAGGGTCGCGGAGAGCGGCGCGTCGGCCGCCTCCCGCACCAACTGCCCGGCGAACGGCGGACACTCCCCCACTCTCGGCTGCGCTCGAGCGGGAGGGGCCCCCATCCGCGCCGACGAGACAGCCGAAGATGGTCACCCGGAGCGGGCTCGCCGCACCCAGCGCGGGCTTCTGCGCGACGACCCCGGCCGCGTACCCGAACGCCGTGAGCACACAGAGGACGACGCCCAGCACCGAGGCACCGCCCTCGCCGGACATCGACAGACCCACGGCGACCGCGCCCGCGAACGACACCGCCATTCCGGCGCGCAGCCGGGGCGGCATCGCGTCGCCCAGCAGCCGGGCGCCGAGCAGGGCGATCAGGATCGGCCCGATGTTCACGACCAGCGCGGCCGTACCCGCGGCGACCTGCTGCTCGCCCCAGTTCAGGGCGACCATGCAGAACCCGAACCACAACACCCCGGACACCGCGATACCCCGCCACACGGCCCTCGGCGGCAACCCTTCCTTGCGCCACAGCCAGATCGCGCCCAGGGCCACCGCCCCGGCCGGCAGCCGCCCGAGTGCCGGCGCGCCCGGCGAGTACGCCTCACCGGCGCTCCGGATCGACACGAACGCCGACGCCCACAACACGACGGTGACGGCAGCCGCCCCCGCCGCGAGCAGCTCGACCTTACGGGTGGGCGTGACCCGGGGGGTGTTCGTCATGGGTCGAGGCTGGGCGGGGGACCACCGCCGGGGCTCGCGGTTTTCAGACGCCTACCTGGGGAGGCCTGGGCCCCACCCGCTCGTACTGCTGCTCCAGCCCGTCCAGCAGCGCCCGCAGCCCCATCTCGAAGGCCCGCTCGTCCACCTTCTCCTGCTGCTCGGCCAGCAGGTGGGCCTGCCCGAGATGGGGATAGTCGGCCGGGTCGTACGCGCTCTCGTCGTCGACGAAGCCCCCGGCGAACGACCCGATCGCGGAGCCCATGACGAAGTATCGCAGCAACGCCCCGACGGACGTGGCCTGGGCCGCCGGCCAGCCCGCCTCGACCATCGCCCCGAAGACGACGTCGGCGACCCGCAGACCGGCGGGCCGTCGGCCGGGCCCCCGGGCGAGGACGGGCACGATGTTCGGATGGTCGCGCAGCGCGGCCCGGTAGGAGACCGCCCAGTCGTGCAGCGCGGTCCGCCAGTCCCGGCCGTCCTCGAACATCGACAGATCGACCTGCGCGCTCACCGAGTCGGCGACCGCCTCCAGGATCTGGTCCATCGTGCGGAAGTGGTTGTAGAGCGAGGGCCCGCTCACCCCCAGCTCGGCGGCGAGCCGCCGCGTGGAGACCGCCGCCAGCCCCTCCGCGTCCACCAGCGCCCGCGCCGTCTCCACGATGCGGTCGGTGCTCAGCAGGGGCTTGCGCGGTCGGGCCATGGCGCACATAGTAGGGCCGCACCCTAAAACTAGCAGTGGTAATTTAATTGCCTACGAACGAGAGGCGGGCGGGCCGCGTGAACCTGGAGCTCAGCGAGGAGCAGACCGCCGTACGCCGGCTCGCGAGGGACTTCGTCGCGCGCGAGATCGCCCCGCACGTCATCGCCTGGGACCGCGCGGAGAGCGTCGACCGGGGCATCGTGAAGAAGCTCGGCGAGGTCGGCTTCCTGGGACTCACCGTCGACGAGGAGTGCGGCGGCTCCGGCGGCGACCACCTGGCGTACTGCCTGGTCACCGAGGAACTGGGCCGCGGCGACTCCTCCGTGCGCGGCATCGTCTCCGTCTCCCTCGGCCTGGTCGCGAAGACGATCGCGGCCTGGGGCGACGAGGAGCAGAAGCGCCGCTGGCTGCCGGGGCTCACGGCGGGGGAGTACGTCGGCTGCTTCGGCCTCACCGAACCCGGCACCGGCTCCGACGCGGGCAACCTCACCACGCGCGCGGTCCGGGAGGGCGGCGACTACGTCATCAGCGGCACCAAGACGTTCATCACCAACGGCACCTGGGCCGATGTCGTCCTCCTCTTCGCCCGCTCCACCGACACCCCCGGCCACCAGGGGATCTCCGCCTTCCTCGTCCCCGCCGACACCCCCGGCCTGACCCGCCGCGCCCTCCACGGCAAGCTCGGTCTGCGCGGCCAGGCCACCGCCGAACTGGTCCTCGAAGGCGTCCGGGTCCCCGCCTCCGCGATGCTCGGCCCCGAGGGCAAGGGGTTCGGCGTCGCCATGTCCGCCCTCGCCAAGGGCCGTATGTCGGTCGCGGCCGGCTGTGTCGGCATCGCCCAGGCCGCGCTGGACGTGGCGGTCCGGTACGCGGGCGAGCGCGAGCAGTTCGGCAGGCCCATCGCCCACCACCAGCTCGTCCAGGAACTCCTCAGCGACATCGCGGTCGACGTCGACGCGGCCCGCCTGCTGACCTGGCGCGTCGCCGATCTCGTCGACCGGGGGCAGCCGTTCGCCACCGAGGCGAGCAAGGCCAAGCTCTTCGCCTCCGAGGCCGCCGTCCGCGCCGCGAACAACTCCCTCCAGGTCTTCGGGGGTTACGGCTACATCGACGAGTACCCGGCCGGAAAACTCCTGCGCGACGCCCGCGTGATGACCCTCTACGAGGGCACCAGCCAGATACAGAAACTGCTCATCGGGCGGGCGCTGACCGGGGTTTCGGCGTTCTGAGTACGCGCGGCCCCCGCCGTCCGCCGATCTGAGTATCCGAACGGATATGGCCCGCACCACGGTTGCCGAACCATGTCCCCATGAGTGAGACACCGGTCAAGCAGCAGAACACGGCGGCCTTCTACGGCCAGGCCGTCGCCTCCTTCGCCGTCGCCATGGCGGCCACCACCGTCGGCATCTACAACCTCGACGCCGACACCTGGGTCCGCGCCTTCCTGGCCGTCGCGGTCCTCTACCTCGTGACCTCGTCCTTCACCCTCGCCAAGGTGATCCGCGACCGGCAGGAGGCTGGGCGGATCGTCAGCCGGGTCGACCAGGCCAGACTGGAGAAGCTCCTCGCGGAACACGACCCCTTCGAGAAGCTCTGAGCGCGGCACAGCCCTGAACGGGCCTTCTAAGCGCTCGCTCACCCTTCGGCGGTATGGTGGTGCCCAGCCATCGGAAGGGGCGAACCAGCGATGAGTACGGCGGAGGACACGGCGGGCGACGAGCCGCAGCCGTGGGGCGAGGTCAACCCGGACGCGGCCCGGCGGCTGCTGGTGGCCGCCGTGGAGGCCTTCGCCGAACGGGGCTACCACGCGACCACGACCCGTGACATCGCGGGCCGCGCGGGGATGAGCCCCGCCGCGCTGTACATCCACTACAAGACGAAGGAAGAGCTGCTCCACCGGATCAGCCGGATCGGCCACGAGAAGGCACTCGACGTGCTGCGCACGGCGGCCCGGGGCGAGGGCAGCCCGGCCGACCGCCTCGCCGAGGCCGTACGCTCCTTCGTCCGCTGGCACGCCGGCCAGCACACCGTCGCCCGGGTCGTCCAGTACGAGCTGGACGCCCTCGGTCCCGACGCCCGCGCCGAGATCGTCACGCTCCGCCGCGAGAACGACGCGGCCGTGCGCGGCATCATCGAGGACGGTGTCGCCTCCGGCGACTTCGACGTCCCCGACGTCCGCGGCACCACCGTCGCCGTCCTCTCCCTCTGCATCGACGTGGCCCGCTGGTTCAACGTCGACGGCCCCCGCACCCCCGACGAGGTGGGCACCCTGTACGCCGATCTCGTGCTGCGCATGGTGGGCGCGAAGAAGTGACGCGGGCGATCGGACGACGCTTCGAAACATTCGAAGGGTAGGGGAGGTCGCCCGATCCCCCTCACAACGGTCTTGGCGCTTCTTCGCTGGTGCCGACCGCGAATGTTTCGGGATCAACGCCGAAAGCATTGACAGTTGGCAGGGGCAGGCCAACACTCCCCGGGTGACAGGGCGAACCCCCACGAGCCCCGAGGAGGACGCGCGCGTATGAACGACGCACCCGCACCCGCGGTCACCCCCACCCCCACCCCGTCCCCGTCCCCGTCCCCGTCCCCGAGCCGCAGGCTCTTCCTGGGCGGTCTCGGCGCGACCGCGCTGGCCGCCGCGACCACGGTGGCCCTGCCCGGCACCGCCCGCGCGGACACGGTCGTCACCACCAACCAGACCGGCACCGACAACGGCTTCTACTACTCCTTCTGGACCGACGCCCCGGGCACGGTCTCCATGACCCTGGCCTCCGGCGGCACCTACCGGACCTCCTGGAGCAACACCGGGAACTTCGTCGTCGGCAAGGGCTGGAGCAACGGCTCCCGTCGGACCGTGAGCTACTCGGGCACCTTCAACCCGTCCGGCAACGCCTATCTGACGCTCTACGGCTGGACGGCCGGTCCGCTCGTCGAGTACTACATCGTCGACAACTGGGGGACCTACCGGCCCACGGGGACGTACAAGGGCACGGTCACCAGCGACGGCGGCACGTACGACATCTACCGGACCACGCGGTACAACGCGCCGTCCGTCGAGGGCACCCGCACCTTCGACCAGTACTGGAGCGTGCGCCGGTCGAAGCGGACGGGCGGCAGTATCACCACCGGCAACCACTTCGACGCCTGGGCACGCGCCGGGATGCCCCTCGGCAGCTTCAGGTACTACATGATCATGGCCACCGAGGGATACCGGAGCAGCGGCAACTCCAGCATCACGGTGGCTCCGTGAGCACCGCGGCGCGCCACTCGCCCCGGCTCCCGGGCAGGCGGTCGGCCGTCGTCGCGGCGGTCCTGGCGAGCCTCGTCCCGCTCGCGCTCACGACCGCCGGGGCCGCCCCGGCGCGGGCCGCCGCCTGCACCGGCCATGTCGGGCTCACGTTCGACGACGGCCCGTCCGGCAGCACTCCGGCCCTGCTCGACGCGCTCCGGAGCAACGGGCTGCGGGCCACCATGTTCAACCAGGGCCAGTACGCCGCCGCCAACCCCGCCCAGGTACGGGCCCAGGTCGCCGCCGGCATGTGGGTCGCCAACCACAGCTACACCCACCCGCATCTGACCCGGCTCGGCCAGGCGCAGATCGACTCGGAGATCTCCCGCACCCAGCAGGCCGTCGCGGGCGCGGGCGGCGGTACGCCGAAGCTGTTCCGGCCGCCGTACGGCGAGACCAACGCGACCGTGAAGTCGGTCGCCGCCCGGTACGGCCTGACCGAGATCCTCTGGCAGGTCGACTCGCAGGACTGGAACGGCGCGAGCACGGATGCCATCGTGCAGGCCGCCGCCCGGCTCACGGGCGGCCAGATCATCCTGATGCACGACTGGTCCGCGAACACGCTCGCGGCGATCCCCCGCATCGCGCGGGGCCTGACCGACCGGGGCCTGTGCGCCGGCATGATCTCCCCGCAGACCGGCCGGGCGGTCGCACCCGGGTAGGCGCGCACGAAGTGGCGCGGCGGTCGGCGACGCCGCGCCACCGGGGATCAGAAGTAGTAGCGGGACACCGACTCCGCCACGCAGACCGGCTTGTCGCCGCCCTCGCGCTCCACGACGACCGCCGCCGCGACCTGGACACCGCCGCCGACCTCCGTGACCTCCTGGAGGGTGGCCGTGGCGCGCAGCCGCGAACCGACCGGTACCGGCGCCGGGAAGCGGACCTTGTTGGTGCCGTAGTTGACACCCATCCTCACGTTGTCGACCTTGAGCACCTGCGGCACGAGCAACGGCAGCAGGGACAGGGTCAGATACCCGTGGGCGATGGTCGTCCCGAACGGCCCGGCCGCCGCCTTCTCCGGGTCCACATGGATCCACTGGTGGTCACCGGTGGCCTCGGCGAAGAGATCGATCCGCTTCTGGTCGACCTCCAGCCACTCGCTGTACCCCAGCTGCTCGCCCACCGCCGCCTTCAGCTCCTCGGCGGACGTGAAGATCCTCGGCTCTGCCATGTCCCGGCCTCCCTGATCCCAAATATCTAAGCAACTGCTTAGCATGGTCGGCCGTGGGGCCCCTGTCAACGGACCGCGCCCCTACCGGGCAGGGCTTCGGACATGGGTAGGCTCGGAGGGGTGCCCCAGATCCCTGAGAAGATCCACGAGTTGACCGTCGGCCAGCTGTCGGCCCGTAGCGGTGCCGCCGTCTCCGCGCTGCACTTCTACGAGTCCAAGGGGCTGATCAGCAGCCGCCGCACCACCGGCAACCAACGCCGCTACAGCCGGGACACCCTGCGCCGCGTCGCGTTCGTCCGGGCCGCGCAGCGCGTCGGCATCCCGCTCGCCACGATCCGCGAGGCGCTCGCCGAGCTGCCCGAGGAGCGGACACCGACCCGCGAGGACTGGGCCCATCTCTCCGAGGTCTGGCGCTCCGAGCTGGACGAGCGGATCAAGCAGCTCAACCGGTTGCGCGACCACCTCATCGACTGCATCGGCTGCGGCTGCCTCTCCCTCGCCAACTGTGTCCTGTCCAACCCCGACGACGCCTTCGGTGAACGCCAGAGCGGCTCCCGCCTGCTGGTGGAACGCCGGAAGCCGGTCGCGGAGGAGGGGCGGGAGAAGGAGAACCGGCAGGAGCAGGAGCAGGAGCAGGAGCAGGAGCCCGGGAGCTGCCGCTGAGCGGTGGCTCCCGGGCTCCCGGGTCTCACTCGTACTCGGTGCCGCCCTTGCGGGTCAGATACGCCGGGCTGACCGCCTTGGCGACGGCCCGGCCGCCGGTCACCGGGCTGTACCGCTCGGTGGCGGGCCGGATCACGACCCCCTCGCGCAGATGCAGATCGCGCCCGGAGACCGTCTCCCGGCCGGTGGCGATCTCCAGCACCCGGTCGATGGCGTACGGACCCTCGTACAGCCTCGGCACCAGCGGGAGTTCGCCGTCGAGCAGTTCGGCCAGCTCCGCCGAGTGCAGCCAGCGCACCTGCCCGTCGATCTCGGCGGAGACGTCGAACACGGCGTACCCCAGGGTCTCGCGACGGCCGTCGGCGCCGTACGACAGATCCTGCACCCCGGCGCCGTACACCTCGCCGAAGACACCGACCCGGCGGGCGCCGAGCCGCTCGGCGAGCCGGGAAGCGGCTTCGGCGACCTTGTGGCCGTGGACGGCGCGCCAGTACAGGTTGCGCGGATCCTCCTTCAGCGCCAGGGACTTCGAGCCGAAGCCCTTCGAGGAGACCTGGACGCGGCCGTCCTCGGCGAAGTACGTCGCCAGGCAGGCCGTGCCGTGCAGCTTCTCCGTCAGGACGATCCGCTCGCCGGGCGAGAAGATGTCGGGATAGCGCTGGATGTTCTCGATGTCGACCCAGGGCAGCAGATCCGGCGCCGACTCGACCTCGCCGCTCATCGTGGGTGGGATCGGCGGCACCCATTTGACGATGCCGAGCCGCTCCGCGAAGTCCGTGCCGTCGGTGACGGCGGCCGTCAGGTCCACGTCCCCCAGCGCCCGGGGCCGGCAGACGATGCCCTGGGACAGCTCGCCCCGCAGCCGTACGGCCTTCACCCGGTCCGACCTGCCGCCCGCGAGCCGTCCGGTCAGCCCCAACTCCTCGATGAGCGCGGCCGGGAGCACGGACTGCTCGGGGATGTAGACGGCGGTGTCACCGGTGCGGTAGGCCCCCTTCGCCACGACGGCTCGGTACAGGCCCACCTGGGCCAGTTCGAGCGCGTCGGCGTTCGGGTGTTCGTGGATCGTCAGCACTTCGGCGGTGACGCGCAGCGTCGACATCGGGCACTCCTCGGTTCCGGTCGGGCTCAGGGCTGTTTCATCGCCCCCAACTGTCCTGACGGGAAAGGGGTGGAGCGACCGGATTTGGCACTGCTAGGGTCGCGGAGCCCCCTCGCGTGTCAGGGGCGCGGGGCTGTGTCGATTTGCGGCTCCGCCGCGTGGGCGCGAGAAGCCCCACCCCCCTCCCACCTCGCGGCGACCCCCGTCGAGAATGTGTCATGGACACAGACGGGCGGCACGGTCCCGCCCCTGGCAGGGAAGGCGCGTCGATGAGCGTCGTCATCTGTTCGCTGAAGTGGGAGAAGGCACACTCCGGCGTGCAGCGGATCACCTACGACTCGGACGGCTACCACCTGGTGCGCTTCCCGTACGAGAAGACCGGGGAGTCGTACGACCCCTGGAAGATGCACGACCCGGCGAACGGCGGCGACACGGCCTCGACGTTCCCCGACGCGCGCTCCGGACTGATCTGGCCCAGCCACGACGGCTGGGGCGTGCTCTCGGCGATGGTGTTCTGGGAGGCGGACCCCAGGACGTCGGAGTACCGCGCCCGCTTCGTACGGGACCCGCTGAGCCTGACGAAGAAGAAGTACGACTCGACCGCCACCACGGACAGCGCGCTGACCCGGGGCGGTCAGTACCGCACCTTCATGTGGCAGATGTTCGTGCACAAGGACGTGCCGCTCGGCCTGAAGATATCCGCGCGTGGGTCGGGGGACACCAGGCGGGCCACGGCGCTCACCCTCGCCGAGTTCAAGCTCGCCATCCACACGGACGTCAAGAAGCCGTAGTTCGTCGCGCCGTACCGGCTCATACACGGGGGTGCGGCATCCCCGGCGCACCCCCGCCGTGCTACGCCGAGATCAGCAGCCGTCCGCGCCTGGACTCCGCCAGGGCCTCGGGTGTGAGCACCGGTCGTGGCACCACGATTCCGCACTCCGTGCAGACCGGGCCCGAGGACGGTTCATGGGCCAGGTCGTAGAGGTAGACGAGGCGCTCGCCCTCGCAGACCGGGCAGGACGAGCCCGGTTCGCGCTCCAGCGCGGCGATGAGCCGGCGCAGCACCTCCGCCATCGGTTCTTGGGGATGGACCTTCGGGTCGTCGCACCAGGCGACCCCGAACCCGCCCCAGGTCAGCCGGTGCCAGTCGTCGACACTGCCCGGCCTGCGCAGCCCGTCGTGCTTCTCCTTCTTGCGGCGCTGCGCGAACTGCGTCTCGTAGTCGAGCCAGACGGAGCGGGCCTCCTCCAACTCCTCCAGTGCGGCCACGAGCCGCGCCGGGTCGGGGTTGCGGTCCTCGGGGCCGAAGCCGGCCCGCGAGCACAAGTGGTCCCATGTCGCCCGATGCCCGTACGGGGCGAACCTCTCAAGGCACTTGCGCAGCGAATAACGCCGCAGCGCCAGGTCGCACCTGGGATCTCGCACCTGTCTTGCCAGACTCCGGAAACCGGCCATCGCCCTGCACCTCCGTCACACCTGCACCTGTACTTCGGTCACTTCGGCGTCGTCGTCGGGACGTCGCCGAATAGACGTATCGACACGCGATTCGGCTCCATCCGATTTCCGATGACCTCCATAAGTCGTCTGCTGAGCCGTTCACGACCGTTCCTGCCTACGTCTGACTGCTTCTCACTTCTTCTTGTCTGCTTACGACTACTTCTGAGTGCCTGTTCACGCTGTCAGTCACCTGTCCGTAAACGGTGATCCCAAAAACGTGACGCATGTTCATCTTCAAAGCCGGGGATACCGGCGGTAACATCCGGCCCACCCCCGTCGGGAGGAGCTGCCATGCCCTGGCGCACCCCACGCACCTCACGCACCGCACCGGACAGACTGAGAACTCCCCGTGGATTCGCGGAGTTCCTCAAGGCCGCCTCCATATGCGCACTCGTTGCCGGTCTCTTGTCGCCTCTTTCCCCGGCTTCCCCGGCTGCCGCCGCCGACACCGAGGCCGTACAGGCGGCGGCGGTGACCGACTACTGCGGCGGCCAGTGCTCCGACATCCTGCCGCCCGGCCAGAACGGCAACGCCACCCTCGCCCAGATCCTCCTCAACCAGGCCTTCGGCTCCATGCCGGAGAACGCGAGCAACCAGCTCGGCCCCTACAACAACCTGGCCACCGGCTACCCGGGCCTCACCAACTCCACCATCAACACCTTCTTCAACGACGCCTCCTTCGGTGTCGCCGCCGACCAGGTCGCCTCCACCCTGAACCCGGCCGGCCGCACCGATGTCACGATCGTCCGCGACAAGAAGACCGGTGTGCCGCACATCACGGGCACCACCCGTTACGGCACCGAGTTCGGCGCGGGCTACGCCGCCGCCCAGGACCGGCTGTGGCTGATGGACGTCTTCCGGCACGTGGGCCGCGGCAAGCTCACCCCGTTCGCGGGCGGCGCCGCCTCCAACCAGGGCCTCGAGCAGGAGTTCTGGCGCCACGCCCCCTACACCGAGGCCGACCTCCAGGCCCAGATCGACAAGGCGGTCGCCTCCAACGGTGAGCGCGGCCAGCTGGCCCTCGCCGACGTCAACGCCTACGTCGCCGGCATCAACGCCTACATCGACGCCTCCGACAGCGCCCGCAACTACCCCGGCGAATACGTCCTGACCGGCCACAAGGACTCCGTCACCAACGCCGGCACCATCGAGAAGTTCAAGCCCACCGACCTGGTCGCCCTGGCCTCCGTGATCGGCGCCCTCTTCGGCTCGGGCGGCGGCGGCGAGGTCAACAACGCCCTGTCCCTGCTGGCCGCCCAGGAGAAGTACGGCGTCACCGAGGGCACCGAGGTCTGGGAGTCCTTCCGCGAGCGCAACGACCCCGAGGCCGCCCTCACGGTCCACGACGGCAGCTTCCCCTACGCCACCAAGCCCGCGGACCCGCAGGGCATGGCCCTCCCCGACGACGGCACGGTCGCCGAGGAACCCCTCGTGTACGACCGCACCGGCAGCGCCGCCACGGCCGCCTCCACGAACGTCTCCTCGGAGGCCACCGACACCGCCCTCAGCTCCGCCCGGCGCGGTATGTCCAACGCCCTCGTGGTCAGCGGCAAACACACCGCGAGCGGCCGACCCGTCGCCGTCTTCGGGCCGCAGACCGGTTACTTCGCCCCGCAGCTGCTGATGCTCCAGGAGATCCAGGGGCCGGGCATCAGCGCCCGCGGCGCCTCCTTCGCGGGCCTGAGCATGTACGTCGAACTCGGCCGGGGCCAGGACTACGCCTGGAGCGCCACCACCTCCGGCCAGGACATCATCGACTCGTACGCGGTCGAGCTGTGCCAGGACGACGTCCACTACCTCTACCACGGCACCTGCACGGCCATGGAGAAGATCGAGCAGACCAACGCCTGGAAGCCCACGACCGCCGACTCCACCCCGGCCGGCTCGTACCGGATGCAGGTCTGGCGCACCAAGTACGGCCCCGTCACCCATCGCGCCACGGTCGACGGCAAGAAGGTCGCCTACACCACCCTGCGCTCCTCCTACCTGAACGAGGCCGAGTCGATCATCGGCTTCCAGATGCTGAACGACCCGGACTACGTCAAGGGCCCCGAGACCTTCCAGAAGGCCGTCCAGAACATCAACTACACCTTCAACTGGTTCTACGCCGACTCCACCCACACCGCGTACTACAACAGCGGCGACAACCCGGTGCGCGCCGCGAACGTCGACCCCGAGTTCCCGGCCTGGGCCCAGTCGGCCTACGAGTGGCGGAACTGGAACCCCACCACCAACACCGCCGACTACACCCCGCCCTCCGCCCACCCCAACTCCATCGACCAGGACTACTACATCTCCTGGAACAACAAGCAGGCCCGGGACTACACCACCGCCCCCTGGGGCAACGGCTCCGTCCACCGCGGCGACCTCCTCGACGACCGGGTGAGGATGCTGGTCACCGTCGGCGGCGTCACCCGTGCCACGCTCACCAAGGCGATGGCCGAGGCGGGCCTCGCCGACCTACGGGCCGAGGACGTCGTCCCGGACCTGCTCAGGGTCATCAACAGCGGCACCGTCACCGACACCACGGCCGCCGCGGCGGTCACCAAGCTCCAGACCTGGGTCACCTCCGGCTCCAAACGCACCGAGACCTCGGCCGGTTCCAAGACCTACGCCCACGCCGAGGCCATCCGCATCCTGGACGCCTGGTGGCCACTGCTGGTGAAGGCCCAGTTCGAACCCGGCCTCGGCACCGACCTGTACACCGCCATCACCGCCAACCTGCCCATCGACGAGTCCCCGTCGGCCGCGCACGGCCCGACCGGCTCCCACGCCGGCAGCTCCTTCCAGTACGGCTGGTGGAGCTACGTCGACAAGGACATCCGCTCGGTGCTGGGCGATACGGTCCAGGGACCGCTGGCGAACGAGTACTGCGGCGGCGGCAGTCTCAGCGCCTGCCGCACCATCCTGATCAACACCCTCAAGGAGGCGGCCGGCAGGACCGCCGCACAGGTCTACCCCGGCGACGCCTACTGCTCGGCGGGCGACCAGTGGTGCGCCGACTCGATCATCCAGCAGCCCCTGGGCGGCATCAAGCACAACAAGATCAGCTGGCAGAACCGGCCGACCTACCAGCAGGTCGTGGAGTTCCCCTCCCACAGGTGAGCGCCCACGGACACCGGTAGGTTCCGGTGAGCACATGCCGGCGGCGGGCCGGGATCAGACGACACGGCCCGCCGCCAGCACCACCCGCGCCAGCTCCCGGTGACAGATGTCGCTGTGGGCACCGGACGGCGCACCGCCCCGCTTCACCACGGCGGAGGCGTCGATGTTCACACAACCCGCCGTCGGCAGCTGGGCCTTGAGGGCGTCGGCCAGCTTGAACGACCGGGTGCCCTTGACCGCCTGGACACCGCCGTAGCCGAGGGCGCCCCATTTCGCGCCCAGCAGGCTGTTCACGCTCAGCCCCAGCACCGTCCGCGCGTCGCCCGCCATCCGGGAGGCGAGCGGATAGATCGTGCCCAGCGCCGAGTCGTGCTTGGAGTGACAGCACACCAACGGGCCGTCGATACGCTTCTGTTGGCCGTTCAGCACCCCGCTCGCACGGCTGTCGTGCGGCAGCCGCGGCGCGAACGCGTAGTGGGAGAAGGCCGCCTGAAGGAGCGTCACCGACTTCACGGTGTGCACCCCCTCGGGCAGTCCGCGCAGCGCGAACGACACGAGTCGCGCGCCGAAGCTGTGCCCCACGAGGTGCACCCGCACCTTCGGCGCCCTCCCCGCGAGCTGCCCCAGCAGCCGCCCGAGCCCCCGCTCGCCGACCGTCCCCGCCCGCCGCTTCATCGCGAAGTACGTGGCCTGCCGCAGGAGTTCATGGGCGCCGTCCCAGGCCCGGGGAGGGGTGACGGCGGCCCCGGTCGGCACCTCGGTCGTCCCGACCTCCGCCAGCGCCGACGCGAAGTCCGCGCACACCGCCACCGGGTCCCCGCACAACATCCCGGGCGTGCCCTCCGGCACCCCCTCGGTGAGGGTGTCCGCCGTGAACGCGCCCTGCGGCCCCTGCGGCTCCACCTCCACCAGCAGCCTTACGAGCCGCCCGAACTCCTCCAACGAGGCGCCCTCGTCCGGCCGTTGCTCCAACAGCCGGGCGAGCTGCTCGACGAGGACGGCCCGCCCGGGGAAGACCTCCAGCAGGGCGTGCCGGGTGTTCTTGTCGAGCGCGGGGCGCCCCGGCGCCACGGCCGGGACGGGCTTGAAGTCCGGGATCGGCTCGTCCGAGAACCGCATCGAGGGCCACAGCACACCGACGTACCCCAGCCTCGCCTTCGGCGCCAGGTCGGGGAACGGGGCGAGGAAGCGGCTGTAGAGCCCGGTCGCGCCGGACCGGTCGCTGTTCCAGCCGTGCGCGAACACGACCAGATCCACCACCCCGCGTTTCCCGACCCCGTCCAGCAGCCGGTCCCGCTGACCGGTGTCCACGTCCCCGTCCGCGTCGAAGGTCAGTTCCCAGTAGGGAGTCACGCTCATTCCCGGATCCGCCATGACGAGCCCCCTTCGGCCCCCGTTGGTGGTGCGCTCAGGCGCATGGTCCTGCCAACGGCGAAAGATGGCCATACGTCACGTACGAGCTCCGCTAGCGGTACAGCAGGTACCGCTCGCGCACCCGGCGGAACGCCGCCAGCTCCTCCTGCCAGCCCGCCACGACCTCGTCCGTACCGGCACCCGCGTCGATCATCGTCCGCACCCGGGCCGAACCGGTCAGCCTGTCGATCCAGTTGTCCGGCCGCCAGGCGAAGCCGCTCCACACCCGCTTGGCGGTCACCAGCAGCCCGACACCGGTACGGACGGGGTCGTACGCCACCCGGTCGTGGACATGGATCTGTACGCCCCCGACGGTCTTCCCCTGGAACTTCGAGAACGTCGGCGCGAAGTACGCCTCCCTGAACCGCACACCGGGCAGCCCGAGTTCGTTCGCCGCCGCCGCCCAGCGCCGGTCGACGCCCTCCGCGCCCAGCAGCTCGAACGGCCGTGTGGTGCCCCGCCCCTCCGACAGGTTCGTCCCCTCGAAGAGACACGTCCCGGAGTACACGAGCGCGGTGTCCGGCGTCGGCATGTTCGGGCTCGGCGGCACCCAGGGCAGCCCGGAGGAGTCGTAGAACCGCGACCGCTTCCACCCCGACATCGCCACGGTCCGCAGCGGTACGGGCGTGGTGAGGAACTCCTCGTTGAACAGCCGCGCCAGCTCCGCCACCGTCATCCCGTGCGCCTGCGCGATGGGCTGCCGCCCGACGAAGGACGCGAACTCCTTGTGCAGGACCGGCCCCTGGGCGGCGCGCCCGGTCATCGGGTTCGGACGGTCCAGCACCACGAACCGCTTCCCGGCCAGCCGGGCCGCCTCCATGCAGTCGTAGAGCGTCCAGATGTATGTGTAGAAGCGGGCGCCGACGTCCTGGATGTCGAAGACGACCGTGTCCACGCCGGAGGCCGTGAAGATGTCCGCGAGGGCCCGGCCGCTCTTCTGGTACGTGTCGTAGACCGGCAGGCCGGTCGCCGGGTCGTCGTGACGGCCCTCGGAGCCGCCGGCCTGGGCGGTGCCGCGAAAGCCGTGCTCCGGGCCGAAGACGGCCCTCAGGTCCACCCGGTCGTCGGCGTGCGTCACATCGACGATGTGACGGGCGTCCCGGGTGACGCCGGTGGGGTTGGTGACGATGCCGACCTTCTGACCGCCGAGGAGTTCGTAGCCGTCGGCGGTCAGGCGCTCGAATCCGGTGCGGAGCCCCTGGCGGGCTGCCTCGGCGGGGGGTGCGGAGGTGAGGCCGGCTGTGGCTGCGGTCGAGGCGGTGGCCGCGGTGGAGGCGGCGAGGAAGGTACGGCGGGAGAGGTGCATGGGGGTGACCTCCGTCATCGCGGGGAGCGGTGTTATGGGCAGGCTAGGCGCTTCCGCGGGTGGTTTGTCGTCCGCGGGTCCGGTGGGGCTTCTCGCGCCCACGCGGCGGAGCCGCAAATGTCACAGCCCCGAGCCCCTGTCGGGGCGCGGTGGTGGCGCCCTTTCTCGGGGACATACCGACCGGTTAGTCTGAGGCTGTGGGTGAGCCGTTCTTGATGTGTCGGTGTTGAAGGAGAGCGATCGTGGGAGACGTGCGGGGCGCGGGTGTGGTCGTGACCGGGGCCGGTGGGGGGATCGGGGCCGCTCTGGCGCGGCGGTTCGCGGCCGAGGGGGCCCGGGTCGTCGTGAACGACCTGGACGGGGACCGGGCGAAGGCGGTGGCCGACGAGATCGGCGGGATCGCGGTGCCGGGGGACGCCTCGGCGATCGTCCCGGCGGCGCGCGACGCGCTCGGCGGGACCGTGGACGTGTACTGCGCCAACGCCGGGCTCGCCTCCGGTGGCACCGAGGCCGCCGACGAGAAGGTGTGGGCGCTCGCCTGGGACGTGAACGTGATGGCGCACGTCCGGGCCGCGCACGAGCTGCTGCCCGAGTGGCTGGAGCGCGGCGGCGGCCGTTTCGTGTCGACGGTCTCGGCGGCGGGGCTGCTGACGATGATCGGCGCCGCGCCCTACAGCGTCACCAAGCACGGGGCGTACGCGTTCGCCGAATGGCTGTCCCTCACCTACCGGCACCGGGGGATCAAGGTGCACGCGATCTGCCCGCAGGGTGTGCGCACCGACATGCTGACGGCCTCAGGGAGCGCCGGCGACCTGGTGCTCGCGCCGACCGCGATCGAGCCGGAGGATGTCGCCGACGCGCTCTTCCGGGGCATCGACGAGGACCGCTTCCTGATCCTGCCGCACCCCGAGGTGGCCGGGTACTACCAGGCCAGGGCGGCGGACCCGGACCGCTGGCTGACCAACATGAACCACCTCCAGCAGAAGTGGGAGACGACCGGCTGACCGGCCCTGCCCGGCGGACGAATGCCGGAGAGTGGGATGATCCTCCGGCGGGAGCGCCCGATTCCGCCCGATCGGGAACCGATCGAGGGGCGGCGGGCGACCAGTAGGCGACAACAGAACCTCGGAAGGCAGGTGGCGGCAGTGCCCAGGACGACGGACGGAGACGGTACGCCCGTCCCGCAGCGGCTGCTGGCCGCCGCCACCCGGCTCTTCGCCGAGCGGGGCTACGACCGCACCTCCGTGCAGGAGATCGTCGAGGCGGCCGGTGTCACCAAGGGCGCGCTGTACCACTACTTCGGTTCCAAGGACGATCTGCTGCACGAGGTGTACGCGCGTGTGCTGCGGATCCAGCAGGAGCGGTTGGACGCGTTCGCGGGGGCCGACGCGCCGGTGGAGGAGCGGTTGCGGGGGGCCGCCGCGGATGTGGTCGTCACGACCATCGACAATCTCGACGACGCGATGATCTTCTTCCGGTCCATGCACCATCTGAGCCCCGAGAAGAACAAGCAGGTCCGTGCGGAGCGCCGCCGGTACCACGAGCGCTTTCGGGCGCTCGTGGAGGAGGGGCAGGAGACGGGTGTCTTCTCCACGGCCACGCCCGCGGACCTGGTCGTCGACTACCACTTCGGCTCGGTCCACCATCTGTCCACCTGGTACCGCCCCGATGGCCCGATGGGCCCGCAGGAGGTGGCGGACCACCTGGCCGACCTGCTGTTGAGAGCACTGCGACCGTAGGGCGCGTGATGGCTCGGGGGTGCGGGTTCGGTTGGCGGGTGCGGGTCCGGTGGGGCTTCTCGCGCAGTTCCCCGCGCCCCTGAAAAAGCAGGGGCTGCGCCCCGTCCTTTTTCAACGGCCCGCAAGGGCCGTTGCCTTCAGGGGCGCGGGGAACTGCGCGGCCAGCCCCCACTCACCCGCACCCGCCCACCGAACCCGCACCCGCCCACCGAACCCGCACCCGCCCACCGAACCCGCACCCCCGAGCCATCACGCGCCCAACCTCACACGTACCGCTTCAGCTCCCGCCGGGCCAGCGACCGCTGATGCACCTCGTCCGGCCCGTCCGCGATCATCAGCGTCCGGGCCCCCGCGTACAGCTCCGCCAGCGGGAAGTCCTGACTGACACCCCCCGCCCCGTGCAGCTGGATCGCCCGGTCGAGGATGTCCACGACCGTCCGAGGCGTCGCGATCTTGATCGCCTGGATCTCGGTGTGGGCCCCCTTGTTGCCCACCGTGTCCATCATCCAGGCCGTCTTCAGCACCAGCAGCCGCAGCTGCTCGACGGCCACCCGCGCGTCGGCGATCCAGTTGTGCACGACCCCCTGCTGGGCGAGCGCCTTGCCGAACGCCTCCCGGGCCACCGCCCGCCGGCACATCAGCTCGATCGCCCGCTCGGCCATCCCGATGAGCCGCATGCAGTGGTGGATACGGCCGGGGCCGAGCCGCGCCTGCGCGATGGCGAACCCGCCGCCCTCCTCGCCGATCAGGTTCGAGGCGGGCACGCGCGCACCCTCGAAGACGACCTCGGCGTGGCCGCCGTGGGAGTGGTCCTCGTACCCGAACACCCGCATCGCCCGCTTCACCGTGACACCCGGGGTGTCACGCGGCACCAGCACCATCGACTGCTGACGGCGGACATCGGCGGCACCCGGGTCCGTCTTGCCCATCACGATGAAGATCTGACAGTCGGGGTTCATCGCCCCGGAGATGTACCACTTCCGCCCGGTGATGACGTAGTCTCCCCCACTCTCGGCTCCGCTCGAGCGGGAGGTGCCCCCCTCGTCCCGCTCGATGAGCGTGGTGATGTTGGTGGCGTCCGAGGAGGCCACCTCCGGCTCGGTCATCGCGAACGCGGACCGGATCTCACCGGCGAGCAGCGGCTGGAGCCACTGCTTCTTCTGCGCCTCGTCGCCGAACTGGGTCAGCACCTCCATGTTGCCGGTGTCGGGCGCGGCGCAGTTCAGCGCGGTCGGCGCCAGCTGCGGGGAGCGCCCGGTGATCTCGGCGAGCGGGGCGTACTGGAGGTTGGTGAGCCCGGCCCCGTACTCGGAGTCGGGCAGGAAGAGGTTCCACAGGCCCTGCCTGCGGGCCTCGGCCTTCAGCTCCTCCACCACGGCGGGCGTGTCCCACGGCGAGGCCGACTCGGCCCGCTGCTCCTCGGCCACGGCTTCCGCCGGGTAGACGTACGCGTCCATGAAGGCGAGGAGCCTGGCGCGCAGCTCCTCCGTACGGGCGTCGAATGCGAAGTCCATGGGAGATCAGCCCTCCTGGGCGGCGGAACCGGAACCGGAGCCGGTGCGAAGAGTCGTCAGGCCGTGTTCGATGAAGACGGGGACCAGGTCGCCGATGCGGTCGAAGCCGCGGCCGACCGTCTGGCCGAGGGTGTACCGGTAGTGGATGCCCTCCAGGATCACGGCGAGCTTGAACCAGGCGAACGCCGTGTACCAGGACACCGCGGAGACGTCCCGGCCCGAGCGCGCCGCGTACCGCTCGACGATCTCGGCCGGATCGGGGTGTCCGGCGGCCGTCGCGGTGGTGGAGACGGGCGAGTCGGGCGTGGCCAGCGGCACGCTGTACATGACCAGCAGGCCCAGGTCGGTGAGCGGATCGCCGAGGGTGGACATCTCCCAGTCGAGGATGGCCTTGATCGCGTCGTCCTCGCCGAGCAGGACGTTGTCGAGGCGGTAGTCGCCGTGCACGACCGTCGCGGCGGGGGAGTGGGGCAGCTGTCGGCCCAGGGCCGCGTGCAGCTCGTCGATACCGGCCAGCTCGCGGTTGCGGGACGCGTCCAACTGCTTTCCCCAGCGCCGCAGTTGGCGGTCGAGGAAGCCCTCCGGGCGCCCGAAGTCGGCGAGGCCCACCTCGGCGGGGTCTACCGCGTGCAGTTCGACCAGGGTGTCCACCAGGCTCAGCACGGCGGCCCGGGTGCGCTCCGGGCCCAGCGGGGCGAGCTGCTCGGCGGTGCGGTAGGGGGTGCCCTCGACGAAGTCCATGACGTAGAAGGGCGCGCCGAGCACGGCGCCGTTCTCGGGGTTCTCGCAGAGCAGCACGGGGCGCGGCACGGGCACGTCCGTCGGGTGCAGCGCGCTGATCACGCGGTGCTCGCGCTTCATGTCGTGCGCGGTCGCCAGCACATGGCCGAGCGGCGGCCGTCGTACGACCCATCGCGCGGTGCCGTCCGTGACCTCGTACGTCAGGTTCGACCGTCCGCCCTCGATCAGCCGGCCGGTGAGCGGGCCGCCCACGAGTCCGGGCCGCTCGGTGTCGAGCAGGGCGCGGAGCCGGTCGAGGTCGAGACCTGGCGGGTGGTCTGGGTGCATCATCGCTCCTACGCGCGGTTACCGGGACCGTACCCACTCATGATGCCGACCGGTCGGTATGTCGTCCAGTGGGCGACGCGAAAGTGATCGGAGTCTCGACGGGATCCGGCCGGTCGCGGCCGGATCCCGCAGCGGAGAGCCGCCCGCGCCGTCACGCGTGGCAGGTCATCATCTCCCCGCCGTTCACGGTCGCCATGTCCATGAACCCGGCGAACGGGTCGACGCCCTCGCCCTCCGGATGCCCGTCCAGCTCGGCGTACGCCCGGCGCAGATTCGCCACCAGCCGCTCGCTCTCGCGCAGTTCGGCGAACTCCCCGAGGTCGGTCCCGAGCGCCGCCTCCAGCGGGGTGAGCCCGGCCGCGTGGGACTTCTCGGCGACCTCGGCCACGAACCGGATGTACCGCTCGGCGCGGTCGAACGCCGAGGGGTCGGTGACCGGACCGTGCCCGGGTACGACGGTCTCGGCGCCCAGCTCCCGCAGCATCTGCAGCGCCCGCAGCGACCCGCTCAACGAGCCCATCAGGAAGAACGGCGTCCCGCCCTCGAAGACGAGGTCCCCGGTGAACACGATCCGGCGGTGCGGCACCCAGACGAAGGAGTCGCCCACGGTGTGCGAGATGCCCGGGTGGATCACCTCGACCTCGATGTCGTTGACATGGAGGGTCGTACGGTCCGTGAACGTGATGTCGGCGCCCAGGATGGGGACGTCCCCGTAGTCGGTCCCCGGCCACAGCAGATGCAGATGCTGTCCGCTGGCCAGCGCCTCACGACGGCAGGCCGCGTGCGAGACGATCGTGGCCGGCATGAACTCGTTGTTGCCGTACGTGTGGTCCCCGTGGTGATGGGTGTTGACCAGCAGCGTCGGCGCCGGAACCGTCGTGTCCGCGAGGGCTCGGTACAGCGCGCGGGCGCGCGTCTGGGTCGCCGCCGTGTCCACGAGCAGGGTGCTCACGCCGTCGCTCACCCATCCGGCGTTGTTCAGGCACCACCCGCCGTCCGGCTGCACATACGCGTACACATCGCTCGCGAGTTCGACGGTGTACGGCTCTTCCGCGGTCATAGTGACCCCCTTCATCCCCCCGGATCGTCGTCAACTGGTGCTCAGAGCCTGCCAGTCGGCGACGACCCGGTGGAATCCGGGGTGTACGTAAACGGTGTGGATGGTGCCGTTGCCGTCAGTGGTCGTCCCAGTGCCCGTCGTGGGCGGCGTGCCGGTGGCCGTCGTGCACATAGTCCACATGGTTCCCGTGCGTGACCGCCTGGTGCCCGCAGTCCTCGCCGTGCTCGTGGGTGTGCCCGTCGTGCGCGGTGTGCCCGCCCGGCTCGCATTCGTCCCAGTGACCGGAGTGCTCGCGGTGCAGATGCCCGTCGTGCGCGTAGTCGGTGTGGTCGCCGTGCGCCACGGCGACGTGTCCGCAGGTCGGGCCGTGGTCGTGGTCGTGAACGGGGTGTTCCTGGTGCAGGAGCGTCATCGTGCTCACCTTCGGTGGGGTGGGGGTGACATATCCAGGCTAGTCACAGAAGTCCCAGATATTCCTTTTAGAAACTCCATGCACACACCAAGATCTGCCCTTCAGAACACCAGGACCGCGCCGCACACCGCGAGGGCGACCGTGCACAGCACGGCCGTCGTGGCGGTCCGGGGCGTGAGCGCGGACGGGCGGGACGCCGTCAGGGCGCGGATGCGGCGATGCGCGAGCGCGAGGAGGGCCAGCCACAGCATCGCGCACAGGGCCGCGGCCGTCACACCGGCCACCGACGGCCCACCGTGCAGCGCGGACTTCGCGGCGAGCACGGCGATCACCGCGCCCGTGAGGGTCGTACGCCGCCAGGCGAGCCGGGTGCGCTCGGGCTGGAGCCCGGGGTCGCGGCCGGTGGCCCCGGGGCGGGCGGGTGGCGGGGTCACCCCTCCCAACCGACCAGTACGACGACGACCATCGCGACGGCGACCACGGCCACCACCAGGCTCAGCACCGCCGGGAAGCGCGACACCGGCAGATCCTCCCCGCGCCGCATCGCCCGCTCGCAGCGCACCCAGTGGTTGACCGCCCGCAGCGCGCACAGCACCCCGGCGGCCAGCAGGGCGAGCGCGAGCCCCACCCGCCAGCCCCAGCGCAGGTCCGGCAGGAACTGGTCCACCGCGAACCCGCCGCCGATGAGCGCGAGCGAGGTGCGCAGCCAGGCCAGGAAAGTCCGCTCATTGGCCAGGGAGAACCGGTAGTCCGGGGTCCGGCCTTCCTCCCGGACCCCCTCGGGAGCGAACCAGAGCTGGACGTTCCGTACAAATTCGATCACGTGCAGGACATTACCGGTCGGCCTCGGGCCGCCGGTCGCCCTCCCTCAGCCGCTCGTACGCGGCCCTCCCGTCCGGCACCCACTCCCACTCGCCCAGCCGCCGTTCCACCTCGCCCTCCGCCAGGAACGCGTGCCAGGCGACCTCCTCCGCCTGCGGGCGCACCGGCAGCTCGCAGCGGACCTCGTACACGGCCGACCACCAGGTGCGGCCGGTCCCGTCGTCGTACAGGAACTTGAACAGCGGGTCGGGCCGGGGCAGCCCCGAGACCCCCAGTTCCTCCTCGGCCTCGCGCAGCGCCGCGTCGTCATAGGACTCGCCCGCGCCGACGACCCCGCCCACGAACATGTCGTACAGCGACGGGAAGACCATCTTCACGGCCGTCCGCCGATGCACGAACACGCGCCGCTCGGCGTCCCTGACCAGCACGAACACCGCGCGGTGGCGCATTCCCCGGGCGTACACCTCACCCCTGGGGGCCTGCCCGATGACCTGGTCGTTCTCGTCCACGATGTCGAGGATCTCGTCGGAGGCGCTCATGGGTCCATCCAAGCAGCGGGGTGGGCGCCGTGTTCGTCTGCGGGTCCGGTGGGGCTTCTCGCGCAGTTCCCCGCGCCCCTGCTTTGCTTTTCAGGCAGGGGCGCGGGGAACTGCGCGACCAGCCCCACCGGACCCGCACCCGCTAAGCGACCCGAACCCCCGAGCTCTCCCGCGTCCCCCCGGCGGAGCCACCCGCGGAGCCGCACGGCATGGCCGGATGCATCCCCAGCAACACCACCCCCACCACAACCCCCGCCAACCCCGCCGCCTCCCACGCGAGCGCCCCCGCGTCCATCCGCAGCCGGTCCCCCAGAAACCCCACCCCGCACGCGATCCCCGCGAGCGGCTGCGCCGCCGTCAGCGCGGGCAGCGACATCCGCAGCGACCCCGCCTCGAACGCGCTCTGCACCAGCAGCAGCCCGGTCACTCCGAGGAGCACCACCCCGTACGGCTGCCAGGAGGTGAACAGCCCGCCCCAGCCGGTCTCGCCGAACAGCTGCCCGCTGGCCCGGGTGAGCGCGTCCTGGACGCCGTACAGGAGCCCGGCGGCGACCGCCAGGAGCACCGGCGCCGCGCTGAGCCGCGACCGCTTCGCGTACGCCGTGAGCAGCAGCGCGAGCCCCACCATCACACCGATGATCAGCCACTGCCGGAAGGGGCCGCCGACCGCCGCCCCGCCCTCCGGCTGCCCGGCGACGATGAACGCGGTGACGCCGCCCGCGAGCAGCACCAGCCCGGCCCAGCCCTGGCGGCCCAGCGGCTGCCGGGTCTGCCGGCGGGAGAGGACGAGCGCGAACAGCAGGTTCGTGGCGAGCAGCGGCTCGACGAGCGTGACCTCGCCGTGGCTGAGCGCGATCGCGCCCAGGGCCATGCCGCACACCATCAGCCCGATCCCGCCGAGCCAGCGCGGCACCCGGATCAGGTCGAGCAGCAGCCGGGGCGACAGGAAGTCGCTCAGCGGGGCGTGCGCGGCGGCCTGCTGCTGGAGTACGAAGCCGAACCCCAGACAACAGGCGGCGCCCACGGAGAGAAGGAGAACGAGAACCGACACGCGGAATACCTCGGGTCGTCGGACGGGCCGCGGCGAGTGCCCCGAGGGGGCGACCGCTCGGAGAATCCCGGCCGGGGAGCGATTTGTGCCCCGACGGGCGGCCCGATACGTATTCGGACGACTGTAGCCGCCCCGCCGGAGGCTGTCCGTAAGAGGAGACACATCTCGGCAGTTGACTAGGTCACTCCTTCTGCCGAAGGATCTGATCCCTAAGCTGCTGACCGGCCGGTAACAAAGCGCGGGGGCGGTGCCCGGCCTGTCTCGGCCTGCCCCTCCGCTTGCCTGACCCGTTCCCGAGAGGACGTCCTCCAATGTCGTACGACGCAGATGTGATCGTGATCGGGGCGGGCCTCGCGGGCCTCGCGGCGACCGCGGAGCTCGTCGACGCGGGCCGCAAGGTGATCCTCCTCGACCAGGAGCCGGAGCAGTCGATCGGCGGCCAGGCGCACTGGTCCTTCGGCGGGCTCTTCTTCGTCGACTCGCCCGAACAGCGCCGGCTGCGGATCAAGGACAGCCACGCCCTCGCCCTCCAGGACTGGATGGGCACGGCCGCCTTCGACCGCGAGGAGGACCACTGGCCGCGCAAGTGGGCCGAGGCGTACGTCGACTTCGCCGCCGGTGAGAAGCGGTCCTGGCTGCACAAGCAGGGCGTCCGGTTCTTCCCGGTGGTCGGCTGGGCCGAGCGCGGCGGCTACGACGCCAACGGCCACGGCAACTCCGTCCCCCGCTTCCACATCACCTGGGGCACCGGCCCCGGCCTGGTCGCGCCCTTCGAGCGGCGGGTGCGGGAGGGCGTGGCCCGGGGGCTCGTCCAGCTGAGGTTCCGGCACCGGGTGACCGGGCTGTCGCGCAGCGCGGGCGCCGTGGACACCGTCACCGGCGAGGTCCTGGAGGCGTCGGGCATCGAGCGCGGCCAGGCCAGCAGCCGTACGGTCACCGGCGCCTTCGAGCTGAAGGCCCAGGCCGTGATCGTCACCTCCGGCGGCATCGGCGGCAACCACGACCTCGTGCGCGCCAACTGGCCCGAGCGCCTCGGCAACCCCCCGGAGAAGATGATCTCCGGTGTGCCCGCGCACGTCGACGGCCGGATGCTCGGCATCGCCGAGGAGGCGGGCGCGAACCTGATCAACCGCGACCGTATGTGGCACTACACCGAGGGCATCCAGAACTGGAACCCCATCTGGGAGAACCACGGCATCCGTGTCCTGCCCGGCCCGTCCTCGCTCTGGCTGGACGCCCGGGGCAAGCGGCTCCCGGTCCCGCTGTTCCCGGGCTTCGACACCCTGGGCACGCTGGAACACATCATGAGGACCGGCTACGACTACACGTGGTTCGTCCTCGACCAGAAGATCATCGGCAAGGAGTTCGCCCTCTCCGGCTCCGAGCAGAACCCCGACCTCACCGGCAAGTCCGTCAAGGACGTCTTCATCCGGGCCCGCGCCGACGTCCCCGGCCCGGTGAAGGCCTTCATGGACCACGGCGTCGACTTCGTCGTCGAGAAGGACCTCAGCTCCCTGGTCCGGGGCATGAACGCGCTCACCAAGGACCCGCTGATCGACGAGGCCGAGCTGCGCCGCGAGATCGTCTCCCGGGACCGCGAGGTCGCCAACCCCTTCACCAAGGATCTCCAGGTCATGTCGATCCGGGGCGCCCGCAACTACCTCGGCGACAAGCTCATCCGCACCGCCACCCCGCACCGCATCCTCGACCCCAAGGCGGGCCCGCTGATCGCGGTCCGGCTGAACATCCTGACCCGCAAGACCCTCGGCGGCCTGGAGACCGACCTGTCCTCCCGAGTCCTCACCGACGGCGGCGACCCGCTGGAGGGCGTGTACGCGGCGGGCGAGGCGGCCGGCTTCGGCGGCGGCGGTGTCCACGGCTACCGCTCCCTGGAGGGCACCTTCCTCGGCGGCTGCCTGTTCTCCGGCCGTACGGCGGGCCGCGCGGCGGCGAAGGCGACGGGCTGACCCCGTTCCGGCGGGGTGAGGAATTCCTGCGAATTTCCGCCGTTCCTGGCACGACGGGGGCGGCGGATGTTCGAATCAAGGGGTGAACCCTGAAGTACCCCCCGAAGTACCCGACGACTCCGCGGCACCCGAACCACCGGAGCGGGGCGCCCCCATCGGCCGCCGCGTCCTCCTCGGCACCCTCGGACTCGGCGCCCTCGGCGTGGTCTCCGCGCCCGTCCTCCAGCGCGGCATGGAGGCGTTCCTCGGCGAGGCCGCCCAGAAGGACCCCACCGGCCTGACCGGTCTGCTCCCCAACGGCGGCGGCTTCCGCTACTACTCGGTGACCTCGTCCGTCCCCCGCAGGACCGCGAAGAACTACCGCCTCGCCGTCAGCGGCCTGGTCGAGAGACCCACCTCGTACACCCTCGCCGAGCTGCGGGCCCTGCCGCAGACCCGGATGGTCAAGGACGTCCAGTGCGTCACCGGCTGGCGGGTCCCGGACACCCCGTTCGAGGGCGTACGGCTCTCCGCGCTGCTGGACGCGGCCGGGGTGCGCTCCTCGGCGGGCGCGGTCCGCTTCACCTGCTTCGACGGCGCGTACAGCGAGAGCCTCACCCTGGAGCAGGCCCGGCGCGCGGACGTCCTGGTGGCCCTGCGGATGCAGGACAAGGACATCGGCCACAACCACGGCGGCCCGGTCCGGCTGTACGTCGCCCCCATGTACTTCTACAAGTCGGCCAAGTGGCTCTCCGGCATCGAGCTGACCGAGGACGTCGAGCCCGGCTACTGGGAGGAGCGCGGCTACGACATCGACGCGTGGGTCGGCCGATCGAACGGGCGGGACGATGCACCGACCACTTGACGAGCCACTCGTGCGGGAGGCGGCCCGTCTCCGCCGCTTCACGGCCGCCGAACGCTGGATCCACCGCACCACGGCCGCCCTGATGGGCGTCTGCGTGGCCACGGCCGCCTGCCTGTACGTCCCCGCCCTCGCCGAGCTGGTCGGCCGCCGGGCCCTGGTGGTGACGGTCCACAAGTGGACGGGCCTGCTGCTGCCGCTGCCCGTCCTCGCGGGCCTCGCCTCCCGCGCCTTCCGCGCGGACCTCGGCCGGCTGAACCGCTGGGGCCCGCACGACCGTGTCTGGCTCCGCGCCGCCCGCCGCCGCACCCCCGGCCCGCGCCCGGCAGCCAAGTTCAACGCCGGCCAGAAGCTCTACGCCGCCTGGATCGCCGGCGCCACCCTCGTCATGCTCGCCACCGGTCTGATGATGTGGTTCACCCACCTCACCCCGCTGATGTGGCGCACCAGCGCGACCTTCGTCCACGACTGGCTGGCCCTGACCATCGGCATCGTCCTGGCCGGCCACATCGGCATGGCCCTGGGCGACCCGGAGGCCCGCCGGGGGCTGCGGACCGGTTCGGTGAGCCGGGAGTGGGCGGACAGCGAACATCCGCTGTGGCGGCCGTAGCGCCGGACACAGCGGACGCTCCCCGGTCCCGTACGGCCTAGATCACCAGGGACAGCAGCAGCACGAGCGCGCCCGCCACCACCGAGATGATCGTCTCCATCACCGACCAGGTCTTGACGGTCTGGCCGACGGTCATCCCGAAGTACTCCTTCACCATCCAGAACCCGGCGTCGTTGACATGGCTGAAGAACAGCGAGCCGGCGCCGATGGCGAGGACGAGAAGGGCCGTGTGCGTCGTCGACATGTCCGCGGCGAGCGGGGCCACCAGGCCCGCCGCCGAGATCGTGGCGACCGTGGCCGACCCGGTCGCCAGCCGGATCGCCACCGCGATCAGCCAGGCCAGCACGAGCGCGGGGATCGACCAGTCCTCGGAGATCTGCAGGATCATCTGCCCGACCCCGGAGTCGATGAGCGTCTGCTTGAAGCCGCCGCCCGCGCCGACGATCAGCAGGATGCCCGCGATGGGCGCGAGGGACTTCTCGACGGTCGACCCCAGCCGCTCCTTGGTGAACCCGGCCGCCCGCCCGAGCGTGAACATGCCCACGAGCACCGCCGCGAGCAGCGCGATCAGCGGTGAGCCGACGACGTCGAAGACCCGCTGCGCCATGTGCTCGGGATCGTCCACGACGATGTCCACCAGCGCCTTGGCCAGCATCAGCACCACCGGCAGCAGCACGGTCGCGAGGGTGGCGCCGAACCCGGGCCGCCTCTCCAGCTCCTCCGAGGCGCGCGTCGGAATCATCCGCTCGGGCACCGGCACGTCCACCCAGCGGGCCGCGTACTTCGAGAACAGCGGCCCGGCGATGATCACGGTCGGTATCGCGACGACCAGGCCCAGCGCCAGCGTGACGCCCAGGTTGGCGTCCACGGCGTCGATCGCGACCAGCGGGCCGGGGTGCGGCGGGATCAGCCCGTGCATCACGGACAGACCCGCGAGGGCCGGGATGCCGATGCGCATCAGCGAGTAGTTCCCGCGCTTGGCGACCATCAGCACGACCGGGATCAGCAGCACGATCCCGACCTCGAAGAACAGCGGCAGCCCGATCACGGAGGCGATCAGCACCATCGCCCAGGGCATCGCCCGCCCGCCGGCCTTCGCGAGGATCGTGTCGACGATCTCGTCGGCACCCCCGGAGTCCGCCAGCAGCTTGCCGAGGATCGCACCCAGCGCGATGAGCACGCCCACCCCGGCCACGGTCGTCCCGAGACCGGCGGTGAAGCTGGCGATCGCCTTGTCCAGCGGCGCCCCGGCGAACGCGCCGAGCGCGAGCGAGCCGATGGTCAGCGCCAGGAAGGCATGCACCTTGAACTTGGTGATGAGGACGACGATCACGGCGATACCCGCCAGGACGGCGATACCCAGCTGCGCGTGTCCCGCCGAGGTGATCGGCTCGACGGGATCCGCTGCCAGCAGCTCGACGTTGAGTCTGGTCACGGTGAAGGAATCCTTGTGTGGGGGAAGTTGAGGGGGACGAGAAGAGAAGGAGAACGGAAGGGGACGGGGGCTACGGCGTCGCGGGGTCGAACTCCCGCAGCGCGGCGACCGCCCGCCCGGTGATCTCCTCGGGCGTGCCCGCCACCCCGACCGTCACACCCGCCTCGTCCGCCCCGAGCGGCTCCAGCGTGGCGAACTGCGAGTCGAGCAGCGCGGTGGGCATGAAGTGGCCCTGCCGGTGGGACATCCGGTCCTCGATGAGGGCGCGGTCCCCGGCGAGGTGCACGAAGACGACCCCGGGCGCCGCCGCCCGCAGCCGGTCCCGGTACACGCGCTTCAACGCGGAGCAGCTGACCACTCCGCCGAGCCCGTCCCGGCCGTGGGCCCACGCACCGATGGCGTCCAGCCACGGCCCGCGGTCCGCGTCGTCAAGGGGTGTCCCGGCCGACATCTTGGCGATGTTGGCCTCGGGGTGGAAGTCGTCGCCCTCGGCGTACGGAACGCCGAGCCCGGCCGCGAGCAGGGGGCCGATCGTTGTCTTCCCGGTACCTGCCACGCCCATCACCACGACGACATGAGGGGTACGCATCACTACCTCGCTGTCTTCGTCGACATCTGAGACGTCTCCCGACGTCGACGCCACTGAAACCCATTAGGTACGACGAATTCAAGCCTCGGACATAAATAAGTCTGACTTTTTCTTCACGGTCGGCTCCTCGTACCCTTCTCCCCATGAGCACAGCGGGCCGGGGGCTGCACGGCCGAGTACTGGAGACCCTCGGACCGGCGATCACGGCGGGCGACTACCCGCCGGGGAGCGTGCTGCGCACGGACGAACTCGCCCAGACCTTCGAGGTGTCCCGCTCCGTGATGCGCGAGGCGGTCCGCGTCCTGGAGTCCATGCACCTGGTCGAGTCCCGCCGCCGGGTCGGTGTGATCGTCCGCCCGTCCGCCGAGTGGAACGTCTACGACCCCCAGGTCATCCGCTGGCGGCTGGCCGGCGCGGACCGCCCCCGCCAGCTGCGCTCGCTGACCGTGCTCCGGGGCGCCGTCGAACCGATCGCCGCGGGCCTCGCCGCCCGCAACGCCACGGCCGAGCAGTGCGCCGCGCTCACCGAGTGCGCCATCGGCATGGTGGCCCACTCACGTGGCCACAAACTGGAGGGCTACCTCCACCACGACGTCGCCTTCCACCGGCTGATCCTCGACGCCTCCGGCAACGAGATGTTCGCCCGCCTCGGCGACGTCGTCGAGGAGGTCCTCGCCGGCCGCACCCATCACGCCGTCATGTTCGACGACCCCGACCCCGCCGCCGTCACCCTCCACGTCCACGTCGCCGAGGCCATCCGGGAACGCGACGCCGTCCGCGCCGAGGAACTCACCCGGCAGATCACCGCGGGCGCCCTCCAGGAACTGGACATCCTGGCCCCGGGCGGCCACTCCCCGGCCGCCGGTTGACCCGGCCCCCTAGTCCAGGAACTCCCCGTCCACGTACACCCAGGCCCCGTCCACCCGTTCGAACCGGCTCCGCTCGTGCATCGAGCCGCCCCGGAACGAGGCGCGGAAGGTGACCGTGCCGGTGGTGTGGAAGGCCGAGCCGTCCCGGGTCTCCAGGATCTCCAGACCGGTCCAGCGCATCGTCGTGTCGAAGGCGACGTCGGCGGGCCGCGTCCGGGGATGCCAGCTGCGCAGCAGATACGCCTCGTCGCGCATCACGAACGCGCTGTAGCGCGACCGCATCAGCGCCTCGGCGGTCGGGGCGGCGGTCGGCGCGGCGCCCCCGCCCGAGTGGTAACGGCCACAGCAGGCCTCGTACACCTCGGACAGCCCGCACGGGCAGGTGCGCGGGGTCGGCGTGGAGGCGGCCCGGGAAGCACCACTCTTCGACCTGGCCTTGGGACTGCTGCGGCGCGACGACATGCCCGCCATTGTGCACGCCCTACGCCGGGCCCGCGTTCGTCGGCGGATAGGTCGGCGGATAGGCCGGGCGCGCCGGGAGCACATGGCTCCTGGGAACCGGCAGCGGCGGCAGTACGGGCTCCCGCAGCCACGCCCGGAACAGGTCGTCCAGCGGCCCGTCCGCGAAGCGCCCCGCGTGGGCGGTGAAGCCGGCCGTCGTCACCGCGCCGCCGCGGTGCACGGTCGCCCAGCCGCGCAGCATCCGGAAGAACGCCTCGTCACCGAGCGCGCAGCGCACCGCGTGCACGGTCAGCCCGCCGCGCTCGTAGAGCCGGTCGTCGAACATCAGCTTCCGGCCCGGATCGGCCAGCCGCAGATCCTGGGGCAGCGCGGAGAGCTTGCGGTACGCGGCGGTGGCCAGCTGATGCGCCGTACGCCCACCGGAACGCTCCGACCACAACCACTCCGCGTACTTGGCGAACCCCTCGTTCAGCCAGATGTGCCGCCAGTCGGCGATGGACACACTGTTGCCGAACCACTGATGCGCCAGCTCGTGCGCCACCAGCCGCTCCGAACCCCGCGCCCCGTCCACATGGTTGGCGCCGAACAGCGACAACCCCTGCGCCTCGACCGGGACATCGAGCTCCTCCTCGGTCACCACCACCGCGTACTCCCCGAACGGGTACGGCCCGAAGAGCTCCTCGAACAGCTCCATCATGGCCGGCTGCCGCGCGAAGTCCCGCGAGAACTCGGTGAGCAGATGGGCCGGTAGGTGCCCGTGCTGCGGTATGCCGCCGGGCCGCGGGTCGCCCAGCAGCACCGTCTGGTACTTGCCGATCGACAGACCGACCAGATAGCTCGACGTCGGCGCCGACTGCTCGTACACCCAGGTCGTCGTGGACGCCTTCGCCGTACGGGTCAGCAGCCGTCCGCCCGCCACCACCTGGTACGCGGACGGCGTGGTGATCGAGATCTGGTACGAGGCCTTGTCGGCGGGCCGGTCGTTGCACGGATACCAGGACGGCGCCCCCACCGGCTGGCTCGCCACCAGCGCCCCGTCGGTCAGCTCCTCCCAACCGAGCCCGCCCCAGGGGCTGTTCACCGGCTTGGGGTTGCCCGACCAGTGGACCTCGACCGTGAACGCGGCCCCGGGCCGGATCGGCTTCGCGGGCCGGATCCGCAGCCTGCCGCCCCGGTGCGAGTAGTGCGGTGCCCGGCCGTCCACCCGCACCCGGCCGATCTTGAAGTCGGCGAGGTTCAGCTGGAACTCGGCGAGCGCGCCCCGGCCCGCTATGGCGTTGAGCCGCGCGGTGCCCGACAGCCGGTTCGGCCCCGGCCGGTAGTCCAGCGCCAGCTCGTACCGATGCACCCGGTAACGGGAATCGCCGTTCGCCGGGAAGTACGGGTCCGGACCCACTGACTGCTGAACCGCCACTGCCGCTTCTGCTCCCCGCTCCGCTCTCGTACGCCGTCCATCGTCCCCCGAGTCCCCGGACGCCGCACGAGCCGCGTTCAGCGACGCCATGCTTCGATCGGGTTGCCCAGCCACCGGGTGTCGTCGGGAACGGACTCCGCGGCCATGACCAGCGACGCCGGACCCAATGTGGTGCGGGCCCCGACCACGCTGCCGGGCAGGACGATTCCGCCCGGACCCAAGGTGGCACCCTCACGGAGTTCAACAGTATCCGTCCGCAAGATCCGGTCGTGGAAGAGGTGGGTCTGCAGGACGCATCCCCGGTTCACCGTCGCCCCGTCCCCGAGCGTGACGAGGTCGGTCTCGGGTAGCCAATAACTCTCGACCCACACCCCCTTGCCGATCCGCGCCCCCAGCCCGCGCAGCCACACGTTCAGCACCGGCGTCCCCGGCACCGACCCGGCCAGCCACGGCACCGCCAGCACCTCCACGAAGGTGTCCGCCAGCTCGTTGCGCCACACGAACCCGCTCCACAGCGGATGCTCACCGGTGCGGTGCCGCCCCACGAGCAGCCACTTCGCCACCACGGACACCAGACAGGCCAGCACACCCGCCCCGAGCAGGACGACCCCGCCCAGCGGCCACGCCCAGCCGTCCAGCGCGCTCAGCGCCGCCACCGTCAGCAGCGCGAGCCCCGCCGAGCAGAACACCGGCACGATCCGGCACAGCTCCACCAGCGCCCGCGCCCACAGCAGCCGCGCGGGCGGCTCGTACGTCAGGCTCTGGTCGCCGTCCGCGGCCGACCGGGGCAGCCGCACCGGCGGCAGCCCCAGATACGAGCTGCCCTTCTTGGCCTTCTTCGGCGTCGCCGACAGCACACCCACCAGCCCGCCGTCCGGCACGGACCGGCCCGGAGCGGTCATCCCGGAGTTCCCGAGGAACGCCCGCCGCCCGATCTCCGCCCGCCCGATCCGCAGCCAGCCACCCCCCAGCTCGTACGGCGCGGTCAACGTGTCGTCCGCGAGGAACGCCCCGTCCCCGACCGTCGTCAGACTCGGCAGCGCGAGCACGGTCGACACCTCCGCGCCCCGCCCGATCCGCATCCCGAGCAGCCGCAGCCACACCGGTGTGACCAGGCCCGCGTACAGCGGGAACAGCGTCTGCCGCGACCGGTCCATCAACTGCGTCACCGTCCACGCCTGCCACCCGACCCTGCTGTGCGTCGGATGCGTGCCCTCCCGCAGCCCGAGGCTCAGCAGCCGTACGGCGACGACCAGCAGCAGCGCGTACACCGCCCCGAACGCCAGCGTGGCCGGCACCAGCCCGAGCGCCGCACCCCGCATGGCCACGGCGAGCCCGGCGTCCGGGTCCACGAACAGCGTCAGCACGGCCAGCGCGGCGGCCCCGGCGAGCACCGGCAGCGCGGTCAGCCCGACCCCGGTCACGCCGTACGACACCCGCCAGAACAGGCCACGCTGCGGGCGCTCCCCCGGCCAGTTCCGCTTGGCCTTGCCCAGCTTGCCCGCCGGCGCCCCGGCCCAGCGCTGCCCGGTGGGAATCTGCCCGGCCACGGCCGACCCGGGCGCCACCTCGGCCCGCTTGCCGACCCGGGCACCCGGCAGCAGCATGCTCCGCGTCCCGACGACCGCACCCGCGCCCACCTTGACGGACCCGATCTCCAGCCGGTCCCCGTCCAGCCAGTACCCGGAGAGATCCACCTCGGACTCCACCGCCGCGCCCCGCCCGAGCTTGAGCATCCCGGTCACCGGCGGCAGCGCGTGCAGATCGACCTCGGCCCCGACCTTGGCACCCAGCGCGCGGGCGTACCGTTCCAGCCACACCCCGGTCAGCGAGGTCGCCCCGCTGAACTCGGCCAGCCGCTCCGCCGCCCACAGCCGCAGATGGACGCTCCCGCCGCGCGCGTACCGCCCCGGCGTGACCCCGCGCAGCAGCAGCCGCGCCCCGCCCGCCGCGATCGCCAGCCGCCCCGGGGGCGTGTAGAAGAGCGCCGCCCCGGCCGCCACGGCCCACCAGGACGCGGTCGGCAGCCAGGCGTACGGCGTCAGCAGATTCCCGAGCGCGGCCAGCGGCACGATCCAGCGCAGCCCCAGCAGCGTGAACAGCGGGACGAGAAGGAGAAGCTGGACGACCCGTGCCCGTACGGCCACGGGTTCCACCGCCCGGCGGGGCCCGTCCTCCTCGCCGGACTCCTCCAGATACCGGGCCAGCTTCCGGAGCGTGGGCCGCTGGTAGATGTCCACCACGGCGACGCTCGGATACCGGCTCCGCAGCCGGGTCGTCAGCTGCGCGGCGGCCAGACTGCCGCCGCCGATCGCGAAGAAGTCGTCGCTCGCGCCGCCGACCGGGATGCCCAGCACCTCGGCCCACTGCTCGGCGAGCCAGGCCTCGGTCCCGTACAGGTCCTCGGCCGGACCGGCGGTCTCCAGATCCGCCAGCGGCCACGGCAGGGCGTTGCGGTCGACCTTCCCGGACGTCCGGGTCGGCAACTCCGCCACCGGCGCCAGCAGCGGCACCAGCGCGGCCGGCAGCTCGGCCCGCAGCTTCTCCACGGCCGCCGCCTGGTCCCAGCCGTCCTGGGTGACCACATAGCCGACGAGCAGCTGGTTCCCGCTCCGCGCGGTCCGTACGGCCGCCGCGGCGCCCGCGACGCCGGGCAGCGCCTGCAACGCGGCGTCGACCTCGCCCAGCTCGATCCGCCGCCCGCCGAGCTTGATCTGCTCGTCGGCCCGCCCGAGGAAGACCAGCCCCTCGGGCTCGGCCTTCACCAGGTCACCACTGCGATAGGCGCGCTCCCAGCCCAGCGACTCCAGCGGCGCGTACTTCTCCGCGTCCTTCTCGGCGTCGAGATACCGCGCGAGCCCCACCCCACCGATCACCAGCTGTCCGCTGCCGCCCATCGGCACCGGCTCACCGGCCTCGTCGACGACGGCCAGCTCCCATCCGTCGAGCGGCAGCCCGATCCGGATCGGCTCCTCGCCGGACATCAGCGAGGCACAGGCGACGACGGTGGCCTCGGTCGGCCCGTAGGTGTTCCAGACCTCGCGGCCCTCGGTCACCAGCCGCTGTGCCAGTTCCGGCGGGCAGGCCTCACCACCGAAGATCAGCAGCCGTACGTCGTTGAGCGTCTCGGGCTCCCACAGCGCGGCCAGCGTCGGCACGGTCGACACGACCGTGATCTCCTGCTCGACCAGCCAGGGCCCCAGATCGGCGCCGCTCCTGACCTGGGAGCGCGGCACCGGCACCAGACAGGCGCCGTACCGCCAGGCCAGCCACATCTCCTCGCAGGACGCGTCGAAGGCCACGGAAAGACCGGCCATCACCCGGTCCCCGGGCCCGATCGGCTCCTCGGCCAGGAACAGCGCGGCCTCGGCGTCCACGAACGCGGCGGCGCTGCGATGGCTGACGGCCACGCCCTTGGGCTTGCCCGTCGACCCGGAGGTGAAGATGACCCACGCGTCGTGCTCGACCCCGGGCCTGGCGGCGGGGGAGTCGGACGCGCCGTTCACCGTCAGTGCGTGCCCGGCCCCGACGACCGCCCGCACCCCGGCCTCGCCGAACACCAGCTCGGCCCGCTCGTCGGGGTCCTCGGCGTCCACGGGCACATAGGCGGCCCCGGCGGCGAGCACCGCGAGGACGGCGACGTACAGCTCGTTGGTGCCCGACGGCACCCGCACCCCGACCCGGTCCCCGAGGCCCACCCCGGCCGCCCCGAGGCGCCGCCGCAGCTGCTCCACCTCGACCGCCAGCGCGCGATAGGTCAGCCGCCGCTTCCCGTCGTCCAGCGCGGGCTCGTCCGGATACGACCGCACCGACGCCTCGAAGATGTCGACGAGCGTGCGCGGGGACGCCGCCGGACCGGCCGTGAACAGCGCCGCGCCGCCGAATCCCCCGGCTCCCTCCGCCAACTCTCCGTCGAGCAGCGTCAGGTCGGGACTCTCGTATACGGCGGCCATCGGATCCTCGCCTCTCGAACCCGGACCATCCGGGGGCACCGACGGGGCCACAGGTCTGCCTGGGGATATTTCCGTATCGGCACCGAACAAGCCCAATACTCTAGTGCTCGGGTGACTACGGCCTGTCGTGACGGCCAAGCGGGGGTGACCTCCGGGCGACCCGGAAGGGCATGAGCACGGGCCTTGACCTGGGGTTTTCCTGGTGGCGAGAGACGTCGCCCACATTTCGTCAGTCTAACGCGAGAAGGCCGCGACCCTGGGGTCGCGGCCTTCGCCACTGAGTGTCCGAGGGGGGACTTGAACCCCCACGCCCGATAAAGGGCACTAGCACCTCAAGCTAGCGCGTCTGCCATTCCGCCACCCGGACAAGGTGTCTGTCGCGCGGGTCTCCCTCGCGGCGACGAAGGAAACATTACCAGGCTTTCCGGGGCCCTCGATCACACCCCGTTCCCGGGCCGGACGGGCGTGAACGGCTTGTGACGGGCCGGTCCCGGTCTTGGGGCGGGAGGCCGGGCAGGAGGAGGATGAGGGGGAACCACCAGCAGCGACAGCGGGAGGAACCAGCGTGAGTGACACGGACACGGGCAGGCACGTGACCGGTGAGGACGAGGTCGTCGACCTCTGCCGCGAGCTGATCCGGATCGACACCAGCAACTTCGGCGACCACTCGGGCCCGGGGGAGCGCAAGGCCGCCGAGTGGGTCGCCGAGAAGCTCGCCGAGGTGGGTCTCGAACCGAGGATCTTCGAGTCGCACCCGGGCCGCGCCTCGACGGTGGCCCGCATCGAGGGCGAGGACCCGTCCCGGCCCGCGCTGCTCATCCACGGCCACACCGACGTCGTACCGGCCAACGCGGCGGACTGGACCCACCACCCCTTCTCCGGGGAGGTCGCGGACGGCTGTGTCTGGGGCCGGGGCGCGGTCGACATGAAGGACATGGACGCGATGACGCTGGCGGTCGTCCGTGACCGGCTGCGCAGCGGCCGCAAGCCCCCGCGCGACATCGTGCTCGCCTTCCTCGCCGACGAGGAGGCCGGCGGCACGTACGGGGCCAAGCACCTCGTCAAGAACCACGCCGATCTCTTCGAGGGCGTCACCGAGGCGATCAGCGAGGTCGGCGGCTTCTCCTTCACGGTGAACGAGGAGCGGCGGCTCTATCTGATCCAGACGGCCGAGAAGGGCATGCACTGGATGAAGCTCACCGTGGCCGGCACCGCCGGGCACGGCTCGATGATCCACCGCGACAACGCCATCACCGAACTGTCGGAGGCCGTCGCCCGCCTCGGCCGCCACCAGTTCCCGGTCCGGGTCACCAAGACCACCCGTGCCTTCCTCGACGAACTCGGCGACGCGCTCGGCACCACACTCGACCCGGAGGGCATGGAGGGCACCCTCGCCCGGCTCGGCGGCATCGCCAAGCTGATCGGCGCGACCCTGCGCAACACCGCCAACCCCACCCAGCTCGGCGCCGGTTACAAGGTCAACGTCATCCCGGGCGAGGCCACCGCCCATGTCGACGGGCGGTTCCTGCCCGGGTTCGAGGAGGAGTTCCTCGCCGACCTCGACAAGATCCTCGGCCCGAACGTGCGACGCGAGGACTCGCACTCCGACAAGGCGCTGGAGACCTCCTTCGACGGGGCGCTCGTCGACGCCATGCAGTCCGCGCTGCTCGCCGAGGACCCGGCCGCGCGCGCCGTCCCGTACATGCTCTCCGGCGGTACGGACGCCAAGTCCTTCGACGACCTCGGTATCCGCGGCTTCGGCTTCGCGCCGCTCAAGCTGCCGCCGGAGCTGGACTTCGCGGGAATGTTCCACGGCGTGGACGAAAGGGTGCCGGTGGAGGGCCTGAAGTTCGGCGTACGCGTGCTCGACCGTTTCATCGACGCGTCCTGACGCGTCCTGACGTGTTCGGCACTTGATTCGATACTTATTCGGTCGCGCGTACGAAGATCAACCGTGACGGGTGAATCCGACCATAAGCTCGTAGCTCCATTACTCCCTCCTCGTTACAGGTGATGCGACTCGCTACTTGGGGTCGCTTTGCCAACAAGGAGGAATAATGCTCAAGAAGGTCGTCGCCGCTGCGGCTGCCACCGGTGGTCTGGTTCTCGCGGGCGCGGGTCTGGCCGTCGCCGACGCCGGGGCCCAGGGTGCCGCAGTCGGCTCCCCGGGTGTCGCGTCCGGCAACGTCGTCCAGGTGCCGGTTCACGTGCCCGTGAACGTGTGCGGCAACACGATCTCGGTGATCGGGCTGCTGAACCCCGCCTTCGGCAACACCTGCATCAACAAGTGACGTTGTGCCTCACCAGGTGAGGGTCTGAAACAGCCGTCGGCCCCGGAGTGCGCGCCATGCACTCCGGGGCCGACCGGTATCCCGGCAAGGTGTAAAAGATCAGAACATAGGGCTAAGGCAGGTAATTCAGCAATGCGACAGGTCACCCGCAAAGGCCTCATGACGGTGGCGGCCGCGTCCGGAGTGTTCGCCGCGGCGGGCGGTGCGGCGCACGCCGACGCCGGCGCGCAGGGCTCCGCCACCAATTCGCCCGGCGTGCTCTCCGGCAACACCGTGCAGGCGCCGGTGGAGGCCGAGGTCAATGTCTGCGGCAACACGGTGAGCGTGGTCGGACTGCTCAACCCGGCGGCGGGCAACAAGTGTTCCAACGGCGGAGGCGGCAAGCACGCCCGCGGCGGCCACGGCGGCGGCCACGGCGGTGGTTACGGCGATGAGGGCCATGGCTCGTCCGGCTCCTCCCACGGCGGCTCCCGGGCCTCCGGTCACGCCGGTGACTCGCCGGGCGTGGCCTCCGGCAACCACATCCAGGTTCCGGTGCACATTCCGGTCAACGTGTGCGGCAACAGCGTGGACGTCCTCGGCATCGGCAACCCCGCCACCGACAACGACTGCCACAACGGCGGCGGCGGTTACGGCGACGACGGCTACGGCTCCTCGCACGGCGGCTCCCGGGCGGACGGCCACACCGGTGGCTCGCCGGGCGTGGGCTCCGGCAACACCGTGCAGATTCCGGTCGATGTGCCGGTCAACCTGTGCGGCAACAGCATCAGCGTGATCGGTGTCGGCAACGGGGTCTTCGGCAACGACTGTGGGAACTCGGGCGGCGGAGGGGCACCCGAGACCCCGGTCGGCCCCCAGAACCCGCCGGGCGACTCCGAGGAGGCGTCCCCGCAGGTACCGACCAAGCCGGCGCAGCCGGGCAAGCCCGACGGTGAGGTCTCCCGCGGCGACACCAACACCCCGGGCACGCAGAGCGTCGGCCGGCCCGACGGTGCGGCGCAGCTCGCCCAGACCGGCGCGGAACTGCCGCTGGGGCTCGCCCTGCCGCTGGGCGCGGGCGCGCTGATCGGGGGCGCCCTGATCTACCGCAAGGCTCGGGCCGCGGCGCTCTAGCGTCCGCCCGGCACCCGCGAACGGAGCGGGCCCCGCACCAGCGGGCCCCGCACCAGCGGGGCCCGCTCCGTTTCGTTCCGCCCACTCACCACGTGGCGCGCACCTGGCGGATGATCCGTCGGCGCAACCGCACCCTGCGGCTGCCATCACGCAGCAGGCTCAGTCGGTCCAACTCCCAGTGTCCGTACTCGGCATGGTCCGTCAGCAGGCGTGTGGCGTCCTTGCGGGAAACCCCGCGCGGTACGTACACGTCGACAAATTCGTATTCCGGCATCGGTATCTATTGTGCGGGCTGGGGCCCGGTACGGATAGCGTCTGCACTATGTCTGATGCTGCGCAGCCCACCGCTGCCGAGGTACGCGCCGCCGCCGAGGCGGTCAAGACCGCGCTCGACCGCCACCTGGCCGCGGTCGAACGCCGGTCGGGGGAGGACGACCCGGCCGTCTACGAAGCGTTCAACGAGCTTGCCGCCGCCGCCGAGGAGTACGACGAACTGCTCTACGACCGCTACGACGAGGTCACTCCCTTCGAGATCCCCGGCACCGAGGACATGCCGCCGTACACCGGTCCCGAGGAGCCCGGCGCGCTCAGTGTGCTGATCCGCCGCGACTACACGGTGGCCGAGCCGCAGCGGCTGCTGGCGCAGGCGCAGCGGGTGGAGGCGGCGGAGGAGCCGGCCGCCGTGGCCTCCGGCGGGGCGGCGGACACGGTGCATGGCGCGCTGGGGCTGCTGTTCGGTGAGTTCGAGCCGGACGAGATCGCCTCCCGGCACAAGGAGTTCGGCCTCGAAGAGGGGGACTCCACGCTGTGGGTGACCGCCGCGGACGACACCGCCGAGCCGGGTGAGTGGCTGGAGGCGCCGTTCGACCAGGTCGATCCACAGCGGGTGGTCTGCCGCTTCGACGTCAGCGCGGTCTTCGACGACGACACGGAGGACGACGACCTCGACGACGACGTCCCGCTCGTGGCGGAACTGGACGAGGACGAGGATCTGGAACCCCTGGACGCGGATCGGTAGGGCGAGGTTGCGGGCAGTCGTGCCGCTGGGGCGGCACAGGTGGGCGCAGGCGGCACCTCGTAGCGCCGAGTCGCGCAGCCCACCCGTGCTCAGCCCCACTCAGCGTGCACTGTCAATCCGCCGCCGGCACCAGGGCCTTCAGCAGCGCCGGCAACCGTGTCGTACGGGGCTTCGCCGGGAGTTCGGCGACGGCGTGGGGCAGGGCCTGCTCCACCCCGTGCACCACGGACAGGTGCCGCTCGGCCCGCCCGAACGCCGTGTAGACCCAGGGACGCGTGAGGACCTGCGCCGCGTCCCCCGGCAGCACCACGACCACCGCCGGCCACCGCTGCCCGACCGCCTGGTGCGCGGTCAGCGCCCACCCGTGCCGCACGGTCTGCTCGACCCGCTCCTGGGTCACGACGACGGCCGCGCCCGCGCACTCCAGATGCAGCCCCTCCGCGTCGGCCTTCACCACCCGGCCCGGTGTCGTACGCCCCGGCGCGGGGGAGTGGACCACGCGGTCACCGGGGTCGAACCCGCCGAAGCGGCCCGGCCCGGGGTTCAGCCGCTCCTTGAGCGCGGTGTTCAGCGCACGCGTCCCGGCCGCGCCCCCGTGCCCGGGAGTGATCACCTGCACCTGCTCGGCGGGCACCCCGAACGCCCTCGGCACCGAGTCCACGACGAGCTGCGCGGTCCGGTGCACCGCCTCGCCCGCGTCCCGCACCGGCACGATCACGACCTCCTTGCCGGGCGCGTCCACCTGGTTCAGCTCCCCGATCCCGATCCCGGAGACCAGCTCGCCGATGGGCCCGAAGTCGGGGGTCCGCGAGGCGACCTGGGGGCAGGTGCGGGCGGCGAGCAGATCCGCGAAGACCCGGCCCGGCCCGGCGGACCACAGCACCCCGGGATCGCCGCTGAGCACCAGCCGGGCCCCGTCGGGCAGCGACTCGGCGAGCAGGGCGGCGGTCTCCACGTCCAGCTGGGGCGCGTCCAGCACCACCAGCAGGTCGAGGTCGAGCGCGCCGTCCGCGTCCCGGCCGGGCCCCTCGGCACCGGACAGCAGCCCGGCGACGGTCACCGCACCGGGCCGGGCCCCCTCCTCGGCGTCACCGTCCCCGGCCGAGCCCGGCTGAGCGGCGAACCGCCGTCCGCCGTCCGCGCTGTGCGTCGCCGCGTACGCCCGCAGCCCGAGCGACCGGGCGGCCGTGACCAGCGCCGCCGGTTCCGCGCGGGCCGCCTCGCCGCCGGTGTGCAGCACGAGCCCGTGCCCGGCGACGGCACGGATCAGTTCGGCGGCGGAACGCGGCGCCGACGTGGCCGCCGATTCCCAGTCGGCCGGGTCCTCCTTCGGCAGGGAGTTCACGACACGGGCGAGTCCGTCGGCGAGGCTCTCCTCGGCGAGGGCGTAACGCTCCAGGCCGATGAGGACCCGGACCGGCCGCTCCTCCTCCGTCTCGTCGCCCCCCGCGTCGGAGCCGGTGTCCGCGGGGGTTGACCGTGGCGCGTTCGGGACGTCGTCCAGGGCGTCCTGGAAGACCAGGGCCTCCCCCTCGGCGACGGTGCTCTGCACGGCCTCGTCCGGGTCGGGCACGGCACGCTGGGCGAGCGCGGCGGCCAGGGCCGGGGCCTCCAGCGCCGTGTGCCCGGCGAGCGCGGCCTGCTCCAGCAGCCATACGGTGACCGCCCGGCCCCGCCGCTCGTCGTCCGGGCCGCACTCCGCGCCGAGCAGCGCCCGCGCGAACCCGTCCGCCTGTTCCGGCCGTACTCCCGGGACCCGCAGCAACTGCCAGGGATCCTCGCGCAGCAGAGTCCCCGCGCCCTCGCCGAGCGCCTCGGCGACCTGCGGCACCAGCGCCTCGGGGGCGCCGCCCTCGGCCAGCACCGCGCGCACCGCCTCGACGGTCTCGCCCGAGGGGGCCGCCGCACCGGCCACGGGCGCCACGGGCCGGGGCTGGCGCACCGGCTCCGGCGCGGGGCGGCGCGGCGCGGGCTCCCGCTCACCGAAGGCGCTGGCCGGGGGCTTCTGGCCGCCCTCCACGGCCCGTACGGCGGCCAGCAGATCGGCGGCCGTCCCGCTGAGCTTGGCTCCGCTGGTGATCGGCGCCGCCTTCTCCGCCTTCCGCCGCGCGATCCGCTCCCGCTCCAGCCGCTGAGCCGCCAACTCGGCCTGCGCCTCGGAGACTTCGGGCGCGGCTTCGGGCGCGGCTTCGGGCGCGGCTTCGGAGGCGGTGCCGGTGGTGGCGTCCTCGGCACCGGGCGCGGTGGTGCCGTCGGCGGGCGTCCCGTCGCCCCGTCCCCCCGGCTCGTCCGGCTCCGTGGTCGCGGGCTCCGTGCTCACAGCGTGCTCCAGTCGTGATCGGGATAGCGGTGCACGGGCGCCGACACATCGTCGAGAGCCCGGCAGATCTCGTCAGGAAGACTAAGGGTCTCCACTGACAACGCCCCCATGAGCTGCAGCGCGTTGCGCGCGCCGATGATGGGCGCGGCCACGCCGGGCCGGTCGCGCACCCAGGCGAGGGCCACCTGGATCGGGGTCACGGCGAGACCGTCCGCGGCGGTCTGCACCGCGTCCACGATGCTGGTCGCCGTCTCGTCGAGATACGGCGCGACGAACGGTGCCATGTGCTCCGAGCCGCCCCGTGAGTCCGGGGGCGTGATGTGCCGGTACTTGGCGGTCAGCACCCCCCGGCCCAGCGGCGAGGAGGGCAGCAGACCGATGCCCAGGTCCAGCGCGGCGGGCAGCACCTCGCGCTCGACGCCGCGCTGCAACAGGGAGTACTCCAGCTGCGTACTGGCCAGCCGGGTGCGTATGCCGGGGGCCGCGAGCTGCCAGGTGGCCGCCTTCGCGAGCTGCCAGCCGCAGAAGTTGGAGACCCCGGCGTAGCGGGCCCGGCCGCTGCTGACGGCCAGGTCGAGGGCCTGGAGCGTTTCGTCCAGCGGGGTTTCGGGGTCGTAGGCGTGGATGTGCCAGACGTCGACGTAGTCCGTGCCGAGGCGGGCGAGGGAGCCGTCCAGGGCGGCGAGGAGATGGCCCCGGGAGCCGTCGAAACGGCGGTCGGGGTCCGGGACACTGCCCGCCTTCGTGGAGATGACCAGGTCACGGCGGGGCACCAGACCGTCCATCAACTGCCCGAGCAGGTACTCCGCCTCGCCGTCCCCGTACACGTCCGCCGTGTCGACGAGGTTGCCGCCCGCCTCCCAGAACACCTTCAACATGTCCGCGGCGTCGTGCTCGTCCGTGTCACGACCCCACGTCAGGGTGCCGAGCCCGATCCGGGACACGCGCAGGCCGGTACGGCCGAGATGCCTCTGCTCCATGAACGCCGACATTACTGGCCGGGGTTCGCCGCGTGGGGGCCTGTGGACAACGGATTTCCCCAACGAGCGTTCGTCGGCCGCGGGCCCGGTGGGGGCTGGTCGCGCGGTTCCCCGCGCCCCTGAAAGACTCCGGGCGCGACCCATGCCTTCAAGGGGCGCGGGGAACTGCGCGAGCAACCACGACCGACCTGTACTCGCCCGACAGCCTCAACCTCCCGAGCTCCCCCGCCTCGCCCAGCGGAGCGCAAGGGTAGGGTCGGCGAAACAAGGACGTTACTGATCGGTAAGGGGAAGGCTGGTCTATATGAAGCTCGGGATCAACCTCGGCTACTGGGGCGCCGGAATGGACGCGGACAACCTGGCCGTGGCCCAGGAGGCCGACCGGCTGGGCTACGCGGTGTGCTGGGCGGCGGAGGCGTACGGCTCGGACGCCGCCACCGTGCTCAGCTGGGTCGCCGCCAAGACCGAACGTATCGACGTGGGCTCGGCCATCTTCCAGATCCCGGCCCGCCAGCCCGCGATGACCGCGATGACCGCCGCCACCCTGGACTCGCTCTCCGGCGGCCGTTTCCGCCTCGGCCTCGGCGTCTCCGGACCGCAGGTCTCCGAGGGCTGGTACGGGGTCAAGTTCGACAAGCCGCTGGCCCGCACCCGCGAGTACGTGGAGATCGTCCGCAAGGCGATGACCCGCGAGCGCCTGTCGCACGACGGCGAGCACTGGACGCTGCCGCTGCCCGGCGGCCCCGGCAAGCCGCTGAAGCTGACCGTGCACCCCACCCGTGAGCACATCCCGCTCTACATCGCCGCGATCGGCCCGAAGAACCTGGAGCAGACCGGCGAGATCGCCGACGGCGCCCTGCTGATCTTCCCCTCGGCCGCGCACCTGGAGGACACGGCGATCAAGTACCTGCGGGCGGGCCGGGAGAAGGCCGGCAGGACCCTCGACGGGTTCGACGTCTGCCCGACTCTGCCGCTCGCCGTCGGCGACGACAAGGACGTCACGACGCTCGCCGACACCTTCCGCCCGTACACCGCGTTGTACGTCGGCGGCATGGGCAGCCGCAAGCAGAACTTCTACAACCAGCTCGCCCAGCGCATGGGCTACGAGAAGGAGGCCGCCGAGATCCAGGACAAGTACCTGGCCGGCGACAAGACCGGGGCGGCGGCGGCCATCCCGCACGAGCTGATCGACCAGACCACGCTGCTCGGTTCCGTCGAGCGCGTCGCCGACCGGATGAAGGCCTACGCCGAGGCCGGGGTCACCACCCTCACCCTCGCCCCGGCCGGCTTCACCCTGGACGAGCGGATCGCCTCGCTCCGGGCCGGCACGGAGGCCATGGAGCTGGCCGGACTGGCATAACCTCGCGTAACCCGAACGGCGCAGCCGCCGACGAGAGCCGGAATCGGCCGAACAGCGGGGTCGGACGGAGGCGGCGGAAAGCACTACGGCCGTGGTGGGGGCTCGGGGGTCTTCCCCGCCACGGCCGTCACGGGGGACAACGCGCGCGGGCCTGCTCGGTTACGCCCCCGCGCCGCCCCGGCATCCTTCGTTCGGCGGATTTGTCCGACACAGCTGTTGCCCGGCTCCTGGTACCCCATTTGACTCGTTTTCTGCAGGACCCCTGCCAGGCCCCCCGCAGAGAGGTGTCTTTCGATGCTTTCGGCCAAGAGTCTGTTCCAGGAGATGGTCGACGACGACGAGTCGTTCCGGCTGTTCTGTTCCATCGCCGCCAGCGGGGAGACGCAGGGCGGCTGGGAGAACGCGCGCATCGCCGCGCTCGTCCCGCCCAGCGAGCGCGCGCTCGCCCCCAAGATCACCCGCCATGGCGCCGACGAGGACAAGCACGGGCGGATCTTCAACGCCCTGATGAAGAAGCGCGGCCTCCAGCCCACCGAGGTCCCGCCCGAGACCGACTACACGATGCTGCTGGAGCGCAACGGCATCGGACTCGCGCACGAGAAGCTGAAGGCCGACCGGGCCCTCTCGGTGCGGGACATCATCGTCTATCTGTCCCACAGCCGGGTCACCGAACAGCGGGCCGCCGACCAGATGGTGATGCTCCGCAAGCACTTCGAGACCCACCCCGAGATCGGCAAGGCCGTCCGGATGATCTCCGACGACGAGGACAACCACCTCGCCTACACCCACGAGGAACTGCTGCGCTACGCCGCCGCCGGACACGGCCGCCTCATCCAGCGGACCCTGCGCGAGTGCGCCCTCGCGGAGATCGCCGTCTACCGGGACGTCAGCCTCGCCGTGATGGACCGCATGGGACGCATCCTCGGCTGGCCGAGGCCCAAGGCGGCCGTCCTCGCCGTCGGCATCCACGCCGTGTACGCGTACGAGCGGGCCTTCGGCTGGCGCCGCATGGTCACCCTGCGGATGCCGGAGCGCCGCGACGCCCTGGGCGGACCGGCGACGGCGGCCCCCGAGTTCGCCTAGCGCGGAGTTCGCGCGGCACGCGCGCGTGGAGCCCGAACGGCCGCCCTCGCGCGCGTGCCGGTGATCCGGTGCCCGGTGACTACAGCCAGCCCCGCCGCTTGAAGAGGCGGTGCAGCAGGAACTCCAGCACGACCAGCGCCCCGATCAACGTCGGATACGCCCACACCCAGTGCAGCTCCGGCATGTGGTCGAAGTTCATGCCGTAGATGCCCGCGACCATCGTGGGCACCGCGGCCATCGCCGCCCACGCGGAGATCTTCCGGACGTCGTCGTTCTGGCGGACGCTCATCTGCGCCAGATGCGCCGAGAGGATGTCGGAGACCAGCCGGTCCAGGCCCTCGACGCTCTCGTTCACGCGTGTGAGGTGGTCGTTCACATCGCGGAAGAACGGCCGCGCCTTGTCGGGGACGAACGGCACCCGGCCGCCGAGGTCGCCCCCGAGCCTGGCCAGCGGCTGCGCCAGCGGGACCGTGGCCCGGCGGAACTCCAGGATCTGCCGCTTGAAGGCGTAGATGCCGGACGCCGTGTGCCGTGAGCCGCCGCCGACCGGGGAGAACACCTCCGTCTCCAGTTCCTCCAGGTCGGTGCCCAGTTCACCGGCCACGTCCACGTAGTGGTCGACGACGGCGTCGGCGATCGCGTACAGCACCGCGGCCGGGCCGTGCCGGAGCATCTCGGGCTCCGCCTCCAGCCGACGGCGCACGGCCGCCAGCGGTGCCTGCTCGCCGTGGCGGACGGTCACCACGAACGAGTCGCCGATGAAGACCATGACCTCGCCGGCCGACACGATGTCGTTGTCCGGCTCGTACTCCACCGGCTTGAGGACCACGAACAGGGAGTCGTCGTACACCTCCAGCTTGGGCCGCTGATGCGCCTTGAGGGCGTCCTCGACGGCCAGCGGATGCAGCGCGAACTCCTCGGTGACCTGGCCGAACTCGTCCTCCGTCGGCTCGTACAGACCGATCCAGACGAACGCCTCGCCCGCCCTGCGGCACTCCGCCAGGGCGTCGGAGAGGTCGGCGGGGCCCTGTGTCCGGCGCCCGTCACGGTAGATGGCGCAGTCGACGATCACGCTGTGCATCCTCCCGCCGCACGGTCACAAACGCACCCCGGCGTACGCCCCTGCCGTACGCGTTTCCGGGTGCGCCTAGGCTGGGGCGCATGCCCACGTTGATCCTTGTCCGGCACGGACGGTCCACCGCCAACACCGAGGGAGTGCTCGCCGGGTGGACACCCGGGATCGCACTCGACGAGCGAGGCTCCGCACAGGCCGCGGCGCTGCCCGGCCGGCTCGCCGGGCTGCCGCTCGCCGAGGTGGTGAGCAGCCCGCTCCAGCGCTGCCAGGAGACGATCCGCCCGCTCCTCGACGCCCGGCCCGGACTCATCGCGCACACCGACGAACGCATAGGCGAGTGCCACTACGGCGACTGGTCCGGCCGCAAGCTCGCCGAGCTGAAGGACGAGCCGCTGATGGAGGTCGTACAGACCCGTCCCACGGCGGTCGAGTTCCCGGGCGGCGAGTCGATGCGGGCCATGCAGCACCGGGCCGCGGAGGCGGTACGGGAGTGGAACGCGCGCGTGGAGCGCGAGCACGGGGCCGACGCCGTGTATCTGATGTGCTCGCACGGAGACATCATCAAGTCGCTCGTCGCGGACGCACTCGGACTTCATCTGGACCTCTTCCAGCGGATCTCTGTCGAACCGTGTTCCATCACCGCGATCCGTTACACACGACTCAGGCCGTTTCTCGTCCGCCTCGGCGACACCGGGGACTTCTCGTCCCTGGCGCCGCGCGAGGAGCCCCCGAGCGGTGACGCGACCGTCGGGGGCGGTGCGGGGGCACCGTGATCGTCAACCGCAGTAGGGTGAAGCGGTCGCGGCGGCGCTGAACCAGTCAGCAGCCGACGCGGCCGGTCCCGACGTCGATTCCAATGGAGACAGGACGTGTCCCGTCAGGTGTTCCTCTACGACCCCCCGGACCGCTTCGTGGCCGGTACGGTCGGGCTGCCCGGACGCCGGACCTTCTTCCTGCAGGCATCCTCCGGACAACGGGTCACCAGCGTCGCCCTGGAGAAGACCCAGGTGGCCGCGCTCGCCGAACGCATGGACGAACTCCTCGACGAGGTCGTGCGCCGCAGCGGCGGCAGCGCGGCGGTCCCCGCCGTCGCCCCCACCGAGGTGTCCGACACGGCCCCGCTGGAGACCCCCGTCGAGGAGGAGTTCCGGGTCGGCACCATGGCGCTGGCCTGGGACGGCGACGAGGAACGGATGATCGTCGAGGCCCAGGCGCTGGTGGAGCTGGACGCCGACTCCGAGGAGGACCTGGCCGAGGCGGAGGAGCGGATGCTCCAGGACGAGGAGAACGGCCCGCCGATGCTCCGCGTCCGCCTCACCGGTTCCCAGGCCCGTGCCTTCGCCAAGCGTGCCCTGGACGTCGTCAACGCGGGGCGTCCGCCGTGCCCGCTGTGCAGTCTGCCGCTCGATCCGGAGGGACACGTATGTCCGCGCCAGAACGGATACCGGCGCGACGCGTGACCTCCTCCGCGTCCGCCTCCACCGGTTCGGCGGCACCCGCCGATCCGGCGGTCGTGCTGCTGGCCGAGGGCGAGTTGACCGTACGGGGGCGGGTGCGGGAGGCGTCCAACGCGGTGCTGTACTGCACGGTCTCGTACGAGGGCCGTGAGGCCGCCTGTGTCTACAAGCCCGTCGCCGGGGAGCGGCCCCTGTGGGACTTCCCCGACGGCACGCTCGCGCAGCGGGAGGTCGCCGCGTACGAGGTGTCCGAGGCGACCGGGTGGGGGCTCGTGCCGCCCACCGTGCTGCGGGACGGGCCGTACGGCGAGGGCATGTGCCAGCTGTGGATCGAGGGCGAGGCCGGGTCCGAGCTGCTGGCCCTCGTGGAGGGCGAGGAGGCCGGGGAGGGCTGGAAGGCCGTCGGGTTCGCGGAGGTCGGGGACGGCGAGACCGCGCTCCTCGTGCACGCCGACGACCGGCGGCTGCGGCGGCTCGCCGTGCTGGACGCGGTCGTCAACAACGCGGACCGCAAGGGCGGGCATCTGCTGCCGGCCGCCGAGGGGCGCCTCTACGGCATCGACCACGGGGTGACCTTCAACGTCGAGAACAAGCTGCGGACGCTGCTGTGGGGGTGGGCGGGGGAGTCGCTCACCGAGGAGGCCGTACGGGTGCTGGAGGGGCTGCGGGACGCGCTCGCCGAGGGCGGGGCCCTGGCCGGCAGGCTCGTCGCGTTGATCACACCGGCCGAGCTGGACGCCACCCGGGAACGGGTGGCCGCCCTGCTGAGAACCGGCCGCCACCCACAGCCCAGCGGCGACTGGCCGGCGATCCCCTGGCCCCCGGTCTGACACCACCCGCGCCCCGTCGGGGGCGCGGGGAACCACGCGATCAGCCACCTACCGGGGCGCGGTCGCGAAACGGGGCGTACCCCCGAGTGCCCAGCCGCCCGGCACAGGTCCGCGGCGATCGGGTTAGGCTCGTGACATGCATGCCTGGCCCGCTTCTGAGGTCCCCGCCCTGCCCGGCAAGGGCCGCGACCTTCGGATCCACGACACCGCGACCGATGGGCTCATCACCCTTGCCCCCGGTCCCGTCGCCCGTATCTACGTCTGTGGTATCACCCCGTACGACGCGACCCACCTGGGTCACGCGGCGACCTACAACGCGTTCGACCTCGTGCAGCGCGTGTGGCTCGACACCAAGCGGCAGGTTCACTACGTCCAGAACGTGACGGACGTCGACGACCCCCTGCTGGAGCGGGCCGCGCGCGACGCCATCGACTGGGTGGCCCTCGCCGAGAAGGAGACCGCCCTCTTCCGCGAGGACATGACCGCCCTGCGGATGCTCCCGCCGCGCCACTACATCGGCGCGGTCGAGGCCATCCCCGGAATCGTCCCGCTCGTCGAACGGCTCCGTGACTCCGGCGCCGCGTACGAACTCGACGGGGACATCTACTTCTCCGTCGAGGCCGACCCCGACTTCGGCAAGGTCTCCCGCCTCGACGCCGCCACGATGCGGCTGCTCTCCGCGGAGCGCGGCGGCGACCCGGACCGCCCCGGGAAGAAGAACCCCCTCGACCCGATGCTCTGGATGGCCGCCCGCGAGGGCGAGCCCAGCTGGGACGGCGGCTCCCTCGGCCGGGGCCGCCCCGGCTGGCACATCGAGTGCGTCGCCATCGCCCTCGACCACCTCGGCATGGGCTTCGACGTCCAGGGCGGCGGCTCCGACCTCGCCTTCCCGCACCACGAGATGGGCGCCTCGCACGCGCAGGCGCTGACCGGCGAGTTCCCGATGGCCAAGGCGTACGTCCACGCCGGCATGGTCGCGCTGCACGGCGAGAAGATGTCGAAGTCCAAGGGCAACCTGGTCTTCGTCTCCAAGCTGCGCCGCGACGGCGTCGACCCGGCCGCGATACGTCTCGCGCTCCTCGCCCACCACTACCGGGCCGACTGGGAGTGGACCGACCAGGTGCTCCAGGACGCCGTCGCCCGCCTCGACCGGTGGCGCGCCGCCGTCTCCCGGCCCGACGGACCGCCCGCCGAGGCCCTGGTCGAGGAGCTGCGCGAGGCCCTCGCGAACGACCTGGACGCACCGGCCGCGCTCGCCGCGGTCGACCGCTGGGCCGCGCTCCAGCAGGAGCGGGGCGGTACGGACGAGGGCGCCCCCGGCGTCGTGTCACGCGCCGTGGACGCGCTCCTCGGCGTGGCCCTGTGAGCGGACCGGCGCGACCGTTCCTGAAGTAACGACTCTGCACAAGAGGGCAGGGCAGAAGGGGCGTCTTCTCCGGCCGGAGAAGACGCCCCTTTCCCCGTCAGCCGCCCGGTTCCGGACGGCACGCCATCAATCCCCTCAGAAGCTGTCCCGGGGCTGTCAAGGCGCTGTCGGTCGATCGTCGAAGGGCTGCGGGGCCGGTCGGCATGTGATGGGGTGACAGACGTCAGTTGAAGCCGGACCGGCCAGCTGCCGGTCCCTTCGTGGAAGGGACGCACAGTGGCACCCCCGCAACCCCCGCATGCCGCGCGACCCGCTCGTTCCCCCGCCGCCCCTCACCTCAGCCGGCGAAGACTGCTCACGACGTCCGCCGCCACCGCGGGCGCCCTGCTCGTCGGTTCCTCGGCGGCCACCGCCTCGGCCTCGTCCGCCGCCTCCGGATCCACCGCCGAGGGCAGCTGGCCCGACCTCGTCCCGCTGCCCGACGGCTTCCGCCCCGAGGGCATCACCATCGGCGGCCCCTACGCCTACCTGGGCTCCCTCGGCGACGGCTCGATCTACCGCGCCGACCTGCGCACCGGCGAGGGCGGCATCATCTCGGCGGGTCCCGGTACGCCCTCGGTGGGCCTCAAACTCGACGACCGGGGGCGGCTGTTCGTCGCCGGGCGCGGTCAGGGCGCCCGGGTGGTGGACGTCCGTACCGGCGAGATCATCGCCTCGTACACGCTCACCACGAAGACGCCGACCTTCGCCAACGACGTCTTCCTCACGCCGGGCGCGGCCTGGTTCACCGACTCGTTCCAGCCGGCCCTGTACGCCCTGCCGCTCGGCCGCCGCGGCGGTCTGCCGGGCGCGGACGAGGTCGTCACGGTCACCCTCGGCGGCGCCTGGACGCAGACCCCGGGCGAGGTCGTCAACGCCAACGGCATCACCGGCACCCCGGACGGCAAGGCGCTCCTGGTCGTCCAGTCCGGCGCGGGCGGCCTCCACCGGGTCGACCCGAGGACGGGCGTCACGACGCTCGTCGACCTGGGCGACGCGGCGCCCCTCACCAACGGCGACGGCCTGCTGCTCCTCGGCCGGCGGCTCTATGTCGTGCAGAACCGGCAGAACGCGGTCGACGTGTTCCAGCTCTCCACCGACGGCCGCAGCGGCATCTTCGAGGGCCGCCTCACGGACGCCGACTTCGACGTCCCGACGACGGTCGCGGCCCACAAGAACCGCCTGTACCTGCCCAACGCCCGCTTCACCACGCCCCCGACCCCGGACACGAGCTACGCGATCGTGGCGATCAAACGCTGAGCACCTGACAACTCCCGGCCCACCACCCCGCGCCCCAAAGGGGCGCGGGGAACGGCGCGACCAGCCACAACGAACCCGCAGTGACCGCGCAGCGTCACTACAGCGGAATCCCCGGGCGAACTACTCCTCCGACGAATCCTCGTCCTCGGATTCGGCCCCGGTCTCGGCCCCAGTCTCGGTCCCGGCCTCGGTCTCCGGCCGAGGCGCCTTCGGCGGACGTGTACGCCCCCCGGGGTTCTCCTTGGGATTCCACGCACCGGCCCCCGTGTCACCCCCGTCGGCCGTGGCATGCCCGGCGGCGCCGGGCCCTCCGTCCCGCCGCCGCAGATACCGCTCGAACTCCCGCGCGATCGCCTCCCCCGACGCCTCCGGCAGCTCCGCCGTGTCGCGGGCCTCCTCCAGCGTCTGGACGTACTCGGCGACCTCGCTGTCCTCCGCGGCCAGCTGGTCCACACCGACCTGCCAGGCGCGCGCGTCCTCGGGCAGCTCGCCCAGCGGGATGCGGACGTCGATGAGGTCCTCCAGCCGGTTCAGGAGGGCCAGCGTCGCCTTCGGGTTCGGCGGCTGCGACACGTAGTGCGGCACCGCGGCCCACAGCGAGACCGCCGGGACGCCCGCGTGCGTGCACGCCTCCTGGAGGATGCCGACGATGCCCGTGGGGCCCTCGTACTTGGTCTCCTCCAGATCCATCCGCTGCGCCAGGTCCGGGTCGGACGTGACACCACTGACCGGGACCGGACGTGTGTGCGGGGTGTCGCCGAGCAGCGCGCCCATGATGACGACCAGCTCCACACCCAGCTCATGGGCGAAGCCCAGCAGTTCGTTGCAGAACGAGCGCCAGCGCATCGACGGTTCGATGCCCCGGACGAGTACGAGATCGCGGGGCTTGTCGCCGCCGACCCTGACCACCGACAACCTTGTCGTCGGCCAGGTGATCTTCCGTACGCCGCCGTCCAGCCACACCGTGGGACGGTTCACCTGGAAGTCGTAGTAGTCCTCGGCGTCCAGCGCCGCGAACACCTCGCCCTTCCATTCCCGGTCCAGATGCGCGACCGCGGTGGAGGCGGCGTCGCCGGCGTCGTTCCAGCCTTCGAACGCGGCCACCATCACTGGGTCGATCAGCTCGGGAACCCCCTCCAGCTCGATCACCCAGCGCCTCCTTCCGACGTGCCCTCGCGTACGCCCCAACCTTACGGCGTGCCGAGGGGCCCTCCGCAGCCCCCTTGCACGGGGGAGTGAACGGATCAATGCCCCGATCACGCGACCGAAACACGCGCCGGCCACCGGGGACGTGATCGGGGCGGCACGTGATCGACTTTCCCGGCGCCGACTTTCAGAGCGTCGACCGCAGCCACTGCTCCACGCTCGCGATGTGCACCGTCGCCCAGGAGCGGGCGGCGTCGGCGTCGCGGTCGCGGAGGGCGGCCAGGATGGCGCGGTGCTCGTGCAGGGTCCGGCTGACCGCGTCCTCCTGGGTCAGGCCGCGCCAGATCCGGGCGCGGGTCGTCGGACCCGACAGACCGTCAAGGAGCGAGCAGAGCACGGAGTTTCCGGAACTCTGCACGATGCCCTTGTGGAACTCCAGGTCGCAGGCGACCAGCTCCTCCACCGACGGCTCGGTGCCGAGCTTGTCCAACTGGGACGCCAGCGCGTCCAGTTGCTGTTCACTGATCTTCAGCGCGGCCATCGCCGTGGCGGCCGGCTCCAGGATGCGGCGCACGGCGAGGAACTCCAGGACCGTGTCGTCGCGATGGAAGTCGACGACGAAACTCAGTGCTTCCAGGAGCAGTTGGGGATCGAGGCTGGTCACATAGGTGCCGTCGCCCTGCCGTACGTCCAGGATGCGGATCAGCGACAGGGCGCGCACGGCCTCGCGCAGGGAGTTGCGGGACAGTCCGAGATCCGCGGCCAGCTCGCTCTCCTTGGGGAGGCGGTCGCCGGGGCGCAGCGCGCCGGAGACGATCATGCCCTTGATCTTCTCGATCGCCTCGTCGGTGACTGCCATGGCGGCCCCTCCCTGTCGTTCCTGGTCGTTCCTGCCGTACAGACATCCGATGTCTCAGGCCATTATGGGGGTTCCAGGGCCTCTATCAGGCCAAAGCCTCCAGATCGGCCAGCGCCGCGGCCTCGTCGAGGGTGGTGAGGACCCGCCCGCGCATCAGCACCCGCCCCTCGACGACCGTGTCCCGTACGTCCGTCGAGTGCGCCGCGTAGGCGAGGGTGGACCACGGGTCGTGGCGCGGTCGCAGATGGGGTCCGCCCAGGTCGAGCACGATCAGGTCGGCCCGCTTGCCCGGCTCCAGCGAGCCCAGGTGGTCGCCGAGCCCCAGCGCGCGGGCGCCCTCGATCGTCGCCATCCGCACCGCCTGCTCGGCCCCGACCGCCGTGGGGTCGCCGGCCGCCTTGTGCACCAGCGCGGCCTGCCGTACGGCACCCAGCACGTCCAGCGTGTTCGAGCTGACCGCACCGTCCGTGCCCAGCCCGACCGTCACGCCCGCGCTCAGCAGCCGGGGCACCGGGGCGATCCCGCAGCCCAGCTTCAGATTCGACACCGGGCAGTGCGCGATCGAGGTCCCGGTGCGGGCCAGTGCCGCGATCTCCGGGCCGGTCAGGTCGACCGCGTGGGCGAGCAGCAGATCCGGGCCGAGCAGTCCGAGCGAGTCCAGCAGCTCCACCGGGCGCTTGCCGTACCGCACCTCGACCGTGGCGACCTCGGTGGCGTTCTCCGCCGCGTGGATGTGCAGCAGCGCCCCGAACTCCCTTGCCAGCGCGGCTATTTCGAGCAGCTGGTCGGGGGCGAGCGTGTACGTCGAGTGGGCGAAGAGCACCGGGCGCGTCCCCGGCCGCCGGGAGCGGTCGGCGAGGTCCCGCCGGGCCCACGCCAGCCGCTCCCCGTACGCCAGGCCGTCGGCGGGGTCGGGGACGTCCATGAAGGTCGGCCCCGTGTGCAGCCGCCAGCCCGTCTCCCGCGCGACCCGCTCGGCCGCCTCGTGGAACCAGTACATGTCCAGCGCGGACGTCACCCCGGCCCGCAGGCTCTCGGCGATCGCGACCCGTACCGCCGCCGCCACGTTCTTCGGCGACAGCAGCTCCGCCTCCCACCGCAGCACCCGCTCCAGGAACCCCTGGAGGGTGACGTCGTCCGCGCGCCCCCGCAGCAGCGTCATCGCGAGGTGGGTGTGGGTGTTCACGAGCCCGGGGAGCACGAGACAGCCCTCGGCGTCGATCGACTCCGCCGCCGTGTAGGCCGTACCGACCTCCGTCGCGGGTCCGACCGCGACGATCTCCCCCTCGCGCACGGCGACCGCCCCGCCCCGTACGAGGGTTCCGGCCTCGTCGACGGTCAGGACGTCACCGCCGTGGACCAGCAGATCGACGTGCTCGCTCACGCGGCGTCCCCCTCGAAGCCGTCGCCGTCCTCGAACCCGTACTCCTCGGCCAGCAGCCGCAGCGCCTCCAGCGACACGACCGCCCCGCGCTCCACCCCCAGCGCGACGACCTCGCGGTGCGGGTTGTAGCCACCCGTCGAGAAAGGCGACTCCGCGTCGACCAGTTCGTCGGCGTTCGCGCCGTCCACCACGAGCACCCCGCCCGCGACCAGACCACGCAGCGAGGCCGCCACATAGAGCGCGGACAGCTCCATCTCGATGGCCGCGAGCCCGGCACGGTCGTACGCGTTCAGCGGGATCAGTCCGGGCTGGAAGGCCGCCCTCGTCCATACGATGCCCCGATGATGCGGCGCTCCCACCTCGCGGGCGGCGCGCTGGAGCGCGAGGACCGCCTCGGGGGCGGCGACGGCCGGGTACTCGGGCGGCAGCAACTGCTGGGTCACCCCGTCGTCCCGTACGGCCGCCTCCGCGATCACCAGGTCGCCGTCACCGATCCCCGGCCGCATCGCGCCCGCCGTGCCGAACCGCAGGAAGGTGCGGACCCCCGCGTCCGCCAGCTCCTGGAACAGCAGGATCGCGCCCGGACCGCCCACCCCGTGCGAGGCGACGACGACCGGCACACCCTTCCAACTCCCGCTGAACACCCGGTACTCACGGTGGTACGACACCTCCTCGGCCCCGTCCAGCAGCGCGGCGACGGCCGCGGCGCGCGCCGGGTCGCCGACCACGACCGCGCGCGGCGGCAGCCCGCTGCGGGGTATTCGGGTGACGGGCAGGAGGCCGAGGTCCTGTGTCATGTGGTGGCTCCAGTGCTGTCGGTACGGGTGGTGCTTCTGGTGCGGCGGCGGGCCGTGGTCAGGAAGAGGGCGCCGAGCGTGACGACGTACGGCGCGGCGTCCGTCGCCTGCTGCGGCAGACCGAGCCCCTGCAGGCGGAAGCCCGCGGCCTCGGCGACACCGAAGAGCAGCGCCGCGAGCAGCACGCCGAGCGGCAGCGCGCGGCCGAGCATCACGGCGACGACGGCGATCCAGCCCCGGCCCGCCGTCATGTTCTCGGAGAACAACGTGACGTTACCAAGGGCCAGTTGGGCCCCCGCGAGCCCGCACAGGACACCGACCGCCGCCGGGACCACCAGCAACAGCCCCACGGTGACCGTCGACTCGCCGAACGCGGGCAGTGCCACGCCCTCCGGGAGCCGGCGGGTCCGGGGGAGGCTGGAGCCGGGCTCCTTGAGCGGGTAGCGGGCCAGACAGGAGGCGAGCGACACCGCCGGATAGCTCAGCAGCAGGCTGCTGACCAGCAGCGGAACGCCGAGCCGGTTCTCGCAGAGCGCGGCGAGGGCGGCGTACGCGGCACCGGCCGCCATGCCCGCAAGGAGGGCGAGGACAACAGTGAGGGGTGCCGGGAGCGGCGAGTACAGGCCGGTGACTGCCGCGCTGACACCGCCGAGGACCAGTTGTCCGTCGCCGCCGAGGTTGATCAGCCCGGCGCGCAGCGGGATCGCGAGCGCCAGGGCCATGCCGAGCACGCTCGTGCCGGTGCTCAGCGTCGAGCCGATGCCGTCGGCGCCGAGCGAGCCGGTCAGGACGGCGCCGTACGCGGTGACCGGGTCGGCGCCCGTGCCGAGCAGGAACAGGGCGCCGATGAGGACACCGGCGAGGACGGAGAAGGCGACGGGGGAGCGGAGGGCCGCCGTCACGCGGTCCCTGGGTATGCGGTTCGTGTCAGTCTCCGGCCTCCACCGGTCGCGCCGCACCGCTGTCGCTGCCAGTGCCGCTGGTGCCGCTGTCGCTGCCGTCGGCGCCGCCGCCCGCCATCGCGAGCCCGAGCACGCTCTCGTCCGCGTCCGCCTTGTCGTACGCGGCGGTCACGCGGCCCTCGTACATGACCAGCACCCGGTCCGCGAGGCCCCGGATCTCGCTCAGTTCGGCGGAGCGTGGTCGGCGATGACGCACGGGGACGAGTCCACGCCGTCCTCCAGACCCGTCAGGGTGATGCCGCCCTCCTTGAGGCCGTACGACACCGTGCCCGTCTCGCCGTCGAGGACCCGCTCGATGCCCTTCTCCACGGCCACGTCCGTCCGCTTGACGACGTTGTCGACGACCGTGCCGGGCGCCGAGGGGCACTGGTTGACGTCGACGCCGTACGCGAACGCGCCCTTGGCCTTCGCCGCCTCGAACACGCCGTAGTTGCCGGCCGCGGCGGCGGCCATCAGCTGGTCGTAGCCCTTGGCGAGCAGGGAGTTGGCCTGCTCCTTGGCGCGGGCGGAGTCGTCGAACGGGGACTGGCCGCCGACGAAGCGCGTCGAGGTCTCCGTCTTGGCGGCGACATGCTTGGCACCGGCCGCGAACGGGTCGCTGAAGCGGCGGAACTGGGGCGTGTCCAGCACGTCCACGGCACCCACCTTGCCGCTCTCGCTCAGCAGGCCCGCCTCCGCGCCCGCGAGGAAGACGCCCTCGTGCTCACGGAACACCGCGCACGACACGTTCTTGAAGGTCTTCTCCGTGCACGCGTCCACGAGCAGGAACTGCTGCTTCGGGTGGGCCTCGGCCTGCTGCGCGACCAGATCCGCGAACTCGAAGCCGACCAGCACGATCACATCCGGCTGTTCGTCCACGGCGGGCCCGCACGTTCTGCTGCTGCGAGGCCGAGTCCGTCGACTCGTAGACCTTCTGCGAGCCGTCGTGCGCCTTCGCCGCCGCCTTCACCCCCGCTGACGGCGGCCTTCAGGAACTCGTTCTGGCCGACCGCGTCCGGGGTGACGAGCGTGAAGCTCTTCCCGCCGCCCCCGCTCGCGGCGGCGTCGTCGGCCGAACCGTCCTTCTTCGCCGCCGCGTTGCAGGCGGTGGCCGGCAGGACGGTGCCGGTGGCGAGGGCGGCCAGGCGCAGGGAGCGGCGGGATCTACCGGTGGTGCGGGCGGTGCGGGACACCGGAAGACCTTCCGGAGGGTGCGGCAAAGGCCGGGACCGTCGACGCCGACGAGCCCTGGGGAGGGGGGAGCAGGGGGATGAAGCGGGGATGGAGCGGGTGTGGATCCGTGTGAGGGAGGAGCGGCGGGGCGCCGACGCGGTCTTCGCGACCGGGTCAGCGGCGACAGCCGTCGCTCGCGCAGCGGCCGTGGTCGAGGAAACGGCGCATGGTGAGCAGCACGGTTCCTCCTTCACATCGGCCTACGGGCTGCGGGCGGTGCTGGACTGTAACACCGCTTTCCGGACGCACGCCCCGCCGTCTTGAACTGTGGTTCCCGACGGTTCTTCGAGGTCATGTACGGTGTCGGGCACCTTCGGAACACCAGGAGTGCCCTGCCATGCCCCAGGAACTGCGCGCCGTCGACTGGACCGGAAACAGTCTTGCGCTCATCGACCAGACGGTTCTGCCGCACCGCACCGAGACGGTCGAGATCCGCGACGTCGACGCCCTGGTCTCCGCGATCCAGCGCCTCGTCGTCCGGGGCGCCCCCGCGATCGGGGCGGCCGGCGGATACGGGGTGGCGCTCGCGATCCTGGAGGGCGCGCGCGAGGGCTGGTCGGCCGAGGAGGTACGGGCCGCCGTCGCCCGTGTCCGTGAGGCCCGGCCCACCGCGGTGAACCTGATGGTGTGCGTGGACCGGGTCATGACCCGCTTCGACGAGGGTCTGGACGCGGTGCTGGAAGAGGCCGCCGCCGTCCAGCGCGAGGACGTCGAGGCGAACCGGGCGATGGGCGCGTTCGGCGCCGACTGGCTGCTGAAGCGGGTGGGCGTCGACCGTCCGCTGCGCGTGCTGACCCACTGCAACACGGGCGCCCTCGCGACCGCCGGATGGGGCACGGCACTTGGCGTGATCCGTGAACTCCACGCGCGGGGCCGCCTCGAAGTCGTCTACGCCGACGAGACGCGTCCCCTCCTCCAGGGATCCCGGCTGACGGCCTGGGAGTTGGTCCAGGAGGGCATCCCGCACTACGTCCAGGCGGACGGCGCCGCCGCCGGCACGATCCTGCGCGGCGAGGTCGACGCGGCCGTCGTCGGCGCGGACCGCATCGCCGCGAACGGCGACACCGCCAACAAGGTCGGCACGGTCGGCGTCGCCCTCGCCTGCGCCGACGCGGGCATCCCCTTCGTCGTCGCCGCACCCACCACCACGGTCGACCTCGCCACGGCTTCCGGCACCGACATCCACATCGAACTCCGGGGCGAGGACGAGGTGTTGGAGTGGGCCGGCGTACGGACCGCTCCTGCCGAGTCGCGCGGCCACAACCCGGCGTTCGACGTGACTCCGGGCAGGCTCGTCACCGGACTGGTCACCGAACGAGGCGTGTTGGAGGTCTCGGCGGGCGAACTGCCGGGCGAGCGCCTGCGTTAGCCCCGCGCCACACCTCCCCGCAACTTCCCCGTACCTCGTGCGCGAAGAGGCGGCCCGGTCACCTCGACCGGGCCGCCTCTTGATGTGCCGTCAGCGCTGGGTCAGCTCCAACTCCAGCAGCCACTCCACCACTTCGGTGTGGTGGCGGGCCTGGCGGGGGGTGTCCCCCCACACGTACAGGCCGTGGCCGGCGACGACCACGGCGGGCATCCGCGGGTCACGGGCGGCTTCGAGGCGGTCGCCCAGCACCTTCATGTCCTGGCTGTTGGTGATGACCGGGAGGGTGACCTCGACGTCGTGGGCGGGCTGGCCGACGCCCTTGAGCATCTCCAGGTCCTTGAAGACGATGCCCCCGGGCTCACGGCGGCCCATCGCCACGGAGGCGACGGTGTGGACGTGGACCACGGCGCCCGCACCGGCCAGCGCGGCGACGCGCGCGTGCAGCTCGGCCTCGGCGGACGGCCTGCCGCCCTGGACCGCGGCCCCGTTCCCGTCGACCAACACCACGTCCGCGGGCGTCAGTTCACCCTTGTCGTGACCGCTCGCGGTGACCGCCAGCCGCAGCGGATCGCGGGCCAGCACCACCGACAGGTTGCCCGAGGTGCCGCGCATCCAGCCGAAGGAGGCGAAGCGGGCCGACTCGGCGGCCAGGACGGCGCCCGCCTCCTCCAGGTCGAGTGCCGAGATCTCGGTGGTCATGCGGTGCTCCTCATGATGGTGATCTCGTCGAACGCCCCCGCCTGCGCGTGGTCGCCGACGCCTTGCTCGTAGTACGGCTCCCCGGGCCGCCGGACGCCGACGGTGTGCCAGCCGGCCGCCCGCGCCGCGTCCAGCTCACCGGGCCGGTCGGAGAGGAAGAGGACGCGCTCGGGGGTGGCGGCGAGACCGAGGGCCGTCGCGATCGTGCGGTACGAGTCCGCCTCCTGCTTCGGCCCCGCGTTCTCGGTGTCGTACAACCCCTCGACCAGCGGCAGCAGATCGCCCTCGGGGCTCGACCGGAACCAGGCGCGCTGGGCGGCCACGGAACCCGAGGAGTACACATGGAGGCGTACGCCCGCCGCGTGCCAGGCGCGCAGGGCGGGGAGGACGTCGTCGTAGAAGTGGGAGACGAGGTCGCCGCGCGCGAAGCCCTCGGACCAGATGAGGCCCTGGAGGGTCTTCAGCGGGGTCGCCTTGCGGTCCTCGTCGAGCCAGGCGTTGAGCGCCTTCTCGACGCGCGCGTCGTCGGCGTCCGGCTCGGCGATGAGTTCGCGTACCTGCGCGACCGCCCGCACCACCTCCGGGTCACCGCCCCGCTCGGCGAGCAGCGCGCCGAAACGGGAGCGGGAGTACGGGTAGAGCACGTCCACGACGAACCCCGTGGCGCTCGTGGTGCCCTCGATGTCGAGCACCACGGAGTCGATGTCGAAGACCTGGCTCACACCGCTGCCTTGTCCTGCTGGTACCCGGCGTCGATCGTGTCGTAGTCCGGGAAGCGGGCGGCGATCGTGGAGCCGGTGAAGCTGCCGATCCAGCCGTCCTCCTCGTGGAAGAACCGGATCGCGGTGAACGAGGGGTTGGTGCCCATGTCGAACCAGTGGGTGGTGCCGCGCGGCACGCCCAGCAGGTCGCCCTTCTCGCAGTAGACCGCGTGCACCTCGCCGTTCACATGCAGGTAGAAGATGCCGGAGCCGGAGACGAAGAAGCGGACCTCGTCATCGTCGTCGTGCGTGTGCTCCTGGAGGAACTTCTCGCGGGCGGCCTTCGCCTTCACCGGGAACTCGGGGTCGTCGCTCGGGTGGAGGCCGAGGACGTCCACCGTCGTGAAGCCCTCCTCGGCGTTGAGACGGTCGATCTCCGGGCCGTACGCGGCGAACACGGTCTCGCTGTCCGCGTCGAAGGGCACGTCCTCACGGATCGGCCACTGCTCGTAGCGCACCCCGAGCGGCGCCAGCGCGGCGGCGATCTCGACGGGGTCGGACGTACGACGCACCAGGGTCTCCGGTCCGGACTCGGGCCAGGTGGTCAGCAAGGTCATGAGAGCAACTCCAGGAGTCTGGAAGGGGTGTCCGGATACCGAGACGAGCACCCGGACGGCTGGGAAGGGGAAGGGGCAGGGAGACGCGAGGGGCGAGCGGCCGGTCAGCCGCGACAGCGCGCGCCGGGACAGCGGCGCATGCCGGGCATACGCTGCGCCGTCGCGTCGGGTGTCGTCATCGGGGCCTCACTGTCGTGCCGGTCGGGTGCCGGTACCGCGATGGTAACGCCGGTCCATGTACGGACATGTGTGACGTAGTCGCTGTCTCACCTGGTGAGAAACCGCTCTCATTGCTTTGACGCATGGCTGAAATCGTTCTCATGATCTGTGTATGAAGACGCTGCTGCTCGTCCGGCGGCTGTACGTGGACCTGCTCCGGTCGACCACGGCCAGCTGTCGCTGACCACTCCCGGAGCCCCGACGCGCCCTGACGCGCACTGCCGTCCCGGGCGTTCACCGTGCACCGCACGGTGGCGCGTTTCCGCCCCCGCTCCGGGTCGAGTACTTCCTTCCTCCCTTCGCACCGCACCTGGAGCCGCCATGTCCCGCTCGTCCCGCCGTACCCGCCTGCCCCTCGCCGCGCTGTCCCTTGCCTCCGCCTCGGCCCTGCTGCTGTCGGCCTGCGCGCAGTCCACCGACGCCTCCAAGGACACCGGCGACACCGCCGCCTCGGCCTCCGCCGCCACCGGCGAGAAGCCCGCCCCCTTCAGCGACGGCGCCGTCAAGGTCGCGCTGGTCAGACAGAGCGGCGCCGGCGACTACTTCGAGCAGTGGGGCAACGGCGCGAAGGCACAGGCCAAGGCCCTCGGCATCGACCTGACCGTGTACGACGCCCAGGCCGACAACGCCAAGCAGGCCACCGACCTGTCCTCGGCGATCAACTCCGGAGCCAAGGCGATCATCATCGACCACGGCTTCCCGGCGACGATCCAGCCGGAGATCGACAAGGCCGTGAAGAAGGGCATCAAGGTCGTCGTCTACGACGTGGAGACCGACACCAAGGGCGTCGTCTCCACCAAGCAGAACGACGCGAGCATGGCGCAGGCCGTCCTCGACGTGATGGCGAAGGAGGTCGGCAAGGACGCCAAGGTCGGCTACGTCAACGTCGCCGGCTACGCGGCCCTCGACAAGCGCGACACCGTCTGGAAGTCCACGGTCGACGCCCAGGGCTGGAAGCAGGCGTTCAAGGTCGGCAAGGTCACCGACTCCACGGCCACCGACAACGTTCCCCTCGTCTCCGCCGCCCTCACCCAGAACTCCGACGTGGCGGGCGTCTTCGCCCCCTACGACGAGCTGGCCAAGGGCACCGTCCTCGCCGTGCAGAACAAGAAGCTCCAGGACAAGGTCAAGGTCTTCGGCGCGGACGTCTCCAACGCCGACATCCAGGCCATCACCGCCGAGGACAGCCCCTGGGTCGCCACCGCCGGCACCGACCCGTCCGCCGTGGGCGCCGCCGTGGTCCGGACGACCGCGCTGGAGCTGGCCGGTCAGCTGAACAAGACCTCCGTCGAGTTCCCGGCCGTCGCCATCACCCAGGACTTCCTGCGCGAGAAGAAGATCGAGAACATGGACCAGCTGCGGAAGGCGCTGCCCGCGCTGAACCTGTCGCAGGTCTCGACCGCCGACTGGATCTCGAATGTCGCCCACTGACACCGGCGACACCGGCCGGGCGGAGGCGCAGGCAGCTGTCGGTCTGACCGATGTCAGCATGGCCTTCGGCGGCAAGACGGTGCTCGCCTCCGTCTCGCTGGACATCGCACCGGGCAGCGTGGTCGCGCTGCTCGGTGCGAACGGCGCCGGCAAGTCCACCCTCATCAAGATCCTGTCGGGCGTGCACACGGACCACGGCGGTCAGGTGCGGGTCGCAGGGGAGCCCGCGGCTCTCCAGTCGCCGCTGGCCGCCCGGCAGTTGGGCATCCAGACCGTGCACCAGCGCATCGGCGAGGGCGTCGTCCCCGGCCTCACCGTCGCCGAGAACCTGGTCTTCGAGGAGCTGGCGCAGAGCCGCGGCAACCCGTTCCTCAACGGCGGCAAGCTCCTCGCCCGCGCCCGCGAGATCCAGGCCGCCCTGGGCCTCGACTGGAGCGACGCCGTCCTCAAGCGGGACGTCACCGAACTCGGCATCTCCGACCGCCAGTTGCTGATCCTGGCCCGCGCCCTCGCCACCCGCCCCCGACTGCTGATCCTCGACGAGCCCACCTCCGCGCTCTCCGCAGCCGAGGCCGAGCGCCTGTTCGCGCTCGTCGAGCGGATGCGCGCGGACGGCATCGCCGTCCTCTACGTCTCCCACCGCCTCGGCGAGATCGACGCCCTCGCCGACCGGCTGGTCGTCCTGCGAGACGGCCGTCTCACCGAGGACCAGGTCCGCCCCTTCGACTGGGACGCCGCCCTGCGCGCGATGCTCGCCCAGGCCCAGGAGACCACCACCGCCCGCCCGGTCCGTGAGAGCGACCGGGGAGACGTCGTCCTCTCCCTGCGCGGGGTACGGCTCTTCGACGGCCGCACCCCCCTCGACCTCGACCTCCGCACCGGCGAGGTCACCGGCGTCGTCGGCCTGCTGGGCGCCGGCAAGACCGAACTGGCCCGCGGCCTCTTCGGCGCCGAACCCTTCACCACCGGCACGGTCGAGCTGGACGGCAGGGCGTACGCGCCCCGCCGCCCCGCCGACGCCATCCGCGGCGGCGTCCACCTCGTCCCCGAGGACCGGCACGCCGACGCCCTCGTCCCCGGCTGGTCCGTGGCCCAGAACGTCTCCCTGCCGTTCCTCAAGTCCCTGTCCAGGCTGGGCCTGATGAACACGGCCAGGGAGAACGCCCTCGGCCGTGACACCATCGACGCCCTCGGGGTCGTCACCCGCGACGAGCACAGCACCGTCGAGGAGCTGTCCGGCGGCAACCAGCAGAAGGTCGTCGTCGGCCGCTGGCTCGCCGAGACCCCCCGCGTCCTCATCCTGGACGAACCGTTCCGAGGGGTGGACATCGGCGCCCGGCGCGACATCGGCCGCCGTGCCCGCGCGCTCGCCGCCGAGGGCGCCGCCGTGCTCGTCCTGTCCGCCGACGTCGACGAGGTCCTGGAGGTCGCCGACCGGGTCGTCGTCCTCGCCGCCGGTGAGATCCACCTCGACGCGTACGGCGAGGACGCGGAACGCGACCGCGTCATCCAGACCATCTCGGCGTCCGTGTGACCCCGGCCCACCCCGAGGAAGACCCAGGACCAGGAAGTCCGAGGAAGCACCCATGACCACCACCCAGAGCACCGAGGTCCCCACCAAGGCGGCGCTCCCGCCCGAGACCTCCACGGCCGTACGTGCGCAGAACGCCGTCATCAAGTACGGCTTCATCTTCGTCACGGTCGCGCTCTTCGCGTACTTCGCGCTGACCGAGGGCTCCTTCCGTGAGTCGGCGACCCTCCTCGACACCCTCCGCTATGTCTCCGTCGCCGCCATCCTCGGCCTCGGCGTCACCCTCACCATGGCCGTCGGCGGCATGGACATGTCCGTCGGCGCGGTCGCCGGGCTCGGTGTCTCCGTCGCCGCCCACACGATGGTCGTCCACAACCAGATCGGCACGGTCGCGATCCTCGCGGTCCTCGTGGCGGGCGCCCTCGCGGGCCTCCTCAACGCCCTGCTGATCGTGGTGATGAAGATCCCCGACATGCTGGCCACGCTCGGCACGATGTTCGTCATCCAGGGCACCAAACTGATCCTGGTCGACGGCCAGTCCATCACCCCCGGCATGACGCTGGAGGACGGCACCACCGCCCCCGGCAGGTTCACCGCCGGCTTCCTGAAGATCGACCGGGGGACGGTCCTCGGCATCCCGATCTCGGTTCTCGTGTTCGGCGCGCTGACGGTCGCCGCCTGGGTCTTCCTCGCCCGCACCCGCTGGGGACGCGTCTTCTACGCGATCGGCGCCAACCCGGAGGCCTCGCGCCTGGCAGGCATCCGCGTCGGCGCGTACCGCGCGCTGGCCTACGTCCTCTCCGGCGTCCTCGCCTCCGTCGGCGGCCTGATCCTGGCCTCCCGGATCGGGCAGGGCGATGTGTCCGCCGGAACGTCGCAGCTGCTGGAGGCGGTCGCCGTGGCGCTCGTCGGCACATCGGTGCTGGGCCGGGGCCGCCCCAACGTCTGGGGCACCGCCCTCGGCGCGGTCCTCATCGGCATCATCACCACCGGCCTCACCATCAAGGGCCTGCCGTACTACACCCAGGACGTCGTCGAGGGCGCGGTCCTCATCCTCGCCCTGGTCTTCAGCTTCACCCTGTCCAAGCGCCGCACCGCATGAAGCGCCGCACCGCGTAAGCCGTACGAGGGAGTTCACCGACCATGGGCTACCGCATCCTGGAGACCGACGACATCCCCGCGTACCTGCGTGAGCGGGGGCACTGGGAGGACGGGGACGACATCACCGTCCGCGAGGTGTCGGACGGCAACGTCAACCGTGTGTTCCTCGCCTCGAACGCGGACGGTACACGGGGGCTTGCCCTCAAGCAGGCGCTGCCCTGGGTGCGGGTGGCCGGGCCCTCCTGGCCGCTGAGTCCCGAGCGGGCGCACGCGGAGGCCCGTGCGTACGAGCAACTGGGGAAGGTCGCCCCCGACGAGATCCCCGGGATCCACGGGTACGACCCCGAGAACTACGCCCTCGTCATGGAGGACCTGTCCGACCTGGAGGTCCTGCGTACGCTGCTCAACGAGGGCGCGTCGTACGGGCCGCACACCTCGCCGCAGATCGGGCGGCTCGTGGCCCGGCTGTCCTTCGCCACGAGTGACTTCGGCATGGAGTCCGGCGACCGCAAGGCGCTGCTGGCGGCGTCCGTGAATCCCGAGTTGTGCAAGATCACCGAGGATGTCGTGCTCTCGGAGCCGTACATCGAGCACGAGCACAACCACTGGGATGCGGGGCTGGACGATCTGGCGGCGGAGTTCCGGGCGGATGCTGTGTTGCGCACGGAGGTCGCCGACCTTCGGCACGTGTTCATGACGAGTGCGCAGGCTCTGCTCCACGGAGACCTCCACTCGGGCAGTGTGATGGTCGGTGAGCGTGAAGGCGCCCATGTCGTACGGGTCTTCGACCCCGAGTTCTCGTTCGTGGGACCCATCGGGTTCGACCTCGGGCTGTACTGGGCCAACGCGCTCGTTTCGGAGGAGCGGGCCCGTGCGCTGGGCACTCTGACGGACCACGGCGATCAACTGCGGCTGTCCTGGGAGGCGTTCGAGGGCGAGTTCCGGCGGCTGTGGCCGACGCGGGTCGACACGTTCTTCGACGACGCGTATCTGGAGCGGTTCCTCGCACGGGTCTGGACGGAGTCCCTGGGCTTCGCCGGTACGGAGATCGTCCGGCGCATCATCGGCTTCGCGCACCTGACCGATCTGACGACACTGCCCGATCCGGTGCCGGCGTCGCGGCGGGCGCTGCTCCTCGGGCGTGAACTGATCGTACGGCGAGGGGAGTTGGGGAACGTCGACTCCGTACGAGCCATGGTGACGTCGCTGTCCTGACAGCGCGGACGGCGGCGGGCTCCTCGCGCGGTTCCTCGCGCCCCTGAGGCCGTACGGGTGCCCCGTACTGGTCTCTCCCCCCTGCCTCGGCTGCGGGCAATCGTGCCGCTGGGGCGGCACGGGTGGGCGCAGGCGGCGCCCCGCGAGCGCCGGGTCGCGCGAACCCCGCCCGGTCCAGCTCCGGCCGCCGGGTGCCGTGACAAGAAGAGGCGGGCCCCGGTGCCGTATCGGCGTGGGGCCCGCCCTGGTGCGCTCGGGCCGGCCCCGGTCACGGGGTGGGGCCGGCCCGAGAGTCGGTCACGTCTTGTCGAGGACGTCCTGGACCTTGGTGCGGATCTCGTCCGTGGCCAGGCCTCGTATCGTCAGGGTCGTGCGGCGGCGAAGGACGTCGTCGGGGGCCTCGGCCCACTCGGTGTCGCGGGCGTAGACCACCTGCGCCCAGATCTCCGGCGCGTCGGGGTGCACCCGCTCGGCCAGTTCGGGGTTCTCGTTGGCGAGGCGGGCGATGTCGAAGGCCAGGGAGCCGTAGTGCGTGGCCAGATGACGGGCCGTGTCCGCACCCATACGGGGGCCGGGCGCCGGACGGTCCACCAGCAGGCGGTGGGCGACCGCGCGCGGATTGGCGACACCCGGCAGCGGCAGCTTCTTCGGCAGGGAGGCGACCGGCTCGAAGTCCTCGCCCAGCGGGTGACCGGGGAGCGCCTCCAGCTTCTTCATGATCGTGCGGCCGATGTGCCGGAAGGTCGTCCACTTGCCGCCCGCGACGGACAGCATGCCGCCCCGGCCCTCGGTGACGACCGTCTCCCGCTTGGCCTTGGCGGTGTCGCCGGGCCCGCCCGGCAGCACCCGCAGGCCGGCGAAGGAGTAGGTGATCAGATCGCGGGAGAGCTGCTGGTCGCGGATGGAGAAGGCGGCCTCGTCCAGGATCTGGGATATGTCCTTCTCGGTGACCGAGACGTCCGCCGGGTCGCCCTCGTACATCTCGTCGGTCGTGCCGAGCAGCAGCATGTCCTCCCAGGGGAGGGCGAAGGTGATGCGGTACTTGTCGATGGGGGTGGCGAGCGCGGCCTTCCACGGGGACGTCCGCTTCAGGACCAGGTGCGCGCCCTTGGAGAGGCGGATGGAGGGCGCCGCGTCGGGGTTCTCCATGCGGCGCAGGTGGTCGACCCAGGGGCCGGTCGCGTTGAGGACCAGACGGGCGCTGACACCGAACTCGTCGCCGGAGAGCCGGTCGCGCAGCTCGGCACCGGTCACCCGGCCCTTGGTGAAGCGCAGGCCGGTGACCTCGGCGTGGTTCAGGACGACGGCACCCGACTCCACGGACGCGCGGACCGCCATGAGGGCCATCCGGGAGTCGTTCATCTGGTCGTCGCCGTACACCGCCACGGCCTTGAGGTTGTCGGTGCGCAGTTCCGGTACGTCCTGCGCGGCCTTCGCGGGGCTGAGCAGATGACCCACTCCGTCGCCGAACGCGGAGAGCGCGGAGTAGGCGAAGACGCCCGCCCCGAGCTTCGCCGCGCCGTGCGGCCCGCCCTTGTACACGGGGAGGTAGAACGTGAGCGGGTTCGCCAGGTGGGGGGCCACCTGGCGGGAGACCGCACGGCGCTCGAAGTGGTTCTCCGCCACCAGCTTCACCGCGCCGGTCTGCAGATAGCGCAGACCGCCGTGGAGCAGCTTGGAGGAGGCGGAGGAGGTGGCACCGGCGAAGTCGCCGGCGTCGACCAGGGCCACCCTGAGCCCGGACTGCGCGGCGTGCCAGGCGGTGGAGATGCCCAGAATGCCGCCGCCGATCACGAGGAGGTCGTACGACGCCTTGGAGAGCTGCTCCCGGGTCTCGGCACGGCTCGGGTTCGAGCCGGACGCCGGGCGCGTCCCCAGGGCAGGCAGGGTCTGCAGGGTGGTCTGACTGGTCATGTGGGGTTCTTACTCCTCATCAGAGCCGACGGACGGAGCCCTTCGCGGCTCCGGCTCAGCTCTCGTCCTCGAGCCAGCCCATGGTCCGCTCGACGGCCTTGAGCCAGCTCTTGTACTCACGGTCGCGGGTCTCCGCGTCCATCCGGGGGGTCCACTCGGCGGCCCGCCGCCAGTTGGCGCGCAGATCGTCGGTGTTGGTCCAGAAGCCGACGGCGAGACCGGCGGCGTAGGCGGCGCCGAGGCAGGTGGTCTCGGCGACCATCGGGCGCACCACGGGGGCGTCCAGGAAGTCCGAGAGGGTCTGCATCAGCAGGTTGTTGGAGGTCATACCGCCGTCGACCTTGAGGGCCGCGAGCTCGACGCCCGAGTCCTTGGTCATGGCGTCCGTGATCTCACGGGTCTGCCAGGCGGTGGCCTCCAGGACGGCGCGCGCGAGGTGCGCCTTGGTGACGTACCGGGTGAGACCGGCGATCACACCGCGGGCGTCGGAGCGCCAGTACGGGGCGAAGAGTCCGGAGAAGGCCGGTACGAAGTACGCGCCGCCGTTGTCCTCGACCGAGAGCGCCAGCGTCTCGATCTCGGCGGCCGTGGAGATCAGGCCCATCTGGTCGCGCATCCACTGCACCAGCGAACCGGTGACGGCGATCGAGCCCTCCAGGGCGTAGACCGGCTTCTGGTCGCCGATCCGGTAGCCGACCGTGGTCAGCAGCCCGCTGTAGGAGTTGATGATCTTCTCACCGGTGTTCAGCAGCATGAAGGTGCCGGTGCCGTACGTGGACTTGGCCTCGCCCTCCTCGAAGCAGGTCTGGCCGAACAGCGCCGCCTGCTGGTCGCCGAGCGCGGAGGCGACCGGGATGCCGCCGAGCAGCTCGCCGAGACGGCCGCCGCTGACCTCGCCGTACACCTCGGCGGAGGAGCGGATCTCCGGGAGCATCGACAGCGGGACACCGATGGACTCGGCGATCTTGTCGTCCCACTGGAGCGTGTGCAGGTTCATCAGCATGGTGCGGGAGGCGTTGGTGACGTCGGTGTAGTGCTTGCCGCCGTCGACACCGCCCGTCAGGTTCCAGATGACCCAGCTGTCCATGGTGCCGAAGAGGATGTCGCCGGCCTCGGCGCGCTCCCGCAGGCCCTCGACGTTGTCCAGCAGCCAGCGGGCCTTCGGACCGGCGAAGTAGCTCGCCAGCGGCAGACCGGTCTCGCGGCGGAAACGGTCCTGGCCGACGTTGCGGCCCAGCTCCCGACAGAGGGCGTCGGTACGGGTGTCCTGCCAGACGATGGCGTTGTGGACGGGCTCACCGGTGTTCTTGTCCCAGAGCAGCGTGGTCTCGCGCTGGTTGGTGATGCCGATGGCCTTGATGTCGTCGCGGGTGATGCCGGCCTTCTCGATGGCCCCGGCGACGACCTCCTGGACGTTCGTCCAGATCTCGGTGGCGTTGTGCTCGACCCAGCCCGGCTTCGGGAAGATCTGCTCGTGCTCCTTCTGGTCGACGGAGACGATGCGTCCGTCGCGGTCGAAGACGATGCAGCGGCTGGAGGTGGTGCCCTGGTCGATGGCCGCGATGAACGGTCCGGCGGTGTGGGCGTCGGTCACGGTGTGCTCCTGAAAGTTCACTGGGTACGGGGCTGTACGTACGGCGCGTGCTGAGCGTTCCGCGAATTCACGGGATTCCGGAAGACGGCGGCTAGTGCTTCTAAGCGAAAGCGACGTTGTAGATGCCTGCAGCGATGGCGGCGCCGATCAGGGGACCGACCACCGGGACCCAGGCGTAGCCCCAGTCGGATCCGCCCTTGTTGGGCAGGGGCAGGAGGGCGTGCACGATACGCGGACCGAGGTCACGGGCCGGGTTGATCGCGTAACCGGTCGGGCCACCGAGGGACAGACCGATCGAGACCACGACGAGCGCGGTGATCAGGGCGCCCAGGGTGCCGAGACCCTTGCCGTCGCCGTTCAGTCCCTGCGTCAGGACCGCGAGGACGAGTACGACGGTGCCGATGACCTCGGTGGCGACGTTCTGCCAGGCCACGCGGACCTCGGGGCCGGTGGAGAAGATGCCGAGCACGGGGCCGGCGCCGGCCTCCCGGGCCTCCACGGACTTGGCCGGGGCCGACTCGCCGACGATCTCCCGGTCGGTGAGGTGGGCGCGGAACTGGCCGTAGTAGGCGACCCAGACCAGTGCGGCGCCGATCATGGCGCCGAGCAGCTGCCCGCCCCAGTAGATCGGGACGTCGCTCCACTCGATGCCGTTCTTCTTCAGCGCGAGCGCGAGGGTCACGGCCGGGTTCAGGTGGGCGCCGGAGAGCGGCGCGGAGGTGTAGACGGCCGTCAGAACGGCGAAACCCCACCCGAAGGTGATGGCGAGCCAACCGGCGTTACGTGCCTTGGAGGCCTTCAGCGTGACGGCGGCGCAGACGCCACCGCCGAGCAGGATGAGTATGGCGGTACCGATGGTCTCGCCGATGAAGATGTCGGAGCTGGACACCCGCGACTCCTTTGTCCTTCGTCCAGGGGAAAGGTTCGGCCCTTGGCTTGTCACACTCTAACGCGTATTGCCGGTAGGTGTTCGACAATGTCGACCGATGGACGGGAGTCTTGCTCCGGTGTTACGCGTGCGTCAAGAGCTGTGTTGCGGGAAGTGCGATCGTTATTGATCGAACGGTCCGTGGATCTCGGTGTGGCCGCCCAGGGTGCCCACCCGGGCACGCGGCGCACGCGCGCGTACGGCGAAGGCCGGGACACCGTGGGGTGTCCCGGCCTTCGCCGTGTCGGCCGCCGTCAGAACCGGGCCGCGCCCAGGTCCCGGGAGACCGCGCGGGCGCAGTCCCGTACGGCAGCGATCAGCTCGGGGCGCAGCTCGCCCTCGCGGCACAGCCGCTCCACCGCGCCGGTGATGCCGACCGCGCCCACCGGCATGCGCCGCCGGTCGTGGATGGGGGCGGCGATGGACGCCACGCCCTCCCACGTCTCCTCGACGTCGGCCGCGTACCCGCGCGCGCGGGTGATGTCCAGGACGCCCTCGAAGTCGTCCAGGGTGTGCACGGTGCGGTCGGTGAACGCCTTGCGCTCGCCCTCCAGGACCTCGCTGTGCGCCACCGGGTCGTAGGCCGCGAGGACCTTGCCCAGGGCCGTGGAGTGCAGCGGCTGCATGGCCCCTATCTCCAGGACCTGCCGGCTGTCGTCGGGCCGGAAGACGTGGTGCACGATCAGCACGCCCTGCTGGTGCAGCACCCCGAGATGGACGCTCTCCCCGCTGGAACGGGCCAGGTCGTCCGTCCAGACCAGGGCCCGCGCCCGCAGCTCGTGGACGTCCAGATACGTGGTCCCGAGGCGCAGCAGCTCCGCCCCCAGCTGGTAGCGCCCGGAGGCGTCGTCCTGCTCGACGAACCCCTCCTGCTGGAGCGTGCGCAGTATGCCGTGGGCGGTGCCCTTGGCGAGGCCCAGCGAGGAGGCGATGTCCGACAGGCCGAGTCGCCGTTCGCCGCCCGCGAGCAGGCGCAGCATCGCGGCCGCCCGTTCGAGCGACTGGATGTTCCGTGCCATCGCCGTCCTGCCTCCGTCCCCTTCGGCCGCCGTACGCGACTGAACTACCATCGTTCGGCAATGCCGAACACTACCGGTCGTTGCCGACCTCTCGCCAATGGCCGTCACCGGCTTTTCGGCCACGGCCGCCGCCCGGTGACGTTCCCGTGCCCGGCCGGTGCCCGGCCGGTGCCCGTCCGGTGCCCGGCCGGTGCCCGTCCGGTGCCCGTCCGGTGTCAGTCCGGCGATCATGTGAGCATGGGGTGTACGCGCGGTGCCCGAGTGGTGTCCGTGGTTCGTTTTCGTCGTCGGAGTAAACCGCACTCGGCCGCGTACGCCACGCCCGTCCGTCCCGTGGACTCCCCTGACCATCCGTGGCGCTCCGGGCTACCCTTGCCGCGTGCGGCTTCCACGGGAGGCCGCAAAGCCGACAGCCGTCGCACCCCAGGGAGCAGCTCCATGGCCTCGTTGCCGAATCCGTCCCCTTCGTCCGCCGCCGCAGGCCGGGCCCGATCCGAGGCCCTGCGCGAGGCCCTCGCGACCCGTGTGGTGGTCGCGGACGGTGCGATGGGCACGATGCTTCAGGCACAGGACCCCACACTGGAGGACTTCCAGCAGTTGGAGGGCTGCAACGAGGTCCTGAACGCCACCCGCCCCGACATCGTCCGCTCGGTGCACGCCGCGTACTTCGACGCGGGCGTCGACTGCGTCGAGACCAACACCTTCGGCGCGAACCTCACCGCACTGGGTGAGTACGACATCCCCGAACGCACCGCCGAGCTGTCCGAGGCCGGCGCCCGGATCGCCCGGGAGACGGCCGACGAGTACGCCGCCCGCGACGGCCGTCAGCGCTGGGTGCTGGGCTCCATCGGTCCGGGTACCAAACTCCCCACCCTCGGCCACACCACCTTCACCGCCATCCGCGACGCCTACCAGCAGAACGCCGAGGGCCTGCTGGCCGGCGGCGCGGACGCGCTCCTGGTGGAGACCACCCAGGACCTGCTGCAGACCAAGGCCTCCGTCATCGCCGCCCGCCGCGCGATGGAGACGGCCGGTTACGACGTCCCCCTGATCGTGTCGGTGACGGTCGAGACGACCGGCACCATGCTGCTGGGCTCGGAGATCGGCGCGGCGCTGACCGCGCTGGAGCCGCTCGGCATCGACATGATCGGCCTGAACTGCGCGACCGGCCCGGCCGAGATGAGCGAGCACCTGCGCTATCTGGCCCGCCACTCCCGCATCCAGCTGTCCTGTATGCCGAACGCCGGCCTGCCGGTGCTGACCAAGGACGGCGCCCACTACCCGCTGACCGCGCCGGAGCTGGCCGACGCGCAGGAGAACTTCGTCCGCGAGTACGGCCTCTCCCTCATCGGCGGCTGCTGCGGTACGACCCCCGAGCATCTGCGGCAGGTCGTCGACCGCGTCCGCGACCTCACGCCCACCGTCCGCGACCCGCGCCCCGAGCCCGGCGCCGCCTCCCTCTACCAGACGGTCCCGTTCCGCCAGGACACCTCGTACATGGCGATCGGCGAGCGGACGAACGCCAACGGCTCGAAGAAGTTCCGCGAGGCCATGCTTCAGGCCCGCTGGGACGACTGTGTGGAGATGGCCCGCGACCAGATCCGCGAAGGCGCCCACATGCTCGACCTCTGCGTCGACTACGTGGGCCGCGACGGCGTCGCCGACATGGCCGAACTCGCCGGCCGTTTCGCCACCGCCTCCACCCTCCCCATCGTCCTGGACTCCACCGAGGTGGACGTCATCCGGGCCGGGCTGGAGAAGCTCGGCGGCCGGGCGGTCATCAACTCCGTCAACTACGAGGACGGCGACGGCCCCGAGTCCCGCTTCGCCAAGGTCACCCGGCTCGCGCAGGAGCACGGCGCCGCGCTGATCGCGCTGACCATCGACGAGGAGGGGCAGGCCCGCACCCCCGAGAAGAAGGTCGAGATCGCCGAACGGCTCATCGACGACCTCACCGGCAACTGGGGCATCCACGAGTCGGACATCCTCATCGACACCCTGACCTTCACCATCTGCACCGGTCAGGAGGAGTCCCGGGGCGACGGCATCGCGACGATCGAGGCGATCCGCGAGCTGAAGCGCCGCCACCCCGAGGTGCAGACCACCCTCGGCCTGTCGAACATCTCCTTCGGCCTCAACCCGGCCGCCCGTATCCTCCTCAACTCCGTCTTCCTCGACGAGTGCGCGAAGGCGGGTCTCGACTCGGCGATCGTGCACGCGAGCAAGATCCTCCCGATCGCCCGCTTCAGCGAGGAGGAGGTGCAGACGGCCCTCGACCTGGTCTACGACCGCCGTGCAGAGGGCTACGACCCGCTGCAGAAGCTCATGGCGCTGTTCGAGGGCGCCACCGCCAAGTCCCTGAAGGCCGGCAAGGCCGAGGAACTGGCCGCACTCCCGCTGGAGGAGCGCCTCAAGCGCCGCATCATCGACGGCGAGAAGAACGGCCTGGAGGCCGACCTCGACGAGGCCCTGCTGACCCGCGCCGCCCTCGACATCGTCAACGACACGCTCCTGGACGGTATGAAGGTCGTCGGCGAGCTGTTCGGCTCGGGCCAGATGCAGCTGCCGTTCGTGCTCCAGTCCGCCGAGGTCATGAAGTCCGCGGTGGCCCATCTGGAGCCGCACATGGAGAAGTCGGACACCGAGGGCAAGGGCACCATCGTGCTGGCCACCGTCCGCGGCGACGTCCACGACATCGGCAAGAACCTCGTCGACATCATCCTGTCCAACAACGGCTACAACGTCGTCAACCTCGGTATCAAGCAGCCCGTCTCCGCGATTCTGGACGCCGCCGCCGAGCACCGTGCCGACGTCATCGGCATGTCCGGCCTCCTGGTCAAGTCCACGGTGATCATGAAGGAGAACCTCCAGGAGCTGAACCAGCGCGGCCTGGCCGCCGACTACCCCGTCATCCTCGGCGGCGCCGCCCTCACCCGCGCCTATGTCGAACAGGACCTGTACGAGATCTACGAGGGCGAGGTCCGCTACGCCCGCGACGCCTTCGAGGGCCTGCGCCTGATGGACGCCCTCATCGGCGTCAAGCGGGGCGTGCCCGGCGCGGTCCTGCCCGAGCTGAAGCAGCGCCGGGTCCGCGCCACCGCCACGGCCACCGCCGTCGAGGAGCGCCCGGAGGAGGGCCACGTCCGCTCCGACGTCGCCACCGACAACCCCGTGCCCACCCCGCCGTTCCGGGGCACCCGCGTCATCAAGGGCATCCAGCTCAAGGAGTACGCGACCTGGCTCGACGAGGGCGCCCTCTTCAAGGGCCAGTGGGGACTGAAGCAGGCCCGCACCGGCGACGGACCCACCTACGAGGAACTCGTCGAGACCGAGGGCCGGCCCCGGCTGCGCGGTCTGCTGGACAAGCTCCAGACCGACAACCTCCTCGAAGCGGCCGTCGTCTACGGCTACTTCCCCTGTGTCTCCAAGGACGACGACCTGATCATCCTGGACGACGACGGCAACGAACGGACCCGGTTCTCCTTCCCGCGCCAGCGCCGGGGCCGCCGCCTGTGCCTGGCCGACTTCTTCCGCCCGGAGGAGTCCGGCGAGATCGACGTCGTCGGCCTCCAGGTCGTCACCGTCGGCTCCCGCATCGGCGAGGAGACCGCCAAGCTCTTCGAGGCCAACGCCTACCGCGACTACCTCGAACTCCACGGCCTGTCCGTGCAGCTGGCCGAGGCGCTCGCCGAGTACTGGCACGCCCGGGTCCGCTCGGAGCTGGGCTTCGCCGCGGAGGACCCGGACGCCGTCGAGGACATGTTCGCCCTCAAGTACCGGGGCGCCCGCTTCTCCCTCGGCTACGGCGCCTGCCCGAACCTGGAGGACCGCGCCAAGATCGCCCGGCTGCTGGAGCCCGAGCGGATCGGCGTCCAGCTCTCGGAGGAGTTCCAGCTCCACCCCGAGCAGTCCACGGACGCGATCGTCATCCATCACCCCGAGGCGAAGTACTTCAACGCTCGGTAACGCCTTCGCGCAGTGCTTCAGCCGGACCGAAAGGCGCTCGTCCGCGCGGCGTCGTACACTGGTCGGTCCACCGCAGGCCGGTTCCCCACCCGGGAACCGGCCTGCTCGTCCCACAAGGAGGTGCGCCGGATGACCACGACGATCCCCGCGCTAGGAACCCGTACGGCCGAAGGCTCCGCCCTGCAGGCCGTGCTCCTCGACATGGACGGCACCCTGGTGGACACCGAGGGCTTCTGGTGGGACGTGGAGGTCGAGATCTTCGCCGGCCTCGGCCACACCCTGGACGACTCCTGGCGCCATGTCGTCGTCGGCGGCCCCATGAGCCGCAGCGCGGGCTTCCTGATCGAGGCCACCGGCGCCGACATCACCCTCCCCGAGCTGAGCGTGCTGCTCAACGACGGCTTCGAGGCCCGTATCGGGCGCACGCTGCCGCTGATGCCCGGCGCCTCCAGACTCCTCGCCGAGCTGGCCGCGCACGGCGTCCCCACCGCCCTGGTCTCCGCCTCGCACCGGCGCATCATCGACCGCGTCCTGACCTCTCTCGGCCCCCAGCACTTCGCGCTGACCGTCGCGGGCGACGAGGTCGAGCGGACCAAGCCGTTCCCCGACCCCTACCTCCTCGCCGCCTCCGGTCTCGGCGCGGATCCGGCCCGGTGCGCGGTCGTCGAGGACACCGCGACCGGTGTGGCCGCCGCCGAGGCGGCCGGCTGCCATGTGGTCGCCGTCCCGTCCGTGGCCCCCATCGCGCCCGCCGCCCGGCGCACCGTCGTGACCTCGCTGGAAGAGGTCGACCTGCCCTTTCTGCGCGGCCTGATGACGACGACGGGCAATTGAAAGCGCAAGAAATTCCAAGATCGCGTACCGGGGTCCGGAGTGGGAATTCAGCGGCACCGCGATGACTGAATTCCCACTCCGGGGAATACCTTTCCAGCTGTGACGTTTGCCACTCCCCAGGGCCTGTGAGGAGCCCTTCCGGCACCTCCGATCCCCGAATTCGGGGGTGTCCGACGCACCCTTGTGTCCTGATTGGTGAAGGGTGCACCCAAAGATTCCGTGCGTGGTACACCGTTTCCGTCCACGGCCGGTTCCGCAGCGTGAGGGGAACTCAACTCCGGTGCGCGCGGGCCCCTCTGGCGGTGCGGGCTAATCTCGACGCGAGAACATCGCCGTACTTCCCGAGACGCGCTCGCACCACCCCGCCGGCACCCGTCTCGGAACACAGCTCTGGAGATTCGCGAGCATGAACCGCAAGACCTTGGTGCTGCCGGCCGTCATCGGTCTGCTCACCCCGGTGCTCGCCGCCTGCGGTGCCACCGACAGCGCGGGCGACAGCGGGGACGCGATAGTCGTCGGCACCACCGACCGGTTCACCGCCTCCAAGGACGCCCCGGCCCCCGTCGACCCGGCCTACGCCTACGACGTCGGCACCTGGAACATCCTCCGCCAGACCGTCCAGACCCTCCTGGTCCAGCCCCGCGGCGACGGCGAACCGGAACCCGAGGCCGCCTCCAGCTGCTCCTTCACCGACTCCGGCAACGAGCGCTACGCCTGCACGCTGCGCTCCGGCCTGAAGTTCACCGACGGCTCCCCGGTCACCGCCGAGGACGTGAAGTTCTCCATCGACCGCGCCCGCTCCCTCAAGGCCGACAGCGGTGTCTTCGCCCTGCTGTCCACCATCGACCTCGTCGAGACCAAGGGCGACAGCGAGGTGATCTTCCACCTCAACAGCCCGGACGCGACCCTCCCGTACAAGCTGTCCACCCCGGTCGCCGGCATCGTCAACCCGGCCGACTACGACAAGGGCAGGCTGCGCGACGGCTTCGCGGTCGACGGCTCCGGCCCGTACACCCTGGACGCCGAGGTCGAGAACAACGAGCTGGTCCGCGCCGTCTTCACCAAGAACCCCCACTACAAGGGGCAGTTGGACCCGAAGAACGACAAGGTCGAACTGCGCTCCTTCACCGGCGCCGACGCCATGGGCACCGCCCTGAAGGACGGCGACATCGATCTGATGACCCGCACCATGACGCCGGAGCAGATCACCGAGCTGAGCGACTCCACCGACAGCGACATCGACGTCGTCGAGTCCGCCGGCCTGGAGATCCGCTACCTCGCCTTCAACACCGACGCCGCCCCCGTCGAGAGCACGGCCGTCCGCCGCGCCATGGCCGGGGTCATCGACCGCGGCGAACTCGTCGCCAAGGTGTACGGCTCCCAGGCCGAGCCCCTCTACTCGCTCGTCCCGGCCGGCATCACGGGCCACTCCAACTCGTTCTTCGACAAGTACGGCGACCCGGACGTCACCAAGGCCAAGTCGACCCTGGAGGCGGCGGGCGTCACCACACCGGTGAAGCTGACCCTCCACTACACGACCGACCACTACGGCTCGGCCACGAAGAAGGAGTTCGAGCTGCTGAAGAAGCAGCTCGACGGCAGCGGCCTGTTCGACGTGACCATCAAGGGCACCCCCTGGTCCACCTTCCGCCCCGCCGAGCAGGAGGGCGAGTACGCCGTCTACGGCATGGGCTGGTTCCCGGACTTCCCCGACGCCGACAACTACCTGGCGCCCTTCCTCGACAAGGACAACTTCCTCGGCTCGCCGTACGACAACCGTGAGATCCGGAGCAAGCTGATCCCCGAGTCCCGCCGCGCGGCCGACCGCCTCACCGCCTCGGAGAGCCTCACCGGCATCCAGGACATCGTCGCCGACGACGTGCCGATCATCCCGCTGTGGCAGGGCAAGCAGTACGTCGCCGCCCGTGACGACGTCACCGGCACCGAGTACGCGCTCAACGCCGCCTCGACGCTCCAGCTCTGGGAGCTGGGCCGCGGCAGAGGCAACTGACCGGACCTCACCACCCCTCCGGACAGAGGCCCGACCGGCCTCGGGGGAGCCCGGAGCGCCCGCAATGCACCCGACGACACAAGGCATCCATACGTGAACATACGCACCCAGTGGCCCGTCCTGACCATGGCGACAGGGCTTGCCGCCGGCCTGCTGACCGGTTGCGGTTCCGACTCGGGGGGATCCGGGGATTCCGGTTCCAACGTCGTGATGGGGATGTCCGACGACGTCCTGGCCACCGACCCCGCCTCCGGCTACGACCCCGGATCCTGGCTCCTGTTCAACAACGTCTTCCAGTCGCTGCTGAGCTTCCCCAACGGAGCCACCGAGCCCGAACCGGACCTCGCCAAGGACTGCTCCTTCGCGGACGGCGGCACCACCGTCTACGAGTGCACCCTCAAGGACGGCCTGAAGTTCAGCAACGGTGAGGCGCTCACGGCGAAGGACGTCAAGTTCTCCTTCGACCGCATGCTGAAGATCAACGACGACGCCGGCCCCGCGATCATGTTCCCCATGCTCGACAAGGTCGAGACCCCGGACGACAAGACCGTCCGCTTCGACCTCAAGTACGCCGACGCCACCTTCCCCAGCAAGATCGCCTCCGGCGCCGGCTCCGTCGTCGACGAGAGCTCCTACGACGCCGACGGGCTCCGCGAGGACGGCGAGGCCGTCGGCTCCGGCCCCTACAAGCTGGAGTCCTTCGGCGAGGACGAGGCCGTCTTCACCGTCAACGAGAACTACCAGGGCACCGCCGACGTCGAGAACTCCGGCGTCACCCTCAAGTTCTTCCACGGCGACCAGGACGCCCTGAAGAAGTCCCTGCTGGAGGGCGACCTCGACGTCACCTACCGCGGACTCAGCGCCTCCGACATCTCCGACATCGAGACCGACACCTCCACCGCCAGCGGCGTCGACATCGTCGACGGCACCGGCGCCGAGGTCCAGCACCTCGTCTTCAACATGGACGACCCGGTCACCGGCAAGCTCGGCGTCCGCCAGGCCATCGCCTACCTGCTGGACCGCGAGGCCCTCGTGGACGAGGTCTACCAGGGGACCGCCACGCCGCTGTACTCGATCATCCCGGCCGGCATCACCGGCCACAACACGGCCTTCTTCGACACCTACGGCGCCCGCCCGTCCAAGGACAAGGCCGAGGAGGCGCTGCGCGCCGACGGCATCGACGACAAGGTCGAACTGACCCTCTGGTCCACGCCGTCGCGCTACGGCCCCTCCACGGACCAGGAGTTGAAGGCCATCGCCAAGCAGCTCAACGACAGCGGCCTGTTCGACGCCACCGTGGAGTCCGTCGCCTTCGACCGGTACGAGAAGGACATCGCCGCCGGCAAGTACGGGCTGTACGTCAAGGGCTGGGTCCCCGACTACCCCGACCCCGACAACTTCACCGGCCCCTTCTTCGGCAAGGGCAACGTGCTGGACAACAACTACAGCAACTCCACCATCACCGGTGATCTCCTCCCGAAGACCGCCGCCGCGAGCGAGCGCTCCGCCACGGAGAAGGAGTACGCCGAACTGCAGAACATCGTCGCCACCGACGTCCCCCTCATCCCCGTCTGGCAGGCCAAGCAGTACGCCGTCGTCGGCGACGACGTCTACGGCCTGGAGTACTGCCTGGACGCCTCGACCGTCTTCCGCTTCTGGGAGATCAGCAAGGGCTGACACGAGCACGGGCCGACACCACGGTCCCGCATGACCGAGGGCGCCCCCTTCCACAAGAAAGGGGCGCCCTCGGCGCGTGGTCGGCTACCCACCCGCTACTGCGCGCCGGGGCGCACCAGCCCGCTCTCATACGCGTACACCGCCGCCTGTACCCGGTCGCGCAGCCCCAGCTTGGTCAGCACATGACCCACATGCGTCTTCACCGTGGTCTCGCTGACGAACAGATCGGCGGCGATCTCCGCGTTCGACAACCCCCGGGCCACCAGCTTCAGCACCTCGACCTCACGGTCCGTCAGCGTGTGCAGCGTGTCCGGCACCGGCTCGTCGCCCGACGGCAGATGCACCGCGTACTTGTCGAGAAGCCGGCGCGTGATGCTCGGCGCGAGCATCGCCTCGCCTCCCGCCACCACCCGGATCGCCTGCACCAGCTCATTGGCCGGCGCGTCCTTCAGCAGAAACCCGCTGGCCCCCGCCCGCAGCGCCTCCACCACATACTCGTCCAGATCGAACGTGGTCAGCACCAGCACCTTCGCCGGACCGTCCCGGCCGGGCCCGGTGATCTGCCGGGTCGCCTCCACCCCGTCCATCCGCGGCATCCGGATGTCCATCAGCACCACATCGGGCTGCAGTGCCCGCACCTGGTCGAGCGCCTGCAGACCGTCTCCGGCCTCCCCGACGACCGCGATGTCCTGCTCCGCCTCCAGAATCATCCGGAAGCCGGTACGCAGCAGCGGCTGGTCGTCTACCAGTAGGACCCGGACGGCCACGAACATCTCCTTCGCTAGGGCCTGTCCCCTGGAACAGGCCGGCTTCGGGCCCCCGCGGCCCAGGCCCGACCCACAGGACAGCCCCTAGGTCGCGTCCGGGCCCATTCTGCCCTGCCCGCCGTCGGCCGACTCGGGTGACCTCACCTGCAGGGGGTACGGCGGGGGAGTGCCGCCGAACTCCGGACACACCGCCTGATGGTCGCACCAGCCGCACAACTTGGTCGGCCGGGGCCGCCACTCGCCCGTCTCCGTGGCCAGCCGGATCGCCTCCCACAGCGCGAGCAGCTTGCGCTCCACCCGCTCCAGATCGGCCATCACCGGGTCGTACGTCAGCACATCACCACTGCCGAGATAGACCAGCTGGAGCCGCCGCGGCACCACCCGCTTCAGCCGCCACACCACCAGCGCGTAGAACTTCATCTGGAACAGCGCGCCCTCGGCGTACTCCGGCCGCGGCGCCTTGCCCGTCTTGTAGTCGACGATCCGCACCTCCCCGGTGGGCGCCACGTCCACCCGGTCGATGATCCCGCGCAGCCTCAGCCCGGACTCCAGCTCCGCCTCCACGAACAGCTCCCGCTCGGCGGGCTCCAGACGCGTCGGGTCCTCCAGCGTGAACCAGCGCTCCACCAGCCGCTCCGCCTCGGCCAGCCAGCGCGCCAGCCGCTCGCCCTCCGCGTCGTCCGCGAACAGCTCCACGACCTCCGGCCTGGTCTCCCGCAACCGGTCCCACTGTCCGGGCACCAGCGACCTGGCCCGCGGCGCGGTCCGCTCGACCGCCGGCGCGTCGAAGAGTCTCTCCAGCACCGCGTGCACCAGCGTCCCGCGTGTCGCCGCCTCGCTCGGCTTCTCCGGCAGCCGGTCGATCACCCGGAACCGGTACAGCAGCGGGCACTGCATGAAGTCACTGGCGCGCGACGGCGACAGCGAGGAAGGCGGCGCTGCGGCCCGTACGGCAGGACGCTCGCCCTCGCCTGCCCCGGGGACGGCGGGGGTGCCGTCGGTGCTGGTTTCCATGACCCCCGACCATACGGCCCACCACTGACAGTGACAGTCACGGGCCCGTCCGCGCACCGATCGGCACCACACACGCCGACGCCCGTGTGCCGTGTGCGACGCGGGGGAAAACAGAGGGGGTGCCGGGGCGGAACGCGCCCCGGCGACCGCATAGCATCGACCGCAGACCCTTCCGCCCGGCCACCGGGCGCGGAAGACGCTTCGAACGAGGGGACATCGTGGAGACGAGCGGCGGGAGCGGGCAGCCGCGGTCCGACAGCGACGAGGCGCCGCGGCGCGCGCACCGCGACACGACCGAGCCACCGGCGGAGCACGACCCCGCCGGGGAACCCGCCGCCGCCGAGACCCCCGGCGACTCCGACGCCCCGAGCCCGACGGACCCCACCAAGCCGACGGAGACCCCCGCGGACCCCCCGAAGCCGCCCGACGCCCCTGCGGACGCCCCGACGCCGGACCCCGGCACCGAAGGCACGGAAGGCACCCACGGCACCGAACCCTGGGCGAACCCGGTGACCAAACCCTCCCCGGCCGACCTGCGCAAGGCGCCGGCGGACGACACGGAGCGCACGGTCGGATCCCCGCGCCCCCACGCCCACTCGGACGCCGCCCCCAAGCCGCCCGAGCGCCCCAAGGAGCCCGGCGGCGGCATCCTCATGGGCCGCCCCTTCGGCGTCCCCGTCTACGTCGCCCCCAGCTGGTTCCTCGTCGCCGCCCTGATCACCTGGGTCTTCGGCGGCCAGCTCGACCGCGTCCTGCCCGAACTCGGCGCCCTGCGCTACCTCGTGGCCCTCTTCTTCGCCGTCGCCTTCTACGCCTCCGTCCTCGTCCACGAACTCGCCCACACCGTCGCCGCCCTGCGCTACAAGCTGCCGGTGCGCCGCATCCAGCTCCAGTTCTTCGGCGGTGTCTCCGAGATCGAGAAGGAGTCCGAGACGCCCGGCCGCGAATTCGTCCTGGCCTTCGTCGGCCCCCTGCTCTCCCTGGTCCTCGCGGGCGTCTTCTACGTCGCCCTGCTCGCCGTCGAACCCGGCACCGTCCCCGGTGTCCTCCTCGCCGGCCTGATGGTCTCCAACCTCATCGTCGCCGCGTTCAACCTGCTCCCCGGCCTGCCCCTCGACGGCGGTCGCATGCTCCGCGCCGTCGTCTGGAAGATCACCGGCAAGCCCATGACCGGCACCGTCGCCGCCGCCTGGGTCGGCCGCGCCCTCGCCGTCTCCGTCCTCATCGGACTGCCCCTGCTCACCCAGTCCGGCCTGCTCGGCGCCGCCGCCGAGGACAGCGTCGGCATGGACACCGTCCTGGACGCCCTGCTCGCCGCGATCCTCGCCGCGATCATCTGGACCGGCGCGGGCAACAGCCTCCGCATGGCCCGTCTGCGCGAACACCTGCCCGAACTCCAGGCCCGCGCCCTCACCCGCCGCGCCGTCCCCGTCGAGACCGACACCCCCCTGTCCGAAGCCCTCCGCCGCGCCAACGAGGCCGGCGCCCGCGCCCTCGTCGTCGTCGACCCCGACGGCGAACCCCTCTCCCTCGTCCGCGAGGCCGCCATCGTCGGCGTACCCGAACACCGCCGCCCCTGGGTCGCCGTCAGCGGCCTCGCCCAGGACCTCACCGACGGCATGCGCGTCTCCGCCGAACTGGCCGGTGAGGAACTCCTCGACGCCCTCCGCGCCGCCCCCGCCACCGAGTACCTCGTGGTCGAGGCCTCGGGCGAGATCTACGGAGTCCTCTCGGCGGCGGACGTGGAACGCGCCTTCGTGAAGGCGATGGCCCGCCCCAGCTGAGCGCACCGACACCGTGGTCGGCGGCCCCCGCAAACGCCGGTAGGGTGGGTCACATGTCCGAACCGACCGGTGCCGCCCGCAGGCGCGGGCCCTTCAAGGTCGGGGACCAGGTACAGCTGACCGACCCCAAGGGCCGCCACTACACGTTCACGCTCGAAGAGGGAAAGAACTTCCACACCCACAAGGGTTCCTTCCCGCACGACGAGCTGATCGGCGCACCCGAGGGCAGCGTTGTCCGCACCACCGGAAACGTCGCCTACCTCGCGCTGCGCCCCCTGCTCCCCGACTACGTCCTGTCCATGCCCCGCGGCGCCGCCGTGGTCTACCCCAAGGACGCGGGGCAGATCCTCGCCTTCGCCGACATCTTCCCCGGCGCCCGCGTCGTCGAGGCCGGCGTCGGCTCCGGCTCGCTCAGCAGCTTCCTGCTGCGCGCCATCGGCGACCAGGGCATGCTGCACAGCTACGAGCGCCGCGAGGACTTCGCCGAGATCGCCCAGGCCAACGTGGAGCGCTACTTCGGCGGCCCCCACCCCGCCTGGCAGCTCACCGTCGGCGACCTCCAGGACAACCTCAGCGACACCGAGGTCGACCGCGTCATCCTCGACATGCTCGCCCCCTGGGAGTGCCTGGAGGCCGTCTCCAAGGCCCTCGTCCCCGGCGGCATCGTCTGCTGCTACGTGGCCACCACCACCCAGCTCGCCCGGACCGTCGAGTCCATCCGCGAGATCGGCTGCTTCAACGAGCCGAGCGCCTGGGAGTCGATGATCCGCAACTGGCACATCGAGGGCCTCGCCGTCCGCCCCGACCACCGCATGATCGGGCACACCGGCTTCCTGCTCACCGCCCGCCGCCTCGCCGACGGCGTCGAGCCCCCCATGCGCCGCCGCCGCCCCTCCAAGGGCGCCTACGGCGACGACTACACCGGCCCCAACGCCGACGGCGGCTCCGGCCGCTGAGCCCCACCCCGTACAACACGGCCCCGACGTGGCCGAGTTCCCCGCAGCGCCCGGGAACTCGGCCACGGCGCTTTGCCGTTGACGCGCCACCGGAAAAGCTGCGGGAACCACGCACCCCGCCGTTCCACCCCACTGTGACGTGTGGCACCATGCGGGTCATCCCCACCGGCACAGCACCTCCAGGAGACGCTCCTAGTGCAGCAATCCGCCGTCCCGGAACTGGCACACGCGCACACCCGCCCCATCCACTGGCTCGCCACGGCCACCGCCCTCGCCGGCGTCGTCGCCCTGTCGTCCGCCCTCCAGCCCGACGCGGCGAGAGCGGCCCAGCCCGTACCGAAAGCGGGCCCGGCCCCCGCGATCGTGGCGGCCCCCGACCCCGCCGAGGTCGACCTCCCGCTCGACTGCGGACCCGTCGGTGTCGTGGTGAAGAGGAAGGGCTCCGGGGACCTCGACGGGGACGGCCGCCCCGAGACCGTGGCCGTCGCGCACTGCGACGCCAGCATGGGCACCCCGCCGGACGGCGTGTACGTCCTCACCCGCTCCACCGACGCGGCCCGGCCCCGGGTCGTCGCCACCCTGGTGAACCCCAAGGACCGCACGACCGTCTCCGACTTCGCCGTCCGTGACGCCGTCGTCACCGCGACCCTGCACGGCTACTCCTCGCCCGAGGTGCCCAACTGCTGCCCGGACGTCACGGACCCCGTCAAGTGGCAGTGGAAGAACGGGGCGTTCGTACGCTCGACGCCCGCCGGGGAACAAAGCGTCTGACACCGCCCGCCCCCGGGCGAACGGGGAATGATCACCCGGCGAACACGGTGTGAGAAAGCAGACACGGGGCGACATGGAGTGCCCGGCCGGTCACTCCGCGTCAGGTCCGAAGACCTCGACCCTGTCCGAAACGCGACGTACATGGATGCACTCGCCCGGACACTCCTTCGCGGAGTCCACCACATCCGTGAGAAGCGGCAGCGGAACGGGCGTTGTGGCCCCCGGGGCCTGCAACAACTCGTCCCCCGCGCTCTTCACGTAGGCGAGCCCGTCGATGTCCAGCTCGAACACCTCCGGTGCGTACTGGACGCAGATACCGTCACCGGTGCAGAGATCCTGGTCGATCCAGACCTCCAGCGCCTCGCCCGCGGCCCCGGCCTCCTGCTGCACGGTCATCTCTCCTGCCGTCTCATTCGTCGGGCCAGCTGGGAACGATGCGGGCTCCGACGGGTGTTGAACACTTCGACCCTACCCGGGGCGGCTTCCCCGTCATGTTCAGTGGGTATTCCCTTGGCGTGAGGGAGAGCGCAAGGGTGAAGATCGGACACACCCCGACCGTCTTTGTGATCTAGGGGTTTCAATCGACACCCACCCAGGTAGGGTCTGGAAGCGTCCAGCTCCCCTTGGAGGAGGTGAGGACCGTGGCAGCCCACGACGACGACATGAACCGCGGCATCCGCCCGGGACGAGGGTCCGACGACCCGGCCGGGCAGATTGCCTACCTTGAGCAGGAGATCGCCGTCCTGCGGCGCAAGCTCGCCGACTCTCCGCGACACACGAGGATTCTCGAAGAGCGGATCGTCGAGCTGCAGACCAATCTGGCCGGCGTGTCCGCACAGAACGAGCGGCTCGCCAACACACTCCGTGAGGCCCGCGACCAGATCGTGGCCCTCAAGGAGGAAGTCGACCGGCTCGCACAGCCCCCGGCCGGCTTCGGTGTCTTCCTCACGGCGAACGAGGACGGCACGGCCGACATCTTCACCGGGGGCCGAAAGCTCCGGGTGAACGTCAGCCCCAGCGTCGACCTGGAAGAGCTCCGGCGCGGCCAGGAAGTGATGCTCAACGAAGCGCTCAACGTGGTCGAGGCCATGGAGTACGAGAGCGTCGGCGACATCGTCACCCTCAAGGAGATCCTGGAGGACGGCGAGCGCGCACTGGTGCAGGGTCACACCGACGAGGAGCGGGTGGTGCGGCTCGCCGAGCCGCTGCTGGACATCACCATCCGCCCCGGCGACGCCCTCCTGCTCGAACCCCGCTCCGGCTATGTCTACGAGGTCGTTCCGAAGAGCGAGGTCGAGGAACTCGTCCTCGAAGAGGTCCCGGACATCGGCTACGAGCAGATCGGTGGCCTCGGCAACCAGATCGAGATGATCCGCGACGCCGTCGAGCTCCCCTACCTCTACCCGGACCTGTTCAAGGAGCACGAACTGCGCCCGCCCAAGGGTGTCCTGCTCTACGGACCCCCCGGATGCGGCAAGACGCTCATCGCCAAGGCCGTGGCCAACTCACTGGCCAAGAAGGTCGCCGAAGTCACCGGCCAGGCCCAGGGCAAGAGCTTCTTCCTCAACATCAAGGGCCCCGAACTCCTCAACAAGTACGTCGGCGAGACCGAGCGACAGATCCGTCTCGTCTTCCAGCGTGCGAGGGAGAAGGCCAGCGAGGGCACCCCCGTCATCGTCTTCTTCGACGAGATGGAATCCCTCTTCCGCACCCGCGGCTCCGGCGTCAGCTCGGACGTGGAGAACACCATCGTCCCGCAGCTGCTCGCCGAGATCGACGGCGTGGAAGGCCTGCAGAACGTCGTGGTCATCGGCGCCTCGAACCGCGAGGACATGATCGACCCCGCCATCCTGCGCCCCGGCCGGCTCGACGTGAAGATCAAGATCGAGCGTCCCGACGCCGAGGCGGCCAAGGACATCTTCCAGAAGTACCTCACCGAGCGCCTTCCGCTCCACACGGACGACCTCGGCGAACACGGCGGCTCCAAGTCCACCACCGTCCAGAGCATGATCCAGACGGCAGTGGAACACATGTACGCCGAAACCGAGGAAAACCGCTTCCTGGAAGTCACCTACGCCAACGGAGACAAGGAAGTCCTCTACTTCAAGGACTTCAACTCCGGCGCCATGATCGAGAACATCGTGGGCCGCGCCAAGAAAATGGCCATCAAGGACTTCCTCGACAAGAACCAGAAGGGTCTGCGCGTCTCCCACCTCCTCCAGGCCTGCGTGGACGAGTTCAAGGAGAACGAGGACCTGCCCAACACCACCAACCCGGACGACTGGGCCCGAATCTCCGGAAAGAAGGGCGAGCGGATCGTCTACATCCGTACCCTGATCACCGGAAAGCAGGGCGCCGACACCGGACGCTCCATCGACACGGTGGCGAACACCGGACAGTACCTGTAAAAGACAGGGCGGCTGCGGGTGCCCTCAGTGGGTACCCGCAGCCGACTGTTTTTCGGGTAAAGCCGGAGCGAGGCAATGACGCAAATGATCTCCCCACCAGCGCAGAGCCGTTCTAGGCTCTTTCGTACCGCCGAGTCGCGCAGTGCGGGGACGGGCACCGCACACGCACCGGAGCGCCAGCGGTACTTGAGCGGCGTCCCCGACCGAGGACGCCGCCGGGCAAGGAGGGCCGCATGACCGTACGGCGAGTAATGGGCATCGAGACGGAGTACGGGATCTCCGTCCCCGGCCATCCCAATGCCAATGCCATGCTCACCTCGTCCCAGATCGTCAACGCCTACGCGGCGGCGATGCACCGGGCCCGCCGGGCCCGCTGGGACTTCGAGGAGGAGAACCCGCTGCGGGACGCGCGGGGCTTCGACCTAGCCCGCGAGGCCGCCGACTCCAGCCAGCTCACCGACGAGGACATCGGCCTCGCCAATGTCATCCTCACCAACGGCGCGCGGCTCTACGTCGACCACGCCCACCCCGAATACAGCGCCCCGGAGGTCACCAACCCCCTGGACGCCGTCCTGTGGGACAAGGCCGGCGAACGCATCATGGCCGAGGCCGCAGAACGCGCCGCCCAGCTCCCCGGGGCCCAGCCGATCCACCTCTACAAGAACAACACCGACAACAAGGGCGCCTCCTACGGCACGCACGAGAACTACCTGATGAAGCGGGAGACCGCCTTCTCGGACATCGTGCGCCACCTCACGCCGTTCTTCGTCTCCCGCCAGGTCTTCGCCGGCGCCGGACGCGTCGGCATCGGCCAGGACGGCCACGAACACGGCTTCCAGCTCAGCCAGCGCGCCGACTACTTCGAGGTCGAGGTCGGCCTGGAGACGACCCTCAAGCGCCCCATCATCAACACCCGCGACGAACCCCACGCGGACGCGGAGAAGTACCGCCGCCTCCATGTGATCATCGGCGACGCCAACCTCTCGGAGATCTCCACCTATCTCAAGCTCGGCACGACGGCCCTGGTGCTGTCGATGATCGAGGACGGCTTCATCGCGGTCGACCTGGCCGTCGACCAGCCCGTCCGCACCCTCCACCAGGTCTCCCACGACCCGACCCTGCAACGCCTCGTCACCCTCCGCAGCGGACGCACGCTGACCGCCGTACAGCTCCAGATGGAGTACTACGAGCTGTCGCGCAAGTACGTCGAGGAGCGGTTCGGGGCGGACGCGGACGATCAGACGAAGGACGTCCTCAGTAGGTGGGAGGACACCCTCAACCGCCTGGAGAACGACCCCATGAGCCTCTCCGGAGAGCTGGACTGGGTCGCCAAGCGGGAGCTGATGGAGGGCTACCGGCGCCGTGACAGCCTCGACTGGGACGCCGCCCGGCTGCACCTCGTCGACCTCCAGTACGCCGACGTACGCGCCGAGAAGGGCCTCTACAACCGTCTGGTGGCCCGCGGCAGGATGAAGCGGCTCCTGGACGAGGCGGATGTCGACCGGGCCCGTACGAAGCCGCCGGAGGACACCCGTGCGTACTTCCGCGGTCGCTGTCTGGAGCAGTACGCGGACGATGTCGCGGCGGCCTCCTGGGACTCGGTGATCTTCGATCTGCCGGGCCGGGATTCGCTCCAGCGCGTCCCAACCCTCGAACCGCTTCGCGGAACGCGAAATCACGTCAAGGAGCTCCTGGACCGCTGCCGCACGGCAGAAGACCTGGTCAGGGTGCTGTCCGGCCACTGAACCGGGCTTCAATCGTGATCAGCCGGGCAGGGTGGAAACACCGCCGTCCGGGAATCATCGAGGTGGTCCCCGGGCGTTGTGCAAACAGCGGGGCCAATGTCGGACCCGGCTTGTAGGGTCTGATCATCACTGATCGGCAGGAATGCCGACCTGTCGACCATGTCGGGCAACAGAGCGGGGTGTGAGGGTTATGGCGACCAAGGACACCGGCGGCGGCCAGCAGAAGGCGACCCGTTCCACCGAGGAGACCGAGGCGGCGCCGGAGGCGCAGGCATCGGAGGACCTCAAGGAGCGACAGGAGAAGCTGAGCGACGACGTGGACTCGGTTCTGGACGAAATCGATGATGTGCTCGAGGAGAACGCAGAGGATTTCGTTCGAAGCTTCGTGCAAAAAGGTGGCGAGTAGCCTTCGAATCGAAGGGATAAGGCTGGCGGGGGCTTCGGTTGCTGGAGCAGGATGTGAAGCGCTGTTCGCGGTGCAGGGAGAACAAGCCGCGGGCAGCCTTCGCGAGTAACAAGGCGATGCGTGATGGCTTGCAGGTCTACTGCCGGGAGTGCGCGTCCGCGTACCACCAAGAGCGGCAGCTGGCCAAAGGGTGCAACGTCAGACCGCGAGTGGACGTGCCTGAGGGGCACAAGTACTGCCGTACATGCGGTGAGATCAAGCCGTACAGCGAGTGGACCAAGAATCGCAGTGCCTCGGATGGCCTGGCCACGCTCTGCAGGACGTGCAAGGCATCCAAGGGGCGAGCACACCACCTGAAGCGCGAGTACGGCATCACCGAAGCCGAGCGCGACGAGCTGATTGCCTCTCAAGGGGGCGTCTGCTGTATCTGTTTGGCTGCTTTGCCGGTGCATGTGGATCACTGCCACGAGACGGGTAGGGTCCGAGGCGTACTGTGCTTCAGCTGCAACGCGGCGCTGGGGCAGTTCAAGGATCGGCCCGACGTCATGAGGCGGGCTGCGACATACGTGGAAGGAAACGCGTGGAAGCCAACACTCGTAGCACCGGGCGTCTACCAGCTGCCTTCCTGACGCCTGGGTCGTCGTCCTTCATGGACTTTCTGTCGGAGCACCAGCCGGAGATGCTTCCCGGCAAGCGGCAGTTGCCGCCGACCCAGGGTGTCATCGAGGCCCCGCACGGCACGACGATCGTGGCCGTGTCGTTCCCCGGTGGTGTGGTGCTCGCCGGTGACCGTCGGGCCACGATGGGGAACATGATCGCGCAGCGGGACATCGAGAAGGTGTTCCCCGCCGACGAGTACTCGGCCGTCGGGATCGCCGGCACCGCCGGTCTGGCCGTGGAGATGGTCAAGCTGTTCCAGTTGGAGCTGGAGCACTTCGAGAAGGTCGAAGGCGCGCAGCTCTCCCTGGAGGGCAAGGCGAACCGTCTGTCGACGATGATCCGTTCCAACCTGGGCATGGCCATGCAGGGTCTGGCCGTCGTCCCGCTCTTCGCCGGTTACGACGTGGACCGCGGGAAGGGCCGCATCTTCTCCTACGACGTGACGGGCGGTCGTTCCGAGGAGAGCGGCTACGCGGCCACCGGCTCGGGCTCGATCTTCGCGCGCGGCGCCATGAAGAAGCTGTACCGCGGCGACCTCACCGAGGACGACGCCACGACCCTGGTGATCCAGGCCCTGTACGACGCGGCGGACGACGACTCGGCCACCGGTGGACCCGATGTCGCCCGTCGGATCTACCCCATCGTCACCGTGATCACCGAGGACGGCTTCCGCCGGCTCACCGACGAGGAGTCCTCCGGTATCGCCCGCTCGATCCTGGAGCGGCGCCTGGAGCAGCCGGACGGCCCCCGCGCTGCTTTGCTTTAGCCGGCCGTCCGGCCGGACGGCCCACTTTCCCAGGTGATCCAGTGACTTCGACAGAAAGGGACGGATAACCGGTGTCGACTCCGTTCTATGTCTCTCCCCAGCAGGCGATGGCCGACCGGGCGGAGTACGCCCGCAAGGGCATCGCCCGTGGCCGCAGTCTGGTCGTGCTGCAGTACGCCGACGGCATCGTGTTCGTCGGCGAGAACCCGTCCCGCGCGCTGCACAAGTTCAGCGAGATCTACGACCGGATCGGGTTCGCGGCGGCCGGAAAGTACAACGAGTACGAGAACCTGCGGATCGGCGGTGTGCGGTACGCCGATCTGCGTGGTTACACCTACGACCGTGACGACGTGACCGCCCGCGGTCTCGCCAACGTCTACGCCCAGACGCTGGGCACGATCTTCTCCTCGGCGGCCGAGAAGCCGTACGAGGTGGAGTTGGTCGTGGCCGAGGTGGGGGAGACCCCCGAGGGCGATCAGATCTACCGGCTGCCGCACGACGGTTCAATCGTGGACGAGCACGGCTCGGTCGCGGTCGGTGGTAACGCCGAGCAGATCAGCAGCTATCTGGACCAGCGCCATCAGGACGGCATGTCCCTGGCGGAGGCGTTGAAGCTCGCCGTGCAGGCCCTGTCCCGGGACACCAACGGCACCCAGCGGGAGATCCCCGCCGAGCGCCTCGAAGTCGCCGTGCTCGACCGCACGCGCCCGCAGAAGCGCAAGTTCAAGCGCATCGTCGGCCGTCAGCTCGACCGTCTCCTGGAGACCGACGGCGCGGCCACCGAGGCCGAGAGCGCCGAGGAAGACGAGTAGCGCCACCCGCGTCACCCCGCCCGTCGTGCGCCCCGGCCGGCCCAGGCCGGGGCGCGCGGCGTCGTGCGCCCCGCGTCAGGCCCTCGGTGGTGCCGTGGACCCCCGCACCACCAGCTCCACGGGAATGTCCCCCTCCTGCGGTGTGCGCCCCTCCAGGACGGCCAGCAGCGCCGCCATCCCCCGCTCGCCGAAGAGTTCGGCGTCGAGCCGTACGGTCGTCAGTTCGGGGTCGAGAGCCGTGGCGAGGGCGAGGTCGTCGAGCCCGGTGACGGAGACGTCCTCGGGCACGCGCAGCCCCAGCCGTCGTGCGGCCTTGTAGGCGCCGGCGGCCAGCTTGTCGTCGTCGCACACCACGGCGGTGGGCCGTCCGGCGCGGTCGGGTCCCGCCAGGGCCGCCTCGGCGGCGGTGAGCGCGCCCTCGATGGAGATCGGCGCGGCGGCCGTCGTCAGGGACGCGCCCGGCACGGCCTCCAGCCGGGCCGTCAGCTCGCGTGCCCGGACGCCGAAGGTCCAGGAGGGGATGTCGGCGGCCAGATGCAGAAAGCGGCGGTGGCCCAGTCCGAGCAGGTGTTCGGCGACCTGACGGACGCCGTCGCGGATGTCGAGGTTGACGGTGGCGGCGCCCAGGCTCCCTTCGGGGTCGCTGTCCAGCATCACCAGGGGGAGCTGGTCGCCCCGGATCGCGGTGAGGGCGTCCGCCGCCATGGAGGAGGCGATGACACCGTCCAGGGCGGCCTGGGCGGAGGCGAAGGGGTCGCGGGCGGGGCCGACGCCTTCGGGGGAGGGGTAGAGCACGACACCGAAGCCGTGGCGGGCGGCGACCCGGGCCGCGCCGGTGTACACGCCGGCGAAGAACTCGGTGGTGAGGGCGGGGACCACCAGCAGGACGGTGCGGGTGCGGCCGAGCCGGAGGTTGCGGGCGGCGAGGTTGGGCCGGTAGCCCAGTGCGCGCGCGGCCTCGCGGACGCGTTCGGCGGTGGTCTCGGAGACCCGGCCGCGCCATTTGTCGCCGAGGACCAGGGAGACGGCGGCCTGGGAGACGCCGGCGGCCTGGGCGACGTCACGGCTGGTGGGGCGCGTACTACCTCGTGCCACCGGTGGCCTGCTCCCTCGTCTGGACTCGTGGACAGGGCACATGGTACGTATGGAGGAGCACGTTATACGTAACACTTCAGGGGTCGAGAGCCCCTGGGGAACCCCGTAGAGCCCGTCGAGAGGCAGGACATGGCCGCCGGATACGTCGAGATCCTCAGGACGCGGCACGCCGCGCGACTGCTCGCCGGGACGCTGGTGGGCCGGTTGCCGAACGCCACCGCCGCGATCGCGATCGTGCTGTTCGTGCGGGCCGAGGGGGGCAGCTACAGCCTCGCGGGCGCGCTGGCGGCCGTGTACGGCCTGTCCAACGCCGTCGGGCAGCCCCTGCTGGGTCGGCTGGTGGATCTGCACGGGCAGCCGCGTGTGCAGTTGCCGGCGGCCGTCGTCGCGGCGCTCGCCATGGTCGTCTTCGCGCTGTCGGGGCTGGATCCGCTGCCGGTGGCGTATCTCGCGATGGCGGTCGCCGGGCTGTTCACGCCGCCGCTGGAGGGCGGGCTGCGGGCCCTGTGGTCCACGGTGCTCCGCAAGGAGGAGCAGGTGCACACGGCGTACGCGATGGACGCCGTGGCGCAGGAGCTGATGTTCACCGTCGGGCCGCTGCTGGTGACGTTGTGCGTGGCGCTGTGGTCGGCGTCGGCGGCGCTGATCGTGCTCAGTGTCATCGGGGTGCTCGGCGCGCTGTGGGTGGTCGTGTCGCCGCCGTCGCGGGCCTGGCGCTCCGCGCCGCGCGAGGCGCACTGGCTGGGCGCGCTGCGCTCGCCGGGGCTGCTGGCGCTGCTCGGCGCGTTCTTCTTCGTCGGTATCGCGCTCGGCTCGATCACGGTGGCCGCCTTGTCCTACGCGGGCGACCGCGGTGGGGACGCCGTCTACGGCTGGCTGATGGCGGGTGTCGGGCTGGGCGCGCTCCTGGGCGGCACGGTGTACGGCGCGCGGCGGTGGAGCGGGGCGCCGGAGCGTCGGTTGCAGGTGCTGGTGGCGTTGCTGGCGGTCTGTTATGTGCCGCTGACGCTGCTGCCGGGCCCGGTGGGCATGACGGGGCTGACGACGCTCGCGGGTGTGTTCCTGGCGCCGGCCATCGCCTGTGTGTTCGTGCTCGTCGACCGGCACGCGCCGAAGGGCACGGTGACCGAGGCGTTCTCGTGGATCGTGACGACGTTCACGGTGGGCCAGTCGGTCGGAACGGCGGTCGCGGGGCCGGTCGTCGAGTGGGGCGGGACGCTCTGGGGGTTCGTGGTGCCGGGTGCCGCGGGGGCCGTGTCGTTGCTGGTTCTGCTGGCCACCGGGCGGGTTCTCGCAGTTCCCTCCGAGGGCGCGGTGGTTGCGGTCTCATCGGAAAATGATCCAAACCGTGCTGCCGAACCCCGTTTCAGCTCGGTGGATCGGGCGTAATGTTCAGTCATGGACCGCCGCATTTTCGGGCTGGAGAACGAGTACGGCGTCACGTGCACGTTCAGGGGACAGCGCCGTCTGTCTCCTGACGAGGTGGCGCGGTACCTCTTCCGCCGTGTCGTGTCATGGGGCCGCAGCAGCAATGTGTTTCTGCGGAACGGGGCCCGCCTCTATCTCGACGTGGGCTCACATCCGGAATACGCGACACCCGAATGTGACAACGTGACCGAACTGGTCACTCACGACAAGGCCGGCGAGCGCATTCTCGAAGGACTGCTGGTCGACGCCGAACGCCGCCTGCACGAGGAGGGAATCGCGGGCGACGTCTACCTCTTCAAGAACAACACGGACTCGGCGGGCAACTCCTACGGTTGCCACGAGAACTATCTGGTGGCCCGGCACGGGGAGTTCTCCCGTCTCGCCGACATCCTGATTCCGTTCCTCGTCACCCGGCAGCTGCTGTGCGGCGCCGGCAAGGTGCTGCAGACCCCGCGCGGTGCGGTGTACTGCGTGAGCCAGCGGGCCGAGCACATCTGGGAGGGCGTCAGTTCGGCGACCACCCGCTCCCGGCCGATCATCAACACCAGGGACGAACCGCACGCGGACGCCGAGCGGTACCGCCGTCTCCACGTCATCGTGGGTGACTCGAACATGTCCGAGACGACCATGCTGCTGAAGGTCGGTGCCACCGACCTGGTGCTGCGCATGATCGAGGCGGGCACGGTCATGCGCGACCTCACCCTGGAGAACCCGATCCGGGCGATCCGCGAGGTCAGCCATGACATCACCGGCCGTCGCAAGGTGCGGCTGGCCAGCGGCCGTGAGGCCTCCGCGCTGGAGGTGCAGCGCGAGTACTACGAGAAGGCCGTGGACTTCGTCGAGCGCCGCGGCATTCGCACCGGCACCGTCGAGCAGGTCCTGGAGCTGTGGGGCCGCACGCTCGACTCGATCGAGGCGGAGGACCTCGACCGGATCGGCACCGAAATCGACTGGGTGATGAAGTACAAGCTCATCGAGCGGTACCGGGCCAAGCACAACATGACCATGTCGCATCCGCGGGTCGCGCAGATAGACCTCGCTTATCACGACATCCACCGCCGTCGTGGCCTCTACTACCTGTTGGAGAGGAAAGGTCAAGCCACCCGCATCTGCAATGACTTGAAGATCTTCGAGGGCAAGTCGGTTCCGCCGCAGACCACTCGGGCGCGGCTGCGCGGTGACTTCATCCGGCGCGCACAGGAACAGCGTCGGGATTTCACGGTCGACTGGGTGCATCTCAAGCTCAACGACCAGGCACAACGCACGGTGTTGTGCAAGGACCCGTTCCGTTCCGTCGACGACCGGGTGGAGAAGCTGATCGCGGGAATGTGAGCCGGAATGTTCCGGAGGAGTTCCGGAACGCAACGCGGGGCGCCGTACGTTTGCCGTACGGCGCCCTTCTCACGCCGTAGAGTTGCGCGCACGCATCCGACAAGATCGACCGATACGAGGCCTTCACCGTGCGCCGACGCTCACTCCTCATCGCTGTACCCGCTGGACTGGTCACGCTCGCCGCCTGTGGTGACGGTGAGTCCGACTCGGCCAAGGCCAGCAGCAGCCCGTCCGCGTCGGCGAGCGCGGCGAAGCCGCCGAAGATCGTGGACGGTCCGCTGCCGGCGATCACGGACGGGGTGAAGTTCGACGAGAAGCCGACCGTCGCGAAGGGCAGCGGCGATCCGTCGAAGGACCTGGCGGTGAAGACGGTCATCGCGGGCACCGGGCAGACGATCGCCGAGGGTGACTACATCCAGGCGAACTACCTGGGGCAGATCTGGTCCACGGCGAAGGTCTTCGACAACTCCTACGACCGCAAGACGCCGCTGGTCATCCAGCTCTCCCCGCAGGGCATCATCGACGGCTGGCGGTACGCGCTGACCGGCAAGAAGGCCGGCAGCCGGGTCCAGATGGCCGTGCCGCCGACCTGGGGCTACGGCACCGAGGGCAACTCGCAGGCGGGCATCAAGGGCACCGACACACTGGTCTTCGTCGTCGATGTGCGGAACACCTTCAACGCCAAGAGCTCGGCCAAGGGCACGAAGGTCGCGCAGGACAACGTGGACCTGCCGAAGGTGGGCACCAACACCGACGGCAAGGCGCCCTCCATCGAGATCCCGAAGGTCGACCCGCCGACCAAGCTGGTGGCGAACTACATCATCGAGGGCGACGGCCCCGAGGTCGGCGCCGAGGACAGCCTGCTCGTGCAGTACAAGGGCGTGCTGTGGGAGACCGGCAAGGAGTTCGACTCCTCGTACAGCCGGGAGGCGCTCAGCTCGTTCGGGCTGCAGCAGGTCGTCAAGGGCTGGTCGCAGGGCATGACCGGCAAGAAGGTGGGCAGTCGCCTGCTGATCGTGATCCCGCCCAAGCTGGGTTACGGGGACACGCCGCCGAGCGGCAGCGACATCAAGAAGGACTCCGTGATGGTGTTCACCGTGGACATCCTCGCGAAGATGTAGCACCCCGGGCGGGGATGCGAGACTGTCCGGCGTTGCCCCGTACATACACAAGCAGGAGCCTGAAGACGTGAGCATTGAGAAGCCCGAGATCGACTTCCCCGGTGGCGAGCCCCCGAAGGACCTTGAGATCAAGGACATCTGGGTGGGCGACGGCGCCGAGGCCAAGGCGGGCGACACCGTCCTGGTCCACTACGTGGGCGTGGCCTTCTCCACCGGCGAGGAGTTCGACGCGTCCTGGAACCGCGGTACGCCGCTGGAGTTCCGGCTCGGTGTCGGCCAGGTCATCGCCGGCTGGGACCAGGGCGTGCAGGGCATGAAGGTCGGCGGCCGTCGGCAGCTGACCATCCCGGCGCACCTCGCGTACGGCGACCGCGGTGCGGGCGGCCGTATCGCCCCCGGTGAGACGCTGATCTTCGTCTGCGACCTGGTCAAGGTCTGATCGATTGCCGTTGTGTTCGAGTTCGGTATGTGACCGGACTTGATCAGCTGGGGTCCATGCCTGTTCGGGCATGGGCCCTCGGCTTTTGCCGCGACGCTTCGTAGCGGTACGGTCGTGCCGCGGAAACACCCGGAGGAAGGGCGTCGATGGCCATTGCCAAGGCCGAGCGGTTGATGAACCTGGCGCTGTGTCTGCTGGGGACGCGCCGGCCGCTCAGCAAGCGCGAGCTGAGGGATTCCATCGAGGCGTATGTCGAGGCCGCAGGGCCGGGAAGGGGCGCAGCCGGCAGCGACGACTCCTTCAACCGCATGTTCGAGCGCGACAAGGACGATCTGCGCGAACTCGGTCTGGTCATCGAGACGGTGGAGAACCTCGACGGCGAGGTCGGCTATCTGGCCCGCCGCGACAGCAACAGCCTGCCGCCCATCACCCTGGACGCCGAGGAGGCCGCGGCCCTCGGGCTCGCCGCGAAGGTCTGGCAGCAGGCCCGCTTCGCCGGGGCCGCGAGCGGCGCCCTGCAGAAGCTGCGCGCGGCCGGGCTGCCCGAGGACGTCGACCCGTACGAGTCCCATGGCGCCCTGGAGCCGCGTATCCCGGTGCACGAGGCCGCCTTCGAGCCGCTGATGCTGGCCTGCCGGGACCGCCGCCCGGTCGTGTTCGAGTACCGCAAGGCCACCGCCGCCCGCCCCGAGCCCCGCCATGTCGAGCCATGGGCGCTGGAGTGCTGGCGCGGTCACTGGTATCTGGCCGGTTTCGACCGGGACCGGGGTGCCGAGCGGGTCTTCCGGCTCTCCCGGATCACCGGCAAGGTCCGCAGCCGGAGCGGCGCGTTCACCGCCGAGGTGCCGGACGTCGTCACGGTGCGGGAGACCGTCGCGAGCTGGGCCGGGGAGACCGCCGACCGCTCCGCGCTGATCCGGTTGCGCGCCGGCGCCGGCTACCCGCTGCGGGCGAAGGCCTCGGCCGTACGGGAACTCGGGGACGGTTGGGACGAGTTGGAGATTCCGTACGGGCACGGTCTGGATGCCTGGCTGGTGGAGTTCGGGCCCGATGTGGTGGTCCTGGAGCCCGCCGAGCTGCGGGCCGATGTGGTGGACCGGCTGCGTGCCGTGGCCAAGGGTTGAGGGGGACGTAAGAACGTGGTGGGAAAACCGGCCCGGCCGGCGAACGCCATCGATCAGACCCGGCGGATGCTCTCCCTGGTGACCTATCTGCGGGAGCGGCCCGGCGCCCGGATCGAGGACGTCGCGCGCGCCTTCGGGATCAGCGAGGACGAGCTGGTCTCGGATCTCGATGTGCTGCCCATGTGCGGGACCAGCTTCCGCGGCGGTGATCTGCTGGACATCGACACCGACGGTGAGCGCATCTGGTGGCACAACCCGGCCGCCCTGGGCGCGGAGGCCGCCGAGCCGCTAAGGCTGGCGGCCGACGAGGCCACCGCCCTCCTTGTGGCCGCCCGTGCGGTGGCCACACTGCCGGGGCTGCGGGAGAGCGACCGGCAGGCCCTGGTGCGGGCCACCGCCAAGGTCGAGGGCGCGGCCGGGGACGCGGCGGGCGCCAGCTCACGGCTGTCGGTCACCTTCGAGGCCGAGGGCGGGGTCTTCGCCGACGTCGACCGGGCGATCTCGGAGCGCCGGCGGCTGTGGATCCGGTACTACTCGCCCGCCCGCGACGAGCTCAGCGAACGCGAGATCGACCCGATCCGCCTGGTCAGCGTGGGTCACACCTATGTCGAGGCCTGGTGCCGCCGCTCCGAGGCCCGGCGTACGTTCCGGCTGGACCGGGTCGCCGAGATCAAGATCCTCGACGAGCCGTCCGCGCCGCCCGAGGTCGAGCTGCGGGATCTGTCGGAGGCACTGGTGCAGCCCGCCGCCGAGGATCCCGAGGTCGTCGTCGAGGTGGGGCCCGGCGGGCGCTGGGTCGCCGAGTACTACCCGCACGACAGCGCCGAGGAACTGCCGGACGGCGGGCTGCGCATCAGTCTGCGCACCCCCGACCCCGCCTCGCTGCGGCGCCTGGCGCTGCGGCTCGGGCGCGACGGCCGGATCGTCTCCCCGCAGGACCTCGCCGACAGCGCCCGCCGGGCGGCCCGCGAGGCGCTGGCGGCCTACGACGAGGCAGTGCCGACGAGACCGTGACGTCGGCGGGATCGTGACGACGGGGACACCGTGAGGGCGGCGGATCGTGACGACGCGTGACTACCGGAAGAGGGAGATACGAGGGCTGTGAGCGGCGGGTCGATTGTGTCGGGTGTTTCGGGTGTGGCATCCGGCGTGAAGTCCGGTGTGCAGGAGATCCAGGAGATGACCGTGGCGGTCGCCTTCGCGGGGATGAAGAAGGCGGTGGACGTGGTGTTCCGGGCCGGCTGCCCCGACTGCCGGGCCAACTTCGAGCTGGGCGCGAGCGCGCTGCGCCTGGCGATCGGCGCCACCAGCAAGACCACTTTCTACTCCTTCACCTGCCCCGAGTGCGGCACCTCCGTCCGCAAGCCGGCCGGCGAGCGCATCGTCGAGCTGCTGACCGGGGGCGGGGTACGGACCCTGCGGCTGCACTCGGCGGGCTAGGGTCGTCGCCATGTTCTGGGCGATGTTCGCGGTGGCTGTGGGTTTTGTGGGGCTGGTCGTGCTCGGGGTGCTCGCCGTGCGGGTCTTCGTGGAGGCCCAGCGGCTGGGTACGCAGGTCACGGAGGCGGCTCGGAGGATCAACCGGGCGGCGGAGGACCTGGAGCGGGCGACGGCGAGCGCGGCCCGCTCTGTGGACGCTCTGTGAGTTCCGGTCGAGGCTCCTGTGACTTGACCGGGGAGTGCGTTTTGCGCCACTTCGCCCTGTCACCTTCTCACCTTCGGCAGGTACGCTGCCTGTCGCGGCACGGAGAACGAGGCCCGGGTCGCGAATCGGGAGTACGCACAGGGATTGCCTGAGGTTCACCCCTGAGAGTTACGATCGCTGCCAGCGCGATCGTTCGGACATTTGTCCGACCGGTCGGACAGCCCCCACCCGCCGCCTCGGTGAAGAAGGTAGACAGCTATGGGTAGGCTCGGCCCCACCGAGATCATTCTGATCCTCGTCGTCATCATCCTGCTGTTCGGTGCGAAGAAGCTTCCGGACATGGCGCGCTCGCTGGGCAAGTCCGCCCGCATCCTCAAGAGCGAGGCCAAGGCCATGAAGTCCGACGGCCAGGACGACAGCAACGCGGCGGCCGCGCCCCCGCACCCGGGCAGCGAGACCCCGGCACAGCGCACCATCCAGGCCGCTCCCGGCGATGTGACCAGCTCCCGCCCGGTCACCGAGCCGACGGACACGACCAAGCGCTGACGCAAGGCCGGACAAGGCTTCCGGCCTGCCGCACGAGATGAGGACGTGGGTTGCTCAAGTCTGCCCGCAACAAGGAGAAGGATCCCGAGGGGCGGATGCCCCTCGTGGAGCACCTTCGCGAGCTCCGCAACCGGCTCGGCAAAGCACTCCTGGCCATCGTGATCGCCTCGGTGGTGGGTCTGGTCTTCTACCAGGAGATCATCAACTTCCTCACCCGGCCCGTCCAGGAAGCCGTCGGCTGCACGCGGGACTTCACGGAGTTGGCCAAGGAGAGCAAGGGAGCCTGCGGCAACATCACGATGTCGGGTCTGATGGGCCCGTTCACGCTGATGATCAAGGTCTCCCTGACCGCCGGTGTGGTCATCGCCAGCCCGGTCTGGCTCTACCAGCTCTGGGCCTTCATCGCGCCCGGTCTGCACCGGCACGAGAAGCGTTACTCGATGGCCTTTGTCGCGGCCGGCTTCCCCCTCTTCATGGTGGGCGCCTACTTCTCGTACCACGTGCTGCCCGCGGCCGCCGAGGTGCTGCTCGACTTCACCCCTGAGAACGCCGTCAACCTGCTGCCCCTGGACGAGCTGCTGGACCTTGTGACCCGCATGGTCATCGTCTTCGGGCTCTCCTTCGAGCTGCCGCTCGTGCTGGTCATGTTGAACATGACCGGCATGGTCACCGGCCGCCGAATGCTGGGCTGGTGGCGGGCCATGATCATGGGTGTCACCGTGTTCGCCGCGTTCGCCACCCCGACCGTCGACCCGGTCTCGATGCTCTCGCTGGCCGCGCCGATCATCATGCTGTACTTCGTCGCCACCGGCTTCTCCCTGCTGAACGACAAGCGCAGGCGACAGCGCGAGGCGCTGGGACCCGCCGACGACGAGGCCTCCGAGCTGGACCTCACCCCCGAGGAGGTCGGCGAGGTCGAGACCGTCTCGGCCGCCAAGGCGCTCCCCGCGCAGACGGAGCCCGAGCGGGAACGGATCAACGGGTACGACGACGTCACCTGAGCACCGGCCACCGGGCTGTGCGCACGGCGACCGCGGCAGTGGGCCCCACCGGGAGACCCCGGTGGGGCCCACTGCCGCGGTCGGACTTCTTTTCGGACGGCAGGCGGTCCGGATCTCGACGGTGCCACGATCCGGATAATGATCGTCCTGTTGTCAGTGGGGCCCGGTACGCTCGAAAGCACGATGACAGAGGACCTCTCACCGGCCGAGCGGTACGCGGCAGCCCGCAAGCGTGCTGCCGAGCAGGCCACCGCGCTCGCCGGATTCCGCGCGATGTACGACTTCGGTCTCGACCCCTTCCAGATCGAGGCCTGCCAGGCGCTGGAGGCGGGCAAGGGCGTCCTGGTGGCCGCCCCCACCGGCTCGGGCAAGACGATCGTCGGCGAGTTCGCCGTCCACCTCGCCCTGCAACAGGGCAAGAAGTGCTTCTACACGACCCCCATCAAGGCCCTGTCGAACCAGAAGTACGCCGACCTGTGCCGCCGCTACGGCGCCGACAAGGTCGGCCTGCTCACCGGTGACAACAGCGTCAACTCCGACGCCCCCGTGGTCGTGATGACCACCGAGGTGCTGCGGAACATGCTGTACGCGGGCTCGCGGACGCTGCTGGGCCTCGGCCATGTGGTCATGGACGAGGTGCACTACCTCTCCGACCGCTTCCGGGGCGCCGTCTGGGAAGAGGTGATCATCCACCTCCCCGAGTCGGTCACCCTCGTCTCCCTCTCGGCCACCGTGTCCAACGCGGAGGAGTTCGGCGACTGGCTGGACACCGTGCGCGGCGACACCGATGTGATCGTCTCCGAGCACCGGCCCGTACCGCTGTTCCAGCATGTGCTGGCCGGACGGCGGATGTACGACCTGTTCGAGGAGGGTGAGGGCAACAAGAAGGCCGTCAACCCCGATCTGACGAGGATGGCGCGGATGGAGGCGAGCCGGCCCTCCTACCAGGACCGTCGGCGCGGCCGTGCCATGCGGGAGGCGGACCGGGAGCGTGAGCGCAGACAGCGGTCGAGGATCTGGATCCCGAGCCGCCCCGAAGTCATCGAACGGCTCGACTCCGAAGGCCTGTTGCCCGCCATCACCTTCATCTTCAGCCGCGCCGCCTGCGAGGCCGCCGTCCAGCAGTGCCTGTACGCGGGGCTCCGGCTGAACGACGACGAGTCCCGGCTCAAGGTGCGCGCCCTCGTCGAGGAGCGCACGGCGTCGATCCCGAACGAGGATCTTCATGTCCTCGGCTACTACGAGTGGTTGGAGGGTCTGGAGCGCGGTATCGCGGCCCATCACGCGGGCATGCTGCCGACGTTCAAGGAGGTCGTCGAGGAACTCTTCGTACGCGGCCTGGTCAAGGCCGTGTTCGCCACCGAGACCCTCGCGCTCGGCATCAACATGCCCGCCCGCTCGGTGGTGTTGGAGAAGCTCGTCAAGTGGAACGGCGAGCAGCACGCCGACATCACACCGGGTGAGTACACGCAGTTGACGGGGCGTGCGGGCCGACGCGGCATCGATGTCGAGGGCCATGCCGTGGTGCTGTGGCAGCGCGGCATGAACCCCGACCACCTCGCCGGGCTCGCGGGCACCCGCACCTATCCGCTGCGCTCCAGCTTCAAGCCGTCGTACAACATGGCGGTCAACCTGGTCGAGCAGTTCGGGCGGCACCGCTCGCGCGAGCTGCTGGAGACCTCGTTCGCGCAGTTCCAGGCCGACAAGTCGGTCGTCGGGATCTCCCGGCAGGTGCAGCGCAACGAGGAGGGTCTGGAGGGCTATCAGGAGTCCATGACCTGCCACCTCGGGGACTTCGAGGAGTACGCGCGCCTGCGGCGGGAGCTGAAGGACCGCGAGACCGAGCTGGCGAAGCAGGGCGCCGCGCAGCGGCGCGCCGAGGCCGCCGTCGCGCTGGAGCGGCTCAAGCCGGGTGATGTCATCCATGTGCCCACCGGCAAGTACGCGGGCCTCGCGCTGGTGCTGGACCCCGGGCTGCCCGCCGGGCGGTCCAACGGCCACCGGGGCTTCGAGCACCACGACGGACCGCGTCCACTGGTGCTGACCGCCGAGCGGCAGGTCAAGCGGCTGGCGTCCATGGACTTCCCGGTGCCGGTGGAAGCCCTGGAGCGGATGCGGATCCCGAAGTCCTTCAACCCGCGCTCCCCGCAGTCGCGACGGGACCTCGCGTCCGCGCTGCGCACCAAGGCCGGGCATCTCGTGCCCGACCGGCATCGCAAGCGCAGGGCCGCCGCGGCGGACGACCGGGAGATCGCGCGGCTGCGCGCCGAGCTGCGGGCGCATCCGTGCCATGGGTGCGACGACCGTGAGGACCACGCCCGTTGGGCCGAGCGCTACCACCGGCTCAAGCGGGACACCGCGCAGCTGGAGCGGCGGATCGAGGGGCGCACGAACACGATCGCGCGGACCTTCGACCGCATCGTCGCCCTGCTGACCGACCTGGACTATCTGCGGGGTGACGAGGTCACCGAGCACGGGAAGCGGCTGGCCCGGCTGTACGGCGAGCTGGATCTGCTCGCCAGCGAGTGTCTGCGGGCCGGTGTGTGGGAGGGGCTCGGGCCGGCGGAGCTCGCCGCCTGTGTCTCCGCGCTCGTGTACGAGGCCCGTGTCGGCGACGACGCGATGGCGCCGAAGCTGCCGTCCGGGAACGCGAAGGCCGCGCTGGGCGAGATGGTGCGGATCTGGGGGCGGCTGGACGCGCTGGAGGAGGAGTTCCGGATCACCCAGAGCGAAGGGGTCGGTCAGCGGGAGCCCGATCTCGGCTTCGCCTGGGCGGCGTACATGTGGGCATCGGGGTCGGGGCTGGACGAGGTGCTGCGGGAGGCGGAGATGCCGGCCGGGGACTTCGTGCGGTGGTGCAAGCAGGTGATCGACGTGCTGGGGCAGATCTCGGCGGCGGCGCCTTCCGGGTCGACCGTGGGGAAGAGTGCGCGCAAGGGTGTGGACGGGTTGTTGAGGGGGGTTGTGGCCTACTCCTCTGTGGGGTGAGGCTCCGCCCGGCGTGGGGGTGGGTGGCCGGCTGTTCGGCGGGTGCGGGTGGGTGGGGCTTCTCGCGCAGCTCCCCGCGCCCCTGAAAGACCCTGCGCGCGCCCGGAGACGACATGAGGCGGGCCGGGTCCCTTGAACGAGGGCCCCGGCTCCTGCTCAGCGGGCCAAGTAGCTTCTCCAGCCGCCGTACTCCGTGATGTCCGGGGCGTTGTCGAGGGCCGACGGTTCGCAGAGGAAGCCCGCGGATCGGGTGCCGTCGGAGAGTTCGACGGTGCCCAGGGTCATGGGGCGGGGGAGGACAGTCAGGAGGCGGCCCAGGCCCTCGGCGGGGAGGCGCCAGATCTCGGCCTCGATGGGGGCGCCGCCCTCGCCCACATGGACCAGGCCCGGCTTCGGCGGGGTCGTCGGGAGGGCGTGGAGGCGGTAGACGGGGGCCGTCGTGGTCGTACGCTCCAGACGGGCGCCCAGGGACAGGAGCTGGGGGTTCAGGGGCTGGCCCGAGAGATGGGCGCCCACGACCGCGAGGCGGGCCTCCGGCCGGAGGAGCGCGGCGACACGGGTCAGACGGTCGTCCGTGAACGCGGGGCCGATCAGCATCACGCCGAAGGGGAGGCCGTTCACCCCACCGGCGGGGACGGCGACCGCCGCCAGGTCGAAGAGGTTCGTGGAATTGGTGAAACGGCCCAGGCGGGCGTTGGCGCCCAGCGGGTCGGCGGCGACCTCGGCGAGCGTGGGGTGGCCCGGTGCCGTCGGCAGCAACAGGGCGTCCGCGTCGGCCAGTTCGGTCAGCGCGCGGGCCCGGAGTTCCGCCAGCCGGTCCTGGTCGGCGAAAAGCTGGTGGGCCGGGATGTCACGGGCGCGGGTGATGATGCCGGCGACTGTCGGGTCCAGGCCGGTCACGCCGTCCGCGAGCGCCTTGTCGACGAAGGCCCCGACCGCTGTGTAGCGCTCGGCCACGAACGCGCCCTGGTAGAGCATGGCCGCCGCCTCGGTGAACGGGGTCAGGTCCAGGGGGCGTACGTCCGCCCCGGCGGCGACCAGGCGGGTCACGGCCGTCTCGTACGCCTCCGCCCAGCCCTCGTCCAGTTCGCCCAGCTGTTCGCGCGGGGGGACGGCCACGCGCCAGGGGCCCGGGGCGCGTTGGGGGAGCGGGGGGAGAGGGCGGTCGGGTGGGGAGGTCATGTGGGCGAGGGCCTGTTCGGCCTCCGGGAGGGTGCGGGCGAACACCGTGACGCAGTCGATCGAGGCGCAGGCCGGGACCACGCCCGTGGTCGGGACCAGGCCCCGGGTGGGCTTCAGGCCGACGATGCCGTTGAAGGCGGCGGGGACCCTGCCCGAGCCGGCCGTGTCGGTGCCCAGGGCGAAGTCGACGATGCCGAGCGCCACCGCCACGGCCGAGCCGGAGCTGGAGCCGCCGCTGATGCGGGACGGGTCGATGGCGTTGCGGACGGCGCCGTGCGGGGAGCGGGTGCCGACGAGGCCCGTGGCGAACTGGTCCAGGTTGGTGGTGCCGAGGACGATCGCGCCGGCCTCGCGTAGGCGGGCGACGACCGGGGCGTCGGCCTCGGGGGTGTACGCGTAGGCCGGGCAGCCGGCGGTGGTGGGGAGGCCCTGGACGTCGATGTTGCCCTTGGCGGCGAAGAGGCGGCCGGCGAGGGGGAGGGGAGTGCCGGTGGCCAGGCGGGCGTCGATGGTCTGGGCTTCCGCCTCCACTTCGGGCTGGGGGCGTAGGTCGATCCAGATCTCGGGGCGGTTCGCGGCTTCGATGCGGGCGTAGGCCGTGCGGACTCTCGTGAGGGTGGGCGTGGGGGAGGGCGTGGGGGAGGTAGTGGGTGTGTTTTTTGGCATCTGGGCTCCTGGGTGGGCGGCTGGTGGGCTGGGGGTGCGTGTGGGTCTTTCGCCCCGCCGCCCCTACCCGTCCCATCCTCAAGGGGCTGTGCCCCTTTGACCCCCTTGGGCGCCTAGTGGGGTGGGGGTTCGGTGGTTTTGCGGGTGCGGGTTTGTTGGGGTTCTCGCGCCGTTCCTCGCGCCCCTTAGGGGGACGGGGTCAGGATTATCAGGGGGGTGCCTGGGGTTACTTGGGTGCCTGGGGTGGTCAGGATCTGGTGGACCGTGCCGTTTGTGGGGGCGGGGACTCGGGACTCCATTTTCATCGCCTCCAGGGTCAGGAGGGGTTGGCCGGTCGTGACGTGGTCGCCCGGTTGGACGTTCACCTGCCAGACCGAGGCGGTGAACTCCGCCTCGATCAGATGGGCGCCCTCGGGGACGTGGATCTCCGTCGGGGTGGGCGGGGGTGTGGGGGCCGTCTCCGCTCGGGTGAACTCGCCCGCCTCCTCCCAGGCCGCCCTCTCCGCCGCGAAGGCGGTCCGCTGCCCGGTCCTGAACTCGGCTATGGAGTCGGCGTGTTCGGAGAGGAACGTCTTGTGTTCGGCCAGGGAGAACGTGCCCTGCTCCACGCGTGGGACGAAGCGGCCCGCGATGATGTCCGCGCGGAGGGACAGGAGTTCGTCCGCGTCGACCGGGTACCACTTGATCCGGTCGAAGAAGCGCAGCAGCCAGGGGGAGCCGGGCTCGAAGGCGCCGCGCTGCTGCCAGGGGGACCAGACCTGGGTGGTGCGGCCGACGAACTGGTAGCCGCCGGGGCCCTCCATGCCGTAGACGCAGAGATAGGCCCCGCCGATGCCGACCGAGTTCTCCGCCGTCCACGTGCGGGCCGGGTTGTATTTCGTCGTGACGAGGCGGTGGCGGGGGTCCAGCGGGGTAGCGACCGGCGCGCCCAGGTAGACGTCGCCGAGGCCCAGGACCAGGTACTCGGCGGCGAAGACCGTGTCGTACACGTCGGTCACCGAGGCGAGGCCGTTGACGCGGCGGATGAACTCGATGTTCCAGGGGCACCAGGGCGCGTCGTCGCGGACGCCCGCCATGTAGCGGGCGATGGCCTCGCGGGTCGCGGGGTCGTCCCAGGAGAGGGGGAGGTGGATCGTGCGGGAGGGGACGACCAGCTCGTCGGCAGGGGGGAGGGAGGCCACGATCCGGCGTACGGCGGTGAGGAGTTCGGGCTGCGGGAGCAGGGTCGGGTTCGTCTGGATCTGGAGGGAGCGGATGCCCGGGGTGAGGTCGGTGACGCCGGGCAGGCTCACTTCCGTCACCGCCTCCATCAGGGCGTGGACGCGCATGCGCAGGGCCAGGTCGAGTTGCATGGGGCCGAACTCGATCAGGAGGTTGTCGTCGCCGCTGCGGCGGTACGTCACGTCGCCGTCGCGGGCCAGGACGCCGCCGTCGACGATCGCGGGGCGGGGTGATCCGTCGTCCGCGACGGGGAGGAAGCGGACCGTGTCGCCGGGGCGCAGCTGGCCGAGCTTCCAGCGCTCGGTGGAGACGACCGTGGCGGGGCAGACGAAGCCGCCGAGGGAGGGGCCGTCGGGACCGAGCAGGACCGGCATGTCGCCGGTGTAGTCGACGGCGCCGACCGAGTACGGGGTGTCGTGGATGTTGGAGGGGTGCAGACCGGCCTCGCCGCCGTCGCTGCGGGCCCAGCGGGGCTTGGGGCCGACCAGGCGTACGCCGGTGCGGGCCGAGTTGAAGTGGACCTTCCAGTCGGCGGCGTAGAACTCGTGGATGTCCTCCTCGGTGAAGAACTCCGGTGCCGCGTGCGGGCCTTCGAGGGCGGCCACCTGCCAGACGGTGGGGAAGGACGGGCGGGTCTCCGGTGGGACGGGGGCGCCCGCTTCCGTGGTCGCGCCGCCGTGCAGGACGTCGCCCGTGCGCAGGGCCCGGCCGCCGTGGCCGCCGAAACGGCCCAGGGTGAAGGTGGCCGCGCTGCCGAGGAAGGCGGGGACGTCCAGGCCGCCGCCCGCGAGGAGGACGTAGGTGCGCAGACCGTGTTCCGCGGGGGCGCCGAGGGAGAGGACGGCTCCGGCGGGGATCGTCACCGGCTCCCACTGGGCGACCGGGGTGCCGTCCACGGTCACCGGGGCGGGGGCGCCCGTCACACAGACCGTGGTGGCGTGGGTGAAGCGGAGGGACGGGCCCTGGAGGGTGCATTCGAGGCCGGGGGCGCCCTCGGGGTTGCCGAGCGCCCGGTTGCCCAGGCGGAAGGAGAGGTCGTCCATCGGGCCGCAGGGCGGGACGCCGACCTGCCAGTGGCCGGTGCGGCCGGGCCAGTCCTGGACGGTGGTGAGGGTGCCGCCGGCGACGACCTCGATCCGGGGGGTCGGGTCGGTGACGGTCGCCAGGGTGGCCGTGGAGTGCGTGGCCCGCCGGACGTCGGGGTCGGCGAGGGCCGCCCGGACCAGGCCGAGGTTCGTCTCGATGCCGTCGACCCGGGTTCCCGCCAGCGCCTCGTCCAGCCGGCGCAGGGCGTCCGCGCGGTCGGAGCCGTACACGACGACCTTGGCGAGCAGCGGGTCGTACGACGTGGTGATCTCGGTGCCGGTCTCGATCCAGCCGTCGACGCGGACGTCCGCCGGGAACGTGACCCGGGTCAACAGGCCCGCGCTCGGCCGGTGTTCACGCGAGGGGTCCTCGGCGTAGACGCGGGCCTCGACGGCGTGGCCGCGCGGCTGTCCCGGGGCGCGGACGACGGCGGAGTCGCCGCGCGCCAGCCGCAGCATCCAGGCGACCAGGTCGACGCCGTAGATCTCCTCGGTGACCGGGTGCTCTACCTGGAGGCGGGTGTTGACCTCCAGGAAGTACGCCTCCTCGCGTGCGGCGTCGTAGACGAACTCGACGGTTCCGGCGGAGCGGTACTCGACGCTCGCGCACAGGTCGCGGGCGGCGGCGGTGAGTTGGGCGCGGACGTGGTCGGGGAGGCCGGGGGCCGGGGCCTCCTCCACGACCTTCTGGTTGCGGCGCTGGAGGGTGCAGTCGCGGTCGCCGAAGGTGACGACGAGGCCGTCGCCGTCGCCGAAGACCTGCACCTCGACATGGCGGGCCCGTTCGACGAGGCGTTCGAGGTAGACGCCGGTGGAGGAGAAGGAGGCGGTGGCGACGCGCCGTACCCGGTCCCATGCCTCGGTGAGGTCGGCGGCGGAGTGGCAGGCGGACATGCCGATGCCGCCGCCTCCGCCGGTGGCCTTGAGCATCACCGGGTAGCCGAGGGCGGCGGCGTGGTCGAGGGCCTCGTCGAGGGAGGCCAGCAGGTCGGTGCCGGGGAGCAGCGGGACGCCCGCGGCCTCGGCGGCGGCGCGTGCCGTGTGCTTCGCGCCGAACAGCTCCAGCTGGTCGGGGGTCGGCCCGACGAACACGATGTCCGCGTCCTCGCAGCGGCGGGCGAACGCCGCGTCCTCGGACAGGAAGCCGTAGCCCGGGTGGATCGCGCTCGCGCCCGTGTCCTTGGCGGCCTTCAGGATCAGATCCGCGTCGAGGTACGACTCCTTCGCGGGCGCCGGGCCGAGCCGTACCGCCTCGTCGGCGAGCCGGACATGGGCGGCGGCGCGGTCGGCGTCGGAGTACACGGCGACCGTGCGCAGGCCCAGTTCGCGGGCGGTGCGGATGATCCGGACGGCGATCTCGCCCCGGTTGGCGACCAGCAGGGTGTCGAAGGTCATGTACCGGCTCCGGTGATCGTCACTTGCACGGCTGTCGGGTCGAAGCCGTTGCAGGGGTTGTTGATCTGGGGGCAGTTGGAGATCAGGACGAGTACGTCGCGTTCGGCGCGCAGGGTGAGCGCGAGGCCCGGTGCGGAGATGCCGTCGACGATGCCGAGGGTGCCGTCCTTCTCGACCGGCACGTTCATGTACCAGTTGATGTTCGACACGAGGTCGCGCTTGCCGAGGCCGTGCTTGGCGCCCTCCGCGAGGAAGTTGTCCACACAGGCGTGCTGCGACCAGGTGTGGTGCCCGTACCGCAGGGTGTTCGACTCCTTGGAGCAGGCGCCGCCGACCGTGTCGTGGCGGCCCACGTCGTCGGCGGTCACGGTCATCAGCGGGGTGTGCTCGTTCGACATCAGCACACTGCCGGTGGTCAGGAAGATGCCGCCCTGCGCGTGGACGGTGTCGGGCGCGCTGTAGCGGACGGCGGTGTCGTGGGCGTCGTAGACGAGGAAGTCGGCGGCCTGGTTGCCGTGCAGGTCGGTGAGGGTGAGGGTCTCGCCGGCGCGGATCACCGCCGACCAGGCGGCGCGGGCCGGGATCACGGCCGTCACCGCCGTGACCGTGTCCGCCGAAGCGGTGGTCCCGGTCGTCTTCATGCCGTCCCCCTCGCGGCCAGGAACTCGGCGGTGTTCAGGAAGGCGCGGCGGCCCTCCGGGGTGGCGTCCCACAGGGGGTCGCCGGGGCGGGTCGGCTCGGCGCGCCAGGCCAGCACCTCCAGCGGGGTGCTGACGTACTCGGGGCGCGGGTCGGCCGGGTGCGGGACATTGGCGATCAGTACGGTCACGTCCTGTTCGGCGCGCAGGGTCACGGCGGCGCCGGGGCCGGCGGAGCCGGTGAAGTCGAGGGTGCCGTCCTCGCGTACCGCCACGCCCTGGAAGAAGGAGAGGGAGGGCGGGAGGTCACGGGGTTCGAGACCGTTCTTGGCGGCGGCCAGCTTGAACAGCTCGCGTCCGGCGGGGGAGGGCGACTGCGGGGTGCCGTCGCCGTACCGCTCGGTGTTGCGGACGAGGGTGGAGGTGCCGCAGAGGGCGTCGTGGCGGCCGGAGGTGTCCGCGATCACCGAGGCGAGGACGCGGCCCTGGTCGGACAGGAGCAGGACGCCCTCGCCCAGGTAGGCGTTCCACTGGACCTTGACGGTGTCCGCGACGTTCAGCCGCTCCCAGGGGCGGTCGGCGTGGTGGAGCAGAAGGTGCGCGCAGGCGTCGCCGCGCGGATCGGTGAGCCGGAACTCGGTGCCACGGGCGAGCACCCGGTGGGTGTAGTTGCCGCCCGCCACGGTCTCGGCCCAGACCAGGTGGGCGGCCTCGTGGGGCGGGGCGGGCCAGTCGCTCGCGGGCACCACGGGCATGGCCTCGGCCCGCGCGCCCTCCTGTGCTCGGGCGTGGTCACGTGCTCCGTACGTCGTCGATGTCGCCATCGCGGGACCTCCGGGTGCGGCGTGTGTTTCTGTCGTGCGACAGAAATTAGAAGCGGGTCGCGTCGGTGCCATGTCCCTTGCGTTGCGGGGCAGTTACCGACCCCTCACGATGGTCGTGCCTCGTGGGGGGTGGGGTGAACCGTGGGGACGGTCACAGGGGGCGTGAGCGAGTGGGGGTGCGGGGGCGTGGGGGTGCCGGGGTGGCCGGGGTGGCCGGTCTCGGCGAGGGTGTGGGTGTCGTGTGCGAGGATCGCGGCATGGGACGTGCGGGTGGCGGTGGTGGGCGGCGGGTGGGCAGGCCGCGGGCCGAGGGGCGTCCGGAGACCGGGCTGTCGTCCCGTGACGAACTGCTCGTGGCCGCCGCCGAGTTGTTCACGACGCGGGGCTACGCGGCCACCACCACCCGGGCCGTCGCCGAGCGCGCCGGAATGCGGCAGGCGACCATGTACCACTACGTCTCCGGCAAGGAGGAACTCCTCGCCGAGCTGCTGGAGTCCACGGTCACTCCGTCGCTGACGTACGCCCGTGACCTCCTCGCCCGGGACGGCGTCCGAGCCGAGGAGCGGCTGCGGGAGCTGTGCCGCGCCGATGTCGTCCTCCTGTGCGGCGGCCCGTACAACCTCGGCGGCCTCTACCTCCTGCCGGAGGTGCACGCCGAACGCTTCGCCGGCTTCCACGCCGTACGGGCCGAACTGAAGGACGCCTACCGGCGGTTGATCGCCGCGACCGATGCCGGCGGGTCGCTGGCCAAGAGCGAGCTGGATCTGCGGACGGATCTCGTCTTCGGGCTGATCGAGGGCGTCATCCTCGTCCACCGCTCCGACCCGGACCGCCCCGTCTCCGCCTTCGCCGAGGCGACGGCGGACGCCGCGCTGCGCATCGTCGGCGTCTGAGAGCGCCGCTTCACCCTGTCAAGAGGCCCCGCTCGCACACCCGTACGTGATTACCCGCTGTGTGTGAATGGCGCCTCAGCGTGTAAATGACCAGAGCGTACTCCTGTCGCGAGGGTGATTTCAGTCGGTTGCCGAATATGACACAGCGATGATCCGGTCGGACTAAGCTCGCCCGCAGCGCACCGAGTTGAGATGTATTCGGGCGCTTGTTCCAAAAAATACCGAAGATCCAGTTTGATTCAGCCGAACCGTCTTTAGAGGGCATACATGGTGAGTGTTCAATCGCCTCCCGGTGGCCGTGAACTTCCCTACGCGCGCGCGCTGCCGCTACCGGCGATACTGATGGCCGCGGCGACCGGAACCACCGTCTCCCTGGTGACGGGGCCGGTCCGGCTCGCCGTCGGCTTGTGCGGAGCCGTCGCGACGCTCCTGCTGATCACGGTCGCCGTCGTCGCGGTCCGCGGCGGCCGTCGTACGGTCCGAGAACTGCGCGCCGAACAGCAGCGGCGGACCGCCTCCCTCGAACAGCGGATCGCCGCCCACGACCAGGAATTCACCCGGCTGGGCAAGGAGATCCTGCCCGCGACGCTGTATCGGCTGCGCGGCGGAGAATCCCCCGGAGAGGTGATTCGTCGCGTCATCGACAGCGACGCGGAATGGCGTGAACTTCCGGATGCCCAGCGGGACTTGCTGCGCACCGTGCTCACCGTCATCGACCGCGAGGAGGCCATCCGGGACTCCTCGCAGCGGTCGTTCGTCAACATCGCCCGTCGCGTCCAGGCCATCGTCCACCAGCAGAACAACGAACTCCGCGAGATGGAGGAGGACCACGGGCGCAACCCCGAGGTCTTCGACGACCTGCTGCGCATCGACCACGGCACCGCGCTGATCGGCCGCCTCGCCGACTCCATCGCCGTCATCGGCGGCAGCCCCCCCGGCCGTGTCTGGTCCCGGCCGGTCCCGCTGTACAGCGTGCTGCGCGGCGCCATGTCCCGCATCCTGGAGTACCGCCGCATCGAGCTCGAATCGATCGCCAAGGTCAACGTCGACGGCGTCGCCGTCGAACCCGTCATCCACGCCTGCGCCGAACTCCTCGACAACGCCACCCGCTACTCGCCGCCGCACACCAAGGTGCACGTCACCGCCGTGGAGGTGCAGACCGGTATCGCCATCGAGATCGAGGACGGCGGCATCAGCCTCAGCGAGGAGAACCGCGCCAAGATCGAGGACATGCTCGCCAAGGCGCAGCAGGGTGTGGACATCCAGGAGATGGGCGACGCCCCGCGCCTGGGCCTCGCCGTCGTGGGCCGTCTGTCGACCATGTACAAGATGCACATCTCGCTGCGGCCCTCCGCCTACGGCGGCGTCCGTGCCGTCGTCGTCGTACCGCGCGACATGCTCACCGACGAGCCCGCGCCGGGCTTCGCCCACGGCATCGGTGCCAGCGCCGGGACGATCATCAACAACGGCGGTGTCGAGGGCCCCAACCGCAAGCCCAAGCGCCGCCGTCCGACCACCGGGCCGCGGATCCCGAGCTCCGCGGAGGAGATGAGCCGGGAGGACATGGACGACGACGTCCCCGTCGTCACCGAGTGGACGGCCAACGGTCTGCCGCAGCGCCGCAGCCGCAACAAGATCCCGCTCAGCCAGCGCTACGCCGAGGCCGCCGCCGCGGAGGCCGCGGCCGAGGCCGCCATGGCCGCCGCCCCCGTGTGGCAGCCGGAGCCCGAACCCGAGAAGGAGCTGCCCCCGCCGGGCATGTGGGTGGAGGCGTTCATGGCCGGGCTCAAGGCCGACCCCGACCCGAACGCCTTCCGGGACCACCCGGACGACCCGCCGCGCACCGCACGCACCGTGAACACCGAGCCGGCCCGCACCGAGGCCGACGACGAGGGGGATCTCAAGTGACCCAGCCACGAGCCAACTTCGACTGGCTGCTGAAGGATCTGGCCGACGGCGTACCCGGCATCCAGCAGATCGTGGTGCTCTCCGCCGACGGCCTGCGGATCGCCCGCTACGGCGGTGACCCGGACGCCGCCGACCGGGTCGCCGCGGCCTGCGCGGGACTGCAGAGTCTCGCGGGCGCCGTGGCCGACGAGATCCCGCACAGCGACGGCCGGATGCGGATGGTCATCATCGAGATCAACGGCGGCAACTTCTATCTGATGGCCGCCGGTTCGAACGCCTATCTCGCGGTGCTCGCCAACGGGGTCGCCGAACCCGGTCTGATGAGCAACCGCATGCGCGACCTCGTCGACCGGATCGGCTCCCACCTCACCAGTCCGCCGCGGCGGAACGGGCAGACCGTATGACGCCTCCGCAACGCCGGCGGCGTCACCCCAAGCGCGAGCCGTCGCCGCCTCCGCCGACCCCGCCCTCGCTCCCGCAGGCCGAGGACGACGCCCCCACCGGCGAATCGAACGGGCGTGCCCCCGAGCGGCTCTACATCATCACCGGTGAGGACGGAGAGCGCGCCCCGATCGACCTCGTCACGTTAATCGTGGCGCGCGCCGAACCACCGCCGTCCGCCGCTCCGGAGCAGTCGGCGCTGCTCCGGATCTGCCAGGCCCCCCTGTCCGTGGCCGAGATCTCGGCCTATCTCAACCTGCCGATCAGCGTGGTGACCGTCCTGCTCACCGAGCTGCTGACGGCCGAACTGGTACAGGCGCGCGCACCGGTCGTCCGGCAGGCGCGGGCAGACCGTTCCCTCCTCGAAGCGGTGATGCATGGACTTCAAAAGCTCTGACACCATCACGGGTCCACGGACCGAGGACCACCTGCCGCACACCGCGCAGGCCGCGGCGAAGATCGTGATCGTGGGCGGTTTCGGCGTCGGCAAGACGACCATGGTGGGGTCCGTCAGCGAGATCAGGCCGCTGACGACCGAGGAGACGATGACGCAGGCCGGTATCGGGGTCGACGACAACTTCGGCTCCAAGTCCAAGACCGCCACCACCGTGGCCATGGACTTCGGCCGGATCAGCATCACGGACGAACTGGTGCTCTACCTCTTCGGCACCCCCGGGCAGGAGCGCTTCTGGTTCCTGTGGAACGGCCTGTTCGAGGGCGCCCTCGGCGCGGTCGTGCTCGTCGACACGCGCCGGCTGGAGGTCAGCTTCGATGTCATGGGGCGCCTGGAGGAGCGCGGGGTGCCCTTCGTCGTCGCGGTCAACGACTTCCCGGACGCGCCCCGTTACGCCATCGACGAGCTGCGGCAGGCCCTCGACCTGGCCGCGGAGATCCCGATCGTCCGCTGCGACGCACGCCGCCGGGCGTCCAGCCGGGACGTCCTGATGACCCTCATGACCTTCCTGCACTCCCTGGCGATGTCGGGGGCGGCGGCATCCGGCGCGGCGGCATCCGGGGCGGCGACGGCCTGACCCGGCCCCCGATCCCTCCCCGCGATGCCCCTTCACATCCCTTCAGACAACGGATCCACCGCTCAGTCGACGGATCCACCTCATTTCCTTTCGGAGCGATCACCGTGACGCCTGAATCACACTCCCCGACCGGCACGGACGGCCCCACCCTCGCCCCGCCCCCCGGCTGCCCCGCCCACGGCACGGGCCCCGGCGGCCTCCGCCGCCTCTACGGCCCCGAGGCGGAGGACCTGGGAGCCGTCTACGAGAAACTCCGCGCGGAACACGGCCCGGTGGCCCCCGCCCTCCTCCATGACGACGTGCCGATCTGGGTGGTGCTCGGGCATGGGGAGAACATGCACATGGTGAGTACGCCGTCGCAGTTCTGCAAGGACAGCCGGCTGTGGACTCCCATGCTGGACGGCGCGGTCAAGCCCGATCACCCGCTGATGCCGTACTTCGCCTGGCAGCCCATCTGCGCCCACGCCGAGGGCGACGAGCACCTGCGGTTGCGCGGCGCGGTCACCGGCGCCATGTCGACCATCGACCACCGGGGCATCCGCCGTCACATCAACCGGGCGACCCAGCACCTCGTCAACCAGTTCTGCGAGGAGGGCAGGGCCGACCTGGTCGGCCAGTTCGCCGAGCATCTGCCCATGGCGGTCCTGTGCGAGATCCTCGGCATGCCCGAGGAGTACGGCGACCGGCTCGTGCAGGCCACCCGCGACTGTCTCAAGGGCAGCGACACCGCGCTCGCCAGCCACGCCTATGTCATGGAGGTCCTCAGTCGCCTCGCCGTCCGCCGCCGGGCCCGGCCCGAGGAGGACTTCACCAGCCACCTCGTCACCCATCCGGCCGGGCTCACCGACGACGAGGTCAGGGAACACCTGCGTGTGGTGCTCCTCGCCGCCTACGAGACCACGGCCAACCTCCTCGCCAACGTGCTGCGCATGGTGCTCACCGAACCGGGCTTCCGGGCCCAGCTGAAGGGCGGCCAGATGACCGTGCCCGAGGCGGTCGAGCAGTCCCTGTGGGACGAGCCGCCGTTCAGCACCGTGTTCGCCTACTTCGCCAAGCAGGAGACCGAACTGGGCGGCCAGCGCATCCGCAAGGGCGACGGACTCCTCCTCGGCATGGCACCGGGCAACGTCGATCCGCGCGTCCGCCCCGACCTCAAGGCCAACATGCAGGGCAACCGCTCGCACCTCGCCTTCGGCGGCGGCCCTCATGAATGCCCGGGTCAGGACATCGGCCGTGCCATCGCCGACGTCGGTGTCGACGCGCTGCTGATGCGCGTTCCGGACATCCGGCTCGCCTGCGCGGAGCACGAGCTGCGCTGGCGGTCGTCCATCGGCAACCGGCACCTGGTGGAACTGCCGGTGACGTTCACACCGAAGTCCCAGCAGGACATCATGGAACGGCCGTCCGTCAACCCGGTGCGCCGACAGCACCCGAACGACTGGGAGATCAGCCCCGAGCGGGCGCGGCCCACGGTACCGGCCCCCGCCGCGCCGGCCGACGAGCCCGCTTCCGCGCCCACTCCGTCGTCCGGGCCCGAACCCGCCCGTCCGTCGGGCGTGTTGCGCCGCCTCCTGCGCTGGTGGCGAGGCGAGTGAGCCGACCGGCCACCGTCGTCATCCCGCCCACTCCTCGTACGACGGCCAGGCCCGCAGCACACGCGGGCTGACGAACCGGTGCTCGCGTCCCGTGACCGGATCGGTGAACTCCAGCGCCCGCGCCAGCAGTTGGAGCGGACGCCGGAAGTCCCCGGCCGCCGCGGGCGCGGCCACCACCGGATAGAGGGGATCGCCGAGAATCGGCACCCCCAGAGCGCTCATGTGCACCCGCAGTTGGTGCGTCTGCCCGGTACTCGGCACCAGCCGGTACCGGGCGAGCCCGTCACGGTGCTCCAGCAGCTCCACCCGGCTGACGGCGTTGGGCTCGCCCTCCACCTCGCGGGCCGCCTGCACCCCACGCTCCTTGACGATCCGGCTGCGCACCGTGCGCGGCAGGTCCAGCGCCGGGTCGTACGGGGCCACCGCCTCGTACTCCTTCACCACCCGTCTGTCACGGAACAGCGACTGGTAGGCGCCGCGCTCCTCCGGTCGCACGATGAACAGCAGCAGCCCCGCCGTCAGCCGGTCCAGCCGGTGGGCCGCGCCCAGTGCCGGGATCTCCAGCTGCCGTCGCAGCCGCGCCAGGGCCGTCTCGACGACATGGCTGCCGCGCGGGGTGGTGGCCAGGAAATGCGGCTTGTCGGCCACCACCATGTGCTCGTCCCGGTACACGACGTCGATCGCGAAGGGCACGCGCTCCTCGTCCGGCGGTTCCCGGTGGAACCACACGAACATCCCCGGCACGTACTCCATGTCCCGCGGCACCGGGCGCCCGCCGCCGTCCACGATCCGTCCCTCGTCGAGCATGGCGTCGATCACTCCGGGCCCGGCCGAGAGCCGTGCCACGAGATGATCCCGCACGGTCGCCCACGCGCCCCCGGCCGGCAACCGCACCCGCACCGGATCCACCCCGTCGCGCTGCGGCAGCGGAGAGGGCGGGGGCGGAGTGCGACGTCTCACACGATCAAGCGTACGTGGCGGTGGCGACCGGACGGTGATCACGGCCTGGGCGTCGGTACGTCTCCTGGGGCGGGCGCCCGGTACCGCTCGGCGATCGTCGTCCACACGTCCACGGCGGCGAGGTGGCAACGCATCACGTCCAGGACCGCCGCCAGCTGCTCACGATCGCTGCCGTTGAGCTGCAACCGTTCGCACAGTGCCGGGAGCTGGACGTTCTCGAGGTCTTCGTACTCCGTCTGCCTGGCCGCGCGCAGCCGGGTGATCAGGGTCGCCGCCTCGTCGACGGAGGTGTCCAGGAACCTCGCGTACACGAGGACGAAGTTGCACGTCTCGTCCTCGTGCTCGACCTCCCGGCGGTAGGAGCGGACGTCGTTGTAGAGCGTCTGCAGGTCGGTCCAGGCGTCCATCAGCGCGCGGAACGGACGGGACAGACGCACGCGCGCCGGCACCTCCGCGGCGGCCACGTGCTCGGCGAGGGAGAGCCCGACATAGCCACCGAATGAGCCGCGGCGGCGGACGAGATACTCGGCCGGATCAGGAACGCGCCCACCGCACATGCATTCCAGCTCCCAGCACTGTCCATCGGCATATTCCAGCACGGCATTTCGCATATTGCGTTTCCAGTCCCTCGACCGGGTCGGCGTCATCCGTGTCCATAAATCGGCGAGGGAACGCTCAATGGGGTGCTTCGGTATCGCGTAGGAGATTCCGTCCACCGGCATGAACAGCGAGAGCCGGTCCACCAGGGCCCGCGCTCCCGCGAGGTCGCGTTCGGCCTTGAACGTCCGTGGAAACAGCAGGTCGAGGGCGAACATCCATGCGTAGAGGTGGTACGCCAAGAACAGCTCATCCTCTGCCGCACCGGGATAGCACCACGCGGTGCAGTCGGCGAGTCCGATGGCCGCCCACTCGTCCGGATCGGCTGCGACGGGCAGGAGTCCCATGTCGTAAGTCCATACGTCGCCCTCGCGATTCAGCAGGTCGACGCTAGGGTTCCCCTGCCATGAGTAAAGCATTCGGAGCGAGGATGTGCTCATCGTGCTGATCTCCTGTCGGGTATTCAAGGCCGGCGTGAGCAGTGAGTTTCAGACAGGGGGAGGCCCTCGGGTAACCGGGCGGGAGCAGAGAATTCCACGATGCCCTCCGGGTGGCGGAGTCGACCAGGTTCGTGAACTGCGCGCTGTGCTCCGGCCCCGTGGCTGTCTCATGCGTGGAGGGGGATCGTGGATTCTCTCCACCTTCCGCTGCGCCTGCGGGTTTAGTCAACTGTTCGAGGCGATTTGGACCTTGCGGAAGGCGCCGTCACGCAGTAGCGCGCGGTGCGCCCCGGCGGCAGGAGGCCTCGCGTTCTCAGTGATCCGCCGGATGGCCCGGTCGGCCGCGTGTACATGTGGACACCACCTCCACGGGCCCGGACGCGGCACTCCCTCGCGCCGTCAAGCCGCCCTGAAAAGCTTCTACTTCGGACCATGCGATGGCTTTCGACGCTCGGAAAGGGCGCCGACCCCGGCGCATGGAGCTGTTCCGGCGCATGGAACCGCCCTCCGCAGGTCGGATGCGCGGCTTCATGCGCCGTCCAGTGCGCCGTCCGTGCTATGTCCCCGTCCGGGACGACAAGGCCTGTCGCGGGGGGAATCGAGCCGAATCCGGGAGAGCCCGGACAGGTCACGCGGCGGAGCGCACACGTCCCGCGCGTATGAGCCGGTACAGAACTCCGAGCACCACCGTGGCCAGCAGGAACAGCACGGTGAACCACTGGAAGTACCAGTGGCCGCCCGCCGGGTCGTACACCTCGGCGCGGGGCCAGGCCAGGTTGACGGTCATGAAGAGGCCGTAGAGGAGGGCGAGGGCGTTGACGGGGATGCCCAGGCGGCCGAGGGAGAAGAGGGGGCTGCCGGTCTCGTCGGTGCCGCCGGAGGGGAGCGTGCCCTTGAGACGGCGGACCAGGAGCGGGCCGGTGACCATCGCGTACGCCAGGTACAGCATCACGATGCAGGTGGTGCCGATGGCCAGGAACGCCTCCGGCGAGGCGAAGTTGAGGAGCAGCAGGGCGGCGGCGAGGACGCCGACGACCACGGCGGGAGCGGTGGGCATCCCGGTGCGCGGGTTGACCTTGGCGAGCCGCCCGGCGAAGGGGAGCTGGCCGTCGCGGGCCATCGAGAACAGCATGCGGCAGGCCGACGTCTGGATCGCGAGCGTCGCCACGGTGATCGCCACCACCACGTCGGCGAGCAGGAACCGGCCCACCCCGTCGCCGAGGCTGCTGGTCAGGACGTAGCTAAGACCGTCCACGCCCAGTCGCCCGTCGGTGAGGCTCGGCGCGGCCAGCAGTCCGGCCAGGACCAGGAGGCCGCCGAGCAGGCCGGCCGCGCCCAGCGCCGTGAGGATCGTGCGGGGCGCGGTGCGGCGGGGGTTGTGTGTCTCCTCGCTCATCTCGCCCGCGCTGTCGAAGCCGATCATCACGTACGCCGCCATGAACGAGCCCACCAGCAGGGCGCCGAGGAGGTCGCTGCTGCCCTCGGCGGTGTGGAAGGTGATGCCGGGCGAGCGCTCGGAGTGGGTGAGGAGCAGGACGATGATGAGGACCGCGCCGATGATCTCGGCGGTCACGCCCACCCGGTTGACCACGGACAGCACCCGGTTGTCGAGGACGTTCACGAACGTGGTGAGGGCCAGCAGGATCACGCCCAGGACGGCCGCGTTCGCCGCGCCCGTCGCCGTGGTGGGCGTCGGGTCGCCGCCCACGATCTGGAAGCCCGACCAGATCGCGGGCATCACCATCTGCAGCGCGAGCGCCGCCGCCGCGACCACCACGATCTGGCCGATCACCATGATCCAGCCGGCGAACCAGCCGAAGGTCCGGTTGGACAGACGCGAGGACCATTGGTAGATCGCGCCCGAGATCGGGTAGCGCGCCGCCAGTTCCGCGAAGCAGGCGGCCACCAGCAGTTGGCCGAGGAGTACCGCCGGCCAGGTCCAGAAGAAGACCGGGCCGCCGAACGCGTACCCGAAGGCGAAGAACTGGAAGACGGTCGTGAGGACCGAGATGAAGGAGAAACCGGCGGCGAACGAGGCGTATCTGCTCAGACTGCGGTGCAGCTCCTGGCGGTAGCCGAACTCGATCAGCGAGCCGTCGTCGGGGGAGTGGGGTGGCTCCGGGCGTATGTCGGGGGCGGTGCTCGTCATGGCGGCAACCTGCTTTCGCACGAGCGGCGCGAGCGTTCGCGCGCGAGCGTTCACGCACGAGCGGCGCGAATTCCTGTCGGGCGACAGAAATTAGGGGAGGCCTGTGTCGCGCGTGTCACGCGACCGTGTCCGGAGCGAGCCCAAATCCTCACGACCACGGCCGGGGCGGGTAGTTGGGGGAAGGGAGGGGGAGAGGGGTGCGGAGAAGGGCGGGGGACGGGGGCGCGTGCGGGTCGGGGGCTTGTGCGAGGATCCCCGGATGAGTGATGTGTCGGCCTTCTGCCGGCTTCTCCCGGGCGCCCCCGAGTCACCCGTGCTGCTGCATGTGCCGCACAGCTCCCGGGTGATCCCGGCGGCCGTACGGGACGGGATCGTGCTCGACGACGCCGCGCTGGAGCGGGAGTTGGACCACATCACCGACGCGTACACGGACCGGATCGCCGGGCGGGCCGCCGAGCGGTCGGGCGTGCGGCCCTGGAGGTTCGTGAATCGGCTGTCCCGGCTGGTCGTCGACCCCGAGCGGTTCCCGGACGAGCGGGAGGAGATGCTCGCGGTGGGCATGGGGGCGGTCTATACGAGGACCACGCACGGCGAGGTGCTCCGCCGGGCCGGGGACGACGGCCGGCCGCCGGAGGGTGGGCGGGTGCCGGAGGGTGGGCGGGCGCTCGTCGACGCCTACTTCCATCCGTACGCCGCCGCCATGACCGACGCCGTGGCGGAGCGGCTGGCGGCCGTGGGGCGGGCCGTGGTCGTCGACGTCCACTCGTATCCGAGCGAGTCCCTGCCGTACGAGCTGCACGGTGACGGTCCCCGGCCGCCCGTCTGTCTGGGCACCGACCCCTTCCACACCCCGGCCGGGCTGCTGGCCGCCGCCGAGGAGGCGTTCGCCGGGTTCGGCGGCACCGGCGTCAACAGCCCGTTCGGGGGCACGTACGTCCCGCTGAGGTACTACGGGCGCGACCCGAGGGTGACCGCGCTGATGATCGAGATCCGCCGGGATGTGTACATGGCGGAGCCGGGCGGGGCGGCGACGGGGCCGGGGACGGCCGCGCTCGCGGACGCGCTGGCCCGGCTGGTGGATGTGCTCACGACCGGCTGAGGGTTCCCGGTCGGCCCCGCCGCGCGTCTCGGTCGACGTCGGCGCGGCCGATGCGGGGGCCGTCCGCGCGTGTGACCGCCGGATCGGTCGCCGCATCGCTCGGCGGATCCCCGACGGCCCTCTTCGTCCGCATGGGCCCGGCGGGTCCGGGCCCCGGCGTTCACTCCGTCGTCGGCGTGCCCTCCTGCTCCGCCTCCACGCGGGCGTTCCACTCCCGCTTCGACGCCTGCCAGCCGTCCTCGTCGTGGCCGAGGCGCCAGTAGCCGGAGATGGACAGGTCCTCGCGGGGGACGGCGAGTTCGACGCGGAGGAGGCGGCGGAGTTCCTTCACGAAGGCCGCCTCGCCGTGCACGAAGGCGTGCGGACGGCCCTCGGGGAAGCGCAGGGCGCGTACGGCCTCGACCAGGGCGGCGCCGACGGGACGGTCGCCGCGGTGCAGCCAGACGACCTCCACATCGGAGTTGATCTTCTGCTCCTCCTCGGGCCCGGCGACCTCGACGATCGCGTGGACGCGGGCACCGTCGGGCAGGGCCTCCAGGGAGGCGCCGATCGCCGGCAGGGCGCTCTCGTCGCCGACGAGGAGATGCCAGTCGGCCTCCGGGTCGGGCGCGTACGCGCCGCCGGGGCCGAGGAAGCGGACCAGCTCGCCCGGCTGGACCCGGGTGGCCCAGGGGCCGGCGATGCCCTCGTCGCCGTGGAGCACGAAGTCGATGGTCAGCTCGCCCGGTTCGGGGTCCCAGGCACGCACGGTGTACGTCCGGGTCACGGGCCACTGCTCCCGGGGGAACTCCGCGCGGATCCGCTCCAGGTCGAAGGGCTCCGGGTAGGTGACACCCTCGGGGCCGAACAGGAGCTTCACGTAGTGATCGGTGCTGCCGCGCGGTGAGAACTCCGCGAGGCCGTCGCCGCCGAGTACGACGCGCTGCATGTGCGGGGTCAGCCGCTCGGTGCGGACGACTCGCGCGGAGTGGGGCTTCGGGGTCCTGCGTACCGGACGCTCTGCCATGACGGCCTCCCAAATACCTAGCTAAGGCTTACCTAAGTTATCATCTCCCCCTTGTTGGCACCCCACGCTCGTGGCGCGTGCGAGGACTTCACGATGTGAATCGCGCCTCAGAGCCCTCACCACCGCAGTGTCACCCCACCCTCCGGCGTACGCCCCGCTCACGGGGGCGTCCCTCTCACGCCTGCAGTGTGGTGAGCAGCCGTTGCAGCGAACCGCCGAGTCCCCAGCGGGTCGCGAGTGCCTCCAGCGCCGCCGGGTCCCGCGGTTCGCGCGGCAGAGCCGTGTCGACGTCCGGCAAGGGTACGTCCGCGGCCACCAGGACCACCTTCGGGGCGACCGCGACATACGGCCGCGCCTCGTCCAGCCGCTTGCGCTGCGACGGGGTGAGCTTCGCCGCCGGGTCGTCGACCGCGGCCATGATCCCGGCCAGATCGCCGAACTGGTCGAGCAGCTTCGCCGCCGTCTTCTCACCGATACCGGGCACCCCGGGCAGTCCGTCGCTCGGGTCGCCGCGCAGCAGCGCCAGATCCGCGTACCCGCGCCCGACCACCCCGTACTTCTCCCGCAGCCACGCCTCGTCGGTCAGCTGCAGCGTGCCCACGCCCTTCAGGGGGTAGAGCACCCGCACGCCGCGCCCGTCGTCGACCAGCTGGTACAGATCGCGGTCGCCGGTGACGATGTCGACCGGGTCCTTCGCCAGGGCCGTGAAGGTGCCGATCACGTCGTCCGCCTCGTACCCGGCGACGCCCACGCGCGCGATGCCGAGCGCGTCGAGCACCGCCTCGATGACCGGCACCTGCGGCGACAGCGTGTCCGGCACCTCCTCCTCGTCCGGCCCGGCCGCGCGCTCCTCGGCCACACGGTGCGCCTTGTAGGAGGGGATCAGGTCGACCCGCCACTGTGGCCGCCAGTCCGCGTCCATGCACGCGACCAGGTCCGTCGGCCGGTGGTCCTTGACCAGCCGGTCGATGAACTCGAGCAGCCCGCGCACGGCGTTCACCGGGGTGCCGTCCGGGGCCTTCACGGATTCCGGCACCCCGAAGTAGGCACGGAAGTACAACGAGGCGGTGTCGAGGAGCATCAGACGTCGGGTCACGCCCCGCATCATGCCGTACGCCACCGACACCCGGCTCCCGACGAGCCCCGCGCGCGGGGGCGTGCGACCGTCCGTGCCATGGGCTCGCGCCCGCCTCGCGCGTCTGTTCGGCAACCGTCCGTGGCACCCGTACGCCCCCACCTGCGTACCCCGCGTACCCCGCGCACCCCGTGCGCCCCTTGCACCCACCCCGTGAACACCCCTGACCTGCGGTGAACGCCCTGTGAAGCGGGCCACTGTCACGTTTGTCCCCGAAGGGCCGGGGCAGGCGCGGCCCCGGAGCAGCGTCGGCCCGGGGTCCCCGGGACCACCGGCCGGGCGGGCCGATCCCGCCGCGCTCCACGGCAGACCTGCGGGGCGGGGAGACGAGCCGTTCCGTTGCGATCCGAGAGGTGCATGTGTCAGCCAAGGAGTCGGCCGAGGGGCCGGCCAAGGAATCGTCCAGACTCGAAGCCGAGGGCCTGTTCAAGGTCTTCGGCCGACGACCCGATGACGCGGTGGACCGGCTGAGGTCCGGCGCCGACCGCGAGGAACTGCGTGCCGAGGGCACCACCACCACCGTGATCGACGCCTCCTTCACGGTGGAGCCGGGCCAGATCTTCGTCGTCATGGGCCTGTCCGGGTCCGGCAAGTCCACATTGCTGCGCATGCTCAACGGGCTCCTGGAGCCCACCGCCGGCCATGTCCGCTTCGGCGGCCGGGACCTGACCGAGATCGGCGACCGTGAACTGCGGGAGGTGCGCGCCCACGGCATCAGCATGGTCTTCCAGCACTTCGCGCTGTTCCCGCACCGCAGCGTCCTGGAGAACGCCGCGTACGGCCTGGAGGTCCAGGGCGTTCCGCGCGCCGAGCGGCTGCGGCGGGCCGGCGAGGCGCTCGCCCTGTGCGGTCTGGCGGGCTGGGAGAAGTCCTGGCCGGACGAGCTGTCCGGCGGTATGCAGCAGCGCGTGGGCCTGGCCCGCGCCCTCGCCACCGACGCCGATCTGCTGCTGATGGACGAGTCGTTCAGCGCGCTCGACCCGCTGATCCGCCGGGACATGCAGGACCAGCTGCTGGAACTCCAGCAGACCCTGAAGAAGACCATCGTCTTCATCACGCACGACCTCAACGAGGCCATGCGCCTGGGCGACCGCATCGCCGTGATGCGCGACGGCCGGATCGTGCGGACCGGCACCGCCGAGGACATCCTGATCCGTCCCGCCGACGACTACGTGGCCTCCTTCACCCAGGACGTCGACCGCTCCCGGGTGCTCACCGCCGAGGCCGTGATGGACACCGCCGTACGAGGCGACGAGGCGGACTGCGGCTGCGAGACGGCCGCTCCGGACACCTCCTTCGCGGAGCTGTGCGCGATCGCCGCCCGTCTCTCCCACCCCGTCGCGGTGGTCGACGAGGGAGGGCACCGCCGTCGGTGTCGTCCCCCAGCGCCGGCTGATCGGCTTCCTCGGCGACCAGCACGACCAGCTGGGCGAGGGCGACGCGCAGGGCGAGCCCCTGCCGTGCGACGCCCCGCGCGGGAAGCATGTACGGGTGGTGAAGGCCAGTGCCTAGGATCCACATCGGCGACTGGGTCGCCCACGGCGTCGACTGGCTGCGCGACAACCTCGGGCCGGTCGTCGACCTGATCAAGGTCGTCGTCGAGACCATGATCGGCCCGCTGTACACCGGGCTCTCCACCGGGCAGATCGACGTCGAGTTCGACGCCTGGCTGCCGGTCGCGCAGAAGTCGTACTGGGACAAGTACAAGAACGACCTCGTCGACCTCGGCGCCTGGTACGACAGGACCTCGCTGGAGATCGCCGTCCCGTCGTACGTCAAGGGCGTGCGCACGATGGACGATCTGCGCACGCACAAGGACGAGTTCAAGGGCCGGATCGTCGGCATCGAGCCCGGCACGGGCCAGATGGTCCGGCTGGAGAAGACGGTCATGCCCGCCTACGGGCTGTCCGACCTCAAGCTCACCAGGGCCGGGACGAGTTCGATGCTCGCCGAACTGGACCGGGCCTACGCGAAGAAGGAGCCGATCGCCGTCGTGCCCTGGTCGCCGCACTGGGCGTACGACAAGTACGACCTCACCCGGCTCGCCGACCCCGAGAAGACCTGGGGCGCGAACACCCAGATCCGTACGCTCGCCGGAAAGGGCTTCCCGAAGAAGTACTCCGAGCTGAACGGCTGGCTGAAGAACTGGCACATGACCCCGGACGAGCTGATGAGCCTGGAGCAGGCCATCCAGGAGGCCGGACGCGGTCAGGAGGACGAGGGCGTCGAGAAGTGGATCGACGCGCATCCGGGGATCGTCGACGAGATGGCCCCCGTGAAGTAGGAAGCAGCCGGTACGCGACGCCCCGAACGGACACGGGGGGTCGCGTACTGACGTACGAGAAAGATCCGGACAACCCTGTGGCGGTCCGCACCCGCCGGGTCACGTGGCCCTCCGGCCGGTGGGGCGGACCGCGCTCGCGTCCTCAACTCCGTTCCGCCCTCCACGGCTTCATGACGTGGAGGGCGGTCGCGGTGTCCGGCCGGACCGTGTCCTCGCTGCGCGGGACGGCTTCGACGGCAGGTGGACGCGCGTACGCGATCCGGTGACGGGGTGTGCCGGACGGGCCACCCCACGCGATCGCCGGGGCGGCGGATCCCCTCGCCGTGCCGCGCCCGGAGGCCCCGGGAAGGCGGGCGCGACGGTGGCGCCACTGGCGCGAAGTGTGAGCATGGACCCCCTGCCGGTTTACAGGGATGTGACGGCCGCATGAAACGGTTTGCCGAACATGCGTAGGGTGCAGAGAACTCCTCAGGAGAAACGTGCCCGATGAGTACCGGACGGGTGGGCATCCGTAACCGGACCTGTGAGCGTTCGCGAGCCCACCCGGTGGGCGTCCGCGAGCCGACCGACGAGCGAAGGAGGGAGCCGGAGCGATGGGCGACCACAAAGAACAGCCCCTTCGGGTGGGCGCGGCCGTCCGGCGGCGGCGCCGGGCACAGCAGCTCACCCTCGCCGCCGTGGCCGAGCGCAGCGGCCTGTCGGTCCCCTTCCTGAGCCAGGTCGAGAACGAACGGGCCCGCCCCAGCAGGCCCTCCCTGGACCGCATCGCGGACGCCCTCGGCACCACCGCAGTGGAACTCCTCGCGGCGGCCGACCCGGCGTGCAGCGTCGATGTCGTGCGCGCCGCCGACGAGGACGGTTTCACGCCCCCCGACTCCTGCTCGCGCTCCCTGGTGCGCGGTCACCACCAGCTGCACGCCATGGAGTTCACCGGCGACCACGACGAGGGACGCGAGGTCCAGCACCGCAACGACGAACTGATGTACGTCGTCGAGGGCGCCGTCGAGGTCGAGGCCGAGGGCCGCGCCCATCGTCTCGGGCGCGGCGACACGCTGTACATGTCCGGTGGCGTACGGCACCGCTGGCGGGCCACCGAGCCGGAGACCCGGGTGATCGTGGTGGCCGTCGCGGACCACATCGAGGCGCTGGAGGACCGGCACCGGCAGGGCGCGTGAGCCCGGCCATGCGCCCCCTGTCCTCCGTGCCCTCCCTGTCCTCCGCGCCCTCCGGTCCCCGTGTCGTCTCCCTCGTCCCGTCGCTGACGGAGGCCGTCGCCGTGACGCTGCCCGGTGTGCTGGTGGGGGCCACCGACTGGTGCGCCCACCCGGATGATCTTGATGTCGTCCGGATCGGCGGGACCAAGAACCCCAAGACCGAGGTCATCGCCCGGCTGGCCCCCGACCTCGTCATCGCCAACGAGGAGGAGAACCGCGAGCCCGACCTCACCGCCCTGCGGGAGGCCGGCGTCGAGGTCCTCGTCACCGAGGTACGGGACGTGCCGGGCGCCCTCACCGAACTGGACCGAGTGCTGCGCGCCTGCGGGGCCCGGTCCCGGCCACGCTGGCTGGACGAGGCGGAGTCGGCGTGGTCCCGGCCGCCGGGCGCGGACGCGGCGGAGACCGGACCGCTGACGCCCGGCCGTCGTACGACCGCCGTGGTGCCCATCTGGCGCCGCCCCTGGATGGTCCTCGGCCGGGACACCTTCGCCGGTGACGTCCTCGCCCGGCTGGGCGTGGACCATCTGTACACCGGGCACGCGGAACGCTATCCCCGGATCCCCGTCGAGGAACTGCGGGCCGCCGCCCCCGATGTCGTGGTCCTGCCCGACGAGCCGTACCTCTTCACCGCCGACGACGGCCCCGAGGCGTTCCCCGGCCTGCCGTGCGCCCTGGTCAGCGGCCGTCATCTCACCTGGTACGGGCCGTCGTTGGCCGAGGCCCCGCGGGTGCTGGGCGAGGCGCTGCGAGCAGCTCACCGCTGACCAGACCGCGCGCCGTGCACCCGGCGGCCGTCAGCCAGGCCGCGAGCAGCAGCACGTACAGAGCGACGGCGAGGACGTCGAGGGCGACCAGCCCCGTGTGCCGGGCCAGCCCCTCCGCGCCGGTCGCACAGGTGCCGACCGGGAACGTGAACGCCCACCAGCCCAGCGAGAACCCCATGCCCCGCCGCCGGGCCCGCACGACCATCGCCGCGGCCAGCGCGAGCCAGAGCAGCGCGAAGCCCATGACGGGGACGCCGTAGACCACGGCGAAGGCGGTGAGGCCCCGCGGGTACGGGGTCGGTACGGCGTCGGGGGCCGCGTCGGCGAGGTTGCCGGCGGCGGTCGTCGACTGCCCGAGGGGGCCCAGGACCAGGAAGAGGCTCGGGGTGAGGGCGAGCGGCAGCGGCCCCGCCGTGACCAGCCGGCCGAACACCAGCGGCAGCACCAGCAGCGTGGCCAGCAGGCTCAGCCCGAACAGCGCGAGACAGCCGAACAGCAGCGTCTGCCGGGCCTGCCCCGGCGGCAGATACGGGACGAGCGGCGGGCCGAGCGCGGCGGAGACCATGGGCGCGACGAGGGGGAGCAGCAGGACGGGCGTCACCTGCGACGGCTCGATCCGGTGCCGGACCACCATCAGATACGGCACGACGACGGCGGCGACCACGCCCATGGCCGTCCCGGCGCCGAAGAGCACGACGTCCACCGCGACGGCCGCGCGCGTCCCGATCCAGTCCCGGCCGACGACCAGGGCACCGCCGCCGACGGCCAGCAGGGCCATGGAGAGGCAGCCGTGGAAGGGGGCCACGGCCGGGTCGAGGAGGTGGGCTCGGGCCTGGTCGCGGTGGTGGGCCCAGTGCAGCGCGCGGGCGCCGAGGACGGCGACCAGGGCGAGGAGCGCGAGCGCCCAGACCGCCGCGCAGGCCGTCCGCAGTCCCGGGACGTCCAGGGGGAGCCCGGCACCGGCCGAGGCCACGATCGCGGTGCCCATGACCGGGGCGTACCAGTTCGGGCCGAGGTGGCGGAGGGCGGGGAGACGGGGGTGCGGGCGGGGCAGGACGGGTTGGCCGGGCTGGGCGGGGTGAGTGGGGTGAGTGGGGGGAATGGTGGGGGCGGGGCGTACTGCGGTGGCCATGCTTCGAGCGTCCCGCCGCCGCGCGGGGGCCACCAGGGAGTCCCCTTGCATGGGGGCATAAGCTGGGGTTATGAGTGAGACGAGCGAGGGGCGGGGCGGGCTGGCCCACCGGGTGCCGGATCTCGGGGCGCTCGAACTGCTGCTGGCCGTGGCCCGGCTGGGCTCGCTCGGGCGGGCGGCGCGGGAGCTGGGGATCACCCAGCCGGCCGCGAGCAGCCGGATCCGGTCCATGGAACGGCAGTTGGGGGTCGCGCTGGTCGACCGGTCGCCGCGCGGGTCCCGGCTCACGGACGCGGGGGCGCTGGTCACGGACTGGGCCCGGCGGATCGTGGAGGCGGCCGAGGCGTTCGACGTGGGCGCGCAGGCGCTGCGGGACCGGCGGGACTCCCGGCTCCGGGTCGCCGCGAGCATGACGATCGCCGAGTATCTGCTGCCCGGCTGGCTCATCGCGCTGCGCACCGCGCGTCCGGACACGGCGGTGTCGCTGCTCGCGGGGAACTCGACGGTCGTCGCGGAGCGGCTGCTCGCGGACGAGGCCGATCTCGGGTTCGTCGAGGGGCCGACGGTGCCGGCCGGGCTGGACGCGGCCGTGATAGCCCACGACCACCTGATCGTGGTGACCGCGCCCAGCCATCCCTGGGCGCGCCGTCGCAAGCCTCTGGAGGCGGCCGAGCTGGCCGCCACGCCGCTGATCCTCCGGGAGAAGGGGTCGGGCACGCGCCAGGTTCTGGAGGCGGCGCTCGGCGGTCTGGCCCGGCCGCTCATCGAGCTGTCCTCGACGACGGCGGTGAAGTCCTCGGCGCTGAGCGGTGCGGGGCCGGCGGTGCTGAGCGAACTGGCCCTCGGGGAGGAGCTCTCCGCTCGGCGTCTGGTGCGTGTTCCCGTGGACGGGGTGCGGCTGCGGCGGGCGTTGCGGGCGGTCTGGCCCACGGGGCACCGGCCCGCGGGGCCGGCGCGGGATCTGTTGGGGCTCACCCGGGGCGCCCCGGTCGGCTGACCCGGGCTTTCCTCGCCCCCGCCGCCCCTACCCGTCCCATCCCCAGGGGCTGCGCCCCTTCGACCCCCTTCGCGCTCCGCGCGGGGTGGGTTCGTTCTCGGCCGCCGGTCCGGTGGGGGCTGGTCGCGCAGTTCCCCGCGCCCCGGAAAAAGCAGGGGCCGCGCCCCGTGCTTTTCCAACGGACCGCAGGGGCCGTTGTTCTCAGGGGCGCGGGGAACTGCGCGAGAAGCCCCCACCGGAGCCGCACCCGCCGACGAACCCGCACCCCCCACTCATTAGGCGCCCCGGCCCACTCACGCCGCCGCTGTCGTGAGCGCTCGCATCACGCGCAGGTCCTCGCCCATCTCCGGGTGCCACTGGACGCCCAGTACCCACGCGGGGTCGGGGAGTTCGATGGCCTCGATCGTGCCGTCGCAGGCGTGGGCGGAGGGGAGGAGGCCGGTGCCGAGGCGGTCGACGGCCTGGTGGTGGTACGTGGGGACGTCGGTCTCCTCGGGGACGAGGTCGCCGTAGCGGGTGCCTGGCACGGGCTTCACGGCGTGGCGGCCGAAGACGCCGACCTCGGCCACATGGTCGTCGAGGTGCTGGACCAGCGTGCCGCCGAGGGCGACGTTCAGGAGCTGCATGCCCCGACAGATGCCCAGGAGGGGCGTGCCGGTGTCCAGCGCCGCCCGGATCAGCGCCAGCTCCCACGCGTCCCGCGCGGGCGAGGGCGGGCCGCAGCGCGGGGAGCGCTCCGCGCCGTACAGGGCGGGATCCACGTCGGGGCCACCCGCGACGACCAGGCCGTCGAGGCGGGCGACCGCCCCGGCGGCGTACGACGGGTCGTCCGGTGGCAGCATCGCCGCGACGCCGCCCGCCGCCTGCACGAGCCGGGGGTAGCCGACGGGCAGCAGCGCCGCCTCCAGCTCCCAGACGCCCCAGCGCGCGCCGGACTCCAGATACGTACTCACACCGATCAACGGCCTGGTCACACATGCTCCTCACACAGGAAACGCGGCAGACGGAACCGTCAGTCCCGGGCCAACTCTGCCTCGGCGGCGGCCAGTGCGGCGAATTCCTCCTCCGGCGCCTTCGCCACCAGGTGCTTTCGGCTGTAGAGCCCGAAGTACGCCGCCGCGACCGCGTACACGCCGAGCGCGATGAACGCGGCCGTCACGTCCACCAGGAAGGTCGCCACCAGCGCCGAGCAGGCGAGGACGAGGGCGACCGAGGAGGTCAGCACACCGCCCGGTGTGCGGTACGGCCGCTCAAGACCCGGCTCCCGGCGGCGCAGGACGATGTGCGAGAGGGACATCAGGGCGTAGCTGATCGTGGCGCCGAAGACGGCGATGTTCACCATCCGGCCGCCGTCCCCGGTGGCCGCGGCCAGCGCGAAACCGATCGCGCCCGGCACCAGCAGACCCAGATACGGGGCCTTGCGACTGCTGGTGAGGGACAGCACGCGGGGGAGGTAGCCGGCCCGGGAGAGGGCGAAGAGCTGCCGGGAGCCCGCGTAGATCAGGGAGAAGAAGGAGGCCACGAGGCCGGCCAGACCGGCGTAGTTCACGAACCGGCTGAGCGTGGTGGCCTTGCCGTCCGGCTGGAGCGCCTCGACCAGCGGGTTGCCGGCCGCCTGGATGGCGTTGGAGCCGCGCGCCCCGGCCGCCGCGAAGAAGGTGATCACGGCCAGCACCACGAGGATGCCCATCGACCAGCGGATCGCCTTCGGCAGCGTACGGGCCGGGTCCCTGGTCTCCTCGGCGGCCAGCGGCACGCCCTCGACGCCCAGGAAGAACCACATGCCGAACGGGAACGCCGCCCAGATCCCGAGCAGCCCCATCGGCAGCCAGGAACTCGCGCCGAAGGCGGAGGAGTCGACCGGGATGTCGTCGAGCGCGGACACGCTGAAGTCCGGCAGCGCGCCCAGCGCGAACACGATCAGGGCGAAGACCGCGATGCCGGTGACGACGAAGCTGGCGATCAGCGCCTCGCCGACACCCCACAGGTGGATGCCGATGAACGCCGCGAAGCAGAACAGGTACACCGGCCAGCTGGACGTCAGCCCGAACAGGCCCAGCGACTCGATGTAGTCGCCGATGAAGATCACGATGGCGGCGGGGGCGAGCACGTACTCGATCAGGATCGCCGTGCCGGTCAGGAAGCCGCCCCAGGGGCCGAGCGCCCGGCGCGCGAAGCCGTAGCCGCCGCCCGCCGTGGGCAGGATCGCGGACAGCTCGGCGAGGGCGAAGACCAGGCAGGCGTACATGGTGCCCATGAGGACCGTGGCGATCGCCAGGCCGCCGAAGCCGCCCTTCGCGAGGCCGAGGTTCCAGCCGGAGAAGTCGCCGGAGACGACATAGGCGACGCCGAGGCCGGTCAGCAGCACCCAGCCGGCGCTGCCCCGGCGGAGCGTACGGCGCTCCAGATAGTCGTCCGCCGCATCGGCGGTGTCCGTGGCTTTCAGGGACATGGCGCACTCTCCCCACTCAAAGGAATGGATGCATACCTTTGTGGGGTGGGTGTCCGAAAGCAATACCCCTGCGTTAACCGAACGTAAATCGTGCTCCTCCCGGGGTGTGGTCCCACCCCGGGAGCTCGCCTCGGGAGCTCACCCCAGGAAGCCACGCAGCAGGGCCGCCGTGCCGGCGCAGTGCTCGCGCATGATCTCCCGCGCCGCCTCCGCGTCCTCGTCGAGCACGGCCTCCACCAGGGCGGTGTGCTGCTGCTGCGAGTGCTCCAGGTTCCGCACCAGCAGCGGGATGCAGTCGAGGAGTTCATTGACCCCGGCGCGTACGCCCGCGTACTGGGCCGCGAGCGACGGGGAGCCGGACAGCTCGGCGATCGTGAGGTGCAGCAGGGTGTCCAGTCGGCGGTACTCCGTGAGCGGCGCGTTGTGCGTACGGGCCAGCGCCGTCCGCAGCCGCTCGACCTCCGCGCCGGTCAGACCGTGTGCCGCGCACAGACCGGCCGCGCCCACCTCCAGCACCTCGCGGAACCGCAGGGTGTCCTCGACGTCGATGTCCTTCAGCCGGCGGCGCAGCTCGTCCTCGCCCGGGGTGTCCACCCGCGGCAGCACGAACGTTCCTCCGTACCGCCCGCGCCGCGCCTCGATCAGCCCCTGGTCCTGGAGCACCTTCAGCACCTCGCGCAGCGTCACCCGGCTGATCCCGAGCCGCTCGGCCAGGTCGCGCTCCGCCGGCAGCCGCTCGCCGCCCGGCACCAGCCCCAGCCGGACCACCTGGAGGATCTGCTCCAGGGCCTCCTCGAAGCCGTTGCCGGCCCGCACCGGCCGCAGCACGGACGCCAGCCGGTCGTCGGCCCACGGAGTATCCGGTTCCGCCCCTGTCCGTGACATATGGCGGTTCCCCCTTCCCAACTAATGGTTACGGGTAATACCTTATGGCTCCCCGGATGGCTGCATGGCTCCCGGACGGCCGAAGAAGCCCCTAGGAGGCTTTCCCGTGGCAGACCGCACACCCCCGCTCACCGTCGAGGAACTCCACACCCTCGTCGCGGGCGGTGAGATCGACACTGTCGTCCTGGCCTTCCCCGACATGCAAGGGCGCCTCCAGGGCAAGCGGTTCGCCGCGCGCTTCTTCCTCGACGACGTCCTCGCCCACGGCACCGAGGGCTGCAACTACCTCCTCGCCGTCGACACCGAGATGAACACCGTCGACGGCTACGCGATGTCCTCCTGGGACCGCGGCTACGGCGACTTCGCCATGATCCCGGACCTCAGCACTTTGCGCCGGGTGCCGTGGAACGAGGGCACGGCCATGCTCATCGCCGACCTCGCCTGGAACGACGGCTCCCCGGTCGTCGCCGCGCCCCGCCAGATCCTGCGCCGCCAGCTGGAGCGCCTCGCCGAACTCGGCTACACCGCCAACGTCGGCACCGAGCTGGAGTTCATCGTCTTCAAGGACACCTACGAGCAGGCCTGGGATGCCGGCTACAAGGGGCTGACCCCGGCCAACCAGTACAACATCGACTACTCGGTCCTCGGCACCGGCCGTATCGAGCCCCTGCTCCGCCGGATCCGCAACGAGATGGCCGCCGCCGGGCTGACCGTCGAGTCCGCCAAGGGCGAGTGCAACCCCGGGCAGCACGAGATCGCCTTCAAGTACGACGAGGCCCTCGTCACCTGCGACCAGCACGCGGTCTACAAGACCGGCGCCAAGGAGATCGCCTCGCAGGAGGGCATGTCGCTCACCTTCATGGCGAAGTACAACGAGCGCGAGGGCAACTCCTGTCACATCCACCTCTCCCTCGCGGACGCGGACGGCGTCAACGTCATGGCCGCCGGGCAGGAGATGTCCCAGGTCATGCGCTACTTCCTCGCGGGACAGCTGGCCGCGCTCCGCGACTTCTCGCTGCTCTACGCCCCCAACATCAACTCCTACAAACGGTTCCAGCCGGGCTCCTTCGCCCCCACCGCCGTGGCCTGGGGCTACGACAACCGCACCTGCGCCCTGCGCGTCGTCGGCCACGGCCGCTCGATGCGCTTCGAGAACCGGCTCCCCGGCGGTGACGTCAACCCGCACCTCGCCGTCGCCGGACTGATCGCGGCCGGGCTGTACGGCATCGAGCAGAAGCTCGAACTGCCGGAGGTGTGCGCAGGGAACGCCTATGCCGCCGACTACGCCCATGTGCCGACCACCCTCCGCGAGGCCGCCGAGCTGTGGGAGAACAGCCCCATCGCCAAGGCCGCCTTCGGCGACGAGGTCGTCGCGCACTACCTGAACATGGCCCGCGTCGAACTGGCCGCCTTCGACGCCGCCGTGACCGACTGGGAGCTGCGCCGCTCCTTCGAACGCCTGTGAGGAACGACGTGTCCGAGCACCACACCCTGGACATCCTCAACCCGGCGACGGAGGAGGTGATCGCCACCGTTCCGGGCGCCGCCGCGCAGGACGTGGACGCGGCCGTGCGCCGGGCCGCCGAGGCCCAGCGCGCCTGGGCCGCCGTCGCCCCGGCCGACCGGGCCCGGCTGCTGCGCCGCTTCGCCGCGACCGTCGACGACCACCTCGAAGAACTCGCCCGCCTGGAGGTCCGCGAGGCCGGCCACACCCTCGGCAACGCCCGCTGGGAGGCCGGCAACGTCCGCGACCTGCTCGACTACGCCGCCGGCGGCGTCGAGCGGCTCTCCGGCCGGCAGATCCCGGTGCCGGGCGGCCTGAACGTCACGATCCTCGAACCGCTCGGGGTCGTCGGCGTGATCGCGCCCTGGAACTTCCCCATGCCGATCGCCGCCTGGGGCACCGCCCCCGCGCTCGCCGCGGGCAACGCCGTGCTCCTCAAGCCCGCCGAGACCACCCCGCTCACCGCGCTGCGCCTCGCCGAACTCGCCCTGGAGGCCGGACTCCCGGAACACCTCTTCCAGGTCCTGCCCGGCCGCGGCGACATCACCGGCGAGGCCCTCGTCCGGCACCCCGGCGTCGCCAAGATCGTCTTCACCGGCTCCACCCGCACCGGCAAGCGCGTCATGGAACTCTGCGCCGACCAGGTCAAGCAGGTCACCCTCGAACTCGGCGGCAAGAGCCCCAACATCGTCTTCGCCGACGCCGACCTCAGGACCGCCGTCGACCCGTTCTCCTTCCTCGACAACGCCGGCCAGGACTGCTGCGCCCGCACCCGGATCCTCGTCCAGGAGTCCGTGTACGACGAGGTCCACGCCCTCCTCGCCGAGAGCCTGGCCGCCGTGGTCGTGGGCGACCCCGCCGACGAGAAGACCCAGATGGGCCCGCTGATCTCCCGTCAGCAACTGGACCGCGTACGGGAGTTCGTGCCCGACGAGGCCGCCGCGCTGCGGGGCGGCGCCCCCGAGGGACCCGGCTTCTGGTTCCCGCCGACCGTGCTCACCGGGGAACGGCCCGACTCCGCCGCCGCCCGCGAGGAGATCTTCGGCCCCGTCGCCGTGCTGCTGCCCTTCACCGACGAGGCGGACGCGATCCGGCTCGCCAACGACACCCCGTACGGTCTCTCCGGCTCCATCTGGACCCGGGACGTCGGCCGCGCCCTGCGCGTCTCGCGGGGCGTCCGGGCGGGCAACCTGTCCGTCAACTCGCACTCCAGCGTCCGCTACTGGACCCCCTTCGGCGGGTTCAAGCAGTCCGGCCTCGGCCGCGAGCTGGGCCCGGACGCCCTGACCGCCTTCACCGAAACCAAGAACGTCTTCATCAGCACGGAGGGCCCCGCACAGTGACCGAACAGAGTGTTTGCCGCCGTCTCGTCGGCCGTACCGCCGTCATCACCGGCGCCGGCAGCGGTATCGGCCTCGCCACCGCGCGCCGGCTCGCCGCCGAGGGCGCGCACGTCGTCTGCGGCGACCTGGACGAGGCCCGCGGCAAGGCCGCCGCCGAGGAGGTCGGCGGACTCTTCGTGAAGGTCGACGTCACCGACGCCGAGCAGGTCGACGCGCTCTTCAGGACCGCGTTCGACACCTACGGCAGCGTCGACATCGCGTTCAACAACGCGGGCATCTCGCCGCCCGACGACGACTCCATCCTGGAGACCGGCCTGGAGGCCTGGAAGCGGGTCCAGGAGGTCAACCTCACCTCCGTGTACCTGTGCTGCAAGGCCGCGATCCCCTACATGCGCAGCCAGGGCAAGGGCTCGATCATCAACACCGCGTCCTTCGTGGCCCGGATGGGCGCGGCCACCTCCCAGATCTCGTACACGGCCTCCAAGGGCGGTGTCCTCGCCATGTCCCGGGAACTGGGCGTGCAGTTCGCGCGGGAGGGCATCCGCGTCAACGCGCTCTGCCCCGGCCCGGTCAACACCCCCCTCCTCCAGGAGCTGTTCGCCAAGGACCCGGAGCGGGCCGCGCGCCGGCTCGTGCACATCCCGGTCGGACGGTTCGCCGAGGCCACCGAGATCGCGGCGGCCGTCGCGTTCCTCGCCAGCGACGACTCCTCGTTCGTGAACGCCACCGACTTCCTGGTCGACGGCGGTATCTCGGGCGCGTACGTCACCCCGCTCTAGGGCTACCGGAACACCGGCACCACCGGTGTGATTAGAGTGCCGGGATGAGCAGTTCGCCGCCGCCCGGCTGGTACCGCGACCCGTCCTACCCGCTCACCGAGCGCTGGTGGGACGGGACCGCGTGGACGGACCACCGGCGCCAGCCGGAGCAGCCCGTGCCACCGGTGGTCCCCGCGCAGGCACCCGCGCGCCGGGGCCCCGGACGCGCCAAGGCCGTCGCGCTGGCCGCCGTCGGGGCCGTCCTGGGCGCCGGGGCGGTCACGGGCGGCGTCCTGCTGCTCGGCGGGGACGGCGACGGGGACGGCGGCCGGGAGACGGCCGGGGCGACGACCTCCCCGACCGCCGGGGGCGACGACAGCCCGTCCCCGACGAAGCCCGCCACCGCGTCCCCCACCGGCGACCCGACCCGCGTCACGGACGACCTCAACGGCATCACGTTCCCCGTCCCCGACGGCTGGGAGAGCGGCGACGGATCCGGTGAGGACGACGCCGTCCTCGTCACGGACGGCACCTTCGACTGCCCCGGCGAGGGCGCGGTGTGCCGCGGTGGTGTCGTCGTCTCCCGGACCGTCACCGGCAGCGACGAGACCTCCCCGAAGACCCTCGCCGAGAACGACATCGAGGACGCCGCGAACGACGTCTTCGACCGGAACGTGCTGGACCGGCAGCCGTACGACGGCGTCACCGGCCACGAGGTCGCCGGCTCCGGCTCGGTCGCCGTCGCGGGCCGCGCCGGGTACTACGTGCGCTGGCGCGTCACCACCGGCGCGGGATCCGGCGGCTGGGTCCAGTCCCTCGTCTTCCCGTCCACCAGCGGCTCCGAGGCCCCCGTCCTGGTCCGCTTCGCCCTCGACGCGGGCGACGAGGGCCCGCCGCTCGCCGACATCGACGAGATCGTCGAGGGCATCCGCCCCGCGGGCGACGCGGACACGGGCACGGGCGACGACACGGGCGGGAGCACGGGGGGCGTGGGCAGCAGCCTCGGCCCCTCCTGAACCCGTCCCGGGCGTCGGGAACTCCGGCCTACAGGAACGTATGGCCCTCGCCGCGGTACGTCGGCACCGTCGACGTCACCTCGTCGCCCTCGACCAGGTGCAGCACGTCGAACCGCTCGCACAGCTCGCCCGCCTTGGCGTGCCGGAACCACACCTTGTCGCCGAGCAGCAGGTCGTCCGCGGGCGCGCCGAGCAGCGGGGTCTGCACCTCGCCCGGCCCCTCCTGCGGGTCGTACTTCAGCCCCTCCGGCAGATACGGCACCGGCAGCCGGTCCGCGCCGGGCGCGCCGGAGGCCGGGTAGCCGCCGCCCAGCACGGTGACGACCCCGACCCCGGGACGCCGTACGACGGGCATCGCGAACAGCGCGGCCGGACGCCCGCTGAACGACGTGTAGTTGTCGAACAGCCGGGGCACGTACAGGCCCGACCCGGCGCCGATCTCGGTGACCGCGTCCTCCGCCGCCGTGTGCTGCACACTGCCCGTGCCGCCGCCGTTGACGAACTCCAGGTCCGGCGCCACCCGCCGTACGGCGCGCACGACCTCGGCCCGCCGCGCCGCCAGCTCCTTCTTCGCGGTGGCCTGCATCATCCGGATCGCCCGCGAACGGACCGGCCGCCCCGCCAACGAGTCGCCGACACCGGCGATATGACCCTCGTACGCCATGATCCCGACCAGCTTGAACCCCGGGCGCTCGGCGACCGCGCGGGCCATGTCGGCGACCTGCGCGGGGGAGTGCAGCGGGGAGCGCCGCGCGCCCACGCGCACCCGTCCGCCCAGCAGCTTCAGCGAGGTGTCCAACTCCAGGCAGACGCGCACCACTTCGGTGCCGCCCCGCCGGGAGTCGTCGATCAGCCTGAGCTGGGCGGGGTCGTCGACCATCACGGTCACCGCGGCGGCGAGCTTGGGGTCGCCCGCCAGCTCGGCGACGGCCTCGTGGTCGGCCGAGGGGTAGGCGAGGAGGACGTCGTCGAACCCGGAACGGGCCAGCCACAGGGACTCGGCGAGGGTGAACGACATGATGCCCTCGAAGCCCTCCCGGGCCAGGACCCGCTCCAGGAGCGCCCGGCAGCGAACGGACTTGCTCGCGACGCGGATCGGCTTGCCGCCGGCCCTGCGGAGGAGGTCGTCGGCGTTCGCGTCGAAGGCGTCGAGGTCGACGATCGCGAGAGGGGCGTCGAGATGAGCTGTGGCCCGGTCGTACCGGGCCCGGTCGGCGGCGCGCGCAGTCATGCGTGAAGCCTGCCAGACATGATTACCGCAGGGTAGGGGGACGTTCCGGGCTAAAGCCACGGTCCCGCGGACTGGTTCCCGTTCGACCGGGGCCAACCCGTAGAGTGACGCGCACGCAGGGACGACCTCGACGGGGATGCCGATCCGCTGCCACGGGTATGGCTTGCCCTGTGGTGTCGGCGGATCGTCAGTGGGGTGACTCCCGGTTTTGCGTGACGATCGCTTCCCACGGGCGGTCGGGCGCCCGGACGACCTCCGGGTCGGCACGGGACGAGGAAACGGGGGGTGCATGAGCACGGAAGCGCGCCGCGCCTCCATCCCCCCACGCCCACCGGCCCCACCCCGCCCGTCCATACCACCGGCCCACGATCGGTCGACCGCCACACCGGGCACGACACCGCCGGACTTCACGACCCCGGGCGCCCCGCCCCGCCCGCAGCGTCCGCCGGCGACGGGCACGCCCGCCCGGCCCGGCACCCCGCCCCGCCCGTCCACGGCGCCGGGCACCCCGCCCCGCGACGCACGGCACCCGGGCACGACGGACGCGCAACGGCGCCCCTACGGCCCCGACGCGACGAACACCACGGAGAACAGGCAGAGTTCCGGCCCCCAGGTCAGGCCCACGCCTTCCCGCGCGCACGGTCCCGGCCAGGGCTCCCCGAACGGCCTCCGGCAGACGACGACCGGCCAGGACGCGGAGCGCGGCACCGGCCGGCCCTCCGGGCAGACCTCCGTACGCGGTTCCCTCGCGGACGGCGCGACCACCCAGCGCCGCGCCGAACACCCGCGCTTCGCCGACTTCCGGCGCACCGCGAACCAGAACAACGGCACCCCCGCCACCCCACCGCCCCCGCCGGCCTCCGCCCGCTTCCCGGACGCTCCGCCGGCCACATCGCCCCGCACCCCGGACGCCCCGCCCGCGGCCTCGGCCCGCTTCCCGGACGAGCCGCCGCCCCCGCGCGCGGACGCGCGGCGCGCGGGCGCCCGCGACACCGACCCGGCCTCGACCGCCGGCCGCCGGCCGCCCCGTTCCCCCGACGCCACGGCACGCCGTACGCCCGGAGAGGCCCCGGCCTCGGCACCCCGTACGCCCGGAGCGCCCCCCGCCTCGGCACCCCGCACAAGCCGCCCGGCCGGCGCCGCCTCCGTGCCACCGTCGGCCCCACCGGCAGCCGCCCCACCGGCAGCCGCACCGGCGTCGGACGCTCCGTCGTCGGCAGTACCCCCGACGCCGGGGCCACGTCGTGGTCCGCTGCCCGAGGAGGTCCGTCCGGAGGGGACGCCCCGGCCACGGCCCCTGACGCCCGAGCGCCCCGGTGGCTGGCAGCCGCCGTCGGGTGCGTCGCGGCGGTCCGCCGAAGCGCTCGACGGTGTCCACGGGGCCTCCGCCGGACGGCCCTTCGTGACGTTCGCACAGCCCGACACCTCGCCCTGGACGCCCACCGAGTCCTACGACGGGCGGCGCAGGCCCCGGTCCACCAAGGCGCGGGCGGCGGCCGTGGCCGTGTGCGTGGTGCTCGGCGTCGGACTCATCGGCGGTGCGGCGGCCGGGAGTTGGCTCACCGGGGACGCCGGCGCCGACACCTCCCGCGACACCTTCGCGGTGGCCGGACAGCTCTGGCACGGCGTACCCGTCGACGAACTCTTCCCGCCCACCGTCCGGGGCGAGGGCGCCGGACCCGGTGGCACCGACCGTACCTGGACCCGGATCGCCGTCGCGCCCGACAGTGGCTGCGCGGACGCCTTCGACCCGCTGCTGCGCAAGGCCCTCGCCCCGGTGGGCTGTCTGCGGCTGCTGCGCGCCACCTACACCGACGCGACCGAGAGCAATGTCACCACCGTCGGCCTGATGTTCACCAAGACCGACGCCGCCACCATGACCGCGCTCAGGAACCGCTTCACCAAGGACGGCCTCGACCGCCGTACCGACCTGATGCCGCGCCCCTACGCCGCCGAGGACACCGTCGCCGCCGGCTTCGGCGACGAGCAGCGGGCCTCCTGGACGATCTCCGTCCTCACCGACGTCCCCGTCGTCGTCTACGCCGTCTCCGGCTTCGCCGACGGCCGTACCGTCACCGAACCACAGTCCGCCGAGGACGCGATGAAGGCCGGCGCCACCACCGCGCCCGCCCAGTCCGGCCTCGGCCACGAGGCGAAGGGCCTCGCCGACCGCATCGAACGCGGCCTGCGCGGGACCGCCGCGTCCGCCACGGAGCAGCCTTCATGAAAGCCGACAAAGCGAGTACCGCCGCGCGCTGTCGTCGCCCCCTGGGCCTCGCCCTCCTCAGCGTCCCCCTCGCCGCCTCCCTGGCCCTGCTGCCGTCCACCGCGGCGCACGCCGACAGCATCCGGGAGCAGCAGTGGGCGCTGGGCGCGATGCGCACCCAGGAGGCGTGGCGTACCACGAAGGGCGCCGGGATCACCGTCGCGGTGCTGGACACCGGCGTGGACGACGAGCACCCCGACCTGGCCGGCAACATCCTGCCGACGAAGGACATGGTCGGCTTCGGGGCCTCGCGCGGCGACCGCTCCTGGGCCCGCCACGGCACCGCCATGGCCGGGATCATCGCCGGACACGGACACGGGGTGAACGACTCCGAGGGCGTTCTCGGCATCGCCCCCGAGGCGAGGATCCTCCCCGTCCGCGTCATCCTCGAGGACGGCGACCCGTCCCGCGCCAAGGCCCGCAGCACCCGTGGCAACGCCCTCGCCGAGGGCATCCGCTGGGCCGCCGACCAGGACGTCGACGTCATCAACCTCTCCCTCGGCGACGACTCCGAGTCCGCCCACCCGGAACCCTCCGAGGACGCCGCCGTCCAGTACGCCCTGTCGAAGGGCTCGATCGTGGTCGCCTCGGCGGGCAACGGCGGCGAGAAGGGCGACCACGTCTCCTACCCGGCGGCCTATCCGGGCGTGATCGCGGTGACCGCCGTCGACGAGGACGGCGACCGCGCCCCCTTCTCCACCCGCCGCTGGTACGCCACCGTCAGCGCCCCCGGCATGGACGTCGTCATCGCCGACCCGGACCGCAAGTACTACGAGGGCTGGGGCACCAGCGCCGCCGCGGCCTTCGTTTCCGGCGCCGCCGCCCTCGTCAAGGCGGCCCACCCGGACCTGACCCCCGCCCAGGTCAAGCGCCTCCTGGAGGACACCGCCAGGGAGGCCCCCGTGGGTGGCCGCGACGACTCCCGGGGCTTCGGCTTCGTCGACCCGGCCGCCGCCATCGAGGAGGGCGGCAGGCTCACGTCCGACGACCTCAAGACCGCGTCGTACGGCGGCAAGTACTTCGGCTCCGGCCCGGACCCGGTCGAGGAGGAGGACCCCACCGCCGGCTGGACCGCCCCCGCCGCGGGCGGCCTCGGGGTGATCTTGCTGGTCACCGCCGTGGTCGTCTGGCGCGGCCGGGGCCGAGGCCGCCCCCACGAGTACGTCGTCTGATCCCCACGCCCGCCTCTCTGCCCCCCGATACGCCTACGACGTCGTGGCAGTCCCCGCAGCCGTCGTCACATCCGCCGACTCCGCCGACTCCGCCGACTCCGCCGACTGCGTCGACTGCGTCGAGTCCGTCGCATCCGCCGCGTCCGTGAACACCGAGACCGCCGCCTTCGCCGCCGTCTCGACCAGCGTGATCCCCTTGGCCTTCGTGGTGTTGCCGTCGGACACCACGGCGACCAGGTACGACCGGTCGTCCACGGTGACCCGGCCGACGCTGTTGATGTCCCACAGCCCGGTGGCGGTGCGCGGCAGCCAGCCGTTCTTCAGCGCGAAGGCGGACCCCGTCGCCCCGCCCGTCGCCGCCGCCGAGACACCCCAGTCCTGCCCCTCCGCGATCAGGCCCATCAGCTCCTGGACGTACGCCCGTGAGGCCTCGCTCAGCTCGGAGCTGTCGTCCCCGAACACCTGCTGGAGCAGGGCGAGTTGATCGGCGGCCGTGGTCTGGGTGAGCCCCCAGTACAGCCCGTCGCCGCCCTCGGTCTCCGTCAGCCCGAACCGCTCGTTCGCCGCGTCGAGACCGTCCGCCTGCCCGATGGCCTTCCACAGCGCCGTCGCGGAGACGTTGTCGCTGTTCCGGATCATCGCGGAGGCGTACGTCCGCTCCTGCGCGGTCAGCCGCCGGTCCGCGTCCTGCGCCTGGAGCAGCAGCGCCGCGAGGATGTCCATCTTCACGATGCTCGCGGTGTCGAACCGCGTGTCCCCGTACACCGCCGAGTCCCCGGACGCCACGTCGAGCACCGCCACGGACACCGCCGCCCCGTCCTCGACGGACACGTCCGCCAGGGCCGTCGCCAGCAGCTCGTCGTGGTCCACCTCGGGGACCGCCACAGATTCCACAGAAGCCTCCTCGGCGACCGTGTCCGCACCCGGCGCGGTGGAGGCGGAGGCCGAGGGCGATACCGACGATGACGCCGACGACGATACGGCCGAACCCCCGCCGTCCTGCGCCTGGGCCCTCATGAACACCGTCCCGGCGGCCGTGCCGCCCACCAGGACGAGCGCGGCGAGCGCGAGATGGACGAGCGGACGGCGCCCGGACGTACGGGCGCGGCGACGGGCTCTCGGAGAGGACATGCCGTGATGGTTCTGCGCCGCGCTGTGCGTGTGGTTAGGCGATTGTTAGATGCTTGTCAGGGATGGCTGAGAAAACCGTGAGTGTTGTGACCGTCACGTTTCCGGCCCCGCCGAACGGCCGGGAGACTCCCCGCAGACTCCCGCGAGAGGACCGATAGGGTCGACGACCGTGGCGAACAAGAACATTCCCGACCCCGGCTTCTCCGACGACGACGGCTCCGCCGACCCCCGGCTGAGCGCCGCGCTCACCGCCTGGGCCGCCGACCGGAGCGCCGTGGGTCCCGTCCTCGAAGCCCTCAAGGACGCCCGCCTGCTGGTGCCCGTCGTGGCCGTGCTCGGCGAGGTCGAGGTGGACGAGAACGGACTGCGCCGCGAGAAGACCAGCGACATGGCCGTCCCCACCCTGAAGGCCGGCGGCCGTACCGCCCTGCCCGCGTTCACCTCCACCGACAGCCTCGCCCGCTGGGACCCCGCCGCCCGCCCCGTCGCCGTACCCCTGCGTCAGGCGCTCCAGGCCGCCGCGCACGAGAAGGCCGACACGATCGTCCTCGACCTCGCGGGCCCCGTCCCCTACGAGCTGACCGGCCGGGCCCTGCTCGCGGTCGCCGAGGGCCGCACCACCACCGACCCGCTCGCCGACCCGGCCGTCCGTGACGCCGTACGCGCCGCCGTCGCCGCCGAACCGGCCGTGCTCCGCGCCCATCTCGGCCCCGGCGAGGCCGACGGCACCCTCGCCCTGGTCCTGGACCCGGCCACGCCCCCGGCGGAGGCCGCGCGGTCCGTCGCCGGCCGCCTCGCCGCCGACGACACACTGCGGGCCCGCCTGGTGCGCGGCCTCGACCTGGCACTGCTGCCGGCCGGGACGACGCCTCCGGGCGAGCCCTTGTACGTACGCGAGTAGTCGCTCACGTACGGGAGAAGCCGCTCACGTACGGGACTAGCCGTAGATCGGGCCGGTGTACTTCTCGCCCGGACCCTGGCCCGGCTCGTCCGGGACGAGCGACGCCTCGCGGAACGCCAGCTGCAGCGACTTCAGACCGTCGCGCAACGGGGCCGCGTGGAAGGAGCTGATCTCGGTCGTGGACGCGTCCAGCAGGCCGGCGAGGGCGGTGACCAGCTTGCGGGCCTCGTCCAGGTCCTTGTACTTGTCGCCCTCCTCGGTCAGACCGAGCTTCACGGCGGCGGCGCTCATCAGATTGACGGCGACCGTCACGATCACCTCGACCGCGGGGACCTCGGCGATGTCGCGGGTCATCGAGTCGAAGTCGGGGTTCTCAGGAGGGGTGTCACTCATGCCCCACACGATAGGCCCCGGCGCCCACGCCCCGGCCTGCGGGAGCCCGTCGCACCCGGATTGGCACGTCAGGTTTCCACCCGGTATGGTTGTGCCAACGACCGGCTGGACACTTGTGTGCCCGGCCCGCAAGTGGAGGCTCCGAACTCCCACCTGATCGTCCCCATGGGACGGCAGGTCACCCGGTCAGACGGCCCCCACCGTTCCGTACGGACGGTGGAGTCGTCCGATACTGCGCCCCGCGGGACACCCGCGGCGGTGCTCCGGCAGTACATGGAGCCCCGCCTGTGTCCCGTCCGGGGCATTTTTCATGGCTCCTGATGGTTGGTCCTGATGTCAACCAGACATAACGCGGCGGTCCGCCAGACCGTCGTGTGGTGCTACCGAGGAGGATCCATCAGCGCCGAGCCCCGCATCAACGACCGGATTCGCGTTCCCGAGGTGCGACTTGTCGGTCCCAGCGGCGAGCAGGTCGGGATTGTTCCGCTTGCCAAGGCCCTGGAGCTTGCGCAGGAGTACGACCTCGACCTGGTCGAGGTGGCCGCGAACGCACGTCCGCCGGTCTGCAAGCTCATGGACTACGGGAAGTTCAAGTACGAGTCGGCCATGAAGGCCCGTGAGGCGCGCAAGAACCAGGCGCACACGGTCATCAAGGAGATGAAGCTCCGGCCGAAGATCGACCCGCACGACTATGACACCAAGAAGGGTCACGTCGTCCGGTTCCTCAAGCAGGGCGACAAGGTCAAGATCACGATCATGTTCCGTGGTCGCGAGCAGTCCCGGCCCGAGCTGGGCTACCGACTGCTGCAGCGTCTCGCCTCGGACGTCGAGGACCTCGGGTTCGTCGAGTCGAACCCGAAGCAGGACGGCCGAAACATGATCATGGTCCTCGGTCCGCACAAGAAGAAGACCGAGGCGATGGCCGAGGCCCGGCAGGCGCAGGAAGCCCGCAAGGCGGAAGCGAAGGCCAACCCCGGCAAGTCGCAGAACGCCGCCGAGCACTCCGACGCCGAGCACTCCGACGTGGACCACGTCGAAGCCGAGGCGCCGGCCGAGGAGCCTGCCGAGGCGTAAGTCCCCGGGACGCGAGTCCGGGGGAAGCCCTGGACGCACATCCAGGGTGTCAACCGAGAGAAATGACGTTCCGTCGTGCCCGGTTTCACGACCGGGCACCGGAGCGCCACTGACGAGGAGAGAACGGCGCTATGCCGAAGAACAAGTCGCACAGCGGTGCCAGCAAGCGCTTCAAGATCACCGGCTCCGGCAAGGTGCTCCGTGAGCGCGCCGGCAAGCGCCACCTGCTCGAGCACAAGTCGTCCCGCGTGACGCGTCGCCTCACCGGCAACGCCGAGATGGCCCCGGGCGACGCCGCGAAGATCAAGAAGCTTCTCGGCAAGTGACGTACGCGGCGCTTTGCCTGAGCGCCGTACGTCTGGACCGGGACCCCATCGATTCCGGGCCGTGTGAGTCCCACCACGGCCCCGCTACAAGGAGTTAAAAAGTGGCACGCGTCAAGCGGGCGGTAAACGCCCACAAGAAGCGCCGGGCGATCCTCGAAGCCGCCTCCGGCTACCGCGGTCAGCGTTCGCGCCTGTACCGCAAGGCCAAGGAGCAGGTCACCCACTCGCTGGTCTACAACTACAACGACCGCAAGAAGCGCAAGGGCGACTTCCGTCAGCTGTGGATCCAGCGCATCAACGCTGCGGCCCGCCAGAACGGCATGACGTACAACCGCCTCATCCAGGGTCTGAAGGCCGCGAACATCGAGGTCGACCGCAAGATCCTCGCGGAGCTGGCCGTCAACGACGCGCCGGCGTTCGCCGCGCTCGTCGAGGTGGCGCAGAAGGCGCTGCCGACGGACGTCAACGCGCCCAAGGCCGCGTGACGCTCGCGCTGGCTTGAGCCGCGTTTGTTGTGAACCGGGCCCGCAGGTGTTCGTCGCCTGCGGGCCCGGGTGTTTTTCTGGGTGCGTTGTCGGGTGCGGGTGCGTGGGGCTTCTCGCGCAGTTCCCCGCGCCCCTGAAAAAGCAGGGGCTGCGCCCCGTGCTTCTTCAACGGCCCGCAAGGGCCGTTGCTTCTAGGGGCGCGGGGAACTGCGCGACCAGCCCCCACCGGACCCGCACCCGACAACGCACCCGCCCCCGCTCTCAGGCGCCCCAAAACCCAAAGGTGACCCATGTTGATCTCCCCCCGCTCCGACCGCGTCGCCGCGGCCCGTCGGCTCGCGAAGCGGAACTTCCGGGGGAAGGACCGGCTGTTCCTGGCGGAGGGCCCGCAGGCCGTACGGGAGGCCGCCGGGCACGCGGACACCTTGGTCGAACTGTTCACCACGGTCGACGCCGCGGAGCGGTACGCCGAGATCGTCGCCGCCGCCCGCGCCGCCGGCGCCCGCGTGCACCTCGCCGACGAGACGGTCATCGCCGACATCTCCACCACGGTCACCCCGCAGGGCCTCGTCGGGATCTGCCGGTTCCTCGACACCCCGTTCGACGAGATCCTCGCCGCGCGGCCGAGGCTCGTCGCCGTCCTCGCCCACGTCCGCGACCCCGGGAACGCCGGCACCGTACTGCGCTGCGCCGACGCCGCCGGGGCCGAGGCGGTCGTCCTCACCGACGCGTCCGTGGACCTCTACAACCCCAAGGCCGTGCGCGCCTCCGTCGGGTCCCTGTTCCATCTGCCGGTGGCCGTCGGGGTGCCCGTCGAGGAGGCCGTCGCCGCGCTCAAGGGCGTCGGCGTACGCGTCCTCGCCGCCGACGGGGCGGGACAGGACGACCTCGACGACGAGCTGGACAAGGGCACCATGGGCGGGCCCACGGCCTGGGTGTTCGGGAACGAGGCCTGGGGGCTGCCCGAGCAGACCCGGGCACTGGCCGACGCCGTCGTCCGGGTGCCGATCCACGGAAAGGCGGAGAGCCTGAACCTGGCGACCGCCGCCGCCGTATGTCTCTACGCGTCCGCCCGTGCACAGCGCGCCTTCGGAGGGTGCCGCACCGTCACACTCGGCTAGTAGGGTGACGGGCTCGGGGGCCCACTGCACAACGCGAGAGGTGGGGTACGGGGATGAGGGTCGGCAGCAGCGCACTGGGGGCACACGACGTGCTCGCCACATCCGCGGCCCGGCAGGGTGAACTCGCCGAGTTCGGCGTCGACCCCGACGACCTTCCCGACGGACTGGTCGTGGCCGACGAGAACGGCCGGGTGATCTGCTTCAACGCCGCCGCCGCCCGGATCACCGCCACCCCCGCCGCCGACGCCCTCGGCCGCCCCCTCGAACGGGCCCTGCCGTTGGAGGACCTCGAAGGCCGCCGCTGGTGGCAGCTGACCGACCCGTACGGGGGGCTCGCCATCCGCGTCGGACAGCCCGAGCGGAATCTGCTGCTGCCCGGGGCGCGCGAGATCCTCGTATCGGCCCGGTACATCCGCACGGAGCCCAAGGGACCCGTCCGCCGGGTCGTCGTCTCGCTGCGGGACACCGAGGCCCGGCGCCGCACCGAGCGCAGCCACGCCGAGCTGATCGCCACCGTCGCCCATGAGCTGCGGTCGCCGCTGACCTCGGTCAAGGGGTTCACCGCCACCCTGCTCGCCAAGTGGGAGCGGTTCACGGACGACCAGAAGAAACTGATGCTGGAGACCGTCGACGCCGACGCCAACCGGGTCACCCGGCTCATCGCCGAGCTGCTGGACATCTCGCGGATCGACTCGGGGCGGCTGGAGGTGCGGCGGCAGCCCGTCGACATAGGCGCGGCCGTCGGACGGCACATCCAGGCGTACGTCGCCGCCGGTCAGCCCGCCGACCGGTTCCTGCTGCGGATCGAACAGCCGCTGCCCGCGCTGTGGGCCGACCCCGACAAGATCGACCAGGTCCTCAGCAACCTGCTGGAAAATGCGGTGCGGCACGGCGAGGGAACCGTCACGATTGACGTCACGCCCACGGCGTCCCCCCGGGAGGGGGAGGACACCGGTACATCGGTCACGGTGAGCGACGAGGGCGCCGGCATCCCGGAGGAGTCCATGAACCGCGTCTTCACCCGCTTCTGGCGGGGCAGCAAGCGCGGCGGCACCGGCCTCGGGCTGTACATCGTCAAGGGCATCGTCGAGGCCCACGGCGGCACCATCACGGTCGGACGCGCCCCCGTCGGCGGCGCCGAGTTCCGATTTACGTTGCCCGTGAGCGCTCCGGCCTACCTGGCCTGAGCAGCCCGCGGGCGCGTTCGTTCACCTCCACCCCGTTAGACTCGGCCTTTGGCACCTTTGTGTCCTGCACACGGCCCTGAGCGCCGGTCACGGGGACCATCCGCCTGGGGGCACCTCCCAGCGTTAGCTGGGGGACAATCGGAAGCACGGGAAGAGATGTCGGCACCGAATAAGTCGTACGACCCGGTAGAGGTCGAGGCCTTGAAACCGGAAGAGATCGAGCGCATGCGGGACGAGGCGCTCGCCGCCTTCGCCGCCGCGGACTCCCTCGACGCCCTCCAGGAGGCCAAGGTCGCCCACACCGGCGGCACCTCCCCGCTGGCCCTCGCCAACCGCGAGATCGGCGCCCTGCCGCCGCAGGCCAAGGCCGCCGCCGGCAAGCTCGTCGGCCAGGCCCGGGGCGCGGTCAACAAGGGCCTCGCCGCCCGCCAGAGCGAGCTGGAGGCCGAGCGCGACGCCCGGGTGCTGGTCGAGGAGGCCGTGGACGTCACGCTGCCCTACGACCGCGTACCGGCCGGCGCCCGCCACCCGCTCACCACCCTCTCCGAGCGCATCGAGGACGTCTTCGTGGCCATGGGCTACGAGGTCGCCGAGGGCCCCCAGGTCGAGGCGGAGTGGTTCAACTTCGACGCCCTCAACATCGGCCCGGACCATCCGGCCCGCGGCGAGGCCGACACCTTCTTCGTACGGGGCCCGGAGGGCGGCACCGAGTCCGGTGTCGTGCTGCGCACCCACACCTCGCCCGTGCAGATCCGCTCCCTGCTGAGCCGCGAGCTGCCGGTGTACGTGATCTGTCCCGGCGTCGTCTACCGCACCGACGAGCTGGACGCCACGCACACCCCGGTGTTCCGCCAGGTCGAGCTGCTGGCCGTCGACGAGGGCCTCACCATGGCCGACCTCAAGGGCACCATGGACCACATGGTCCAGGCGCTGTTCGGCGAGGGCATGAAGACCCGGCTGCGGCCGAACTTCTTCCCGTTCACCGAGCCGTCCGCCGAGATGGACATGGTCTGCTACGTCTGCCGCGGCGAGTCCGTCGGCAACCCCGACCGCCCCTGCCGCACCTGCTCCAGCGAGGGCTGGATCGAGCTGGGCGGCTGCGGCATGGTCAACCCCAAGGTCCTCACCGCCTGCGGTGTCGACCCCGAGAAGTACAGCGGATTCGCCTTCGGGTTCGGCATCGAACGGATGCTGATGTTCCGCCACAACGTCGAAGACATGCGAGACATGGTCGAGGGTGACATCCGGTTCACCCGGCCGTTCGGGATGGAGATCTGATGCGCGTCCCGCTTTCGTGGCTGCGGGAGTACGTCGACCTGCCCGCCACCCAGACCGGCCGTGACGTCCAGGCCAAGCTCATCTCGGCCGGCCTGGAGGTCGAGACGGTCGAGCAGCTCGGCGACGGCCTCAAGGGCCCCCTCGTCGTCGGCCAGGTGCTGACCATCGAGGAGCTGACGGAGTTCAAGAAGCCGATCCGCTTCTGCACCGTGGACGTCGGCACCGCCAACGGCACCGGTGAGCCCCAGGAGATCGTCTGCGGCGCCCGCAACTTCGCCGTCGGCGACAAGGTCGTCGTCGTCCTCCCCGGCGCCGAACTCCCCGGCGGCTTCGCCATCTCCGCCCGCAAGACGTACGGCAAGACCTCGCACGGCATGATCTGCTCCAGCGACGAGCTGGGCATGGGCGACGACGGCACCAAGGGCATCATCGTGCTGCCCCCGGAGACCGAGGTCGGCAAGGACGCGATCGAGCTGCTGGAACTCGTCGACGAGGTCCTCGACATCGCCGTCACCGCCAACCGCGGCGACTGCCTGTCGATCCGCGGCGTCGCCCGCGAGACCGCCATCGCCTACGGCCTGCCGCTGCGCGACCCGGCGCTCCTCGACGTCCCCGGCCCGAACGCGTTCGGCCACCCCGTCCAGGTCTCCGACCCGCTCGGCTGCGACCGCTTCACCGCCCGCACCGTCACCGGACTCGACCCCGAGGCGCGCTCCCCGATCTGGCTGAAGCGCCGGCTGCAGAAGGTCGGCATGCGCCCGATCTCCCTCGCCGTCGACATCACCAACTACGTGATGATGGAGCTGGGCCAGCCGCTGCACGCCTACGACCGCTCCCTCGTCCGGGGCACGATCGGCGTCCGCCGCGCCGAGGAGGGCGAGAAGATCGTCACCCTCGACGGCGTCACACGGAAGCTGCACGCCGAGGACCTGGTGATCACCGACGAGCGCGGGCCCATCGGCCTCGCGGGCGTCATGGGCGGCGCCGACACCGAGATCGCCGACCACGACGACCTGGAGAACGCCTCCAGCGACGTCGTCATCGAGGCCGCCCACTTCGACCAGGTCGCCATCGCGCGCACGGCCCGCCGGCACAAGCTGTCGTCGGAGGCGTCCCGCCGCTTCGAGCGCGGCGTCGACCCGCAGGCCGCCGCTGCCGCCGCGCAGCGCACGGTCGACCTGCTGGTGCTCCTCGCGGGCGGCACCGCCGACGCGGGCGTCACGGAGGCGATCTCCCCGTCCGCGCCGCACACCATCACCGTCCCGGCGGACCACCCGGACAAGGTCGCGGGCGTCGAGTACGGCCGCGAGACCGTCGTACGCCGCCTCCAGCAGGTCGGCTGCGACGTCTACGGCCAGGACGAACTGCTCGTCACCGTGCCGTCCTGGCGGCCCGACCTCACCGAGGTCAACGACCTCGCCGAGGAGGTCATCCGCCTGGAGGGCTACGAGAACCTGCCCTCCACGCTCCCCAAGCCCCCTTCCGGCCGTGGCCTCACCCACCGGCAGCGGCTGCACCGCCGTGTCGGCCGGGCACTGGCCGGAGCCGGATACGTCGAGGCGCCCAACTACCCGTTCATCGCCGAGCAGGTCTTCGACCAGCTCGGCCTGGACGCCGACGACCCGGCCCGCCGCGTCGTCAGGCTGACGAACCCGCTCAACGACGAGGAGCCCGCGCTCCGTACGTCGCTGCTGCCGGGCCTGCTGGGCGCGCTGCGGCGCAACGACGGACGGGGCACGCACGACCTGGCCCTGTTCGAGACCGGCCTGGTCTTCCTCCCGCGCGAGGAGCGCCGGGTCGCCGCCGCGCTCCCGGTCGACCGCCGGCCCACCGACGAGGAGATCGCGTCGCTGAACGCCGCGCTGCCCGAGCAGCCGCGCCACGTCGCCGTCGTCGTCGCCGGCGCCCGTGAGCAGGCCGGCTGGTGGGGCAAGGGCCGCGCCGCCGACTGGGCCGACACCATCGAGGCCGGCCGCGCGGTCGCCCGCGAGGCCGGTGCCGAACTGATCGTCCGCAAGGGCCAGTACGGCCCCTGGCACCCGGGCCGGTGCGCCGAGTTCGTGGTCGTCGCGGACGGCACCGAGCGGGTCGTCGGCCACGCCGGTGAGCTGCACCCGCGGGTCCTCAAGGCGCTCGGGCTGCCGGCCCGGACCGCCGCGATGGAACTCGACCTGGACGCGCTGGAGCAGGTCGGGGACGGCACCCCGCAGGCGCCCGGCATCTCCACGTTCCCCGTCGCCACGCAGGACGTCGCGCTCGTCGTCGACGCGTTCGTGCCGCACGCCGACGTGGAGGCCGCGCTGCGCGAGGGGGCCGGTGAACTCCTGGAGGGCATCCGGCTGTTCGACGTCTACGAGAACGCGGAGCAGCTCGGCGACGGGCGGAAGTCGCTGGCGTACGCGCTCCGCTTCCGGGCCGGGGATCGGACGCTGACCGTGGACGAGGCCTCGGCGGCGCGGGACGCGGCGGTCGCCCTCGCGGGCGAGCGGACCGGAGCGGTTCTGCGTAGTTAGGGCGCCTGTGGGGGTGGGGGCTGCGCGTGGTCGGCGGCTGCGGGTTCGTCGTGGCTGGTCGCGCAGTTCCCCGCGCCCCTGGTGGGGGGGCGAGCCCCCCACACCCCCGATAGGAACCCTCTGCGGTCACCTCACTCATTTGGGTGACAACTTCCGGTGAAGTCCCCCATCGAGGCATCCGGTGGACAGAATCGGACCGGCCTCTCGGGGCCTTCTGCGCTGTCCGGGCCTGATGGGGGGCCAACGGCATGATTCGAACCAGGGCTGGGACTCCTCGGCGTTCCGGCCGGCGGTCCGTGCGGCGGGTGCTGGGCGGGGCCCGGATCGTCGGCGGTGCCGTGTTCCTCGCGGTCGGCACCGGGCTGATGCTGCACGTCAGGCAGGTGATGCTGCGGGAAGCGCGCCATGCCCGCGAGGCCGCGGGCGCCGCGCGGAGTGTGCTGCTCAGGCCGCTGCCCGCCCGGATCGACGGGCTGGCCACCGCCGCCGCGCAACTCTCCGCCGACCGGGGTGTGAGCGCCGGCGGCGACCTGTACGAGGTGATCGCCACCGAGCACGGCGTACGGGTGGTGATGGGCGACGTACGGGGCCACGGCCTCGCCGCCGTCGGCACCGTCGCCGCCGTGCTCGGCAGCTTCCGCGAGGCCGTCCACGACGAGGCCGAACTCGCCGGAGTCCTCACCCGCCTCGACCGCGCCCTCGCCCGGCACCACCGCGTCCACGCTCGCGCCGAGGACACCGAGGACTTCGTCACCGTCCTCCTCCTGGAGATCGCCCCCGACGGCGCCCTCCACGCCCTCAACTGCGGCCATCCCTGGCCCTACCTGCTCAGCGGCGGCCGGGCGCAGCTCGTGGCCCCCGCCGATCCACTGCCCCCACTGGGCCTCTTCCCCCTCCCCGCCGAACTGCCGCCGACCCCGTGCGGGCACCTCCTCCCCGGCGAGGCACTGTTCCTCCACACGGACGGCGTGGAGGACGCGAGGGACGAACAGGGCCGCTTCTTCCCCTTGGCGGGCGCGCTGACGGAAGCCGTGAGAGGCCGCCCGATCTCCCCTCATTCCGTGCTCCGTGAACTGTTCACCCAACTACTCCGCCACGCAGGAGGAAAGCCCAAGGACGACATCGCCATACTGGTACTCCACAACGAACGCACGCTGTCCTCTTTCAGGGGCGCGGGGAACTGCGCGACAAGCCACAATGTTCCCGCAGTCGACATCCCACCGGTCGCCCCCACCCCCTAGTCGCCCCGCCCCCCCCCGGCAGGGGGGGGCCGCCCCCACCGAGCCACCGGAGGGCCCATGCAGCCCAACACCCTGCTCGACGCGATCCTCGACGAGGCCGGTATCTCGCACGCCGGTCTCGCCGCGCACGTCAACCAGGCGGGGCGGGCCCGGGGACTGGCGCTCAGATACGAACACACCGCCGTGGCGCGGTGGTTGAAGGGCCAGCGCCCACGCGGCCAGGTGCCCGACCTGATCTGTGAGGTGCTCGCCGGACGGCTGCGCCGGACCGTCACCCTCGACGACATCGGGCTCGGTGTGCCCGGCGAACCGACCTCCCCGCACGGCGCCGGCCTCTCCGGTTTCGTGGAGCGCGCCACCGCCCTGTGGCGCTCCGACGAACAGCAGCGCCCCCATGTCCTCGGCGCCCCCGCCGTCACCGGGACGCCCGCCGTGATGCCCGTCTGGGAGTGGGAGAACCCACCGGAGGACGTCGACGTCTCCCGGGGCGGACGGCATCCCGTCAGCATGGCCGACATCGACATGCTCCGCGCGGCCCGTACACACTACGAGCAGATGTACCGCAAGGCCGGGGGAGTCGCCACCCGCACCCGGATCGTCGGCTTCCTCAACGCCGAGGCCGCGCCCCTGCTGCGGGGCAGCTACACCGACGCCACCGGGCGCCAACTGCACCGGGCCACCGGGGGGTTGGTGGCGATCGCCGGGATCTGCGCGTACGACTCCGACGCCCACGGGCTGGCCCAGCGCTACTTCCACCAGGCGCTGCGGCTGGCGAAGGCCAGCGGGGACCAGGGGCTCGGGGCGTATGTCATCGCGCTGCTCGTCAACCAGTCGCTGTTCATGCGGGAGAACCGGCAGGCCGTCGCCTTCGCCGAGGCGGCGCTCCGCACGGCCGGCAAGCAGATCACGCCTGCGCTCGCCTCCGATCTCTACGCGATGCAGGCGAAGGCGTACGCGCACCTGGGCGACGGCACGAGCGCGCTGTCCTGCATCCGGCGGGCCGAACAGGCCGCCGAGCGCATCCGGCGCGGGTACGAACCCGATGAGACCGGCTATGTCCAACCCGGTCTGGTGAACGTACAGGTGGCGGAGGCGCTGCTCAGCCTCGGCGACCTGACGGCCGCGGCGGAACACGCGGCGGCGGCCGTCGACACCCCGGCGCACGACCGGGGGCGGGTCCACCGGCTCGCGATGCTCAGCCAGATCGAACTGCGGCAGGGCAACGCGGACAAAGCGGTGGCCAGCGCCGTCGAAATGGCCGAACGGGCGCGCGGAATGGAGTCCATGCGTCTGCGCGACAGACTGCGGGCGGTACGCGAACACCTCGTGCGCAGCGGCTGCGCGGGGACCTCCGAGGCCGCCGAACTCATCGACGGAGCACTGCGCGTACCGCTCTGACAGCGTCCCGGGGGCGCGGCCATGCACCGGTCGTGCGCCTGCTGCCACAAAGCTCCTGCTGCGATATTGCCACTTACTCGGCGGAAGGTGGCAGAACCGTGCAGTGGACGAAACAGAGCGAACAAACTGTGTACTCGAACCGCTGGTTCAGCGTCAATCTCGCGGATGTCGCGTTGCCGGACGGGCGGCACCTCGATCACTTCATGATCCGGCTGCGGCCCGTGGCCGTGGCCACCGTGATCAACGAGGCCAACGAGGTGCTGCTGCTGTGGCGGCACCGCTTCATCACCGACAGCTGGGGGTGGGAGCTCGCGGCGGGCGTCGTCGAGGACGGCGAGGCCATCGCGGAGGCGGCCGCCCGTGAACTGGAGGAGGAGACCGGATGGCGGCCGGGACCCCTGCACCACCTGATGAGCGTCGAGCCCTCCAACGGGCTCACCGACGCCCGGCACCACATCTACTGGGCCGACGAGGGCGCGTACGTCGGTCATCCCGTGGACGACTTCGAGTCGGACCGCCGGGAATGGGTTCCCCTCAAGCTCGTTCCCGACATGGTCGCCCGCGGCGAGGTCCCGGCCGCCAACATGGCGGCGGCCCTGCTCCTGTTGCATCACCTGAGGCTCTAGCGGCCCAGTACCTGCCAGACGGACACCACCAGGGCGCCCAGGGCCGTGAGGGCAGCCACCGCGGGCAGGGGCCAGCGGGCGTGCTCCAGGGTGACGACCCGGGTGTGCAGGTCGTCGAGTTCCTTGGCGCTCTGTTCGGCGCGGTGGCTCAACAGGGTCAGCCCTCCTTCGACGCGTGTGTGCGCCACATCCAGGCGGCGGCGTAACTCTGCGAGTTCGCCGTGGTGCACGGGATGCTCGGGGTCGATGGCCACGAGTCGGCTCCTTTCCGTAGTCGTCCCATCCCTTGCATGCGCACGTGAAGTCAACTCGCCTGGTGGGCGGGTGGGGAGAGTGTGCGGACGGCATATGCGTGTCCGCCGCGCACACGGTGTGTGAATACGACGGGCCCGGCACCGATTCCGGTGCCGGGCCCGTGCGAACGGTGCGGACAGGAATGCCTGACCGTCCGTAGTCAGGCGTACGCGTAGAAGCCCGACCCCGTCTTCCGGCCGAGCCTGCCCGCGTCCACCATGCGCTGGAGCAGCGGGGGAGCGGCGTACAGCGGCTCCTTGTACTCCTCGTACATGCTGTTGGCGATGGAGACGATCGTGTCCAGGCCGATCAGGTCCGAGAGCTTCAGCGGGCCCATCGGGTGGGCGCAGCCCAGCTCCATGCCGTTGTCGATGTCCTCGCGGCCCGCGATGCCCGACTCGAACATCCGGATCGCGGAGAGCAGATACGGCACGAGCAGCGCGTTGACGACGAAGCCCGAGCGGTCCTGGGCGCGCACCGCGTGCTTGCCGAGCACCTTCTCGGCGAACAGCTGCGCCCGGCTGAGAGTGCCCTCGGAGGTGGTGAGGGCCGGGATCAGCTCGACGAGCTTCTGCACCGGCGCCGGGTTGAAGAAGTGGATGCCGATGACATGGTCGGGCCGCGAGGTGGCGACCGCGAGCTTCACCAGCGGGATGGAGGAGGTGTTGGAGGCGAGGATCGCGTCCGGGCGGGTCACCACCTGGTCGAGCACCTGGAAGATCTGGGTCTTCACCTGCTCGTTCTCCACGACCGCCTCGATGACGAGGTCCCGGTCGGCGAACTCGCCGAGGTCGGTGGTGAAGCTCAGCCGGGCCTGGGTGTCGTCCCGCTCCGCCTCGCTGATCTTGCCGCGTTCGGCCGCTTTGGACAGGGAGTTGAACAGCCGGGTACGGCCGATTTCCAGAGCCTCGCCGCTGGTCTCGGCGACCTTCACGTCCAGTCCGGCGCGGGCGCACACCTCGGCGATGCCCGCTCCCATCTGGCCGCAGCCCACGACTCCGACCCGTGCGAGATCTCCCGCCTGGAAGTCCGTCACATCGTCCCTTTCACTGGTCTACGTGCCTGGCAGATACCCGGGGTGGGGGCCTGCGCCAAACCCGCACGTTACCCGCGACGTCTGCTGATCAGTATTCCGGGTGTCACATGGAAGGCTGGCCCGGGAGCGGTCCGCGACGGGGCGGACGCGCGGGATGGGCACGCGGAGTAAGCGTGAGTACGCGGACTGCGCGTAGTACACGGAGGTACGGACGATGCATCGCAGGCCACGGATGTCACGACGGGCGTTCTGGGCGACCGCGGCGGCCACACTCGTGGCGGCCGGCGGGGTGGCGGCCGGCACCGCCATCGCCGGCGGGGAGCCGAGCCCCCGCCGCCGGGCCGCCGAGGGCGGGCTGCGCGGTATGTGGCTGGCCACCGTCGTCAACCGCGACTGGCCCTCCGCACCCGGTCTGACCGCCGCCCGGCAGCGCGCCGAGCTGCTCGCCCACCTCGACACCGCCGTGGACCGCCGGCTCAACGCGGTGATCTTCCAGGTCCGCCCCACCGCCGACGCGCTCTGGCCCTCCCCGCACGAGCCCTGGTCGCAGTACCTCACCGGAACCCAGGGCGAGGACCCCGGCTGGGACCCGCTGGGCACGGCGGTCGAGGAGGCCCACGCCCGGGGCCTCGAACTGCACGCCTGGTTCAACCCCTACCGGATCGCCAACCACACCGACCCCACCCGTCTGGTCGCCTCCCACCCGGCCCGGCGCCACCCCGACTGGGTCGTCCCCTACGGCGGCAAGCTCTACTACAACCCCGGCATCCCCGCCGTCCGCGCCTTCGTGGAGAAGGCCATGCTCGACGCCGTACGGAAATACGCCGTGGACGCCGTGCACTTCGACGACTACTTCTACCCGTACCCGGTGGCGGGCCAGGTCTTCGACGACGACGCGGCCTACGACGCGTACGGCGGGGGCTTCCCCAACCGGGCGGCCTGGCGGCGGGACAACATCGACCGGCTGGTGCGGGAGACGGCCGCCGAGATCAAGGTGATCCGGCCGGGCACCCAGTTCGGCATCAGCCCCTTCGGGGTGTGGCGCAACGCCGTGACCGACCCGGCGGGATCGGACACCCGGGCGGGGGTGCAGACGTACGACGATCTGCACGCGGACACCCGGAAATGGGTCCGGGAGAACTGGATCGACTACATCGTTCCGCAGCTGTATTGGTCGGCACACCCGCTTGACCAGCAGGTTCCTGCCAACTATGCCGTCCTTCTGCCCTGGTGGGCGGAAGTCGCGAAGGGGTCCGGGACACGGCTCTACATCGGGGAGGCCCTCTACAAGGCGGGTGACCCGGCGCAGCCCGCGGAGTGGCAGGACCCGGCCGAGCTGTCCCGGCACCTCACTCTTGCCAAGGAGTATCCGGAGGTGCGGGGGCATGTGTTCTTCGCGGCCAAGGAGGTGAAGGCGGACAGGATCGGGGCTATGGCCCGGGTGGTTGCCGACCACTACCAGGGGTCGGTGAGGACTCCCCGGTGATCGAGGGTCCGGCCGTCTACAGGGCGGTCATGGCCGTCCGCCCTGCGGGTCGTAGACGCGGGGTGGTTTCGGCAGCCGCATCACCCTGTCGGAGCGGACCCTGCCGACCAGTTCGACAGGCAGGTCCCGCAGGACCCAGGAGAGGCGGGTGATGTCGTAACCGGCGTCGCCCACGATGACGATCTCCGGATCGCCGGACACCCACTGTCCTGCCGCCATCAACCGCTCGACCACGTCGCGGAGCTGGGCGGCAGTCACTGCGGTGGCGTCGTCCACCGGCCCCAGGCGGACCACGTCCACGATCGTGGTCCAGGAGGTGCGGCCGGGCTCCAGGACGGCGACGAAGGAGTAGGGCCAGCCCGGGATGAACCGGGATGCGGACTTCGCACGGCCATAGACATGGCAGAACAACCTTTCCGCTGAGCACGGCGCGTCGGAGCGGAACCACGGCGAGACGTCGACGGCCAGGACCAGCCTCCCATCAGGGAAACGCGGCAGCGGCAGGCCGGCCAACACCGTTCTCAGCTGCTCGGCGTCGATACGCCCCTTGTTCAGGCCGCCGTACATCCCTCCGTGACCACGCCGGTGCTCCGGTGCGAGCGTCAGATCGACCGGTGACCTCACCGGGCCGTCCGCGCACAGCACCGCGTCCGCGAGCTCGAACAGCTCATCGCCCCGGGCGGTCAGGCACGCATAGAAATCGCCCCGGAAACGAGAAACTTCCGCCAGCGTCTCCCGCCGGGCCCCAGATAAGAGCAGACTCATTTTCACGGCCTTCACGCTGATCAGATGCCTGATGCGACACGGCACACGATCGCGCGAAGGCCGCCGGCTTATCTGGCGAACGCAAAGACCCCCACAAGTGCGAGCTCTGTTCGAGGGCCGCCAGTGTGCTCACCGGGTCAACGCGAGCAGTTCATCGATCGCCTGTTTCTCGCCACCGCCACTGAGGTGGGCGATGGCCGCCAACGGCGCGAGCTGAAGCCTAGGACGGGTGCCCCCGTTCACTGAGCATCACCCACCAGGGGATTGAGCACGGCTGGGACGGCACACCATCCGCCAGCCGGCACCCAGGCCGCCGCCAGCTGACGAACACGCCTTCCTCGCCAGGTGCCGCGCTTAGCCGACCGGGAGATCGAGGTTACGTCCCCGCCGCTGGTCGGGCGCCGGCGTCCGTGGCCAGGGTGTGGTCGAGGACGGCCGCGGCCAGGGGTGCGTGGACGGCGCGGGGCAGGGCGTGCCCCATGCCCGGTACCTCCACCAGCCGTGCCCCGGCGATCACTTGGGCGAGATGTTCGGGGTGCGGCGGTGGGAAGACGGGCTCGGCCGGGGCGGAGATGACCAGGGTCGGTACCTCGGTGCGCGCAAGTTCCTCGGTGCGGTCCATGCTGGAGTGGTCCGCGCGCCCGTGGGTCATGGGCGCCTCGTAGCGCCCGGCGTGCTCGATGATGCGGCGCTCCGAGGCCCGGAACTCCTCGGAGTCGAAGGGGATCTGATCGCCGTTGAGCAGCCGCCAGTGCTCCACGCGGTGGTCCAGCTCGCCCTCCAGGCCACGGTCCTTGTGGGGGTGGGACCAAAGTTCGAGCACCCGTGCGTCGATGGACGGGAGCCGGTCTACGGGAGTTCGGGAGCCGTCCGGGTGCGCCAGTGGGGTGCTGCTGAGAGCGCCGGTGCCCATCACTGTCGCGCTGAGCAGCCGTTCGGGGTGATCGGCGATCAGCAGTTGGGTGAGCATGCCGCCCAGGGAGTGACCGACGATGTGCGCCCGCTCCACTTCGTACGCGTCGAGGACGGCGAGCGCGTCCGAGGCGAGGTCGACGATGCGGTACGGGTGCGTGTCGAAACTGAAGCTGGAGCGGCCGGTGTCCCGGTGGTCGTAGCGGATGACGCGGTGGCGCACGGCCAACGCATCAACCAGTCCCTCCGGCCAGCCCAGCCCAGACGCCCCGGCCCCCATGATCAGCAACAGGGTGGAATCCCGGGGGTCGCCGCGCACCTCGGACCACAGCCGCACCGCCGGGTCAACCTGGACAAACCGCTGATTCATGGCACCGTCCTCCACATCCACATCCACATCCACGACTCGATGACGAGACGAGCCGTCTCGTCATGTTGCGTCGTCATCATGATGCATACCTCCGGAGTGATGCAATGCGACTCGTCTCGTCTCGTCTCGTTGCTGACCGGACACTCGAAGAGGTGCCAGAACTCATCTCGATACCTTCTGAACCCCCGTCGCACACGAGCCGTGTGCGGCATCCGGCCCGCTCCGGCGGCGACAAACTATGTGCCTGACGCAGACGAGCAAGTGACTGCTCTGCGTGACGCCAGAAGATAGAGCACAAGTTCAAGTCACGACGAAGCCCCGCCGGCTCGGCGGGGCTTCTGTGTACAGAGGCTATGACGGAGTGCAGCGGTTGGCGTGGGCACCGTTGTACTCCGGCTCTCCGCTTTCGAGCACGCGGAGCAAGGACGCGGTGACGACACGCGTGCTACGTCCGATGCGTAGCACGCGGCACGGGAACTCCCCGCGACGCACCAGGTCGTAACCCTTCGCCCGAGAGAACCCCAACGCCCTGGAGGCGTCTTCCACGCTCCCCGTTCCGTTCCAGGTGGCGCGGATGTGTGTAGGGCTGTAACGGGTGCTTTGCGCCTCGTTGGTCTGTCCGTGCAATTCGGATTCTCCACTACCGGCTGGAATGGCTCCCCGACGAGGGATGAGGGAACAGCGGAGTCCATCCGCGCGCAGGAGAACACAGCCGCGTCCAGGAACCCGGCCGGCAGAGGCAGTTCCGGCATTCTGGACATGATTCGCTGTGTTCTGTGCCATTACCGGAAGAGAGGCCCCCGCAAACCGAGCGGGGCCCGGTCGGGAGACGCGCCGATGCAGGTGAAGGAGGCACGGGAGCTGATCGGGCAGGTGGTGACGGCGCGGATCGAGTGCGGTTTCGCGAGGCTGCACCAGGAGCACGAGTTCGCACGCCATCCGCGTCCCGTGCCAGCGTTCCGACCGGGCGATCATGCGCCGGGGCATGACTCCAGCCGCGTGCCGGCCGTGCCGCTGGCCGAAGTCGCGACGACGGTGACGGACGACCAGCCGAAGGTGTTCTTATCCTTCAGGATGGAGTACGGCGGGCGGCCGTACCGGGACATGTGCGTACGGCGCTCCTGGCTGCACCAGGTCGTCCGTCCCGGGTGGGCGGTGATGGACGACCGGGTGGTGGTCGACGTCCTTGAGTGGGCGACCGGTCCGACCGGGCGGCGCCCGTCGAAGGTCGCCTCCTGCTGGATCTGGACGGATTTCGACGAGGGCCCACACGGATGGCGGGCCTGGGGCGATATGCGTGAGTACGACGTCGACTGGCGCGCGCAGGCCCCGGTTCTCGTACCGTCCGATCCGGTGTTGCGCTGAGCGGGGAGCCGGGGCACGCGGGGTGGCGGTGCTCGAGGGTGATGTGACCGGCGGACTCGGCGGCTGGTGCGGCCGTTGACAGAGGCTGCACACGGCGACGCCGCCTCGGGTGCCGACTGGGGCGGCGTCGCTTCTCGGTCAGGAGTGGTCCGGACGGTCCCGGCCGCCGGCACACGGTCGCGGGTCCGCTCATGTCGCCAGGCGTTACCACCGGACCTGCGGGGCGGGTTCCCGTACCCCGTCCTTCAGCGCCTTCTCCACCTCGAAGCCGGTTTCACCGGTCTCCCTAGCCGCAGGCGGAGTGTAAGTGGCGGCTTCTCCGCGGGCACGCGCCGACGGCACGATGCCCGCCCTCGGAGCAGACCGAAGGCGGGCGTCGTGGGGGAGGGCCGGTCAGGCAGGGGTGATGCTCTCCGCCTGGGGCCCTTCTGACCCTGGGCCAAGTCGTAGTTGACCTTCTGGCCTTCCTGGAGTTCACGGAAGCCCTGGGCGGCGATGTTGGAGTAGTGGGCGTAGACGTCCGGGCTGCCGCCGTCCTGCTCGTCGCAGAGGGACTCAACGGATGTCTCACCGGCCCCCTTCGGCGTTCAGCAGGGTGGTGCCCGCAGGGGTCAGGGTGTGCAGGACGGATGGGCCGTGGCGGCGGCTGAGGAGCAGGCCGCTGTTGCGCAGGACGGTGGTGTGCCGGGTGGCGGAGGCCGCGGATACGCCGGCGAGCCGGGCGAGTTCACCGGTGGTCGCGCCGGTGGCGGAGGCTCGGAGGATGGCGGCGCGGGTCGCTCCGATGAGCGCACGGAGCGGGGTCGGTGAGGCGGGCGCCCCGGTGTGGCCGTCGTCGGGATCCTGGTGACGCAGGGGGTAGACGAGGACGGGCGGGAGGTCGGGGTCGGCCAGGGCTACGGGGGTGCCCCGGCAGAAGTATGAGGGGATAAGAGTGAGGCCGCGGCCGCGCAGATGCAGATCCCGGTCGACGGGGTAGTCGACTTCCAGGGTCGGTCTCAGCCAGCGGATACACGGGCCCAGTCCCGCGAGCAGCCCTCCGGTGCCGTCGTCCAGCAGGGCACGGGCGCGGAGCGAGCGGTCGGCGTCGTGGTGCGCTTGCATGAGATCGCGGTGCGGAAGAAGGGCGATGCCGTGATAGACCCGGATCGTCTCAACTAATTGACCGCGGGTTTCCGTATCGGCTAATCGCCGGGTCCAGGAGGGAACGCTTCTCACTCTGGCCAGCATTCCGATTTCGTGCTGGACGAGGCTGCGGGGAGCGGAGAGTATCGCCTCCAGTCCTGCTTGCAGGCCCTCGGCCGCCGCGCCGGGGGTGAGGAAGTCGGGGAAGTAGCTGCCGCGAGGGTAGAGCGGCAGCAGTACCTCACGGACGGCTGCGGTCAGTGCCTTCTCTTGCAGGGCCTGGCGTGTGGTGCGGTGCCACTGCTCGTAGGGCCGCAGGTTCCGTCGGCCCTGGAGCCGGTGCAGGCTGAAGTAGATCTCCCAGAGTGGATCGGGTCTGGACGCGACTTGAACACGCGCTAAATCGGCATCCGTGAAATGGATACGGAGCATTGAGTTCCCCTCGTCTGCCTCGTCTTTTGCGCTGGCGCGTAAAAGTATGTGCAGGAGCACAGAAGGCTGGCAAGGTCGTCTCGAATCCCGGTGCAGCACTGGGTGGTCTAAGACGAAGAGGATTTTCCGGATGCGATCGAAGATCATGAAGCGGGCGTGTGTCACCGCCGCGACCGTCGCCGCGCTCACCGCCGGCGGCCTGGCCGGTGCGGGCACCAGCTTCGCGGCCCCCGCCTCGTCCTCGGTGCCCGCGGCGTCGGCGGCGAGCGCGGAGGCCATCGGCGTGCTCGCCGTGAACAACCTGGGGCTGGACACCGCCCACGCCAAGAGCTGGCAGTGCCTGCTGCGCGACCGGGCGAGCACCTTTGGTTTCCCCGGCCCGGGCACCATCGACGGCCAGCTGGGTACCAACAGCTGGAAGGCGGCGCAGAACTTGTTCAAAACCCTGGGCTACTACAGCGACTCCATCGACGGGATCGTCGGCCCCAACACGATCAAGGGGCTGCAGCAGTACCTCAACCTGCACGGCGCCAGCCTCACCGTCGACGGGCTCGCCGGACCCGCCACCAAGTCCGCGTTCTGGAACTTCGCCGGCACCCACCGCTGCTGACCTGGTCTCGCCTCCGACCGCACACACGCGCACCGCTGCCCGTCCTCCCCTCAGGGAGGACGGGCAGCGGCCCGTACGGCGACACATGACCGCCTTTCCCCTACGAGAACACACAGGGAGACACACCCCATGGACCTCCCGGACCGCCAAGACCTACGGGGCACCAGACGCCCCGCATCCCCCTCCCCGCTGCCGCGCCGGACGTTCCTTGGCGCGCTGGGCGCCGCGGCCGTACTGGGCACGACAGCGCTCCCGGCCTCGGCCGCCACCTACCCGCTGCTCACCCGCGCCCAGTGGGGAGCCGACGAAGCCCTGCGCTACACCGCCACCGGCACCGAGCGCTGGCCCCCCGCCTACTACCCGGTCCAGACCCTGACGGTCCACCACACCGCGGACGGCGGCGACAGCCTGGAGGCGACCGCCCGGGTGCGCGCGATCTACCGCGCCGACGCCGCGGAGTACGGCGACCTCGGTTACCACTACCTGATCGACGCGGCCGGTCAGGTGTACGAGGGACGCTGGTCGGGCACCGACGGAACGCCCGCGCACGACGCGGCGGGCCGCCTGGTCACCGCCGCCCACATCGGGGAGTACAACTCCGGGAACGTCGGCATCGCCCTACTGGGCACCTTCACTGCACAGTCCGCAACCCCGGAAGCGCGCGTCTCGTTGGCCCGGCTGCTGGCCGAACTCGCGGGCCGTCACGGGGTGGACCCGCTGGCCGACGTGGTCTACCGCAATCCCGTCAGCAATGTGGTGCGCACCGTGCCGGCCATCGGCGGGCACCGCGACTGGGCGAGCACCGAATGCCCAGGCACGCTCTACACGGACCTGCCCTACATCCGCCGGGAGGTCGCCGAACTCCTCGCCGGCTGAGACGGGCCGCGATACCGGGCATCTTCTTGCCGCGCCCACCGGGTTCCCGGCGAGGTGCGCCGCGTCAGACCCACCCGGCGGCACCTGAAGAAACTGACCGTCCTCGAGAAGAAGACCGGCTGGCGGTACTGCATCTCCGCCACCAATATCCGGCACATGTGGGGTATCGCCGGCTCGGGCCACAGCCAGTTCCTGGACGTGCTGCACCGCTCACACGCCGGCGTCGAGGACCGGGTCCGCACCAACAAGGCGACGGGGCTGGACAACTTGCCCTCCGCCTCCTGGGAAGTGAACCGTGGCTGGATGCTCGCCGCGAACCTCGCCAGTGATCTCGACGCCTGGGTGCGGCTGCTGACCCTGCACGACGTCGAGGGCCTGACCGACGCCGAGCCCAAGACCATGCGCTTCCGCCTCTATCACCTGCCTGCCTGCCCGCCTCGCCGACCACGCCCGACGCCGATGGCTGCGTATCGACGCGACCTGGCCCTGGGCAAAAGCGTTCACCACCTGCTGGCAGCGGCTCACCACCCTCCCAACTGTCACCTGACAGCCGGGTACTGCCGCGACAAGGACCAGGAAGGAGAAGACCGGCAGCACTCCGGGCCCGTGGAGCCCGGCGCACCCGCAGCGTCACGCGACGGCCCACCTCGAACGGCCCGAGGACATTACGGGCGAACTGCCAAGCGAGTCAGCCACCGAACCCCGCTGACGATCGAGGTTAGTAGAAGCCGTCCGTCGTGGCGCAGGGCTTCGGCGAAGTGGCGTAACGTCCGGTTTCATGATCATTGAGTCCGAGGAAGAGCGCCCACCACGGCCACGGGCTCACACCGGCCGGCAAGGAAGTCTTCGACAAGCAGCTGCCCAACAGCGAGCCGAAGTTGTGGCACTGTCAACTTCGACTGGGCGTCAGGTGATCAAGAAGGAAAACCCCAGCCAGATCCTCCCTCCGGCAGGCCCATTCGGCGCTTCATTCGCGGAATCAGAGGTGAATATTGCGAGCGGGAGGACTACTGGCCCGCCCCCTGTGTCCTGCATCCGGAACGGGTGACGGAACATCCGGTGAGGAACCAGCCCCGGGCCGGACAGCATGCCAGGAGGCTGTTCGAAGCCTTGCCCCCCTGACCGCATCCGGCCACAGCACCCGACACGGTTACACCACTACAGGGGACATGACCGAGATTGACGCGGTGTCAGGACTTCTGCCCGCAGCTGTACTGGAACATCGGCTTCGCCGCCGCCGACTACGCGAAGCTGCTGCCCTGGTGGGCGGAGACCGCCCGGGACACCGGGACCCGGCTGTACATCGGGGAGGCCCTGTACAAGGCCGGCGACCCGGCCCAGCCCGCGGCCTGGCAGAACCCGGCCGAACTGTCGGCGCATCTCACACTGGCCCGCGACTTCCCCGAGGCGCGCGGGCATGTCTTCTTCTCGGCCAAGGAGGTCGGGATCGACAAGATCGGTGCGATGGCGCGGGTGGTCGCCGACCACTATCAGCGGTCGGCGGAGCCACCGCGCTGAGTGCCGGAGGCGGGGTGGTTACCTCGGGTCCCCGGGGTGCCGGACGACCGTGTCCGGGCCGGGGGACATCAGCGCCTCGTGTCCGTCGTCCTCGAACCTGACCCGGTAGGGCGGGTTCCCGTTCTGGCCGAGCACCTCCAGGACCTGCGCGGTCCGGTCGTGGTGCCCGACGGTCCTGCCGTGCACCAGCAGGGTGTCGCCTACAGCTGCCTGCATCGGGGGCCTCCTCGTCTCGCACGGGAGTGGCGGTCCGTGACCGCAGTCTATTGCGGGCGGCGCCGGATGGGCCGGTGTGCGTACGGGTTCTCCGGCGCCCTCAGGCGGAGGAGCGCTGGGTGACCGCGATACAGACCAGCACGGCGACGGCCGTCAGGGGCGCGGCCGGGGTGAGCTGCTCACCGAGGAGCAGCACCGACCACACCAGTGTGAGCAGCGGCTGCGCCAGCTGCAACTGGCTGGCCTTCGGTATGCCGATCGCCGCCATGCCCCGGTACCAGACGACCAGCCCCAGGAACTGGGACCCGGCCGCCACCCAGAGCAGCCCGGCCACACCGTGCGCGGTCAGCTCGACCGGCTCGTACGACAGGGCCAGCAGCGCGCCCGGCACGGTCAGCGGCAGACAGAGCACCAGCGCCCAGCCGATGACCTGCCAGCCGGGCATCAGCCGGGCCAGCCGGCCGCCCTCGGTGTAGCCGGCCGCGCACACCAGCAGGGCGCCGAAGAGATAGAGGTCGGCCGCGGTGAGGGCCCCGCCGCTCTGGGCCACGGTGAACACGAGGACGGCGGCGGCCCCGGCGAGGGCGGCGGCCCAGAAGGTGCGCGAGGGGCGGGTGCCCATGCGCAGCGCCGAGAACAGGGCGGTCGTCAGCGGCAGCAGACCGACCACGACGGCGGCGTGCGCGGTGGTCGAGGTCCGCAGGGCGAGCGTGGTGAGCAGCGGGAAGCCGACGACCACTCCGGCGGCCACGACCGCGAGCCCCGCCCAGTGCCGACGGCCGGGCACACGTACGCGCAGCGCCAGCAGACAGCTCCCCGCGATGACCGCCGCGAGCACACTCCGCACGGCGACCAGGGACCAGGGGCCGAAGCCTTCCAGGCCCCAGGCGGTGGCCGGGAAGGTGAGGGAGAACGCGGTGACACCGAGGGCCGCCTGAAGGGTGCCGCCGCTGCGGAGGCGCGGGCGGTGGTGGCCGGTGTCCGGGGCCGCCCGGCGCGGCTCGGTGCTTTCCGGGCCGCTGCCCACCGCTACTGAATCGTGGGCGATAGCGCTACTCTCTGCTCTCATGCACGAGCGTAGCAGTGTCGCGGAACTGGTGGAACAGCTGCGGAAGGAGCTGGACCGCTACTCACCCGAGGGAAAGCTGCCGTCGAGCCGGGCGCTCGTCCAGCGGTTCCGGGTGAGCCCGGTGACCGTCTCCCGGGCCTTGGCGCAACTGGCCGCCGAGGGGCTCGTGGTGACCCGGCCGGGCGCGGGCGCCTTCCGGGCCCGGCCGCGCGCGAGCGGGGCCGCGGCCGTCGGGGACACCTCCTGGCAGGAGGTCGCGCTGAGCGCCGACGGCGGTGCCGAGCCGTCGCCCCGCACGGTCGACGCCTCCGGGGTGCTGGTCTCGCTGGCCTCTCCGCCGCCCGGGGTGATCGAGTTCAACGGCGGCTATCTGCATCCGGCGCTCCAGCCGGAGCAGGCCATGGGCGCGGCCCTGTCGAGGGCCGGGCGGCGGCCCGGGGTGTGGGCGAGACCGCCGGTCGAGGGCGTGCCGGAACTGCGCGAGTGGTTCGCGCGGAGCATCGGCGGGGCGATCACCGCGGCCGAGGTGATCGTCGCGGCGGGCGGCCAGTCCGCGCTGACCACCGCCCTGCGCGCGCTCGCCCCGCCCGGGGCGCCCGTGCTGGTGGAGTCGCCCACCTATCCGGGCATGCTGGCGATCGCGCGGGCGGCCGGGCTGCGGCCCGTTCCGGTGCCCATGGACGCGGACGGGGTCCGGCCCGCCCTGCTCGCCGACGCGTTCAAGGCCTCCGGCGCCCGCGTCCTCGTCTGCCAGCCGCTGTTCCAGAACCCCACCGGCGCCGTCCTGTCGGCCGACCGCAGGGGCGAGGTGCTGCGGATCGCCCGGGAGGCGGGCGCCTTCGTCGTGGAGGACGACTTCGTCCGCCGGCTCGCGCACGAGGACGCGGGGCCGCTGCCCCGGCCCCTGGCGGCCGACGATCCCGACGGTGTGGTCGTGCATGTGTCCTCGCTGACCAAGGCGACCTCGCCCAGCTTCCGGGTGGGCGCCCTGGCCGCCCGGGGCCCGGTCCTGGAACGGCTGCGCGCCATCCAGGTCGTCGACACCTTCTTCGTACCGCGCCCCCTTCAGGAGGCCGCCCTCGAACTCGTCGGCTCGCCCGCCTGGCCCCGCCATCTCCGTTCGGTGTCACGGGAGTTGAAGAACCGCCGGAACACCCTGACGTCCGAGCTGGGTGTCCGCCTCCCCGAACTCGCCCTGCCGCACATCCCCTCCGGCGGCTACCACCTGTGGCTGCGCCTCCCGGACGGCACGGACGAACCGGGCCTGGTGGCCGCCGCCCTCCGCGCGGGCGTGGCCGTCACCCCCGGCCGCCCCTACTTCAGTGCCGAACCCCCGGCCGGGCACCTGCGGTTGAGCTTCGCCGGGGTCGCGGGGGCGGGGGAGATCGTGGAGGGCGTACGGCGGCTGAAGGAGGCCGTAAACGGTTCGACAGCGGGCCCGTGACCTGCGAACGTCCAGCCATGAGCGACGAGTCGAACCAAGGCCTCCCCGAAGGCTACGAGCTGTCCGACGACCCCGGCCGCATCGACGTCGGACGGGTCCACCACTGGCTGTCCACCGACGCGTACTGGGCCCTCGGCCGCCCCCGGGAGAAGCAGGAGCACGCGATCCGGGGGTCGCTCAACTACGGGGTGTACGAGGTGGGTTCGGGGGAACAGGTGGCGTACGCGCGGGTGGTGACCGACCGGGCCACGTTCGCCTGGCTCTGCGATGTGTACGTGGCCCCCGAGGCGCGGGGGAAGGGGCTCGGCACCGCGCTGGTCGCGGGTGTGTGCGAGCGGCTGCGGTCGTACGGGCTCCGGCGCGTCCTGCTGGCCACGCACGACGCGCACGGTGTCTACGCCAAGCTCGGGTTCGAACCGCTCGCCAAGCCCGACCAGTGGATGGCGCTGCTGCTGGAGTGAGGGGCCGGATACCCCGGGTAACTCCTGAGTAACGCCTCTTGACCTGCGCGGTACCCCGTTCCACCATCGCCGCATGCCTCTTCGGGTCACGTTCGTCGCCGCCGCGCGCTGCTCCTCGCTGCTCGCGGAGCGTTTCGAGGACGACCGGCCGCTGGACCAGGCCGGCTGGGACGAGGTGCAGCGCGCCGCCCATGAACTGGTGCCGCTGGCGGCGGCCGAGCTGCGCTACTGCTCACCCACGCCCCGCTCCCGGGCCACCGGCGACGCCCTCGGCTACGCGCCGCTGGCCCAGCCCGCGCTGCGGGACTGCGACATGGGCCGCTGGCGCGGCTTCACGCTCGGCGAGGCCATGGCCCGGGAGCCGTCGGCCGTGGACGCCTGGCTCGCCGACCCGCACGCCACCCCGCACGGCGGCGAGTCGCTGATCGGGTTCATCTCCCGCATAGGCGGCTGGCTCGAAACCCGACCCGTGGGCGAGGGCGGCCGTGTCGTCGCCGTCGCCGAGCCGTCCGTACTGCGCGCCGCCCTGGTCTACGCGCTGAAGGCGCCGCCGTCGTCGTACTGGAACATGGACATCCGCCCCCTGTCGACCGTCACGGTCGCGGGCCACGCGGGCCGCTGGAACCTGCGGCTGGGCGCCGCGAGCTAGGGCCCCGGTGAGGGGGCTCGCGGGTGTGGTCGGTGATCAGGAGCAGGTCCTTCGTGGGGCCGCCGACCTGCCAGGTCGTCCGCCAGTGGTTCTCGTCGTGGACCTCGAACTCGCCCCGGTAGAGGTCGGCCACGCAGGGGTGGTCCGTGCGCCAGTGGCCGGTGGTCAGGTCCAGGTCGTGGAAGGGGCGGTCGTCGGCGAAACGGACGTCCGCCGTGCCGGGGGCGGGGCCCGGCAGGAAGCGCAGGGTGCGTTCGGCGGGGCGCGGGACGCCCTGCCAGACGAATGTCCCGCTCTCCCGGTGCGGGAGACCGCCTCCGTCCAGCGGGCTGAAAACGGTCGTCCCCGTGAACTCCCCCTCGGCCCCGCTCGCGAGATCCCGCACGGACCGCAGGACCCGCCAATGCCCGGAGAGATGGGCCAGCACATCGGGAACTGGCAGGAAACCGCTCATCCGTCCTTCACTTCCGACCACTTCCGACTACGCCCGACACTTACGTCCGACACTTTCGGTGCTGTGCGACCCGTTGACGCTGTCTCGGTCACCTCCCTATCTTGCCGTTCGAAGTGCTGATCATCGTCTGACATTTCGAACAGCTCCTGTCACTCCTTGACCCCCACCCCGAGCCGCGGAGTATCCATGTCACGCAGCACCCGCACCCGTTGGAGACTCGGCCTCACCGCCACCGCCTTCCTGGTGGCCGCCGCCTCCGTCCCGGCGCCCGCGCACGCCGAGGACGTCACCGACTACGCGATCACCGTCGACCCGTCCGCCGACGGCGCGCAGATCGACGACACCATGTACGGCGTCTTCTTCGAGGACATCAACCGGGCCGCCGACGGCGGGCTCTACGCCGAGCTGGTGCAGAACCGGTCCTTCGAGTACTCGACCGCCGACAACAGCGCCTACACCCCCCTCACCTCCTGGACCGTCGACGGCACCGCACAGGTCGTGAACGACGCCGGCCGACTCAACGAACGCAACCGCAACTACCTCTCCCTGGGCGCCGGTTCGTCCGTCACCAACGCCGGCTACAACACGGGCGTCCACGTCGAGGAGGGCGAGAGGTACAACTTCTCCGTGTGGGCCCGCGCCGACAGCCGTACGGCGCTGACAGTGACCCTCCAGGACGCCGACGGCACGCTCGCCGAGGCTCGCGAGGTGACCGTGAAGAACGGCTGGGCCAAGCACAAGGTCTCCTTCAGGGCCACCCGGACCAGCTCGCACGGCCGTCTCACCGTCACCGCCGCCGGAGCCGCCGCCGTCGACGAGGTGTCCCTCTTCCCGCGCGACACCTACAAGGGCCACAAGAACGGCCTGCGCGAGGACCTCGCCGAGAAGATCGCCGCCCTCGAGCCGGGCTTCGTCCGCTTCCCCGGCGGCTGCCTCGTCAACACCGGCTCCATGCAGGACTACAGCGAGGCCTCGAACTGGGAGCGCAAGCGCGCGTACCAGTGGAAGGACACCATCGGCCCGGTCGAGCAGCGCGCCACCAACGCCAACTTCTGGGGCTACAACCAGAGTTACGGCCTCGGCTACTACGAGTACTTCCAGTTCTCCGAGGACATCGGCGCGATGCCGCTGCCCGTGGTGCCCGCTCTCGTCACCGGCTGCGGCCAGAACCGGGCCACCGACGACGAGGCCCTCCTCCAGCGGCACATCCAGGACACCCTGGACCTCATCGAGTTCGCCAACGGCCCCGTGACCAGCGAGTGGGGGAAGAAGCGGGCCGAGATGGGCCACCCGAAGCCCTTCCACCTCACCCACCTCGGCGTCGGCAACGAGGAGAACCTGCCGAACGAGTTCTTCGCCCGCTTCCAGAAGTTCCGGGCCGCCATCGAGGCGAAGTACCCCGACATCACGGTGATCTCGAACTCCGGCCCCGACGACACGGGCACCACCTTCGACGCCGCCTGGAAACTGAACCGCGAGGGACACGTCGACATGGTCGACGAGCACTACTACAACAGCCCGCAGTGGTTCCTCCAGAACAACGACCGCTACGACTCCTACGACCGCGGCGGCCCGAAGGTCTTCCTCGGCGAGTACGCCTCCCAGGGCAACGCCTTCAAGAACGCCCTCTCCGAAGCCGCGTTCATGACCGGCCTGGAGCGCAACGCCGACATCGTGAAACTCGCCTCCTACGCACCGCTCCTCGCCAACGAGGACTATGTGCAGTGGAGCCCCGACATGATCTGGTTCAACAACCACGCCTCCTGGAACTCCGCCAACTACGAGACCCAGAAGCTCTTCATGACCAACGTCGGCGACCGCGTGGTCCCGTCCACGGCCACCGGGACGCCCGCGCTGACCGGCCCGATCACCGGAGCGGTGGGCCTGTCCACCTGGGCGACGACGGCGGCGTACGACGATGTGTCGGTGACCTCGGCCGACGGCACCTCCCTGCTCACCGACGACTTCGGCGGGGACGCCTCGCAGTGGACCCACACCGGCAGGGGCAGCTGGACCGTCCAGGACGGGCAGTACGTGCAGACCGACGTGGCCGCCGAGAACACCATGGTCTCCGCCGGTGACACCGCCTGGCACGACTACGACCTGAAGGTGAGGGCCACCAAGAAGGCGGGCAAGGAGGGCTTCCTCGTCGCCTTCGGCGTCAAGGACACCGGCAACTACTACTGGTGGAACCTCGGCGGCTGGAACAACACCACCAGCGCGGTCGAGCAGGCCGTCGACGGCGGCAAGTCCTCGCTGATCTCCAAGCCGGGCACGATCGAGACGGGCCGTACGTACGACGTCGAGGTCAAGGTGCGGGGGCGGCAGGTGACCCTGCTGCTCGACGGCAAGGAGTGGGGCTCCTTCACCGACGACAAGCCGGCGGAGCCGTTCCGGCAGGTGGTGACCCGGGACGCGGAGACCGGTGACCTGATCGTCAAGGTCGTCAACGCGCAGGGGGTCGCCGCGCGGGCGGCGATCGATCTGGGGGGTGCGCAGGTGCGTTCGACGGCGCGGGTGACCACGCTGGCGGCGGCGCCGGACGCGGTGAACACGGAGACGGCTACGCCGGTGGCGCCGGTGAAGTCCACGTTCAGTGGGGTGGCCGAGGAGTTCAGCTATACGTTTCCGGCGAACTCTGTGACGTTCTTGAGGATCAAGGAGCGGTGACGGGGGGAGCGGCCTGGGCTCTGTGAGCCGGGTGCGGGTGGGTGGGGGCTGGTCGCGCCCACGCGGCGGAGCCGCATGGTGACACAGCCCCGCGCCCCTTGTCGGACCTGCGGCCCATCCAAGGGGCGCGCCTCACCTACGAGCGGCGGCGGGGCTTTCCGGGCCTGCCGCCGCTCTTCGCGTTGCGCTGGCCCCGGGCCGTCGTGGGCTGGCGTCGGGGCGCGGCCGGGCGTTTGGCCTTCGGGGGCTGCTTCTCCTCCGGGGGCTTCGCGCGGCCCCGGGAGCTGTTGACCGTGCGGCCCCGGACGATGCCGATGAAGTCCTCGACCAGGTCGGTGGTCGCGTCCTGGGGCCAGGAGAGGGCGACGCGGGACTCGGGGGCGTCCGTGACCGGGCGGTAGGTGAGGTCCTTGCGGTGGTGCAGACGGGCGAGCGACTGGGGGACGAGCAGGAGCCCGATCCCGGCCGCCACCAGCTCGATCGCGTCGGCCGTGGTGGCGGGGCGCTCGAACGCCGGCTCTCCCGGTGGGCGCTCCCAGTCGAGGGTGTCGTCCAGGGGGTGCAGGACCACCTCGTCCGCGAGGTCCTCGGTGGTCACCTCGTCCACCGCCGCGACGACATGGTCCTTGGGGATCACGACCACCGTGGTCTCGGTGTAGAGGGGGATCGCGCTGAGGTCGGTGTCGTCCACCGGCAGCCGTACGAAGCCGGCGTCGGCGCCGCCGTCCCGCAGCACGCCGAACGCCTCGCCGGCCGTCACCTGGAGGAGGGTCAGGGGGATGTCGGGCAACCGCTCGTTCCAGATCCGCACCCACTTGGTGGGCGTCACTCCCGGGACGTACGCGAGCCGGAACGAAGGGGATGCGGGGGATGCGGGAGATGAGGGGGATGCTTCCGAGCCTGTCACGTGACCAGGCTAATGGGCGCGGGGCCGGTCGTGGTCGGCGGTCGTGGTCGGCGGTCGCGCACACGGTCGATACCCTTGACCCCATGACGTCGCACCAGACCACCCAGACCATGAAGCCCGCCACCGCGGCGAAGAAGCTGGGTGTGTATCTCCAGGCCACCCCCGCGGAGTTCCAGGAGGGCGTCGTCTCGCGCGCCGAGCTGACCGCGCTCCAGACGGACCCGCCGGCCTGGCTGGAGGAGCTGCGCCGCAACGGCCCGCACCCCCGTCCCGTGGTCGCCGAGAAGTTGGGCGTCTCCATCGCGGGGCTCGCCCGCGGCGGAGTCACCGAGGCCCTTACCACCGAGCAGATCGAGTCCCTGAAGCAGGAAAGCCCCGAGTGGCTGCGCAAGGAGCGCGCCACCCAGGCCGAGGTCCGCAAGGAAGGCGCCCGCGTCAAGAAGCGCAACGCGGAACGAGCGGCCACCCAGGCGGACGACACCCGCCGCCGCTGACCGGACGCGCCGCTCCAGCCTCCGCCGTCCGTCGAAAACCATGTGCCGTGGGGCGGGGGCCCCGTGCAGGATGCCCTCCGTGCATCATCTTCTCTGTGGGCTCGCCGCCAATCCGGCGTTGCCGTCCGGGCTGGTCGACCGGCTGCTCGCGATGGCGGACGCCGAGATCGACCATCAGCTCGGCCGCCGTGCCGATCTCGGCCGGGCGCGGGCGGTGACGCTGGCCGGGCGGGACGAGGCGCTCGGGGTGTGGCTGGCGTACGAGGGCGGGCTCACCGCCGCCGACGTCGATCCCACGGTCCAGCCGCTCGTCGCCCTCGCCCTGCTCGACGAGGGCACCGGCGACCCCGAGTGGGCCCGCCTCCTCGCGGCGGACCCGGTGGTCCGGCACCGGGAGAAGCTGGCCGCCTGCCCCGGTCTGCCCCCGGACGTGGTGGAGACACTGGCCGCGGACCCGGACGTACGGGTCGTCGCGGAGCTGGCCCTGTGGACCGCGCCGGATACGGCCGCCCGGCTCGCGCGGCATCCCCACGCCGAGGTGCGCCGCGCGGTGGCCGTGAACGAGGCGACACCACCGGACACACTGGCCGCGCTCGTCGGCGGTGAGGGGCTGCCGCCCGCGCGGAGCTGCCTGGTCTGCGACCGGGACGAGCCGGCGTTCACGCACTCCCCGGACTGCTCCCGCCTCGACTGCGATCTGCGGCCCGGCGCCTCCTGCGACGGCTCCCACGAATCCACCGCGCTCGACACGCTCTGGGCCGCCCTCAAGAACCCCGCCACACCGGCGGAGGCGGTCGCGGGCTTCGCCGACCACCCCTCGACGGTCCTCCGCTGGGCGCTCGCGGCCCGCCCCGGTCTGCCCCCGGAGACGTACGCGCGGCTCGCCGCGGACCCCACACCCGGTGTCCGCGCCGACCTCGCGGAGAACCCCGCGATCGACGACCCCCTGATCCACACGCTGGCCGACGACACCTCCCCGGAGGTCCGGCGCGCGCTCGCGCACAACCCCCGGCTGCCGCTCGACGTGCTCGCCCGGCTGGCCGCCACCACCAGGATCGGCGGCACCCTCCTGCCGCGGATCGCCTCCGCCACGACCGCCGAGATCGAGGAACTGGCACGGTCGCCGCACGCCGTCGTCCGGATGCTGCTCGCCGAGCGGCGTGATCTGCCGGCCGGTGTCCGGGACGCGCTGGCCGACGATCCGGACGCGAAGGTGGCCAAGTCCATAGCGCCCCACCCCGGCCTCGCCGAAGCGCGGCTGCGGGCCATGGTCGATCGGTTCGGGGTCCAGGTCGTCGCCCGGGTGGCGGCCAATCCGGACGCCACCCCGGCACTGCTGGAGCAGCTGGCCCGGCACCGGCCCCCGGTGCGGAAGGCGTTCCGTGAGATCGCCCGGCACCCCCGGGCGACGGCCCCGGCGCTCCTGCCCTGCCTGACGGACGAGCGGGCCGCACCGCTCGCCGCCCGCCACCCGGCACTCCTGCCGGAGGTCGTCGGCGAGCTGCTCTCCGACCCCGCCGCCCCGGTGGCGGAAGCCGCGGCCGCCAACCCGTCCCTGCCACTCACCGTGATGGAGGAGCTCATCAGGAGGGCGACCGACGGCCGGGCCTCCGGCCTTCTGGACGGCCTCCCGGAGGGAAAGGGCGTGTGAGCCGTCAGGGCTCACGAGGTGCCGGGGTGACGGAGAATCCGGGACGTTCGCGGCTCCCGTGTCAGGGCGGCGCGAGGACGCGGAACCCGTGGCCCTCCGGGCCGGCCGGGCACGTCCACTGGACGTCACCCCGGCCGAGGACCGGGTCGAGGCCGGTGGCGCCGAGGGCGCGCGGCCGGGCCACCTCCGCCCGCCGTCTTGTCGTGACCGGGGTACGGCAGCAGGCCGAGACGGACGCGGTCCGGGACGGGGGCCGCGGCGCGCGTGCGGAGGAACTCCCAGTAGGGGCGGACTCCCCGCGGAGGGCGCAGGACGCCCTGATCGTCGGTCATCTCGTGCACGGCCCGGTCCGTCGCCCCACCCCGGAACCGGGCCATGGCCCGCGGATCCGCGCAGTCGACGACCACCATGGCGATCGGACCGGTGACCCGGTAGCCCTCGCGGGGCTCCAGCACACTGATGCGTAGGGTTCTTCGGCGCCGTCCTGCCTTCGGGGACGGGAACGACGTCGACCGTGACCGGGTGCGGCCGGACCGGGCCGCCGGCGGGCCCGACACAGGTGGTCACGCCGGGGCTGTAGCGGGTGATCGCGGTGCGGTGGGCGCACGATGGCAGGGCCTCACCCTGACTCGGCATCGGCTGCTCACCAGCGGTCCGCGTCGGCGAGCCGCGGAACCAGCTCCGTGTCGGTGCGAGACGTCGACGCCGTGGGCCGGAATCGTGAGGGCGGATGACCGCTTCTGGTCGTGGGGTCGGGGATTCGCACGGATCGGCGTACGCAGCGGTGTTGCCGCCCCACGCCCCTCCACCCCGCCTTCAGTCGTAGTTCATGCTCATCCGAGCCCGAACCAGCCGATCACGCTCGGAACGCCGAAGGCTGGGGCCGCCGCACTGGTCGGTGAGGGTTTTCAACGGTGCCGCTCCAGAGTGAGGACGGCCTTGGCGATTGACGTCATGCGGTTCGGGCTGCAGCGGGCGCGACGGAAGATTCGCCAGGATTTCAGGCGGGCGACTGCTCGTTCGACGGGTACGCGAGCGGCGGACAAGGCCGGGTTGACCGTCTGCTCGGTCGTGGTGAGTTCACCTTGGGGCGGCCGGCGCTTGGGGGTGGTGACCCACTTGCCCGCGCCGATGTAGGCCATGTCGGCGAGGACGGGGACTCCCTGACGTTCACAGATCCTGATGATCTTGTGGGTGCGGGCGGCGGTCAAGTCATGCGTTCGACCCGGCAGGGCGGGTGAGAGCCACAGCGTGCGACCGGCCGGATCTGCGATGACCCGCACGTTCACGCCGTGCCGTTTGTGCTTCGTCGAATAGTCCGCGCGCCCGTCGCCGACCCGGTCGCACTCGGCGAGCGTGCCGTCCACGAGAACGTAGTCGGGGTCGGTCTCGCGCAGAACCTTCAGCAGGCCGGGTGCCATGTCGGCGAGATGCTCGACGACGGTGGTGACGTACGTGTGGGCGGTGCCGACGGCGATGCGGAAACCTGCGGCGAGTTGAGCCAGCGGGTCGTGCCGGCGCAGGTATGCCAGAGCGATCACCGCACGCTCGGACGGCCGGAGTTTGCAGCGCCGGTCACCCTCACGGGTGACGATCAGCATCGTCACCCACTCCACGAGTGCGTGCGGCAGGTCGAGTGCGGCAGGATACGGGACCAACAGGGTTCCTGAGCTGGAGAGTTGAGACCTGGACACCTCTCTCAACGGCACGGGGACCCTGTCCGTTGCTCACGGTCCCGCCGTCACCCGTCCAGGGGCCACTCTGAAAACCCTCAGTGCCGCGGCACTGTTTGGAGTCACGGGAAGACGGCCATCTCCCACGAGGTGACGATCACACTCGCATCGTTCCCGTTCTGGGTGAGATCGGTTCGACGACGGACTCCTGTAGCTCCCGTCACTCCCGGACCGGCGCGGTCGGCCCTTGGCTGCGACAGGGAAGATTGCATAAACGTGCAACGAAGCGTATAGTCATGCTCTCCAGGAGGAGGGTTCCATGGCGGTACGTGTGGCGGTGGCCGGAGCGAGTGGTTACGCGGGCGGGGAAGTGCTGCGCCTGCTGCTCGCGCACCCCGAGGTCGAGATCGGCGCGCTGACCGGCAACTCCAACGCGGGCGGGCGGCTGGGCGGGCTGCAACCGCATCTGCTGCCGCTGGCCGACCGGGTGCTCCAGGAGACCACGGCCGAGGTACTGGCAGGCCACGAGGTCGTCTTTCTCGCGCTGCCGCACGGGCAGTCCGCCGCCGTGGCCGAGCAGCTCGGACCGGACGTGCTCGTCGTCGACATGGGCGCCGACTTCCGGCTGAAGGACCCGGCCGACTGGGAGCGGTTCTACGGCTCCCCGCACGCCGGGACCTGGCCCTACGGCCTCCCCGAACTGCCGGGTGCCCGCGCCGCGCTGGAGGGGTCCAAGCGCATCGCGGTACCCGGTTGCTACCCCACGGCCGTCACGCTGGCCCTGTTCCCGGCGTACGCGGCGGGCCTCGCCGAGAACGAGGCCGTGATCGTCGCCGCCTCCGGCACCTCCGGCGCGGGCAAGGCGGCCAAACCGCATCTGCTGGGCTCCGAGGTCATGGGCTCCATGTCCCCGTACGGCGTCGGCGGCGGCCACCGGCACACGCCCGAGATGATGCAGAACCTCGGCGGCGTCGCGGGCGAGCCGGTCTCCGTGTCCTTCACCCCGACCCTCGCGCCCATGCCCCGGGGCATCCTCGCCACGTGCAGCGCCAAGGCGAGGCCCGGTGTCACCGCCGAGTCCGTGCGCGCCGCGTACGAGAAGGCCTTCGCCGACGAGCCGTTCGTCCACCTGCTGCCCGAGGGGCGGTGGCCGGCGACGGCGTCCGTCTACGGTTCCAACGCCGTTCAGACGCAGGTCGCGTACGACGAGGCCGCGGGCAGGATCATCGCGATCAGCGCCATCGACAACCTCACCAAGGGCACCGCCGGTGGCGCCCTCCAGAGCATGAACATCGCCCTCGGACTCCACGAGACGACGGGGCTTTCCACGATCGGAGTCGCACCGTGAGCGTGACGGCAGCCAAGGGATTCACGGCGGCGGGCATCGCCGCCGGAATCAAGGAGAACGGCAACCCGGACCTGGCCCTCGTGGTCAACACCGGGCCCCGCCTCGCCGCCGCGGGCGTCTTCACCTCCAACCGCGTCAAAGCCGCCCCGGTCCTCTGGTCCGAGCAGGTGCTGAAGGGCGGCCGGGTCTCCGCCGTCGTCCTCAACTCCGGTGGCGCCAACGCCTGTACGGGCCCCAAGGGCTTCCAGGACACCCACGCGACCGCCGAGAAGGCCGCCGAGGTCCTCGACGGCCACAGCGCCGGCGAGATCGCCGTCGCCTCCACCGGCCTCATCGGCGTACTCCTCCCCATGGACAAGCTGCTCCCGGGCGTCGAGACCGTCGCCGCGCAGCTCTCCGAGCACGGCGGCGAGAAGGCCGCCATCGCCATCAAGACCACCGACACCGTGCACAAGACGTCCGTCGTGACGAAGGACGGCTGGACGGTCGGCGGGATGGCGAAGGGCGCCGGCATGCTCGCGCCCGGCCTCGCCACCATGCTCGTCGTCCTCACCACCGACGCCGACCTGGAGAGCGACGCGCTCGACGAGGCCCTCCGGGCCGCCACGCGCACCACCTTCGACCGCGTCGACTCCGACGGCTGCATGTCCACCAACGACACCGTGCTGCTGCTCGCCTCCGGCGCGTCCCGAGTCACCCCGGGACACGAGGAGTTCGCCGAGGCCGTCCGCGCCGTCTGCGACGACCTCGGCCAGCAGCTCATCCGGGACGCCGAGGGCGCCAGCAAGGACATCAAGGTCGAGGTGATCAACGCCGCGACCGAGGACGACGCCGTCGAGGTGGGCCGCGCCATCGCCCGCAACAACCTCCTCAAGTGCGCCATCCACGGCGAGGACCCCAACTGGGGACGGGTGTTGTCCGCGATCGGCACCACCTCCGCCGCCTTCGAGGCGGACCGCCTCAACGTCGCCATCAACGGCGTCTGGGTCTGCAAGAACGGCGGTGTCGGCGAGGACCGCGACAAGGTCGACATGCGCTACCGCGAGGTGCGCATCGTCGCCGACCTCGCCGCCGGGTCCGAGACCGCCACGATCTGGACCAACGACCTCACCGCCGACTACGTCCACGAGAACAGCGCCTACTCCTCATGAGCACCACGCGGAAGCACACCGCTCTCCCCAAGGCCCAGATCCTCATCGAGGCGCTGCCCTGGCTGACCCGTCACAACGGCAGGACGGTCGTCATCAAGTTCGGCGGGAACGCCATGATCGACGAGGACCTGAAGGCCGCCTTCGCCCAGGACGTCGTCTTCCTGCGGCACGCCGGCCTCAATGTCGTCGTCGTGCACGGCGGCGGCCCGCAGATCAGCGCCGCCCTCGACAAGCACGGCATCGTCAGCGAGTTCAAGGCCGGTCTGCGCGTCACCACCGAGGACGCCATGGACGTCGTACGCATGGTGCTCGCCGGACAGGTGCAGCGCGAGCTGGTCGGGCTGCTCAACCAACACGGGCCGCTGGCCGTCGGGTTGACCGGCGAGGACGCGCACACCATCACCGCCACCAAGCACCGGCCCGAGATCGACGGCGAGTTGGTCGACATCGGGCGGGTGGGCGAGATCACCTCGATCGACACGGGCGCGATCGAGGCACTGCTCGCCGACGGCCGGATCCCGGTCGTCTCGTCGATCGCCCGTAGCCAGGACGACGGACATGTCTACAACGTCAATGCTGATACGGCGGCTGCGGCACTCGCTGCCGCGCTGGGCGCCGAGACTCTCATGGTCCTCACGGACGTCGAAGGTCTCTATGAGGACTGGCCGCACAGCGACGAGGTGATCAGCCGCCTCACCGCTTCCCAACTGGAGAAGCTGCTGCCGGAGTTGTCCTCCGGCATGGTGCCGAAGATGCAGGGCTGCCTGCACGCCGTGCGGGGCGGCGTGCAGACCGCCCGCGTCATCGACGGCCGGGTCCAGCACTCGATCCTGCTGGAGATCTTCACCGACGAGGGCATCGGCACGATGGTCGTGCCGGACGCCGAGCAAGAGGGGGACGCCGTATGACCACGAACACCGAGCTGACCCAGCGGTGGCAGGGCTCGCTGATGAACAACTACGGCACCCCGCAGCTCTCCCTGGTCCGCGGCGCCGGCACCAGGGTGTGGGACGCCGACGGCAAGGAGTACGTCGACTACGTCGGCGGCATCGCGGTCAACGCGCTCGGCCACGCCCACCCGGCGATCGTCGAGGCGGTCAGCACCCAGATCGCCTCCCTCGGCCATGTCTCCAACCTGTTCGTCGCCGAGCCGCCCGTCGCCCTCGCCGAACGGCTCCTGGAGCACTTCGGACGCGACGGCAAGGTCTTCTTCTGCAACTCGGGTGCCGAGGCCAACGAGGGCGCCTTCAAGATCGGCCGGCTCACCGGGCGGACCCATATGGTCGCCACCGAGGGCGGCTTCCACGGCCGGACCATGGGCGCGCTCGCCCTCACCGGCCAGCCCGGCAAGCAGACCGGCTTCCACCCGCTGCCCGGCGACGTCACGCACGTCCCGTACGGCGACGCGCAGGCCCTGGCCGCAGCGGTCACCGAGGAGACGGCCCTCGTCATCATCGAGCCCGTGCAGGGCGAGAAGGGTGTCGTGGTCCCGCCGCCCGGCTATCTGAAGGCCGCGCGGGCCATCACGGCCGCCACCGGCTCGCTGCTGGTCCTCGACGAGGTGCAGACCGGTGTCGGGCGGACCGGGCACTGGTTCGAGTACCAGGCGCACGAGGGCGTCCTGCCGGACGTCGTCACCCTCGCCAAGGGCCTCGGCGGCGGACTGCCGCTCGGCGCGACCGTCGCCTTCGGGCGCGCCGCCGACCTGCTCCAGCCCGGACAGCACGGCACGACCTTCGGCGGCAACCCGGTCGCCTGCGCCGCCGGACTCGCCGTCCTGGAGACCATCCGGGCGGAAGGGCTGCTGGAGAACGTCAAGCGGCAGAGCGAGAAGCTGCGCAGCGGAATCGAGTCCCTCGGCGACCCGATGATCGACCATGTCCGTGGCGCGGGCCTCCTGCTGGGTATCGTGCTCACCGAGCCCCTCGCGCCCCTGGCGCAACAGGCCGCTCAGGACGCCGGTTTCCTCGTGAACGCGCCCGCCCCCGATGTCGTACGGCTGATGCCCGCGCTCAATATCGGTGACGCGGAGGTGGACGCCCTCCTCCAGGCGCTGCCCGGCGTTCTCGCCGCGGCGCGGGCGGCGCACGCAGCAAACGGGGACGGACTAGCCGGGGAATGAGACGACGATGAGCCAGGCGCAGGAGCACGACCAGGCGGGGCCCGCGGTGCCGCAGACCCGTACCGCACGCCACCGGCGGATCGTGGACATCCTCAACCGGCAACCGGTGCGGTCGCAGAGCCAGTTGGCGAAGCTGCTGTCCGACGACGGGCTGAGCGTCACGCAGGCGACGCTCAGCCGGGATCTGGACGAGCTGAACGCGGTGAAGATCCGCAACACCGACGGCGACCTCATCTACGCGGTGCCGAGCGAGGGGGGTTTCCGGACCCCTCGGGCGCCGCTCGGGGAGTCGGCGAAGGAGGAGCGGATGCGGCGGCTCTCGGCGGAGCTGCTGATCTCCGCGGAGGCGTCGGCGAACCTGGTCGTGCTGCGGACCCCGCCCGGGGCGGCCCAGTTCCTGGCCTCGGCCATCGACCAGGCCGAACTGCACGACATCCTCGGCACGATCGCGGGCGACGACACGCTGCTGCTGATCAGCCGGGATCCGCTGGGCGGGCAGGCGTTGGCGGATCACCTGCTGCGGCTGGCCCAGAACGGGAACGGCCACTGAAGGGGTGGGTTTCGCGGGGAGGCCGCCTGCGGGTCCGTCGTGGCTGATCGCGCCCACGCGGCGGAGTCGCACATCGGCACGGCCCCGCGCCCCTGGAAAGACGGGCTGCGCCCGTCTTTCCTCCCTCAGCCCAGCCGCGCCGCCAGCCCTCCCGTGCAGCGGACCTCGTCGCCCGCGGTGATCAGGAGGGCCTCGGCGTCTTCCAGGGACTCCAGCCAGGCCAGGCCCTCGCGGGAGCCCATGGCGAAGGCGGCGGTGGCCCAGCAGTCCGCCCAGGTGAGGCTGGGGGCGACGACGGTCACCGAGACCAGGTCCGTCACGGCGGACTTGCCCGTGCGGGGGTCGACGATATGCGCGCCCCGCTCGGCCGTCCCGGACGTCGCGACGGCGAGGCGGTCGGCACCGGCGGCGGTGACGACGGCCGCCAGCCCACCGGGACGCAGCGGATCGGCCACCCCCACCCGCCAGGGCCGCTCCGGCCCCGGCACACCGCACAGCTGCACGTCACCGCCCCCGTTGACGCTCACCCCGACCACACCCGCCTCGACCAGCCGCAGGGCCGCCCGCTCGGTGGCCCACCCCTTCACCAGCCCGGTCGGATCGAAGCGGCCCTCGTACGTCGCGCTGAACCAGCCCCGGCTCAACCGCTCGGCCTCGGCGCACAGTTCGAGCACCTCGCCGACCTCGGGACCGCACTCCTCGATCGTCACCTCGCCCCGGGCGAGCCGTGAGATCCGGCTGTTCTCGCGGTAGGTGCTGAACACCTCGTCCACGGCGTGCAGCCCGGCCACCGCCTCCTCCAGCGCGGCCCTGACGACCGTGGGCTCGCCTCCCCGGATGTCGAACGAGAAGACGGTGCCCATGACCTCCTCGGCGTGCCGCAACTGGGCGGGCGCGGCGGCCCCGACGGGTTCTGCCACCGGATCAGCCGGCCTGGTCCAGGGCGGACTGGAGGGACTGCTTGTAACCACCGCTGGTGTATGTGGCGCCCGAGACAGCATCGATGTCAGCGCTCCCTGCCGAGACGGCGTTCTCGTTGAGCTTCGGGATGGCGGTGCTGCTGATCTGCGTCGAACGGCCGCCGCTGGGCTGCTGCAGCGCCTCCGCGTTGGTGATCTTGCCGTCGGTGACCGTGACCCGGACCTGGACCGGGCCGTAGTCGGTCTGGATGGCGGAGCCGGTGAGCACCTGGGTGCCCGTCGACTGCCCGGCCCCGGAGTCCGCGGCCTCCCCGCCGTCCTCGGCGCCGCCGCCCGCGTCCTGCGAGCCGCCCGCCTCGACCTCGGTGCCCGAGGCGTCCCCGCTGCCGGCCTGGTCAAGCGCGGACTGGAGGGACTCCTTGTAACCGGCGCTGGTATAGGTCGCGCCGGACACCGCGTCGATCTCGGCGCTGCCCGCCGCCACGGCCGCCTGGTTGAGCTTCGGCACCGAGTCGGAGGTGATCTGGGTGGAACGGCCGCCGCTCGGCGCCCGCACGGCCTCGGCGTTGGTGATCTTGCCGCCGCTGACCGTGATCCGGACCTGCACCGGCCCGTAGTCGGTCTGCACCGCCGTACCCGTGAGGACCTGCGCGCCCGCGCCCTGGCCGCCGCTGCCGGCCTGGTCCAGGGCGGACTGGAGGGACTCCTTGTAACCGGCGCTGGTGTAGGTCGCGCCCGAGACCGCGTCGATCTCGGCGGTGCCGGCCGCCACGGCCGCCTGGTTGAGCTTCGGGATGGCGTCGGAGCTGATCTGGGTGGACCGGCCGCCGGTGGGCTGCTGCACGGTCTCGGCCTTGGTGATCTTGCCGCCGTCGACGGTGATCCGGACCTGGACGGGGCCGTAGTCGGTCTCGACGGCGGTACCCGTCAGGGTCTGCGCGCCGGCCGCCACCCCGCCCTGTGCCGAGGGTGCGCCCCCGGCCGCTCCGGCCTGTACCGACCCGGCGTCCGAGGCCGGCTTCAGCGACAGCAACAGCACGATGCCGGACACGGTGGCGGCGGTGGCGAGCAGCGTCCGCCGGATGGGGTGGCTCTTCTTCATCGCTCCTTCAGCTCCTGAGGTGTGAGGTCTCGCGGGGGAGACCCGTGGGGCGAACCCAGGGGAAACCCATGCCAGAAGTCGGGGTGGGAGGTCGTGGAGACCTACGGCTGGGACGGTCGGTCGGGTGGAACCGGAGTCCGGGTCGGGTGGGACCGGTGCGGTGCGAGGCGGTCCCGTCGCTCACATCTCGAACGACTCGTGGTGGATACGGCGGGTCGGGACGCCCGCGCCGCGCAAGGCCTCGTACACGCCCTGGGCGAAGCCGGGCGGCCCGCACAGGAAGACGTCGTGGCTCTCGATGTCCGGGATCTTGCGGCGCAGGGAGTCCGGCGAGATGTCGGGGCGTTCGCCCTCCGGGCTGTTCACCGCGTACATCAGCCGGGCCCCGCGCTCCTCGGCGATCAGCGCCAGCTCGTCCCACAGGGCCAGGTCCTGGGTGGTGTTGGCCCGGTAGAGCAGGGTCAGGTCACCGGCCGCGCCGGGCAGCGTCTCGAACAGGGCTCTCATCGGCGTGATGCCCACGCCACCGGCCACCAGCAGCACCTTGCCCCGGCTGCGCTTGCCCGCGGTCAGCGCCCCGTACGGGCCCTCGGCCCACACCCGGGTGCCGGGCTCCAGATCGCGCAGGGCGGTGCTGTGGTCGCCGATCGCCTTGACCGTGATGCGCAGCATGTTGGGGCGGGGCGCCGCCGACAGCGAGTACGGGTGCGAGCTGAACCGCATGCCCGGCGCCAGGAACCGCCAGCGGAAGAACTGCCCGGCCTCCGCGCCCATCCGGTGCAGCTTGCGCCCGCTCATCAGCACCGAGACGATGCCGGGCGACTCCTCGATGACCGCCTCGACCCGCAGCCGGTGCTTCATGTTCAGCTTGATCGGGCAGATGATCCGGTACCAGACCACCAGCGCGGTCACCACCCCGTACAGCCCGTACCAGGCGGTCTTCGCGGCGGGCGTGGCGGCGAACTCGTTGCCGGTGGTGATCTGGTGCCAGAACGTCAGGAACGTGGCCGCGTACGTCAGCAGGTGCGTGTGGTACCAGAGGTCGTACGGGATCCGCTTGCGCACCGGGCCGATGGAGATCAGCCCGATGAACACCAGCAGACCGGTGCCGATGGCGGCCTTGCCCATGTCCGGCAGCTGGTTGATGGAGTCGATGGTCTGCTGGAGGATCGCGGTGTGGGTCAGGCCGGCCTGGAGGGCGTACCCGTACATCGTGAGGACGACGTGGGCGACGACCAGGCAGAGCGTGTAGCGGCCCGTCATGGCGTGCCAGCGGGCCACCCGGTCGGAGCCGACCCGGCGTTCCAGCGCGGGCACCCGGGCCATCTGGAGCACCACCAGGGCCATCAGGTATCCGCCGAGCAGACCCGTGATCCGCCCGGCGTTGACCATCTTGCTGCCCTGGTCCGCGATGGAGGGGGTGTTGTCCCACCACAGCCACACCACCGCCGCCGCGCCCGCCCAGAAGGCGATGAGCAACGGGACGGCGGGAGAGCGGCGAGGTCGGATGCGGCGCATCGTCTGGCGGCGCGCGGCGCGACCTCCGGCGATCGTGGACACGGTTCCTCCGTGGTGGGCTGGACCCTTGGCCCACACGTACGTGCTGGGAGTGCCGTGTGTTCAACGATGTGTACAACTGCCTTGCGGAACGCGTGATACCGGACGCCGTCCCCGACACCGGCCGCGCGTCCCGCTCCGGCGGACGCCGTCAGACCGCGGAGGGCGGCAGCGGCAGAGGCAGCCCCGGCAGCCCGTCCAGGCTGGTCGCGATGTGCTCCTTGGAGGCGAAGTAGGCGCTGAGCGAGTCGTCGTCCTCGCGCGCGAAGCGCCGGCCGTGCAGATCGCGGTCCTCCTCGTACGCCATGAACGGCACGGAGTAGCCGCAGCTGTCGCGGATGCGCTCCGCGCGGACCACGATGATCGCGCGCAGGCCGTGCGGGGCGGGGTCGATGTCGGGGAAGCGGGCGAGGAGTCCGGCGAACCGGGGGTCGTCGCGGAGGACGGCCTCGCCCGTGCCGTGCACCCGCACGATGTTCGGCGGGCCCTGGAAGGCGCACCACATCAGGGTGATCCGGCCGTTCTCGCGCAGATGCGCGATGGTCTCCGCGTTGGATCCGGCGAAGTCCAGGTAGGCGACGGTCAGTTCGTCGAGGATCACGAACGAGCCCTTGAGGCCCTTGGGGGAGAGGTTGACCGTGCCGTCGGCGGACAGGGGCGCGGTCGCGGTGAAGAAGAGGGGCTGCGCCTCGATGAACGTACGCAGGCGGCCGTCGATGCGCTCGTAAGTCTTTCCCATGTCCAACGATTATCGACGGAAACGCTTCGTCTGTCTAAGGATTTGGCCCGGCCCCGGGGAATTCCGTGGAAGGGGGCCCGGAAACGCGAATTCCGGGTGGACCCCTGACGGGATCCACCCGGAACGCGGGTCTTCCATGGCCGCCCCGGCCGGCGCGCGGGGCGGCCACGGCCCCTGTCACCCACTAGGGGCGCAGGAGGTCACTCCGGTCGCCGGTAGGGCTCGTGGACTACTGGTTGAGCTGGCAGGGCGCGAGCGCCTCCAGGCCCTCGGGCTTGGCGGCGGCGCGGCCGATGGAGGTCTCGATGCGGTTCAGCGTCGCGACGCGCTTGTCCTCCAGCGGGCCGAGGATGGCGTTGTCGATGAAGTTGGCGCCGCCCTGGCCGACGGTGTCGATGAGGCGCTGGTTGGCTTCGGCGATCTGGGTGTCGAGGAGGGCGAGGTTGCGGTCGACCTCGGCCTGTGCGGAGGCGGGGATGGCCGGGAGGCTGCCCTCGACGGCCGGGCAGGAGATGGTGCCCGGCGCACCGGCGTTGCCGGCGTCCGCGGCACCCTCGTCCGCGCCCGCACCCGTGTCGGCCGCGGTCTCTTCGCTGGCGCCCGCCGCACCGCCCTGGACGAGTTCGCAGGGGGCGAGGGCTTCGAGGCCTTCGGGCTTGGCGGCGGCGCGGCCGATGGAGGTCTCGATGCGGTTCAGCGTCGCGACGCGCTTGTCCTCCAGCGGGCCGAGGATGGCGTTGTCGATGAAGTTGGCGCCGCCCTGGCCGACGGTGTCGATGAGGCGCTGGTTGGCTTCGGCGATCTGGGTGTCGAGGAGGGCGAGGTTGCGGTCGACCTCGGCCTGTGCGGAGGCGGGGATGGCCGGGAGGCTGCCCTCGACGGCCGGGCAGGAGATGGTGCCCGGCGAGGCGGCGTTGCCGGCGTCCGCGGCACCCTCGTCCGCGCCCGCACCCGTGTCGGCCGCGGTCTCTTCGCTGGCGCCCGCCGCACCGCCCTGGACGAGTTCGCAGGGGGCGAGGGCTTCGAGGCCTTCGGGCTTGGCGGCGGCGCGGCCGATGGAGGTCTCGATGCGGTTCAGCGTCGCGACGCGCTTGTCCTCCAGCGGGCCGAGGATGGCGTTGTCGATGAAGTTGGCGCCGCCCTGGCCGACGGTGTCGATGAGGCGCTGGTTGGCTTCGGCGATCTGGGTGTCGAGGAGGGCGAGGTTGCGGTCGACCTCGGCCTGTGCGGAGGCGGGGATGGCCGGGAGGCTGCCCTCGACGGCCGGGCAGGAGATGGTGCCCGGCGAGGCGGCGTTGCCGGCGTCCGCGGCACCCTCGTCCGCGCCCGCACCCGTGTCGGCCGCGGTCTCTTCGCCGGCGCCCGCCGCACCGCCCTGGACGAGTTCGCAGGGGGCGAGGGCTTCGAGGCCTTCGGGCTTGGCGGCGGCGCGGCCGATGGAGGTCTCGATGCGGTTCAGCGTCGCGACGCGCTTGTCCTCCAGCGGGCCGAGGATGGCGTTGTCGATGAAGTTGGCGCCGCCCTGGCCGACGGTGTCGATGAGGCGCTGGTTGGCTTCGGCGATCTGGGTGTCGAGGAGGGCGAGGTTGCGGTCGACCTCGGCCTGTGCGGAGGCGGGGATGGCCGGGAGGCTGCCCTCGACGGCCGGGCAGGAGATGGTGCCCGGCGAGGCGGCCCCCGCGGCGTCCTGGTTGTTGTTGGCACCCTCACCGGCGAGGGCGGAACCCGCGATGACCGCTCCGGAGAGCACGACAGCGGCGGCGCCGCCGATGATCCCTACGCGACGCTTGTTGTACTTCGGAAGAGCCCTGGACATGCGGATGCCTCACTAGGGTCGGGTGTGGTCGTTGTTGACAAACGCGGCGCCTGCGTTCGGGGAGAGTTACGGGTAAGCGGTTTCGTTTGTTCAAACCTTTCTCCGCGTCTCTCAAAGTTCTCTCAGATTGACGATTCATGCAGAGTTCTGCATAATCATGCATGACGGATCGTGTGTGGCAGATCCCGCACGGCAGCGCACCCGGTGCGAGACCGATCAACCCTCTCTAGGAGCAACGCGAGTGAGCAGCAACAGCGGTGACGTACGGCTCTGGGGCGCCCGTTTCGCCGACGGTCCCGCCGAGGCCCTGGCGAAGCTGTCCGCGTCCGTCCACTTCGACTGGCGGCTGGCCCCGTACGACATCGCGGGCTCCCGCGCCCACGCGCGCGTGCTCCACAAGGCGGGCCTGCTCACCGAGGACGAGCTGACCCGGATGATCGCGGGCCTGGACCAGCTCGAAACGGACGTGGCCTCGGGCGAGTTCGTCGGCACCGTCGCCGACGAGGACGTGCACACCGCCCTGGAGCGCGGCCTCCTGGAGCGCCTCGGCCCCGACCTCGGCGGCAAGCTGCGCGCCGGCCGCTCCCGCAACGACCAGGTCGCCACGCTCTTCCGGATGTACCTGCGCGACCACGCCCGCACGGTCGGCGGACTGATCGCCGACCTCCAGGACGCGCTGATCGGCCTGGCGGAGGCCCACCCCGGCGTGGCGATGCCCGGCCGCACCCACCTCCAGCACGCCCAGCCGGTGCTGTTCGCCCACCACGTCCTGGCCCATGTCCAGTCCCTGTCCCGGGACGCGGAGCGGCTGCGCCAGTGGGACGAGCGCACGGCCGTCTCCCCGTACGGCTCCGGCGCCCTGGCCGGCTCTTCCCTGGGCCTGGACCCGGAGGCGGTCGCCAAGGACCTGGGCTTCGAGCACGGCAGCTCCGCGAACTCCATCGACGGCACGGCCTCCCGTGACTTCGTCGCCGAGTTCGCCTTCATCACCGCGATGATCGGCGTGAACCTCTCCCGGATCGCCGAGGAGGTCATCATCTGGAACACGAAGGAGTTCTCCTTCGTCACCCTCCACGACGCGTTCTCCACGGGCTCGTCGATCATGCCGCAGAAGAAGAACCCCGACATCGCCGAGCTGGCGCGCGGCAAGTCCGGCCGTCTGATCGGCAACCTGACGGGCCTCATGGCGACCCTGAAGGCCCTGCCCCTCGCCTACAACCGCGACCTCCAGGAGGACAAGGAGCCGGTCTTCGACTCCATCGACCAGCTGGAGATCCTGCTCCCCGCCTTCACCGGCATGATGGCCACCCTCACCGTCCACCGCGAGCGCATGGAGGAACTGGCCCCCGCCGGCTTCTCCCTCGCCACGGATGTCGCCGAGTGGCTGGTCAAGCAGGGCGTCCCCTTCCGCGTCGCCCACGAGGTCGCCGGCGAGTGCGTCAAGGCCGCCGAGGCCGAGAACAAGGAACTGAACGACCTGACGGACGACCAGTTCGCCAAGATCTCCTCCCACCTCACCCCCGAGGTCCGCACAGTCCTCAACGTCCCCGGCGCCCTGGCCTCCCGCAACGGCCGAGGCGGCACGGCCCCGAGCGCGGTGGCGATCCAACTGGCCGACATCAAGACGAACGTGACGGCGCAGCACGCCTGGGCGACGGCCAAGAAGAGCTGAGGAGGAGCGCCCCGTAAGGGGCGCGGGGAACTGCGCGACAAGCCCCCACCGAACCCGCGCGTACCCACTCACCCCCGCGCGGAGCGCGAAAAGGGGGTCGAAGGGGCGCAGCCCCTGGGTGGGGGAGGGACGGGTAGGGGCGGCGGGGGCGAGAAACTCCCCGGAGCCCCGAACCCCTCCACACCGCACCACAAAGGTCATCGCGGGTTACGTTGGTGGAATCCCAAGGAGCCGACCGAACGGAGCCCGCGATGCCCTTCGCCCGACTGGCCGCAGCGACAACCCCCACCTGCCACATCGGTTTCGGCCTCGCCGCAGTCGCCCGCCCCGGCTACATCACCCTCGGCCGCGACACCGACCTCGGCGAGACCCGCAGCGTCGACGCCCTCCGCACCCGCACCCACGAACTCCTCGACGCCGCCTACGCCCAGGGCGTCCGCTACTTCGACGCGGCCCGCTCCTACGGCCTCTCCGAGGAGTTCCTCGCCGACTGGCTGAAGGCCCGCCCGCACATCGACGACATCGTCATCGGCAGCAAATGGGGCTACACCTACACCGCCGACTGGTCCACCGACGCCGAGAAGCACGAGGTCAAGGACCACACCCTCCCGACGTACGAGCGTCAGCGCGCCGAGACCGCCGAGCTGCTCGGCGACCGCCTCGACCTCTACCAGATCCACTCGGTGACCCCGGACAGCCCGGCCCTCGCCGACAAGGAACTCCACGCCAGGCTGGCCGAGGCGGCGGCCCAGGGCGTCACCATCGGCTTCTCCACCAGCGGCCCGGCCCAGGCGGACGCCATCCGCACCGCCCTCACCGTGACCGTCGACGGCGAACCCCTGTTCCGTACCGTCCAGTCGACGTACAACGCGCTGGAGACCTCCGCCGCCCCCGCCCTCGCCGAGGCGCACGACGCCGGTCTCACCGTGATCGTCAAGGAGGGCATGGCCAACGGCCGGCTGGCCGCCCCGCACGCCCCGGAAGCGCTGCGGACCGTGGCCGAGCAGACGGGCCTCGGCTGCGACGCGGTCGCCCTCGCGGTGGTCCTGCGGCAGCCGTGGGCCGGTGTCGTCCTCTCCGGCGCCGCCACCGTCACCCAACTCGCCTCCAACCTGCACGCGGCCGTCGTCGACCTCGACGACGACCAGCTGACCCACCTCGCGGACCTCGCCGAGGACCCGCGGACGTACTGGGAGAAGCGTGGCAGCCTGCCCTGGCACTGACCCCGGGGTCCTGAGCCCTCCGCGACCCACGGCCATGAGACACCCACGCCCGCGATGAGACAAACTTGTCTCATGTGGGCTATGTTCGTCTCATGGCTGTCGATCGTGAACACGTGCTGCGCAGCGCAGCCGCCCTGCTGACCCGCAAGTCCACCGCGACGATGGACGAGGTCGCGAAGGCCGCCGGGATCAGCCGGGCCACGCTGCACCGCCACTTCGCCGGGCGCGACGCGCTCGTCCGGGCGCTGGAGGTACTCGGCATCGAGGAGTGCGAGGCCGCGCTGGCCGCCGCCCGCCCGGCCGAGGGCCCGGCACGCGACGCCGTACGACGGCTGGTGCGCGAGTTCGAACCGGCCGCGGGCCTCCTCGCCTTCCTCTACACCGAGAACCAACTGTTCGAGGGGGAGGAGCAGCACGAGGGCTGGGCCCGGATCGACGCCGGCATCGCGGCCCTCTTCAAACGCGGCCAGGCGGCGGGCGAGTTCCGTATCGACCTGACCCCGGCCTGGCTCACGGAGGCGCTGTACGGCCTGCTGGCCTCCGGCGCCTGGGCGGTCTCCGAGGGCCGCGTGGCCGCCAACGACTTCACCTTCATGATCACCGAGCTGCTGCTCGGCGGCGCCCTGCGCCACCCCGAACAACCGGGACACCCCGCACAGCCGGAACAGTCCGAGCACGCCGTACAACAGAGAGAGGAATCATGACCAGCACCCTGCGGCCGGCCCGCACCGTGGAGACGGAGCAGAGGCCGGGCCGCTGGCTCGCGCTCTCCGTCCTCGTGCTCGCCGTGCTGCTGGTGGCCGTCGACGCGACCGTCCTCGGTCTCGCGACCCCCTACATCAGCGAGGACCTGAAGCCCTCCGGCACCCAGCTCCTGTGGATCGGCGACGTGTACTCGTTCGTCATCGCGGGCCTGCTCGTCTCGGCCGGCAGCCTCGGCGACCGTATCGGCCGCAAGAAGCTGCTGCTGATAGGTGCCACGGCGTTCGGTGCGATATCCGTGCTCAACGCGTACGCGACGACACCCGAGACGATGATCGTCGCGCGGGCGCTGCTCGGTGTCGCGGGCGCGACCCTGATGCCCGCCACCCTCGCCCTGATCCGCAACCTCTTCCACGACCCGCGCGAACGCAGCCTGGCCATCGGCATCTGGGGCGCCACGGCCTCCGCGGGTACGGCGGTCGGCCCGGTCGTCGGCGGTTTCCTGCTGGAACACTTCTGGTGGGGCTCGGTCTTCCTCATCAACCTGCCCGTGATGGCCGTCCTGGTCCTCGTCGGCATCAAGCTGCTCCCGGAGTCCCGCCACCCGAACCCGGGCCCGTGGGACATGCTCAGCGTCGGCCTGTCGCTGGTCGGCATGATCGGTGTCGTGTACGCGGTGAAGGAGACCGCCACGCACGGCGTCGACGGCAACGCGCTCGCCGCGGGCCTCTTCGGCATCGCCGGGCTGTTCTTCTTCGTACGCCGTCAGCTCACCCTGCCGCACCCGCTGCTGGACATGCGGCTGTTCCGCAACCGGGGCTTCTCCGGAGCCGTCCTCGCCGACCTGCTGACCATCCTCGGCCTGTCCGGCCTGGTCTTCTTCCTCTCCCAGTTCCTGCAACTGGTCCAGGGCAGGCGCCCGTTGGAGGCGGGTCTCGCCGAACTGCCGGCCGCCGTCGGCGCGGTGGCCGCGGGCCTGATCGCCGGAGCCGCCGCCCGCCGCTTCTCGGTCCGCTCCGTGGTCGCGGGCGGCCTCGCGGCCATCGGTGTGGCCCTCGCTCTGCTCACCGTGGTCGACCGCTCGACCGGCTACCCCCTGATCGGCGCCGCGCTGCTGATCGTCGGCGTCGGCGCGGGCTTCTCCTTCACCGTCACCGCCGACGTCATCCTCTCCAGCGTCCCCAAGGAACAGGCGGGCTCGGCCTCGGCGGTCTCCGAAACGGCGTACGAACTGGGCGCCGCCCTGGGCATCGCGGTCCTGGGCTCCATCGTGACGGGCGTCTACCGAGACTTCACGGCCCCGGCGGGCACCCCGTCCGGCGCCCACGAGTCCCTGGGCGGAGCGGTGGAGGCGGCGGCGACCATGTCACCGGGCAAGGCGCAGGAAATGCTGACATCGGCCCAGGACGCCTTCGTCGACGGCCTGGCCATAGCGGCGGGCGCGGGCGCGGCGGTCCTCCTGGCAACGGCGGCGGCGGCATGGTTCCTGCTACGCGGCCAACGGCTGGACAGCAAGGTCTAGGGGCGCGGGGCTGTATCAATGTGCGGCTCCGCCGCGTGGGCGCGACCAGCCCCCACCGACCCGCACCTGACGAACAACCGAACTCCCCGGCACCCCCGGCGGAGCTAAGCCGCTTCCTTGGCCTTGGACGCGTACATGTCCACATATTCCTGCCCCGACAACCGCATGACCTCGGCCATCACGGAATCGGTCACCGCCCGCAGCACATACCGGTCCCGATCCATCCCCTCGTACCGGGAGAACTCCATCGCCTCACCGAACCGCACGGTGACCCGGTGCGGACGGGGCAGCCCCGCACCGCCCGGCTGGATCTTGTCCGTCCCGATCATCGCGAACGGCACGACCGGTGCCCCGGTCATCAGGGTCAGCCGGGCGATCCCGGTCCGCCCCCGGTACAGCCGGCCGTCGGGCGACCGGGTCCCCTCGGGGTAGATGCCGAAGACCTTGCCCTCGTCCAGGATCCGCCGCCCGGTCATCAGGGCGGCGACCCCGCCCCGGCCGCCGTCGCGGTCGACGGGGATCATGCCGACCCCGGTGAAGAACCAGGCCATCAGACGGCCCTTGATCCCCTTGCCGGTGACGTACTCGTCCTTGCCGATGAAGAAGACCTGCCGGTCGCAGACCAGCGGCAGGATCATCGAGTCGATGAAGGTCAGATGGTTGCCGGCGAGGATCACCGGACCGTCCCCCGGAATGTGCTCCGCACCCTCCACCCGGGGGCGGAACATCAGGCGCATGATCGGTCCGAGCACTGCCTTGATGAGCGCGAAGCGGGACAACGGGCCCTCCCATGTCAAGCGTTCCGGTACAAGTCTGTGCAGGTGAGGACGATACTCCCGGCTCACGGGCCCGCGCACATCGGGTTCACCGAGCGGATACAGATTTTTGACGTGTTTGACGCTGTTTTACCTGCGGTGACGCAGAGGTGGCGGGCCGTCACCGAGACGTGACATGTGACGGATGTCGCGTCCCCGAACCGATACTCCGTCAACTTGTGCCTCCGGTGCGACATAAGGCGTCTTCCGCGTGTTCGGTCCCAGGTCTCCCGGCGGTCACCTCAGGACACCTACGATCGTCCCGCTTTGACAGGTGCAGGGCATCACGGTGGAGGAGCCGTTCATGGGGACGCAGGGGTCGCGGCAGTCGCAGGACTCGGACGAGCAGGGACGCGGGGCGGGCCGGCGGGCGCTGCTCGGTGCCGCGGTGCTCGGCGCGGGCGGAGCGGTCCTCGGACTGCCGGCCACGGCGCGGGCCGACGAGACGGAGGCGGGCGCGAAGCCGGACACGAAGACGGCCGGTCACTCGGGCGGCGGCTACCGGGGCCTGCCCGTGCCGACGATCATCGCCCACCGCGGGGCCAGCGGCTACCGCCCGGAGCACACCCTCGGCTCGTACCAGCTCGCCCTGGACCTCGGCGCGCACGTCATCGAGCAGGACCTCGTGCCCACCAAGGACGGCCATCTCGTATGCCGTCACGAGAACGACATCACCGGGACGACCGATGTCGCCGCGCACCCCGAGTTCACGGGCCGCAAGACCACCAAGGTCGTCGACGGGGTCACCTACACCGGCTGGTTCACCGAGGACTTCACCCTCGCCGAGCTGAAGACCCTGCGCGCCAAGGAGCGCATCCCGGGCAACCGGCAGGAGAACACCCTCTACGACGGCCGCTGGGAGATCCCCTCCTTCGAGGAGGTCCTGCGCTGGGCCGACAAGGAGGGCAGGAAGCGGGGCAGGCGGATCTGGCTGCACGTCGAGACCAAGCACCCCACCTACTTCCGCAAGCTGGGCCTCGGTCTGGAGGAGCCGCTCGCCAAGCTGCTGCGCAAGTACGACCGGCACAAGAAGAACTCCCCGGTCTTCCTGCAGTCGTTCGAGCCGGGCAGCATCCAGCGCCTGAACCGCCTGGTCGACAGCCCGCTGGTCGTCCTGCTCTCCGGCGCCGCCACCCGTCCCTGGGACTTCGTCGAGGCCGGTGACCCGCGCACCGTCGCCGACCTGGTCAAGCCGGCCGGCCTCGCCTGGATCGCCTCCTATGCCAACGGCATCGGCCCCACGCTCGACCTGATCATCCCGCGCGACTCGGCCGGCAACCTCACCACGCCGACCACCCTCGTCGCCGACGCGCACGCCAAGGGCCTGATCCTGCACCCCTACACCATGCGCAACGAGAACACCTTCCTGCCCGCGAACTTCCGCAAGGGCACGGACCCCAACGCCTACGGCGACGCCTTCGGCGCGTTCAAGGTGTACTTCGACACCGGCATCGACGGCATCTTCACCGACAATCCGGACACCGGCCTGCTGGCCCACGCGGTCTTCGTCAACGGCTGAGCCCCCGTGCCCCGATGGGGGTGACTCCCGTCCGCCCCGGCAACCCCCGCCGGGGCGGCGGCGTCCCGGGGCATATGACACACGACATGCTGGCCGACCTCCGTCCCCTGCTGGTCGCGGAGGTGTCGGCCGAGGCGTACGCGGCCGGCGCCGAGGTGGGAGACCTGGAACAGGCCGTCTGGCTGCGGCTGCTGGAGCGACTGGACGCCGACGGCCCGCCCGAGGACCCCGAGAGCTGGCTGCGCAGCGCCGTCCGCTTCGAGGCCCGCCTCAGCCGCCGCACGGCCCGGCTCGAACGTCCCTACGCCGTCGAACCCGCCGACGACCACGCGCCCGGCCCCGAGCAGCAGGCCCTCACGGCCGCCCGCCGCCGCGCGCTGTACGCGGCCGTACGCCGGCTCCCCGGCCGCTGCCCCCGGCTCCTCGCGGCCCTGCTGTCCCCGCAGGACCTCACCTACCGGGAGATCGCGGGCGAGTTGGGTATCTCACAGGGCAGTCTGGGTCCGGAACGTTCCCGATGTCTGGGATGTCTTCGGCGATTGCTGGCCGCGGAGGTTGCGGCACGCGAACCACGGGGATAGGAGTGAAGGACATCGGGTGAGCAGGTGAGCGGGAGGCGTGCACACATGGGCATGAGCGTGACCATCTCGGTGGCGACCGAGCAGGACGCCGAGCAGATCTTCAGGCTGCAGTACCTGTGCTTCCAGAGCGAGGCGGCACTGTACGGCAACTACCGCATCGATCCGCTCGTGCAGAGCCTCGACTCCGTCCGTGCGGAGGTCGCCTCGGACTGTGTCTTCGTGGCCCGGCTGGGGGACGAGGTGGTCGGCTCGGTGCGCGGCGCCCTCGACGCCGACGGCACCGCCGCGATCGGCAAACTCTGCGTCCACCCCCGCCTCCAGGGCCACGGCATCGGCGCGCGGCTGCTCCGCGCCGCCGAGTCGGCCCTCGCCGAGGAGCGTGGCGCCACCAAGTTCCGCCTCAGCGCGGGACACCGCAGCGAGGGCAATCTGCGGCTGTACCGCCGGGTCGGATACGAGACGGTCGGCACCAGCCAGGGACAGGACGGCGTACCGATGGTGGTGCTGGAGAAGCCGGCGGAGGCATACGCGGCGACGGCGTAGGGACGACGGCGTAGGCGACGGCGCAGAGGGGCGTCGCCTAGCCCGTCGTGTCGGTACGCGCGGCTTTGCGCAGCCAGTACATCGCCGACAGCGGAAGCAGCACGGGGATGAAGAGGTACCCCATGCCGTAGTCGGACCACACGGTCGCGTCCGGGAACGCCGAAGGCTCGACCAGCGTCCAGGTCCCCACGACCAGCACACCCGTCAGCTCGGCGGCGCAGCACACCAGCGCCGCCCTGCGGGCCCTCTCCCCGCCGCGCACCAGCGTGTACGTGATGAACAGGTAGACGAGGCCCGCGGTCGCGGACAGCGCGTAGGCGAGCGGAGCCTGGTCGAACTTGGTCGCGATCTCGTAGGCGGACCGCGAAACGGCTCCCACGACCATCACGCCGTACACCCACACCAGCAGCATCCCCGGCCCGCTGATCAGCCGCGTCGGCCTCTCTCGCGCAACGGCCATGTCAGCCTCCCCAGATGTCGTAGAGCCGCACCTGCAGCACGGCCAGCACCACACCGCCGGCCGCGACCGTCGCGCTGCCCCAACGGGTGCGCTCCGACAGGGACATGAACCCGGTCACCGGAACACAGGCGAACGCCCCGAGAAGATACGACACGAAGATCGTCGTGCCCTGCTCCGGCTTCTCCCCACGCGCCAACTGCACGATCCCGACGACCAGTTGCACCAGGGTCAGCACCGACACCACGGCCATGCCGATGAAGTGCCAGTCCTTGGTCGGCTGATCGCGATACGCGGCCCAGCCGCACCAGGCGGCGAGCAGAAGCGCGGCGACGGCGGTCGTCACCGTCAGGGCTACAAGCATGCCGCGACCCTATTACGGCCCAAAACCCCCGCCGCGCCCGGCCCCGGGCCGTCAAGCTCGCAGGTCGCCCATCGTGGCATTGGCCACAACGGCGGTTGCCCACAGAGTGGACGCCACTGGTCCGCACCTGCGGATATGTCTCCCAGAGGCGTCCGCTATACGGACAGCGCTCTCTCACCTGCTGCATACATCTGCTTTACTGATCTCATGACCACGACGAGCTACCGCACCCCTGCGACCGAGGCGACGATGACGCCCGGTGCTCGTTGTATGTGTCGAATGTGCGCCTGCTAGAGCCTGACGGAAGGCCTACCCCGCACGCCGCTCCGTCCGACGGACCGAGCCGCCTCGCGCACATGTTCTCCCCCGGTTCCCTCGCCACCGCGAGAACCGTGTCGCGTCCCTGACCGCTTGCACCCGTGTCCGGGCACACCCACGCCCGCGCACTCGACAGTGACGGAATTCCAGTGATCACCACATCGGGCCTGACGAAGGTCTACCGAGGTCGCGGCCGTGAGGTCACCGCCCTCGACGGCGTCGACCTGCATGTCCGCGAGGGCGAGGTGTACGGCGTGATCGGCCGGTCCGGCGCCGGCAAGTCCTCGCTCATCCGCTGCGTCAACCTCCTCGAACGCCCCACCTCCGGAACCGTGACCGTCGCCGGGCAGGACCTCACCGCCCTGGCCGGCCGCGGCCCCCGGGCCGGCCGGGAGCTCCGCCGGGCGCGCAGCCGTATCGGCATGGTCTTCCAGCACTTCAACCTGCTCTCCTCCCGCACGGTCCAGGACAACGTCGAACTGCCGCTCGAAATCCTCGGCACATCGGGCAAGGAGCGCTCCCGCAAGGCCCTGGAACTGCTCGACCTCGTCGGCCTCGCCGACAAGGCGAAGGCCTACCCGGCCCAGCTCTCCGGTGGCCAGAAGCAGCGCGTCGGCATCGCCCGCGCCCTGGCCGGCGACCCCAAGGTGCTCCTCTCCGACGAGGCCACCAGCGCCCTCGACCCGGAGACCACCCGCTCGATCCTCCAGCTGCTGCGCGACCTGAACCGGCAGCTGGGCCTGACCGTCCTGCTGATCACGCACGAGATGGACGTCGTGAAGACCATCTGCGACTCGGCCGCCCTGATGGAGAGGGGCCGGCTCGTCGAGTCCGGCACCGTCAGCGAACTGCTCGCCACCCCCGGCTCCGAACTGGCCGCCGCGCTCTTCCCCGTGGGCGGCGAGGCCACCGGCGACGACCGCACCGTCCTCGACGTCACCTTCCACGGCGAGGCCGCCACCCAGCCGGTCATCTCGCAGCTGTCCCGCACGTACAACATCGACATCTCGATCCTCGGCGCCGCCATCGACACCGTCGGCGGCCTCCAGATCGGCCGGATGCGCATCGAACTGCCCGGCCGCTACGAGGACAACGTGGTGCCCGTCGGCTTCCTGCGCGAACAGGGCCTCCAGATCGACGTGGTCGGCCGGGACGCCCAGTCGCCCGCACCGACGGCCACGCCCGTGAAGGAAGGTGCCAAGTGACCTGGTCCGAGACGCGGCCCCTGCTGGAGCAGGCGTGTTGGGACACCCTCTACATGGTCGGCTGGTCCACCCTCATCGCGATCGTCGGCGGACTCCCGCTCGGCATCCTCCTCGTCCTCACCGACCGGGGCGGCCTGCTGCAGAACGTCCTCGCCAACAAGGTCATCGGGCAGATCGTGAACATCGCCCGCTCGATGCCCTTCATCATCCTGATGGTCGCGCTGATGGGCTTCACCCGCTGGGTCACCGGCTCGACCATCGGCCGTGAGGCCGCCATCGTGCCGCTCGCCATCGGCGCGATCCCGTTCTTCGCGCGCCTCGTCGAGACGTCCGTCCGCGAAGTGGACCACGGGCTCGTCGAGGCCGTGCAGGCCATGGGCGGCAACACCTGGACCGTCGTCCGCCGGGTCCTCGTCCCCGAGTCCCTGCCCTCGCTGATCTCCTCCGCCACCACGACCGTCGTCGCCCTCATCGGCTACTCGGCCATGGCCGGCACCGTCGGCGCGGGCGGCCTCGGCGACATCGCCATCCGCTACGGCTACCAGCGCTTCGAGACCGAACTGATGTGGATCACCGTGGCGGTCCTCGCGGTCGTCATCTCCCTCATCCAGTTCGCCGGCGACTACGCCGCCCGCGCCCTGCACCGACGCGGCGGCCGGGCCGCCAAGGCCTGACTCCCAAGTCCCCACGCGCTCACAGATTTCCCGTCCCACCCAAGACGGGACCGCTCCACCCAAAAGGAAAGGCACTTTTCGTGCGTAACGCCACCAAGCTCACCACCGCCGTACTCGCCGCCGGGGCCCTCACCCTCGGGCTCACCGCCTGCGGCGCGGACAAGGCCGACAGCGCCTCCGACACGAGCGGTCCGCTGGTCGTCGCCGCCAGCCCGACCCCGCACGCCGAGATCCTCGACTTCGTCAAGGACAACCTGGCGGAGAAGGCCGGCCTCGACCTGGAGGTCAAGGAGTTCACCGACTACGTCCTGCCGAACACGGCGACCGAGGACGGCTCCGTGGACGCCAACTACTTCCAGAACCAGCCGTACCTCGACGACTTCAACAAGAAGCGCGGCACCCACATCGTGCCCGTCGTCACCGTGCACCTGGAGCCGCTCGGCCTGTACTCGAACAAGGTCAAGAGCGCCGACGACCTCAAGAGCGGCGCGACCGTCGCCGTCCCGAACGACACGGTCAACGAGGCGCGCGCCCTCAAGCTCCTCGACTCCGCCGGGATCATCACCCTCAAGGACGGCGTCGGCACCGACGCGACCCCCGCCGACATCACCGAGAACCCGAAGAAGCTTGAGTTCAAGGAGTTGGAGGCGGCCCAGACCCCGCGCTCCCTGGACGACGTCGACGCCGCGGTGATCAACGGCAACTACGCCATCGAGGCCGACCTCTCGCCCGCCGACGACGCCCTCGCCGTCGAGCCCGCCAAGGACAACCCCAACGGCAACTTCCTCGCCGTCAAGGAGGGCGACGTGGACGACCCGCGCGTCGAGAAGCTCGCCAAGCTGCTCACGTCGGACGAGGTCAGGAAGTTCATCGAGGACAAGTGGAGCAACGGCTCCGTCATCCCGTCCTTCTGACCGTCCTCGGATCCGTACACGTTCCGGCGGCACGTATTCCGACCGCACGTATACGGCGTATCGCCACGCATGGGGTCCGCTCCCTCACGGGGAGTGGACCCCTGTGGTGCGATTCAGTGCTTTCATGCTGCATGCTGGGCAGTTCAGCAAGCTCTCAAAGTTTTCGAAGGTTACGGAGCGGCGCATGATGAGCACCTTTCCCGACATCTCCATCAGCACGGATCGGTTGGTTCTGCGCCCGTTCGACGAGGACGACATCCAGGCCTTCACCGAGATGATGAACGACGAACAGGCGCTGGCCTGGACCGAGGTCCCGCAGCCCTTCACCGAACGCGAGGCGCGTACCTGGATCACCGAGTACGCGCCCACCGAACGCACCTCCGGACGCGGCCTCGACCTCGCGGTCACCGAGTTCCTCACCCAGCGCCTGGTCGGCGTCATCCAGTTGACGAAGACCGACTGGCACGTGCGAGCGACGGAACTGTCCTACGTCGTCGCCCCCTGGGCACGCGGCGAGGGCTACGCCTCCGAGGCCGCCCTCGCGACCGCCCAATGGCTGTTCCGCGAGCAGAAGTTCGAACGCATCGAGCTGCGCACCGCCGCCGACAACACCGCCTCGCAGCAGGTCGCGCAGAAGATCGGCTGTATCAGCGAGGGCGTGCTGCGCAACGCCTGCATAGCGCGTGCCCGCACCGCCGAGGACGGCTGGACCGAGGTCCGCACGGACTTCATCGTCTGGAGCCTCCTCCCGGAGGACATCGAGGGCGTCAGCGAGGAACTGGCCGACAGCGGTGGCTACGGCGCCTACTCGGACTGGAACTGAACGCCCCACGGGCCGGAACCGAACACCCCGCGGGCGGGCGAGGCCTTGAGCCCGGCCGCCGGGGCCCACCACGTCACCAGGTAGTCTCACGGAACCCCTGCGGGCATTCCCGACGACCTGCGAAGACTCTCTGGAGACTGACGACGATGGCCGACCGGGTCACGGTGATCGGCTGGGACGGCTCCCCCCTGACCGCCGCGGCGCGTTCCGCCCTCGCCGCCGCCACCCTGGTGGCAGGCGCGGCCCACCACCTCGCCCTGCCCGAGGTGCCCCCGGCCGCCGAACGCATCCGGCTCGGCAGCGTGGCCCTCGCCGCCCGCCGTATCACCGGCCACCGGGGCACCGCCGTGGTCCTCGCCGACGGCGACCCGGGCTTCTTCGGCGTCGTCCGCACCCTCAGGTCCCCCGAGTTCGGCCTGGAGGTCGAGGTCGTCCCCGGCGTCTCCTCCGTGGCCGCCGCCTTCGCCCGCGCCGGCATGCCCTGGGACGACGCCCAGGTGGTCGTCGCCCACCGCCGCACGCTGCGCCGCGCGGTGAACGTCTGCCGCGCCCACACCAAGGTCGCCGTCCTCACCTCACCCGGCGCCGGACCCGCCGAACTCGGCCTGCTCCTCGACGGAGTCCACCGCACCTTCGTGGTCTGCGAGGAACTCGGCACGGAACGCGAGCGGGTCACCATCGTCGCCTCCGACAAGGCGGTCGACCGCACCTGGCGCGACCCCAACCTCGTCATCGTCCTCGGTGGCCACGCCGGCGCCGCCGAGAGCGGCGGCTGGCTCGCCGGCCGCGACCCCGCCACCGGACCGCGCGGCTGGGCCCTGCCCTCCGCGCTGCACGGCCGACTGATGGGAGAGGGCGAGGCCGAACTGCTGCGCTCCTCCCAACTCGCCCGCCTGGGACCGCGCGTGGGCGACCTGGTGTGGGACATCGGCTCCGGCAGCGGCGCCTTCGCCACCGAGGCCGCCCGCTCCGGCGCCGCCGTCATCGCCGTCGACCGCGACCCCGAGGCCTGCGGCCGTACGACCCTCGCCGCCCGCCGCTTCGGCGTCCAGCTCCAGGTGGTCCACGGCGCCGCCCCGCACATCCTGGAGAACCTCCCCGAACCCGACGTCGTACGCGTCGGCGGCGGGGGAGCGGCAGTGGTCTCCGCCGTCGCCGACCGCCGGCCCCAGCGCATCGTCACCCACGCCCTCACCCGCCCCGCCGCCGAACGCGTCGGACGCGACCTGACCGAGCACGGCTACGAGGTCCGCTGCGACTTCGTCCAGTCCGTGGAACTCGACACCAGGGCTTGGACGGAGCGGGAACGGAGCGTCGCGTTCCTGCTCAGCGGGACGCTTCCCGAACGTTCCCTGTGATCCGGTTGTCGTACCGGCGCGGTAGGCTGGCCGACTGTTGTACCGCACTTCGACACCCGGCACTTCGTCGGTCAATGTCCTAAAAGCGCGCCCGTTTTGAGGGCGTGTGTGGTACGGCGCAACGGGGAGGACGCGCAACGTGGCGCAGTCCACAGCGGACCGTCGCGGATCAAGCTGTCGCGACGGGAGTACGACCGCGACAATGGCCATTCAATGGCTTTGTCGACATGCAGGCGGGTCGTCACGTGCCGCTGGGCACGCACGCTCGTTCTCCACAGTGGGGCGGTAGGTGCGCCGTTCCCGGGCCAGCTGGCATGGAGGCACTAACCGATGGGCGAGGGGTACGCATGACCGACACCGGCCAGGTCCCGGGCGAGGGACTGCCGGAGAGCGCAGGCATGGTGGAGCAGCCGGGCGTCCCCGCGCCGGGTGCGTACACCTACCTCTCCGAGACCGCCGCCGAGGACGAGGACCTCCTGCTGCCGGGCGCCCAGGGCGCCTGGGGCAACGAGATGCCGCCGCCCGCTCCCGAGCCCGTCGTCCAGGTCGTCCACGAGCCGGGCCCGCACGAGATGTCCGGCCGCGACAGCGGCTCGCACGACCTCAGCGCCGTCCGCACCCCCGTCGCGACCCCCGTCCCGCAGCCGCCGGTGGCCCGTCGCCCGCTGCACCTCGGCCCGCCCACCCCCGACGCCTCCGCCAGCCCGGTCCGCTCCCTCGCCGACCGAGGCCCGGCGGGCGCCCCCGTCCCGCCCGGCGCACTGCGCCACCCCGTCCCGCCCACCACCGGCCCCGAGTACCTCGACGTGCCCCCGCAGCCCGTGTCGCAGTGGGTCGGCGCCCCGGCCGCCCCCGGAGTCGCCCTCGGGGGGCCGGCCGCAGAAACGGTCGCTCCGCAGGAGGCGCAGCTCTCCGTGGCCGTGGAGACACCGCAGGAGATCCAGGACGCCGAGGCCCTGCACCAGGCCCAGGACGCTGCCTACGCCCTGGCCCAGGAGGCCGCGGTCGCCCAGTTCCGGACCCCGGAGACCGTGGGCACACCGGTCGCCGCGCGGTTCGAGGCCCCGGAGGCGGTCGAGCCGCAGGCCCACGCCCCGGTGGTCGCGGAGGCGCAGGCCGTCCTCGACACGCGGACGCCGGAGGCGCCCGAAACCCCCGCCGCCGCTGTGGGGGTCCAGGCCCCGGAGACCGTCGAGGACCCGGTCGTCGTGCCGGCGCAGCCGGAGGCAGAGGTACTCGTCGCGGAACCCGCGACGCCCGAGACCACCGAGGTCCCGGCCGCCGAGGCCAGGGCCGTCGTGGAGGCCTCACCGGTTCCGCCGGCCGAGGAACCGCAGGCGCCCGAGCCACAGGCCGTCGAGCCGCAAGCCGTCGAGCCGCAAGCCGTCGAGCCGCAAGCCGCCGAGCCGCAGGCCGTCGAGGAGATCCCGCTCGCCGCGCAGCCGCCGGACACGACACCCTTCCCCCCGGCCGCCCAGGGCCCCGAGCCGATCGCGGCCCAGACCGTCACCGAGGCCCAGGACGTCCCCCAGGGCCCGCAGGAGCCCGAGCAGGGCGCCGAGCCCGTTCCGGCCCAGCTGACCGAGGCCGAAGCGCTGCCGCACGCCGACCCGGCGACCGAGGCGCCCGCCCAGGCCGACCCGACCGCGCCGGAGGCCACCGCCCCCGACCTGCCGGACCCGCAGCTCGCGACCGCCGCGCCGGACGAGGAGGGCACCCTCACGTCCCCGGACGAGCAGGCCGTCGACGCCGTACCGGACATCGCGCAGGCGGACGAACCGCTCGCGCAGAACCCCGAGCACCCGGCGGAGACGCCGGTCGTCGAGGAGCAGCCGCACCCGCAGCCGCAGCCGCAGCCGACCGAGACCGGGACGTCCGAGGTCCAGACGCCGGAAACCCCGGCGGAGGCCGCACAGCCCGAGCCCGAGCCGGTCGTCGCACCCGAGTCCGCGGCCGTCGCCGAGGAGCCGCAGGCCATCGAGCCGGTCGCGCTCGTCGCGGACCAGGCCCAGGCCCAGGACCAGAGCGAGGTCTCGAACGAGAACCCGCCCGAGGGCTCGCCCGAGGTCCCGGACGAGGAGCAGAACCAAGCCGCGCCGGAGCGGACCGCCGAGCCCGCCCTCCACCCGGAGCACCCGGAGCCCGCGCAGCCGCCCGCCCCCGAGGCCGTGGCCGAGCCCGAGCCCACGGAGGCGATCGCACCGGCCCCCTCGGCCGACAGCACGGCCGCTCAGGAGCCCGCCCCCGCCGAGCCCGAGGCCGTCCCGGTCGGCCCGATCCCCGTGGCGGCCTCCCGGATCGCCGCCCCCCAGGGCGCCGTGGTGCGGACCCCCGCCGAGCACACGCCCGACGTCCCGCTCGCGGACACGTCACAGGAGCCGGCGCCCCAGACCGACGCCGACCAGCCGCTGGGCGAGTTCGTGCCCGTCGACGGCACCGTGCCGACCACCCCGCACCTGGCCCCGCCCCCGCCGCACGGCATGGTCGTCCCGCCGCTCTCCGAGGACGCCCCGGAGACGGCAGGCGAGCCCATGGCGATGGTCCCCGCCCCCCGGGACTCCGCGTCCGAGACGATCGTCGTACCGCAGCCCGCAGCGGCGGCCGACACCCACCCGGACCTCGTCCAGAACGCCGAGGACCTGGACACCAGGGCCGCCGACCAGGAGGACGGCGAGGCGACGGCACCGGACGCGGAAGCCGCACGGACAGCAGCAGCCGAAGAGAGCACGGCCCCCGTGGAAGAAGCACCCGAAGGAACACCCGAAGCCGCCCGGGACGACGTACCGGACGAGGGCTCGGCCGAGATCCCGGCCGAGGTCCCGGTCGAGGTACGGCGGCCCACGGGCCCCGCCGCGCCCGCCTACGACGACGCCGAACGCGAGGCCGTCCTCAAGGTCATGCGCGAGCGCCGCGACATCCGCAACGGCTTCCGCGACGACCCGATCCCGCACGACGTGCTGCTCCGCGTCCTGGAGGCCGCCCACACGGCACCCTCCGTCGGCCACTCGCAGCCCTGGGACTTCGTCGTCATCCGCTCGGCCGAGACCCGCCGCACGATGCACGAACTGGCCCAGCGCCAGCGCGAGGCCTACGCGAAGTCGCTGCCCAAGGGCCGGGCGAAGCAGTTCAAGGAACTGAAGATCGAGGCCATCCTCGACACCCCGGTGAACATCGTCGTCACCGCCGACCCGACCCGCGGCGGTCGCCACACCCTGGGCCGCCACACCCAGCCGCAGATGGCCCCCTACTCCTCCGCCCTCGCGGTCGAGAACCTGTGGCTCGCGGCCCGCGCCGAGGGCCTCGGCGTCGGCTGGGTCAGCTTCTTCGACGAGCGCGAGATGGTCCGCGCCCTCGGCCTGCCCGAGCACCTGGAGGTCGTGGCGTACCTGTGCGTCGGGTACGTCGACGAGTTCCCGGAGGAGCCCGAGCTGATGCAGGCGGGCTGGGCCAAGCGCCGCCCGCTGTCCTGGGTCGTCCACGAGGAGACGTACGGCCGTCGCGCCCTGCCCGGCGCCGAGCCGCACGACCTGCTCGCCGAGACCGTCGCCGGTATCCGCCCGCTGGACGCCAAGGCGCTCGGCGAGGCCTGGGAGCGCCAGAAGCGGATGACCAAACCGGCGGGCGCCCTCGGCATGCTGGAGATCATCTCCGCCCAGCTGTCCGGACTGTCCCGCCAGTGCCCGCCGCCGATCCCGGAGCCCGCCGCCGTCGCGATCTTCGCGGGCGACCACGGCGTCCACGCCCAGGGCGTCACCCCCTGGCCGCAGGAGGTGACGGCCCAGATGGTCGCCAACTTCCTCGGCGGGGGAGCGGTCTGCAACGCCTTCGCCGCCCAGGTGGGCGCCGAGGTCTGCGTCGTCGACGTGGGTGTGGCGAGCGACCTCCCGGCCACCCCGGGGCTGCTGCCGCGCAAGGTCCGCGCCGGTACGTCCGACATGACCACCGGCCCCGCGATGACCCGCGACCAGGCGAAGCAGGCCATCGAGGTCGGCATCGAGACGGCCCGCGACCTGGTCGCGGCCGGCAACAAGGCCCTGCTCACGGGCGAGATGGGCATCGCCAACACCACGGCATCGGCCGCCCTGATCGCCGTCTTCACCGGTGCGGACCCCTCCGAGGTCACGGGCCGGGGCACCGGCATCAACGACGAGACCCTCGCCCGCAAGACCGAGGTCGTCCGCCGCGCCATCGAACTGCACCAGCCGGACCCCGCCGACCCCATCGGCGTCCTGGCGGCCATCGGCGGCTTCGAACACGCGGCCATCGTCGGCCTCCTCCTGGGCGGCGCCTCCCTGCGTACGCCGGTGATCCTCGACGGCGTCAGCGCGGGCGCCGCCGCCCTGGTGGCCCGCGCCATCGCCCCCGAGGTCCTCGCCGCCTGCATCGCCGGCCACCGCAGCGCCGAACCGGGCCACGTCGCCGCCCTCCAGAAGCTCGGCCTCCGCCCCCTGGTCGACCTCGACCTCCGCCTCGGCGAGGGCACGGGAGCCCTCCTGGCCCTCCCGGTCGTCCAGAGCGCGGCACGAGCCATGCACGAGGTGGCGACGTTCGATTCGGCGGGGGTAACCGAGAAGTAGGAGAAGTAAGCGGGGTGCGGGTGCGGGGTTCTTCTCCGACCCGGCTCAGGCTGTCGGCAATCGTTCCGCAGGGCGATGGGGGCACCTCCCGTTCGAGCGAAGCCGAGAATGGGGGAGGGTGGGCACAGCCGTCCACCAGGCTGTGCCCAGCAACGGCGTTCAGCCAACGCACCTGCTGAGCCGACCCCCCGCCCGCCCCTTAGAATCCGCACGTCAGGGTCGCTCCACAGCCGCAGCGCACCTCACCCGCACAAAGCCCCGCAGGGAGCCGCACCCTCATGGCCGAACACCCCGCCTACCCCGTAGGCCTCCGCCTCACCGGCCGCCGAGTGGTCGTCATCGGCGGCGGCCAGGTAGCCCAGCGCCGCCTCCCCGCCCTCATCGCGGCCGGCGCCTCCATCACCCTCGTCTCCCCGTCGGCGACCCCCTCCGTGGAAGCGATGGCCGACGCGGGCGAGCTGACCTGGGAGCGGCGCCGCTACACGGAGGGCGACCTCGCCGAGGCCTGGTACGTCCTGATCGCCACCGGCGACCCGGAGGCCAACGCCCGCGCGTCCGCCGAGGCGGAGCGCCACCGCATCTGGTGCGTCCGCTCCGACAACGCCGAGGAAGCCACCGCGTGGACCCCGGCGACCGGCCACAGCGAGGGCGTCACGGTCGCGGTCCTGACCGCCCGCGCGGAGGGCCGCGACCCCCGCCACACCGCCGCCATCCGCGACGCGGTCGTCGAGGGCCTGCGCGACGGCACCCTCGTCGCCCCCCACCACCGCACCCGCACCCCCGGCGTGGCCCTGGTCGGCGGCGGCCCCGGCGACCCCGACCTGATCACCGTGCGCGGTCGCCGTCTCCTCGCCGAGGCCGACGTCGTCATCGCCGACCGCCTCGGCCCGCGCGACCTGCTGGCCGAACTCCCGCCGCACGTCGAGGTGATCGACGCGGCGAAGATCCCGTACGGCCGTTTCATGGCGCAGGAGGCCATCAACAACGCCCTGATCGAGCACGCCAAGCAGGGCAAGTCGGTCGTCCGGCTCAAGGGCGGCGACCCGTACGTCTTCGGCCGCGGCATGGAGGAACTCCAGGCCCTCGCCGAGGCGGGCATCCCCTGCACCGTCGTGCCCGGTATCTCCAGCTCGATCTCCGTCCCGAGCGCGGCCGGCATCCCGGTCACCCACCGGGGCGTGGCCCATGAGTTCACCGTGGTCAGCGGCCATGTGGCCCCCGACGACGAGCGCTCCCTGGTCGACTGGCCCGCCCTCGCCCGCCTCACCGGCACCCTCGTGATCCTGATGGGCGTCGACAAGATCGGCCGGATCGCCGAGGCGCTGGTGGCGAACGGCAAGTCCCCGGACACGCCGGTCGCCCTGATCCAGGAGGGCACCACGGCCGCCCAGCGCCGGGTCGACGCCACCCTCGCCACGGTCGCCGAGACCGTGCGGACGCGGGAGGTCAAGCCGCCGACGGTCATCGTCATCGGCGAGGTCGTGAAGGTGGGGCCCGAGGCGAACGCGTGACCCCCGGGGGAGACCACCCCGGAACCCGTAGCGGAGCGGAACCGTAACCACCGGTAACCCGACCCGTCCCAAGCCGTTGGCACCACACCCAGGACAAGGCAGTATCACCCTGTGGCCGATCTCATCACCGTTGAGGACCCCGACGACCCGCGCCTGCGCGACTACACCGGCCTGACCGACGTGGAGCTGCGCCGCAGGCGCGAACCCGCCGAGGGCCTGTTCATCGCCGAGGGCGAGAAGGTCATCAGACGGGCCAAGGAAGCCGGCTACGAGATGCGCTCGATGCTGCTCTCCGCCAAGTGGGTCGACGTCATGCGCGACGTCATCGACGAACTCCCGGCCCCCGTCTACGCGGTCAGCCCCGAGCTGGCCGAACAGGTCACCGGCTACCACGTGCACCGGGGCGCCCTCGCCTCCATGCAGCGCAAGCCCCTCCCGACGGCCGACCAACTCCTGGGCGCCGCACGCCGGGTGGTCGTCATGGAGTCGGTCAACGACCACACCAACATCGGCGCGATCTTCCGCTCGGCCGCCGCCCTCGGCATGGACGCGGTCCTGCTCTCCCCGGACTGCGCCGACCCGCTCTACCGTCGTAGCGTCAAGGTCTCCATGGGCGCGGTGTTCTCCGTCCCGTACGCCCGCCTCGACACCTGGCCCAAGGGCCTGGACGCGGTCCGCGACGCCGGTTTCACCCTGCTCGCCCTCACCCCGGACGAGAAGGCCAAGTCCCTGGACGAGGCCGCCCCGCACCGGATGGACCGCGTCGCCCTCATGCTCGGCGCCGAGGGCGACGGCCTCTCCACCAAGGCCCTGATGTCCGCCGACGAATGGGTCCGCATCCCCATGGCCCACGGAGTCGACTCCCTCAACGTGGGCGCGGCGGCGGCAGTGGCTTTCTACGCGGTTGCCACGGGCCGTCCGGAACTCTGAGAAAGAGCTGAGCCCCGTAAGGGACGCGGGGAACCGCGCGATCAGCACCCACGCACCCGCGGCGAACAACCGAGCGGCAGTCCCGAGCCCTGTTTCCGCTGCCCGGAGCAACCCCTCAACCGCTGCCCAGCTCCACGACCGTCCGCTCAGGCCGGAGGCCGTCCCCGTCGAGCCCCCGAGACGGCCCCTGACACCCCTGCGCCGTAGCGATCCCGAGCGCCGCCAGCAACGTCACCACGACGAACACGAACAACCGCTGCCGCAGCAACCGGGGATTGGCGGGCCGCCGCCCCGTCCCATTGGTCCGGGGCGCGGGCCGCCCGGCCCCACTGCGCGGAGCGGGCCGCTTCCCGGTGGTGTTACGGGCGGGCGCGGGCCGAGCCCCCGACCGCGACCCACCGCCGGTACGCGCACCGCCCCCGCCCGTGCGGGACCCGTTCCGGGGCGGCGGCGTACCGGGCGCGCCCGACCGGCCCGGCTGAGTCCCACGGGTCTCCGGCGGCTGCCGCAGCGTCCGCTGCTCGACGTACTGCTCCGCGAGCCGCCCCGAGGGCCGGTCCGGATCGCTGCGCGGCGCGGGCGGCCGGACATCGGCCATCCCCTGCGCCTCACGGGCGGCGATCTCCTTGAGCCGCAAGGACAGTTGCAGCGTGCTGGGCCGCTCCTCGGGGTCCTTCGCCAGACACGCCCGCACCAGCGGGGCCAACGCGTCCGGCACTCCGCGCAGATGCGGCTCCTCGTGCACCACCCGGTAGAGCATGACCTCCGAACTGCCGTGTCCGAAGGGCGAGTCGGAGGTCGCCGCGTAGGCGAGCGTGGCCCCGAGGGAGAAGACGTCCGTGGCCGGAGTGACGGCGGCCCCGCGCACCTGTTCGGGCGCGAGGAAGCCGGGTGATCCCACGGCCGTACCGACATGGGTCAGGGTCGAGGCCCCGGTCGCCCACGCGATTCCGAAGTCGATGATCCGCGGGCCCTTCGGGGACAGCAGGATGTTGGACGGCTTGAGATCCCGGTGTACGACGCCGGCCTCGTGCACGGCCACGAGCCCCTCGGAGAGGGCGGCACCGACGGCGGCCACATCGGCGGCCGACATGGGGCCTTCCTCGGCGACCTTGTCGTGCAGCGAGGGCCCCGGCACGTACTGCGTGGCGAACCAGGGCCGGTCCGCCTCCAGGTCGGCGGCGACCAGCCGGGCGGTGCACCCGCCCCTGATCCGCCGCGCGGCCGACACCTCGCGCGCGAACCGCGACCGGAACTCCTGATCCTCCGCCAGATCCGGCCGGATCACCTTGAGCGCGACGCGCTGTCCGCGCCGGTCGGAGCCCAGGTAGACGACGCCCATGCCGCCCGCGCCGAGCCGTCTGTGGATCCTGAACGAGCCGACGACGCGCGGGTCCTCGCGCCTCAGGCGCATCATCGCCATGTTCATCCCCGCTGCCCGTTCCGTCTGACGAGCCACAGCTTACGTTTCCGCGGCCGGGCGTGCGCAGAGGCCGCGCCCTCGCGACCCCATCGATTGTCAGTGCCGGATGGGAAACTTGAAGAGTGGTCAGGGAACAGGAGTTCGGGCCGGTGTTGGGCTGCCCATGATCCCAACCACCCACCTAAGAAGGGGGATTGAACCCGTGAAGGGTGACCGTGTGGAGATAGTCGTGGACGCCGGGGACACGACACGTACCTACGAGGTGATCGCGAGCAGGGCGGGCCGCAGGGTGGAGACGGCGGTACGCCGAGGTGTCGTGGAAGTGAGCGAAGTCACCCGCAACGGCACAGTGGTGCGGACGGCGCGATTCATGGCGACCAGGGTCCTGGCCCTCGTCGAACAGCCGGTGCCCCGCGAGGCCGACTCGGAGCGGACCGCGTAACAGAAGGGGCAGACCGGGCGTCCCTTCCGGGAAGACCCCGAGACCTGGGACCTCGTCTCCACCCTGGGGAGTACACCGCAGGTCATCGCTCATCCTCCGGGAGGCCCGCCAATCGGTACGAGGGCATGACGACCCCGACCCGCCGCCCGCCTAGATTTGAGGTCAAGCGGCGGGTGCAGCACTCGTCCCCCGAGGTCAGGTACCCGCCGCTGCCAACCACAGAGCAAGATCTACGAGAAGGTCAGAGGAGGGACCATGGCCCACACGGCACCGCGGACCGCGATCCGCACACGGGAGCGCAGGACGTTCACCGCCGACCGTCGTCCGGGCCGTCGCCACCCCTTGGTGGCGACCGCGATGGTCCTCCCTCTGGCGGCCCTGCTCGTGTACGCCTTCGGCGGCTGGGAAGCAGTGGTCACACAAGCGTCGTCCGTGGGTGTGATGCTGGGGCGCTGAGCGCGACCCCAGGCCCGGAAGAGCGGTCCGGGCGGGGACATCCACCCATGAAACCCCGTGGGGACGGGGGTGCGGCGGACGGCAAATAAACGCCCGCGCAGCTGGGGAGCTGCGCGGGCGTTGCTCTGCCCCCACCCACTACGGCCCCGCATGCCACCGCTCCGCCCCCACACGACCCACCTCACCCCCGCACCCTCACCCACCCCCCCCACCCTCCTGCGGGCAATCGTGCCGCTGGGGCGGCACGGGTGGGCGCAGGCGGCGCCTCGTGACCGCCGAGCAGCGGGACCTCCCCCGGCCCGCCCAGGCAACGCGCACCGGAAACGTAGGCTCGACGCCGACGCCGTACGCCGACGGCAGCACGCCACAACGCAGGGGACCCCATGACCACCACCGCCCCAGGCACCGGTCCAGGCACCGGCACCGCCGCCGTACTCCCCGCCCTCAAAGCGAAGCTGCGCCGCACGGCCCACCCCGAATCCACCCCCTGCTCCCACCCCGACACCGTCCTCGCGGAACGCGCCGACGGCACGGTCGTCCGCCACGCGCACACCGTCGCCAAGGCCCACGCCCCCCACACCGACCCCACCCACCTCACCCTCCGCCTGAAGGCCGCCACCTCCCACCCGGACACCCTCCTCGCCCCCCTCCACCCGACCCCCACCCCCCTCCACGACCGCCTCGTCACGTTCTGGCCGTACGGCACCCCGGTCGACCCCGAGTCCCCGGAACACGCCCCCTGGGAGGAGGCGGCCACCCTCCTCGCCCGCCTCCACCACCGACCCCCACCCCCCGGCCTCCCACCCATGCGCGGCCCCGCCAAGGCCGCCCAGGCCATCACACGCCTCAAGGCCGCCGCCCCCCACCACCCCGCCACGGCCCCGATACTCCGCGCCTGGCACACCCTCCCCGCCTGGGCCAGGGCCGAGACCCCCATGCCCGACACGAGCACCCTCTGCCACGGTGACCTGCACCTCGGCCAACTCGTCCGCCACCCGGCGACGACCGGCCCCTGGCGCCTCATAGACGTCGACGACCTGGGCGTGGGCGTCCCCGCCTGGGACCTCGCCCGTCCCGCCGCCTGGTACGCCTGCGGCCTCCTCCACCCCGACGACTGGACCCGCTTCCTCACCGCCTACCGACAGGCCGACGGCCCGGCGGTCCCCGCCCACGGCGACCCCTGGCCCGTACTGGACGTACCGGCCCGCGCACTCACCGTGCAGACCGCGGCCCTCGCGATAGCGAAGTCCACGGCGGCCGGCCAGCCCCTCGACGACGCGCAGCGGTCCGTTGTGGACGCATGTGACCGAATGGGAGGCATCCCGCCGGAGTTGACCGACGCATTCCCGAAGTAGGGTGCAACCGACCGCGGCCGGGCAGTGTCTGTCCTGGCGTAACGCGAAGCAGTGAAGCAGCACCGAACGTCGAGGAGTTGATCCGAACCATGCACATGCAGTGTCCGAAGTGCCATGCGCCGATGCACACCTACAACCGCAATGGCGTCCAGATCGAGCAGTGCAGCGGCTGCCGCGGGATCTTCCTCGACTACGGCGAGTTGGAGGCGCTGACCCGTCTGGAGGGCCAGTGGGCCGGCGGCCCGGCCGTGCCCCCGCCGCCGGCCGCCCCGCAGTACCCGTCGGGCGGCGGTCACCACGCGCCCGCCTGGGGTGCCCAGCACGGAGGTCACCACGGCGGTCATCACGGGGGCCACGGACACCACAACCGCGGCTTCGGCCACATGCTGTTCTCCAGCTAGGCCACGACGAAGCCCCCGGCCGTACGAGACGGCCGGGGGCTCGGTGCGTGTGGACGATACTGGGATTGAACCAGTGACCTCTTCCGTGTCAGGGAAGCGCTCTCCCGCTGAGCTAATCGTCCGGGAGGGGTGGTGCGTGCTGCGTGCGCGATACTGGGATTGAACCAGTGACCTCTTCCGTGTCAGGGAAGCGCTCTCCCGCTGAGCTAATCGCGCGAGGACCCGATGGACCGGATCAGTGGACGATACTGGGATTGAACCAGTGACCTCTTCCGTGTCAGGGAAGCGCTCTCCCGCTGAGCTAATCGTCCTTGGAGGTGGAGACGGGATTTGAACCCGTGTAGACGGCTTTGCAGGCCGTTGCCTCGCCTCTCGGCCACTCCACCAGGAGTGCGGGGTTTCTGGAAGATCCCCCACGTTCCTGCGAGCGGACGACCAGGTTCGAACTGGCGACCTCAACCTTGGCAAGGTTGCGCTCTACCAACTGAGCTACGTCCGCTTGTCGTTTCCGTTTCGCTTCCGCGTCCCGGCGACGAGTTGAACTCTAGCGGATTCCGGGGCCAGCACAAAAACGCGTTTGTGCAGCGTGCTGCGGTACGTGCGGTCCGGGACCCGGCCGGGCCCGCCCACCAGGGCACCCGTCCTAGACTCGGCAGTGTGCCCGACCTCCCTCCGCTCGCCCGCTTCGGCAACCTCCTGGCCACCGGTCTCACCGATGTGACCAGCGACGCCGCCGCCCTGGACTCCTCCGGCCTCTGGGCCGTGTGCGCGGACTACGAGGGCGGTCTGGTGTGCGCGCGCTTCCGTGACGTACGCCGCGAGCCCGCGCCCGCTCCGGTGCCGGGGGAGTGGCGCGGTCCGGGTGTCGGCGACTGGACGTCGTCGCTCGACCGCGCCGCGTACACGGCGGGCGTACGCCGGATACGCGAGCACATCGCCGCCGGCGAGGTCTACCAGGCGAACCTCTGCCGGGTGCTGTCGGCGCCCGTCGCACCGGACGCCGACGTGGACGCCCTGAGCGCGCTGCTGGCCCGCGGCAACCCGGCACCCTTCGCAGGAACGATTCGCCTCCCGGATCACGGCGTCGAGATCGCCACCGCCTCCCCCGAACTCTTCCTGCGCCGCGACGGCCGGACCGTCGAGTCGGGCCCGATCAAGGGCACCGGACGCACCGAGGCCGACCTCCTGGAGAAGGACTACGCCGAGAACGTCATGATCGTCGACCTGGTCCGCAACGACATCGGACAGGTCTGCGCCACCGGCACCGTGACCGTCCCCGACCTGTGTGTCGTCGAGAAGCACCCCGGGCTGGTGCACCTGGTGTCGATGGTCCGCGGCGAACTGCGCGCAGACGCCGGCTGGCCCGAGCTGCTCGCCGCCGCCTTCCCGCCCGGCTCCGTCACCGGCGCCCCCAAGTCCAGCGCCCTGCGGATCATCGACGCCCTGGAGACCGCCCCGCGCGGCCCCTACACCGGCGGCATCGGCTGGGTCGACGCCGACCGGGGCACCGGAGAGCTGGCCGTCGGCATCCGTACCTTCTGGATCGACCGGGCGGCCGGCGAACTGCGCTTCGGCACCGGCGCGGGGATCACCTGGGGGTCGGACCCCGAGGCGGAGTGGCGGGAGACCGAGCTGAAGGCCGCCCGGCTCCTCGCGGTAGCGTCGGGGACGTACGAGGCGAGTGGGAGGACCCTTACGTGAAGATCTGGCTCGACGGCGGACTGCAGGACATCGACTCCGCCCGTGTCTCCGTCCTCGACCACGGACTGACCGTGGGCGACGGCGTCTTCGAGACCGCGAAGACGGTCGACGGACGGCCGTTCGCACTGACCCGCCACCTCGACCGGCTGGCCCGCTCGGCCCGCGGACTCGGACTGCCCGAGCCCGACCTCGACGAGGTACGCCGCGCCTGCGCCGCCGTCGTGGAGGCCAACCCGGTGGCACTCGGCCGGCTGCGCATCACCTACACCGGCGGCGTCTCCCCGCTCGGCTCCGACCGCGGCGACCACGGCCCGACCCTCGTCGTCGCCCTCGGCGAGACCGCCCGGCGCGCCGACTCCACCGCCACGATCACCGTCCCGTGGACCCGCAACGAGCGCGGCGCCCTCACCGGCCTGAAGACCACCTCGTACGCCGAGAACGTCGTCGCTCTCGCCCGCGCCCACCACCAGGGCGCCACCGAGGCCCTGTTCGCCAACACCGTGGGACAGCTCTGCGAGGGCACGGGCTCCAATGTCTTCGTCGTCCTCGACGGCGAGATCCACACCCCGCCCGTCGTCTCCGGCTGCCTCGCGGGCATCACCCGCGCCCTTGTCGTCGAGTGGACCGGCGCCCGCGAGACCGACCTGCCGCTGGACGTCCTGGACCGCGCCGACGAGATCTTCCTGACGTCGAGCCTGCGGGACGTGCAGTCCGTGCACCGCGTCGACGCCCGCGAACTCTCCGCGACCCCGGGCCCGGTGACGGCCAAGGCGATGCGGGTCTTCGACGAGCGCTCGGGCGACGACCTCGATCCGTAAATGCTGAATACATGCAGCAGACTCCACACGCTGTGGCGGGTAGAACACCCCTGATGACCACCACCCTGCGGCCCATCGAGCCGCTTCAGCACGCCGCCGACGGATCCCGTTCGCGCCGCTACCAGGTGTGTGTGAACAGCCGTCCCGTCGGCCGGATACACCTCGGTACACGTCCCGACCCCGGGTCCACGGCCGCCCGGATCCTGGACCTCCGGATCGACGAACCGGACCGGCGGCGCGGCCGGGCGACCGTCGCCGCGCTCGCCGCCGAGGAGGTGGCCCGGGGCTGGGGCTGCCGGCGGATCGAGACGTCCGTCCCGGCCGGTGCCGAGCCCGCCCTGCGGCTGACCCAGGCACTCGGCTACGTCCTGCGGAACCGCAGCATGAGCAAGGCCCTCGACGGCCGCCCGCCCGAACTGCCCGACGGCAGCCGGGGCCGGCCCATGACGGAGGCCGAGTACGGGCCCTGGAAGGAGGCCGGGCTGGAGGGCTACGCACAGGACCTGCTCACCCGCGGCGTGCCCGAGGCGGAGGCGTACGGGAGGGCCGCCGAGGACTATCTGCGCTGCATGCCGCAGGGCGTGGCCTCCACCGGCAACCTCGTCAGCGTGCTGGAACACGAGGGCACGAGAGTCGGCACCCTCTGGCTGTGGCTGACCGACGACAGAGCCTTCGTCTACGACGTGGAGGCGGACGCCGCGCACCGCGGCAGAGGACACGGCCGTACGCTCATGCTGCTGGCCGAGGCCCAGACGGTGGCGGCCGGGAAGCCCGCCCTCGGGCTCAACGTCTTCGCGGGGAACGTCCGGGCCGAATGCCTCTATGAGTCGCTCGGCTACGAGACGACGACCCACCACCTGTACAAGCCACTGCTCTGACACGCCGACGCTCCGCTGGGCCGACGGGCCTCCGGGAGGCGCCGCGCCGGGCTCAGGCGCCCCCGGCCAGCAGCCGGTCGGCGATCTCCTCGATCCGCTCCCGCAGGCCCGCCTGGCTCTTGCCGCCGTCGAGGCGCTCGCCGCCGATGACATACGTGGGCGTGCCGGTCACACCGATCGCCTTGCCCTCGGCCTGGTCGGCGTCGACGATCAGGATGTGCCGGCCGTCGATCAGCGCGGTGTCGAACTCCTCGGCGTCCAGCCCGAGTTCACGGGCCGCCTCGACGAGGAACGGCTCCCCGACGCGGTCCAGCTCCTCGACCCGGCCGAGTACGGCCTCGATGTACGGCCACGCCCGCCCCTGCTCCGCGGCCTCCTCGGCGGCCTGCGCGGCGGCGAAGGCGTGCTTGTGCTTCTCCAGCGGGAAGTGCCGCAGCCGTACGTCGAGCCGGTCTCCGTAGCGGGCCCGCAGCGCGCGGATGTCGTCGAGGGCGCCGCGGCAGTCGGGACACTGGAGTTCGCACCAGACGTCCAGGACGACGGCGGACGGCACGGGGGAGGAGTCGCTCATGGGATCAGTCTCCCAGCTTCCCGGACGTGAGCCGGACTCCCACCGGACCCCCGCCGGACCCCCGCCGGACGTGGGCCGGCCGGGGGCGGGACGGGGGCGGGACGGGGCGCCGACCCCGAGACGACCCGGAGATGTCCCTGAGGTCTCCCCCGACCGTGGCATATCGGACGTGTGGCGGTGCAGGATGGAAGGGACGGAACGAGACCGCCCGCCCGAGCACCGCATGGAGGACCGGATGATTGCCGAGACAGTCTGCGCCGCCGTGTCCGCTGCAGGCCTGGGCATCGCCGCGATCACGGCGTACCGGAAGCGTTTCCTCAGGGCGACCCGTATCGCCGCCTATTCCCTGGTGCCCCTCGGCCTGGTGATGACCGGGGTCGTCGAATGGGTCGCCGACACCGCCTTCAGCCCGACCGCGTGGGCCGGCTTCGGGGTCCTCGGCGCCGCCTGGCTGCTCTTCATGACCACCCGTGCCGTGGAGCGGCGCCGCGGAGTCACCGGCAAGGAACGCAAGGCGGCCAAGGCGTCCCGCACCGAGGCGATAGCCCCGGCGGCCTCGGCGCCCTCGCTGGGCCAGGGCGTCCGACCGGCGGCCCGCCCGGCGGCGTCACCCCGGGCGGGCGGTTCGGGGACGTCCGCGTCGGACGACTTCAGCGACATCGAGGCGATCCTGAAGAAGCACGGCATCTGACCCGGAGGAGCCGGGCGTACGGCCGCCGAGGCACCGCGGACTGAAACGACACAGAAGGTCGGGCGGCGGCGTCGAAGTGATCACGATCGCTCCGTACGTTGTGGATATTGGCGAACTCTCCGTCATTCCGGGTGGGTTGATCGCGCGGAGGGTCTCCGCTGCGTCATCATCGCCGCGAGATGCTGGACACAACACAGAGCGACACCGTCGTCCCACCGGAGGAGCGGCGAGGATGTCTCTTCGCTCTCTCCCAGCCACCGCTGATGATCTTCCTAGCGGTGATCGGCTGCCTGCTGCTCATGGCGTCACTGCACGATCTGCTGATGCTCTGAGCCGTAAACGGAGCCCCTGACGCCACCCGTCGAGGGCTCCGTCAGCCCCGTACGCCGCCCCCTCGCTGTCGGCCGGACGCCGTCCGTCAGCCCGCCGCCTCCTTGCGGCGTGCCCGGTACGCGGCCACATGCAGGCGGTTTCCGCAGGTGCGGCTGTCGCAGTAGCGCCGTGAGCGGTTGCGGGAGAGGTCGACGAAGGCGCGCCGGCAGTCGGGGGCCTCGCAGCGGCGCAGCCGCTCCTGCTCCCCGGCGACCACGAAGAAGGCGAGCGCCATGCCGCAGTCGGCCGAGAGATGGTCGGCGAGCGACGCGCCGGGCGCGAAGTAGTGCACATGCCAGTCGTAGCCGTCGTGATCGGTGAGCCGGGGGGTGGTGCCGGCCGCGGCGATCAGATCGTTGATGACCGAGGCGGCCGAGGCCGCGTCGGGCGCGGCGAAGACCTCGGCGAACCGGCCGCGGACCTTGCGCACGGCCGCGAGATCGAACTCCGACAGCACACCGACATCGCTGACCTCGTGGTTTCGTACGAAGTCGGCGAGCGCCGCGACAGTCGCGAGCCCGTCCGTCGCCGTGTCGTCGTCCGGCGCGGTGTTCACCAGATCCACCACGGCGTCGAGGGAACACCGGGTGTCGTGGGTGATCAGCACGTTTCGCTCCCTGGCCTGCGCGGGTCGGGCGGGCGCCCGTCGATGCTGGCCGATGGTAATCGCTCGGCGAGGCGGTGGGCCGGTGCGGACCGTCCCGGAGCGCCCTGGTACGAGCGGAACGGGCCAGGGGAGCGATTGGTGCCCGGTTCCCGTCGCGCTCGGTGACGACAGGGCGACGCCGCCGCGCGGAGGTCCGCGACGACGGCGTCGTTGGGTCGGCCTGAAAGCCGTATTCGGTTGTCTTGGCCCGAGCCGTCTCCCCGAGTGGACGGCGCCGGGCGGCTCTCTGGGGCCTCGCCCTAGCTCTCGGCCAGGATGTGGGAGAGCTCCTGGTCGAGGTCGAAGTGCCGGTGCTCCGTGCCGGGTGGCACGGCGGCGTCCGTGCGCTTCAGGAAGGACTCCAGGGCCCGCGCCGGGGCTTCGAGGAGGGCCTCGCCCTCCGGGGAGCTCAGGGCGATGCACACGACGCCCTGGCCGTGACTGCGCGACGGCCAGACACGGACGTCGCCGGTGCCGGTGGGCCGGTGCAGGCCCTCGGCGAGGAGGTCGCGGGCGAACACCCATTCGACCGTTTCCTCTGCTCCGGTGTGGAAGGTGGCGTGCACGGCGTAGGGATCGGCCGTGTCATACCGCAGTCCCGCGGGAACAGGCAGTGAGGACTCGCTCGACACAACGAGGCGCAGGTGCAGCTCGCAGCTGACCGTGGTGTTCATAAGCGCCAAGGCCTTTCGCTCAGTGTGCGCTCGGGGATTCGCACGTCGGCGAAATCGACATGCCACCTACGGTGCCGTTGTAAACCCCTCTGGGAGTTTTGCGTCGCTTTTGGTAGCTCATACGGCCGAGACCGTCTTCTGTGGGTACGACCATTCCGGTGACCGGTTTCTCTCCGGTAGGGTTTGGCCGTATGGACACGGGGAGTTACGGGACGGGGGAGGTCGCCGTGGCGGCCGACGGAACGAAGAGTGACACAAACGTAGCGAACAGTGAGGCCGATGTGGCCAAGAACGAAGCGCCGCTCGGATCTCGTGCGCCGGAATTCGTCAGAGCCCGGCGGATGCTGCACCTCAGCTGGCAGGTGGCGATCTTCGTCGTCGGGCTCGCGGTGGTGGTCGCGGGTGTGATCATGCTGCCGCTGCCCGGCCCCGGTTGGATCGTGATCTTCGGCGGCATGGCGATCTGGGCGACCGAGTTCGTCTGGGCCCAACTGGTGCTCCGCTGGACCAAGCGGAAGGTCACCGAGGCCACCGAGCGCGCCCTCGACCCCAAGGTGCGGCGGCGCAACATCATTCTGACGACGATCGGCCTGGTGATCGTGGCCGTTCTCGTCGGTGTCTACGTCTGGAAGTTCGGCTTCGAGATGCCCTGGAACATCAAGGACCAGTGAGCGCGGGCAGGGTGGCGCGGGGATTGCGAACCTGGTCGGGGGCACCCCCTGACATGGGGTAATGTTCTTCCTGCGTCCGGGCGATTAGCTCAGTGGGAGAGCGCTTCGTTCACACCGAAGAGGTCACTGGTTCGAACCCAGTATCGCCCACCGGATGACGGCGGCCCGGTCCACGGAAACGTGGACCGGGCCGCTTCTCGTCGTGGCCGCGCGAAGGTGTGCGCGGCGCCGGCCGGGCCGTGCGACTCCTGGAGATCCCGTATGCGGTGAAGGTCGGTCGGCGGTAGTGCCGCCCGTGAACCCGCCCGCGAACCCGCCCGGATATGGCCGGATCCAGTGCTTCTCCCGCCTCGCCCGGGACCCGCTTCCGGCCGGTCCGCCGTGCTCCGGAGGTGCTCCGGGTGCGGTCCGGGTGCGGTCCGGCGGGAGGCGCCGCGGTCGTCCCGCTGACTCCTTTCAGCCTCATGCGTTCGCCGTCCGGCGACCCTGGACGCGTTCGACCTGTCGATCGCAACTCCCCTACCTGCGCTTTCGGTTGACCTGCCGTCACCTGCGGCGCCGTCGCCCCCGGGGCGGCGGCCGATCCGCTTTCCATCAATTCCTGTCCGAATCATTGACGTCACCTGAGGGGCTCCGTACCTTGTGCCAGCAAGCGCTTACTTGAAACGATTCATGGCGCGGGACTCGGCGTCGCGGGGAGGCTCAACCATGCAGCAAAACAGGAACGTTGAGAGGCGGACGGTCCTCAAGGCGGCGGGAGCCTCACTGGCCGTCGCGGGGCTGGGGGCGACGGCCACGGCCTGTGGTGGTGACAGTGGCGCGGGGGACGGGACGGTGACGATCCGTTACGCCTGGTGGGGTGCGGAGGACCGCGCGCAGCGCATCAAGAAGACCATCGCGCTATTCGAGAAGAAGTACCCGAAGATCAAGGTGAAGACCGACTTCCAGGTCTATCCCGACTTCTGGAAGAAGTTCAACACCCAGGCCTCCGGTGGAAATCCGCCGGATGTGTTCCAGAATGCCATCGGTTTCCTGCGGAAATATGACGCGAAGAATGTACTGCTCGATCTGAGCCCACAGGTCGAGGCGGGCAACCTCTCCCTGGACGGCTTCAGAGCCGGCCTGGAGAAGTTCGGCGAGGTCGACGGAAAACTGCTCGGCGTCCCGGTCGGCTCCAACTCGATGGCACTGGTGATCGACAAGCCCGTCTACACCAAGTCCGGGGTGAAGCCGGAGCAGGGCTGGACCTGGGACGACTTCGACGCGGCGATGAAGAAGATCCGGGAGAAGGCGGGCCGGGCCGGCGACAGCGGCATGTACGGCGTCATGTACCTCTACGACCTCTATCTGCGCCAGAACGGCAAGGCGTTCTTCACCGAGGACGGGCTCGGCTTCACCGAGGCCGATCTGAAGGCCTGGTGGGCGAAGGCCGAGAAGGGCCTCGAAGAGGGTCTCTACGCCGACCCCAAGAAGGTCGCCCAGATCAAGCCCAAGTCGGCGGTCGCCGCGGAACTGGCCGCCGGTGAGTTCACCTGGGACAACTTCACCGTCCGCTACACCTCCGAGGGCAAGAGCGAGTACGGTCTCGCCCCCATCCCCACCACCGACGGCAAGAGGACCGGCCAGTACCTCGGCTCCCTCATGCTCAGCGCCTCCAAGCGCACCCAGCACCCCAAGGAGGTCGCGCAGTTCATCGACTTCATGGTGCACGAGCCCGAGGTCGCCAAGATCATGGGCTACGACCGGGGGGTGCCCGCCACCCAGGCCCAGTACGACGCCTACCAGCCGACGGACCCGGTCAACAAGGCGATCGCCGAGTACGAGGAGTCGCTGGTCGCGGCGGGTGTCCTGGAGCCCATCACCCCGCACCCGAACGGCGCGGACATCTGTGAGGCCGCCTTCCTGCGCATCGGTGACGAACTCGCGCTGGGCACGCGCACGGTGGACGAGGCCGTCAAGCAGTTCTTCACCGAGTCGAAGACGGCTCTCGGCACCTGATGGGAACCACCGTGACACACGCCCCTGCGACGGAGGGCCTGTCCAAGGACGAGCGCTCCGAGCCGCGGCACGGTCCGGCCGACGCCCCGAGCCCCGCCGCGCTGCTGCGGCGGGGCCGCCGGGAGAACCTGGCCGGCTATCTCTTCATGTCCCCGTGGATCGCCGGTTTCCTGCTGCTCACAGCGGGGCCGATGATCGCCTCGCTCTACTTCGCCTTCACCGACTACAACCTGTTCGACGCGCCCAGGTGGATCGGCCTCGGCAACTTCTCGGAGATGTTCGCGGACCCGCGCTGGCGCCACTCGGTGCGGGTGACGCTGTGGTACGTCGTCGTCGGGACACCGCTCAAGCTGCTGCTGGCCCTCGGTGTGGCGCTGCTGCTGGCCCAGAACCGACGCGGCCAGGCCTTCTACCGGGCCGCCTTCTACGCGCCGTCGCTGATCGGGGCCAGTGTCTCCGTCGCGATCGTGTGGAAGGCGATCTTCTCCGACGACGCGATCGTCGACCGCACCCAGCGGATCTTCGGCATCGACGCCGGCGGCTGGATCGGCGACCCGGAGCTGATCATCTACAGCCTGGTGGCGCTGACCGTCTGGCAGTTCGGCGCGCCCATGGTCATCTTCCTCGCCGGTCTCAAGCAGGTCCCGCGTGAGCTGTACGAGGCCGCCGAGGTCGACGGGGCGGGCAAATGGCGGCGGTTCTGGAACATCACCCTGCCGATGATCTCCCCGGTCCTCTTCTTCAACATCCTGCTGGAGACGATCCACTCGTTCCAGATCTTCAGCTCGGCCTACATCGTCGGCGGCGGCGCCGGAGGCAACGCCTGCGGTCCGGCCGACGGCTCGATGGTCTACACCTGTTATCTGTACGTCCAGGGCTTCGAGAACAGCCGGATGGGCCTGGCCTCCGCCATGGCCTGGCTGCTGCTGGTCGCGGTCGCGCTGGTGACGGCGGTGCTGTTCTGGTCCCAGAAGCGCTGGGTGCACTACGAGGAGGGTGCCTGATGAGCGCACAGGCCACCGAGATCACCCCCGCCCCGGCCCCGTCCGCGCGGGCGGGCGCCCTGCGCCGCAGGCTCCCCGGTTCCCTCGCCTGGCACATCGGGGCGCTCGCCGTCCTCGCGGTGATCCTCTACCCGGTGATCTGGGTGATCGGCGGCTCGCTCAAGAAGAGCGAGGACATCGTCGGCAGTCTGGACCTGCTGCCGAGCGACCCGATCCTCACCAACTACACCCGGCTCACCGACGGCATCGCCGACATCCCGATCTCCACGTTCTTCCTCAACTCCCTCACCCTCGCCCTCGGTTCGGTGGTCGGGATCCTCGTCTCCTGCTCACTGACCGCGTACGCCTTCTCGAAGATCAAGTTCGCGGGGCGCAATCTGCTCTTCACACTGATGATCGGCACGCTCCTGTTGCCCTACCACGTGCTGCTGATCCCGCAGTACGTGCTGTTCCGCAACATGGAGATGATCAACACCTACACTCCGTTGCTGCTGCCGAAGTACCTGGCCACGGAGGCGTTCTTCGTCTTCCTGATGGTGCAGTTCATGCGGAACCTGCCCAAGGAACTCGACGAGGCGGCCCGGCTCGACGGCTGCGGGCACTTCCGGATCTACTGGTCGATCGTGCTGCCGCTGTGCCGGCCCGCGCTCATCACCAGCGCGATCTTCACCTTCATCAACGCCTGGAACGACTTCATGGGCCCGTTGATCTATCTGAACGAGCCCGACAAGTACACGGTCTCACTCGGGCTGAAGATGTTCGTGGACCAGGACGCCGTGGCCAACTACGGAGGCATGATCGCGATGTCGCTGGTGGCGCTGCTGCCGGTGCTCGCCTTCTTCCTCGCCTTCCAGCGCTATCTGATCGACGGCATGGCCACCTCGGGTCTGAAGGGCTGAGGTGAGCTGACCATGGCCCTGACCCGCACGCGGAACCGCACCCGTGACCGCGTTCCCGCGAAGTCCGCCGCGCCCCGTGAGGAGTCCTTGCTCGCCCAGCGGTTCGCGCTGTTCGCCGAGTGTCTGCTCACCGGGGTGTGGATCGCGCTGGCCTCGCTGCCGCTGGTGACGTACCCCGCCGCGTTCGCCGCCGGTTCGCGGCATCTGCGACGCCGTACGGCCCATGAGGGCGGCGGATGGCGGGAGTTCGTGGCCGACTTCCGGGCGGCGGTGCGCGGCGGCTGGCTCGTCGGGCTCGCCGGCTGGGCGGCGCTCGCGGCCGTCTGGGTGGACGTCCTGGCCGTACGCGCCGGCATCCCGGGCGGGCCGCTGGTCGGCGCGATCGGGGTGCTCGCGCTGATCGGCGCCGTCGTCGCCGGGCTGCGCGCGGCGGCGCTCTGGCGGCCGGGCACCACCTGGCGGGCCCTGCTCGGCGCGGCCGTGCGGCGGACCGTGCTCGACCCCGCCGGATCCTTTCTGCTCGTCGGCGGGCTGGCCGTGGTGGTCTGCTCCGCCTGGTTCGTCGCGCCGCTGGCGGTGCCGGTCCTCGGGGCCGTCGCGGCGGCGGCCCTCGCTGTGGAGGAACGGCACCGGCGCCGCCGCTGACCGTGGCGGCGGTGCCCCGCACCCGGGTCGGCGCCTCCGGAGGCGCCGCACCTCTCTCTGTCATGCCCCTGACTAACCCGCACGCAAGACTTCCCGTACGGAAAGGATAAGGCCATGCCCCCCATCGACCGCAGGTCCCTTCTGAAGGCGGCCGCCGTCGCCGGAGCCGCCGCGCAGTTCAGCTGGGCGCTAGGGAGTTCGCACGCACAGGCCGCGCCCGGAGCCGAGGCGGCGGAGGCGGAGCCGGTGACCCTGGACTGGCTGGAGGACGGCGGGCTCGGCGCCGCACCCGGATCGACGGTGGGCGTGCCGTGGCCGAAGGGCGCGTACGAAAAAGAACAGTCGTTTTCCTTGACCGACGCGGACGGCAAGGCCGTGGCCGTGCAGTCCTGGCCGATCGGCTACTGGCCCGACGGCTCCGTGAAGTGGACCGCGCACGCGGTGGGCGCGGGCGCCGGTGCCGGCAAGCTCACCCTCGCCGCCGGCACCCCGGCCGCGCCGGAGAAGAAGGTCACCGTCGACAAGCGCGGCGGCACCATCGACGTGTCCACCGGGGTCATCACCGCGAAGATCGGCAAGTCCGGCTCCACCCTCGTGAAGTCCGTGCTGCGCGGCTCCACCGAGATCGCCCACACCGGTCGGCTGGTCCTGCTGCGGCAGCCGGAGATCGAGGACGGCGACCAGGGCACCGAGAAGTACGAGCGGTTCGAGAGCGTCATCGACGAGGTGGAGGTCGAACAGGGCGGGCCGGTCCGCGCGGTCGTCCGCATCGACGGCAAGCACCGCAAGGGCAGCCGCAGTTGGCTGCCGTTCTCGATCCGGCTCTACTTCTACGCGGGCGCCGAGTCGTTCCGCATGGTGCACACCCTCACCTTCGACGGCACCCAGGAACCCGGCAAGGCGAGCGGCGACTTCATCCGCGGCATCGGCGTCCGCTTCAAGGTCCCGATGCGGGACGCCGCGTACGACCGGCACATCCGGATCGGCGGCGAGGGCACGGGGCTGCTGCGCGAGGCGGTGAAGGGTGTCACCGGGCTGCGGCGCGACCCGGGTACGGCGGTGCGTACGGCCCAGTTCGAGGGGAAGAAGCTGCCCGACCCCTCCACCTGGGACCAGCGGGTCACCACCCGTCTCCAGTACATCCCCGAGTGGGGCGACTACACGCTCTCGCAGCTGTCCGCCGACGGCTTCGCGGTCCGCAAGCGCACCAAGAAGGGCCACGGCTGGATCCCGGCCGGCGGCGGCCGACGGGCGAGCGGCTTCGGCTACGTCGGCGGCGCGTCCGGCGGGTTCGCCTTCGGGCTGCGGGACTTCTGGGAGAAGTTCCCCGCCCAGCTCGACATCCGCGACGCCCACACCGACACCGCCGAGGTCACCCTCTGGCTCTGGTCGCCCGAGGCCCAGCCCATGGACCTGCGCTTCTACCACGACGGCATGGGCCAGGACACCTACCCCGAGCAACTCGAAGGCCTCAACATCACCTACGAGGACTACGAGCCCGAGTTCGGCACCCCCTACGGCATCGCCCGCACCAGCGAACTCCTCTTCTGGGCCCATGAGTCCACCCCGGGCGCCGAGGACATGGCCAGGCAGATCGACGCCGTCCGGACACCCCCGCAGCTCGCCACCCCGCCCAAGCAGCTCGTCAAGGCGGGCGTCTTCGGCGGGCTGTTCGCCGAACCGGACCGCTCCACCGCGGCCAAGGCCAAGATCGAGGACCACCTCGACTTCCTCTTCACCTATTACAAGGACCAGGTGGAGATGCGCCGGTGGTACGGCTTCTGGGACTACGGCGACATCATGCACAGCTACGACCCCAGCCGTCACCAGTGGTGCTACGACGTCGGCGGCTACGCCTGGGACAACTCCGAACTCTCGCCCGACCTGTGGCTCTGGTTCGCCTACATGCGCTCCGGACGCGCGGACATCTTCCGCTTCGCCGAGGCCATGACCCGCCACACCGGCGAGGTCGACGTCTACCACCTGGGCAAATGGGCCGGCCTCGGCACCCGCCACGGCGTCCAGCACTACGCCGACAGCGCCAAGCAGCAGCGGATCGCCAACACCACGTACCGCCGCTACTACTACTTCCTCACCGCCGACGAACGCGTCGGCGACCTCATGCACGCCAACGTCGACTCCGACGAGACGTTCCTCGTCCTCGACCCCATCCGCAAGATCCGCACCGAGCCCTACACCCCCGACCGCAACGCCCTGTCGATCGGCTTCGGCACCGACTGGTCGGGCCTGGTGTCGGCATGGCTGACCGAGTGGGAGCGGCGCGGCCCCAAGTGGGAGAAGGCCAAGGCGCGCGTGCTGTCGACCATGGAGACGATCGCTGCCCAGCCCAACGGCTTCGTCCAGGGCAGCGCGCTCTACGACCTCGACACCGGCCGGTTCGCCGTCGCCACCGAGGCCAAGGTCGGTGTCTCGCACCTCTCGGCGATGTTCGGCCTGGTCGAGCTGAACGCCGAACTCCTCGACCAGATCGAGATGCCGAAGTTCAAGGAGGCCTGGCTCGACTACTGCCGCTACTTCAACGCGACGAAGGCGGAACAGGCGGCGCGCTACGGCTCCAACTTCGGGAGCCTGCTGCTCTTCCAGGGGCACTCGCGGCAGGACGCGTACGCGGCGGTCCAACTCGGCGACGACAAGCTGGCGGCCCGTGCCTGGCGGCAGTTCTACAACAGCGCCGACACCTGGGACTACAAGGAGTCGACCGACTGGTCCACGAAGAAGATCGAGGGGCCGACGGCGCTCGTGCCCGGCAGCGAGGCGGCGTGGGTGTCGACCAACGCGACCGCGCTGTACGGGCTGGCGGCGATCCAGAACCTGGCGCTGGTGGGCGACAAGATGCCGTAGCGCTCCGCTGGGTTGAGCAGGGGGGCTGCGGGGCGCCTGGGGTTGGTGGGGAACTGCGGGATCGTTTTGGCTGGTCGCGCAGTTCCCCGCGCCCCTGAGGGGGCACGCCTCAGCTCAGCTTTCCCAGTACGTCCCGTACTCGTCGTGCGTCGCGCAGGCGTTGTTCGTACGTGGCACCAGCCGCGAGCAGGGCCAGGCCCGCCAGGGCCGGGGGCGCCCAGCGGGGGAGGGCGTCCACCACCTGGGCTATGTAGGGCGCCAGTTCGTGCAGGGTGACCAGGGCGAGGGTGGCGCCGCCCAGGAGGAGCGGGGCCTGGAGGCGGTGGCGGGCGCCCAGCAGGGTGACGGCCAGGGCGGCGGCGCCCAGCAGCAGGGGGCGGAGCCAGTGGGTGTCGCCCCAGGCCGCGACGAGGCTCGGGCCGAGGGTGACACCGAGTCCCGGGCCGTACGCGGTCCAGGACGAGGCCCCCGGGTCCCGGCGGCGGCGCAGGTGCCCGACGACCAGCGCCGGCGCGGTCACCGGCAGGGTGTACGCCTCCGGTGAGCCGACCTCCCAGACCGCCAGCCGCACCCAGGAGGCCGTCACGAACAGCGCGGCGGCCACGTAGCCGAGGTGCCGGCGGTCCGGTCGTACGGCTGTTCCCGTGGCGAGCACTCCGCAGAGCGCGAGGGCCAGGGCCAGCAGCGGCGGGTGGGTGGCGGCGAGGGCGAGGGCCAGAAGGCCGGCCGCGGCGCCGGTCGCCTCGACCGGGACGGTCGTGGGCGAGTCGCCGAGACGTGCCGCGAGCAGGGCCGCGACCGTCGGGACGATGAGGACCAACAGGGCTGTGTGCTGCGGCTCCCAGCCGGCGGAGGCGCCGATCGCGCAGGTCAGGGCGGTGGCGTGGGCGAAGGCGGCGGGCGCGGTGAGAGGACCGAGAGCGCTGTGCCGGAGCCGTGCCGCCGCCGCGAACAGGACCGTCGTGGTCGCGAGGACGGTGAGGGTCGCCGTTTCGGTGGCGAGGGAGGCGAGGCCCAGGCTCACGGAGGTGAGCAGGGCCAGGAGGGCGGCGGTGAGAGGGAGAGCCGACCGCGAGAACGCCGCGAAGGCCAGCATGGCCACGATCAGCAGGGCCTGTGCCACCAGACCGGCCGCGTACGGCAGTTCGAGGACGGCGGGGAGCACCAGGGCCGTCGCCCAGGCGAGGACGAGGGCGCCCACCTGGGCCGGGGTGCGCCAGGGCGCGGTGAGTGCGGCCGAGGTACGCGCGGACACGGCCAGTACCCCGGCGACGACGGCGAGCACGAGAGGCACGGTCGCCGTGTGCGGGGGCCATGGCGCGTCGAGCGTCACCGCCGCGCGGGCGTCCTCCGGCGCACCGGACCAGACGTGTGCCACCCGGCCGACAGGACCCAGCAGCGCGAGCGTCACGGCCGGCAGCGTGGTGACCAGGGCGAGGCCCTGGACGACGGCGGAGGCGTGGACGAGACCGCGCCGTACGGGCTCGGGGGCCTGTGCCCGTACGGCTGTCAACAGGGCCAGCCCGCAGAGGAGATGGCCGGGGACCGTCCACACCTCGGGCAGGACCGCACGGGCGACGCCACCGAGGCCGATCACCGTCAGGAGTCCGCCGGTGAGGGCGGTGCCGAGCGCCACGGCCGGCTTCGGGGTGAACCAGGCGGCCGTCACGGCGACGGCCGCGGCGAGGGCGAGGAGCGCCGCCGCACGGGCGGCGGCGCCCGGTCCGGTGGCGGCCCACGAGAGCCACCCGGCCGCCGGTACACCCCAGGCACCCCAGCCGAACGCGCCGACCACGGCGACGATCCGTACCGGCTTCAGGGACACCCGGAGCGCGATCGCGGTGTCGGCCGCCGCCGTCACCAGCAGCACGGCCGCGACCGTCTCCATGCCCGCGTCCACCGCGAACGACCAGAGGAGCAGGGGGAGTTGCGCGGCGATCACGGCGAGGGGGAGGGGCAGGGCGAGACCGGGGGCGGTGCGGGGGTGCGCCGGGTCGCTGTCCGCCGGCCCGGGCGTGAGCGCGCCGAGGCCCAGCGCGTACGCCGACCACACCACGGCCAGCACCGCCGACGCGGCTGCCGCGTACCCCGTGCCGTCCGCCCCGGTGAACGCGACCTCGCGCAGGGCGTACGCGTCGAGGACCGTCAGCGCGAGGCCCAGGCCGGACACCGCCTCGGCCGTCGAGCGCAGACCGCGGCGGAGCAGGGGCACGGGAGCGCCGAGCGCGGCCACGGTGACCGCGCCGAGCACCAGGGACCGGCCGGCGATTCCCAAGTGCCCCCAGCTGACCAGCGTGAACGCGATCGCCGCGACGGTCAGCAGCACGCCCCCGAGGACCAGCAGCACGTTCTGGACGCCGGGCGCCGTCGCCTCGGGGTGCCGCCGCACGGGCGGCGCCACGGCAGCGGGCCTCGCCGCGCACAGGGCGTCGACCAGCCAGGCCCGCCGGGTCAGCAGGAAGGCGCGGCGGGCGTCGAGCTGCCGGAGTTCGGCGTCGAGGACCCGCAACTCCTCGGCCGGGGACGGAAAATGCGTCATGCCTCGGAGTGTGGTCCCGGTCACGCCGTACGACATGAGTGCGGATACTCAGGCCGTACTCAGATCCCACGTGAACCGGCTCCGTGCGGGAAGAATCCGCCCATGGACTGGTGCCACTACCGCTTCCGCAGCCACTGGACCCTGCCCGCGCCGCCCGCCGCCGTGTACGACGCGCTCCAGCGGGCCGACGACTACCCGCGCTGGTGGCCGCAGGTCCGCGAGGTGAGCCGGATCGACGACACCACCGGCACCATCCGAATCCGCTCGTTCCTGCCGTACGACCTCGCCTTCACCGCACGGGAGGTACGGCGCGACGCGACGGCCGGGATCCTGGAGATCGAGATGACCGGCGACCTCGACGGCTGGGCCCGCTGGACGCTCACCGCCGACGGCACCGGCACCCTCGCCCGCTACGACCAGGAGGTCGACGTCACCAAGCCCCTGATGAGACGGCTCGCCGTACCGGGGAGGCCCGTGTTCCGCGCCAACCACGCGCTGATGATGCGGGCAGGACGACGAGGACTCCTCGCGTACCTCACGACCCACGGACAAGCGGTTTGAACCAGACCCGTCGGGGCCTGTATTGTTCAGTCCGTTCCCGGGCGATTAGCTCAGTGGGAGAGCGCTTCGTTCACACCGAAGAGGTCACTGGTTCGAACCCAGTATCGCCCACCGGGTAAAGAGCCGGTCCGCAGCAGCGGACCGGCTTTTCTCATGTCCCGTCCCGCCGCGCTCAGGCCGCCGCCGGCAGATCCGGACGCAACGGCCACGCCGGGTCCACCGCTTCCTCCGTGCCGCTGCGGGCGAACCAGGCCTGGAGACCACGGGCCTGGGCCGCGTGCCACACCGCCTGCAACGTGTGCAGTTCGGCGGGGGAGAGGCGGCCCAGCCGGGGCGCGAAACGCCGCCCCACCGCGCGGACGACATCCATCGCCGCCTGCGCGTCGGCACCCGCGTCGTGCGCGCCCTCCAGGACGACCTCGTAGTGCGCGCACAGATCGGTGAGCGTGCGCCGGCCCTTGCGGTAGCGGTCCAGATGCTTGTCCAGGACCCGCGGATCGAGGACCCGCAACGGCGTCGCCTCGAACCAGCGGTCCAGCGACGAGGCGCGATGCCGCCGCAACTCACGGTCCAGCATGGTCAGATCGAACGGCGCGTTCATCACGACCAGCGGACGGCCGCGCACCGCCTGCTCGGCCAGCGCCCTGGCTATCTCCTCCATCACCGGCGCCGGCCACCGGCCGTCGCGCCGCAACCGCTCGTCCGTCAGCCCGTGCACCGCCGTCGCCCCGGCGGGCACCGGCACGCCCGGATTCACCAGCCACCGGGTCACCCGGGGGCGGGTGCCGGGCGCGTCCTGGACGACGACGGCGGCCGACACGATCCGGTCGGTCTCGACGTCCACACCCGTGGTCTCCGTGTCGAACGCCGCCAAGGGCCCCTCGTACCAACACGTCATGTGTCCACAACTCCTCGTTCACCCACGGCAGCTGACGTCCCGTCTTCTGCCTGTTTGGTGATACCCGGGCTGTTTGCGCCGTACGCCGGAAGGAGACAACAGAAGTACGGGTCCGCGCAGTTCAGAGGCCCGGCACGGGGAAACATCAGTAGGGGAAGGCTGTTGGTCATGGCCATAGCGCAGCCCGAGCGGGGCGGGCTGCTGCCCGAGCACGCGGCACCGCTCCGCGGCTCCCTCGCCACCACCGCCTGTATGGAGACCCTCCAGGTGGGCTATCTGCACGCCGTGGCCGCCGCGGCCGGCTGCTCGCTCTCCCAGCCCTTTCCGGACAACGGCATCGACTGGCACGTCAGCCACGGCTCGCCCGGCCACACCGTCGACGACGAGGTCACCATCAAGGTGCAGCTCAAGGCCACCTACCAGCTCCCGCCCGACCCACCGGGCAGGTTCTTCTCCTTCACCCTCGACAACCAGCACCTGGCGAAGCTCGCCCGCACCCCCGTCTCGGTGCACAAGATCCTGGTCGTGATGATCGTCCCCAGATCGCAGGAGCAGTGGCTGCGGGCCGGCCACGACCGGCTCGACCTGCGGCACTGCTGCTACTGGATCAACCTGGCCGGACACCCGATCACCGGTAGGCGCCGCACCACCGTGCGCATACCGACCTCGCGCATCTTCGACGACCGAGCGCTCTGCGAGATCATGACGCGGGTCGGAACGGGAGGCAGACCGTGACCCACGGCCCCATCGACGACGACGGCCCAGGCACCCGCCCCCACGGCGAGGGTCCCGGCCGACAGCCCTACGACGACGGGTCCGGCCGGCCCCCGCACCGCGCGGACCCGCCCGGCCGACGCCACCGCACCGAGGACGGGCCGACGAGCCGCCCCCGCGGCGACGACGGAGCGACGAACCGTCCCCACGACCAGGACCTGTCCGTACGCCGTCCCATCGGCGAGCCCGTACGCCCCGTGCGCGCCCACCCCGTCGAGCCCACCTGGACCCAGCCGCCCGACCCCGCCCAGGTCGACCCGGCCGTCCTCGGCACCCTGCTGCGCCGGCACGGCTGGCAGCGGCGCGGCGGGGCCACCGGACGGTACGGCCGCTGGACCCCACCGGGACCGGCCGGGCGGGGCATGAGCCTGCTCGTGCCCGAGAACCGGGCCTTCCCCGACAGCGACGACCTGCTCGGCGAGGCCCTCATGGCGCTGTCCCGCAGCGGTTCGCCCGCCGCGCGGGACGTGCTGGTCGCCCTCGCCGTGCCCAGCGACGAGATCCACTGGTGGCGGGACGTACCGACCGGCCCACTGGGCACCGCCTCCTGGGTCGTCGAGGACCAACTGCGCTCCGCCGCCCGCCGGATGCTCCTCGCGGCGGCGCTGGCCACCCGCGCCCGCGCCGGCTACTACGGCGCCCGGCACCGCAGGCCCGCCGCCGCCTCCCTCGACGGCGTCCTCGTCGGCGCGGCCCCCGGGGGCCGCCGCCTCACCGCCTTCGTCCCCGTGTCCACCGGCCGCCCCCTCGCCTTACGACTCCACCAGGCCCTGTACGCCACCCGCGAGGCCATCGACTACCAGCGCGCCACCGGCGGCATGGACGCCTTCGACGGCGCCGTCGAGGCCGGGGTCAGCCATGAGCTGACCGAGGCCCTCGTCGCCCTGGTCCGCGGCACCGAGGGCGCCCGCGTCGCCGTCGACTGGGCGCCCGCCGCCGGGATCCCCGAGGGCGGCGCGCCACCGGCCGAGCCCGTCGAGTTCTCCCCGGGCGACCTGCCGGTGCTGCGCGAGGCCGGGGCCCGCTATCTGCGCGAGGAACCCGCGATGCCGGTGCGGATCACCGGGGCCGTGGTGCGGATGCGCCGGTCGGGCGCGCGCGGCGAGGGCACGATACGGCTGCGGGTCATCGCCGGCGCCGAGGTCCCGCACGTCCGGATGACCCTGGACGAGGAGTCGTACCGGATCGCGGGACAGGCCCATCTCGTCGGACTGCCGGTCCGGGTGCACGGGAGGCTGGAGAGCCGGGGCGGGTTCCGGCGGCTCACCAACGCCGACGGGGTCGCACCCGTACAGGTCGACGAGGCCGAGCGGGACCGGCTGATGAAGTCGCTCCAGGAGACCGCGGGGATCACGGCCTTCTTCGAGGAGGCCTGCGGCGGGGACTGACGCCCTCCGCCCTTAACCGTTTCGCAGACGGCACCCCCGGCTCGGTACGATTCGGGGACCACCTCCGAAAATCCGTAGGTGGTCCCCTTCAGTCAGGAGAGACCGGTGTCCGACGTCCGTGTGATCATCCAACGCGATTCCGAGCGGGACGAGCGTGTGGTGACGACGGGCACTACGGCCGCCGACCTCTTCGCCGGTGAGCGCACCGTCGTCGCCGCCCGCGTGGCCGGGGAGCTGAAGGACCTCGCGTACGAGGTGAGGGACGGCGAGACCGTCGAGGCCGTGGAGATCTCCTCCGAGGACGGCCTCAACATCCTCCGCCACTCCACCGCGCACGTCATGGCCCAGGCCGTGCAGGAGCTGTTCCCCGAGGCGAAGCTGGGCATCGGCCCGCCGGTCCGCGACGGCTTCTACTACGACTTCGATGTCGAGAAGCCGTTCACGCCCGAGGACCTCAAGGCCGTCGAGAAGAAGATGCAGGAGATCCAGAAGCGCGGCCAGCGCTTCTCGCGCCGCGTCGTCACCGACGAGGCCGCCCGCGAGGAGCTGGCGAACGAGCCGTACAAGCTGGAGCTGATCGGCCTCAAGGGCTCCGCCTCCTCCGACGACGGCGCGGACGTCGAGGTCGGCGCGGGCGAGCTGACGATCTACGACAACCTGGACGCCAAGACCGGTGACCTGTGCTGGAAGGACCTCTGCCGGGGCCCCCACCTGCCCACCACCCGCAACATCCCGGCGTTCAAGCTGATGCGCAACGCCGCCGCGTACTGGCGCGGCAGCGAGAAGAACCCGATGCTCCAGCGCATCTACGGCACCGCCTGGCCCTCCAAGGAGGAGCTGAAGGCGCACCTCGACTTCCTCGCCGAGGCCGAGAAGCGCGACCACCGCAAGTTGGGCAACGAGCTCGACCTGTTCTCCATCCCCGACGAGATCGGCTCCGGCCTCGCCGTCTTCCACCCCAAGGGCGGCATCATCCGCCGGGTCATGGAGGACTACTCGCGCCGCCGGCACGAGGAGGAGGGCTACGAGTTCGTCTACACCCCGCACGCCACGAAGGGGCGTCTTTTCGAGGTCTCGGGCCACCTCGACTGGTACGCCGACGGCATGTACCCGCCCATGCAGCTCGACGAGGGCGTGGACTACTACCTCAAGCCCATGAACTGCCCGATGCACAACCTGATCTTCGACGCGCGCGGCCGTTCGTACCGTGAACTGCCCTTGCGTCTGTTCGAGTTCGGCACGGTGTACCGGTACGAGAAGTCCGGCGTCGTGCACGGCCTCACCCGCGCCCGGGGCTTCACGCAGGACGACGCGCACATCTACTGCACCCGCGAGCAGATGGCCGACGAGCTGGACAAGACGCTCACCTTCGTCCTGAACCTGCTGCGCGACTACGGGCTCACGGACTTCTATCTGGAGCTGTCCACCAAGGACCCGGAGAAGTTCGTCGGCTCGGACGAGGCGTGGGAGGAGGCCACGGAGACGCTCCGCCAGGTAGCCGAGAAGCAGGGCCTCCCGCTGGTCCCGGACCCGGGCGGCGCCGCGTTCTACGGCCCGAAGATCTCCGTCCAGGCCAAGGACGCGATCGGCCGCACCTGGCAGATGTCCACGGTCCAGCTCGACTTCAACCTGCCCGAGCGCTTCGACCTGGAGTACACCGGTCCGGACGGCTCCAAGCAACGTCCGGTCATGATCCACCGCGCGCTGTTCGGCTCGATCGAGCGGTTCTTCGCGGTGCTCCTGGAGCACTACGCGGGGGCGTTCCCGGCGTGGCTGGCGCCCGTCCAGGCGGTCGGCATCCCGATCGGCGACGCGCATGTGGAGTACTTGCGGAAGTTCGCCGCCGAGGCGAAGAAGAAGGGCCTGCGCGTCGACGTCGACGGCTCCTCCGACCGTATGCAGAAGAAGATCCGCAACGCGCAGAAGGCCAAGGTGCCCTTCATGGTCATCGCGGGCGACGAGGACATGGCGGCCGGCGCCGTCTCCTTCCGCTACCGCGACGGCTCCCAGGAGAACGGCATCCCCGTCGAGGAGGCCATCGCCAAGATCGCGAAGGTCGTGGAGGACCGCGTCCAGATCTGAGACGCACGGTGTACGTGAGTGATCCGCGTACGTCGTCGGAGGCCCCCGGGGTTCAGTCGACGCTGTTGGTGAATTCGCCAACAGCGTCTTCAGTCCCCCGGGGGCCTCCGCTCGTCCTCCCGGGCGAAGACCTGGAGCAGCCACGAGCCGAAGGAGCCCGTGACCGTGCCGAGCAGGGCGAGGCCGCAGGCCATCAGGAACACGGCGATCGTGCGGCCCATCGGGGTCACGGGGGTCACGTCGCCATAACCCACCGTCGCGAGCGTGGAGCAGGTCCACCACACGGAGTCGCCGAAGGTCAGGATCGTCGCGTCCGGGGCCGTGTGCTCCTGCTGGTAGACGGCGAGGGCGCCGGTGAAGCCGAGCAGGGTCGCGGACAGGCCCGCGTAGACGGCCACGCGCGCGTGCAGCGAGAGCCGGGGCCGGTCGTGATGACGCTGCACGGCGTCGTGCATCTGCACGATGCGCAGGGGCCGCAGCAGAGGCAGGACGAGCACCACGGTGTCCAGCCAGTGGACGCGGACGAAGCTCGGGCCGAGGCCGCTCAGCCGCCAGCGCGCCGCGTAGTCGACGGCGAAGACCGCCCAGCACAGCAGGGTCACCGCGAGACAGAGATCGAGCCAGCCCCGGGGGAGGTCGTGGGCCAGCACCCGTACCGTGTACGAGGTGAGGAAGAGGGCCGACGCCCCGGCGAGGACGCGTCCGTTGCGTTGCTCCCAGCGGAACGCGCGGCTGTCTTGGTCCATCGCCTCAGCTTGGCCCCGCCCGTCCCCCCGCGGTACCCGGCGACACGCCGCGAACGGGCGAAGCCATATGCTGCACTGCATGACGAGTGAGCCGGAGCAGCAGATCGGAGTCGGGACGCAGGACGCGTTCCAGCGCCTGTGGACGCCCCACCGGATGGCGTACATCCAGGGTGAGAACAAGCCGACCGGCCCCGGGGCCGACGACGGCTGTCCGTTCTGCTCGATCCCGGCGAAATCGGACGAGGACGGCCTGATCATCAGGCGCGGGGAGCATGTGTACGCGGTGCTCAACCTCTACCCGTACAACGGCGGCCACCTCATGGTCGTGCCCTACCGGCACGTCGCCGACTACACGGACCTCACCGGGTCGGAGACCGCCGAGCTGGCCGAGCTGACGAAGCAGTCCATGACCGCTCTGCGGACCGCGTCCGGCGCGCACGGCTTCAACATCGGCATGAACCAGGGCACGGTCGCGGGGGCCGGGATCGCGGCCCACCTCCACCAGCACATCGTGCCGCGCTGGGGCGGCGACACCAACTTCATGCCGGTGGTCGGCCACACGCGGATCCTGCCGCAACTCCTGGCCGACACGAGGAAGATGCTCGCGGAGGCGTGGCCCACGGTGTAGTTGGCGGGTGGGGGTGCGTGGGGGGTTGGGCGCCGCTTTCGTCCACGGGTGCGTGGGGCTTCTCGCGCAGTTCCCCGCGCCCCTGAAAGAGGCCTGCGGCCCTTTCGGGGCGAAAAGCGAAGCGGGGCGCAGCCCCTGCTTTGCTTTTCAGGGGCGCGGGGAACTGCGCGACCAGCCCCCATCGGGCCCGCGGACGAAATCGGCGCCCCACCCCCACACACCCCCCGGCCAAAGCCAGCGCAGCGCTCACGCGTCGTAGAGGTCCGCCTTCCGCGGCGAAGCATCCTGCACGGCCCCGCTGAGGAACCCGGCCCGCGACCCGAACTTCTCGGTGTCGACGCCGTTCTCCCGGAGCACCTTGATCGCGGCGTTGTGCACCACGCGGAGCACGGGCGTGGCGGCGCGCAGCGCGTCGTCGGCCATGAAGCGGTGCCGCCACGGCTGGTCGGCCCAGGCGTGCCGCAGGCCGAACGGCTCGGGCAGGCCCATGGATCCGCCGAGCCAGTTGAGCAGCGGCGGGTACCAGGTCAGCGGGGCGCGCGCGGCGAGCCGTACGACCTCGTCGGTGTCGACGAGGGGGAGCTGCACCTTGCGGGTCTCCCAGAACCGGACCGACTTCTGGACTTCCTTCGTCTTGGCCGCCGGCTTGGTGGTGAACAGGCCGTGCACCGGGCCCAGGGCGTGGCCGGTGACCTCGATGCGGAGCGTCTGGTGCAGCACGGTGACCGTGACCAGCATGGTGATGACCAACTGGCCGTCCCAGAGGGTCCACTGGACGCCCAGGTAGTGCCGGTTGCCGCTGCCGAAGTGCTGCTTGTTGCAGATCTCCTGTATCGCGTGGTTCTTGTACTGGTACGCGTCCACGTCGGTGCTGTCGGGCCGGGACACGGCGCCGGCGCCCTCGCCGATGGGGCTGACGATCCAGTGCTTGATGGAAGGCGCCGTGAAACCACCGGTGTTGAGGGGGGTCCGCTCCAGCATGCGCAGCTGGTCGTGGATGGCGCGTATGACGTCCCAGCTGCGGAACGGGTGGATCTCCTTGCCCGCCTCGGCGGGCACCAGCTCCTCGGCGAGCTGCCAGGCGCCCCAGCGGGTGCCCATGCCGAGGATGCCCTTGGGGCCGGCGTAGAAGACGAGGTTGGAGCGCTGCTCCGCGCTGAGGCGGGCCAGTTCCTTGCGCAGCTGCTCGGCCTTGGTCTCGCCGGGGCTGCCGGGCACCGCCTCGGGGATCTTGGCGCCGATGCCGCCGCCGGACAGCAGACCGGACCAGCGGTCCCGCAGATCCTTGGCGGCGCGCTCGCAGATCTGCTTGGCCCAGAACCAGCCGACCACGGGCAGGACGACGCAGGCGCGCGCGTACCAGGCCCAGAAGCCGTCGAACGGCATCTTCAGCAGGAAGATCACGGCGAGGGCGCCCACCGCGACCAGCAGGGTGGTGCCGAGGGCGCCGGCCCGTTTGTCGTCACGCTTGGCGACCGTCGTACGGATCTGGAAGACCAGCAGCCACAGGAGCAGACCGGGCAGGAAGAGCACACCGCACAGGACCATCACCGCCGACAGCCAGTTGTCGCGCTCCCGGCGGATGTTGGTCGCCGCGAGGCAGTGCTCGACGACGACCTGCGGCTCCATCCCGAAGGACTGGATGAGCGGACCGCGGCCCGCGCCGACCATCCGGTCCCGCACCGCGAGGGAGAACGCCTCCCCGAGATTCGGCCGGAAAATGGTCGCCCACTTGCGGCCCGGTTTCACCGTGGACTTGTGCCAATCGTTGTTGGCCTTGAGGATCTCCGCGATCTCGTTGTCCCGGTAGGCGGCGGACGCCAGGGCGTACGTCGCCGCGGTCTGGCCCGCGGTGCCTGTCAGCGGCACCTGTGCCCCGGGAGTGAAATCGAATTCGTCCGCCACCGCCGCCGCCCCCATCGCCGCATACTCGCTCCTGCGGCTCTTCCCGACTTCCGTGCTCCGCACACCTGTTGATCAGGTCATCACCCGATCCGGACCTGATCGAGCCATACTTGTCGATCAGGTGATCAGCGTATCCGCAGGCACGGACATCGTGCGGCGCGAGGAACGGACATTCACCGAACCCACCGTCCGCGAACCGGACTTGGGTGCCCCCGCGCCCGGTGACGGACGGCGTGACCGCCCCCACCGGGTCCCGGGCGTCTTTTCAGTGCTCCTTCGTCTCGGTGCTCCTTTAGTCTCAGTGCTCCTTCGTCTGCTCGCGGACCTTCTCGGCCACATGGGAGGGCATCGGCTCGTGCCGGGTGTAGCGGCGGCCGAAGCGCGCGGTGCCGTGGGACAGGGAGCGCAGATCGACGGCGTACCGGTCGATCTCGATCTCCGGGACCTCGGCCCGCACCAGGGTGCGTCCGCCGCCCGCCTGCTCGGTGCCGACGACCCGGCCGCGCCGCCCGGACAGATCGCTCATCACCGGGCCCACGTACGAGTCCCCGACCAGGACCGACACCTCGGCCACCGGCTCCAGGAGGTGGATCCTCGCGTCCACCGCGGCCTCGCGCAGCGCCAGCGCGCCGGCCGTCTGGAACGCGGCGTCCGAGGAGTCCACCGAGTGCGCCTTGCCGTCCCGCAGCGTGATCCGTACGTCGATGAGCGGATACCCGGCCGCGACCCCCTTGGCGGCCTGCGCCCGGACTCCCTTCTCGACGGACGGGATGAACTGCCTCGGCACCGCGCCGCCGACGACCTTGTCGACGAACTCGATGCCCGAGCCGCCGGGCAGCGGCTCCACCTCGATCTCGCAGATCGCGTACTGCCCGTGCCCGCCGGACTGCTTCACATGCCGGCCGCGCCCGGCCGACCGGTCGGCGAACGTCTCCCGCAGGGAGACCCGGTGCGGTACGACGTCGACCTGGACGCCGTACCGGCTGCGCAGCCGTTCCAGGGCCACGTCGGCGTGTGCCTCGCCCAGGCACCACAGGACCACCTGGTGGGTGTCCTGGTTCTGTTCGAGCCGCATGGTCGGGTCCTCGGCGACGAGCCGGGCGAGCCCTTGGGAGAGCTTGTCCTCGTCGGCCTTGCTGTGCGCGTGGATGGCGAGCGGGAGCAGCGGGTCGGGCATCTCCCACGGCTCCATGAGCAGCGGGTCGTCCTTGGCCGAGAGCGTGTCCCCGGTCTCCGCGCGGCTCAGCTTCGCCACGCACGCCAGATCGCCCGCGATGCAGTGCGTGAGCGTCCGCTGCTGTTTCCCGAACGGTGTGGACAGGGCACCGATCCGCTCGTCGACGTCATGGTCCTCGTGGCCCCGGTCGGCGAGCCCGTGCCCGGAGACATGCACCGTCGCGTCGGGGCGCAGGGTGCCGGAGAAGACCCGGACCAGCGAGATACGGCCCACATAGGGGTCGCTGGCCGTCTTCACGACCTCCGCGACCAGCGGACCGTCCGGGTCGCAGGTCGCCTTGATCTCGCGGGGGCGGCCCTCGGGGGTGGTGACGGCGGGTGTCTCGCGCTCCAGGGGGGTGGGGAAGCCGCCGGTGACCAGTTCGAGGAGTTCGACCGTGCCGAGTCCCTGTTTCGCGCCGTCGGCAGCGGGGGCGGCGGCCAGGACCGGGTGGAAGACCCCGCGCGCGACGGCCCGTTCCAGGTCGTCGATGAGGGTCTTGACGTCGATCTCCTCGCCGCCGAGATAGCGGTCCATGAGGGTCTCGTCCTCGCTCTCGGCGATGATCCCCTCGATGAGCCGGTTACGTGCCTCCTCGATCGCCGGCAGCTGCTCGGGTCCCGGCTCGGACTCCTTGCGCTCGCCGGAGGAGTAGTCGAACAGTTTCTGCGACAGCAGCCCGGTCAGTCCGGTCACGGGCGCGTGCCCGTCCGGCCCCTGCGGGCCGTGCAGCGGCAGATAGAGCGGCAGTACGGCGTCGGGGTCGTCCCCGCCGAACGTCTCCGCGCAGATCCTGGTCATCTCCTCGAAGTCCGCCCGCGCGGCCTCCAGATGGGTCACCACGATCGCCCGGGGCATGCCGACCGCCGCGCACTCCTCCCACACCATGCGGGTCGAGCCGTCGACGCCGTCCGAGGCCGAGACGACGAAAAGGGCCGCGTCCGCCGCTCGCAGACCGGCCCTGAGTTCCCCGACGAAGTCGGCGTATCCGGGTGTGTCCAACAAATTGATCTTGTACCCGCCCCATTCGACAGGGACGAGGGAGAGCTGCACCGAGCGTTGCTGCCGGTGTTCGATCTCGTCGTAGTCGGAGACGGTGCCGCCGTCCTCCACACGGCCCGCCCGGTTCACCGCTCCCGCCGTCAGCGCGAGAGCCTCCACCAGAGTCGTCTTGCCCGATCCGCAGTGGCCGACCAGCACCACATTCCGTACGGACGCGGGGTGGTCGGCCGCCGTAGCCCTGCCGGCGGCTCCGGGATGTGCGTTCGCCTTGTCGCCCATGGTCCTGCCTCCCGTGCACGGTGAGGTCACTGTGGGCGCGGACATACGGATCCTCCCCCAGGCTCCGCCCGGGGGGACCCCCAGCGGTGTCGGCTCCGATGACGCCCGCGGTGCTTCGAGCTTTGCACTCGCGTCACCGTGCGTCCATACGAGGGACGCGATCGCTCCGCCCGGCCCGGTACGGCCCGGTGCGCGCGCTTCGCGATTCCGCCGTGCCACCGGTGGGATCAGGACAGGACACGGCGGGCTGGTGCCCGACGGTCGCACACGCGCGCGCGTGGCTACGATGGGCCAGCCGGATGGCCAGCAGGGGCCACGCGGCGACACCGACCCTCGGGAAGGCCATGCTGAACAAGTACGCGCGTGCATTCTTCACGCGTGTCCTCACACCGTTCGCCGCGTTTCTGATCCGCAGGGGCGTCAGCCCCGACACGGTCACGCTCCTCGGCACCGCCGGAGTGATCGCGGGCGCGCTGGTCTTCTACCCCCGGGGCGAGTTCTTCTGGGGCACGATCGTCATCACCCTCTTCGTGTTCTCCGACCTCGTCGACGGCAACATGGCCCGTCAGATGGGCCGCTCCAGCCGCTGGGGCGCCTTCCTCGACTCCACCCTCGACCGGGTCGCCGACGGCGCGATCTTCGGCGGCTTCGCCCTCTGGTACGCGGGCAAGGGCGACGACCTCGCCCTGTGCGCCGTCTCGATCTTCTGTCTGGCGAGCGGCCAGGTGGTGTCGTACACCAAGGCGCGCGGCGAGTCGATCGGCCTGCCGGTGGCGGTGAACGGCCTGGTGGAGCGGGCCGAACGCCTGGTGATCTCGCTGGTGGCGGCCGGTCTGTCCGGGCTGCACGCGTTCGGTGTGCCCGGTATCGACGTCCTACTGCCCATCGCCCTGTGGATCGTCGCCGTCGGTAGCCTCGTCACGCTGATCCAGCGTGTCGTCACCGTCCGCCGCGAGTCCGCCGAGGCGGAGGCGGAGGCCGCCGCGGCGCCCGCCCCGGAGACCCCGGACACCGCCCGCAACAGCGAGGCGACCCCGTGAGCGCTCTGCGGGAGCGGCTCACCGACGGGCTGTACGGCCTCGGCTGGGGCACCGTCAAGAAACTTCCGGAGCCCGTCGCCGTACGCCTCGGCCGGACGATCGCCGACGCCACCTGGAAGCGGCGCGGCCCCCTCGTACGCCGACTGGAATCCAACTACGCGCGCGTGGTGCCCGGCGCGAGCCCCGAGCGCCTCGCCGAACTGTCCCGCGCGGGCATGCGGTCCTATCTGCGCTACTGGATGGAGTCGTTCCGGCTCCCCGCCTGGAGCGAGGAGCGCGTCAGGACCGGCTTCGCCTGCCAGGACCTCCACCACCTCACCGACGGCCTGGCCTCCGGCCGGGGCGTCGTCCTCGCGCTGCCGCACCTGGCCAACTGGGACCTCGCGGGCGCCTGGGTCACCACCGAGCTGAAGACCCCGTTCACGACGGTCGCCGAACGCCTCAGGCCCGAGACGCTCTACGACCGCTTCGTCGCCTACCGCGAGGGCCTCGGCATGGAGGTCCTGCCGCACAACGGCGGTACCGCCTTCGGCACCCTCGCCCGCCGGCTGCGCGACGGCGGCCTGGTCTGCCTGGTCGCCGACCGCGATCTGTCCGCGTCCGGCGTCGAGGTCGACTTCTTCGGCGAGCCGACCCGCATGCCCGCCGGACCGGCCCTGCTCGCCCAGCAGACCGGCGCGCTGCTGCTGCCCGTGACGCTCTGGTACGACGACTCGCCCGTGATGCGGGGGCGGGTGCACGCCCCGGTCGAGGTACCCGAGGCAGGTACCCGCGCCGAGAAGACGTCTGTCATGACACAGGCGCTGGCAGACGCCTTCGCCACCGGCATCGCCGACCACCCGGAGGACTGGCACATGCTCCAGCGCTTGTGGCTCGCGGACCTGGACCCCGCGAAGAGTCCCGACGGTCCCGCGACGAGTTCCGACGGTCCCGCGACGAGTTCCGACGGTCCCGCGACGAGTTCCGACGGTCCCGTGCCCGATTCCGCGCCCAATGCCGCGCCGAGTTCCGCGACGGATTCCGAGAAGGGACGCCCGTGAAGATCGGGATCGTCTGCCCGTACTCCTGGGACGTGCCCGGGGGAGTCCAGTTCCACATCCGCGACCTGGCCGACCACCTCATCCGCCTCGGCCACGAGGTGTCGGTGCTCGCCCCCGCCGACGACGACACCCCCCTGCCCCCGTACGTCGTCTCCGCGGGCCGCGCGGTCCCCGTGCCCTACAACGGCTCGGTGGCCCGGCTGAACTTCGGCTTCCTGTCGGCCGCCCGGGTACGGCGCTGGCTGCACGACGGCACCTTCGACGTGATCCACATCCATGAGCCGGCCTCCCCGTCGCTCGGCCTGCTGGCCTGCTGGGCCGCGCAGGGACCGATCGTCGCCACCTTCCACACCTCCAACCCGCGCTCCCGGGCGATGATCGCGGCCTACCCGATCCTCCAGCCCGCCCTGGAGAAGATCAGCGCGCGGATCGCGGTGAGCGAGTACGCCCGCCGCACCCTCGTCGAACACCTGGGCGGCGACGCGGTCGTCATCCCGAACGGCGTCGACGTCGACTTCTTCGCCCGTGCCAAGCCCAACCCCGACTGGCAGGGCGACACTCTCGGCTTCGTCGGCCGTATCGACGAGCCCCGCAAGGGGCTGCCGGTGCTGATGAAGGCCCTGCCGAGGATCTTCGCCGAGCGCCCCCGCACCCGGCTGCTGGTCGCCGGACGCGGGGACGAGGAGGAGGCCGTCGAGACACTGCCCAAGGAACTGCGCTCCCGCGTCGAGTTCCTCGGCATGGTCAGCGACGAGGACAAGGCCCGCTTCCTGCGCAGCGTCGACGTCTACGTTGCCCCCAACACCGGCGGCGAGAGCTTCGGCATCATCCTGGTCGAGGCGATGTCCGCCGGGGCGCCCGTCCTCGCCTCCGACCTCGACGCCTTCGCCCAGGTCCTCGACCAGGGCGGCGCGGGCGAGCTGTTCGCCAACGAGGACGCGGACGCCCTCGCGACGGCCGCCGTACGTCTGCTCGGCGACCCGGCCCGCCGCGCCGAGCTGCGCGAACGCGGCAGCGCGCATGTCCGCCGCTTCGACTGGTCGACCGTCGGCGCCGACATCCTCGGTGTCTACGAGACGGTCACGGAGGGCGCGGCCTCCGTGGCGGCGGACGAACGGGCCGGATTGCGGGCGCGGCTGGGGTTCGCCCGGGACTGAGGGGGCAGCCGGGTCGGCCGGGGGCGCGCGGGGGCCGGTAGTAGCCTTGCCGCCCGTGACTTCGACACTGATCTGGATCGCGGTCGTCCTCTTCGCGATCGGTCTCTACCTGAGCTGGACCGCGGGACGTCTGGACCGGCTGCACGCGCGCATCGACGCCGCCCGCGCCGCGCTCGACGCGCAGCTGCTGCGCCGGGCGTCGGTCGCCCAGGAACTGGCCACCTCCGGGGTGCTGGACCCCGCCGCCTCGATCGTCCTCTACGAGGCGGCGCACGCGGCGCGGCAGGCCGAGGAGGAGCAGCGCGAGGTCGCCGAGAGCGAGCTGAGCCAGGCACTCCGGGCCGTGTTCGCGGACGCGCAGCAGGTGGAGGTGGTGCGTGAGGCGCCGGGCGGGGAGGACGCCGCGAACGAGCTGGCGCAGGCCGTTCGGCGCGTGCCGATGGCTCGGCGCTTCCACAACGACGCGGTGCGGGCGGCGCGGGCGTTGCGGCGTCACCGCAAGGTCCGCTGGTTCCGGCTCGCCGGGCACGCGCCGTTTCCGATGGCCTTCGAGATGGACGACGAGCCACCGACGGCGGTGGCCGACCGGGCCACATCGTGACTTGGGGCACCTAGTGGCTCGGGGGCGCGGGTTCGTTTGCGACCGCGGGTCCGGTGGGGCCTGGTCGCGCAGGTCCCCGCGCCTCTTGAGGGCCTACGGCCCTTTCGGGCCGAAAAAGCACGGGGCGCAGCCCCTGCTTTTTCAGGGGCGCGGGGAACTGCGCGACCAGCCCCCACCGGGCCGCAGATGACCATCACCCCACAAAAACGATCCACCGCCTCCCCATTGGCCCTTGCAGTGGCCCGCACCCCTCGCGTTTCCTCGGTGATTGCAGAAACCCCCTTCCCGAGCGAGGTAAAACCCGTGTCCAGCACGCTCTCCAACCCCACCGCCCAGACCCCCGAGACCGGCACCGCGCGCGTGAAGCGCGGCATGGCCGAGCAGCTCAAGGGCGGTGTGATCATGGACGTCGTCAACGCCGAGCAGGCCAAGATCGCCGAGGACGCGGGCGCGGTCGCCGTCATGGCCCTGGAGCGCGTCCCCGCGGACATCCGCAAGGACGGCGGCGTGGCCCGGATGTCCGACCCGGACATGATCGAGGGCATCATCGAGGCCGTCTCCATCCCGGTCATGGCCAAGTCCCGCATCGGCCACTTCGTCGAGGCCCAGGTCCTGCAGTCCCTCGGCGTCGACTACATCGACGAGTCCGAGGTCCTCACCCCGGCCGACGAGGTCAACCACTCCGACAAGTGGGCCTTCACCACCCCCTTCGTCTGCGGTGCCACCAACCTCGGCGAGGCCCTGCGCCGTATCGCCGAGGGCGCGGCCATGATCCGTTCCAAGGGCGAGGCCGGTACCGGCAACGTCGTCGAGGCCGTCCGCCACCTGCGCCAGATCAAGAACGAGATCGCCAAGCTGCGCGGCTTCGACAACAACGAGCTGTACGCCGCCGCCAAGGAGCTGCGCGCCCCGTACGAGATCGTCAAGGAGGTCGCCGAGCTGGGCAAGCTCCCGGTGGTGCTGTTCTCCGCCGGCGGTGTGGCCACCCCGGCCGACGCCGCGCTGATGCGCCAGCTCGGTGCCGAGGGCGTCTTCGTCGGCTCCGGCATCTTCAAGTCCGGCGACCCCGCCAAGCGCGCCGCCGCCATCGTGAAGGCCACCACCTTCTACGACGACCCGAAGATCATCGCGGACGCCTCCCGCAACCTGGGCGAGGCCATGGTCGGCATCAACTGCGACACCCTCCCCGAGGCCGAGCGCTACGCGAACCGGGGCTGGTAAGCACCCATGAGCGACACCCCCGTCATAGGCGTCCTGGCCCTCCAGGGCGACGTACGGGAGCACCTCGTCGCCCTGGCCGCGGCCGACGCCGTGGCCAGGCCGGTGCGGCGCCCCGAGGAACTCGCCGAGGTGGACGGCCTCGTCCTCCCCGGCGGCGAGTCCACCACCATCTCCAAACTGGCCGTCCTCTTCGGCGTGATGGAGCCCCTCCGCGCGCGCGTGCGCGCCGGTCTGCCCGTCTACGGCACCTGCGCCGGCCTGATCATGCTCGCCGACAAGATCCTCGACCCGCGCTCGGGGCAGGAGACCATCGGCGGCATCGACATGATCGTGCGCCGCAACGCGTTCGGCCGCCAGAACGAGTCCTTCGAGGCGGCCGTCGCCGTCAAGGGCGTCGAGGGCGACCCCGTGGAGGGCGTCTTCATCCGCGCCCCCTGGGTCGAGTCCGTGGGCGCGGAGACCGAGGTGCTGGCCGAGCACGACGGCCACATCGTCGCCGTACGCCAGGGCAACGCCCTCGCCACGTCGTTCCACCCGGAGCTGACCGGCGACCACCGGCTGCACGCGCTGTTCGTCGATATGGTGCGCGCGAACCGGGCGGCGGAGTCCTTGTAGGATCTCTGGGGTTCGTACGGAGTTGGGTAACGCGAAGGAGACAGGCAGATGTCCGGCCACTCTAAATGGGCTACGACGAAGCACAAGAAGGCCGTGATCGACGCCAAGCGCGGCAAGCTCTTCGCGAAGCTCATCAAGAACATCGAGGTCGCGGCCCGGATGGGCGGCGTCGACATCGAGGGCAACCCGACTCTCTTCGACGCCATCCAGAAGGCGAAGAAGCAGTCGGTCCCGAACAAGAACATCGACTCCGCGGTCAAGCGCGGCGGTGGTCTTGAGGCCGGTGGCGCCGACTACGAGACGATCATGTACGAGGGCTACGGCCCGAACGGCGTCGCGGTGCTCATCGAGTGCCTCACCGACAACCGCAACCGCGCCGCCTCCGACGTCCGTGTCGCCATGACCCGCAACGGCGGCTCGATGGCCGACCCGGGCTCCGTCTCGTACCTCTTCCACCGCAAGGGCGTCGTGATCGTCCCCAAGGGCGAGCTGTCCGAGGACGACGTCCTGGAGGTCGTGCTCGACGCGGGCGCCGAGGAGGTCAACGACCTGGGCGAGTCCTTCGAGGTGCTCAGCGAGGCCACCGACCTGGTCGCGGTCCGTACCTCCCTCCAGGAGGCCGGGCTCGACTACGACTCCGCCGAGGCCAACTTCGTCCCGACCATGCAGGTCGAGCTGGACGAGGACGGCGCCCGGAAGATCTTCAAGCTGATCGACGCGCTGGAGGACAGCGACGACGTGCAGAACGTCTTCGCCAACTTCGACGTCAGCGACGACGTGATGGCCAAGGTCGACGCGTAGCGCTGCCGCGAACCGAGCGGATCCGGCGGGCCGGTGGGACACACCCACCGGCCCGCCGCCGTTGTCGGTGGCAACAGATAGCCTGCACGGACAGGCGATCGAGTGGGAGGGGGCGTGGTGCGCGTACTCGGGGTGGACCCCGGACTCACGCGGTGTGGCGTGGGTGTCGTCGAGGGCGTCGCCGGACGGCAGCTCACCATGGTCGGCGTCGGGGTCGTCCGGACGCCCGCCGACGCGGAGTTGGGGCTCCGCCTTGTCGCGATCGAGCAGGGCGTCGAGCAGTGGCTCGACGAGCACCGCCCCGAATTCGTCGCCGTGGAGCGGGTGTTCAGCCAGCACAACGTACGGACGGTGATGGGTACCGCCCAGGCCGGCGCCGTCGCCATGCTGTGCGCCGCCCGGCGCGGCATCCCCGTCGCCCTGCACACCCCCAGCGAGGTGAAGGCCGCCGTCACCGGCAGCGGCCGTGCCGACAAGGCCCAGGTCGGCGCCATGGTCACCCGGCTCCTCCGGCTCGACGCACCCCCGAAACCGGCGGATGCCGCCGACGCCCTCGCCCTCGCCATCTGCCACATCTGGCGGGCCCCCGCGCAGAACCGCCTCCAGCAGGCCGTCGCCCTGCACACAGCCAAAGCATCGAAAGGCCGTACGGCATGATCGCCTTCGTCAGCGGCCCGGTCGCCGCCCTCGCCCCGGACTCCGCCGTGGTCGAGGTGGGCGGGATCGGCATCGCGGTCCAGTGCACGCCCACCACCCTCTCCGGGCTGCGCAAGGGACAGCCGGCCAGGCTCGCCACCTCCCTCGTCGTCCGCGAGGACTCGCTCACCCTCTACGGCTTCGCGGACGACGACGAGCGCCAGGTCTTCGAACTGCTCCAGACCGCCAGCGGCGTCGGCCCGCGCCTGGCCCAGGCGATGCTCGGGGTGCACAGCCCCGACGCCCTGCGCCGAGCGGTCGCCACCGGTGACGAGAAAGCGCTCATCGCCGTCCCCGGCATCGGCAAGAAGGGCGCCCAGAAGCTGCTGTTGGAGCTGAAGGATCGCCTCGGCGAGCCGGTCGGCGCCCCCGCGATCGGCGCCCCGGTCACCCAGGGCTGGCGCGACCAGCTGCACGCCGCCCTGATCGGCCTCGGGTACGCCACCCGCGAGGCCGACGAGGCCGTGTCGGCCGTGGCCCCCCAGGCGGAGGCCGCCCAAGGCGCCCCCCAGGTGGGCCAGTTGCTGAAGGCCGCCCTCCAGACCCTCAACAGAACCCGCTGACCGCCGCACCCCCGTACCGAAGCTCTCCCCGCAGCCCCACGCCACGCCACTCCACTCCACCCCGCCCCTCCGACCGCGACCCCGAGGCACACGCAATGAACTGGGACGACACGACCGACGACACCGCCCCCGACCGGCTGGTGGGCTCCGTCGCCGACCGTGAGGACCAGGCCGTCGAGGCCGCCCTGCGCCCCAAGGACCTGGGCGAGTTCATCGGTCAGGAGAAGGTCCGCGAACAGCTCGACCTGGTGCTGCGGGCGGCACGCGCGCGCGGGGCCACCGCCGACCACGTCCTGCTCTCCGGCGCCCCGGGCCTCGGCAAGACCACCCTCTCGATGATCATCGCGGCCGAGATGGGCGCCCCCATCCGCATCACTTCCGGCCCCGCCATCCAGCACGCCGGCGACCTCGCCGCGATCCTCTCCTCCCTCCAGGAGGGCGAGGTCCTCTTCCTCGACGAGATCCACCGCATGTCCCGGCCCGCCGAGGAGATGCTGTACATGGCGATGGAGGACTTCCGCGTCGACGTGATCGTCGGCAAGGGCCCCGGCGCCGCCGCGATCCCCCTGGAACTGCCGCCCTTCACCCTGGTCGGCGCCACCACGCGCGCGGGACTGCTGCCGCCGCCGTTGCGCGACCGCTTCGGCTTCACCGCGCACATGGAGTTCTACGAACCCGCCGAGCTGGAGCGCGTCATCCACCGCTCGGCGAACCTCCTCGACGTCGAGATCGACACGGACGGCGCCGCCGAGATCGCCGGCCGTTCCCGCGGCACGCCCCGTATCGCCAACCGACTGCTGCGCCGCGTACGGGACTACGCGCAGGTCAAGGCCGACGGCTTCATCACCCGCGACATCGCCGGGGCCGCCCTCGCGGTCTACGAGGTGGACGCCCGCGGCCTCGACCGCCTCGACCGTGGCGTCCTCGAAGCCCTGCTCAAGCTCTTCGGCGGCGGACCGGTCGGTCTGTCCACGCTCGCGGTCGCCGTGGGGGAGGAGCGCGAGACCGTCGAAGAGGTCGCCGAACCCTTCCTCGTCCGCGAGGGACTGCTCGCCCGGACCCCCCGCGGCCGGGTCGCGACACCCGCCGCCTGGACCCACCTCGGACTCACCCCGCCACGCGCTACGACCGGCGGAAACGGACAACAGGACCTGTTCGGGGCGTGACCGTCTCGTGACGGCGCGGTACTCGCCCGGCATGGAACCCCGGTGACATGCTGTGCGTTGTTCCATCACGGTGGACTCGCTTAGACTCCGCCGATGCCGCCCTTGTCGGCAGCACACATACCCCCAACCATCAGGCCGCTCGCCATCGCGGTCGTGTGAAGGAAGTTCCGACCCGTGAGTCTCGTGACCCTCCTCCCGTTCATCGTGCTCATCGGGGCCATGATCCTGATGACCCGATCGGCCAAGAAGAAGCAGCAGCAGGCCGTCGACATGCGGAACCAGATGCAGCCCGGTTCCGGCGTCCGCACGATCGGGGGCATGTACGCGACCGTCAAGGAGGTCAGCGAGGACACGGTCCTCCTCGACGCCGGGCCGGGCGTCGAGCTGCTGTTCGCCAAGAACTCCATCGGTGCCGTCCTCAGCGACGAGGAGTACAACCGCATCGTCCACGGCATCGAGCACGACCTGAAGTCCGACGGCATCCCGGACGACGCCTCCTCCCTCACCGAGACCGACGAGCCCTCCGACGACGCTTCCGCCGCTTCCGACGACAAGCCCATCGACCTCGGCAAGAAGGACGCGTCCGACGACGCGGCCGACGAGCCCGCCGAGGCGAAGGCCGACGACGCCAAGTCCGTCGAAGCCGAGCCGAAGAAGACCGACGGCGAGTCCGACGCGAAGTAGTCACGTCCCGGGAGTGCGAGCGAGAACCGACCGCGCCCCGGGCACGTGCCGTTCTCGCCCGGATTCCCGACACCAGTCATGGCCGTCCCCGCGCTGACCCCGCGCACGGCGGCCCGAGAGGGAGTACGAGAAGGTGGCAGCACCGAAGAAGGGCCGGAGCGCGAGCGCCCAGAGCAAGCCTGGGCGCGCGCTGGCCCTCATCCTGATCGCCCTTGTGGCGCTCACCGGGGGAATGTTCGCCTCCGGACACACCACACCGCGTCTCGGCATCGACCTCGCCGGTGGTACGAGCATCACGTTGACGGCGATCAACGAGCCCGGCCAGCCCAACGCGATCAACAAGACCAACATGGACACCGCGGTCGAGATCATGAACCGCCGTGTCAACGGTCTGGGCGTGTCCGAGGCGGAGGTCCAGACCCAGGGCAATGAGAACATCATTGTCAACATTCCCAAGGGCACGGATTCCGAAGAGGCCAGGGATCAGGTCGGCACCACCGCGAAGCTGTACTTCCGTCCGGTCCTGCAGAGCCAGGTCGGTACCGGCGCGACCCAGACGCCGAGCGCCTCGCCGAGCACCAGCGCCAGTGGCAGCGGCTCGCCGAGCCCGTCGAGCTCCGACGGAAAGTCCGAGGACAAGGACGAGGCGACCTCGCCCGAGTCAGGTGACTCCGCCAGCCCGTCGTCCTCCGCCACGTCCCAGGGCCGTGCGCTCACCGACGCGCTGAAGGCCGACCCCACGCCCTCCGGCAGCGGCTCGGCGTCCGCCAAGGCCTCCGACAGCACCTCGCCGTCGGCGAGCCCCAGCGTCGACGCGGAGACCCAGGCGCTCCAGGCCAAGTTCGCCGCCCTCGACTGCAACGACCCGAAGCAGCGCGCCGAGGCCGGCAAGGGCAAGACCAGCGACGTGGTCGTGGCCTGTGGCGAGGACAACGGCAGCTGGAGCAAGTTCGTGCTCGGCCCGGTCGGTGTCGACGGCACCGAGGTCGAGAAGGCCCAGGCGCTGCTCGACACGCAGAGCGGCACCGGCTGGCAGGTCGTCATGGACTTCGACTCCAAGGGTGAGAAGAAGTTCGCCGACATCACCGGCCAGCTGGCGACCCAGACCTCCCCGCAGAACGAGTTCGCGATCGTCCTCGACGACGAGGTCGTCTCCCACCCCTACGTGCAGGCGGCGGTCACCGGCGGCAAGGCCGAGATCTCCGGCAGCTTCACGCAGGAGGAGGCCCAGAACCTCGCCAACATGCTGTCGTACGGCGCGCTCCCGCTGACGTTCAAGGAGTCCAGCGTCAACACCGTCAGCCCCGCGCTCGGTGACGACCAGCTGCACGCCGGTCTGATCGCCGGCGCGATCGGTCTGGCACTGGTCATGATCTACCTGATCGTCTACTACCGCGGCCTGTCGGTGATCGCCATCGCCTCGCTGCTGGTCTCCGCGGCCCTGACCTATGTGCTCATGGCCCTGCTCGGCCCGGCCATCGGCTTCGCGCTGAACCTCCCGGCGGTCTGCGGCGCGATCGTCGCGATCGGTATCACGGCGGACTCGTTCATCGTGTACTTCGAACGCGTACGGGACGAGATCCGCGAAGGGCGTTCGCTGCGCCCGGCCGTCGAGCGGGCCTGGCCGCGCGCCCGGCGCACGATCCTGGTCTCCGACTTCGTGTCGTTCCTCTCCGCCGCGGTGCTCTTCATCGTCACCGTCGGCAAGGTCCAGGGCTTCGCGTTCACGCTGGGTCTGACCACCCTGCTCGACGTCGTCGTGGTCTTCTTCTTCACGAAGCCGCTGCTCACGCTGCTGGCCCGCACGAAGTTCTTCGGCAACGGCCACAGCTGGTCCGGTCTCGACCCGAAGCGACTGGGCGCCCGGCCGCCGCTGCGCCGCACCCGCCGTTCCGTCCCCGCCGACCCGAAGGAGGCCTGAGATGTCGAAACTCGGTGACCTCGGAGCCCGACTCCACCGCGGCGAGGTCGGTTACGACTTCGTCGGCAATCGCAAGATCTGGTACGGCGTCTCGATCCTCATCACCATCACGGCCATCGTCGGCCTGGCCGTCCGCGGCCTCAGCATGGGTATCGAGTTCCAGGGCGGCGCGGTCTTCACCACGGAGAAGACGAGCGTCTCGGTCAGCCAGGCCGAGACCTACGCGGAGAAGGCCTCCGGCCACGACGCGATCGTCCAGGAACTCGGCAACGACACCCTGCGCATCCAGATCTCCGGTGTGGACACGGCCAAGTCCGACCAGATCCAGCAGCAGCTCGCCAAGGACCTCAAGGTCGACGCGGACACGATCAACGCCGATCTGGTCGGCCCCAGTTGGGGTGAGCAGGTCGCCAACAAGGCCTGGCAGGGCCTCGCGATCTTCCTGGTGCTCGTGGTGATCTATCTGGCGATCGCGTTCGAGTTGCGCATGGCCATCGCCGCCTTCGTCGCCCTGATCCACGACATCACCATCACGATCGGCATCTACGCCCTCGTCGGCTTCGAGGTCACACCGGGCACGGTGATCGGTCTGCTCACGATCCTCGGCTACTCGCTCTACGACACGGTCGTCGTCTTCGACAGCCTCAAGGAGCAGACGAAGGACATCACCAAGCAGAACCGCTGGACGTACGCAGAGATCGCCAACCGTTCGATCAACAGCACCCTGGTGCGGTCGATCAACACCACGGTGGTCGCGCTGCTGCCGGTGGCGGGCCTGCTGTTCATCGGTGGCGGTGTCCTCGGAGCCGGCATGCTCAACGACATCTCGCTGTCGCTGTTCGTCGGCCTCGCGGCCGGCGCGTACTCGTCGATCTTCATCGCCACGCCGCTCGTCGCCGACCTCAAGGAGCGCGAGCCGCAGCTGAAGGCCCTCAAGAAGCGCGTCCTCGCCAAGCGGGCGCAGGCCGAGCCGGACGACGAGGAGCCTGCGGCCGACGGGTCGTACGACGACGAGCCGGCGGACGCCACCCCCGCGGTGGTCGGCCCGCGCGCCCAGTCCGGGAGCCGCAGCCGCGGCCGGGGCGGTAAGCGGCGATGACGGACGTCAAGGAGCTGCTGCTCAGCCGTATCCGCGATGTCGCGGACTACCCCGAGCCGGGCGTGCTGTTCAAGGACATCACCCCGCTGCTGGCCGACCCGGCGGCGTTCACCGCGCTGACGGACGCGCTGGCGGAGCTGACCGTGCGGCACGGCGCCACGAAGATCGTCGGCCTGGAGGCCCGGGGCTTCATCCTGGGCGCCCCGGCCGCCGTCCGCGCGGGCGTCGGCTTCATCCCCGTACGCAAGGCGGGCAAGCTCCCCGGAGCCACGCTCAGCCAGACCTACGACCTGGAGTACGGCTCCGCCGAGATCGAGGTGCACGCCGAGGACCTGGCCGCGGGCGACCGTGTCATGGTCATCGACGACGTCCTCGCCACCGGCGGCACCGCCGAGGCCTCCCTCCAGCTGATCCGCCGCGCGGGCGCCGAGGTCGCCGGTGTCGCGGTCCTGATGGAACTGTCCTTCCTGCCGGGCCGCCGGCGCCTGGAATCCGCACTGGCCGGGGCCCCGCTGGAGGCCCTGATCACGGTCTGACCCACGCCACACCACACACGGCGGGCGCCCCGGGATCCTCCCCGGGGCGCCCGCCGCGTTGCACGCCCCCGTATCGCGCGCCCTGTATCGCGCGCCCTGTATCGCGCGCCCCGTATCGCGCGCCCCGGAGGGCGCGCCCCGGAGGGGCGCGGGGAACTGCGCGAGCACCCCCACCCGACCCGCACCGAACCAACCACCGCACACCCCCGACGCACACCCCTGCCGCACCCCCGCCACGGCCCCCGGAATCCGCCACGCGCCCCTCGCGTTGCACAGGTAGACCGCCCTCACAGTGGCCTGAAGGCGATCCCGGGGCGCGGGATCGCTACCATGGGTGCTCCGGAGCCTGACCGGGGGACCCGGATCGCGCACGAGGAGTCCTCTTGGCAGACGAGGCCCAGCACCTGACCGCCGCCAAGCCCGAGTCCGCCTCGGGCCCCGCGGCCACGCCCGCGCGGAACGCCGGCCAGGCGGACCCCGAGACGTCCACGACGTCCGCGCAGGGCTCGGTCGAGCACGCCCAGTCCGCTCCCGCCGAGAAGGCCGCCGAGCCCTCGCGCCCCAAGCCGCCCCCGGCCGAGAGCCCCGCGCCCGCGCCCGCTCCGGCGCCCCCCGCCCGCCCGGCCGCCACGGGCCAGCCGGCGCGCTCCGGCTCCTCCAACCGCGTACGCGCCCGGCTCGCCCGCCTCGGCGTGCAGCGCTCCAACCCGTACAACCCGGTCCTGGAGCCGCTGCTGCGGATCGTGCGCGGCAACGACCCGAAGATCGAGACGGCCACGCTCCGCCAGATCGAGAAGGCCTACCAGGTCGCCGAGCGCTGGCACCGCGGCCAGAAGCGCAAGAGCGGCGACCCGTACATCACGCACCCCCTCGCCGTCACCACCATCCTGGCCGAGCTGGGCATGGATCCGGCCACCCTGATGGCCGGGCTGCTGCACGACACGGTCGAGGACACCGAGTACGGCCTCGACCAGCTCCGCCGCGACTTCGGCGACTCCGTGGCCCTCCTCGTCGACGGTGTCACCAAGCTCGACAAGGTCAAGTTCGGCGAGGCCGCGCAGGCCGAGACCGTGCGCAAGATGGTCGTCGCCATGGCCAAGGACCCCCGTGTCCTGGTCATCAAGCTCGCCGACCGTCTGCACAACATGCGCACCATGCGCTACCTCAAGCGCGAGAAGCAGGAGAAGAAGGCGCGCGAGACCCTGGAGATCTACGCGCCCCTCGCCCATCGCCTGGGCATGAACACCATCAAGTGGGAGCTGGAGGACCTCGCCTTCGCGATCCTCTACCCCAAGATGTACGACGAGATCGTCCGGCTGGTGGCCGAGCGGGCACCGAAGCGTGACGAGTATCTGGCCATAGTGACCGACGAGGTCCAGCAGGACCTGCGGGCCGCCCGTATCAAGGCCACCGTCACCGGCCGCCCGAAGCACTACTACAGCGTCTACCAGAAGATGATCGTCCGCGGCCGGGACTTCGCGGAGATCTACGACCTGGTCGGCATCCGTGTCCTGGTGGACACCGTCCGCGACTGCTACGCGGCCCTGGGCACCGTCCACGCCCGCTGGAACCCGGTTCCGGGGCGGTTCAAGGACTACATCGCGATGCCCAAGTTCAACATGTACCAGTCGCTGCACACGACGGTCATCGGACCCAACGGCAAGCCCGTCGAACTCCAGATCCGTACGTTCGACATGCACCGCCGCGCCGAGTACGGCATCGCCGCGCACTGGAAGTACAAGCAGGAGGCCGTCGCCGGCGCCTCCAAGGTCCGCACCGACGCTCCCCGGAGCACCGGCAAGGACGACCATCTCAACGACATGGCGTGGCTGCGCCAGCTGCTGGACTGGCAGAAGGAGACCGAGGACCCCGGCGAGTTCCTGGAGTCCCTGCGCTTCGACCTGTCCCGCAACGAGGTCTTCGTCTTCACCCCGAAGGGCGACGTCATAGCGCTGCCGGCCAGCGCGACCCCCGTCGACTTCGCGTACGCGGTCCACACCGAGGTCGGCCACCGCACCATAGGCGCCCGGGTCAACGGCCGTCTCGTCCCGCTCGAATCCACCCTCGACAACGGCGACCTGGTGGAGGTCTTCACCTCCAAGGCGGCCGGCGCGGGCCCCTCCCGCGACTGGCTCGGCTTCGTCAAGTCACCGCGCGCCCGCAACAAGATCCGCGCCTGGTTCTCCAAGGAGCGCCGCGACGAGGCCATCGAACAGGGCAAGGACGCCATCGTCCGCGCGATGCGCAAGCAGAACCTGCCGATCCAGCGCATCCTCACCGGCGACTCCCTCGTCACCCTGGCGCACGAGATGCGCTACCCGGACATCTCCGCCCTCTACGCGGCCATAGGCGAAGGCCATGTCTCCGCGCAGAGCGTGGTGCAGAAACTCGTCCAGGCCCTCGGCGGCGAGGAGGCCGCCACCGAGGAGATCGACGAGTCCGTACCGCCCACCCGGGGCCGCAGCCGCAAGCGCCGCGGCAGCAACGACCCCGGGGTGGTCGTCAAGGGCGTCGACGACGTCTGGGTCAAGCTCGCCCGCTGCTGTACACCCGTCCCCGGCGACCCGATCATCGGGTTCGTCACCCGCGGCAGTGGCGTATCGGTTCACCGCAGCGACTGCGTCAACGTCGAGTCGCTGTCCCGCGAACCGGAGCGGATCCTGGAGGTCGAGTGGGCGCCCACCCAGTCCTCGGTCTTCCTCGTCGCCATACAGGTCGAGGCCCTGGACCGCAGCCGCCTGCTGTCGGACGTCACCCGCGTCCTGTCCGACCAGCACGTCAACATCCTGTCGGCGGCCGTCCAGACCTCCCGCGACCGCGTCGCCACCTCCCGCTTCACCTTCGAGATGGGCGACCCCAAGCACCTGGGCCACGTCCTGAAGGCCGTACGCGGCGTGGAGGGCGTCTACGACGTGTACCGGGTGACATCGGCGCGCAGGCCGTAGCCACGACATACGAGTGAGGGGCTCCCGTACGAACCGTACGGGAGCCCCTCACCTGTGTGCTCTCGGCGTCAGCCGCCGAACTCCTGCAGACCCTTCAGTGCCTGGTCCAGCAGGGCCTGGCGGCCGTCCAGCTCGCGCTGGAGCTTGTCGGCCTTGGCGTTGTTGCCCTGGGCGCGGGCCGCCTCGATCTGGGTGGTCAGCTTGTCCACGGCGGCCTGGAGCTGGCCCGTGAGACCGGCCGCACGGGCGCGGGCCTCCGGGTTGGTGCGCCGCCACTCGGCCTCCTCGGCCTCCTGGATCGCGCGCTCCACCGCGTGCATCCGGCCCTCGACCTTCGGGCGGGCGTCACGCGGCACATGGCCGATGGCCTCCCACCGCTCGTTGACCGAGCGGAAGGCGGCACGGGCCGTCTTCAGATCCGTGACCGGCAGGATCTTCTCCGCCTCCCCGGCCAGCTCCTCCTTGAGCTTGAGGTTCTCCGTCTGCTCCGCGTCCCGCTCGGCGAACACCGAGCTACGGGCGGCGAAGAACACGTCCTGGGCGCCGCGGAAGCGGTTCCACAGATCGTCCTCGTGCTCACGCTGGGCGCGGCCTGCGGCCTTCCAGTCGGCCATCAGCTCGCGATAGCGCGCGGCCGTCGGACCCCAGTCCGTCGAGTTCGACAGCGCCTCGGCCTCCGCGACCAGCTTCTCCTTGGTCTTGCGGGCGTCCTCGCGCTGCGCGTCGAGCTGCGCGAAGTGGGCCTTGCGACGCTTGGAGAACGCCGAGCGGGCGTGCGAGAAGCGGTGCCACAGCTCGTCGTCGGACTTGCGGTCCAGCCTCGGCAGACCCTTCCAGGTGTCCACCAGCGCCCGCAGCCGCTCACCGGCCGACCGCCACTGGTCGGACTGGGCCAGCTCCTCCGCCTCGGTGACCAGGGCCTCCTTGGCGTGCCGGGCCTCGTCCGACTGCTTCGCCCGCTGCTGCTTGCGCTCCTCACGGCGCGCCTCGACCGTCTCGACGAGCTTGTCCAGCCGTACCTTGAGCGCGTCCAGGTCACCGACCGCGTGATGGGCGTCCACCTGCTCGCGAATGTGGTCGATCGCGACCTGCGCGTCCTTGGCCGACAGGTCGGTGGTCTTCACCCGCTTCTCGAGGAGGCCGATTTCGACGACCAAGCCCTCGTACTTGCGCTCGAAGTAGGCCAGCGCTTCCTCAGGGGAGCCGGCCTGCCAGGAACCGACGACCTGCTCGCCGTCGGCCGTACGCACGTACACGGTCCCCGTCTCGTCGACGCGGCCCCACGGGTCGCTGCTCACAGCGCCTCCTCCACATGATGCCTGCAAGGGGCCTCAGCACCCCCGGGCATCGTCCACAGTTTCGTCACGGCCAACATAGGCGACCGGCGGGTTGCCTGTCCGCATCCCGCGCGACCGAAATTTCACTGTTGGCAGTCAGGACTTCTTGACCGTCGCCTTGTTGATCACAACGGTCGCATTGGGCGTCCCATCACCCATGCCCGTGTTCTCACCGGCCTTGGCGATCTTCGTCAGGACCTTCATCCCGGCCTCGGAGATCGTGCCGAACGGTGTGTAGTTGGCCGGCAGCGGGCTGTCCTGGAAGACCAGGAAGAACTGGCTGCCGCCGCTGTTCTTGCCCTCGCCCGTCTGCGCGTTGAACTGGTTCGCCATCGCGACCGTGCCCGCCGGGTACACATCGCCCTTCAGACGCGAGTCCTTGAGGTTCTCGTCCGGGATCGTGTAGCCGGGACCGCCCATGCCGGTGCCCTGCGGGTCACCGCACTGCAGGACGTAGATGCCCTGGGTGGTGAGCCGGTGGCACTTGGTGTGGTCCAAGTAGCCCTTGTTCACCAGGAAGTCGAACGAGTTGACCGTGTGCGGGGCCTTCGCCGCGTCCATCGTTATGGGGATGGAACCGCAGGTCGTCTGCAGATCCATCGTGTACTTCGCGGTCTTGTCGATGGTGATCGCGGGTTCCTTCTTGAAGGTGAGTTCCTTCACCTTGCCCGCGGCGGCCTTCTCACAGGGGTCCGGCGCCTTGCTGGGCGAGGCGCTGGGGCTCGCCTCCGCGCTCACGTTGTCCTTCTTGTCGTCGCCCTTGAGGACGTCGGTCGTGTACAGCGCCACACTGCCCACCAGGATCACACCGAGCACCGAGGCGATCACGGCGTTGCGGACATGGGCCTTGCGCCGTGCGGACGTGCGCCGCTGCTGCTGCCGCAAGAACTTCTCCCGGGCGAGCTGACGCCGCCGCTGATCCTGGCTGACCACGGGGTTCTCTCCTCATGCGTCTCGTACGTCGACGGGTGCGTCGCGCGTCCGTTGAGTCGACTGTTTGCGTGTGACCCGTACCGTATATGGGTTCGCTGAGGAAACGGCAGCGCCGGTAGGCTCTGATCCACAGCAACCCACCACCCTCGTACGACACAAGAAGGACGATCGTGCTCATTGCCGGGTTCCCCGCCGGGGCCTGGGGGACCAACTGTTATCTGGTCGCCCCCGCCGCCGGTGAGGAGTGCGTGATCATCGACCCGGGCCACCAGGCCACCCAGGGTGTCGAGGAGACGCTGAAGAAGCATCGGCTCAAGCCCGTCGCCGTCGTCCTCACCCACGGCCACATCGACCATGTGGCCTCGGTCGTCCCGGTGTGCGGCGCGCACGACGTACCGGCCTGGATCCACCCCGAGGACCGGTACATGATGAGCGACCCAGAGAAGGCGCTCGGCCGGTCCATCGGCATGCCGCTCATGGGCGAGCTGACCGTGGGCGAGCCCGGAGACGTCAAGGAGCTGACCGACGGGGCGAGGCTGGAGCTGGCCGGTCTGGAGCTGTCCGTCGCGCACGCGCCGGGCCATACCAAGGGGTCGGTGACCTTCCGGATGCCCGAGAACACGGAGATCCCGTCCGTGTTCTTCTCCGGGGATCTGCTCTTCGCCGGCTCCATCGGACGCACCGACCTGCCCGGCGGTGACATGGCCGCGATGCTCGACTCGCTGGCCCGCGTGTGCCTGCCGCTCGACGACTCGACCGTGGTGCTGTCCGGCCACGGCCCCCAGACGACCATCGGCCAGGAGCGCGCCACCAACCCGTATCTGCGGCAGGTGGCCGCCGGCGGCCAGGGAGAGGGTCCGACGACCCCTCCCCGACGAGGAATGTGACGAGAGACCTTCCGTGAGCACCTTTCAGGCCCCCAAGGGCACGTACGACCTGCTGCCCCCGGACAGCGCCAAGTACCTGGCCGTCCGCGAGGCCATCGCCACCCCGCTGCGCGACTCCGGCTACGGCTATGTCGAGACGCCCGGCTTCGAGAACGTCGAGCTGTTCGCACGCGGTGTCGGTGAGTCCACCGACATCGTGACCAAGGAGATGTACGCCTTCGAGACCAAGGGCGGCGACCGGCTCGCCCTGCGCCCCGAGGGCACCGCCTCCGTCCTGCGCGCCGCGCTGGAGGCCAACCTGCACAAGGCGGGCAACCTCCCGGTCAAGCTCTGGTACTCCGGCTCGTACTACCGCTACGAGCGCCCCCAGAAGGGCCGCTACCGCCACTTCTCCCAGGTGGGCGCCGAGGCGATCGGTGCCGAGGACCCGGCGCTGGACGCCGAGTTGATCATCCTCGCGGACCAGGCGTACCGCTCGCTGGGCCTCAGGAACTTCCGCATCCTCCTCAACAGCCTCGGCGACAAGGAGTGCCGCCCCGTCTACCGGGCCGCCCTCCAGGACTTTCTGCGCGGTCTCGACCTGGACGAGGACACGCTCGCCCGCGCGGAGATCAACCCGCTGCGCGTCCTCGACGACAAGCGCGCGGACGTCCAGAAGCAGCTGACCGACGCCCCGCTGCTGCGCGACTACCTCTGCGACGCCTGCAAGGCGTACCACGTGGAGGTGCGCGAGCTGATCACGGCCGCGGGCGTCGCCTTCGAGGACGACCTCAAGCTGGTGCGCGGCCTGGACTACTACACCCGCACGACCTTCGAGTTCGTCCACGACGGCCTCGGCTCGCAGTCCGCGGTGGGCGGCGGCGGACGCTACGACGGCCTCTCCGAGATGATCGGCGGCCCCGCGCTGCCGTCCGTCGGCTGGGCCCTCGGCGTCGACCGTACGGTCCTGGCCCTGGAGGCGGAGGGCGTCGAACTCGAACTCCCCGCCGCCACCAGCGTGTTCGCCGTCCCGCTCGGCGAAGGGGCCCGTCGGCTGTTGTTCGCCAAGGTCACCGAGTTGCGCAAGGTGGGCATCGCGGCGGACTTCGCGTTCGGCGGGAAGGGGCTGAAGGCCGCGATGAAGGCGGCCAACCGCTCCGGCGCGCGCTACGCCCTCGTCCTCGGGGAGCGTGACATCGCCGACGGCGTCGTCCAGTTGAAGGACATGGAGTCCGGCGAGCAGGTCGCGATCGGAGTGAACGAGATCGTGGCCGAACTGGAAGTCCGCCTGAGCTGAGCCCTGGGTCCCGCGCCCCTTCGAGGGCGCGGGACTTATGCGTAGTGAACGACGGATACGCGAGGGTGTACGGCACAATGGCCGTGCCCCAGCGGCCCCTTCGACGCCATGGAATCGACGTGATGAGCAAGACGACAGTCAAGGACGTCTCCACCGCCGAGCGGCAGGACACCGCGGCCCCACGCACGGTCGGCGGCAGCCGCGCCTTCGCGATCCTGCTGCTGATCACCGGTGCGGCCGGACTTCTCGCGTCCTGGGTCATCACGATCGACAAGTTCAAGCTGCTGGAGGACCCGGGCTTCACGCCCGGCTGCAGCCTCAACCCCGTCGTCTCCTGCGGCAACATCATGAAGAGCGACCAGGCCTCCGTCTTCGGGTTCCCCAACCCGATGCTCGGCCTCGTCGCGTACGGCATCGTCATCTGCGTCGGCGCCGGCCTGCTCGCACGGGCGACCTACCCGCGCTGGTACTGGCTGACCTTCAACGCGGGCACCCTCTTCGGCGTCGGCTTCGTGACGTGGCTGCAGTACCAGTCGCTGTACAACATCAACTCGCTCTGCCTGTGGTGCTGCCTCGCCTGGGTCGCCACCATCCTGATGTTCTGGTACGTCACCTCCTCCAACATCCGCAACGGCTTCCTGCCCGCGCCCGGCTGGCTGAAGAACTTCTTCGGCGAGTTCGCCTGGGTCCTGCCCGTGATGCACATCGGCGTCATCGGCATGCTGATCCTGACCCGCTGGTGGGACTTCTGGACCAGCTGACCGTCCGGGGGCCGCTGCCGGCCCCGACCGGATTGTCAGTGCGGTGACATAGGGTTTTCGGTGTGGAGCCCGATCTGTTCACCGCCGCCGCGGAAGACCGCCAGGAGAAGGACCCGGCCGCCAGCCCCCTGGCCGTACGGATGCGTCCGCGCACCCTCGACGAGGTCGTGGGCCAGCAGCACCTGCTCAAGCCCGGCTCACCCCTGCGCAGACTGGTCGGCGAGTCCGGCGGCGGCCCGGCCGGCCCCTCCTCGGTGATCCTCTGGGGCCCGCCCGGCACCGGCAAGACCACCCTGGCGTACGTCGTCTCCAAGGCCACCAACAAGCGCTTCGTGGAGCTGTCCGCGATCACCGCCGGAGTCAAGGAGGTCCGCGCCGTCATCGAGGGCGCCCGCCGCGCCACCGGCGGCTACGGCAAGGAGACCGTCCTCTTCCTCGACGAGATCCACCGCTTCAGCAAGGCCCAGCAGGACTCCCTGCTCCCGGCCGTCGAGAACCGCTGGGTCACCCTGATCGCGGCCACCACGGAGAACCCGTACTTCTCGGTGATCTCCCCCCTCCTGTCCCGCTCCCTCCTCCTCACCCTCGAACCCCTCACCGACGACGATCTGCGCGGCCTTCTCAGGCGCGCGCTGACCGACGAGCGCGGCCTGAAGAGCGCCGTCACCCTCCCCGAGGACACCGAGGCACATCTGCTGAGGATCGCGGGCGGTGACGCCCGCCGGGCCCTCACCGCCCTGGAGGCCGCCGCCGGAGCCGCCCTCGACAAGGGCGAGGCGGAGATCGGCCTCCAGACCCTGGAGGAGACCGTCGACCGGGCGGCCGTGAAGTACGACCGCGACGGCGACCAGCACTACGACGTGGCCAGCGCCCTCATCAAGTCCATCAGGGGCTCCGACGTGGACGCGGCCCTGCACTATCTGGCCCGGATGATCGAGGCCGGCGAGGACCCCCGCTTCATCGCCCGGCGACTGATGATCTCCGCCAGCGAGGACATCGGCCTCGCCGACCCGAACGCGCTGCCGATAACCGTCGCCGCCGCCCAGGCCGTCGCCATGATCGGCTTTCCCGAGGCCGCGCTCACCCTCAGCCACGCCACGATCGCCCTCGCCCTGGCCCCCAAGTCCAACGCGGCGACCACGGCGATCGGCGCCGCCATGGAGGACGTACGCAAGGGCCTGGCCGGTCCGGTCCCGGCACACCTCCGTGACGGGCACTACAAGGGCGCGGCCAAGCTCGGCCACGCCCAGGGCTATGTCTATCCGCACGACCTGCCGGAGGGGATCGCCGCCCAGCAGTACGCGCCGGACGCGATCGACGGCCGGGAGTACTACACACCCACCCGACACGGAGCCGAGGCCCGGTACGCCGACGCGGTGGAGTGGACCAGGAAGAACCTCGGTCGAAAGCAGTCCTGAAGCCCCTGTAGAATCCTCCCCAGTGCTGCGTCCCGTGTCCGGCTCCGGTCGGCGCCTCAGGCGGGACATGCAGCCGGATCTTCTGATCCAGGAGCGTCGCGCACCGTCGTAGGTGTCGCGGGCAGCCCACCACCACCCGGAGTCCCGGAATCGGTCGGTGGGCCGTTCGTGTGCTGCACGTATGTGCCCAGACCAGGGGAGCGGCTACCCGACATGTCCCTCGTGGACCTGACGGGATTCCCCGGCTGCGGATGCGACCTCCCGTAACCCTGAGGCAGCCGAAGAGGAAAAGGAAAAGAAGTGGCGAACCAGTCCCGCCCCAAGGTCAAGAAGTCGCGTGCCCTCGGCATCGCGCTGACCCCGAAGGCCGTCAAGTACTTCGAGGCCCGTCCCTACCCGCCGGGTGAGCACGGCCGTGGCCGCAAGCAGAACTCGGACTACAAGGTCCGTCTGCTCGAGAAGCAGCGTCTGCGCGCGCAGTACGACGTGTCCGAGCGCCAGCTCGTCCGCGCCTACGAGCGTGCCTCCAAGGTCCAGGGCAAGACCGGTGAGGCCCTGATCATCGAGCTGGAGCGTCGTCTCGACGCGCTGGTCCTGCGTTCGGGCATCGCCCGCACGATCTACCAGGCCCGCCAGATGGTCGTCCACGGCCACATCGAGGTCAACGGCCACAAGGTCGACAAGCCGTCCTTCCGCGTCAAGCCGGACGACGTCGTCATGGTCCGTGAGCGCAGCCGTCAGAAGCCGCTGTTCGAGGTCGCCCGCGAGGGTGGCTTCGCCGCCGACGGTGAGACCCCGCGCTACCTTCAGGTGAACCTCAAGGCCCTGGCGTTCCGCCTGGACCGCGAGCCCAACCGCAAGGAAGTCCCGGTCATCTGCGACGAGCAGCTCGTCGTCGAGTACTACGCCCGCTGATCAGCGAGCGCTGCCCGTCGTCCCCTCGCCTTTCCGGGCGGGCGGGGCGGCGGGCTTTCGCATGAGCGAAATGCGGTACGGACCGGCGCGTCCGGCGCGATAGGCTCAGCAGAGCCATCAACAGGTGTTTACGAGAGCGGGTGCCAGGTGTCCGGTGGAGAAGTGGCCGGGATCCTCGTGGCCGTCTTCTGGGCGATCCTGGTCTCCTTCCTCGCCGTCGCGCTGGCGAGGCTGGCCCAGACGCTCAAGGCGACCACCAAGCTCGTCGCGGACGTGACCGACCAGGCCGTCCCCCTCCTCGCCGACGCGTCCACCGCCGTCCGCTCCGCGCAGACCCAGATCGAACGGGTCGACGCGATCGCGTCCGACGTCCAGGAGGTCACGTCGAACGCCTCGGCGCTCTCCACGACCGTCGCGTCCACCTTCGGCGGCCCCCTCGTCAAGGTCGCGGCCTTCGGCTACGGCGTACGCCGGGCCATGGGCGGTGGCCGCCGGGAGGGCGAGTCCGCCGAGGACGGGCGTCGTACCGTGATCGTGGGACGCACCGTTGCGGGCAGTCGCCGGAGCCGGCGCGACACCCGTGGAAAGAAGGGCTGACCGAGCGATGTTCCGCCGAACGTTCTGGTTCACCACAGGGGTCGCCGCCGGAGTGTGGGCCACCACCAAGGTCAACCGCAAGCTGAAGCAGCTCACCCCCGAGCACCTCGCCACCCAGGCGGCGAACAAGGCGGTCGAGGCGGGCCACAGGCTCAAGGACCGGGCGGTCGGCTTCGCGCTCGACGTCCGCGACAACATGGCGCAGCGGGAGGCCGAACTCGGCGAGGCACTCGGCATCGAGGCCGACCCCGACACCTACCCGGAGCTTCCGGCCCCCCGGCGCGTCGTCGCCATCGAGAACACCAACACCCCGAAGTACAGCAGGAATCCGAGGTACGTCGACAGCTCGTCGTACCCGTACAACCGGAATGAGGACCACTGATGGAGTCGGCTGAGATTCGTCGCCGCTGGTTGAGCTTCTTCGAGGAGCGCGGTCACACCGTTGTCCCTTCGGCGTCGCTCATCGCGGACGACCCGACTCTGCTCCTGGTCCCCGCCGGCATGGTGCCCTTCAAGCCCTACTTCCTGGGCGAGGTCAAGCCGCCGTACGCCCGTGCCACGAGCGTGCAGAAGTGTGTGCGCACGCCCGACATCGAAGAGGTCGGCAAGACCACCCGCCACGGCACGTTCTTCCAGATGTGCGGCAACTTCTCCTTCGGCGACTACTTCAAGGAAGGCGCCATCAAGTACGCCTGGGAGCTGCTCACCAGCCCCCAGGACAAGGGTGGTTACGGCCTGGAGCCGGAGAAGCTCTGGATCACCGTCTACAAGGACGACGACGAGGCCGAGCGCATCTGGCACGAGATCGTCGGTGTGCCGAAGGAGCGCATCCAGCGCCTCGGCATGAAGGACAACTACTGGTCCATGGGCGTCCCCGGCCCCTGCGGCCCCTGTTCCGAGATCAACTACGACCGCGGCCCCGAGTTCGGCGTCGAGGGCGGCCCCGCCGTCAACGACGAGCGGTACGTGGAGATCTGGAACCTGGTCTTCATGCAGTACGAGCGGGGCCAGGGCATCGGCAAGGACAACTTCGAGATCCTCGGCGAACTGCCCAGCAAGAACATCGACACCGGCCTCGGCATGGAGCGCCTCGCCATGATTCTGCAGGGTGTGCAGAACATGTACGAGATCGACACCTCCATGGCCGTCATCGACAAGGCCACCGAGCTGACCGGTGTGGCCTACGGCGACGCCCACGACTCGGACGTCTCCCTGCGCGTGGTCACCGACCACATGCGGACGTCGGTCATGCTCATCGGCGACGGCGTCACCCCCGGCAACGAGGGCCGTGGCTACGTCCTGCGCCGCATCATGCGCCGCGCCATCCGCAACATGCGGCTGCTCGGCGCCACCGGCCCGGTCGTCAAGGACCTCATCGACACCGTCATCGCCATGATGGGCCAGCAGTACCCGGAGCTGGTCACGGACCGCGAGCGCATCGAGAAGGTCGCCCTCGCCGAGGAGAACGCCTTCCTCAAGACGCTCAAGGCCGGCACCAACATCCTCGACACCGCCGTGACGGAGACCAAGGCCTCCGGTGGCAAGGTCCTCGCCGGCGACAAGGCCTTCCTGCTCCACGACACCTGGGGCTTCCCCATCGACCTCACCCTGGAGATGGCCGCCGAACAGGGCCTCTCCGTGGACGAGAACGGCTTCCGCCGTCTGATGAAGGAGCAGCGGGAGCGCGCCAAGGCCGACGCCCAGGCCAAGAAGACCGGCCACGCCGGCGTCGGTTCCTACCGCGAGATCGCCGACAGGGCCGGCGAGACCGAGTTCATCGGCTACTCGGACACCGAGGGCGAGACCACCATCGTCGGCATTCTCGTCAACGGCACGCCCTCGCCCGCCGCCACCGAGGGCGACGAGGTCGAGATCGTCCTCGACCGCACCCCGTTCTACGCCGAGGGCGGCGGTCAGATCGGTGACACCGGCCGGATCAAGGTCGACTCCGGTGCCGTCATCGAGATCCGCGACTGCCAGAAGCCGGTCCCGGGCGTGTACGTCCACAAGGGCGTCGTCCAGGTCGGCGAGGTGACCATCGGCGCCAAGGCCCATGCCGCGATCGACGGCCGTCGCCGTACGGCCATCGCCCGCGCCCACTCGGCCACGCACCTCACCCACCAGGCCCTGCGCGATGCCCTCGGCCCGACCGCCGCCCAGGCCGGTTCGGAGAACCAGCCCGGCCGCTTCCGCTTCGACTTCGGCTCCCCGTCCGCCGTTCCCACGGCCGTGATGACCGACGTCGAGCAGAAGATCAACGAGGTGCTCGCCCGCGACCTGGACGTGCACGCCGAGATCCTGAGCCTCGACGAGGCCAAGAAGCAGGGTGCCATCGCCGAGTTCGGCGAGAAGTACGGCGAGCGCGTCCGCGTGGTCACCATCGGCGACTTCTCCAAGGAGCTGTGCGGCGGTACGCACGTCCACAACACCTCGCAGCTCGGCCTGGTCAAGCTGCTCGGCGAGTCGTCCATCGGCTCCGGGGTGCGCCGTATCGAGGCCCTGGTCGGTGTCGACGCCTACAACTTCCTCGCCCGTGAGCACACGGTCGTCGCCCAGCTCCAGGAGCTGATCAAGGGCCGGCCGGAGGAGCTTCCGGAGAAGGTCTCCGCCATGCTCGGCAAGTTGAAGGACGCCGAGAAGGAGATCGAGAAGTTCCGCGCCGAGAAGGTGCTGCAGGCCGCCGCCGGTCTCGCCGAGTCCGCCAAGGACGTACGCGGAGTCGCCCTGGTGACCGGTCAGGTCCCGGACGGCACGACCCCCGACGACCTCCGCAAGCTGGTCCTCGACGTGCGGGGCCGTATCCAGGGCGGCCGGGCCGTCGTCGTCGCCCTGTTCACCACGGCGAACGGCAAGCCGCTGACGGTCATCGCCACCAACGAGGCCGCCCGTGAGCGCGGTCTGAAGGCCGGTGACCTGGTCCGTACGGCCGCCAAGACCCTCGGTGGCGGCGGTGGCGGCAAGCCGGACGTCGCCCAGGGCGGCGGCCAGAACCCGGCCGCCATCGGCGAGGCCATGGACGCGGTCGAACGCCTGGTCGCCGAGACGGCCAAGTGAGCACGAACGATCACAGTGGCGAAGCCGACGGCCCGGTCATGCGCCGGGGCCGTCGGCTCGCGATCGACGTCGGGGACGCCCGGATCGGGGTCGCCTCCTGCGACCCCGACGGGATCCTCGCCACCCCGGTCGAGACCGTCCCGGGACGCGATGTCCCCGCAGCTCAGCGTCGATTGAGACAATTGATCGACGAGTACGTACCTATCGAGGTAATCATCGGACTCCCGCGCTCCCTCAAGGGAGGTGAAGGCCCGGCGGCAGCCAAGGTACGGGGGTTCGCCCAGGAGTTGGCGCGAATGATCGCGCCCGTTCCGGTCAGACTTCTCGACGAGAGGATGACCACAGTGACGGCGAGTCAAGGACTGCGTGCCTCAGGTGTGAAATCCAAAAAGGGCAGGTCGGTCATTGACCAGGCGGCAGCCGTGATCATCCTGCAACAGGCGCTGGAATCCGAACGGGTGTCAGGTAAAGCTCCGGGCGAGGGCGTCGAAGTGGTCATCTGATCGCGATACGGTAACGTTCCGCGCGATGTGGTGGCCTTCGAACAGCCACCGCACAAAAAGAGGCGGGGACGAAAGCCGAGCCACAGGCCCCGCGTGACCGCCGCCTCGCGGCTCTAGGGGAGCGATGACTGAGTATGGCCGGGGCCCAGGCTCCGAACCGTGGCATCCGGACGACCCGTTGTACGGGGACGGCGGATGGGACGGACAGCAGGCCCAGGCGGGCCAGCAGTCCCCTTACGGCGGCCAGCCGCAGCAGCAGTACCCGGAGCAGCAGCAGTACGACAACGGCAACGGCGGCTGGAACAACGGTCATCAGGGCCATCAGGGTCATCACGACGCCTACGCCCAGCAGCAGTACCAGCAGGAGTACGGCGACCCCGGGCAGCAGTACCCCGGCCACAACCAGCACCAGCAGCAGTACGACCAGGTCAACGGCGGCTGGAACAACGGAACACAGCAGCACGCGCAGGGCGCCTACGTCCCCGACCCGGCGGACCCCTACGGTCAGCAGCAGGCGATGGCCTACGGCGCCGGCCAGCAGGACTTCTACGGCACCCCCGACGCGTATCCGCCGCCGGAGCCGCCCTCGCGCCGACGCGCGGACACCACGCCGGCGGCCACGCCCGCCCCGGAGCCCGAGGCCGAGAAGCAGCCGACCGCCGAGCGCACCGACTGGGACCCCGGACCGGACCAGGGCGAACACGCCTTCTTCGCGGGCGGCGCCGACGACGATGACGACGAGGCCGAGGAACGTACCGGCCGCGGTGACCGCAAGGGCCGCGGCGGAAAGTCCAAGAAGCCGGGCAAAGGCGGCAAGAAACGCCGCAGTGGTTGCGCGTGCCTGGTGGTCGTCATGGTCTTCGGTGGCGGATTCGCCGGCGTGAGCTATTTCGGCTACCAGTTCTTCCAGAACCGCTTCGGCGAGGCTCCTGATTACTCGGGTGACGGGACGAGCGAGACTGTGACGGTGACGGTCGGCAAGGGTGAATTCGGCTCGGTGATCGGGCAGAAGCTGAAGGCGGCGGGGGTCGTGAAGAGTGTGGATGCCTTCACTGCGGCGCTGGCGCAGAACCCCGACCGACCTAATATTCAGGCGGGCGTTTATCTCCTCAAGAAGGAGATGTCCGCTGAAAGTGCTATCTCTTTGATGCTCGACCCGAAGAGCCAGAGTAACTTCACGGTCAGGGAAGGTCTGCGGAACCGTGATGTCTATGCTTTGGTCGACAAGGAGTTGGACCTCGACAAGGGTACGACTGAAGAGGTCGCCGAGAACAAGTGGAAGACTCTTGGCCTCCCCGACTGGGCGAACGACAACGACGACATCAAGGATCCGCTGGAAGGATTCCTCTACCCGTCCACGTATCCGGTCGCCAAGGGGATGAAGCCTGAGGCCGTCCTCAAGGAAATGGTTGACCTCTCCAAGGCGAAGTACGAGGAATTCGACCTGGAGGGCAAGGCCAAGAGTCTGAATCTGGAGAATCCCCTCCAGGTGCTCACGGTGGCGAGCCTCGTGCAGGCCGAGGGGAAGTACAAGAAGGACTTCCTGAAGGTTGCTCGGGTCGTCTACAACCGGCTCGACAAGAACAACACCGAGACCTACGGCCTCCTCGACTTCGACTCCACGGTGAATTACCTGCGCGGTGAATCCAAGCTGGCCACGGGTTCGGTGAACTCGCTGCGACAGATCGACGACCCGTACAACACGTACAAGATCAAGGGTCTGCCTCCCGGGCCGATCGGCAATCCCGGCGAGGTGGCCATCAAGGCGGCACTCAAGCCAGCCAAGGGCCCCTGGTACTACTTCGTTTCGATCAACGAGGACGAGACCTTGTTCGCCGTGACCAACGAAGAGCACAACGAGAACCGTAAGAAGTACCAGGAAGCGCAGAACGGATAGATGAGCCGCACCGTCACCAACCGCCGCGCCGCCGTGCTCGGTTCGCCGATCGCCCACTCGCTCTCCCCGGTGCTGCACCGCGCCGCGTACGCCGAACTCGGGCTCACCGACTGGTCGTACGACCGTTTCGAGGTCGACGAGGAGGCGCTGTCCGGGTTCGTCGAGGGGCTCGGGCCGGAGTGGGCGGGGCTGTCGCTGACGATGCCGTTGAAGCGGGCGGTCATTCCGCTGCTGGACGAGATCAGTGAGACGGCGACCTCCGTCGAGGCCGTGAACACGCTGGTGTTCACGGAGGACGGGCGGCGGGTCGGCGACAACACCGACATCCCCGGGATGGTCGCCGCCCTGCGGGAGCGGGGCATCGAGCAGGTGGAGTCGGCGGCCGTCCTCGGCGCCGGAGCCACCGCCTCCTCCGCGCTGGCCGCGCTCGCCCGGATCTGCACCGGCGAGGTCGTGGCGTACGTACGGAGCGAGGCCCGCGCCGCCGAGATGCGGCAGTGGGGCGAGCGGCTGGACATCGAGGTGCGTACGGCGGACTGGGCGGAGGCCGGGCGAGCGCTGAGCGCTCCGCTGGTGATCGCCACGACACCGGCCGGGGCGACGGACGCGCTGTCCGGGGCGGTGCCGGAGCGGCCGACGACGCTGTTCGACGTGCTGTACCACCCCTGGCCGACGGAGCTGGCCGCGCGGTGGTCCGCGTACGGGGGTGCCGTGGTCAGCGGGCTCGATCTGCTCGTCCACCAGGCGGTGCTCCAGGTCGAGCAGATGACCGGGTGCAAGGCGGCGCCGGTGGCGGCGATGCGTACGGCGGGGGAGCGGGCGCTGGCCCAGCGGGGCTGACCGTCCGGGACGCGCGGCTCGGGACGGGGCGTGGCGTGTACCGGCGCGGTGCCCCGCGCGCGGCCGTCCGTCTGATGGACCCGTGACCGGGTCCCGCCCCGGACGTGGGAGGATCGGAGATGGCGGGCCGGGGCCGCGCACCCGGTAGCCGTCGCCGTACGCGAGGACGCGCGTACCCGTAGGCAGCACGCAGTACAGGGCGCGAGCATGGAGGAGCACCGTTGAGCAGGTTGCGTTGGTTGACCGCGGGGGAGTCCCACGGTCCCGCACTTGTCGCGACGTTGGAGGGTCTTCCCGCCGGCGTGCCGATCACGACGGAGATGGTGGGGGACCACCTGGCCCGGCGGCGCCTGGGGTACGGACGCGGTGCGCGGATGAAGTTCGAGCGTGACGAGGTCACGTTCCTGGGTGGCGTGCGGCACGGTCTGACCATGGGTTCGCCAGTGGCGATCATGGTGGGGAACACCGAGTGGCCGAAGTGGGAGCAGGTGATGGCGGCGGATCCGGTGGATCCGGAGATCCTCGCCGGGCTGGCCCGCAACGCGCCGCTGACCCGCCCCCGGCCCGGTCACGCCGACCTCGCCGGGATGCAGAAGTACGGCTTCGACGAGGCCCGGCCGGTCCTGGAGCGGGCTTCCGCCCGGGAGACCGCCGCCCGGGTCGCCCTGGGTGCCGTGGCCCGGTCGTACCTGAAGGAGACGGCCGGGATCGAGATCGTCAGCCACGTCGTCGAGCTGGCGGCGGCCAAGGCCCCGCAGGGTGTGTACCCGACGCCGGCCGATGTGGAGAAGCTGGACGCGGACCCGGTGCGCTGCCTGGACGCCGACGCGTCGAAGGCGATGGTCGCGGAGATCGACCAGGCGCACAAGGACGGTGACACGCTCGGCGGTGTCGTCGAGATCCTGGCGTACGGCGTGCCCGTGGGCCTCGGCTCGCACGTGCACTGGGACCGCAAGCTGGACGCCCGGCTCGCCGGGGCCCTGATGGGCATCCAGGCGATCAAGGGCGTCGAGATCGGTGACGGCTTCGAACTCGCGCGCGTCCCGGGCTCCAAGGCCCACGACGAGATCGTGAACACCCCCGAGGGCATCCGGCGGGTGTCCGGCCGTTCCGGTGGTACCGAGGGCGGTCTGACCACGGGCGAGCTGCTGCGGGTGCGGGCGGCCATGAAGCCGATCGCGACCGTGCCGCGCGCCCTGCAGACCGTGGACGTGACCACGGGCGAGGCCACGCAGGCCCACCACCAGCGCTCCGACGTCTCCGCCGTGCCGGCGGCCGGGATCGTGGCCGAGGCCATGGTCGCCCTCGTGCTGGCCGACGCGGTGGCGGAGAAGTTCGGCGGCGACAACGTCGTCGAGACCGCCCGCAACGTCCGCTCCTACCTCGACCACCTCGCGATCCGGTGAGCCCGGTGCCTCTGGTCGTCCTCGTCGGCCCCATGGGCGTCGGCAAGTCAACCGTCGGACAGCTCCTCGCCGAGCGGCTCGGTGTCTCCTACCGCGACACCGACGACGACATCGTGGCCGAGCAGGGCCGCGCGATCGCCGAGATCTTCGTCGACGAGGGCGAGCCCGCCTTCCGCGCCATCGAGAAGCAGGCCGTGCACACGGCACTCGCCGCCCACGACGGCGTCCTCGCCCTCGGCGGCGGCGCCATCCTCGACGCCGACACGCGCTCCCTGCTCGCCGGGCACCAGGTCGTCTACCTCTCGATGGACGTCGAGGAGGCCGTCAAGCGCACCGGCCTCAACGCCGCCCGCCCCCTGCTGGCCGTCAACCCCCGTAAACAATGGCGGGAGTTGATGGAGGCCCGGCGGAACCTGTACGAGGAGGTCGCCACGGCCGTCGTCGCCACCGACGGCCGTACGCCCGAGGAAGTCACCCGAGCGGCCCTGGACGCACTGGAGTTGAAGGAAGCTTGACTTTGCCCCCGGCCTGGCGGCGGGAGGTTTCGGTGGTCGCCCGCTGAGGTTCCTGCTTCGCCGACGATCGCCCCGTCCGGGAGGACTCCCGTTGAGGTCTTACACCGTCTCCACAGGCAGACGCCGCCAGCCCGGCGGCCAGGATGTTGCGTGCCGCGTTCGCGTCGCGGTCATGCACCGCGCCGCACTCGCACGTCCAGGTTCGGACGTTCAGCGGCAGCTTCGGCCGAACCGTATCGCAGGCCCCGCAGAGTTTGGAGCTGGGGAACCAGCGGTCGATCACGACAAGTTCACGCCCGTACCAGGCGCACTTGTACTCCAGCATGGATCGGAGTTCCGTCCACGACGCGTCGCTGATGGTGCGTGCGAGCTTGCCGTTCCTCAGCAGGTTGCGGACGGTAAGGTCCTCGATTGCGACCGCTCGGTTCTCACGGACGAGCCGAGTTGTCAGCTTGTGCAGGAAGTCTCGGCGCCGGTCGCTGATCCGGGCGTGAACCCCGGCGACGTTGCGCCGGGCCTTGTTCCAGTTCGAGGAGCCCTTTACCTTCCGCGACATTTCCCGCTGTGCCTTGGCGAGGCGGGCGCGGTCCCGGCGTTCGTGCCGGGGATTGGTGATCTTCTCCTCGGTGGACAGGGTCACCAGGGAGGTGATCCCGGCGTCCAGACCGACCACCCCGTTGGTGACCGGCGCAGGAAGGACAGTGTCCTCGACGAGCAGCGAGACGAACCAGCGGCCGGAGCTGTCATGGGACACCGTCACCGTCGTGGGCTCCGCGCCCTCAGGGAGAGGCCGAGACCAGCGGATGTCCAGCGGTTGGATCATCTTGGCCAGAGTCAGTTTGCCTGCGCGCCATGCGAAGGCACTGCGGGTGTACTCGGCCGACGCACGGGACTTCTTCCGCGACTTGAAGCGCGGGTACTTGGCCCGCTTGGCGAAGAAGTTCCCGAACGCTGTCTGAAGATGGCGCAGCGCCTGCTGGAGTGGGACGGAGGACACCTCGGCCAGGAAGGCGAGTTCTTCGGTCTTCTTCCACTCTGTCAGCGCTGCCGACGACTGCACATAGGAGATCTGCTCGCTATACCAGGCGCGCGTGCGATCCTCCAGTGCCTTGTTGTACACGAGGCGGACACAGCCGAACGTGCGCGACAGCTCGGCTGCCTGCTCGTCCGTGGGGTAGAAGCGGTACTTGAACGCCCGCTTGACCCGCTGTGCCATGCGTCACATTCTATCAGTTCCCGTGTGAGTCAAGGGTGTTGGTCGGAAGATCCCCGACACCGAAACCGCCCTGGCGGCGTTTCGGCTTTCTTCTCCCTTGTCTGCAGGAGTCCGTTTTTCCCCGCCCCGGCGGCCGGGGTATCCACGAAGGAATCTTGATGAGCGAGACAGTGACCCGTATCCAGGTCGGCGGTACGGCGGGTACCGAGCCCTACGAGGTCCTGATCGGGCGTCAACTCCTGGGTGAGCTGGGCGGGTTGATCGGGAACCGGGCCAAGCGGGTCGCCGTCGTCCATCCGGAGGCGCTGGCGGACACCGGTGAGGCGTTGCGGGCGGACCTGGCGGGGCAGGGGTTCGAGGCGGTCGCGATCCAGGTGCCGAACGCGGAGGAGGCCAAGACGGCCGAGGTCGCCGCGTACTGCTGGAAGGCGCTGGGGCAGTCCGGGTTCACCCGCACCGATGTCATCGTCGGTGTCGGCGGCGGCGCCACCACCGACCTCGCCGGGTTCGTGGCGGCGACCTGGCTGCGCGGGGTGCGCTGGATCGCCATCCCGACCACCGTGCTGGCGATGGTGGACGCGGCGGTGGGCGGCAAGACCGGCATCAACACGGCCGAGGGCAAGAACCTGGTGGGTTCCTTCCATCCGCCCGCCGGGGTGCTGTGCGACCTGGCCGCGCTCGATTCGCTGCCGGTCAACGACTACGTGTCCGGGCTCGCGGAGATCATCAAGGCCGGTTTCATCGCCGACCCCGTGATCCTGGACCTGATCGAGGCCGATCCGCAGGCCGCCCGCACCCCCGCCGGGCCGCACACCTCGGAGCTGATCGAGCGGTCGATCCGGGTCAAGGCCGAGGTCGTCTCCGGTGACCTGAAGGAGTCCGGGCGCCGGGAGATCCTCAACTACGGGCACACGCTGGCGCACGCGATCGAGAAGAACGAGCGCTACCAGTGGCGGCACGGCGCCGCGGTGTCCGTGGGCATGCACTTCGCGGCCGAACTGGGCCGTCTGGCGGGCCGGTTGGACGACGCGACCGCCGACCGCCACCGCACGGTCCTGGAATCCGTCGGGCTGCCGCTGCACTACCGCTACGACCAGTGGCCCCGACTGCTGGAGACGATGAAGGTCGACAAGAAGTCCCGGGGCGACCTGCTGCGCTTCATCGTCCTGGACGGTCTCGCCAAGCCCACCGTGCTGGAAGGACCCGACCCGGCGATCCTCCTCGCCGCCTACGGCGAAGTGGGCCAGTAACGCCCGCTCGGGCACCACTTGCCTGATTCGCCTTGTGTCCATGGCCACTTGGGCACTTCGGGCTGCCCCCGGCCGTTCACCAAACGGTGGCCGGGGACGGTACCGTTCGGTAAGGGCGGGGTCGAAAGGCCCCGCCCGCCAGTGTCGATGTGACTGTACGAGACGGAGTGGCACCGGATGCAGCACGCAGTGGGAGCTCCGCTGCCGCCGCCCCATCGGCCGGGGCAGGACCCGGCGGCCCCTTGGTCGCCGCCCGTGAACCAGCAGGGACACCCGGCCCCTCCGCACCCGGGAGCGCCCGGCCCGAACCCTCCGGGGAACCCGGGCGCCGGCCACCCGCCGCCCCCGGGCACGCACCCCGGCCCCGTGCCGCCGCCCCCGCCCGCGCCCATGGCCCCGCCCTCACCGGCCGGCCCACCCGTCCCGGCGCCGCCGCCCGCGCCCGGCTTCGCCGGCAGCCCCGGTCATCCGCACACCTCGGCCCCGCAGCAGCCCGGGATCCCGCGCGACACCACCGGACACGTGCAACTGCCGCCGGGCGGCCCGGTCACCATGCCGCCGCCCGCCACGGGCGCGCCGGACGTCACGACCACCACGCTCGCGGTCCTGCTCATCGGGCCCGCCGGAGCGGGCAAGACCAGCGTCGCCAAGTACTGGGCGGACCACCGCCGGGTGCCCACCGCGCACATCAGCCTGGACGACGTACGCGAGTGGGTGCGTTCCGGCTTCGCGGACCCGCAGTCCGGCTGGAACGACAACTCCGAGGCGCAGTATCGTCTCGCCCGCCGCACCTGCGGCTTCTCCGCCCGGAACTTCCTGGCCAACGGCATCTCCTGCATCCTCGACGACGCCGTGTTCCCCGACCGCCCGGTCGTCGGCCTCGGTGGCTGGAAGCGGCACGTCGGGCCCGGCCTGCTGCCCGTCGTCCTTCTGCCGGGCCTGGAGATTGTCCTCGAACGCAACGCCGAGCGCTCGGGCAATCGCCGTCTCACCGACGAAGAGGTGGCCCGCATCCACGGCCGGATGGCGGGCTGGTACGGCTCGGGACTGCCGATCATCGACAACTCCCAGCTGGATGTCCCGGCCACGGCGAGGGTCCTGGACGAGGTCCTGGCAAGGTCGATCGCCAGCCCCCCGAAGTGGTGACCACCCCGCACTGAAGCCCGCGCCCCGAAGAGGCGCGGGGAACTGCGCGAGAAGCCCCACCGGCTCGCGGACGGCACACAACCCCTGGCCGCACCCCTGTAACCGCCCAGAGCCCCCACTCGGCCCCGCTCGACCGGCGCCCCACCAGCGGAGCTCATACGCTCGGCACATGTCTGAGGTCTACGCGGCACGCCGAGCCCGGCTGAGGGATCGCTGCCACTCCAGCGGCAGCGCCACCGCACTCGTGACCCGCCCCGCCAACGTCCGCTACCTGGCGGGCGCGGCGCCCAAGGGTGCCGTCCTGCTGCTGGGCCGGGGCGAGGACATCCTCGTCTGCGGTGCCCCGCCCAGCGGTGAGATCGGCGAGGGCCGCCCCGACGAGGCCGTACGCGTCCATGTGCTGCCGAGTCCCGGCGGTGACCCGGCGGTCGCCGCCGCCGACCTCGCCACGGCCCTGGGGGCCGAGTCGCTCGCCGTGGAGGAACACCACCTCACGGTCGGCCGGCACCGGGCGATCCGCTCGGTCGCGCCCCGGCTGCGGCTGGCCGACCTCGGCGGCGCGGTCGAGCAGCTGCGAGTGATCAAGGACGAGGAGGAGATCTCCTGTCTGCGGATCGGCGCGGAGATCGCCGACCAGGCACTGGGTGAACTCCTCGAATCGATCCTCGTCGGCCGCACCGAGCGGCACCTCGCCCTGGAACTGGAGCGCCGCCTCGTCGACCACGGCGCCGACGGCCCCGCCTTCACCACCTCCGTCGCCGCCGGCCCGAACTCCGGTCGCCCCGGTCACATCCCCACCGACCGCCGTGTGGAGGAGGGCGACTTCCTGTCCGTCTGCCTCGGCGCGACCTACCGCGGCTATCGCTGTGAGATCGGCCGTACGTTCGTGATCGGGACCTCGCCCGCCGACTGGCAGATCGAGCTGTACGACCTGGTCTTCGCAGCCCAGCGGGCCGGACGGGAGGCGCTGGCGCCCGGTGCGGCCTACCGCGCCGTGGACCGTGCGGCCCGCCAGGTCCTGGACTCCTCGGGGTACGGAGAGGGCCTCCCGGTACTGATGGGGCACGGGGTCGGACTCGAAATCGACGAGGACCCGCAGTTGGCCCCCGCGGCCATGGGTAAACTGGACGCTTGCGTGCCGGTCACCGTCGAACCGGGGGTCCACCTCCCGGGCCGGGGCGGCGTCCGGATCGATGACACGCTCGTCGTACGCCCCGAGGCGGACGGCGGACCCGAGCTACTCACCATCACGACCAAGGAGCTGCTCGCGCTCTAGCTCATCGGCTGGGCGCGTGGCCCGGGGTCGTCCACGTCAGTCCAGGAGATTCCGCAACCGTGGCTTCCACGAACGACCTCAAGAACGGCCTGGTGCTCAAGCTCGACGGGGGCCAGCTCTGGTCCGTCGTCGAGTTCCAGCACGTCAAGCCCGGCAAGGGCCCGGCCTTCGTGCGCACCAAGCTCAAGAACGTGCTCTCCGGCAAGGTCGTCGACAAGACGTTCAACGCCGGCGTCAAGGTCGAGACGGCCACTGTCGACAAGCGCGACATGCAGTTCTCCTACATGGACGGCGAGTACTTCGTCTTCATGGACATGGAGACCTACGACCAGCTGATGGTCGACCGCAAGGCCGTCGGCGACGCCGCCAACTTCCTGATCGAGGGCTTCACCGCCACCGTCGCGCAGCACGAGGGCGAGGTGCTCTTCGTGGAGCTGCCGGCCGCCGTCGAGCTCGTGATCCAGGAGACCGAGCCGGGCGTCCAGGGCGACCGCTCCACCGGTGGCACCAAGCCCGCCACCCTGGAGACCGGTCACCAGATCCAGGTGCCGCTCTTCATCACCACCGGCGAGAAGATCAAGGTCGACACCCGTACCAGCGACTACCTCGGCCGGGTGAACAGCTAACCGTGGCTGCCCGTAACACGGCCCGTAAGCGCGCCTTCCAGATCCTCTTCGAGGGCGACCAGCGCGGGGTCGACGTCCTGACCGTCCTCGCGGACTGGATCCGGCATGCCCACAACGACAACCGGCAGCCGCCGGTCAGCGAGTACACGATGGAGCTCGTCGAGGGCTATGCGCAGTACACGAAGCGGATCGACGAGCTGATCGCGCAGTACTCGGTGGGCTGGACGCTCGACCGGATGCCGGTCGTGGACCGCAACATCCTGCGCCTCGGGGCGTACGAGCTGATCTGGGTCGACGCGACTCCGGACGCGGTGGTGCTGGACGAGATGGTGCAGCTGGCGAAGGAGTTCTCCACGGACGACTCGCCGTCGTTCGTGAACGGTCTGCTGGGGCGCCTGAAGGACCTGAAGCCTTCGCTGCGCAGGGATGACGCGTAGGGATGACGCGGAGACCCGACGCGTAGGCCCGACAGGGGGAGCCCCCTCAAGAGCAAAAATCGCCGGGGTGGCCCGAACCGAATGGTTCGGGCCACCCCGGCGGTACGTTTCTGCTGGGTGCTGCCCGGAGTGTCAGCTGTCGTCGTGGGAGACCGCGCGACGCGCGTCCGCGTCCAGGACGCCCCAGCTGATCAGCTGCTCGGTGAGGACCGAGGGCGACTGGTCGTAGATGACGGCGAGTGTGCGCAGGTCGTCCTGGCGGATCGAGAGCACCTTGCCGTTGTAGTCGCCGCGCTGGGACTGGATCGTCGCCGCGTAGCGCTGCAGCGGGCCCGCCTTCTCGGCCGGCACGTGCGCCAGACGCTCCAGGTCCAGGACGAGCTTCGGCGGCGGCTCCGCGGCGCCACCGGGGGTCGTCCCGGGAAGCAGCTCCTGCACGGGAACCCCGTAGAAGTCCGCCAGCTCCGCGAGGCGCTGCACGGTGACGGCGCGGTCGCCGCGCTCGTACGAACCGACCACGACCGCCTTCCAGCGTCCCTGGGACTTCTCCTCGACACCGTGGAGGGAAAGGCCCTGCTGGGTGCGGATGGCCCGGAGCTTGGCCCCGAGCTGTTTGGCGTATTCGCTGGACATATAGCTCCCCGGACGAAGGCTGGTGACTCACTGTGAGGTTACGCAGCGTGACTCTGCCCCGTCAAGCCGAATGGTCCGGACCGACTCTTCCGTGGTAACCGCATTCCGTTGGGCCAGGGGGGTGATCAGGGGCGATGTCGGGGCCTGCTAACGTTGACGGCGCAAATCCGACGTCCTTTAAGGTCCGTCCCGTGAGGCGGAGAAGGAGGTCCGTTTCGTATGGACACGCAAGACCCGCAGAACCCGCAGCACGACCTGCCCCAGGATCCGCCGCCGTCCGATGCCAGGCCCGTTCTCGAGGGCCCCGACATCGCGCGCGTGCTGACCCGTATCGCCCACGAGATCGTCGAACGCGCCAAGGGCGCCGACGACGTGGTGCTCCTCGGCATCCCGACCCGGGGCGTCTTCCTCGCCCAGCGGCTCGCCGCCAAGCTCGCGGAGATCACCGACCGCAAGATCCCGGTCGGCTCGCTCGACATCACCATGTACCGCGACGACCTGCGCATGCACCCGCCGCGTGCGCTGGCCCGCACCGAGATCCCCGGTGACGGCATCGACGGCCGCCTCGTCGTCCTCGTCGACGACGTGCTCTTCTCCGGCCGGACGATCCGCGCTGCGCTCGACGCGCTGAACGACATCGGCCGCCCGCGCGCCGTGCAGCTCGCGGTCCTCGTCGACCGGGGCCACCGCGAACTGCCCATCCGCGCCGACTACGTCGGCAAGAACCTCCCCACGTCGCTGCGGGAGACGGTCAAGGTCCAGCTCGCCGAGGAAGACGGTCGGGACACCGTCCTGCTCGGTGCGAAGCGGACCGCCCAGCAGTAGCACGCGCGCGTGCGGCCCCGCGCCGTACGTTCCTCCGCGATGCCCCTGACTGCCCGTAATCTCCCGAACTGCCTTACGGAGCCTGAAAGATGCAGCGTCATCTCATCTCGGCCGCCGACCTCACCCGTGACGACGCCGTCCTGATCCTCGACACCGCCGAGGAGATGGCCCGGGTCGCGGACCGGCCGATCAAGAAACTGCCGACCCTGCGCGGCCGCACGATCGTCAACCTGTTCTTCGAGGACTCCACCCGCACCCGGATCTCCTTCGAGGCCGCCGAGAAGCGCCTCTCGGCGGACGTCATCAACTTCACCGCCAAGGGGTCGAGCGTCTCCAAGGGCGAGTCCCTGAAGGACACCGCCCAGACGCTGGAGGCCATGGGCGTCGACGCCGTCGTCATCCGGCACGGCGCCTCGGGGGCCCCGTACCGGCTGGCGACCTCCGGCTGGATCGACGCCGCCGTGATCAACGCGGGCGACGGCACCCACCAGCACCCCACCCAGGCCCTGCTGGACGCCTTCACCATGCGCCGCCGCCTCGTCGGCCGGGACGCCGGACTGGGTCAGGACCTGTCCGGCAGGCGCATCACGATCGTCGGCGACGTCCTGCACAGCCGGGTCGCCCGCTCCAACGTCGACCTGCTGCACACCCTCGGCGCCCAGGTCACCCTCGTCGCCCCGCCCACCCTGGTGCCGGTCGGCGTCCATACCTGGCCCTGCGAGGTGTCGTACGACCTCGACAGCACGCTCGCCAAGTCCGACGCGGTGATGATGCTGCGGGTGCAGCGGGAGCGGATGAACGCCGCGTTCTTCCCGACCGAGCGCGAGTACTCACGGCGGTACGGCCTCGACGGGCTTCGGATGGCGCGGATGCCCGAGCACGCCATCGTGATGCACCCCGGCCCGATGGTCCGGGGCATGGAGATCACCGCCGAGGTCGCCGACTCCGACCGCTGCACCGTCGTCGAGCAGGTCGCCAACGGTGTCTCCATCCGGATGGCCGTGCTGTACCTGCTGCTGGGCGGCAACGAGCCCGCCGTCACCCACACCCGCACCACCGAGGAGAAGTAAGTCCATGAGCAAGATCCTGATCCGCGGTGCGAAGGTGCTGGGCGGCGAGCCGCAGGACGTCCTGATCGACGGCGAGATCATCGCCGAGGTGGGCACCGGTCTGTCGGACGAGGGCACGGTGGTCGTCGAGGCCGACGGCAAGGTGCTGCTGCCGGGCCTGGTCGACCTGCACACCCATCTGCGTGAGCCCGGCCGCGAGGACTCCGAGACCGTGCTCACCGGCACGCGTGCGGCGGCCTCCGGCGGCTTCACGGCCGTCTTCGCCATGGCCAACACCTTCCCCGTCGCCGACACCGCCGGAGTGGTCGAGCAGGTCTACCGGCTCGGCCAGGAGCACGGCTACTGCGACGTCCAGCCCATCGGCGCCGTCACCGTCGGCCTGGAGGGCAAGAAGCTCGCCGAACTGGGCGCCATGCACGAGTCGGCGGCGGGCGTCACCGTCTTCTCCGACGACGGCAAGTGCGTCGACGACGCGGTGATGATGCGCCGGGCCCTGGAGTACGTGAAGGCCTTCGGCGGGGTCGTCGCCCAGCACGCGCAGGAGCCCCGGCTGACCGAGGGCGCCCAGATGAACGAGGGCGTCGTCTCCGCCGAACTGGGCCTCGGCGGCTGGCCGGCGGTGGCCGAGGAATCGATCATCGCCCGCGATGTCCTGCTCGCCGAGCACGTCGGCTCCCGCGTCCACATCTGCCACCTCTCGACCGCCGGGTCCGTCGAGATCGTCCGCTGGGCCAAGTCGCGCGGCATCGACGTCACCGCCGAGGTCACCCCGCACCACCTCCTCCTCACCGACGAGCTGGTGCGCTCCTACAACCCGGTCTACAAGGTCAACCCGCCGCTGCGCACCGAGCGCGACGTACTGGCCCTGCGCGAGGCGCTCGCCGACGGCACCATCGACATCGTCGCCACCGACCACGCCCCGCACCCGCACGAGGACAAGGACTGCGAGTGGGGCGCGGCGGCCATGGGCATGGTCGGCCTGGAGACCGCGCTGTCGGTGGTCCAGGAGACGATGGTCGCCACCGGTCTGCTCGACTGGGCGGGTGTCGCGGACCGCATGTCCGTCAAGCCCGCGAAGATCGGGCGGGCGTCCGGTCATGGACGTCCCGTCTCGGCAGGTGAGCCCGCCAACCTCACGCTCGTCGACACGGCATACCGTGGGTCGGTGGATCCCGCGGGCTTCGCCTCGCGCAGCCGCAACACCCCCTACGAGGGCCGCGAGCTGCCGGGCCGTGTCACGCACACGTGGCTGCGGGGCAAGGCCACGCTCGTCGACGGGAAGCTCACGTGACACCTGTAATTCTGCTGGCGGCCGAGAAGGAATCGGCCGAGGTCACCGACTGGGCCGCGCGTATCGGCTGGGTCGTCGGACTCGCCCTCTTCGTCGCGCTCGTCTACTGGCTGATGCGCGAGGGCTGGAAGTGGCGCGGCACGCTCCAGGGCGACCTCCCGGAGCTGCCCACCGCGCCGGACGAGCCCGGCGAAGCCAGACTGGACATGAGCGGCCGGTACCACGGCTCCACCACCGCCGGGCACTGGCTCGACCGCATCGTGGCGCACGGCCTGGGCACCCGCAGCCGGGTCGAGCTGACCCTGACGGACGCGGGCCTGGACGTCGTACGCCCCGGCGCGACGGACTTCTTCGTCCCGGTCGCCGCCCTGCGCGAGGCCCGGCTCGACAAGGGCATCGCCGGCAAGGTCCTCACCGAGGGCGGGCTGCTGATCGTCACCTGGGAGCACGGCGGCAAGCTGCTCGACTCCGGATTCCGGTCCGACCGCGCGGCCGAGCACAACGAGTGGGTCGAGACCCTGAACCAGATGATCAACAAGACGGAAACGGAAGGCGCACGATGACGACCTCCACCCGGGGAGCCGCCAGGGTTCCCGCCGTACTCGTCCTGGAGGACGGCCGGACCTTCCGCGGCCGTGGCTACGGGGCCGTGGGGGTGACCTTCGGCGAGGCCGTGTTCTCCACCGGGATGACCGGCTACCAGGAGACCCTCACCGACCCGTCGTACCACCGCCAGGTCGTCGTCATGACCGCCCCGCACGTCGGCAACACCGGCGTCAACGACGAGGACCCCGAGTCCAAGAAGATCTGGGTCTCCGGATACGTCGTCCGCGACCCCGCGCGCGTGCCCTCCAACTGGCGCTCCCGGCGCTCCCTGGACGACGAACTGCGCGCCCAGGGCGTCGTCGGCATCAGCGGCATCGACACCCGGGCCCTCACCCGCCACCTCCGCGAGCGCGGCGCCATGCGCGTCGGCATCTTCTCCGGCAACGCGCTGCCCGACGAGGGCATCATGCTCACCGAGGTCCGCGAGGCCCCCGAGATGAAGGGCGCGAACCTCTCCGCGGAGGTCGCCACCAAGGAGACGTACGTCGTCCCGGCGATCGGCACCAAGAGGTTCACCGTCGCCGCCGTCGACCTCGGCATCAAGGGCATGACCCCGCACCGCATGGCCGAGCGCGGCATCGAGGTGCACGTCCTGCCCGCCACGGCGACGGCCGAGGACGTCTACGCCGTGAACCCCGACGGAGTCTTCTTCTCCAACGGCCCCGGCGACCCGGCCACCGCCGACCACCCGGTCTCCGTGATGCGGGCGGTCCTGGAGCGCGGCACCCCACTCTTCGGCATCTGCTTCGGCAACCAGATCCTGGGCCGCGCGCTCGGCTTCGGCACCTACAAGCTGAAGTACGGCCACCGGGGCATCAACCAGCCGGTGCAGGACCGTACGACCGGCAAGGTCGAGGTCACCGCGCACAACCACGGCTTCGCCGTCGACGCTCCGCTCGACCAGGTCTCCGAGACCCCCTACGGCCGCGCCGAGGTCTCCCACGTCTGCCTCAACGACAACGTGGTGGAAGGGCTCCAGCTCCTCGACCGGCCGGCCTTCAGCGTCCAGTACCACCCCGAAGCGGCAGCGGGCCCGCACGACGCCGCCTACCTGTTCGACCGCTTCGTATCCCTGATGGAGGGCCAGCGTGCCTAAGCGCACCGATATCCAGTCCGTCCTGGTCATCGGCTCCGGCCCGATCGTCATCGGCCAGGCCGCCGAGTTCGACTACTCCGGCACCCAGGCGTGCCGCGTCCTGCGCGCCGAGGGCCTGCGGGTCATCCTCGTCAACTCCAACCCGGCGACGATCATGACCGACCCGGAGATCGCCGACGCCACCTACGTCGAGCCGATCACCCCGGAGTTCGTCGAGAAGATCATCGCCAAGGAGCGCCCGGACACCCTCCTGCCCACCCTCGGCGGTCAGACGGCCCTGAACACGGCCATCTCGCTGCACGAGGCCGGGACGCTGGAGAAGTACGGCGTCGAGCTGATCGGCGCCAATGTCGAGGCCATCAACAAGGGCGAGGACCGCGACCTCTTCAAGGACGTCGTCGAGGCCGTCCGCGCCAAGATCGGGCACGGCGAGTCCGCCCGCTCGGTCATCTGCCACTCCATGGACGACGTGCTCGGCGGTGTCGAGACGCTCGGCGGCTACCCGGTCGTCGTCCGGCCCTCCTTCACCATGGGCGGCGCCGGCTCCGGCTTCGCGCACGACGAGGAGGAGCTGCGCCGTATCGCCGGCCAGGGTCTGACGCTGTCTCCCACCACCGAGGTGCTCCTGGAGGAGTCCATCCTCGGCTGGAAGGAGTACGAGCTGGAGCTGATGCGCGACAAGAACGACAACGTCGTGGTCGTCTGCTCCATCGAGAACTTCGACCCCATGGGTGTGCACACCGGTGACTCGATCACGGTCGCGCCCTCGATGACGCTGACCGACCGCGAGTACCAGATCCTGCGGGACATCGGTATCGCCGTCATTCGTGAGGTCGGTGTCGACACCGGCGGCTGCAACATCCAGTTCGCGGTGAACCCCGAGGACGGCCGGGTGATCGTCATCGAGATGAACCCGCGTGTGTCGCGCTCCTCGGCCCTGGCGTCCAAGGCGACCGGCTTCCCCATCGCCAAGATCGCCGCCAAGCTGGCCGTCGGCTACACGCTCGACGAGATCCCGAACGACATCACCGAGCAGACCCCGGCCTCCTTCGAGCCGACGCTCGACTACGTGGTCGTGAAGGCCCCGCGCTTCGCCTTCGAGAAGTTCCCGTCCGCCGACTCCTCCCTGACCACGACCATGAAGTCGGTCGGCGAGGCCATGGCGATCGGCCGCAACTTCACCGAGGCGCTGCAGAAGGCGCTGCGGTCGCTGGAGAAGAAGGGCAGCCAGTTCACGTTCGTCGGCGAGCCCGGCGACAAGACGGTCCTCCTGGAGGAGGCGGTCCGGCCGACCGACGGGCGCATCAACACCGTCATGCAGGCCATCCGCGCGGGGGCCAGGCCCGAGGAGGTCTTCGCGTACACGAAGATCGACCCGTGGTTCGTCGACCAGCTGTTCCTGATCAAGGAGATCGCGGACGAGCTGGCCGCCGCCGACAAGCTCGACCCCGACCTGCTCGCCGAGGCCAAGCGGCACGGCTTCTCCGACCAGCAGATCGGTGAGATCCGCGGGCTGCGCGAGGACGTCGTGCGCGAGGTCCGGCACGCGCTGGGCGTGCGCCCGGTGTACAAGACGGTCGACACCTGCGCCGCCGAGTTCGCCGCGAAGACGCCGTACTTCTACTCCTCGTACGACGAGGAGACCGAGGTGGCCTCCCGCGAGAAGCCCGCCGTGATCATCCTCGGCTCCGGCCCGAACCGCATCGGCCAGGGCATCGAGTTCGACTACTCCTGCGTCCACGCCTCCTTCGCGCTCAGCGACGCGGGCTACGAGACCGTGATGGTCAACTGCAACCCGGAGACCGTCTCCACGGACTACGACACCTCCGACCGCCTCTACTTCGAGCCGCTGACGCTCGAAGACGTGCTGGAGATCGTGCACGCCGAGTCGCTGGCCGGTCCGATCGCGGGCGTCGTCGTCCAGCTCGGCGGCCAGACCCCGCTGGGCCTGTCGCAGGCGCTCAAGGACAACGGCGTACCCGTCGTCGGCACCCCTCCGGAGGCCATCCACGCCGCCGAGGACCGCGGCGCCTTCGGCCAGGTCCTCGCCGAGGCCGGCCTGCCCGCGCCCAAGCACGGCACCGCGACCACCTTCGCCGGCGCCAAGGCCATCGCCGACGAGATCGGCTACCCGGTCCTGGTCCGCCCGTCGTACGTGCTCGGCGGACGCGGTATGGAGATCGTCTACGACGAGACCCGCCTGGAGTCGTACATCGCCGAGTCGACCGAGATCAGCCCCTCCCGGCCGGTCCTCGTCGACCGCTTCCTCGACGACGCCATCGAGATCGACGTCGACGCCCTGTACGACGGCCACGAGCTGTATCTCGGCGGTGTGATGGAGCACATCGAGGAGGCCGGCATCCACTCCGGCGACTCGGCGTGCGCGCTGCCCCCGATCACCCTCGGCGGCTTCGACATCAAGCGCCTGCGCGCCTCCACCGAGGCCATCGCCAAGGGCGTCGGGGTGCGTGGTCTGATCAACATCCAGTTCGCGATGGCCGGGGACATCCTCTACGTCCTCGAAGCCAACCCGCGCGCCTCCCGCACGGTCCCCTTCACCTCGAAGGCGACCGCGGTACCGCTGGCCAAGGCCGCCGCCCGGATCTCGCTCGGCGCGACCATCGCCGAACTGCGGGCGGAGGGGCTGCTTCCGGCCAACGGGGACGGCGGTGAGCTGCCGCTCGACGCGCCGATCTCCGTCAAGGAGGCAGTCATGCCGTGGTCGCGCTTCCGCGACATCCACGGGCGCGGCGTCGACACCATCCTCGGCCCGGAGATGCGCTCCACCGGCGAGGTCATGGGCATCGACTCGGTCTTCGGCACGGCGTACGCCAAGTCGCAGGCAGGCGCGTACGGGCCGCTGCCCACCAAGGGCCGCGCGTTCATCTCGGTCGCCAACCGCGACAAGCGTTCGATGATCTTCCCGGCGCGTGAGCTGGTCGCCCACGGCTTCGAACTGCTCGCCACCTCCGGCACGGCAGAGGTGCTCCGGCGCAACGGCATCAACGCCACGGTCGTCCGCAAGCAGTCCGAGGGCACCGGCCCGAACGGCGAGAAGACGATCGTCCAGCTCATCCACGACGGCGAGGTCGACCTCATCGTCAACACCCCGTACGGCACCGGCGGCCGACTCGACGGCTACGACATCCGTACGGCGGCCGTGGCCCGGTCCGTGCCGTGCCTGACGACGGTCCAGGCGCTCGCCGCGGCCGTCCAGGGCATCGACGCGCTCAACCACGGCGACGTGGGCGTGCGCTCGCTCCAGGAACACGCCGAACACCTGATCGCGGCCCGCGACTAGCAGCCCCGAGGGGGACACCGGAAACGGTGTCCCCCTCTGCGTGAGGCTCCCCGAGGCTCCAAGAGGACACTGACCCATGTACAAGTTTTTCTTCCGTCTGGTTTTCAAACGGATGGACCCGGAGGAGGCCCACTACCTGGCCTTCCGCTGGATCCGCCTCGCCGTCCGCATCCCCGTGCTGCGCACCTTCGTCGCCGCCGCGCTCGCACCCCGCCACGAGGAGCTGCGCACCGAGGCGTTCGGGCTGCGCATGCACGGCCCGTTCGGGCTGGCCGCCGGCTTCGACAAGAACGCCGTCGCGATCGACGGCATGTCGATGCTCGGCTTCGACCACGTCGAGATCGGCACGGTGACGGGCGAGGCCCAGCCCGGCAACCCCAAGCAGCGGCTGTTCCGGCTGGTCGCCGACCGCGCCCTGATCAACCGCATGGGCTTCAACAACGAGGGCTCGCTCGCCGTCGCCGCCCGCCTGGCCTCCCGCACGCCGGTGTTCAAGACCGTCGTGGGCGTCAACATCGGCAAGACCAAGATCGTCCCGGAGGACGAGGCCGCCGCGGACTACGTGAAGTCCACCGAGCGCCTCGCGCCGCACGCCGACTACCTGGTCGTCAACGTCTCCTCGCCCAACACACCCGGTCTGCGCAACCTCCAGGCCACGGAGGCGCTGCGGCCCCTGCTCACCGCCGTCCGCGAGGCCGCCGACCGCACGGTCCGCACCCGCCGGGTGCCGCTGCTGGTGAAGATCGCGCCGGACCTCGCCGACGAGGACATCGACGCCGTCGCCGACCTCGCCGTGGAACTCGGCCTGGACGGGATCATCGCCACGAACACCACCATCGCGCGCGAGGGCCTCGGTCTGACATCCGAACCCACCCTGGTGAAGGAGACGGGCGGGCTCTCCGGCGCGCCCGTCAAGGCGCGCTCCCTCGCGGTCCTGCGCCGCCTCTACGCGCGCGTGGGCGACCGGATCACCCTGGTGGGCGTCGGCGGCGTCGAGAACGCCGAGGACGCCTGGCAGCGCATCCTGGCGGGCGCCACCCTGGTCCAGGGCTACAGCGCCTTCGTCTACGAGGGCCCCTTCTGGTCCCGCGCCGTCCACAAGGGCCTCGCCGCCCGTCTGCGCACGAGCCCGTACGCCACCCTCGCCGACGCGGTCGGCGCCGACGTGAGGAAGACCGGATGACCGAGCCCTTCGGCGCGCGGCTGCGCCGTGCCATGGACGAGCGCGGGCCGCTCTGTGTCGGCATCGACCCGCACGCCTCCCTGCTCGCCGACTGGGGCCTGGTCGACGACATCGCCGGCCTGGAGCGGTTCAGCCGCACGGTCGTGGAGGCGCTGGCGGACCGGGTGGCCGTCCTCAAGCCGCAGAGCGCGTTCTTCGAGCGCTTCGGGTCGCGCGGCATCGCCGTACTGGAGAAGTCCGTCCAGGAGGCGCGTGCGGCGGGCGCCCTGGTCGTCATGGACGCCAAGCGCGGCGACATCGGCTCCACCATGGCCGCGTACGCCGAGACCTTTCTGCACCGGGACGCGCCCCTGTTCTCGGACGCGCTGACGGTCTCGCCCTATCTGGGCTACGGCTCCCTGAAGCCCGCCGTGGACCTGGCCCGCGAGAACGGCGCCGGGCTCTTCGTGCTGGCGCTCACCTCCAACCCGGAGGGCGGCGAGGTGCAGCACGCGGTGCGCGGCGACGGGCGGAACGTCGGCGCGACCATGCTGGCGCACCTGGCCGCCGAGAACGCGGGGGAGGAGCCCCTGGGGTCCTTCGGGGCGGTCGTCGGCGCCACGCTGGGTGACCTGTCGTCGTACGACCTGGACATCAACGGACCTCTCCTCGCGCCCGGGATCGGCGCCCAGGGGGCCAGGCCGGCCGATCTTCCGGCGGTCTTCGGGGCGGCTGTCCGCAATGTGGTGCCGAACGTCAGCCGAGGTGTCCTTCGTCACGGTCCCGACGTCGTCGCGCTCCGTGACGCCTCGGATCGTTTCGCGGACGAGATCCGCGGCGCGACCACGGCCTCCTGAGACCTCCGATGAGTGGGCGAGGGGCGGTTCCCGGCCGCCTTGAGTCTGAATACATTCTCAAATCCGGGGCGATTTAAGTCTTATGTCCGACTCCATGGAGGCTGACCAGGACTTTTCCGCTGTTCTCGCTGACTCTGGCGGACTTGGCCGCTAGTCTCCGAGCAGGGTGAACGGGCAAGCGTGTTGCTCGTGGCTCCCCAGGTGTGGGGCGACTAGGTTCCTCACCGGTCCGTATCCGACAGTTCGACATCCGAGGTGACGTAGGCGTGGCTCTTCCGCCCCTTACCCCTGAACAGCGCGCAGCCGCGCTCGAAAAGGCCGCCGCGGCTCGCCGGGAGCGGGCCGAGGTCAAGAATCGACTCAAGCACTCCGGCGCCTCCCTGCACGAGGTCATCAAGCAGGGCCAGGAGAACGACGTCATCGGCAAGATGAAGGTCTCCGCGCTGCTCGAGTCGCTGCCCGGCGTGGGCAAGGTCCGCGCCAAGCAGATCATGGAGCGACTCGGCATCTCCGAGAGCCGTCGTGTACGCGGCCTCGGTTCCAACCAGATCGCTTCCCTGGAGCGTGAGTTCGGCAGCACCGGTTCCTGATCCCGTCACCCGACGGGAAGGGAGTCCCGGGCACTCCGGGATTGCTGGAATAATCGCTGCATGAGTGAACGTCCGCGGCTGACCGTGCTCTCCGGCCCCTCCGGGGTCGGCAAGAGCACGGTCGTCGCCCATATGCGCAAGGCACACCCCGAGGTCTGGCTCTCGGTGTCGGCGACGACCCGCAAGCCGCGCCCTGGTGAGCGGCACGGAGTCCACTACTTCTTCGTCACCGACGAGGAGATGGACAAGCTGATCGCCAACGGTGAGCTGCTGGAGTGGGCCGAGTTCGCCGGCAACCGCTACGGCACTCCCCGGGCCGCCGTGCTCGAACGCCTGGAGCGGGGCGAGCCGGTCCTGCTGGAGATCGATCTCCAGGGTGCCCGGCAGGTCCGCGAGACCATGCCGGACGCCCAGCTGGTGTTCCTGGCTCCGCCCTCCTGGGAGGAGCTGGTGCGCAGGCTCACCGGGCGGGGCACCGAACCGCCCGAGGTGATCGAACGCCGTCTTGAGGCGGCCAAGATCGAGCTGGCGGCCGAGCCGGAGTTCGACGTGACCTTGGTCAACACCTCCGTCGAGGACGTGGCCCGCGAGCTGCTAGCCTTGATGGATGTTGTGTGATCACGGGCTCTGTCCGTTTTCTGTGATCACGACCGATCCTTTTCCATCCATCGGAAGGTAGAGCGTGTCCTCTTCCATCTCCGCGCCCGAGGGCATCATCAACCCGCCGATCGACGAGCTCCTCGAGGCAACCGACTCGAAGTACAGCCTCGTGATCTACGCGGCCAAGCGTGCCCGCCAGATCAACGCGTACTACTCGCAGCTCGGCGAGGGCCTGCTTGAGTACGTCGGTCCCCTCGTCGACACGCACGTCCACGAGAAGCCGCTCTCGATCGCCCTGCGCGAGATCAACGCGGGTCTGCTGACGTCCGAGGCCGTCGAGGGCCCCGCGTAAGTCTTATCTGCAGATCGCAGTGGGTTTTTCCACAGGCCCGGCAGTGCTCCTGCCGGGCCTGTGGTGTGTCATGGAGTCGGACGTTGTACGGAGCCGGACGTATTCCGAGTGCGGGGAGGCACAGTGGGCAAGCCCAAGGTCGTTCTGGGGGTCAGCGGCGGGATCGCCGCCTACAAGGCGTGCGAGCTGCTGCGCCGGCTGACCGAGTCCGGGCATGACGTCCGGGTGGTGCCCACCGACTCCGCGCTGCACTTCGTGGGCGCCGCCACCTGGTCCGCCCTCTCCGGCCACCCGGTCTCCACCGAGGTGTGGGACAGCGTCCACGAGGTGCCGCACGTCCGCATCGGACAGGAGGCCGACCTGGTGGTCGTCGCCCCGGCCACCGCCGACATGCTGGCCAAGGCCGCGCACGGCCTCGCCGACGACCTCCTCACCAACACCCTCCTCACCGCCCGCTGTCCGGTCGTCTTCGCCCCCGCGATGCACACCGAGATGTGGGAACACCCGGCCACCCAGGAGAACGTGGCGACGCTCCGCCGCCGGGGCGCCCTCGTCATCGACCCCGCCGTGGGCCGGCTCACCGGCGTCGACACCGGCAAGGGCAGGCTGCCGGACCCCGTGGAGATCTTCGAGATCTGCCGCCGGGTGCTGGCCCGGGGCGTCACCGAGCCGGACCTCGCCGGCCGGCATGTCGTGGTCACCGCCGGCGGCACCCGCGAGCCCCTCGACCCGGTCCGCTTCCTCGGCAACCGTTCCTCCGGCAAACAGGGCTACGCCCTCGCCCGTACGGCCGCCGCGCGGGGCGCCCGGGTCACGCTGATCGAGGCCGGCACCGGACTGCCCGACCCCGCGGGCGTGGACATCGTCCGGATCGGCACGGCCGTCCAGCTGCGCGAGGCGGTGCTCAAGGCGGCGCCGGACGCGGACGTCGTGGTGATGGCGGCGGCGGTGGCGGACTTCCGGCCCCGGACGTACGCATCCGGCAAGATCAAGAAAAAGGACGGTCAGGAACCCGAGCCGATCGTCCTGGTGCGTAATCCGGACATCCTCGCGGAGATCTCGGCGGACCGTCCCCGGCCCGGCCAGGTGGTCGTCGGTTTCGCCGCCGAGACCGACGACGTCCTCGCCAACGGCCGCGCCAAACTGGCCCGCAAGGGATGCGATCTGCTGGTGGTGAACGAGGTGGGGGAGCGCAAGACCTTCGGCTCCGAGGAGAACGAGGCCGTGGTGCTGGGCGCCGACGGAAGCGAGACCCCCGTGCCGTACGGCCCGAAGGAAGCCCTGGCGGAAACGGTGTGGGACCTGGTCGCGAGCCGGCTCGGCTGACAGTGCCATTCGCGTCACGTCTTGTTGGAACCTCGCACATTGGGGCGTGGCGACCCTGGCGGACAGCGACGGCCATTGGGCAGAATGCACGTGCCGCAGGTCACAGGGCTCCCGAGTGGCGAGACAGGTGACCCGGTGGCGGAGCCCGACCGATAAACTGTTCTCGGACGACGCCGGGCGCAGCCCCCGAGCACGTCCGCCAATGATCAGCCAGCAGCCGCTGCAACCCCAGGGAGCGTTGTGTCCCGTCGTCTGTTCACCTCGGAGTCCGTGACCGAGGGTCACCCTGACAAGATCGCTGACCAGATCAGCGATGCCATTCTCGATGCGCTCCTGCGCGAGGACCCCACGTCCCGTGTCGCAGTGGAGACACTCATCACGACCGGCCTGGTGCATGTGGCCGGAGAGGTCACGACCAAGGCGTACGCGCCGATCGCCCAGCTGGTGCGCGACACCATCCTGGACATCGGCTACGACTCGTCGAAGAAGGGCTTCGACGGCGCCTCCTGCGGTGTGTCGGTGTCGATCGGCGCGCAGTCCCCGGACATCGCGCAGGGTGTGGACACGGCCTACGAGTCCCGGGTCGAGGGGTCCTCCCAGAGGGAAAAGGGTGACGAGCTCGACAAGCAGGGTGCGGGCGACCAGGGTCTGATGTTCGGTTACGCGTCGGACGAGACGCCGACGCTGATGCCGCTGCCGATCTTCCTGGCCCACCGCCTGTCGAAGCGCCTGTCCGAGGTCCGCAAGAACGGCACCATCCCCTACCTCCGTCCCGACGGCAAGACCCAGGTCACCATCGAGTACGACGGTGACAAGGCGGTCCGCCTGGACACGGTCGTGGTCTCCTCGCAGCACGCGAGCGACATCGACCTGGAGTCCCTCCTCGCCCCCGACATCCGCGAGTTCGTCGTGGAGCCGGAGCTGAAGGCCCTCCTGGACGACGGCATCAAGCTCGACACCGAGGGCTACCGCCTGCTGGTCAACCCGACCGGCCGCTTCGAGATCGGCGGCCCGATGGGCGACGCCGGCCTCACCGGCCGCAAGATCATCATCGACACCTACGGCGGCATGGCCCGCCACGGTGGCGGCGCCTTCTCGGGCAAGGACCCGTCCAAGGTCGACCGTTCGGCGGCGTACGCGATGCGCTGGGTCGCCAAGAACGTCGTCGCGGCCGGTCTCGCCTCGCGCTGCGAGGTCCAGGTGGCGTACGCCATCGGCAAGGCCGAGCCCGTCGGTCTCTTCGTCGAGACCTTCGGCACCGCCAAGGTCGACACCGACCGGATCGAGAAGGCCATCGACGAGGTCTTCGACCTCCGTCCGGCCGCCATCATCCGCGACCTCGACCTGCTCCGCCCGATCTACGGCCAGACCGCCGCGTACGGCCACTTCGGCCGTGAGCTTCCCGAGTTCACCTGGGAGCGCACGGACCGGGTCGAGGCGCTGCGCAAGGCCGCGGGGCTGTAAGGCCTCCGACTCTTCGGTGTTCCGCATTCCGCCGAGGCCCGGCGTCCCTCTCGGGGCGCCGGGCCTCGGCGTTCCCCGAGCGGTGCCCGTGCTCTCGGGCGGCGCCGGTTGTCAGTGGTCTTTGGAAGAATGGCGGTGTGAGCGGCGAGGATGGGCAGCGGGGCGGCGGCGCGGCGGGGGACGCGGGGCCGGAGCAGCTCGCGCTCGTTCGGGAGGCGGTGCGCAAGGCCAAGGTGCCGCGTGCCAAGCCGCGGACCTGGCGGGGCGCGGCGCTGGCGAAGGAGCTGCCGGTCGCCCGGGTGCTGGTCGACAAGGGCGTGCTGCATCTCGACCGATACTTCGACTATGCCGTGCCGGAGGAGCTGGACGCCGTCGCGCAGCCCGGTGTGCGGGTGCGGGTGCGGTTCGGCGCCGGGGGGCGGAATGTCAGGCAGGGGCGGCGGGAGGGCGGCTCGCTGATCGACGGGTTCCTCGTCGAACGGGTCGCCGAATCGGACTACTCCGGGCCCTTGGCCGCGCTCGCCCAGGTCGTCTCACCGGAGCCGGTGCTGGGTCCGGAGCTGCTGGGGCTGGCGCGGGCGGTGGCCGACCGGTACGCGGGGAGCCTCGCGGATGTGCTGCAGCTGGCCGTTCCGCCCCGGCACGCTCGGGCGGAGGCCGTGGAGCTGGGCGAGCCGGCGCCGCCCCCGGCCGCGCCCGAGCCCGGGACGTGGCTGCGGTACGGGCGCGGTGCGGGATTCCTGCGGGCGCTGGCCGGTGGGGGCGCGCCCCGGGCCGTGTGGACCGCGTTGCCGGGGCCGGAGTGGGCCGAGGAGATCGCGCGGGCCGTGCAGGCGACGCTGGCCTCCGGGCGGGGGGCGCTCGTTGTCGTACCGGCCGGGCGGCCCGCCGCTCGGGTCGACGAGGCGCTCGGTGCGCTGCTCGGGGAGGGACGCCACGCGCTGCTGACCGCCGACGCCGGACAGGAGAAGCGGTACCGGGAATGGCTGGCCGTCCGGCGCGGGGCCGTACGAGCGGTGGTCGGGACCCGGGCGGCCATGTTCGCGCCGGTCCGGGACCTGGGGCTGGTCGTCGTCTGGGACGACGGCGACGCCAGTCACAGTGACGACAACGCGCCCTTCCCGCATGTGCGGGAGGTGTTGGAGCTGCGGGCCTCGCGCGACAAGTGCGCGTTTCTGCTGGGCAGTTGGAGCTGTACGGTCGAGGCCGCCCAGCTCGTGGAGAGCGGCTGGGCCGTGCCCGTCGTGGCCGGGCGGGAGCAGGTGCGGGCCGCCGCGCCCCTCGTACGGACGGTGGGGGACGGGGATCTGGCGCGGGACGAGGCGGCCAGGGCGGCGCGGCTGCCCAGCCTCGCCTGGCAGGTGGCCCGGGAGGGACTGCGGGACGGGCCCGTGCTCGTGCAGGTGCCTCGGCGCGGCTATGTGCCGCGGATGGCGTGCGCGCGCTGCCGCGAGCCCGCGCGGTGCCGGCACTGCGCGGGGCCGCTGGAGGCGCGGGACGGCGCCGGGGCCCTGTTGTGCGGGTGGTGCGGGCGGGAGGAGGGCGGCTGGCACTGCCCCGAGTGCGGGGGGTATCGGCTGCGGGCGCAGATCGTGGGGGCACGGCGGACCGCCGAGGAACTGGGGCGGGCCTTTCCCGCCGTGCCCGTGCGGACGTCCGGGCGGGAACAGGTGCTGGACACCGTGCCGGGGACACCCGCGCTGGTCGTGAGCACGCCCGGGGCCGAGCCGGTCGCCGAGGGCGGGTACGCGGCTGCCCTGCTGCTCGACGGCTGGGCCATGCTCGGACGGCCCGATCTGCGGGCCGGGGAGGACGCGCTGCGCCGGTGGATCGGGGCCGCCGCGCTCGTCCGGAACCAGGGGGACGGCGGCACGGTCGTCGTGGTCGCCGAGCCGACTCTGCGGCCCGTGCAGGCACTTGTGCGCTGGGATCCGGTGGGGCACGCGGTGCGGGAACTCGCGGAGCGGGCCGAGCTGGGTTTTCCGCCGGTGTCGAGGATGGCGGCCGTGTCCGGGCCCGCCCAGGCCGTGCTCGATTTTCTGGAGGCGGTCGAACTGCCGCCGGACGCGGAGGTGTTGGGGCCCGTGCCGATGGACGCGCCGCCGGTCACCGGGGCCGCCTCGGACACGGGTGCGGGGCGGGCGCGGCGCGTGGGGGCACCGGCGGCGGGGGAGCCGTGGGAGCGGGCGTTGATCCGGGTGCCGCCGGGGAGCGGGGCCTCGCTGGCCGGGGCGCTGAAGAGCGCGCAGGCGGCGCGGATGGCGCGAGGGGTGAGCGAGGGGGCGCGGGTGCGGATCCGGGTGGATCCGCTGGACATCGGCTGAGAGGGCTTCGCGCCATGGCCGCGGGTCCGGGTCGGTGTGCGACTGCCTCCCGGTCGGGTGCCGGGAGGCAGTGGGGGAGTCGGTCAGCCGTTGCGCGGGCCGGGGAAGGCCGTGGGTCTGACGTCCTCGCGGAGTGTGGGGCTGCCGGCTGTCGGCTGGGTCGGCATTTGCGCGGGCATCGGGGCCGGGAGCGGCGCGGGCATCGACCGGGCGGCGGGGACCGTGGGGAGGCCGCCGGCGACGTTGACGGTCCTGGTGCCCTGGGGCTCCCCCGTACGCTCGGCTTCCGCCGCGGCCTGGGCGGCGGCGCGGCGGGCGCCGTAACGCCGGTGTACGGCCTGTTTGGTGACCCCGAGGGCCGAGCCCACCGCGTCCCACGAGAAACCGAGTGAGCGGTCGAAGTCCACCGCGGCCGTCACCAGGGTCTCGACACTGTCCCGCAACTCCTGGGCGAGGCGGACGGTCGGGGCGGGCGCGCGTCCGTAGACGACGAAGCCCGTGGAGGGGCCGGAGCGGCGCGGGCGGTAGACGTTGCCCAACTGGGCGGTGAGGGTGCGGAGTGCGTCCACCTGCCGGCGGACCCGCTCGATGTCCCGCACCAGCAAGTGCAGGCTGGCCCGAGCCTGGGCGTCGTGGGTTGCGTGGTCGGCCATGAACAAGCCTCTCGAACCGGCGTTGAAAGGGGGAGGTGCCGCGATTGCGGCCCGTAGTGGTCAACTCTTTCTTGACCAACGCGAATTCGCTCCGCTGGTAACGGGGTGGGGGCGTGGGGGCATATGCGTGGGGCGCGTGGGGTGGGGTGCGCCCCCGCTGCCGCTGGGCTCCGGCCTGGTTCTCCTCCCCGCGCACCGCCCGTGCGGGTCGGGTGACAAATACGGGTCTCCCGTGGGGGTCCCTCGCCGTCGGTGGCCTCGGGCCGTGGGTGCGGTGGGTGGGGAACATAGACTGGGGTGTTGTCCCGCGTCGTCGCGTGCGGGGTGGACGAAATTCCGTGCGAGAGGCCGTCAGTCATCCATGAAGCTTGTCTTCGCTGGTACCCCAGAGGTCGCTGTTCCCGCGCTGGACGCGTTGATCGCGTCGGGGAGGCATGAGGTGGCCGCGGTCGTGACGCGGCCGGACGCTCCGGCGGGGCGGGGGCGGCGGCTGGTAGCCAGCCCGGTGGCGCAGCGGGCCGAGGAGTCGGGCATCGAGGTGCTGAAGCCGCACCGGCCCCGGGACGAGGACTTCCTCGCGCGGCTCCGGGAGATCGCGCCCGACTGCTGCCCGGTCGTCGCCTACGGCGCCCTCCTGCCGCGTGTCGCCCTCGACGTGCCCGCGCACGGGTGGGTCAATCTGCACTTCTCGCTGCTGCCCGCCTGGCGGGGCGCGGCCCCCGTGCAGCACTCGATCATGGCGGGGGACGAGATCACCGGGGCGTCCACCTTCCTGATCGAGGAAGGGCTCGACTCCGGGCCGTTGTACGGGACGGTCACCGAGGTGATCCGGCCGACCGACACCAGCGGCGACCTGCTCACCCGGCTCGCCTTCGCGGGTTCCGGGCTGCTCGCCGCCACGATGGACGGGATCGAGGACGGAACCCTGAAGGCCGTGCCCCAGCCCGGCGACGGGATCACCCTCGCGCCGAAGATCACCGTGGACGACGCGAGGATCGACTGGGCCGCCCCCGCGCTGCGCGTCGACCGGGTGGTGCGCGGCTGCACGCCCGCGCCGGGCGCCTGGACGACGTTCCGCGGTGAACGGCTGAAGCTCATCCAGGTCACACCCGTGCCCGAGCGGACCGAACTCGCCCCGGGGGCGCTGGAGGTCGGCAAGAACCACATCCACGTCGGCACCGGGTCGTACGCCGTGGAACTGCTCTGGGTGCAGGCGCAGGGCAAGAAGCCGATGCGGGCCGCCGACTGGGCGCGCGGGGTGCGGATCGAGTCGGGGGAGTCCGTCGGCGACTGATCGGGGGGACGGGAGACGCCCCCGCCCCACCCCCACCACCATGTCCTCAGGCCCCTGCGGCCGACGCCCGGCTGTCCGCACCCGCGGCGTACTCTGGGCGTGGTATCTCGTCCCGTATCCGGAGCACCTTTTTCGTGAGTGAGCAGTCCCGTCCGCGTAAGCCGGGCAAGCCGTATCGCCGTCCCCAGAAGGACCCCGTCCGCATGCTCGCCTTCGAGGCGCTCAGGGCCGTCGACGAACGGGACGCGTACGCGAACCTCGTTCTGCCGCCGCTGCTGCGCAGGGCGCGGGAGAAGGAGGGGCCCGACAAGTTCGACGGGCGGGACGCGGCGCTGGCGACCGAGCTGGTGTACGGGACGCTGCGGCGGCAGGGCACCTACGACGCGGTGATCGCGGAGTGTGTGGACCGGCCGCTGCGCGAGGTCGACCCGCCGGTGCTCGATGTCCTGAGCCTCGGTGCGCATCAGCTGCTGGGGACGCGGATTCCCACCCATGCCGCCGTGTCGGCCTCCGTCGATCTCGCGCGGGTGGTGCTCGGGGACGGGCGCGCCAAGTTCGTGAACGCCGTGCTGCGCAAGATCGCGCAGCATGACCTCGACGGCTGGCTGGAGCGGGTCGCGCCGCCCTACGACGACGATCCCGAGGACCATCTCGCCGTCGTGCACTCGCATCCCCGCTGGGTCGTCTCCGCGCTCTGGGACTCCCTGGGCGGCGGACGCGCCGGGATCGAGGATCTGTTGGAAGCCGACAACGAGCGGCCCGAGGTCACCCTGGTCGCCCGGCCCGGCCGGTCCACCACCGGGGAACTCCTCCGGGAGGAGGCCGCGGTGGCGGGGCGCTGGTCGCCGTACGCCGTGCGGCTCTCCGAAGGCGGTGAGCCGGGCGCCGTGGACGCCGTACGGGAAGGCCGCGCGGGGGTGCAGGACGAGGGAAGTCAGCTCGTGGCGCTCGCTCTCGCCCACGCCCCGTTGGAGGGGTCCGACAAGGCGTGGCTCGACGGGTGCGCCGGGCCAGGCGGCAAGGCCGCGCTGCTCGCCGCGCTCGCCGCCGAGCGCGGTGCCGTACTGCTCGCCTCCGAGAAGCAGCCGCACCGGGCGGGTCTGGTCGCCAAGGCGCTGCACGGCAATCCCGGGCCGTACCAGGTGATCGCCGCCGACGGCACCCGTCCGCCGTGGCGGCCGGGGTCCTTCGACCGGGTCCTGATGGACGTGCCCTGTACGGGGCTGGGGGCGCTGCGGCGGCGGCCCGAGGCCCGCTGGCGGCGGCGGCCCGAGGACCTGGACGGGTTCGCCCCGCTCCAGCGCGGGCTGCTGCGGACCGCGCTGGAGTCGGTACGGGTCGGCGGGGTCGTCGGCTACGCGACCTGTTCGCCGCACCTCGCCGAGACCCGCGCGGTCGTCGACGACGTGCTCAAGCAGTACGGCGACGCGGCCGAACTGATCGACGCGCGGCCCCTGCTGGAGGGTGTCCCGGCGCTGGGTGAGGGGCCCGACGTACAGCTGTGGCCGCATCTGCACGGGACGGACGCGATGTATCTGGCGCTCATCCGCCGGGTCGCGTAGCGGCCGGTTCCTTCGGGGGCGGTGGCGGCTGGGTGCCGCCGTCCTCGTGGGCCAGCCGGTGGGGCCACCACACCTTCGGGCCGATGTCCAGGAACAGGGAGGTGACCAGCACGGATCGCACGATGAAGGTGTCCAGGAGGACACCCAGGGCGACCGCGAAGCCGATCTCGGCGAAGGCGACCATGGGGAGTGTGCCGAGGGCGGCGAAGGTGCCGGCGAGGACCAGACCGGCCGAGGTGATCACCGCGCCCGTCGTCGCGAGGCCCGTCACCACGGCCTTGCGGGTGCCCTGTTGGGCGGTCTCCTCGCGGATACGGGTGGTCAGGAAGATGTTGTAGTCGATGCCCAGGGCCACCAGGAACACGAAGACGAACAGCGGGAAGTCCGTCGACTCGCCCGCGTAGTCGAAGATGTGTCTGAACGCGAGCGCGCTGATGCCCAGCGCGGCGGCGAAGGACAGGATGACCGTGCCGATCAGCAGGAGCGGTGCGATCAGGGCGCGCAGCAGGGCGCAGAGGATCAGCAGGACCACGAGCAGCACCAGCGGGATGATCAGGATGTTGTCGTGCGTGGTCGCTCTGTCCATGTCCAGCAGGGCCGCCGTACCGCCGCCCACCTGGGCGTCGGCGTCCGGCACTTCGTGGACGGCGTCGCGGACCCGTTCCACGGTCTGCTTCGCGGCCTCGCTGTCGGCGGGGTCGGACAGGGTGGCCTCGAAGAGGACCTGGCCGTCGTGGGCGGGTTTCGTGCCGGGCGGCAGGCCGAGCGAGTCCGCGACGACACCTTCCGTGTCGGCGACGACACGGCCGACCTCCCGGGCCTGTCCCTGGTTGCTGATGATCACGAGGGGGTCGCCGCTGCCCGCCGGGAAGTAGCGTGCGGAGATCTCCTGGCCGACGATCGAGTCCGGTTTGCCGGTGAAGGCGTCCGCGTTGCTGATGCCCTCCGCGCGGAGCTGGATCAGGCCCAGCGAGCACAGGGCGAGGGCGGCGGCCGTGGCGACCCAGACCGTGCGGGGCCGATGGGAGAAACGGCGGCCCATCCGCGCCCACACACCGCTCTCGGTCGGGTCGGCGCTGCCGAGGTGCGGGATCACCGGCCAGAAGACCCAGCGGCCGAAGATCACCAGCAGGGCGGGGAACAGCGTCATCATCGCCAGCAGCGCGACCGCGACGCCGATGGCCGCCACCGGGCCGAGCCCGCTCGTCGAGTTCATCTCGGCGGCCAGCAGCACCAGCATGCTCAGCACGACCGTCGCGCCGGACGCCAGCACGGCCGGGCCCGCCCGGTGCAGGGCGAGGGCCATCGCCTCGTGGCGGTCCTCGTGACGGCGCAGCTCCTCGCGGTAGCGGGCCACCAGCAGCAGGGCGTAGTCGGTGCCCGCGCCGAAGACGAGGACGGTGAGGATGCCCGCGCTCTGGCCGTTCACGGTCAAGCCGGTGTGTTCGGCCAGCAGATAGATCAGCGCCTGGGCCGTGAACAGGGCGGCGATGACCGCGAGCAGGGGGACCACGATGAGGGTGGGACTGCGATAGGTCAGCAGGAGCATCACGATGACCACGGCCATCGCCGACAGCAGCAGGGTGGAGTCGATGCCCTCGAAGGCTTCGGAGAAGTCGGCGGACGTACCGCCAGGGCCCGTGATGTGCACGGACATCCCGTCGCCCTCGCCCACGTCGTCCCGGATGGAGTCGACCGCGGGCGCGATGCGTTCCCAGCCCTTCTCGTCCATCGTGATCGGCACCAGGACCTGGGCGGCCCTCGGGTCCACCGCACGGTCGTAGACCGGGCCGCGGGTCTGGTCGCCGATGATCCCGTGGGCGGTGAGCTGCTTGAGCTCCCGGACGTCCGCCTCGATCGTGGCCCGGTCCTCGGCGGTCAGACCGCTCTCCCGGGCGTAGACGACGACCGCCGGGATCTGTTCGGGCCGGAAGTCCTCGGAGATCTCCAGGACCTGGGTCGACTCGGCCGAGCCCGGCAGCCACGAGGCCGCGTCGTTGTCCTGCGCGTCGGTGAGTTTCGTGGCGAACGGCGCGACCACGAACAGCACCACCAGCCACAGTCCCAGCACGACCCACTTGGCCCGCCGCCCGCAGACGAGGTGCCCGATGCCCCGGTTGCCTGTCATACCGACCTCCAGAACCGTGCCCCGCGGCCGAGATACCACCGTCCCCACCCGAGACCGATGCCCGCAACCCCCGGCGGGCATGGCAGGCTTGGCCCATGGCCGCGCAGATCAACCCAAGCATCCTCTCCGCCGACTTCGCCCGTCTCGCCGACGAGGCGAAGGCGGTCGAAGGGGCAGACTGGCTCCATGTAGACGTGATGGACAACCATTTCGTCCCGAACCTCACGCTCGGTGTGCCGGTCGTGGAGTCCCTGGCCCGCGCGACGGAGACGCCGCTGGACTGCCATCTGATGATCGAGGCCCCCGATCGGTGGGCGCCCCAGTACGTGGAAGCGGGTGCCGGTTCCGTCACCTTCCATGTCGAGGCCGCCGCCGCACCGGTACGGCTCGCCCGTGAGATCCGGGCCAAGGGTGCCAGGGCCTCCATGGCGCTGAGGCCCGCGACGCCGATCGAGCCGTTCGAGGACCTGCTGCCCGAACTCGACATGGTGCTGATCATGACCGTCGAACCGGGCTTCGGGGGCCAGGCCTTTCTCGACATCATGCTCCCCAAGATCCGCCGCACCCGCGAGTTGATCAGCAAGCACGGCCTCGACCTGTGGCTCCAGGTCGACGGAGGCGTCGCCGCCTCCACCATCGAGCGCTGCGCGGAGGCGGGCGCCGATGTCTTCGTCGCCGGATCCGCGGTCTACGGCGCGGACGACCCGGCCGCGGCGGTGCGCGCGCTGCGGGCCCAGGCGGACGCCGTGACGGCAACCGCCGGCTGGGCCTGCGGCCACTGACGGACAGGGATGACAGAGACGTACGGCTGTGCGAACGCCGAGGCGGGCGGGGCACGTCGTGCGTCCAGAGGGACAAGGGAACGTGAACGACGTTCCTTCGGGCTGATCGAAAACGTCGGATCTGCAAGGATGAACGGCGTATCCATGTGTGAAGAGCAGTGAGGAGATGACCGTGTCGGGTATGTCGGCGGGCCGGTCAGCCATGCGGATGGGACCCGCTGAGCTGGTTCAGGCGGCGGCCATGGCCCGCCGTTTCTACCTAGAGGGCAAGTCCAAGATCCAGATCGCCGAGGAGTTCGGCGTGAGCCGCTTCAAGGTGGCCCGGGTCCTGGAGACCGCTCTCGAACGGGATCTCGTACGTATCGAGATCCGCGTCCCCGCGGAACTGGACGCCGAGCGCTCCGACGCGCTGCGCGCCCGGTACGGGCTCCGGCACGCCGTGGTCGTCGAGTCCCCGGCCGACGCCGAGGAGTCGCCCGACCCGGAGAACCTCGGTGAGGTCGCCGCGGACCTGCTCGGCGAACTGGTCACCGAGGGCGACATCCTCGGCCTCGCCTGGGGCCGCTCCACCATCCACATGGCGGCGGCCCTCGACCGGCTGCCGCCCTGCACGGTGGTGCAGCTGACGGGCGTGTACGACGCCGGGACCGCCGAGCGCGGCTCGGTCGAGGCGGTACGGCGGGCCGCGCAGGTGTCGGGCGGCGACGCCCACCCCATCTACGCGCCGATGCTGCTGCCGGACGCGGCCACCGCCGCCGCGCTGCGCAACCAGACCGGGATCGCGCGGGCCTTCGAGTACTTCGACAAGGTCACGGTCGCCTGTGTCTCCATCGGCTCCTGGGAGGCCGGGATCTCCACGGTGCACGACATGCTCAGCGACGAGGAGCGCGGCCACTACGCCTCGCTCGGGGTCGCCGCCGAGATGTCCGCGCACCTCTTCGACGCCGACGGCCGCCGGGTCGGGCGGGACCTCGGCGAGCGGTGCATCACGGTCAAGGCCGATCAGCTCCGCCGTATCCCCGAGGTCGTCGCGATCGCGGGCGGGCAGCGGAAGGCCGCCGCGATCGACGCCGTGCTGCGGTCGGGGCTGGTGACCAGCCTCGTCACGGACACGTCCGCGGCGGACTATCTGCTGATGGCCGGGCAGACGCCTCGGCCGGCCATGAATCGGGCGGATCCTGATGGGGCGTGACGCTCTGCTGGGTGGGCGGGTGCGGGTAGGTGGGGGTTGATCGCGCAGTTCCTCGCGCCCCTTGCGGGGCGGTATGCAGATGAGTAGCGGCACGCTCGCCGAGGTGTTGGCCGTCGGTGGCTGGGCCCATGTCGAGCTGGGGCTGGCCGGGGTCACCGACAAGCCCGGGTTCATGGAGCGGTGTGTGCGTGCCTTCGAGCTCCCCGGGTACTTCGGGCGGAACTGGGACGCGCTCGCGGACTGTCTCGCCGATCTGTCGTGGGCGCCGCCCGCGCGGGGACGGCTGGTCGAGGTCACCGGGTGGCAGGAGTACGCGGAGGCCGAGCCGGACGACTGGAGGATCGCGCGGGAGGTGTTCGCCGAGGCCGCCGACCACTGGAGGGGCAGCGGGTCCGAACTGCGGATCGTGCTCGCTCTCGGAGGATCCTCCTAGGTCGCCCACCGGCCCTCTGGACGTTCTGTCGGGGCCGCTCATACCCGCCGACATGGGACAATGAGGTACGTGCTCTTCCCCCTGGCGGTCCTGTCAGGGGGTCACCTCTGAACGACTGGGATGTGCGGCACGTGCGTTTCCTCAATGACATCCGGCCCGCGTACGACCTGACGTACGACGACGTCTTCATGGTCCCGAGCCGCAGCGCCGTCGGATCGCGGCAGGGCGTGGACCTGGCCTCCCCGGACGGCACGGGCACCACCATCCCGCTCGTCGTCGCCAACATGACCGCCATCGCCGGCCGCCGGATGGCCGAGACGGTCGCCCGCCGCGGTGGTCTGGTGGTCGTCCCGCAGGACATCCCGAACGAGGTCGTCACCGACGTCATCTCCTGGGTGAAGAGCCGCCACCTCGTCCTCGACACCCCGATCGTGCTGAACCCGCACCAGACGGTCGCCGACGCGCTCGCCCTGCTGCCGAAGCGCGCGCACAACGCGGGTGTCGTCGTCGACGAGGCCCTGCGGCCCGTCGGTGTCGTCACCGACGCGGACCTGACCGGTGTAGACCGCTTCACCCAGCTCGAAGTCGTCATGTCCCGCGACCTGTTGCTCCTGGACGCCGACATCGACCCGCGTGAGGCCTTCAACCGCCTCGACACCGCCAACCGCCGGTACGCGCCCGCCGTCGACAAGGACGGCCGTCTCGCGGGCATCCTCACCCGCAAGGGCGCCCTCAGGGCCACGCTGTACAGCCCCGCCGTGGACGGGAACGGCAGGCTGCGGGTCGCCGCCGCCGTCGGCGTCAACGGCGACTTCGTGGGCAAGGCCAAGCAGCTCCTCGACGCGGGCGTCGACACGCTCGTCATCGACACCGCGCACGGCCACCAGGAGTCGATGATCACCGCGATCAAGCAGGTCCGCGACCTCGACCCCCGGGTGCCGATCGTGGCGGGCAACATCGTGGCCGCCGAGGGCGTCCGGGACCTGATCGAGGCCGGCGCGGACATCGTCAAGGTCGGTGTCGGGCCGGGTGCCATGTGCACGACCCGGATGATGACCGGGGTCGGCCGGCCGCAGTTCTCGGCCGTGCTGGAGTGCGCGGCCGAGGCGAAGAAGTACGGGAAGCACGTGTGGGCCGACGGGGGTGTGCGGCACCCCCGCGATGTCGCCATGGCGTTGGCGGCCGGCGCGTCGAACGTGATGATCGGGTCGTGGTTCGCGGGGACGTACGAGTCGCCCGGGGACCTTCAGCAGGACGCCAGTGGGCGGCTGTACAAGGAGTCGTTCGGGATGGCGTCGGCGCGGGCCGTTCGCAACCGTACGAGCGAGGAGTCGGCGTACGACCGGGCGCGCAAGGCGTTGTTCGAGGAGGGCATCTCCACGTCGCGGATGTTCCTGGATCCGGCGCGGCCCGGGGTCGAGGATCTGATCGACTCGGTGATCGCGGGGGTGCGGTCTTCCTGCACGTACGCGGGGGCCGGGTCGTTGGAGGAGTTCGCCGAGCGGGCTGTGGTGGGGATTCAGAGCGCGGCCGGGTATGCGGAGGGGAAGCCTCTGCACGCGAGTTGGAGCTAGGGGCGCTTGAGAGCTCGGGGGAGCTGTCGGTTGGCGGGTGCGGGTTCGTCGTGGTTGGTCGCGCCCACGCGGCGGAGCCGCATATCGGATGCAGCCCCGCGCCCCTGGCCATGCTGCCGTCTCCCCCTTCCCCACAGTGCGCGCAATGGTCTGAACGGGTCGCGCGACGAAGCTTCGCGCACCCGGGAGCAACGCAACGATCTTGCGTCGGCGCGCAAGGTTGCCGCATTACGCTCGTGAAGCTCTGGCTCATGGGGACAGGCGCTGTACGTGGCGTGGCGGGGACCTCCTGCACGGTGGCCCCCGGGTTGTTCGGTGCTGTGGGCCTCGTCCCGCCCTGACCGGCAGCGATGAAGGAGCCACGCGTGCTCGACCAAGGCGCACCCCCGCAGCATGAGAATCAGCCGGCCCCGCCGTCCGGAGGCGTCGGGGCCGGCTGATGCGCCGTAAGCCCGTGGAACGCCTGGTCGCGGAGGGTGGCCAGGGCGAGGGAGGGTCGCTGTGGCGGTCCCTCGGGCTGTGGCAGCTGACGATGATCAGCATCGGCGCCACCCTCGGCACCGGCATCGTCGTCGTCCTCGGCGAGGCCGTCCCCAAGGCCGGGCCCGCCGTCACCCTCTCCTTCGTGATCGCCGGTCTCACCGCGCTGTTCTCCGCCCTGTCGTACGCGGAGCCGGCCGGCACCATCCCGGTCTCCGGCTCCTCGTACTCGTACACGTACGCAACCATGGGCGAGCTGGTCGCCTGGGTCTGCGGCTGGTGTCTGGTGCTGGAGTACGGGGTGTCGGTGTCGGCGGTCGCCGTGGGGTGGGGTGAGTACCTCAACGAGCTGCTGGACGGGACGATCGGCGTGACCATTCCGGCCGCGCTGTCCGCACCGCCCGGGAGTCCGCGCGGGCCAACACGGTCATGGTCGTGGTGAAGATCGCCGCCCTGCTGCTGTTCTGCCTCATCGGTCTCCAGGGCTTCCGGTCCGGCAACTACGAGACTTCATGCCGCTCGGCATGGCCGGCGTCAGCACGGCCGGGGCCACGCTGTTCTTCTCGTACATCGGGTTCGACGCCGCCTCCACCGCCGGCGAGGAGGCGAAGAACGCGCAGCGCGATCTGCCGCGCGCCATCATGCTGTCGCTGATCATCGTCACCGCGCTGTACGTGCTGGTCGCCGCCGTCGCGATCGGCGCGCGGCCCTGGGAGGGGTTCGGCGAGTCCGAGGCCGCGCTCGCCGGGATCATGAAGGACGTCATCGGGGACGCGTTCTGGGGGACGCTGCTGGCGGCCGGGGCCGTCATCGCCATCGCGAGCGTGGTGCTGACCGTGCTGTACGGGCAGACCCGCGTCCTGTTCGCCATGTCACGGGACGGGCTCGTGCCCAAGGTGTTCTCGTATGTGCACCCGAAGACGGGCACACCCCGGGTGAACACCGTGATCGTCTCGCTGTTCTGCGGTGTGCTCGCCGCCGCCATTCCGCTGGGGCAGCTCGCGGACGCCACGAGCATCGGTACGTTGTTCGCGTTCGCGCTGGTCAATGTGGCCGTCGTGGTGCTGCGGCGGACCCGGCCGGACATGCCGCGGACGTTCCGGGTGCCGTTGTCGCCGGTGCTGCCCGCGCTGGGATTCGCGTTCTGCGTATGGATGATGGGCAGCCTCGACACCGTCACCTGGGTCGTCTTCGGGGTCTGGATGGCCGCCGGGCTCGTGTTCTACTTCAGTTACGGCTATCGCCGGTCCCGACTAGCGACTCCGGAGAAGTGATCCACCCGCAGTGCTGAACGATCTCGACGAACGCATCGTGCACGCCCTCGCCGAGGACGCCCGCCGCTCCTACTCCGACATCGGCCGGCTCGTCGGGCTGTCCGCGCCCGCGGTCAAACGCCGGGTGGACCGGCTCCGGGCGACCGGGGCGATCACCGGATTCACGGTCCGGGTGGACCCCGCCGCGCTCGGCTGGGAGACCGAGGGGTACGTCGAGATCTACTGCCGGCGGAACACGTCGCCGGAGACGATCCAGCGGGGGCTGGAGCGGTATCAGGAGGTGGTGGCCGCGTCGACCGTCACGGGGGAGGCCGATGCGGTGGTGCAGGTGTTCGCGTCTGATATGCGGCACTTCGAGCGGGTGTTGGAGCGGATTGCCGGGGAGTCGTTTGTTGAGCGGACGAAGTCCGTGCTCGTTCTTTCGCCCTTGCTGCGGCGGTTTTCGTCCGGGTCGCCCGCCTGAGGGCTCGGGGCGGGCGGTTCGTCGGCGGGTGCGGGTTCGCGGGGGGCTGGTCGCGCCCACGCGGCGGAGCCGCACATTGAATGCAGCCCCGCGCCCCTTGAGTGCGCCCGGGGCTTCAAGTCACTCCGCGGTTTTCCTCGCCAGGGCGTTGTTGCCGATCGAGTTGTGGACGTTGAAGGTCACCGCGTCGGGGCGGTAGCGGTCGTCGGACCATTCCACCGGGCGGCCCTCGCGGGTGGTGGTGACGCGGCGGACGCGGAGGAGGGGGCTGGTGCGGCGTACGGCGAGGAGGTCGGCGTCGCGGGCGCCGGCGCCCACGGCGTCGATGACGTGCTCGCCGTAGGCGAAGACCAGACCGGTGTCGTCGAGGAGGCGTTGGGTGACGGAGGGGCAGTCCGGCTCGATCGGTTCGACGGCCGGGGAGATCCAGTCGGCGTAGACCGTGCGCTCCAGCAGGACCGGCTGCCCGTCGAGACCGCGCAGCCGCAGGACGTGCAGTACGCGGGCGCCCGGGGCGAGTTGGAGGCGCACCCGGTCCTCGGCGGTGGCCGTCCGGTACTCCTGGGTGATCACCCGGCCCGTCGCCTCCCGGCCCATCGCGCGTGCCCACTGGGCGAAGCTGCGCAACTCCGCGAAGCTCTGGCTGCGGCGGCCGGCCAGGACCACCCGGCGGGCGCCCTGGCGTGAGCCGATGAGCCCCTCGGCGGTCAGCGTCGCCACCGCCTGCCGGACGGTGCCGCGCGAGACGCCGTAGCGGGCCGCGAGTTCGGTCTCCGGGGGCAGCAGACTGCCCACCGTGTACTCCTCACGGTCGATCGCGCGCCGCAGCGCCTCGGCGATCTCCTCGTGTCGCGCCGCCATGTTTCCCCTCTGCTCGTCCATTCGTCACTGTGCACAGCTTGACCAGCCTAAACGACACGCGGGCCGTGTCGTGGCCGAACCGAAACGGCCGACGATTGTCCAGAAAAGCGCGGGAGACGGTTTCGCCAGTGTTTACGTGCGGGACATGAAGTGCAGGCCTACTGACGTCAACTTGTTCAGACAAGTACTCCGCTGAGACCGTCCCCTGCGCGTACCCCTGGAGAGTTCGTGACCCCCTTCCTGCCGAGAACCGCCGTGCTGGGCGGCGGCCTCGCCGTCGTCGCCGCACTCATCCTGAGCGCCTGTGGCGCCGCCCCCGAGACCTCGACCACCGCCACCGGCGAGAACGCGGCCACCGCGACCTCGGCCGAGGACTTCGGCGGTATGGACGCCCTGGTCGCCGCGGCCGAGAGGGAGGGCACGCTCAACGCGATCGCCCTGCCCCGCGACTGGGCCGACTACGGGGCACTGATCGACGGGTTCCAGAAGAAGTACGGCATCAAGATCGAGGTGGAGAACCCGGACGGGGCCAGCCAGGACGAGATCAACGCCGTCACCTCCCGCAAGGGCCAGGACCGCGCGCCCGACGTCCTCGACCTCGGCAGCTCCTTCGCGATCAGCGCCGCCCAGCAGGGCCTGCTCGCGCCGTACAGGGTGGCCGCGTTCGACGACCTCCCCGAGGGCCAGAAGGACCCGAAGGGCCAGTGGTACAACGACTACGGCGGCTACATATCCATCGGGTGCGACGCCAAGCGCGTCAAGGAGTGCCCCGAGACCTTCGCCGACCTGCTGAAGCCCGAGTACAAGGGGCAGGTCGCCCTCAACGGCAACCCCACCAAGTCGGGTTCGGCGTTCGGCGGGGTGTGGGCGGCGTCGCTGGCGAGCGGCGGATCCTTCGACGACATCCAGCCCGGCCTGGACTTCTTCGCCAAGCTGAAGAAGAACGGCAACTACACGCCCGTCGAGTCCACCCCGGCCACCGTCGAGAAGGGCGAGACGCCCATCAGCATCGACTGGGACTACCTCAACGCCGGGTACGCCGACGAGTTCAAGTCCAAGGGCGTGGACTGGAAGGTCGTCGTTCCCGAGGACGGCAGGTTCTCCCAGTACTACTCCCAGGCCATCAACAAGGACGCACCCCATCCGGCCGCCGCCCGGCTCTGGCAGGAGTACCTCTACAGCGCCGAGGGCCAGAACCTGTGGCTCGCCGGGTACGCCCGCCCGGCCCTGATGCCCGCCATGGAGAAGGCGGGCACGCTGGACAAGACCGCCGCGGCGAAGCTGCCCGAGGTGTCCGGCACCCCCGAGTTCCCGACCGAGGACCAGCAGACCAAGGCCAAGGACGTGCTCGCGCAGGGCTGGGCCGCGGCGGTCTCCGGGTGACCGCCGTCGTCACCGAGGCCGACCCAGGACTGGTGGCCGCCGCTTCCGTGAAGCGGCGGCCCCGCACCGGCGGCTGGCTCGCCGTACTCCCGCTGCTGGCCTTCGTCACGATCGCCTTCGGGCTGCCCGCGCTCGCCATGCTGAACGGCGCCTTCACCGTCAAGGACCCGGCCACGGGCGCCACTTCGTACACCACGGCGAACATGACCGCCTCCGTGCAGGGCGCCTACCTCACCGCCCTCCTCGGCAGCGTCGAGCTGTCCGCGGTCTCGGCCCTACTCGCGGCCGTCCTCGGGCTGCCGCTCGCCCAGGCGGTGGTGACCTCCCGCTTCCCGGCGCTGCGCGAGGCCGTGCTCACCGCCTCCGGCGTGCTCGCCAACTTCGGCGGCGTCCCGCTCGCCTTCGCGTTCGTCGCCACCCTCGGCAACGCGGGTGTGCTGACCCGGCAGTTCGGGCTGACGGACAAGGGCTGGGACCTCTACAGCTTCTGGGGACTGGCCATCGTCTACCTGTACTTCCTGATCCCGCTGATGGTCCTCACCATCACCCCGGCCCTCGACGGGCTGCGCGTCCAGTGGCGGGAGGCCGCCCGGAACAACGGCGCCACCGGCCTCCAGTACTGGCTCCACGTGGCCCTGCCCGTGCTCGCCCCCTCGCTGCTCGGCGGGCTCGTGCTCCTCTTCGGCAGCGCCTTCGCCGCGTACGCCACCGCCGCGGCCATGGTGGGCAGTTCGATCCCGCTGGTCACCCTGCAGATCGCCGACGCCATCTCCGGCAACGTCCTGGTCGGCCAGGAGAACGTGGCGCTCGCCCTCAGCCTCGACATGGTCCTCATCGCCGGCCTGGTCATGGCCGTCTACCTGCCCCTGCGACGACGGAGTGCGCGATGGCTGGCCTGACCCCGGTGCGCCTCGCGCCGCGCCGCCCGGCCCGGGTGCGCCCGGCCCCCTGGCGCCCGCTCGTCCTCCTCTGCGCCGGGCTGTACTTCCTCGTCCCGCTCGCCGCCTCCGTGATCTTCACGGTCGACGTGCCGGGGGAGGGGATCACCTTCGACGCGTACGGGCGGATCCTCGGCACCGACGGCTTCCTGACCAGCCTGCTGCTCTCGCTGGAACTGGCCGCCGCCACGATCGCCGTCGTACTGCTGCTGATGGTGCCCGCCATGGTCGCGCTGCGGCTCGGCGCGCCCCGGCTGCGGCCCGTGGTCGAGGTGGTGTGCTCGCTGCCGCTGGTGGTGCCGCCGATCGCGTTCGTCGCCGGACTCGGGACCGTGCTCAAGTGGGGGCCGGAACACCTCTCCCGGACCCCGCTGTTCCAGACCTTCGTGGCGATCCAGAACCCCGACTTCCCCGTGGTCCTCGTCCTCGCCTACGTCGTGATGGCGCTGCCCTTCGTGCACCGGGCGCTGGACGCGGGGCTGCGCGCGATGGACGTACGCACCCTCGTCGAGGCCGCCCGCAGCTGCGGGGCGGGCCGGCCGCAGGCGCTGGTGCGGGCCGTGCTGCCCAATCTGCGCGGGGCGCTGCTCAACTCCGCGTTCCTCACCCTGGCGCTGGTCCTCGGCGAGTTCACCGTCGCCCAACTGCTGGGCTTCCGGCCGTTCGCCGTGTGGATCGTCAACGTCAGCGGCTCACAGGCCCAGCTCTCCGTCGCCGTCTCGGTGCTCAGCCTGCTCGTCACCTGGGCCATGCTCCTCGCGCTCGCCTCCTTCGGCGGACGCACCCGAACCGCTTCCGCCTCCGGGGGATGAACCATGACCGTGCTCGACAAACTTGAGAAGACCGCCACCGACACCGCCGCGACCGTCGAATTCCGGGGTCTGCGCCGTGAGTTCGGGACAACCGTCGCCCTCGACGGACTCGACCTGACCGTCCGGCCCGGCGAACTGCTCGCTCTGCTCGGCCCGTCCGGCTGCGGCAAGACCACCGCGCTGCGGATGCTCGCCGGCTTCGAACACCCCGACTCCGGCGAGGTACTGGTCGACGGGGCCGACGTCACCCGGGTCCCGGCGCACCGCCGCGACGCCGGGATGGTCTTCCAGTCGTACAGCCTCTTCCCGCACCTCAGCGCCCTCGACAACGTGGCCTTCGGACTGCGGATGCGCAAGGTGCGTACGGTTGAACGACGCTCCCGGGCCGCCGAGTTGCTCGACCTCGTAGGACTCGCCGACAAGGGCGACCAGTACCCGCACCAGCTCTCCGGCGGCCAGCAGCAGCGCGTCGCCCTCGCCCGCGCGCTCGCCCTGCGGCCCCGGGTGCTGCTGCTCGACGAACCGCTCTCCGCCCTCGACGCCAAGGTACGGCTGACCCTGCGCGAGGAGATCCGCAGGGTCCAGCAGGAGCTGGGCATCACCACCCTGTTCGTCACCCACGACCAGGAGGAGGCGCTGTCCATGGCCGACCGGGTCGCCGTGATGCGGGCCGGACGGCTGGAACAGTGCGCGGTGCCCGTCGAGTTGTACGGCCGTCCGGCCACCGCCTTCGTCGCCGAGTTCGTCGGCACGATGAGCCGGATCCCGGGGCGGCTGGACGGCACGACGGTCGAGGTGCTCGGCCGGCGGCTGCCCGTGGACGGGCCGGCGCCGACCGCCGGGGAGGTGGACGTGCTGGTGCGGCCGGAGGCGGTCGCCGTACGCGCCGACGGCACCGGGGCGGCCCGGGTGGTCGCCACCGCGTTCCTCGGCGCCGCCACCCGCCTCACCGTCCGGCTCGCCGACGGCACCGAGGTGAAGGCCGACCTGCCCACGCACGAGGCCGCCACGCTCGGCGCCGGGGCGGTCGTGACCGTGAGCCTCCCGGAACGGCCCGTGCTGGTCGCCGAGCGCACCACCCGCTGAGCATCCACCCCGCGGCCCGGCCCCCACAGCCGGGCGACAACCCCCCCATGGAAAGAGAAACCCTTGTCTCGACTCCCGCTCCAAGCCGCCCTGTTCGACATGGACGGCACGCTCGTCGACACCGAGCGGCTGTGGTGGGAGGCGGTCGAAGACGTGGCCGCCGGCCTCGGGCGCGCGCTGACCGAGGCCGACCAGCCCGACGTCCTGGGCCGCCCGGTCGAGCACACCGCCGCCTGGCTCGCCGGGCTCACCGGAGCCGAACGGGACGCGCTGGCCGCCGACCTGCACCGGGAGTTCGCCGACCGGGTCCGCACCGGGATCGTGCCCCGGCCGGGCGCGCTGGAACTGCTGCGGGCGCTGGCCCGCGAGGGCGTCCCCACCGCCCTGGTCACCGCCTCCCCGCGCGCCGTCGCCGACACCGTCCTCGACGTCCTCGGCCGCGACCTGTTCGCCGTCTCGGTCACCGCCGACGACACCGAGCACACCAAACCCGCCCCCGACCCCTATCTCGCCGCCTGCCGCTCCCTCGGCGTCGACCCCGCCGCCTGTGTCGCCGTCGAGGACACCCGGACCGGGGTCACCTCCGCCGAGGCCGCGGGCTGCGTGGTGCTGGCCGTGCCCTCGCTCGCCCCCATCGACGAGGCCCCGGGCCGGACCGTACGGGACAGCCTGGAGGCCGTGACCCCGGCGAGCCTGCGCCTGCTGGTCGCCCCCGACGGGCCCGCCCTGCGCGTGATGACCTGGAACCTCTGGCACGGCGGCACCAAGGTCCGCGACCATCGGGCCAAACAGCTCAAGATCATCACTGAGACCGGTGTCGACGTGGTCGGCCTCCAGGAGACGTACGGCACCGCCGCCCAGGAACTGGCCGACGCCCTCGGCTGGCACCACCACCGGGCCGGCGACAACCTCGGCATCATCAGCCGCCACCCGATCACGGCCCGCCTCGGCGACCCCGACGTCGGCTTCCACGGCGCGGCGGGCGTCCGGATCAGCACCGACTCCGGCACCGAGGTGGACATCTGGACCGTCCACCTCGACTACCAGCCGTACGGGCCCTACGAGGCCGCCTTCGACGGGCTGCCCGCCGCCGAGCTGATCGCCCACGAGGAGGTACGCCTCGCCCAGCTGCGGGACTGCCTGCGCCGGATCGAGGACACCACCCCGGGCGGGTCGGGGGCGCCGGCCGTGCCGGTCGTCCTGGTCGGCGACTTCAACGCCCCCTCGCACCTCGACCGCACGGACGTCGACTGGCCGGTGAGCAGGGCCGCCGAGCGCGCGGGCCTGCGCGACTCCTACCGCGAGGCGCACCCCGACCCCGTACGGCGGCCCGGTCACACCTGGTCGCCGATCCACGTCGCCCACGAGGACGGCAGCGGCCGGCCCGAGCCGCAGGACCGCATCGACTTCGTCCTGCACCGGGGCCTCGCGGTGCTCGACTCCCGGACGTACGTCAGCGGCACACCCCGCCGCTGGCCGGACGTCGAGGACAACGACTGGCCGTCCGACCACGCCGCGGTGATCACCACGTTCGCGCTGGGCCCGGCCGTGACCGCCCGGGAGTGATCCCCGTATTCCACTGGGCCGGACGGGGCGCCCCGACTAGCATCGGTGTCATGACCTGGCGACATTGATCCACCAGCCGTGCCGCCCGAGGACCGCCTCGGACGTCGTGTCTCCGACGTCCGATCCGCTCCCTCGGGAAGGCCTCATGACTCTCTCACCCGCGCGCGTGCCCGGTGTCCGGACCAGTGGTGTCCGGCGGCTGACGGCCACGCTGTACGGCTACGCGTTCCTCGACGACTTCGTGCTGCTCTACCCGGTGTACGCGCTGCTGTTCAGCGACACCGGCCTGTCGATCTGGCAGATCTCCTCCCTGTTCGCCCTGTGGTCGATCACCGGGATCGTGCTGGAGGTGCCGTCCGGCGCCTGGGCCGACGCCGTGTCCCGGCGGATGCTGCTCCGGCTGGGGCCCCTGCTCACCGCGGCCGGCTTCGCCCTGTGGGTGATCGTCCCGTCGTACTGGGCATTCGCGCTCGGCTTCGTGCTCTGGGGCGTGCGCGGCGCGCTCGGCTCCGGGGCGCTGGAGGCACTCGTCTACGACGAACTGGACCGGCTCGGCGCGGCCGACCGGTACGCGCGGATCAACGGCCGCGCCCAGGCGGTCGGCATGGTCGCCGTGATGGCGGCGATGGGACTGGCCGGGCCCGTGCTCGACCTCGGCGGCCATCCGGCCGTGGGCGCGGCGAGTGTGCTGGTCTGTGTGCTGACCTCGCTGGTGGCGACACGCTTCCCCGAGCACCGGAAGGCCGCGGCTGAGGGGAAGGACGCGGCGGCCTCCGCCCTCGCCACGCTGCGGGCCGGACTGGCCGAGGTCCGCCGGGACCGTTCGGTACGGGGAGCGATGCTGCTCGTCCCGGCCGTCGGCGCGGTCTGGGGCGCGCTCGACGAGTACACGCCGCTGCTGGTCCGGGACACCGGGGTGGCCGAGCAGACGGTGCCGTATCTGCTGCTGGTGATCTGGGTGGGGCCGGCGATCGGCAGCCTGCTGACCGGGGTGGCGGAGCGGTTGGGCAAGGCCGGGCTGGGGGTGGTGCTGGCGGGCGCGGCCTTCGCGCTGGCCGTGGGGGCGCTGATGGGGACGCCGGTCGGTATCGGGCTGGTGGCCGTCGCCTTCGGTGGGTTCCAGCTGGTCAATGTGCTCGCCGACGCGCGGTTGCAGGACCGGATCGAGGGGGCGCGGCGGGCGACGCTCACGTCCGTGGCGAGCATGGGGACCGAGACGGCGACGGTCGCCGCCTTCGCCGTGTACGCGGTGATCGGGGGTGCGGGCTCTACGCATGCGGTCGCGTTCGCCGTGTTCGCGGTGCCGTATCTGGTGACGGCGGGGGTTCTGGTGGGGCGGAGGGGCGTGTAGGGGGGTGGGGCGTGGGGGTTCGTGGGCGGCTGCGGGTTTGGTGTGGCTGGTCGCGCAGTTCCCCGCGCCCCTGGAGGGCGCGGGTGGTGCGCTTTCTCAGGCGCGCAACGAATCGTCGTGTGGCCGGGGTCGTGCGCAATGAATCGTCCATCGGTGCGCAACGGCCGCCGCTTGTTCGGGGTGGCGCGGCGGCCGTACCGTCTATCTGGCCCCCAAACCCCCTTCGTCCCGGTGAGGATCACGCATGCGTACCGCCCTGCTCCAGAGCTCCGGTCGGCCCGGTTCGGTCGGTGGGAATCTGAGGGTGCTCGACGAGGCCGCCGGGCGGGCCGCCGAGGCCGGGGCGGGGCTCGTGGTGGCGCCGGAGATGTTCCTGACCGGATACGCGATCGGGGACGACATCGAGCGGCTCGCCGAGGCGGCCGACGGGGACTCGGCCGACGCGGTCGCCGAGATCGCGGAGCGGCACCGGGTCGCGATCGCGTACGGGTATCCCGAGCGCGCCGGTGACGCGGTCTTCAACTCGGCGCAGCTCGTCTCCGCCGACGGCGTCCGGCTGGCGAACTACCGCAAGACCCATCTCTTCGGCTGCTTCGAGCGAGACCACTTCACGGCGGGCGAACGGTCCGTCGTCCAGGCCGAGTTGTGCGGGCTCCGCGTCGGGATCCTGATCTGCTACGACGTGGAATTCCCGGAGAACGTCCGCGCCCACGCCCTCGCCGGCACCGACCTGCTCCTCGTGCCCACGGCCCAGATGCATCCGTTCCAGTTCGTCGCCGAGTCGATGATCCCGGTGCGGGCCTTCGAGAACCAGATGTACGTCGCCTACGTCAACCGGGTCGGCCAGGAAGGGGAGTTCGAGTTCGTCGGGCTGTCCACGCTGGCCGGGCCCGACGGGGTCGCCCGCACCCGCGCCGGACGCGACGAGGAACTCGTCCTCGCCGAGGTCGACCCCGCCTTCCTCGCGGCCTCCCGCGAGACGAATCCGTACCTCCAGGACCGGCGCCCCGGTCTCTACGGGGCCCTCGTCCCCGGCGTCTGAGGTCCAACACCCCACCCCCACCCCGCAGTTCACCTTTCTTGTCGCAAGGAGTCCGTACCCCATGACGTCCACCGTGCCCAACGCCATCGAGCACGCAGACGAGCAGCAGCCGCCGATCACCATGTTCGGCCCGGACTTCCCGTACGCGTACGACGACTTCCTGGCCCACCCGGCCGGGCTCGGCCAGATCCCGGCCACCGAGCACGGCACCGAGGTCGCGGTCATCGGCGGCGGGCTGTCGGGCATCGTGGCCGCGTACGAGCTGATGAAGATGGGGCTCAAGCCGGTCGTGTACGAGGCCGACCGGATCGGCGGGCGGCTGCGGACCGTGGGGTTCGAGGGGTGCGACCCGTCGCTCACCGCCGAGATGGGCGCGATGCGCTTCCCGCCGTCCTCCACGGCCCTTCAGCACTACATCGACCTGGCGGGTCTGGAGACCCGGCCCTTCCCCAACCCCCTCGCGGAGACCACGCCCTCGACCGTCGTCGACCTCAAGGGCGAGTCCCACTACGCCGAGACGATCGACGACCTGCCCCAGGTGTACCGGGATGTCGCCGCCGCCTGGAACGCCTGTCTCGAAGAGGGCGCCGACTTCTCCGACATGAACCGGGCGCTGCGTGAGCGGGACGTGCCGCGCATCCGGGAGATCTGGGCGAAGCTCGTCGAGCGGCTGGACAACCAGACCTTCTACGGCTTCCTCTGCGACTCCGAGGCCTTCAAGTCCTTCCGGCACCGTGAGATCTTCGGCCAGGTCGGCTTCGGCACCGGCGGCTGGGACACCGACTTCCCCAACTCCATCCTGGAGATCCTGCGCGTCGTCCACACCGAGGCCGACGACCACCACCGGGGCATCGTCGGCGGCAGCCAGCAGCTCCCGCTGCGGCTCTGGGAGCGCGAGCCGGAGAAGATCACGCACTGGTCGTACGGGACGTCCCTGAAGTCCCTGCACGACGAGGGCGAGCCGCGGCCCGCCGTGACCCGGCTGCACCGGACGGCCGGCAACCGGATCACCGTGACGGACGCGGACGGCGACATCCGCACCTATCAGGTGGCGATCTTCACCGCCCAGTCCTGGATGCTGCTGTCGAAGATCGCCTGCGACGACTCGCTCTTCCCGATCGACCACTGGACCGCCATCGAGCGCACCCACTACATGGAGTCCAGCAAGCTCTTCGTGCCCGTGGACCGGCCGTTCTGGCTGGACAAGGCCGTCGACGACAGGGGAAATCCGACCGGCCGTGACGTGATGTCGATGACGCTCACCGACCGGATGACGCGCGGGACTTACCTCCTCGACGACGGGCCGGACAAGCCCGCTGTCATCTGCCTCTCCTACACCTGGTGCGACGACAGCCTGAAGTGGCTGCCGCTGTCCGCGAACGAGCGGCTGGAGGTCATGCTGAAGTCGCTCGGCGAGATCTACCCGAACGTCGACATCCGCAGCCATGTCATCGGCGACCCGGTGACCGTCTCCTGGGAGAACGAGCCCTACTTCATGGGCGCGTTCAAGGCGAACCTGCCCGGCCACTACCGCTACCAGCGGCGCCTGTTCACCCACTTCATGCAGGACCGGCTGCCCGAGGACAAGCGGGGCATCTTCCTCGCCGGCGACGACATCTCCTGGACGGCCGGCTGGGCCGAGGGCGCGATCCAGACCGCGCTCAACGCGGTCTGGGGCGTCATGCACCACTTCGGCGGCACCACCGACGCGACCAACCCCGGGCCCGGGGACGTCTACGACGAGATCGCGCCGGTGGAACTCCCGGAGGACTAGGGCGAGTTCGGGCGGTCTAGACCCCGGCCGCCCGTGCCGAGGCGTACACCTCGGCGGCCACGTCCTTGAGTTCCTCGGCGTCCCGCAGGCCGTACTGGAGGTCGAGGAAGATCTCGTCGAGACCGATCGCGGCATGCGCGGCGAGGTCCTCGGTGAGCTGGTCCGCGTTGCCCTGGAAGGGATGGCGGTCGGCGCCCTCGTAGGCCTTGGACCGGTACTGGACGTTGATCCGCAGGACCGAGCGGAGCGGTCTGATGTGGCGGCGCTCGGCGGCCAGGGCCCGCAACTGGCGCCACTGGGTCGCCAGTTCGTCGACACCCAGGCCCACCGGCAGCCAGCCGTCGGCATGGTCGACGAGCCGGCGCCGGGCCCGCGCGGTACTGCCCGACAGCAGGATGGGGATCGGGCGGCGGGGCTTGGGACCCACCACGGCAGACGTGATCTTCGTGAGCCTGCCGTCGTACGACACCGGGTCCGGGCCCCAGACCGCACGGCACACCCCGATCAGCTCCTCCAGCACCTGGCCGCGCTCCTCGAAGGGCCGGACGGCCGCCGCGGCGTACTCGTCGAGAGACCAGCCCGTGCCGAGGCCCGCGACCACCCGGCCGCCGCTCGCCGCGTCCAACGAGGCCAGGGACTTGGCGAGTTGGAACGGCACATGCAGCGGGGCGATCAGGCTGGTGCCGAGCCGGGCCCGTGAGGTGACCGCCGCGGCCAGGGTGAGCGTGACGAGCGGCTCGGCCACATGCCGGTAGTGGTCCGGCCAGGGCAGCCCCTCCAGGCCGTACAGACCCTGCGACGGCGGCTCCGGGAACAGGGCCCGTTCGAAGACCCACAGACTGTCGTAGCCGATGTTCTCGGCCGTACGCGCCACGTCGGGCACGTCCTTTCCGATGTCGTACTGCCGCATCTGGGGAAGGGCGAGCCCGAGCCGTAACACCATGCCGTGTGCTCCTCTGCGAGAGATCTTCTCAAGTCGAACGTATTACGTTCACACGGGAGTGCGGCAGGCGGCTCAGCCGGAGGGGTGTCAGCCATAGAGGTGTCAGCCGGGCAGGGGTGTCAGCAGCATGCGGCCCGTCAGGCCCACCGCCGCGTCCAGATGGCGCGCGAACTCCTCGGCGAGGCCCGGGAGTCCACGCAGCGCCCACAGCGCGCGGGCGGACGACCAGGTGGCCTCACGGGCGCGTTCCAGGCTCCACGCGCTGAGCAGATGCGTCAGCGGATCGGCGATCTGGAGGAGATCGGGACCCGGCATCAACTCCTCGCGGATACGTTCCTCCAGAGCGACGAGCACATCGCCCACCTGCTCGAACTCGTCCTCCAGATCGGGCGGTTCGCAGCCGAGCGTACGACAGGTGTCCACGACGGCCAGCGCGAGATCGTGCCCGATGTGCGCATTGATGCCGCAGAGGGCGAACTGCAACGGCCGTACGCCCGGATGGCGTCGGAACTGCAGCAGCGGTCGCCAGCAGGCCGGCGCGCCACCGCCCTCGGCGACCCGCAGATACCGTTCGGCGAACAGCACGTCCAGAGTGATCGCCGCCTCGGCGTCAGGGAAGCGACCGGCGTCCAGGCGCCGGTCGATGTCCTCCGTGACGGTCCGGTAGACCCGGTTGAAGACGGCGATCCCGTCCCGCTCCGGCAGGACCGCGTCGACGGCGCGCATACGGGAGACGACTGTGTCTACTGACTTCGCGGACGAGTCCACGGAATGGGTGAAGTGCTCCAACTGCGCCATAGGGGGCAGGGTCCCAGTCCTACGCTGACACCGGTGCCGCCGTGCCCGACGCGTCCCCGGAACGGGGTAACGAAGGCTCGGCGGGAAATACCGGAAGCCGACGGAGCGCGGCCCGGGGAGCAGGGGGGAGCACCACGTGTCAGGCTTACGCGCCCAGCGTCCGGGCACACGCCGGGCCGCACGCCGGGCCGAGCGCAGGCGGGCGGCACGGCGCGGCGCCATGGTGGCGGCGGCGTCGGTCGTGGCCGTCGTCGGAACCGTCACCGGGATGGTCGCCGCGATGGGCGGGGAGAGAGGCCCCGCGGACCAGGCACGGCCGCTGACCAGCCGCTCGGCGGGACTCCCGTCCGAACCGTCCCGGCCGTCCCGGCCGACCGAACCGGCCGAGCGGACGGGGCCGGCCCAGGTCCCGCCCTCCCGCGCGGCCGTCCGGCCTTTGCCCTCGAAGCCGTTCGCATCCTCCGGGACGGCCGGGGTGAAGCCCTCGGCGGAGCGGACCGAGCGGCGGACGGCACCGGGGGCCGGGTCAGGCCCCGGCGAGCTGTACCGCCACCCGGAGTCCCAGGTCCTCGACTGGGTCCGCGACCATCCGGACGACCCGCGCGGCACCGCCATCGAGACCGGCATCGCGGACCGCCCGGCCGCCGTCTGGTTCACCGACCCCGACCCGGCGACCGTCACCTCCCGGGTCGCGGCCGTCGCCTCCGGGGGCGCCGCACGGGGGCAGGTGCCGGTCCTCGTGGCGTACGCGATCCCCGACCGGGACTGCGGAGGGGCCTCACAGGGCGGGGCACCGAGCCTGGACGCGTACGACGCCTGGATCGACGCGTTCGCCGCCGGGCTCGGCCCGGACGACGCCCTCGTGATCCTGGAACCGGACGCGATCGCCCAGTCGGACTGTCTGCCGGCCGGCACCCGCGCCGACCGCTTCGCCTCGCTCGCCCGCGCGGGCCGCGTCATCAAGGCGGCCAACCCGAACGCCCGCGTCTACTACGACGCAGGGCACTCGGCATGGAACCCGCCCGCCAAGCAGGCCGCGTTGCTCCGCCGGGCGGGCGCGGCCTCGCCCGCCGGCTCCGACGGCGTCTTCAGCAATGTGTCCAACTTCAACCGCACGGAGGCCGAGATCGCCTACGGCCGCCGGGTCCTCGACGCCCTCGGCGGCCCCGCGGGCCTCGGCGCCGTCATCGACACCAGCCGCAACGGCAACGGCGCCCCCGCCGACGGCGAGTGGTGCGACCCCGCGGGCCGGGGCCTCGGCCGGTCACCGACCCTCGGCACCGGCGAGTCCCGCATCGACGCCTACCTGTGGGTGAAACTGCCCGGCGAGTCCGACGGATGCCGGGGGAGGGCGGGGGCGTTCTCACCGGGGTACGCGTACGAGCTGGCGCGGGGGTGAGAGGCGCACATCGGGCGGACCGGCCGGGCCCGTCCAGATCAGGTCGGGCCAGGCCGGATTGAGCCGGGTCAGGCCGGGTCAGGGCTTCGGGTCGGGGAGCGGGATGTCCGTCCGGGTCACCCGGGGGCGGTCCCGGTCGCTGGTGCGCAGCACGCCCGCGAAGGCGACCAGACCGCATGCCAGCACGGTCACCAGGCCGAACGACACGACCAGGCTGGTCAGTTGCGCCAGACCGCCGATCGCGCTCGGCGCGACCAGCCCCGAGGTGTAGGTGATGGTCGCGACGCCCGCGATGGCCTGGCTGGGGTTCGGTCCGCTGCGGCCGGCGGCGGCGAAGCAGAGCGGGACGACGACCGCGATACCGAGGCCCATCAGGGCGAAGCCGCCCATCGCGACCGCCGGCTGGTCCGCGGTGACGATGAGGACCCCGCCGATCGCGGCCAGGACCCCGCTCGCCCGCACGGTACGGACCGAGCCGAAGCGGTTGACCACCGCGTCGCCCGCGAGCCGGGCCACCGCCATGGTCAGCATGAAACCGGTGGTGCACGCCGCCGCGAGCCCGGCCGAGGTCTCCAACTGGTCCCGCAGATAGACCGCCGACCAGTCCAGCGCCGCCCCCTCCGCGAACACCGCGCAGAACCCGACCGCGCCGATCAGCAGCGCCGACTTCGGCGGCAGCGCGAACCGGGGCGGCGGCTCCTCGTCCTCGGTGGCCCGCAGATCCAGCACCCACCGGCAGGCGATCAGACCGAGTGCGGTGAGCGTGGCCGCCGCGAGCGCGTGGTGCAGCCGGGCGTCCGAGCCGAGATGGGCGGCGAGGGTGCCGGCCGCCGAGCCGACGAGCGCGCCCGCGCTCCACATCCCGTGCAGGCCCGACATGATCGACTTGCCGAGGCGGTTCTCGACCTCGACGCCGAGCGCGTTCATCGCGACGTCCGCCATGCCCGCCGAGGCGCCGTACACGAACAGGGCCAGGCAGAGCGTCCAGAGGTTCGGCGCGAGGGACGGCAGGATCAGCGCGAGCGTCCACAGCGACAGCAGTCCGCGCAGCGCGGTGCGGGCGCCGAAGCGGTGACTGATCCGGCCCGCGAGCGGCATCGCCAGGGACGCGCCGATCGCCGGGAAGGCGAGGGCGAGGCCCAGTTGGCCCGCGCTGACCCCGGCATGGTCGGAGATCCACGGCACGCGGGTCGCGAACGAGCCGGTGACGGCGCCGTGCACCGCGAACACGGCCGCCACGGCGTACCGCGCCCGCCTCACCTCGCGCTGCTCGTAGACCACCGTGCTCATTCTCCGCCTCCCTGAGTCCCCGAGTCCCTGAGTCCCCGAGTCCCTGAGTCCCCGAGTCCCTGAGTCCCTGAGTTCCTAAGTTCCTGAGTTCCCTGTTCCTTGAATCCCTTGCCGCGTCGCGGGTCCGGCACCGTCCGGGATCCCGCCTCCCTCGCGCTGCCGTAAATTATCAGGAACCCTGCCTGATAGATAGGGAGCCCGCGCCCGAGGGCCAACGGCCGTACGGCGCCGCAGATCTGGGAGGATCCCGGCATGCCCGCATCACCCAGCACCGCCCGAGCCATCAACGACCGGCTCGCCCTGCGGCTGCTGCAGCAGGAAGGGCCCCTGACGGCCGGGCGGTTGAAGCAGCTCACCGGTCTGTCCCGGCCGACCGTCGCCGACCTCGTGGAGCGCCTCACGGCCGCCGGGCTGATCGAGGTCGTGGGGGAGTCGGGGGAGCAGCGGCGCGGGCCCAACGCCCGCCTCTACGGCATCGTCGCGGACCGCGCGCACCTCGCCGCGCTCGATGTGCGCACCGAGGGCGTCACGGTCGTCGTCGCCGACCTGCTCGGTACGGAACTGGCGCGGGCGTCCGTCCCGATCGCGGACGACACCGGCACGGGACCGGCGGCGGAGCAGGCGGTCACCCTGGTGGAACGGGCCGCGAAGGAGGCGGGCGCCGACCGGCTGCACACGGTGGCGATCGGCGCGCCCGGTCTGATCGACCCGGCCACGGGCGAACTCCGGGACTCCAGCGGCTTCCCCGAGTGGCACCGCCGTCTGGTCGCCGCCCTCGGTGAACGGCTCCCCGCCCGCGTCCTCGTCGAGAACGAGACCAACCTCGCCGCGCTGGCCGAACAGCGGGACGGCGCCGCCCGCGACCGCGACACCTTCGTCCTCCTCTGGCTCGGCCTCGGCACCGGCGCCGCCGTCGTCCTGGACGGCCACCTCCGCCGGGGCGCCTCCGGCGGCACCGGCGAGATCGGCTTTCTCCCGGTCCCGGGCACGACCGCCGTCCCCTCGGCCACCGACTGCGACGGCGGTTTCCACTCCCTGGCCGGCGCGGCGGCGGTGGCCACCCTGGCCACCACCCACGCCCTCACAGCGAACCCGACCCCGAACGAGCCCCTCGCGGCAACCCTGGTACGGGCAGCGGCGACCCACCTCACCACGAACGACACGGTTGCGGTGGGGGAGGGGATCGGGGGGCGTGCGGCTGAGGTCGCGGTTCCCTCGGTAGAGGCCGACGGCGGTACGGCTGGGGCCGCGACCCCCTCGGCGGACCCTCCGAGGTCACCCGCCGAGGCCGTTGGCGTCCCGGTCGGTTCCGTGCGCCCTTCGGGCAGGGTGGTGGGTGGCGAGGTGTCGTCCTCGGTGGGCTTCGCGGGCCGGTCGCCGCACGGCCCTCGCACCTCGGTGGACCCGACCCCCTCGCTCGACCCCTACGCCCGCTTCCTCGACGCCCTGGCCGATCGCGTGGCCATCGGTGCCGCCTCCGTCGTCGCCGTGCTCGACCCCGGTTGTGTGGTGCTCGGGGGTGAGGTCGGGCAGGCCGGTGGGGAGGCGCTCGCCGTACGGGTGGGGCGGCGGCTGGCGGCCATGTCGCCGCTGCCGACCGAGGTCCGGGCCAGTGGCCTCGGCGGGGCCGCCGTACTGCGCGGCGCGCTGCTCATGGCCCAGGCATCGGCCCAGGACGAACTGTTCGCACCACCGACGCGATAGCGCCTGGCGCGGGCGCGGGCGCGGGCGCGGAAGCGGAAGTGGGCGCCGACGCGGGCCAGTTGCTCCGGTCCGCCCGCGCGGCGGTGCCCACACCGCCGACCGTTCTCTCGATCTCCCCTTCCCCCGCCCCTCAGCCCTTCCCCCGCCCCTCAGCCCTTCCCTCTTCCCTTCGGCTTCCCCTTCTCCCGTCCCTCGCCGAACTGCTCCCCGAACCGCTCCCCCAAGTACTCCCCGAACGTCCCCGTCCCCACGGCGCGCCCCGGTGTGAGGTGGTGCCCGGCCTTGAACGCCCGGTACGCCTTGCCGAAGAGGGGGACGGCCAGCAGGGGCGGCGGCGGCCGGTGGCTGCCAGGTAGGCGTGGGCCAGCTGTTTGAGGGTGAGGATCTCGGGGCCGCCCAGATCCTCGACGCGTCCGGCGGGCTCGCCCCCGGCCAGCTCCGCCAGCCGCTCCGCGACCTCCGTGACGGCGACCGGCTGATCGCTCACCCCGGCGGGGAGCATCATGACCGGCGGCTTGGCGAGGGTCTGGAAGAGCATCACGAGCAGATCGTGGAACTGGGTCGCGCGCAGGATCGTCCAGCCCAGCCCGGCCCCCTCGACCAGCCGCTCGACGGCCAGCTTGGACCGGTAGTAGCCGAGCGGCACCCGGTCCACGCCGACGATCGAGATGTAGACCAGATGCCGCACCCCGGCCCGCCGCGCCGCCGCGATCAGATGTCCCGCCGCCCGCTCGTCGTCGCCCCGGCGCTGCGAGGTCGCACAGTGCACGACCGTGTCCACCCCCGCCACGGCCGCGTCCAGCCCGCTCCCGCCCGCGACGAGATCGACGGCGTACGGCTGTGTGTGCCGGCTGAGCACCCGCACGTCGTGCCCGTCCGCCCGCAGTCGCTCCGTGACACGACGGCCGAGGACGCCGGTGCCACCCGTCACCAGGATCGTGGTCATGCCGCCCGACCCTTCACGCGTACGTACACCGGACACTCCCGGCCGGTCGGTCCGCGGCGGCCGGTCAGGTCCCGCCGAGCTGCCGACCCGCGAACTCCAGCTTGTCCGGATTCAGCACGGCCCGCACGTCCGTCACGACACCGCCCCGGAACGTGAAGGACACGGTGAACGCGAGCGCGTCCCCGGACCGGGCGAGCAGCGCGGGGGAGCCGTTGACCTCGGCCAGGGAGAAGTCCAGGCCGACCGCCCACTTCTCCCAGCCCTTGACCAGCAGCCGCAGCACCTTCTCGCGCCCCTCGACCGGCCGCAGCGCCGCGCTGACCTTGCCACCGCCGTCGGACCACCAGACCACGTCCTCGGCGAGGATCTTCTCCAGCCCGGCCATGTCCCCCTCCTGGGCCGCCGCGAGGAAGGACTCCACCAGCCCCGACCGCCGCTCCGGCGTCGGCTCGAACCGGGCCTCGGGCACCTCCAGCCGCGCCACCGCCCGCCGGTGCAGCTGCCGGCAGTTGGCCTCGGCCAGATCGAGCACGCCGGAGATCTCCCGGTAGCTGTACGCGAAGGCCTCCCGCAGCACGTACACGGCCCGCTCGGTCGGGGTGAGCCGCTCCAGCAGCACCAGGAGCGCCAGCGAGACCGCGTCGCGCTGCTCGGCCGACTCCAGCGGGCCGAGCGTGCCGTCGGAGGTGAGCACCGGCTCCGGCAGCCAGGTCCCCGTGTACCGCTCACGGCGGGCCCGCGCCGAGGTCAGCCGGGTCAGACAGAGATTGGTGACGGCCTTGGCGAGCCAGGCCGCGTGCTGCTCGATGACCGTACGGTCCGTGCCGCTGAAGCGCAGATACACGTCCTGCACCGCGTCCTCGGCGTCCGCGGCGGAGCCCAGCATGCGATAGGCCAGACCGAACAGCCGGGGACGGTGTGCTTCGAACTCGTCGGCGATGGTGGTCGTCACCCCTCCACCCTCCCAGAGCGCCCGCCCGCACACTCCCGGAGGTCGCCGGGAGGCACGGGAGAGGCACGGGAGGGGGACCCGGCGACGGGGCAAGGGCCGTCGTCACCGCCGCCGGGCCGTTCGAGGCGGGTACCGCGACCGCAGACTTTAAAAGGACTAGACCAAGCTGGTCAATGGGTCCTTACCCCTTCGAGTGGGTTCGCCGTCACGGAAGTTGACCCTCGGTCAGTGATAGCCGAAACCCCTCGTGGCCCGCCGGAGAAGTCCAGCGACACGCTCTGTGAGCCACCCCACAGTGCTCACCCGCATGGGTGTCGACCGGGCGTGGCACACTGGCCATGTACCAGAAGCAGCGCACTCCGGGGTCGGTGAAAGTCCGAACCGGCGGTTATAGTCCGCGACCCGGTCGCTTCCAGCGGCCGGTTGACCAGGTGGAATTCCTGGACCGACGGTTAAAGTCCGGATGGGAGGCAGTGCGCGGCGGGCGGGCATTCGTGCGCGCTGCCGTCTGTTTTCGGCCGACCTCGACAGAGGTGGGCCCTCACACGGCGTCGCTCCCTGTGCCGCTGTCCGCTCTGTCTGTCGTCTTCGACAGCCCCGGAGTCCGTGCCCCACGAGGCAGGAGGACCCGGGAAGTGTTCACCGGAATCGTCGAAGAGCTGGGTGAGGTCACCGCCGTCGAGAGGCTCGGCGACTCCTCCCGCTTCCGTCTGCGCGGCCCCGTCGTCACACAGGGCGCGAAGCACGGTGACTCCATCGCCGTCAACGGCGTCTGTCTCACGGTCGTGGAGCACGAGGACGACTGGTTCACCGCCGACGTCATGGCGGAGAGCCTCGAACGCTCCAGCCTCGGCGCCCTCGGCGTCGGCTCCCGCGTCAACCTCGAACGCCCCATGGCGGTAGGCGACCGCCTCGGCGGCCACATCGTGCAGGGCCATGTCGACGGCACGGGCGAGGTCATCGAGCGCAAGCCGTCCGAGAACTGGGAGATCGTCAAGATCTCGCTCCCCGCCGACCTCACCCGGTACGTCGTGGAGAAGGGCTCCATCACCGTCGACGGCATCAGCCTCACCGTCGTGGACGCCGGACCGGACTACTTCACGGTCAGCCTCATCCCGACCACCCTCGACCTGACCACGCTCGGCCGCAAGCAGCCCGGCGACCCCGTCAACCTGGAGGTCGACGTGATCGCCAAGTACGTCGAGCGGCTGCTCGGCGCCCAGGGGACGGCGCACACGCGAGGGGCGGAGCGGTGAACTCGCTGAACACCGTCGCCTTCACCGCCTTCGGCCAGCAGATCCTCTGGTCGGACATGATCGGCAACATCCTCGGACTGATCGCCCTGGCCCTAGGCGCGATCCGCTCCCTGTGGAACTGGCCCGTCCAGTTCCTCTCCGGCCTCGTCCTCTTCGGCGCCTTCGTCGGCCACCTCACCGGCAGCGCCGGCAAGCAGGTCATCGTCATGGCCGTCGCCGCGTACGGCTGGTGGCAGTGGAACCGTACGAGGAAGCAGGCGGCGGACGGCGCCATCGCCCCGCGCTTCGCCACCTGGCGCGAGCGCGGCTACCTGATCGCCGGTGCCGTGCTCGGCACCCTCGCCGTCGGCGGCCTCTTCACCGCGTTCCCCACCCTGTCCTGGGACCCCTGGCCGGACGCGTACATCTTCACCGGCACCGTCGTCGCCATGTACGCCCAGGCCCGAGGCATGGTCGAGTTCTGGTTCGCCTGGCTGCTGGTCGACCTGGTCGGCGTCCCGCTCAACTTCGCCAACGGCTACGCGTTCTCCGGATTCGTCTACATCATCTACGGCGCGCTCGTCCTGTGGGGCATGCGCGACTGGTGGCTGCGCTCCCGCAAGCCCGCCCTGGAAGGAGCCCCGGCATGACCACGGCGCCGATCCTCCACAGCACCAGCGACGTCGAGAACTTCCGGCTCGACCCCGTCGAGCGGGCCGTCGCCGACATCGCGGCCGGCCGCCCGGTCGTGGTCGTCGACGACGAGAACCGCGAGAACGAGGGCGACCTCGTCATCGCCGCCGAGAAGGCCACCCCCGAGATCATCGCCTTCATGATGAGCGAGTGCCGGGGCATGATCTGCGCCCCGATGGAGGGCGACGAACTCGACCGGCTCGAACTGCCGCAGATGGTGCAGCAGAACACCGAGTCCATGCGCACCGCGTTCACCGTCACCGTCGACGCGGCCCCCCGGCACGGCGTCACCACCGGCATCTCCGCCGCCGACCGCGCCACCACCCTCCAGCTCCTGGCGAGCGGCACGGCCGAACCGGGCGACTTCGTCCGCCCCGGCCACATCTTCCCGCTGCGCGCCCGCACCGGCGGGGTCCTCGTGCGCGACGGCCACACCGAGGCCGCCGTCGACCTCGCCCGCCTCGCGGGCCTGCGCCCGGCCGGCGCCATCGTCGAGATCGCCGGCGAGGACGGCCGGATGCTGCGCCTGCCCGAGCTGATCCCGTTCGCCCGCAAGCACGGCCTGACGATCATCTCCATCGAGGACCTGATCGCCTACCGCCGCTCCGCCGAACCCACCGTCGAGCGCGAGGCGAAGACCCATCTCCCCACCGCCTTCGGCGACTTCACGGCGTACGGCTACCGCTCCACCGTCGACGGCGTCGAGCACGTCGCCCTCGTCCACGGCGAGATCGGCGACGGCGAGGACGTCCTCGTCCGCGTCCACTCCGAATGCCTCACCGGCGACATCTTCCACTCGCTGCGCTGCGACTGCGGCCCCCAGCTGGGGACCTCCCTCGAACGCGTCGCCGCCGAGGGCCGGGGCGTCGTCGTCTATCTGCGCGGCCACGAGGGCCGCGGCATCGGACTGCTGTCCAAGCTGCGTGCCTACGAACTCCAGGAGCGCGGGCGCGACACCCTCGACGCCAACCTGGAACTGGGCCTGCCCGCCGACGCCCGGGACTACGGCGCCGGCGCGCAGATCCTGCGGGACCTGGGCGTCCACAGCCTCCGGCTGATGACCAACAACCCCGAGAAGACCGACGCCCTCGTCCGGCACGGCTTGACGGTCACCGACCGCGAGCCGATGCCCGTCCGCGCGGGCGAGCACAACCTCCGCTACCTGCGCACCAAGCGGGACCGGATGGGCCACGATCTGCCCTGGCTGGACACGACCACCGTGTCCACCTGCGGCAACCAGTAATCGCACCCAGAGGAGAGAAGAGAACGTGAGCGGCAAGGGCGCACCCGAACTGTCCGTACGCAACTGCGGCGACCTGCGCGTCGCGGTCATCGCGGCCCAGTGGCACGAGAAGGTGATGGACGGTCTCGTCGAGGGCTCTCTGCGCGCCCTGCGCGACCTCGGCATCGACGAGCCGACCCTCCTGCGGGTCCCCGGCAGCTGGGAACTCCCCGTCGTCGCCAAGGTGCTGGCCGGGCGCGGCTACGACGCGATCGTCGCCCTCGGCGTCGTCATCCGCGGCGGCACCCCCCACTTCGAGTACGTGTGCCAGGGCGTCACCCAGGGCCTCACCCAGGTCTCCGTCGACACCGGAGTCCCCATCGGCTTCGGCGTGCTGACCTGCGACACCGAGGAACAGGCCCTGGACCGCGCGGGCATCGAGGGCTCGAACGAGGACAAGGGCCACGAGGCGGTGACGGCGGCGGTGGCGACGGCGGCCACCCTCCGCTCGGTATCCGAACCCTGGCGCTGAGACACGGACGGTTGCGCGTAGGCTGAGCCTCACCATGTCCAAGAAGACGTTCGAGGAGCTCTTCACCGAGCTCCAGCACAAGGCCGCCACCGGCGACCCCGCCACTTCCCGCACCGCAGAGCTGGTCGGGAAGGGCGTCCATGCCATCGGCAAGAAGGTCGTCGAAGAGGCCGCCGAGGTCTGGATGGCCGCCGAGTACGAGGGCAAGGAAGCCGCCGCCGAGGAGATCTCGCAGCTGCTGTACCACGTCCAGGTGATGATGGTCGCCCGCGGCATCTCCCTGGACGACGTGTACGCCCACCTCTGAGCCGCACCCCGCCGTCCCTTCCGCACCCACCCACACCCGCACAAACGAACGAAGGAAGCTCGCCTCATGCTGCGCATCGCCGTCCCCAACAAGGGTTCCCTGTCCGGACCTGCGGGGGAGATGCTGCATGAGGCCGGCTACCAGCAGCGCCGGGAGTCCAAGGAACTGCGGATCGTCGACCCGGCCAACGAGGTGGAGTTCTTCTACCTCCGCCCCCGCGACATCGCGATCTACGTCTCCTCCGGCCGCCTCGACATCGGCATCACCGGCCGCGATCTGCTGATCGACTCCGGCGCCAGGGCCGAGGAGATCCTCCCCCTCGGTTTCGCCCGCTCCACCTTCCGCTTCGCCTCCAAGCCCGGCGCGGCGAACGGCCTCGCGGACCTCAAGGGCAAGACGGTCGCCACCTCGTACGAGGGCATCGTCGCCGCGCACCTCGCCGACCACGGCATCGACGCCTCCGTGGTCCACCTCGACGGCGCCGTCGAGACGGCGATCGAGCTGGGCGTCGCCGAGGTCATCGCCGACGTCGTCGAGACCGGCACCTCGCTGCGCAACGCGGGCCTGGAGGTCTTCGGCGACCCGATCATGAAGTCCGAGGCCGTCGTCATCCGCCGTGTCGGCGCCGACACGGCCGCGGACAGCTCGGAGAACGAGCCCAAGGTGCAGCAGTTCCTGCGCCGGCTGCAGGGCGTCCTCGTGGCCCGGACCTACGTGATGATGGACTACGACTGCCGCGTCGAGCAGCTGGAGAAGGCCGTCGCCCTCACCCCCGGTCTGGAGTCCCCGACCGTCTCCCCGCTGCACAACGAGGGCTGGGTCGCCGTCCGCGCCATGGTCCCCGCCAAGGAGGCCCAGCGGATCATGGACGACCTGTACGACATCGGCGCGAGGGCCATCCTGACCACCGCCATCCACGCCTGCCGCCTCTGACGGCCGGGGAGTCGTACGCCATGCCGGACCAGTCCTCCCTCCCCGCCCTGCCGGTCACTTTCCGGCCGGGCCGCACCCGGGCCGTGCTGCTCACCGCCGCGGGCGCGATCTTCGTGGTCATCACGGTGGTCGCCCTGCTGCTGCCGACGCTCGGTCCCGGGGAGCGGCTCAGCTTCGTCTTCACGGCGGCCCTGCTCGCCGGGGTGCTGGGCCTGCTCTCCCGGCCCCGGGTGGTCGCCGACGAGTCCGGGGTGACCGTGGTGAACATCACCGCCAGGCGGCAGTTGGGCTGGGCGGAGATCGTGCAGGTGAATCTGCGGGTCGGCGACCCCTGGGTCTTCCTCGACCTCACCGACGGCACCAGCCTGCCCGCGCTCGGCATCCAGCCCGGTATCGCCAAGCAGCGCGCCATCGAGGACGCCCGGACCCTCCGCGCCCTGGTGGAGGCCCGGTCGGTCACCGAACCCGAGCGGCGTCAGGGCTGACCCCGGGCAAGATCGGGGACGACTCAGGGCTTTCGCCCCTGCCGTACCGGCCCATGTCTTGATTAATCTGTTGGCGGAGGCGTTTTCGTTGCGCCTCCGCCTCCGCTTCCGCCGCACCATCGGGAAGGCGGAGGCTCCCTGCTAGTCGAGGAGTGACTCCCTCCAGCGATGGACGGATCGTCCTGTAGTACCTGCGCCGCCCCCTCCCGGCACATCGAGGCGGCGGCATGACCATCCCCCTGCTGCTCCTCGGAGCCGCGTTCCTGCTGATCCTCGCCAACGGCTTCTTCGTGGCGGCCGAGTTCGGTCTCGTCACCGTCGAGCGGCCCGAGGCCGAGAAGGCCGCCGCCGAGGGCGACCGCCGGGCCCACAAGGTGGTGGGCGCGCTCAAGGAGCTGTCGTTCCAGCTCTCCGGCACCCAGCTCGGCATCACCATCACCTCCCTCGTCGTCGGCATGCTCGCCGAACCGGCGCTCGCGGAGATACTCCACGGCCCCTTCACCGCCATCGGCATACCGGAAGGAGCGGTGTCCGGCGTCTCCGTGGTCGTCGGCATGCTGCTGGCCTCCGCCGTGCAGATGGTGATCGGCGAGCTGGTGCCCAAGAACTGGGCGGTGTCCAGGCCGATGCAGGTCGCCCGCTTCGTCGCCGGCCCCCAGCACGTCTTCTCCCGCCTCTTCCGCCCGGTCATCGCCGGCCTCAACGCGGTCGCCAACCGCCTGGTCCGCGCCTTCGGCGTCGAACCCACAGATGAACTGGCCTCCGCCCGCACCCCCGGCGAACTGGTCTCCCTGGCCCGGCACTCGGCCCAGGCCGGCGCCCTGGAACAGGACACCGCCGATCTCTTCGTCCGCACCCTCTCCCTGGGCGACCTGACCGCGGAGAACGTGATGACGCCTCGCGTCAAGGTCAGCGCCCTGCAGTCCTCGGCCACCGCCGAGGACGTGGTCAACCTCACCCGGGCCACCGGCCTCTCCCGCTTTCCCGTCTACCGGGAGCGGATCGACGAGATCGTCGGCATGGTCCACCTCAAGGACGCCCTCGCGATCCCGGCCCACGACCGGCTGCACACCCCGGTCGGCCGTATCGCCAAGGCCCCCGTGCTCGTCCCCGAGTCGCTGCCCGTGCAGCCGCTGCTGGCCCGGCTGCGCAGCGAACAGCCCATCGCCGTCGTCGTCGACGAGTACGGCGGCACGGCCGGGGTGGTGACCCTGGAGGACATCGTCGAGGAACTGGTCGGCGAGGTCCGCGACGAGCACGACGGGCACGACCTGCCCGAACTCGCCGCCGCCCCGCCCGAGGACGGCCGCCCCGCCTGGGACGTCGACGGCAGCTGCCGGGTCGACATGCTCCAGCGCATCGGCCTCGCCGTCCCCGACGGCCCGTACGAGACGGTCGCCGGCCTCGTCGCCGACCTCCTCGGCCGTATCCCCGCCCCCGGCGACCGCGCCGAGCTGCCGGGCTGGCGGCTCGCGGTGCGCCAGGTCGGGCACTACCGGGCGGAGCGCGTACGCCTCGTGCGCACCGCCCCCGTCACGGACCCCGCCTCCGTCCTGGAGGCGGCCCGATGAGCGTGCTCCAACTCCTGTTCGCCCTGCTCCTCGTGCTCGCCAACGGCTTCTTCGTCGGCGCCGAGTTCGCCCTCGTCTCCGTCCGCCGCAGCCAGATCGAACCGCTCGGGACCGCGCGGGCCCGGCAGGTCCTCTACGGTCTGGAGAACCTGCCGCAGATGATGGCGGCGGCCCAGTTCGGCATCACCGTCTGCTCGCTGACACTGGGCGCGGTGGCCGAGCCGACGGTGGCAAAGCTCTTGGAACCGCTGTTCGAGGCGATCCACCTGCCGCACGGGATGATCCACCCCCTGGGATACGTCATCGCCCTGGCCGTGGTCGTCTTCCTGCACCTCGTCATCGGCGAGATGCTGCCGAAGAACCTGGCGATGGCCGCGCCCGAGAAGACGGCGCTGTGGCTGAGCCCCGCGCTGGTGGCCTTCGCGCGGCTCTGCAAGCCGGTCACGGTCGGCCTCGGCGCCTGCGCCCGTGTCGTCCTCAGGCTCTTCCACGTCGAGCCCAAGGACGAGGTCGAGGCGGTCTTCACCAGCGTCCAGCTGGGCCGGCTGGTCGAGGACTCCGGTCAGGCCGGGCTGCTCGACCCCGAGGAGCAGGAGCGCCTGGAGGACGCGCTGGAGCTGGGCTCCCGCCCGGTGACGGACGTCCTGCTCAAGCGCGACTCCCTGGTGACGGTGGTCCCCTCGGTGACCCCCGCCCAGGTGGTGGCCCTCACCGCGCGCACGGGCTACTCCCGCTTCCCGGTGGTCGCGGAGAACGGCGCCTTCATGGGCCGCTACCTCCATGTCAAGGACGTCCTCGACCTGGAGGACTCCGAGCGTGCCGTCCCCCAGCAGATCTGGCGCCCCATGACCACCCTTCGCGCGGAACTGCCGCTCGACGACGCGCTGACGGTCATGCGGCGCGCCGCCACCCACCTGGCCCAGGTCGCGGACGCCTCCGGCAAGGTCCTGGGCCTCGTCGCCCTGGAAGACGTCCTGGAACTCCTGGTCGGCGAGGTCCGCGACCCGGCCCACCGGGAGGTCCAGCCGGTCCGGGTGACGGAGCCACGGCTCAGCGACACCCCGGAGGAGGCCTTGGCCGGCTGACCCCGCCCCCGCGCCCCTTTCCAGGGGCGCGGGGAACTGCGCGAACGCGGTCCGGGGCGGAGCCCCGAAGGCGAGAAGGTCACACCGCCGACGGCCCCCCTGGCCCCCGCCCCGACAGCACCTCCCCGTACGCCTGCATCAGATCCGGCAGCCGCAGCGTCGACAGATCGTCCCGCGTGGGAATCGACGGATACCCCGACAGCCGCAGATCCCGATACGCACAGCTCTTCTCGTACAGCGTCCGCAGGAACCGCCCGTTCCCCAACTCGTCGATCCACCCCTGATCGACGACATGCCCGGCGACCGACCGCAGCTCGTCGAGCGCCTCCTCGTCCCACACGTCGCCGTTCTCCGCTGCGAGCACCTCCCCGATCGAGGTCAGCTCCAACGGCCGGTAGGACGGAAAGTCGACGCGCGTCGTGAAGCGCGAGGAAAGCCCGGGATTCGCGGCCAGCAGCCGATCCATCCCCTCCGGATACCCCGCGAGGATCACGACCAGATGATCCCGGTTGTCCTCGGCCCGCTTCAGCAGCACCTGAAGCGCCTCGTCCCCGTACGCGTCGCCCTTGCCGTACCCGGTGTTGGACAGCGAGTACGCCTCGTCCACGAACAGCACCCCACCGATCGCGCCGTCGATCAGCTCGTTGGCCTTCACCGCGGTCTGCCCGAGGTACTCGCCCACCAGATCCGCGCGCTGCGCCTCCACGAGATGATCGCCGCCCAGCAGCCCGAGCGCGTAGAACACCCGGCCCAGTATTCGCGCCACGGTCGTCTTCCCGGTCCCGGACGGCCCGGAGAAGACGAAGTGCCGCTTGGGCGGCTGGACCGGCAACCCCTGCCCGGCCCGCAACCGGGCCATGTTCAGCTGCGCGGACAACGCTTTGACCTGCCGCTTCACCGGCTCAAGACCGACCATGCGCTCCAGCTCGGCGAGCGCCTCCTCCAGCAGCTCCGGATCCGTCGGCCCGGCCGGCAGCGACAGCGGCTCCACCGGCACCACGGACTTCTCCCGTACGAAGGTGTCGCCGGCCTCGGGCGGCAGCCCGCCCGGCGGCGGCAGCCCGGGATCGGAGACCTTCACGTCCCGGCCCTCGGGGTCGAAGAACGGCTCCAGCCCGTCGCCGTCGAGCACGTCCTGCCCGATCCCGGCGAGCGCGATCGCCGCGAAGTCGCTCGCCTCGTCGTCGTACCCGTCGCCCTCGGCGATCGCCGCGAGCCGCGCGGAGGTGTCCATGAAGGCGGGGTCGACCCGGTGCACGGCCCGGTACAGCGGCAGCGCGGCGGCACTGCGTCCGGTGCCCTCATGGGCGCGGGCCAGCCAGTACCGCAGCTCCTTGCGCTGCGGCTGCTCGCTGCGGCAGCGCATCAGCGCGGCGGAGAGCAGCGGCTCGGCCTGCCCGTACGTCTCCAGCCGCACCCGGGCCATCCCGCCGAACAGGCCCGCCTCGATACCCAGCAGCGGATCGTCGATCAGCGGATCGGTGTGCCGGACCAACTGCTCCCAGTCCTTGACCAGATAGGCGCGACAGGCGTGCAGAAAGCGCACCTGGTGATCCGCGTCGACCGGTGGCAGCCCCGCGAGCGCCCGGTCCAGCTCGGGCACATGGCGCCCGTCCAGCCAGTGCGAGGCGTGCGCGAGGAGCAGATCACGCGGGCTCTCCAGCACGGGCTGCACCCACCAGCCCAGCCAGTACCAGGAGTTGAGGGTGCGGCGGTGCCGGGAGCGCTGCTCCCCGAAGCGCTCCCGGTGCCGGAACATCCTCAGCAGCGCGGTCGTCGTGTCCACTCGCAGCGCGTGCAGCCCGAGCCAGCCGTCGGCCATCCCCGGATCCATCCGCACCGCGGCGCGGAACTCCTCCTCCGCCTGCGGATAGGCGCCCATCGTGTAGGCGTCCACGCCGCGCAGCCAGGCGAGATCGGCCGGTGCCTCGGGGCCCCGCGAGCCGAAGTCCATCACGTCCCCCACAAACCGTGCCCCCGTTGGAAACCGAACGGGCCGGTGCCCGTCGGCAGCCTTCGTCGAACCGCTGTGCCGCGGACGGGAGTTGCGCCGGTGCGTTGTCGCTGCCGTCCGAAGGTCGCACCTTGGGCATCGTACCTGCGGGTCGGTCGCCCTTCGAAGGGTGCCGCAGCCCTCGTCTGACGAGGTGGGAGCAGACGGGGCGCATTGCGGACGGTGACCGAGGGTGAAGGAATCGTGCCCCTGCGGTTCCGGAAAAGCCGGAAGAGGGCAGAACGAAGCCCCCGATCACGGGGGAACAACCGGGGGCTTCGCGTCTCTGGGCGGTGACGAATGACCGCACATTCAGAACGTAAGACCTGTACGGCCCCCCGGTCAAGCCGAGTTGGGGCTCTCACAGAACTTCTCGGACAGTCGCCTTCACAAGTTCAGCACATTGCGGATGGTCCGTCACCCTGAGTGAGACGACGTGTCGATCCGGGAGTCGACGCAGGTCCCGCCAGCACCTCGTACCCCGTGCTTCCCGGCCGAATCAGGAGATCGGCAAACGGCCGAGAAGGATCCTCGGCGAAATGCCGACGTTCCGCCCTGACCCATCCGGCCCAGAACTCGCTCTGTTCCTCCCCGTCCCTCGCCCGCCCACGCGCCCAGGCCCGCTCCTCCGGCAACTCCATCCACACCAGCCGCGCCAGATACGGCCGCAGCGCACGCCGGCCCGCGCCCACCCCCTCGACGACGATCACGGGCGCCGAGGGCAGCACGCGCGCGGGGCCGAAGCCGCGCTCACGCCAGTCGTACGGGGCGTAGCGCGCGCTCCGCCCGCTCCGCAGCGGTTCGATCACCTGGTCCAGGAGGCGATCGGTCCACGCGAACAACTCCTCGTGCGTGGCGATGTCGTCGAGGTGCAGCACCGGGGCGCCGCCGAGCGCGTCGGCCAGCCGTCCGGCGAAGGTGCTCTTACCGGAGCCGGCGTGTCCGTCGACCGCCACCAGCCGGACCGGCCCGCAGGAGGGCGGCAGCTGTCGCAGCCGGGCGGCGAGGGCGTCGACGGCGGGATCCGCGGGGGCGGGGGAGGCGTGCATAGGTGGATTGAACACCGTGCCGGGCGACCTGGGCGCACGCCAGTGGTGTCGACCAATATCGGTGGGCGCGCCGGGGCGCGAGGTGCTGGCAGAAGTCCTTCCCCGACCTTCATAGTGGGCGAACAGCCGTGCGTCTGAACCGTTCCTTCCGGATCACTGGGGGTCTCCCACAGATGACGAGCCTTTCCGAGCCGTCCCGCAGGACCGTCCTGACCGCAGCCGTCGCCACCGCCACCGCCGCCGCGGCGGCCGGAGGATCGACGGGTCGGGCCGCCGCCGACACCATGAGCGGCCCGGCCGACGCCCCAGCGGGCGCCGGGCGGGCGCCGGCCCGCCTCGTGGACAACCGCGCCTGGACCTCGTACTCCGACTGGCGCTCCGGCGGCGCCGAGGGCACCTGCGCCAAGGCGGGGGAGCGGCCGGGGCTGGTGATCGACGCGCCGCTCGGCACCACCGACTACACCGACCCGCACACCGGGCGGACAGCCGCCTGGGAGTACGCGACCTGGACCTCGCCGGTCCACACGCTCACCGTGCCCGCCGTCGAGGTCATCGCGTCCTGGAACGCGCGCACCCCGGCGGGCACCTGGATCCAGATCGAGCTGAAGGGCACGTACTCCGACGGCACGGACACGCCCTGGTACGTGCTCGGCCGGTGGGCGGCCGGTGACCAGGACATCAGACGGACCTCCGTCGATGGCCAGGAGGACGGCAGAAGCAGTGTCTGGACGGACACCTTCGCCATCGACGACCCGGCCACGGGCCTGCGTCTCGCCTCGTACCGGCTGCGGCTGACCCTCCACCGCACCCCCGGCACCGGGCTCACCCCCACGGTGTGGCGGCTCGGCGCGATGGGTTCCGACGTGCCCGACCGCTTCACCGTCCCGGCCTCCGCGCCGGGGCTCGCGCGGGAGCTGAACGTCCCGCGCTACTCCCAGGAGACCCACAAGGGCCAGTACCCCGAGTACGACAACGGGGGCGAGGCCTGGTGCAGCCCCACGTCCTCGCAGATGATCATAGAGTTCTGGGGCCGTAGGCCCAGCGCCACCGAGCTGGCCTGGGTGAACCCGGCGTACGCGGACCCGCAGGTGTGCCACGCGGCGCGGTTCACCTTCGACTACCAGTACGAGGGCTGCGGCAACTGGCCGTTCAACGCCGCGTACGCCGCCACCTACAAGGACATCCAGGGCGTGGTGACCCGGCTGGGCTCGCTGACCGATCTGGAGACCCTGATCGCGGCGGGCATCCCGGCGATCACCTCCCAGTCGTTCCTGGCGGAGGAGCTGACGGGAGCGGGCTACGGCACGGCCGGGCATCTGATGACGGTGATCGGCTTCACCGCCGACGGCGATGTCATCGCCAACGACCCGAACTCGCCGACCAACGAGGCGGTGCGCCGGGTCTACCGCCGGCGCGAGTGGGAGAACATCTGGCTGCGGACAAAGCGGTACAACGCCGCGGGCAAGGTCGTCTCCGGTACCGGTGGCGTCTGCTATCTGTACTTCCCGGCGTACCCCACGTCCCGCCAGCGCGCGGCGCTCGCGGCGGTGGGCGTCGTCTGACGGAGCACCTCGACACGGCGCGGCCCCCGGGAGACCGGGGGCCGCCTCGTCGTGTGACCAAGCTCTCGGCCGCGAACCGCCCACGCGGTGGCAAGGTGGACGGAACGGTGGGGGAGCCCACCACACGCCGATCACACCAGCGAGCTGCCATGACCGCGACCTCCGCCACCGCCACCCGCGTCCGCACCGGCACGGGCGGCCCCCAGGACCACGGCCCGAAGATCGTCGAGCAACTGACGGGCTGGATCCTGGTCGTGGTCGTCGCGATGCTGGTGACCCAGCTGGGTCTGCTGTGACCTGATCCGCCGCTCGATTCTGTCGATCGGAGTCGAACAAGCTGGTGGTGAGGGTCTGCCATACTGCGGTTGTCCCGCTGGCAGTTGGAGACCAGGACCGAAATTGAATAGTAGTCAACAGCGTGGTGTCGAACCGCCGCGGGCCCGCGGCACCGACCGATCGTTGGCGCGCCGCGCCGAACTCATCTCCATCGGGCGCAAGTTGTTCGCCGACACGTCGTACGACACCTTGTCGATGGACGACATCGCGCGTCAGGCGCACGTGGCCAAAGGGCTGATCTACTACTACTTCAAGTCCAAGCGCGGCTACTACCTCGCCATCGTCGAGGACTCGGTCGCCGATCTGATCACGTTCGCCGCGAGCGGCCTCCAACTGCCGCCCGTGGAGCGGGTGCACCGGACCATAGAGTGCTATCTGCGGTACGCGGAGGACAATCAGGCCGCCTACCGCACGATCGTCAGCGGCGGAGTCGGCTTCGACACCCAGGTGCACGCCATCCGGGACGGCGTCCGCGAGGCGATCGTCGCCACCATCGCCGAGGGCGCGTACGGCCGGAGCGACATCGAACCCGTGGCCCGGATGGGCCTGTTCGGCTGGGTGTGCGCGGTCGAGGGAGCCACCCTCGACTGGATCGACCGCCCGGAACTGCCCCGCGACACCATGCGCGATCTGCTCGTCAAGATGCTCGGCGGCTCACTGCGCGCCATCGAGGAGCTGGCCCCGGCCTACCTCGCCCCGGCGCCCGCCCGCCGCGACACCTGAGCGCCCGGCGGGCGCGACAACTCCCGGGAAACGCACTCGGGGTGGAGGCCGACCGACCCCCACCCCAAGTCCCCCGTCGTGACGGTTACTTGATTGCCTTGATCAGCTCACCGTTCGCCGTGTCGCCGCTCAGCTCCCAGAAGAAGGTGCCGCCGAGGTTCTGGGCGTTCTTGTAGGCCATCTTCCCCTTGATGGTCGCCGGGGTGTCGTAACTCCACCAGTCGTCACCGCACTTGGCGTACGCGGTGCCGCCGACGATCCCGTTGGCCGGGCAGATCTTCTTGAGCACCTTGTAGTCCTCGTAGCCCGCCTCGTACGTCCCCGCCGCCGGGCCGGTCGCGGTGCCGCCGGGCGCCGACCGGGTGACGCCGGTCCAGCCGCGCCCGTAGAAGCCGATGCCGAGCAGCAGCTTGGAGGACGGGATGCCGAGACTCTTCAGCTTCTTGATGGTGGCGGCGGAGTTGAAGTGCTTGTCGGCGATGCCCGGGTACGCGTACAGCGGCGAGTGCGGGGCGGTGGTCGCGTCCCATGAGCCGAAGTAGTCGTAGGTCATCGGGTTGTACCAGTCGACGTACTTCGCGGCGCCCGCGTAGTCCGCCGCGTCGATCTTGCCGCCGGGCTTGGCGTCGGCCGTGATCGCCGCGGTGACGAGCTCCTTCTTGCCGAATCGTTTGCGCAGGGCGGCCATCACGTCCTCGAAGGCTTCCCTGCCGCTGGTGTCGCAGGTCAGGCCGCAGGTGTTGGGGTATTCCCAGTCGATGTCGATGCCGTCGAAGACATCCTTCCACCGGGAGTTCTCGACGAGGTCGTAGCAGGAGTCCGCGAAGGCCTTCGGGTCCTTGGCCGCCTCGCCGAAGCCACCGGACCAGGTCCAGCCGCCGAACGACCAGACGATCTTGAGCTGGGGGTGCAGCTTCTTCAGCTTGCGCAGCTGGTTGAAGTTGCCGCTCAGCGACTGGTCCGCGGTGTCGGCGACGCCGTCCACGGACTCCTCGGCGGTGAACGGCTTGTCGGTGTCCGCCCAGGCGTCGCCGAGCGCGCACTTGCCGTCGACGACGTTGCCGAACGCGTAGTTGATGTGCGTGAGCTTCTTCGCCGAGCCCGACGTCTCGATGTTCTTGACGTAGTACTTGCGGTCGTAGATGCCCCAGTCGATGAAGTAGCCGACGACCTTCGAGTCGGTCGCGCGGGGCGCGTGCGAGGCGGGGCCGGGCTTCGCGGGCGTGGCGGTCGCGGTGCCCGCCCCGGCGAGGAGGCCGGCGCCGAGGGCGGCGCAACACGTGGCGGCGACAAGCGTCCTGACGGGGACGCGGGAGCTGTGCGGTCTGAGCATCGTGACTCCGGGGGAGGGGAGCGTGACGGGGAGGGTGCTGCCTGGACCTGCTGTGCCGATTGGCATGAACGCGGTGGCGCGTTGCTGGGGGAGACCGTAGAGGACTAGACCACTTCGGTCAATGGTTCGGGCTGATTCCCGACAGGGCTCGACGGGCCGCCGAATGTGTCCTGATAAACGCTCGTTAACTGGTGACTCACTGCTCCGGATCGGGCATACTCCAAGCGCCACCGCCGCTGATCAGCGGCTTCCGTGATCCGGAGGAGGACCATCGGCAGTGGCACGTGAGACCCGGCGGCACCACCTCATCCCCGGTGGGCGTCCGCCGCAGTGCTCGACAGGAAGGAGAGCGTCGCCATGCCCGATCGCGCCGCGCAGCCGGTGGACCGTCAACTGCCCACGGAAGAGGCCCGGGATCTGATCTCGCTCGTCCGCGAGATCGCGCAGCGGGAGATCGCCCCGCACGCGGCCGAGGAGGAGGACGCCGGCCGCTTCCCCCGTGAACTCTTCGGCCTGCTCTCGGAGTCGGGACTGCTCGGTCTCCCGTACGACTCGGAACACGGCGGCGGCGACCAGCCGTACGAGGTCTACCTCCAGGCGCTGGAGGAGCTGGCCATGGCCCGCCTCACCGTCGGACTCGGTGTCAGCGTCCACACCCTCGCCTGCCACGCCCTCGCCAACTACGGCACCAAGGAGCAGCGGGTCGAGCATCTGCCGGCGATGCTCGGCGGCGGGCTGCTCGGCGCGTACTGCCTCTCCGAGCCCTCCTCCGGCTCGGACGCCGCGTCCCTGCGGACCAAGGCCGTGCGGGACGGCGACGACTGGGTGATCAGCGGTACCAAGGCCTGGATCACCCACGGCGGTATCGCCGACTTCTGCACGGTGATGGCCCGCACCGGCGGTGAGGGCTCCGGCTCCCGGGGCATCACGGCTTTCCTGGTGCCGGGCGACGCCGAGGGGCTGAGCGCCGCCGCGCCCGAGAAGAAGATGGGCATGAAGGGCTCACCCACCGCGCAACTCCACTTCGACGAGGTGCGCGTCGCCGACAGCCGGCGCATCGGCGAGGAGGGCCAGGGCTTCGCGATCGCCCTGTCCGCACTCGACTCCGGGCGCCTCGGCATCGCCGCCTGCGCGATCGGCGTGGCCCAGGCCGCCCTGGACGAGGCGATCGCCTACGCCACCGGGCGGCAGCAGTTCGGGCGGCCGATCGCCGACTTCCAGGGCCTGCGCTTCATGCTCGCGGACATGGCGACGCAGATAGAGGCGGGCCGCGCGCTCTACCTCTCCGCCGCCCGGCTGCGTGACGCGGGCAGGCCGTTCTCCCGGCAGGCGGCCATGGCGAAGCTGCTGTGCACCGATGCCGCGATGAAGGTCACCACGGACGCCGTGCAGATCCTCGGCGGGTACGGCTACACGGCGGACTTCCCCACCGAGCGGTACATGCGCGAGGCGAAGGTGCTCCAGATCGTCGAGGGCACCAATCAGATCCAGCGGATGGTCATCGCCCGGCACCTCGCGGGGCCCGAGTCACGCTGAACGAACCGCGGAAGAAGTCGGACGCGGCGAAGGGGTCCGACGCGGCGAAGTGATCCAGGGTTCCGCCGAACTGGTCGAGGCCGCTCGGCGGCGTCGCCAGCCGCACCCACTCCGGATCGTGACGCCCCGGCAGGGTACGGCCGCGGTCCGCCCAAGTCCGCATCAGGGCCCGGTAGATGGGCGGGTCCTGATGCGGGGCCGAACCCTGCGGAAGCGATTCTGCCGAAGCCGGCACGAAGATGTGACGCCGACTCCCGGTCACCGAAAAAGTTGGGGTCATACCGGGCCAACGCGGGCGAGGGCGAACGGGTCACCGCTCCCGGGAATCGCGACTGAGTTCGCGCCCGAACCGAACGGGGCAGGACGGGTCCCGCCCGCCGGGGCGCGTGGCGACAGTGGGCCGAACCGGCCCTGGAATCAGGCGGCTTGGCGCTGCTCGGGCTGCTGACGACGCAGTACCGGAACCCGCATCGGGCGCGATCCCGGGCCGCCCACGTGCGAGAAGGGCTGGGTCCGCCAGTCGAGGCCCTGAGGGAGCGTCAACAGCAGGGCGGTGTCCTGCTCCTGCGGCTCGACGGTCTCGTCCGCGGGCCGGGCGTCGTCGGCCGAACGGCCCGTGCCGGCGCAGACCGTGAGCCCGAACGGGTTCCACGGCGACACGACCAGCGCGTGCTCGGGCAGGTTGTCCTCGTCGGACAACAGGGCGATTGGCTGAGCGCAGTCCGGGCACACGACCCGGTACAACTCGAAGGTGTCGTACGCGTCGAACTCGTCGTCCGGTTCGACACCCTCCGGCTCGGGCTCGATGACCGCCTGGAGACGCTTGGGTGCGGTACGACCAGGGCGCTTAAGACTCTGCATGGGATTCTCCCCCTCGGGCTGGGCCGTAAGGCACTGCGGCCTCGACCACAGCAAGCACTTCCCGCCGGGTCTCGGCGGTAATCACGAGATCATCACGAAGCCTGTTCGGGTGCTGTGGTCTTCGTCACATGCCGCTCGCAGATGCCCAGTACGGTGACGATGTCACCCGTATGGCTCACAGGCAACTCCCAGCCACATCACGAACCGGGCATGACCTGCGCCGCTCAGGTACCGGACGAGATCAAGCGCCCTGTAGGTTCTTGCGCCATGGAGGAGCTGGACCGACAGATCGTGCAGCTGCTCGTCTCGGACGGGCGGATGAGCTACACCGACCTGGGCAAGGCCACGGGCCTGTCCACGTCGGCGGTGCATCAGCGTGTCCGCCGACTTGAGCAGCGTGGCGTCATCCGGGGCTATGCCGCGGTCGTCGACCCGGAGGCCGTCGGGCTGCCGATGACCGCGTTCATCTCGGTCAAACCCTTCGACCCCAGCGCCCCCGACGACATCGCAGAACGCCTTGCCGGCGTCCCGGAGATCGAGGCCTGCCACAGCGTCGCGGGCGACGAGAACTACATCCTCAAGGTCCGCGTGGCGACCCCGCACGAACTGGAGGAACTGTTGGCCCGCCTGCGCTCCCTGGCCGGCGTCTCGACCCGCACGACGGTCGTCCTGTCGACCCCGTACGAGGCAAGACCCCCAAGAATCTGAACCCCCGGCCGCCTGCCGACTTTCCTCGGCCGCCTGCCGCCTGCCGCCTGCCGCCTGCCGCCTGCCGCCTGCCGCCGCTTCCCTCCTGTCCGCTCACCGCTGTGGGCAATCGTTCCGCAGGGCGATGGGGGCACCTCCCGCTCGAGCGAAGCCGAGAGTGGGGGAGGGTGGGCACAGCGGACAGCGCCGGGTGCCTTGTAACCCCGGCCCAAGTGCACCGCGGCACCGCACACACGCGAAACTGTCCCCATGAGTGATCGCACCGCCCCGTCGAAGACCGTGCTGCTACGCGGCGGAGAAGTCCACAGCCCCGCCGACCCGTTCGCCACCGCGATGGTCGTGGAGCACGGCCAGATCGCCTGGGTCGGCTCCGAGGGCGCCGCCGACGCCTTCGCCCCCGGCGTCGACGAGGTGATCGACCTCGAAGGCGCCCTGGTCACCCCGGCGTTCACCGACGCCCACGTACACACCACCGCCACCGGCCTCGCCCTCACCGGCCTCGACCTCTCCACCGCCCCCACCCTGGACGCCGCCCTCGTTCTCGTACGGGAATTCGCGGCCGCCCGCCCGGCCGACCGCGTCCTCCTCGGCCACGGCTGGGACGCGGCCCGCTGGCCCGGTGGCCGCCCCCCGACCCGCGCCGAACTCGACGAGGCCACCGGCGGGCGCCCGCTCTACCTGAGCCGGATCGACGTCCACTCGGCGGTCGCCACCACAGCCCTGCTCGACCTGGTCCCGGGTGCCGACACCTTCGAGGACGCCCCGCTCACCCGCGACGCCCACCACGCCGTACGCGCCACCGCCCTCGCCGCCATCACCCCCGCCCAGCGCACCGAGGCCCAGCGCGCCGCCCTGGCGCACGCCGTCTCGCTCGGCATCGGCTCGGTCCATGAGTGCGCGGGCCCCGAGATCTCCTCCGAGGAGGACTTCACCGGCCTGCTGCGGCTCGCCGCCGAGGAGCCGGGCCCCCGTGTGGTCGGGTACTGGGCGGAGCGCGACGTGGAGAAGGCGCGCGCCCTCGGGGCGGTCGGAGCCGCCGGCGACCTCTTCGTCGACGGCGCCCTCGGCTCGCACACCGCGTGCCTGCACGCGCCGTACGCGGACGCTGCCCACACCGGCACGGCCTACCTGGACGCGGCGGCCGTCGCCGCCCATGTGGTCGCCTGCACCGAGGCGGGCCTCCAGGCGGGCTTCCACGCCATCGGGGACGCCGCGGTGGCCTCGGTCGTCGAGGGAGTGCGAGAGGCCGCCGAGAAGGTCGGCCCGGCCCGGGTGCGGGCCGCCCGGCATCGCGTCGAGCACGCCGAGATGCTCACCCCCGAGACCGTCGCCGCCTTCGCCGAACTCGGCCTGACCGCCTCGGTCCAGCCCGCCTTCGACGCCCTCTGGGGTGGCGAGGAGGGCATGTACGCCCAGCGGCTGGGCGTGGACCGCGCCCGTACCCTCAACCCCTTCGCGGCGCTGCTGCGCGCCGGCGTACCCCTGGCCTTCGGCTCCGACAGCCCGGTCACCCCCCTCGACCCCTGGGGCACCGTCCGCGCGGCGGCCTTCCACCGCACGCCGGAGCACCGGGTGTCCGTGCGCGCCGCGTTCACGGCGCATACGCGGGGTGGCTGGCGGGCGGTCGGACGAGACGACGCGGGCGTCCTCGTACCGGGCGCGCCCGCCGACTACGCGGTGTGGCACACCGGCGATCTTGTCGTCCAGGCCCCCGACGACCGGGTCGCCCGCTGGTCCACCGACCCCCGTTCCGGCACGCCCGGCCTGCCCGACCTGAGCCCCGGCACCGACCTGCCCGTCTGTCTGCGGACCGTGGTGGCAGGGCGAACGGTCTTCGTACGGCCGGGCGAGTGATCTCCCGGAACGGCGTGGAGCCGGCCATGATCCGGCGGCGCGCCGCGCGACCTGCGGCTCCTCCCCCACGACCAGGCACTTGAGGGAGATTGCGCAGGTCAAAGGGCGGTTGACAGTGGGACGCAGGGGACGGGTAGGTTCTGCCGGGTCCACCACCGGACGTCCGACCGGGGAACTTCCGCACGGTCGTCGGAGCGCCGCTGGGTCAGGGGTGATGTGCCGTACCGGCGCACCGCCACTGGCAGCCAGGCCCAGGGGCCGCGCTTCGGCGAGGGAACGTTCCGGCTCGGTCGGGTAGGTGCGACCCGGGTGGGGCCCGGACGCTCAGTAGACAACGGCTTTCGGTCGACCCGCAGCCAGCGGGTCCCAGGTCGGCCCGAAGGGCGTCGGGCCCCCATCCGCAGCGGACGACATCTGTACTCCGCCCCGTGTTGGCGCGAGATTGGTTCTGTGGAGACGCACATGCTACGCAGAGCGCGCTCCCGCACACCCCCTGTTGAATCGACACCCCTCTGGACACCGGCCGACACTCCCGCGCAGGCCGTGGCCACTATGGTGGTCCCCTGCGCACGGAGGACTTGAAGGGGCAGCAGTGAACGACGGCGACGGGACGCTCGCGGCGGAAGGCCAGGAGAGGCGGTTCGGCCCGCTCGGCAAGGCCTTGGTGATCATCCCGACCTACAACGAGGCGGAGAACATCAAGGCGATCGTCGGCCGGGTGCGGAAGGCCGTCCCCGACGCGTACGTCCTGGTGGCCGACGACAACAGCCCCGACGGCACCGGCAAGCTCGCCGACGAACTGGCCGCCGAGGACGATCACGTCCAGGTGCTGCACCGCAAGGGCAAGGAAGGTCTCGGCGCCGCCTACCTCGCGGGCTTCCACTGGGGTATGGACAACGGTTACGGCGTCCTCATCGAGATGGATGCCGACGGCTCGCACCAGCCCGAGGAACTGCCCCGGCTGCTCACCGCGCTCAAGGGCGCCGACCTCGTCCTCGGCTCCCGCTGGGTGCCGGGCGGGCGCGTGGTGAACTGGCCCAAGTCCCGCGAGTTCATCTCCCGCGGCGGCAGCCTCTACTCCCGGGTCCTGCTCGACGTCCCCGTGCGCGACGTCACCGGCGGGTACCGGGCCTTCCGCCGCGAGACCCTCGAAGGGCTCGGCCTCGACGAGGTCGCCTCCCAGGGCTACTGCTTCCAGGTCGACCTCGCCCGCCGCGCGGTCAAGGCGGGCTACCACGTGGTCGAGGTCCCCATCACCTTCGTAGAGCGCGAACTGGGCGATTCCAAGATGAGCCGGGACATCCTCGTCGAGGCGCTGTGGCGGGTCACGGCGTGGGGCGTGGGGGAGCGGGTCGGCAAGGTGCTCGGGCGGGACGACAAGCGGGCCTGAGCCTGATCAGCCCCTTATCCCGTGCTGAGCCAGGGCCAGGCACACTGGGAGCATGACGACTGGCGCTCCGTCCTCCACGTACCCCGCCCGGCCCCGGCGTTCCCGGCTGCGCACGTTTCTGCCGTTGGGTGTCGCCGCCTGGCTGGTGCTGGAGATCTGGCTGCTCACGGTGGTCGCGGACGCGGCCGGTGGGTTCACGGTCTTTCTGCTGCTCGTCGCCGGGTTCCTCGTCGGATCGGCCGTGGTCAAGCGGGCCGGACGGCGGGCGTTCCGGGCGCTGTCCGAGACGCTGCAACAGCAGCAGGGGGGTGTGGGCGCGCCCAAGGCCGAGGCCGGCAAGAGCGAGGGCAACGGGTTCCTGATGCTGGGGGGTCTGTTGCTGATGCTGCCGGGGCTGGTGTCCGACGCGGTGGGGCTGGTGCTGTTGATTCCGCCGGTGCAGAAGGCGTTGGGGCGGTATGCCGAGCGGACCTTCGAGCGGAAGATTCGCGAGGCCGGGGCTGGGGGGCTGGGGGATGCCTTTCAGCAGGCGCGGATGCATCGGCCCGACGGCAAGGTCGTGCCGGGGGAGGTCATCCGGGACGACGAGGGCTCCGCGGGCTCAGGGGATGTGCCGCCCCGTCCGCCGCTGAACCGCTGAGGCGTTTTCTCGCCCCCCGCCGCCCCTACCCGTCCCATCCTCCAGTGGCTGCGCCCCACCGGACCCCCACAGCGCGGGTCCGGTGGGGCTTCTCGCGCGGTTCCCCGCGCCCCTTGAAGGCCACGCCGAAGACCGAGGGCGCCGTACAGGTTCGTACGGCGCCCTCGGTCATCGGTTGCGCTGTGTGGTCCGCCTAACCCCCAAAGGGGCGGGTCACGCGGACTTGCGGCTGTCTCGCGGATGTACCGCGATATTCATCGCGCCGGAGCGGAGAACCGCCAGGCGCTCTTCGAGGACCTCTTCGAGTTCCTCACGGGTGCGCCGCTCCATCAGCATGTCCCAATGCGTACGCGCGGGCTTGGCCTTCTTTTCCTCAGGGCCGTCGCCGTCCACGAGGAGTGCCTGGGCCCCGCAGACCTTGCACTCCCACTCCGGCGGAATCTCCGCCTCGACCGAGAAGGGCATCTCGAAGCGGTGCCCCTTCTCGCATGCGTACTCCACGGCCTGGCGCGGAGCCAAGTCGATGCCGCGGTCCGTCTCGTAGCTGGTCACCACGAGGCGCGTGCCGCGAAGAGCTCGCTCACTCATGAATCGTGCCTCCCGGGCTTGTCGCCCACAGGACAGGTGTCGCTGTCGTCGTCATCCGGTCAACGTCCGGTCGGCGGTAAAGATTCCCGTTCCGTGTCCCGTTCCGGGTCATGCGTCGCCGTCGTAGCCGCCCTTGTTGTACCCACCGGCGCCCGGTTTGCCACATCTGACAGCAGATGTCACCCAGCGTTTCGGCATCTTTGACGCGCAGTAACGGTACGCCTGGCAGGCCAAACGCGTACACTACAGCCCTTTCGCTCCCGGCGCTAAATCCTGTCCGGAACGGGATTGCCCGCGTCGCTGATCGCCCGGCGCACCGGAACCCTCGCGAGCAGGGCGAATCCCAGGACGAAGAAGGCCACCAGGGAGATGATCGCGTCCCGATAGCTTCCGGTCAGCTGGTAGGTCACACCGAACAGCAGCGGGCCCAGCCAGCTCATCCCGCGGTCGCTCATCTCGTATGCGGAGAAGTACTCGGCCTCCTTGCCGGCCGGTACGAGATGCGAGAACAGCGAGCGGGAGAGGGCCTGGCTGCCGCCGAGCACCAGGCCGATGCCCGAGGCGAGGACGAAGAAGAAGACCGGTGCGCCCGCCGGGAGGAAGTAACCGGCGGCGAGGATCAGGGTCCAGGCGACCAGGGAGCCGAGGATCGTGCGCTTGGCGCCGTAGCGCCGGGCGAGCCGGCCCATGCCGAGGGCGCCGCCCACCGCCAGGATCTGCACCAGCAGGACCGCCACGATCAGCGTGGACTGCTCCAGGTCGAGTTCCTCGGAGCCGTACACCGAGGCCTGGGAGATCACCGTCTGGATGCCGTCGTTGTAGACGAGGTAGGCGAGGAGGAAGGCGAGGGTCAGCGGGTGGCGGCGCATGTCGCGGATGGTCGCGACGAGCTGGCGCAGACCGGGGGCCGTCGCCCCTTCCTCGGACCCCGCGGCCTTGCCCTTCGGCGCGCCTCGGTCGCGCAGGCGGCTCAGCGGGATCAGGGTGAACGCGCCCCACCACAGGCCCGCCGAGGCCAGGCAGATACGGACGGCCATGCCCTCGGAGACGCCGAAGGAGTCGTGGGCCGTGAACAGGATCAGGTTCGCGACCAGGACCAGGGCGCCCGCCGCGTAGCCGAAGGCCCAGCCCCGGGAGGACACGGCGTCGCGTTCCTCGGGGGGCGCGATCTGGGGGAGGTAGGAGTTGTAGAGCATCATCGCCACGGACTGCGCCGCGTTCGCGACGATCAGCAGCATGCCGCCGAGGAGGTAGCGGTCGCCGTCCAGGAAGAACATTCCGGCGGTCGCGCCGGCCCCGACATAGGCGGCCGTGCCCAGGAGCGGCTTCTTGCGGCCCGTGCGGTCGGCAGCCGCGCCGACCAGGGGCATGATCACGACGGCCAGGATCACCGACAGGGACACCGAGTACGCGAAGAAGGAGCCGGCCCGCACCGGTATGCCCAGAGGGTGGACGTAACCGTCCGGATCGGCGGCGGACTTGGCGACCTCGGTCAGATAGGGGCCGAGGAACACGGTCAGGACGCTGGTCGAGTAGACGGAGCAGGCCCAGTCGTAGAAGTACCAGCCACGCTGTTCGCGCCGTCTGCCCGCGGCCTCGTCGGCCGCGTCCGTCCGCACGGTGTCGGTGCCCACCCGTGCCCCTCGCTTCCCCGTGAAACGGGCCGCGCGAGCGCGTCAGACCCAGGTCCCCCGGTCCTCAAGCACCTTGCGCAGCGTGTCGATGTGATCGGTCATGATGCCATCGACGCCCAGGTCCAGGAGCCGGTGCATACGTTGCGGTTCGTTCACGGTCCAGACGTGGACCTGCAGCCCGCGCGCGTGGGCGGCGCGCACGAACCGGTGGTCCACCACGGGGACCCCCGACCGGGACTCCGGCACCTGCGCCGCGACCGCCGAGCGGCGCACCGACGCGGGGATGCCCCAGGAGCGCAGCCGCAGCCCCAGGATGCCGCTCGTGCCGTACGAGGTGGCCAGACGCGGGCCGGCGAGGCGCTGGGCGCGGGCGACCCGGGACTCGGAGAAGGAGCCGACGCAGACCCGGTCCCAGGACTCGGTGCGGGCGACGAGGTTGAGGAGGGGGTGGAGCGCGGGCTCCGCCTTGATGTCGACGTTCCAGCGGACGTCGGGGAAGGCTTCGAGGAGTTCCTCGAAGAGAGGGACCGGTTCGACGCCCGCCACGCGCGCGTGGCGGATGTCCTTCCACGGCAGGTCGGCTATCCGACCCGCCCCGTCGGTCATCCGGTCCAGCGTCGAGTCGTGGAAGGCGACGAGCTTGCCGTCGAGCGTGGCGTGCACATCGGTCTCGATGTAGCGGTAGCCCGACTCCACCGCCCGCCGGAACTGGGCCATGGTGTTCTCCGGGCCGTCCGCCGCCCCGCCCCGGTGGGCGAAGGCGATCGGGCCCGGATGGTCGAGGTAGGGGTGGCGTATGGGGGCGGTCACCCGGGCAGTATGGCCCGCTTCGATGGACCGGTGGCAACGACCGTGCTGCCGGATTCCGAGGGGACGGCGAACAGGCGCAGGAAGAACTGGGCCAGCGGGCCGATGGAGAGCGCGTACAGGAGAGTGCCCACGCCCACCGTGCCGCCGAGGGCGAAGCCGGTCGCCAGCACCGCCACCTCGACCACCGTCCGCATCAGCCGGACCGAGCGTCCGGTACGGCGGTGCAGCCCCGTCATCAGGCCGTCGCGCGGGCCCGGCCCGAACCGGGCCGCGATGTAGAGGCCGGTCGCCACACCGTTGAGCACGATCCCGGCGACGAGCAGGGGGATCCGCACGGCCATGGTGTGCGCCTCGGGCACCAGGGCCAGGGTGGCGTCCATCGCGATGCCGACCACGAACACGTTGGAGACCGTGCCGAGGCCGGGGCGCTGGCGCAGCGGGATCCACAGGAGCAGCACCATCGCGCCCACGACGATCGACACCACACCGATCGTCAGACCGGTCAGCTCCGCCAGGCCCTGGTGCAGCACGTTCCACGGCTCCAGGCCGAGGCCCGCCCGCACGAGGAGAGCGGAGCTGGCGCCGTACAGCGCGAGCCCGGTGTAGAGCTGGGTCAGCCGTCGGCCGAGGCGACGCGGCGGCACTACCTGCGGTATGTCCTGTGTGGTCAAGATGTCCCCCTGGTGGTATCGGTGGCCTGTCCCATGACACTCTGTGGCTTGGAAAGTGAAGCCATCCATGGCCAATCCGGGGAAGGTGGACTGAAATCATGACCCAGTGGACTTCGGCGGTCGGCGCGGCTCAGCTCGCGCGGCTGCTCACCTCGCAGCAGGAGCGCCCCGCCGGCCCCGGCACCCGCCGCCCGCCCGCCTACCGTGCGCTCGCCGACGGCATCCGGCTGCTGGTGCTGGAGGGCCGCGTACCGGTGGCCGCCCGGCTGCCCGCCGAGCGCGAACTGGCGCTGTCCCTCTCCGTGAGCCGTACGACCGTCGCCGCGGCCTACGAGGCGCTGCGCGCGGAAGGGTTCCTGGAGTCCCGGCGGGGAGCGGGCAGCTGGACCGCCGTACCGGCCGGGAAGCCGTTGCCCGCGCGCGGACTGGAGCCGCTGCCGCCCGAGGCGCTCGGCTCGATGATCGACCTGGGCTGCGCGGCCCTGCCCGCCCCCGAGCCCTGGCTCACCCGGGCCGTGCAGGGCGCGCTGGAGGAACTGCCGCCCTACGCCCACACCCACGGCGACTATCCCGCCGGGCTGCCCGCGCTGCGCTCCATGCTCGCCGACCGCTACACCGCGCGGGGCATCCCCACCATGTCCGAGCAGATCATGGTGACGACGGGGGCCATGGGCGCCATGGACGCCATCTGCCACCTCTTCGCCGGGCGCGGTGAGCGGATCGCGGTGGAGTCGCCGTCGTACGCCAACATCCTGCAGCTGATGCGGGAGGCGGGGGCGCGGCTGGTGCCGGTCGCCATGGCCGACGGGCTCGCCGGGTGGGACATGGACCGGTGGCGTCAGGTGCTGCGGGACGCGGCGCCCCGGCTCGCCTACGTCGTCGCGGACTTCCACAACCCGACCGGTGCGCTCGCCGACGAGGACCGGCGGCGGGGGCTCGTCGACGCCGCGCGGAGTGCGGGAACGGTACTCGTCGCCGACGAGACGATGACTGAGCTGTGGCTCGACGACGACGTGGAGATGCCACGACCCGTATGCGCGTTCGACCCGGCGGGGTCCACGGTGATCACGGTCGGGTCGGCCAGCAAGGCGTTCTGGGCCGGCATGCGGATCGGGTGGGTGCGGGCGGCGCCGGACGTGATCCGCAGTCTCGTCGCGGCGCGGGCGTACGCGGATCTGGGGACGCCCGTGCTGGAGCAGCTCGCCGTGAACTGGCTGATGAGTACGGGGGGTTGGGCGCAGGCCGTGGGGATACGGCGGGAGCAGGCACGGGGGAACCGGGACGCGCTGGTGGGGGCGCTGCGGCGGGAGCTGCCGGACTGGGAGTTCGCGGAGCCTCGGGGCGGGTTGACGCTGTGGGTCCGTACCGGGGGGCTGTCGGGGTCTCGGCTCGCGGAGGTGGGGGAGCGGGTGGGGGTGCGGGTGCCGTCCGGGCCCCGGTTCGGAGTGGACGGGGCGTTCGAGGGGTATGTGCGGCTGCCGTTCACCGTGGGGGGTGCGGTCGCCGAGGAGGCGGCGGTGCGGTTGGCCGCGGCGGCCCGGTTGGTGCGGGACGGGGCGTCCGGTGGGAGCGAGGGGCCGCGGACCTTCGTGGCGTGAGGGGGGTGGGTGGTGCGCGACGGGTGCCGCGCACCACCCGTGCCGCCCCAGCGGCACGACTGCCCGCCGGTTGTGTACCAACCGGCCGTGTTCTCAGGTTTCCGCCACCGCCGTCTTCGTGAGGGCGTCCGGTGGGGTCGTGTGGGGCGGGAGGAGGTCGAGGACCGCCTGGCGGTGGGGTTCGGGGGTGGACTCGTCGTAGGGGTCCGGGGTGGTGGGGACCTGGAGACGGAGGGTGGGGGCGGGGCCCAGGCGGGCGTAGCCGCGGCCCGGGGGGACGTCCGGGGTGGGGGTGGTGGGTGGCGCGGCGCCCAGGACCGCTTCCGCCTGAGCGGGGGAGACGGGGCCCAGCACCACGCGCGCGCGGGTGTGCTGCCGTACCGCGTCCGTGAGGGTGTCCAGGTGGTCGAACTGTTCCGTGACCACGACCGTGACGTTGACCGCGCGGCCGTGCCGCAGGGGGACCTGGAGGAGGGACTGCGGGTCGCGCCGGCCGTCGGCCGCGGCGAGGTGGGTCAGCGCGGTCGGGCGGTCGAGGAGGAGCCAGAGGGGACGGCGGATGTCGTCCGGCGCGGGCCGGCCCGCCTGGCGGGCGAGGTTCGTGGCGATCAGCCGGCGCTCGGTCTCCTGGGACGCCCACTCCAGGCTCGCCAGGGCCCCGGAGAGGCCGCTCTCCACGGCGAGGACGCCGTCGCGGCCGGTCAGACACGCGTGCTCACCGCTGCCGCCGCCCTCGACGACGACCACATCGCCGTGCTGGAGGGCCTGGAGGGCGATCGAGCGGAGCAGCGTCGTCGTACCGCTGCCGGGTTCGCCCACGGCCAGCAGGTGCGGTTCGGTGGAGCGGTCGCCGGTGCGCCAGACGACCGGCGGCACATCGCGCTGCTCCTCCCCGAAGGAGACGGGAAGGGTGCGCTGGACGTCGGTCGCGTCGGTGAAGCCGAGGACCGTCTCGCCCGGTGCCGTCACGAAGCGCTGTGCGGCGATGTCGGTGGCGAGCGGGGAGAGGACGGCGACGGTGAGTTCGTTGCCCTCCTCGTCCCAGGTGAAGCGGTACTCACGGCCGCGGCCCGCCTTGGTGTGCAGCAGCTGCTCGATACGGGCGCGGGCCTCCGCCTCGCCGTCGGTGAAGTACGCGGGGTAGCGGATCAGCAGATGGCAGACGCGGCCGGTGGAGTCGAACGCGTAGGTGGGGAAGGCCTTGTCCCAGGCGCCGCCGTGCGCGTACAGGGGCTCGGGGTCCTCGGCGGCCGAGAAGTAGGGGACCAGGGCCTCGTAGAGGGATCGCAGGCGCTGGGTCTGGGACTCGTCGGGGCCGGTGGGCTCCGGGACGGCCCCGGCCCGGCCCGCCCAGGCCGCCGCCGCCATCAGGGCGATGACGGCGAGCAGCGGGCCGTACGGCACCAGCGCCACGACCAGGACGACCGAGGCCGCCAGGAAGAGCAGTGACCCGCGGCGGTCCTTCGGGGTCTCGGCCCATCTGCGGCGGCCGGCGGCGACCAGCCGACGCAGTCCACGCGTGATCGTGATCAACGGGTGGAGGACGTCGGTGGCGCCGTCGGCCGCCGTTCGGGCCAGCTCCCGGCACCTGGCGAGGTGCGCGCCACCGGTGCTCAGAATGCGGGGGAGGGGGACCCGGGCCACAGCTCTCTCCTGGGGGGTGCGTACGGATGGGGACGGGGTCAGAACTTGATCCCACCGAGGAGGCTCGCGAGGCTCTCGCCGCCCGCTGTGATGCTCGGGGCGATGCCCGTGTTGGCGAGGTAGAAGCCGAAGAGCGTGACCACGATGCAGTGCGAGGCCTTCAGGCCGTCCTTGCGGAAGAACAGGAAGACGATGATGGCGAGCACGACGACGCACGAGATGTTCAGGAACATGGGGGATCTCCTGGTTGATGGGGGACAGTCACCATGAGTTCTTCCAGGGTCACAGCATGTATCCATACGATAAAAGGTGCGAATGGGTGAAATTCCGAGGATTTCGCCCGAGCGGCCGAATCGGCGCTGGTCCGTCCGGGCTGGGCTGTTGCGTGTGACGGGACTCGGTGTGATCTTTGCCTCGGCTCTGTCCGCTGATGTGCGCGTCGAGCCAGTAGTCTGGCGATTCACCCGTTCGGCTCGAAGTGCGTTCTGTGAGAGGTGGTCCCGGCGATGAGCGAAGCCCCCGACCCCGAGGTCGTGGAGCTGGCGACCAAGATCTTCGATCTGGCCCGCAGGGGCGAGACCGAGGCGCTCGTGGCGTACGTGGACGCGGGGGTTCCGGCCAACCTCACCAATGACCGCGGCGACTCGCTCGTAATGCTCGCCGCGTACCACGGCCACGCCGAAGCGGTACGGGCGCTCCTGGCCCGTGGCGGGGAGGCGGACCGCGTCAACGACCGAGGCCAGACTCCCCTCGCCGGAGCGGTTTTCAAGGGCGAGGAGAGCGTGATCCGGGTCCTGCTGGAAGGTGGGGCCGACCCGGTCGCGGGCACTCCGAACGCGGTCGACACCGCACGGATGTTCGGTAAGACAGAACTGCTCGAACTGTTCGCAGCACACTGATCCATATGTTCTGACCAGGTAAAACACGAAAGACGGGGGAGGCGGTACGGGGCCGCCGGATATTTCGGTCGCGGCAGGAAGAACCGCCGGGTCATCATGACGTCGTGATTCACGGACATGATGGCTGGGCAGGTGTTGCCGCACCGCGTGGGCCGTGACGCGGTCCGCATGGGCCACCGACGAGAGGCAGAGGAAGATGGTCTACAGCAAGCAAGAGACGGCGGGCGCCCCGACGTGTTGTCACGCGGCCTGGTGAAGCAAGATCCCCGGTTGCGTCGACGCTTGATGTGAGGCTGTTTCCCATGTTCGAACCGGTCATAGCGCCCAGCGGTACGCTGCTCGGCCTGCTGCAGCGGGGCCGCGGCGACGGCACCCTGCACGCGCTCACCGCCCCGCGGGCCGAGGCGCTCGCGGCGCTCAACCACTGTGTGCTGAGCGACCCCCGCCACGACTGGCAGGTGGAGAACCGCTCCCTGTACTACGCCCGTCTCTACCTCGACCTGAGCGGCGAGCTCGACGAGATCGAGCGGCACCTCTTCGACGCCGAGGACGTGCTCGACACCTGCGAGTCACGCACCGGACTCGCCCTCGCGGTCCTCGGGCACCTCGCCTCCTACGGCAGGCGGGACGCGCTCGAACTGCTGCGCGCCTACGCCGCCGTGGGCACCAGCTGGGCCTGGGCCCTGGACGAACTGGCCCTCAGGGACGACGACGAAGGGCTGCGCGCCCTCGCCGAACCCGTGCTGGCCCGTTTCACCACCGATCCGGAGGGCGAGGCCGAACTGGCCGCCGCCGTCCGCGACGCCTTCGAGCCCCGGCCCTGGCGGCTGTGGGCCGACGATCCCCGCGAGTCCGTCGCCACCCGCGTGCGGGCCGCCCAGGAGACCGGCTGCTTCGACCGCTGGCAGCGGCAGATGCGACCGAGCGGGCCCCGGCCGGGGTGGAGCGTCAAGGCCGTGTTCGAGTGGGCCCAGCAGGGCATCGAACGCGGGGCGGTCCTCCATGTGCCGGCCGCCCGGTGTCTCACGGCCGTCGCCGGACCCGAGGACCGGCCCGAGATCCTCGCCGCCGCCCGGTCCGGTGACGACGGAGCCCGCTGCACCGCCCTGCGCTACCTCGCCGACGGCAACGATCCCGACGCCCTCGCACTGATCGAGGGCGCCGTGACCGACGGCACGACGATGGTCGTGGAGGCCGCCGTCGACGCCTTCGAACGGATGCGCAGTATGGCCGCCGTCGACCGGGCCCGCGGCTGGGTCCACCGGCCCGACCCGCTGGGCGCCGCCGCCGGACGCATGCTCGCCTGTCTCGGCGGCGCCAAGGACAGCGATCTGGTGCTGGGCGCGCTGCGCGAGGCCGTACGGGGCGAGGGGCCCGACGCGCCGACCCTGTGGACGCTCGTCGACGGCACCGGCCGACTCGGCATCGTCTGCGCCGCACCCGTGCTGCGCCATATCTACCGCGAGACCGCCTCATCCCATCTCCGTGGCCGGGCCGCCCGCGCGCTCGCCGCCACCGACCCCTCGTTCCCGGCCGGCTTCGCCGTCGAGTGCCTCTGGGACTGCGAGGAGACCACCCGCGAGATCGCCGCGAGGCACGCCGAGACGGGTGACGCGCGCGTGGTCGACCAACTCCGCCGACTGGCCGCCGACCCGGCCGAGGAGGCCGAGGTCCAGACAGCCGTACGCAGCCGAATCGGTCCTGACATGCCCGCAGTGTGAACATCGGGTGACTCGGAAGTCAGGAGGGCATGGACGTGGTCTGACCTGGACATGTGTGCAGCGCAACGCTCATGGGACGTTTCCCGACCGGAAAGATCCACGTTGACGCGGCCACGTCCAGCCCGACGACAACACGGGTATGCGTGTCGTCATAGTGACCGAGTCCTTTCCCCCCGATGTGAACGGCGTGGCCCACTGCGCCCTGCAGACCGCGCGCCACCTCGTCGCGCGGGGGCACGCCCCGCTCGTCGTGGCCCCGGCCACCGCCCAGGGAACCGGAGCCGGAGCCGATCTCCAGGCGCCGTGCCCCGTCGTCCGCGTCCCCTCCCTTCCGCTCCCGGGCTATCCCCAGGTCCGGGTCGCCCTGCCCAGCCGCCGGGTCGCCGCGGCGATCGTCGAGCACCGCGCCGACATCGTCCACCTGGCCAGCCCCTTCGTCCTCGGGGTGCGCGGCATGGCCGCCGCCGCCCGCCTCGGTGTCCCCGCCGTCGCCATCTACCAGACCGACCTCGCCGGATACGCCCGCACCTACGTCCACGCCGGTGAGGCGGCGGCCTGGCGGCGCATCCGCTCCGTGCACGCCGCCGCCGACCGCACCCTCGCCCCGTCCAGCGCGGCCCTGCGCGACCTGGAGGCGCACGGCGTGCCCCGGGTCAGCCTGTGGCCGCGCGGCGTCGACACCGTCCGGTTCCGCCCCGAACTGCGCGACGAGGCACTGCGCCGCGCACTGGCGCCGAACGCCGAGGTGATCGTCGGCTACGTCGGCCGCCTCGCCCCCGAGAAACAGATCGAACTGCTGGCCGGCGCGTGCGGCCTGGACGGCGTACGGGTCGTCGTCGTGGGCGACGGGCCCAGCGAGCCCGGTCTGCGCGAGGCCCTGCCCGGGGCCGTCTTCCTCGGCCGCCGCACCGGCGACGAACTCGCCCGGATCTTCGCCTCCTTCGACGTCTTCGCCCACACCGGCCCCTTCGAGACCTTCTGCCAGACCGTGCAGGAGGCCATGGCCAGCGGGGTTCCCGTCGTGGCGCCCGCCGCCGGAGGCCCGCTGGACCTCGTCGCCCACGGGCGCACGGGGCTCCTGGTCCCGCCGCGCGACGCGGACGCCGTACGCGACGCCGTACGGTCCCTGGCCGCCGATCCGGCGCGCCGGGCCGTGTACGGGGCCACCGGACGGGACATGGTCGAGGGGCGCACCTGGGCGGCCGTCGGCGATCAGCTCATCGGGCACTACGCCGATGTGCTGACGGCGCGGACGGTGGTGGCCGCATGAGCGGGGCCGCTTCCCCGAAGCTGCGGATCGTCCGGCTCGCCAACTTCGTGGCCCCGTCCTCGGGCGGGCTGCGGACCGCGCTGCGGGAGCTGGGCAAGGGGTTCGAGGCGGCCGGGCACGAGGCCGTGCTCGTCGTGCCCGGCGAGCGGTACACCGACAGCGCGACCGAGCAGGGGCGGGTCATCACCCTGCCCGGACCGCTGCTGCCGGGGACCGGTGGCTACCGCGTCCTGGTGGACAAGCGGCGGGCCGCCGCCCTGCTGGAGTCGCTGGGGCCCGACCGGCTGGAGGTCTCCGACCGGACCACGCTGCGCTGGACCGGGGCGTGGGCCCGGCGGGCCAGGGTGCGCGCGGTGATGGTCTCGCACGAGACCGCCGACGGTGTGCTGCGGACCTGGGGCCTCTCCGAGTCGATGGCCCGGCGGGCCTCCGACGCCCTCAACGTCCGTACGGCCCACACCTACTCGAAGGTGGTCTGCACGACCGAGTTCGCCGAACGGGAGTTCGTACGGATCGGCGCCAGGAACGTCGTCCGGGCACCGCTCGGCGTCGACCTCGTGGGACGGCACCCCGCGCTGCGCGACAAGGCGCTGCGTGAGCGGTACGCGCGCGAGGACGAAGTCCTGCTGGTGATGTGCTCCCGGCTGTCGGTGGAGAAGCGGCCCGGGACGGCCGTCGACGCCCTGGAGGCACTGGTGCGGCGCGGGCGGCGGGCCGTCCTGGTCGTCGCCGGCGACGGACCGCTGCGCGGCAGGCTCGAACAGCGTGCCAAGGGACTGCCGGTCACCTTCCTCGGCCATGTCGGCGACCGAGACATGCTGGGCGCCCTCCAGGCCTCCGCCGATGTGGCGCTGGCCCCCGGGCCCGCCGAAACGTTCGGCCTCGCCGCCCTGGAGGCCATGGCCTGCGGCACGCCCGTGGTCGCCAGCTCCTCGTCCGCGCTTCCGGAGGTCATCGGGTCGGCCGGGGCCACGGCCGCGGACAACGGGGCGGCGTTCGCGGGCGCCGTCGAACTGCTGCTGGACCGGCCCGGGGACGACCGCCGGGAGGCGGCACGCGCGCGTGCCGAGTGCTTCGGCTGGCAGACGGCGGTGGACGCGTTCCTCGCCGCGCACGACGCGACCGTCGGGCGCCCGGTGCGGGAGGGCGTCGGATGAGAGCCCTGCGGTTCGTGGCCCTCGGCGACTCCCTCACCGAGGGCGTGGGCGACCCCGTCGACGGCGGCCGGCGGGGCTGGGCCGCGCTGCTCGCCGACGGGCTCGGACCGGACGTCGAGTTCACCAACCTGGCCGTCAGCGGCGCGCAGACGCGTGACGTGCTCGACCGGCAGCTGTCCGCCGCGCTCGCGCTCCGCCCGGACATCGCCTCCGTCGTCATCGGTGTCAACGACACCCTGCGCTGCACCTTCGACATCCACGCCGTCGCCGCCCGCCTCGACACGATCTACGGGGCCTTCCGGGAGCGCGGTGTGGTCCTGCTCACCGCGTGCCTGCCCGACCCCGGGGCGATGCTCGGCCTGCCCGGTGCGCTCGCCCGGCCCCTCGCCCGCCGGCAGCGGGCCGTCAACACCGTCGTGCACGCCCTGTCCGAGCGCCACGGGGCGGTCCATCTGCACGCCTCGGAGGGCGCCTGGCTGACGGACCGCGCCATGTGGAGCGCGGACCGGCTGCACCCCGGCGAACGGGGGCACCGGCAACTCGCCGTCCGCTTCCACGCCCTGCTCACCGAGGCGGGTATCGCCCATGGCCGCGCGCCGTCCGCCGAGCCCGAGTTCGCGGCGCCCACCCGCCGCGCCAGCGTCTGGTGGCTGGCCACCGCCGGGACCGGCTGGGTCGCCCGGCGCTGCACCGACCTGCTGCCGCAGCTCCTCACCCTCGCCGCCGCCGAGGTGCGCCACAAGGCCCGCGGCACCAGCGCCCGGCTCGACCTGTCCGCCTCCCACGCGGTGGCGGCGGCCCTGGCGGCACTGTCCGTCCCCGAGCAGCGGCCGGAGGTGGCGTGAGGCGGCGGCGGGTCGACGGCGCCGGTCAGCGGCGGTGCCGTACGGCGACGAACCGCAGCGGTGTGCCCGGCGCGGCCTGGGCGGCGCCGGGCAGATCCGCCGGGTGGACCACCGCGATCACCGGATAGCCGCCGGTGGTGGGATGGTCGGCGAGGAAGACGACCGGGCGGCCGTCCGGCGGCACCTGGACGGCGCCCAGCACCATGCCCTCGCTGGGGAGTTCGCCCGCCCGGGAGCGCTCCAGGGCGGGCCCCTCCGTACGCAGCCCGATGCGGTTGCTCGCCGAGGAGACGGCGTAGGGGTACCGGGTGAGGGTGCGCAGCGCCGCGTCCGTGAACCAGTCGTCGCGCGGGCCCAGAGTGACCCGCAGCACCAGCTCCGAGGGCGGCGCCGGGTGCGGGACGACGTCCACGCGCGCGGGGGGCCCCGCCGGGCGGCCGAGCGGGAGCACCGTGCCGTTGGCCAGCGGCGGCGGGCCGAGGCCGGACAGCAGATCGGTGGAGCGGCTGCCGAGCACCGGTTCCACGGTCACCCCGCCGGAGAAGGCCACATAGCCGCGTACGCCGGAGCGGGCCGCGCCGATGTCGAGGAGCGCCCCGCCGGGCACCCGTACCGGTGCTCCCCAGGCGGCCGGGCGGCCGTCCACGGTGACCGGGCAGGGGGCGCCCGCGACCGCCACGGTGACCGTCGAGCGGGGCCGGACGGAGCAGCCGCTGAGGGTGGTCTCCAGGACGGCGGCCTCCGGCGGATTGCCCACCAAACGATTGGTCAAATCCGCCGCCCGCGCGTCCAGCGCCCCCGAGCGCGGTACGCCCAGGTGGGCGTGGCCGGGGCGGCCCCGGTCCTGGACGGTGGTCAGGGCTCCGGCGCGCACCACCACGAGGGCACGGTCGGTCACGGGGTCTCCAGGGGCTTGAAGCGGACCCGGGTGCCCGGCGCCAGCAGAGCGGCCGGCACGCGCGCGTGGTCCCACAGCACCGCGTCCGTCGTACCGATCAGCTGCCAGCCGCCCGGGGAGGAGCGCGGATACACACCCGTGTACGGACCGGCCAGGGCGACCGAACCCGCCGGGACGGCCGTGCGCGGGGTCGCCCGGCGCGGGACCTCGCGGGGCAGCCCGGTGAGATAGCCGAACCCGGGGGCGAATCCGCAGAAGGCCACGCGGTACTCGGCCGCCGCGTGGATCCGGGCCACCTCGGCCTCGTCGACACCCCAGTGGGCGGCGACGTCCGGCAGATCGGGGCCGTCGTACCGTACGGCGATCTCGACGACGTCCTCCGCGCGCGGGGGGACGGGCGGGATGTCCCAGTGGGCGAGGCGCTCGGCGAGGCGGGACGGGGCGTCCAGGCCGTCCAGCAGGACCGTACGGGCGGCGGGGACGATCTCGGCCGCCGTGAGCTCGCCCGTGGCGCGGCGGCGCAGCAGTTCGGCGTGCAGGGCCTCGGCCTCCTCGCCCGTGCCCACCTCGATCAGCAGGGCGCGGTCGCCGACCGGCAGCGCCCTCATGAGAACGCCTCCACGCGCGTGCCCGCCGCCGTCAGCTCCGCCCGCACCCGCCGGGCCAGTTCCACCGCGCCCGGGGTGTCGCCGTGCAGACACAGGGAGCGGGCCCGGACGGGGATGCGGGTGCCGGAGTGGGACGTGACCGTGCCTTCGGCGGCGAGGCTCACCGACCGTGCCACCACCGCGTCGGCGTCCGTGATCACGGCGCCCTCCCGGCCGCGCGGCACCAGGGTGCCCTCGTCCGTGTACGCGCGGTCCGCGAACGCCTCGGTGACGGCGGGCAGCCCGGCCGCCTGCGCCACCTCCAGGAAACGCGAACCGGGCAGACCGAGGACGGGCAGCGTGGCGTCGGCGAGGAGCACCCCGTCGACCACCGCCGCCGCCTGCTCCCCGTCGTGCACGACCCGGTTGTAGAGCGCGCCGTGCGGCTTCACGTACGACACGCGCGTGCCCGCCGCGCGCGCGAAGACCTCCAGGGCGCCGATCTGGTAGGCCACCTCGGCCGCCAGTTCGGCGGGCGGCACGTCCATCGCGCGCCGCCCGAAGCCCGCCAGATCGCGGTACGAGACCTGGGCCCCGATCCGTACACCGCGCTCGGCCGCCAGCTCGCAGACGCGCCGCATCGTGACCGGGTCCCCGGCGTGGAAGCCGCAGGCCACATTGGCGCTGGTGACGACCGACAGCAGCCGCTCGTCGTCGGTCAGCGTCCAGCGGCCGAAGCCCTCGCCGAGGTCGGCGTTCAGATCGATGGAGCCGTGGAGGGAGCTCATGAATCCCATTCTCCTGCTTGTCCGTCCGGTCCCGCGGTCCGTCCGGTCCCGCGGTCCGTCCGGTCCCGCGGGACCGCCTGTCAGAGCACGCGGTACTGCTCGTCGCGGGCGTCGGTCAGGAACATCTGTCCCGGTGCGTGGGTGATCGCGAACGGCGGGCGCGAGGCCATCACCGCGGCCTGGGGTGTCACCCCGCAGGCCCAGAACACCGGGATGTCGTCCGGCTCGGCGTCCACCGGGTCGCCGAAGTCCGGGCGGGACAGGTCCGCGATGCCGAGGCCCGCCGCCTCACCGCAGTGCACCGGGCCGCCGTGCACGGCCGGGAGCAGGCTGCTCTCCCGGATCGCGGCGGCCAGATGCTCGGGCGGCACCGGACGCATCGACACCACCATCGGGCCGCGCACCCGCCCGGCGGGCCGGCACGCGCGCGCGGTGACGTACATGGAGACGTTGCGGCCCTGCTCGATGTGGCGCATCGGGACGCCCGCCCCGGTCAGCGCCGACTCGAAGGTGAAGCTGCACCCGATCAGGAACGACACCAGGTCCTCCCGCCAGACGTCCGTCACGTCCGTCGGCTCTGCCGTCAACTCGCCGTCCTCCCACACCCGGTAGCGCGGGAGGTCGGTGCGCAGGTCCGCGCCCTCCGCGAGCGGGGTCGTCCACGCGCCCGCGTCCGTGACGTCGAGCACGGGACACGGCTTGGGGTTGCGCTGGCAGAACAGCAGCATGTCGTAGGCCCAGTCGGCGGGCACCGAGATCAGGTTCGCCTGGGTGTGCCCGGCGGCGACCCCGGCGGTGGGTCCCGCGACGCCCGAACGGAACCGGGCGCGGGCCTGGGCGGGGGTCCACGCGTGCGCGTGCGGGTCGACGAGGGTCACGGGGCGGTCCGACGGGTGGCCCTGCGGGGCAGGGGCCGAGGGACGGTCCGGGGCGGTCACGTGGTTCACACGAGTTCCTTTCCGCGTGTCTCCGGGAGGCCGAGCAGGGCCACCGCCGCCAGGCCGTAGCCGAGCGCGCCGAAGACCAGCGCGCCGCCCACACCCCAGCTGTCGGCCAGGAAGCCCACCGTGGTGGGGAAGATCGCGCCCACCGCGCGCCCGGTGTTGTACGTGAAGCCCTGCCCGGTGCCCCGGACGGCCGACGGGTACAGCTCGCTCAGGAACGAGCCGAAGCCGCTGAAGATCGCCGACATGCAGAACCCGAGCGGGAAGCCGAGGACGAGGAGCAGGGTGCCGGCGCCGCTCGGGATGTTCGCGTACGCCAGGACGCACAGCGCCGAGAGCACCGCGAAGAGCCAGATGTTCCGCCTGCGGCCCAGCCGGTCGGTGAGACAGCCGCCGGTGAGATAGCCGGCGAAGGCGCCGGAGATCAGGAACGTGAGGTAGCCGCCGGTGCCGACGACCGACAGACCGCGTTCCGTCTTCAGATAGGTGGGCACCCAGGTCGCCAGCGTGTAGTAGCCGCCCTGGACACCGGTGGAGAGCAGCACCGCGAAGACCGTGGTGCGCAGCAGACCGGGCGTGGTGGCCGTGCCCCGCCGGAAGATCGCGGCGAACGAGCCCTTGTCGGCGCTCCTCTCGCGCGCGGCGGCGGCCTGCGGGGCGTCCTCGACCGAGCGGCGCACCCAGATCACCAGCAGGGCGGGCAGCGCGCCGGTCCAGAACATCACGCGCCAGGCGAGGTCGTCGTCGAGGAAGGAGAAGACCACCGTGTAGACGATCACGGCCAGTCCCCAGCCCACCGCCCAGGAGCTCTGGATCGCGCCGAGCGTACGCCCCCGGTGCTTGGCGCTCGCGTACTCGGCGACCAGGATCGCGCCGACCGCCCACTCACCGCCGAAGCCCAGCCCCTGGAGGGCGCGGAAGACCAGCAGGGTCTCGTAGTTGGGCGCGAAGCCGCAGGCCACGGTGAACACCGCGTAGGTGATCACGGTGATCATCAGCGCCTTCACCCGGCCTATCCGGTCCGCGAGCACGCCCGCGGCGGCGCCGCCGATCGCCGAGACGACCAGGGTGACCGTGGTGAACAGCCCGGTCTGGCCGTTGTCCAGGCCGAAGTAGGCCGTGAGCGCGACCATGCTCAGCGGCAGCGTGAAGTAGTCGTACGAGTCGAGGGCGTAGCCGCCGAACGCGCCGCCGAAGGCGCGCCGGCCACGCGGGCCGAGGGCGCGCAGCCAGCCGAACGGGCCGTCGTCGGGGGAGGGTTCGTCCGGGCCGGGCTTCGTGAGGGAGGCCAGGGCCTGGGAGGGAGGGTTCGTGCTCATGGGCACCTCGCGGTGAGGGGGAGGGTGCGTGAGGACCGAGCCGTGCCGTGGCGCCGGGATGCCGTGGGGAGGGCGCCTGTCCAGCAAGGTAGAGGATCGTTGAACGATCCTTCAATACCCATGTTGTTTCGTTCTTGTGTCTGCGATTGAATTCCGGGCATGGCCGCCGAACTGACCGGACTTGCCGACGACCGCGCGCTCCTCGGGCGCACCAGCACCGCCGAACGGGTTTCGGACATCCTCCGCGGCCGGATCGCCGAGGGCTTCTTCCCGCCCGGGACACGACTGTCCGAGGACAGCATCGGCGGCGCCCTGAGCATCTCCCGCAACACCCTCCGCGAGGCGTTCCGCCTGCTCACCCATGAACGGCTCCTCGTCCACGAACTCAATCGCGGTGTCTTCGTACGGGTGCTGACCGTCGAGGACGTCGAGGACATCTATCGCACCCGCCGCCTCGTCGAATGCGCCGTCGTCCGCGGGCTCGGGGCCCCGCCGTACGGTCTCGACGGGCTCGCCGGAGCCGTCGCGGAAGGGCAGCGGGAGGCCGGCGAGGGCGACTGGAAAGGCGTCTCCACCGCCAACATCCACTTCCACCGCGAACTGGTCGCCCTCGCCGGCAGCGCCCGCACCGACGAGCTGATGCGCAGCGTCTTCGCCGAACTCCGGCTCGCCTTCCACGTAGTGGACAATCCACGCAAGTTGTACGAGCCGTATCTGGCGCGAAACCACCTCATCCTGGAGACCCTGCGACGAGGGGAGCGGGACGAGGCCGAGCGCATGCTGGCGGGGTATCTGGACGACTCGCTGGAGAACCTGGTGGAGGTGTACGGGCGCCGCGTCTCCGACGTCACCTGAGGCACGGGGCCGGCGGCGTGCCGGGACCGGCCCGCCCGGCGGAACGATTTGGGTCGTTGTCAGACCCAGCACCTAGTCTGTGCACCGTGACTTCACCCGCATCGACGGACAGTGTTCCGCCCCAGTTCAGCGCGGGGCCGCGCCCCGCACAGGGCCCGGCCGCCGACGAGGGACTGGCGCGGCGGCTGCGCGCGCTCGCCTGCACCGCGCCGCTGCACGACCTGGACGCGCGCAAGGCGAACCTCGCCGGTGAGTACTCGGTGTACGGCATGGCCGAGGTCGCCCTCGCCGCCATCGACCTGGTCACCCTGAACATGGACTTCGACACGGGCGCCGACCACGACCAGATCGTCGCCCGGCTCATCCCGCGCATCGCCGCCCAGGCCCCGCGGCGGCCCGTCGAGGAGCACGAGCGGGTGGCCCGCTGGGTCCTGGAGAACCTGATCAACGTCGGCAGCGTCGACCGCGGCTTCCGGGCCGTCTACGGGACCTTCGCCCCCGACGGCACCTATGTCCGCCGCGACTACGACTTCAAGCTGATCGAGGAGGTCCCCGGCTACGGGGGCGGTGTCTACCTCCGCACGACCGACGAGGCCGTCAACGTCCTCGTGGGCGCCCTCGACACCGATGTCACCAGCGCCCAGATCGCCGCCGAGGTCAAGCTGGAGGTCCTCATCAGCCGGGGTCGGCTCGCCGACGCCCAACTCGCCGCGGAACAGGCGCGCTACCGGACCGTGCAGTACTCGGAGACGCTCAGGAAGGCCCTGGACGCGACCCGGCGCAACGTCCGCGCGGTCGACTGGCTCCAGACCGTGCCCGACATGATCGCCGAGGCACTCGACCACGTCGCCGACCGCTACCGCCACGAGAACGCGATCCTCACCAACATCCGCAAGGCGCGCGACGAGTCCGAGGAGCCCGAGCAGAAGCGGCGCGCCGCCGAGCTGGTCGACATCGTCAAGGACTGCATCCGCCGGCACACCCAGTTGCAGTCGAGACTGCTGGAGGCCGGGCCCCTGTTCCGCGCCGAACAGGACCGGCAGGCCTTCGCCACGCCGATGACGACCTCGGGGATCGACCTGTACGGGCACCTGGTCGCGCCCCTGCTGCCGCTCCCCGTGGAGCAGGCCCGGCGGGTGACCGACGCGTTCTTCGCGCGCGGGACGGGGCTGCGTACGCCCGGGTCCGTGCGAGTCGGGGACCTGGTGGAGCTGCTGTTCACACCGCCGGTGGAGCGGGAGCATCTCGGGGCCGAGATGCCGGAGCCGGATCTGATCGCCACACCGGACGACAGCCGGTTCAGCGAGGAGCAGTTGGCGGCGGCGAAGGTGCTGCTGGATCTGCCTGCGGACGCGCCTCGGCGGTTGTCGGGGTTGCTGGCGGAAGCGCGGCTTCAGGATGCGGAACTGCCTTATCTGGTGGCCCTGTTGGCTGTGCACGCGGCCAGTCCGCCGGTCGGTACGGCGTATCGGCAGGGGGAGGAGAAGCTGTTGTTCGCCGTGGACGACGGGGTGGAGCTGGACGATCCCGAGTTCGGTGGGGCCGATCTGATCGTGGGGATGGCTCTGTTGGACTCTGCGGGGATGGCTGCGGAGAGGGAGGCAGCGTGAGGGCGCCGTCGGGGTTTCGGTTGTTGCTCGGGGGCGGGTTCGCCGTGGCCGGCCGCGCCCACGCGGCGAAGCCGCACATGTCAGAGCCCCGCGCCCCGGAAGGGGCGCTGCCATGCCCCCCTGGTCATGAGATCGAGGAGTTCCTGTCGTGAGTGAGAACGTCGAGTGGAGTGAGCCGGAGACGGCCGCCGCTCCCGCTGCCGCTGTCCTCACCCCCGCCGACGCCGCCGATGCCGCGCGGCTCGTCGCCTTCGGGCTGCAGCCGAAGCTTCAGCCTGCCCGGGATCAGGAGTACGGGGAGCTGCTGCGGCGGTATCGGGAGGATTCGGCGTTCGCGAGGCTCGCCGACGCCGTGGCCGCCGGGCTCGGGCTGGTCGTGCTGGAGGTGTCGCCGCGGGCCGGGATGGCGGTGACGGCGGCCGAGGACTCGGTGTTCGCGGTGCGGATGGGGGACTACGCGCGGCGGACGGCGGCGGACTCGGTGGACCGGTTCCTGCACGGCCTGGCGCATCTCGCGGTGGCCGCGATGGCGTTCCCCCGGCCCGAGGACCTCGCGGACGACGGGTACATCGGGCGTGTGTCGGTCAACGGCGTCGACGCCTTCGTCCGGCAGGCCTGCCGACGGCTGGAGGAGCGGGCCGAGGAGCAGGGGGAGAACACCGACCCCGCGACCGACGCGCCGGGCCTGGAGTCGTCCTGGCGGACCTGGGCGAGACGCAGCTCCACCGGGGCCACCAAGGACGCGCGCCGGCTGGCCGGTTCCACCACCGGCATCATCGGCAAGGCGGTGGGCTTCCTGACCGACTCGGGATTCCTCCAGCGCACCGGGGACGACAACGGCGGTACGTATCGCACGACCGCGCGTTATCAGCTTCAGGTGCGGGACATGGCGGGCAGCGCCGCGATGGCCGAACTGCTGGAGCTGGGCATCGTGCCGGTCACCGACGGCTCGGCCTCGCTGCTGCCCGCCGAGGACACCGACGACCTGGAGCTGGTGGCCGACGCCGGGCTGCCGTTCCACTCCTGACCGCCACGACCACCCGTACGCCCCACGACCGCCACCCGAACGTCCCACGATCACGCGCAACGCCCACGCAGCCATCTGCGGATCTCCTGTAGATCCCCTGGATCTCTGTCACCGCCCCGCACGAACCACCGATACGACCGCGAAAGTCCCCCGCCATGTACGAGCTGTCCCGGGTCCGCCTCTACTCCATCGGGCCGGCCGGTGCGCGCTACGCCGACACCGTGCTGGACCTGAGGGGTGTGGGCGCGTACGTGCCCGACCCCGCGCCGCAGCAGGCGGAGTTCTTCGAGGAGGAGCCGACCGGGCCGCCGCGCCGGCCGGCCCCGGCGGGTGTGCTGTTCCTGGAGAACGGCGGCGGCAAGTCCGTGCTGCTCAAGCTGATCTTCTCGGTGATGCTGCCGGGCCACCGGAACACCCTGGGCGGCGCCAGCTCCGGTGTGCTGCGGAAGTTCCTGCTGGCCGACGACTGCGGGCATGTCGCGCTGGAGTGGCAGCACACGCTGACCGGCGAGTGCGTCGTCGTGGGCAAGGTGAGCGAGTGGCGGGGGCGCCAGGTCTCCAACGACCCGCGGAAGTTCGCCGAGGCCTGGTACTCCTTCCGGCCCGGTCCGGGGCTGAGCCTGGACAACCTGCCCGTCGCCGAGGCCACCGCCGTACGGCCGCCCGTCGAGGGCGCGTCCGGCGCACAGGGCCGGCGGCGGACCATGAAGGGCTTCCGGGACGCCCTCACCGAGGCGGGCAAGGCGTATCCGCACCTCGAAGTGCACTGGGAGGAGATCCACGACCGCTGGAACGAGCATCTGACGGACCTCGGTCTCGACCCCGAACTCTTCCGCTACCAGCGCGAGATGAACGCGGACGAGGGTGAGGCCGCCGGGCTCTTCGCGGTGAAGAAGGACTCCGACTTCACCGATCTGCTGCTGCGGGCGGTCACCGACACCCGCGACACGGACGGGCTGGCCGACCTGGTCGGCGGGTTCGGCAACAAGCTCGGGCGGCGGGCCGAGCTGATCGCCGAGCGGGACTTCACGGCCGGGTCCGTGGATCTGCTGGGCCGGATCGTCGAGGCCGCCGAGGGCAGGGCACGGGCCCGGGACATCCACGCGGGCGCCGAGCGGCGCACCCGCACCCTGGCCCGGCGGCTCACCGCGCGGGCCGCGCGGGAGCGGCTGCGGGGCACCGACCTCGCCCAGCGGGTCACCGCCGCCGCGTACGCGGTCACCCACTCCGAGGCCGCCCGCGACCGCAGCGCGCTGATCGCTGCCGAACTCGCCTACCGGCACGCCTCGCTGGCGCTGGCCGCCGCCGAGAAGTCGGCCGCCGCGCAGAAGCGGGAGCTGGCCGACGCGCGCACCCTGCACTCCGCCTGGCAGGCCGCCGAGGCGGTGCTCCGGCACCGGGCCGCCGCCGACCGGGTCGCCCGCGTCGCCGCCGCCATCCAGGAGGCCGAACGGGACGCCGCCCCCGCGCTCGCCGCCCGCGCCAAGGCCGCCGTCGACCTCGTCCGCGCGCTGGCCGCCGCCGCGGAGAGCGCCGAGGACCTGGCGAACGAGGGCGAGGAGAAGTCGGCGGCGCTGCAGGAGGTCGGCGAGGCCGCCCACCGGGACGCGACGTCCGCCGCCACCGAGGCGCAGCGCGCCCGCAGCGAGGTCGGGCATCTCAAGCAGCGGCTCGGCGAGGTCGAGCAGGAGACCGCCGAGGCGGTCCGGGCGGGCTGGCTCGACGACAGCGCGCCCGACGCCGACCCGGCCCGCGCCGCCCTCGCGGCCAGCGACGCCGAGAAGACCGCCGTCGCCGCCTGGGACACCGCACGCGACGCCTCGCGCCGGGCCTCCGAACACGCCCGGGAGGCGTCCTCCGCCGAGTCCCGCGCGGAGCTGACGGCCGCCCGCGCGGCGGACGCCGCACTCGCCGCCGAGCGCGCCCACGACGGGGAACGGCGTACGGCGGAGGGCCTCGCGGGGGAGGAGCGGCTCGCGGAGCTGCTCGGCCTGCCCGGTGCCCCCGGCAGGCCGCGGCCCGGGGTGCCGGTGCCCCGCAGCGCCGAGGGCACGGGTAGCGCGGGGGGCGGGAAGCCCGTGGGAGTCGGTGCCACGATGACCGAGGGCTCCCGTACGGCGGCCGGGCGTGCCGTCGCCGACGGCCCCCTCACCCCGGAGGAGCTGGACCGCTTCGCCGACGAGCTGCGGGAGCTGCTCGACGACAACGTGGCGTCCGCCGAGCGGCACCTCTTCGAGCTGCGGACCGCCGCGGCCGACGACTCCCGCATCCTGGGCGCCCTCGGCGACGGCGGACTGCTGCCGCCGGGCCCGGACGTCCTGGCGACCGTCGAGTTCCTCGGCGAGCACGGCATCCCGGCCCTCCCCGGCTGGCGCTATCTCGCCCAGGCCGTCGACCCCGCCGACCACGCGCGCGTGCTGGCCGCCCGCCCCGAACTGGTCGACGGGGTGATCATCACCGACCCGGCCTCGCATGCCCGTGCCCGCGAGGCGCTGAGCGAGGCGGCGCTGCTGCCGCGCTCCGCCGTGGCCGTCGGTACCGCCGCCGCCCTGCTGGCGCCGACGCCGCCCGCCGAGTCCGGTGACGGGGGAGTGTTCCTGGTGCCGCCGAACCCGGCCATGCACGACGAGCACGCCGCCGACGAGGAGCGGCAGGCGCTGCGCGCGCGGGCCACCGAACGGGACGAGGAGATCCGGGAGCTGGCGGCCCGGCTCGGCAAGGACCGCGAGCTGGCGGCCCGGCTCGCCTCATGGCGCACGGGGTGCCCGGCGGGACGACTCACCGAACTGGCGGACACCGCGCGGGAGACACGCGCGTTCGCCGAGGAGTCCGAGGCGGAGCTGGCGGAGGCACGGACCGTGCGGGCCGAGGCCGAGGAGGAGGCGGCCGAGGCGGCCCAGGTGCGGGACGAGCGGCAGGAGGCCGCGCAGAAGGCCCGCCGTGCCGCCGACGCCCTCGCCGGACTCGCCTTCCGGCTGCGGGAGCGCGCCGGCTGGCAGGTCAAGCTCCGCGAACTCGCCGACGAGGCGGCCGAGTCGGAGGCCCGCGCCCAGTCCTGCCTGGAGCGCGCCCGCGCCGCCGACGAGGATCGCCGTGCCACCCAGCGCGGCGCCGACGACGCCCGCCGCACGGCCCGTGCGCTGCGCGCCGAGCGAGCGGAGATCGCGGGCGCCCCCGACGACGTACCGGAGACGGACGCCGACGCCCCCCGGCAGCCCCTCGCGGCCCTCCGCGAGGCCTACCGCGCCGCCTCCCAGGTGTACGAGAAGGTCGGCGTCGGCGCCGATCTGCGGGCCGAGCAGGCGCGGGCCGAGAGCGACGAGAGCGCCGCGATCACCGACCTGGACCGGCTGACCAACAAGGTCCGCAACCGCGCCGAGCAGCTCCTGCAGTCGCCCGACGGCTCCGACGGGCCCTCCCGGCAGGCGGCGGCGGCCCGCGCCGAGGAACTCGTCCAGCTTCTGGAGACCCGGGTGTCCACCGCGAGCGAGCAGCTCGGGCGGCTGCGCGGCGAGGCCGAGCGGCACGCGCCCGAGGACGGTGGGACGCACACCGAGCTGCCCGAGGAACTGCTCCCGCGCGACGCCGAGCACGCCCAGGCCCTGCTGCGCACGGCCACCACCGAACTCGCCTCCCACGCCGAGGCGCTGACCCGGGCCCGCGAGGCCCACGCCGAACTGCTGGAGTCCCACCGCGCCGCCGAGGACGCCGCCGGCGGCTTCGACGAGACCTCCGCCCTGCTCCGGGACCTGCTGCGCGATCACTCCACCGACGACGAGCAGGCGGAGCCCGAGCCCTACCCCGGCGATCTCGAAGAGGCGCGCAGGGCCGCCGCCGAGGCCCGCCGCTCCCTGCGCGGCTGCGCCGCCGATCTCTCCGCCGCCGAGGCCGCGGTACGCGAGGCCAGCGACGTCCTCGTACGCCACGCCAACTCCACGCGCTACGAGCAGGTCCGCACGCCCGCCCGGCAGCAGATCCGGGAGCTGCCCGCGGCCTCGCTGCCCGAGCACGCCCAGAAGTGGGCCGACGCGTTCGCGCCCCGGCTCCGGGTCCTCACGGACGAGCTGGCGCAGCTGGAGCGCAACCGGGACTCGATCGTCGACCGGCTGCGGGGCCTCGTGGAATCCGCCCTGGCGACCCTGCGCTCCGCCCAGCGGCTCTCCCGGCTCCCGGAGGGCCTCGGGGAGTGGTCGGGCCAGGAGTTCCTGCGGATCCGCTTCGAGGAGCCCGACCAGGCCACCCTCACCGAGCGGCTCGGCGAGGTCGTGGACGAGGCGACCCGCGCGGCGGTGAGGAAGAACTCCGACATGCGCCGCGACGGTATGTCCCTGCTGCTCAGAGGCGTCGGCGCCGCGCTCCAGCCCAAGGGCGTCGCCGTGGAGATCCTCAAGCCGGACGCCGTGCTGAGGGCCGAGCGCGTCCCCGTCGGACAGATGGGCGACGTCTTCTCCGGCGGCCAGCTGCTCACCGCCGCCATCGCGCTCTACTGCACGATGGCCGCGCTCCGCAGCAACGACCGGGGAAGGGACAGGCACCGCCACGCCGGCACCCTGTTCCTCGACAACCCCATCGGCCGCGCCAACGCGACCTACCTCCTGGAACTCCAGCGTGCGGTCTCGGACGCCCTCGGCGTCCAACTCCTCTACACCACGGGCCTCTTCGACACGACCGCACTGGCGGAGTTCCCGCTCGTGATCCGTCTCCGCAACGACGCCGACCTACGGGCGGGCCTCAAATACATCAGCGTGGAGGAACACCTCCGCCCGGGACTGCCCCAGCAGCCCCAGGCGGGGGAGACGGCACACACGGAGATCACCGCGACGAGGATGTACAAGAGGCCGACCACAGCCGCCCCGTAAGGGGCGCGGGGAACTGCGCGAGAAGTCCTACCGGACCCGCAGTCGCCCCACGCCCCAAGCCACCCCACCCTCTAGGCGTCGGCTTTCAAGAGATCCGCGCACTTCTCGCCGATCATCATCGTCGTGATGCACGGATTCACCGTCACCAACTCCGGCATCACCGACCCGTCGGCCACCCGCAGCCCCTCGATCCCCTTCACCCGCAGCCGCGCGTCCAGCGGCGCCGAGGCATCGTCGTCGGCGCCCATCTTCACCGTGCAGGCCGGGTGGTAGACGGTGTTGTGGGTCTTCTGGATGTAGTCGAGCAGCTCCTCACCGGTCTGCACGTCGGGCCCGGGAGCCAGCTCGGCCCCGGCCCAGCCGCTCAGCGCCGGCTGCGCCGCGATCTGCCGGGCGAGCCGCAGGCCGTACGTCATCACACGCACATCGTGCTCGTGCGTGAAGTAGCGCGGGTCGACCTTCGGCTTGTCCCGGTAGTCGCGCGTGCGCAGCCGCACGGTGCCCCGGGACTTCGCCCGTGTCACATTGGGCGTCAGACAGAACGCGTTCTCGGAGGTGGGGTAGCCGTACCGGGCCGTGTTCATGTCGAACGGGACGGACCCGTAGTGGAACATCAGGTCCGGCCGGTCGAGGCCCGGCTCGGTGTCGTAGAAGATGCCCGCCTCCCACCACTGGTTGGACTCGGTGGGCATCGGCTGGGCGGCCTCCCACATGATCACGCCCTCGGGGTGGTCCTGGAGGTTCTCGCCGACACCGGCCGAGTCCACGACCACGTCCACGCCGACCTCGCGCAGCTGCTCGGCGGGGCCGATGCCCGAGAGCATCAGGATCTTCGGGGTGTCGATGGCGCCGCAGGAGACGACGACCTCACGCCGGGCGCGCACCGTCCGGGTGTGGATGAGGTCGGGGTCGAGATACTCGGCGCCGACACAGCGCCGCCCCTCCAGCACCAGCTTCTTGGCGCGGACCCCGGTGCGTACCTCCAGGTTGGGCCGCCGGCCCATGATCGGGTGGAGGTACGCCACCGAGGAGGACTGCCGGATGTTGTTCTCGTCGGAGTTGATCTGGAACCAGTTGGCGCCCCGGACCACCGTCGTGCCGGTGTTGAAGGGCGTCGTCGGGATGCCCGCCTGGACGCACGCCTCCAGCAGGGCGTTGCCGCACGGGTCCTCGCTCTTGATGGTGCGCAGCTTCACCGGACCGGTGCGGCCGTGGTGGTCGCCGGGCGCGTCGTTGGTCTCCAGGCGCCGGTAGAGGGGGAAGAGGTCGGCAGCGGACCAGCCCTCGCAGCCCGCCGCCGCCCAGTCGTCGAGATCCTCCGCCGGCGCCCAGAAGGCGATACAGGAGTTGTGGGACGAACAGCCGCCGAGCACCTTCGCCCGTGCGTGCCGCATGAAACTGTTGCCGCTGGCCTGCGGCTCGACCGGGTAGTCCCAGTCGTAGCCGGACTCCAGCAGCCCCATCCAGCGTTCCAGCTTCAGCACGTCGTCGTCGCCGACGTCGCTGGGGCCCGCCTCCAGGACGCACACCGTGACCGACGGGTCCTCGGAGAGTCTGGCCGCGACCACGTTTCCCGCGGTTCCGCCGCCGACCACTACATAGTCGAACTCGTCTGCCTTCATGGGGAGTTGACCTCCTGTGTGCTGTGCCGTCGAGCTATTGGGCCACTGAGCGGTTGCGCTGGTGTGCTGTGTTGACGGGGGATTCCCGCGAGCCGGCCGTCAGTCGGCCGCCGAGGTGGTGAGGGGTCCGGGCGTCGCGGGCGGTACGGTCCCGTCCTCGACGACCACGCGGTGCTCGGCGAGCACGCCCGTCTTGTGGCGCTGGATGAACCAGTAGTAGGCGAAGCCGCCGCCGGCGATGATCCCGACGAAGAGGACCGCGCCCCACTGCAGATACCAGTGGAAGGGGGCCGCCGCGTTGTAGACCGCGGCCCGGGGCCAGATCAGGTTGAGGGTCATGCCGCCGCCCCAGAGCACGGCGAGGATGTTCACGGGCAGGCCCCAGCGGCCCAGCGAGAACCGGCCGTCCCCGGCGGGCTGCCACTTGCCGCGCAGCCGCGCCACCAGCATCGGCACGGTGACGCCCAGGTACGCCAGGTAGATCATGATGATGCCGATGCTGGTCACCACGGTGAAGATCTGCGGCTGACGGATGTTGACCACGAGGATCGACAGGGCCAGGATCCCGATGATCACGGTCGGCAGCACCGGCGTCTGGAACTTCGGGTGGCACTTGGCCAGCTTCGAGGAGGCGGGAAGGTTGTTGTCGCGGGCCATCGCGAACGCCAGCCGGACCGCCGCCGTGTGCACGGCCAGGGCGCAGACGGTGACCGCGATCAGGACGCACCACAGCATCGCCTTGCCGGCCGTCGGACCGAGCACATTGAGCACGACGTACTGCAAACCGTCCGTGGACAGCTGCTCGCCCTTCAGGCTGGAGACGCTCATCAGCGCCAGCAGCAGGATCAGACCGCCGAGGACGAAGGAGGCGACGATGGCCCGGATGATCGCGCGCGGCGCGTTCCGCGTCGGATCCAGCGACTCCTCACCGAGCGAGGCGGCCGTGTCGAAGCCGTACATGACGTACGCGGACGCCAGCGAGGCCACGAGGAACGCGCCCAGGTAGCCGTTGCCGTAGGCGTCGCCGGTGCCGTTGGTGTCCATGACCACCTGCGGGCCACGGGTGATGTGGACGGCGAACAGCACGATCAGGACGACGGTGGCGATCAGCTCGATGAACACACCCGCCGTGTTGATCCGGGCCATCAGCTTGACGCCGAACGCGTTCACCACGGTGGTGAACAGGATCAGCACCGCGGCCAGGATGACCGCGTTGGTCGCCACGTCGTACTTGCCGGTGCCGTCCCCGACGATCTGGAACACGTCGGAGATCTGGGGCAGCGTCAGCTGGTACGCCAGCGCCACCGCCGCGATCGACACGATGGAGGCGATCAGCATCATCCAGCCGGCGAGCCAGCCCAGATGCGGGTTGCCTATCTTCTTCGACCAGTTGTAGACCGAGCCCGCGACCGGGTAGCGGGCCGCCAGCTCGGCGAAACAGAGCGCGACCATGAACTGGCCGACGAACACCATCGGCCATGACCACCAGTAGGCGGGGCCGCCGCTGGCGAAACCGAAGTAGAACAGCTGGAAGGTTCCGGTCAGGATCGAGATGTAGCTGATCCCGGCGGCGAAGGTGTGGAAGTTGCCCAAGGTGCGCTTGAGTTCGGGCCTGTAGCCGAACTCGGTGAGTTCGGTGTCGTCGGAGCTGTTCTTGGGTCCGGTGGGTTGCTCGATGGTCGTCATGAGCGGACTCCTGGTGGGCCTTGGGGAGGAGGGGAGCGGCTCCTGCGGGTGCCGGGAAACGGTGCGTGAGCCAGGACGGAGACAGAACTACGCCTCCTGTGTCCTGGGTCACAAGAGGGCTAGGCGAACCAACCCTGCGGCGAAGGGTCCGTGTTTCGCCAGATGTGCTTCGCCTCGCGGTACTCGGCGAGCCCCGCGGGCCCGAGTTCGCGGCCGAAGCCGGACTGCTTGACACCGCCCCACTCGGCCTGCGGCACATACGGGTGGTAGTCGTTGATCCACACCGTGCCGATCCGCAGCCGGGCCGCGACCCGCTGGGCCCTGGCCTCGTCCGTCGTCCATACGGCGCCGGCCAGACCGTAGATCGTGTCGTTGGCCAGCCGTACCGCCTCGCCTTCGGTGCTGAAGCGTTCCACCGTCAGCACCGGCCCGAAGGACTCGTCCTGGACCACGGACATCGTGCTCGCGCACTCGTCCAGGACGGTCGGCAGATAGTAGAAACCCTCGTCGTACGCGTCGCCGGTCGGCCGCTCGCCGCCGCAGCGCAGCACCGCGCCCTCGGCGAGACCCTTGGCGACGTACTCCTCGACCTTCGCGCGATGGGCGGCCGAGATCAGCGGCCCGGTCTGGGCGCGCTCGTCGAAGGGGCCGCCGAGCCGGATCTCCCGCGCCCGGCGGACGACCTCGTCGACGAACCGGTCGTGCAGGGAGTCCTCCACCAGCAGCCGGGCGCCCGCCGAGCACACCTGCCCGGAGTGCAGGAAGATCGCGGTCAACGCCATGTCGACGGCCGTGTCGAAGTCGGCGTCGGCGAAGACGATGTTCGGGTTCTTGCCGCCCAGTTCCAGGGCGACCTTCTTCACGCTCGCGGCGGCGTTGGCCATGAGCCGTCGCCCGGTCTGCAGACCACCGGTGAACGAGACCAGGTCCACGTCCGGGTGGTCGGAGAGCGGGGCGCCCGCCTCGGGGCCCGCGCCGAGGACCAGATTGGCCACACCCTCGGGCAGCCCGGCCTCCTCCAGGAGGCGCATCAGATGGATCGCGGTGTGCGGCGTCAGCTCGCTCGGCTTCAGCACGAAGGTGTTGCCGGCCGCGAGCGCCGGGGCGACCTTCCAGGCGGTCTGGAGGAGGGGATAGTTCCACGGGGTGATCAGCGCGCACACCCCGACCGGCTCGTACACGACCCGGCTGTCGACGCCCGCCTGACCGGTGTCGACGACCCGGCCCGTCTCGGCGGTGGCCGCCCGTCCGAAGTAACGGAAGCAGTTCGCGATGTCGTCGATGTCGTACTCGCTCTCCACCAGCCGCTTGCCGGTGTCGAGGGACTCGGCGCGGGCGAGCGCGTCCTTGTCGCGTACGAGCAGGTCGGCGACCCTGAGCAGCAGGTCACCGCGGTCGGCGGGCGTGGTGGCGGGCCAGGGGCCGTCGTCGAAGGCGCGGCGGGCGGCCGTGATCGCCTCCACGGTGTCCTTGCCGCCGGCCTCGTCGACGACCGCGACCAGGCTGCCGTCGGCGGGGCAGCGGATCTCACGCGTCCGGCCGTCGAGCGCGGATCGCCATGCTCCGCCGATGAAAAGTTCGGGCATGTCTTTCGTTCCTCCTGGTCAGCGCCGTACGGCAGGCGCCCTCGCCGCTGGGCGCCTAACCGGACGACCGCGTTCTATGCCCAAGAGGGAGTCAAATGTGACGGTCGACACGTCTGGTCAGAGGCCTGACATTCGAGGGAACCGCCCTCACCTGCCCCGGAGACCAGTCACGAAGGGTCCGCTGCGGTGCCCGGTGGACACCAGCACACCACCCTTCGCACACACCTGCGAGGCAACGGCAGCCCTTGCCCGGGGCCGACCGCGGGAGGATCCGGGCGGAGGGCGAGGCGATCGGAGGAAGAGGCGGCCGTGGCCGCCCCGAGGAGGCGGGCCCCCTGTCATGAGGGCCCGCCCCGGGTGTACTACGGGTGCGACAGCTGCCCGGAGCCACCGCGCCGGCGTATCCGCTCCTGTGTGCGCTGTGCCGCCCGTGCCTCCCGGCGTGCCCGGCGCCGCTCACGGCGCAGCGAGCGCGCCGTGCTGCTGGGGACCGAGATCACGCCGTTGCGCTGGTTCCACACCTGGCGGGTCACCCAGACGTCCAGCACGCCCCAGGTCGCCGCGATCGTGCTCGCCACACTGCTCAGAACCATCGGGAACGCCAGCCAGGAACCCGCCAGGGTGCACAGGAACGCCACCATCGCCTGAAGCAGTGTCACCGCGATGATGAGGACCGCGCGCACCGCCGCCGTCCGCACCGGATCGGGCAGCCGTCGCCTGCGCGCCGGCTCCTCGATCCACAACGGCCGGTAATGCACCCGTTCTTCGTCGCCTCGGGGCAAGATCCTTCGTTCTTCCACCGCGACGCTTTCCCCCGTCAGGAGGCCGCGATCCGGTGCCTGAGCACTTCGCGCCGCCCTCTCGGGCGTCGCCGCTCCGTCCCCGGGCGCTACGCGCCGCTCCACCGTGCCCATCAACTTGTCACTCCCCACCGCCGGTGGACCAACAGTCACCGGGTCCCGAGACCCGGCCCCCCACTGGTGCCCGACTTCCTCCGGTTCACGCCGCCTGGAAGCGGCTTGCGGGACCTGTGGCCGATTCCGCCCCCAATTCCCGTACAGAAAGACGATCGACGAGCGTCGAAGATTCCCGCGGAACGCAAAAATCCGGCCAACTGGTCGACTTCTCCGACGAGATGCCACGGGTTCAAGTGCCTGACAGGGCCAGGCAATCCACCCCAAAGGGCGAACAACTCCCCATGTCCGGTTCGCCTCAGGTCCGGAGTGCCCCCCTCCTCCTCTTCGAGATACGTGTGAGTCGGTAGTAGGCTCACGCCGTTTGTTGACGCACATGTGTGCCCCCGGGCCTGGCGGGGGTCAAGCTGGGGGAGGCCATGCGCTTTCGCGGGAAATCGATCCGCCGGAAGATCGTGGCACTGCTGCTCGTGCCCTTGGTGGCACTGACCGGTGTCTGGACGTTCGCCACCGTGCTGACGGGCCGTGAGGCGAGCGATCTCTTCAGGGTGGCTGACATCGTCGCGGAGGTCGGCTACCCCACCGAGGACACCATCCGCGTCCTCCAGCAGGAACGCCGCCAGACCCTCGTCTACCTCGCCGCCCCCCGGTCCGACGAGGCGCTCGCGGCACTCGACCGCAGCCGGTCCGCCACGGACGCGGCGGTCGAGGAGTTCCGCGAGCACGCCACGGACTCCGACCTGCGGGACGAGATGGGCGAGCCCACCTCGCTGCGGCTCACGGCCATCCTGGACGCCCTCGACACCCTGCCCTCCCTGCGCACGAGCGTCGAGAGCGGCACCGTCACGGTCACCCAGGCCCTCGGCCACTACAACGAACTCGTCGACCCCTGCTTCACCCTGCTCTCCAACCTCCCCGCGCTCGACAGCGTGGAGATGGACAAGCAGGGTCGTGCCCTGATCAACGTCGGCCGCGCCCACGAACTCCTCTCTCGCGAGGACGCCCTGCTCAGTTCCGTGCTCGTCGCGGACCGGATCACCCAGGACGACATCCGCGACTTCTCCGACCTCGTCGCGCAGCGCACCCTGCTGTATGAGATCAGCCTGCCGCAGCTGCCCTCCGCCGAACGGGACCGCTACCAGGAGTACTGGACGAGCGCGAGCTCCGCTCCGCTGCGCTCGGTCGAGCAGGCCGTCATCGCCTCCGACCCGGGCAAGCCCGCAGGGGTCACCGCGAAGGCGTGGGACACCTCCGTCGAGCCCGTCCTCGCCGACCTCCGCGACCTCAGCATCGAGGCGGGCGACCGCTTCCAGGACCGCGTCAGCCCACTGGCCACCAATGTCATCCTGAGGGCCGCCGTCGCCGGTGTCCTCGGCCTCTTCGCCCTGCTGGTCTCGCTCTTCATGTCCGTGCGCATCGGCCGCGCCCTCATCCGCGACCTGCGCCGGCTCCGCCAGGAGGCCCACGAGACCGCCGGGGTGCGACTGCCCAGCGTGATGCGCCGGCTCGCCGCGGGCGAACAGATCGACGTGGAGACCGAGGTGCCACGCCTGGAGTACGACAGGAACGAGATCGGCGAGGTCAGCCAGGCCCTCAACACCCTCCAGCGGGCGGCAGTCGAAGCCGCGGTCAAGCAGTCCGAACTCCGCAGCGGCATCTCCGAGGTCTTCGTCAACCTCGCCCGCCGCAGCCAGGTCCTGCTGCACAAGCAGCTCACCCTCCTCGACACCATGGAACGCCGGACCGAGGACACCGACGAACTCGCCGACCTGTTCCGCCTGGACCACCTGACGACCCGTATGCGCCGGCACGCCGAGGGCCTCGTCATCCTCTCCGGCGCCGCCCCGTCCCGCCAGTGGCGCAAGCCCATCCAGCTCATGGACGTCGTCCGCGCGGCCGTCGCCGAGGTCGAGGACTACGAGCGGATCGAGGTCCGCCGGCTGCCCCGGGTCGCCGTGACCGGCCCCGCGGTCGCCGACCTCACCCACCTCGTGGCCGAACTCCTGGAGAACGCCACGGTGTTCTCGCCGCCGCACACCGCCGTGCAGGTGCTCGGCGAGCGCGTCGCCAACGGCTTCACCCTGGAGATCCACGACCGCGGCCTCGGGATGTCCGCCGAGGCGCTCCTCGACGCCAACCTCAAGCTGGCCGAGACCCCCGACTTCGAACTCTCCGACACCGACCGGCTCGGGCTCTTCGTGGTCAGCCGCCTCGCCCAGCGGCAGAAGGTCCGCGTCTCCCTCCAGCCGTCCCCGTACGGCGGCACCACGGCCGTGCTGTTCATCCCCGACGCCCTCCTCACCGACGACGTCCCCGACACCAACGGCATCGGCTTCCGCCTCGACCGCGCCCACCCCACCCGGGAGGCCGAGCTGGAGGACGAGCGCAACGCCGCGCTCTCCGAGGTCCCGGTCAGGCTCCCGGGGCTCTCCGCCGCCATCCTGGACGGCCCCGTCGAGCTGGAGGCCCCGGTCGCGCCGGAGCCCCTGGGCGGCTTCCCCGGCGCCCTCGGCCAGGAGGACGCCGAACGGGGCGGACTGTTCGGGCCCCGCCGCTCCCTCACCGGCGTCGCCGACGAGCAGCCGACGCGCGACGGCGAAGGACACCGGACCCCCCTCACCGACCCCGACCCGACGCTCGGCCCGGTACCGCTGCCGCAGCGCCGGACCCCGCATCTCGTCAGCTCGCACGGCCGTTCGGTCACCGGGTCCAGGCCGAGGCAGCCCGAGGACGAACCCGAGCAGAGCCGTACACCGGGCCCCGAGGGGATCGCCGACACCCGCCCGCTCACCGCGCTGCGCGGCGACCGGACCGAACCGCAGAGCCGCCCCGGAACCGACCGCACCGCACCCGGGGCCCTTCCCGGCACGCACCGCGCCGGCGCCCTGCCCCCCGGCGGGTACGACGGCCCCGCCCTGCCCCAGCGCCGCCGTACGACTCCGGCGGGCGGCACGGCCCCGACGACCTCGCCGTACGGCCCCGGGGAGCCCACCCCGCGCGCGGGCACGACGACCGACCAGGCAGAATCAGCTCCGGGGCCACTGCCCCGCCGCGTCCGACAGGCCAATCTGGCACCGCAGTTGAAGGACGGCCCCGACCGGCGTGCCGAGCGCGAGCGGTCCCGCCCCGAGCGGCGTCCGGAGCCGACCGAACGGGACGCCGACGAGGTACGCAGCCGTATGGCCTCGCTCCAACGGGGTTGGCAGCGTGGCCGCGAGGAGAACGCCGAGGGCGACGACGCCCAGGACGTCTCAGCACCACGAGGAACGACTAAGGGGGACGGTCGATGACCGCACCGAAGGCCGAAGGGCACACCGCGACAGGCACGTCCGGGGAGCTGAACTGGCTCCTGGACGATCTGGTGCAGCGTGTCGCCAGCATCCGCAAGGCGCTCGTGCTCTCCAGCGACGGACTGCCCACGGGCGTCTCCGAGGACCTCACCAGAGAGGACAGCGAGCACCTGGCCGCCGTCTCCTCCGGCTTCCACAGCCTCGCCAAGGGCGTCGGCCGCCACTTCGAGGCGGGCAGCGTCCGGCAGACCGTCGTCGAACTCGACGACGCCTTCCTCTTCGTCACGGCCGCCGGTGACGGCAGCTGCCTCGCCGTCCTCGCCGACGCCGAGGCGGACATCGGCCAGGTCGCCTACGAGATGACCCTCCTGGTCAAGCGGGTCGGCGTACATCTGGGCTCCGCCCCACGCGCCGATGTCCCCCATGGCGGGTAGTGGGATGGCATGAGCCGAGACGGTCAGGGAAGAAGCCACTGGTTCGACGACGAGGCCGGACCAGTGGTGCGTCCGTACGCGATGACACGCGGCCGGACCAATCACGCGATCCAGCACCGCCTCGACCTGATCGCCGTGGTCGTCACGGAACCGCACGTCGACGACCCGGAGGAGGACCACTCCCTCTCCCCTGAGCACGTCCGTATCGTCGAACTCTGCCGTGACACCCCCCAGTCGGTGGCCGAACTGGCCGCCGACCTGGACCTGCCCGTCGGAGTCGTCCGCGTCCTCGTCGGAGACCTCGTGGACGAGGAACTCGTCCATGTGACCCGCCCCGTCCCGCCCGCCGAGCTGGTCGACGAGAGCATCCTGCGCGATGTCATCAACGGCCTCAGAGCGCTCTGACCGGCCCGGAAGCGGGGCGGATACGTGACAGACAACCATCCAGCAGGAGAAAGACCGATGATCCTCGGGCGCTCTGAGCGCGGCACACCTCCGGTCGAGCCCGTCACGCTCAAGATCCTCGTGGCCGGTGGTTTCGGTGTGGGCAAGACGACCTGCGTCGGCGCGGTCAGCGAGATCAAGCCACTGCGCACCGAGGAGGTGCTCACCGAGGCCGGCCGCCCGGTCGACGACACCAGCGGTGTGGAGAACAAGACGACCACCACCGTCGCCATGGACTTCGGGCGCATCACGCTCCGCGAGGACCTGGTCCTGTACCTGTTCGGCACCCCCGGCCAGGACCGCTTCTGGTTCCTCTGGGACGAGCTGGCCTCCGGCGCGCTCGGCGCGGTGGTGCTCGTCGACACCCGTCGGCTGGAGGACTGCTTCGCCGCCGTCGACTACTTCGAGCGGCGCTCCATACCCTTCGTGATCGGCGTCAACTGCTTCGACGACGCCGCCCGCTACCCGGCCGAGACCGTACGGCAGGCCCTCGACCTCGACCCCGAGGTGCCGATCGTGCTGTGCGACGCCCGCCGCCGGGACTCGGTCAAGGACGTCCTGGTCTCCGTCGTCCGGCACGCGATGGCCCAGGCGACCGACAACCGCCAGCCCGCCGCCACCTGAGCACGGCCCGTACCCCCGCCGACAGGGGTACGGGCCGTGGCTTCCCCGGCACACACACGCGCGCGCGTGGACCTCGGTCCGGGCGAACGCCACGCACGCGCGCGCGTGGGCCACGCCTTCTCAGCTCGCGTCGTCCTCGTGCCAGCCGAGGCTCTTCTCCACCGCCTTGCGCCAGTTGTGGTACTCGCGGTCCCGCACGGACGCCTCCATGGACGGCGTCCACGAGACGTCCTCGCGCCAGTGCGACTTCAGCTCGTCCAGGTCGTTCCACACCCCGGTGGCCAGCCCGGCCGCGTACGCGGCACCCAGACACGTCGTCTCCGAGACCCGCGGCCGGATCACCGGCACGCCCAGGACGTCCGCCTGATGCTGCATCAGCAGATTGTTCTTGGTCATGCCCCCGTCGACCTTGAGGGTCGTGATGTGCACCCCGGAGTCCTGGAACATGGCGTCCACGACCTCCCGCGTCTGCCAGCTCGTCGCCTCCAGCACCGCACGCGCGAGATGCGCCTTGGTGACGTACCTGGTCAGCCCGGTGACCACCCCGCGCGCGTCCGACCGCCAGTAGGGCGCGAACAGCCCCGAGAACGCCGGCACGATGTACGCCCCGCCGTTGTCGTCGACGCTCGCCGCCAGTGACTCGATCTCGTCGGCGGTACGGATGATGCCGAGCTGGTCGCGGAACCACTGCACCAGGGCGCCCGTGATCGCGATCGACCCCTCCAGGCAGTACACCGGCGCCTCGCCGCCGATCTTGTACCCCATGGTTGTCAGCAGCCCGCTCTTCGACGGCACGGGCCGGTTCCCGGTGTTGAGCAGCAGGAAACTGCCGGTGCCGTACGTGTTCTTCGCGGTGCCCACGTCGTAACAGGCCTGCCCGAACACCGCCGCCTGCTGATCGCCGAGCGCCGACGCGACGGGTACGCCGGCCAGGGGGCCCACGGCGGTGCCGTACACCTCGGCGGAGGACCTGATCTCCGGCAGGACGGCCTCCGGGACGTTCATCGCCGAGAGGATCGAGGTGTCCCACTGGAGGGTCTCCAGGTTCATCAGCATGGTGCGCCCGGCGTTGGTGACGTCGGTGACGTGCCGTCCGCCGTCCGTGCCGCCGGTGAGGTTCCAGATCAGCCAGGAGTCGATCGTGCCGAACGCGATCTCGCCGCGCTCGGCGCGGACCCTCAGCCCCGGCACGTTGTCGAGCAGCCAGGCGGCCTTCGGACCGGAGAAGTAGCTGGCCAGCGGCAGCCCGGTCTGCTCACGGAAGCGATCCTGCCCGTCCGTGCCGCCCAGTTCGTTGCAGAGCGCCGAGGTACGGGTGTCCTGCCAGACGATCGCGTTGTGGACGGGCTTGCCCGTGGCGCGGTCCCACAGGACCGTCGTCTCACGCTGGTTGGTGATGCCGAGCGCGCTGATCTGGTCCGCGCGCAGCCCCGCCCTGGCGATCGCCCCGGCGACCACCGCCTGCACCTTCGACCAGATCTCGGTGGCGTCGTGCTCCACCCAGCCAGGCTTGGGGAAGATCTGGCGGTGCTCACGCTGGTCCACGGCGACGATGGCTCCGCCGTGGTCGAAGATGATGCAACGGCTCGAAGTGGTGCCCTGATCGATGGCGGCGACGTACTTCTGGGCGTTGTCCGGCATGACATCCCCTCACGTCTTTACATCGGTGGCGTCAGAAGGCCGCGTGGTAGACGAGGCCCGCGAGGGCACCGCCGACCAGGGGGCCGACGACCGGGATCCAGGCGTAACCCCAGTCGGAGGTGCCCTTGTTCGGGATCGGCAGGAAGGTGTGCACGATGCGCGGGCCGAGGTCACGGGCCGGGTTGATGGCGTAGCCGGTGGGCCCGCCGAGGGAGAGCCCGATGCCGACGACCAGGAAGGACACCAGCAGCACCGAGATGCCCGAGCCGTAGATCCCGGCCTCCTCACCGGGGATCTGGCCGATGCCGATGCCCGTGTTCCGGCCGAGGGCGAGGATCGGCAGGACCAGCGCGATCGTCGCGATGATCTCCGTGATCAGGTTGGCGGCCGGGTTCCGGATCTCCGGGATGGTGGAGAAGATCCCGAGGGTCGGCGTCGGCTCGTCCGCCGTGCCCTCCCCTGTCCCCTCCTCGCGGACGTTCGCCCGGAACTGCGCGAGATAGACGAGATAGGCGAGGACCGCCCCCAGCATCGCGCCGACCAGCTGCCCGAGCAGATACACCCAGACCTTGTCCCAGGTCTCCGTGTCGACCGCGATCCCTATCGTCACCGCCGGGTTGAGATGCCCGCCCGACAGGGGAGCGGCGGTGTAGGCGCCCGCCAGCACGGCGAAGCCCCAGCCGAACGCGATGACGATCCAGCCCGACGCCCTCGCCTTCGAGAACCTGAGAGTGACCGCGGCGCACACACCGGCGCCGAAGAGAATCAGGATCGCCGTACCGATGACCTCACCGACGAATATGTCTCCGTTGCTCATGGCGGCTCCTTGGCCCGGCCCGGAGTGATCGACCCCGGCCCTTCCGTGCAGGGTGCGTTCCCCTGGCTGCTTCAGCCGAAGGCGGGGAGGGTCCCGCGCCCCGCCCGGCGTCCGTGACGAGCGTGCCGTCGCGGCCGAATCGCCCATGGGGTACGGCTTGTTGCCCAGGCCGAGTGCCCGAGCGGCGCGGTGCACAAAGACGCCCGAATCCGGCGATGCCGACCGACACCGGAAGTGTTCACCGGCACCCAGGGGGCGTCAAGGACAAGGACGGCAACGGTTGGAGGCGACTACGGGGCGCACCCACCGGCGCGGACCCCACCGGCCCCGGCGGGCGCCGAACCGACCCCGGTGCGCACCGAACCGCACGAAGGCCGGCCGCGCGCCGCCCAGTTGCTCGCGTCGTGGCCGTCGTGCCGCTGGGCTCATCCTCGGCGCCGCCCGGGACCCGTCGGTCACGAGCTGTTCACGCGGCATTCCCGGCCGCTCACGGCGCGTGCGCCCATCTCACCCGTCACCGAACGGCGACCACCGCCGACCCGTGCCCGAACAGGCCCTGGTTGGCGCTGATCCCCACCCGCGCGCCCTCGATCTGCCGATCGCCCGCCTCGCCCCGCAACTGCCACACCAACTCGCACACCTGGGCGATCGCCTGCGCCGGAACGGCCTCGCCGAACGAGGCCAGCCCTCCGCTGGCGTTCACCGGTATGCGCCCGCCGGGCGCCGTCCCACCGTCCCGCAGCAGCTTTGCCGCCCCGCCCTCGCCGCACAGCCCCAGATCCTCGTACCACTGCAACTCCAGCGCCGTGGACAGGTCGTAGACCTCGGCGAACGAGAGATCCTCGGGCCCGACACCCGCCTCCTCGTACGCCGCCCGCGCGATCGACGCCCGGAACGTCTCCTCCGGCGGTGCCACCGCGACCGCCGAGTCCGTGGCGATGTCCGGCAGATCCAGCACGGTGTTGGGATAGCGGGGCGTCACGGTGGACACCGCCCGTATCCGCACCGGCTCCGCCACCCCGTGCCGCCGCGCGAACTCCATGCTGGACAGCACCAGGGCCGCACCCCCGTCCGAGGTCGCACAGATGTCCAGCAGCCGCAGCGGATCGGCGACCACCGCGGAGGCCGCGACCTCCTCGGCGGTGACCCGCTTGCGATAGCGCGCGTACGGATTGAGCGCCCCCAGCGCGGAGTTCTTCACCTTGACCCGCGCGAAGTCCTCCGGTGTGTCCCCGTGCATCGCCATCCGCCGCCGCGCGTACAGCCCGAAGTACGTCGGATTGGTGGCCCCGAGGATCCGGAACCGCAGCCAGTCGGGGTCGTCCGCCCGATCCCCTCCGGCCGGCCGGAAGAACCCCTTCGGAGCCGAGTCCGCGCCCACGACGAGCACCACGTCCGCGAGGCCCGCGAGGATCTGGGCCCGCGCGGTGCCCACCGCCTGCGCCCCGGACGCGCAGGCCGCGTACACACTCGTGACCCGGGCCCCCTGCCAGCCCAGCGCCTTGGCGAAGGTCGCCCCCGCCACATAGCCCGGATAGCCGCCACGCACCGTGTCCGCCCCGACGACCGAGCCGACGTCCCGCCAGTCGACCCCCGCGTCGTCCAGGGCCGCACGCGCCGCCGCCGTCCCGTACTCGACGAAACTCCTTCCCCACTTGCCCCACGGGTGCATGCCCGTACCCAACACCGCCACCTCGCCCGTCATGCCCCCACCCCCGTCGGCCGCCAGTGCCAGGTCGTCCAGGTCGTCTCCGCGTCCTCGTTCAGGACACCCGGGACGACCTCCACCTCCATGCCCACCGTCAGATCGGCGACGGTCACCCCGGGAACCGCCTGTCCGAGCACCACGAGGCGTTCTTCGGCCAGTTCCACAGCGATCAACGCGTACGGCTCCCACGGAAGTTCCGGATCGGACACGTAGGGTGACGGAGGCCGGTACCGGCCATCCGTGTAGGACCACACGCGACCCCGCCGCGACAGCGGGACCTCGCGCAGATCACCGCCCGGACAGCCCGGATTGCGGCAGAGGACGTCCTCACGGGGGAAGAACACCGAGGCGCACGCCGAACAGCGCGTACCCAGCAGCCGGAAACCCTCGCCCTCCCCGGTGAACCAGCCGGTGACCACAGGTGTGCGACTTCGCGACAAAATCCCTCCCCGGCGAGCGGATCTGATGGACCGTCAGGAGTCTGGCACGGGCATCCGCAAATGGGCAGGCCCTCCGGAGAACCAACGAGCCCCGACCGGCGTCGGAGTATCGGGAGGGTCGGCCGGGGCCCACGGGGGTGGTTCCGGCCGACCTTCACCCATATCCGCGGACTCCCCGGCGTGGCGCATTGCGCCGCCCCGGTAAGACGACCAGCAGATGATCGGATACAGTCCGCCGCGTGTCCGCGAACCAACACCCACCCGCCAACTCCGCACGCGACTCGCACTGTTCGAGCTGCGGAGCGCCCTACGGAGAGGGCGTTTCCGGCTGGCCCCGCACCTGTGAGGCCTGCCGCACAGTGGCCTACCGCAATCCGCTCCCCGTCGCGGTGGCCCTCCAGCCCGTGTACGACACCAAGGGCACCGCCCTTGTCGTGATCACACGGACCATCGCCCCCGCGCGCGGGGGCACCGCCCTGCCCGGCGGCTTCATCGACCACCGGGAGGACTGGCGGCACGCCGTCGCCCGTGAACTCAAGGAGGAGACGGGTATCTGCGTGGCCGACCGCGAGGTGCGCCTCGCCGACGCCATGAGCTCACCCGACGGTCATCTGCTGCTGTTCGGGCTCCTCCCGGAGCGCCCGGCCGCCACGCTGCCGGAGCCCGTCGCCACCGACGAGACGGAGGGCTGGCATCTGCTGCGCAGACCCACCGAACTCGCCTTCCCCCTGCACACCCTGGCCGTCCAGGCCTTCTTCGACGGCCGCTACATCTGAGCCGAGAACCACCGCCGAGCCGCACCCGGCTCATTCCCGGTCGAGCCCGCGTACCCGCACGGGATACGCAGGCTCGACCGGACCCACCTCCCCGTCCCGCTCCACGACCACCCGCGGCCCCTCCCGGCGCGCCGTGTACCGCTCGACCTCCGGCTCGTCCCAGCCGTCGCCCGCGTCCGGCACCACGAGCCCGCCCCCCGTCCGTCCGGGCGCGGGTGCCCACACCTCCAGCTCCAGGCCGCCGTCAGCGCCCCGGACCGGCAGCACGGCACCCGCGCGCGCGAGCACCGGGATCCGCGACAGCGGCGCGTCCAGCACCTGCCCCGGCCCCTCGTACGCCTGTCCGGTCACCGTGTCGTACCAGCGCCCGCGCGGCAGCTGCACCGCACGCCGGTCCGCCCCGGGATCCAGCACCGGCGCCACCAGCAGACAGTCACCCAGCAGGAACGCGTCCTCGCAGTCGCGCAGCGTCCGGTCCTCGGGCGCGCCCCACCACAACGGGCGCACATAAGGCGCCCCCGTACGGCGCGCCAGATGAGCCAGTGTCACGAAGTACGGCAGCAGCCGCCGCCGCTCGACGAGCGCCACGCGCGCGTGCCCGACGGTCTCCTCCCCGAACTCCCACGGCTCCCGGCGCCCCGCCCGCAGACTCGCGTGCGTACGGAACAGCGGCAGATACGCGCCGAGCTGGAACCACCGCAGATACAGCTCGGGCGAAGGACTCCCGTCGAACCCGCCCACGTCCGGACCCGAGTACGGCACCCCGCACAGCCCCAGCCCCAGCACCAGCGAGAGCGACGCCCGCAGCCCCGGCCAGCCCGTCGCCACGTCCCCGGACCACGTGCCCCCGTAGCGCTGCATGCCGGCCCACCCGGAGCGGGAGAAGACGAACGGCCGCTCCTGGGGCACCAGCTCGCGCAGCCCCTCGTACCCCGCGCGGGCCATGCACAGCGCGTACACGTTGTGCGCCTCGCGATGGTCACCGCCCCGGCCCTCCAGATCGTGCCGTACCGACCGGGGCAGGGTGTTCTCGCCGAACGCCGTGAACGACGTCGGCTCGTTCATGTCGTGCCAGAACCCGGAGAAGCCCTGCGCCAGCCGCTCCTCGTAGAGACCGCCCCACCACGCACGCGTACGCGCACGCGTGAAGTCCGGGAAGACCGACTCCCCGGGCCACACGAGGCCCTGCGCGACCTGCCCGGCGGCGTCCCGCACGAACGCGTCCTCGGCCGTCCCGCCGTCGTACACCGCGTCGCCCGGCTCCGCCTTGACCGCCGCGTCCACGATCGACACCAGCCGGATGCCGTCCCGCCGCAACTCGTCGGCGAGATCCGGCAGCTTCGGGAAGTTCTCCGTGTCCACCGTGAACACCCGATGGGCGTCGTAGTGGTCGATGTCCAGGTGCACCGCGTCGAGCGGCAGACCGTGCTCCCGATAGCCCGCGACGATCCGCCGCACCTCCCGCTCGCTCCCGAAGCCCCAGCGCGCGTGATGGTGCCCCAACGCCCACGCGGGCGGCAGCGCCGGAGCCCCCGTCAGAGCGGCCCAGGCGTGCAGCACGCGCGCGGGGGTGCCCACGATCACCCAGCAGCGCAGCGGCCCGCCGTCCATCCGCACCTCGGACGTCCCCGCCCGGTCGTGCCCCGACCCGGCCCCCTCCTCGCCCTCCCGCAACGTCACCGTGCCGTCCCACGTGGTGTCGTGGAACACCAGATGCGTGGCCGCGTCGGCCACCACCATCTGCACCGGCATCGTGATGTACAGCGGATCGTCACCGGGCGCGAACGTGTGACCGGGGTCCGTGTTCCACAGCCGATACGTTCCGCCACGCAGCCGGGGCCCCGCCGCCCGGCCACCCAGACCGAAGAACCGCGCGTCGGCCGCCACCTCGGAACGCTGCACCCACCGCGCCTCGCCCCCGCCCACCGGCTCCCACCACCGGGGCGGCAGATCACGCCGCAGCGTCACCCCACCGGGCGTACGCACCTCCACGGCCCCGTGCCGCGACACCACGACCGTCACCCGCTCGGACACGACCCGCCAGCCGCCGTCCTTGTCCGGCTCCAGAACGGCCCGCGGATCCGGCTCCGGACACCGGCCCGCGAGCGCGTACGACGGCTCCGGCCCCGCCCCGTCCCAGCCCCAGAACACCGCCCCGTTCACATCGACGGTGATCCGCAGCGCCGACCGCCCGAACCGCACGATCCCCCCGCCGGGCCCCGACTGCACATCCACCACCGGCCCCGGCACCCGGGCCCGCTCGGCGCCCCGCGCCGGCAACCCGACGGCGTCGGCACGCCTCCTGCGCCATGCGGCCCGTACGGTGCGCAGCCCCTGAGCCGCCCCCGCGGAACCGAACATTTTCACCGAACGCACCAGGTCACGACCGTCCATGCCGCTCACCCTGCCACCGACCCGGCCAATCGTGTGAGCCGTTCAACTTCCGTTCACCCGTGGTGATGGCACATCTTCATCCGCCCGTCCATCTGCGGCTCACCCTGGTGCGGAAGTCGATCACATGGCATCGTCCGTGGCAGCCGCACGCGCACACCCCTGCCCGTGCGCGCCCGACGCTCACCACGCGCACAGTCCCGGGAGCCGCCCCATGACCCCAGCGAACCCCTCGCCGCTCTGGCAGCCCGACGCGGAACGCGTCGCACGGGCCCGGATCACCGCGTTCCAGTCCTGGGCGGCCGAACACCACGGAGCCCCCGCCGACGGCGGATACCCGGCCCTGCACCGCTGGTCCGTCGACGAACTCGAGACGTTCTGGAAAGCCGTCACCGAGTGGTTCGACGTACGGTTCTCCACCCCCTACGCGCGCGTGCTCGGCGACCGCGCCATGCCCGGCGCCGAGTGGTTCCCCGGCGCCACCCTCAACTACGCCGAACACGCCCTGCGTGCCGCCGACGCCCGCGCCGACGAACCCGCCCTGCTGCACGTCGACGAGACCCACGAACCCCGCCCCGTGACCTGGTCCGAGCTGCGCCGGCAGGTCGGCTCCCTCGCCGCCGAACTGCGCGCCCTCGGCGTACGCCCCGGAGACCGCGTCAGCGGCTATCTGCCCAACATCCCCGAGGCCGTCGCCGCCCTCCTCGCCACGGCCGCCGTCGGCGGCGTCTGGACCTCCTGTGCCCCGGACTTCGGCGCCCGCAGCGTCCTCGACCGCTTCCAACAGGTCGAACCCGTCGTCCTGTTCACCGTCGACGGCTACCGCTACGGCGGCAAGGAACACGACCGCCGCGACATCGTCGCCGAACTCCGCCGCGAACTGCCCACCCTGCGCGCCGTCGTCCACATCCCCGTCCTCGGCACCGAGGCCCCCGAGGGCGCCCTGGAATGGTCGGCCCTGACCTCCGCGGACATCACCCCGACCTTCGAACAGGTCCCCTTCGCCCACCCGCTGTGGGTGCTCTACTCCTCCGGCACCACCGGCCTCCCCAAGGCCATCGTCCAGTCCCAGGGCGGCATCCTGGTCGAACACCTCAAACAGCTCGGCCTGCACTGCGACCTCGGCCCCGAGGACCGTTTCTTCTGGTACACCTCCACCGGCTGGATGATGTGGAACTTCCTCGTCTCCGGCCTCCTCACCGGCACCACCGTCGTCCTGTACGACGGCAGCCCCGGGTATCCCGACACCGGCGCCCAGTGGAGCGTCGCCGAACGTACCGGCGCCACCCTCTTCGGCACCTCCGCCGCCTACGTCATGGCCTGCCGCAAGGCCGACATCCACCCGGGCCGCGACTACGACCTCTCCCGCGTCCAGTGCGTCGGCACCACCGGCTCACCGCTCCCGCCCGACGGCTTCCGCTGGCTCCACGACGAGGTCCGCGAGGACCTGTGGATCGCCTCCGTCAGCGGCGGCACCGACGTCTGCTCCTGCTTCGCCGGAGCCGTCCCCACCCTCCCCGTCCACATCGGCGAACTCCAGGCACCCGGCCTCGGCACCGACCTCCAGTCCTGGGACCCCAGCGGCAAACCCCTCACCGACGAGGTCGGCGAACTCGTCGTCACCAACCCCATGCCGTCCATGCCGATCCGCTTCTGGAACGACCCCGACGGCACCCGCTACCACGACAGCTACTTCGACACCTACCCCGGCGTCTGGCGCCACGGCGACTGGATCACCCTCACCTCCCACGGCTCCGTCGTGATCCACGGCCGCTCCGACTCCACGCTCAACCGCCAGGGCGTCCGCATGGGCTCGGCCGACATCTACGAAGCCGTCGAACGCCTCCCCGAGATCAAGGAGTCCCTCGTCATCGGCATCGAACAGCCCGACGGCGGCTACTGGATGCCCCTCTTCGTCCAACTCGCCCCGGGCGCCACCCTCGACGAAGCCCTCCACGACCGCATCAAGCGCACCATCCGCGAACACCTCTCCCCGCGCCACGTCCCCGACGAGGTCATCGAGGTCCCCGGCGTCCCCCACACCCTCACCGGCAAACGCATCGAGGTCCCCGTCAAACGACTCCTCCAGGGCACCCCCCTGGAAAAGGCGGTCAACCCCGGCTCCATCGACAACCTCGACCTCCTGCGTTTCTACGAGGCCCTGGCCCGCGAGCGCGCCTGATCACCCTCGGCCGAGGGGCGACAGGAGGCGGTCGAGGAGCGTTGTCAGTGGCCACGATTACTGTGAGTGAGCATTGATCGACCGCTCGCACACAGGGGGAAGCCATGACACACACCAGCCACCAGAGCATGCGACGCGTCCTGCGCCGCGAGATCGCCGGCACCATCGGCCTGCTCGCCGACGCACACGACTTCACCGCGATGCGGCGCTACCGCAGCTTCACCTTCGACGACCACACGACCTATCTCCACCAGATGGAAGCCCTGCTCAGGACACTCGCCGCGCAGGGCAACCACACCACGGTCGCCCTCTTCGACCCCGAGGAGTACGCCGAGTTCTGCGCCGACACCGGCCTCGAACCCGACACACCGACCAGCCGCACCCGCTTCACCGCCGAACTGGCCGCGACAGGCGCCGCCGTCCCCTACGAGGGCCAGCCCCTCGCCGAGCTCGTCCCCGACCTGATCGACGAAGCCGTCCGCCTCGCCACCTGGGAGTACGCCACCACCCTCCTCGCCCGGATCGGCGAGTGCGCCTCCTGCGGCGAGGACATCGGACGCGCCGCGTTCTCCCGCGCCATGCACCTCCTCAAGCGCGTCCTCGACACCGCCGGCCCCGGCGAACGCCACCTCGTCTGCAGCGTCTCGGCCCAACCCCAGGCACTGGCCGCCGCCCTCCGCGCCGACGAGGACGACGAAGGAGCCACCCGACTCGACGAGTCCGAAGCCCTGGAATTCGCCACGGTCCTGGCCGTCGGCCTCGCCACCCGCTGCCCCGGCGGACTCGTCATGCGCACCACCGCCCCGGACACGACCGACCGCGTCTACGGCTGGCGTCTGCGCGGCGACGGCCTCGAACCCCTCACCGCGGGCGAGGTCTTCGACGCCTACTGCACCGACATGGAATCCGGCGACCTCGTCTCCCCCGAGTCCGGCGTCGACTACAGCACCCCACCCGACCTCGGGGACGACCACGGCGGAGGAGGCCCCGCCACGGACGGACACACCCACTGAACGGGCGAGGGGCGCCCCACCCACAGGTGGAGCGCCCCTCGACACCGACCGGTCGGCAGACCGACCGTCCTCCGTGACTACTCGCCCGACAGCACAGCCTGAGCGGCGGCGCGCGCCTCCTCGGCCGTGTCCGCCGCACGCGCCGCCGCCGCGGCACGCTCGCACTGCGCCAGCGTGTACTTCGCCAACGTCCCCCGCACATACGGAATCGACGCCGCACCCATGGACAAGGAGGTGACACCCAGACCGGTCAGCACACACGCGAGCAGCGGGTCCGACGCGGCCTCACCGCAGACCCCACAGCTCTTGCCCTCGGCCTTCGCCGCCTCCGCGGACAGCGCGACCAGGTCGAGCAGCGCGGGCTGCCACGGGTCCTGCAGCCGAGACACCGCACCCACCTGTCGGTCGGCCGCGAAGGTGTACTGCGCGAGGTCGTTGGTCCCCAGCGACAGGAACTCGACCTCCTGCAGAATCGACCGCGCGCGCAGCGCCGCCGACGGAATCTCCACCATGGCACCGAACTTGGCCCGCAGCCCCGCTTCACGACACGCGTCGGCGAACGCCTTGGCGTCCGTGCGGTCCGCGACCATCGGCGCCATGACCTCGAGGTAGACCGGCAGCCCCTCGGCGGCCTTGGCGAGCGCGGTCAGCTGCGTCCGCAGCACGTCGGGGTGGTCGAGCAGCGTTCGCAGCCCGCGCACACCGAGCGCCGGGTTCGGCTCGTCGGCCGGGGTCAGGAACTCCAGAGGCTTGTCGGCGCCCGCGTCGAGCACCCGCACGACCACACGCCCCTCGGGGAAGGCCTCCAGCACCTGCCGGTACGCCTCGATCTGCTTCTCCTCGGACGGCGCCGTCTTGCTGTCGTCCAGGAAGAGGAACTCGGTACGGAACAGCCCGACACCCTCGGCCCCGGCCTCCACCGCCGCCGGCACATCGGCGGGACCGCCCACATTGGCCAGCAGCGGAACCTTGTGCCCGTCGGACGTCGCCCCCGGCCCGCTCGACGCGGCCAGCGCGGCCTTCCGCGCCGCCGCCGCGGCCTCCAGCTCGGCCTTCTTCTCCGTGCTCGGGTTCACGAAGATCTCACCGGTGCTGCCGTCCACGGCGATCACCGTGCCCTCGGCCAGCTCCCCGGCCCCGGGCAGCGCGACCACGGCCGGCACCCCGAGCGCCCGCGCCAGAATCGCGCTGTGACTGGTCGGCCCGCCCTCCTCGGTGACGAAACCGAGCACGAGCGTCGGATCGAGCAGCGCGGTGTCCGCGGGCGCCAGGTCACGCGCGATGAGCACGTACGGCTCGTCGCTGTCCGGCACCCCCGGCATCGGAACCCCGAGCAGCCGGGCGACGATACGATTCCGCACATCGTCGAGGTCGGCCACGCGACCCGCGAGATACTCGCCGGCTCCGGCCAGCAGCGCGCGGTAGGCGGCGAAGGCGTCGTAGACGGCACGTTCCGCCGTACTCCCCACGGCGATACGGCGCTCCACATCCGCCATCAGCTCGGGGTCCTGGGCCATCAGGGCCTGGGCCTCCAGCACCGCCTGGGCCTCGCCCCCGGCCAGGTTGCCGCGCGCGATCAGATCGGCGGCCACCGCGTCCACCGCCTTACGTGCGCGTCCCTGCTCGCGCTCCGCGTCCTCCGCCGGGATCTGCTTGGCAGGCGGCTCCAGCACCGCCGTTCCCATATGCCGAACCTCGCCGACCGCCACACCGTGGCTCACACCGACGCCTCGCAGCGTTGTCTCCATCTCACCTGTCTCCGATAGTGCGGCGGGTCCCGCCGCCGCGGTGGTTGCGGAAGATTGGGGGCCGGCACGGCCCCGACGTCACTGCCAGCCGAAGAGCGTCTCGCCGGCCTTCACTTCGCCGTCCTCGCGAAGTGCGGAGAGGGCATCGGCCGTGGCCTCCAGTGCCACGACGGGGCAGACCGGGGACTTGCCCGAGGCCTCGACGGCGGCGGGGTCCCAGCGAACCACGGCCTGCCCCCGCTGCACGGTGTCTCCCTTGTTGACGAGCAGTTCGAAGCCCTCACCGTTCAGTTGCACGGTGTCGATACCGAGGTGAGTCAGCACCCCGTGTCCCTCGGAGTCGACCACGACGAACGCGTGCGGGTGCAGGGAGATGATGACTCCGTCGATGGGGGCCACAGCCTCGCCCGCCTCACGTACGGGGTCGATCGCGGTGCCGGGGCCGACCATCGCTCCCGAGAAGACGGGGTCCGGTACGGCGGCCAGTCCGATGGCACGTCCGGCAAGCGGGGACGTCACGGTGGTCATGGGAAGCCTCCCAGGTGGAGATCTACAGGGACACCGTCAGTGCTCGTCCCGGACGGCGCGCTGATCAGCAGGGTAGGTCGGTTGAAGTACCCGTTCCGCACGATAGCTCCGCATTAGAGGTCTAGACCACCCCGCTAAGTAATTTGCACGCGCTCCGCGGCCCCATGTAGAGTCGTACTCCTGCCTGGGGGTGACCGACACTCTGTGTCTGCGCCCGGCAGCACCAATCTCGCTCAGATCCTATCTCGGGGTCACCTTCTGCATGTCTGCAGGGTGGTGGTCAGGGGGCCGGAAAAACACTGATAGAGTTTGGAACACCGAAGGGAAGCGCCCGGAGGAAAGCCCAAGAAGATTCTCGGGTGAGTACGAAGGAAGCGTCCGTTCCTTGAGAACTCAACAGCGTGCCAAAAATCAACGCCAGATATGTTGATACCCCGTCTCCAGCTTCTGCTGGGACGAGGTTCCTTTGAAGAAAACACAGCGAGGACGCTGTGAACCATCGGATCATTCCTCCGGTGGTTCCGCTCTCGTGATGTGTGCACCCGATTACGGGTAAACATTCACGGAGAGTTTGATCCTGGCTCAGGACGAACGCTGGCGGCGTGCTTAACACATGCAAGTCGAACGATGAACCACTTCGGTGGGGATTAGTGGCGAACGGGTGAGTAACACGTGGGCAATCTGCCCTTCACTCTGGGACAAGCCCTGGAAACGGGGTCTAATACCGGATAATACTTTCTGCCTCCTGGCAGGGAGTTGAAAGCTCCGGCGGTGAAGGATGAGCCCGCGGCCTATCAGCTTGTTGGTGAGGTAACGGCTCACCAAGGCGACGACGGGTAGCCGGCCTGAGAGGGCGACCGGCCACACTGGGACTGAGACACGGCCCAGACTCCTACGGGAGGCAGCAGTGGGGAATATTGCACAATGGGCGAAAGCCTGATGCAGCGACGCCGCGTGAGGGATGACGGCCTTCGGGTTGTAAACCTCTTTCAGCAGGGAAGAAGCGAAAGTGACGGTACCTGCAGAAGAAGCGCCGGCTAACTACGTGCCAGCAGCCGCGGTAATACGTAGGGCGCGAGCGTTGTCCGGAATTATTGGGCGTAAAGAGCTCGTAGGCGGTCTGTCGCGTCGGATGTGAAAGCCCGGGGCTTAACCCCGGGTCTGCATTCGATACGGGCAGACTAGAGTGTGGTAGGGGAGATCGGAATTCCTGGTGTAGCGGTGAAATGCGCAGATATCAGGAGGAACACCGGTGGCGAAGGCGGATCTCTGGGCCATTACTGACGCTGAGGAGCGAAAGCGTGGGGAGCGAACAGGATTAGATACCCTGGTAGTCCACGCCGTAAACGGTGGGAACTAGGTGTTGGCGACATTCCACGTCGTCGGTGCCGCAGCTAACGCATTAAGTTCCCCGCCTGGGGAGTACGGCCGCAAGGCTAAAACTCAAAGGAATTGACGGGGGCCCGCACAAGCAGCGGAGCATGTGGCTTAATTCGACGCAACGCGAAGAACCTTACCAAGGCTTGACATACACCGGAAACGGCCAGAGATGGTCGCCCCCTTGTGGTCGGTGTACAGGTGGTGCATGGCTGTCGTCAGCTCGTGTCGTGAGATGTTGGGTTAAGTCCCGCAACGAGCGCAACCCTTGTTCTGTGTTGCCAGCATGCCCTTCGGGGTGATGGGGACTCACAGGAGACTGCCGGGGTCAACTCGGAGGAAGGTGGGGACGACGTCAAGTCATCATGCCCCTTATGTCTTGGGCTGCACACGTGCTACAATGGCAGGTACAATGAGCTGCGAAGCCGTGAGGCGGAGCGAATCTCAAAAAGCCTGTCTCAGTTCGGATTGGGGTCTGCAACTCGACCCCATGAAGTCGGAGTTGCTAGTAATCGCAGATCAGCATTGCTGCGGTGAATACGTTCCCGGGCCTTGTACACACCGCCCGTCACGTCACGAAAGTCGGTAACACCCGAAGCCGGTGGCCCAACCCCTTGTGGGAGGGAGCTGTCGAAGGTGGGACTGGCGATTGGGACGAAGTCGTAACAAGGTAGCCGTACCGGAAGGTGCGGCTGGATCACCTCCTTTCTAAGGAGCACTTCTCACCGATCCCTCCGGGGTGAGGTCAGAGGCCAGTTCATCAGCGAACGTCTGATGCTGGTTGCTCATGGGTGGAACGTTGATTATTCGGCATCGTCAGTCATCTCAGGCTGTGAGTACTGTCCTTCGGGGCGTGGAAAGCTGACCGGAGTGGCGAAGATGCCGGGCACGCTGTTGGGTGTCTGAGGGAATGAATCCCCTCGACGCCGACCCCAGTGAACTCGTCTGTGAAGGCGGGGTGGTGGGTGGTTGGTCGTTGTTTGAGAACTGCACAGTGGACGCGAGCATCTGTGGCCAAGTTTTTAAGGGCGCACGGTGGATGCCTTGGCACCAGGAACCGATGAAGGACGTGGGAGGCCACGATAGGCCCCGGGGAGTCGTCAACCAGGCTTTGATCCGGGGGTGTCCGAATGGGGAAACCCGGCAGTCGTCATGGGCTGTCACCCTTGCCTGAACACATAGGGCAAGTGGAGGGAACGCGGGGAAGTGAAACATCTCAGTACCCGCAGGAAGAGAAAACAACCGTGATTCCGGGAGTAGTGGCGAGCGAAACCGGATGAGGCCAAACCGTATGCGTGTGAGACCCGGCAGGGGTTGCGTATACGGGGTTGTGGGATCTCTCTTTCACAGTCTGCCGGCTGTGAGGCGAGTCAGAAACCGTTGATGTAGGCGAAGGACATGCGAAAGGTCCGGCGTAGAGGGTAAGACCCCCGTAGCTGAAACATCAGCGGCTCGTTTGAGAGACACCCAAGTAGCACGGGGCCCGAGAAATCCCGTGTGAATCTGGCGGGACCACCCGCTAAGCCTAAATATTCCCTGGTGACCGATAGCGGATAGTACCGTGAGGGAATGGTGAAAAGTACCGCGGGAGCGGAGTGAAATAGTACCTGAAACCGTGTGCCTACAAGCCGTGGGAGCGTCGCACAAGGACTTGTCCTTGTGTCGTGACTGCGTGCCTTTTGAAGAATGAGCCTGCGAGTTTGCGGTGTGTTGCGAGGTTAACCCGGGTGGGGTAGCCGTAGCGAAAGCGAGTCCTAACAGGGCGTTTGAGTAGCACGCTCAAGACCCGAAGCGGAGTGATCTAGCCATGGGCAGGTTGAAGCGGAGGTAAGACTTCGTGGAGGACCGAACCCACCAGGGTTGAAAACCTGGGGGATGACCTGTGGTTAGGGGTGAAAGGCCAATCAAACTCCGTGATAGCTGGTTCTCCCCGAAATGCATTTAGGTGCAGCGTCGTGTGTTTCTTGCCGGAGGTAGAGCACTGGATAGGCGATGGGCCCTACCGGGTTACTGACCTTAGCCAAACTCCGAATGCCGGTAAGTGAGAGCGCGGCAGTGAGACTGTGGGGGATAAGCTCCATGGTCGAGAGGGAAACAGCCCAGAGCATCGACTAAGGCCCCTAAGCGTACGCTAAGTGGGAAAGGATGTGGAGTCGCAGAGACAACCAGGAGGTTGGCTTAGAAGCAGCCACCCTTGAAAGAGTGCGTAATAGCTCACTGGTCTAGTGATTCCGCGCCGACAATGTAGCGGGGCTCAAGCGTACCGCCGAAGTCGTGTCATTCCAGCAGATACCCCCAACGGGGGCTGGGATGGGTAGGGGAGCGTCGTGTGCCGGGTGAAGCAGCCGCGGAAGCGAGTTGTGGACGGTTCACGAGTGAGAATGCAGGCATGAGTAGCGATACAAACGTGAGAAACGTTTGCGCCGATTGACCAAGGGTTCCTGGGTCAAGCTGATCTGCCCAGGGTAAGTCGGGACCTAAGGCGAGGCCGACAGGCGTAGTCGATGGATAACCGGTTGATATTCCGGTACCCGCTGTGAAGCGTCAAACACTGAACCAGGCGATGCTAAGTCCGTGAAGCCGCCCCGGAGCCTTCGGGCAAAGGGGAGTGGTGGAGCCGACGGACCAGACTTGCAGTAGGTGAGTGATGGGGTGACGCAGGAAGGTAGTCCATCCCGGGCGGTGGTTGTCCCGGGGTAAGGGTGTAGGCCGTGCGACAGGTAAATCCGTCGTACATGGAGGCTGAGACCTGATGCCGAGCCGATTGTGGTGAAGTGGATGATCCTATGCTGTCGAGAAAAGCCTCTAGCGAGTTTTATGGCGGCCCGTACCCTAAACCGACTCAGGTGGTCTGGTAGAGAATACCGAGGCGTTCGGGTGAACTATGGTTAAGGAACTCGGCAAAATGCCCCCGTAACTTCGGGAGAAGGGGGGCCATCACCGGTGATAGCACTTGCTGCTTGAGCTGGGGGTGGCCGCAGAGACCAGCGAGAAGCGACTGTTTACTAAAAACACAGGTCCGTGCGAAGCCGTAAGGCGATGTATACGGACTGACGCCTGCCCGGTGCTGGAACGTTAAGGGGACCGGTTAGTCAGGATTCGTCTTGGCGAAGCTGAGAACTTAAGCGCCAGTAAACGGCGGTGGTAACTATAACCATCCTAAGGTAGCGAAATTCCTTGTCGGGTAAGTTCCGACCTGCACGAATGGCGTAACGACTTCTCGACTGTCTCAACCATAGGCCCGGTGAAATTGCACTACGAGTAAAGATGCTCGTTTCGCGCAGCAGGACGGAAAGACCCCGGGACCTTTACTACAGTTTGATATTGGTGTTCGGTTCGGCTTGTGTAGGATAGCTGGGAGACTGTGAAGCTCGGACGCCAGTTCGGGTGGAGTCGTCGTTGAAATACCAGTCTGGTCGTGCTGGATGTCTAACCCGGGTCCGTGATCCGGATCGGGGACAGTGTCTGATGGGTAGTTTAACTGGGGCGGTTGCCTCCCAAAGGGTAACGGAGGCGCCCAAAGGTTCCCTCAGCCTGGTTGGCAATCAGGTGGTGAGTGTAAGTGCACAAGGGAGCTTGACTGTGAGACCGACGGGTCGAGCAGGGACGAAAGTCGGGACTAGTGATCCGGCGGTGGCTTGTGGAAGCGCCGTCGCTCAACGGATAAAAGGTACCCCGGGGATAACAGGCTGATCTTCCCCAAGAGTCCATATCGACGGGATGGTTTGGCACCTCGATGTCGGCTCGTCGCATCCTGGGGCTGGAGTCGGTCCCAAGGGTTGGGCTGTTCGCCCATTAAAGCGGTACGCGAGCTGGGTTTAGAACGTCGTGAGACAGTTCGGTCCCTATCCGCTGCGCGCGCAGGAATATTGAGAAGGGCTGTCCCTAGTACGAGAGGACCGGGACGGACGAACCTCTGGTGTGCCAGTTGTTCTGCCAAGGGCATGGCTGGTTGGCTACGTTCGGGAGGGATAACCGCTGAAAGCATCTAAGCGGGAAGCCTGCTTCGAGATGAGTATTCCCACCCACTTGATGGGGTAAGGCTCCCAGTAGACGACTGGGTTGATAGGCCAGATATGGAAGCCTGGTAACGGGTGGAGTTGACTGGTACTAATAGGCCGAGGGCTTGTCCTCAGTTGCTCGCGTCCACTGTGTTGGTTCTGAAACCACGAACAACCCCGCCCAGGGCCACTGGGTGGTGCGGTTGAGTGTTTCATAGTGTTTCGGTGGTCATAGCGTGAGGGAAACGCCCGGTTACATTCCGAACCCGGAAGCTAAGCCTTACAGCGCCGATGGTACTGCAGGGGGGACCCTGTGGGAGAGTAGGACGCCGCCGAACTCCCTTTATAGCTCCGGCTCTTGGGCAAACCGCCCAGGAGCCGGAGCTTTTTTGCGTTGAGGTAGGGTCAGGGTGCATCGTTGGCTCATTTCCCACAGGAGGCCCCCGGGTGGAGGTACAGGAGACCCGGGTCCAGACGGACCGGGTCCTCACCATCCCGAACATTCTCAGCATGGCGCGGCTCGTTGGCGTGCCCGTCTTCCTGTGGTTGGTTCTCTGGCCCGAGTTCGGCGGCCCCAAGGTCGACGGCTGGGCGTTCCTGGTGATCGCTCTCAGCGGCGTCAGTGACTATCTGGACGGCATGCTGGCCCGGCGCTGGAACCAGATCAGCAGTCTTGGCCGGCTCCTCGATCCCGCGGCTGACAGGTTGTACATTCTGTCGACTCTCGTGGGACTCACCTGGCGCGAGATCCTGCCATTGTGGTTGACCGCTGTACTGCTCTTGCGGGAGCTGGTTCTGCTGGTGATGGTGGGCATCCTCAGGCGGCACGGCTATCCGCCGCCGCAGGTGAACTTCCTGGGGAAGGCGGCTACCTTCAACTTGATGTACGCTTTCCCGTTGCTGCTGCTCAGTGACGGAAGTGGATGGATCTCGTCACTCGCTGCTATTTTCGGATGGGCGTTCGCCGGATGGGGTACAACGCTGTACTGGTGGGCAGGAATCCTCTACGTGGTGCAGGTCCGCCGACTCGTCAGTGCGGACGCCATGGCCGATTGAGCCCGCCCGATAGGGCGGCTGTAGTGGCTCGATGGCCCGCTTCGGAAATGTGCGGGACAATCTGGACGGGTGAAGTCGGCTAGACCGTCGTCTCTTCAAGGAGGACGCTTCCGACATGAAGGCCGTCGTGATGGCCGGAGGTGAAGGCACACGCCTTCGCCCCATGACCTCGAGCATGCCCAAGCCGCTCCTGCCCGTGGCGAACCGCCCGATCATGGAGCACGTGCTGAGGCTGCTCAAAAGGCATGGGCTCAACGAGACCGTCGTTACTGTCCAGTTCCTGGCGTCACTCGTCAAGAACTACTTCGGTGATGGCGAGGAGCTCGGTATGGAGCTCACTTATGCCAATGAGGAGAAGCCACTCGGTACCGCCGGGAGCGTCAAGAACGCCGAAGAGGCGCTGAAGGACGATGCGTTCCTTGTCATCTCCGGCGATGCCCTCACGGACTTCGACCTCACCGAACTCATCAGTTTCCACAAGGAAAAGGGTGCACTGGTCACCGTCTGTCTGACACGGGTACCGAATCCTCTGGAATTCGGTATCACGATCGTGGACGAGGAAGGCAAGGTCGAGCGGTTCCTGGAGAAGCCGACCTGGGGTCAGGTCTTCTCGGACACCGTGAACACGGGCATCTATGTGATGGAGCCCGAAGTCTTCGACTACGTCGAGGCCGATGTCCCCGTCGACTGGTCCGGAGATGTCTTCCCGCAGCTGATGAAGGAGGGCAAGCCGGTCTACGGCTATATCGCCGAGGGCTACTGGGAGGACGTCGGCACACACGAGAGCTATGTGAAGGCTCAGGCCGACGTGCTGGAGGGCAAGGTCGACGTCGAACTCGACGGATTCGAGCTCTCGCCCGGCGTGTGGATCGCGGAAGGCGCCGAGGTGCACCCCGACGCCGTACTGCGCGGGCCGCTGTACATCGGGGACTACGCCAAGGTCGAGGCCGGCGTGGAAATCCGTGAGCACACCGTCGTGGGTTCGAACGTCGTCGTGAAGAGCGGGGCCTTCCTGCACAAGGCCGTCGTTCACGACAACGTCTACATCGGGCAGCACAGCAATCTGCGCGGATGCGTGGTCGGAAAGAACACCGACATCATGCGAGCCGCACGGATCGAGGACGGCGCGGTCATCGGTGACGAGTGCCTCGTCGGCGAAGAATCGATCATCCAGGGAAACGTACGCGTCTATCCCTTCAAGACGATCGAGGCCGGTGCCTTCGTCAACACCTCGGTGATCTGGGAATCCCGGGGGCAGGCGCATCTCTTCGGTGCCCGCGGAGTCTCCGGCATCCTGAATGTGGAGATCACCCCCGAGCTGGCCGTGAGACTCGCGGGCGCGTACGCGACGACCCTCAAGAAGGGCTCCACGGTCACCACCGCCCGCGACCACTCCCGAGGCGCCCGTGCGCTGAAGCGGGCGGTCATCTCGGCGCTGCAGGCCAGCGCCATCGACGTACGGGACCTGGAGAACGTACCGCTGCCGGTGGCGCGGCAGCAGACCGCGCGGGGCAGTGCCGGCGGGATCATGATCCGGACGACGCCGGGGGTTCCGGACTCGGTCGACATCATGTTCTTCGACGGACAGGGGTCCGACCTCTCGCAGGCCAGCCAGCGGAAGCTGGACCGGGTGTTCGCACGGCAGGAGTACCGGCGCGCGTTCCCCGGTGAGATCGGGGACCTGCACTTCCCTGCCAGTGTGTTCGACTCGTACACCGGGTCGTTGCTGCGGAACGTCGACACGACGGGGATCGCCGAGTCGGGGCTCAAGGTCGTCGTGGACGCGTCCAACGGCAGTGCCGGGCTCGTGCTGCCGAGCCTGCTCGGGAAGCTGGGCGTCGACTCGTTGACGATCAACCCCGGACTCGACGAGTCCCGGCCGACGGAGACCGGCGACATGCGGCGGTCGGGGCTGGTGCGGCTGGGCGAGATCGTGGCGTCCTCGCGGGCCGCGTTCGGCGTGCGGTTCGATCCGGTCGGCGAACGGCTGTCCCTCGTCGACGAGAAGGGACGGATCGTCGAGGACGACCGGGCCCTGCTGGTCATGCTCGACCTGGTGGCCGCCGAGCGGCGGAGTGGGCGGGTGGCGCTCCCTGTGACGACGACCAGGATCGGTGAGCAGGTCGCGGCCTACCACGGCACCCAGGTCGAGTGGACGACCACCTCGCCGGACGACCTCACACGGGTCGGCGGGGACGAGACGACGATCTTCGGCGGTGACGGGCGCGGTGGGTTCATCGTGCCCGAGTTCAGCAGTGTCTTCGACGGGGCGGCGGCCTTCGTACGCCTCATCGGACTGGTGGCGAGGACGCAGCTCACGCTCAGCCAGATCGACGCGCGGATTCCGCGGGCGCACGTCCTCAAGCGCGACCTCGCCACCCCGTGGGCCGTCAAGGGCCTGGTCATGCGCCGGGTCGTGGAGGAGGCCGGGAACCGGTTCGTGGACACGACCGACGGGGTGCGGGTCGTGGAGACCGACGGCCGGTGGGTGATGGTGCTGCCCGACCCGGCCGAGGCGGTCACACATCTGTGGGCCGAAGGACCCGACGACGCCTCCGCGCAGGCCCTGCTCGACGAGTGGTCGGCGGTCGTGGACAGCGCCGGCCGCTGAACCGTCTCGCACGCGCGCGTGCCGGACAAGTGCCCCCAACGGGGCCTGTCCGGCACGCGGGTGGGGCCATTCGGAGGTAGGGGCCGCGACGTGCGACGATGTGAGGCATGCCGCAGCAGCCCCCCGTTCGGAGCACACCCGCGCGCCCGTCGCGTCCGGACGCCTCCATGTCGCTGCTCACCAACGTCATGGATCACAGCCTCGACGACGGATACGCCGAGGCCGCCGCCCGCCGGAAGGCCGCGGGCACCGAGGGCCTGCCGAAGACGGTACGGGCCAAGCTGGGGCTCGCGGTCGGTCTGGTGCTCGCCGCCCTGGTGGTGACCGTGGGTGCGGCGCAGGCGCGGATAAGCGCTCCGGTGGTGGCCAAGGAGCGCGAGGAGCTCATCGACCGCATCCAGCAGGAGACCGCCGCCGCGGACAAGCTGGAGGACTCCGTGGACGGACTCCGCGACGATGTGAGCGCACGCCAGCGCAGGGCGCTCAAGGAGGACGGCGGCAGCGACGGGAACGACCTGGTGGGCATCTTGTCGGGCGCCGTCGAAGTGCACGGCCCCGGGGTCCGGCTCGTCGTCAACGACTCCAAGAGCGCCGCGCAGGGCGGTGACGGCGACCCCCGGGAGACGTCCGGGTTCTCGGACACCGGTCGGGTGCGCGACCGGGACATGCAGCGGGTCGTCAACGGACTGTGGGCGTCGGGCGCCGAGGCCATCTCGATCAACGGGCAGCGGCTCACCGCGCTGTCGGCGATCCGGGCCGCCGGCGACGCGATACTGGTCGACAACAAGCCACTGGCACCGCCCTACACGATCCTCGCCGTGGGGGACGGGCAACGACTGAGCACCAGGTTCCAGAACAGCCCCGACGGGCTGTATCTGCACGCCCTCCAGGAGAACTTCGGCATCCGGACGAGCATCTCCGCCGAGGACGACATCAAGGTGCCGGCGGCGCCGAGCGTGATCGTACGAACAGCAGAACCCAGCACAGAGAAGGGCACATCGTGATCGCCGTACTGGGCCTCGTCCTCGGAGTCGTGGCCGGACTGTTGGTCCGGCCCGAGGTACCGGCGGTGGTCGAGCCGTATCTCCCCATCGCCGTGGTCGCGGCGCTCGACGCCGTCTTCGGCGGTCTGCGCGCGATGCTGGACGGCATCTTCGACGACAAGGTCTTCGTGGTGTCCTTCCTGTCGAACGTGGTCGTGGCCGCCCTGATCGTCTTCCTCGGCGACAAGTTGGGCGTCGGCGCCCAGCTGTCCACGGGCGTCGTGGTCGTCCTCGGTATCCGTATCTTCTCCAACGCCGCGGCGATCCGCCGGCACGTGTTCCGGGCGTGAGGCCGATGAACGAACGGGACGAGACACCGAGGCCGAAGCCGACTCAGGGTGGGGGAGAGGACGACTCCCCGACGACCCGGCTGCGCCGGGAACTGCCCCAGGAGGTGCCTTCCACGGCCGCCGAGGAGCCCGGTGAGGCCCCTCGGGACGAGCAGGACAAGGTGACCGGGCGGCAGCGGCTGGCTCAGGGACTGTGGCCACCGCGCTTCACCCGCGCCCAACTCATCGTCGCCCTCCTGCTGTTCGGCCTCGGATTCGGACTGGCCATCCAGGTGGCCTCCACCAACGACGACAGCGCGCTGCGCGGAGCCCGTCAGGAGGACCTCGTACGCATCCTCGATGAACTGGATGACCGTACACAGCGTCTGGAGGAGGAGAAGCAAGGTCTCGAGGATCAGCGCACCGAGTTGGAGAACAGCTCGGACCAGGCCGAGGAGGCACGCAAGCAGACGGTCGAGAAGGAGCGGCAACTCGGCATTCTGGCGGGCACGGTGGCGGCGCAGGGACCCGGCATCACACTGACGATCGACGACACGAAGGGGACGGTCGAGGCGGACATGCTGCTCGACGCGATCCAGGAGCTGCGCGCGGCCGGCGCGGAGGCGATCCAGGTGAACGGTGTACGGGTCGTGGCCAGTACCTATCTGACCGATTCCGGTGAGGGAATCAGTGTCGACGGGAACAAGATCACCCAGCCGTTTCGTTTCAAGGTCATCGGCAACCCGCAGGACCTCGAACCCGCACTGAACATCCCCGGAGGCGTGGTGCAGACACTGGAGAAGGAGCAGGCCACCGTGACCGTGCAGCGGGCGGACAAGATCGTCGTGGACGCTTTGCGAGCGGCGAAGCAGCCTGACTACGCTCGGTCGTCCTCCCAGTGAACCGCAGGTGCATAGGGCCCGTCCGGCGAGGGCATGAGGTTGCGGGGGGTCGGCGCACCGAATGGGTGGTGCGTGGTGGAAACTGTCTGGTGGATACGGACGTTGTGAGGTTGTCCGGCTCGGCCGGTGTGTTCAGTCAGGGTTCGTCCTGCCCCACGGGCGGGTCTGTTTCGGTCAAGGGGAATCGCCCGTGAAGTTGTTTGCGAAGTTGTTCGGCAAGAGCGCGCGAGAGGGCAGCGGCAACGCGACCTCCCGCCATCGCGCGCAGCCTTCGGAAGCGGAGGGCCAGGGCGGTGAGCGCCCCATGTTCCGGGACCAGGTCGCTGGTCCGGGAGGTGACATTTCCGGAGGTCAGGGCGCGCCGTCTGTTGACCCTGCCCAGTCGGGCCGCATAGGTTTCGGGGAACCGTCAGCCTCAGGTACGGGTGGAGGGTTTACTTCAGACCCGTATGCGTCCCATGCCCCGGCGGGGCAGCCGCGGCAGGAGGATCCGTCGATGTCGGCCCTGGTGTGTACGAGGTGCGGTAACCGCAACGCGGAGAACAGCCGCTTCTGCTCGAACTGCGGTGCTCCGCTGCGGGCCGGGGCCACCGCCGAGCGTCCCTCCGAGACGACCTCGACGATCTCCATCTCCGGCCTCGAGGCCTATGACTCCGAGGTCACCGGACAGACCCAGCTGCCGGCGCTCTCCCCGGAGGCCCAGGCCGCCGTCGACGCGCTGCCGCTCGGCTCGGCGCTGCTGGTCGTGCGCCGCGGTCCGAACGCGGGCAGCCGTTTCCTGCTGGACAGTGATCTGACCACGGCGGGCCGTCACCCGCAGAGCGACATCTTCCTGGACGACGTGACGGTGTCGCGTCGCCATGTGGAGTTCCGCCGGGGCCAGGACGGCTCGTTCACGGTCGCCGACGTCGGCAGCCTGAACGGCACGTACGTCAACCGTGAGCGGATCGACCAGGTCGCCCTGCACAACGGCGACGAGGTGCAGATCGGCAAGTACCGGCTGGTCTTCTACGCGAGCCAGCGGGGCTACTGACCCTCCCCCGGACCATGTCCGGGGGGACCCCAGGGAAGGTCCATGCTTCGAACAACGAGCGGTGGTGCCGACCACGGCACCACCGCCGCGGACAGTGGCCTGATGAGCATCGGCACGGTGCTGAACGCACTGCGTGAGGAGTTCCCCGAGGTAACGATCTCCAAGATCCGTTTTCTGGAGTCGGAAGGGCTCATCGAGCCGCAGCGGACCCCCTCGGGGTATCGCAAGTTCAGCGCCGGGGACGTCGAGCGGCTCGGACACGTCCTCAGGATGCAGCGGGACCACTATCTGCCGCTGAAGGTCATCCGCGAGTATCTGGAGGCCCTGGAGCGCGGTGAGGACGTACGGTTGCCGTCCGTGGGGCGTCAGCGGGACGCCGGTGACGGGGAGAGTCTGAGCGAGCTGTTCGGCTTCGGGGAGCCCGAGGAGGCGACGGCCGCCCGGATCGGGCGCGGTGAGCTGGTCGCCGGTGCCGGGATCGACGAGGAGCAGCTGGCCGAGTGGGAGTCGTACGGGCTGGTGGCCCCGCTGCCGGACGGGTCGTTCGACGCCGAGTCCCTCACTGTCGCCACGCTTGTGGTGGAACTGGGGCGGTTCGGTATCGAGCCCCGGCATCTGCGGGTGATGCGGGCCGCCGCGGACCGTGAGGCGGGGCTCGTCGACCAGGTCGTGGCGCCTCTGCGGCTGCACCGGAATCCGCAGACCAGGGCGCATGCGGAGGACAGGACGAGGGAACTGGCGGGGCTCACGGTGAAGCTGCACGCCGCGCTCGTGCAGAGCGCGCTGGGTGTACGGCTCCGCTGAGGTGCGGTGTTCGCCCGTGGCGGATCGGTGGGCCGATCCGAGCCCGACTACCCAAACATCCCGAGCACGGCCTAGGGTTGCTGTGTGAACGAGCTCGATGTCGTAGGTGTCCGGGTCGAAATGCCCTCCAACCAACCGATCGTGCTCCTGCGCGAAGTGGGAGGCGACCGTTACCTCCCCATCTGGATCGGGCCGGGGGAGGCGACGGCGATCGCTTTCGCCCAGCAGGGCATGGCCCCCGCGCGACCGCTGACCCACGACCTGTTCAAGGACGTGCTGGAGGCCGTCGGCCAGGAGCTCACGGAAGTGCGCATCACCGACCTGCGTGAGGGCGTCTTCTACGCGGAGCTGGTGTTCGCCAGTGGGGTTGAGGTGAGTGCCCGGCCCTCCGACGCCATAGCGCTGGCGCTGCGCACCGGGACGCCGATCTTCGGCAGTGACGGGGTGCTCGACGACGCGGGCATCGCAATCCCGGACGAGCAGGAGGACGAGGTGGAGAAGTTCCGCGAGTTCCTCGACCAGATCTCGCCCGAGGACTTCGGAACGAACAGTCAGTGAGGCCGGGCGGGCGGTCGTACGGGGCCGAGGGCCCTTGACACCGTCCGACGGCGGCCGTGACAGGTGGGTGGGCTGCTCGGTTCGGTCGGGATGCCCGTCCGGGGCCCGGCACATGCCGCGCGCCAGTGCGCTGTCAGGCAGTTGCGCTGCAGCGCATTCGGCTAGCCTTTCCCCACGGGAGGGCACGGGAAACCACTCTCAGGGTGATTATCACTCGGCGTGGCGAGTGCGGTGGTCGTTGACGCACCCCTGGTGGCTGCCTACCGTCGATGAGGCAGGTCAAGGACGGAGGTCGGCGTGAGAAGCAGCGGCGACGGTACGGCTGGGGGTGCCCCCGGACGCAGGCTGGGGGACGGCGGCCCGTACCCGCTTCACAGCAGCGCGGCCGGTCACGTCCCGCAGCGGCCCACGGCCGTGCAGGACAGCGCGGAAGCGGCGCCCGAGCCGCACGAGAACGTCGGCTACCGCGGCCCCACCGCGTGCGCGGCCGCCGGCATCACCTATCGGCAGCTCGACTACTGGGCCCGGACCGGCCTGGTGGAGCCGAGTGTGCGGTCCGCCCAGGGCTCGGGGACGCAGCGGCTCTACAGCTTCCGGGACGTCGTCGTCCTGAAGATCGTGAAACGGTTCCTCGACACGGGAGTGTCGCTGCAGAACATCCGCACCGCCGTCCAGCACCTGCGCGAGCGGGGCTTCAGCGATCTGGAGCGGATGACGCTGATGAGCGACGGGGCGACGGTCTACGAGTGCACCTCGCCCGACGAGGTCCACGCCCTGCTCCAGGGCGGCCAGGGGGTCTTCGGGATCGCCGTAGGGGTGGTCTGGCGTGATGTGGAAAGCGCTCTCTCCCAGCTGCACGGGGAGCGGGTCGACACGGGGGAGACGCTCGTGGGTCACAACCCGTCGGACGAGCTGGCGCGGCGGCGGAACCGGGCGGTCTGAGGGGCGTCCCCGCCCCCCGGCCGAGCGGTACGGGACTCCGGCGGTACGGGGCATTGTCAGTGGCGTAGGGCAGCATCGGAGATGTGAGAACCGCGCCCACGATCCTGCATCTCGACATGGATGCCTTCTACGCCTCGGCGGAGCAGGCGTCCAAGCCGAGTCTGCGGGGGAAAGCCGTTGTCGTGGGCGGGCTCGGGCCGCGTGGGGTGGTTGCGACCGCCTCGTACGAGGCGCGGGCCTTCGGGGTGCACTCGGCGATGCCGATGGCCCAGGCGCGTCGGCTCGCGCCGAACGCCGCGTATCTCACGCCGCGCTTCACGTTCTACCGGGCGATCAGCGATCAGGTCATGGGGCTGTTGCGTGATCTGTCGCCGCTGGTGGAGCCGCTGAGCCTGGACGAGGCGTTCGTGGACCTGGAGGCCGGGGACGCGGCCTGGGACGAGGCGTCGGCGCGGCTGGTGGGGGTGCGGTTGCGGGCGGACATCCGGGCGGTGACCGCGCTGACCGGATCCGTGGGGCTGGCCGCCTCCAAGATGCTCGCGAAGATCGCCTCCGAGCAGGCCAAGCCGGACGGGCTGGCGCTGATCGATCCGGGCACCGAGCGGGAGCTGCTGGGGCCGATGTCCGTACGGATCCTGCCGGGGGTGGGGCCGGCGACCGGGGACCATCTGCGGCGGGCCGGGATCACCACGGTCGAGGAGATCGTGGAGGCGGGCGAGGACGAGGTCGTACGGCTGCTCGGGAAGGCCCATGGGCACGGGCTGTACGCGATGGCGCTGGCGCGGGACGACCGGGCGGTGGTGGCCGAGCGGGACACGAAGTCGGTGTCGGTGGAGGACACCTACGACGTGGACATCCATGACCGGGTGCGGGTGCGGATGGAGGTGCGGCGGCTCGCGGACCGGTGTGTGCGGAGGTTGCGGGGGGCCGGGCTGTCCGGGCGGACGATCGTGTTGAAGGTGCGGCGGTACGACTTCTCCACGCTGACCCGGTCCGAGACGTTGCGGGGGCCGACGGACGACCCGGCGGTGGTGCGGGAGGCCGCGGGGCGGCTGCTGGAGGCCGTGGACACGACGGGTGGGGTGCGGCTGCTCGGGGTCGGGGTCAGCGGGCTCGCCGACTACACGCAGGAGGATCTGTTCGCGCAGGCGGCCGGGGAGCCGGAGCTTGTGGAGGAGGAGACGGTGGACGCCGAGGTGCCCGTGGTGGAGGCGGGCGCGGGTGCGGTCGCCGAGCGGCAGTGGAGGGCCGGGCACGACGTGCGGCATGCCGAGTACGGGCACGGGTGGGTGCAGGGTAGCGGGCTGGGGAGGGTGACCGTGCGGTTCGAGAGACCGGACGATGTGGGGCCTGGGCGGGTGCGGACCTTCAGGACCGATGATCCGGGGCTGGAGCCGGCGGAGCCGTTGCCGTTGGTGTCGGGTGCGGTGAGGGGCTGAGGTCGCACGGCACCGCCGGGGAACGACGCTGTGGCTCGGCGCCGTCGCGGCGGGATGAAGAGGGGCATGGCTTGAGGAGGGCGGGGGGCAAGAGGATGAGGTGGGGCGGGAGCAGGACGGGGGTGGCCGGTGGGGAGGCGGGGGCCGGGTTCAGGGGTCGTCCTGGCCTGTCACGTTGCCGAAGTTGTGGTCCGCGGGTGGCGGTGGGGCTATGTCCAGGCCGTAGTGGTGGTAGAGCTGGAGTTCCTGTTCGGGGGAGAGATGGCGGCCCACGCCGAAGTCGGGGGCGTCCTTGATGAGGGCGCGGTCGAAGGGGACGTGGAGGGTGCCTTCGGCGAGGTGGCTGGGCTCCAGGGGGACGAAGGCGTCCCGGCCGAAGAAGCCCATGCGTATCGCGGCCCACTCGGGGACACCGGTCGCGTCGTCGAGATAGACCTCGTCGACGGTGCCGATCTTGCTGCCCTTGCGGTCGAACGCCTTGCGGCCGATCAGATTGCGCGGATCGATGTCGGTCTGCACGGGCCCTCCAGGTGGTCGCAAAGGGGTGGCGCGTCGTCTCTCACCACTACGAAAAGCCACATCGGGGGCGGCGGCCACTCGAAGACCCGTGCGTTGACCGCGCTGATACGCTGGCAGCGGCTGTCGACCCCGTGCGGGAGAGTCCTCCGGACACCATCCGGAGGCGCCGAAGGAGCAACTCCTCCCCGGAATCTCTCAGGCTCACGTACCGCACGGACGAGGTCACTCTGGAAAGCAGAGCGGGTGTCATGGCATCCGCTCTCACCGACGGTGAAAGCCGGTTCGTACCTGGACCGGTGAAGCTCTCAGGTTGAGATGACAGAGGGGGAGGCCGTCGGGGCACCCGTGCCGTGGTGCCCCTCGAAGGTCGTGTCAGACCAGGAGGCCTCCGTAATGACCGCCCATCGCATTCCGCTCTCCGAACTCGAACAGGGAATCCCCTTCGAGCGGCGCCACATCGGCCCGGACGTCGAGGCACGGGCCAAGATGCTCGCGCACGTCGGATACGGCTCGCTCGACGAGCTGACGGCCGCCGCGGTCCCGGATGTGATCAAGAACGCCGAGGCGCTGGATCTGCCGGGCGCGCGCACCGAGGCCGAGGTGCTCGCCGAGCTGCGGTCGCTGGCGGACCGCAACCAGGTGCTCGGCTCGATGATCGGGCTCGGCTACTACGGGACCTTCACACCGCCGGTCATTCTGCGGAACGTCATGGAGAACCCGGCCTGGTACACCGCCTACACGCCGTATCAGCCCGAGATCTCCCAGGGGCGGCTGGAGGCGCTGCTCAACTTCCAGACCGTCGTCGCCGAACTGACCGGGCTGCCCACCTCCGGGGCCTCCCTGCTCGACGAGGGGACCGCCGCCGCCGAGGCCATGGCGTTGTCCCGGCGGATGGGGAAGAACAAGAAGGGGCTCTTCCTCGTCGACGCGGACGCGCTGCCGCAGACGATCGCCGTGATCGAGACCCGGGCCGAGCCGACCGGGGTCGAGGTCGTCGTGGCCGACCTCAGCCAGGGGATTCCGGCCGAGATCGCCTCTCGCGACATCAACGGGGTGCTGCTGCAGTACCCGGGCGCCTCCGGTGTCGTACGTGATCTGAAGCCGGTGATCGAGCAGGCGCACGCGCTCGGCGCGCTCGTCACCGTCGCCGCCGATCTGCTGGCACTGACGCTGCTCGCCTCGCCCGGTGAGCTGGGTGCGGACATCGCGGTGGGCACGACACAGCGGTTCGGTGTGCCGATGGGCTTCGGAGGGCCGCACGCGGGCTACATGGCCGTAGGGGAGAAGTTCGCACGCAGCCTGCCCGGACGGCTCGTCGGGGTGTCCGTGGACGCGGACGGACACAAGGCGTACCGGCTCGCCCTGCAGACGCGGGAGCAGCACATCCGCCGGGAGAAGGCGACCAGCAACATCTGTACGGCACAGGTGCTGCTCGCCGTGATGGCCGGGATGTACGCCGTCTACCACGGGCCCGAGGGGCTGCGGACCGTCGCCCGGCGTACGCACCGCTACGCCACCGTGCTCGCCGCCGGGCTCGCGGCCGGTGGGATCGAGGTCGTGCACGGGGCGTACTTCGACACGCTCACCGTGCGGGTGCCGGGACGGGCCGGTGAGGTCGTCGCCGCCGCGCGGGAACATGGCGTGAACCTGCACCTCGTGGACGCCGACCAGGTGTCCATCTCCTGCGACGAGACCACGACCAGGGCGCAGCTGGGCGCCGTATGGACCGCGTTCGGGGTGGAGGGCGACGTCGAGGCGCTCGACTCGGCCGCCGAGGACACGCTGCCCGAGGCGCTGCTGCGCACGGACGACTACCTCACGCACCCGGTCTTCCACGACCACCGCTCCGAGACCGCGATGCTGCGCTATCTGCGCCGGCTCGCCGACCGGGACTACGCGCTGGACCGGGGCATGATCCCGCTGGGCTCCTGCACGATGAAGCTCAACGCGACCACCGAGATGGAGCCGGTGACCTGGCCGGAGTTCGGGCAGCTGCACCCGTTCGCGCCCGCCGGGCAGGCGCAGGGGTATCTCACGCTCATCCGTGAGCTGGAGGAGCGGCTGGCGGAAGCCACCGGGTACGACAAGGTGTCGCTGCAGCCGAACGCGGGCTCGCAGGGTGAGCTGGCCGGGCTGCTGGCCGTACGCGGTTATCACCGGGCGCGTGGCGACGAGCAGCGGACCGTGTGTCTGATCCCGTCCTCCGCGCACGGGACGAACGCGGCGAGCGCGGTCATGGCCGGGATGAAGGTCGTCGTCGTGAAGACCGCCGAGGACGGTGAGATCGACGTCGAGGATCTGCGGGCCAAGATCGAGCAGTACCGCGACGAGCTGTCCGTGCTGATGATCACCTATCCGTCGACGCACGGCGTGTTCGAGGAGCACGTGGCCGAGATCTGCGCGCAGGTGCACGACGCGGGCGGTCAGGTGTACGTCGACGGCGCCAACCTCAACGCGCTGGTGGGCCTCGCCAAGCCGGGCCACTTCGGCGGGGACGTCTCGCACCTGAACCTGCACAAGACCTTCTGCATCCCGCACGGCGGCGGCGGTCCGGGCGTCGGCCCGGTGGCGGTGCGCGAGCATCTGGCGCCGTATCTGCCGAACCACCCGTTGCAGCCGGCGGCCGGCCCGGAGACGGGCGTGGGGCCGATCTCGGCGGCCCCGTGGGGGTCGGCGGGCATTCTGCCGATCTCCTGGGCGTACGTCCGGCTCATGGGCGGTGAGGGGCTGAAGCGGGCCACTCAGGTGGCGGTGCTCAGCGCCAACTACATCGCCAAGCGGCTGGAGCCGCACTACCCGGTGCTGTACACCGGTCCGGGCGGACTGGTGGCGCACGAGTGCATCATCGACCTGCGGCCGCTGGCCAAGTCGACCGGGGTGAGCGTCGACGACATCGCCAAGCGGCTGATCGACTACGGCTTCCACGCGCCGACGATGTCGTTCCCGGTGGCCGGGACGCTGATGATCGAGCCGACCGAGTCGGAGGACCTCGGCGAACTGGACCGGTTCTGCGAGGCGATGATCGCGATCCGCGCGGAGATCGAGAAGGTCGGCTCGGGTCAGTGGCCCGCGGACGACAACCCGCTGCGCAACGCTCCGCACACCGCGGCGGCGCTCGGCGGGGAGTGGAAGCACGCCTACACGCGCGCGGAGGCGGTCTTCCCGGCCGGGGTGTCGCCCGCCGACAAGTACTGGCCGCCGGTGCGCCGGATCGACCAGGCCTTCGGGGACCGGAACCTGGTCTGTTCCTGTCCGCCACTGGACGCCTACGAAGAGTAGTCACACCCGGATACGCGTCGGGGCCGGTTCGGAGAGTGCTTCTCCGGCCGGCCCCTCTTCTGTCCGGGCGGACGTCCTGTGCGGGGACGCTCACCCTGTGCGCACGTGAGTGCGGCTCAGGCGGCGGTCACCACACTGCCCATCGGGCGGTGCGGGGCGATGATCTGGCCGTCCGGCAGGAGCTCACCGGTGTCCTCGAAGAGCAGAACGCCGTTGCAGAGCAGGCTCCATCCCTGCTCCGGGTGGTGCGCCACGAGTCGGGCGCCTTCCCGGTCGGCGGATTCGGCAGTCGGGCACAGTGGCTGGTGCTGGCACATGGTTGTTGGGATCTTTCGGCTTGTCGTGTGGTCTGAGATGGCTGGTTTGTCTGACCCGCGGCTTGATGCCCCGTTCATGGCCGCCCCCCGTTGATAAATCGGTCCGGTCCCAGTGTTGCCCCACGGGCGTCAATCCGCAGGCATTTCGCAGCACGGCTTCTTCACAGGTTGATGACGCATCCCTCGCGCGGACGGTTCATCCCGACCGCACTGTCCCTTCGGGTGGTTCGCCGTGGCCGGATAGGGCTAGTCCTGCCGCGGGAAGGGCGTCCGAATAGCTCGTACGAGCGTATTGGCGCCCGAAAGAGCGGGAATTCTCGGTAACGGAAACAAGTGCCCCGCCACCGGTATATCGGCGGCGGGGCGCGAGCGGTGCGTGTGACGGGGCGACCCTGGTTTCGGACGGGGTTTCGGGTGGGGTTTCAGGCGGGCGATCCGAGGAGCGGCGCGGGTGAAAGGCGGGTGGTCAGCACCGGGAGGAGGTCGGCGACCCGGTGCGGGCGGTGGGCGGCGATGCCCGGTGGCGCGGGTGCCAGCGGGACCAGCAGATCGGTCGGTGCCGGGTGGCCGGTGGTGCCGTCGGCGGTGGGGTCGGCGTGCAGCCAGAGCGTGAGCATGTACAGCTCGGGCACCGACAGCAGGCGAGGCTGGTAGGGCTGCTGCATGACCTCGGCCTGGCGCAGGGCGCGCTCGGTGGAGGCGATGTACGGGCCCTCGAAGAAGTGCGAGAACGCCCAGCCGTCCGGGGTCAGCCGGGTCTCGGCGGCGGCCACGGCGCGGTCGCCACAGCGGATCAGGAACCGCCATCCGGTGAGCCGGGTGGCACCCGTGCCCTCCGGGGTGACGCGGTCGAGCACATGGACGGGCAGGGGCAGTTCGGGTACGGCCGGGCCCTGGGCGTTCTTCAGGGAGGGGGTTCGCGCCTCGTGGACGGCGGTGGGGGAACCGAGTGCCGTGAGGACGGTGCGCAGGGCGGGCGCGGGAGCCGGGGGGACATGCAGCGGCATGGTGGGTCGCCTCTCAATTCGACAGGCACGGTGGCGCGAGGGCGGGGGCGGACGGCGCTGTCAGCTCTCGGGGATCGGAGAGACGGGTGCCCGGGGTCCGGATGCGTGGGTCGGGTCCGCCGCGCAGGACCTGACGGCAGGACCGAGGACCGCGAGTGCCGGCTCTCAGCCTCGTTTGCGGAGTTTATACGACACGTGTTCACCAGAGGTTTCGTCTAGCCGTTCCGAATATGAAGAGCAAGGCGGTATCCGGTCGCCGGAACATGGACGTCACCCCGCTTTTCCGTGGGGGTGTGTCGGTGACCTCGGATTACCGTCGTGTGGCGGACGGCCGGTTCTCGTCGGCGCTTTTCACGAAAGCGCCCAGGGCGGAAAGCGCGTGCTCATTCTTGCCCGGTGAATGTGCCAGAAGCACGCCGAGTGAATAAGGTTGGACGTGACCGCGCTCAGCCTAGCGTGTGCAGGTCGTGCGTGGGACGTTATCGGTGGCTCGGCCTGGGCATCATCATCCGTGGACCCGGGACAGCAGTGGCCGGTTCGTCGGCCTGCCCATCCGAGGAGGGACACTTCGATGGGGGAGAAGGTCGTGGCGGGGCCGTTTGGCCTCTCCGATCGCCAGCAGTACCGCGACAAGCTCCGCCAGTGCCTGGCGGGGCTGGCACGGCTGTTGGAGGAGAAGCGGTTCGACCGCCCCAAGAACCTCATGGGTGTGGAGATCGAGTTGAACCTGGTCGACGGCGACGGTCTGCCGAGAATGATGAATGCGCAAGTACTGGAGCGGATTGCCAGCAGAGATTTCCAAACAGAACTCGCCATGTTCAATCTGGAAGTCAACATTGCCCCACACCGGCTGGGCGGCCGGGTATTCGACCAGCTTTCCGAGGAGCTGCGCACCTCCCTCGCCTATGCCGACCGCAAGGCGATCGAGGTGGGCGCGGGAATCGTGATGATCGGCATCCTGCCCACGCTGGGCCGTGACGACCTGGTCTCGTCGAATCTCTCGGCGGGCGACCGCTACACCCTACTGAACGATCAGATCGTCGCCGCCCGCGGCGAGGATTTCACCCTGGACATCGACGGGGTCGAGCGGCTCGTCTGCACCTCGAAGTCCATCGCGCCCGAGGCCGCCTGCACCTCCGTGCAGTTGCACCTCCAGGTCACCCCGGGCCGGTTCGCCGATGTGTGGAACGCCGCCCAGGCGGTCACCGCCGCGCAGATCGCCATCGGCGCCAACTCGCCCTTCCTGTTCGGGCACGAGCTGTGGCGGGAGTCGCGCCCGCCGCTGTTCCAGCAGTCCACCGACACCCGGCCGCCCGAACTCCAGGCCCAGGGGGTACGGCCGCGCACCTGGTTCGGGGAGCGGTGGATCTCCTCGGCGTTCGACCTGTTCGAGGAGAACCTGCGCTTCTTCCCGGCGCTGCTGCCCATCTGCGACGACGAGGATCCGATGGAGGTTCTCGACGCGGGCGGTGTGCCCTCGCTCGCCGAACTGACCCTGCACAACGGCACGATCTACCGCTGGAACCGCCCGGTCTACGGCATCGCCGACGGGGTCCCGCACCTGCGCGTCGAGAACCGGGTGCTGCCCGCCGGACCGACCATCACGGACGTCATCGCCAACGCCGCCTTCTACTACGGGGTCGTCCGCGCCCTCGCCGAGGAGTCGCGGCCGGTGTGGACGAGGCTGCCGTTCGAGGCCGCCGCGGCCAACTTCGACGAGGCGTGCCGGCACGGCATCGACGCACGGCTGCAGTGGCCGCGCGGGCGCTACGGCGGCGTCGGACCGGTGGACGCGGTGAACCTCGTACGGGACGAGTTGTTGCCGCTCGCGGAGGTGGGGCTGGACGCCTGGGGGGTCGAGCCGGTCGACCGGGACTTCTATCTCGGGGTGATCGAGGAGCGCTGCCGACGTCGGGTCAACGGGGCGTCCTGGCAGGTGGAAACGTTCCATCAGGCGCTGGCCAAGGGGCTCGGCAGGGACGCGGCGCTGGCCGCCACCACGCGGCGGTACGGCGAGCTGATGCACTCCGGGGAGCCCGTCCACAGCTGGCCGGTCGGATTGCCGGAACCGGTACCGCTGGGCTGAGACGCCCGGTGAGCCACCTGTGAGCCCCTGCGGGCTCCTGTGAGGTAAGCCGCCGGAATGTACGGAACCGCCGCGGGTGATGATGGACCCTCGGTGGGGCCGGACAACTGGAGGCGTGGGTGCAGGGGCAGGCGGAGTCGGTTGAGGGTGCGTTGCCGGGGGAGCGGCCGGGGCGACGGATCCTGAGGGACGAGACACTGCTCGTCCTCGCGGTCTCGCTCGGCGCGAGCGGGGTGTCCGCGCTGATCAGCTTCATCGGCTCGGTCACCAGGCCGGGCGGGCTGAAGGACCAGGCGGCCACCATGAACGCCTCGGCCGCGCCGGGGCGGCCCTGGCTCGACCTCGCGTGGCAGCTCTTCGGGATCACGACCGCCCTGGTGCCCGTCGCCCTGGTCGCGCACTTCCTGCTGCGCGAGGGCGCCGGGCTGCGCACCCTCGGGTTCGACCGGACGAGGCCATGGCCCGACCTCGGGCGGGGCGCGGCGATCGCCGCGGTGATCGGCAGCACGGGCATCGCCTTCTATCTGGCGGCCCGCGAACTCGGCTTCAACCTCACGGTGGTGCCGGAGGCGCTGCCCGAGGTGTGGTGGAAGTACCCCGTGCTGATCCTCTCCGCGATCCAGAACGCGGTCCTCGAAGAGGTCATCGTGGTCGCGTATCTGCTGCGCCGGCTCCAGCAGCTGGGCTGGTCGCCGGGCAGCGCGCTCGCCGCCAGCTCGGTGCTGCGCGGCTCGTACCACCTCTACCAGGGCATCGGCGGCTTCATCGGCAACATGGTGATGGGCGTGGTCTTCGTCTATCTGTACCGGCGGTGGGGGCGAGTGGGCCCGCTGGTGGTGGCCCACTCGCTGCTCGACATCGGGGCGTTCGTGGGATACGCGCTGCTGGCGGGGAAGGTGCCCTGGCTGCCGACCCCGTGAGCGGTGGCGTACGGTCCCGGGCGGCGCGGTGGTCGCGGTGGGGACCGTGCGGTCAGGCGAGGAGTTCGCCGTCGATGACGGTGACCGCGCGGCCGGAGAGCAGGGTGCGGTCGCCGCGGAGCTCGGTCCGGACGTTGCCCGAGCGGGCGGAGGCCTGGAGGCCGGTGAGGTCCGGGTTGCCCAGGCGCGCGGACCAGTACGGGGCGAGCGCGGTGTGGGCGCTGCCCGTGACCGGGTCCTCGTCGATGCCGAGGTTGGGGAAGAAGCAGCGCGAGACGTAGTCGTGGCCGGCGGTGGGGTCCTCGGCGCGGGCGGTGGCGATGAGGCCGCGCGCGGAGTAGCGGCCGAGGGAGCGCAGGTCGGGGGCGAGGCCCAGGACCGTCTTCTCGTCGGCGAGTTCCACCAGCAGGTCGCCGAGGTTCGGGCCGGTGTCGACGGCCCCGAGCGGCTCGGCTCCGAGGGCCTCGGCGACGCCCTCGGGGACGGCGACCGGGGTGAGGGGCGCGGTCGGGAAGTCGAGGGTGAGGGAGCCGTCCGGGCGGGGTGTGGCGACGAGGACACCGCTGCGGGTGGCGAACCGGACCGGGCCCTCGTGGGTGTGCGTACTGGTCAGGACGTGCGCGGTGGCCAGGGTGGCGTGGCCGCACATCGCCACCTCGGCGACCGGGGTGAACCAGCGCAGTGCCCAGTCGGCCTGGCCGCCGTCGGGGAGGGGGTGGGCGAACGCGGTCTCGGCGTGGTTGACCTCCTTGGCCACGTCCTGCAGCCAGGCGTCGTCGGGGAAGGCGTCGAGGAGGAGGACTCCGGCGGGGTTGCCGGAGAAGGGGCGGTCGGTGAAGGCGTCGACGATACGAATGCGCATGGGACGACGCTAGGTGGTCCGAGGAGCCGCGGGCCAAGGCCAATTCCAGGAAGGTGGACCGGTTTTCGGGGGCCAGTGGGCTTCGGCGGGGCGCGCGGCCTCGTACGGTGTGGGGTCGGTCGGTCAGTGGACCGAGAAGCCGCCGTCCACGAAGATCGACTGCCCGGTGATGTAGCCGGCGGAGCGGCCCGCCAGGAACACGGCCGCCCCGGCGAAGTCCTCGGCCAGGCCGTTGCGGCCGGCCAGGGTGCGCGCGGCGAGGGCGGCCACGGCCTCCGGGTCGGACGACAGCCTGGTGTTGAGCGAGGTCGGGACGAAGCCGGGGACCAGGGTGTTGCAGGTGACGCCGTGCGGCGACCACTCCTCGGCCTGTGACCGGGCCAGTGACTCCAGGGCGCCCTTGGAGACGCCGTACGCGCCGCTGCGGACGAACGCCCGGTGTGCCTGCTGGGAGGTGATGTGGATGATGCGGCCGTAGCCCCGCTCGGCCATGCCGGGGCCGAAGCGCTGGCCCAGCAGGAAGGGTGCGTCCAGGTTCAGGGCCATGGTGGTGTCCCACACGTCCTCGCCCAGCTCGCTCATCGGCGGGCGCAGGTTGACGCCGGCGCTGTTGACGAGGATGTCGGGCTCGCCGAACGCCTCTACCGCCTGCTCGGCCGCCGCGCGTACGCCGGCGCGGGTGCTCAGGTCGGCGCTCACTCGGGCCGCCCGGCAGCCGTCCGCCGTCAACTCGTCGACCGTGGCCGTCAGTTCAGCCTCCTTGCGCGCGACGATCACCACGCTCGCTCCCGCGCGGGCGAGGGCTCCGGTGATGGCCTTGCCGATGCCGGAGCTGCCGCCCGTCACGACGGCGACGCGGCCGTCCAGCGAGAACAGTGACGCGAGGTAGCTGTTGGAGATCATTCCCGCACCCTAGGCGGCGGGGTGACCGGCGTGCGATGCGGCGGCGTGCGGAGAACGTGGCCGATCGCGGAAGCGGTGTCCGTGGCGGTGGGGTGGATCGCGAGGGAGACATGGACCGGGGGTTGTCATGCGACCGGTCCCGATATATCGTTGAGGCATCGCGACAGATCAACGATGGAATGGAGTGATTGCGATGAGTTCCCGTGGACAGGACTTCGGATTCGAGCGTGGACATGGACGCCGTGGTGGGGAGCACCCCCACGGCCGAGGTGACGCCGAGGCGCTGCGCGCCGCCTTCGGGCCCTTCGGGCCGGGCCATGGTGGTCCCGGGCCGTTCGGACCGTTCGGTGGGGGCCCCTGGGGTGGGCGCGGCCGAGGCGGACCGAGGGGCAGGGCGCGGCGCGGCGATGTGCGCGCGTCGATCCTGGCTCTTCTCAAGGACAGGCCCATGCACGGCTACGAGATGATCCAGGAGATCGCCGAGCGCAGTGGCGGGGCGTGGAAGCCCAGCCCCGGTTCGGTGTACCCCACCCTCCAGTTGCTGGAGGACGAGGGGCTGATCGCCAGCGCGACCGAGGGCGGCAAGAAGCTGTTCTCGCTCACCGAGGCCGGTCGCACCGCGGCCGACGAGGGGCCCGAGGCTCCTTGGGAAGAGGCCTCGCGCGGGGTCGACTGGGAGGCGCTGAGCGAGATCCGGCAGGCCGGCTTCGGTCTGATGGAGGCGTTCGGCCAGGTCTGGAAGACCGGCGACAAGGACCAGCGCGACAAGGCGCTGACCGTGATCAACGAAGCCCGCAAGAAGCTGTATCTGATCCTCGCCGACGAGGACTGAGCCGACTAGGACTGGGTCGACGTGGGTTGAGGCAGTGTGTGGGTGAGCGGTGAGTGAGGGCGCCCCGTGGAGGTTTCCGCGGGGCGCCCTCGCGTGTGCGTGGGGCGTGCGGGTGGTGGTGTGGGGCGCGGGATCAGCTGACGAGGGCGCTCAGTTTGCGCAGCGACTCGCCGAGCGCGGCCGTGGCGGAGTCCTTGAGCTTGCCCGCCATCAGGGAGACGGCGGCGCCGGTGAACCGGCCGTCGATACGGACCCGGGTGGCGTCGCCGTCGGGGGTGAGGGTGTAGCGGGTGGCGAGGTCCACGGCCATCGGGCCCTTGCCCTCGATGGCCAGGGTGCGGGCGGGCTCCAGTTCGGCGATGGTCCACTCGACCTCCGCCGGGAAACCCATCAGCCGCAGGTTCTCCTGGAAGGTGCCGCCCACCGCGAGGGTCTCCGGGCCGCCCTTGGGGAAGCCGGTGTGGGTCGCGTTCCACTCGCCGTACGCGGGCCAGTCGACGAGCCGGGCCCAGACCTGCTCGGCGGGCGCCTCGATGCGTGCCTCCGCGCTGACATCGGCCATGCGACAACCCCTTCGTCTCGGACGCTGGTGTCGCGGAACGTAGTCGTGGGGGCCGGAACATTCAATACTGATGAAGTGTCAGGGATCGGTCCGGGGCGTGTGCGGGGTGCGGGGCAAGGAGGCGCGCGCGCCTGAGGCGGAGCGGTCGGATCTCATCCGTAGGGAGGAGACGTGGCTCCTCCCTACGCAACCTGTGTCGGACGCGAAGATGCTTCCTTTCGTGGATGACCGGAGGGCGGTGGGACTGATGGGGTGAAGGGGTGCGATCCCGAATTCCCCGGCAGTCGGCCGTAGACCATGGTCCGGACCACGTGGAGATCGAGGACAGGCTCACGGACGAGCTGGCCTCGGTGGTCGCCGGTGCGCGCAGACGGGCCCTCCGCGACGGGGACCGGCAGATCGACACCGCCCATCTGCTGCACTCGCTCATGGAGTCCGACGCCGAGGTCCGCGCCGTCTTCGACGAGACGCAGGTCGCCCGGCTGCTCGGCTATCTGGTGCAGCGCAGCATCGGCTACGGACTGCGCTGGCAGATCGGTGTCGAGGACGCCGGTGTCGTCCCGGGGGCACCCGGCACCCCCGGCTGGTCGCCCGTGGCGGCTCGGGTGATGACACAGGCGTACGACCGGGCCGTGCTGCGGGGTGAGCGGGCGGCCCACGGTCTCGATCTGCTCGCCGTGCTGGTCGCGGCCGGCGGGTCGCGGGCCATGGAGGTGCTGGGCGGCGTGGGCGTCGACGCGGAGGCGGTGGCGCGGCGGATCGCCGTGATCGGGGAGGACCCGGACGAGGGGACGGGGACGGAGCCGGTCGAGGGGCACGTCGTGGGAGGTGGTCGGGGGCGCTGAGCCGGGGTCACCGGGAGTCCAGTCGCTGAGACAGGTGTCATTGGGGATGACGCTCCTGTCGTCGGCTGTCATCATGTGCCGGTGCATACGTCTCAGGGGAGTCGGGGGCACCGCGGGCGCGGTGTCGGGCTGGTGCTCGCGATCGGGTCCGCGATCGCCTTCGGTGGATCGGGGACCGCGGGCAAGCCGCTCATAGAGGCGGGGCTCGACCCGCTGCACGTGGTGTGGCTACGGGTCGTGGGGGCCGCGCTGGTGATGCTGCCGCTGGCGGTGCGCCACCGGGATCTGGTGTTCCGGCGGCCCGCGCTGCTCGTCGGGTTCGGGCTGTTCGCCGTGGCCGGTGTGCAGGCCTTCTACTTCGCGTCGATCTCCCGTATCCCCGTCGGTGTCGCCCTTCTCGTGGAGTACCTCGGACCGGCCCTCGTCCTCGGCTGGGTGCGGTTCGCGCAGCGGCGGCCGGTGACGCGGGCCGCCGCCGTCGGGGTCGTGCTCGCGGTCGGCGGCCTCGCCTGTGTCGTCGAGATCTGGTCGGGCCTGAGCTTCGACCCGCTGGGGCTGCTGCTCGCGCTCGGTGCCGCCTGCTGCCAGGCCGGGTACTTCGTGCTGTCCGACCAGGGGAGCGAAGCGGGGGCCGAGGCGCCGAATCCGCTCGGGGTCATCGCCTACGGGCTGCTGGTGGGCGCGGTGGTGCTCACGGTGGTGGCCCGGCCGTGGGGGATGGAGTGGGCGGTGCTCGGCGGCACCGCGCGGATGGACGGGACGCCCGTACCGGCCTGGCTGCTGCTCGGGTGGGTGGTGCTGATCGCCACGGTGCTCGCGTACGTCACCGGGGTGGTGGCCGTACGGCGGTTGTCCCCGCAGGTGGCGGGCGTCGTGGGCTGTCTTGAGGCGGTTGTCGCGATCATGCTGGCGTGGGCGTTGCTGGGGGAGCGGTTGTCGGCGCCGCAGATCGTGGGCGGGGTGGTGGTGCTGGCCGGGGCGTTCGTCGCTCAGCGGGCCGCGCCGCGGAGGGGGGCGTCTCCGAGGGTGGCGTCCGGTGGTGAAGAGGTCGAGCCTGAGCTGTCGGTGGGGCGGGGGCGGTGACGCCGTCGGGGGCCTGTGCGTTTCGGGCCGAGGGGCGCGTGTGGTCGCTCGCGCAGTTCCCCGCGCCCCTTACGGGGCGCGGCCCAAGCGGCACTTCGGTTCGTCAGCCCCCTCGCCCTACAGCGTCCTGAGGTACTCCGGGAGTTCGGTGCCCGGGGCCAGGTCGGGGTCCGGGATCGGGGTGTCGTAGCCCTTGCGGAGGGGGACGACTCCGGCCCAGTGGGGGAGGGTGAGGTCCTCGGGCTCGTCGTTGACGCCGCCGGTGCGGGTCTTGGCGGAGACCTCGTCCAGGTCGAGGCGGATCACGGCGGTGGCCGCGAACTCCTTGCCGTTGGCGGGCCGGGAGTCCCGCGAACGTCCCGGTACGACGTGGTCGACCAGCGCGTCCAGGGCGATCCGCCGCTCCTCCGGGTCGGTGACCTGGTGGGCGATGCCGTGCACCACCACCGAGCGGTAGTTGATCGAGTGGTGGAAGCCGGAGCGGGCCAGGATCAGCGCGTCCACGTGCGTGACCGTCAGACACACCGGGAGGCCCGGGTCGGCCTGGCCCGTCATCCGCAGCGGGCGCGAACCCGTCGAACCGTGCACATAGAGCGTCTCGCCGACCCGTCCGTACAGCGTGGGCAGCACCACCGGGGCGCCGTCACGGACGAAGCCGAGATGGCAGACGTATCCCTCGTCGAGGATCGAGTGCACCAACTCCCTGTCGTACGAGGCCTTCTGCGCGGACCGGGTCGGGACGGTGCGGGCGGTGGGGGTGTAGGCGGCGGGTGGGTGTGTCGTCCGTATCGGTGTGGTCGGCTGCTGGGGCCCCGTCATTGCCTGCTCCATTGCGCTAGTGCATAATCTTGTTTGTGCTAGGAGAATACATGGTGACCGGGCGGCGCGCAGCCGAGATCGCGGCGAGTGTCGAGCAGGCGGTGGGTGCGGGCGAGCTGGAGCCCGGTCAACTGCTTCCACCCATGCGGGAGTTGGCGGTGCGGCTCGGGGTGAATCCGAACACCGTCGCGGCTGCCTACCGCACCCTGCGCGAGCGCGGGGTCATCGAGACCGCCGGGCGGCGGGGGAGCCGGGTGCGGCCCCGGCCGGCGACGACGGGGCGAGAGTACATCCGGGTCGGGGTGCCGGAGGGGGTGCGCGACCTCGCCGACGGCAACCCCGACACCGCGTTGCTGCCGCCGCTGGCGGAGGTGTTCGCCGCCGCCGCCGAGCAGGGCGACCGTGAGCCGGTGCTCTACGGAGTGGGGGCCGTGGAGCCCGAGTTGGCGCGGATCGCGCGGGCCGAGCTGGACGCCGACGGGGTGCCGGACGGGCCGGTCGCCGTCACCTCCGGATCGCTCGACGCCATCGAACGCATCCTGGCCGTCCATCTCAAACCCGGGGACGCCGTCGCCGTCGAGGACCCCGGGTGGGGGAGCGTGCTCGACCTCGCCCCGGCGCTCGGGCTGCGTGTCGTCCCGGTCGGCGTCGACGACGAGGGGCCGCTCCCCGACGACGTACGCAAGGCACTGGCGGCCGGGGCGCGGGCGCTCATCGTCACCGACCGGGCGCAGAACCCGACCGGCGCGGCCGTGAGCGCTCCACGCGCGTGTGCCCTGCGGGCCGTGCTGCGGGACCATCCCGAGACCCTGCTCATCGAGGACGACCACGGCCACCGGATCGTCGACCAGCCCCTGCATCCGCTGGCCGGGGTCACCCACAGCTGGGCGTTCGTGCGGTCGGTCGCCAAGGCGTACGGCCCCGATCTGCGGCTCGCGGTGCTCACCGGGGACGCCGTCACCGTCGACCGGGTGCGGGGACGGCAGCGGCTGGGGCCGGGCTGGGTGAGCCGGCTGGTGCAGCGGGCCGTCGTACGGCTGTGGTCCGCTGGCGCGGTGGACGCCCCGGCCGTGGCGGCGGCGTACGGGCGGCGGAGGGACGTGCTGATCGGCGCGCTCGCGCGGCGCGGGGTCGAGGCGCGCGGCGTCAGCGGGATGAACGTGTGGATCCGGGTCCCGGACGAGACCGGCGCGGTGGCCCGGCTGCTGCACGCGGGCTGGGCCGTCGCGCCCGGCGCGCGCTTCCGGATGAGCGCCCCGCAGGGGATCCGGATCACGGTGTCCACGCTCACCGAGGAGGAGATCGGGAGGCTCGCGGACGCGGTGGCCTCGGCGGTCGGGCCCGGCGCGGGCGGAGGCTACGCCTGATTCCGCCCGCGTCGGCTCAGGCGCGGGATCCGGCCTGGGTCAGGGCCGCGCCCGCCAGGACGATCGCGGCGCCGACCGGTGTCGACCAGGTGAGGGACTCGCCGAGGAGGGCGACACCGGCGGCCGTGGCGATGACCGGGATGAAGTAGGTGACTATCTGGGCCGTCGTGGGGCCGACCTCGGAGACCAGGCCGTACTGGACGAGCATCGCGACACCCGTGCCGAGCGCCCCCAGCGCCACCACCGCCAGCAGCGGCAGGACCGGGAAACGGCTCGGCAGCGTGGTGAACAGCGGGGTGACGAATGCGAGTTGGGCGGTGGCCAGCAGGAGCTGGGTGCCGGTGAGGGAGAGCGGGGAGTGCGTGGTGCCGGCCAGGGTGCGGCGGACGTAGATCCAGCCGATCGGATAGCTGAGGGAGGCCAGCAGGGCCAGCGTGGTGCCGGTGGCGTCGAGGCCGTGGAAGCCCTGCCAGGCGCCGAGCACGGTCAGCACACCGAGGAAGCCGAGGCCGAGACCGGCGACCCGCACCCGTGTCGGGCGGTCCTCCGAGAGCGCGACCAGGGAGAGGGCCATGCCCCACAGCGGCGAGGTCGCGTTGCAGATACCCGCCAGCGTGGACGGGATGGTCAGCTCCGCGTAGGCGAACAGGGAGAACGGCAGTGCGTTGAGGAGGAACGCCGCCACCGTGAGGTGACCCCAGGTGCGGGCGCCGCGCGGCAGCCGCTCCCGCTTCACCGCCATCGCCGCCGCGAGGACCAGCGTGCCGAACAGCAGCCGCCCGAAAGTGACCTGGAAGGGCGCGTACGCCTCCGTACCCACCTTGATCAGGAGGAAGCTGAAGCCCCAGACGAGCGAGAGGAAGCCGAACCGCACCCGCCAGTCGACCGTGGCACGGCGTGGGCGGTCGGGGGTGGGCGCGGGAATCCGGGTGGGCGCGGCGGTGGTCATGGGCACCACGATGGTGGCGAAAGATCTCGTAGCGCAAGCGAGAATTCCTGATCTGAATCTCGTAGCATCACTTACATGTTGAATCTGGAGCGCCTGCGCACCCTCGACGCGCTCGCCCGGCACGGCTCGGTCAGCGGGGCCGCCGAGGGGCTGCATGTGACGACCTCCGCCGTCTCGCAGCAGATGGCCAAGCTGGAGCGCGAGGTGGGGCAGCGGCTCCTCGCCAAGAACGGGCGGGGCGTGCGCCTGACCGACGCCGGGCGGCTGCTGGCCGACCACGCCGGACGCATCCTGTCGCAGGTCGAACTGGCGCATTCGGACCTGGAGGCACAGCGCGGTCAGGTCGTCGGCGAACTGCGGCTGGCCGCCTTCCCGACCGCCGTCCGGGGGCTGTTTCCCGCCGTCTTCCGCGCACTCCAGGACGACCACCCGGCGCTGCGCGTGCGCTCGCGGGAACTCGAACCCGAACTCGCGATCCACGCCGTGATCCGGGGCGACGCCGATCTGGCCGTCGTCCTCGACTGGTACAACAAGCCACTGCCCGTGCCCGAGGGCCTCGCCAGGGCCGCCCTCCTCGACGACCCGGTGGAGGTGGCGCTGCCGGAGGACCACCCGCTCGCCGGGCGCGACGAGATCGAACTGCGGGAGCTGGCGGAGGAGCCTTGGGTCGCCTGGCCCGAGGGCGAGTTCTGCCACGAATGGCTGCTCTACACGCTGCGCGCCCATGGCATCGAACCCCGGATCGCCCACCGGGCCGGCGAGCACCATACCCAACTCGCCCTCGTCGCCGCCGGGTTGGGTGTCTGTATCGCGCCCAGGCTCGGCCGCGACCCGATGCCGGCCGGGGTACGGACCGTGCCGGTGCGCCATCGCGTCCATCGCAGCGTCTACGCGGTGTGGCGCGCGGACGCCGACCGGCGGCCGTCCATCAGGGCGGCGGTGGAGGCGCTGCGGGCGGCGGGGGACGCGTGCGGGGCGGGGTGAACTCCCGTAGCGGAACGAGCCCCGCCGCGGCTACCCCAGCTTGCGGAAGTCCCAGGACGCGATCGCGTCCGGGGTCAGCCGGAGCCAGGCGTGTCTGCCGTCGTGCGGCATCTCGTCGATGCCGAAGTTCCTGCGGGCGAACAGCCGCTCCACCTCGACGAGTTCGGGGACCGGCTCGCCCGTGCGCGGAGCCTCGCCGACGAACTCCACGGCGCCGGACAGCTCGACGCCCCGCAGCTCGCCGTACTCCTCGCCCGCGTCGACCACGACCGCGACGCGCGGATCGCGGCGCAGCGCGGACCAGCGCTTGCTGCGGGTGATCGAGTAGAGCCAGAGCGAGGTGCCGTCCCAGACGAACCAGAGCGGACTGATGTGCGGGGCCCCGTCGGACGAGACCGTCGCGACCCGGCAGGTGCGCTGCGCGCCCAGGAACGCGTCCAGTTCGGCGGGCTCCATCATGATTCTCCGGCCCCGGCGCTGCGTGACGGTCATCCCGAATCCCCTCCGCTGACGTGGCGTCAGAAGAGCATCGGCCGACTTCCGTCCCTGCGCAAGGGGCGTTACGCTCGCCCGCCCGATCGCCGACGACAGGGGGACCGTCATGCCGTCCTACGCGAGTGACCCGAAGCGGCGGCGGGAGCTGGGCGGACTGCTCGATCCCGCCACCGCCGTGCTGCTCACCGTCGAGTGCCAGCGGGGTGTCGTCGGACCGGACGGCGCGCTGCCCGAACTCGCCCACGAGGCCCGGTCGTCCGGGGCGCTCGCCAATGTGGCCCGGTTGGTCGCCGCCGCCCACGCGCGCGGGGTGCAGGTCCTGCACGCCGTCGCCGAACGGCGGCCCGACGGGCGGGGCGCCAACCACAACGCCCGGCTGTTCCGCGCGGCCGAACGGCTGTCCGTACGGCAGTTGACGGGCACCTCCGCCGTACAGGTCGCGCCGCCCATCGAGGTCGCGGACGAGGACCTGATCGTACGAAGGCTGCACGGGCTGTCGCCGCTGGCGGGCACCGACGTGGACGCGCTGCTGCGCAATCTGGGGTGCCGCACGCTGGTCGTCACCGGTGTCTCGGCCAACGTGGCCGTCCCGAACGCCGTGTTCGACGCCGTGAACCTCGGCTACACGGTCGTCGTGCCCGGGGACGCCATCGCGGGGGTGCCTGCCGAGTACACCCCCGCGATGATCCGCCACACCCTCGCGTTGGTCGCTACGGTCGCGACCACTGGGGAGGTGGTGGGGTGGTGGGAAGGGGCGGGTGACGGGGGTGGTGCCTAACTAACGTTTGGTGCACCTGGCAAACGTTTGGTCGGTGCCCAGCAAACGTTAGGCCGACACCTAACTAACGTTTGGCGAATCCAACAAACGTTTGGTCAGCCCCAGCCGCACATCAGATCACGCCAGCATGATCGACTCCCCCGACACGCTGACCTCCTTGGCCGGCAGTGCCTTCGTCGCCGGGCCGCTCTTCACGCTGCCGTCGGCGATCGAGAAGTTGCTGTTGTGACAGGGGCAGTTGATCACGCCGTCGGCTATCGACTTCACCGCACAGCCCTGGTGGGTGCAGACGGAGGAGAACGCCTTGTAGGTGCCCGCCTCCGGCTGGGTGATGACCACGCCCTCGCTCTCGAAGATCTTGCCGCCGCCCTCGGGGATGTCCGAGGTCTTGGCGATCTCCGTGCCGCCCGCGCTGTCGCCGCCCGTGGTTCCGCTGCTCGCCTCGGCGGTCGACTCGGCGCTCGCGTCACCGCCGGCCCCGGCGCCGGAGGAGACCGAGGTCGAGGAGTCGTCGTCCGACCCGCAGGCGGTCAGCGCGACGGCGAGCCCCGCCACGCCGGCCGCCGCCATGACGGTGCGACGGCCCGGAATGGAGGAGGGTTTGATCGTTTCGCTGGTCATGCTGTCGGTTCCTTCCGAGATGGCTTTGCACTTTCGCCCATGGATACGGCGGGCCTGTGCTTGAACGTTCAGACAGGGTGCACATCTTGGCCTGTCCGGGATCACGACGGCGTCAAAACCAGCTGTCTGAAAGCTGTCGGTTCACGGCGCCCGCGGACGGGTCGCCTCCGGGGGCGATCGGCCCGCCGGTAGCCTGGGGCGATGCTCAAGGAAGTCACCGCGACCCGGTACATCACGCCGTTGCGGGAAGGCGGTTCGCTGCCCGGACTCGTCGAGGCCGACGACCGCGGCACGTACGTCCTGAAGTTCACCGGCGCCGGGCAGGGCCGCAAGACGCTCGTCGCGGAGGTCGTCTGCGGTGAGCTGGCCCGGCGGCTCGGACTGCGGGTGCCCGCGCTGGTCACCGTGGGTCTCGACCCGGTCCTGGGACTCGGTGAACCCGACGAACAGGTGCAGGAGCTGATCAAGTCCAGTGGCGGCACCAACCTGGGCATGGACTTCCTGGCCCGCGCCCTCGGCTTCGACCCGCTCGCCTTCGAGGTGAGCCCCGAGGAGGCCGGACGGATCGTCTGGTTCGACGCGCTGATCAACAACGTCGACCGCTCCTGGCGCAATCCGAACCTGCTGATGTGGCACGGCGAACTGTGGCTGATCGACCACGGCGCCACCATGATCTGGCACCACCACTGGCCCGGCGCCCGCGCCTCCGCCGCCAAGCCGTACGACGCCGCCGACCACGCCCTCGCCCGCTTTGGGCCCGATGTCGCCGCTGCCGCCGCCGACCTCGCGCCCCTGGTCACCGAGGAACTGCTCGCCGAGGTGACCGCCGAGATCCCTGACGTCTGGCTGACGGACGAGCCCGGCTTCGCGACACCGGACGCGCTGCGGCGGGCGTACGCGGAACCGCTGCTCGCGCGGGCCGCCGACATCCACGAACGCGTCGAGGGGATCGAGCGCGGCGAGGGGGAGAAGTGAGCGACCGTTTCCTGGGGACCGGGGCCTCCGGGCAGGACGTCTACGAGTACGCGCTGCTGCGGGTCGTGCCCCGGATCGAGCGCGGTGAGTGCTTCAACGCGGGCGTGCTGGTCTACAGCCGCTCCCGGGCGCTCGTGGCGGCCCGTACCCATCTCGACGAGGCCAAGCTGCTCGCCCTGGACCCGGGGGCGGACGCGGCGGGCGTGCGCGCCGCGCTGCGCGCCGTGGAGGGGGTGTGCGCCGGGGGAGAGGCGGCCGGGCAGGCCGCCCGTGACGACGCCGGACGGCGGTTCCGGTGGCTTGTCGCGCCCCGTTCCACGGTCGTCCAGGCGGGGCCCGTGCACACTGGGCTCACCGCGGATCCGGCGGCGGAGGCCGAGCGGCTGCTCGCCCTGCTGGTGAAGTGACCCTGGGGAAGTGACCCGCCGACGTAAGGGATCACACCTGGTGGAACGTTGACACCGGGTGCCAGGACTTCTAGCGTCACGTGTGCTGAAGGTACTAAGCGGTCGCTCACCACCTGGGGGGCGCCGCAGGAGCCGCATCCAAGGGCGAGGAGAACCAGCAATGTCCACCACTGAGCAGCGTGTCGCCGTGGTCACGGGTGGCGCGCGCGGCATCGGCGCCGCGACCGCCGTACGACTGGCCGCCGAGGGGCGGGCCGTCGCGGTGATCGACCTCGACGAGGCCGCGTGCAAGGACACCGTGGAGAAGATCACCGCCGCCGGCGGTCGGGCGCTCGCGGTCGGCTGCGACGTCTCCGACGAGGCGCAGGTCGAGGCCGCCGTCACCCGGATCGCCGAGGAACTGGGCGCTCCGACCATCCTGGTGAACAACGCGGGCGTGCTCCGCGACAATCTGCTGTTCAAGATGAGCGCCTCCGACTGGGACACGGTCATGAACGTGCATCTGCGCGGCGCCTTCCTGATGGCGAAGGCCGTCCAGAAGTACATGGTCGAGGCCAAGTTCGGCCGGATCGTCAACCTGTCCTCGTCGTCCGCGCTGGGCAACCGGGGCCAGGCCAACTACTCCGCCGCCAAGGCGGGTCTGCAGGGCTTCACCAAGACCCTCGCCATCGAACTCGGCAAGTTCGGCGTCACCGCAAACGCCGTCGCGCCCGGCTTCATCGTCACCGACATGACGGCCGCCACCGCCGCCCGCGTCGGCATGGGCTTCGAGGACTTCCAGGCCGCCGCCGCCACCCAGATCCCCGTGCAGCGCGTCGGCCGGCCCGAGGACATCGCCGGTGCCATCGCCTACTTCACCGGCGAGGACGCCGGATTCGTCTCCGGCCAGGTGCTGTACGTCGCCGGCGGACCGCTCAACTAGGGAATCGGGAACATGACTTCGGTGGAACTCCCCGAACTTTCGGGCAAGGTCGCCCTCATCACCGGCGCCAGCCGGGGCATCGGCCACGGCATCGCCGAGGCCCTCGTCGCACGCGGCGACCGGGTGTGCATCACGGGCCGCAACGAGGACACGCTCAAGGAGGCCGTCGAGCGGCTCGGCGCCGACCGTGTCATCGGTGTCGCGGGCAAGGCCCATGACGAGGCCCACCAGCTCCAGGCCGTCGAGCGCACGATGGAGGCCTTCGGCCGCGTCGACTTCCTGGTCAACAACGCCGGGACCAACCCGGTGTTCGGCCCGATCTCTGACCTCGACCTGAACGTGGCCCGCAAGGTGTTCGAGACCAATGTGATCTCGGCCCTCGGCTTCGCCCAGAAGACCTGGCACGCCTGGCAGAAGGACAACGGCGGCGCGATCGTCAACATCGCCTCCGTCGCCGGTGTCTCCGCGTCGCCGTTCATCGGCGCGTACGGCATCAGCAAGGCCGCCATGATCAATCTGACCCTGCAACTGGCGCACGAGTACGCGCCGAGGGTGCGGGCCAACACGATCGCGCCCGCCGTGGTGAAGACCCAGTTCGCCAAGGCCCTGTACGAGGGCCGGGAGGCCGAGGCCGCGGCGGCGTACCCGCTCGGCCGGCTCGGAGTGCCCTCCGACATCGGGGGCGCCGCCGCCTTCCTCACCTCGGAGCAGTCCGACTGGATCACCGGCCAGACCCTCGTGGTCGACGGCGGCATCTTCCTCAACGCCGGGGTGGGCTGACAGAGTACGGCGGGCGCCGGTTCTCTCTTCACCGAACCTTCCGGCGCCCGTCCGCACCCCTCACCGGGACTCGACAACGCCGTCACAAGCGGACTGATCAAGGGCACTTTCAGCCGGGCGCCTGCGGTCGCAGGGGCCTGCGGTATCGTTCGCCCCCTCTTGGTACGGCATTTCGAGGAGCATGCACGTGTTCAACCGGAACCGATACTTGCCGCCACTCGCGGTGATCGCGTCCATATCCATGGTGACCGGATGTGGTGTGTTCTCCTCGGACGCCTCCGACGACGCGGACCCCATCATCGTGGGGACCACCAGTGCGCCGAGCACGCTGGACCCGGCCGCGGCCTGGGACAACTCCTGGGAGCTGATGCGCAACGTCTTCCAGCCCCTGCTCGGTTACGCGCCCGGCGCGTCCGATCCCGAGCCGGACGCCGCCGAGAGCTGCGACTTCACGGACAGCTCCAGCACGGTGTACAGCTGCACCCTGCGCGAGGGCCTGAAGTTCTCGAACGGGCACACGCTGGACGCGAAGGCCGTCAAGTACTCCTTCGACCGGATCAAGAAGATCAACGTCAACGGCGGCCCCGCGGGTCTGCTGACCACCCTCTCCCGGGTGCAGACGAAGGGCGACCGCGAGGTCGTCTTCCACCTCAACCAGCCCGACGCGACCTTCCCGCTGGTGCTCACCACGCCCGCCATGTCGATCGTGGACCCCGCGGACTACCCCGCGGACAAGCTCCGCGAGGACGGCGAGATCACCGGCTCCGGGCCCTACGACCTCGCCTCCTACGACGAGGGCAAGACGGCCGAGCTGGTCAAGAACGAGAACTACAAGGGCATCGCGGACCTCAAGAACTCCGCCATCACCATCCAGTACTTCCAGCAGTCCGACAAGATGGTCAGCGCCCTCAAGAACAAGGACATCTCGGTCATCTATCGAGGGCTCGGGGCCGCGGACATCGTGGACATCCAGGCCAACCACGACGAGGAGGGGCTCCAGATCGTGGAGAACCCCACCACCGAGATCAGCTACCTGGTGTTCAACCCCAAGGACAGCTGGGCCAAGAACCCCGCCGTGCGCAAGGCGGTCGCCCAGGTCCTCGACCGGCCCGCGCTCGCCCACAACATCTACAAGGACACCGTCGAGCCGCTGTACTCCATGATCCCCAGGGGTCTGGTGGGCCACACGACGGGCTTCTTCGACGACTACGGCAACCCCAGCGCGACCAAGGCGAAGTCCATCCTCACCGAGGCGGGCATCACCGAAACGGTTCCTCTCACGCTCTGGTACACCTCGGACCGCTACGGCTCCCAGACCAAGCCGGCCTTCGAGGAGCTGAAGCGCCAACTGGAGGCGTCGGGGCTGTTCAAGGTCACGCTGAAGAGCCGCCCCTGGAAGACCTACTCCGAGGGCTACCAGAAGGGCGAGTACCCGGTCTTCGGCCGTGGCTGGAACCCCGACTTCAACGACGCCGACAACTTCATCGCCCCGTTCGTGGGCGAGCAGAACGCGCTCGGTACGCCGTACAAGAGCCCGGAGATCACGGACAAGCTGCTCCCCGAGTCGCGCGCCGAGAGCGACCGCGGCGCGGTGTCCGAGGAGTTCGAGGAGGCGCAGCAGATCCTCGTGGACGACGCCCGGCTGATCCCGCTCTGGCAGGGCAAGGCGTACACGGCCGCGAACGAGGAGATCGCCGGCCTGGAGAACGTCATCGACCCCGCGACGATGATGATCATGTGGCAGCTCTCCTGGAAGACCAGCTGGTAGCACCGGTCATTCCGGGTGCCGGGGGCCGTTGTCAGTGGGCGGCTGTAGGTTCTGTGCTCTGAAGGCGGTCGTGCTTCGCACGGCCGTCCATGGCCGCGCGTTCCGCGGCCGTGAAGTGAGCGCACACCGGAGGAAGTTGACGTGACCGACATCGCCATGCTGCCCGAGTCCTGGCGCGGGGTCCTGGGGGACGAGCTTCAGCAGCCCTACTTCAAGGAACTCACCGAGTTCGTCGAGGAGGAGCGCGCCAAGGGTCCCGTCTACCCTCCCCGTGAGCAGGTGTTCGCCGCGCTGGACGCCACGCCGTACGAGAGCGTGAAGGTCCTCGTCCTCGGCCAGGACCCGTACCACGGCGAGGGCCAGGGCCACGGTCTGTGCTTCTCCGTACGGCCCGGGGTGAAGACCCCGCCGTCCCTGCGGAACATCTACAAGGAGATGCAGGCCGAGCTGGGCACCCCGATCCCGGACAACGGCTATCTGCTGCCGTGGGCCCAGCAGGGTGTGCTGCTGCTCAACGCGGTGCTCACGGTCCGCTCCGGTGAGGCCAACTCGCACAAGGGCAAGGGCTGGGAGAAGTTCACCGACGCCGTGATCCGCGCGGTCGCCGACCGGCCCGACCCGGCGGTCTTCGTGCTGTGGGGCAACTACGCGCAGAAGAAGCTCCCGCTGATCGACGAGGAGCGCCATGTCGTGGTGAAGGGCGCGCACCCCTCGCCGCTGTCGGCCAAGAAGTTCTTCGGCTCGCAGCCGTTCACGCAGATCAACGAGGCCGTCGCCCGGCAGGGCCACGAGGCGATCGACTGGACGATCCCCGACCTCGGCTGACCGGCCACCGCCCGTCGACCTCACCTTCCCGCTCGCCCGTACGACCGCCGGGGCGCCCCCGCGGTCGTACGGAGCGGCCTGACCGGGATTGCCGGTGCCTGCCGTTAGCGTCGGGAGGGACAGGGCGGGACAGGGGGCGACGAGTGCGGAGGACGCGGTGGTGGAGCGACAGGAGCAGGTGGCACCGGACGCCGTGCTGACCCGGATCGGGCAGGCGGTCATGCTGCACCACGGCGGTGACCGCGAGGAGGCCCGGGACCGGCTCCGGAAGCTGTGGGCGGAGATCGGGGACGACGGCGCCCCGCTCCACCGCTGCACCCTGGCGCACTACATGGCCGACACCCAGGACGACCCGGGCAGTGAACTGGCCTGGGATCTCCGGGCGTTGTCGGCGGCCGACGAGCTGTCGGACGGGCTGTCCGCCGGGCGGTCGGCGGGGCGGCACATCACCGGACACTCCGTCGGGCACCCCACGGGGCACCACGACGAGCTGGCGGTGCGCGCCTTCTACCCCTCGCTCCACCTCAACCTCGCCGCCGACTACGCGAGGCTGGGCCGCCACGACGCGGCCCGCAGCCATCTGCGGCTGGCCCGGGTCGCGCTGGCCACGCTGGAGGACGACGGCCACGGCGACGGCACCCGCACCGCCCTGGCCCGGCTGGAGGCCCGGCTCGACGAGGAGGGCCCCGCCGGGGAGACACCGGGGCCGCCGCGACAGCGGCCCTAGGCCTGCCCTAGGCCCTGTCGTCAAATTCCCGTCTGCCTCGCGACGCCATGCACGCTCCCCCAGTCTCGGCTTCTCTCGACCGGGAGGTACCCCCACGACGCCGCGAGGTTGCCTTCCGGGCGACGGCAGGAATTTGGCGACAGGACCTAGCGCCGGAGCGCGCGCCCCCGGTGGGTGCCTCAGCGGCCGTACACGTCCTTGCAGATGGCGGCCTGGGGGGTGTCCTTGCCCCAGCCGCCGTACCGGTGGCCGAGGGCACAGACGTCGGAGTTCCTCGGTGGCCGTGTCGGGACGGTTCTGGGGAGGGGCGGGATCTCGACATGGGGCCGGGAGGTGGGGGGCGGGCCGTGGCGCTCGGAGGGTTCCCGGCGTTCGTCGCGGGGCGGCGGTGGAGGCGCGGCCGGTGCGTCGGCCGCGGGGGCGGGCGCGGTGGTGGAGGTCGTCGGCACGGCGGGCCTCGGCTTCGTGGGCGCGCTCGGTGTGGGTTCCCGGGGCGGGCCGATCAGCTCCAGGGCCTCCCGCGCCGGGGCCTCCACGATCTGGGTCCGGGTGCTGCCCTCCGGGCGCGGCTCGGACGGCCGGGACGGGACGGTGGACGGCTCCGGCGGGGGCGGGGGCTGCGCGGCCACGCAGCCGGTGAGGGCCGAGACGGCCACGGTGACCAGGAGCGTTGCGGTGGTGGTCGGTCGATGCACGCGCGCAACTCTGCTGTGTCCGGGCCGCTTTGGGGAGGGGGCAGGCGGAGGATGCCCCCACATGGGTGACGCCCGGGACCGTCGACGACGCCACGGGCCCTCGCTCGGCACCCGTCCGCCCCGCCCGGTTCCTGCCCGCCCCGCTCAGTACCCCGTGGCCCCGTCGATCCGCTCCCGGAGCAGGTCCGCGTGGCCGTTGTGCCGGGCGTACTCCTCGATCATGTGGGTGTAGATCCACCGCAGGCTCGGTGTCCGGCCCGACCGCCGGTGCACGGCCTTGCTGATGTCGTCCAGGGCGAACCCCTCGGCGTTGCGCCGGGCGACCGCGATCTCCGTCCGCCAGGTGCCGTGCGCCTCCTCCCAGGTGTCCTCCTCGGTGAGGTGGAACTCCCCGTCCGGGTCCTCCTCGCTGAAGTAGATCGGCCCCTGGTCGTCGTCCACCAGCACCTTGCGGAACCAGATCCGCTCGACCTCGGCCATGTGCCGTACGAGCCCCAGCAGGGACAGCTCCGAGGGCGGCACCGACGCGGTCCTCAACCGGGCGTCGTCCAGGCCCGCGCACTTGATCGCCAGAGTCTCGCGGTGGTAGTCGAGCCAGCCTTCGAGCATGGTCCGTTCGTCGGCGGTGGCGGAGGGTTCGCTACGTGGGGTGGTCATACCGGCCATCGTGGCAGCCCCCGTATGCTGCCGACGAGGCATTTCGACGGCACTCCGTGGACCACCGTGGACGGGAGACCCCTGTGAAGGTCGGCTGCATCGGGCTCGGCGACATCGCGCAGAAGGCCTATCTGCCGGTGCTCGGCACCCGGCCGGGGCTCGAACTCCATCTGCAGACGCGGACACCCGCCACCCTCGCCCACGTCGCCGACAGCCTCCACCTCCCGCCCGGACAGCGGCACGCCGACCTCGACGCGCTGCTCGCCGAGGACCTCGACGCGGCCTTCGTGCACGCCCCGACCGGGGCCCACCCCGAGATCGTCGCGCGGCTGCTGGAGGCGGGCGTCCCGACGTACGTCGACAAGCCCCTCGCGTACGAACTCGCCGACTCCGAACGGCTCGTACGGCTCGCGGAGGAGCGGAACGTCGGGCTCGCCGTGGGCTTCAACCGGCGGTACGCGCCCGGGTACGCGCAGTGCGCCGATCATCCGCGTGAGCTGATCCTGATGCAGAAGAACCGCATCGGCCTGCCCGAACTGCCGCGCACGATGATCCTGGACGACTTCATCCATGTCGTCGACACCCTGCGGTTCCTGGTGCCGGGCGAGATCGAGGACGTGACCGTGCGCGCCCGCACCGAGGACGGGCTGCTGCACCACGTCGTGCTCCAGCTGTCCGGTGACGGGTTCACCGCGCTCGGTGTGATGAACCGGCTCAGCGGCTCGGCGGAGGAGATCCTCGAGGTCTCCGGGCAGGACACCAAACGACAGGTCGTGAACCTCGCGGAGGTCGTCGACCACAAGGGGCAGCCGTCCCTGAGGCGGCGCGGCGACTGGGTGCCCGTGGCCCGGCAGCGCGGCATCGAGCAGGCCGTCCTCGCCTTCCTCGACGCGGTCCGCGTCGGCAAGGTGCTCGGCGCGCGGGACGCGCTGGCCACTCATGAACTGTGCGAGCGGGTGGTGCGGGCGGTGGAGGACCCGCCCGCCTCCTGAGTGTCCGTTGGGGGAGAGCCGGTCCGCAGCCGCAGGGCCCGTACGCCCTCGAACGCGGCCCAGGCCATCAGGACCAGCAGCGCCGCGTGCACCGGCCAGTCGCCGAGGCGGACGTACGGCGTCGTACCGCTCGCCAGCGGCACGTCGTACACCGCGCTCGTGCTCTCGTCCGTGCCGAGCCAGGAGCCGACGCGTTCGCCGTCCGGGCCGTACACCGCCGAGACACCGGTGAGTGTCGCGTGGACCATCGGACGGCCGGTCTCGGCGGCCCGCAGCGCGGCCAGCGAGGCGTGCTGCTCCGGGGCCCAGCTCTGCTGGAACGTCGAGGTCGCCGACTGCGCGAGCAGCAACTCGGCGCCGTCCCGGGCGAGATGACGGCTCATGTCCGGGAACGCGGACTCGAAGCAGACCATCGGGCCGATCCGCAGGCCCTTCCCGGAGTCGAACACGACCTGTTCGGTGCCGCGTCTGCGGTCCTCGCCCGCCGCCTCGCCGACCGAGGTGGCCCAGCCGAGCAGGGAGCGCATCGGGATGTACTCGCCGAACGGGACCAGGCGCATCTTGTCGTAGCGGTCGCCGGTCGGGCCGTCGGGGCCGACCAGCACGGAACTCTTGTAGATGCCGGGACGGTCGGAGCGGCGGGCGTCCACGTTCACCAGGATGTTCGTGTCCGTCTCACGGGCCAGCGCGGCGATCCGGTCGGAGAGGTCGGGGCGGTCGGCGAGGTCGTAGCCGACGCTGCTCTCGCCCCACACGATCAGGTCGAGGTCCCGCCCGGCGAGCCGCCGGGTGAGCGTCTCCTCCCGGGCGAACCGCTTGTCGGGGCCGTCGGTGACACCGGGCTGGACGACGGCGACGCGCACCTCGCCGCTCACGTCGGGGCGCGGCGACCACAGCCACACCGCCGAGGTGGCGAGGGCCGCCGCGACGAGGCCGGCGAGCGCGGGTGCCCGGGAGCGGCGGACCGCGACCAGCACGGTGACCGCGACATTGACGGCCACCACCAGGAAGCTGAGCAGCCAGACACCGCCGACCGAGGCCAGCCGCAGCGCGGGCTCCACCTGCCACTGGCTGGAGCCCAGCAGGCCCCAGGGGCCGCCGAGGCCCTGCCAGGAGCGGACGAGCTCGATCATCAGCCAGCCCGACGGTACGACCAGCAGGGCGGCGGCGACCCGGCCCGGTGAGGGGGTGCCGCTGAGGAACCGGCGCACCAGCCAGGCCCAGGGGGCCCACAGTGCGCCCAGGAGGCCCGCGATGACGAAGGTGAACACATGGAGGTTCGGCAGCAGCCAGTGGTGCATCGCCAGCATGAACGCGAAGCCGCCGAGCCAGCCGTCGTACGCCGCTCGGCGGGCGGTGGGGGCCGTGCGGAGCAGCAGCATCCAGGGGGTCAGCGCGGTGTACGCGAACCACCACAGGGAGGGGGCCGGGAACGCGAGTACGGGGAGGGCGCCGGCCGCGACGATGGCTGCCCGCCGGCGCCATGGGGAGGTGAACCGGTTCGGCGTCCTCATGCAGCGCCTCCCTCCCCAGTGGTGAGTCCTTCCAGTGTGCGCGCCGGGGACGATCTCCGACAGGGGGCGTGACTTTGCTGCCGCTGGCCTTGGCCTGCTTCTCCCACCCACGCACCGCCCGTGCGGGTCGGCTGACAAGTACGGGTCTCCCGTGGGGGTGCCTCGCAGTCGGCGGCTGCGGGCCGTGGGGCCGGGTGGGTGACGGGCCGGGTGGGTGACAGGGCAGGTGTGTGGCGGGACAGCTGCGTGGCGGGCCAGGTGTTCGGCGGGAGGGCTGTGTGGCGGGCCGGGTGGGTGACAGGGCAGGTGTGTGGCTGTGGGGTGGGGTGGGGTGGTCAGGTGGGGGAGGGGTGGGGGGAGCGGCGCCATTTTTCTTGGACCGTCAGTTCGGTTATGCGCCAGCCGTCGGGGGTGCGGATCAGGGTGAAGGCGTAGCGCCCGCCGCAGACGAAGTCGGGGGCGGTGGATCCGCCGTCCTGGCCGGCGAGGCGCATCGGGTTGATGTAGTCGGCCTGGACCTGGGCGGTGTCGCCGGTGTCCTGCTCCAGATATCCGAAGCGCACCCGGCGGTTGACGATCAGATGCTGCCGCATCGGGAACAGTTCCATGCTCCGGGCCAGCCATCGGGCGACCTGCGCGGCGTCGCCCTCGATACCGCCCGCCGAGCGGTAGTCCGCGCGGCCCTCCGGTGCGAACAGATCCCGGTACGCCGTCCAGTCGCCGTCGTCCACCGCCACCGCGTACTCGGTGATCAGGCCGTCGACGGCGAGTCGGTCCATCACGGTCGCGAGCTCCACGCGCTGCGTCATCGGCTCAGTGTTGGGGCAGGAGGCGTGCCACGCCAAGGGGCGTGCGCCCGTTATCGATATTCGGTGGCCCGGAGGCACCGCCGTGATCGAACCTGGTCCGGTGAGTGAGAGTGAACGCCCCTCAGCGGTGACAGAGCCCAGATACCGTGTCCGCGCCCGCCATACCGCCGACACCGTCACCGTCTACCAGGCGTACCGCCCGGGGATCGGCGGCCCGGCCGCCCGGCACGGCCGTTTCCCGGCCGCCTGGAAGCGGGACCGGATGACCTGGATCAAGCCGTCCTTCCTGTGGATGATGTACCGCTGCGGCTGGGGGCTGAAGGAGGGCCAGGAGACGGTCCTCGCCGTCGAGATCGGCCGCGACGGCTTTGATTGGGCGCTGCGCAACTCCTGCCTCTCGCACTATGTGCCGGACCTGTACGAGAGCCAGGCCGCCTGGAAGCAGGAGCTGCGGCGGTCGCCCGCGCGGGTGCAGTGGGACCCCGAGCGGAATCTGCGGTTCACCCCGCTGCCGTACCGCTCGCTGCAGCTGGGCCTGTCGGGTGAGGCGGCGGCCCGGTACGCGGACGAGTGGATCGTCGGCATCACGGACGTGACCCCCCTGGCCAGGGAGGTCCACGGCCTCGTACGGGCCGGTGACCTGGCGGCGGCCACCGCGCTGCTGCCCGAGGAGCTGCCCTGTCCCGTCGCGGACGACATGCCGGCGCATGTGCGCGGCTGAGCCCTCGGTCAGCCCGGGTGCCGGCCGAGGAGTGCGCAGACCGCGTTCTCCTCGATCGTGCGGAGCCGCTCCAGCAGGTCGGGGGCGAGGGTGCGGTTCACCTGGGTGGTGAGGGAGAAGGTGAGCGACCTCCGGCCGTCGGGGGTCGCGGCGATCAGCTGGGTGTAGCCGGGGAAGTTCCCGGTGTGCCCCAGCACCACCCCGCAGCGGGTCTCGTAGCGGAAGATGGCGAGACCGGCCGTGTTGCGGCCGGGGCCGGCCGGTTCGGACGCCCCCTCGATCCAGCGGCGCTGCTCACGCAGGACCCCTCGTGACGTCAGCCGTCCGGCGGCGTAGCCGCGGATGAACCGGGTCATGTCGTGCGGGGTGGAGACGATCCCGCCCGAGGCCCACACACCGGACGCGCTGAGCGCCTCGCTGACGTCCTCCGGCGGCGCGGGCGGCTCGATGGCGTACCCGTGCATGTACGGCTCCGGCATCTCGTAGCCCAGCGGGAGGCTGGTGTCGCGCAGTCCGAGCGGCCGGTAGACGATCCGGTCGAGCAGTTCCTCGTACGGCCGGTGGGTCACGGCCTCCGCCATCAGCGCTACGGCGATGTTGTCGGAGTTGGAGTACTGGTAGCGCGAGCCGGGGCGGAAGCGCAGCCGTTCGTCCGCGACGAAGTCCAGCAGCCGACGGGGGTCGAAGGTGCGGCGCGGGTCCGCCGTGAGCAGTGCCAGGAACTCCGGGTCCTCGCTGTAGTCGGGCAGTCCGCTGGTGTGGTTGAGCAGCTGCCGCAGGGTGACCGACCGCCAGGCGCGCGGCAGCTGGGGCAGGGTGCGGCCGAGGGTGCTGTCGAGCCGGAGGGACCTCTGCCGCACCAGCCGCAGCGCCACGGCACCGCTGTACGCCTTCGCCGTGCTGGCGATCCGCATGTGGTCGGTGGGCTCGATCGGGCGGCCGGTCTCCAGATCGGCGACACCGGCGCGGAGGATGCGGGGCGCGCCGTTCCGTTGCAGTACGACGATCACACCCGGCGGCCCTCCGGGGGTGGCGACCAGGTCGTCGAGCTGCCGTTGCAGCGCGCGCTCGCTCACGTCGTCGGAGCCGGTGTCGGCGGCGCCCGCCGACGGGGCCAGGAGCAGACCGCCGAGGCAGGAGGCGCCGAGCAGGGCGATCAGGGAGCGGCGGAGGGGGAGAGGGAGGGGGAGGCGGGGGCGAGGGCGGGAATCGCGTGAGAGTGGCATGGGGGTCCCGGGATGCTCGGGGGCAGGGGCACCCTCAGCATTGGCCGGGACCTCGGCCGTGCGCGCGCGAGCTTGCGCTATCCGGCGGACGGGGAACGGCGGGCGTTGAGCGGGGGCGGGGCGCGGTCAGCGTGCCGTGAACTGCGTTCCGGTCGCCTGGGCGACGTCCGGCCGTACCGCGAGCCCCTCGACGGTCAGCCGCTCCCCGTAGATGTCGGTGATCCGCAGCGCGCCGCCGCACCCGGTGCCCTGCTCGGAGAGGAAGTAGTTGTACTCGGTACGGGGCAGTGCGGACCAGCCGCCGTCGTCGCGGACCTCCAGCCGGGCCACCGGGTTCCGGTGACCGATCACCTGGATGCCGCACCAGTACTGGCTGGACCCGGTCTTGTACCGGATCGACATCGGGTCGGCCGCGCCGGGGCTCAGCAGGCTCCAGGTGATCGGGATCTGGCCGCGCGAGGGGGCGGCGAGCTTGGCGAACGCCTCGGCGCTGAGGTCGAGTTGGCCGGGCTTGCAGGGCGCCGGGCACTCGTTGGTGATCCGTACGGTGACGGCGGCGCCGCCCGCCGCGCGGACCCGTACATAGGCCCCGCAGGCCTTGGAGACCTCGTAGTCGGTGGTGTTCATCGCGGCGGTCATCACGTCGTCGCTCGCGCCGAAGGAGCAGGCGCCGCCCTCGCCCGTCCCGGCGTCGTAGAAGGTGGCGACCCCCTCGTAGTCGACCCCGGGGCGGATCCGTCCCGCCAGGGGGCCCGAGGCGGAGCCGGCCTGCCGGGTGACGGCGGGTGACGGTCGGGTGGGCTCGGTGGTCGGGGTCGCCGACGGGGTGGTCTTCGCGGTCGACGGGGACGGGGACGGGGATTTCGAGGGTGTGGGGGACGCCTTCTTCCGCTCCGGTGCGGCGGAGGACGGATCGGTCGCCCGGGAGGTCGTCGCGGCGGGTGCGTTCCCGACCTTCCCGGCGGCCTCGCTGTCGCTCTCGCGGTCGGGGCCGAAGGCGATGACGAGCGAGGCGGCGAGCCCGACGGCCGCCACGGCGGCGACGGATATGAGGGCGGTGCGCCGCCCGGGTCCGCGGGAGGAGGCGCGGGCGGCGGAGCGAGGGGAGGAGCGTCGGGAGGAGCGATGGGAACGGGCTGCCACGTTCAAGTCCTTCGGTTCCATGCGTGGTTCGGGAGAAAGCATGAGGCGTGTGGGGCTCGCGTGAAAGGAGCTTGCCACTCATCTGTCGCCGCCGGGGCCGGAATGGTTGCCCTCGCCTTGTTGCGCGGCATACGCCGAAGACGGCGGGTGGGCCGCGATCGTAGGATGATCGGTCGCCGAGTGCGCTGTCAGGGAGGTTGGGATGTCACGTCCGGTCACGGTGGTCACGGGTGGGAGCCGGGGGATCGGTGCCGCGACCTGTCTGCGGCTCGCGGCGGACGGTCACGACGTGGTCGTGGGGTACGTCAACGACGGGGCCGCCGCCGAGTGGATCGCCACGGGTGTGCGGGCGAACGGGGCGCGGTGCGTCACCGTCAGGGCCGACACCTCGGTGGAGGCCGATGTGGACCGGCTGTTCGAGACGGCGGCGGAGCGGCTGGGGGCGGTGACGGGGCTGGTCAACAACGCCGGGGTGACGGGGCCGTTCGGGAGGCTGGCGGACACCGACACGGAGGTGCTGCGGCGGGTGGTGGAGGTCAACCTCCTCGGGGTGCTGCTGTGTTCGCGCCGGGCGGCCAGGGTGATGGCGGCCTCGGGGAGCGGTGCCATCGTCAACGTGTCCTCGGCGGCGGCCACGTTGGGCAGTCCCGGTGAGTACGTCCACTACGCGGCGACCAAGGCGGCGGTCGACACGCTGACGACGGGGCTGGCGAAGGAGCTCGGGCCGGACGGTATCCGGGTCAACGCGGTGGCGCCCGGGGTGATCGACACGGAGATCCATGCGCGGATGGGGGATCCGGAACGGCCGGAGCGAATCGCCGCGTCCGTGCCGCTGCGGCGGCCGGGGCGTGCGGATGAGATCGCCTCGGCGATCGCGTGGTTGATGTCGCCGGAGGCGTCGTACACGACGGGGGCGGTGTTGCGGGTCTCAGGGGGGCGGTGAAGCGCCGTGCGGGGTACGGTCGTTGGCCGGGTGCGGGTGCGGGTGCGGGTGCGGGTGCGGGTGCGGGTGCGGGTGCGGGTGCGGGTGCGGGTGCGGGTGCGGGTGTGCTTGCTCGCGCGGTTCCCCGCGCCCCTTTCAGGGCGCGGAGTCGCTCGAACGCCGTCGGTCTGGGGCGGTGGGGCAGGAACTCCTTGATGCGCAGGGCGCAGGGGAGGGGGTCCGTGCGGCTTGTGTCGCACTCGATGTCGTAGAGACCGTGGGAGTGCACCTGGTCCAGCTGCCGTGCGGCAAGTCCCGCCGGGCGGTCGCCCCGTTCCCGTTCGCGGCGTTCCAGTTCGGCGCGGGGGCAGTGCACGCCGACGAACACGACGTCCTGCGGCACGAAGAGGTCGAGGCAGTCCCGTAGCCGCCATTCCGCGCTCAGGACATGGTCCATGACGACGGTGTTTCCCGCGGCGGCCATCCCGGCGACCGCGCGGTGGTAGCCCCGCCAGGTGTCGTGCAGGACCGCGTTGAGTCGTTCCGGTGGCAGTTCTCGGGGTGTGCGCATGGCGTGGAACGTGTCGACCGGGATGTGGAAGGCCGGTTCGTCGAGGACGCGCAGCAGTTGCGTCGCGAGGGTCGACTTGCCCGAACTGGACGTGCCGTTGAGGAAGATGATCAGGCCGCCGGGGATGTCGTCCCGCTCGGCGGCCGGGCGGGACGGCGCGGTCACGCGGCCTCGATGATGTCTCCGCGTATCGCCGCCGCCCACTCCACGACCAACAGCTCGTACTCCGCCCGCTCCTGTGCCGAAAGCGATCCGCCCGCGTGTCGCCACAACGCTCGGATCTGGTCGTTCAAGTCGGCGGCGGACCGCACGGAACCACGGACAAGGGAATCGGGGGACATGCGGACAAGAGTAGGCGCCGGGACTGACACTGCGCTACTGGGCGGCTACGGATGTCGTATGTGGTTGGTCACTGAGGGGAGTTGGGGGATCGGGGAGTCCGGGGGAGGGGCGGCCCCGGTCGGGCCGGAGGGCGCTCAGCCCGCCGACTCGCCCGCGTGCGGGCTCAGGACGCCCATGGAGACCAGGACCACGATCACGATGCCGAGCGCGATGCGGTACCAGACGAACGGCATGAAGCTCTTGGTGGAAATGAACTTCATGAACCATGCGATGACTGCGTAGCCGACGAAGAACGCGATGATCGTGGCGAAGATCGTCGGGCCCCAGGAGACATGGCCGCCCTCCATCGCGTCCTTCAACTCGTAGCCGCCCGAGGCGATCACGGCCGGGATGGCGAGGAGGAAGGAGTAGCGGGCCGCGGCCTCGCGCTTGTAGCCCATCAGCAGGCCACCGCTGATGGTGGCGCCGGAGCGGGAGACGCCGGGGATCAGGGCCATGGCCTGGCAGAGGCCGAAGATCAGACCGTCCTTGATGCTGAGCTGTTCGAGGCTCTTGCGCTCCTTGGCGGCGCGGTGCTTGCCGCCCGTCTCGTCGCGCGCGGCCAGCCGGTCCGCCACGCCCAGGACGATGCCCATGACGATCAGCATCGTCGCCGTGAGGCGCAGATCACGGAAGGGGCCCTCGATCTGGTCCTTGAGCGTCACACCGAGGACACCGATCGGGATCGAGCCGACGATCACCAGCCAGCCCATCTGGGCGTCGTGGTCGGCGCGCATCTCCTTGTTGAACAGGGAGCGGGACCACGCCGAGATGATGTTGGCGATGTCCTTGCGGAAGTAGATCAGCACGGCCGCCTCGGTGCCGATCTGGGTGATCGCGGTGAAGGCCGCGCCCGGGTCCTCCCAGCCGGAGAAGGCCGCGGTCAGGCGCAGGTGCGCGCTGGAGGAGACGGGGAGGAATTCGGTCAGCCCCTGGACGAGTCCGAGGATGAGGGATTCAAACCAAGACATGAAGTTACGTGGTCCAAGCGCTGATCGTGGAGGGCCGACGGAAGACGTGCCGCGCCGCGGGGCGGGTGATCACAGGTTCTGGGGGGCAGCCTAGCGCCCCTTGGGGACAGGGCTGTCACAGGGGTTTCGCAGGGCCGGGCGAGGGGCGGGCGGAGGGTGTGCGGGGGACGGGTGGAGCGCGGGCGTTCCGAGGCGTGGAACGGCCGGATCCGCGGTGTTGACCAGTCACTATGTCCGCACATACGTTGCTGGCGAGGGAAAGCGCTTGCCGTGGTGAGGGTCGCCGTTCCGCCGGAACCCCCGCCACCAGGCGTTCGCCACCGTCCGATGTCACGTTCGATGGAGTGCTGATCACGTCCATGCCCACACCCAGCAACGACCCGAGCCCGACCCCGGACCAGCTGCCGAACAACGCCCCGGCCCCGCTCGCCGGCCGTCGTGTCCGCGCCGCGATCATCGGCATCGGCGCCATCGGCGGTGGCTCGCATCTGCCCGCGCTCGCGCGGCTCGCCGAGGAGGGCGAGACCGAGGTCGTCGCCGCCGTCGACATCGATGCCGACGCGGTGGCCAAGTTCTGCGCGGAGCACGGCATCCCGCACGGCTACACCGATCTGGACCGCATGCTGGCGGAGGTGCGGCCCGACCTGGTCAGCATCTGCACCCCGCCCACCCTGCACCGTGACCAGACCGTCGCCGCGCTGCGGGCCGGTGCCTGGGTGTGGTGCGAGAAGCCGCCGGTGCCGACGCTCGCCGACTTCGACGCCGTCGAGGCGGAGGAGGGCGCGGAGACCGGTGGGCCGTACGCCTCGATCGTCTTCCAGCACCGCTTCGGCTCGGGCGCGCGGCATGTGCGGAAGCTCCTCGCGGAGGGGAGTCTCGGGCGCCCGCTCGTCGCGCACTGCCAGACGACCTGGTACCGCGACACCGCCTACTACGCCGTCCCGTGGCGCGGACGCTGGGCCACCGAGGGCGGCGGACCCGCCATGGGCCACGGCATCCACCAGATGGATCTGCTGCTCGATCTGCTCGGCCCGTGGAGCGAGGTCCGGGCCATGGCCGGGCGGCTCGTCCATGACGTGGAGACCGAGGACGTCTCCACGGCCCTCGTGCGCTTCGAGAGCGGCGCGCTGGCCACCGTCGTCAACAGTGTCCTCAGCCCCGACGAGGTCAGTCGCATCCGCGTCGACTGCGAACGCGCCACCGTCGAACTGACCCATCTGTACGGCCACTCCAACGCCGACTGGTCCGTCACCCCGGCCCCGGGCACCTCCGACGCGGACGCGGCGGCCTGGCGGGACTTCGGCGAGGACGTGCCCAGCTCGCACGTCGCCCAGCTGCGCGAGCTGGTGGCCAGCATGCGCGCGGGCGAGCGTCCGTGCAGCAGCGGCGCCGACGGGCGGATGAGCCTGGAGCTGATCGCCGCGCTGTACAAGTCGGCGTTCACGGACGCGACCGTACGGCGTGGGGAGATCGGGCCCGGCGACCCGTTCCACACGGCCATGCACGGAGGCGCCCCCGGGTGGGCGCCCGGAACCGCCCAGGTGTCCGCCGGCGCGGGCTCAGGCGCCGCGAACCCCGCCGGCACGAGTGAGGAGATCTCCGCATGACCTTCCACGACGGGCTGCGCGTCGTCCACGCGCACGGCGACCGGATCACGGTCACCGAACCCGCCACCGGTGTCGAGCTGTTGAGCTATGTCTACCGGCCGGAGGCGGCCTGGGAGGCGCCGAAGCCGTATCTGCACCCAATCCGGACGCTGGCCGGGGATGTCGTCACCGACTTCCGGCCCAACGACCACCGCTGGCACAAGGGCCTGCAGCTCACCGCCTCGCACCTGTCGGGCCAGAACCTGTGGGGCGGCAACTCCTATGTGCACGGCGAGGGTTATCTGCCGATCCCCGAGCGGGTCGGCTCGATGACCCACATCGGCTTCGACGTCGTCGAGTCGGACGGCGAGCGGGTCGTGATCGCCGAGCGGCTGACCTGGCATCCGTACACCGGGGAGCTGTGGGCCGACGAGGAGCGCCGGATCGAGATCCACGACGTCGACACCGAGTCGGGTTCCTGGGCGCTGACCTGGACGAGCGCGATCACCAACCGCCGGGACGAGCCACTGCTGTTCGGCAGCCCGACGACCGCCGGGCGCGAGATGGCCGGTTACACGGGCCTGTTCTGGCGCGGCCCGCGGGCCTTCCGGGACGGGCGGATCATCGGGCCCGACGCCGAGGGACCCGAGCTGATGGGCGGGCAGGCGCCCTGGCTGGCCTACTCGGGCGAGCACGACGGCACCGACGGCCACGCCACGCTCGTCTTCGCGCACGCGCCCGAGAACGACCACACGGGAGCCGAGGGAGCCCACCCGGCGCACTGGTTCGTCCGCAACGAGCCGTTCGCCGCCGTCGCCCCCTCCTGGGCCTTCTACGACGAACTGGAGCTGGCCCCCGGCGACACGCTCACCCGCCGCTACCGGATCGTCGTGGCGGACGGCTCCTGGGAGCGGGAGGAGATCGCCAAGTACCTGGAGGCGCATCCGTGGTGAACGGCGACGAGGGCCACGAGGGCTTCGCGGGCTTCGAGGGACTGCCGGGCGGGGTCGCCGTCTCGCACCTGTCCGTGTACGACTGGCCCGCGACGGACGGGGTCTGCGGCGGAACTCCCCATATGCATCTGACCTGTTCGGAGGCGTACGTCGTCACCGGCGGGCGCGGGGCCGTGCAGACGCTGACGACCTCCGGGTACGAGGTGACGCCGCTGGCGCCCGGGACGGTCGCCTGGTTCACGCCCGGCACCATCCACCGGCTGGTCAACGAGGACGATCTGCGGATCACCGTCCTCATGCAGAACAGCGGGCTCCCGGAGGCGGGCGACGCCGTCCTCACCCTGCCCCCGGAGCATCTGACCGATCCGGAGACGTACGCCGCCGCCACCCGTATCCCGGTGGACGCGCCGGAGGAGGAGCAGGAGCGGGTCGCCCGCGCCCGGCGGGATCTCGCGCTGAAGGGCTACCGGGCCCTGCGCGACGCCTCCGGCCCCGAGCCGCTCGCCGCGTTCCACCGGGCCGCCGCCGCGCTCGTACGGCCCCGGCTCGCGGAGTGGCGGGCGCGGTGGGAGCGGGGCGCGCGGGCCGCCGCCGCGGTGACCGGGGAGCAGTTGGACCGGTTGGAGCGGGGGGACGTGTCGCACCTCGCCGACGCCGTCGTACGGGCCGAGGAGCCGTCCGCGTACGGGAAGTTCGGGATGTGCGGGCGGTTGGACGTCTACCGTCCGTCGCCCTAGCGGGCCCGGCCCGGGGCGGGCCGTGGATTCGGCCCGCCCCGAGCACTCAGACGCCGACCGGCCGGTGTGCCGCCCCGCCGGTGTCCACGAACCGCCCCGGGAGCACGGGCAGGTGCGAGGGGGAGGAGCGGAGGATCGGCGGGACCGGTGACGGCCGGGGCCGTGTCACCTCGTCGATGGAGTCGAAGGTGAACGTGACCCGACCGGCGACGTCGTCCAGCCCGGCCGGGAGCCGGTCGCGGACCTGTCCCCATTCCTCCCGGTGGGCGTCGGAGAACGACGACAGCACCCGCACCGGGTCGCGTGAGTCCCCCGTGCTCATCACGGCGACGAGCAGCCGCCGCCCCGCGGAGGCGTCCTCGTCCAGGTCGGTCAGGGTGCTGGAGAGCTCGATCGTGTACAGGTCGGCCTGCGCGTTGTCCCGGGCGATCCGGTCCGTCAGCGCGTCCAGTTCGTGCAGCCGCGTGGCCGCGAGCCCGAGGTAGACCTCGCCCCGCTCGGTGTCCCCGTCCGCCCAGGTGAGACGGAAGTCCTCGATGCCTCGCTTGACGCCGTACAGCGAGTCGCCGGGCAGGGCGTCCGTACTGGCGGCGGCGACGCCGGTCAGGGTTCCCGCCGTGACCCCGAGGGCGACACCGAGGACGACGAGCGTACGGGCCCATCGGGAACGCGGTCCGCGCGCGAAGTCGCGTCCGGGGCGCGGCTGCGTCCGCTGTTCCGGCACCCGGGACGCGGCGGCGGTCTCCCCGTGCGTCCGTTCCACGGCGGCGACCAGCCGCGCGCGCTGCGCGGCCTTCACCTCGGGATCCAGTGCCGGATGCGGCAGGGAGCGCAGCGCGTCCGCCAGGGCGACGAGCCGGGACTGCTCGGGTGCCGCGTCGGCCGAGTCCGTGCCGCTCCCTTGGCCCGGGGCGCCCGCGGGGTGCTCCAGGGCCTGTGCGAGCGCTGCCGCTCGGCGCTGGGGTGTCAGGACGAGCACCGTGCCCGCGCCGGCCCCGGAAAGGACCGCGTCGGAACCGTCCCGGGCGGCCGTCGCCACCGTCGGCACGGTCGGGACGGCGGCGTCCCCGGATCCGGCCGCGCCGGCGGACCGGCGCGCCGCCGCCGTGGCCGGGCGTGCGGCGGTCCGCCGGACCCTGGCCAGCATGGCGGCCTGGGCTTCGGCGGTGAGCAGCGGAAGGTGGGTGTCGAGGTGGGCCTCGGCCAGGGCGAGGCGGTCAGCGACCAGGGCGTCCGGTCGGGTGCCGGGCCTCGCTTCGGGTGTCTCCCGTGTCATCGTTCCTCCTCTCTCGTGCCGAAGAACTCCTGGAGCCGTCTGGCGGCATGTGTCAGTTGGGTGGTCACGGTGCTGCGGCTCTTGCCCAGTTCCTCGGCGACCTGGTCCGGTGGCTTGTGCAGCATCCAGCTCATGACCGCGATCTCCCGCATGGCCGGCGGAAGTTGCTGGAAGGCGGCGATGACGTCGTCATGGGCGATCTTCCCCTCCAGCGGGTCGGCGGCGCTCCGGTGCGGCCCGTCGACGCTCAACCGCTCCTGCAGACGGGCCTCCAGACGGGCTTCCTTCCGCCAGTCGCGGTGGTGTTTCGTGATGCCGTTCCTGAGCGTCCTGAACAGGTACGCGCGGGGGTTCCCGATCGCCGTCCAGCGCGTGAGGATCTCGACGAACGCGTTCGCGACGATCTCCTCGACGTCCGCGCTCGGCGCCTGGAGATGGACGAACGTCACCGCCTGTCTGTAGTACGTGTCGAAGAACTCGGTGAACCGGGCGTGCGGGTCCTCCGGCGCCTGGTCCGGGGTTCCGGCGGGCGGGATGCTGTCGGTCACCGGCCCCCGCCCGCTTCGACCGTGCCGGACGAACGGTTCGCCACGCGGGTGCCGCTGCCGCACGGGCGGCGACGGGGCCGGTGCGCGTGCGGCCGGCGGACCGCCGGCGACCGCTGTGCGGTCTCGCCACGGTTCTCGGGCAGCCGGAGTTCCCAGATCAGCAGAGTGCCCCCGCGTGTTCGGCGCTCTTCTCGTACGGTTCCCCCTGTGCGGGCGAGTTCCCTCAGGACGGCGCGGTTCAACCGCTGACGAGAACGGTCGCGGACCCACAGGGCGATCATCCGGGTGTGGGTCAGCAGACTGATCGCGAGGAGCGCGCCCGGGGCGAGATGGTGCACGGTGGTTGGTCCTTCACTGCGTTGGGGGAGATGACCCTGACGCATACAAGAGGGACTGACCCCCGCTCCTGACGAGACCGCCCGAATCGGAAAGACGGGCGATGCGTCACCCCCCCCGCGCGCGCGTGGAGCACGCCACCGGCCGGACGGGCCCTTCTAGACCGTTGCCGGGCCCTTCACCGACCAGCCCGGGGACTGCGGGTGGGCCGTCAGGTCCTCGTGGTGGACGTCGGCGCCGCAGGCCGTGCAGGTGACCGCCGGGATCAGTTCGTTGCCGCAGATGTGCTCGATCACCATCGGGCGGTCGTCCTCCTGTCGGAGATGGCGGTCGCCCCAGGCCATGAGGGTCATCAGGACCGGCTCCAGTTCGAGACCCGCCCGGGTGGGCCGGTACTCGAAGCGCTGCGGGCGCTCGCAGTAGACGTGCTTGTGCAGGACGCCCGCGTCCACGAGACGGCGCAGACGGGTCGCCAGTACGTCGCGCGGCGCCCCGATGTTGCGGATCAGCTGGTCGAAGCGGCCGTTGCCGAGGCAGACCTCGCGCAGGACCAGCAGCGAGTACTTCTCACCGACGATCGCCAGGGCGTCGGCGATGGAACAGGGGCGGGGATCTCCGGAGGCGGGCATACGCCCAGTCTAGGGGAGGGTTTGCTTTTCCAACTCATCGAGCTATGGTGAGTTCGGATTTCCTACTCACTGGTAGTCGCCCGGCAGTCGTGGAGGCCCACCATGCGTGACGCAGTCGTCGTCGAAGCCGTACGCACCCCGATCGGCAAGGGCAAGCCGAACGGCGCCCTCGCCCATGTCCACCCCGTGGAACTTCTCGCCCACACCCTGCGCGCCCTCGTCGACCGCGCGGGCGTCGACCCCGCGCTCATCGACGACGTCATCGGCGGCACCGTCGACCAGGTCGGCGAACAGGCCATGAACACCACCCGCTACGCCGTCCTCTCGGCGGGCTTCCCGGAGACGGTGCCCGCGACCACGGTCGACCGGCAGTGCGGCTCCTCCCAGCAGGCCGTGCACTTCGCTGCCCAGGGCGTCATCTCCGGGGCGTACGACATCGTCGTGGCCTGCGGGGTCGAGTCGATGAGCCGGGTGCCGATGTGGTCCAACGTGCCGCCCGGCAAGGACCCGTTCGGACCCGGTGTCGCCGCGCGCCACCCCGAGGGGCTCGTACCGCAGGGCATCAGCGCCGAGCTGATCGCCGCCAAGTGGTCGATCGGGCGGGAGGAGATGGACGCGTTCGCGGTGTCGTCCCACCGCAAGGCCGCGGCGGCCTGGGAGGCGGGCCTCTTCGACGCCGAGGTCGCGCCGCTGGACGGGGTGACGCGCGACGAGTGCGTACGGCCCGGCAGCACGCCCGAGATCCTCGCCGGGCTCAGGCCCGCCTACCACGACCCCGGGTTCGCCGAGCGGTTCCCGCAGATCGAGTGGAACGTCACCGCGGGGAACGCCAGCCCGGTCAACGACGGGGCCTCGGCCGTCCTCGTCACGTCCAGCGAGACGGCGGCCCGGCTCGGGCTGCGCCCGCTCGTCCGGCTGCGCGACTTCGCCGTGACCGGCTCCGATCCGCTGCTGATGCTCACGGGGGTCGTACCGGCCACGGAGAAGGTGCTCCGCCGGGCCGGACTGACCCTCGACGACATCGACCTCTTCGAGGTGAACGAGGCGTTCGCCAGTGTGGTGCTCGCCTGGCGGCAGGAGACGGGGGCGGACCTGAGGAAGGTCAACGTCCACGGGGGAGCCATCGCGCTGGGGCATCCGCTGGGGGCGAGCGGGACCCGGCTGACGACGACGCTGGTGCACGCCATGCGGGAGCGCGGCGCCCGCTTCGGGCTGCAGACCATGTGCGAGGCGGGCGGGCTGGCCAACGCGATGGTGGTGGAGGCGGTGTGAGGGCGGTCGGAACCCTCCGGGCCGCGCCCGAGGCCTCAGCGGGCCCGCAAGTGGTGACGCTTCCGCCAGGCCAGCGCCGCCCCGATCAGAGCCGGGATCGCGATGCAGGCCATGGCGATCAGGAAGGCCGGGGAGGTCGGTGAGGAGGCACGGGCGCCGGCGACCACGTAGGCGGCGGTGTTCGGGACGGAGCCGAGGGCCGTCGCCAGGAGGAAGGGGAGGTAGCCCATACGGGAGACCGAGGCGCAGTAGTTGGCCGCCCAGAAGGGGATCCCCGGGAAGAGGCGGGCCGCCAGCATCGAGCGGAAGCCGTGGCGGCTGAGCTGGCCGTCCGCCGACTTCAGCCAGCGGTGGCGCAGCAGCGGGCGCAGGGCGTCCTGGCCCAGCATGCGGCCCAGGCCGAAGGCGATACCGGCCCCGAGGACCGTGCCGCCGAGCGCCGACGCCAGACCCAGCTGGGAGCCGAAGAGCGCGCCCGCCGCGATGTTGAGGATCGGCCGGGGCACGAACGCCACCGTGCACAGCCCGTACGCCACCGCGAACATCACGACCGCCGCCGCACCGCTCAGCTGGGGCGGCCAGCCGTCGGCCAGCAGCCGCTGCGGCTCGAACAGCAGGACCGCCGACACGGCGCCCAGGAGCAGCGCCACGAGCAGGGAGAACCGGGCCCACGGCGAGAGCAGCACTCTGCCCCAGCGGGCGGCGCGTCCCAGCGGCACGGCCGGGACGGCGACAGAGGTGGCGGCGGCGAGCCCCGTGGCGGCGGTCCGGGGAAGGACCGTGGCGGTGCCCCCAGAGCGGGTGGTGGCATCGAGCATTCGACGACGGTAACCGACCTGTGCAGGGGAATGCCGTACGGAACGTCTCACGGGGGTCACAACGAGCGGAACAACAAGCTCGCCGGACACCCTGTGCCCAGCGCCCCGACCAGCACCGCGCACCGCGCCGCCTGCGCCTTCCGGAACACGGCCCCGGCCCCGGCACCGTTCACCTCGTACGTCCTCTTGTGAAGCATCTCTCTTCCCTGCCGCCTGGGAACCCGCGCGTACCGAAAACCATTCGACGCGGGCCGACTTGTCGACGATGATCGACGACATGTTCCGGCACGCCTTCCCTCTCGCCGCATCCGCGACAGTCGCGGATGCCCCGAAGGCTGCCCTCCTGATCGTCGTGGCCGCCGCGGACGGCGCCCGAGGCTGACCCTTCCCGGACATTCCGGCGGACCCCGCAGGGGGAGGGTCGGCAAGACCTGGGGGTCCCCGTCCCGGCAGCGCCCGTAGTCGCGCCGGGGCCTCACTCAGTACCGCTGAAGAGACTTCGAGGTACCGCCATGTCCAAGACGGCCTACATCCGCACGAAACCGCATCTCAACATCGGCACCATGGGCCATGTCGACCACGGCAAGACCACCCTGACCGCCGCCATCACCAAGGTCCTCGCCGAGCGCGGGGCGGGCACGTTCGTGCCGTTCGACCGTATCGACCGGGCCCCGGAGGAGGCGGCGCGCGGCATCACCATCAACATCGCGCACGTCGAGTACGAGACCGACACCCGGCACTACGCGCACGTCGACATGCCAGGCCACGCCGACTACGTCAAGAACATGGTCACCGGCGCCGCGCAGCTCGACGGGGCGATCCTCGTCGTCTCCGCGCTCGACGGGATCATGCCGCAGACCGCCGAGCATGTGCTCCTCGCCCGGCAGGTCGGCGTGAACCACGTGGTCGTCGCCCTCAACAAGGCCGACGCCGTCGACGACGGCGAGGACACCGTGCTGATCGACCTCGTCGAGCTGGAGGTCCGCGAGCTGCTCACCGCGCACGGCTACGGCGGCGACTCCGTACCCGTCGTACGGGTCTCCGGGCTCAAGGCGCTCGAAGGGGACCCGCGGTGGACGGCGTCCATCGACGCGCTGCTGGACGCGGTGGACACGTACGTCCCGATGCCGGAGAGATATCTGGACGCGCCGTTCCTGCTGTCCGTGGAGAACGTCCTGACCATCACCGGCCGGGGAACCGTCGTCACCGGGGCCGTCGAGCGCGGCACGATCCACGTGGGCGACCGCGTGGAGGTCCTCGGCGCCGAGGTGGAGACCGTGGTCACCGGGCTGGAGACCTTCGGCAAGCCGATGGCGGAGGCGCAGGCCGGGGACAACGTGGCCCTGCTGCTGCGGGGCGTGCCACGGGACTCCGTCCGGCGCGGACATGTCGTGGCCGCGCCCGGCAGCGTCGTGCCCAAGCGGCACTTCACCGCGCAGGTGTACGTGCTGTCGGCGCGCGAGGGCGGGCGTACCACGCCGGTGTCCACCGGGTACCGGCCGCAGTTCTACATCCGTACGGCGGATGTCGTCGGGGACGTCGACCTCGGGGAGGTCGCCGTCGCGCGGCCCGGGGACCGGGTCACGATGAGTGTGGAGCTGGGCCGGGAGGTTCCGTTGGAGCCGGGACTCGGCTTCGCGATCCGTGAGGGCGGACGGACCGTGGGGGCGGGGACCGTGACGGCCGTCGAGTAGACGGGCCGGTGGGTGTGGGGGACCGCGGGCCGGTTCGTGGCCGGTCGCGCGGTTCCCCGCGCCCCTTTCCGGGGCGCTGCGGTGGCCCTCCGGCCGGGGGCGGCCCGGCACAATGGCGCCGTGAACGAAGCCATACCCGTGTCCAGGGACATCGATCGAGGAACCGCCAAGCTCATGCCCGACGTCGACCGGGAGCGGGCGTGGCTGCTGACCGTCGACGGGGCGCCCCAGTCCTACGTCGATCTGGACGAGCCCACACATCTGGAGTTCGAGTACGCGCGACGGCTCGGGCATGTGCTGGACACGGTGGCGCGGGACGGGCGGGCCCTCGACGTGGTGCATCTCGGGGGAGGCGCGCTCACGCTGCCCAGATATGTGGCCGCCACCCGGCCGGGATCCCGGCAGGACGTCGTCGAGTACGACCAGGGGCTGATCGACCTCGTCGTCGAGCATCTGCCGCTGCCTCGCGACGCGAGGGTCGCGCTGCACGCGGCGGACGCCCGGGAATGGCTCGAAGCGGCCCCCGCAGGCTCCGCCGACGTGGTCGTCGGGGACGTGTTCGGCGGCTCCCGGGTCCCGGCGCATCTGACGACCGAGGCGTACGCGCGGGCCGCCGGGCGGGTGCTGCGCGCGGACGGGGTGTATCTCGCGAACCTGGCCGATGCCGCGCCCTTCGCGTTCCTGCGGTCCCAACTGGCCACCCTCGCCACGGTGTTCGAGGAGCTGTTGCTGATCGCCGAGCCGGGGGTGCTGCGCGGCCGGCGGTTCGGGAACGCCGTGCTGGTCGCCGCCCATCGGCCGCCCGACATCGCCGCCCTCGCCCGGCGCACCGCCGCCGACGTCTTCCCGGCCCGCGTCGAGCACGGCCCGGCGCTGCGCGCCTTCATCGGCGGCGCCGCACCCGTGCGCGAGGAGGACGCCGTCCCGTCACCCGAGCCGCCGGACGGAGCCTTCGGCATCGGCTGAACCGGGACCACCGACCGTCCCGGTGCCGGTCTCGGCGCCGGCAGCGGAGGCCTGCTCGCCCCCGGGCTCCGCCGCCTTGGCCAAGTCCACCGGCACGCCGCGCCGGGTCAGGTTCCGTATGTCCCGTACGCACAGGACCGCCGCCGTGGCGGCCACGCACAGGCCCGCGCAGCCCCACAGGGCCGCCGTACGCCCGAAGGCGCTCTCCGCCGGGCCCGCCAGCGCGGCGCCGAGCGGCACCATCGCCACCGAGCCGAACCAGTCGTAGGCCGAGACCGGGACAGCTTGTCCTCGGGGATCTCCTGGTGCAGGGCTGTCATCCAGGAGACGCCGGCCACCTCGATCGCCAGACCGCTGACGAACATGGCGAGGCACAGCACGGCGATGGGCGCCGGCACGGCGAGCGCGGCGGCCGGCAGGGCGTACGGGAAGACGCACAGGACGCCGACGAGGAGGAGGCGGCGCGGTTTCCGGCGGGTCATGAGCAGCGCTCCCACGGCGTTGCCGGCCCCGAACAGGCCCAGGGCGAGCCCCCAGGGGCCGGGGCCGCCGAGGCTGTCGCGGGCGACCTGGGGGCCGTAGACCGCGTCGGCGGCGACCATGACCGCGTTCACCAGGGAGAACTGGACCACGATCGCCGACAGTTGAGGGTGTTGGCCGCGACCATCACCCGGTGCCGGGGCAGACGGTCCGCGAGCGCGCCGCCGATCAGCAGGAACAGCACCAGCGGCAGGGTGCGCGCCGCCGCGACCAGACCGACGTCCCCGCCGTCGCCGCCCGCCTCCAGGACCGCGAACGCGGCCGCGATCAGGGCGCCGTGGCTGCCCAGGTTGGTGACGACCGCGGCCGCCGTCAGCAGGGTGTGGTTGCGACCGCCCAGGCGGGACGGCGACGGAAGGCGGCGGGAGTCGTCACGCGCCGACTGTCGCCGCCCCACCCGTACCTGCCAAACCGTTTTCGCAGCGGACACGGCGGGATCACGCCAGGCCGGGACGGCCGCCCCGGCGCCCGGCGGTGGCTCAGCCGCCTGTCGGCTCGCCGTACAGCCGTACCGTGCTGAGGATCTTCTGGACCGTCGCGTCCGGGACCTCGTCGGTGACGCCCTTGTGGCCGTGGAACGTCCAGGAGACGTAGTCACCGGCCGAGTTCTTGAACGCGAACGTGGTCGCCTTGCCGTCGGAGTCGCACTTGCTCTTCTTGGCGACACCCTTCGAGTACGTGGTCGCGACACTGCCCTCGACGCCCGACGCCGTGGTGTACGCCTCGGCCTTGCCGATGGTCATCTTCTTCTTGGAGGCGTCCTTCTGGTCGGTGTAGCCGCCGAAGACCCACCACGCCGAGTCGTTGCGGGCGATGTCCTCGGTGCCCTTGGCGCCCTGCTGGCCCTTGGTACCCACGGCGGCGAGGGAACTCGACTCCTCGTTGCCGTCCTTGTCGTCGTCGGACGTGCACCACTCCTCCTTGAGGACGGCGGGTGCCGACATGCCGATGAGGACCGACCCGTCGCCCTTCTCGTCGTCCTCGAACCCGATGAAGGTGTCGGGCGACCCCACGTCCCACTCGGCGGGCACGTCGAAGGCCGTACCCCACTTGGGGTTGACGACGACCTTCCAGCCCTCGACGGTCGGCTTCGCCCCGGCGTCCTCACCGCGCGGGTTGTCCTCGGTGCTCTCGGACGCGGTCGGCGACGGGGAGCCCGAGGACGCGGACCGGGTCTTGGAGTCGTCCTTGTCGCCGTCGCTCCCGAGGACCAGGAAGCCCGTCACTCCGGCCGCCACGACGACGGCCGTGGCCGCGACGATCGCGATCAGCTTCGTCCGGTTGCCGCCGCCTCCGCCCGGCGGCACCGGAGGGCCCGCGGGTCCCTGCGCACCCCACTGAGGCTGCTGCCCGTACGGGGCGTGCTGGCCCGTCGACTGGTATCCGGGCTGCTGGTAGGGGTTGGGTTGCTGGTACCCCGGCTGTTGGTATCCCGACTGTCCCTGCTGTCCCTGCTGTCCCGACTGGCCGTACCCCTGCTGCTGGTACGGATTCGGCTGCTGCGGTTGGTGCTCGCCCCCGGGCGGCTGCTGCTGTCCTGGCCACATGGCTCGTAACCATAGATGCGCCGGGGGGCGGGGTGCCACGGGAGCCCATGAAGCGCCTTTGCAGTCGGGACGAACGGCTCCAAAACGCCGGGGTCGGACGACTTTTGACCCGGCGCCCCTCGTCCCTCGCCCCGGCACCCCTGGCCAGAAATGGCTACTCGTGGGTAACATCGCGCCGTGAGCGCAGACCAGATGTCGATCGGCGAGATGCTCGCCGCCACGGTGCCGATGGCCAGGACCCTGAACCTGGAGTTCCTGGAGACCACGCCGGAGAAGGCCGTGGTGGCACTGCCGGACCAGGGCGAGTTCCACAACCACGTGGGCGGGCCGCACGCGGGCGCGATGTTCACGCTGGGCGAGACGGCGAGCGGGACGATCGTGCTCGCCGCGTTCGGGGACCAGCTCTCCCGTGCGGTGCCCCTCGCGGTCAGCGCCGAGATCGCGTACAAGAAGCTCGCGATGGGCCCCGTCACGGCCACCGCCACGCTCGGCCGCCCCGTCGCCGAGGTCGTCGCCGAACTCGACGCCGGGCAGCGCCCCGAGTTCCCCGTCACCATCGTCATCCGGCGCGGCGACGGCGCCGTGACGGGCGAGATGACCGTCGTCTGGACCCTGCGCCCCAATTCCTGACCCACGGCGCGTCGCGCCGCCCCACCGATGTCCTGAAAGCGCGGTGCGGGCGGCTTGTTCATGCAATTGACACGAGTCACCTTCGGCTCTAGCGTCCCCGCCGACACAGGCGCCGGACGTGCGCCACGACGTTCACCGCGGCGTCCCCCTCGACGGCCCGCACGAAGGAGTGACGGCTCATGTCAGCAACCGTGTCCCGGCGATCGGCCGCCCCGCGTCCCAGACGGCTGGGCGCGGCGGTGACAGCCCTGGCCGCCGCCCTCGCCGCCGCCCTGCTCACCCCCGCGCCGGCGCGGGCGGAGTCCCCGCCCCCGCCCCTCGTCCGCACCGGCTCCGGCTGGGTCCGCGGCGAAACCACCGCCGAGGGACGGCAGTTCCTCGGCATCCCCTACGCCCAGCCGCCCGTCGGAGACCTCCGCTGGACCGAGCCCCGGCCCGTCCGCCCCTGGCAAGGGGTGCGGGAGGCCCGTGAGTTCGGCGACAGATGCGCGCAGACCGCGAGTTGGGACCCCGGCTACGAGCAACCGGCCCACACCGAGGACTGTCTGGACCTGAACGTGTACGCCCCGAGGGGCGGCGACCGCCGGCCGGTCATGGTCTGGCTGCACGGCGGCGGGCTGACCGCCGGTGCCGGTGAGGACGTCGTGCCGGACGCCTTCGCCCGCCGTACCGGCACGGTCGTCGTGACCGTCAACTACCGCCTCGGCGCCATGGGTTTCCTCGCCACGGCCGACCTCGACGCCGAGTCGCGGGACGGTGTCTCCGGCAACTTCGGGATGCTCGACCAGCAGGCCGCCCTCCGCTGGGTCCGGGCCAACATCGGCCGCTTCGGCGGCGATCCGGGCCGGGTCACCGTCGCCGGCGAGTCCGCGGGCGGCCGGTCGGTCTGCACCCAGCTGGCCTCACCGACCGGGAAGGGCCTGTTCCGGGCCGGGATCGTGCAGAGCGGCGCGTACGGCGACTGCGCGGCCCGCACCCATGAGGCGGCGACGGCCCAGGGAAGGACCTTCCTCGCCAGGCTGGACTGCGCGGACACGGCCTGTCTGCGCGCCAGACCGGCCGAGGAGATCCTCGCCGCCCAGGCCGGGCTGAACTGGGGCCCCGTCGTCGGCGGCGCGTTCCTGCCCGTACAGCCGGCCAGGGCGTACGCCGAGGGCGCGGCGGCCGGGGTGCCCGTCCTCAACGGCGCCAACCAGGACGAGGGCCGCCTCTTCGCCTTCGGCCGCTTCGACGGCTCCGGCGCCCCGCTCACCGCCGAGCGCTACCCGGTCGTCATGCGCACCGAGTTCGGCGACCGCGCCCTCGACCGCTACCCGCTCTCCGCCCACGCCTCGCCCACCCTCGCCTACGCCACCGCCCAGGGCGACCAGCTCTTCGCCTGCTCCGCGCTGCGGCTGAACCGGACCCTCGCCGGACGCGGCCCGGTGTACGCGTACGAGTTCGCCGACCGCACCTCCCCGCCCTTCGCCTCGCTCCGCGCCCTGGGCACCGACTTCGACTTCGGCGCGACCCATGTCAACGAGGTGCAGTACCTCTTCCGTCACTTCGGACTGGAGTCGCCGCTCGACGCCGAGCAGCGACGGCTCTCCCGGCAGATGACCGACTACTGGGGTTCCTTCGTCCGGGACGGGGTGCCCCGGTCGGCCGGTCAGCCCGCGATCCCGGCCGGGGGCGGCGAGGTCCTCACCCTCCGGACCGCCGGCGAGGGCGGCAACGTGCTGAGCACGACCGTGCACGGTGAGCACCGATGCGACCTGTGGGACAACCCGTAGGACTCCGTCGCCGTCGAAGTAAGCGGGTAGGATGCCCCGGCGCGCGCCCCGTCGTGGGCGCGCGCCGGACACCGCGGCAGCGCGCGGGACCCTCACCCTTGATCCGCTACTTGCTCCGTTACACGGGAGGAACCGGCTTTGCACGTCCAGGAGTGGCTCGAAACAGTGCCTCCGCTCGCCATCTATCTGCTGGTGGGGCTGGTCATCGGCCTGGAGAGCCTGGGCATCCCGCTGCCGGGCGAGATCATCCTGGTCTCCTCCGCGCTGCTCGCCTCCCAGCACGGCGAGATCGACCCGGTGGTCCTCGGCGCCTGCGCCACCGCCGGCGCGATCATCGGTGACTCCATCGGCTACGCCATCGGCCGCAAGGGCGGGCGCCCCCTGCTGGCCAAGCTCAGCCGAAGGTTCCCCAAGCACTTCAGCGAGAGCAACATCGCCGTCGCCGAGCGCTCCTTCGACCGCTGGGGCATGTGGGCCGTCTTCTTCGGCCGCTTCATCGCCCTGCTGCGCATCTTCGCCGGGCCCCTCGCCGGCGTCCTGCAGATGCCTTACTGGCGCTTCGCCGTCGCCAACGTCCTCGGCGGCATCCTCTGGGCCGGCGGCACCACCGCCGTCATCTACTACGTCGGTGTCGTCGCCGAGGCATGGCTCAAGCGCTTCTCCTGGCTGGGCCTGGTCCTGGCGGTCCTGATCGGCGTCACCTCGATGCTGGTGATCAAGCGCAAGGCGAAGAAGGCGGCGGAAAAGGCGGAGGTGGCGGAGGGGTACCTGGTCACCGCCGGGGACTAGGGCCGGTCAAGGGGCGCGGGGCCGTATCGACGTGCGGCTCCGCCGCGTGGGCGCGATCAGCCGCACACGGCCTGCGGACCGCTACGCGCCGTACTCCTCCTGCGCCGCCCGGTGCGCCACGGCCAACTCCGTGTAGTGCGTCCCGTTCAAGGTCACCAGCTCCCGCTCCTCGTCGGTGAGGGGCCGCTTCACCTTCGCCGGCACCCCCGCCACCAGCGACCCGGGCGGCACCCGCATACCCTGCGGCACCAGCGCCTGGGCGGCCACCAGCGACCCCGCGCCGATCACCGCGCCGTTCAGCACGGTCGCGCCCATCCCGATCAGACAGTCGTCCTCGACGGTCGCCCCGTGCACCACCGCGTTGTGCCCGATCGACACCCGCTCACCGATCGAGACCGGGAACCCGGGGTCGACATGCAGCGTGCAGTTGTCCTGGACGTTGGCGTCCACGCCGATCACGATCGGCTCGAACTCGGCCCGCAGCACCGCCCCGTACCAGACGCTCGACCCCGGCCGCAGCGTCACGTCGCCGATCACCACCGACGTGGGGGAGACGAACGCCGCCTCCTCCACGTCCGGCTTCCTGCCGCCGAACGTCGTGATCAGGGCCCGCTGCCGGTTCATCGCCGCCTCCAGATGCTGGATGAAGATCAGTGCTCACCCGCACCGTAAGCCATGGCGCGGGCCTCGCGTGGGGTGAAGATCACAGCCGTACGACGTCATGGGTGTGCCGCCCGGTGAGTACGGTGAGCGGGTGCCGAAGAGCAAGAACACGTTCTCGTCCTGGCGGAGCCGCCTAGTGCAGCGGGCCGTCCACGCGGGCTGGGCGTGGCTGCGGCGCACGGGGTCCGTGACCGCCGAGCGGCCCGGCCGCTTCCGGTTCGGCGCGATGGGAACCGGTACCAGACTGGCCTTCCCGCTCGGCACGGTCTTCGGCGAGCCGTGGATCCGGCTGGGCTCCCACTGCATCATCGGCGAGCAGGTCACGCTGACCGCCGGGCTGATGCCCGACCTCGACCTCGGCGCGGAACCGATCCTGCGCATCGGCGACGGCGTCGTCCTCGGACGCGGCAGCCATGTCATCGCCGACACCGCCGTCACCATCGGCAGCGACTGCTACTTCGGGCCGTATGTCTATGTGACGTCCACGAACCACTCCTACGACGATCCGCACGAGCCGATCGGCAAGCAGTGGCCCCGGATGGACCCGGTGTCGATCGGCCCCGGATGCTGGATCGGCACCGGCGCGGTGATCCTGCCGGGGGCGCGGATCGGGCGGAACGTGGTGGTCGCCGCCGGAGCGGTCGTGCGCGGGGTGGTACCGGACCACTCGGTGGTCGCCGGAGCACCCGCGCGGGTCGTACGCCGGTGGGACCCGGTGGAGGGCTGGCAGCCGCCGATCCGGACGCCCGCGCCCGTGCCCATCCCCGACGGGGTCACGCCGGAGCAGCTGCTGGCGCTCGCCGAGTGGGACGCGGAGGGGGCGGGGGAGTCCGCCTGAGAGCCGGGCGCCGCCCAGTAGAGTGGGTGCTCCTGGTGCATCGCACTGAACTCTGCCATTGAGAATATTGGACGGAATGTGTCGGATCTCGACCTGCTGACCCAGTCCCTGGCGCGGAACGTGAAGCGCTGGCGCACCGAGCGGGGGTTCACCCTGGACACGCTCGCGGCCCGTGCCGGAGTCAGCCGGGGCATGCTCATCCAGATCGAGCAGGCCCGCACCAACCCCAGTATCGGCACGGTCGTCAAGATCGGTGACGCGCTCGGCGTCAGCATCACCACGCTCCTCGACTACGAGCAGGGGCCCAAGGTCCGGATCGTCCCCGCCGAGCAGGTTGTCCGGCTGTGGCACACCGAGGCGGGCAGCTACAGCAAGCTGCTGGCCGGTACGGAGGCGCCCGGCCCGCTGGAGATGTGGAACTGGCTGCTGATGCCGGGGGAGGGCAGCGGGTCGGACCCGCACCCCGTGGGCACCGTCGAGATCGCGCATGTCACGGCGGGCGAGCTGACCCTCACCGTGGAGGGCACCGAGTACCGCGTCCCGGCCGGCGCGAGCGTCACCTTCGAGGCCAACGCGGCCCACGAGTACGCGAATCGGGGGGACGTACCGACGGAGCTGGTGCTGACGGTGTCGGTGCCTCCCGTGCGGCACTGAGACACCGAACCGGCCCTCCCCGGGCCTTTGTTACCGTGCGGCCCATGCGCGCACCCATCGGAGACTTCGACCACGCCACCCCCGCCCCCGACTGCCTCGACGACCTCGTCGGCCCGGTCGCCGACGCCGTACGCGACTGGTCCGGCAGCGTGCCCGCCGATCAGATCCTCTACGTCGAGACGGACCCGGCCTGGGCGGACACGGCCGTCTTCGTCCAGCACTACGGGCAGGAGCTGCTCGAACGGTCCGCGAACTGCGTGGTCGTCGCGGGCAAGCGGGGCGGTGAGTCGAGTCTGGCGGCGTGTGTCGTGCTCTCCACCACCCGCGTCGACGTCAACGGCGTGGTCCGCCGCCGGGTCGGCGCCCGCAAGGCCTCGTTCGCGTCGATGGACACCGCCGTCGGCGAGACCGGGATGGAGTACGGCGGCATCACGCCCGTGGGGCTGCCCGCGTCGTGGCCGGTCCTGGTGGACTCGGCCGTCGTCGACCTGCCGTACGTCCTGGTCGGCAGCGGACGGCGGCGCGGCAAGCTGCTGGTGCCGGGGAAGGCGTTCGCGGAGCTGCCGAACGCCGTGGTGGTGGAGGGGCTGGGGGGCACCGCCTGAGCGGCGGCCCCGGAACGTCGACGCCGGGCCCCGGGCATGTGGCCCGGGACCCGGCGAGACACGGCTGAGGGCCGGATCAGGCGGCGGCGGTGCCCGCCTGGGAGGTCAGCTGCTTCAGGACCTGGGTCAGACCGGTGACGACCTCGGCGTCGTCGGCCGGGTGGGTCTCGGCGAAGCGGACGACGGAGCCGGGGATGGAGAGCTTGGCGTCCTCCAGGACCGTGGCGCCGGCGATGCCGACGGCCTTGCGGGTCTCGTCCTGCGCCCACACACCGCCGAACTGGCCGAACGCGGTGCCGACCACGGCGGCCGGCTTGCCGGTGAAGGAACCGGCGCCGTACGGGCGGGACAGCCAGTCGATGGCGTTCTTCAGGACGGCCGGGATGGTGCCGTTGTACTCGGGGGAGAAGAGCAGGAAGCCGTCGGCCTGGCCGGCGGTCTCGCGCAGCCGGGCGGCGGTGGCCGGGAGGGCGGCCTCGTTGTCGATGTCCTCGTTGTAGAACGGGACCTCGGCCAGACCCTCGTACAGCTCGATCTCGACGCCCTCGGGGGCGTGCTTCACGGCGGCCTCGGCGAGCTGACGGTTGTGCGAACCGGCGCGCAGGCTGCCGACGAGCGCGAGGATGCGTACGGACATGAGCTGACTCCTAGCAAGGATGTGCACGTGGGGAAAGACTGTTCAGGCCCGGGTCCAGTGGGGACAGCTAAGCGGACCGGGGTCCGTTGAAATTTGTAGCACCTATCCGGACCGGGGTCCACTTGTCTGTGGTGAGCGTTACGCTCCCTTCATGAAAGAGTCGCTGCCGCCCTTCCCGGCGCCTCAGGAACCCGACCCCCTCGACGGACTGCTGAACCTCGCCCCGACCGCCTCCGACCAGCCACGACTGCGCGCGGACGCGGCCCGCAACCGCACCCGGCTGCTGGAGGTCGCCGCCCGGCTCGCGGCGGACTGCGGGGCCGCGAATCTGACCATGGAGGCCGTGGCGACCGCCGCCGAAGTGGGCAAGGGCACAGTCTTCCGGCGGTTCGGCGACCGCTTCGGGCTCATGGTCGCGCTCCTCGACCACCAGGAGCGGGAGCTCCAGGCCGCGTTCCTGAGCGGCCCGCCGCCCCTCGGCCCCGACGCGCCGCCCGTCGAGCGGCTCCGGGCCTTCGGCGCCGCCGTCATCCGCCACGAGTACGGCCACCGCGATCTCTACCTCGCCGCCCGCGCGGACCTCTCCCGGCGCCACACCAGCCCCGCGACCCAGCTCCGCCTGGGCCATCTGTGCATGCTGCTGCGCCGCGCGGGGGCGACGGGCGACCTCGAACTGCTGGCGCAGACCCTGCTGGGGTATCTGGACATCGGCCTCGTCGACCACCTGGTGGAGCGGCGGGGGATGTCCCTCGAACGGCTGGAGCGCGGGTGGGGGGATCTGGTGGAGCGGCTGGTCGTGGGGGCGTGAAGTGTGAAGCGTGAAGCCGGCGACAGTCAAAGCGACCGCTTGGTAACTTGTCGGTGGTTGTCGGGGACCGGCCTCGCACACAGGGCCATGGGGAGGGCACATGACCTACGAGTCCGTGGACGGGGACAGGGACGGGTACACGGACGGGGGCGGGGGTGGCGTCGCGAGTGAGGCCCGCGAGCGGCCGGAAGCCGTCGGTACCGGCTTCTTCGCCTCCGTGGACGATGTCCTCGCCCGGCTCGCCGACGCGGGATACCTCGCCTCGACGGCCGTCGCCACCACCGTCTTCCTCGCCGACCGGCTCGGCAAGCCGCTGCTGGTGGAAGGCCCGGCGGGCGTCGGCAAGACCGAGCTGGCCAAGGCCGTCGCCCGGGTCGGCGCCGCCCGCCTGGTCCGCCTCCAGTGCTACGAGGGCATCGACGAGTCCCGCGCCCTGTACGAGTGGAACCACGCCAAGCAACTGCTGCGCATCACCGCCGGACGCGACGAGGCCTGGGACGACGCCCGCACCGACATCTTCAGCGACGAGTTCCTGCTCACCCGCCCCCTGCTGACCGCCATCCGGGGCGACGAGCCGACCGTGCTCCTCATCGACGAGACCGACAAGGCGGACGTCGAGGTCGAAGGGCTCCTGCTGGAGGTGCTCAGCGACTTCCAGGTCACCGTCCCGGAGCTGGGTACGATCACCGCCACCCGGCGCCCCTTCACCGTCCTCACCTCGAACGCCACCCGGGAACTCTCCGAGGCCCTGCGCCGCCGCTGCCTCTTCCTCCATCTCGACTTCCCCGACGCCGAGCTGGAGCGCCGGATCGTACGGCTGAGGGTGCCGGGCCTGGACGACACCCTCGCCGACTCCCTCGTCCGCGTGGTCGGCGCGCTGCGCGCGATGGAGCTGCGCAAGGCTCCCTCCGTCGCCGAGACCATCGACTGGGCCCGCACCCTGCTGGCCCTCGGCGCCGACACCCTCGACGAGACCGTCGTACGGGACAGCCTCGGCGTGATCCTCAAACACCAGGACGACATCGAGAAGGCCACGCGGAAGCTGACGTTGACGTGAACACCGGGGCTGGTGATGCGCGTGACGTGACTGACGTGACTGACGTGACTGACGTGCGTACGGGTTCGGGCTCGCCGCTGGCCGACCGGCTGACCGCGTTCGTACGGGCGTTGCGCGGCCACGGGATACGGATCGGGCCCGGTGAGACCGTGGACGCGGCGGCCGTGCTGGAGGTGCTGGGCCTCGCCGACCGGGAGCGGATCCGGGAAGGGCTCGCGGCGGCGCTGCTGCGCGCCGACCGGCAGCGTGCCGTGTTCGACACCGCCTTCGAGCTGTACTTCCCGCTCGGCGTGGGGGAGTTGACGGGCGCGCGGGGGGCCTCGGCCGGGGACCGGGACGAACTGCGCGACCGGCTCGCCGAGGCGCTGGCCGCGAACGACACGGTCGCGCTCGGCCGGCTCGCGGCCGAGGCCGTGGACCTCCTCGGCCGTTACGGCTCCCCCGGCTCGGACGGCTGGTCCGCCCATCAGACGCTGGACCGCCTCCGGCCGCAGACGCTGTTGGCACGGATTCTGGCGGACGCGCGGGAGGCCGGGGCCGGTGGTGGTTCGAGACTCGGCGCGGGTGGGTTCACGGATCGGCTGGACGCCGACGAAGTCAGGCGCCGTATCGAGGAGTTCCGGAACCGGGTGCGTACCGAGGCGCGGCGACGGGTCGCCGAGCGCCGGGGAGCGGAGATGATCGCCGCGCGGGGCATCGCGCCCGGCGCGGACCAGGTCGACTTCCTGATCGCGAGCCGGGAACAGCTCGTCGAACTCCGCCGTACCGTCCAGCCGTTGGCCCGAAAGCTCGCGACCCGGCTGGCCGCCCGGCGGCGTCGGGCGGCGCGCGGCCAGATCGACATCCGGCGTACGCTCCGGCGCTCGCTGTCCACGGGAGGGGTGCCGCTGCGCCCCGTCTACCGGCGGCACCGGCCCGCCCGCCCGGAGATCGTGCTGCTCTGCGATGTGTCCGGCTCGGTCGCCGGGTTCGCCCACTTCACGATGCTCCTGGTGCAGGCGATGCGGGACCAGTTCAGCAAGGTGCGGGTGTACGCGTTCGTCAACCGCGTCGACGAGGTAACCGGCCTGGTCACCAACGGTGAGGCCGACCCCGCCGAACTCGCCCGCCGGATCGCCACCGAGGCGGCGGTCTCCGGCTGGCACGGCAGCAGTGACTACGGGGCCGCGCTCGGGGAGTTCGCCGAGCGTCACCTCGACGCCGTGGGCCCCCGCACGTCGGTGATCGTCCTCGGGGACGCCCGCACCAACGGCTTCGATCCCAACGGGGCGGCCCTGGGACGGATCGTGGCCCGCGCCCGCCGCGTCCACTGGCTGAACCCCGAGTCGCCGGAGCAGTGGGGGACGGGGGACTCCGCCGCCCATGTCTACGCCGAGATCGTCGACATGCACGCCTGCCGGAACGCACGGCGGCTCGGGGAGCTGGTGACGCGCCTGCTGCCGGTGTGACGCGCGACGGAGCCGATTCCCGCCATGGTCCGACTCCCGGCCCTGCGGATCGGCCGCCCTGCGGCGATGCTGGAAACAGACCTCGACGTCAGGAGGTGCGCCCATGTTCCGCACCGTCACCGTGGGCATCGACGGTTCGCGCGAGAGCCTGGCCGCCGCCGAGTGGGCGGCCCGGGAGGCCCGCCTCCGCGCGCTGCCGCTGCGGTTGGTCAACGTCTGGGAGCCGGTGCCCGAGCCGATGGGGCGGGAGCCGGTGCTGGGGCCGGGCACGGGTCCGCCCACGGTGGTGGAGATCCCGGACGCCGTGGGGCGCAGCGCGTGGGGTGACACGGGCGTCGGGAAGGTGCTGAGGGACGCGGCCGACGGGATTCGGCTGCGGCACTCCGGCGTCGACGTGCGTGTGGAGCAGCTGACGGGCCGGGCGAGCGAGGAACTCGTGGGGGTGGCGCACGGCGGGGAACTGCTGGTTCTCGGTTCCCGGGGGCTGAGCGGCCTCGCCGGGTTTCTGCTGGGCTCCGTGGGCATGCACGTGGTCGCGCACACCGAGCGGCCGGTCGTCCTCGTCCGGGCCGGGGAGCAGGCCGCGGACGAACACATACCGGGGCCGGCCGGGGACGAGCACGCGCCGGGACCGGCCGGGGATCCGGGTGTCGGGGGGCCGTTCCGGCCCGTCGTGCTCGGGCTGGACACCGTGCAGCCGGATCACACGCTGATCCGGTTCGCGTTCGAGGCGGCGGTGGCGCGGACGGCATCGTTGCGGATCCTCCACGACTGGCGTCCCCCGCCGCACTCCGGCCTCCGGGAACGGCCCGGTCTGGAGGCCGATCTCGACGCGGACGTCGGACAGGTGGAGGCCGGGACCCTGCGGGAGGTGCTGGTGCCGTGGCGGCGGGAGTTTCCGGGCGTGGAGGTGGTGGAGGAGTCACGCCGGGGCAAGGCGGCGGAGCATCTGCTGGAGGCGTCCGGGGACGCCTCCCTGCTGGTCGTCGGACGGCGGATTCGGCATTCGCCGGTGGGGGCGCACATCGGACCGGTCGTGCACGCGGTGCTTCATCATGCGGGGGTGCCTGTGGCTGTGGTGGCGCATGAGTGAGGTGTCGGGGGAGGGGGAGACGGTGGCGGGCGGGGCGCCGGGTGCGGGTTCGGTGGGTTCGGTGGGGGCTCGCGCCGTTCCCCGCGCCCCTGCGAGATCAAAAGCCTTGTGCCAACCTCGGGATCTCGATCGCCGGGCAGCGGTCCATGATCATGTGTAGGCCCGCTTCGCGGGTTCGGTCGTATGCCTCCTCGTCGATCACGCCCAGTTGGAACCAGACGGCCTTGGCGCCGATGCGGGTGGCCTCGTCGGCGACGGGGCCCGCCAGGTCGCTGTTGACGAAGACGTCGACGACGTCCACGGGGAAGGGGATGTCGGCGAGGGAGGCGTAGCCCTGTTCGCCGTGGACGGTCTCGGCCTTGGGGTGCACCGGGACGACACGCTTGCCGAAGCGCTGGAGGACCTGCGCGACGCCGTACGCCGCGCGGTCCCGGTTGTTGGACAGGCCGACGACGGCCCAGGTGTCGCCGAGTTCCGTCAGGACCGTGCGGATCGTGGCGGGGTCGCCGTACATGCCGTCTCCTTTGTCGGTGGGCCGTGTGGGGGCGCCCTGTGAGGGGGCCCGCCTGCGGCAACAGCGGGCGGTGTCCGGCGATTCCCGGGGCCGGAGGTCGGTTCGATGTCCGGAAATGCCGTCCTCCGCACTGCGTTCGGCGCCTCCCGCGCCTACGCTCAGCCCGTGCTGCGTATCACCGACGCCCGGACCGGCGAGCCCGCCGAGATCCGCAGGGCGCTCACCCGGGTCCATGCCGATGTGTCGGAGGACGACACCTCGGCCCTGCGCGTCCTGCTGGTCGCCGACGTCCTCGCCCGTGCCCTGGAACTTGGCGGCAGCCCAGTCCTCCTCGTCGCCGACCCGCCCGCCGGGCTGCGCGAGCGCGCCGACGACCTCGGCATCCGGCCCAGCGAGGCCACCGTGACGAGGGGAGGGCAGCGAGTGCTGCGCGTGACCGGCTCGGGGAAGCCCATCGGTGCCGGTGCCGAGGTCAGGGTCGAGGTCGCCGCCGTGAGCGGAGCCGGGGAGCCCGCCGTGACGGGCTCCACCCTCCGGCTCGCTCTCCTCTCCCACCCCCACCGGACCCCCGTCCCGCTCGACGCCACCGCCCTCGCCGAGGCCGCCGACACGCTCGCTCACTGGCGGAAGGCGGTCGCGGCCTGGGCGACACGACCCTCGAAGCCGGTCCCCGAGCCCGTGCGGGAGGCACTGCGCGCCGCCTGGGAGGACGATCTCGACGTACGCGCGGTGCTCGGCGTGCTGCGCGAGGTGGAGGGGGCGCGGGACATGCCGGACGGCGCGCGATTCGAGACGTACGCCTACGCGGACCGGCTCCTCGGTCTGGAGCTGACCCGTGAGATCGGAGCAACGGCATGATCGTGCGCGCCGGCGCGGGCCCCCTGCGCAGACTCGTCGTCCTGCGCCACGCCAAGTCCGCCTGGCCCGTGGGCGTCCCCGACCATGAACGGCCCCTGGGGCCACGCGGTCTGCGTGACGCCCCCGCCGCCGGGCGCGCCCTCGCCGAGGCGGACTGTCTGCCCGATCTCGCCGTCTGCTCCACGGCCGTACGGGCCCGGCAGACCTGGGAGCTGGCCGCCGCGGAGTGGGGGACACCGCCGCCCGTACGGCACGACCGGCGGGTGTACGCCGCCGATGTGCCGGAGCTGCTCGACGTGGTGCGCGAGGCCCCCGACCAGGTGAGGACGCTGCTGCTGGTCGGCCACAACCCGGGGCTGGAGGAACTGGTCCTCGACCTGGCCGGCGACGCCCTCGACGACACCCTGGACGACATACGGACCAAGTTCCCCACCTCGGCGCTCGCCTTCCTCTCCTGGCACGGCGAGACATGGGCCGCGCTCGCCCCGGGCACGGCACTGCTGACGGACCTGATCGTGGCCCGGGGGAAGAAGAAGCCCTGAGCGGCGGCGCGGGGCCACCGCCCCGGTGGACGCCCCGCGCGGGCGTGCCCCGGCCTGCGCATAGGGTGGCCGGATGCAGGACGAGTACCGCACCGTCGCCCGCGCCGGCGTGCACGAGACCGAGGTCAACCGCTCGCGGTTCCTGTGCGCGCTCGCCCCGGCGGCCACCGAGCGGGAGGCCCAGGACTTCGTCGCGGCCGTCCGCAAGGAGCGCGCCGACGCCACGCACAACTGCTTCGCGTACGTCATCGGCGCCGACGCGGCCGTCCAGCGGGCCGGCGACGACGGCGAACCCGGCGGCACCGCCGGTGTCCCCATGCTGCAGATGCTGCTCCGCCGGGACATGCGGTACGTCGTCGCCGTCGTCACCCGGTACTACGGCGGGGTCAAACTCGGCGCGGGCGGCCTCATCAGGGCGTACGGCGGTGCCGTGGGCGAGGCACTGGACGAGCTCGGCACCCTCACGCGCCGGCGCTTCCGGCTGGCCACGGTGACCGTCGACCACCAGCGCGCCGGCAAGGTGCAGAACGACCTGCGGTCCACCGGGCGCGAGGTCCGTGACGTGCGCTACGGCGAGGCCGTCACCATCGAGATCGGCCTCCCCGACGCCGACGTCGACACCTTCCGCGCCTGGCTCGCCGACACCACCGCGGGCACCGCCGGGTTCGAACTCGGCGGCGAGGCGTACGGGGACACGTGACCGGGGTCTCACCCGCGTCGCGCGGCACGCGCGCGTGGGGCACACGCGCGTGGGACACGGCGGCGGGCGGCGTGCGCGGGGTCGGTTCGCCGGTAGCCGCCCGTGATGTCCGACCCGCCTGTTAGGTTCGGGGATCATGAGGCTGCTGCACACTTCCGACTGGCATCTCGGTCGGGCGTTCCACCGGGTGAACATGCTCGGCGCGCAGGCCGAGTTCATCGGGCATCTGGTCACGACCGTGCGGGAGCGCGACGTGGACGCGGTGGTCGTGTCGGGGGACGTGTACGACCGGGCGGTGCCCGCGCTGGCCGCCGTCGAGCTGTTCGACGAGGCCCTGCACCGACTGGCCGAACTGGACGTGCCCACGGTGATGATCTCCGGGAACCACGACTCGGCGCGGCGGCTCGGCGTCGGCGCGGGCCTCATCGGCCGGGCCGGCATCCATCTGCGGACCGCGGCCTCGGCGGCCGGGACCCCGGTGATGCTGCCGGACGCCCACGGCGAGGTCGCCTTCTACGGGCTGCCGTATCTCGAACCCGCCCTGGTGAAGGACGAGTTCGGAGTGGAGAAGGCGGGCCACGAGGCGGTGCTCACCGCCGCCATGGACCGGGTCCGCACGGATCTGGCCACGCGCGCGGAGGGCACCCGTTCCGTCGTCCTGGCCCATGCCTTCGTCACCGGCGGCGCGCCCAGCGACAGCGAGCGGGACATCTCCGTCGGCGGCGTCTCCTCCGTGCCGGCCGGGGTCTTCGACGGCGTCGACTATGTGGCGCTGGGTCATCTGCACGGCAGCCAGACCCTCACCGACCGCGTCCGCTACTCCGGCTCCCCGCTGCCGTACTCCTTCTCCGAGGCCGACCACCGCAAGAGCATGTGGCTGGTGGACCTCGGCGCCGACGGCTCGGTGGACGCCGAGCGGATCGACTGCCCCGTCCCACGCCCCCTCGCCCGGATCCGGGGGCGGCTGGACGACCTGCTCGCCGACCCGGAGCTGGCCAGGCACGAGGAAGCCTGGGTCGAGGCCACGCTCACCGACCCGGTCCGGCCCGCCGAGCCCATGGCCCGGCTCTGCGAACGCTTCCCGCACACGCTCAGCCTCGCCTTCGACCCCGAGCGCGCCCCCGGCGACCCCGACATCTCCTACGCCCGGCGCCTCGCCGGCCGTGACGACCAGCAGATCGCCGAGGACTTCGTGGCCCATGTCCGCGGCGGCACCGGACCCGACGAACACGAACGGACCGTCCTCAGAGACGCGTTCGACGCCGTACGGGCCGACGACACGCTCCGAGAGGTCGTGCGATGACGGCGAGGCGATCGGCTTCCGTCGGGCGCTGGGCCCTCCGGGCGGCCCGGCGAGCCGTTGCGGCAGGTGTGCGATGAGGTTGCACCGGCTCGACATCACCGCCTTCGGGCCCTTCGGCGGTGCCCAGTCCGTCGACTTCGACGCTCTCTCGGCGGCCGGGCTCTTCCTGCTGCACGGTCCGACCGGCGCAGGGAAGACGTCGGTCCTGGACGCCGTCTGCTACGCGCTGTACGGCTCGGTGCCCGGCGCACGGCAGAGCGGTCAGGGCATGACCCTGCGCAGTGACCACGCGGCGCCCACGACACGCACCGAGGTCCGGCTCGAACTCACCGTCGCCGGGCGCCGGTTGGAGATCACCCGGCAGCCGCCCTGGGAGCGTCCCAAGAAGCGCGGCGAGGGCACCACACTCGACAAGGGACAGACCTGGCTGCGCGAGTACGACGCGGTCGCTGCCTCCTGGAAGGACCTCAGCCGCTCGCACCAGGAGATCGGTGAGGAGATCACCCAGGTCCTGGGGATGAGCCGGGAGCAGTTCTGCCAGGTCGTGCTGTTGCCGCAGGGCGACTTCGCGCGGTTCCTGCGCGCCGACGCCGAGTCCCGGGGCCGGCTGCTCGGCCGGCTCTTCGACACCCACCACTTCGCCGCCGTCGAGAAGCGGCTCGCCGACCGGCGCCGGGCGACCGAGGCGCGGGTGCGCGAGGGCGACGCGGACCTGCTCGCCGACGCCCACCGCATGCAGCAGGCGGCGGGGGACGCCCCGGAGCTTCCCGAACTGACCCCCGGCGACCCGGGCCTCGCCGGCACCGTGCTGGGCTGGGCCGCCGTCGCCCGCAGCACCGCCCGTGAACGGCTCACCATCGCCCACTGCGCGCGCGCCGCCGCCGAGTCGGCGCGGGCCGCCGCCGACCACGTCCTGGACGACGTACGCGAAGTGGCGCGGCTGCAAAGGCGGTTCGTGGAGGCCCGGGAGGGTGCCGCGCTGCTGGAGGAGCGGGCAGAGGCCCACCGGGAGGACCGGGCGCGGATGGAGCGTGGCCGCAAGGCGGAGGCGGTGGTGCCCGCGCTGGAACTGCGCGAGGAGGCCGAGCGCGAACACCGGTGGGCGAGTGAGGAGAACACCCGCGCGCGTGCCGGGCTGCCGCGCGCGTACGCCGACGCCGGTGCCGCCGGGCTCGCCACCGCCGCCCGCGGGATGTCGCAGGAGCTGGGCGGTCTGGAGTCGGCCCGCCGGGCGGAACGACGGCTCGCCGTACTCCTCACCGAGCGGGCGGAGTTGGCCGACGAGGCGCGCGCCGACACGGACGTCCTCCAGGACACCGGCGACTGGCTGGCCGAGTGGGAGACCACCCAGGCGCGGCTGCGGGCCCGGATCGAGTCCGCCCAGGAGGCCGCCACCCGCGCCGAACAGCTCGCCGAGCGGCGGGAACCCGCCGAGAAACGGCTCGGGGCCGCCCGGCAGCGGGATCAGCTCGGCCGGGACACCGACGACGCCCAGGCGCGCGTGCTCCGGCTGGCCGAGCGAGCGGTCGAGGCCCGCGCGCACTGGCTGGACCTCAAGGACCAGCGACTGTCGGGCATCGCGGCGGAACTCGCCGCCGCACTCGTCGAGGGGCGGCCGTGCGCCGTCTGCGGCGGCACGGAACACCCCGAGCCGGCCCGGAAGGTCGCCGGACACGTGGACCGGGAGGCGGAGGAGCGGGCGCTCGCCGACTTCCAGCGGGCCGACGAGGAGCGTGCCGGGGCGGAGCGGCGACTCGGGCTCGTCCAGCGGGCGTTGGCCGCCGCGAGCGCCGAGGCCGGTGACACGCCCACCGATCGACTCGCCGAGCTGGCGGCCGAGTTGGAGGACGCGTACACGCAGGCGCGGCACGGTGCCTCCGGGCTGCATCCCGCGCGGGAAGCCCTGGCGCACGCCGAGCGGGAGCGGGACCGGCGGATCGCCGCCCGGCAGGAGGCGGCGGTGCGCGCCGCGTCCCGCGACACCCGACGGGACGCGCTGGAGCGCGAACAGACAGCCCTGGAAGCAGAGTTGACGCAGGCCCGGGGCGAGGCCGAGAGCGTGGCCGCGCGCGCCGCCGAGCTGGAGCGGACGGCCGCGCTGCTCACCGAGGCCGCCGAGGCCGTACGGGCGGCCGACGACACCGCGCAGCGGCTCAAGGACGCCGACGCCCGCCTCGCCGACGCGGCCTTCCGCGCCGGGTTCGACACCCCGGCCGCCGCTGCCGCCGCCGTCCTCGACGACGCCGCCCACCGCGACCTCCAACACCGCCTCGACGCCCGGCAGTCGGAGGAGGCGGCGGTGCGGGCCGTGCTCGCCGAGGCGGAGACGGCCGCCGCGGCACAGCTGCCGCCCGCCGACCTCGCGAGCGCCGAGCGGTCCGCCACGGCCGCCGCCCGGCGGCTCCAGGACACCGTCTCCGCGTGGGACGCCGCCGAGCGCCGCCGCGCCGAACTGGACGGGCTGTCCGCACGGGCCACCGCCTCCGTACGCCGACTGGCGCCGCTGCGCGAGGAGTACGACCGCGTCGCCCGGATGGCGGGGCTCGCGGCCGGCACCTCCGCCGACAACGAGCGCCGGATGCGCCTGGAGGCGTACGTCCTCGCCGCCCGCCTGGAACAGGTCGCCGCCGCCGCGACCGTACGCCTCCAGCGCATGTCGTCCGGCCGCTACACCCTCGTCCACTCCGACGACCGGGCCGGCCGTGGCCGCAGCGGGCTCGGGCTGCATGTCGTCGACGCCTGGACCGGGCGGGAGCGGGACACGGCCACGCTCTCCGGCGGCGAGACGTTCTTCGCCTCCCTCGCGCTCGCCCTCGGTCTCGCCGACGTCGTCACCGACGAGGCCGGTGGCGTACGCCTCGACACCCTCTTCATCGACGAGGGGTTCGGCAGCCTCGACGACCAGACACTCGACGAGGTCCTCGACGTCCTCGACGCGCTGCGCGAACGCGACCGCAGCGTCGGCATCGTCAGCCATGTCGCCGACCTGCGGCGACGCGTCCACGCCCAGCTGGAGGTCGTCAAGGAGCGGACGGGCTCGGTGGTACGGCAGCGCGGTCACTGACCCCGGTGGGATCAGTGACCCAGGGGCCTGCGGGGGAGCGGGGAGGAGTAGACGACGCTCGTCGTCACCGATCCCAGGGCGCCGATCTTGCCCGACACCTCCTCCAGATGGCGCATCGAACGGGCGGCGACCTTGATCACGAAGCAGTCGTCGCCCGTGACGTGATGCGCCTCCAGGATCTCGGGCGTGACGGAGACCAGGTCGTGGAAGGGCTTGTAGTTCCCGTTGGGGTAGCGCAGGCGCACGAACGCCAGGATCGGCAGCCCCAGCCGCTCCGGGTCCACGACGGCCGCGTACCCCTGGATGACGCCCGCCTCCTCCAGCCGCCGCACCCGCTCGGTCACGGCGCTCGGCGACATCGACACGGCACGGGCGAGTTCGGCGAAGCTGGCCCGGCCCTCGCGCTGGAGGACCTCCAGGACGCGCCAGTCGGTGGAGTCGGGATCGTACGGGGGATTCGCGGTCATTCCCGATGGATAGCAGGGGAATCCCCGGCCGATCAAGAGTCGAGCCGTGGATCGCCCCTTCAGGAAGTCGATCAACGCTCGTAGATTTCCGGTCAGGGAAACAAGGGCTTCCACGAGGGAAAGGCCAGCTCATGAGCGTCACCGGCACCGCCGCTACCACCACTTCCGCCGTCAACTCCGTCCTGCGGGTCGCCCCCGCCGCTCCGGCCGAGGCCGCCGCGTACTTCCGGGCCAGTCTCGTCTTCCACACCGATGTCTCCGACGTGGCCGCCGCCCTCGCCGCCGACGGCGACCCCGGCTTCGCCGTCCTCGACTCCCGCTCCACCGAGTCCTGGGAGCAGGGCCACATCCCGGGCGCGGTCCACCTCCCCACCGCGCTGATCCCCGAACTTGCCGAGAAGCTGCTCGACAGGTCCGTGCCGGTCGTCACCTACTGCTGGGGCCCCGCCTGCAACGGCGGGACCCGCGCCGCCCTCGCCCTCGCCGAACTCGGCTTCCAGGTCAAGGAGATGCTCGGCGGCTTCGAGTACTGGGCGCGCGAGGGCCTCGCCCACGAGACCTGGGAGGGCGCGGCGAAGCGCGCGGCCGACCCGCTGACCACGCCGGTGAACACCGCGGACTGCGGGTGTTGACAGGCTGTCAAGAAGGGCTCGGGGGCGGCGAGTTCGGCCGCGCGGTCGCCGTGTAGCTTCTGGGCATGGCTGGATACGCGGATACGGTGGTGGTGCCCGGTGCGGTGCGGTGGGTGGAGTCGAGCGGCGGACCGCTCATAGCGTTGCCGGAGGCGGTGCTGTCGTTCTGGGCCGGAGCCGACGGCGACGAGACGTCGTCCGACTACGACCGGGCCTGTGACGTCGACGGATACGTGGGCCTGCTGCCGGTCGGCGACACCCGCGCCCTGGTCCTCGGCCATGAACCCGCCTCCACCGCCTACCTCCCCGAGCACGGCACCTTCGTCCGCTGGTACGCGGCCGACTCGGAGGCCGAACTCCTCGCGGACGTCCCGGCGGCGCTCGCCTCCGCCGTCTGGGAGCCGGAGGCGGAGTGGCGGGTGCCCGGTCCGGTCGTCCTGTTCGACGCCGCCTGGCCCGGCCGCGCGTTCACGGACACGGACCACATACGGGTGGAGCTGGCCCCCGGCCGCTACGGGGTGCGCGCCGCCCATGTCTCGACGGGACCGGAGACCTGGCTCGGCCTCGTCCGGGTGAGCCCCCTGACGGGCTGAGGGGCTCCGCGGCTTCCGGCCGCCCGGACCGGTGCGGCGGCCGGGCCGGACCGAGGACGGCGGTGGGCCCGGCCGGCCCGGATCACAGCCGGGACAGCTCGTCCACCAGGTCGTCCAGGCCCAGGGACCCCTGGGAGAGCGCGGCCATGTGCCACGCCTTGGCGTCGAAGGCGTCGCCGTGGCGCCGCTTCGCGTTCTCCCGGCCCAGCAGCCAGGCGCGTTCGCCGAGCTTGTAGCCGATGGCCTGGCCCGGCATCGTCAGATAGCGGGTCAGCTCGCTCTCCACGAAGTCCGCCGGGCGGCTGCTGTGGGCGCCGAAGAACTCCTGGGCCAGTTCGACGGTCCAGCGCTCGCCCGGGTGGAACGGCGAGTCCGCCGGGATCTCCAGCTCCAGATGCATACCGATGTCGACGATCACCCGGGCCGCGCGCATCATCTGCGCGTCCAGATAACCGAGCCGCTCCTCGGCGTCCTTGAGGAAGCCCAGCTCGTCCATGAGCCGCTCCGCGTACAGGGCCCAGCCCTCGGCGTTGGCGCTCACCCCGCCGATCGTGGCCTGGTAGCGGGACAGGTCGTCCTTGACGTACACCCACTGCGCCAGCTGGAGGTGATGGCCGGGAACGCCCTCGTGGTACCAGGTGGAGACCAGGTCGTACACGGGGAAACGGGTCGCGCCCATCGTCGGCAGCCAGGTGCGGCCGGGGCGGGAGAAGTCCTCGGTCGGGGCCGAGTAGTACGGGGCCGCCGCGCCGCCGGGCGGGGCGATGCACGACTCGACCCTGCGGACCGGCTCGGCGAGGTCGAAGTGGGTGCCGTCCAGCGCCTCGATCGCCTCGTCCATCAGCGACTGCAGCCACTCACGGACCTCGTCGACGCCCTCGATGTGCCGCCCGTGCTCGTCCAGATGCGCCAGCGCCACCCACGGCGTCCCGGCGTCGGGCAGGATCTTCGCGGCCTCCTTCCTCATCTCGCCGAACAGCCGGTGGAACTCGGCCCAGCCGTACCCGTACGCCTCGTCGAGGTCCAGGTCCGAGCCCGTGAAGTAGCGGACCAGCCTGCCGTACCGCTCCCGGCCCGTCGTGTTCGGCGCGTCCGCGACCTCCGGGGCGTACACGTCACGCATCCAGTCCCGCAGCTCCACCACGGCCCTGGTCGCGCCGCGCGCGGCCTCGTCCAGCTCGGCGCGCAGCGCCTGAGGCCCGGCGGCGGCGAAGTCCTCGAACCAGCCGCGGCCCGAACCGTCCGTGTCCGCCCACTCGGTGAGCTGGCCGATGAAGGTCGCCGTCGGACGCGGGCCCGCGTACAGCTTGCGCTCCAGGCCCAGCGCCAGGGACTCGCGGTAACCGGCGTACGCCGTCGGCACCGCGCGCAGCCGCTCCGCGATCGCCGCCCAGTCCTCCTCGGTCTCGGCGGGCGTGATCGTGAAGACCTCGCGCACCTCGTGCGGCGGCGTCACCATGTTGCCGACCGCGCGCAGCCCCTCGTCCGCCTCGTGCACGGCCAGCTCCGCCGTCAGCCGCTCGCGCAGCAGGCGCGCGCACCGGCGCTCGGCGTCGCTGTCCGCGCCCGGCTGCCGCTCCGCCTCGTCGAGCCGTGCGAGCGTCGCCCGGATCAGCTCCGCACGGGCCTCCTGGCCCGCCGGCGAGGTGTCCGGCAACCTGCCGGAACTCTCCTTCACACCCAGATAGGTACCGGTCACGGGGTCGAGGGCGATGAGGTCGTCGACGTACGCGTCGGCGACCTCGCGGGGCAGGAAGCTCTTGGTGTCAGCCATGCCGACAATCTTGGTACGGCAGCGGGACGACGTCAGCTGCTTGACGGGCGCTTGAGCCTTACGTCGGCCGGATTCCGCTCATGGCGTGATCCGGGCCGGAGCCCTCACGGCGCGGTCCGTTCGGTGTCCGGCGGCAGCAGCGGCCCGCACTCCCACTGCTGGAAGATCAACCGGGTCTCCACCCGCGCCACCTCCCGCCGCGAGGTGAACCCGTCCAGGACCAGCCGCTGCAGATCCGCCATGTCCGCGACCGCGACATGCACGGGATAGTCGTCCGGCCCGGTCAGGTGGTAGACGGTCCGCGACTCCGGCAGCGCCCGGATCCGCTCCACGAACGGCCCCACCAGCTCCCGCCGATGCGGCCTGACCTGCACGGACAGCAAGGCCTCCAGCCCGCGCCCCAAGCTTGGCCGGATCAGGTGCAGCTGATGGGTGAGGATCACGCCCAAGCGGCGCGGCCTGGTGGACAAGCCACCGAGGCCGTGCACGCCGGGCGTCGACCCGCCCGGCCGAAGACCGCCGACCTGTCGACCACCTACCGTTCCTTGGCGGCGCGCCGGGGGTGATCCGGTTCACCGGCACGCCCCGAACGGTCTTGGGCGCACCGGTCGTCCGCTTTCGCATCTCGGGCGGTGACACGGATCCTGTCCATGGTCCGAGCCGAGTGGGCGGAGTCCCTCACGACCTGGCCAGTAGATGCGGCCAGAGGCGACGGGAGGCCCTGAACCATCTCACTGGTGGAACAGGGGCCCCGCACGCCGGCACCGCACCCGGCGTCCCAGGTCGCGCAGCAACGCTATCCCGCCCCTCACCGGCTGCCGCAAGCCAGCAAGGTGACGACCATACGATCGAGCTACAAGCGTGCTCGGCAACCCGACCGCCGCCCGCTTCGAGACCGCACTCGCCCGCCTCGAAGGCACCGGGAGCGCGGTCGCCTTCGCCAGCGGCATGGCCGCCCTGAGCGCCGTCCTCCTGGTCCGCGCCTCGATGGGCCTGCGCCATGTCGTCGCCGTACGACCGCTGTACGGCTGCGGCGACCATCTGCTCACCGCCGGGCTGCTCGGCACCGAGGTCACCTGGGTCGACCCGGCCGGGGTCACGGACGCGCTGCGCCCCGACACGGGCCTGGTGCTGGTCGAGTCCCCGGCCAACCGGACCCTCGCCGAACTCGACCTCCGCGCCCTCGCCCACGCCTGCGGCTCGGTCCCGCTGCTCGCGGACAACACCTTCGCCACGCCCGTGCTGCAACGCCCCGTCGAACAGGGCGCCCGGCTCGTCCTGCACAGCGCCACCAAGTACCTCGGCGGGCACGGTGACGTCATGGCCGGGGTCGTGGCCTGCGACGAGGAGTTCGCCGGGCGGCTGCGCCAGATCCGCTTCGCCACCGGCGGGATCCTCCACCCGCTCGCCGGTTACCTCCTGCCGCGCGGTCTGTCCACCCTCCCGGTCCGGGTCCGCGCGGCCTCGGCGACCGCCGCGGACCTCGTCCGCCGCCTCGCCGCCGACCCGCGCGTCGCCCGCGTCCACTACCCGCGCATCGGCGGCGCCATGATCGCCTTCGAGGTCCACGGCGACCCCCAAGAGGTCATCGCCGCCGTCCGTCTGATCACCCCGGCGGTGAGCCTCGGCAGCGTGGACTCCCTGATCCAGCACCCGGCCTCCATCAGCCACCGCGTCGTCGGCGAGACGGACCGCCGGGGCGCGGGCGTCGGCGACCGCCTGCTGCGGATGTCGGTGGGCCTGGAGGACGTCGAGGACCTGTGGACGGATCTGGACGGCGCGCTGGGGGCAGAGGCCGGCAGCCGCGCCCCTTCAGGGGCGCGGGGAACCCCGCGACCGGCCACAGCGCACCGGTAGCCGGCGACGGAGCGTCAACCCCGACTGCGCCCCTCCGCGGCTTCGACCACCCGCACCTCGTCCAGCCGCGCGGTGATCACCAGCGTCCCCTCCTCGATCTGATAGTCGAGCGGCAGCTCAAGCGCCCGCATCGCCGCGACCATCCCCGTGTTGGACGACTGCGTCACCACGTACACGTTCTCGCAGCCCGTACCGGCCGCCATGTCCACCAGCCTGCGGAGCAGCTCGCCGCCGATCCCGCGCCGCTGCCACTCGTCCTCGACGAGCAGCGCGATCTCCGTCTCGTCTCCGTCCCAGAGGAGGTGACCCAGCCCGACGAGACGGCCCGAGGCGGTCTGCGCGGCGAGCGTCCGCCCGAAGCGCGGGCTCAGCAGATGCTTGAGATACCGGTCGGCGTCCCCGACCGGCCCGTGGTACCGCATGCTCAACGTGCGCGCGGAGCACCGCTCGTGCATCTCCCTGGCCGCCCGCAGATCCCCGCCGTCGGCCCGTCGCACCGTGATGTCGTTGCCCTCGGGCAGCGTCAGCACGTCCTCGCCGCGAGGGACCCGCGGCCCCAGCCGCGCGTCCAGCTCCACCAGGGCCCGCGCCCGCGCGAACTCCGTCGGCGTGAACGGCAGATACGGCCGCTCCACCGTGATCACCCCACCCTCCGGCGCCCGCAGCCGCATCACCGTGTCCTCCAGGACCCCTTCGACCGGGGCGCTCTCCTGAGCCCGGCCCGAGCCGGGAGCGGTGGCGGGCAGCGAGCGGATGGTGCAGCGGCCCAGCAACTGCCGCAGCGCGAGCGGCAGTTCCGCCGCGTCCAGCGCCGTACGGGTGGCCAGGCCGAGGATCCGGGTCGGCGCGTCCACCAGGTCGTGGGCATCACCGCGCTCGATCCAGGTCTCGGAGCCGCCCGCCTCCGCCACGGCCCGCCCGATCGCGGTGGCCGACAGCTCCTCGGGCGCCCGGAGCAGGAACTCGTCCACCGTGCCCTCGGCCAGCGGATGCGTCTGGAGGCTCAGGATGTCGACCCGGTGCTCCGCCAGCGCCGTGCACAGCACGGCCAGTGAGCCCGGCCCGTCCTTCACGGTCGTCCGCATCCGCCACATCAGCGTCGCACCGGTGACCACCGGCGCGTCCGCCTCGGACGGCCCGGCCTGCCGCCCATCGGCGAGCGGCGGCCGGGCGTCGGTATCACTGGTCGGCGGCGCGTGCCCTTGGCGCCGTTCCCACCAGCCACGGAACCCGGCCGTGGCCGAGAGCAGGTGGTGGTGGATCGCGCGTCCGTTCCGCGCCCGCATGGCATCAGAGATGTCTGGAGTCATGGGGCCACTGTGAACGAACGGTGTTGCGTGATCACGAACGCTTTGTGACTGACCGGTAAAAGCATCGTTCCGCACCTTTTGTTGCATTTTGTATGACTGGTGCTGTCGGAACCGATGCCCATCGTGACCGCAGAGGTCAGACGGCCGTCTCCTCCAGCGTCGCGCGCAGCCGCCGGGCCTGGGACACCAGCTGGGACGAGCCCCGCCGCTCCGCGACCTCCGCGAGATACGGCAGCTCCCCGCGCGCCCCGGACCGCTCCACGCATTCGGCGGCGACGCCCACGAGATCCCCGAGACCGCGCGGAGCCGGAGCCGGCTTCGCCCCCTGCCCGTCCGCGAGTACGGCGAGCAGCGGCGGCAGCGCCTCCCGCAGCACCGACCAGGCCGTGCCGTACGCCCCCGTCGAGGCCGCCGTCCGTGTCGCCTCGGCCAGCCGCGCCGGTTTCACACTCCCCAGAACCGCCAGCGCCCCCAGATCGGTGCCCAGCCGCCTCGCGTCCAGCCGCCCCCGCGCCGCCAGCACCAGCAGGGCGTCCACGGCGGCGAGCCGGTCCTCGGCCCGCCGCGCGCCCAGCCCGTACGCCACACAGAGATGGACGGCCAGGCCCGCCTCGCCCTCCGCCTCGGCGAGCGCCGGCAGGAACCCGTACCCGCCGCGGGTGTCCTCGATGGTGGCCATGGAGAGATCGCGCAGGACGCGTCCCGCCACCAGCTCCGGCCGTCCCGGCACCATCGCCAGCCAGTGCTTCCACTCGTCGTCGTCCCCGTGCGGGCAGTAGTACCGGTCCGTGTACACGGACGACGGACGGCCCAGCCGACGGAACTCCGGCGGGAACGACTCGCCCCGCATCTCCGGCAGTTCACCGAACTCCACGAGCCTCCTCGGCCCGGCCGTACGGCTCCGCTCGACGGGCTGCGACGGTACGTCGGTCAGCAGCCACTCGGCCAGCCGGTCGCCCTCCCTGGTGCCCAGCTTCCGGGCCGCCGTCGCGGCGGAGGCGAGCGCCGACGGGTCGTCGCGCCGCACCCGCAGCAGGGCCTGCGCGAAGTCCGCCTCGCCCGGCCGGGCACCCGACCGCCGGTAGACGTCCAGCCGCTCCACCAGGTCCGCCGCCGCCAGCGAACCCGTGCTCCAGGTGGGTGTCGCCAGCAGGAACGGCAGCGGTTCGGTCCGGATCCGATACGCGATCTCCCGCAGCCGGGCGTCGAACGACCAGGCCAGACCGCTGTGCACACAACCCGCCGACTCGTCGGCCCGGTTGCGCGCCGGACGCAGGGTGTCGGTGCGCACCCGCTCGAAGAGCGTCGCGACGACGATCTCCAGACCGTGGGGCGACTCCCGGAAGTACTTGTCGACGGGCCCCGCGTCCATGTCCGTCCACCAGCGTCCGGCCGCCGCCGGGCCCAGTGCCTCCACCAGCGCGTCCCGGTCCCGGTGCGCGTGCCGTACGAGTCCGTCCAAGGCCCGCTCGAACGCGCCGACCCCGCCCTCCGAGGCCAGCAGGGCACCGATCTCCTCGGCCAGTTCGGTCACCGTCTCCGGCGCGGTGGCGAGCCGGGTCGGCGACGGCACGGGCGGGAGCAGCTCCTCGTACACCTCGGTGGCGGGTTCCTCGGCCCCCGGGGCACCGAGGAGCCGGAGGGCCCGGACACGCGGCCCCGGGCTCAACTGGGCGGCGAGGTCGGTGATCTCGTCCCGCGCCCGGCTCGCCCCGCCGTCCTCGTCGAGATCGCCGAGGTGGCGCTCCATCAGCTTCAGCGCCCTCTCCTGCACCTCCGTGTCCTCGTGCCCGAACGCCTGGGCGGCCACCGGCAGCAGCTCGGCCGCCGTGGACGGGTCCGCCTTGAGCACCTTGCCCAGCAGGACGAGCTGAGCCCGGACGAGCTTCTTCTCGGTGCGGAAGAGCACCGCGCCGGACAGCTCCGCGAACCGGCGCGACCCCAACGCGCCGTCCAGCGCGAAGCCCGCGAGGACCGACTGCGCGTGCGCGGCCACCGTGGAGGGCGCGTCGGCGCACAGCGCCGTCCAGTCCGCGATCCGCTCGCACCGCTCGTCGCGGGTGAGGTCGAGCGCGGTCAGCAGGCCCAGGAAGACCTTGTTGTCCGCGGTGGAGCCGCCGCCGCGCAGCAGCCGGGCCACACACCCGTCGACCATGACCTTGCGGTCGAGGAGGCCCTCCCGGGTCAGCTGGGTGAGCGCGTACGTCCAGTCGTTGAGCCCGACGCCGTACCGCCAGTTGCTGCGGGCGCCGATCTCCTCGGTCTCGAACAGCGCGGCCACCAGCTCCGCCAGATGCGGGTCGTTCCGCAGGTTCCCGATGACCGTCCCGGCCTGCCGGCGCGCCCGCCCGATGTGGTCCATCCAGCCGCGCACATAGGCCTCGGAGGTGGGCACGGGGCAGCCCGCGAGCCGTACGAGGCCGGCCATCAGGTCGTACGGGACGTCGGCCGAGAGCGGGCGCTCCGCCAGGCGGCGCACGACCTCGGCGAGCCAGGCGGGATCACGGTCGCCCAGGACCTCGATCAGGACCGGTGGCGGTGCCTGCCGCCAGCGCAGCTCGGACCCGGTGAGCCAGGCCGCCACGGCGGCGGCACCGGTCTGGCAGGCGGCACCGGCCGCGTGCAGCGTCGGATACGCGCGCTGGGCCGGGGAACTCCAGGGCTCCGCCCGCAGCTCCTTCCGCAACTGCTTCAACTCCGGCACGCACGCCCGCCGTTCGGCGTCCGTCATCCCGTCCACCAGCGCGACCAGGTCACTCATGTTCCCCGACCGCACCGCCCTCATCAGCGACCCCGACCCCGCAGTCATCGCGCACCCCCGTCGTTCCGTGCCCCGCCCCGTCCGGCGTCGGCCTCTGTGTCGTCCCGCTCCGCCGTCGCGCCCCGGCGGACCACGCGCACCGCCAGCGCGTGCTTGCAGGGGCCGCGACCGCCCCGGTACTTCGCCCACCAGAGGCAGGAGCAGGTCAGGGTGCCCGCGCTGTCCCGTACCCGGTGGACATGGCCGTCCTCGGCCGTGACCGTGCCGACGTCGCCGTCCAAGGAGACCGCCCCGGCCGCCACCAGGGCGCGGGCCGAGCGCAGCCGTGGATTGTGGCGCTCGACGCGGTCGGCGTCGTAGGGGAGTTCGCGGTGGAAGTACGCGGCCTCCGCCGTGTCGTAGCCGACGCGTCCCGAGGTGCCCAGCCGGGTCAGCGCCGCCCGCACCCGCTCGGCCGGCAGGCCGGAGGAGGCGGCCAGGTCGCCGACGTCTACGCGCGGCTCCCAGGCGAGCAGGACCCCGATCAGCTCCGCGTCCTCGGCCGCCTCGTCCGTGGCCAGGGCCTCCAGCACACCGCCCTCGCCGGAGAAGCCCCGCGCGGCCTCCGGGGACAGCGTGAGGGTGAGCCGCATCCCGGGGAGCACGACCTCCCAGGCACTGGCCAGGGCGGCTTCCCCGGTGGCCGGCGGGCCGTAGACACGCAGGGCCGTGGCATGGCGCAGCACCCGCCGCAGGGCGACCAGCCGCTCCGGGCCCGGCAGACACACCGCGCCGAGGACGGGCCGGGTCGTCGGCCGCAGGGCGCGTCCGGCGGGCACGACCCACTGGGCGCCCCGCGAGGCCCCGCGAGCGCCACCGCGCGGCAGCGACCGCAGGAACCGCACGGCCTCGGCGGCGGGCAGCTCGGCCCGCAGATCGAACCCGGCCGCTGTCACCTGGGCCTCGGCGAAACCGCGCAGCCAGCGGTCCGGCAGCGGCACCTTCTTCTCCACGACCGGACCGTCCAGGGTGGTCACCGCCAACTCCTCGGGGCCGACCCGCAGATGCAGCGGATCGTCCCCGCCGAGCCGGGACAGCGCCTCCCGCAGCGGGTTGTTGACGTCCACGTTGGTCGTGCCGTGCCCCACCTCGCCGCCGTCCAGGCCCGGCTCCAGCACGTCAAGCCGGGCGTAGACCCCGCCGCAGCCCGAGAAGGACTCGAACCGCAGCCGGTCCCCGTTGCCCGTCACCACCGGATCCAGCGAGGTCCGCAGCTGCTGCTGGAAGTACCGCGCCGTCGCCACGTCGGCCACCGCCAGCAGCCCGGCCGCCGCCACCTGAGGGGAGGTCAGGAAGCCCGAGAAGAACCGCGGATGGTCCTCGACCCCCGTCGGGGTCGCACCCCGGGAGGTCTCCAGCCCCAGCCGGCGTCCGCCCGCCACGGACTCCAGCACGGAGGGTCGCGTGTAGGCCACGGCCTGTAGAGATCGCGTCATGGGAAAACCGTAGGCGCGACCACTGACAATCGCCCTGACCTGCGCAAACGCGAGGGTCAGGGGCTCATGTCGTACGGGCTGCGGGCTGAGGGCTGAGGACTGAGGGCTGCGGGCTGAGGGTTACGGCCTGCGGCTTACTGTCCGACGAGCCCCGGATGCAGCACCTTCGTGTAGAGCACGGTCCCGTCCTGCTCCCGCAGCCGGACCGTCAACTCACCGCTGTGGCCGTCGATGTCGACCTCGCCGAAGAACTGGTAGCCGCCCGCCGGCGACACGTTCGCGGCGGTCGGCGCCTTCACGAACACCCGCTCGGGTCCGAAGGTGTTGTCCAGCGCGTTCGCCGGGAAGGCACCGGCGTTGAGCGGGCCGGAGACGAACTCCCAGAACGGCTCGAAGTCGGTGAACGCGGCCCGCGACGGCTGGTAGTGCTGCGCCGAGGTGTAGTGCACATCGGCCGTCAGCCACACCGTGCCGGTGATCTTCCGGTGCTTGACGAACCGCAGCAGCTCGGCGATCTGCAGTTCGCGCCCGAGCGGCGCGCCCGGGTCGCCCTGCGCCACGGCCTCGATGTTCGGCTTGCCGTCCCCGGTGTCCGGCACGACCAGTCCGAGCGGCATGTCGGAGGCGATCACCTTCCACACCGCACGCGACCGCGACAGCTCCCGCTTGAGCCATTCCAGCTGCTCGGCGCCGAGGATGCCGACCGGGTCGGTGGTCTGTGTGTCGGGCGAGTTGGCGTTGCGGTAGGTGCGCATGTCCAGCACGAACACGTCCAGCAGGGGACCGTGGCGCAGCACGCGGTGCACCCGGCCCTCCCGGGCGCCCGGCCGCAGCGTGGAGATGGGGAAGTACTCTCTGAACGCCCGCCGCGCCCGTGCCGCCAGCACGTCCACGCTCTTCTCGGTGTACCGGGTGTCGGTGAGGATCTCACCCGGGTACCAGTTGTTGGTGACCTCGTGGTCGTCCCACTGCACGATCCCCGGGACCTGGGCGTTGAACCGCTTCAGGTTCTCGTCCAGGAGGTTGTAGCGGAAGTTGCCCCGGAACTCGGCGAGCGTCTCGGCGACCTTGGACTTCTCCTCGGTGGTGATGTTCCGCCAGGTGCTGCCGTCGGGGAGCGCGGCCGTCGCCGCGATCGGCCCGTCGGCGTAGATGGTGTCGCCGCTGAACAGGAAGAAGTCCGGGTCCAGCGCGCCCATCGCGTCGAAGATGCGGTAGCCGCCGCGGTCCGGGTTGATGCCCCAGCCCTGCCCGGCCAGGTCGCCCGACCACACGAACCGCGCCCCGGTCCTGCGTTTGAGCGAGGTCGTACGGAACGTGCCGGTGACCGGTTCGCCGGTGCGGCGCGGGTCGTCCGGGTCGGCGAGGAGCACCCGGTAGTGGATCTGCTCGCCCGACGGCAGACCGTCGAGCCGTGTCGTACCGGTGAAGTCCGTGTCGGCGCCGAGGAGCGGGCCGTGCCATCGGCGCGCGTGGCGGAACGACTCGGTGGCGGACGTCTCGACGATCATCCGCGCCGGACGGTCGGACCGCACCCACACCAGCCCGGAGTGCGCGCTCACGTCACCGGTCTGCACACCCCACCCGGCCTTGGGCCGCCCCGACAGGGCCAGCGCCGGTACCGAACCGAGCGCGACGGAACCGGGCAGCGCCAGCGCCGCCGACGCGGCGAGCGAGCCGCGCAGCACGCTGCGGCGACCGGGCAGGGGACTCGGCGGACGGTGTGACATGAATGCGCCTCCAGTGACGGATCCGGCCAATGTGCACTGCCACAACTACTGGTACGCCGCAGCGCACACGGAAACGACAAGTGAACAACTGTCCGGCCCGCACGGAAAGCCGACGCCACGTCATGTCCGGGTGATTCGGCGCGTCGTCGGGTGCGGGTGGGTGGGGGCCGATCGCGCAGTTCCCCGCGCCCCCGAAAAGGGCCGCAGGCCCTTCAAGGGGCGCGGGGAACTGCGCGATCGGCCCCCACCCACCCGCAGATGGGGATGGGGTCGAAGGGGCGCAGCCCCCGGGGATGGGACGGGTAGGGGCGGCGGGGGCGAGGAAGACCACGGTCACCCGACCGCCGACGCCAGCACCCCCACCCCCTCCCGAATCCGCGCCGGAGACAGATGCGCGTACCCCAGCACCAGCCGCACCCGACCCCCCTCCTCCGGCACCCGCCCGTACTGCCCCAACCCCCGCACGGCGGCCCCCGCACCCCCAGCCCGAGCCAGAAGCCGCTCGACCGGCCCGTACCGACCCGGCAGCGAGACGATGACATGCAACCCCGCCGCGATCCCCGACACCTCCGCCCCGGGAAAGCTCTCGGCGAGCGCGGCCACCAACACATCACGCCGCTCCCGATACGCCCGCTGGCACCTCCGCAACTGCCGGTCGTAGTCCCCCCGTTCCACGAACCGCGCGAAGACCGCCTGATCGAGGGTGGGATGCCCGAGATCCATGGTCCGCTTCCGCTCGACCACCTCCTCCGCCAGCGCCGCCGGCACGAGCAGCCACCCCAGCCGCAGCCCCGGCGCGAGCGACTTGCTGACGGACCCGGTGTACGCGACCCGCTCGGGATCGAGCCCCTGGAGGGCGCCCACGGGCGCCCGGTCGTAGCGGAAGTCCCCGTCGTAGTCGTCCTCGACGATCAGCCCGTCCACCGCCCGCGCCCAGTCGAGCAGCTCGCCCCGCCGCCGCGCGGAGTACGCGATCCCCGTCGGGAACTGGTGTGCGGGCGTCGTCACCACCGCCCGCACCCCCGACTCCCGCAGCGGCCCGAGCGCGATCCCCTCCGCGTCCAGCGGCAGCGGCACGGTGTCCAGCCCGGCGGCGGCGTAGAGCGTCGCGTGCTCGGGGCTGCCCGGGTCCTCGACACCGGCGACACGCGTCCCGCGTGCGTGCAGCACGAATCCGAGAAGGGTCGTGGCCTGCGCCACGCCGGACACGACGAGGATCCGTTCCGGATCGGCGACCACGCCCCGGCGCCGGGCGAGCAACTCGGCGAGGGCCGTGCGCAGCCGGGGCAGCCCGCGCGGATCCGGGTAGCCCAGCGCCCGGTGCGGCAGCTCCGCGAGCACCCCGCGCTGCGCCGCGGCCCACGCGGCGCGCGGGAACAGCGACAGGTCCGGCGTCCCGGGCACGAAGTCGGCGCGGGCACCGGGGGAGCGCGGAGCGAGGTCACACGCGCGGGGCGGGGCGGCCCGCACGGCGGCGCCCACCCAGGTCCCGGCACCCCGGCCACTGCGCAGATATCCCTCCGCGACCAGTTGCTCGTACGCGTCCGTCACCAGGCCGCGCGACACCCCGAGATCGGCGGCCAGCTCCCGGCTCGACGGCAGCCGGGTGCCCCGCGCGAGCCGCCCCGACCGGATCGCCTCCCGCAGCGCCGCCTGCAACGTGCGCCCACGCGCGCGTGGGGACGCGTCGGCGACCGGCAGCAGCAGCTCCCAGGCGGCTGCCCAGGCGGCGGACTCCGGATTGGTCCCCGATGACGTCATGGAAGTGGACCTTAAACCGGGCCGCCCGCCTCCCTAGCGTCGCGACCATGAAGCCCACGCCCACCCCGTCCACCCCGTCCACCCCGCCCACCGAGTCCGCCGCCCCTGCCGCCCCCGCCGGCCGTGGCGCGCTCCTCGCCGCCCTCGCCTGCGTGCTCGTCGGCGGCTCCTTCACCGCCAACAGCGTCCTGGGCGACTACCCGTACGCGGGCGGCCAGTTCCTCCGCTACGGCTTCGCCTGCCTCCTCCTGCTCCCGCTCCTCGGCCGGGGCGGCACGGCACCCCTGCGCCGCCTCACCGCACGGCAGTGGGCGCGGCTGGGGCTGCTCGCGGCGGTCGGCACGGTCGGCTTCAACGTCGCCGTGATCGCCGCCGAACGCACGGCGGAACCGGCCGTACCGGGGGTCCTCGTGGGCTGCGCCCCGGTGGTCGTGGCCGTCCTCGTGCCGCTGCTGGAGGGCCGCCGCCCGCAACGCCTCGTCGTCCACGGGGCGTTGCTGGTCGCGGCCGGCGCGTTCACCGTCCAGGGCTGGGGGCGGACGGACGGCGCGGGCATCGCCTTCTCGGTGTGCGCGCTGGCCGGCGAGGTCGGGTTCGCGGTGCTTGCGGTGCCGGTGCTGCGACCGCTCGGTCCGAGGCTGCTGTCGGCGGCCGTCTGCGGGGTGGCGGCGGTCGAGTCGGCGGTCGTCGGCCTCGCCGTCGACGGCGGGTCCTGGCTGCGCCGCCCGGACGGCACGGAGACCGCCGCGCTGCTGGGGCAGGCGGCGGTCGTCACGGTGGTCGGGTTCGTGTGCTGGTACATGGGCGTGCAGCGCATCGGCGCCGAGCGCGCCACGCTCTTCTCCGGTCTCATCCCGGTGGCCGCCGCCTGCACGGCCCCGCTCGTCGGCACCGGCTCCTACGGTGCCGCCCAGGCCGTCGGCAGCGCGCTGGTGGGCGCCGGAGTCGCCCTGGGATCGGGGGCGTTGACCCGCCGCGAGGCGAGGCCCGCCGTCGCGAGCGGGTCAGCGGCTGCCGTCGAGGATGACGCGGGCGACCAGGGCCGGATCGTCGTTCATGGGGCAGTGGCCGCAGCCGGGCAGTCGCACGAGACGGGCGCCGGGGATGACCCGCTTGGCGCGGACACCCTGGCGGCGGACGAGCAGCCAGTCCCGGGTGCCCCAGGCCACGGTGATCGGCAGCCCGGGGACGTCGTCGGTGAACAGGACGCTGCCGCCGGCCCGGAGGGTCTCGTCGAACCCGGTGGCCCCGGCCAGCGCGAGCGTCTCGGCGACCACCGCCTCCGGTGAACGGCGGCTCGGGCGGGCGTAGATGGTGCTCGTCAGCGCGGTACGGCCGACCGCCGAGCGGGACAGGCGCTCGACCAGGGGCAGCGGCAGCCGCCGTGAGATGTGCCGCATGGTGAGCAGGACCCCGAACGCGTAGCGCCGCTCGGCCTCGTTCCAGAATCCGGCCGGGGAGAGGGCCGTGACGGACCGTACGAGCTTCTCGCGGCCCAGCTCCAGGGCGAGCAGGCCGCCCAGGGAGTTGCCGGCCACATGGGGGCGGTCCAGCTCCAGGGCCTCGCAGAAGGCGCCGAACACGGCGGTCGTCGTGGGCAGGTCGTAGGTGAGGCCGTCCGGCAGCGCGGGGGACTCGCCGAAGCCGGGCAGGTCCACGGTGATGACCTCGCGCTCGGCCGCCAGGATGTGGACCACGGGGTCCCAGGCCTGCCGGTGGTGGCCGATGCCGTGCAGCAGGAGCAGCGGCTCGCCCGCGCCCTCGCGCGCGTAGGAGACCGTCACGGGCCGCGGGCCGAGCGGGGTGGGGACCTGGAAGGAGACCGTGGCGGCGGACATGGTGCAGCTCCTCGTCTGGGAGGGGGCGCGCTGACGTGCGGCGTTCATAGACAGCTTGTCAGCAACTGCTACCGGCGGGTAGTCCCTGTGGGTAACAAGCCGCCGCGCGTCCCCGGAATCGCCTGGACAGGGCGGTGTCCCTCGGGTTGGGATGGAAGGGTGACCACCGATATCGCGACCGACGTCTTCGAAGAGCACCGTCCCGTCCTCATGGGAGTCGCCTACCGCATGCTCGGCAGGATCGCCGACGCGGAGGACGTGGTCCAGGAGGCCTGGCTGCGCTGGTCCGGCGCCGACCGGTCGGAGGTGCGCGAACCGCGCGGCTATCTGGTCCGGATCACCACTCGGCTCGCCATCGACCGGCTGCGCCAGGTGCAGTCGCGCAACGAGTCCTACCCCGGCCCCTGGCTGCCGGAGCCGTACGTCACCGACTACGGGGCCACCGTCCCGGACACCGCCGAGCGGGCCGTCCTCGCCGACACCGTCTCCCTCGCCGTGCTCGTCGTCATGGAGTCCCTCTCGCCCCTGGAACGCGCGGTGTTCGTGCTCCGGGAGGCCTTCGGCTTTCCGTACGCCGAGATCGCGGCCATGATCGACCGCGCCGAGCCCGCGGTGCGCCAACTCGCCGGGAGGGCCCGGCGGCACGTCGACGAGCGGCGCCCGCGCTACGAGGTCGACCCCGCCGAACGCCGAGAGCTGACGGAGAGGTTCCTCGCCGCCGCGACCGGCGGTGACCTCGACGGGCTCATGGCGCTGCTGGCCCCCGACGTCCGGCTGGTGGGCGACGGCGGCGGCATCGGCAAGGCACCGGTGCGGGTCCTCGAAACCGCCGACAAGGTGGGACGGTTCCTGCACGGCGCGGCGGGCAAGGGCATCCCGGACGCCGCGTTCCGCTTCATGGAGATCAACGGCGGCCTCGCGGTGGTCCTGTTGGCCGGTGACAAGGTCGACAGCGTGTTGCAACTCGACGTCGCCGACGGGCGCGTGCAGTGCGTCTACGTCGTGCGCAACCCGGAGAAGCTGCTCGCGCTCACGGCGGTGTCGTAGACCGCGCGGCGCCGAGCGACGCCCTGTCAACGGTCGTACGACGGCCCGTCGTACGACCGTGAAGGCTCGATGAACGCTGTGTCGCGTCCGACCTGTCGAATGCCTGAGGGTTCGATGATTGGTCTTGACCAAGGGTGGGGGCAGGCCTATGGTCGCAAGAAAGTGCAACAACCTTTAATAAACAAGGGCGCCAAAAACGCCGCCGGGCCACGGCGAAGCAGCGGAGGACAGGGTGGGGACCCAGCAGCTGGAATCGGTGCCGGAACCGAAGTACTGGCATCTGAAGACCGTGCTCACTGAGGCATTGGACTCCGAGTTCTCGGTGGGGGAGATCCTGCCCAACGAACGTGATCTGGCGGCCCGTTTCGGCGTCGCGCGGGCCACCCTCCGCCAAGCGCTGGAGCAGCTCGAACTGGAGGGCCGGCTGCAGCGCCGTCGCGGCGTCGGCACCACCGTGGCGCCCCCGCGCGTGGGGGTCGCGGTCGGCACCGAACAGCACGCGTGGCCGGGCACCGTCGGCGACGCGTGGCAGGCCGTGGACTGCGTGGACTCGGCACCGCCCGTCGCGGTCGCCGACATCCTGGACAGCGTGCACGGCGAGCAGGTGCACGTGGTGCGCCGCTCCCGGATGTCGCACGGCCAGCCCGTAGCCGCCGAACTGCTCTACATCCCGGCGGACTCGGTGCCCGCCCTCTCCGCCATAGACACTCCTTCCGGTGCCGCACGCGCGCGTGCCGTGCTGCGTGAGCTGCAGCGCCTGGAGCTGGAGGGGCAGGACCGCTCGGTGGAACTGGGCTCCGCGCGCGCGGACGACGCCAAGGAGCTCGACCGGCTGCCCGGTGCGCCCGTCCTCGTCGTCACCACCCGCTTCTACGCGGAGGGACGCACGGCGGCCGTCTCCCTGGCCACCTACCGTGCTGACACGTGCCGCCTGACCTTCGGCACCTCGGGCGACGTCGAGATCCACCACGGCCCGGAGCGCCGCGCCTCCTGACGAGCCGCACGCCCCCTTCGAGCCGCACCCGCCGCGCTCCGGACATCCGGAGCGCGGCGTTCTCGTACGCGCACTCGGACATCCGAGGGGCGCGGCGTACCAGTACCCGCACCCGTACGCGGTGTCGGTCAGCGGCGTGCCGTGACCGTGCCCTCCACCGCGAACAGCTGTTCCTCGACATGGTCCAGGGCCAGCCGGAGCGCGCCCATGGCGACGGCCGCCTCGCCCAGCCGGGAGAGGGCGACGCGGGGCGGGCGGAGGCAGTAGCGGGCCAGTTCGTGGCGGAGGGGGTCGAGGACGTCGTCGATGCCGGTCGCCCAGCCGCCGACGACGACGAGTTCGGGGTCGAGGGCGAGGACGAGGGCCGTCACGTCGTGGACGAGCCGCTGTATGAAGCGGTCGACGGCCTCACGGGCCCGTTCGTCGCCCTCGCGCGCGTGCTTGAAGACCTCGGCGACGGCCTGCTCGTCCAGCGGATGCAGCGGCTCGTCCGTGGTCGACAGCAGCGCCTCCGGGGTGGCCTCGCGGCCCAGCAGATGCAGCGCGCCGATCTCACCGGCCGCGCCCCCGTACCCCCGGTGCAGCCGCCCGCCGATCAGCGAACCGGCGCCCGGGCTCAGCCCCGCCAGCACGAACACCACATCGTCCGACTCGGCGGCGGCGCCCTTCCAGTGCTCGGCGACGGCGGCGGCGTTGGCGTCGTTCTCGACCAGGACGGCGCACTTGAAGGAACGGCTCAGCCGCTCACCCAGATTCAGGCCCGTCCACTGTGGCAGGGCCGCGCACAGCCGTACGGCACCGTCGGCCTCGATGACCCCCGGACTGCCCACGCCGACCGCCCGCAGCGAGCCCCGGGAGACGCCCGACCTGCGGAGCAGCTCGGCGACGGTGGAGCGCAGCCGCTCCAGCCGGTCGTCCGCCGACGCCGACTCGGAGACGTCCTTGGACAGCGAGCCCAGCACCCGCCCGTCGAGGTCCGCGAGCAGCGCGGTCACCTGGTGCGAGCCCACGTCCAGCCCCAGCAGATGGCCCGCCTCGGCCCGGAACCGGTAGTGCCGCGCCGGGCGCCCCTGCCGTCGGGCGGCGCCCTCCTCGGCGGCCCGCTCGACCACCAGACCGGCCTCGACCAACCCCTCGACGACGCCCTCGACCGTGGGCCGGGACAGCCCGGTGACCCTGGTGATCTCGGTGAGGGTCGCGTGGTCCGTGGCCCGCAGCGCGTGCAGCACCACGGCCGAGTTGATTCTTCGAAGCAGAGAGGGATCCCCGCCGGTCAGTCGCCCCAACGCCTGTCCTCCCAGCTCGCGCCCATGTCCGCCGGATGGTACCCGCCACGACGGACCCCGGCGAGTGCCTGGCGCCCCCGACCTGCGGAATCCGGGCGCCCGCGACCTGCGGAACCCTGCCCGCCGCCGATCCTCGGGATTCCCGCCGGCTCCTACCGCGGGTCAGCGGCCCGCCGGGCTCACGACCGCCCCATCCGCGGCGTCCGCCGGGGCGGATGGGGCGGCCCCGGCCTCCTGACGCCGTGCCAATTGTCAGTGGTGCCCGCTTTACTGGACCTCATGAGCATCACGCAGCATCTCGCCGTCATCGAGCGGCTGTGCTCCGAGGACTTCCCTGCGGAGCCCGGCCGCTCGGACGCCGGCACGGCCGGACCGGGCTGGCACATGGCCGAGTTAGAGACGAGCACGGACTTCTGGGAGGACGACGGAACGCGGCGGGAGGAGGCCGAGGAGCAGTACGAGGCGGAGCGGGACGCACTGTCGGAGCGGCTCGCCGCGCGGTGGGGTGCCCCCGATGTGTTCAGCCTCCGGAGCGTGCTCGACCGTTCGACGGACGGTGAGGACATACCCGAGCCCTGGGGACCGCTCAGCTCCCACGTCCCCGACGTACACCTGTGGCGGGCCGACGGCCACGGCCGCTGGGTGGCGCTCGGCGTCTCCCAGTGGGACAAGGAGCTGCCGTACCAACTCGTCGCGCTGATAACGGAGATCGACCCACCCTGACCAGCGGGGCGGGGCGCCGCGCCGGCCCGTCAGGCGTCCGCCGCCACCCGCAGCCGTCCGAACTCCTCCGCCATGGCCGCCGCCGTCCAGTGCGCGTTCAGCCCGCTGGGGTTGGGCAGCACCCACACGCGCGCGTCCCCGATCGTCCGCTCCTGCGGCCCGACCGCGGCCTTGCGCTCGCCGAACGCGGCCCGGTACGCGGTCACGCCGACCACCGCGAGCCAGCGCGGCCGGAGTCGCTCCACCTTGGCGGTCAGCAGCCGCCCGCCCTCGACGTACTCCTCCGGCGTCAGCTCGTCGGCGCGTGCCGTGGCGCGGGCGACGACATTGGTGATGCCGAGCCCGTACGACGGCAACTCGCCCTGCTCGGACGGCTTGAGGAGCCGGGGCGTGAAGCCGGACAGATGCAGGACGGGCCAGAAGCGGTTGCCGTGCCGGGCGAAGTGGTGGCCGGAGACGGCCGTCATCAGCCCCGGGTTGATGCCGCAGAAAAGAACCCGGAGGCCGTCCGCGGTGACATCCGGCACCAGCCGGTCGCGGGCGGCCTCCAGTTCGGCCCGGGTCCAGCGGGTCAGAGGATCGCTCCCGGCGTGTAGCCGGCGGCCTCCGGGCGCTGCTTCACGATCTCCTCGATCCGCGCGACGACCACGGCGACCTGGTCGGCGGCGGCGCCCGTGAAGGAGAGCTTGTCGGCCATGAGGGCGTCCAGCCGGTCACGGTCCAGGGGGATGCGGTCGTCGGCGGCGAGCTTGTCGAGGAGTTCGTTGCGCTCGGCGCCCTGCTCGCGCATGGCGAGCGCGGAGGCGACGGCGTGCTCCTTGATGGCCTCGTGCGCGACCTCACGGCCGACACCCGCGCGCACCGCGCCCATCAGCACCTTGGTCGTGGCCAGGAAGGGGAGGTACCGGTCCAGCTCACGCGCGACGACGGCCGGGAACGCGCCGAACTCGTCGAGCACGGTCAGGAAGGTCTCCAACAGACCGTCCAGCGCGAAGAACGCGTCCGGCAGCGCGACCCGGCGCACCACCGAGCACGACACATCGCCCTCGTTCCACTGGTCGCCGGCCAGCTCGCCGGTCATCGACGCGTACCCGCGCAGGATGACCATGAGGCCGTTGACGCGCTCGCACGACCGCGTGTTCATCTTGTGCGGCATCGCGGACGAACCGACCTGACCCGGCTTGAAGCCCTCGGTCACCAGCTCGTGCCCGGCCATCAGCCGGATCGTCTTCGCGATGGAGGAGGGCGCCGCCGCCAGCTGGACGAGGGCCGTGACGACCTCGTAGTCCAGCGAGCGTGGGTAGACCTGGCCGACCGAGGTGAACGCCTGTGCGAAGCCGAGGTGTCCGGCGATCCGGTCCTCCAGCTCCGCCAGCCTGGCGGCGTCCCCGCCCAGCAGATCCAGCATGTCCTGGGCCGTGCCCACCGGGCCCTTGATACCGCGCAGCGGGTACCGGCCGAGCAGCTCCTCGACCCGGCCGTACGCCACCAGCAGCTCGTCGGCGGCCGTGGCGAAGCGCTTGCCGAGGGTGGTGGCCTGCGCGGCCACGTTGTGCGAGCGGCCCGCCATGACCAGCTCGCCGTACTCACCGGCCAGCTTGCCGAGGCGCGCCAGGACGGCCACCGTCCGGTCGCGGACCAGCTCCAGGGAGAGCCGGATCTGCAGCTGCTCCACGTTCTCGGTGAGGTCGCGGGAGGTCATGCCCTTGTGCACGTGCTCATGCCCGGCGAGGTCGTTGAACTCCTCGATCCGCGCCTTCACATCGTGCCGCGTGACCTTCTCGCGCTCGGCGATGGAGGCCAGGTCGACGGTGTCGAGGACCCGCTCGTAGTCGGCGAGCGCCTCGTCCGGCACCTCGATCCCGAGATCCTTCTGGGCCCGCAGCACGGCCAGCCAGAGCTGCCGCTCCAGCCTCACCTTCTGCTCGGGCGACCAGAGCGTGGCGAGCTGGGCGGAGGCGTAACGTCCGGCGAGGACGTTCGGGATGCGGGGCTTGGCTGGCGCAGAAGTCACGTGTACGGATTCTACTGGCGATTCGCGCAGGTGAGCGCCGAGGGTCTCTTCGGAGGAACCTACGAGGGCCGGTCCGGGGCGTCCGCCAGCTCCGCCAGGATGTCGCCGTGGCACGGCTCCGGTGCGCACCAGCAGGCCAGGGTCTTGCCGCGCAGTTGCGGTACGAGGGCCATGAGGTCGGGGTCGGAGGTCAGGTACTCGCGGTACTTCGCCATCACCTCGGCCCGGGTCCCGTCGCGCTTCTTCTTCTCGGTGTCGTACTGGAACGGGTTGAAGAGCGGGTGCCGCGGCAGGTCCCAGTGGCCCATGGTCCAGCGGCGGCCGATGTACACGAGGTCGCCGGGGGCGAATTCCAGCCGGGGGCCGAAGTCGCGGATACGGCCCTTGAGGTTGATCACTGTCGTGGACACGTGGGCCTCCCGGTGCGGGTACGGCGGTTCCTTACGCTAGCGGGCCCTCGTACGGCAGCAACTCGGGTCGCTTGGCCGGCAGGCCGTCGCCCGAGGAGCGGCCGGTGAGGCGGCGGCCTATCCACGGCAGCAGATACTGGCGGGCGAACCGGGCGTGGGCCACCTGGCGGGCGGTCCAGCCGGGCGGCGGAGTGACAGGCATCGGCGTGCGCCACTCCGGGTCCTCCGCCTCCTGGCCGAGCGCCTGCCAGACCGCCTCGGCGACCCGGCGGTGCCCCTCGGCCGTCAGGTGCAGCCGGTCCACGTCCCACATCCGGGGGTCGGCCAGCGACGGCGCGCCGTACAGGTCGACGACGAGGGCGCCGTGCCGGGCGGCCAGCTCGTCGATGCAGTCGAACAGCTCCTCCATGCGCGGCCGGAACCGCTCCAGGACCGGGCCCTGACGGCCGGGGCTGCGCATCAGCACGAGCTGCTTGCAGGAGGGCGCGAGGCGCTCCACCGCCTCCTCCAGCAGACCGCGCACCCGGCCCATGTCGCACTTGGGCCGGAGCGTGTCGTTGAGGCCGCCGACCAGCGTGATCACATCCGCCCGCATCGCCGCCGCGACCCCCACCTGCTCGGCGACGATCTGGCCGATCAGCTTGCCGCGCACCGCGAGGTTGGCGTACCGGAAGCCGGGCGTCCGTGCGGCCATGCGGCCCGCGAGGAGATCCGCCCAACCCCGGTAGGAGCCGTCGGGGAGGAGGTCGGACATGCCCTCGGTGAAGGAGTCGCCGACCGTGACGAGGCTGGAGTAGGTGGGGCCGGAGTGGCTGGGATTCGTCTGCATGGCGACAGAAATGGTACCCCGTGCACATACCCAGCGGTCGGTCACCCTCCCCGCACACTCGCCTGACCCTCGCCACACGCTGGGCCGGCCCTCGTCACACGCTGGGCTGACCCAGCAGCTCCCGCAGTACGTCCTCCATGGTCACGATCCCGGCCAGTCGGCCGTCCTCGCCCAGCACGGCCGCCAGGTGCGTCCGGCTGCGGCGCATCGCGGTGAGCACGTCGTCCAGCGGGGTGGTCTCCCGGACCCGGGCGATGGACCGCATGTCCCGGACGGAGAACGGCACATCGCGCGGCGTCGTGTCGAGTGCGTCCTTCACATGGAGATAGCCCACGATCCGGCGCCCCTCGTCGACCACGGGGAAGCGGGAGAACCCGGACTCGGCCGACAGTCCCTCCAGCTCCTCCGGGGTGACCCCCATCCCCGCGTACACGACCCGCTCCAGCGGGAGCACCACATCGCGCACGGGCCTGCGGCCCAGCTCCAGCGCGTCGCGCAGCCGCTCCTGCGCGCGGTCGTCGATGAGTCCGGCCTCGCTGGAGTCCGCGACGAGACGGGCGAGTTCGGTGTCCGAGAAGGCCGCCGTGACCTCGTCCTTCGTCTCGATCCGCATCAGCTTCAGCAGGGTGTTCGCGAAGGCGTTGATCGTGAAGATCACCGGACGCAGCCCGCGCGACAGCGTCACCAGCGGCGGGCCGAGCAGCAGCGCGCTGCGCACCGGCTCCGCGAGCGCGATGTTCTTCGGCACCATCTCGCCGAGCAGCATGTGCAGATAGGTGGCGAGGGTCAGGGCGATCACGAAGGACACCACGTGCCCCGCGCCCTCCGGTACACCCATCGCGTGGAACACCGGCTCCAGCAGATGTTCGATCGCGGGCTCCGCGACCACACCGAGGACCAGCGTGCACAGGGTGATGCCGAGCTGTGCGGCGGCCATCAGCGCGGACACGTGCTGCAGACCCCACAGCACGCTGCGGGCCCGCCGGTCGCCCTGTTCGGCGTACGGCTCGATCTGGCTGCGGCGCACCGAGATCAGCGCGAACTCGGCGCCCACGAAGAAGGCGTTGACGACCAGCGTCGCGAAACCGATCAGCAGTTGGACGGCGGTCATCGCGTCTCTCCCTCGCGCGTCCGGTGCTCGTCTTGTTCCTCGTCGGACGCGGTCGGCGCGTGCAGCAGCACGCGTGCGGCCCGGCGTCCGGCAGCGTCCACCACGTCCATCCGCCAGCCGACGACCTCGACGGTGTCACCGACGGCCGGAATACGCCCCAGCTCGGTGGCGACGAGACCCGCGAGCGTCTCGTACGGCCCGTGCGGCGCGCGCAGGCCGACGCGGGCCAGCTGGTCGGTGCGGGCCGAGCCGTCGGCCGAGTACAGCTCGCGGCCGTCCTCGTCGGTGCCGACGGGTGCCAGGTCGGGTGTCTCGTGCGGGTCGTGCTCGTCCCGCACCTCGCCGACGACCTCCTCGACGATGTCCTCCAGCGTCACGACACCGGCGGTGCCGCCGTACTCGTCGATGACGACGGCCATCGTGCGCTTGCCGGAGAGCCGGTCGAGGACCCGGTCGACGGTCAGGGACTCGGGGACGAGGAGCGGTTCGCGCAGCAGTTCGGCGACGGAGGTGCGCAGCCGGCGCTCGGCGGGCACGGCCAGCACGTCCTTGATGTGCACGGTGCCGACCACCGAGTCCAGGCTGCCCCGGTAGACGGGGAAGCGGGACAGGCCGGTGGCCCGGGTCGCGTTCGCCACGTCCTCGCAGGTCGCCTGGGCGTCCAGGGCGATGACCTGGACGCGCGGGGTCATCACGTTCTCCGCGGTCAGGTCCGCCAGGTTCAGGGTGCGCACGAACAGTTCGGCGGTGTCCGCCTCCAGGGCGCCCTCCTTGGCCGAGTGCCGGGCGAGGGCCGCCAGCTCCTGCGGGCCGCGCGCGGAGGCCAGCTCCTCGGCGGGCTCGATGCCGAAGAGCCGTACGAGACGGTTGGCGGTGTTGTTGAGGTGGGTGATGAACGGCTGGAACGCGGCGCTGAACCAGCGCTGCGGATTGGCCACCTTCTTCGCCACCGGCAGCGGCGCGGAGATCGCCCAGTTCTTGGGCACCAGCTCGCCGACCACCATCAGCACGACGGTCGACAGCGCCGTACCGATCACCAGCGCCACCGAACTCGACGCGGAGGCCGGGATGCCGACCGCCTCCAGCGGGCCCGCGATCAGCTTGGCGATGGACGGCTCGGCGAGCATGCCGACCACCAGGTTGGTGACGGTGATGCCGAGCTGGGCCCCGGAGAGCTGGAACGTCAGGTTCCGTACGGCCTTGAGGGCGCCGGCGGCGCCCCGCTCGCCGCGCTCCACGGCCCGCTCCAGCCGGCCCCGGTCGACCGTCGTCAGGGAGAACTCGGCGGCGACGAAGGCACCACAGATCAGCGAGAGCAGCACCGCCACCAGAAGGAGGAGCACTTCTGTCATCGGGTCACCTCCGTCCCATGGTCGGACAGGGGCGGGAGGATCGCGCGATGTCGTGCACCGGCTCGGGTACGAGGTGTACCGAGGCGGGTACTGGGAGGCTCGCCCATGGGCGGACGCTCACAACCTTTCCGTAGAGGTTGACGGGTCCACCCATGGTAAAGGACCGGCAAAGGACCGTCAGTCCCCGAGCGGCTTCACCCAGCGGCGCCACTTCTCCTCGGGCGCGTACCCGGCCGCCCGCCACGCATGCTGGGCGGTCTCGTTGCGGACGAGCACCATCGCGTCCCCGCGCCGCCCGCCGAGCCGTACGAAGCGCTCCTCGGCGGCGGTGAGCAGTGCCGAGCCGATGCCCCTGCGCCGCCGCTCGGGGTGCACCGCGAGCCGGTACAGATGGCACCGCCAGCCGTCGAAGCCGGCGATGACCGTGCCCACCAGTTCGCCGTCCAGCTCGGCGAGGATCAGGGTCTCGGGGTCACGGGCCACCAGCCGCTCGACGCCCGCACGGTCGTCGCTGATGCTGGTGCCCTCGGCGGCCACCTTCCAGAAGGCGAGGACGGCGTCGAGGTCGTCGGGCGTCGCGGCCCGTACACGCAAGTCGATCATGAACCGATCCGATCACGGGGCCGGCCGGCGGACCTGGAATTCCAGAATCCGGACAGGGACGGCACGGCCCACCCGCGGTCACCGGCCCCGCAGCGCCTCGACCACCTTCGCGAAGACCTCCATGTTCGGCTCCAGGACGGTCAGATACGAGAATCCGTACCGCTCGCGCTGCGCCAGCACCTGTTCGACGATCTCCTCCAGCGTCCCGACGAGGACCAGCGGCAGCTGGAGGACCTGCTCCTCGTCGAGGCTCGGGAGATGGCCGAGCCACGGCCGCACGGCGGCGCCGCGGTCCTCGGTCAGTTCGACGATCTGGATCAGCAGGTTCAGTTCGGCGGGTTCCTTCCGCCCGGCCGCGAACTCCTGGTAGCGGCCCACCCGTTCGTCGAGTTCCCCGGCGGTCAGCGCCTCCAGCGTGCCGCCCGCCACCGTCCGCGCGCCCGTGAACGCCGCGATGTCCGCGTGCTCGGCGGTGATCCGCAGCATCCGGTCACCGTTGGCGCCGACGAGCAACGGCACCCGGGGCCGCTGCGCGGGCCGCGGCTGGTGCTCCTCGGAGCCGAACAGCCGGTCCAACTCCTCGACCGTACGCAGCAGATGGTCCACCCGCTCGCCCGCCGACCCCCAGGGCAGCCCGGCCTTCTCGTGCTCGGCCGGTACGTACCCGGTGCCGAGCCCCAGTTCCAGCCGCCCGCCGGTCAGCGCGTCCGTGGTGGCGACCTCGCGGGCCAGCAGCGTCGGGTTCCAGAAGCCCGCGTTGAGCACGAACGTGCCGAGCCGTGGCCGCTCGGTCGCCTCCGCCGCCGCGACCAGCGACGGGAACGGGGCCGGCATGCCCAGATGGTCCGGGACCAGGATCACGTCGTACCCGAGCTGTTCGGCCCTGCGGCACTTGGCGCGCCACTCCTCTCCCGACGTGGGGCTGAGCAGACTGACTCCGAAACGGAACGGGCGCGGCATGAACTCTCCTCAACTGCAAGGGACTTGAGCCGACATCCCGGCGAGTACATCATTCGTGCGCGATGGCCGCCAGCACGTTCATCCGGGAGGCGCGCAGCGCGGGCAGCAGGGCCGCCACGACACCCACCACCGCCGAGCCGACCACCACGGCGACGACCGTGCCCCACGGGATCGCCAGCGCCTTCATGCCCTGCAGCGCCAGCACCTGCTGCACACACACGCCCCAGACCAGGCCCAGCGCGAGGCCGAGGACCGCGCCGAACACGGCGATCATCACCGACTCCAGCCGGATCATCCGCCGCAGCTGCCGCCGGGCCAGCCCGATCGCGCGCAGCAGCCCGATCTCCCGGGTGCGCTCGACCACCGACAGGGCGAGGGTGTTGACCACGCCGAGCACCGCGATGACGATCGCCAGGCCGAGCAGCGCGTAGACCAGATAGAGGAGTACGGCGATCTGGTTGCGGATCAGCTCCTTGTAGTCGGCCTGGTCGCGGACCTGGACCTGGGGATAGGCGTCCAGGGTCCGTTCCAGGTCGGCGCGCAGCTCGTCGGCGCCGACGCCCGAGCCGGCGTTCACGTACAGCGACGAGTCCTGGCCGTCGGGCACGTACTTCTCGATGGTGCCCATCCCGAAGTACAGCCCGCCCTGCATGCCGAAGCCGTCGGCGGTGTCCTGGTCGGTGAGCGCGGCCACCTTCAGCTCGGCGCTCTTCCCGGCGGGGAAGCGGACCGGGATCGTGCTGCCCACCTTCACGTCGTGCTCCCGCGCGAAGTCCACGTCCATCGCGAGGGCGCCGTCCGCCAGCGCGGCGGCGCTGTCGCCCTCGGCGTAGGTGACGTTGGCGACCTCGTCGAGGTCCGGGTCGTAGGCCGAGGCGGTCGTCTCGATCCGGTCGCCGTCCGGCAGCCGTACCTCCACCGGGGTGAACCGCTGCCGTACGACCAGGCCGGCGCCGTCCGTGGCGCGGACCTTGTCGGTGACCTCCTGCGGGAACGGCATGAAGTTCTGGTTCTGGATGACGAAGTCGGCGCCGAGGGTCTTGTCGATCTCGTCGTCGAAGGACTTGGTCATCGACGCGCTCGCCACGGACATCCCGCCGACCAGCGCGATCCCCACCATCAGCGCGGCGGCGGTGGCCCCGGTCCGGCGCGGGTTGCGCAGGGCGTTGCGCTGGCTCATCCGGCCCACGGAGCCGAACAGCGCGGGGAACGCGCCGCCGAGGACCCGGATGACCGGACGTACGAGCAGCGGTCCCGCGATGACCGTCGCGATGAGGGTGAGGACCACGCCGAGGCCGAGCAGGGAGGCCGCCGTACCCGTGTCCGTCGACAGCGCGCAGCCCGCGAGCGCGGCGGCACCGGCCGCCCCGACGACCCCGCCGACGATCGCGCGCACCTTCAGTGGCCGTCCCACTCCGGCGATCTCGGCGTCCGAGAGCGCCGCCATCGGGGACACGGTCGACGCCCGGCGCGCCGGGAGGTAGGCCGCCACGAAGGTGACGCCCAGCCCGACGACGTACGCCGCGATGGGCGTGCCCACGCCGATCACCATCTCGGCCGAGCTGAGGTTCATCCCGAAGGCGCCCATCAGCTCGATCAGCCCGAAGGCCAGCGCGATGCCCGCGGCCAGGCCGAGCGTCGACCCGACCAGGCCGAGGAGCGCGGCCTCGGTGAGCACCGACCGCCGCACCTGCCGCCGGTCGGCGCCCAGCGCGCGCAACAGGCCCAGTTCGCGGGTGCGTTGGGCGATGAGCATGGAGAAGGTGTTGACGATGAGGAAGACCCCGACGAGTGTCGCGATCCCGGCGAAGCCGAGCATCACGTACTTGATGACGTCGAGGAATCCGCCGAGCGAGGCGGCGGCGGACTCGGCCTGCTCGTCGGCGGTCTGGTAGTCGTACGCCGTCGGCCCCAGCTCGTCGGCGATCCGCCGCTTGAGGGCGTCGTCGCTCACCCCCGGCTCGGCGGTCACCGAGATCGTGGTGGCGGCGTCGGGGTCGCCCAGCAGTTCGGTCTGGGCGGCCCGGGTGTCGAGGAAGACCAGCGCGGCGCCGGGGTTGGTGGTGGTGAAGGTGGCGATGCCGACGATCTTCACCTTGAAGGAGCCCGGCTGGGCGAGCACCGTCAGGGTGTCGCCGATGCTCACGTCCTTGTTCTTCGCGGTGTCCGCGTCGAGCAGTGCCTCGCCGGGGCCCTCCGGGGCGTGTCCGCCGGTCAGCTTCACGGGGCTGCGGTCGGTGACGTACCAGTTGGTGGCGATGGTGGGGGCGCCCGTGGTCGGACCCACCGACTCGTTCTCGGCGTCGACGACCGTGACGTTCTCCACGGCCGCGTCGACATGGGTGTCCGCGACGCCGTCGATGCCCGCGACCCGCTGCGCGAGCGAGGCGGGCACGGTCTCCACGGCACCGGTCGGCAGCTGGCCCGACAGATCGTCGTCCTTCGGGCCCACGGTCACATCGGCCGAGGTGGAGGCGAAGAGCCGGTCGAAGGTACGGGTGACCGTGTCCGAGAAGATCAGGCTGCCCGAGACGAACGCCACGGACAGCACGACCGCCAGCGCCGAGAGCAGCAGCCGCCCCTTGTGCGCGAGGAAACTCCGCAGGGTCGCCTTGAGCACGGTCTCAGCCCTTGTCGAGGTCGGTGGGACCGGCGGACCGTACGCTGCCGGGGGGCTGGGGGTTTCCCCCGGAAAAGAGGCGCATGCGTTCGAGCACCGCGTCCGCCGAAGGCCGCTCCATGCGGTCCACGATCCGTCCGTCCGCGAGGAAGAGCACCAGGTCGGAGTGGGCGGCGGCGCCCGGGTCGTGGGTGACCATGACGACCGTCTGGCCCAGCTGGTCGACCGCCTCGCGCAGGAAGCCGAGCACTTCGAGCCCGGCGCGGGAGTCGAGGTTGCCGGTCGGCTCGTCGGCGAAGATCAGCTCGGGCCGGGAGACGAGCGCGCGGGCGCAGGCGACACGCTGCTGCTGGCCGCCGGAGAGCTGGGAGGGCCGGTGCTTGAGCCGGTCCCGCAGCCCGAGCGTGTCGATGACCTGGTTCAGCCACTTCTCGTCGGGCTTCTTGCCCGCGATGTCCATCGGCAGGGTGATGTTCTCGGCCGCGTTCAGCGTCGGGATCAGATTGAACGACTGGAACATGAAGCCGATCCGGTCCCGGCGCAGCCGCGTCAGATCGCGCTCCTTGAGCCCGGTGATCTCGGTGTCCCCGAGCCATACCTGTCCGGCCGAGACGGTGTCGAGCCCGGCCAGGCAGTGCATCAGCGTGGACTTCCCCGAGCCCGAGGGGCCCATGACCGCGGTGAAACGGCCGCGCGCGATGTCCACGTCGACCGAGTCGAGGGCGAGCACCGTCGTCTCGCCCGAGCCGTACGCCTTCGTCAGGGCTCGGGCGCGGGCGGCGATACCGTCGGCTTCCGCGCGGCCGAGGGTGTGCTCAGCGGCAGCAGTGGACAAAACGGCCTCCAGGCTCGAACCAGTTCGAATTCCGGGCGTTCCCGGCCGAGCCTAGTGTGACGCGAGGCACAGTCGAAATCCTCCCGAAGTCCGAGACCGTCTCCGTCGCAGGTCGGGTTCCCGATATCGATGTAAGGGGCACGTGAAGTGCGCCCCTAAGGGGCGTGCGCGGCAAAGGCGCCCTTGCCTCCGCTAGCACTCCGGCGCTAGCGTCGAACCATGGCCAAGACCCAGCTGAACGTACGGGTGGATGAGGACACGGCCCGTGTCGCCCGTGAACGAGCCCTGGAGCGCGGGATGAGTGTGAACCGGTACATCGAGGAACTGGTCCGGCAGGACACCGGCGAGGCGGGCCACACCTTCGTCGAGTCAGCCGCCGACTTCATGAAGCAGTACGAGGCGGTGTTCGCCGAGGAGTTCGGCACCGAGCCCGAGGGCCGGCGCGAGGGACGTCGCTGATCCCTTGAGCCAGCTCCGCATCGACCTCGCCTGGCTCCTGATGGTCGCCGAACGCAAGACACCCGGGGACCCCCAGGTCACCGACTGGGGCGCCCTCGTCGCGGCCGTCGCCCGGCACGAGGCCCAGATCTTCGACGTCGCCGTCTACGACACCCCGCACGCCCGCGCCGCCGCCCTCCTCCAGGTCCTGCTGCACATCCCGGCGCTGGAGCGCTCCAACGCGCTGTTCGCCTCCGCCGTCGCCTACGGCTATCTCGTGGCCAGCGGCGTCAAGGTCGTCACCACCGCCGAGCAGGTGCGTGAACTGGCCCGACTGGTCAAGAGCGGCGAGGCCAGCGTGCACGAGATCACCCGGGAGCTGCGCCAGTGGAGTCTGTGAGACCGGTGGACTCCGGGGCACCGGGCCGCCGGGCCCGGCCCAGCACACAGTAGGAACTGGGCAGCCGCGGCCCCTGCTCGGGCACCAGCACCTCACGGACCGGCCCGACCTCGAAGCCGGCGGCCCGCATCACGGCGACCGGATCACGGGACACATGGCAGCCGCCGAACAGCAGCGGCCACACCGAACCGTCCAGCACCCGCTGGGTCGTCCGCATCGCCCCTCCGCCGCCCCGGCCGTGCTCGAAGAACCGCAGCTCACCACCGGGGCGCAGCACCCGCCGCACCTCGTTCAGTGAGCGCCGGACGTCCCGCACGCTGCACAGCACCAACGACACCACGGCCGCGTCGAAGGCCTCGCTCTTCACCGGCAGCGCCTCCGCCGCGCCCGGCACCACGTCCACGGGCACGTCGGCGCGCAGGGCGGACTCCAGGGCCAACCGCCGCAGGGAGTGCTCCGGTTCGATCGCCACCACCTCCGAGACCGTGCCCGGGTAGCGCGCGAAGTTCAGACCGTTCCCGGCGCCGATCTCGATCACCCGCCCCGAGAGCCCTTCGAGCAGCTCGTCGCGCAGCGGCCCGATCCTCGGCTCCGCCGACACGCTGAGTCTGGCGTAGAACCGGGCGAAGAGGGGGTGGTGCACGGCGTCCTTCGTGGCGCGGGCGCGGGCCATGAGGACCTCCCGAAGAGGACGGCAGATACCGCGATTGTCCCCCGGGAAGCACCGGCTCACCCGTCGCACAGCCGTGGGGAACGACTGTGCGACGGGTGTGGGGGAGCGCGGTGCGCCGCGCCGGCGGCCCGTGCGCCCGGCGCCCGGTCAGGCGATGAAGGCCCGGACCCGGTCGTACACACCGTGGTCGTTGTTCATGTCGGTGTGCGAGACGCACCCGACCCCGACGTTGGTGGCGCCACTGAGGATCGCGGTGGTGTCCGGGGTGAGCGCTTCATCGCAGTTCGACCAGTAGCTGGCGTACGAGACGCTGCCCGGGGTCTCGTCACCGGAGTTGAGCGAGGTCAGGAACGAACTGCCGGTGTACATCTCCGAGCAGGACGTGTAGAGCCACCGGCACCAACCGGCCACGGTCGTCCCGTGGTTGACACCGGCCGTCGAGACGAAGTCGTCCACGTACGCCGTCCCGCCGAGATTCTTCAGGTAGTAGCGGGAGTTGAGCGCGCCCATCGAGTGGACGACCAGGTCGACCTTGGCGGCGCCGGTCGAGGCGAGCACGCTCTGGATCTTGGTCTGCAGCTGCCGGGCCGTCGTCACGTTCGACTTGCCCCAGTCGTACGACCAGGCGTACAGCTCCGAGGCGGTGTAACCGTCCTCCTTGAAGTAGGAGACCCATTCGTCCCAGCTGCTGGACGAACTGCTCAGTCCGTGCACGAAGACGACCGGGTTGTGGGCGGCGGCCCGCGCGGGGGAAGCGGAGAAGGTGAGCGACAGAAGGAGCGTCGTGGCCACGGCGGAGAGAGCCGTGGCGGCACGGAGCATGCGGCGCTGCATGGTGCCTCCTGAAACGGGTGGGGTTGCCAGGAGTGTCGGGGCGGGTCTACGCGCGCCGCATCGGCGAAATCGCCGGTCTTTACTGGTCGGTTAACCCGCCAGTAACGTGATGGGTGTGGTGACTCCGGTGAATCCCCCGCACCTTCCGCGTCGCTCGCCACCACCCCCCATGAACGTGTGGTCGAGCCCGAACGCAGCGTCGGCCCAAGTGCCCACGCTGTCCGAAGGCGTGCGCGTACGCCTGCTGCACGCCGCCCACGGCGACCCCCGCGCCGCCGCGGAACTCGCCGCCGCCCTCACCCGACGCCAGCTCACGGGCCTCGACCCGCTCCCCGCCGAACCCCTGGCACTGGCCCCCACCCTGCTGCGCACCCACCGGCGGGACGTCCGGGCCCTGCCCGGCGACACCCGCTTCCTGCTGCTCCTCGCCGCCGCCGACCAGCACCCCGTGCCCACGCACGCCTACGCGCGGGCCGTCACGGCGGCCCGCCTCGACACCCGCCCCCTCGACACCGCCGAGGCGGCGGGCCTCGCGCACGCCACCGCCCAGGGCATCGTCTTCCGGGACGCCTGGACCCGGATCGCCGTCTACGAGTCCGCGTCCATGGCCGACCGGCGCGAGGCCCACCGCCTTCTCGCCGCCGTCCTCAACGGCGAGGGCGAGAGACCCGGCCGGTCCTGGCACCGGGCCGCCGCCGCCCTCGGCCCCAGCCGCCGCCTCGCAGGCGAACTCCGCCTGGCGGCACGGGTGGCACGTGCCATCGGCGACCCCGCCCTCGCCTCCGCCCTCGCCGAACGCGCCGCCACGCTCACCCCCGAACCCGCCGAACGCACGCCCCTGCTCGCCCAGGCCGCCGCCGAGGCCTGGCGGTCGGGCGACGGAGACCGGGCCCGCCGCCTCGTCGCCGCCACCGCCGACGACGCCCTCGCCGGACTGCTCGCCCTGCGTGCCGGAAACGCCGCCGAGGCCTTCGACGCCCTGCTCACCGCCACCGTCCGGCACGTCGGCGACCACACCCCGGACCGGTCCGCGCATCTGCTGGCACGAGCCACCGAGGCCGCCATCTACACCGGGGACCTCCGCCGCTGCCGGGAGGCCGCCGCCGTCGCCGACGCGCTCGGCATCCTGCCGCCCAGCACCCTCGGCGCGCTCGCCGCCGCGTTCGAGGGACGCTACGACGACGCCCGGGACGTCCTCGAAGCCGCCGCCGGACGCTGCGGCCCCGGCGGCGACCCCACCCGGCTCATCCACTCCGGGATCGCCGCCCTCCTCCTCGGCGACCACACCCGCGCCTTCACCGCCACCGCCCGCGCCGCCGCCTCCGCACGGGCCCGGGGCGACACCGTGAGCGTGCCGCAGGCCATGGAGTTCCGGGCCTACGCCGAGTTCTGGACCGGGCGCCCCAAGGCCACCGAGGCCGCCGCCCTGGACGCCCTGCGCCAGGCGTACGCCACCGGGCAGGACAACGGCGCCTGCCACCTCCAGGCCGCCCTCGCGATGTTCGCCGCCGTCACCGGCGACGAACAGGTGTGCCGGGAACGCGCCGAGTCCACCCGCGCGTACGCCCTGGAGCGCGGCCTCGGACTGCCCGCCGCGCTCGCCATGTTCGCGCTCGCCTTCCTCGACCTGAGCACCGGCCGGTACGCCGCCTCCGCCGCCCGCCTCCGCGCGCTGGCCGGCTTCGGCCCCGGACACGGACACCGGGCCATCCGGCACATCGCCACCCCGCACTACGTCGAGGCCGCCGTCCGCACCGGCGAGACCCGGGTGGCCGTAGCCGCGCACGCCGACTACGACCGCTGGGCCCGTACCGTCCGCAGCGCCGACGACCTCGCCCTCAGCGCCCGCTGCCGGGCCCTCCTCGCCACCGGGGAGGAGGCCGTCGAGCACTACCGCACCGCGCTCGACCTGCACGCCTCCGGCACCCGCGACTTCGAACGCGCCCGTACGGAACTGTTGTTCGGCAGCGCGTTGCGTCGTCTCCGCAACCGCACCGAGGCCCGCGACCGGCTGCACAGCGCGCTGGAGGCCTTCGACCACTTCGGCTCCCCGCACTGCGCGGCCCAGGCCCGCGCGGAACTCCGGGCCCTGGGGGAGCGCGCCGCCGCCGCGCCCGCCGCGGAGGACCTCGCGGCCCGGCTCACCGCCCAGCAGCTGATGATCGCCCGCATGGCGGCGGACGGTGCCACGAACCGGGAGATCGCCTCGCGGCTGCTGCTCAGCCCGCGCACGATCGATCACCATCTGCGGGGGGTTTTCTCGCGGTTGGGGATCAGGTCGAGGATCGAGTTGGTGAGGCTGCTGGGGGAGCGGGAGGGCTGACGCCGGGCCGCGCCCCGTCAGGGGCGCGGGGCTGTATCCATATGCGGCTCCGCCGCGCGGGCGCGACCAGCCACGACGAACCCGCAGCCGGCGCAGCACGGCACCCCTATGGCGCGATTCCCGCCGTGGTGAAGGAAACCGCGTCCCACACCCCACCCAGCGCCGGCGCCAGCCAACCACCCGCCCTCGCCCGGAAGTCGCGAGGCGCCATCGCCCCCGCGCCCGCCGGTACCGCCCCCAGCAGCGGAGCGTTCGCCACCACCGGCAGGTCCGCCAGGTTGCAGCGCGCGGCCAGGTCCGGGGCATCGGGCCAGCTGCCGATGACCACCCCCGCCAACTCCAGCTCCCGCGCGGCGAGTTCGCGGGACGTCAGCTCGGTCGCGTTGAGGGTGCCGAGGCCGGCCGGGGCGACCAGCAGGACCGGTGCCGCCAGCAGCCGGGCCGTGTCCGCCAGGGTGCCGCCCGCCTCGTCGAACCGTACGAGGAGGCCACCCGCCCCTTCGACCAGCACCAGGTCGTGTTCGACCGCCAGTTTGGCCGCCGCCTCGGCGACCTCCTCGGGGTGCACGGGCGCGAGCCCGGACCGCCGGGCGGCGGTCCCCGGGGCCAGGGGTTCGGGATAGCGCGCGAGTTCGCGCGCCGTCACGGCCCCTGCGAGCCGGGCCACCTCGTCCGCGTCGCCGCGCTCCTCCGGCCGTACCCCCGTCTGCGCGGGCTTGAGCACGGCCACGGACCGGCCCGCCGCCACGGCGACGGCCGCGACGGCTGCCGTGGTGACGGTCTTGCCGACCTCCGTGCCCGTCCCCGTGATCACCAGGACCTTCATGTCATCCCTCCCGCACGGCCGCGCACACCGCGCGCGCGATCCGTGCCACGTCCTCGTCGCCCGTGACGTACGGCGGCATCGTGTAGACGAGATCCCGGAACGGGCGCAGCCACACGCCCTCGCGCACCGAAGCCGCCGTCGCGGCGGCCATGTCCACCGGGCGGTCCAGCTGCACCACGCCGATCGCGCCGAGGACCCGTACGTCCTTCACGCCCGGCACCTCGCGGGCCGGCGCGAGCCCTTCCCGCAGCCCCGTCTCGACGCGTCTGACCTCCGACAGCCAGTCCTGGCCGAGGAGCAGTTCGATCGAGGCGCAGGCGACGGCCGCCGCCAGCGGGTTGCCCATGAAGGTGGGGCCGTGGGCGAGCACCGGCACCTCGCCCCGGGAGATCCCGTCGGCCACCCGGGCGGTGCACAGGGCCGCCGCCATGGTCAGATAACCGCCGGTCAGCGCCTTGCCGACGCACATCACATCCGGTGTCACCGCCGCGTGGTCCGCCGCGAACAGCGCGCCCGTGCGCCCGAACCCGGTCGCGATCTCGTCGAACACCAGCAGCACGTCGTGCGCGTCGCACGCCTCGCGGAGCACCCGCAGATACGTGGGGGAGTGGAACCGCATCCCGCCCGCGCCCTGCACCACCGGCTCCACGATCACGGCGGCCAGTTCGTCGGCGTGCTGTTCGATCGCCGCGCGCAGCGACTCCGCGTACGACTCCTCGTACGCGGCCGGCGGCGGGTCCGTGAACACCTGCCGGGGCAGGACGCCCTGCCACAGCTCGTGCATCCCGCCCTCCGGGTCGCACACCGACATCGGCTGCCAGGTGTCCCCGTGATAGCCGCCGCGCCAGGTCAGCAGGCGCCGCTTGCCGGGGCGGCCGAGCGAACGCCAGTACTGGAGGCACATCTTGACCGCGACCTCGACCGAGACCGACCCGGAGTCGGCGAGGAAGACATGCTCCAGACCCTCGGGCGACATGTCGACAAGGTGCTTCGCGAGCCGTACGGCGGGCTCATGGGTGAGCCCGCCGAACATGACATGGCTCATCCGGCCGAGCTGCTCGCGCGCCGCCTCGTTCAGGACGGGGTGGTTGTAGCCGTGGATCGCCGACCACCACGAGGACATGCCGTCGACCAGCTCGCCCGAGCCGTCCGCGAGCTTCAGCCGGACCCCGCTCGCCGACTCCACGACGAGCGGTTCCCGCCGGCCCGGCATGGGCCCGTACGGATGCCACACATGCCGCCGGTCCAGCTCGACCAGCTCGGCCACGCTCCGGTCGGGCAGCTCAGGCATTGGGCGCGAGATCGGTTCCGGTGCCCCGACGGCGTACGGCGACCAGGTCCGTACGCGCCTCGCCCGCCGGGGTCCTGACGGCCGGCGCCTCGGCGGCGGAACCGCACACCCCGCCCCCCGCGTGCGACCCGCAACCGGCGCCCGCGCCCTCGTCCGCGTGCGACCCGCAGCCGCCCCCGGCGGAAACGGCCGCGACGTGCGCCCGGTGCTCCGGCAGTGTCACCTGGTCGGTGCCCTCCACCTCGAACCCGGCGTCCGCGATCATCTCCAGGTCGGCCTTGCCGGCCTGGCCCTCGCTGGTGAGGTAGTCGCCGAGGAAGATCGAGTTGGCCAGGTGCAGGGCGAGCGGCTGCATCGTCCGGAGATGGACCTCGCGACCGCCCGCGATCCGCACCTCGCTGTCCGGGCAGACGAACCGCACCATCGCCAGGATCCGCAGACAGCGCTGCGGGGTGAGGTTCCACTCCTTGGCGAGCGGGGTGCCCTCGAAGGGGATCAGGAAGTTCACCGGCACCGAGTCCGGGTCCAGTTCGCGCAGCGAGAAGACCACGTCGACCAGGTCCTCGTCGCTCTCGCCCATGCCCGCGATCAGCCCGGAGCACGCCGACAGTCCGGCGGCGTGCGCCTTCCGCACGGTGTCCACCCGGTCGGCGTAGGTGTGGGTGGTCGTGATCTCGCCGTAGGTCGCCTCGGACGTGTTCAGGTTGTGGTTGTACGCGTCCGCGCCCGCCTCACGCAGTCGTTCCGCCTGACCGTCGGAGAGCAGACCGAGACAGGCGCACACCTCGACGCCCTCGTTCTGATCCTTGATCGCCTTGATGGTGTCGGAGACCCGGGCCACGTCCCGGTCGGTCGGACCGCGTCCGGACGCCACCAGACAGACCCGCTTGGCGCCCCCGGCGAGCCCGGCCGCGGCGGCCTTGGAGGCCTCGTCGGGCTTGAGCCAGCTGTACTTGAGGATGCCGGCGGTGGAGCCGAGCCGCTGGGAGCAGTAGGAGCAGTCCTCGGGGCAGAGACCGGACTTGAGGTTGACCAGATAGTTCAGTTTCACCCGGCGCCCGTACCAGTGGCGGCGCACCTTCCCGGCCGCGGCCACCACGTCCAACAGCTCGTCGTCGGAGGTACCGAGAACGGCGAGCGCCTCGGCACGGCTCGGCGGCTCGCGCCGGAGCCCCTTGTCCACCAGCGTGTTCAGCAGGTCCATGAGAGCCGATCCTGTCCTACGGGACCGCTTCCGGCCAAGGAGAGTTCGGACAACAGAGTGGGATCGGCGTGTGGGTATCACCACATCGTGAGCGGTCGGCGGGGCCGTTAGTGTCTGTGCACTGCCTACAAAAGCACCGGCGGCACCGTGCACCACGGCGCCGGCCCCGCGGCCTGCCCGCGGCACACCGCCCGCCCACACCCCGGAGGACCCATGGCGTTCGGCTGGATCGACGAGCAGGCGTCGGCGCGCCGCCGCGCCGGGCTCGTACGGACCCTGCGGCCCCGCCCCGCCGACTCGCCGCTCCTGGACCTCGCGAGCAACGACTACCTCGGTCTCGCCCGGCACCCCGAGATCACCGAGGGCGCCGCGGAGGCCGCGCGGCGGTGGGGCGGCGGTGCCACCGGCTCCCGGCTCGTCACCGGCACCACCGAGCTGCACGGCGAGCTGGAGCGGGAACTCGCCGACTTCTGCGGCTTCGAGGCCGCCCTCGTCTTCTCCTCCGGCTACGCCGCCAACCTCGCCGCCGTCACCGCGCTCGCCCCGCACGGCTCCCTGATCGTCTCGGACGCGGGCAACCACGCCTCGCTCATCGACGGCTGCCGGCTGGCCCGGGGCACCACCCAGGTCGTCGCCCACGCCGACCCGGAGTCGGTCCGCAAGGCACTGGGCACGGGCGGCGGGGTGCCCGCCGTCGCCGTCTCCGACACCGTCTTCTCCGTGGACGGGGACGCCGCCCCGCTGGCCGCCCTCGCCGCCGTCTGCCGGGAGTACGGCGCCGGGCTGATCGTGGACGACGCCCACGGACTCGGCGTCCTGGGCGACGGGGGCCGGGGCGCGCCGTACGCGGCGGGGCTCGCGGGCGACCCCGACGTGGTCGTGACGGTCACGCTGTCGAAGTCGCTGGGCAGCCAGGGCGGTGCCGTCCTCGGCCCGGCCCACGTCATCGACCATCTGGTCAACGCGGCCCGGACGTTCATCTTCGACACCGGCCTCGCCCCGGCCGCGACCGGCGCGGCGCTCGCCGCGCTGCGGCTGCTGCGCCGGGAGCCGCAACGGGCCGCGCGGGCCCGTGCGGTGGCGCGGGAGCTGCACACACGGCTGACGGCGTCGGGCCATGAAGCGGTGCGGCCCGACGCCGCCGTGGTGTCCGTACGCGCGCCGTCGCCGGATCAGGCGGTCCGATGGGCGGCCAACTGCCGGGCGGCGGGTCTCGCCGTCGGCTGTTTCCGCCCACCGTCCGTGCCCGACGGCGTCTCACGGCTGCGGTTGACCGCCCGCGCGGATCTCACACAGGGGCAGATCGATCGAGCCGTGGGGATCATCGGCGATACGCGACCGTGAGTCGGCGTCCCGGCCGAGCGTCGCCACGAGCGGAAGCGCACACGCTGTCGGTGGTGGTCACCGCAGCGTGGTGATGAATCCCTCCCAGGCGTCGGGGTCGAACAGCAGGGCGGGCCCCGCCGTGTTCTTGGAGTCGCGTACGGCCACCAGACCGGCCCAGCGGCCGGGCCCGGGACGGGCCGTCTCCACGCAGTTGTTCATTCCGGTGCTGCGACTGCTGCGCAGCCATCGCACTCCGCGCAGTTCGGTACTGGTGGTTACGTTCCGAGGCAGTGCGGACATGGTGCCTCCTTACGCGCCGGTGGCTAGTCCGGCGATGTAATCCAACGAGTCCTCGGGCGAAAGGGCGTGGATCTGAAGGGCGTTGAAGGCCTCGACATACGCCTTGAGGTCTTCTTTCCGTTCGAGGTAGAGGCTACTCGTCAAGTGGTCGAGAACAACCACGTCCAGATCAGATGTGCTCCGAAACGAGAAAATTACGAAAGGGCCGGTGACGCCGATATGCGCCCCGGCAGTGAACGGGAGCACCTGCAGTCGCACTTGGGGAAGCCGCGCCGCCTCGACCAGATGGACCAGCTGCCGCGTCATGATCTCCGGGCCACCCACCTCACGTCGGAGAACGCCCTCGTCGAGCACCGCGCTCAGCCTCATCGGCGGGCTCCCGCGCAGAACCTCCTGCCGCGCGAGCCGCACCTCCACGAGCGCGTCGATTTTGTCGTCTTCCAGCCCCTCCACCGCGGCCCGGGTCACCGCCCGCGCGTACTCGGGGATCTGCAGCAGCCCCGGCACCACCGAGGTCTCCAGCGTCCGCATCCCCCCGGCCTGCGACTCCAGACTGATGAAGTCCCGGTACGTCGGCGGCAGTACGCCCCGGTACGCGTGCCACCAGTTGTGCCGCCCGCCGCCGTCCTCGGAGCCCGCCAACGCCAGGAGCAGCTCCCGTAATTCGGTGTCGTCCACCCCGTACGCGTCCAGCAGCTTGCGTACGTCCGCGGGCTTCACCCCGCTGGCGCCCGTCTCGATCCGGCTCACCTTGGACTGGTGCCAGCCCACGCGGTCGGCCGCCTCGATACTGGTGAGCGCGGAACGGGTGCGCAGCACACGCAACTCGGCACCGAGCTTGCGGCGGCGTACCGCCGGACCGTACTGCATGGGATTCTCCTTCCGCCCGGCGCGCGAAGTCGGGGTGACGACAGAGGATGGACGAAGACCCCACCCGAATACGGTCGGCCGTCGGATAGTTCACCGCTTCGAGCGACAGATATATGCATATCTTGGTGGATCGCACCCGAGACAGCCCAGGTAGTGGCAGTCTGGCGCGAAGCACCAGTCCGGGACCGTAGTCGAACCATCCGCTCCCTGTCGGACACCGGTCCCGTGGGAAAGGGACGCCTCGCCATGGCAGATCACCTGGAAGCATCCGTCACTCTGCCGAGCGATCCCGCCTCGGTGTCCGCCGCCCGGAACTACGTCGCCGGCGTGCTCGCCGAATGGGGCCTGCCGGGCGACACCGACATCGCGGAGACCGTGCGCCTGATCGTGTCCGAACTCGCCACCAACGCCGTCCAGCACACCCTGGGCCAGTCGCCCACCTTCACCGTGGACCTCGCCCTCGACCGGGACGAGCACCTGCGCATCGGCGTCACCGACAGCCATCCACGCTTCCCGAAACGACTGCCGGCCGCCGTCCAACAGGACAACGGCCGGGGCATGGTCATCATCCGCTGGCTGACCGCCGAATGCGGCGGCAGGCTGAGCGTCAGACCCACTCGGGAGGGCGGCAAGACGGTGGCGATCGAACTTCCGTGGACGGTCCCCGTGCAACCGGTCACGGCGGGCGGTCCGCAGGAGACATGAGGACCGCGATCGGCGCGCACCAGAGGCGTCGGGGGCGGCGGAGCGCTCCGCCGCCCCCGACGGTGGGTCAGCGGACCCGGCCGTACCAGACGTTCTTCGTCCAGAGCTTCTGCAGCCGGACGACGTCACCCGTCTTCGGCGAGTGCCAGATCTTTCCCTTCCCCGCGTAGATACCGACGTGATAGACGCTCGAACCGGAGTGGAGGAAGACGAGGTCTCCGAGCTTGCGGTTGCTCGCGGAGATGTGCTTCGTCTTGTTGTACTGCTGCTGAGCAGTACGGGGCAGCTTCTTGCCCGCCTTCTTGAACGAGTAGAGCGTCAGCCCTGAGCAGTCGAACCTGCCCGGACCCGTGGCGCCGTACTTGTAAGGGGAGCCCTTCTTGGAAGCCGCGACCTTGAGTGCCTTCGACGCCACTGTGGCGGCCTCGGCGCCGGATGCGGCGCCCGGGACCACGATGCTGCCGCTCACTGCGGCGATGGTGAGAGCCGAGGCCGTGCCGGCCCGGGTCAACAGCGACGGGACACGATTCAGCGCAGTCATGCGCAACCCTTCGTCAGCCGCCTGTGAAGGATGACCTGTCGGATTCGGGCTGGCGAAGTTGCCCGGCCGCTGACGCGGCTTCACCCCAAGGGCTGCTCGGCCCGGTCATGGGTTGACCGTTCCGGCGACCCGTCGTGCTTGGGTCCTCCACTCCTGCCGATGCACTCCTGTCGACCGGTCATCCGGGTAGCGGCAGGACTCGGCGTCCACCCGGATCGCCCCGCCGCTGCGGCGGGGGCTTGTCGTCAGGAAGGGATCTTGGCGCACGGACGTCCGAAAATCCCAACGGAACCATGGATTTGTGGTCTTACTCACCACTCCCCCGTTCGGGTGGACAGGGGGATTTCGGCGGGTGTGTCCAAGTGGCCGAGGAGGTCCGCACCAGCACCGGAATGGCGTGCTCCGGCCATGTACCAGGCGTGTTGCGCAACTTGACAGGTCCTTGCGACGTATGGGCCGATGGGTCGATCGCGGTAGGCCGTCCGAAGGGCGTGAAACCCGGACCGGACGCCCCGTCAGTAGTACGGCGCGCGGGCCTGGATCGGTTCAGGTCGGTGAGTCCTCCGGTTCCGGGGGCAGGGCCACCCGGCCGGCCCGCCGTTCGCCGTCGAGGACCCGCAGGGCCCGCGCGAGCGTCGGGGCGTGCACCTCGTTCTCCCCGCGCCTGTGCATCAGTTCGAGCGCCTCGCGCAGGGCGATCGCCTTCGCGACGAGCGCCTGCGCCGCACGCAACCCGCGGTAGGTGTCGCCCGGACGGGCCGGATTGATCCGGCCGAGCAGATCGACCACGTCCAGGTAACGGTCGATCAGCTCCGCCTCGGCGCGGGTGAGCGCGGGCAGCGGCGGCAGTTCGGGTGGCAGCATCCGCGCCTCACCTCGCGCCGGGGAGCGTGGGCGAGCCCTTGCGGCTCCGGATCACCCGGTCGGCCAACCCGTACGCCACCGCCGCCTCGGCGTCGAGGAACAGGTCCCGCTCGATGTCGGCGGCGATCCGCTCCGGGCCGCGCCCCGTGTGCCGGACGAGCATCTCCTCCAGCATCCGGCGGTTGCGCGTCAACTCCGCCGCCTGGATGACCAGATCACTCGTCTGCCCCTCGATCCGGTCGGTCGTCCCCGGCTGGTGGATCAGCACCCGCGCCCCCGGCAGCATGAACCGCTTGCCGGGCGTGCCCGCCGCCAGCAGCACCGCGGCGGCCGAACCCGCCTGCCCCAGACAGACGGTCTCCACATCGCAGGTGACGAACCGGATCGTGTCGTAGAGCGCCGTCATCGCGCTGAACGAGCCGCCCGGCGAATTGATGTACAGCGAGATGTCGCGGTCCGGCGCCTGGTACTCGAGATGCATGAACTGCGCCATCACGTCGTTCGCCGACGTGTCGTCGATCGGTGTCCCGAGGAACACGATCCGTTCCTCCAGCAGCTTCGAGTACGGGTCCATCGTCCGGTGACCCGCACCGGTGCGCTCGGTGAACTCGGGCAGCACATGTCGGGCCGACGGTCGGTTCGCGGGCATGGGGACGCCTCCTCTGGAACGGCTTCTGTACAGAATGTACAGGACGTACGAGGGGCTGGGGAGGGGCCCGGCGAGAGACGGCGCCCCGCGAACGGGATCTTCCGCTCGGGGCGGCGCGCGGTGCCCGGTCTAAGCTGGACTCCATGGCCTACGAGATTCCGGTGACGCAAGCCAGGGCTGAGCTCGCCGATCTGATCAACCGCGTGGTCTACGGCGGTGAGCGAGTCGTGGTGACGCGGCACGGAAAGCCCCTCGTCGCCCTGGTCTCCGCCGCCGACCTGGAGCAGCTCGAAGCCCTCCAGGAACCCGCGGACGAGCCGGTGATCAGCGCCGTCTCCCGAGTCCGTGAGGTCACACCGGCGACGAGGGAACAGCAGCGGTTCGGCATCGCGGCGGAGCATCGGGGGACGGGGGCCTCCTAGCGGGTGCCGCGAAGGCGGTGGCGTGAAGGCGGTGGCGTGAAGCCGAGGGCGCGTGACGCTGCCCCGCCGCCCACATGGCAAGAGGCCGTGCGCCCCCGTCCGCTACAGCGGGGGCGCACGGACGGTTCCGGTGGTGGCCGGGCTCGGACTCGGGAGCGGTCAGCTCGCCGGAGCCGGAGCCGGAGCCGGAGCCGGAGCCGGAGCCGGAGCCGCCGCCGCGGCGGCGGTGGTCCGCCCGATGGGCTTCGGGCGCCGCTTGAGCAGATCGCCCAGGAGGACGGCGGCCAGGCCGAGGGTCGCCCAGGTGGTCAGGACCAGGGCCGGGGTGAGGGCGGCGGCGCCGTCGAAGAAGGACACCGAGCGCAGCAGGGACGCACCCGCCCCCGGCGGGAGCAGCTGACCGAGGTCGCCCACCGGCTCCGGCAGCATCTGGGGTGCCGAGGACGCGCCCGCGAACGGGTTGCCGAGGAACACGATCAGCAGGGCGCCCAGACCCAGGCCCGCCTTGCCGAGCAGGGAGGCGAATCCGGCCACGGTGGCGCCGACGGCCAGGGTCGCCAGGCTCAGCACGCCGGCCTCGGCCCACCGGTGCCCGCCGAGCACACCGAGCCAGCTGTCCGTGATCGCGGTGGCGGCCAGTCCGACCAGGACGGCGGCGCCGACCAGCGCGCCGGCCGCACGCCACCGGCGCAGCCCGAGCAGCGTGACCATGGCGCCGGAGGCGGTGCCGGCCAGGGCCAGCGGCAGCACGCTCGAACCGAAGGCCGAGCCGCGCGGGTCGTTCGCCGGACCGGCCACCACGTCGTCGGTCGTCACCTGGACGCCCTCCGCGGCGGCCTGCTGGACCACCGCCTGCTGCAGCAGCTGGGCGACCATCGGGCTCGCGGCCGACGCGGTGAGCAGCTTGGGTCCCGCCTGGGTGACGACCACCGCGCCGTATACGGTCCGGTCCTCGATCGCGTCCCGGGCGGCGGCCTCGTCGGCGTAGCGGTGGATCTCGAAGGCGCCGTCCCGCTGCTCGAGCTGCTGCTCGACCTGGGCGACGGCGGTCGCCGGTCCGGCCACGCCGAGCGGCAGGTCGCGGGGGCGGTGCGGGCGTTGGGCCAGGCGAAGGCCCACAGGGCGAGCGCCGCGATCAGCGGGATCAGGACGACGACCGCGATCATGCGGCGGCTCGGGGGTGCCGAGTGCGCCGAGGGCGCCGAGCCGGGGGTGGCGGGAGTGGCGGGAGTGGTGCCGGTGCCGGTGCCGGTGCCGGTGGCCTGGGCCGCGGTGGGTGCAGCGGACGGGGCGGACATGGTTCTCCTTGGGTGGGAGGGGAGCGGCCGGTGGGGTCGCTTCCGTGGGGGGAGAGGTCGCTCGGCGGCGACGATCTCCAAAAAGAAGGATCGTTCGTTTTTCTTGACTTCACCATGCTCCCGGTGGCTGCGCCTTGTCAAGAAGGAACGTTCGTTTTACGTTTGGCGGTATGCCCCGCGTATCCCAGGAGCGTCTCGACGCCCGCCGCCGCCAGATCCTCGACGCCGCCGCCCGCTGCTTCGCCCGCAACGGCTTCCACGCCACCTCGATGCAGGACGTGCTGAAGGAGGCCGACCTCTCCGCCGGGGCGGTCTACCGCTACTTCACCGGCAAGGAGGAGCTGATCGCGGCGATCGTCGGCGAGGTCCTCGACCGGGTGCGCGGAGCCTTCGAGGAGGCCGCCGCCCAGAGCCCGCCCCCGCCGCCGGACGTCCTGATCGGGGCCGTCCTGCGCCGGATCCTGCACGGGCAGCCGTCGCTGGGGGAGACCGAGGAGTCCCTGTATCCGAGGCTGATGGTGCAGGTGTGGGGCGAGACGCTGCGCAACCCCGAACTGCACGCCATCCTCGTCGAGGGGTTCGTCACGGTTCGTCAGCCCTGGGTGAGGATCGTCGAGGGGTACCAGGACGCGGGGATGATGCGCGCCGACATCCCCGCGCTGAGCGTGGCCCGCACGATGGTCGCGCTGGCGCAGGGCTTCGCGGCCCAGTACGCGCTCTTCGGGGACGTACCGATCCAGGTGGTCGAACTGGGTGTGAAGGCGCTGACGAGCATGGGCGACCCGGAAGCCCGGGACTGACCCGGACCGACGCGGGACCGAGTGGGACTGCCCCGGACCGGGCGGCCGGTGGTGCGGCGCGCGCGGATCACGGTCCGGTTAACGTCGCCGAAACGCCACCCAATTAGCCTGCGGCCACGCCACCAGCGATTTTGCCCGGTGGCGAGGCAACCGGATCCCGCACGGTCCGGAGCGAGGATGTGAGGTGGACGCCGTGCAACTGACCCCGCACGAGCAGGAGAGGCTGCTGATCCATGTGGCGGCCGACGTGGCGGAGAAGCGCCGGGCCCGCGGCCTGAAGCTGAACCACCCCGAGGCCGTCGCGCTCATCACCGCGCACCTCCTCGAAGGCGCGCGGGACGGCCGCACGGTGGCCGAACTCATGGTGTCCGGGCGGAAGTTGCTCACCCGGGACGACGTCATGGAGGGCATCCCCGAGATGATCCACGACGTTCAGGTCGAGGCGACCTTCCCGGACGGCACCAAGCTCGTCACCGTCCACGACCCGATCGTCTGAGGGGGCCTCGATGATTCCCGGAGAGATCCTCTTCGCCGCGGACCCGATCGTCTACAACGAGGGCCGTGAGGTCACCCGGCTCACCGTCCTCAACGCCGCCGACCGGCCCGTCCAGGTCGGCTCCCACTACCACTTCGCGGAGGCCAACCCCGGCCTGGAGTTCGACCGTGCCGCCGCGCGCGGGCTGCGGCTGAACGTCGCGGCCGGCACCGCCGTCCGGTTCGAGCCGGGGATCCCCGTCGACGTCGAACTCGTCCCCCTCACCGGCGCCCGTGTCGTGCCCGGACTGCGCGGGGAGACCGGAGGTGCCCTCGATGCCTGAGATCTCGCGTGCCGCGTACGCCGACCTGTTCGGCCCGACCACCGGTGACCGTATCCGGCTCGCCGACACCGATCTGCTCGTCGAGATCGAGGAGGACCGCTCCGGCGGCCCCGGACTCGCCGGTGACGAGGCCGTGTTCGGCGGTGGCAAGGTCATCCGCGAGTCCATGGGCCAGGCCCGCGCCACGCGCGCAGAAGGCACCCCGGACACCGTCATCACGGGCGCGGTGATCATCGACCACTGGGGCATCGTCAAGGCCGACATCGGCATCCGCGACGGCCGGATCACCGGCATCGGCAAGGCCGGCAACCCCGACACCATGGACGGCGTCCACCCCGACCTGGTCATCGGCCCCGAGACGGAGATCATCGCGGGCAACGGGCGGATCGTCACCGCCGGCGGCGTCGACGCCCATGTCCACTTCATCTGTCCGCAGATCGCCGACGAGGCACTGTCGGCCGGTGTCACCACACTGGTCGGCGGCGGTACGGGACCGGCCGAGGGCTCCAAGGCCACGACCGTCACCCCCGGCCCCTGGCATCTGGCCCGGATGATGGAGGCGATGGAGCACTACCCGCTCAACATCGGCTTCCTGGGGAAGGGCAACACGGTCTCGCACGAGGCGATGCTGTCCCAGATCCGCGGCGGCGCGCTCGGTCTCAAGCTGCACGAGGACTGGGGCTCGACCCCGGCCGTCATCGACGCGTCCCTGACCGTCGCCGACCGCACCGGTATCCAGGTCGCCATCCACACGGACACGCTGAACGAGGCCGGGTTCGTCGGTGACACGCTCGCCGCGATCGGCGGACGCGGTATCCACGCGTACCACACCGAGGGCGCGGGCGGCGGGCACGCGCCCGACATCATGACCGTGGTGTCCGAGCCGCACGTCCTGCCCAGCTCCACCAACCCGACCCGGCCCTACACCGTCAACACCGCCGAGGAACACCTCGACATGCTGATGGTCTGCCACCACCTGAACGCGGCAGTGCCCGAGGATCTCGCGTTCGCGGAGTCCCGGATCCGGCCCTCCACCATCGGCGCCGAGGACATCCTGCACGACCTCGGCGCGATCTCGATCATCTCCTCCGACGCACAGGCCATGGGCCGGGTCGGCGAGGTCATCCTGCGGACCTGGCAGACCGCGCATGTGATGAAGCGGCGGCGGGGCGCGCTGCCGGGCGACGGCCGCGCGGACAACCACCGGGTACGTCGCTATGTCGCCAAGTACACGATCAACCCCGCCCTCGCGCAGGGTCTCGCCCGCGAGATCGGTTCCGTCGAGACGGGCAAGCTCGCCGACCTCGCCGTCTGGGAGCCCGCGTTCTTCGGCGTCAAGCCACAGCTCGTGATCAAGGGCGGGCAGATCGCGTACGCGCAGATGGGCGACGCCAACGCGTCCATCCCCACGCCGCAGCCGATCCTGCCGCGTCCCATGTTCGGGGCCGTCGGGCGGGCACCCGCCTCCAACTCGTTCAACTTCGTGGCGCCGCTCGCCATCGAGGACGGGCTGCCGGAACGGCTCTCGCTCGGGAAGCGGTTCGTCGCCATCGAGTCGACGCGCGGGGTCACCAAGGCCGACATGCGCGAGAACGACGCGCGGCCCGAGGTACGGGTCGACCCTGACAGCTTCGCCGTGCACATCGACGGGGAGCTGGTGGAGGCGACTCCGGCCGCCGAACTGCCCATGGCCCAGCGGTACTTCCTCTTCTGATGGCCAGGGCGACTCTTCTCGTACTGGCCGACGGCCGGTTTCCCGCCGGGGGGCACGCGCACTCCGGCGGGGCCGAGGCGGCCGTCAAGGCCGGGCGGATCACCGGGGCGGCGGACCTGGAGGCGTTCTGCCGGGGGCGGTTGCACACGGCCGGGCTGGTGTCCGCGTCGCTCGCCGCCGCCGCCGCGCTGGGGGTCGATCCGGTCGAGCTGGACTCGGCCGCCGACGCCCGTACGCCGTCGCTCGCGCTGCGGGTCGCTTCGCGGCGGCTGGGGCGGCAGTTGACGCGGGCGGCGCGGGCGACCTGGCCTTCGGCCGAACTGGACGCGCTGGCGCGGGAGTTCCCCAAGGGGGCGCATCAGGCGGTGGTGTTGGGGGTGACTGCTCGTGCGGCCGGGTTGGGGGCGGACGACGCGGCGTACTGCTCCGTGTACGAGAGTGTGAGCGGGGTGGCGAGTGCGACGGTGCGGTTGCTGAGTCTTGATCCGTTCGATGCGACCGGGGTGTTGGCGCGGTTGGCTCCTGAGATGGATGTGGTGGTGGGGGCGGCGGTGGAGGCGGCTCGGGGGGTGGGGGGCGGGGGTGTCGGGGTTCTGCCGGCGGCTTCCGGGCCGTTGGGGGAGATCGGGGCGGAGGTGCATGCGGCTTGGCCCGTACGGCTGTTCGCCTCCTGAACCGTTCTCGCCCCCGCCGCCCCTACCCGTCCTGTGTTGTCGAGTGCGGGTCCGGTGGGGCTTCTCGCGCGGTTCCCCGCGCCCCTGAAGAGCCGGGGCTGCGCCCCGTGCTCTTCGGGCCGAAAAAGCAGGGCGCAGCCCGCTTTTTCAGGGGCGCGGGGAACCGCGCGACCAGCCCCCACCCACCCGCACCCGCCGACACACCGAATCCCCCGAGCCCTTCCGCGAACCCAGCAAACGTCAGGAGCCGCTAGCCATGCATCTCGATCACACCCACTCCCACGACGGCCCGGCGGCCATCGGCGCGGACGCGCACCGGCCCGATGGGACGCGTCGCGCGCTGCGGATCGGGCTCGGTGGGCCCGTCGGGTCCGGTAAGACGGCCACCGTCGCCGCGCTCTGCCAGGCCCTGCGGGACGAACTGTCGCTCGCGGTGGTGACGAACGACATCTACACGCGGGAGGACGCGGAGTTCCTGCTGCGCGAGGCCGTGCTGCCGCCGGAGCGGATCACGGCCGTGGAGACGGGCGCGTGCCCGCACACCGCGATCAGGGACGACATCTCCGCGAACCTCGAAGCGGTGGAGGATCTGGAGGACGAGGTCGGGCCGCTCGACCTCATCCTCGTCGAGTCCGGGGGCGACAACCTCACCGCCACCTTCTCCAAGGGGCTCGTGGACGCGCAGATCTTCGTCATCGACGTGGCCGGCGGGGACGACATCCCGCGCAAGGGCGGCCCCGGGGTCACCACCGCCGACCTGCTCGTCGTCAACAAGACGGACCTCGCGCCGCACGTGGGGTCCGACCTCGCCCGGATGGCCGCGGACGCGAAGGCGCAGCGCGCCGAGCTGCCGGTGGTGTTCCAGTCGCTGCGGAGCGAGGCCGGGGTCGGGGACGTCGCCGCCTGGGTGCGGGAGAAGCTCGCGGCGTGGACGGTAGGAGAGTGACGGAACGCGTACGAGGGACCTCCGGGGTCAGGGCCACCGCCCGTATCGCGGCCCGTGCCGACGGGCGGGGCGGTACGGCCCTGCCCGTGCTGGAGAGCGACGGGCCGCTCGCCCTGCGCCGCACCCGGGGGAGCGGCGACGAGGCGCGGATCATGCTCGTCGGGGCCATGAGCGGGCCGCTCGGCGGGGATCGGTTCGCCGTCGAGGCGGAGGTCGGCGAGGGGGCCCGGCTGCGCGTCGGGTCGGCCGCCGCGACCATCGCGCTGCCGGGGCAGGCCAAGGGCGAGGCCCGCTACGACGTACGGATCGATGTCGCCGCCGGAGGTGAACTGCGGTGGCTGCCGGAGCAGTTGATCTCCGCGAACGGCAGCGATCTGTCGGTGTCGACGCGGGTGGACCTCGCCGCCGGGGCGCGGCTGGTGTTCCGGGAGGAGCAGGTGCTCGGACGGGTGGGGGAGGAGCCCGGCCGTCTCACCAGCCGGCTGACCGTTCTGCTCGGCGGGCGTCCGTTGCTCGATCAGCAGGTGGGGTGCGGGCCGGGGGCGCCCGGCGGCTGGGACGGGCCCGCCGTGCTGGGCGGGCTCCGCGCGTTGGGGCAACTCGTGGTCGTACGGCCGGAGTTCGTCGAGCGGACGCCCGCGCCCAGGGTGCTGGGGGAGACCGCCGTCCTCACCCCGCTCGCCGGGCCCGCCGTCCTCGTCAGCGCGCTCGCGCCCGACGCGCTGCGACTGCGGCGGGTGCTCGACGAGGCCCTCGCCGAGCTGGACGGCTGAGAGGGGCCTGGCACCGGACATCCGCTGAACGGGACTTGCCGCACCGGTTATCGGATTAGTAAAGAACTGTTCGCCCCCCTGTCCTCAGATGCCTCACAGGTACGAGGATCCCCGTGACCATTCGAACATCGAATCTACGTACGGGGAGTTCCCTCTTGAGAGGTATGAGGCCGACCAGCAGGGCGGCAGCGTTCGGCTCCGCCGGACTGCTCGTCACGGCGACGCTGATAGCCGGTGCCGTGACCGCCCCCGTGGCCAGCGCCGCGGACGGCGGGCGGACGCAGGACCGCGAGGCCAAGGGCGTGGCGGTCGCCGCCGCGAAGGCGGCGAAGAAGGGCATCACCTGGCAGGACTGCCCCGAGAGCTGGGGCCTGGAGAAGCCGATCAAGTGCGGCTGGGTCACCGTGCCGCTGGACTACGCCAAGCCGAACGGCAAGCAGATCAAGCTGGCCGTGGACCGGATCGGCAGCACCGGCACGAAGAAGGAGCGGCAGGGCGCGCTCGTCTACAACCCGGGCGGTCCGGGCGGCTCGGGGCTGCGCTTCCCGCGCCGGGTCACCACCAAGGCCCCGCTGTGGGTCAACACGTCCGAGGCGTACGACTTCGTGGGCTTCGACCCGCGGGGCGTCGGCAAGTCGGCGCCCATCTCCTGCGTCGACCCGCAGGAGTTCGTGAAGGCGCCGAAGACGGACCCGGTCCCGGACTCCGAGGCCGACAAGCGCAAGCAGCGCAAGATCGCCGCCGACTACGCGGCAGGCTGCAAGAAGCGCAGCGGCGCGATGCTGCCGCACATGACGACCCCGAACACCGCGCGCGACCTGGATGTCATCCGGGCCGCCCTGGGGGAGAAGAAGCTCAACTTCCTCGGTGTCTCCTACGGCACGTACATCGGCGCCGTCTACGGGACCCTCTTCCCCGACCATGTGCGCCGCATGGTCGTCGACAGCGTGGTGAACCCCTCGCGCGAGAAGATCTGGTACCAGGCCAACCTGGACCAGGACGTCGCCTTCGAGACCCGCTGGAAGGACTGGACGAAGTGGGTCGCGGCCAACGACGCGACGTACCACCTCGGGAACACCCAGGCCAAGGTGCAGGCGAAGTGGCTGGAGCTGCGCGCCACCGCGAAGGAGAAGCCCCTCGGCGGCCTCGTCGGCCCGGCCGAGCTGATCTCCTTCTTCCAGAGCGCCCCGTACTACGACTCCGCGTGGGCGCCCACCGCGCGGGTGTGGAGCGAGTACGCCGCCGGTGACACCCAGGCGCTGGTCGACGCCGCCGCCCCGGACCTCACCGACACCGCGGGCAACGCCGCCTCGGAGAACGGCAACGCCGTCTACACGGCGGTCGAGTGCACCGACGCCAAGTGGCCCACCAGCTGGAAGAAGTGGGACCGCGACAACACCGAGCTGCACAAGAAGCACCCGTTCATGACCTGGGCCAACGCCTGGATGAACCTGCCGTGCGCCACCTGGCAGTCCCAGCAGTACACCCCCGTGGACGTGAAGACGAAGAAGGGCCTGCCGCCCGTCCTGATCGTCCAGTCCGAGCGGGACGCGGCCACCCCGTACGAGGGTGCCGTCGAGCTGCACAAGCGGTTCAAGGGCTCGCGTCTGATCACGGAGACCAAGGCCGGCTCCCACGGAGTCACCGGTCTGGTCAACCCGTGCGTCAACGAGCGGGTCGACACCTATCTGCTCACCGGCAAGGTGGGCAAGGCCGATGTGAAGTGCGCTCCGCACGCCACACCGACGCCGTAGGGCCATGAGAGGGGGAGGGGGTGACCGACGAAATCGGTCGCCCCCTCCCCCCTCTGCTCACACGGTCACCCCGACCGCCGCCCCGACCCGGTCGGCCACCGCCAGCAACTGCCGGGCGTGTTCCGGTCCGTACGCGACCATGTCCACCAGCACGTCGCGGCCGTCGCCGATCGTCGCCGCCAGCGCCGCGTCGTCACCCCGGTCGGCCGGTACGGTCCGTACCTCCTCCGGCCGGTCGGCGTCCCGGCCGCCGCCCCGCGGGACGGCCGTCACAGCCCAGCCGTCCCGCGCCGGCGCGTCCACGGCCACGCGCCCGATCTGTCCCGTCGCCCGATCACCACAGCCCGTCGTGTCATGCCCCGACCGTACGACGCCCACGCCCCGGCCGCGGTGAGGATCTGCTCCTGGCAGAACGCCCGGCCGCCCGGCTCCCTGAACCAACTCGGTGCCGTACGTGGCGCCTTGCTCAACTCAACGGCATGCGCGGAAACTTGCGCTCCTTCGCGGCCTTCGCCGCCGCGGCCTCCTCCGCCTTCACCACGGCCGCGTACTGGTCGACGTACTCCTGCTCGGAGAGCGTGAGGATCGCGTACATGATCTCGTCCGTGATGGCGCGCAGGACGGCCTTCTCGTTCTCCATGCCCTCGTAGCGGGAGAAGTCGAGGGGCTTGCCGAAGCGGATGACGACGGGGTGGATGTTGGGGATGACCTTGCCCGGGGGCTGCGCCTCGAAGGTGCCGATCATGGCGCAGGGGATCACGGGCACCCGGGCCTTGAGCGCCATGACCGCGACGCCGACCTTGCCCTTGTAGAGGCGGCCGTCGTGCGAGCGGGTGCCCTCCGGGTAGATGCCGAGGAGTTCGTCCTTGCCCAGCACGCCGAGACCCTCGCGGATGGCGGCCTGACCCGCGTCCTTGCCGGAGCGGTCGACCGGGATCTGCCCGGCGCTGTGGAAGAAGAACGCCGTCAGCCGGCCCTTGAGACCCGGGCCGGTGAAGTACTCGGCCTTCGCCAGGAAGGTGATGCGGCGCTTGAGGATCGCCGGCATCAGGAAATGGTCCGAGAAGGACAGGTGGTTGCCGGCGACGATGGCCGCGCCCGACGACGGCACGTGTTCGAGGCCTTCGATGCGAGGCCGGAAGACCAGTCTCAGCAGCGGCCCCAGAAGCACGTACTTGAGCAGGTAATAGAACACGGCGTCTCCCTCGCGCTACCGGATCGGCCAACTTTGCTGACGTTGCGTCAGGCGCATGAGCGCTGGTGAGCCTCGTCCCGCGTGTCGACGATTGATCGTAGCCCGACACGCCGCGTCACCGGGAGCACCCGTACCCGCCCCGCATCCCCTCACACGTACTTCCGGCCCCCGGCTCTCGACCGGAGACAGCCGCGCCGGAGTCACCGGAGCACCCCGCCTCGTCCCGCCCCGTCCTGTCCCTCCGGCCACGTGACTGATCCACATGCCGTCGTCCGCGTGGGGGCTTAGCGTCGGCATATGGGCGTCAGGTGTTGCGCCGCATGACCGGGTCCGGTGTGGAGCCGGGTGTGGTCGATCCGCTCGGTGAGACCTTGGCGGCGGCGGTGCGGCGGGCCGGCGCCCGGTCCGGCGGTGTCTATCTGCTGGACCCCACGGAGTCCGTCGTGGGCCTCATCGCCCTGTGCGGCATCCCGGTCGACGCCTTCGCACCATGGTGGCGGGCCCCCTTCTCCGTGCACGGTCCGACCCAGGACGCCGTACGCAACGAGCGGCTCGTCTGGGTCAGCTCCCTGGACGAGCTGGCCCGCAGCTACCCGCGCGTCGCGGCGAGCATCCCGTACCAGGTCGCCTTCGCGGTCGTACCGCTCAGAGACGTCCGGCACTGCCGGGGCGCGCTGCTGCTGATGTGGCCCCCCGGCCGCTCGCCCCGGCTCAGCCGCCGCGAGCGCGAGGACATCGTGGCCGGCGCCGGCCGGATCGCCCGGGTCCTCGACGCCGCCGCCCACCCCCCGGTCATTCCGGACCGGCCACGCTTCGTCCGCCCCCACCACGCGGAGCCGAGACCGAGGTCCGGGCTCGCCGCCGCCCAGCTGGTGGAACGGCTGCCCCTCGGCGCCCTCGGCCTCGACCTGGGCGGCTGCGTCACCTACATGAACGCGGCGGCGGCCGATCTGCTCGGCAGTCCGGTAGAGCGGCTGGTGGGGACCCAGCCGTGGAAGTCACTGACCTGGCTCGACAACATCGCGTACATGGACGCCTACCGCACCGCCGTGAGCAGCCGCGAGCCCGTCGCCCTGACCGTCCTGCGCCCACCGGACCAGTGGCTCGACCTCCGCCTGCACACGGACGACACCGGCACCAGCGTCCTTATCGCCCCCGACCCCACCACCCGGCCGCCCGGCGCCCGGCCGACCTTCACCGGCACCCCCTCGCACAGCCGTATCCATCTGCTGATGGCGCTGGCGGCGGCACTGACCGAGACCCTCGGCGTCCAGGACGTCGTCGACCTCGTCGCCGAGCGGATCCTGCCCGCGTTCGGCGCCCACGGCATGATCATGTCCACCGCCGACGCCGACCGCATACAGATCATCGGACACCGCGGCTACGACCCCGCCGTCATCGAGCAGTTCGACGGACTGCCCACGGACGCCGACCTGACCCCCGCCGGCCGCACCCTGACCACCGGCGCCTCCTCGTTCTTCGCCGACCGCGGCGAACTCTCCCGCCTCTACCCGAGGGCCCCGCAGATCACCGACAAGCACGCGTGGGCCTTCCTGCCGCTGCTCAGCTCCGGCCACCCCATCGGCTGTCTGCTCCTCGCCTACAACGAACCCCACCCCTTCACCGCCGCCGAACGCTCCATCCTCACGCCCCTCGCCGGGCTCATCGCCCAGGCCCTGGACCGCGCCCGCCTCTACGACGCCCAGCACAACCTCGCCCACGCCCTCCAGCAGACCCTGCTGCCGCACGCCCTGCCCACCGTCACCGGACTGGACGTCGCCGCCCGCTATCTCCCCGCCAGCCACGGCATGGACATCGGCGGCGACTTCTACGACCTGATCCGGCTCACCGACACCACCGCCGCCGCGGTCATCGGGGACGTCCAGGGCCACGACATGACGGCGGCGGCCCTCATGGGCCAGGTCCGGATGGCCGTCCACTCGCACGCCACGGCCGGCGCCACCCCCGACCAGGTCCTCACCCGCACCGACCGCGACCTCGCCGACCTGCACGCCAGCCGTTTCGTCTCCTGCCTCTACGCCCACCTCGACCTCGCCCGCCACCAGGTCACGCTCGCCAGCGCCGGACACCCGCCCCCACTGCTGCGCCACCCCGACCACCGCACCCACCCCGTCCACATCTGTCCCGGCCCGCCGCTCGGCATCGGCATCGGGACCCCCGCCTACCCGCTCACCACGCTCTCCCTGGGCCCGGAAACCCTCCTCGCCCTCTACACCGACGGTCTCGTGGAGGACCCCGGCAGCGACATCACCGGGACCATCGCCGACCTCGCCGAACACCTCGGCACGTCCGGCGACCTCCCCCTGCACCAGCTCGTGGACAGCCTCGTCCAGCACACCCGGCGCACCGACGACATCGCCCTGCTCCTGCTGCGACCGCACGCCGGTACGGCACCTCACATCGGCAGCTCGGGCCAGACGTAGTACGAGTCGAAGGGCCCACCGCTGATGTGGACCAGCCTGACGAAACTCGTCGCCACCAGCTCATCCCGGGCGAGACGGCCGGCGTTCCTGGTGTCGATACAGATGCCGTTGACCTTGTAGTCCGGCTCCAGCAGCTCCCTGAAGAACCGCTCGGGGTCGGGGCTCATGGCCTCCCAGTCCCCTTCGTCGAACTCGATCTCGAAGACTTCGAGGGTCTGCGGTTCACCGTCGTGCTTGCGGACCGTCGCCATGATGGATGTCCTTCCGGGAAGTGAACGACCTCCTCTCAGCTTGTGCGCCTGGGCCTCGGCGGCAAGTCGACCGCGATCTCCTTGGGCCGCGCGGGTGTCTCGGGCGCCCCGCCCAACTCGTCGGACAGACAGGCGAGATACAGGGCCATCGTGGCGCGGTGGTCACGCAGCGGCCGACCGGTCAGCCGCTCGATCTTCTGCATCCGGTAGACCACGGTGTTCCGGTGCACGTGCAGTGCCTCGGCCGCCCGGACGAGATTGAAGCCGCCCTCGCACCACGCGGTGACCGTGTCCCGGAGCACCGGCCAGTCCGGCTGGGCCCGCAGCTCGGCCGCGGTCGTCGCCAGCAGCCGCCCGCGCGCGGGCTGGCCCACCGCCGCCAGAACCTGGTGGATCCGCAGCTCGGCGATCAGATGGACCGGGGCACCGGCCCCGCCGGCCCCCGGCCGCCCGGCCGGACCGCCCGTCCGCCGGGCGGTCAGCCGGAGCGCGTCACAGGCGTCCTGGTAGGAGTCGTGGAGGGCGCCGACGGAGTCCGCCGGTTCACCGATCCCGGCGCGGGCCGTGAGGGAGTTCTGCGCGGCGATGACATCGGCGACCCGGCGGCAGTCGGCCACCAGGGACGCCGTCGCCCGGTCGGCCCGCAGCCGGTGCAGCACACCGATCCGGCCCGGGGCCGTGGTGGCGACGATGTCCTGCGGGTCGGCGAAGACCTCACGGACCGTGCGGAGCAGCTCCGAGCGGACCAATGCCATGTCCCGGGCAGGCGCTCCGCCGTGCCGTCGGCCGCCCGGCTCGGCCACGGTCACCTCGAAGGCCACCGCGACCCGGGGCCACCGCGACCCGGGGCAGCCGCAGATCGAACCCCAGCTCGGCCGCCCGGAAGTGCAGGAAGTCGCCCTCGACGACCTGGGGGTCGTAGGAGGAGAGGTCCGCGAACAGCTTCTCGGCCGCCCGCTCGGCGAGCAGCCGGGAACGCAGCATCACCGACTCCCGCAGCAGGATCTCCGTCTGCCGCTTCACCAGCAGACCGAACCGCCGGACCTGGGCGGGGGTCCCGGTGATCCCGACCGTGCCCACCGCCTGCCCGTCCGTGACCAGCGGCAGAGTGACCCCGGGCCGCACACCCCGCAGCCTGAGGGCCTCCGGGGCGCTGTGCGCGGCCGGTTCCTGGGTGCGGATCACCTCGACGGAGGCCTCGTGGAAGGTGCCGACCCGGCTGCCGTCGCCGCTGCCGATGACCATGCCCTCCGCATCGGTGATCAGCACGTTGAAACCGATGACCGCGGAGGTGTCCCCGGCGATCTCCTGCGCGAGTGACGGGCTCAGCACGGGTGTTCCTCCCGTCGGGGGATGGACCGGAGCTGGACGCACCGTACAGCGGAGGGGGCGCTGTCCACCACAAGTCCGTACGAAGCGAACAGTGACCCGTGACCGGCCCGCTCGTAGCCTTTGGGCCCATCACCTCCCGCCGAGGCACACCGCGGTGAACGGCGGGTTCCCGCAGGCCGATCTGGAAGGCCCACCCCGATGAACCGTCTGCGCTCGCTTGCCGCCGCCCTGTCCGCCACCCTCCTGCTGTCCACCGTCGCCGCCTGTGGTGGGGACGGTGACGACGGCCCGAAGAACGTGTCCGCGAAGACCGCCGCGCTGGGCACCCTCACCCCGGGCGTCATCAAGGTCGCCGTCCAGCCGTACGCGCCGTACACCAGCGTCCAGGGCGACAGGATCGTCGGGCCGGACGGCGACGTCCTCAACCGGATCGCCAAGAAACTCGGCTGACCGCCGGGCTTCTTCGCCCCCGCCGCCCCTTCCCTTCCCTTCCCTTCCCTTCCCCAGGGGCTGTGCCCCTTCGACCCCCGGGTGCGGGTTCGTCGTGGTTGCCCGCGCAGTTCCCCGCGCCCCTTTTGGGGCGCGGGTGTTGCACTCCGGCTCTCAGGAACCCTCTTCCAGAACCTCCCCCAGCGTCCCCAGCGCCGAGCGGAGTTCCGGCGCCGTGATCGTCAGGGGTGGGGCCAGACGGATCGTGGAGCCGTGGGTGTCCTTGACCAGGACGCCGCGGTCCATGAGGCGGTGGCTGATCTCCCGGCCCGTGCCGATCGCGGGGTCGATGTCGACGCCCGCCCACAGGCCGCGTGCCCGGAAGCCGAGCACACCCCGGCCGACGAGTCCGGTGAGGCCGTCCCGCAGGACCGCGCCGAGTTCGGTGGCCCGGCGCTGGAACTCCCCGGTGCGCAGCAGCTCGACCACCGCCGAACCGACCGCCGCCGCGAGGGGATTGCCGCCGAACGTCGACCCGTGCTCACCGGGACGCAGCACCGACAGCACCTCCCGGCGGGCCACCACCGCCGACACCGGCACGATGCCGCCACCGAGCGCCTTGCCCAGCAGCACGGCGTCCGGCTCGACGTCCTCGTGCTCGACGGCGAGCGTCCGCCCGGTGCGGCCGAGGCCCGACTGGATCTCGTCCGCGATGAACAGACAGCCCGTGCGGCGGGTCAGCTCACGGACCCCGCGCAGATAGCCGTCGTCCGGGATCAGCACCCCCGCCTCGCCCTGGATGGGCTCGATCAGCACCGCGGCCGTCGTCTCGTCGATCGCCGCCTCCAGCGCGGCGAGATCGTTGTACGGGACCACCCGGAAACCGGGCGTGAACGGGCCGAAGCCGTCCCGCGCCACCGGGTCCGTGGAGAAGCTGACGATCGTCGTCGTACGGCCGTGGAAGTTGTCGGCGGCGACCACGATGGTGGCGCGGTCGGCGGGGACGCCCTTCACGTCGTACGCCCATTTGCGGGCCACCTTGATCGCGCTCTCCACGGCCTCGGCGCCCGTGTTCATCGGCAGCACCATGTCCAGGCCGGTCAGCGCGGCCAGGGACTCGGCGAACTCGGCGAGCCGGTCGTTGTGGAAGGCCCGCGAGGTGAGGGTGAGCGTGTCGAGCTGGCGGTGCGCGGCCTCGATCAGCGCCGGGTGGCGGTGGCCGAAGTTCAGGGCGGAGTACCCGGCCAGCATGTCCAGATAGCGACGGCCCTCGACGTCCTCCACCCAGGTGCCCTCGGCGCGGGCGACGACCACGGGCAGCGGGTGGTAGTTGTGCGCGAGGACGGGCTCCTCGGCGCGGATGAGGTCGGCCGACGAACGCGTGTGGACGGGGGCGGTCATGAGCGGACCTCCTGGGTCGTGCGGGTCACGGGCGGATCTCCTGGGTGACGCACTTGATGCCGCCGCCGGCCTTCTGGAACTCCGACAGGTCGACGGGGACGGGAACGTAGCCCTGCCGGGCGAGCTGGTCCGCGAGTTCCTTGGCGCGGGGCGAGATGAAGACATGACGGCCGTCGGACACCGAGTTCAGACCGAAGGCCATGGCGTCCTCACGGGTCGCGATCACCGCGTCCGGGTACAGCCGGGCGAGGACCGCGCGGCTGCCGGGCGAGAAGGCCTCCGGGTAGTACGCGATGTTCCCGGGGGAGCCGTCGCTCCCGTCGTCGAGGACGAACAGCGCGGTGTCCAGATGGTAGAAACGCGGGTCCACCAGCTGGAGGCTGATCACGGGGACGCCGAAGAACTCCTGCGCCTGGCGATGGGCCTCCCGGGTGGTGCGGAAGCCGGTCCCGGCGAGCAGATGGCGACCGGTCGGCACCAGATCGCCCTCTCCCTCGCACACCGACTCCGACCGGAACACCTCGTACCCGGCGCTCTTGAACCAGGAGTCGTAGGCGGTGGACTCGGGGCGCCGCTCCGGCGCGTGGAACAGCGAGCCGAGGACCCGGCCGCCGAGGACGAGCGCGCAGTTGGCCGCGAACACCATGTCGGGCAGCGCCGCCACCGGCTCCACACTGTCCACGGTGTGGCCATGGGTCCGGTAGGCGTGGATCAGCTCCCGCCACTGATCCTGGGCGAGATCGACGTCCACGGGGGTGTCCGGATGCATCCAGGGATTGATCGAGTACTGCACGGCGAAGTGTCTGGGTTCACAGACGAGAAAGCGCCGAAGGCGCGGCACACGGCTGTCGGGCACAGAGGGTTTCTCCGCTTCCTGCGAGTGTCGGCTGGGATGACACCACGGTAGGAATCAGGCCAGGCGCACGACAAGGAACGAACGTTGCGTGTTCGCGCAGTAATGCTGCGTATCGATCGCACTCAGCGCATGTTCGCTGCGTCCTGGGTCGCACCGGCCTCCGGAGCCTCCGGCAGCAGGTGCGACAGCACCATGTAACTGATCGTCTTCCGGATGAACGGCTCGGCGCGGATCCGCTCCAGCACCTCCTCGAAGTGCTCCACGTCGACGGCCCGGACATGCAGCAGCGCGTCCGCGCCCCCGGTCACCGTCATCGCCGCGGTGATCTCCGGATGGTTGCGCACCACCTCCGCGAGCCGCCGGGGCGGCGCCGCGCCCTCGCAGTACACCTCCACATACGCCTCCGTGCGCCAGCCGAGCGCCGCCGGCTGCACCGTGGCCGTGAAACCGGTGATCACCCCGGTCTCCCGCAACCGGTCCACCCGCCGCTTGACCGCGGTGGCCGAAAGACCGATGGCCGAGCCGATCTCGGCGAAGCTGGTCCTCGCGTTCGCCATCAACGCCGTGATGATCTTCCGGTCGAGTTCGTCGAACGCCGCGGACTTGCTGCTCATGCGGGCACTGTATCCAGCGACCCCCCTGTGCGAGCCCCGCGCGGCGCGCGCCCGTGTGCAGGCGTGCGAATTGCTCCTACACTCCACGTTCATGCTGCGCGCGCTCGCCGTCGATGACGAGAAACCCTCCCTGGAGGAACTGCTGTACCTGCTGAACGCGGATCCACGGGTCGGCAGCGCCGAGGGCGCGAGCGACGCCACCGAGGCGCTGCGGCGGATCAACCGGGCCCTGGAGTCGGGCCCCGACGGGCCCGAGGCGATCGACGTCGTCTTCCTCGACATCCACATGGCCGGACTCGACGGTCTGGACCTCGCCCGTCTCCTCACCGGATTCGCCCGGCCCCCGCTCGTCGTCTTCGTCACCGCGCACGAGGGCTTCGCCGTCCAGGCCTTCGACCTCAAGGCCGTCGACTACGTCCTCAAACCCGTCCGCCGCGAACGTCTCGCCGAGGCGATACGCCGGGCCGTCCAACTCCGCGAGGCGACCACCGCCCCGGCCCCGCAGATACCGGTCCACGAACCCGACCCCGACCACATCCCCGTCGAACTCGGCGGGGTGACCCGCTTCGTCGCCGTCGACGACATCACCCACGTCGAGGCCCAGGGCGACTACGCCCGACTCCACACCCCCCAGGGCAGCCACCTCGTCCGCATCCCCCTGTCCACCCTCGAAGAGCGCTGGCGCGCACGCGGGTTCGTCCGCATCCACCGCCGCCATCTCGTCGCCCTGCGGCACGTCGGCGAACTCCGCCTGGACGCGGGCACGGTCAGCGTCCTCGTCGGCCCCGTGGAACTCCAGGTCAGCCGCCGCCACGCACGCGAACTGCGCGATCTGCTGATGCGCCGGACCACGGGCTGAGGAGCCGCCATGCCGCACGACCCCAGCGAGCGCCCCGCCGAGCGCCGTGTCGTCGTCACCGGGGTGCCCCGGCGCACCCGGCGCACCACCGGCCACCACCAGCGCCCCCGCACCGAGATCGACGAACAGACCACTCTCGGCCACACCTACGTCCGCTCCCTCATGCGCAGCCAACTCCGCGCCGCCCTCGCCGTGTTCACGGTCCTGGTCCTGCTGGTCGCCCCGCTGCCCCTGGTCTTCGCCGCGATGCCGGACGGCGCCGGCCTGGAATGGGCCCTCCTCGGCTTCGCCGTCTACCCCCCGCTGGTCCTCCTCGCGTACTGGCACGTACGCCGCGCCGAACGCAACGAACAGGACCTCGTCCGACTCGTCGAGGACCGCTGAGGCGATGAAAGCCACGGAAACGACGGAAGCGACGGAAGTGACGGAAGTGATGGGTGCGACGGAAGCAGTGGACCCGTGAACGAGAACTACGCCGTCCCGGCCGTCGCCCTCGTCGTCGTCGCGACCGTCTTCGTCGGCGCCTTCGGCCTGCGCATCTCCCGCACCACCTCCGACTTCTACGTCGCCTCCCGCACCGTCGGCCCCCGCCTCAACGCCGCCGCGATCAGCGGCGAATACCTCTCCGCCGCCTCCTTCCTCGGTATCGTCGGCCTCGTCCTCGTCCAGGGCCCCGACATGCTCTGGTACCCGGTCGGCTACACCGCCGGCTATCTCGTCCTTCTCCTCTTCGTCGCCGCCCCGCTGCGCCGCTCCGGCGCCTACACCCTGCCGGACTTCGCCGAGGCCCGCCTCGCCTCCAAGACCGTACGACGGCTCGCGGGGGCCTTCGTCGTCGGCGTCGGCTGGCTCTACCTCCTGCCCCAACTCCAGGGCGCGGGGCTGACGTTGAACGTCCTCACCGACGCGCCGGAGTGGCTCGGCGGGGTCATCGTCGCCGTCGTCGTCTCCGCCACGGTCGCCGCCGGAGGCATGCGCAGCATCACCTTCGTCCAGGCCTTCCAGTACTGGCTGAAGCTCACCGCCCTGCTCGTCCCCGCGCTCTTCCTCGTCCTCGCCTGGCAGGGCGACGGCGCCCCGCGCCACGCCTTCGACGAGCCCGCGACCTTCCGCGAACAGCGCGTCGTCCGGGTCGACGAGACCCTCGACCTGAAGCTCGAAAGCCCCCTGACCGTCACCGCCACCGGCACCATCGACGGCCGCCGCCACGACGACCGGCGCGTCCACCTGCCCACCGGCACCCACCGCGTCGAGCGGGGCACCCGGCTGACCTTCACCGAGGGCGACACCGTCCCCGTCGCCGATCGCGGCACCAACGGCGGCATGTCCACCTCCCTCGCCGCAGGCCGCGAGGAACGCCCCCTGTACGCCACCTACGGGCTGATCCTCGCCACCTTCCTCGGCACCATGGGCCTGCCCCACGTCGTCGTCCGCTTCTACACCAGCCCGCACGGCGTCGCCGCCCGCCGCACCACCGTCGTCGTCCTCGGCATGATCGGCTTCTTCTACCTCCTGCCGCCGCTGTACGGCGCGCTCGGCCGGATCTACGCCCCCGACCTCACCCTCACCGGCGACGCCGACGCGGCCGTCCTGCTCCTCCCGGACCGCATGATCGGCGGCCTCGGCGGCGACCTGCTCGGCGCGCTGGTCGCGGGCGGCGCCTTCGCCGCGTTCCTGTCCACCGCCTCGGGCCTGACCATGGCGGTCGCGGGCGTCCTCACCCAGGACGTCCTGCCCGCACGCGGCGTACGGCACTTCCGGCTCGGCACGGTCCTCGCCATGGCCGTACCGCTCGCCGCGAGCGGCCTGGTCGGCGGGCTGCCCGTCGCCGACGCCGTCGGCCTCGCCTTCGCCGTGTCCGCCTCCTCCTTCTGCCCCCTGCTGGTCCTCGGCATCTGGTGGCGGCGCCTCACCCCGCCGGGCGCCGCCGCCGGCATGCTCGTCGGCGGCGGCGCGGCCCTGCTGGCGGTCGCCGCGACCATGGCCGGATACCCCGGCACCGGCACCCTGCACGCCCTGCTGGCCTGGCCCGCCCTCTGGTCCGTCCCCCTCGGCTTCCTCACGATGGTCCTGGTGTCCCTGGCCACCCCCGGCAAGGTCCCGCCCGAGACCCCGGCGATCCTGGCCCGCTTCCACCTCCCCGAGGAACTGGTCGGCGGCCGGACCCGCGCGGCGACCAAGGAGGTCGAACTGTGGCGGGGATGAGGCCCCAAGGGGCGGGACCGGCGGGACGGAACCCGCGCGCGGTGTACCGGGAGCGGGAGGTGGGCGATGAGCGCTGAGGTGACCGGGTTCCTCGCGGGGTTCTGCGTGGCCGTGCTCCCGCTGCTCGCGGCCGGGTTCTGGCTCGGCCGGCGCACGGCCCGGACGCGCAGCAGTCTCGGCGGGCTCGGCACGCCCGTCGAGCACGCCACGTTCCAGACCCTGCACACCGCCACACTCGCCGCGCCCCCGCTGCGCGCCGGACTCACCGAGGAGACGGCCCGCAGATCCGCCAAGCGGCTGCGCACCCTGCTCGGCACGGACGCGCTCTGCCTCACCGACCATGAGTCGGTCCTCGCCTGGGAGGGCGTCGCGGAGCACCACCGCGCCGAGATCATGGGACGGCTGGCGGGCCCCCTGGAGACCGGCCGGGGCGAGGCCTTCCCGCTGACCTGCGACATCCTCGACTGCCCGGTGCGCTGGGCGGTTGTCGCCCCCCTCACGGTCGACGACCGTGTCCACGGCGCGCTCGTCGCCTGCGCGCCCCGGGAGTCCGCCGTCCTCGTGCGCGCGGCCGGCGAGGTCGCCCGCTGGGTCTCCGTCCAGTTGGAACTGGCCGATCTCGACCAGTCCCGCACCCGGCTGATCGAGGCCGAGATCAAGGCCCTGCGCGCCCAGATCTCCCCGCACTTCATCTTCAACTCGCTCGCGGTGATCGCCTCGTTCGTCCGCACCGACCCCGAGCGCGCCCGCGAACTCCTCCTGGAATTCGCCGACTTCACCCGCTACTCGTTCCGCAAGCACGGCGACTTCACCACCCTCGCCGACGAACTGCACGCCATCGACCACTACTTGGCGCTGGTCCGGGCCCGCTTCGGCGACCGGCTCTCGGTCACGCTGCAGATCGCCCCGGAGGTCCTGCCGGTCACCCTGCCCTTCCTCTGCCTCCAGCCCCTCGTGGAGAACGCGGTGAAACACGGCCTCGAAGGCACCACGGTGAACGCGGCGGGCAAGAGCCACATCAGCATCACCGCCCAGGACGCGGGCGCCGAGGCCCTGGTCGTCATCGAGGACGACGGCGTCGGCATGGAACCCGAGGTGCTGCGCCGCATCCTCGCCGGCGAGACCAGCCCCTCGGGCGGCATCGGGCTGAGCAATGTCGACGAGCGGCTGCGCCAGGTGTACGGCGACGACCACGGCCTCGTCATCGAGACCGCGGTCGGCGCGGGCATGAAGATCACCGCCCGGCTGCCGAAGTACCAGCCGGGCGTACACCCGGACGGGGGAATACCGCGAGGCTGAGGGCGTCCGGCGTGGGCCTCAGGTGCGCGACGCCACCATCCCCAGGGTCAGCAGACCCAGGACGACCCATCCGAACCACAGCCAGCCATTGCTGCCTAGCGCCACCGAGTAGGCCGTCACCGCGACCAGCCCACCGACGGTGAGCACCCCCATGGCCTTCGTCGAACCGGGCATCGCAACACCCTTCCTCAGGCTTCTTCTCCCTCCATGGTGCCTCCACTACCGGAAATGACAGTGCAGACGACAAAATGTGCGCCTTTTTTCCAGCCGTCCTCGCTGATCCAGAAACCGGAACCGGTCAGACCGGGCTCATAGCCGTACTGCTGCGGCGGCAGATTCTCCCGGCAGGCGTCGAGGGCCTGGTCCTGGGCCGTCTCGTACGTCGTGCCGGGGCTCATCTCGTGGAAGCCGAGCACTTTCTGCCGGTGGCGGTCCTGGCAGGAGACCAGCCGGATCCTGTTGCCGGAGATCGGGTCGAGGCAGTCCTGTTTCTGCAGGGTGGCCACATCGACGAGCACCGTGGAACCCACCGTCCGGTACGCACCGATCGGTCCGTACACCGGCCTGCGCTCGCCCAGCAGCAGACAGGCGACCCGATGCCCCGCGGCGTCGAAGCCGTCGTCGGTCGGCAGGACGGCATAGGTCCGGACGCCCACGAGCTTCTCGCGGGCCTCCACCGTGAGCTGCTCGCACCGCGCGGCCCCGCTCGTCCGGGCGTCCTCGGCGGACGACACCTCGAAGGAGGCCATCACCTGTCCGTCCATGGCCCGCCCCACGCACTCGGGCACGATCCGCAGCCGGGCGGCGTCCGTGAACGGGGCGTCGGTCCAGGTGACGTCCACACAGTCGCCGTCCTTCAGCGGCTCGGCCAGCCCCACGGTCCGCCCGTACGGCAGCCGCGCGCTCAGCGTGTCACCGCTGCCGCCCAGCCCGCCCGGCAGCTCCCTGACGTTCCCCATGGCCCACCAGATCCCGCCGACCACCAGGGCCAGCCCGAGAGTGGTGGCCATCCCCGCGAGAAGAGCCCGGCCGCGATGCCGACGGGGGCGCACGCCGGTACCGCCGGGCCGGGCGGGAGAGGGTTCCGGCGGGGGCGTCGGCGCGTGCCACGGTGTCCCGTGGGCCCCTGGCGCGGCGAAGACCTCGCGCTCCGCCGTGTGCGTGGGCTCGCTCGCCCAGTGCGGCTGCGAGCCCAGGTCGGGCGCGGTGCGGCGATGGGCCTGCGGGGTCACGATCGCGGACAGCGCCGCCTCGGCCTCGACGGCGGTGATCCGGCGTACGGGGTCCTTGGCGAGCATGGCGGCCAGTACGGGTTCCAGCGCGCCCGCCCGCAGCGTCGGGCGCGGCTCCTCCAGGACGACGGCGGTCAGCGCGGCGATCTCCGTGGCACGGTCGAAGGGGCCGTAGCCCTCGACGGCGTGGTACAGCGTGCAGCCCAGCGAGAACAGGTCGGACGCGGCCGTCGGCGGCCCGCCCTGCGCCCGCTCGGGCGCCAGATATCCGGCGGTCCCGACCAGGACGTGCGTACGGGTGTATCGGGTCTCCCGGGTGTCGGGCTGGACGGAGATGCCGTAGTCGGTGAGGAGCACGCGCGCGTACGGCGATCCGGTGCGGTCCGGGGCGAGCAGGATGTTGGCCGGCTTGACGTCCCGGTGCATGACACCGCGCTCGTGCCCGGCGGTCAGGGCGTCCAGCACGGACAGCCCGATCCGGGCGCACTCGGCGGGCGCGAGGGCACCGCGCCGTGCCACGAGGGCCTTCAGGTCGAGGGCGCCGGGCACGTACTCCATGACGATCCACGGCAGTTCGCCGTGTTCCAGGACGTCGTGCACGGTGACCACGTTCGGGTGGTGGCGGAGCCCGGCGGCGTGCCGGGCCTCGGCGCGGGCACGGGCCACCCGCGCCGTGCGCTCCCGCTCCGCCTCGCCCGGGTTGCCGAACACGATCTCCTTGAGCGCCACCTCGCAGTCCAGCTGCCGGTCGTGCGCCAGCCAGACATGGCCGCTGCCCAGCCGGTTCAGCAGGAGATAGCGGTCGGCGATGACCCGGCCGACTCCCGACTGCGGTGCTCCTGACTGCATCGGTCACTCCCGGAATTCAGGTCCGTCGGATCCGTCAGATCCACATGAACTGGGCCGGTTCCCCGACGGGTTCACCCGGGGGAGCGCTCGTCGGATCGGGGGCGCTCGTGGTCGGGGTGCCGGTGGGCGGGCCGCTGTCCTCCGGCGGGGTGGGATCGGGGTCGGGCGTCGGCGGCGGCCCGGTCGACCTGGTGGAGCCGGGAGGCGGCGAGGGAACGGCCGGGGCGGAGGTGGGCGTGGGGTCGGGCGGCGGCTCCCCGGACGACTTGGACGGCGACGGCACGAGCGAGGTGCCGCCCGTCGACGGGGGAGTGGTCGGTCCCGTGGGCGAGGACCCGCCGTCCGCCGGGGAGGAGCCCCCGCCCGACGGAGTCGTGTCGCGGCCCTTCGGCGTCGAGTCCCCCTCCGACGGCGACGACCCGCCCGGCGACGACCCGCCCGGCGACGACCCGCCCGGCGACGAACCGCCGGACGGCGAACCATCCGTCTCCGAGGGCCCCGTCGGCCCGGTCCCGGTGGACCCCGATCCCGACCCCGATCCCGATCCCGACCCCGACCCCGACCCCGACCCCGATCCCGATCCCGATTCCGAGGCCCTGCCCGGCCACTCCACATGCAGTGCCACCGCCGCGCCGAACGCCAGCTCGGCACCCGGTCCCGGGCTCGATCCGGTCACGGGCGCGTCACCCGGCGGCATCCCGTCCCCGGCGACGGTCACCGCCAGGCCCTTGTCCGCCATGGCCGCGCTCGCCTCGCCGAAGGTCATCCCCCGGACCTTCGGCACGGCCTGCCGTAGCCGGGTGTCGAACGTCGTGTCGGACTCGCCCGTGGTGCCGACCTCCCGGCTGATGCCCCGGTCCGGATCCTCGACATCGACGAGCCTGATCTCCCGCAGCCGCTCGGGAGCGGGCTTGACGACGACCACCGCGGACTTTTCGAAGCCCTTCCACTTCTTGTGGTCGCCGGCGAACTCGACCTTGACGCGCTCGGGGTTCCCGTCGAACGCGCGCAGCGGATTTCCGCAGCTGCACTTCACGGCGGGCAGGCCCTGATCGTCGACCAGAACCGCGATTCCGGATTCCAGCAACGCGTCGAAGGGGACGGCTTCGCCCTTCTTGTAGTCGTGGTTCTTCACGAGGGTGTCGTGGCGCAGGAGAACGGGTGTGAGTTCATCGAGACGACGTCCGATTCCATCGACATCGACACCAGCGATCCGGGCCCATTCCTGAGCCTTTTTCTTGTTCTCCGGAGCGGTGAGGAAATCCTCCAGCCTGCCCACGTCACAGATCTTCGGTTTCTGCGTGCCCCCGTACAGACCGGGGGTGTTGCCCTGCTGGAGACCGCTGTGCGGCTCAAGGGACCGCAGGTCGGGCTGGTCACGGCCCAGTTGTTCGCCCTCGTCGAAGAAGGGGGCGAGGGACGGGATCCCCGCGGCCACCGCCTGCACCGCGAGCAGTGAGGGGGCGGAGTCACCGCACCCGCCGAGGACCAGTACACCCACCAACAGCAGACATGTTCGCAAGCGTGTGTGAATTGTCATGACCGCTCCCCCCAGCGGTTTCCCCCGTCACCCCACAGAGCTGACGCGGGGCTCACACAACATGCTACTTAAGGGCAAAGCCTCGCCGTCAAGGAAAAAGAAAAAGGGGAAAGGGGAAGGGGAATGTGGCTCAGCGACCACGTGCGGCGAGTGAGGCGAGATAGGCGTTGTACGCCTCCAGTTCCTTGTCGCCGTCCCGGTCGGCCGCGCGGTCCGCGCGCTTGGCCTGCCGCTGCTCGGAGCCGTACCACTGGAACAGCAGCGCGAGCAGCACGAGCACCGAGGGGATCTCGCTGAACGCCCACGCGATGCCACCGGCCGCGTTCTGGTCGGCGAGCGCGTCGATACCGAGGGAGGCGGGCGGGTTCTCGTACGTCTTCACCATCGGCGCGGACGCCATCATCAGCGCGATGCCGAAGAACGCGTGGAACGGCATGCCCGCGAACAGTTCCAGCATCCGCATCAGATAGCCGGGCCGGTGCGGGCCCGGGTCGACGCCCATGATCGGCCAGAAGAAGAACAGCCCGACCAGCAGGAAGTGCGTCATCATCACGATGTGCCCGAGCGTCGACCCCATCAGGAAGTCGAACAACGGCGTGAAGTACAGCCCGTACAGGCTCGCGATGAACATCGGGATCGTGAACGCCGGATGCGTGACGATCTTCATGTACCAGCTGTGCAGGAACATCAGCAGCAGCTCACGCGGCCCCTTCCGGCCCCTCCCCGCCACCGGCAGCGCCCGCAACGCCAGGGTGACCGGCGCCCCCAGCAGCAGCACGATCGGCGCCAGCATGCTGATCACCATGTGCTGCACCATGTGCACGCTGAACATGACCATGCCGTAGTCGTTCAGCCCCGTGCACGTCACCAGCATCACCAGCAGCACACCCAGCACGAACGCGACCGTCCGTCCCACGGGCCACTTGTCCCCCCGCCGCACCAGCCGCACGACGCCCCACCCGTAGAGGGCGAGGGCCGCCAGACAGGCGACCAGGAAGAACGGATCCGCCGACCACGAGAGCCCCCGCCCGAGAGTGAAGGGCAAAAGCCCCATACCGTGCCCGCTGTGATCCATCCGCCGGCTCCTGTTTCATGGGGGTTGCGCGCTGTACGTCCGCCCCAAGAGTAGAACCGCCCCCGGTCACGATCATGACCGGGGGCAAGCCTTGAAGGGGCGCGGGGCTGTCTCGATATGCGGCTCCGCCGCGTGGGCGTGACAAGCCACGAACCACCCGCAGCCGACGGACCACCCGCTGAACCGAGCTCCTAGTCGGAACTCACAGCACACACTCCGCCTCGGCGTACCGCTCGGAAGGCACCGTCTTCAACGTCTCCACCGCCTCCGCGAGCGGCACCATCACGATGTCCGTCCCCCGCAGCGCGGTCATGTTCCCGAACTCCCTCCGGTGCACGGCCTCCACCGCGTGCCACCCGAACCGCGTCGCCAGCACCCGGTCGTACGCGGTCGGCGTACCGCCCCGCTGCACATGCCCGAGGATCACCGGCCGCGCCTCCTTCCCGAGACGCTGCTCCAGCTCGATCGACAGCTGCCGCGCGATCCCGGCGAACCGCTCGTGCCCGTAGATGTCCTTGCCGCCCTCGTCGAACTCCATCGACCCGGCCTTCGGCTTGGCCCCCTCCGCCGCGACGACGATCGCGAACCTCTTGCCCGCAGCGAACCGCTCGCCGACCCGCGCGGTCAACTCCTCGATGTCGAAGGGCCGTTCGGGGACGACGATGGCGTGCGCGCCGGCCGCCATGCCGGAGTGGAGCGCGATCCAGCCGGTGTGGCGGCCCATGACCTCCACGACCAGGACCCGCTGGTGGGACTCGGCGGTGGTCTTCAGCCGGTCCAGGGCCTCGGTGGCGACGCCCACGGCCGTGTCGAAGCCGAAGGTGACGTCCGTGACCGCGATGTCGTTGTCGATGGTCTTCGGCACACCCACGACCGGCAGACCGCTGTCCGACATCAGCCGGGCCGCCTTGAGGGTGCCCTCGCCGCCGATGGGGATGATCGCGTCGAGACCCAGCTCCTCGACATGGCCCTTCGCCCGCGCCACCCCGTCCCGCAGATGCGAGGGCTGGACCCGGGAGGAGCCGAGGATCGTGCCGCCGCGGGCCAGGATGCCCGCCACCGCGTCCAGATCGAGCTTGAGGTAGTCGCAGTCCAGAAGACCCTTCCAGCCGTCCCGGAAGCCGATGACCTCGTCGCCGTGGTCGACGACGGCGCGGTGCACGACGGACCGGATGACGGCGTTCAGCCCTGGGCAGTCGCCGCCGGATGTGAGGACACCAATGCGCATAGCCCGAATACCTTCTCGACGTGGGCCGGGGACCGGACCACGCTGTCCGGCTGGAATCCCCGCCACCCTACCGGCGGCAGGGGGCGGGCCCGTAGCGGGCGTCCGCCTGCTGGACGCCCCCGCACAGGTGAGCGGAGCCCTGGTCAGACGGGCTTTCACACATGAGCGGGGGCAGTGTCGGACGGGCTTTCGTACGGGCACTGAGGAACCGTTTCGCGGGCTCCTCGGCCCGTCCCGCGCGGCGTGTTACGCGGGCTGGGTCGCCTTACGCGGGCTGGGTCGCCGCCGAGATGCGCTCGTCGCGCAGCGCCTCGAACCAGCGGTCGTCGGTCGGCGGCAGCGCGTTCACATCCAGCGCCAGCTTCAGCAGCAGGTCCGCGATCTGCGGGTTCCGCGCCAGCACCGGCCCGTGCATGTACGTACCGAACACGGTGTCGTTGTACGCGCCCTCCGTGCCGTCGCCCGTGCCGTTGCCCTTGCCCAGCCGCACCTGGGCGAGGGGGCGGGCGGTGGGGCCGAGGTGGGTGACGCCCTGGTGGTTCTCGAACCCGGTCAGCTGCGGCAGCCCGAGGCGCGGGTCGATGTCCGCGAGGACGTCGCCGACGCACCGCTCGCCCTCGCCGCGGGTCGTCGTCACATCGAGCAGACCGAGGCCCGGCTCGCGCTGACCGAGGTCGTTGACGAACTCGTGGCCGAGGATCTGGTACCCGGCGCAGACCGCGAAGACGATCGCCCCGTTGTTCACCGCCTGGTACAGATGCCGGTCCCGGCGCAGCCGCTCGGCCGCGAGCCGCTGCGGACGGTCCTCGCCGCCGCCGATCAGATAGATGTCGCCGGAGGTCGGGATCGGCTGGTCGCTGCGCACGTCCAGCCGGGCCACGTCCAGGCCCCGCTGCCGCGCCCGGCGCTCCACGACGAGGACGTTGCCCTGGTCGCCGTAGGTGCTGAGCAGGTCCGGGTAGACCCAGACGATCCGCAGGCTGTTGTCACTCATGAGTCAGTGCCCCTCAGAGTCGTGGGAGTCGTTCGTCGTGGCGTGCTCAGTTGCCCACGCGGCGGCGCAGGTCCTGGAACGCGGTGTAGTTGGCGATGACCTCGATCCGGCCCGGCGGGCACATCTGCACCGCCTGGTCCAGGGTGTCGCAGACCTGGAAGTGCTGGTTCGCGACCTCCAGCCGCACCGCCAGGTCGAGCTTGCGGTCACCGAGCACGAAGATCGGGTGCCCGGTCAGCCGCGTGTAGTCGACGTCCCAGAGCCAGGAGGTGTCGGTGCCGTCGGCGCCGCGCGCGTTCACCGAAAGGATCACCGGCGACGGCGGCGGGTCGATCAGCGAGAACGTCTCCAGCCAGCCCGCCGGGTTCTTGGCGAGCAGCAGCCGCAGATCGCGCTGCATGAACTGCACCACGTCGTACCGGCCGGCCACCGCCTGCACCTGGTACATGCGTTCCAGGGCGACCTGCGGGGGCACCCCGAAGACGGCGGCGGTCGCGGCCGACGAGGCCGCGTTGGCCTTGTTGGCGCGGCCCGGCAGCTGGAGGTGGATCGGCCAGGCCGAGCCGTGCGGGTCGAGGACGTGGTCGCCGGAGAGCGCCCAGCTCGGCGTCGGACGGCGGAAACCGCACTCGCCGCAGAACCAGTCGTCACCGGGGCGCTGCATCACACCGCCGCAGGACGGGCAGGACCAGGCGTCGTCCTTCCACATCTGGCCGACCGCGACCCAGATCACGTTCGGCGACGACGAGGCCGCCCACACGATCAGCGGGTCGTCGCAGTTGGCCACCACGACGGCCTTGGTGCCGGCCAGGCCCTCCCGCCACGCCTCCGCCATCATGCGGGTCTCGGCGGCACGGTCGAGCTGGTCGCGGGAGAGGTTCAGCAGCGCGATGCACTTGGGGTCGGTGTCCCGCGCGACACCGGCGAGGTACTTCTCGTCGACCTCGATGACCGCGAACTTGGAGTCCGAGTTCCCGGCGAGCGCCGAGGTGATGCCCGCGGGCATGTTGGCGCCGAGCGCGTTCGAGACGACGGGGCCCGCGGCCCGTAGCGCCTCGGCGATCAGCCGGGTCGTGGTGGTCTTGCCGTTGGTGGCGGAGACCAGGATGACGTCCAGGCTCTGTGCGAGCCGGGCGAGGAGGTCGGGGTCGAGTTTCAGTGCCACCCGGCCGCCGATCACAGATCCGCTACCGCGCCCCGCGGCACGCGATGCCGCCGCGACCGCCTTGCCCGCCGTCACGGCCAGCTTGGCCCGCGGCGTGAGCGGGTCCGAGTTGCCTGCCATCAGTTCTCGATCCTCCTTGCGTACAGCGCCGCGCCCTGTCCCGGCAACGTGTGGACCAAAGCCTATCGAGATCCACTCACGCGCCCGAATCTCGATGGGTGCGTTGCACCGGCCGGCCCGGCCAAATCGGGTGGGAACGTACTCTTGCGGCCATGCGTAGCCGCTCGATTCCCGGCGCCCGAGGGCGCGTTCTCCCCATGACGCTGTTCGGGGACCCCGTATTGCACGCCCCCTGTGAAGAGGTGAGGGAGTTCGGGCCCGAACTGGTGCGGCTTGTGGAGGACATGTTCGCCACAATGTACGACGCGCGGGGCGTGGGTCTCGCCGCGAACCAGGTCGGCCGGGGATCGCGGGTCTTCGTGTACGACTGTCCGGATGACGACGATGTGCGGCACGTCGGCCATGTGGTGAACCCGCGGCTGGTGTCGGCGGAGGGGATCGTGCTGCGCGGGCCGGAGGGGTGTCTGTCGCTGCCGGGGCTGGAGGCGGGGGTCGAACGGTACGACGAGGCCGTGGTGGAGGGGTTCACGGTGGACGGGGACCGGGTGCGGGTGTCGGGGAGCGGGTTCTTCGCGCGGTGCCTTCAGCACGAGTGTGATCATCTTGAGGGGCGGGTTTTTGTGGACCGGTTGTCGGGGTGGCGGCGTTCTCGGGTGTTGCGGAAGGCCGCGCGGGCGCCGTGGGGGGTGTGAGTTCGTCGGCGGGTGCGGGTCCGTGGGGCTTCTCGCGCCCACGCGGCGGAGCCGCATGTCGACACAGCCCCGCGCCCCTTGCCGGGCGCGCTGGTGCCCGACTCCGCCGAAAAGGAGCCCTAGAAACCCGGGCCGCCGACCTTGTCGCCCGCCGCTGCCAGGCGGCCCCAGAGGAGGTCTGCCAGGCAGCGGACCAACTCCGCCCTGGTGCAGGGGCGTTCGCCCAGCCACCAGTCGCCGGCCGCGTGCATCATGCCGACGATGCCGTGGCCCCAGACGCGGGCGAGGCGGTGGCTGTCGGGGCCGAGGTCGAGGCGGTCCTCTATGACCTTGCCGAGTTCCTCGCCCATGCGGCGAAGCAGCGGGGCGGAGTGCTTGCCGACGTCGAAGCCCTGGTCGCCGGGCTGGCCGCCCTCGGCGGGGTGCATCAGGAAGCGGTAGACCTGCGGGCGGGCCTCGATGGCCGCCAGATAGGTGTCGAGGGTCGCCTCCACGCGTTCGCGGCGCTCCGCCGGGGCGTCCAGCGCGGCGCGCAGGGCGTCCAGGAGGGCATCGGTGTGCCGCTGGGCGAGAGCGGCGTAAAGTCCGCTCTTGTCGCCGAAGTGGCGGTAGAGGATCGGCTTGGTGATGCCGGCCTCGGCGGCGATGGCGTTCATCGATGCTCCGGGGCCTTCGCGGAGCACCACCCTGTCCGCGGCCTCCAGCAGCTCGCGCCGACGGCGGTCGGCGGACCGCTCCTGGTCGGTCCGCTGCGTGGTGTCCATGAGTCTCTCCCCCAAATGCTGATGACAGTGACGCCCTGCGCAAACTAGCACTGATCGGCGCGACCCGATCGAACGGGTCGAACGGGCTACCGGGCCCGCCCCGGGAGTTGACTTTTCCTACCGACGGGTAACAGACTCGCAGTTACCGCAGGTAACATCTTAGTGCAATGCTGGAGGCGCGTCATGGCCGAGTTCACCATGGAACTCAACGAGGAACAGCGAGAGGTTCGCGACTGGCTCCACGGATTCGCCGCCGATGTGATCCGCCCCGCGGCGGCCGAGTGGGACGAGCGCGAGGAGACCCCCTGGCCGGTGATCCAGGAGGCCGCCAAGGTCGGTATCTACTCCCTCGACTTCTACGCCCAGCAGTACTTCGACCCCACCGGCCTCGGCATCCCCATGGCCATGGAGGAGCTGTTCTGGGGCGACGCGGGCATCGCCCTGTCCATCGTCGGCACCGGCCTCGCCGCCGTCGGCGTCCTCGCCAACGGCACCGAGGAGCAGATCGGCACCTGGATCCCGCAGATGTACGGCGACGCGGGCGATGTCAAGGTCGCCGCGTTCTGCTCCTCCGAGCCCGACGCCGGCTCCGACGTCGCCTCCCTGCGCACCCGCGCCGTGTACGACGGGGCCAAGGACGAGTGGGTCCTCAACGGCACCAAGACCTGGGCGACCAACGGCGGCATCGCCAACGTCCACGTCGTCGTCGCCGTCGTCGACCCCGAACTCGGCTCCAAGGGCCACGCGTCCTTCATCGTCCCGCCCGGCACACCCGGCCTGTCCCAGGGGCAGAAGTTCAAGAAGCACGGCATCCGCGCCTCCCACACCGCCGAGGTCGTCCTGGAGGACGTACGCGTCCCCGGCTCCTGCCTCCTCGGCGGCAAGGAGAAGCTCGACGAGCGTCTCGCGCGGGCCCATGAGCGGGCGAGGAGCGGTGGCGAGCGAAGCGAGATGGGGGTCCCCCCGGCCGGAGGCTGGGGGAGGGTGAAGAACGCGGCGATGGCCACGTTCGAGGCCTCCCGCCCGGCCGTGGGCGCCATGGCGGTGGGCACCGCCCGCGCCGCGTACGAGGTGGCCCTCGACTACGCCAAGACCCGTGAGCAGTTCGGCCGGCCCATCATCGACAACCAGGGCGTCGCCTTCCAACTCGCCGACATGCGGACCTCCGTCGACGCGGCCCGGCTGCTGGTGTGGCGGGCGTCCTGGATGGCGATCAACGGCCGCCCGTTCACCGCGGCGGAGGGCTCCCAGTCGAAGCTGTTCGCCAGCGAGACGGCGAAGAAGGTGACCGCGCAGGCCATCCAGATACTGGGCGGCAACGGGTACACCCGGGAGTACCCGGTCGAGCGGATGCATCGGGATGCGGCTATTTACACCATTTTCGAGGGTACGAGTGAGGTGCAGCGGCTGGTGATCGCCCGGACCCTGTCGGGGATGCCGATCCGGTAGCGCCGAGGGGGTGCCCGTGTCGGTCGGGCTGTTGTTCAGCGGTGACGACAGATGAACCCGACAGGAGTGCTCGATGACGCGTACGGCCGGAGAAGTGCTGGAAGCGATGACCGCGCGGCTCGCCCCGGAACCCGACGCCAACCCCCTGCTGCCCCTGGTCGCCTCCGGTGCGGCCGGGCTCGGCACCCTCGCCGCGCTCGCCGGGGAACAGCGACTGGTGATCGCCGCGGACCTGCTCTCCTTCCGCCATCTGGCCGGGCGGGCGGCGGCCGGGGAACCGACGAGCGCCCCCTTCTTCGAGATGCTCGCGGAGGGGGAGGCGGTGGCGGCGGGGCGGCTCGGGGCGTTCGCCGAGGCGTGCGGGGTGGACGAGCAGAGGGCGGCGGCGTACGCGCCACTGCCGGGCTGTCAGGCCTACCCGTCGTACGTCGCCCGGCTCGCGCTCGGCGCGTCCCCGGCCGACGTGGTGCTCGCCCTGAGCGCCAACTTCGCGTCCTGGGGCGGCTATTGCGCGGTGATCGCCAAGTCCCTCCGCGATCACTACGCCTTCACCGACGAGGCCTGCGGTTTCTTCGACTTCTTCGCCGAGCCGGCCCCGGAGCTGGAGGAGCGGGCGAGGGCGGCGGTTCAGGCGGGGCTGGACGCGGGGCGGATCGACGAGGAGACGGCCCACGGCCACGGCCGACTGCTGCAGAGCTACGAATCGATGTTCTGGACCACACTGGCGCGCCCCTGAAAGCGGCGCCCTAGCCGGAGGCCGCCCCACTGCTGTGGGCGATGCACGCCACATCGATCCGGTCCGCCAGCTTCGCCAGCTCGATCGTGAGCGCCGCCACCGTGTCCTCGTCGAGTTCCTCACCCGCCTCCACGAGGTGCAGCCACCGGCCGCCCACCGTCCGCAGCAGCTTGCTCACATCGGCCGCGGACACCTGCAAGGTCCCGCGGTCGTCGACGATCAGAGGCAGAGTCACTTCGCGGTTCACAACGGGGATGGTAGCCGCGTGACGCTCACGCCCCGTGCCACACGGTGGTGATGTTGCAGAACTCCCGGATTCCGTGTCCGGACAGCTCACGCCCGTATCCGGATCGCTTGACCCCACCGAACGGGAACGCCGGGTGGGAGGCGGTCATCCCGTTGACGTAGACCGCGCCGGCGTCGAGGTCACGGACGAAGCGGTCGACCTCGGCGGCGTCCCGTGTCCACACGTTGGAGCTGAGTCCGAAGGGCGTGTCGTTGGCGATCGCGACCGCTTCGTCGAGGTCGGCGACCCGGTACAGCGTGGCGACCGGGCCGAACGCCTCCTCGTGGTGGACACGCATCTCCGGAGTGATGTCGGCGAGGACGGTCGGCGGATAGAACCAGCCCGGCCCGTCGGGGCGTTCGGCGCCGCACAGGACCGTGGCGCCGCTCTCCACGGCCTCGTCGACGAGTTCCTCCAGATCGGCGCGGCCCTGCTCGGAGGAGAGCGGGCCGACGTCGGTCCGCTCCTCCAGCGGGTCGCCGACCCGCAGCGCCCTCATGCCCGCCACGAACCGCTCGGCGAACGCCTCGTACACGTCGGCGTGCACGATGAACCGCTTGGCGGCGATACAGGACTGCCCGTTGTTCTGCACCCGGGCCGTCACCGCGATCTCCGCCGCCCGGTCGACGTCGGCGGACGGCATCACCACGTACGGGTCGCTGCCGCCCAGTTCCAGGACCGTCTTCTTCACCTCGTCACCGGCGACCGAGGCGACCGCCCGGCCGGCGGGCTCGCTGCCGGTGAGGGTGGCGGCCTTCACACGCGGGTCGCGCAGGATGTCCTCGACCGCTCCGGAACCGACCAGCAGGGTCTGGAAACAGCCCTCGGGGAAGCCCGCCCGGAGGAAGAGGTCCTCCAGGTAGAGCGCGGTCTGCGGGACGTTGGAGGCGTGCTTGAGCAGGCCCACGTTGCCGGCCATGAGGGCGGGCGCGGCGAAGCGGATCACCTGCCAGAGCGGGAAGTTCCACGGCATCACGGCGAGCACCGGGCCGAGCGGCCGGTAGCGGACCAGGGCGCGGGACGCGCCGGAGTCCTTCACATCCGCGTCGGACGGCTCCACGTCGGTGAGCAGCACCTCGGCGTGGTCGGCGTACCAGCGCATCGCCTTCGCGCACTTGGCGGCCTCGGCGCGGGCCTGCTTGACCGGCTTGCCCATCTCCGTCGTCATCACCTTGGCGATGTCGTCCGCGTCCGCGTCGAGCAGCTCGGCGGCCCGGTGCATCAGCCGGGCCCGTTCCGCGAAGGACGTGGTCCGGTACGCGTGGAACGTGGTGTCGGCGGTGGCGAGACGGCGCTCGATCTCCTCCTCGCCCAGGGCGTCGTAGGTCTTGAGCGTCTCGCCGTTCGCCGGGTTGACCGTGGCGATGGGCATGGGGGGCCTCCTGCGTGGGCTGTCCTTCGACCTTCCCGCGCGACGGCGCGTGCCGCAACGCGGACTCAGGCCGAGTGCTCCGGCAGACGGTCGAGAAACTCCGCCTGTGCCGGGACGATCACGGCCCGCGCCCGTTCCACGGTCAGCCACTCCACGCGGTCCAGCTCGGGGAACTCCTGGATCCGCCCCGACCTCGGCGGCCATTCCATGCGGAAGGTGCCCGGTACGACGGTCGCCGGGTCGAGGTCCGCCTCGATCGCCCAGGCCGTGACGATCTTGCCGTTCCTCTGCCGTACCTCGCCCAGCGGTACGGCCTCCCCGTCGGGCGGCGCCAGCCCCAGTTCCTCCTGGAACTCCCGGCGGGCCGCGTCCCAGGCGGTCTCGTCCGGCTCGTACTCGCCCTTGGGCACACTCCACGCGCCCGCGTCCCTGTGCGCGAAGAACGGGCCGCCCATATGGCCGAGCAGCACCTCCACGCCGTGCTCGGTACGGCGGTGCAACAGCAGTCCGGCGCTGCGCTTGGGCGTGGTCAACGCGTCACCTCGGGGTGTGCGGCGAGCAGGGTCTCGACCGTATCGGCTTCCGCCGGGGTCTTGTCCTCGCGATAGCGGACCACACGGGCGAAGCGGAGGGTGACACCGGCCGGGTAGCGGGTGGAGCGCTGGAGGCCGTCGTAGGCGATCTCGACGACCAGTTCCGGGCGTACGGTCACGCCCCAGCCGTGTTCCTCGACGGCCAGCTCGGTCAGCCGCCGGGTCTGCCAGGCCAGCAGGGCGTCCGTCAGACCTTTGAAGGTCTTGCCGAGCATCGCGAACGAGCCGTCGGCCGCGCGGGCGCCGAGGTGGAGGTTGGAGAGCCTGCCGGTCCGGCGGCCGTGGCCCCACTCGGCGGCCAGGACCACCAGATCGAGGGTGTGCACGGGCTTGACCTTCAGCCAGGACGCCCCGCGCCGGCCCGCGCTGTAGGGGGCGTCGAGGGCCTTCAGCTTCCCTGTCAAGTTCAGCGTGTTGAAGCGAGGCCGGCGGACGGACAGCGTCAAGGACCACGCCTCACCTCCTCGCGATGACGTGCACCTTGCCCCCGGCCTCTGCCAGCTGCTGGCGAAGCTCTTCGTTTTCAAGTTGTGCGAGATGGAGGGCGCCGACGAGAGCTTCATTGTCTGCCTTCAACTGTCGGATCTCTTCCGCATCATCCTTCCGTAGTCGCTTCAACCTGGCGACCTCCCGGCGGAGGCGTTGTTCGCTGTCTGGAGTGCCGCCGAGGGCTCGCACCTTCTGGTAGAAGAGGTTCTTGAGGTCGAGGTGCCGTTGGGTGAGCGCGTTTCTCGGAACTCCTGCCTCTACTGCCAGAGCGACGATGGTTAGAGCGCCGCTTGAGTTCTCCGATTCTCCAGTGAGGATTCGTTCCATGGCCGCTTTAATGCGGATGCGCTCGTCGTGTGTGGGACTCACTCTGTTTCCTTAAATTTCTGTTTGGGATCCCGGATTCGGCGGGACCCGGTGGGCGCAGTTGCGCAGTGATTCTCGAAGCCGACGAAACGACTCACCGTCTCGCTGCCCAGCCACCAGGGCCCGGGCAACTGCACGCGCTTAGGCGCCGATCTCGCTGTGCACCGTTGGCAACTCCACCCTCCGCCCGCAAAGATCGCGGGTATGGCATCCCACGTGAACCAAGCCCGCGCCCTGTCCTTTGATACCGTTGCCACGCAGTACGCTGCGACCCGCCCGGGCTATCCACCAGCCCTTTTTGACGCCGTAGAGGAACTCGCCGGCCGAGCGCTGGCCGACGCCGACGTGCTGGACTGTGGGGCTGGCACCGGCATCGCCACCCGGCTGCTGAGCGAACGCGGCGCCCGCGTCGTCGCCCTGGAGCCGGGCGCCGGTATGGCCGCGGAGCTGCGCCAGGCCGAGCTGGAGGTTCCGCTGGTGCGGGGTGAAGGGAACCGACTGCCCTTCGCCGCCAGCAGGTTCGACGTGATCACCTACGCCCAGGCTTGGCACTGGACCGACCCGGCCCGCTCCGTCCCCGAAGCACTGCGTGTGCTGCGCCCGCACGGCGTGTTGGCCCTGTGGTGGAACCAGGCCGACGTCAGCGTCCCGTGGATCGCGGCGGAGGAGGACCGGCTCGCGCCCTTCACTCGCGGTTTCCCGACGACTGTGGCCGAGCTCTTTGCTTCGTTTCCGGTCAGGGTGGCTACCCGCGAGATCACGTGGTCGCGCCGGATCACCGTCGAAGAGCACGTCCGCAACCTCGCCACCCACTCGCACTTCGTGGTCATGGACCCCGTCGAGCGGACAGAACTCCTCGACGCGAACCGTACCGCGCTTGCGCGGCTCTTCCCCGATGGCGAGCTTGATGAGCCGTACCGGTGCGGTCTGACCGTCGTACGGCCGGCCACCACTCATGCCTGATCAGAGCTGGAACTCAAAGGGTCACTGAGGATGACGCGAGAGCGGTCGTGGTGGTCGGCTTGGGCGCGAAGAAGGTCGGCTCGGGCGCGCATTCGATGACCGAGTGGATCTGGAACGTTGAGGGCTTGCCCGTTCAGGGATTCTGCCTCCTTCCTCATGAGCCGGGCATGGCTATCGAGCCGTGCCACGTTCGAGCATGACGAGACGCATCGGTCCAGGCGAGGCGATTCTCTGTTGGTGACACGATTGCAGAGCGCCCGGTCGGGTTTATAGACACACATGAGCATGGCCGATGGGTTGTCATAGACCGCCAGTGATGGGTTCTGAAGAAGTGCACGAGCCTGCCGTGCGGTGACCACGGATCCGGAGAATTCAGGGGCATGCTGGGCCGCGTTGATCGCTCTCCGAGCTGCTGAACCAGATACTCCTTCACCGTTCGCCAAGTCATCGTTGAGCGCGGCGAGAGTGTCGGCAACCGACAGGGCCGTTTCAACGTCCAGGAGGTCATGGATCCCGTCCCGACTTCGGGATGCGTATCCGACGCTCATGGCAGTACGCATATGTCCGTACTGAATAGCGAGTGCGACCAGGCCGCCCGGACGCCTTGCTATATGCCAGGCCAACGTTCGACGAAAACGTGATACCCCGACAGCTCCGTACTTGTCAGCTGGGATCACCTCATGAGGGCGCCCAAAACGCTTGGCAAGGTCCGAAGCCCACATGGTGAAGTTTTCGATCCTCTTGTTCATCGTTTCTGGTATAACGCCGCCGAACAAATATCCCTCCGGGGTCAGGCGCTCAACGATGCGAATAGCCTTGACCACCGGGTCAATTGCAACCCACGGCACATCGCGTAGGACACCTTGAGGAACGTGATTCCCCTCGTCGTCGAGTGCCGTCTTGAAGACGCGGCTGTAGATTAGGTGCCGTCCTGACCTCGGATCGGGGCAACATCCCTTTTCGAGTCCCTGAACTTCGCGGGGGCGCATTCCGGTCAGGTACGAGACCGCTACGTAAGCGGCAGTGAGCAGATGGCGCCTTAGGGCCTCAACCTCCGAGTAGTCGATGAATTCCGTCCATGGAAGTCCATCGATTTGTCCAACTACCTCAGTGAGGACTGGAGCTGGTCCGCTGGCAGACAGAAGATGATCCCTCCAAGACCCTTCGATAACCTGACGGTGGACCTGGCGAATCGAAGCACCTGTCACGAAGGAGATGTACTTTGCCGCGAGGCCACTCCGGTTTCCGGCAGCCATACTGGGCGGCGATATTCCGGCAGTTATCAGCCCTCTTAGATATTCCTCAAGCGCAGCCCCACCCGCTGGAGTGGAAGGTGTCAGTTCACTTTGGGTCAGTATCTCTTCCCTCCTGTCGATGGCGCGAAGGATGTCGTCGGAAAAATCGTCGACCACGCGGAGGGCCCAGATGAGCAATGGGCCCATGGTTTGAGGTGTGATCGGGGCGGTGACGTTCTCGCCAGTGGACGATCCGGCTGGAAGGAAGTCATCGGCTCCTTCACTGAGCCACGGTGGTTCGCAGATCCCGATAGGCAAGGGATTCGAAGAGTCGAGAGCCCACAGTCGCGTGATAGAGGCCAGCACCTTCTGGACGGAAACGCGTGGCTGGCCTCGGCTTCCAAGATGGAGGGCATACGCTCGCAAATTCTCAGGAGTGCAATCGCGCAGCGAGGCATGACCTGATTCCTCCAGCCACTGGCAGAAGGCCCGCCATTTCATAGCCATGGGATAGACCTGGCCTGGAGACACCGTGGTTCGCCAACGGGATGGCTTTCCTATCAGAAAGCTTGTGGGCAGCGATGTGTTGATCAGCAACCAGACCAGATAACGCAGCTCTGATTGAAACGAGACAGGGAAGCGATCCCAATGAATCGTCTCGATTGATGTCCCTGGCCCGTGCGCCAGGCCAGCCAGATTCCAGGACCGGTCTCCGAAGCGGGGTATCGGTCCGGTGAAACCCTCGGCTATCAGACCGGGGAGAATGGCATCAGCATCCGGAGCCGGATAGAAGTAGACCTCTTGAACGGAAACGGTCACAGATCGTACTGTCCTTCCAGGAGTCGCTTGACGACTTCCTTGTCGCCTGACGAGACTCTTGCCGACGCATCAGTCCAGATAGCGTCACCCAGCCGAGCCTTCAAGTCCTCCAGGCGCATAAAAGGAGAGCCCCACTCCTCTGCCCATATTTCGTCTCCCAGAACGGAGCGCAGACTGGCTATCGAGCGATGCAGATATCCCAAGCGGGGATGATGTTTTGGGTGTATCCGCGCGTTCGGGCAGGCCGTACACATCAAGAACGAGGCATTGCAGCCCATTCCCGGTGTGCTGAACGGACTGTTCTCGTAGTCGGAGCAGTCCGCGGTGGGCGTCTCCTGCCCGCCGGCCTCGGCGGACGCGGCCAGTTGCGCACGCAGGACGACCTGCTGAGCATGGGCGAGGGCGCTCTCGGCCCCTTTCGCGATGATCGGGACGGAGGCTTCCTGAACCTGGGGCTCGGGGAGGACGTAGACGCTGTCGTGGGTTTCCTGGCTGTTCTGACCGGGCTCTCGACGATGCAGTGCATTCACTGTCTTGCGCATCCTGCGCAGGGGCGCACCAGTCAGGCCGGTTTCGTTCAGCCAGCAGTCCGCAGCATTCTTCGTGAGTCCGATGCTGAACGGTGTGACGGGAGATAGGTTCCTCGACCCCGGCTGGGAGTTTCGCCAGACGAGGAGGAAGTCGAGGCTGTTGTCGGCAGCAGTGACGAAAGCTCTAGCGTGAGACGTCGCCTCCAGTGCCTGTGTGATCAGTCTCCCCGGGGTGTCGGCACCGCCGTCCGTGACGTTCCTCGTCTCGAAATGACGCCCCGCGCCCCGTCTTGGCTTTTCCAACTCCATCCGGTAGGTGGGGAATCCCCCGGATCCGCTGTCGGACATGGCCCGCGGTGTGCACATGTCTGATACGACCGTCGCGTTCAGCCCGAACTCCATGACAAGCAGAACAGACAGCGCATATGCTTCGGCGCGGCTCAGGAATAGGCGCATCCAGGTCCACTGGGCGTTGTCGCCCCCGAGCGCGGTGACGTACTGCGGAAGATTGCGCTTCCAGCCATTGTCGCGGCGGATGTGAGGAACGTAGCCGGTCCGGGTAAGGGCGTCCAAGGCTTCCCCGATGAGCCAATCCCGGCTCTGCGGTTCGAAGGCACCAGCGCGCCACTGATGAAGATGTGCAGTGTTGGATTGGATCCTGAGGTGGGCGGAGCGGAATATCTTCCGGGCCGCCGCACGTACCTCCTGAAACTCGTCCGGGGCCAGTGCTTGCTCCTTGGTCCTGACAGTTGGAAGCCGCTTGGCCATCGCGGATCTCGTCGCCTCGCTTAGGTCCGCTTGTTTGCGCAGGAAGCCGCCCAGAGAGGTGACTTGGTGGTAACCGTAGATGCCCTCAGGCCGACGCATCCGCCATCTGTTCCACAGAGCTGGCGTGAGGTCTTCAAGTCTCTGAGGCGGGATATCCTGTCCGGCGCAGAAGCGACCGAACGCGAGAAGGTAGAACCACATGGCTCGGCTGGACTTGAGGGAGTCCCAACCGCCCCCTGGAGCACACTTCTCGGAGAACCACCGTGCGAAGGCGTGTTGCAGCTCAGCGCTTACCGGAAGCTGGTCGAACTCGAAGGTGTCGATGTTTCCTTTCTTGTCGCGATGCTCGACTTTCAGCCCATCGTGCTGACGAGGGGCTGGCCGGTGATGTGACTCCGTCGGCAACGCGGCCTTCCGCCCTCGCCGGCTCACAGGACTGCCCAATCATCGCGCAGGTCCTGAATCCGGCTAGTTTCCGCTGCGAGTTGGGCGAGAATCCAGGATACGTCGTCAACTGCCGAGTCAGTCGAGTCGTCTGATGCTCGCCCAGGCGTGGCAATCAGAGAGTGCAATTGCAGGTCGGAAACGGGTGCCAGATAGATCTTGCGGGTGGTTTCGACGTCCGCGTGCCCGAGTAGGTCCTGGACCATGCGCCACGGATCTCCATAAAGGAGAAGGAAGTCCCGGCGCTCTTGAGGTGTCAGGCCGAGACGGACGTCCATGACATGGTGAAGCACAACCAGCATGTAGAGAGCGAAAGAATGCCGACACATGTGTGGGGTGCAGAAAGGAGGTTCAGCGATCGTTTTGGCCAGAACCTTCTGGCACCGGTCCGTAGCGGTGCGGAATATTCCCTCCCACGACGACGGCTGAAACGGTAGCCCTGACTCGTTGAGCCATACCCAAAGAGGCTCGGGACCGTCGGGTCCTTCCGTGAAAAGAAGAGCCCGCTCTTCGACACCTGCCTGTGCCAGTGCCGTCTTTCCGACCGTTCCGTCACGGTCGCGCCAGTGGAGAACCTTCATGCGGTGCCCCGAGACCGAAGTCACAAGACGCAGCTGCGGAAGTCTTTCATACCTTCCCTGACGTTGGGCCCGGCGGATGCTTGCCGCCCGGGTCGATTCACAGTACGTCTCTATCTCACCCACGACCGGGCTCGCGACGTAAAAGGTTCGAGCACGTTTCGACTTCGTTACCACCGGAGCAAGCCGACTTGCATAGTACCGGCGCTCGTCCATCGTCAAATTCGGGATCTCCAGTGTCAGTAGAGAGGCCCCCTCGGTAAGCCGAACCCCGGACGAGAACAACAGATTGGCGAAGGCCGAATTTCGATCCGCCAAGCGACCAGCCCAGGCCGCGTCGGGAACCCCGTCGGCAGAGAACCCGCGCAAGCCAACGTCTACCCACCGACGGAACGTCCTGGGCGTCAGCCAGCGCACATTACTGGACCTCGCGTCTTTGGCCCGGGCGGCAGGCACCTCCACGATCTGCCCGTGCCGCCCGATCGCCTCACGCGTCTCAATCGGACTCACGGACACGTACTGCTGCTTGACCGCCCACGAGTACAAGCGACCCAAAGCAGCGAGGCCACGGTTCCAACGTGCGCCGCCGACCTTCTCCGGATTGCGAATAGACCTCGTCCGCCAGTCCTCAAAGTCCCACAGATCGCTGGAAGTTGCCTCATCCCAGTTCTTGCCCCGGACCCACAGGAAATCGAAGAAGACGCAATAGTCGGTCGTATAGTTCCGCTTTGACTCCGGCTCAAGCCGGGAAAACGACGAACGGGCCAGAAACTGGCTCAGCCGTCCGTCGACCTGGCAGTTGGGCGACAACAGAATCGGAGTCCCTGGCCGGATCCCCGCACGTGTCTCGCGCTCCTCCAAGTCCTCCCAGCCGCCCAGCGCCGACACTCGGGTCGCCTCGACGACCCGCCTCGCCGACACCCAGTAGACACGCCACCCTGACACCACGAACCTCCCTGCTGACCTGCTTCAACACGCAGATTCAACAGGGAATTCAGCACGACGCCCTCGTGGCCGCGTTCCAGGGTGTCGGCGAGGAAGCGCTCCGCGGTAGGCAGATCGGCGGGGTCGGTCACGAGGGTGCGGCGGACCCGCATCGGCTCGGGGACGAGCCGGGCCAGTTCGGTGTGACGGTCGGTGCAGGGCAGATCCAGGAGGTCCCGGCCGTCCACGGACAGCGCGTCGAAGAAGACGGGGGAGACGGGCACCTGCTCGGCCGCCGTCGTCACGTCCAGCCGTGACCCGACCCGTCCGGCGGTCTCCTGGAAGGACCGAGGCCGTCCGTCCCCGTCGAACGCGATCACCTCGCCGTCGAGGATGAACCGATCGCCCCGCAACTCCCGCGCGGCGGCCGTGAGTTCGGGCAGCCGGTCGGTGATGTCGTCCAGGGGCCGGGTGTAGACCCGTACGGCGTCGCCGTCGCGGTGGACCTGGACACGGATGCCGTCGAGCTTCTCCTCGACCGCGCAGCCGCCCAGCTTCGCCACGGCCTCGGCGACGGAGACCGCGCTGTGCGCCAGCATCGGCAGCACGGGCCGTCCGACGGTGAGCCGGAACCCCGCCAGGGCCGAAGGGCCCTCCGCCAGCAGGGCCCGTGCCACGGTCTGGAGGGAGCCGGCCAGCATCACCGCCCGCCGTACGTCGGCGGCGGGCGCGCCGGTGGCACCGGCCAGCCCCTCCACGGCCACGGCGTCCAGGGCGCCCTGGCGGACCTCGCCGGTCAGCAGGCCGAAGAGGTAGCGCTGCTCGTCCTCGGTGGCCGCCGCCAGCAACTCGCCCACCAGGCGCTTGCGCGCGGCCTGTGAACCGGGTCCTGTGGTGCCGCCGATCGCCGTCAGCCGGGCGTCGACCTCACGGACGGTGAGGGTGGGTTCGGTGGCCGGGGGGATCCGCTGGTCCAGGACCTTCCAGCCGATGCCGAGCCGGCCCTGGGGGAGGCGGCCGGCGAGGTAGGGGATGACGATCGGCACGTCGTCCGCCTCGGCGTCCCGGAAGAGGTCGGCGAGCAGGGTGGTCTTGCGGGACCGGGCCGAGGTGGTGGCGATCTCCTGGGAGGTGCGGGCCAGCCGGGCGAGCAGCATGAGGCCATGGTCCTACGGAGTTGAGCCGGGCGCCTATGGGTGGTGCCGGGCGCCTATGGGTGGTGCCGTGCGCCTGTGGGGTGGGGTGCCTGTGCGTCGGCGGGTGCGGGTCGGTGGGGCTTCTCGCGCAGTTCCCCGCGCCCCTGGAGGCGATGGCCCTGCGGGCCGGTCGCCTCGGTGCCGCGTGCGCCCAGCATGGGCGGTTGCTTGGGGGTGGAAGTCCCCTGGGGGAAGAGGTGGTGCTAACCCCGAGCCGGAGGCAAGGGCGTCATCGTGAGGTGGGGTCTGGAGGAAGCCCGAGGCGAGACCTGGGTACCGAGGAACACGAACCGTGTATGAGGCGTACTGGTCGGGTGAGCCTGCACGCGAAGGTGAAGCCCGTCACTGCCAAGAAGGCCAGTGCGTAGACGCGGCGGGGATCCAGGGACAGTGATCGTTCTTACCTGGGGAGATCTGTCCGGGTGTCGGTTGTGCTGAAGATGTCGCCGCGCCGACGGTCCGTGCTGGAAGGTGCGGGCTGACCGGGCAGAAGTCAGCAGAGGCCGTAGTACCAGCCGGGATGGGCACGGTGGCTGGGAAGGGCTGAACATCGAGTGGAACGGGTGATGTGGTGGTTGCTCGTGCTGGTCACAGGGACCGCAGCAACACTGCTTCGGCGGTGCCGCGGGGGGAGGAGCCGGTGCATCCGGCGGAGCCCACGGCGGAGCGTAGTGGCCGGTCGGCGCACTCCACGGAGGACGTTCACCGCGAACAGCGTTCCTCGCTTTGGGAGTTGATGCTCTCGAAGGAGAACCTGCTCGCGGCGCTCAACCGTGTCGAGGTGAACCGGGGTGCTCCCGGGGTGGACGGTATGACCACGGCCGAACTCAGGCCGTGGATCGCGGTGCACTGGCCCGAGGTCCGGGCCGAACTCGATGCGGGCATCTACCGGCCGGCGCCGGTCCGTCAGGTGATCATCCCGAAGCCTGGCGGCGGTGAGCGGATGCTGGGGGTGCCGCGGGTGCTGGACCGCTTGATCCAGCAGGCCGTCGCGCAGGTGCTCGTGCCCATTTTCGATCCTGGTTTTTCGGGGTCGTCCTTCGGGTTCCGTCCCGGCCGGTCCGCCCATCAGGCGGTCAGGGTCGCGCGGCGTGCCATCGAGGACGGCAACCGGTGGGTCGTGGACCTTGATCTGGACCGGTTCTTCGACCGGGTCCAGCACGATGTCCTGATGGCACGGGTCGCGCGCAAGGTCACTGACCGCAGGGTCCTGAAGCTGGTTCGCAGGTATCTGGAAGCCGGGGTCATGGTGGACGGCGTGAAGACGCCGGGCAGGGAGGGGACCCCGCAGGGCTCCCCGCTCTCGCCCGTCCTGTCGAACATCATGCTCGACGACCTGGACCGGGAACTGTTCAGGCGCGGTCACCGGTTCGCACGTTACGCCGACGATCTGCGGATCTTCGTGCGGAGCAGGCGGGCTGCTCAGAGGGTGCTCGACTCGGTCACGGCCGTGGTCGAGCAGCGGCTGAAACTGAAGGTCAACCGGGTGAAGTCGAAGGTGGTCCCAGCTTCCGTCATGACGATGCTGGGGTTCGGCTTCTACTTTGTCCGGGGTGGGAAGGTCAGGGTCCGGGTCGACCCGAAGGCGGTCGAACGCCTGAAGGTTCGGCTCAAGGAGCTGACCTCGCGCCGGTGGAGCGTTGCGATGGCTGACCGCATCGCGCAGATCAACCGCTTCACCACAGGCTGGATGGGCTACTTCCAGCTCGCGGACACTCCCAAGGTGTTCCAGGAGCTGGACAAGTGGTTCCGTCGCAGGATGCGGCAGATCCGCTGGAAGGAATGGAAACGGTACGCGACCAGACGTCGTAACCTGCGGGCGCTCGGGATCGGTGAGCGTGATGCTCGGGAATGGGCGGCCAGCAGCAAAGGCTACTGGCGGGTCGCGAAGTCACCTGTTCTGGACAGGGCACTGCCCATCTCCTACTGGGACGACCTGGGCCTGAAGATGCTCAAGCCGACCTGGCAACGGTTGAGACCAGCTTGGTGAACCGCCGGATGCGTGACCCGCATGTCCGGTGGTGTGGGAGGAGGGACGGGCGACCCGTCCCTCCTACCCGATTCTATTCCCGTGTTGCCGCGTCCAGGTCCGTCATCAGGAGGTCTCCGTTGATCGTCGCTCCCGCCCGGTAGCCGGACGACGCCGCGTTGATGACCTGTTCCGAGAAGCCCATCGCGTTGCCCGCCGCCCAGACTCCCGGGACCGTGGTCAGGCCGGTGGGGTCGACCACGGGGTAGGCGCCGAAGGGGGTCTCGTGCAGGTCGGCGCCCAGTTCTTCCAGGAGGCTCGTCCGCGGGATCGGGCGGGGGGCAGTGAAGAGGACCGAGCGAGGGTGGGTCGTGCCGTCGGTGAGGCGGACGCCGGTGAGGCGGTCGTTCTCGACGATCAGGTTCGCCACCTTCCCGGGCACCACCCGGACCCCGGCCGCGGCGAGGCGGCGCAGGTCGTCGTCGGAGAGATCGGACTCGGGGACGGTGTGCGGGAACAGGGTCACGTCCTTGGACCACTGGGAGACGATCAGGGCCTGGTGGACGCTCATCGGGGTCGTGGCGAGGACGCCGAAGGGCTGGTCGCGGACCTCCCAGCCGTGGCAGTAGGGGCAGTGCAGGACGTCCCGGCCGAAGCGTTCGGCGACGCCGGGGACGGCCGGCAGCTCGTCCTTCAGTCCGGTGGCGACGACCAGGCGCCTGGCGTGCGCTGCTCGGCCGTCCGCGAGGGCCACGGTGAAGCCCTGGCCCTCCTCGTCCCGGGTCACCTCCACCACCCGGTCTTGGACAAGTTCGACGCCGTACCGGGCGATCTCCTCCCGGCCGATCGCCAGGAACTCCGCCGGCGGCATGCCGTCCCGCGACAGATAGCCCTGCATGTGCGCGGCGGGCGCGTTGCGGGGCTCGCCCGCGTCGACGACCAGGGTGCGGCGCCGGGCCCGGCCGAGGACCAGGGCGGCGGAGAGTCCCGCGGTACCGCCGCCGATGACGATCACTTCGTACTGCCGGGGCGCTTCGTACTGCTCGGTCATGGTGACCACCTCCACGACCGACGGTCGCCCGCCCGCTGCCGTATTGACAAATGTCTTTGCCGAAACTGCAATTGCCGTATGAGCGATTTCGGTGAGGCGAGTGACGTGAGTGAGCCGGTGGCCGGGACCGACGAGGTGCTCGCCGGGGTCGGGCCGCGGCTGCGGCGGATCCGGAAGGAGCGGGAGGCGACGCTCGCCGGGCTGTCGGAGGCGACCGGCATCTCGGTGAGCACGCTGTCGCGGCTGGAGTCGGGGCTGCGCAAGCCCAGCCTGGAGCTGCTGCTGCCGATCGCGCGGGCCCACCAGGTGCCGCTGGACGAGCTGATCGGGGAGCCGCCCGTCGGTGACCCGAGGGTGCGGTCGAAGCCGCTCCAGCGGCACGGGCGGACGTACTGGCCGCTCACCCGGCAGCCGGGCGGCCTCCAGGCGTTCAAGGTCCTCGTGCCGCAGTCGAAGCAGGAGCCGGATCCGCGCACCCACGAGGGGTACGAGTGGCTGTATGTGATGTCCGGGAAACTACGTGTCGTGCTCGGCGAGCATGATGTGGTGATGGTGGCCGGGGAGGCCGCCGAGTTCGACACCCGGGTGCCGCACTGGTTCGGGTCGACGGGGGAGGGGCCGGTGGAGTTCCTGAGTCTCTTCGGGCCGCAGGGGGAGCGGATGCACGTACGGGCCAGGCCCTCGCGGTCGTGACGCACGCTACTGGGGTCCAGCTGTTCCCTGGATGGCAAGCGACCGCTTAGTATGCATGCGTCAGTCGACCCCGGGTCAGACGAAGCAGTCCGAAGCAGTCCGTGGAGGCACCGCATGCAGGCATGGCAAGTGCACGAGAACGGCGAGCCGAGCGAGGTGATGCGGCTCCAGGACGTGGAGCGGCCCACGCCCGGCGACGGCCAGGTCCTGCTGAAGGTGCGCGCCGCGAACATCAACTTCCCCGACGTGCTGATGTGCCGGGGGCACTACCAGGTCAGGCCGCCGCTGCCGTTCACCCCCGGCGTGGAGATCTGCGGCGAGACCGAGGACGGCCGCCGGGTCATCGCCAACCCGGCGCTGCCGTACGGCGGTCTCGCCGAGTACGCGGTCGCCGATGCCGCCGGGCTGCTGCCCGCGCCCGGGTCGCTGGACGACGCCGAGGCCGCGGCCCTGCACATCGGCTATCAGACGGGCTGGTTCGGCCTCCACCGCCGGGCCCGGCTCGAAGCGGGGGAGACCCTGCTCGTGCACGCCGCCGCCGGAGGGGTCGGCAGCGCGGCGGTACAGCTCGGCAAGGCGGCCGGGGCCACGGTCATCGGAGTCGTCGGCGGCGCCGACAAGGCGGCCGTGGCCCGCGAGCTGGGCTGTGACGTGGTGGTCGACCGGCGGAGCGAGGACGTCGTCTCCGCCGTGAAGGAAGCCACCGGAGGCCGGGGCGCGGACGTGATCTACGACCCCGTGGGCGGCGAGGCCTACACGCAGTCGACCAAGGTCGTCGCCTTCGAGGGACGCATCGTGGTCGTCGGCTTCGCCAGCGGGACGATCCCCAGCCCCGGCCTCAACCACGCCCTCGTCAAGAACTACTCGATCCTCGGCCTGCACTGGGGCCTGTACAACACCAAGAACCCGAAGCTGGTCCAGCACTGCCACGAACAGCTCACCGACCTGGCGGCCCGGGGGATCGTCAAGCCGCTGGTGAGCGAGCGCACGCCGCTCGACGGGGCCGCCGCCGCCGTACAGCGCGTCGCGGACGGTGTGACCACGGGCCGGGTCGTCGTGGTGCCCTCGCCGGAGAACGGAGCCCTCGCATGACCGACGCAGCCGACCTCAGGCGCCGCACCGCCGAGTTGCTGGCCGCGTACCCGCCGGCCACCACCGACCGGCTGGACTTCCTGCGCGCCCGCTTCGACGCCGGGCTCGCCTGGGTGCACTACCCCGAGGGCCTCGGCGGACTCGGCGCCCCGCGCTCCCTCCAGGTCGTGGTGGACGCCGACCTGGAGGCGGAGGGCGCCCCCGGCAACGACCCGCGCCGCATCGGCATCGGCCTCGGCATGGCCGCGCCGACGATCCTCGCCTACGGCACGGAGGAGCAGAAGCGGCGGTATCTGCGCCCGCTGTGGACCGGTGAGGAGGTCTGGTGCCAGCTCTTCAGCGAGCCCGGCGCCGGGTCGGATCTCGCCGCCCTCGGGACGCGGGCCGTGCGGGAGGGCGACGACTGGGTGGTCAACGGGCAGAAGGTGTGGACGTCCAGCGCGCACATCGCCCGCTGGGCCATCCTCATCGCCCGCACCGACCCGGACGTGCCCAAGCACCGGGGCATCACCTACTTCATCTGCGACATGACCGACCCGGGCATCGAGGTCCGGCCGCTGCGACAGGTCACCGGCGAGGCCGAGTTCAACGAGGTGTTCATCACCGACGTGAGGATTCCGGACACCCGTCGTCTCGGTGCGGTCGGCGACGGCTGGAAGGTCGCGCAGACCACGCTCAACAACGAACGCGTCGCCATCGGCGGGATGCGGCTGCCCCGCGAGGGCGGCATGATCGGCCCGGTCGCCAAGACCTGGCGCGAGCGCCCCGAACTGCGCACCCACGACCTCCACCAGCGGCTGCTGAAGCTCTGGGTCGAGGCCGAGGCCGCCCGGCTCACCGCCGAGCGGCTGCGCCAGCAGCTCGTCGCCGGACAGCCCGGCCCCGAGGGCGCCGGCATGAAACTCGCCTTCGCCCGCCTCAACCAGGAGATCAGCGGCCTGGAGGTCGAACTCCGGGGCGAGGAAGGCCTGTTGTACGACGACTGGACCATGCGGCGCCCCGAGCTGGTCGACTTCGTCGGCCGTGACGCCGGCTACCGCTATCTCCGCTCCAAGGGCAACAGCATCGAGGGCGGGACCACCGAGGTCCTGCTGAACATCGTCGCCGAGCGCGTCCTGGGCCTGCCCGGCGAACCGCGCACCGACAAGGACGTCGCGTGGAAGGACCTCGCCCGATGAGCGCACAGCCCGACCTGCTGTACTCGGAGGACGAGGAGGCCCTCCGCGCCGCCGTCCGCGACCTGCTGAACGACCACTGCGACGCGGCGGGCGTGATCGCGCGCGCCGAGACGGACGCCCCGCACGACCGTGAACTGTGGAAGCTGCTCGCCGACGGCATGGGCCTCGCCGGGCTGCTCGTCCCCGAGGAGCAGGGCGGCCAGGGCGCCACGCACCGCGAAGTCGCCGTCGTCCTGGAGGAGTTGGGGCGGTCCGTCGCCCCCGTGCCCTTCCTCACCAGCGCCGTCGTCGCCACCGAGGCGCTGCTCGCGGGCGACGCCGGCGACCTGCTCGCCGACCTGGCCTCCGGCCGCCGGATCGGCGCCCTCGCGGTCGCCCTGAACGTCTCCGCGGGCAGCGCCTACAAGGTCGTACGGTTCGAGGACGGCGCCCTGCACGGGGAGCTGACCGGGATCGCGGACGCGGCCGTCGCCGATGTGCTGCTGGTGCCCGCCGACGACGGGGGCCTGTACGCGGTGGACGCCTCCGCCGCGACCGTCACCCCGCAGGTGTCCCTGGACCTGACCCGGCCGCTGGCGAAGGTCACGCTCGACGGGGCGCCCGGCCGGCTCCTCGGCGACGCAGAGCCCGCCGTACGCCGGGCTCTGCGGGCCGGGGCCGGACTGCTGGCGTCCGAGCAACTCGGGCTCGCGGAATGGACGTTGACCGAGACGGTCCGCTACCTCAAGGAGCGCAAGCAGTTCAACCGGCCCGTCGGCGGCTTCCAGGCGCTCAAGCACCGGCTCGCGCAGCTGTGGCTGGAGGTCGTCAACCTGCGCGCCGCCGCCCGGAACGCGGCCGACCAGCTCGCCACCGGCGGCGCCGACGCCGATCTCGCGGTGGCCGTCGCCCAGGCCTTCGCGGCGCCCGTGGCCGTCCACGCGGCCGAGGAGGCGCTCCAGTTGCACGGCGGCATCGGCATGACCTGGGAACACCCGGTCCACCTGTGTCTGAAGCGGGCGAAGGCCGACTCGATCGCCTACGGCACGGCGGGCGCCCACCGGGCGGCCCTGGCCGAACTGGTCGACCTCCAGGCTCCCTGAGGCGCCCCGCCCGACAACCGGCGAAGGACAGACGAAGCCCGCCCCACCAGGGGCGGGCTTCCTCGTGTGCGCGCGACGACCCGAATGAACGTACGGCGGCGGTCCGGCCAACTCCCCGCACGGGACTGCTCATCGGCCCCATCCGGCTCGCATACTCGCTGAGTCCGGCACCGGCCCCACCCGGGAGGCAGAGCATGGCCCGCACCACTCGACGCAGAGCCCTCACCACCCTCGGCGCCGCCCTCGCGGGCGCGGTCGCCCTGCCCGCCACGAGCGCGCTGGCCGGCGAACAGCGGCACCGCCCCCGCCCGTTGTGGCGCGCCCACGCGCACAACGACTACGCGCACCCGCGCCCCCTCCTCGACGCCCTCGACCACCGCTTCGGCAGCGTCGAGGCCGACATCTTCCTCGTCGGCGACCAACTCCTCGTCGCCCACGACGCCACCGACCTCGACCCCACCCGCACCCTGGAATCCCTCTACCTGGACCCGCTCGCCGCCCGCGTCCGCGCCAACCGCGGCTCGGTGTACCGGGGGCAGCGGGGGCCGCTGCGACTCCTCATCGACATCAAGACCGAGGGCGCGTCCACCTATCTCGAACTCGACCGTCATCTGCGGCGCCACCGGCAGCTGTTCACGACGTACGCGCACGGCCGGGTGCGCCCGGGTGCCGTCACGGCCGTGATCTCCGGGGACCGGGCCGCCCGGGTGCCGATGCAGGCGCAGACCGTGCGGCGCGCCTTCTACGACGGCCGGCTCGCCGACCTCGTCGGTGCGACACCCGCGCCCGCCTCCTTCATCCCGCTGATCTCCGACAACTGGTCGCTCAACTTCACCTGGCAGGGCGTCGGTCCGTTCCCCGACGCCGAGCGCGCCAAGCTGCGGCGGATCGTCTCGACGGCCCATGGGCGCGGGCAGACCGTGCGGTTCTGGGCGACGCCGGATCTGGCGGGCCCCGCCCGGGACGCGCTGTGGGGTGAACTGGTCGCGGCGGATGTGGACTTCCTCAACACGGACGATCTCGCGGGCCTCGAAGCGTTTCTGGACGGCCGGCGGGTGGGGCGGGCGGCGTAGGCGCGACACGTCGACACCACTCGTTCGGCGGACAGGTCCGCCGCACGGACGAACCCTCCGCTACGTCACACTTGCGGCCGAATGCCGCGAAGTGGGCGTGGCGGAGGAGGTTGACGATGGCCATTTCCATCTCTGTGGTGGTGCTGCTCGTGATCCTGACGGTGGTGTTCATGCGCAACGGCGCGCTGAAGTTCTCGCATGCGGCCGTGTGCGTGCTGTTGGGGTTCTACATGGCGAGCACGAGTCTGGCGCCGACGATCCACAACGGCCTGACGGCCACGGCGGACATTGTGAGCAGCCTGAAGCCGTGACTCAAGACCCCGGGCGAGCCCCTTGCTCCCAAGGGGCTCGCAGCCTCACGGCCTGGCGAAGACGCCGATGCCGTTCGGGACGGCTCGTTCCGTGCCGTCGGACGGATGGTTGCGGACGGTGACCGCGGTCGCGCCCGGCGCGCGGGCGACCAGCGTGGAGGAGCCGCCGCCGTCGAGGCTGAACGCGTCCACCGAACCCAAGTCGCGCATCTCGGCGGCGACTTCGGCGATGGTGAGGCCCGTGCGGTACGCCGCCGCGCCGTCCAGGGCGAGCAGCAGCAGGCGGTGGCCGCCGTCGGCGATGCCCGCGGCCGTGCGCACCGCCGAGGTCGTGTCGTTCAGGCCGGGCAGTGGCCGGCCACCGCGCAGGACCGGGTAGCCGCCGAGCGCGAAGGTGTACGGGGTGCCGGTCGAGGCGACGAGGAGGTGCCGTACCTCCACCGTGTCCCCGGGGGCGAGCTTGCGCAGCTGCTGGGCGCCCGCCTCACGGCCGACCAGGACGGTGGCGCCGGCCGCGATGGCGCCGCTGCCGGGCGTGCCGGCCGAACCGACCACCCGGCCGTCCTCCACCAGCACCTCGTGCGTGTCGGTGCTGCACGGCGCCGCCCGGTCGGTGTCCGTGCCGCAGACCGCGCGCATCCGGGAGACGGTGCCCCAGTCCGAGGTGAACGCCCCGACGGAGCCGACCGGCAGCGCGTACTGGTTGAGGCCGCGCAGCGGGAGATCGCCCTCGGCGGTGGTGACGGAACCGTCGAGGGCGATGCTGTCGAGACGGGCCGTGCCGTCGGTCGTCACCCCGAGCACGTCCTTGGTGGTGGTGCCGGGCGGCAGGGCGGGGCCGAAGCGCTGGCCCTTCGGCACGGCGGCCTTGAGCGCGTGCCCGGCCGCGATCGCCGGGCCGACCGGCGCCCCGGTCGCCGCCACACCGGGGTGCTGGGTCTCGGTGATGTTGAAGAAGTCGCCGTTGACCCCGGCCACCGCGCCCGCCGACGTGGCCAGCCGGGACACGGTCGCCCGCGCGGCCACCTTCCCCGGGTAGAGGAGGCCGACGCCCACCTTGGGGTTGCGGAGATCGACGGTCAGTACGTGGGCGTGTGTCAGGCCCTTGGCGGCCTGGATGTCGAAGTGGGTGTACTCGATGCCCGGCGCGACGACCACGGCCCTCGGCGCGCCCACGGCCGGTGCCGCCCCCACGAGGGCCGCACCGGTCAGCACGCTCCACGCCGAGAGAACCGTCAGTACCGTTCTGGACCGTCCAGCACGACGTGCCACGGTGCCCCCTGATGTCTCGTCAACTGTCCCAGGACTCAGGGGAAGTGCACCAGACGACTACCGGTCCGGCGGTTGCCCGGCCTCGACGACGCGGGAACGGATCAGAAAACGCACCCGTTCGGGTGACAGTTGGATTCCAGGCTTGGCATGCGTTGGGCCGACCGGCTTAACGTTGCCGTGCGAACTGGGACGCGGGTGCGGTGCCAGCGTGCGGGGCCCCTGCTCCACCGGAGTGATGGTTCAGGGCCTCCCCGTCGCCTCTGGCCGTGTCGATGCGGCCAGTTCGTGCAGGGAACTGGCCTCCCGGGCTCGGACCACGGACAGGATCCGTGTCGCCGCCCCGGGGTTGAGTACGCCGGGGACCAGTGCGCCCAAGACCGTTCGGGGCGTGCGGCTGGAAGGGGCTCTGCCTCGCTCAGTCCACAGGAACGGTCAGCTCTACGCGCGGGATCATGGCTGTGCCTACGCCAGGTTGACGAGAACGTCGCATGCCGATCAGTCGGCTGCGCCGCCGCCCGAGTGAAAGCGGCGGCGCAAGAGGAGGAGGCCGCCCGCGAGGGCCGCGACCCCGCCCGCGGCGGTCCAGGCCGGGAAGTCGGAGGTGCCGGTGGCTGCCAGATCCTCGCCCCGGCCGGCCCGGCCGCCCTGGGCGCTCGCGGAGGGGGAAGCCGTTTTCGAGCCCGGCGCGGTCGTGGTCCTGTCCCTGCTGAATGCCAGGGTGCCGAAGCCCAGCTGGTCGAAGCCGCCGCTGTTGGGGCCGTAGTCGCCGCCACCGCCCTCGGGGGACGACTTGGCCGCGATACGGGTGACGTAGGAGGCGTCGAGACCCCGGCGCCTGGTGTAGTGGTTGGCGATCATGGCCCAGATGGGGCGGGTCATGTTCGGGTCGACGCCGGCCGCCCGGGACGCCGTCTCCCGGCCGGACCAGCCGTTGATGGCGCCCTTCGCACGGGTGTTCTCCGTGTAGGCGACCTGGCCGCCCATGCACCACTTGGCCACGTACTGGGCGCCCTTGAGGAAGCGGTTGTCGTCGTAGCCGTACAGGTCGATGCCCTGGTTCCAGGCCATCTCGCAGAAGGTGCCCATCAGGCCGACGCCCAGCAGTGCGTGGCCCTGGTCGCGGCCGGCCTCCAGCCACTCGGCGAGGCCGTCGTCGTGGACGACCGGGACGGCCTTCTCGACCGCGCCGAGGCCCTCGCCGTTCTTGAAGTAGTCGACGGCACGGGCGACCTGCGCCTTGTCGTCGCAGAAGATGCCGGCGGCCAGGACGCAGGCCATGTTGGCGAGGTCCCAGTTGGGCCAGTAGTTGGTGATCACGGCGCCGTTGTGGCGGACCAGGAAGTCGTCGCTGATCGGGGCGAAGACCTCGCTCAGCATCTCCTGGAAGCGGTCGAGCGCGAAGTCCGGGTGGTCGCGGACGAGTTCGGCGGCGTTGGCGATCTGGTAGCCGTAGAGGCCGGCGGCGAGGAAGCGGTCGGCGTTGCCCGCCAGGGAAGTGAGCCTCGCCGACCAGTCGTTGAGGATCGCCACGGCGGTGTCGGCGTGGGCGGCCTCGCCGGTGATGTGATGGCGCAGACCGTTCTGGTAGGCGGCGTGGATGTCGTTGTAGAGGATCACGTAGTTCTGGCCGGTGCCGCCGCGGACCACGGTCTCCTGCGGGTTGGCCTTCCAGCCGCTCTGCGCGTGCCGGTTGGCGGTCAGCCGGGCGAAGCCCGCCGTGTAGGGCTGGGCGCCCGCCTTCACCTTGGCCGCCATCCGCCGGAGGTCCGCCCCGGTGTGGAGCAGACCGGGGTGCGCGAAGCCGCCCGCCGCGGCGGCCGGGGTCGCGGCCGGGACCGTACCGATGCCCAGTCCCGCCGCGCCCGCGGCGACACCGGCGAACTTCAGCGTGCTCCGGCGGCTGATCTCTGCTGTCACGTGGGGGTCCTCGGGTCTCGGGTACGGCTGCCTGACGCACAGGAGACGCACCGGCCCCGGGGCGATAACAGAAACCCGGGGCGGTGCGTCGTCGTGTGCGTGGCGCTGTCGCCCAGGGCCCCAGCCGTCAGGCGCCCGGCGTCCAGCCGCCCAGCCAGTCCGCGACCTCCTGGTCGGCGGCCTGGGCGTCGGTCAGCTGCGGCCGGTCGGCGTTCGCGCTTCCCGAGCCCGCGCCGGTGTTCCTGTACTCGGCGAAGCGGTCGTCCTTCCAGGAGAAGCCGCCCATGTCGGACCAGGGCGTGGACTTGACCGCGGCGCTGAGCGTGGAGTTGCGGACCGTGGTCTGCGGGTCCACGGTGGTGTCGCCGCCGGGGTGCCAGTTGCGGCCGAGGAAGAAGCTCCCGGCGGACACGTCACCGTTGACGGTGGAGCGGTTGATCAGGATGCCCTTGCGGTTGCCGGGTGTGCTGGGGGCGGTGACGTACCCGGCGGAGGTGCCGTTCCAGCGCTTCTTCAGGGTGATGACCGACTTGTCGACGACCACCGTGGCCCGGCCGAAGATGAAGTCGACATTGCCCGTGACGTACGAGTTGGCGATGTAGACCCGGCCCGGCTTGTCCTTGGCGGCGGTCTCCAGCTCCAGGGTGTCCTGGTCGCCGTTGACGATGACCCCGTCGAGGACGATCCGGTCGGCCTGGGTGAGCAGTGCGACGGCCTGGTGGCCGGAGAGGGACTGGTTCGCGGCCTCGTCGAAGTCGTTGGTGACGGTCAGATTGCGGACCTGGGAGTCGTCGGACTGGACGGACACCGTGGCGCTGCCGGGCGTGCCGTAGGTGCCGGAGCCGTCCGGCTTCTGCGTCCCGGCCGCGTTGCCGTAGACGATCGTGGTGTCCTTGCGGCTGCCACCCGAGCCCTGGACGGTGACGTGCGGCTTGTTGGAGGGGATCTTGACGACCTCGCGGTAGGTGCCGGGCGCGACCGAGATCACCACGCGTGCGGTGTTGCCGACGGGCACCGCGTCGACGGCCTTCTGCACGGTGGTGTACTGACCGCTGCCGTCCTTGGCGACGGTGAGCGTGGTGGCCGCGGCGGCCTTGGTCCCCGTATCCGTCGTCGCCGTCGTGCCGAGGGAACTCCGGGGTCCCGCACCGGACTTGAGGAGGGCCGGCACATCGGCCGCCTTGTCGAGGGTGTAGCTGTAGTACGTCTTCGGGTCGAAGGCCGTGCCGCCGCTCTCGTTGCGGCCGGAGGTGCCGGAGAAGACGTTGCCGCGCTGGACCAGGGCGGCCGTGGCGTCCTTGGTGACCGGGTTCTTCAGGCCCTGGAAGTAGCTGTTCTCCAGGACCATCTTCGTGTTGCCGCGCGCGTAGTTGCCGTACGACGAGGTGATGTCCGTGCCGGAGACGTCCTCCAGGAAGTTGTTGTAGAGGTGCGCGTGGGCCACGTTGTCGGTGGACGGGTTGCGCTGTTCGGTCTCGCGGAACCAGTTGTGGTGGATCGTCAGATCGGCGGTGGTGTTGGTGGTCCAGCCGATGCCGAAGGTCTTGTTGTTCTGGCTCAGCTTGTTCCAGGACACCGTGACGTAGGTGGTGTCCTTGCGGCTGTCGATGAGGCCGTCCGCCATGTGCCGCAGATCGTTGTGGTCGATCCAGACGTGGTGGGCGCCGTCCATCTGGATCGCGTCGAAGTCGTGGTCCTTGTCGTTCCAGGTGCCCTGGTAGGAGTCACGGATCGTCAGATTGCGGATGATGACGTTGTGGACGCCCGAGCCGAGGAAGAAGCCGCCGCCCACGATCTGGCCCGAGGTGCCGGAGCCGACGATCGTCTTGTCGGAGGCGACCTTGATCTCCTTGCCCACCGGGTTCATGTCGATCGTCGCGGCCACGACGATGACATACGGCTCGGCGGCGGTGGCGTACTTCTCCAGATCGGCCAGGGTCCTCACGGTGACCGTCTTTCCGTCCCGGCCACCGTAGGTCCCGTTCTGGCCCAGCGCGTTCACCGAGGCGAAGCCGTCGGCGGTCTCGGCGGCCCAGGCGGGAGCGGCAGCCGCGGCACGCGGCCGGGCGTCCTCACCGAACACACCGAACACCGTGCCGTAGGCCAGGGTCCCGGCGGCGACCAGGGTCAGGGGGACACCGGCCACGAGGGCGGTGCTCCTTCTGCGGTGGCGGGCCTTGCCGTGGTTCTCGCTCACGCGTCGCTTCCGTTCCGTACGGGGATGGTCGTCAGCCCAGCAGTCGCCGCCGAATGTGAAGAGGTTGCCGCGCCCAGGTGCTGATTTCGGCCAGTCCGCGGGGACTTCGGGTCGGGGCCGGGAGTGGCCGGGCATCGACCCCGAGGTGCCGGATGGAACGGTCCATCCGCCGATATCGGTGCTCGGGGCGGCCGTTGACACGTGTGTCCTGGTCAGGGCCGGTCGTCACAGCACTACATCGATTCCGTTGTTCACTTGACTACCGGGCGTCACACGCGATTGGCTCCGCCCAGCGAAAGTCAGCCAGTCGCCGCACGTCATCGCGGTGATGACGACACCTTCGCCCTCCTCAGACCTCCCACCCCGGTAGCACAGCGAGGTGCCGCACCCCCATGAACCCACCCCCCGCACCCCATGGGATCTTCCGCGCCGTCCGCGCCGTCCGTGCCGTGGCACTCGCCGCCGCCGTCTGCCTGACCGTCACCGGCTGCTCGGTGTTCGGCGGTTCGGAGAGCGATTCGGACACGGACACCTCGGGGGCCCCGGGCGGCGGGATGAAGGTCGCGCTGATCGCGCACGGCGCCGAGGGGGACGCGTTCTGGGACCTCGTCCGCAGGGGCGCGGAGGCCGCGGCCGCGAAGGACGGCATCGAACTGACCTTCGTGAGCGACCCCGACGCCGAGGGGCAGGCCGCGCTGGTGCGGGAGGCGACAGCCGACAAGGTCGACGGCATCGCGGTGACTCTGGCCAAGCCGCAGGCGATGCGCGGCGCGGTCGCCGCGGCCCGCGCCGCCGGCATACCCGTGGTGGGCCTCAACTCCGGCATCGACGCCTGGAAGGCACAGGGCCTGCTGGGCTTCTTCGGCCAGGACGAGAGCGTCGCGGGCCGGGCGCTCGGCGACGAACTCGACGCCCGCTCCGCCGAGCACGCCATGTGCGTCATCCACGAGCGCGGCAATGTCGCCATGGAGGCCCGCTGCGCCGGCGTACGGAAGACCTTCGGCGGGCGCACCGAGAACCTCTACGTCGACGGCACCGACATGGACGCGGTGACCGACGCGATCGCCGCGAAGCTCCGGCAGGACCCGACCATCGACGAGGTCGTCACCCTCGGGGCGCAGTTCGCGCTCGCCGCCGTGGACTCGGTGGACGATTCGGGCAGCAAGGCCCAGGTCGCCACCTTCGACCTCAACAAGGACCTGGTCAAGGCCGTGAAGAACGGCGACATCCAGTTCGCCGTGGACCAGCAGCCCTACCTCCAGGGCTATCTCGCGGTCGACGGGCTCTGGCTCTACCGGAGCAACGGCAACATCAGCGGGGGCGGTGTCGCGCCCGTGCTCACCGGCCCCGCGTTCGTCACCAGGAAGAACATCGCCGGAATCGCCGAGTTCGCGGCCGACGGGACCCGTTGACGTGTACCGCGCAGACAAACGGAACCTTCCGTTCGGGCATGACCGCGCCACGGAACCCAAACATCCGGAACGGTCGTGTAACGGCGACGCCAAACTTCCGACCACCCCTGCGACGTGCGTTCACTTGTGCGGATAACATCCTGCGCATCCCCTGTGCGCCGTACTGACAGGTGTCCACCCGCCGTCCCCGGACCCCTGTCGCCCCGCCCCTGATCCCTTCCGCTCCCCGCCAACCGCCCAAGGACGACGATGCCCCCACGGACCGGCGCCCGGCGCCGTCTCGGCTCCATACGTCTCTCGCTGATCCTCCTGGCTCTGATCCCCAGCGTCACGCTGGCCGTGAGTTGGGGTGTGACGACGACCCAGATGTTCTCGGAGGGACTGCGGCTGCGGACACAGACCGGACTCAGCAAGTCCACCGGCGCGATGGGAACCGAAGCCACGCTCGCCCTGCAGCGCGAGCGGGCGCTGTCCGCCGCCTACATGGCGGCCCCCGGCAGCTCCATGGACGCTCTGGAGCAGCAGCGCAGGGAGACCGACAAGGCGGTCGCCAAACTGGACCGCCGCGCGAGCGAGATCGAGGACGCCCCCGCCCGCATCGGCGACCAGCTGTACGCGGTCATGGGCGCGTCGAACAGCCTGGAGTACTACCGCGACCAGGTGGACACCCCCACCGACATCACGCCCGAGCAGATCCTGGACCACTACAGCGAGATCATCGACGGCCAGATCCACGCCTTCCAGGCGCTCTCCCAGGTCGACGACGGCGACCTCACCTCGCAGGCCGGCCCGCTCGTCACCCTCGCGCAGGCCGCCGAACTGGTCTCCAAGGAGGACGCGCTCCTCACCCTCAACTGGCCCTCGGGCCGCCTCGACGAGCCGACCAGCGAGCGCTTCGCCCAGATCGTCAGCGCCCGCCGCTGGCTCGTCGACAACCAGCTCGTCCCCTCGCTCGACGGCGAGGTGAAGATCCAGGTCGAGCGGATCATCCAGGGCGCGGACTGGCAGGGGCTCCAGGCTGTCGAGGACGAGGTCCTCGCGGCCCGCGCCACGGGCTCCGGGGCCGCGCGGAAGACCGAACTGCCCGACGCCCAGGCCCGCTGGGACGCCTCGATGACGAAACTGTCCGCCCAGTACGAGCAGTTGATCCGCACACAGACCAAGGCCCTGCTGGACCGCAGCGGCGAGGAGGCCCGTGAACTACTGATCACGGCCGGCTCGCTGAGCACCGGCGGTCTCGCCGCGCTGCTGCTCTGCGTCGTGATGTCCTGGCGCATCACCCGCTCCCTGTCCCGTCGGCTCACCGGCCTGCGCACGGCCACCCTCAGCCTCGCCGAACACAGGCTGCCCGACATCGTCGCCCGTCTCGACCGGGGCGAGAAGATCGACGTGGACGAGGCCGCCGCCCCGCTGGACTACGGCACCGACGAACTCGGCCAGGTCGCCAAGGCGTTCAACGCCGCCCAGCGCACCGCCGTGCACACCGCCGTCGAACTCGCCGACACCCGGCGCGGCTTCCAGCGCGTCATCCTCGGCATCGCCCGGCAGAGCCAGAACCTCGTCAACCTCCAGCTCACCAAGCTCGACAAGCTGGAACGCCAGCACCAGGACCCGGAGATCCTCAAGGGCCTGTACGAACTGGACTCCACCGCGAGCCAGCTGCGCCGCTACGAGGAGAACCTGGTCATCATCAGCGGCGAGCGCCCCGGCCGCAGCTGGACCGAACCGGTCGCCCTGATCGACATCCTGCGCAGCGCCGTCGGCGAGGTCGCCGAGTACCAGCGGGTCGAGGTGCACGCCGACGACGACGTGTGGATCGCCCCGCCCGCCGTGGCCGACGTCATCCACCTCCTCGCCGAGCTGATCGACAACGCCACCTCGTACTCGCCCGCGCCCAGCCCGGTCAGCGTCCGCGCCGCGACCGTCGCCAAGGGACTCGCCCTGGAGGTGGAGGACCGGGGGCTCGGCATGTCCGAGGAGGACTACGCCGCGTTCAACAGCCAGCTGGCGGTGCCCCCGCAGTTCGACGTGGTCGCCCTCGCCGACGACCTCCGGCTCGGCATGTTCGTCATCGCCCGCCTCGCCAACCGGCACGGCATCACCGTCACCCTGCGGGCCTCGCCGTACGGCGGCACCACCGCGATCGTGCTGATCCCGGACGAGATCGTGGTCCGCGACGCCCCCGACCCCGACGAGGACGTCACCGACACCGCCGAACCGCCGTCGCGCACCTCGCTGGTGGCCGCCCGGGTCGCCGCCGCGGCGGAGCCCGAGCCCGAACCCGTACGACCGGAACCCGGCCGTGTGCCGGAGGAGCGGCCCGTCGCGCACGCGCGGACCGCCGACGCCGTCAAGGACGCGAACGGGTCCCGGCCGACCGCCGACCGGAAGCCCAGGCCCGGGAAGAAGGGGGGCCTGGTGCCGCTGCCCCGCCGGATCCCGCAGACCAGCCTCTCCGCCGAGCTGAAGGAGGAGTCGGAACCCTGCCTGGACGGCGACGCCGACGACTTCACGGCCGAACGCGCCGCCTCCTCACTCGCCGGATTCCAGCGCGGAACCCTCCAGGCACGTGACGACGACGCGGAACCCGAGTACGCATCAGGGGAGGAATCCGCATCCGAAGACCCAGGAGACCGGATCCCCGCCTCCGGCACCTGACGTCCCACCGACTCCCCACGCAGACCGCTCATTGAAGGACACAGAGATGACACGCCCCATCCCCGCCACGCACAGTCAGCTCGACCAGCTGCTCACCGGACTGGTGGACCGGGTCGCCGAGGTCGACCACGCCGTCGTGCTCTCCGAGGACGGACTGGTCGTCAGCAAATCCACCGCGTTCCTGCGCGACGACGCCGAGCGGCTCGCGGCGACCGCGTCCGGGCTGATGAGCCTCAGCAAGGGCGTCAGCATGGACTTCCGCGGTGGCCCCGTCCGCCAGCTGCTCATCGAGATGGGCAACGCCTTCCTGATCCTCACCAACGCCGGACCCGGCGCCAACCTCGCCGTGCTGACCCGGCAGGGCGCGGACGTCGGCGTGGTCGCCTACCAGATGAACATGCTGGTGAAGAAGATCGGCGAGCACCTCAGCGCGGCCCCACGCGCCGGTGTCGTCGCGGCCGACAGCGGCGAGTGAGGTGAACGGAGGCGACGCGGCGGGCCGCCTGGTTCGCCCGTTCACCCTGACGGGCGGCCGGACCCGGCCCGCCCGTGGCGACTTCACCCTCATCACCATGGTGACCGCCGTGGACCCGCAGCCGGCCGGGGGCACCCGGCCGCAGCCGGAGCACGCGCGGATCCTCAAGCTGTGCGCCGAGCCGATCGTGGTGGCGGAACTGTCCACCGGTCTCGACCTGCCGGTCAGCGTGGTCGCCATCATGCTCTGCGACCTGCTGGAAGCGGGCCGGATCAGCGTGCGCCAGCCACGTCTGATCTCCCGCACCCCCGACCTGGACCTGCTGAAGAAAGTGAGGGACGGCCTTGGCCGGCTCTGACCCCACCCCCCAGGGGATTTCGGCTCCCGACACGGTGAAGATCCTCATCGCCGGTGGATTCGGCGTGGGAAAGACGACCATGGTCGGGTCGGTCAGCGAGATCGTCCCGCTGCGTACCGAGGAACCCCTCACCACCGCCGGTCTGGACGTCGACGACCTCGACGGCATTCCGGAGAAGAAGTCCACCACGGTGGCCCTGGACTTCGGCCGGATCAGCATCGGCCAGGACCTCGTGCTCTATCTGTTCGGCACGCCCGGACAGCAGCGGTTCTGGTTCATGTGGAACGACCTCGCGATCGGCGCCCTCGGCGCCGTCGTCCTCGTCGACGTCCGCCGCCCCGAGTCCAGCTTCGCCGCGATCGACTTCTTCGAACGCCGCAAGATCCCGTTCGTCATCGGCGTCAACGGCTTCCACGGCGAACACCCCTACGAGCCCGACGACATCCGCGACTCCCTGGCCCTCCCCGAGAACACCCCCGTGATCCTCTTCGACGCCCGCGAACGCACCTCGTCCCGCGACGTCCTGATCGCCCTCCTGGACCAGTTGATCGCGGCGTCGGCCCGCTGAGGCCGGCGCCGGGACCCTACGGACGGACCTCCTCGCGCACCAGCCCGGCCACGTGGTCGGTGATCGTGTCGAGGATGTCCGTCCAGGTCGTGTCGGAGCCGAGGACCAGGTAGTTGAGGGTGAGGCCGTCGGTCATGGCGGCGAGGTAGCGGGCCAGGACCGGGACGGGGACGGTCAGTTCGAAGCCCATCGAGTGCCGTAGCCGCTCGATGAGGTCGGCGTAGGTGACGCAGTACATCTCGTACTGGCGCCGCGCCAGATGCTCGAAGCCGGGCTCGCGCAGGGCGTACTGGGTCAGTTCGTAGGTGAGCATGTGTTCGCCCGGGTGGGCGGAGACATGGTCCCAGTACGCCTGGAAACCGGCCCGGACGGTCTCCCTGAGCGTCTCCCGGGGCCGGATCGCCTCCCGTACCAGCGTCACATAGTGACCGGTGATGGTGGTGATGACGGATTCCAGCAGTTCCTGCTTCGACTCGAAGCAGTAGTGGAAGACGCTCAGTGACACGCCCGCCTCGGCCGCGATGGACCGGGTCGTCGTCCTGGGGACGCCGTCCCGGGTCATCGCGCGGATCGCGGCCTCGGTGAGCTGTCTGCGTCGTTCGGCCGACGGCAGGCGTGCCATATGGATCCCTCTTCCCCCGTGGTGGTGCGGTCAGCCGCTGTGGACGCCGACCTCGTAGAGGGAGTAACCCCAGTCAGTGCCGCGGTCGGTCCCCAGCATCCGAACATATCTCGCCGTCACGGCCGAGAACTTGGCCGTGTCCAGACCGCCGTCGCCCGCGGTGGTGGACCACACGGTCTTCCAGGTCGTGCCGTCGGTGGAGACGTCGATCTGGTACGCCTTGCCGTAGGCCCGCTCCCAGTCGAGGGTGACCTTCTTGACGGTGCGCGAGGAGCCGAGGTCCACCCTCCACCACTGGGAGTCGCTCCAGTCGCTCGCCCAGCGGGTGCCGCCGTCACCGTCCACGGCCCGGCCGGGCTGATAGCTGGTGACGGGGTTCGACTCGGACGAACTGGCCGTCGCCGTCCTGCCCTTGGCGAGGTTCACGCCGGCCTGGTGGGCCTCGGAGGAGCCCCAGGTGTCGAGGTAGGACTCGGCGCCCTTGAAGAGGTCGTCCACGACGCCCTGGCCGCCGACCAGCCGGATGTCCTCGATCCAGTCCGGGATCATGCCGACATGGGCGGCGCCGTCGGTGTTGTAGTTCCAGGTGCGGGTGCCGGTGGTCTGCTTGTCGACGGTGGAGCCGCCGTCGGCGGTCTTGAAGGGGTACGTCACCGGGTTCGCGGTGTCGGCGCCGCGCGGGGCGGGGTGGTCGCCGATGCCGTTGAAGTCGGTGCCGTAGCCGTAGCCCACGTTGTACTTGGTCCGCAGGGCGTCGGTGCGCTCGGCCTCCTCGCTGAACTCCTCGGAGCCGTGCATGTACTGGGCGACGAAACCGCCGAGGGAGTAGACCCGCTCGGTCCAGTTCAGGTCCATCCAGCTGTGCGAGGACAGCACGCCCGGGTAGGACGCGGCCTCGAAGATGTCGAGGACCTGACCGGTGGCCTTGACGCTCATGTGGTCGATCTCCAGCATCATCTTGCGCTGCATCATGCCCTGCACGGCGTACTCACCCAGCTCGGTCAGTCCGCGCACATTGCACTGGGCGTCCGCGTCGTACTCCGGCACCTCGGTGCCCGCCGGCAGATCCTCCTCGGCCTCCGTCGAGGCGTCACCGATCGGGTTGTCCTTCTGCGGGCCCTTGCACGTCTCGGTCTGCCAGAACGTGCCGGTCGACAGGAACTGGCCGACGTTGATCGCCGTACCGAGACCGTGCTCGTCGAAGCGGACGCCGCACAGCGCGTTGTCGAACTTGTGGCACAGGAACATGCTGCGCACACCCAGGTCGTACAGCTCGTCGAGGCCCTCGTCGATGTCCTCCTTGCTGCACTGCGGGATGTCGAGGATCTGCTTGCAGCCGAACGGCTCGGAGGTCTCCACACCCAGGACGACGGCGAGCTTGCCCGCCGCGATCACCTCACGGGCCTGCGCGCTGTCGGTGACGATCCGGAACCAGCCCTTGCCGGTGCCGCCGTACTGCGCGTCGATGTAGTCCTGGAGGTCGTAACTCAGCTTCGCCTGAAGCCGGATCGAGGTCATCTCGTCACAACTGCGGTCCTTGAACGGGTAGATCGAGCAGATCATCCCGTTGGTGACCAGGTCGTTGACCAGCACCCGCTGACCGCCGCGCCAGGCGCGCTCGATCCAGGCGTAGTAGTTGGCCTGGTGCGTCATCGAGTCGTACGCCGGCCAGTCCTTGAACGTCGGGTAGCCGACCGGGTCGTGCTTGCCGTCGCCGCCGTGGGTGATGTAGTCGAAGAGCGCCAGGGAGCCGTCCGGGTAGTGCTCCGGACAGTCCTTCAGCGCGTCCGCGATGCCGGACGTCGAGAACACCTTGCCGCAGATCAGCCGGCCGCCGAACGCCTCGTTGGAGAACAGGTGGTTGTGCGCGTCGACGAAGCCGCGCACATCACCGGTCGCGGTGGTCCCCTTGAACGGCTCGCCCGTGACGTTGATCTGCGAGTCGGGCGACGGCCGGTTGGTGGGCAGCCACCAGTCGCCGGTCGCGGCCGAACTGGACGACGGGCTGAGCAGCATGCCCATCGCGGTGAGGAACAGCGCCAGCACCATGAGGGGTCTGCGTCTGCGGTGGGCGCGGGGAGGCCTGGTCATCACTCACGTCCTCGGTCTGGGGGAAGCACGGTCGATCGGCCAGACCGTTCCGGGACGCGTTGAACACCCACGACGCCATAGCCCGATTGTCATGGCTGGCACAAGCGATGTGACGAGAATCGCTACTGCGGTGATCCGAGTCAATAGTCCGGGACGGTTGACCTGATGGAGTCCGAGGGTCTACGGCTCCCCGTACGCCGGGTTGACGCTTCGTCAAGATCCCGTGAAGGAGCGGCGGTTGTTCCGCCGCCCCCTCTGCCGAGTGGTGCGTACGCTCACGAAAGCGTGCGTACCGACTGGCGGATCACCAACTGGGTGCTCAGCACCACATGGTCGTCGCCCCCGAGGCGCTCCTCGCGCTCCAGCGCCAACCGGACCGCCGTACGCCCCAGATCCTCGTACGGCACCCGGACCGTGGTGAGCGCGGGGGAGAGGTCGGCGGCGAAGGGGACGTCGTCGAAGCCGACGAGGGAGACGTCACCGGGGACGTCGAGACCGGCCTCGCGCAGCGCGGCGAGCGCCCCCGTGGCGACCATGTCGGTGCCCGCGAAGACCGCCGTGAAGTCCAGGCCGGCGGCCAGCGCCTCCCGCGTGCGCTGGTACCCCGAGACGCGGGTGTACGGACCCGGCAGCTCCAACTCCTCGGCGGGCGTGACCCCGTGGGCGCGCAGGGCGTGCAGGAAGCCGTCCCGGCGCTGGTCGGAGGTGCTGAGACCGGGGACCCCGCCCAGGAAGAGGACGCGCCGGTGCCCGGCGGTCAGCAGATGGTCGGTGGCCTGGAAGGCGCCGCCCCGGTTGTCGTACTGCACCACCGTCACCGGCAGATCACCGGGCAGCGGCGGGCGGCCCACCAGCACCAGCCGGGAGCCCGCCGCGTCCAGCGCCGTGGCGTACTCGGCCATCCGCCGCCGGTACGCCTCGTCCTGCGGGGCCCCGCCCACGAGGAGGACCGCCGCCGCGTGCTGCTCGCGCATCAGCTGGACCAGATCGTCCTCGCGGGTCGAGTCGTCGTGCGTGGCGCACACCAGGCTCAGCCGGCCCCGGTCGGCGGCCTCCTGCTCCACCCCCGCCGCGACATGGGCGAGGGAGGGGCCCGTGATGTCCTTGATGACCAGGGCGACGGGGCCGGCGACCCGGCCGGAGAGCGCCTTGGCGTGCACGTTCACCACATAGTGCAGGGACTCGACCGCCGCCATGACCCGGGCCCTGGTCTCCGTGGACACCGGGTAGTTGCCGGCCAGTGTGCGGGAAACGGTTGCTACGGACACGCCGGCCCGTGCGGCGACATCCCGAATCGTGCTGGGCCGCTCGCCGCCCGTGGCGCTGCTCCGCCGACGCCTGACCCCGCCGGAATCGGCGCTGTTCCGGCGACCGTTTTCATTGACCGTCACGGTTCGACGTTACTGCATGGGAGGCTGGTCGCGGGGCTCGGCCCGGGAACTGGGGCCCGTAATACAGTAAGCGTTTACTGTCGTCGGGGTGGGATGACGCTGCCGCTCGGGGGCCTGGTCGCCCGCCGGGGCGTGGTGACGATGCCGCTCAGGGCGCCTGGTCGCCCGCCGGGACCGCGGCGGGCGCGGCGCCGGCGCCTTCGACGGGGGCGGCCGGGCCGGGGACGGTCGCCGGCAGCGGGGCCGGGGTGCGGCTGCGGCCGGCCAGACGGCAGCCGAGGCAGTCGACGTGGCCGCCGGGGGCGGAGCGGTCACGGGCCCTGAGGCGCCACTGCTCCCGGGGGCGGGGGCCCGGCGCCTTGCCCCAGCCGCTGAGGTGCAGACCCCAGGTGGCCAGGAGCGCCAGCACGCAGAGGGCGGTGCCCAGGACGAACCCCGGGGTCCAGCCGCAGATGCCCAGTCCCAGCGCCGTGGACCCGACGGTGCCGATGGCGGTGCCGGTCCAGCCGGCGACGGTGTGGCCCTCGTCGTAGAGACTCATGTGTCTGCTCCCCTCGCGCGCCGTAGTCGCACCGCGTCATGCCGCGGTGCGACTACGGCGTCGGACTATGATGTCTTAGCGAGTAAGGAACCTACGCTTGTCTTTGCCCCGGAGGCAATATCAGTGACTCCACCCACGCGTGAACGCGCGGGCTTCCTGCGTCGGTGGCCAGGCCGCCGCGCAGAGGACCAGCCCGGCCCTGCTGAGGACGTTCGTCGCGCCGACGTGGTCCGCGTTCGCCGTGAACCCGCACGCCGTGCATGCGGACTTCGCTTGGGTGGCACGGTTCCCCTTCGCGACATGCCCGCATTCGGGGCACGTGCGGGAGGTGTTGCGCGCGTCCACCGAGACCACGGGGCGACCTGCACTCTCAGCCTTGTTCGCCAGGATTCTGAGGAACTGCGTCCAACCCGCGTCGAGGATGCTGCGGTTGAGTCCCGACTTCGCGGCAGCGCCGTTCGGCAGGAAGCCGCCGGGCCGGTCGGGGTCGGGCTTGGCGACAGGGCTCTTGGCCATGCTCGCCGTGTTCAGCCGTTCACGCGCGATCACGTCGTGGCCACGGACCAGCGTGCGGGCGGTCTTGTGGTGGAAGTCGGCGCGCTGCCGCCGGATCTTGCCGTGCAGCTTGGCGACCTTCCGGGCGGCGGCCCGATGTGCCTTGGTGCGCTGCAGGGTCCGCTTGGGGAACGTCGCGAGGTGCCGCTGCGCTCCGGCCAGTTCGTCGGCCATCGCTTGAAGGAAGCGCGGGTTGGCGACGTGTTCGCCGTCCGAGGTGGTCAGGAAGTGGGCGACGCCCAAGTCGATACCGACGATCGCCCCGGTGGGCGGCAGCTCCTCGGCGCGTACCTCGTCGCAGGCGAGGACGACGTACCAGCGGTTTCCCTCGCGCTTCACGCTGATCGTCTTGACCTGGCCCAGTACGGGCCTGTGCTGGTGCACGCGGACGTGCCCCACGCCTTGGAGGCGGACACGGGTCCGCGTGTCGTGGGGCGTCGAGTCCCAGCGGCAGCCGTCGCCGTCCTTCGGGAACGCCACGGTGTCGAAGTGGCCGACGCCTTTGAAGCGTGGGTAGCCCGGTGTTCGCCCAGCCTTGAGGCGGCGGAAGAACGCCCGGAACGCCTTGTCGAGGCGGCGCAGGGTGGCCTGCTGTGAGGAGAATGACCAGCGTCCTTGACGCTCTGGGTCGAACGCGCGGACCTCCTTGAGCTGCGCGGACTGGTCCCCGTACGTGACGCTCGTCTTTGAGGTGTGCCGGTAGGCGTCGCGCCGCTCTCGCAGGGCGCCGTTGTACAGCGAGCAGTGGTCCCTCAGTATCTCGCCCAGTGCGGCCGTCTGACGGGCCGTGGGGCGCAGGAGGAACTTGTACGCGCGGATCACGAGCCGTCCCCCTTCTTCCGCGGGCGTTCCCACTGGGTGTCGATGTACCTCTCGACCGTGGCTGCCGACACGGCGCCGACCGATGCCGCGAAGTACGACGACGACCACAGCGCGGGCATCCGTGACTTCAGGTGCGGGAACTCCTCGCGCGGCACGCGGGAGGTGAAGCCCTTGAACTGGTTGGCCACGTACGAGGCCGACGACTTCGGGTCGTGCTGCACGAAGGGGTGGACGTGGTCGGGCATCACCTCAAGGGCGATGATCTCCCAGCCGCGTTCCTGCGCCTTCTGCCGGATCAGTTCGTCCAGGCGTTCCGCGACCTGGCCGCCGAGGACCGGACGGCGGTACTTCGGGCACCACGCCACCTGGAGCCCGAGGTCGTATACGCCGCCGGAGAATCGGCGAGCCTTCCTGGTCACAGTCACGCGATCGCTATACACGCGCCGCAGGTCTAGTGCGGCAGAAAGGTCGACTCAGGTGAACAGAGCGGATCCATGCGCACAGCCGAGGTCAGAACAGGGCTCAGAAGCCATTCCCCACCCCGCTGAAGCGGGGCCTCCCCTGGCTAGGTTCTGATGGAGGCCGAGCGCCTCCCCACCGTTCCCGACGCGATCAGTGCGATGGACGGCCTGATCGCGACGATGATCGTCGGACAGCAGGAGTTCGCCCGGAAGCTCGGGCTGAGCGTCACGGACCTCGTCTGTTTCGCGTACGTCCTCGGTGCCGTGGACGAACCGGTTGGCGCCGGTGATCTGGCCGAACGCGCGCATGTCACCACGGGCGCGGTGACGGGCGTCCTCAACCGTCTGGAACGCGGGGGGTTCGTGACCCGGCAGCCGGACCCGGCCGACGGGCGCCGGGTCCGGGTGGTGCCGGTCCCGGACGCCGCCGAGCGGGTGGTGGCGGTCTACGGGCCCTTCTATTCCCGGCTCGCCGAGCTGTTCGGCCGGTATTCGGCGGACGAACTGGCCCTGCTGGTCGACGGGTTCGCGCGGGCGGAGGAGCTGGCGCGGGGATATCTGGACGAGAGCCGTTAGGGAGGGTTCGGCTGCCTGGCGGGGAGGTTCACGGGAGAGTGGGCAGGCGCGACACCGGTCGTGCGCGCCTGCCGCATTACGGCCCCTCAGCCCCGCGGTGCGACGCGGACACGGTTGCCGTCGGGATCGGCGGCGAGGAAGGTCGGCCCGAACCCCGCGTCATGGGGCTCGCTCACCCGGCGCTGCCGCCCGCGGCCCAGGAGTGGTGGGCGGCGCGGGCCGCCCACCGGGTGCGGTTCCCCTCCGGGCATTCTCCGCACCTCTCGCACCCCGACCGGGTGGCGGCCGCCCTCGCCGAAGCGGTGGTCCAGGGCGCCGTGGACGGCTGACCAGCCCGGCCGTGGTGCCCGCGTCGACGGCCGACGTCACGACAGCGGTGCCGTGGAGCCCCGGATCACCACCTTGCAGGGGAGGGTCTGCACGCCGGTGTGGGCCGTGCCGGCGATGGCGGTGAAGAGGGCGTGGGCGGCGACGCGGCCGACCTGTTCGAGGTTCATGTCGACGCTGGTCAGGGGTGGGCGGGAACCCGTGGTCATGATCTGCCAGTTGTCGAAGCCCATCACGGCGATGTCCTCGGGGACACGGTGGCCGCGTTCGCGCAGGACGTCCATGACGCCTCGGGCGATCTGGTCGCTGCCGCACAGGACGGCGTCGATGTCGGGATGGCGGTCGAGGAGCATCGCGGTGGCGGCCCGCCCCCACCCCTCCGACCAGGCCCCGAACCGGGGTTCGCCGATCAGGGAGAAGCCGGCGTCGCCGAGCGCGGCCCGCGCCCCCTCCGCCCGGTCCCGCGCGGCGAGATAGCCGGGGTCGCCGGTGATGTGGGCGATCCGGGTGCGGCCACAGGCGAGGAGATGGTCCACGGCGATACGGCCCGCGCCCACGTTGTCCGGGACGACGGAGAAGTCCTCCGGGTCCTCGGAGGGGGCGTAGGCGTAGACGACCGGGACCGGCAGCTCGCGGCCCAGCGAGGGGCGGGGGTCGGTGCGGCTGCCCACCACGATGAGGCCGTCGACCCGGCGGCCCAACAGGGCCCGCAGATGGTGCTGTTCACGGATCGCGTCGCCGCGCGCGTCGCACAGGAACACCGCGACCTCGCCCGCGCCGAAGGCGTCCTCGGCACCCATCAGGATCGGTATGCCGAATCTGCCCTCCAGATCGCTGGTGAGCAGGCCGACCGTGCCGGTACGCCCGGCGAGCAGCCCGCGCGCCACCTGGTTGGGGCGGAACGACAGCCGCTCGGCGGCCTCGACGACCCGCTGCCTGGTCTCCGCGCGGACCTGACTGCGGCCGTTGAGCGCCTTGGACGCCGTGGCGATCGAGACTCCCGCCAGCCGGGCGACGTCGCCGAGCGTGGCGGGCTGCGAACGAGAGGGGCCGGCGGCCTGTGCCATGGGTGATCTCCTGTCTCGCCACGCGTGCCGACCTCGCCGAGGATGACACGCCCCACCCCGAACCGTACGGGAAACGTTTCGGTCAAGATGGTGGCACGTGTTTCTGTGAGCCGCCGACAACCGCTCTCTGCAAGGGGATTGACGGGTGTTCGCGTGCGTCCTAGCGTCTCAGAAAGCCTTTTCGGTTTCTTTTCGTTCCCATCACTCGGTTCAGTGCCACCACATCACCGGCCGACCGGCTGGCCCCGCACGGCCTGCCGCGAATCAAGGGGGATCGAACATGGGGAGCACGGTCGGACCACGTGGCCGCGCGGGCCGCCTCGCCATCGGGGCCGTCGCACTGCTCGCCGCGGCGAGCCTGGTCACCGCCTGCGGGTCGGGGGACGGCGGTTCGGACGACGGCGCAGGCGGCGGTGCGGCGAACGCCACCGGCGCCGACGACGGCGCCACGCTGACGATGTGGACCCGCGCCGCGACCAAGCCGCAGAGCGAGGCCCTGGTCAAGGCGTACAACGCGAGCCACAAGAACAAGGTCGAGCTGACCGTCGTGCCGACCGACGACTACCAGGCCAAGGTCGGCGCCGCCGCCGGCTCGCGCGACCTGCCGGACCTGTTCGCCTCCGACGTGGTCTTCGTCCCCAACTACACCTCCAGCGGCCTCTTCGCCGACCTCACCGAACGCGTCGACGCCCTGCCCTTCGCCGACGACCTTGCCCAGTCGCACATCAAGGCGGGTACGTACGAGGGCAAGAAGTACGTGGTGCCGCACACCCTCGACCTGTCGGTGCTCTTCTACAACAAGGACCTCTACCGGAAGGCGAAGCTCGACCCCGAGAAGCCGCCCACGACCCTGGCCGAGTGGGACGAGCAGGCGCGCGCCGTGGACGCGCTCGGCGGGGACGTCAACGGCACCTTCTTCGGTGGCAATTGCGGCGGCTGCGGGGTCTTCACCTGGTGGCCGTCCATCTGGGCCGGGGGCGAGGAGGTGCTGAACGAGGACGGCACCGAGGCGCTGCTCGCCTCCCCCACCGCCAAGAAGGTCTACGACACCTACCGGGGCTGGGTCGACGACGACATCGTGGCACCCGGCGCCAAGGACGAGACGGGCACCACCTGGACCGGGATCTTCCCGAAGGGCGAGGTCGGCGTCATGCCCATGCCGTCGACCACGCTGGGGCTGATGCCGAAGGACCTGGACCTCGGGGTCGCCCCCATCCCCGGGCCCGACGGCGGCAGGTCCACCTTCGTCGGCGGTGACGCCATCGGAATCTCCGCGACCAGTGAGAAGGCCGACCAGGCCTGGAACTTCCTCGCCTGGACCCTCGGCGACAAGGCACAGGTCGACGTCGTCGCCGCGCACAAGGACGTCGTGGCCCGCACCGACCTGGCGTCCAACAAGCACTCCGACGCCGACCCCCGGCTCGTCGCCGTCAACGAACTCGTCGCCGACGGACGGACCCCGTACGCCCTGAAGTTCGGCCAGACCTTCAACGACCCCAACGGGCCCTGGCTGACGCTGATGCGCGACGCCGTCTTCGGCGACGGGACGTCCGTGGACAAGGACAACGAGGCGGTCAGCGAGTCCCTCGCCGACTGAGTGGGTCACATCGGAGACGAGGGCACCGACGAGGGCACTGACGAGGGCACTTCGGAGGAGAGGCATGCGGGTGAAGGTGGCCGAGTCCGCGCCGACCGCGCACCGGGCCCGGCCCGAACACCGGGGCCGCCCGCCCCGCGCTTCGGCGCCCCGGTGGCGGTCCCGCAAGGTCCGGGGCCTCGCCTACGCGGCCCCCACCGCCGTGTTCGTCACGGTCTTCTTCCTGCTGCCCCTCCTGCTCGTCGGGCAGATGTCGCTGAGCGACTGGCCGCTGCTCGCCGGCGACCGGGGCGTCAACGCCCCCGAGAACTACACCGACATCACCGACGCCCCGCTGTTCTGGCCCGCCGTCCGCTTCACCCTCCTCTACACCGGCGTCGTCACCGTCGTCCTGCTCGGCCTGGCGCTGCTGCTCGCCCTGCTCGTCCAGGAGTCCCGGCCGGGCGCCGGCTTCTTCCGTACGGTCTACTTCCTGCCCAGCGCCCTGGGACTGGCCTCCGCGTCCCTGCTCTTCTGGGGGCTGTACAGCCCGACCACCGGCCCGCTGAGCGACCTCCTGGAGGGACTCGGTCTCGCCGACGACGAGGTGTCCTTCCTCGGCACCCCGACCGCCGCCCTGATGTCGACGGTGTTCCTCATCGTCTGGAAGTTCGCCGGGTTCTACATGCTGATCCTGCTCGTGGGCCTGCAACGCATCCCGCACGAGGTGTACGAGGCGGCGCGGATGGACGGCGCGAGCCGCGCCCAGATCTTCCGCTCCATCACCCTGCCCCTGCTGCGCCCGTCCCTCGCGCTCACCCTGCTCCTGTGCGTCACCGGATCACTGCTCGCCTTCGACCAGTTCTTCATCCTCACCAAGGGCGGCCCCGACAACAGCACCGTCACCGTCGTGCAGTTGATCTACCGCGAGGCCTTCCAGCGGCTGGACCTCGGCACCGCCGCCGCCCTGTCGATCCTCGTGCTCGCCGTGCTGCTCCTGCTCAACGCCCTCCAGTTCCGCGGCCTGCGCCGCGCCGACGAGTCATGAGACCTCAGGAGAGCCGACCCGTCATGAGACCTCAGGAGAGGGGACCGACCGTGCTGTCCCGCGCCCTCGGCCGTACGCCGTACTACGTCGTCGCCGGAGGGCTGGCCGTCATCTTCCTCTTCCCGCTGCTGTGGAACACCTGGGCGTCGGTCGGCCCGCAGCCCGGCACCGCGCAGGAATCGGGGTACGGGCTCGGCAACTACCGGACGCTCCTCGACTACGACGCGGGCCTGTGGCGGTACCTGCTCAACAGCACGTTCGTCTCCGCGCTGACCGTCGCGCTCACCCTCGGCGTGTCCCTGCTCGGCGGCTACGCCTTCGCCCGCTTCGACTTCCCCGGCAAGAACGCGCTGTTCCTGCTGACCCTGGCCATCCTGATGGTCCCGTACGCCACCCTGCTCATCCCGCTCTACGTCCTGCTCGACAGGCTGCATCTGCAGAACTCCCTGATCGGGCTGAGCCTGGTGCTCGCGATGTTCCAACTCCCCTTCGCCACCTTCATGATGCGGATCTCCTTCGAGGCGGTGCCACGTGAGCTGGAGGAGTCCGCGCTCGTCGACGGGTGCGGCACGGCGGGCGCGCTGCGCCGGGTGCTCCTGCCGGCGGTACGGCCGGGACTGATCACCGTGGGGCTGTTCGCGTTCCTCGCGGCCTGGAACGACTTCATCGCACCCCTGATCCTCATCTCCGACAGCGAGAAGGCGCCGCTGCCGCTGGCCGTCGCCACTCTGCGGCAGCAGAGCATGGGCGCCGTCGACTACGGCGCGACCGAGGCGGGCGTGGTGGTCCTCGCCGTGCCCTGTCTGCTCCTCTTCCTGCTGCTGCAACGGCACTACATCCGGGGCTTCATGTCCGGCGCGCTCAAGGGCTGAACCCGCCCGACCGCCGGAGGACGTGGACGGCCCACCGACGACCGAAGGGACGAACCGAAGGCATGAACAGGTGAGGGACATCGCGGTGACGTCATCCGTCCTGCCCGTCGCGCCGACCCGTGGCCGCCTCAGACCGCTCGGCCTCGACGAGGTCAGGATCACCGGCGGGTTCTGGGCCCGGCGACGGCACACCAACACGACCGCCACGCTCGGCCACTGCCGTGACTGGATGGACCGCGTCGGCTGGACCGGCAACTTCCGGGCCGCCGCCGAGGGCAGGATCGAACGGGACCGGCGCGGCCGGGAGTTCGCCGACTCCGAGATCTACAAACTGCTCGAAGCCATGGCCTGGGAGGCCGCGAACGGCGGCGGCACCCCACTGGACACCGGGATCACCGCCCTCACCGACCTCGTCGCCCCCGCCCAGGACCCGGACGGCTATCTGAGCACCGCCTTCGGACGGCCGGGGCAGCCGGCCCGCTACAGCGACCTCGAAGAGGGCCACGAACTGTACTGCCAGGGCCATCTGATCCAGGCCGGTGTCGCCCAGGCCCGCGCCCGGGGCGAGGGCGAACTCGCGAAGATCGCCCAGCGCGCCGCCGACCACGTCTGCTCCACCTTCGGCCCCGGCGGCATCGAGTCCTTCTGCGGCCATCCGCAGATCGAGTCCGCCCTCGTCGAACTGGCCCGGCTCACCGGCCGGCAGCGCTACCTCGACCAGGCCGCGCTGTTCGTCGAGCGACGCGGCCACGGCACCCTCACCGAGGGCGAGTTCGGCGCCGCCTACTTCCAGGACGACGTCCCGGTCCGCCGGGCCACGGTCCTGCGCGGCCACGCCGTCCGCGCGCTCTACCTCGCCGCCGGCGCGGTCGACGTGGCCGTGGAGACCGGCGACGAGGAACTGCTCGCCGCTGTCGTACGGCAGTGGGAGGCCACGGTCGCCCGCCGCACCTACCTCACCGGCGGCATGGGCTCGCACCACCGCGACGAGTCCTTCGGCACCGACTTCGTGCTGCCCCCCGACCGCGCCTACTCGGAGACCTGCGCCGGGGTCGCCTCCGTGATGCTCGCCTGGCGGCTGCTGCTCGCCACCGGCGAACCCCGCTTCGCCGACCTCGTCGAACGCACCCTGTTCAACGTCGTCGCCACCTCCCCGGCCGAGGACGGCCGCTCCTTCTTCTACGCCAACACCCTGCACCGGCGGCACCGGGGCAGCGCACCGCGACCGGACGTCGACAGCCCCCGCGCCGACTCGGGCCTGCGCGCCCCCTGGTTCGCGGTGTCCTGCTGCCCGACCAACGTGGCGCGCACCCTGGCCCAGCTCCCCGCCTACCTCGCGACGGCGGACGACGAGGGCGTCCAACTCCACCAGTACGCCGACGCCGACCTCGCCACCACCCTCACCGGCGGCCGGGGCGTCGCCCTGCGGATCCGCACCGACTACCCGTCCGACGGCGGTGTGACCGTCCGGGTCGGCCGCTCCCCGGCCGACCCGTGGACCCTCTCCCTGCGGGTGCCCGCCTGGGCGGCGGGCGCCCCCGCGTGGCTGACCGACCCCGACGGCATCCGACGCCCGGTCGCCCCGGGCACGGCGACCGTCACCCGGGTCTTCCGGCCCGGCGACGAACTACGGCTCGAACTGCCCGTCGCCCCGCGCTGGATCCACGCCGACCCCCGCATCGACGCCGTACGCGGCACGGTCGCCGTCCAGCGCGGCCCGCTGGTGTACTGCGCCGAGTCCGTCGACCTCCCGGAAGGGCACGACGTCGACGCCGTACGGGTGGACACGTCCGTCGCGCCGGAGGACGGGCCGTCGGGCGGTGGCCCGGAGGGCGCGGTGGTGGTGGCCGGGGAGGTCGCCGTACGCGCGGGGCGGGGCGAGGCGCCATGGCCGTACGCACCGCTGGAGGAGCACGGCGAACAGCGGCCCGCCGACCCCGCCGGGATCGTCCTCGTGCCCTACCACTCGTGGGCCGACCGGGGCCCCTCGACCATGCGGGTGTGGCTGCCGACGGGGGAGGCGGAGTAGGCATGCGCGGACCACGAAGACGGCGGCAGCGCCGAACCCTGGCCGGAGCGCTGGCCGTCGGGCTGCTCGTCACGCTCGCCGCCGCCGTTCCTGCCGAGGCGGACAACGCGGGGATCGGGTATCCGGTCTACTCCGGATCGGCCGATCCCGTACCGGAGTTGCCCGCCGGCTTCACCGTCCGCCGCACCATGCGCGCCCAGTACGACGCGGACCGGAGAGCCGGGGACGGCACCGACTTCTGGATGGACCGGATGCTGGCCCGCGAGGGCGACGACCCGGCGGGGGACTGGCTGTTCACCCGGGGCCGGGCGGTGTTCATGAAGGAGCACGACCCCGGGCGGCTCGGCTTCGGCGGGAAGGTCGCCTACTGGGAGAGCATCGACAACCGGGCCGCGTACACGATCGACCTGGCCGTGGACGGCGAGCGACTCGCCCTCCGTGAGGACATCAACTCCCGGACGCAGACCCCCAGTCATTGGCGCAGCCAGTTCACCCATGAGGCGACCGGGCTGAAGGTCACGCAGACCAAGTTCATCACCGACGCCAATGTGGCCGTGACGAACCTGGCCCTCGCCAACGGCGGGTCCGGCAGCCGCGAGATCACCCTGCGCGCCTTCTCCCCGTACACGGGCACTGCGGAGGGCCGCGAACTCACCGGCGCGGTGGCCGCGAAGAACAACCTCACGACCGTCTTCCCCCGGCTGAGCGGTGACGGCTTCGCCCCCGAGGGCGAGGCGCTGACGCGCACTCTCACCGTCCCGGCGGGCCGCACCCTCACCACGAAGGTCCAACTCGGCTTCGTCACCGAGGAGATCACCGACTCCCGGCCCGCGTACGACTCCGTGCGCGGGGCGACCCCGGCCGCCGCCTTCCGCCGGCACGTCCAGGCGTACAACCGCTGGTGGGCCGAGAACCTGCCGTTCATGGACCTGCCGGACGACAACATCGAGAAGACGCTCTACTACCGCTGGTGGCTGCTGCGTTACAACTACCTCGACGCCGACATCCCGGGCGGCGACTACCAGTTCCCCACCTCCATGGAGGGCGTCCTCGGCTACAACAACGCCATCGCGCTGACCGTCGGCATGTTCGTCGACGACCTCAAGTACCTGCGGGATCCCAGCTATGCGTACGGGCCGTGGGTGTCGGCCGGTGAGGTGTCGAAGAGCGGCAAGTACTCCGACAACCCCGGCGACCCGGAGAACTGGTCCAACAGCTACACCCAGTACATCTCCGAGGCCGCCTGGCGCTCCTACCAGGTGCACGGCGGCCCGGACGGCATCCCGCGCAACCTCGCCCGGTACGCGGAGAAGGACGTCAAGGGCCAGCTGGCGGCCTACGACCACGACGGCAACGGGCTGATCGAGTACGACTGGGGCGCCATGACCGGCAACGACGCCGACGCGGTGTCGTTCGACTGGAAACCGGGGAACCTGGACCGGGCCGAGTCGGCGTACGTGTACAGCAACGCCACGGCGGCGGCCCGCGCGTACGACGTGCTCGGCGAGACGGGCAAGGCCGAGGAGATGCGCGGGATCGCGCGACGGGTGAAGGACGCGGTCCTCGCGCACCTCTGGGACCCGGAGGAGAAACTGCTCAAGCACCGGCACGTCGCCAGCGACAGCCTGGTGCCCTGGAAGGAGATCAACAACTACTACCCGTACAGCGTGGGCCTGATGCCCACGCCGGACGAGGACCCGCAGTACCTCGAAGCCCTGCGGCTGTGGGCGGACGCCGAGCAGTACCCCGTCTTCCCGTTCTTCACCGCCAACCAGGCCGACAAGGCGGAGGCCGCCGAACAGGGGCACCCGGGGAGCAACAACTTCTCCGTCATCAACTCCACCGTCACCTTCCGCTTCCTCTCCTCGGTGCTGCGGAAGTACCCCAACCGGTACATCGACCGCACCTGGTACAAGAAGCTGCTGTCCTGGAACGCCTGGGCCCACTACGTCGACGGCGACAACAGATGGCCCGACCAGAACGAGTTCTGGGCCGACGGCAGCGCCGACCCGCAGCGGATCGGCTACCGCTCCTGGATCCACCACACCATCCTCGGCACCACCAACTGGACCGTGATCGAGGACGCGATGGGCTTCCGGCCGCGCGACGACCGGAGGGTCGAACTGTCCCCGATCGACGTCGACTGGCCGCACTTCGCCGTCACCGACATCAACTACCGGGGCACCGACGTGGCGGTGATCTGGGACGAACCGGGCGACGGGAAACGGCCGTACGGACGGCAGGTCCCCGAGGGCTACTCCCTGTACCTCGACGGGAAGCTCGCCCTCACCGCCGACCGGCTCACCCACCTCGTCTACGACCCCGTCACCCGCAGGGTGACCCTTCCCGACGGGGGAGGGGCCAAGGTCCGAACGACCGGGCTGCGCACGGTCGTCGCGGCACCGCAGGACGTGGAGTACGGCCGGAAGGACCGGGTCACCGACCTGTTCGCCAAGGCCGGGCAGGACCTCACCGGCACGGCCACGGTCAACCTCGCCGCCGGTGCCACCGCCCGCGCCTCCCACGAGGCCGAGGGCCGGGGCGTGGCCGGGGCGGTCGACGGCTTCACCGTCAACGAGCCCCACTGGGGCGCACGCGGCTCGGGCAACGCCGAGGACTGGTACGAGGTCGACTTCGGGCGGACGAGAGAGGTCGACGACGTCCGGCTGTACTTCGCCGCCGACAAACGGCCGGGCGGATATGCCGAACCCGCCCTCTACACCGTGCAGTTCCAGGACGGTGAGGGGCGTTGGCGGGATGTCGTCCGGGCCGCCCGGACGCCCGTCCATCCCCGGGCCAACCTCAACCAGGTCCGCTTCAAACAGGTGAGCACGCGGAAGCTGCGGGTGCTGATGCGGCACCGCGACGGGCACACCAGCGGCCTCAAGGAGTTCCAGGCCTTCGCCACGGGTGTCCGGCCCCCGGCGGCCCGCAACCACGCCCCCTATGTCGAGGCGTGGCAGGACACCACGTACAGCCGCCCCGGACAGGTGCGGCTGACGGGCGTCGTCGAGGACGACGGCCTGCCGGAGCGGAAGCTCTCCGCCGCCTGGACGATGCGGGACGGGCCCGAGGGCGGCACGGTCATCCTCGACGACCCGAACACCCCGGGCACGGTGGCGCGCTTCACCGCGCCCGGCACCTACACCCTCGAACTCACCGCCACCGACGGCACGTCGACGACAACGAAGAAGGTCGTGGTCAAGGCCGAGGGGCTGTCCGGCGGGCAGGTGAACGTGGCACCCTTCGCGACCCCGACCGCCTCCCACACCTCAGGCTGGGAGTCCGTGGCCGCCATCAACGACGGCCGCGAACCCGCCTCGTCCGCCGACGCCCCGCGCTGGGGGAGCTGGCCGGAGAAGGGTACCCAGTGGGTCCAGTACACCTGGGCGGACCCGGTCCGCGTGGACGGCTCCGACCTGTACTTCTTCCGTGACGCCCAGCCGGGCGCCGGTGACGGGGTCGGCGTTCCGGCGTCCTGGGTCATCGAGTACCGGGACGGCGACACCTGGCGCGAGGTCGCCTCACCCAGCGGCTACGGCACCGCCGAGGACGGCTACAACCGGACCACCTTCACCCCCGTCACGACGACGGCCCTGCGCGCCCGGCTCACCGGGCACCCGAACCTGGCCCTCGGCGTCCAGGAGTGGAAGGTGTACGCGGAGACACCGGAGGCCGTGCGCGAGGTCCACATCCCCACCCCGCGCGGCACGGTCCCCGAACTGCCCGACGAGGTCACGCTCGTGTACGCGGACGGCGGCACCGCCCGCTCACCCGTCGTCTGGCCCGCCCTCACCGAGGAGCAGGTCGCCGAGGGCGGCACGAGCGTACGGGTCACCGGTATCGCCGACCGCGCGTCACGGCCGGTCGACGCGACCGTGTGGGTGCGGCAGACGGACGCCGTGGAGGTCACCGGCGTCGCGGAGGAGCGGATCACCACCCGCGTCGACCGGGCACCCGTACTCCCCGCGACCGTCGTCGCCACCTACAACGACGGCTCCAAGGACAGCCGGATCACCGTCACCTGGGACCCGGTCGAGCCGGAACGGTACGCCGAGCCCGGCACCTTCGAGGTGACGGGGACCGTGGCGGGCACGACGTACCGGGCCACTGCCGCGGTCACCGTGTCGGGGCCGCCGTGACCGGGCCGGCCCTTTGCAGGGGCTGCTCGTAAAGGGCGCGGGGAACTGCGCGGGACCAGCCACGCACCAGCCGCACTCGCCCACCGACAGAAGATCGGAGTCGACAGCATGTCCCAACCCCCCACCCGGCGCAGGATGCTGAGCCTCGCCGCAGGAGCAGCCGCCGCCGGCCCGCTGGCGCAATCCACCTCGCTCGCACACGCCACCCCGTCGGCCCAGGCCGTCACAGCTGCGGCGCCCGTCCCGGCCACCTGGGCGGTCCACCCCTTCCCCCTCGACCAAGTAACCCTCGGCGACGGCGTGTTCAAGGCCAAGCGCGATCTGATGCTGACCTACGCCCGCTCCTACCCGGCCGACCGCATCCTCTCCGTCTTCCGCGCCAACGCCGGACTCGACACCCGCGGCGCCCGGCCGCCCGGCGGCTGGGAGACCGCCGACGGCAATCTGCGCGGCCACTACGGCGGCCACTTCCTCACGCTCGTCGCCCAGGCGTACGCGGACACCCGGGAGGCGGCCCTCAAGACCAAACTGGACTATCTGGTCGGCGCCCTGGGGGAGTGCCAGACGGCGCTGGCGGAGCGCGGCAACCCGAGACCGAGTCACCCCGGCTTCCTGGCGGCGTACCCGGAGACGCAGTTCATCCTGCTGGAGAGCTACACCACGTACCCCACGATCTGGGCGCCCTACTACACCTGCCACAAGATCATGCGGGGCCTCCTCGACGCCCACACCCTGGGCGGCAACGCGCAGGCCCTCACCATCGCCGCCAGGATGGGCGACTGGGTGCACAGCAGGCTAGGAAGGCTGCCCAAGGCGCAGCTGGACCGAATGTGGTCCATCTACATCGCCGGTGAGTACGGCGGCATGAACGAGGTGATGGCCGACCTCCACGCCCTCACCGGCAAGGCGGAACACCTCGCCGCCGCCCGCTGCTTCGACAACACCGCGCTGCTCGACGCCTGCGCCCAGGGCCGGGACGTCCTCGACGGGCGGCACGCCAACCAGCACATCCCGCAGTTCACCGGGTATCTGCGGCTGTTCGACGAGACGGGGGAGGCGCGGTACGCCGAGGCGGCCGGGAACTTCTGGGGCATGGTCGTGGGGCCCCGGACGTACAGCCTGGGCGGCACCGGGCAGGGCGAGATGTTCAAGGCGCGGGGCGCGATCGCGGCCACGCTGGACGACAAGAACGCCGAGACCTGCGCGACGTACAACATGCTCAAGCTCAGCCGGCAGCTGTTCTTCCGGGAGCCGGACGCGGCCCGGATGGACTACTACGAGCGGGGGCTCACCAACCACATCCTCGCCTCCCGCCGGGACACGGCGAGCACGGGCAGTCCGGAGGTCACCTACTTCGTCGGGATGGGGCCGGGCGTCGTGCGCGAGTACGGCAACACCGGCACGTGCTGCGGCGGCACGGGCATGGAGAACCACACCAAGTACCAGGACTCGGTGTACTTCCGCTCCGCCGACGGCGACGCGCTGTACGTGAACCTGTATCTCGCCTCGACCCTGCGGTGGCCGGAGCGGGGGATCGTCCTCGACCAGACGAGCGCCTATCCGGCCGAGGGGGTGCGCACCCTGACGTTCCGGGAGGGCGGGGGCACGTTCGATCTGCGGCTGCGGGTGCCGTCCTGGGCGACCGGCGGCTTCACCGTGACGGTCAACGGGGTGCGGCAGCGGGTCGAGGCCGTGCCCGGGTCGTATCTGACGCTCGGCCGGACCTGGCGGCGCGGCGACCGGGTCGCCGTCTCCGCGCCGTACCGGCTCCGGGTGGAGCGGGCCCTGGACGATCCCACGGTCCAGTCGGTGTTCCTCGGTCCGCTGCTGCTGGTCGCGCAGAGCACGGAGGCCGGGTTCCGCAACTTCTCCTTCTACAAGGACTTCACCCTGCGCGGCGATCTCGCGGACGTGCTCCGGCCCGAGGGCAGACCGCTGCACTTCACCACGCACGGGCTGACCCTCGCGCCGTTCTTCGCCGGGAACGACCTCCGCTACCACGCGTACTTCAGGCGCTCCGAGCCCGTCGTCGTGTTCGGCACGGCCGCCTCCGGGGTGCCGAACCGGGCTCGGGGCGACGGGCTGACCTTCCTCGACGTGCTCTGGGCGCAGGCGCCCTTCGCCACGTCCGAGGCCTTCGTACGGGCGGTGCGCGCCCTCGCCGACGGATGGGTGGCCGAGGGCCGCCTCACCGGCGCCGAACGGGACGCGATCGTCGCGGCGGCGGTCCGGGCGGGCCTGCGGGGCTGACCGCGCGAAGGGCCGACGTGTGAGCAGGCTTGACGTGTACGGGGCGAGATGGGTTTATGGGAGCGCTCCCATAAACCCCTCGCTCCTCGACGCCCACCCCCACCTGGAGTCGCAGTGAGAACTGGAACAAGCACGCAGCGAAGGAACCCCCGCAGCGCCCTCGGCGCTCTCCTCACCGGCCTGGCGAGCCTGCTCGCGCTCACCCTCCTCGGCGTCCTCGCCCCGACAGCGGCCCTGGCCCGGTCCGCGCCCGAAGTCCGGGCCACCGGCCTGCACATCGGCGGCGGACGGCTGCTGGAGGCCAACGGCAACGACTTCGTGATGCGCGGCGTCAACCACGCCCACACCTGGTACCCGGGCCAGACGCGGTCACTGTCCGACATCAAGGCGCTGGGCGCCAACACCGTCCGCGTCGTCCTCTCCGACGGGCACCGCTGGACGAGGAACAGCCCCGCCGACGTCGCGAGCGTCGTCGCCCAGTGCAAGGCCAACCGGCTCATCTGCGTCCTGGAGGTGCACGACACCACCGGATACGGCGAGGAGGCCGCGGCCGGCACGCTCGACCACGCCGCCGACTACTGGATCAGCCTCAAGGACGTCCTCGCCGGCGAGGAGAACTACGTCATCGTCAACATCGGCAACGAGCCCTGGGGCAACACCAACCCCGAGGGCTGGACCGCCCCCACCAAGGCCGCCGTGCAGAAGCTGCGGGCCGCGGGCTTCCAGCACACGATCATGGTGGACGCGCCCAACTGGGGCCAGGACTGGCAGGGCGTCATGCGCGCCAACGCCCGGTCCGTGTACGAGGCCGACACCACCGGCAATCTGATCTTCTCCATCCACATGTACAGCGTCTTCGACACCGCCGCGGAGATCACCGACTACCTGAACGCCTTCGTGAACGCCGGACTGCCCCTCCTCATCGGCGAGTTCGGCGGCCCCGCCGACCAGTGGGGCGATCCGGACGAGGACACCATGATGGCCACCGCCGAGCAGCTCGACCTCGGCTATCTCGCCTGGTCGTGGAGCGGCAACACCGACCCGATCCTCGACCTGTCGATCGGCTTCGACCCGACGCGGCTGAGCGCCTGGGGCCAGCGGATCTTCAACGGCGCCAACGGCATCGCGCAGACCGCCAAGGAGGCCACGGTCTTCGGCGGCGGCACCCCGGGCGACACCCAGGCACCGACGACCCCCGGCACCCCCACCGCCTCGGCGGTGACGGCGACCTCGGCCACGCTCTCCTGGACCGCCGCCACCGACAACGTCGGGGTCACCGGTTACGACATCGTCCGCGTCAGCGGCTCCACCGAGACCAAGCTCGCGGCCTCCACCACCAACTCCGTCACCCTGACCGGCCTCACCGCCGACACGGCGTACACCTTCGCCGTCTACGCCCGTGACGCCGCCGGGAACCGGTCGAACCGCTCGGCCACGGTGAACGTCACGACCGACGAGGGCGGCTCCACACCCACCGGGAACTGCTCGGTCGCCTACCGGGCCACCAACGAGTGGCAGGGCGGCTTCCAGGGCGAGATCGTCATCCGCAACACCGGCACCACCGCGATCAGCGGCTGGACCCTGGCCTTCACCTTCGCAGACGGCCAGACCGTCACCAACATGTGGGGCGGCACGCCCACCCAGAGCGGCGGCGCGGTGAGCGTGAAGCCCGTCTCCTACACGAACACCATCCCGGCCGCCGGCTCCGTGACGGTCGGCTTCATCGGCGCCAAGGGCACCACCAACACCGCGCCGACGACGTTCACCCTCAACGGGGCCACCTGCGCGAGCGGTTGACCCCGGGGCACGAGCCGACCGGCGGGGACCGTCACCGGTCCCCGCCGGTCACCTCAGCGTCGTACGAGCGCGATCCGGTACGTCCGGGTCCGCGTACCGTCCTCGCTCGTCACCGTGACGACGGCCGAGGCGCTGTCGCCACGCTCCACCTCGACGGTCGCGTACGGGTCCCGCGCCGTCGCCGTGACCTCCGCCCGGCTCGGGTCGTCCGTGACCACCCGGTAGGCGGTGGTGTCGGGGTCGAACGACCCGATCGGCTCGCCGGCCACCTCGACGGACCCGGCGGCGGCGTCCGAGGAGACACCGGGGGACTTGGCGTACACCTCGATCTCGCCCAGGGTGATGTAGCCGCCCGGCCGCGCGGTCATGACCACGCGGACGCCGGTCACCGGGCCCGCGTCGAGCGGGACGTCGATCACCGGGGTGCCCTCGGTACCGACCGCGACGGACCCGCTCGCGTCGGTCCACGGACCGTTCTCGGTGGCCCGGACCTGCACCTTCAGGCTCTCCGGGAAGGAGATATTGGTGCCGTCCCGGTGGAAGTGGGCGACGACCCGGGTGAGGTCGCGGGCCTTCGGGAGGCCGAAGGTGATGGTGTCGGACGGGTTCTTGGTGCCCGACCTCCAGTTGGACCAGGCCTTCTCGGCGGTGGTCCCGTTGCGCAGCCGCTCGGCCGAGTAGCCGCTCTCCGTGAAGGTCGCGGCGACCGAGACCCCGGTGTCGGGCGCGATGTTGGCGGCCGTGCCCTCGGTGACCTGGACACGTACGGTCGCGGTGGCGGTGGAGCCGTCCACGATCCGCGCCGTGCCGGACAGGGTGACGACACCGGTCTCGTCGAACGCCCCCTCGGGGGCCGCCTCCCAGGTCACCGGGAGGGTGGTCCGGCCGCCGTGCCGGCCGACGCCGACGACCGTCGCCGGGAGTTCCGGAGCACCGCCCACGAACGTCTTGGCGCGTCCCGCGACGGTCGAGGCGACGGTGTCGACGGTGACGAGCGCCTTCGCCCGGACCTTCCGGCCCAGCGCGTCCGTCGCCTCACCTCTGACGCGTACGGTCCCGGGCTTGCGCCACTTGCGGTCCGACGGCACGTCCCACACCACGGGCAGCGAGCCACGGGCGCCGTCCGGGAACACCGGGGTCACCGTCTCCGGCAGCCTCGGCGGAAGCCCCGGCACGGTGAACGCCTCGGCCTGCTCGGTGCTCAGCACGGTCTCGTCGGACACGGCCCAGCGCTGGTTGGCGGCCGAGGTCGGGGTGTACGTCGACACCTTGGCGCCGTCCGCCGACGACTGCCCCGTGACATCGAGGAGACGGCCGGTGGCGGCGTTCACGAACGTCCAACTGCCGTCGCCCGTGGTCGACATGACCCACTGAGCGGCGTCGGGGACCGCACCGTCCGCCGGGTCTTCGAGGACGGCCTGGTTGTCGCGTACGGCGAGCCGCCCGCCGGTGTCCGCGTTGGTGAGCGTGTAGCGGGCGCGGTTGCCGCTGCCGGGGGTGAGCCGCTCCACGGACCACAGCTGACGGGCCTGGGCCGCGTCGGTGGTGCGGAGGACGACTCCGGTGCCGTCCTCGGACGGGGCCAGCGACTTGCCGCTCTGCGCCCCCTGGAGGCGGTGGACGTGGCCGGGCTGGACGAGGGCGGCGTCCTTCGCCACCCCGCCGACACCCTCGACCAGGAAGGTGGTGACGGACTTGGCGGGCACGTCGAGCGTGGCCGAACGGTCCTTCACCGGCACCGGTGTTCCCTCGACGAGGGCACCGGCGTCGCTCGTCACCACGGGCGTGACGGTGGCGTCGGAGGAGAACTTGCGGAAGCGCGAGAGGTCGAGGGTGACGGAACGCGCGGTCGTGCCGCTGTTCACATGGACCACGGTGGCCGCGCGGCCGGACTCCTTGACGGCGGCGACGCTGGACGGGTCGTCGACCTTCACGAAGTGGTCACCGGGGCGGATGTGATGGGTGAAGTTCCGGATGGTGTGGAACTTGGAGTTGGCCCGGATCGGGCAGGTCTCCAGGGTGTCGGTGGCCGTGCAGTTGAACGGGACATGGATGCTGCCCCAGTTCTTGCCGGCCGCCGCCTGCGGGATCGAGTCCTCGATCGGCTGCCAGAACACCCAGGCGGAGGGCTCCAGTTCCCGCATGTCGTCGACCATACGGGTGGCGATGCCGAGGCCCGGTTCCATACTGGTGAAGTCGCTGCCGGTGCCCCAGGTGCCCTCGACCTCGCTCATCCAGAGCTTCTTGCCGGCGCCCTTGGCGATGTCACGGGCGGCGGTGCGCATGCCGGTGCCGTAGGTGTGCACATTGAGCTGGGGCACCGCCGCCCGCGCGGAGGCGTCGTAGGCGTTCCAGTTCTGGGTGAAGATCGTGGGGTTGGTCTCGTCCATCGCGGAGATGTCGGCGTCGGTCGCCGCGCCCCGCAGCGCCTTCTCCAGGGCCAGGACCACCTTCTGCTGGAGCGCCGGGCCCGCGTGCGCGCCCTCCTGACGGCCGCCGGTGGGCTGGCCGTTCGCGCCGATCTGGGTGCCCCAGTAGTTGGTGTTGGGCTCGTTCAGCGGCGCGATGGTGTCGAAGTCGATACCGTGCTCCTCTTCGAGGCGCTCGGTGACCTTCACCAGATAGGTGGCGAACTCGTCGACACGGTCCGCGCGGATCTGGTCCGTGTTCGCGTCGAAGCCGCCGGAGACATAGCCGCTGACGGTCTGGAACCAGGGCGGCGAGTTGCTGAACGCCTCCCAGGTGTCGACCTTGTCCTTGATCTGGTCCACCCACCAGCGCTGGCCGGAGTCGGCGTCCCAGTTCCAGTGCTCCGGGTCGTTCGGGTCCCACCACTCCATGTCCTGCCGGGTGGTGCCCTCGGGGGCCTTCCAGAAGCCGTCCATCGTCGCGCCGGCCTTCATGTAGTCCTTGCGGACGTCGGGGGCGTTGCCGCCGCCGATGTTGTAGCGCGCGATGGTCAGACCGAGGCCGTCCTCCCCGAACAGCATGTCGACCAGCTGTCTTCGGATCGGCTCCGGGTAGTTGCCCGTGGCGTTGGCGAACCAGACGAGGCTCGTGCCCCAGCCCTCGAACTCCTGCTGCTGGTACGACGGGTCGACGCGGACGGTGACCGCGCTCGGCGCCGCCGAGGCGGAGACCGCCGTGTCCGCGCTCGCGGTGGGCGCGGCCATGAGGCTCGCGCCGAGGACCCAGGGGGCCATGGACGCCAGAGTCCGGACGATGCGATGTCGTGGGGTCACGACACTCCTTTCCACACCACAGAGGCGGCGCGATTTCGTTGACATGCCCAAAACACGTGCTTAGCATTCAGGAAACTGAAAGCGCTTTCTAGCCCTGGTGTGCAGGAATTCCCCCCCCGACCTCCTCCCCCCCCACGAAAACCGGAGGCATTCCCATGAACTCACCGCGCAGGAAGGTGGTCGTCGCGGCGCTGGCGGCGGCGCTGCTCGCCGGACCCGGTGTCGCGCAGGCGGCCCCGCAGGCCGCGCCCGTACCCGCGGAGCGGGCGGCGGCGGCCACCATCACCTGGACCCTCGTCCGGGCGAGCAACCCGACGCAGGACCAGCAGTCGGCGTACGCCACCATCACGGCCGCCATGAACGCGGCCGTCGCCCGCTACAACAACCTCAGCGACCTCGGCAAGACCATCACCGTCCGCTACGAGCCGGGCGTCCCGACCGCCGACGGCAACATCAACGGCACCATCCGCTTCGGCTCCAACCGCAGCTATATGAACGAGCGGACCGCGCTGCACGAGATCGCGCACACCATCGGCGTGGGCACCAGCGCGGGCTGGTCGCGGCTGGGCGGCACCGGCACCTGGACCGGCTCGCGGGCCACCGCGCTCGTCCGGCAGTACGAAGGGGCGAGCGCGAAGATCTCCACCGGGGGCGGCCACTTCTGGCCGTACGGGCTCAACTACGACAACGAGTTCTCCGGCACGGCGGCCGACCGGCATGTGCGGATCGTGTCCGCGATGGTGGGCGACGGGCTGTAGCCCGCGTGTCAACTCGGCCTGTGGCGGTGGAAGTTGGTGCCTGGTGACAAAGGTGCCGACGGTGGCTGCGTTGTTGTGAGCATGGGACGGTGGGGTCGCTCGCGCGGTCCTACCGTCCCCGCATGAACACGAGTCGCAGCAAGGGAAAGAACCTGAGAGCGCTGCGCGGCGCAGCGCGTCGCGGTGGAGGGTGCCGAGGGCGAGGGCACCGGGGGCGTTGTCCGTGATCGCCCGGGTCAGGACGGGGTGGGGGGAGAGTTCGAGGAAGGTGGTGTGGCCGTCCGCCGCGGCTGCGGCGACGGCCCGGTCCAGACGCACGGGCCGCCGCAGGTTGGCAGCCCAGTGCGCGGCGTCGAACACACAGTCGCCGCGCGGGTCGTCCAGCACGGTGGAGCAGACGGGGACTTCGGGGCGTCCTCCCCGGATGTCGGCCAGCTCCGCCGTCAACTCGACGAGCAGCGGCTCCACCTGCGGGGAGTGCCCGGCCCCGACCACCCGCATCGCCCGCGCGGCCCGCCCCTCCCCCTCCAGCCGGCGCACCAGCCGGGCCACCGCCTCCTCGTCCCCGGTGACCACCTTCTGGCCGGGCGAGGAGTGCACGGCGACCCACACACCCGGGAAGTCCCGCTCCAGCGCGCCGAGTTCGGAGTCGTCGAGGTCCACGACCGCCATCGCGCCGCCCTGCGGCCCGCTGAGCAGCCGGGCCCGTACGGCGACCACCCGGGCCGCGTCCGACACCTGCAGCGCGCCCGCGCACACCGCGGCGGCCACCTCGCCCAGGGAGTGGCCGATGATCGCGGCGGGCTCCACCCCGTGCGCCCGCCACAGCTCGGCGAGCGCCAACTGCGCACAGAGCAGCACCGGTTGGGCGACCTCCAGGCGGTCCAGGGGGCCGCCGGAGGACAGCTGGTCGTGGAGGGAGAGCCCGGCGCGTGCGTAGGCCGTCGTCAACAGGGCTTGCTGGGCTGCCGGGTTGGGGGCCAGGAGGCCGTTGGAGCGGCCGTCGGAGTTGACGGCGGTGGCCCGGACGACGGCGAGGATCCGGTCACCGTCGCGTTCGGCGTCGGACAGCCGCTTCAGCAGCACCGCCGCACAGCCCTCGCCCCGGCCGATGCCGTCGGCCGCCGCCGAGAACGGCTTGCACCGGCCGTCCGGCGCGAGCGCGCCCGCCCGCCGGAACGCCACCGTGACGGTCGGGGACAGCAGCAGATTGACCCCGGCGGCGATCGCGAGATCGCTCTCGCCCGTGCGCAGACTGACACACGCGTGGTGCACGGCCACCAGCGACGACGAACACGCCGTGTCCACGGCCATGCTGGGCCCCCGCGCGTCCAGCACGTACGACAGCCGGCCCGCCGCCACGCTCAGCGCCCCGCCGGCCGGCGCCCAGGGGTCGACGGCGCCCGGGTCGGCGCCGGTGAGCTGCCCGTACTCCGGCGCGGAGACCCCGACGAACACCCCGGTGGCGCTGCTCGCGAGGGACCCGGCCGGGACGGCGGCGTGGTCGAGGGTCTCCCGTACCACCTCCAGCAGGATCCGCTGCTGCGGGTCCATCACCGCTGCCTCGCGCGGGCTGATGCGGAAGAAGTCCGCGTCGAATCCGGCGACATCGTCCAGATTGCCGCCGTAGGGGAGCGCGTCGGTGGGCGGGTACGGCGTGAAGTCCCGCCACCGGTCCTCGGGGACGCGCCGGATCGCGTCCACGCCGTCGAGCAGCGACCGCCAGTAGTCCGCCGGGCCGTGCACACCACCGGGCAGCCGACAGCCGACCCCGACGACGGCCACCGGCTCACCGGGCATCACGGGCGGGGGGTTGAGGGAATTCACGGGCCTCACGGGTCTCGCGGGTGTCCTGGGGGTGGTCACCCGGACCCGGGCGTCGGCGTGCGCCGCCGTGTCGCGCAGGCGGGCCACCAGCGCGTCCCCCGTCGACGCCTCCCACAGCAGGGTCAGCGGCAGCTCACGGCCCGTGGCCCGCGACAACTCCCCGGCCAGCACGACCGCGTCCCGCGAGGACATCCCGAGATCCGTGAACGGCCGGTCCATGGGCACGTCCTCGGCGGCCGAACCGCTCCACGCCGCCACCCGCTCGGCGATCAGCCGCCGCAACGCGCCCTCCTCCCCGGCGCCGACCCGCCGCCACGGCGTGCCCTCGCCGTCCCCCACGACCCTCATCCCTCGGCCCCCACCGCGTAGGCACCCGCCAGATACCGTTCACGGGTCAGCGCCCGCGCGACCTTTCCGCTGGAGGTCCGGGGCACCGTGCCCGGTGGGACGAGGACCACGTCGGAGAGCCGCAGCCCGTGCCGTGCGGAGACGGCCGCGCGCACGGTCCGGACCAGGCCGGGGACGTCGATGTCGGCGAGCGGCACGTTCCGGGGATGCTCCGCGACGACGACCACCCGCTCCCCGCCGCCGCCCGGCACCCCGAACGCGGCCAGCCGGTCCCGCCGTACGGCCGGATGCGCGTCCTGGGCCGTGGCCTCCACGTCCTGCGGATAGTGGTTGCGCCCGTCGACCACGATGAGATCCTTCAGCCGCCCGGTGACGATCAACTGCCCGTCCAGGACCGTCCCCAGATCACCGGTCCGCAGCCACTCGCCCGGCCCCGTCGTGGCATCCGCGAGCACGGCGCCGAAGACCCGCCGCGACCGCCGGTCCTGGTTCCGGTAGCCGCGCCCCACGTTGGGGCCCTGCACCCAGATCTCGCCGACCTCGCCCTCCGCCAGCGCGGCCCGTGACACCGGGTCGGCGATCCGGACCCGCTGGCCCGCCGGAGCGCCGCAGCCCGCCAGCAGCACGGCCCGCGGATCGTCGGGCCGCGCGGGCAGCGCCTTGCCGGTGGCCGGCGCGTCACGGTCGAGCGCGAACCCGCGCATCGGCCGCCCGGGGCGGGCCGCGCACACGAAGACGGTCGCCTCGGCCAGCCCGTACGACGGGCAGTGCGTCTCCGGGGCCAGGCCCTGCGCGGCGAACGCGGCGTGGAAACGGTCCGCCGTGCCCGGCCGCACCGGCTCGCTGCCGTTGATCAGCGCGGTGACACCGTCCAGCCGCAGCCCGGCCTTCTGCTCCTCGGTGACCGTCGAGACGCAGTAGTCGTAGGCGAAGTCGGGCGCCGCGCTCAGCGCGCGAGGGTGCGCCGCCAGCAGCCGCAGCCAGCGCACGGGCTCGTGCAGGAACGCCATCGGATCCATGAGTACCGACAGCAGCCCCCGCACCACCGGCGCCGCGACACTCAGCACCAGCCCCATGTCGTGGTAGAGCGGCAGCCAGCCCACACAGGTCACCGGATGCGCGTCGGCACCGTAGGCGGCCAGCGCCTGGCGGGCGTTGGCGACGACGTTGGCGTGCGTGATCTCCACGCCCGCCGGGGTACGGGTCGAGCCGGAGGTGTACGCGGTCGTTGGCGCCCGGCTTCGCGAAGTGGTCGCCCCGGGAGGTACCGGCGGCGCACTCCTCCTCGATCAGTCCACGGCACGCGGCGGACGCCCGGTCCACGACCGCCGGATCGGTGAACGCGCCCTTGAGCACCACGATGCCGGGGCCGTCCAGCAGGGTCCTGACCAGCTCGCTCCGCACGGTCCGGCGGCCCTCGGGAGTGGCCGTCAGGGCGCGGAGCCGGTCGCTGTCGTAGAGCGGCACGTTCCGGTCGATCCGTTCGGCCGAGGGGTGGTCGGCGGGGTCGGTGCTCCGCTCCACGAGCGCGCGGAACGTGTCGAGATCGCAGTCCGCCTCGGTCAGAGAAGAGTCCTCGTGAATGCCACGCCCCCGACCACGACCACACCCATGACGCCGCCCCCGACACCGGCCCCGGCGAACGCCCCGCGAGAACGGCGGACCGCGACGCTCGTCATGGCCTGCGTCGGCGTGTTCGTCGCCTGTCTGCCGGTGACGAGCGTGTCGGCGAGCCTGCCCGCGATCCAGCGAGCCCTCGGCGCCTCGACCTCCCAACTCTCCTGGGTGTCCGACGCGTTCGTGCTCCCGATGGCCGCGCTCATCCTCACCGCCGGTGTCTTCGGCGACGTCCACGGCCGCAAGCGGGTCTTCCAGGCGGGCCTCGCCCTCAGCGGCGCGGGTGCCCTCGTCGCCCTGTGCGCGCAGTCCGTGCAACTGCTCTGGGCCGGTCAGGCCCTGGCCGGGCTGGGCTCGGCCGCCCTGCTGCCCAGCACCCTGGCCCTGATCAGCCACGCCGTCCCGGACCCGCGTGAACGGGGCCGGTTCATCGGACTGTGGGCCACGTCCCTGACCGCCGCGCTGGCGCTCGGCCCCGTCATCGCCGGTGTCGTCCTGGACCACTTCGCCTGGTGCTGGATCTACCTCCTGCCCGTCCCCGCCTCCCTCGCCGCGCTGGTCTGCGCGGCGAAGCTCCTGACCGACTCCCGGGCCCCGGGCAACCGCCGACCGGACTGGCCCGGCCAGTTCACCGCCGCACTGACGATCACCGCACTCGTCTTGCTCCACCGCTGTCTGAGCGAGAGGATCGGCGCCCTCGAAGGAGTCCGGTCCGTCGAGACCACCCTGACCCTCCGTCAGGTCAAACAGCTCACCTACGAACCCGCACGCTGACACCCGGACGGCGTGCGGGGCTCACGGGAGTGTCCGACCCGGGACGGCGGTGCGCGCGACATAGCGTGGCCCGCGCAGATGACGGCGGACCCGGGATGGCGCGATGTGCTGGAGTGCGACGGCCGATCTCGTGGCGGGCGCCGGTGTCGGAGCCGTCGGCGTGGCCTGTGCGGCGCTGGTGCGCGACCGGCGGGATCTGCCGCTCGCGGCGCTGCCGCTGCTGCTCGGGGCCCACCAGATCGTGGAGTCGGCGGTCTGGTCCTCGCACGGCGGCAGCGGGCCCGCCACCGTCGCCTGGGCCGTCATCGCACTGCCGCTGCTCGCCGTGTGGGTACCGGCGGGCGTGTGGTGCGCGGCCCCGCCGGCCGCCCGGACCCGGCTCACCGCGCTCCTCGCGATCGGCGTCGCGACCGCCGCCGCGCTGGCCCATGGCCTCGCCACCGGCCCGGTGACGGCCGAGATCCGGGGCCGTACCGTCGGCTACACGGTCGACCTCTCCCACCCGGCCCTCCTCGCCGCCGGCTATCTCCTCGCCACCGTCGGCTCCCTGCTCCTCTCCGGCGACCGGCGGCTCCTGGTGCTCGGCGTCCTGGCCGCCGTCGGCGCCGCGATCTGCTGGGCGCTGTGGCGACTGGAGTTCGTCTCGACCTGGTGCGCCTTCGCCGCCGTCTGCTCGGTGGTGCTGCTCGGCTGGGTGCGCGCACGACGGCGGCCGTGCTCCGGGGGCACCGCGGATCCTTGGTGAATCAATCATCCACCGAACTGTTGACTTCCGGCTTGTCCAGCCAGAGGATTTCGGAGGTGACACATTCCGCCGCCGGGCCCCTCGGCCCGGTCCTCCCCGCGGCCCTCGACGAGGCAGCACACCGCTGCCTCGTCGCGGGCTTCGACGGTACGACGACCGTCCCCGACACCCTGAAACGGCTGATCGACCGCGGCCTGGGCGGGGTCATCCTGTTCACCCGCAACATCCGCGACGCCGACCAGGTCCGCGAACTCACCGGCACCCTGCGGGCGTTGCGCCCGGACCTGCTGGTGGCCATCGACAACGAGGGCGGCGGCATCGGCCACCTCGTCGCCGCGGGCGCCCCCGAGGTGCCCGGCTCCTGGGCGCTCGGCGCCGCCGACGACCCGGGCCTGACCGCCGCCTGCGCGGACGCCCTCGCCGGGCATCTGCTCTCGCTCGGCATCACCGCCTCCTACGCCCCCGTCGCCGATGTCCAGAGCCGCCCCGAGAACCCGATCGTGCGCACCCGCGCCTTCGGCGGCGACCCGGAGCTGGTCTCCCGGCATCTGCGGGCCTGGATCGAGGCCACCGAGGCACGCGGCGTGGCCTCCTGCGCCAAGCACTTCCCCGGCCACGGCGGCACCGTCACCGACAGCCACCACGAACTGGCGGTCGACCCACGGCCGTACGAGGACCTCGACCTCGCGCCCTTCCGGGCCGCCGTCGACGCGGGCGTGCCCATGCTGATGAGCGCGCATGTCGTCTTCCCGGCCCTCGACCCCGACCGGCCCGCCACGCTCAGCCCGCGCATCCTCTCCGATCTGCTGCGCGGCGAACTCGGCTTCGACGGCGTCCTCGTCAGCGACGCGCTGGAGATGAAGGCCATCGCCGACCGCTACGGCGAGGCCGCCGGCGCCCGGCTCGCGCTCGCCGCCGGGGCGGACCAGGTCATCGTCGCCGTACCGGATCTGGAGGTCACCCTCGCCTGCCGGGACGCCGTGCTCGACGCGCTGCGGACGGGCGACCTCGCCGAGGAGCGGGTGACCGAGGCGGCGGAACGGGTACGGCGGCTCGCGCTGGGGTACGCGGTGCCGTTCCGGCCGGGTGCCGCGGGCGGGTGGGACGCGGATGCCGGGCTGACGGCGGCGCGACGGGCCGTACGGCGTGGGGGGTCGTTGCCGGGAGCGGTGCCGGGCGCCCATGTCGTCGACTGCTTCCCGCCCCCGCATCCCGCCCTCAACTGGGGCGGGGAGGATCTGCTGACCGAGGTCCGCGCCCTCGACCCCACCGCCACGGGGACCGCTGTCGCCGGGGAGCCGGACGACATCGGGGCCGTCGTGGGGGAGGTGCTGCGGGCCGCCGGGGCGCGTCCGCTGGTCCTCGCCCTGTGCGACGCGGAGCTCTACCCCTGGCAGGGGCGCCTCAGGGACGCGCTGCTGGGGGTGCGGCCGGATGCGCCGGTGGTGTCGACGGGGCTGCCCGAGGTGGGTGACGTGGTTGCCGCGTATGGGAGGGGGCGGGTGAATCTGCGGGCCCTTGCCGAGGTCCTGGTGGGGCGCACGGCCTGAGCGAGGCCGGTCCCCGGCGGGGGGTGGTTTCCGCCGTGGACGGGCCTCCGGTCCGTGGGGCTTCTCGCGCGGTTCCCCGCGCCCCTGAAACGTAGGGGCTGCGCCCCGAGCGTTTCACCGGGGCGCGGGGCCGGGGCGGGCGTTCATGGCCGTCCGGCACCCCGCCCCGCCCCTCACTTCCCCTCGATCAACTCCGTGATCCCCCGCGCCGCCAAGTACGCCGTGTCCTCCGCTCGCTCCGCCAGAACCACGGCCGGGCGGACGCCCTCCTGGCGCAGGCGCGTCCAGGTGTCGAAGAACGCTCCGCCCGGTCCGGACACCGAGCGGGTGGCCGGGGCGCAGTCCAGGACCAGGGCCGTCGTGCGGGGCGTGGGTGGGGCCGTGGTGGTGCGGATCTCGGTGGCCGTCGTCGACAGGGCCTCCGCGATCGGCTTCGGCCGGCCCGTGGAGTCGAACAGGCCGAGTGTGTACTCCAGTTCGGGGAAGTCGGCCAGGGCGCGGTCGACGTCGTGGGAGCACCACCAGGTGACGCCCCACAGCCGGTCGCAGCCGGCCGCGTTCAGCAGGGTCGCACGGGCGAAGTCGGGGGCGTCGGCCGCCGGGATGTGCGGCTCGGGGGCGCCGGTCTCCTGCACCCAGACCGGGCGGTCCGGGTCGGTGGCGTAGGCGGTGGCCAGCTCCGTGCCGTACTCCGCGAGGTGGTGCACCTGCGGTGAGCGCGGGCCGTAGCGGCCGGCGCAGTTCGCGGAGAACACCCAGGGGTGGACGGTGGTGAGGTCGCCCTTGCGGGCCGAGGCCTCGGGGGTGAAGGGGTGGTCGTCGCCGTACCAGGCGTCGTCGTACGCCGAGTGCGTGACCAGGCCCCCGCCCTCGCCGAGCCCGTCCCGGGCGGCGGCCAGCAGGGTGTCCAGGTAGTGGTCGACCTCGGCCACGGTGACCGGGTTGTGCGCCACCAGGTTGTTCAGCTCGTTGCCGAGCTGGAGGCCGATGAGGTGGGGGTGGCCGGAGAGGGCGCGGCCGAGCGTGCGCAGCAGCAGGGCCTGCGCCTCGATCGCCTCCGGGTCGGTGAAGACGTTGCGGTGGTGCCAGCTGCGGGTCCACTCCGGATAGAAGTCGAAGCTCGACAGATGGCCCTGGACGCCGTCCACCAGCACGTCGAGACCGCACTCGGCGGCCAGGTCGACCAGCCGGACGAGCTGGTCCACGGCCGAGGCCCGGACCAGGGTGCGGTTGGGCTGGAGCAGCGGCCAGAGGTGGAAGACCCGGACGTGGTCCAGGCCCAGTCCGGCGATCTGCGCCAGGTCCTCGCGCACGCGCCCGGGATCGAAGTCGTGCCAGGCGTGGAACCAGCCCCGGCGTGGGGTGTAGTTGACGCCGAAGCGGAGTGCGGGCGCGGGCGAGAGCGGCGTGCTGATGGCGTCCTCCTCAAGAGACGGACCTTGTCTCCGGCGAATGTATCAACCACCATGGACGGCAATGAATAGTGATTTGAACCAAGGTTCGGTGGAATCCCCGGCGCCGGCCGAGCGGCCGGTCACCGACGGCTCCCCGAACGCCCCGGCCTATGTCGTCGGCATCGACGCCGGTGGCACCCGTACCCGTGCCGTCCTCGCCGGTCTCGGGGACGGCCGCGTCCGGGGCGGGGGCGCGGCCGGGCCGGGCAACTCGCTCACCGTGCCCGGACCGGCCCTCGCCGACCACCTCGCCGAGGCCGTCGCGCGGGCCGTGCCCGAGGAACTGCGCGGGCGGGTGGTCGCGGTGGCGGGCGGCTTCGCGGGGGCCGGGCACCAGGCCCAGGGCGCCGACGAACCCGGCCGGCTGCGGGCGCGCGCCGCCCTCACCGCCGCGCTCGCCCGGCTCGGCATCGACGCGCCCGCGGTCGGCGTCCACAGCGACATCGAGACCACGTTCGCCGCGGCCCCCGGCCATCCCGCCGACGGGCTGGTCCTGGTCGCCGGCACCGGCGCGGTCGCGGCCCGGATCACCGCACGGGTGCCGACCGCGACCTCCGGCGGCGACGGCTGGCTCCTCGGCGACGACGGCGGCGGCTTCTGGATCGGCCGCGCGGCCGTACGGGCCGCCCTGCGCGCGGCGGACGGCCGCAGCGTGCCCACCGCGCTCGTCCTCTCGGTCGGCCGCGACCTCGGACTGCCGGAGGAGGTGCTGCCCGCGGCGGGGTACGGGACCATCGGCGCCGTCGCGTGGAGTGCCGAGCGGCGCACCGCCTACCGCGCCCGTCTGCTGCCCGCCGTGATGGACCGGCCGCCCGTCCGGCTGGCCGACCACGCACCCGGGGTGGTGCGGACGGCCGAGGACAAGGACGCGGTGGCCGTGCAGATCCTCCAGGAGGCCGCCCGCCGCCTGGCCGAGACCGTCACCGCCCTGGCACCCCGCCCCGGCGAACCGCTCGTCGCCACCGGCGGCCTGCTCGCCCCGCACGGCCCCCTCCTGCTCCCGCTCACCGAACGCCTGGCCCCCCCACGGACTCGCCGTCACCGCGGTCTCGGACGGCTCCCCGGGCGCCGTCGCCCTGGCCCGCCTCGCCCACACCACCGGCCACTGACCCGGCGACACCCCCCGCCGTCTTCCGCCCCGTACCGCCCCGATGCCGACAAGGACGACCCATGCCCCCGCAGGACCAGCCGGTCGCCCCGGCCGCCACGCCGACCTCGCCCGCGCGGCCCCCGTACCTCGACCCCGCCGCCCCCCTCGACACCCGGGTCGCCGACCTCCTCTCCCGAATGACCCTCCGCGAGAAGACCGGCCAGCTCAACCAGCGCATGTACGGCTGGGACGCCTACCGACGCACCCCGGCCGGTGACTTCGCGCTCACCGACGCCCTGTACGCCGAGACCGAACGCTTCGCGGGCCTCGGCGCCCTCTACGGCCTGATGCGCGCCGACGCATGGTCCGGCGTCGACCACGGCGTGGGCCCCGGCGCCGCCGACAGCGCCGATCTCGCCGACCTCGTCCAGCGCCACGTCCTGGAACGCAGCCGCCTGCGCATCCCCGCCCTGTTCGTCGAGGAGGTCCCGCACGGCCACATGGCCCTCGACGGCACGGTCCTCCCCGTCAATCTGGCCGTCGGCGCCACCTGGGACCCCGCCCTGTACGAGCGGGCCGCCGCGCACGCCGCCGCCGAACTCCGCGCCCGGGGCGGCCACCTGGCCCTCGTCTCCGCGCTGGACATCGCCCGGGACCCGCGCTGGGGCCGTACCGAGGAGTGCTTCGGCGAGGACCCGTACCTCGCGGCCCGCCTGACCGAGGCCCTGGTGCGCGGCATGCAGGGCACCAAAACGCAGGACACCGGCGAGTCGTTCGCCGCCGACCGCGCCCCCGTCGTCCTCAAGCACTTCGCCGGACAGGGCGCCACCGTCGGCGGTCGCAACTCCGCCGAGTCCGAACTCGGCCTCCGCGAACTCCACGAGATCCACCTCCCCGCCGCCCACGCCGGGGTCCGCGCCGGCGCCGCCGCGGTGATGGCCGCCTACAACGAGGTCGACGGCGTCCCCTGCTCCGGCAACCGCGCCCTCCTCACCGCACTGCTCCGCGACCGCTGGGGCTTCCAGGGCCTGGTCATGGCCGACGGGCTCGCCGTGGACCGCCTCGCCCGTATCACCGGCGACAAGGTCTCCGCGGGCGCCCTCGCCCTGGACGCCGGGATCGACCTCAGCCTCTGGGACGAGGGCTTCACCCACCTGGAGGAGGCCGTCGAAAGCGGCCTGGTGAGCGAGGCCGCGCTGGACGCCGCCGTCGCCCGCGTCCTGCGCCTGAAGTTCCGCCTGGGCCTGTTCGAACACCCCTGCACCCGCCGCGGGCCGATCCCCGAACACACCGGCCGCGCGCCGATCCCCGGGCAAACCGACCGATCCTCGGTCCTCGAACACACCGGCCGCGCCCTGAGCACCGACCTCGCCCGCGCCTGCGTCACCCTCCTGCACAACCCCACCGGCGTCCTGCCCCTCGCCCCCTCGGTACGCCGGATCGCCGTGCTCGGCCCGCACGCGGACATCACCGCCCATCAACTCGGCGACTACACCGCCCCGCAGCGCCCCGGCACCGGCGTCAGCGTCCTCGACGCCCTGCGCGAGCTGGCCCCGCTCGGCACGGACGTCCGGCACTCCCGGGGCGCGGCCCTCACCGGCGGCGACCGTACCGGCATCCCGGCCGCGATCGCCGAGGCAGCCGCGGCCGACCTGGCCGTGCTCGTGCTGGGCGGCAGCAGCGCCCGTACGCCCGACACGGAGTTCGACGCCAACGGGGCCGCGCGGACCGTCGTGTCGGAGATGACCTGTGGCGAGGGCGTCGACCTCGCGGGGCTGCGGCTGGGGGAGGCCCAGCACGCGCTGCTGGACGCGGTCGTCGCGACGGGCACACCGACGGCGGTGGTCCTGATCCAGGGCCGCCCGCACGCGGTCCCCGCGACGGCGGACGCGCTGCTCACCGCCTGGTACCCGGGCCCGTGGGGCGGCACCGCGATCGCCGAGGTACTGCTCGGCCTCACCGAACCCATGGGCCGCCTGCCCGTCTCGGTACCGCGCTCGGCGGCCCAACTCCCCGTCTACTACAACCACAAGGACACCGAGTACGGCTCCTACGTGGACGAGAGCGCCGAGCCCCTCCACTCCTTCGGGCACGGCCTGTCGTACACGAGCTTCGCCTACGGCACGCCACGCCTCGTGGGGGCGGCCGGCGTAGAGGTCGAGGTCGCCAACACGGGGGAGCGGCACGGGCGTACGGTCGTCCAGGTGTACCTGCGGCGGCTGATCACCCCCGTATGGCCGCGCACCCTCGAACTGTGCGCGTTCGAGGGTGTCGGCCTGGCGCCCGGTGAACGCCGTACGGTCTCCTTGTCCTTCGAGGTGCCCGACGCGGTCGGCGCCGTCGAGATCCGGGTCGCCGGGTCGGCGCGGGGGGCACGCGACGCCGTACCCGTCGTGCTGGACCTCGGGCCGGGCCTCAGAGCTTGACGGCCCCGGACGAGACGCCCTTGTAGAACCACCGCTGGGTGATCACGAACAGCACCAGCACCGGGATCACGGAGATCACCGAGCCCGCCATCACCATCCGCTGGTCGTAGCCGAAGGACGAGGACTGGAGGCGGGCGAGGCCCAGGGTCAGGGTGAAGTGGTCCTCGGTGCGGAGCACGATCAGGGGCCAGAGGAAGTCGTCCCAGGCGCTGATGAAGGTGTTGATGGTGACGACGAGGATGGCACCCCACGCGGACGGCAGATACAGATACCGGAACCGCTTCCACTCGCCCGCCCCGTCCAGCATCGCCGCGTCCTCGATCTCGCGCGGCACGGCGAGGAACGCGGCCCGCATGATGAGGACGTTGATGGCGGCGACGAAGCCGGGCAGCCAGACACCCGCCAGATTGTCGACCAGACCGAGGTCACGGACGCTGAGGAACAGCGAGACCATGATCGACTCGAAGGGGAACATCATGGACGCCATCAGCAGCACCCAGACCAGCTTGCGGCCCTTCCAGCTCGGCTTGGAGAGCATGTAGCCGGCGAGGGTGGAGAAGACCAGCTGGCTGGTGACCGACAGCGCGACGACGACCATGCTGTTGCGGATGTACGTCCACACCGGGACCTGGTCGAACACCTCGCGGTAGGCGCGCAGGGTCGGGTCGCGTGGGAAGAGGGAGGCGTTCGCGCCGAACACGTCCTCGCCGACGCCCTTCAGCGACGACAGCAGCTGCCACAGCAGCGGGCCGACGGTGATGCCGAGCACGAACAGCAACAGCAGGTAGCGGACGATCAGTTCGCGCGGGCGGCCGTAGTCCCGCCAGCGCGGCATCAGCCGTCGTCGCTTCCGCACCGGAGCCACGGCCGCCGTCGTCGCCGGCTCCTTCACGGCCGTGGTCATGACTCGTCCTCCTTCGTCAGGCGCTGTGCGAGCAGCGTGAGGCCCAGGGTGAGCACGAAGAGGGCGACGCTGACCGCCGAGCCGTAGCCGGCGTTGCCGGTGAGCGGGTCGAGGGCGACGTCCCGGATGTAGAAGGGGAGGGTGCGGTCGGCGCCGCCGGGGCCGCCGGTCGCGCCGCCGAGCATGTAGATCTCGGTGAACACCCGCAGCGAGCCGATACCGGTGAGGGTGCCGACCAGCATCATCGAGGTGCGCACGCCCGGCATGGTGACGTGCCAGAAGCGGCGGATCGCGCCCGCGCCGTCCACGGCGGCGGCCTCGTGCAGCTCCTTGGGCACGTTCCCCAGCGCGGCCAGATAGAAGATCATGTACCAGCCGAGGCCCTTCCACAGGGTGAGCCCCATCGCGCACAGCAGGATCAGCCAGGAGTCGGAGAGGAACGGGATCGCCGACCGGATGATGTGGGCCTTCTGCAGCCAGGTGTTGACCAGGCCCTGGTCGCTGAGCAGCCACTGCCAGCTGAGGCCGACGACCACGCTGGAGGCGAGGACCGGGGTGTAGAACGCGGAGCGGAAGAAGCCGATGCCCGGCAGGTTCTTCTCCACCAGCACGGCCAGCGTCAGGGGCAGAATCACCATCAGCGGGACCACGATCAGCGCGTACAGCACGCTGTTGCGGGTGGCGAGCCAGAAGTCGGAGTCGCCCAGCATCCGGGTGTAGTTGTCCAGGCCCACGAACGAGGCGGCGCCGCCGAGCGGTTTGGCGTCGGTGAACGACAACAGGAGCGTGTTCAGGAACGGGTACAGCCCGAAGACGGTGATGCCGATGATCGCCGGTGACATCCACAGCCACGGCAGCCACCAGCGGCGGTACAGCGCGGCGCCGCCCGCGTCGGCGGAGGGGCCCGGCCCGAGGGCCCGCAGCAGGCGGCGCCGGCCGCTCGGTTCCCCGGGGCGGGGGTCGCGGGAGGAGACCGCGACCCCCGATCCCTTAGTGGGGGGAGAGAGGGTGGTCATACTCAACTGCCCTGCTCGATCAGCACGTTGGCTTTCTTCTGGGCCTCGTCCAGTGCGTCCTGGGCGCTCTTCTTGCCCTGCATGGCCAGCTGTATCTGGGCCGTGATGGCGTTCAACTCGCCGGGGGTGAGGGCGATCTCGTCGGCCGTGGAGGTCTTGCGGTCACTCGCGACGATCTTGCGGGCCTCGGCGAACGGGTCGTCGCCCTCGACCGACTGGAAGAACGGGTCGTCCAAGGAGGCCGTGGTGGAGGGGAAGATGACGACGTTCGGGTCCTTCGCCCACTCCAACTGGTTTTGGGCGTTGGTGAGGAACTGCGCGAACGACAGCGCGGTCGCCGCGTTCTTGCTGGTGGACGCGACACCGATGTACTGCGGGGCGCCGACGGTGTGACCCAGGTCGTCCAGCATGAAGCGGGCGACGCCGGTCTTCTTGTAGACGCTCGGGTTGTTCTGCTGGATGAAGCGCAGGAAGTTGGGGTTGGTCGGGCCGTAGACCAGCTTGCCCTGGCCGTAGACGTTGGCCGGGTCCTGGGTGGAGGAGAGCGAGTCCCTCGGCATGCCGCCGGCCTTGTAGAGCTTCGTCATGGCGTCGACCCACTGCGCGGTCTTCGGGTCGTCGGCGAACGTGAACTTCTTGCCGTCGGAGGAGAGGATCTTGATGTCCATCTGCTGCCAGTCGGCCGGGATGCGCAGCTGCGGGTTGGCGAGGAACGCGTAGTACTTGCCGTCCGAGACCTCGGCGATCTTCTGGGCGTCCTCGAACAGACCCAGCACGGTCGTCGGAGGTTTGGCCGGGTCGAGGCCCGCCTTCTCCATCAGCTCGGTGTTGAAGGTCTGCACGATGCCGCCGGAGTACCAGGGCAGGACGCTGTGCACCTTGGTGCCGGAGGCGTCCGCGTAGACGCTCGACTTCCACAGGTTGGGCACGAACGGCCCGCCCGCGTCCGGGGCCTTCTTGTCCAGATCGAGGAGGTAGCCGGTCTTGGTGAGCGCGATCGCCGTGTTCACGTTGATGTTCACCACGTCCGGCAGCGTGCAGCCCTGCGCGTCGGCGACCAGGCGCTGGGTGAAGGTGGCGTCGCCCGGGTCGTCGACCCACTTCACGGTGGTGTCCGGGTGGGCCTTCTCGAAGGCCTTGATCACGCCGTTGAAGTAGTCGCCGAAGTCCTTCTTCAGGTTCGTCGTCTGGAAGGTGATCGTGCCCTTGACGTCACCGGTCAGCTTCCCGGACCCGACGTTGCCCTTGTCGACCTCGCAGCCGCCGGCGGTGGCGTCCCCGCTGTCGGAGCCCCCGCCCGACAGGCCGCAGCCCGCGGCGGTCAGGGTGAGGGCGATGACACCCACCACACATCCGGTCAGTCGTCTCGCGCGCATGTCGCCTCCTGCGATCAGTCAGCCGCTGGGTCGGGTAGCTGGTTCAAATCACCAACTTGGACTCCGATTGATGAAAAGGTGGACCAGAATTCATCGGAGGTCAATGGCTGGCCGTGTTGCGTTTCGGTTCCGAGGGGTTTGCCGGGCGTTCAGTGCCGGTGCTCGTGATCGGGGTGCGAGGGGTCGCCCGGGTGCTCGTGCCCCGGCGTGTACTCCACCTCGGCACGGGCCCGGTCCAGCCAGTCGAAGAAGGCCTGCCGGCCCATCGCCCGCCGCAACTCCCGTACGACGTCGTCGTGGACCTCGTCGTACGGCAGGAAGTCCCCCGGCGCCGCCCCGCCGTAGGGGTCGACACCGCGCCGCAGCGCCTCCGAGGTGAGGAAACGGTCCGGATTGCGGTCGTAGTAGCCGCGTACGGCCTTCTCCGGCACCCGCTGCTCGGCCTCCAGCGCCGCCAGCAGGGTGCGCGCGGCGGGGGAGTGGGCGAGCGCCACGGCGATGATGCTGCCCAGGTCGGCGACCTCGGTCCCGCGCACCGCGAGCGCGCGGGCCAGCGCCGCCTCGGCCGGGGGCGTCAGCCCCCGCGCGGCACAGGCCCGCCGGGCCAGTTCGTCCGCGACCACGACCTGCGTCGCCCATCGCCGCCGCTGTCGCTCCGCCCGCGCCCGCCCCTCCGGCCGCGCCTCCCGGTCCCGCGCGGGCACGGCGTCCAGCACGGCGTCGACCCGGCCGCGGGGCACCGGCTCCCCGGCGACGAGCGCGGCGGGCCCGGTGGGGTGCGCGTGCGGGTGTGGGTGCGGCGCGGTGTGGGGATGCGGCTCCGCGTGGCCGACGGCCGCCGGTCGTGGGTCCAGGACCTCGGGATGCTCGCTCATGGCCTCACCTCCAGGACGACGGCCTCCGAATAGGCCACGCAGCCGTGCCAGCCGGCCTTCGCCATCAGCCAGTACGAGCCCGGTGGCACCGCCGAGCCGTCGACCTCGACCACCTGCTCGGCACTCTCCCCGGGCGCCAGGGCGAACCCCTGGAGGCCGGGTCCGACGCCCGCCCAGGTGCCCCAGGACGACAGCGCCCACAGCTGCCCGCTCACGGGCCCCCGGGTCGGGTTCCGCAGGTGGACCGGCACCCGCAGCCGTTCGCCCCGGCGCACCTCGACCCGGTCGACGCCCAGCCCCAGCACGAGACTCGGCCCGGTCCGTCCGTCGGGTTCGCCCTCCGCCGCCTCGCCGGGGACGTCCAGGGGGACCACGTCCTCGAACGTCTGCCCGCCGTAGGTCAGTCGGGCGGCGAGCCCGTAGCGGCCGGGCACCGGGTCCGGTGGCGGTGTCACCGTGACCTCGGTGAGCGAGAAGCCGCCGGGGCCGAGCGCGTACGGCAGTTCGGCGGGCTCGGCGCGCCAGCCGGGCGGCACCTCCAGGGCCACCGTGCCCGACACGGGCGCGTCGGTCAGCTCGGAGGAGACACGGACCGTCGCGGTGACCGGACCGTCGGCGGTGAGGGCGGCCGGCGAGAGATACACGGCGACGGGCAGGTTCCCTCGGGGCGCGGGGCCGGAGTTGTGCAGCCAGTAGCGGGTGTGCACCGGCTGGGCGGGCTCGTGCGCGGCGACACCGGGCCCCTCGGCCCGTCTGCCGCCCAGCGGCGAGGCCAGCACGGTGGCCACCTCGAACCCCGTGAGGTCCAGCTCCAGTACCCCGTCCGCGCCGGGGGCCAGCGCCTCACCGGGCCGCTCCAGCACATCCGCCCGGCTGCCCTCCGTCCACGCGGAGGGGCCCGTCACCCGTGCCCGCACCGGCCGTCCGTCGACCTCGTGCGCCCGGACGACGACGCCGCGCGCCGGATCCGCCGGCGCGGTACCGCCCCGGGCCAGCGGCGACCCGGCGGGCTTCAGCGCGTCCAGCAGCACCCGGCCCTCGGGCTCCAGCGTCAGCAGTGCCACGGTCCTCGGCAGCCCGGTCGGTGTCCCGGCGGGCTTCCGCAGCCGTGCCGTGAGCGGATGGTCGGGCTCCCGCAACCGGCCCGTCAGCGGCCGGTTGAACGCGTGCCCCGCGCGCGGCCAGCCCAGCGCGCGCCAGTCGCCCTCGCCCGCGACGACCGCGTACGCGAAGGTGTGCGACCAGCGCTGGAGCTGGAAGCCGGAGCCGTCGGGGGCGGTGCGGCGGGGCGGGTCGACCCAGATACCGGAGGGCCAGCCGGTGCAGGACCGCATCAGCGACATGTAGAGGTCGCCGGAGGAGGTGACCACACAGCCCGGGGTGCCCCGGTTGAGGATCGCGAAGCCCCGCCCGTCCCAGGCGTCGCCCGGCGGCAGCGCCTCGCCGCCCCCGGCCGCGACGGCCCGTACGGTCGCGTCGTCCAGGTCGGCGATCAGCGCGTCCACGGCCTTCGCGTCATCCTCGGGGCGGGCGCCCGCCACCACGAGCAGCGGCAGTCGCTCCAGGTCGCGAAGATCGGCGCCGGGCACCCACTCCTCGCGCAGCGAGGCACGCGGGGCCACCCACACCGACGCCAGGCCGTCCTCGGCGAGTTGGCGGCGCAGCTCGCGGGCGGCGGCCGGGTCCCAGCCGAGAGCCTCGGCGACCAGGGAGTTGCGCTCGGGGCCACCGATCGCGATCCGGAGGTCCGGCAGATTGGAGTCGACCTCCAGATCGCCGTAGCGCGGACCGCCCGCGAGCGTCGAGGTGGCCGTGACGCCCGCGCGGACCAGGGCCGCCGCGAGCGGGGTGCCCAGTTCACCGGCGGTGTCCCAGTCGCCGAAGACCAACTCGGCGACACCGACGGACCGATGGCCCAGCAGCGTCCCGGTGTCGTCGTGGACGGCGACCCGGGCCGTGGAGCCGAGCCCGAACCAGGTGTTCGCGGGGTTGTCCAGCGTCCACGGGAACTGCTCGCTGTCGACCTCCACGAACCCGAAGCCGCGCCCGATCACCGCGTCCGCGACCTCGTGCACGGGCAGTCCGCCGCGCACGTCCGAGGGCCAGCGCACCCGGATCAGCCGGTCGGCGCCGTCGTAGCCGTCCACGGTCGTCGTCACGTCAAGCCGGTCGACGCCCGCCCAGAGCGTGAGCCGCTGGGTGTAGCGGAAGAGCCCCAGGTCGGCGCGGACGGTGATGCGCGAACCGGCCGCCGAGTGCTCGACATCGATGTCAGCCGTGACGTCCCGGCTACGGACGGCGGTGGTACCGGTCGGGGTCAGATGCCAGGGCCCCTCACCGAAGCGCGGATGCCTCGGGTACTCCTCCTGCACCACCAACTCGTTGCCGATGTCCCCGGCGCGCAGCAACTCCCGCCAGGCATCGGCCCCGGCGCGCGCCCGCAGACCGCTGACGCCGCCTCCTCTCGCGGGGTCGACGGTCACCTCGTAGAACTCGTTGCGGATCGTCGTGCCCGCACCGGCCGTCCAGCCGGTCACCGCACCCTCCGCGAGGGAGAGTGCCTTGAGACCCATGCCGGGCACCTCGGGCACGACGACCGTCAGCTCGCCGTCCTCGGACACGGCGGGCAGCGGCAGCCCGTCATGGTCCAGCGGGACCCGGCCGGGGTCGGCGACGGTGAGTACGTCCCGTCTCCGCCAGGTCGCGGAGTTGAAGACCACCAGGTCGGTGCCGTCGCCCGGCAGCGGCACGACCCGGTCGGCGAGCGCCTGGGTGGCGTCGGCGTGCACGGTCTCGGCCAGGTCGTACAACTCCCGCCAGCCGGTGAGCAGATCGATGTACACCTGGTCCGACTCGGAGCCGGTGATGGCGTCGTGGTGGGCGCCGTAGATCAGCTGCCGCCAGGCCTTGTCGAGGGCCGCGTCCGGATACGGCTGCCCGGTGGTGAGGGAGGCCAGGGTCGCCCAGGCCTCGGCGTCGGCGAGCAGCGACTCGCCGTACCGCTGGGCCTGCTTGGTGTCGATGTAGGAGACGTCCTTGCCGGTGTACACCGGGTTCATGTCCCGCGTCTGCGGGGACGCCGTGCGCCCCTCCCGCTCCAGCTCGGCCCGTACGGCGGTGAAGAAGTCCCGGGGGATCCCGCTGATGAACCGGGGCCAGACGTACCGCTCGTTCCAGTCCCGGTGGATGCCCATCACCCAGCGGCAGGGCGGGGCGTAGTCGCCGCCGACCGGCAGCAGCACGTTGCGGGTGAGCGCGACCTTCTTCAGGCCCCGGAAGAGCTTGAGCGCGGCGGCCTCGGCCTCGGGGAGCGTGGGCGCGTTGTCGATGGCCCAGCCCGCGCCGTAGTGGTTGACCATGTACGCAGTCAGCAGCCCGCGTCCGCTGGGGGCGATCCAGCTGAACTCGGCCGGGAACTGCATCCGTCGCGGGTCGCGCGGCTCCTCGCCGAACACCGACAGCGTCGGCCCCCACTGGTGGAAGGGCCCGCGCGCCCACGAGCTGGACGTGACCCCCGCGTCCGCCATCAGTCCCGGGAACTGCGGGTCGTGCCCGAACGCGTCCAGCTGCCAGGCCGTCTCCGGCGACGCCCCGATGATCCCGCGCTGGAAACCGTCGCCGTACAGCGCGTTGCGTACGGTCGCCTCGGCGCCGGTGAGGTTGGTGTTGGGCTCGTTGTAGGTGCCGCCCATGATCTCGACCCGGCCGGTGCGGATCAGCTGCCGCAGGAAGGACCGCTCCTCGGGGAAGGCGTCCCAGTAGGGCTTGAGGTAGTCGACCTCGGCGAGCACGAAGGTGTACGCCGGGTCGCGCCGGGCCAGATCGCAGTGGGCCCGCACCAGGCTCATCCCGCTCTGGCCGCGCGAGTCGAAGGTCCGGGCGGGCAGTCCGGTGCGGCCGGGGTCGTCGGCTACGTCCCAGGTCTCGGTGTAGGCGGCCTGGGTGTTCCACCAGACGGGGTCGTAGTGGAAGTGGCTGACCATGAACATGGTCCAGCCGGGCTCGGCGACCGTGAACTCGGCCGCCAGCCGGGCCACTTGGTCCCCGTCGGTGGCGGTGACGGTGATCTCGCGGCGGTCGCCGGGGGAGAGGCCGTCCGTGGCCACGGGTATCTCGGCGCGTACGGTGCCGTCCTCGTCGGCGGTGACGACCGTCTCCCCGACGGCGTGGACGTCCGGGCCCGCCAGGGTCAGCCGGACCGGTCGGCCCGCGTCGTGCGCGAGGGTCACGGCGACCACCTGGTGCGGCTGTTCCTCGGTCCCGACGAAAAGCTCGGTCGACTCGACAGAGATGACGCGCATGAGGCTCCTACGAGTGCTCGGCGGAGTCCCATCCTGGCAGCGTGGGGTGGTTCAATCAACCATGCATCGGAATATTGGTTGATTCATCCATGCAAAGTCGCGCGGACCGTCGGCCGGTGCCCCGCCCGCTCAGCGAGGCCGCCGCGCCTTCACGGCGTGTGCCCCCGCGATGTGGTCGGTCAGCGCCAGGGAGGCGCTCGCCCGCTGGTACGAGAGCTGGCCGACGCGCACGTACAGGCAGTCGATGAGCATCAGCACCGAGTGGCGGGCGCCGATGCTGCCGGTGCGGAAACTGGTCTCCGAGGACGAGGAGATCAGCCGGATGTCGGCGGCGCGGGCCAGCGGCGAGCGCGGGTCGGCGGTCAGCGCGACCGCGGTGGCGCCGCGCTCCTTGGCCAGCTCGAACGGCTCGATCACCTCCCGGGTGGCCCCCGAGTGGGAGATGCCGATCGCCACGTCCGCCGGGGTGAGCAGGGCGGCCGAGGTGGTCGCCGCGTGCACCTCGGTCCAGCCGCGCACCGCGCAGCCGATGCGGAACAGCCGGGTCTCCGTCTCCTGCGCGACCGCGCCGCTGCCACCGACGCCGTACACGTCCACCCGCCGGGCACGGGCCACGGCCTGGGCCGCGCGCTCGACCGAGTCCAGGTCGATCCGGTCGATGGTCTGCTGGATGGCCCGCAGATCGGCGGTGCCGACGACCTGCACGACCCGCTCCAGGCTGTCGTCGGGGGAGATGTCCGGCCCGATCTCGGTGTTGCCCCACTCGGAGGACTCGCCCCGGCCCCGCTCCTGGGCCAGCTCGATCAGCAGATGCTGGTACGAGTCGAGGCCGATGGCCCGGCAGAACCGGGTGACCGTGGCCTGCGAGGTGCCGGTACGGCGGCCCAGCTCCGCGGCCGAGCAGTGGGTGACGGCGGCCGGATCCTCCAGGATCAGCTCGCCGACCTTCCGCAGGGAGCCGGCCAGCCGGGGCAGCTCGGTGCGGATCAGGGTGGTGACATCGGTCGAGGGCATGCGAAGAAGGTATCAGCCACCCGTTGACACCACGGCTGAATACCAGGACCGGTCTTTGCTCTCGCACCCGGGGACACCAGGGGGGTGAACTGCGCCATTGCCCTCGATGCGCCGCCTGTGATTCAGTGATTCACTGATAGGTGAGTATGGGGTGGTTCAATCCACCAGTGGGGAGTCTCAGGTGTCCGTCGAGTCCGCCAGCGAGTCCGTGACCGAGCCCGTGAGCGCCGACCGTTTCGCGCGCGAGGGACTGGCCGTCCTGCACCGCCTCACCGAGTCCGCGCGCGCCGACGTGAGCGCCGCCGCCGCCCTGATCGCCGACTGTGTCCGCGAGGACGGTGTCGTCCAGGCCTTCGGCACCGGCCACTCCCAGGCCATGGTCCTGGAACTCGCGGGCCGCGCCGGCGGCTTCGTGCCGACGAACCGGATCCAGATGGCCGACCTCGTCCTCTTCGGCGGCGACCACCCGAGCGGCCTCGACGACCCGCTCCTGGAGCGCGAGCCCGGCGTAGCGGTCCGCCTCTACGAGCTGGCCGACCCCCGCCCCCAGGACCTCTTCGTCGTCATCTCCAACTCCGGCGTCAACAACGTCATCGTCGAGATGGCCCTGCACGCCAAGGAGCGCGGCCACCGCCTCCTCGCGATCACCTCCCTCGCGCACACCACCTCCGTGCCCGCCACCCACCCGAGCGGCCGGAAGCTCGCCGACCTCGCCGACGTCGTCCTCGACAACGCGGCCCCGCGCGGCGACGCCCTGCTGGAGCTGCCCGGCGGCGGCGCGGTCTGCGCCCTCTCCACCCTGACCGGCGTCATGCTCGTCCAGATGACGATCGCCGAGGCCGCCGCCCAGCTCCTCGCCTCCGGCGACCGCCCCCCGGTCTATGTCTCCGCCAATGTGCCCGGCGGCTTCGAGGGCAACCTGGAACTGGAGAAGCGGTACGCCGGACGCATCCGGCGCACCGCCAGCTGATCACCCCACCGGTACGGGGGTGAGCGCCACCGCCAGGGGATAGGCGCCGGTCGTCAACGGCGTCCCGGCCGTGCCGGACGCGGTGTCGACCGGCACCAGCCGGTTCCCGTCGGCCGTGGTGACGTACGCGGTGCCGCCGTCCCAGCCCAGGCCGATGTCGAAGGCGGACCTGCCGACGGTGACCCGCGCACCGGGCGCACCGGTCACCGTGTCGACCGGCGTGGCGTAGTCCCCGGTGCTGGGGCTCACCCACAGCGTCCGCCCGTCCGGTGACAGCCCGAGCCCGTACGCCTGGCCGGAGACGAGGAGCGTCGGCTCGGTGTCCTGGGTCGCCGTGTCGATCGGAGTCACCGTCGACCCACCGGAGTTGGACACGTACACCCGCTTCCCGTCCGGCGCGGCGACGACATTGAACGGCCGCGGGCCGACGGGGATCGCCGCCCCCGCCCTCCGCGTGCTCAGGTCGACCGGCGAGACGGTGTTGTCGTGGATGTTCGCCACGTACAGCGTCCCGCCGTCCGGAGTGATCGCCATGTTCTCCGGCCCCGACCCGACCGCGACGGCCGCGCCCGCCTTCAACGTGCCGGTGTCGACCGGCTGCACTGTGCCGTCGGTGTAGTTGGCGACCCACAGCGTGCCCCCGTCCGGCGTGAGCGCGAGCCCGGCGGGCACGCGTCCCACACCGACCGTGGCGGTGACCTCGCCGCGCGCCACATCGATCACGCTGACCGAATCGGAGCCCTGGTTCGCGGCATAGGCGGTACGGCCGTCGGCGCTCACCACCACCTCACCGGGGTTGGCGCCGACGGCGATGTCGGTGCTCTTCCCGGAGGACAGGTCGATCGAACTGACCGAAGCCCCGCTGAAGTTGGCCGTCAGGGCTCTCGGCGTGCCCGCCCCGTCGGTGACCTGGACCGGGACGGCCCGGTCCAGGACGCCCGCGCCGGACAGCACGACGGAGTGCACACCCTCGGTGACACCGGTCAGGGTGACGGTGGCCGTGGCGCTGCCCCCGGCCGGGACGGACACGGTGCCCTCGGTGGACGAGGCGGTGACCCCGTCCGGCACGGCGAGCTTCCAGGTGACCGACCGTGCCTCGGCGGCGGACGAGAAGCGGAGGGTCACCGCCTCGGAGGCGCCGGGCCTCAGGGAGATCGCCCCCGGTGCGAAGGAGGCGTCGACACCGGGATCGGGGGCGTGCTGGAGCATCGCCGTGTACAGGAACTGGTCCATCACCCCGGCCGACACCTGCTGTGGAATCGCGTCCAGCGCCTTCCGCTCGCCCCGCAGCCGGTTCCAGTACGCCGACACGGCCTCGGAGTCACCGCGCTTGCCGGCCAGCAGCAGATTCACGGCGGTCAGCCCGGCGGTGCCGTACGCGCCGACCTTGTCCAGCCAGGGCGAAGTCTCCTTCAGGAACCCGGGGTTGGCGAGCCGGGCGCGCAGTTCGGCGGGGGTGGCGGCCATGTCGGTGAAGTACGACCGGAGCGCGGTGGCCGCCCGGTCGAGTCCGCTGTCCTTCTCGTACGCCTCACGGAACGCGGCGACGAGCCCGGTGAGGGTCGGGGACTCGGTGGCGTCGAGCTGGGAGGAGTAGCTGTTCTCGGCGAAGATCCGCAGCCATTTCGCGGCGCCGGGACCCGCCGCCAGATCCCGCACGGAGGCGAGGAAGGCGGCCCGCGGGTCGTAGGCGTCCGCGTTCCACAGATAGGCCGCCGAGGTGAACAGCGCGAGCCTGCTCGCCTCGGCCTGGACCATCGGGTTGGCGGTGACACCGACCGACTCACGCGCCACACCGGCCTCCCGGCCCGTGTAGGGCCCGAGGAGGAGACGGCTGGTGACGTAGTCGTTGACCGGGTAGTTGTCCCACACCAGGATCGGATGCCCGTACACCTCACGGGCCTGCCGCAGCTGCGCGGCGGTGATCGTCGGCGCGATCACCCCGACCCCGGTCCACTCGACGACGACGTCCGGGTCCAACTCCTCCCGCAGCGCCTTCTTGTACGGGGTGTCCGCGAGGTCGGAGTACTCGGTGGGGACCATCTCCAGCGGGTCGAGTCCGGTGCGGCCGGCGGAGAACTCCTCCCACACCCGGTTCAGCAGATGCGCCTGGGCGGCACCCGCGCCGCCGCCCCCGCCGCCGAACTCCTCCTCGTCCGCCGCGCAGTTCCACTTGGTGTAGCTGATGTCGTCCAGCGGGACGGCGAACGAGCGCACCCCGATGTCGTACAGCGAGGCGAACTTGCGGACCAGCGCGGTGATGTCGTCGCCGGAGGAGTAGCAGACCGACAGACCGGGCGAGAGGGCGTAGGTGAAGCGGACGTGGTTGGCGGCGGCCCGGTCGACCAGTTCGCGCAACTGCCCGAGCCGGTCGGCCGGGTACGCGTCGCGCCACCGCTCCCGCAGATAGGGGTCGTCCTTGGGGGAGTAGACGTACACGTTCTGCTTGGTGCGGCCGTAGAAGTCGAGCTGGCTCAGCCGCTCGGCCTGGGTCCACGGGGTGCCGTAGAAGCCCTCGATCACACCCCTCAGTCTCGCCGTGGGCCAGTCGCGGACGGTGACCTCAGGCAGGCGCTTGCCGGTGAGGAGCTGGCGGAGGGTCTGGGCGGCGTAGAAGGTGCCGGTGGTGTCGGTGCCGGAGAGGGCGAGCAGGGCGCGACCGGAGTGTCCCGCCTGTCGTCCGGAGGCGAGGACGTACCCCTCCGCGGGCAGCCCGGCGGGGGACTTGACGCCGAGCCGCTTCAACGCGCCCGCGGTGGCCGGGTTCTCGCCGGGCCCGCCGACATAGACGGTGAGTCCGGCGGCGGGCGGACGTTTCCCGGCCGGCACGGTGACGATCCGGTCGGCCCCGGCCGCCCGCAGCGCGGCCTCGACGACCCGGCGGGCGGCGGGGTCGGTCTCCGGCCCGACCACCTCCACCACCCGGTCCGGGACGGCGAGTCGACGCCCACCGCCCTCGATGTGCCGGGGCGTCGGCCACACCTCGGGGACGGCGGGGGAGGCTGGCGCGGCGACGGCCACCGACGGAAGCGAGGGAAGGGTCAGGCTCAGAGCCAGCAACAGCGCCCACCGCAACCGGCGGGGTCTGTGGGGGTGTTCGGTACGTGGGAGGAAAGAGGTGATTGAAGCCATCGAGGAATGCTAGAGATGCTGAATCGATCATTCAAGAGCCCGAACTCGACCGGCCGCGGTTCTCCTCCGGCCCCTCCGTCGGCCACCTCCGCCCCCGCATCGACCCGCCGCAACGCGCAACCGGCGATGAGCTGGGTCATCGAACCCGAGAACGCGCCCGAGGCGGCGACGACCAGGCTGCCGACCGTGATCGGCGGCCCGCCGGCGACCAGCGGGCGCCCGCGCCCGAAGAGGTCGCCGAGCACGCCGAAGTTCAGTTCCAGGATCGCCGTCGGCAGGGTGAACGCGGCCGGGATCCAGGCCGGTGCGGCGACCGACACCCCGAGATCCCGCTGGATCTCCCCTGGGTGGGGTGGTTCATGAGGGCTCTCCAGGGCGGTAAGTCCTGAATATTCGGATGTATGTTTCGTCGAGCAGGACGCTGCATCTTCCTTCACTCTCTCGTCAAGAGGCGTGCCCCTTTCGGTTGCCCACTGGCTCGATTGACGCACTGCACTTCCCGACCTAAGGTCCTGAATAACGGAAAAGCAATCCTGAAGAAAGAGACACTCATGTCGATCATCGGCCTCGGACACACCGGCTTCTGGGTCGACGACCTGGAGAAGATGCGCGACTTCTACGCCCGGGTCCTCGGACTGACCGTGACCGACGAGGACGAGGAGCGGGGCATCGTGTTCTTCTCGTCCCGCCCCGAGGAGGAGCACCACGAGTTCGTGCTCCAGCGCGGCCGGACCGCCGCGCCCGGCGCCAAGCTCAGCCACCAGGTGTCCTGGCGGGTCGACTCGCTGGAGTCGATCATCGACTTCCACCACCGGTTCCGCGCCGAGGGCATCGAGGTCCAGCAGGAGGTCACCCACGGCAACGCGATCGGGATCTACTTCTTCGACCCCGAGGGCAACCGCAACGAGGTCTATCTGCGCGTCGAGCGCGACGTGCGCCAGCCGTTCCGCAAGAGCATCGACCTCGACCAGTCCCCGCGGGACATCCTCGACGAGGCCGAACGGCTGCTGACCGAGGGCGGCCCGGCCTACCAGCCCGTCCAGTAGCCCCAGCCACCGCCGCACGACGGAGCGCCCTCATGACAGAGCCCTCACCGCCCGCCGTCCTGGTCGTCGGAGCCGGCCCGACCGGACTGACGGCCGCCCATCTGCTCGGCTCCCGGGGCGTCCGCGTCCTGCTGGTGGAACGGAACGCCACCACCAGCGACGCCGCCAAGGCCATCAGTCTCGACGACGAATCGCTGCGCACCCTGCAGTCGGCCGGCCTCGACGAAGCGGTCCGCCCGATCATCGTGCCCGGCACCGGCACCAAGTACTTCGGCATCGGCGGACGCCCGCTCGTGCACGCCCGCGGCACCGGCGACCAGCGTTTCGGGCACCCCTTCAAGAACCCCTTCGCCCAGCCCGACCTGGAACGGGTCCTGCGCGAGAGGCTGCGCCGACTCCCCACGGTCGACGTCCGCTTCGGCACCCGGCTGACGGCTCTGGACCAGCGCCCCGACGGCGTACGGGTCTCCCTGCGCGCCGGCGGCGAGGACGGACCCGTCGAGACCTCGGACGTCTCCTACGTCCTCGGCTGCGACGGCGGTCGCAGCACCGTGCGCGAGCTGCTGTCCGTCCCCATGCGCGGGCGCAGCTTCCCCGAGGTGTGGCTGGTCGCCGACACCCTGGGCGACGGGCACGACCAGCGCTACGGCATGCACCACGGCGACCCGGACCGGCCCGTCGTCATCGTCCCCGGGCGGGACGGCCGCTGCCGCTACGAGTTCCGCCTCCGGCCGGACGAGTGCGCGGCGGGCACCCCACCCCCCTTCGCCCTGGTGCGCGAACTCCTGCGCCCCTACCGGGAGATCGCACCGGAGGAGGTGGAGCGCGCCGTCGCGTACAGCTTCCACGCGCTGCTGGCCGACCGGCTGCGCGACGGCCGCTGCTTCCTCCTCGGCGACGCCGCCCACATGATGCCCCCGTTCGCCGGGCAGGGCCTCAACTCCGGGGTGCGCGACGCCGCCAACCTCTGCTGGAAGATCGCCGACGTCCTCGCGGGCCGGGCCGACGACACCCTCCTCGACACCTACGACACCGAGCGCCGCCCGCACGCCCGAGCCGTCATCGACCTCTCCGTACGCCTCGGCCGCGTCGTCATGACCACCAGCCGGACCCGCGCCCGTCTGCGCGACCTGCTGGTCCGTGCGGCCATGCGCACCCCGCCCGGACGCCGCTATCTCACCGAGATGCGCTACCGCCCCGACACCCGTCTGCGCGACGGGGCCGTGGTCCATCTCGACGACCGCCCGCGGCCGTTGACCGGAACGGCGCTGCCGCAGCCCCAGGTGCTGTGCGGCCCGCACCACCGGCGCACCCGACTCGACGACGTCCTCGGCCGGGACTGGAGCCTGCTCGGCATCGACGTGCCGGACGCCGCCTGGCCGGCCGTCACCCGGTCCGGCCTTCCGGACGCCACCCGCGTGGACGTCCACCTCGGCGACCGTGCGCCCCGCGACCGTGACGGCCGCACCGGCATCGCCGACGCCGACGGCCGCCTCGACACCCTTTTCGCCGCTCTGACCGGCCACTTCGTCCTCGTCCGCCCCGACCGCGTGGTGGCGGCCGTGTTCACCCCGGACCGGGCCGGGCTCGTGGGCACACGGCTGCGGCACGCCACCGGAGCCGGCGGACACCCCCGAACCCACCTTCACCCCCACCCTCAGGGAGTACACCGATGAGGCTCGCCACCGTCCGTCTCGCCGACGGGTACGAGACCACCACCGTCGCCCGGCAGGAGGGCCAGGAACTCGTCCTGCTGCCGTACGCCGACGTCGGTGCCCTGCTGGCCTGCGGGGACCGCTGGCGGGAGTGGGCCGCCCGGGACGGCGAGCGCGTCCCGCTCGCCGACGCGTCCCTCGCCCCCCTGGTGCCCCACCCGAACAAGATCGTCTGCCTGGGCCTCAACTACGCCACCCACATCAAGGAGATGGGCCGCCCCACCCCCACCCACCCCACCCTGTTCGCCAAGTTCGACGGCTCCCTCGTCGGCGCGCGGGACGACATCCACATGCCGTCCGTCAGCGACGACCTCGACTGGGAGGCCGAACTCGGCGTCGTCATCGGCCGTCCCGGCCGCCGCATAGCGCGGGAGGCGGCCCTGGACCACGTCGCCGGCTACACGGTCGTCAACGACGTCACCGTCCGGGACTGGCAGCACCGCACCAGGGAGTTCCTCTCCGGCAAGACCTTCGAGGCGACCACCCCGGTCGGCCCCCTGCTCGTCACCCCCGACGAACTCCCGCCCGGCGCCTCGGGCCTGACCATCTCCTGCGCGGTCGACGGACACGTCACACAGAAGTCCAACACGGCCGACCTGCTCTTCGACGTGGCCGAGATCATCGCGTACGTCAGCACCATCATCACGCTGCTGCCCGGCGACCTGATCTGCACCGGGACCCCGGGCGGCGTGGGCGCGGGCCGCGATCCGAAGGTGTTCCTGCGGCCGGGGCAGGAACTCGTCACCACGGTCGAGGGCATCGGCGAACTGCGCAACACCGTGGTCAAGGACCAGCCGTAACCGCCGCACGAGGGAGGCGACCGGGCGCGGTCGACGACGATCCGCGCCCGCCCGCCACAGTGCCCCGCACGGCAGGAAACGCCTCCCCCGCCTACCGCGACCGCAACTCCACGGCCGACCGGGCGCTCGACATCCTGACCATGTTCGACGACACCGGCCTCGTCTTCTCCGGCACGGCGGTGGCCGAGCGGCCCGGCGCCGCCCGCTCCACCGCGTACCGCTACCTCCAGAGCCTTGTCGCGACATCACCGACCGCATCACCGTCGTCGCGGGCTGACCCGCCAACAGACGCCCACGGACGCCCACGGGGGCCTCGCGAGCCACGGGGCCTCGCGGAATCCGGTGGGAGCCACCGGCATCTTGCGGTGACCGGCTGGAACTGGCTAGCGTGAGCGAGGTCGAGTAAACGTTTTCTGTATCGTGGAGCGCCCTCATGACCCTCACCCATCTGTGCTGGGGGAGCGACGAGTTGTCGCTCCTCGTGTCCCTCGACCCGGCCGGACCGGCACGGCTGTCGGCCGTGGGGGAGGTGGCGGGGCTGCCCGACCCCGGGCGGGAGCCCGGGGTGTGCGAGCGGCTCGCGCGGCGGGCGCTGCCCCTGGTGGAGGTCCAGGTCGCGGGCGGTGGGCGGCTCGGCACCTCGGGCAAGCGGCATGTGGACGGGGCGCTGTCGCGAGGGCTGCGCTGCACCGGCCACGAGGAGGAGGCCGACTCCGGGACACGGACGTTGCGTGTCCGGATGGCCGACGACGCCACCGGGCTGCGGGTGACCGCCGTGTACCGGCTGCGGGACGGCGTACCCGTGCTGCACGCCGAGGCCCGGGTCAAGAACGCCGGCGATTCCCCGGTCACCCTGGAATACGTTTCCTCTCTCGCTCTGTCCAACCTGGCCCGCAGTCTCCCGCCCGGCGAGCGCTGGGAGGACGGCCTCTCCCTCTGGCTGGCCGCCAACCCCTGGAGCGGCGAGTTCCGCTGGTCCCGGGCCACCCTCGCCGCACGCGGCCTGTACGACGTCGGCATGGTCGCGTACGGCCAGACCGGGTCGAAGAACCGTGTCGCCGTGACCAGCACCGGGGCATGGTCCTCGTCCGAGTACCTGCCCATGGGGTGTCTGGAGGAGACGGCGACCGGCCGGGCCCTGCTCTGGCAGATCGAGCACAACGGCTCCTGGCACGCCGAACTGGGCGACCGCTTCGACGACGTGTACCTCACCCTGTCCGGCCCCACGGACCGTGAACACCACTGGCGCCGCCGCCTCGCCCCGGGCGAGTCCTTCCGTACGGTCCCGGCCGCCGTCGCCCTCGTACCGGAAGGCGGCCCGGAGGCGGCCCTCGCCGCGCTGACGGCACACCGGCGGGCCACCCGCCGGCCGCATCCGGACCTCGACCGGCTCCCCGTCGTCTTCAACGACTTCATGAACAGCCTGATGGGCGAGCCCAGCACCGAGGCGCTGCTCCCCCTGGTCGACGCGGCAGCGGCGGCGGGCGCCGAGGTGTTCTGTGTCGACGCGGGCTGGTACGACGCCGAGCCACCGGGCGCGGTCGGCCCCGGCGGGGTGCCGGGCTGGTGGGACGCGGTGGGGGAGTGGGAGGAGTCGAAGTCGCGGTTCCCCGGCGGGCTCCGCGAGGTCGTCGACCGGATCCGCGCGGCGGGCATGGTGCCGGGGCTGTGGCTGGAGCCGGAGGTCGTGGGGGTGCGCAGCGCGGTCGCCGCCGAACTGCCCGACGAGGCGTTCTTCCGACGGGACGGCGTCCGCCTCGTGGAGTGGGGCCGCCACCAGCTCGATCTGCGCCACCCGGCCGCCCGCGCCCACCTCGACGGGGTCGTGGACCGGCTCGTACGCGACTACGGCGTCGGCTATCTCAAGCTCGACCACAACATCGACATCGGCGCGGGCACCGACGGCCCCGACGGTACCGACAGCCCCGGCGACGGCCTCCTCGGCCACAACCGCGCCCATCTCGACTGGCTCGACGGTGTCCTCGACCGCCATCCCGGTCTGGTCCTGGAGAGCTGCGCGGCCGGCGGCAGCCGCACCGACCACGCGATCCTCTCCCGGCTGCCCATCCACTCGGTCACCGACCAGCAGGACTTCCGGCTGCTCCCGGCCGTGGCCGCCGCCGCCCCCACGGCCGTCACCCCGGAACAGGGCGCGATCTGGGCGTACCCGCAGCCAGGGCACACCGCCGCCGAACTCGGCACGGTACTGGTGTCGGCGATGCTCGGCCGCGTCCACCTCAGTGGCCGTCCCGACCTCCTGGACGACGCGCGATCGGCCCTGGTCCGCGAGGCCCTCGCCACGTACAAGACCTACCGCCACCTCCTGCCCACCGCCCGCCCGCACTGGCCCCTCGGGTTCCCGGGCTGGCGCGACGGTCTGCTCGCCCTCGCGCTGACCGCCGAGGACGGTACGACCCTGTTGGCGCTGTGGCGGCGCGAAGGGGCGCCCGCGACGGTGGAGTTGACGCTGCCGGGGGTCGGCGGCGGTCCGCCCCGGGTGCTGTTCGAGGCGGGGGAGCGTACGAACCTCGACTGGAACGCGTCGGGTCATGTGCTGCGGGTGACCCTGCCGGTGGAGGGGTCGGCGGTGCTGATCGCCTTCGACGGGACCTCGCGTTCGGTCGTTCGGTCATGGGGAGGGAAAATCTGAGCGGATCCGCCGACGGGCGGCAGGACGCGGCGGGATAGAAAGGGACCATGACTGAACGCGATGGTCTGGCAAGTGACGTGGACGACGTCGATGAGGTGACGCGCGCGGTGCTCACCGCGTCGCGGCTGTTGGTCGCGATCTCCGCACGGTCACTCGCCGCCGTCGGGGAGCGGGTGACGCTGCCGCAGTTCCGGATGCTGGTGGTGCTGTCCACGCGGGGCGCCACGAAACTCGTCGTGCTCGCCGATCAGCTCCAGGTCGCCCCGTCCACCGCGATGCGCATGGTCGACCGGCTGATCGCGGCCGGACTCGCCGACCGGCAGACCAACCCCGACAACCGCCGCGAGACCCTGCTGCGGCTCACCGACGAGGGCCGGCGCGCCGTCGAGGAGGTCATGGCCCGGCGGCGCACCGAACTCGCCACGGTCGTCGAGCGCCTCGCTCCGCACCAACGGGCGGCGCTCGTCGACGCGTTGACCGCGTTCAACACGGCGGGCGGGGAACCGGCGGCCCCGGCGCCGGACGACACGGAGACGTACCCGCTCGGCTGGGTCGACACATGGGTGGGCCGGGGAGCCTGAGCCCTCGCGGGGCGGTCAGTCCACGGTGGAACCGTCCGCCCCGGTCGCGGAGTTGTCCGCCGAGCCGCTCCCGGAGCCGTCCGTCGAGCCGTCCGTCGAGCCGTCCGTGGGCGGGGCCGTCGGGGCGGTCGTCCGCACGTTCAGATCCGGGCGGGGCGTCAGCACGACCATCGGCGCTCCCGGCTGCGGCACGGGCGGGGTGACCTGCTCCGAGGGGAGCTTCGGCGGGTTGGTCTGCTGGTAGTTGACCTGGTCGTGGTTGACCAGGCCGGTCTTCTCCAGCACGGTGATGTGGTCGAGCACGGTGTCGTTGGCGAGGTCGGCCAGCTGGCGCACCATGGTGTTCCGGGTGCTGGCGCGGATCTTGGCGATGGTCGGGAAGATCTGCCCGTGGGTGACCCGCATGATGGTGACCGCGGTCGAGTCGAACTCCTTGCCGGTGGCCGCGTCGGCGGTCGCCACGAACTGCTGCTGTTGTGGGCTGGCCTGGTTGTTGAGGGTGATGCCCAGTTCGGGCGCGATCTTGCGGCACAGCTCGTCGAGGCCCGCGTGCCCGACGACCAGATGCTCACCGGCCTCCTTCATCTCCGGTGTCGTACCGCGCTCCATGGCCATCTCGCCGAGCGGGTACTCCCACAGCCCGGCGGCACGCACCTTGATGACGAAGTCCCGGTCCGCCTCCGTGAGGGGGCCGTACTGGGTGTTGGCGATGATCCGCTCGGGGGTGGCGGACGTGTTCTCCACACCGACCATGGCGGGATAGGCGAGCGCGGCGACGGTCATCAGCAGACCGCCGCTCACGAAGATCGTTCCGATGCTCCATGTGCGACGCATGTAAAGGGCACCTCCTGGCAGGGGAGTCGGTCGCCAAGGGGTACGGACGGGACCGCCGAATGAATCATTGCGCTGGGTAAAATTTGCAGTGTGCTCGAATCCAGTGGCGAGGACGGCGACGGTGTGGGCGACATAAGGTGCTTTTCGGGTACTTCCGCTGTCCCTTTGTGACACCGAGCGCGAACGGTGAGTGGTGAGCGGTGAGTGGTGAGCAGGGATGAACGCCTACAACGGGCCCGCCGTCTCCCGGTCGGAGTTCGACGCGCTCTTCGAGGCGGTCCGTACGTGGGGACGCTGGGAGCGGGCCGATCGCGGGGCCTGGAACCGGGTGACCGCCGACCATGTGCGGCGGGCCGTGGGGAGCGTGCGGTCGGGGGTGGTCGTGCCGATGGCACTGCCGTGGAACACCCGGCCGGGTCCGGACAACCGGAAGCCCGCCCTGCACCACATGACCGATCTGGGGGATGTGGAGAGCCCGGAGCCCACGACCCACAAGGACTTCATCGCCGCCGACTACCACGGCAAGGGCGTCACCCATCTCGACGCCCTCAGTCACATCGCCTATCGCGGACTGCTCTACGACGGCCGCCCGGCCCGGGAGGCGGTGGGCGCCGCCGGGGCCCGGTTCGGCGCGGTCTCCGCGCTCGGCCCGCTCGTCACGAGAGGGGTGCTCCTCGACCTGCCCGCCGTCCTCGGTGTCCGCTGGCTGGAGCCGGGGCGCGCGGTGCGTGCCGGGGACGTCCTCGCCGCCGAGGAGGCGCTCGGTGTGACCATCGGCGACGGCGACGCGGTGCTGCTGCGCTCCGGACACGTCCGCCGCCGGCGGGAACTCGGCGCCTGGGACCCCGACGCGGCGAGCGCCGGGTTCCATGTGGACGCCGTGCCCCTGCTGGCCGAACGGGGGGTCGCGCTGCTCGGGGGCGACGGTGACAGTGATGTGCGGCCGTCTCCCGTGGCGGGCGTGCACTCCCCGGTCCACGCCCTGGCGGTGACCGCGATGGGGGTGCCGTTGCTGGACAACCTCGACCTCGAAGCGCTCGCGGAGGCGACCGCCGAGGCGGGGCGATACGAGTTCCTGCTTGTCGTGGCCCCGCTGAATGTCCCGGGCGGAACGGGGTCACCTGTCAACCCGGTCGCGGTTCTTTGAGGGGCGGGTTCTTTGTCCGCGGGTGGGTGGGGCGCCCGCCCCTACCCGGTCACCGCGTGTGAGGAAACCCCTGAACCGTGACTCATGTTGCTGATGCCCGTATCCTCGTCAATGCCAGATATTTCCGATAAGCGGATTGTCCAGGGCGCGAGTGAGGCCAGCGTGGTGCGGTCCGACGACGAGCCGATACTCCCGGGACGTGCGACAGACGGCACGGGTCCCACCCTTTTCCGTGAGCGGTTTCTCCAGGGCGAGCCGCTGGAGACCGGCGTGCGCACCTCGATCCTCAGCTCCTGGCGGCGCTGCCGGTCCCTGGGGCTGTCGCCGGACCGTTCCGACCTCCCTTTCCGCGACGACTTCGACCGGGACGACCGGATCGCCCGCGCCGCCGTACCCGTCCTCGACCGGCTGGAGTCCAGGTTCGCCGGCAGCGCCATGAACATCTCCGTCGCCGACGCGAACGGCACGGTGCTGCTGCGCAGGTTCGGACAGACGTCGCTGGCCAGAGGGCTTCCGGACATCCAGACCGTCCCCGGGTTCGTGTTCGCCGAGCGGTTCGCCGGCACCAACGGCATCGGGCTCGCCCTCGCGGAACGCCGCCTGATCCGGGTCTACGGCGCCGAGCACTTCGCCGAACGCTCCCAGGCCAGCGCCTGCCGCGCGCTCCCCGTGCGCGACCCGCTCAGCGGCCGTATCGAGGGCGTTCTGTGCTTCGGCTACCCCCGAGGCTTCGAGCACCCCGCCCTCGACGCCGTGATCCGCAAGGCGGGCGCCGCCATCGAGCGACGGCTGCTGGGCCAGAGCTCCGTACGGGAGCGATCCCTGCTGCGGGCCTACCTGGACGCCGGGGCCGAGGCCGGCGCCGGCCCGCACCACAGCGTCGGCGTCGACGAACTGGCCCTCGGACTGCGCCCCGTCGACCGGGCCACCCTCCTGGAGAAGGCCGCCGAGCTGATCTCCCGCGCACAGCGAGCCGCCGTCGACGTCCCCCTGACCGACGGCAGGCGGGTCACCCTCGTGAGCCGCCCGATGACCAGCGCCTCCGGCGTCGAGGGCATCGCCGTCGAGGCCGTGCTGCCCGGTGTTCCACGGCACGAGCCGCTCGCCGCCCCGCGCCCGGCCGGGCAGGTGCTGAACGTCCCCGTCGAGCCCGCGCCCGCCCTCGGGCCCTCCGACATCCCGGCCGCCCGGCGCCTGTCGAGCAGCCCCCTCGCCGTGGCCCCCGGCCCGCTGCCCGCCGTCCCGGCCCCCGGCCGGATGCGCGGCGCCGCGTCCCCCGGCAGGATCACCGCGGGCGTCGACGGCACCGCGACCGGCGGTCCCGGCTCCGTGCCCCCCGAGAGAGGACTCCTGATGGTGGGGGAGCCCCATGTCGGCACCTACGCCCTGGCCGCGCGCCGCCGACTGGAGCTGCTGTCCGAGGCCAGCGCCCGGATCGGCACCACCCTGGACGTACGCCGCACCGCCCAGGAACTCGCCGAGACGGCCGTCCCCCGCCTCGCCGACTTCGTCACCATCGACCTCGCCGAACCCGTGCTGCGCGGCGAGGAGGCCGCCGACCCGCGCACCGATCTGCGCCGCACGGTGGTCCACGGCATCCGGGACGACCTCCCCTTCAGCCCCGTCGGCAAACAGGTCGACTACGGCCCGAACGTCCCGCAGCTGCGCTGTCTGACCAGCGGGGAAGCGGTCCTGGAGCCCGACCTGAGGACGGCCGCGGGCTGGCTCGCGCAGGACCCCGAGCACACCGACCGGCTGCTCGGCCACGTCCACTCCCTCATCGCGGTGCCCCTGGTCGCCCGTGGCGTCGTCCTCGGCGTCGCCGCCTTCTACCGGGCGCAGGACCCCGCCCCCTTCGGCGACGACGACCGCTCGCTGGCCCGCGAACTCGCCAGCCGGGCCGCCCTGTCCATCGACAACGCCCGCCGCTACACCCGTGAACGCACCATGGTCCTGGCCCTCCAGCGCAGCCTGCTCCCGCAGGGGCTCCCCGACCAGGACTCCGTCGAGGTCGCCCACCGCTATCTGCCCGCCGAGTCCGACGTCGGCGGCGACTGGTACGACGTCATCCCGCTCTCCGGCACCCGCGTCGGCCTCTTCGTCGGCGACGTCGTCGGCCACGGCATGCTCTCCGCCGCCACCATGGGCCGCGTCCGCACGGCCGCCCGCAGCTTCGCCGAACTCGACTTCCCGCCGGACGAGGTCCTCACCCACCTCGACAACCTCGTGGGTCGTCTGGACCGCGAGGACCCCGTCTCCGACGGCGGCGGCATCATCGGCGCGACCTGCCTGTACGCCGTCTACGACCCGACCTCGCAGCAGTGCACCCTGGCCCGCGCCGGCCATCCGCCGCCCGCCGTGGTCCAGCCCGACGGCACCGTGTCGTTCCCCGAACTGCCCGCCGGACCCCCGCTCGGCCTCGGCGGCCTGCCCTTCGAGTCCGTCGACATCCATCTGCCCGAGGGCAGCCGGCTGGTCCTCTACACCGACGGACTCATCGAGGACCGGGACCGCGACGTCGACGTGGTCCTCGACCAGCTGCGCGCCGCCCTCGCCCACCCCGAGCACACCCCCGAGGAGACCTGCCGGGCCGTCCTGGACACCGTGGCCTCCGCCCACCCCTGCGACGACATCGCCCTGCTCGTCGCCCGCACCCACGCCTTCGACCCGGACCGTGTCGCCGGCTGGGAACTGCCCGCCGACCCGGCCCGCGTCAGCGAGGTCCGCGCCGCCGCCATGCGCCAACTCGCCGACTGGGGGCTCCACGAGGCCGCGTTCGCCGCCGAACTGATGCTCAGCGAACTGGTCACCAACGCCGTCCGGCACGGCGGCGGACCCATCCGGGTACGGCTGCTGCGCGACCGCTCCCTGATCTGCGAGGTCGCCGACACCAGCAGCACCGCCCCGCATCTGCGCCGGGCGGCCACCACCGACGAGGGCGGACGCGGCCTGTTCCTGGTCGCCCAGCTGTCCCAGAGCTGGGGCACCCGCTACACCCCGGAGGGCAAGGTCATCTGGGCCGAGTGCGGACTCGACGGCGGCTGACGGGACCGACGCCCCGGGCCGGGCACTGACCCGTTGGGGTCATCGGCGGTGGCTAAATGCCGTAAATGAAGTGATATGAGCGGTTAGCATCGCTGGCGCAAGTCGAAGTCGGGAAGAACCCGCCAGGCCGACCCCCGGAGCTGTCCGTGCACGACGCTCACGACACCTCTGCGCAGCCGGCCCCGCCCAGCGGGCCGGAACCGCTGGTCCGTGTCCGCGGCCTCACCAAACGATTCGGCGGCACCCTCGCCCTGGCCGGGGTCGACCTCGACGTCCGCGCGGGCAGCGTCCTCGCGCTCCTCGGCCCCAACGGAGCCGGAAAGTCCACCCTCATCAAGATCCTCGCCGGTGTCCACCACGCCGACGCGGGCCTGGTCACCGTGGACGGGCACCCGCTCGGGAGCCACGCCGCCGCCTCGCGGATGTCCTTCATCCACCAGGACCTCGGGCTCGTGGAGTGGATGACGGTCGCCGAGAACATCGCCCTGAGCACCGGGTACGCGCGCCGCGCCGGACTGATCTCCTGGCGGCGCACCCGGGACCGCTGCACCGAGGCCCTGGCGCTCGTCGGCGGACACCTCGACCCCGACGCCCCGATCGCCCGGCTCGCCCCCGCCGAACGGTCCCTGGTCGCCATCGCCCGCGCCCTGGCCACCCGGGCGCGGCTCGTCGTCCTCGACGAACCGACCGCCCGCCTCCCCGCCGCCGACTGCGCCCGCCTCTTCCGCGTCCTGCACACCCTGCGCGACCGGGGCCACGGCATCCTCTACGTCAGCCACCGCCTCGACGAGGTGTACGAGGTCGCCGACACCTTCGCCGTCCTGCGCGACGGCCGTCTCGTCAGCCACGGCTCCACGGCCGGCCACAGCCCGCCGCGCCTGGTGCGCGACATCACCGGCGAGGAACCGTCCGGCCCCGGCCCCGCCGAGGCACCGACCGGTCACCCTCCCGCCGCCGCACGGCCCTCCCGCCGCCCCGCCGCCGCACGGCCCGGTGACCCGGTGGTGCTGACCCTCGACGGCGTACGCGCCTCCGGCACGGCACCGGTCGACCTGGAGCTGAGAGCGGGGGAGGCCCTCGGCCTGGTCGGACTCTCGGGCGCCGGACACACCGACCTGGGCCGGGCCCTCGCCGGCGCCCGGCCCCTCCTCGGCGGCCACGTCCTGCTGGACGGCGGCCCGTACCGCCCCCGTACGGTCGCCGACGCCGTCGCCCACGGAGTCGCCCTCGTCCCCGGCGACCGGCAGCGCGAGAGCTGTCTCGCCGAACTGACCGTCCGCGAGAACCTGTTGGCCAACCCCCGGGCCGGGGACGGGCCGGTACCGCGCTGGATCCGCCCCCGCCGGGAACGCGCCGAGGCGACCGCCCTGATCGACCGGTTCTCGGTGCGGCCCCGGGACAGCGAGGCCACCATCGCCACCCTGTCCGGCGGCAACCAGCAGAAGGTCGTGATCGGCCGCTGGCTGCGGACCGGACTGCGGCTGCTGATCCTGGAGGAGCCGACGGCGAGCGTGGACATCGGCGCCAAGGCGGCCGTCCACCGACTGCTCGACGAGGCGCTGGCCCGGGGCCTCGCGATCCTCCTCATCTCCACCGACTTCGAGGAGGTCGCGGGGGTGTGCGGACGAGCCCTGGTCTTCGTCCGGGGAGCGGTGACGGCCGAGCTGAGCGGTCCGGCCCTCACGGTCGCGGGACTGACCCGGGCGGCCTCGGCCATGCCCCCCGCCGGCACCGCGACGACCCCGTGACGGCCCCGCCCTCCCCGCCCACGCACCGCCGGCGCCCCCGGCGCGGGTCCGGCCTCGGCCTCGGCACCGGCGGGCATCTCATCGGCGCCTACGGCCTCCTCGGCCTCACCGCCCTGCTCGTCCTGGTCTTCTCGCTGGCCCTGCCGCGGACCTTCCCCACCCTGGACACCCTCGACTCGATCCTCTCCGCCCAGTCGATCCCGGCCGTCCTCGCGCTCGCCGCCATGGTCCCCATCGTCACCGGCGCGTTCGACCTGTCCATCGGCTACGGCCTCGGCCTCGCGCACGTCATGGTGCTCTACCTCGTCGTCGAGGCGGGCTGGCCCTGGCCGCTCGCCTGTCTCGTCGTGATCGCCGGCGGTCTGGTCGTGGGCGTACTCAACGGCGTCGTCGTCGAGTTCGGCCGGATCGACTCCTTCATCGCCACCCTCGGCACCGGCAGCATGATGTTCGCCGTGACCGGCTGGATCACCGACGGTGGCCGGATCGTCCCCGGCCCCCAGGGCCTGCCGCCCGCCTTCACCGACCTCTACACCTCCACCTTCCTCGGCCTCCCCGTCCCCGCCTTCTACGTACTGGCGCTCGCGGTCGTCCTCTGGCTGGTGCTGGAGCGGCTGCCGATCGGCCGCTGTCTGTACGTCGTCGGGTCCAACCCGCGCGCCGCCGACCTGGTGGGCATCCCCGTCCGCGAGTACACCGTCTGCGCCTTCGCCGCGTCCGGCCTGATCGTCGGCTTCGCCGGGGTGCTCCTCGCGGCCCAGCAGCAGATCGGCAACCCCAGCGTCGGCCTCGACTATCTGCTGCCCGCCTTCGTCGGAGCCCTCCTCGGCTCCACCGCCATCAAACCCGGCCGCCCCAACGCCCTGGGCACCCTCGTCGCCGTCGCGGTCCTCGCCGTCGGCCTCACCGGCATCGCCCAGCTGGGCGCCGACTTCTGGACCGTGCCCCTGTTCCACGGCGGCACCCTGCTCCTCGCCGTCGGCCTGGCCGGCTACGCCGCCCGCCGCCGGATGCGCACCGGCGCCTTCGCCGCCCGCGACGCGCCCGCCGAGGCCTCGGAGCCACCGCCCGCCCCGCCGCCGACGGCCGGAAGCGCCCCATGACCCCCGGCGCGCCGCCCGCCACCGAGTCCGCCGCCGCCGCGATCCGGCCGCGTTCTCCCGCTCGTCCCTCCGCGAGGAGTCTTCGTGCACCACACCCGCAAGGCCCACTCCGGCGCCACCCCGGCCCGGTACGCGGCGACCGCCCTGCTGACCGTGACCAGCGCCCTGCTCGCCGGCTGCGAACGCGGATCGTCGAGCGGCACGGACGCCACCGCCACCGGCAGGAGCGGCTGCCCCGAGGCCCACGCCGAGGCGCGGACCGCCGTCGGCCGGGCGGAACGCACCGACGTCCCCTGGAACGGCCCGACCACCGGCCCCGAGGCCGTGACCGGCCGGACCCTCGTCTACGTCGCCCAGACCATGACCAACCCCGGAGTGGCGGGTGCCGCCGAGGGCGTCCGGGAGGCCGCGCGGGTCATCGGCTGGAACGTCCGGGTGATCGACGGCGGCGGCACCCCGGCCGGCATCCAGGCGGCGATGAGCGAGGCGGTGACCCTGCGGCCCTCGGGCATCGTCATCGGCGGCTTCGACCCCAACGCGACCGCGCAGCAGATCGCCCGCGCCGAACGGGCGGACATCCCCCTGATCGGCTGGCACGCCGTCGCCGCGCCCGGCCCCAGCCGGCGCCCCGCCCTCTTCACCAACGTCACCACCCAGGTCGAAGAGGTCGCCCGGATCAGCGCCCAGTGGGTCATCTCGACCTCCAACGGCGACGCGGGCGTCGTGATCTTCACCGACGCCTCGATCCCCTTCGCCAAGAACAAGTCCGACCTGATCAGGGAGGAACTCGCCACCTGCGCGGGCGTGGACCTCCTGGCGCACGAGAACATCCCGATCTCCGACGCGAGCAGCCGCACACCCCGTGAGGTGTCCTCGCTCCTCTCCCGTTTCCAGGGCCGCTGGACGTACTCCGTGGCCATCAACGACCTGTACTTCGCCGACGCCGCGCCCGCCTTCCGCGCGGCCGGCAAGGACGGCTCCGGACCGCCCTTCAACATCGGCGCCGGGGACGGCGACCCCTCCGCGTTCCAGCGCGTCAACAGCGGCCAGTACCAGGCGGCCACCGTCCCCGAACCGCTCTCCCTCCAGGGCTGGCAGATCGTCGACGAGTTCAACCGCGCCTTCTCCGACCGGCCCGCCAGCGGCTATGTGGCGCCCGTCCACATCAGTACGGCCGACAACAGCGACGGCGCCACGAGCTGGGACCCGACGGGCTACCGGGAGGGGTACCGGAAGATCTGGGGCAGATGAGACCGAGGCGGAAGGGGCCCGCGTCGGATCGGGGCGCCGCCCCGGGTCACAGCCGCAGGACGATCAGCGCGGTGTCGTCGGTGTTGCCGGAGGCCGGAAGGAGATCGCCGAGCAGGGCGTCGGCCAGGGTCTCGGGGTCTTGCTCGCGATGGTGGGCCAGGGAGTCCGCGAGGCGCTCCAGACCGGTGTCGATGCCCTCGGTACGGCGCTCGATCAACCCGTCCGTGTACAGGACCAGGGCCGAGTCCTCGACGAAGGGGATCCGGACCTGGGGGCGGGCCACCTGGACGGGCCGGGCGGCGAGCGGCGGGTCGGTGGCGCCGTCGAGGAAGGTGACGGTGCCGTCCGGGTGCTCCAGGGCGGGCGGCGGGTGGCCCGCGCGGCTGTAGGTGATGGTGTGGCTGTCCCAGCCGATGAAGGTCGTCACACAGGTGGTCGACTCGGCGCCCTCCACGGAGCGGGCGTACACGTCGAGGGCCTCCAGGGCCTGGGCCGGGCCGTCGGCGACCCGGGTGGCCCCGCTCAGCGCGCTGCGCAGCTGCCCCATGGCACAGGCCGCCGCCAGACCGTGGCCCACGACGTCGCCCACCGCCACCGCGAGGCCCTTGCCGGGCAGTCCGACCAGGTCGTACCAGTCCGATCGCGGAGGACATGGTCCGCGTCAGTCGTCCCGGGGCTCCGATGAGCGCCACGCTGGCGGTGATCAACCGTCTGGGCAAGGCCATCGACGGGCCTGCCGGTGACCTCGAAGCGGCGGCCGAACGCGTCGCGGGGCGCGTAGGGGCCGCTGTCGGGGCGCTCCGAGCCTTCCTTCAATGGGCGGCCGACACTCCGCGCGGCGAATGGCCGGAGGGTGCGGCGGAGGTGCTCGACCAAGTGGTGACCGCGTGCTCGCAGCCGCAGAACTTCACTGCCGAGTTCCAGGAGGTGATCGCACTGATCAACATGTTCGGCTCCTCCAGCAGGCATCTGCGCAGGCCCGCCCGGCGGATCGCCCGGTCCTTCCAGACCTTGTTCCGCAGCGTGACCGCGCTGGAAGAGTGGCGGAGCACGGCCGTGGAGATCAGGCAGGGCTGACCTCCACGGCTTCCGTAGCACCGAGGGGCGCCCGGATTCACTCCGGGCGGCCTTCTCGTCGGCTGTGGCCGGGGCAGTCCCGACGGTCAGAAGATGCCGGGGCCCGGGGTCAGGATGCCCTTCGGGTCGTACCGGTTCTTCCAGGAGCGGAACTGCGGCCACAGCGAGCCGTAGTGGGCCTGCCAGTCGGCCGCGGTGAAGGGGCAGGCGCCGTGCGGGTAGCGGACGCCGCCGACCGCGGCGGCGTCCTGGTAGTAGCGGTAGTTGCGGTCCATCATCCGCGTCGCGAAATCGGGGTCGGGGCCGGACCGCGCCGCGTCCGTCAGCACGCTGACCAGCCAGACCCACGGGCCGGTCGTGTCGTCGGGGAGCCGCAGCAGGGGGCGGCCGTAGGTCGACCGCAGCATCGGGAACACCAGGCCGAAACCGGTCGGTCCCAGGTCCTCGGCGGTCAGGGACGAGAACACCGTCTCGACGTAGTCCTCCACGGCGCCGTCCGGCAGGAAGAGGTCCGACCAGGGCTTGACCTTCGCGTCCCAGTCCAGGTTCGCCGCGAAGGAGTCGTACAGGTTCGTGACCAGGGAGATGTAGTCGAGATAGGGGGCGTCCTCGAAGACGGCCGAGTCGGCGGCCGGGCCGAGTCCGCGCAGCAGCCGGGAGCCGTCGGGGGTCTCGTCGGGGTTGTGGAAGACGGTCGCCCACAGCGTCAGGGGCTGTGCGGTGCCGGGCTGGGGGATGCTGCCGAGCGAGTCGAACTCGCCGCGGTTCGCGAGGACGCGGACGTCCTGGAAGAACGTCGGGATGTCCGCGTAGCCGATCCGGTACGTGCGGGCCAGCTGCTTGGCCGGGACCAGGTCGACGGTCGCCCGGGTGATCACGCCGCACTGGCCGAGTCCGGCGAGCGCCGCCTCGAACAGGTCGCTGTTCTGGGTGTCGGAGCACCACTTCGTCCGGCCCCCGCCCGTGACCACCTGGAGCCGCCGGGCGTGGTCGACCTGGGCGCCTGCCCGGTAGGCGGACATCATCCCGATGCCGCCCATGGACAGGGTCCCGCCGACCGTCGTTCCGAGGTAGCTGGTGATCGAGGCGGGGGTGAGGCCCTGCTCGTACGCCGCCGCTATGAGGTCCTTCCACAGCACGCCGGCGTCGACGTCGGCGCCGTTCGTGCCGATCGAGTGGATCGTCTCCAGCGACCGCATCTCGATGACGAGGCCCCCGCTGACGAGCGGCTGGCCGAACATCGCGTGGTGGGCGCCGGCCGGTGCGACCTCGATGCCGTGGTCGGCGCAGAAGCCGACCATCTTCCCGATGTCCTGGACCGAACCCGGCCGGAGCACCGCGCAGGGTCTTCTGACGAAGATGTTGCCCTGGTCGTGCGCGTTCGCCGCGAGGGACTCCGCGTCGAAGGCGAGGGTGCCGTCGAGGGACGGCGCGGCGGCGAAGGACGTGCTGTCCGCCGCCGCGGCCTCGGCGACCCACTGCCGGTTGACGAGGTCGAAGCCGGCCACGAGGGCGAGGGTCCCGGCCGCGAACCGGGTGAGGAACTGACGCCTGTTGACGGCACCGTCCGCTGGGTGTGACATGCCTGTCTCCGTGATGTGCACGCGGCGGGGCGTCGGCGCACCGCCGCTGGTTCGTCTTGCCCTTGGCGCGAAATCAGCTGAGCGAGCCGTGTGGGCCGACGGCGACCGGCGGTTGTGCGTGCGCGCACGAATGCCCTGCCCCGAGTCCGGAGCAGGGCCGGTGGTCTCCCCCCACAGCGTTCCCCCCGAAGTTCCGCTTGCGGCCCATCATCGCTCCCGGAGGGCCGCCGCGCGATGGGTGGAACCGCCAACTGTGGCCGAATCCAAGGCCGGTGAGCGCCGATGTCACACCGCGCTTCGGATACCTGTCGGTCGGTCGGATTCGGCCATGGCGCGAATCGGTGTACGGGATGTTCCGGTTCGGCGCAACTGTCGGGAGGGCCGCCCCTGTTGACGATCCGTCATCAGCGTGAGTGATGATACGATCACCGCACTTACCGAACGGACGGATGGGTGCAAAACGCGCATCCATCGTCTTTGGTGAATTCCTCGTGGCAACCCTGGAATGGCTGACCTTCGGTATGTGTGAATTGACAGGAATTCAGTAGCTGGCTCTCAGCCGCCTGAAGAGGGTCTCATGACGCAATACATGCAAAATCCGGCGCTCTGGGCACTCCTTGTCGTAACCCTTGTCGCCGTCGCCCTCATTGTTCGTCAGCGACGGGCGGCGCGCAGATTACGACAGGAGATCGCAGGGCTTCGAAACCACTACGGTGAGTTGGAGAGCCAATACTCGGAGTCCGTTCGCTCGGCCCAGCAGGAGGCCGAGGGGGCGACGAGGACCGCCCTGAAGTCCGCCATGCGGACCCTCCAGGGTCTCGCCGCGGAGCAGCAGCGCATCATCTCGGGGCTGCAGCGCAAGTACGGCGATTCCGTCATGCTCCAGGACCTCCTGGAGATCGACCACATGAACGCGCAGTTCGGCCGGCGCGCCCAGTCCATCGCCGTGCTGTGCGAGGGCTGGCTCGGCCGGCACCGTGACGTGGCCTCGGTCTACGACGTGGTCCGCAGCGCCCAGGGCAGGATCCGCCACTTCCACCGGGCGCACATCCTGTCCAAGGTCGACTTCGGCGTCACCAGCCGGGCCGTCGAACCGGTGGCGCTGGCCCTCGCGGAACTGCTCGACAACGCGACCAGCTACTCCAGCCCGGACACCGTGGTCGAGATCAACGTCCGTTCCGTGCCCAAGGGCGTCTGCATCATCGTCGACGACGCCGGCGTCGGGATGAACGAGGAGGAGAAGGCCAGGGCCGAGAAGCTGCTCACGAGCGAGCGCGCCACGGGCGTCTCGGGCCTCGGCAACCCGCCGCAGTTCGGCTTCGCGGTCATCGGTGTGCTCTGCGAGCGGTTCGGCTTCACGGTGTCGGTGGACTCCACCTCCCCCTACGGAGGTGTGCGGGCGGTCGTGCTGCTGCCCGACGAACTGCTCACCAGCATGCCCGAGCCCAAGCAGCCCGAGGCGTCGATGGAACCCATCGCGTCCCGGCCGGAGCCGGCGGCCGTCGAGACGGCACGGTCGGCGTACACGCCCGACATCGAGCCCTCGCTGCCCGTCGGCACGACCGAGGACGGTCTGCCCAAGCGGCGCCGCAAGCGCCCGATGGCCCTGGTCTCGACCGGACCGTCCGCCTCGCCCACGCCCAAGCGGCGCAGCGAGGACACGGCAGCGATCATGGCCGCCTTCAAGCAGGGCACGGACGCGGGCCGCGCCACACATCCCGAGGCGGGGGAGCGTCCGGGCGGTACCCGTGACGCAAGCAGCGAAGGGCACGACGTCCCATGAACAACGATCTTTCGTGGATGCTCGACAGCGCCTTGGAGATCCCCGGAGCGCTCCACGCCGTCCTCGTCTCCTCCGACGGGCTCCTGAGGGCCCGTTCGAAGGACGTGCACAAGGACGACGCGGACAAGGCCGCCGCCGCGATGAGCGGCATGCAGTCCCTCAGCCGGTCGCTGGCGTTCTTCTGCTCCCGGTCGGACCTGCGGTGGCAGCAGACCCTGGTCGAGTTCGACGGCGGCTGGATCTTCCTCATCTCGGCCGGTGACGGCGCCTACCTCGCGGTGTCGGCCTCCTCCGACGTCGACATGGCGGACATCACCTTCCGGATGCAGCAACTCGTGGGCCAGCTCGGCAAGGTCATGACCGCTCCACCCCGGGAGAACAGCGTGGTAGGGCCATGACCGACTCCGACAAGCAGGAGCACGAAGCCGCCGAATTAGTGCGGCCGTACGTCATCACCGGCGGTCGCAGCCTGCCCGGCGAGAGCCAGTTCTCGCTGATCACGCTGGTCACGGTGGTGGCCGACCAGCAGCAGCGGCCCGCCCGCCTCTCGCCCGAGGAACAGAACCTGCTGCGGATATGTGTCGGCGGCTATCTCTCCGTCGCCGAGATCGCCGGACACATCCAACTGCCGGTGGGCGTGGTGAAGATCCTGCTTGCCGCCCTCTCCGAGGCCGGCTATCTCGTCACCCGCTCACCGGAGACGCGTGCACCCGTCGCCAACCTGAAGATTCTCGAGGAGGTGCTCAATGGTCTCCAGTCCAAGTTTGGATGAGCGGGCCTACGTCCCCGGCGGAGAGACGCAGACCGCCGTGAAGATCCTGGTCGTCGGGCACTTCGCGGTGGGCAAGACCACGTTCATCGGGTCGATCTCCGAGATCTCGCCGCTCTCCACCGAGGAGACGATGACCCAGGCCGGCGAGGCCATCGACGACCTCAAGGGCGTCCAGGGCAAGACCACCACCACGGTCGCCATGGACTTCGGCCGCCTCACCGTCAGCGACCGCGTCGTCCTGTACCTCTTCGGCACCCCCGGCCAGCAGCGCTTCGTACAGATGTGGGAGGACATGGCACGCGGCGCCCTCGGGGCGCTCGTGCTGGTCGACCCCGAGCGCCTGGCCGACTCGTTCGCCGTGATCGACCTGATCGAGCAGTACGGACTCGACTACGCGATCGCGGTCAACCATTTCGACGGTACGTCGATACGTGACGCGAGGGCGCTGCGCGAAGCGCTTGATCTGCTCGACGACACCCCCATCGTCACCTGCGACGCGCGGGACGAACGGTCGTCGGCCGAAGCACTGATCACGCTCGTCCGCTATTTGATGGACCGCGCCCGTTAGGAGCAGAGCAGACATGACATCTGATTCCGCCTTCCCCGCCCCACCACCCGGCTGCCCGGCCCACGACAGCGGACTGCGGGTCCCGCTGTACGGCTCGGAGTTCGCGGCCGATCCGCAGGCGTACTACGCGCACATGCGGCACTACGGTCCCACCGCCCCGGTCGAGATCGCGCCCGGTGTGGACGCGACCCTCGTCACCGACCATGCGACCGCCCTGAAGCTGCTCCAGGACTCCGGCAACTTCCGCAAGGACGCCCGCCGTTGGCGCGACGTCGCCGAGGGCAAGGTCGGCCCGGACAGCCCCGTCGTCCCGATGCTGGGCTACCGGCCCAACGCCATGTTCACCGACGGCGCCGAACACGCGCGACTGCGCCAGGCCATCACCGACAGCCTCGCCAAGGTCGACTCCCGCCGGCTGAGCGACATGACCAAGCGGGCCTCCGACTACCTCATCGCCCAGGTCGCGGCCCGTGGTTCGGTCGACCTGATGAACGACTACGTCAAGCAGCTGCCGCTGCTCGTCTTCAACGAGCTGTTCGGCTGCCCGGCGGACATCGGCGACCGGGTCGTCTTCGGCATCTCCGGAGTCTTCGAGGGCGTCAACGCCGAGAAGGCGAACGCGGTGCTGGGCCAGGCCGTGTTCGAACTGGTGGCGCTCAAGCGGGCCAAGCCCGCCGACGACGTCACCTCGTACCTGATGCGGCACGAGGCGCGGTTGACCGACGAGGAACTCGTCCACCAGCTGATCCTGCTCCTCGGCGCGGGCGCCGAACCGCTGCGCAACCTCATCGGCAACACCCTGCACCGGCTGCTCCTGGAGGACCGGTACGCCGACGGCGGTCTCATCGAGGAGGCCATCGACGACACGCTGTGGGACAACCCGCCCATGGCGAACTACGCGCCGCACTACCCCGCGGCCGACGTGGAGTTCGGCGGGACCAGGCTGCGGGCCGGTGACCTGGTCCTCGTCAGCATGACGGCCGCGAACACCGACCCGGCGCTGGCGGCGGCCCGTCGGGCCGGCGGTGGGCGGGCCCACCTGTCCTGGAGCGCCGGCCCGCACGCCTGCCCCTCCAAGGAACTCGCCCGGCTCGTCACCATGGTGGCCATCGAGAACCTGCTCAACCGGCTGCACGACATCGAGATCGCGGTGCCCGAGGACAGCCTGACCTGGCGTCCCGGCCCCTTCCACCGCGCGCTCGCCGCACTGCCCTGCCGCTTCACCCCGCAGGTGGTGCAGCGGCCGAACCCGCCCCGTACGACGGAGGCGTCCGCACGTGGCGAGAACGCACCGGCGGGCCGGAAGGCGGAGCGAGGTGTGTGGGGCTCCTTCCTTTCCTGGTTGAAGGGGTGACGCACGCAACAGCCTGTAACAGAACGCACTGCATGAGTATTCAACCAAAGGGGTAGTAACGCGGCGGCATTCGTGGTGACCAACGAACAAAGGGAGGTGTCGTGGACCACATATCCACCGGCGCCGCTTCTGCTCGACATCCGGACATTTCCCGCCGTACCCGACGACACATCGCCTTACCTCACGCGGAGGCCACAAGGGGCGTGACCCGCCACCAGTCGACGCGAGACGAGATACCCGCCCAGGTCGGCGGGTATCTTTCTGTGTCCTCTCGCGCTCTCGGCACCCGGGAGCACCGGTGAGCGCCACCGGGTCCGGCACCGGGAGGACCCGGGAGGACCGGACGCTGGGCGAACTCGTCGCGGGCCAACTGCTGCGGCTCTGCCGGGAGTCGGGGCTCGCACGAACCGACGCCGAGACCTACGCGCGTCTACTGACCGACTCACTGGGCGCGGTGGCCGAACGGCCCCTCCGACTGCCGCCCCCTTCCCGGACCTTCCTGTCGGACGACTCCACACCGGTGGAGTTCTCCCTCTCCTTCACCCCGGACGCGCCGGCGTCGGTACGGGTGCTGCTGGAACCGGGATGCGGTACCGGCAGCCTCCGGGAGAACGGCCGCGCCGGACTGGACGCCGTCCGGTCGATGGCCCGGCGCTGGGGCTTCGCCACCGACCGACTCGACGCCCTGGAGGACCTGTTCCTCCCCCCGGACCCGCAGGGCCCGCTGGCCCTGTGGATCGCGCTGGAGCTGCGCCCCGGCGGTGTCCCCAAGGTCAAGGTGTATCTGAACCCGGCCGCGGCGGGCCCTTCGAGAGCCGCCGGGACGATACGGGAAGCACTGGACCGGCTGGGCCACCGGCGCGCCTTCGACGCGCTGCCGCCGGCCGACGCCTACCCGTTCTTCGCACTCGACCTGGGCGACTGGGCGACACCCCGGGTGAAGATCTACGCGACACACCGCGGGCTGCCGCTCACCGCCGTCGGTCATCTGTGCCGGACGGAAAACCGCCCCGACAGCGCGCTGTTGGAGGAGTTCCTCCGCACCGTCGGCGGCTTCGACGGCACGACGGGGAGCCCGTCGGCCGCGGCGGTCCGGTTCGACCGGCGGCCCGTCCTCACCTGTCACTCCTTCACCCGGACCACCGGCGGCCCCACCGGTTTCACCCTCCATGTCCCCGTCCGGGACTACGCCCGCGACGACGAGGAGGCGCTCCGGCGGGCGCTGACCGTCCTCGGCCGCCACGGGCTGGACACCGGCTCGCTCGCCCGGTCACTGACCGCCGTCACCCCCCGGTCACCCCGGGACGGTGTCGGGCTCATCGCGTACGTGGCACTGGCCCACGAACGCGGCCGGCCGCCCCGGGTGACCACGTACCTCTCGTCGGAGGCGTACGAGGTCCGGTCCCCCAACACTTCGTCGAACATCCCGCCGACCGGCGGCGAAGCAACCCGCAGTACGTCAGGAGCAAGGATCTGTATGGAGCCCTACCGCATCAAGGTCGTCGAGCCCATCGCGCTCACCACCCGGGAACAGCGTGAGGCGGCGCTGGAGCGCGTGCACTACAACCTCTTCGACCTGCGCGCCGAGGAGGTGACCATCGATCTGCTCAGCGACTCGGGCACCGGTGCCATCTCGGCCGCGCAACTCGCGGCGGGCATGGAGGGCGACGAGTCCTACGCGGGCTCGCGCTCCTTCTACCGCTTCCACGAGACCGTGACCGAGCTGACCGGCTACCGGCACATCCTGCCGGCCCACCAGGGGCGCGCCGCCGAGCGCATCCTGTTCAACACGCTCCTCGAACCCGGCGGCATCGTCCTGGCCAACACCCACTTCGACACCACGCGGGCCAACGTCGAACTCTCTGGATGTCAGGCGCATGACATCCCGTGCGTCGAGGCCCGGGATCTCGACAGCGAGCGCCCCTTCAAGGGCAACATCGACCTGGACCGGCTCCGGAGCACGCTCGAAGGGCCGGACGGCTCCCGCGTCCGCGTCGTGATCATGACGATCACCAACAACGGAGGCGGCGGGCAGCCCGTCTCCATGGAGAACCTGAAACAGACCGCCGAGATCTGCCGCCGCCACGGCGTCCCGATGATCCTGGACGCCGCCCGGTTCGCCGAGAACGCCTGGCTGGTGACCCGGCACGAGGAGGCCTATCGGGGCCTTACCCCGCGCCAGGTCGCCGAGGAGGCGTTCCGGCTGGCCGACGGCTGTGTCATGAGCGCCAAGAAGGACGGCATCGTCCACATCGGCGGCTTCATCGGGCTCAACGACCCCGAACTCGCCGAGAAGTGCGAACGGCTCCTCATCGCCACCGAGGGCTTCGCCACGTACGGCGGACTCGCGGGCCGCGACCTCGACATGATGGCCACCGGTCTGCTGGAGGTGACCGAACCCGCGTACCTCGCGGAACGCGCCGACGTCGCCTCCCACCTCGCCGACCGGGTCCGCGCGGCGGGCGTCGACATCCTCGAACCCCCGGGCCTGCACGCCCTCTACCTCAACGCGGGCCGTCTGCTCCCGCACATACCGCCCCACCACTACCCGGGCCACGCCCTCGCCTGCCGCCTCTACCTCGAAGGCGGCATCCGTTCGGCCGAGCTCGGTTCCCTGTACCTCGGCGAGGAGGACGAGGACGGCAACCCCACCAAGAGCGCGCCCTACGAGCTGGTCAGACTGGCGCTCCCGCGACGCGTCTACACCCGTAGCCACTACGACCATGTCGGCCGGACCCTGGAGCGCATCGCCAAGAACGCGGCCTCCGTCCACGGCTACCGCATCTTCGAGCAGTCCCCGATCCTGCGCCACTTCCGCGCCAAACTCCAGCCCGTGACCAACTGACCCGCACCTCCGCCAGACCGAAGGGCGCCTGACGGGTATCCACCCGGACAGGCGCCTTTCTGGCCTGCCGACGGGGGTCGTCCGTGGGGCGGTCGTAGGTCGTTCGTGGGCCGTTCGTGGGGCGGTCGTAGGTCGTTCGTGGGTCGTTCGTAGGTCGTTCGTCCGGGCTCTCTCAGGACTCGACGCGGTACAGGCTGCCTACCGGGTCGACGACGACTTCGAAGCGAAGGCCCACCCGGAGGCCGTAGTCCGAGGAGCGCTTCCAGGTCGTCTCGAACGTCCCGAATCCCGGTCCGCTGATCCGCAGACCGACCAGGACCCCGGCGTCCTCCGCGTCCTCCCAGGCGGTGAGGTCGGTGACCTCCGCCGTCGACGCGACCCCGACCGTGTCGAGCCGCCGGTTGCGCTCCCGCTCCAGGCCGGCGTAGGCCCACAGGGCGATGCCGACAGGTGTGCAGAGCACGGTGCACAGGATGCCCCCGAGCAGCAGTTCGGCGTCGGCGAGGAACGCGCGGACCAGCATGACCGGTCCGCACAGGCACAGCGCCGCCGCCGAGGTGTACAGGAGCAGGGCGCCGAACAGACCGATCCTGTCCACCCGGGTGGGCCCGGGGGTCACGGGGTCACGCCGTCCCCGGCGTAGAGGTAGGCACCGGGCCGGGCGGGGTCGGCGATCAGCAGCACCTGGTCGCCGACGCGGGGTATCCGCAGCTTGGAGACGATGGTCTGAAGGGTGATCGGGTCGGTGGCGCCGGGCAGTTGGAGGACCAGGTCGACGACCGGGTCGAAGTTGACCAGCTTGCCGGTGTCGCCGAGCGAGACGACGATCGCCGGTGTCGTCGGTACGCCCGCGGCGAGCAACTGCCGCACCTCGACGGCGGAGTTGTACGAGCCGATCGACTGCTGGACCCTGGCGAAGTCCTCGTTGCCGAGGAACGCGCGTGTGGTCCGGCCGTAGAAGCCCTTGCCGCTCGCCACCTTGCCGGCGATCTCGGCGGCCTTCTCCTCACGGCTCTTGCGCCGCCCGAAGATTCCCATGACGTTGCTCCCTCGTTTCCGGATTCTCGATGTGCCGATGTGCCGATGTGCCGATGTGCCGATGTGCCGATGTGCTGATGTGCTGATGGGTCGGCGATGTCGGCTTTGCTGCCTGTGCCGGTTGACGGTGTGGACGCTAGGTGGCCCGGGACACCTACCGATCCCAGGTTCGGCCGCCCGTCGCCCCCGGCGTACGCTCCCCACATGCCGTTTCCGAGCCAGTCGGCCGACGAGCGCCGACCGCGTGCCCTGGTCATCGACCACGCCTGGCGCGCCCTCGGACCGGGCACGGAACCGCTGAGCGGCCCCGGTGGGGCGCCGTTGACCCGGACGGTCAAGCTGATCGTGCTGCCGCTGATCGTCAGGCCGGCGCTGCGTCCCGAACTCGCGGCGGACTTCCTCGGCCCCGAGCAGGCCGCACACCTCGACGGGCTGATCCGGGAGGCCGGCGCGTGCCTGGCGGCGACGGCACAGTGGTTCACGCGGCTGAAGAAGGCCCGCCGGGCACTGGGTGTCGTCGAGGGCAATCCCCAGGATCTGTACTTCCAGCGCTGCTTCGAACTGGCCACCGAGCACGGACCACCCTCCGCCGACGCGGACACGATGGCGAGGGCCGTGGTCGAGGAGGTGGCGGAAACCCTCGGCGGGCGCACGGTGGACGCGCTCAAGGACTATCTGGCCGACACCGGCCGACGTCTGAGACTCGACGGCGAGCTGGCCTCCGCCTGGGAGAACCGCCACTCGGGCCCGGCCATGGCCCCGGCCACGCCGTCGCCCCCGGCCATGGCCCCGGCCACGCCGTCGACCCCGGCCCCGGCCCCGGCCCTGGCTTCGGCCCCGGCTTCGGCCCCGGCTCCGGACATGAGCGCGGCGGTCGCACGGGCCGCCGAGGTCCTCGATGCCTGCGCCGCGCCGGGCCGGGCGGGCGACCCGTCGTCGTACGCGGCCATGGTGGAGGCGGGCCACGGAGAGCTGTTCGGCCGGGCTCTGTGGGCGCGGGCGAACGGTGTCTGGGGCCGCGGCGACCTGCCGGCCCCGCTGGGGCTGACCGGGCGCCCGGTCCCGCCGCGCCCGGAGATCGGCCGGGGCGCCTCGACGGCCACACTGCCCGCGCCGCTGGACCGCACGCTCTTCGAGCGGCTCTTCGTCGTCCTCCAGTCGTCGGCCCGCCGGGAGGAACTGCCGACGGTGCCGGAACTCGTCGCGCGGGAGGCCGGCCGCAGTTGCGCTCCGCTCGGTCTGCGCGACGAGAGTCTGCGTGTGGTCGTGGTCCTCGGCGGCCTGCTCGCGGCCGGGCTCGATCCGCTCGGCACCGGGCAGGCGGTACCGGGGCGCACCGCCGCGCACCGGGCCGTCAACAGCCGCTGGCGACGGGAGGCGTCGGTCCTGCGCGCCCGCCGGATGACCGTCTCGCCCCGTCCCGACCCGGACGGCGGCGCCCTCGATGCCCTCGCCCAGGACCTTCGTACGCCATGGGCCGCGTACATGCGGCGACTGTGGGTGCGGCTGCACGGGCGGGACGTCCGCGACGCACCCCTCGCGGACCCCGCGTCTGCCTGGGCGGTGCTCGACGGGGTCGCCCGCTCGGTGATGATGGACCACCGCGCCCGGGTTCGGTCGGCACTGCGCACCCTGTCGACGGGCTCCGCGCGACCGGCCGGAGCGAGGAGCGCGTGATGGCGGGGGCAGGGCGCGTCGATGTGCATGTGGTGTGGGACGAGGTCGAGGGCGAGGACGACGGCACGATTCGGATAGCCGTCTACCCCTCGGCCGGCAGCGGCGGGGATGGCGGCTGGGACGGTGCCGGTGCCGGTGAGTACGGCGATGTCCTCGCCGTGGGCCCCGACTTCACCCGGGCCGTCCTCGATGTCGCGGGCGCCGTGCTGACCTGGCCCGTCCTCGGCGATCCCGGTCCGCCGTCGGCGCATGTTCATGACCCGGGGCGGGCCCAGCAGTGGCTGTGGGCGCTGTACGGCGAGGGGGTCGCCGCCGCCGTCCACGACTGTGCGACACGGGAACCGGGCGGCGTACCGACACGGGAACCGGGCGGCGCACGGGTGGCGGCCGACCCGACCGCCCTCGCGGGCTGTGCCGCCCGGCTCGCCTTCGCCCACTGGGCGGCCCGGTGGTGGCCGGCCTCGTACGCGGACGGCATACCGGCGCTCGAACCGGACGTGCTCGGCCTGGAGACGGCCGCACTCACCCACCGCTGCCAGCAACTCTTCGACGACGAGGGCGATCAGCCCGACGACTGCGCGGCCGAACTGATCACGGAGCATCAGGCTGCCCTCGACCCGCTGATCCAGTGGTGGCGCGCGACCCCACGACCGGCCGTCGGCACGGCACTCCACCTGGAGGGCGTCCTGCGGCTGATCGACGACGCGGCGGACGGCGCGGGACTGGACGGGCCCGCCCTGCGGCACCTCGGCGCGGCCCTTCAACGACCCGGCCCGACCGGCGCACCGGCCGACCCCGGCGCGCTGTTCGCCCGGCACGACGGCTACGCACTCGCCGCGGGCGAACCGCTCACGGCGGGCGGCCGAGTCATCGCCCGGGGCACGGGGACCAACGACTGGCGCCGCTACCCGCCCGGCCTCGTCGACGCGACCGAGTCCGCGGTGTCCTGGACGGTCCGCGCGCTCGGCGCACGGCGGCGCATCGAGGTCGAGGTCGTCGCACACGGCGCGGCGCCCGCCACCGGCACCTCCCTCGTCGCGGAGGTCCATGTGAACGGCGACGGCCCGCACCGGGTGCCCCTCAGCCGACGGGACGACATGTGGGCCGGGCGGTCCGGCCTGGACGCCGCGATGCCGTCCGAGATCCGCGCACCGCGTATCGAGGCCGGCGTCCTCCTTCCCGGCTTCGACCCGGGGCCCGGTACGTCCGGCGGTGCCGAGGACCGCGTCGGCCGGGACGCCGTCCGCGCCCTGGTCCGGCGACGCCTGACCGCCGCGACCCAGCCTCCGGCGCACGGCGGTTCGCCGTACAACGGTTCGCCGTACGAGACCTGTTCGGCACCGTTCCTCGCCGAGACCGTGGCCGCCGCTGCCACCGACGCGGACTACTGACAAGGACTGCTGACGTATGCCGGACGAGCACATCGAGTTGCAGGGCGAGGGCGAGGGTGCGGGTGCGGGAGCGGTGTGGCTGTACGGGGAGCCGTTCGACAGCGGCTTCGCGCTGGCCGAGGAACATCAACTGGCGTCCGACCTCACGGCCGCGTACGCCGTCTACGAGGAACTGCTCACCGTGGCCGAGTCCATCGAGGACTCGCCCGACGTACGGTTCCTGCGCGCGCATCTGCTGTGCGACCTCGCGAGCGTCCGGCTCACCGCCACGGACCTGCCCGGGGCCGAGGACGCCGTCGAGCGCTCCCGTGCGCTGCTCGACGGCATCGCCTCCGCGCCGATGGGGCCGCGAGGCCGCCAACTGTGGCTGGAGACCCTGCTGAAGACCATGATCGCCAGGGCCGACGTGCTCCGCGGAACCGGGCGCCTGGACGAGGCGCTGGCCTGTCTCGACGAGGCGGTGGCCAGGCTGTCCCAGTTCGACGACCCCGAGGGGCTGCGCGCGGCCGAACTCGGTCTGAACCGGATCCTTCTGCTGATGGACCGGGGTGAGTGGGGAGCGGCCGAGGAGTACGCCTCGGTGCTGCTGTCCGCCCTGGAGTCGACCGAACTGGAGGCCGTGCCAAGGCTGTTGACCGCCCTCGCCATGATCTGCTCCTCGACCGGGCGGTACGACCAGGCCGAGGACCATCTCGCCCGCGCCGAGGAGCGCTTCCGCGCGCTGGGGGACACCGGCGAGCAGTGGACACTGCTCGCGCACCGGGCGTCCGTCGCGCTGAACCGGGGCGAACTCGACCTCGCGGAACGGCTGTTCACCGAGGCGTCCGCGTTCTTCGAGCGACAGCGGTGGTACGGTGACCTCGCGGTCTGTGAACAGGCCCGAGCCTTCCTCGCCGGCCGACGCGGCGCCCTCACCCGCGCGGGCGACCTGACGACGGCGAGCCTGGCCCGGTTCGAACAGCTCGGCGCCTCGATCGCCGCCGCCGACACCATGCTGCTGGCCGCCCGACACGCCTACGACCGCGCCGATATCACCGAGATGCGGCGACTGGCCCAGCAGGCCCGTGACGTCTACGAGGAACGGGAGATGTACGAGCGCTGCGCCCAGGTCGACCTGCTGCTCGCGGGCGTTATCGAGGACAACCTGAACCGGGCGGACCACGGCGACCACGAGCGGCGGTCCGTCGACACCGCGCTCTCCCTCGCGGTCCCCGCCGCACTGGCCCTCCAGGCGGCGCGCTATGACTTCGTCACCGCGCACGCGCGCAATCAGTGGCTGCAACTAGCCGACGAGGCAATGGAGTTGGTGTTCCGTCTCGCCGTACGCCGACAGGATCAGGGGCTTCTTTTCGAGCTGGTGGAACACCGAACCGCAGGCGCCTCCTTGGCGCTTGACCGCCCGGCATTCGAGCGGGACGGCGCGTCAGGTATGTCGGGCCAGTCGGGCCAGTCGGGCCAGTCGAGCCTTTTGGGTCTGTCGGGTCCGTCGGGTCTGTCGGTCTTTCCGGGTGCGGCCATGAAGGCGTACGGGCGCGTCGACGGTCCGATGGTGCTCGGGGGCGTGGCCGCGGAGGCCGCCGCCTCCGTGGGGCTGCGTGTGGCGCCGCCGCCGAAGGTGCGGATGGCGGCACAGGGCCCCGGCCGGGTCGCGCTCCAGGAGTACATCGCGGCGGCCGAACTCCGCTATCGGCGACGGCTCGTGGACGAGGAGGAGGTCCCGTTCTGGATCACCGACGACCTCACGGAACGTCCGGTGGTGCAGGTCCGGCTGGCCGACGCCGACGATCTCTTCATGACCTGGACGTGGGCCGGCGGTGCCCGGGGGTTCGGTACCGGGCACGCGCCCGCCGGTGAAGTCGACCGGGCCGTGGGGGAGTTGGCCGCCGCGCTGCCGGAGACGGGCGGGGGAGCGGAGGGGATGCGGTGCGCGCTCGACTCGGGCGCGCTGACCGACCGGCGCACCGAGCACCGGCTCGCGCGACTGCTGGCCGAGGCGCTGTGGCCGGAGGGACTGACCGCGCAGATACGCCAGGTGTCGGAGCGCCTGGGCCGTCCACTGGTACGGATCCAGCCGTCGCCCCGGGTCGCCCAGGTCCCCTGGGAACTGCTCGCCGTCGACGACACGGCCGACGTACGGCTTATCGAGCTGGCGGACATCGTGACCACCGCGCCGGCGTCGCTGCGACGGCGGACGGCCCCCGCCGCGCGGCCGACTCCGGACCCGGATCCCGACGCCGACGCCGACGCGGTCGTTCTCGTCCTGGATCCCCGGGTGCCCGGATTCCGGGCCGACTCCCCGCTCGGCTCGGTCCTGGGACCGCCCGGCGCGGACCCGGAACTGCTGTCCTTCGTCCGGCGCCGTCTCGACGCGGGTGCCGTCGTACCGTCCGTCACCACCCCGGCGGAGGCGTTCCGCCGCACCGACCTGGACCGGGACTGGCTGAGCGGCGTACTCCGCAAGGGAGCGCGCCGACTCATGTACGTCGGGCATGTGAGCGGCGCGCCGGTCGAGGGCGGGCAGAGCGAGGACGGCGCGCTCCATCTGTGCTGCGGTCCGCAGCACGACGGCCTGGCCGAGCCGGTCCGCACCCATCGACCGCTGTCGGCCAAGGACCTCCTGCTGGGCACAGTGTCCCTGCGCGCCGACGGTGAGCCGGGGGCGAGGGTCTGGCCCGCGCCGCCGCGGGTCGCCCTCATCGGCTGTGAGAGCGGTGGCGACCTGCGTTTCGCCGAGTCGTTCGGCCTGGCGACGGCGATGCTCCACAACGGCGCCGAACTCGTCACCGCCACCCGCTGGGCTCTGCCGACCAGCTTCGCCTTCCACCGGCTGGCCGGCCTGCCCGAGTCCGTACGCCCGCTGACCGAGGCGGTCGTCGCCGTCGACACGGCCCACGAGGATCCCGACCCCGTGCACCGGCTCGGGCGCTGGCAGCGCGAGCAACTCCACCACTGGCGCGCCGGCGGCCGGATCGAGCACTCGCCCCTGCTGTGGGCGGCCATGACCTGCGTCGTCACCTGACGGGTCACGGGCGGTGGGGTCATGACAGGCTCAAGGCGGCCTCGATCTCCCGGGCCAGGGCAGCGGTCGCCGCCTCGCAGGCCCGGCTCCGGGTCCGGAACGCTTCCTCCCAGCTGTCCGGGCTGTCCGGCTCGCACTGTTCACGCCGGTGGTAGCGGTCCTCGGTGACGCGGTCGAGCGCCAGAAGAGCGTCCTGCAGCCGGTCTGCCGCCACCCGGACCTCCGTGTCGGTGGTGAAGACCTTCGCCGCTGTCGACATCGCCGCGTACTCCTGCCACCGTCCGACCTTGAGGCGGCGGGTCTCGGTGCGCACCTCCGCCTCGACCGGGTGGGAGAGCGCGTTGTGCAGGTCCCAGGTGGCCGACTGCCACAGGGAAGCGCATTTGAGAAGCTGAAAGTAGACGTCACGCTTGTTGTCCAGCCTCCACCGCAGCTGTGCCGCGTCGAGTTGATCACGCGTCTGCCGTCGCTGCGACCTGGCTGTCACCGATCCCGCCCAGACCGCGCCACCGGCGCCCAGGGACGCACCGAGAAGACCGACCAGTCCGGTGAGCAGTTCAGATGCCATACCGTCATCATCGGCGGAGCATGAGGAACCCAACCAGACCAACGGGGTTCAGGGGTCAGGGGTCAGGGGTCAAGGGTCAGGGGTCAGGGTTCAGGTCGCGGCCATGGGCGAGGACGACTGGTCCCGTCGGCCTCCTCGAAGTAGGCGGCGCACTCCGTGTCCGCCGGGTAGTACGACTCGATCGCGACCTCGTCCAGCGTGATGTCCATCGGGGTGCCGAAGGTGGTGATGGTCGAGAACAGCCGCAGTTCTCGACCGTCGAGGCGGAGGATCATCGGGATCACCACATCGGACGCGATCGAATCGTTCGTCCCGGCCTCGGCTTCGGGCTCCAGCAGTTCTTCGTAGAGCGCGGTGAGTTCGGCGTCGGGGGCGATGGCGAGCTGACGCGTGATCCGGGAGCGGAACACCGCGCGGACGTCGGCCAGATTGACGACCAGACGGGCGAATCCGCGCGGGTCCAGTCCCAGCCGCAGCAGGTTGACCGGCGGCCGGAGCAGATCCGGATGGACATCCGCGAAGAACGGCTCGACCGCGCGATTGGTCATCACGATGTTCCACCGGCGGTCGAAGGCCAGCGCCGGGTACGGCTCATGTGCGCGGAGGACCCTCTCGACCGCGTCCCGGGCCACCGTCAACGCGTCGTCGTCGAGGGGGCGTTCGGTGTATCTGGGGGCGAAGCCGGCCGCGAGCAGCAGCAGGTTGCGGTCGCGCAGCGGCACATCGAGGTGGTCCGCGAGCCGGAGGACCATATCGGCACTGGGGTTGGACCTGCCGGTCTCGACCAGGCTGATGTGACGCGCCGAGACGTCCGCCGCGATCGCGAGATCCAGTTGGCTGAGTCGTCGGCGATGCCGCCACTGCCGTAAGTGTTCCCCGACGGTACGCATGGTCATCGACAGCACGTGCCGTGGAGCCGTACGCCAGGAGATCGGACTCCGCGATGAGATCCGAATTCCGCGATGAGATCCGTCTCCGCCATGACATCCGTCTCCGCCATGACATCCGACTCCGCCATGACATCCGACTCCGCCATGAAATCCGACTTCATCGACAACCTGTCGGGGCCGCGGAAACACTGCGGCCATGACCACAGACAACAAGGGCATCGTTCAACGGGCACTGACGGAACTGATCGGGACGGGCGGCGTCGAGGCGCTCGAACCCTTGCTGCGCGACGACTTCGTCCATCATCGGCCGGACTCGACGTCCTCCACCAAGACGGAGTGGCTCGCCGCCGTCCGGGCGGCCCTTCCTCCGCTGGCCGGTATGCGGGTCGGGATCCACCATCTGCTGGCCGACGGCGATCACGTCGTGATGCACTCGCGGCGGCAACTCCCCGATGCCGGGCCGGAGATCACGGTCGTCGACATCTGGCGGATCGACGACGGGCTGATCGCCGAGGGATGGGAGATCATCGAGCCGACGGCTCAGGCAGCCGCCAATCTGGTGTGGTGGGAGCCGGTCGAGCGCTGACCGGCCGCACACGCCCCCTCGACACCGGCAACTCCCGAAACTTGTTACTGGCTACTTGTTACTGGCTACTGGCTACGTTCTCCCGAGAACGCCCGCCGGGTGGAGGCGCTCCGGGCGAGGTGTCGCCTCGGGTGCTGGCATCGGGCTTGATGCCCGGCCATAATCAACGGGGCGGCAAGACGGTGTTGTTCGAGGTCACTGGCGTCAACTGACGCCTCCGCACGGACATTCAGCATCTCCGGTCCGGCCGATACCCTGCGCATGCCTGGAACCTCGAAGCATTCATCGTGTTGCCGCGGACGGTTCGCAGAGACAGGGGAGTTGACCTTCATGCCCAACCAGGACGCGGCCTCGCCGGACGGCGGTGGCGAACGGCTGGTCGCCGGCCGGTACCGACTGCTGTCCGTACTCGGCGAGGGCGGCATGGGCACGGTGTGGCGCGCTCTCGACGAGGTGCTGCGCCGCGAGGCGGCCGTCAAGGAGGTCCGTGCCGCCGCGGAACTGCCCGCGCAGCGCAGCGCGCAGCTGTACGCCCGGCTGGAGCGGGAGGCCTGGGCGGCGGCGCGGGTCAACGCCCGTGGGGTGGTGTCCGTCTACGACGTCGTCACCTTCGACGGCCGGCCGTGGATCGTCATGGAACTGGTCCGGGGCCGCTCCCTGGCCGATGCCATCAGCTCCGGGGGCGCCCTGCCGCCCAAAGAGGTCGCGCGCATCGGCGCCGAAGTGCTGGCGGCACTGCGCGCGGCACACGGCGCGGGAGTGCTGCACCGCGATGTGAAGCCCGCCAACGTCCTGCTGGCCGACGAGGGCCGGGTCGTGCTGACCGACTTCGGGATAGCCACCGTCGAGGGCGACTCACCGCTGACGATGACCGGTGAGGTGGTCGGCTCGCCCGAATACGTGGCGCCGGAACGGGCGTTGGGCCGGACCCCGGGTTCCGCGTCCGACCTGTGGTCGCTGGGCGCCCTGCTCTACATGGCCGTACAAGGCCGTTCGCCGTTCCGTCGGACGACGGCCCTGGCCACGCTGCGCGCCATCGTGGACGACGAGCTGCCGCCGCCGCACCGCGCCGGGCCGCTCGCACCGGTCATCGAAGGGCTGCTGCACAAGGACCCCGATCAGCGGATGACGGCGGAGGAGGCCGGGCGCCAACTCGGCCTGATCGCCGGGGAGTCGGCGCTCCCGTCACGGGAGGACGCCTCTGCCGACGCCACACTCGCCGATGCCACGGGCTCCGATGCCACGGGCTCCGACGCCACGGACTCCGTCACCGCCTTGGTGACCGCCGATGTCACCACCGCTGAGGAACTCCCCACCACCGCGCCCGCGCCCGCGCCCACGTCCGCCTCCACGCCTGCCTCCACGCCCGTGTCCGTCAGGTCCGCGCCGCTGGGGGTGTTCGGGCCTCCTCCTGGAGGGGCGGGGTTCGGACCACCGATCACGGTGCCCGACCCCGGCTTCGGACCCGACAAGGGCTCCGCTTCCGTATCCGCCCCCACCGCCGCCCCCACTGCCACCCCCACTCCCACCTCCGCCCCCACTCCCGCCCCCGGGCGGCGCAACCGTCGTACCGGGTATCTGATGGGAGCGGCGGCGGCCGTGCTGGCTCTGCTCGGTGGTGGGCTGACGTACGCGCTCGTGGGCCGGGACGGCGACGAGGACGGTGGGACGGGGACCGGCGGGAACGCGGCGCAGCCCGTGTCGGTGACGGTGACGGGCGGTGCGACCACGTACGACGGGAGCTGCCCGCCGGCGGACGGCCGGGCACCGTGGTTCACGGCGACGTTCAAGACGTCCCAACGGCCGGTCCAGTTCTCCTACCGGTGGGTCTCGGAGAACGGGTCGGTGGTGGACCGGGAGTGGCGGACTCTGGCGTTCCGGGAGGGCGACGAGACCACCAAGAGGGAGACGGTGCGGCTGTCGACGTACGCGCAGGAGGGGACGTTGAGCAGCGGGATGGCGGTGGAGATCCGGTCGCCGTTCGACGCCAAGTCCAACTCGGTTTCTTTTTCGGTGACTTGCCGTGCGAACAGTGAGTGATAGGGCGACACACCGTACATAATCGAACTAATTTGGCCTCTCCGAAGGAGTTTCCGTGCTGTCGGTCATAGTGGGACGCAGCGGTCCATTCGCCGGTCAGAGCGTCGTCCTCGGCGACGCTCCGCTGACGTTCGGGCGCAAGAGCGACAACGACGTCGTCATCGTCAGCGTCAGCGCCTCCCGGTTCCACGCCGAGATCGTCACCGAGAACGGCGCGTACGTGCTCCGCGACCGCGACAGCAGGAACGGAACGTACGTCAACGAGCTGCGCGTCACCCGGCACGAGCTGACGCCCGGCGACACCATCCGTATCGGCGACGAGACCTTCCTGTTCGAGACGCAGGAGGCCGTGGAGACGGTCATGGACCTCTCCCAGCTCGCCCTGCCCCGTGCCGACGCCGCCGCGAACCCAGGTGTGCTGCGGGTCACGGTGTCCGGCGGCGGCCCGGTCGGCCTCGCCTTCGCGCTGCTGCTGGAGGACGCGCTCCCGGGGCGGGTCTCGGTCACCGTCCACGACGGCCGGTGGGTCCGCGACGGCACCACCGTGGTCTGGAAGGACGAGACCCAGGGCAACGTGCGGCGCCAGCAGGTCGTCACCGTCCAGAGCCGGCAGTATCTGGCCCTGTCAGAGGAGATCCGGATGGCGCTGTTCGGGGACGGCGGCCAGTTCTCCGAGATGTGGCCGCTGGGACCCGACTCCGTGGACGGGCGCCCGCCCCGCAACATCCGCATCGCCTACATCGAGGACCGGCTGCTGGAACTGGCCAACAGCAAGCCCGCGATCCGTCTGGTGCCGAAGAAGTTCGACCCGGTGGAGCAGGGGCACCTCATCGCCCGCGACCATGTGCTGGTGATCTGCGAAGGCGGCCGGTCCCGCACCCGCGAGCACTTCGCGGACCGCTTCGGCGCGGCCGACGCCACCATCTACTCCCTCGACGGGGAGCACCTCCAGGACGTGATCCTGGGGCTGCGGGTCAAGTCCCGGCTCTCGGACCCGATGAGCGTGCTGCTCACGGTGGCGCAGAACCGCTTCCTGCTCAACTCGCTGCGCGGCGAGGGCTTCCTGAACATGCGGCTGACCCGTGAGGAGGCGCGCAACGTCATCGGTATCGACCCGGTGCGGCAGGTCTTCGAGGAGTGCATCGCGGCCCGGCCGTGTGTGATGAGCCGGCACGAGGACAACGAGTTCGTCTGCCCGACGCACGGGACGCTGTTCCTGCCGGCGCTGCTGCGCGGCTCGCCGCTGTGGAAGCGGATCCAGGAGGGGCTGCGGCTGTTCGGCGTCGACGAGGACGACCTCAGCGCGATCACGTCGTTCCGGCTGGACATGGTGCAACGCCCCAGGTTCACCGCCCAGTTGACCCGCCCGACCGCCGACCGCCCCGGGACGTACGGCTTCCTGCTGGGCGACGCGGCCAACGCCATCCACTTCTGGCCCGGCCGCGGTCTCAACAGCGGCCTCGCCTCGGCCGTCTCCCTGGCCCGCTCCCTCAGCCGCGTCTGGCGTGGCCGCCCGCTGCGCGACGCGGACTTCATCCGGCACGAGGCGGCCATGTCGATGCTGCAGTACCGCCACAAGAGCCGCGCGTGGAACGCGATGGTCACGACGGACGAGCGGGGCGTGACCCGGGCGATCAAGGACATCATCGACCGCAGCATGGAGGCTACGGCGGGACCGGCGGGACCGGCGGCCGGAGTTGCCCGGCCTGCCGCCGGAGGCGCCGGGCCGGCGCCCCGGGTTGCCGGGTCGGCTGCCGGGGGCTCGGCGTCCGCTGGGGCGTCGGGGGCCGACGTGGAGATCCTGCTGGACCGTATGCGGTCCATCCGCGAGCGCCTCGCGGAACGCCTGCCGGGCCTGCCCGACGATGAGCAACTGCGGTCCCACCTTGCCGCGTTGGCGCCCTCGACCCTGCGGACGCTCCAGGAGAGCGGCGCGTGGGACACCCTCATCGTCGGCGGCGAGGAGGCGGACATCGACATCTTCTACCAGCAGGACGCCCCGGTCTTCGTCCCCGCCACACCCCGCGCCACCGACCCACTCCCCGACCCCCGCACCTCGGCGATCCTGGGCCCGTCCTGACAGTCGCCTGTTCCCACGGTCCCCGGTTCGCCGCGTACTACGCGGCGCTCCAGTCGCGCAGCCGACGGGCGATCCGGGCGACGCCGAGCGTTCCGGAGGCGGCGTCGCGTACGAGCGCGACGGCCGCCTCCGGCGGGTAGTCGAGGGCGCGGGTGTTGAGGATCAGATAGGCCTCGGTGGCGTGCCAGGCGAAGGCCGCGTTGGAGTGTTCCAGGCACGGCAGTTTCGCGAGGGTCTGCAGGAGTGCGGCGGCCTTGAGGTACGGGGATCCGTACATGTCGTGCTCCAACGCCTTGGCGTTGACCCGGGCGACAGCGGCGTAGAACGGTCCGTAGTCGTCGATCCGTGGGCCACCGTCGAGGCGCTCGGCGGCGTGCAGCAGGAACGTGACATCGAGCGGGACGGGGCGCGGCGGGGTCATGTGACGCGGCCTCGCTCCCGGGCGTCGAGTTCCTGCCGGGCCTGCCGCTCGGCCGCCCGCTGCTCGGCGCTCGGATCCACGGTGCCGGACCCGGCCGCGAAGGCGGCGCCGCTGCGGGCCGTGGAGGCACCGAAGCCCTCCAGGAACCGCCGCTCCACGGCGGTCGCACGGTCGTAGGCCGCCGAGAGGATGTACTCCTGCATGCTGACCCCGGCCTGCTTCGCGGCAGCCGCGATGGCGGCCCGCTGCTCGGGGTCGGGGAAGCGCAGACTCATCGCTTTGGGATCCGCCATGGTATCGATGGTACCGGTGATACCGCGACATGTACGGCTATATCGATCGCACGCCCAGGGCTGGCGGGGGTGGGGACGGGGACGGGGGCAGGGACAGGGACAGGGACAGGGGCGGGGCGCGGCGACGGAAGTGATCTGCGACATACGCCCTCGTCGCCCGTTATGGGTAACTTGAGGTGCTTGCTCCGTCCGTGGCACCGCCTCGCCGAGCGCACCGCCTCATCGAGCGCACCGCCTCGCCGAGCGCACCGCGAGTGCACCGCCTACCGATCCCCGGTCCGGGAGACCCATGCGCCCTCGAATAGCCTCCGTGCCGCCCCTTGCCCTGACGGGCGGTGTGCTGACCGTCGGCCTCGGTGGCCTGTATCTGGCCGCGCTGCTGGTCACGGGCGGTGAGATCGAAGCGGGTACGACCGTGCGCGGCGTGGACATCGGTGGCCTCAGCCGCACCGAGGCCATCCGCAAGCTGGACGCACACCTGGCGGTGGCCGGCTCACGGGAGCTGGCCGTGACGGTCGGCGACCGCGCCGGGACCGTCGACCCGCGGCAGGCCGGACTCACCTTCGACGCCGAGGGGACCGTCGACAGGGCGACGCGCACAGCCTCGGATCCGGTCGGCGTGGTCGGCGGGTTCTTCCGGTCGGGGGGTGACATCGAGCCGGTCGTACGCGTCGACGAGGACAAGGCCCGCACCGTTCTCGGGAAGCTGGCGCGGAACCTCGACCAGAAGGTCCGCGAGGGGGCCGTGACCTTCGACGACGGCCAGGTCGAGCAGGTCGCACCGCACCGGGGCCACGCCCTGGACGTGGACGCCGCGGTCGGCACCCTGCGGACCTCCTTCCTCCACGGCGCGGCGGACACGGTCACGGCGCTGCCCACCCGCGAGACCGAGCCGAAGGTGGCGGCCGAGGAGGTGCGGCGGGCGGTGCGCGAGTTCGCGCGGCCGGCCATGTCGGGACCCGTCACGCTCACCGCGGGCGGCAGACAGTTCACGGTCACTCCGGCCGTCGTGGGCGAGTACCTGACGATGCGGCCGGACGACTCCGGCAGGCTGATACCGACGCTGGACGGCAAGGGCCTGCGCTCGGCACCCGCGGTCGCCGGCCCCCTGGACGACATCACCACCAAGGCCGAGAACGCCGAACTACGGCTGGACGGCGACCGAGCCGTGGTGGCCGACGACGCCCGGACCGGCGTACAGGTCACCGACAAGGCGCTGGGCAAGGCCGTGCTGCCGCTGCTCACCGAAACGGGCGCCGGCGCCCGTACCGGGGAAGTGGCCGTGCGACGGATCCAGCCGGAGGTGACCCGCGAGAACGCGGCGCGGCTCGGGCTGACGGAGAAGATGTCGTCCTTCACGGTCAACTTCGAACCGGCCGCGTACCGCACGAAGAACATCGGGCGGGCCGCCCAGCTCATCAACGGCTCCGTCGTCATGCCCGACAAGACCTGGAGCTTCAACCGGACCGTGGGCGAACGCACCAAGGCCAACGGCTTCGTCGAGGGCATCATGATCCTCGACGACCAGTTCACCAAGGCATCCGGCGGCGGGGTCTCCGCCGTGGCCACGACCGTGTTCAACGCGATGTACTTCGCCGGCGTCGAGCCCGTGGAGTACGGCGCCCACTCCTTCTACATCGAGCGCTACCCGGAGGGCCGTGAGGCCACGGTCGCCTGGGGCAGCCTCGACCTCCGGTTCACCAACGACTCCGGCAACGCGGTGTACATCCAGGCCGAGGCCACCGACACGTCGGTGACCGTCAGCTTCATCGGCACCAAGAAGTACGACGAGATCAAGTCGGAGAAGGGCCCCCGGACCGACGTCAAACCCCCGGCGAAGAAGGTCAGCACCGACGAGAAGTGTGTGCCCCAGACCCCGCTGGAGGGCTTCGACGTCACCGTCGACCGGGTCTTCTACAACGACGGCAAGGAAGTGAAGCGGCAGCCGTTCCACACCCACTACACCCCACGCGACGAGATCACCTGCGAGACGCCGGACGGGGAAAAGCCCGACGAAGAAAAGTCCGACGAAGAAAAGCCGGACTCAGAAAAGCCGGACGCGGCGGAGCCCGCCACGGAGGCGCCCCGCACGGAAGCCTCCGACACATCCAACGCCTCGACTGTTCGCTGAACGCATGCCCGAGCGCGGCAGTTCGCAGCGAGCCGAGGTGCCGGAGCGCCCATGACCTCTCTTGTGGGACGCGGGGCCGGCGGCGGTACCGCCGAGGAGGAACTCCAGGCGGAGAGCGAGGAGTTGGTCAGGCCAGGGCGGACGGTGGCGAACGGGCCGAGGTGGTGGCGCGGGCCCGGTGGCGGGAGTGGCTGGAGCGGGTGTTCCAGGAGCACCGTGATGACCCGCAGCTGCTGCGGGTCATGATCGAGGAGGCGTCGTTCTCCCAGGACCTGCTGGACGCGATCGAACGACACGGAAGGGACCGCGTCGAACAGGTCCGCGAACTCCTCGGCCGGCACCCGGACGTCCGCGCACGATTCCGGTCGAGACGTTCGAGAACGAGCTGGTGGACATGGTCACCCGCTATCTGCGCGGTGACTGATGGCCGGTCACCCGTGACCCGTGACCCGTGACCCGTGACCCGTCAAGCCGCCGACCAGGTCGACCTCGAAGGGGTGGCGCAGGCCGACCATGTGCGGGCCGATGGAGCCGGTGACGTACGGCAGGTCGTCGTCGAGGGCGTCCTTGCCGAGCAGCGCCTCGGCCACTCCCGCGCCGAGCCGGTAGGTGACCGCCAACACCTCCTGACGGGCACCGCGGGCACCCTGCCCGACCAGGATCGCGTCCTTCTCGCCCGCGTTGAGCACGTAGGCGGCGCGGATGAGATCCTCCTCGGCCGACACCGGCGCGCAGTGCGGCACACCGAGGCGGGAGGGGACCATCTTGAAGGCGTGTCAGGGTGGTGCGCGTCGACCTCCTGCTGATCGGACCGGAATCGGTGGGTGAATCGGTGCGTGAATCGGTGCGTCTCCGCGTCGGCGAAGCCGGCACGGCGTCGGAGCCGGCGTCGGAGCCGACGCCGGAGCTGTGCGGAAACCCACCGTGATCATGCGTGACCGTGGGTGACCGTGGGGGTCGGTTCGTCAGGTCGTCGTGCTCAGGCCTTGTCCTGCATGCCGCGCCGGGCGGGACTGCCCTGCTCGGCGGCTTTGGGATCCTTCTCGCCCGCCTTGGCGCGTACGCCCTGGGCGATACGGTCGCCGATGCTCTTGTCGATGTTCGACCAGTACTCGAAGGCCCGCTTCAGGACGGGCTCCGAGACGCCGTTGAGGAGATGACCGACGACGTTGTCGACCAGACGGTCGCGGGCGGCGTCGTCCAGAACCTCGCGCACCATGGTGCCGGCCTGGCCCCAGTCGTCGTCCTCGGCATGGCTGACGTAGGCCGTACGGGTGAGGGCGCCGTCGGCCTCCCAGCTGGGCGGGGAGTGGCGCGCGGTGTCGGCGGCGGGACCACCCTTGGAGTTGGGGGCGTACACCGGGTCGGCGGTTTTCCGGTACGCCATCGCCCCGTCCTTGGAGTAGGTGTGGACGTCCACGACGGGGGCGTTCACCGGAAGCTGCTGGTAGTTGCCGCCGATCCGGTGGCGGTGCGCGTCCGCGTAGGAGAACAGCCGGGCCAGCAGCATGCGGTCCGGGCTGGGACCGATGCCGGGGACGAGGTTGTTGGGCTGGAAGGCCGCCTGCTCGATCTCCGCGTGGTTGTCGGTCGGATTGCGGTCGAGTGTCATACGGCCGACCGGGATCAGCGGGTAGTCGCCGTGCGGCCACACCTTGGTGAGGTCGAAGGGGTTGAAGCGGTAGCTCGCGGCCTCCTCGTACGGCATCACCTGCACATGCAGGGTCCAGCTGGGGAAGTCGCCGTCGCGGATGTGCTCGAACAGATCACGGGTGTGGTAGTCCGTGTCGGCGGCGGCCATCTGGTCGCCCTCGTGCTGCGTGAAGTACTCGATGCCCTGGTCGGTCTTGAAGTGGTACTTCACCCAGAAACGCTCGCCGGCGGCGTTGATCCACATGTAGGTGTGGGAGGTGTAGCCGTTCATGTGGCGCCAGGACCGCGGGATGCCGCGGTCGCCCATCAGCCAGGTGACCTGGTGGGCGGACTCGGGGGAGAGCGTCCAGAAGTCCCACTGCATGTCGTGGTCGCGCAGGTTGTTGTCGGCGCGGCGTTTCTGGGACCGGATGAAGTGCTGGAACTTCATCGGGTCCTTCACGAAGAACACCGGTGTGTTGTTGCCGACCATGTCGTAGTTGCCTTCGGCGGTGTAGAACTTCACCGCGAAGCCGCGCGGGTCGCGCCAGGTGTCCGGGCTGCCGCGCTCACCCGCGACGGTCGAGAAACGGGTGACCAGGTCGGTGCGGGTTCCCGGCTGGAAGACGGCCGCCTTGGTGTAGGCGCTGACATCGTGGGTCACCTCGAAGTGCCCGAAAGCGCCGCTTCCCTTGGCGTGGGGCTGGCGCTCGGGGATCCGTTCCCGGTTGAACTGGGCCATCTGTTCGATCAGATACGCGTCCTGCAGCAGGATCGGACCGGCGGGCCCCACGGTGAGCGAATGCTCGTCGCTCTCGACCGGGGCGCCGGAATCGGTCGTGGTGACAGGGGGAGTCTCCGTCATGAATCTGCCTCTCGTCGTACGAGCGGTGGCGTACCGGGCACGTCGTCCGCGCCCGGAGCCTGTCGGTCCCGTGCGGGCCAGGTGACCTTCATCGGCCGCCGCAAACATCGCCTTCCCGACCAATGTGCGGTTGTTCCGAGAACCGTGCCCGCCTCCTCGCCCGGATGGGTGCGCATGGGTGCGCCTCCCCGGCCAGGGGTTGATTTGCGCCCATCGTGACGTGCACCTGTCGAACTTGCGGGTGGGCTGGCACTCTGCGTTGCGCGAGTTCGTCCTCGTCCCCCACCGCAAAGGGAGTACGCGTGACAGACATACGCCGCGGGGCCCGCCGCCCGCGCAAGTCCCGCTCCGTCCTCGCCGCCCTGCTCGGCGCCGCCGCCCTGCTCGGCGCCGCCGCCCTGCTCGGCGCCGCCGCGCTGCTCGGCACCGGCGTGGTCGCCTCGCCCGCCGGGGCGGCCACGGCCTCCGCGGACCCCGCGTCGTTCTGGACCACGGAACGGATGCGTGGGGCCGCCCCGCTGGATCTGCTGCCCGTGGACCGCGTCGGGGTGAAGGCACCCTCGCTCGCCAAGGGCGAGAAAAGGACCGTCGCCCCACCCTTCCGGGCGCCCCCACCGATGTCGGGGTGCTTGCCTTCCCCCAGAGCGGCGGGCCCTGGACCGGCGGCGGCGCCGTGGTCTCCACGGCCGGACGGGTGTTCTTCACCTACCAGGGACGTACGGCGTCGTGCTCCGGCAACGCCGTCACCAGCGCCAACAAGAGCACCGTCATCACCGCCGGGCACTGTGTGAAGCTGGAGGGCGCCTGGCACACCAACTGGGTCTTCGTGCCCGGCTACCACGACGGCCAGGCCCCGTACGGCAGATGGAGCGCCACGAAGACCATGTCCACACCGCAGTGGACCGCGAGCGAGGACATCAACTACGACGTCGGCGCGGCCGTCGTCGCCCCGCTGGACGGGAGGCTGCTGACGGACGTCGTCGGCGGGCAGGGACTGGCCTTCAACACCGGCTACAACCAGACCATGTACGCCTTCGGGTTCCCCGCCGCCGCCCCGTACGACGGGGAGAGGTTCATCTACTGCAGCGGCACCACGAACCGTGACTTCCTGCTCTCCGACGACCACGGCATCAACTGCAACATGACCGGCGGCTCCAGCGGCGGCCCCTGGTTCACCCAGTTCAACGAGTCCACGGGCACCGGCCTGCTGTCCTCGGTGAACAGCTTCAAGTACAACTTCCTGCCCAACCGGATGTACGGGCCGTACTTCGGCACCGACGCGCAGAACCTGTACCAGAGCGCGCAGTCGTCCTGACCGACGGTCGGAACAGTCGCATCGAACTGGGCCCGCACGACGCCGCGGGCCCAGTTCTCGGTGCGTCCACGGAACCTGAGCAGCTCCGCGACGATCGAACCCCTCGATCCCGACCTCCGCTCGGCGCGGTCAGGGCGCTGGGCGCTGCGGAATCGCGGTGGTTCACCGCATGACGGGACGGTTGGCGGACGTGTACTCGTCCGCGAGGGTGAAGACGCTGGCACAGCAAGGGCATTCCGCTTTGCCGAACAGGTAGGTGATTCCGTCGGCGAGTACGTCCTGTCCATCGCGGACAGCGATGCGATGCATCCACCGGCCGGTTCCGGTGAGTTGCTCGGCGGCCACCGGCCGCAGGTCCCGTCGTATCTCCTCATCTCCGTCCCACACCTGCGAGTAGTGCCCGAAGTCGCCGATGGCGGTCGTCACTCCCACGCCGCAGTGGGGACAGTCCACGTGGTTGATGTCGTCCGTGAAGCCCTCCAGGGTGTTCGCCCAGTGGTACTCCTCGTCGACGGCGAGCAGGGCGCGGAAGGACACGAGGTAGTCGACCGGCCGCGTCCGCAGGTACCGGTCCAACACCCCACGCAACTCCTTGATCGCGCCGGCGCAGCCCGCCAGCAGATCGTCGCAGCCGTGCAGCCCGGCCGCGCGCTCCAGAATCCTCCCGGCCAGGCCGCGCGCCTGCGCGCTGCGTGGCGCGAGGGACACCAGACGTGGCAGCGCGGCGAAACTGGCCGGGGACACCAGGTCATCCTCAAGGACGAGGCGCCAACCCAACTCCTTCCAAGCTTCGGGATCGTCGTGGAGTTCCACCCGCTCCAAGAGCTTCGGAACACGATCAACCTCGAACCAGCAGTCACGCATCTCGGCCCAGTCCACCACTTCTGCATTGAATCGCAGGACCGTCGACAGCGTCGGCGCGGACCTGGCACCCACCACGCTCGGGTCAGGGTCTCGGCGGGTTCGGCTGGACGAGGCCGGTCTGGTAGGCGATGACGACCAGTTGGGCGCGGTCGCGGGCGTGGAGCTTGGCCATCGCGTGGTGGATGTGCGTACGTACGGTCAGGGGGCTGAGGTAGAGCCGCGCGGCGATGTCCGCGTTGGTGAGTCCGTCGGCGGCCAGGGCCATGACCTCGCGTTCACGGTCGGTGAGGTCGGCCAGGTTCTTCCGAGCCGCGGGGTGGGTGCCCGGCTGGGGGGCGGTGAGGAAGCGGGTGATGAGGTTGCGGGTCGCCTGGGGAGAGAGCAGGGCGTCACCGGCGGCGATGGTGCGGATGCCGGCGACGAGGCCCTCGGCGCCGACGTCCTTGCCCAGGAAGCCGCTGGCTCCCGCGTGCAGGGCCCTGGCGACGTGTTCCTCGGTCTCGAAGGTGGTGAGGATGAGGACGCGGGTGTCCGAGAGGACGGGATCGGAGCAGATCGCAGAGGTGGCGGTCCGGCCGTCCGTGCCGGGCATACGGATGTCCATGACGACGATGTCGGGGTGGTGGACGCGGGTGAGGGCGACCACCTCGTCTCCGTCGGCGGCCTCGCCGACCAGGACGCGGATGGTCATGGGGTGCTGTCCTCGGCGGGCGCACGGAAGCGGGCGCTGACCTCGTCCGCGAGGTGTTGGTGTCCGGCGCGGCGCAGGCCGTCCTCGATGAGTACCGTGGCAGGCGCCCAGATCGGGCCGCGCCAGTACCCGTCGGGCCCGTAGTGCGGGGAGGCGGGGTGCTCGGTCGCCAGGCCGAACGCGGTGAGATGGGTGTCGATGCGTTCGGCCGGCCGGTCGTGGACCTTGGGGGGCGCGCGGTCGCCGAGCACGATGGGCATCAGGTCGAGGAGGCTGGCGCTCGCGGAGGGGGTGCCGCCGTGCGCCGGACGGCTCAGGAACCGTTCGCCGTCCCACAGTTCGTCCAGCAGGGCGGCCTGAAGGGCGTCGGCCGTCTCGGTGCGGCGACGGGCATCGTCGTCGAAGCCCAGTTCGGCGGCCAGCCGGGCCAGTTCGTCGAGCTGGAAGATCAGCACCGAGGTCAAGTCGGCGGTGACGGCCACGCGGTCGGGATCGAAGGTGGTGGCGTTGTCCCAGCCGCTGTCGTTGCCGTGCTGATAGTGGGGCAACGAGGCGCCGGGGGCGCGCCGTACGGTGAGCCAGAAGTCCGTCCAGCGGGTCAGTCCGCCGTACGCCTCGGTCAGCTGCTCCGGGGTGGGCGGATCGGGGAGCCGTCGCCTGAGGTGGCCGAAGGCCCAGCCGTGGATGGGTGGTTTGACGAAGTTGTGGAGCACCTCCGAGTGGGCGACGGAGCCGGGCAGCGCGCCGCTCTCGTCCTGGTGGTCGAAGGGCAGCGAGAACCGGTCCCAGGCGAGGCCGGGCGAACCGGGCCCCAGGGCCAGGGAGTTGAGGCAGTGGTCCCAGCTCCAGACCTTGTCCATCCAGTGCTTGGACATCAGTACCGCGGGCCGGCCGACCAGACCCGCCGGGCGCACGGTCGCCGACCACAGCACATGGGCGGCGAGTTCGGCGGCCGGCGCGCTGTCCGAGCGCCAGGGGACCACCGTGTCGACGAACTCGGAGAACGACCGCCGCGCGGCCCGCGTCACCTCGTCGAACGTCGCCGCCGAGCGGTAGGGCGACCGCGCGCTGTCGAGTTCCTCGATGACTGTCTCCCACGTTCCGTCGGTCCCGGCGGTGACGGTGATTCCGCGGTCGGCCACGCCCAGCGCCTGGGCGCCGTGCGCGTCGGCGACCGTGCCGGACAGCACGGTGATCCGGTAGCGGCGGCCGGTCTCGTACGAGGTGAACGTGTGGGAGACGTCCACCGGGTCGCGGAAGAAGTAGGTCCCGCTGAAGGGGGTGAGGATGGATGCCACCGCGCTGATACCGAGTCCGAGGCCTGTGCCGTGCACGCGTACGGTGTCCGGTGACTCGTAGGCGAGGTCGACACGCCCGCCCGTACCGGTCCAGCTGAGCCGGCTCGGTGTCGCCAGGACAGCGGTCTCCGCCCGCTCGCCCGTCGCCGCGTCGAGGGGGACGAGGCGCAGGACGGCGTGCATGCCGTTCTGGTGCGAGACGAGGTGGAGGTCTTCGGCGCGTGTCTTCTCCGCCAGCACGGGCGAGATGCCGAACCAGGATCCGTGTGTGCTGAAGGGTATGTCGTGGACGGAGAAGGCCGGGCCGGGTGGGGCGGCCTGCATGAGGGCGGTACTCGTTTCTCGAGCGGGGTGGTCGGCGGTCTGCCGGGGGCGACGGTGCTCGCGCGGCGGCTCGTGAGCGAGGTCGCGCGCGGTCGGTCCACTGTCTGTCCTTGACAGTTGTCAGTCCTTGACGGCGCCGGCGGTCACACCGGCGGCGACATAGCGCTGGGCGAGGACGAGGATGACCGCGGCGGGGAGGGAGGCCACGACGGCGGTGGCCATGATGGCGTTCCACTGCTGGTTGTTGTCGCCGATGTAGTGGTGGATGCCGAGCGTGATCGGTTCGTGGGCGCCGCCGCCCGCGAGGGTGCTGGCGAAGACGAAGTCGGACCAGGACCAGGACCACAGGAACGCGAACAGGGAGACCGTGACGACGGCGTTGCGGCTCATCGGCAGCACGATCGACCAGAAGGTGCGCAGCGGCCCCGCTCCGTCCGTCTTGGCGGCCTGGAGCAGTTCGCCGGGGATGCCGGACATGAACGCGGTGAAGATCAGGACACCGAAGGGGACGGCCAGCGTGGAGTCGGCGACGATCAGGCCGGGGACGGACTGGAGCAGACCGAGCTGGAGGTAGATGGCGTAGAAGCCCATCGCCATGATGATGCCGGGGATCATCTGGGCGGCCAGGAGCACGAAGTTGAGCAGTCCGCCGCCGCGTGGGCGCAGCCTGGCCAGCGCGTAGCCGGCGGGTGAGGACAGGGCCACGGTCAGCGCCACGGTGCCGAGGCCGATGACGAGGCTCGTACCGAGGTAGGGCGGCTGGTCGTCCAGCACGGCCCGGTAGCCCTCGAAGGTGGCGTGGGCCGGGAACAGGTCGGGCGGGCTCTTGCGCATGTCCTGGTCGCGGGTGAAGGACACGTTGAGCATCCAGTAGACCGGGAAGAGCATGATCCCGGTCAGCAGGAGGCCGATGGCTGACTCTCCCCAGGTAGAGCGGCGTCGGCGGGGGATCGTTCGCGCGTGCGTCATGACAGCGCCTGCTTTCGCTGGACCCGGACGTAGACCAGGCCGAAGGCCAGGGCCGCGACGACGAGCAGGTTGCCGACGGCCGCGCCGGGGCCGAAGGCGGGGAGCAGGTTGCCGAAGCCGAGCTGGTAGGACCAGGTGGCGAAGGTGGTGGACGAGTCCGCCGGGCCGCCCTTGGTCATGATCCAGATGGTGTCGAAGACCTTGAGCGTGTAGACGAGGCCGAGGAGGAGGGTGATGGCGGAGACCGGGCGCAGCAGCGGGAAGGTGATGCTCCGGAACCGCCGCCAGGGGCCCGCCCCGTCGAGGGCGCCGGCCTCGTACAGGCCGGCCGGGATGGACTGCAGTCCGCTGTAGAGCACGACCAGGTTGAACGGGACGCCGATCCAGATGTTCGCGATGATTACCGAGGTCAGCGACCAGGACGGCGAGGTCAGCCAGTTCACGGGGCCGATGCCGATCGCGTGGAGCGCGGCGTTGACGATGGCGGAGTCGCTGTTGAGCATCCACGACCAGGTGGAGGCCGACACGATCAGCGGGAGCAGCCAGGGCACCAGGAACAGGGCGCGCAGGGTGGCGGAGAGACGGAAGTGCGGGTGGAAGAAGACCGCCAGCGCCAGGCCGATCGCGTACTGGACGACCAGGCACACGACGGTGAAGACGACAGTGCAGCAGAGCCGGAGCGAACGTCGGGTCGTCGAAGACCTTCTGGTAGTTGGCCAGTCCGGTGAAGGGGGCGTCGCCCTGGACGAAGGAGCGGACGGTGTAGTCGCGCAGGCTCAGATCGGCGTTGCGTTAGATCGGATAGGCGTAGAAGAGGATCAGATAGAGGGTGACCGGGGCGAGGAACGTCCAGGCCGCCCACTGCGGGGAGGCGGGACGGCGCCGGGGCGTGGTGCTGGCCCGGGGTGGGGCGGCGACGGTGGCCGCCCCGTCCCGGTCGGGCACCCGCCGACGGTCCGGCAGAGGTGTCGTGTGCTTCATCGGCGGGCCGGAGTCCCGATCACTTGACGGCGGACTGGGCCGCGCCGAGCGCGTCCTTCGGCGACGCCGACCCCGTTGTACTGCGGGTACGGGTCCCAGATCGTGTACGTGCCGCCGTCCTCGGCCTTCGTGGAGGTGTCGCCCCCACCGGAGGAGCACGCGGTGGCACCGGCGGTGACGGTGACGACGGTCAGGACTGCGGCGGTGAGACGCCGTCTGGCAGATGTGTTCATCGCGGTTCCGCATGGGTTTTGGCACAGGTGTGCCCTGGGATCGGCACAGGTGTGCCCTAGCTAGGCGCACCGGAGGTTGTCAAGGCCGTGCACGCCGACGTGCTGCGCGCCCCAGTCGTCCATCAGTAACTGCTGTGCCTGGGCCGTGCCACCGGCCCTGGTGGTCAGCGCGACGCTGGCGCCCCTGATCGCGAGGTAGGTGACGAAACACGCTGAGGGCGGCGATGAGCACGGTGGCACCGATGTCGGTGGCGGCATGCGGACGGTGGCCGCCGGCGGTCGAGGGGGCAGCGGGCCTGGCGGGGCCCTCCTCGGCTGGAGCGAGTGCGTTGGGCCGGGCTGGGCCGGCTCGGTTCGTGGGAGGTGGGCGGTCTGCGGCGGCCGGGTCGTGTGCCCTGGCCGCCGCAGGTGTGTCAGGCCGGGTCCGGGATCGCCGTGATGGCGTAGTCGGTGTTGGCGGGGTCCGCGGAGTAGAAGTGGGCGTTGGTCAGGTAGAGCGTGTTGCCGTGGCGGGCGACCGTGGTGGGGGTGTCGAACCGGGGATCGGTCACCTCGTGCGCGAGCCGGCCCTCAGTACCGGTCTTGTTGAGGTGCAGGACGGACAGCTTGTTGGGCGTGTTGCGCACGACGTAGAGCGTGCGGCCCTCCAGGCGCATGCCGTCGCCCCAGGACATGTCCGCGCCATGGACGTCGACCGGCGTGGCCCGGCCGGTGGCCGGGTCCACCCGGAACAGTGTGCCGGTGTTGGTCTGGATGACCAGGAGCGCCTTGCCATCGGGGGTGGGGGTGATGCCGTTGGCGTTCCAGCCCTGGTCGCCGTCACCCTTGTAGGGCATGCCCTCGAGGGGGATGGTCCTGACCTGGCTCTGCTCGGGCAGCTCACCGTGCTGGCCCAGGGGCAGCTTGTACAGGTTCGGGGACAGGGAGTCGGTGACGTAGATGGCCCCGTCGAGAACCGCGAAGTCGTTGACGGCGGTCGAGGTGTCCTTGGCGAGCTGGTAGGTGGCCAGCAGATTGCCGCTGCGGGAGTCGATCACCCGGACGTCTCCGCCGTAGCCACCGGCGACGAAGAGGCGTCCCTTGCCGTCGAGCATGATGCCGATCGATCCGACGCCGGTTGCCGGGGTGAGTACCTTCCGCTCCCCGGTCCTCAGGTCGAAGCGGTAGATGGTGCCGTCCGCGAAGGATGTGACGTAGGCGGTGGAGCCCTTGATCACGATGCCTTCGGGCCGCTCGCCTCTCGGCATCGGCAGGGTCGTCGGCCACTGCGACGGGTGCGCGGAGGCAGTGGCGGCCACTGCGGGCGCCTTCCCAGCGAGGAAGGGGGACGACTCGTTGGCGTAGGCGCTCGGCGCGGCGGCCAGCGCCACGGCGATCAGACCGGCGGGCAGGGCAATGGGCAGTTTCATGATCCAGATTCCTTCAGGTTCAGATGCTTGGGCCGGACGGTGGCCGGCACGGGAGGCGCGCATCGCAGTCCCTATATGAAAGTACTTTCAATATAGTGCGCTATGGCCACTTGAGTGTCAAACATCAGCCAGACCGAGGAACAACATGACGACAGGCAGGCAGCACCGGCACTGCCCAGCGCCACCGGTACCGCGACCCTGCGCGACGAGCGGCTGACACTCGAGCCCGGATCACTGACACGGCCCGTGAGTTGTTCGGGGAACCCGGCTTCCCCGTACCGTCTCGCGGCCATCACGACGCCCGCCGGGGTCCTGCAGCACCGCCTGACGGGACCCCTGGCGGAAACGGGAATGGTGTGTCGCCCGCACGCTTGTGGGCGACGAGACCCCTTCATACGTGGGGCCTCATGAACAGTTCGCGGTGTTGGATCGCCGAGCAGCGGGACGCCCCGGTGCCGCGTGTTCTGTCTCGGGCCGGGCAATCCGGTTCGGCCACCTGCCCGGCGGGTGCGGTCGCCGGTGCCCGCGGCGGTGACCATCACGCCCAGTAGCAGGCCGAGTGTGTCGACCACGACGTGCCGCTTGCGGGCATAGGGCGCTCGGGATGGGGTGTAGAGGCTTCCCCACGTGGGCTCGCGTCGGCGTGTGAGTCGCGCTCGGCGGCAGTGAGGCGGCAGGTGAAGGTGGGCCACAACGCTCCGCGCAAGCAGCCGCAGGGTGTGGGCGGGCCGTTCTTGTGCAACGGCGAGCCTCGCGAATGCGTCAGCGGGCGTCGATGACCATGAGCGCGGTGTGGAGCGAGGTGCGTGACTCGACGGAATCGAGGGAGACGCCCAGAATCCGTTCGATGAAGCGCAGACGGCTGTAGAGGGTGGGGCGGCTCAGGCCCGCAAGGCGTGCGGTGTGTGTCTTCGAGCCGGAACAGTCGAGGTGGGTGCGCAGCAGGGCCAGGAGGTTGTCGCCGGTGCGGGTGTCGTGGTCGAGCAGGCGTCCCAGTTCGGTCTCCGCGAACCTCTGGACACGGTGGTCGTCGCGCAGGAGAGCGACAAGTCCACGTAGACGTACATCGGTTGAGCGGTAGAGGCGGTTGGGTTTGGGCATGGTCAGGCCGACGTCGGCGACGTGTTCTGCCTCGGCGAGACCCTGTGCCGCTCCGATGAGGCTGGACGATGAGGGTGCGGTGCCGGCGGCCCAGCCGTCTGTGCCGCTTCGCCCGGTCAGTCGGTCGCGCAGGCCGGTGCACACGGCGTCGAGTACGTGATCGGCTCCCTTGGACGCGCACGAGATGACCGCCGAGACGGTCCCTTCGCGGCGGATGGAGGCGATCGCGGTCTCGCCTGTGGCGGCCACTGCCTGGCGGACGGCGTTCAGGAGACGACGGTCGACCTCCCCCTGCGTCAACGCGTCGGTGTTGGGGCGCCGCGGGACGCGCACGGACAGCGGGGCGTACTGGTTGTTCGGGGTGAGACCCAGGGCGGCCGCCCGGGCCATGGCCTCGGGTTCCTCGCCGATCCGGCCGCTCAGCAGGTCGTCGAGGAGGCCGCCGAGCGCCTGGACCACGAGGGCGTCGCGCTCCTGCTGGATCATCCGGTGCAACTGGAGGGACTGTGCGGCGCGTTCGAGGACCATGCGGGCGCGGGATGCGTGAGGTGTCCGGGCGGGCAGGACGAGTCGGCCCCACCGTTCGGAGCCGACGCCCACGGGGACGGCCGACCAGGCGGAGCCGTGTGCTGGGGTGCTCGCGGAGTCGTGGAGGCGTGAGCGTTCGGCCCACTGGCGCAGGAGGTCGGCGGTCGGGGTGTGGAGCGCGCAGTAGGCCAGCACGTGTCGGCTGACGTCTTCCAGGACGAGAGGTGCGCCCAGGGTCTGTGCCGCGCGCGTGACGATGTCGGTGGTGGAGGCACGGGCGATGTTGAGCGAGGTGAAGACCTCGTGGGTGGTGCGGGCGAACTCGACCTCCTCGTACTGGTCGGCCACGATCAGCCGGTGCACCTGCTGGGTGACTTCGACGAAACGGATTCTGTCGGTCAGGGCCACGAGTGGCAGGGCGAGCGAGTCGGCGAGGGTCGCCAGATGCTCGGGCACGGTGCCGAGACGGGCGCCCAGTTCGACGACGAGGCCCGCCACGTCCTGCGCGGCCAGCATGGTCAGGTAGGCCTCTGCCTGCCATGCGCCCTCGGTCAGGGGAAGACCGGTGGTCAGGACGAGTTCTCCGCCCTCCAGCAGGTCGGTGAGATCGGTGAGATCACTGATGTGCACCCAGCGAACCGGGCGGTCGAGGTGTTCGCGGCCGCCGACGAGGTGCGGCCGGCCCGCGGCCATGGCGGACAGCTGGAGGACTTCCCGGATGCTCGGCTGCATTGACGCATCGTAAAGAACTCCCCTCACAGGTGAACAGATCGTCGGAGCGGGTTCTGGAAGCCTCGCAGCAGGCGGGCGGACGGCCCTGCTCGGAGCGTCGGCTCCGTCTGTTGTGAGTGATCGAGTGAGGGTGAGGAAACCGTGGCGATCAGCGACCTGGCACGCATGGGCCATTGGGTCAACAACAAGGCGTTTCCCGGCACCAGCGGACGTGCCGCCGCAGTGACCAATCCGGCGACCGGCGCGGTGACGCGCGAGGTGGCGCTGGCCGACGTGGCGGACTCCCGTGCGGTGATCGAGGCGGCCGCGGCCGCCTTCCCGGCCTGGCGCGACACGTCACTGGCCAAGCGCACAGCGATCGTGTTCCGCTTCCGCGAACTGCTCAACCAGCGCAAGAACGAGCTCGCCGAGATCATCACCAGCGAGCACGGAAAGGTCCTGTCCGACGCGCTGGGCGAGGTCACCCGCGGACAGGAGGTCGTGGAGTTCGCCTGCGGCATCCCGCACCTGCTCAAGGGCGACTTCAGCGAGAACGCCTCGACCGCGGTGGATGTGCACTCGGCCCGGCAGCCGCTCGGCGTGGTCGGCGTCATCGCGCCGTTCAACTTCCCCGCCATGGTGCCCATGTGGTTCTTCCCCGTGGCCATCGCGGCCGGCAACACCGTCGTGCTCAAGCCGAGCGAGAAGGCGCCGTCGGCCGCACTGTGGCTGGCCGCGCTGTGGGCAGAGGCGGGGTTGCCCGCCGGTGTCTTCAACGTGCTGCAGGGCGACAAGACCGCCGTCGACGAGTTGCTGTCCCACCGGGCCGTCAAGGCCGTCAGCTTCGTCGGCTCCACCCCGGTCGCCCAGTACGTGTACGCCACGGGAACCGCCAATGGCAAGCGGGTCCAGGCTCTCGGCGGAGCCAAGAACCACGCCGTCGTCCTGCCCGACGCCGACCTGGACCTGGCCGCCGACGCCATGGTCAACGCCGGGTTCGGGTCGGCGGGCGAGCGCTGCATGGCCATCTCGGCCGTGGTGGCGGTCGGCGCCGTCGCCGACGAACTCGTCACGAAGATCGCCGAGCGGGCCCGGACCGTCAGGACGGGCGACGGCACCCGGGGCTGTGACATGGGGCCCCTGGTGACCGCCGCGCACCGCGACCGGGTCGCCTCCTACATCGACCAGGCCGAACAGGACGGCGCGAGCCTGGTCGTCGACGGCCGCGAGGTGCGCGCCGACGGCGGCCGGGACGGGTTCTGGCTCGGCCCCACGGTGATCGACCACGTCACTACCGACATGAGCTGCTATACGGACGAGATCTTCGGGCCGGTCCTGTCCGTACTCCGGGTGGACTCCTACGACGAGGCCCTCGAACTGATCAACTCCAACCCGTACGGCAACGGGACGGCGATCTTCACCAACGACGGCGGAGCCGCCCGCCGCTTCTACAACGAGGTCGAGGTCGGCATGGTCGGCATCAACGTGCCGATTCCCGTGCCGGTGGCCTACTACAGCTTCGGCGGCTGGAAGAACTCCCTGTTCGGGGACACGCACGCGCACGGCACCGAGGGAGTGCACTTCTTCACCCGCGGCAAGGTCGTCACCTCCCGCTGGCGGGCCCCCAGCCACGGCGGCCTCAACCTCGGCTTCCCTCAGACCGTCTGAAGGAGACACCGCCGTGGCTCCTCAGCCGCACACGGATGATGCCCTTCCAGGCACACCGCACCGGCCTCGACGGAGCACGGCGGCGTCCAGCTTCTTGACCTGAAGGTACAGAATGCGTACTGTTCCGGCCATGGGACGGCCGAAGCAGTTCGATCCGGACATCGCGGTCGAGCGAGCCATGGAGGTGTTCTGGCGGAAGGGGTACGCCGCCACAACGCCCCAGGACCTGGTCGACGCACTCGGTCTGGGCAAGGGGAGTCTCTACAACGCCTTCGGCAGCAAACGAGCGCTGTTCGAACTGGCTCTGCGTCGCTACCGCGACAACCAGACGGAACTGCTGGCGCAGTTGCTCGACGAGACAGGTCCGGTGAAGGACCGGCTGCGCACCATGCTGCGACTCCTGGCGGAGATGGATCTGGCCGACCCGGACCGTCGCGGCTGTATGGCGGTGAACACCGCTGCGGAACTGGCGGGAACGGGCGAGACCGCGACCGCGGTGGTCCGCCGGATGTTCGACCGAACCGAAGACGCGTTCCGTCAGCTGATCGTGCAAGGTCAGCGTTCGGGGGAGATCGCATCCGACCGTGATCCCGAGGCCCTCGGGAGTCTGCTGCTGAACAGTGTCGTCGGGCTGAGGATCCTGGCCCGCGTCGCCGACGGGCCGGACCGCCTGTCCAGGGTGATCGACGCGACCGTCGACGCCCTCTGATCACACGAACCGAACCGAACCGCCGACTGGCCGACCCCTGCCCAAATTTTGTACTCACAGGTAAAGAATTGGTGGATCATGAAGCTCAACCTCGACTCCAAGACCGCAATCGTGACGGGTGCCGGCCGAGGCATCGGACTGGCAACCGTCAGGACACTCATCGCGGAGGGCGCCCGCGTCGTCGGCGCCGCCCGCACGGTCACGCCCGAACTGAAGGAAACGGGAGCCGTCCCCGTGTCGGCCGACCTCAGCACCGCCGACGGGGTGAGCGCATTCATGGAGCAGGCGCTCGCTGAGCTGGGCGGCCTCGACCTGTTGGTGAACAACGTCGGCGGAGGTGACGCGCTGGAGCCGGTCGGCTTCCTTGGCACGGACGACGCGGCATGGCAGGCCATCTTCGACCTCAACCTGCTCAGTGCGGTTCGCGTCACCAGGGCAGCCATGCCCAGCCTCATCGAGCACCGCGGCTCGGTCGTCAACGTCTCGTCCGTCAACTCAAGGCTTCCTGCCGCGGGTCCGGTGGCCTACAGCGCGGCCAAGGCGGCACTGACAGCCCTCGGCAAGTCGCTGGCCGAGGAGTTCGGCCCTCAGGGCGTACGAGTCAACACCGTGTCGCCCGGTGTCGTCCGCACGTCCGTCTGGGAGGACCCCGACGGGTTCGGCGGCAAGATCGCCGCTCTCGCGGGCGCTGAGCATGCCGCGTTCCTCGAGCAGATTCCGCAAGCGTTCTCGATCACCACCGGCAGGATCAGCGAGCCCCACGAGGTGGCATCACTGATCGCGTTCCTGCTGTCCGATGTAGTCGGCAATGTCACCGGTGCGGACTACGTCATCGACGGTGGCACGCTCAAGGCCACCTGACCTGCGAAGAGTCCCGCGTGCCGGGATGCGCCGGAACGCCGCCAGTCCCGCCGGCTTCTTCCCCGAGGGCATAGCGATCGGCAGCGGCCCCACCGCGTACATCACCTCTCTGGCAAACGGTGACGTGTACAAGCTCGACCTCGACACCGGCACAGGCCGGCTTCTCACTCGCGGACCGGGCGCAGGCGCGGCCGGCATCGCCCTCGACACCTTCGGCCGTCTGTTCGTCGCGGGCGGGCAGGCAGGCACTGCCTGGGTGATCAACCCGGCGACCGGGGGAGTCGTCACGACCTACCGGCTCGCTGCGGAAGGCTTGGTCGTCAACGACTTCGCCTTCACCCGGGATGCGGCCTGGGTCACCGGCTCACTGGTCCCCGTGCTGTACAAGCTCCCCTTCGGCCGCCGAGACGGCCTGCCCTCGCAGGCCGACGTGGTCCGGGTGCCGCTCGGCGGTGACATCACCTTCCAGGAGGGCTTCAACGTCCCCGCCCAACGCCCGCTTCACCCATCCATCACCGCGGAACGCCGAGTGCACCGTGGTTTCCATCCCGGCGTAGTCCCGGCAAGCAGCGACGAAAGGCATGGGACGGCGCAGTCCAGGTCGCCCGTGCCGGCCGGTCCCGCTCCCTGCGCACTGTGCCGCAGGGAGCTGTCCTGTTGGGCAGGTTGTGGTGTCCCGGCCCGTCAGGGCGTCAGTCACCGGGAGTTGTTCCGATCAGGATGAAGGCCATCCGGGCGGGCTCGGTGCCGAGGTTCCGCCAGGCATGCCGGGTCTTCTGCTGAATGACGACGTCACCGGCTTCGAGGGGAGTCGGGTCGCCGACCTCGAGCTCGAGCCAGATCCGGCCCTTCAGGACAATGCCGTAGTCGACGGAGTCGGTGAGGTGGAGGCCGCTGCTGTCCGTCTCGAAGCGCTCGGCCATGCCGGGCTGGTGCTCAATGGTCTCCGCCGCCGCTGCCTCGGGGTCGAACCCGTCCGCGGTCATGACCGACACCGGTGGGAACTCGACCACGATCAAGCGCGTCTGACCTGGGTCAGGGTGCGCGAGTACGCCCTTCGGTGCCGCCTCGTCGACGTCGGCCCGGGGGATCGGGTCCGTTGCCCACAGGATCGAGGTCAGCATCCCCGGGATCGACTCGAACTGGTGCTCGGTCGGTGCCGGGCCGTCGGTGAGCACGACGGCCTTGCCGTCCCGATGACCGGTTACCACGCGTCTGACGAGAGCGACCATGTGGTCCGTCCCTTCCGGATCTGTGATCCGCCCGAAAAATGTCTCATGGGTGAGACGTGGATGACACATTCGTGGACTTTTACGCTTCTGTCAATGGTTCGGTCGCCGTCACGACGCGCGTTGTGGGTCGTGATGTGAGGCCGCGCCGAAAGGGGTTTGCTTCTGACGGACTCATGGGTCTCGACCTTGGGATCATGTGGATCATCCCACGTCGGACCGCTTGCGCATGTGCTCGCAGTTGAAGTTGTCGGCGGCTGCCGACGTATGGATGAGGTGCCCCGTGGTGGGTCACTGTCGGGATGCGTGGCGCTCGCTGTTGTCGCTCACCCGAGACTTCTCGTCTTGGTGAGGAGACAATAGGTATTGACGTGAGGTGGGGGTCACACCATTCTGATGCTCCCGGCACAGTCGACGGGCAGCGAGGCCCGGTGTCGACGTAAGGGGTAAGGAACGGTGCAATGGGAAAAACGAAGATCGCAACAGTTCTCGCTCTAGTGGCGGCCGTGAGCGGAGTGCTCAGTGCCTGCGGCGGCGAACCGGCACGAGCCGCCGGCGATTGCCGCAACTTCAAGATCGCCGTAGCCGATGACGACGTCCGCCGCACGGCGCTGTGGGCGATCAGCCACGATCAGATCGACACATCCAAGTTCCCTGGTCTGAAGGTGAGTTATCTGACCATCCCGGCGCTCATTCAAGCGGTCGGAACGGATCAGTACGACGTCATCGAATCGTCTCTGATCGGCGTCCCCCTGGCGAGGAGCAAGGGGATCGACCTCCGCATCCTCGCTGTCTCCTCGGGACGTGCGTCCCACAACAAGCCCACTCCGAGTGCGCCCGGCATCTATGTGCCGAAGGGCAGCGACATCAACAGCGTCAAGGACCTGGCCGGCAAGAAGATCGGCGTCACCAGTTTCGGGTCGACGACGACGCTGAACAACCAGATCGTCCTCCATGAGAACTACGGCTTCAACGCGGAACTGCAGGGCGGCGACATGAAGTGGGTCGAGCTCGACCCCGCCCAGTTGACCACCGCCCTCGACCGCGGACGGGTCGACGCTGCGGCAGTGACCAGCTTTCCCGCGTACGTCCTGGGCACCGATGGCAAGCATCGTCGCGTCATGGACACCGACGCCGAATGGCGAAAGGCGACCGGCGGTCACAACATCGTCGGCGGGGCCTACGTGGCCCTTGCCGACCAGGTTGATGCGAACGAGACTTGCTACCAGGCCTTCCAGGCCATGCTCACCAAGTCGATCGACTACGCGAAGGCGAACCTCGAGAAGATCGCCGTCGACGTGGCGGAGCAGACCGGACTCCCCAAGGGATTCATCCTCACGCAGTGGGGTGAAGGGACGGTCTACGACTACCTCGGCAACCTCGACGGCAGGGCGGTCGCCGACGCCCAGTCCTTCCTGGACAAGGCCGCCCAGACCGGGGACATCCCCAAGCCCTTTGAGATCCAGGACGTGGTCGTACGATGACGAAGGCACTCATGCGCGCGCCCAGAGCAGTTGAGGGCAAGGTGGCCGACCGGGGAGCGAAGAGGCCGCCGGCCAGGTCTCGCATCATGAGCCGTGTCCTCGCCAATGGCGTTCCACTGCTGGTCGTCGTCGTCTGGTACTTCGCCGCCCAGAACCAGCCGGAGTACCTGCTGCCTGCCCCCTTGGAGGTGGCGAAGTCCCTCAAGGAGATGCTGATCGGGAACCTCGCCGATCAGACGTTCATCTCTATGGTCCGGATCGTCCTGGCCGTGGTCATCGCGATGGCGATCGGTGCCGTCCTGACTCTCATCGCGCATCTCCTTCCCGTCGTGGACGGCCTCTTCGGCTCTCGGCTGCTTCCGTTCGTCAACGCGGTCCCGTCAGTGGGGTGGGCGATCCTCGGCGTCATCTGGCTCGGTGTGTCCGACGGCGCCGTCGTCTTCGTCGTCGTGCTGATCCTCCTCCCGTTTTCGATGGTCACCCTGCGCGAAGGGCTCCGAGCGATCGACCCCGAGCTGCGCGAAATGGGGAGAAGCTTCACACGGCGAAGGTATCTGGTGGCCCTGAAGGTTGAGCTGCCGTTGCTGTTCCCCTACGCGCTGGCCGCCGCTCGACTTTCCTTCTCGGTCGGATGGAAGGTGGCGATCATCGCGGAGTTCTTCGGGGCCGAGCGCGGTCTTGGCCTCGTCATGAACCAGGCCCGCCAGAATTTCCAGACCGAGACCGTCTTCGCGTCCATTCTGGCGGTCGTGACCATTGTTTTCGTGGTGGACCATCTCGTCTTCGATCCGCTCGGGAGACTCGCTTCACGGCGATCGGGAACGCTTGTCGAGGAGAGGAACAACTGATGACTTCCACTCAGACCGCCGCCCTGGCGGTGAGGATAGAGGACATGCAGATCCAGTTCGGGTCTGAGACGATCATGTCCGACTTCCATCTGGATGTTCAGGAAGGCGAATTCCTCTGCGTCCTCGGCGCCTCGGGTTGCGGTAAGTCCACGACTTTGCGGATCCTGGGTGACCTGATACCGCCCAAGGCCGGAGAGGTCACCGTCTTCGGAAAACCACCTCACGAGGCTTGGTCGGAGCTCGCTTACGTGTTCCAGAGCCCTCGTCTGCTCCCCTGGTTGTCGGCCCGCGACAATGTCGTCCTGGGGATGACCCTCAGGGGAATGAGGGGACGCCGCCGAGAATTCCGTGAGGTCGCCGAAGAGAAGCTCAGTCTCCTCGGCCTGAGTCACGTCTCCCGCAAACCCGCTCATCAGCTTTCCGGAGGAGAGAAGCAGCGGGTCGCCATCGCGCGAGCCGTTGCGGTTCAGCCGCGGATGCTCTTGATGGACGAGCCGCTCAGTGCCTTGGACATCAAGACGCGGACGAAGCTCCGGGCCGATCTCGTGACGCTGTGGGAACGCACCGGCACGACGATCGTTTTCGTCACGCACGACGTCGAAGAGGCCGTGGCGCTGGGCACCCGAGTGGTCGTGCTCTCTTCTCGTCCCGCTGAAGTCATCCACGACGTGCGGGTCGACGCCGCGCAGCCACGGGATCTCAGCTCCATGGACATGGTCGACCTTCGGCGGGAACTCACCCGAGGGCTCGATCCGGCCGAGATCACGGGCGTGTGAACGCCACGAGGTTGCGCGACGGTGACGCGTCTGTCTGCTTCTGAGAGGCGATGACGCGAGGCGTTGCGCACCGTGCATCAAGCGACCGTCCGCCGATGTCGTCGACAGGGCGGACGGTCGCACGTCCGTTGGGCCGCCATCTCGTACCGGCCCGCAGACCGCGGGGGAGACCGTCACGATCGTTCCCCCTCCAAGACCGCCCCGACCAAGGGGGAACCGGAGTTCACGGCCCGAATCACCGGCTTCGCATCCAGGTGGTAGACACCGAGATCGGTCCGGGCGCGGGGTTCCCCGGCCGGCTCAGCCGTTGACGAAGGTGAGGCTGGCCGCGTCGTTGCGGGGCCCCGCGACCTGCTCGGGCGGGGCGGCGGCCTCGATGGCGGCGAGGTCCTCGGTGGACAGCACGAGGGCCAGGGCCGCCAGGTTCTCCTCCAGGTACCGCTGCCGCCGGGTTCCGGGGATCGGCACCACGTCGTCGCCCCGGTGCTGCACCCAGGCAAGGGCGAGCTGGCCGGCGGTGACTCCCTTGGCCGCGGCCAACTCGTTCAGCCTCGTGACGATCGCCAGGTTCCGTTCGAGGTTGCCGTCGGCGAAACGCGGCTGCCTGCGCCGCATGTCGGTCTCCGCGAGCGCCTCGACCGAGTTGTAGCGGCCGGTCAGGAAGCCGCGCCCGAGCGGGGAGAACGGGACCAGGCCGATGCCCAGCTCGCGGCAGACCGGGGCGATCTCCGCCTCCAGGTCGCGGGTCCACAGCGACCACTCGCTCTGCAGCGCGGCGATCGGGTGCACCGCGTGCGCCCGCCGGAGGGTCATTGCGCCGGCCTCGGACAGCCCGAGATGGCGGACCTTCCCGGCCCGCACCAGCTCGGCCATGACGCCGACGGTCTCCTCGACCGGCACCTCGGGGTCGACGCGGTGCTGGTAGTAGAGGTCGATGTGGTCGACGCCGAGCCGGCGCAGTGACGCTTCGCACGCCTGCCGCACATAGGCGGCGTCGCCGCGGACCCGGGTGGGCTCGCCCAGGCGGTTGGCGAAGCCGAACTTCGTGGCCAGCACCACCTCGTCGCGACGTCCGGCGATGGCTCGTCCGATCAGTTCCTCGTTGTGCCCGGCACCGTAGAAGTCGGAGGTGTCCGGCAAGGTCACCCCGCGGTTGAACCGCCCCGGGTTCGTTGGAGATCTCTGTTGGTGGCTGTGAGCTGGGGTTTCGTGGTTGCTCGGTAGTAGTTGGCTTCGTATTCGACGGGCGGAATGTGCCCTATCTCACCGTGGAGCCGGCGGTGGTTGTACCAGTCGACCCACTCGGCGGTGGCGAGCTCGACGTGCGAGAGCGTCTTCCACGGCCGCTGCGGTTTGATGACCTCGGTCTTGAACAGACCGATCGTCGACTCCATCAGCGCGTTGTCGTACGCGTCGCCGACCGAGCCGATCGAGGCCGCGATGCCAGCCGCGTCGAGGTGTTCGGCGAGGCGAAATGAGGTGTATTGCGACCCGGCGTCGGAGCGGTGGACCAACTCGCCAGGGGCCGGCGGACGGCCGTCGCGGTCGCGCTGCCACAGCCCCATGTCCAGGGCGTCCAGGACGAGTTGGGTCTCCTTCGACACGACGCGGACCAGCCGACAATGCGACGCGAGAAGGTGTCCACGACGAACGCGACATAGACGACGCCCGCCCAGGCCGCGACGTGTGTGAAGTCGGCAACCCAGGTGCGGTTCGGAGCCGGGGCGACGACTCGCGGTCGAGCAGGTCCGGGGCCCGGGCGGCGGCCGGATCCGGCATGGTGGTGATGACCTTCTTGCCGCGGACGGCGCCGGCGATGCCGAGCTCGCGGATGAGGCGCTCGATCGTGCAGCGGGCCACCTCGTGGCCCTGGCGGTTGAGCTGTCGCCAGACCTTCCTGGCGCCGTAGACCCGGTAGTTGGACTGGTAGACCTCCTTGATCTGTTCCTTGAGTTCTTCGTCCCGCACGGTTCGTGCCGAGAGCGCCAACAGGCGCTTCCTGGCCGCGTAGTAGGTGGAGGGGGCGATGCTGATGCCGTGTGCTGCCAGCACGGTGCAGATCGGCTCGACACCGCCGAAGCGGTCCCGCGTCTCGTCGATGAACGCTACGAGCGCGTGTGTGGCCGGTCGAGCTCGGCCGCGAAAAAAGCCGAAGCCGCCTTGAGGATCTCGTTCGCCCGCTTCAGCTCGGCGATCTCCTTCTTCAGGCCCTTGACCTGCGCGGCCTCCTCGGTCGTCGTCCCCGGCCGCTGCCCGGTGTCGATCTGGTCCTGGCGGATCCACTTGCGCAGCGTCTCGCGCGAACCGATGCCGAGCTTCTCCATCACCGCGTTCAGCGCGGCGGTCTCGGTCGGATAGCCGTCGCGGATCTCCGCGACCATGCGGACCGCGCGCCTGCGCAGCTCGGGCGGGTACATCGAGGGTCGTGCCATGACTCGGAGTCCTTACACGGAATCGAGTCTCCATTCGAACCGGGGCGGTTCACGCGGCGCGTCCTGGGCATCCTCGCCACCGAGGGTCAGCGCCGTGATCCGACTGCCCGGCCCGTCAGTTGCTCCGACGCCCGGGGCGGTCGGGCTGCCCCGGCCGCGCCCCGTGCCTGTGGGCGGGGACGCAGCGGGACGACGGGGGTCGCTAGCCGCGCGTCGCGGGCAGGACAACGACCCCGTCGTCGTCGCTGACGACCTCGTCGCCGGGAGAGAAGGTTGCCCCGCCGAAGCTCACGGGGACGTCCCGCAGGCCCGTCCGGGCCTTGCCACTGCGGCGCGGGTTGGACCCGACGGCCTTGATGCCGAGGTCCACCTGGCGGAGCGCGGCCACATCGCGCACCGAGCCGTGGATGATGATTCCCTCCCAGCCGTTGGCCGCGGCCGTGACGGCCATGTTGTCACCGAGCAGCGCGGAGTGGCACGAGCCGCCGCCGTCGACGACGAGGACGCGGCCGGCGCCGGGTTCGGCGACCGCCTCCTTGACCAGGATGTTGTCGTCGTGAACGCGGATGGTGGTGGCGATTCCGCGGAAGACGCGGCGGCCGCCGTACTGGTGGAGCTGGGTGTCGCAGGAGTCCAGGCCTGCGCCGTGCTCGTCGTAGAGGTCGGCGGTCGGGACAAGGGGCAGCGTGGTCATCGATGTTCTCCGTGCGGCTCTAGGGCTCGTAGGTGACGGCGGCTTCGGCGGCCGAGGCCAGGCCGAATCCCATGGGCGAGTCCATCTCTTCGAGCAGGTGGGCGACGAGGCTCATGGTGCGGCCGACGAGGGGGACACCCTTCATGGCCCGCAGGGGAAACCCGACGTCGAGCAGGGCTGCCGGGATCGCCCCCGACACGTTGAGCGGCAGCTCACGGCCGTACACGAGCGGGACCGCTCGGGTCATGGCGTGGAGTGCGCTGGTGTGGACACCCTGGGCGCCCAGGCTCTCGGTGAACTCGAGCAGCCTCGCCGCGCGCGGGTCGCCGGCCTTGTGCACCGGATGTCCGACGCCCGGGGCGGCGGCGCCCTGGTCCTTGAGCTGTTGCAGCACGCTCTTTGCCGCGCCGTCCAGGTCGTCGTCCGCTGCCAGGTCGACGATCTGCTTCAGCGCCCGCGCGGTGGTCTCGGAGCTGCCCAGGACGACCGAGCCGGCGCCCAGCAGACCCGCCGCGACGGCGCCCTGGAACGCCTCCGGCGCGCAGGCGTAGGTCATGCGCGCCGCCTGTACGGAGGGGACCAGGCCGTGCTCGCCGATCGCCACGATGCAGGCATCGAGGATGCGCGCCTGCGTCGCGGACGGTCGGCTCCCGGTCAGGAGCACGTAGAAGAACTCGGCGGTGGTCGTCCGGCCGATCAGCTCGTCCGCGAGGTCGAGACCGCGCACGACGATGCGGTCGGGGGTCACCTCCGCCATCGAGGTCTTCATGTGTGTGGATCGAGCCATGTCCTCCACCCTCCCTCTCTTGCGCTATGCGCCATGCTTTGCGCTTAGCGCAAGAGTACAGGAGGTACTCCAGGCGCGGGAGGGGTGGTGGCGGGCGGCGGCAATGGCCAGGGCGCTCGCCTACGAGGCCGGCTCCGCCTCGGGTTCGTCGTTCTCGACCTCGGGCGGGTACGTACCGCCGGTGCGGTCGGTGATGCGTCCCGCGGTGGCACTGATCAGCCGGCCGACCGGCTCGATGTTGCCCTCGTCCAGTTCGCTCGAGAAGGCCAGCGTGCCCACGGACAGATGCGGCTTGCCCGCCCGGTCGAAGACCGGTGCCGCGGTACCGCTCTGGGCGAGATTGAACTGCCGGACGCTCGTGCTGAAGCCGCGCCTGCGCACTTCGGAGAAGACCTTGGCCAGCTCGTCGAGGTCGACGACCGTGTGTTCCGTGAACCTTTCCACGGCCCGGCTGCGGGCCGCGGCGAGGAAGTCACCGAACGGCCGATGGGCGTACGTCGCCTGCATGAGTGCCGGGGCGGAGAACGGGAAGCGGTCGCCGACGTCGACGATGACCCGCACCCCTCGCCGGGGATCCGACACCGCGATGACCGTGTAGCCCCCCGATCCGTCCTGCCTGGCTGCGAAGACGACGTAGCCGAGACGGCGGCTGAGGTTGTCGATCTCCTCCTGGACCACCTCTACGGCCGAGTCGTCGCTGACCCCGGTCAGGGCCAGCAGGCCGGGGCCGAGTGTCCAACCGCCTCGGGATTCCAGCTTGTTGACCCAGCCGGCGCGCTGCAGCGTCGTCAGGATGTTGTAGCAGGTCGAACGATTGAGCCCGAGTTCGTTCACCAGGGCGGTCGGCGAAACGGCTCGTGGCAATTCCGCGGCAAGGCGCTCGAGGATGCGGATCGCTGCGCTCACAGCGGGAACCTCGTTAGGCACGGGCATCTTCCCTGTTAGACGCGGGCCTCCTCGCCACGCTGCCGAGTCGAGCCCGCTTGCGTTAGTCCTAGTGAGAGGACTCTACATCCCGTACGCGGGACACAGGGAGGTTTGGCCACGGCTTCACTGGGAGCGTCCTCGGACGGAGTGTGCCAGTACGGGGTGCTGGCGGAGGGCCTCGCTGATCTGGAAGCGAGCTCGTTCCAGCAGGTTCCGCCGCGTCTCGAGCAGTTGGTCGAAGCCCGTCTCCGTGGGTGTCGTCGCGCAGTTGACGGCGGCGATCACCTGTCCGTCCGTGTCGAGGATGGGCATGGCGACCGAGATGACGCCGTAGGTGAGGAGTTCGTTCGATCCGGCGATCCCGCTGGTCGCGGCGTGCTTGATCGCCGCCAGGAGATCCTGGTGGTCGACCAGGGTCTTGTCGGTGTAGCGCCTGAGCTCGGATCGCGCGAGGACGTCCTCGACGACGTCCGGCGTGGAGGCGGACAGGATCGCGTGCCCCAGGGAAGAGGCGTACGCCGGATACCGGGTGCCCACGGTGGGAGTCAGTTGATACGGCCGTTTCACGGAGACGGTCGCCACGTACACCACGTCGACGCCGTCGAGAACGCCCACGGAAGCGCTGTCGCCGGTCCGGTCGACGATCTCCTGCAGGAACTGGTGCATGACCTCCTGCATGCTCACGGACGACAGGAACGCCTCACTGAGCCTGAGGACGCGCGGGGTCAGGAGGTAGCGCTTGCCGTGGGTGGTGATGAAACCCAGTTCCTTGAGTGTCAGGAGCGACCGGCGCGCCGCGGCGGGGGTCACCCCGATGATGCGGGCGACCTCACTGATGGTCAGTTCCGGCCGCTCCCTGTTGAAGGCCTGGAGAACCTCCAGGCCTTTCGCGAGCGACGAGACGTGATCGGATCCCATTGGCCCTCCCCTCGGCCGCTACGCGGCGACATTGTGCGCTATGCGCAATGAGGATAGCGCGCAGCGCCAACCAGGGCCATTCTCGCCCCCTTGACCTGCTTGACGTCAGTTCGGACGCCCTCGTACTGTGCGCTATGCGAAAAGTTGGTCGCTATGCGAAAGAGTGGGTACGGTCATGGAACGCGAATCCTCGGCACCTCCCGACCCCGCGGACCTTCCCCTACGGGGCCTGCGCGTGGTCGAACAGGGCTCCTTCATCACCGGCCCGCTCGCATCCCTCCTGCTGGGTGACATGGGCGCCGATGTGATCAAGGTCGAGCGGCCCGGCACGGGGGACGTCTTCCGCTCCTACGACGGCACTCTGTACGCCCCCACGTTCCGCGCGGTCAACAGGAACAAGCGCAGCATCACCCTGGACACCCGGGACGCCGAGGACCGTGCGGTCTTCGATGACCTGATCGAATCCGCCGACGTCTACATACACAACTTCCGGCCTGGCGCCGCGGAACGACTGGGCGTCGGGAGCGAGCGGCTGCGGGCCCTCAACCCGGACCTCGTGTACTGCGCCATCAGCGGCCTCGGCAGCACCGGCCCCTACGCGGCGCGCCCCGCATACGACACGGTTGCGCAGGCCTACAGCGGGATGCTCAGCCTGACCCTGGACCGGTCCGATCCCCGGATCAGCGGGCCGGCAGTCGCCGACGCGGTCACCGGGCTCTACGCCGCCCAGGGCGTCTTGGCGGCCCTGGTGCGGCGCGGTATCCGGGGTGGCGGCGGGCTCGTCGAGATCTCGATGATCGAGGCCATGGCGCACTTCCTCGCCGAGCCGTACTCCAGCTTCTTCGGAACGGGCGAGAATCCTGGGCCGTACGGCAGGGCAGCGGTCTCGCAGAGCTATGCCATGCGCTGCTCGGACGACCGTCTGATCGCCCTGCATCTGTCCTCGCCACCGAAGTTCTGGCTCGGGCTCATCAACGCGGTGGGGCTTCCCGAACTGGCCGAGGACCCGCGCTTCGCGGCCCATGCCGCACGGATCGCGAACTACGACGAGCTCCGGGCGATGCTGCAGGCCGCGTTCGCGAAGCGGCCTCGCGACGAGTGGCTCGTGGAGCTGTCGTCGGCGGACGTTCCGCATGCCCCGGTCCTGGAGCCGAGTGAGGCCATCCAGGACCCGCAGTTCCAGCACCTCGGGGTCGTCATATCGGCGCTTCACCCGACCGAGGGGCTGGTCGAGCACATTCGTCCCCCACACCGCTTCGACGGCGCCACCGCCACGCAGATGCTCGCGCCGCCCACCCTCGGCGAGCACAACGACGAGATCAAGAGAGAGCTTGCCGAGCGGAGGCAGGCGAAGCCGCGAGCGGGCGACGGGGCCTGACCGGGCTCCACCCCCGCACCGAGTGCAGGAGAGCGTCATGCTGCGAATCGATGGCCGGCAACACGTCAAGGCCGGGAAAGAACAGGGGGTGACCACCGGCGCCACCATCGCCGAGCCGGTCACCGCCACCCTTGAGACGGATTCCCCCGAGGCTCCCGGGCCGACCGCACCACCGGCCGACGGCGTGCTGACCTTCCAGCGGTGTCGCTGGTGCCGTACTCCCAACTACCGCCGTTCGCTCTGCCGTGCCTGCGGCTCCACGGATCTGGTCTGCGAACGCGGCTCGGGCAGGGGAGTGGTCGTTCGCCGCGACATCACCCTGCACAACACCTGCTTCGTGACCATGGAGGAGGGGTTCAGCCTTTTCTGTAAAGTCACGGGGGCCCCGCCGATGGGAGTGGTGTCCGGGGCCCGGGTGCGCGTGGTGTCCGCCACCGAACCCCCGCGTCAGGCCCTTCCCGTCGTCGAGTTCTGCGGCTCCACGTCGGCCTTCCACCGCTGAGAGCGGCGGAACCCCGGTCGATCCCATGCCGTGCTTCCGCCGGCTGCCTGTGGTCCCCAGCGTTGCTGCAGCCTTCTTGACCGCCTTGACACCCTCAATTTAATGTCTCTCATGCAGGACGTGACGTCCTTGATATAGGACGCCGACTCCGTTGCCTCCTCGTTTCCCGGGTCGTCAGCGGCCCCGAAAGGAGACATCAATGGCCGAAATCGCCGCCGCCCGAACCGCACGGGCCGGAACACTGACCCGCACCCAGCGCCGCTCCCTGTTCGCCGCCAATCTCGGCTGGCTTTTCGACGGGTTCGAGACCTACGCGCTCATTCTGACCGCCGGCGTCGTGCTGCGACAGCTCGACCCGTCCGCGTCGGCGACCCAGGTTTCCTTCCTCACTGGCGTGACCATCTCCCTCACCCTTCTCGGCTGGGGATTCGGCGGGATCCTGGGCGGGATCTTCGCCGACTACTTCGGCCGCCGCCGCGCACTGCTGACGTCGATGGTCCTGTACGCGACCTTCACCGGCCTCACGGCGCTGTCGTGGTCCTGGACCTCGTTCCTGGTGCTGCGGTTCATCACCGGCTTCGCGCTCGGATCCGAGTGGGGCACCGGCACCGCCCTGGTCGCCGAGACCTGGCCGAAGAACGCGCGGGCGAAGGCCGCCGGCCTGATGCAGTGCGGACTGGGACTCGGCTTCTTCGTCGCCTCGGCATGCTGGTACTTCATCGCCCCTCTCGGCGCCGACTCCTGGCGCTACCTCTTCCTGATCGGCGTGCTGCCCGCGCTGTTCGCTTTGTGGCTGCGGCGGAAGGTGCCCGAGTCGGAGCAGTGGACCGCCGCACATCAACGCCGACGCGAGCTGCGCGAGCGTGGCGACGACGAACTGACCGCGGGGGAGCGGTCCTTCACCCGGCTGACCCTGTACCAAGTGCTGTCCGACCCGAAGCTGCGCATGCTGACGATCCTCGGCTCGCTCATGTCCCTGGCCACCACACTCGGCTGGTGGGGCGTCTCCACCTGGGTGCCGGCCTACGTCGGTTCCCTCGCGTCCGACTCCGGGCAGGACGCCGCCGCCTGGGCGAGCCGGGCAGGCATGATCTACAACGTCGGCGCGGTCGCCGGCTACATCGCCTTCGGTTTCCTCGCCGACCGGTTCGGCCGGAGACCCGCGGTCCTGCTGTATTTCGGCGCCTCGCTCGTGCTCACCCCGGTGCTGTTCCTGTGGACGCACGATCTCCGGTTGATCGTGCTCGTCCTCGTCGTGAACGGGTTCTTCACCCTGGGCCAGTACACCTGGATGCCGGTGTGGCTGCCCGAGTTCTACCCGACGCACCTGCGGGCGACCGGTGCGGCGTTCGTGTTCAACGCCGCGCGCTTCATCGCGTTCCTCGGCCCACTGACCGCGGGCGCCATCATCTCCCGGCTCGGCGGCTACGGGATCGCGGCCACCACCGTCGGTCTCATCTACGTGCTGGGGCTCGTCGTCGCGCTCTTCTGCCCCGAGACCAAGGGCAAACCCCTGCCTGAGTGAGTGCCTCCGTGCACAACCCCGGCTGACCCGGGGGGCCCTCCGGCGGAGCATGCGATCACGGATGGGCGAGCACCGTGCCGATGACCGCGCTGGACACCGAGGTGCCGATCGAGCGCATCAGGCTGTTGAGACCGTTCGCCGCCGCTGTCTGGGAGGGATCCAGGGCGCCCCAGGACCGCAGGATCACGACCGCGGCGCTGAACAGACCCAAGGTGATGGTGCTCGCCCAGCCCCAGTCGCCACCCTTGCTGATCGGCAGCAGCAGCGCCACCAGGCCGGCGGACAGGCCCACCGCACCCAGCAGGTCCAAGCCGCCCGGGGCAGACGGTGGGGACTGCGGCACCACCCACATCGTCAGCGCCATGACGAGCAGGCCGATGCCGGCCATGGTGCAGAAGAGCACGTGCCAGTCGACGTGTTCGACGAGCAGGACGCACCCGCGCATGATGCTGAGACCCAGCGCGATGGCCCCCATCACGAAACCCTGCAGAGTCCGCCCCACCACCATGACGACGAGCTGCGAGCGTCGCGGTGATCGCCCAGCTCGCGTAGGACGACGAGGTGCGCAGCAGGGCCGGCAGGGCAGCCAGGACCGGAACGAGCGCCGTCTGGACGGCGCACATCATCCCCGCGAATGCGAGCGCCGCCAGCGCGGCGGCCTCGCCCGGACGGTCGCCCGCCACGATGCCTCCACCACGGCGTGTGGCCGACGGCGGCTCGGCGATCCGCTCGACTGGCGTGCCACATGGATACCGGACACGCCGGACGACGGTGGCAGCATGTCGAAAGCCCTTCTGCTGGATGCGGATGTCCATCGGCAGGTGTGCGCTGTGGCCGCGGGACGTTGCTCAACGCGGACGCGCCGGCGCCCTTCCGGGCAACAGACCCCGCGGACGCGGCGGATCGGTCTGGTTCGAGCTGACGGGCGGCACGCGCGGGGGGACGGACCCGCGCCCACGCGCATAGTCCTGCAGCAGCACGCGCAGTTGGCCCCGGCCCCGGTGCAGGTGGGTGGCCACCGTGCCGATGGGGGTGCCCATGATGTCGGCGATCTCCTGGCGGGTGTACCCCTCGACGTCCGCCAAGTAGACGGCGATCCGGGGCTCCTCCGCTATCGCCTGGAGCGCGGCCTTCACATCCGCATCGGGCAGGAGGTCGAGCTCCTGGCGCTCGGCGGAGCGCAGCCCGTCGGCATGTGCGACCCGGCCCGGGCCGGCTGCCGGTCGTCGGTCTCCTCCGTCCGGCTGCGCTGGGGCTCCCGTCGCATGGTGCGGTAGGTGTCGATGAACGTGCTGGTGAGGATTCGGTAGAGCCATGCCTTGAGATCGGTGCCCTGCCGGAACTGGCCGAAGGAGGTGTACGCCTTCGCGTACACCTCCTGCACCAGACCCTCCGCGTCGGCCGGGTCGCGCGTCATGCGCACCGCGGCCGAGTACATGCCGTCCAGGAAATCCAGGGCCTGCGCGAAGTGCGCGTCGTGCTCCGCGGCGGACTCGTGCGTCTCCCGGCGCAGCTCACTCTCGCGGTCATCGGCGCCGGCCTCCGGATGTCTCGACACGTCATCGCGGCCATCGGGAACTCTGTACGCCGGGCCTGGTCGCGCAGGGCGGCGGTGACGGCCGTGTCCGACGTATGTCTGTCCGCCGAAGTCACACGGCTCGTCAGCGCACCGTCCGCGGTGCCGACCGGTGCCCGATGAGACGCCCCTGGCTGCCGAGCGCGGCATCTGGGCGGTGTCCCGGGTGCACGGACCGCCCTCACCGCGCTGGAGAGGGCCGGCCGCGGAGGCGTCACGGACGGTGTCGAACCCGTCGGGCGTCGTCCCTTGGAACTCCGGTTCTTGAGTCTGCATGGCATCTCCTCATGAACTGATCGATGATCGATCATTCAGGTGGGGGTGTTGGGCGGCTTCTCAGAATGTGCGTCAGTCGGGGCCACTGACCTGCGGGTGCCGGTGCCCACCGGTCCGGGCTGTCCGGGAAACCGGACCGGTGGGCTGTCATCGGGCGGCCGGGCAGAGCAACCGCCGCGAGGGGCGGGTCATCGCGGCCTGGTTTGCCGTCAGGCGTCCGTCAGGCAGACGTCTGCCAGGGCGGTGAGTATCCGGGGCATGGATTCGGCGATTTCCTGGTCCTTGGCCGCGTGGGTGGCGTCAAAGCGGTCTCCGGAGAAGGGCACGGCGAGCTTGATGCCCTCGACGACAGCTCCACCGGCGATGCCCGCAACCTTGCGGGCATCATCCTGGGCCCACACGCCGCCGTACTGTCCGTGGGCGGCGCCGATGACGCCGACCGGCTTCCCGCTGATGGCGCCCTGGCCATAGGGACGTGAGAGCCAGTCGATGGCGTTCTTCAGCAGGGCCGGCATCGCGCCGTTGTACTCGGGTGCGCACAGCAGGAGGGCGTCGGCGGCCCCGGCCGCGGCGCGCAGCGCGTCGGCGGCGGGAACGTTCCCCGGCGTGTCGATGTCCTGGTTGTAGAAGGGGAGTTCGGCCAGTCCTTCGAAGATCTGCACCTCGACGCCGACGGGTGCGTGCGTGACGGCCGCTTCAGCGAGCTGCCGGTTGTGCGAGCCGGACCGAAGGCTTCCGACCAGAGCGAGAATCCGGGTGGGCATGACTGCTCCTTGTTGATGAGTGGTGTGACTGGTACTGGTGCGCGCCTCGTCGTCGAGGTGTTGGGGGCTGACAGTCCCCGTTCGGCGGAGCGAATCGCCGCCGTGACCTCGTTTCCGGCGATCGCGGCGGCGATGAGCCACGCCTGTCGTCCCGGCATCCGTGGCGGGGACGGTCACGTTCACGGGGCGAGGTGCTCGCTGGCCAGTGCCCGGGCCTGCGGGCTCTCCACGAGGCTGAGGTGCCGGACCTCGGGAAGCACCTGGAGTCGCGATCCGGCGATGCCGGCGTGCAGGGCCTCGGCCATAACCGGCGGGGTGGCGTAGTCGTCCTCACCGACGAGCACCAGGGTGGGGGCCGTGATCTCCCCGAGCCGTGCGGAGTCGTCGTAGGCGCGCAGGGCCCGGCAGGCCGCGGCGTGCGCCGGGGAGTCGGTCCGGGTGAAGATCCGGGAGATACGTTCGACCTCGGCCGGGTCCTGCTTGAGGAAGCGTGGTGAGAACCAGCGGTCGACCTGGAAGGCGAGTTGCTGCTCGCGTGGGACCGTGATGGCCTTTGCCGCCCGCTCGCCCCAGGCAGTCTCCTTGCCCGGGCCGTAGTCGGCGGTCGTGTCGGCCAGCACCAGGCTGTGCACGAGGTGGGGATGGCGCACCGCGAGGGCCACCGCCGTGCAACCGCCCATGGAGAGCGCTGCGACCCGGGCCGGCCCGGCGCCGAGGTGGTCGACGAGGGCCGCGACGTCGGCGGCGAGATCAGGGACCGAGAACTCGGTGCCGTCCCACACGGAGTCGCCGTGCCCGCGGGCGTCCGGTGCGACGACCCGGAAACGCGGCGTCAGTTCGTCGATCCATCGGCGCCACAACTCACCGGCCTCGGCGAGGGGGTGGAGCAGGACGACGAGCGGACCGGATCCTTCGTCGAGGTAGTGCATGGAGCCCCAGGGGCGTTCCAGGATCACGGTGCGGTCCTGTCCGCCGCGAGCCGCACGGCCTTGATGATCTCCGGGTAGGTGGCGCAGCGGCAGATGTTGCCCTCGAGGTGATCGGCGATCTCCTCATCGCTCGGCGTCGGGTTCTCCGCCAGCAGCTCCTTGGTCATGAGCACGAAACCGGGGATGCAGTACCCGCACTGCATCGCGTCGCTGTCGACGAAGGACGAGACCACGGGGTCGTCCTCCGCGAGCCCGTCGGCGGTGGTCAGCGGGACACCGTCGTACCGCACGGCCGAGGCCAGGCAGGAGGACACGCTCGTGCCGTCGGCGAGGACGGTGCAGGCACCGCAGGCGCCGACACCGCACCCCTCGCGTGTGCTGGTGATGCCGATCCGCTGGCGCAGCGCGTCGAGCAGCACCGTGGTGTCGTCGACTGCGACCTTGTGCGGTGTGCCGTTGACCCGCAGAGTGATCTCGTTCATCGCTTCGCCTTCCGGGCGTTCTCAGAGGCCGCGAGGTGGTGCAGCACCCGCTCCGGCGTGAGGGGCAGGGTCGTGATGCGGACGCCGCAGGCGTCGCGGACCGCGCCGGCGTAGGCCGGGGCGATCGGCAGGATGGTGGTCTCACCGACGCCCTTGGCGCCGAACGGCCCCTCGCGGTGCGCGCTCTCGACGATGATCGGGGTCATCTTCTCGGGCACGTCCTTGATCGAGGGCAACTGGTAGTCCAGGAGCGTCGCGTTGGTGATCTGACCCTGGTCGAAGACCAGCTCGTCGAACAACGTGTGTCCGATGCCCATCACCGCCGCGCCGGTCAGCTGCTGCTCGACCAGCGTCGGGTTGATGGCCCGGCCGACGTCGCCCGCGATCGCGAGGTGCTGGGTGCGGATCCGCCCGGTGTAGGTGTCGACCGCGATCCGGACGGCCGCGGCACCGGCGAACCAGTGCTCGGTCACCTTCTCCGACAGGCCGGTGTCGTGGTCGTAGGGCACCCACCAGCTGGTGAAGTTCTCCGAGGTGGTGACCGTCGCCCCGCGGGCGCCGAACTTGGCACGCACCAGTTCGGGCAGTGTGACGAGCTTGTCGCTCTTCTTGTGGGTCACGCCCCGTGCGTCGAGCACGAGCTCCCTCGCGGGCACGCCCCACTGCTCGGCCGCGAAGCCCAGCAGCTTGGTCCGCATCGCCTCGGCGACGAGCCGCACGGCGTTGCCCGTGTGGTAGGTCGAGCGGCTTCCCGCGGTGATCGTGTCGTAGGGGGTCGCGTCGGTGTCGGCACGGACGACGTGGATGCGGCGGCTGTCGAGGCAGAGGACCTCGCCGGCGATCTGCGACATGATCGTGTCGCTGCCCTGGCCCATGTCGACCGTGCTGATCAGCAGTGTCGCGGAGCCGTCCTGGTTGAGGTTGAGCGTGGCGTTGGCGATGGTCGGCGTGAGGACCGCCTTCATGCCCACGGCGACGCCCTTCCCGTGCACCCACCGGCCGTCGCCCTGCGGTGTGGGCTTGTCCCACCCGATCGCCTTGGTGACCTCGTCGATGCAGGTGAGGAAGTCGGCGCTGTGCATCTTCGTACCGACGGTGGCGATGTCGCCCTCGCGCAGGAGATGGCGCCGGCGGTAGAGGTAGGGGTCCTCCCCGAGTTCGCGGGCGAGCTCGTCGACGAGGGTCTCGTGCGACCACGTGACCTGGGGGACGCCGAAGCCGCGGAACGGGCCGGCCGAGACCTTGTTCGTGTAGATGCAGCGTGACCGCACGTCGACGCTCGCGATCCGATAGGGCCCGGGCGCGACCAGGCCCGACTTGGCGGCGATCCGCGGTCCGACGTCGGCGAAGGCACCGGTGTCGTACCGCACGTCGGAGCTCACGGCCACGATGTTGCCGTCGGCGTCCGCGGACATCGAGCCGATCACCTCGGCACCGTGCCGAGTGGTCAGCAGGAACGCTTCCTCACGGGTCGCGTCGATCCGGACCCGGCGGCCCGTGGTCCAGGCCAGGGCTGCGGCCAGCGGCTCCAGACGGTCGTACATCTTGCACCCGAAGCTGCCGCCCAGCGGCCGTGTCATGATCCTCACGCGGGACAGTGGCAGGTCCAGCAGATCCGAAACCGTCTGCCGGACGTACGACGGTGTCTGGGTGGTGGAGAGCAACTCCAGCCGGCCGCTGTCGACCCACGCCGTCGTCGACGGCAACTCGATGGGCACGTGATGGGTGGGCGGCGCCCAGGTCGTCGCGGAGACGGTCGTCGCGGCCCGCGCGTGCTCGGCGGCCGAGTCGCCGAGCACCTGCCGGTACTCGTAGGCGACGTTCGTGCCCCGCACGCCGTGCAGGTGGGCGAGGTCGGCGAACACCGAGCTCGGGCGCAGCTCTTCGTGGACGAACGAGTCGCCGCGCAGCGCGTCCTCGACGTCGTATACGGGTGGCAGCTCCTCGTACTCGACGGATATCTCGTCGACGGCGGAGCGGGCGGTCGCGAGGTCGGTGGCGAGCACCGCCGCGACCGCCTCGCCGACGAAGCGGGTCTTGTCGACCGCGAGGCACGGCTGGTCGGCGAAGGCGGGGCCCGTGTAGATGCGGTCACCGAGCACCTTGTACAGGTCGCTGCCGGTGACCACCTCCAGTACACCGTCGATCTCGAGGGCCGCCTCGGTGTGCACGGCCACGATCCGGGCGTGGGGCATCGTGCTGCGATGGACGCCGACGAACACGGTGCCGGGCGCGATGCCTTCGTCACCGGTGTAGCGGATGGTGCCGCGCACCCGGCCGAGTGCGTCGAACCGCTTGCGGCGCTCGCCGACGCCGTAGCGGGGATCGGGCTCGTCGGCAGCGGGCTCCACCTCGACGGGCGGGGTCTTGGCGCGCGGTGTGGTGTGGAGGTTCTTAGTCACGGGGGAGCTCCTTCAGGCTGCGACGGACGGCCTCCTCGACGGCGACCCGGCCCAGGTGCGCCTTGTACGACGCGCTGCCCCGGATGTCGGCGATCGGGTCCATCGCGGAGTTCGCGATGTCGATGGCGGCTTCGACGGCCTGCTGCTCGTCCATGTCCGGCGTGAGGTCGTAGGCCAGGTAGACGGTCGTGGGGGCTACGGCCCCCAGTCCGATCCGGATCTCGACGAAGTCACCGTCGGGGACCGCGAGGACCGCTGCGGAGGCGCAGGGCCAGTCGTGCTCGCTGAGGCTGCGCATCTTGGCGAAGCTTCCCCGCGCGCCCTCGGGCTGGCGCGGCACGGTGATGGCCGTGATCAGTTCGCCGTGCTCGACGGCGGTCTCCTGGAAGTCGGTGAAGAACTCACGGATCGACACCTCACGCGTGCCCGCGGCGGAGGCGAGGTGGACGGTGGCGTCGAGGACGACCAGCGCGGTCGGCGGGTCGAGCCGGTAGTCGCCGTGGGCGATATTGCCACCCGAGCTCGCAGTGTTGCGGACCCGGGGATGGGCGGCCTGCCCGTAGGTCTCGGCAGCGAGCGGAGCGAGCCGCCGCACCTGCGGATCGGTCTCCACCCGGCGCAGGGGCACCAGTGCTCCGACGGTGAGGCCGTCGGCGGTGGCGGTGAGGTCGCGCAGACCGGGAACCCGCCCGATGTCGACGAAGTCCTCCGTGAAGAGCAGGCCCTGCTTGCGCAGGATCTGGATGGCGGTGCCACCGCCGTAGACCATCACGTCGTCCAGCTCGCCGAGCAGGGAGGTCGCCTCTTCGAGGGACTCCGGGCGGTGGACGCGGACGGCGGTCACCTGCGGCCGCCCTTGCGCCCGCCGACCAGGATGCCGTAGGCGAACGACGCGGCGACGGCGAGGCCGAGCACGAGCCAGTTCTGGCGCGGCTGCTCCTCGACCGGAGCCACGGCGAACCGGGCTGCGCCGGCCGGCTGCGGCACCGGGGCCGTCGTCAGGCCGCCTGAGTCGACCGGCTGGGTGGCCGGGACTGCGCGGAGCTTCTTGTCCCCCTCGCCCTTCCCGCTCTGCGGCACCGGGCGGCCGGTGCAGATGGCGGTGAGGGCCTCGGCGAAGTGCTTCTCCACCTCCGCGGTGCGGCGGCGGATCACTGACTCGCCGAGTCGGCCCAGCTTGCCCCGGATACCGAGCTCGAACTCGTAGCTCACCTCGGATGTGTCACCGGTGGCACCCTGCGGGGTCACGGTGAGCGTCGCATCCATCCGGATGGTGCTGCCCAGACGGCGGTCCTCACCGCGCAGGACGGCCTTCACCACCGCCGGCTGCGCTGAGTTCTCGGACATCGTCAGGGAGGTGATCTCCGCTGTGAAGCCTGCCTTGAACCGCACGTGGGCGACCTCGTTGACGAGGCTGCCCTTGTAGTGGGTTTCGTCGGTCTGGACCAGTTCCTCGCACCCCGGAATGCAGGAACTCATCGTGGTCGGGTCGAGGAACAGGGTCACAACCTTGTCGGCTGCGGCTGGAATCGTGAACGAGGACGCTAGTTTCATCGAATGACCGCCATAGAGGATCGTATGTTTTGCATAGAGGACGTTAGAAGGGTGCCTCTGCGACGTCAAGGTGCACGGGTCCGGGCGCTGGGCTGCGGCTCCACCGCGGCCGGCCTCCCGCCTAGCCGCCGACCAGGCCTGCGGCTACCCTTGACAAGGCAGAAGGTGCGCGGAAAGATCCCCCGACCTCCTGGGGTCAGGACCTCGGTGCCGAGACCCCGGCAAGGTGCACGGTTCGACCTCGCACCGCCTTGCTCCGACGGCGCGGCCCGAGCGGAGCGCACCCGCACATGGCACTGCTCCCACCGCGGGGCGGGCGGGCACATGCGACCTGGTGGTGTGGGACATGGCTGCTGACCCGGGCATGCGCGTCGGATCTCCGCGCGTCGGATCTCCGGCGGTGCGTGAGGACTGGTTGGAGCAACTCCGTCCCGACCCCGCAATGCCCGTTCCGGAACCCGTGGCCGACCCGGAACTGGTCGACACCGTGCTCCGCCGCCTCGGACCGGGTGCTGTCGCCTGGGCCGCGCAGGTCGGCGCCGAGGTCGCCGCACGGCTCTCGGAGGGCATCCCGCCCCTCGGCAACGACCCCACCCTGCCCCCGGCCACGGAGTCGATCACGCTCAGCGCCCTGCTGGAGATGAGCGGGGCCGGCGCCGTTCCCGCGATCACCGACGACGCGAAGCGCAACATCACCCAGTGCGCGAACGGTGAGATCACCCTGGAGGAACTGGTCAACGGCCTCCGGCTCGGGCACGCCTGCATGTCCGAGGTGTTCCTGGCCGCCTGTGAGCAACTGGCTCCCCTTGAGCGCCGGGGGGCCTCCCTCCGCTCCGTGTCCGCACGGCTTTTCCAGCACTGGGACCGGTTCGCCAGGACGGCTTCGGAGATCTACAGCCAGGAGCACGCCCGCTTCACGGCCAGCCCGGCGGCCGCACGCGTACGAGCCGTACAGGACCTCCTCTCGCGGGACGAGGGAAGTCTCGCCCCGCGCGGCGGCCTGATCGACGAGTTCGAGGGCGTGCTGCAGTACTCGCTCCAGCAGGTTCACCAGGCCGTTGTGCTCTCCCATGACGGCAGCGGTAGCTCTACGGTCGGCGCCGAGGACCTGCGGAGGCTCGGCTACCGGATAGCGAGGGCGTCGCAGTCCCTCCAGCGCCTCGTGCATCCGGCGGAAGACGAGGTCTGGGTGTGGCTGGGCGGTGTCGGCAGAGGGCTCGAAGCCGTCGACCCGGCGGTGTCCCTGCCGGGCGGGGTCGTGGTCTCCGTCGGAGGACGCGGGGCCGGGGTCGCCGGTTTCCGGACGACCCTCCGGCAGGCGTGCGAGGTCCGTGACCTGCGCGCGCGGGTGAGCAGCCCACCCGCTCTGTGGCGCTACCGGGACTTGGAGGTCGTGCTGCTCATGGCAGCCGACTTCCCGCGCGCACGCGCCTTCGTGGCCGGCCGACTCGACGGGCTGCTCGGGCGGGACCGGCAGGCGGCCGAGCTTCGGCACACCCTGAAGACCTACTTCGACGCGCACTCGAGCCCGAACGAGACGGCGCGGCGGCTGCACATCGCGCGGAACACCGTATCGGCCCGCGTGCACAAGGCCGCAGAGTGCCTGGGGCGCGACTTCGCCGGCGACATCTTCGACCTGCACGCCGCGCTCGTGCTCGCCGACGTCTTCGGCGACGAGATCCTGTGCCAGGGCTGACCGCCTCCGGAGCGCGTGTCGGGCCCTGCGTCGCCCGGTCGGCTCTGTCATTGCGCTGATCGCCCAGTCGGCATCGTAGGAACTGGGCAATCGGACCACTCGGCACCGGACCGTGCGCCGTCGGCTCAGTCGCAGCACACATCGGGGGATGGACGGAACCTTCCGTTCGACCTGGTCCACGGTTTTTAGTTGGCGCGGACAGAATGACGCCTCAATGACCTGGGGAGTGGAGCCGATGTCCGCTATGTTGGATCAACAGTGCGGGGTGTTCATGCCGGGACGCATGCTCCGCCTCGACCTGACGAGCCCTTCCGGCCTGTCCGTCGGGGGGCTGGTATGGGAGTGACCAGCCCGGGCGCGGCACCCGGCATCACGGTCCGCGCCGGTGTCCTGGAGGAGTACAGGACCGCGCCGGTGGTCCGGTCCCGGGCCCTGCCACCGACCCCGCCGGGACACACGCTGATCCGCACGCTCGCGGCGCCGATCAGCCGACTGGATCTGCTCTGCGCCTCCGGTCGGGCGTACCTCGGCGCGCCCGCGCTGCCGTACGTTCCGGGCGTGCAGGGCGTCGGTGCGGTCGTCGGCCCGGCCGGGGACGCGGGCGGCCTGGTCTGGTTCCGCACCTGGGCCGGCATGGCGCCGGGCGACGGCGCCCTCAGCGAAGTGGTGGCCGTGCCGGACGAGGACGTGTTCCCGGTGGTCAACGACGTCGACCCCGGGTTGCTCGCGGCCCTGGGCCTGTCCGCGGTCGCCGCTCTGATGGCGATGACCTGGACGGGTGGACTGGTCGCCGGTGAGTCGGTCCTGGTGCTGGGCGGCGGCGGTGTGGTCGGGCAGTCCGCGATCCAGCTCGCCCGGGCACGCGGCGTGAAACGCGTCGTGGCGCTCTGCCGCTCCGACCGGAGCATGGCTGCGGCCCGGTCCCTGGGTGCCGACTGCGTGCAGATGCGGGACGACGAGAGCCCCGCCGAGCTGGCGGCCCGGATCAACGAGCTTTCGAGCGACCCGTTCGACCTCGTGCTCGACGGGCTGTGGGGGGAACCGGCAGCGGCCGCCATGCTGTGTCTGCGGCCGCGGGGGCGTCTGGTGAATCTCGGCGCCACGGCCGGTGACCAGGCGGTCTTCGCCTCGTCCGTCGTACGCGGAGGTGCCCGGCAGATCCTCGGCTACTCCAACAACGACCTGTCCCGCGAGCAGCTGCTGGCCGCGCTCGACGAGATCGGCGAGCTCGCGGCGGCCGGCCGCCTGGAGGTCGCCTTCGAGCGGGTCCCGCTCGACCGGCTGCCGGAGGCCTGGTCCGCACAGAAGACCGGTACCGCGTCCGCGCGGCAGGTCGTGACGTTCGGTCCGTAGCGGTGCAGCCGCATTTGCAACCACCTACCGGGGCGGTCCGTGGCCGCTCGACCCAGCCGGTCCGGACGGACTGTGACCTGCTCCTGATCATGCCCACCTAGAGGAGACTCCGATGGCGACTGTGTGCGCAGTGATCGCCTCAACGCACCATCCGTTCTACTACCGGGCCAGCACGGCCACCGGAGCCGACCGCCCGCCGTTCGCCGACGAGTGGGTCGCGAAAATCGAACGGTTCCGCGCGACGCTGACCTCGGCCCGCCCCGACGTGCTCGTCATGGTCGGCGCGGACCACTTCCACCAGCTGTGGCTGGACAACATGCCCCAGTTCCTCGTCGGCAAAGCCCCCGTCTACGACGCCAACTGGTGGAACGAGGAACGGGAGTTCGGGCTTCCGCGCATGAAGTTCCAGGGCCATGAGGAACTGTCGGCCCACATCCTCCGGAAGGGGATCGACGCGGGCTACGACCTCGCGTTCAGCAACGAGCTGCGGATCGACCACTCGATCACCTGCCCGATCATCACCCTGAGGCCAGAAGCGGATCTGCCGATCGTACCGATCTACACGAACATCTTCGCGCCGCCGCTGCCCAGGCCGGAGCGGTTCATCAGGCTGGGCGAGACGATCCGGGAGATCATCGACTCGTGGCCGGAGAACCTGCGGGTGGCCGTGATCGGGACCGGCCACCTGTCGCTCGAACTCGGCGGGCCCCGCCAGTTCGGCGAGCACGGACCGGACCCGGAGTTCGACCGCAAGGCCGTCAACTGGATCGCGTCGGGCGACTTCGACGGATGCCTCTCAGAGGTGACGCTCGACAGCCTGCACCTGCCGGGCAACGCCACGCACGGATTCATGGACTTCATGCTCATGATGGGTGTCGCCGGGGAGAACGCGAAGGCGGACTACGTCGACACCCTCGACCTCTACCACACGATGGAGGCCTACTTCACGTGGTACCCGGAAGGGGCCCCGCAGTGAGCAGATATCTCGTCAACAAGTTCCTCTTCACCATTGACCGGGACAGCGAGCTGACGGAGCGGTACCACGAGGACCCGCGCGGAACCGTCGCGTGGTGGGAGGAGCACGAGGCCAACCGGATCCTGGGCGCCCGCGACGACGAGCGCAGCACCTGGCTCGCCTTCGACGACGTCGAGCGGGAGGCGCTCAGCACGCACGACTACGTCACTCTTTTCCACCTGGGTGCCCACCCCTTCCTCACCGTGACGCTGTTCATCGCGCTTTTCGAGCACGACTTCGACGAACCACTGGGATTTCACAGGGAGTACGCGCGCCGCCTGGCGCACGTCACGCTGCCCCATCCCGACATCTCCACCTGACCCGCAAGGTGCAACAGGCCTTCCCTCTTCTTTTCACACTGCTGCTTTCTCTTCACACTGCTGCGTCTGCCCAGGGGTGAGGGGGTCCCGAACAGTGAGGTTCAGACCATGCCAAAGATCAATGTCGCCCGTCTCGTCGCCCCGGGCAAACCGCTTGAGGTCGGCTTGGCCGACAAGCCGGTTCCAGGCCCGAACGACGTCCTGGTCAAGGTCGCGGCCTGCTCGCTCGTGCCCAACTCGTTCAACGTCATCAATGGCTACACCCCGTTCGTGATGCAGGACTTTCCCGCGGTGTTCGGGCTCGACGTGGCGGGGACGGTCGAGGCGGTGGGTGAGCACGTCATCGATCTCGAGGTGGGGGAGCGGGTCTACGTCGACCCGTGGCTGACCTGCAACACATGCCACCAGTGCCGGCGCGGGCGGACCGACCTCTGCCCATACGGCTGCCTGCGCGGTTACATGGCGCCGACGGAACACGGTGGGCAGCTGATCAACCAGTACCCGCTGGGCGGCCTGTCGGAGTACGTGCTGTCCCCGGCGGCGAAGGTCGCCCGCCTGCCGGAGTCGATCGATCTGCTGACGGCCTCGCGGTTCGGATACGTCGGAACCTCGTTCGCCGCTCTCCTCAAGGCCGGCCTCGGCCCCGGCAAGAGCCTGTTGATCAACGGGGTGACGGGAACGCTGGGTGTCGCCGCGGTGGCGATCGCCCTCGGCATGGGCGCGACGAAGATCCTGGGCGTCGGGCGCAACCGCGAACTGCTGGAGCGGGTGCGGCAGATGGCCCCCGGCCGCGTCGAGACGATCTCGTCCGAGGACGGAGTCGACCTCGTGGCCTGGGCGAAGGAGCGCACCGGCGGCATCGGCGTCGACGCGATGTACGACTGCCTGGGCATGGGCGGCGACGCCGGTGGCACCAGCGCGCTCCTGCGGGCGGTCAAGGACGGTGGAGGTGCGGCCCTGGTCGCGGGCGGTGCCGTGGGTGACGTCACGCAGACCTACATGGAGGTGCTGATGCAGGACGTCCACGCCAAGGGATCCAACTGGTTCAACGCGGCGGAGATCGACCGGATGATCGCCATGATCGCCGCCGGCGTGATCGACCTGTCGTACATGGAGCACCGCAGCTTCGCCCTGTCCGAGGTCAACGAGGCTTTCGAGTTCGTCGGGTCGCGGCCGGGGGGCTTCGTCAACGTGGTGGTCCTGCCCGGGGAGAGCGGCACCGCGGCCGCGTGAGAACCGTGTGCGCAGCGATGGACGACGAGCGGAACGACCTCTCCCGGAGGGCTGGCGACCTCTCCCGTAGGGCTGAGGAGTGAGCGGCGCGGCGATCAGGCGGTTGGTGACGGGCCGGCGCGCGGGAGTGACCGGATCCACTGAAACCGCCGGCCCGCGACGGATTGCGGGCCGGCGCCCAGTTCGGACTGGGTACGAAAGGAGCAGTTATGTCGACGGGTAGTCCGTTGACGGTGTGTGCGGCGTTCGATCGGGTGGCGCGCGTGTTTCGCGACTCCGAGGCCGCGGCGGACAGCGTCTCGCGGTTGACGTTCGGTGAGCTGGACGAGGCGTCGCGCCGCATGGTGTCGTTGCTGCGCGCCGAAGGTGTCGTGCCCGGCATGCGCGTGGGGTTGCTGACCCTGCCTTCGACGGTGCACCTGGTGGCGTGGCTGGCGGTGGTGCGGTCAGGTGCGATTCCGGTGGTCTTCCATACCCGTGAGGCGGCGCAACTCCTGGCGCGGCTGTGCGACAAGTTCGACATCGGCCTCGTGCTGCACGACGCGTCGCTCACGCCGACCCTGACCGCGATGGGCGAGGTGTGCGCCGGTCCGCTCAGGGGGATCCCGCTGCGATCCGGCGCCACGGGTTCCGCCGAGGCACTGGTGTCGGGGCGGGAAGTCCCGCGGGACCTGGCAGGGTTCGCGCCGGCTCACGACCTGCCGGTACCGGCCGAGGACGACCCCGCTGTGATCATCCTGTCCTCGGGGACGACGTCGCTGCCCAAGGGGGTCCTGCACAGCCATCGGGGTGCGGTGGACGCGGCACGCACCGCCCTGGGGATCTACGCCGGCCTGCGTCCGGGACAACGGGTGATCGTGCCCTACAGCACCGCCTTCACGGGGTGCTATGCGACGTGGGTGCCGTTCCTCAACGCGGGCGCGTGCTGTGTGTTCCTGGAGAAGTTCGACCTGCCGGAATACCTGGCCGCCATCCGGCGTGAGCGGATCACGCACGTGTCCCTCACCCCGACCATGTGGCGCAAGCTGCTGACGCTGGACTCGAACGCGGACACCTACGCCAGCGTCGTCCAGGCCCAGTTCGCCGCGGAGCCGATGGACAGCACCACACTGCGGCGGATCCGGGACACGGTGTCGCCGAACATCGTCCAGGCCTATGGCTCCACCGAGATGTTCGGCATGGTCAGCGTCAACGTCGCCAAGGACATGCGGGGTGAACGCCTCAACAGTGTCGGACGCCCGTGTCTCAACACCGAGGTGCGCATCGTCCGGGAGGGCGGCAGCGCCCATGACCTGATGCCGGTCGGCGAGGTGGGCGAGGTGATGGCGACCTCGCCGAGTGTGGGCGAGGGCGTCTGGGGCGACGAGGCGTTGACAGCGAAGCTGTTCCACGTGGACGAGGACGGCCGCCGCTGGTGGCGTTCCGGCGATCTGGGCCGACTCGACGAGGACGGTTTCCTGTTCCTTGAGGGCCGCAGCGACGACATGATCATCTCGGGCGGCATCAACATCATGCCCAACGCGGTCGAAGAGGTGCTGCTGGGCCATCCGTCCGTGACTGAGGCGGCAGTCGTCGGTCTGCCGCATCCGGAGTGGGGCCAGCAGGTCCACGCCTTCGTGGTGACCGGTGACCCGTCGTTGACGGCGAAGGCCCTGGAGGACTTCATGGCCACGTCGCCACTGTCGGGCTACCAACGCCCGCGCAAGTTCCACTTCGTGTCGTCGTTGCCGAGGACGGCGACCAACAAGCTGAACCGCCGGCGGCTCCGCGAAGCGGGAGAACCGGCTCGGGAAGCCGTGACCGAGTCCGGCTGAACGGTTGTCCGCAACCGAGTCGGAGGAAGCTGGAAAGGACTGTCATGCCTGATTACCAACCTCCCCTGGACGATCTGAAGTTCGTCCTCAACGATGTCCTCGCCGTGGGACACCTGACGGAGTTCTCCGGTTTCGAGAACGTCGACGAAGACCTCGTCTCGTCCACGATCGATCTTTTCGGCGATTTCGCAGCCAAGGAGATCGCACCGTGGAACGCCGAAGGCGACCGCGTGGGCGCAACACTGGGCCCGGACGGTGTCGTGTGCGCGCCCGGCTTCGTCGACGCCTATCGTGGCTACGTCGACGGCGGCTGGCCTTCGCTGACCTGTCGCACCGAGGATGGTGGCGACGGCATGCCGGGCTTCCTCTACACCATCATCGAGGAGGTACTCGCCGGCGCCAATTTCTCCTTCGCCATGGCCCCACTCACCTCACCGGGCGCGTACGAGGTGATCAGCCGGCGTGCCTCCGACGAACTCAAGGCCCGGTACCTGCCGAAGATCGTCACCGGTGAGTGGATGACGGCGATGTCGCTGACGGAACCCCACTGCGGAACGGCGCTGGGTCTGTTGCGGACCCGGGCGGAGCTGAACGCCGACGGCAGCTTCCGGATCACCGGCACGAAGATGTTCAACAGCTGGGGCGATCACGACCTGACCGAGAACATCGTCCACCTCGTCCTCGCGCGGCTGCCCAACGCACCGGAAGGGATCAGGGGGATCAGCCTGTTCCTCGTCCCGAAGTACCTCGTGGGGCCCGACGGCGAACTCGGTGAGCGTAACGGGTTCTCCGTCAGCTCGCTGGAGAAGAAGCTCGGCGTCCACGCCAGCCCGACCTGCGTGACGAACTTCGACGGTGCGACCGGCTATCTCGTCGGAGCCCCGAACCGCGGCATGGCGAACATGTTCATCATCATGAACCACATGCGGCTGGCGACCGGAGCCTGTGCCGTGGGCGTATCGGACGCGGCCTACCGCAACGCGCTGAACTACACCCGCGAGCGCCTGGCGGGACGCTCGGTGACCGGCCCCAAGCATCCCGAGCTGCCCGCCGATCCGATCATCGTGCACCCCGACGTACGCCGGATGCTGATGACGATGCGTGCCCTGGTCGAAGGCGGGCGGGCCTTCTGTTTCTGGGTGAGCCTGAACCTGGACCTCGCCGCGGTTCACCCCGACCCACTGGAGGAGGAGGCCCACGAGGCACTGGTCTCGCTGCTCACGCCCGTGGTCAAGGCGTTCTTGTCCGACAAGGCATCCGAGTGCACCGACATCGCGCTGCAGTGTTTCGGCGGACACGGCTTCATACAGGACAACGGTGCCGAGCAGTACCTGCGAGATGTGCGGATGCTGCGGCTGGGGGAGGGAACCAGCGGCATCCAGGCGATGGACTTCATCGGCCGCAAAGTGGTGGGCGACGACGCCCAGACCCTGAGCCGGTACTTCGACTCGATCCGGCAGACGCTCGACCTGCTCGACGGGACCGGTCTGCCCGGCATCACCGACGAGCTGCGACAGGCCCTGGACTCGGTCGTGCGGCTCACACAGGAGGAACTCCCCCGCTGGAAGAGGGACCCGGAAGGCATGGCGGCGGTGTCGCTGGACTACCTGCACATGGTGGGGTACCTCTCCCTCGGGTTCATGTGGGCGAAGATGGCCGGCACTGCGGACAAGGGTCTGCAGGGGGCCCCGGCGGACCCGACGTTCCTCCAGAACAAGCTGCGGACCGCACGCTTCTACTGCTCCTACCTGCTGCCCGAGATCGAGACGCTCGCCATCCGGATCCGGGCCGGCGGGAGCGCCGTCATGGCCATCCCCGAGCATGAGTTCTGAGTCGGCGGCGCAGCCGGGCCGACCCTCACTCCCGCACCCCCAACGATCGCCGTCCGCGACCAGCGGCGGCACATCACAGAGGAACGTCATGACTGAACAACCGCTCGTCCGCACAGAGATCAAGGGCTCCATCGCCATCGTCACCCTGAACCGGCCGGAGAAGCGCAACGCCCTGTCCCAGAAGCTGTACTACTCCCTGAAGGATACGTTCAGCGAACTCCCGGACGCGGTGCGGGCGGTCGTGTTCACGGGTGAGGGCAAGCACTTCTGCGCCGGGCTCGACCTGGCCGAGCACCGGGAGTCGGAGCCGTTCGAGAGCAGTCTCTTCTCGCGGGCCAGCCACGAGATCGTCAAGTCGATCCGGTACTGCGGGCGTCCCGTGATCAGTGCCCTCCAGGGCGCGGTCATCGGCGGCGGCTTCGAGATGGCGTCGGCGACGCAGATCCGCGTCGCCGACACCACGACGTTCTTCCGCCTGCCCGAGGGCAGGCGCGGATTCTTTCTCGGCGGCGGCGGGACCGTCCACGTCTCGCGGCTCCTCGGACCCGACCGGATGACCGAGCTGATGCTCACCGGCCGCAAGGTCGACGCCGAGGAGGGGCAGCGGCTGGGCCTGAGTCACTACCTCGTGCCCGAGGGCGAGTCCCTCGCCAAGGCCCTGGAACTGGCCGAGCAGGTCAGCGAGAACGCCCCCATCGCCAACTACATGATCGTCAACGCGATCAGCCAGATCAGCGAGATGCCCAGCGAGGCCGGCCTGTTCACCGAGAGCATCGCCCAGGCGCTGTCCCTGACGCGGGCGGACGCGAAGCAGGGGATCGACGAGTTCCTGATCAACAAGCGCGACGCCAGGTTCGGGGCATGAGCGCGCCGGGAACGGCAGCGGGAACGAGCGGTGGGCCGGAGATGCTGGTCGAGCGCGACGTCGCCATCCCCATGAGCGACGGTGCCGTGCTGCGGGCGAACGTCTACCGGCCCGCCGACGGCGGCCGTTGCCCGGTGATCGTGTCGGCGACGCCGTACGGCAAGGACGTGCACGTCCGGAATCTGTTCCCGTCCGTCTGGCAGGTGCTGCTCGATCACTACCCGGAGGTTCTCGAGGCCTCGTCCGGGCAGCACATGATCTGGGAGTGCATAGATCCCGAGGTGTGGGTCTGTCACGGCTACGCCGTGGTGCAGATGGACGTGCGGGGCACGGGCAAGTCGGCAGGCTTCATGGAGCCGAACTCGCCGGCGCAGATCGACGACTGCTGCGACGCGATCGCCTGGGCCGGCGAGCAGCCGTGGAGCAGCGGATCGGTGGGACTGGTCGGGCTGGGTTACATCACCGCGGCGAACTGGCGGGTCGCGGCGCGCAAAGCACCCTGTTTGAAGGCGATCATCCCCTGCCAGGGGACCTACGACTTCTACCGCGACCGCACCCACAACGACGGCATCTACTCCAGCGGCTTCACCACCCACTGGTGGGAACGCGAAGGGAAGAACAACCAGCACGGCAACCCCGCCTGCACGTTGCCCGACATGTACACCGGCGAGGTCAACACCGGTCCGCCGCTGAGCGAGGAGGAACTGGTCCGCAACCGGGTCGACTACCCCGGCGAGATTCTCGCCCATCCGTTGCTCGACGAGTGGCACCAGGCCCGGACCGCCGATCTCGCGGCGATCGACCTGCCCGCGCTGGTGGTCGCGAACTGGGGCGGGCTCGGGCTCCAGTCACGCGGGACGATCAACGGCTGGAAGGGGCTGTCCTCACCTGAGAAGTGGCTTCTGGTGGAAGACGGCTCCTACTTCTTCACGTTCTTCACCCCCGAACGGGTCGCTCTCTTCCGGGCCTTCTTCGACCGCCATCTGAAAGGGATCGACAACGACTTCGACCTGTCGCGGGTGAGTGTCGCGGTCCGGACCGTCGACGGCGGGGCCGACATCGTCGAAGGCTCGGACTGGCCGCTGCCCTCCACGACCCTGCGGTCCCTGCACCTGGACTTCGCCGAGAACATGCTGTCGCCGACGGCACCAGAGCGGCCCACCCAGGCCTCCTACTCGCCGTTCGAGGACGCTGTGATCCTCTCGACGGCCCCCCTGGAGGAGGAGCTGACCCTCGCCGGGCCCCTCGCGTCGCGGCTCTGGCTGTCGTGTGAAACCCCCGACACCGACTTGTTCATCACGGTCCAGGCGTTCGCTCCCGATGGCGAGGAGGTGACGTTCCTGGCCGCGGTCGACCCGGCCGCGCCGCTGACGCAAGGCTGGTTGCGGGTCTCCCAGCGCAAGCTCGATCCCGACCGCTCGACCGAACTGGAACCTCTCCATACCCACGACGAGCGACAGCCCCTTGTGCCTGGAGAGGTCTACGAGGTGACCGTCTCGCTCTGGCCGACCAGCCTGCGGCTCCCGGCAGGCAGCCGCCTGCAACTGACCATCGCCGGCCGGGACTTCGAGCGGGCGGAGGGTCAGAAACCCGTGGTCTTCATGTCGCACGACGATCCGCGGGACCGTCCGGCGGAGATCTTCGGCGGACGCGTCACGCTCCACTCGAGCCCCGAATGGCCTTCAGCCGTGGTGCTTCCCGTTCTGTGAACCCCGCCACCGGCGACGTATCCGCGGCTCGACCGGAACCGGTTGGAGAACGACATGCTGGACATTGCCCAAGCCCTGCACCCATGGATCGCGCAAGGACGCGACGTCGCCGTGGCCACCGTCGTGGCGGTGAGCGGCAGCACGCCTCGTCCACCCGGCGCCGCGCTCGCCGTCGACGCCCACGGTACGGCGATCGGGTCGGTCTCCGGCGGCTGCGTGGAGGGGGCCGTGTACGAGTTGTGCGAACAGGCCCTGGCTGACGGCGAGACGACGTCGGCACGCTTCGGCTACAGCGACGACGACGCCTTCGCCGTGGGCCTGACCTGCGGCGGAGTCATCGACATCCTCGTCACGCCGGTCCGCTCGGACACTCCCGGACGGAACGTGTACGCCACGGTGCTTGCCGCCGCCGAGGCGGGGGATGCCGTGGCACTGGCTCGGATCACGGACGGGCCGACCGAGGTGATGGGGCACGCTCTTCTCGTACGCCCCGACGGCTCGTACGAGGGTGGCTTCGGCGCCCACCCCGGACTGGACCGCACGGCCGCCGCTGAGGCCCGAGCGCTCTTGGACGCGGGGCGCACCGGGACGGTCACCGTCGGGGCCGACGGCTCGTACTGCGGACGGCCGCTCACTCTGCTGGTCGAGTCGACCGTTCCGGCACCGCGCATGATCGTGTTCGGCGCGATCGACTTCGCCTCGGCGCTGGTGCGGCTCGGCAAGTTCCTCGGTTACCACGTGACCGTGTGCGACGCCCGCCCCGTGTTCGCCACCAGAGCACGGTTCCCGGACGCGGACGAGGTGGTCGTCGACTGGCCGCACCGCTATCTCGCAGCGACCGCCATGGACGGACGCACCGTGCTGTGTGTGCTCACCCACGATGCCAAGTTCGACATCCCGCTCCTGCGGCTGGCACTGCGGCTACCGGTCGCGTACATCGGGGCCCTGGGCTCCCGCCGCACCCACGAAGATCGCCAACGGCGTCTGCGCGATGCCGGAGTCACCGTGGGGGAGTTGGCACGCCTGCGCTCTCCCATAGGCCTCGATCTCGGGGGGCGGACCGCGGAGGAGACCGCACTGTCCATCGCCGCCGAAGTCGTCGCCGCCCGGCGCGGCGGCACCGGCGCGCCGCTGACCGGCGCGCACATCCCGATCCACCACGACGGCCCGGCCAAGCCGCTCGGCGCAACCGCCGCACGGAGCCGTGCGGCCTTGGGCTGAAGCCTCTTACCCGGCCTCGGGACGTACGGCGGCCGGCCGAGACCGCCATCAGAAGACGCCGACATGAGCGACAGCTGCCGCGGCGTCAGGAAAACCGGAGAGCAGGGCGACGATGCCCATCCGGAGGTAGATCGACCGCCGTCAAGGCGAGCAGGACACTGCGCGGTGCGAGGCCGACGTACAGGGTGTCGGGTGTGCCACCCTGGGGGCGAGTCCGCTGCCGCAGGGTGATCAGTACGCCGCTGACCAGGGCCGACGGTCCGGCCAAGGGGAGCATGGTGACCAGCCAGGCCACCACGGCGGGTGCCACGACAACCTCGAAAACCAGCATCACCGTGCACGCGGTCACAGGGCCAGCGGCCTTGCGGCCAGCGGACCGACACCGATGCCGCCGATGCAGCTCACCGAGGTACGCGGTGGCCGTCGCGGTCGTCAGGCCCACCGAGGCCCCCATTGAAGATCCTGGCCACCAGCAGTCCTGGCAGGCCCGCAACGAGCCGTGCTGCGGCTTGCCTCCACCTTGTCCAGTCGGCGTTGTCCGTCTCCATTCGGTCGCTGGAACGGGAGTTGGGCGGCCGGCTGTTCGATCGCACCACCCACCGCGTCGAACTCATCGATGCGGGGCGGGTGCTGCTGGCGGAGGCGCGTAGCGCGCTGAGCGCGGTGGATGCCGCCCGAGACGCCGTCGCTGCTGCGCACGGCGGACTGGGCGGCACCGTGCCGCTCGGCAGACGCACTCGCTGACGTTGATCGACTTGCCGCCGTGCTGACTCGTTACCGCCAGGAACACCCGCAGGTGCAGATCATCCCAAGCGCTGTTATGGGCGGAGTGGTCGAACTGGCCGCCGTGTGCTCGACGGCACGCTCGATCTGGCCTTCGCCGCCCTGCCCGGCGACTATCTGCCCGGCCTGAAGGCACACCCAATAACCTCCGAGCCGATCTTGCCGGCCTGCCCGGACGACCACCCGCTGACCCGGCGCCGGGTCGTCCTGCTCGCTGAACTCGGCGGCGAGAGTTTCGTGGGATTTCCTCCGGATGGGGGACCCCGTTCAGCGCGGACCGGCTGTTCCTGGCAGCCGTGGTGCGTCGGTGATCGCTGTGGAAGACCCCGGTATCCCCACGGTGCTCGAACTGGTCAAGGACAAAAGCGGCTTCGCGTTCTGAGCGTCTCGATGGCCGCGGGCTCACGCCCCGTCGCCCTCCGGCCGTGCGCCCGGAGGCGTGGTGGGAGGTCTCGCTGATCACGGACACCGAGGGCCGCCCGTTCGCGGACGGCCCAGGCGTTCATCGACCTGCTGATCGGCGCCTTCCCACTCGTCCGGCCGCAGCCGCACCGCCCGCTCGGCGAAGGCATCGCGGATCGTCGGGGGTAGCGCGATGCCGCCGAGCCTTCCGTGACGTGGTCGCCGACGGAGACCACGAGCCGTTCCTTCATCGGGTCATGTCCGGCTTGTCAGGGCCGCTGAGAAGTTGCTGGACGGTTCCGTCCATATCCAGATGACGTTCCTCGGTGCCGACCGGCACCACCGCCAGAGTTCTCCGCAGGAAGGCGTCAAGGGATCGCCCCGAGGCCACTACGACAACCGCTTCCTTGTTCCCGCGCGGGCGTAGGCCGATGCATACCTTGCCCAGAGAGGCATGCTGTGACGGCCAGATCTGGACGTCACCGACGCCGACGAGGCGATTCCGTCCGCCCAGGAGGAGATCGCGACCGATGACCCATCGCACCCTCGCGTCAGGGGACGGGTGGAATGTCATGACCACAGCATACGGATCGGCGCTGCTGTATCGCAGATCAACGATCACGGGCTGGTCCACCCCATCTTCGACAAGGAGGTGGACGAGTATCCTGCACACCACCGAAGTGAGATCATCCAGGTTCTCCATCACATCACCACGCGGTCTCTGACCCTGACGGTCTTGAGGGCGAGGGCCCAGGACTCGAGCTGGTCGAACAAGACGGTGGCGGCGGCGCTGTGCTGCTCGCCGGGCTTGAAGACGGAGAAGTCCTCGAAGTCGGTGAACAGCGAGAAGGACAGCTGCTGGCGTACGTGGGCCAGTTGCAGTTCACTGGCAACGGCCCGCAGGTGCTCTTTGGCCCGTGCGCCGCCGAGGGAGCCGTAGGAGACGAAGGCGGCAGCCTTGTTGTTCCACTCTCGGTACAGGTAGTCGATCGCGTTCTTCAGCACGCCGGAGGTGGAGTGGTTGTACTCGGGGGTGACGAAGACGTATCCGTCGAACTCGGTGATCTTCGCCGCCCATGCCTTGGTGTGTTCGTCCTCGTACTGGCCCATGGACGGCGGGATGGCCTCGTCCAGGTGAGGCAGGGGGTAGTCGGCAAGATCGACCGGCTCGTAGTCGGCGCCGGTGCGGGCCGCTGCGCGGGACACCACCCAGTCGGCGACGGCCTTGCCGTTGCGGCCGGGACGGGTGCTGCCGACGATGATGGCGATCTTCAGGTCAGTCATGCGGTGTTCTCCTTGATGGGTTGGTCGGCCGGGTGCCGAATCAGGTCTGAAGGTGGCGCCGATCGAGGCGTTGAGCCGCGGGCGGCGGCCTGCCAGGCGCAACAGTGGTGCGGTGGGAGTGACGGCCCATGTGGCCCGAGACGTGTGTGGGTCTGAAGGGCGCCAGGCTGTGGGCGGCGGTGGCGGCCGCACGACAACACCCTGCGGTGATGGTCGGCCTGCACGACTAGGTCTCCGCCGAGCGGCGGCGAGAGACGAGCACCGTAGCGACGCAGCCCACCACGCCGGTACTCAAGAGCACGCCGGTCGTCAGCAACGCTGCCCTGAGCCCGGATGCTGCCGAACCGCCGTTGTGCAGTTGGCCCACGTAGATGGAACCGAGGATGGCGGGACCGAGCGCTCCACCGAACTGCCTCATCGCCGTGCTGGCCGCGGAGGCCATACCTGCCAGATGCCAGGGGGCCGAATTCACCGACACCACGGTGCCCGAGGTGAGCATCAGTGCGACGGAGACGCCGAACACAGCCAGGCGCCAGGCAAGATCCGGGAAGCTCGTTGAGGTGTCGATGTTCGCGAGCAGCAGTGTTCCCACCGCGCCGATCACCAGACCGGCAGTCAGGACGTGGACCGGCTCGACCATGCCCAAGAGGCGTCCCGCGAAGGGGCTGACCAGCGCGGCTGTTCCTGGAACGAAGATCAGCCTCAGTCCGATCTCCAGTGCGGAGCGAGGCTGCCCACTGCCCAGGTACAGGCTCAGCAGAAACGTGATTCCCACGATGGCGAACAGGGCGATGAGCGACGAAAATGCTGCCACGCTGAAACCCGTCGAGCGGAAGAGACGCAGGTCCATCAACGGAGCTGGGGATCGCAACTCGGACAAGATGAAAGCTGCGACGGACACGGCGCCCACGGCAAAGCCTGCCTGGGCGACAGGCGACCCCCACCCCTGCGCCCCGCCTTCAATGACACCAAAGATGATGGACGCGATACCGATCGTCGCGCTGATCTGCCCGGGCCAGTCCAGCTGCCGACCCACCGCATTCTTCGACTCGGGCAGCGTAAAATGTGCGAATACTCCTGCCGTCACCGCAAGAAGGCCAGTGGGCAAAAATATCCAGCCCAAGTCGGCGAATTCCAGTATTGCGCCACAAATCAACGGCCCCGCAGCGAGACCTCCCACGATTCCGGTCGCCCAAATACTGATGTAGCGCCCGCGTGCACGGGGATCGGGGACTGCGTGCGCAATCAAGGCGAGAGTCGTCGGCAGCAACAAACCTGCCCCCAGCCCCGACACTGCCTGACCTGCCCAAAGTGTCGGAACAGCGGCCGAGCCGAGCAGACTCGCCAGCCCGGCGGTGACCGCACCGATCGCCGTGAGTATCAATCCGATCGAGAAGACGCGCCGTCGCCCGTACAGGTCGCCGAAAACTCCGCCCGACAGAACTGCCGCCGCCATGGGAATCACATAGCTATCGGTCACCCATTGCAATTCCGTGGTGTTCGCGTGGGTGGCCTGGGCAATGGTGGTGAGAGCGCCGCTTACGCCGTTGATGGGCAGGTAGGTCACGAACACGCCGAGGACAGCGATGATGACCGTTTTTCCCACAGGGTTCGGGGAGTCCGGCTTTGCTTTTCTGTGCTTCGCTTTACCTTTTTCACTGGCGGGAAAGGTGGATGTGGAAGCCATTAGGATTCCCCTTTTTGTTAATTCTGTATGAATCGCCGATGCAGGTTGTGTGCAACAGGCGGCGAGCGGGCCGGTCCTCGGGAGGTGGAATTGCCGTTTTGCTGGCCGGACGAGTTGGCGCCTGTCGCGTGGCGCGTAGAGATTGCCGCCGGTGATGGTGCCGAGCCGCTCTTGGGCGGCCGTGTTTGACGTCCTGGGGTCGTGGGTCAGGTTCGGCGGTCGACCCGTAACCGTCCACTGTGTCCGCGCAACAACCGCGACGGTGACTTCGGGTGCCGTTTCAGCGCGTGGGCTAGGTCCGCACGCTGGGTGGCTGCCGGCCGACAGCGGAGCCGCGGATGGTGCGGGCGGGCGTACAGGCCGTCGACGAAGCGCATCACGATCACCGCCTACTCCATCTTATCGAGCTACTTTCAATATAGTGTGCTATATCTGCTAGTGTGTCAACCGTGAGTGATGTGCAAGGTCGACGAGACGGGCAGGCAGGTTCTTCGGGCTCGGCGCGACGGCGCCGGTACAGATCTGCACTGCGCGACGAGCGTGCGGCCGACACGCGTGGGCGCATTGCCGCCGCGGCCCGTGAGCTGTTCGCCACACGAGGGTTCGCCGGTACGACTGTGGCGCTCATCGCCGAGCATGCCGGGGTGGCCACACCAACCGTGTACGCCGTGTTCAGCAGCAAAGGCGAAATCATGCGCGAGCTGGTGAGCCGCCTCGAAACCGAGGCCGACGGTGAAGACTGGCGCGCACGTATCGAGGCCGAGCCTGACCCCCGACGCAAGCTGGAGTGGTACGCGGCATGGCACCGCACCCTGTTCGCCACCGGCCGGGACGTGCTGGCCGCAGCACTCAACGCCGGTGGCGACCCTGCTGTCCTGGACCTACGAGAACAGGGCGACCGCAACGCGCAGGCCTGGCTGGAACCCATCATCGACGCGCTGGCCGCCGCCGACATGCTCGCGCCGGGCCTGACCCAACAGCAGGCCGTCGACCGCGGGTTGATGCTGAGCAGCCTGGAGCTCTACTTCCGCGCCACCAACGGACGCGGATGGTCCGATGAGGCATACCAGCAATGGCTCACCGAGCTGCTCCATCACCAACTGCTGGTCACTCCCGGCGTCCCGGACGGCAAGAACTAGACCCCAATGCGGTGGGTGGTCCACTTGCCGACTTCGTTGGAGGACCGCCGTCGGTAGCCGCTGGGTCGGATGAGTAGGTGGCGGCGAGCCGCCGGTTCTGATGGCCTCGTGGTGATGAATGCGCGAGCAGTGACGACCACCGGCGACCGACGTGGTTGGTCGACGTCCAGGGAGCCCCTGGGCATTTGTTGCTCTCCGGTCATGTGTCTGTCGCGGCGCGCCTTGTCTGGGCAGTGCTATGTGGACGGCCAGGGACCGCTGTGCCGGCCGGATGCGGGAGGCTCTGTTCTGCCCAGATGCACTTGCCGTCGCTGAGGTAGCGAGCGCCCCAGCGGTCGGAGAGGGCTGCTACCAGCTGCAGTCCTCGGCCTCCCTCGTCGGTGTATGTGGCACGGCGGATGCGGGGGGTGGTGAGGCTGCCGTCGTAGACCTCGCAGATCAGTGTCCGGCTGCGCAGCAGGCGCAGGCGTATGGGGCCCTTGGCATGCCGGACGACATTGCCGACGAGCTCGCTGGCCAGGAGTTCGGTGGTCATGACGAGGTCGTTCAGTCCCCAGCCGGCCAGTTGCTCGCGGACGTGTTGGCGGGCCTGTGCGGCTGCCCGGGGATGTCGGGGCAGGCTGTACGTGGCGATGTCGCCGGTGGCCGTGGGCATGGTGCGGGCTATGAGGAGTACCGCGTCGTCGTCGGTTTGTTCATGGTCGGGGAGCAGCGCCGAGAGGACCTGGTCGCACAGGTCGTCGAGGTGTCCGGAGGTGGTGTCCGGGTCTCCGTTCGGGAAGCAGGGCGTCAGGGCCGCGGCGCGGGCCAGAGTCTGCTGGAGCTGGGTCAGTCCCTGTTCGAGGTCCCCGGTGGAGGCTTCGAGAAGGCCGTCGGTGCAGAAGGCCAGGAGGCTTTCCTGTGGCAGTTGCAGTTCGTGCAGAGTGAAGGGCGGTTCGGCCGCGCCCAGAGGCGGGTCGGGGGCCAGGACCGGGCGGTGGACCGTGCCATCACGGTGCAGGACGAGCGGTGGGGGGTGACCGGCGAGGGACAGTGAGAGGGTACGGCTGACGGGGTCGAAGACGGAGTACAGGCAGGTTGCGTAGGAGTCCTGACCGAGCTCGTGGACGATGTCGTTGAGGCGGCTGAGCAGCTCGTCGGGAGGCAGTTCGAGGTCGGCGAGGGTCCGCAGGGCCGTGCGCAGTCGGCCCATGGTGGCCGCTTCGGTGATTCCGTGCCCCATCACGTCACCGATCACCATGGCGACCCGGTCGGCGGACAGCGGGATCACGTCGTACCAGTCACCGCCCACCTGGTCGCCACGGCCTGCGGGCAGGTAGCGCGCTGCCGCGTGGACGGCAGGCAGGTGCGGCAGCTCCCGGGGCAGCAGATCACGTTGCAGCTCCTGCGCGCGGGAGTGTTCACCGTCGTACAAGCGGGCCCGCTCCAGCGCCTGGCCCACCAGACCGCTGAGGGCCATCAACAATGTGCGCTCCTCACCGCTGAAGGAACGAGGCCGGTCGAAGGAGACGACACAGCAGCCCATGGCGCGCCCGGAGCCGATCAGAGGCAGGAACGCCCACGCCTTCTTCGAGGACGCGACCGCCACGTCCGCCATGCCCGGATAACGCCGCCTGAACTCGTCGATCGATCCGATGAAGGCGGGTGTACGTGTGCGGAGCACTTCGGCGTCCACGGAATGGGATGACAGCGGGCGGCCGTCCAGCCGGCGTGTGAATTCCGGTGGAACTCCGACCATGCCGACGAGGCGCAGACGGTTGCCTTCGACGACATCGATCCCCAGCCCGTCGGCGTGGAGGGGAGGCAGGATGTGCCTGGCGACAGCTTCCACGACGTCCTTGGACGTGAGGGCATCGGCGAGCGCTGCGGTCAGTTCGCTCATCAGGACACTCCGCTCGGCCCCGGTCGCCGGACCATCGCCCGGGGGTGCCACCGGCGTGCCCTCCAGGCGCGCAGCGGCCCATTTGGCAAGCGAAAGCAGAAAGGACCGCTGTACCTCCTCCGGCTCGGTGGCCCGTGTGGTGAGCACCGACAACGCACCGACCGGCGCGTCCGCGCCCTCCAGGGGCACCGATGCCGTGCCGGTCGCCCCTACCCCCAAGCTGTCGCTCGCCATCCAGACGAAGGCGCCATGCCGCACGGCGCTTGCGGGAGCCACGTCCTGATCACTGCGTAGATCTCTCCACGCCTCGATGCTTTGCTGGTCAAGGCCCGAGGCCGCAGCAAGGCGCAGCGGGCCGCCGGCGGAACCGCGCCGATGCACCAAGGCGCCCAGGCCGGCCAGACACGTCGTCGCCTGCCGAAGAGCCAGCGCCAGCGTCTCCGCGTCAGAGCGCAATTCCGGCGAAGCTGCCATGAAGCTCAGCTCCGCCGACTTCGGCCACTCGACGCGACCCCCAGGTGCGGCATCTCTGGCAGCCACGACACCTCCTGCTCACCCAAATTTTGGGGCATGACCCTAAAATATCCCTAAATCAGGTAAAAAGGGTAATCCCTCGTGTCAGCCTTCACCCCCTTCACGACTCATCGCGAACTGCTTGACGTGGCGGCGTTATGGGCCTCGCTGCCGTTAGCGCGGTGTTCAGTGCGTTGTGGCAAACCGGATCTTGTTCGGGCGGCAGTGGGTGATCGTCTGGACGGAGGTTCGGGTGCGGTCGCGGGCATGAGAGAACGGGCCCCTTGGTAGTGACGCGGTTACGACACCAGCACGACCGAGGAAGCCCGTTGCCTGATCAGTTCAGCAGTATCTCTGTGCATGCGTCCACCGCGGTCACTCTTGGGTGTGACTGCTACGTGCACCGGTTCGGTTCGCTCGCTCCGGGACGGCGGGCAGGCTGCTGTCCGAGTGACATGACGGATGCGGAGTGGGCCGAGGTCCGCTCCGCGGTGCCAGTGCCGGCCTGGCTGCTCAAGCAGGGCGGGCGTCCGGAGGCGTACTGCCACCGGACAATGCTCGACGCGGTGCGCTATCTGGTCGACAACGGTATGAAGTGGATGGCCATGCCGGTCGACTTCCCGTACTGGCGGGCGGTCTACGACTTCTTCCGCCGCTGGCGGACCTACGACTACGTGCGTGAGCTGTACGAACGCCTGCGACGTTCGGCGAGGGAACGCTCAGGGCGCAACGCCGAGCCCAGTGCCGGAGTCATCGACAGTCAGTCGGTGGACGCCTCCGAGACCGTCGGCGAGGACAGTCGCGGATACGACGGCGGGAAGTCACGTGACGGGCGCAAGCGTCACATCCTGACCGACACCGAGGGCCTGCTCCTCGAGGTCACCGTGACCACGGCCGATGTACACGACTCCAAGGCCGCCCCCGCACTGCTGGAGACGTTCATGGACCAGCCGGGACGGCTGCTGCAACTGGTGTGAGTCGACAGCGCCTACCAGGGTCCGGCGCTGGCGAAAGCGTTCGCCCGCCACGGAGTCCGGACCGAGGTCGTGCGCCGCTCCGACGGCCAACGCGGATTTGTCGTACTGGCCCGCAGGTGGGTCGTGGAGCGCACGCTGAGCTGGCTCTCCCGCTCACGCCGCCTCAACCGCGACCACGAACGCCGCCCCGACCACCACGCCCAGATGGTGTGGTGGGCCGCCGTGATCAGACTGTCCCGGCGCCTGGCCGCAGACGCTCCGCGCCGGCCGGAGAAGCGTCCCGGCCGACTACTCCGGGCTCGGGCATGAACCGTCCGTCCTTCGCCCGCACCAGCCAGCCCCGCTTCTCCAGCACATAGGCACGGTGCCGGATCTTCTCCACCTCGTTCTTGATCTCCGCTTCCCGGCCCACCGCCCGCGTCAGCTCCACCCCGTTCACCGGCCCCGAAGCGGCCACCACCGCGGCGAACACCTCCCGATACAGGCCGCCGAGCACCTCCTCACCCATGCCCGAGCGCCACACCGGCGGCCGCTCACCATGCCCCGCGCCGGAGCCGCCCGATCCCACGGCGGCAGCCATCTCACCATCAGACGGCACCGGAACCGGCGTATTCACCGGGCTCTCCCCGGCCAGCACCGACACAAGCTCCTCACGCCCCACCCGGGCCCGCTCGACCCGCTCCCGCGCGGCATCCACCTCCGCCTGAGCCTGCTCCAGGACCTCCGTCCAGGACTCCAGATCCTGCCTCGCCCGCGCCTCACGCTGTTCCATCAACCCCAGCACCGACGGCATCGCACCCTCCTCGATCAACAACAAGCCGCCCGCTGCCTGCCCCTACCTCAGGGCGATCACGCCCCGCGCACGAAGAAGCCCCTGCTCATCGAACAGGGACTCCCTTTGCCACAACGCACTCAGTCGGTCCCTGCTCTGGGCGGGCCGAGAGGAAGGCGCCTGGCAGGCAAAAGCCCAGGTCAGGCGCCTTTCCGTATGCGTCTAGGGCCTGTCTGGAGTTTGGATCAGGAGTTCGGTAGATCGCCTGCGCGCGAGGGCTCGGTCTTGATAGGCCATCAGTCATGGCGCGAGGCGATCTCACCGATGAGCAGTGGGCCCTGATCGAGCCGCATCTCCCGATTGCCGCGGTTGGTCCCATCCCTGACCTGCGGAAACACTTCAACGCGGTGATGTGGCGGTTCCGGACGGGTAGCCCCTGGCGTGACCTGCCGACCGAGTTCGGGCCCTGGCAGAGCACGTACGACCGCTTTCGGATCTGGGCGAGGCGGGGCGTTTTCCAGGACCTGATGCAAACAGTGATCGCTGAGGCCGCCGCCCGCGGCCAGGCCGACTTGGGCCTGGTCAGCGTGGACTCTGCGACCGCCCGGGCCCATCATCACGCCGCCGGGATGGCCCTGGACCCCGAGCAGTTGGCGGCCTTGGAAATGGCCGTCGAGGCCGAAAAGGGGGCGAGGGCAAGGCACAAAGAACGCAGGACGGACAGGCTGAGGATGAGGCGCGCGTCGAGCGGCGACGGGTCCGCCGACGACACCGGGCCCGGTTGAAAGCCGCCGAGCTGGGGCGTTCCCGGGGCGGACTGACGAGCAAGATTCATGTGGCGGCTGACCGACGCTGTCGCCCGCTTGCGTTCGTCCTCACGCCCGGGCAGGCCGGTGACAGTCCGCAGTTCGCCCCGGTCCTGGAACGGGTGAAGGTGCGCGGCCCGATCGGGCGCCCGCGGACCCGGCCGGATGCGGTGGCCGCGGACAAGGCGTATTCGTCCCGACGCAACCGCCGCTACCTGCGACGACGCGGGATCCGAGCCGTGATCCCGGAGAAGGTCGACCAGGCCGCGAACCGCAAGAAGCGTGGCAGCGCCGGCGGCCGGCCAGTCTCATATGACGCGACGCTCTACAAAGAGCGCAACACCGTGGAACGGTGCATCAACCGGCTGCGGAACTGGCGCGGTATCGCTACCCGGTACGACAAGAACCCGGAGAGTTACGAGGCCGGACTGCACCTGTGTGGTGCGATGCTCTGGCTCCGTAGCATCGCACCACACTTGTGATCCGAACTCCAGACAGGACCTAGCTAGAAGAAGCCCAGCTTCTTCGGCGAGTCTGACACCAGAAGATTCTTGGTCTGCTGGTAGTGGTCCAGCATCATCTTGTGCGTCTCGCGGCCGATGCCCGAACCCTTGTAGCCGCCGAACGCGGCGTGGGCCGGGTAGGCGTGGTAGCAGTTGGTCCAGACGCGGCCCGCCTGGATCGAACGGCCCGCGCGGTAGGCGGTGTTGGTGTCCCGCGTCCAGACCCCCGCGCCCAGACCGTACAGCGTGTCGTTGGCGATCTTGATGGCGTCGTCGAAGTCGTTGAACGACGTCACGGAGACCACCGGCCCGAAGATCTCCTCCTGGAAGATCCGCATACGGTTGTCGCCCTCGAAGATCGTCGGCTGGACGAAGTAGCCGCCCTTCAACTCACCGTCGTGCTCGATCCGTTCACCACCGGTGAGGACCTTCGCACCCTCCTGCCGGCCGATGTCCAGATAGGAGAGGATCTTCTCCAACTGGTCGTTGGACGCCTGCGCGCCGATCATGGTGTCGGTGTCCAGCGGGTGCCCGGTCTTGATCTGCTCGGTGCGGGCGACGGCCGCCTCCATGAACTCGGCGTAGTTGCCACGCTGCACCAGCGCCCGCGACGGGCAGGTGCACACCTCGCCCTGGTTGAGCGCGAACATCGTGAAGCCTTCGAGGGCCTTGTCGCGGAAGTCGTCGTTCGCCGACCACACGTCGTCGAAGAAGATGTTCGGCGACTTGCCGCCGAGTTCGAGGGTCACCGGCGTGATGTTCTCCGAGGCGTACTGCATGATCAGCCGCCCGGTCGTCGTCTCGCCCGTGAACGCCACCTTCGCCACCCTCGGACTCGACGCCAGCGGCTTGCCGGCCTCCACCCCGAATCCGTTGACGATGTTCACCACACCCGGCGGCAACAGGTCCGCCACCAGACTCATCCAGACATGGATGGACGCCGGGGTCTGCTCGGCCGGCTTGAGCACGACCGCGTTCCCCGCCGCCAGCGCGGGCGCCAGCTTCCAGGTCGCCATCAGGATCGGGAAGTTCCACGGGATGATCTGGGCGACCACACCCAACGGCTCGTGGAAGTGGTACGCCACCGTGTCGTCGTCCAGCTCCGCCAGCGAACCCTCCTGCGCGCGGATCGCCCCCGCGAAGTAACGGAAGTGGTCGATGGCGAGCGGGATGTCGGCGGCCAGCGTCTCCCGCACCGGCTTGCCGTTCTCCCAGCTCTCCGCGACCGCCAGCTTCTCCAGATTCGCCTCCATCCGGTCGGCAATCTTCCGCAGGACATCCGAACGCTCGGTCACGGACGTACGGCCCCAGCCGGGCGCTGCCGCGTGCGCCGCGTCCAACGCGCGCTTCACGTCCTCGCTCGTACCCCGCGCGATCTCCGTGAACGGCAGCCCGTTCACCGGACTCGGGTTCTCGAAGTACAGCCCCCGCGCCGGCGGCACGTACTCGCCGCCGATGAAGTGGTCATAACGTGCCTCGTAGGAGACGACCGCACCATCCGTACCGGGCGCTGCGAAACGGGTCATGAATACCTGCCTCCCGAGAAGCGCCACCCGCCGTTGGGCAGCTCTCGCGAGCAGGCTAGAAACTCGAATGTTGCAACGACGTTGCGCCCCCGCCCCGCCCCGCCCCAGCCCGTTGAGGGACCTCCCGACCTCCCGACCTCCGCACGGATGCCGAAGGCGTCCCCACTCCGCTGGGGCCGACAGTTCCGATTCCAGTTCGCGCAGTCGGGACCGTGCGGCCGGTGTGGGGTGCACGGCCGTGAGCGCTCGCCATACCTCCAGGTCGTCCTCGCCCCAGGGGGCGTGTGCCCAGTCCGCCAGGAGGTCGGGGTCGCGGCGGGCTATCAGGGCGGTACGCAGCCCGTCGGCGAGCCTGTGCCGCAGTCGTACGACGGCGGGTGCCTGGGAACCCGGCAGCAGCGGACCCGCGTACGCCGACGCGGCTGCCGTCACCGCGCCCGTCTCCAGCCACCGTTCCACGACCGCCACATCGGACTCGACGGGAACCGTGAGCCGATACGGCCGTGACCCCAGCAGTCCCGGCCCGAGCAGTCGGCGCAGCCGGGCCAGTTCGGCTCGTAGCGTCACCGGTGTCACCGACTCGTCCTCGTACAGCGCGCAGAGCAGCTCGTCCCCGGAGAGTCCTTCCGGGTGCCGCGCGAGCAGCACCAGGATCTCGCTGTGCCGGCGGCTGAGCCTGATCTTCCGTCCGCCGACGACGAGTTGGGCCTCGTCACGGCCCAGAGCCACCAGGTCCAGCGTGTCCGCCGCGGCCCCGGGCGGGGTGAGCAGGGCGAGTTGGGACTCGGCGGCCCTGGCCACCGCCTGGACGAAGCCGAGGCTGTGCGGATGCGCCAGGCCGTCCCCGCCGGTGATGTCGACCGCGCCGAGCACCCGCCCGGTGCGGGGATCGTGCACCGGCGCCGCCGCGCACGTCCACGGCTGCACCCGCCGTATGAAGTGCTCGGCCGCGAACACCTGCACCGGCCGGTCCACGGCGACCGCGGTGCCGGGCGCGTTCGTCCCGACCGCGGACTCCGCCCAGCGCGCCCCCGGTACGAAGTTCATCCGGTCCGCCCGCCGTCTGGTCGCCGCGTCCCCCTCCACCCACAGCAGTCTGCCCTGCGCGTCGCACACGGCCAGCAGGTGCTCGCCGTCCGACGCGAACGTGCCCAGCAGTTCGCGGACCAGGGGCATCACCCGGGCCAGCGGATGCTCCGCGCGGTACGAACCAAGGTCGCCGTCCATCAGTTCCACACGCGCGGTGCCCTCGGGCCCGACGCCCGCCCTCGCCGAACGCCGCCACGAGTCCGCCACGACGGAGCGCACCGGTCGTGCCATCGTGCCCTGCTGTGTGAACGCCTCATGCGCGCGGCGCAGCACCCGCACCCGTTCGACGGGGTCGGCTCCGGGCTCCAGAGCCACCCATGGATCGGTCAACTCGGCCTCCCGGAAAAGCGCTCATGGCTGGAACCATCGTCACCGCCGGACCCGCACCCCGACAAGCCACGCGCCCGCTACAACCTCAGCCGGTGTTCACCAGGCGTATGTAGCGATCCCAGTCCCAGTGCGGCCCCGGATCGGTGTGATCGGTGCCGGGCACCTCGTGGTGGCCGATGATGTGGGCGCGGTCCTTCGGTATGCCGTACGTGTCGCAGATCGCCGCGGTGAGGGCCGCCGACTGCTCGTACATGGCGGCGGTGAAGTACTCGGGCCGGTCCACCCAGCCCTCGTGTTCGATGCCTATGCTTCGCGCGTTGTAGTCCCAGTTGCCCGCGTGCCAGGCGATGTCGTGCTCACGGACACACTGGGTGACCCGGCCGTCGGCCGATCTGAGCAGATAGTGGGTGGAGACCTGCTTCGCCGGGTTCCAGAAGACGGGCAGGGTGTTCTTGTACGTCGTCTGTGTCACGTGGATGATCACCAGGTCGATGGGCCGGTCGGTCGGGCGGTCGGCCGCGGTGTAGTTGGCCGCGCTCGCCGGATCCCAGCGGGCGGGAGTGCGGTCGGGGGGTGGTGACTGGGCGCCGGCCCGGGGGCTCGGGAGCAACGCGTAAGGGATCGCGGCGAGGGCGGTGCCCTGCAGCAACAGCCGCCTGCTCGGCAAGGGCCTGGTTCGCTCCATCCGGGTCCACCTTTCTCGAGGTCATGGACGGCGTGCTGGGGCCGTCATGGTCGAAGACGCATCCGCAGGTCGAATGGCTGCGCCTCACGTGAATCACGGTACGGCGATCATCGATCGAGCCGTTCGAGCATGCGAAAAACGGTGGAAAAGCGGCGAGTTGTGGATAACTTCGTCACCCGGAAGAGGGAAGAGGAAGGAGGTGGGAAGAGGGAAGTGGCCAGGTCGGCTTGTGGCCGGTGTCCGTGCCGACGGTGCTACGGCCGCACCCCGACCGTCGCCGGATCGTCCAGTACGGCTCGGACGACCGAGTGCGCCGCGCCCAGCAGTGGCCCCTCGGAACCCAGTCGGGACACGGTCACGGCACAGGCCGGACCGGCTGTCCGCCGCGCCAACTCCCGCTCCAGCGAGGGCAGCAGCCAGGGCGCGAGGGCGGCCAGGGCGCCGCCCAGCACCACGGTCTCCGGGTCCAGCAGATTGACCGCGCCGGTCAGCGCGATGCCGAGTGCCGTGCCGGCGCCGCGCAGGGCCCGGTGGACGTCCTTGTCACCGGCGGCGGCCTGTTCGGCGAGGAACTCGACGCCGTGTGAGCCCGGTTCGAGCCCGGCCGCCCGCAACACGGCCTCCTCGCCGGCGTACTGCTCCAGACAGCCGCGTCCCCCGCAGGCGCAGTCGGGCCCCTCCGGCCGTACGGGAACATGTCCCAGCTCGCCGGCGAAACCGCGGGTGCCGCGGAGCAGTCGGCCGTCCACGACGACGGCGCCGCCGATGCCGATCTCCGCGGAGACGTGCAGGAAGTCGGATGGTGTGCCGTCGCCGAGCCAGAGTTCGGCGAGGCCACCGAAGTTGGCCTCGTTGTCGACGGTCACCGGCAGGCCGCCGGGCAACAGGGCGCCCAGGTCGGTGTCGTGCCAGTCGAGGTTGGGGGCGCGGACCACGGTCCGGGCGTCGCCGGACACCAGTCCGGGCACGGCGACCGCGAGTCCGGCGGCCCACAGGCCCTCGCCCTCCGCCTCGGCGACGACTCGCCGGACCAGTACGGTCAGTTCGTCGATGACCGGTTCGGGTGCCCGGCCGCGGTTGGTGCCGTGCCGTACCGCCCGCGCTCGTACTTCGCCGCGCAGGTCCACGGCGCAGACCGCGAGGTGGTCGACCCCGATCTCCGCGCCGATGCCTGCGGGTCCGCGCCCGCTGAGGGCGAGCGCCGAGCCGGGGCGCCCGACCCGGCCGGGGCGTTCGGGACCCAGTTCCTCCAGGAGGCCCGAGCGGATCAACTCGTCCACCAGCGTCGACACGGCGGCCCGGGTCAGGCCGATGCGCGAGGCGACGGCGGCCCGCGACAAGGGCCCCTCGGCGTTGACGCTGTGCATGACCCGGGAGAGGTTGCGGCGGCGCATGCCCTGCTGGTTGTCGGGCACACGACGGCCGGAGCCGCCCGCGTGGGTCTCGTGCAGTGGTGCGGTCATGCCTCCCTCGGCTCCCGTCGCTGTGTCCTGGTGGGTGTCCTGCGGACCATGCAGATCATGCCGGAATCGGATTTTCCCACGTCGGACACCCCCTGGCCCGATCAGCTGCCATCCGATCGGCCGCTCCCGGTGTGCCGGCGCCCGATCGACTGCGTCCCGATCGACTGCTTTCCGGTCAGATGCCGCCCGGTCCGCGCTCCAGCAGCGGTGCCGCGTCGGAGAGGACGCCGGAGATCCTGGCGAGTGTCGCCTCGTCCCGCTCCACGGCCTCCAGCACCGGCCCCCGCGTGGTGTCCCAGCGGCGGGCGACCGCGGCCGGGTCCTCGCCCGTGAGCAGTCCGGCGGCCTGCGCGGCGGCGCCCAGCGCCACGAGTTCCTTCGCCTCGGGGACCTGCACGGCCCGCCCCGACAGCCGGCGCACGGTCTCTTGCCAGGCCGTGCCCCGCGCGCCCCCGCCGATGAGCAGCAGCGGCGCGGAGGTGTCCGCGTCGGCGTCGAGCACCAGGTCGAGGGCGCCGAGCAGGGAGTGGACGGCGCCGTCGTACGCGGCCTGGAGCAGCTGTCCGCCGGTCGTGTCGTGCCGCAGTCCGTGCAACAGGCCCGAGGCGTGCGGCAGGGCCGGGGTGCGCTCGCCGTCCAGGTAGGGGAGGAGGGTGACGCTCGTGCCGGGCTCCACGGCCTCGCGGTCCAGGCCCAGCAGCGCGGCGACCCGGTCGACGGCCTGGGTGCAGTTCAGGGTGCAGGCCAGCGGCAGCCAGTCGCCGTGCGCGTCGGCGAAGCCCGCCACCGTGCCGGTCGGGTCCGCGGGGCGGTGCCGGGAGACGGCGTACACCGTGCCGGAGGTGCCGAGGCTCAGCACGGGGGTGCCGGGGCGCAGCCCGAGTCCCAGCGCGGCGGCGGCGTTGTCACCCGTACCGGCGGCGACCAGGGTGCCCTTGGCGAACGGCAGCTCATGGGCGTCCCGTACGGTCCCGGCGACCTCGCCCGGCCGGACGACACGGGGCAGCAGCGCCGGGTCCAGTCCCACATGGGCGAGGACCTCCGCGTCGTACGCCTCGGTAGTCGAAGCCCACCACCCCGTGCCGGAGGCGTCGCCGCGGTCGGTCGTGCCCTGGCCGGTGAGGCGCTCGGTGAGGTAGTCGTGCGGCAGACGCACGGCGGCGGTCGCACGGACCGCGTCGGGCTCGTTCTCGGCCAGCCAGGCCCACTTCGTGACGGTGAAGGACGGGCCCGGCACACTGCCGGCACGCTCCGCCCAGGCCTTCGTGCCGCCCAGTTCCTCCACCAGACGGGCGGCCTGCGGTGCCGAGCGCACGTCGTTCCACAGCAGCGCCGGACGGACCGGCTCGCCCCGGGCGTCGAGGGTGACGAGGCCGTGCTGCTGGCCGCCGATCGACACCGCCGAGGCCTCGCGGGCCGCCTCCCCGCACTGGTGCAGGGCCTCGCACAGCGCGCCCCACCACTGGCGGGGATCGCTCTCCCGTCCCGCGCCGGAGGACACGGTGTGCGACGCCTGCCCGCTCGCCACCACCCGTCCCGTCGACGCGTCGACGACCAGGGCCTTGGTGGACTGTGTGGACGAGTCCACACCGACGACGAGCGGACCCTCGGCTGCTGACATCGGGCTCTTCCTCTCACACGGCTCGTGACCGCGGCTGACGCGGCCGACGTCTCCGTCCGGCTACATCTTGCCTTCCCAGAGACGCGTCCGCATACTAATTTGTAAATCGCCATGACGAAATAGTCGGAGCGCAAGGAGCCGCGGCATGAATTACCAGCCCACCCCCGACGACAGGTTCACCTTCGGCCTGTGGACCGTCGGCTGGCAGGGAAGGGACCCGTTCGGCGACGCCACCCGGCGCGCCCTCGACCCCGTCGAGTCGGTGCAGCGTCTGGCGGAGCTCGGCGCCTACGGCGTGACCTTCCACGACGACGACCTGATCCCCTTCGGGTCCTCGGACAGCGAGCGCGAGGAGCACGTCAAGCGGTTCCGCGCCGCCCTGGACACGACCGGTATGACCGTGCCGATGGCCACCACCAACCTCTTCACGCATCCCGTCTTCAAGGACGGCGCGTTCACCGCCAACGACCGCGACGTCCGCCGGTACGCGCTGCGCAAGACGATCCGCAACATCGACCTGGCGGTCGAACTGGGCGCCAAGATCTACGTCGCCTGGGGCGGCCGGGAGGGCGCCGAGTCCGGTGCCGCCAAGGACGTCCGGGACGCGCTCGACCGCATGAAGGAGGCCTTCGACCTCCTCGGCGAGTACGTGACCTCCCAGGGCTACGACCTGAAGTTCGCGATCGAGCCCAAGCCGAACGAGCCGCGCGGCGACATCCTGCTCCCCACGGTCGGTCACGCCCTGGCCTTCATCGAGCGCCTGGAGCGCCCGGAGCTGTACGGCGTCAACCCCGAGGTCGGCCACGAGCAGATGGCCGGGCTGAACTTCCCGCACGGCATCGCCCAGGCCCTGTGGGCGGGCAAGCTCTTCCACATCGACCTCAACGGCCAGTCCGGCATCAAGTACGACCAGGACCTCCGCTTCGGCGCGGGCGACCTGCGCTCGGCCTTCTGGCTCGTCGACCTGCTGGAGAGCGCCGGCTACGCGGGCCCGAAGCACTTCGACTTCAAGCCGCCGCGCACCGAGGACTTCGACGGCGTGTGGGCGTCGGCCGCGGGCTGCATGCGCAACTACCTGATCCTCAAGGAGCGTGCGGGCGCCTTCCGTGCCGACCCGGCGGTCCAGGAGGCCCTGCGCGCGGCACGGCTGGACCAGCTGGCCCAGCCGACGGCCGCCGACGGCCTGGAGGCCCTGCTCGCGGACCGTACGGCCTTCGAGGAGTTCGACGCCGAGGCCGCCGCCGCTCGCGGCATGGCCTTCGAGCAGCTCGACCAGCTGGCGATGGACCATCTGCTGGGCGCGCGCGGCTGATCACGCGCGCGTGGGAGGCCCTTTCCGCCCGAAGCGATCAGGGCTCCCCCCCCATTCGGCCGACATCGGTATCGGCCGACTCTTGCGCCTCTCCCGATCGATCCCTGCGCGGAGTTCTCCGGAATCGTGCGATCCATGGCATGAGTCCGTATCAACTCCCGTGCAGGGCTCGCGCCCTGGCCGTTTCGCGGCGACTCTGGACGGTATGGGCATGCCGCCGCCACCGTCCCAGCCGCCCCGGCCCCCGGACGGCACACCGCCGTCGAACGGCTCAGGGTTCGGCCCGCCACCAGGGGGCTACGGCCCGCCGTCGGGCTGTCCGACCGGGGGAGGTGGTGGCTACCAGCCCCCGGGTCAGGGCGGGGGCTGGCAGCCACCCGACCCGCCCGGCGGACCATCCCCGGGCGGGCCACCTCGCGGTGGACGCCGCGAAGGCGTCCTCCTCGTGCTCGTCGCGATCATCGTCGTCGGGGCCGTCGTCGCCGTGGTGCTGGCGACCACCGGCGGCGACGGATCGCCGGACGAGAAGCCCTCGGGCGGGACGAGCGACGGTACGAGTCCTTCGCCCACCCCGTCGCTGAGCCTCCCGTCCCGATTGCCCAGCGACCTTCCCTCGCTGCCCTCGGGCTTCCCGAGCGACCTGCCCAGCGGCTTTCCGAGCGAACTCCCCAGCGGCTTTCCCAGCGACCTGGACTCGCTCTTCCCGGCCCCTGCCGGCGACACCGGATGAGGAAGACCGTCCGGCCGCCCTACCGCCCGCCCAGGGACCGGCCCGCTTCCGCACGCCCAGGACCGGTCCCCTTCGGGCCTCAGGCCTCAGGCCTCAGGCCTCAGGCATCGGCCTCGGCGCCGACCGAGGCCAGGACCGTGACCGGGTCGTGGGCCGCCGGGCCAGCGGGCGCCCAGCGGCCACGCTCCTTGCGGTAGGGCCACCAGCGGCCGTCCCGCCCCAGCCGCAGCTGGGCCGAGCCGCCGACCACCGTCCAACGGTTGTGCGCGAACCGCAGGGCGGGCCGTTCGCCCTCGTCCCAGGCCGTCTCCAGAGCGGCCCGCGCGCGAGCGAGCGCCTCCGCCTGTACGGGCCATTCCTCGTCGAGTACGGCGAGAGCGGTCACCCCGCCGTACCGCCAGGCGCGTACGGCGAGCGCCAGCCCTTCCCGGCCGCGCTCGGAACCCCGCCCCAGCCGCGCTCCGACCCCCGGCTCCGGATCACCCGAGGCCAACCGCACCGCGTCCTGATCGAGCGTCAACTCGTCGTCCAGCGGCTGCCTCTCGTGCCCCGGGCGGAGTGCCTCGGCCAACAGCCGATGGGCCTCCCGGGCCGTCTGTGCCGCCAGGAACTCGAGTGCGGTCGGGTCCACCCCGGGCGCGGGCGGGGCCTCGGTGTCCAGGGAGGGCGGCAGACCGGGCTCCGATGGCGGCCGGGGCGACTCGGGGAGCGGCGGAAGGATGTCGCCCGCCGCGAACGCCTCCACGGCGTCCAGGCCCTCCTGACGGCCGTCCTGGACGCCTTCCGGCGTCGCCTCCGCCTCCGCCACGGGCGCGACGCTGCGGTCCTGGAGCTCGTCCAGGAGCGCGCGCTCGGCGCGGCCCCGCATCAGCAGCAGCACGAAGGGGTCCTCGTCCAGGAGCCGGGCCACCTGGTAGCAGAGGGCCGCGGTGTGTCCGCAGTGGTCCCAGGCACCACAGTCGCAGCGTGCCTCCAGATCACCGAGACCGGGCAGCAGTTCGACTCCATGGGCCGCCGCGTCCTCGACCAGATGCGGCGGCATCTCGCGGTCGAGCAGGGCGGCGACGTGCCCGGCCCGCTCGGCCGCCATGTCCAGGAAACGGTCCCAGCGGTCCGAGGGCAGTTCCTGGAGCAGCACATCGGCACGGTGGGCGGTGCCGTCGCGGTCCTGCACCACGGCGGTGACGCGCCCGGGGCGCACCGACACCGCGCCCACCGCTCCCGCGCGCGCGAGCCTGCGCCCCACCTTCACCTGAGCCCCGTCCAACGCCGCGTCCTCCAGCGCCCTCAGCCAGGCCAGGCCCCACCACGTCCCCGCGAAACCCCGCCCGTGCGCGGGCGTCGACGCCGCGAACGTACGTTCCTCGTCAGCTCCCGTGCGATCCGTCATCGTGCGTCCCCTCGCAGCTCCACCAGGTCGGCCAGATCGGCGTCGGACAACTCCGTGAGCGCCGTGTCGCCGGCACCCAGCACCGCGTCGGCCAGCTCCCGTTTGCGCAGCAGCATGTCCGCGATGCGGTCCTCGATCGTTCCCTCCGCGATCAGCCGGTGCACCTGCACCGGGCGGGTCTGGCCGATGCGGTACGCCCGGTCCGTGGCCTGAGCCTCGACGGCCGGGTTCCACCAGCGGTCGTAGTGCACGACATGCTCGGCACGGGTCAGGTTCAGCCCTGTGCCGGCCGCCTTCAACGACAGCAGGAAGACGGGGACCTCGCCCTCCTGGAAGCGTTCGACCATCGCCTCGCGCTCGGGGACCGGTGTCCCGCCGTGCAGGAACCGTGTGGGCACGCCGCGTGCCGCCAGATGACGTTCCAGCAGGCGTGCCATCCGGACGTACTGCGTGAACACGAGGACGCTCGCCCCCTCGGAGAGGACGGTGTCCAGCAGTTCGTCCAGCAGCTCCAACTTCCCGGATCTGCCCGGGATCCGGGGCCGTTCCTCCTTGAGGAACTGGGCGGGGTGGTTGCAGATCTGCTTGAGCCCGGTCAGAAGCTTCACGATCAGACCGCGTCGCTCCATGCCGTCGGCGGCGGCGATCTCCGCCATGGTCTCGCGGACCAACGCCTCGTACAGCCCGACCTGTTCCCTGGTGAGCGACACGGCGTGATCGGTCTCGGTCTTCGGCGGGAGCTCCGGCGCGATCCCCGGGTCCGACTTGCGGCGGCGCAGCAGGAACGGTCGTACGAGACGCGACAGCCGCTCCGCGGCGGCGGGATCCCTGCTGCCCTCGACGGCCTGTGCGTACCGGGCGCGGAAGGTGCCGAGCCCGCCGAGGAGACCCGGAGTGGTCCAGTCGAGGATCGCCCACAGCTCGGACAGGTTGTTCTCCACCGGAGTGCCGGTGAGCGCCACGCGCGCGCGTGCCCCGATCGTGCGGAGTTCCTTCGCCGTGGCCGAGTAGGGGTTCTTCACGTGCTGCGCCTCGTCCGCCACGACCATGCCCCAGGGCACGTCGCCGAGCCTCGGCGCGTCGAGCCGCATCGTGCCGTACGTGGTGAGGACGAACTCCCCGTCGGCGAGCCCGGCCAGGCCGCGCCGGGACCCGTGGAAGCGGCGCACCGGCACACCCGGCGCGAACCTCTCGATCTCGCGCTGCCAGTTGCCCATCAGTGAGGCCGGACAGACCACGAGGGTGGGGCCCGCGGACGAGGCGTCCGCCTGCCGGTGCAGATGCAGGGCGATCAGGGTGATCGTCTTGCCGAGGCCCATGTCGTCGGCGAGGCAGCCGCCGAGCCCCAGGGACGTCATCCGGGCCAGCCAGCCGAGGCCACGCAGCTGATAGTCCCGCAGGGTCGCGGCGAGCCCGGCCGGCTGCCCGACCGGCTCCTGCGCCTCGGGGTCCGACAGCCGCTCCCGCAGCGTCGCCAGCCACCCCGTCGGCCGGACCTCGACCGTCCGGCCGTCGACCTCCGTCGAGCCCGTCAGAGCGGCACTGAGCGCGTCGACCGGCGACACCTTGCGGTCTTGCTGCGCACGCGCGTGGCGGATCTCCTCCGGATCCACCAGGACCCACTGGTCGCGCAGCCGCACCATGGGACGGTTCGCCTCCGCCAGCTGGTCCAGCTCCTGCCGGGTGAGCCGCTGGTCGCCCAGGGCGAACCACCAGTCGAAGGCGAGCAACGCGTCCGAGGAGAGGTACGACGGGGTGTCCGACGCGGCCTTGACGGGTCCCTGTTCGGCGTCGGGTGGGCCGATCACCGCGCGGGCGGTCAACTTGCGCGCCAGTTCCTTGGGCCAGTGCACGTCGACGCCGGCCGAGGCCAGCAGCCGGGCACCCTCACCGAGCAGCTCGGTGACCTCCTCGTCCGCGAGTTCCACGACGTCCGGCACGGCTGCCGAGAGCAGCGGGGCGAGCGGGGCCCAGGCGCGTGCCGCGCGGCGCAGCGCCAGCAGGGCGTCCATCCGCGCGCGCGGGCCGAACGCCTCGGCGCCGGCCCACACGGCGGAGGCGTCCGCGACGAGCGCCGGGTCGCTCACACTGTGCACCTGCGGGACGGCACGGAACGGCAGCCGAGTCCCGTCCCCTTCGCCGGCACGAACCGAGGCCAGCCCGGGGATCTCGACCCGCAGCGAGACGCGGACGCCCACGTCGTGACCGGCGGCGACATCGGCGGCCCAGGCGCGCTGCTCGGGCACGTACTGGGGGTCCCGCGCGGCGAAGGCCGGACCGCCGGCCGCGACGCCCGCGGCGGGGGAGCGGGGCAGTGAGTCGATGACGGCGTCGAGGAAGTCGCGCAGCAGCCGCTCCGGATCGGGCAGCCGCAACGGCTCGCCTTGGTCCACGGGCACGGCGTGTGCCTCGGGCGGCATCGCGGCGGCGAGGGCCCTGACCCGGTCCAGGTCCTCCGCCCGCAGCGGGCCCGCCCGCCAGGCGTCGTGGCCGCTTGCGGTCACGCCGGGCAACAGCAGGCCGCGCGCGGCGAACTGGAGTGCCAGTACGGAGGCCGCACCCCAGAAGACGGCCGACCGGTGGGCGCCCGTGGCGGTACGCGCGCGCGTGAGCACCGGAAGAGCGGCGCGCACCGGCAGCGAGACAGCGGGCACCGCCACCTGTTCGACGCCCTCGCCGCCGGGCAGGACGACCGTCAGCTCCTCGGGGGAGCCGTGCTCGACCAGGGGCGGCGCCGAGCCGTCCTCCCGCCAGAAGGCGACACGACCGGCGCGGGCGGGGTCAGCGGCCAGGAAGACGGCACTGCAGTGGGCCGGCTCGGAGACTTCGTACGGTGGCGGCACAGGGATGCTGAACTCCTCAAATTTGACTACCGTAGCCAGAATTGCCGGGGTTACCTCACTTCAAACCTCCGAAAGGCGTGCAATGGGGTGACGTAGGTCACTTTTCCCGCCGGGTGGCAGGGGCATCTCAGGGTTGTACGGGGGTTCGACTCAGGGACGTGTCAGGGTCGTGATCCGGAACCGCGGGGAGCCCGCTCCCGTTTTCAGGACAGAGAGCGGCACTTGCCGCGAAGGAGGCGACGGAGATGTCGAAGAGCACGAAGATCGTCGCGGGGGGTGCGGCAATCGGGATCGTCCTGCTGATCCTGTTGCCGTTCCCCTTCTGGGCCAATCTCCTGATAGTCCTGGGGATCCCCACGGCCGCGTACCTCGCGCTGGACCCCTCGCAGCGCCGCAGGCTGCGCCGGGTCGGACGCAAGGAGCTCGGCCGCTGAGCCGCCACCGGCCCGCGGGTGCGGGCCGGTGCGGTACCCGAGGTTCGGAGCCGGGACTCAGTTCGGGCGTACGGCGATCTTGTCGAGGGACTCCAGGAGGCCGGGAAGTTCCGGCCCCCGGCCCACCGGCAGCACCTCGCCGGGTTCCTCGTCGAGAAGGACGAACGCGATGTCGTCGGTCCTGGCCACCATCGACCAGCCAGGGCCGTCGGCACGCAGGGTCCGGGCGTCGCCCGGCGCGAACGACGAGCGGACCCGCCCCAGGGGCGGCGGGGAGTCCACATACGCCCGTGCCTCCGCGAGCACGCGGCGGATACCCGTACGCGGGGTGCCCTCGCCCTTCCCGGAGTCTGCTCCCCGCCCGGCCTCCGCGGTGTCACCGGTCGCCGTCCGGTTCGGGCCGTCCTGACCGGCGAAGGCGGCGTCGTCGATCTGCTCCCGCCACATCGACCACTGCAGCGCGATCTCGTCGGCGCCCAGACGCCGCTGCGCGGGACCCCAGGTGTTGGTGTCCGGCGGGCTCAGCGGAGGCAGATCCGAGACCTCCGGATCGGGGTCGTGCGGGGCGGGCACACCCGGCGCCGCCACGGCGACCGCGAGGGGCCAGCCGGGCAGCGCGGCCACGACCGAGTCCTCGTCCGGCGACAGGTCGTACTCCATGCCGCAGTCCCACGACGCGATGGCCACGGCGACCAGCGACACGTCGTCGACCGCCACCGTCCACCGGGCGCCCTCGCCGTCCTGGCCCAGGACGATTCCGTACCCGTCGGCGAGCGGCGCGAGCCCGAGGGCCGCGCAGGCCTCCGGATAGTCGTCGCCCAGCACACTGGGGAAGTTCGCGGGCGTGAGCAGTACCGCCGTCAGCACGTACAGCGCGTCGTCGTCCCCGGCGGTGACGGCATCGTCGTCCGTCCCGGCCATGCCGGCCTCCCATCGCTCTCGCTCGTCCGTCGGCGCACCCTAATGCGCCCGGCGTGCCCTTGTCACGAGCGTGAACGCCGTGCGGAGCCGCGGGTGTACGGGTGGACAGGGCGAATCGACCGGAGACCCTCACTCGTTCAGGCGGCTCTACCGTCTTGATCAGGTTGATCGAGCCATTCGTAGGGTTGGGTCGCCCAGGGGTGCTGGGTGTGGCTATCAGGCGGCTGCCGTCTCGTGGCTCTGCTCGCTTCGCCGCCCGGCACCCCACGACGACTCGGCCGCCGATTAGGAAGTGCGAACAAGTCGCTGAGTAGAGCAATGCCGGCGAGGTCGTCCGTGGTACGAACAGCACGAACACAGACGTCAGGAGCGCGATGAGCCGGATATGGGCGGGGATCGACAGCGGCAAGGGCCACCATCACGGCCTCGTGGTGGATGCCGACGGCAAGACGCTGCTTTCGCGGCGGGTCGCCAACGACGAGCCCGAGCTGCTGAAGCTGATCGGTGACGTCCTCGACCTGGCCGACGGCCGCCAGGTCACCTGGGCCATCGACATGACCGGCGGGGAACCCGCGCTGCTGCTGGCCCTGCTGATCAACCACGGCCAGGAAGTCCGTTATATGCCCGGTCGGCTGGTGAACAGGGCCTCCGACGGCTACCGGGGCGAGGGCAAGACCGATGCCCGCGACGCCTACGTGATCGCCGACCAGGCCAGGATGCGACGTGACCTGCGGCCCGTCCGCCCCGGCGACGAAGCCGCCATCGAGTTGAAGCTGCTGACCGGACGCCGGGCCGACCTGGTCGAGGACCGCACCCGCGCGGTGAACCGCCTGCGCGGCACCCTGCTGAGCATGTTCCCCGCCCTGGAGCGGGCCCTGGAGGTCACCAACACCGGGCCCCTCAGGCTGCTGACGGGCTGTCAGACACCGGCCGCGATCCGCCGCGCCGGGATTTCGCGGCTGACCACCTGGCTGGCCAACCGCAAGGTCCGAGGCGCGAGATCCCTGGCCGAGGCCGCGGTCGAGGCCGCCGAGCGGCAGCACACCGCTGTCCCCGGGGAGAAGACCATCGCGAAGCTGGTCCACACCCTGGCCGAGGAGGTGATGGCCCTCAACCAGCAGGTTTCCGAGATGGACACGCTCATCGAGGGCCGGTTTCGCGAGCACGAACTCGCCGACATCCTCCTGAGCGTCCCCGGCATCGGCACGGTGCTCGGCGCGGAGTTCCTCGCCGCTGTCGGCGGCGGCCTGGAGGAATTCGACTCGCCGGATGCTCTGGCGGCCTTCGCCGGCGTCGCCCCCGCGCCTCGCGATTCGGGCAAGGTCAGCGGCAACCTCCACCGGCCGATGAACTACCACCGACGACTCCAGCGGGTGTTCTACACCTCCGCGCTGGTCAGCGTCCGCTGCGACCCGAACTCGCGGAAGTTCTACGACCGCAAACGCGCGGAGGGCAAGAAGCACGTCCAGGCCGTGCTCGCCCTCGCCCGCCGACGCGTCAACGTTCTGTGGGCCCTGATCCGTGAGCGACGGTGCTATCAAGTCGCACCTCCAGTGACAACGGCTGCTTGACAACAGCATTAGGAAGCGGGCAGCCCCAGAAGTGACCGTGCGACCGTCTGCGGCGACTCGTCCCGCTCCCGTGCGAGCGCGATGACCGCCCGACACGCCAGCTCGCTGACCCCGAAGGACAGGGCCTCGGGCGACACCCAGGTCACCGTCTCGTCGATCTGCTCCTGGTCGTCCTCGGCGCAGGCCGAGATGTAGGCCGCCGCCGCCTCGAACAGGTTGTGTGTGCGCTTGGCCTCCTGGGCGGTGGGCTCCGTGCGCAACGAGTCGAGAAATCTGCCGATGGACTTGCGAACGCTTCCGAACATATGGGCTACCTACCCCCGTGTCGGTATCACAGCTCGTCCCACTCCACTCAACGTAGAGAGGGAGTCGCGGACACAGAAGGGGGAGGGCGGGGTGAAGCACGGCGAACGGCACATTCAGGACTGGGCGCGGAACGACCCCCGGCCCGGCACCGGGGATCAGTCGACGCGCACGGCGAGCGCGAGGAAACGGGCGGCCTCGTCGGCGTACGACGTCATGCGCCAGCCCGCACCGGCCAGCAGCGGACCGAGGTTCGCCTCGGCGCGCAGGTCCTCCGGGGTGATCCGCCGCCCCTGGCGCGCGGCGAGTGCCGCCCGGCCGATGGGGTGGAAGAGCGCCAGCGTGCCGCCCGGCCGGACCACTCGCGCCAGCTCCCGCAGATTCTCGGTGGGGTTCGGCAGATGCGCGACCAGTCCCGCCGCGAACACCGCGTCCAAGGACTCCGTGCGCAGCGGCAGCACAGCCACGTCGGTGAGTAGCAACTGCCCGTCACCGCCCCGTCCCGCCCGTACGGCAGCCTCCAGCATCGCGGCGGTCAGGTCGGCCCCGAGCACCACCCCGGAAGGCCCCACGGCGGCCCGCAGCGGCGTCAGGGCCCGTCCCGTGCCGCACCCCGCGTCGAGCACCCGGTCGCCCGCGCCCAGGCCGAGTTCGGCGACCGCGGCGGCGTAGGCGGGCCCGTCGTCGGGGAACCGGGCGTCCCAGCGCGCGGCCCGTGCCGTGAAGAACTCCTGGACGTGTGTGTGGTCGTCGCTCATGCTCCGCATGATCCCTCACCGGAACGACGGACCGACTGACGCGCACGTTCGGACGGCAGGCGATCGTTCCAGTGCATATACGCGCCACATTCCAGCACCTTTCGAAATGCGCCCCCTTTGTGCTCCTGTGCTCCCACTAGCGTCCCGGAGCCATGGGACACCTGGACCACGCCACCTTCGGCTGGCTGACCCCCGCACTGTCGTACGTCATGGCCTCCATCGGCGCCGCGCTCGGACTGCGCTGCACGGTCCGCGCGCTCGCCGTCACCGGCAGGTCCCGCCGCAACTGGCTCTTCACCGCGGCGTCCGCGATCGGCACCGGCATCTGGACCATGCACTTCGTGGCGATGCTCGGCTTCGGCGTCAGCGGCACCGAGATCCGCTACGACGTGCCGCTGACCATCCTGAGCCTCCTCGTCGCCATGACCGTGGTCTGCGCCGGGGTCTTCGCCGTCGGCCGCAGCCCGGACCGCGTACGCGCGCTGCTGCTGGGCGGGCTCACCACCGGCCTGGGCGTCGCGAGCATGCACTACCTGGGCATGGCGGCCGTACGACTGCACGGCGACGTCACCTACGACCCGGCACTCGTCACGCTCTCCGTGGTGATCGCCGTGGTCGCGGCGACCGCGGCCCTCTGGGCGGCGCTCAACATCAGGTCGCCTGTCGCGGTCACCGTCGCGTCTCTGGTCATGGGCGGGGCGGTGAGCAGCATGCACTACACCGGGATGTGGGCGGTGCGGGTGGAGGTCACACCGTCCGGGGCGGTACTGCCCGGGGCCACGGCGATGCAGTTCATCTTCCCCCTCGCCGTCGGCCTCGGATCCTACCTCTTCCTCACCTCGGCGTTCGTCGCACTGTCGCCGACGGCCGGGGAACGCGAGGCCTCCGCGTCTGCCCAGCGGCCGGTCGAGAACGCCGCCGCCCACTAGCCGCCCGGCGCCCTTCGAGGTTCGTCCATCAGCCGCGCGCGGCGGCCTTCGCGGCCCGCCCTCCGCACCACTTTGATCGAGGAGGCCATGCGTACACCCCGCAGGACCCCGACAACCGGCGCCGAGACGCCGCCCCAGCCCGCGATACGGGGCCGCCGCGCCCACGCGGGACCCCCGGCCGACGAACGCCTCGACCCCGACGGGACCGGCGCCCCGACGCCGGGGCCGCCCACGCGCGCGGGGAGCCGACACATACGCCCCCGCACCGTCCGGGCCAAGATCGTCTGCCTGCTGATGGTGCCCGTCGTCTCCCTCCTCGCGCTGTGGGCGTACGCCACCGTCACCACCGCCCAGGACTTCGCCCGCATCCGCCAGGCGCAGCACGTCGACGCCTCCGTACGCGGCCCGGTCGCCGCCGCCGTCGAAGCGCTCCAGGCCGAACGCGTGGCCGCCGTACGGCACGCCACCGCGCCCTCCGCGGAACGCGAGAGCGCGCTGCGGAGGCTGTCGCAGCGCACCGACCGGGCGGTCGACGCACTGCGCCTCGGCGACCGGCACACCATCGCCGACGGCGCCGACCTGCCCCCGGCGGTGGCCGCACGCCTCGCCGGTTTCGTGACCGGAGCAGAACAACTGCGGGGGCAACGGACGTCGGTGCTCGACCGTCGCAGCGACTGGACCGAGACGTACGAGCGGTACACCACGACCATCGCCACGGCCTTCGGCGTGGGCGGCGCGCTCACCGGCATCCAGGACGCCGGCCCCGGCTCCGACGCGCGCGTGCTGCTGGAGTTCTCCCGCGCGGCAGAGGCCCTGGCCCAGGAGGACACGCTCCTGGCCGGCGCCCGCCTGGCAGGCACCCTCGACCGGGAGCGGTTGCGCCTCCTCACCGGCGCCGTCGACACCCGCCGCACCCTGACCGAAGCCGCCGGCGCGGATCTGCGCGGCTCCGAACAGGCCGCCTGGCAGGCACTCGCGGAGGGGGACGCCTACGGCGACCTGCGGGCCGTCGAGGACGAGGTGCTCGCCGACCACCCGGGGGCCCACGCGCTCCGTACCGCTCCCGAAGCGGCCTGGACGTCGGCCCACGCGCGCGTGCGGGACGGCATGCGCGGCATCGAGGCCGGCGCGGCACACGAAGCAGCCGACCGGGCCGACCCGTTCACCCGCGCCCTGCTCACCCCGGCGGGCGCCGCGGTGCTCCTCGGCCTCGCCGCCGTCGCCGCCTCGCTCGTCATCTCCGTACGCATCGGACGTGGCCTGGTCGTCGAGCTGGTGAGCCTGCGCAACGGCGCACTGGAGATCGCCCGCCGCAAACTGCCGCACGCCATGCGGCGACTGCGCGCCGGGGAGGAGATCGACGTCGACACCGAGGCCCCGCCCGGACCATCCGCCGAGGACGAGACCGGTCAGGTCGCCGAAGCCCTCGCCACCGTGCACCGGGCGGCCCTCCGCGCGGCGGTCGAGCGCGCCGAGCTCGCCGGCGGCATCTCCGGTGTCTTCGTCAACCTCGCGCGCCGCAGCCAGGTCCTCGTGCACCGCCAGCTGAGCCTGCTCGACAGCATGGAACGCCGCTCCGACGACCCCGACGAACTCAGCGACCTCTTCCGCCTAGACCACCTCACCACCCGGATGCGCCGCCACGCGGAGAGCCTGATCATCCTCTCCGGAGCCGCTCCGGGGCGTGCCTGGCGCATGCCCGTCTCCCTGACGAACGTGGTCCGCGCGGCCGTCTCCGAGATCGAGGACTACGCGCGCGTGGAGGTACGACAACTCCCCGAGGCGAGGATCGTCGGCACGGCGGTCGCCGACCTTACCCACCTTCTGGCGGAACTCGTGGAGAACGCGGCCCAGTTCTCGCCGCCCCACACGCGCGTGCGGATCACCGGCGAACCGGTCGGCAACGGATACGTCGTGGAGGTCGAGGACCGAGGGCTCGGCATGGGCAAGGAGACCCTCACCGAGGCAAACCGCCGCATCGAACAGTCCGAGGCGCTCGACCTGTTCGACAGCGACCGGCTCGGCCTGTTCGTGGTGAGCCGCCTCTCCGCCCGCCACGGCATCAAGGTCCATCTGCGGACCTCGCCCTACGGCGGCACCACCGCGGTGGTCCTCCTCCCCACCGCCCTGCTGCACAGCGGCGTGCCGGAACGTTCCCCCCGGGCCACGGCCGAAGCCCGGCCACGACCCGAGGAACGCGAATACGCGCGCGTGGCCGCCGCCCCGCACCAGGAACCCGTGGAACAGTCCGCGGACCGGCGGGCCCTCATGGCCCCCGTCGCCTCCACCGGGCGCGGGAAGGGTGCGGCGGACGGCCCGCCCGAACCACCCACCGGCCTCACCACGCTGCGGCCCCACCGCCACCAGCCCGAACCGGAACGCACCGACGAACTGCCGCGCCGCGTACGCCAGGCGCACCTCGCCCCTCAACTGCGAGAACAGCACACCGGGCAACCCGAGCCGGCCACGACCCCCCGGGCGGACGACGAACGCACCCCGGAACTCGTACGGGACCGCATGGCGGCCTACCGCGACGGCTGGGCCCGAGGCGGCGGCAGGGCACCCGGCAAAGGCGTCACCCCCGGCCCCGCGACGGGCAGCGACAGCAGCGAAGGAGACCCCGCATGATCCAGGACCCGAGCACCAGGGCCACCGAACGGTCCGGTGAACTCGACTGGCTGCTAGACGACTTGGTACTGCGCGTGCACGAGGTACGGCACGCCGTGGTGCTGTCCAACGACGGACTCGCGGTCGGCGCCTCCGCCGACCTCAAGCGCGAGGACGCCGAACACCTCGCCGCCGTCGCCTCCGGCTTCCACAGCCTCGCCAAGGGCACGGGCCGCCACTTCGGCGCCGGCGGTGTACGTCAGACCATGGTGGAGATGGACGACGGATTCCTCTTCGTCGCCGCCGCCGGAGACGGCTCCTGCCTCGCCGTCCTCACCTCCGTCACGGCCGACATCGGCCTGGTGGCCTACGAGATGGCACGCCTGGTCAAACGCGTCGGAGAGCACCTCTTCACACCGACCCGCGCCGGCGGGCGCCCGCCCGCGGCCGGATGAACCGGGGACGGGCCGTGCTCATGACCGAGGGCAGCACAGGAGCTTCGTACGAGCCGCCGGAACGCGAGGCGGACAGGGGGACGGACAGCGGGCTGGAACGCGGGACGGAAGGCGACACCGGCGCTTCGCACGAGCCCCCGGGCAGCCGGTGGTACGACAACGAGGCCGGGCCGCTCGTCCGCCCCTACGCCATGACGGGCGGGCGCACCAGACCCGGCCCGAGCGGCGTCCGCTTCGACCTGATCGCACTGGTCTCCCTGGACCCCGGCGCGCCCGGGGCCGACGACGACACCTCGCTCGGCCCGGAACATCGCGCGCTCGTCGAACTGTGCCGCACCGAGACCCAGTCGGTCGCCGAACTCGCCGCGGGCGCCGACCTGCCCGTCGGAGTGGTGCGGGTGCTCCTCGGCGACCTCCTGGAGCTGGGCCGCGTCACCGTCAGCCGCCCCGTACCACCCGCGAGACTGCCGGACGAACGGATCCTGCGCGAGGTGATCGAAGGACTGAGGGCGCTGTAGATGAACACGGACATGGGGTCGCCCCGTATCGACTTGTGCATCCAACCCGGCACCAAATGTACGCAAAGCAGTCAGCGACATGAAAAACCGGTCCAACGCCACACGGACGAGTGGCAGTTGCCATGATGCTGACTTCTCACCAGCCGAACCGACGTCGACCGCGGCCGACACTCCCGAGAGAAGTGATCGATGGTCTCCGAGCACTCCGATGAGACAGAAGGCGACACGGGCGCCCTGGCATTGAAGATCCTCGTCGCCGGTGGATTCGGCGTGGGCAAGACCACGCTGGTCGGCGCGGTCAGCGAGATCAGGCCGCTGCGCACCGAGGAACTCCTGAGCGAGGTGGGCCAGTCCGTGGACGACACCGACGGGGTCGACCAGAAGGTCACCACCACCGTCGCCATGGACTTCGGACGCATCACCATCAGGTCCGGACTCTCGCTCTACCTGTTCGGCACCCCGGGCCAGGACCGGTTCTGGTTCCTCTGGGACGAACTGGCGCAAGGGGCGTTAGGCGCCGTCGTCCTCGCCGACACGAGGCGACTGCAGGACTGCTTCCCGGCCGTCGACTACTTCGAGCACCGCCACATCCCGTTCGTGGTCGCCGTCAACTGCTTCTCGGGGGCCCGCGCCTACGGCGTCCCCGACGTCTCCCGCGCCCTCGACCTCGACCCCGGCACCCCCGTGGTCCTCTGCGACGCCAGGGACCGCGACTCCGGGAAGGAAGTGCTGATACGGCTCGTCGAGTACGCCGGACGGATGCACACCGCCCGACTGCTCGACTCCGTGGGCTGAACAGGCGTCAACATGCCCTTCCCTGGCCGGTTTCCGTCCCTTGACACCGGTGTTTCGGGTGGGGAAGCACCCGTTGTCGCCGTTCGCGAAGAAGGCCCGCCATTCCTTGTCGGTCATCTTCCCTGCCATGTCCCCATCCTGCTTGCTCCCGGGGCGGCAGTGGGGAAGGCTGAATCGTCGGATCCTCCTTGCCAGGGAGAACGACACAACGGGGAGAACGAGCGATGGCTCAGAACGCGGGACTCGGTTGGCTGCTGGACGATCTGACCGAACGCGTGGAACCCATACGGCACGCGTTGGTGCTGTCCAACGACGGACTCGTCACCGCGGCGAGCACCGGTCTGCGGCGCGAGGACTCCGAACACCTCGCCGCGGTCTCCTCGGGACTGCACAGCCTCGCCAAGGGCTCGGGCCGCCACTTCGGGGCCGGCGACGTACGGCAGACGATGATCGAGTTCGACGACGCGGTGCTGTTCGTCATCGCCGCCGGACCGGGCAGTTGTCTGTGTGTGCTCAGCGCCGCGGAGGCGGACATCGGTCAGATCGCCTACGAGATGACGCTGCTGGTGAACCGCGTCGGCGAACACCTCCGGGTGGACGCCCGCCAGCCCGAACGCTCGGCTGCGATGGACCGCTGACCTGCGGTTTCCCTGATCGCGGGCAGAGTTATCCACAGGCCCGCCACGACTTCCGGCGAACGGGCTACGGTTTTTCCCGAGGTGAGCGCGCATCCGGCGCGAGCACCGCAGCACCGCAGCACAGCGGCACAACGGGGAGAACCACCATGTCCGGCAACACGATCACGCATTCCGCGACGCACGGTACGACCACCGAGCCCCGCACACCCACCACGCCGAGCGGCGTCCCGGCGACCGCCGGGACGACCGGCCGCACACTCGCACTGAGCCGCGCAGCCCGTGAACTGGGCCTGAAACGGAGCGAACTCGACCTCGCCGTACTCCTGGGCTGTCTGCGGACGGTCGTCGACTACGGAGGCGGAGACCGTCGGGTCGCCCGAGCGGAGATCGACCGGCTCCGCGCCGAGAAGGGCTTCCCGGAGACACTGCGGGAACGCGTCGACGCCGTGGGCTCCGCCGATGGCGCCGAGATCCTCGGCGTACCGGTCTCCCGCTTCATGCGGCTCGCACGGTTGGGGGTGGTCTCTCCGGTCAAGTTCTACCTCAACCGCTACCGGGCCGTGGTCTGGCTCTATCTGGCGGCCGAACTGAAGGAGTTCGCGGCCGACGAGCGGAACGCCCCCTGGCTGACCGGCCGAACCCCGGAAGACCTCAGGCGTCGGCTGGACGCCGGGCTCGACCTGCGCCCCCGGAACTGGCGCGGACGCCGCCTCGGATTCCTGCTCCGACAGGCCGACGACCCCTGGAAGCGCGCTGCCGCTCCGGCCTCCCTGCTCGATCCGACCCAGGTCGCGGAGATCGTCCAGGACCCCTACGAGCGCGCCCACCTGCACCACCACCGGCCCATGCCGGCCGACCACGGCCCACCCGACTCTCCCGCCGCGCGGATCACCGCGCGGATCATGACGGCGGACGACCCCGACGAGATCGCATGGCTGCGGACGAACCTCCGGCAGTCCCTCGCCGAGGCCCGCGCCCACCGACTCGCCCCGAGGCCCCGGCGGAAACCACCCGCATCCACAGCCGCCGGCCGGCCCGGGACACCCGCCGTGGCGGCGCGACCGGCGCCGAACACACCCCGGGGCGGGCGGCGGCCCGGGAAGCGGCGGCCGACGGCGGGCACGGCACCCGAGGGGCGACGCGGCCTGCTGGGCTGGCTCCGGCGCGGAAACCCCTGACCCGCAGGTCAGGCGCCGAGCTTGCGGAAGAGCCCCTCCTGCACGACCGACACGAGCAGACGCCCCTCCAGGTCGTGGATACGGCCCCGGGCCAGTCCGCGACCGCCCACCGCGATCGGGGACTCCTGGTCGTACAGGAACCACTCGTCCGCGCGGAACGGCCGGTGGAACCACATGGCGTGGTCCAGCGACGCCATGTCGAAGCCACGCGGACCCCACAGGGGCTCGACCGGGATACGGACGGCGTCCAGCAGGGTCATGTCGCTGGCGTACGTCAGCGCGCACGTGTGCACGAGCGGGTCGTCCCCCAGAGGGCCCACGGCCCGCATCCACACCGCGCTGCGCGGCTCGGCGTTCTCGACCTCCTCGGGGGTCCAGCGCAGCCGGTCGACATACCGGATGTCGAAGGGCTGACGCCGGGCCATGCGCTCCAACTGCTCGGGGAGCGTGCCCAGATGCTCGGTGATCTCCTGCGTCACCGTCGGCAGCGACTCGGGGTCCGGCACCTTCCGGGCCGGCGGCAGCTGGTGCGCGAAGCTCCCCTCTTCAGGCTTGTGAAAGGAGGCGGTCAGATTGAAGATCGTGCGGCCCTGCTGCACGGCGGTGACCCGGCGCGTGGTGAACGACCGCCCGTCGCGGACCCGTTCGACCTGGTACACGATCGGCACCCCCGGGCGCCCAGGGCGCAGGAAGTACGCGTGCAGCGAGTGCACCGGCCGGTCACCCTCCGTGGTGCGCCCGGCGGCCACCAGCGCCTGCCCGGCGACCTGGCCGCCGAAGACCCGCTGCAGGGACTCCTGCGGGCTGCGACCGCGGAAGATGTTGACCTCGATCTGCTCCAGGTCGAGCAGGTCCACGAGCCGCTCGGCGGGGTTGGTCGTCATGTGCTGGCCTCTCCTGTGCTCACAGCTGACCGACGTCGGTGACCTTGACGACGGCGCGACCCTCGGCGTCGGAGGCCGCGAGGTCGATCTCCGCGCTGATGCCCCAGTCATGATCGCCGTTCGGATCGGCGAAGGCCTGCCGGACGCGCCACAGCCCGTTCTCCGGCTCCTCCTCGATCATCAACAGCCGGGGGCCACGGGCGTCGGGGCCCGTGCCGAGGTCCTCGTACTCGTCCCAGTACCTGTCCATCGCCTCGCCCCACCGCTCGGCGTCCCAGCCGGACTCGGCGTCCATCTCACCCAGCTCGCCCACCTGGTCCAGAGCGGCGAGTTCGACCCGGCGGAACAGGGCGTTGCGGACCAGGACCCGGAAGGCGCGCGCGTTTGCGGTGACCGGCTTGACCTGGTCGGCCCTCTCCTGGGCCTCCTCTGCCGTCATCTCCTCGGGGTTGGCCAGCTGTTCCCACTCGTCGAGGAGACTGGAGTCGACCTGGCGCACCATCTCGCCGAGCCAGGCGATCAGATCCTCCAGGTCGTCCGACTTCAGGTCGTCGGGGACGGTGTGATCGAGGGCCTTGTAGGCGCCGGCCAGGTAGCGCAGCACGATGCCCTCGGTGCGGGCCAGCTCGTAGTACGAGGTCAACTCGGTGAACGACATGGCCCGTTCGTACATGTCCCGGATCACCGACTTCGGCGACAGCGGATGGTCGCCGACCCACGGATGGCTCTTGCGGTACGTGTTGTACGCGTGGAAGAGCAGCTCCTCCAGCGGCTTGGGGTAGCTCACGTCCTGGAGCCGCTCCATGCGCTCCTCGTACTCGACCCCGTCCGCCTTCATCGCGGCCACGGCCTCACCGCGCGCCTTGTTCTGCTGGGCGGCGAGGATCTGCCGCGGATCGTCCAGCGTCGACTCGACGACGGAGACCATGTCGAGGGCGTACGACGGGGACTCCGGGTCCAGCAGTTCGAACGCGGCCAGCGCGAAGGTGGACAGCGGCTGGTTGAGGGCGAAGTCCTGCTGGAGGTCGACCGTCAGCCGGACGATGCGGCCCTCGGCGTCCGGCTCGTCCAGCTTCTCGACGATGCCGCCGTCGAGGAGCGAACGGTAGATCGCGATCGCACGGCGGATGTGCCGCAGCTGCTGTTTGCGCGGTTCGTGGTTGTCCTCCAGCAGATGCCGCATCGCCTCGAAGGCGTTGCCCGGCCGGGCGATCACCGACAGCAGCATCGTGTGGGTGACCCGGAAACGGGAGGTCAGCGGTTCCGGGTCGGAGGCGATGAGCTTCTCGAAGGTGTTGTCGGTCCAGCCGACGAACCCCTCGGGCGCCTTCTTGCGGACCACCTTGCGGCGCTTCTTCGGGTCGTCGCCGGCCTTGGCGAGCGCCTTCTCGTTCTCGATGACATGCTCGGGCGCCTGCCCCACCACGTAGCCCGCCGTGTCGAAACCGGCCCGCCCGGCGCGCCCCGCGATCTGGTGGAACTCACGGGCCCGCAGCGTGCGCACCCGGTTGCCGTCGTACTTGGTGAGGGCGGTGAACAGCACGGTGCGAATGGGGACGTTGACACCCACGCCGAGCGTGTCCGTACCGCAGATGACCTTCAGCAGACCCGCCTGGGCCAGCTTCTCCACCAGCCGCCGGTACTTGGGCAGCATGCCGGCGTGGTGCACACCGATGCCGTGGCGCACGTAACGGGAGAGGTTGCGGCCGAACTTGGTGGTGAAGCGGAAGTTGCCGATCAGCTCGGCGATCTGGTCCTTCTCCTCCCGTGTGCACATGTTGATGCTCATCAGCGCCTGGGCCCGCTCCACGGCCTGCGCCTGTGTGAAGTGCACGATGTACACGGGAGCCTGTTTGGTGGCGAGCAGTTCGGTGAGGGTCTCCGTGAGCGGGGTCAGCACGTACTCGTAGGAGAGCGGCACCGGGCGGGTCGCCGAGCGGACCACCGAAGTGGGGCGGCCGGTGCGGCGCGTGAGGTCCTGCTCGAACATCGAGACGTCGCCGAGCGTCGCCGACATCAGGATGAACTGGGCCTGCGGCAGCTCCAGGATCGGGATCTGCCAGGCCCAGCCCCGGTCGGCCTCCGCGTAGAAGTGGAACTCGTCCATCACGACCTGGCCGACGTCGGCGTGCTTGCCGTCGCGCAGCGCGATGGAGGCCAGTACCTCGGCGGTGCAGCAGATAATGGGGGCGTCGGAGTTCACCGAGGCGTCGCCGGTGAGCATGCCGACGTTCTCGGTGCCGAAGATCTTGCACAGCTCGAAGAACTTCTCCGAGACCAGCGCCTTGATCGGGGCCGTGTAGAAGGTGACCTCGTCGCGGGCGAGGGCCGCGAAGTGGGCGCCCGCCGCGATCATGCTCTTGCCGGAGCCGGTGGGCGTCGACACGATCACGTTCGCGCCGGAGACCACCTCGATGAGCGCCTCCTCCTGGTGGGGGTAGAGGGTGAGACCGCGTTCCTGGGCCCACGACTCGAAGGCTTCGTAGAGGGCGTCGGGGTCGGCGGTCCGCGGCAGCTGATCGATGAGGGTCACGCCCCCATCTTGCCTGCCCGCGCACCCGATGGGGGAATCGGCTGCGGGACCGAAGATCGCGAACGCTACGCTGTGGCGCCGACGGAACGTCAGCGCACCTGGACAACTGGACAGCGGCACAAGGCACCTGGACAGCGGCACGAACGGAATGGGACGGGGCACGGCCATGATGGGACCAGCACACTCACTGTCGGGAGCCGCGGCCTGGCTCGGCGTAGGGGCGGCGGCAGCCGCCGCCGGGCACACCATGCCCTGGCCGGTCCTGCTGGTCGGAGCTCTGATCTGCGCGGGCGCGGCGCTCGCCCCCGACCTGGACCACAAGGCGGCCACGATCTCGCGCTCCTTCGGCCCGCTGTCACGCTGGGTCTGCGAGATCGTCGACAAACTCTCCTACGCCGTCTACAAGGCGACGAAGAAGCAGGGCGACCCGCGCCGCTCGGGTGGGCATCGCACCCTCACGCACACCTGGCTGTGGGCGGCACTGCTCGGTGCCGGTGCCTCCGCCATCGCCATCACCGGTGGCCGCTGGGCGGTGCTCGCCCTCCTCTTCGTGCACATGGTCCTGGCCATCGAGGGGCTGCTGTGGCGGGCGGCCCGGGGCTCCAGCAGCGATGTGCTGGTGTGGCTGCTGGCGGCGACCAGCGCCTGGATCCTCGCGGGCGTCCTGGACAAGCCGGGCAACGGGGCGGACTGGCTGTTCACCCAGCCGGGCCAGGAGTATCTGTGGCTCGGGCTGCCGATCGTGCTCGGCGCGCTGGTGCACGACATCGGGGACTCGCTGACCGTGTCGGGCTGCCCGATCCTGTGGCCGATACCGATCGGCCGCAAGCGCTGGTATCCGCTGGGCCCGCCGAAGGCGATGCGGTTCCGGGCTGGCAGCTGGGTGGAGCTGCGGGTGCTGATGCCCGTGTTCATGGTGCTCGGGGGCGTGGGCGCGGCGGCGGCCCTGAACTTCATCTGAGGGGCCCCGAGCCTCGTTCGACATGTCGCGGGCCCCGGACGGGGCCCGCCGCCCTACCGGGTGTCCTCGTCCACGATGTGCATGGCCGCCTCCTCGGCGGAGGCGGCGGCCCCGTCGATGCCCACGTCGGTGGCGATCAGCCCGCTCTCCTCGTCCTCGTGCGCACCCTCGTCGGGAGCGACGAGACGGCCGGAGCGGAGGTCGCCCACCTCGTTGTCGAGGAGCTCGCCGTCGCTGTCGGAGGAGTCACCGATGCCGTCCCCGTCGGGGTAGGCGATGTCCGGCAGCTCCTCGGCGAGGCGCTGCTCCAGGGTCTCGCCGCGCAGCCGCTCCGCGGCGGTCACACCGGAATGCTCCACCGCCCAGGGTCGCTCCGGTGGGGACCAGCCCCGGTCCAGGGGGTCGGCCACACCGTCGGCGACCAGGGTGTCCTCGGCGTCCAGCAGCCCCGCGTCGTCCTGGATCTCGGATCCGTCCGGCTGGTAGACGTCGTCTCCCCATCCGCCGGTGCTGTCCACGGGTACCTCCAGTGCTGGGACGGGCCCGGCGCCACCGCTCGGCGACGCTGGACACGCGGACCGCTGGGCGACGGCCCGAACCCCGTGAACCGGCCGGTTCACGGGCGTCCCCCGAATCAGTGCCCACCACCAGCCTTCCACTCGCGTTCGGCACCGCGCAACGGCAGGGGCCCGGCGACCGCGCACCCCGGCCGCGGCCGAGGGCGCGGGCCGTGCGTCGTCCCGTGTCCGTCAGCCGTGCCACGACCTCCACAGTGCCGCGTACGCGCCGTCCGCCTGGACCAGGTGGTCGTGGCTGCCCAGCTCGCTGATGCGGCCGTTCTCGACGACGGCGATGACGTCGGCGTCATGGGCGGTGTGCAGACGGTGGGCGATGGCGACGACGGTGCGGCCGTCGAGGACGCGGGCGAGGGAGCGTTCCAGATGGCGGGCCGCGCGTGGGTCGAGGAGCGAGGTCGCCTCGTCCAGGACCAGTGTGTGCGGGTCGGCGAGGACCAGTCGGGCCAGCGCGATCTGCTGGGCCTGGGCCGGGGTGAGCGCCAGCCCGCCGGAGCCGACCTCGGTGTCCAGCCCCTCGTCCAGCGCCCGCGCCCAGGCGTCGGCGTCGACCGCGCCCAGCGCCGCCCACAGCTCGGCGTCCCGGGCATCGGTGCGGGCGAGGCGCAGATTGTCGCGCAGGGAGCCGACGAACACGTGGTGCTCCTGGTTGACGAGCGCCACATGGGAACGGACGTCCTCGGCGGGCATCCGGGACAGCTCGGCGCCGCCCAGGGTGATGCGGCCGTCGCGGGGGGCGTAGATCCCGGCGAGGAGTCTGCCCAGGGTCGACTTTCCCGCGCCGGACGGGCCGACGAGGGCGAGCCGGGTGCCGGGCGCGACCTCCAGGGACACCTCGCGCAGGACGTCGACGCCCTCCCGGTACCCGAAGCGCACCTGGTCGGCGTGGACATGGCGTCCCTCGGGGGCCACAGCCGGGTCGCCGGCGTCCGGCTCGATGTCCCGGACACCGACCAGGCGGGCCAGCGACACCTCGGCGATCTGCAGCTCGTCGTACCAGCGGAGGATCAGATTGATCGGGTCGACGAGCATCTGGGCGATGAGCGCGCCCGTGGTCAGCTGGCCGAGCCCGAGCCAGCCGTGCAGGACGAACACCCCGCCGATGATCAGGACCGATCCGAGGACCGTGGTGTGTGTGAGGTTGAGGACCGGGAAGAGCACCGACCGCAGCCACATCGTGTACCTCTCCCACGCGGTCCATTCCCGGATCCGCTGGTTGGAGAGGTCGATACGGCGGGTGCCGAGGCGGTGTGCCTCGACGGTGCGGCCGGCGTCCACGGTCTCCGCGAGCACGGCGGCGACGGCGGCGTATCCGGCGGACTCCGAGCGGTAGGCGGAGGGGGCCCGTTTGAAGTACCAACGGCATCCGACCACCAGCAGCGGCAGGGCCAGCAGCACGGCGAGGGCCAGCGGGGGCGCGGTCACGGCGAGTCCGCCGATGAGCAGCACCACCCACACCACACCGATCGCCAGCTGGGGCACCGCCTCGCGCATGGCGTTGGCGAGGCGGTCGATGTCCGTGGTGATGCGGGACAGCAGATCACCCGTGCCGGCGCGTTCCAGGACGCCCGGCGGCAGGCCGACCGACCGCACCAGGAAGTCCTCCCGGAGGTCGGCCAGCATCCGCTCACCGAGCATGGCGCCGCGCAGCCGCACCTCCCGTACGAACACGGCCTGGACGACGAGGGCGACGACGAACACGGTCGCCGTGAGTTCCAGATGGAGTTCGCGGGCCCCGTCCGAGACGCGTTCGACGAGGGCGCCGAGCAGGTAGGGGCCCGCCATCGAGGCCACGACGGCGATCGTGTTGACGGTGATGAGCAGGACGAAGGCCCGGCGATGCCGGCGGAACAGTTCGGCCACGTAGGCGCGGACGGTCGCGGGGGCGCCGACGGGCAGGGTGTTCGCCGTCGTCGGTGCGGCCGGGTCGTAGGCCGGTGGCGCCACGCCGATCATGCGGTCTCCTCGATCTCTTCCAGTTCGTCCAGCACATCGCTGAGGGCGGTCCTGCGGTCCTGCGGCCGGTCCGTGAAGGCGGCCTTCTCGGCCGTCCCGCCGGTCGTCCCGCCGGTCGTCCCGCCGGCCGTTCCGCCGGTCGTCCCGCCGGCCGTTCCGCCGGTCGTCCCGCCGGCCGTTCCGCCGGTCGGGCCGGTCTCCTCGTCGGTCTCGCGGGTGACGACGGCTCGGTACCGGGGTTCCTTGCGCACCAGATCGCGGTGCAGACCGACGGCCGCGACCTCGCCGTCGTGCACCAGGACGACCCGTTCGGCGAGGTCGAGGAGGAGGGGTGAGGAGGTGAAGACGACCGTCGTACTGCCCGCCCGCAGGGACCGGATGCCGTCGGCGACCCGGGCCTCGGTGTGCGAGTCGACGGCGGAGGTCGGCTCGTCCAGGACGAGCACGCCCGGGTCCGTGACGAGGGACCGGGCCAGCGCGAGCCGCTGGCGCTGGCCGCCGGACAGGGACCGGCCGCGCTCGGTGATCCGCGCGTCCATCGGGTCCTCGGTGTCCAGCGACCCCTGGACCAGGGCTTCCAGCACATCACCGCACTGGGCGGCGGCCAGCGCCTCCTCGGCGGTGACCTCGGCCGAGGCGGGGACGGTGAGGAGTTCGCGCAGGGTGCCGGAGAGCAGCACCGGGTCCTTGTCCTGGACGAGGACGGCGGTACGGGCGGAGTCGAGGGGCAGTTCGTCGAGCGGTACGCCGTCGAGGAGGACGGGGGTGCCCTCCTCCGAGGCATGGCCGCCCAGCCGTTCCGCGAGACGTCCGGCCGCGTCCGGGTCGCCGCACACCACGGCGGTGAGGCAGCCGGCGGGCGCGAGCAGCCCGGTCGCCGGGTCGTACAGGTCTCCGGTGGGCACGATCGCCTCGCGGGAACCCTCGATGTCCGTGGCCCGCTCCAGCGACAGCACCCGGGCGGCCCGCTTGGCGGACGGCCGGGAGAAGGAGTACGCCATGGCGATCTCCTCGAAGTGCCTGAGCGGGTACGTCAGCAGCATGACCGCGCTGTACACGGTGACCAGTTCACCGACCGTGATCCGGCCCTCGCGGGCGAGACCCACGCCGTGCCAGACGACCGCGATCATCAGCAGTCCGGGCAGCAGGACCTGGATGGCGGAGATGAGGGCCCACATACGGGCGCTGCGGACGGCGGCGTGCCGGACCTCCTGGGAGGCGCTGCGGTAGCGGTCGAGGAAGAGGTCCTCGCCGCCGATGCCGCGCAGCACACGCAGACCCGCGACGGTGTCGGAGGCCAGCTCGGTGGCGCGCCCCGCCTTCTCGCGCTGGAAGTCGGCGCGGCGGGTGGCGCGGGGCAGCAGCGGCAGGACGGCCAGGGCGAGGACGGGGACGCCGACGGCGACGACGACGCCGAGCGCGGGCTGGTAGACGACCAGGCCGACACAGACCAGCACCACGGTGAGGGCGGCGGCGGTGAACCGGGAGACGGCCTCGACGAACCAGCCGATCTTCTCGACGTCGCCCGTGGAGACCGCGACGACCTCACCGGCCGCGACCCGGCGGGTGAGGGCCGAGCCGAGCTGGGCCGTCTTGCGGGCCAGCAGCTGCTGGACGCGCGCGGCGGCCGTGATCCAGTTGGTGACCGCCGAGCGGTGCAGGAAGGTGTCGCCCAGCGCGATGGTGAACCCGCACAGCAACAGCAGCACGCCCGCGAGGGCGAGCCGGGAGCCGGAGCGGTCCACCACGGCCTGGATGGCGAAGCCGACGCAGAACGGCAGTCCGGCCACGGAGGTGAAGTGCAACAACCCCCAGGCCAGCGCCTTGAACTGTCCGCCGAGCTGATTCCGGCCGAGCCACCACAGGAATCGGGGACCCGAGCGCGCGTCCGGCACACCCGGGTCTTGATACGGAAGGTCTTGAATCTGCATGACGTCCCAGAGGATCGTGTGAGGGTGGGGAGAAGAAGGGGGAAGTGGGGAGAAAAGGGGCGGCGAGGGTCGACGGCCAGCCGTGAAAGGTTCGCGTCGCGGCGTGGTCGGAGGCAAACGGTTTTCCGGTGCCGGGCAAAGTTTCGGCCGGGACCACCCGTGCGAGGCCCGGTGGGCGGGACGGCGGGCGTCCGTGTCCGGTGCGCGGTGCGACGATGGTCCGTATGCGAATAGGCGGTACGAGGCGGGGACGAACCGGCGTGACGGGCGATGCGGACGAGGGTCGTGCGGACGACACGGGTGCGACGAGGGGCGCGGCTCGGGTCGGGCTCGCGGCCGTGGTCTGTGGTGCGCTGGTGATGTCCCTTGCGGCGTGCGGTGGTTCGGGCGACGCGAGCGACGGTGCCAGGGCCGACACGAACGCCACGAAGGCGGGGGAGAAGGCCGATCGCGCCGGAGCGGGGAATGTGGATCCGACCCGTATCCCGGATGTCGGCGACCGTCTCCAGAAGCAGATTCCCGCCGAGTCCAGCCAGGTGGTGGCCGTCTACGGGGAGGGCAAGGACGACGCCGACGCCACGGTGGTCCTCTACACGAAGAGTGGTTCGGCCTGGAAGAAGACCCGCAGCTGGGAGGGGCACAACGGCAAGAAGGGGTGGACCACCGACCATCGGGAGGGCGACAGGCGCAGCCCCGTCGGTGTGTTCACGCTCAGCGACGCCGGAGGGGTCCTCGCGGATCCGGGGGCCAAGTTGCCGTACAGCCGGTCGGCGTCGTTCCAGGCGCCTCACTACTGGGCCAAGTCGCACTGGCACGACTTCGACTACGTGATCGCCATCGACTACAACCGCGTCAAGGGCACCTCGCCGATCGACCCGACACGTCCCGAGGGGCAGTCGAAGGGTGGCAGCATCTGGCTGCACATGGACCATGGCAGCGGCACCTCGGCCTGTGTCAGCCTGTCCAAGTCCGGCATGGAGTACCTGCTGCGCACCCTCGACCCGGCGCGGCATCCGGTGATCGTGATGGGGGACAAGGCCGAGCTGAAGGCCTGAGACGCCCGGTACGGACGAGCCCGGTTGTGGCCGGAGATCCCATTGCGGCGGGGCGCCGACTCCCCGTAGAACTCCGGCCATGAGAAGCCGGATCATCATGTCCATGCTCACCGGGGCGACCCTCCTGGCGAGCACCCTCCTCGGAGCCACCCCCGCCCAGTCCGCCAACGCCCCCGCCCAGTCCGCCGCCACCCCCGCCTCCGTCGTCGAACCCTCCGCCCTCGTCGCCGAACCCCCCGCCGTCCCGGCCGAGTTCGGCACCGACTGGCACGACCCCCTCACCGCCGCCCCGCCCGTCGCCAGACCCGAGAACACCAGGTCGTGCGAAGTGACGGTCGCCGAGGCGCAGTTCAGGGACTTCACGCCGTACCGGGGGACGTACACACCACCGGCGGAGTGCGGGAAGAAGTGGAGCAAGGTCGTCCTGCGGCTCGACGGCAAGGTGAAGGGCCGCCAGTTCGACCGCCTCGGCCATCTCCACATCGGCGGTGTCGAGGTGTTCAGGACGTCCACCCCGCAGCCCTCGCCCGACGGCATCGAGTGGTCCGTGGAGAAGGACGTCACCCGCTACAGCGAGACCCTGCGCACCGCGCAGCCGGTCGAGATGCTCATCGGCAATGTCGTCGACGACACCTACACCGGCGTCCTCGACGTCAAGGTCACGCTCACCTTCTACGCGGGCAGGCCCGACGCGAAGACGGCGAGGACCGTCCCCGACCGGGTCCTCACCCTCCAGGACGGCACCACGCTCACCACCCCGCGCAACAGCGAGCGCGTCATCGCCGAGGTGTACGCGACCGGCTCCGGCGGCGGCTGCGAGGAGTACTGGTATCTGACGGTGCCCGAGGCGGCGCCGTACTCCTGCAAGGCGGACGAGGGGCCGTACCGCGAGGTGCAGATCTCCGTGGACGGGCAACTGGCCGGAATCGCCGCGCCGTTCCCGAACGTCTGGACCGGCGGCTGGTCCAACCCCTTCCTCTGGTACGTCGTCCCCGGCCCCCGCGCCTTCGACATCCAGCCCCTGCGCTACGACCTCACCCCCTTCGCGGGCCTCCTCAACGACGGCCGCCCGCACCGGATCGAGGTCTCGGTGGTCGGCGTGCCCGAGGGCCAGACCGGCTGGAGCGCCCCGGTCAACGTCCTCGTCTGGCAGGACGCGAAGAGCACGCACGTCACCGGCGCCCTGACCAAGGTCGAGGCGGGCGACCTCGCCAACTCGTCGACGTACACGCCCGGTACGGAACACCGTCTCGACACCGAGGGGAGCCACGCGCTGACCGTCGCCGGCTATGTCGACACCTCGCACGGCCGGGTCACGACGACCGTCCGCCGGAGCCTCACCAACACCTCCACGCACACATGGTCGGACGGCGAGAACCCCGACGCGCTCGACGCGCGGTGGAGCGACGACGAGACGGTCACCGTCAAGGGAGGCGGCAGCGGAGGCGGAGGCGGGCCGGTCCGGACGGCGCGTGTCCAGCGGTCGTACACGATGGACGGAACGACGACCCTCGGGGCGGGCGACCGGCTGCGGACCGTGCTCACGCTCGGCGACCGCGCGACGGTCACCGAGACGCATGGCGGGCGGCGCACGGCCTGGTCCCGGCTCGACGACACCTACACGGGTGACGCCACCTACACGGCGAACGTGCCGCGTGACCAGCGGCACGCGGTCGGCACGACGAGCGAGCGCTATCGCACGCACGGCTCGGACGGCTGCTACGACCGTTCGCTGGTCTCCGTACAGGGAGTACTGACGGAGGACCGAATGGGCTGTTGACGCCGTATGCGTGCGATGCGGCGTCTGTTCGATGATTTACCTCGGTGAAACGCGGCGGTCTTCCCGGTGAGCGACAACTCCCCGATAGTGATCGGCGCGGAAGCACTTTTCCGCATGACAGAAAGTTCCTTCGGAGGAGTGCCCCGTGCCGCAGTCCGTACCGTCCCTGCCGCGACGCGTCGCACGCATGCTGCGTACCTCATTGTTCGCACAGGTCGGAGTCGCGCTTGTGCTCGGAATCGTCGTCGGAAGGTTGTGGCCGGACACGGCCACGACCTTCCAACCGCTCGGCGACGGTTTCATCCGTCTCATCAAGACGGTCATCTCGCCCCTGGTGTTCTGTGTGGTCGTCGTCGGCATCGCCAAGGCCGGCAACCTCAAGGCCTTCGGGCGGATCGGGCTCAAGGCCCTGATCTGGTTCGAGATCGCCTCCACGGCCGCGCTGCTCATCGGTCTGATCGCCGCCAACGTCTTCGGCCCCGGCTCGGGAATGAACGTCGACCCCTCGAAGCTCGACACCTCGGCGGTCGACGCGAAGACCGCCGGCGGTGAGCTGCCGACGACGAGCGAGTTCATCCTCAACGCGCTCCCGCAGAGCGCGATCGGCGCGTTCGCCGAGAACGCGCTGCTCCAGGTGCTCGTGCTCGCCTGTCTCACCGGCGCCGCGCTGCTGCACCTCGGCCACAGCAAGGTGCCCAAGATCCTGCCCGCCATCGAGCAGGCCCAGGAGGTCATCTTCGCGATCGTCGGCTTCGTCATGAAGCTGGCCCCGCTCGCCGTGTTCGGCGCGATGGTCCACCTGGTCGGCGAGTACGGCCTCGGCGTGATGAAGACCTACGCCAAGCTGATCATCCTCTGCTACGCCGTCGCCCTCGTCTTCCTCGTGCTGCTGGGTGTCGCGCTGAAGCTGATGACCGGGCTGAGCCTGTGGAAGTTCGTCCGCTACACCCGGGCGGAGATGCTGCTCGCGCTCGGCACCGCCTCCAGCGAGTCCGTCATGCCGCGCATGATGCAGAAGCTGCGGCAGGCCGGTGCCCGGGACGACGCCGTGGGCCTGGTGCTGCCCACCGGGTACTCCTTCAACCTCGACGGCGCGTCCATCTATCTCTCCATCGGCACGCTGTTCATCGCGCAGGCCGTGGGCGTGGACCTCAGCCTCAGCCAGCAGGTCACCGTCATCCTGGTCCTGATGCTGACCAGCAAGGGCATGGCCGGCATCCCCGGCTCGGCCTTCCTGGCGCTGTCGGCGACCGCCGCCTCGCTCGGCGCGATCCCGGCCGGCGCGGTCGCCCTGCTCCTGGGCGTCGACCGCATCATGGACTCGATGCGCGTCGCCACCAACCTGCTCGGCAACTGCGTGGCCGTCTTCGCGGTGTCGAAGTGGGAGGGCGCGCTGGACACCGACCGGGCGAGGAAGATGCTCGACGGGGAGATCCAGTTCGTGGAGGAAGAGGACGAGGAAGCGGCGGACGGGGATGCAGCGGGTGGGCCCACCGGGGCTCCCGTGAAGGCGGAGGTTCCCGTGCTCTCCAAGGACGAGTCCAAGCAGCCGGTTCCCGACGTGAGTTGACCCTCCCTCCTCCCTCCTCTCCTTCCTTCCTCCGGTCCTCCGGAACCGAAAGGGGCCCGGCGCAGCGATCTGCGCCGGGCCCCTTTCGGTGTGCCCGTCGACCCGCCCTCAGGCCGGGCGGAGCCGCTCAGCAGCCCTGCTCCACCACCGGCGCCCCGTCGATCAAGGTGTCGAGCAACCCGCCGAGCACCCCCCGCTGATCGTCCGACAGCGGTGCCAGGATCTCCTCCGCCGCCGACCGGCGCGCATGGTGCAGCTCGCGCAGAACCTTGAGGCCCTCGTCCGTGACCTCTATCCGGATCACCCGCCGATTGGTGGGGTCGGGCGCCCTGCGCACCCGTCCGCTCTCCTCCAGCGCGTCGACCAGGGTCGTCACGGCCCGGGGTACGACCTCCAGCCGCTCCGCCAGATCGGCCATGCGCGGCGGCGCCTCGTAGTGCGCGAGGGCGCGCAGCAGTCGTGACTGCGCCGGGGTGATCTCCAGCCCGCTCTGCTGGAGGTGGCGCTTCTGGATGCGGTGCACACGGCGGGTGAGGCGCAGCAACTGCTCGGCGAGCAGCCCGTCGGCGTCGGGGATGGTCATACGGGAACAATATCAGGACCATGTTCATTGTGAGTATAGGTAACAATGAGCTAAGCTCCGTAAGTCGTCGAGCCCGTTCACGACCGTGGCTCGCCTCGCACCGTCCCCACCCGTCTCACCTCCCGTAGGAGCCCATGCGTCCCGACAATGAACCCGCCCGGGGGCCGTCCGGCGTCTCGCAGGAACAGCCCCGCCAGGTCCGCCGCATCCTGAAGCTCTTCCGCCCCTATCGCGGCCGGCTCGCGATCGTCGGCCTGCTCGTCGGCGCCGCGTCGCTCGCCTCGGTCGCCACCCCCTTCCTCCTCAAGGAGATCCTCGACACCGCGATCCCCGAGGGCCGCACCGGGCTGCTGAGCCTGCTCGCGCTCGGCATGATCGTGAGCGCGGTGCTCACCAGCATCTTCGGTGTCCTGCAGACACTGATCTCCACGACCGTCGGCCAGCGCGTCATGCACGATCTGCGCACCGCCGTGTACGGCCGGCTGCAGCGCATGTCGCTCGCCTTCTTCACCCGGACCCGCACCGGCGAGGTCCAGTCCCGTATCGCCAACGACATCGGCGGTATGCAGGCGACCGTCACCTCCACGGCCACCTCCCTGGTCTCCAACTCCACCAGCGTGATCGCCACGGTCGTCGCCATGGTCGCCCTGGACTGGCGGCTCACCGTGGTCACCCTGCTTCTGCTGCCGCTGTTCGTGTGGATAAGCCGCCGGGTCGGCGACGAGCGCAAGAAGATCACCACCCAGCGCCAGAACCAGATGGCCGCCATGGCCGCCACGGTCACCGAGTCGCTCTCCGTCAGCGGCATCCTGCTCGGCCGCACGATGGGCCGCGCCGACTCGCTCACCAAGTCCTTCGCCGACGAGTCCGAGAGGCTCGTCGACCTGGAGGTCAAGGTCAACATGGCCGGGCGCTGGCGCATGGCCGTCATCACCGTCGTCATGTCCGCGATGCCCGCCGTCATCTACTGGACCGCCGGTGTCGCGCTCCAACTCGGCGGCCCGTCCGTCTCCGTCGGCACGCTGGTCGCCTTCGTCTCGCTCCAGCAGAACCTGTTCCGGCCGACCGTGAGCCTGCTCTCCACCGGCGTCCAGATCCAGGCCTCGCTCGCCCTCTTCCAGCGCATCTTCGAGTACCTCGACCTGCCGATCGACATCACCGAGCCCGAGCGCCCAGTCCACCTCGACCGGGTCAAGGGCGAAGTCCGCTTCGAGAACGTCGAGTTCCGCTACGACGGTGACGACCACGCGCACGGCGACAGCGACGCGCACGGCGACAGCGACGCGCACGGCGACGCGCACGGCCATGGCGACCCCGGCGCCCCGGGCACCCCCGGCGACCCCGCGAAGGCGCGCCCGATCCTCGACGGCATCGACCTCACCGTCCCGGCCGGCGGCAGCCTCGCCGTCGTCGGGCCGACCGGCGCCGGCAAGTCGACGCTCGGCTCTCTGGTGCCGAGGCTGTACGACGTCACGGGCGGCCGGGTCACCCTCGACGGCGTCGACGTACGCGACCTGGACTTCGACACCCTGGCCCGGGGCATCGGCGTCGTCTCCCAGGAGACGTACCTCTTCCACGCCTCGGTCGCCGACAATCTGCGCTTCGCCAAGCCGGACGCCACGGACGAGGAACTCCACGCGGCGGCGCGGGCGGCGCAGATCCACGAGCACATCGCGGCCCTGCCCGACGGGTACGACACGGTCGTCGGCGAACGCGGCCACCGTTTCTCCGGCGGGGAGAAGCAGCGCCTCGCCATCGCCCGCACCATCCTGCGCGACCCGCCGGTCCTCATCCTCGACGAGGCGACCAGCGCCCTCGACACCCGCACCGAGCACGCGGTGCAGCAGGCCATCGACGCGCTCTCCGCCAACCGCACCACCGTCACCATCGCCCACCGGCTCTCCACCGTCCGCGAGGCCGACCAGATCGTCGTCCTCGACTCCGGCCGCGCGGTGGAACGCGGGACGCACGAGGAACTGCTGGAGCGCGGCGGACGGTACGCGGCGCTCGTACGGCGGGACGCGCGGCTGAAGTCGGACCGAGAGGTGGTCAAGACGCCGACGCCGGAACCGAAACTGGAACCGACAAGATGAAGATATGCCGGGTTTAAGGTGATATGCGGGTTACCGTGCCCGCATGCAGATGAACACTCCGCCACGGAGCACGATTCGACTGACGCGTCGGGGCCGGGCCGCCCTCATCGCGGCCGGGGCCGTCGTGGCGGCCACCGCCGTGGCGGTGCCGCTGCTGAGCGTGGAGGGCGGTGGCGGCGCGGCCGAGCGTCCGACGTCCCTGGTGATCCCGGAGGGCTGGCGCGCCCGCCAGGTCTACGAAGCCGTCGACAAGGCCCTCGCGCTGCCCGCAGGATCCACCAAGAAGTCCCTGGCCAAGGCCGATCTGATGCTGCCGGCCGACGCCGAGGGCAACCCGGAGGGCTATCTCTTCCCGGCGACGTACCCCTTGAAGGAGAAGGCGAGCCCCGAGTCCCTGCTGGCGTTCATGGTCGAGACAGCCAACAAGAAGTTCAACGGCGGTCAGGTCACGGCCGGGGCCCAGCGCAACGCGATGAACGTCTATCAGGCGGTCACCATCGCCAGCATCATCCAGGCCGAGGCGGCCACCGAGGAGGACATGGGCAAGGTGTCCCGGGTCGTCTTCAACCGGCTGGAGCGCGGGATGCCGCTGCAGATGGACTCCACCATCAACTACGCGCTGAACCGTTCGACGCTGGACACCACCGTCGACGACACGAAGCTCGACAGCCCCTACAACTCGTACCGGCGCATGGGTCTGCCGCCCACCCCGATCGCCAATCCGGGCGAGGCGGCGATGCGGGCGGCCGTCAATCCGGCGGAGGGCGACTGGCTGTACTTCGTCACCGTCAAGCCGGGCGACACCCGTTTCACGGCGAACTACCAGGAACACCTGGGCAATGTCGCCGAGTTCAACGCCAACCGGCAGAAGGCCTCGGCGAGCGCGGCACCGCCCTCGACCACCGGCTGAGGTGCGGGCCGCGCGCCGGTCCCGGGACGTCAGGCGGCGGCCGGCTCCCTCGCCAGCAGCCGCCGGATGTCCCGGACCGCCGCGCGGCCCGCGCGGTTGGCGCCGATGGTGCTCGCCGAGGGGCCGTAGCCGACCAGATGGATCCGTGGGTCGGCGACCGCGCGGGTGCCGTCGATCCGGATGCCGCCGCCGGGCTCACGCAGCCGCAGCGGGGCGAGGTGGTCGATGGCGGCGCGGAAACCGGTCGCCCAGAGGATGACATCGGCGTCCACCCGGCGGCCGTCGTCCCACGCCATGCCGTCGGGCGTGATCCGGTCGAACATCGGCAGCCGGTCCAGGACACCGTCCGCGAGACCCCGCCGGATCGCGTCGTTCAGCGGCAGCCCCGTCACCGACACCACACTCCTCGGCGGCAGCCCCTGCCGCACCCGCTCCTCCACCAGGGCGACCGCCGCCCGCCCGGCGCCCTCGTCGAACGGCCCCTCGCGGAACACGGGCGGGCGCCGCGTCACCCAGGTCGTCGAAGCGGCGTACGGCGCGATCTCCAGCAGATGCTGCGTCCCGGACGCGCCCCCGCCCACCACGACCACCCGCAGCCCCGCGAACTCCTCGGGCCCCGGGTACCGGGCGGTGTGCAACTGCCGCCCCCGGAACGTCTCCTGACCGGGATAGCGCGGCCAGAACGGCCGGTCCCAGGTACCCGTCGCGTTGATCAGCGCCCGCGTCGACCACGTACCGTCCGAGGTCTCCACCAGCAGCCGCCCGCCCTCGCCCTCCCGTACGGCACGTACGTCCACGGGCCGCCGCACCCGCAGGTCGAAGGCGTGTTCGTACGAGTCGAAGTACTCCCCGATGACCTCGGAGGACGGTCGCGCCGGATCGGCCCCCGTCAGCTCCATGCCCGGCAGCGCGTGCATCCCGTGCACCTTGCCGTACGTCAGCGACGGCCAGCGGAACTGCCAGGCGCCGCCCGGACCGGGGGAGTGGTCGAGCACCACGAAGTCGCGCTCCGGCTCGAAACCGGCTCGCCGCAGGTGATAGGCGCCGGCCAGCCCCGCCTGGCCGGCGCCTATGACGACTACCTCGACCTCACGCGTGTTGTTCACGCTTCTACCAACGGGGAGGAGGCCGAGGATCTTCCCGGGCGTTCCCGGTCCTCCCCGGCGCTCGCGCCCGCGCCCGCCGGCAGCCCGCGCGCCGTCAGCTCCGGGATCACGCCCTCCCCGAACCAGACCGACCCCCGCCCAGAGGTTGGGATGGATCTCCAGCTCCGCCCGGGAGCCGCCGTGCAGGGCGAGCATCCGCCGCTGGCCCTCCGACTCGCTGCGCCCGAGTGCGGACTGCGCGGCGGCGATCGTGGCGGCGTCGAGGTCGTCGAGCAGCCGGTTCGCCGTCAACCACGCCTGAGCCGACGAGTCCCGCGAGATGGTGTGCAGCCGGATGCCGAACCGGACCGTCCGCCGCCGACGAGCCGCCGAAGAAGAGCCGCGGCACCGGGTCGGGCGGCAGCGCGGTCAGCGCGCCCTCCACCGTCGCCGCCATCCGCGCGGCGAGCGTCGGCGAGATCACCCCCGGCCGGAAGGCGACCAGGAACTTCAGCCGCCGGGTGTGCTGCGCCAGTGCCACCGTCGTCAGCCAGGCGTCCTCGCACCAGGTACCCGTCGGCGTCGTCAGCACCGCGTCGAAGCCCAACTGCTCGGCCGCCTTGGCGATCTGGGCCAGTTACCCGATGTCGGGCGGACGCACTCCGGGCAGCGAACGGCCGCCCGTGTCACGACCCTTCCGAGGGACGGGGAGCGGTGGTCGACGGCGGGAGGTCGCCGTTGAACCGGGTGTCGGTGAAGTCGCCGAAGTCGACCTCGTTCGGGATCAGCTTCAACTCGGTGAAGGCGTCGGCGATCTCCTGCTCGGAGGCGATGAGCGGCTTGTCCACGGCGACCGGGACCCGGGTGGTGTACGTACGCCTCACCGCCGCCAGCGCCACGTCCTCGGGCAGCCCGGTCTCCTTCGCCCAGACCTTCGCCCACTCCTCCTCGTGCGAGTACACCCAGGTGTAGGCGCGCCGCAGCCGGTCCAGATAGTCCTTGATCGCGGCGGACTTCTTCTTGTCCGCGAGCGCGGCGGGCGCCGCGACCTGGAAGGTGAGTCCGTTGGTGATCCCGTCCCCCGTGGTCAGCACACGCCCCTGCCGCGCCTTCAGCACCTGCGAGGTGTACGGGTCCCACACCGCCCACGCGTCGACCTTGCCGGAGGTGAACGCGGCGAGCGCGTCGGCCGGTTGGAGGTACTTGACCTCGACGTCGCCGAAGTCCAGCCCGGCCTTCTTCAGGGAGGCGACCAGCTGATAGTGCGCGGACGACCCCTGTGCCACGGCGATGGACCTGCCCTTGAGCTGTGCGGTCCGCGTCAGCTTCGAGTCGTTCGGTACGAGGATGGTGTCGCCCTTGGAGGTGCCGTGCCAGGCGGCCACGACCGTGATCCTCGACTTGGCCCCGGCCGCGAAGACCGGGGGTGTGTTGCCGACGCCGCCGATGTCCACGGCCTTGGCGTTGACGGCCTCCAGGAGCGGCGGTCCCGAGGTGAACGTGGACCATTTGATCCTGTAGTCGAGGTCGTCGAGTTCCCCGGCCGCCCGCAGGATGGCCTCCGAACCGCCCTTCTGGTCACCGACGTTCAGCGTGAGCGACCCCTTGCCGTCGGTCCCGTCGCCGGTCGAGGTGCTCGCGGAGGAGTTCCCGCCGCAGGCGGAGAGGAGCAGGGCCAGGGGGAGGAGCAGGGCAGGAGCGAGACGTCGTCGCATGGGGGTCCGTTCGGTGTGGTTCAGGTGGGGGGATTCAGGCCAGCCGGGGGCGGGCGGGCTCAGGCGGCTTCGGCGGCGGTGTCGACGCCCAGCCGTTCGAGGAGCCGGCCGCGCAGCTCGGCGAAGCGGGGGTCGGTGATGTCGCGGGGCCGGTCCAGGTCGACGGGTGTCTCGTAGGCGATGACGCCCTCGTCCATCACCAGGACACGGTCGGCGAGCAGCACCGCCTCCTCGACGTCGTGCGTGACGAGCAGCACCGCGCAGCCGCGCCGCTGCCACAACTCGCCCACCAGGCGCTGTGCCTTGATCCGGGTGAGCGCGTCGAGCGCGCCGAACGGCTCGTCGAGCAGCAGCAGATCGGGCTCGCGGACCAACGCCCTTGCCAGGGACGCGCGTTGGGCCTCGCCGCCGGAGAGCGTCTTGGGCCAGGCGCCGGCGCGGTGCTCCAGGCCGACCTCCGTGAGGGCCCGTTCGGCGAGGGCGCGTTCGGGCCTGCCCGGCAGCCCGAGCAGTACGTTCCGCCACACCCGCTTCCACGGCATCAGGCGTGGCGCCTGGAACGCGACGGCCTTGCGGCGCGGCACCAGGACGGTGCCCTCGATGTCGCGGTCGAGGCCGGCGAGGATGCGCAGCAGGGTGGACTTGCCGCAGCCGCTGCGGCCGAGCAGGGCCACGAACTCGCCCGGCCGGACGTCGAGTCGGAGGTCGTCGATGACGGCACGGCCGTCGAAGGAGCGGGTGAGACCGTCCACGTGCACGGCGTGCGGCGCGGTGGCCGACGCGGTCTCAGGGCTCTCCGGGCTCTCGGGGTTGTCCGGGCCCTCGGGGGTCTTCGGGGTCTTGGGGGCCGAGCCGGCCTCCTGCGTGGTCACCGGCCGGTGAACGTCGGTCGCCATTGCAGCAGCAGCCTTTCGAGGGAGCGGACGATGAAGTCGGCGAGCAGGCCGAGGAAGGCGTAGACGATCAGACAGACCACGATCACGTCGGTCCGCAGGAAGTCCCGGGCCTGCACCATGAGGAAGCCGATACCGGCGTCCGCGTTGATCTGCTCGGCGAAGACGAGCGCGAGCCAGGCGATGCCGAGGGAGTACCGCAGACCGGTCATGGCGCTCGGCAGCGCGCCCGGGAGCACGACATGCCGGACCAGACCCCAGCGCGACAGCCCGAGGGACTCCCCGGCCTCGATCAGCTGGGAGTCGACACCGCGGATACCGGCGTACACGTTCAGATAGAGCGGGAACGACACGCCGAGGGTGATGATCGCGACCTTCGGGGCCTCGCCGATGCCGAACCAGATGATGAACAGCGGGATCAGACCCACGAACGGCACGGTGCGCAGCATCTGCACACTGGCGTCCACGAGGTCCTCGCCGACCCGGAACAGCCCCGACACCAGGGCGAGTCCGGTGCCGACGGCTGTCCCGAACACCAGGCCGAGCGCCACCCGTCGCAGGGACGTGCCCATCGCGGAGGGCAGCGAGCCGTCGGCGATCAGATCCCCCGACACCTGGGCGATCCGCCCCGGAGAGGCGAGCACGTCGGGGGTCAACACCCCGGTGACGCTGAGGAGTTGCCAGAGGGCCAGCAGCAGGAGGGGGCCGGAGGCGCGGCGCAGCCAGCGGGGGACACGGGTGCGGCGGGTGGAGATGGGGACGACGGGTTCGAGGGCGGGGGCGGCGGAGGGGGCGCCCTCTCTGCCGCGTGTATCGGGAATATCCGTCTTGGGCAGGTCGGGTGGGGCGTGACTGATGCTCATGAGAGCTCCATGGGGGGAGGGGGGAGCGCGCGCCGAGAAGAGGCGCCGCGCGCGATGCCGCCGCGTCGCCGGACGCCGGTTCACGGAATGCTCAGCGGAACCGGTTCGTCGGACACGCGGGTGGGGCGGCGGCACGCAGGCCGAGGGGGGAAGAGGGTGAGGAGACGTCAGCAGCCGCGACGACACGCGGCGGAGGCCACCCGCAGCAGGTCGATGTGACCGCGCGAAGTGAGCAGGGCTGAACGCAACATGCGGCGAAAGTAGTCAGCCGGTCCGCACACGGTCAATGGTGTCTCGCGGAGTGGACGCGGTGTATCACCAGGTGAGCCACTCGGTGTGCGGACGGTCGTTCCCGCGCGGTGACGAGGAGGTGCGCGAGGATGGAACCATGTCCGATGTCGGCGAAGAGTACGCCCACCCGTGGCTGATCGGTTCATCTCCGCTCGAGCGGAGATGAACCGACGACCCTCTCGGGCCGCAAGCCCAGCCAATCTTTGCTCTCCGCGCGAGCGGAGGGTCGAAGGCTAGAGGCTCCGTTCCTCTCATCCGGGGATCGGAGCCTCTGCGCGTTGGAAGGGGAATCCGCTGTGCGAGGGTTCTATCCCCTTGGCTGGACTGGGCGGACGCGGCTGTTGCCGTAGAAGCTGTCTGGCTCGTCGCCCCCCAGGGGCCATTGAGGGGCCACAAGGACAGGAACAGACCGACAAGCACTGCACGGGACTGACACGGATCAGCACGTCTGACCTGCAAGAACGGCGTGAATCGGCAATGATCGGCAAGGGCCGCCAAGATCCCCAATGGACTCAATAATCCTTCGGCCGTGAGTTCGAGTCCCGGACGTCCGGGCACCGCCCCTGATCCGACCTCGGCCTTCCCCTTACGGGACCTGGACTCACAACCCGCACATGACGAGGGGCGGCGGACCGAGACCCCGTCCGCCGCCCCGCTCACCGGGTCAACTCACCCCGTCAGTGCCCCTTGAAAACAGGCGTCCTCTTCTCCATGAACGCGCTCATCCCCTCCCTCTGGTCCTCCGTCGCGAACAGCGCATGGAACACGCGCCGTTCGAAAAGAAGCCCGTCGCGCAGACCGGTCTCCAGGGCCCGGTCGACCGACTCGCGGGCGGCCGTGACGGCCGGGCTGCCGTAGGAGGCAACTGTCGCGGCGGCTTCCATGCCCTCGGTGAGGACGCGGTCGTCTGGGACGACCCGCGACACCAGGCCCGAGGCCTCCGCCTCGCGGGCGTTCATCGTGCGGCCTGTGAGGATCAGATCCATGGCCTTGGCACGGCCGATCAGGCGGGTGAGCCGCTGGGTGCCGCCGATGCCGGGGATCACGCCGAGCTTGATCTCCGGCTGGCCGAAGACCGCCGACTCGCCCGCGATGATCAGGTCACACATCATCGCGAGTTCGCAACCGCCGCCCAGCGCGTAGCCGTTGACCGCCGCGATCTTCGGCGTCCGGAATCCGGCGAACTCCTCCCAGCCCGCGAAGTAGTCCTCCTCGGCCATGTCCGCGGCAGACTTCCCTGCCATCTCCTTGATGTCGGCACCGGCCGCGAATACCTTCTCCGAACCGGTGACGACGAAGCAGCCGACATCCGGGTCGCGGTCCAACGGACGCATTGTGTCGAGGAGTTCGGCCAGCAGCTCGCTGCTGAGGGCGTTCAGGACGTGCGGCCGGTGGAGTCGTACAGTGACGACGCGGTCATGACGTTCGATCTTGAGGGTGTTCATCGTCTCTCCCTCTCTCCTTCTCTCCTGACGGTCTGTTACGAATCCCAGATCGCGCCGTACGCGGGAATGCCGCGCCGCTCGAGACCGTGAACGACCTGCCAGGTCAGCTTCTTATTGGAGATGCAGATGACAGCTTCGGCGCCGAAGTCGCGGTACGCGGTGTACGCGAGCCGCACCATGTCCGGTTTGCCGTACTGCGAGGTGTCCCAGAGCAGCGCGTTCGGCTGGACGGCGAGGATCTCGTCGACCAGGCCGTCGCCATAGGTCCTGCGGGGATCACGCGTCGCCCACACGAGCCGTGAAGGCACCTCGGCGGCCAGCAGATGCGGCAGGCAGGGGCCGATACCGCTGCCCGTGGCGACGTAGATCACCTTGCTGAACAGGGTCTCGATATTGGCGACCCCTGCCGTGGTGATGCCCTTGACCCAGACCTTCGGGGGCGCGTCGTCGATGAACGAGCCCGTCCAGTCGCCCGCACGGGAGATGGTCAGCCGGAAGCCGGGTTCGCCGGGTGAGGGCACGTTGGCGAAGGAGTGCCACTCGGTGAGCGGGCTGCGGCTGATGGCGGTGGAGGACCCCGCGAAGGGGGTCACGCCGTGGTCGAATCGGGCCAACGCGACGTGCGTGGAGGGCTGTTCGATCCGTACGTCCACTTTGCGCAGCCGCAGCCAGGGCAGGGCGACGCTGAAGGTGATTACGGCCAGCACCCCGAGGGTGACCGGCCCCTGCCCGCCCAGCAGCGTGTGCGTCCAGAACAGTGCGAGGGCGCTCCAGCCGCCGAAGCGGTGGATCTTCTCGAAGTGGTCGTGGAAGCGGGAGCGGAAGGGCGGCAGCGCGGTGACGACGATGACGGCGAGCAGGACGACGAGAATCCAACTCACGGTGATGAGTGCCAGGTTAGCGCCATCGACGGTCACCACGACCGCCCCCGCGAGGAACCACACGGCTCCGGCCAGTGCCCCGCCCACGTGCAGTCCGCCGAAGTGGTACACCTTCCCGAGAGTCCACCGCACCTTCAGCGGCCAGCTGTTAGGAGCCCAAGTCGCGAGCCGGAAGAAGAGGTTGATGACGTACTGCTGCCGGACAACCACGGCGAGCGCGAGGTTCACGAGGGACGCGTAGCCGATGGCCTCGGCGTTCGGCGTCCAACTCGCCGCCAGCAAGCTGATGTTGGCCAGCACCACCAGGGCCGCCAGGCGGTTGTAGTGCATCAGGCGGGGGTGCTTGAGGAGGCGACGGGGCGCGGACGTGAGCGGAGGGAGTTCGGCGAGGGCCGCGGGAGAGGCGGGAGGCGCTGCGCGCGTGGCGCCTCCCGCCTCCACGGTTGAGGCCTCAGCGGACGACGTCATCAGGCTGCCCCCTCTCGCACTGCCGGCACTGGCAGCAGGGGTGCTCCCTCGCCATGAACCGTCACCGCCGACGCGGAGGGCCGCGCGGCCTCCTCCCGCTCCGCCGCCAGCCGAAGCAGTGCCGCCCGGTCGACCTTGCCCCGGTCCGTCTCCGGCAGAGCGGCCACCGGGAGGACCATGGCCGGCACGCAGTAGTACGGCAGTACGTCGGCCACCGCGCGCCGGGCCGCGTCCGGGTCGATGTCGGCCGGGCAGACGAAGGAGATCAGGCTGCGGGCGTCCCGCTTGAGTGTGACGGCGCGGGAGCAGCCCGCCACCGACTCCAGCACCGAGGAGACGGAGTCGAGTTCCACGCGGAAGCCGCGGACCTTGACCTGGTCGTCGGTACGGCCCAGATGCTCGAGTTCGCCGTCGGGCGTCCAGCGGCCGAGGTCGCGGGTACGGAACATGCGGTGCCCGCCGCCGAGGAAGGGGTCGGGGGCGTACCGCTCGGCGTTCAGCGCCTCGTTGTTCAAGTAGCCCGCCGATACGCAGTCGCCCCCGGCCCACATCTCGCCGACCTCCCCGATGGGCAGCGCACGCCGGTGCTCATCGAGGACGTACACCGTGTTGTTGGGGGTGGGGCGGCCGATCGTGAGCAGTGCGTCGTCCACGTGGTGGTGGCGCATCGTGTTGACGATCGTCGTCTCTGTGGGCCCGCAGGAGTTGTGGAAGGCGGACCGCCGGGCCCAGGCGTCCGCGAGCGGGCGCGGGCACGGTTCGCCCGCGACCGCCACCGTCCGCACACGGGGGCAGCCCGCCGGGTCGATCCCGGTCAGCACCGTCGGCGTCGCGATCAGCACGTCCGCCGTACGGGCCGCCGCCGCGACGTCCTTGCCGCGGACGACGAGCGTGCCGCCGTGGGCCAGACAGCCGAGGATCTCCCAGGCGGCCATGTCGAAGGCGATGTTGAGGAGTTGGGCGACCCGGTCGCCTGGGCGGATGCCCAGGTCACCGGGTTCGGTGAGGAGGATGTTCGCGACGTTGCGGTGGGTGACCTTCACCCCGTTGGGCTTGCCGGTCGTGCCGGAGGTGAACAGGACGTAGCACCCGTCATCGGGGCGCACGGGCCGCTCGAGACGGACCGGCCCTTCCGCGGGGAGGTTGGCGAGAGCGTCGTCGTCGAGCGTGATCAGCCGGTGTCCGGCGTCAGCCGGAGGCACCCGCAGCGTGTGCTCCGCTTGAGTGAGGACGACCCGGGTTCCGGCGGTGCGGATGACGTGCCGCAGTTGGTCGGCGGGCGTGAGGCCGATGTCCTGCGGGACGTACGCGGCGCCGGCCTTCAGCGTGCCGAGCAGTCCGACGAGCATCGGGATGGAGCGGCGTACGAAGAGGCCGACGTGATCGCCGGGCCGTACGCCCTCCCGTACGAGTCTGGCCGCGAGCCGGTCGGCACGACGGTTCAGCTCGCCGTACGTGATCGTCGTGTCCAGGTGCTCGGCGGCGACTGCGTGCGGCGCGGCGGTGGCCCGCCGTTCGACGGCGTGGTGGACGAGGGGGTCGGGGACGCGGACTTCAGGACCTTGGCCGAACTGCCAGAACAGGGCCCTGTCTCGGAGGGACAGACGGCTCAGGGGCATGCTTCACAGACCTCCTGGCTGTGTGGGGAGAAGATGCCTCGGGCGACTGAACGCTGACGTGCGTCGGTATGTCGAGCATCGTGCGGAGGTGCAGGGCCGCAACACCGGAGTGCGGTGGCGGCTCCAATAGCTTCAACGTTCAATGTGGGCTGCGTCACTGGGAAAACAAGTCACATGACTGAACTGACAGCACATCGACAGCTTCCGTACGGGCAGTCGACAGGAACCTCGCGTGCAGCGTGTGTAACGCGACATGTTGATCGAGTGGGATGTTGCCCACTCGATTCCTGATGTTCGTCATCGCTGGTTGGTGAGCGGATTGCCCGCGTCGAGGGGGAGGTGGATGGGGACGCCGATCTGCCCCGACAACTGCTCGCCGTCGCCGACTGGAGGAGGGCTCTCGGGCCCGCTGAGTGACGGAAGTGGCGCACTGGCATCCACCCCATGCCTGCGTTCTGATTCGCTGTCATGGACGGGAGCGCAGCGACGGTCTTGGCAAACTCGACGCAGTCGCGCTCGAGCGCTCCTCCGGGAAGACCGTCACCGAGGTGGCCCGGCAGCCTGGGGTCAGCGCCGAGGGCCTGCGGAACCGGGTCAGCAGGATGAGACCGTAGCCAGGGGCACCGGGAGCTGCCGACAGCCGAACGGGAAGAGCTGCGCCGGCTGCGGAGGCTGGCCGCCGAGCAGGCGGAGACGAACCAGGCGCTGCGAAAAGCGGCGGTCTTCTTCGCGAGGGAGAGCGATCGACGAGCGAGGTGTACGCGTTCATCGAGGCGGAGAAGACTGGTCTGGACGGCTTGCTCGGTTCTCGTTGAGCGAGCCCGTTCGGCCGCTATCCGGTGGTGCCTTGTCCTGCGTGCGACGGTCTGCTCGACGACCGCCCGCGCTGCGGATCGGTCTCGTCATGGAAGCCCTCGGCGGACGGGAAGAGCAGGTTCAGCTCGTCGGCCGCGGGCTTCAACTCGTCCGGAGGAATGAAGCCAGGGAGAATCACGAAACCGTCTTCACGCCACGCCTGTGCCGCTTCTGTGAGATCCATCGGGCCAGGGTGATTACGGCGAGACGCGGGCAATCGGTTCCTCGGTAGGTCGTGCGGCTCCGGACCGGACGATCTTCGACTTCCGCCCCGCCCCGCCTTGCAGAAGCCGGCGCGGCACCCCGAGACCCGAGTGATGGGGTCGTGGTCCACCTGGTCATGCGCTGGGCACAGGGGTCCGCGACCGGGATGATGAGTGAGCTGGCTGCGTCGATCGCCCAAGGGGAGTGGCAGTTGATGAAAGCGTGTGTTGTCGGGGCCGGCCCGGGGGAATCGTCACCGCCAAGGTACTGCTGGAGAACGGCTTCGACGTCACGGTCTTCGACAAGTACCGGCAGGTCGGCGGAGTTTGGTCGTCAGGAGGCTGCTACGACGGGCTGGCCAACCAGTCCGCGCTCGCATCTTCGAGTTCGCGGACCTGCCCAACCGTTTGCACTTCGCCAGCGCGGCGGACACGCAACGCTACTTGGAGAACTACGCCGAGACCTTCGGCGTGCTGGACCGCGTTCGACCCGGCACAGAGGTGATCTCCATCCGGCCGGTGGACGGCCCTGGGCGGGTGGGCGCCTCCGGCTGGTCGATCGACTCTCGGCCCGCTGGGGACAAGGCGGCGGAGGTTCATCGCGAAACATTCGACTAGGTCGTTGTCGCCACCGGGGCTCATCATCATGCCCGAGCTGCCCGAGCTGCCCGAGCTGCCAGGGCGTGAATCGTTCCGTAGGGCCGTGCTGCACTCCAACGAGGTGCGGGCGGGGACGTTCGCCGGCCGGCGCGTGGTCGTCGTGGGCGGCGGCAAGTCCGCGTTGGATCTGGTCACTCGCGCCGCACGCGAGGCGGCCTCGGCCACCCTCGTGCAGCGCAAGGTGAACTGGATGGTCCCCGAGCGGTTCCTGCTCGGTCTGGTCGGCTACAAGTGGATCCTGTTCACCCGGCTCGGTGAGGCGCTCCTGCCCCGCTACCACGATCCGGCCTGCATCCGTCCGATCGACTGCCTCGACGAGCGGGTCAAGGGAGCCCTGTGGTGGCTCATCACCCGCGACACGCTGTTGTCCACCGGGCTGTACCGACTACCGAGGGAGCTGCGGCCCGCTCACAAGCTCCCCTTCCACCTGGCTCACGCGGGAGTGATGCCACGCGGCTACGTGCGGGCCGTCCGCCGCGGGCTGATCGCCCCCAGGATCAGTGCGGTCGAGGCGTACACCGACAAGGGACTGCGACTGGCGACCGGCGAGGAAGTGGCGGCGGACGTCATCGTGTTCGCCAGGGGGCATCACAAAGTCTTCCCGTTCCTGGATCCGAGAGTACGGGTGCACGATTCCGCCGGGCGGCTGCGGCTCTACCGGGGCATCGTGCCACCCAGCGCCGACCGGCTCGGGTTCGTCGGTTTCCGGCAGGTTTTCAACAACATCATGGGTATGGAACTCACCGCGCACTGGCTGACCTGTCATTTCCGGGCGGCGCTGCGCACCGCCCCGAGCGGCAGGAGATGCGGGAGGCCATCGACGCTCGCCTGGCTTGGCAGGAACAGGTGCTGCCAGGCTCCGGCGGCTACGACTTCGGCCCCTACGACATCCACTGCGCGGACGAACTCCTGCACGACATGGGGTTGCCGTCCCGCCGCGCCGGCAACCTACCGGCCGAATACCTGCTTCCCGGCGGACTCGCACACTGCTATGCGGGCCTGACTCGATCGGGTTCGAAATGAACGCGGGGCGTGAGCGGCCCCGATGGCGTGATCGGTGGCAGGTGATCTCCTGTCAGTGCTGGATGTCGTTGGTCACCCAGTTCGGGGAATCCCGTCGGAGGATGACGGGCCCGCCTCAGCCGTTCGCGCTCCTTTGACGCTCTGAGGGCCTGACACCCCCCGAGGGACCGCGAAACGCCAACTGACCTGGGGTTTCTCCCGCTCACCGCTTCACGTGACGGGATTCCGATGACGCATCACATGGAGATTCCGCGCTCGGGTAACTTGGCGTTGTCTTAACGGAGTTTGGTGGACACCAACAGGGACAATCCCCGCCGTCAGGTCCGCATCTCGTTCCTCGGGTAGGTCGGATCCACGGGCAGTGGGATCGGGGTACCGCGGACGATCGAGCGGAACCGGTGTCGCGGGTGCGGCAGGGGAGTTGGTCCGGTCCGACTTGTGGGGCCATGTGGTGTTTGCGTCTGTGTGAAGCTACGAATCTGAGAATTCGCTGAGCATTTCGCGCGCAGATCCGTATCTGAGGGCGCGCTTCACCCCTGCCGGAAGTCCTGCCGGCTCCGGAGATGTCCTTGAGAGGCCCGATGAGACGCAACACGCGAAAGAGATCCAACACTGCCCGCCGGGCGGTAGGCGCGGCGGCCGCACTGGCCGTGGGGGCAGGTGGGTTGGTGGCGGTCAACATCTACGCCTCGGCCGACGAGACCGGCGGGGCCAAGGGGTCCGTCCAGAACCAGGCGCTCGCGGCCGGAACCTCCACCATCGACTGCCCCGACGTCGGGCAGAAGCTGACCTCGGTGCCCGCCCAGGCCAAGGCCCAGGTCGACAGGGAACTGGCACTCCTCGACAAGCAGATCTCCGAGGCGTACCAGCGACTCTCCACCTCCCAGAGGGCCATTCAGCAGGACCCCAACTTCGCGCAGAACGCGATCGTGGGCCCGCTGAAGGACAAGCGGAAGGCGACGATCGACCGGATCGCCACCACCATCGGCCGGGTGGCGGCCAAGCCGCAGGGCCTTGACGCCCTCGCGGCCTGCACACTGCGCGCCACCGGCAACCAGCCCGCGCCCGCGGCGAGCGGCGGCAACAACCAGGGCGGCAACCAGGGTGGAAACAACACCAACGCCGGTGTGGCCGGCAACGGTCCCGTCGCCGCCGACTTCGTGGACATCACCAAGGTGAAGGCGAATGTGACCACCCCGGCCAGGTCGGCGAAGGCGTCGAAGGGCACCTTCGCCACCCAGTGCGGTGTGAACGCCAACAAGCTGTACAACAGCGACAACGTCATCGTCGCGCCCGGTGTCACCAACGGCGCGCACCACATGCACGACTATGTCGGCAACCAGGACAACGACGCCTTCTCCAGCGACCAGGACCTCGCCAAGGCGGGGACCAGCTGCAAGAACAAGGGCGACAGGTCGTCGTACTTCTGGCCGGTGCTGCGTCTCCAGGACGGCACCAAGGAGTTCGACGCCGCGCAGCAGGGCGGCGGCGCCGAGGGCAACACGGGCCGGATCCTGACGGCCAAGAAGGCCACCTTGAACTTCGTGGGCAGCCCGCGCGGCAAGGTGGTGGCGATGCCCAGGCTGCTGCGCATCATCACCGGTGACGCCAAGGCCTTCGTCAACGGCACGGCCAACGCCAACGCCTCCTGGAGCTGCACCGGCTTCGAGAACAAGGTGCAGTTGAAGGACAAGTACCCCCTCTGCCCCTCGGGCAGCGACGTGGTGCGCACCTTCAAGTTCCAGAGCTGCTGGGACGGCAAGAACATCGACAGCGCCAACCACCGCACGCATGTGGCCTTCGCCGACGCGGCGGGCAAGTGCCCGACCGGCTTCAAGGCCATTCCGCAGCTGGTGCAGCGGCTGGTGTACGACGTGGACGCGCCCAGCGTGAAGGACAACGGCAAGACCCGTCCGTTCTACTCGCTGGACAGCTTCCCCGAGCAGCAGCACAAGCCGGTCACCGACCACGGTGACTTCATCAACGTCTTCGACCAGAAGCTGATGAACAAGGCCGTCCAGTGCATCAACACCGGACGCAAGTGCAGCTGACCTTCGAGTAGTACGTGGTGCCGGGCGGTGGGCGTCGTGCTGACGACGCCCACCGTCGTCGTGTCCCAGGCCGCTCGCGCGGTCGTGTGTCAGGCCGCTCGCGCGGAGGAGCGCGGTGCCCGGGAGTGCGGGTAGAGGGCCTGCCGGTGCTGGAAGGAGAGGATCTTCGGGTTCCGGACGACACCGTCACGGATCTCGATGGCCTTGCCGACCGTGGCGTCCCGGTCCCATGCCTTGGGGCCGCCCATGACCTTGCGCAGGTAGGGGAGGAGCGCCTCGCTGATCTCCCAGGTGGCGGAGTTCCACAGATGGGACGGGCTGTGGTCGACCGCGTAGGAGTGACAGCCCCGGCCCACCGTGAACACGGGCTCGCCGAAGGTGGTCGGGCGGGCCCAGTCGAAGCCCATGCCCCTGTCGCAGGCGACGTCGATGAAGTAGGTTCCCGGCCGGAACAGGGCGAGTTCCTCGTCGGTGACGAACATGAGCGGCGCGTCGGTGTCCTGCAGCACGCAGTTGACGATGATGTCGAACCCGGCCAGATACTCGGCCAGCGGCTTCGAACCGGCCGCGGTGACCGCCCGCAGTCGCGACGGATCGTCCTCCCGCTCCTCGAAGTGGGCCATCACCACCGACGGCATCGGTGAGGCCACCGCCGCCGCGGCGCGCTGGGTGAGCACCGTGACATCGGTGACTCCCATGGCGCCCAGACCCGTGACCGCTCCGCGCGCCGTGGCGCCGAAGCTGATGACCACCGCGCGCTGGCCGGTGAGTCCGCCGAGTTGCAGGGCGTGCAGCACCGAGCAGTAGCCGGCGAGTTCGTTGTTCTTGTGGAACACATGGACGCTGAAGGCGCCCGTGGAGGTCCAGTGGTTCATGGCCTCCCAGGCGATGAGGGTCAGCCGCCGGTCGATGCCGAGCTGGGTCATCCGCTCGTCCTGCACACAGTGCGGCCACCCCCACAGGACCTGGCCCTCGCGCAGTTCGGCGACGTCCTCGTGCGTCGGCTTGGGCAGCACCACCACCTCGCACTCGGCGAGGATCCGCTCGCGGGAGCGCAGGCCCCCCACGAGCGGGCGCAGCGCGTCGTCCGTGACCCCGAACCGGTGGCCGTAGCCCTCTTCGAGGAAGATCCTCTCGCGTACGTCCGGGGCGATCCGGTCGAGGTGGCCGGGGTGCAACGGCAGGCGGAACTCGTTCTCCTTGCGGGAGGAGGCGAGTACTCCGAGACTCATCAGGCTCATGCGCGTCCTCGTCGTTTCATGTTCGTGGTCAGGCACGGTCGGTGCGATGCCTGCGCAGGCGTTCGTCCATCGGGAGCGGCGCCTCGTCCAGACCGGTGACCGATCCGCTCGCCATCCGTGCGCACGTCCCGTGGCACGCGAGCTGCTGCTTGTCGTCACGGTGGGAGACCACCACCGCTTCGGTGTCCGGCGCGCCGCGGTAGTCGGTGCCGCAGATGAGACAGGCCAGCCCCGAGAGCATCTCGGCGGTCGGTTCGGGGCGGCCGCGGCGGCGGCCGGAGATCGCGTCCTGTGAATACATGTGTCCTGTGTCCTCTTGTTCGGTCCAGGGCGTGCGCGAGGTTCCGGAACATCGGGGAACACCTCGGGAATCAGGAGATCTCCGCTACCGAGGGGCGCGGAACGAGGCGGGGAACGAGACGCGGAACGAGACGGGGAACGAGACGGGGAGGCCGACGCGAAGGCAGGTGTCAGGAGACATGGTGCGGCTCATTTCCGGTCGGATCCGAAGCGGTCCGGCCCTTGCCGTTCCCCGAGGGCGACGCCGAAACGGATGACGGCATGCGAGGTGCACTCGATACCGCAACCGTACTCCCCTCCGGCCCCGCGGCGAGCCGAACGCCGCAGCTGACCAGCGGGCGCACCCCACGGCGTCCGGGCGGCGGGCCCTTCACGGCCCGCTCGCGGCCCGCGCCGCTCAGAGCCCGGTGACCTTGGCGCTCGCCGACAGCTCGTAGACCAGGGTGACCGTGCGGTGCCCGTCGGGCGGGAGAGGGACCTCCCAGCGGACGATGCCCTCGGCGTCGACCGCGTCGGGCGCCGGGGAGCACGCGTCCTTCCGCAGGCGCACCTCGACCGCCGAGACCTCGGAGACCGGGATCCGCTCCCGGAGCACGACGAGCCGCTCGTCGTGCTCCCCGGGGGCGGAGAACCGGGACAGATGCAGCCGGACCGTGCGGGTGACCACGGTCCGCTGGGTGATTCCGGCGGAGTCACGGGACTCCTCGGTGTGCCGGGCCACCCGGAAGTCGTCGCCGCTGCCGAAGGCCAGCTCGACGGGGGCGCCGGGGGCGGTGAACTCCAGCGTCCCGCGACCGCTGAACCCGCTGCCCCGGACCAGATCCACGGGCCCGGCGAGCAGCGCGTGCCCGGACCGGTTGTCGAACCGCACCACCTGGTTGACCAGCGGCGACACCTCGGGCGAGCAGGCGTACTCGCTGCTCGCGGCCGTGGTGGACACCGAGAGCGGCACCCGGTGGGCGCGGCCGTCCCCCGCCACGGAGACCGGCGTGGGGGACCTCAGCACCCGCGCCTCGCCGCCGTCGTCCACCCCGGGCAGACCGAGCACCGGGGCGGGCCCGAGGTCCCCGATCTCCTCCTCGCGCAGTTCGACGTCGACCGTGCGGCGCTCCGCAGGGGAGCGGTCCTCCAGAGTCAGCCGGTCCACGCGCAGCCGCGGCGGATCACCGGCCAGCGCCGAGCGTGCCGTCGACAGCGTCAGCCGTACGTCCGACCAGTCCTCGCCGGTGCGCTGCCAGACCATCGCGTCGGTCTCCAGCGTCAGGGAGTCCCCGTCGAGCACGGCACGGTAGGCGGGCCGCCACAGCGCGCACGGGGTCAGATGGCTCAGCCGCAGTCCGACCGGTCCGGCGACCGCGGCCTCCACGGTCAGCTCGACATGGGCGAGCAGTTCGGCGGGCTCGTCCTCGGCGAGGTCCATGGCCCGCTCGACCGCGGTGAGTTCGGTGGCGACGGCGGTCAACCGGGCCTCCACGGCGCGCAGTCGCTCGGCGTACGTGTCGCGCTCCTCGTCCACCCGGTCCAGTTCGCGGGCCCAGCGCGGCCGTTCGCTCTCCCCGGAACCGGTTCCCTCGCCGATCTCCCGCAGCAGATCGGCGGCGAGCCGGCCCAGCAGGTCGAGGCGGGCCCGCAGCCGGTCGCGTCGCTGTTCCAGGCCCTGCCGCTCCTCTTCGAGGGCGTGGACGCGACGGCGCAGCGCGGAGTCGTCGTCGGTGGGCGGCAGCGGGCCGCGTGGCGTCCAGGCGCGGACGATCCGCGCGTCGAGCACGGTCGCGGAGTGGTCGCCGGTCAGTTCGGCGTGGAGGGTCCGGTCGACGGCGAGCGCGGCCACCGGTCCGAGACGCAGCCGCTGGACGCCGGCCGTCAGGTCGAGCACGGTGGTGCGCTCGACGTGGGCGCGATCCTCCAGGCAGGTGACGGCGGTGACGGGGAGGGGGATCGGCTTCGGGGCCGTGGACATGGGGTGTGTCAGCTCCTGCGGTTGCCGCCGGCCAGGGCCTTGCCGGTCGGGATGCGGATCTCGTAGCCGCCGTCGAGGGCGGCGGTGGCGCCTGCGGGCAGGTCCAGTCGCCAGACGCGGGTGCCCGGCGCGTGCCGGTCGGGCCCCGTGCCCTCCTCGGGTGCCGTCCAGCCGGCCTCGGCTCGTTCGTCGATCCGCACGCCCGGCTCCGAGGTGACCGGCACCCGCTCGCGGACCTCCACGGTGACGGGCCGCGCGAGCCGGTTGGCCAGCTCCACGTGCACACGGTGGTCGAGCACGGTGGTGTTGCCGCGCAGACCGGAGGTCGCCTCGTGCACATTCGTACGGCGGGTGACCCGGATGCCCTCGGCCGGCCCGAGCCCCACCCGGCGGACGGCGCCGGGGGCGAGCGTGGGCAGCGCGGCGGTCAGCAGGAAGTCGTCGTCGACGGTGACCTCCACCGGACCGGCCAGCAGCGCCTGGTCGGTGGCGTTGGAGAGCACCAGCGTCGCGTACACGGTCTGCTCCACGGACGGCACACAGAGGTACTCGGTGCGCAGGCCGACCGGGATCTCGCCGACGGTGACGGTGTGCCAGGTGCCGTCCGAGGGGATGTCGGCGCGGGCGGCGGCGTCGAAGCGGTGGTCGAAGGAGCCCGCCGACTCTCGGGGCCGCACGGCCTGTCCGGGCAACGGCAGTTCGGCCACGGCCTCGGCGCGGCGGCGGTGCTCGGCCGCCACCGGGTCGTAGGAGGAGCCGGGGAACAGCCGTCCCCTGTGGCCGGGTTGGTCGTCGGGGCCGCACAGGACGAGGGCGGCGTAGTCCAGTTCGGTGTCGCTCGGCCTCGGCGGACCGGACGCCGGTGCCGGAGGGGGCGGTGGCGCGGACCGGCCGGGAGCCGCGGGCGCCTTCGGGGCGGGGGCGGCCTCGAAGGACATGGCCTGGGCACGTGGCGCGCCGCCCGGTCGGGCGGCGGCCGGCCGCGCGTACGCGGGCATGGCGCCTGCGAGGGGCTCCGGGGGCGCGCCCTGCGCGCCGCCGGGCGCCGGGGCCATCACCGGAGGCCCGCCGTAGCTCTGCGGTGCCGACGGCCGGGGAGGAGGCGGTGGGGGAACGGGGCCACCCGCGGCGCCCGCGGAGGCGGCCCCGGCCGCGACGGCCCCCCGGGCGCCGGTCGCGGCGGGGCGGGGCCCGGCGGTCTCGTACCCGGTGAACAGGTCGGCGAGCCCGGACGGGGGCTCGCGCCAGCCGGAGGGCGCGGAGGCGGGCTGACGGCGTCCGACGCGGATCGAGCGCAGCCTCGGCAGATCGGTGCGGCGCCGCAGATCGGCGGTGGCCAGCGCGATACGGACACCGGTCCAGTCCTCGCCGGTCCGCTGGGCGACCGAGGCACGCAGCACCAGCCTGCCGGTGTCGTCGCCCTGGCGGTGCGTCAGGCGGTACGTCGGCACCCAGACGGCGCCCGGCACCCCGTACTCCACCTCCAGCTCCACCTCCGTGCCCCCGGCGCCGTCGAGGGTCAGCAGCGCGCAGACCGTGGTCTCCACATGCGCCGCCGGGGCGTCGGTGGAGGCACGGGCCAACCGGTCGGCGGCGACGTCGAGTTGGTGCTCGACGTCGTGCAGCTCCTTCTCCAGCTCGACGAGGCGCAGATGCAGTACCGTCAGCCGCTCGTCGACGAAGTCGGCGAGTTCCAGCCAGGCGTCGACCGCGGTGCGGCGGTGCGGGTCGTCCCGCTTGCGGGCGGGCGGGACCGGGTGGAGCGCCCTGATCTCCTCGATCAGGCCCAGCTGCCGGTCCCGGCGGCCCCGTGCCGCCGCGCACGCGTCGCGCAGCCGCTCGACCTCGCCCCGCAGGGCGTCGGGGGCGTCCGCGCCGAGCGGCTCGGCCTCGACGTCCACCCGGGCCTCGGTGACACGCGTCCCGGGGGCGCCGAGGACCCGGGCCCGCAGGGACGCCGGGTCCAGGGAGCGGGGGAGTCCCGTCACCCGTACCCGGCCGTCGGGCGGCACGAGGCCACGGGCGAGGCGGCGGCAGAGCGCGCCCCGCGCGTACACCGCGACCGAATCGAGGGTCGAACCCCACCGCTGTGCCGACTCGCTCGTCATGTGCTCCGCCCCCGCCGTGTCCATGCTGAGCGAAGCCTACGCGGCCGTGGTCGCTCGGGCGGCGACGGCCGGGAGATCTCGGCGACGGTGGTCCCGCGGCCGTGGCCACGGCGCGTGAATCGGCCACTCCGTGGGTAGCCCTCCAGCGCGCGTCCTCGGCCGTGCGTCCTCGGCCGTGCGTCCTCGGGCCGTGCGTTCCGGTCTCGATCCGTGAGGGGGAGCGATGGGGGCGACAGGCTCATCAGGTGTCCGGCGGGGCACCGTACCGCCGGTGGTCGCGGCGCGCCGGGCGCTGTGGACGTTCGTCCTCGTCAACCTGGTGATCGTCGAGGTGCTCTTCGTCACCGAAGGCTCCGGCAAGAACGAGGTGCTCACGGTCGCCAAGTTCTTCGGGCTGCACGCCGCCGTACTGATGCTGTTCCAGCTGCTGTTGGTGGCCCGGCTGCCGTGGCTGGACCGCCGCATCGGCATGGACCGGCTGACGGTGTGGCACCGGTGGGTCGGCTCCGGCCTGCTGTGGACGGTCCTCACACACGCCGTGCTGGTGGTGCTCGGGTACGCGCGGCTGGACGACGCGTCGATGGGGAGGACGTTCCTCGCGCTGGCCGGTGTCCCCGCCTCGCTGCTGGGCATGTGGGCCGCCGCGTTCCTCGTCGTGATCGTCGCGGTCTCCACCCGCCGGGTGCGGCGGCGGCTGCGGTACGAGACCTGGCACGGTCTGCATCTGCTGCTGTACGTGGCGCTGGGACTGGCGTTCGCGCACCAGCTGTTGGAGACCACCACGTTCAACTCCTCGGCGCCGGCCAGAATTTACTGGTGGGCGCTGTGGCTGTTCGCGTTCGGTGCCCTGCTGACGGGGCGTGTCGTCGTGCCGGTGTGGCGGAATCTCCATCACCGGTTCCGGGTCGTGGCGGTGGTGCCGGAGTCGCACGACGTGGTGTCGGTCCATGTCACGGGCCGTCACCTCGACAGACTGCCCGCCCGCGCCGGGCAGTTCTGCGTCTGGCGGTTCCCCGGACACAACCACTGGTGGTCGGCGAACCCGTTCTCGCTGTCGGCTGCGCCCGACGGCCGTACGCTGCGGCTGACGGCCAAGGCGGCCGGCGAGACCAGCGCCGGTCTGCGGCATCTCCCGGTCGGGACCCGGGTGTTCGTCGAGGGGCCGTACGGGGCGTTCACCTCTCTGCACCGCACCCGGCCCGGCGTCCTGCTGATCGCGGGCGGGGTCGGGATCACCCCTGTCCGTGCCCTCCTGGAGGAGGAACCCGCGGGCGACGTCGTCGTGCTCTACCGGGTGCGCAGCGAGCGGGACGCGGTCCTGATCCACGAGATGGGGGCACTGGTCGCGGCGCGCGGCGGACGGCTCCGTCTGCTCACCGGCCGCAGGGGGGAGGGGAGGCCGCCGTTCGAACCGGAGAGTCTCCTGGCCCTGGTCCCCGACATCACCGACCGCGATGTGTACGTCTGCGGCCCGCCCGGGATGACCACGGCCGTGCTGAGCGGTCTGCGCGCGCTGCGCGTGCCCCGGGGACAGGTGCACGCCGAGAGGTTCGGGCTGGGCTGAGCGGGGGCGGGGCCGGGGCCGGGAGAAGGGGAAGGTCGCCGCTCCGTAGTGCCGTCGCCGTGTGAACACCTACGGGCACGTCGTACTGCCGCCGCCCGGCGCCTGACCGGGCGCCGACACCGACGGTTTGATTCCCGGCCCCGTCCGCCCCGCAGGGCGGTCAGGGGCCGCTGTCGTGCGCCCGTCCCGGATCCGGTCCCCGACGCACACGACGACGGAAGTTCACGACTGTGCCGAACCGTACGACCCCTCTGACCCCCGCGCGCCCGGCCACCGGCCGCCCGCGCCCCGCTCCGCCACGGCCCCGCCCCCATCCTCGTCGCGGCCGTGCTGTGGGGCACGACCGGGACCGCCGGCTCGCTGGCACCGGCCCCCTCGGGGAGCCCGCCGTGGCGGCGGTCCTCGGGTGACCGTCCTCGGTGAACGCCTGCCGGCCGCCTCCTGGTGCGGGCTGGGCGTCCTCGTGCTCGGCCTCGTCCTGCCGGCGGCGCCGACCGGCGGCGGGCGCCGGGGCCGCTAGGCAGCGGGCACGCTCGGGTCCGGCCCCGCCGGCTGTGGGGCCGGACCCGCCGGGTCTGGCGCCGGACGCCGGGTATGGGGCCGGACCGGCTGGGTCTGGCGCCGGGGACCGACTACCTGGACCATGCACCGATCATGTGATTAGGCTGACCTGACTTGCGCCTCGGCTCCGAGGCGCAGTCACCGCCGGACGCGTACACCTTGGGGGTCGGCCTTGCCGCGCACGATCGAGACCACCGCCGGGGGCGGGCCGGAAGCAGCGGCCGAGGACGGCTGGGTCGAGCTGGGGTCGGCCGACGAGTTGCGGGAACTGCTGGGCGAGCCCTGGCCCGTGGTGATCGAGAAGGTCCACGACCGGCTCACCGAGCAGGACCGGGGCATCCTGGCCCGCTCCCCGCTCTGTCTGCTGGCCACCTCCGACGTGCGGGGCAACTGCGATGTCTCGCCGCGCGGGGACGGGCCGGGGTTCACCCATGTCGTCGACGCCGGCGTGATAGCCCTGCCCGACCGGCCGGGCAACCGGCGCGGCGACAGTTTCCACAACATCCTCGACAACCCGCACGCCGGCCTGCTGTACCTGATACCCGGCAGCAAGGAGGTCCTGCGGGTCAACGGCCGGGCCCGCATCCTCACCGACGCCCCGTTCTTCGACGCGATGGCCGTGGACGACCGGCGGCCCGCGCTGGCCCTGGTGCTGGAGATCGACGAGATCTATCTGCACTGCCCGGCCTCGCTGCGCCGCTCCGGGATTTGGGATCCGGCGTCCTGGCAGACCGGCTGAATCCGGCCGAAGAGGGACCCCTGTCGGCCAAAAATTAAGGTTAGGCTAACCTTCGTATGTGAGATCTGGTGAGGAAGCAGCCGACACCCCGAGGCTCCGCGGCCATGAACTGAGGGCCACGGATGTGACCGTGTCGTACGACGGCGTGGACGTCGTGCACGACGTCGCGATCGGACTGCGGCCCGGTGAGGTGACCGCGCTGGTCGGTCCCAACGGCAGCGGGAAGTCGACGCTCCTGCGGACCATCGCCCGGCTCCAGCGGGCCCGGCACGCGGCACTCAGGATCGACGCCGACACCGACGGACTGGCGCTGACCGCCCGTGAGTTCGCGCGACACGTCGCCCTGCTGACGCAGGGCCGGCCCACGCCCAGCGGACTGACCGTGCGGGACGTCGTCGAGTTCGGCCGCTACCCCTACCGGGGCCGCTTCGGCCGCCGGGATCCGGACGCGACGGCCGCCGTCGACCGGGCGCTCGCGCTCACCGGTGTCACGGACCTCGCCGAACGCGGCGCCGACCATCTGTCCGGCGGGCAGCTGCAGCGGGTGTGGCTCGCCGGCTGTCTCGCCCAGGAGACCGGCGTGCTCCTGCTGGACGAGCCGACGACCTATCTCGACCTGCGCTATCAGGTCGAACTCCTCGACCTCGTCCGCGATCTGGCGGACGACCACGGGATCGCCGTCGGTGTCGTCCTGCACGACCTCGACCAGGCGGCGGCCGTCGCCGACCGGATCACGCTCCTCGAAGCGGGCCGGATCGTCGCCGAGGGGCTGCCCGAGGACGTCCTGACACCGGAGCGTCTGACCTCCGTCTACGGCATCCGCATCGAGGTCGACACCGACCCTCTCACCGGCCGGCTGCGCACCCGCCCGATCGGCCGTCACCACACCCGCACCACCCCAACCGAAAGGCTCGGCTCCACCTCATGAGACGTCTCCTGCTCACCGCGGCCACCACCGCCGCGGCGCTCACCCTTGCCGCCTGCGGCACCACCGAGCCGGCGGCCGAGAGCTCCAAGAAGCCGTCCGAGGGCATCACCCTCACCGACTCCACCGGCAAGAAGGTCGAACTCGACGGCCCCGCCACCAAGGTGGTCGCCACCGAGTGGAACGAGGTCGAGTTCCTCATCACCCTCGGCGTCGACCCCGTCGGTGTCGCCGACGTCAAGGGCTACAAGACCTGGGACCAGGCCGTCCCGCTGAAGAACGAGCCCAAGGACATCGGCACGCGCGGCGAGCCGAGCACGGACACCGTCGCCGCCCTTGAGCCCGACCTCATCGTGGCCTCCTCCGACCTGCCGGCCGCCGCCGTGAAGCAGCTGCGGGAGATCGCCCCCGTCCTGGGCATCCAGTCCGCGGACGCCTCCGACCAGGTCGGCCAGATGTTCGAGAACCTCGATCTCATCGCCGAGGCCACCGGCACCACCGACCAGGCCGAGACGGTCAAGGAGAGCTTCGAGGCCAAGGTCGCCGAGGGCAGGAAGACCCTCGCCGACGCCGGACTCGACGGCACGGACATCGCCTTCGCCGACGGCTATGTCGCCTCCAACCAGGTCTCCCTGCGCCCGTACACCAGCGGCTCGCTCATCGGCGCCGTCAACGAGCAGATCGGTCTGAAGAACGCCTGGAAGGTGAAGGGCGACGCCGACTACGGCCTCGGCACCACCGACGTCGAGGGCCTCACCGACCTGCCGAAGGACGTCCAGTTCGCCTACATGGGCAACGACGAGGACGAGACCAGCAACCCCTTCACCAACGAGCTGGCCGAGAACGCCGTCTGGAAGTCCCTCGCCTTCGTCAAGGCCGGTGACGTGCACCGACTGCCCGACGGCATCTGGATGTTCGGCGGCCCCGAGTCGATGGAGGCGTACATCGACGCCGTCGTGGACGCGCTGACGAAGAAGTAGCCGGCGCGGCGGCAGCAGAAGGACCGGAAACAACAGCGGCAGCGAACAGTAGCAGAAGCAACGGAGCCATGGCCGTCACCGCAACGCCCCCCGCCACCCGTCCGTCGACGGCCGCGACCCGGTCGGGCGCGGCCGCGGTGACGGCCGGCCTCGTCCTCCTGGTCGTGGCCCTCGCCGTCGTGGACATCACCCAGGGCACCGCCGCCGTCGGCGCCGCCGAGGTGCTCAAGGCCCTGACCGGGCGGGCCGATCCGGCAGACGCGTCGGTCGTGATCGCCTCCCGGCTGCCCCGGATGACCGCCGGCATCCTCGTCGGCGTCGTCCTCGGCGTGGCGGGCGCCGTGCTGCAGGCCGTCAGCCGCAATGTGCTGGCCGCGCCCGACACCCTCGCCGTGAACGCGGGTTCGTACTTCGCGCTCGGCGTCGTCGGGGTCACCGGTGTCTCGCTGCCGCTGCTCGCCTCCTCCGGCATCGCCTTCGTCGGCGGGCTGCTGGCGGCGGCCGTCGTCCTCGCCCTCTCCGGCCTCGGCACGGGCACCGTACGACTGGTCCTCGCCGGCACCGCCCTCGCCCTCGGCCTCAACTCCATGACGGAGGGCCTGCTCCTGCTGTTCCCGCAGGAGACCGAGGGCCTCTACCAGTGGAACCAGGGCAGCATCGGCCAGAACGGCTACGGCGGCGTCCTGCAGATGCTGCCCGTGGTCGCCGTCGGCCTGGTCGGGCTGGCGCTGACGGCCCGTCGGGTCGACGCGCTCGCCCTCGGCGACGACGCCGCGCGGGGGCTGGGCGTCCCCGTCCGCGCCACCCGGGTGACGGTCGTCGTCCTCGCCACCCTGCTGTCCGCGGCGGCCGTCACCCTCGCCGGACCGATCGGCTTCGTCGGCCTGTGCGCGCCCGCGCTGGTCCGCCCCCTCGCCCGCCGCTTCCGGGGCTTCGTCCGCGCCCGGGGCACCCTGCCCGCCGCCGGACTCGTCGGCGCCGGTCTCGTCCTCGGCTCGGACGTGCTGCTGCGCGCCCTCGTCCCCGCCGACACGGCGGTCGCCGTGCCCACCGGCGTCGTCACCAGTCTGGTCGGAGCCGTGTTCCTGGTGGTGATGGCGCTACGGCTGCGGGACACGGCCGGGGCCGAGGCATCGGACCGGCTGCGCACCCCCAGCCGTACGGCGTTCCTGGTCACGGTCGCCGTCCTGGTCGCCGTGACCGTCGGCGTCGTCATCGCCGGCGTCCTGCTGGGCGACACCAAACTCCTGCTCGGCGATGTCGTCAACTGGGCGCAGGGACGGGCCGGGCCGACGGTGTCCTTCGTCCTCGACACCCGGGTGCCCCGCGTCCTCGCCGCCCTGTGCGCGGGCGCGGCGCTCGCCCTCGCGGGCACGCTGGTGCAGGCCGTGACCCGCAACCCGCTCGCCGAACCGGCGATCCTGGGCGTCTCCGGCGGAGCCGCGCTGGGCGCCGTCCTGCTCGTCACCACCGTGCCCGTCGCCGGGGGCTGGGGCATCGCGGGCGCCGCGTTCGCGGGCGCCGCCCTCGCCTCCGTGGTCGTCTTCGGGCTGGCGGCCCGGGGCGGCTACCAGCAGAACCGGCTGGTCCTCGTCGGCATCGGCGTGGCCGCCGGCACCACGGCCCTGATCAGTCTGCTGATCGTGCTCACCGACCCGTTCAACGCGACCAAGGCGCTGACCTGGCTGTCCGGTTCGACGTACGGGCGGACCATGCCGGACGTCCTGCCCGTCGCGGCCGTGCCGGCGGTGGGCCTCGTCGTCGCGATCACCCGCCGCACCGAACTCGACCTCGTCTCCCTCGACGAGCACACCCCCCGGCTCCTCGGCCTGCGGCTCTCCCGGGCCCGGCTCGGGTTCCTGACGGTGGCCGTGCTGCTCAGCGCCACCGCCGTCGCCTCGGCCGGCACGATCGGCTTCGTGGGCCTCGTGGCACCGCACGCGGCACGGGCCCTCGTGGGCCGACGGCACGCCCGGGTGGTCCCGGTCGCCGTCCTCCTCGGCGCGGGGCTCGTCTGCACGGCCGACCTTCTCGGCCGTACGGTGATCGCTCCCGCGCAGCTCGGGGCCGGGCTGATGACAGCGGTGATCGGTACGCCGTACTTCTTGTATCTGCTGGTGCGTGGCCGGCGGTAGTTCGTCGGGTGCGGGTCCGGTGGGGGCTGGTCGCGCAGTTCCCCGCGCCCCTGAAAAAGCAGGGGCCGTTGTTCTTAGAGGCGCGGGGAACTGCGCGAGAAGCCCCACCGGACCCGCACCCTGCGTCCCCGCATAATCGATCGCCCGAACCGATCTCGCCGGGCAGAATCGCCACATGCCCACCACCGCGGAGCAGTTGCTCTCCGCCCTCGAACCGCTGCCGTTCCCCGCCCGCCTCGCCCTGACGGCACGGACCGCCCGCGGGCTCGCGGAGCAGGAGGCGCTCGCCCCGCTGCTGGCCGAGCTGGACGGGCGCGGCCCCTACGAGCGGCGGCTCGCGGCGTTCGCGGCCCTCGTCGGACGGGACGCGGCGTTCCTCGCGGAGCGACTGGCCGACCCGGACCCGGTCGTCGCCGGATACGCGCGGCGCGCCGCACGCGACCTGCCCGTACCCGACCGGGCCGTGGAGGCGGCGTACGACGACGCACCGGCCGTCCTGCGCGGACGACTGGCACGGCTGCTCGCCTCCGGCGGGCGTACCGCGCTCGCCGAGCGGCTGGTGGCGCGACTGCGCGCGGAGTGGGGCGACGCCGAGGCCGCGCGGCTGCTGCCGGCCTGCTCCACACCGTTCGTGGCACGGGAGTTGCCGGGGCTCGCCCACGCCGTCGACAACTGGACGCGGCTGGCGTCCCGACACCCCGACCCGGTGCTGGACCACGCCGAACGAACCCTGGCCGACCGGGCCGGCGGAGAGCAGAGGGACGACTGGTGGCGCGTGTACGCCACCACGGTCGCGGCCCTCGCACCGACGCGCCCCGAGCGGGTGCTGACCCTGCTGGAGCGGCACGGACCCGGCAGTCTGCCGCGCGCGCTGAACAACGGACTCGGCCCTCTCGCCACCGCCGACGCCGACCGTGTCATCCGCTGGATCACCGCTCCCGACCGCCGTGAACAGCGCCATGAGCCGCTGCCGCCGCCCGGAGTGCTGCGGCGGCTGGTGCGGGCCGAGCCCGCGTCGGTGGCCGCGCTGGGCCGGCACTGGCTGAACCGGAGCGCCCACTTCGCCGCCCTGGTGAAGGCCATGGCACCCGGCCTGCGCCCCGCGTTCGTGGACGCGATGGCCGAAGGGGGAACCCACTGGAGCCCGGCGTTCAGCGTCCTCGGCCTGCTGCCCCGTGAGCAGCGCTGGGCGGAGGTCCGGCGGGCGGTGGCCGAGTCCGACGGCACCGACCACTGGTGGGAGGACCTGGACACCCTCGCCCACGGCCCGCTCGACGACGCCCGCCCCGAACTCCTGGCCGCGATCGGACGGTCCGACGCCGACGACCGGGCCCTCGCCTGGCCCCTGTACGTGGCCTGCGCCGCCCGTGACGGCGGCCGGGAGGCGATCACCGAACTGCTGACCACCGCGGTCCGCCGACTGCGCAACGACCGGGACCCGGTACGCGCCGCCGCGCTCGGCGCGCTCGCCGAGGAGCACCCGCGGGTCTTCGCCGCCGACCACGCCCCGCTGCTGGACGCGCTCGCCACCGACGCCCTGGAGGCACGCGACAGTTCGGCCGCCACGACGACCGCGCTGCGCACCCTCGCCGTACGCCTGTTCGTCGAGCACGCGGCGGACGGGCGGCACGCGGCGGGCGAAGAACACACGGCCGACAGCGGTGCGGCTCTGCGGGAGTGGGCCCTGCGCACGCTGGAGCGGCTCACGAAGCGGGTCGGTGTCCCCGACCTCGGTCCGCTCCACCGTGTGCTGCGCCGGGGGCAGGAGCACCAGGTCGTCGAGGCCCTGCGGCCCCGGCTCGACGCCGGGGCCGGACGGGCCGACTTCCGGCTGCTGCTCGGCCTGGCTGCCGCGCTCGGCCCGCGCGCCCGGCGACTGCCCGAACTCCAGGACCGGCTGGCCACGGCCCTGGAACGCGGCGACGACGAGACGTTCCGGGAGGCGGCCGGCCTGTGGCTGGCCGCACCCGCGACCCGTGACGAACGGGCCGCCGCGATCGTCGCGCGCGAACCGTCGGCGGTCGCCCTGCCGTCCGTACGGCGGGTGCTGACCCGGCGGCGCACGGATCTGCTCGACACCCTGCTCGGCGACACCCCGCCCTACGGGCGCTTTCTGGCGGACGGGGCCCGGCGCCCGCTGCCGGACCTCGGCGACAGCGACCGCTGGCTGCCCCGCCAGCAGCGGGCGGCCGTCCGACTGGCCGGACGGGCGGTCGCGGACGACTCGCTTCCGCTCGACGAGCGGGCCGCCCTGATCCGGGCCGCCGCCCCGGTCGCCGAGTTCGGGCGGGCCCTGGCGTTCGCGCACCGGGACGACACGGAGGTGATCGTCGCCGAGGCCGCGCTCGGCGCGCTGCCCTGGACCGACCGGCCCCACGACACCCTGGCGACGCTGCTGGAACACTCGGGCGGCGACCGGGCCAGGGTCGCCGTGTACGCGGCGGCCCGCGCCGCCCGCTACACCGCCCCGTCCGGACTCGCCCTCGCCCTGGGCGCGTTGCTCTCCGGGGAGCGGCCCGTGAAGGTCACCTCCCGCAAGGAGGCCGTACGGCTCGCCGCGCGTTTCCTGCCGCCCCGGCGGGCGGTCGCCCTGCTGGCGGGCGCCTTCCACGCCCCCGACCACCACCCGGACGTCCGGGCCGCCGTCGTCCGCGCCCTGCCGCCGCTGCTCGGCGAGCCGGAGGCCCGGACCCTGCTGGAGGACGCCGCGCACGACGACAGCCAGGCCGTGCACGAAGCCCTCCTGGCCGTCACCCCCTGGGAGTTGGCCGAGGCGCACCGCCGCGCCTACGCCGCCGTGGTCGTCGCGGCGTACGACACGACCCTCGCGCTCACCGAGGGCTTCGGCGGCTACTTCCTGCTGCGCGCCATGGGCGTGTGGTGCCGCTGCTCGCCCGAGCTGGCCCTGCGGATCTCCCGGACCGCGAGCGGCCTCGGCGACCGCGGGCACTGGCAGCACGCGGCGTGGGTACTGCGCGACCTGGCCGCCTCCGAGCTGCCGCACCCCGTGGGCGGCGGCGCGCCGGGCAGCGTGTTCCACGGCGCGGTGGCCGAGCTGCTGGCCGCGACACACACGGCGGAGGGCGGCGCGGACGCGCTGGAGGGCCGGGACCTGCCGGCGCTGCAACGGCTCCGGCACCTGACGTCCTTCGGGTACGTCGACGGAACGCGCCCCGAACTGCTGGAGGCGATCGCGGCACAGCTCGCGCCGGAACCCCTGCTCGCGCCCGAACGCGCCCAGCTGCTGGGGCAGTTGGTCGACCACACCGTGGAGCCCGCGGCACTGCTCGTACGGCTGCGGGACCTGGCCGACGCCCTGGAGGGCGCGGGGGTGAAGGTGGCGGTCCACACGTCCGGCCGGTTGCGGTCCTCCTCGGCGTACCGCGCTCATCCGGGGCGCACGGAAGCCCTGCTGACCGCCGCCGACGGCTTCGCCCGCGACGGCGGCACCGCGACGGGCCTGCTGGCGGTCGGCCTGGTGAAGGCGACGGGTGTCGCCCTCGGCTGGCCCGAGAAGTGGCGCTCGCTGCTGCGTCTGCTGCGCGGGCACGCGAACGCCGATGTACGGCACGAGGCGTACCTGACCCTGACCGCGAGCGAATGACCGCTCGGCGCCGGCGAGGAGAGCACACCCGAGGGACGGGGGAGGCAGCGGACACGCGCCCGGACGACCGGCACTGGCACCTCACCGACGACCTCACCGACGACCTCGGCGACTTCCTCGCGCGGGCCGGGCGTTCCTGCGCTCGCGCCCGGTCCCGCACACCGTGCAGCTGACGGTCACCGAGACACTCCGCACACGCGGGCCGGACGCGTACGGCCCCGAGGCGCCCGTGCTCGGGCTGCTGGAGGGAGGGGCGAGGTCCACGCCACGTTCCTCCGGACCCGCCCCACCGTCCGCACCTCACCCCACTCACCCTCGGACCGGTCGCCGCCCTCGCCGCCCTGCTGTCCGGCCTCGGCCACCGCCTTCCCGGCGTCGGCGCGGACCACGCCACCGCCACCGCGTTCGCGCGGGCCCGGCAGCGGCACACCGGCGCGACGCCGGTCCTGCGCGAGCGACAGTGCCTGTACCGCCTCGGCACCCTCACTCCACCGAGGCCGCTCCCCCCGGGGCCGGGGCCGGGCCCGGGTCGCGGACCGCCGGGACCGCGCGCTGCTCGTCCGCCGGCACCACGAGTTCACCGCTGCCCTCGGGGCACCCTCGCCCCGGAGACCGCCGCGCGGGCCGCCGCCCTCTTCGCCGAACGGCACGCCACCGTGGGGGAGACCCCGGACGGCACCCCCGTCTCCATGGCGGGCCTGAGCCCGATGACCGCCGGCCAGATCCGGGTGGCCCCCGTCCACACCCCGGCCCCGCCGCGCGGCCGTGGCGACGCGGGCGCCGTGACGGCCGGGGCGAGCCGGGCGGCACGGGACGCGGGCGCGGCGGAGGTCCTGCTCTTCACGGATCTGCCCGACCCCGCCAGCACATCGCCGCCGCGCGGATCAACCGGTCCCGCAAGGACGGTCTGGAGGCCTACGTGACCGAGGCCGGTGTCGTCCTGGTCGGCAGCGGGATGAAAGCGTGCGACGTGATCCCCGACGACCGGCTGATCGCCCGGCGCGGGGCTGCTGGACACGCCGTTCCACGCCGAGGGGAACATCGACATCGCCACGGCGGGCGGCTGCCCGGCCTCCGGGTACCTCGCGACCTGGGTCATGACCGCGACCGGGCGCCGCACTCGACCACGGGGGTTCCGGGAGCGGTCGGCCTGCGCAGCAGGAGCAGGGCCGCGTCGTCGTGCAGCCGGCCGCCCACATGCGTGAGCAGTTCGTCGTGCAGGGCGGTGAGGGTGTCGGCCGGCTCGTCGGACAGATGGACCGCCAGCCGCTCGGCCAGCGGGTAGAACGCGCGGTCGCGGTCGCGGGCCTCCGTGACACCGTCCGTGTAGAGCAGCAGCTGATCCTCGTCGCCGAACGGCAGGGTCTGCAGGGCGGGGAGCTCCCCGGTGAGGGCGCGCAGCCCGAGGGGCGGGGCCGGACACGCGGGCTCCACCGGGACGACCCCGCAGCCGCGCACCAGCAGCGGCGCCGCGTGACCGCAGTTGACCAGCTCCAGCTCGTCCGGCCGGGGGTGCCCGGCGACCACGGCCGTCACGAAGTCGTCGCCGCGGAGATTGCGCGCGAGACTCCGTTCGATCCGGTCGACGACGGCGAGCAGATCCGGCTCCTCGTACGCCGCCTCGCGGAACACGCCCAGCACCAGCGCGGCGATCCCGACCGCGGGCAGCCCCTTGCCGCGCACATCGCCCACGATCATGCGCACCCCGTACGGGGTCGGCACCAGGGCGTACAGATCCCCGCCGATCCGGGCCTCCGCGGCGGCGGCGCTGTAGCGGACGGCCACCTGGAACGGGCCGACCGTCGCCGGTACCGGCTGGAGCAGCGCGTGCTGGGCGGCCTCGGCGACCGAGCGGACGGCCGCGAGCACCCGCTCGCGCCGCCCGCGCAGCGCGCTGGCCAGACCGCTCGCCAGGGTCACGGCCACCAGCGCGGACAGCACGGCGGCCAGCTCACGGCCCGGCGCGCCGTCCCGGACACCGAGCATCGCGCCCAGCACCCCGGCGAGCAGCCCGACACAGAGCACCCCGCGCGGCCCGCTGGTGGTGGCGGCCAGCGCGGGCCCGGCGGCCAGCAGCGGCAGCCAGGTCAGCCCGGCGCCGCCGAGAAGGCCGACGACCACGATCACGGAGACGATCAGGACGGGCAGCAGCGGCAGCATGGGCAGCGCGGGCGTACCCGAGGCCAGCTGCGCGGCGATCCGGCCGCGGGTCGTCCTTCCCGGGGCCGACGCTCGGTTCCTGGCCTGCCGGACGGTCCCGTGGTCGCCGCCGAGCTCTCGGGTCTGCCTCATGTATCGCCGCCGGTCCTCACCTGTGTGCGGAGCGCGCACTCCCGAACGCCCTCCTGAATTGTCCGTTTCATCCAGGAAAGAGGATCGGCTCCGGAGTCACAAGAAGGTGCTTTTCAGATAGTGAGTGACAGGCCCCTGGTCACTCGGCTCGCGGTCGGCAGCAGCCGTGCCCGGACCTCCTCCAGCCGGGAGAGCCGGTCCGCCCGCAGCGAGACACCGAGCGAGCCGAGGGTGTCCCCGCTGTACACGGGAACCGCGATGCAGACCGTGCCGAGGGCGTACTCCTCCAGGTCCGTGACGGCCGGCGCCACCGGGGACGAGTCCAGGCGGCGCAGCAGCTCCGGGGCGTCGGTGATGGTCCTCGGGGTGAGATCGGCCAGCTGGTGCCGGGAGAGATAGTCCCTGCGGGACTCCTCGTCCAGCTCCCGCAGCACCGACTTGCCCAGCGCGGTGGCGTGCCCGGCGTCCTCGAACCCCACCCAGAGGTCGACCCGGGGCGCCCGGGGGCTGTCCACGATCTCGGCGACCCGGATCTCGCCGTCCTCGTAGAAGGTCAGATAGGCGGCGCTGGTCAGTTCGTCCCGCAGCGCGGCGAGCGTCGGCCGGACCCGGCTGAGCAGCGCCTGTCCCCGGCCGGTGGTGTGCAGTGCCTGCACCTTGTCGCCGAGCACGAACCCGCCGTCGGCCAGTTTCCGCAGGTAGCCGTCGTGCACCAGGGTCCGCAGCAGATGGTAGGCGGTGGCCAGGGGCAGCCCCGTCTCGCGGGCCAGCTGCTTCGCCGGCGCGCCGTTCTCGTGCGCGCTCACCGCCTCCAGCAGGCGGAAGGCCCGCTGCACGGACGTGATGAGCGTGGGGCCGGGCCCGTCGTGCACAGCCATAAGACCAGCGTGCGCCGGGCGCGCGGGACGGGCAAGCGCCGCCGGGCCACGGTCACGGGTCACTTCCAGTCGTACGCGTACGCGGCGACCCAGGTGATGTCCAGCTGGGCGCTGCTGCCCGGAGCAGCGCCCGGCCCCTCCAGCGCGCTCTCGTTCTGCAGCACCCAGGACAGGGGCCGGTTCGGCACGTCCCGGGTGTCGTGGCCCACCTGGCGGCCGTCCACGAAGAAGCGCACATGGCCGGGCGTCCACTCCGTCGACACGGTGTGCCACTCCGTCCAGTCGTCGGCGCCGGGGAAGTAGCCCTGCTCCCCGCCGCCGCAGGGATGGTGGAAGGCGGTGAGGTCGCCGGTCCACTCGCCCTCGGGGTGGTCCAGCTCGCAGCCCCCGCCGTAGTGCAGCCACGCGGACTTGTAGCCCGGCGCGAGCTTCGTCACCTTGATACGGGCGCTGTACTTGCCGTACTTCATCTGCATGACGGCACGGGGTACCACCGCCGCAGCGTGCACGGGACCCCCGTCGGCGGGCCGCCACATCCGGATGGACATCCGGCCGTCGCCGTTCTCCGCAGGGCCCACGCTCACGGTGTCCTCCGGGTGGTAGACGCCCACGACGTCCCGGCCCCGGTCGCCCGCCGTGTCGCGCCAACCGGTCGGGTACGCCCACCAGTTGTCGCGGTACGCCCCGCGCAGGCCCCCGCAGTACGCGGCGGACGTGTCGACCCGGTGCTCGCAGTCGCGGAACCCGCCCAGCGGCACCCGGTCGCCGTCGAAGTCCTCCGCGAGGACCTGCCAGAAGGGCCCGCAGTCGCCCCGGGGCAGTTCGGTGCCGGTGGCACGGCAGGCGTCGGCCGACACGGGCGCTCCCTCGGCCCGGGGCACCCCGACGAGCGCCACCAGGAGCAGGAGGCTCATGGAGGGCCACAGTGCCCGTCCACGGCGTTTCGGAGCGGCGTGCGAACCCATCGGGAAAGCCCCCTTCGACCCACTGCGACATGAGCGGCGACATGAGTGGCGACATGAGTGGTGCGAGGTGGTGCGAGGTGGTGCGAGGGAGCATCCTCACGGCGGGCCCGCTCCGACGCCATACCCGGAGCTGGGCGCCTGGCGGAGGGCCGGACTCCGCTCCCGCCCGGGCGGACATCGGAGGTTTCGGGAATACCGGCGGCGCTGGATCACCCGCCCGGCGGGGAAACAGGCGGGGCGTGTCGAATGCGGTCGCTCCCGATCGACGTGAGGGTGAAGGCGGAACCCCCTCGGGCCGACAACGGCCCGCCGGACCACAGGAGCTTCCCTCATGACCATGATCGTGACCTCGGACCTGGCCGTCTCCCTCGACGGATACGTCGCCGGCACCGATGTCTCTCCCGACAACCCCGGGGGCGACGGCGCCGAAGCGCTCTTCGAGTGGATCCACGGTCTGGCGAGCTGGCGGGAGCGCCAGGGCATGACCGGCGGGGCGGAGAACCGCGACTCCGAGCTGATGCGTGAATGGTTCGACGCCACCGGTGCCGTGGTCATGGGGCGGACCATGTACGACCTGGGCGAGGAGTTCTGGGGCGACAACCCGCCCTTCCGCACCCCCGTCTTCGTGCTCACCCGCCGGCCCCGGCCCACCCTGGTCAAGGAGGGCGGCACCAGCTTCACCTTCGTCACCGACGGCGTCCACGCGGCCCTCGACCGCGCGCGGGCCGCCGCGGGTGACCGGAACGTCGACATCGCGGGCGGGGCGAGCACGGTGCGTCAGTACCTCCGCGAGGGGCTGATCGACGAGCTGCAGCTGCACGTCGTGCCCGTCCTCCTCGGAGCGGGCCTGCGGCTCTTCGACGATCTCGGCCCAGGGCGGCGCGACCTCGAAACGGTCCGGGTCGTCCACACCCCGCTCGCCACCCACCTGAAGTACCGCTTCCCGAGGTGACCGCGCGCCTGTCCGGCCCGCCCGCCCCTCTGTGACGGGGATCACTCCCGAAGGAAAACCCGTCGCGCGGGCCCCGCGTCTGGTCGGTGTGAGATCAGTCAGGAAGGCGCCGACGGGGCCGGACGAGGAGCGTCTCGTCCGGCTTGTGGCCGGGGGTGACCGCGCGGCGTTCGAGGAGCTGTACCGGCGTACGGCGCCGTGGCCGGCGGTGCGGTTGCGGCGCCGCTGCGCCGACGAGCAGATCGTCGCCGAGGTCATGCGGGAGACGTATCTGGCGGTGTGGCGGGCGGCGGGCGCGTTCGCCGGGGCCGCGGTCGGCGGGAGTGCCGTCGGCTGGCTCTGGACGATCGCGGCCCGCCGCCTCGTCGACGCGTTCCGCCGCCGGGCCCACCACGCGGAGCCGCCACCCGCCGCCGCGCGGCCCGTGGCGCCCGCCGCCGAGGACGAGGCGCTCGCGGCGACCGTCGGCGGCGACGTCGGGGACGCGCTGCGCCGCCTCGCGCCCGAACTCAGGGAAGTACTGCAGGCCATGGCGCTCGACGGGCTGACCGTCCGGGAGACCTCGGTCCTGCTCGGCGTGCCCGAGGGCACGGTCAAGACCCACGCCCGCCGGGCCCGGACCGAGATGCGGAAGGCCCTGGCATGAGCGTGGAACACGCGTCGACGCGGCTCATCGACGGCTACGCACGCGGCGACACGGACATCGCCGCCGACGAGGTGTGGGCCCTGGAAGCCCATCTGGAGGCGTGCCGGGACTGCCGGGACCGGCTGTCGGCCGCCACCGCGGCGACCGTGCCCGCCGTGACCGCCCTGGTCGGCGCGGTCTGGTCCGACCTCGAACCCCAGCTGGCCGCGACCTCGCCCCTGCCCCGCCGCCGCTGGTCGGCACGGCTGTCGCGGTGGCTGACCCCCCACGATGGCGCCCTGGCTGGCCATGATCATGACCGTGACGCTGCTCGCGCTGCTGTTCGACTTCGCCGACCCCGGCACCGGCCTCGGGACCTCCTCCGGCGAGGTGTCGCCGGTGCTGCCGCTCGCCCCCGTCCTGCCCGTGCTCGGCGTCGCGGCGTCGCGGCGTCGTGGCGTCGTGGTCACGTGGACTGGACCCGGCGTACGAGCTGACGGCCTCCGTGCCCCGGGCCGGGCTGCCCCTGGTGCTGCGGCGGACCACGGCCGTGCTCGCCGTGGTCGTCCCCCCGTTGCTCGCGGGCGGCTGGCTGACGGGGGTGACGGCCGCCCAGTGGCTGCTGCCCTGTCTGGCGTTCACCTCGACGACCCTGGCGCTCGGCGGAGTCGTCGGCGTCACCCGTGCCGCCGTCGCGCTGATCGCGGTCTGGGCCGCCGTCGTGCTGGCGCCGACCCTGGCCACCAGCCGTACGCCCTACGCCCTGCAGACCGAGGGACTGCCCGTATGGGGGCTGATCCTCACCCTCGGCATCGGTGTGGTGATCGCCCGCAGAGGCGCGTACACCGAGCTGGGAGCCCACCGATGACCGGGACGGCCGGCGGGACGGCCGACGAGACGGCCGGTCGGCTCTGCGAAGCGATGAACCGGTCGAAGACCGGAAGGAAGGAACATCACGTGATGTCCGCGGTGAGCGCGGCCGATCTCGCGCCGACGCCCTACGCCTGGGAGATCCGGGCCACGGGGCTGAAGGTGCGGGTCGGCCGGAAACGGATGGCCGTCGACGGGCTCGACCTGTCGCTGGGCACCGGCGTGCACGGCCTGCTCGGACCCAACGGGGCCGGCAAGACCACCCTCATCCGGGCGCTGGCCACCGTGCTGCGCCCCGCCGAAGGCTCCCTGGAACTGCTCGGCGAGTCCACGGGAGGCCTCGGCGAACACCGGGCGCTGCGCCGCCGGATCGGCTATCTGCCCCAGGAGTTCGGCTACTACAAGCGGTTCACGGTCCGCGAGTTCGTCGAGTACATGGCGTGGCTGAAGGAGGTCCCCAAGGCGGACATCCCGGCGGCCGTGCGGCGCGCCGTGGAGCGGGTCGGTCTCGCGGACCGCGCCGACGACCGGATGAAGACCCTGTGCGGGGCGCGGTACGCGTGGACGCCGCCCGTCGCCTGGCTGTCGTCGGTGGTGTTCGCCCCGACCCCGACGAGCGTGCCGACACAGGTGGCGACCTGGATGCTGCTGCCGCCCGGCACGGCGGCGGCCACCTGGACGGCCGTCACCCTCGCGATCACCGGCACCGCGGCGTACGCCCTCGCGGGCCCGAGGCGGTGACCGGTCCCGGCCCGCCGTCCGGGAAGCGCCCGAGGAACGTCCACGGTGGCTCCGGATCCCTCAGATCCAGGTGTCGAGCCACATACGGACCTGCCAGTCGGGATACGGGATCGTGAGCCCCGTGTAGATCGGGAAGAAGTAGATGAAGTTCCAGGCGACGAGCAGCACCACCGCCCCCGCCACCATCGCTCCCCGCGCACGGCGGTCGGCGCTCGCCCCCGGCGGGCCCACCAGCGCGCCCAGGGTCATCGCCACGGCCAGACACAGGAAGGGCACGAAGACGACGGCGTAGAAGGAGAACGTCGTACGGTCCTGGTAGAGGAACCAGGGCAGATAGCCCGCGGCCACGCCGCACAGCACGGCGCCCGCACGCCAGTCGCGGCGCAGGGCCCACCGGAACAGCAGATACACGAGGGCGCAGCACGCCGACCACCACAGCACCGGGGTGCCCAGGGCGAGGATCGCCTGCGAGCAGCCGGTGATCGCGTGACAGCCGGCCTCACCCGGCTCGGGGGACCGGTAGGAGAACAGCACGGGGCGGCCGAGGACCAGCCAACTCCACGGATTGGACTCGTACTTGTGGAACGCGTCCAGGTCCATGTTGAACCGGTAGACGACGGACTCGTAGTGCCACAGGCTGCGCAGCGGCGCCGGTATCCACGACCAGGGGCCGCCCCGGCCGTCCGCCCAGTGCCGCCCGTAGCCGTCGTCGGACAGGAACCAGCCGGTCCACGTCGTCACATACGTCACCACGGCGACCGGGGCCAGGGACAGCGCCGACCGGCCGAGGTCCTTGCGCAGCACCGCCAGGTACGGCCGCCGGGCCCCCGCGACCCGGCGGGCGCCGACGTCCCACAGCACGGTCAGGACCATGAAGAAGGCCAGGAAGTACAGACCGTTCCACTTGGTCGAGGCGGCCAGGCCCAGACAGACACCGGCCGCGAGCCGCCAGGGCCGCCACCCCGTCCCGGCACGGTCCCCGGTGTCCGCGTCCGGGCCCACGCGACCGTCCTCGCCGACCGGCAGCGCCGCCGCGAGCCGGGCCCGCGCCCGGTCCCGGTCGAGCAGCAGACAGCCGAAGGCCGCCAGGACGAAGAACATGACGACGAGGTCGAGCAGCGCGGTACGGCTCATCACGACATGCAGACCGTCCAGCGCCAGCAGCACACCGGCCAGACAGCCCAGGAACGTCGAACGGAACAGCCGGCGGCCGATGCGGCACAGCATCAGTACGGACAGCGTCCCCAGCAGGGCCGGCATGAAGCGCCAGCCGAACGGTTCGAGACCGAACATCCACTCGCCGACGGCTATCACCCACTTCCCCGTCGGCGGATGCGCGACGAAGCTCCCGGTGTCGGAGAGCGGGATCACCTGCGGGTCGGCCAGCACCTGCGGGTCGGCGACCTCGCGCTCCGGCCAGGTGCCCTCGTGGCCGAGCCGCAGCAGGGACCAGGCGTCCTTGGCGTAGTACGTCTCGTCGAAGGCGAGTTCGTGCGGCCGGTCCAGGCGCCAGAAACGAATCGCTCCGGCGAGCAGGGCGACGAGCAGGGGTCCCAGCCAGCCCGTCGCCCGCGCGATCCGGTACGCCGGCTCCGGACCCAGCCCCACCCGCTCCCACAGCCGGGTGCCCGGCTCGGGGAAGGGCGGCACCAGCCGTTCACGGATGTCGCTCCGGGGGCGCCCGGCATACCCGAACAGGCGCAGCCGGTCGGTCCGGTCGAGGGGCGCCGTCGTCGAACGGGTGCCTTGGAGCATCGCGGTGAAGAAGTCCTTCGAGAGTGCGGGCGAGAGCGCGGGCCGACCGCCGCCGGAGGTCGACACTCCCGAGATCGTAATGCGCACCCGCCCGTCGAGCGGATCGATACGGATCGATACGGATCGAGACAGAGCGAGGTGGATCGAGGTGGATCGACAAGGACCGCTACGGGGTTGTCGCGGATCGAGGGCGAACAGGCCCGGCTCGTCGTCGAGTTCGCGGCGGTTCCCTCCCGCGCCGACCGTCCGCGCGCGGGGCTGTCCGTCGGTGCCCCGAATCCCGGGTGCGGGGCGGCGCCGGGCTGGCACGGCCGCCCTGGTGCGCCACGCCCGTGACCACGGCGTACGCACCGTCTTCCTCGCCTACGCGGAGGACGCCGTCGCCCGCGTCTACACCCGGCTGGGGTTCCGCCCCGCCGGCTGCACCCTGCTGATCGCCGACCAGCCCGCCCGCTCGTAGACGCTCCGCGAGGCATGGCCGCGCCCCGCGTGGCTGGGCCGTTCGCGGGTACTCGGGAGCGGGCCGCGAGGGGTGCGGGGGCGAGGGGTACGGATGCGGAAGCGGGTCGGCCAGGAGAGGAGCGAGGGACATGGGACACGGCGGAGACGTCATCGCCGAACTGACCACGGACCACGGGGAAGTGGAGGAGATGTTCGGCCGGATCGCGGGGCTGCCCGTCGGGGATCCCCGGCGCAAGCGGTACGTGGACCAGGTCACCATCGAGCTGGTGCGTCACTCGGTCGCCGAGGAGGCGTACCTCTACCCGGCGGTCCGCGAGCACGTCCCCGACGGTGACGCGCTCGCCGACCGGGAGCTGGCGGACCACGCCGAGGCCGAGCGGACCCTGAAGGCGCTGGAGCGCTGCGCGGCGAACGACCCGGACTTCGATCTGCTGGTCGGCCGACTGACCACCGAGATCAGGGCGCACATCCAGGACGAGGAGACCCGTCTCTTCCCGCTGCTGCGCGCGTCGTGTTCGGCCGAGGCCCTGGACGGCCTCGGCGAGAAGGTCCGCGCGGCGAAGAGGACGGCGCCGACCCGGCCCCACCCGGCGGCCCCGGGCACCCCGCCGGCCGACAAGCTGCTCGCCCCGGGCCTGGGCCTCGTCGACCGGCTCCGCGACACGCTGACCGGCCGGGGCAGCAAGGACACCTGACCCGGCGCACCGAGGTGCCTCCGGGTGCGTGACCGGCCGGATTGCCGGCGCCGGAGTGGCCGATCGAGGTGTGGGAAGTCGGGGCGGGGGGACTTGGAGTGCAGGCCGGGTTTCGACGGCGTTCCCCTGGGGGTCGTCCCGGCCCAGGCTTCTCTGGTTCTGACCACGTGCCGGAGGAGCCGTCCCCGGAGGGCCGCCAGCCGTCCTCGCGGGACCGTCGGCCGTCGCCGCCGGACCGTCAGAGGCCGCCCTGTTCGCAGACCCGGCGGGCGACGTCACGGAGTTTGATGTTGTTCTCCTGCGAGAAGCGGCGCAGCACGTCGAACGCCTCGTCCTCGGTGAGGTGGTGGCCGCCCATGAGGATGCCCATGGCCTCGCCGATCACATGGCGGGTGGCGACGGCCCGCTCCAGCTGCGCGTGGGTGCGGGCGCTGGAGAACGCGACCGCCGCGTGCGAGGCGAGCAGCCACCCCGCCAGCTCGCTGACCTCGGTGAACGCACCGGGCGCCCGGGAGTAGAGGTTCAGGGCGCCGAGGTCCTCGTCCTCGGTGAACAGCAGGAAGCCCATCATGCTGCCCACCCCCAGCCGCCGGGCCCGTGGCGCGTAGGCGGGCCAGCGCGGCTCCTCGCCGGAGAGGTCGCGGATACGGAACACCCGGCCGCCCTCCGCGTTGTGGGCGGCGTCGAAACAGGGTCCCTCCCGCAGATGTTCCTGCAGCGCGTCGCTGTCGATCACCAACTGCTCGGTGGGAGCCAGTGTCTCCACCGACGAGCCGTGCAGCACGAGGATGCCGGCCGCGTCACAGCCCTCCACCAGCTCGGTGGCCGAGGCGGTGATCCGCTCCAGGGTGGAAGCCACCGAGGGCTGGGCCAGGAATTCCCGTGCCATCGACGCCATCTGCTGTGCGAAACGGTCCCAGTCCACACCGTCCTCCGTATCACCCTCGTCCGGACGTGGCTGCCCGGACGTCCTGGTCTCCAGCCTCGCACGCGAGCGCCCGTGCGGAGGCAGCGACGACAGCCGTCTTCCCGCGCCCTGCCGCTCTACGCCCCGGGCGGCCAGCGGGGGGCATCGGGGGTCACCGCGCGGCGGCGTCGACCGCGTCGAGGTCGGGCAGGTCCAGCGCGCAGACGCGGTCGGCCTCGTCGGCGGGCAGGCCGAAGTGCCGCACCATACTTTTCTTGGAGCGTATCTGCTTGAGGGTTTTCGGTCCCCTACTCGAACCTCTGTTTGCATGAGTCCAAGGTGAAGTCCCAGAACCCCGAGGAGCCATCCAAGTACAGCCGGGTCCACTCCTTGCGAACGCGATCGAGCGGAGCGCCGGGCATCTGGATCTCGATCTCCCGGCCGTCCTCGGTGTGGAGCGTGAACACATACCGTCCCTCGCCGTAGTCGGCCGAGGGCTTCCGATCGTGCGAGGTGACGGTCACGCCGAACTGGGGCAGTTCCTCGGCGAAGGCGGTCACGTTGGTGACGGCCTGCTCCTCGGTCGCCTCGGCGACCGGGCCGGATCCGGGGGTGATGAACGACATGGCCTCACCCTCTGACCGGGCACCGACAACGAAGAGACCCCGGCCGTTTCGGGACAGCCGGGGTCTTTCCTCCTCACGGGTAGGGGGGAGCCATCTGGGTTAGTTGGCCTCTACGCCGCGAGGGGTTCGGGGAAGCTCGGTCACCTGAGCCAGCTGTTGTCCAGCGGCACGGTGACGGTCAGCCGGTCGGGGTTGTTCTGGGTCCACTCAGGGCCCCCGCCCGTGAGGGGCCGCACGATGTAGACGCCGCCGGAGACATCCGTGACCATGCCCCTCCGGCCCGCGTCCTCGTCGTGGACCTCGTCACCCACCCACGCCTTGCCGCCCTTCATCGCTCGACCTCGACTTTCAGCTCGGCCCAGACGGTCTTGCCCCAGCGGTGGAGGTCCGTGCCCCAGCGGTCCGAGAGGGCGTCGACCAGGAAGAGGCCACGCCCACGGATTTGGTCCCCGTTGGAGTCGGTCCGCAGCTCCGGCATGACGCGGGAGCGGTCGACGACCCCGAGGCGGATCCAGCCGTCGGAGGGGCGCGAGACGAGGACCCTGATAGAGGGGAGACGGCCGTGGTCCACGGCGTTGGAGACCAGCTCGGTCATGACGTTCAGGGCGTCGTCGATCAGGTCGTCCTGGTGCCAGGCCGACAGGGCCGTACGGACGAGTCTGCGGGCCGCACGCGCGCTCTCCGGCACGCGGTCGAACGTCTGCGAGTATCCCGGGTGCCCCGTGGGGCGTGGCGTAGCGGTCACAGTCATCAGGACCTCAAGGGGTGCGGGTGTGAGTGGCCTTACCCGAGTGAACGGCTCCTGGCCTCCGCATGGCCGGAAAAATCGGCACGTGGTGTAACCAGCCCGACCGGAAATTTCTGCTCCATAGACCCTCACTGACGAGGGATCAATCCCTACGGTGGGTACGTGGAGGGGAACGAGAGCCTCAGCAGCGCGATGCAGGAGCGCGGCTTGACACAGGTGGAGTTGGCCGACGCGGTGAACACCCGGCTGGTCTGCGCCGGGCACGAGGGGACGGTCGGTGACCGGACGATTCGCAACTGGCTCACCGGAAAAACCCGGTGGCCCCACCCCAAGCAGCGCGAGGCGTTAGAGGCAGTATTCGGATGTACGGCCGAGGAGCTGGGTTTCAGCCCTCCGGTCGGAAGACGACTCCCCGCCACCGAACCGGAGTCCCCTGTGGAACGACGGAACTTCCTTACCGCCACGACCGGAACAGCCGCTGCCGCTGTGCCGTTCGTCGGAGCGCCTCAGCGGGTCGGCACCTCCGACGTCCTCCGGCTCCGCTCGGGTCTCGACGCCCTGATGGAGCTGGATGACACGAGGGGAGGCCACGAGGGCCTGGAGCGAGCCGCGCTGTCGGGGGCGGCCGATGCCCTGGAGAAGCAGAAGCTCGGAACCACCCAGCGCATCCGGCTCCGGCTCTTCTCGATCGCCGCCGACTACACCGCCACGGCCGCCTGGAGCGCAATCGACGCCAAGCAGGCCGACCGGGCCCAGGCTCTCTTGGGACGGGCGCTGTACCTCGCGGGCATGGGCCAGGACCCGTTGGCGGAGATGAGGGTCTGGAACTCCTACGCGATGCTGGCCCACCAGCGTGGGGAGCACACGGAGGCCATCGACTCCGGCTTGGCCGCCCAGGCCACGGCGGTCACCAGGCGGGACCCACTGTTCGCCTCCCTCGCCCACGCCCGTACGGCCATCGGCCACTCGAACCTCGGCGACCGCCAGGCCGCTTTGCGCTCTCTCGGACATGCGCGAGAGGCCCTGAGCAAGGCGGACCGGGATCAGCCCCGTCCAAGCTGGATGGCCTTCTACGGCCCGGCTGAGCTGACGGCCATGACGGCCATCGTCCGGGACCGGATCGGGGACGCCGCAGAGGCCGAGGCAGCCTCCCACAAGGCCCTGGGCGCGATCCCCGAACAGTTCCGCCGGAACCGGGCGTTGGCCACGACGCGGCTCGCTCTGGCACAGCTCCATCAGCGGGACATCGACCAGGCCTGCTCCACCGCGTCGAACGCCTTCGAGTTGATGGTGGGCACTCCCCTACCGGGCCGGATGCGCTCTCTTCTCGGCGACTTCTACCGTGACTTGATCACGCTTGCGCCGGACGCCGGGGTCGCCCGAGAGTGGGGAGACCGCTACCGAGCCGAATGGAGCAGAGCTTGAGCGCCGCCGATCTGGTCGTACGCCGCTTCAGCAACAAGGACTTGGCGCAGATCCGTCAGGCCCTGATCGACGTGCACGCCGACGCCTATGCGAACGCCATGGATGACGAGTTCAACCAGCACTTTCCCTGGTTCGTCGACCACTGGGGCGGTAACCCGGACTTCGATTGCGTGATCGCGTACGACGGTGGGGAGGCGGTGGCCTTCGCCTACGGCGCTCCGTCCACGGCGTACCGCGAGTGGTGGCGAGAGCACCTCGACCCGGCGCCGGAGAAGAGCCGGACGTTCTCCTACTCGGAGTTGGCCGTCCGTACGAAGTGGCGCAAGACCGGGACGGCCGAGTTGGTCACGCGGGCGCTCCTGGACGAGCGGGACGAGGACCTGGTGGTCCTCCTCGTCGACACCGAGCACCCCCGCGTGCAATCCATGTACGAGTCCTGGGGCTTCCGGAGGGTCGGGCAGCGTCAGCCCTTCCCGGACTCTCCGGTCTACGCCGTGATGCTGGCCGAACTGCCGTTGGCTGGAGGCGTGAGGGATTGATGACCACCAGAGCGGTTGCGTTGGTGTTCTGGGCAGTGACGGGTGTCTTGGGTCTCGTTCTGTTTCTGATCAACTCCGAGGCTGTGTACTGCGCACGGAACCCGGGCAGCAGCGGAAACATGCGTGCCCCGGACGGGTGCCTTGTCGAGCCGAGCACCTTGGCCGTGGTTCTCGGCAACATCGGGGGCGGGATGCTCCTGATCGGCAGCGTCGGTTTTGTGTGGACAGCAGTTGTGGCACTCCGCGCTGAGTTGGGCCGGTAATTGCGAAAGAGCCCCCGACCTCCACGAGGGAGATCGGGGGCGCTTGTGTGTCCCGCCAGAGGAACGATGTAGGCCCAGTTCAGACGTTCGGGACCTTGAGCTTGGACCAAGAGGCGGGCCCCGGGAGCCACTTGGCGGCCGAGCTGGTGTACTCCAGCTTCCGATGGAACTTCTCGTACGAGTCGACGTCGGCCTCACCGACCTTCGGGCCGGGCCCCTCCTTGTACAGGCCGCAGCCCTCCGCCACGAGTCGCTTGCCCATGGCGGTGAAGATCGGGCTGGCCTTGCCCAGGGCGGGCCTGGAGCCGCTCATGGAGAAGGCCGTGCCCGGGAAGGGCTCGAATGCAGACTTCTCCGTCTTGACGATGAAGTCCGGCCAGATACCCGGGTCCGTGTGGTCGTTCTCCGGGACGTGACCGTGGGCGAACCAGCTGCTCCTGATGCGCCAGATCCGCTCGTCCCGCTTCGAAAGGAAGCCGTTGGGCTTTCCCCATCGGCCAGGAGTTGGCGACGACTCAGGAGGCCACCCAGGCGTTCAGCTCGTCTCATCCCTTCCCCTTGCAGGGCGTGTCGGTGAGCTTCTCGAACGTCTTTCCGCCGACGCGGCACCAGAGGAAGAGCGCCTCCACCTGGATGACGACCGAGCCGACTCGGCTGGTCAGGGTCTCGCCGGAGAGGTCCCGCAGGGACAGGGATCGGGAGTTCGCCGGGAAGAACTGGACCATCCTTCCGGTGAACGGGTCCCACAGGACGTGGGGAGCGGCCTGGCGCCCAGAGGCGTTTGAGCCGAAGTACGTCCGCAGGTTGGCGCACGGGACGAGGTCCTGCGGCTTGGCCTTGGTGGCTTTGCGGTCCCAGGTTGTGTGGGCGATGGCCTTCGCCGGGCCGCCGTCCATCGGGGCGGTGTTGGCGATCGAGAGTCTCTTGGCACAGGGCATCCAGAGGTCGGACACGGTGGCTTCCATGAGTGTGCGTGGGCATGAAGAAGCCCCCTCCGGTGCCGTGAGGCGTTTCCCGGAAAGGGCGGTCGAAGGGGACTCAGGGGTCCGTGGGTGGGCCTTGTGTGTGGTTCCGCAGCTACACCGGAGGTAGGAGAAGAGCCGGACCAGGAGGAGGCCGTCGATGGCCGCCAGGAGGCCGAGGGAGAGCGCGATGTCCCGCCACGGCCCGGGGCTGGCGGCACCGCGGATTCCCAGTAGCAGGAGCGACCGGGCGTAGATCAGGCCGATGATGATGACCCACCAGGAGGCGCTGATCTCGACCATCCGGAAGAAGCGCCGGGGGCGGTGCAGGACGAGGAACCCGACCGAGGCGGCCAGGCCCACGCCCAGGAGGACGTACAGGGTCAGGGTGTAGGGCATGGAGCCTCCTTGCGTCAGCCGCTGAGTCGGCTGAGGACGATGCCCTCGATCCAGTCGCTGTAGGCGTTCGCTCGGTTGTGGACTCTGATCTGCTCCTTCACCCGGATGCTCTCGGTGAGCTTGGCCTCGACCTCGGGCTCGTGCGCCTGGGCCGGCTGGAGGGACTTTTCGGCGGCCCTCTTCGCGGTCTCCGCCTCGGGAGACACCTGCGGCTGTCGGGTGAAGGGCCGCATCTCAGGCACTCCTGGGAAGTTCGGGGTAGTGTCCGAGTTCTTCGAGGAGCCGGGTGACTGTCTTGCCCTGCTCGATCGCGACGTCTCCGCGCTCCTCGGCCTTGGCGAGCTGCTCGTGCGTGAGCTGGTGAGCGTCGCGTTCGTTCTCGAACGCCTGGCGCCAGCTGTCCTTCTCGGCCATCAGGTTGTTCATGACGTACTTCGGCACCATGACGCCGACGATCAGCAGGATGACGGCCAGGCCGACGATGCCGTACTGGCCGAACTGGTTGAGGATCTTGCCGATGTCGGGACTTCCGCCCGTGTCCTCCGCTGTGGCCACGATCCAGGCCAGGTCAGGGATCAACAAGGGGACCTCCTTGCGGAGTGTGCGCAGGAAGGTCCGGCGCGGTTCGGGACATGCAGAAGGTCCCGACTCTCGGAGCCGGGGCCTTCGGGGTGACGATCAGACTGTCTTGGCCTTGAGTACCGCGACTTCCACAGGGGGGAGTGTCTGGCTGTGGGAGACGACCAGCGAGTTGATCGTTGGAGGTGTGTTGGCCTTCCGCAGGGCAGCCATCTCGTCCGGACCGACCACCTCGAAGGAGCACAAGGAACAGGCGAAGCAGTGCGCTCTGTAGTGCGTGTCTGTAGCCGTCACTTCGGTCGGCGCGAATGTGAGAGTGCCCGGACCGCCGCAGGACGGGCAGTCGTCCCCGGAAGTGCTGTAGAAGGGAATGCCGTCCGCGTCGTTCTCCACGAAGCTCATCCAGGGGTATGAGAGGAGCTGCTGCTCCGTCAGGACCAGCTCCTTGGATCCAGGCGGAAGGTATTTGAAGCGGTCCTCGAACGCGTGCCGGGCCTGGGTGATCCGGAGCTGGACGTCCCGGAAGACTTGGTCCTCCTGCTCGTTCACCGCGTCCCTGACGGCCTTCGTCCACCGCCCCCAGAACTCGTCCAGCGCCTTGCCGAGGTCGTTGAGCAGCGCCTCGATCGTCCGGGCGAGGGGAGAAATCATCCCCTTGACCAGGGTGCTGTTGGGGGCGGCATGGGCGGCTCCGTTCCGCAGAGCGATCAGCAGGTCGAGCTGACTGTCCGCCCGCAGTACGCCGATTCTCCGAAGGCGAGCGATGGCATCCTTGGCCCCGACGGTGCGGACCTTATCCTCGTCTACGGAGAGGTGGCCACCGAAGTGCAGGAGCATGTCTTCGTTGCGAGGCTCCGCGATGTAGGCCGGGTTCTTCGAGACGAGCACTGCCTTGGCGAGCTTCTCGACCGCGAGCCCTGCGTGGAGCGCGAACTCGTCGTACTCCGGGCGGCCATGGTCATGCAGAGCCTTGTGGGCGGCCTTCCTGGCGCCCTTGAAGAAGCTCTTGGCGGAGAGCGAATCGTCCATGAATTGCACACTAACTGACCCTGTATTACAGATGCGACCGGATTCTTCCCTAGGTAGGCATGATCGTCAGATCAAGGTCATCCGGATGTGCCAGGGCTGACATCAGCTCGTACGGAATCGCCGCAGGGAGAGGCCACTTGATGGGCGCATCTGTGGGCCAGATCGGGCGCAACGAGGGCAAGGGTTCGAACGGGGTCAGCCTTTTTCCCTCGGCCACGTCCGGGGCCCGGATGGTCTGCACGACCATGCAGCCGATCTTGAGCGTGGTGATCCATCCGGTACTGCGGACTCCGTCGGCGCTATAGCCTTGGCACAGCGTGTCCACAAGAGGAACGGAGTCGTCAGGCGGATAGTTCATGAAGCCAAGACGTCCGAGCATCGACCTTGTGGGCTCACGAGTCACATGGAACGAGGCGAAGTCACTTGCCGGGATTACGCCTCGCGCGTCGGCAGGGTGCGTGTGCTGAAACATGAGCATGGTCTTCAGGGACCATGCCGCAAGCGCTCTCTGAGCCTCAGCGTCGAGAGTGCACGGGTTCCCCCGGATCAGGTCGGGCAGGAAGTGCCTGACGTTCTCCTCCAACTGGTTCATCCAGCCGCTGTTGCAGTTGGAGCAGACCGATTTCACCTGTTCGTTCAGCGGCGGAGCCTCGTGGTGCCGGACCGCGTCCACGCTCAACCGGATGTATCGGTGCTGCCGGACCGTCGGGTCGAGTGCGACCTTGAGCCAGCGCGGTAGTACGTGCTCCTTCGTCAGAGGCGTGCACCCGCAGAAGACACAGACCTTGGCCATGCTGTGACGATAGCCGCCCCTGAACTACTGCCGACCGCAATTTTGCACCCGGCCCCGAGAAGAACCACACCTAGGAAATTCCCTGAGGCCGGGGGCTCGTTCAGCTCAGGCCGCGCGCGTGAGCTGGAGCATCGAGTCCGCGCGGACGATGGTGGCCGTGGAGTCGGTGGCGTTCTGGGCCCACCGGAACTGCACGTTGCCCGTCGTGGAGGAGGCGGCCACCGTGGCCCAGATCTGGAAGGCCACCTGAGTGGATCCGCCCGGAGCGGAGTACACGTCCACATCACTGTCAGGCGGCCAGGTGCGTACGGATGTCGACGTGGGAATGTTCTAGCCCGCAGGAGTGGGGGGCAAGCATGGTCGCGACCGTGACGGCTATCGGTGGTCTTCTGGGGCTCATCGTGTCGCTGGTGTTCCTGGCGCTACAGACGCGCGCGGTATCCCAACAGGTTCTGTTCAGCAACAACCTGGCTGGTACTCGGGTTCTCGACCCGACGGTCGCGGGGCTTCGCGAGGTGCATCTCAAGATGTTGGAGTACCCGGGAATGCGCTCGCATTTCTACGAGGGCGCCCCTGTGCCGACGAGTGATCCGGACAGGGAGCGCGTCATGACGTTCGCGGAGATGATGGCGGACGTGCTCGGTGAGGGGCTCCAGGCGCTTGAGCGCATTCCAGAGAGCGACAACAATGAATGGATTTCGTACTGCCGTTTCGTGCTCGATAAGAGTCCGGCTGTATTGGCCTTGGTCGAGGCTCACCCGGACTGGTGGCCTCATCTGACCGCTCTGCGCTAAGCGTTCAGGTCGCAGGCGTCAGAATGCGCTGGGCCTTGGTCCGGGTGGCCAACTCGGCCCTGGCGGCGTCCAGGTGGCGAAAAAGCTTCTGGCCCCGGTGGCCGAGCCGTCCGACCGTCAGGTGACCTCGGCGGATCCAGGAGCAGACCGTCTGAACGCTGACGCCCGCGAAGAGCTCCGCTTCCTTGACCGTCATCCAGACGTCGTCCTCCACTGACGGCCTCCCCGAGAACGCGAAAAGGCCCCGGTCTCCAGAGGAGTCGGGGCCTGGTCGTGGACACAAAGGTCCTGCTGATCGCGATCAGGTGATGCAGTGTTTCAAAACGCAAGCATGTCTCTGACGGGCGTCATGACGCGGCTTCGGGCTCGTCAGGCGAGGGCGAGACGGGATGGGGGATGCCGAGGAGATCCCGGAGTTCGCGGGCACGCTCCATGCCGTCCTCGCTCAGGCCACTCTGAACCGCCTCGTGGTTCAGCGCCTCCAGCTCTTTGCGCGCGTCCTGACGCTTGTTGAAGTCGATCGTCTGCCGGATGACCTCTGTCATGTCCCGCTTCGCAGGGGTCTTGGAGCCACGGACGAACAGGCCCAGGACTTTCACGGCCTCCGCCACGAGAAGGCCCACCTCGATCCGGTACTCCGGCCAAGCAGGCAGTCCGTACCAGATCTTGATTTCATTGAGCAGCGTCAGGGCATGGCTGCGCGTGTCCTTGTGCGTATCCGGAAGGAGCATGATCGGGCCCTCGGCCTCTTTGATCATCCCGCGTAGTTCCCGGTTCCACGTTGCTCGGGTGCTTCCTGTGCCCATCCCCTCGAAGGTCTGAGCCTCCAGATGCCCTTCAAGCCGCTTGAGGGCGTCGAACCCTCGTTGGGCGTTTGCTTGCGCCTGGGCAAGTGCTGCCGCTTTGTTGCTCACTGACGACTGCCACCAGGCGCCGAGGATGCTGAAGGCCCCACCAGCCACGGCACCGATCAGCGCGGCGCCAAACTCCATCGACCAGAGCTTGTCCAAGAACTCGTTCATGCTGGTCATCATGCCGACGGGACCAACCCCGTGGGGCTGATCCCGTCAAGTCCTCGGCGGTCGGCTCGCTTCTAGCGCGGGCTGCTCGCCACCCAGTACGGCTTCACGGCACAAGCTCGCCCACCTCACGCTCGGCGTCGGCCACGACTACCCGGTGCGCCACCGGTACCACGGGAGCGTCGTCGTCGGGGCCGACCCCGCGCCGCCATGGCCGAGTTGCCGAAGTCGCCCCGGATCGTCGCGCTCGCCGCGCTCGTCGCCGACCAGCACACGGTCCTGACCGCCGCCCACGCGTACACCGTGGAGCGCGGTGTGCCCGTGATCCGTGCGTAGCCGCGATCCGGCCGTGATGCCAGGGCGACGACCGGTTGTTATCCGGTACTTATCCGGGTAGTAAACGGTCATTGTCGATTGATATCGCTCAACTTAGGCGCTGTTGATGGGGCGTCAATACCCTTCGGATACCGCGCGTCACCGACGAGACGCATGTCGGGCCATGTTCAGCAGGGGGGACCCATGGGATCCGTTGAGCGGCCTCGCCGCATCGTCGTGCCTCCGGGTACGTCCGTCGCACCCGACACCGCCCGGATCGCCGCGCCCGCGGCACCCGGACCCGCCGCCACCCGGCAGCTGTTCGCCACCCGGACACAGGAACTCCTCGGCCAGGTACGCCGGTTGGACGCCGCCGTGGACGACGCCGCGGTCCGGGACATCGCCGCCTGGCTGTCCGAGGAGTACGTCGGCCGCGGCGCGCCGATCCCCGTGGGATTCGTCGCGCAGTGCCTGCTCGGCTCCCCCTACGTCGACCATCGACTCGGCCTCGACGGGCGCATCCTGGGCCACTGCGCGGCCCACGACGTGATGCCCCCGCCGTTCGACACCGCCCGCATGCTGGCCCGCTCCGGCGCGTACGCCTTCGTCGAGGTCTACACGGACGGACTCGTCCTCCCCGTCCTGCCCGACGGCAGCGTCGTCAGGCCCTGAGCCGGCGCACCGCGCTTCACGAGAACCACGGTACGGAACGGAGACAGGTGTGAGTGAGATCAACCTCGGGCCGATCGTCAACAGCATCAACAACCTGGAGCGCCAGTTGCAGCGTTCCGTTCGCTCGCTCGGTGGTCAGATCGAGCAGGTGGACGGTGAGGTCCGCGAGGTCAGAGCCGTCTCGGCGAAGACCCAGGACCGTCTGGAAGTGCTCTACGAGAAGTTCCTCGAACACGTCGGAAGAACCGAACGCATCGCCGCCGCCCAGCGCGCGGAGATGCGGATCGTCGGCATCAACGACGAGATCGAGCACAAGTACGGGCACCACAAGGTGGTCCGCCGCAGCGCGACCGGCATCCTCCAGGCGTTCGACACCGGACTCGTCCAGGAGGAGACCGTCCGCCAGGTCAGCGAAGAGCTGATGATCCAGACACCGCGCTACTGGCTGGCCCCCGCCCTCGTCGGCCTGGCGGCCTGGGCCGGCGACGACGAGGCCCTGTGCGCACGGGCGGTGGAGGAGGCCTTCCGGCGCTCCACGTCGAAGACGTCCCTGTTCTTCGCGCTGATCCTGCGCCGCCAGGGCCGGCAGGAGGCCTCCGTGCGCTGGCTGCGGCACTACCTGGAGGGACAGGACCCCCGGGTCCTCGGCCGCGAGTTCCAGGTCATCCTGGAGTGCGTCTCCCAGGGAGCCTTCGGACCCCAGGGCCGTCAGCTGCTCACCCGCACCCTGGACGACTGGCGGCAGCGCCTGCTGGACGACGAGACCGTACGCGCGGCCCAGGCCGGGCGCTGGCGGCAGGAGATCGACTCCCTGCGGGCCCCGTCCGCCGAGGACGACTTCCCGCGCCTGGCCGCCGTCTGCCCCCAGTGGCCGGTCCTCGACGACGTCCTCGCCCGCGCCCGCGCGCACGAGGCGCTCCTCGACAGGTTCCGCACCCTCATGGAGAGCGAGATCCTGCCCGCGCACAACCTGGAGGACACGGTCGACGACATCCTCGACAACCTGGTCCGCAACTCGGACGAGGAGGAACTCCCGCTGCAACGCGCGCTGTTGCTGAACCAGGCCATCGTGCGCCACGAGGGCGACGAGGAGGCCGCGCGGCAGGAGGCGGACATGCGGTCCGAGGCGCTGGAGGAGACCCGCAACTACCTGAGCGTGCAGTCGGTCGCGGCCCTAGACCCCACGGCCGTGGGCGCCTCGCCCGCGGCACAGCGCCTGGCCGTCGCCTCGTGCCAGGAGTGGTTCGCGCAGGCGCACGCCGGATTCAGCCGCGACTACCGGGCCGCCGTGCCCCCGAAGATCGAGATCTCCCTGCGCAACACCTACGGCGTCAGCCACGGCACCGAGCGCTTCAAACTCACCACCTGGACCAAACCGCTCACCGACGACCTGCCGGACCTGGAGGCGTCACTGACCCGGCACTGGACCGCCTACGTCGAGATGTACGTCAAGTCCCTCGCCTACAACCACACTTCGCAGCTCGCCCTCCTCGGCGCCACGGTCGCCGCGATCCTGATGGTCTTCCTCGGGGTCCATGTCGGGTTCGCGTTCCTCGCGGCGATCGCCGTCGGAGGCATCTGGGGAATCGTCCTGTACAACCGCGCCGAAGCCGCGCGCACCGCGCAGGAACAGGCCCGCGAACTGCTCGGCCGGCACATGCAGGACGCCCTGGGGCGGCTCAGGGGCGCCCACGCCGAACTCACCGACTGGCAACAGCAGTACTGGGCGGCCGACTTCGTGGAGGCCGAGGCCCGCACCTTCATCGCGTCCCTCAACACCGCCACCCAGGCGCCGTCCCCCTTCGAGGGCCGCGTCGTCGGCGCCGGCGACTGAGACCACCGGGACCTCCGAGAGGAAACGACCATGAGCGACGACCTCCCCTTCTCGCCGGACTCGACGCCCCCGTGGCTCAGGCCCGAGATCCCGGAGCACCTGCGGCCCCTCGCGGCGCCACCCCGGCCGGACCGGGCTCCCACCCTCCCCGACCAGCGGGACACCGACACCGCAGCCGCGGCCGTACCCCCGCCACCGGCGACGGCACCGCCGACCGCGCCCGCCCCCTGGGCCGTGCCCGCCGCACCGCCGCCGGGGCAGCCCGCACCCGACCCCGTCACCAGACGGCTGCGGCGGACCGTCACCGACCTGCCGTCCTGGGACCCCCTGCCGCCCGGCGAACAGCTCGTACGCCGCCCCCGGAGGGACCTGTGAACCGCACCCGGTGGGGCGGCGAGAGCGACTACCAGATCTGGGCCCGGACCCTGGACCGGTGGGCCGACGGCGACCGCACCGACCCCCTCCAGCTGCCGCCGCTGTCCGCCGACGACCTCCCCGCCGACACCTGGCAGCGGCTGCTGGCCCGTATCGCCTCCGCCGTCGACCGGCGACTGCAGAGCGGACTCGACCTGATGGTCCGTGAGGTGAACGACGCCTCCGACGAGTTCTCCGTCGGCCGGGCCCTCACCCGCGGCCGTGACGTGCTGCGCTCCGTCCGCTCCGTCATCACCCACACCAGCCTGCCCGCCGACTTCCGCCGACGGATGGCGAGCCTCATGGACGAGCACACCCAACGGCTCCAGGAGGACCTGGAACGGGGGGTGCAGTCCCTGCTCGCGGACGGCGCGGACCCGCACGCCGTCGAGATCCGGCGCCGCACCCTGCGCGACAACCCCCTCACCGCCGTGCTGACCGAGCCCGCCGCGCCGCCACCCACCGGCTGGTACGAGCCGACCGGCGGCCGGCGTGTCATCACCCCCGACTGACGGCGCCACCGGCGACACGTACCGCGACACCACCGACGACATCCACCGTCGGCACCACCCACCGCGCCACTGACGGCATCACGAGAGAGCCCACCATGTCGAACTACGCCGACAGCAAGCGTGACCTGGACAACTACCTCACCGCGCGGGTGCCCGTCGTCGGAGTGCGCACCATCGAACAGGCCCGCGCCCTGCGCATGTTGAAAGAGGTCGCCACCCAGCCGAGGCGCGCCAACCAGCAGTTCTGGATCCACACCAGAGCCACCGGCCTGCGCGATCTGCGATCCGGGTCGGCCGTCCTCGACGACCGCTCGCTGACCGGCGCCATGGACTTCGCCGCCGCCCAGTTCAGCGCCCGCCCGCACGCCACCCTCGTCCTCGTCGACCCCGGGGAGCTGGAGTCCGACACCCCCTTCACCCGCAATGTCGCCGAACTCGCCCGGATCGCCGACACCCACGCCGGATGCGTCGTCCTCATCACGGACAACCCGATCTGGAGCGGACTGCAACGCCTCGGCATGAGCCTGCAGTTGGACCTGCCGAACGCCGACGAGATGTACGAGACCATCAGCGGCTTCCTCAGCGACCACCGGGGCGTCGTCTCCATCGCCTGGACCGAGCACGACGCCCGCCGGGCCGCCGAGTTCCTCCAGGGCGTCACCGAGGGCGAGGCGGTGAACCTGCTGGCCACCCTCATCGCCAAGGGCTCGGTGGAGGCCGCCGACGTACTGGCCCTCGCCAGCTCCAAGGACCGCATCTTCAACAACCTCGCCGGCCTCGAACGCCTCGCCCGCAAGGACGTCGACTACTCCGTCGGCGGTCTCACCAATCTGCGCGGCTGGCTGGAGCGCAAACACCGGCTCATCCACACCGACCTGCGGGGCACCCAACTCCGCCCGCCCCGCGGTGTCCTGCTCGTCGGAGTACCCGGCTGCGGCAAGTCCCTGTCGGCCAAGGCCATTGCCCAGCAGTGGCAACTGCCCCTGTACCGACTGGACATGGCCAGCATCCACGGCCGCTATCTGGGGGAGTCCGAGGGCCGGATGCGGGAGGCGCTGGACGCCGCCGACCGGGTCGCCCCGTGCATCCTGTGGATCGACGAGATCGAGAAGGGACTCGCCGGCGCCCACGACAGCTCCGGCGTCCAGCAGCGCATCATCGGGCAGTTCCTGTTCTGGCTCCAGGAGTCCGACTCCCGGGTCTTCGTGGTCGCCACCGCCAACGACGTCCGCAGTCTGCCGCCCGAACTGCTGCGCAAGGGCCGCTTCGACGAACTGTTCTTCGTGGACCTGCCCGACGAGCACGACCGCCGGGAGATCATCACGCTCTACTACCGGCGCTACGTCAAGGCAGAGCCCCACCCGGACCAGCTCGACCGTCTCGTGGATCTCTCGGAGGGCTTCGCGGGCTCCGACATCGAGTCCGCCCTCCACGACGTCGGCGCCGAGGTCCTGCTGGGCGGCGGGGCGGACCGGCTCGACCCCGCGTTCGTCGAGGAGACCTTCGCCAACACGGCACCGCTCAGCCGCAGCAACCCCGAACAGATCGAGGAGATCCGCGCCTGGGGCCGGGAACGCGCGGTACCCGCCGGCCGGTCCACCGTCTCCACCGCGACACCCGGCACGGGCATGCCCCGCCGAGTCGTCGTCCTCGGCGACAGGTGAGCAGACGACGACACCTGAGCAGACGACGACACCTGCACAGGGCGGCATCTGCCCAGTGGGGCGGGGGCGGGGGTGAAGGGTGGGGGACGCGTGGGTGGCCCTGGCGGTCGCCGCGGTCGGTGTGATCGGCACGCTGGGCGCCGCGCTGCTGACGCAGGGCAGGGCCGACCGTGCCAAGCGGCTGGAGCTGGACGCGCTGGCCCAGCAGCAGCGCCAGGAGCGTGAGCACGCCGAGCGGGTGCGCCGGGACGAGCTGTCGGCGGCCCGGGGCAGCGAACTGCTCGACCTGCGCCGCGCCTGCTACATCGCGCTCAACACCGCCGCCCGGCAGTACCAGACCGCCCAGGTCAACCTGTGGCACGCGCTGAAGGACGGCACCGGCCTCGAAGAAGCCTGTCTGCAACAGCTGGACGAACGCCGCTCCGCCCATCGGGAGTGCTGGGCCGAGGCCCAGATGATCGTGCCGACGACCGTGCTCGGCTCCGCGAGCGCCGTCAGCCGACGCCTCAACATCGGCTACGGCACGCTGAAGAAGGCCCTCGCCGGGCCGTCCGTGGACGGCCCGGCACTGGACGCGTTCGAGCCGGAGCTACGGGCGGCGTGGACGTCGCTCGCGGACATGCGCCTCGCGATGCGCCGCGATCTGGGCGTCGACGACCTCGGCCCCTGAACCGCTCGTTCACTGCCCGTGGTGGGCGAAGGAGGCCCACACCTCCAGCTCGTCCAGCGGACCGTGCGCCGCGTCCCCGACCAGCGCCTCGAACTCCGCCAGCTCGGGAGGCAGGACCCGCCCGGGGTCCAGCATCCACAACTGGGCGGAGCGCAGGGCGTCCCGGGGCGGTGTCCCCCGCCTCATGTGGTGATGGACGAGAAGCACCAGCAGCGTGGTCCGGGGATCGTCGGCGACGGCCCAGCGGGAACCGACGACCGCCGTCGCCCCCACCCCCAGGAAGGCCGTCGCCAGGGTCAGCGCCTCGTCGTGGTCGCTCAGGGTCAGATCGCTGGTGCAGTTGGCGAGCAGGACCGTGCCGCCCGGCATCCCGGGGTCGCGACCGGCCGCCCCGGTCAGCAGGTCCTGCACCGACACCGTGTGCGTGGCGTCCAGCTTGAGGACGGAGTCGTTGGACGTCGGGCCGGTGTCCGCGTGGCAGTTGACATGCAGGAGCGCGGTCGGTGCGGACCCCCGGCCCGGCAGGAAGGGCTCCAGCGACCGGGGTTCGGGCGGCAGCGTCACCGGCCCCGCCCCGAGGGCGTCCCCCGCGCCGCCCAGACCGCCGATCACGGTGACCTCCGGATGCAGCGACGCGACGAGCGCCGCCTCGCGCCGCATCGTCGGCGACCCGTCCGGGTCCACCACGACGGCCACGGCCCCCTGGCCCAGGGCGGCCGTCGGTCGGGCGGCCACCTCGATGAGCTGACGGGCACTGGCACAGTACGAGACGACGGCCCGCTCGCACGCGTGGCCGGCCCCGGACGCCGAGGGGGCGGCGGACTCCGGGCCGTGCGCCGCGTGCCAGGGGACGATGCCGAGGGAGCCCACGGGAGCCAGGACGATCCGTGGCGTACGGCCCGGCCACCAGGCCTCGGCGGCGGCCAGCAGCGGTGTCATGGCGGCCTCGCCCGCCCACACGCACAGCTGTTGGAGCGCCTGCCGCCACTCGCTCTCCCGCCGCAGCAGCCGCTTGCGGTGCAACTCGTGCATGACCAGCGGGTGGTGCGGCGCGGGGCCCTCCAGCCGGCCCGCCTCCTGGAACTCCAGGAGAGCCCGGTCGTACGCGCCGACGGGCCCGGCGGAGACCGAGGTCAGCCCCGGCAGCCGCAGGGAGCGGACCGCCCCGGTGGCCGTGACGATCACCGCGTGGCCGGGTGCCCCGTCCTCGCCGGGTACGAGGTAGGCCAGCGCGTCGGTGCCCAGTCGGCGCAGGGTCCGCCCCAGCCGGGCCGGGGTGGGCGCGGAGACGAGACGTTTCTCGGCCGTGCTGCCCGCCAGCGCGTCCAGCACCCGGCGCCGCAGGTCGTCCGGGACCCCGCCCGGCTCGTCCCCGTGCCTCTCGGTGGCGGTCCGTACCCATTCGTCGGCCAGATCGGTCCGGTCGGCGTTCCGGAGCAGGTCGGGGACGGTGACGTTCATCGTGGCGGCGTTCAGCACGAGTCCGCGGCCGAGTTCGAGCGCCTCGAAGGCCGCCTCGGGCAGTCCGTCGGCGAGGCTCCAGCGGACCAGCCGCAGCATGTCGGGTGCGATGGCCCGCGCGGCTTCGAGCCCGTGGTCCGCGCCCGACTGGAGGAGCACGGAGCGGCCGTGCGCGGTCAGCGCCGACCGGCCCGTCTCCCGTGACTCCCGCCGGTGTTCGCCGTCCCCGGGGCCGAACGCGCGATGGGTGAGGGCGATCGTCCGGATCAGCGCGACGGCGAAGGGGTCGCCCGGACTCGCGTTCAGCATCCCCCATGCCTCCCGCAGCACGGCGAGCGCCTCCTCCAGATCCTCGCGCCGCCCCCCGTCCAGATACCGGGCCAGCAGCAGACTGCCCAGCCCGTACAGACACCGGCCGCGCGACCCGTGGAACTCGTGCGGACCGTGCTCCGCCGCGTCCCGCGACAACTCGATCCCCCGCCCGAGCAGTTCACGCCTCGCGGCCCCGCCCGCCGGGTCCCGCGGCCCGCCCCCACCGGACGGGCCGGGTGCCTCGGGGGCGTCGACGGCACGTTCCGCCAGGGCCGCTGCCGCGCGCAGGTGCAGCGCGGGGCGGTGCGGGCTGCGGGCCGGGCAGGTGGTCGCGGCCTCGACGAGGGCGTCCACCGAGGCGCGCACGGCCGCCGCGTCACCCGTCTCGCGGGCCGTCCGCAGCGCCCGCGCGGCCAGTTCGGTACGGACGGCCGGGACCGCGTGATGGTTTGCTGGAAGCAGGCGCCCGGCCTCCTCCCAGGCCCGCACGGCGTCGTCGGCCAGGGCCGAGGAGTGGCGGCGCCGGGACCGCGTGAGCAGCAGCCACGCCGACCCGGCCGCCGCCAGCAACTCGGCGCGGAACGGGGCGTGTTCCGTCCGCTCCGGGGTGTGGAAGAGATGCGGCGGCACCCGTGGATCGCCCGCCTCGGCCAGCACGGTGTGCAGCGGCGGCCGGGTGAGGTCGTCCGGCGTCCGGTCGAGCAGCAGGTCGTACTCGTGGACGGCCGCGTCGAGGTCGGCGTGGTCGCCGAGCAGGACATGCCGGTCGAGGAGCAGATGGGCCAGGAACTCGGCGCACCGGTCGGCGAGCGCGGCGCCGGCCGGACCGGCCCCCGGCACCCGGTCCGACGCCGGGCCGCCGAGGAGGGACAGGGCCTGCCGTACGAGGGCGATGGCCCGGGTGAGGTCCTGCCCGTCCCGTTCCCGCAGCCAGCGGCGGTAGTGCGTCAGGGAGCGCGCGGCGGCCACGGCCGGGCTTGTGGGCCCCGGGCCACCGGCCAGGATCTCGGCGACCCGGCCGAGGGGGAGGGCGAACGGGTCGGGCGAGCCGTCGCCGAGCAGCACGGTGGCGGCGGCGTCGATCGTGGGCGGCGCCGGCTCGCCTTCGTCGTCCCCCGCGGCGGTGGGGGCGGGGTGCTCGGGTCCGGGCGCCGGGGGTGGGGACGCCGGTGTCCGGCCCGCGCCCGGGAACAGGGTGCCCAGCAGTGCCCGGAGGTCGGTCATGGCGCCGACGCGCAACGCCTCGTCGATCATCGCGCGCATCGTGGAACCCGGTGGGAGCATCGCGCGGGCCTGCCGCAGGGACGCCGTCGTGGTGGCCCGGTCGGTGAGAGTGGCCTCTCCGCTCTTGTCGAGGACGAGCCCCAGGGTGCCCGCGACGGCCAGCATGACGGCCTTGAGCCCCCAGGCGTCGGCCTCCAGTCGCGGGGCGGCCCGCCGTAACCGGTCCGACCAGGCACGGCAGTTCGCCGCCGGGGGCGTCGCGTCCGGTGACCGGATGAAGCCCACCATGACGGAGATGAGGACCAGATACGGTTCCCGTTCGAGGGTGGCCGGGTCCAGCAGGCTCGTGAGCAGCTGCAGATCGTCCTCGACGGAGGGGAACCCGGTGACGTCCGGGACGAGCCGCTCGCCCGGGTTCTGCGCGGCGGCGGTGAACGGCTCGGTGTACCAGACGCGGTACAGGATCGCGGTGCGGAAGGCCCCGTGGAGGTCGTCGTCACGGAGTTCGCTGTCGGTCGGCAGCCCCTCCAGGACCACGCGCAGGATCCGCAGGGCGTCCCGGAGCGACGCGTGGCGGACCTCGGGCAGGGCGCAGGCGAAGTCCAGCAGCAGCGCGATGCCCAGGATGCACTGGGCGCCCAGATGGAGTTCGTCCTCGTGGTGGTAGAGCCCGGTGGCCGTGCGCAGCAGGTCGATGGCGTCCCGGAGGTCCGCCACCATACGCGGTCGGGCGCGGGCCAGTGCCAGGTCCGGATCGGCGGTGCCGGTCATCAGCGCGCTGTTGGTCAGGTCGTACATGTGGGGCATGCCGCGGTCGATCGCCCGCCGGTTCAGGGCGATCGCGGCCTTGAGCACGAGCAGGGCGCGGTCGGTGTCGTCCGGGCCGATGAGGGCGGCGAGTTCACGCGCGCGGGCGGCGAGCCGGCCGATGCCGTCCTCGTCGAGGAGTCCGTTCGAGTGCTCGATCCAGAGCAGGTCGACGATCCCCGCGAGACAGGCCACCCGGCCCTCGTGGTCCTCGGAACCGGCGTCGGGGGTGGCGGGCAGCCGGGTGAGGGCCGCCTCCCACAGGGCGTTCGCCTCGGCGCGGTCGACGGCCGGCGCGGGGTCGTCGGGATGCGGTGCCTCCCGGTTGCGCTCGGACCGTTCGCCCAGCGCCAGCCCCAGATTCGTGGCGATGCGGTGGGCGGCCTCCGCGGGCAGCGAGGGATGGTCGAGGGCGGCCCGGTACCAGTCGATCGCGGTCGACTGGGCCCGCTGACCGCTGTCGTACTGCGTGAGCGCGTCGCACATGTCGCAGCCCAGCTCGGCCGCGTCCGCGCCGTCCTGACCCGGGTCGGTCACGAGCGGGCGCAGCAGGTCCAGCAGCGCGCCGAACTCCGAGGCGGCGTCCCCGGATCCGGGTGCCCGGTCGGCCGACTTGTCGTAGCGGTCGGTGAGTTGGAGATAGGACAGCAGCGCGAGGTCGAAGGCGACCACGGGCCGCAGGTCCGGGACGAGGTCGTCGGCGTCGTACGCCGTCCGCAGATGCCGGATCGCGGCGTCGCGGTCCGCGAGCCGCTCGGGGCTGTCGTGCTCGGGGCAGCGGCAGCGGTCGGAGAGGACCAGGCCGAGCACCAGGTGGCACTGGACCGCGTCGGGCAGATGACGCGCGTCCGGGCCGTCGAGGGTCGGGCCGAGCAGCGCGGCGACCCGGTCGGCGTCGGCCGTCCGGCGCGGCCCCGGCTCGCCGGTCCGCCAGCGCTCCGCCACGTCGAGGGCGAGTTGGGAGCGGATCAGCACCAACTCGCCCAGGTCCGGCGGTTCTTCGGGCCCGTGGGTCGTGTACGCCTCGACGGTCAGGGTGTGGACGAGGTCCCGTCGCGCGATCGCGTCGTCCAGGTCCTCGGGGCGCTGCCCGTGCGCGTGGCGGAGCTGGGCCGCGTCGGCCGACATCCCGAGCAGCAGCCGCCGTTCGCCCGCGCCGGTCGGGGAGTCGGTCAGCCCCGCCAGGATCCGCTCCACCTCGTCGAGGAGTTCCACGGCCCGATCCCCCTCTTCCCGCTCCAGGGCTTCCTCGGCCGCTTCGAGAAGTCGTAGGGCGACGTCGATCCGGGTAAAACGATCCATGCCGCCGGATTCTCCGGAGTGATCGTCCGGTCCCTGATTATCCGTGTACACGAAAGCCCCCTGTCCGCTGCGCGGGAATGACCCCCCGCCCCGGCTCGCGAATTGCCAATCGGATCGTAGCTCACTAGCGTACGGCCGCATCCGGATTCCGGATTCGAGGAGGGGAACAAATGGACGAGTACGAGCAGCAACTAATCGCCGCGCTCGTGTCGGAACCACAGTCGATCCGGGAAAAGCTCTCCCCGGAGGACCGGCAACAGCTCGATGTCCTGCTGGACATCGTCGCCGAGGGCGGGAGCGACGAGCGGCTGCGGGGGATCGCGCGTGCCGTCGCCGCCCATCTGCGCGCGGCCCTGCCGGGCGACGAGGGCAGGGCGGTGGGCCGCCGGTACACCTCCTCGTCGCTGGTGCGGCGAGCACCGCACGACGTGCTCCTGGAGCGCTTCACCCTGGGCGGGGCGGACGACCGCCCGACCGGCGCGCGGCCCTCCGTACGGACCCCCGGCGGGGCGGGTGGCGCGGGCGGAACAGGTGGCGTGGGCGGGGTGCCGGTCGAGGTGCGCTGGGCCTCGGCACGGGACCGGCTGCTGGCCGAGCCCGCCCTGACGGCGGAGGAACTGGCGGAGCACTTCGGCGGGGAGACGGAGCAGCCCGACCTCATCAGGCTCCCGGCCTCCGGCGGCCCGGAACGGCTGCCCGCCTTCCAGTTCGGCGCGGACGGACGGCCTCGTCCGCTGGTGCTCACCATCAACGCGATGCTGGGCGCGGCGGCCGACCCCTGGGGTGTGGCCGACTGGTGGCTGGGCCCCAATCCATGGCTGGACGCCGTGCCGGCGACCCTGCTCGGCGCGGGGCTGGACGAACAACTGCTCGCCGCCGCGAGCGTGGTGGGGGAGGACTACTGACATGGCCCGTGGAGCGAAACTGCCCGAGAAGGGCACGGCGGACGCCCGGAAGGTGGTCCGGAAGGCCGGTGAACTCCTGTACCGGGTGCACGCGCGGCGCCGCAGGGCGGACGGCTTCAACCCGGAGCCGCAGGACCATCACTTCGGCGGAGGCCGCTTCGACAGCACACCGAACGACACGTACGCGTACCTCTACGCGGCCCCCAAACCCGAGACGGCGATCATCGAGCGGTTCGTCCGCACCCTGCGCTTCGACGGCCGGGGCAACCACCGTGTGCTGCCGCTGCGGGAGCTGGAGGGCAGGCTGCTGTCGCAGGTGCGGCTCGCCCGGGACGTCGAGCTGGTCTCCCTGTGCAGCATTCCGCAGCTCAACGCCGTGCAGCAGAGCGACTGGTGGCTGGTGGAGTCCGAGCCCACGGAGTACGCGTTCACCCGGCGCTGGGGGCACTGGCTGCGGGCCGAGGCCCCGTGGGCGGACGGCTTCGTCTGGCGCTCGCGGCTGGACGGCCCCAACGAGTCCCTGGTCCTGTTCGGCTCCGCCGCCGAGAGCGATCTGCTGACCGTGACCGACGAGCCGTCGAGGGTCCTCGACGACGAGGACGGTCTGCGCTGGCTCGCCGCGACCCTGGAGGAGTACCGCGTCGAACTCGGGGCGGTGGACCCGTTCCCCGGGATCGGGTCCTGACACCGTCCCGCGTCACCGTCCCGGGGCGCTTTCCGGGCGGCATCCGGTAGTTTTCCGGTTTCTCCCGGGGGATCGGTGGAACGGGTTCCGATATCCGCCGCCGTCCGTGCATAATTCCGGGTGAAAGGTCACGGGGGAAGCGGGAGGAATGAAGCACGGTATTCGAGTTCCACGGGGCGAGTGAATTCGAATACCGTGCTCTTTCCTGCCTCCGCTGTTCCTGTCCCGGCTCTTTCGCGCCGCCCGTTTTCAGGGGTGCCGGTCGGTCACCACGTCGATCACCGTACGGGCGCTCAGCGGATTGCGGGTCACCAGATGCACCGACCAGTCGGGGTCGGCCTTGAGCACCTGTTCCAGTGTCCCGACGACGGTCTCGGCGCTGGTCCGCGCGTCCAGTCCGCCCCGGCCCGCCCCGAGCAGCGGCAGCGCGATGGACCGCAGGGGGACCCGGCCCGTACGCCGTTCCGCCGCCGCCAGCTGGAAGACGCGGCGCACGGCCGCCGCGACGGCCGCGGGCGCGGTCTCGTATCCGTCGCCCTTCGCCGAGGGCGTGGCGACCGCCGCGTGCAGGATCCGCCGCACCCCCTGCGCCGACAGGGCACCCGGTGAGGTGACGGCGACCGTGCCCGCCGCCACGGGGAGCCCCGGCACCCCGAACGTCCGCACCCAGTCGGCGAGTTGGCGTGCAATCACATCGTCCGTGATCCGGCCGACGGCGTCCTTCGTGGCCCCGGCCCGCCGCAGGCTGCCGGAGACCGTGCGGCGGAACGTCTTCGACATCTCGAAGTAGATGTTCTCCGAGGAGACCAGGACGTCCACACCCGTGACCAGCTCGATGGGCGCCACATGCAGGGTGAGCAGGACGTCCCCGTGGGCGAACGCGGCCCGTAACACATGGCGCCCCGCCCGGACGGGCGCGGTGGCGCTCTCGGAGGAGCCACCGCCGAGATCCGGTACCACCGGCGCCGGGTCGTGGCCCGCGAAGTTCAGGACGGCGCGGGCCACTTGATGGAGCATCAGCTTCTCCTGGTGCTTGCGGAAGCGCTCCGCCCCGACACCGTAGACATGCGCCGCCCGCGCCCGGCGCTCCTTGCCCGACCGGTCGCGGGTGCCGGAGGCGAACCCGAAGGAGTGGAGGGCCGCGTCGCGCAGCAGCTCCCCGTCGAGACCCAGCACGACGGTGTGCAGCATCCGCTCCACGGCCTCCGGCTCCCCGCGACCGTCCGCGACGCGCGAGCGCAGTGTCGCCAGCTCCGCCTCGTGCAGCCGCGGCAGTCCGAGCGCCCGGACCCGGCCCAGTTCCTCGACGAGTCTGTCCAGCTCCGTCGGGAGGTCGGGCCGGGCGTGCTCCTGCTCTTCGCTCACCGCTCAAGGATGGGCAGGAGGCCCGCCCCCGGCAAGCGGTTTGGGACGATCGGGAGAAAACGGTCCCGTTACTCGCCCGAGGGCGCGGTCAGGGTGACACCGAGGGCGACCGGTGTGCCGAAGTTCGGGGTGCCGTCCGCGTTCCAGGTGAACTTCTGGGCCCTGGTGGACCGGTTCATGTCGCAGCCTCCCGAGGCGGAGTTGTTGGCGTGGTAGACCATCCAGTCCTCGGTGCCGTCCGGCGACTTGAAGAACCCGTTGTGGCCGGGGCCGTACACACCGTTCGCGTTGGACCGCTGGAACACCGGGTTCGGTGACTTCACCCACGAGGACGAGCTGAGCGGATCGCCGCCGTTGTAGGTGAGCATGCCGAGTTTGTAGTCGGGTGTGGAGCAGTGGCTGGCGGAGTAGACGATGAAGGTCCTGCCATTCCGTTGCAGTACCTCGGCGCCCTCGTTGACGGCGCCGCCCACCGTCTCCCAGCTGTGGGTGGGCGTGGACAGGACACGACGGGTGCCGCTCGCGGTCCACGGGTTCGACAGCGGGCGGATGAACATGGGCTGCGAGCCGTTGTAGTACGTGCCCAACAGATAGAGCCGGCCGTCGAGTTGGAGGATGCCGGGGTCCAGTTCCCAGGTGTTGTCCTGCGTCGGGTCGAGCAGGTCGGCCTTGAAGCTGTACGGGCCCATCGGGTCCAGGCCCGCGCTCTCCAGCACATGGATCCGCTGGGTGCCCAGGTCGAAGGGCTCCCGTCCGGCCGTGTAGTAGAAGTACCAGCGCTTGCCGTTGGGCCCGTCCAGGAGATGGAACTCCGGGGCCCACATCGTGCCGGCCCCGTCGGGGCGGGTCAGATTGAAGATCACCTGTTCATTGGCGGTCGCCAGCCCCGCGAGCGTGCTCGCCCTGCGCATGGTGATCGTCGAGTTCCAGGTGGTGGTGGCGAGATAGTAGAAGCCGTCGTGGTAGGTCAGCCACGGGTCGGGGCCGCGCTGGGCGAGGGGGTTGGTGAACGTCCTCGGGGCCGTGCCGCCGCCGGTGAAGCCGGGCAGCCGCCACACCCTGCCGTTCGCCGCGGCGCACGGCAGCTGCACCAGATTGGTGTCGGACGCCGACGAACCCCCGCTCGGCGCCACGCACTTGCCCGAACCGACGGAGACCAGGTTGAAGGTCTTGTCCGTCCCGGCGACCGACACCGGGCTGAGCCGCCACTGCTGGTTGGCCGCGCCGTGGCAGGGCCACTGGATGATCCCGGCGTTGTCGGCCGTGGAGGCGCCGTACACATCGACGCACTGCCCGGACTGGGTGGTGATCGTGTAGACGTCGGCCGTCCCCGCGACCGGGGTGAACGACAGGCTCTGGTTGCCCGCGCCGCCGGCACAGGCGAAGGCACGCAGCTGTGTCCCGTTGGCCGTCGAACCGCCGGGCAGATCCAGGCAGTTGCCGCCGTTCTGGTTCACCCCCGTCGAGGTGAAGGAGACGGCGGCGGCAGCGGGCTGCGGTGCCACCAGGAAGGCCACCGCCAGGGCGGCCGAGGCGATCAACGCGGAAAGAGACCTCAAACGGGTCGTGGACGGGAATCTGGGACGAGTCACGGTCCGTACACCTTTGCTTCGAGGAGTCCGACGGAGTTCGTGCCGTTGCCGGTGAGCAGCACCCGGAGCCGGGTGGTGCTCGTGGCGTCGAAGGAGACGGTGTTGTACTGGTTCTTCGCCAGCGGAAAGCCACCGGCGCCCGGTACGTCCACGTACCCGCTGCCGTTCCAGTACTGGAGCTTCCACGAGGCGGGCATGTCGATGCCCTGGTCGTCGTCGAAGAAGTACACCTCGGCCTTGTTCAGGGTCTTCGCCGACGGCCAGGTCAGCTCGGCCCACTGCTGGCCCGTCTCCGGCCAGGTCCCCCAGCGCGGGTTCACGGTGTCGTTGGACGACGGCGGATCGATCCCGTCGTTGACGGCGGTGACACTCTCCCAGGACGAGGTGTACGACGCCGACGCCGTCGCCGACGAGGCCAGGTTGGCCGGCGGCTGGACCCCGCCCCGGTTGAACACCTTCACCTCGGTGAGCCCCGTCTTCGCGCCGGACGCGTTGGTGGCCAGCACCCGGACCCGCTGGGCGCTGATCGACGGAAACCGCACCCGGTTGTAGTTGGCCCGGGGCGCCGTCGGCGACTTCGTCTGGTCGGGGACGCTCACCCATGAACTGCCGTCGTAGTACTGGATGGTGTACGCGGAAGGTGCTCGGTACGTCGTGCTCGCCGGGCGGCTGTCCTTGAAGTGCAGCCGGACCTCGTTGAGCGTGCGGGCGGTGCCGAGGTTCAGCTCGTACCAGTCCTGGGCGTTGGCGGAGCCGCCCGCGCCCCAGAAGGGCTCATTGGTGGGGTAGCCGTCGACCGCGCCGGAGACGGCGCTGCCGGACCCGGTGTGCGAGGCGGACACCGTCGCCCCGGCCGCGAGGTTGGTGAGGTCGGCCGTCAGGTCGACGCCCGCCTTGGCGAGCATGTCGACCATCTGCGGGCTGTCCTGCACCACCTGGTTGGGGGCCTTCAGCCCGGCCATGGCGGTGTGGTGGGTGACCGTGCCGCTGGTGGTGACATCACCGGTCGCCGGGTCCCAGACCAGCGGCACCAGCGAGCCGACCGTGGCCACCCGGCTGCCGTTGACATAGATCGAGTAGCCCTCCGGGATGCCCGGGTACCGCACCACACCGTCGGCCGGGTCGTCCCAGACGACGGACAGATCGGCGCCCCGGTAGCGGAGGTTGTTGACGGTGAAGTGGCTCCAGCCGATGTCGATCGGCGACAGCTCCACCTTCGCGTCGCTGCGCGGACGCAGCCCGGCCACGTCCTCGATGACCGTCCAGTTGCTGCTGCCGAGGATGTTGTGGTGGATCCAGGAGCGGTAGTTGATCGAGCTGCCGTTCCAGTCCGCCCAGAACTCGTTGGCGTCGGGCCACTGGGTGTTGCCGCCGACGTACTGCGCCCAGGTGTTCCAGTACAGGAGCTTCTTGTAGTCGGTCGCGTTCATCCAGGAGTTGGGGTAGTTCCGCAGCACCGACGAGTACAGCCGGAACTGCACGGTCGAGTTGATGGTGGAGAAGTTGTTGGAGCCCGGCTCCCCGGCGTCGGCCGCCGCCTTCTTGTCGACCTGGTTGGCCGTGTAGAAGGGGAAGATCGGGTACTGCGCCGGGTCGTCGTACAGCCGCAACGCCTGCTTGTAGGCGGTGGTGTTGGGGACCGCGCCGACCGAGAACGGGTAGTAGTTGTTGATCTCCTTCCAGGGCACCCACTCGTTCGTCGACTTCAACCGGTGCTCGAACAGCTGCCTGTTGGGGTTCCACAGCACATTGACGATCGCGTCCTTGATCTGATTCGCGAGCGTGCGCATCTCGGTGGCCTTGGCCGTGTTGCCGATCGCCTCGTAGGCCTGGGCGGCGGCGAGCGCGCCGCTGTACTGGTAGGCGGACTCGGCGCGGTCCATGTTGCCGGGCTTCCAGTGGAAGGACACCGCGTCGGCGTCGTTGCCGGTCAGGGCACCCCAGTCGTACTCGATGAGCTTGTTGTCGTCATGGTCGTAGTACGCCAGTTGCCCCTTGACGTCACCCTCGGCGTAACGCGCCAGGTTGGCGGCGATGCCCGGCTGACCGCCGTGGATCTGATAGCTCTTCCAGGCCGCCTCGGCGATGTACTGGGTGTAGCTGTTGGACCAGTTCTCCGGGTCACCCGGATTGTCGAGGAACCGCCCGCCCTTCGACGTCTGGCCCACGCTCAGCCAGTCCCCGTACGCGTAGGCCGGGTTCCGCAGATACTTCAGGTCGTCGATGTGCATCGGCTGGGTGAGCGCGATGGCGTTGTTGTAGCCGAGGACGCCCTCGGTCGAGGTCGGGAACTGGAAGGTCTGGCCCGGGATGTCCGCGTCGAGGCTGTTGAAGCGCATCAGCCACCAGCGGTAGTAGATGTTCTTCTTGATCGCCGGTTCGGGTACGTCGATGTAGGGCACGTTCTGCGCCCACCACAGGTTGTACGCCTTCACATGGGTGGCGAACGCGGTCGCGGGCGAGTACCCGGCGTAGGCGTTGTACTCGGTCAGCGACTGGGGGATCTCGTCGGTGACGAAGCCCATCACCACCTTGGCCGTCACGGTGGCCCCGGCCGCGATCGTCACGGACCGGTTGAGGCCGCCGCTGGAGACGCTGAAACCGTCGCCGGTGAGGCGCGGGCGGAGCGTGGTCAGGTTGTTGTAGGCGTTGACCTGGCCGGTGAGTTCGCTGCCGGTGCCCGAGGTGGCGTACGGCGAGGTCGCCCGCAGCTGGAGCGTCGTGGACGTGGAACCGTTGTTCTTGAGGGACAGGTTGGTCACGGCCACGTTGTTGTCGGTGATGAACTTCGTCTGGTCGACCGTGATCGAGCCGCTCGTGTGGACGCTCTTCCAGTGGCTCGGCGTCTGCCGGCGCTGGGCGACCTGCTCGGTGAAGGTGCCCGGGGTGACCGCCACGGTGTAGGCGCTGCTGTCGTTGATGCTCTCCCAGTAGGCGGCCCGGCCGCCGAAACCGAACTGGGCCGGGTTGTGCTCCTTCATGTACAGCGCCCGCCCGCGGCTCATCAGCCAGGGCCCGGCGGGATCGTTGCCGGAGCGGGCGAGGAGCCGGTCCATCCAGAAGTCGGTGCCCGAACTCTCCGCGTCGTAGATGGACTTCATCATGTCGCCCGAGGTGTGGGCGACCGGCGGTGCCGGGATCGCGGGCCCGCCGAAGGTGGGGAACCCGATGGTCTGCGCCGCGGCGGCCGGGGGAGCGGCGACGACGGAACACGCGCTGAGCGCCAGGGCGACGAGGAGACACCTCGTGCGCCGACGTCGTATCAGGAGGCTGTGCGGTCTTCTCATCGGCTGCTCCCTGTCCCGTTGACGACACATGTGCGTGAACCAGGGGGTACGGAAAAGCGACCTGAAAGGTTTTCGCAACGTAGGAGCGGGCTGTTGAAGTGTCAAGGGAGGCGGGAGAGGGCCGAGTTCGCGGGGCGAGCGGTTCAGGACACCCGAATGCCCCCGCGGGCCCCTACCGTGCCGCAGAAACCCTTTTCGGTACCGGTTCAGTGACGCGGTGAGCGGCGGACCGTCAGGATGGCCACGTCGTCGTGCGGGCCGCCGCCGCCCGCGTACGCGCGGGCGTCCTCGTACAGGGCCCGGGGCAGCTCGGTGGGGGAGAGGTCGAGGTGCTTGGCGAGGCGTTCGTCGACCGGGTAGAACGTGCCGTCGGCGGCGCGGGTCTCGGTCAGACCGTCGGTGCTCAGCAGCAGCGTCGCGCCCTCCGGGAACGCGAACCAGCCCACGGTCGTCGGTTCGACCGCCAGCTCGGCGAGCCCCAGCGGGACCCCGGAGTCCAGCTCCGCCGAGGTGACCGCCCCCTCGTGCAGCACATGCGGCGGGATGTGCCCGCAGTTGACGGCCTGCGCCTCGTCGGTCAGCGCGTCGATGCCGACCACCAGGGCGGTGACGAAACGCTCGTCGTCGCCGGTGTTCTCGGCGTAGGAGTTGTGGCGGACGACGGCCGCGTCCAGGGCGTCGGCGAGCGCGGTGAGCGTGGGCTCACGATGAGCGGCCTCACGGAAGGCGCCGATGACGGCGAACGCGGCGCCCACGGCCGCCAGTCCCTTGCCCTGGACGTCACCGATCAGCACCCGGGCACCCCAGGGCGAGGCGACCACGTCGTAGATGTCGCCGCCGACGAGCCGGTCCTCCTGGAGGGGCTCGTAGATCCCGTTCACCAGGACGTCGTCGGTGAGGAGGGGCAGCGGGTGGAGGATGTGCCGCTGCATCGCGGCGGCCGTGGAGCGCAGCCGGAACATCTCGTGCTCGCGCCCGATCCGCCGGTGACAGGCGTACACCGAGGCCACGCCCAGGGTGAGGGTCAGCAGCACCAGCAGGAGCCGGTCGAGCCACCGGTCCGCGTCCACGTCCCGCACGACAGCCGTGGTGGTGACGACGAGCGTGGTCCACGCGGCGACGAACGCGGTCTGCCGTACGGTGCACAGCGCGGACGCCGTGCCCGGCAGGAACACCAGCAGTCCGAGCAGCCACACTTCGGAGCCGGAGAGCACCCCGAGCGCCTCCACCAGCGCCGTGACCGCCAGTACACCGAGGATCAGCTCGGCATTGTGGGGTGGCTCGATGGCCCCGAAGGTGTCGTCACCCTCGACGGCTCTCTTCCGGCGGCTGGCGGCCATGCGCACTCCTGGGCGGCTCGTGATCTCCCCGTACGGTAACCGCCCCGCCGGTGGGGCTCCGCGAGCCGGGTTGCCTGTGGCAGGGGTGTGTTGTCGGGTGCGGCCCGGTGGGGCTTCTCGCGCAGTTCCCCGCGCCCCTGAAAAGCCGGGGCCGCGCCCCGTGCTTCTCACCCCGCCCGGCCGTCGTCTTCCAGGCCCGCAGGGCCTGGTCCTTCAGGGGCGCGGGGAAACTGCGCGACCAGCCCCCACCGGGCCCGCTGCCGATCTCAGCCCGCGCCCCGGCCGGGGGCCACATGGATCTTCGGTCCGGCCCCCGCCCCGGCCGGGCGCGCACCGGCGAGTACCGGGCCGACCTCGTCGAGGGTGACCGTGGCGGCGACCAGGGGCCGGGGGTCCACGACCCCGTCGGCGTACGCCTGGATCGTGGCGGCGAGGCCGGGGGAGGCGGAGAGGACACCGACGGCCGTGACGTCCTTGAGGACGAGCGCGCGGGTGTCGATCCGGCTGGGCCCGGCCGCCAGCCCGATGTACACGACACGGCCCCCGGGCTCCACCGACTCCAGCGCGCTGCCCGGCAGATGACCGGCGTTGGTGGCGTCCACGACCGCGTCGAAGGGGAGGCCGGGGACGGAGTCCTCCGTCCAGGTGTGCGCGAAGCCCAGCTCGCGGGCGAAGGCGAGGGACCCGGCGGTCCGACCCATGAGGTGCACCTCCGCCCCGGCGGCCCGGAGGAACAGCGCCACCAGAAGCCCGATCGTCCCCGGACCCAGGACCAGGGCGCGGTCCCCCGGCCGGGTCGCCGCGGCCCGCGCCGCCCGCAGGGCGTTGCCGCCCGGTTCCACGAGCGCGCCGAGCGCCGCGTCGACGGAGTCCGGCAGGGCGTGCAGGGAGGAGACGGGCACGGCGAGCCGCTCGGCCAGGGCACCGGCCAGACCCCCGCGGATGCCCACCTCCCGCCGCCGCTCGCACACATGCTGGTCGCCCCGGAGACAGCGGCGGCACCCACCGCACCCGAGCATCGTGTCGCCCATGACGCGCCGGCCGACCCAGCCGGGGTCCACCCCGTCACCGACCGCCGACACCCGCCCGGCCCACTCGTGGCCGAGCCGCATCGGATAGGCGGCGTGCCCCTGGTGGAGGTAGGCCATCGTGCCGTGGAAGAACTCCAGATCGGTGCCGCACACCCCGACCCGCTCCACCTCGACGACGACCTCACCGGCCCCGGCGACCGGCGCCGGCAGCTCCTGGACCTCGTAGGCGCCGGGGGCGGTGAGGACGAAGGCGCGCATGACGTTCACGGGTCGTTCTCCAGAGGCGGGTCAGGGCCGTTTCAGGGCCGGTTGGGGACCGGTTCGGGATCGGCGGGCCGGTTCGGGGGCGGTGCGTCGCAGCGGGGGCGGGTGGCCGGGCGGGACGTCGTCAGCGGTACGGCTCGCCGAGGCGCCCGAGGAGCGCGCGGATCTCGTCGAGCGCGTCGACCAGGACGGTCAGCGGCGTCCGGTAGGCCAGCGCGCTGACGCTGACCGCCCCGGAGGGCATCGTCGGCGAGGTGAGGAACACGGGCAGGGCGAGGCAGTTGACCCCGGTCTCGTTCTCCTGGTCGTCGCAGGCGTAGCCCTGTGCGGCCGTGGCCGTCAGTTCACGGTGCAGACCGGCGGCCGTGCACAGGGTCCGCGGTGTGCGGCGTGCCGGGGGAGCGGTGCCGATCCACGCCTCGACCTCCGCGAGGGTCCCCAACCGCCCGGCGAGCAGCAGCTTTCCGACGGCGGTGCTGTGGGCGGGGTTGCGCCCGCCGATCGTCGACGTGAGCCGGACCGCGCCGGCGGGCGGGTCGACCTTCGCGCGGTAGACGACCTCGTGGCCGTCGAGCACCGCGTAGTGCGCGGTCTCACCGAACCGGTGGGCCAGCGCCTCCAGCACCGGCCGGACCCGGAGATGTTCGGGCCGTGCCTCGTGATGGGCGAAGGCCATCCGCAGGAACTCGTCCCCGAGTCCGTAGCGGCCCCGCACGTCCTGGTCGGCGAGCCCGGCCCGGCGCAGCGCCCCGAGCGCCCGGTGCACGGTCGGCTTGGGGCTGCCGATCGCCCGGGTCAGCTCCTCCAGACCCACCCCGCCGGGGTGGCGGGCCAGTGCCTTGAGGACCGCGAGCACCCGGTCCGACCCCACAAGTCGGCCGCCCCCGGCGCCCGTTGGGCCGGCCTCGCCGAGGTCTGTCGATCTTTCGTGCGCCTGCGTATGCTTCAGCTGCCTCATCGCGTTCCAGACTGTAGACCGCCGTACCGATAGTCGGAAGGGGCTCCGGTGACGCTCCGCAGTGCGCAGTGGTACGGGGGACAGGACCGCAACGCCTATATCCACCGGGCGTGGATGCGGCGGGGCGTGCCGGGCGACGCCTTCACGGGTCGGCCGCAGATCGCCCTCGCCAACACCGCCTCGGATCTGACCCCGTGCAACGCGCATCTGGACGAGGTCGCGGCCTCGGTCCGCAACGGCGTGTACGAGGCGGGCGGCATCCCGCTGGACCTGCCGGTGGTGTCGCTGGGCGAGACGAACGTACGGCCCACCGCGATGCTCTGGCGGAACATGGCCGCGATGGCCACGGAGGAGATGCTGCGGGCCAACCCCATCGACGGGGTGGTGCTCCTCGGCGGCTGCGACAAGACGATCCTGGTCGCCAGCCGCGGTGGCTCCTACGCGCCGGGCACCCCGCGCGAGGGCTTCGAGTTCGTACGGAACTATCTGGAGGCCGTCCTCCACCGCACCCTGGGCATGGAGCTCGACTTCATCGTCCCGGAACTCACCCTGGCACCCCGCAACCCGGCCATGGCCGAGCTGATCCCCCTCTTCGAGGACTCCCGCAAGCGCGCCTTCGAGGACGCGGCCCTCAAGGCCGGCGAACTCGTGGAGCGCCTGTCGGCGTGACCCCGGCCCCCGGGGCCGGGTGACATCCCGCCCCGGGGCGGGATGTCACCCGGTGGTGTCGTCCACGGGGTGGGCGACCCGGGTCAGCAGCTCCATCAGTCGCGCGGGCTCGTCGGGCGCCAGGTCGGCGACCAGGCGCTCGGCCAGCGGCTCCGCCGCCTCGTGCGCCGCGTCGAACAGCTCCAGTCCACGCGGGGTGATCTCCACCGCCCGTGCCCGCCGGTCGCCCGGAACGGCCTTGCGGACGGCCAGCCCCCGGCGCTCCAGGTCGTCCACGATCCGCATGATCCCGGCCTTGTCCGACCCTGTCGCCGCCACCAGGTCCCGCTGGACCGTGGGCCCGTGGTTGACCAGCTCGATCAGCACGGCGAAGTGCCGCAGCTCCACACCGAGCGGCCGGAGCGCCTCCGTCATCACCGTCGCCGCCCGCCAGTGCGCCCGGCGCAGCAACAGACCGAGCGCGAACGGCGATCCGTCCCCGGGGCGATCGGTGGCCCGCGCGGCGGTGGCTCCCTGGGGAACGTCGGAGGTCATACGGCCCACACTACCGGCGTGCGCTCGCCCGATACGGTCTCGATCGACACCGGGCAGGGTGGCGGCTCAGCCGCTCCGCCGCAGCACCCGGGACAGACCCAGGGCCGCCGTCCGTACCGCCGGGGCCAGTTGGGCGGGGCTGAAGCGGGTGAGCGGGACGGCCACCGAGAGGGCGGCGACCGTGGTGCCGCCGGCGAAGACCGGGGCCGCGATGCAACTCACGCCGAGCGCGGCCTCCTGCTCCTCGTAGGCAAGCCCCGAGACCTGGATCTTCTCCAGGGCCATCCGCAGCCGCGCCGGGTCGGTCATCGAGTACGGAGTGAGGCTCGGCAGCGGCCGTGACAGCACCTCCTCGGTCAACTCGGCGCCGGAGAAGGCCAGCAGCGCCTTGCCGACCCCGGTGCAGCTCAGCGGGAGGCTGCCGCCGATGCGGGAGGGCAGCCGCAGGGCCTCATGGCCGTGGATGCGTTCCAGATAGACCACGTCCAGGCCCTCACGGACACCGAGATGCACGGTCTCCCGGGTGGCCTCGAACAGGTCCTGGAGGAACGGCAGCGCCGTCTCGCGCAGATCGAGCCGGTGCGGCACCAGCGACCCGAGCTCGAACAGTTTCGCGCCGAGCCGGTACCGCGGGCCCGTGCGCTCCAGCCAGCCCAGCCGTACGAGGTCCGCGCCCAGCCGGTGCACGGTGGGCTTGGGCAGACCGGTCAGCTCCGCCAGTTCCGACAAACGGAACGGACCACCGCTGGGACTGAAGCATTCCAGGATGATCGTCGCCTTTTCCAGCATGCTGCCGGTCTCACTGTTCCGTACCACGGAACAAAGTTTGTGCTCTTCCGGGCCCGATGTCTATATCGGTCCTGTATCCACCGCACCGCTTCTCTCTCCCGGAGGCAACCGTGACGCCCGCTCTCGACCCATCGGCCGTGGTCAAGGCCGCCGACCTGCTGGCCGAGGCCACCCGTACCGGGGTCCCCTGCCCGCCCGTGCGCGACCTCTTCGACGGCGGCGGCGACCTCGCGACCGCGTACGCCGTCCAGCAGCTGAACGTACGACGCGCCGAGGACACCGGCCGCCGGATCGTCGGCCGCAAGATCGGCCTGACCTCCGCCGTCGTGCAGCGGCAACTCGGCGTGGATCAGCCGGACTTCGGCGCGCTGTTCGCCGACATGGCCGTGCCGGACGGTGGCGAGGTGCCCGCCGGGCGGCTGCTCCAGCCCAAGGTGGAGGCCGAGGTCGCGCTCGTCCTCGGCCGCGATCTGCCGCACCGCGAATGCACCGTCGTCGACGTGCTGCGCGCGGTCGACTTCGCGCTGCCCGCGCTGGAGATCGTCGACAGCCGGGTGCGCGGCTGGGACATCTCCCTCGTCGACACCGTCGCCGACAACGCCTCCTGCGGTCTGTACGTCCTCGGCGCCACCCCCGTCCCGCTCACCGCCGTGGACCTGCGGGCCGTGACGATGACCATGCGGCGCGACGGCGAGACCGTCTCCGAGGGCACCGGCGCGGCCTGTCTCGGCAGCCCGCTGAACGCGGCGGTGTGGCTGGCCTCGGCGCTCGCCGAGCGGGGCGATCCGCTGCGCGCCGGCGACCTGGTGCTGACCGGCGCCCTGGGCCCGATGGCGCCCGCCGCACCGGGAGACCTGTTCGAGGCCCACATCGCGGACCTGGGTTCCGTACGGGTCCGGTTCGCGGAAGGGGCCGATCAGTGAGCACCAAGGTCGCCGTCATCGGCTCCGGCAACATCGGCACCGACCTGATGATCAAGATCCTGCGGCTGTCGGAGAGCCTGGAGATCGCCGCGCTGGCCGGGATCGACCCGGCCTCCGACGGCCTGGCCCGCGCCCGCCGCCTCAAGGTCGCCACCACCCACGAGGGCGTCGAGGGGCTGGTGGGGCTGGACGAGTTCGCCGACGTCGAGATCGTCTTCGACGCCACCTCGGCCGGCGCCCACCGCCACCACGACGAGGTGCTGCGCCCCCTCGGCCGCACCCTCGTCGACCTCACCCCGGCCGCCCTCGGCCCGTACGTCGTCCCGCCCGTCAACGGCGACGCCCACCTCGGCGCCCCCAACGTCAACATGGTCACCTGCGGCGGCCAGGCCACCATCCCGGTCGTCGCCGCCGTCAACGCGGTCACCCCGGTCCACTACGGCGAGATCATCGCCTCCATCGCCTCCCGCTCGGCGGGCCCCGGCACCCGGGCGAACATCGACGAGTTCACCGAGACCACCTCCTCGGCCATCGAGCGGGTCGGCGGCGCCGCACGCGGCAAGGCGATCATCGTCCTCAACCCGGCCGAACCCCCGCTGATCATGCGGGACACCGTGCACTGCCTGGTCTCCGACTGCGCCACCGAGGAGGTCGCCGCGTCCGTCGAGGAGATGGTCGGCCGCGTGCGGGCGTACGTCCCCGGCTACCGCCTCAAGCAGAAGGTCCAGTTCGAGCGCGTACCGGCCGACGACCCGCTGTGCGCCCTCGCCCCCGGCGCGGGCGAGGCGCTCAAGGTGTCCGTCTTCCTCGAAGTGGAGGGAGCCGCGCACTATCTCCCGGCCTACGCCGGAAACCTCGACATCATGACCTCGGCCGCGCTGCGCACCGCCGAGCGCATGGCCGCCCACCGTGCCGCGGAGGTGGCAGCCCGATGACCCGTCTGTACGTCCAGGACGTGACCCTGCGGGACGGTATGCACGCCGTCCGGCACCGCTACACCGTCGACCAGGCCCGCACGATCGCCGCCGCCCTGGACGCGGCGGGCGTGGCCGCCATCGAGATCGCGCACGGCGACGGCCTGGCGGGCTCCAGCGTCAACTACGGCGTCGGCGCCCACACCGACTGGGAGTGGATCGAGGCCGTCGTCGGCGCCACGGCGCGGGCGGTGCCCACGACCCTGCTGCTCCCCGGCATCGGCACCCTGCACGATCTGCGGCAGGCGTACACCCTCGGCATCCGCAGCGTCCGGGTCGCCACCCACTGCACCGAGGCCGACATCTCCGCCCAGCACATCTCCGCCGCCCGCGACCTGGGCATGGACGTCGCCGGGTTCCTGATGATGTCCCACCTGGCCGAACCCGCCGAACTGGCCCGCCAGGCCAAGCTGATGGAGTCCTACGGCGCCCACTGCGTCTATGTCACCGACTCCGGCGGCCGGCTCACCATGGACGGCGTACGCGACCGGTTCCGCGCCTACCGCGACGTCCTCGACCCGGCCACCGAGCTGGGCATCCACGCCCACCACAACCTCGCCCTCGGTGTGGCCAACACCGTCGTCGCGGTCGAGAGCGGTGCCGTACGTGTCGACGCCTCCCTCGCCGGGCAGGGGGCCGGGGCGGGCAACTGCCCGCTGGAGGCGTTCGTGGCGGTCGCCGACCTGATGGGCTGGAAGCACGCCTGCGACCTGTTCCCGCTGATGGACGCCGCCGACGACCTCGTACGTCCCCTCCAGGACCGTGAGGTGCGTGTCGACCGCGAGACCCTGAGCCTCGGCTACGCGGGTGTCTACTCCAGCTTCCTCCGGCACGCGGAGACGGCCGCCGCCCGGTACGGCCTCGACACCCGCACGATCCTCGTCGAGGTCGGCCGGCGCGGGATGGTCGGCGGCCAGGAGGACATGATCACGGACGTCGCGCTGGACCTGGTGGCCCGCGCGGAGAGCGGGGGCTGACCCGCCCCGGTGGGGCTCAGCCGGAGCCCGGCTGGACCAGCGCGAAGAGCAGACGGGCCGCCCGGCGCCGGGCGGCCCGCCGCAGCCGCACCGGGACCGGGACGCTCCGCCGGGCGACGGGGGCAGCGGCCAGCCGGGGGAAGAGCGCCTCGGCGTTGACGCGGTTGATCGCGGCGAGGGCGGCCGGGTCGACGCCTGTCCAGGCCGGTCGCGAAGTACTGCCCGGCGGTGGTGGGGGCGAACGGCCAGTCGCCGCCGAACAGGACGTGCCCGGGGCGGGCGAAGGCGAGCAGGCTGGGCAGGGCGGCCGGGCTGGAGGACAGGGCCGTGTCGAAGTAGATGTCACGGAAGTCGTCCAGGACGTCCAGGGTGCTGCGGCCGGTCCCGGCGGAGATCGCGGCGGCCATCCGGTGGGAGGCGTACGGCAGGAAACCGCCGCCGTGGCTGAGGACGAACCGGATGCGCGGGTGGTCGCGGACGATCTTGTTGCGGACCAGCAGGAAGGCCGCCCGGGACGTGTCGAGCAGGAAGTCCGCCGCGAAGGGCGGGACACCGGGGACCGACGGGCCCGGGAGGTCGGCGGGGTGGACGAGGACGACGGCGGCACGGTCGTCGAGGACCCGCCACAGCCGGTCCTGCCGCGGCGCGCCCAGATAGACACTCTGGTCGTTGGCCAGCAGCGTGACCCCGTCCGCGCCCAGCTCGTCCAGCGCGCGGGCGGCCTCGGCGGCGGACGCGACCGGGTCGGGCTTCGGCAGCGTCGCGAAGAGACCGAAGCGGCCCGGATGGTCGGCGGCCACCGACGCGCCGTGGTCGTTGAGCCGCCGGGCCAGGGCGACCGCCTCCTCCGGGTCGGTGAGGAAACCCGTACCCGGCGTGGACACGGACAGGATCGCCGTCTCGGTGCCCAGCAGCGCCATCAGCTCCAGCGCGGCCTCGGGGCTCCAGTCCGGCAACGCGCGCCCGCCCGCCTCGGCGATGCCCGCCTCGGCGATGCCCGCCTTGGCGAGGAGATCGCGGTAGAAGGGCGGTACGGCGTGCTGATGGACATCGATCCGACCGGGGGTGTTCGTCATGGCTTGGCCTCCTGTGGGGTCCCGGACGCCGACTTTGTTGTAGCGTCCATTCCAATTGGGGTAATCGCTACAGCAATAGGGGGGCAATGTTCCGCAAAGAGCGCCGCAGAGCCTCCCGGGCTGTGCGGCGGGCAGGCGCGGGGGAACACTGGGATGCTGAACGGGGAGCGCTGCCCAAGTCCTGTCGACCAGTGGTGGTGAACGCCGTGGCAGGGTCCGAGGAGAGTGGTCCGGGGCCGGCCGTCCCCTGCGCCGATCCCCAGGGCGACCCGTTCCTGCGCACCCGGTTCGCCGTACCGGCCAGGCCCGCCACGTTCTTCCGCAGAAAACGCCTGACCGACCACCTCGACCAGGCCCTGCGCACCCCGCTGTCCATGGTCAACGGGGCCGCCGGCGCCGGCAAGACCCTGCTCGTCGCCGACTGGGCGGCGGGACGGGACCGGCCCGTCGCCTGGCTCACCACCGAGGCCGGCGACCAGGGCCCCGGCATGTTCTGGGCCTACTTCCTCCAGGCCCTGCGCACCGCCGGAGTCCCCCTGCCGCCGGAGATCGGCTGCCCGGCCGACGCCGGCCAGGTGGACCGGACGCTGCTGACCCGGCTCGCCGCGGAACTCGGCGCCCGGGAGCGGCCCGTGATCGTGGTGCTCGACGAGTACGACCGGGTCACCCACCCGGAGATCGCGGACCAGCTGGAGTTCGTCCTGCACCACGCGGCACGGGGGCTGCGCCTGGTCCTCGTCACCCGCACCGAACCGCTGCTGCCCCTGCACCGCCACCGGGCGGCCGGCGACATGACGGAGATCAGGAACGCCGAGCTGGCCTTCACCCCCGAGGAGGCGACCGTCCTGCTGGGCCTGCACGGCCTGCGCCTCCCGGTGCCGGTCGCCCGGACCCTCGTGGAACGCACCCGGGGATGGGCCGCCGGTCTGCGGCTGTGCGCGCTGGCCGCGCGGGAGAGCCCGGACCCGGAGACATATCTGAAGCGGTTCGAGGCCGAACGCACCGCCGTCGCCGACTTCCTGCTCGCGGAGGTCCTCGAACGGCAGCCCCCCGAGACACAGGACCTCCTTCTGCGGGTCAGCGTCCTGGACCGGTTCCACCCCGAGCTGGCGGACGCCCTGACGGAACGCGCCGACGCCGCCGGCATCCTCGCCGCCCTGCACCGGGAGAACGCGTTCGTCGAGGACCTCGGGCACGCCCGGTACCGGCTCCACCCGCTCTTCGGGGAGATCCTCCGCGCCCATCTGCGGATGCGCCGCCCCGGCCTGGAACCCGAACTCCACCGCCGGGCCGCCCGGTGGCTGCGCCGCTCGGGCACCCTCACGGAGACGCTCGGCCACGGCGCCGCCGCCGGGGACTGGGAGTTCACCGCCGGTGCCCTCGTCGACGACCTCGCCATCGGCCGGCTCTTCACGGGCCTGCGCTCCGACGACCTCACCGAACTGTTCTCCGGCATGGGCCCCGAGGCGACGAGCCCCGCCGCGCACCTCGTACGGGCGGCCCGTGAGCTGTCCCACCGCGAACTCGACCGGGGCCTGACCCATCTGCGGCACGCGGAACGCACCCTGGCGGCGCAGGAGGACCGCGCGGAGGCCGAGGACGAACCCGGCCCGGTGGCGGCCCGGCTCAGCTGCCTCCTGCTGGAGACCCTGGCGGCCCGGCTGACCGGCTCACCGGGACGGGCGGAGCAGGCGGCCGGAACGGCCGAGCGACTGCGCGAACAGGTCCCCGCCGACCTCCTGGACAAGCACCCCGAACTCACCGCCCTGCTCCTGGCCCACCTGGGGTCCACCCGGCTGTGGGCCGGACGCTACGAGGAGGCGCGGGCCGCTCTGGCGCTGGTCGCCGACGGCACCGGCGACGCCTCGACGGCACTGCCCCGCGAGGACTCCCTCGGCCGGCTCGCCCTCATCGACTATCTGCACGGCTGGCCCGGCCGGGCCGAACGCAAGGCCATGGCCGCCCTGACCGTATCCGAGCGGTACAGCCTGCCCCAGCCCTCCGGCTTCGGCATCGGACGGCTGGTGCTGGCCGCCGTCGCCGTCGACCGGGACGAACTGCGGCTGGCCCGCGCCCACCTCGACGCGGCGGCGGACGCCCACCCCGCCATGCGGGACCCGGTGACGGAGGCGGGCCGGGCACTCGCCACCGCCCGCCTGCTGCTGGCCCAGGGCGACACCCGCGCGGCCCTGGCCGCGACCCAACCCACCGTGACCGCCGATGTCGCCTCCCCCTGGGCGGAGGGACACACGGCCCTCGTCGCCTCCGCCGCCCAGCTCGCCCGGGGCCGGCCCGAGGAGGCCGCCGCACTGCTGCACGCCGTACCCGGCCACCAGCCGGTGTGCGCGGTGGGCGAGGCACGGGCCCGACTGGCCGCGGGCACACCCCGCGCCGCACTCGACCTCCTGGACGGCGTACTGCCCGAGCACCACACCGGGCCCGCCGTGACCGTACGGGCCCTGCTGCTCCGCGCCGAGGCCGCGCACGCCGCCGGGGAACCGGCCGCCGTCCGCCGGCTCGTCGCCCAGGCCCTCCACGAGGCCCGGCGCGAACGGCTGCGCCGCCCCTTCGCCGAGGCCGGCGGCTGGCTCCGCCCCCTCCTCGACACCCCGCCCCTGAGAGGCCTCGCGGCCGGCTGGCTCACCCCCGGGCCGCCGTCCCACCCCGAGGACCGGCCACCGGTCGTGGAGGAACTGAGCGGACGCGAACGCGATGTGCTGCGCCGGCTGGACCGCATGATGTCCACCGAGGAGATCGCCGCCGACCTCTGCGTCTCCGTGAACACCGTCAAGACCCACCTCAAGAGCGTCTTCCGGAAACTCGCCGTCAACCGCCGCAACGACGCCGTACGCCGCGCCCGCGAACTGCGCCTGCTCTGACCCGGCCGCGGAGGCCGTGGAAAAGGCTTTGAGCGAGGTGGTGCCCCGCTGCTACGTTCGCGGTGGACCGTGCAGTCGTCGTCTTCTGGAGGTGAGCCCCGTGAACACAGTTACCCGTGGGTGCTCCCTCAACCCGTCACGGTCCGACGGCTGACGTCCGGTGTCGCCAGGAGCGCCTGAGAACGAAGGCACTCCTGAAGGAGACTCCGATGGACACCAAGCCATTCACGAACGGCCTGAGCGAGGACGCGGTGGTGATCACACGCGTCGCGGACCGGCACTGGCACGCGCTGGAGGACGACCTGGTGGTCGGCCGCGGCCACGCGGAACACCGGCCCGACGGACGTCTGTTCGTCAGCGTCGACGCCTGGCACGACACCGTCTTCGACCGGCTCGCCGAGGCCATGACGGCGCACCTGCCGGCACCGCTGTACACGGTGGTCGACGAGGCCGACGCCGAGCTGACCGCCGGCTGGCTGCGGGCCGGGTTCACGATCCGGCGCCGCGAGTGGGAGTACGTCGTACCGACCGACCCTCGGATCACCGGCCTCGAAGCGGTCCCACCGCCCTCGGGCGTGACGATCGTGCCCGCCGGTCGGACGGACGAGCGTCTGCTGCGGGCGGTGGACCGCGCGATCCGTGCCGAGGTCGAGGCGACCGTCGGGTGGCAGTCGATGCCCGCGGAGGTGGTTCCCCGCCCCGAGGGCGACACCATCGTCGACCCGTCGAAGTACGCGGTGGCAGCGGCACCGGACCGTTACCTCGGTCTGATCCGGGTGGTGAGGGTGATCCGGCCGCGCATCGGGCTCGTCGCCGTCCTGGCCGACGAGCGGCGCCGGGGCATCGCGAGGGCACTGCTCGCCCACGCGCTGGGGACGCTGCACCGCTCCGGGGCCGTCGCGGCCTGGACCGAGGTGCAGGAATCCAACCGGGCCGCCTCGGCACTGTTCGAGGGCATCGGCGCCCGACCGCTGGGCAGCAACCTGGAACTGGTGCGATGACGAGGAACAGGAACGTCATCGAGGTCGAGGGCAGAGTCGTCGAGTGCCTGCGCAGCGCCATGTTCACCGTGGAGCTGGAGAACGGCCACCAGGTGCTCGCACACATCAGCGGGAAGATCCGCAAGAACTACATCAAGATCATGCTTGAGGACCGGGTACTCGTTGAACTCCCGCCGTACGACCTGACACGCGGCCGGATCGTGTTCCGCTACCGGAACTAGGGCGATCGGTCGGCCCGGCCTGCCCGGAGTTGCCCGATCAGATCCAGCGTGAGAGGTCGGGCAACCTCCCGCAGATCCCATCTCCCTTCCTGGACCGCCTGGTTGCCGGCCCAGAACACCATCAGGTCACCGCGTACGGCGTGCACGTTCACGCCGTACGACCAGTCGTTGCCGCCGGAGTGGGTGGCGAGACTCCCGCCGGGCATGACGATCCAGCCGTAGCCGCAGGCGTAACCGTCGTAGCCAGGCAGTCCGGTGGGGACGTGGGCCTTGAACATCTGGGCCCGCGCCTCGCGGTCCAGGAGGGTGTCGTCGGTCAGGGCGCGGTGGAAAAGGAACATGTCGCGGGCCGTGGACAGCAGGCCGCCGTTGCCGCGCAGGTTCCAGTACGGGCCGTCGGGGGCCCAGGGGTGGTCCAGCGGCCGTCCTTGGGAGACCCCGTGTTCGTCGTACTCCACCGCGATCCGTGAGGTGTCCCAACGCGGCAGGACGTAACCGGTGTTCCTCATGCCCGCGGGAGCGAGGATCCGCCGTGCCAGGAAGTGTTCGTAGTCCATGCCGGAGGCGATCTCGACGACGGCGGCAAGCAAGCTGTAGCCCAGATTGGAGTAGGAGAACCCGCTGCCGGCCACCGCCGTCGTCGCTGTCGCTGCCGCTGTTCACGCGCGTGTCACCCCCGATGTCATGGGCTGCTTTCCGCGGGCAGGCAGTCGCCGGAGGCGAAGAGCTGCGGCCACGCGCTGTTTCCCTGGTACGCGGCGATGGTCCAACGGGTGTAGTTCCAGCGCTTGTCGCTGTTGTACTCGGCGAGCAGCGCGGGGCAGGCCGTCTTGGTGACGACGTCCTGGAAGTGGGATTGCTGGGCGCGGCCGGAGAGCGTGCCGGAGCCGTCCAGGGCCCACACGTACACCATCTTCTCGACGGGATCGAAGCCCAGGGGGACGCGACCGATCGGATTCTGACATGCGTCAGATTGCGACTATAATCTGACGCATGTCAAGTAAACTGTCGGCCGGTCCACCGGTCCTCGGAGCACGAAACAGGCGCGTCGGCGCGACGGAGGAGTCCGCGTCGGCGCGATCGGGAAAACATGGAGGCAGGGATGTCGGCGAGAGTCAAATCAGGGCGACGGCCGGGGCGTCCCGGCGCGGGCACTCCCGCCGTGCCGGAGGAGCGGAACGTCCTCCAGCGTGGGCTGGAGGCGTTCGCGGAGCTGGGCTACGACCGGGCGTCCGCCCGTGAGCTGGCCCGTCGTCTCGGCGTCAGCCACAACTTCATCAACGACCGGTACGGGTCGAAGGCGGCCTTCTGGCGTGCGGTCGTGGACTGCGCGCTGGGCGTGCAGCTCGCCCGGCTGCCGCGGCCGGACACCGCCGTCGACGAGGCCGAGCAGCTCAGACGGTTCATCGCCGACCTCTACTGGAACGCCGTGGAGACGCCGTTGATGGGACGACTGATGGTGGACGAGTTCTCCCGGGACACCGAGCGGCTGGACCATCTGTACGAGCACTACATCGTTCCGACCTTCGAGCTCGTCCGGCCCGCCGTCGAGCGGCTGGTGACGTCCGGACGCATGGCACCCGTCCCGGCGGACGTGCTGTTCTTCGCCATCATGGGCCCCGTGTCGGGAATGCTGGAGGTGCCCCTGGCCCGGCGCCTGGGCAGACTCGAGAACGCCTCGCCGCGGCAACTGGCGACAACCGCCGAATCACTGGCCCAACTTGTCGTCAACGGGCTCCTCGGCGCGGGGTCGGGCGACCTGGCTCGTACGTGATCGGGCGGCTCGGCCGAGGCGGACCCGCGACGGCGGGGCGTCGGAGCGGCGTCCGGTGTGTCATCCGGTGGGTTGCAGGACCGCGCTCAGGGCGCGGACCAGATGACGCCGGCGCGCTGCGGGGGTGAGGCCGACCGTCGCCGTCTGTGAGTCGTCGAGGAGGGCGAGCAGGACGGCCTGGGCGTGCATGATCTGGTGCGCGGTGGCAGCCGCCGCCGTGGTGCAGCCGAAGCGCTCACTGAGGTGGGAGGTGAAGTACTCGGCCGCGTGCCGCATCATGTCGGCGCCCTGGGCCTGGAGTTCGGGATCGGCGCGTCCGGTGATCATGAAAGCGTGGAACACCGACCGCCGCTCGGTGAAGACCCGGAGGAACAGGTCCACCAGGCGTGCCAGGAGTTCGTCGGGGTCGTCGAGGCTCCACAGGGACTCCGAGGTGGCCAGCCAGTCGGTCACGGTGCTGTCCAGGAAGTGCTGCTGGGCGGCGACGAGCAGTCCGCGGCGGTCGCCGAAGCGGTGGTAGAGGGCGCCGTTGGACACCCCCGACTCACGGCTGACGGCGGCGATGCTCAGTCCTTCCATGCCCCGCAAAACAGAGTGAACGCTCTATTTTGGATCGGAGCGTACGCTCTGGTCCGTGGGCAGTCGACAATGACCACAAAACCTGGCGGGAAACCCGGGGCCGCGGCACCGTCCGCGAAGCGCACCGCCCCGCCGTCCGCGCTGACGGCGGGGGTGATCGGCGCGCTGGTCGGCGTCCTCGTCAACTACCTGCTCGTCGGCGTGCCCGACGGCGCGGCGGCCAACGCCGTCAATCACGCCATGAGCGGGCTCATCAGCGGCTTCGCGGCCGGCTTCTTCGGCTTTCTCTCGCACCGGCGCGAAGAGGCCTCGGCGTCGAGGCCCGAAGGCGTCGTCTAGGCGGGCCGTCGCCCGCCCGCCCGCCCGGCCGTCGCCCGCCCGCCCGGCCGTTGCCCGGCCGCCCGGCCGTCGCCCGCCCGCCCGGCCGTCGCCCGCCCGCCCGGCCGTTGCCCGGCCGGCCGCCGTACTCCTCTCCTCGCTCCTCCCCGTCGGCCCCCTTTGTGCGCTCGGCGCACCGCCCTCACGTCATTCGCACAAGAAACCCATGACTTTGTGCGTGAACGTTCAAGTAGGTGGATAGGGTCCGATCATGCAGGGCCAGAACGACTCCGGTCATTCCCCCGAGCCGGGCCGCGGAACCGCCCGCCCATGCCCCTGGCCTGCCGCACCCCTGGCCGACCCGTGCCCGTGACACAGTCCTCCGGGTCGCCGACGCCAAGGACCTTCTCCTCGCCCTGACCCGTATCGCCACTCACCGAGTGACAGAGAAAGAGCATCGGAGCCCCCCACATGAGCCCGACGGACACCCTGCCCCCGCTGCCGTCCCTCCCGCCCCTGCCCCATCGGCGTCCCCTCCTCGATCCCGCCGCCGAGTACGGCCGTTGGATCACGGAGCGCCCCCTCGCCAGGATCACCCTGTGGGGAGACACCCACCCCTGGCTCGTCACCCGCCACGAGGACGCCCGCGCGGTCCTCAGCGACGCGCGTTTCAGTTCCCGGAACACCCGGCCCGGCTTCCCGGGCCTTCAGCCGACGCCACCGCCCACCACCCCCGGCCAGCTCTTCGCCATGGACCCGCCCGACCACACGCGGCTGCGGCGCATGCTCATCCCCGAGTTCACCTTCCGCCGGGTCGAACAACTGCGGCCGGCCATCCGGAACATCACCGGCGAGCTGCTCGACGGTCTCGTGAAACAGGAGCGGCCCGCCGACCTCGTCGAACACTTCACCCTGCCGCTGCCGCTCCTGGTCATCTGTGAACTGCTCGGGGTGCCCTACGAGGATCGTGACTTCATCAACCGGCACGCCGCCGCGTTCGCGACCGTGTCGGCCGGGCCGGAGGCGATGCGCGCCGGCTGGGGCGCCCTCTTCGGCTACCTCCAGCGGCTGCTGGCCACCAAGTCGCGCGCACCCGGCGACGATCTGATGAGCAAGCTCGCCACGGAACGGGTCGCCACCGGCGAGGCGAGTGCCGAGGAGGCCGCCGGGATGCTCGTCCAGCTCCTCATCGCGGGCCACGAGACCACCGCGAGCATGCTCTCCCTCGGCGTCGTCGCCCTGCTGCGGCACCCGGAGCAGCTGGCCGCGCTGCGGGCCGACGAGGATCTCGTGCCCGGCGCCGTGGAGGAACTCCTGCGCTACCTCACCGTCGTCCACATCGGCATGCGCCGTATCGCCACCGAGGACGTCGAGATCGGCGGTGTCACCATCCGGGCCGGCGAGGGCGTGGTGGTCGCCTTGCAGGCCGCCAACCGGGACCCCGCCGTCTTCGCCGACCCCGACCGGCTCGACCTCGCCCGGCAGGCCGACCGGCACCTGGCCTTCGGTCACGGTCTCCACCACTGCCTCGGCCAGTCGCTGGCCCGCGCCGAACTCCAGATCGCGCTGCCCATGCTGTTCCACCGGCTGCCGGGACTGCGCCTGCACGGGACCGCCGAGGAGTACGCGTTCGAAGGGCGCGCCATCCACGGCGTACGGGAGCTGCCCGTGGCCTGGTGATCCCGGCGCGACGCGAGGGTGACCCGTCCCTTCGGACCGGTGCCGGACGCCTTCCGGCACGAGGTCCACCGGGTCATCGCCGATGGCGACCTGGTCGCCGTGCACGGCACTCACCACGGCGTGGGGCCGGTCCCGCTCGTCGCCTTCGACGTCTTCCGGGTCGATACGGACGGCAAGGTGGCCGAGCACCGGGACGCCCTCGCCCCGCGGGTCGCGGTCACCGTCTCCGGCCGTTCGCAGACCGACGGCCCCACCGAGCCGGGGGACACCGACAGGACCGAGGCCAACCGGGCCCTGGTGACGGAGTTCGCCCAGCAGGTCCTTGTCGGCGCCGACCGCTCGGCGCCGACCGACTGCTTTTCCACCGAGACCTGCCACCAGCACAGCCCCGAGGTCGGCGACGGGGTCGACGGCTTCGGCGCGGCAGCGGAGCGGTGGGCCGAGCAGGGCAGGAGCCGCCTGTACGAGAAGGTTCACAAGGTCATCGCCGAAGGCGACTTCGTCCTGGTGCTGTCCGAGGGCGAGTTCGGTGTGCCGGTCGCCTACTACGACCTGTTCCGCCTCGCGGACGGCAGGATCGTCGAGCACTGGGACGTCGTCATGCCCGTCCCGGCCGAACTCCCGCACGACAACGGGCTGTTCTGACCGCGTCGCTCGGGACCGTCGGGCCCGCTCCCCGCCGGACGGGGGTCAGCGCACGGACCTCGTGAGCCGGTGTGCCTCCTCCAGGAGCAGACGGCCCAGCGACTCCTGGCGATCGGGGCGGAAGCGCGACTCGATTCCGGTGAGGGTCAGTGCCCAGCCCGGAACGCCCGCGCGGTCGAACACCGCGGCGGCCATGCCCCACGAACCCTCGACGATGAGCCCGGGGTTGAGGGCCCAGCCGTGTGCGCGGGTCGCCGCCAGCCGCTCCCGGAGGCTCACGGCCGTGTAGGCGTCGCCCCACCGCCGGACGAGGTCCGTCCTGCGCAGATAGTCCTCCGCCTGGCCGCCGGGAAGGTGGGCGAGGATCGCGATACCGGCCGAGGCGACACCCAGCGGGAAGCGGGCGCCCTCGTGGAGCACATAGGAGCGGATCGGGAAATCGCCGTCCTCCCTGAGCAGCACCACGGTCTCGTCCCCTCGGCGGACCGAGAAGAACGCGCTCTCGCCGGTCTCCCTGGCCAGCCGGAGCACGCTCCCGCGCGCCTCCTCGGTGAGGTCGTAGCGCGCCGCCGACGCCATACCGAGCACATATGTCTCCGGACCGAGAAACCAGAGTCCCGAGCGGGCGTCGCGGTCCACCAGCCCTTCCGCCGCCAGCGATTCGAGCAGTCGGTGTGCCGTGGCACGTGGCAGGCCCGCCTCCTCGGCGACCCGGGTCGTCGAGGCACCGGACGCGGTACGGCCGGACAGCGCCCGGAGCAGTGCCGCCGCCCGTGCCACGACACTCGGTGACTCACTCACGGGCTTCGGGCGCTGCATGGGCTTCACGGCCTTCCCCGGTTGTCGCTGTCGTCGCCCACCCTAACGTGGGCGTCCACTCAGTGGACGAAGAATCGCCGATCGTCCGCTGGGCGGGAGAAGAGACGTCATTGATTGACCCTCCACCAGGCCCATTGTCATAAAGAGGGGCGACCACTGAATGAACAGTGCGGAGCACCTCCTGAAGGGACGGACGGCCATGGCCATGCTGAGAGCCAGTGCGGAGGAAGCGCTGGCGGGAACGCTTCGTGACGGGATCACCCTCGCGGTCGGCGGGTTCGGACTGTCCGGCAACCCCGTCGATCTGATCGAGGCCGTGCGCGACTCGGGCGTACGCGACCTGACGATCGTGTCGAACAACATGGGGATCGACGGGAAGGGCCTGGGACTGCTCCTGGAGAACAACCAGGTGACCAAGGTCGTCGCCTCGTACGTCGGGGAGAACAAGCTGTTCGCCCGGCAGTACCTCGACGGGACGCTGGAGGTCGAGTTCTGCCCCCAGGGCACGCTGGCCGAGCGGCTGCGCGCGGGCGGCGCCGGGATAGCCGGCTTCTACACCCGGACCGGGGCCGGTACATCGGTGGCCGAGGGCAAGCCCCACGCCGACTTCGACGGCCACACCTATGTCCTGGAACGCGGCATCGTCGCCGACCTGGCACTCGTGCACGCGCACACCGCCGACGCGGCGGGCAATCTGCGCTACCGGCGGACGGCCCGCAACTTCAACCCGCTGGTGGCGACGGCGGGGCGGGTCACGGTGGTCGACGCCGAAGTGGTGATCGACGGACATCTCGACCCGGACGACGTGATGACGCCCGGGATCTACGTCGACCATGTGGTCCGGGCCGCCGACCGGCCCAAGGAGATCGAGCGCCGCACGGTGCGGCGGCCGAGCGTCGTCGGGCAGGGGGTCTGACATGCCTTGGAGCCGGGACGAGATGGCGGCGGTCGCCGCGGGAGAACTCAGGGACGGTGACTACGTCAACCTCGGCATCGGTATTCCGACGCTGGTGGCCAACCATGTCCCCGACGGTGTGAACGTGCTGCTGCAGAGCGAGAACGGTCTGCTCGGCATGGGGCCCTTCCCCTATGACGGCGAGGAGGACGCGGACCTGATCAACGCCGGAAAGCAGACGGTCACCGCCGTGCCCGGGGCCTCGATCTTCGACTCCGCGACGAGCTTCGCGATGATCAGGGGCGGTCATGTGGACCTGGCGATCCTGGGCGCGCTCCAGGTGTCCGCCACCGGGGATCTCGCCAACTGGACGGTCCCGGGCAGCTTCGTGAAGGGCATGGGCGGTGCCATGGACCTGGTGGCCGGCACCCGTCGGGTGGTCGTGCTCACCGACCATGTGGCGAAGGACGGCTCACCGAAGATCGTCACGGAGTGCACGCTGCCCCTGACCGGAGTGGGTGTGGTGCATCGCGTCATCACCGATCTCGCCGTCCTCGACGTCACTCCCGACGGGCTGCTGCTCCGCGGGCTCGCCCCGGACGTCGCCCTGGACTACGTCCTCTCCGTCACGGGAGCGCCCGTCACGGTGGCCGTCTGATCCACTCCGACGTCCAGCCGCACGTCCGCAGGGAACCGGCCCGGTTCGTGACGTCCCGTTCCGGTCGGCCGGTCGGTTCTGGGAACTTCCTGGGAAACGGGCCGGCATCCCCCTCGGGTACGCGTGCGACCTGCGTGGTCGCCTTCTCGGCTCTCAGAGACCTCTCAGGACCACTCGGGAACGTCGTACGCGGGACCGCCACTGTGCGCGGGCCCAGACGGACACGCGGCGCCGCCCTCCCCCCCTTCCGGCGCCGCGTGTCTCCGTACGAGCGAAGCGGAGTGGTCGTCGATGGCAGGAACCAGCGTCCGGCCCGGTACGAGGGCCAGGTCACCACGCCCCGCAGCACGCCCCACCGCGCCGGTGCGGCTGATCGGTCCGTGGCAGACGCCCTGGAAGGCGCGGCGGCCGTGCTGTGCGCGGCCCCGCGGCACGCCGGGTTCACGGTCGCCGCGGCCGGGACGGGACAGGAGGCGCTGGACCGGGCGCGGGAGGTCTCACCGGATCTGGTCCTGCTGGACGTGATGCTGCCCGACCCGGACGGCTTCGAGGTGATCCGGCGGCTGCGCGAACAGGACCGCCCCGCCACGGCGTCCCGGACCGGATATGTGCCCGTCGTGTTCCTCACCGCCCGGGACGCCACCCAGGACAAGATCGAGGGGCTGGTCCTCGGCGGGGACGACTACGTGACCAAGCCCTTCGACCTCCACGAGCTGATCGCCCGCATTCGCGCCGTCCTGCGCCGCACCAGCGGAGATCCGACGGCCCTGCTGCGCGTCGCCGACCTGGAGCTGGACGCCGAGGGGGTACAGGTGGCCAGGGCCGGGGAGCCGCTGCGACTGTCGCCCACCGAGTTCCGGCTGCTGCACTACCTGATGACCAACCCCGGGCGCACGGTCTCCAAGCCGCAGATCCTCCAGCGGGTCTGGGACTACGACTTCAACGGGGACACCGGCATCGTCGACACCTACATCAGTTATCTGCGCCGCAAGATCGACAACGGCGGCCCGAAGCTCATCCACACCGTGCACGGCGTCGGATACGTGCTGCGCGGACCGAGGCCGTGACCAGCCCTTGTGCCCCCGGCCCCCGTGCCCCCGACCCCCGTGCCCCCGACCCCCGTGCCTCCGGCCCCTGGGCGAGGGCGTCGCTGCGCAGCCGGGTGCTGTTCCTGGCCGTCGCGCTGCTCACGGTCGGGTTCACGGCCTTCGGTCTGCTCACGGGGAGCGCGCTGCGCGGCTATATGGAGGACCGCGTCGACGCCCAACTCCGCGCGGCGGCACAGGTGTTCTCCCTGGTGCCACCGGCGGCGGCGGAGAGCGGCGCCGCGCGGAAGCCGCCCGCCGGCCTCGCCGACTTCAGTACGGACGTCCTCGGCATGGACGGCAGCCGCTTCGAGGAGGCCGGAGACCACGCCTACGCGTGCGCGGAGATCGAGGGCGGGGTCATGCTCCACCTGGCCCGCGACACCGAGGGCGGCTTCGAACTCCGCAGCCGCTTCATCTTCGACAGGGGCCCGCCCTGGCCCCCGAGGACGAGGCCGGCCGGGCGGGCGGGCGAGCGTTCAGTCTGTCCATCGCCCTCGAACTGTTCTTCCACCTCCAGAGCGAGTTCACCCACCTGTCGACGTTCCTCGCGGACCTCTACGGCGAGTTCGGCCCCCAGGCCTCCTGACCTCGTGGCCGGCCCCCGCTCACACGTCGAGCAGGTCCCGTGTCCGTACCGGCCGTCCCGACTCGAAGGACCGGTTCGCGGCCAGGCCCGTGACCAGCGAGCGAGCGCCGTCGGTGGCGTTCGCCGCCCGCCCCAGCGGATCGGGCGCGGGCTCACCGAACAGGTCCGCGAGCATCCGTACGTCACCGCCGCCGTGTCCGCCCTCGCCGGTCCGCACCTCAAGCGCGCGCGGCGGCTCCCAGAACCGGCGCAGCAGCAGCTCCGTACGCCCCGCCGTGTCGCCCACCGACTCCCCGTGCAGCACCGCGCTGTCACCCGGCACGATCACCTCGGACCGGGTCCAGGTGGACTCCTCGACGAGCAGTTCGAGACGTCCTTCGCTGCCGTTGAAGGCGATCCGGTAGCCCTCCCAGGGGGCGTACGCGGTGAGGTGGTAGGTGAGGCTGGCGCCGGAGGCGTAGCGGACCAGGACCGCCATGTCGTCCTCGATCGTCACCCCGGGGCCGAAGACGTTCTGGTCGCGGTGGTAGCCGTCCTCGGTCTCCGCGTCGAGGTACAGCGCGGAGAGCAGCGGTGAGTCGGCCAGCCGTACGGCGAAGGGGTCGTCCGCCGCCGAGGGGGAGCCGTGGGCGCGGGCGTAGTCCCGGGCCAGGCCGCGGCGCGCGCCCGCCCGGTCGCCGTAGAAGAACAACCCTCCCTGCGCGTACACGGTTTCGGGCTCGGTGCCCAGCCACCAGTTGACGAGGTCGAAGTGGTGGGTGGCCTTGTGGACCATGAGGCCACCGGAGTTGGCCTTCTCGCGGTGCCAGCGGCGGAAGTAGTCGGCGCCGTGCCGCAGGTCGAGCAGCCACTCGAAGTGCACCGAGCCGACCTCGCCGATCCCGCCGTCCGCGAGCAGCTCCCGTACGGCCGAATGCACCGGGTTGTAGCGGTAGTTGAACGCGACCCGCACCTCGCGGCCGGTGCGTCGCCGGGCGTCCAGGATGCGGCGGGCCTTGTCGGCGTCGGTCGTCATCGGCTTCTCGGTGACGACGTCGCAGCCGGCCTCCAGGGCCTGGACGATGTAGTGGTCGTGGGTGTGGTCCACGGTGCAGACGACGACGAGGTCGACGCGTTCGCGGCGCAACATCTCCGTGAAGTCCTCGGCGGCGTACGCCGGGACCGAGGCGCCGATCCACTCGTTGTGCACCGCCATTCTGCGCGGGTTGACATCGCAGAAGCCGACCAGGTCGATCCGGTCCGCGTAGGGACCGGCGAGCGCCTGGGCGAAGAGCCGGGCGCGGGCGCCCAGTCCCACCACGGCGCAGCGGCGGCGTGCGGTGTCGGCGGGCATGCGTACTCCGATCGGTTCCATGGTTCAACGGGGGGACGACTCGGGGGAGGGGGCGGCGGGTGACAGCGGTCGCCAGGCGTCGGCGGCCGTGGCCGCGAGCGCGAGCGGGCCGAGGACGACGATCAGCAGGACCGGGGACATGGCGAGCAGCGCGGCGACCGCGACCGTCGCCCCCGCCAGCAGCACGGGGACGAGAGGCTGTTCCGGCATCGAGCGGAACGCCGCGACGACGACCGCCCGCCAGGAGGTCCCCTCCCGCCAGCCGGCGGCGCACCGCAGCCCCAGGGCGGCCAGGACCGTGCTCGCCACGGCCACCGGAACGCCCATGCCGGGCCCGTGCGCGTCCAGCGCCACGGCGTCCAGCCACAGCAGCGCCCCCGCCCCCGTCGGCACCAGCCAGACCGCCCGCCCCGAACGCAGTACGCGGCGCAGCGCGGCCAGCATCGTCGCGGGGGTCACCCCCGGCCCGCCATGGGCCTGTTCCCGCAGCACCGCGCAGCCGGCGACGAACGCGGGGAACGCGGTGACGACGGGGAGCGCGCAGACCAGCAGGAACACACCGAGGAGCAGACAGTCCGCGAACAGGTGGAACCACGCACGTCGCATGCCGCCCCGCCTATCCCTTCAGCCCGGACGTCTGGACACCCTCCACCAGCAGGCGCTGGAAAGCGAGGAAGAACAACACCACCGGTACGAGCGTGAGCACGGACATCGCGAACATCGGGCCGAACGCGGCGCTGCCGGACTGGTCGACGAACATCCTGAGGCCCAACTGCAGCGTGTAGGTGTCCGGATCGGCCAGATACATCAGCTGGGGGAGGAAGTCGTTCCAGCTCCAGATGAACGAGAAGATCGTCGTGGTCACCAGCGCGGGCTTGAGCAGCGGCATGACGACGTGCCAGAAGGTGCGGTACGGGCCGCAGCCGTCGATGATCGCCGCCTCGTCCAGCTCACGCGGCAGCGAGCGGATGAACTGGACGATCAGGAAGACGAAGAACGCCTCGGTGGCCAGGAACTTCGGCAGGATCAGCGGCAGATACGTACCGACCATGCCGAGCTTCTGGAAGATGACGTACTGCGGGATCAGCACCACGTGCAGCGGCAGCATCAGCGTGCCGATCATCAGCGCGAAGTACAGGCCACGGCCGCGGAAGCGCAGCCGTGCGAAGGCGTAGGCGGCCAGTGAGCAGGACACCACGTTGCCGACGACCGTCCCCGCCGAGATCAGCAGCGAGTTGCCGAACATCCGCCACAGCGAGATACCGCTGACCCCGTCGATCGCGTGGGTGTAGTTGCCCGGGGTGAAGACCTCCGGGACGGGGCTCAGATTGGAGATGATCTCGGTGCCGGACTTCACCGACGCGGTGAGCAGCCACAGCACCGGATAGAGCAGCACCAGGCCGATCGCCACACAGACGAGATGCCACAGCGCCGCACGCAGGCGGCCCGCGGGCGAGTCGGCGACCGGGGCCGGGACCGGGGGCGGGGGTGCCGTGGTCGTCACGAGGCGTCCTCCTGGCCGTAGTGGACCCACATGCGGGAGGTGCGGAAGACGATCGCCGTGACCAGCGCGATCACGATCAGCAGGACCCATGCCATCGCGGAGGCGTACCCCATGTGGAAGTTGGTGAAGGCCTGTTCGTACAGGTAGAGGGAGTACAGCAGGGTCGAGTCGGCCGGTCCGCCGCCGCCGTTGCTGATCACGAACGCGGAGGTGAAGGACTGGAACGAGTTGATGATCTCCAGGACCAGGTTGAAGAAGAGGACCGGGGACAGCATCGGCAGGGTGATGGAGAGAAAGGTGCGCGCGCGGCCCGCCCCGTCGAGGGACGCCGCCTCGTACAGCTCCCTCGGGATCTGCTTCAGCCCGGCGAGGAAGATCACCATGGGGGCGCCGAACTGCCAGACGGTCAGCGTGATCAGCGGATACAGGGCGTAGTCGGGGTTGTCGGTGAAGCCGCCGAGGTGGATCCCGAGCGAGCCCAGGGTCTTGTCGGTGAACCCGTCGGTGGCGAACAGCGACCGCCAGACCAGCGCGACACTCACGCTCGCGCCGAGCAGTGACGGCGCGTAGAAGGCGGCGCGGTACAGACCGACCCCGCGGCGGGCCCGGTTGAGCAGCAGCGCCACGGCGAGTGCGGCGGCCAGCTTGAGCGGGGCACCGACGAAGACATATCTGAGGGTGACGCCGATGGAGGCGAGGAACCGGTCGTCCTCCAGCATGTAGCGGTAGTTGGCGAGGCCCACCCATTTCGGGCTGGTGAACAGGCCGTAGTCGGTGAACGACAGATACAGCGAGGTCAGCATCGGGCCCAGGGTCAGCGCGATCATGCCGATCAGCCAGGGGGCGAGGAAGACATGCGCCGACAGGGCCGTCGAACGCCGGCGCCGTGCCGGCCGGGCGTGATCGGTGGCGCCGCCGCGCGGGCGGGGCAGAGGGCGGGGCGGGGCGGTCGCCTGGGCCATCGTGTACGGCTCCTCCACATCGAGGATGGATGACGGCGGCAACGTTTGCATGCGATCTCGGCCATGCGCAAGAGGCGAGGAACCCCATGATTATTTGGTGTGCGGCATTGACTTGGGTCAGGGGCCGCGCGTAGCTTCCGGGCCAGTTGGAAACAGAGTGGGAACGTTTGCAGTCGTTCCTTCCTGCTCACTCGACCCGCCGAGCGAAGGGCCGCCGATGTCCCCGATGCGCCGACCCCGTGTCCTCCCCTCGCCCTCACGCCGTCGGCTGCTCGCCTCGCTCGGCGCCCTGGGTGCGGGCGCCGCCCTCGCGGGATGCGGCGGTGAGGACGCCTCGGCCGACGGCGAGGCGCACCTGAACTTCCAGTGGTGGGGCGGCGACGAGCGCAATGTGGCCACCCAGAAGGCGGTCCGGCTCTTCGAGCGGCGCAACCCGAGGATCAAGGTCTCGGTCTCCTTCACCGGGTACGACTCCTACTTCCAGCGGCTCGCCACCCAGGTGGCCGCGGGCACCGGCCCCGACGTCCTGCAGATGGACTACTACCAACTGCGGTCCTACGCCGCCAACGGACTGATCGCCGACCTCGGCGGCCCCGACTTCTCCGGCATCGGCATCGACGAGATCCCCCAGGTCTATGTGGACGCCGACCGGCTGGACGGCGATCTGTGGGCGGTGCCCACGGGCATCTCCACCCAGGCGCTGCTCGTCGACCCCGCGATCTGGCGCAAGGCCGGCGGGCTCCCCAAGCCCGGCTGGACCTGGGACGACCTCATCGAGGACGTCGGCCCCGCCCTGAGGAAGGCGGCCCCCGACCGGTCCCCGCTCACCGACTTCGGCCGCTACAGCGAGACCTTCGACCTCTGGCTCGTCCAGCGCGGCAAGTCCCTGTACAAGGACGACGGTTCACTCGGCTTCACCCAGGCCGACCTCACCGCGTTCTGGGAACTCACCGCACGGCTGCGCGACAAGGGCGTCTTCACCCCGCCCCCTCTCACCGCCTCCTACGACGGTTCGACCGCCAGCTCCCCGCTCGTACGGAAGCTGTCCGCCGCCGAGTTCAACCTCACCGGCACCGTCATGCCCTACTTCGAGGCGTACGGCGACATCTCCCTCGTCCCCTTCCCCACCGCCTCGGCCGGCGCGCCACTGGGACTGACCGCGCAACCCGGAATGATGTGCGTACGCCGCAGCAGCGCGCACCGACGGCAGGCCGCGCTGCTGATCGACTTCCTCCTCAACGACCCGGCGGCCGGCGCCGCCCTCGGTGTGGTGCGCGGACTCCCGCCGAACCGGCGGACCATGAACCGCATCGCCCCCGGACTCGGCGAGGGCGACCGGGTGGTGTACGAGTATGTGAGCGCGCTGGAGCGGCGGTTCACGGCGTCCGCGATCCCGCCGTCCGGTTCCGACGAGGACAAGCTGGAGTTCCGGCGCGTCAACGAGGACGTCCTCTTCGGGAAGAAGACCGTACGGGAGGCCGCGGCCGAGATGTTCGAGAAGTACAACACCACCGTCCCCCAGGGCTGAGCCCACCACCGGCGGCCCCCGGAAGGCTCTCGCACATGATCGTCCAGGAACTCCGTGTCACCCCCGTGGCCTTCGCCGACCCCCCGCTGCTCAACGCCGACGGCGTGCACCAGCCCCATGTCCTGCGCGCCGTCGTCGAACTGGTGGTGGCCGACGGCCGCGGCGGCGAGGTGACGGGACTCGGCGAATGCGCCGGGCACGCCTGGCAGTTGGACTGGCTGGAGCTGGTCGGCTCCCGTCTGCCCGGCACCAGCGTGTACGAGACGGGCGAACTGGCCTCGCGGGTGAGGGAGTTGCTGTCCGGGCACGCGGACGGGGTCGACTACGGGCCCGACGCGCCCTGGCGCCGCTGGTCCGACCGCACCGACCCGCCCGAGTCACGCGGACCGGCGCCCGTCCCCGCGCCCGCCTTCGACATCCGGCGGGTGTACGCGGCGCTGGAGGTGGCCTGCCTGGACGCGCAGGGACAGTTGGCGGGCGTACCGGTGGTGGATCTGCTGGGCGGCCGGGTGCGGGACGCGGTGCCCTACAGCGGCTATCTGTTCTACAAGTGGGCCGGGCACCCGGGCGCGGACGGGGAGTCGGGCGCGGATGGCGACCCGGGTGCGGACGAGTGGGGCGCGGCCCTGACCCCGGACGGTGTCGTGGCCCAGGCCGTGCGCATGGTGGACCGCTACGGCTTCCGCTCGCTCAAGCTCAAGGGCGGCGTGTTCCCGCCGGAGGAGGAGATCGCCGCCCTGCGCGCGCTGCGCGCCGAGTTCCCCCGCCATCCGCTGCGCCTCGACCCCAACGCGGCCTGGAGCAGGCAGACCGCGCTGTCGGTGGTCGGCGAACTGGCGGACCTCCTCGAATACCTGGAGGACCCGGTGGCCGGCGTCGAGGACATGGCCGAGGTCGCCGCCCGGACGACCCTCCCGCTCGCCACCAACATGTGCGTGACCTCGCTGGAGGACGTCGGGCCTGCCGTGGCGCGCGGTGCCGTGCGGATCGTGCTCGGCGACCACCACATCTGGGGCGGTCTGCGGGCCACCGTGGCGCTCGGGAACGTCTGCCGGGCCGTCGGCTGGGGGCTGTCCGCGCACTCCAACTCCCACCTCGGGATCAGCCTCGCCGCCATGACCCACGCGGCGGCGGCCACGGCCTCGCTCGACCACGCCTGCGACACGCACTACCCGTGGAACGCGGCGGAGGACGTCGTGGTGCCGGGCGCGCTGTCGTTCGTCGACGGCTCGGTCCCGGTGCCTCAGGGCACCGGTCTCGGCGTCCGGCTCGACCGCGCCGCCCTGGACCGGCTCCACGCCAGGTACCTGCGCCTGGGGCGTGAGCATCGCGACGACACGGCCTATCTGCGAAGGGTGCGCCCGGGGTTCGATCCGACGATGCCGCGCTGGTAGGCGCCGTCGGTACGGCCCGTGCCCGCCGGGGGCGGCGCGGCTACCGGGGCTCGATCGCCGCCGTCGACCCCCGGACCACGAGATGCGTCGGCAGCACCCGCTGCGGTGGCTGGGCGCCCGCTTCCGACGGCGTCCCCAGGATCCGGAACAGCAGATCCACCGCCGCCCGCGCGGCGTGCGCCTTGGGGACGCCGACGGTGGTCAGCGGCGGGGCGGCCATCCCGGCGAGGGCGATGTCGTCGCAGCCGACCACGCTCATCTCCTCCGGGACCCGGACCCCCCGCGCGGTGAAGCGGCTGATCAGGCCGAACGCGACGATGTCGTTGAAGGCCACCACCGCGCTCGCGCCGCTGGCCAGCACCACGTCGGCGGCGCCCGTGATACCGCCGTCGAAGTGGGGGGCGACGCTGCCGACGCGCACGATCTCGACCTTGCCGGAGTCCGCCACCGCCTCGATGCCGGCGGCCCGCTCCTGAGCGGTCCAGGTGCTGCGGGGGCCGCCGACATAGGCGATCCGGCGGTGGCCGAGGGCGTGCAGATGGGTGAGCGCGTCGGTCATGCCCTCGACCATGTCGGCGGTGACGCTGGCGAAGCCCGGCTCCTTGCGGTGCAGCAGCACGATCGGCCGCTGCGTGATCTGGTCCAGGGAGCGCAGTTCCTCGCTGCTCAGATGCGGGGCGCACAGCACGATGCCGTCCACCTCCGACGCCATCGTGCGGATCGCGTCCAGCTCCAGGCCCTCGTCGCGCTCGGCGTCGCTGACGAACACGGCGTGGCCGAGGCCCCGGGCGCGGGCCTGCACGCCCTTGCAGATGTCCGCGAAGAAGGGGTTGAGCAGGTCGGGGACGATCACGCCCAGATGGCCCGTACGGCCGGTGATGAGGCCACGTGCGGCCCGGTTCGGCTGGTAGCCGAGCCGGTCGGCGGCGGCCTGGACCCGCTCCCGGGTCACCGCGCTCACCGTTCCGTCCGGCGCCAGCGCCCGGGAAACCGTGGACGGGGACACCCCGGCCGCCTTCGCAACTTCTCGAATCGTCACCTGCACGTGCCGAGGTTTACACCCCTGTCTACGAGCGTCAATGCGAGCCGGGGAACGGCCGCCGGGCGGGTGGCGCCGGACACCCGGCACCACCCGCCCCCAGGGCCTGACCGACCGGTGGTCAGGGCAGCTTGACGACCGTGAGGTCGTCGCAGTACCCGGCCGCGGAGCCGGAGTTCTTGTAGCGGTAGGCCTGCGCCGAGGTGACGGAGGCGCCGGTGGTGAAGAAGACCGGCTGCTGGGCGTAGGCCGTGGCCGAGGTCCGCAGATACGTTTCTGTACCGCCGAAGCCCTTCACCCCGACCGCCACCTCCTCACCGGCGGTGGCCGCCTTGGCCCAGCCCGCCAGCAGACAGGTGCCGCTGGAGGCGGCCACGCTCGACGCCGTACCCGTGCTCTGGCTCCACCGGGTCAGCGCGCCGGTCTCGAAGCCCGGGTCGGTGACCGCGTCGGTGGCGGACGACAGACGCTCGACCGCGGGATCGTCGCGGTTGCCCGCGCCTGTGCCGCCGGTGTCCTTCCAGCAGTGGATCTGCGCGGAGGTGTGCGAACCACCGGTCGTGAACAGCACGGCCGCCTGGGAGTACGAGGTCGTGGCCACGTCGGCCGAAGACCGTGTTGTTGCGGAAGAAGAGGGTGCCGGTGACGCTCGATCCTCGCCGTGGGTCGGGGTGCCGTACGGCGCCGCCGTATGCGCGTCGGCACCCGGCATCTGATCGACCTGGGCCACACCCGCATCGGCCACCTCCGCGGCGAGGAGGATCTGAAGAGCACATCCGTCCGCTTCCAGGGCTTCGAGGACGCGATGCGGCTGGCCGGAATCGAGGTCGATCCGCGTCTGGTGGCCTCCTGCGACTTCTCCTACGCCTGCGGCTTCCGCACCGCGACCCGGCTGATCACCGAGCACGCCCCCACGGCGATCGTCGCCGGCGCCGATCTGACGGCCCTCGGCGCGATCGACGCGGCACGCGCCCTCGGCCTCAACGTGCCCACGGACTTCTCCGTCGTCGGCTTCGACGACCTCCCGCAGGCGGCCCGGAGCTTCCCCGGCCTGACCACCGTGCGCCAGCCCCTGCACGACATGGGACAGAAGGCCGCCCGCGCGCTGCTGTCCCTCATCGAAGGACAGAAGCTGCTCATGGAACACCTGGAGGTCGCCACCGAGCCGGTCCCGCGCGACGCCACGGCCCCACCGGCGCCCGCCGCCGGGCGGAAGGCCACGGGCGGGGAAAACCCGTTGGCGGGCCGGGGCGACCGCTGCTAGCTTGCTGGAGGCCGTGCGAGAGAACGAGGAGGTGGTACCCGTGAACGCTGTATCGACAGGGGTGCTTCCCTCCGGGGTCACGGTCGGGCGATAGGTCGCCCGGGAGCGCCGCACGCGCACTCCCGAAAGGGCACGACCATGCACATCACCTCCGAGCGCCGCCTCGACGACGGCGTCCTCGTACGCGAGTTCACCCTCGGCGAGATCCCCGGCACCCTGTGGACACCCGCCTCCGCCGCACCGGCCCCGCTGATCCTGATGGCCCACAACAACGGCCTGCCCAAGGCGGATGCCCGGCTGGTGGCCCGCGCCCGGCACTGCGCGGCGGACGGCTACGCGGTGGCCACCGTCGACGCCGCCGGGTGCGGTGACCGGCCCCGTTCCACCGCCGACGAGCAGGCCCGTGCCGACCTCCGGCGGGCGCTGCGGGCCGGTGAGCCGGTCGACGAGATCTTCGAGTCCGTCGTCGGCCCACTGGTCGAGAACGCGGTCCCGGAATGGCGGACCACCCTGGACGCCCTCCTCGCCCTCCCCGAGATCGGCGGCCCGGTCGGATACTCGGGCTGGCTGGCCCTCGGCATCCGCCTCGCGGTGACCGAGCCACGCATCGCGGCAGCCGGTTTCTTCGCCGGGGGCTTCGTCCCCCGCGCCCAGCGCGAGGAGGCCCGGCAGGTCACCGTCCCGCTGCTGCTCCTGCTCCAGTGGGACGACGAGGGGAACCCCCGGCAGCGGGCCCTGGACCTGTTCGACGCCTTCGGCACCGAGCAGAAGACACTGCACGCCAACCTGGGCGGGCACACCGGCACCCCGTGGTTCGAGGCGGAGGACGGGAACCGGTTCTTCGGCCGCCACCTGAGGTGACGCCGGTCGTCCCGGTGTGATGCCGGTCGTCCCGGCGCGGCGCCGGGCGCGCGGGCGCCGCCTCGCCCGTGGCGGGTGAGGCGGCGGCCGGGCTTCTGAGCTGGGATGGAGGTGGCGGCCGGTCGGCGGAACGGTCGCCGTCCGGCCGCCCCCACCGGCGTGCCGGGCCGACCGGGTGAGGTGGACGCCGTGAAGCACTGGCGCGCTCTGATCGTCCTGGGGACGGCCCAGTTCCTGATGGTCCTGGACACGAGTGTCATGAACGTGTCGATCAGTCAGCTGGTCGAGGACTTCGACACCGAGGTCACCGCCATCCAGGCCGTCATCACGTTGTACGCGCTGGTCATGGCCGCCTTCATGATCATCGGAGGCAGGCTGGGCGACATCTTCGGCCGCCGCCGCCTCTTCTTCCTCGGCCTCGTGGTCTACGGCATCGGCTCGGCCCTCACCGCCGCGGCACCCACCCTGTGGGTCCTCGCGCTGGGCTGGTCGGTGATCGAGGGCCTCGGCGCCGCGATGGTGCTGCCCGCCATGGCCGCCCTCGTCGCCGAGTCCTACCGGGGCCGGGACCGGGCCGTCGCCTACGGCGTCATCGGCGGACTGGCCGGCGCGGGCATCGCCGTCGGCCCGCTGCTGGGCGGCTGGGTGACCACGTATCTCACCTGGCGGCTGGTCTTCATCGGGGAGGTCGTGGTCGTCCTCGCCGTGCTGTGCTTCCGCCGGGTCATCACCGAAGAGCCCCGCACCGGACCCCGCCCCACGATGGACGCTGTCGGCGCCGCGCTGTCTGCCGCCGGCCTGGGCCTCGGCGTCCTCGGTGTGCTGCAGAGCAGCACCTGGGGCTGGGTGCAGCCCCGCAACCCGCCCTTCACCGTGATGGGCTTCGCCCCGACCCTGTTCGTCATCGGCGCCGGAGCACTCGTCCTCGCCGGCTTCGCGCACTGGGAGCACCGACGGGCCGCCCGCGGCACCGACCCCCTCGTGCATCTGCCCCTGCTGCGCCGGCCCGCCCTGCGCTCGGGACTGTCGGCGCTGCTCTGCCAGAACCTCATCCTGCTCGGGCTGTTCTTCACCATCCCGCTCTATCTCCAGGTCGTACAGGGCTTCGACGCCTTCGAGACCGGGCTGCGGCTGCTCCCGGTCTCCGTCACCATGCTCGCCGCCTCCCTGGTCGCCTCCCGGCTGGGCCGCCTGGCGGGACCGCGCCGGGTGGTGCGGATCGCGCTGGCGACCCTGGCCGCCGCCATCGTCTGGCTGCTGGCCACCATCGACCCCGTCATCGACGACACCCAGTTCGCCCTGGCCATGGCCCTGCTCGGGGTCGGCATGGGGCTGCTCGCCTCCCAACTGGGCAATGTCGTGCAGTCCAGCGTGGGCGAGGAGGAACGCAGCGAGGTCGGCGGGCTGCAGTTCACGGCCCAGAACCTGGGCTCCGCCCTCGGCACCGCGCTCATCGGCTCGCTCCTCATCGGCTCCCTCGCCCATGCCTTCACCGCGCAGGTGGAGGACGATCCGAGGCTGTCGCAGGAGACCCGGCAGCAGACCGGTGTCGCGCTGGAGGCCGGGATCAGCTTCGTCCCCACCGACCAGGTGCGTACGGCGGCCGAGCGCGCCGGGCTGCCGCCGGCCGAGGTCGACGCCGTCACCGACTCCTACGCCTCGGCCCAGCTGGACGGACTGAAGGCGGCGATCCTCGCCACCGGTGGCATCACCCTCGCCGCCTTCCTGGTCACCCCCCACCTGCCGAGCGGACGGTCGGACCGAACACGCGCGCCCGCGAACGGGACCGGGCCCGGAACGGGGACGGGGAGGGGCGGTCCGAAGCCGCCCGGCAAGGATGCCCCGGCCGCCACCGCGCGCCGCTCGCGGCACTGAGACGGCGACCGACGGCCGTCCAGGAGCAGTGGAACGCGGCTCCACACGCCGACAGCGAGAGGAGGCCGAGACGATGCCGACGACCGGGCCCGGTACATCCCCCGCATCCCCCACACCCCCCGTGCCCTCCGCCGGGCGGGGCGGCGGTGAGCGGCGGGCCCGTGCCGACTACACCGGCGGTGTCTACGGATCCATGCTCGCCTCCTCCGTGATCATCGGAGTCGGCTCCCTGGGCGACTCGCCCCGTCTGGAACTCGTCCTCCTGCTGCTGCTCACCGGCCTGGTGTTCTGGGTCGCGCATGTGCACGCCCAGCTGTTCGGGGCCCGGCTGGCGCAGCGGGGGCTTGACCGCCGGGTAGTGCGGGAGGTGTGCCGCGACGAGTGGCCGATCGTCAACGCGGCCGTCCCGCCCGCCCTCGCCGTCGCGGTGAGCCCGCTCCTCGGCCTCGATCTGTCGGGTTCGCTCTGGCTGGCGCTCTCGGTGGCCGTGGCGGGACAGGTGGGCTGGTCGGCCGCCGCGGCCCGCCGGGCCGACGCCTCGTGGGGACTGGTCGCTGTCACCGCCTCGGTGAACCTGTTCCTCGGCCTCCTGATCATCGGCTTCAAGCTCTATCTGACCCACTGACTCACCTGCCCGGGGTGAGGCCCGCCCGGTGCTCCTCGGCGGACCATCCCAGAGAGGGACGGCGTGCGACCCGCCCCTACTCGGCCACCCGCCCGTACCAGGCATGGGGGAACACCGCTCATGCGCTATGAGATTCGCGTCGAGGGACAGCTGTCGAAGGCGCTCACCAGCGCTTTCCCCGAGCTGGAACATGTGCTGATGTCCGGCCACACGGTCCTGTTCGGGCAGGTGATCGACGAGGCGCATCTCTACGGGCTGCTGGCCCGCTGTCAGTCCCTGGGCCTGCGAGTCCTGGAGATGCGCCAGCTGCCGGAGTGACCGGAGTGACCTGAGCGCCGAAGTGCCGGAGTGATCGGAGGAGGGCTCAGAGGGTCTCGGTCCGGACCTTGCCCGTGCGCGCCGCCGTGCCCAGCGCCTCGAAGTCCCGCTCGTTCCGGTCGGCGTAGGCCTGCGCGAACTCGGCGAGGGCGCGGTCGAAGCGGTCGCTGCCACCGAGGTAGGCGGCGATGGCGACGGGGTCGCCGGAACGGGCGTGGGCCCGCGCCAGGCTGGCACCGCACAGCCGCGCGAAGAGCCGCAGCAGGGAGGGCTCCATGGTCTCCGGCCGGGCGATGCCCTTCCAGTCGCGCAACTGCCGTACGTAGAAGTCCCGTTCGCGTCCGTCCAGTCCGACGACATGGGTGTAGCCCAGGAAGATGTCGCTGGTCGTCTGGATCAGCCGCTGCCCCGACACCACCCGGCGGCCCTGGTTGTCCCAGCGGTCGCCGCCGAGCTGGGCGGAGAGGACGGACTCCTGTGCCTCCTTGGCCTGGAGCAGCAGCGGGTCGGTGTCGTCGCGGCCGAGCAGGAGGACGATCCAGCAGCGCGTTCCGACGCTGCCGACGCCCACCACCTTCCGGGCCATGTCGGCGACGTGGTAGTGGCGCAGCAGATGCCGGCGCTCGGAGGACAGGGTGCGTACGTACTGCTCCAGGACGTTGTGGAGCTCCTTCTCCTGGCCCTCTGCGGAGGGGTCCGCCAGCAGGTCGCGGAGCGGGGTGATCAGAGGCGGGTCGGGTGCGATGAGCCGGCCCTCGGCCGTGACGCGGGTGAGCTTCTCGAAGGCCTGGAGATGGGTGCGTGTACGGGCCTTCGCGGTCGCCCGCTCGGTCCGGCGGCGGCTCTCCTTGTCCATCGACGAGGCCATCAGCTCCCGCAGACGGTCGGCGTCGTCCTGCGCGTACCAGATGTCCAGGGTGGGCATGCCGGCGAACTCGCGCATCCGCCGCCGGTACGCCTTCACACAGGTCAGGACCGCGCTGTTCTGCTCTGCGGTCGAGAAGCCGTTGGCGCGGCCCGCGATCACGAAGCTGGCCGCCAGCCGCTTCACATCCCATTCGAACGGTCCGGCCAGCGTCTCGTCGAAGTCGTTGATGTCGAAGACGAGATGGCGTTCGGGCGAGGCCAGCAGCCGGAAGTTGAGCAGATGGGCGTCGCCGCAGAGCTGCGCCTTCAGACCGGTGTTGGGCAGCGGCCCGAGGTCGGAGGCCATGATCGCCGCCGCGCCGCGGTAGAAACGGAACGGCGATTCGAGCATGCGGCCGTAGCGGATCGGGACCAGGTCCTGGAGCCGGGTGGCGGACTGGCGCTCGATCACCTCGATCGGGTCCGTGCGTCCCGCGTCCGCGTCCGCCTCGAACCAGCCGTGGCAGGACCGGGAGGCGCGCTTGCGCGCGTCGCGGCCGTACGCCGCCCTCTCGGATACGGACAGTGACACCGTCGTCGCGCTCGATCCGGTCATGGCACATACCTCCTGAACCGCCGGCCAGACGTACCCCCACCTCACCACCTCATCGCGGCTCCGGCGCGCGGGGATCACCCGCCGGGGGTGATCCGGCGGGCGGCGGGCGGCGGGACGCTGACCGGGTGAGGTCACCGCACACCGTCGTACGCCGGCGGTGCGGAAGCGGCCCGTCCGGCCGCGCGAGGAGGAGCCATGACCGAGTCCCGGGGTCCCGAACCGCTGACCGGAGCCATGGGTGATCCGGCGGAGGCGCTGGCGCGGGTCGGGCGGTCCTGGAAGTGGATCCTCGGCTCGGCCGTGGCCACGCTGGTGCCCGGCATCATCGTCCTGGTGTGGCCGGACGGGACGCTGCACGTCCTCGCGGTCCTGATCGGGCTGTATCTGCTCGCGATGGGCGCCTTCCGGTTCGTCGACGTCTTCGCCCGGCGGGAACCGGGCGAGCGGCTGTCCGGGCTGCTGCTGGCGCTGCTGTACGTCCTGGCCGGTGTGCTCTGTCTGCGCAACCCGCTGCAGACGATCGCCGCGCTGTCGCTGATCGTCGGGATCGTCTGGCTGGCGAGCGGCATCCTCACCCTGTACACCGCCCTCGCCGCCAAGGACCTGCCCCACCGCGGCTTCGTGCTCGGCGCCGCCGTGCTCGGGATCGTCGCGGGGATCGTGGTGCTGGCCCTGCCCACCGAGTCGGCCACGGCACTGACCCGGCTGCTCGGGCTGTGGCTCGTCCTGCTCGGCCTCGGCGAGGCGGCGGTGGCCCTCGCCTGGCGCGCCGCCCTGCACCGGGCGGGTCTCACGGGCGCACGGGGGCCGACCGCCGGGACCGCCTGAGCCGTCCGCCCGACCGAGGAGGAGCCATGGCCCCGGGCAAGGACTCCGTACCGCCCCACTCCGGTTCGAGACCGCCGGACTCCGGTTCGGGACCGCCGGATTCCGGTCCGGGCGGCGCGCCCCCGCCCCCACCGGCGCCTCCGCATCCGCTGAGCGCCGAGGAGCGTGCCGAGTACGAGCGGCTGCGGCGGCACGCGGGGGTACGCCACCGGCGGCTGCGCAAGGCCGGGGCCGCCGTCCTGCTGGTGGTGACCCTGCTTCTCGCGCCCCTCGCCGTCGTCGCGGCCTGGGTGCAGGACACGGTCGCCGACACCGACCGGTACGTCGAGACGGTCGCCCCGCTGGCGTCCGACCCGGCCGTCCAGCAGGTGGTGATCAACCGGCTGACCGACGAGGTGGTCAAGAACGTGGACGTCGCGGCGGTGACCGACGCCCTCACCAAGGTGCTCAAGGACAACGGCGCCCCGCCGGCCGTCGTCACGGGGGCCGGGGCCCTCGACGGCCCGCTGCGCGACGTGGTGCGGACCGTCGTGGACCGCAATGTCACCCGGGTCGTCACCAGCGAGATCTTCCGGCAGACCTGGGAGGGCGCGAACCGGCAGGCGCACGCCGCGGTGGTGCACATGCTCACCGGCGAGCGCGAGGGCGCCCTGCGCGCCACCGGCGACACGATCCAGCTCGACCTCGGCCCCGTCGTCGACCAGGTACGGGAACGTCTCGTCGACGCGGGCTTCGACAAGGCCGCCGCCATCCCCGACACCGACCGGACGGTCACCCTGTTCCACACCGACGAACTGGGCAAGGCACAGGACGCCATGCGGCTGCTGGACATCCTCGGCACCTGGCTGCCCGTGCTGACCGTCGCCCTCGCCGCCCTGACCGTGTGGACCGCGCCGGGCCACCGGGTGACGCTGCTGATCACGGCGCTCGGGCTCGGCCTGATGATGGTGGTGCTGCTCGTCGCGCTGGCCGTCGTCCGCCGTGTCTACCTGGACGCCGTACCTTCCTCGGCGCTGCCGCCCGACGCCGCCGGGGCGATCTTCGACACCTTCCTGCGCTTCCTGCGCGACAGCACCCGCACCCTCCTCGTCGTCTTCCTGGCCACGGCCCTCGCCGCCTATCTGTACGGCCCCGGGCGGGTGGCCCGGTGGGTGCGGGACCTGGCCCGGCGCGGCACCACGGCCGCCGGGCGGGCGCTGCGGAGCGCCGGGCTGTCCACCGGACGGGCCGGCCGGCTGCTGGCCGCCCACCCGCGGTGGACGACCGGCGTCGTCCTCGGGGCGGGCGCCCTGGCCCTGCTGCTGTGGAACCGCCCCACGGTCGGCGCGGTGGTCCTCGTCGCCGTCCTGGTCGTCGCCGCGCTGGCGCTCGTGGGGGTGGCCGCCGCGGCGGCGGATCCCGTGCCGGACGAGAGCGGCCTCACCCGCCCGGGGTGAGGCCGCCCGGCCCTTGCCGTGGGCACGCTGAGAACGGTGCCGGGTCCGGTGCCGTGGACGCGCCGAGCGCGGCGGAGAACACCTGCCGGGCGGTCGTCCGGAACGGAGGAGAGAGATGAGTGATCAGACGTACCTCGCCTACGACTTTCCGCTGCTGAGCGTCTTCTGGTCGATGCTCTGGCTGTTCCTGTGGATCATGTGGTTCGTGCTGCTCTTCCGGGTCGTCGTCGACATCTTCCGCGACGACGACATGAGCGGCTGGGCCAAGGCGGGCTGGCTGGTCTTCACGGTCCTGCTGCCGTTCCTGGGCGTCTTCGTCTATGTGATCGCCCGGGGCAAGAACATGGGCCGCCGGGAGGTGGCGCAGGCGAAGGCGCAGCAGGCGGCCTTCGACTCCTACATCCGCGAGACGGCCAAGGGCGGCGGCGGACATCCCGGCCCCAGCAGTGTCGACGAACTCGCCAGGCTGTCCGAGATCCGCTCGCGCGGCGACATCACGGACGACGAGTTCCGCCGCGCCAAGGAACTGGTCCTCAGCGGCCACGGAACGCGCGACACCGAATCGAGGTAGCGGTATGACAGCCACACACACCGGGCATGTGCGTTCGACCAAGCAGTCACGGCCCGTCGCCGAGGGGCTGACGGTCTTCGCGGCCATCATGCTCATGATCGCGGGCATCCTCGCGGTGTGCCGGGGCATCATGGCGATCGCCGAGGACGAGGTCTTCGTCAGCACCCGCAACTACGTCTTCGAGTTCGACCTCACCGGCTGGGGCTGGGTCCATCTCGCCCTCGGCGCCGTGGCCGTCCTCGTCAGCCTGGGCCTCTTCCAGGCGTCGCTGTGGGCGCGTGTCGCCGGCGTCGCCATCGCCGGCCTCATCATCATCGCCAACTTCCTGTCCCTGCCGTACTACCCCGTCTGGTCCATCGTGATGATCGCCTTCTCCGCGTTCATCATCTGGGCCCTGTGCGTGGTCAAGCGGGACGGTTCCCGGGACCAGGTCCGCTGAGGGACGGGTCCTCGTGCAGACAGCGCCGCAGATGCGGGAGCATGCCGCGGTGCAACAGGGCCTCCTGCCAGGCGAGTCGGGCCTGTTCCGGTCCGCCGGGGCAGGCCGGGTCGCCGGGGCCGCGCAGGGCCGTCCGGAACAGCGCGGCGAACGCCAGGAGCACGCTCACGGCGGCGAACAGGGTGAGGGTCCAGCCGGCGGCTACCAGCGAACCGGGCAAGGTGCCCCGCACACCGGTCAGTCGGAGCAGATGGCCGAGGACGAGCACGACGGCGGCGGAGGAGGCGGCCAGCGACGGAGTGAGCACCGCCACCAGCGGCAGCAACTCCGCGTCGGTCGCCCGCCGCCATGCCCGCCCCTCGGAGTCCTCCACCGCCCGCGCTTCCCACGCCCCGCCGGTGTGCCGGGCGTCCGCCGAGTCGCCGCCGGTGCGCGCGGCCCCGGCGGCGGTCGTCAGCGCGGCGAGATACGCGGCGTACTCGACGTGCGCCGCCGCCACGATCGTGTCCGCGTCCGCCGCCGCCCGGACCCGCAACCGCCGTACGGCCAGACCGTTCGCGTCGGCGCGCAGGGCGTCCCGGATGTCCGGGGCGTCCAGCGCCAGCCGCAGTACGGCCTCGAAGTCGGCCCGGTCCTCGGGGCGCAGGCCGGTCGGGCGATACCGCCCCTTCACCCCGCCTCCTCAGACGTTGACACCGAAGTCGGCGGCGATTCCGGCCAGCCCGGAGGCGTAACCCTGCCCGACGGCACGGAACTTCCACTCGGCGCCGTTGCGGTACAGCTCGCCGAAGACCATCGCCGTCTCCGTGGAGGCGTCCTCGGACAGGTCGTAGCGGGCGATCTCGGTGCCGCCCGACTGGTTCACCACCCGGATGAAGGCGTTGCGGACCTGGCCGAAGCTCTGGCCCCGGTTCGCGGCGTCGTGGATCGAGACCGGGAAGACGATCCGGTCGACCTCGACGGGCACCGCCGACAGGTTCACCTTGACCGACTCGTCGTCGCCCTCGCCCTCACCGGTGAGGTTGTCGCCGGTGTGCTCGACCGAACCGTCCGGGCTGGTCAGATTGTTGTAGAAGACGAAGTGCCGGTCGGAGAGGACCTTCCCGGCGGTGTCGAGCAGCAGTGCCGAGGCGTCGAGGTCGTAGTCGGTGCCGGTGGTCGTCCGCACGTCCCACCCGAGACCGATCAGGACGGCCGTCAGGCCCGGTGCCTCCTTGCTGAGCGAGACGTTGCCGCCTTTGGACAGGGAAACTCCCACGGCGCACTCCTTCTTGGTGTTGTCGGCGTTGCGGATTCCTGAGAAATCTACAGCACTGTAGAAGATGGCGGGGGTCGTTCGGCAACTCTCCTTCTACAATCCTGTAGATCACGAGGCGGATGCGGATGCGGATGCGGATGCGGATGCGGATGCGGATGCGGATGCGGTCGCGGACGTGATCGCGGCTCGCGAGCACGGCGAAAGAAAGGGGACGGGGCGTGACGGACCGGCAGCGCTCCCGGCGCCGGGGGCAGGGTGAGTTGGAGGCGCTCGTCCTGTCCGCGCTGCGTGAGGCGGACGGCCCCCGGAGCGCGGGGTGGGTGCAGGCACACCTGGGCGGGGACCTCGCCTACACGACGGTGATCACCATCCTGACCCGGCTGCTGGCCAAGGGCGCCGTGACCCGGGAGCGTTCCGGCCGCTCCTTCGCGTGGACCCCTGCCTCCGACCAGGCGGGCCTGGCCGCGCACCGGATGCGCCGGGTCCTCGACGGCGAGAGCGACCGCGAGGCGGTCCTGGCCAGCTTCGTCACCTCCCTGGAGCCGGACGACGAACGGCTGCTGCGCGAACTGCTCGGGCGGACCAGGGGCGAAGGGGACGACTGAAGCCTCATGGGGGTGTTCGTCTCTCTGCCGCTGATCCTGCCGCTCACCGCGTGGCCCGTCGCGCGCCTCGCCGAACAGCGGCTGCACCCGCGCACCGCCACCCGGCTGCTGACCGGTGTGGCCGTGGTGATGGCGGTGTGCGGCACGGTCTGTCTGGCCCTGCTGATGGTGGTCGGCACGGCCCAACTGCCCGGCAGCCCCTTGCCCGACGGCTGGTCCGACCCCGAGGTGCGCGCGGCCGTCCCGTACGACGAAATCGCCGGACGCCTCGCCATCCCGGCACTGTTCGCCGTACTGCTGGCCTGCGGCCGGACCCTGCGGCGGCACGGCCGGGTGCGGCGCCGCGCCCACCGGGCCCTCGCCGGGCTGCCCGACACCGAGGTGGCGGTGCTGCCCGACGCGGCGCCGTACGCGTACGCGCTGCCCGGTGGCCGCCGCGACCGGGTCGTGGTGAGCACGGCGCTGCCGGCGTGTCTGGAACCGGCCGAGCGGCGGGCGCTGTTCGCCCATGAGCGGGCCCATCTCGCCGCCCGGCACCACCGGTTGCTGCCGGCCGTCCGGCTGGCCGCGCGCGCCAACCCGTCCTGCGGCCCCTGGGCACGGCCGTGGCGTACACGGCGGAGCGGTGGGCGGACGAGGACGCGGCGCGCACCGTGGGCGGCCGTCGGGTGGTGGCGCGCGCGATCGGCAAGGCGGCGCTGGTGTCCGCCGGTTCACCGGTGGCGACGCTCGCCGGCTTCGCCGCGTCGGGGCCGGTGCCGCGCCGGGTGGCGGCCCTCCTCGGCCCGGCGCCCGCGGTGCGCGGCTGGCCCTCGGTGTTCACCTCGGTCGGACTGGCCGCGTGGGCGGCGGCCGTCGGCGCGGCGGTCTCGGCCATGTCCTCGGCGAACTCCGCCGTGACCATGGTCCTGATTCTGTACGCTGCGACGCCTTTGTGACGTTAGTGAACGCCGTGCGCGACGTTCGTGAACACGGGGCGTGGTGAGACGTGTGCGGCACCGATCCGTATATCTACATGCATGTAGAGTCCTGCGGGTTCGGTGATCACGACCACCGGACGTCCAGGGGGCAGTCGACCGGCCGGATGCGGCCGAGGCGGGGGCAGGGCCGGTGAGCGGTACGGGAAGGCGGCGCGCGGGTGCCGGAGGCGGGGGGACGCGGCTGACGCGCCGGGGCCGGACGGTGAGCTGGCTCGCGGGTACCACGGCCGTGCTGGTCCTCGGCGCCGGCGGTGTCGGTGCCTGGGTCTACAAGGACCTGAACGACAACATCACGGGCGCGGACGTGGACGGCAAGCTCGGCGGGGACCGCCCGGTCAATCTCAGCCCGGGGTCGAAGAACATCATGGTCGTCGGCTCGGACAGCCGCGACGGGGCCAACGCCAAGTACGGCAAGGACCTGACCACGATGCAGTCGGACACGCTGATGGTGCTGCACATCCCCGCGAACCGGGAGTGGGCCACCGTGGTGTCGTTCCCGCGTGACTCCTGGGTCGAGATATCGGCCTGCGAGAAGGGCGACGGCACCACGTCCGGCCCGCATCTGGCGAAGATCAACGAGGCGTTCGCGATCGGCGGTTCGACCGGTGAGGTCGCCGGGGCCGCCGCCTGCTCGATCAGGACGGTCGAGGCCAACACGGGGCTGCGCATCGACAGCTTCATGTCCGTCGACTTCCAGGGCTTCAAGGGCATGGTCGACGCCCTGGACGGCATCGAGGTCTGCCCCGAGCAGGCCATCAAGGACGACAACGCCCATCTGGAGATCGACGCCGGATGCCAGACCGTCAGGGGCGAGCAGGCCCTCGGCTACGTCCGGACCCGCTACGCGGTGGGCGACGGCTCCGACATCGGACGCATCGGCCGCCAGCAGGAGTTCATGGAGGCGCTGGCCGCCAAGGCCAAGTCCAAGCTGACCAGCCCCACTTCGCTCTACGACTTCCTGCAGTCCGCCACCAAGTCCCTGACCACGGACGAGGATCTCGCCGGGATCGACCCGCTCTACGACCTCGCGTCCGAGTTGAAGGGCATCCCCAGCGACCGGCTGACCTTCCTGACCGTCCCCAACTACCCCCGTGAGGCCGACGTCCCCACCGACAAGGCCAACATCGTCTGGCAGTACCCGCAGGCCGCCGATCTGTTCACCTCGCTGGCCGGCGACAAGGAGGTGGACAAGGAGAAGCTCCAGGCGCGGGCCAAGAACGACCTGATCTACGCCTCCGACGTGCGCGTCCAGGTCCTCAACGGCACCGGGGTCACCGGGCGCGCCGCCGCCGTCGCCGAGAAGCTGCGCGTGGCCGGCTTCACGGTCGTCGGCACGGGCAACGCGCCCGAGACCACCGACACCACCACGGTCGCCTACCCGGACGACCTCACCAAGCGGGCGAAGGTCCTCGCCTCACGGCTGCCCGACGCCAAGGCCGCGCGGTCGGCGGACGCCGCCGCGGGGGTGGTGACCCTGGTCGTCGGGTCGGACCTGGACCTGGAGAAACTGCGCTGACCCGACGGGCCGGTCGGCCCGTCGGTCCACCGCGGGCCCTCGCCAGGGCCTCTCGCCGTCAGTTCTCCGCCTACGCTTCTTCCTCTTCTTCCTCTTCGCACCGAACTGGCCGTCACCGACGCACGGGACAAGGGCGACCTCGACCAGCCGAACGTCACCCTGGGAGACCCCGATCACCGAGCTGTACGGCCAGGCCCTCGGCATCGTGCTCGGCGTCCGGCGCGGGGGTCAGCTCGATCGCCGCCGAAGTCGTGGACGCGAGGGTGAACGGGACCTCGCGCAGTTCGCCCGCCGCGAGCCGGAAGCCGCCGCCGACCGTGGTCCGGTCGAAGACGGCGACGCCCTCGCTCTCGCCCTCCTCGTGCTCGGCCTCGACCCGCGCCACCAGCTGCAGGGTGATGTGCTCGATCTCGAAGTCGGCGTCCCCGCCCTTGAGATGGACCCGGCCGGTCAGCGTGGCGCCGGGGCGGACCGCGCCGGGGTCGAGCACCGTGTCGACCGTGGGGCCGCCCACACCGAGCGAACCGAGCAGCCGTTTGAACACCATCGTGGCGTCCACTCCTCAACTCGCGACTCGCGTACGTACAGGGCCTGTTGAGAGCCCATTCCCTCTACAGGCGTGTAGAAGCATAGGGGACGTACGCACGCCGACCCGCCGCGGTCCGATGGTTTCCGGACCGCGGCGAGGAGAGCTGGAGGCGGGGATCAGCTGCCGGTGAGGGAGACGGCCACGTCCGTGATGTTCAGGGGGAACTTGGACTTGGCGGCGTCGTTCACGAGGGTGGCCTGCCCGGTGAAGACGTTGACGGTGTAGAGGGAGGGCGTGCTCGCGCCGTAGGCGGTGAGGCTGGCGAAGGCGGTGTTGTCGACCGTCTTGCCGCCGCTCAGGGTGGAGTAGATGTCCATGCCGGCGTTGATCTGGGCGTCGAGGCCGAGGTTGCCGGTCGGGGCGAGCGTGCCGTTGTTGGCCGGGGACTGGATGACGACCTGGTCCGTGGTCGTGTTGATGTCGAACAGGGTGGTCGCGGTGGACCCGTCGAGGTCGTTGTTGGTGTAGGCGGCGGCGGAGACGCCCTTGGTCGTGCCCTCGATCGGCGGGGTGGTGAGGTTCAGGTCCTGGATGGTCGTGTGGTCGTTCAGGTTGTGCCGCAGATTCTGGCCGTTGTCGCTGATCACGCGCAGTCGGTCGGCCGCCGGGTTGAAGTCGACGCCGAAGTTCGCGCCGGCCAGGGCGTACTGCAGCTGGGACACCTTGGTGACCACGACGTCCTGACTGCCCGTCGGGATCGTGATCGTGTAGATGCCGCCCTTGTTGCCCACGCCGTACAGCACGCGGTTCTGCACCCGGAAGTCGATGCCGATCAGGCCCGTGTCGCCGCTGAGGCCGGTGACGGCCCTGACCCAGTTGAGCACGTCCGCCCGGTCGGTCCAGAACGCGGCCATCAGGGTGCCGTCACCGGTGATCCCGTAGGCGCGGAGGCTGGGAGCGGCGGCGGGGGCGGCCGAAGAGATGCCCGGGGTGCCGAGCATGAGCGCCGTCGAGGTGACCACGACCGCCATCGCCGCCATGATTCTCTTTCGCGTGCCTGCTTTCATCGGGGTTTCCCTCCCGTTTGGGCCTGCGCCATTGCGTGGCGCCCGGCCGAGAAATTGCGTACCCGTGCCCGTACTGATTTTCGCGGTGTTCCCCCACGGGCGTGTACGCGGTTCTCATTAAGGCTGCTTTACGACTCCTCCACAAGCGGAGAAGGTGACGGGAACGCCCCGATCCGGGAATTTTGCGCATGGTGACAAAAACCCTGTCGGCCCGCTTGCCGCCGATTTATGCGAAGTGATGAACGCCGTCCGGATCTCGTCTGTCGGCCCGTTCGTCCGGAATGACATGCTCGCGTCCATGGGGAGCCTGTTCGCCGAACTGGCCCGTCAGGCGTCGACCAACGCCCGCCGGGAGGTCGAGACCTACGCACGCGAGATCCCGGAGTTCGGGTTCCTCGACAAGGACGCCCGGGCCCGTGCCGAGACGCTGGAGCACTCGGTGTGGCTCCGCCATCGGACCGTCGAACTCTCGCCGGACAACAGTGAGTTGACCGATGACGATCTTGGCTGCATCGCGTCCATGGGAGAGCTGCGGGCCACCAACGGGATGTCCCTCGACGCACGGCAGGGGGTGCTGCGCGTACACACCGCGCTCATGCTCCGCGAGATCAACGAGGCGACCGACGCCCAGCGCGGCGGCGGGGTCGACGAGCTGATGCGGATGATGATCTGGTTCGCCCCGCAGGGCGAGCGGGGTATCGGCGCCTACCGTCAGGGATTCGTCCGCGTACTGCGCCGCCGAATGCCGTACGCCGAGCAGATCGCCCTGCTGGCCCGGTCATTGCTGAAGGGTGATCCGATAGCCGCGGAACTTGCCGCGGCCGTCGACATGGAACTGCCGGATCGCTGTGCCGTGACGGTGTTCCGGCTGCCGGACCCGCCCGTCGTCGACCGATTCCTGGAAAACGAGATCGAGACACTCGTGAAGGCCCACCAGACACCGGTCATATGGGGTCCCGAGGACGGCGACGGGAGCGCGGAACTGATCGCCCTGGTGCCGCTGGTCTCCGACGCCACGACAGCGGAGCACGCTCCGCCGCACACCGTCCCGGACCTCTTACCCGACCTGGCCCCCGACCATGTGCCGGATGTCGTACGGGACTTCGCCCGCGCCCTGGGCCGCCCCTGCGCCGTCGGCACCGCCACCGCACCGCTGCCGGAGCTGGCCGAGGCGCTGGAACGGGCCCGGCGGATCGGCCGGGCGGCCCCGCTGCGCCGGGCCTCCGCCGGACTGAGACCGTACGCCCTGGCCGACGTCTTCGTGGAACTCGCGGTCGCCGACGTGCCGTTCGTCGACTCCTGGCTGCGCTCGCTCGCCCGCACCCTGGACTCCGGCCCCGACCTGCTGCTCACCCTTGACGCCTACTACCGCCACGACATGCACCGCGGCACCACGGCCACCGCCCTCAACGTCCACACCCGCACCCTGGACTACCGACTGCGCCGCGTACGCGAACTCACCGGCATCGACCCCGGCTCCACCCAGGGCGTACGCACCCTCTCCGCGGTCGTCACCCGCCACCTGTCGGGAGCGTGGCGCTGACGGGGCCGGGTACCGGTGGCCGCGTCCCGGGAGAGCCGGACCTGGTGTCCGCCGTCCCCGGGGTCGCGCCGATGCGGCAGGCTGGGGGTGTGAGCAACTCCAGTGACAGTGACCTCCTCTTCGTCAAGATCTGCGGTCTGCGGACCGAGCAGGACGTCGACACGGCCGTCGAGGCGGGTGCCGATGCCGTCGGGTTCGTCTTCTCCGCCAGTCCGCGCCGGATCGACGCCGCCCTCGCCGCCCGGCTGAGCCGCCGGGTGCCCGAGCACGTCCTGACCGTCGGTGTGTTCCGCGAGGAACCCCTGGCCGACGTACGGGCCGTGGCCGCCGAGTCGGGGATCCGCGCGATCCAGCTGCACGGCCCCGACGACCGCGCCTACTACGACGAACTGGCGAGCGACGACCTGACCCTGATCCGCGCCGCCGCGTTCGGCGACGCGGTGCCGCGCTGCGGCGATTTCGGCGAGGACATGCTCCTCCTCGACGCGCCCGTCCCCGGCTCGGGCATCGCCTGGGACTGGGCGAGCAAGCCGCTGGTCGCCGCCGGGGAGAAGTGGCTCCTCGCGGGCGGACTCACCCCGGAGAACGTGCGGGACGCCGTCGCCGCCACCAGCCCCTGGGGCGTCGACGTCTCCAGCGGTGTGGAGCAGCGCCGGGGCGTCAAGGACCACGGTCTGATCAGGGAGTTCGTCAAGGCGGCCCGCGCCGGCAGGTGACGGACGGCCCGGCCGCCGCCGGGCACGCGGCTGTGAGTCACCTGATCGGAGCTGTGAGTGGTGATGCCCGGCGTTCCCCCGGAAGTGACCCTGGGGTAGGGTCCCCACGGTTCCGGCTACCGGCTGAAGGTGCGCCGGTACGGGGAGTGTCGGAGGGGCGGCATGGTGAGGGAAACCCAGTCGGGTGAGGGTGTGTCCGTGGAACCGGACGGCGCGGGGTTGGAGGCGATGTCTCCGGAACCGCTGCTGACCCGGGACTACGAGACGCGCCCCTCGCTGGTGTACGAGCGGCTGCGGCAGCGCCACGGGGCGGTGGCGCCGGTCGATCTGCTGGGCGTACCCGCCTGGCTGGTGCTGGGCTACCGCGAGGCGCTCCAGGTGCTGCAGGACGACGCCGGCTGGCCCAAGGGGCTGGAGAACTGGCGGGCCAGGACCGAGGGCAGGGTCCCGGCCGACTGGCCGCTCGGCCCCTCCCTGGAGGTCAACCACGTCCTCATCCAGGGCGGCCCCGGCTATCCGGCGCTGCGGTCGGCGTGGGACCAGGCGCTCAAGCCGTTCCAGGACCCGCGCAACCCCCAGGCCAAGCGGCTCAAGTCGGCCGTGACCGTCTACGCCGACGAACTGATCACCCTGATGGGGCAGGCGGGCGGCACCGGGCTCGCGGACCTGTCCGCGCAGTTCTCCCGCCCCCTGCCGCTGATGGTGGCCAGCCATCTGCTCGGCTTCCCCGGCTCGCAGGGCGACGACGCCCTGATGGACATGTGGCGGGTGCTGGACGCGGGACCCGACGCGGGGCCCGCCCTGGACCGGCTGCTCGGCGCGCTCGCGGAACTGGCCGAGCTGAAGCTGAAGACCCCGGGCGAGGACTTCCCCTCCTATCTGCTGGCCGCCCACCCGGACCTCTCCCTCGACGCGCTGGCCCGCGAACTGTTCATGCTGCTCGGCATGACCTCCGACCATGTCGGCATCCTCGTCTCCAACACGGTCGTCGAGGTCCTGTCGGGCGAGGACAGCGTGCGGGCCAGCCTCTCCGCCGGCATGGTCCGGGAGGCCATGAACCGCGTCGTCATGCGCAAGCCGCCGCTGGTGAACTTCGTCCCGAGGTTCGCCGCGAGGGACACCCGGCTCGGCGAGTACACGATCCGCGCGGGCGACCCGGTCTGGGTCTCCTCGGCCGCCGCGCACGCCGACCCGCTCTTCGCCGACCATGTGGCGCCCAGCACCACCACGGTCAGCACCCGGGCCCATCTGTCCTGGGGCGCCGGCCCGCGCCAGTGCCCGGCCCGTGAACTCGCCTCGACGGTCGCGGCCGTCGGAGTGGGCCGGCTGTTCGAGCGGTTCGCCCATCTCGACCTCGCCCTCCCCGTCGACCAACTGCCCTGGCGTTCCTCGCCGTTCATGCGGGGCCTGCGCTCGCTGCCCGTGCGCTACGAACTCGCGCCGGACGCCGAACAGCCGCCGGACCCGGCGGGTGCGGGTGATACTGACGCGGGTGACACGGACGCGGCGGGGGCGGTGACGCCGGACGTCTCCGCCCGGCAGCGTTCCTCGCTGTGGCGCTACCTCACGGGGCTGATCCGCTCCGGCCGCTGAGCGTCTCCGGCCGCGGGCCGGTGGGGCTTCTCGCGCAGTTCCCCGCGCCCCTGAAAAGCAGGGGCTGCGCCCCGTGCTTTTCGCCCCTGATGGGCCGTAGGCCCTCAAGGGGCGCGGGGAACTGCGCGACCAGCGCCCACCGGACCCGCGGTCGCAGGCGATCTGGCGGCCACGCGGTTACCGTTGGTACGTTGCATGGGCACGACAACCTCGCCTGTGGAACGCCACCGGTCGCGAAGGCCCGCGTTCCATCCCCACCAGGAGGAATGCTTGCCGCGCCCCAGACGTGCGGCGGGTTGCCTCGTCCTGCTCACGCTCACCCTGAGCGTGCTGCCAGGACAGGCCCCGTCCGCAGCGACATCCCCGTCCACGTCCACCTCTCTCTGGGAACCCGGGGGCACGGCGCCGGCCACCGCCCCGGCCGTCCGCACCGTCACCCTGCTGACCGGCGATCAGGTCGCCGTCGCGGAGGCCGAGGCGGGCGACACCGTCTCCGTCACCCCCGGCGAGGGCCGCGAGCGGCTGGCCTTCACCCGCTACGAGGACTCCGGCCACCAGTACGTGGTCCCGGACGACGCCCTCGCCCTCGTCGCCTCCGGCGCCCTGGACCGCCGACTCTTCGACGTGACCGGCCTGGCGGACGCCGGGTACGACACCGCGCACGGCGTCCCACTGATCGTCAAGTACCGGGCGGGGGAGGGGAGTTCCGGGCGACTGCGGGCCGGTGTGCGCGCGGCGGGCGCCCGGGTGACCCGTACCCTCCCCGGGCTGCGCCTGACCGCCGTACGGGCCGCTTCCGACGCCGCGACCCCGCTGTGGGACGAGCTGACCGAGCGGGACGCGGACAGCGGTGAGCGGGAACTCGCCGCCGATGTCGCCCGGGTCTGGCTGGACGCGCGGCTGACCGTCAGCGACGACGTCAGTGTGCGCCAGATCGGCGCGCCCGCCGCGTGGGAGGCGGGCTACACCGGCACCGGGGTGAAGGTCGCCGTCCTGGACACCGGTGTCGACGACACCCACCCCGACATCGCGACACGTGTGGTGGAGAAGGAGAACTTCACCACCGCGCCCGACACCACCGACCTCGTCGGCCACGGCACCCATGTGGCGTCGATCGTCGCGGGCGACGGCGCCGCGTCCGCCGGCCGGTACACCGGGGTCGCCCCCGGCGCCTCCCTGCTCGTCGGCAAGGTCTGTGTGGACCGGGGCTGCGAGGAGTCGGCGATCCTGGCCGGCATGGAATGGGCCGCGCCGCGCGCCCGGGTGGTCAACATGAGCCTGAGCGGCGCCGACGCGCCGGGGACCGATCCGCTGGAGGAGGCCGTCGACACGCTCAGCGCCAAGTTCGGCACGCTCTTCGCGGTCGCGGCGGGCAACTCCGGCCGGGACCAGGACGTCCGCAGCCCCGCCAGCGCCGACGCGGCGCTCGCCGTTGGGGCGGTCGACGCCGATGACGCGCTCACCGACTTCTCCAGCCGGGGCCCGCGCGTGGGCGACGGCGTGATCAAGCCCGACATCACCGCGCCCGGCGAGGCGATCGTGGCCGCCCGCTCCCAGGACAGCGACCTCGAACCCGTCGCGGACAACCCGGCGTACACCCCGCTGTCCGGCACCTCCATGGCCACCCCGCACGTCGCGGGCGCCGCCGCGCTCCTCGCCCAGCGGCACCCCGACTGGACCGGCGAGCGGCTCAAGCAGGCGCTGATGGGCTCGGCGAAACCGAACCCCGCCCTGAGCGTCCACGCCCAGGGCGCGGGCCGCGTCGACATCGCCCGCGCCGTCGGCCAGGACGTCACCGTCTCCCCGCCGAGCCTGTCGCTGGGCACCCACTCCTGGCCGCACGACGACGACCGGCCCCTCACCAGAACCCTCACCTACCGCAACTCCGGCCCCACGGACCTCACCCTCGACCTCACCACGACCGCCACCGGCCCGGACGGCAGTGCCGCGCCCGACGGCCTGTTCACGGTCGCCCCGGCCCGGCTGACCGTCCCCGCCGGGGGCGCCGCCGAGGCCGTGCTCACCGCCGACACCCGCGTCGACAGCGTCACCGGCCTCTTCACCGGCGCCGTCCTGGCCCGCGCCGGGGACACCACGGTCCGCGGCGTCCTCGCCGTCACCAAGGCGCACGAGACCCACCCGCTGACCGTCAAGGTCCTGGACCGCGACGGCCGACCGGCCGCCGGAAGCTTCGTGAACGTCCTCGACATCGACCGGGGCGAGGGACGGTACGTCTACGGGGCCCAGGGCACCGGCACGGTCGAGGTCCGCCCCGGCCGCCACCACCTGGACGTCCATGTCGCCACGGCCGCCCCGGACGGAAGCTACGACCACACCGTGGTGGCCCTCCCGCTGAAGCGGATCACCGGCGCGGAGACGATCGTCCTCGACGCCCGCGAGGGCAGACCCGTCACCGTGGCCCCGCCCCGGAAGGACGCCACGAGCGCGCTCGCCGCCGTCAGCCTCCTGCGGACCACCCCGTCCGGGGCGGGCGTCTCGTCGCTGGTGACGGCCGGCTCGTTCGCCCGGCTCCAGACCGCCGACCTGAGCGCGGGGAAGGGGAGGCTGCCCGCCGACGCCGGTACCCTCACCGCCGTGGTCCGCAGCTCCTGGGCGAAGCAGGCGCCGGACGGCACCTTCACCGACACCCCGTACGACTACGAGCTGGCCTGGGTGGTGCGGGGCCGGATGCCCACCGACTTCCACGGCCGGGCCCGGCGCGGCGACCTGACGAAGGTCACCCACACCTTCCACAACGACCGCCCCGACGAACCCACCGCCGGACTGTGGACCTACGCCTTCCCGCCCGAGGGCGGCACCGCGCCCAGCCCCGACATCAAGTTCCGGGCCGCCGGGAAACGCACCGTCCACTACTCGGCACGCGGCCTCACCTGGACCCTCGTCTACAACCGGCTCAACTCGCGCGGCCAGAGCGAGTTCCAGCAGTGGGGCGCGCCCGTCGGCTTCGCGGCGGGCGGCAAGGACGGACTGCGCTGGGGCCACGGTCCGCTCGGGCCGAGCTTCGCCGACCAGAGGTCGCGGACGTACGGCAGTGTGCGGCGGCAGGGGGACACCCTGATGTTCCACACGCCGCCGTTCGCCGACCAGGACCCGGGGCACACCGGCTTCTCCCTCGGCGACTCCGGCCGCACCCGTCTGTGGCGCGAGGGCAAGCTGCTCGCCGATGTGCCGTACCCGTTCTACGACGCGCAGGGCCCGGTGCCGGCGGCGGAGTCCTCGTACCGGCTGGAGACCTCCGTGGACCGGGGCGGGCAGGGGTATCTCACCTCGACCTCCGTCCGGGCGGCCTGGACCTTCCGGTCGGGGCGCACCGACGGCGGCGGCTGGACCGCGCTGCCGGTGACCGCGATCCGGTTCACCCCCGAACTCCGCCAGGACGAGTCCGCCCGCGCCGGCCACCGGATGACCCTGCCCGTGGAGCTGCGACGGCAGCCCGGCGCACCGGAGTCGGCCGTACGGGACCTGAGCGTGGAGGTGTCGTACGACGACGGGGCCACCTGGACCGCCGTGGACGTCCGGCGGACCGGTGACCCGGCGCGCTGGCGGGCGGAGCTGAGGAACCCGCGCGGCGGCTTCGCCTCCCTGCGGGCGAAGTCCGTCGACGCCGACGGGAACACCGCCGAGTACACGGTGATCCGCGCGTACCGGCTGCGCTGAGCGGGGGGCAGGGGAGGAGGGGGCACGGGCTCGCGGAGCCCGTGCCCCCTTCCGGTCTTCCGGTGTCAGCCGTCCGTGCCGGTGAGCAGGCGTCGTGGATTGGTGATGCGGAAGGCGTACGCCGCCGCCCCGCCCAGGCCGAAGCCGGGCTGCTGCGGGGGCTCGGCGTAGGGGCGGTCGGAGCCCTGGACGACGGCGTCCACACCGAGGGCCCGGACCACGGCCTCGACGGCGGTCGGGCCGTAGGAGGACGTCTCCACGAAGACACCCGGGTCCGCTCCGGTGTCGGCGCCGCCGCCACGGGCGGCGAACCGCTCCCCGTGCAGCGGGGCGAGCCCGGCCAGCAGGGCGAAGCAGACCCGCAGCCGGGGATGGCGGGGGCGGCCGAAGGCACGGAAGGCGAACCAGGCCGAGTGCATCTGCTCCACGTACGGGACCATCGCGGGCCACCAGCCGGGCCCTCCGGCGCCGCCCGGAGCGGGCCCCGGGTGCACGAACAGCGGCAGATCGCGCTCTTCGAGGAGGTCGAGGAGCGGGGCGCAGCGGTCGTAGCCGGCCGCGTCGACGAGGGCGTCCGCCGGGAGCTGGAGGCCGACGAAGCCCCGGTCGAGGTCCTCGGCGGTCGCCTTGGCGTCCACGTCCCGGACACAGGCGGCGGCCCAGGCGCCGAACGGTTCGGGCAGCCCCGCCGCCCCCTCGTGGTAGGCGTCGAGCAGGGGGCGGGCCTCGGTCGCGGGCAGCCACTCCACCCCGATCGGGGAGGAGAGCGAGACGAGGGCCCGGCCCAGGCCGTCGGCGCCGGCCACCTCCGTACGGCGGGCGATGTCGTGGTCGGCGGGCGGCAGCCGGAAGGGCGGCTCGCCGTCGAGGTGGAGGGTCCAGCCGTCCAGGAACGGTGGTTCGCGGCGTGACCGCAGGGCCGTCACCAGCGAGGGGGTCCACAGATGCTGGTGCACGTCGCAGTTGGTCATGCCGCTCCTTCCACGAAGGCCGACGCTTCCCCGGACAGGGAGCGCAGGGTGCTCCGGACATCGTCCGACTCCAGGATGTCGCGGCGCACCCGCTCCACGTCCACCCCGCACGGCCGGTCGTCGTCCAGGCGGGGAACAACTGCCCGGATCGCGCCCCGCAGGAACTCCGGTCCGCGCCCCAGTACGGCCGGTGCCGCCAGATCCACCGCCTGCGCGGCGACCACGGCCTCCACGGCGAGCACCTGCCGCAGCCTGGTGAGCGTCGTCGTCAGCCGCCGGGCGCCCAGGGACGCGTTGGTCGAGTCGTCCTCCACGGCCGCCGCGCCATGGCGCGGGTCGGTGGAGACCGGCACGGACAGCATGCGGATCTCCGCGACGAGCGCCTGCGCCGTCTTGGTCAGCGGCGCGAAACCCGACCGCTCCGGACCGTACGGCGACAGGTTCGCCGGCAGTCCGCTGACGGCGGGGTCGAGCAGCCGGCGCATGCGCTCGGCGGAGACGGCCGCGGTCTGGGTCAGCGCCAGCGCGAGCGTGTCGAGGGCGAGCGCCAGCGCCGGGGTGTGGAAGTTGCCGGAGGAGAGGATCTCGTCCGGGTCGGCGAGGACCACCGGGTTGTCGCCGCAGCCGTTCAGCTCGGGGTCCAGCGCGGCGGCGGCGAAGTCCAGCGCCGCGTACGCGGCCCCGTGCACCTGGGCCGTGCAGCGGAGGCTGACGGGGTCCTGGACGCGCCGCGCGTTGCCCGGGTCGGTCAGCTCCCCGCCGTCCAGCAGGGCGAGCAGCGCCCGCGCCGCGCGGGACTGGCCGGGGGCGGGGCGCAGCGCCAGTACCCGCGCGTCGAGCGGACTGGTGTTGGCCCGGAAGCCCTCGTACGTGAGTGCCGTGACCGCCTGCGCCAGCGCGAGGACGGCGGCCGTCTCGTGCAGGACGAGAGCGCCGTGCCCGGCCGCCAGCGGGCTCGCGCCGCACAGCACATGCCCGTCCCTCGGCCCCAGCCCGACGGGGGCGAGCCCGGCCCGCCGCAGGGCCGTGGCACCGTCGAGCACCTCGCCGCCGTACTCGGCCTCGCCCTCCCCGATGACGACCAGCCCCACATGGGCCATCTGGCACAGATCGGACGCCCCGATCGACCCGACCTCCGGGATCACCGGATGCACCCGCGCGTTCAGCATGTCCACCAGCAGCCGCGGCACCTCGGCCCGCACCCCGCTGCCGCCGCCCGCGATGCCGTTGACCCGGGCGAGGAGCGCGGCCCGTACGACGGGCACCGGCAGCGGATCGCCGACCGCGTGGGCCCGCCCCCGGACCGTGCGGACACTGAACGCCTCCAGCTCCTCGCGCGGCAGCGCGTACGAGGAGCGGGCGCCGAGGCCCGTCGTCAGGCCGTACGTCGGCACCCCGTGGTCGACGACGTCCTCGACCACGGCCCGGTCGCGGGTCAGCCGGGGGAGCACCTCGTCCGCGAGGACGACCGGGGCTCCGTGACGGGCGACGGCCACGACCTCGTCGTACGACAGTGTCCGCCCGTCGACGACGGCCTCCGCACCCTCGGCGGTCCCCGTCACGAGAACCGCAGCCTCTGGCCGAGGCCGCGCTCCTCGGCCTTGCGGAGCATGGCGGCGCCCAGCGCGATGTCCGACAGGGACAGGCCCCGGTGCCAGAACAGGTTCGTCTCGTCGGGGCTCTCCCGGCCGGGCTTGAGACCGGCGACGATCTCGCCCAACTCCCCGTGCAGAGTGGTCTCGTCGAGCCTGCCGGAGTCGACGTGCGCGCGCAGGGCGCCGAACGGTCCGGCGTGGGCCTGCCCCCAGTCGTCGACGACGATCTTGTCCATGATGTCGGTGAGGCTCAGCTCGACCGCGCTGTTCGTCCCGTAGGGCACGACCAGGGCGCCGGGAGCGATCCACTCGGTCCGCAGCAGCGGCTCCGGCCGCTCCAGCCGGGACGCCTCCACCACGATGTCCGCGTCCTCGACACAGCTCCGCCAGTCGTCGGTCACGATCACCGGCTTGCCCAGCTCCCGTTCCAGCCGCTCGGCGAAGGCGGCACGGCTCTCGGGGCGGCGCGAGTGGACCCGGATCTCGGTGAGGTCGAAGAGCCGGTCGAGCAGCCGGACGTTCCAGTACGAGGTGGCGCGGGCGCCGATGTGGCCGAGCACCTTGGCGTCCGGGCGTGCCAGATGGCGTGCCCCGAGGGCGGTCAGCGCGCCGGTGCGCATCTCGGTCAGGGCGGTGGCGTCCACCACGGCCACCGGCATTCCGGTGCGCGGGTCGAACAGGTTGAGCAGCGCCATCTCGGAGGGCAGGCCCTGTTCGTAGTTGCCGACGTAGTCGCCCACGATCTTGACGCCGGCCAGGGCGAGCGGGGCGACGTAGCCGCGCAGGACGTTGAAGTGGCCGTTGAAGGCGGGGTCGGGCACGAGATGGACGCGTGGCTCGACGACCGTCTTCCCGAGGCCCTGGGCGCGCAGCCCGTCCTCGACGGCGTCGAGTATCTCGGTGTCGGTCAGTTCGAGCCGGGCGATGTCCGAGCCGTTCAGAAAGCTGAACCAGACCGGTTGCATGGGGTGTCTCCCTATGTCTGAGCCGCCCCATTATGAAAGGGGAAATAGAGAACAAAGCGATCATCAATGGGCATCTCCGGCCCGGCGTAGTGTGAACGTAACGTGCCGTTCACGGAATTCCATTGACTGTCATTCACTCACCGACGACTCTGAATGGCCATATGCAGTCGGGTAAGGGGCAGTCTTGATCAGATTCGACGCGGTGAGAAAAAGTTATCCCAACGGCACAACAGCGGTGGACAACCTGTCGCTGGAGCTGGCCGAGGGTGGCATCACGGTGCTGGTCGGTCCTTCCGGCTGCGGCAAGACCACCACCCTGCGCATGATCAACCGCATGGTGGAGCCGACCTCCGGCACGGTGAGCCTGCGCGGCCGGGACATCCGGGAGGTCAACGCGCCCGAGCTGCGCCGGGGCATCGGCTATGTGATCCAGCACGCGGGACTGTTCCCGCACCGCACCATCCTGGACAACATAGCCACCGTTCCCCTGCTGTTGGGGTGGGGCAAGAAGAAGGCGCGGTCCCGGGCGGCGGAGCTGCTCGAGCTGGTCGGTCTGCCCGCCGACATGGCCAAGCGCTATCCGAACCAGCTCTCCGGCGGCCAGCAGCAGCGCGTCGGGGTGGCCAGGGCGCTGGGCGCCGACCCGCCCGTGCTGCTGATGGACGAACCGTTCAGCGCGGTCGACCCGATCGTACGGGCGGAACTGCAGGCCGAGTTCATCCGGCTGCAGAAGGAATTGCACAAGACGATCGTGTTCGTCACCCATGACATCGACGAGGCGATCAAACTCGGCGACAACATCGCCGTTTTCCGGACCGGCGGCAAACTCGCCCAGTTCGACACGCCCGAGCGGCTGCTCGCCGATCCGGCCGACGACTTCGTGGCCGACTTCGTGGGCCAGGACCGGGGCATCCGCCGGCTCTCCTTCGTCGACGCGGCCGAACTGCCGCTGCGCGACGGCCCGGTGCTACCGGCCAGCTCGTCCGTCGCCGAGGCGCGGGCGGCGGACGCGCCCTGGGTACTGGTCGTCGACGAGGACCGCCGGCCGCTCGGCTGGGTGGCCGCCGCCGGACTGCCGGACACCGGCACCCTCGCGGACGCGCCCCTGACCCCGCTCGGCCACACCTTCAGCCTGGTCGGCGACTCCGCACGGGCCGCCCTCGACTCGGCCCTCCTGTCACCCGCCCGCCTCGCGATCGCCGTCGACGCGCGGGGCGCGGTCGCGGGCGTCGCGGACGCGCACGAAGTCTCCACCACGGCGGCCACCGCGAAACGGACGGCGGAGACGACCGCCGCCGAAGCGACCGCCGCCGAGCCGGCCGAGTCCGAGACGACTGCCGCCGAGTCGGCCGAGTCCGAGCCGGCCGCCGCCGAGCCGACCGAGTCCGAGGCGACCGCCGCCGAGCCGGCCGAGTCCGAGGCGACCGAGCCCGCCCCGGCCGTGGAGAAGTCGGCGCCCGCCGACTCCCGGGGCGGCGGTGAACGATGAGTGACGACGAACCGCTGATCCGGTGGCAGTGGATAGCCGACCACACGGCCGAACTCGCCGAGTACACCGGCATCCACCTCAGACTCGGCCTGCTGCCGGTGCTGTTCGGACTGATCATCTCCGTACCGCTCGGCATCGCGTGCCACCGCTGGCGCTGGCTCTACCCGCCGGTGCTGACCGTGTCGAACATCCTGTACTCGATCCCGTCGCTCGCCCTGTTCATGATCTTCGTCCGCTACACCGGACTGACCGAACAGACCGTGATGATCCCGCTGACGCTCTACACCCTGTCGGTGCTGGTGCCCAACGTGGTCGACGGCCTCGCCTCGGTCCCCGAACCGGTACGGCTCGCGGCCACCGCGATGGGATTCGGCGCCGTACGCCGGGTCGCGCAGGTCGAGTTGCCGATCGCCGTCCCCGTCGTCATCGCCGGCGTACGCGTCGCCGCCGTGTCGTCCATCAGTCTCGTCGCCGTGGGACAGCTGATCGGGCAGGGCGGCCTCGGCTACTACATCACCCGCGGCCTCCAACTCGACTTCCCCACCCCGATCGTCACCGCGATCCTCCTGATCATGCTGCTCGCGCTCACCACCGACGCGCTGCTGGTCCTGGCGCAGCGGCTGCTCACCCCGTGGTCCCGGAACAAGGTGAGGTCGGCATGAACGACTTCCTCAACCAGATGGAGCTCGTGGGGGACTGGCTGACGTCCTCGGCGCAGTGGCACGGCGACGAGGGCATCCCGAGCCGGCTGGTGGAGCATCTCACCTACAGCGGACTGTCGTTGCTGTTCGCGGCCCTCATCGGGCTGGCGTTCGGGCTGCTCGTCGGACACACCGGCCGGGGCGCCTTCGCGGTGGCCAGCGTGGCGAACCTCGCCCGCGCCATCCCCACCTTCGGCCTGGTCGTCCTCGTGGTCACCCTCGCCGGGCTCAGCACCACGCCCGTCCTGGTCGCCCTGGTCGCGCTCGCGGTACCGCCGATCCTCATCAACACCTTCGAGGGCGTACGGGGCGTGGACCCCGCCACCCGGGACGCCGCGCGCGGGGTCGGCATGACCGAGTGGGAGGTCCTGATCCGGGTCGAGGTGCCGATGGCGCTGCCGCTGATCCTCCTCGGACTGCGGGTCGCCGCGATCCAGGTGGTGGCCACCGCGACCGTCGCCGCCTACCCCGGCCTCGGCGGCCTCGGCCGCTACATCGTCGACGGACTCTCCCGCAACGACTACGGGCTGGTCATCGGCGGCTCCGCGGTCGTCGTCGCCCTCGCGCTCGTCGTGCAGGTCGTGTTCACCGCGCTCCGGCGCGTCGTCGTCTCACCGGGTCTCAGGGTCTCGACGGCGAAGTCCTGAATTCCCGGACAGCAAGTTCCCGAGTACGGACGTACTGAGTTCTTTCGAGCCCCCGGGCTCGCCAGAGAGGAAAACCCATGCGAGGCATGTACAGAGGCGCCGCGTTCGGCCTGATCACCGCACTCACCCTGACCGCCTGCGGCGGTGGCGGCGACAGTGACGACAACCCGCTGACCGGCAGCGGCGGCGACAGCGACAGCGGCAAGACCATCGTCGTCGGTTCCGCGAACTTCCCCGAGAACCAGCTGCTCGCCGAGATCTACTCGCAGGCCCTGGAGAGCAAGGGCCTGAAGGTGACCCGGAAATTCAACATCGGGGCCCGCGAGGTCTACTACGACCAGGTCGTCAAGGGCGGCATCGGTGTCTTCCCCGAGTACAACGGCGCCCTGCTGTCGGTGGCGGTCGACAAGAACAGCACCGCGACGAGCACCGCGGACGTCAACGCCGAACTGAAGGAGAAACTCCCCTCGTCGGTGGAGATCCTCGACTCCGCCGCCGCCGAGGACAAGGACTCGGTGACCGTCACCGCCGAGACCGCCGCCAAGTACGACCTCAAGACCCTCGCCGACCTCAAGCCGGTCGCGGGCGATCTGATCATCGGCGCCGGGTCCGAGTTCAAGACCCGCACCCAGGGCGGCGTCGGCCTGGAGAAGGTCTACGGCGTCAAGTTCGGGAAGTTCCAGCCGCTCGACGCGGGCGCCCAGACCACCCTGGTGAAGCTGCTGAAGGACAACAAGGTGCAGGCCGCCAACCTGTACACCACCGACCCCGCCATCGTCGCGGACAAGCTGGTGGTCCTGGAGGACCCGAAGAACCTCTTCTCCTCGCAGAACGTCACCCCCCTCGTCTACAAGGAGGCGGTGAACGACAAGGCGAAGGAGGCGCTCAACGCCGTCTCCGCCAAGCTCACCACCGAGGACCTGCTGGACATGATGAAGAAGCTGGTCAACGACAAGGAGGACGCCGACACCGTCGCCAAGGACTGGCTGTCGTCCACCGGCCTCGTCAGCTGACCCCGGGGTCGGCAGGCCACGCCATCACCGTCCGCCCCCGCTCCCGCCCGGCACCGCGCACCGACCACGCGCACCGCCGGGCGGGGGGAGGGGACCGAGCACGACCACCGGCTGGGGGACCAGATGACGGACGCCGTCGGCGCCGCCGCACGGTTGCAGCAGCTCTTCGAGGGGCGCCGGCTCACCCCGACACAGCGCCGTATCGCGCACTGCCTGGTACGGCAGGCGGCGGACGTGCCCTATCTGTCGAGTGTGGAACTGGCCCGACTGGCCGGGGTCAGTCAGCCGTCGGTGACCCGCTTCGCGGTCGCCCTCGGCTTCGACGGCTATCCGGCCCTGCGCGACCGGCTGCGGGCGGTCGCACCCACCGGGCACGGCATCGTCGAGCGGTCGGCCAATCCGTACCAGCGTGCCGTGCAGGCCGAGATCGACAATCTGACGCATCTGGCGTCCCTGCTCACCGACCCCGAACCGGTCGAACGCGCGGGCCGGTTGCTCGCCGCCTCCCGGCCGCTGCCGGTGCTCGGGCTGCGCGCCTCCGCCGCCCCGGCACGCGGCTTCGCCTACTTCGCGGCGAAGGTCCACACCGACGTACGGCTCCTCGACGAGGGCGGCTCCCTGCTCGCCGACCGCATCGACACGGCCCGGCGGGCCGGGGCGAGCGCGCTGCTCTGCTTCGCGCTGCCCCGCCACCCGAGGGAACTCCTCGACGCCCTCGCCCACGCCCGCGCCGCCGGGCTCACGGTGGTGACCGTCGCGGACGGCACCTTCGCCCCGGTCGCCGCCCACAGCGATCTGCTGCTCCCGGCCGCCGTGGGCACCGGTCTGGTCTTCGACACCGTCAGCGCCCCGATGCTGCTGGGCCAGGTCCTGCTGGAGGCGATGTGCGACGCCCTCCCGGAGGCCCAGGCCCCTCTGGAGGAGTTCGACGCGCGGGCCGCCGCGCGCGGACTGTTCGTCGACTGACGGACCCGGGCCCGCGAACCGCCCGCCTCACTCGGCGGAACGCAGCGCCTTCCAGACCCGTGGACGTACGACACCGTCGGTGACCTGCAGTCCCTTGTCCCGCTGGAAACTCCGCACGGCGGCCTGCGTGCCGGAGTCGAACTCGCCGTCCACGCCGCCGCCCCCGAGGCCGTAGCCCCGCTTGGACAGCATGCACTGCGCCTGGAGGACGCGTTTGCCGGTGTCGCCCAGGCGGGTGCGTCCGTTGCCGTAGTAGTAGGTGCAGTCCGTGAGCCAGGCCGGGGTGGCGGGCTCGGTGGACGCGTCGGACGGGGTCGGTGTGGGCTCGGAGGGCGCGCTCGTCCCGGTGGCGGGCGCGGACGAATCGGTGTGCGGGTCGTCGTCGGAGGACCCGGTACCGGAACCCGTGCCGGAGTCGGAGCCGCTGTCGGGGTCGGACGCGTCGGGATGTGCGCCGTCGTCGGCGGCCGAGGGCCGGTCGTCCTCGCCGGACACCTCCGCGACCCCCGACCCGCCGTCCGGATCGGCGTCCGCGCCGTTCGCACGCGCGGACGCCGACACCGAGGGGGCGTCGTCCGGCAGCGCGTCGGAGGACGCCGCCGCACCCCGCGGCGGCGAGGCCGTGGTGGTGACGGGGTTCAGGAGCATGAGGGCGCCGACGCCGGCGGCGGCGAGGCAGAGGGCCAGACCGGCGGCCCCGATCAGCACCCGTCGGTGCCGGTTCCGGCCCCGGGGCGCGGCCGGCGGCGACGGCTGGGCCGGCCCGTCGGCGGGCGGCCCCGGTGGCGCGTCGGTGGCGGCCGGGGCCGCCGCCCTCACCAGCGGTCCGGGGCCGGGCTGTTCGAGAGGGAGACGGCACAGCGTCTCGTACGCCCGCTGCCGCTCACGCACCCGGCCGGCCAGCGGTTCGGGCCAGCCGAAGGTGTCGGTCGCGTCGGTCGCCCCCGTCGCGGTGGACGCGGCGGTCGGCGAGGCGGGTGTGGCGGGTGCGAGGGGTGTGGCGGGTGCGCCGCCCTCGATCAGCTGCTCCGGTGTCGGTCGACGACCGGGCTCCTTGGCCAGGCACGCGGCCAGCAGCGAGGCGAGCGGGGCGTCGGCCGTCGCGATCTCGGCGAGCACCTGCGCGTTGGGTTCCTCGAACGCCACCCGGTGCATGACGTCCACCCCGGTGCCGTCGCCGAACGGGGCGCTCCCGGTCGCCGCGAAGACCAGGGCGCAGGCCAGGGAGAACACGTCCGACGCGGTGTCGCAGGTGCCCGTCCGCAGATACTCCGGGGACATGTAGGCCGGGGTGCCGACCCGATTGCCCGTGCCGGTGATCGCGCTCGCGTCGGCGGCCTTGGCGATCCCGAAGTCGATGACATGCGCGCCCCGGGCGGACAGCAGCACATTGGACGGCTTCAGATCCCGGTGCACGATCCCGGCGGCGGACAGGTCGGCGATGGCCCGGCCCAGCTCCGCCACCAGCCGCCGCACGGCGGCGACCGGCAGCGGTCCGTCCTCGTCCACGGCCGCCGCCAGGTCGAGCCCCGGCAGATACTCGGTGGCCATCCACAGCAGTTCGTCCCGGAAGCCCGTACCGGCCAGGCGCGGCATACGCGCGGTGCGCACCTTGGCGTGGACCGCCGCCTCCTGCTCGAACCGGCGGCGGAACCGGACGTCCTCCGCGTACTCGGGCCTGATCACCTTCACGGCGACGAGGTCGGGCCCGCCGTCCGCGGGGCGCGCCAGATAGACGCGCCCCATCCCGCCGCTGCCGAGCAGCCCCAGTGGCACATAGGGACCGATACGGTCCGGGTCGCCGGGGCGCGGGGGCAGGGCCCCCGCCTGCCGCAGCGCCGGAGCCCGGTCCGCCGATGACGATGGCGGCACCGGCCGCTGGTCTGACACAACACCCCCGAAGTGACTTTTGGCGTACGTCAGTTCGCCCCCAAGAAAGCTGAGGCTAGCTCAGCGTGGGCCCCGCGTTACGGGTTATCGGTCACTTCCGTGTCAGGGAAGGGTTCAAGTGGTCTTGCGTCGCACCTCCGTGGTACCGGAACCGATCTGGCCGATCCGCAGCACCGTGCCCGTGAGGTCGGTGAACGACTCGACCTTCGCGCTTCCCTCCCCGCGCGGCGTGGCCGCCGTCACCCGGTACGCCTTCGGGGAGGCGTTCCCGATCTCCACCTCCAGCACGGCACGGGAGTTGGGCGGCAGGGTCACCAGGGTGGTGTGCGTGTCCGCCGAGCGGCGCACGGTGACCGAGACCGGCCCCCGCAGCGAGGGCACCGTCCCGTCGACCTCGGTCAGTGACCCGGTCCTGGGCCGGATCCGGAACCCGGCCGCGCCGGGCTCGCTGACCTGGACACCGAGGACGTGCCGGGCCACCACGTTGGCCGGCGCGGACGCCCAGGCGTGCGAGAGCGTCATGTTGGACTTCAGCGCGGGGTCCCACGCCTCCGTGACGATCGTCGCCTTGAGCGCGTCCAGCATGTGCAGCCACGAGTTGGTGGCCGTGGAGGTGAGCAGGGCGAGGGCGGCGTCGGAGCGGCCGAGCCGGAACAGCGCGTCGAGCAGGAACTGCGACCCGTAGACGCTCACCTTCATACCGCCCGCGGCCAGGGTGTCGCCCAGCTTGGAGAGCACCTCGTCGTCGAGCGCGTCGGCGACACCGAGCGCCACCGGGAAGGCGGTGGCGTGCTGGGCGCTGTGCGTGGTGCCGACGCCGTCGAGGAAACGCCCGCCCGCGCTGTCGAGCAGAGTGGCGCGCATGGACGCGGCGAGGGTGTCGGCCCGGCCGCGCAGAACGGTCGCGTCGGCGTCCTTGCCGAGGGCCGCCGCGCACTCGGCGAGGGCCTGGAACGCCGCGTACTGGAAGGCGTTGACGACCGTGTTGACGTTGGTGAAGACATATCCGTCCCGGCTGGCGGCGGGCCAGTCGACCAGATCGCCCAGGTCCTGGCTGGTGTTGCCGGGCGCCTTGCGGACCAGCCCGGCGGAGTCCAGGTACGAGGTGAGGTTCTTCGCCGTCAACAGGTCGTAGTCCTTGGCGAGTTGCCGGTCGTCGCCGGTGGCGAGGTAGTCCTCCCACGCGGAGATCGCGCACATCAGCCGGTACTCGGTGGGCCAGGTGCCCTTGCGGACCAGATAGTCGTTCGAGAAGCGGGCGAGGGCGTAGGAGCGCTGGACGCCGTACTCGGAGAGCTGGTTGATCAGCGCGTCGCCCTCGTACGGGCCGCGTTCACGGGTGGGGGTGTCCGTGTAGAGGTCGCCGCGCGTGGCCTCGATGGAGTAGCGGCACAGCTCCCAGACCCGGTCCAGGTCGGCGTCCGAGCTGCGGAACGAGGCCTGCGAGTCGTCCCAGTCGAGCTTCCAGGCGCGGCCGGTGACGACCGCCTCCGACAGATCGAGCGTGGTGCGCAGTTCGGCCCAGCGGAAGCCCCGGTAGCCCCAGTGCTCGAAGCGCTGCTCGCCGTCGCGCAGGGTCCACACCTCGCGGTAGGTGTTGGTGGCGCGCAGCTGGTACCGGACCGTGCCGTCCGTGTTCAGCTCCTCGCCGAGCCGCACCTCGACGGTGTCGCCCGCGCTGCCCGTGATCTCCAGGGCGAGCCCGCCGACGATCTCCCGGCCGAGGTCGACCAGCCAGCGCCCGTCGGCGACCTTGGTGACGGAGGCCGGGGTGACGTCGTGCGGCCGTATCGCCTCGATCGGCGCGGGCACGAGCCCGTCGATCGCCGTACGGACCACCGGCGTCAGCCACTCGCCGTCGTCGAAGCCGGGCTTCGTCCAGCCCACCGGCTCGCGGCGCAGGTCCCAGTACTCCTGCGGGACGGTGAAGTAACTGCTGCCCGCACTGCCCTTCGACGGCAGCAACCCGGCCTGGCGGCGCGCCGTCCAGTGGTCCCCGGAGGCGACCGTCGACCGGCTGCCGTCGGTGTACGTGATCTCCAGCTGGGCCAGGAACTTCTGCTGCGAGGTCGTCCAGCACAGCGCGGCCAGCGCGTTGGGCTTGCCGTCGGCGTGGAGCGTGGAGGTCACGTCGAAGGCCTGGTAGGCCGTTCCGGTGCCGGAGCGGACGGAGGCGTAGCCGACGGTGCGGCCGTTGCTCCACACCTTCGCGACGTACTGCCGGGCCGGATCGGGCGAGGTGGCCGCGACGTAGAGGACCGCCGCGGCTATCTCCTTGCCGGACTTGGTGTCGTACTCGTGGCGCAGCAGTGCCCAGGTGTCGTCGGCGCCATAGGAGGAGAGCGAGGAGGCGCCGGTCGGGAAGGTGAGGACGCCGCCGGAGACCGTGCCGGTGGCGAAGGTGCCCTTGTCGGAGGCGAAGTCGTCGTCGAGGAGGACCGTGCCGTCGGCGGCCGTGAAGGTGACCCGGTCGTAGGTCTGCGACTCGGTGCTGCCGTTGCGCAGGCCGATGTTGCCGGAGGCGTAGCGGCTGTCGGTGGTGGTGTCGACGACGGTGCCGTTGACGGTGGTGGTGAAGGTGGAGCCGGTCATGGTGAAACTCAGGTCCACCCATTCCCCGGTGTTGACCGCGAACGGCAGCCGCACCTCGGCGAGGACGGTGTACGTGCCGTTCACACAGATGTGCTTGCGCAGCACACCGGTGGTGCCCGCGCGCAGCTGCCACATGTAGTTGTTGGCGGTGTTCGTGGCCCGGAACCACACCCCGGCCGCCACGGCGGTGATCTTCACACGGACGGTGAGGGTGCCGTCGGTCATCACGGGCCCGGCGGGTACCCAGATCGGCTTCGCCTCCCACTCGTCCTCCACCGACGTGGCCAGGAGGACGGGTTTCGACCATTCCGAACGCTTGTTGCACCAGTTCCGGACCCGCCACCAGTAGGCCGTACGGGGCCGCAGCGCCGGTCCGCCGTACGGTACGGCCGTGGAGTCGGCGGAGTCCCGCTTGCCGGAGTCCCACAGCAGCAGCTCGTCGTCCTCGAAACCGTCCGGGGTGGTCGCCACCTGGAGCTGGTAGGCGCGCTGCACCGTGCCCTCGCGGAAGTCCGGCACCTGCCAGCTGAAACGGGGGTTCCGCCCGGCCTCGGTGGCGAGCGTCCGCGGAAGCAGATCCGTGAGCATCCCGGTCGGCACGAGCGCCCCCTCCGCGGTCGCGGCCGTAGCGGTCGAGCCGGAGGCGGCGAAGGCCCGGGGCCCGGACAGGACGACGGAGGCCGTCGCGATACCGCTGAACTGGAGGAGTCTTCGCCGTGAGAAGTCCTGTGCCATGGCGCACCTTCGGATCGAGGGGAGGGATGCGGTGGAGGAGCTGTGGTGAGAGCTGTGGTGAAAGGTTTCAATTCGATTGCCCGGAGGTTAGGGTTCCGCGTCGAATCCGGTCAATAGGTCGGATGCGATGGAGTCCAGCGGAAATGAAACGATTTAACCGGCGGTATGGTCATCGGGCTCGGCTAGAGTCTCGCCTCACCTCGGTCGGACGTCCTGACCAGGGCTGTGCGCTGGGGGTACGGCAGACGATGGGGCCCGAAAGAACGGAACTGCCCGGTTACGAGATCCAGGAAGTCCTGGGCCAGGGCGGCTTCGCCACCGTCTACCGGGCCCGGCAGCTGGCCGTGGGCCGTGAGGTCGCGCTGAAGGTGGACAGCAGGGTGCTCTCCACTCCCCGCGACCGCCAGCGCTTCCTGCGCGAGGTCACCGCCGCCGGACAGCTCTCCGGACACCCCCATGTGGTCCCGGTGTACGACGCCGGGGTGCTCGCCGACAACCGCCCCTACATGGTGCTGGAGCTGTGCCCCGGCGGCTCGCTCGGCGAACGGCTGCACCGGCAGGGCGCGCTCCCCGCCAAGGAGGCCCGCGACATCGGGGTGGGCCTCGCCGACGCGGTGGCCGCCGCCCACGCCGCCGGGGTGCTGCACCGCGACATCAAGCCCGGCAACGTCATGGTCAACCGGTACGGCGGTGTCGCCCTCACCGACTTCGGCCTCGCCGCCATGCCCCAGCCGGGACGCGAACTGTCCGTGACCCGCGAGGCGTTGACCCCCGCGTACGCGCCGCCCGAGGCCTTCCACATGGCCGACCCGACCCCGGCCGGTGATGTCTACTCCCTCGCCGCGACCGTCTACGCCCTGCTGTGCGGGCGCCCGCCGCACTACCCGGAGGACGGCACCCAGCTCAGCCTCGCCGAGCTGATCGTCCGCCACACCTGGCCCTACGCCGACCTCCCCGGAGTGCCGCCCGCCCTCAACTCGGCGCTCCGGTACGCCCTCGCGCCCGACCCCGCCCACCGCCTGTCCGACGCGGGCGCGTTCCGCGACGCCCTCGCCGCGGTCGACCTCGACACCGTGGATCTGGGAGGCGGCGGGGGTGGTGGCTTCGGGCCGCCGCCGAGCATGACGACGGCCCCGGGCTACCGGGGCGGACCGCCGACGACGATGCCGCCGTACGCGGTGACACCGCCGACGACGATGCCGCCCTACGGGGAAGCGCCGCCCACCACCATGCCGCCGCCGTACCGGGACGCGCCGACGGCGGGCGGCGGGGGCGGTACCACCGTCGTCCCCGGGCCCGACCGGGACGGGGAGGGCGACGGCGGGCGGAAGCGGGTGCGGCGCCGGCCGGCCGTCCTCGCCGTCCTCGCGGCCGTGGCCGTCTCCGTGAGCGTGTCGGTCACCGTGGTGACGTACCAGAACGGCGAGGACGACGCCGGCGGTGCGGGCGGCTCCTCCGCCACCGCCTCGCCGTCCTCCGGCGCCACCGCCGAGGCCGAGGGCGCCTCGGGGTTCGGGGTGGCGACCACGACGGAGGACTGCGCCGCGACGAGTGTCGCCGGTGTGGGCGGCCGATGCGTCGAGACCCCCGAGTGCTGGAGCGGGATCGTCGACATCTCCGGCATCGTCACGGTCAGCCGCGCCGACTGCCAGGCCAAGCATGTGTGGGAGACCTTCGCCGTCGCCCCGCTGCCGAAGGACGGACAGACCAACAACGCCCGCGACCTGGTCAAGCACCCCGATGTGAAGGCGCTCTGCTCCCAGAAGGTCATGTCCGCGTCGATGACATCCGAGGGGCGACGGGTCGCCGAGGAGTGGAGCGTCGACATCATTCCGCCGAGCGCGGCACAGTGGGACGACGGGCTCCGGGTCTTCCGCTGTGTCGCGGCGGCACGGACCGACGACGGCGAGAAGACGGGCAGCCAGTTCGCGGTGGGAGGGTGACGGGTGGTCGGTGGACGTCGACGGCTCATGTGGCACTGAGGGTCACACGAGCCGGGATTTCGTACGGGCACGACGGTCGGTGGGCGCGCCGGCCGGGTGGAATGTCCGGCGATCGCATGGTCCGGCCCGGGAAGTGACCGGGCTCACATGGCACTGAGTGACACGATTCCTGTGGTGCGACGGCATCATGGCCGGGACCATGGTGTCCTCATGGCAGCTCGAAGGGATCAGAGATGCTCCGCAAGGTACTGGTCGCCAACCGTGGCGAGATCGCGATCCGCGCGTTCCGCGCAGGCTACGAAGTGGGTGCGCGGACGGTCGCCGTCTTCCCCCACGAGGACCGCAACTCGCTGCACCGGCTCAAGGCCGACGAGGCCTACGAGATCGGCGAACCGGGACACCCCGTGCGGGCGTATCTCTCGGTCGAGGAGATCATCCGCGCCGCCCGGCTGGCGGGCGCCGACGCCGTCTACCCGGGCTACGGCTTCCTCTCCGAGAACCCCGAGCTGGCGCGCGCGTGCGAGGAGGCCGGCATCACCTTCGTCGGCCCCAGCGCCCACATCCTGGAGCTGACCGGCAACAAGGCGCGCGCGGTCGCCGCCGCCCGCGCCGCGGGCGTCCCCGTCCTCGGCTCCTCCGAGCCCTCCACGGACGTGGACGAACTGGTCCGCGCCGCCGACGAGATCGGCTTCCCCGTCTTCGTGAAGGCCGTCGCGGGCGGCGGCGGGCGCGGGATGCGCCGCGTCGAGGACCCGGCCACGCTGCGCGAGTCCATCGAGGCCGCGTCCCGCGAGGCCGCCTCCGCGTTCGGCGACCCGACCGTCTTCCTGGAGAAGGCCGTCGTCGAGCCCCGCCACATCGAGGTGCAGATCCTCGCCGACGGCCACGGCGATGTCATCCACCTCTTCGAACGCGACTGTTCGGTGCAGCGCCGCCACCAGAAGGTCATCGAGCTGGCCCCGGCCCCGAACCTCGACCCGGTCCTGCGCGACCGGATCTGCGCCGACGCCGTCCGCTTCGCCCGCGAGATCGGCTACCGCAACGCGGGCACCGTCGAGTTCCTCCTCGACCGCGACGGCAACCATGTCTTCATCGAGATGAACCCCCGGATCCAGGTCGAGCACACGGTCACCGAGGAGGTCACCGACGTCGACCTCGTCCAGTCCCAGCTGCGGATCGCCGCCGGGGCCACCCTCGCCGACCTCGGCCTCTCCCAGGACACCGTCACCCTGCGCGGCGCCGCCCTGCAGTGCCGTATCACCACCGAGGACCCGGCCAACGGCTTCCGCCCCGACACCGGCCGGATCAGCGCCTACCGCTCGCCCGGCGGCTCCGGTATCCGCCTCGACGGCGGCACCACCCACGCCGGTACGGAGATCAGCGCCCACTTCGACTCCATGCTGGTCAAACTGACCTGCCGGGGACGGGACTTCACCACCGCCGTCAACCGGGCCCGGCGCGCGGTCGCCGAGTTCCGCATCCGGGGCGTCTCCACGAACATCCCGTTCCTCCAGGCGGTCCTCGACGACCCCGACTTCCAGTCCGGCAACGTCACCACCTCCTTCATCGAGCAGCGCCCGCATCTGCTGACCTCCCGGCACTCCGCCGACCGGGGCACCAAGCTGCTCACCTACCTGGCCGACGTCACGGTCAACAAGCCGCACGGTGAGCGCCCCGCCCTGATCGACCCGTCCACCAAGCTGCCGCGGCCCACCGTCGCCGAACCCCCGGCCGGCTCCAAGCAGAAGCTCGTCGAACTGGGCCCGGAGGGCTTCGCCCGCTGGCTGCGCGAGTCCCCGACCATCGGCGTCACGGACACCACGTTCCGCGACGCCCACCAGTCGCTGCTGGCCACCCGGGTCCGTACGAAGGACATGCTCGCCGTCGCCCCCGTGGTCGCCCGGACGCTGCCGCAGCTGCTCTCCCTGGAGTGCTGGGGCGGCGCCACCTACGACGTCGCCCTGCGCTTCCTCGCCGAGGACCCCTGGGAGCGGCTGGCCGCCTTCCGGGCCGCCGCCCCGAACATCTGCCTCCAGATGCTGCTGCGCGGCCGCAACACGGTCGGCTACACGCCGTACCCGACCGAGGTGACCGACGCCTTCGTGCAGGAGGCCACCGAGACCGGCATCGACATCTTCCGGATCTTCGACGCGCTCAACGACGTGGGCCAGATGCGGCCCGCCATCGACGCCGTACGCGCCACCGGAACGGCCGTCGCCGAGGTCGCCCTCTGCTACACCTCCGACCTGTCCGACCCGGGCGAGCAGCTCTACACCCTCGACTACTACCTCCGGCTGGCCGAACAGATCGTCGAGGCGGGCGCCCACGTCCTGGCCGTCAAGGACATGGCGGGCCTGCTGCGCGCCCCCGCCGCCACCAAGCTCGTCACCGCGCTGCGCCGCGAGTTCGACCTGCCGGTGCACATCCACACCCACGACACGGCGGGCGGCCAGCTCGCCACCTATCTCGCCGCGATCCAGGCCGGCGCCGACGCCGTCGACGGGGCCGTGGCCTCCATGGCGGGCACCACCTCGCAGCCGTCCCTGTCGGCGATCGTGGCCGCGACGGACTACTCCGACCGGCCCACGGGACTGGACCTGCGGGCCGTCGGCGACCTGGAGCCCTACTGGGAGAGCGTCCGCCGCATCTACGCCCCCTTCGAGGCGGGCCTCGCCTCCCCGACCGGCCGCGTCTACGACCACGAGATCCCCGGCGGCCAGCTCTCCAACCTGCGCACCCAGGCCGTCGCGCTCGGCCTCGGCGACCGCTTCGAGGACATCGAGGCGATGTACACCGCCGCCGACCGCATCCTCGGCCACCTGGTGAAGGTCACCCCGTCCTCCAAGGTGGTCGGCGACCTCGCCCTGCACCTCGTCGGCGCCGGAGTCACCCCCGCCGACTTCGAGGCCACGCCCGACCGGTTCGACATCCCCGACTCCGTGATCGGCTTCCTGCGCGGCGAGTTGGGCACCCCGCCCGGCGGCTGGCCCGAGCCGTTCCGCAGCAAGGCCCTCCAGGGCCGCGCCGACGCCAAGCCCGTGCGGGACCTGAACACCGAGGACCGCTCCGGACTGGAGAAGGACCGCCGCGCCACCCTCAACCGGCTCCTGTTCCCCGGCCCGACCCGCGAGTTCGAGACCCACCGCCAGACCTACGGCGACACCAGCGTCCTCGACAGCAAGGACTTCTTCTACGGCCTCGGCCCCGGCAAGGAGTACGCCGTCGACCTGGAGCCCGGGGTGCGGCTCCTCATCGGTCTGGAGGCGGTCGGCGAGGCCGACGAACGCGGCATGCGCACGGTCATGTCCACCCTCAACGGGCAGCTCCGCCCCATCCAGATCCGTGACAAGGCCGCCTCCTCCGACATCCCCGTCACCGAGAAGGCCGACCGCTCCAACCCCGGCCATGTCGCCGCCCCGTTCGCCGGCGTGGTCACCCTCGCGGTCGCCGAGGGCGACGAGGTCGCGGCGGGTGCCACGGTCGCCACCATCGAGGCCATGAAGATGGAGGCCACCATCACCGTCCCGAAGGCCGGCCGGGTCTCGCGCCTCGCCATCAACAAGATCCAGCAGGTGGAGGGCGGCGACCTCCTCGTCGAGATCGTCTGACCCGCACACGCTCGGCGGACAGGCCCTGGGCCCCGGGCGCGACACCTCGTACGAAGTCGGACAGCGGCAGTTCGGCGGTGTCGCCCCGGGGGCCGCGCACGAGGACGCGGTCGGCGGTCAGATCGGCCACCGCCGTGCCCAGGGTCATCAGCGGATCGCCGTCCGCGGCCGTGCGATGGACGCCGTGGGGGAGCGGGGCACCGGTCAGGGCGTCCAGGAACCAGGCGCCCGAGGGTTCCGGTTCCCGGCCCCCGGTGCGCAGGGAGTCCAGCGCGCGGCCCCGGGCGACGCTCTCCTCGTACCGGCCGAGGGAGTCGGCGGACGCCCCCGGCCCGGCCGGCTCCAGGGGGTCGGGCAGATGGCGCAGATGGTTCGTGTGCCAGTGCAGCGGCTCGGCGGGGGTGGCCTCCACGACGGCGGTCCGGCCGCCCGCCGCCTCCGCCACCACGACCCGGCCGGTGGCGCGCTCCCCGATCGCGTACGAGAAGCCGCCCGCGCCGGGGTGCGTGCGCAGATGCTCCAGGGCGGTGTCCAGGGTCGGGACCTGCTGCATGGCACGGGCGACGAAATGGCGTCCGGCGCCACCGGCCGCCGGACGGGCCACCTGGAGGTGGTTGATGCCCCAGACCAGGCCGTGCCCGGTGGCCGTGAACGCGTTCGCCGGCACGAACCCCGGATACCACTGGACCGTCACCGGCACGAGACCGTCCAGCACCAGCGTGAGCAGCGTCAGCCGCCCGTCGAGCGTGGGCGCGCCGTCCTCGTTGTGGGCGACGAAGGAGTGCTCGCCCCGCCAGATCAGGTCGGAGCAGCCGGTGCCGTCATCGGTGCCCAGGTCGCCCCGGAGATTGGCGAGGAGCAGATCGTCGAAGGGGACCCCCGCGCCCTCGGCCAGCGCCTCCAACTCGGCCAGTTCCCAAGGGTGTCGCTCCCGTGTGGCCCGAAGCACCCGGTCCAGCAGGGCGGCGCCCTCCTCGGTACGGACCCGGCGGCGCAGCGCCTCCCGCTCCGGCATCGTCTCCCGTACGACCCCGATGTCCGCCCGCGCGCTCTCGCCGAGCGCCCGGAACGCCTCCCGCCGGGGCCCGGACACCACGAGCCAGCGCAGCCCGGCCAGCCGCTGCTCCCGTACGACGACGCTCATCCGCCCTGCCTCCCCGCGCACTCGGCACCCGGTCACTCGGGCGGTCGCTCAGGCGCGGGGGAAGAACTCCAGCACCGCCGTGCCGCCTTCGAGGGACTCTACGCGGAAGCCGAGGCCGTTCAGGCCGCCGGTGCCGCCCTCACCGAGCGAGGAGCTGAGGAACGTTCCGGCGCCCGAGGACTGGAGCACCACGGTGTCGTCCGTGACCTTCGTGACGCGCAGCTCCCCGACGCCGAACCGGCTGTCGACGTCGATGGACAGGGGCTTGGACACGGTGAGCCGGCAGCGCCCGTCGAAGCACGCGGCTGTGTCGGGGGCGGTGCCCGAGTCGGGTTCGGTGCGGTCGGTGCGGGTGGGGGAGGGCTTGGGCGGGGTGGGCGGATCCGTCTCGGACGGCCCTGTGCGCGTGCCGTCACCTCCGCCCTCGCCCGTTGCCCTCGCTCCGGACGGGGTGCGGGTCGCGGACGACGGCTGCGGCCTCGCTCCCGAGCCGTCGTCGTTGTGATCGCCGTCCCCGGCCCCGCCGCAGCCGGTGAGGACCACCGCCAGGGCCGCCGCCACCACGACGCCGAACCTGCCCTTGCCCGTACCCATAGGCCAACCCTTCACTTCACTTCGACTCGCGACTTGTCCTCTTGAACTACGAGCGCTCGGCGAAGTTACTGCGTGTGGCGACGAGCGAGGCCGTGAAGGGGTGCCGTGGACTGGTGAGGAGCTGCCGGGCGGGCCCCTGCTCGACGATCTCGCCCGCGTCCATGACCGCGACGCGATCGGCGACGGCGGCGGTCTCCAGGTCGTGCGTGATCAGCAGAAGGGCCGGTCCGGGGCCCGTGTCGCCGCCGAGCAGGCCCGTGAGGACGTCGAGGATGCCGCGTCGGGTGACCGTGTCGAGGCCCGAGGTGATCTCGTCGCAGATCAGGACGCGCGGGTGGGCGAGGAGGGCGCGGGCCAGGGCGGCGCGCTGGAGTTCGCCGCCGGAGAGCCCGGTGGGGCGGCGGCCCACCACATCCGGCGGCAGGCCCAGGCGGGTCAGGGTGGTCAGGGCCTCGGCCTCGGCGGCAGCCGCGTCCACTCCGCGCAGCCGGACCGCCGTGCGGGCGACCTGGTGGAGGACCGGGCGGTGCTCGTCGAAGGCGGCGCGGGCGTCCTGGAAGACGTACTGCACCGCCGCCAACTGCCCCCGGCCACGGTCCCGCAGGCTGCGCGGCAGGGGAGTGCCGTCGAGCAGGATCTCGCCGTCGTGGTCGCGGTGGAGCCCGGCGAGACAACGGGCGAGAGTGGTCTTGCCACTGCCCGAGCGGCCGACGAGTGCCAGCAACTCGCCCGAGTAGAGGGAGAGTTCTGGTGCGTGTACGGCTGTGGTCGTGCCGGTCGTGCCGGTCGTGCCGGTCGTGCCGGTCGTGCCGGTCGGGCCGCGTGGGCCGTCGCGGTGGCGGGCGGTGAGGGCGCGGACGCTCAGTACCGGTCGTACGGCTCGGTCGGTCTCGGGTCCGTGCCGGTCGCCCGGGTCCGTCGTCGGCGCGGCGAGGAGTCGGCGGGTCCACTCGTGGCGGGGCTCCGACCACACCCGTTCCACCGGCCCCGACTCCACGACCCGCCCCGCTCGCATGACATGCACCTCGTCGGCGAGGGCGCGGACCACGTCGAGGTCGTGGCTGAGCAGGACGACCGCGATGCCGCGCGCCGCGACCGCCGCCAGCTGCTCGACGACGAGGCGTTTGGTCAACGCGTCCTGTCCGGTGGTGGGTTCGTCGGCGACCACGACCCGGGCGCCGAGCAGCAGGGCCTGGGCGAGCACGACACGCTGCTGCTGGCCGCCGGAGAGCTGGTGCGGGTAGCGGCGCAACAGCTGTTCGGCGTCGGGGAGTCGGGCGTCGGCCAGGGCCTGGAGCACGCGTGCGCGGGCGGTCGCCCGGCGGCTGCCGCGCGGCAGATCGCGTACCTGGGTACGGGCGATGTCGGTCAGCAGGGCGCTGATCCTGCGGGCCGGGTTGAGGACGGCCGCAGGATGCTGCGGGACGTATCCGACGAGACCGCCGGCCGCCACCCGCACCTCACCGGTGACGTGCGCGCCCGCCGGGAACTCGCCGAGCAGTGCCAGCCCGGTGGTGGTCTTCCCGCTGCCGGAGGCACCCACCAGCGCGGTGACCCGGCCGGGCGGCACCCGCAGACTCACCCCGTCGACGATCGCCCGGCCGCCCACCTCGACCCGCAGATCCGTGACCTCGACCAGCGGCGCCGAGGCGGGCGGTGCCGGGACGGACGGTGCCGAGGCGGACCGGCCGCCTTCGTGGTCGTACCGCTTCACGCGTGTCGTTCCTTCCGTCCCCGGCGGCGGCCGGGCCGCTCCAGCGCGGCGTCGAAGAGCAGATTGGTCCCCGTGGTCAGCGCCACGATCAGCAGGGCGGGCACCACCACCGCCCATGGCTGTACGAACAGACCGGTGCGGTTGCGGTCGACCATCACCGCCCAGTCGGCGGCGTCCGGGTCCACCCCGACACCGAGGAACGCGGCCGTGGCGACCAGATACAGCACCCCGGTCAGCCGGGTGCCGGCGTCGGCGCCGAGCGTGCGCAGGATGGCGCGGCCGACACAGCCGACGGCCGTGCGCCACCAGCTCTCGCCCTGGAGCCGGAGCGCCTCGACGACCGGCCGGGCGGCGGCCTCCGTGGCGGCGGCGCGCACGAGACGGGCCGCGTCCGGCACATTGACCAGCGCGACGAGCAGGGCCAGGCCGACGGCTCCGGGCGTGAACACGGAGGCGACCAGCAGGATCAGCAACAGCGACGGGATCGCGATCAGGACGTCCAGTGGCCGCATCAGCGACTCCTCCAGCCATCGCCGACGGGTCAGCGCGGCGACGAGTCCGACCGGCAGTGCGACGAGATAGGCCAGCAACCCGGCACCGAGCGCGGTCAGTACGACCGGCCGACCGCCGTGCAGCACCTGCAGCCACACGTCCCGGCCCACGAAGTCCGTACCGAGCCAGTGCCCGTCGCCGAGCGCGAACGACGCGGCCCGCGCCCCCGGCTCCCCGGCGAACACCGGTCCGAGGAGGGCGAGGAGAAGAGGTACGGCGATGATCGCGACGCCCAGCGCGAAGCGGCCCGTACGCCGACGGGACCCCGACGCGGCGGCCGGTGCGCCGGGTTCCCGCGCGGTGCCCGGGGTGCCCGGGGTGCCCGACGTGGTCGGCGCCCGCGTCGTCACGCCGCCACCCCCGCCCGGGGTGCCAGCCGCCGGGCGACCACGTCCGCGCCCAGGTTGAGGACGACGGTCAGGACGCCGAAGACGACGGCCAGGCCCTGGACCACCGGGACATCGCGTTCGGCGACGGCGTTGAGCAGGACGGTGCCGAGTCCGGGGATCACGAAGAGGGCCTCCACGACGATGACTCCGCACAGCAACCAGTCGACGGTACGGGCGAGTTGCTGGGCGGCGGGGGCGAGGGCGTTGGGCAGGGCGTGGGCGTACCGGACCCGGACGCCAGGGACGCCGTACCGGCGGGCATGGGCGGCGTACGGGGAGGCGAGGGCGTCGACCATGCCGGCCCGGACCAGCCGGACCAGGGAGCAGACCGGCCGGGCGAGCAGGACGAGCACGGGCAGCACGAGCGCCGCCGGGTGGGCGAGCAGATCGGTGCCGTAGCCCAGCGCGGTCGGCGGCAGCCAGGCCAGCTTCAGCGCGAACACGGTCACCAGCAGCACCCCGAGGGCGAACTCGGGGACCGCGTACACGGCGAGCGTGACGGAGCTGATCAGCCGGTCGACGGGGCCGCCCTCGTGCCGGGCGGCCAGTACGCCGAGGCCGAAGCCGATCGGCACGAGCAGGGCCACGGTGAGCGCGGCCAGCAGCAGGGTCGGGCCGAAGCCGTCGGCGAGGTACCCGGCGACCGGGCGGCCGGAGGTCAGCGAGGTCCCGAAGTCGCCGTGCGCCAGGCCGAACGCCCAGTCGGCCAGCCGCTCGTGCACCGGCCGGTCGAGACGCATCGCCTCACGGATGGCGGCGATCCGCTCCGGGTCCGGCTGGTCGCCGGCCAGGGCGACCGCCGCGTCGCCCGGCAGCGCCTCGGTGAGCGCGAAGACCAGCAGCACGACGGCCACGGTCTGCGCGACACCGAGAAGCAGCCGCCGGACGACGAAGGCACGCAGACTGGCTCCGCTCACCCGAGCCACACCTTGTCGAAGCGTGCCCAGTCGAGTGTGTTGGCGGGAGCCTTCGCCTCAACTCCCTTGACGGTCTTGGCCGTTCCGATGATCCAGTCGGCGAACCCCCAGATCAGGAAGCCGCCCTCGGCGTACAGCCGGCGCTGCATCCGCCCGTAGACGGCGGCCCGTTCCGTCTTGTCGCGGGTGGACTGCGCCTGCCGGTACAGCGCGTCGAAGTCCTTGTGCCGCCACTGGGTGGCGTTGGTGGTGGAGTCGGTGAGCAGCCGCTGCGAGAGGTGTGCCTCGATGGGCATGGCGCCGGAGCGGTAGCAGGAGAGGGTGCCGGAGTCGAGGATGTCGCTCCAGTAGGAGTCCTTGCTGCCCATCCGCACATCGATCGTGACGCCCGCCTTGGCGGCCTGGTCCTTGAAGATGCTGGCGGCCTCGGTGAACCCGGCGGCCACGGCCGAGGTGTCCAGCGTGACCTTGAGCTTCTCGGCACCGGCCTGCTTGAGGAGGGCCCGTGCCCGGTCGAGGTCCTGCTCGCGCTGGGGGAGGTCGGCCGCGTAGTACTCGTAGCCCTTGCCGAACAGGTCGTTGCCGATCACGCCCGCCCCGGAGAGCGCCCCGTCGACGAGTTCCTGACGGTCGGCGATCAGGAAGAACGCCTCCCGCACCCGCTTGTCGTCGAAGGGCGCACGGTCGGTCTTCATGCAGAACGCCTGCATGGCGCTGTTGCGGAGCCGGACGATCTCGATCTGCCCCTTGCCCTCGTGGGCGCGGGCGGTGGTGGGGTTCAGCTCGTGGGCGTACTCGACCTGGCCGCCGAGGAGCGCGTTGACACGGGCCGACTCCTCGCCCGCGACCACGATCTCGAGTTCGTCGAGACGCGCGGCGCCCTCCCAGTAGGCGTCGAAGCGGCGGAAGACGGCGGAGCGGCCGGGGGAGAAGGACACGAAACGGAAGGGTCCGGAGCCGATCGGCTTGGTGTCGAAGTCGGCGGCGTCGTCCTTCCCCGCGTTCTCCGGCACGATGTACGCTCCGAACGCGGCCAGCACATTGGGGAATTCGGCGGTCGGCCGCTTCAGCACGAACTCGATGCCGCGCTCCCCGGTGGCCCGGCTCGCGTCGAGGTCGATGGGCTCGAGCGACGCCTTCGCCCGGAACGCCTTCTCCGGGTCGGCGATCCGGCGGTAGCTGTACAGCACGTCCTTCGCGGTGACGGGCCTGCCGTCGTGGAAGGTGGCTTCGCGCAGGGTGACCTGCCAGCGGTCCAGGGCCTTGTTCGACTCCCACTTCGCGGCCAGCCGGGGCTGTGCGGACAGGTCGGCGCCGTAGTCGGCGAGCTTGTCGTACAGCGCCTTGGCTCTGGCGACATCGGCGAACAGACTGGCCAGATGCGGGTCGAGGGTCTCGCTGGCGCCGCCGCCCGCGAACGCGGCCCGCAGCCGTCCGCCGCGCTTCGGTGTGCCGTCGCCGCCGTCCGCTGCGCTGTCCGTGCCGCCGCTCCCGCCGCATCCCGTCAGGGCGAGGGCGCCGAGCGAGGCGGCGCCCGTGGCGGCGAGGAAGCCGCGTCGGCGCAGACCGGGGAAGAGTTCTTCGTGCATGAGGGTTCCTTGGGTGAAGGGGGGAGGGGTCAGCGGGCGGAGGTGAGTCGCGCGACGACGTGCAGCCGGTCCGCGTCCGTCGAGAGGCGGGGCAACTGCCCCTCCCTCCACAGCGGTTCGGTGCGCGGCCCCGGACCGTCGTGCAGTTCGAGTACCTCGAAGCCGTGCGTGGTGAGGACGTGCCGCAGCTCCAGCGGGAACAACAGCCGCCAGGCGGACCGCTGTTCGACGGGCGTGGTGCCGTCGTCCGACGTCCAGACCCGTGTACGGCGCAGGAGTTGGGCGGTGCGGTCGACGGTGAGGGTGGTGGTGGACCGGTGGGCGGTGCCCTGCCAGGTGAAGGCGTTGACGGTCGGGGTGTCGAGGAGGTCGGAACGGCCCAGGAAATAGGCGCCGTTGCGCATCTCCGCCACCAACAGCCCACCGGGTGCGAGGGCTTGACGGCAGGAGGTGAGGAAGCCGTCGAGCTGGGCGTTGGTGTGGCAGTACAGCAGGGAGCTGTCCAGGCACACGACCGCGTCGAACGCCGCCCGGCCCAGGTCGAAGCCGTGCAGGTCCGCCCGTACGTACGTCGGCCCGGGGTGCCGCTGCCCGGCGTGGGCGAGCATCGCCTCGGAGAGGTCCGCGCCGGTCACCGTACGGCCGGCGTCGTGCAGATGGGCGGCGTCGCGGCCGGTGCCGCAGCCCATGTCCAGGACCCGGGGCCCGGCACCGTGGCGCCGCAGACAGTCCTCGGCCCAGCGCCCGGCCAGCCGCTCGGCGTCGGGGAAACGGGCCTCGTACAGCTCCGGGTTGTCGGTGAGGAGGTTGCCGTGCGTCATGCGCCGCGCCCCGCTCCGGCCGTGGCGGGGGCGACCGCCGGAGGGTTCGAGGGCAGTGCGCCGAGCCGGTGGAGCCGGCCGATGCCCGCCGCCGAGAGCAGTCCGAACAGGGCGCAGCACACCCAGGGGAGCCAGGTGTGGCCGCCGTGGTCCCCGGCGTCCATGGCCCACCCGACGAGGGTGTTGCCGAGGGCCGCCGCGGCACCCGAGACGACGTAGAAGATCCCGAAGTAGGTGCCGGTCAGCTCGGGCCGGCCGAAGCGGGGGATCAGCTCCATGACGAACGGTGAGGCGATCATGAGGCCGAGGTAGAGGAGCAGCGCGCCCAGCAGGACGGCCGCGCCGGCGAGCCATCCGGAGGCGCCGAGCCCGGTCGCGACGGCCGGTGGCAGGAACGCCAGTGCTGTCACGGCGAGGCCCAGAGCGATCCAACGGGCCCTGTCGCCACGCGACTTGAGCGCCTTGGTGAGACGGAGTTGCAGCGCGAGGTTGGCCAGGGTGCCGACGAGGAAGACGAGACCGGCGGCGCCGTCCCAGCCGGTGGCGTCCCGGGCCCCGGCCGGCAGCAGCAGATACAGCTGGGCCTCCAGGGTGAACATGCCGACCATGGCGAGCGCGAACGCCAGGAACGCCCGGTTCCCGAGGACCTCCCGCCAGTCCCCGAGGACTCCGCCGCCGCTCGGTTCGACCGCCCGCGCGGGCAGCACGAGGGCCTGTGCGACGGTGAGGACCGCGAAGATCCCGGCGGCGGTCAGCGCGGAGGTACGGAAGTCCACGAGCAGCAGCACACTGCCCAGCAGGGGCCCGATCAGCGCACCCGTCGTCGCGAAGACGTTGAACAGCGCGAACGCCTCCGCCTTGTGCTCCCCGGCCTCCTGTGCCAGATACGCCCGCACCGCCGGATTGAACAGTGCCCCGGCGAGCCCGCTCAGCACGGACGCGGCCAGCAGCACCGGCAGCCCGTCGCCGAGCGCGAACAGCCCGAACCCGAGGGTCCGCAGCGCGCACCCGGCGATGATCACGCCCCGCGCGCCGAGCCGGTCCGAGGCGGAGCCGCCGATGATGAACAGGCCCTGCTGGCTGAGGTTGCGGACGCCCAGGACGACACCGACGACAGCCGCCGACATACCCAGGTTCTCCGTGAGGTGGGTGGCCAGGTAGGGGATCAGAAGGTAGAAGCCGATGTTGACGCCGAGCTGATTGACCAGGAGCAGCCGCACGGCGAACGGGAAGCGGCGTATCTCATGCCACGTCCGCACGGCGTATCCCCTCCGTGTCGTCGGCCGCGCGGAGTCGGACTCCCAGCCCCGGCAGGTCGGTCGTCCGTACGAAACCGTCGGTGCCGCCGATGCCGGTCCACGGGTCGTCGGCGAGCAGCAGATGCCCGTCGAGGTCGACCCAGCGGGCCCGGTCGGCGAGGTGGACGGCGGGCGCGAGCCCGAGGCTGCTGGCGGTGAGACAGCCGAGCATCAGCTCGGTGCCGCTGCCCTCGATCGTCTCGGCGATCCGCAGGGCCGCCTGGACGCCGCCGCACTTGGCGAGTTTGACGTTGACCCCGTGCACCCGCCCCGCCAGGCGTCGTACGTCCTCCAGCCCGACCGCGTCCTCGTCGGCGATGACCGGCAGCGGCGCACGCGCGGCGAGGGCGGCCAGCGCCTCCGGATCACCGGGGGCGAGGGGCTGCTCCACGGCCTCCACACCCAGGTGCGCGAAGCGTGGCAGCAGGGCGTCCGCCTGGGCCGGTGTCCACGCGCCGTTGGGGTCCAGGAGCAGCCGCAGTCCGGGCGCCGCGTCACGGATGACCCGTACCCGCTCGATGTCGTCCTCCGGGTCGGGTGTCCCGGCCTTGACCTTGACGATCGCGAAGCCGCTCGCGGCGAGGCGGCGCGCCTCGGCCGCGGCACGTGTCGGCGAGGTGATGCCGATGGTCCGGGCGGTCGCCGCCACCGGGGCGGTCGGAGCGCCCAGCAGCCGGTGCACGGGGCTGTCCGCCCGCTTGCCGACGAGGTCGAGGAGCGCGGCGCCGACGGCGGCCGTCACGGCGGGCGGCGTCTGCGCGGAGCCCGCCAACTCGCCTTCCCGCAGGGCCTCCCAGGCGCTCTCCGGGTCGCGGAAGCGTCCGAGGTCCGTGGCGACGGCCGCGAACCGCCGTCCCAGGGTGGCGGCGTCGAGGCCGTAGTAGACGCTGGTGACGGCCTCGCCATGGCCGGTGAGCCCGTCGTGCTCGACGGTCAGCCACACCGCGTCGCGCGCGGACATGGTGGAGCGGGAGATGCGCAACGGCTCGGCGAGTGCGAGACGTACGGTGCGCCGGGTGACCTTCACAGTCTCTCTTCCGAAGGGGGAACCTGGTGGGGGACCTGGGGGACTTGGGGGACCTGGGGGACCTTGAGGGGGTCGGTGACCCTGCCGCAGCGCACCCAGCCGACCGCCTCGGCCGCGCCGGGGTGGGGGATCTCCACGGGCCGGGCGGCGGCGGAGGCCGGGTCGAGGCCGTGCGCGGTGGCGAAGTCGTCGTCGTAGACACTGCCGAGGTAGCGGTGCGGGCCGTCCGGGAAGACGGTGGCGACGACGGCGCCCGGGTGGACGCGGGCCGCCCAGGCGGCGACGAGCGCGACCGCTCCGGTGCTCCAGCCGCCGCTGACGAAGCTGCCCCGCGCGAGCCGCCGACAGCTGTCGACGGCCTCCGCCGGGCCGACCCAGTGCACCTCGTCGAAGGCGTCGTAGGCCACATTGCGCGGATGGATGCTGCTGCCCAGGCCGCGCATCAGCCTCGGCCGGGCCGGCTGGCCGAAGATCGTCGAGCCGGTCGAGTCGACGCCGATCAGCCGCAGTGCGGGCCAGTGCCGCCGCAGCGGGCCGATGACGCCCGCGCTGTGACCACCGGTGCCCACACTGCACACCAGCACGTCCAAGTGGTCCAGCTGGACGGCGAGTTCGGCGGCGAGCGAGGCGTAACCGGCGGTGTTGTCGGGGTTGTTGTACTGGTCGGGCCAGTACGCCCCCGGCAGCACGGCCAGCAGCTCCCGCAGCCGCGCCAGCCGTGCCGCCTGCCAGCCGCCCCGGGGCGCCGGACGGTCCACCAGCTCCAGCCGTACGCCGTGGGAGCGCAGCAACTGCCGCATGGACGGCTCCAGTTCACTGTCACCGACCAGCACGACCGGATGGCCGAGGGCCTGCCCCGCGAAGGCCAGCCCGATGCCCAGTGTCCCGGACGTGGACTCCACCACGGGTGCGCCGGGCCGCAGTTCCCCGCGCTCCCGGGCGCCCAGCAGCATGGAGACGGCGGCCCGCGCCTTCATCCCGCCCGCCGCGAGGCCCTCCAGCTTGGCCCAGAACCCCGGCTGCGGACCGGGCAGATCGGCGGTGATACGTGCGAGGGGCGTCCGCCCGACCAGGGAGAGCAACTCCGGCCGGGCGACGGGTCGGAGGGCGGTCGACGCGGTCATCGGCCACCGTCCGGTCCACGGCCGGGCAGGCCGTAGCGGTGCAGCGTGCCCGCCCCCGCGTCCAGCCAGAAGAAGGGGTACGGCTCCGCGCACACCGCGCTCACCCCGTGCCCGAGGAACCGGGGCAGCACCGCGCTGCCCGTCTGCGCGAACATCACCAACTGCTTGCCGTGTGCCCGCGCGTGCCGCCGCAACGGCTCGAAGCTGCCGTTGCCCAGGGTCATCCCGGAGACCAGCAGCGCGTCACAGTGTTCGGCCGCCCCGAGCGCGTCGGTGACGACCTCCTCGCCCCACTCCGTGACCCCGCCCTTGAGATCGCAGGGCACAGGGCGGAGCCCGCGTGAACGCAGTGCCTCCAGCAGGGAGTTGACGACGCCGACCACGAGCACGGTCGCGCCCGTCGGCAGATCGAGCAGCTCGACGACGGCCCGCGCCCGCGCCCGGGACTTCTCCAACGAGGTACCGGCAGACAGCGGGAAGGGGCGGGCCCCGTTCCGCGGAGTGTGCGGGCCGACGTGCAGCAGATAGGCGTCCAGCGCGGCCACCCGTACCGGGAGCAGCGGATGCTCCAGCAGCCGGGCGACATCGGCCCCCACACAGTCGTCGATCGCCGCGTCCGGCAGGGCGCCGGGCTCCACCGCGCAGGACCCCACGGCACCGGCGAGCCGCAGGCTCAGCACCTCGTTCCGATAGCCGGTGCCCCGCCCGTCGTGCCGCACGGCCTGCCGGGTCACGAACGCCATCGCGATCCGCGACGTCCGTGGATCCGGGCCGAGTCCACCCGCGAGAACGCGCTCCACCAGGCCCTCGTACGAGAGTCCCTCAGGGGTGGGTTCCTCAGGTGCGGGTTCCTGGTACGTGGTGGCCGTGACGGTCACCGGCGCGAGGGCGGTCACCGGATCACCAGCCCGGAGCGCAGTTCGCCCAACAGGGTCTCGACCCGCTCGCGCGCACCCGGTCCGGCCGGGTCGCCGACCATGACATGGCCGAGATACTCGTTGTTGCTGCCGGCGGCCCTGACCGGCCGTCCGGGCTCGGCGAGCTGCACCTCCAACACGCCCTCCCTGTCGGCGAGATGACCGCCGTCCAGCGCTTCGAGGGTTCCCGTTGTCCCGGGTACGAGGAAGCCGACGGCGGCGCTGCGCAGCCCGGTCTCCCGGCGCCGCAGATCGGGTGCGCGGCCGAGGGCGACCTCCACGGCCGCCGCGGCGAGGTCGATGCCGGTGACATGGCGGACCAGTTCGGTGATGCGGTTCCCGGCGGGCCGGGGGTTCACCTCGACCACGCGCGGTCCGGCCGGGGTCAGCTTGATCTCGGTGTGGGCCACGACGCCGTCGGTCAGCCCCAGCGCCTTGAGCGCGCCCAGCGCGGTCTGCTCGGCGGCATCCGCGTCGGCGGCCGTCAGCGCGGCGGGGAACATGTGCCCGGTCTCGATGAACGCGGGCGCCCCGCCGACACTCTTGTCGGTCACCCCCACCACATGCACGGCCCCCGCGTACGACACCGTCTCGACGCTCACCTCGGGCCCGGTCAGCAGCTCTTCGAGGAGGACGGCCGGCACCCTGCGCTGGCCGCGTGCGTTCAGTGGGAAGTCGGCCAACGCCCTTACGGCAGCCATGAGTTCGGTCTCGTTGTCCACGCGTCGTACGTACATGCCCGCGCACAGGTCGACGGGTTTCACGACCAGCGGATAGCCGATCTCCCCGGCGGCGCGGGCGAGGTCGGCCCATTCCTCGTGGAGGGCGAACCGGGGGCCGGGCACGTCCGCGTCGGCGAGGACGCGACGGGTGGCGTCCTTGCGGCAGGCGTTCGCGACGGCCTTCGGGGCCGGCCCGGGGAGCCCGAGGTGTCCGGCGATCCGGGCCACCGTCGGCAGGTAGTAGTCGCACGACGAGATCACCCCGTCGAAGCCGAACGCCGTGTGCAGCCGGTCGGCCTCCGGCAGCAGGGCGTCGATGTCGTTGGTGTCGGCGGTGACGACGTTCCGCGCGCCGAGCAGCGGATGGGATGTGCCCTCGGGAGCCGCGCGCAGGTAGTGGTGCAGGTCGCGGGTGAGGAACGTGAACTCGTGTCCGCCCTCCCGGATGGCCCGTGGGAGCAGCCTGCTCATCGATCCGACCCAGCTCTCGACCACCAACAGATGAGCCACGGCTCCCCTTTTCGTGCGGTGCGTTCAGGCGTCAGGGCAGCCCGACGACACCTCGACAAGGAGGTGGCCGGGTTGACATGTGCACCTTATCGATAATCGTTTTCATTGTCATGGGGGGGGGTGAGGCGGCCGGGCGGGGGCGGTCTACCCGATGTGGACCACACGGGCCCAGTCGGGCGGGGTGTCCGGTACGTAGTCGGGGTCGTCCTCGTCCCATCCGCTGTGCCGGTGCTGCCGGGGGAACAGGCCGACGACTGTCCGGCACGGCGGCCGTGAGTCGGGCCAGGGGGTCTGGCCGTCGGTGAGGACCACGATGACGTCGGGCCCCGGGTGGCCGCGGAGCGCCTTGGCGAAGCCGGTACGGAGGTCCGTACCGCCGCCGCCCAGCAGGGGGATGCCCTCGGCCCGGCACAGCGGATGGGCGATCCGGGCCGCCGCGTCGCACGGGACGACGGTGACGAGATCACGTCGGCCGCCCACGGCACGGGAGATCGCCGCGACCTCCAGGAGCGCGCTACCCAGTTCCGTGTCACTCACCGACCCGGAGGTGTCGATGATCACGGAGACATACGGCGGTCTGCGCCGCAGGCTCGGCAGCACCGCGCCCGGCACACCGGCCGAGCGCCGCGACGGCCGGCCGTAGCTGTAGTCCTCACCCGCGCCGGGCGCCGACGCCGCCGAACGGACCGCCGCGCCCAGCAACGCCCGCCACGGCTGCGGCGGATGGAACGCCTCCTCCGCCCAGCGCTGCCAGCCCTCGGGCGCGGACCCCGGACGGCCGGTGATGCCCTGCGCCACCCGGAACCGCACCGCGTCCCGCTCCTGCTCGCTCAGGCCGTGCGCCCCGTCCGGCCCCAGTTCCCACTCTCGCTCCAGCCCGTCGGCGCCACTGCCGCAGTCCAGCCATGCCAACTCCAGCGTCCGCGAACCCAGTTGGAACCGGCGCAGGTAATCCTCCATCAACTGTCCGGTCGGCAGGCCCAGGAGCGCCGGTTCCACGGCCCCCGCGGGCTTGACCAGTCCGTCGCCGAACGCGTCGTCGTTGATCTCGCAGTCGGCGGCGATGTTCATCCGCAGCCGCTCCCCGGGACCGGTCAGCCCCCGTTCCTCGGCCACCCGGTCGCTGCGCCCGTGATGGTCGCGCAGCAGATGCGACACCTCGTGCACCCACACCCCGGCCAGTTCCTCCACCGGCGTGCGTTCCACGAAGCGGGGGGAGACATAGCACCGCCAGTACCGGTCCACGCCCATGGTCGGTACATGCCGGGACTCGACGGCGTGCAGCGCGAACAACGCCGTGGCGAGATAGGGGCGGGCCCGCGCGGCCTGCAACCGGGCGGTGAAGAGCTTGTCGTAGTCGAGGCTCGGGGCGCTCATCGGCGGGCCCTCGCGGCCGTCCTGGTGGCCTCTTTGGCGCGGGCCGCCGCCTCGTCCGCGCGGCGGGACAGGGTGACGACTCCGGCGAGGTTCTCGATCTCCGTGGGAACGTCCCAGTCGTCGCGGCGCAGGGAGGCGAGGGTGGTCGCGGGGACGACCACCAGGTCCGGCGCCCCGGTCTCCAGCGCCCGGACCAGCAGTGCCCACGCCGCGTCCCAGCGGACCTTCCCGGGCCGTGCCCGGACCGCCGCCACCACACCGTCGAGCACGGCCTGCCGCAGATCGCCCCGCTGAGGCAGCTCCGCCGCCGTCGGGTCGGCGAGCAGCACCTCCGGATCCGGGAGGTCCAGCCGGTCCAGACCCGCCAGCAGCTCCAGCCCCGGACCGTCCCCGACGGTGCCCCTGACCAGCAGGGAGAGCACTTCGCGCGAGACTCCGGAGGCGGTGGCGAAGGCGATCAGACGCAGCGACATCTCCCAGCTCCGGGGCGAGGGCCACGGCCCGCCCCGCCGGGTCTCGCTGTTGGGCAGCTGATGCGTGAGTTCGGGGCGTGCGGCGAGCATCGTGCACACCGCCCGCCGGGCGAAGTCCACCGCCTCCGACAGCCGTTCGGGCACGAGCCGGGGCAGGGTGGCCCGCGGCCAGGTCCCACCGAGACCCCGTACGACGACCTCGTGGTCGTGCGTCCACCGCAGATGCACGAACCTGTTGGCCAGCGGCGGGCTCAGTTCCCAGCCGTCGGCCGCCGAGGAGCGCGGGTTGGCGGCGGCCACGATCCTTACGCCGGGCGGCAGTTGGAGCGCGCCGATCCGCCGCTCCAGCACCAGCCGCAGCAGCGCGGCCTGCACGGCCGGCGGCGCCGTCGACAACTCGTCCAGGAACAGCAGGCCCCGGCCCGCCCGCACCAGGCGCACCGCCCAGTCCGGCGGGGCCATCGGCACGCCCTGCTCGGCGGGGTCGTCGCCCACGATCGGCAGCCCCGAGAAGTCGGACGGCTCGTGCACGCTGGCGATCACGGTCGTCAGCGGAAGGTCCAGGGCGGCGGCGAGCTGGGTCAGCGCAGCCGTCTTGCCGATCCCCGGCTCGCCCCACAGCAGCACGGGCAGATCCGCGGCGACGGCGAGGGTCAGCGCCTCCAGCTGGATGTCCGGGCGCGGTTCGGTGGTCGTGCAGCGCAGCAGGCTCAACAGGTCGCCCGCTATGTCGAGTTGGGAGGCGGTGTCGGCGGTGGGGCCGGGTTCGGAGGGGAGGGTGGGTACGGCGAACGGGGTGTGTGTGGGCATGTTTGATCACCTTGGGGTGTAGAGGGCCTGAGCCGGGAGCGGGCCGAAGCCGGAAGAAGCCGGAAGCCGGAAGAAGCCGGAAGCCGGAAGCCGGAAGCCGGAAGAAGGCGGAAGTCGGAAGCCGGAAGCAGGTCGAAGTCAGAAGAAGGTCGAAGTCAGAAGAAGGTCGAAGTCAGAAGAAGGTCGAAGTCAGAAGAAGGTCGCGATGCGGGGGCGGCGGTGCCGGGTGGGGCGGCGGCCGACGTTGGAGCGGACCCGGTCGCGGGTGAGATCGGTGAGGCCGGCCCGGTACAGGCCGTAGGCGATCCGCCCTCGGGCCGCCGACTCCAACTCGTCCCGCAGAGCGCCGTCACGCAGGACCGCCTCGGGGCCGAGGAGCCCCTCGACGACGGCCAGCGCACCGGCGATGTCCCCGTGGTCCAGGCGTTCGCGCACACCGGAGAGACAGTCCGGACGGCGATGTGCCTCGTCGATGGCGCGCAGACAGGGGAGGGGGGTGCCGGTCAGCTCGACGAGCAGTTCCTCCCGCCGGAGTTCGGCCGGGTCGTGGTCCAGGGCGACCAGTGCGCCGTCGACCAGGCCGATCCGGTGCCGCTCTCCCCGGCAGTCCACGATCCGGGGGCGCCCCGCACCCTCCGGTGGCTCAACCGGGCCTGATCGCACGTGGTCCGGCACCAGCGCCGACGCGACCAGCGGATGCAGCCGGTCGGCTTCGATCGCCCCGGCACGGATCAGCTCCAGGTCGGGCAGCGGCCAGGTCGCGGCGTCGGGCAGGACGGGCAGCGAGCCGAGGGCACCGTCGTCGCCGTCAACGGCCGTGATCCGTAGCGCGGTTGATCCGCGACCGGGTCCCAGCCCCTGTTCCAGATCCAGGTGCAGGTCCAGGTCCAGGTCCAGAAGGAGGCGCTGCCGGGCCCCGCACCGTACGAGGACGGTTCCGCTGGAGCGCCCCTCGGCGCGCAGCACGATCGCCGCCTCGTCCGCCCACCGTTCGACGGCACAACCACGCTCCGAGGCCGCCACCACAGGATCGTCCGGCCAGGACCACCCCAGCCGAGACCCGCCCGATGCCGCTCCCGAACGCTCCCGCAGCTCACCCACCCTGCGCGCGTCCCAGAGATGGCGATGCAGATCGAGCCGGTGGCGACGGCTGGGGCGCGGATGCGGATGCCCGCGGCCCCCGGCCTCGGGACGGACCCCGTCGCGGGACCCGTCCCACAGCGCGAGCCCGATCCGCTGTCCGGCGTCGGCCCAGGCGGGCGGGGTGCGGGCCACGAGGTGCACGGGATACGGCCCCGCGCGCCCCACCGCGTGATACCGGGCCAGTGTGAGGGTCAGGCCCGGCCGCAGCAGCCCGTCGGGAGCGATCCTCGGCATGTGCCAGCGCAGCAGATCCGGGGCCAAGTGCCGCAGATCGGCCCGGACTTGGGCCGCCAGCCCTCGCCCGTGTGCGCTCGTCAGGGAACGCATGTCGAAGTCGATGTCGATGCCCGCGGCGGCACATGCCCCGGCCCAGTCGCCGACGGCACGGCGGGCGGTCGCGGTCTCGATCATGGAGGGTGGCACGGCGAACTCGCGCACGCGCGACCAGAGGGAAAGCCGGGAGTCCCCGTTCACGACATCGGTGAGCATCAGCACTCACCTTGCGTGGACGAGACCCCCGATCTGCCGAGGGAAGGAGTAGTCATCGCGGTGAGCGTAACGCCGCCCCGCCGGTCCCGCATCCGCTTTTCGACCTGGTGTGCGGACGCACCGCGCTGGCCCGCGGCTACGGCTTCGGCGGGGACGCGGCCACCGTCCGCGTCCCCGCCGACCTCGAACCCCTCAAGGACTGGCTCACCGGCCCCCGCGCCACCCCCTTCCTCCTCGACGCCAAGGTCACCCGCGACCACGGTTCCTGGTGGCTGGAGGAGGCGTTCCGCGGGCACTGACCGGGCCGGTGCCCGCACCGGCGCCCAAGTGGTGACGGCCGGGGCACCGGCGTACGGTCGAACAGTGAACTCGGCGGTGGACGGAACCGTCCACCGGACTCTGCCTCTGCGAAACGCCATGAGCAATCCTCGGCCGACGTCCCCATCGCCTGCCACCACCTCGGAATCAGGTGGTGGTGGCAGTGCGATGGCACTGTTCGTCATCGCGTCCTGTCAGTTGATGGTGGTGCTGGACATCACCATCGTGAACATCGCGCTCCCGGACATCCAGCGTTCGCTGGACTTCTCCACGACGAGCCTGGCGTGGGTGGTCAACGCCTACACGCTGACCTTCGGCGGGCTGTTGCTGCTGGGCGGGCGGGCCGGGGACATCCTCGGCCGGCGGCGGGTGTTCGTCTTCGGTGTGCTGCTGTTCGTCCTGGCCTCGCTGCTCGGCGGTCTCGCCCAGAACGCGGGCCAACTCCTCGCCGCCCGCGCTCTCCAGGGTGTCGGCGGCGCCATCGCGTCCCCGACGTCCCTCGCGCTGATCAGTACGACGTTCCGTGAAGGCCCGGAACGCAACCGGGCGTTCGGGGTGTTCGCGGCCGTCTCGGCGGGCGGCGGCGCGATCGGACTGCTCGCGGGCGGCATCCTCGTGGAGTGGCTGAACTGGCGGTGGGTGCTGTTCGTCAACGTGCCGATCGGACTGCTGATCGTGCTGGCGACCCCGCGCTGGATCAAGGAGTCCGAACGCCACCCGGGGCACTTCGACATCACCGGCGCGCTGACCTCCACCCTGGGCATGGTGCTCCTGGTGTACGGCTTCATCCGGGCCGCGCAGGAGGGCTGGCGGGACGGGCTGACGCTGGCCTCGTTCGCCGGGGCCGTCGTCTTCCTCGCCCTGTTCATCCTGGTCGAACGGCGGTCCAAGCAGCCGATCACCCCGCTGCACATGTTCCGCGACCGCAACCGGGCGGGCACCTACGGCATCATGCTGTGCCTCGCCGCCGCGATCTTCGGCATGTTCTTCTTCCTGACGCTGTTCGTGCAGAACGTGCTGGGCTTCAGCCCGTTGCAGGCCGGACTCGCCTTCCTGCCGGTCAGCGCGGTCATCGCGGTCGGCGCCGGACTGGCCTCGAAGTTCCTGCCCACCTACGGGCCCAAACCGTTCATGGTGGTGGGCGCGATCCTGTCCGCGGCCGGGCTCGCCTGGCTGACGCTGACGGACATCCACTCCACCTACGCCGGCAGCGTCCTCGGCCCGATGCTCGTCTTCAGCCTCGGTATGGGCATGGAGTTCGTGGCACTGACCCTGATGGCGCTCTCCGACGTCCCGACCCCGGAGACCGGCGCGGCCTCCGGCCTGCTCAACGCCACCCAGCAGGTGGGCGGTTCGCTCGGCCTGTCCATCCTCGTCACGATGTACGGCACGGCCAGCACCAACGAGGCGGAGGACCAGGTCCCGGACTTCCTGTCCCAGGCGACCCCGGCCGAACGCCTGGAGTTCGAACGGACCGGGCAGCTGCCACCACCCTGGTCCCACGAGGTGCTCACCGCGGGTGTCTCGGCCGCCTTCGTCATGGCCGCCATCTTCACCGTGGTCGCCGCGCTGATCGCCGTACTGGCCATCCAGGTCCGGCCCTCCGACCTGGAGCGACTGAAGGGCGGCGTCGGGCCGGGCCCGGGATGAGATCGTCGTTACGAGGAGGCCGCGGCCCGTGCCGTGCACCCGACCGTCGCCGAGGGTGTCCCGGCCGTCGTGGACGTGGTGGCGACGAACCGTGCCCTGATCCCGCACCCGGACCTCGCCACCCTGCCCGCCGCGCACCTCGACCGCAACGGTCACGGCTATCTCCGCCGGACGGCGACCGACCCGCGCACGGTGCTGTGCGTGCTCACCCATGACGCCAAGTTCGACATCCCGCTGCTGACGGCGGCGCTGCGGACGCCGGTCGCGTTCGTGGGCGCGATGGGCTCCCGCCGCACCCATGCCGACCGTGAGCGGCGGCTGCGCGAAGCCGGGCTCACCGACCGGGAGCTGGCCCGCCTCAGGTCCCCGATCGGCCTCGATCTCGGCGCCCGGACGCCCGAGGAGACCGCTCTGTCGATCGCGGCGGAGACCGTCGCGGCCCGGCGCGGCGGCACGGGCGTACCGCTGACCGGATCGGGGACACCGATCCACCGGGACACGGCGGAGCGGGGAGCCGTGGTGGCGGCCTGAGTACCCGGGCCGGGGCGACTGAGTACGCGGCCGGATGCGCGGCGCAGGGTCCCGCTGGTGCACTGTCGTCATGGACACGCACCCCTCGCGCCCGCGCCCCCTCCGCAACGTCACCGCCACGGCCACCGCCACCGGTTCGGCCCTCGCGGTGGTGCTGCTGCCGCTGGTGGTCGGGGCGCTGGTGGCACGGTCGGCCGGCGCGGACCCGATGGCGTCGGTCAACGCGCTGATCGCGGGCGGCGGGGAGCGGGCCAAGCTCTCCCGGAGCCATCTGCCCGCCCTGCGGGACATCCGCAGGGCGCCCCGCAGGGCGGTCGGGCACCTCACCCGGCGGCCGTCGCCGCACGGCCGCCGGGCGAGGCTGCGGCTACTGGCCGGCCGTGAGGACGTACGTGTTGAGGTTGCCCACGGTCGTGAGCGGTGACGGCGAGCCCAGCTCGTAGCGGTCCACGGCGAGGTAGTTGGGCTTCTTGCGGGCGGCCGGGGTGCAGAAGTTCTGCGCGCGGTTGCCCAGCTTGGCGTTGTCCGTCTCGGCCGTGCCGCCGATCGTGTAGTCGCGGAAGTGGTTCATCACGAACAGCGGGTGGAAGGCGGTCGAGTCCGTGGTGAGCGGGCGGCTCGTGCCCCAACGGCTGTAGCAGGACCAGTCGGAGCCGCCGAGCCCGCCGCCCATCGACCAGTAGTTCTCCACCGTCCACTCGCGCTGGTACATCACCCCGAACGTGTTCCGGGTGGCGTACCCGGCGGAGACGTCGCTCGCGCGCGTACGGTCGCTGAAGACCAGCAACTGCTTGCCCCGGGCGGCGAGATCGGCCATCGTCGGCCAGCCGCTCGTCGCCACGCCCTCCTGGTCCGGCCGGTACAGCACGTCCGACAGACCGCTCACCGAGGCCAGCGACGACTTCAGTACGTCGGAGGAGGTGTAGTCCTCCAGGAAGACGGTGACGAACTGACCGGGACTGGCCTTCAGGAAGTCGACCACGCGCTTGAGATCGGTGGCCAGCGGAACCGGGCCGCTCACTCCGTCACAGCTGTTGTGACAGAGCACGGCCTGCCCCGACACGGTGTAGGCGTCCAGCATGAACCCCCGTACGCCGTCCGTGAGTTGCTGACTCACACCGCGCGCCTGGTTGGGGAAGAGACTGACCGGGAACGAGGCGAAGTTGCCGTCGACACCGTTGGCGTAGGCGTTGTGCGAGGTGAGGAACGCGACCTGGTCGAGGGTGCGGGTGTCGGCGGACGGCATGGCCGACGTCGCGTAGCCGACCGGCGTCAGGTACCAGCGGGCGTAGTCGCCGCTCGACCCGAGCTGTACGAGGGCGGAGTCGGCGGACGAGCCGGTCAGATACTGCGAGGTGCCGGGCACACCGATGGTGTAGGTGCTGTTCGCGGCCTCGGTGATCGTCCAGGTGGTGCCGTCCGCGCCGCACGTCGTGGTCACCGCCGAGGTGCCACTGCGTCCGAGACAGATCCCCGACTCGTCGAGGTTCCGCAGCTGATGGCCGCCGCTGACGGCGACGGGCGTCCACTGCTGGTGGTCCTCGTTGCCCTTGGGATTGTGCGCGGCGACCGTGCCGCCGCTGTCCGCCGCGTTGAGGCCGGTGACGGAGTTCTGCAGATAGACCGAGTACGTCGGGACCGCCGCGGCGGCGGGGCCGGAGAACACGACGGGCACGCCCAGGGCGAGCGCGGCGACGGTGCACAGGGCGCGGGCACGTCTGCGGGTACGGGGTCGGGGACGGGTCAGGCTCACGGGGGTCCTTCCACTCCGGCACACCGGGGTGCGGATGCGGGTTGATGTCAGAGGCATGACACACGAGCACCGGGTCGCGCACCAGTCCCGTCACATGAAGACATCGTGAGCCGAACTCGTTCTCGCGGCGTAGGGCTTGGCCGGGAACGGTTTGAGATTCAAGCAAGTCTTGGGGATTCTGTGCAGAAGATCTGTTTGAATTCTGGAATCCGCTTGAAGAGAGACCACGCGTGAGTGAACCGACAGCCTCCGTCTGCCCGCAGTGCGGTACGCCCCGGGCGACGGACGGCACCCCGGCCTGCGCCTGCGGGCGCCTCGCGTCGGAGGCTCACCGGGACGATCGCACGGCCCAGGCCGAGGCGGCGGAGGACTTCGACCCGGTCCGTATACGGCCGTTCGTGAAGGTCGGCGACGGGACCGGTTCCCCGGAGGCCGCCGAGAGGGAGCGCGCCGACGCGACGGAGGCCCCCGTCGACGAGGACCCCGCCGCCGACGTGGCCCCGCCCCTCGCCGAGGAGGATGTGGACGACGAACGGCCTGCGGTTGACGAACGGCCTGCGGTCGACGAAGGGCCCGTGGTCGACGAGCGGCTTTCGGCCGAGCGTGGCGGCGGCGGTCGGCGGCGACGCCGGGTCGTGCTGGCCGCCGGGTCCGGTGTCGTCGCGGCGGCGGCCCTGGTCACCGGAGGGATCATCGGCGGCCTCTTCTCGTACGAGGCGCCCTCGCGGGACGGTTCGGGCCCCGGCGACGTCAGGGCGGACCTCCCGGAGGCGGCGGCCGGTGCCGAGACTTCGGCGGCGACGGTGACGCCCTCCGGCACCGCCTCCTCGGCCTCCCCGTCCACCACACCGCAGGAGGCGACCCCCACCGAGAGCGAGAGCCGGGCCACCCCCACCCGCTCCGGCACCCCGACCAAAGCCCCGTCCGACAGCGACGCCACGGTCACGGCGGCCCCCGCGCCCACCCGGACCGCCGGGCGACCCCCGGTCCTCGGCCTCGGCGACCAGGGCGCGGAGGTCACCGAACTCCAGCTCCGCCTGGCCCAGATCGGCTTCTACGGCGGCGGGGCCGACGGCGACTACGACCCGGAGGTGCAGAGCGCCGTCCGGGGCTACCAGCTCACCCGTGTCCTCCTGGAGGACGAGCCCGGCGTCTACGGCGAGGCCACCCGCGCCTCACTCGAATCCGAGACGTCGGAGCCCTGACCCTCGCCCGTCGCCCGTACCTGGGGTGCTGTGGGGTCTCGGCCGTGTCGGGCGTGTCGGGGCGTCACCAGTAGTCCGGCAGGCTGTAGCGGTCGGTGTGGGTGGCGTGCCACTCGTGGTTTCCGGCCACCCACGCGGCGAGACCGGCGGCATAGCGCTCGATCGGCGGGGAGGTCGCCGACAGGGCCGCGGACTCCTCCTCGAAGATCTCCATGATCCGGTTGTGGATCTCCACGGCCTCCAGATAGGCGGCCTTCAGCCCGCACCGCTCATTGGCGGCGATCACCACGGGCAGATTGAGGTGGCCGGGGTCGTTCGCCAGCTCCTTGGTGAAGGAGTAGAGGTCGTTGACGATGGTGGCCGCGTTCCCGGCCAGCGCGGTGATCCGCTGGACCTCGGGCCGGGCGTGCAACTGCTCCGGCAGCTCCCAGCCGTCCACGGCGTCGACGACCGTCAGACAGGGCCGGAAGTTGTTGAACTGCCGCATCACCAGGTACTCCCACACCTGTGGCATGTGATCGGTCTCGGCCCAGGCCGCCTCGCCGAGATACCCCAGATGCAGCCGGGCGAGATCGTGGACGAGCCGGTCGGTCTGGCTGGGCGAGGCGAGGACGGCGTAGTCCCGCAGCGCGAAGTGGTACGAGCGCAGCGGCCCGTCGGCCCGTACGCCGCGGCCCCACCGCTCCTCCGCCTCCGGGGTGCCGTGCAGCGGGTCGAGCGCCGACTGCGCCAGGATCAGCCGGCCGCCGAGACCGTGCGGCGAGCCGCCCTTGCCCTCGTCGACCTCGCAGTAGAGGTTGTCGACCAGATTCTCGGCGAGCAGCAACTTCCCGGCGACGACGAGGTGTTCGAGGCTCGCGCCGCCCGGATACGCCAGCACGATCGCCCGGCCCATGCCGAACCCCGCGAACTGTCCCTTCCACTCCCGGGGGAACAGGTCCAGCCGCTCCGCCCAGGCCTCCAGCCGCCGGTCGACCTCGGCGGCCTTCGCGGGGTCGGCGGGCACGGCCGGCCGGTACAGCAGCCCGGGGACCGCGCCGCCGCGCCGGTCCCGCCGGGCACGGGCGAGGCTGGGCGGCCCCGGGAGCCGGGTCCGGGGCGGCGCGTCGGCCGCTGACGGCCCGCTCATTCGGGCATCCACCCGACCTGCACGTTCTCCAGGATCCCGGCCGCGTCGGGCACCAGTACGGCCATCGAGTAGTAGGCAGTGACCAGATAGCTCATGATCGCGGTGGAGTCGATGCCCATGAACCGTACGTTCAGCGACGGCTCGAACTCCTCGGGGAGGCCCGTCTGATGCAGTCCGACGACGCCCTGGTCCTTCTCGCCGGTGCGCAGCGCGATGATGCTGGTGGTGTGCTGCGGGGTGATCGGGATCTTGCCGCACGGGAAGAGCGGCACGTCGCGCCACGCGGGCACCTCGTGCCCGTCGACGTTCACCGTGCCGGGCACCAGACCGCGCCGGTTGCACTGCCGGAAGAACGCCGCGATCGCCTTCGGATGGGCGAGAAGGAGCCGGGTCCTGCGGCGCATGGACAGGAGTTCGTCCAGGTCGTCCGGGGTCGGTGGCCCGGAGAAGGTGCTGACGCGCTGGCCGTAGTCGATGTTGTGCAGCAGCCCGAACTCGCGGTTGTTGACGAGTTCCCACTCCTGGCGCTCACGGATCTCCTCGATGGTCAGGCGGAGTTGCTGCTCCGTCTGGTTCATCGGGTTGTTGTAGAGGTCCGCGACCCGGGTGTGGACGCGCAACACCGTCTGGGTGAGGGAGAGTTCGTACTCGCGCGGTGCGAGGTCGTAGTCGACGAAGCCGCCGGGCAGCGTCAACTCGCCGATGTGTCCGGCCTCCAGGGGCACATCGGCCTCGCCCTTGCGGTTCATGGGCTTGCGCTGCCGCTCGGTGAACGCCTCGAAGTGGGCCGCGAGGGACGGTGTGCGCTCCACGAACGCCATCAGCACGTCCCAGTTGAGCGCCAGCACCACACCGGCCGTGTCGGCCCGCACCGAGCTGAGCCACAGCGGGTCGGCGTGCCCGATGGCCTCGTCGCCCAGTCCGTCACCGTCGCTGATGACGCCGAGGACCTCCTCCTCGCCGTACTTGCCGGTGGTGTACCGAGTGAACCGGCCGTGCACCACGAGATACGCCTCGGTCACCGGCTGCCCGGCGTCCACCAGTACCTGGCCGGCCCGTACCTCCCGCACCCGGAACTTCGTGGAGATCTCCCTGAGGGCCGCGAGGTCGGTGTAGCCGCGCAGCGCCGGGAGTTCGGTGAGGGTCTCCGGGATGACCTTGACGTCGTCGGCGCCGTTCTGGTCGAACTGCACCCGGCCCCGGCCGATCCGCAGCTGGAGCCGGCGGTTGACCCGGTAGGTGCCGCCCTTGATGTCCACCCACGGCAGCGCCTTGAGCAGCCACCGCGAGGTGATGGCCTGCATCTGCGGTTCGGACTTGGTGGTCGTCGCGAGCTGCCGCGCGGCCCGGGTGCTGAGGCTGGTGAACTGCGGTTCGTCGGCGGGTTCCGGTGCGCTTGCGAAGGAGCTTACGGGGGCGGTCACATTCCCTCCCGATCGGTGAGCGGAGGTGCGGGGACGTACGGCCACGTACGGGGACGTACGACGTGCGAGGACGTGCGAGGACGTGCGAGGACGCGCCCGGTCACGGGCGGACACGGGCGGACACGGGCGGACGTCGGGTGCTGTCGAGACGGGGAACTCGGGTGGCGCGCTTACGACGTGGTCGTGGGCGGATTCCGAGGCGACGGCCGCCGGAAGACGGCTGTGGGGCGACGCGTGCGGATGGGTGGCGCGTGTCGCAGTCACAGCCAAACAGGCGGGACGGCCGGTCGGGCACCGCGTGAAAGGGGCGACTTCGCGTCCTGGGGATGCGGAAACCACCGACCGAGGCAGACCGCCCGGCGCCGCGTGCTCGCGCGCCCCTCGCTCGCCCCCGGAGACCGGCGCGGAGGGCGCACGGCCGCGCAGCAGAAAGGGGCCGCCCGGAGGCGGCCCCTGATCAGCCCCTGCTCACCAGCGCGGCAGCCGCAGCTCGTACCCCGGCCGGATCCGGCGCATGTACCCGGTGTCGTCCCGGGAGCGCATCCCCGAGTCGATGTACAGCCTGTGCAGTCGTTCGAGGGCGTCGTGGTCCAGCTCCACACCCAGCCCCGGGCCCGTCGGCACCGCGACCTCCCCGTCCCGGAACTCCAGGACGCCCGGCACGATCACATCGTCCGCCGAGTTCCACGGGTAGTGCGTGTCGCAGGAGTGGTCGAGGCGGGGGACGGCCGACGCCACATGGGTCATCGCGGCCAGACTGATGCCGAGGTGCGAGTTGGAGTGCATGGACAGCGCCAGCCCGAACGCCTCGCAGACGGCTGCCAGTTCACGGGTGCGGCGCAGCCCGCCCCAGTAGTGGTGGTCGGTGAGCAGCACCTGGATCGCGTTCTGCTCGATGGCCGGCCGCAGATGCTCCCAGGCGACCACGCACATATTGGTGGCGAGCGGCATCGGCGAGTCCTTCGCCACCTCCGCCATCCCGGGGATGGTCGCGGTCGGGTCCTCCAAGTACTCCAGGAGGCCGTCCAGTTGACCGGCCACGTACGCCGAGGTCTCCACCGTCCAGGCCGTGTTGGGGTCCAGCCGCAGCGGCTGTCCGGGGAAGGCCTCCGCCAGCGCCGCGATCGCCGCGATCTCCTCGTCCGGCGGGAAGACACCTCCCTTCAGCTTGAACGAGCGGAACCCGTACCGCTGTTGCATGAGCCGCGCCTGCTCGACCACACCGGCCGGATCCAGGGCCTCGCCCCAGTCGTCCCCGACCGCCGGGCGGCCGTCGAGCGCGGGGTGTTCGGCCCACTTGTAGAAGAGGTACGCGGCGAAGGGCACGGAGTCGCGGACCCGGCCGCCGAGCAGATCGCTGACCGGGCGGCCGAGCAGCCTGCCCTGCGCGTCGAGACAAGCGACCTCGACCGCCGAGGTGGTCCAGCCGCGCTCGTGGGAGCCGGGCACGGTCGGCAGCAGCACGGCGTCGATCGCGGCGGCGACGGCCGTGGTGTCGAAGACGTCCAGACCGACCACCGCCTTCGCCGCCGCCTCAAGTCGCTCCAGGCGGACGGCGCCGCCGGTCGACTCGCCGAGCCCCACCGTGCCGTCCTCCAGGACGAGTTGGAGGATCGTCCGCAGGGCGAGGGGCTCGTGGACGCCGTTGGAGTTGAGCAGCGGCGGGTCACGGAAGGCGATCGGGGTGACGATCAGCTCCCGGATCCGGGTGCCCGGGGTGCCGGAGCGGCTGGGGGTGTCTGTGCGGCTGGGGGTGCCGGCGCGGTCGGGGGTCACGCGCCCACCACCGCCAGACCGTGGTCGATCAGCTTCGCCAGTCGGGCGACATGCTCGGGCGTCGGGTCGACGAGCGGTGCCCGTACGCCGCCGACGTCCTGGCCGCGCAGGGTCACCCCGGCCTTGACCAGCGCCACCGCGTATCCGGGGACCTCGTCGCGCAGGGCGACCAGCGGACCGTAGAACTCGTCGAGGAGCGTGGCGACCAGTGTCTCGTCGCCCTCGGCGAGGGCCCGGTGGAAGGCGAGGGCGATCTCCGGGGCGAAGGCGAACACGGCCGAGGAGTACAGGCCGACGCCGATGCCCTGGTAGGCGGGCGCGGTCATCTCGGCGGTGGGCAGCCCGTTGAAGAACTGGAAGCCCTCCGTGCCCGGCACGGCCCGTACCGCGCGGACGACGCGGTGCATCCGCTCGATGTCCCCGATGCCGTCCTTGAGGCCGACGACCCCGGGCAGGGCGGCGATCTCGGCGGCGGTGTCCGCGGTGAGGCGGGCGGTGCCGCGCTGGTAGAAGACGACCGGCAGCGCGGTGGCCTCGGTGACCTCCTTCACATACCGCACCAGCCCCTGCTGCGGGGCGCTCACCAGATAGGGCGGCAGCAGCAGGATGCCGTCGGCACCGGCGCGTTCCACTCGGGCGGCCTGGTCGCGGGCGACCGGGGGCGGGCCCCCGGCGGCGGCCAGCACGGGAACCCGTCCGGCCGTCACCGCCACGGCGACCCGGGTGGCCCGCTCGATCTCCTCGGACGTCAGCGCGTGGAACTCACCGGTGCCGCAGGCGACGAACACGCCCCCGGCACCGGCCGCGACCCCGGCCTCGATGTGCTGTGCGAGCCCTTCCTCGTCCAGCGAACCGTCCGCCGCGAACGGCGTGACCGGAAAGAACAGCACTCCTTGGAACTTCATGTCTCCCTCGAAGATGGGGGGTTGGGTCGGCTTCGGTGGTTCAGCCCTTCGTGGCCCCGGCGGCGATGCCGGTGACCAGCGAGCGCTGGAGGAGCAGATAGACGACAAGGCTGGGCACGAGCGCGACGACCGCGCCCGCGAGGACCACGCCCGAACCCACCTCGGGATCGGTGCGCAGGATGGACAGGGCCACGGTGACCGTGTAGTCGGTCGGGTCCTTGGCGGCGATCAGCGGCAGCAGGTACTGGTCCCAGATCATGATGAAGCCGAGCACCCCGGCGACACCGAGCGCGGGCTTGCACAGCGGCAGGATCACCTGACACAGCATCCGCAGCTCACCGACCCCGTCGAGACGGGCGGCCTCCTCGATCTCGTTCGGTATGTCCTTCATGAACTCGGTCAGCAGCATCACCGAGAAGCCCCAGGCACCCAGCGGCAGGATGACGCCCCACACGGTGCCCTTCAGGTCGATGCCGACCACCGGGACATGGCCGAGGACCAGGGACAGCGGGATCGCGATGACTTCCTCGGGGAGCATCATCGTCAGCATGAACAGGGTCATGATCAGCGCCTGGCCCCGGAACCGGTGCCGGGCCAGCGCGTACGCGGCGAGCACGCACACCACCAGCTGCAACAGCAGTCCGCCGCCCGCGATGACGAGCGAGTTGGTGAAGTAGTCCCAGATGCCGCGCTCCCCGGCCACCCGGAAGTTGAGCAGGGTGCTGTCGTGCGGCAGGAACGTCAGTGACGAGCCGCTGGGGTGGGTGCTGAGGGCGCCCGAGAGGATGGTCAGGAAGGGCACGGCGAAGACGCCGAGCGCGAGCGCGCACAGCACGATCCGCAGGGCCCAGGAGACACCGGGCCGGTCGTTCCAGCCGAGCGCGGTGTCGAAACGGGCGGGAGTGGTCCGGGCCCGCCTGGCCGCTCTCCTGCTCGACGCGCCGGCTGCGGATGATGTGTCGGCCCGGTCGGACGAGGACGGCGTCCGGACAGGACCGAGGGCGGGTGCGCTCATCGCACGTCTCCCCTCTTGCGGAAGTGGTTGACGGAGACGGTGAGCAGCAGCGTCACCGCGAGCAGGACGACGGAGGCCGCCGACGCGCCGCCGATGTCGTTGCGGGTGAAGCCGAGGGTGTAGGCGCGGGTCATCCACACCTCGGTGGACCCGGCGGGCCCGCCGCCGGTGAGGACGTACACCTCGGTGAAGACCCGCAGACCGCGGATGGCGGCCAGGGTGAGGACGATCCCGATGGCCGGGCGGATCGCCGGCAGGGTCACGTACCGCAGCCGCTGCCACAGCGAGACACCGTCCATCGCGGCGGCCTCGTACAAGGTGCGGTCCACGCCCGCGAGTCCGGCGAGGATGATCACCATGTTGTAGGGGGCGGCGATCCAGACGCCCATCACCATCGTGGCCCACAGCGCGGTGTCCGGGTTGTCGAGGAACGGGGTCGGGCCGAGGCCGAGGAGGCCGAGCGCGCTGTTCACCAGGCCGTCGGAGGTCGGGTAGTACATCAGCCGCCACAGCTCACCGACGACGGCGGTCGCGGTGACCACCGGCAGGAACACGGCCGTACGGATGATCTTCAGCGAACGGGCCTGGCCCTCCAGCAGCAGCGCCAGGAAGAAGCCGACGACGATCGCGCCGAGCGACTGCCCTATGCCGAGCAGCAGGGTGTGGCCGACCGCGTCCTGGAAGCGGTGGTCGGTGAGGACCCGGGTGTAGTTGTCGAGGCCGACCCACTTGTCGCCGAGGAACGGCCGTACGTCGAAGAAGCTGAGCCAGATGCCCTTGCCCATCGGCAGGAACTTGAAGACGAGGGCCAGCAGCAGCCCGGGGGCCAGGAACAGCCAGGGCAGGACGGCCTTCCTGCCGGGCCCTCTGCGCCGCCGGGGCACGAGGGTCGTCGCTGTCGTCGCTGTCGTCGCGGTGGTGGCGGTGGTGGCGGTCATTTCAACAGGTCCTGGTCCTTGAGGTCACCGGCGAGGGTGTCGTTGAGTTCCTTGAGACCGGCGCCGACATCGCTGCCGCAGTAGGTGAAGACCGCGTTGAGGGCGTCAGCGGTGTCCTGTTTGATCGGCGCGAAGTCGGGCGCGTTGGGGAACTGCTCGGAGGCGTCCTCGTACGCCCTCTGCACGACGCTCCAGCGCGGGTCGTCCCGGACCTGGGCCGCGTCGAGCGTGGAGTTGACGGGGATGCGGACGACGGGCTGGTTCTTGCCGGTCATGGCGAGCCGCTGGCCCTCGGGGGAGATCAGGAAGGCGGCGAGGGCCTGTTCCTGCTTCGCCTTGCCGGTCCTGGCGCCGAAGTACACGTTCTCGCCGTCGGCCAGCACGGTCGACCCGGCCGGGCCCGCCGGGAACGGGACGACCTCGTACGTGTCCTTGCCGGGGGTCGCGTCGTAGGTGGCGATGTTGTAGGGGCCGGTGAGGTACATCCCGGCGTTGCCGTCCTGGAAGTTGGTGGCCGTGCCGGTGATCGCGGAGATGGCGCCGGGCTGGATGACACCGTTGTCACCGCAGAAGAGGTTGTCCTTCATCCAGGTGACCGTGCGGACGGCGGCGGCCGAGTCCATGGCGGGGCGGTAGCCCGTGCCGTCCTTCTCGATGATCTTCGCGCCGCCGGACCAGAGGAAACTGGCGCCCCACCAGGCGGCGTAGCCGTTCTGGGCGCTGCCCGGGACGACCATGCCGTAGGTGTCCTTCCTGCCGTCGCCGTCCGGGTCGCGCTCGGCGAAGGCCTTGGCCACGCTCAGCATCTCCGCCCAGGTGGTGGGGGTCCTGAGGCCGAGCTTCCGCAGCCAGTCCGTGCGGATCATCAGGGTCTGCGCCTGGCGGGAGTACGGGATGCCGTAGTGCTCGCCGTCGGTGCCGACGGTGGAGGCCCAGGTCTTGTCGGTGATCTGGTCGTGGCCCTCGATCGAGGCCGGATCGATCGACTTCAGCAGGCCCTGGCTCTGGTAGCTGCCCATCAGCGCCGTGTCGTTGATCATCACGTCGGGGAGGTCCTTGGTGGACGCCCGGCTCTGGAGCTGCTGGTCGAAGTTGATGACCGGCTGGTAGTCGATCTTGATGCCGGTCTTCCTGGTGAAAGCGGCGAACACCCGCTCGTACGTGGCGGCCGGGTCCGGATTGCTCCGGGTCCAGACCTCCAGCGTGTTCGGGTCACCACTTCCGGCGCTGTCGGACCCCGATCCGCAGGCCGCCGCCCCGAACGCGAGGCCCGCGACGGTGATCATGGCGGCCAGGCGGCGACTTCGTCGGCGAACGCCCATGGGCACACTCCGTTGTTCTCCCGGGCCGTCCCGCCCGGCTGTTCATATCCGTGAACGTATTTCACGAATCTAAATGATCGGCCAAGCTACGGAGCGTTTCGTTCGCATGTCAAGACGTGAGCGGGATATTTCACCGGGGTCACACCCGACCCGTGCGGCATCCTGCGGCGACCCGGCTCGGCGCCGACTTGGCCGCCCTGTATGCGGAGCCGGGTCACCTCGCGCCCGCGGGTCCCGGCGCGTCCCTTCGAGGACCAGCGGTTCCCTGTCAGATCACCGGCCGACCGGCGAGCGCGGCCACTTCGGTGAAGTAGGCGCGGAACAACGGCTCGTCACCTCGGGGCACCCGGACCGCCAGGGTGGAGCGGTACCCGAAGGAGGCCAGGTCGGTGCCGTAGAGGGCGGCGCGCGGATCGTCCACGGCGCCGAAGATCAGCTCGCCCGGTCTGCCCGGCTTCCTGTAGTGCACCAGTGCACCAGTGCCCCGAGCCAGGGCGGCGGGATCCATGGGGCCGGTCCTCCGGTGCGTATCGTCCGTCGCGGGGTGTCACAGCAGTGCCGCCCCGACGACGACCGCGGCCACGCCGAGGAGCAGTGCCACGGTGGCGCAGGTGATGTCGAGCGCGCGGGAACGGTCTTCGGAGGCGAGGTCCGGGGTGAAGACGGCGGGGTCGTCGGGGTCGTAGTGGATCGTGAGGTCGCGGCCCCGGGAGGTGGCGGGCTCGGGCAGGTCGTCGGCGCAGTAGGCGGTGACGGCCGTGCCCTCGCGGGTGGTGCCGGGAACGCCCCCACGGTCGGGGTGGCGGCGGCCAGTTGGGCGGGGTTACGCGGAACAGGCCCGGGAGACGCCCCGGGCGGCGCTCGCGCGGTGAGCGCGGGCGCCGCCCGGGGCGATGTCGGTGGCGAGGAGAGCGAAGGAACTCGGTTTCATTTGGAGTGAAGGAGAAGGAAGCCCCTTCATGGCCTCGCCGTCGGCAACGCTAGCACTCAGCCCGGGATCAGGTCGCGCAGATTTCCGGGGGTGATGACCCGGGACTCCGGGTGCAGTCCCTCGGGGCGTTCGAGACCGATGTAGGTCACGGGCTCCGCCGGGACCGGCCCGCCGTCCCACAGGTCCATGACCGTGGTGCCGTCGGACATCAGGTCGATCAGATACCCGACCGTCAGCTGCTCGCGCTCCACGAGGGCGCGCACCACCGTGGACACCGACGCCTGGTTCTCCTCGACCCGGTTGCCCGACGAGATGCCCCGCAGATACAGGTGCAGCCACTTCGCACGCCACCGGCCGTCGTCCCCGCGCCGGAACACCAGCGGCAGCGCCACCCGGCCCGCTCCCCGCAGCTCCGACTTCATCCGTACCGTACGCGGCTCGAACGGCCGGCCCTTCTGCTCACCGTCGCGCACCATGAACCCGAAGAAGGACTCCTCGACCTCCTCGAAGCCCTCGCCCGCGTAGACGTTGACCTGCGGCACGATGAACGCCCCGCGCACCCGGTCCAGGGTCAGATCGATGAACTCCGAGGCCCCGTCCGGCGCTTCGGTGACATCGCCCGAGTGCCGGCCCCCGATGGCCGTCAGGGACGTGTAGGACAGCCAGGAGTCGGTGCTGTAGTCGGAGCGCAGCAGCAGCGCCGACAGGTCGAAGTCGGTGCGGTGCTCGGTCTCCTTCCAGTACACGAAGAAGCGCAGCCGCTCGCCGTCGACCTCCGAGGCCGAGCCGCGCGGCAGCACACCGAGCCCGGCCGCGGTCGCCCGGCTGCTGAGCGGGAGCGCCACATCGACGACGTCGGGGTCGATCAGCAGCCGGCCGGGCGCCGGAAGCCGGCGCCCCAGCTCGGTGTCGAGGGCGGCGATCAGCCGGTCGCGGTCGGCGGCCGGTACGGGCGGCCGGGCGTCGGGGGTCACCCAGGCCCGGCCCCGGCGGTTGACGAAGACCCGGAGTTCGTCGCTCTCCCGCGCCCGGTTGTGGAAGTGCTCGCGCACCGCCAGCACGACCCGGCCCGAGACCTGCGGCGCGACCTCCACCGCGGCGGCCAGCACCGCGTCCCGCTCGGCCTGGTCGGCGGCGATGCGCAGCAGCAGGTCCAGGGCGCGGAACAGCTTGCCGGGAGCGGACCGCAGCAGCGTCGCCGCCCCCACGACGTCGCACGCGTCGAGCAGCTGCTCGACCCGGCTGTCGAAGGAGCGTGCCTCCTTCTCGCCGCGCGCGACGGCGAACACCTCGGCGGCGTGCGGGCGGCCCGGGTACTCGTGCGGGTGCAGCCGCTCGCCGAGCCGCTTGAACGGCTCGCGGTGCGCGTGCGCATCGGCGAGCTTCGCCGGGTTCGCCGCGACCACGGCGTCGAGGCCCGCGAGCAGCGCCCGGCGCACAGGCCGCGACAGGTTCCGGAACCGGGTCGGCTCCTGGAGTGTCACATCGCCGCCGGACAGCGCGCAGGCCAGCCGCAGCACATCGGTGACGGTGTCGAGGAGGAGGTCCGCGCCGACGCCGAGCCGGGCCTCGTTGACGACCGCCCGGTTCTCCCGGACCGGGATCCGCTCCGGCTGGGGGCCGAGCGCGCACCGCCCGGCGAGCACCTTGAGATCCGCCAGGTGCGCGTCGCCCAGCGGGGTCGTGCTGCCCGCCAGGGCCAGATACAGGGCGGAGACCTCGTCCTGCAGTTCCCCGCCGAGATGCAGCACGGTCACCCGGTCGCCCGCCGAGGCGATCAGCTCGTCCTGCGCCGCGAGCAGCTCCTCGTAGGTGTGCTGGTAGCGGCCGTACGTGGGCAGGCTCAGCAGGTCCAGGACGCCGTTCGCCAGCTGTGTCAGGACGCCCGCACGCGCCTTCTCGTCGCCGAGCGCCTTCGCCACGCACCGCATCCAGAACTCCTCGGTGTCCGGGACGTTCGCCGGGAAGTCGATGAAGTAGGAGTTGTGCCGGACGTGGTCGCCGACCATCTCGGTCACGGTGCGCAGGGTCCGCCGGGCGGTGTGCAGGACCGCGGCCTCGGACAGCCCGGACAGCCGCTCCAGCAGCTCCGCCGAGAGCTTGAAGCCCTCGTCCATGAGGGCGGCGTCGAACCGCCGCGCGGCGGCGGCCCCTTCGCCCGCGGACCCCTGGGGGGCGGGAACGCGGTGGGTGTGCCGGAGGACCAGCGATTCCAGACTCTGAGCCATTCCGGGATGATCGCAGAGGTGTACGAATCGGTGCACGGGAGTTTTTCCGTACACCGGGCGGAGCACGTCCTGCTCGCTACACCCCCACGTGCGTCTCCAGCCTCCGTCGCGCATGGGCGAGGAACCCGGCGAGGGCCAGTTCGAAGGCGGCGTCCGCGCGGCCGTCGCCCACCGCGTCCAGCGCCTCCGCCAGGCGCGGGGTCGCCGACGCGTCGGTGATCTCCCACCTGGCGACGGGGGCGGCGAGGTCCAGGGCCGAGCCGAGGACGACGTTCTCCAGGGCGACCAGCACCGGCATCACGTCCGGGAGGGGGAAGCCCGTGTCCAGGAGCAGGGTGACGGCCCGCTCGGCCCCGGCCCTGCGCACCGGCACGCTCGGCACCGGCGACATCGCCTTCGTCGTCGTCTCCGCCGCCGCCCCGCTCACCGTGATGGCCGGCGCCGCCCCGCTCGCGATCTCGCGTGGTGGCTGCGCCGGGCCCGGCCCGAGGTCTACGCGAACTTCGCCGCCGGACCACCGGCCGACACCGGCGACTGACCCCCGCCCCAGCCGACCGCCGCCCCCCACCTCACCACCGGAGGAGACCTCTCCACGCCCACCGCCGACCTCGTCGTCACCGGCGCCCACGTCCGCACCCTCGACCCGGAGCGGCCGTACGCCACCGCGGTCGCCGTCCACGACGGCCTGATCGCCGCCGTGGGGGAGACGGCGGACGTACGGGACTGGCGCGGGCCCGGCACCGAGATCGTGGACCTGGGCGGCGGCCGGCTGGTGCCCGGCCTGGTGGACAGCCACAGCCACCCCGTGTGGGGCCTGGACATGGCCACCGGCATCGACCTCACCGCCGTGACGGACCTCCCCGGACTGCGGGCCGCGCTCACCTCGGGGACCCGGACCGACGGCTGGGTCATCGGCCACGGCCTCGACCACAACGTCTTCGGCGGGCGCCCCATCGACCGCGCCCTCGTCGAGGACGTCCTCGACGGCGCCCCCGCCTTCCTTCGCCTGTACGACGGCCACTCCGCCCTCGCCGGCGGGGCCGCGCTGAAGGCCGCCGGCATCACCGGACCGCGCGCCTTCGCCCAGCGCTCGCACCTCGCCGTCGACACCGACGGACGGCTGACCGGCCACCTCGTCGAACACGCCGCGATGGCACTCCTCGAACCCGTCCTGCCCCGGCCGTCGTACGCCGAACGCCGCGCCCGGCTCGGCGAGTTGCTCGCCGAGATGGCCGCCACCGGACTCACCGGCGCCCATGTCATGGACCTCGGCGACCCCGACCTGGTGGGCGCGGTCGCCGAGGAGTCGCCGCTGCCGCTCCGGCTGCGCTTCGCGCCCTGGTGCATGCCCGGCGCCGACAAGGACGACCTCGCGGAACTCGTCGCCCTCCAGAGCCGGGGCGGACGGCACTGGCGGGTCGGCGGGGTCAAGTTCTTCATGGACGGCACGGTCGAGGGCGGCACCGCCTGGCTCGACCACCCCGACTGCCACGGACAGGGCACCGACGCGTTCTGGCCGGACCCGGCCGCGTACAGCGACGCCGTACGGCGGTTGCACCGGACCCGGCCGCGTACAGCGACGCCGTACGGTGGCTGCACCGGGCCGGGGTGCGTACGGCGACCCACGCGATCGGGGACGCGGCCGTGCGCCATGTCCTCGACACCGTCGCCTCGTCGGGGCCCGGCGGGCGGCTCGCGCACCGGGTGGAGCACATCGAGGCGGTGCCGGACGAGCTGGTGGCGCGGTTCGCGGAGGTGGGGTGATCGCCTCCATGCAGCCGCCGCACACGGACTTCACCCGGGCCGACCTGTCCGACGAGTGGTCGGTGCGGCTCGGCGGTGAACGGGCCGTGCGGGCCTGGCGGTTGAGGGATCTGCGGGACGCGGGCGCGATCGTCGCCCTCGGGTCGGACTGGCCCATCGCCCACCATGACGCCCGGGGTGTGCCGGCGACGGCCAGGGCACCGAAGGGGGCGGCGGCGTCGGGGCTCGGGCTCACGGGGCTGGAGGCGCTGGAGGGCTGTACGACTCACGCGGCGCTGGCCGCGGGGGAGGGGGATGTCGCCGGTCGTGTCGCCCCGGGGCTGCGGGCCGATCTGACGGCCTTGGGGGTCGATCCCGTGGAGGCGCCGGCGGACGAGGTCGCCGACGCGGCGGTGCTTCTCACGGTGACCGGTGGGCATGTGGTGCACCGGGGGCTTTGAGGGGGCGCGCCGGCCCTGGCCCGGAGTCGTCAGGTCTCGGCGTCGCGTAGGTCCTTGACCCGCTTCAGCTTGCCCACCGAGCGCTCCAGGGTCTCCGGGTCCACGATCGTCACCTCCACCGTGACGCCCACGTTGTCCTTGACCGACCGGGCGATCGCCGTGGCCGCTGTCTCGCGCCGGTCCGCCGCCGTGCCGGGGCGGGCCTCGACCCTGACCGTCATATGGTCCAGGTGGCCCCGGCGGGTCAGCTGGATCTGGAAGTGCGGGGCCACGGCCGGGGTGCGGAGGACGATCTCCTCGATCTGGCTGGGGAAGACGTTCACCCCGCGCAGGATGATCATGTCGTCGCAGCGGCCGGTGACCTTCCGCATCCGGCGGAAGGCGGGGCGGGCCGTGCCCGGGAGCAGCCGGGTCAGGTCGCGGGTGCGGTAGCGGATGATCGGCAGGGCCTCCTTGGTGAGGGAGGTGAAGACGATCTCGCCCTCCTCGCCCTCGGGCAGGACGGCGTCGGTGAGCGGATCGACGATCTCCGGAAAGAAATGATCTTCCCAGATGTGGAGACCGTCCTTCGTCTCCACGCACTCCTGGGCGACACCCGGGCCGATCACCTCCGACAGACCGTATATGTCGACCGCGTGCAGACCCGCCCGCTCCTCGATCTCCCGGCGCATCTCCTCCGTCCAGGGCTCCGCCCCGAAGATGCCCACCTTCAACGAGCTGGTGCGCGGGTCGATGCCCTGCTTCTCGAACTCGTCGAGCAGGGTGAGCATGTAGGACGGGGTGACCATGATGATCTCGGGGCGGAAGTCCTGGATCAGCTGTACCTGCCGGGCGGTCATGCCACCGGAGGCCGGGATCACCGTGCATCCGGCGCGCTCGGCCCCGTAGTGCGCGCCGAGGCCGCCGGTGAACAGGCCGTAGCCGTAGGAGATGTGCACCTTGTGCCCGGGGCGCCCGCCGGCGGCCCGGATCGAGCGGGCGACCACGTCCGCCCACAGGGAGAGGTCGCGCTCGGTGTAGCCGACGACCGTGGGGCGCCCGGTGGTGCCGCTGGAGGCGTGCACGCGCCGTACGTCCGCCATGGGCACGGCGAACATGCCGAAGGGGTAGGTGTCCCGCAGATCGGCCTTCGTGGTGAAGGGGAAACGGGCCAGGTCGGCGAGGGTGCGGCAGTCGTCGGGGCCGACCCCGGCGGCGTCGAACTTCTTCCGGTACGGCTCCACGTGGTCGTACGCGTGACGCAGAGTGGCGCGCAACCGGTCGAGTTGCAGCTCCCGCAGTCGCTCCGGGGCGAGGCGCTCGCCGTCGTCGAGCAGATCGTGGGGGAGGGGTTCGCCGAGGCTGCTCATCGCGACTCCTTCGTGCTCACCACCGCGCCCACCGTCCCGTGGGCCGACCGACCATTCGGTCGCCGTGTGTCACCGTCATGTAATCCAGGGAGCTCGTCGCCTGTCAAGAAGGCGCTGATGGCGGGAGGGGGCGTGCGGGTCTTGCCCGGCCGCTCGAATCACGTCACACTGGTACCGAACGAATGGTCGGTTGGTGGCTTGGTCGGTTGGGAAGCTGGTATCGATGACGACGACAGACTCCGCCGGGGCGGCGCCGTCGCAGGGCGGCGAGAGGCCTTTGGGCACTGAGGACGCTCTCCGGGAGCACTTCGACGCGACGATCGCGCGGGACCAGCGGATCGAGCCGCGCGACTGGATGCCCGAGGGCTACCGGAAGACGCTCGTCCGGCAGATCGCGCAGCACGCGCACTCGGAGATCATCGGCATGCAGCCGGAGGGCGAGTGGATCACCAAGGCGCCCTCGCTGCGCCGCAAGGCGATCCTCTTCGCCAAGGTCCAGGACGAGGCCGGGCACGGGCTCTACCTCTACTCGGCGGCGGAGACCCTCGGCGCGGACCGCGCGGACCTGACCCGGCGGCTGATCGAGGGCAGGCAGAAGTACTCGTCGATCTTCAACTACCCGACGGAGAGCTTCGCCGACGTCGGTGTCATCGGCTGGTTCGTGGACGGCGCCGCGATCTGCAACCAGGTGCCGCTGTGCCGGAGTTCGTACGGGCCGTACGCGCGCGCGATGGTGCGGATCTGCAAGGAGGAGTCGTTCCATCAACGGCAGGGCTATGAGCTGCTGCTGACGATGATGCGCGGCACCGAGGCCCAGCGCGCGATGGTGCAGGACGCGGTGGACCGCTGGTGGTGGCCGTCGCTGATGATGTTCGGCCCGCCCGACGACGCCTCGCCCAACTCCGCGCAGTCCATGGCCTGGAAGATCAAGCGGCACTCCAACGACGAACTGCGGCAGCGCTTCGTCGACATGACCGTCCCGCAGGCCGACAAGCTCGGCGTCACCCTCCCCGACCCGGAGCTGCGCTGGAACGAGCAGCGCGGCCGGCATGACTTCGGCACCCCCGACTGGGCCGAGCTGAAGCGGGTGATCACCGGCGACGGACCCTGCAACGACCAGCGGATGGAACGGCGGCGCACCGCCCACGAGGAGGGCGCCTGGGTGCGCGAGGCGGCCACCGCCCACGCGGCCAGGCGGAGCGAGCGAGCCCGGAAGGGGACGGCGGCATGACCGGCACGAACAAGGGCGACTGGCCGCTGTACGAGGTCTTCGTACGCGGCAAGCGCGGCCTGAACCACGTCCATGTGGGCTCCCTGCACGCCGCCGACGACCAGATGGCCCTGACCCACGCCCGGGACCTCTACACCCGCCGCAACGAGGGCGTCTCCCTGTGGGTGGTGCGCTCCGAGCACATCGCCGCCTCCACCCGCGACGAGAAGGACCCCTTCTTCGACCCCAGCGCCGACAAGGTGTACCGCCACCCCACCTTCTACGACATCCCCGACGACGTCCCCCACATCTGAGAGCGAGGAGCAGGGTATGAGTGACGACCACGTCTACCTGACCCTCGCCGAGGGACACGAGGACGACGCCCGCTGGGCCTACGGCACCGGCTTCGAGGACCCCCTGCACGGCGTGGACACCACGGTGCCCGAGGGCGTGGACGCCGCCGAACTGGCCGCCGACTGCGTCGCGTTGGCCGACGACGCCCTGGTCTCCGCCCAGCGGCTCGCCGAGTGGACCACCCGCGCGCCCGAGCTGGAGGAGGAGGTGGCCCTCGCCAACATCGGCCTCGACCTCCTCGGCCAGGCCCGGCTGCTGTACTCCCGCGCCGGGCAGGCCGACGGCACCGGGCGCGACGAGGACGCGTACGCCTACTTCCGGGACGCCGACGACTTCCGCAACGTCCGCCTCGCCGAACTCCCGTGCGGCGACTTCGCGTTCTCGATCGTCCGGCTGCTCGTCCTGTCCAGCTGGCGCCTCGCCCACTTCGAGCGGCTCAGCGGCCACCCGGACCCGGTGCTCGCGGCGATCTCCGCCAAGGGCGTCAAGGAGCTGACGTACCACCGGCAGTACGCCGCCGAATGGGCCGTGCGGCTGGGCGACGGCACGGCGGAGTCGCACCGGCGGATCCGCCGCGCGATGGACCGAGTGGCCCCGTACTTCGGCGAGTTGTTCACCGCCCACGACGTACGTGACGAGCTTGCCGCCGTGCTCCGCCAGGTCACCGAGGCGGCCGGGCTGCCCATGCCGGTGTACCGGCCGCTGGCCGGCGCGGGCCGCACCGGCGACCACACCGAGCATCTGGCGCCGCTGCTCGCCGAGTTGCAGAGCGTGGCCCGCGCCCACCCGGAGGCGACATGGTGACCACGCCCACCGAAGCCCGGTCCGTCCGCCGCGCCCGGCACATCGCCGAGCAGGTGCCGGACCCCGAGCTGCCCATGCTGACCCTGGCCGACCTCGGCGTGCTGCGGGACGTGGCGCTGACCGACGACGGCACGGTGGTCGCGAGCCTGACCCCGACCTACTCCGGCTGCCCGGCGATGGCGGAGATGCGCGCCGACGTGGCGGCGCGACTGCGCGCCGCCGGATACGAACGGGTGGAGATCCGCACGGTCCTGAACCCGCCCTGGACCACCGACTGGATCACCGAGGCCGGCCGCCGCAAGCTCACCGAGCACGGCATCGCCCCGCCCGGAGCGGCCCCCCGGGGCCCGGTGCCCCTCCTTCTGTCACCCACCCGACGCACGGTGGACTGCCCCCGCTGCGGCTCGGCGGACACCGAGGAGACCTCCCGCTTCGCCGCCACCTCCTGCAAGTCCCTGTGGCGCTGCCGCACCTGCCGGGAGCCGTTCGAGCACGTCAAGGAGATCTGATGGAAGGCACGCTCTCGGCGGACGCCACCGGGAAGCCCGCCCCGGCAGGCTCCGCCCTCGCGGGGGCACGATCGCGCGCCCGCCGCCGGCCGGCCTTCCACGCCCTGCGGGTCGCGTCCGTGCAGCCGCTCTGCGAGGACGCCGTCGCCGTCGGGTTCGAGATCCCGGCGGAGCTGGCGGAGGAGTTCGCGTTCGCGCCGGGCCAGTCGCTGACGCTGCGGCGCGAGATCGACGGACGCGACGAACGCCGCTCGTACTCGATCTGTTCGCCCGCCGGTTCCGCGCCGCGCATCGGGGTGCGGGTCGTACCGGGCGGGCTGTTCTCGTCGTGGCTCGTCGGTGACGTACGCCCCGGTGACACCGTCGAGGTGATGGCCCCGACCGGATTCTTCACCCCGGACCTCACCGCCCCGGGCCACCATGTGCTGATCGCGGCCGGCTCCGGCATCACCCCCATGGTCTCCATCGCCGAGTCCGTGCTCGCCGCCGACCCCCGGTCGACCGTGACCCTCTTCTACGGCAACCGGCGCACCGGCACGGTGATGTTCGCCGACGAGCTGGCCGACCTGAAGGACCTGTACCCGGCCCGCTTCCAGCTCGCCCACGTCCTGTCCCGCGAACCCCGCGAGGCCGAGATGCTGTCGGGCCGCCTCGACGCCGACCGGCTCTCGGCGCTGATCGGTGCCCTGGTCGACGTCGGCACGGCGGACCACTGGTGGCTGTGCGGCCCGCACGGCATGGTCCGCGACGCGCAGCGGGTCCTGACCGGGCTCGACGTCCCCGCCGACCGTGTCCACCAGGAGCTGTTCCACGCCGACGACGAGCCCGTCCGGGAGACCCGGCACGAGGAGGCCGTGGCCGAGGGCCCGGTCAGCGAGGTCACCGTCACGCTCGACGGCCGTACGACGACGGCGGGCCTGCGGCGCGATCGCAGCGTGCTCGACGGGGCGCAGCGGACCCGGCCCGATCTGCCCTTCGCCTGCAAGGGGGGTGTCTGCGGGACGTGCCGGGCGCGGGTCACCTCCGGCAAGGTGGACATGCGGCGCAACTTCGCGCTCGAACCGGCGGAGGTCGATGCGGGCTATGTCCTGACGTGCCAGTCGTATCCGGTCTCGGAGAGGCTGACGGTGGACTTCGATACGTGAGGTGGGGGGTCGGGTGCGGGTCCGGTGGGGGCCGATCGCGCAGGTCCCCGCGCCCCTGAAAAAGCAGGGGCCGCGCCCCGTGCTTTTTCAGCGGCCCGCAGGGGCCGTTGCTTTCAGGGGCGCGGGGAACCGCGCGAGAAGCCCCACGCACCCGCACCCGCACCCGACAACGCACCCCACCCGCCGCACCCGTCCCCTCACCCCTGATGCAACCGCTCCACCAAGATGTCGATCACCAACGGCGTACGCGGCCCGAAGCTGAGCAGTACCCCGTCCTCAAGGTCCACCACCCGCCGGTCCAACCCCGCAGGCGTCTCCTTGATCCCGGGAATCTCCACCAACCCATCGATCCCACCCACCGATTCGAGCCCCTTGCTCATCATCAGGATCACATCGGGCTGGGCCTTGACGAGCGCCTCACTGGTGATCGGGGTGAACGGTTTGTCCATCCCCGCCGCCACCCCCGCGTCCTCCGCCCCGGCCGCGTCGATCAGCGAGTCCGCCCCCGATCCCTTCCCGCCGATCAGATAGACCGCCGCCGACCCCCGCATGTACAGGAACGCCACCTTGGGCCGGTTCCCCTCGGGCACGGCCGCCCGCGCCGCCTTCAACTCGTCCGCGAAACGGTCGTTGACGGCCTTGCCCGCGGCGGGAACCCCGAGCGCCTCCGCCACCCGGGTCGTCCGCGTGCTCACGTCGGAGAGTTCGTTGGCCGGATCGAGGACGACCACGGGAACCCCGGCGTCACGGATCTGGTCGACGGCCTCGCTGGGCCCGGTGTCGGTGTCGGCGAGCACCACGGTCGGCTCCAGCGAGAGCACGCTCTCCGCGCTCACGTCGTGCGCCTTCGTCACCTGCGGCAGGCCCCTGGCCTCCTCGAAGGTCGCGGTGATGTCCCGGCCGACCACCTTGTCACCGAGGCCCAGCGTGAACACGATCTCCGCGATGCCCCCGTTGAGCGGGAGGATCCGTGAGGCGTCCTCGACGGTGACCTTCCGTCCGTCGGAGGAGTCGACGGTGACCGGCAGCTTCGGCGTCGGCGCCGCGCCCTCCAGCGGGACGAGGGAATTCGTCTTCAGCTGTTTCTCGGCCGCCGCCGCACGGGCGCTCGCGGACGACGGCGAAGGCTTCGCCCCTTTGCCTTCGCTGCCCCCGTCGCCGCCTGCGCATCCGGCCGCCAGCATCGCGAAAGCAACGGCGAGTGCGGCAACTCCCCTTCGAGCAATGGTGAGTTGAGGTCTTCCGGACCTACGCATCGAACCGCCTTCCATGTCTACCGTTTGAACCAGGTCTTCGTTACTTTAGGTTAGCCTTACCTGAGTTTCCTATGGTGGGAGTGCTGACACCGATGCACAGATGCGGCCTACGAGCCCTGCGCGCGGCCCCGGCGGCGGTCGCCGTCGCGAGTGCCCTGATCCTCTTCCCGGCCCCCTCGGCGGTGGCCGCCGGCGGCTCCGCGACCGGCCCCGAGGGCCAGAAGCTGACCGTCTCCAAATCCGCCGGGCTCGCCGCGGACGGGGAGACGGTCACCGTGTCCGGCACCGGTTACAACACCGAGAAGGGCATTTATGTCGCCTTCTGCGTGGACAACGGCGCCGGTAAGACCCCCACGCCCTGCATCGGCGGTGTCGACATGTCCGGCGACTCCGGTGCCTCGGTGTGGATCTCCTCCAACCCGCCCTCGTACGGGGAGGGGTTGGCCGAGCCGTACAAGGGCAGCGGGCACAAGGGCACGTTCTCCGTGCAGCTGAAGGTGCGGGCCGAGGACACCAACACCGACTGCGCCGAGTCCGGTGTCACCTGCTCCGTGATCACCCGCAACGATCACACCCGGGGCGGCGACCAGAGCCAGACGGTCCGCATCCCGGTGACCTTCGCCGGCGCCGACGGCGGCAGCGGTGACGACTCCGGCACCGACAGCACGGCGACCCCGTCGGCCGGTGCGGGCGCCACGGCGACCGGGGGCACCGGCACGACCGGCGGAACCTCGGGCGACGCGAACACGTCGGACGACCCGCTGGCCGACACGGGCAGCGCCGCGGTGCCGCTCGGTATCACCGCGGCCGGGCTGGTCGCGGCGGGCGGGGCGGCCTGGTTCTGGGCGCGCCGACGCCGTACCGCCGGAGCGTCCGGTGGCGCGGACGCGAGCTGACGGCATGTCGACGACAGCCGTCCGCAGGACGGTCGACGCCCCCGAGGCGGGGCGTTCCGTCGGCCGTGTGGCCGACGTTCCAGGGAGGACTTCGAGGTGACGAACAGACCTGGTGCCGCCGTGACGGCGGCGGGCGCGCTGCTCGCCCTGCTCTGCCAGGGCGCGGCGACGGCACAGGACACGAGCGGGTCGCCACGGGAGGTGTCCGGTGGATTCGCGAGCTGGGGCCCGACGTTCGGGGCGTCCACCGGCGCCGACGCGACGGTGACGGCCGAGGCGCCCGCGGTGCGCGGCTCCGGCGGCCGGACCTGGTTCCCGGTCGACGGCGGCAGCGCGACCCCGAAGGCCGGGGACGCGGACGTCGGCTTCGACGGCTCGATCCGGCTGACCGCCGGCACGGACACCCTGACCCTCGGCGCGCTGCGCCTGCGGCTCGACGGCGGCACCGGCACCCTTGAGGTGCGGGCCGAACGGGCGGGGGAGAGCGGTGACCTGACGCTGGCCGAGGTCGGTACGGGGGTCGCCGCGCCGACCGTACGCGGCGGCGGCGCGACCTGGTCGGGCCTCACCGTGTCGCTGACGGCCGAGGGTGCCGAGCTGCTCGCCGAGTGGAGCGGGCGGGCGTACGCGGCGGGGGACGAACTCGCCCCGCTCGACGTCACCGTGGGCACCGGCGCCTCCGAGGCCGGGCCGTCGGAGGACACGCCGGCCGACGCGCCCGGCGACGACACCGCCTCGCCGACCCCGGACACGGACGACGCGGCGACGCCCGGCACCGAGGGAGACGGCGGGCAGGAGTCCGAGGCGGCCCGGCCCTCCGCGGAAGTGAAACTCACGAGCCTCGCCGCGGGCGCCGGACAGCAGGTCACCGGCGCGGGCTTCGAGCCGGGTGAGGTCGTGCTGGTCGCGATCGACGACGACACCCGCTACCAGGCCGTGGCCGACGAGTCGGGCGCGGTCGCCCGGGAATTCCCGGTGTACGAGACCGCGACCGAGGGTGCGCACACCGTGCGGCTGTACTCCGTGAGCGGAGGCCGTGAGGCCGCCGCGGAGTTCACCGTCCTCGTCGGCGAAACGCCGTCCTGAGCAACGTACTTGAGGCGCTCTTTGCCTTCTGTTGACAAAGAGATCATGAGCAAGGTTAGGTAAGCCTTACCTAAGAGTTGACGGGTGTTTCCCGGCAACCGCTGACGAGAAAGGTCCTCTCCCGATGAGAGTCGTTCCTTCCGCCCGTACCGCCGCCCGCGCCGGCTTCGCCGCCGTCGCCGCCTCCGCCCTGACCCTGGGCCTGGCCACCTCGGCCTCCGCCGCCACCTCGACCCGCACGATCGTGGACGGCACCACCACGTACAACCTGTCGCTGACCGCGCCGAACCCGCTCTCCTCGGCCGGCCAGGTCGTCAACGTCACCGGCTCCGGCTACAACACCAGCCAGGGCATCTACGTCGGCCTGTGTGTCGTCGGCGGGGCGCAGGGCGCGGCCAAGCCCACCCCCTGCCTGGGCGGCCAGGACGAGACCGGTGCCACCGGCGCCTCGCACTGGGTCAACAACACCTTCGGCGGTCTGTTCGCCAACAGCTCCAAGTTCGGCACCGGCGGCACCCTCGACGTGAACATCTACGTGAACCCCGACCTCGGTCACGGCAACGTCTGCGGTGACAACGTGACCTGCGCGATCGTCACCCGCGCCGACCACTTCGACACCAACGACCGCAAGTACGACGTCCACGTCCCGGTCACCTTCAACTAGGCGCCGCCAGCTCCGACCTGGTCCACGGGCCGGCCCTGCCGGCCGGCCCGTTCCGGCACGTCCGACAGTGCGAGGCAGCCGAGAAGGGTGTCCAACCCCCCATGAGATCCGCACCGTTCGCCCGCGCGGGCCTCGCCACCCACAGCCTCTCCCTGACCGCGCCGAACACGGCCGCCGCGTCAGGCGGGACGATCACCGTCTCGGGCACCGGCCACAACCCGAACCGGGCCGACCTCCAGGACACCAACCACCGCAAGTGCGACGTCCACATCCCGATCACCTTCCAGTAGGCGCCCGCCGGACCGGGCTCCTCCCGCGTGGGGCCCGGCTCTCGCACCACCGGAGTGCCGGGCGCACCCGACAAGTGAGGTCCCTTTCATGACAGTTGACAGTCCGGACGGGACGGGCGGACGCCGCCTGAGACGTCCTGCGGCGCTGCTGGGTGCCGCCGCGCTGACGGCCGCGGTGGTGACGGCCGTCACCGTCCCGCCCCCGGCCCAGGCCGCCGACACCCCGAAGACGGCCCTGGGCAAGAACGGCCAGAAGCTCTCCGTCTCCGCCTCCGCGAACCTCGACCCCGACGGCGACACGATCCAGGTCACCGGCGAGGGGTACGACGCGACCAAGTCCATCTACGTCGCCCTCTGCAAGGACAACGGCGACAACCGCGTCCCCACCCCGTGCCTGGGGGGTGCCGACCAGAGCGGCACCGGCAGCGCCTCGCAGTGGATCACCTACGAAGGCGACACGTACGCGGGCGAGATGGCCGTCCACTGGGGCGCCGGCGGCACCTTCGACGTCGACATCGCGGTCAAGTCCAAGGACAACAGCCTGGACTGCACCCAGGTCACCTGTTCGGTCGTCACCCGCGTCGACCACCGCAACGCCGGCGACCGCTCCCAGGACGTCCGTATCCCGGTCACCTTCGAGGGCCAGGACGGCGGCGGTGACGACGGCGGCGACGGCGTCGACGTGCCCCCCGGCACCGTCAGCTATGTGAAGGCCGCCGAGTTCACCACCGCGGGCCGCCCGCAGGATCTCCTGCTGCACCCCGACTCCGGCAAGCTGTACGTCGGTTCGAACGACATCCTCGACACCTCCGATGTCAAGGAGCAGGGCCTGTACGCCCTGGACCCGAAGGACGGCAAGCTCCTCAGCCACGTCCAGCAGGCCCCGGGTTCGACCGGCGCCCTCGCCAACCGGGTCGTCCGCTGGCTCGCGGCCCCCCTGGCCGGCGACGGCGTCGTCTTCCACTACCCGCTGCGCGGCCTGGGCACCGCGAAGGACGGGGACACGACCGCCAAGGGGGTCTGGCTGGCCGGCGGCACCGTCACCGGAGTCGGCCCCGGCACCGACGCGACCACGACCCTGGTCGCCCAGGGCGCCACCCTCTCCGAGGTCGAGACCGCCACCGGCACCGTCAAGCGGACCGTCACCCTGGAGGGCGGCGACCAGCTCGGCGTGGACACCGCACACGCCGCCGCCTGGTCCCTCGGCACCGCCGAGGACAAGCGGGTGCTGCGCCGCGTGGACACCGCCTCCTTCGCGGTCACCGCCACGGCCGCACTTCCCGACGACGGCTTCCTCACCATGGTCGAGGCGGACCCGACGACGGGCAACGTCTGGGTGGGTGTCGGGACGTCCGTGCTCGTCTTCGACAAGGACGCGAAGCCGCTGAAGACGCTGGCGGGCACGGACCGGCCGATGGCCGCCGCGTTCGACAAGACCTCCGGGCGGGCCTTCGTGCTGCGTGAGGACGTCTACGACGGCTCCACGGACGCTGTCGGCTCCCTCGACATCCTCGACGGCGCGACCTTCGAGAAGACGGCCGAGCCCATCGCGCTCCCCGGCAGCATCACGAGCACCGCGGGCGCGCTCGCCGTGACCCCGGGCGCCACGTCCGTCCACGTCACCGCGCAGGCCGAGAGCAAGGTGCTCAAGTACGACGTGCGGGTCTCCCCCAAGGTCACCCAGTCGCCCACCGACCAGACCGTCGCCCCCGGCGACGAGGTCACCTTCGTCGCCGCCGCCGAGGGCACCCCCGAGCCCACGGTGACCTGGAGCGTCAGCCCCGACGGCGGCCAGACCTGGTCGAAGGTCGAGGGTGCGACGAAGAAGGCGTACACGTTCACCGCGAAGGCGGCGCAGGACGGCTACGAGTACCGCGCCGAGTTCACCAACGCGGCGGGCACGACCCGCACTTCGCCGATCACCCTGACGGTCGTGGAGGACGACGACAGCACCACCCCGCCGCCCACCGACGGGGAGGGCGACGAGCCCTCCGGCACGAAGACCGTCACCGGTTCCGACGGCCAGAAGCTCACCGTCACCCCGGTCAACAACCTCGCCACCGAGAAGCAGACCCTCAAGGTCACCGGCTCCGGCTACGACGAGGACAAGGGCATCTACGTCGCCCTCTGCGTCGACAACGGCGCCGGCGAACTGCCCACCCCGTGCATCGGCGGCGTCGACATGAGCGGCGAGTCGCACTCCTCCGCGTGGATCTCCTCCAACCCGCCGGACTACGGCGAGGAGTTGGCGACCCCGTACGAGGACGGCGGCAAGTTCGAGGTCGAGCTGACCATCGACGCCGAGGACGAGTACACCGACTGCTTCAAGGCCACGTGCGTCCTCGCCACCCGCGCCGACCACACCCTGTCCGGCGACCGCTCTCAGGACGTCAAGGTCCCGGTCGCCTTCGTCGGCCAGGACCCGGTGGACACCGACGACGGCGGCGGTGACACGACCACCACCGGCGGCACCACCACCTCCGGTGGCTCCAGCGGCGGTTCGACGTCCGGCGGCAGCACGTCGAGCGGCACGAGCGGCAGCAGCACCAGCGGTACGACGACCACCGGGGGCGGGGGCAGCCTCGCCTCCACCGGTATGACCGTGCTCGGGGTGGCCGCCTCCGCCGCGGCGCTCACCGTGACCGGCTGGCTCCTGCACCGGCGGGCCCGGAAGGCGGGACACGGCACGGCGGTCTGATCCCGGCACCGGAGAGCACGGGCGGAGCCCGGTCCACCGACATCCTCGGCGGACCGGGCTCCGCCCGTTCCGGCCCGCGCCTCAGCCCGACGCCACGATCCAGTCGTACGCCTCCCGCGCGCTGAACTCCCCCTGCCCGCCCCGCACCAGCAGCCCCGCCGTCGCGAACTCCGGGTCACCGGCCCGCTCGGCGAGACAGGGGACGGCGACGCACCGCATCCCGGCCGCATGGGCGGCGGCGGCACCCGGCGCCGCGTCCTCCAGCACCACACAGTCCGCCGGGTCGGCCCCCAGCCGGCGGGTGGCCTCCAGGAACACATCGGGCGCCGGGCTTGCCGCGGTCGACCTCCTCCGCCGACACGACGGTCCGCAGGTGCGTGTCGAGCCCGGTGCCGCCGAGGATCACCTCGATCGCCTCCCGGGACGACCCCGACGCCACGGCCATGGGTACGCCGTCGGCCGCGAGCAGTTCCACGAACGTCCGCATCTGCGGGTGGACCCGGGTGCCGGTGCGGGCCGGCTCCGGATAGTGGCGGTGCTTGGCGGCGGCGATCGTCTCCACCGGTGCGGCGAGACCGTACCGCTCACGCCAGTCGGCGACCGTCTCCTGGATGCTGATGCCGACGTACCGCTCATGGTCCGCCCAGGTGAAGCCGGTGACACCGTGCTCGGCGAGGATACGCAAGCTCGCCTGGTAATAGTTCGGTTCGCTGTCCACGAGCGTTCCGTCGAGATCGAAGATGACCGAAGTGCTGCGGATGGTGCTCATGGAATCCAGGGTGCCAGGCGTCAGTCGCCCGCCGACCGGCCCGCCGCCGAGCCGATCGACTCCACCAACGGCGACAGCCGGTACGGCACCCGCTCCCGCAGCGCCACCTCCGTACGGGTGCGCACCACGCCCGGCAGGCTGATCAGCGCCTGGATGACGTCCTCCAGATGCGCGTTGTCCCGGGCCACGACCCGGGTCAGGAGATCGCCGCCGCCGGTGATCGAGAACGCCTCGACGATCTCCGGTACGGCCGCCAGCGCGTCCCCCACGTCGTCGAGATGCCCCTGGGTCACCTCGATGTGCACGAAGGCCAGCACGGGGTGGCCGAGCGCGGCGGGGGAGAGCGACGGACTCGTGCCGGTGATCACCCCGTCCCGCTCCAGCCGCTCCAGGCGGGCCTGGAGCGTGCCCCGGGCGACGCCGAGGATCCGGGCGCACTCCCGCACGCTGGTGCGCGGCTGCTCCAGGAGCAGCCGCAGGATCCGGGTGTCCAGCTCGTCCACGGCCATGGTCCGTCGCCTCCCCTGTTCCGCTGGCCTACCAGATGTCGGATGTTCGGCGCCAAGACTGTACCAATGGCTCAGCTCTGAGAGGCCCGGTTGAGCCATTGGGGCAGAAGGTGGTACCTCTGCCGTACTCACGTAATTCACGGCGCCGCGCGGTGCCGGACGGCGACGAGGCCGGTCCGGAGCGCGGCGCCTTCGCCGTGCCCGCGGCCCACCGGAGACCCCGGACCCGCCGCGGACCCGGCGGGCACCACGGCAAGGGGGCGGCACACGGTCATGAAGAGGATGTTCACGGCTCCCGATCCGGGACTGCTGCGACTGCGGACCGGACTTCGCGCCGTCATCGGGGTGGGCGCCGCCGTGGCCGCGTCCGAACTCTGCGGCCTCTCGCTCCCCGCCTCGATCACGGCGGGGCTCGCGGCCCTCCTCGCCCTGTTCACCGTCACCGACGCGAGCGTCCCGGCCCAGCGGCTCACCACCGCGCTGCTGCCGGCGGCCGGATTCCCGGTGCTCGCCCTGGCCGCCGCCCTGCACGACCGCACCGCCGCCCGGGACATCGCGTTCGTCGCCACCGTCCTCTGCGGGGTCTACGCCCGCCGCTGGGGGCCGCGCGGACAGGCGCTCGGGATCTTCGCGTTCATGAGCTTCTTCGTCACCCAGTTCCTGCACGCCGTCCCCGCGCACCTGCCCGAGCTGTACGCCGCCACCACCCTCGCCCTGCTGGTCGCGGGCGCGGTCCGCTTCGCGCTCTGGCCGATCGAACGCTCACTGCCGCCCGTCGCGCTCCCCGCCGGGCCGCCCGGGACCGGGCTCGCGCGGCCCACCACCCGGCAGGCCTGTCAGGCGGCGGTCGCCTGCTGCGCCGCCCTGCTCGTCGGCCAGGCGCTCTCCGAGGACCGCTGGTACTGGGCCGTCGGCACCGCCTGGTGGATCTTCGTCAACACCGCGTCCCGGGGCGAGACCCTGGTCCGCGGGTTCCGCCGTGTCCTCGGCACCGTGATCGGTGTCGCCGTCGGCCTGCTGGTCGCCGTCCCGCTGGACGGGGCGCCCGCGCCGTCGGCCGCGCTGGTCGCGGTCTGCGTCTTCGGGATCTTCTACACGGCGGCGGTCTCGTACTCCTGGATGATGCTGGCGGTCACCGTCATGGCCAGCCTCCTCTACGGCCTGCTGGGCGTCCTGGACCCCGGCCTGCTCGCGCTCCGCCTCGTCGAGACGGGGGTGGGCGCGGTCTGCGCCATGCCGGCCGTGGTCCTCGTTCTGCCCGTCACCACGCACGCCACCAACGACGCCTGGATCCAGCGGGCCCTGCACTGTGTGCACGCCGCCGCGACCGCCACGGCCGCCCGGCTGGAGGGCGTCCCCGGGGCCGACCCGACCCCGCACGCCGCCGAGCTTGAACTTCTGTTCGGCAGAGCGCGGATGGCGCTCGCCCCGCTGGTCCACCCCCTGAACCCCCACCGGGCCCGCAAGGCCCGCGCCCGCGAGGCCATCCGGCTGCTCGACCACTGTGTGCAAGAGGTGCGCGCCCTGGTCCGCGCCACCGCCGACCCGGCCGGATCGCGCGAGGCCGCCCTGATCGCCGCCTGCCGACAGGTGAGGACGGCTGTGGAGGCCCTCACGGCGACCGGCGGACGAGCGGCCGTCGTCGGCCCGGAGACGGCCACGCGCACGGAGGCCGGACCCGCCCTGACCCATCTGCGCAACCTGGAGAAGGCGCTGTCCGAGCTGGCGATGCCGCTCGGCGCCGCCCCGGGCTCGCGGCCCGCCGGTCCGTAGGCCGACACCCGCCGGGCGCCCCCGGAGCACGCCCTGGGCGCCGTGTGCGGTGGAGCGGGAAGCACTGATGGGGCGCGCGCGTTCCCGTCCGCGCCACCGCTGCGGACTTTGGTCTAGACCTCCTGCTACTGTTCGCCCGCACACCAGGCGAGCGGGAGGGGTCGGCAATGACAGTGGAAACGGGCGCGGCGGGCGGGCCGCGACGACGACGGGCCTACATCGGGTCGTTCACCTCGGCCGGCGGCCTCGGTGTCCTCGTCGCCGCCGTCGACGAGGCGAGCGGCGCGCTCACCGTCCTGGGCGGTGCGGACGACGTCCCCGACCCGTCCTACCTCGCCCTCTCGCCGGACGGGGACACCCTCTACGCGGTCAGCGAGCGGCCCGAGGGAGCCGTCGCCGCCTACCGGGTGACGGGCGACAAGCCCGAGTTGACCGGGCCCCCGGTGGCGGTCGGCGACGGCCCCACCCACCTCGCCCCGCACGCCGGCCACGTCCTCACCGCCGACTACGGCTCCGGCGGCGTCACCGCCGTCCCCCTGCGGGCCGACGGCACCCTCGCCGCGCCCGCGTCCGGCACGCTCTGGCACACCGGATCCGGGCCCGACCCGCGCCGTCAGCAGGAACCGCACGCCCACCAGGTGCTGCCCGACCCGAGCGGGCGCCGCTTCCTCGGCGTCGACCTCGGCACGGACTCGGTGCGGGTGTGCGCGCTGGAGGGCGGCGTCCCCGTCGTCCACCACGAGACGCCGCTGCGACCGGGCTCGGGCCCGCGCCACCTCGCCTTCCACCCGGGCGCGAACGACCACCCGGACGGCGAACCGGGCGGATCGTACGCCTATGTGCTGAACGAGCTGGCCCCCACGGTCACCGTGTGCCGCTGGAACGCCTCTGACGGCCTGCTGGAGGCGCTGGGAGAGACCTCGGTGCTTCCGGGCGCCCCGGAGGGCGACGCGTACCCCTCGGGCCTCGCGGTGTCCCCCGACGGCCGCTTCGTGTGGACGGCCACCCGCGGCACGGACGTCCTCTCCGTGCTCGCCGTCGAGGGCGACGGGCTGCGCCTGATCACCACCGTCCCCTGCGGCGGCCACTGGCCCCGCGCCCTCGCCCAAGCCGCCGGGTTCCTGTACGTGGCCAACGAGCGCTCCGGCGACGTCACCTGGTTCACGATCGACCCCGACACGGGCGTACCCGCGCGAGGCGGCTCGATCGAGGCCCCCGCGGCCTCCTGCGTCGTCCTGGACCTCTGACCCCGACCTCCCGGAACGCCCGCACAGCACCGCCCGCACACGCCCGAGGGCCCGCTCCTGCGAGAAGAGCGGGCCCTCGGGCTGTCGTCACATTCCCGTCTGCCCCGCGACGCCTGGCACGCACTCTCACCGCAGACGCCGCTGGCCCGCCCGCCGGGCGACGACGGGAATGTGACGACAGGCCCGAGGCCGTACGGGTCGCGGTCCGGGCTCAGCGGACCGGCATGCCCTGTGGCTGCTGCGGTGCGATGCCGAGCGCCGTCGTGTACTTGCCGAGTGCCAGCTTGCCGATCGCCGGGTAGGGGCCGAGCGCCTCGGCGGCGGAGCAGCCCGCCTCCGACGCCGCCGCCTCGATCAGACCGGCGTCGATCTCCGGCCCTATCAGGTACGGCGCGAGCGCCAGCTGCTGGGAGCCGGAGGAGCGCAGCTGCTCGGCGATGGAGGTGATCGAACCCTCCTGGTCGAGGGCGGCGGCCATCACCGGCACGGCGAGGCGCGCGGCCAGCAGCATGCCCGTGATCCCGGCGGCCTGCACGGCCTCCTCGCCGCCCACGGTGGCGAGGACGATGCCGTCCGCCGCGGTGGCGACCGTGAACAGCCGGGCCCGGTCGGCGCGCGCGAGACCGGCCTCGGACAGCCGCACGTGCAGCGCCTCGGCGAGCAGCGGGTGCGGACCGAGGACATCGGTCAGCTCGGCCGCGATCCGGCTCTCCATGACGGCCTGGCGGACCTGGCGCAGCGTGGCGCTGTCCGGACCGGCCAGCAGGGGCACGACGACGGCGACGGGGCCGTCCGGCTCCTTGACGTCCAGACCGGCGGCGCGTGCCTGCTCATAACGGGCGGTGCGCTCCTCGGCGGCGCGCGTGAGCACCGTCTGCAGTGTGGGGAACTCGTCGGCACCACCGTCGACATAGCCGATGCGGGCGTCGAGGCCGGGCAGCTCGGAGCGCGCGATGCTCACGACCTCCTCGGCGAGGCCGCGCGTGGCGGCGCTGGGCGTGCCGGGCACCGCGAGGACGAGCGCGGGCGCGCCCTCGGGAGCCGCCAGGGGCTCCGGGCGGCGGTGCCGTCCGGGCTGGCGGGGTCGCGGCATTCGTACTGGCAGGCCGGACGCGGGCCCAGTGGGGGAGCTCATGGCGCCGCATGTTACTGGCTTCCTGGGCTCCCCTGTTCGGGGAGGGTGCAGGTGAGCGGTATCCGTCCTGTTTTGTCTGATGAGTTACGGGCCGATCAGGGCCGATCGATACCGCATTTATCTGCTGAACGGTGCACTTGGGTGACCACGGTGCTGCTTGTCCGACAGCCGGGATTAATCCCTGTTTCAGGTACTATTTTTCAGCCATCACGTACAACATCCGCTCGTCGTACGGCAATCCGAGCCGGTCGGCCGCCAGCGCCGCCGCGATACGCACGGCACCGGTCAGCGGATCCCCCTCCGCCGGCACCCGTCGCGCGTACGGCAGCCGCTGCGCCAACTCGGCCTCCAGAGGCCCGACCAACGGGTCACCCAGCTTGAACAGACCGCCGGTCAGCGCCACTCGGGGTTCACCGCCCGCCCCCGAGGCAGAGCCCGACGCCGGGGCGGGGTCCGGGGCCGGGCAGACGGCCGCCGCCGCGTCGGCCATGTGCCGGGCCGCCGCGCGCAGCAGGTCCGCCGCCACCGGATCGTCCCCGGCGCACGCGGCCACCTCGGGCGCGAAGGACGCGAGGACCGCCGGGCGGTCGGGCCTCGGGTAGAGCCGGCCGGGCAGCCCCTCCATCGGGCCGAACACCGTCTCGGCGCGCGCCAGCAGTGGCGCCGAACCACCGGTCCGTCCGTCGTGCGCCCGCAGCGCCGCCTCCAGCCCGGCCCGCCCGATCCACGCGCCGCCGCCGCAGTCCCCGAGCAGATGGCCCCAGCCGTCCGCCCGGCGCCACGCCGTCAGATCCGTGCCGATCGCGATCAGGCCCGTACCGGCGGCGATCACCACACCCGGCCGTGCCCCGAGAGCCCCGGTGTACGCGGTGACCGCGTCGGCCGCCAGCGCGACCCGGCGCACCCCCAGCTCGCGAGCCAGCGCCGACGGCAGCTCGGCGCGCAGCTCCTCGCCGAGCGTCGCGAACCCGGTGGCCCCGAGGGCCACCGCCGCCGGACGGTCGAGACCGGCGGTGTCGAGAAGGCTCCGCGCCATGGGCAGCAGCCGCTCCAGCAGCTGCCCGGCGTCGATGCCGCGCGCCCCGGTCCGTACCGGCTCCCCGGACACCACCGGCTCGCCGAGCACCTCGGTGCCCCGGGCCAGCACCGCGCGGAGCCCGGAACCGCCGGAGTCCACGGCGAGGACGACGGGGGGCTCGGCGCCGGTCATGGCAGGCGCCAGTCCACGGGAGCGCCGCCCTGGCGGGTCAGCAGGTCGTTGGCCCGGCTGAACGGGCGGGAGCCGAAGAAGCCCCGGTCGGCGGACATGGGGGAGGGGTGGGCGGACTCGATGGACGGCAGGTCGCCGAGGAGCGGGCGCAGATTCCGGGCGTCGCGGCCCCAGAGGATGGAGACCAGGGGGCGCCCGCGCGCGGCCAGCGCCCTGATCGCCTGCTCGGTGACCTCCTCCCAGCCCTTGCCCCGGTGCGCGGCCGGTTTGCGCGGGGCCGTGGTGAGCGCTCTGTTGAGCAGCAGCACCCCCTGCTGGGTCCAGGGCGTCAGATCGCCGTTGGACGGCTGGGAGACCCCCAGGTCGGTGTGGAGCTCCCGGTAGATGTTGAGCAGGCTGCCCGGCAGCGGCCGTACCTCCGGGGCCACCGAGAACGACAGCCCCACCGCGTGCCCCGGGGTCGGATAGGGGTCCTGCCCGACGATGAGGACGCGGACGTCGTCGAAGGGCTGTTGGAAGGCCCTCAGGACGTGGGATCCGGCGGGGAGATAGGTGCGTCCGGCGGCGATCTCCGCGCGCAGGAAGTCGCCCATCTCGGCGATCCTCCCGGCCACGGGTTCGAGGGCCTTCGCCCAGCCGGGTTCGACGATTTCATGCAACGGTCGTGGTGCCACGGCGTCACCCTACTGCCGTAACGGCCATGACGATCAACTGGCGGTCGCCGTCCGATCGACCACGACCGTTTCGGCACCGAACAGGGCCGGTTCCAGAGCGACTTGATTCCCCCGTCCTCCTCATCTCAGCCCACGACCGCCGCTCGCACGCACAGCACGTCCGGCAGATGTGACACCAACTGCCGCCAGCTGTCGCCGTCGTCGGCCGACGCGTACACCTCGCCGTTGCGGTTGCCGAAGTAGACGCCCGCCGGGTCCGCGTCGTCCGTGCACATCGCGTCGCGCAGGACCGTGCCGTAGTGGTCCTCGGCCGGCAGCCCCGCCGTCAGCGGCTCCCAGCCGCGGCCCGCGTCCGCCGTGCGGAACACCCGGCAGCGGTGGTCGGCCGGGACACGGTCCGCGTCGGCGTTGATCGGGAAGACATAGGCGGTGTCCCCGCGATGCGGATGGGCGACCGCGGCGAACCCGAACGTGGACGGCAGATCCGCGCCGATGTCCTCCCAGTGCGCGCCCGCGTCGTCGCTGCGGTACACCCCCCAGTGGTTCTGCAGATACAGCCGGTCGAGGGCCGCCGCGTCCCGGGTCACCTTGTGCACGCACTGGCCGAACTCCGGGTTCGGGTCCGGCAGGAACACCGCGGAGACACCGGAGTTGGACGGCGACCAGCTCGCGCCGCCGTCCTCGGTGCGGAACACCCCGGCGGCGGAGACGGCGACGGTCACCGCCCGTGGGTCGCGGCGGTCGGTGAGGATCGTGTGCAGCCCCTCGCCACCGCCACCCGGCTCCCACCTGTCACGGGTCGGGTGCTCCCACAGCGGTCGTACCAGCTCGAAGGTCTCGCCCCGGTCCTCGGAGCGGTACAGCGCGGCCGGTTCCGTGCCCGCGAACACCACGTCCGGCTCGGCGACCGACGGATGCAGCTGCCACACCCGTTCCAGCGAGGCCCCGGTGTCCTTGGGGAACTTCACGGCAGGCCGCGCGGGCTCGGTCCAGGTGCGGCCGAGGTCGTCGGAGTGGAAGACGGAGGGGCCCCAGTGGGCGCTGTCGCCGCCGACGAGCAGCCGGGGGGTGTCCGTACGGGTGTCGACGGCGACCGCGTAGACCGCCTGCGCGTTGAAGTAGGGCGTCTCGTCGAACTCCCAGGCGCCCCCTCGGCGCCGCCCGATGAACAGCCCCTTGCGTGTGCCCACGGTGAGCAGTACGTCAGCCATCCCGGCCACCTCCCGGACATCGTCGTCCCAGTCACCGGCCAGTCTGCACCTCATCACTGACAGTCACCCCTCGGGAGATCTCCGCCGCAGGTCAGCGGGTGTGCGTGCGGCCGGGCGGGTCGTCCGGAGGACGTCCCGGGGTGGTCCGGGAGCCGTCCGGATCCGGTGGGGTGACCCACGTCGCATGAGCAGGGGCGCGACCGCCGCCGTATGGGAGAGCGGTCCGGCAGTCCTGCGTGTGCGAGGGAGGGTGCCCCCGATGGTGGCATTCCGTGGTCCGAAGGTGTGGTTGTGGCGATGGCGGCGCAACCCGCTCAGAAGGCGCAGCGACCGGCTGGAGTCCTGGGTCGTGCTGATCGCCTGGGCGCTGACCCTGGCCGGTGGGGTGGTCACCGGTGTGCTGGCCGCCGACTCCGTCGAGTCGGGCCTCGCCCGGCAGCGCGCCGAGTGGCGCCCGGTCGGCGCCGCCCTCACCGAGGACGCGCCGGAGCCGTCCGGCCCGAGCGGTACGGGCACGGAGAAGGTGTGGGCGAAGGTCCGCTGGACCGCCCCGGACGGCTCGGCCCGCGAGGGCCAGGCCCGGGTCGATCCCGCCAGCCTGATGGGCGCCCCGGTCACCGTCTGGACGGACGCCGAGGGACTGCTGGTCACCAAGCCCGCCAGCGAGTCGCAGGCCCGGCTGCGGGCCACGCTCGTCGGCGGTCTCGCGGGCTTTTTCGTGGCGGCCGTGCCCTTCGTGGGCGGCCGGCTGGTGCGCGGCCGTATGGAGCGGCGGCGGATGGACCAGTGGGACGAGGAGTGGGAGCGGATCGGGCCGCTCTGGGAACGCAAGATCTGGTGAGGCCGGGCGGGGCGCGCACGTGACGGTGACCGCGCCGCGCGCACGGCCGACGGCCGGACGAGGCCCGTGGGGGGAGGCTCCGTCCGGCCGTCGGGGGGACTCACCGGTGGGTGACGAGCGGGCTCACCTGTAGGTGATGTCCGAGGCGGAGTACAGGCAGTTGGTGCTGTCGGGGCCCGTACCGACGGCGGTGTTGTTGTTGTACTTCTGGCACGGGATGACCTTGCGGCCGCTGTCGTTGAGGATCGTGATGCCCCGCAGGGTCGCCACGTCGCCCCGGTTGGTGTTGATGCCGACGAGCCGCGTGGTGGAACCGGTCCCGGTCACCTCGATGTTGCTGAGGTTCACCTTGCGCGTGTACTGCGTGGAGCAGTCGCCGCACGAGCGGTACAGCGTCTTGAACTCGCTGACCGCGAAGTTGGAGATGTTCAGGGTGCCGGGCCCGTTGTGCTGGAAGACCTTGTCGGCCGCCTTCCTGGCGCCGCCGCCGGTCACCGTGTAGGTGGACCCGCCGCGGAAGGTCGCCGCGTCCTCGCCGACGTCCTCCCACCACACGTTCTGCAGCGTGCAGTTGCCCTCGCAGTGGATGCCGTCGGCGCCGGGCGCGCCGATGATGACGTTCTTCAGCGTCGCGCCGGCCGCGAGCTTGAAGATCGGGTCCTGGCCCTCCTCCTGGCCGTCGCCGGCCAGGGCGCCGCTGCCGTAGTAGCGGACCATGCCGCCGTCCCTGGTGCCGGAGACCGAGATGGTGGAGGACACCGGCTGGCTGCCGTTGGCCGACGGCCAGGTGGCGGCGTTCGCCGGAGTGGCCCCGCTAGTCATGATCATGCCAAACGAAAGGCTGAACGCGGCGAGTGTGCCGGTCAGCGCGCGCGTGCGGGCACGCGGACGTACCGCAGAAGTCATGTCCCGATTCCTTCTGTTGTCCGAGCGGATGGGGGGGCGGGTTCTCAGAGTTTCCCGGTGCCCGCACCCGACGTCACCGAGGCGACGACCGAGGAGGCGGACTCGGCGGTGTAGCCGTAGGGCGGGGCGGTGAAGCTCCCCGTCCGGGAGATCTCGGTGGCGGCCCCACCGAGGTCGTTGCCGCGCAGATTCGCGTAGCCGTCCACGTCACTGCTGCGGTTCGTGGTGACCGCGACTCCGGTGTTCCGGAAGACGTTGTTCTCCACGAGCATCTGGGCGCCCATGCGCGAGTGGCAGGCGGTCTCGGCGCCGTCCACGTAGTTGTTGTAGAAGTGCCCCGTGCCGAAGCGCAGGCTGGGGATGCGCGAGTACACGTCGGCGAAGTGGTTGTGGTGGTACGTCACCTTCAAGTGGCCGGTGTCCTCGGCGGCGTTGTTGTCGCTGTGGCCGACGAGCGAGCCCTTGAAGTGCTCCTTGAAGGTGTTCCAGGACACCGTCACGTTGTCCGAGCCGTGGTTGATGTCCAGCAGACCGTCGTAGTGGTCCTTGTCGTGGGTGCGGTCCGCCGAGAACGCGTTGTGGTCGATCCACACCCTCGTGGACTCCTGGACCGTGATGCCGTCGGCGGGCGCGACCGGCTTGCTGATGTTCAGATTGCGCACGACGACATTGGTCTCCTCCTTGATCCGCAGACCGCCGCCGGTGAACCCGGACGACGAACCCACGCCGAGGACCGTCGTGTTGGAGCCGAGGTCGACCTGACCACTCAGCGGGATCAGGCCGTTCACGCGGACGACCTTGGCCGCGTTGCCGGTGACGGCGCTCTGGAAGGCGGCGAGTGTCGAGACCGTGACCGGGGTGGCGCCGCCACCGCCGGTGGTCCCGGCGCCGAAGCCGATCGGTGAGGTCTCCGCGGCGCCCGCCGTGTGCGGCAGGACGAGAACGGCGGCCGTCGCCAGGGCGGCAGCGGCGGCCACCAGGGCCGATCTTTGCGCGTGTGTACGTGGGGGGACGGTACGCATGCGGGTGCGTCCCTTCAGGCGAGAGCCGATGGGCCATGTATGTGAAGGAAGTTCACTGATCTGATCGCCGCGCGCGAGCGGGGGCGTTCGATGCGACGTCCGGTTCACATCGCTGAACGGAACGTAGGGGGCAAGCGCTTTCTGGTCAACGCTTTGCGCAAAAGACATTGCGTCGGGCCTGGTAGGGGCCCGGCCGGGGCGGACGACCGTGCGGGGCCGGTGCGCCCATCGGCCCCGACGGCCCGGTGCGAGCGAATTCTTTCGACGGGTGGGAGCGCTTCCATGGCCGCCATGCCCATGCCACGATGCCCTTCCCGCCGACCTCACGGGAAGGCACGACGACGTGACCCTCACCCCCCACGACGGCACGCGCGGACCACGGCGCCCGGTGCTCGTCGCCCTGCTGGGAGCGCTGCTGGCCTTGCTCGCGGCCACGCTCCTGACCGCCCCCACGGCCGCCGCGGCGGACCGGGGAACCGGGGCCGCGAGCGCCGGGGCCGCTCCCCGGGCCGCGCTCACCGAGATCACCGGCTTCGGCCCGAACCCCAGCAATCTGCAGATGTACCTGTACGTCCCGGACAGCGTCACCGCGAACCCGGCGATCGTGGTGGCCGTGCACTACTGCACGGGCTCGGGACCGGCGATGTACAACGGCACCGAGTACGCCCAACTGGCCGACCGGTACGGCTTCATCGTCGTGTACCCGTCCGTCACCCGCAGCAGCAAGTGCTTCGACGTCTCCTCCCCGCAGGCGCTGACCCGCGGCGGCGGCAGCGACCCCGTGGGCATCAAGTCCATGGTCGACTGGACCGTCCGCACCTACGGCGCCGACACCGGCCGTGTCTTCGCCACCGGCATCTCCTCCGGCGCGATGATGACCAACGTCCTGCTCGGCGACTACCCGGACGTGTTCGCCGCCGGCGCCGCCTTCGCGGGCGTGCCCTTCGCCTGCTTCGCCACCACCAACGGCTCCGAGTGGAACAGCGACTGCGCGGGCGGCACCATCACCCGCACCCCGGGGGCCTGGGGCGACCTCGTCCGCGGCGCCCATCCCGGCTACACGGGCACCCGGCCGCGTATGCAGCTGTGGCACGGCACCACCGACGACGTGCTGCGCTACCCCAACTTCGGCGAGGAGATCAAGCAGTGGACGAATGTGCACGGGGTGAGCCAGACACCGGCCGCCACCGACACACCCCAGACCAACTGGACCCGCACCCGCTACGGCGGCACCGGTGACCGCGCCCCCGTCGAGGCGATCAGCCTCCAGGGCACCGGCCACAACCTCTACGCCTGGGGCATGGGCGAGCGCGTCCTCACCTTCTTCGGCCTCAACAGCTCCGGCCCCGCGCCCCAGCCCCCGGCGGGCCCCTGCAAGGTGACCGTCACCACCAACGCCTGGAGCACCGGCCTGACCGCGTCCGTGACCCTCACCAACACCGGTACGACGGCGGTCAACGGCTGGAAACTCGCCTTCACCCTGCCCTCCGGACAGACCGTCACCAACGGATGGGGCGCCACGTACAGCCCGGCGAGCGGCGCCGTGACCGCGACCAACGCCACCTACAACGCGGCGATCGCACCCGGCGCGAGCGTCGGCATCGGCTACCAGGCCGACCACACCGGCAACAGCGCCGCACCCTCGGCGTACACGCTCAACGGGACGGCGTGCACGGTCGGTTGACATGCCGTACGGGAGGGCCGTCCGACCGGCCCTCCCGCTCGGCCCTCCCGCTGGGCGGGGCCGCCGCTTCCGCCTCCCACCCGGTCCGCCGCGGCTCCTCTCGGCCCGACCTCGCCGGCTACCGACTACCGGTGACCGGCTACCGCCCGACCGACCCCGGCATCCGTAGAAAGGCACCGCTCTTGCACCCGCCCACGCACCCGCTCAGCAGCCTTCGGTCCGCCGAGCCCGTCGAGTCCGCCGAGCCCGCCCGGCCGTCGAACCGGGCGGCGCTCGCGGGCGTGATCGCGGCCTGTGTTCTCGCGCTGGCCCTCGTGGTGGCCTCCTCCGCCGTGGTCGCCCTGGTCAGGAGCCCACAGCGGACCGACGGGGCGGGCGCGGGCGACCCGGCGCCGTCCGCCCGGCACTGGGTGAACACCTGGTCCGCGATGCCCCAGCTCACCGAGCCGGGCAACATGCCACCGGCGCCGTTCACCGGGGACCGGGCGGTGCTGGTCGACACCACCCTGCGGCAGACCGTGCGTGTCACCACCGGCGGCGACCGCGTCCGGCTGCGTTTCTCCAACGCCTTCGGCGGCAGCGCGCTGCCCCTGACCGCCGTGACGGTTGCCCTTCCGCTGGGCGGCCGGGCGGGGGTCGGGGCGGTCGAACCCGGCACCACCCGGCCGGTGACCTTCAGCGGGCGGGAGACCACGACCGTCCCGGTGGGCGCCCAAGTCGTGTCCGACCCACTGGAGTTCACGCTGCGGCCGGGCACCAACCTGACCGTGACGGCGTATCTGGCCGAGGGACAGGCCTCCCTCGCCCTCACCTCGCATCCCGGCTCCCGCACCACCTCGTACCTGCTGCGCGGCGACCACACCGAGGACACGGACCTCCCCGGCGCGACCCCGACCAACCACTGGTATCTGCTCAGCGATGTCGAGGTGCTGTCCCGGGCCGCCACGACCGCCGTCGCCGTCCTCGGCGACTCGCTCACCGACGGCCGGGGCTCCACCACCAACGGCAACGACCGCTGGCCCGACCAGCTCTTCGACCGCCTCCAACAGCGGCCCGGCACCCGGCACATCGCCGTGGTCAACCAGGCGGCCGGCGGCAACCGCGTCCTCAACGACGGCCTCGGCCCCAACGCCCTCGCCCGCCTGGACCGGGACGTCCTCGCCCACAGCGCCGTCGAGCGGCTGATCGTCTTCGAGGGCGTCAACGACCTGGGCACCGCCGAGGCCACCCCCGCCGCCCAACAGCGCGTCGCGGCCGACCTGATCGCCGCCTACGAGCAGATCATCGTCCGCGCCCACGCCCAGGGCATCCGGGTGTACGGCGCGACCCTGCTGCCCTTCGGCGGCAACACCCCGTACGACGACCCCGCCGGACACCGGGAGGCGGCGCGACAGACCGTCAACACCTGGATCCGCACCGGTGGCCGTTTCGACGCGGTCCTCGACTTCGACCGCGCGGTCCGCGACCCCGGCGACCCGAGCCGCCTCCTCCCCGGCCTCCACGACGGCGACTGGCTGCACCTCAACCCCGAGGGCTACCGCGTCCTGGCCGAGTCGGTCCCGGTCCGACTGCTCCAACGGCGGTGACCGTCACGGCCGTCAGCCCCGGCACCGGCCGAACCGGCCCTCGAACGACGGTGGTTGAAGAGCAGGTTCAGCGCGATCGCGGTCAGACAGCCCGCGCTGATGCCGCTGTTCATCACCGTCTGGAACCAGTCCGGGAAGCTCGCGTAGACCGTGGGCACCCCGACGGGCAGCAGACCCACCGCCACCGACACGGCCACGATCGTCAGATTGTCGTTGTCCTTGAACTCCACCCGGGCGAGCGTCCGCAGACCGCTCGCGGCGACCGTCCCGAACATCACCAGGCCCGCGCCGCCGAGCACCGGCGCCGGAATCGCCGCGACCACCGCGCCGAGCTTCGGCAGCAGCCCCAGCAGTACGAGCATCCCGCCCGCCGCCGCGACGACCCAGCGGCTGCGCACCCGGGTCATCCCGACCAGGCCCACGTTCTGCGCGTACGCCGTGTACGGGAAGGTGTTGAAGACGCCGCCGAGCACGGTGGAGAACCCGTCCGCGCGGAGCCCGTCGGCGAGCGAGCGCGGTTGCACCTCACGGCCGGTCATCTCGCCGACCGCGATCAGGTCACCGGTGGTCTCGGTCATCGCCACCAGGGCCACCACCAGCATGGACAGGATCGCGGAGAGCTGGAACGTGGGCGCCCCGAAGTGGAACGGCGTGCTGATGCCCAGCCAGTCGGCGTCCTTCACCCCGGCGAAGTCCGTGAACCCGAGCGGCACCGCCACCGCGAGCCCCACGACCATGCCGATCAGTACGGCGATCCGGCTGAGGAACGCCGGCGCGAACCGCTGTACGCCCACCACGACGAGCAGCACGAACGCCGCGAGAGCCAGGTTCCTCGGCTCCCCGAAGTCCTCGGCGCCCACACCGCCGGCCGCCCAGTTGCCGGCCACGGGGAGGAGGGAGAGGCCGATGATCAGGATGACGGTGCCCGTGACGAGCGGCGGGAAGAAGCGGAGGAGCCTGCCGAACACCGGGGCGAGCAGCATGATCGCCAGACCGGCCACGATCACCGAGCCGTAGATGGCGGGGAGTCCGCCGCCCTCCGTCCCGATCAGCACCATCGGGGAGACGGCCGCGAAGGTGCAGCCCTGCATGATCGGGAGCCGGACGCCGAAGCGCCAGACGCCGACGCACTGGATCAGGGTCGCGACACCGCACACGAGGAGGTCGGCGGTTATCAGATAGGCCAGGTCGGCGGGTGGCAGGCGCATGGCTCCGCCGACGATCAGGGGGACGGCGACCGCGCCCGCGTACATGGCCAGGACGTGTTGGAGGCCGAAGGCCAGCAGGTGGCGGGTGGGGGGTACTTCGTCCACGGGGTGGGTGGGGGTGAGGGAAGCCATGGGCGAGACCCTAGGGGACTTGAAAAGTTTGTTGATTTCAAGGGTGTTGCCTGTTGTGTTCGGAGCGCGGGCGTGTGTGGGGGGTGATCGCGCGGTTCCCCGCGCCCCTCACGGGGCGTTCCCGTGCGCGGCGGTCAGCAGGGACCGCCAGTCGGGGAGTTTCACCACGCCTCGGCCGAGGGAGGCGCCCAAGGCCGCCTCGGCTCGCTCTATCGCCTGCCAGCCCGGCCACTCGATCGGCGTGCGTCCCTCCGCCCGCAGCGCGCCCACCGGATCGGCCGGCACGCTCCTGGCCGAGAGCGCCGACGCGTCCTCCAGCAGTGACGTCGCCGTCTCCTTCGCGCAGGGGCGGTTGGTGCCGATCACCCCGGTCGGGCCGCGCTTGATCCAGCCGGCCACGTACTCGCCGGGGGAGGGGACACCGTCGCGCAGGACGCGGCCCGCGAGGTGCGGGATCGTGCCGTGGGCCGGGTCGAAGGGGAGGCCGTCCAGGGGGACACCCAGGTAGCCGACCGAGCGCAGGACGAGTTGGGCCTCGATCTCCTCGAAGCGGCCGGTGCCGGTCAGACCGCCGCGGCCGTCGGGTGCGGTGCGCTCCAGGCGTACACCGCGGACCCGGTCGCCGTCGGCGAGGAGTTCGACCGGGCGGAGGAAGAAGCGCAGCCGGATGCGATGGCGTGCGGCCGGTCCGGGCGCGGTGGCCCAGCCGCGCAGCACCTCCACGTTGCGGCGCCGCGCGGCGGGGAGGGACGACGGGTCGACGTAGGCCGGATCGAGTTCCAACTCTTCGTGTTTCACGGTCACTTGGGTGTCCGGGAGGGTGCTCAGCTCACGCAGCTCCTTGGTGGTGAAGCGGGCCTGCGAGGGGCCCCGGCGGCCCACCATGTGGACATGGGTGACCGCGCTGGCGGCGAGGGAGGTCAGGGCGGCCTGGGGCATGTCGGTGGGGCTCAGCTCCGTCGCGCCGCGCGCCAGCATCCGGGTGACGTCCACCGCGACGTTGCCGACGCCGATGACCACGGCGGTCCGCGCCCCGGCGAGGAAGCCGCCCGCCGGCGCGTCCGGGTGCGCGCTGTACCAGGCGACGAACTCGGTCGCCGACCAGCTGCCGCGCAGCTCCTCGCCCGGGATGCCGAGCCGTCTGTCACCGGCGGCGCCCACGCAGTACACCACCGCGTGGTACAGCTCCCGCAGCCGCGCGGTCGGCACCCCGTCCGGGCCCACCCGCACCCCGCCGAGGAACCGCACCCGCTCGTGCTCCAGCACGGCCCGCAGACTGTTCTGCAGCGACTTGATCTTCTCGTGGTCCGGCGCCACCCCGTAGCGCACCAGCCCGTACGGGCAGGGAAGCCGGTCCAGCACGTCGACGAGCACGTCCGGGTCCAGCTGGACGAGGCTCTGGGCGGTGTAGCACCCGCTCGGCCCCGAACCGACGACGGCGACACGCAGCACGGCGGACTCCTTGCGTGAGGAGATCGCTGATGCCTCAAGGATCCCACCGCCGGGCCGACCGGGGGAGGAGTGGGGAGGGGAGGGGTCCGGACGCGGGGGAGGGGCCGTGGGGCGGGGCAGGGGGCGAGGGGTCGGGTGCTGCGCCGTCGGGGTGCCGTGCGCCCTCGGGCTGCGTGGCTGTGCGCAGTGAATGTGATCATGCGCTTACGTTGCGTGTGTGCTGGAAACATCCTCTCTTAATCTTTCCGACCGCCACTGGCAGGACGGCGCGGTGACCGTGCGGCCCGCGTGGGAGGTGCAGGAGCAGGGCGGCGCCACGGCCTGGTTCGACGCGCGGCTCTCCTTCCCGGACGGCGCCGAGGTCGAGGTGCTCGCCGTGGTCCGCGACGGCCGGCTGTCCCTGGAGGACGTCCGCGCCCAGCCGCCGCTGTCCCTGGACGACCTCGCGGAACTGGCCGACTGGATCGAGGTCCCGCTGTTCGAGGCATGCGGCACCACGCCCGAGATCCTTGAGGAGGAACTCCCCGGGTCCCCGTACGGCACCGGTCGCCGGGCCAGGCCCGCGTGGCCGCGCGGCGCGGAGGGGCGGCGACGGGTCGCCGAGGAGTACCTCGCGGCGCAGCGGTCCGGCTACGACCCGGTGCTCGCCGTGATGTGCGCGACCGGCCACAGCCGCCGCAAGTCCCTCCGTCTCATCGCCGGCGCGCGCGACGAGGGCCTCCTCGGCCCCCGCCACGCGCGCCGCTGAACCCGTAAGGACGGGGCGGCCGGCTAGTCCGTCAGATCGCGCATCCGGCTGATCTCGGTCGCCTGCTGGGCGATCACGTCGTCGGCCATCTCCTCGACCAGGATGTTGTTGCCCTGGGCCTTCACATCCGTGGCCATGGTGATCGCCCCCTCGTGATGAGTGATCATCAGCTTGAGGAAGAGGGCGTCGAACTTCTTCCCGTCGAGCGCGGCGAGTTCCTTCAGCTGGGCCTCGGTCGCCAGGCCGGGCATCGCCTCGTGGTCGTGCGAAGTCTCGCGCCCGTTACCGTCGTTGGCCTTCAGCCAGCCCTCCATGGCCGCGATCTCGGGCTTCTGGGCGGCCGAGATGCGCTCGGCGATCCGCTTCACCTGGGTCGACTTCGCGCGGTCGGGGGCGAGTTCGGTCATCTCCAGGGCCTGGGTGTGATGCACGATCATCATGCGGGCGTAGTCGTAGTCCGCGGAATTCGGAGTGTCGTCCTCCGCCCGCTGTTTCTCGACTTCCTGCGGCGGGAGGGTTTGAGCCGCCTCACCGGGTTTTCCGGGGGCGATCACCGCGGGTCCGCTCGACCGGGCGGAACCACCGTCGGGGGCCGCCTCCGACCCCGAGTCGCAGCCCGCGAGGGCGAGCAGAACGGCCGTCAGCGAGGCCGTGACCAGCGACGCGCGGGATGTGCGGCGGACGAGCACAGTGACCTCCTGGGACACGGCAACAGGCTTACACCTCGTGAGTGTTGACGAACGTTCCTAACATGCTTTCGCGCGCCGGTGATCAAGTTTGTTCGTTACAAGTACATTGCCGTCTATTGATCTGTGCATGATGAAGACGATACTTCGTGAGGTGCACGAACCGTTCAACTGCGAACGGCCATACGGGAGGACACAGTGACCCTGTTGAACAACCTAAGGACGCGGCGCAGACGTCTGGGTGTCGCCGCGACCGCGGCCGGACTGCTGGCCGCGCTGCTCACCGCCGGACCGGCGGCAGCGACGCCCGACCCCGGGGACTCGCCCGCCGTGCGGGAGAAGGTCTCCAAGAGCGACGCGGCCGAGGCGCGGGCGGCGATCGCCGCCGGCGAGATACCCGGCCAGGACGAGATCGTCCACTCCGCCAACATCCAGCATCTGACCAACATCCCGAAGGAGGCGCTGCCCGGCACCAACTCGGACCTCGCCTTCCAGGGCAAGTACGCCTACGCCGGAAACTACGACGGCTTCCGGGTCTTCGACATCAGCGACCCGAAGTCCCCGAAGACCGTCGCCCAGGTGCTCTGCCCGGGTTCGCAGAACGACATCTCCGTCTCCGGCGACCTGCTCTTCCTGTCCACGGACTCCTCGCGCAGCGACAACTCCTGCAACAGCACCACGCAGCCCGCGACCGAGAAGTCGTCGTGGGAGGGCATGAAGATCTTCGACATCAGCGACCCGAGGTCCCCGAAGTACGTCGCCGCCGTGGAGACCGCCTGCGGCTCGCACACCCACACGCTGGTGCCCGACGGCAAGAACGTCTACGTCTACGTCTCCTCGTACTCGCCGGCTGCGGCGTTCCCCGACTGCCAGCCCCCGCACGACGGCATCTCGGTCATCAAGGTGTCCCGCAAGCACCCGGAGCGGGCCAAGGTGGTGGGCTTCCCGGTCCTGTTCCCCGGTGAGGGCCCCGACGGCGGCGGCAACCCGGGTTCGCCCACGAACCCCGGTGTCTCCAAGACCACGGGCTGCCACGACATCACGGTGCTGCCGTCCAAGGACCTGGCCGCCGGCGCGTGCATGGGTGACGGCATCCTGTTCTCCATCAAGAACCCGAAGAAGCCGAAGGTCATCGACCGGGTCCAGGACAACGTGAACTTCGCGTTCTGGCACTCGGCCACCTTCAACCAGGACGCCAACAAGGTCGTCTTCACCGACGAGTTGGGCGGCGGCGGCGCGGCCACCTGCAACGCGGCGATCGGGCCGGACCGCGGGGCCGACGGCATCTACGAGATCGTCGGCAAGGGCGACAAGCGCAAGCTCGTCTTCAAGAGCTACTACAAGATCCCCCGCCACCAGGCGGACACCGAGAACTGCGTCGCCCACAACGGCTCGCTGATCCCGGTGGAGGGCAAGGACATCATGGTCCAGGCGTGGTACCAGGGCGGTGTCTCCGTCTGGGACTTCACCGACTCCTCGCAGCCCGAGGAGATCGCCTACTTCGAGCGCGGTCCGATCTCCACCTCCACCCTCGTCGGCGGCGGTTCGTGGTCGGCGTACTACTACAACGGCTACATCTACTCGAACGACCTGGTGAAGGGCTTCGACGTCCTGAAGATCGACGATCCGCGGACGGACCCCGCCAAGCGGGTCCAGCTGGATGAGCTCAACGTGCAGACACAGCCGGACTACTTCGACCGGTAGCAGCACCGCGACCGCTCTCGGTCATCCGTCCCGCCGGGCCCTTCGGGGACCGGCGGGACACCGGCCGCCGCGCTCTGCGTCGACCGGAGCCGTGCGGGGCCATCCTGGCAACTCCCCCTGGACCGGCGGTCGGCGAACTATACTCGGCGCTTCTGGGCGGCGACCTCATGTCCGCCCGCCCGGCCGTTGTTCGTCCCGGGCCGCACGGGGGACGGTCCGGGACGGACGTCCAGCGGTGCCGAACACCCGATCGCCGAACGGCACTCGAACCTCCGGCCGGCCGACCCGCCGCACGAGAGGGCGACCGAAGGCGTCTCGGCCCACCGGTTCCAGCGCTTCCACGGCCCCGTCGGGGCGGTTCGGCGGCCCGGTCCCGCGCCGGTCAAGTGCGTGCCGGGCCGCGCCACTTCTCGTACGTCAGCACCGCCAGCGCGATCGTCAGACCGCCCAGCAGCCAGCCGGCCAGCACATCCGACGCCCAGTGCACGCCCAGCCAGATCCGGGTCAGGCCGACGCCCACGACGGAGACGGCGGCCACCGCCAGCGCCGTCCGCAGGAGGACGCCGCCGACGCCGTACCGGCGCATGAGCCAGATCAGCAGACCCAGGACGACCGTGGCCGTCATGGCGTGGCCCGACGGGTACGCGGCGTAGTGCGCGGAGTCGACGGGGTCGGGCCACGCGGGGCGCTCCCGGCCGACGGCCGCCTTCAGGCCCTGCTGCACGGCCGTGCCCACCGCGCAGGTGATCCCCAGCCAGAGGGCGAGCCACCACTCCCGGTGGCGCCACACCAGCCAGACCGCGGCGCCCGCCGCCAGCAGACGCATCGTCACCGGGTCCCAGACCCAGTCCGTCAGGACGCGGAACACCTGGGTGAGGCCCGGATCGTCGACGGCCCATCTGTGCGTGGTGTTCGCGATGCCCTCGTCCAGGGACATGAGCGGCCCCCAGGAGAGCGCGACCAGGACGAGGAGCAGGACGGAGGGCGCCGCGCAGGCCGCGGCGGCGGGGACGGTGCGGGTGGTCGACGGCCGATGGGGCGGCGTGTCGACGGTGGGGGTGTGCATACAGCGATCCTGGCCGACTCCCGGGGTCCCGGGCCAACGCCGGGGCGTGAGATCACTGTCACGCGCCGCGACCGGAGCAAAGCCGTCCAGTCGTGCGTTGTTCTTGGGCTTCCCTTTGTCTTCCCTTTGCCATATCGCGACTCTCTGCCATGTCATGACCTCCCGAGTGCCCGTAAAGCGGGGACGAAAGCCACCAACACGGGCACCGCCGGTACGAGGGCGGCGCACGCGGTCAGCCGCAGCCGGCGCGCCGGAGTGAGGCGTTCCGGGGGAGCGAGCAGCCGGTGGACCCGCTGCGGCACATGGTCCTCGGGGGTCGGACAGGGCCCGAACACTCCCCGGTCCTCGTTGAGGCCGACGAGCGCGAGGGCGATGGTGAGGCGGCCGTGGCGGCGGGAGGCCGTGTCGTCGGCGGCGAGTTCGACCAGCCGGTGCATCTCGTCGCGGAACGCGGCGAACACCGGCACCCGGGGGAACCCGCCCGCGAGCGCCGCCGCGCAGTGCAGCAGCCAGTGGTGCCGCGCCCGCGCGTGCCCCTGCTCGTGCGCGACCACCGCGTCCACCTGCCGCCCCTTCAGCCGGCGCAACGCGGCCGTGGTGATGACCAGCCGGGGCGTGGGACCGGGCAGCCACCAGGCGTCCGGCCGCTCGCCCTCCACCACCACCAGCCGGTCGCCGTCCGGCTCCTCACCGGGCAACAGCGGGGCGCGCAGCAGCAGTTCCGCGTGCCGCCGACGGTGCTGGCGCCGGGCGCGGACGATCTCGCGGACCAGCATCGCCCCCGTCCACAGCCCACCGCAGGCGAGCGTCACGGCCGTGGCCATGGCCCAGGAGCCCCCGCCGCCCAGCGCGTACGCCTCCACGACCCCGTCGGGCGCCGGCGCGAACACCCGCCCGCGCACCACCGTCCAGGCCGCCGCCGCGCTCAGCGCCATCGACAGCGCACAGCACAGCAGCACGGCCGCCACCACGCACTGCCACACCCACAACGCGACCACCGGTTCACGGTCCGGCCAGTCGGCGCGCGCCAGCAGCCGCGGGGCGACGACGGCGGTCAGGGCGCCGAGCAGCAACAACGCCGCGGGGACCATCATGGGGTGCAGCCTATGAGCGTGCCGGTGCGCGGCGACACGGGCCGCACCACCGAAGTGACACAGACCACGATCGATCGGGTACGGCGGCGCCCGCGCGGCCCTCCGGTCGTCCCCGCCGCTCAGACCGTCAGCAGCATCGCGAACATCCCGATGCCCATGGACAGCCGGCAGGCCCGCGCCAGCTCCGGCCGGTCGCCCCAGCCGACCGCCGGGGCCGCCGCGCCACCCGCCCCCGCCGGTACGGGTATGAGCCGGACGCCCGCCCACAGCACGTACCCGGCGAAGTACAGCAACAGCACCCCCGTCACCAGGGGCGGCCCCGCGCCGCCGTGTCGCCCTCCCGGCGAGGCGACCATCACCGCGGCCATGTAGACCATCGCCAGCGCGCCCACCAGGTGGTGCAGATGGTGCGCGCCCGCGCGCGCCGACCACAGGGCGCGTACGGCCGCGGCCCCGAACACCGCCGCGTACGCGAGCCAGGCCCAGCGCGGCGGAGCCACGGTCGCGGCGGGCACGGCCATCGCGGCCATGCCGAACCCCATCAGCGCCTCCCCGCCCGCGGCGAGACGCTGCTCCTCCACGGCGCTGCGCATCCGCAGCAGGCAGTAGCCCCCGGTCACCGCGCACAGCGCGACCAGCAGCCAGCCGGCCGAAACCGGTCCGTGCACCGCGCACCTCCATCGGATGGCCGGATGGTCGGGTGGTTGGACAGTCGGTCAGGGCATGCCCGGACCCGAAGGCGCGCATACGAGCGCAGGGGTGTACGCGGGGGAGCGCGCGGGAGTGCGGGAGAGTGGAACGGAGACGGGTGCCACAGTGCGGCGATATGGTTCACGGGTAAAACACCCGCTAAGGTTACGGTCATGCCCAGCGTCCGACCTCCCCGTGCCCACCGGCTTCCGCTCGCCGCCGCCCTCCGGCTGAACCGCCCCTCCGAGATCTGGTTCAAGCCCGCACTCAGCGTGGTCGTCGCGACCGCCCCGCCGAACCTGACGCTGCTGGCCCTCGGCCGACTCGACCTGGCGATGTACACGATGGCCGGTTCCCTGTGCGCGCTCTACGCCCACCACCGCCCGTACGCCGCCCGCGCCCGCACCCTCGCCCGGGTGGTGCTCGGCATGCTCGCCGGTCTCGCGGTGGCCCTGGTCACCGCCGCCCTGACCACGAACGCGGTGGTCCTGGTCACCGTCGGCGCGCTGCTGGCCGCCGGACAGAAGGCGCTCTGCGACGCGAGCCGGATCGGGCCGCCCGCCCACGTCATCTTCACCTTCGTCACCTCGGCGGCCCTCTTCCTGCCCCAGACCCCCGCCGAGGTCCCCGGCCATCTCGCCGCCTGCGCCGTCGCGGGCGCCTGGGCGTGGCTCGTCTGCATGGCCCCCGGCCTGCTGCGCCCGTACGGCCCGGAGCGCCGCGCCACCGCGCAGGCGCTGCACGCGGTCGCCGCCCATGTCGAGGCGCCCGAGCGGCCCGGGTCCCGCACGGCCGCCGTGACCGCCGTGCACACCGCCTGGCAGACCCTGCTCACCGCCGGCGCCCGCACCGAGCCCCGGCGCGCCGTCGAAGCGCTCCTGGTCCGCGCCGACGTCGCCCTCGCCGCGCCCGCCGACGCCGACCCGGGCCGACTGCGCGCCCTGGCCCGGGACCTGCGCGGCGCCCGGCCCCTCGCACACGCCGCCGTCCCGGCCGAAAGTGCCGACGCGATGCCCGACGCGAAGCGCGAACCCACGGTCGGGCGAACCCCGTTGTGGAGCAGACTCGGCCCGCTCACCCCCCTCGCCGTCCGCACCGCCGTCGGCTGCGCCCTCGCCGGATACGCCTCCCTCGCGATCGGTGTCGGCCGCCCCTACTGGGCCCTCGTCACCGCAGCCTCCCTCTACCAGGCCAACCTGACCCTCACCTGGAGCCGGGGCGTCCAGCGCGTCGTCGGCAACCTCGCCGGAGTGCTGGCCTTCGCCGCCCTGGTCCCGCTCGCCCACCTCGGCCCGGCCGCGCTCGTCCTGTGCTGTCTCGCCCTGAGCTTCGGAGCCGAGGCACTGATCAGCCGCAACTACTGGCTCGGCACCATCTGCGTCACCCCCATGGCCCTCCTCGTCACCGAGTTCGTCCGCTTCGGGAACGCCGGCGAGCTGATCACCGACCGGCTCCTGGACACCCTCGTCGGCGCCCTGGCCGGCTTCCTCGCGGCGCTCGCGATCACCAACCGGCGGGCCGGGGACCGCGTCGCACACGCCCTCACCGCCGTCGAACGCGCCCGCGCGCACGCGGTCCGCACGGCCGCCGATCCGCACGCCGCGCCCGGCGCGCTCCCCGCCGCCCGCCGCGCCCTCACCGGGGCCCTCGTGGAACTGCGCTCCGTCACCGACACCGCGAGCGGCGAATGGTGGCAACGCGCCTGGCCGTCGGAGCGGGTGACACACGCCGAGCAGGCCGGACACCGTACGCTCGCGGCGACGGTACGACAGCACGGGTTCCAGGCATCGGAGGGCGCACAGGCATGACGGCAGGCAACGGGCGGGCAGCGGGGAGCGGCGCGGCGCTGGGGGACACGGTCGCCAAGGTGGTGCGCCAGTGGCAGACGGTGCACCCCGGTATCGACACCGCTCCGATGGAGATCATCGGCCGGGTCAACCGGTGCGCCGCGCTCCTCCAACAGGCCGAGGACGCGCCCCTGCGCCGCGCCGGTCTCACCCGCCCCGAGTTCGACGTCCTCGGCACCCTGCGCCGTACCGGCCACGAGCTGACCCCCAGCGAGATCGCCCGCGAGACCTTCGCCTCCGGCGCCGCCGTCACCAAACGCCTGAAGCTCCTCACCGAACGCGAACTGGTCGAGCGCCGCGGCGACGACCGGGACCGCCGCGTCGCCCACGTCCGCCTCACCGACGCCGGCCGCGAACTCGTCGACAGCGTCATGCCGGAGCAACTCGCCTACGAGGAGGCCGTCCTCTCCGGCGTCGACACCGACGACCGCCGCGAACTCGCCGTCCTGCTCGGCGAGTTGCTCATCCAACTGGAAGGTCGCCTGGGCCTGCCCCGCGCCTAGGACCTGCCGTCACCTTCCCGTCGTCGCCCGGAGGGCGGCCCCGCGGCGTCGTGGGGGTACCTCCCGGTCGAGCGAAGCCGCGAGTGGGGGAGCGTGCCGGGCGTCGCGGGGCAGACGGGAATGTGACGACAGGCCCTAGCGGGCCGTCCGGCGCGGGTCGCGGATGTCGTCCCAGTGGGGCCCGTACACGTTGCGGCGGATGACGGGCTCGCGCAGGAAGTCGTGCGGGAAGCCCAGCGCGGGCGCGCTCACCTCGTCGAGCCGGGCGACCGCGTCCGCGTCGAGGGTCACGTCCACGCTCGCCAGGTTGTCCGCGAGCTGACGGGGGCCGGTGGCGCCGACGATCGGCACGACGTTGCCGGGGCGACCGAGCAGCCAGGCGAGCGCCACCTGTGCCGGGAGCAGGCCGCTCCGCTCGGCGATCTCCAGCACGGCGTCGATCACGGCGTCCCTGCGGGGGTCCGCGTCCGCGCCGCCCGCCCCGAGCCGCCCCGACTCGCCCCGCCGGTACTTGCCGGTCAGCTTCCCGGCCGCCAGCGGCCCCCACGCGAACACGGCCATCCCGAACCCCCGTGCCTGCGGCAGCAGTTCACGCTCCGGGGTGCGCTCCAGCAGGTTGTAGCGCAGCTGCGAGCCCGCGAACGCCGTCCAACCCCGCAGCTCCGCCAGGGTGTTGGCCTGCGCGATCTCCCAGGCCGGCCAGTCCGACACCCCGACGTACAGCACCTTCCCGGACCGTACGAGGTCGTCGAGCGCCCGCATCACCTCGTCGACCGGGGTGAACTCGTCCCGCGCGTGCACCCACAGCACATCGAGCCGGTCGGTGCGCAACCGCCGCAGACTCGCCTCCACCGATCCGACGAGGTTCTTGCGGTGGTTGCCCGCCGAGTTCACGTCGTCGTCGCGTGTGACACAGGTGTACTTGCTGGCCAGTACGAAGCGGTCGCGGCGGCCGTCGAGGAGTTCGCCGACGATGGTCTCCGAGGCGCCCTCGGAGTAGTTGTTCGCCGTGTCGACGAAGTTCCCGCCCGCGTCGGCATAGGCGTCCAGGAGGGGCCCGCTCGTGTCGAGATCCACGGCCCCCCAGCCGAACGTCATGGCCCCGAAGGCCAGTTCGCTCACCCGCAGACCGGTCCTGCCGAACAGTGTGTAGCGCACGTCGCATTCCCTCCGAGCGGTTGGTGGGGACGACGCTAGGAGTTGGAGGGCACTCCAACGCGAACGCGGGACACGGCACGGGCATCCGCGCGCGGGCCGCCGTCAGCCCCGTCGGTCCACGGCGCCCGCCGAGTACACGCCGAACATGGCCCCTTGGGGGTCCCGCAGCACCGCGATCCGTGGCCCTTCCGCCACCGTGGTGGGCTCCATGAGGAGGCTGCCGCCCGCCCCGGCGGCGACGCGGGCGGAGTCGTCGACGTCCGCCACGGCGAAGTACGGCAGCCAGTGCGAGGGCACCTCGGGCGGGAACTTGTCGTCCATCGTGATCATGCCGCCGAAGTCGGCGCCGCCGAGACCCCACCGCGTGTAGTGCCCGCCGGCGCTCACACTCCAGCCGAACACCGTCGTGTAGAAGGACTTGGCGCGCTCCGGCGCACGGGTCAGCAGCTCGACCCAGCTCAGCGCGCCGGGCGCGTTGAACAGTCCGGCGCCGGGGAAGGACCGCGCCTGCCACAGCTGGAAGGCGGCGCCGCCCGGGTCGAACGCCACCGCGAACCGTCCGATGTCGAAGACGTCCATGGGCTCCAGCACGACGGTCCCGCCCGCCGCCCGTACCGCCTCGGCCGCCGCGTCGGCGTCGGTCACGGCGAACGACACGTTCCAGGCCACCGGCTGCGACTCCTGGTACAGCGGCGCGAGGGCGGCGACCGCCGCGTCACCGAGGTGCGCGACGGTGTAGCCGCCGGCCTCCTGGCGCGGATCGGTCTGCGGACGCCAGCCGAACAGCTCGGTGTAGAACCGCCCGGCCGCCACCGGGTCACTGGTCCCCAGCTCGGTCCAGCAGGGCCCACCGGTCACCGGCTCGTCGAGCTCCATGGCGTTCCTCCCGGGACGGGCAGCCCCCTTCCAGCACGCTATGCCTGCGCCCCGGCCCCGGCCACCGGGGTTCGACGCGCCGGGCGCCCACGGCCGCCGCGAGGAGCCGCCGGGGCCGTCAGATGCCCGGCCGGTAGCGCAGTGGATGGTCCGCCGGGATCTCCACCAGCACGATCTCCGTGCCGTCGGGATCGGCGATCCACATCTCGATCAGCCCCCACGGCTCCCGCACCGGGGGCCGCCGCACCTCCACCCCGGCCGCCACCAACTCCTCGTGCGCCGCCGTCACGTCCGCGACCTGGAGCCAGAGCTTCAGCGCGGGCGACGGCGGTGTCTCCGAGCGGCCCGCGACCTCCAGGAAGCCGCCGCCGAGGAAGTACACGACACCCCGGTGGTCGCCCGTACCGAACTCGCGGTACACGGGGAGCCCGAGTCGCTCGCCGTAGAAGACGCGGGAGCGCTCGGGGTCGGTGGGGCGGAGGAGGGTGCGGCTGCTGAGTACGTGGATCATGCGGTCGAGGGTAGGCGCTGCGCCTGCGGTTACCCTCGTGCGTGTTCCGGCCGACCACGGGCCGACCACGAGCCGTCAGGAGCGCACCCCATGGACACCGCCGCCACCACCGGCCTGACCTTCCGCCATGCCACCGACGCCGATGTGGACGCCCTCGTCGCGCTGATCGAGTCGGCGTACCGCGGGGAGTCCAGCCGGGCCGGGTGGACCACGGAGGCGGACATCCTCGAAGGGCAGCGCACCGACCCCGAGGGCGTCCTCCAGGTCATCAAGTCGCCGGACGGCCGGCTGCTCACCGTCGAGCGGGACGGCGCGGTCGTCGCCTGCTGCCAGCTCGAACACCGCGGCGATCACGCCTACTTCGGGATGTTCGCGGTGAGCCCGGCCCTCCAGGGCGGCGGCCTCGGCAAGGTGATCATCGCCGAGGCGGAGCGGCTCGCGCGCGAGACCTGGGGCGCCACGGAGATGCGCATGACCGTGATCTCCGTACGGGACGACCTCATCGCCTGGTACGAGCGGCGCGGCTACCGCCGTACGGGACGGACGACCCCGTTCCCGTACGGCGACGAGCGCTTCGGCATCCCGCGGCGCGCGGACCTGGAGTTCGAGCTGCTGATCAAGGAACTCGTCTGAGCCCGGTGCCGTGACGCCGTGTCCTAGGCCGTGAAGCGGCCCGTGCGCTTGATGTCCGGGTAGTCGGTGGTCGCGCCGTCCAGCTGGAGGGCGCGGACCAGGCGCAGATGGTCCTGGGTGTTGACCACCCAGCCGATGATCCGCAGGTTGGCCTTGCGGGCCTTCTCCACGACCTCCAGGGTCAGCCGCCGGATGTTGAGCACCAGGGTGGCGGCGCCCACCGCCACCGCGCGGTCCACGACGTCGGGGCCGTAGCGGCTGGCGACCAGCGCGGTGCGTACGCCCGGCACGAGGCGGGCGATCTCGGCGACCGCCTCGTCGTGGAAGGACAGCACCTCGACCCGTGCCACCAGGTCGCGCCGGTGCAGGACCTCGGCGAGGGCGCGGGCCGCCGCCGTGTCCTTGATCTCGGCCTGGAGCGGTGCCCGTACCGCGTCCAGGACCTCCTCGAAGGTGGGGATCCGCTCACCGCGGCCCGCGTCCAGGGCGCGCAGCTCGGCGAGGGTCTTGTCGGCGATCGGGCCCGTGCCGTCCGTCGTCCGGTCCACGTCCGCGTCGTGCATGACGACGAGCGCGCCGTCCTTGCTCAGATGCAGATCGAGTTCGATGACGTCGAGGCCCGCGCGATCGGCGGCCACGAAGGAACGGAGGGTGTTCTCGGGTTCGACACCCATGACTCCGCGATGACCGATGGTGAGGAAGTTCAAGGTTGACTCGCTTCCGTCGACGGCGGCTCGGCCCGCGTGACCGGGGGAGGGGCGGCACGCGGCTGGGGCGCAGCGTAGTCCTCCCGCCGTGCGATGCATCCGCATGTGCACGAGCCCTTTCGGGTCGTGTCACGCCGTGCGGGGCCCTGCCACGTCGCAGAACAGGACCGTTTCCGCACCTGTCCCGCACCGATCGGGCCGTCCCCGGGTCATCCCTGAGTGGGCGAGTCCGGCGCGCGTTGACCCCGCCGGCCTCCGCGCGGAGAGCGCGACGCACGAACTGTGATTCTTGACGCGTGTGACAGGAGATTCAGCGGTTAGGGGCCGGGGATGACGGGAAGATTTCCGGCTGGATCGCTCATGATCGGCCTTGCGGTGGGGAACCCTCGCTACGTACGGTGTCTATACGAAAGTTTATCCCGTGGAGGATGGGTCATGACGGAAATTCTTGCGCAGGCGAGTGCGGAGGGCGGCGTTCCTTCGGTCTCCAGGGTGGTGGAGCATCCGGCCTGGCCCGTGCTCAAGGATGCCGTGGAGCGGATCCGGCCCTGGCAGTCCAAGGACGGCTCGATCGACTTCGACGCCGAGCACACCCCCGACCGGGCCGCCGCCGAGCGGGCCGTACGGGGTGTCGTCGACGCCGTCGAGGCGCTGTCCCCGCTGCTGCCGCACGACGCCGCCTACCACGAGGCCCTCGTCAAGGACCTGCGGAGCTGGGCCGACGACGGTTTCGCGGTGCCCGACTTCCTGGACTCGCTGCTGGCCTTCCAGCCTGCCGCGAGCCGCGCGGACGGACTTCAGCACCTGGTCGTCTTCCCGATGTACACGCAGAACGGCAACCCGGACCGCAATCTCGAAGCGGTCGTGCTGCGCATGGTCTGGCCCGACTGGCTGGCCGAGCTGGAGCGCACCCGTTACGACAACCCGCTGTTCTGCGGCATCACCTTCGAGGACTTCACCGCCGGTTACGACACCAACTCGGCCGTGCTCTTCCCGGAGACCATCGCGGTGCGCGAGGCCCCGGCCCGGTTCTCCTGGGGCGGCATCTTCTGCGACCGGGAGGCCGCGCGCTTCCGCCGGGTCACCGACGCCGCCGTCGACGTCCTCGGCCTGGAACTGCCCGAGGACGTCGCCGCGATGGTCCACGACCAGAAGCGCTGCGAGGAGGCCTTCGTCCTGTGGGACATGGTCCACGACCGCACCCACAGTCACGGCGACCTGCCCTTCGACCCCTTCATGATCAAGCAGCGCCAGCCGTTCTGGATGTACGGCCTGGAAGAGCTGCGCTGCGACCTCACCGCCTTCAAGGAGGCCGTGAAGCTGGAGGCCGACGGCGTCCCGCAGGCCCGTGACGTGCAGTACGCGGTCCTGTTCGACCGTATGTTCCGCTTCCCCGTCACCGGTGAGCGCGTGCGCAACTACGACGGTCTCGGCGGACAGCTCCTCTTCGCCTATCTGCACAAGCACGACGTCGTCCGCTGGACCGACAACAAGCTGCACATCGACTGGCAGCGCGCCCCGCAGGTCACCAACCAGCTCTGCGCCGACATCGAGCAGCTGTACCGCGACGGCATCGACCGCCCGAAACTCGTCCACTGGTTCGCCGGGTACGAGCTGGTCGCGACCTATCTCTCCCCGCACCCCGGCTCCCGCTGGGCCAAGGGTCCGGACGCCCTGGATCTGACGCGGCCGCCGCGGAAACTCGTCGACGACGTGCTTCCGGACGAGTTTCCGCTCAGCATGTTCTATGAGGCGCTCGCCAAGAAGCTGAAGACCGTGATCGCCTCCACCAAGGGCATCACCGCCGCGGACGCCGAGCGGGCCGCCGCGTGAGCGCCCCCGTCCAGGACGTCACAGTCGCTGCTCAGGAGGCGAAGAGCATGCAGAACGGCAACGGTGCACTGAGCGGCGCGGTGGTCGCGGTGGCGGGCGCGGGCGGACCCGCCGGCCGGGCGGCCCTGCTGCGGCTGGCCGAGGCGGGCGCGATCGTCGTCGGCTCCGACAACGACCCCGAGCGGCTCTCCGAGGCCGTCGACGCGGCCCGCTACGCGCACGGCGGCGCCACTGTCGTCGGCGACACGGTCGATCTGCTGGACCTCCAGTCCACCCGGGACTGGGCCGTCCGCATCGAGAAGGACTTCGGGCGGGTGGACGGCCTGGTCCATCTCGTCGGCGGCTGGCGCGGCAGCGAGACCTTCACCCGGACCAGCCTCGACGACTGGGACTTCCTGGAGATGCTGCTGATCCGCACCGTGCAGCACACCTCCCTCGCCTTCCACGAGGCCCTCCAGCGCAGCGAGCGCGGCCGGTACGTCCTGATCAGCGCGGCCGGCGCCAGCAGGCCCACCGCCGGGAACGCCGCCTACGCCGCCGCCAAGGCCGCCGCCGAGGCGTGGACGCTCGCCACCGCCGACTACTTCCGCAAGGCCGGAGGGACGGACGGGCCGTCCTCCGCGGCTGCGATCCTGGTGGTGAAGGCACTGGTGCACGACGCGATGCGCGCCGACCGCCCCAACGCGAAGTTCGCGGGCTTCACGGACGTCGAAGAACTGGCCGAGGCCATCGTCGGCGTCTGGGACAGGTCCGCCGCCGAAGTGAACGGAAACCGTCTGTGGCTGACCGACAAGCCGTGAACCCTCCGAAGACCGACGCACGACGCCATCACGACCCGGAGATCCGCGGCTTCGCCAGCGACAACTACGCCGGCGTCCACCCCGAGGTGCTCGCCGCCCTGGCCCTGGCCAACGGCGGGCACCAGGTCGCGTACGGCGAGGACGAGTACACCGAGAACCTCCAGCGGATCGTCCGCGGCCACTTCGGCGCGACCGCCGAGGCGTTCCCCGTCTTCAACGGCACCGGCGCCAACGTCGTCGCGCTCCAGGCGGTCACCGACCGCTGGGGCGCGGTGATCTGCGCCGAGAGCGCGCACATCCACGTCGACGAGGGCGGCGCGCCGGAGCGCATGGGCGGCCTCAAGCTGCTCACCGTGCCCACACCCGACGGCAAGCTCACCCCCGAACTGATCGACCGGCAGGCGTACGGCTGGGACGACGAGCACCGGGCGATGCCGCAGGTCGTCTCGATCACCCAGAGCACCGAACTCGGCACCCTCTACACGCCCGAGGAGATCCGCGCGATCTGCGAGCACGCCCACGCGCACGGCATGAGGGTGCATCTGGACGGCTCCCGGATAGCCAACGCCGCCGCCTCCCTGGACGTCCCGATGCGGACCTTCACCAACGCGGTTGGTGTCGACCTGCTCTCCCTGGGCGGCACCAAGAACGGCGCGATGTTCGGCGAGGCGGTCGTCGTGATCAACCAGGACGCGGTCCGGCACATGAGGCATCTGCGCAAGCTGTCCATGCAGCTCGCCTCCAAGATGCGTTTCGTGTCGGTGCAGTTGGAGGCCCTGCTGGCGAAGGACCTCTGGCTGCGCAACGCCCGGCACGCCAACGAGATGGCCCAGCGGCTCGCCGAGGGCGTCCGCGCGGTCCACGGCGTGGAGATCCTCCACCCCGTGCGGGCCAACGCCGTCTTCGCCCGCCTCCCGCACGACGTGAGCGAACGCCTCCAGAAGCGCCACCGCTTCTACTTCTGGGACGAGGCGGCCGGCGACGTCCGCTGGATGTGCTCCTTCGACACGACCGAGGAGGACGTGGACGGGTTCGTGGCGGCCCTCAAGGAGGAGATGGCCCGCTGAGGCCACCCTAGCCGGAGCGTGCATAGATATACGGTCACCCGAAAAGTCATTGACTCTCGGGTGATCGTTTTTCTATGCTCTCCAGGCATGGAGCTGATCCAGCAAAACCCTGACCTGTCCGCCTATTTGGCCGCCGACGAGGTCATAGACCATCACCATCCACGCGTACGGAAGACGGCGGCGCAGCTGGCCAAGGGTGTGGCGGACTCGTATGGCTATGCGAGAGCGGCCTTCGAGTACATCCGCGACGGCATCACACACTCCCAGGACGTCGGTGATCCGCGCGTCACCTGGCGCGCCTCCGACGTCCTCGAACAGGGCACCGGCATCTGCTACGCCAAGGCCCACGCCCTGGCCGCCCTGCTGCGCGCCGAGGACATCCCGACCGCCCTGTGCTACCAGCGCTTCGACGTGGTGCACGGCCTGGTCGCCGTCCGCTTCCGCGGCGCCTGGCACCGCCAGGACCCCCGGGGCAACAAGGCGGGGGTCGACGCGCGGTTCTCACTGGACGGCGAGCGCCTGGCCTTCGTACCCGACCCGGCGGCGGGCGAGGCGGACGACCCGACGCTCCACGCCGCGCCGCACCCCGCCGTGCTCGCCGCCCTCCGGGCGGCCCCGGACCGGGCACATCTCTGGCGGACGCTCCCCGTGGCGCTCTAGGGCCGGGCCCCGGCGCCGGGTCAGCGGGCCTCGGCCTCGCGGACCTGTTCCGGGGTCGGGGCCGTGCCGCCGAGGTGGGCGGGCATCCACCAGGTGTCGTCCGGCCCCTTGGGGCGGACCGGGTAGGCGCGCTGGGCGGCCTCCAGCAACTCCTGGACGCGCTCGCGGAGCTGACGGGTGAGGGCGCCCGCGTACTTGTCCTTGGAGGCCTCTATCGCCTCGCCCACCCGGATGGTGATCGGGATGTGGCTGCGCTTGAAGTTGCGCGGGTGGCCCTTGGTCCACAGCCGCTGGGTGCCCCACACGGCCATCGGGATCAGCGGGACGCCCGCCTCCTGCGCCAGCCGCGCGGCACCCGACTTGAAGCTCTTCAGCGTGAACGACTGCGAGATCGTGGCCTCGGGGAAGACCCCGATGATCTCGCCGGAACGCAGCGAGTCCAGCGCGTGCGCGTAGGCCGCCTCGCCCTGCTTGCGGTCCACCGGGATGTGCCGCATGTTGCGCATCAGCGGACCGGAGATCTTGTGCCGGAACACCGACTCCTTGGCCATGAAACGCACCAGGCGCTTCTGCGGCAGCGCCGCCAGACCGTCGAAGATGAAGTCCAGGTAGCCGATGTGATTGCTCACCAGCACCGCGCCGCCCGAGCGCGGGATGTTCTCCGACCCCTTGCAGTCGATCTTCAGGTCCCAGACCTTGAACAGGGTTTGGGCGAGACCGACGGCGGGACGGTAGACAAGCTCTGCCATGGGCGGAGTGGACCCTTCTCTCTGCCTGGGAAGGGGTCTCCCGGCGGGAAGTTACGCAGCCGTAGGTTTACGGCATCTCGCAGATCGTGCCCCAAGAACGCACGAGTAGCCAGTCTTGGCGCGGGCCGGGGGCGAGATTCTCGTCACGTCGGACACGCGATCGACCAAGCGGAAGTTCATCCGACCGTCACTTCGTACGGACCGCCACCCGCCGCACGAGCAAGTACATCTCGCACCCCAGGCAGTACCCGAACACCGCGTTCAGGAAGGCCGCCGCGAGCGCCGCCCCGGTCGCCGCGAGCCCCAACGCCTCGGGCCCCACCGTGAAACCGACCAGGCCCACCACCGCGAAGACCAGCCCGACGGCCTGCGCGAACCTCGGCGGCTCCGGCGCCTCGAACGCGGTCGGCGCGCCGAGCCGCGGCCGGACCAGCGTGCGGAAGAACCAGCCGTACGGCGAACGCCCCACCCCGCCCGCCGCGCCCAGCGCGAACGCGAGCGTCTGCCAGGCCAGCAGCCAGGCGCTGCCGGTGATCAGCACGACCGCCAGTACCACGGTCGTCACGGCCGCCCCGAAGCGCGGCCCCCTCACATCGATGTCCATGCGTCAAGCATTCCGCAGGCCAATCTCCGAGGGGAGCCGGGAATCTTTGCAGTCTCGTGAACGCTGACGCACGCTGTGACCGGACTTGTGGTGTGTGGACTGGTGCTCGCGCTGGCGAGCGTCTACGGAGTGCTGCATCGGCGGCGGAGCGGGAGGGTCAGGGTGCGCGGGCGGGACGGCGACAAGCGGGTCGAGGCGGCGGAGTTGGGGACGTTGGGGGAGGGGCTCGGTGAACGGGCCACGCTCGTCCAGTTCTCCAGCGCCTTCTGCGCCCCCTGCCGGGCGACCCGCAGGGTGCTCGCCGAAGTGGCCGGAATGGTTCCCGGCGTCACCCATGTCGAGATCGACGCCGAGGACCATCTCGACCTCGTGCGCCGGCTCGACATCCTCAAGACGCCGACCGTGCTCGTGCTCGACGCGGACGGCCGGATCGTGCGCAGGGCAACCGGACAGCCGCGCAAGGCGGATGTGATCGCGGCGCTCGGCGAGGCCGTGTGAAGCCCCGCGCGCGCGTGAAGCCGCATATCGGAACGCACTTGACTGTACGCCCCACCTATCGTCAGCCTGACCGGATGCCCCGAGAACTCCTTCTCTTCGAGCGTGATGCCATCTCGACGGCGGTCCTGGTACGCACGGCCAGTTCGTTCTGTCCGGCCTTCTGAGCCCCAACGGAACAGCCCGTCGACTCCAGCAGAAGGACAACTCCATGACGGCCACCCCCGGCCTCGGTTCGCCCCAGCTCGCCTCCCCCGACCTCCTGCGCTCCGTCTTCCGGCACCACGCCGCCGGTGTGGCCGTGATCACCGCGCGGAACGGCACCGGCCCGGTCGGCTTCACCGCCACCTCGCTCAGCTCCGTCTCCGCCGAACCCCCGCTGCTCTCGTTCGGCATCGGCACCGGCGCCTCCAGCTGGCCGGTGATCTCCGAGGCCGAGCACATCGGCGTCCACATACTCGGCGAGCACCAGCGGGAGCTGGCGGCCACCTTCGCCCGCAGCGGCGCCGACCGGTTCGGGGCGCCCACCGGATGGCGTAGCGGTCCGGAGGGAGTTCCCGTCCTCGACGACGTGCTCGCCTGGCTGGTCTGCCGGGTGGTGGCACGTGTTCCGGCCGGGGAACACCGGATCGTTCTCGCCGAGGTGGTCGTCGGCGACCCCTCGGGCGCCGGCCGGCCGCTGCTGTACCACCAGGGCCGCTTCAACGGTCTGCGAGACTGATTCCCGCACGATTACGCAGGGTTGCCTAACTCACAGTTCAAAGCGCTTGCTTAGCGGGCATCGAGTGCGGGAACGTAGGCGTGTCGTACTGGCGAGTAATATTTCGGCCGGAGCGCAGGTCGCCCCGATCGGGATCGGCCGCTTCAGGCGCCTATGCTGCCAGTGAAGAAGGCAGCCCGGAAATGACGATGCAGTAGGAGAGCCGGCGTGAGCTTGAGGATCGTTGTCACTGTGAAGTACGTGCCCGACGCCACTGGCGACCGGCACTTCGCCGATGACCTGACCGTCGACCGTGACGACGTGGACGGTCTGCTCTCCGAGCTGGACGAGTACGCGGTGGAGCAGGCGCTGCAGATCGCCGACGAGGCCGACGACGCCGAGATCACCGTGCTGACCGTGGGCCCGGAGGACGCCAAGGACGCGCTGCGCAAGGCGCTGTCGATGGGCGCCGACAAGGCGATCCACGTCGAGGACGACGACCTGCACGGCACCGACGCCATCGGCACCTCGCTGGTGCTGGCCAAGGCGATCGAGAAGGCCGGCTACGACCTGGTGATCTCCGGCATGGCGTCCACGGACGGCACCGGCGGCATCGTCCCGGCGCTGGTCGCCGAGCGTCTGGGTGTCCCGCAGGTGACCCTGCTCTCCGAGGTCTCCGTCGAGGACGGCACGGTGAAGGGCCGCCGTGACGGCGACGCCGCGAGCGAGCAGCTGGAGGCCTCCCTCCCGGCGGTCGTGTCGGTCACCGACCAGTCGGGCGAGGCGCGGTACCCGTCCTTCAAGGGCATCATGGCGGCGAAGAAGAAGCCGGTTCAGTCCTGGGACCTCTCCGACCTCGACATCGAGGCCGAGGAAGTCGGTCTGGAGGGCGCCTGGACGGCCGTCGACTCCGCGGCCGAGCGCCCGGCGCGCACCGCCGGCACGATCGTCAAGGACGAGGGCGAGGGCGGCAAGCAGCTCGCCGAGTTCCTCGCGGGCCAGAAGTTCATCTAGGCCCGACTCCCTCACCGCCCTTCAGACTTCGCAATCCGCAGGAGCATTCCCATGGCTGAAGTTCTCGTCTACGTCGACCACGTGGACGGTGCCGTCCGCAAGCCCACCCTGGAGCTGCTGACCCTGGCCCGCCGCATCGGCGAGCCCGTCGCCGTCGCGCTGGGCAACGGCGCCGCCGACACCGCCGCCGCGCTCGCCGAGCACGGCGCGGTCAAGGTCCTCACCCACGACGCCGCCGAGTACGCCGACTACCTGGTCGTCCCCAAGGTCGACGCGCTGCAGGCCGCGTACGAGGCCGTGTCCCCGGCCGCCGTGCTGGTCCCGTCCTCCGCCGAGGGCAAGGAGATCGCCGCGCGTCTCGCGGTGCGCATCGGCTCCGGCATCATCACCGACGCCATCGACCTGGAGGCCGGCGACGAGGGCCCCCTCGCCACGCAGTCGGTGTTCGCCGCCTCCTTCACCACCAAGTCCCGTGTCTCCAAGGGCACCCCGGTCATCACGGTCAAGCCCAACTCGGCCGCCGTGGAGGCCGCCCCGGCCGCCGGTACGGTCGAGGCCCTGAACGTCACCTTCTCCGACAAGGCCACCGGCACCAAGGTCACCGGCCGCACCCCGCGCGAGTCCACCGGCCGCCCGGAGCTGACTGAGGCCGCGATCGTGGTCTCCGGCGGCCGTGGCGTCAACGGCACCGAGAACTTCGCGCTCATCGAGGCCCTCGCCGACTCCCTCGGCGCGGCCGTCGGCGCCTCCCGCGCCGCGGTGGACGCCGGCTGGTACCCGCACACCAACCAGGTCGGCCAGACCGGCAAGTCCGTCTCGCCGCAGCTCTACATCGCCAACGGCATCTCCGGCGCCATCCAGCACCGCGCCGGTATGCAGACCTCGAAGACCATCGTGGCCGTCAACAAGGACGCCGAGGCCCCGATCTTCGACCTCGTCGACTACGGCGTGGTCGGCGACCTCTTCGACGTCGTCCCGCAGCTCACCGAGGAGATCAACACCCGCAAGGGCTGAGCCTCCTGAAGTGCCGCACCTCCCACGAGGCCCCCACGACCGTCCCGTACGGTCGTGGGGGCCTCGGCTCATCCCAGGGTCAACGAGGCCTGCACCGGCAGATGGTCGCTCGGGTACATCCCGTCGACGGAGAAGGTGTTCATCGCCGCCCAGTGCGTGGTCACCCCGGGCGAGGTCAGGATCCAGTCGATGCGTCTGCCGCCGGGCTTGAGCGCCCGGTAGCCGTGGTACGTCCCGTACGCCTGGGTGCGCGAGGCCGCCGCGTCCCAGGCGTCCACGAGCCCGTTGTCCAGCATCAGGTCGTACACGCGGTTGTCGTGGGCCGCCGCGTTGAAGTCGCCGGTGACGATCACCGGCGCCGACCGGTCCCACCCGGCGATCGTCTCGCCGATCAGCCCGGCGGAGCGCTCCCGGGCGTACTGGCTGACGCTGTCCAGATGGGTGTTGAGGACATAGAACTCCCGTCCCCCGTCGGCCAGATCGGCGAACTTCACCCAGGTCACCATGCGCAGCCAGTCCGCGTCCCAGGTGTTGGAGGCGATCGCGTACGGGGTGTCGGACAGCCAGAAGTGATCGAACTCGATCGGGTCGAGTCTGCGGGTGTCGTAGAAGATCGCCATGAACTCGTCCTTGCTGCCGCCCCCTCGGCCCGTGCCGATCCAGTCGTAGTGGCCGCCGAGATCCTTCTCGATCATGCGCAGTTGCTGGTACAGCCCCTCCTGGGTGCCGATGACATGCGGTCGCTCGCGGCGCAGCAGCTCTCGCATCACCGGACGGCGCACGGACCAGCGCTGTGTCTTGTCGACGACGGTCGCGAAGCGCACGTTGAACGTCATCACGTTCAGGGCGCCCGCGTACTCGCCGGCGGACGCCGGCTGCGACGAGCCCGCCGTGGTCAGCAGCGGCACGGCGATGGCGGCGGCCGCCGCGGACCTCAGTCCTTGGCGACGCGTCACTCCGACCTCTTTCGGCACGCGATCTCCTCCCCTGGGGAGTCAGGATGAACCTTGCCCAGTGAATACGGAAGAAGCGGCCGGTTCAGCAGTGACCAGCGGGAAAGCATGGGGAATCCCACTTCGGGACAGTGTTGACCCGGACGGAGGGCCAAGGTTAGCTTCGTCATACGGATTCTTGATTCCGCAGTGCGGAAAATGGAGGGTGTGGAATGGGGCAGGGCCGGCAGGAGAACGTGGCGACGAGTCTCGCGGGCGCCGTAAGCGAGGAGATCAGCGCCTCCCTCGCCCCCGTCGACGCGGAACTGGCCCGCCGCTACCCGGGCGACCCGGGCACCCGCCAACCCGTGCACACCGTCTACGTCCCCGGTGACGTCTTCGCCGCCGACACCCTCCGCTCCTGGGGCGACCGGGCCCTCGCCGCCCTCGACGAGCACGCCCCCGACGCCGGCTCGTTCGCCGCCGTCCTCGGCCTCGGCGACGACCTCGCCGGACCCGTGTACGACCGTGTCCGGGCCAAGCTGGAGCGCGAGCCGATCGAGGACCTCCGCGTCGACTTCGAGGACGGCTACGGGGCGCGCCCCGACGCCGAGGAGGACGAGGCCGCCGCCCGCGCCGCCCGGCTGATCGCCGAGGCGTACGCCAAGGGCACGGCCGCCCCGTACATGGGCATCCGCATGAAGTGCATGGAGGCGCCGGTGCGCGACCGGGGCATCCGCACCCTCGACATCTTCCTCACCGGCCTGCTGGAGGCCGGCGGACTGCCCGACGGGCTGGTCCTGACCCTGCCCAAGGTGACGTACGCCGAGCAGGTCACCGCCATGGTCCGGCTCCTGGAGGCCTTCGAGAAGGCGCGCGGCCTCACACCCGGCCGGATCGGCTTCGAGATCCAGATCGAGACCAGCCAGTCCATCCTGGCCACCGACGGGACCGCCACCGTCGCCCGGATGATCGGCGCCGCCGAGGGCCGTGCCACCGGGCTGCACTACGGCACCTTCGACTACAGCGCCTGCCTCGGTGTCTCCGCCGCCCACCAGGCCAGCGACCACCCGGCCGCCGACCACGCCAAGGCGGTCATGCAGGTCGCGGCGGCAGGCACCGGCGTACGCGTCTCGGACGGCTCGACGAACGTCCTGCCCGTCGGCCCCACCGAGCGGGTCCACGACGCCTGGCGCCTGCACTACGGGCTCACCCGCCGCGCCCTCGCCCGCGCCTACTACCAGGGCTGGGACATGCACCCCGGCCACATCCCCACCCGCTACGCGGCCGTCTTCGCCTTCTACCGCGAGGGCTACGAACAGGCCGCCGCCCGCCTCGCCCGGTACGCGAGCCGCGTCGACGGTGACGTCATGGACGAGCCCGCCACCGCCAAGGCCCTCAGCGGCTATCTGCTGCGCGGCCTGGACTGCGGCGCCCTCGACATCGACGAGGTCTCCCGGGCGACCGGCCTGACCCGCACCGACCTGGAGGGCTTCGCGTCCCCGCGACGGGCGGATCTGACGATTTCCGCCCAGTAGGGACCAACGAGACGCGGTCCGTCGGCGGCACAAGTAGCGGTCCTGTGACAGCCGTTGCCGCCGGTCCGAAGCGTCCCCGACCACGGCTTAGGCTGTACGCGATTCATCGGTGTGTCACAGGAACGAGGCGCGGGTGTCTTCGGGGGCGAACGGACAGGCGGACGGTGTCGGGCGGGTTCTCGCCGGGCGGTACCGGGTCGTGGAGCAGCTCGGGCGTGGCGGCATGGGTGTCGTCTGGCGAGCTGTGGACGAGGTGCTCCACCGTGAGGTCGCCCTCAAGGAGCTGCGGACCTATACGGACGCGGGAGCGCCCGAACTGGCCGATCTGGGGCTGCGGATGCAGCGCGAGGCGCGGGCCGCCGCCCGGGTCCGGCACCCCGGGGTCGTCGCCGTGCACGACGTGGCCGAGGTCGACGGACGCCCACTGATCGTCATGGAGCTGGTGGACGGGCCGTCCCTGGACGATGTCCTGAGCGACCGGGGTCCGCTCGACCCGCGCGAGGCCGCCGCCATCGGTGCCAAGGTGATGGGCGCCCTCGCCGCCGCCCACCGTGTCGGCGTGCTCCACCGTGACGTCAAGCCCGGCAACATCCTCCTGGACCGCTCGGGCCGCGTCGTCCTCACCGACTTCGGCATCGCCACCATGGAGAACCCGGGCGACGGCTCCGCGACCCACCTCACCCGCAGCGGTGAACTCGTCGGCTCCCTCGACTATCTGGCCCCCGAGCGCGCCCAGGGCAACGATCCCGGCCCCGCCTCCGACGTCTGGGCACTCGGCGCCACCCTGTACGCGGCCGTCGAGGGCTCGTCCCCGTTCCGGCGTACGTCCACCTGGTCCACGCTCACCGCGATCGTGAGCGACGCGCTGCCCGAGCCCCGGCGGGCGGGCCCCCTCGGGCCGGTCCTCCAGCAGCTGATGGACAAGCGCCCGGAGCACCGCCCGGACGCCGACCGGGCCCGCGCACTGCTGGAGGCCGTGGCCGCCGGGAGCGCGCTCGACTCCCCGACGACGGGCATGGGCGCCGGCCCGGCACCCATGCCGAGGGCGGAGACCGAGCGGAGCGTTCCCTCGGTGCCGCCGGGCTTCGGACCGGCGACGGCGGGTGCGGGGCTCGGCGGCACGACCGATGGGATGGGTGCTGGTTCTGGTGCTGGGCTCGGCTCTACCGGCCCGACCCCCGGATTCGGGCCGCCGCAGCCGCCGGTACCCGCGCCCATACCCGCCTCGGGCGCCGCCACGACCGTGTCCTCGACCGGCGGTGGCCGTCCCCGCAAGGGCCGTGCCCTGCTCGCCGCCGTGGCCGTCACCGTCGTGCTCGCCACCACGGGTGTCACGGTCGCGCTGCTCGACGCGAACGACGACACGGGGACGGGCGCCCAGTCCTCGGCCGACGGAGCGAGCAGCGGCACGCCCTCCCCGGGCCGCAGTCGAGGCACGGTCGACATCTCCGACGGCTCCGACACAGAGGAGAAGGGAAAGGAGAAGGACGACAAGACCTCCCCTGGCCCCAGCGGGGGGAGCGAGAAGGACGGCGAGGGGAAGGACACCGACGACGCGTCCGCCTCCCCGTCGGGGGACACGGACGGCGGTACCACCACCGGCGGTGGTACCGGGGGCGCGGACACCTCGGGCGGGGCCACGACGGGCGGGACGACCGGCGGCGCGACCGAGGAGGCCCCGGTCTGCCACTCCATCGGCGGCGGCAAGTACAACTGCACCGTCTGGACCACCGCCAAGTCCTACACCGCCTCCGGCACCGAGGTCGGCGTCCTCAACCAGGGCACCAACTACTTCTACTGCCAGGAGAACCTGGGCCGCCGTGAGACCTCCGGCCAGTGGACCAACGTCTGGTGGGCCAAGACCGACGACGACAGCGGCAACACGAACGTCTACGTCAGCGTCGTCTATGTGCAGGGCGGCGACAACGACGCCCCGGTACCCGGACTCCCGGCCTGCTGAGGCCGGGGTCGCGGCCGCCCGGCCCTGGGCCGTGTTTCAGGTAGCGGGTGAGTCCTGGGCGGAGAGTTCTTCGGCCAGTTCCATGCAGCGCAGACGGGCCGGGGAGAAGTCGTACGGCATCTTCCCGGTGGCTTCGAACGCGCTCATGGAGCCGGCCTCCCGCCTGTCGGCGCTGAGGTCGGCCCCGTCCTCGTCCTCGCCGTCCTCGTCATCGGCGGTGGCAGGGCGCAGAGTTTCCCAGGCGTCGAAGAGGGCGTCGTCGTCCTTCCCGAGGCCGGACTCCTCGATGACTGTCTGTAGGGCGCTTTCGAAGGCGTGCCGCTCGACAGCCACTTGGACCACCCGTGGATCATCGACGGCGACGCTGTCGTCGAGTGCCTCCTCGGCGTCGTCGATGCGGTCGGAATCCTCCCGCAGAGTGGGATGCGTGGCCAGGGCGACGAAGCGGGTGGCCTGGACGGCCGCGCCGAGCGCGCCGAAGATCCGCTCGGTGACCAGCAGACTGTCCAGGTCCGCCTGGCGCAGGGAGCCCTCGGGCAGGCTCTTGAGGCGTTCGGTGACGAAGCCGGAGAGCAGGCCCATGCGGCTGCCCTCGGTGCGCATCCGCCGTACGGCGGTCCGCTGCCGCCGCAATTCCGCCTCCTGCTCGGCGAGGGTCTCCTCCAACCGCTCCAGGGTGCCCGCGATACCGTCCCCGCTGTCCGCACCGGCGGAGGCCGTGCCGGTGGTGAAGGCGTCACGGATGTCGTCCAGGGCGATCCCGGCGTCGGCCATTCTGCGAATCCACAGCAGGCGGATCAGGTCCTCGTACCCGTAGCGGCGGCGGTCGTCGCCGCCCCGCTCAGGCTCGGGGAGCAGGCCGATCTCGTGGTAGTGGCCAATCGCCCGTGGCGTGGTGCCGGCGAAGGCCGCCGCGTCACCGATCTTGACCTGGCGGGGTGCCAGGAAGGACGAATGCATGAGCAAGGACCTGTTCTGAAGGGATCGGGACGTAGGTCCACCGGACCACATGCCGTTACGGAAGGTGCAACCCCCTGCACACCGCTCCGCGCCAATGGCTAGTACTGCAACCGCATCTGGCGTGACGGATGGTCGGCGGTCTCGTTGGTATGACTGTGTGCTGATGCGCTGACGGTTGAGCAGGTCGAGTCGTGGTCCGAGGGGGTGGCCGGGCTCCATGCCCGGTTCGCCCACCGTTTCGGCAGGTCGGAGCCCCGCGAGCGGGCGCTGGACTACCTGAACGGACTCGTCGCGCCGCTGGAGAAGAAGAACGGGTGGACGCTGTCCGAGCAGGTCGGGCAGCTCCGCCCGGACGGCGTCCAGCGCCTGCTCAACCACTCCGACTGGGACGAGAACGCGGTCCGCGACGATGTGCGCGACTTCGTCGTGGAGACCATCGGAGCCAAGAACGCGGTCCTGATCTGCGACGACACCGGTTTCCTGAAGAAGGGCACCAAGTCCGCCGGAGTCCAGCGGCAGTACACAGGTACCGCCGGCCGCACGGAGAACTGCCAGATCGGGACCTTCCTGGCCTACGCCTCCGCCAGGGGGCGGGCATTGATCGACCGTGAGCTCTACATCCCCGTTTCCTGGACGGATGACCGTGAGCGCTGCCGCGCAGCCGGGATCGACGACGAGATCCCCTTCGCGACCAAGAATGAGCACTGCAAGTGGATGCTGCAACGTGCCGTCGACGCAGGCATCCCGTTCGCGTGGGTCACCGCTGACGAGGCATACGGGCAGGTCAAGCACCTGCGGGTATGGCTGGAGGAACGCAGGATCGCGCACGTACTGGCCACCAAGGTCAACGACACCGTGACCACGGCGGACGGCGGCGACGCCAGGGTGGACCAGTTGGTCGCCGCCCTGCCCAGGCAAGCGTGGAAGCGGGTTTCCGGGGGCCAGGGCGCGCACGGCGAACGGATCTACGACTGGGCCCGCGTCGCCATCCGCCCGTACTGGGAGAACGGCTTCGGGCACTGGGTTCTGGCCCGCCGCAGCATCAGCGACCCCACCGAGATCGCCTACTACGTCTGCTACGGATCGGTGGCCTCCCGGCTGAAAGACCTGGTCAAGGTAGCCGCCGCGAGGTGGGCGGTGGAGGAGTGCTTCCAGACCGCCAAGGGCGAGTGCGGCCTGGACCACTACCAGGTGAGGCTCTACCGGGCCTGGTACCGCCACATCACCCTGGCCATGGCCGCCCTCGCCTACCTGACCGCCGTCCGCGCCGCAGAAGCCGCAAAAGGGGCGGAGCGGACGACGAGCAAGACCTCATACCCCTCAGCGTCCCGGAGATCCGCCGACTGATCGGCCACATCATCGTCACGCCCCGCCACCACAGCAACGACCATCATCTGCACTGGTCACGCTTCCGACGACGCAGCCAGGCCCGTGCCCGCCGCTCCCACTACAAACGCCGAGGCCACAACCCGCAGATGCGGTTGCAGTACTAGGCCCGTGGATGCGGCCGTACGTACTGTTCCAGGCCCGACACCGTCGTCCACTTGTGTTCGGCGAACAACTCCCTGCCCCGGAGGCACAGTTCGCGGTTGCCGCGGGCGCGGGCGGCGAACTCGTCGGGGGTGGTGCCGAACAGGGTGCGCAACTCGGGGGACGCGGTGAGGAGTTCGGTGATCAGCGGGCGCTGCCGGCCCGGGTGGGGGCGTGGGCCGGGGCCGCCGTCGCGCAGGACGCCCCACCGGTTGACGTAGATCCAGGCGTGGTCGAGGAGTTCGCCCGACTCCAGCTCGACCGGGAAGTCGGTGCCGGGCAGCGCGGCCCGCTGGAAGTTGCCGGTCGGTGAGTCGACGCCCTCGCTGGCGTCGACCACGGCGAGCTGCGCCTCGTCGAGCCAGGTCAGGAACAACTCGGCGGTGGAGCCGGGGGAGTGGAACGGTGACGCGGACAGATAGCCGAGCAGGCTGACGTGTGCGGAGACGCCGATCCCGATGTCCGTGACCCTGGCTTTGACCAGAGGGATCCGGCACTCGACGCCGTGCTCCGCCATCTTGTGGACGAGCTGCGCGGGGCAGGCGTTGGAGCCGACCGAGAGGACCGGCACGCGGTCCTCGAAGACGAGCCTGTCCAACGGCAGCAGCCGGTTGCCGTCCAGCAGCGCCGACTCGGCGGGCCAGGCGCCCGGATAGCTCAGCGGGTCCTCGCGCGGCGCCACGGCGAGGCCCAGCGCTTCGAGCGTACGGGGGTCGGGGGCGTCCAAGGGTCAGTCCGCGGGCGGGAGTTCGCCCGAGCCGCGGGCGATCAGCCGGGTCGGCAGTTCGATGCGCTCGGGGGTGACGAGGGAGCCGTCCAGCTGCTGGAAGAGGCGTTCGGCGGCGGTGCGGCCCAGCTTCGCGGGGTCCTGGGCGACGACCGTGATGCCGGGGCGGAGCAGATCGGCCAGCTCGAAGTCGTCGAAGCCGACCAGGGCGACCGGCCGGGGGTGCTCGGCGAGGACACGGACGACCGTGACCGTCACCCGGTTGTTGCCCGCGAAGATCGCCGTGACGGGGGCCGGGCCGGACAGCATGTCCTCGGCCGCCCTGCGGACCCGCTCGGGATCGGTGACGCCCAGGGACATCCACGCGTCCTCGACGTCCGTGCCCGCGTCCTCCATGGCCGCCCGGTAGCCGCGCAGCCGCTCGGCGGCGGTGTGGATACGGGGCATGTCGCCGATGAAGCCGATCCTGCGGTGGCCGTGGGCGATGAGGTGCGCGACGCCGTCACGGGCCCCGCCGAAGCTGTCCGACAGCACGGCGTCGGCGTCGATCCGCCCGGCCGGGCGGTCCACGAACACCGTGGCGACACCCGCCCTGATCTCGGGCTCCAGATACCGGTGGTCGTCACCGGCCGGAATGATCACCAGCCCGTCCACGCGGCGGGCGCACAGGGCGAGCGCCAACTCCTGCTCGCGGTCCGGGTCCTCCGCGCTGGACCCGTTGATCAGCAGTGAGCCATGGGCGCGGGACACCTCCTCCACCGCCCGGCTGAGGGGGCCGTAGAACGGGTCGGCGAGGTCCTCCAGGACCAGGCCGATGGTGGCCGTACTGCCCTTGCGCAGCACGCGGGCGCTGTCGTTGCGCCGGAAGCCGAGTGCCTCGATCGCCTCCTGGACGCGGCGCTCGGTGTCCGGGGTGACGCCCGGTTCGCCGTTCACCACCCGGGAGACCGTCTTCAGACCCACCCCGGCCCGTGCCGCGACGTCCTTCATCGTGGGACGGTTGCCGTAGCGGTTCTCGGGGCGGCGGGCGATGCCGTTGGCGCTCTCGGGCACTGTGCGCTGTCCTGTCCTGTCCTGTCGTCCACGGGGAGTGATCGGCCGTGTCCCGTGGCGGAAAATGTGCGGCTGTTGAGGATGTGGCGTCGAGCATAGAGCCTGGACAACGTTGTCACAGCCGGGGGAGACTGTCTATCGCATTCTCTGGCCGGCGCCCCCCACCAGGCGAGCGTCGTGCTGCCGGTTTTCCGGCCGGAGATCCGGGTGCCGCTGTGTTTCGGGCGCCCGGTAGGAGACTCGCAGCGGGAGAACTGACACTGATGCAGACCGACCTCGTGGCCGCGCTCGACATCGGCGGCACCAAGATCGCCGGGGCGCTGGTGGACGGCCACGGCCGGATCCTGGTGCGCGCCCAGCGCCCGACGCCCGCACAGCAGGACGGCGAGACCGTCATGCGGGCCGTGGAGGAGGTGTTCGGCGAGCTGGGCGGGGACCCGCGGTGGGGCGGGGCCACGGCCGTCGGGATCGGCAGCGCGGGTCCGGTGGACGCCTCCGCGGGCACGGTGAGCCCGGTGAACATCCATGGCTGGCGCGGTTTCCCGCTCGTCGAGCGGGTCCGGGCGGTGACCGGCGGGCTGCCCGTCGAGCTGATCGGCGACGGTGTGGCGATCACGGCGGCCGAGCACTGGCAGGGCGCGGCGCGCGGCCACGACAACGCGCTGTGCATGGTCGTGTCGACGGGCGTCGGCGGCGGCCTCGTCCTCGGCGGGAAACTGCACGCGGGCCCCACCGGGAACGCCGGCCACATCGGTCACATCAGCGTCGACCTCGACGGCGACGCCTGCCCGTGCGGTGCGCGCGGCTGTGTCGAGCGCATCGCCAGCGGGCCCAACATCGCCCGGCGCGCCCTGGAGAACGGCTGGCTGCCCGGCCCCGACGGGGACACCTCCGCCGCGGCGGTCGCCGCCGCCGCGCAGGCCGGTGACCCGGTCGCGGTGGCCTCCTTCGAGCGGGCCGCGCAGGCCCTCGCCGCCGGGATCGCCGCCACCGCCACCCTTGTGGAGATCGACATCGCGGTCATCGGCGGCGGCGTCGCGAACGCCGGTGACGTCCTCTTCGCCCCTCTCCGCGCCGCCCTCAAGAACTACGCCACGCTCTCCTTCGTCCAGGATCTGACCATCGCCCCCGCCGTGATGGGCACGGACGCGGGCCTGGTGGGAGCCGCCGCGGCGGCGCTGGCGGGGCGCGCGAGCACGCCGGCCGAGGGAGGCTGACCGACGCCGAGCCGGGCGACGTCCCGGGTGCCCGGGAAGCGTCGGAAATCGGGGCGTGACCCCGTGCCCCGTTCCGCAGTTGAGCGGGGCATGAAGAAGCGCAGCATGCTCGCCATCGCCTCCCTCGCCACCGGTTTCGTCGTCGCGGCCATCACGCCGTCGCACGGTCTCGACGCCTCGGACGCGCTCGGGAAGACGGACGGACTGAGCAAACTGGACGTCGAGGGCACGCTCGGCAAGGTCGGCAAGACGGTCTCCAGCGACAGCCTGGCGGTCGACGAGGACGCCCTGGGGGGCCAGGCGGACCAGGAGGGCAAGGGCGGCAAGGAAGGCTGACGGCCTGGTGGCGGGTGGCGGACCGGCCGCCCGCCTCCTCTCGCACCACGGGCGGCGGGTCCCCACACGGTGGGGGCCCGCCGCCCGTGTGCTCCGGCTCCCCGTCTTTCGGCTCCTCAGCAGCGGCTGGTTTCCGTGGCGGAGTGGAGGGCAAGCCTCAGGGGGTCAACAGAAGAGGGGGAACCGTGATCGTCTGGATCAACGGTGCGTTCGGTGCGGGGAAGACCACCACCGCACGGGAACTGATCGAACTGATCCCGAACAGCACGCTCTTCGACCCCGAGGTCATCGGCGGCGCACTGACACACATGCTGCCGGCCAAACGCCTCGCCGAGGTCGGCGACTTCCAGGACCTGCCGAGCTGGCGACGGCTCGTGGTCGACACCGCCGCCGCACTGCTCGCCGAGCTGGGCGGCACCCTCGTGGTCCCCATGACCCTGCTCCGCCAGGAGTACCGCGACGAGATCTTCGGCGGCCTGGCCTCCCGCCGCATACCCGTACGGCATCTGCTCCTGGCCCCGGCCGAAACGATACTGCGAGAGCGAATAGCGGGGCGGGAGATTCCGCCCGACCTCCCCGACGGCGAGATGCGGCTGCGTCAATGGGCGTACGACCACATCGCGCCCTACCGCGCCGCGCTGAGCGGCTGGCTCACCACCGATGCCCATCTCGTCGACACGGGCGCCCTCACCCCGTACGAGACCGCGCGGCGCATCGCCGACGCCGTGGCCGCCGACGACGTACCCGTGTGCGACATCGTGCAGACCCCCGAGCCGACCGCCGAGACGGTCGCCGCGGGGGTTCTGCTGTTCGACGAGGAGGACCGGGTGCTGCTCGTCGACCCGACCTACAAGGCGGGTTGGGAGTTTCCCGGCGGCGTGGTGGAGGCCGGGGAGGCGCCGGCGCGGGCGGGCGTGCGTGAGGTGTTCGAGGAGACCGGGATACGGCTGGAGGAGGTGCCCCGGCTGCTGGTGGTGGACTGGGAGGCGCCCGCGCGGCCTCGGTACGGCGGGTTGCGGCTGCTCTTCGACGGGGGGCGGATCGACACGGGTGGGGCGCAGCGGCCCGTGCTGCCCGGGACGGAGCTGCGGGAGTGGCGGTTCGTGACGGAGGAGGAGGCGGCGGATCTGTTGCCGCCGGTGCGGTACGAGCGGTTGCGGTGGGCGCTGCGGGCGCGGGAGCGGGGCGCCGCGCTGTACTTGGAGGCCGGGGTGCCGGTGTAGGGGGACTGTTCGCGTTGCCGCCGTTCGGGGTGGGTAGTCGGGCGTCTGCGGGTGGATCGTGGTTGCTCGCGAAGTTCCCCGCACCTCTCAAAGCGGGGCGCGGTACTGCGGCGGCGTTGAAAAGCTCGGTCAGTTCGTCGCGTAGTTCTGGAGGAACAGTGCCTCTGTCACCGACATGCGTTCCAACTCCTCCGGGGAGACGCTCTCGTTGGCCGCGTGGATCTGGGCCTCGGGTTCGCTGAGGCCGATGAGGAGGATCTCGGCGTCGGGGTAGAGGGCGGCGAGGGCGTTGCAGAGGGGGATGGAGCCGCCGTGGCCCGCGTAACTCATCTCCTGGCCCGGGTAGGCGACGGCCATGGCCGCGGCCATCGCCTCGTAGGCCGGGCTGGAGGTGTCGGCGCGGAACGGCTGGCCGTGGCCGATCAGTTCGCAGCTCACCCGGGCGCCCCACGGGGTGTGCGCGACCAGATGGGATTCGAGCAGCTTGATCGCCTGCTGGACGTCCGCGCCCGGCGGGACGCGCAGACCGACCAGGGCGCGGGCGCCGGCCTGGATCGACGGGGTCGCGCCGACCACGGGCGGGGCGTCGATGCCGAGCACGGTGGCGGCCGGGCGGGCCCAGATGCGGTCGGCGACCGTGCCCGAGCCGACCAGTTCCACGCCGTCGAGCACTTTGGCGTCCTCGCGGAACTGCTCGTCGGCGTACTGGAGTCCGTCCCAGGTGCCGTCGCCGGGGAGGCCGTCGACGGTCGTCGTGCCGTCCTCGGCGCGCAGCGAGTCGAGGACCCGGATCAGCGCGGCCAGCGCGTCCGGGGCCGCGCCGCCGAACTGGCCCGAGTGCAGATTGCCTTCGAGGGCGTCGACCCGCACACGCATGAGGACCATGCCGCGCAGGGAGGAGGTCACCGTCGGCAGGCCCACACGGAAGTTGCCCGCGTCGCCGATGACGACGGTGTCGGCGGCGAGCAGTTCGGGGTGCGCCTCGGCGTACCGCTGGAGGCCGCCCGTGCCCATCTCCTCGGAGCCCTCGGCGATCACCTTGATGTGGACGGGGACACCGCCGTTCGCCTTCAACGCCCGCAGCGCCAGCAGATGCATGAGCACACCGCCCTTGCAGTCGGCGGCGCCGCGCCCGTACCAGCGGCCGTCCCGCTCGGTCAGCTCGAACGGCGGTGACACCCAGGCCGCCTCGTCCAGCGGCGGCTGCACGTCGTAGTGGGCGTACAGGAGCACGGTCTTCGCGCCCTCGGGGCCCGGGAGGTGGCCGTACACGGACTGGGTGCCGTCGGGGGTGTCGAGCAGGGCCACGTCCTCGAAGCCCTCGGCGCGCAGCGCGTCGGCGACCCAGTTCGCGGCGCCCTCGCTCTCGCTCCTCGGGAACTGGTCGAAGTCCGCCACCGACCTGAAGGCCACCAGTTCGGTCAGCTCTTCCTTCGCCCGGGGAAGCAGTGAGGCGACGGTCTCGGCGACCGGGTTCGACGGCATGGGCACGCTCCTGGTGGGTGCGACGTTGTCCTTCTGGGTGGGTGGCCGCGTACGCCCTCGCCCGGTGTGTCGGTGTAGGGCGCACGCGCTGCCGATCCTCCCACAGCGGTCCCCGGCGTCACCCGCCGTAGGATGCGTGGGACAGGTGCGGCAGGCGGCTGGATCGGGAGCAGTAGACCATCGTGAGCAGCGAGAACTCTTCGGCGGACGACGTGCAGCGGGTGTGGGACGTCGTCGTGGTGGGCGCGGGCCCCGCGGGGGCTTCGGCCGCCTACGCGGCGGCGGTCGCGGGACGCGGCGTCCTGATGCTGGAGAAGGCGGAACTGCCGCGGTACAAGACGTGCGGCGGCGGCATCATCGGCCCCTCCCGCGACTCGTTGCCGCCCGGCTTCGAACTGCCCCTCAAGGACCGGGTGCACGCGGTCACGTTCTCGCTGGACGGCCGTTACGCCCGCACGCGCAAGTCGAAACAGATGCTGTTCGGGCTGATCAACCGGCCCGAGTTCGACCAGCAGCTCGTCGAGCACGCCCAGAAGGCGGGCGCCGAACTGCGGACGGGTGTCACGGTCGTCCGGGTCGAGCAGCACGGCTCGGCCGTGCCCGACCGGCGCACGGTCGCCGTCGTCCTGCAGAGCGGTGAGACGCTCCTCGCGCGGGCCGTCGTGGGCGCGGACGGCAGCGCCAGCCGGATAGGGGCCCATGTCGGGGTGAAGCTCGACCAGGTCGACCTCGGTCTGGAGGCGGAGATCCCGGTTCCGGAGACCGTCGCCGAGGACTGGAAGGGCCGGGTCCTCATCGACTGGGGCCCGATGCCCGGCAGTTACGGATGGGTGTTCCCCAAGGGCGACACCCTGACCGTGGGTGTGATCTCCGCGCGCGGTGAAGGCGCCGCCACCAAGCGGTACTTGGAGGACTTCATCGGACGGCTCGGCCTCGCCGGTTTCGAACCGAGCGTCTCCTCCGGGCACTTGACGCGCTGCCGGGCCGACGACTCGCCGCTGTCGCGGGGGCGGGTGCTGGTCTGCGGTGACGCGGCGGGGCTCCTCGAACCGTGGACGCGGGAGGGCATCTCCTTCGCGCTGCGGTCGGGGCGGCTCGCGGGGGAGTGGGCGGTGCGGATCGCCGAGGCGCACGACGCGGTGGACACCCGCCGCCAGGCCCTCAACTACGCGTTCGCCGTGAAGGCGGGGCTCGGTGTCGAGATGAGCGTCGGCAAGCGGCTGCTGGTCGCCTTCGAGCGGCGGCCCGGTCTCTTCCACGCGGCGCTCACCGGGTTCCGGCCCGCCTGGCGGGCCTTCGTCGACATCACCCGCGGGTCGACCTCGCTGGGCGAGATCGTCCGCAGCCACCCGATCGCCCAGCGCGCGCTGACCGCCTTCGACAAGTAGGAACCGGAGGGCGCCGTGGCGCCCTGCCCGCCGGCACCCCGCCGACACCCCGCAGGGTCACCGCTGAACGGTGATCCGGAAGACGGGGTGCTTCGGCGCGGCGGCGAGCAGCTCCTCGTCGGTGGAGTCGGCGTTCACGTCGCCGAAGAACCGGCCCACCTCCCAGCCCCACTTCTTGAGGTAGGTGCGCAGCACGACGGGCTTCTCCTCGTCGGGCAGCTCGACCGCGGTGAACTCCTGCGTCCGGCGCCCGACCTGGAGCCGTCCGCCGCCGGCCGCCCGCATGTTGCGCACCCACTCGGAGTGGCCGCGCGCCGACACGAGATAGGGGCCGCCCTCGTACGGCAACGGGTTGACCGGCAGCCGACGCCACTCGCCGCTCTTGCGGCCGCGCACGGACAGCTCGGCCGTACCGAGGAGGCTGACGCCGTGGCGGGCGAGCCGGCCGATGAAGCCGTTGAGCGCGCGGTCGAAGGGGTTGGCCTTGATGTAGTGGGGCGACGACGACATGGGGTTCCTCCCGTTGGCCGGTGGAGCGGCGCTTCTCCTGGCGATCCGTTCGGAGAGCACTGCTCTCGTTCGAGAACAGTGTGTACGAGATCGGTGCTCCATGGCAAGAGCAGTGCTCTCGTTTGTGTGCGGTGCTCTGCTTCTGTGGCAGACTCCCTCGTATGAGCACAGCACGAGGGGCCCGCGCCCGCGCCCGGATCGAGGTCACCGCCGCCATCAAGGACGAGGCGCGCGGACAGCTCGCCGCCGAGGGTGCCGCCAAACTCTCCCTGCGGGCCGTGGCGCGGGAACTCGGCATGGTCTCCTCCGCGCTGTACCGGTACTTCCCCAGCCGCGACGACCTGCTGACCGCCCTGATCATCGACGCCTACGACTCCCTCGGCGAGGCCGCCGAGGCAGCGCGGGCCGGGGCCGCCGCGGCGAGTCCGGCGGGACAGTGGGTCGCGGTCTGCGAGGCGGTACGGACCTGGGCGCTGGCCCGGCCGCACGAGTACGCGCTGATCTACGGCTCGCCCGTGCCCGGGTACACCGCGCCCGACACGACGGTGCCGGCCGCGGCCCGGGTCGGGCGGGTGCTCATCGGGATCATCGGGGACGCCCACCGGGCCGACGGGACGGCGCGGCCCGAGCTGCCGGACGGGCTGCTGCCCGAGGCGCGCCGGATGGCCGGGGACTTCGCGCCCGAGCTGCCCCCGGAGGCGGCCCCGGGGCTGGTCGCGGCGTGGGCGCAGCTGTTCGGACTGGTCGGCTTCGAGGTGTTCGGGCAGTTCCACAGGGTGGTCGAGGAACGCGAGAGGTTCTTCCGGTACGCGGCGGAGGGGCTCGCCCGCCAGGTGGGGCTCCAGGGCGTACTTCGCGGGGAGTAGACGTGATCCCCTCGCTCGGGTGACGTCCCGCCCGGTGGGCGGCGTCTAGCGTGGCCGGTATGGCAGAGCAGGAGGCGCGGGCGGACGGCCCGTCTGCGTGGGGCGGTCCCCCGGTGTGGGGCGGACCGTCGGCGTGGGGCGGGCCGCCGTGGCGGCGGCGGCACGGTGGCGGCCCTCCGTGGTGGAACCGGCCGGACGGTGACGAGCCGCGCTCCCGCCTGCCCTGGCGCTCCACGCTGCTGCTCACCGTCTTCGTGCTGGTCGGCTCGAACGCGGCGGCCGGGTTCCAGACCGACGAACGCGCCGCGCTCGACCCCTTCGCGCGAGTCCTGCTGCTCGTGGGCGCCCTCCAGCTGCTGTGGCGGTGGCGGTATCCCGTCGCCGTCGCCTTCGGGACGGCCACGACCGCCATGGTGTACCTGGGGGCCGGATACCCGTACGGGCCGGTGTTCCTCACGGTCGCCGTCGGCTGCTTCAACGCGATCGTCGCCGGGCACCGCAGGGCCGCCTGGACGGCGATGGGGGCGCTGTGGGCGGGACACGTGCTGGTGGCGCACTGGCTGTACCGGTGGCTGCCGCCGGGCGGGGACGACGCCGCGAGCTGGGGGCAGGAGGTCGCCGTCGTCACCTGGGGCGTGGCCATCGTCGCGCTCTCGGAACTGGCCCGGACCCGGCGGGAGCAGTGGGCGCGGGAGCGGGCCGAGCGCGCGCAGGCCGCCCGGCGGCGGGCCGACGAGGAACGGCTGCGGATCGCCCGCGAACTCCACGACGTCCTCGCCCACAGCATCTCGGTGATCAACGTCCAGGCGGGCGTCGGCCTCGCCCTCCTCGACTCCGACCCCGAACAGGCGCGCACCGCGCTCACCACCATCAAGGCCGCCAGCAAGGAGGCGCTGGGCGAGGTCCGCCAGGTCCTGGACACCCTCCGCACCCCCGGCGACGCCCCGCGCACGCCCGCCCCGGGCCTCGACCGCCTCCCCGAACTCGTCGAGCAGGCGGCCAGCGCGGGCCTGACCGTCGAGATCGAGGGCGAGGCCCCGCCCCGGCTGCCACCCGGCGCCGATCTCGCCGCCTTCCGTATCGTCCAGGAGGCCCTCACCAACGTCGTACGGCACTCGGGATCGCGGCACGCGCGCGTGCGCCTCGGTCACGGGGGCGGTGAGCTGCGGCTGCGGATCGACGACGACGGGCCCGCGACCGGCGACGACGCGGGCGGTGGCGGCAACGGACTCGTCGGGATGCGGGAGCGGGCCGCCGCGCTCGGTGGCACGATCGAGGCGGGACCGCGCGCCGACGGGGGGTTCCGGGTGCTCGCCGTACTGCCGGTACGGGCGTCCCGCGAGGTCGAGGAGGACCGGTGATCCGCGTACTGCTGGCCGACGACCAGGCCCTGGTGCGGGCGGGGTTCAAGGCGCTGCTCGACGCACAGCCCGACATCGAGGTCGCCGGGGAGGCCGCCGACGGCGAGGACGCGCTGCGCCGGGTGCGTGAACTGCGCCCGGACGTCGTCCTGATGGACATCCGGATGCCACGGCTCGACGGGCTCGCCGCCACCCGGCGGATCACCGGCGACACCGGGCTCGACGGGGTCAGGGTCGTCATGCTGACCACCTTCGAACTCGACGAGTACGTCTTCGAGGCGATCCGTGCCGGTGCCTCCGGCTTCCTGGTGAAGGACACCGAACCGGAGGAACTGGTGCGCGCGGTACGGGCGGTGGTCGAGGGCGACGCGCTGCTGTCGCCCGGGGTGACCCGGCGGCTGATCTCCGAGTTCGCGGCCCGCTCCAAGGAGCCCTCGGCCCTCGCCTCGCTCTCCGGACTCACCGAGCGGGAACGGGAGGTGATGGCCCTCGTCGGTATCGGCCTCACCAACGACGAGATCGCCCGCAGGCTCGTCGTCAGCCCGCTCACCGCCAAGACGCATGTGAGCCGCACGATGGTGAAGCTGGGCGCCCGGGACCGCGCCCAACTCGTCGTGCTGGCCTACGAGTCGGGCTTGGTACGGCCGGGCTGGCTGGGCTGAGCCGAGTCCGGCCCGTCGGCCCGGTCCGCCCGGTCCGCCCGGTCGGCTCCCGCGAGGTCCTGTCGGGCAGGGCGGCCGGCGCGGCGGAAGCGGGTCAGCACGATCGAGACGACCACGATGAACACCACCACCGTCAGCGACGCGCCAAGGTGGCGGAGCATGTCCGGGCGGCTCCGCAGGGAGCCGACGACGTCCGGCAGGAACTCGGTCACCCCGAAGTAGGCCACGCCCGCCAGCACCGCCCCCGCGAAGAGCGCGAAGCCGATCTCCGTGGTCATCGCGTCCCGTTCGGCCTGCGTCCGTCTCCCCATGGGCCGAGTGTGAGGGCGGCGGGCGCCCCCGACAAGGCCGCGGGCGCGCCGACTGATACCGGATCAGCCGACGCCCGAGGTCTCCCGCCACAGCTCCGCGAGCGCGGTGTCGCCCGTGACGGCGGGGAGCGGAAGACGGTTCCACAGGGACAGATACAGCCGGGGCGCCGGCCCCGAGATCTCGCAGTCGGCGTCCCCCGCCGCCGCGGCGTCCACGCGCTCGGCCGCCGGCGGCTCCGACGACAGCCGTACGGTCCACACGGCGTTCGTGTCGGTGGCCCGCACCCGCAGGACGCGCGGGGTCTCGGTGCGCACCCGGCTCCGGGAGCGGGCGTGGAAGCCGAGCAGGAGTTCGTCGATGCCGTCGACGGCGAAGTCCACGGTGCGCTCCCCGGGTTCGCCGGGTTCGCCGGGTTCACCCAGTGCGCCGCCGGGCGCGGACTCCGCGTCGGCGCGGTGCACGGCCGTCTCGTGGGCCTGGCGGCGGGCCCAGAAGGCGAGCGGGGAGGGGGCGGGCAGGAAGCTCCAGCAGTCCAGGTCGGCGGGGGCGGCGCGCAAGGTGTCCACCAGCCGTCGGTGCCCGTCCTCGAACCAGGTCAGCAGGGCCTCCCCGGCCAGGTCCGGCCCGTCCGGCAGGGGGCGGGGCGAGGGATGCCCCTCGGCCACGAAGGCCGTGGCCCAGCGGTGCACGGCCCCCGTGTGCCGTACCAGGTCCCGTACCCGCCACTCCGGGCACGTCGGCACCTCGGCGTCCGTACCGGCTTTCCGGGCGGCCGTGGCGAGCAGTCGGCCTTCCTCGTCCAGGGCTCTGATGTGCTCGGCAGTCTCCATGGGGCGAGTCTGCCGGACGGGGCAGGCCCGGGGCGCCCCGTCCGAGCCGGGACGGGCGCCCCGGTTCACCCGCGGGCGGTCCGGCGCCTCACGGAGTCGCCCGGATCCGGCCGACATGGCGTGATCCCGCTCCCGATTCCTCGTGCGCCAGCCATTCGGCGACGCTGTGCGCGATCGGCTGGCCGGTGTCCATCTCCACGAACCCGAACTGGCCGGACTGGTTGCACTCCAGGAACCACCAGATCCCGTCCGCGTCCTCCGCGAAGTCGAAGGCCCCGTAGGACAGTTCGGCGTCGCGGAGATAGGCGCGCACGGCCGTGGCGGTGCGGGCCGGGACGTCGACCGGCTGCCAGGGCGCGGTGGACGGGGCGAAACGGACGTCCACCTCGTCGGGGTGCGCGTCCGGGGCGACCGCCTTGCGGGCGGCCAGCATGCGGTCGCCGACGGCGGTCAGCCGGATGTCGGCGGTCTTGGCGATCCGGCGCTGCAACAGGGTCGGGCCGAACGCGACGGCGGTGAAGTCGGTGCCGGGCGCGACACGGCTGGTCGGGACCGTCCGGGCGGGCTCCTGCGGATGGGTGCCGGAGACCGGCTTCACCACCAGGTCCGGGAATCGCTCGGCGAAGTCGCGGGCGGCCTGCGGGAACGTGGTGATCAGGGTGGCCGGGACGGGGAGCCCGCAGCGCTGGGCGTGCCGGAGCTGCCACGGCTTGTGGCGGGCCCGCCGGGCCGCGTCCGGGTCGTTCATCCAGCGGGCGCCCGTGCCGCGCAGCATGCCGTACAGGGCCTGCGAGGACTCCTCGGTCAGCCACGGGGAGGGCTCGGCGACCCCGCTGGCCGGTACCCCCGGCCGGCGCAGCCAGATCGACCGCAGCCCGCTCATGCTCACCAGGCGCCCCCCGGCGGACAGATGCCCGCGGAAGGAGCCGTGCACGTACTCACCGGAGAGCGCCACACCGCCGGGCAGGTCGGCGGGGTCGAGTCGGACCACCGGGACGCCGGTCCCGTTCAGCCGTGCCACCACCAGGTCCGCCGTCACATCCTGTTCACAGGTGAGGATCAGCACCGTCATCGTCGCCGGTCCGTGTTCAGTCGTCGAAATGGGTCTTCGAACCCGCGGTGGACGTAGTCGCCCCCAATTCCCGCATAAGACCCTGGTCGTGAGCGGCTATCCGCCCATCGGCGAGCACGTTCAACTGCAGCCCGGAGTCGTAGGTGTACGGAGCGCTGAACTCCAACTGCTCAGCGGCGCGAGCGTAGTTGAGCACGAACAGTCGCATCGTTTCTCCTTGTTCGGGACCATCCGGAAAAGCGGATGGTGACGCTCCGGCCGCCCTCTGTTCGGCCGGGTCGCAGGGCCTCCAGGGAGTTATACGAATCGAACGACTGAATGGTTGCCTCATGTTCTCGGAGGGCTGACTCAGGGCCTGCTTCATGCACCGCGAGGTGTCACGGGGCAACGGTGAGTGGTCATTTCGCGGTCGAGTGACGGGTGGCGAACGCGATGACGGAGGCAAAGGCGGTGAGTACCGCGACGCTTGTGAGCGCGACGGGCAGGGAGAACCATTCGGCCATGAAACCGATCGCGGGCGAGCCGAGCAGCATGCCCAGATAGCCGAGCGTGGAGGCGGTGGCCACCCCGCCGGGCCCGGCCGGCGCGCCCGCCCGTTCGATGGCCACGGGGAAGATGTTGGCGAGGCCGAGACCGGTGACCGCGAAGCCGAGCAGGGTCGCCCACACCGAGGGGGCGAGGGAGCCCAGCAGCATCCCGGCCGTCGCGGTCGCGCCGCCGGCCACCAGCACCGCGGTCCTGCCCAGCCGTTCGATCAGGGTCGTCCCGGTGAGCCGGCCGATCGTCATGGCGAGCGCGAAACACGTGTAACCGATCGCCGCGGCACCGGGCGAGGTGTCCAGGTCCGCCTCCAGATGCAGGGCGCCCCAGTCGGCCAGCGCCCCTTCGCCGTACGCCGTGCATCCGGCGATGACGCCGAGGACGACCATCAGGCCGCGCGTACGGCCGTCCAGGCGGCGGGTGGCGGGCCGCGCGGTGCCGCTCTCCGCCGCGCCCGGCTCGGGGATGCCGGCCGGGGGCGCCGGGGGTCCGTGCCGCAGGAGGGTGGGGGCGGCCAGGGCGGTCACCAGGAGGCCGACGAGGGTGATGCCGAGCAGATGGCGGGTGGGCGAGAGGGAGCCCGCGACCAGGCTGCCGAGGCCCGCCCCGACCATGCCGCCCAGGCTGAAAGCGGCGTGGAAGCTGGACATGATCGGCCGCCCCAGCGCGGCCACCAGGTCCACGGCGGCGCTGTTGAAGGCGACGTTGATGCCGCCGAAGGCCGCCCCGAAGAGCAGCAGGACCGCGCCCAGCGCGAGTGCCTCCAGGGCGCCGGAGCGGATCCTCGGGCCGGTCGCGGGCCGCCGTCGCCACCGCCGCAGTACGGGGACGGCGGCGCAGCCGATGGCCCTGAACACGGCGACCGCGCGGCGCCGCACGTCCGCGTCGGGGTCTCCCAGCGACGGGACCAGCAGGTCGAGGAAGCCGGCCGAGGACTCGCCGCCGCGCTGGAAGGCGGAGAGCGCGGTGACCCGTACCGACGCGTGCGGATGCTTCAACAGCGGGCCGTAGACGCCCGGTTCGGCCACCGCCAGCCCCGCCGGTGTCCACTGGGCCCGCCTGACGGCTTCGGGCGGGCCGGCCCGCGCGACCGCCTCCACCAGGGGAAGGAGCGCGGGCTCCCCGATGCGGGTCGGCACGTCCGCCGGGACCGTCCAGTCGACGGGGGACTCCATGTCGCCGAGCACGTCCAGCACCGCCGCGACCACGGCCTCACCCCGCGCCACCAGGGCGTCGCGGGCCCGCACGGGTGTCGTCCCAGGAGCCGGAGAGTTCTTCGGTCAGCCGCGCCGTCAGCGGCACCTTGTCCATGGGGTCCATGGGCGGGCACATTAACCGGGGGCACTGACATGACCGCCGCCCCAGCCGCCCCAGCCGCCCCAGCTGCCGGGGCGTGGGGGCCCGGGGGCTCGGGGCCGCCGTCGCGGTGGCCGGGCGCGCGCACGGTTCTCATGCGCGTACAACTAATGCTCTTGACATCTTCCCGGGCGGACGGCGTAGGTTGAGGTGATCCCTACCGGACAGGTGGAGGCCCTGATGCGCGTACGTGACGCGGCACCGTGTGGTGCCGGCGCGGGTGCGCGGCTGATCATCCGGCGGCATGTGGACTACTGCCGCACCGCCTCCGCCGTCTGTCCTTCCGCACGCGTCTGACCCCCGTCGGCCCCCTCGGGCCGGCCGTCTCGTCGTGCCCTCGGAAGGAACTCCATGTCCGGCCCCGCTCTGCGCCTCGCCGTCGAACTCGACGGCGACGGTGCCCATCCCGCGGCCTGGCGCCGCGCCGCCCACGCCCCCGACCATCTGCTGACCCCGCGCCGGGTGGCCCGAGTCGCCGCCGCCGCGGAGAACGCCGGGTTCACCCTGCTCACCCTGGACGACGGTGTGCTGCCGCCCGGCGCCGCGCCCGACACGGTCGGCCGGATCGGCGCGGTGGAGCGGGCCGCGTTCATCGCCGCGTCGACGAGCGTCGTCGGTGTCGCGCCGGTCGTGCCCCTCACCTACGCCGAACCGTTCCATGTCTCCAGCCAGTTGGCCTCCCTCGACCACATCTCCGTCGGCCGCGCCGGATGGGTGGTCGGCGAGGAGACACGGCCCGAGGCGGCACGCGCCTGGGGGCGCCCCCTCGTCGACGGGGCCGCCGCCCGCGCCGGCGAGTCGCGCGACGGCGTCGAGGCGGTGCGGGCGCTGTGGGACTCCTGGGAGGACGACGCCGTCATCCGTTCCGTGGCCACCAGCCGCTATCTCGACCGTGACCGGCTGCACTACGTCGACTTCACCGGTGACACCTTCACGGTGAAGGGCCCGGCGATCGTGCCGCGTCCCCCGCAGGGGCAGGTCGTCGTCCTCGGCCACCCCGACCTGGTGCCCGCCGGGCAACTCGACGTCGCGCTCGTCACGGGCCGCGACCTCGTCGCCGTCGCCACGGCCTCCGCAGGCGCCGGGACACCCCGCACCTTCGCCGAGGTCGAGGTCGCCCTCGACACCGCGCACGCCACGGCCGAGGAACGCGTCGGCGACCTCGAACAGCACGCGCCCTGGGCCGACCGGGGACGGCTGCGCCACATCGGCTCCGCCGCCGGGCTGGCCGCGCTGCTGGAGCGGCTGCGGGGAGTGGTGGACGGCGTACGCCTGCATCCGCTCGTCCTCGACGAGGACCTTCCTGAGCTGTCCCGGCTGGTGCTGCCGCACCTCTTCGAACGGCGGCACGCGGTCCGTCCGCTGCCCGGCGCCTCGCTGCGCACCCAGCTGGACCTGGAACGGCCCGCCAACCGGTACGCCGTCGCGGCGGCCCGTTCCGGGGAGGAGACCCGATGACCCGCACCGATCCCCTCGATGTCCCCCGCCCGGACGCGCGGCTGCACTTCGGTGTCTTCTTCCAGGGCGTCAACCACTGGACCATCTGGTCCGATCCGGCCAGCGGCAGCCAGATCGACCCCGCCAGCTTCCGGCAGGTGGCGCGGACCGCCGAACGGGGCCTGTTCGACGCGTTCTTCCTGGGGGAGGGGCTGCGGCTGCGCGAGGTCGACGGGAGGATCCACGATCTCGATGTCGCCGGACGCCCCGACGCCCTCACCCAACTCGCCGCCCTGGCCGCCGTCACCGACCGGATCGGCCTGGTCTCCACCTCCAACACCACCTACAACGAGGCCCCCGACCTCGCCCGCCGCCTCTCCGGCCTCGACCTGCTCTCCGAGGGCCGCGCCGGCTGGAACGTGGTGACCACCGACAACGCCTGGACCGGGGAGAACTTCCGGCGCGGCGGCTACCTCGACCACGCCGACCGCTACACACGCGCCGAGGAGTTCCTCACCGTGGCCCGCGCCCTCTGGGACGGCTGGAAGGACGGCGCCACCTCCGGATCGCCGGGTGCCTCCACGTGGGCGGCGCCCGGAGCGGTACGGCAAGTCCGGCACCAGGGGCGGCAGTTCGACGTCGACCTCGCGCCCACGCTGCCGCGCAGCGCCCAGGGCCACCCGGTGATCTTCCAGGCCGGTGACTCGGCCGAGGGCCGGGACTTCGCCGCCCGCAACGCCGACGTCATCTTCTCCGCGCACGGCAACGAGTTCGACGACGCGCTGGCGTTCGCCGAGGACGTCCGGGGGCGTCTGGTGGCCGCCGGGCGGCCCGAGGACGACCTGCGCATCCTCCCCGGCACCGAGATCATCATCGGGGCGACCGAGGAGGAGGCCCTGGAGAAGAAGCGCTGGATCCGGCTTCAACAGGTCACCCCCGCGACGGCGTTGGGCATCGCCGGGCTGCTGTGGAACCGGGACTTCTCCGACCGGGACGCCGACGGGCCGCTGCCGAAGGAGGACCCGGTCGTCGCCGAGAACGACGGTTCCTTCGGTGCGCGGCGCATCGCCGATCCGCGCAAGGTGGTCGCCGAGTGGCGGGAGAAGGCCGAGGCGGGCGGCTGGTCGCTCCGCGAGACCGTCATCGCGCTCGGTCCGCAGCGCGGTCACGTCGGCACCCCGGCCGGCCTCGCCGACCGGTTCGCCCACTGGGTACGGCACGGCGCGGTCGACGGCTTCAACGTCACCCCGTACCTCATCCCCGACGGCCTCGACGACATCGTCGACCTCCTCGTCCCCGAACTCCAGGAACGCGGCGTCTATCGCACGGAATACACAGGAACGACTCTCCGGGACCACCTGAATCTCCGAGAACCGCTCACGCATCGGTCTTCTGCGGACCACCGCTCGGAAATTACTCGATAACGATCCGGGCAATCTCACGTGAATGCTCGTGGGATTGTCCGGATCCGGTAAATCCAGCCCGGCATTCGACACCATTTCCGCCGAGGCCCGGCAGTGCCCTGCCGAATGGCCCTTGTCTCCTTGTCTCCTTGTCTCCTTGTCTCCTTGTCTCCTTGTCCCCTTGTCCCCTTGTCTCTTGTCCTTTGTCCCTTGTCCGGCAATTCCTCGACCCAGGGGGACAAGGGCGATCCAGAGGGCCCTGGGGTCCTCGTCGAGGCCGTAGACCCGGCCGTCCGGGCCGCGGAAGTGGCGGTGGGCGTAGCCGGTCTCCAGCCGATTTACCTCACCGAGTAATTCGGCTCCGGCGGCGGCCAGTTCGGCGGAGGCGGCCTCGATGTCGGGGACGCGGAAGCCGAACACGACGCCGTCGTTGAAGCCGTACGGCGGGACGCCGCCCTCCGCGTACCCCTCCAGGATGCCGCCGTTGTCCCCCGGGAACATCGCGAAGCCCGGGAACTCGACCGTCGCGGTGAGTCCGAGGACGTCCGTGAGGAAGGCCACGGTCCGGTCGAAGTCGTCGGCGGAGGTGACGAACGCGTTCCAGATGATGCCCTGTGTCCGCATGCGCGCGTTCTCCTCGTTCGTTCGGGTCGGCTCGGTCGTCAGAAGGCGCCGGGGGTGCGGCCGAGGCTGTTGTCCGGGTCGGCGGGGAACCTCGCGGACGGACCAGGTCCAGGTGGCGATGGCGTGTTCCTGCGTGGACTCGGAGTTCAGCCGGCTCATGAACAGCTTGGCGCCCGCCTTGTGCGGGGCCTTCCCGATGACGGCGCCGCGCTGGGCCCAGGAGTTGAAGCGCTCGGTGGCGGAGAAGACCTGGGTGCCGTGGAGCCGGGGACGCCACGGATCAGCTTGTTCTTGTAGGAGAAGGCTCCGTAGAGCAAGCACGGTCGGTGCACGAAAGGCACGCGGTCTCGACGCTGCACCTTGTGATTGAAGCTTCAAACGGACGTCGTTAGAGTGAGACCATGCCCACCACGCCGCGCTGGCTCGACTCCGAGGAACAAAGGGCCTGGCTGGCCTACATCGATTTCTCGACCCTGCTCAGCGACTACCTCAACCGCCAGTTGCGCCGTGACGCGGGGATGACGCACGCCGACTACGCCCTGCTGGCCCATCTCTCGTCCGCTCCCGACCGGGCGCTGGGCATGTCCGAGCTGGCCCGTCGGCTGAAGATCACCCGCAGCCGTCTCACCCACGCGGTCAACCGTCTCGGTGAGGCCGGACTCGTGGACCGCCGGGAGGACCCCGCCGACGGCCGGGGCCAGCTGGCCGTCCTCACGGGCGAGGGGCAGGGGCTGCTGGACCGCGCGGCCCCCGGCCATGTGGAAGCCGTACGCCGTGTGGTCTTCGACGCCCTCACCCCCGAGCAGGTGCGCCAGCTGGCCGAGATCGGCGAGGCGATCGGCGACGCCCTCGTCCGCGCGGAGGGCACCCCGGCGGACCCGGCGGTCCTGCCCTGGCGGCGTCGCTAGGCCCTGTCGTCACATTCCCGTCTGCCTCGCGGTGCCATGCACGCTCCCCCACTCTCGGCTTCGCTCGACCGGGAGGTACCCCTCACGACGCCGGGAGGCCGCCCTGCGGGCGACGAAGGGACTTCCGAAACACGCCCTAGGCCGACGGGCGCGGCGGAAGGGCCGCCCCTCGCCGCATGTGACTGCTCGGCGTGGAACGGCCCTTCGCCCTGCGCGAGTCGGTCCGTCGCCTCAGTCGGCCGCCCGGAACGTGCGCAGGCGCAGGGAGTTGCCGACGACGAAGACCGAGGAGAAGGCCATGGTCGCCCCGGCGATCATCGGGTTGAGGAGGCCGGCCGCAGCGAGCGGAAGCGCGGCCACGTTGTAGGCGAAGGCCCAGAACAGGTTGGACCGGATGGTGCCGAGGGTCCGGCGGGCCAGGCGGATGGCGTCGGCCGCCGCGCGAAGGTCGCCCCGGACCAGGGTCAGATCGCTCGCCTCGATCGCGGCGTCGGTGCCCGTGCCCATGGCCAGCCCCAGATCGGCCCGCGCGAGCGCCGCCGCGTCGTTGACACCGTCACCGACCATCGCGACCGAACGGCCCTCGCCCTGGAGCCGCTCGACGACGTCGACCTTGTCCTGCGGCAGCACCTCCGCGATCACGTCCTCGGCCGCGATCCCGACCTCGCGGGCGACGGACTCGGCCACGGCCCGGTTGTCGCCGGTCAGCAGGATCGGGGTGAGGCCGAGCGCCCGCAGCCGGGTGATCGCCTCCGCGCTGGTCTCCTTCACCGCGTCCGCGACTTCGAGCACCGCGCGGACGTCTCCGTCCCAGGCGACCGCGACAGCCGTACGGCCGGACGCCTCGGCCCCGGCCCGTGCCCGTGCCAGGTCCTCCGGCAGCTCCATGGCCCAGTCGGCGAGGAGCCGTTCACGGCCGACGAGGACCGCGTGGCCGTCGACGATCCCCCGCACACCGAGACCGGGTACGTTCGCGAAGTCCTCCGGCACGGGCAGCGCGCCGAGCCGCGCCGCCGCGCCCTCGGCGACGGCACGGGCGACCGGATGCTCGGAGGCGTGCTCCAACGCGCCCGCCAGACGCAGCACTTCGGCCTCGTCGACGCCGTCCGCGGGGTGCACGGCCAGCAGGGTCATCCGGCCGGTGGTCACGGTCCCGGTCTTGTCGAGGACGACGGTGTCGACCCGGCGTGTCGACTCCAGCACCTCCGGGCCCTTGATCAGGATGCCCAGTTGGGCGCCGCGCCCGGTGCCCACCAGCAGCGCGGTCGGCGTGGCGAGCCCCAGGGCGCAGGGGCAGGCGATGATCAGTACGGCGACGGCGGCGGTGAACGCGGCCGTGGGTCCGGCGCCGTTGCCCAGCCAGAAACCGAGGGTGCCCAGGGCGAGGGCGAGCACGATCGGCACGAAGACGGCGGAGATCCGGTCGGCGAGCCGCTGGGCGGCGGCCTTCCCGTTCTGCGCGTCCTCCACCAGCCGCGCCATCCGGGCCAGTTGGGTGTCGGCGCCGATCCGGCCGGCCTCGACGACCAGCCGCCCGCCCGCGTTCACGGTGGCACCGGTGACGGGGTCGCCGGCCACCACCTCCACGGGCACGGACTCGCCGGTGAGCAGGGACGCGTCCACGGCGGACGAGCCCTCGACGACCGTCCCGTCGGTGGCGATCTTCTCGCCTGGGCGTACCAGGAAGCGGTCGCCGACCTTCAACTCGGCGACCGGGAGCGTCCGTTCGCCACCCTCCGGGGTGAGCACGGTGACGTCCTTCGCGCCCAGCTCCAGCAGCGCCCGCAGCGCCGCGCCCGCCTTCCGCTTGGCGCGGGCCTCGAAGTAGCGCCCGGCGAGGATGAAGGCGGTCACCCCGGCCGCCGCCTCCAGATAGATGCTCCCGGCGCCGTCACCCCGGACGATCGTCAGCTCGAAGGGGTGTGTCATGCCCGGTGTGCCCGCCGTGCCGAGGAACAGCGCCCACAGCGACCAGCCGAACGCGGCCAGGGTGCCGAGGGAGATCAGGGTGTCCATGGTCGCGGCACCGTGCCGGGCGTTCGTCCACGCGGCCCGGTGGAAGGGCCACCCGGCGTACGTCACCACGGGCGCGGCCAGCGTCAGGGACAGCCACTGCCAGTACTCGAACTGCAACGCCGGGATCATGGCCATCGCGACGACCGGGACGGCCAGGACCACCGCCGTGATCAGCCGCTGCCGCAGCGGCAGCAGTTCGTCGTCCTCGGCGGCCCCGTCCGTGTCGTCGGGCTCCGCCCGCGCGGGTGGCGCGGGCTCCCGTGCCGTGTAGCCGGTCGCCTCGACGGTGGCGATCAGATCCCCCACCGAGACGTCGTCCGCGTAACTGACCTTCGCCTTCTCGGTGGCGTAGTTGACCGTGGCCGTGACGCCGTCCATACGGTTCAGCTTCTTCTCGATCCGGGCCGCGCAGGAGGCACAGGTCATCCCGCCGATGGCGAGTTCCACCTCGGCGGCGGCGGTCCCGGTCCCGGTGATGGTCATGGCTGCTCCTCGTACCTCGTGGGCGGCGGCGCGGACGGTCGTATACCCGGTGGGGGTATCTTTGGGGCCCTGCCTCCCTGTATACCCCCAGTGGGTATCTGCGGCAAGTCACTCACGCCGCTTGACTCTATACCCCCTAGGGGTATCGTGAGCTGAGTGGAGGCCCCGAAATCCCGAGGAGACGGCCATGAACACCGGACTGAGGATCACCGCGTTCGCCGCCGCGCTGGCCGCGACGTTCGGCGCCGCGTACGGCGTGGGCAAGGGCGTCGAACCCGTGGTCTCGGACACCGAGGCCCCGGCGGTGAGCGCGCCCCATGACGCCCACGGCGAGGACGAGGAGTCACCGGATCCCGGGGGAGGGGGGGAGGGCGGACAGGCCTCGGCCCCGGCCGGTGGACTGCAGATCTCGGAGGGCGGCTACACCCTCGACCTGCGGACCCCGGACGTCACCGCCGGGCACCGCGGCGACCTGCGGTTCGTCATCCGGGACGAGGACGGCCGTGCCGTCACCGCGTTCCAGCGCGAGCACGACAAGGAACTCCACCTCATCCTCGCCTCACGCGACCTGGTCACCTTCCGCCATCTGCACCCCGTGCGCGCCGCCGACGGCACCTGGAGCACCCCCGTCGACCTGCCCAGGGCGGGCGACTACCGCGTCTTCGCCGACTTCACCCCGGCCGGGAAGAACGCCGAGAACCTCACCCTGGGGGCCGACCTCGCGGCGGCGGGCACGTACAAGCCGGCGAAGTTCCCGGCGCCGGCCGACACCACCGAGGTCAACGGCTACGAGGTCGAGCTGGACGGAAGCCTGCGCGCGGGCGCCGGGAGCGAGCTGAAGCTGAAGGTCTCCCGCGACGGCAGGCCCGTCACCGACCTCCAGCCCTACCTGGGCGCCTACGGCCACCTGGTCGCCCTGCGCTCCGGCGACCTCGCCTATCTGCACGTGCACCCGAACGGCGAGCCCGGCGACGGGAAGACCCGCCCCGGCCCCGCCATCTCCTTCACGGCCACGGCACCCAGCGACGGCACCTACCGCCTCTTCCTCGACTTCAAGCACGAGGGCAAGGTGCACACGGCGGCGTTCACGGTCCGCGCGGGAGAAGCGGCGGAGCCGGGACAACCGGAGGACCACTCACACTGACCGCCGTACGGCACCCCCGGGCGCGGCGGCCACCACCGGCGGCCGTCGCTCACCCACCCGCGTCGCCCGCTCGAACGCGTGCCCGGCCCGCAGCACCGACCAGTCCCGCCGGTGCGGCCCCACGATCTGCAACCCGACCGGCAGCCCCTCCGGGGTGAACCCGGCCGGCACGGACAGGGCCGGGCACCCCGTGACGGAGATCAGATACGCCGACCGCATCCAGTCGAGATAGGTCTCCATCGGGGTGCCGTCGACGACCGTCGGATACGCCAGGCCGATGTCGAAGGGCGCGACCTGGCTGACCGGCAGCAACAGCAGGTCGTACCGTTCGAAGAACTCACGGACCCGGTGGAAGAGCGCGCCGTGCAGCGCCTGCGCCCGCCCCAGGTCGGGGCCGCCCAGCCTGCGGCCCTCCTCGATGTTCCAGATCACGTCCGGGGCGAGCCGGTCGCGGTGGTCGTCCAGCAGCGGCCCGTACGACAGCTCCACCTGCCAGGCGCGCTGGGCGAGGAACACCTCGTCCGCGCCCCTCAGGTCCGGGCAGGCCTCCTCGACCTCGCAGCCCAGCGCGGCGAACACCTCGGGCGCCGGGCGCAGCGCCTCCCGTACCTCCGGGTCGACGGGCACCCGCCCACCGAGATCCGGGGACCAGGCGACCCGCAACCCCCGTAGATCGCCGTCGAGTTGCCAGGCGAAGGTGGAGCCGGGCGTCTGCAGGGAACGCGGATCGCGGGGGTCGGGACCGGCGAGCACGGACAGGGTCAGGGCGACGTCCGCCACGGTCCGGGCCATCGGCCCCTTCACCGACAGCTGGCCCCAGGGCGCCTTGTCCGGCCAGGACGGCACCCGGCCGGGCGAGGGCCGCAGCCCCACGACGTTGTTGAAGGAGGCGGGATTGCGCAGCGAGCCCCCGGTGTCGCTGCCGTCGGCGATCGGCTGCATCCCGCAGGCGAGCGCCGCCCCCGCCCCGCCGCTGCTGCCGCCCGCGCTGCGGGAGAGGTCGTACGGATTGCGCGTCGCCCCGAACACGGGGTTGACGGTGTGCGAACCCAGGCCCAGTTCGGGGACGTTGGTCTTGCCGAGCGTGATCGCGCCCGCCTTCCGCAGCCGCTCCACCACCAGATGGTTCTGGTCGGGGACCCGGTCGGCGAAGATCGGTGAGCCGGACGTCGTACGGATGCCCGCGGTGTCGTGCAGATCCTTGTGCGCGACGGGCAGCCCGTGCAGCGGGCCGACCGGCTCTCCGGCCGCCATCCGGTCGTCCGCCTCCGCCGCCTGCTCCAGCGCCCGGTCGGCCACCAGCGTCACGATCGCGTTCACCGCCGGATCGACCCGCTCGATCCGCTCCAGATGCGCGGTCGCCGAGCAGGCCGGGCAGATCGTCGGCGGTGGCGAGCGTGGCCACCGCCAGGACGGCCATGCCGAGGAACTTGGCGAGCAGGAAGACGCTCATCACCCGCTCGAACACCGTGTACCGGCCGACGTATACGATCGCCGCCGCCACCAGCGCGATCACCAGGGCGACCGGCCGGACCGGCAGCACGGGAAACAGCGTCGACAGGGCCAGGGACGCCACCGAGCTGAGCGCCGCCCCGTACAGCAGCCCGATCACCAGGACGAACAGCAGGAAGGCCGCCGGGAGCCAGCGGGCCGCCGACTTCAGGCTCGCGATCACGGTCTGCCCGGTGGCCAGGTACAGTCGGCCCACCGCCTCGGTGAGCGCGTACTTGAGGACGACACCGATGACGATCGCCCACATCAGCGCCATCCCGTACCCGGCGGCGCCCGCCAGCGACGTCACCATGTCGCCGGCGCCCACACTGGCGGCGGCCAGCACCAGCCCGGGGCCCAGGAGCGCCGATCGGCCCCGCCGACCGCAGGCGGGCCGGAGCGGCACCCGCGGAGAGAAGTCGGCGGCCGGGGAACGTGGGGGACCGCCGGGGGGCAGCGTCACGTCAACCATCTCCGTACGTCGGGGAGTCACGGGAGTCATGGGTTCGTGCGGCGGGTGCGGGTGCGGGTGCGGGTGCGTGGGGGATGGGCCCGCACGGCGGGGAGACCGTGCGGGACCACGCCATTCCACTTCACGGCAGGCTGGGCCACGGCGACGGAAGGGAACAAGAAGCCCTGCGGAGTTGACGGAATCCGCCATAGGCTGGGGCCGATGGACGCACCGCAGACCGGACCCGTGACGGATTCGCTGGACCGGCGCATCATCAGCGCGCTGCAGATCGACGGCCGGGCCGCCTGGCACCGTATCGCGGCGGCCCTCGGCGAGCCCGAGCGCACCGTGGTCCGGCGCGGCACCCGTCTCGTGGAGGCCGGTCTCGTCCGGATCGGGGCGATGGCGATGCGCGGGCGCAGTGCCGTGGTCGGCGTCCGCTGCGCCCCCGGCCGGGCCCGGGTCACCGCCACCGCGCTGGCCCGCCGCCCCGACTGCGTCTTCGCCCACGTCCTCACCGGCACCCCGGACTGTCTCGCCGAACTGCGCTGGCCCCGCGACCGGTTGGCGGGCCTGGTGCTGGACGAACTCGCCGGTCTGCCGGGCGTGGTGGAGACCCACACCCTTCCCGTGCTGCGCCATGTCCGCACCATCCGGGAGTGGCACACGGGCCTGCTCACCGAGGCCGAGATCGCCGCGCTGAAGGGCTCGTCCCCCTCCGACACCGCGCCGCCACCGATCCCCGATCCGCTGCCGACCGGTGAGACCTCCCTCGAACTCTCCCGCGCCGACCGGCTGTTGCTGCACGCCCTCGCCGAGGACGGGCGCCGCACCTACGACGAACTCGCCCGCGTCTCGGGCGTGTCCGAGGCCACCGCGCGCCGCCGCCTCGGCACGTTACGGCGCGACGGCCGGGTCCGTATCCGCGCCGTGATCGAACCCGCGGTGCTGGGACTGCCGGTCGAGGCCGTCCTCTGGGTCCGTACACCCCCGGCGAAGGTCGACCCCGTGACGGCGGCCCTCGCCGAGTCCGCCCACGTCCGCTACACCAGCTTCGTCACCGGCGAACGCCAACTCCTCGTCCTCACCGCGTTCCCCGACGAGACCACCCTCCATGACTTCGTCACCCGCTCCCCGTGGCTCCACGACGTCACCTCGATCGACGTCTCCCTCGTCCTGACCACGCTGAAGCGGGGCGGCATGCTGGCCCCCTGGCTCCAGGACTGACACCGAAACCGGCTCACGGGCCGACCCCGTTCCAGGCCCGACACCCCACCGGCCGGCCTCAGACGGCGACGACCCGCACCCCGGCCTCCTCGAACCGACGCACGGTCTCCGGCGCCGCCGCCGAGTCCGTCACCAGCGTGTCCACCGACCCCGTCGCACAGATCCAGGCGAAGGCCCGCCGCCCCAGCTTGCTGGAGTCGGCCGCGACCACGACCCGCTCGGCACGCTCGCACAGCAGCCGGTTCACGGCCGCCTCCGCCTCGTCGTGCGCGGCGGCGCCGTGCACGACGTCCAGCGCGACCACACCGAGGACGGCCACGTCCAGCGTGATCCGGTCGAGCACGCCGTCGGCGAGCGGGCCGACGAGTTCGTACGACTGGGCGCGGGCCACCCCGCCCGTCACCACGATCTTGAACTGTGGCCGCACGGCCAGCTCGCTCGCGATGTTGAGCGCGTTCGTGACCACGGTCAGCGCGGGCGCGCCGGACGCCGGATCACCCCGTCCGGCCAGATCGCCCCTGACGGCCAGCGCCCGCGCCACCTCGGTGGTGGTCGTGCCGCCGGTCAGGCCGACCGCCTCGCCGGGGGCGACGAGATCCGCCACCGCCTTCGCGATGCGCTGCTTCTCCGTGGCGCGCCGGGCCGTCTTGTAGCGCAGCGGCAGCTCGTACGACACGCCGTGCACGACCGCGCCGCCCCGGGTGCGCACCAGCATCTGCTGCTCGGCGAGCTGGTCGAAGTCCCGCCGGATCGTCGCTGCGGACACCCCCAGCTCGGCGGCCACCTCCTCGACGTCCAGCCGCCCCCGCTCGACCAGCAGTTCGAGCAGGGTCTGCCAGCGGGCGTCGCGGGACATGGGCCCTCCTCTTGCGCGCGGACGCGCCTGTGCTCGAAGATGCTCGAAAGTCGACCATACATTGCAACAACAAGCATGATCCCGGTGCCTCCCGGGGAGGGTGACCGTATGACCCATGTCGAGGACGAACTGCGCACCCAGCCCGAGTGCTGGACCCGAGCCGCCGCCGGGGCGGTCGAACACGCCGGGGTCCTGCCCGCGCCGGGGGAGCGGGTGGCGCTCGTCGGCTGCGGCACGTCGTACTTCATGGCGCAGGCCGCCGCCGTCCTGCGCGAGCGGGCCGGGCACGGGGAGACGGACGCGTTCGCGGCCTCGGAGTTCCCCCACGGACGCGCCTACGACCGGGTCGTCGCCCTCACCCGCTCCGGCACCACCACCGAGGTGCTGGAACTGCTGGACGCGCTCCGGGGCCGTACACGCACGACGGCGGTCACCGCCGACCCCGCCACCCCCGTCATGACGACCGCGGACGACAGCGTCGTCCTGGACTTCGCCGACGAGAGGTCCGTCGTGCAGACCCGCTTCGCCACCACCGCCCTCACCCTCCTCCGCGCCCATCTGGGCCTGCACACCGAGGCCGCCGTCGCCGACGCGCGCACCGCGCTGGCGGCACCGCTGCCCGAAGGGCTCGTCGACAGCACCCAGTTCACCTTCCTCGGCCGGGGCTGGACCGTGGGCCTCGCCCAGGAGGCCGCGCTGAAGATGCGGGAGGCCGCGCTCGCCTGGAGCGAGGCGTACCCGGCGATGGAGTACCGGCACGGCCCGATCAGCGTCAGCACCCGCTCCACGGCGACCTGGATGCTCGGCGAGGCGCCCGAGGGGCTGGCCGCGCAGGTGCGGGAGACCGGCGGGACCTGGGTGGTCGGCGGGCTCGATCCGCTTGCCGAACTGGTCCGCGCCCAGCGGCTCGCCGTCGCCGTGGCCGCCGCCCGCGGCCTCGACCCCGACCGCCCGCGCCATCTCACCCGCTCGGTGATCCTCGACGCCCCCGACACGAACGCCCGCTGAAACAGGAGGAGTCGTGCCGCTCACTACGACCGGTGAACTGATCACCGGGGCCGCCGCCGCGCACTCCGCGGTCGCCGCGTTCAATGTCATCACCCTGGAGCATGTCGAAGCGGTCGTCGCGGGCGCCGAGTCCGTCGCCGCGCCCGTCGTGCTCCAGGTCAGCGAGAACGCGGTCGGGTTCCACGGCGGGGACGTGCTCCCACTGGCCCGCGCCGCGACCGCCGCCGCCGAGCGGGCCGCCGTGCCCGTCGCCCTCCACCTCGACCACATCCGGAGCGAGGGCCTGCTGCGCCGGGCCGCCGACGCCGGGTTCAGCTCCGTGATGTACGACGCCTCCCACCTGCCCTACCTGGACAACCTCGCCGCCACCCACACCGCAGTGGCCTGGGCGCACGGTCAAGGGCTCTGGATCGAGGCCGAGTTGGGGCAGGTGGGCGGCAAGAACGGCTCGGCGCCGCTCGACGCGCACGCGCCCGGCGCCCGGACCGACCCCGACGAGGCACGGGCCTTCGTGGCCGATTCGGGCGTGGACGCCCTCGCCGTCGCCATCGGCAGCTCGCACGCGATGACCACCCGCACCGCCGCCCTCGACCACGCCCTCCTGAAACGGCTGGCCGCCGCCCTCGACGTCCCCCTCGTCCTGCACGGCTCCTCCGGTGTCCCGGACCACGAACTGCGGACGGCCGTCACCGGCGGCATCGCCAAGGTCAACATCGGCACCGCGCTCAACATCGCCCTGACCGGCGCGATCCGTGAACATCTCGCCGCCCGCCCCGAGGTCGTGGACCCGCGCCGGTACCTCGCGGCGGGCCGGGCGGCGATGACGGAGACGGTGGCCCGCCTCATCGGCGTCCTGCGGACGGAGGCGACCGCTCCGTCCGCGTCCCCGTGACGGCCCGTACGCGTCCGTCGCGCGTGGGATTGTGACCGTCTTGCGAAGCGCGCCGCCGGGGACCGGAGTGTGACGCCCGTCACTGATATTTTTCCGGACATGCGGGAGACGGAGATCCACCTCGGTGAGCCGCCGGATGTCGCCCTCATCGGTGTCGGCGTGCACGGCGTCGCGAGCCGCACGGACGTGTTCCGGCTGCCGGAGCTGTGGCAACTGCACCTCTACCAGTACGAGGCCGAACTGACCGTCGACGGCACGGCCCATGTCATCCGCCCCGGCCGGGTCAGTCTGGTCCCGCCCGGCACCACCGTCCGCTACCGCTACCGGGGCCGCTCCGAACACCTCTTCGCCCATCTGCGCATCGCCCCGGCCGGACCCGCCCGCACGGTCCCGGTGGTGCAGGACACCGGCCCCGAACTCCCCACGCTCACCGGCCTGTTGCTCCAGGCGGTGGCCGCCGCCCCGAGCGAGCCCGACCGCACCCGCGCCGAACTGTGGACCGCCCTGTGGCGCGTCGCCCACCTCACCCCGCCGGCCGCGGCGGCCCCAGGCCCGCATCCCGCGGTCACCACCGCCATCGCCCACATCGAGGCCCATCTCGCCGCGCCGTTCACCATCCCGGAGGTGGCCCGCGTGGCCGGTGTCTCCCACAACCATCTGACCCGGCTGTTCCACGCCGAGACCGGCGGCACGGTCGTCGCCTACATCCGCCGCCGCAGACTCGAACGCGCCCACCATCTGCTCCGCGCCACGACCCTCTCCATCCCCGCCGTGGCCGCGTCCGTCGGCATCCCCGACCTCCAGGCCTTCAACAAGGCGTGCCGCCGGGAACTGGGCGCCTCCCCGCGTGCCCTGCGCGGCGCCGCGACCCTCCCGGCCGGGGCCGCCAGGTGAGGTACCCCCACGACGCCGCGAGGCCGCCCTCCGGGCGACGACGGGAAGGTGACGACGGGGCCTAGCCCTGCCTGACGGCCCGCAGCACCACGAACTTGGCGTCGCTCGCGACGAGTTCACTGTTGCCGAAGATCCGCCGCAGCGTCACGTGATAGCCCAGATGACGGTTCCCGACCACCCACAGCTCACCACCCGGCCGTAGCGCCCGCCGCGCCCCGGTGAACATCCGCCGGGCCGTGGCGTCGGTCGTCGCCTGATGGGAGTGGAACGGCGGATTGTTCAGGACGAGATCGACACTGCCCGCCGCGAACCCCTCCAGCCCGTCGCCGACCACGAACTCGGCCTTCCCGCCCGCTGTCCCCTCGGTCGTCCCGCCGCCCGGCCGGTTCGCCCGGTACGTGTCCTCCGCCGAGGCCACCGCCTGGTACGACTCGTCCACGAACACCACCTCGGCGTCCGGGTCGGCCAGCGCGACCGCCGTACCGACCACGCCGTTGCCGCACCCCAGATCGACGACCCGTCCACCGCCCGTGTCCCCCGGCAGGTGCCGCAGGAAGAACCGGGTGCCGATGTCGAGCCGGTCGGCGCAGAACACCCCCGCGTGATTGACCACGGACCGCCCGGCCAACAGGCCGGTGTCATCGGGGAGTTGATAGGAGTACGGCCATGGAACGGCACCCCGGGCCTTGAGGACCGCAGCGTCCGGAGTGCAGAAGATCAGCCGCGCCTTCTGCTGGGCGAGCGAGGTGCGGGTCGGGCCGAGGATCCGCTCGAACAGCCTGAGCGTCGAGGTGTGGATCTCCTTGACCATCCCGGTGCCGATCACGACCGTGCCCTCGTGCACGGCGGGCGCGAGCCGGTGCAACTGGTCCTCCAGCAGCGCGAGGCTCTTGGGGACCCGGACCAGGAGCACGTCGATCCGGTCCGGGGGAGTGTCCCGGGTGGTGAGCAGCCGTACAGCGTCCGCAGCCACACCGTTGCGCCCCAGGTTGGCCCGTGTCGCCTCCCGGCTCAGGAACGAGTCGGTGATCTGCGTCGGCCCGTGCCCGGCCGACGCGGTGGCCAGCGCGGTGGTCAGCGCGCCCCAGCGGTCCCCGACGACCACGACCGCCCCGTCCAGCACGGTCCCGCTCTCCGCGAGGTGGCGCAGCAGATACGCGTCGGACGCGTCCCAGGCGCGCAGCTGGTCACGGGGGTCCTCGGGAAAGCGGGCCAGGGTGTATTCGCCCCAGGGCGCGGTCATACGGTCGCTCATCGTGTGCCCAGGCTAACCGAGCACCGGCCCACGCCCGGCCGCCGAACGGTCCCGCGCGCAGCGTCGGCTTCTGGATGCCCGCCGAGCGTGGGACCGGCCGCCCACCTGACTCCGCACGGTCCGCACGCCCGGCGGCGCCACGATGACCGCCCGGCAGGTCTGCCTCGGCCACCACTGGTACCCGTACGCCTACGCCCGCACGGCCGTCGACGGCGCACCCGTGAAACCGTTCCCGCCCTGGCTGGGCGAGCTGGGCCGGCGCGCGGTCATGGACGTCCTGGGCGCGGACGCCCGGGTCACCGGCGCCCCGGGTGAGGAGGTCGCGTCCGCCGCGTCCGACATCGCGCTGATCAACTTCTACGACGGCGACGCCCGCATGGGCACGCACCGGGACGCCGACGAGCGGCCGGACGCGCCGGTGGTGTCGCTGAGCCTCGGTGACACCTGCGTCTTCCGCTTCGGCGACACGGAGACCCGGTCGCGGCCGTACACGGACGTGGAGCTGCGCAGCGGTGATCTCTTCGTGTTCGGCGGGCCGGCACGGCAGGCGTACCACGGGGTGCCCCGGGTGTGCGCGGGGACCGCGCCCGCCCGGCTGGGGCTGACCGGCCGGCTGAACGTCACCCTGCGGGTCGGCGGGTTCGACGACGGCTGACGGCCGCCGGCGTGGTTCCGCGCCGTGCGGATCATGGGAGACTCGCCCTCATGGACGGGAAGGCGGCCCCCAAGGCGGCGGGCGAAGGGACACCGACGGCGACACGCACCCGGCTGGACCGGGGGAGGGGCGCACTCGGTCCGGCGCTGGAACTGGTGCACACCGGCCGGGCACCGACGAGGGCCGTGCTCACCGCCGAACTGGGCGTCACCCGCGCCACCGCCGGTGCCGTCGCCGCCGAGTTGGAGGCGCTGGGGCTGATCCGGGTCGACGCGCACCCGGGCGCCGCCGCCGGATCGCAGGGCCGGCCCTCGCACCGCCTCGAAGTCGCCGAGGAGGGGCCCGTCGCGCTCGCCACCCAGGTGCACGCCGACGGCTGGCGGGCCGCGCTGGTCGGGCTCGGCGGACGGATCGTCGCCACCACACCCGCCTGCGAGATCGTGGACGCCGACCCGGCGAAGGTGCTCGGCTCGGTCGTCGACGCGGGCGCCGAACTGCTGCGGGAGACCGGCCGGCGATGCGTGGGCACCGGTCTCGCCGTGCCGTCCGCGGTCGCCGAACCGGCGGGGCTGGCACTGAACCCGCTGCACCTGGCCTGGCCGGCCGGGGCGCCCGTCCGGCAGATCTTCGCCGAGCGGGTCCGCGCGGCCGGTATCGAGGGGCCCGCGTTCGCGGCCAACGACGTCAACCTCGCCGCCCTCGCCGAGCACCGGCACGGCGCCGGGCGCGGCTCCCGCGATCTGCTGTGCGTGGCCACCGGGCACCGGGGCGTCGGCGGTGCGCTGGTCCTCGACGGCCGCCTGCACATGGGCAGTTCGGGCCTCGCCCTGGAGGTCGGTCACCTCACCGTCAACCCCGAGGGCCGCCCCTGCCACTGCGGTAGCCGAGGCTGCCTCGACGTCGAGGCCGACCCGCGCGCCTTCCTCACCGCCGTCGGCCGCGACCCGGGCCCCGAGGGCTCACTGCTCCAGCAGGCCAACGAGCTGATCCGCACCCGGTACGGCGACCCGGTCGTCCGTACGGCCGCCGAGGCCATCATCGACCGTCTCGGCCTCGGGCTCGCGGGCCTGGTCAACATCCTCAACCCGGACCGGATCATCCTCGGCGGGATGCACGGCTCCCTGCTCGACGCCGACCCCGACCGGCTGCGCGCCGTCGTCGCCGACCGCAGCCTGTGGGGCCGGCAGAGCGGGGTCCCGCCGATCCTGGCCTGCACCCTCGATCACAACAGCCTGGTCGGAGCGGCCGAGTTGGCGTGGCAACCGGTGCTCGACGACCCGCTGGGCGCGCTGGTCTGACCCCCCTCACACGGGCCGGGAGCCCCGCAGCATGATCGTGCGGGACACCACGAACGTCACGGGGATCGCCGCCCCCGAAGCGAGCAGCGGGGCGAACCGGCTGCCCGCGTGCAGGACGTCCACGATCACATAAACGCCCGTCGTGGTGAGCAGGAAATTCGTGGCATTGGTCAGCGGAAACAGCAGGAATTTACGCCAGGTCGGACGGGTGCGATAGGTGAATCGCGCGTTGAGGAAAAAGGAACCCGTCATGCTCAGGATGAATGCAAGAACATGCGCGCCGAGATAGGGCAGCCAATGGAGAAACAACAGGTAAAGGCCGTAGTAGGTCAGGGTGTTGACCACGCCGACCAGGGCGAAGGTGATGATCTGTCCTGATATGCGGCGCTCCGGCCCCGGGTGGGCCTCGGGGAGCGTCCTGGTCCGTGTCGCCGTCCCCATCAGCGAATGGGGTCCTTCGTCGTGCCGCACGCCGCGTGCCCCTCCGTCCGCTCCATCCGCGCCGCCTCCTCCACATTGGTCGCCTTCACCAGGAAGTGCGGGCGCCCCTTCACCTCGTAGTAGATCCGGCCGGTGTGCTCCCCGATCACCCCGAGCATGATCATCTGTACGCCGGCGAGCCCGGTGACGGCCATGACGATGGTGACATAGCCCGGAGTCTCCACGCCGTTGACGAGTGCCGAGCCCACGATCCACGCCGTTTGGAGCCCCGCGCACACCAGCAGGCACAGGCCGACGTACAGGGCGGCCCGCAGCGGCCGGTTGTTGAAGGAGAGCAGCCCGTCCAGCCCGTAGTCGAGCAGCGACCGCAGACTCCAGGAACTGCGGCCGTGCTCGCGCACCGCGTTCTCGTACGCGAAGGTCGTGCCCGGGAAACCGACCCAGGCGAAGAGGCCCTTGGAGAACCGGTTGTACTCGGTGAGGTCCAGGACCGCGTCCACCACCCGGCGGGACAGCAGCCGGAAGTCGCCCACGCCGTCGACGAGTTCGACGTCCACGAGCCGGTTCACCAGCCGGTAGTACAGGCGGGCGGTGGCGGTGCGCACGAGCCCGTCGCCGGTGCGGGTGCGGCGGGCGTGACCTGGTCGTAGCCCTGTTCCCGTAGGCCGACCATGCGGCGGATCAGTTCCGGCGGGTGCTGCAGATCGGCGTCCATGACGATCACGGACTCGCCCGAGGCGTGCCGCAGTCCCGCGAGCAGCGCCGCCTCCTTGCCGAAGTTGCGGCTGAACGAGACGTACCGGACGCGCGCGTCCTGCTCGGCCAGTTGCTTCAGCACGGTGAGCGTGCGGTCCCGGCTGCCGTCGTCCACGTACACGAACTCCATGTCGTGGCCGAGCGGGAGCAGTTCCTCCGCGACCTTCTGGATCTCCTCGTGGAAGCGCGCGACGACGGCTTCCTCGTTGTAGCAGGGTGCGACGATCGAGATGAGCATGTTCTCCCCCCAGGGGTGCGGTTCAGCGCGCGGTGGTCAGCCGCTCGTGTGCGGTCGGGTCGTCGTCGGGCGCGGGTCGAGTGGTGGCCGGGGGTACGGGGACGGGCGCGGCCCGTTCCCGTCGACGGCGGACCAGGCCGGTCGCCCCGATCAGAAGCGTGGCGCTGAGCGAGACGGCCCCGACCGCCGTGCCCAGGCGCAGCCCCGGTGGATGGAAGGCGCAGGTCACACTGCTCGCGGAGCCGTACAGGGGCACGGCGATCAGCCCGTAGTGGTTCTTGGCGGGCAGGGCGGGGGCGTCGTCGGCGGCACAGCGCCAGCCGGAGATCCGGGGCGCCGCGATGTCGGCGATCCCCGTGCTGTGGGCAGGCAGTTCGGCCCTGATGGTGCCGTCCTCCACGCTCACGCTCGTGGCACCGGTGGCCTTCAGCCCCGCCACGGCGGTGCGCAGCCGGGCGGTGTCCAGGCAGCCGACCGCGCCGTCCGGGACGAGACTCGTCCGGTCGGGCGACAGCTCGATCCGGAACTGTCCGGAGTCCCCGACCGTGCCCAGCCGCTGCATCGGGGCGATCTTGGTGACGGGTTGATCGGACCGGAACCGCCCGGTCAACTCCCCACCGGAGCCGGAGCCGGAGCCGGAGCCGGAGCCGGAGCCGGCACTCGCACTCGCACTGGCACTCGCGCCCGTACCGGAATTGGCGCCGTCGGTGAGCCGCGCGGTGCCCGAGAGATGCGGCGCCCACAGGTACAGCTCGGCCCCCGCCGGGCAACCGCCCGTGATGGTCGGCTTCTTCGGCGCGCTCGCGTACGGCAGCGGGCCCACCATCACCCCGGGCCGCCCGTCGTCACTGGGCGACGGCGGTTTCCCGGCCGCCGTGCGCACGGTGAGCCGGGGCACGGTGTACACCCGCGAGCCCAGCAGCAGTTCCTGGTTGCGGTACGGCGACGCCCCGAAGCCGGAGAGGTCCGTGGGGCCGTCGGCGCGGTCGGTGTGCGGCCGTACCGTCACCAGTGGCGGCACGTCCCGCCGGGTCACGGTCACCCCGCTGCCGTCCTGCGGGAACCAGTTCTGGTGCGGGTCCGGCGGGGAGTGCACCCGGGCGCCGACGGAGAAGACCACGTCCGTGACGGCGTTGTCCAGGCTCTGCGCACTGCGGCCCCGCGAGGTCCAGCCGCCACCGAGCGCGGTGAGCGTCCGGCTGAGCACGTCGGAGGTCAGACTGCTGTAGTACTGGGCGCCCTGCCCGCCCACCAGCAGCGGATCGTTGCCGACGGTCTGCTCCCGGCCCGGATCGGTCCGGTGGCGGGGCCAGCCGTCAGCCTCGGCGATCGCCGCCGACTGTGCCCGCTGCCGCGCGCCCCACGGCGCGTAGTCGTCCATGTGCCCGAGGCGCAGCCGGGTGTCGGCGGCGGCGGTGACGGCGGCCTCGCCGAACTGCGTGCACACCAGCAGCGCCACGGCGAGAACCGCGAGCGGCCTGCCGTCCCTCCGCCGCAGCCCGAGCAGGATCAGCCCGCCCAGCGCGCCGGCGGCGGCGAGCAGGGCGAGCGGCAGGGTGAAGGCGCGCGTGGTCCGCTCACTGCCGCTCGCGACGACGATCACCAGCGCCAGCACCGCACCCGCCGCGCCCAGCGCACGCGGCCCGGGAACGCCGTACGACAGGGAGTGCCAGGCGGCGATCACCAGCAGCGCGCAGAGCACGAAGGCCTGCCGGTTGACGAGCAGCCCGCCGTCGGCCCCGCCGTGCGGCAGGTCCCACAGGTGCGCGTGGAACGGCACGTACTGGTTGCCGAGGTCGTTGACACCGCGGGTACGCGGCCCGAACGGGTAGCCGCGGGCCACCGCGTCGCCGGCGCAGAGCACGGCGACGGTGAACACGGCGGCGAACAGCGCGGCTTTTCCCTGCGGGCGGAGTCTCGCCGCGGAACGGGTTTTCTGTTTCACGCCCGGTCCCTGTCCGCTCGGCGCACCGAGTTCCGTTGGACTACCCACTTCATTTTTCGACGGACCCCTCATTTCGGTTCGCCGAATTAGAGGCCCGGGGATCGTTGAAGGTTGTGCCGCAGATGAGAAGTGAAAGCAATAATTCCGAACGCCGTGAGGGAGAGGAAAATTCGAATTGCTTGTGAGGGTACGAGAGTTGTCGCCGAGATGATCAGGAGGTGAACTCGGCCGTGAGGCTCCACAGGGCCGCCACCTGTGGCCGCCGCAGATCCGCCCGCCGCACGCACAGCCCGATCGGGAACGGCGCGGGCGGCGGGTCGGCGGGGATCACCGTCAGCCGGTCCCGTACGGCGCTGTGGTCGAGCACCAGTCGGGGGATCACCCCGGTGCCACAGCCCAGCGCGACCAGCGCCAACAGCGCCTCGTGGCCCTCCGGTTCGGCCGCCGGCTCGGGGGAGACGCCGTGGGAGCGGAACCAGCGGTCGGCGGCGTCGCGGACCAGGCCCCGGTGGGGCAGGACGAAGGGGCCGTCGAGTCCGGGGTCCGGGCGGTCGTGCGCGGTGACGAACACCAGGTCCGTCGTGGCCACCGTCCGGCTCACGAGTGGCTCCGGCAGCCGCGCCGGGATGCCCGCGACCGCCACGTCCGCCTCGCCCTCGTCCAGCCGGGCCAGCGCCGCCGCCGCGTCACCCGTGCGCAGATCGAGGCGCACCTGCGGATGGGCCGCGCGGAACGGCGCCAACAGGTCCGGCAGCAGTGCCTGACACGCGGTCACCGTCGCGAACACGGCCAGCCGACCGGTGAGTTCGGCGGGGTCCGGATGCTCCTCGCGATACGCGCGCCACAACTCCAGCGCCCGCACCGCGTATTCACGGAAGCGGTGCCCCTCGGCCGTCAGCGAGACGCCCCGCGGGCCCCGGTCGAAGAGCCGGTGCCCGAGGTCGGCCTCCAGCCGCTGCACGGTCCGCGTCAGCGTCGCCGGGCTGACATGGCAGTCCAGGCTGGTCCGGCCGAAGTTCAGGGTCCGGGCCAGATGCAGGAACAGCCGCAGCTCACGATGATCGTCCCGCATACCCGCCCACCTGGCTCTTTCATCATCCGCAACACACCGCTGCGAAGGTTGCGCTTGCCGCAACACTCGCCCGGACCCTACAACTCCTCCATGACCACCTCCACCGTCTTCGCCCTCGAAACCATGGACGTGCCCGGCGGCACCGAGACCATCCTGCGCGGCGGCCGGCACCTGTTCCCGCTGCTGCCCCGGGCCCTCGCCGGTGTGCGCCGCATCGGGGTCGTCGGCTGGGGCCCGCAGGGCCGGGCCCAGGCCCGCAATCTGCGCGACTCCCTCGCCGGCACCGACATCACCGTGGCCGTCGGACTGCGCCCCGGCTCCGCCTCGGCCGCCGACGCCCGCGCCCACGGCTTCACCGAGGAGGACGGCACCCTCGGCGACTGGCTCGCCGTCACCGCCGACAGCGACCTCGTCGTCCTGCTGATCGCCGACGCGGCCCTCGCCGCCCACCACCGGAAGATCTTCGCCGCCCTGAAACCCGGCGCCACGATCGGCCTCTCCCACGGCTTCCTCCTCGGCCACCTCCGCGAGACCGGCGGCGACTTCCCTCCCGGACACGGCGTCGTCGCCGTCTGCCCCAAGGGGATGGGCGACTCGGTCCGCCGTCTCTACGAGCAGGGCGCCGAGATCAACGGCGCCGGGATCAACAGCAGTTACGCCGTCCACGCCGACCCCGACGGCAACGCCACCGACCGCGCCCTCGCCTGGTCGGTCGCCCTCGGCTCCCCGTACACCTTCCGGACCACCCTGGAGAGCGAGTACCTCTCCGACATCGTGGGCGAACGCGCCGTCCTGCTCGGCGCGGTCCACGGCATCGTCGAGAGCCTGTACACCCGCTACCGGCTCGCGGGCGACGACGGGACGACCGCGTACGCGCGGTCCTGCGAGAACATCACCGGCCCGATCGCCCGCACCATCTCCCGCGCCGGGCTCCGCGCGGTCCGCGAAAGCCTCGACGCCTCCGGCCGGGACGTCTTCGACCGCGCCTACACGGCCACGTACGGGCCCGCCCGGGAGATCGTCGCCGAGATCTACGACGAGGTCGCCGACGGCACCGAGCTGCGCAGCGTGATCCTGGCCGAACGCCGTCTGGGCACCCGCCCGATGAGCCGGATCGGCGGCTCACCGATGTGGTCCCTGAGCGACCGCGCGCACGCCCGCCGGGACGAGCGCGGTCTGCCCGGGGGCCCGGTGGACCCGTTCACCGCCGGTGTCTTCGTCGCCACCATGACCGCCCAGGTCGACGAGTTCGCCGAACGCGGCCATCCCTGGTCGGAGATCGTCAACGAGTCCGTCATCGAGGCGGTCGACTCCCTCCTGCCCTACATGCGCGCCCGGGACGTCGCGTACATGGTCGACAACTGCTCCCGCACGGCCCGCCTCGGCGCCCGCCGCTGGGGTCCCCGCTTCCAGACCGCCTACGAGCAGATCGCCTACCCGGCCGCCGAACACCCCGCGGACCGAGCCCTGTTGGCCGCCTTCGACACCAACCCCGTCCACGAGGCCCTGGCCTCGGCGGCGAAGCTGCGGCCGGCGGTGGACATCTCCGTGGGCTAGCCGGGTGGGCGTCGCCCACCGCGCGGTCTACCGCGCGGGAAGTACCCGCACTGCCGCCGACCGTACGACGCCCCGCACCCCCTCCCGGAGAGAGCCTCGAAGCATCTCGAAGAACGCGCGGCGCACGAAGAGCACGAAGAGTGCGAGGCGCGCGATGGACACGACCAAGGAGATGAGTCCGAGATGCGGACCCTCGCGAGCTGGGACGGCGGCCCCGGGCCCTGGCCCCTTCTCTTCCCGCTGATCTGGGCGGCGCTCGTGGTCGGCGCCGTCACCCTCCTGCGCCGCACGCTCGGGCGCGGCCATCGGGGGCCGTGGCGCGCGGATCCCCGCCGGTACGGCGGCGACCCCCGCCCCTCCGGCGACTCCCCGATCGCGGTGCTCGGCCGCCGCTTCGCCTCCGGTGAGATCGACGAGGACGAGTACTGGCGCCGACTGTCCGTCCTGGACGAGCAGTTCGGCCCGGCAGCCAAGGGCGGTGCGGGCTGACCGTCGCGCCCACCCGCCCCGGCCCACGCGTCCACTCCGCCGTACGACGGGATGGTCACCGCCCGGTCAGCCTGCGACGGCCGACCGGGCGGGAGCGTGTTCGGACCTGCGCCCACGCGCGGCGGGCCTGCGTCCGGTGTCGTACGGCTGTCCGGTGTCGAGGGCCGGCCCGACGTCGAGCGTCCGCCCGGCGTCGTACGGCGAGATCTTCGGCACCGCCGCCGAGGACGCCGGCAGCGTGAACCACACGACCTTCCCCGTCTCGCCGTGCGGGCGCACACCCCAGCTCTCGCTGACCGCGGCGACCATCGCGAGACCGCGACCGCAGGTGGCGAAGGGCTCCGCGTCCTGGACGACCGGGAGGCGGGGGTCGTTGTCGTGCACCGAGACCGTGAGCCGGCCGAGGAGCAACTCCATCTCCACGGTGCACATCTTGTCCGGCTCGGCGTGCCGGTGGACGTTGGACAGCAGCTCGGTCACCCCGAGTGCGGCCCGCTCTATCAAGGGATCCAGATGCCAGTAGCGCAATTGCGCAGATACGATTCTGCGGACCTGGCCGATCCGCGACGGCAGGGCTTGGAGCTCCACCGTGCAGTGCCTGCTTTGCTGGCTGATCACGGCTGCGACTCCCCGAAGTTGAGTCCGGAAGAAGATCGGAGTACGGATCCAGCGAGGTGGCTGGGCGAAAACCGCCGCCTGCTGACATGGCCGGCGGGCTGGTTCGCAGCGTTATCGCCGGTAAACCCAGAGTGATGTGAGACCAGAGTGACCCAGGGGGTCCCGTCCCGCAACTCGCGGTTCGTCAGCCGCGCCCCGCGGCCCTGCGCACCGCCTCTATGAACCGGCGCGCCGAGGGCGGTCCCGGCTTCCCCGGGGCGGGGTCGTGCTCGTTCAGCGTGAGCGTGTAGCGGGTGCCGTTGACGTCGGCCAGCGCCCGGTCGTCGTTCGCGAACCAGGGCTTCGAGGCGCGTACCGCCTGCACCGGCGCGCTGTCGATCTCGCTGCCGTAACTGGTCAGCAACTGCAGCCTGCCGCCCTCGATCCGGACCTGCCCCGCCCGGGTCAGCTGCCGCAGCCGCTTTCCGATCCGCACGCCCGTGGCCGTGAATTCCGGCTCGGCCATGTACCCCGCCCCCTAGTGCGCCTCGACTGTCCTCTGTCGTGATCCGTGTCCGGCGGACCGTGATCCAGTGTGCCCGAGGCCGCCTCCCCCCGGGTGACCCCCGGGCATCGACCCGGCCCGTGCGGTGAAGTCTGCACGTCCCCCGCGTCGAGCACCAGTGCGCACGGTGGACCGGGGGCGGGGTTCCGGCGCACGCGCGGCATGCGCCCCCCATGCGCCCCGCGCATACTCGCCACAGGAGTGTCTTTGAGGTGCTCAAAGGACTGTTTATGCAGGTGAGAAGCGTGCGGAAGGTGCTTATGATCGGGTTGTCCGACGCCGCGATCCGCCGTCGGCGCAATGCGTGAGGAGCACGCCGTGAGCACCCCCCACCCCACCCGTCCTGGCGCGACCCTCGACGTCGATCACAGCGACACCGAGTACCGAGGCTGGCTCAAAGAAGCCGTGCGGAAGGTCCAGGCCGACGCCAACCGTTCCGCCGACACCCATCTGCTGCGCTTCCCGCTGCCCGAGAGCTGGGGCATCGACCTGTATCTCAAGGACGAGTCGACGCACCCCACCGGCAGCCTCAAGCACCGCCTCGCCCGTTCCCTCTTCCTCTACGGCCTGTGCAACGGCTGGATCCGGCCGGGCCGCCCCGTCATCGAGGCCTCCAGCGGCTCGACCGCCGTCTCGGAGGCGTACTTCGCCAAGCTGATCGGCGTCCCCTTCATCGCCGTCATGCCCCGCACGACCAGCGCCGAGAAGATCCGTCTGATCGAGTTCCACGGTGGCCGCTGCCACTTCGTGGACGACTCACGGAGGATGTACGAGGAGTCCGCCCGCCTCGCGCGGGAGACCGGCGGCCACTACATGGACCAGTTCACCTACGCGGAGCGGGCCACGGACTGGCGGGGCAACAACAACATCGCCGAATCCATGTTCCGCCAGCTCCGGTTGGAGCGCTTCCCCGAGCCCGCCTGGATCGTCGCCACCGCCGGCACGGGCGGCACCTCCGCGACCATCGCCCGGTACGTCCACTACATGCAGTACGACACCCGTATCTGTGTCGCCGACCCCGAGAACTCCTGTTTCTTCGAGGGCTGGACCACCGGCGACCCCGACGTCACCTGCGACTGCGGCTCCCGTATCGAGGGCATCGGCCGCCCACGGATGGAGCCCAGCTTCGTCCCCGGCGCCGTCGACCGCATGATGAAGGTCCCCGACGCGGCCACTGTCGCCGCCGTACGCGCCCTGGAGAACGCCATAGGCCGCAAGGCGGGCGGCTCCACGGGCACGGGCCTGTGGAGCGCCCTCAAGATCGCGGCCGAGATGGTCACGGCGGGCCGCCAGGGCAGTGTGGTGACCCTGCTCTGCGACCCGGGCGACCGCTACCTCGACAAGTACTACTCGGACGACTGGCTGAGACAACAGGGCCTGGACATCGCCCCGTTCACGACAGCGATCGAAAGACTGCTGACTACAGGCAGGTGGATGGACTGAGAGCCCTTATCCGTCGCCGGGCCCTGCAGCGCACCTCAAGGGGCGCGGGGAACTGCGCGACCAGCCACAGACAGCCCGCACCCTCAAACCGTCCTCATCGACAACGGCGCTCACACATCGGCATCGTCGTCGGCGTCCTCCCCGGCCACCACCAACCGCCGCAGATGCTCAGCGATCTCGGCCCGCGCCTGCGCGGCCAACCCCGCGTCGGTCACCAACGTGTCCACCTGCTCCAACGCGGCGAACGAACTCAGCCCGACCGTCCCCCACTTGGTGTGGTCGGCCACCACGACGACCCGCCGCGCCGACTGCACGAGCCGCCGGTTCGTCTCGGCCTCCGCCAGATTCGGCGTGGACAGCCCCGCCTCGACCGATATCCCGTGCACCCCGAGGAACAGCACATCGAAGTGGAGCGCCGCGATCGCCTGATCGGCCACCGGCCCCACCAGGGAGTCGGACGGCGTCCGCACGCCCCCGGTGAGCACCACGGTCGCCGCGCCCTGCCGGGGCCCCGACGAACGCTGGGCGGCGTGGAAGACATCGGCGACCCGCACCGAGTTGGTGACCACGGTCAGGTCCGGCACGTCCACCAGCCGGTGCGCCAGCGCGTACGTCGTCGTACCGCCCGACAGGGCGATCGCCGAACCCGGGGCGACCAGCTCCGCGGCGGCCCGCGCGATGTCCTCCTTGGCGCTCAGCTCCAGCCCGGACTTCGCCTCGAAACCCGGCTCGTGCGTGCTCGCCTCGGCCACCGGGACCGCGCCCCCGTGCACCTTCTCCACCGCGCCCTGGCGGGCCAGCGCGTCGAGATCGCGGCGCACCGTCATGTCCGACACGCCCAGCCTGCGGGTCAGCTCGTTGACCCGGACCCCGCCCCGCCGTCGTACCTCGTCGAGGATCAGGGCTCGGCGCTGCTCCGCGAGGAGGTTCTGGTTCTCACTCACGCCCGCTCCGGTCCTCTCGCCCCATCACGCCCGACACGCCTTCCCTACCCCCTCCGACGAGGACATTCCCCCGTCCCCGGTCCCGAGGACGTCCCATATTCGCACGCCCCACCAGGGGCGACGCCACTGTCTGCACAGTCACGTGCACGTACACGCTCCGTTCCTCGCGCCCGCCACTATCACACGGATCGGGGAGATTCGGTGTCCACAGGTGTACGAGGCCCGCTCAGCGGCGATCATCAGTGCCTGCACATCACACCTGACTTGCGGCGCATCACGGGGGAAGCGGAACAGTGGATCGTGCGAGGGAACATACGACACATACGGAACCCAGGGAACATCCGCAGCCCGCCGAGGCGCAAGATCAGCCGGAATCCGACCGGTCCACGCCCGACGGCACCGCCCTCGAACTCCTGGTCCACGGCGTCGGCGGCACCACCCCCGAACGCATGCTGGACGACCCGCGCACGGTCCGGATCACCGGTGACGACACGGCCGCCGTCTTCCGGCGCATCGACGACGCCGACGCGGAGAAACGTCCCGCCGACAGCCGTGGCAGGCCCGTCCCCGAGGCCTATGTCTGGTGCAACCTCACGTCCGGAAACGGCTCCCGTGCCCTGTGGCTGTTGCTGCTGCCGTTCATGGTCGTCAACCTCGCGCACTGGATGCGCCCCAGCGCCCGCGACCGCCGACGGACGGTACGTCTCTACGGCCTCCTCGTCCGGCTGGCCGGTCTGACCCTGACCGTGCTGCTCGTCGCGGCGGCCTGCGAGGTCGCCCTCGACCTGACCGCCTGGCAGTGCGCGGGCGCACAAGCGTGCGCGCGGGCGCACACCTGGCTCGGCTTTCTCTCCCCGGCCGTCTCCGACGACGGCTGGTGGAGCCAGCCGGGCCGCCGCCTCGCCCTGGCGGCCCTGGTGCCCTCCGCCCTGACCGGCCTCCTGTGGTACCTCTCCCACCGCACCTGGAGCGAGTACGAGTCGCAGCGCCCCATGGACCGCGACGACGGCACCCGCCCCGACGACGACAGGGCGCCCCGTATCGCGCCCGACGTCGAGGACACGGCACGGGTCGCGCTCGGCCGGCCCGGCTTCTGGTACGGACGCCGTCTGGTGGCCAGGCTGCGGGCCGCGCACGCGGCGGCCGGCTTCCTGACCGTCGCGGCGGGCGTCGGCACGTCAGCGGCCCGCCACGACCGCCGCGCGGGCGGCCCCGCCCTCCTGGAACTGCTGGGCTGGCTGCTGAACGGGGCACTCGTGGCCCTCGCCGTCGTCGTGGTGTGGGTGGTGTGCCGCCGGGGCCGCAGCGAGCGGCGCCTCGACAGAGGCCTGGACGAGCATCTGGTCCGCCGACTGCCCGCCTGCGCGATCGCCGTGCTCCTCCTGGCCGTGGTGTACGCGGGCTGGTCACGCCCCGGCTGGCGGTCGGCGGGGCGGCTGCCCGGTGACATGACCTTCGGCGGGATCACCCTGGTCCAGAGCCTGCTGGTGATCGCGCTCGGCGTGGTCGCCCACACCCTGTACCGCTCCCGCCCCGATCCCCGCACCGCCATGTACGGCCTCGCGGGCCCCGCCGTCGCGATGCTCGCCTGCGCCCTCGGCGGAGTGATGTCCGCCGGGGTCGCCCAGCGCGTCGCCGACTGGCTGGGCGGCACCACCGACACCCTGCCCGGCCCACCCGTCCTCCTCACCTGGCAGGCCTCTGTCATCCCACCCCTCCTCCTGGTCGTCCTCGCTCTCCTAGGCTGGCTCGCCCGCCGCACCTGGGTCCTGAGACGGACGGAGACCGCGGCGGTGGAACGGGAGTACGACGTAACGGAGGAACGAGCGCGGGGGAAGCGCCCGGGGGCGGACGGGCCGGGCGAGGAGCAGGAGTCCCGGGACGCCGGGCGCACCCGCCGTATCGCCCGCACCCGGGCCATGGCGGCGCTCACCGACCGGGCGCCCCGGATCATCGGCATCACCTCCACGGTGACCCTGCTGCTCGGCGCCGGAGCCCTCACCGGTGCCCTGGTGACGCGCGAGACACCGGCGAGGGCGGCGCACGGCTCGCCCGACTTCGTCGCGGGCGCCGCCCAGACCGCCCAGACGCTCGGCTCCTGGCTGATCGGGGTGGGCTTCCTGCTGTTCGTCACCTGGGGGCGCCGGGCGTACAAGGACGCCTCCGCGCGCCGCACGATCGGCATCCTCTGGGACGTGGGCACGTTCTGGCCACGTGCCGCACACCCGTTCGCACCGCCCTGCTACGCCGAGCGGGCCGTGCCCGACCTGACCTGGCGGATGGCCACCTGGACCCGCACCACGGGCGGCCGGCTCGTCATCTCCGGCCACTCCCAGGGCAGCGTCCTCGCGGCGGCAGCGGCCTGGCAGCTGACCCCGTCGGTCCGCAAACGGGTCGCGCTGCTCACCTACGGCTCACCGCTGGAGCGGCTCTACGGCCGCTGGTTCCCCGCCCACTTCGGTCCCGAGCCGCTGGCCTCCCTGCACCGCGAGGTCGACTGCTGGCGCAATCTGTACCGCCGCACCGACCCCATCGGCGGCCCGGTGCGGCTGACGAGCCGGCACGGCCCGCGGGTCGACGCCGAGCCCTTCACGGACCCGCTCGCCTACGGCCGTACGGGCGCCCACCCGCTGCCCGCCCCGATCCTCGGCCACTCCGACTACCAGGCGGACCCGGCCTTCGCCCACGAGCGACAGGAACTGCTCGCCCGTATCGGCCCGGAGCTGCCGAAGCCCCGGCAGTCCTAGGGCCTGTCGTTTGGTCACGCCGGCTTCGGGCCACGGTGCCTGGTGACCGCCGGTGAGCGGGGTGTGGTGCGTGCGGCTGCGAGGCGGAGGAGGGAGTCGACGCGATGGGGGTACCTCCCGCTCAAGCGAAGTCGGGAGTGGGGGAGTCGGCGACCGACGACAACGCGGCTGGGGGTCCCCCCACGCCCTCAAGGCAGTGAGGGAGTGCGTGCCACGCCCCGCGGCCCAGGCGTGATCCAAACGGCAGGCCCTAGTCGTCCGGGCAGGTCACATCCCGCTCCGGGCGCTGTCCGGTGCGCAGGAAGGCCGTCACCGCGCGGTCGCCGCACGCGTTGCCGTGGGCGAGATACATCCCGTGGCCGCCGCTCTCCACCGTGACGAGCCGGGCCCGGTCGCCCAGCGCGGACCGCAGGTTCAGGGCGCCGGAGTAGGGGGTGGCCGGGTCCCGCCGGTTCTGGACCATGAGGATGTTGGACGGCCCGTCGTCGGTGATCCGGGTCGGCTCCTCCGCCGGCCGGTCCTTCCAGAAGGAGCACGGCGTGATGTTCACCGGCATCCCGGCCGTGAGCGGATACCGCGCCCGGCTCTCGGCCACCGCCCGCCGGTGCGCGCCCACCGACGTCGGCCAGCGCACGTCGTTGCAGACCACCGCCATGATCACCGCCGCCTCCTCGTCGCTCAGCGGTCCGGCCACGTCGGGCGGCAGGACCGGCGTCGCCCTCGGGTCCCGCGCCTGCCGTATCAGCCGGGCCAGGTCGTCGAACGCGTCGTCGCCGTACAGGGCGGTCTGCATCGCCTGCCGCAGCCGGTTCCCGGTCAGGGGCACGCCCTTGGTGGTCGTCTCCCTGGGTGCCCGGTCCAGTTCGGCCGCCAGGGACAGGAACAACGGCCGTACGTCCTCCGGCCGTTCGGCGAGCCGCAGGCCCGACTCCTCCTGGGCCGGGTCGGCGGCGAAGGCGGCGAAGTCCGGGAACCGGTCCTCCGCGCCCCGTGCCATGTTCGCCAGCCAGCCCCGCGCGACCCGCCGGGGATCCGGGTCGTCATTGCTGTCCAGCACCCAACGGTCCGTCCGCCGCGGGTACTTCTGCGCGTAGACGGCACCCACATACGTCCCGTACGACACCCCGTGTGCCGACAGCCGCTCCTCGCCCAGGGCCTGCCGGAAGCGCTCGATGTCCCGTACCTCGTTGGCGGTGGTGAGGCCGCGCAGCACCGCGCCGCCGTTCGCCGCGCACGCCTCGGCGACCCGCCGGGACCGTGCCACGTTCTCGGTGATGTCGCCGTCGGGCGCGGGCCAGGACCGCAGCGTCACCAAGTGCCGGTCCTCGGCGGCGAGTCCACAGCTCGCCCGGGTACTGCCGCCGGTGCCGCGCGGGTCGAGGCCGACGAGGTCGTACGTGCCGCCCAGCTCCCGCCGCAGGGCCTCTCCCCGCTGGGTCAGCCGCCTGACGCCGGAGCCGCCCGGTCCGCCCGGGATGACCAGCAGGGTGCCGCGCCGGGCCTCGGGGTCCTCGCTGCGTAACCGGGAGACGGAGAGGGTGAGTTGTGGGCCGTCCGGGGCCGTGTAGTCGAGCGGTACGGGCAGTTCCGCGCACTCCTGGCCTGCGGGGCCGTCGGGCCGTTCGCAGGGGCGCCAGGTGAGGGCGGGGGACGCGAGGGAGGAGGGGGTGGCCGTGGCGGACGCCGCCGGGCCGGTGACGGCGGTCAGCGTGGTGGCGGTGGCCGAGACCGAGAGGGCCAGGACCAGGGTTCGTCGGGTGCGGATTCTCATGGGGATCATGCTGTCCGCCGGATCACTCCGGTCCCATCCGGCAGACAGCACACCTCTGGTGGGGCCAACCCCCGGGGGTTAACCCCAGCAACACCCGCTACGGCAGCTTCGGCAGGTCCTCCGCGTAGAGCAGCGTCAGCGCGTCCTTGTCCGGTTCGTCGACCTGCGCCACCCGGCTCGCGTGCCGCTCGACCATCGCCTCGAAGGTCTGGCGCGCCGTACGGCCGTTGCCGAAGGCCGGGCCCTTGGGGATCGCCGTGAAGTAGTCGAGCAGGGCCCCGCCCGCGCCCGGCGCCAGCCGGTACTCGTGCTCCTCGGCCTGCTGCTCCACGATGCGCAGCAGCTCGTCGGGGACGTAGTCGTCGAAGGTGATGGTCCGTGAGAAACGGGACGCCACACCGGGGTTGACGGTGAGAAAGCGCTCCATCTCGGCCGTGTAGCCCGCGACGATCACCACGACCGCGTCACGGTGGTCCTCCATCAGCTTCACGAGCGTGTCGATGGCCTCCTTGCCGAAGTCCCGCCCCGAGTCCTCCGGCGACAGCGCGTACGCCTCGTCGATGAACAGCACACCGCCACGGGCCCGTTCGAAGGCCTCCTGGGTGCGGATCGCGGTGGAGCCGATGTGCTCGCCGACCAGGTCCACCCGGGACACCTCCACGAGATGCCCCTTCTCCAGGACACCGAGGGAGGCCAGGATCTCGCCGTAGAGACGGGCGACCGTCGTCTTGCCGGTGCCGGGGGAGCCCGTGAACACCAGATGCCGTTTGACGGACGCCGCCTTGAGGCCGGCCTCCTGGCGGCGGCGGCCCACCTCGATCATGTCGGTGAGGGCGCGGACCTCGCGCTTGACGCTGTCCAGGCCGACCAGCGCGTCCAGTTCACCGAGCACGGCCTTCGAGGCCCGCGCCGGTGTCTCCGGCTCCGCGACGGGCACGGCGACCGGCGCCGGCTCGGTGGTGCGCTGGCCCGGGATCGAGCCCAGCAGGCCGGACGACGGGGCCGTGGTCTGGGTCGCCGTCTCCGGCGGGGCCGGGGGCCGTACCCCGGCGCTTTCGTCGCTCGTGCAGTCCTCGACCACGGGGCCGCCGCCCGGGGTGCCGGGGCCGCCGTCCGCGAACTCGTAGCCACCGCGCGAGCAGCGCTCCGTACGGCACTTGCGCAGGGTGGCCCGGCAGCCGTCGATGATGTGGAAGCCGTAGCCGCCGCTGCCCGTGACCCGGCAGTTGAGGAAGCTGCCGCGGCCCTCGGCGGAGACGTAGAAGCCCGCCTCGGCGGGCGAGGTGACCGTGCAGCGCTCGATGGTCGGGTCGGCGCCCTTGGTGACGATCACGCCGGTCTGGGTGCCGTCCACCGTGCAGTTGTTGAGGGTGCCGCCGCTGCCGTGGTCGCGGAACCAGGCGCCCGTGGCGGCGTCCCGGATTCGGCAGTCGTCGAGCTGCGCGGTCGCCCCGTCGCTCACCGACACCGCCGTGTTCCGCACCTGAGACAGATCGCTGTCGACGACGTCCGCGCGCGAGCCCCGGTCCAGCACGAACAGCGCGTCCGGTACGTCGTGCACCCGGCAGGACTCCAGCACCACGGTCGCGCCGTCGCTGACCCAGACCGCCGGGTAGTCGCCGGTGCTGTCGAAGATCTCGCACTGGTTGGCGTCCACGCGGGTGCCCGGGTCCCACACCGACAGTCCGTTGCGCCCGAACTGCCGCACCGTGGTGCGGGTCAGGGTGAGGACGGAGCGCGAGCGGAGGTCCACCGCGTTCTCCGGGATGTCGTGGATACGGCAGTCCGCGAGGGTGAGCACGGCGTCCGTGTCGAGGGTGACGCCGTCGGCCGTCGTCCGGTGCACATCGCAGTCGGTGAGATGGGCGGTGGCCCGCCCGGTGATCTGCACACCGCTGCCGCGGACCTCGTAGACCTCGCAACCGACCGCTTCCAGCGAGGAGTTCTCCCCGGTCGCCGACAGGCCCGAGCCCGAGGTGTGGTGGATGCGGCAGCGCTCCAGCCGGGGGTGGCCGCCGCCGCGCACCACGACTCCGGCCTGGCCGGCCGCGACGACCTCGCACTCCTCGAACACCCCGCCGCCGCCGTCGACGACGGCGATGCCGATCCCGGCCGGGTTGTCGACCGTGCAGCGGCGGACCGTGGGGCGGGCGCCGCCGCGCACCTCGATGCCGGCCGCGGACCGGGTGACGATCCGCAGGTCCAGCAGCTCGGGGGTGCCGTCCTCGACGAGCAGCGCGGGCGCCGCCGCGTCCTGGCCCTCCACATGCAGGTCCTGTACCACGGCGGAGGCGGACACCGTCAGGGGCACCCCGTCCACGGGCGCGATACGGACGGAGCCGGGCGAACCCTCCGGGCCGCGCAGCGTGACCCCGCGCCGCACGACGAGGTTCTCCCGGTACGTGCCGGGGGCGACGATGAGCACATCGCCGTCGCTCGCGGCCTCCAGGGCCGCGGCGAGCGATGCGTACTCACCTGTGCGGCGCCGCCACCGCGATGTACCGGTGTGCGTCACCTGGACCGTGCCCTGTGCCATGGCGTTGCTGTGCCCCCACCTCGTGGAACGCGGGTCGATGCCGAACAGTTCGGCTGGTCGGTCCACCGTAGCGTGCGCGGGCAGGGGGAGTTGACCGGAGTGCGAAGGCCGTCAGCTGCCCGTGCCCGTCCTGCCCCAGTCCGGCCCCGCCCTGTCCCATGCCTGGTCCCAACGGGCGTACCGCCGGCGGATCATGCGCCACACGAGCAGGCGTCTGGCACCCTCGACGAGGCCCGCGGCGAGCACGGTCGCGCCGAATCCGGCCAGCACCGCGTGGGTCGTGGCGGTCGCGGTGTCCAGGGGGCGGCCCACTATTCGGCCCTGGCCGTCCGTCCACAGCGTGAAGTGGTCGCCGGGGCGCGGGGTCTTGAGGTTCGCCATGACCGTGCCGTGCCGGTCGGTGCCGTCCGGGCCGGTCCAGTCGGCGACCACCCGGCTCTGCCGGTCGCGGGTCGTGGCGGTCTCCGGATCCGGGTCCAGCGGGGAGCCGTCGACCTTCTTGACGACCGTGGCCGTCACCCGGTGCCGGGACTGCTGCTGGTCGCGCACGGACTGCTGCAGGGCGCTCTGGGCGCTGGTGCCGGCGGCGGCGCCGATCAGAGGGGCGGCGACGAGGATCAGGACGAGGGCCGCGAACGCCAGCCAGGCCTCGACCAGATCGGTCGTCCGCCGCAGTGGATTGTGCCGCCAACGCCACAGCCCGCCGAACGCCCGTAGCCCACCGATTGCCCGCACTGCCCCACCACCCCCCTACGAGAGAGCGAAATCACCCTCGCGCCGGCCTTCTCATGGACTTCTCACAAAGGGCCAACGGCCGGGACCGAGGTCTGTGTTCCCTGCACGGACAGAATCATAGGAGGTTGAATATTCAATGAGGATGGAGGGTGTCGGAAGGGGGCGCTATTCGAGCACCCGCACCGGATCGCCGATCCGTACCGTGCCCCCGGATTCCGGAACGAGGTTCTGCCCGAAGACCAACTTGTCGCCGAAACGGCGATGGCGGGCGAGGGTGCGCAGCGGCTCACGGCCGCGCGCGGCCGTCTCCTGGTCCGTGGTGGTGACCACGCACCGGCCGCACATCTTGGCGACCCGGAAGGTGACCTCGCCGATCGCGAGGCGCCGCCAGCCGTCCTCGGCCCAGGCGTCGGTGCCGTCGACGACCACGTTCGGCCGGAAACGGCTCATCGGGAGCGGGCCCTCCTCGGGGTGATCGCCCTGCGCGACCAGGGAGTTCAGGGCGTCCAGCGAGGCGAGGGCGGTGAGCAGCAGCGGATAGCCGTCGGCGAAGCTGACGGTCTCGCCGGGGCGGGCGTACTCGGGGTCGATCGGGCGGCGGGTCGCCGGGTCGTCGAGATGCACGAGCCGCACGGGGAAACCCAGGAAGTCGCTGAACCAGGCGTGCGCCGAGGCGTCGGCGGGGACCCCCTCCACCTTGTCCCGCCAGATCTCCACGGTGACCGTGCCGATGGGCTCGGGCACGGCGACGGAGAGGGGCGCGCGGCCGGACGCGGACAGCAAGAGACCGCCGCCGGGCAGCAGCCCGGCGGCGGCCAACGCCATACGCGGATGCGGACGTTGAGTGATGACCTTGCCCGAGCCGTCGACCAGCACCCAACGACGGTCGCCCGCCAGCCCCCAGGGCTCCACGACGGCCTCGTCGGGGGCGAAGCCCCGGGCCGCCTTCAGCGGGTGGACGTGGATCGAGTGCAGTGACGGATTCCCCATGGGGTCATCCTGCCAGCAGGCTGTGACAACCCCGCACGGAATATTGCAAATGCCTCAGTACCCGCGGTACTGCTGACCGTTGTACGGGTCCTGCTGGTACGGGGTCGAGGGGGCCGGGCGGGGAGCCGCCGGGCGCATGGCCTCGTAACCGGCCATCGGACGTTGCTGTTGCTGCGGCGGCTGGGCACCCGGGTAGCCACGCGGACCCGCGGCCTGCTGCGGGATGTACGCGCCCGGGGCCTGCTGCAGCGGCGAGGGCTGCTGGGCCTGCGGATAGCCGTAGGAGGGCTGGGAGGGACCGGCCGGCAGGGCGGGGAGCGCCGACGGGAGCGCGGGCAGGTTGCTGCCCGGGGTGTCGTACTGGGCGGGTACCCGGATCGGGGCGATCTGAGGGGTTCCCCGCTCGGCGACGAGTGAGTCGTAGATCGGGGTGTCCGCGAAGGACGAGGCGGAGTAGTAACCGCCGCCGTAGGTGGAGCGGGGGGAGGTCATGGCACATAAGTTAAGCCCACGATGTGCTGGTTGGGGAGACCGATAAGAGGGTTGTTTTCCGTGTCGGCAGTGACGCCGGATCCCCAATGCGAGCGAACTCGGCGAAAAAGGGCAGCAAAGCGCGTACTGATCGTGTAAAGGCCGAGTTCCCGGCGGGTTACCAGCGGTTGGCCAAGCATCTTTCCGTCCGGGTTCTGGGGGTTCCGGGCCCCGGGGGAATAGGTTTGGCGCCGACAACGGATCCGGCCGGATCCGACGGTCCGCGTGGGACGCGGCCTGGCGACGACCTTCTGGATGACCTTCTGATGGGGGCGGACATGTCAATGCCGAAAGGATCGAACACAGCGGTGCCCACGGCGGCACTGCGCGTGGAACTGGGCCGGCGCTCCGGGCCGGGAGTGCCCGATACGGATGCCTCGGCGCTGCTGCTCGTCGGCGGAAAGGTGCGCTCGGACGCCGACTTCGTCTTCTACAACCAGCCCGCGCACTCCTCCGGCGCGGTCCGGCACGAGGGCAAACGCAACGCGGGCGACCAGGTGACCGAGTCCCTGCTCGTCGACCTCGCGCGCGTGGAGCCCGCCGTCGAGACCGTGGTGGTGGCCGCCTCGGCGGACGGCGGCACCTTCGGGCGGGTGCCCGGACTGTACATCCGGGTGCTCGACGAGCGGGCGGGCACCGAGATCGCGCGCTACGACAGCACGGACGCCGGAGCCGAAACCGCTTTCGTGCTCGGGGAGTTCTACCGCCGCCAGGGCGCCTGGAAGTTCCGCGCCGTCGGCCAGGGTTACAGCAGCGGCCTCGAAGGACTCGCCACCGACTTCGGTATCACCGTGGACGAACCGCGGCAGACCGCGGCGGCACCCGCGCCCGTGGCCGCGCCCGTCGCTCCTCCCGTGACCGTACGGCCCCCGGTGACGCCCGCGCCGCCCCCGCCGCCCGCCCCGCCGGCGGCGCCCCCGGCTCCGGTCCGGCTCAGCAAGGTCACGCTCACCAAGGAGGCCCCGGCGGTCTCCCTGGCCAAGCAGGGCGGCACCTCCGGTGCCATGCGTGTGAACCTCAACTGGGAGGTGCGCAAGCAGTTCAAGGGGTGGGGCAGCAAGCTGGGCCGGGCCGTCGCCATGCACGCGGACCTCGACCTCGACCTGTGCGCGCTCTTCGAACTCTCCGACGGCAGCAAGGGAGTCGTCCAGGCGCTCGGCAACGCCTTCGGCTCGCTGCGCCAGCCGCCGTTCATCCATCTCGACGGCGACGACCGCACCGGCGCCGTCAGCAGCGGCGAGAACCTCACCATCAACCTCGACCACCAGCAGTACTTCCGGCGCATCCTCATCTTCGTCACCATCTACGAGGGCGCCCGCTCCTTCGCCGATCTGCACGCGACGGTCACCCTCCACCCCCAACACGGCGCCCCCATCGACTTCTCCCTCGACGAGTGCACCGTCCCCTCCACCGTCTGCGCCCTCGCCCTCATCACCAACCAGGGCGGCGACCTCATCGTCCAGCGCGAGGCCCGCTACCTCGTCCCCGAACGCGGAGTGAGCCCGCAGCGTACGGTCGACTACGCGTACGGGTGGGGGATGAACTGGACGCCCGGCAGGAAGTAACCGTGCTCGGCTAGCCCTCGTCCGGTACCGGGTCCGGGCGCGCGTAGGTGCGGCCCTTCCAGGCCGCACCTCGTCCCCGGTGGTGCCGCACCGCCGAGTCGACCGTCATCAGGAGGTACAGGAACGCGGTGAACGGCAGCAGGGGAGCGAGTTGGGGCGGCTGACCGTAGTGGCGGACCATCGGCAGATACGTCGCCGTCATCAGCAGCCAGGCGAGACCGCCGAGCAGCGCCGTCGGCAGGTCTCCCGTGAACAGGCCCGTCAGGAACGCGACGGGCGGTACCAGGTAGACCAGCGCCAGACCGAGGACCGTGCCCGCGAGCAGCAGCGGATTGTGCAGCAACTGGGCATAGGCGCTGCGCGACACCATGGCCCACAGATCGCGCAGCCGGGGGTAGGGCCGCACGCTGTCCACCCGCTCCGCCAGCCCCAGCCAGATGTGGCCGCCGCCGCGCTTGACCGCGCGGGCCAGCGCCACGTCGTCGATGACCGACTGCCGGATCGCGTCCGGGATCCGCGCCCGCTCCGCCGCCCCGGCGGACAGCAGCACACAGCCGCCCGCCGCGGCGGCCGTGCGCGAACCCCGTACACCGATCCACCGGAACGGATACAGCTGGGCGAAGAAATAGACGAACGCGGGCACCACGAGCCGCTCCCAGACGCTCTCGGCGCGCAGCCGGGCCATCTGGGAGACGAGGTCGAAGCCACCGGTACGCGCGGCGGCCACCAGTCCGCGCAGACTGTCCGGCCGGTGCGCGATGTCCGCGTCCGTCAGCAGCAGGAACTCGGGCCCACGCGCGCGTGCCAGCTCCATCCCGTGGCGTACGGCCCAGAGCTTGCCCGTCCAGCCGGCGGGCGGCTCCCCCGGCGAGGAGACGGTCAGGGGCAGCCCGCCGAAGCGCCGGGACAGATCATGGGCGAGGTCACCGGTGCCGTCCGCGCTGCCGTCGTCCACCAGGAAGACCTCGGCCCGGCCGGGATAGTCCTGGGCCAGCAGCGACGGCAGGCTCTCGGGCAGCACGGCGGCCTCGTCACGGGCGGGGACGACGACACAGACGTACGGCCAGTCGTCCGGGTCCCGGCAGGGCGGCAGACGCACATCCGTGCGCCAGAAGAAGCCCTGGCCGAGCAACAGCCACAGCCAGGCGGTGAGTGATCCGGCGGCGATCCAGGCGAAGGCGCTCACGCCCGCAGTCTGCCCCACGGGAGCGGCCGTACCGAGGCCATCGTCTATCGTGGCCGGGTGAAGATCGCGCTCATGGACTCCGGTATCGGTCTGCTCCCCGCCGCCGCCGCGGTACGGCGGCTGCGGCCCGACGCGGATCTCGTGATCTCCTCGGACCCCGACGGCATGCCCTGGGGCCCGCGCACCCCCCAGGATCTGACGGAGCGTGCCCTCGCCGTCGCCGAGGCCGCGGCGGCTCACCGGCCCGACGCCCTGATCGTCGGCTGCAACACCGCGTCCGTGCACGCCCTGCCCGCCCTGCGCGACCTCCTCGAACCCGGACTGCCGGTCATCGGCACCGTCCCGGCGATCAAGCCGGCCGCGTCCGGCGGCGGCCCCTTCACCATCTGGGCGACGCCCGCCACCACCGGCAGCCCCTATCAGCGCGGCCTCATCGAGGAGTTCGCCGACGGAGTGCCGGTCACCGAGGTGCCCTGCTGGGGACTGGCCGAGGCGGTGGAGCACGCCGACGACGCCGCGATCGACGCCGCCATCGCCGCCGCCGCCGCGCTCACCCCCGCCGATGTAACGACCGTCGTCCTGGGCTGCACCCATTACGAACTGGTCGCCGAACGCATCCGCGTGGCCGTCCAGCGGCCCGGCCGGCCGCCCCTCGTCCTGCACGGTTCCGCCGGTGCCGTCGCCGCGCAGGCGCTGCGCCGCATCGGCGAACTGCCCAAGCCCGAGGCCGACTGGACCCGGTCCACGCTCACCGTCATCCTCAGCGGTCGCGAGGGCTCGCTGCCCGCCCCGGCACTCGCCTACGAGGAGGGCAGGCTGCTCGGGACGACCACACCCGCGCCGGCCGTCCACGCGGAGCAGTGACGTTCCGCAACCAGGTGCCCGCGCTGCGGAACCTGAGTAGTCTCAAGGCCATGAGGGACCACCCCCACGGCGAGACGGGCGCCACAGCGGGCCCGCACCCCGAGGTCTGGACCGGCCGCGCCACCAACCGCGGTCAATGGCTGCTGGCACTCGGCGGCGCCGCCTTTATGGCACTGGGAATCGAACTCGCGGTCGACTCGGCTTGGGCGTCCGGGGTCGCCCCGCTCGTGATGTCGGTCGTCGGCTGCATCGCGGCCGGGCTGCTCGTCCTCTTCGGCACCCTCGCGTTCGTCCATGTCTCCGTGAAGGTCGACGACGAGTGCCTCGAAGTCCGCTGCGGCCACATCGGCGTGCCCCGCCGCCGTATCCCCCTGTCCCAGGTCGCCGACGCCGTCTTCGCCCCCTGCGTCACCCCCCACCAGTGGGGTGGCTGGGGCTACCGCTGGCGGCCGGAGAAGGGGACCGCCGTCGTCGTACGGCGCGGGGAGGCAGTGGTGCTGCGGCTGTGGGACGGACACACCTTCACGATCACGGTCGACAACGCGGAGACGGCCGTGAGCGTCATCCGCGCCCGGCTCACCCCGAAGGCGTCCGGCGCCGCGCGCTGACACCGTCGCCCCCTCGGCTACCGGTCGTCGAGGTCCGGCACTTCGGCGCCCTCCTCCGTCTCCGTCAGGGGCCGGGCCGTCGCCATTCCCGCCAGCAGACCCGCGCCCGCCGTCACCGTCGTGAAGCTGAGCGCGTTGCCGACGGCCGCGATCGCGGCCAGCGCGGTGAGGGCCGCGCCCGCCGTGAGGACGATCGGTGTGGCGCGCGGGGTCCGCCACAGGACGTACAGGATCCAGCCGAACACCGCGGCGAGCAGGGCGACCCCGACGAGCCCCTGCTCGGCCGCCAGCTGCAGGGGCGCGGAATGGGGCTTGTCGTCGGCCGTCAGGGACTGGGCCACCGTCGGACTCAGCTCCCCGAAGCGGCCGGGACCCGCGCCCAGCAGCGGATCGTCGCGGACCAGACCGAGCGCGTCGTGCCACAGCAGGATCCGGTGCGGGGTGAGCTGACCCTCCAGCGAGTCCGTCAGCCCGGCCGGCAGGACGTCCTCGGCGATCGCCCAGACCGTCGCCGTCACCAGGGCCGTGCCGAGCGCCAGACCCGCGAGCCCCAGACCCCGATGGGGCATCCGGGCCGCCGCGAGCGAGCAGAGCAGCACCCCGGCGCACGCGGCGAAGCCGGTGATCGAGCCGAGCACGGCCGCCGTCACCGCTGTCCCGCAGGCCAGCAGCCGCAGGGCCGCCCGCAGCCCGGACGAGCGGGCCGCCCAGGCGGCACAGCAGGCGGCGCCCGCGGACAGCGCCAGCAGCGCCGAGGTCGCGCCCGTGTGCCCGAGCGGCGAGATCAGCGGCGAGCCCGCCATGGTGTCCGGGGCGGTGACCGCCAGACCGACACCGGCCAGCGCCGCGGCGGACGGCGCCACCACCGGCAGCAGCGCCCCGCAGATCCGGCCCGCCGCGTAACCGGCCGCCACCGCGAGCACCGCCAGCAGCACGCCCTCCGGACGGCCGCCCCGGGCCGTCGCCGTGATCAACGACCATGCCGCGCACGCGCCGAGCAGGAGCACGCCCGTGACATCGGAGACGTTCCGTCTCTCGTGCGCGGCCGACGCCCCGGCCGCGGACTCCGTCCCCGTGGACCCCAAACCGTCGCCCCCCGACTGTGCCGGGCCCCGACCGCCCGGACCGCCTTCGGCCGCACGTCAGAGGCTCGCGCACACCGTAACGGGTGATGCGCCGGTTTGTGGACGAGTTATGCAGGAACGATGCGGCTGGTGTGCGACAAAAGCCTCGGCGGGGACGCACGGGCCGCGCTGTCGGCGCCGGGGTGACGCGCCGTACACTCCCCGAGTGACCGTCACCGCCACTCCCGTAGACGAGCCGGAACAGCTCGAACCCCAGGCCGTGCCCGTTTCCCGGGTGTCCCGTTGGGTCGGCCGGCTTCTCCCGGCCGCCGCCGCGGCGCTCTCCGGGGTGCTGCTCTACGTCAGCTTCCCGCCCCGCACCCTGTGGTGGCTGGCCCTGCCGGCCTTCGCGGTGTTCGGCTGGGTGCTGCGCGGGCGGAGCTGGAAGGCGGGCCTCGGTCTCGGCTATCTCTTCGGCCTCGGGTTCCTGCTGCCGCTGCTGGTGTGGACCGGCGTGGAGGTCGGCCCCGGCCCGTGGCTCGCGCTCGTGGTGATCGAGGCGGTGTTCGTGGCGCTCGTCGGCGCCGGTGTCGCCGTCGTGTCCAAACTGCCCGGCTGGCCGCTGTGGGCCGCCGCCGTGTGGATCGCGGGCGAGGCGGCACGCGCGCGTGCCCCGTTCAGCGGCTTCCCCTGGGGCAAGATCGCCTTCGGGCAGGCGGACGGCGTCTTCCTGCCGCTGGCCGCGCTCGGCGGCACCCCGGTGCTCGGCTTCGCGGTCGTCCTGTGCGGCTTCGGCCTGTACGAGGTGGTCCGGCTGGTCGTCGAGAACCGGCGCACCGGCGAGGCCGTACGCCGGGGCACCGCGATCGTGGCCGCGCTGACCGTCTCCGTTCCCCTGGTGGGCGCCTTCGCCTCCCGCGCGCTCGTGAGCGACAAGGCCGAGGTCGGCACCGCGACCGTGGCGGTCATCCAGGGCAATGTGCCGCGGCTGGGGCTCGACTTCAACGCCCAGCGGCGGGCCGTGCTCGACTACCACGCCAAGGAGACCGAGCGGCTGGCCGCCGAGGTCAGGGCCGGCAAGGTCGCGCGGCCCGACTTCGTGCTCTGGCCGGAGAACTCCTCCGACATCGACCCCTTCGCCAACTCCGACGCCCGCGCGGTGATCGACAAGGCCGCCACCGCCATCGGCGCGCCCATCTCCGTCGGCGGTGTCGTCGAGCGGGACGGCAAGCTCTACAACGAGCAGATCCTCTGGGACCCGGAGAAGGGCCCCGTCGACACCTATGACAAGCGGCAGATCCAGCCGTTCGGCGAGTACCTTCCGCTGCGGTCGCTGATCGGCGCCATCAACAGCGAGTGGACGTCCATGGTCCGCCAGGACTTCAGCCGGGGCACCGAGCCCGGAGTCTTCACCATGGACGGCGCCAAGATCGGCCTCGTCACCTGCTACGAGGCGGCCTTCGACTGGGCCGTGCGCTCCGAGGTCGTCGACGGCGCGCAGCTGATCTCGGTGCCGAGCAACAACGCCACCTTCGACCGCAGCGAGATGACGTACCAGCAGCTCGCCATGTCCCGGGTCCGCGCCGTCGAACACAGCCGTACCGTCACCGTCCCGGTGACCAGTGGCGTCAGTGCGATCATCATGCCGGACGGCAGGATCACCCAGAAGACCGGAATGTTCGTCCCCGATTCGCTGGTGCAGAAGGTGCCGCTGCGCTCCTCGCAGACGCCCGCCACCCGGCTCGGCATCGCGCCCGAGATGCTGTTGGTGCTGGTCGCGGCGGGTGGGCTCGGCTGGGCCATCGGGGCCGGTGTGCGCGGGAGGCGCGCCGGTGGCGTGTAGCCGTACGCCTCTCGTGCGCGTCCAGGATGCGACGGGGTGACGGAACCGGCCCGTTAGGGTCGGCTCCATGGCTACCCCTGATTTCCTGCTCACACTCCGTGTTTCCGCCGGCCACCAGCTGCTCTGGCTCCCCGGAGTCACCGCCCTCGTCTTCGACGACGAGGGCAGAGTGCTGCTCAACCGCCGGTCCGACAACGGAGAGTGGTCGCTCATCGGCGGCATCCCGGACCCGGGGGAGCAGCCGGCGGCCTGTGCCGTGCGCGAGGTGTACGAGGAGACGGCGGTCCGCTGTGTGCCCGAACGGATCGTCCTCGTCCAGGCCTTGGACCCGGTGCGGTACGACAACGGGGACGTCTGCCAGTACATGGACACCACGTTCCGCTGCCGTGCGGTCGGCGGCGAGGCCCGGGTCAACGACGACGAGTCGCTGGACGTCGGCTGGTTCTCCCTGGACGCCCTGCCGGACCTGAGCGAGTTCGGGCTGTTCCGGATCAAGCAGGCGATGTCCGACACGGCCACCTGGTTCGACCCACAGGTCTGAACCGGCGTCCCCCATCGCACAACACGAGTCCCGCGCTCCACGCCCCGACGGCCCGTGGCGGGCTGCCCCGCCCCGCCCGCGCTCGCCGACGCCTTCTGCGCGACCCGGCTCGACGGCGACTGGGGCCACGCCTACGGCACCCCTCCCGGGCACCGCCGACCTGGACGGCATCCTGCGCCGGGCCCTGCCCGCCGGGTGACCCCGGGGCGCGGTGGTGACATGGCGGTCGGGCGTTCGGGCTGGCTGCACATCGCGGTAAGGCAGCCCTAAGTGGACATCTGTCCGTCAGGGCTGGGCGGGTGTCAGGGAAGAAGGCCAGTGGTGTCTACGGGTGAGGTGCCCCAGCGGTCCGACGCGCAGCGCAACCGCCAGCGCATCCTGGAAGTGGCGCTGGCCGAACTGCCGCGTGCCGCCGACGTCCCGCTCAGCACGATCGCCAAGAAGGCGGGCGTCGGACAGGCCACCTTCTACCGCAACTTCCCCGACCGCGACGCGCTCGTCCTGGAGGTCCACCGCCAGGAGATCCAGCAACTCGTCGACAGCGCCGACGCGTTGCTGCGCACGCAGGCGCCCGACGACGCGCTGCGCGCGCGGATGGACGGCCTCGCCCGCTACGCCACGGCCAAGGCCGGTCTCGCGGACGCGCTGCGCCAGGCCTCCGCCGCGACGGGCGGCGCGGCCAAGCCCGGCCATCCGCTGCTGCTCGCCGCGATCGAGCGGCTGATCGACGCCAACCACGAGGCCGGCACCATCCGTTTGGGGGTGACCGCCGACGACTTCGTCCTCGCCATCGCCGGTATCTGGCAGATCGCCCCCCAGGGCGACTGGCAGCCCCGCGCCGCCCGTCTCATCGACCTCGTCACGCGCGGCCTGCGCGCCGGAGCGCCCGGCCGCGAGTGACCCCGCCGGGCCGTCCGTTCAGGAACGGTCCAGGGTGCGGCGGACGACGTACGGCAGGATGCCGCCGTGGCGGAGGTACGACAGCTCCTGCCCGGAGAAGATCCGCAGCCGCAGCGCCACGGTCTCCACACGGCCGTCGCCACGGGTGACGCGCAGCAGGACGGGACTGCTCCCCACGGACACCGCGTCGACGCCCTCGAACGTCAGCTCCTCCTCCCCGGTGAAGGTGTACGAGGAGGCGCCGTCGCTCCCGGTGAACTCCAGCGGCAGTACGCCCCTGCCGATCAGATTGCTGCGGTGGATGCGTTCGTACGACTCCGCGACGACGGCCCGGACACCCAGCAGGGCCTGCGCCTTGGCCGCCCAGCCGCGGTGGTCGGGTTCGGCCGCGACATCGGTCCCCGCGCTTGTCGAGTGGAGATGGAGGTGGAAGTGGAGGTGGAGGTGCAGGACAAGGTGGAGCGAGTGGAGTAAGGGGCCATCCTAGGAGTTCCGGTGCGCCCTCGGTGGGGCGGCCGGGGGCGTCGGCGGAGCGAGGGGCGACCGGTTGCCCGGCCGGCCCTCAGACGGTTGAGGTTTCGCCGAGTGCGCGTCGGTACACGGCCTCGTCGTCGGCTTCGAAGACGTTGAGGACGACCCGGTCGAGGCGGCCGGGGTGTGCGGTGAGCCAGTCGGAGACGGTGCGCAGGGCGACGCGGGCCGCTTCCGGCTTGGGATAGCCGAAGACGCCGGTGCTCACGGAGCAGAAGGCGAGAGTACGGATCGTCCCGACCTCGGCGGCGAGGTCCAGACAGGCCCGGTACGCGCAGGCCAGGGCCTCGGCGTCGCTCGGCGCGGGGCGGCCGTGGATCACCGGGCCGACCGTGTGCAGGACATGGGCGGCCGGCAGATGGTGACCCCGGGTGATCTTGGCGGTGCCGGTGGGCTCCGAGGCGCCCTGCAAGGTGACCACGGTGTGGCAGTCGTCCCGCAGCCGGGGCCCGGCGGCGCTGTGGATCGCGTTGTCCACGCAGGGGTGCAGGGGCTGGAAGCAGCCGAGCAGCGCGCTGTTGGCCGCGTTGACGATGGCGTCCGCCGCGAGCGTGGTGATGTCGCCCCGCCACAGGGTCATGTGCTCGGCCGACCGGTGGGCGGTGTGCGGGAACTCCTCGGCGATCGTGGGCAGCCCGTCGACGGGGACGGCCGGCCGCAGCCGGCGCTCCAGGTCCAGGACCGTGTCCACCGCGTCGTGCGCGTCGGCCGGCAGGGGGCCCGGCGGACGCACGGTCAGCAGCGCGCGCAGCACCCGGCGAGCCGTCGCCGCGTCCGCGTCCGCGAGGTCCCGCAGGGTGTCGGCCCGCAGGCCGAGCCGGGGTACGGCCGGGTCGGTGCTCAGCAGGTTCAGCGCCGCGCGCACGGACGCGTCCAGTTCCCCGGCCGAGGCGGCGGAGGAGGGAGTGGGCCGGGCGACGGGCTCGTCCAGGGCGATCGCCGCGCGGTAGGCGGCGAGCGGCAGCGCCGAGGGCGCGACTGTCCGTGCGGTCCGGCCGTCGTACGGGGTGTGCGGCATTGTCACGGGAGGTTCCGGGTGGTGGTGCGCAGGACGTCGGCGAGGGAGCGGGCGGGGTGGCCGGTGAGGTCGGGGACGGCACCGCTGACGCCGTCGAGTTCGCCGGTCGCGATGGCCGTGTAGGTGGAGACCCAGGCGTCGAGCTGCCAGGGCGGGGCGTTGTACGAGGCCCGCGAGGCGTACGCCTCCTCGATCGTCTCGGCCTGATAGCGGACCGGGCGCCCGAGCCGCTCGGTGAGGATCGCGGCGGCCTCGTCCAGCGTGAGCGACTCCGGGCCGGTCAGATCGTAGGTCGCCCCCGCGTGGTCGGCGGGCCGCGTCAGGATCGCCGTGGCGGCGTCCGCGATGTCGTCCTGGGAGACGAACGCGGCGCGCCCCTGCCCGGCGGGGCCCCGGATGACGCCGTCCTCGCCGGCCAGACGCGGGACGAAGTCCGCGTACAGGTTGTCCCGCAGGAAGGTGTGGGCGAGGCCGCTCGCCCGGATGTGCTCCTCGGTGTGGAAGTGGTCCCGGGCGAGGGTGAAGGCGGCGTCGGGCGCGGCGCCGAAGAAGGACACGTACACCAGGTGCGCGACCCCCGCCTCCACGGCCGCGTCGACGAACGCCCTGTGCTGGGCGACCCGGTCGACGCTCTCCGAGGCGGAAACCATGAACACGGTCCGCGCGCCGGTGAGACCGCGTACGACGGCGTCACGGTCGCCGAAGCCGCCCTTGACGACCGTCGCGCCCGGCAGCACGGGTACCCGCTCGGGGCTGCGCGCCAGCAGCCGCTGCGCCACCCCCTGCCCGGCGAGCAGCCGGGCGACGCGTCCGCCGAGGTGTCCGGTGGCTCCGGTGACCACGATCGGCGTGTTGAGGTCGGCCGGGTCGGCCGGGTCGGCCGGTGTGGTCGGTTCTGAGGGGCTCGTCATGGTGCCTTCACGTCCTGGTGGGTCGATGTCTTCGATGGTTCTGCCGCGCTGGTACCCGCAGCGGTCCTGCCGTCCTCCGTGCGCGCCCTCGTGTTTCTCACGTGGTGAGCGCGGCCAGCAGCCGGTCCGCCGTGAACGGCAGGGGCAGGGCCCGGTCGCCGAGGTCGGCGGGGACCTCCGGGTGGTCGGGATTCACCCGCACCAGGCGGGCCCCGGGGGTGTGCCGTACGACGTTCTCCATGGGCCACCGGATCACGCCGGGGGTATTGAACCCGGCGCCGATCTCCAGGACGAGCAGGCGGGCGGTGTCGGGCGCGTCGCCGAGCCAGCGGTTCAGCCGGTCACCGGCGGGCATATGGGCGCCGTCCACGAACTCCGGGCCCACTCGCACGTTCGGGAACACGTCCGCGCCGCAGTTCGGGCAGACGGGCAGGGCGGCCGGGTCGGTCACCCGGCCCGTCTTCCGGTCGTAGGCGGCGAGGACCCGGTCGAGGAACGGTTTCGCCGCCCAGGTCTCCTGCACGCACGGCACGGTGCACTGGAGGCGGCCGTAGTCGCCCTGGGGGGCGAAGATCCGGTCCGGGGCGAAGCCGTTGCGGGCGAACAGCGCGTCGACGTTCGACGTCATCACCCAGTGGTCCCGGTCGCCGACCAGCGAACGCAGCCGCCGGTACAGCGGGTTGGGCGCGGAGCCGTGGCGGATGTCGTCGATATGTACGGCCCAATAGCCCCACATCATGTCCGGCGGCAGCGGTACGCCCAGCAGATAGCGGGAGCGCAGACCGAGTCCGTACAGCGCCGGGAGCAGTTCCCTGAAGCGCTCGGTGTCGCCGTAGTCGTATCCGGCGGCGGCGCTCAGCCCCGCGCCGGCCGCGACCAGGACCCGGTCGGCCGCGCCGAGCCAGGAGCGGAGTGTCTCGGCGGCGGCCGGGAGACCGGCGGGTGATGCCATGTCGTGCGCGGCGTCGTTCTGGACCGTCATCTGTCGTGATCCTTTCAGGGTTCCCTCCCAACGTAGGGCGGCCGGCCGCCGGGGTGAGGGTCGGATCGGGACCGATGATGGTCGGAATCGGTCCCGTCACTCGTTGCGCAGCACCTCCGCGACCGTCAGCCGTGCCGCGCGGCGGGCCGGGACGTACGCGCCCAGGACCGCGATGACGAGGCCCGCGAGCGCGAGGCCGGCCAGGGCCGGGGCGCTCCAGACGTCCGTCATGTACGACGGCAGGGTGATGTTCACGGCGTCCGCCATGCGCGGGACGACCAGCCGGTGGCCCGCCATGCCGAGGGGGATGCCGAGGAGCGAGCCCAGGGCGCCGAGCAGCGCCATCGAGGCCACCGTCATCACCGTGACCTGGCGCGGTGTCATCCCGATGGACTTGAGCATGCCCAGGTCACGGCGGCGGTCGCGGGTGTTGAGGACGGCCGTGTTGAAGACACCGAGGGACGCGACGGCGGCCAGCAGGAGCGTGAGGGCGGTGGCCGACCCGATGATCGTCTGTGTGACGGAGTTGGCGCCGGTCGGTGACGGGCTGAGCCCCGGATCGGCGGCCTCGGCGGCGCGGGCGTAGGCGTCCGGGTCGGCGCCGTCGCGGAGCCGGACGTGATAGGCGATGGGCTTCTCGCCCGGGGCCACGGACCGCATGGTCGACCAGTCGACGACCACGACACGGGCGTTGCTCTCCATGAACTCCCCGACGACGACCAGGTCCGCGTGCCGGTCGCCCTTCTCCACACGGATACGGTCACCGACGCCCAGCCCGTTCCGGCGCAGGAACGCCGAACCGGCCACGACCTCGCCGGAGCCCTGGAACCACCGGCCCCCGGTGAGCACGCTGTCCATCCGGGGCCGGTCCCCCCGCCGTGCTTCGAGCCACAGTTTCTCCGCCGAACCCGCGAGCCGGGCCTCGGTGTTGCCCCTGGCGGTCACCTCGCGCGCGCCCGGCAGCGCGCGCAGCAGGGAGCGCAGGGCGAGGTCGTCGTGCACCGGCCTGGTCTCCTTGCCGGCGTGGACCTTCCCCACGTAGACGGTGACCTGGTAGGCGTCGCGGCCCGCGTTGCCGAACCGGTCCATCGTCGTGGCCAGACCGGTCGCGAAGGTCACCGTGGTCACGCCCAGGACCACGGCCGCCAGGGTGAGGGCGCTGCGGCCCGGCCGGGCGAACGGCAGCCCCAGCCCCAGGCTCACCGGGCGCGGCAGCCGGCTGCCCGCCAGCCGGCGCTGGACACCGAGCGCCCGCCCGGCGCGCGGCGCGCTGCCCGCGCTGATCGCCCGCGCGGCGGACAACCGGTGGGCGCGCACGGCCGGCGCGAGCGCCGCGAACAGACACACGGCGGGCATCCCGAGCAGAGCGAGCACGTTCACCCAGGGCGCGAGCGCGACACTGCCGTGGAACACCCCCGCGTCCGGCCCCGTGAACACGGACTCCAGCAGGGGCCGCGCCGCCAGATTGCCCGCGACGGTCCCGAGCACACAGCCGAACACGGCCGGGACGGAGATCATCACCAGATAGACGGCCACCACCTGCCCCGGCGTGAACCCCAGCGACTTGAGGATGCCGATGTGCCGGAAACCGGAGATCACCGCGCCGCTGACCACGTTGGCGACGATGAGCACGGCCACCACGATGCCGAGGAAGCCGAAGGCCAGCAGATACGGCGCGTAGGCCCGCGCCGAACTTCCTATCTGGTCCTTGAGGGTGAGGTACGACCTCGAACCGGTCAGCGCTCCCGTCGGCAACCCCTCTGTCACCGAGGCCAGTTGTGCGCGCAGTCGGCTCTCCGACGAGGCGTCCGTGAAGCGGAACAGCAGCTGCGCGGCCGTGGGCTTCAGGGCCCCGATCTGCTCGGGGGCGACCCAGGCGTCGGCGGTGCGGCTCAGGTCGAAGGCGAAGCCGACGATGGTCAGGGCCGGGCCCGAGGGCACCCGGAGCTTCTTGCCGAGGTCGTCCGCCGTCCAGTCCGACTGCCGGTTGAGGACGACCTCACCGGGTCCGGTGGCCCAGCGGCCCGCCCACAGGTCGAGCCGGTCCACCGGGCCGCCGGGGTCGGACCGGCCCACGACGGTGAGTTCGTCGCCGAGGCCGAAGTTCATCGCCTCCCGGGGCAGTTCGACCGAGGCCTGGGCGAAGGGGCCGGCGCTCGCCGCCACCCCCGACCGCCGTGCCGCGCGCGCCAGTCGGCCGTCCGAGACCTTCCCGGAGTCGAACGCGGCGATGACATGGGGTCCGCGCTGCTCGCCGAAGGCCTTGTCGAACGGCGAGGAGGCCGCGTCGACCAGACCGAGCGCCACCACGATCGCCGTCGTCGAGGTCAGCGTGACCAGGGCGATCACCAGTGTCTGGAGCCTGCGCCGCCGTACCGCCGCCCGCGCGGCCCGCCACACGGCCCTCATACGGACGGCTCCAGGGTGTGTTCGCCGGTGACCCGGCCGTCGGCGAACTCGACGAGACGGCCGGCGCAGCGCCGGGCGAGATGGTCGTCGTGGGTGACCAGGATCAGCGTCTGGCCGATCTGGTTGAGGTCCAGCAGCAGATCCATCACCTGCTCCCCGGCCCGGCTGTCCAGTGCGCCGGTCGGCTCGTCGGCCAGCAGCAGGGCCGGACGGTTCATCAACGCCCGCGCCACGGCGACCCGTTGCCGCTCACCGCCGCTGAGGACCGCCGGGTAGGCATTGCGCCGGTCGGCGATACCGAGTTCGTCGAACAGCTCCAGCGCGCGGCGGCGGGCCTGCCGCGCCGGGCTGCCGGTCAACTGGGCGGCCAGCGCCACGTTGTCGAGCGCCGACAGATCGTCGATCAGGTTGAAGAACTGGAAGATCATGCCGATACGGCGCCGCCGGTACAGCGCGAGCCCCTTCTCGCTCAGCTCCCCCACGTTCTCGCCGTGCACCGTCACCGTGCCGCCCGTCGGACGGTCCAGCCCCGCGATCATGTTCAGCAGCGTGGACTTGCCGCACCCCGAGGGCCCCATCACCGCGACCGCCTCCCCGGCCCGTATCTCCAGCGACACCCCGTCCAGCGCCGTCGTCTCCCCGTACTCCTTGCGCACCCCGTCGAGCCGTACGACGGTCTCCGCCCCGCTGCCCGCGTCGTCCTCGCCCTCGTGGTTCTCATGGCGTTCGTTGTTCTCAGTGACCATGCGTCGGACGCTAGGCGAAGGACGCGGCCCGGACATCCCTCCCCGGACGGCACCCGGTTCCGCTCCTCATCCCGCAGATGCAGGGGCCCGCATCCCTGGGCTGATGCGCGGCGCCGGGCCGTTCTGCGAAGGTGAACCCCATGTGGGAGTGGGGGGTCGACGGTCCGGTGGCGGCGCTGGGAGCGGTGGGTGCGCTCGCGGCCTGGCTGGCGGTGGTACTGGTGCGCACCCGGCGACGCTGGCGGCGCGCCGTGGGGGAGCGCGGCTGGCTGCTCGAACGGGAGCGGGAGAGTGCCGCGTCGGCCGCGATCGCCGCCGAACGGGACCGCATCGCACGGGAGTTGCACGACATCGTCAGCCACAACGTCAGCCTCATGGTCGTCCAGGCGGGGGCCGCCCGCGAGGTGCTCGGCACCATGCCGGACGAGGCCGCGGCGGCCCTGCTGGCCGTCGAGGACGCGGGGCGCGGCGCGATGACCGACCTACGGCATCTGCTGGGGCTGCTCGCACCCTCGCAGGACGGCGAGGACGCGGGGGACGTGGGGGATGCGGGAGGCATGGAGAAGGCGGGGGACGTGGGGGAGGGTGTGGCCGGGGGCGGGAGCGGGACGGTCCCCTCGGGTACGGGTCGGCGCGGTGGCGACCGGGGAGAGCTGGCGCCGCAGCCCGGCCTCGACCGGCTGGGGTCGCTCGTCGACCGGATCTCGTTCGCCGGGCTGCCCGTGGAGGTACGGATCTCCGGTGAGCCCCGCCCGCTGCCGCGGGGCGTCGACGTGACGGCGTACCGGATCGTGCAGGAGGCCCTCACCAACGCGCTCCGGCACGGCGACGGCGGCAAGGCCGAGGTCACCGTGCGCTACGCCGACCACGCGCTGCGCGTGGAGGTCCTGAACACCGGCCCCAGCGTGCTGACCGGCGGCGACCCGGGCGGGCCGCACCCCGCGCGGCCCGCCCGGCGTCACCGGGACGGCACCGGGCGCGGGCTGCTGGGCCTGCGCGAGCGGGTCGCCGTGTACGGCGGCGACCTGGACGCCCGGCGCCGCCTCGGGGGCGGCTACCGGGTCCGGGCCCGGATCCCCCTGGACCGGCCGTGACGGCGGCGGACGCGGTGTCGGCACCGGCACCCCGGGTGCTCGTCGTCGACGACCAGACGCTGATCCGGACCGGGTTCCGGCTGATCCTCACCGCCCGGGGCATCGACGTGGCCGGCGAGGCGGCCGACGGCGTGGAGGCGGTGGCGATGGCCCGTGAGCTGGAACCGGACGTCGTCCTGATGGACATCCGGATGCCGAACATGGACGGCCTGGAGGCCACCCGCCGCATCCTGGACCGCGCCCCGGCCTGCCGGGTGCTCATGCTCACCACCTTCGACCTGGACCGCTACGTGTACGCGGCCCTGTCGATCGGCGCCAGCGGCTTCCTGCTGAAGGACGTCACGCCACGCCACCTCGCGGCGGCCGTACGGCTGGTCGACACCGGGGACGCCCTGCTGGCCCCCACCATCACCCGGCGGCTGGTGGAGCGCTTCGCCACGGAGGCCGCCCACCCGCCCGCCGCGCACGCCGACCTCCGGTCCCTGACACCCCGCGAACTGGAGGTCCTGACCCTCCTCGGACGCGGTCTGTCCAACGCGGAACTCGCCGCCGAGCTGACCCTCAGCGAAGCCACCGTGAAGTCCCATGTGGCCCGTATCTTCGCCAAGCTCGACCTGCGCGACCGCGCCCAGGCCGTGGTGGTCGCGTATGAAAAGGGGCTGGTCAGGGCCGGGGGAACCTAAGCCCGACGGGGAGCGACGGGGAGCGGCGGGGAGCGATGGGGAGCGATGGGGAGCGATGGGGGCGGCCGAGGAGCAGCGGGGAGCGCCGCGCCGGGGGGCGGGGTGATCGCGACGGTCGCTTCCGGGAACGAAGATCGGGTCGCGATCGTTCACGTGCCGCACACCAACTGAAGGAGCAAGCCCGTGTCCGCCAGACCGACGGACTCCCCGGGGCACAGTCCCCGACCACCCCGCCAGACCTTGGCTGATCGTTTCGATCGCGGCACGCGACGGGGTGGTGTTCGATGAGTGCCGCGAACGCCGTGCTCGGCCTGCTGGCCGTCCTCGTCCTCACCGCCGGTACCGGCTATTTCGTCGCCCAGGAGTTCGCGTACGTCTCCGCCGACCGGCTCGCCCTCGCGCGCGAGGCGGAGGCCGGCGACCGCCGGGCGGCCCGCGCCCTGACCGTGCTGGAGCGGCTGTCGTTCATGCTGTCCGGTGCCCAGCTCGGCATCACCGTCACCGGTCTGATCGTCGGCTTCATCGCCGAACCGTCCGTCTCCGCCCTGCTCGAACCGGCCCTGACCGGCGTCGGCGTCCCCGAGGGCGCGGTCGGCGGGATCTCCGTCGTCCTGGCCTTCGCGGCGGCCACCGTCGTGCAGATGGTGCTGGGCGAGCTGGCCCCGAAGAACCTCGCCCTCGCCGTCCCCGAGCGGCTGGCCAAGTCGCTGGCCGGTTCCACGCTCGCCTATCTGAAGGTCGTGGGCCCGGTGGTGCGCGTCTTCGACGGCGCCGCCAACCGACTGCTGCGCCGGGTGGGCATCGAGCCCGTCGAGGAACTGCACCACGGCGCCACCCTGGAGGAGCTGGGCCATCTCATCGGCGAGTCCCACGAGCAGGGCGAACTGCCCAAGGACACCGCCGAACTCCTCGACCACGCCCTGGAGTTCTCCGAGCGGACCCTCGACGAGGTGATGGTGCCGCGCGCGGCGGCCGTCTTCGTCCGCAAGGACGCCTCCGGCGCCGAGGCCGTCGAACTGATCGCGAGGCACGGCCACTCGAACTACCCGGTGCTCGGCGACCACCCGGACGACATCACCGGCGTACTCGGCGTCCGCGAGCTGATGCGGCTGCCCGCCGGACCCCTCACCGCCACCAGCGCGGGCGCCCTCGCCCGCCGCCCGCTGCTCCTGCCGGACACCCTGCCGCTGCCGGAAGCGGTGACCCGGATGCGGGAGCGGGACGACGAGTTCGCCGTCGTCCTCGACGAGCACGGCGGTGTCGCCGGCATCGTCACCTACGAGGACATCGCCGAGGAGCTGGTGGGCGACATCGCCGACGAGTCCGACACCGTCATCGCACTCGCCGTCGCCGACGGCACGGGCTGGCTGGTGGACGCCGGTCGCCGCCTCGACGAGGTCGCCGACGCCACCGGGGTCGACCTGCCCGAGGAGGAGGACTACGACACCGTCGCCGGGCTCGTCGTGGACCGCCTCGGCCGCTTCCCCGCCATCGGTGACCGGCTCACCGTCGACCTGCCCGACGGCGGGCGCGCCGTGATCGACGTACGCACACTGGACCGGCATGTCCCCGACCGGGTCCGCCTGGAGCGGCTGCCCGCACTCGTCGAGCCCGAGCCCGAGGCCGAACGCGACGGGAAACACGACCAGAAACGCGACCATGAACGCGACCAGAAACGCGACCAGAAGCGTCGGGAGGAACAGGCATGAGCTTCCCCATGGCGCTCTTCGTCACCGTTCTGCTGCTGATCGGCAGCGGGTTCTTCGTCGCCGCCGAGTTCGCGCTCGTCGCCGCCAAACGCCACCGCGTGGAACAGGCGGCGGCCACCGGGCAGCGGGGCGCCAGGGCGGCCCTCGCCGGGATGCGCGAGCTGTCCCTGATGCTGGCCGGCGCCCAACTCGGCATCACCGTCTGCACCCTGGGCCTCGGCTCCGTCTCCAAGCCCGCCATCTCCCACGAACTCGACCCCCTGCTGCACGACCTGGGCCTGCCCAGCGCGCTCAGCTACGGCGTGGCCTTCGTGGTCGCCATGGTCGTGGTCGTCTTCCTGCACATGGTCGTCGGCGAGATGGCGCCCAAGTCCTGGGCCATCGCCCACCCCGAGCGCTCCGCGATGCTGCTGTCCCCGTCCTTCCGGGCCGTGGTCAGGGTCGTACGACCACTGATCGGGCTGCTCAACCGGGTCAGCAACGCGCTGGTACGGCTGTGCCGGGTGACCCCGCGCGACGAACTGGCGTCCGTGCACAACCGCGAGCAGCTCACCCATCTCGTGGCGGAGTCGCAGCGGCTGGGGCTGATCAGCGAGGCCGACTCCGAGCTGATCACCCGTTCGCTGACGGAGCCCGGGACCCCGGTGCGCGAACTCGCGGTCCCGGCCGCCGAGATCACCGCGGTCGACGCGGACGCCGATGTGGAGGCCGTCCTCCGGGCCGCCGCCGACCACGACCGCACCCGGCTCCTGGTGCGCGCCGACGACACCACCGTCCTCGGCTCCGTCCACGCCCGTGACGCCCTGGTCGCCCGGACGAAGGGGCGCGCGGTCACCGCCCGTGCCCTCGCCCGGCCGGTGCCGCGACTGTCGCAGGACGCGACCGTGGCCGACGCCATCGACGTCCTGCGCCGGCACCGCGCCACGCTCGCCCTCGTCCACGACGACACGGGCCGCCTCACCGGTCTCGTCAGCCTGGACGACCTGCTGGCGCGCTATCTGCAACCCAGGGCGGCGTGACCGGCCGCACACGACGCACCTCGCCCCGGCGGCTCGCGCCGACGGTGCTGTAGAAGTCTCCTGGAGCGTGATCGTTCCACCGGACCCGCCGCCCGCACCCGGGGCGGCGGGACGTCGCGCTGCGCGAAGGAGCAGGTACAGCAGGATGACCGACCCGCACGACCGTACGACCACGGACCGGCGGCCCCCGCGCCGGGCACTCGCGGAATGGGCCCGCGCCGTCACGGAGGCCCGCTGGTTCGCCGTCACCGTGTTCGCCCTGATCCTCACCAACGCGGCACTGCTGGGCGTGGAGACCTACAGCGCGCTGGTGACGGGCTGGGGCGGCTGGTTACGTCTCGCCGAGCACCTCTGCCTCGCCGCGTTCACGGTCGAGATACTGCTGCGTGCCTGTGCGCACGCCGACCGCCCCCGCGACTTCCTCCGCGACCCGTGGAACCTGTTCGACCTGGCCGTCGTGGTCTCCGCGTTCCTGCCCGTCGTCCGCGAGAACGGCACGATCCTGCGGCTGCTGCGCCTCGCCCGGGTCCTGCGCACCGCCCGCTTCCTGCCCCAGCTCCGCGTCTTCATGGTCGCCGTGGGCCGCAGCCTCCCCGGCACCTTCAGCTTCCTCCTCGTCGGCGCCCTGCTGCTGTACGTCTACGCCATGGTCGGCTGGGTCTTCTTCGCCGACCACGACCCCGAGCACTTCGGCTCCCTCGGCCGCGCCGTCCTCACCCTCTTCCTGCTGATGACCCTGGACGGCCTCGGCGACGCGGTCCGCGCCGGCCTGGAGATCTCCCGCTGGAGCATCGTCTACTACGCCTCCTACGTCCTCCTCGCCTCCTTCGTCCTCGTCAATGTCCTCATCGGCGTCGTCATCAGCTCCCTGGACGAGGCCCGCGAGACGGAACGGGAACAGGAGGACAGCGCGCGGGCCCAGGCCGCGGAGGGGGGAACCGCCGCCGACGGGGGAACGGCCGCCGAGGACGAGCTGCGCGCCCGCATCCTGGCCGCCCGCCAGGCCCTGGACGCCCTGGAGTCGACCCTCCGGCCCAGCCCACCGCACCGGCAGAGCCCGCCACACCGGCACGTCACGTCCCGCGCCGCTCAGGACTCCTCGGACGCGCTCAGCTCCCGCTGACCACGTGCGAGCCGGTCCCGTTCCGTGGAGTGCCACCGCGGCAGCGGCCCGGCCACGCCCAGGTCGTGGCGCATCGCCTCGCGCAGGGCCTCGATGAGGCCCCACAGCGCGTGCTGCGCCTCGGCCGCCGCGGCCACGCTCTCACCCGGCCGGGACGTGCCCTGCTCCAGGCGTTCGACCTGGCCGTAGGTCCGGTTCAGGGCGCCGTTCACCTCGGCGCCGGGAAGGACCACCGTGTCCGGGGCGATCATCAGGGCCTCGGACCAGCGGTCGCGGTAGCGGTCCTTGGTGTCCTCCAGGGCCTGGATGTCGTCGGTGTCGGCGGTCCGGTCCCGCAGGACGTACAGGTGGCGGCTGAGTGCGGTGGCGAACTGCCTTGCGTCCCGGTGGAGTTCGGCGTAGCAGCCGCGCCGCAGCTCGCGGTGGAGGCGGGCCTCCTCGAAGGCCTGGGCCATTTCCAGCTCGCGCCGCTTGGCCCGTTCGGCGCCGCGCTGGGTGAGCAGCGCGGCCCCGAGGGTCCCTGCGACACCCGCCATCGCGATCAGTACCGCACCGAGATCCATCCGATCACCCTAACCGTCCTACGGGGAAAGGGGGTTGGACGGCCTACGGGCGAGGCGGGCGGCCATTTCTCGGCGCCGTGCGGCGGCTCGGTGGTGGTCAGCCGTCGGAGGACGGTGACCGCCAGGTGGCCTGGACCAGGGCGCGTTCCGTGCCGGCCAGGTAGACCGCCGTGGCGAGCCAGGCGCGGGCGTAACGGTCCGGGTCGGGGTCGGTCACGCGGCCGAAGACATCGCGGGAGCGGCGGTCGGCCTCCGTCGTGAGCGCGGCCGACAGTTCGGCGGCCCCGCGGAACCCGCTGCGCCGCAGCGCCGCGACCCCGCCGTTCCGGTCGCCGTCGCGGGCCGGCTCGGCGACCGCGCGGCGGCCCCCGGAGACGGCGACCTCGACGAGCCGCCGCAGCCGCCACAACGGCGCCTCGGCGAGCGGGTCGGCCGGCACCCCGGCGGGGCCGTCCACGGCGGGCAGCGCGTCCGGGGGCGGGAAGTGCGAGCCCTGGAGCCGGTCGTAGCCCAGATCGGCGTGACCCTGCCACTCGTCCGGCAGCCGCAGCGTCGCCTCGGCGCCCGGCACGGGCCCGATCGCGAGCGGGCGGAGCGTGGCCGCGCGGTCGGGTTCGAGACGGCCGAGCACCCGTAGGCGCAGACCCGGCCGGGCGGCGAGCTGACGGAAGTTGGCCGTGTGGGTGAGATCGGGGTGGCCGTTGGCCGGAGCCAGCCGCACGAGCGGGCCCTCGCCCGCCGAGTCCCCGGAGTCCGCCGATTCCCCGGAGTCCTCGGAGCGGGACACCTCACGGGCGAGCAGGTGGTCGCCGGCCGCGCCGACGAGGACCAGATCGCAGCCGATCAGTCTGCGTGCCGCCTGCTCCGCCCGCTCGGGGTCGGTTCCCGGCGCGACCGCGAGCCGTTCGGCGACCGCCTCCGCCAACGGGCGGGCGAAGAGGGCGGCGAGCGGATCCGAGGTCCAGGCCAGACCGGCGAGCGGAGTCGCCCGGACCCCCTTGCCGGAACCGAGCCGGCCGTCCGGGGAGAGCGTGGCACCGGAGATCAGCAGCCCGCCTCGGGAGAGCTGGGAGTGGTCGAGGGTGCCCGAGCCGAGGGCGACGGTGGCCTTGGCGGCACCCCGGGCGCGCGCCGGGCCGCCCGGCTTGACGTCGGCGATCGAGAACCACTCCCCGTCGTCGGAGACGAGATGGGTGACGACACCGCCGTACCCGGTGGCCGAGATCACCGGCTCCCGGCACACACCGTGCACCCGCAGACCGCCGCCCGGCCGGTAGGCGCGGCGGGCGTTGCCGACGAGGGCCGGATCCGGGTTCGCCGCCGCCAACAGGCCGGTGGTGAGCAGCAGTTCGCGCACATTGGCGACGAGGTCGGCCAGCCGGTGCCCGTCGTGCCGGGCGCGGGCCCCGCGCAGCCCGCGGACCACCCGCAGGGCCGCCGCCTCGGCGCGGTGCAGCCCGGCGAGCCGCGCGGTGTGCGCGGCCCGCAGCAACTCCGCCTGCGGCACCGCCCCCGCCGCCGGGACACCGGCCGCGAGCACGGCCGCGGTCGCCGCCCAGAGGCCGTGCGCGGCGGAGATCTGGGCGGGGGTGGGGGGCATGGAGGAGGCGGGCATGGAGGAGGCGGCGGACGCCGGTGCGCCGGTCGTGCCGGTCGTGCCGGTGGTGCCGGTGGTGCCGGTGGTGCCGGTGGTGCCGGTGGTGCCGGTGGTGCCGGTGGTTGACGTGCCTGCGGCCTGCGGGCCGCCGTCCGGGGAGGCCTCACCCCGGCCTCCCCGGAGGCCGGTCGACGTTTCGGACGGCTCGGCCTCCGTCCCGGCCTCCGTCCCGACGGTGGCCGTCGCGCTCTGCGTCCCGTCGACGGCCATGGCCTCCGCGTCGGCCACCGGGCAGGCGCTCAGGACGGCGGCGCGGTGCAGACAGCGGGGCGCGAGCAGACAACCGCACACCGCCCCCTCGGCGTCCGTCACCGCGCCCGAGGGGCCGGGCGTGAGCGTCACCTCGGCGTCCTCGCCGCACCGGACACGCAGGGTGCCGCCGTCGACCGTGACGGGCAGCGCCGCGTACGACTCGACCGCGGCGTCCAGCTTCTTGCGCAGCCGGGAGGTCAGACTCTCGACCGCGGCGGCGACCACATCGGGCGCCGCCGGGGGCAGTTCGGCGTTCATCGGGACTCTCCGCGGAGCCGGTCGCCCACCCAGCGGGCGAGGGCGAGGGGACTGAGGGCGGCGACCGGCATCCCGGCCGCGACGAGCTGCTGGGCGACCGGCACCGAGTAGCGCGGGGTGCCGGTGTCGTCCAGGGCGGCGCAGCCCATCAGATGGACCCCGGAACCCGCGAGGGCCCGTACCTCGCCGAGGAGCCCGCCCAACGGGTAGCCCTCCTCGAAGTCGCTGACCACCACCACGAGGGTCCGGCTGGGCACGGTCACCAGGGAACGGGCGTGCGCGAGCCCCGCCGCGATGTGCGTACCGCCGCCGACCCGCACCTCGAGGAGCAGCGACAGCGGGTCGTCCACCCGGTCGGTCAGATCGATCACATCGGTCGAGAACGCCAGGAAGTGCGTCGACAGCGTGGGCACCCCGCCCAGGACGGCCGCGGTCAGCGCCGACCAGATGACGGAGGCCTCCATCGACCCGGACACGTCGACGACCAGGATCAGCCGCCAGTCCGCCTCCTTGCGGGACCGGGTGCTGAACACCGGCCGCTCCGGTACGACCACGGTCCGGCCGTCCGCCGTACGGTGGGTGCTCGCCAGGTTGGCCCGCAGGGTGCGCGGCAGATCTAGTCGGCCACCGGGGCGGCGGGTCGGGCGCGGGGTGGCGAGACCGGTGAGCGCGGGGCGCATCCGGGTGGCCAGCTCCTTGGCAAGTTCGTCGACCAGCCGCCGTACCAGCGGGCGCAGCTTGGCCAGTCGCTGTTCGGGCATCCCTCCGGCGAGGTTCAGCACGGAGGTCAGCAGGTCGACCGAGGGGCGGACGGCCTCGGGGTCCAGCTCGGCCAGTACGTCCGTACGGCCCTGGTCGGCGGCGCGTGCCAGCACCTCCTCGCGGACCTCCGCGCCGAACAGCGCGTCCAGTTCGTCGGCCCATTCGCGGGCCGTCGGGAACGAGGCGTCCTGGCCGCCGCCCTGCCCCTGGCCGCCGTTGCCCCGGCCGAGGTCCGACGAACCCTCGCCCCGGCCGGTCCCGTACAACTCGTCCAGCGCGTGCGCGTAACGACGGGCACCCTGCGGCAACTTCTCGCTCTCCCGGCCGAGCAGCAGCCGCCAGCGGTCGGTGGGGCCGAGGTGGAGGAGGGAGGGCGAGGAGGAGAGAGCGGAGGGGGAGGAGGGGGTGGCGGCGTCGGCTTGCGGTTCGGCTCGCGGTTCGGATGGAGGTTCGGCCGCGGTGACGGGTGTCCCCGGGGCGTCGGTGCCGTCCGTGGCCTCGGGAAGCCCCGAGGCGTCCGTGCCGTCCGAGGTGTCCGTGCCCGCCGTGCCGTTCGGCAGTCGCAGTGCGGCCACCGTCGCCAGGCCCGCCGTGTCCGCCGCCGTCCACAGGGCGAGGAGGGCCGGTGAGGCGGTGAGGGACAGGTCGAGGCGGTCCCCGAGGCGCTCGGTGACCGTGTCGAGCAGACGGTCGCGGCCCGCCGGGGTGAGGGTGTCGAAGCCGCCGCGCAGGGCGGGCAGCCGGTCCAGGAAGCCCTGGTCGGTGAGGGTGTCGATACGGTCGAGCAGCGGGTCCAGCGCGGTCGGCGCGGACTGGAGCAGCGGGGCCGCGCCGCTGAGCAGCCCGGTGAGACGGCGGGCCAGCCCCAGACGGCGGTCGGGGCCGGTGGCCGTGTCGATCCAGCCCGCCGCACGCGCCCCGAGGGTGTCGGCGCCGTCCAGGTCGAGCAGGACCCTGGCGGCCAGCGCGGCACCCTGGATCAGCGGGGAACCGGTGCGCGCCAGCGTGCCCAGGGCGTCGTCCATCCGCAGACCGAGGCGGTGTTCGCCGGCCCGTGAGGCGAGCGCGACCAGCGCGGCGGCGTCCTCCGGCTGGTCGCTGCCCGCGAGACCGGGCAGCGCGCGGACGGCCGCGTCCAGCAGGTCGACGGCCAGCTCGGCCGCCGACTGCCTTCCGCCGGGCGTGGTCCCGGGCAGATGGCCCCGGCGCAACGCCTCCAACAGGTCCAGCGCTTCCAGGAGTTCGGGGAGCGTGGCCGAGGCGGGAAGCACGGCGGCGGCATCGGCCAGCCGGTCCGCGACCAGGGCCGGCAGATCGCAGCGGGCCGCCGCCCGGAGCCCGGTGAGGACCAGGGCACAGGTGGGCCCGCCGTCCGCCGACTCCCGGCGGAACGTCTCCCGCAGGGTGCCCTCGGCCGCCAGCGCCGCCGTCACGCCCCGGATCCCGGCCAGGTCGAGCCGTACCGGAACAGCGGGCGTCCACGACAGCCGCCACCGGGTGGTGAGGGCCGTGCCGTCGCCCGTGCCTGCCACCTCCACGGCCTCGCCGTAGCCCGCGCCGCACACCGCGAGTCGCTGGAGCAGGGTCTCGCGGCGGCCGTCGAGGGCGGAGCGGAGCGGGTCGAGACGGAGTTCGCGCGCGTCCGGGTCGTCCGGGCCCGGCAGCCGCAGCGCGGCCAACTCCGCCTCCACGGACGGGCCGAGACCGGAACGCGGGGTGCCCGGAGCGATCCGGCCCCGGTCGGTGCCGACCAGCACCACTTCGAGGGCGCGGGCCAGCGCCCGGCCCCGGCCGAGCGGCTCGCCCTGGCCCATCACGGTCGTCAGCGCCTCCAGGACCTCGCCCCGGCCGGGGGCGGTCAGCCCCCGGATACTGGCCAGGTCCCCCGCCATCCGCAGCGTCTCGGTGGCCTCGCCCGTGCCCGCCGTGTGCCCGGCCGCGCGCAGCTCCCGGCACACATCGGTGATCGCCCGCGCGGCGGCGCCGTACAGCAGACCGGGGTCGCCCCCGGCCGTGAACACCGCCTGCTGCCAGCGCGGGTCCCGGATGCCCGCCGGATACCCGGAACGGGAGTCCAGCAGATCGAAGGCGTACGGGACGAGCGAGGTGACGACCGGCGGGTGCTCCCCGACGAGACCCGCTCCCCGGGCCCCGGACACGGTCCCGCCCGCACGCGGCGCCGACACCGGGCCGGACGCGCCGGTCGCGCCGGACGACTCCGTGCCGTCCGAACCGCCCGTTCCGGCCGGGTCGGTGTCCACGCCGGTCACGTCCGTCAGCGCCGGGGCGTGGAACGCGCCGATGACGGCCGCGACCCGGCGCCCGCCCGTCGCGGCTCGGGCGATCGTGTCCCTCATGTGCGCCTCACGGGCCAGGTCCACCGACGGCACCCCGCCCGCCGACTCGGCGTCGCGCCGCAACGCCCACCCCACGCCGAGCGCCGCCCGGCGGATCGCCTCGGGGGCGCAGCCGGGAGCGAGCACCTCCACACACCGGTCCCAGAGATCGTCCCCGTCACGACCGGTCCCGGCGGCGGTGAGCGCCGCCGCGAAGGCGGTCGGCCCGGCGCCCGCGATCCCCTCGGCGACCGCGCTCCGGGTCTCCGTGCCCGTGGCGGAGCCGTCACCGCCCGCCGGGGCGGAGCCGTCACCGGCCGCCGTGGCTCCCGAGCGATCCGCGCCCGCTGCCCCCGGCCCGTCCACGTCCGCTCCCGGACGGCCCCCGTTCGACGCGGGCCCGTCCATGGTCCAGGCCGGATCCGACATCGGCAGGTCGCAGCAGACCACCTCCACGCCCCGCTCCCGGGCCCAGCGGAGGGCGGCGAGTTCGGGGGAGAAGTCGGCGAACGGGTAGAAGCCGAGCCGGCCGCCCTCGCTCGCCCCGGCCAGGGCGACCGGGGCGAGGGTGCCCGGCGCGGCGAGGTGGGGCAGCCAGTGCTGGAAGTCGGCCGGCAGCTCCACGCAGACGACGTCCGCGCCGGAGGCGTCCAGCAGGGCGGGCACGGCCGCGGCGAGCGCCGGGCTGTGGTGCCGTACCCCCAGCAGATAGGGCGCCGCCGAGTCGGCGAGGGCCGTGACGGCCGCCCGTGGTTCCTGAGTGGTCGTCACCGAAGGTTCTCCCGCAGGTCCCAGAGGCGGCGCCAGGTCGCCGAACCGTCCTCGGCGCGCCGGCGCACCGGACCGTCCCAGTAGCCGAGCAGCCGGGCGTGGTCGGCAGGGTCGTCCTTGCGGACCACGCCCAGCAGATGCCCGGGGACGAGGTCGAGCGCGTCCCCGCCCGGCAGATACGCGGCGGCCACCCCGAGCGACGCGGCGACCTGCACGGCCTCGGCGGTGGACATCACCGTGCCGGGCCGCTCCACGTCCCAGCCCTCGGCGGAACGCCCCGCGCGCAGATCACGGAAGACGGTCACCAGCACATCGAGCACCGCGTCGTCCACGCCGAAGGCCGCTCCCGCCCGCTGGACGGCCGCCTCCGCCTGCCGCCGGACGAGGGCCGTCTCGGCGTCGACGTCCGCGATCGGGTGCACGGTCTCGAAGTTGAAGCGGCGCTTGAGCGCGGCCGACATCTCCGAGACGCCCCGGTCGCGCAGGTTCGCCGTGGCGATGACGGTGAACCCGGGCACCGCCGGGACCTGCGCGTCGTCCGTGCCGGACAGCTCCGGCACGCTCACCCGGCGGTCGGACAGGATCGACACCAGGGCGTCCTGCACCTCGGGCAGACAGCGGGTGATCTCCTCGACCCGCGCCACCCGCCCGGAGCGCATCGCGCCGAGCACCGGCGAGTCGACGAGCGCCTGCGGGGTCGGGCCCTGGGCCAGCAGCAGCGCGTAGTTCCAGCCGTAGCGGAAGGCGTCCTCGGTGGTGCCGGCGGTGCCCTGCACGGTGAGCGCGCTGGTGCCGCACACGGCGGCCGACAGCAGTTCGGAGAGCATCGACTTGGCGGTACCGGGCTCGCCCACCAGCAGCAGGCCGCGCTCACCGGCGAGGGTGACCACGCACCGTTCGATCAGGGCGCGTTCACCGACGAACTTGGGCGCGATCACCAGCTTGTCGGGCAGCGTCTCGTGCGGCTTGGCGAGCTTCAGGGCCTCGCCGCCGCTGCCGCACACGAAGGTGACCACGGCACGCGGGGTGAGCCGCCAGCCGGGCGGGCGGGGGCCCTCGTCATGGGCGGCGAGGAAGGCGAGTTCGGTGGCGTGGCGCTCCTCGGCGGGCAGCGTCTGCCGGGCCGGAAGGGCCGTCGCCGTGTCGGTCGCGGTCATGGATGTCCTTGCTCGATAGGTCTGTCGGACGTTTCTCGGGCGGGGGGCCGGGGGCGCCCGGTGATCGGGCGCCCCCGGGTCTCCTCAGCGGCGGCGTCCCCGCCGCACCTTCAGCTCCTCGAACCGGGGCGTGTCGCCGTCCTGGACGCGCTGCCAGGCCCTGCGGTACAGCGCGGCGGCCGGTTCGGCCGGCACGATCACGCCGAACGTCGCGTGCTCGTCGCTCATCAGGGCGTCGTACAGCGGCAGCTTCCACCGCTCCAGCGGCAGCCGGGGCGCCTTCGGGTCGACCCAGGCGCCGGGCAGGAACAGCGAACGCCCGGCCCGGGTGCGGCTGGCCTCCACCACCAGCTCGCCCGCGGCCAGTTCGGCACGGGCCGCCTTGAGGCGGGCGGGCTTCCACCCCGTCCAGCGGGCCGTCATCCGGTCCGTCGGGTCGGGCATGGCGAGCAGCATCAGATAGAGCGTGGCGGCGTCCTCACCGATGCCGTACTCCTTCGCCGCCTCCGTCACCAGCTCGGGCACGGAACGGCTCGGGTCCTGCGCCCACCAGACGCCGTCCTTGTCCCGCTCGCCCGCCACCGGGTCGCCCGGGTCGGCGAGGAGCGCCCCGAACGGGGCGGATCGGGCCAGCCGCAGCGCCACCTCGGCGGGGTAGGGCCGCTGGTCGTCGATGCGCAGCGCGGGCAGATACGGGTCCTCGCCGGCCTCGTCGAGCAGCGCGACCCGGATGCCCGGCGACGGCTGGTCGTCGTGGGTGGCCAGGACGACCGCGCCGTACCGCTCGAAGCCGTCGCCGACCTCCGTCGGGGTGCCCGCGGTCTTCCGGAACGCGGGGAGCCCGATGTACCGGCCGAGGTCCAGCACCAGCCCCGGGTGGGCCAGCCGCTCGCGTACGGCGGTGAGCGCGGCCGGCAGCGCGGCCCGGAGCGGGTCGCCTGCGGGCAGCCGGTGGGCGAGCCACGCGGCGAGGCCGACCGAGCCGACCAGCGTGTCCGCCGTGAAGCCGACCGCGTCGTCACCGACGGGCTTGACCCGGTCCCCGTCGACCGCCCACTCCAGGTCCCGATGGAACCGGGGCTCGTCGGCCGGGTACAGCACCGCCGGCAGGGCGCTCCGCAGGTTCCACGCGGAGTGCTTGACCGCGCGGTGGGCGTCGGCGAGCAACTCCTCGGGGATCGCCCTCCGCCTGCCCACCCCGTTGTTCCAGACCTCCGCCGCGGCTGCCACGTCCGGACCCTCGGTCCACAGCCGGGCGGGGTCGGCGGGCAGCAGCGCGCCCACCACGGCGGCGCGGATACCGCCGTCGAGCGCGCGCAGTTCACCCTTGGCGACGGCCGCCGGCGCGAGCTTCACACCGATGGCGTCGCGTACCTCGGCGGTCAGGAACGAACGCTCGTACGTGTCGACCCACGGCAGACCGGCCACGATCAGCCGGGCCGTCGTCTCCGTGACCCCCGTGAGCCGGGCGAACTCCTCGGCCGCCTCCGGGAACCAGGGCGCCGGGCCGCGCTCGGCCAGCTCCGTGAGGAACCTGTCCAGCAGGTGCGCCTCCCGCTCCCCGCCCAGCGGTGCGGACCCACCGAGCGTGTACGGCTCGGGCGTCTCGAACCGCTGCGCCGGGTCGTGGAACAACCCGGTGAACGTGCACCCCTCGTCGTCGTGCGGATAGGTGTGCTGCAGGAGCGCGACGAAGGCGCCGCCGCCCAGCGGCAGCAGTCCGTGCCATGCGCCCTCGCGCCACTCGCCCGACGAGGTGCGCAGTTGCTCGGGGGTGAGCCGCAGAGTCGCCTTGCGCCACCGCTCGGGTGTGGCACCGACACCCAGTCCCAGGGTCCGGAGCCGGTCGAGCAGGGCGTCCAGCGTCTCCCGGTGCTCCTGCGGGGTGGTGCCGGCCGCGGCCCGGAAGACGATGGCCGCCGCGCGGTCGGCCAGCGACACCAGTTCCGGTTCCCCGGTCGGCAGCCGGGGCCCGTCGAGGTGGAGGCGTACGGTCCGCTCCTCCGGTACGGCGGTGTCCGGGAGCAGCCCGGCGGCCCCGGTCATCGTGCGCAGGGAGCGGAAGACGGTGTCGGAGCCGTCCTCCCGCTCCCAGGAGCGGCGCTCCCCGACGCCGAGGCCGTTCAGCACGTCCCGGAGCACCCAGTCGGTGGGTCCGGCGGGCCCCTCCGGCTCCTCCACGCCCTCGTCGAGCGCCCGGGTGAGCCGGGCGGACGCCTCGTCCAGGACGGCCTGCTGGCCGGCGGCGTGCCGTACGACGCCGGCGATGCCCGCGACGAGCGCGTCGTCCGTGACCGGCAGCATCGCGCGGATCCCCGGTGACAGCGTGTCCTCGTACGCCTTGCCCGCCGCCTGCCGCTTCTCCTCGGCGGCCGCGTGCAGCAGGGCCGCCGCCGTGTCCTCGTCGAGGGCGCGCAGCGCGGCGGACCCCTCCGGGTCGCGGGCCGTCATGCACTCCCAGTACTGCACCGGCGGCAGCAGCAGTGTCCCCTCGCCGAAGACGCCCGGTGTGCGGTCCACCTTCGCGACGGAGGTGACGACACCGTCCGTGTCGACGATCTCCATCTGCCAGCCGTTGCGGATTACGGCACGCGCCCGGTCGTCACCGGGGAACACCACGAGCGCGGCCGGCCTGCCCCGCTCGGCGGGCAGGGTGACGGTGTGTCCGGCGAGGTCCTCGCTGTGCCAGGAGCCGTCGGGCAGCCGGATCGTGCGGACGCCGACCACACCGTCCACGGGCGCGGAGGCCGGCGCGCGGCCGACGGTCGGGGAGGGGCCGATCCGGCCGCCCGCGTAGGTGCTGCCCTCGGGCGCGTCGCGCAGCGCGTCGGCCAGGAAACCGGGCAGGCTCCGGCGCCCGTGCCGGTGCGTGGCCGGGTCGTACTCGTGGAAGCCGTGGGTGTCGGAGTCGTCGTCCTCCGTGTGCCACACCCAGTACGAGGCGCCGTCGAACAGCAGCCGCCGCTCGTCGGGGATCGTGGTGTCCCCGGGGTGCAGCACCCCCGCGCCGGTGGTCCGGCCGCCGCCCGGCAGGGGCAGGGTCCTGCGCAGGTTGCCCCGGTACCAGTCCATCTGTGTGCCCCGGGTACCGCCCGGACCCTCCATGGCCTGGGGCTGGTCGGCGCGGGTGTGCCAGTAGCCGCGCAGGCCGTCGCCCCGCGACCGCCAGTAGACGAGCAGTTCGCCGTCCACGTGGTGGAAGCCGGGGTCGCCCCACTTGTCGTTCGCCGGGATGCGCAGGTCGTGGGTGAGGAGGGTGCCCTCCGCGCCGATCACCCGGGCCTGCGCCTCGCCCGCGACGATGAGATGCGGCCAGGCGTCGGCGACGACGATGTCCTCGACGTCGTCCTTCGGGACGAGGGTGGCGGTCGCGTCCTCCCAGGCGGGCCAGCCCAGTTCGTCGAAGAGCCCGGCGCGCAGGGTGCGTGCCAGCACCGGCGCCAGGTCGGTGGAGACGGCCGCGCGGACCTCGTCCTCGGCGAGCGCCAGCGCCTCGGCGGGCAGCCACCTCAGCCGGCTCAGCGCCTCGGGCAGCTGCGGCAGGCCGACGGCGGCGAACCGCTGGACGACCCCGCGCACCCACTCCGCCAGCAGCGGGCGTCCGCCCGGTGACGCGGCCAGCACCCGGATCGCGCACAACCCGTCCTGGTCGTTGCCGAACCGGTCCGCGCCCCGCCCGAACGCCTCGTGGAAACGGGCGTCGGCGGACAGCGACAGCAGCTCGCGCCGCCCCTCGCCCCGGGCCCACTGCTCCAGCGGCAGCGAGGTGTTCCTCGCCGGGGCGGCCACGGGTACGTCCAGGGACAGCAGCAGGTCCATCAGGTCGATGTCGTGGGTGACCGGCAACTCGCGTCCGGCCGTGGTCAGTTCGGCGCGCAACACGTCCACCGCGCGCTCCGCCAGCGGGTACAGCTCCGGCATCCGGGTGGGGCCGTTCCAGGACCGGGCGCGCTCCCGGAAGGCAAGGAAACGCTCCAGCCAGCCCGCCGTGCCGTCGTGCGGACGCCGATCGGCGGGCAGCGAGGTGTCCCACAACCCGGCCGTGGCACCGCAGACCTCCAGCATGTCCAGCCACATCGCGGGCATGTCGTCGTCGTGGGCCGAGGGCAGCGTGTCCAGCAGGGTGCCCCGGACCTTCGGCTCACGCGTGGCGAGCGCCACCAGCGCCGTACGGTGGCTCTTCCACCAGCCCGCCGCCGCGCGCAGCGTGGACGGCAGGACCAGCAGCTCGGCCAGATAGTCCTGTTCGGTGAGGTCCGCGTCCCGGCCCGCGGCCCGTGCCAGCCGGCGCAGGTCGTTCGCCATCTGCGCCGACGGCGGCAGACCGCCCGCCGTGCGGCGCAGGCACAGCTTGGTGAAGCGCCGCAGCGCCTCCTCGGCCGGGACCCGCGCGGCCAGTTCCTTCGCGTACGCCGACAGCACCTTCACCGGGAGCGCGCCGGCCAGCGCGAACTCCAGGAACACGGCGTCGAGCCGGTCCTCCTCGACGATCAGGCCGTGCTCCGCCTCGGCCTTGCGGGCGCGGGTGAACAACTGGGCCGCGTAGGTGGCGTTCTCCTCGGCGAGGAACACCCGCCCGGCCTGCTCGAAGAAGGTCGGCAGGAAGTGCGGCACCGACGCCGCCAGCCGCGCGCCCAGCTCCAGATAGGCGTCCATGGCCGTCTTCGGCTTGGACTTCACCTGCCGGGCGGCCCGCTCCAGGTCCGGCACGATCCCCAGCGCGTGATGCCCGTCCGCCGGGTGGTGCACGAGCACCCACTCGGGGAAGCCCAGCGACTGCCGCAGCCCCAGCCCCACGACCGCGGGCTCCGCGTCCTGCTCCAGTCCCAGGTACCCGGCGGCGAGATCCTCCGCCGCGCCCAGCTCCCCGGCGACCAGCCGCACCACCACCCGGTCCTCCAGGCCCGGATGACGGTACGTCCGCGCGGTCAGCGGCACCGCACGCTCCCCGGCCCCCTCGGTGTCCGGTGGCAGCACCCCGCCCGCCGCCAGCAGTTCCCCGTACGACACCTCGGTCGCCCCGCTCGACACCTCTGTCCCCCCGCTCATGCGTCCTTGCCCTCCTCGATCACGCGCCCGGCGTACAGTGCCGCCGCCATCCGCATCCCCTCCGACCAGGCCACCGGTCCCACCTCGCCCAGTGGCAGGGCGTGGCCGTCCGGGTCCTGCCAGGTGAGGCTGCCGGTCTCCACCTCGTCGTCGTAGTACGGCTCCCCGATCCACACGGAGGCCTCGACGGTGCGCTCGCCGTCCCGGATCCGGGCGGTGGCGTACCCGCCGGAGACGCGGTACCCGAGGGAGGTGGCGCGGGCGGCGAGGGCGAAGCGGGAGCGGTACTGGCCGCCGGTGAAGTCCCGTACCTGGGTGGCCTTGGCGACGAGATCGTCCGGCCGTCGCCAGGTGGCCCGGTGTATCTGCTCGACGCGCTGGACGATGCCCAGCTCCGCCGCGAACTCCCGGATGTCGTCGAGGTCCGGCAGCAGCACCGGGTGCGGCAGGGTCACCGTGCGCGGGGAGAGGCGGACCGTCTCACCGTCCAGGTTGACGATCCGCAGTTCGCCGGAGTCGGTGGCGCCGCGCAGGAAGCCGACCTCGTCCGGGTCGTCGCCGACCACCGCGAGGTCGCGCAGCGCGGTCTGCCATGCCTCGTCCGGCCAGACCCGGGCCAGCAGTCCGGTGGGTACGGGCAGTGACGACACCATCCACGCGTCCACCTGGGTCACGCACGCCGTGGCGTGCCGATCCAGCCATTCGGCGAACCGGCGCAGCCGGTCCACCTCCGGGTGGTCCTTGAGCGCCTTCGGCAGTGATTTCAACTGCCGTCCCGCCGCCCGGCCCGAGGTGGCCCGCGCGGCCACCCGCCCCTCCACAAGAGCGACTTCATATCCGTCGCCCGCCGACAGCCAACCCACGAACCCCAGCCCTCCGCGTCAATTGCACAAGAAGAAAGCACAGTTCAGCCGGGGAATCCCGGCCCAAGTGCGACCTTGTGCGGAACGCTAGCGGCAGCCACTGACATTCGGTCCGGGCGCCTCCCCGTAAGCCCCCGTGACGCGCCGGGACACCCCGACGGCGGGCGGGCACGCGGGAGAGACCCCTCCGGCGTCCGGCAAGCCAATCGAAGCGGGAACCCCGGCGCATCCGTAGACCTACGTAACCCGAGTACGTACTACCGGCCAGTCACCGACGCCGGACGCCGTAGGGCCGATGTGCTCACCCTCCGCAGCGGCGCGCGGTTCAGAACGGGTGGCGCTCGATCCTCGACTGCGCGGTCACCCACTGGACCTCGGTGAAGGTGTCGAGGTTGGCGCCGCCGCCGAAGCGGCCCCCGGCGGCCGAGGACTTGACGCCGCCGAAGGGGGCCACGGCCTCGTCGTCGACGGTCTGGTCGTTGATGTGGACGGCGCCGGACTCGATGCGTCCGGCGAGTTCCAGGGCGCCGAAGACGTCCTGGGTGAGGAGGGCCACGGACAGGCCGTACTCGGAGGAGTTGACGAGGTCCACGGCCTCGTCGACGGTCTCGCAGACGGTGACGGGGGCGACCGGGCCGAAGATCTCCTCGGTGAACGCGGCGGAGTCGTGGGGCACGTCGGCGAGGACGGTGGGCCGGTAGAAGAGCCCGTCGTGGGTGCCGCCGGTCACCAGGGTGGCGCCCTGGACCACGCTGCGGGTGACGATGTCGTGAACCCGGTCGCGCTGCTGTGCGTCGATCAGGGGGCCGAGGGCGTGGTGCGGGTCGGTGGGGTCGCCGACGGTGATCGCGGCGGCCTTCTCGGCCAGCCTCGCCACATACCGCTCGGCCAGGGAGGCGTGCACGAGGTGCCGGCCGGTGGTCATGCGGATCTGCCCCTGGTGCAGGAACGATCCCCACGCCCCGGCGGAGGCCGCCGCGTCCGGGTCGGCGTCGGGCGGCACCACCAGGGCGTTGTTGCCGCCGAGTTCCAGATGCGGCTTCTTCAGCAGGGGACCGGCCGCCGCCGCGATCGCGCGTCCGGCGGCGGTGGAGCCCGTGAAGGAGACACAGGGCACGGCGGGGTGGGTGACGAGGGCGTGGCCGACGTCGGCGCCGCCGGGCAGTGCGTGCGGGAGTCCTTCCGGCAGCCCGGCCTCGGCGAGCAGTTCGGCGAGGGCGAACCCGCCCGAGACGGGGGTGCGCGGGTCGGGTTCGAGGACGACCGCGTTGCCGAGGGCGAGCGCGGGTGCCACCGAGCGGATGGACAGGATGGCGGGGAAGTTGAACGGCGAGACGACACCGACCACGCCGACCGGGACCCGGCGGGCGAGGGAGAGGCGTTGGGCGGGAGGTGCGCAGGAGTTCGCCGTAGGGCGCGGCGGCGAGCGCGGCGGCCTGGGCGAGTTCGGAGACCACCACACCGGTCTCGAAGGCGGCCTTGCCCCTGCCGGAGCCGGCCTCGGGGACGAGCCGGCGGGTCAGCCGGCCCGGGTCAGCCGGCCCGGGTCGGCTGACCCGGGCCGGCCTCCAGCAGGGCCGCCGCCCTGCGGAACACGTCCGCCCGTCGGTCGTAGGGCAGCCGGGCCCAGTCCCGCTGGGCCCGCGCCGCGCTCTCCACGGCCTGCCCGACATCGGCCGGGGAGGCGGCGCCGACCGTGGCGATCACCTCTCCGGTGGCCGGCGCGGTCACCTCCGGGGTCCCGCCGCGGCCCGGCCGCCAGGCGCCGTCGAAGAGGAGCCCGTGCCACGCGGCGAGGGCGTCGCCGGACGCGGGCACGGCTGTCGTGGGTGTGGTGGTGGTCATGGGGTTCTCCGGTGTTCGTGGGCGGCTCCGGGCGTACGCGATCGGGGCGTACGTGATCGGCGCGCGCCGGAGGAGGAGACCGGCGCGCGAAGGAATGGGGCGAGGAGGTCAGCGCGCGTCGCGCAGCGCGGCCACGCTCCGGTCGAGGACGGACTGGTCGGCCCAGCTGCCGTGGAAGCCGAACGGCACCCGCACGGGCAGCCGGACACGGGCCAGCGGCTGGGTGACGAGGTCGGAGGCGTCGTGGACCAGCAGCTCGCTCAGTCCCGTCTCCGGGTTCCACCACAGGGTCAGCAGATAGCCGTCGTCCTCGGCGCGCGCGTCGGCCCGGGGGACGAACACCGGTTCGCTGGGGCTGGTCAGCGGGTGCGGCCCCTCCAGGACGGTCGTGACGTCCTTGACGTAATCGTGGCGGGCCAGACCGTCGGACATCGTCTCCGGTGCCAGATCACGGGTGGTGACGAAGTAGCCGTACCGGTTCCGCACGCCCGTGTACACGTCGTTGATCTTCGGGAACTCGCCCGCGATGCCGGAGACCCGCCGGTCGGAGACCTTTCCCGTCGCCGTGTCGATCCGCCACTGCCAGGCGTAGCCCGGCGGGAACCACTCGTGGGAGCCGAGCGGGGTGAGGCTGTCGGCGGGGGTCCCGATGCGGGAGACCCGGTGCATGTCGATGACGACCTCGTCACCGATCTCGTAGGCGTTGTAGAAGTGCGTCGGCGCGAACATGCCGCCCGCCTCGTACCACTTCACCTCGTGCGTACGGCGATCCATCAGCACGATCTGGGTGCCGTGCGGCAGCGCGGACTCGTCCCAGACCACGCCGGGCCTGCCCTGGGCGATCAGGTCGAGGCGGAGCAGGTTGGGCGCGACGAAGAAGATCGCGTAGTTCTCGCTGACGACGAAGTCGTGCATGAGGACCGGGACGCCGACGTCGATGGTGTGCGAGTCGACGACCCGGCCGGTCTTCACCTCGGCGCGGTACCAGGTGATGACCGGCCCGGTCGCGGCGAAGAACAGCATGTCGCCCGTCACCGGGTCGATCTTGTGGTGGGCGGTGCACAGCACGTCGATGCCGCCGTGGAAGTCGTACGTGCCGAACGTCTCCAGGGTCTCCGGGTGCATCGCCGTGGGCAGACCGCCCTCGAAGTAGACCAGCAGATGGTCGTCGAAGACACCGACGTTGGTGTTGGCCACGTTCTTGGCCCGCGGGGCGCCCTTCGGCAGTCGGCCGGGTGTGCCGCCGTTGACGAATCCGCTGTAGACGGCCTCGCCCTGCTCCACCTCGAACCTCATCGAGTCGGTCGCCACCCAGCCGGTGCGGAAGGCGGCCCGGCCGTCGCGCAGATAGAGCGCGGCGACCATGCCGTCGCCCTCCCACCAGTGGTAGCGGTCCATGTTCCGGGGCTGGAAACGGGGGTTGGAGGAGATACGGAACAGGGCGCCCGCGAGATCCTCCGGGATCGCGCCCTCCACCGGCAGGTCGTAGCCCGCGCTCTCCTCGGCCCATGGGGCGAACGGTCCCCGCAGCCATTTGTTGCCGGTCGGCCAGCTCTGGTCGGGATCGACGGGCCGGGCCTGCGACGACACGGACAGGGGGGTGGTCGCGACGACCGGGGTGGGCGGCGTGTTCATGCGGGGCGCCTTTCGCGTACTGGGCGGCGGACGAGCGGCGCCGGGCGTACGGCGGCGGGCGTCGTCGGTCCCGCGACGCGTATGCCGCGTCCGGCGTCCCGCTGAGCACCGCCCTGTGCCCGGCCCGCTCATCGTCGGGCGCCGGTCGGCGGACGTCCTCGGCGCCGGACGACAGATTCATGGCGGGGTGTTGTCGTCCCGGCGCAAGGCCCGGCACCGCTCAGGGGGTGACGACCCGGCTGATCTCCAGCGCCAGCCGCAGCGGCAGATGGTCCTGCGGAAGGGTCCGGCCCAGCAGCTGTTCGGCCCGCTTGACGCGGTACGCGACGGTGTTGGGGGCGACGAACAGTTCCTCGGCGGCGAGGGTACGGCTGCGGCCGTGGGCCAGATACAGCCGCAGGGTCTCGCGCAGCTCGGCGGTCTTGGCGTCGGCCCCGGCCAGCGGGCCCAGCACCTCCCGCATATAGCGCTCGGCGTGGTCGGGCACGGCGGTCAGCAGCGACAGCACGGCCAGGTCGGCGTAGCTGTGGACGCCGGGCCGGCCGAGGGCCTGGGCGATGCGTTCCGTCTCCCGGGCGGCGAGATGGCTGCTCCGGAACCCCTCTCGGCCCGGCGCCGGGGGCCCCAGCGCCACGTACACACCGACGGGGGAGCGCGCGATCGTGCCCCGCAACTCCTCGCCGACCAGGGACGCGAGGTCGTCCGGCGGCCGGTGCGGCCACCCCGCCCACACCCACACCTCGCACGCCCCCGCCGGCAGCACGAGCGATCGGACGGCCCCCGAGGCCGCCACCAGATCGGCGGCCAGCCGGTGCGGCGGCGGCAAGAGGCCCTCCTCGTCGCGCTCGGCCGGGTCCGACCACAGCACGGCGGCGATGTGGTGGTGGTCCGGATCGAGACCCAGCGTGCGTTCCACGGCGGCCGGTGGGACACGCCGGCCGGCGACGAGATCGTCGACGAGCTGCCGGCGCGCGGCGAGCAGGCCCCCGGCCCAGTGCTCGCGCTCCGCCGCGTACTGGGAGGTGAACAGGGCGGTCAGCTCCTCGACATAGGCGAAGGAGAGCCGGGTGACCCGCTCGCTCTCCGCACCCCACCGCTCCGGCTCGACGAAGGTCCTGAGCGCGGCCAGCAGCCGCTCGTACGTATGGACGTGCGAGGTCCACACGGACCGCAGGATCAGGTCCAGCGCGACGCCCCGGTGCACCAGATCGCGGTTGCCGTCGACCGCCTCGGCCGGAGCCACGATGCGGTCGGCCGGTGTGTCGTGGAGCAGCCCCCGCAGGATCGCCAGGCAGCAGGCCTCCGCCGACCGGCGCGCCATCCGCAGCCCGACGGGGCCGTCCGCCACCTCGGGCGACTGCCGTGCCGCCCGCCCGGCCGCCCCGGCCGCCGTCTCCACCGCCCAGGCGACGGGCTCGGCCCCCAGATCGGCCACGGCCTCGGCGACCGTCGCGGGGGAGGAGGCCGGGACCGGCCGGTCCACGCCCTCGTCCGGCCGCAGCCGCAGCAGCCATGCGCCGCCGCCCGCCCCGGCCCGTACCTCGCCACCACTCACCGGCTCGTCCTCGCCACCACTCACCGGCCCGTCCTCTCCTCGACCACGGCCACGTCACGGAACGTTCGCGCGAAGCGTCGCGATCGCCCCTGCTCGGAGACCGCGACGACCTTCTCACAGGCGGACGGACATCGGTCCCCACCCGTCCCGCCCCCAGGCCGACCCCCGCCGCCCAAAACCGGTTGAGGCCCGAGCCGGGCCACGACTACCGTGCCCCGGGTGACGAGCCCCGAGTCGGACAGAGCGGAGCCGCCGGCCGGCGGCGGAGCGTCCCTGCCCGGGTGACCCCGTTCGACGGCCGGCGCCGCGGAAGTCCCTGCCCGCGTCCGTCACCTTCGGAGCCGATCCCGTGCCCCTGTTCCTCCATGTCCTGGGCCTTGCCGTGTTCGCGCAAGGCACCTCCGAGTTCATGCTGTCCGGCCTCGTACCGGGCATCGCCCGTGAGCTGTCCGTGTCGGTGGGAGCCGCCGCGAGCCTCACATCGGCGTACGCCGTCGGAATGATCGTCGGCGCGCCCGTGATGGCCGCGCTGAGCGCCCGCTGGCCACGCCGTCGCGCGCTTGCCGTTCGCCGTCCCGTCTCTCCATACGGACGACGTACTGCCCGCCGAGCACGGGCACACCCCGGTGCTCCTGCCGCAGCCGTACGACCTCGTGGCCGTCACCCGTGGTGAGCGTCCCCGCCGGCTCCAGGTCGCGCAGCGGGTGGGTGATCCGGTAGCGGTCGTCCCGTTCGGCGAGGTGGGCGCGGGCCGCGGACGCCGCGTCCGGGGCGTCCGGGGCGGGCTCGCCGATCCCCTCGACCAGTGCGGGAGTCGCCGTCCGCTGTCCCGGTATCAGCTCTCCCGGGCTCGGCGGCGGCGCGGTTCCCCCGGTCGCCGCGCCGGCGGGGACCGCCGGGACGACGAGTGCGGCGACGCCCAGCAGCGCCGCCGCACCGGACACACCGTGTCGCCGTACCCCCGACCACCCCGCCCGTCCTGTCCGTGCTGTTCGTCTCTCCGAACGCGCTCTGGACCGACCCACAGTCCCCCATTTCCCCGAGATCCCGAAGAACCGGCGGCGGTCGACCGCCGGGCAGGGCCATGCAACAGCTGATGTTCCGACTCATCAACGGGGCGCGGGTTTCCACAGATGACTTCCGGCCCCGCGACCCTGGGAGAAGAGACAGGGGCGCGGGGCGGGGCCGGAAATCGGCGGATGGCCGAGAAGCCGTGCCCCGCGCGGCGGCCCGGGAGCGCCCCGCGCGGTGCGATACGCGCCAATGCCGTCCCGTTCGCCGCGGAGACCGCCCCGGCGTCACCGACCCCCTTCGCACACCCCGTCACATCGCCGTTACGGTGCGCCAACGCGGGGACCCGGCGGTTCGTCACGAATCCCCCGCGTGGGCCGCACCCGACGCACACTTCCGGCCGGGCGGCGTCCGGCCGGTGTCCGCCGGGGCAGACGGCGCGCTCGCCGGATGCCTAGCCTCCCGGCCCATGCGATCACCACTGATGAGACGTTTCGGCCTCGGCGCCGTCCTGGCCCTCGCCCTCGCCGTGTTCGGTATGGCCCCCAGCGCGAGCGCGGTCGCCGCGGCACCCGCGGAGCTGACGTTCACCACCAGCAGTGCCACCACCACACCCGGCGGCACGGTCGACCTGTCGATGACGATCACGAACAACCACACCTACGACGTCTGGTTCGTCTACCAGACCATCGAGCCCACCTGGCTGACCAACCAGCGCCCCGACCTGAAGTACTCCTTCACCGGCTGCAGCCTCGCCACGGCCGCCGGCGCCACCCCCTGCTCCGGGACCGGCCCCGCCGACCTCGGCACCAACTACGGAGCCACCATCCCGCCCGGCCAGAGCCGTACGGTCACGCTGACGCTCCAGGTCGCCGCCGACTCCGGCTGCAACGGCAACATCGGCTTCTACTCGTACTTCTACACCGAGTTCAGCGACAGCACGAGCGTCAGCGGCGGCCCGGTGTTCACGCCCGAGACCCGGGTGCTCTGCGCCTGAGGGCAGCCGTTCCGCGTCCGAAGGAAGCCGTTGCGCGCCTGACGGCCGCCGAGAAAGTGGACCGCCGTGACGGGAGTGACCTGAAATGATCTGCGATCAGGCTTCCGTGAGGGTCTGGACCACTGGCGAACGATTTAGCGGGCCCCTGCGGTCCGCCGACGCGCCCCGCAGGGCCCGGACCAGCGCGCCGGGCCCTCGCGGTCGTCGGACGTCATGCTCACGGGCTGATGAGAAAGCGTCCAATTCGGTTCCGGATTCGCCCAGTTGGACACCTGCGCTTTTCCGTCATGTTTCGCGGCATGACCACGAAAGCCACACACAGACACCACTATGTGACGCGACGGATGCGTCGACGACTGGGTTCTGAGGGGGACGCCGGCGTCACGCAAGGGGGTGCGTCCGCTCTAGGGGGTGTTTCGAGGGTCCCGCACAGCACCCGCGGCGCCCGGCACGCGCTCTCGCCGCACCGGCCGAAAGCCCAAGTACGTCCAGTACGAGGACTTTCGTCCGGCGCGCCGAGAGCACACACCGGACACCGCGGGCACCGCACGGGACCCTCGAAACACCCCCTGAGAGGCGTACTCACCCCTGCCCGGGGAGGGGACTTCACCGCATGAAGCGGACCTTACGCACCGCCGTGCTCACGGTGGGCGCGCTCATCGCCGCGCTCGGCCTGCCGGCCGGCCCGGCGCAGGCCGACGACACCGCACCCCGCATCGACCTGCGGGTCCTGGTGGTGAGCGACGGCGGCCCGTCCACGGACGCGATAGCCGCCGAACTCACCGCGGCCGGCACGCCGTACACCGAGATCGATCTGACGAGCGCCGGCCGGCCCGTCATCGACGCCGGCTTCCTCGCCGACACCGTCGACGGCCGCCCACGCGCCAAGTACCAGGCCGTGGTGCTGCCCAACGACAACCCGTTCCCGGCCGGCTCCACCGAGATGACGGCGCTCGCGACCTACGAGCAGACGTACGCGATCCCCCAGGTCGACGCCTACACCTACGCGCGTCCAGAAGCCGGTTTGCAGTACCCGATCTACGGCGGTTACTCAGGCGGCCTCGACGGCGTCGAGGCCCAGGTGACCGACGCCGGGCAGGCGGGCCCCTTCGGCTATCTCGACGGCGCGGTGCCCTTCGAGGACAACGACCCGGCCGTCGGCGAGAGTTACGCCTACCTGTCGAGACCGGTGGCGGGCGCAGACTTCACGTCCTACGTCGACGCGGCGATCCCCGGCCAGTCCACCCGCGGCTCACTGGTCGGCGAGTACCGGCACGACGGGCGGCGCGAACTCGTCGTCACCTTCGTCTACAACCAGTACCAGCAGCAGTTCCGGCTGCTGGCCCGCGGCATCGTCGAGTGGATGACCGGCGGAGTCCATCTGGGCGCCTCACGGAACTACTTCGCCGTGCACGTCGACGACGTCTTCGCCGCCGACGACCGCTGGAACACCGAACTCAACTGCACACCGGGCGACGTCGACTGCACCGACCCGAACGTCGAACCCGACCCCATCCGGATGACCCCGGACGACGTCGACCACGCCACCGCCTGGCAGACCGCGAAGAACTTCACCCTCGACCTCGCGTACAACGGCGCCGGCAGCGTCGACCACCGCGAGGACAACAACGGCGACGACGCGCTCACCGACAAGTTCCTCGCGGACCGCAACCAGTTCCGCTGGATCAACCACACCTACTCGCACCCCTTCCTCGGCTGCGTCCAGGACACCAGCGTGGTCCCCTGGAGGTGCGCGACCAACGCCGACGGCTCGACCCAGTGGGTCAGCCGGAACGACATCTCCGACGAGATCGCCACCAACCGGGTCTGGGGTGAGAGTGCCGGACTCCCCCTGGAGAACGGCGAGTTGGTCACCGGTGAGCACTCCGGCATGAAGGTGCTGCCGCAACAGCCCGTGGACAACCCGAATCTGGCGCTCGCCCTCGACGACAACGACATCGCCTGGCTCGGCTCCGACAACTCCCGCGAGCCCGCCCAGCGTCAGGTCGGCCCCGCCACCACCGTCCCCCGCTACCCGATGAACGTCTTCTACAACGCCGGCCGGGCCGCCGAACAGGTCGACGAGTACAACTGGATCTACACCGGCCGCGCCCAGGGCGGCAGCGGCATCTGCGAGGACAACCCGGCCACCACCACCTGCCTCACGGCACCGCTGGACACGGCCACCGGCTACGACGAGGTCATCGTGCCGCTGGAGAAGCGGATCGCCCTCGGCCACGTCCTCGCAAACGACCCCAAACCGCACTTCATCCACCAGTCGAACCTGGCCGAGGACCGCATCGCCTATCCGGTGCTCGACGGCGTCCTCGACGGCTACGCGGCCCTGTTCGCCGAGAACACCCCCGTGGTCAACCTGCGGATGAAGGACATCGGCGCCGAACTGCGGCGCAGGGCCGCCTGGCAGGCCGCCCTCCAGGCCGGTGAGGTCACCGCCCACCGCATCGGCGACACCGTGACCGTCGAGGCACCGGACGGGCTGGCGGTCACCGTCACCGCGCCCACCGGCACCACACTCGCCGGCACCGCCTTCGGCGACGCCTACGCGGGCGCCGTCTCCGGCTGGACCCCCTCCTCGGGCGACACCCTCGACCTCGCCCTGCCGACGTCCGCCGCCACCACGGCCGGCGTCACCACCGGGTCCGCCGACACCGCCGGGACCACCGAACCCGCGCCGGACACCCGCGTCCCCGCGGGCGTGCGCGAGAGAGTGCCGTACACCACGGACACCGACACCGCGGACGACTGACCCGCGGCACCCGCCCACCAGCCGTCCCGGCCGCCGGACCGGCGGGCCGGGACCGGCAGGGAATCACCGGGAACCACCCCCCCCACCACGGCCGTGGAGCACACCGATGCCTGTTCCTCACGACGCGCGCCGACTCGGCGCGACGCGCGTCACCCTCCTCACCGAAGGCACCTATCCCCACAGTCACGGCGGCGTGAGCGTCTGGTGCGACCAGCTCGTCCAGGGCATGCCCGACCTCGACTTCGACGTCATCGCGGTCACCGGAACCGGACGCGAACCCGTCGTCTGGGACCTGCCCGCCCATGTCTCCCGGGTGCTGTCCGTCCCCATGTGGGGCGACCCCCCGGAGGGCCGCCCGCCCCGGGGCAGCGCCCGCCACCGGCTCACCACCGCCTACGAGCGGTTCCTCACCGCGCTGCTCGACCCGGGCGCCGAGAGCGGGTTCGGGCCCGCCCTGTACGAGCTGGCGGGGGCCGCGGCGGACGGCACACTCAGCCCGTTCCTGCGCTCGGACCGGGCGATCGCCCAGCTGACCGCCGTCTGGAACCGCCCCGGCCTCGCCGTACGCGAGGCCCGGCCCACCCTGCACGACGCGCTCACCGCGACCTCCCTGCTGGAACACGCCCTGCGCCCGCTGGCCGCGCCACCGCCCGAGACCGGTGTCGCGCACGCGGTCAGCGGCGGAGTCGCCGTCCTCCCGGGCCTCGCCGCCCTCCAACGGCACGGCGTACCCCTGCTGTTGACCGAACACGGCGTCTATCTGCGCGAGCGCTACCTCGGCTACCGCACCGCCCCCTACCGCTGGCCCGTCAAGGCGGTCGTCCTCGGCTTCTTCCGCCTCCTCGCCGAGGAGACCTACCGCAGGGCCGCCCTGATCACCCCGGGCAACCGCTACAACCGGCTCTGGGAGGAACAGGGCGGCGCCGACCCCGAGTCCATCCGCACCGTCTACAACGGCGTCGATCCCGCCGCGTTCCCGCCCGCCGGGCCCGAGCCGGAGGCGCTCACCCTCAGCTGGGCGGGCCGCGTCGACCCCATCAAGGACCTGGAGACCCTGATCCGGGCGTTCGCCCTCGTCAGGGCCCAACTCCCGGACGTACGGCTGCGGTTGTTCGGCGGCACCCCACGCGGCGGCGAGGCCTACCGGGAACGCTGCGAGGCCCTCGCCGCCGAACTCGGGCACGCCGACGCGGTCACCTTCGAGGGCCGTGTCGACGACATCAAGGACGCCTACGCCGCCGGGAACATCGTGATGCTCTCCAGCATCAGCGAGGGCTTCCCGTTCACCCTGATCGAGGCCATGTCGTGCGGGCGGGCCACCGTCTCCACCGATGTGGGCGGCGTCCGCGAGGCCGTCGGCGGCACCGGGCTCGTGGTGCCGCCGCGCGACCCGGAGGCCATGGCGAAGGCCGCGCTGGAACTCCTGGGCGACCCCGCGCGCCGCCGGGCGATGGGGGAGGCGGCACGGCTGCGGGTGATCGAGCAGTTCACCCTCCGCCGGACCATCGACACCTTCCGCTCCATCTACCTCGAACTGCCCACCCTGGAAAGGCAGTCGACGCTGTCGACGGCCACGGCGGTGGCGGCGGTCCCGGCGGCGACGCCGGCCCCGATCAGCACGGTGGCCGGATGAGCGGGCCCATGTCACTCGAACCCGGAGGCGTCGAACAGGACACCCTCGCCATCCGGCTGGCCGACCGGCGCCGCCCGCGCCGCCGCCCCAGCTGGGCCCTCGCCGACGACACCACCCTCACCATCCGGCTGCCGGGACAGGGTCCCGACGAGGAGGCCGTCAGCGAACTCGCCGCCGAACTCGCCGACCGCGTCGGCCCGGCCGTCCACCCCTACGAGGTCGCCGCCCTGCTGGAGGCGGAGGGCCTGTCCGCCGCCGCCATCAAGGAACGGTACGGCCACCCGAACCTGTTCTCGCTCGCCTCGGCACTCTACGAACGGGTGCCCAGGACCTTCCCGGAACCGGCCGCGACCGCCGATCCCTGGCGCCCGGACACCGTCCGCTGTCTGCTGCGGGGCGTGCTCTTCGCCCTGCCGGGCCTCGCCTATCTGCTGACCGCCCCGCTGTGGAACCCCGGCGTCCACGCCCCGGCCCTCATCGTCGCCGGACTCGTCTCCTGGGCCTGGGGCCAGGCCCTCGGCCACCGCGCCCATCTGCGGATGGCGACCGGGCGGCACGAGGCCGGCCGTACGCTCCTGACCGGCGCCCCCGTCGGAGCGGTGGTCGCCACGGCGATCTCCGCGCTGCCCGCCGAGGGCGGCCCGGTGACCCTGGTGGCCGCCGCGCAGTCCGCGTACCTCGCGGCGGCGGGAGTCCTGCTGGTCCTCGGCCGGGAACGCCAACTCCTCGCCGCACTCAGCCCGTTGGTCGTCGGAGCCGCCGTCCTGTCCTGGTGGGACCCCGGACCGTGGCCGCGCGCCGGGCTGCCCCTCCTCGCCCTGCTCGCCACCCTCGCCGTCACCGGCCGGACCCTGCGGACCGTCCTCGCCACCCCGGCCGTCCCGGACGCCCGCCGCCCGCGCCTGCTGTGGTCGCTGCCGTACGGCCTGTTCGGCCTGGCCGCCGGGGTGCTGGTGCTGCTGGAGGGCCGGCAGGAGCCGTACGCGGTGATCGTGCTGACGGTCAGCATGGGCCCGGCGGAATGGCTGCTCTACCGCTATCGAGGACTGTCCGTCGCCGCGCTGCGGGCCGCCGCGACACCCGCGGCGTTCCTGCTGCGCTCGGCCGGGATCCTCGGCCTCTGCCTGCTCGCCTATCTGCTGCCCCTGCTGCCCGCGGCCCGGCTCACCGGCGCCGACCCGGTACCCCTGCTCCTGCTCGCGGCCGTCCTGTGGACCGCGCTGCTGCTCCAGGCGTTCGGGGCGGCCTGGCCGTCGGCCGCGATCTGTCTCGCCGCGGCGGGCGCCGCCGGGGCGGTCACCCTGCTGCGCCCGCCACCGGCCGACTCGGCACTGCCACTGTGCTGCGCCGCCGCCGCGCTCTGTCTGTCGGCGTGCGTGCTGCGGCTGCTCGGCCGGCCCGCGCCGCACGCCTGAGCCCCCGGGGCTCGCCCACGACCTTCACCACACCACCCCCCACATCCAACTGACCGGAAGGACACACCAGTTGACCTCCGCACCGATCGCCGCCGTCACCGGAGCCGAGGGCTTCATCGGCTCCCATCTGACCGAGGCACTAGTCGCCGCCGGCCACCGGGTCCGGGCCATGGCCCAGTACAACTCGTTCTCCTCCTACGGCTGGCTGGAGACCCTGCACCCGGACGTCCTGGACCAGGTCGACATCGTCCTCGGCGACGTCCGCGACCCCGGCTCCGTGCGCGGCCTCCTCGACGGCGCCGACACCGCCTACCATCTGGCCGCCCTCATCGCGATCCCGTACTCCTACCAGGCACCGCACAGCTATGTGGACACCAACGTCACCGGCACCCTCAACGTCCTGGAGGCCGTCCGCGCCCTCGGCACGCCCCGCCTGGTCCACACCTCCACCAGCGAGACCTACGGCACCGCCCGGACCGTGCCGATCACCGAGGACCATCCCATCAACACCCAGTCCCCGTACGCCGCTTCGAAGGCCGGCGGGGACCGGCTCGCCGACAGCTACCACGCGAGCTTCGACACCCCCGTGGTGACCCTGAGACCGTTCAACACCTTCGGGCCCCGCCAGTCGATGCGCGCGGTGATCCCCACGGTCATCGGCCAGGTCGCGGCGGGGGAGCGGACCATCACCCTCGGCGATCTGCGCCCCACCCGGGACTTCACCTTCGTCAAGGACACCGCGCAGGCGTTCCTGACCGTCGGCACCGCGCCCGCCGCACAGGTCGTGGGCCGCACCTTCAACGCCGGCACCGGCGGCGAGATCTCCATCGGCGACCTCGTCGCGCTGATCGGCAAGGTCATGGACAGCGAACTCGACGTCCGTGAGGACGAGGCCCGCATCCGGCCCGCGGGCTCCGAGGTGATGCGGCTGGTCGCGGACGCGACCCGGCTCACCGCCGCCACCGGCTGGCGGCCCGCGCACACCCTGGAGGAAGGCCTCGCGCACACCGTGGAGTTCTTCCGCGACCCGGCCAACCTCGCCCGCTACAAGACCGCCATCTACAACATCTGACTCCCGTCCGGCACATCCGCGAAGCACATCCGTGAGCACCTCGACGAAGGAGGAGCACCATGCACGCAGTGATCCTGGCGGGAGGCAAGGGTGTCCGGCTGCGGCCCTACACGACCGCGCTGCCGAAGCCGCTCGTCCCCATCGGCGACCAGCACGCCATCCTGGAGATCGTGCTGCGCCAGCTCTCCGCCGCCGGCTTCACCCATGTCACCATCGCCATCGGCCACCTCGGCGAGATCATCCGCGCCTACGTCGGCGACGGCTCCCAGTGGGACCTGACCGTCGACTACGCCACCGAGGAGAGCCCCCTCGGCACCATGGGCCCCCTGCTCAACCTGCGCGAGCGGCTGCCCGAGTCGTTCCTCGTCATGAACGGCGACATCCTCACCGACCTCGACTACGCCGACGTCCTGCACCACCACCGCGAGTCCGGGGCACCGCTCACCATCGCCACCTACGCCCGCAAGGTCCACATCGACTTCGGGGTGCTGACCACCGACAACTCCAGGGTCGTCGCCTTCACCGAGAAGCCGAGCATGGACTACCGCGTCTCCATGGGCGTCTACGGCGTCTCCCGCTCCACCCTGAACGACTACACCCCCGGACTGCCGCTGGGCTTCGACGAGTTGGTCCTCGATCTGATCAGGGCTCAGAACCAGCCCCACGCCTACGACTTCGACGGATACTGGCTGGACATAGGGCGCCCCGACGACTACGACCGGGCCAACGCCGAGTTCACCACCCGCAAGTCGCTTCTGCTCAAGGGAGCCTGAGCACCACATGCGCATTCTCGTCCTGGGTCACACCGGCTATCTGGGCACCCATGTCGTCGAGGGGCTGCGTGCCCTGCCGGGCGCGCTGGTCCTCGGCGGCGGACGCGGACCCACCGCCGACCACACCGTGGACCTCGCCACCGTCACCGCACCGGAACTGGCGAAGATCCTGGCGACGGCCGCGCCCGACACCGTGGTCAACTGCGCGGGCGCGACCGGCGGCGATCCCGTGACCCTCGCCGAGGTCAACGCCCGCGGCCCCGCGGTCCTGTGCGCCGCGCTCCGCGAGGCCGTCCCCGGCGCCCGACTGGTGCATCTGGGCTCGGCCGCCGAGTACGGGCCCGGCGTCCCGAACGTCCGGGTGACGGAATCGGCGGCCACCCGCCCGCTCGCCCCCTACGGCGCGACCAAGCTCGCGGGCACGGTCGCCGTCACCACGTCCGGCCTGGACGCGGTGGTCCTGCGGGTCGGCAACCCGGTCGGCCCCGGCGCCCCGCCGACCGGCCTGCCCGGCCGCATCGCCGGCCTGCTCCGCACGGCGGGCCAGGACCCCGACGCCGTACTCCCGCTCGGCGACCTCTCCGCGTACCGCGACTTCGTCGACGTACGCGACGTCGCCCGAGCGGTCGCGCGCGCGGCCACGGCTCCCGGTCCGCTGCCCCCCGTCCTCAACATCGGCGCCGGCCGGGCCGTCCCGGTCCGCGAGCTGGTCCGGGGCCTGGCCGCCAAGGCGGGCTTCCGGGGCCGGATCGAGGAGAACGCGCTGGGCGCGGGGGCGCGCGGGGGGACGGGGGCGGTCGGTTCGGCGCACGTCCTCGGCTCGGTGCGGTCGGCCGATGTGTCCTGGCAGTGTTCCGACATCACCGCCGCCGAGGCGGCGCTCGGCTGGCGGCCGGTCCACACGCTCGACGACGCGCTCACCGCGCTGTGGGGGAGCGGACGGGAAGGGAGCGCCGGGCGCGGCGAGGCGGGTGACCGTACGCCGTGAGCCTGCTGATCCCGCTGTACGTCCACCCGGCCGAGGACCCGGGCGCCTGGCACCGGCTGATCCGGGCCGCGACCCGTACGTACGGCGTCGTCCTCAACCCCGCGAACGGCCCCGGCGACGGCCCCGACCCCGCCTTCACGGCGGCGGCCGGGGCCCTGCGCGCGGCCGGGGCCCGGCTGCTCGGCTATGTCGACACCGACTACGGGGTGCGCGACCGCGCCGAGATCGCCGACGACGTACGCCGTCACCAGGAGTGGTACGCGGCCGACGGCTGCTTCCTCGACCGGGTGACGGCCACCCCGGACGCCCTGCCCGCCTGCCGCCGGCTCGTCCGGGCCGTACGCCGACTCGGCGCCGGGACCGTCGTCCTCAACCCCGGGGTCCACCCGGCCCCGGGGTACGCGCGCCTCGCCGACCTGACCGTCACCTTCGAGGGTCACTGGTCGACGTACGTGTCGGCGTTCAGCAGACCCGCCTGGGCCGCCCGGCATCCACCCGAGCGGCTCTGTCACCTCGTCTACGGCGTCCCCGAGGCCCTCGTCCCGCTCGCCGTCCGCACCGCGCACGACCGGGGCGCCGCCGTCTGCGGCCCGGTCACCGGTGAACCCCCCAACCCCTGGGCCCAGTTGACCCCCGCCCTCACCGGAACGGATCGAGGTACGGACCGAGGGACTGAAGGATGAGGCGGCCGGCGTTCGTGTGTCTCGTGCTGCTGGCCGCGCTGGTGGGTTCGACGCTGACGGGCTGTACCGGTGACGGTGGCGGCGACGGCGACAAGGGGACGGACTCCAGGGCGCTGTGGCGGCCCCGGCCCGGTCTCGCCTGGCAGTGGCAGCTGGACGGCAAGGTCGACCCCTCGCCGGACGTACCGGTCTACGACATCGACGGCTTCGAGAACTCCGCGGCGGACGTGGCCCGGCTGCACCGCGACGGCCGCAAGGTCATCTGCTACATCAACGTCGGCGCCTGGGAGGACTTCCGCCCCGACAAGGACGACTTCCCGCGCGCCCTGCTCGGCGAGGAGAACGGCTGGGCGGGCGAACGATGGCTGGACATCCGGCGGTCGGACGTCCTGCGGCCCCTCATGGAACGCCGCTTCGACATGTGCCGCGACAAGGGCTTCGACGCGGTGGAGCCCGATCTGCTGGAGGGCTACGGCAACGACACCGGCTTCCCGCTCACCGCCCGGGACCAGCTGGCATACAACCGTATGATCGCCGACATCGCCCATGAGCGCGGCCTGTCGGTGGGCCTGAAGAACGACCTGCCGCAGATCCCCCAGCTGCTGGCCGACTTCGACTTCGCGGTCAACGAGGAGTGCGCCCAGTACGACGAATGCGCACGGCTCACCCCGTTCATCGAGGCGGGCAAGGCGGTGTTCCATGTGGAGTACACCGAACCCAGGAGCAGCTTCTGCGCCGAGTCCCGCAGACTGCGGCTGTCGTCGATGGTGAAGCGACTGGAACTCGGGGTGTGGCGACAGCCCTGCTGAGGGGGACGGTGTGCGGAACGGCGAGGGGGCAGCGTGGGGAACGGCGAGGGGGCAGCGTGGGGAACGGCGTGGAGTGGCTCGCCGGGATCGAGGCGCGGGTCGCGCTGCTGGACGCGGCCCTGCGGCCCATCGCCGAGGAGCCCGTGGACATCGGCGACCCCGGCTGGGAGGAGCGGATGCGGCAGCGGCCCTCCGCGATGGACGAGGCGGGCGTCCGGGCGGAGGCCGAGACCGTGCTGCGGGCCGTGCTCACCGCGTACGCGGACGGTGACGACGCGTCGCGGGTGGCCCCGCGCGGCCTCTTCGCGCGCCACACCGCGTTCCGCTGGGGCGTGAGTCTGGCCTTCGCACCCACTCCCGACGGCTTCCGGCTGCGCCTGCCGCACCTCTCCGCCGTCGACCAGGGCTCCGACACCCGTGACGAACTGCTCGCCCTGCGCGACCTGTGCGAGGACGCGCGCCGGGCCGGCATCGACCTCGGCCCCCTGCTGCGGGAGGCGGCGGCGCTGTCCAGCCGCGTGGACAAGTACGGCATGGGGTCGACGCGGGACATCCTGCTCCGCGCCGCGGGCTGACCGGCGCGCGAACCCCGCCCGCCGGCGACGCTGTGTCCTCCGGCGCACAACCGTGGGTGACCAGCACTTTTTCGTGGAAACAGGACCGCGCCCCGGCGGCCATCCGCTCCTATGGTGGAGATCACAGGAACGCGACGGACGCTGAGGCGGCGACCATGGCGGATACGGAGATCGACTACGCGGCGGTGTTCCAGGCGCTGCCGGGCATGGTGGCGCTGCTGACACCCGGGCTGGTGTACGCGGACGCGAACGAGGAGTTTCTGCGGATGTCGGGCCGCACCCGTGAGCAGGTCGTCGGCCGCTATCTCTTCGACGTCTTCCCGGACAACCCCGGCGACCCGACCGCGAACGGCATGCGCAATCTGGCGGCCTCCCTGAACCGCGTCGTCGAGACCGGTGAACGGGACGCCATGGCACTGCAGCGCTACGACGTGGAGTCGGTGCAGCGGCCGGGGGAGTGGGAGGAGCGGTACTGGAGCCCGGTGAACGCGCCCCTCCTCGACTCCGACGGGAAGGTGGTCCTGCTGATCCACAAGGTGGAGGAGGTCACCGAGCTGATCCGGGCCCGCGAGCGCGCCCCCGGCGACCGCGCCCGGGTGATGGAGGCCGAGCTGTACACGCGCGCCCGGGAACTCCAGGACGTCAACGAACGGCTGCGCGAGGCGCACGCCCATGAACGGGAGGTCGCGCTCGCCCTGCAGAAGGCGATGCTGCCCGCGCCCAACCCGCTCGGCCACCACCGGGCCGCCGTGCGCTACCAGCCGGCGACCGACGCGCTGAACGTGTGCGGCGACTGGTACGACCTCGTCGACCTCTCCGGTGTCGACCGCATCGGCATCGCCGTCGGTGACGTCGTCGGACACGGTCTGTCCGCCGCCTGTGTGATGGGCAAGCTGCGCAGCGCGCTGAGCGCCGCGTCCCTGGTGGCGGACGGCCCCGCCGAGGCGCTGGACGCGCTCGGTCTGTACGCCCGCTCCGTCGAGGGCGCCGAGAACACCACCGCCGTGCAGACCTGCGTCGACTGGGACACCCACACGATCACCTACAGCAGCGCCGGACATCTGCCGCCCGCCCTGCTGCGCCGCGACGGCACGGTCGTCCTCCTCGACCAGGCCACCGATCCACCGCTCGGCGCCCGTCCGGAACACACTCCCCGCCCCGAGGCGACCGTCGACTTCACCGAGGGCGACAGGCTCGTCCTCTACACGGACGGTCTGATCGAACGCCGGGACGAGGACATCGACGTCGGCCTCGTCCGTCTCGCCGAGGCGCTCGCCCGTCACCGCCGGGCCGGTCTCGAACCGCTGGCCGACGCCCTCCTCGTCGATCTCCTCCCCGCCGGCCGCGCCACCGACGACACGGCCCTCGTGATCGTCCGGCTGTGAGCCGGGCGCCGGTCCGGTCCGGTCCGGTCAGTCCAGGAAGTCGGCCACCAGGGCGGCGAACTCGTCCGGGGCGGCCAGCCGGATGCCGAGGGTCTCGGCCTTGGCGCGCTTGGAGCCGGCGTTCTCGCCCGCGACGACCAGGGAGGTCTTCTTGGAGACGCTGGAGGAGGCGCGTCCGCCGGCCCGTTCGATGAGTTCGTTCATCTGGTTGCGGCTGAGCTTCTCCAGGACGCCGGTCATCGCGCCCGTGACCACCACGGCCATCCCGGCGAGCGGCCCGCCGGGCTCCGAGGACGGCTGCGGAGCGTCGCCGCCGATGCTGTCGGTGCCGTCGGCGCCCTCGCCCGTGCCCTCGCCCGTGCCCGTGCCCGTGCCCGTGCCCGTGCCCGTGCCCGTGCCCGCGCCCGCGCCGGTGCCGGCGTCGGCGGACTCGGCGTCGGCCGGGGCGGGCGGTGTGGCGCCCGGCTCGGTCATGTTCACCCCGGCCGCCGTGAGCCTGTCGATGAGCGGGGCGAGTTCGGCGAGTTCGGCCACGATGGACGGGGCCTTCTCGGTGCCGATGCCCTCGACCCGCTGGATCGCCTCGGCGTCGGCGGCGCGGAGGTGGTCCATGGTGGCGAAGTACCGGGCGATCCGGCGGGACATGGAGCGTCCGGTACCCCGCACCCCCAGCGCGCACAGCACCCGCGACAGCGGCCGTCCCCTGGCGGTGTCCAGCGCGGCGAGGAGGTTGTCGGTGCTGGTCTCGCCCATGCGCTCCAGACCGAGAAGCTGCTCCCGGGTGAGGGCGAACAGATCGGCGAGATCGGCGACCAGGCCCGCCTCGACGAGCTGGACGACCCGGGTGTGGCCGAGCCCCTCCACATCGAGCTGGTCGCGGCCCACGGCGTAGGAGAGGGACGCCACCAGATGGCAGTTGCGGCCGTTCTCGCAGCGCCAGCGCTGCTCCCCGGTGTCGATGGCGGAGCCGCATCTCGGACACACCTCGGGGAAGACGATGGGCTGTTCGTCGCCGGTGCGCAGATGGGCGACGGGCGCTTCCACACGGGGGATGACATCACCGGCGCGGTGCACCATGACATGGTCGCCCAGCCGCAGATCGCGGCGGGTGATGTCGGCCGGGTTGTGCAGGGTGGCGTAGGTGATGGTGGAGCCGTCGATCTCGACCGGCTCCAGCACCCCGCGCGGGGCGATGATGCCGGTGCGGCCCACGTTCCACTGCACATCGAGGAGCCGGGTGATCTTCTCCACGGCGGGCAGCTTGTAGGCGATGGCCCAGCGCGGGGCGCGTGAGCCCGAACCGGCGGCCCGCTGGTCGGCGGCGAGGTCGGCCTTGATGACGATCCCGTCGATCCCGAACGGCAGCTCGGCCCGGAGCGCGGCGATCTCCTTGACCCGGTCCAGGACCTCCTCGGCCGTGGCCGCGGTGACACCGGGCACGGCCGTGCCGGCGGTGGTGTTCACCCCGAGTTCGGCGGCCCGCGCCATCAGTTCGCTGTGGGCCAGCTCGCCCAGCCGCGCGGCGGACCCGGCGTCCGTGTCCGGCAGCGCCAGCAGCCCGTACCCGAAGAACGTCATCGGCACGGTGTAGGCCCGCTCCTTGGCGCGCAGGGTGCCCGCCGCCGCGTTCCGAGGGTTCGCGAAGGGCTGTCCGCCGTGGTCGGTGCGCACCTCGTTGGCGTGCTCGAACTGGGCGTTCGTCATGAGGACTTCGCCCCGGACCTCCACGGTGACCGGCTCGGCCAGCTCGGCGGGCAGCCCCTCGATCGTGCCGATGGCGTGCGAGACGTCCTCCCCGGCCGTCCCGTCGCCCCGAGTGATCAGCCGGGTGAGCCGCCCCCGTGTGTAGCGGGCGGCGACCGCCAGCCCGTCGAGCTTCGGCTCCACCCCGAACCGCTCGACCTCATGCCCGATCCGCCGGGTCAGCGAAGCCGTCCACGCCGTGAACTCCTCACCCGAGAACACATTGTCCAGACTGAGCATCGCCACCGTGTGCGGCACGTCCCCCTCGACCGCCCCGCCGGCCACCTTCCCGGTCGGCGACTCCGGCAGCACCTGCTCGGGATGGTCCGCCTCCCACGCCGCGATCCCCCGCACGAGCCGGTCGTACGCGTCATCGTCCAGCACCGACGTCCCGCCCGTGTAGTACGCGGCAGAAGCCCGCACCGCGTCCTCGACGGCCTGCGCGTAGGCGGCGGCATCCACGATCACTGCAACTGATGTCGTCATGGCCCCATCCTGCCTCCCACCACTGACAACGCCCTCGGGACAGCAGGACGGCACAGTGAGGGCGGGGCGGCGGTCGGGCGGGCGCGAACGCGCCGCGGGCCGGACGAGCGGATCGCTCGTCCGGCCCGCGGCGCGTGGACCGTGCGGGGCGCGGCCCGGTGGCGGGGCGTGGCTCAGACCGCCGGGGACGGGTACGTCGGGTACTCCACGCCGGAGACGTGCTGGACGACCCGGATGACCTGGCAGGAGTAGCCGAACTCGTTGTCGTACCAGAGGTAGAGGATCGCGTTGTCGCCGTCGACCTTGGTGGCGCCCGCGTCGACGATCGAGGCGTGGCGGGAGCCGATGAAGTCGCTGGAGACCGAGTCGGGCGCGTTGGTGAAGTCGATCTGGCGCTTGAGCGGCGAGGTCAGGGAGACGTTGCGGAGGTAGTCGAGGACCTCCTCACGGTCGGTCTCCCGGCCGAGGCGCAGGCTGAGGATCGCGATCGAGACGTCCGGGACGGGGACGCGGATCGAGGAGCCGGTGATCGGCGCCTTCAGGTCGGGCAGCGCCTTGGCGACGGCCGAGGCGGCACCCGTCTCGGTGATCACCATGTTGAGCGGCGCGGAGCGGCCCCGACGGTCGGACTTGTGGTAATTGTCCAGCAGGTTCTGGTCGTTGGTGAACGAGTGGACGGTCTCCACGTGACCGCGCAGCACACCGAACTCGTCGGCCATCGCCTTCAGCGGCGGCACGATCGCGTTGGTGGTGCAGGAGGCGCAGGACAGGATCTGCTCGTCCGGCTTGATCGTGTGGTGGTTGACCCCGTGCACGATGTTCGGCACGTCGCCCCTGCCGGGCGCGGTCAGCACGACCTTGTCGATGCCGGGACGCAGATGCGTCGACAGGCCCTCGCGGTCACGCCACTTGCCGGTGTTGTCGATGAGGATGGCGTTCTTGATGCCGTACTCGGTGTAGTCCACCTCGGACGGGTCGCCGGCGTAGATGACCTTGATCTCGTTGCCGTTGGCGTTGATCGTGCTGGTCGCCTCGTCCACGGTGATCGTGCCCTGGAACTGGCCGTGGATGGAGTCCCGGCGCAGCAGCGAGGCGCGCTTGACGATATCTTCTGCGGCCCGCCCACCACCACCGCGCACCACGATGGCGCGCAGCCGCAGTCCGTTGCCCGAGCCGGCCTTCTCGATCAGCAGCCGGGCCACGAGGCGGCCGATGCGGCCGAAGCCGTAGAGGACGACATCGCGTCCCTCGCCGCCCTCGATCTTGTTGGCGCCCGTGGCGCCGGCGACGGCCTCGGCCGTGAACTCCTCGACCGACAGCCCTCGGTCGTCGGCCCGGTGGGCCTCGGCGAGCAGGCCGATGTCGATCTGGGAGGGGCCCAGGTCGAGCGTGGTGAGGGTCTGCAGGAACGGCAGGGTGTCGGTGACCGAGAGCTCCACACCGGCGATCTGGCGGGCGAACCGGTGGGTCTTCAGGATGCTGACCACCGACTTGTTCACCAAGGAGCGGCTGTGCAGCAGGACCGTCACGTCCCGCTCACGGTGCAGCTTCCCGATGATCGGGATCATCGACTCCGCGATCTCCTCGCGGTTCTTCCATTGGGTGAACGAGTCCTCGTTGACAGTCACAGATTTATCTTTCGAGCTAGGCGGCGCTCATATGCTAACCACCCCGCTCGGAGGAGACGCGCCGAGGGGGCGCACATCACACCCGATCACCCCCGGCTCTTGACGCCACAGCCGTGTCGCCCTATTCCTGGCATGTCTATGTCAGTTCAGCATTCTGCTCGATGTTCGACATACCGAATTCATCTGAGGCATGTGGAGGGTGAGAGGGATGACGACGAGGCGACGACGCGTCACACGCCGCAGGGCGCTCCAACTCGGCGCGGCGGCCACGGCGGCGGGCGCGGGCGCGGCGGCCACGGGCATCGGTGGATCCGCCGCCGTCGCGGCCGAGGCGCGGGACGGGAAACCCGTCGCACGCGAGCGGTCGTTCGACGAAGGGTGGCTCTTCTTGCGCGGCGACGCCCCCGGCGCCCAGGATCCCGCCTACGACGACGGCCCCTGGCGCCCGCTCGACCTCCCGCACGACTGGAGCATCGAGGACCTCCCGTACGCCGACTCCGACGACGGCGCCGCCACCAGCTTCCCGTCCCTCCTGGTGCCCAGGGAGCCCGACCCGCAGTGGCCCGCGCCCCCTCGGGCGATCGGCCCGTTCGACCCGGAGCGCAGCGAGAACGGGGGCTCGATCGGCTACACGGTCGGCGGGGTCGGCTGGTACCGCAAGCACTTCCGCGCCGGGCCGTCGACCGGCCGCCGCCGGTCACATATCGAGTTGCGGTTCGACGGGGTGTACCAGAACGCGGACGTCTGGCTGAACGGCGAACACCTGGGCTTCCACCCCCACGGCTACACGTCCTTCGCCCACGACCTCACCCCGCATCTCGATCCGACCGGTCGGAACGTGCTCGCCGTCCGTGTCGACAACACCGGCCGCAACAGCCGCTGGTACGCGGGCTCGGGGATCTACCGGCACACCTGGCTGACCGTGACCGGCCCCGTCCGCGTCCCCCTCTGGGGTGTGCACATCACGACCCCGGAGGTGGGCACCGGCCGGTCCCTCGCACGCGCCGAGGTGTCCGTCGCCAACCTCGGGACGGGGCCCGCGTCGGCGGCCGTACGCGTCACGGTCCTCGACCCGCGCGGCCGGACCGTCGCCGTACGCCGGGCCCCCGGCCGCGCCGTCGCACCCGGCGCCACGGACGTCGTCACCCTCGACCTCCCCGTCAAACGACCGGCGCTGTGGTCCATGGACGCACCCCACCTGCACACCGCGCGCACCGAGATCCTCGTCTCCGGCGAGGTCGTCGACACGGTCACCACCACCTTCGGGTTCCGCTCCCTGGCCTGGAACGGCGACGACGGCCTGCTCCTCAACGGCGCGCCGGTCAAGGTGATGGGCGGCAACGTCCACCACGACCACGGCCCGCTGGGCGCCGTCGCCCTCGACCGCTCCGAGGAACGCCGCGTCGAGATCCTCAAGGAGGCCGGCTTCAACTCCCTGCGCACGGCCCACAATCCACCGACCCCGGCCCTGCTCGACGTCTGCGACCGCCTCGGCATGCTGGTGATGGACGAGTTCTTCGACGTGTGGGACACCGGCAAGAACCCCGACGACTACTCCGCGCACTTCGCCGAGTGGTGGGAGCGCGACCTGACGAGCACGGTCCTGCGGGACCGCAACCACCCCAGCGTGGTCATGTGGTCGCTGGGCAACGAGATCACCGACCGCACCAACGGCCACCGGGGCGCCGAACTGGCGGCCCTGCTGCGCACCCTCGACACCACCCGGCCGATCACCCTGGGCGGCGGCTCCACCCACTCCCCGGACGACCCGTCCTGGAACTACGTCGACATCGGCGACGTCCACTACAACGCCAACGGCAAGGGCTACGCCCAGATGCACGCCGCCCACCCCGACAAGCCGCTGACGCACAACGAGACGTTCCCCGCGACGATCCACCAGGACCTCACCTTCGCCGACCGGCACGACTGGGCCATCGGCACCTGGGTCTGGGCCGCCTGGGACTACCTCGGCGAGGCCGGCATCGGCAAGACGGCGATCCCACCCGTGGGCACCGGCGCGACCATCGGCGACCAGAGTGTCATGCCCGGCTGGTCCCTCTCCCGCGAACTGCACCACACCTGGGGCGGGTTCGGCTATCCGTACCCCTACTTCCAGGCGAACTGCGGCGACTTCGACCTCATCGGACAGCGCAAACCGCAGAGCCACTGGCGGGCCGCCGTCACCGGACGCAGCCCCGTGGAACTCCTGGTGGAACGCCCGACCCCGCCCGGCACCGAGCAAGTGGCCCTGTGGTGGGGCTACTTCGACGAGCTGGCGAGCTGGACCTGGGAGGGCGTGGAGCACGGCCGTCCGATGACCGTGCACGTCTACACACCTGGCGACCGGGCGCGGCTGCTGCTCGACGGGGAGGAGTTCCCCGGCGGCGCCCCGACCGCTCCCGAGCGGGCCATGGCCACCTTCACGGTCCCCTACCGGCCGGGCACGCTGACGGCCGTCGCCGAGCGGGACGGCCGGGAGATCGGCCGCACGACCCTCACCACGGTCGGCGCCCCGGCCGCCCTGCGGCTCGTGTCCGACGTCCGGACCCTCACCACCGGCCGCGACGACCTCGCCCACGTCCTCGTCGAAGTGACCGACCGGCACGGCAGGGTCGTCCCCGACGCCACCCGTGAGGTCACCTTCGAGGTCGACGGCGCGGGGGAGTTGTTCGGCGTCGGCAACGGCAACCCGCACAACGTCGACAGCTTCCGACGCCCGTCCCGCCACACCTGGCACGGCAAGGCCCTCGCCGTCCTCCGCCCGGCGGGACGACCGGGCCGCCTCACCCTCACCGCCCGTTCCGCGGGCCTGCGCCCGGCGACCCTCGCGCTACCGGTCCGCCCCCGACACCCCTGAGGACCCGGGCCCACCCGGGCCCACCCGGGCCCACCCGGCCCGGACCGCCACTCCGACTACGCCCCGCCGTCGCCCAGTTCGCCCCGTACCTGCAGCGCGGCCAGTGCCGCCCGCGTGGTGACGCCCGTCTTGCGGTAGATCCGGGAGAGGTGGGTCTCGACCGTCCGAGGACTGAGGAAGAGCCGCTCGGCGATGGCGGGACTGGTCAGTCCCTCCGCGACCAGAGCGGCGATCTCCCGCTCGCGCGGGGACAGCACGGCCGCCTCCACGCGGGCCGTGCCGGTCGCCGTGGCCGCCGCCGTCCCGGTCCTCGCCGCCGCCTCCGCCGCCGTCCCGCTCTCCGCCGCCCTCCCGGTCCCGGTCCCCGTTCCCGTCCCCGTCTCGGCGAACACCGTCGGACGTATCGCCTCCGCGAGGCCGGTGAGCAGGTGGGCGTCGCCCTCGGTGCTCAGCCGTACGGCGCGTTCCCACATGGCGCGGGCGTGCGCCGGGCGGCCCGCCATCGCGGTCAGGGGTGCGCCCATCAGCAGGGTCTGGGCCTCCCACAGCCGGCCCTGGCCCCGGGCGGCCTCCTCGGCGGCCCGCTCGAACAGGTCGGCCGCGGCGGTCAGGTCGCCGGCGGCCAGCGGCACATGGGCCAGGCTGCGCAGCGCGGACGCCCGCTGCGTCACGAGACCGAGCCGCTCCGCCTCCTTGCGGGCGCGTTCCGCCCACCGCCGGGCCTCCTCGTGGTCCCCGGTGGCCACGGCGGCGCTGACGAGGACCTCGGTGAACAGGGGCCGCATGCTCGGCTGGAGCCCGGCGAGATCCTCCCCGCCCGCCCGGAGCAGGGCGGCCCGCGCCCGCACCGGATCACCGGCGTGCAGCGCCGCGTACCCGAGCACGCCCCAGGCGATGGACGCCCACCAGCGGGTTCCGGCACCGGCTCGGGCGACGGCCTCCTCTGCCACCGCCAGCGCACCGCCGTCACCCGGAGGGAGCGCCGGGATCAGCGCCTGGGCCTTGGACGCCAGCACGAACGCGAGCAACTCGTCGCTGCCGATGCCCCGGGCGATCGTCTCCGCCTCCTCGGCGAGTTCGACGGCCGACGCCGGACGCATCGTCATCACATGGAGGTGGGACCGGCACAGCAGCAGATGCGGCACCACATAGAGCAGACCGCCCCGGCGGGCGATCACGAGACCGCGCTCGGCGTGCCGTTCGGCGTCGGCGTACCGCTCCAGGAACGCCTCCGCCCAACCGAGCCGGGCCAACGGCTCGCACAGGCCCGCGAGATCCTGGTCGGTGAGGGAGTCGATGAGCGCGGCGGCCCGCTCGGTGGCCTCGGCGGCGGCCTCCGTATTGCCCTCGTACGCCTCCCCGAGCGCGGTGACGGCGAGCGCCCCCGCCTCCGCGACCTCGTCACCCAGCGACCGGGCCAGCTCCAGGGTGCGGAGCACGTCGTCGCGCACGTCCGGGTAGGAACTGGCGTGCGGCGCCGACGAGCCCAGTTCCAGGCCGAGTTGGACGGTCTCGGCGGGGGAGAGGTCGGCGCCCCGGGCCAGTTCGCGGCGGAGCAGGGCCACCGCCTCCGTGTACCGGCCGAGGTGACGCTCCATCACCGCGCACAGGGTGACGGCGGCGGCCCGTACGCCGTCGTCGGTGCCCGGCGGCGACAGGCTGATCACCTCGTGCAGCAGATCGCGGCTCTCCCGCAGCCCGCCGCAGGCACCGAGCGCCTCGGCCCGGCGCAGCATGAGCGCGCGACGCGAGGCGGCGTGCGCAGGCCGCTCCGGCAGATGGGCGAGGGCGACGCCCAGCCAGTGGGCGGCGCTCGCGGGCGCGGTCGCGGCGGCCTGCCGGGCGGCCTCGGTGAGGACCTCCACGGCGTCCGGGTCCCAGCCGGTCAGCGACCGCTCGACATGGTGCGCCCGCTCGGTCACCGGCGCCCCCACGCGGCCCAGTTCGGCCGCCGCGAGATGGTGCATGCGGGTCCGCAGCAGGGGATCGGTGGTGTCGTGGACGAGGGACCGCAGCACCGGATGGCGCAGCGCCCAGCGGCCGTCGGGCCCCGGCCGGGCCAGATCTCGGGCGGTCAACTCCCGGAGATCCGCGTCCAGTTCGCTTTCGGGACGGCCGGTGACGGCCGCCACCAACGCGGGTGCCGCGTGGTCGCCGAGCACGGCCACGGCCTGGAGCGTCCGGCGCCGGCCGTCGGTGAGGGGCGTCAGCTCGTCCAGGAGGAGCGAGCTGAGCCCCGCGGGTCTGCCCGCCTGGAGCAGGGCGAGGAAGTACAACGGGTTGCCCTCGCTGGCCGCGTACAACTCGGCGGCGAGAGCGGCCGGCCGGTCGGGGGCGAGCGCCGCGAGACAGGCGGCCCGGTCCAGCGGGCCGAGTTCGAGACGCAGCACCGTCCCGGCCTCCACGCCCCGGGTGAGGGAGGCGGCGAACCGGGGCGAGGTCTGCCGTTCCCGGCGCGCCACCACGATCACCACGGGCGCGCGGCGCGGCGGATGGCGGACGAGATGGTCGAGGAGTTCCAGGGACGCCGGGTCCGCCCAGTGCACGTCGTCGAGGGCCACCACCAGGCCGTCACCGGCCTTCGCGATCCGGGCGAGGAAGGCCGCCGCCGCGCGTTGCAGGGCGAAACGGTCCATGGTGTGGACGTCGGCGAACGGGGAGCGGATCCCGGTCTCGGTGTCGAGGTCGGCGAGGGCGTCCGCGAGCGGCTGGTACGGCAGCTCCTGCTCGTACTCGGTCGCCCGGCCCCGCAGCACCGTCATGCCCCGCTGCCGCGCCCGCGCGCAGAACTCCGACACCAGCCTGCTCTTGCCGATCCCCGCAGCGCCGGTGACATCGACGACGGTCGGCCCGCGGCCGATCCCGCCCGCCCCGTGCCCGGTTCCCGGCAGCCCGTCGAGCACGTCGGCGAGCCGTGCCAGCTCCGTCTCCCGGCCCACCAGCGGAGCCACGTCCCACGGCAATGCGATTCCCCCTGAAGACGGCCCGGGGACGACCCGGGTCGATCCGGGGGTTCCTGAACGCGAACCCTCCGGCCGATTCCCGAGGATTGTACGTAGGCCCCGCCATGTCGCGGGACCGCTCTCCGCGCCCGTACGGGTGCCACCTTGACGCCCCTGACCGGCGCACCTAGGTTCCCCTCGACGCGATCCGCATGATCGGACGGACAGGTCCGCGATCAGACAGGCAGGTCGACGATGACGGACTCCCGCGCCCCCGACGGCACCTCCCCCGACGGCACGGCCCCGAACGGCCCCGCCCCGGTCCGGCCGCTCCAGGTGGAGACCCACGGCCTGGACGTGATCGGCGACACCGAGCGCAAGGGCACCCCACGCACGCTCTTCTGGCTCTGGTTCGGCGCCAATGTGTCGATCCTCGGCATGAGCTACGGCGCGTTCGCGCTCGGCTTCGGCATCTCCTTCTGGCAGGCCCTGACCGCCGGAGTCGTCGGCATCGTCTTCTCGTTCCTGCTCTGCGGCTTCGTCGCCGTCGCCGGAAAACGCGGCTCGGCGCCGACGATGGTGCTCAGCCGGGCCGCGTACGGGGTGCGCGGCAACCGGCTGCCCGCGGTCGTCTCCTGGCTGCTGACCGTCGGCTGGGAGACCGTGCTCTGCGCGCTCGCCACCATGGCGACCGCCACCGTCTTCGGCCGGCTCGGCACGGGCGGCGGCACCGGGACCGAGGTGGTGGCACTCGTCCTTGTCGCCTCGCTGGTCGTGGTGGTCGGTGTGACGGGCTTCGACCTGATCATGCGCCTCCAGACCGTGATCACCGTGGTCACGGGCGTCCTGACCGTGGTCTACGTCGCCCTGGTCGCCGACCATGTCCACTGGTCCGCCGTCGCCGCCGTACCGGCCGGGTCCGCCCAGGAGTTCATCGGCGCCCTGGTGTTCCTGATGACCGGCTTCGGCCTCGGCTGGGTCAACGCGGCGGCCGACTACTCCCGTTATCTGCCGCGCGACTCCTCCGGCCGGGGCGTGGTCGGCTGGACCACCTTCGGCGCCTCGCTCGCCCCACTGCTCCTGCTGGTGTTCGGCCTGCTCCTCGCGGGCTCCTCCGCCGACCTGAACGAGGCCGTCGCGGCCGACCCGATCGGCGCGCTGACCACACTCCTGCCCACCTGGTTCCTGGTCCCGTTCGCCGCCGTCGCCGTCCTCGGCCTGGTCGGCGGCGCCGTCCTCGACATCTACTCCTCCGGACTCGCCCTCCTCGCCGCCGGCCTGCGCGTACCGCGCCCGCTGGCGGCCCTCGTCGACGGCGTCCTGATGATCGCGGGGGCCGTCTACATCGTCTTCCTCGCCGACGACTTCCTCGGCCCCTTCATCGGCTTCCTCACCACCCTCGGCGTCCCCGTCGCCGCCTGGTGCGGTGTCATGCTCGCCGACCTGCTGCTGCGCCGCCGCGACTACGCCGAGGCCGACCTGTTCCGCCCGGACGGCCGCTACGGCGACATCCCGCCCGGCCCCCTCCTGCTGACCGTCGCCGCCACCGCCCTCGGCTGGGGCCTGGTCACCAACTCCGCGGCGGGCTGGCTCGACTGGCAGGGCTATCTCCTCGGCCCCTTCGGGCTCGGCGGCAGATCCGGCGACTGGGCCTACGCCAACCTGGGCGTCCTGATCGCCCTGGCGACCGGCTTCCTCGGCACCCTGCTGCTCGCCCGAGGCCGGGTCCGCGCCCAGGAGGCCCGGTCATGAGCACGGACACACCCCGCGCCACCACGGCCCCGCCGCCCGGCCTGCTCGCCGTCATCGACATGCAGCGCGTGTTCGCCGAACCCGACAGCCCCTGGTGCACCCCGCGTTTCGCGGAGGCGGTGGCAGGCGTACGACGGCTGCTGCCGGCCTTCGCCGGGCGGGCCGTGTTCACGCGCTTCGTCGCGCCGGAGCGGCCCGAGGGCGCCTGGCGGGCGTACTACGACCGGTGGCCGTTCGCGCTGCGGGCGCCCGACGCGCGGCTGTGGCAGCTGGTCGACGAACTCACCGACGAGGAAAGGGACTTGGTGGACGCCCCGACCTTCGGCAAATGGGGCCCGGAGCTGGCCGCCCGCCTGGGAACGGACGGGCGGCTGGTCCTGGCCGGTGTCAGCACCGACTGCTGTGTGCTGTCCACGGCCCTCGCGGCGGCCGACGCGGGCGTCGAGGTGCTGGTGGCCGCCGACGCCTGCGCGGGAGCCGACGACGAGTCGCACGCCAAGGCCCTGCACGTACTGGACCTGTACCGGCCCCTCGTCCGGGTCGTGACCGTCGACGAGATCCTCGGGACCTGACCGCCGACGCTCGGGACCTGACCGCCGACGACCGGGCCCCGGCCGACGAGCGGGCCCCTCGTCAGTCGCGGCCCGACCCCCGGTAGAGGTCCAGCTCCCCGTCCAGCTCCACGGCGAGCACGGTCGCGTACGGGTCGAGGTCGGCCTCCGCCGGGGCGTCGATCCAGGTCACGCCGGGTACGGCGTCCAGCCCGCCGATCACCCGGTGGCCCAGTTCGGTGCCGGTGCCGAGGACGGTGACCTTCTTGACGGGGTTGCGCAGCCCCCGCACGGACACGGACTCGCGCGGCACGTCGAAGCACGTCAGATAGAGGGTGCGCCGGTCGGCGGAGAGGGTGCTCGGACCGTAGTGGTGCCCGGCGGGCAGCCCGGCGACCGTCCCGTACACGGCCTCGGAGTGCCGTCCGATCCACTCCCCGAGCCCTTCCAGCCGCTCGACCTGCTCGGCGGGGATCGACCCGTCGGCCCTCGGACCGACGTCCAGCAGCAGATTGCCGCCCATGCCGATCGTCTCCGCGAAGTAACGCACCAGCTGCCGCACCGACTTGTGGTTGTCGTCCTGGTGCTGGAAGCCCCAGGAGTCGTTGATGGTCAGGCACAACTCCCAGGGCCCGTCGGGCGCTTCGAGCGGCACGCCCTGCTCCGGGGTGGCGTAGTCGCCGCGGCCGAGCATGCGGGCGTTCAGGACGGTGTCGGGGTTCTCCGCGAGGATGAGATCCGCCAACTCCCGGATCCGCCACTGCTGTTCGGTGCGCTCCCACTCGCCGTCGAACCACAGCAGATCGGGGCGGAACCGCTCGACCAGCTCGCCCACCTGACCGTCCCGGTAGGCGAGATAGCGGTCCCAGGCCGCCGGGTCCTCCCCGCCGGGCGCGGCATGGGAGTAGGGGTTGGCGTCGTTGCCGCCCGGGTGCGTGTTCGACCACTGGTCGATCTCGGGGTGGCGGACGCTCGCGTAGTCGGGGTGGTTCCAGTCGGAGTGCGAGTAGTAGAGGCCGACCTTCAGGCCCCGCTCGCGCAGCGCGTCCACATAGCCGGCGATCAGGTCCCGGCCCGCCGGGGTGCGCCGGACGACGCCCAGATCGCCGTGGGCGGTGTCCCACAGGGCGACGCCGTCGTGGTGGCGTGCGGTGAGCACCGCGTACTTCGCGCCCACCCGGGCGAACAACTCGGCCCAGGCCGCCGGGTCGTAGGCGGACGCGGTGAAGCCGTCGAGCTGTTTCATGTACTGCTCGTGCGTCACCTCGCCCCAGTAGAAGGACCAGGACTCCGGCACTCCGTCCACGGCGTAGATGCCGTAGTGGATGAAGATGCCCAGCTTGGCATCGGGGAACCAGGGTTGCATCGGCATACGCCCACGCTAGGCACGGGCCCCCGGCGCGCGCGTGGGCGCCGGTCACCACTACTGGTCCGTTTTCACCATTGGCCCCGATCGCTGTGAGACCTCTTTACGTGAGTGTCATGTACCTGTAGCTTCCGCGCTGCAAGGGCTTTCAGGAATTTGCCGGTTCCCCTTGCAGTCGGAGTCCCGCAGTCCGGAGTCCCGCAGTCCGGAGTCCCCCATCCAGAGTCCCGCAGTCCAGGCCGTATTGGAGTCCCTCATGAGGCAACCCCTGGTGGCGCTGGTGGCGGCTGCCGTGCTGGTGGGAGCGGTCCCGCCGGACACGGGCCCCACGCCCCTTCGCGAGACGGCCGCCACCGCCGCCGACACCGCTACCGTCTTCTACTACACGAAGACCAAGAACTGGCCCGCCACCTACCTCCACTACGCCCCCGACGGAGGCTCCTGGACCACCGTCCCCGGCACCCCGATGGAGGCGGCGTGCACGGACTGGGTCAAGAAGACCGTCGACCTGGGCTCGGCCGCCGGACTCCAGGCCACCTTCAACAACGGCGGCGGCACCTGGGACAACAACGGCGGCGCCAACTACGCGCTCGGCACGGGGAACATCACCGTCAAGGACGGGGTGATCGCCCACAGCGACCCGTGCGCCGGCACCGATCCCGTCGAGGGGAACAAGGCCACCGTCTTCTACGCGACCGCGACGACCGGCTGGACCACCGCCAACATCCACTACCAGCCCGCCGGCGGCTCCTGGACGACCGCACCCGGTGTCGGCATGGAAGCGGCCTGCGCCGGCTGGTGGCGCAAGACCCTCGACATCGGCACCGCGACCTCCCTCAAGGCGGCCTTCAACAACGGCAACGGCGTCTGGGACAACAACAACAGCGCCGACTACACGATCCCGGCCGGCACCACGACGGTGCAGGACCGCACGGTCACCCGGGACGCCGCCGACCCGTGCGCGGCCGAGGTCCCCGACACCGAGGCACCGACCGCGCCCACCGAGGTCACCGCGACCGCCACCCACACCTCGATCGTGCTGAGCTGGCACGCCGCCACCGACAACAAGGGCGTCACCGGATATCAGGTCACCCGCACCGGCGGCACCAAGGGCACGACCGTCACCGACCTCGGCTCAACGGTCCTGTCCGACACCGGACTTGAGGAGAGGACCGCCTACACGTACACGGTGAAGGCGGTGGACGCGGCAGGCAACACCTCGCCCGCCTCCGCCGAGGCCAGGGCGACCACCGGGGAGAAGGCGGCCGAACCGGCCTCCGGCACCCCGCTCGGCACCGACCCGCGCAAGGACCCCATCTACTTCGTCCTCACCGCCCGCTTCTTCGACGGCGACACGGGCAACAACCGGGGCGGCAGCCAGCACACCAAGTCCGGCAACGCGGCGAACGGCGACCCCATGTTCCGGGGCGACTTCAAGGGCCTGGTCGACCGGCTCGACTACATCAAGGCGCTCGGCTTCTCAGCGGTGTGGATCACCCCGGTGGTCCTGAATCGCTCCGACTACGACTACCACGGCTATCACGGCTACGACTTCTACAAGGTCGACCCGCGCCTGGAGTCGGCCGGTGCCTCCTACCAGGACCTGATCAACGCGGCCCACGCCAAGGGCATGAAGATCTACCAGGACGTCGTCTACAACCACAGCTCCCGCTGGGGCGCCAAGGGCCTGTTCACGCCCACGGTGTACGGCGTCCGCGACTCCCAGTGGAGCTGGTACTACGACGAGAAGGCCGAGGGCTTCGAGTACGACGGCCTCACCGTCGAGCCCAAGTCCGGGAAGTCCTACTACAACGGCGACCTCTGGTCGACGGCCGAACCGACCGGCAACACCTGCCTCAACTGGGGCAAGCCCACCGGCGGCAAGAGCGCCGAGGGCTACACGCTCTACAACTGCCAGTGGCCGAGCCCCACTTCGGGCATGTTCCCCAAGGCCTACTACCACCGGTGCTGGATCGGCAACTGGGAGGGCGAGGACGCCCGTTCGTGCTGGCTGCACGAGGATCTCGCCGACTTCAACACCGAGAACACAGCCGTCCAGAACTACTTGATCGGCGCCTACGACAAGTACATCGACATGGGCGTCGACGGCTTCCGTGTGGACACGGCCGTGCACATCCCGCGCGTCACCTGGAACCGCCGTTTCCTGCCCGCCATTTACGACCGGGTCACCCAGAAGTTCGGCGCGGAGGCGGCGAAGAACTTCTTCGTCTTCGGCGAGGTCGCGGCCTTCGTCAACGACAAGTGGAACCGCGGTTCGGTCAACCACTCGGCGCAGTTCTACACCTGGAAGGAGCGCAAGGAGTACAGCGCCGACGACGAGACGGCGGCCATCGAGCAGTTCACCTACGAGAACAACCTCGGCACCGGCAACCAGCCGACCTCCACCAACGCCTTCCTGAACGGCAACAGCTACCACACGCCCGACCGCAGCCGGTTCTCCGGCATGCACATCATCGACATGCGCATGCACATGAACTTCGGTGACGCGCCCAACGCCTTCGGCAACGGCAAGGACTCCGACGACAGCGTCAACGACGCCACCTACAACGTCGTCTACGTCGACAGCCACGACTACGGCCCCAACAAGTCGAGCAACCGCTACAGCGGAGGCAGCGACGCCTGGGCCGAGAACATGGCCCTGATGTGGACCTTCCGCGGCATCCCCACGCTCTACTACGGCTCCGAGATCGAGTTCCAGAAGGGGCAGAAGATCGACTGCGGGCCCGGCTGCCCGCTCGCCACCACCGGACGCGCGTACTACGGCGACCATCTCGCCGGGTCCGTCACCGCCTCCGACTTCGGCAAGGCCGACTCGGCCGGCGGCCAGGTCGCCACGACGCTCGCCCAGCCGCTCGTCAAGCACCTCCAGCGGCTCAACCAGATCCGCCGGGCGATCCCCGCCCTCCAGGCGGGCCAGTACTCCACCGAGGGCATCAGCGGCCAGATGGCCTTCAAGCGCCGGTACACCAGTGGCTCGACCGACAGTTTCGCCCTGGTCACCGTCACCGGGGACGCCACCTTCACCGGCATCCCGAACGGCACCTACCGGGACGCCGTCACCGGCGACGTCAGGACCGTCTCCAACAGCACCCTGAGCGTCGGCGCCCCCGGCAAGGGCAACCTGCGGGTGTACGTCCTCGACGGCCCCGGCAGGATCGGCGCCGACGGCCCGTATCTGAAGTGACGAAGGTGACGACCCGCACCCGCGGTGACAGTCGGTACCTGAAGTGACGAAGAGGAATGCCCGCCTCCCTGTCGGGTACGCGAGGGGCGTCGCGCCCGGGACGGACGCCGTCCCGGGCGGCCTTTTCCATCACTACCTGGGATCTTCCATGGACATATCCTCCAACGGCCACCACGCGCCCCAGGCCGTCACACCGGCCCAGCGCGCGCTGACCGCGCTCGCCCTCGACACCCATGACACGGCCGCGCTGAACACGCTCGCCGACAGCGAGGTGCTGATTCCGGTGCCGGACGACGCCGACGAGGCGGCCGTGAACGATCCGACGGCCGTGGCGCTGCCCGTGCTGGAGCAGCCGGGCGGCGAACAGATCGTGCCGGTCTTCACCTCGGAGCCCGCGATGGCCGAACTCCTGCCGTACGTGTCGCGCTACCGCCTGGTTCCCCTGGGCGCCCTGGCCTCGCAGTGGCCGACCGACGCCGATCTCTCCCTGACCATCGACGCCGGTTCCCCGCACGGCCTCACCCTCGACGCCCACGACGTGGGCACCCTCCTGGGAGGACACGGCTTCTGACCGGCACGCACCGTCTACGAGGGAACGGCCCCACGGCCCTCACAGCCCCTTGCCGGGGTTGAGGATCCCGTGCGGGTCGAACACCTCCTTGATCCGCCGCTGCAATCCGTGCGCGGCGGGCCCCAGCTCCTCCGCCACCCACTGCCGCTTCAGCACCCCCACTCCGTGCTCCCCGGTCAGCGTGCCGCCCAGCCGCAACGCCAGCGCGAAGATCTCGCCCGCCGCCTCCCAGGCCGCGTCCGGCAGCTCCGGCAGGGCCGGGTCGACGACCACGATCGGGTGAAGATTGCCGTCGGCGGCGTGCGCGAGCGTGAACACCGGCACGTCGTGCCGCTCGGAGATCGCGCGGATCTCCCGGACCGCCTCCGCGAGACGGGAACGCGGCACCGCGATGTCCTCGATCAGGGGCCGCCCCAGCCGCTCCAGCGCGGGCAGTGCCAGTCGCCGCGCCGCGAGCAGCGCCTCCGCCTCGACCGGATCGGTGGTCGTCTCCACCGTCGCCGCCAGCGGCGCGACCACCCGGGCGACCGCCTCGGCCTCCGCCTCCGCGCCCGCCCCGTCGCACTGCACCACCAGCAGGGCCGCGCCCCGCGCCCGCAGCGCCGGATCGATCGCGTGCAGCACCGGCCCGTCCACCAGCTCCGCGAGCGCCGGGACGACACCGGCCCGCTGGATCGCGTACGAGGCCTCGGCGGCCGTCTCGAAGGAGTCGAAGTACGCGGCGAGCGTGGCCGTGGCCACCGGCACCGGCCGCAGCCGCAGCGTCGCCGACGTGATCACCGCGAGCGTGCCCTCCGAGCCCGTGAGCAGGGCCGTCAGGTCGTATCCGGTGACCCCCTTGACCGTACGGCGGCCCGTGCGCACCACCGTGCCGTCCGCGAGCACCGCCTCCAGCCCGAGCACGCTGTCCCGGGTCACCCCGTATTTGGCGCAACGCAGCCCGCCCGCGTTGGTGGCGATGTTCCCGCCGATGGTGGAGATCGCCGCGCTCGCCGGATCGGGCGCATACCGCAGCCCGTGCGCCCCGGCCGCCCGGTCCAGCTCGGCGGTGATCATACCCGGTTCGACGACCGCGAGCTGATCGTCCGCCGACAGCTCCAGAATCCGGTTCATCCCGGACAGGTCCAGCACGAGCGAGCCCTCGCCCGCGCCGGCCCCGCCCGACAGCCCGGTACCGGCGCCGCGCGGCACCACCGGCACCCGCAGGGTGTGCGCGTGCCGCAGGGTCACGGTCACGTCCTCGGTCCGCCGGGCGTGCACCACGGCCAGCGGACCCCCGTCCGGCCGTGCGCCCGAGCGGTCCGTGGCGTACGCGGCGAGCCGCGCCGGGTCGGTGGTGAGCCGGTCGAGCGGCAGATCACGGGCGAGCAGCCCCAGCAGCCGCGCCGACACGGTCGTCTCCGGTGCCGCCGTCACAGTCCCAGCGCCTTCGCCCCGATCGCCAGCAGCGCGATGTCGGCCTGCGGCGCGTGCACCGGCGCGCACTGGATGTCCCGGAAGTGCCGCTCCAGCGGATTGCCCCGCGCCAGCCCCGGATTCCCGAGCAGCCGCACGGCCACCTCCACCGCCCGCACCCCGTGCCGGTCCGCCAACACCCGTGCTCCCAAAGCCTGTTCGGGCGTGTACGCCACGTCTCCCGCGTCGACCCGCGCCGCACCCCCGAACACCAGCTCCTCGGCCGCCGTCAGCAGCACCTCGATCTCCCCGGCCGCCGCCCGGAACCGTTCCGTACGGGCCACCGGATGCCCGAGGTTGGCGGGCACCCGCTCCCGGGCGAAGGTGTGGAAGAACGCCTGCGCGGCCCGCGCCACCCCCAAGTACAGGGCGGCCAGCGGGAGATGGATCGCCGCGCCCGCCCGGTTGTCCTGTTCGGCACCGGGCCCGTACGCCGCCGGCCCGATCACCTGCTCGTACGGCACCTCCACCTCCCGGAAGGTGACGTCGTGGCTGCCGCTGGCTCGCAGCCCCAACTGGTCCCAGTTCCCGGCGATGTCGATGCCGGGCGAGCCCCCGGGCACCAGGAACGTGCCCACGCGCGGCTCGGCCTCGTCGGTGGTCGCCCACACCAGGAACCAGTCCAGCCCCTCCGCGCCCGTCACGAACCGCTTGGTGCCGCTGATCGCCCAGCCGCCGCCCGTCCGCCGCGCCCGGGTCGCGGGCAGCCCGCCCCGCGCGGGGGAGCCCAACTCGGGCTCCACCCGGGCGTGGTTGATGAGGACCGGCCGCTCCCCGGACTCCTTGAGGACCCGTGCGTAAAGCTCCTCCGGCCAGTGCGGTTGCGCGGCCTGGCGGGCGTGCGCGACGAGCGTCATCGCCGAGATCAGGGCGACGGACGGGTCACCCTGCCCGAGCGCGTGCAGGATGCGGGCCGTCTCCTCCACACCCGCGCCCCGGCCGCCGTACCGCTCCCCGACGGTGGCGGTGAGCAGCCCGGCCGTGTGCGCCACCCGGAGGGACTCGGCGGGGAAGTCCCCGGACCGGTCGTACCCCGGTGCCAGCTCGGCGAGGCGGTCGATCACCCGGCGTCGGTCGCTCACAGGGCCTTCCTCAGCTCGGCGTCGAGTGCGGTCGTCCAGAACGACTTCACGTCCAACTTCTCCTTCAGCGCGCCCAGTTCGGTGAACGCGTCGGCGACCTTCTGCTGCGAGGCGATCGTGTCGTCGCCGACCGGGCGGGCCTCGGTCGGCCGCTGGGCCTGCGCGTCGAGGAGATCCTTCCTCGCCTGGGCGAGCGGCTGGTGGGTGGCGTCGGCGGTGATCTTCGCGAAGCCGTCCTCGTGCCCGTCCCGTACATACGCGTACGCCCGGGTGATGCGGGCGATCAGATCGGCGACCGCCGCCTTCTGCGCGGGGCTTTTCAGCACACTGTCCCGGGCCGACCAGAGGAAGTTGCCCGACAGGATGTCCGCGCCGGAGCCGACCGTGGTGGCGCCCTGCTGGTGGGCGGTGGTGATCGAGGTGCCGTAGGAGGCGAAGGCGTCGATACCGCCACCGTTGAGGGCGGCGAGACCGTCGTTCGGCAGCAGCGGTTTGGCGTCGATGTCGGACCACTTGAGGCCCGCCTGCTTCAGCAGCTCGTACAGGAAGTAGTGCGCGGTGGTGTTCTGCACATAGCCGACCTTCCCGCCCTTCAGACCGGCGATGTCGGTGACCTTCGACCCCTTGGGGACGACGACCTCCTGGTTGAGCGTCGCGGCGCGCTGCACGGCCACGACCCTGAAGTTCGGCTCGCCGTCCGCCGCCGCGAAGACCGGCGGGATCTCACTGGAGGACGCCAGATCGAGCGCCCCGGCACGGATGGCCTGGAGTTGCAGGTCACCGCCCTGGAAGAGGTTCCACTTCACCTTGTAGGGGGTGTCGTCGAGGCCGGCGTACTGGAGGATCGCCTCCTCGCTCTTCCAGCCGGTGGCACCGACTCTCAGCGTCACCGACGACAGATCGGACGACGAGGACGACGAGGACGACGAGGACTCGGCCTCGGCGGAGGCGCCGCACGCCGCCGTGAGCAGCAGGAACAGGGCGGCGGCGGACGTGCGCAGGGTGCGCTGGAACACGGGCTCTCCATGAGGGTGTGGCGCCGACCGGCGGAGGTCAGGCGGTCTAGGGCCTGCCGTTTGGATCACGCCTGGGCCGCGGGGTGTGGTGCGCACATCTGCGGCGTTGTCGTCAGTTGCCGACGCTCCGCGTCGACGCCCTCCTCCGCCTTGCAGCCGCACGCACCAAGCCCCGCTCACCGGCACTCACCAGGCACCGTCGCCCGAAGCCGGCGTGATCCAAACGACAGGCCCTGGGCGCCGGTGGCGCGGTGGGCGAGTTCCTGCCGGACCAGCGGCAGGACATGGCGGGCGTAGTCGATGGCGTCGTTCAGCGGGTCGTAGCCCCGGATCGACAGCAGGTCGCAGCCGATGTCGACATAGTCGAGCAGCGCCTTCGCGACCGTCTCCGGCGTGCCGACCAGGGCGGTCGAGGCCCCGGCCGCGTTGGTGGCGACCGCCGGAGCGGTCCACAGGCAGCGGTCGTGCACCTCCCCGCGCTCGGCGATGTCCAGCAGCCGCTGCGAACCGACGTTCGCCGGACGCCCCTCGGCGCGGTAGTGGCGGAACGCGTCCGAGGCCGCCGACTCGGCCTTGAGCACCCCCAGCGTGCGGTGCGCCTTCTCCCAGGCCAGCTCCTCGGTGGGCGCGATGATCGGCCGGAACGACACCCAGATACGGGGATGGGGGCGCCCGGCGGCGTCCGCGACCGCGTTCACGGCGGCGATCTGCTCGGCCGTCTCCTTCAACGGCTCGCCCCACAGCCCGAAGATGTCGCCCTGCTGCCCGCCCACCCGATAGGCGTCCTGCGAGGACCCGCCCACCGAGACCGGGATCAGCCCGTTCACCGGCCGCACATCGGAGTGATAGCCCTCGAACGTGAAGTACCTGCCCTCGTGCGAGACCGGCCCGTCGGCCGTCCACACCTTCCGGAGCACCTGGATGTATTCGTCCGAACGCTCGTACCGCTCCGCCTTGTTGAGATAGTCGCCCTCCCGCCGCTGCTCCTCGTCACTGCCGCCGGAGATGATGTGCAGCGACAGTCGACCGTCGCTGATCCGATCCAGGGTCGCGAGGGCGCGGGCAGCGTGCGTGGGGAAGACGACACCCGGCCGGTGGGCCAGGATCGGGCGGATCCGCTCGGTGTGCGTGGCCACGAACTGGGCCAGCTGCAGCGCGTCCGGGGACGCCGAGTGATAGGCGACGAGGGTGTGGTCGAAGCCGCCGTCGTCCAGGGCGCGGGCGTACCTGCGGACGTAGTCGGGGTCGAAGCCGGTACGCGCGCTCGCCGCGGGCCCGTTGACACCGGGGGCGGTGTGGACGGCGCTGATGAATTCCACGGGCATGGTGAACTCCCTTCTGAGCTTTCGAGCTTCTGAGCCTCTGAGGGCGCTTACTTGAGGACGGAGGTGTCGGCGGTCCCGGCCACGTCCACGTTCGGTTCGAGGACCCCGATGCCGTTCATCAGGTCGGCGACACCCTGGACCGTCTTCGTCACCCCGGCGTCGATCGGCAGGACCTGGCTGTACGCGGCCGAGGCGAGGGTCTTCGCCACCGACTCGTCGGCGCCGTTGCGTTCCACGATGGCCTTCGCGTACTCGTCCTCGTGGGTGTCGGTCCACTTCAGGGCCGTACCGAGCCGCTTGAGGAAGTCGCCGAGCGCGGCCTTCTTGTTCTCGTCGGCGAGGGCCTTGTCGGAGGCGCCGATGAAGCCGTAGCCGCTGACCCGGCCGTCGGCGCCGTCGACGAGCAGCTTGCCGCCCTGCTCCAGACCGACGGCCTGGTAGACGCCGAAGGTCGCCCACGCCTTGATCTTCCCGGAGGCGAACGCGGCCTGCGCGTCCGTCGGCAGCAGGTACTGCACCTTCACGTCGGAGTACGTCAGCCCGTTCTGCCGCAGCACGTTGGCGAGCAGATACTCCGAGATGCTGCCCTTGGCCGAGGACACCACGACCTTCTGGCCCTTCAGATCCTTCACACTGTCGATGCCGGACCCGTCCCGGACGACGATCCCGACATGCCGCCCGTCGTTCTTCAGCGCGGCGACCGTCTTGAACCTCACCCCGCCGCTCAGCGCCTGGAGAGCGGGCAGATCGGCGGAGTACGTGGTGTCGGCGGCGTTCGCCTGCACCGCCTGGTAGAGCGGGGCCGCGCCCTCGAACTCGGCCCACTTCACCTTGTAGTCGGCGCCCTTGAGCGCGCCCGAGGCCGCGACGATGGTCTGCAGGGTCTTGGCCTGGTCGCCGATCGTCAGCGTGACCTGGCCCTCGTCCGAGGAAGTCCGCGCCGAGGAGTCCCCGCCGCAGCCGGTCAGCGCCAACAGGGCGGTGAGGCTCAGCGCGGCGGCGGCGATGGTGCGTACTGCTGGGGGTGTCACGAGGAGGTTCCTTCCAGGGTGCGGTGCACGCCGAGCCAGCTCAGCAGGCGGGCGCGCAGGGACACGAATTCCGGGGCCGTCAGATCGCGGGACCGGGGCAGGTCGACGGTCAACTCATGGGCGATACGGCCCTCGTCCATCACCAGCACCCGGTCGGCGAGCAGCAGCGCCTCCTCCACGTCATGGGTGACCAGGAGGATCGCGCAGCCGTGCCGCTGCCACAGCTCGGCGACCAACTGCTGCACCCGGCCTCGGGTGAGGGCGTCGAGGGCGCCGAACGGCTCGTCCAGCAGCAGGAGTTCGGGCTCCCGGACCAGGGCGCGGGCCAGCGATACCCGCTGGGCCTGACCGCCGGAGAGCGTCTTCGGCCAGACGGTCGCGCGGTCGGCGATCCCGACCTCGTCGAGCGCCTTGAGAGCCTTCTCCCGGTCCGCCCGGCCGGGCAGACCGAGGACCACATTGCGCCACACCTTCAGCCAGGGCAGCAGCCGGGGCGACTGGAAGGCCGCGCTGCGCCGGGCCGGCACGGTCACCTCGCCGTCGATGTCCTCGTCCAGCCCGGCGAGGATCCGCAGCAGCGTCGACTTGCCGCAGCCGCTGTGCCCGAGGAGGGCCACGAACTCGCCCTTGCCGATGTCGAGATCGAGTGCGTGCAGCACGGTGTGACCGTCGAAGGCCCGTGAGAGCCCGCGTATCTCCACACTGTGGGACGCGGCGGTGGTGGCCGTTCCGGACGCCGTGGCCGTCATGGCGCTCACGCCTCCCCTTCGAAGTTGGCCCGCCAGGTCAGCAGCCGACGGGACAGGACGCGTACGGCGAAGTCGCAGGCCAGCCCGAGCAGCGCGTACACGGCGAGGCAGAGCACGATGACGTCCGTGCGGAAGTACTGCTGGGCGTTGCTCATCAGATAGCCGAGCCCCGCGTCCGCGTTGATCTGCTCGGCGAACACCAGCGCCAGCCAGGCCGTCGACAGGGCGTACCGGAGCCCCACGAGTGCCCCGGGCAGCGCGCTCGGCAGGATCACGTACGCGATCAGCCCCAGCCGCCCGAGCCCCATCATCCGTGCGGCCTCGACGAGTTGGGCGTCCGTGGACCGGATGCCGCCGTAGATGTTGAAGTACAGCGGATACGTCACACCCAGCGCGACCAGCGCGATCTTCGGCGTCTCCTCGATGCCGAACCACACGATGAACAGCGGGATCAGACCCACCCAGGGGATCGCCCGGAACATGCCCATCGAGGAGTCGATGACGTCCTCGCCCAGCCGGAACAGCCCGGCCAGCAGCGACAGGCTCAGCGCGACGGCCGCCCCGATCAGGAACCCGGTGGCGGCCCGCCGCCCCGACGCGGCGATGGCGTCCGGGAGTTCGCCGCTCTTCGTCAGCTCCACGGCCTGCCGTACGACGTCCACGGGGGAGGCGAGCACCGACTCGGGGAGCAGCCCGGTCGCCGAGGTCAGGAACCACAGCAGCACCAGACCGACCGGGCCGGAGGCGCGCCGCACGGCACGGGGGACGGTGAACCGGCGGGACGTCCTCGCGGTCCCGCGGATGGTGACGCGGGCCGGAGCGGGCGCGGTGTCCTCGGCGGCCGGCCGCCGGGGGCGTGCCAGGGGTTTCGTCGTCATGGCCGGCCTCCCCGCACGGCCGGGCGGACCGGATCGGCGGACCACGCGGACCAGGAACCGGGGAAGAGCGTCGCCTCGAACCCGGCGAGGGCGAGCGCGGCGATCTGATGCGCGGCGGTGACCCCGGACCCGCAGTACACGCCGACGCGCTCCGCCTCGCCCGCGCCCTTCGCCGTGAATCGTTCCCGCAGCTCCTCGGGGGACCGGAACGTCCCGTCGGCCGTCAGGTTCTCCCCGGTCGGCGCGGACACCGCCCCCGGGATGTGCCCGGCCCGGGGATCCACCGGCTCGACCTCGCCCCGGTACCGCTCGGCGGCCCGCGCGTCCAACAGCAGTCCGGTCAGGGCGAGTTCGGCGGCCCCGTCGGCATCGGTCACCGGCAGCCCACCGGCCCGCAGAACGACGTCACCGGGCGCCGGAGCGCCGGGCACCCCCGACTCCAGCTCAAGACCGGCGGCCCTCCACGCCCCCAACGCCCCGTCCAGTAGCGTCACTTCGGCCACTCCGGCATATCGCAACAGCCACCAGGCGCGCGCCGCCGCCGTGTTGCCCAGATCGTCGTACACGACGACCGGCCGCCCCTCCCGGACCCCCCAACGCCGCGCGGCGGCCTGCAGATCCGTGAGGGCGGGCAGCGGATGCCGCCCGCCCTCCGCACTCGGCGGCGCGGCCAGCTCGGTGTCGAGGTCCACATACACCGCGCCCGGGATGTGCCCGGCCGCGTAGTGCGCACGCCCGTGCGGATCACCGAGCGCCCACCGCACATCGAGCAGCACGGGCGGGAGTTCGGACCGCAGCAGGGCGGCGAGTTCGACGACGGAGGTGGTCACCCGGGTACCGGTGGTGGTCACCGGGGTGCCGGTGGTGGTCGCACGGGTGGTGGCCGGGGTGTTCGGGCTCATGACAGACCCGCCGCGATGACGGGCAGCCCGGGGGAGAGCCGGAGCCGTTCGAGGAAGAGGACGACGGTGGCGGCGGCCGTGCGGTGCTGGGCGTCGTTCAGCACGTCGTGCCGCCCGCCCTCGAACGTCACCGTCCGTACGGTGGGGTGGCCGGCGTAGGTGGCGAGGGCCCGGTCGAGCGGGCTGACGACGTCGTCCGTGCCGTGCAGGGCGAGCACGGGGACGTCGACCAGGTCCAGCCGCAGGTCAGGCAGGTCCGGCAGGTCCGGCAGTTCGGCGGGGCTCGCGTCGAGGGCGCCCCGGCGGAAGTCGGGGTCGTTCGTGAGCCGCCCCTGATGCGTGGGGCAGGCGGTCCGGGCCGTCACCTCTTCCTCCCAACTCCCGGATTTCCAGGGCCCGATGGGCAGCCCGGCGAGGATCAGCGCGTCGAGGCCAGTGGTCCGCTCGGCGGCGAGCCGTACGGCGTACCGGGCGCCCGTGTCGGAGCCGACCAGCACCTTGGGGCCGGGCAGCGACTCGTCGGCGAGAAGCTTGGCCGCCGCGTCGAGGACCGAGGGGTCGGCGGACGGATCGCCGAGGGCACGGACACGGTAGGCGTCGAAGGCGAGACGGCGGCCGAACCGCTCGTACACGCCGCCGTGCTCACCTCGCCCGGCGAGCACGACGAGCGTGCCGCGGGCGGCGAGACCTTCGGGTTCGTCCCAGGAGGACGGTGCGGAGGAACAGGGCGCGGAGGAGGGCATGGGGAAGCAACTCCCGTTCGAGGGCAGGGGAAAGGAGCGGACCGGGCGGGAGGCCGCGCGGACACGTGTCGGTTCAGCGGGGGAACGCTCGACGAGCGCGGAGAGAGCGCCGCCGGACGGGCGGCCGGAGAATCAGCGGATCAACGACAACGCGCGCTGCACGCCACACCGAAGTCGATGACTCGGCGCTGCGTCAGAAAGGCAGCAGGGGCGGTCGCGGGAATCATGTGTTCATGATGACCGGCGGTGCCGCGTCACGTCCAACGACGATTCCGCATCGAAACCGATCAGGAATCGCGATCGATGCCGCGCAGCGGCTACGGTCGCCGCATGCACCGACCTGTCCTCGACATCGTGGCCCTGCGCAGCCTGACCGCGATAGCCGACTGCGGCGGCTTCCATCGCGCGGCCCGCTCCCTCGCCCTCAGCCAGTCCGCGGTGAGCCAGCATGTGCGCAGGCTGGAGAAGACGCTGGGTCGCGCGATCGTCGAACGCGAGGGGCGCGGCACCCGCTTCACCCCCGACGGACGGCTCCTCGTGGAGCAGGCGCGCCGTATCCTCGCCGTCCACGACGAGGCCGTCCGCGCCCTGCTCGACGTCGACGGCGACACCGTCACCATCGGCTCCACCGAACACGCCGCCGACCAGTTCCTGCCCCGGCTCACGGCGGCCGTGCAGGAGGTGCGCCCCGGCTGCCGGGTGCGGTTCCGCATCGACCGGTCGGCACGGCTCGTCGAGGCCGTGGAACGGGGGAGCGTCGATGTGGCGGTGTACGTCACCGAGGCGGCGGCCACCGAGGGCACCCCCGTCGGCGGACTGCCGCTGACCTGGCACGCCACCCCCGGCTGGGAGGCACCGGTCGCCCCCGTACCGGTGCCGCTGGTGGCCGTCGAGGACCCGTGCGCCATCCGCCGCCGGGCCATCTCGACACTCGCCGCGCACGGCGTCGCCGCCACGGTCGTCGGCGACGCCGGTTATCTCGCCGGTGTCCTCGACATCGCTCGCACCGGCCAGGGCGTCGCCCTCCTCGCCGCCGTCGGCCCCGCCCCCGACGGGCTCACCCCGTACGCCGGGCTGCCGCCCGTCACCCCCATCCCGATGAGCGCCCTCGCCCGCCCCGGCGCGGACCCGGCCACGGTGGAGGCGGCCTTCGAGGCCGTACGGGAGCTGCTGCGCTGACCCGGAGGAGAGAGCCGGTGGTCAGCCCTGCTGGAGCATCCGGGAGAGCACCTCGCGCTGGAGCGGCAGCACCTCGGTGTGCAGATCGCGCCCCTTGGCGGTCAGGGTGACCCACACGCCGCGCCGGTCCTCCGCGCACACGGACCGCTCCACCAGGCCGTCCTTCTCCAGCCGGCTGATCAGCCGGGACAGCGCGCTCTGGCTGAGGTGGACCTTCTCGGCGATGTTCTGCACCCTGCACAGGTCCCCGGCCGCCGTGGCCGCCGCCATCCCCGAGGCGAGGATGTCGAGCACCTCGAAGTCGCTGCCGCCGAGGCCGTGCGGATGCAGTACACGGTCGATCTCGCACATCGTGCGGGCATGCACGGACAGGATGTCCCGCCACTGGTCCTCGAGCCGGACCCCGGCCGTGTTCGCTGCCATATGTGCACGGTAACAGAGGGCGAGGCGGTCGTTGTCCGTGCAACTACTGCGGGTGCATCCACCGCCTCCGCGCTACTCCGCGACGGTGTCCTCCACCAGGCCGACGAGGTTCCCGTCCGTGTCCTTCACCGAGGCGATGAGCCGGCCGCCGCCCACGTCGTGGACGTCCTCCAGGGTCTCCGCGCCCGCCGCGAGCAGGGACGCGAGGGTCGACCGGATGTCGGCGACATGCCAGTACGGAACCGGCCCCGTCATCCCCTTCGCGTGCCCGTTCGGGTCCAGGCCCACGTCCTGGCCCGCGTCCTTGTACCCGACGTAGTACGGGGTGTCCGCATACGGCTCGACCCCCAGCAACGCCCCGAACAGCGCCTTCGCCCCGGCGAGGTCCTTGACGGGGTACACGATCGTCTTCAGCCCAGCAGTCATGACGTCCTCCTCAGTGATTGTCTCCGGCCCTCACGACCTGCGCCCCACGCTAGGCCGCGGGCCCCCGGAGAGGCTTCTCCGATCCTGACCGTTCGCTTGAGGCCCGCGTTGTCGGCCACCGGCCCGGTGGGGCTTCTCGCGCAGCTCCCCGCGCCCCTGGAACGGGCTGCGCCCTGCTTGTCGGCCCGAAGAGCCCGGGGCGCAGCCCCGGCTCTTCAGGGGCGCGGAGAACTGCGCGACCAGCCCCCACCGGGCCGGCAGCCGACAACCCACCCCGCGCGGAGCGCGAAAGCGGGTCGAAGGGGCGCAGCCCCTGGGGAGGGGACGGGTAGGGGCGGCGGGGGCGCAAGACTAGGCCGGGCGGAACCAGAGCGTGGCGAGCGGCGGCAAGGTCACCCGAACGCTGCCCGCCCGCCCGTGCCACCCAAGCACCTCACTCTCGACGGGCCGAGAGTTCCCCACACCGCTCCCCCCATAAGCAGCCGCATCCGTGTTCAACACCTCCCCCCACGCCCGCACACCCCCCGGCACCCCCAACCGATACCCCTCCCGCACCACCGGACCGAAGTGGGACACGGCCAGCAACGGCACCCCCGCCCCGTCGAACCGCAGAAACGCGAACACATTGTCCTCGGCGGCATCCCCACACACCCACTGGAACCCCGCCGGATCCGTGTCCCGCTGCCACAGAGCCGACGTCCCCCGATAGACCGTATTGAGATCCCGCACGAGATCCCGCACCCCCCGATGGTCCCCCTCCGCCCCGTACCCCGGATCGAGCAACCACCAGTCCGGCCCCGAGCCCTCCACCCACTCCGCCCCCTGCGCGAACTCCTGCCCCATGAACAGCAGTTGCTTACCGGGGTGGGCCCACATGAACCCCAGATACGCCCGGTGGTTCGCCCGCCGCTGCCACCAGTCGCCGGGCATCTTCGACACCAACGCCCGCTTCCCGTGCACGACTTCGTCGTGCGAGATGGGCAGCACATAGTTCTCGCTGTACGCGTACACCATCGAGAACGACATCTCGTCGTGGTGGTACTCACGATGCACCGGCTCATGCGCCATGTACTCCAGCGAGTCGTGCATCCACCCCATGTTCCACTTCAGCCCGAACCCCAGGCCCCCGCTGTCGGTCGCCCGGGTCACCCCGTCCCAGGCGGTGGACTCCTCCGCGATGGTCACCACCCCCGGCGCCCGCCGGTACACGGTGGCGTTCATCTCCTGGAGGAAGGCGACCGCGTCCAGATCCTCCCGCCCGCCGAACACATTGGGCGTCCACTGCCCCGAGTCCCGCGAGTAGTCGAGGTACAGCATCGACGCCACGGCATCCACCCGCAGCCCGTCGACATGGAACTCCTCGCACCAGTACACCGCGTTCGCCACCAGGAAGTTGCGTACCTCGACCCGCCCGAAGTCGAACTCGTACGTCCCCCAGTCGGGATGCTCGGCCCGCCGGCTGTCCCCGGGCTCGTACAGCGGCTCCCCGTCGAACCGTCCGAGCGCCCAGTCGTCCTTGGGGAAGTGCGCGGGCACCCAGTCCACGATCACCCCGATCCCGGCCCGGTGCAGGGCGTCGACCAGGTACTTGAAGTCGTCGGGGCTGCCGAGCCGGGACGAGGGCGCGTAGAAGCCGGTGACCTGATAGCCCCAGGACCCGCTGAACGGATGCTGTGCGACCGGCATCAGCTCGACATGGGTGAAGCCGAGATCGGAGACGTACTCCGGCAGCACATCGGCCAGTTGACGGTACGTCAGCCCAGGCCGCCAGGAGGGGAGATGGATCTCGTACACGGAGAACGGCGCCTCGTGCACCGGGACGTCCCCGCGTCGCGCCATCCACTCCGCGTCGCCCCACTCGTAGTGCGAGACGTGCACGACGGACGCCGTCGCGGGCGGCACCTCGGCGTATCTGGCCATCGGGTCGGCCTTGAGCAGCCGATGGCCGTGGCGCGAGACGATCTCGTACTTGTAGTGGGCGCCCTCGCCCACCCCCGGCAGGAACAGCTCCCAGACCCCGGACGCTCCGAGGGACCGCATCGGGAACGCCGTGCCGTTCCAGCAGGCGAAGTCCCCGACGACCCGCACCCCTTGCGCGTTCGGCGCCCACACGGCGAACCGGGTCCCGGCCACCCCCTGATGGGTCATCGGCTCCGACCCGAGCGCCTTCCACAACTGCTCGTGCCGCCCCTCACGGATCAGATGCAGATCCAGCTCCCCGAGCGCGGGCAGGAAACGGTAAGGGTCGTGGACCTCGTGGTCGGTGTCCTCGTACGACACGAGCAGCGTGTACTGCGGTACGGCGTCCAGCGGGAGCAGCACGGAGAACAGACCGTCGCCCTCCGAGGCGAGATAGGTACGCGCGCCGCCGATCACCACGCTCACCGCGTGCGCGTACGGACGCAGGGCCCGTACCGCGACCCCGCCCGGCACCGGACGGGCGCCGAGCAGGGCGTGCGGATCGTGGTGCGTGCCGGAGAGCAGCCGCGCACGGTCCTCGGGGGCCAGGGGAGGGGCGGGCACGGTCAGCCGGGGCCCGCGCGGGGGCGGGCCCGCCGCCTCGGGGGGAGTGGTGTCGCGCAGGGCCACGGTCTCAGTCTCCTCTCACGGTCTCACGGCGAGACGCTCGATCGCCGCCATCGGTACGGGAAGCCAGTCGGGGCGGTGCCGGGCCTCGTAGAGCACCTCGTACACGGCCCGGTCCGTCTCATAGGCGCGCAGCAGACCGTGTTTCTCGCGCGGGTCCCAGCCGGCGCGGGCCGCGTAGCCCGCGCAGTACGCCTCCCGGCAGCGGCTCGCCCACTCCGGGCGCCAGGGCCGGCGCTGGCGGGCCGCGTAGTCGAAGGAGCGCAGCATCCCGGCGATGTCCCGCACCGGCGACTGGGTGCCGCACCGCTCGGCCAGCGGACGGGACGGCTCGCCCTCGAAGTCGATCACGAACCACTCCCGGCCGGCCCGCAGCACCTGCCCCAGATGCAGATCGCCGTGGACGCGCTGCGCGGGCGGTCCGACATCGCAGGAGAGCAGGGCGCGGAAGGCGGTGCGCAGCCCGGGGACGTACGGCCGCAGCGCCGGGACGCAGCGCGCGGCGGCGTCCAGCCGCTCGGTCATCGCCGCCGCCGTCCGCCCGTTCTCGTCATGGGCCCCGGACGGGAACGCCGAGGCGAGTGCCAGATGCACGTCGGCCGTGGCCCGGCCCAGCTCACGGGCCTGTGCCGTGAAGTCGTGCCCGGCGGCGAGCGCGCCGAGCGCCAGCGTCCAGCCGTCGGACGCGTCGGGCAGGAAGGGCTGCAGCACCCCGAGCGTCGCCGGGAACGGATCGGTGGTCCGGAACCAGGCCACCGGCGCGGGCACCCGCCCGCATCCCTGCCCGGCCAGCGCGCCCGGCACCTCCAGATCGGGGTTCACCCCCGCCTGGATGTGCCGGAACACCTTCAGGATGTACGCGTCCCCGTACACCAGCGAGGAGTTGGACTGCTCGGCGTCCAGCAGCCGGGGCGCCAGCCCGGCCGGTACCCGGACGTCCGGGTCGGCCTCGAAGCGCAGCGGGCCCGCCGTCCCGGGGTGCCGCAGGCGTTCCAGGAGCAGTTGGGCCGAGCGGGGGTCGTACAGCGCGTCGTACACGGTCAGACCCGCGAGCGGGCCCTCGTGGGCCTGTCCGATGAGCGCCCGCCCGAGACGCGGGACCACGTGCTCGCGTACTCCGAGCAGCAGTTGGTAGCAGTCACCGGCCGGGGGAGTGCCGCCCGGCGCGGGTACCCCGCAGTGACCGGTGTGGTTCGGCTGACCGGTGTGCACCAGCAGATGCAGACAGCCCGGGTACAGCTCGGTCATCGACAGCAGGGCGAGGTCCGTGACCGGCCGGTCCTTGCCGGCGAACCAGCGCTGCCGCGGCAGCCACTCGCGCAGCAGCCCGGCCAGCGAGGTCATGAGGTCGGCGGCGACCTCCTCACCGCTCGGCCGGAGCAGTGCGGTTGCGGTCTTCGACATGGTGACGCGTCCTTTCGCCGGCCCGCGCTTCAACGCCCTCGGGCGGCGCGGGAGAGGACTCGGGAGAGCCGGAACCAGTAGAAGCCGTGGCCCGCGAGGGTGAGCAGATAGGGCAGTTCACCGATGGCGGGGAAACGGACGCCGCCGATGAGTTCGACGGGGTGGCGTCCTTCGTAGGCGCGCAGATCGAGTTCGGTCGGCTGCGGGAAGCGGGAGAAGTTGTTCACGCAGAGCACCAGGTCGTCCCCGTCCTCCTCGATCGAGGGGGCCTCCCTGAGATAGGCCAGCACCGCCGGGTTGGACGACTGGAGTTCGGTGTAGGTGCCGAGGCCGAACGCCGGGTTCTGCTTGCGGATCTCGATCATCCGGCGGGTCCAGTGCAGCAGCGAGGAAGGGGAGGACATCGACGCCTCGACGTTGGTCACCTGGTAGCCGTAGACCGGGTCCATGATCGTCGGAAGGTAGAGGCGCCCGGGATCGCTGGAGGAGAAGCCGGCGTTGCGGTCGGGGGTCCACTGCATGGGGGTGCGTACGGCGTCGCGGTCGCCGAGCCAGATGTTGTCGCCCATGCCGATCTCGTCGCCGTAGTAGAGGATCGGCGAGCCGGGGAGGGAGAGCAGGAGAGCGGTGAAGAGTTCGATCTGGTTGCGGTCGTTGTCGAGGAGGGGGGCGAGGCGGCGGCGGATGCCGATGTTGGCGCGCATGCGGGGGTCTTTGGCGTATTCCGCGTACATGTAGTCGCGTTCTTCGTCCGTGACCATTTCGAGGGTGAGTTCGTCGTGGTTGCGGAGGAAGATTCCCCATTGGCAGCGGGAGGGGATCGCGGGGGTCTTGGCGAGGATTTCCGAGACCGGGTAGCGGGATTCCCGCCGGACCGCCATGAAGATGCGGGGCATCACCGGGAAATGGAACGCCATATGGCACTCGTCGCCACCGCTCGGGAAGTCGCCGAAGTAGTCGACGACGTCCTCCGGCCACTGGTTCGCCTCCGCGAGGATGACCGTGTCCGGATACAGCGCGTCGATCTCCCGGCGCACATGCTTGAGGAAGGTGTGGGTGGCCGGGAGGTTCTCGCAGTTGGTGCCCTCCTCCTGGTAGAGGTAGGGGACGGCGTCGAGCCGGAAGCCGTCGATACCGAGATCCAGCCAGAACCGCAGCGCGGCCAGCATTTCCTCCCGGACCGCCGGGTTCTCGTAGTTGAGATCGGGTTGGTGGGAGAAGAAGCGGTGCCAGTAGTACTGCTTGCGGACGGGGTCGAAGGTCCAGTTGGAGGCTTCGGTGTCGACGAAGATGATGCGGGCGCCGGGGAACTGTTTGTCGTCGTCGGCCCATACGTAGTAGTCGCCGTAGGGGCCGTCGGGGTCATTTCTCGATTCCTGGAACCACGGGTGCTGGTCGCTGGTGTGGTTCATGACGAAGTCGATGATGACGCGCATGCCGCGCTGGTGGGCGGCGTCGACGAATTCCACGAAGTCGGCGAGGTCGCCGAATTCGGGGAGGACGGCCGTGTAGTCGGAGACATCGTAGCCGCCGTCGCGGAGGGGGGATTTGAAGAAGGGCGGCAGCCAGATGCAGTCGATGCCGAGCCACTGCAGATAGTCGAGTTTCGCGGTCAGGCCCTTGAGGTCGCCGATGCCGTCGCCGTCACTGTCCTGGAAGGAACGGACCAGGACCTCGTAGAACACGGCGCGTTTGAACCAGTCCGGGTCCCGGTCCCTCTGCGGAGTGTCCTCGAAGGTGTCCGGGATGGGTTTGTTCATGGTCATGGCGTGCCTGACGCTCCGATCTGCGACGAGTCCTGTGGCGAGGGGGACGTGCTCTCGGTCGGGAGCTGGACGTGGAGGATGTGCGCGGGTGCCCGCCCGGGTTCCAGGCGCACGTAGTTCGTCCTTCCCCAGTGGTAGGTCTCCCCCGTCAACTCGTCGCGCACTGGCACGTTCTCGTCCATGCCGAGGCCGAGTTCCGCCATGTCGAGCGTGACCGTGGCCTCCTGGACGCGATGCGGGTCGAGATTGACGACCACCACGACCGCGTCCTCGCCCGCCCGCTTGCTGTACGCGATCACCGCGTCGTTGCCGGTGTGGTGGAAGCGCAGGTTCCGGAGCCCGTGGAGCGCGGGGTGGCGCCTTCTGATCTCGTTGAGCGCGGTGATGAGGGGCGCGATGGTACGTCCGTCTCGTGCGGCTGTGTCCCAGTCGCGGGGGCGGAGTTGGTACTTCTCGGAGTCGAGGTATTCCTCGCTGCCGGGTTTGAGGGGGGTGTTCTCGCAGAGTTCGTAGCCGGAGTAGACGCCCCAGGTGGGGGAGAGGGTGGCGGCGAGGACGGCGCGGAGTTCGAAGGCGGGCCGGCCGCCTTCCTGGAGGAAGGCGTGGAGGATGTCGGGGGTGTTGACGAAGAGGTTGGGCCGCATGTAGCTCGCGGCTTCGCCGGCGAGTTCGGTGGCGTACTCGGTGAGTTCGGTTTTGGTGGTGCGCCAGGTGAAGTAGGTGTAGGACTGCTGGAAGCCGGTGGCGGCGAGGGTGTGCATCATCGCGGGGCGGGTGAAGGCCTCGGCGAGGAAGAGGACGTCGGGGTCGGTGGTGTTGATGTCGGCGATGACGTGTTCCCAGAAGACCACCGGTTTGGTGTGGGGGTTGTCGACGCGGAAGATGCGGACGCCGTGGTCCATCCAGTGCCGCAGGACGCGGGTGGTCTCGGCGATGAGGCCGGGCAGGTCGGCGTCGAAGGCGATGGGGTAGATGTCCTGGTACTTCTTCGGCGGGTTCTCCGCGTGGGCGATGGTGCCGTCGGGGCGGTGGTGGAACCACTCGGGGTGTTTGTGCACCCAGGGGTGGTCGGGGGAGCACTGGAGGGCGAAGTCCAGGGCGACTTCCAGGCCGAGTGCGCGGGCCTCGGTGACGAAGTGGTCGAAGTCGTCGAGGGTGCCGAGGCCGGGGTGGACGGCGTCGTGGCCGCCCTCGGGGGAGCCGATCGCCCAGGGCACGCCGACGTCGTCGGGGGTGGGGGAGAGGGTGTTGTTGCGGCCTTTGCGGAAGGTGGTCCCGATCGGGTGGATCGGGGGCAGGTAGACGACGTCGAAGCCCATCGCGGCGATGGCCGGGAGGCGGCGGGCGGCGGTGCGGAAGGTTCCGTGGGGCTGCTGGGGGGTGCCCTCGGAACGCGGGAAGAACTCGTACCAGGACCCGAACAGGGCCCTCTCCCGCTCCACCAGCAGCGGCAACGGCTCGGAGGACGTGACCAGCTCGCGCAGGGGGTGGCGGGTCAGGACCTCGTCCACCTCCGGGGCCAACGCCGCCGCCAACCGGTCGGCCACCGGGAGCGTGTCGTCGCGCAGACGCCCGACGGCCGTCAGCAGGACGGTGTGCCCGCCGCCCTCCGGCACCCCGGCGGCGGCGCGCGTGTGCAACTCGGCGCCCTCCTCCAGGACGAGCCCCGCGTCGATCCCGGCCGGGACCTTGATACGGGCGATGTGGCGCCAGGTGGCGATCGGGTCGCCCCAGGCCTCGACGCGGTACGTCCAGCGGCCCACCGAGGTGGGGGTGACACAGGCACCCCAGCGGTCGGTGCCGGGCACCAGTTCACGCATCGGGGTCCAAGGGGCCGGACGGCCCTCCGGGTCCTTGAGTACGACATTGGCGGCCACCACGCCGTGCCCCTCGCGGAAGAGCGTCGCCGTGACCTCGAAGGTCTCGCCGACCACCGCCTTCGCGGGACGCCTGCCGCACTCGACGAGCGGACGGACGTCCCTGACGGGGACGCGGCCGACGGCCGGGGCCGGGATCGGGCTCATGGGGTCTCACCTCCGCCGTGCTCGGGGATCGGCACTGGGCCGAACGGGTCGTGAACGAGGGCGGTCCTACCGCCCTGCCGTGAAACGCCGTCCGGAGGGCGTCTCCCGCCCCACGGCACGGGTCCTGCGGGGCTGCTCCTTGCGGGCCTTGCCGTTCTGGCCCTGCCCCAGGTGTCCGGTCTGCTCCAGCGGACCGGAGGGCGGGCCCGTCTGCTCCTGGAGATAGGCGGGCAGGCTCGTCTGGAGGTAGCGCTCGGCGGCCGTCACGGCCTCGCGGGCGCAGCGCTTGCCCATCAGCACGCACAGCGTGTAGCCCGAGTCCTCGAAGCTGTCCCGGGCCGCGCGGTCGGTCGGGGACGCGAGCATCACGCGTTCCCAGGTGCGGTAGCGCCGCAGATGTCTGGCCACCTCGTTCTTGGCGGGCAGCAGCATGTGGCTGGTCCCTCCCGGCACTCTCGGCGGAGCACGCTCCCCGGGGGAGGTCGTGCACGGAGGGGCATCGGCGCCTCACGGAGCCGATGCCTTCACTCATGGTGCACAGGTAACCACCGGGCGTCTTGTTGGATCTTCAACCACACCGGGAGTCGCTCGTGTTGCACGAATGGCGTAGCCCTCCCACTCTGGAGCTGACTCAGAAGTGATCGGTGCTCACGCCCCGTGCTCATGGGGCGTGGGCTTCGCCGGTGAGGAGCCCACCACGATGAAGACCGCAGTGCCTCGCTACTACCACCTCGACGTGGAAGTCAGTCCGGAACGGGTCGGACAGGTCAGCCGCATCCTGGCCGCTCACCTCCGGTTCTGGGACCTGGAAACCCTTGTCGGACCCGTCTGCCACAGCGCCGAACTGCTGCTGCGCGCGATCGAGGAGCACGCCACGGACAAACACACCTCGATCGAGATGTGGTGGAACGGCCAGCACCTCATCGCGGCGGTGGGAGAGACCGACCCGGAGATGCGCCCGGACCGGGAGCTGCGCCCCTGCCTCACCCGGATCGCCGCGCTCAGCGACGGCTGGGGCTGCTGCTCCACGGCCCGCGGCGGCACGGTCATCTGGTTCACCCAGCGCGCGCCGGTCGACCAGTGCGTACCCCTGGTGCCGACCGTGCCCGAACCGGCCCTGCGCGCGGTGCTCCAAGTGCCCCGTGAGACGTCCGTCGCCGTCCTCGCCGGCGCGCCCGGCGCCGATGCCGCGGACGAGTGCGAAGGCGCCCGGTGACCGTGCGGCCGGACCGGAAAGGGGTGCCCGTGTCCAGCGGGCACCCCTACCCGCTGGGCGCGTCCCACGACGGCACCGGCACCAACTTCGCCCTGTTCAGCGAGGTCGCCGAACGCGTCGACCTGGTCCTCGTCGACGACGACGGCACCCACCGATCCGTCCCGCTCACCGAGGTCGACGGCTTCGTCTGGCACGGCCGGCTGCCCGGCGTCGGACCCGGACAGCGCTACGGCTACCGCGTCCACGGCCCCTGGGCCCCCGCCGCCGGACACCGCTGCGATCCGGCGAAACTGCTCCTCGACCCGTACACCACGGCCGTCGACGGGCAGACGGACAACCACCCCTCCCTCTACGAACCGGGCGCCGACAGCGCCGGGCACACCATGCTCGGCGTGGTCACCGACCCGTACTTCGACTGGGGGGACGACCGCCCGCCCCGGCGGCCCTACGCCGACACCGTCATCTACGAGGCGCACGTCCGCGGACTCACCCGCACCCACCCCGACGTGCCCCCCGAACTCCGCGGCACCTACGCCGGGTTGGCGCACCCCGCCGTCGTCGAGCACCTCACCTCGCTGGGCGTGACCGCGATCGAACTGATGCCGGTCCACCAGTTCGTGCAGGACGGCGTCCTCCAGGACCGGGGCCTCACCAACCACTGGGGCTACAACACCATCGGCTTCCTCGCCCCGCACAACGCCTACGCCGCCCACGGCACCCGCGGCCAACAGGTCACCGAGTTCAAGTCGATGGTCAAGGCGCTGCACGCGGCCGGCCTCGAAGTGATCCTCGACGTGGTCTACAACCACACCGCCGAGGGGAACGAGCGGGGCCCCACCCTCTCCTTCCGGGGCATCGACAACTCCTCGTACTACCGGTTGGTGGACGGCGACTGGGCGCACTACTACGACACCACCGGCACCGGCAACAGCCTGCTGATGCGGCACCCGTACGTCCTTCAGCTGATCATGGACTCGCTGCGGTACTGGGTCACCGAGATGCGTGTCGACGGCTTCCGGTTCGACCTGGCGGCCACGCTGGCCCGGCAGTTCCACGAGGTGGACCGGCTGTCGGCGTTCTTCGACCTGATCCAGCAGGACCCCGTGATCAGCCGCGTCAAGCTCATCGCCGAACCGTGGGACGTGGGCGAGGGCGGCTACCAGGTCGGCAACTTCCCGCCGCTGTGGTCGGAGTGGAACGGCAAGTACCGGGACGCCGTACGGGACTTCTGGCGCGGCCGACCGCACACGCTCGGCGAGTTCGCGTCCCGGCTGACCGGCTCAGCCGACCTGTACGAGCACAGCAGGCGCCGCCCGCGCGCCAGCGTCAACTTCGTCACCGCGCACGACGGATTCACCCTGCGCGACCTGGTCTCGTACAACGACAAGCACAACGAGGCCAACGGCGAGGGCAATCGGGACGGCGAGAGCGTCAACCGGTCCTGGAACTGCGGCGTCGAAGGCCCCACCAAGGACCCGCGGGTCCGCGCGCTGCGCGCACGTCAGCAGCGCAATCTGCTGGCCACCCTGCTGTTGTCGCAGGGCATTCCGATGCTGAGCCACGGCGACGAGTCGGGCCGCACCCAGCGCGGCAACAACAACGCCTACTGCCAGGACAACGAGGTCTCCTGGGTCGACTGGCGGCTCGACGCCGAACGCCGCGCGCTCCTCGCGTTCACCCGCGACCTCATCGCCCTGCGCGCCGACCACCCCGTGCTGCGCCGCCGCCGCTTCTTCCGCGGCGACACCCCGACCCGCGCGGACCGGCCGCTGCCCGACCTGGTGTGGCTGCTGCCGGACGCCCGGGAGATGACCGCCGCCGACTGGGACCGCGCAGGCGCCCACGCCCTGGCCGTCTTCCTCAACGGCGACGCCCTCGCCGAACGCGACGCCCACGGGGAACCCGTCGTCGACGACTCCTTCCTGCTCCTGCTGAACAGCCACTGGGAGCCGAGGGAGTTCCGGCTGCCCGGCGCCGCGTACGGCGAGCGCTGGGCGACCCTCGTCGACACCGCCGCAGAACCGGACGGCGTCCCGGACGAGGCCGAGCACAAGGCGGGCGCCGAGATCACCGTCGAGGCGCGGGCGCTGGTGCTGCTGTCGCGGCCCTCCCGGGGCGGATGATCGGTGCCCGCCTGGCGACCGGGTGGGTGGTCAGCGCTCGCCGCGCGAGGTGATCGTGAACTGGGCGCCGTCCGGATCGCGGAGCACCGCCTCGTGCGGCTGGTGGGTGAGGATCGTGCCGCCGTGGTGCTGGGCGGAATCGACGCAGGCGGCCACATCGGAGACGGAGAAGTGGACCTGCCAGTGCGGCCGGATCGTGGGGTCGGGGGCGGCCTCCAGCGCGCCCGAGCTGATCCGGGCCACCACCTCGCCCTCGCTGCGCAGCACGACCTCGTTGCCCTCGTAGTGGACCTCGCAGCAGCCCGGTTTCTCGGTGGCCCACTCCAGGACCTCGCCGTAGAAGATCGCCGCGTCGAAGGCGTCCCGGGTGTGCAGCCGGATGAAGGCCGGGGCCGCCTTGCGCCAGGTCTCCCAGTCGGTGAACAGCGCGCCCTCCCAGATCCCGAAGGACGCCCCGTGCCGGTCCGCCAGCAGGGCCGCGCGGCCGGGCGGGAAGGAGAGCGGGCCGACCGCGACCGTGCCGCCGCGCTCCCTGGCCCGGGAGGCCGCCGCGTCCGCGTCGGAGACGGCGAAGTACGGGGTCCAGGCCACCGCCATCTGCCACAGGGACGCCACCCCGGCGATCCCGGCGACCGGCACGCCGTCCGCCAGCGCGATCCGGAAGTGGTCGCCGAGCTTGGCCGTACGCCAGCGCCAGCTCAGCACGGCGGAGTAGAAGTTCTCCGTGGCCGGCAGATCCCGGCTGGTGAGGCTCACCCAGCAGGGCGCGCCGAAGACGGAGTGGCTGGAGATGGCGTTCTCCGTGCCTCGGTGACGGGCGTTCTCCGTGCCCCGGTGATTGCTGTCGCTGTTCATGGCAGTCGCGTCCTGAGTCTCGTCCGCCGGCACACCCCGGCCGCACTCCAGTGTCCAACCGGATCCGGGGCCGGTGCCCGTCGAGTACCCCGCCTCGGGGTGCCGACCCCGGTGGCGCAGCGATCTTCCCGCCGTCTTCGGACGACCGTTCGGGTGATGACCGGGAGTCTCCGGCTCTTACCGTGTGCCACCGCCGAGCACATGCGCCCGGCAGTGGATCAAGGGAACATTCCACCCATGGCCGATATGAAGGAACGTTCCGGGCCGGGGCCTGCCGCATCCGGCCCCGCCGCGCCGCACCAGACCCTGGCTCTCGCGGCGATGTTGTTCGCCGTGTCGATGACCTTCATCGACCAGACGATCGTCGCCATCGCCGCCCCGAGCATCGTCGACGAACTCGACCTCTCCTCGTCGGGCATCCAGTGGGTGGTCAACGCCTATCTGCTCGCCCTGGCCGCGTTCTTCGCGCTCGGCGGCCGGCTCGCCGACATCCTCGGGCACCGCCGGATGATGGTGATCGGCACGCTGATCTTCGTCATCTCCTCCGTGCTCTGCGGCTGTGTCCCCGACGACAGCTTCGCCGTGAGCTGGCTGATCGTGTTCCGGGCCACCCAGGGCCTGGGCGCCGCGCTGATGTTCCCCGCCGCGCTCGCCGTCGTCGTCGCCGTCTTCCCGGTCGACAAGCGCGGCCGGGCGCTCGCCCTGTTCTTCGGGCTGTCCGGCGCCCTCACCGCGCTCGGCCCGCTGCTCGGCGGCTGGCTCACCGGCTGGACCTGGCGGGCGATCTTCTGGGTCAACGTGCCCGTCGCCATCATCGCCCTCGTCCTGACCGCCCTCGCCCACATCCCCCACCAGGCCCGCCGCGAACGTCTCGACCTGCCCGGCGCCGTCCTCGTCGCCCTCGGCATGGGCCTGAGCGTGCTCGGTCTGCAACAGGCCTCCGCCTGGGGCTGGAGCAGCTTCGCCACCTGGGCCTGCGTCATCGGCGGCCTCGCGGTCCTCGTGCTGTTCTGCGCCTACGAACTCCGTGTCGACGAACCGCTGATCAAGCTGCATGTCTTCCGTGACAAGGCGTTCGGCGTCGACGCGGCGGTCCTGTTCTTCGCGATGCTCGCCTTCGTCCCGCTGTTCTTCTTCGCCTCGGTGTACGCGCAGGTCTCGCTCAGCGCCTCGCCCAACCAGGCCGCGCTGTTCCTGCTGTACTTCTTCATCGGCTTCGCCATCGCCTCCCAGTGGGGCGGCCGGATCCTCGACAAACGCGGCGCCCGGCCGGCGCTGAAGCTGGGCACGGCCCTCGGCGCGGTCGGCTTCGCCCTGTGGGCCAACAAACTGACCGACCTCTCGATGCACGACCAGTGGCCCTACGTCGCCCTCGCCGGCGCCGGCATCGGCTTCCTGCTCGCGCCCGCCTCGACCGACGCGGTGAACCGCTCCCTCAACGCCTCGTACGGCGAGGTCACCGGCATCACCCAGACCGTGCGCAACTACGCGGCGGCCGTGGGCATGGCCGTGTACGGCACGATCCTGACGCATGTCACCACCGACAAGGTCGTCGAGACGCTGACGTCCAGGGGAGTGCCGGACGACGCGGCGCAGGACGCGGCCCGTGACATCTCCGAGGCGGTCACCGGCAACCCGGACAGCCAGGCACCGGGCGGGGACGGCCCCGTCGGCACGGTGGTGCGCGACTCGATGGACGCCATCCGCATGGACTTCGCCGAGGCCAACCAGTGGGTGTTCTACGGCATGGCCATCGCCCTCGGCATCGGCTTCCTGTGCGCCCTCCGCCACCCGGGCACCCGCGTCACCGAAGAGACCCACACCCCCGACCACCAACCCACCCACCACTGAGCCCCAGCGCCGCGCCCGGCGATGCCTCATCTGCCGCTGGGCCGGGATCCCCCACAGCCGGGGCGGCACCGCGCCGGGGCCGGGGCGGCGAGGCGGCCGACGCCGGCCAAGGTCGTGCCTGCGGCGGTGGCCGACTGCTCAGTCCCCTCAGCCGGTCCCGTGAGTCGGCCCCCGAGCCGGCTCAGGCCTCGTCGACCTCGGCCCCGCATCGGCTCAGGCCCCATGTCGCCCACCCGCTCACGTCGACTCGCGTCGTACCAGTTCCGTAGGCAGGATCACCGCTGCCGGGTCCTCGCCGCCGATCTGGGCCAGGAGGACGCGGACCATCTCGTTGCTGATGCGGTCGTAGGGCTGGCGGATGGTGGTGAGGGCGGGGACGGCCTCCGTCGCGGCGGCGGAGTCGTCGAAGCCGCCGACGGAGACGTCCTCGGGGATCCGGCGGCCCGCCCGGCGCAGCGCGGCGAGGGCGCCCTGTGCCATCAGGTCGGAGGCGACGAACACGGCGTCCATGTCGGGTGCCTGGGCGAGCAGCCGGTCGGTGCCCGCCTCGCCGCTGGCCCGGCTGTAGTCGCCGGAGACGATGAGCCGCTCGTCGATGTCGACGCCCGCCTCGGTGAGGACCTCCTTGTACCCGGCGAGCCGGTCGACACCGCCGGGGGTGTCCAGCGGACCGGTGACGACACCGATGCGGCGGCGGCCCAGCGACAGCAGATGGCGGACCATGTCCCGGGCGCCGTCCCGGTCGTCGGCGGCCACATAGCTCACCTTCGAGCCGGGCGCCATGGGCTTGCCGCACTGCACGAGCGGGATGCCCGCCTCCCGGAGTTCCTGGGCGACCGGGTTCCCGGAGTGGCTGGACACCAGCAGCACCCCGTCGACATGGCCCGCCGTGATGTACCGCGTGATCCGCCGCCGCTCGTCCTCCGTGCCGGCCACCATCAGCAGCAGCGGGATGTCGTGCGCGGCCAGCGCCTGCGTGCAACCCCGCAGCAGGACATTGAAGTTGGGGTCCTCGAACAGTTTCTCCTGCGGTTCCGTCAGCAGGAAACCGATCGAGTCCGAGCGGCCCGTGATCAGCGAGCGGGCGTGCCGGTTGACGACATAACCCGTTCTGCGGATCGCGGCGTTGACCGCCTCGGCGGCCGTCGGGCTGACGTAGTGACCGCCGTTGAGCACGCGCGAGACCGTCCCCCGGGAGACTCCCGCCTCGCGCGCCACGTCGTGAATGGTCGGCGGCTTGCGCCTGCCCCCCGTGTTGCTCATGGTCATGACTTTACGGCTCCGGAGAGGAGATCGAGGCTCCAGAACCGCTGGATGACCAGGAAGAGCGCGATCAGCGGGATCACCGCGAGCAGCGCGCCCGTGATCACCAGCGTGTAGAGCGCCGGCGTGTTCGCGCCCTGTTCGAGAAGCGTGAACAGGCCCAGGGTGATCGGGAACTTCTCGTCGTCGCTGAGCATGATGTACGGCAGCAGGAAGTTGTTCCAGACGGCCACGAACTGGAACAGGAACACCGTCACCAGACCCGGCACCATCATCGGCAGCGCGATCCGGGTGAAGATCCGCCACTCGCTCGCCCCGTCCATCCGCCCGGCCTCGACCACGTCGGAGGGGACGGCGGCAGCGGCGTAGATCCGGGACAGATAGACGCCGTACGGGGAGAGGACCAGCGGCAGCAGCACCGACCAGTAGGAGTCCGCCAGGTCGGCCTTCGCCATCAGCAGGTACTGCGGGATCGCGAGGATCACCGGTGGCATCAGCACGCCCGCCATCAGGATGTTGAAGACGGCCTCACGGCCCTTGAAGCGGTAGATCGCGAGCGCGTAGCCGCTGATCGCCGAGACGGCGGTGGACAGCAGGGCGCCGACGCCGGCGTAGAGGGCGGAGTTGCCCATCCACTGCCAGTAGATGCCGTCGCGGTAGGCGTTGAGGTCGGACAGGTTGTCCGCGAAGCCGGTGCCCGGCAGGAAGGTGAAGGTGGAGAACAGTTCGCTGCCCGACTTGGTGGCGGCGATCAGCACCCAGGCCACGGGCAGCAGACAGTAGATCGCGCCCAGCAGCAGGGTGAGCGTCGGAACGAGGGCGATCCGGCGGCGCAGCGGCGGGCCCTGGGCGGTGCCGGGCGTGGTCCCGGCCGCCGGGGCGGTCTTGCGGACGGCAGGAGAACTCATCGTGCTGCCTCCTGCTTCGTACGGGAGTTCGCGGCCCTCAGGAAGCCGAAGGAGAGGACCAGCGTGGCCACGGCGATGATCACCGCACCGGCCGCCGCCGAGTAGATGTCGCCCTCGCCGAAGGCGTCCCGGTGCACCTTCATCAGCGGACTCCACGTCGTGGAGACCGAGTTGGTGAGGGGCTTGAGGGTGGTGGGCTCGCTGAACACCTGGAGCGTGGCGATGATCGAGAAGAAGAAGGTCAGCACCAGCGAGGACGCCACCATCGGGATCTTGATCCGCAGGGCGATCTGCAACGGCGTCGCGCCGTCCAGCTTCGCGGCCTCGTACACCTCGGCGGGGATCGCCTGCAGCGAGGTGTAGATGACGATCATGTTGAAGCCGGTGCCGCCCCAGATCGCGATGTTCGACAGGGCCGCGTACAGACCGCCGCCGTCGAGCAGCTCCGGCTGGGGGAGACCCAGCTTCTCCAGCACGAAGTAGAAGGGGCTGACGTCCGGGAGGTAGAGGAAGCCCCAGAGCAGGGCGGCCACGACACCGGGAACCGCGTACGGCAGGAAGATCGCCAGCCGGGTGAAGGGGGCGAGGCGCACCTTGTCGCTGTCCAGCATGAGGGCGAAGACGAGCGCGAGTCCGAGCATGACCGGGACCACGATCGCGCCGTAGCCGAGGACGCGCAGCGCGCCGTCCAGCAACTCGGAGTCGGTCAGGGCGTCGGTGTGGTTCTCGAAGCCCGCCCACACCTCGCTCCGCGCACCCGAGCCGAGGCCCAGCCCCTTGACCTGCACCTTGTGCAGGCTGAGCCAGACCGCGTAGCCGATCGGGAGCGCGAAGAAGAGGGCGAACAGGATCGTCGCGGGGAGGAGGAAAAAATAGGGGGCGCTTCGCGCTCGTTTGAGGGTGGTGGTGGGAGACGGGTGGGCGTACGGGGCGCCCTTGACCCCGTACGACCTCCGGCGTGCGCTCGTCACTCCGCGACCTCGAAGCCCTGCTTCTTCATGTCGGCGACCGTGTCGTCCTGCATCGTCTTCAGGGCGGCGCCGAAGTCCGACTTGTTCTTGGCGGCGGCGCCGAACGCGTCCTTGAAGGTGGTGTAGGCGACGTTCACGTTCGGGCCCCACGCGGAGGGCGCCGTGGTCTTGGCGATCTCGGAGGCCACGGTGTAGAAGTCGGCCTGGTTGGAGAAGTAGGCCGGCGGCTCGGCGAACGCGTCACTGGTCTGCGCGGTGGTGGCGGCCGGGTAGATGCCGCCCTCCTTCGCCAGCGCGGTCAGCGCCTCGGGGTCCGTGTTCAGCCAGGTGGCGAACTTGGCGGCGGCCCCCTTGTTCTCGGAGTCGGTGGTGACGGCGGTCGAGGAACCGCCCCAGCTGCCGGTGGTGTTCTCGGAGGCCGACCACTGCGGCAGCGGCGCCACCTTCCACTTGCCCTCGGTGTCCGGCGCGGCCGTGGTCAGCGTGCCCGGCGCCCACACCGCGCTGACCCAGGCGATCTGCTTGCCGGTGTTGAGCGCCTTGTTCCAGGCCGGGGTGTACATCGGCTGGTTGTCGACGGCGCCCTCCTTGACGAGGCCGCCCCAGAAGTCGGCGACCCGCTGCGTCGCCGTGTCGTCGATGCCGACCTTCCACTTCTGGCCCTCGGTGGTCCACCACTCGGCGCCCGCCTGCTGGGCGAGACCGGCGAAGAGACCGGAGTCGTTCGCGGAGAAGGTGGTGAGGTCGACGTCCGCGTCCTCCTTCTTGAGCTTCCGCGCGGTGTCGGCGAACTCGTCCCAGGTCTTGGGGACTTCGAGGCCGTACTTCTTGAACAGGTCCTCGCGGTAGTAGAACATCATCGGCCCGATGTCCTGCGGTATCGCGTACACGGCGTCCGAGCCCAGCGTGGTCTGCTGCCAGACGCCGTCGGCGAACCTGCCCTTCGCGTCGCCCGCCTCGCCCGCGATGTCGGCGACCGCGTCATTGCTGACCAGCGTCGGCAGTGCCTGGTACTCGGCCTGCACCAGGTCCGGGCCCTTGCCCGCCTTGTGCGCGGTGAGGATCTTGGTGACGAGGGTGTCGCCGGAGGCCTGCTTCTTCACCGTGACGGTGATCTGCTGCTCCTTGCCGGGACCCTTGTTCCACAGGTCCACGACCTTGTCCATGCCCGGCGTCCAGGTCCAGTACGTCAGCTTCGCCGGCCCCGACTGGGCCTCGCCGTCGTCGTCGGACCCGCCACAGGCGGCGAGTGTGGTGGCGCCGAGCGTGACCGCGACGGCAGTGGCCACAAAGCGCCGGTGCTTCGTGATGTCGGACATGGATGTTTCTCCCCTGACCTGGGTCCTCGTCTGCTGCGAAGACCGTGCCATGCTTCTGTGAGCGTTCACAGTAGAGAAACATCCCGGACACTTGTCAATGGTTGTTGCTGTGCGGTTATGTTGGGCTCGCACCGCCACTGCTGTGTGTGCACGTTCCCAAATGATCGACTCAACGGGAGAGATCCATGCCGGAGACCACCCCCACGGGCCTCACCAGGCTCGCCTTCGGTGGGGACTACAACCCCGAGCAGTGGCCGGAATCCGTCTGGCACGAGGACGTCCGGCTGATGCGCGAGGCCGGCGTCACGATGGTGAGTGTCGGCATCTTCTCCTGGGCCCTGCTGGAGACCTCGCGCGGCGTGTACGACTTCGGCTGGCTCGACCGGCTGCTCGACCTGCTGCACGAGAACGGCATCCGCGTCGACCTCGGCACCCCCACCGTCGTCCCGCCCGTCTGGTTCTACCGCGAGCACCCCGAGGCGCTGCCCGTGACCGCCGACGGCACCCGCTACGAGTTCGGCTCACGCGGCGCCATCTGCCACAGCAACACCGACTACCGGGCCGCCGCCGCGCACATCACCACCAAGCTCGCCGAGCGCTACGCCGACCACCCGGCACTCGCCCTCTGGCACGTCCACAACGAGTACGGCGTCCCCGTCTCCGCCTGCTACTGCGACTCCTGCGCCGCGCACTTCCGCCGCTGGCTGGAGCGGACGTACGGCACGGTCGACGCGGTCAACGAGGCCTGGGGCACCGCCTTCTGGGGCCAGCACTACACCGACTTCGCGCAGATCAACCCGCCGCGCGTGGCCCCCACGGTCGGAAACCCCGGCCAGGCCCTCGACTACAAGCGGTTCGCCGACGAGACCGTCCGCGAGAACTTCGTCGCCGAGCGGGACATCCTGCACCGCCTCGCGCCCGGCATCCCGGTCACCACCAACTTCATGACCGCGCTCAGCCAGTGCGACTCCCTCGACTACTGGGCCTGGGGCCGCGAGGTCGACCTCGTCACCAACGACCACTACCTGATCACCGACGGCCGCCGCACCCACGTCAACCTCGCCATGGCCGCCGACCTCACCCGCTCGGTCGGCGGCGGCGCCCCCTGGCTGCTCCTGGAGCACTCCACCTCGGGCGTCAACTGGCAGGCCCGCAACCCCGCCAAGGCCCCCGGCCAGATGGCCCGCAACTCCCTCGCCCATGTGGCGCGCGGCTCCGACGGCGCCATGTTCTTCCAGTGGCGGCAGTCCCGGCGCGGCGCCGAGAAGTTCCACTCGGCGATGCTCCCGCAGGCCGGCACCGACTCGCGCGTGTGGCGCGAGGTCGTCGAACTGGGCACCTCCCTCGACTCGTTGAGCCGGATCCGGGGCAGCCGGACCGTCGCCGACGTGGCCGTCCTGTGGGACTGGCACTCCTGGTGGGCGCAGAACCTCGCCTGGCGCCCCAGCGAGGACCACGAGGCCCGCGAACGCGCCGACGCCTTCTACGAGGCCCTCTACGACGGCCACCTCACCGTCGACTTCGCCCACCCGGAAGCCGACTTGTCGGCCTATCCCCTGGTCGTCGTCCCCGCGCTGTATCTGATGACGCAGGCGGCGGGCGACAACCTCAAGGCGTACGTCGAGAACGGCGGCACCCTCGTCGTCTCCTACTTCTCCGGCATCGTCGACGAGCACGACGCCGTCCACGAGGGCCCCTACCCCGGCGCCCTGCGCGACGTGCTCGGCCTGACCGTCGAGGAGTTCTCACCCCTGCTCGGCGGCGAGAGCGTCCGCATCACCGGCCCCGACGGCTCCGAACTCACCGGTGACGTCTGGACCGAGTTCGTGGTGCCGCGCGGCGCCGAACCCGTGTGGACGTACGCCGACGGCCTCGCCGCCGACCGGCCCGCCGTCACCCGGCACCGGCTCGGCGAGGGCTCCGCCTGGTACGTGTCGACCCGGCTCGACGCGCACGGCCTGGACGCGCTGCTCGGCTGGGCCGCCGACGACGCCGGCATCGCGCCCCGCGCCGACCTGCCCCGCGACGTCGAAGTGGTGCGCCGCGCCGGGGAGTCGGGCGACTTCCTGTTCGTGATCAACCACACCGCGCTGGACGCGAAGGTGCCGCTGGACGCGGCCGGCACCGAACTCCTCACCGGCGAACGCGCGGCGGGCCGCCTCGCCGTACCCGCAGGGGGCGTCCGGGTCGTACGCCTCGACGCCTGAACACCCTCCCCACCCCCGAACACCGGCCGGATCTCTGGGGACATCCGGCCGGTACCGGCGGCGCCGTGCCCAAGGCCCTCGGGCGCGGCGCCGCCACAGCACCGCGCAACCGGTTCCCCACCTTCGTCGAAGGGACGACGATGTTCCACGCGAGACGCGCCCTCAGGGCCCTGCTGGTACCGCTGTTCGCAGGCCTGGCGCTCACCACCCTGCCCGCCACCTCGGCCTCGGCCGCCTCCACGCTCACCAACGGAGGCTTCGAGTCCGACGGCACCGGGACCGCGACGCCGGCCGGCTGGTCGACGTACTCGGCTGCCGGGCAGAACTCCGCCTCCTTCACCGAGTCCGGTGGCCACGGCGGCAGTTACCGCCTCTCCCACTACGCGGCCTCGGCCTACAAGGTGGAGACCTACCAGTACCTCTCCGGCCTCACCAACGGGAACTACAAGCTCACCGCGTGGGTGCGCTCCGGCGGCGGCCAGAACTCCGCGTACCTCGCGCTGAAGAACTGCGGCAGCGCCGAACAGCGCACCGACATCCCGGTGTCGTCCAGCGGCTGGATCCGGATCGTCACCTCCATCGCGGTGACCAACAACCAGTGCACCATCAGCGTCAACTCCGACGCCAACGCCGGGAACTGGATCAACGTCGACGACCTGACCTTCGCGTCCGGTACGACGGGCCTGTCCGTCAAGGGCTCCGACGTGTCCTCGCTCATCAAGAGCGAGGCCAAGGGCGGTGTCTACAAGAACAGTTCCGGTACGACGGGCGACGCGCTCGCCATCCTCAGGAGCGCCGGGCAGAACTACGCCCGAGTCAAGGTCTGGGTGAACCCGGCCGACGGCTACAACAACAAGACCCGCGTGCTCGCCGCCGCCAAGCGGATCAAGGCGCAGGGCATGAAGCTGCTGGTCGACTTCCACTACTCGGACACCTGGGCCGACCCGGGCGCCCAGACCGTGCCGTCCGCGTGGACCGGCCACAGCTACAGCCAGCTGCGGACGGACGTCTACAACCACACCTACGACGTCCTCAACGCCCTCAAGTCCCAGGGCACCACCGCCGACATGGTCCAGGTCGGCAACGAGATCAACGGCGGCATGCTGTGGTCGGCCGGCTCCACCTCCAACTGGTCGCAGCTCGCCGGACTGCTCAACTCCGGCTACGACGCGGTCAAGGCGGTCAACTCCGGCACCCAGGTCGCGCTGCACCTCGCCAAGGGCGGCGACCTGTCCGGCACCCGCTGGTGGTTCGACAACGCGGTTTCCAACGGTGTGAAGTTCGACGTCATCGGCCTGTCGTACTACGGCTACTGGCACGGCACGCTCGCCGACTTCCAGACCACGCTGGACGACGCGGCCTCCCGCTACGCCAAGCCGGTGTTCCTCGCCGAGACGGCCTACCCGTTCCGGCTGGACAGTAAGGACTCGCACGAGAACATCATCGATCTGAGCGGCGAGCTGGTGTCCGGTTACCCGGCCACGACCGCCGGTCAGACACGGTGGATGAAGGACGTCGCGAGCATCGTCGAGGCCGTGCCGAACGGCCGGGGCCTCGGCATCTTCTACTGGGAGTCGACGTGGACCGCCGTCTCGGGCAACGGGTGGGACCCGACCGACGCGGCCTCCGGCAACGGCTGGGAGAACCAGGCGCTGTTCGGGTACGACGACCGGGCGCTCCCGGCGGTGGCATGGTTCAGCCACCGCTAGCGAGCTGACACGAGGGGCCGTACGCCGTGGCGTGCGGCCCCTTCCGCTGTCCCGCTGTTTCAGCGGCCGATGAACGTGTGCAGCGAGGCGGCCATGGCGGCGACGAAGGCGTGCTGGACCGGCTCGGGGACGCGGTCCAGGGACAGATACGGGTTGAGGTCCTCCAGCTCGACCAGCAGGAGATCGCCCTCCCGGGTACGGCAGGCGTCCACCCGCTGGATGCCGTGGGCGAGGGTGTTCCAGTCGATGAAACGGCGGGCGAAGCCGAGGTCGGACTCCGTGGCCTCGTAGGGCTCCAGGACCCAGCGGCGGTCGGGGTCGGGCGCGTACAGGGCGTACTGGAAGGTGTCGTCGACGTAGTAGAAGGACACCTCGTGGCGGAAGTCGACACGCGGCTGGACCAGGACGTCGCCCCAGGTCAGGTCCGCCAGCTCGGGGCCGGTCAGGAAGCGCAGGCCGATGGAGTCCGCGCCCGCCTTCGGCTTGACCGCGTACGCGGCGGTGTCGGGCAGCCTGTCCCGGTCCTCGGGCCGGTCGACCGTGGGGATCACCGGATACCCGGCTTCGGTGAGGTCCAGCAGATACCGCTTGCCGGTCATGTCCGCACGGCCGGTCAGCGGGTTGTAGACGCGGGTGCCCAGCGCCTTCGCCCGCAGACGGAAGGCGTCGTACGCCTCCTGGTAGTGCAGAACGGGCCCGCTGTTGCGGACCACGACCGCGTCGAAGCCGTCCATCAGGGCCGCCGCGTCCAGGGGGTGGCACAGGGCGATGTCGAACTCCGCGCGCAGCCGGGAGGTCAGCAGGATGTCCTCGTCGCAGTAACGTCGGCCCCGGGCCGGATAGGCGAGGTCGGTGACGTACAGCAGGCTGGGGCGGGCGGCGGACACGGTGGTCTCCCTGGTCGGTGACGGACAACCTAACCCGAGGCCGTGAGGGACGGCCCGGCCCCCTGCCAGGATGGACCGGCGGGGCAGTCGGGCGGACGGATCGGGAGGCGCACATGACGGGCGTGGCGGGCAGGACGGGTGCGCGGGGCGCCGGACTCGTGGCGGAGGCGTTCGTCGGGATCGGCGGGCGCGGGCCCGAGGATGTGATCGCCGACGGGCGTGGGCGGGTGCTGACCGGTGTCGAGGACGGCCGGGTCCTGCGGGTGGACGGGCTGGAGGAGCCGGGGCGGGCCCGGGTCGAGACGCTCGCCGACACCGGTGGCAGGCCGCTGGGCCTTGAACTCCTTCCGGACGGCGACCTGTTGGTGGGTGACGCCAAGCGGGGGCTGCTGCGGGTCACGACCGGGGACGGGACCGTGCGGGTGCTCGCCGACGCGGTGGACGGTGAGCGGCTGCGGTTCTGCAGCAATGTCGTGGCGCTCTGCGACGGGACGGTCTGCTTCACCGTCTCCAGCCGCCGGTACCCCCTCGACCGGTGGATCGGCGACATCGTCGAACACACCGGCACCGGACGGCTGTTGCGCCTGGCGCCGGGGGAGGGTGCGCCCGAAGTCGTCCTGGAGGGGCTCCAGTTCGCCAACGGCCTCGCGCCCTCCGCCGACGAGTCGTTCCTCGTGGTCGCGGAGACCGGCGCCCGCCGCCTCACCCGCGTCCACCTCACCGGACCACTGGCCGGGACGAGCGAACCCTTCGTGGAGGATCTGCCGGGCACCCCCGACAACCTGTGGCGCGACCCCGACAGCGGTCTGATCTGGGTGGCGCTGGCCGGCCCGCGCATCGCCGCCCTCGACCGTCTCCACCGCGCGAGCCCGGCCGTACGGAGCGCCGCGAGCCGGGTGGCGGTACGGGCGCCCTTCCGGCCGCTCGGATTCGCCGGGGTGGTGGCGGTCGACGACGAGGGGCATGTCGTCCACACCCTCGTCGACCGCCGCTCCCGGTTCCGTATGGTCACGAGCGCCTGCGTCGCCGACGGCCGGCTGATCCTAGGGAGCCTGTGGGAGCGGGGCATCGCGGTGTGCGAGCTGCCGGGGAAGCCGGGCTGAGGTCCGGTCGGGTACGGGGCGCGTGCGGGGCGGTGGGCACCCGCGTTACGCTGTCGACCGGCCGCGTCACCTCTCGCGGCGCGGCGGTGGGGCCCGCCGTACCCGAACCGCGGCATCGGTGCCGACAACGGTCCCTGCTTGCGACGGAGTGCGCCCGGTGACACCCGGGTCCCGGCGAGTAGGAGATGTACGCCCGTGCCAGCCCCAGCCCCAGTCCCACAGCCCGGCGGGCCCGAAGGCCTGCCGTCGCCCGACGCCCCCGTCGCCGACCCGGTCCGCCCCACCCCCTGGCACGGTCAGGCGCCCGTCGTCGCGGTCGTCGCCGTCGGCGGGGGGATCGGCGCGGGGGCCCGCTACGCCGCCGCCCTGCTCTGGCCCACCGGCACGACCGGCTTCCCCTGGACCACGTTCTGGGTGAACGTCGTCGGCTGTTTCGTGATCGGCCTCTTCATGGTCGCGATCACGGAGCGATGGACGGCACACCGGCTGGTCCGGCCGTTCTTCGGGACCGGAGTCCTCGGCGGCTTCACCACCTTCTCCACCTACGCCGTCGACATCCAGCGCCTGATCGAGGAGGGCCGCCCCGCCACCGGCCTCGCCTACCTCGCCGCGACCCTCCTCGCCGCTCTCACGGCGGTCCGGCTCGCGGCGACGACGGCGGAGCGCGTCGTGCGCACCTCACCCGCCCCGAGGCGTGAGAAAGGTAAGAGGTCGTCGTGAACTGGGTGCTCGTCATCCTCGGCGGAATGATCGGCGCGCCCCTGCGCTATCTCACCGACCGCGCGGTGCGGTCCCGCCACGACACGGACTTCCCCTGGGGAACGTTCGCCGTCAACGCCGGCGGATCCTTCGTCCTCGGCACCCTCACCGGCGCCGTGACGGCCGGTGCCGCGGACTCCCACCTGCAACTCCTCCTCGGCACCGGCCTGTGCGGGGCGCTCACCACATACTCGACGTTCTCGTACGAGACGCTGCGGCTGGCGCAGGGCGGTGCCCGTTTCCTCGCCGCCGCCAACGCGGTCGCGAGCGTGACGGCGGGGCTGGGCGCGGTCTACGTGGGCCTGGCGGTGGCTCGGGCCCTGTGGTCCTGAGGGCGGCCCTTACCCGGCTGTAGTACGACTGCCTCCCTCGCCCTCGCCGAGCAGAACTGGACCCCATGAGCACCATCAGCGTCGGTCAGGCAGTCGTCCTCGGAGCGGTGGAGGGGGTGACGGAGTTTCTGCCGGTGTCCTCCACCGGGCATCTGAAGATCACCGAAGGTCTGATGGGGATCCAGGTCGAGGACAAAGCCGTCGTCGGGTTCTCGGCGGTCATCCAGGTGGGCGCCATCGCCGCGGTGTTCGTGTACTTCCGCGACGACATCGCGCGGATCGGCGCCGCCTGGTTCCGGGGGCTGTTCGACGCGGGGCGGCGCCAGGAACGCGACTACCGGTTCGCGTGGTGGGTGATCGCCGCGACCGTCCCGATCGTGGTCGTGGGGCTGGCCGCCCGCTCGCTCATCGAGGGGCCGCTCGCCTCGCTGTGGGTGGTGGCCGGTTCACTGATCGTCGGCAGCGGTGTGATGTGGGTCGCGGAACAGGTCGGCCGGCGCAGGCGCGCGGAGGAGGACACCCGGTTCCGGGACGCGATGCTCGTCGGCGGCTCGCAGATCCTCGCCCTGCTGTTCCCCGGCTTCTCCCGCTCCGGCGCCACCATGTCCACCGCGCTCCTGCTCGACCTCGACCGGCTCGCCGCCACCCGGCTCTCCTTCTTCCTCGGCATCCCGGCCCTGACCGGCGCCGGACTCTACGAACTGAAGGACGCCCTCGGCGCGGGGGTGGGCGCGGCCCCGCTGATCGCCGGAACCACCGTGTCCTTCGTGGTCGCGTACGCCTCGGTCGCCTGGCTGCTGAAGTTCGTGACCAGGCACTCCTTCCAGGTGTTCGTCTCCTACCGGATCGTCGTCGGCGTGCTCCTCTTCGGGCTGCTCGGCGCGGGCGGCCTCAGCTGACCAGCTCGAAGATCCTCTTCAGGGCCCCTTGACAGCCCCCTCCCGTCACCCGCAGGATCACCCCCGTGAACCTGTCAGACAGCCAGACAGGTGGTTCGGCACCCCGGCGCGTCAGCGCCATGGAAGCGGTGCTCACCCACCTCCGCGACGCCATCGAGCGCGGCAAGTACGCCATCGGGGACAAGCTCCCCTCGGAGGCGGAGCTGTGCCGGCAGCTCGAAGTGAGCCGTCCGGTGCTCCGTGAGGCGCTGCGCGCGCTCCAGGTGATGGGCCTGACCCAGTCCCGTACCGGCAAGGGCACCTTCGTGATCGCGAACGCCGTCGAGGACCCCACCTTCGGCGACTACGCGGCCAGTGATCTGCTGGAGGTCCGCCGCCATGTGGAGATCCCGGTCGCCGGGTACGCGGCGGCGCGCCGCACCCCGGAGAACCTGGACCACCTGGCCCATCTCCTGGACCGGATGGAGCGGGAGACCGACACCACCGCCTGGGTCGCGATGGACACCCTCTTCCACCTGGCCGTGGCCGAGGCCGCCCAGAACCCGGTGTTCCGCCGGGTGATCGAGGAGATCCGGGACGCGCTGGCCCGCCAGTCGGCCTTCCTCAACGAGCTGGGCGGCCGGCGCGAGCAGTCCAACCGCGAGCACCGGGCCATCGTCGAGGCGCTGATCGACGGTTCCGAACACGACGCGGTGGAGGCCATGTCCCACCACCTCGACCGCGTCGAGACCACCCTCACCGACATCGTGCGTTCCCCCCGCACGGAAAGCACCACGGAAGGCGGACGCGAGACGTGAGCGAGCAGTCCCTCGACAAAGACGTCGCACAGGCCGGGCAGCGCGCGGCCCACGTCGACGCCGGAGACGCCGGCTACAGCAAGTCCCTGAAGTCCCGCCACGTCAATATGATCGCCATCGGCGGCGCGATCGGCACCGGCCTCTTCCTCGGCGCCGGCGGCCGTCTCGTCGACGCCGGCCCGTCCCTGTTCATCGCGTACGCGGTCTGCGGAGTCTTCGCCTTCCTCGTCGTCCGCGCCCTCGGCGAACTGGTCCTCTACCGGCCCTCCTCCGGTGCCTTCGTGTCCTACGCCCGGGAGTTCCTCGGCGAGAAGGGCGCGTACACGGCCGGCTGGATGTACTTCCTGAACTGGGCCACCACCGGTATCGCCGACATCACCGCGGTCGCCCTCTACACCCACTACTGGGGCATGTTCTCCGACATCCCCCAGTGGGTGATCGCGCTCGTCGCGCTCGCCGTCGTCCTCGCCGTGAACCTGATCTCGGTGAAGATGTTCGGCGAACTGGAGTTCTGGTTCGCGATCATCAAGGTCAGCGCGCTCGTGATCTTCATGGTGATCGGCATCTTCCTGCTCGTCACCCAGCAGCCCGTCGACGGCCACACCCCCGGCCTGTCGCTGATCACCGACAACGGCGGCATCTTCCCCAACGGCCTGCTGCCCATGCTGCTGATCATCCAGGGCGTCGTCTTCGCCTACGCCTCCGTCGAACTCGTCGGCGTCGCGGCGGGAGAGACCGAGAACCCCGAGAAGATCATGCCGAAGGCGATCAACTCGATCATGTGGCGCGTCGGTCTGTTCTACGTCGGCTCCGTCCTGCTCCTCGCGATGCTGCTGCCCTGGTCCTCGTACAAGGCCGGCGAGAGCCCCTTCGTCACCGTGCTCTCCAACATCGGCGTCCCGGCGGCCGGCGGCATCATGAACCTGGTCGTGATGACCGCGGCCCTGTCCTCGCTCAACTCGGGTCTGTACTCCACCGGCCGCATCCTGCGCTCGATGGCGATGGCGGGCTCCGCCCCGAAGTTCACCGGAGTGATGAGCCGCAGCCAGGTCCCGTACGGCGGAATCCTGCTCACCAGCGGTATCTGTGTCCTGGGCGTCGGGCTGAACTTCGTGGTCCCGGCCGACGCGTTCGAGATCGTGCTCAACTTCGCCGCGATCGGCATCATCTGCACCTGGGGCATGATCATGATCTGTCACCTGGTCTTCTGGCAGAAGACCGAGAAGGGCGAGCTGACCCGGCCGAGCTACCGGCTGCCGGGCTCCCCGTGGACCGAGCTGGTGACGCTGTTCTTCCTGGCGTCGGTGCTGGTCCTGATGTACGCGGACGGCGGCGCGGGCCGCACGACCGTGCTGTGCCTCCCCCTGATCGTACTGGCGCTGGTGCTCGGCTGGTTCGGCGTACGTCGCCGGGTCGCCGAGCAGTCGGCCGGAGTCAAGAAGTGAAGCAGGCAGTGATGTACGACCCCACGACCACCGGCGCCGCGGCGATCCCTGCGTCTCCGGTGGCCGCGGCCCCCGCGATCCGGGAACCGCTGCACGCCCCCGTCGCCCACCTCGTACGCGGAGGTGTCATCGAGGGCATCCACTACGGCTCCGTCGTGGTGCTGGGGGCCGACGGGGAGGTGGAACTCCAACTCGGCGACATCGAGGCGGCGTTCTACCCCCGGTCGGCGCTCAAGCCGGTCCAGGCCGTGGCGATGCTGCGCGCCGGACTGCCCCTGGACGGCGACCTGCTGTCCCTGGCGGCGGCCAGTCACTCCGGCGAGGAACGCCACCTCGCCGGGGCCCGGCGGATCCTGGAACTGGCCGGGGCCGCCGAGGACGATCTGCGCAACGTCCCCGACCTGCCGTACGACCCGGCCGTCCGGGACGAGTGGATACGCGAGGGGAGGCAGCCCTCCCGTCTCGCGCAGAACTGCTCCGGCAAGCACGCGGCCATGCTGTACACCTGCAAGCTCAACGGCTGGTCCCTGGAGGACTATCTCGACCCGGCCCACCCCTTGCAGCAGGCCATCGCCGAGATCGTCGAGGACCTCACCGGGCAGGCCATCGCCCAGGTGACCGTCGACGGCTGCGGCGCCCCGCTCTTCTCCGTCTCCCTGCACGGTCTGGCCCGTGCCCTCGCCCGGATCACCACCGCCACCGTGGGCACGCCCGAGCGGACGGTCGCCGACGCGATGCGCGACCACGCCGAGATGGCGTCCGGCGCGGGGCGCGATGTGGCCGAGCTGATGCGGGCCGTGCCGGGGCTGCTCACCAAGGACGGCTTCGAGGGAGTCCAGGTCGCCGCGCTCCCCGACGGGCGGGCCGTCGCCGTGAAGATCGCGGACGGGGCGAACCGGGCGCGGGTGCCGGTCGCTGCCGCGGCGCTTGTGCGGGCGGGGGTCGAGCCCGAGGCTCTCGCCTCGTTCTCGGGTGAGGTGTTGCTCGGGGGAGGGCGGGAGGTCGGTCGGGTCAGCGCGGTGCGGGCGCTGGACCCGATGCCGCGGCTGCCCTGACGGGTGGGTGCGTTGTCGGGTGCGGGTCCGGTGGGGCTTCTCGCGCAGTTCCCCGCGCCCCTGAAAAAGCGGGCTGTGCCCTGCTTTTTCGGCCCGAAGAGCACGGGGCGCAGCCCCGGCTCTTCAGGGGCGCGGGGAACTGCGCGACCAGCCCCCACCCACCCGTACCCGACGACGCACCCTCCCGACCCACAACCACTCACCCCGCACCTCACCAACGAAGGGCTCACCCAGCCATGACCGCCGCAGCGACCCGCCGTGAACACGATCTGCTCGGGGACCGCGACGTCCCCGCCGACGCGTACTGGGGCGTCCACACCTTGCGCGCCACGGAGAACTTCCCCATCACCGGCACCCCCATCTCCGCGTACCCCCACCTGATCGACGCCCTGGCCGCCGTCAAGGAGGCCACCGCCCGAGCCAACGAGGAACTCGGCCTGCTCGCCCCGGAGAAGGCCGCCGCGATCATCGAGGCCTGCCGGGAGATCCGCGAAGGCAAGCTGCGCGACCAGTTCGTGGTGGACGTCGTCCAGGGCGGCGCCGGCACCTCGACCAACATGAACGCCAACGAGGTCGTCGCCAACCGGGCGCTGGAGCTGCTGGGTCACGCCAAGGGGCAGTACCGGTACCTGCACCCCAACGAGGACGTCAACCTCGGGCAGTCGACGAACGACGTCTACCCGACCGCCGTCAAGATCGCGACGGTCTTCGCGGTGCACGGCCTGCTCCGGGCCATGGCGGTGTTGCAGGACTCCTTCGCCCGCAAGGCCGTGGAGTTCCGTGAGGTGCTCAAGATGGGCCGCACCCAGCTGCAGGACGCGGTCCCCATGACGCTCGGCCAGGAGTTCTCCGCGTTCGCCGTCATGATCGACGAGGACCGCAGCCGGCTGGAGGAGGCCGTCGAGCTGATCCATGAGATCAACCTCGGCGCCACCGCCATCGGCACCGGCCTCAACGCCCCCGCCGGATACGCCGAGTCGGCGCGCCGCCACCTCTCGGAGATCACCGGACTGCCGCTGGTCACCGCCGCCAACCTGGTCGAGGCCACCCAGGACTGCGGCGCGTTCGTGCAGATGTCGGGCGTGCTCAAGCGCGTCGCCGTCAAGCTCTCCAAGAGCTGCAACGACCTGCGGCTGCTCTCCTCCGGGCCGCGCGCGGGCCTCAACGAGATCAACCTGCCGCCCGTGCAGGCCGGTTCGTCCATCATGCCCGGCAAGGTCAACCCGGTCATCCCCGAGGTCGTCAACCAGGTCGCCTTCGAGGTCATCGGCAACGACGTCACCATCACCATGGCGGCCGAGGCCGGACAGCTCCAGCTCAACGCCTTCGAGCCGATCATCCTGCACTCCCTGTCGGAGTCGCTCACCCATCTGCGGGCCGCCTGCCTGACCCTGGCCGAGCGGTGCGTCGACGGCATCACCGCCAACACCGAGGCGCTGCGCGCGAGCGTGGAGAACTCCATCGGCCTGGTCACCGCCCTCAACCCGCACATCGGCTACACGGCGGCCACCGACATCGCCAAGGAGGCCCTCGCCACCGGCCGGGGCGTCGCCGAACTCGTCCAGGAGAAGGGCCTGTTGCCCGCCGAACGACTCCGTGAACTGCTGCGGCCCGAGGTGCTCGCGGGCAGCGGCACCCCGCCGGTCTGATGGGCACCCCCACCTTCCAGCCGGTCCTGGAACGCATCGCCGAGGAGAGCGAACGGATCCCCGGCCGGGGCCGTCCCGCCAGCTACATCCCGGCGCTCGCGGCCCGCGACCCGCGCAGCTTCGGCATGGCCGTCGCGGAACTCGACGGCACGGTCTACGGCGTGGGCGACTGGCGGGAGCCGTTCTCCACGCAGTCCATCACCAAGGTCTTCACCCTCGCGCTCGATCTGGCGCGCGAGGGCGACGCCCTCTGGGAGCACGTGGGGCGCGAGCCGTCCGGCAACCCGTTCAACTCCCTGGTCCAGCTGGAGTACGAGGGCGGCATCCCGCGCAACCCGTTCATCAACGCGGGCGCCCTCGTCGTCACCGACCGCCTCCACACCCGTACCGGCGACGCGGCCGGTGAACTGCTCGCCTTCCTCCGGTCGGAGAGCGGCAACCCCGACCTGGACTTCGACCCGCAGATCGCCGCCTCCGAGTCGGCGCACGGCAACCGCAACGCGGCCCTCGCCCACTTCATGGCGTCCTACGGCAACATCGACAACCCCGTACCGGCCCTGCTGGACCAGTACTTCCGGCAGTGCTCCCTCACCGCGTCCTGCGCCGATCTCGCCCTGGCTGCCGGGTTCCTGGCCCGGCACGGTGTCCGCGCCGACGGCACCCGGCTGCTGACCCGCAGCCAGGCGAAGCAGGTCAACGCGGTGATGCTCACCTGCGGCACGTACGACGCGGCCGGCGAGTTCGCCTACCGCGTGGGCCTGCCCGGCAAGAGCGGGGTGGGCGGCGGCATCATCGCGGTCGTACCCGGCCGGTGCACGCTCTGTGTGTGGAGTCCGGGGCTGGACGAACGCGGCAACTCGGTCGCGGGGGTGGCGGCCCTGGACCGGTTCACGACCCTGACGGGGCTGTCCGTCTTCTGACCGTCGACGGTCCCGCCCGGGACGGCCGGGTTCGCTCATGGTCACGTCCCGGTACCCGCCCGGAGGGCGGTACGTCGCCTTCCCGCCACCCGGCGTCGACACGCTGACCGAGTGTTGGCCATCGCTTTCCCCGTCGACCTACGCCGCTGCCAGGCGCTCGGCCTGGCCGGATCCGCCTTTCTCGCCCTCGGAGGTGAAACCGCCGGTGCCCTGCCGGTCCAGGAACTGCTCTCGCCGACCTCGGGACGCGGTGCGCTGGGCCTGGTCGGTGTCTACTTCGGCGTCGTCCTGCTGATAGCCGCCTGGGTCCTGCTGGGGAAGGTGATACGCGGCCCGGAGCCCCCGACACCGCGCGCCCTGCTCCTCGTGCTGGCCGTCTGGGCGGCACCGCTGCTGCTCGCGCCCCCGCTGTTCAGCCGGGACGTCTACAGCTATCTCGCCCAGGGCGCCATGGTCGACGCGCACATGGACGTCTACCTGCACGGGCCCGCCCGGCTCGGCGGCCCGCTCGCCGACGAGGTCGCCCCGATGTGGCGGCACACGGCCACCCCGTACGGCCCGGTCTTCCTCGCCATGGCCTCCGGCCTGTCCGGTCTGACGGAGGGGCGGATACCGGCCGGCCTCATCGGGATGCGGCTGATCGCCCTGCTCGGGGTCGCCCTGATGGCCGTCGCGCTGCCCCGCCTCGCCCGGCACAGCGGCGCCGACCCGGCCGTCGCCCTCTGGCTCGGCGCCCTCAACCCGCTGGTGCTGCTGCATCTGGTGGCCGGGGCCCACAACGACGCGATGATGCTGGGCCTGCTGGGCGTCGGACTGGTCCTCGCCAAGAGCCGCCGGTACCTCCTCGGCGTCGTCCTCGTCACCCTCGCCGCCCTGGTCAAGGCACCCGCCGCGCTCGGTCTGCTGGCGGTGGTCGTCATGCGCGGCCGTACCGGACGGATCCGGACGAGCGCGGCCTGCCTCGCCGTCGCGGCGGCCACCACGGCCGTCGTCACCGCCCTGGCCGGCACCGGATACGGCTGGATCGCCGCCCTGCGCACCCCCGTGTCCCCGCAGAACTGGTCGCCCACCAGCGTCCTCGGCCGCGCCACCGGCACCCTTCTCCACGACCTCGGCAGCGACCTGGCCCCCCTCGCCCTCCCGGCCTGGCGCGCGGCCGGACTCCTGCTGACGCTCGCCGTCGTCCTGTACATATGGCTCCGGCTGAGACCCGGCCCGGTGTACGCGCTCGGCCTCAGCCTGGCCGTCGTCGCCGCGCTGGGCCCCGCGATCCGCCCCTGGTACGCCCTGTGGGGCCTGTTCCTCATCGCGGCAGCCGCCCGGGACACCTCCGTGCAGCGCAGGGTCGCCGCCGCCAGCGGGGTGCTCGCGCTCGCCGTCCTGCCGAGCGGCTACCCGGCGGACACCGAGCAGATCGTCCTCGCGGTGTGCGGGGGAGTGCTCGCGGTGGTCGTGCTGTGGCAGGCCGAACAGGCGTCCCGGGCACCGCTCCTGGAGCGCACGGCATGAGCGAACCGCGTCAGAGGCGGCTCCGCCCGCGCACCGACCGCGCCCGGCTTCTTCTCGTCCTCGGCCTGGCCACCGCCGTCACCGTCTTCACCGCGACCGTGCCGCTGCTGCGGGACTGGTTCGACCTGCGCGTCTACCACGGCACGATCGACACCTGGGTCCACCACGACGGCCGTATCTACGACTACCTGGTCCCCGGCACGACCTACGGCTTCACCTATCCGCCGTTCGCCGCCGTCGCCATGCTGCCGATGGCGCTGGTCGGGATGCGCACCGCGATCGTGCTCTGCCTGGCGCTCAACCTGGCGGCCCTCGCGGCCGTCCTGGACACGCTGGCCGGGCCGCTGCTGCGCCGCTACGGCTGGTTCGGCGTCTCCCTGGCCCTCTGCGCGCTCGCGCTGTTCGAGCCGCTGCGGGACACCTTCAGCTTCGGGCAGGTGAATCTGGTGCTGCTGGCCCTGGTGCTCGCCGACGCCCGGCTGCTGGCCACCGGCCGGGGCCGCTGGGCCGGGATGGGCATCGGGCTGGCGGCGGCGATCAAACTGACACCCGCGATCTTCATCGGGATGCTGCTGCTCGCCCGGCGGTGGCGGGCCGCCGGGCTCGCGACGGCCGTCGCCGCGGCCGCCACCGCGGCGGCGGCCCTGATCGCCCCGGCCGCCTCCCGCTTCTACTGGACCGAGGCCCTGTGGGACACCAGCCGCATCGGCCGCCTCGACTACGTCTCCAACCAGTCGCTGCAGGGCGTCCTGGCCCGGCTCGTGGCACCGCACGAACCGAGCCGCGCCGTCTGGGCGTTGTTCGTGCTGGCCGTGCTGTGCGTGTGGGCGTGGCGGGTCCGTACGGCGGTGCGCGGGGACGACTGGGCGGTGGCGTTCGCCCTCACCGGGCTGACCGCGTGTCTGGTCAGCCCGATCACCTGGGTGCACCATCTGGTCTGGCTGCTGCCGTCCTTCGCCGTCCTGCTGAGACATCGCAGGCTGCTGCCGCTCGCGGCGGCGCTGTACGTGCTGCTGTGCAGCAGCGTCGTCTGGCTGTGGTTCGACGGCGCGGCCGGCATCGGCGGCTTCGTCGGCAGCAACACCTATGTGTGGATCACGCTGGGCCTGCTGCTGTGGCTGCCGGTCGGTCAGCCGCGGACGATCCGGCCCCTCCTCGGCCGCAGCACCACCGCCACGACCACCGCGCCGACACCGGCCGCGCCCGCGATCACCCCCGCCACCGGCCAGCCGGGGCCGGTGTCCTCGTCCTTCTCGGCACGGGCGAGCGGCGCGGACCCGGGGCCCGCCTGAGGGGCCGCCGCCGGGCGCGGAGGCAGCAGCGAGCCCACGGGGTCGACGCGTCCGGCGGCACGGAAACCCCAGTCGAGCAGGGAGCGCGCCTCCTCGTACACGGCGTGGCCGCCGCCCGAGGGCCGCAGCACCGTCACGACGAGGGTGCGTCCGTCCCGCTTCGCGGCGGCGATCAGGGTGTTGCCCGCGTGGGTGGTGTAGCCGTTCTTCACCCCGATCAGCCCGGGATAGCGCTCGACCCCGGCGCCGGTCAGCAGCCGGTTGGTGTTCTGGATGCCGAACGACGGGCCCTCGGCCGGGAACTTCGCGGTGGCCGTGGCGCAGTACTCGGCGAACTCCGCGTTGCGCAGCCCGGCCCGTCCGAACACCGCCAGGTCGTACGCGGACGACACCTGGCCGGGCGCGTCGTAGCCGTCGGGCGAGACGACCCGGGTGTCCCGGGCGCCCAGGGCGCGGGCCTTGGCCTGCATCTGCTCGGTGGTGGCCTTCCAGCCGCCGTTGAGGGAGGCCAGGACGCGCACGGCGTCGTTGCCCGAGCTGAGGAAGACCCCGCGCCACAGGTCGGCGACGGTGTACGTGCGGTCCTCCTGCACCCCGACCAGGCTGCTTCCGGCACCGATACCGGCCAGTTCCTCGCGCTCGACGGTGTGCCTCAGTCCTGCGGGGAGCCCCGGCAGCACGGTGAGCGCGAACAGGGCCTTGAGGGTGCTGGCCGGCGGCAGCCTGCGGTGCGCGTCGTGCGCGGCGAGCACCGCGCCGCTGTCGGCGTCGGCCACCAGCCACGACACCGCCGAGAGGTCCTGCGGCACCCGGGGCGCGCCGGCCCGGGTCCGTACCTGCGTCCCCGGCCGGTACAGCGACGGCGACTGCCGCACCGCCTTGGCGTCCTGCGGGCCCCTGCCGACCCGGGGGCCGGTGTCTTCCGGGCCGGTCGCCACGGCCAGGGTCCCGAGCGCGCAGACGGCGGAGAGACAGACGGCGACACGGGCAACACGAGGGACGCGGGAAGTGAATCCGATGGTCATACCGCAAACGTAGGAACGGTCGCGCCGTGGACCGGGGTGCCAGGGCCGAGCGAGCGGATCGAGCACCCGGATGCCTCATGACATGCCGTCGGACGTCAGGCCGCCGGCAGGGTGGGCTGCACCTGCCGCAGGAAGGCGGCGTTGTCCGGGGTGGCGCGCAGCCGCTCCAGGAGCGTCTCCAGGTTCGCCTGCCCCTCGCGCGACCGCATTGCCCGCCGCAGCCCTCGTACGGCGGTCAACTCGCCCGGGGTCAGCAGGAGTTCCTCGCGGCGGGTGCCGGACGGGGTGATGTCGACGGCGGGGAAGACACGCCGGTCGGCGAGGGCGCGGTCCAGGCGGAGTTCCATGTTGCCGGTGCCCTTGAGCTCCTCGAAGAAGAAGTCGTCGGCCCGGGAGCCGGTCTCCACCAGGGCGGTGGCCAGGATGGTGAGGGAACCGGCCTCCTCGGTCAGCCGGGCGGCGCCGAAGAGCCGCTTGGGGCCCTGCAGCGCGGCGGCGTCGACCCCGCCGCTGAGGGTGCGGCCACCTGCGGCGGCGGCGTTGTTGTGGGCCCGGCACAGCCGGGTCAGGGAGTCCAGCAGGATCACGACGTCCTCGCCCTGTTCGACGAGCCGCTTGGCGCGCTCCACGACGAGTTCGGCGAGCGCGATGTGCTGCTTGGGGGACCGGTCGAACGTGGAGGCGTACACCTCGCCCCGCACGGAGCGCCGCATGTCGGTCACCTCCTCGGGCCGCTCGTCGAGCAGCACCACCATCAGGTGGGCCTCGGGGTGGTTGGCGGCGACCGCGGCGGCCACCTGCTGGAGCAGTACGGTCTTGCCGGTCTTGGGCGGGGCCACGATCAGCCCGCGCTGTCCCTTGCCGACGGGGGCCACGAGGTCGACCAGACGGCCCGTCAGTCCGCTGGCCCGGTGTTCGAGGCGCAGCCGCGCTCGCGGGTGCAGCGGGGTGAGGTCGTGGAAGTGCGGGCGTCCGCGCAGCTCTTGGGGTGTACGGCCGTTGATCCGCTCGACCTCGGTGAGGGCGCGCCGGCCGTCGCGTACGCCTTCGACGGTGTCGCCCTTGCGCAGGCCGTACCGGCGGATCAGCGCGGCGGGCACCTGCGGGTCGGAGGATTCGGGGCGGCCGAGTGCGGAGCGCAGGTGTCCCTGCCCGCTCTGCGCGATCTCCAGGACGCCGGTGACCCGGGCCGGAGGCTGCCGATCGGTGGAAGTGCGTTCGAGTGTGGTGGTGGTCATGGAGGGAGGTCCTTTCGAGGACGGGGGAAAACGCGTGAGGAAGGGAGGGGGAGGTGCACACCCGGGTACGGCCGAGCCGTTCACGGCCGCGTGTGAGAGGCGGCCCGTGTGTCGCGGGTGATGCGGGGAAACTGACGGCCGGTCGGGATCGACGGGCGGTTCAGCGGAAGAGATCTCGGAAGAAGAGAGCGGCACCGGCGCCCGAAAAGGGGCGATACACACGTGCCAAGGCGAGTGTACCACCATGTGCGGTCGGCTGTTGGGTGGTTCCTTACCGACGGCTTACCCGTGGTCGTTGAACTGATCTCGCGGGCCTCCCGTACAGAGGGGGGCACCGCCAGCGGTCTTCGCACGGAAGGAACGTCGCGTGTCGCTCTTCACGCGCTCCAGCACATCACCCGACACGCACGACAAGGACGGGACGGACCGGACGGACCGGACGGACGAGGCGCGCGAGCCGTCGTCGGAGGACACGACCGCCGGGACCGCCACCCCCGTTCGCCGATGGCGGCGCCACCGGACGGCGTTCCAGCGCCACCGGACGGCGTTCCGGGAGAAGTACCCGGTCGCCGCGCGGAGCGTGTCGTGGGGGATCACCGCGCTGGCCGCCGCCCTGGTGTTCTTCGCGCTGCTGATGCCGGGCCGGCCCGAGTACTTCGTGGTGCGGCAGTTCCTGCGGATACCCGTGGAGCCGATCCTCGCCGTCGCCCTGCTGATGGCGCTGCCCCGCCGGCCGCGGCTGATCGCGGCGGTCGTCATCGGCGTGGGCCTGGCCGCCCTGGTGGTCGTCAAGTCGCTGGACATCGGCTTCAACCAGTTCCTCGGCCGCGGCTTCAACGTGGTCCTCGACTGGGGCCTGCTGGACGACGCCGAGTCGTACGTCAAGGACACGCTCGGCGCCACGGGCGCCCGGGTCGCCGTGCTCGGCCTCGTGGCCTTCGTGCTGCTGCTGTTCGCCGTCATGTCCCTGGCGGTGGTACGGCTGGTGAACCTGCTGGCCCGGCACCGGGACCGGACGACCCGGGGCACGATCGTCGCAGGCGCCGTCTGGATCACCTGCGCGGCGCTCGGCCTCACCCCCCTGGGGAACACCGCGGTCGCCTCCCGCAACACCATCGGTTTCGTGCAGGACCGCTGGGGCCGGGTCCAGGAGACCCTGCGGGACGAGGCCGCGTTCGCCAAGGAGGCCAAGAAGGACAGGTTCGCCGACGTGCCCGCCGACCAGCTGCTGACCGGACTGCGCGGCAAGGACGTCATGTTCGCCTTCATCGAGAGCTACGGCCGCGCGGCCCTGGAGGACCCGGCCATCGAGCCCGGTGTGGACGCCGCGCTCGACGAGGAGGGCGAGGCGCTGACCGAGGCCGGGTTCGCGGCGAAGAGCGGCTGGCTGACCTCGGCGACGTACGGCGGCAGCAGCTGGCTCGGCCACTCCACGTTCCTGACCGGCCTGTGGATCGACAACCAGAGCCGCTACCGCACGGTCACCGCCGGCGAACGCCTCACCCTGCCCGGCGCCTTCGACAAGACCGGCGCCTGGCGGACGGTCGGGGTCGTGCCCGGCGTCCGGTACAACTGGCCGGAGGGCGACTTCTACGGCTTCGACAAGGTCTACGACTCCCGCGATGTCGGCTACCAGGGGCCGAAGTTCAGCTGGTCGACCATGCCCGACCAGTACGCCCTCACCGCGTATCAGCGCCTGGAGGCCGCCAAGAAGGGCGACAAGCCGCTGATGTCGGAGATCATCCTGACCTCCAGTCACCAGCCGTGGGCCCCGCTGCCCGAGATGGTCGACTGGGACGAGGTCGGCGACGGCTCGGTCTACAAGGACATCGAGAAGGCGGGCAAGGACCCGGCGGACGTGTTCACCGACCCCGTCAGGGTCAAGGAGGAGTACGGCAGGTCCGTCCAGTACTCCGTGCACAGCCTGCTGCAGTACGTGGAGAGGTACGGCGACGAGAACACCGTCCTCGTCTTCCTCGGCGACCACCAGCCCATGGCCAGCGTCAGCGGCAACGGCGCCAGTCACGACGTACCGGTCACCATCGTCGCCCACGACCCCGAGGTGCTCGACCGGATCGACGACTGGGGCTGGTCCGACGGACTGCGGCCCGGCGACGACGCCCCGGTCTGGCGCATGGACTCCTTCCGTGACCGCTTCCTCACCGCGTACGGCTCACGGCCGTGACGGATCGGTCCGCTCGGGGAGCGCCAGTTCGAACCAGACGACCTTGCTGTGACCCTGCGGCTGCACTCCCCACCGCAGGGCCAGCCGGTTCACTACATAGAGTCCCCTGCCTGCCTCGATTCCCCCGTGCACCCACCTGCGCCTGGGCATCAGCGAGGAGCCGTCCGTGACCTCACAGCGCAGGACACCGGTGTGCGTGAGACGCAGCGTGATGGGCCCGCGGGCGTGCCGTACGGCGTTGGTCACCACTTCGCTGACCAGTAGTTCGGCCGCGTCGGTGAGTTCCAGCAGATCCCAGTCGCCCAAAGCCTGTTTCGTGAGTCGGCGTGCCAGCCGGGGGCTCGAGTCGTCGGTCGCCAGGGTCCAGTCCACCGTGTCCGAGCGACGCAACCCGTCGAAGCGTGCCGCGAGCACAGCGATGTCGTCGTCCCGGTCCCCCGGCCCCAGCATGCCCAACAGGCCGTCGCACAGGGCCTCCAGCGAGGGCGGGCCGTCCGGGTCGGCCTCCAGCGCGAGCGCGGACAAGCGCCGGCGCAACTGCTCGATGCCGGTGTCGATGTCGCGGAGCCGGGACTCGACCAGACCGTCGGTGTAGAGCAGCAACGTGGCACCCGTCGGGGCGTCCCGCTCGATGGCCTCGTACTCCATCCAGCCCGTTCCGATCGGTGGGTTGGCCGGCACCTCCATCACCTCGGCACGGCCGTCCGCGTGGAGCAGCACCGGTGGCGGATGGCCCGCGTTCGCGAGTGTGATGCGGCGCGCGAGCGGGTCGTAGATCGCGCACAGGCAGGTGGCCATGCGATCGGAACCCAGGCTCTGAGCGGTCGTGTCAAGCCGCCGTAGGGTCTCCTCGGGTGGAAGTGCCATGCCCGCGAGGGTCTGGGCGGTCGTGCGCAGCTGCCCCATGATCGCCGCCGACGTCATCGAGTGCCCCATGACGTCTCCGATGACCAGGGCCACCCGACTGCCGGACAGGGGGATCGCGTCGTACCAGTCGCCGCCCACACTCGCTGTCTCCGCAGCGGGCAGGTAGCGAACGGCGAAGCGTACTCCGGGCGGGCTCGGCAGCCGCTCGGGAAGCATGGTGCGCTGGAGCTTATCCGCGATGTATGCCTCGCGGCCATACAGAACGGCCTTGTCGACGCCGAGCGCGGTGTGGGTCGCCAACTGCGCCGCCACCAGCAGATCGTCGCTGTCGAACGCGGGTCGCTCTGTCCAGCGGAGGAAGGCGGCGACACCCGTGACCCGGCGACGACCACGCAGCGGCGCCAGGATGACATGTCGACCGGCAGGTGCGGCCACACCGTTGCCGAGCAACTCGGTCAGGGCTGCTCGGGTGTGAGCGAGATCGCCGAACACGGGACGCACCCCGCGCAGTACCTCGGACAGGGCGCTGCCGGAACGGACTTCGAGTATCTCGGTCACCCGAGTGAGGAGCCCCATGTGGTCCGGTGTCGTCTGCTCGGGCTCCACCAGGAGATCGAAGCCTCCCACGTGCTCGTCTCGGAGTCCGTCGGTTCTGCGCAGCCGAAGCATCAGCGGCCCGGTCGGCCTTTCGTCCCCCACCGGAATCGGCTCTCGCAGGTACACCAGGATCGAGTCGGCGAACGTGGACACGGTCGCACGGCAGAGCCCGAGAACGATCTCGTCGAGGTCCAGTCCACGCGCGATACGTCGGGTGGCCGCACCCACGAAGCGGATCCGGTCACCGGACCGGAGCAACGCGAGCTCGGTGTCGGAGGGGTTGTTCTGCCCGGTGGAGGAGTTGTTCGCGGTTGTTTCGAACAACTCGGTCGAGGAGGCACCGAGCTGCGGGGCGTGCGCTTCGTCGCTGTCTGCGGACAGCGGTGCGTTCGTCTGCGACGGGCGAACCGTCTCACCGGGCACCACGGTGGGTTCGTCGACGACCCCCGGCGCGGCTCGCCACCCGACCTCCTGCGCGGCCTCTTGGACGGCCTCGTGCTCGCGGTCCAGGACGTCACGGGCCTTCCGCAGCGCCACGTCGACGTCGTCGAGCGCCTGTTCGTCTGTGAGCACGTCGGCGGCGCCGCGCAGTTGCTGGGGCAGAAGGGCTGTCGTCGTGTGGCCGGAAGAGACCAGACCTTTGAGGGCCTGAAGTTCCGCTTCAAGTCTGAGGACGTGCCGGGCGGCGTGATCGGCGACCTGCTGCGCCACGTCGCGCTCTCTTTGCGCACGTGCGAGCTGGACGGTCAGCTCGTGCTCTTGCCCCTGGGCACGTTGCAACTGCGGTTGCAGCGACCCCAGTTCCTGTAAGCGGGGCAGCGGCGCGAGGAGGAGGGCATCGATACGGCGGGTGAGTTCGGCAACCTTGGCCTGCGCCTGGCCCAGCAGCGCGAACAGGACGGTGGCCACTTGCAGAGCCTGCTGTCGGCCCTGCTCGCTCACCTCGAACGCCTGTCGGGAGCGGCTCATTTCCTCATAGACCCGGATCGTGCGCTCCTGCGCCTCGATCACCTCACGCGCGGACACCTGGGGTTGGCCGTCCGTGTCGAGCGCCGTCGGTTCAGTCTGTGCCTTGCCCCACAACGCCTTCGCCCGGCTCAGCCGGTCACGCGCCTCGTCACCACGTTCGTGGGGGAAGCACACATCGGCGACGGCTTCCACCACGTCCCAGGTCAACTCCTCGCCCGCGAGCATCGCGCGCAGCCGCCGCAGATCCGGCACCGTACGGTCGTTGAAGTGCTCCGCGGTGAGCCGGGCGTGTGCCTGCGGCACCGAGACGGAGCAGCCGTCGAGCCAGCTCCGCAGGATCTCCACCAGCTCATTGATCTCGACGCACGTACCTCTCGGCCGGGACCACGGTCGTCCCGGCCGCTTCGGGCTCTCGCCCACACCCACCCCCAAGTTGTTCCGGAAACAACCCCAGTTGTCACCGGAGAACATCCAACCGCTCGCGCGGGGTACGGCGCAAAAGCCAAGGTTCCATCCGACCGGGCAGGCAGTGCCTTCGGGGCTTCGGCGCCCTGGGCCTACGGCCGTCCGGTGCCCGGAAGTCGATCGAGAGGTGAACAGGAACGTGAACTCCACCCGCGCTCTGCTGTTGCTCATCGCCGTGGCGATCGCAGCGCTGGTGTCCCTGCTGGTGGCCGCCGTCGCCGGATTTCTCGCCCACTGGGACGGGCGTACCCTCCCCTCGGCCATCAGCCGCGGAGGCATCGCCTTCGCCGGAGCACTCACCGTGTGCACGGGGCTGATGGCACTGGCGATCCAGCTGGTGGAGTAGTCGATGGCCGTTTCGTAGCTCGAGAATCCCGTATCCGAAGCCCTCCGCGGCGATCACGCCGCCGTCGACGCGTACGCCCGAACCCTCCACCACCACGGCGCCGTCGGCCCACGCGTACGTCCAACGCGACGCGTTCCGGCGCGGGTTGACCACCACCAGATACCGCCCGCCCCGCACGTACGCGAACGGATGTCCCGCGTGCAGCACCTCCACCGAGCCGCCCGAGCCCAGTTCCGGAGTGCGCCGGCGCAGGGTGATCAGTCGGCGGACGAGGTGGAGGAGCGAGGTGTCGTCGGCGCGCTGGGCGGCGACGGTCGGGCGGTCGGGGGAGGGGTCCACGGGGAGGTAGAGCCGGTCGGCGGGGGCGGTGGAGAAGCCCGCGTTCGGGGTGTCGTCCCACTGCATCGGGGTGCGGGAGCCCGCGCGGTTGTAGCGGGGGCCGAGGACGCTGCCCTCCTTGTCGGGCAGGCCCGGGACGTACCGCATGCCGATCTCGTCGCCGTAGTAGATCGCCGGGAGCGTCGGCCAGGTCAGCTGGAAGGCGAAGGCGGCGGGCAGCTGATCGGCGGTGCGGGGGCCGCAGTTGAGGCGGGAGAAGTCGTGGTTGGCGGTGGGCAGGGAGACGGCTCCGGTGCCGCCGACGGCCGTGGACGCCCGCTGCCAGGCCTCGACGAAGGGGCGTGGTGAGCCCTGGCCGCTCGCGTCGAAGAAGCAGTCGAGGGGGTCCCAGTTCTCGTGGACCGTGCCTCCGCCGTTGTTCCAGAGCGAGCGCAGCGCGAGGCCGTCGGTGGGGCCGCCGAAGTGGAGGAAGAAGTCGGCGTGGAAACCGGCCGGGACCGACACCTCCGGCTCACCCCACTCGGCGAGCAGTACGGCGTCCGGGTGGGCGGAGTCCAGCCAGTGCCGCAGCTCCGTCCAGACCCGGGCGGTCTCCGCCCTGTCCGGGTCGTCCTTGACGAGCGACGCGGCCATGTCGACGCGGAAGCCGGAGAGCCCGAGGCGCAGCCAGTGGTCCATGACCGTGCGGAGGGCGTCGCGGTTGGCGCGCGGGCCGTCGGCGTCGACCGGCAGCCGCCACGGCTCGGCCGGATTCCGGCGCGCGTAGCCGAAGTTGAGGGCGGGCTGCGAGTCGAAGAAGTTGGGGAGGTACGCGCCCGGCCGGCTGCCGGGGGAGGCCACGAAGCCGTCGGGGCGGCCCTCTGCCGTCCAGATGTAGCGGTGGTCGTCCGGGTCGTCGGCCGAGGCCCGGAACCACGGGTGGTCGACGGACGTGTGCCCGGCCACGAGGTCCAGCAGAATCCGGATGTCCCGGCGGCCGGCCTCCTCGACGAGCTTCGCCAGGTCGTCGTTGGAGCCGTAGCGCGGGGCGACGTTCATATAGTCGGCGACGTCGTACCCGGCGTCACGGAACGGCGAGACGAAACAGGGGTTCAGCCAGACGGTGTCGACGCCCAGCCAGGACAGATGGTCGAGGCGCCCGGTGAGCCCGGCGAAATCCCCGATGCCGTCCCCGTCGGAGTCGGCGAACGACTGCGGATAGATCTGGTAGAAGACGGCGTCGGCCAGCCAGGTCGGGGCAGGACGGAACGAAGTCATGCCCTGGACGATAGGCGAGGGTCCGTCCCCACCGCTGCCCCGAGCCGGGTCCTGTCGTCAGATTCCCGTCGTCGCCCGGAGGGCGGCCTCGCGGCGTCGTGGGGGTACCTCCCGGTCGAGCGAAGCCGAGAGTGGGGGAGCGTGCATGGCGTCGCGAGGCAGACGGGAATCTGACGACAGGGCCCAGGGCCTAAGCTGACGTGATGTTCACCCCGCAAGGCCCCAGCCTCCGCGAACTCGCCGTTCAGGCACTCTCGTCCGTCGAACACGGCTACGACCTGCTCGCACCCAAGTTCGACCAGACCCCGTTCCGTACGCCGGACGCCATCCTGGAGGCGGTCGAGGCGGCCCTGTCGACGTTGGGCCCGTTCGAGCACGGCCTCGACCTCTGCTGCGGCACCGGCGCCGGGATGGAGGTGCTGCGCGAGGTCTGCCGGGACAGCGTCACCGGTGTGGACATCAGCGCCGGGATGCTGGCGGTGGGGCGTGAGCGGATGGGCGCCGGCCACACCGGCCGTGCCGCGGGCCCCCGTGTCTCCTGGGTGCGCGGTGACGCCCTCGCCCTGCCCTTCACCTCCGCCTTCGACCTTGCGGTCAGCTTCGGCGCGTTCGGGCACTTCCTGCCGGAGCAGTTGCCGGGTCTCTTCTCCGAGGTGCGTTCCGCGCTGCGGCCTGGTGGACGGTTCGCGTTCCCGCTGCCGGCGCCCGCGCCGCCCAACTCCCCTTGGTACTGGGCGGCGTGGGGCTTCGACGCGGCGATGCGGGTGCGCAACGCGGTCTGGCGCCCGCCGTTCGTCATGTACTACCGGCCGTTCCGCCTCGGCGTCGTACGGCGGGAGCTGGAACGGGCCGGATTCGAGGTGGAGTTGTTCGCGCTGCCCGAGTTCGGGCCACGGCCCGACGGCAGCCCGCGCTGCCGGATGGTGGTGGCCACTCGCAAGGGGTGACCGTGCCCCCGACTCCGACTCCGACTCCGATTCCGACTCCGAACCTGGTCCGCCGACGGCCGCCGGTGCCCGGAGAGTTCGGGCCCGGCGGCCGTCGGCCCACCTCAACGCGTGGACTTCGCCGCCGACTTGATCAACGAGGTCACCTTGTCCGGGTGGGACATCATGGCCACGTGCGAGGAGTTGATCTCGACCGTGGTCGAGCCCGCCCGCTTCGCCTGGAACCGCTCCAGCGCCGGGGAGATCGTCTTGTCCTGCTTGGCGACCAGGAACCACGACGGGATCGTGCGCCAGGCCGCCGCCTGGGCCGTGGAGCCGAACGCCGCGAGACTGACCGGGCGTTGGGACACCGCGAGCACCGAGGTCGTGGAACGCGGCAGATCACCCGCGAACACATCGTGGAACTTGTCGGGCTTGATCGCCACATCCGTGTGCCCGGCCCCGTCCGGCAGCCCCTCCAGCGCCGGGAGCAGCTCGGACCCCGGGAAGCGGTCCGCCAGTTCGCTCAGCAGCTCGCCCTTGTCGGGCATGAAGGCCGCCACGTACACCAGCGCCTTCACCTCGGGCACGGACGCGGCGGCCTCGGTGATGACGGCACCGCCGTACGAGTGCCCCACCAGGATCTTCGGACCGTCGATGGTGCCGAGGAGCGAGGAGATGTAACCGGCGTCCGACTGCAGGCCCCGCAGCGGGTTGGCCGGGGCGACGACCGGATAGCCCGCTTTCCTGAGTCGTGAGACCACCCCGGACCAGCCCGACGCGTCCGCGAACGCGCCGTGCACCAGGACGACGGTGGGCTTCGGTGTCGTCCGGTCGGCCGAGGGGGCGGCGGCCGACGGGATGACGGTGGCGGTGAGCACGCCCACCGTGACGGCGGCGCCGAGAATCAGAGGACGGTGATGTCTGCGCATGCGTGTGTCAGCTCCTGACGAAGTCGAGAAATCGGCATCGAAGGACCGCTGTTCGCTTCAGGGGCGATACTGACACCGGATGCGGTGCGGGAGTCGACTGAGAGTGCACTGTCGCTCACAACTCGCTGTACAACGCCTCCACCAGAGCCATCTTGCGCGGGTCGTCGGCGATGTGCGGCCCCATGCGGTTCATGACATAGCCGAGGGAGACACCGGCCTCCGGGTCGGCGAGGCCGCAGGAGCCGCCGTACCCGTCGTGACCGAAGGCCCTGGGGTTCGGCCCGTACGAGCCGTGCGGGCCGCTCAGCCACAGACCGAGCCCGACTTCCGTGTCCCGGCCGAACCCGGCGCCGAGCACCAGGTCACGGCAGGCGCCCTGGCCCTCGCGGACCCGTTCGGCGGCCTCCGGGGACAGCACCTCCCGGCCGCCCCAGTCGCCGCGCGGCGCGAGAACGCCGTACAGCGCGGCGACCGCCCGCGCGGTGCCGTGGCCGTTGGCGGCGGGCACCTCCGCGGCACGCCACTCGGGGGTGTTGGCCTCACCGGCGCCGACCAGGGGGTTGGCGAGGGCGGCCAGCGCGGTCGGCGTCAACTGGGCGAAGACGGCGGCCTGTTCACTGGACGTCGCGGCCGGCGGATGGACCAGCTCGGCCACCCGGCCCGTCTCCGCCTCCGGCAGCCCGATCGTGAAGTCGATGCCGAGCGGCCCGGTGACCTCGCGCGCCAGGAACGCGCCGGGCAGCAGCCCCGACACCCGCCGGACCACCTCGCCGACGAGAAAACCGAACGTCATCGCGTGATACCCGGACTGTGTGCCCGGCTCCCACCAGGGCTCCTGCGCCGCGAGCCGCTTGACGGTCAGCTCCCAGTCCAGGAGCTGTTCGAACGAGAGCGGCTCACGCGGTCCGGCGAGCCCCGACCGGTGCGACAGCAGATGCCGGACGAGGACGCCCTCCTTGCCGGCCGCCGCGAACTCCGGCCAGTACGCGGCCACCGGGGCGTCCAGGTCGAGCAGGCCCCGGTCGGCGAGCAGGTGCGCGCACAGCGCGGTCGGACCCTTGGTCGTCGACCACACATTGACCACGGTGTCCCGCTCCCAGGGCCGGGTCCGTGCCGCGTCGGCCCAGCCGCCCCACAGGTCCACCACGGTCTCCCCGCGCAGCGTCACGGTGACCGCCGCCCCCAGCTCGTCCCGCTCGTCGAAGTTGTCCTCGAAGGCGGTGCGCACGGCCTCGAACCGTGCCGCGCAGTGACCCCGCACCTGAGACTGAGACATGAACCCTCCGAGGTCCGCAGCCGTTCACCGGGACGAGGGCCGCCCGGCCTCCCCGAACGTACCGACTGGTCGGACAGGAGGGAAGCCGTGCGGCGGAATCGCGCCCACCGCCCCTGCGGGCGGTCGGCCCGAAGCAGGAACAGCGGCGGGGCGGGCTCCGTGCGGGCCGGGACGAAGTGCCGGTAGTCCCGGATCTCCACGGCCGGACCGGCCGCGTCGAACCGGACGAGGACGCAGCCCGCGAGGGGCTGCGGCTCCCCGCCGACCTCGGACAGCACCCGGAACTCGGCGACGGCCATCCCGTCCTGGCCGATCACCGGCTCCGAGAAGCGCACGTCGTGCACCCGCGTCGGCGAACGACCACCGCAGATACGCGGCGAGTTCGTCCCGTCCACGCCCGCCGCCACACCCGCGTGAACCGCCGCGCCGCCTCGGCCGTGTCCGTCCCCTCCGGCCCCGTCAGAGCCGTGCGGCGAGCCAGCGCAGCTTGACCGCCTCCTGGAAGGGGCCGCCGCCCTCGTGGTCGTTGAAGTCGTAGACCTCGATGCGCTTGTCGTCCTCGGCCCAGGCGTTGAAGGCCGCGAAGACCGTGGACGGCGGGCAGGTCTGGTCCTCCAGGGCCGCCGAGAACAGGGCGGGGGCCCGGCCGCGCGCGGCGAAGTGCACCCCGTCGAAGTAGGCGAGGGTCCGCCCGACCTGCTCGGTACGGCCGCGATGGGTCTTGAGGTACTTGCCGATCTCGCGGTACGGATCGCGGTCGGTGATCGTCGTGGAGCGCGGGAAGTCGCACAGGAACGGCACGTCCGGCGCGACCGCCACCAGATCGGGGACGAGTCCACCGACGGCGATGGAGATACCGCCGCCCTGGCTGGAGCCGACGACGGCGGTCCGCGCCGCGTCGGTGCGCGGATGCGCGCGGGCGGCCTCCACCGCGCGTACGGCGTCGGTGTACACGCGGCGGTAGTAGTAGTTCTCGGGGGCGTCGACGCCCCGGGTCATGAAGCCGGGGAAGGCGGGCGCGCCGGCCACCGGGTCGGGGGTGTCGCCGCCCCCGCCCCAGGCGCTGCCCTGGCCCCGGGTGTCCATCACGAAGTGCGCGTAGCCCGCCGAGGCCCACAGCAGATGGGTGTGGGGCAGGCCGCGACCGCCGCCGTAGCCGATGAACTCCACGACGGTGGGCAGCGGTTCGCTCACTCCGGCGGGGAGGGCCAGCCAGCCCTTGACCGGGTGGCCGCCGAACCCGGAGTAGGTGACGTCGTACACCTCGACCGTCTTCAGATGGGTCTCGACCGGCTCGAAACGGGCGTCGGGGTCGTGCTCGCGGGCCTCCTGGAGCGTCTTCGCCCAGAAGGCGTCGAAGTCCTCGGGCTCCGTCGAGGCGCTTCGATAACCGCGGAGCTCGTCCAACGGCAGGTCGAACAGGGCCATGAAGGACCACCTTTGAGTTCTGGCTCTTGAGTTCTGGGGTGCTGACAACTGGAGGTGTTGACGACCGGAGGTGCTGACGGCGGGGTGCGGATGATCACACCGTACGTGGGGCGTCGCGGACCCGCCAAGGGGCTTTTCCGGGCCCGCGACACCCCACGGCTCAACCCTGGTCGGCCCCGACCAGGGCCCGGACCTCGAAGTCCTCGTACACGCCCGCCTCCTCCCGGGGACCGAACCGGGAGCCCAGCCAGCCCAGCAGGAAGCCCGCCGGGATCGACACGATGCCCGGGTTCTGCAGCGGGAACCACGCGAAGTCGGCCCGTGGATAGACCGAGTCGGGGGTGGAGGAGACGACGGGCGAGAACACCACCAGCAGTACCGAGGTGACCAGTCCGCCGTACAGACTGAGGAGCGCGCCGCGGGCGGTGAACCCGCTCCAGAACAGGCTGTAGACGAGGGTCGGCAGGATGGCGGACGCGGCGATCGCGAAGGCCAGGAACGCCAGGGTGGCGGTATTGGTGCCCCAGGCGAGCAGGGCGAACATCATGCTGAGGACACCCAGGACCACGGCGGCGATCCGGGCGACGCCCAGCTCCTGGGTCTCCGTGGCCCGGCCCTTGCGGATCACCTCGCCGTAGAGGTCGTGGGCGACGGACGAGGCCGCGGCGAGCATCAGACCGGCGGCGACGGCGAGCAGGGTGACGAAGGCCAGGGCCGACACGATGGCCGTCAGCACCTCGCCGCCGAGTTCGTGGGCGAGCAGCAGCACCGCCGCGTCGCCCTTGTGGTCCATGCCGGAGATGGTGTCCCGGCCCACCAGGGCGGTGGCGCCGAGGCCCAGCACACCGGCCGTCAGACACACGAAACCGACCAGGCCCACGGCCCACACCACCGAGGCGCGCAGCACCCGGGTCCTGCGGGGCGCGAACATCCGCATCATCACGTGGGGGAGCGCGGCGAGGCCGAGCACGATGGCCAGTTGCAGACTGAAGAAGTCGATCTTGCTGATGGGGCCGGCCCCGTAGCGCAGGCCCGGCTGGAGGTACTCGTCGCCCAGTCCGCTGCCCTCGGTGGCGGAGGCCAGGAGTCCGTCGATGTTCCAGTCGAAGCGATTCAGCACCAGCACGGCGACCACCGTGACACCGGCGACGAGCATGACGGCCTTGACCACCTGGATGAAGGTGGCCCCGGGCATTCCGCCGATGGCCGCGTAGATGGTCACGATCGTCCCGATGATGATCACGACCATCGTCCGTGTGGTCGGGCCGGGTTCACCCACGAACTGGGTCATCAGCGCGATGCTGCCTACCAGTTGGGCCACCAGATAGAGGGTGCACACGGAGAGCGTGCAGACGGCGAGCGCCAGCCGGACCTGCCGCTGGCGCAGCGGCAGCCGCCGGGCCAGCGCGTCGCCGAGGGTGAACTTGCCCGCGTTGCGCAGGGGTTCGGCGATCAGCAGCAGCACCATCATCCACGCGACGACCGTGCCGCCGAGGTAGAGCAGCCCGTCGTACCCGGTGAGGGCGACGAGGCCGGTGCTGCCGAGCAGGGTCGCGGCCGAGAGGTAGTCGCCGCACATGGCGAGACCGTTGCGCAGCGGCGACATGTCACGGTTGCCGAGGTAGAACTCGCCGATCTCGTCCCGCTGCGGTGCCGTCAGCAGGGCGGTGAACAGGGTGATCACGACGACGGTCAGGAACAGGACGAAGGTGAGCCGCAGACTGAACGCGTCGGCCACGCTCGCGGAGTGGGTCACCATGCGCGGAACCGCCGTCCCGCCGGAACCCGACGCCGCTCGGCCTCCTGGTCCTCCAGCTGGGCGCGCAGCCGCCGGACGACCGGATCGATGTTCTGGCGCATGTGCCGGACGTACAGGAACGCGGTCACACCCATCACGGCGAACTGCGCGAGACCGAGAGCCAGTCCCAGGGTGAGATGTCCGGTCAATCGCTGATTCATTGTTCCCGGTACGAAACTCGAAAGGAGAACGTACGTCAGGAATCCGCCGACGGACAATGTCGTCGCCCATATCCCGAATCTTCGATATGCGGCGCTTATGGAACGGAATTCAGGGTGTGCGTGTAGGGACTGCCGGCCTGTCAACAAAGCACCCTCTTCGCTGCCTTGTGCCTGTGGGGGGGAGGAAGCGGAGTATGGCAGCAACACAATTGAAGTATCAACTGCGTCGGTGGGATGAATGTTGTGGACGTTCTGCGATTGGCCGACATGCGGTACACAGCTTTCGGCTGAACGATGTTCCGGTTCTCCGGTCAGGCCCAGCGATGTCCCCAATCGGGACCGGTCCGCGCCCACTCCCGCTCCCATTCGGCGAGCCGATGCCGAATGGCCACCCGGCGCACCACGACGTGCCCGAGCAGCACCAGACCGACGACACCGCCCGTGGCGCAGGTCCCCATGGCCAGCGCGTGCTGCCAGACGGCCGTGTCGGAGGGCGGCGGCTCGACGCTCCGCCCCGCCCGGTCCAGCCACACATCGGCGCGATCGCCGCGCTCGGTGCCCGCCGGCACCCGCGCCTCACCGGTCCGGGAGCCGCCGTCGGGCTCGGTCCAGCGCGCCGGCACCCAGTACGTGGGCTGCTTGCCGCCGTCGGCCGAGGGCGCGGCGGCCGGGGCCCTCTCGACGATCACGGCACTGACCCGGTCCAGCGCGGCCCGCTCGGCCGCGGCGTGCGCCCGCGCGTCCCCGTGGGCCCACCGGCCCACCGCGATTCCGGCGGCCGGGGCGCCGAGGACGAGCAGCAGCACCACGCACAGCACCGTCCACGCCTCGACGACGTCCGAGCGCCGGCGCAGCGCGTTGGAGCGCCAACGCCATCTGAACATCTGGCCTCGCATCTCGCCCTCCCTCACCGGCGCGGCCCTCGCACACGAGAGCCCCGGTTAGGACTGGTCCGCACTTCCGGTGTACCCGAAAGAAGCCGCGATGGCATGGTTTGCGCCAGGGATCATGAAAAGAAGATCACGAAAAGCAAGGGGAAGGGGAAGGGGGAACGGGAAACGGAGCGGGAAGGGCGGGCCGGGTGGGTCAGCCGAAGCGCTCGATGCGGATGCGGTCCACCGGCTGACCGGCCTCGACCAGCAGCCGGGACGCGTGCTCGGCGAACGCGTTGGAGCCGCACACATACGCCTCCCAGCCGCCCGCCGGCCGCTCGGCCAGCAGCGGCGCGACATGCGCCGCCGACAGCCGCCCCACCGGCACCCCCTCGGGCGCCCGCCGTGTGAACACGGCCGTGGTCTCCGCGCCGTACTCCGCCGCGTGGATCAGCTCCTCGGGCCCGCGCGCGGACACCAGCAGCCGCAGCGGTACGTCGAGCCCGGCCGCCCGGCGGTGGCGGATCATCGACATCAGCGGTACGACCCCGGAACCCGCGCCGACCAGCAGCGCGGGCCGGTCCCCGGGCCAGGCGAAGAAGCCGCTGAGCGGGCCGCGCACCTCGACCTCGTCGCCGGGCCGGGCCTCGGTGTGGAACCAGCCGGAGACCTCACCGCCCTCGACATGGTCCAGGGTCAGCTCGATGTGCCCGGCGTCGTCCGGCGGTGACGCCAGCGAGTAGTGGCGCTGCGCCGTGTAACCGTCCCCGGCGGTCAGCCGCAGCATCAGGTGCTGCCCCGGCAGATGTCCGGCCCAGCACGGCACCGCGAACCGGAACGTGGACACGGCCGGCGTCTCCCGGCGGATCTCCGTCAGCGTCGCCGTCTGCCAGAGCGCCGCCGCCCGGTTGCTCACGGCGATCCGGCCGGGCACGGCGAACCGCGTGGGCGGGGTGGAGGCCGGCCCGGCCGACGCCGACCCGGGCGCTGCCGTCGCCGCTGCCGTCGGCACCGTCGTCTCAGTCACCGGAGTACCGCTGTTCCTCCCACGGGTTGCCCCGCGCGTGATAGCCGTTCTGCTCCCAGAAGCCGGGCTCGTCGTGGTCGAGGAGGCGCAGGCCCGCGATCCACTTGGCGCTCTTCCAGAAGTACAGATGCGGCACCAGCAGCCGCGCCGGACCACCGTGCTCGGCGGGCAGCGGCTTGCCGTCGTACTCCCAGGCGATCCAGGCGCGCCCGTCGGTGAGGTCGGCCAGCGGGAGGTTCGTGGTGTAGCCGCTGTGCGAGTACGCGACCGCGTGCGTGGCGGACGCGTCGGGCCGGACCACGTCCAGGAACGCGTCCAGCGAGACACCCGCGAACCGCACCCCGAACTTCGACCAGCTCGTCACACAGTGGATGTCGCCCTCGTACGCGGACGCGGGCAGGGTGTGCGCCTCGTCCCAGTCCCAGGAGCGCGGCTCCGCCACCAGACCGTCGATCCGGAACGTCCAGTCGGCGGGCGTGAGGTCCGGGGTGACCTCGGCCGACAGGACGGGCCAGTCGTCGCCGGCGTCGTACTGGCCGGGCGGCAGCCCCGGATTGTGGACGCGGGGGCGCCCGGTAAAGCCTCGGGTGACGTTCATGGAGGTCCAACGTGACGGCGGTGATCGCGGCGATCGCGGCGACCGGGGTTGCTGAGTCATACAACCGTACGTGTTCGGGGGTAGTGCTCCGGCCCCGGGGCGGGCGCCGATCGTTGCGGCCGTATGAACACTTCGGCGGCCCGGGAATAAGGGCTCGGTGCTCTTCCTTGCCGACTTCAGCCGGACGCCGGCGGACCGCCGTCGGACCTGGTGGCATCGGCCGCCGGACGACAGCGGAACAGAGTGACAGTGGCACAGAGTGACAGAGTGACAGAGTGAACAGAGCGGGAGAGCACATGTCCGAGTACGTGAGTGGCAGCGAGGGCGCGGGCACGGTGCCGCACGTCCTCGACAACCCCGCCCTCGCCTCCCTCACCGGGCCGCACGCCCACTTCGCCGAGCGGCGCGGGCGGGTACTGCGCTATCCCCTCGACGTCTCGCCGTGGCTGGCCCTCCCCGACGATCCCGACGCGGACGACTGGGCCGACCTCGCGGCACTGGTCGGCCCCGGCGCCGAGGTCCCGGTCCCGGCCTACACCGGGGGCTTCCCGGCCGACTGGGAGGTGACGTTCGACCTGGAGGGCGTCCAGCTCGTGGACGACGGGATCGCCGCCGCGCCGGACAGCGAGGCCGTACGGCTGGGTCCCGCCGATGTGCCCGAGATGCTGGACCTCGTCGAGCGCACCCAGCCCGGTCCCTTCCTGCCCCGCACGATCGAGCTCGGCACGTACCTCGGGATACGGCGGGGCGGCGCCCTGGTCGCCATGGCCGGGGAGCGGCTGCACCCGCCGGGCTGGACCGAGATCAGCGCGGTCTGCACCGACCCGGCGTTCCGCGGCGCGGGCCTCGCCACCCGCCTCATCCACGCCGTCGCCCACGGCATCCGCGAACGCGGCGAAACCCCCTTCCTCCACACCTCCGCGCGCAACACCACCGCCATCCGCCTCTACGAATCCCTCGGCTTCCGCCTCCGCCGCACCACCCGCTTCATGGCGGCCCGCGTACCGGCGATCGAGACGGGGGAGGAGCGGGTGGGGGTGTAGGCCCCGCCGACCGCCGACCGCCGACCGCCGACCGCCGACCGCCGACCGCCGACCGCCGACCGCCGACCGCCGACCGCCGACCGCCGACCGCCGACCGCCGACCGCCGACCGCCGACCGCCGACCGCCGACCGCCGACGGGCCGGAGGGGAACCCACGCGGGGAGGCCCGGCCGCGCGCCGGGCCGTGCGCCGACGGGTGCGCCGGGGGCGACGGCATGTTCTGGCGGCGGCAAGCCGGGGACGCCCCGCCGCCCTGCCAAGCCGTGCCGGGAGGGGCGTCGGCCCTCCGCGCCGGGCCGTGCGCCGACGGGTGTGCCGGGGCGCCCCGTTCGGGCCGGGGCGCGCCGAGGTCGCCCCACAGCCCGTCCAAGTCCCGCCGGGAGCGTCGGCCGCGCGCGTCGGGTCGTGCGCCGCCGACGGGTGTGCCGGGGGCGGCTGCCCCTTCTGGCGGGGGCCCGTCGGGACGCCCCGGCGCCCTCCCCAAGCCCCGCCGGGCGCCTCGCCCGTGGTATTCGCGGTGGTGCCCCGCCGCGCTCGCGGCGCAGCGGGGCCGATGGTCGGAAAGCGCTCCTCGGGAGGCCGCTCGTGCCCGTGAAGTTCGGTCGTGACCATGGGGTAGGGTTGCCGGGCCAGTCAGCACGGGAGGCCGAGGAGGTGGGACCCATTACCGCTGTGTCAGGTCGGGTGCTCTCACCTCAACGCGGCGCGGTGCACGGCCGATAGGCCACCGCGGGAGCGCCCTTCGGCCCACCGAAAGGCTCTCGGCCCTCATGCCACTTCTCACCACCCCCTCTGTCGTCACGGCACTTCGCGCCGCCGGTTGCGTCTTCGCCGAGGACGAGGCGGAGTTGATCCTCACCACCGCGCGCACCCCCGACGAGGCCGCCACCATGGTCGACCGTCGCGTCGCGGGCCTCCCCCTCGAACTCGTCCTCGGCTGGGCCGAGTTCGCGGGCCTGCGCATCACCGTGGAACCCGGCGTGTTCGTCCCCCGCCGCCGCACCGAGTTCCTCGTCGAGCGGGCCCTCGCCGCCGTCCCCACCGCCTCGGTCGTCGTCGACCTCTGCTGCGGCTCGGGCGCGGTGGGCGCAGCCCTGGCCGCCTCGCTCGACGGCGCCGAACTGCACGCGGCGGACATCGACCCGGCGGCGGTCCACTGCGCCCGACGCAACCTCGCGCCGCACGGCGGCCACGCCCACGGGGGCGACCTCTTCGCCGCGCTGCCCGCCCACCTCCGGGGCCGTGTCGACATCCTCGCGGCGAACGTCCCCTACGTCCCCACCGGTGAGGTCCCGTTCCTGCCGAGCGAGGCCCGCGACCACGAACCCCTCGTCGCCCTGGACGGCGGCACGGACGGCCTGGACGTCCTGCGCAGAGTCGCCGCCGAGGCCCCCGAGTGGCTCGCCCCCGGCGGCTGCCTCCTCGTCGAGACGAGCGAACGCCAGGCACCGACGGCCCTCGCCACCTTCCGCCGCTCCGGCCTCACCGCCCGCACGGCCGTCTCGGCGGAGATGCACGCCCACGTGGTCCTCGGCACCCTCACCTGAGACCGCGGAGCGGCCCGCTGAAGGCTCCCCGCCCCCGATGTGGCCTTGCCCTCACCCATTGTGCAACTAGTTGCATAAACGGCGTGGCGTCGTCTACAACCTTCAGGACGACGCCACGCACGGAGGCCCCCATGAGCCGTACGACCCGCTACCCGCATCTGCTGAGCCCGCTCGACCTGGGCTTCACCACGCTCCCCAACCGTGTGCTCATGGGCTCCATGCACGTGGGCCTGGAGGAGGCCGAGCGCGGCTTCGAGCGGATGGCGGAGTTCTACGCGGCCCGCGCCCGAGGGGGAGTGGGCCTCATCGTCACCGGCGGCATCGCGCCCAACGACGCCGGACGCCCGTACGAGGGCGGCGCCAAGCTCACCACCGACGCCGAGGCCGACCAGCACCGCGAGATCACCGACGCCGTACACCGCGAGGGCGGCCGGATCGCGATGCAGATCCTGCACTTCGGCCGCTACGCCTACCACCGCGACCTGGTCGCCCCGAGCGCCCTCCAGGCCCCCATCAGCCCGTTCGTCCCGCACGCGCTCACCGACGCCGAGGTCGAGCGGACCGTCGACGACTACGCGAACACCGCCCGCCTCGCCCGCCGGGCCGGATACGACGGCGTGGAGATCATGGGCTCCGAGGGCTATCTGATCAACGAGTTCATCGCCGCCGGCACCAACCACCGCGACGACCGCTGGGGCGGCTCGTACGAGAACCGCACCCGCTTCCCCGTCGAGATCGTCCGCCGGGTCCGCGAGGCCGTCGGCGAGGACTTCATCGTCGTCTACCGGCTGTCGATGCTCGACCTCGTCCCCGGCGGGTCCACCTTCGACGAGGTGGTCACGCTGGCGAAGGCCGTCGAGGCGGCCGGCGCGACCATCATCAACACCGGCATCGGCTGGCACGAGGCCCGTATCCCCACCATCGCGACCTCCGTGCCGCGCGGCGCCTACACCTGGGTGACCAAGAAGCTCATGGGCGCGGTCTCCGTGCCGCTCGTCACCACCAACCGCATCAACACCCCCGAACTGGCCGAGGAGTTGCTCGCCGACGGCCACGCCGACATGGTGTCCATGGCCCGCCCGATGCTCGCCGACCCGGACTTCGTCAACAAGGCCCGCGACGGCCGCGCCGACGCCATCAACACCTGCATCGGCTGCAACCAGGCCTGCCTCGACCACACCTTCAACCTCCAGATCACCTCCTGCCTGGTCAACCCGCGCGCCTGCCACGAGACGGAACTCGTGCTCTCCCCGACCCGGCTGCGCAAACGCGTCGCGGTCGTCGGCGCGGGCCCCGCCGGACTCGCCTGCGCGGTGAGCGCCGCCGAACGCGGCCACGAGGTCACCCTGTTCGACGCCGCGAGCGAGATCGGCGGTCAGCTCAACGTCGCCCGCAAGGTCCCCGGCAAGCAGGAGTTCGACGAGACCCTGCGCTACTTCCGCACCCGACTCGACGAGCACGGCGTCGACGTACGCCTCAACACCCGGGTCGCGGCCGAGGACCTCACCGCCACGGCGTACGACGAGGTCGTCGTCGCCACCGGAGTCACCCCGCGCACCCCCGAACTCCCCGGCACCGACCACCCCAAGGTCCTCGGCTATCTGGACGTCCTGCGCGACAACGCCCCCGTCGGCGACCGCGTCGCGATCCTCGGCGCCGGCGGCATCGGCTTCGACGTCGCCGAGTTCCTCACCGACGGCGGCGAGAAGACGAGCGAGGACCCGGCCGCGTACTTCCGGCAGTGGGGCGTCGACATGGACTACCGCGCCCCCGGCGGCCTCGCCGCCCCCGAACGCCCCGCCCCGCCGCGCTCGGTCCACCTCCTCCAGCGCAAGACCTCCAAGGTCGGCGCCGGACTGGGGAAGACCACCGGCTGGATCCACCGCGCCGAACTCAACCACCGAGGCGTCACCATGGTCCCCGGCGTCCAGTACGACCTGATCGACGACGCCGGGCTGCATGTCACCGTCGACGGCGTCCGCCAGGTCCTGGAGGTCGACACGGTCGTCCTCTGCACCGGCCAGGACCCGCGCCGCGACCTCTACGACGCCCTGGTCGCCGCCGGACGGTCCCCGCACCTCATCGGCGGCGCCGACGTGGCGGCCGAACTGGACGCCAAGCGGGCGATCAAGCAGGGCACGGAACTGGCGGCGGCGCTGTAGGAGACCCGGCCGCGGGGCGGGCGCGTGCGGCCGTCCCCGCGCCCCCGCTTCCCGATCCCCGGGCTTCCTAGGATGAGCCCATGTCACTCCCGCACGCGATCCTCACCGCCCTGCTGGAAAAGCCCTCGTCGGGCCTTGAGCTGACCCGGCGGTTCGACCGGTCGATCGGCTACTTCTGGTCGGCGACGCACCAGCAGATCTATCGCGAGCTGGGAAAACTGGAGGGCGAGGGCCACATCCGCGCCCTGCCCTCCGAACGGCCCGCCCGGGGCCAGAAGAAGAGCTACGAGGTCCTCCCCGCCGGCCGCGCCGAACTGGCCCGCTGGACCTCCGCGCCCCAGGACCCCAAGCCGTGGCGCGACGCGCTCTTCGTCCGGCTGCGCGCCGCGGCCGTGGTCGGCACGGACGGTCTCGAGGACGATCTGCGGCGCCATCTCGTCCTGCATCGGCGGAAGTTGGCGGAGTACGAGGAGATCGAGAAGCGGGACTTCGGGCCCGGCCGGGACACGGCCCAGGACCGGCTCCAGCATCTGATCCTGCGGGCGGGCATCGACCTGCAGACCTTCTGGACCCAGTGGCTGACGAACGCCCTGGAGGAGTTCGAGACGCTGCCGGGTGACACCGGCGCCGGCGAGGGGAACGCGGGGCGGCTGTAGCCGGGGTCAGAGGCGGTGCGGCTTGGCCCGGCGGCGCAGATACCAGACGGCCGCCCCCGTGCCCAGCGCCACCAGCGCCCCGCCGCCCACGAGGGTGACGGTGCCGTACTCCCGGCTCGCCCCGCCGACGCCGCCCAGGACACCGCGCGCGGGCGAGGCCGTCGTGGCGATGGTGGGGGTGGCGGCGGTGACGATGACGGACTGGGTGCCCGCCGTGGTCCCGTCCTTGCAGACCACGATCACGGTGTACGTACCCGGGCCCACGTTCGACCAGGAGGCGGACTGGGTGGTGCTCGTGCCGGTGAGCGTCACCTGACGCCCCTGGGAGAAGTTCGCCTGCCCACTGGAGAGCAGCGAGGCGGTGCCGAACGTGCCGTTGGTGCTGGTCGGGCAATCGCTGGTGTTGACGGTGACCGAGGATCCCGTGGTGTTGACCGAGATTCCTCTGGGGGCGGCGGCGGCCGAGTGCGCGGTCAGGGCGATCGGCAGCGCCGCGGCGACCACCGTCAGGCCGGAGCGGAGGAGTAGCTGAGACGTACGCATGGTCTGCCCTCCAGCGGCACGGTGGCGGCACGTCCCGTGCGCCGCCGAGGATCGGGAGACCCGTGCTGCCTCAGGGTGAGCCAACGTGCCCCGCGCCCCGCCCGCATGCGGACGACACCCGGGCAGGTGACGGATACCGCCGAGCGGGGGAACCGGGCGTGTCGGCGCCGCCCGACCCCGGCGGACCTTCCGGGCGTCCGCTCCGGCTCACCCGCCGGTGGTCACCGCCCGCTCCGCCGAGAACCCGCCCCAGGTCCCGTCCGGCAGCTTCGCGCGGATCCGCACCCGGTACGTCACCCCGGCCTCCCGGCCCACGTAGAAGCCGTGGGTGGCCCGGTCCCGGGGCGGGGTCCCGCCCCAGACGAGCGTGGTCGCGGGCCGTCCGTCGAGCTGGATCTCGTACTCCGTGATCACCCCGTCGACCCGCGGCGGCAGCCAGGAAAGCTCGACGGAGTACGCCCCGTCGGTGCGGCGGACGGCCGCGCGGAACCCGGTGGGCGCGGTGCCCCGCCCGTCGCCGGCACCGGGCGCGGTGGTGAGCCGTGCCGTCCGGCTCACCGGCGAGACATTGTCCGCCGCGTCCCGCGCCCGCACGGTGAAGGAGTACCGGGTGCCGGGCCGCAGCCCCGTGACCACGGCCGCCGTCTGCTCCCCGCCCACACCGTGGATCTTCGAGCCGCCTTGCAGGATGTCGTACGACACCACGTCCCGGTCGTCGGTCGACGGCTCCCAGGACAGCTGCACCGCCCTGTTCCCGACGGCTTTCGCGGCGAGGCGCCCCGGCCGGGTCGGGGCCCGCCGGTCGAGCGTTCCGGCGGCGGGCGTCCTGGCCCGGACCTCCGCGCTGGGCGGCCCCAGGCCTCCGGCGGTGTCGCGGGCCCGCACGGTGAACACATAGGTGGTGGACGGCCGGAGCCGGGTGATGTCCACCATGTGCGTGCCGCCCGGCACGTCCTTCACCTTGGTACGGCCCCGGTACACCTCGTACCCGGCGATCTCGGTGTCCCCGGAGGCCCGGTTCCACATGACGTGCACGCTGGTGGCGCTGCCCGCGGCGGCGGTGACACCGGGCGGGGCCGGCGGCGGACGTCGGCCGGGGCTCTCCTCGCTCGCGCAGGCGGCCGTGAGGAGCAGCGGGCCGCAGAGCAGCGGCACCAGGAGGCGTGCCGGTAGGGGAACGCGTCGCACGATCCTGCCCCCTCGATCGTCGAGCCTCTCGGGATTGGTCTGTACCTATCTCTTCTCCATGTATGACACGACTGACGCGGTCACATCAAGGGGTGGGCGTGAGGCGAAGCGGAGCCGGGCCCGATGCTCCCGCCGGTCGGCCGTGATGGCCGCGACGCGGTTCACGGCACGGCACGCGGCTACGTATGCTGATGCTCCGACGCGACGTGAACTCGCCTGTCGTACAGGCCGGTTCGCGTCGTACGGCGCGGGCCGCTGTCGTCGCCGATCCCGCGCCGACCAGAGCGGCCGAGCGGCCGGGGCCGAGTCCGGTCCGGGCCCTCGGCCGCGCGCTCGTGTCCCGGACACCCCCGAGAGCGTCGTGTGTGCCGTGTGTGCCGTGGGCGCCGTGATCCGTCCGGCCCCCTCCCGGTGGCCGACCTCTCCGACCCGCACCACCTTTGGGTGAGTGTCCGTCATGTCCCCCAGGAGAGGGTTCCCATCGTGCGTGTCCGCTCATTGACGCTGGCCGCCGTCGGCGCCGCCCTGCTGGCCCCCGTCGCCCTGCCCGCCCTGGCCCATCCGCAGCGGCCGGTACACCGCGAGGGCGGTGTGACCGCCGCCGAACTGCTGGCGAAGGCGCGTGGCTGCGTCCGGGTCTCCGAGGGGCTCTACAGCAGTGACGCCGCCACCCCGGCCGTCATCCCGGTCTGCGGAGCCGACGGCGCGGTGTTCTGGAAGGCCGACATGGACATCGACTGCGACGGCCGGCCGAGCACGCACTGCAACCGCGACACCGACCCGTGGTTCCAGCCCGCCACGTCCTTCCTGCAGTCCGACGGCCGCTATCTCAGCTCCGAGACCCTGCCGTTCATCGTGGTCCCCGTCGCCAGCCGCATCTGGGACCACCGGGTCCACGGCATCAAGGGCGGCTCGGTCGCCGCCGTCATCCACGAGGACCGGGTCCAGTACGCCGTCGTGGGCGACACCGGCCCGCAGAACATCATCGGCGAGGCCTCCTACGCCACGGCCGAGGCCCTCGGCATCCGCCCCGACCCGCGCACCGGCGGGACCGCCTCCGGCGTCACCTACATCGTCTTCGAGGACTCCAAGGTGACGCCGATCGAGGACCATGAGGCGGCGGTGGAACTGGGGGAGGAGCTGGCACGGGAATGGGTCGGGGGCGCGTCGCTGCGCAGGGGAGCGGCGATGCGGGGCGGCGCGGCGAACTGACCGGCGCGGCGACCGACCGGGGTGGCGCGGTCAACCGACCGGCGCGGTCAACCGAGCGGGGGCGCTGGGCGGCTCACTACTTGGCTCACTCCTTCCGGTACGTGTACGCCTCCGAGGCCGCGGCGGCCACCGCCGCGAGGTCCGCGCCCGTCGAGGCCGTGACGACCGCGGCGACCGCGCCCTCGACGAACGGGGCGTCGACCAGACGGGTGTCGGCGGGGAGTTCGTCCCCCTCGGCGAGGAGGGCCTTCACGGTGAGGACCGCGCTGCCGAGGTCGGTGAGGACCGCGACCCCGGCGCCCCGGTCCACGGAGGCCGCCGCGGCCGAGATCAGCTCGGCGCTGGTGCCCAGCCCGCCGTCCTCGGTGCCGCCGGCCGGGGCGACGGGAACCCCGGCACCCGCACCGGCCAGCCCCCGCGCCAACTCGGCGACCGACGCGGCGACGGCGGCACTGTGCGAGACCAGCACGATGCCCACCCGCTTCCCGTCAGACATCGGCGGCCTCCCCGGCCTCGGCGGCGCCGGCGAGGGCCGTGATCAGCAGCGCGGCGGAGGTGGCACCGGGGTCCTGGTGCCCGATGCTCCGCTCGCCCAGGTAACTGGCCCTGCCCTTGCGGGCCTGCAACGGCATGGTCGCCAGGGCGCCCTCCTCGGCGGCGGCCCGCGCGGCGGCGAACGACTCGGGGAGCGCGTCGACCGCCGGCACCAGCGCGTCGATCATCGTCTTGTCGCCGGGCGCCGCCCCACCCAGCGCCATCACCGCATCGACCCCGGCGCGCAGCGCGTCCGTCAACTGGGCCTCGCTCACCTCCGCGGCCTCACCGAGCGCCTTTCCGGTGCGGCGCAGCAGGGTGCCGTACAACGGGCCGGACGCGCCGCCGACGGTCGAGATCAGCTGCCGCCCGGCGAGCACGAGGACGGCGCCGGGTGTGTCCGGGGCGTCCTTCTCCAGTACGGCCACCACGGCGGTGAACCCACGGCGCAGATTGCTGCCGTGGTCGGCGTCCCCGATCGGCGAGTCGAGCGCCGTGAGCCGCTCGGCCTCACGCTCCACCGAGGCCGCCGTGGCCGTCATCCAACGACGGAAGAAATCGGCGTCGAGCACGGAATCTCCTTGCGTGGTACGAGATATGACTGACCGTCAGAGGACGGTTCGATGCCGTCCTCACACACCCCAGCGCAGCCCCGGCGTGCGCACCGGCGCGTCGTACAGTCGCAGCAGTTCCTCGTCGACCTGGCACAGCGTCACCGACGCACCGGCCATGTCGAGCGAGGTGACGTAGTTGCCGACGAGGGTGCGGGCCACGGCGACCCCGCGCTCGGTGAGCACGCGCTGCACCTCCGCGTTGAAGCCGTACAGCTCCAGCAGGGGTGTGGCGCCCATGCCGTTGACGAGCAGCAGCACCGGGTTGCGGGGGTTCATGTCGTCGAGGATCGCGTTCACCGAGAAGTCGGCGATCTCGCGGGAGGTCATCATCGCCCGCCGCTCACGCCCCGGCTCCCCATGGATGCCGACGCCCAACTCCAGCTCTCCGGCGGGGAGATCGAAGGTCGGGCTGCCCTTGGCGGGTGTGCTGCAGGCGCTGAGCGCCACCCCGAAACTGCGGGAGTTCTCGTTCACCTGCCGGGCCAGCGCCTCGACCCGCTCCAACGGCTGCCCCTCCTCGGCGGCGGCCCCCGCGATCTTCTCCACGAAGAGGGTCGCGCCCGTACCGCGCCGGCCGGCGGTGTAGAGACTGTCCGTCACCGCCACGTCGTCGTTGACGAGCACCTTGGCGATCCGGATGCCCTCGTCCTCGGCGAGTTCGGCGGCCATGTCGAAGTTCAGTACGTCGCCGGTGTAGTTCTTCACGATGAACAGCACCCCGGCGCCGCTGTCCACGGCCGCGGCGGCCCGCACCATCTGGTCCGGCACGGGCGAGGTGAACACCTCACCGGGACAGGCCGCCGACAGCATCCCGGGCCCCACGAACCCACCGTGCAACGGCTCGTGCCCCGACCCGCCCCCGGAGACGAGCCCCACCTTCCCGTCCACCGGCGCGTCCCGCCGCACCACCACCCGGTTCTCCACATCCACGGTCAACTCGGGATGCGCGACCGCCATACCCCGCAACGCGTCCGCGACAACGCTCTCCGCGACGTTGATGAGCATCCGCATGGGTACCTCCTGGAGGGATTGTCAGACGAGCAGATAGCCTGCGTCTTTGCAGGTCAGCATAGGCTTGTTCGGTTGTCGATCGTGGCGGTTCGTGGCGGTCGTGAGCGCGCTCCGGCGGGGGCGCGCCCAGGGGGAAGTATCGACCTTGCGGCAGCGAAGGTCACGCGCATGGGCGCTCACCAGCGTGCCACGGTGCCCGAGGCTCCCGGCCGGTCGCACCACGGGCGGTCCAGAAGGAGAGGACGATGCGTGCGCGGCCGACCTGGCGCGGCAGTGATGGGGAGGGGGCTCTGTCATGAAGCTCTGGAAGCGGCGGCGGGCCGTGGCCGGGGCGGAACGCGCGCCTGGCTCAGGGGGCGCCGGCTCGCCGAGGCGGGCGGCAGCGGAATGCTGATCGGCCTCGCCGACGCCACCCGTCCGCCCGGTGGCGGCTCCGAGGCCCCGTACGGTTCCCCGGACCGCACCGAACTCACCGAACGGCTCGCCGCCCTGACCGCCCGGGAGTTGGAGACAGCCGAGTTGGTGGCGCAGGGGCTCACCAGCCAGGCCATCGCGGACCGGCTCTACGTCAGCCGGCGCACCGTCGAAACCCATGCCTACCGCGCATTCCGCAAGACAGGGGTCTCCTCGCGCACCGCCCTGGCCGCGCTGATGTCCCGCCGCCGCACCGGGAGCCGTTTCGGGGACGCCCGCGGGGAAGAGGACTGAGTGTGGTCCCGGTGCCCTCGGCGATGCTCAGTGAGCCTCCGCCGACCGGTCACCGCCCGGTCCCGGCCGGGAAGCTGCCTACCTGACGTCGACGAAGTCGCCGGGCGCCTTCGCGGAGCCGGTCGTGGTGGTTCCGGCGAAGACGAAGCGGTAGTAGCCGTCGGAGCCGGCCTTGGTGGTGGTGCTCAGGGTGCCGGTGCCGCTGGTCTTGACCGTCTTGAGGGTGGTGTAGGTGCTGCTGCCCCTCTTGCGGAACTGCAACTGCACCGGCCGGCTCCCGTATCCCGCGTTCTTGCCCGTGGTCCAGTTGGCGCGGCTCAGCTTGCCGGAGACCGTGATGGCCTTGCCCTTCCTCACCGGCTCCGGGGAGGCGTTGGTGGTCAGCTTGGCGGCACGCTTGATCTTGCTCCTGGCGACGTCGTCGTCGATGCTGATGTTCAGGTAGAGGTCGTAGGCGCCCAGGAGGAGTTTCCAGGTCCCCGCGGTGCCGTTGCCGTCCTTGAAGTCGACCGCGGGGTCGATGGTGAAGACCGCCTCGCAGCGGTAGCGGTAGCCGCCCGGGACCGTTGTCTCCGTGCAGTCGGGGTCGTCGTCCGTCCCCAGGGCACCGGTGATGGTGTCCGTGCTCGAAATGTCGGTGCCCTGCCACAGGAATGCCTGGGTGAGGGCCAGTCCTTCCTCGTCGAAGGCGGTGAACGTGACGGGAACGGCCTTCTTGCCCGTCACACCGAGCACGATGTCCTTGCCCTTGTTGACGATCCCGTCCTTGAAGGTGGTGTCGCCCAGCGCGTCCGCCGGCCGGACGCCCTTCCCGGCGAAGGCTCTGAGATCGGACGCCGCCACCGTCGGGTGCTCCGCTCCCTGGGCGGCGCCCGGAAGAGCGAGCGCCGAGAGTACGAGGACGCCGGAAAGGACGCTGGCCGTGGTGTACATGTGCATACGCATGTGATGTCCCCAGGGTGAGGTCGGGCGGCCTTGCCGAACTGGTCTCGTGGCAGGGCCCGTTCAAGTCGTGCAGAGGTCAGGAGGTCGATGCGCGCCCCGATGCCCATAAGGGACTCAGGGCGGGCGACAGTTCGTGGTCGGCGGCCCGCTGCGACCGCAAGTCCACAGTGGTACGACCCCAGAAGTCCTCTCCGCCGCCGACCCCGACCTCCTTGGAAGTGCCGTGCTCGTCGGCGGCTTGCCCACGGAGATAGATTCGAACACAGGTGTAAGAGGCGCATCGGTAGGAGTACGTATTCCATGTGCGTACGTGCCGCTGCCGTCTGTGCGCCGCGACCCCGCCGTCGCTTCGGCGCGCGGTCGCAGGGCAGGTGATCGGTCTTCAGCCGGATCAATCGCTGGGACACACCTCGTCCACGGAAGGTCCTGCTGTCTCAGACCTACTCATGTTCGATGTCGCTGCTCGCTGCGGGACCGGAATCAGGGTGAGCGGTCGGCGCGGGTGGAGCAGGCGCCACGCCTCGGGGGCATCAGCGGCGATCCGGCTCGCGCTGACCACGCAGACATGCTGGTCCGGCAGCAGGGTCAGCGCGCGGCGTCTCCCCAACTGGAAGCCGAGCGCGCCCACGACGGGACCGATCAGCCAGGTGAGGGTCAGCCACTGCCGCCCAAGAACTCGCCGGCCCGCCGCGGCTTCGGCCCTTGCGGACCCAGGTCCGCACCGTCCCGGCCGCGCAGATCCCCAGCTCCGCTGCGACCGCTTTCAGCGCGGGCCACTCGGTCGGCTTGCGTGACCCCGAAAGCATTTCGTAACCGAGGTATTTCCCGTCCTCGGCCCCTGCGCGGACGACGTACGCACCATGTTCGGCTGCTACAGCTTCCCCAACCATGTCCTGGCCAAGCGCGACGACCTCGGCAACGGCGTCGAGGCGGCCTCCCTGCGCACCGCACTGGCCGAGGAACTCCCCTCCGTTCACTGGGAGTTCGTACAAGGCTGCCCGATCCGGGACGAGGATCGCTCGGAACTCCCCGCCGCCGTGACGGCAGCCGTCGACGCGGACCTCACCGTCCTGGTCGTCGGCGACAAGGCCGGCATGTTCGGCATCGGCACCTCCGGCGAGGGTTGCGATGTGGAGGATCTGCGGCTGCCGGGTGTTCAGGAGGAACTGGCCGAGGCGGTGCTGGCGACCGGGAAACCCGTCGTGCTGATCGTCAACAGCGGACGGCCCTACGCCGTCGGGCGGTTCGCGTCCGCCGCCGCGGCCATGGTCCAGGTCTTCCTGCCGGGGGAGGAAGGCGGCCGGGCGGTGGCCCGGCTCCTGTCCGGCCGCGCCAACTTCAGCGGCAAGCTGCCCGTGCAGATCCCCCTCTCCCCGGGCGGTCAGCCGTACACCTACCTTCACCCGCCCTCGGCGACCGGCAGAGTTTCCTTTCGAACCTCGACCCCACGCCCGCGTTCCCGTTCGGGCACGGGCTGTCGTACACCACGTTCGAGACCGACCTGCTGACCCTTGACCGCCAACAGGTCCCTACGGACGGCGAGTTCACGGTCGACGTACGGGTGCGCAACACGGGGGCGGTCGCGGGCGCCGAGACTGTCCAGCTGTACGCCATCGACCCGGTCGCCCAGGTAACTCGGCCGGTACGCTCCCTGCTGGGTTTCGCCAAGGTAGCCCTCGCCCCCGGCCGACAGGCGACGGTCCGCTTTCACGTCCACACCGACCGCCTGGCCTTCGCCGGCCTGGACGGCCGAAGGATCGTCGAGGCCGGGGAGATCCAGCTCCACGCCGGCTCTTCGAGCCTCGACACACCGGTGCGGGCAGTCGTCCGGCTCGTCGGTGCGGAGCGTGACGCGACGGTGCTTCGGCACCATGCCGTGCCCGTAACGGTCGAGCGCAACTGGCCGTGCCCGTAACGGTCGAGCGCAACTGAGGGGGCCGGTACCTCCGTATGGATCGGAGGTACCGGCTTCTTCACACCCGCAGAGTGGCGTGGCCTGAACCTAGCTTCGGGTCCAGGTCTGGTTGGTGCTGCCCAGGCCGGTCCACAGCTGGACCTTCGACCCGTTGGCCGTGCCCGCGCCGTTCACGTCGAGGACCAGGCCGTTGGAGCGGTTGACGATGGTGCCGTCGACCCGGAAGGCCCACTGCTGGCTGGTCTTCCCGTTGCAGGCCCACAGGATGACCTTGGTGCCCGTGGTGGTGCCGTCGGCGTTGGCGGCCAGGCACTTGCCGGATACTCGGAGCTCACCGGCCGTGGTCCGGGTGATGGTCTGGTTGGCGTTGCCCGAGCAGTCGTAGACCTGGACCTGGACGCCCGTCTGGCCGTTGGGGACATCGAGGCAGCGGCCGGAGTTGGTGCCCTTCAGGGTGAAGGTCGAGGCCGTGGGGAGCGGGTCCGCGACCGGCAGCCACTCCTGCGAGCCGTCGGAGGCCGACGCGGCCAGGGTGACGGAGCCGCCCGCGGTGGCCCCGGTCATGTACAGGCTGGTGTTACGGGCCGAGCGGAGTCGGTAGTAGCCGTCGGTGGTGGAGACGAGGGTCCACTTCTTGTCGGTGGCATCGTCGTCGACCCACTGTGCCAGCTTCTGCCCGGCCGTCGCGCTGCCGGTCCAGATGGCTGCCGCACGGCCGCCGGCCTTGTTGAGCAGTGTCGTGTCGCTGCCCTTGGCGGTCATGTGCCAGCGCTGGGTGGCGGCGGCGGAGTCGGCGCTCAGTACGAGGTCGGGGGTGTCGCCGGTGAGGTTGGCGTCCTGCGTCTTGCCGGACGCGGTGGACAGGACCTGGCCGGTCAGCCGGTTGACGAGGCTGTAGTAGGTGCCGTCGGAGCGGCCGAGGTCGACTTCGGCGTACTTCACGGGGCCGACGCTGCCGCCGCTCCAGGAGGCCTGGAGGATCAGGACGCGTCCCGTGCCGTCGACGTACTGGAGGTTGCGGCTGTAACCGGAGGCGATGGTCGTCTGGTACTGCTTCCAGGTGCCGGTGCTCAGACCGGACTCGTTCACCCAGACGCTGCCGCTGCCGGACGCGTTGTAGGCGATCCGGCCGTCGGGCATGGGCAGGAGGACCGGGCTGCCCCCGGTGGACAGCTTGTTGCCGCCCGAGGGCACGGGCAGCGCGGTGATCGCGGCGTCCGTGGCCGAGAAGAACTTCAGCGGGTCGTCGGAGATCCGGTAGCGGACGTTGGTGCCGCCGCCCCAGTACTCGTACGTCAGCAGCCACTTGCCGTCGGTCGTGGGCGCGATGGTCGTCATGCCGGGCCGGCCGCCGCCGATCTCCGTCTTGCCGCCGCCCATGCTCACCGTGGAGCCGGGGACGTCGACGACCGGGCTGCTCCAGGCCGAGGCGCTGGTGCCGTCCCAGGTCCGGTGCAGGAGGACCTGGCCGCCGGAGTCGGTCGCCGTGTCGTTGTCCGGGTCGAGGGTCGGGGCGCCCGTGGTGGTGTCGTAGCCGGTGTAGTCCTTCTCGTCGGAGTAGTAGGCGATGAGCTTGCCGTTGTGGGCGAGGAGGTGCGGTTCCCAGATGGGGTCGACCTGGGCGTTGGTGTTGGCCGCCGAGACCCGGCCGACGGCTCCGGCGCTGCCGCCCTGCCAGCCGCCGGCCTCGATGATGTTCTTGAAGCTCCAGGTCGCGCCGTCGTCCGTGCTCGCGTAGAGGGCGAGCGCCACGTCCTTGCGGTCGCCGTCACCGGACGGCGTCCAGCTGGAGTTCGCGGCCTTCTGCTCCTGGTAGTAGGCGTCGTCGCCCGAGACGATGCTCGCCAGCAGCAGCGTGCCGGCACTCAGGGAGCCGACGGCCTGCGGGAGGACGTAGAGATACGGGTTGGTCCAGTTGCTGGTGTACTTCGCGTACGCGGAGTCGCCGGAGAGATACGCGGGGGCCTGGATGTCGGCCAGTTTCGCCCACGTCGTACCGTCGTCGTCGCTCTTGTGGAGAGGCATCGTCTGCCCCACCGGGGCGGTCTGGCTGTTCTCGAACGCCGCGACGATCCGCCCGCTCGGCAGCTGGGCCGACTTGGGGTAGAGGACGCAGGGGTTCTTGTTGCACGCGGCGGTGTTGTTCGCCGTATACAGGTTCGCGGGACTCGGCTGATACGCCGACGCGGTTGTCGCGGAGGCAATGGCGAATGCCGCACCTATCGCGAAGGCTGTCGCCGAGGCGAAAACTCTTCCAGCCCAGGTTCTTGTCAACGCTGTTCCTTTCACAAGGGGGAGCGCGCATCCTTTTTCCATGAGAGGGAGAATCGGGGTGCGAGCAGGGTGCCAGTATTCGCAAGGGATATCGCACTGTCACCGTCGTGTTTCGAAAGGGTTTCGCGGAAAATCGGTTCACGCGGTATTGACGCGGCGGCGAACGGACGTGGAGGTCCGCACGACCAGCTCCGTGGCGAGTTCGATGCGCGAGGACGCGGGCGGTCGGCCCTCCGAGAGATCCATGAGCACCCGGGTCGCCTCCCGTCCCAGTTCCTCGAACGGCTGACGCACCGCGCTCAGCGGCGGGCAGGCCATGGCCGCCACCAGCGTGTCGTCGAACGACATCACCGACAGGTCCTCCGGCACGGCCAGCCCCTGCTGCCGGGCCGCCTCCAGTACGCCGAGCGCCTGCGCGTCGCTGGCCGCGAAGACGGCCGTGGGCGGGTCGTCGGCCCGCAGGATCTGCAGGCACGCGGCGAGCGCCTCGGTGTAGTCGAAGTCGGTGGAGCGCACGATGGCCGGGTCGTAGCCGATTCCGGCCTCGCCCAGCGCCGCCCGATAGCCGTGCAGGCGTGCCGCCCCGGCCAGGGAGTGCGAGCGGCCCGCGACCATCCCGATCCGCGTGTGCCCGAGGCCCAGCAGGTGCTGAACCGCCTCCCGGGCCCCGCTCCAGTTCGTCACGCCGATGCTCGGGATGTCCTCCGACGGCGCGCTGAGCGGGTCGATCAGCACCACGGGCAGCCGCTGCTCGACGATCCGCCTCTGGTCCTCCTCGGCCAGCATCGAGATCACGATCACGATGCCCGCCGCGCCGAGCGCCACGCACTTTTCCAACCACCCCGAGATGGACCGCCTGCCGGTCGTCCCCGTGACCACGTCGATGCCCAGTTCGCCCGCCGCGTCGACGATGCCGCGAACCACTTCCAGCGTGTACGGGCCGGACAGGTCGCGGAAGACGACGATGATCTGCCGGGGCGCGGCAGGGTCCTGATCCCACGGGCGGACATACCCGTGCCGCGCCAGCAGTTCCTCGACCCGGTCCCTTGTCGAGGCGCCCACGTCACGGCGCCGGTGCACCACCTTGGAAACGGTGCTCAGCGAGACCCCCGCCTCGGCGGCGATGCTCGTGAGCAGACCGTGCTGCGCCTCCTGCCGATTCTTGCCTCGACCTGTCACCCGAGTCCGTTCTGTGCGCCGAACACCGGCGCGCCGGACCGCACCGCGCACCTGGCCAGAAACATCGCCGCAAAGTAACGGGGCCGCGAGCGCGAAGGCAAGAAGGGCGGGGCGCACGGATATGTGGGGTGATGCCCGATGTCGGCCCCCTGGCGTGGCCTGAGTGCCGCTGCGTACGTCCGTGGATCCCGATCGCGAAAATATTTCGTGACGGACGGGCTTGCGGTGCTTGTCCTGCCCGTCCAGTTCGGCGAACCAGTGGGGCAACGGCGCGCCGGCGCTCATGTGGCGCGTCGTCAGCCCGTCTTCGTGACGATGTCCGCGACCTGGTCCGGCATCGACAGGAACGGTGAGTGGGAGGCGTCCAGTTCCGCCACGGAGGTCGGGTTGTCCGGGAAGGCGGCGTCGGCCTCCGCGATGAATCCGCGCTGCACCGGCGGGCGTATCGCCATGTCCCGCGCGCAGGTGACATAGGTGCGCGGGATCGATCCCCAGCCGTCGCGGGTCAGGGCGGTGGCGCCCAGCGCGATACCGACCGGCGCGTCGGGTGACAGCAGACCGAGGGCGGCGTCGGCGACGACCGGATCGACATCCCCGAAGAAGGCCTGGCGCAGCTGTTGCCGGTAGGCGGCGTCCTCCGACGCGAGGTCGAAGCGCAGCGCGCCGACGACCGCGGGGTCGGCACGCAACGACGGGCCCACGAGATCGCCTTCGTTGTCGGCCGACTGGATGTACGCCAGCGCCGGGACGTCCGAGGCCGGCATGAACGCCGTCAGGTACACCATGTGCTCGATCAGCTCGGGCGCGTGCTGGGCCGCACGTGTCAGTACCGTGCCGCCCATGCTGTGTGCCACCACGGTGACCGGACCGCCGCGCCCGACCTGCCTGACCTGCGAGACGAGGAGTCCGGCCGCCCGGTCCAGGTCGACATCCGCGACCGGGGAGACCTCCGTGGCGACCGCGTCAGGGGCGAACGGGCGCCGGGACAGACACGCGGGCCGACGGGCGTACAGCCCGTGACCCGCCATGTCCACCGCTGCCGCCCGCCGACCGCCCGCCGTCACCTTGGCGACGACCTCGCTCCAGCACCAGGAACCGTGCCGGTAACCGTGCAGGAAGAGCAGTGGTGTCGAGGCCATGGCCACTCCTTCGTCTCGGCCGACGCGGAGCCGGGATGCCGTGCGCCACCGCCTGCGCGCCCTCCTTGAGCGACAGCGCGCCGGACACACAGGCCGCCGCGATCTCGCCCACACCCTCGCCGACCACCGCCGACGGACGTACGCCGTACTCCTCCACACCCCGGCGAGCGCCACCAGCACCGCCCATCGCACGGTCGGTTCGGACCCCGGGAAGGCACCGCCGCGCAGCGCGTGGTCGCCGACCTTGGCCAGCGCCCGCCGGCAGTGGGCCAGCCGCCGGGAGAACGCCGGTGAGGTGAGCACGAGCCGGGCCGCCCAGTCGATGTCCCGTGCGAGGCCGTGGTCGGAGAGCACCAGCACGGTACGGCTGTCGGAGGTGACCCGGCCGTGGAACAGGCCGGGCGCCGGGCGGCCCTCCGCCAGGGCCGTCAGGCCCGCCACCAGTTCGGTCGGATCGGCGCCGATGGCCACCGCCCGGTGCTCGAACACCGACCGGCCACGGGCCAGCGCCGCACCCACCTCCGCACGCGTCAGCTCCGGACGTTCCCGCACATGGGCCGCCAGCCGCGCGGCCTGGGCCCGCAGGGCGTCGACGCTCCGCCCGGACAGCACCCATGACACCCCGGTGGGCCATGTCCGGGTCTGGTCCGCCTCAGCGGGCGGCCCGGAGTCGGCGCCCGCCTCCGGCTCCTCCGGCTCCTCCGGCTCCTCCAGGATCAGATGCGCGTTGGTGCCGCTGACACCGAACGACGAGACGCCCGCCCGGCGCGGGCGTCCCGCGTCCGGCCACCCCCGGGTCTCGGTCGGCAGTTCGACCGCGCCCGCCGACCAGTCCACGTGCGGGCTCGGCGCGCCCACGTGCAGGGTGCGCGGCAGCACCCCGTGCTCCATCGCCTTCACCCCCCCCGCCCCCAGCCGAGATCACCCCCGACGAGCACCGCCAGCCCGTCCGAGCCGCCTACTACCCCGTCCCCGTCCCTGTCCCCGGGCTCGGCCGCCGCCGCCACGAGAAACACACCCACATCGGCGCCGCACAGCGCACCGGGAACGATCCCGGCGTCCTCCAGCGCGCCCCACACCAGCTGAAGCGCACCGAGCCGCTCCCGGGAAGCCCCGTGCACGGCATCCCCGAAGAACGCCGCGACCCCGTCGGGCACCCGTCCGACCGTCTCGCGAGCCGCCAGACCGACGATCACGATCGCCGTTTCCCCGCTGCTCGTGCCGGTGTTGCCGTCGTGGCCGGCTTCGTGGCCGTGGCCGTGGCCGTGGCCGTGGCCGTGGTCGGGTTCGGGTTCGGAATCGGGCCAAGGCAGTCTGCTGGTCACGCCGTAGTCCGCCTTCTCGTCACGGTGTCGTCGTGCGCGGGGACCGGACGGTTCCGTCCGCAGCCGTCACCGGCTCTCGAACGGTCCGCGACCCCGTGCCTGATCGACGACACCCTGACGGCGACCGCTCGACCAGACCCTGAGACTGGCTCGATACCACCGAACCCGTCCCGAGGACGAGCGGCGGCGGGCAGCGCGCCCGCCCTATGGCAGACGCGCCGAGCGCGCCCCCGCTCAGCGCCGCTTGCGCAGCACCACCGTGCGGCCGGGCTTGACCCGTATCTTCTCCCCGGTGCCCACCCGGGCGCCGGTGACGAGGTCACGGGAGGGGCCGAAGTCCTCGGTGGTGAGGGTGTAGGTGCGGTCGGTGGTGGTGTTCATGGCGATCAGATACGGGCCGTACGCGCAGCGGTGGAAGGAGGCGCGTCCGGCGAAGGGGCTCTCCTCGCCCACCGGGATCGCCGGCACGTCGGCGGGTGCCTTGGCCAAGGGCAGTACCTGGCCGGCGAAGGCCTGGTGGACGGTGTCGCCGGGCGGCGGGAAGCCGCCGTCGGGGATGGCGAGATCGCCGACCGCGAACTCGAAGTTGACCCAGTCGGGCTCGGTGAACGAGCGGCCGTCGGGGTCGAAGTCGACGTCCTGCCAGATCGTCGCGGAGCGTTCGACGCCCTCGGCCGTGATCAGGTGCACGCGGGCGAGGCGGTTGACGCCCCAGCGGGCCCGCCAGTACAGGGAGGCGTAGAGGATCTCGTCGCCGTGCTTGACCGCGACCAGGCCGTTCTCCTCGTCGGAGAAGACGAGGTCCGGCGCGCCGGGCGTCATGGGCAGGCGCGTGGCGGTCGCCGGGGCCTCGCTGATGTACGCGTAGTCGTCGGCGGTGGACAGGAGGTTGAGGTTGGTGCGGGCGGAGGCGCCGAGGTCGTACGTCTTCTTCAGGACCTCGAAGACCTGTCCCTCGTCGAGGGACTGCCGGGCGTAGGCGGTCAGTTCGGGGTCCTTGAGCAGGGCGGCGAGGCGCAGCGGATGGCCGTCCCACTTGTCGCCCTCGTCGTAGGCGATCTTCCCGGGGTACTCGGCGTCCCGCCAGCCGGTCACGGCCTCGATGCGCATGGTGCGGTAGCCGTCGGCGTCCAGCGCGGGATGGTGGAAGACGGCGCGGGCCTTGGTCATCTTCACCAGGTGGGCGTGGAGTTCGTCGTCCTGCACCCCGCCGATGCCGGTCACCGCGTCGTGGACGAGGGACAGCCAGTCCTGGAGCTCGCCGTAGTTGCCGGCGTAGCCGAGTTCCTTGGAGACGCCCTTCTCGGTGACCTGGTGGTACGAGCCGCCGAGCGGCTTGGTCGGGGTGCCGTCCTCGGCCTCCGGGCCCAGCCAGGGGGTGAGGCCCACGGACTGGTAGAGGTAGCCGCGGGCCTTCTTCTCGCCCCAGGCCTTGTCCGAGCCGAGCCAGGTCAGGCCCCGGTCGGCGAGATAGAGGCCGATGGCGCAGATGATGGCCTGGTTGGTGTACTGCGGGAAGTGCTGCCGCCAGTACTCGCGGCTGTCGAGGAGCATCCTCGTCCAGGCGTCCCGGCGGATCACCGGGGCGTACGAGGACCCGGACGGCGGGGCGAGGGTCAGGTCGTCGAACCAGACCGTGCCCGCGCCTTCGAGCCGGAGGTGAATCTCTGTCCGGGTCGCCGAGGCGGGCGTGGCGAGCCGGGCGGTCACCTGCTCCCAGTCGTGGGTGCCTCCGGAGGCGTAGAACTTGTTGTCCCCGCCGACGATCTTGCCGTTCGCGTCGAAGAACAGCACGTCCAGATACGCCTTGTTCGTGCCCACGCCATCGGTCCTGACCCACGTGCCGTACGTGTAAGTCCCTTGATCCACAGGGATCTTGGACGAGGTCACCCAGCCGACCGTGCCGGCCGACGGGACGGTCACCTTGGCCGAGGCGGTGCCGGTGCGGTGGACGGAGGTGTCGCGGGAGGTGGTGCCACTGCCGGCCCAGGTCGCGGACCGCCAGCCCGAAGTGCCGTACTCGAAGCCGGGGTTGGAGATCGCACCGGGCGAGCCGATGACCGGCTCGTCGAGCAGCGGCTCCAACTCGTCGGCGAGCGCCAGCAGAACCAGACCCGCCCGGCCGAGCCCCATCCACTGCTGGCTGGAGTCGGTCATGACCTTCGCGTCGGACAGGTACTTCCAGTAGATGGCGTCCAGGCTGCTGGTGATCTGCCCCGGCACCGCGCCGTTGCGGTACGCGCCGGTGCTGGGCATCGCGTAGGCGCGGGCCAGGAACTCCAGGTACCACAGGTCGAGTTGCGGCGAGGTACGGGACGCCTCGGCGGCGGCCTGCGCGACGACCCGGGCGGTGATGGTGTCCACGATCTCGCTGCCGGGCGAGGTGCGCGTGCGCGGTTCCGGGAGCGTGCCGGTGACATCGTCGTCGGCGGGGGCGAAGTACGGCTCGTCGTGGGTGTAGAGGCGGTAGATCGTGCGGCTGGGGCCGGTCATGTCCTTGTAGTAGTCGGCCGCCGACTGCGCGTAGCCCGCGATCCGGCCCATCGAACGGACCTCCAGGCTCACCTTGCGCTTGCCCGCGGTGAGTTCGGCGGGCAGGGCGAGCGTGTGGAAGTAGAAGCGCTCGGGTGTGCGCGGGTCCTCGGCGGCGATGTCGAGCGGGTCCACGGCGCCGAGGTGGTAGTGGCCCACCTGCTCGCCCTCCGCGAAGAGCTGGAGCCGTCCGAGGTCCTCGCCGTGCTCCGAGCCCCACAGCTTGATGGTCACGTACGTCGGACCCTTGGGGCGGCAGGCCAGGTCCGCCTTGAGGGTGCCACCCCAGAAACCGGCCGCCTGCGGCGGGTTGAGCACCCGGGCCGCCTCACCGAGACCACCGGTGACGACCTCCGAGAGTGTCGTCGCGAGACCGTGGGCGCGCTCGGAGGCCCGGTCGCCGAGGACGAGCGTGTCGAGCGCGGACGAGGACGCGTCCGTCCTGCCTCCGGCGGCGTGGGCGGGGGCCCCGGCCTGCCACAGCCAGCCCGTTGCGGCGGCACCGGCGGCCATTTTGAGCAGGGATCTCCGCTGGACGGGTTCGGACATGGTGGTACTTCCTTTCGGCTGTGCGGGGTGCCGCGGGCTCGACCCGTGGCGGCGTGCGGTGCCTTCACCGGAGGACCCGACCGTCCTGACGAGGCCGGGCCCCGGCCGGGCCGGCCCGACCTGTCGTACGGCTTGCGCGAGGGGTTTCGTCCTAGGTCAGGGCGACATCGGGGTGGGCGGCACGAGAAAGGCAGGGGAGTAGACAGGGGAGTAAACGTATTCCACGCTAGGCGCACGACCCATGGCCGGTCAATGTCCTTGTGTGGCGCGAGGCTCCGGTGTGGTCGGCATCCTCGGTGTCACCCGAGCCGACGGGTGGGTTGATTGGGCAGTTCTGGGCTTAGGCCCTGTCGTCACATTCCCGTCTGCCTCGCGACGCCATGCACGCTCCCCCACTCTCGGCTTCGCTCGACCGGGAGGGATCCCACCGCCGCACCGGGCCCTGACCCGAGTACATCCAGTACGCGGGACAGGGCCCGGCACGCCGAGAGCACGCTCCCCCACTCTCGGCTTCGCTCGACCGGGAGGTATTCCCACGACGCCGCGAGGCCGCCCTGCGGGCGACGACGGGAATGTGACGACAGGGCCTGGTGAGGCGATCTGGAGTCGATGCCGTCGAGATGGCGTGGCTCAAAGTCTTGCGGGGCGTCGTCGCATGCCTCTACGGTCCACAGCAAACGGTTACCACCCGCCGAGTGCTGTCTCTTCCAGCTCGACGCCGAGTGAAAGAGGACCCGTATGACCGAGCCCCTGACCCCCGGGCCCTCGGCCGCTCCCGGCCGCCGCCGGTTCCTGCGGATCACCGCCGTCGGCGCCGCCGCCGCGGCGGCCGGGCTGCCCCTCGCGCACGAGGCCGCGGCCCTCACCTCCTTCGTGCACCCCGGTGTGCTGCACAAGGTCTCCGACGTCGAACGGATGAAGACCCGGATCGCGGCCGGCACCGAGCCCTGGCTGGGCGGCTGGAACGTCTTCCGGACCGACCAGTACTCGCAGTCGACGTACACGATGAAGGGCCCGTTCGCGACCGTCGACCGCGGCACCACCGAGGCGCACAACTGGGAACTCTGGAACGACTGCAACGCGGCCTACCAGAACGCCCTGATGTGGAATCTGACCGGCACCACCGCACACGCCACCAAGGCGCTGCAGATCATCAAGGCCTGGTCCTCCACCCTCACCTCCATCACCGGCAAGGATGCCCAACTCGCCGCCTCCATCTACGGCTTCAAGTTCGCGGCGGCTGCCGAGCTGATGCGCTACACCGCACCCTCCGGCGCCTGGACGGCGGCCGAGATCACCCGGACCGAGAACCTGATCAGGAATGTGTTCGTGCCGCTGGTCAACACCTTCGGCGACGCCGGCTGGGGCACCAACTGCGTCAAGGCGATGCTCGCGTTCGGTGTGTTCTGCAACGACGGCGCGATCTACGACGCCGGTGTCGACGCCTTCTACAACCACGGCTGCTGCAAGGTCGGCCGGGTGCTCACGGACACCGGCCAGTGCGTCGACAGCGGTCGCGACCAGGCCCACACCCAGCTCATCCTGGGCAGTCTCGCCGAGGCCTGCGAGATCGCCTGGATCCAGGGCCAGGACCTCTACTCCGCCTCCTCCGACCGGCTGCTCGCCGGCTTCGAGTACACCGCGAAGTACAACACCGGCAACACCGTGCCGTTCACCACCTTCGGCTCCTGCCTGGCCACGTACACCTCCCTCTCCACCGTGGAGCGGGGTGTACTGCGCCCGATCTACGAGATGGCGCACAACCACTACGTGAAGCGGCGCTCCCTCCCCACCCCCTGGACCTACACCGCCATCCAGCGGATCCGCCCCGAGGGCGCCGCCTTCCAGTGCGACCACGTCGGCTTCGGCACCCTGCTGTTCACCCTCTGACCTCTGACCTCTGACCGACACCGACCGGGCACGGAGCTACGCGGACGGGGACCGGTGCGGGGAGCGGAGCACCAGCAGGGTGATCTCGCTGGGGGCGAAGACGCGGAACGGCGGGCCCCAGAAGCCGGTGCCACGGCTGGTGTAGAGGAGGGTGCGGGAGCCGTGGTGGGAGAGGCCGGCCAGGGCGGGCTGATCGATACGGACGAGGTGGTGGAAGGGCCAGATCTGGCCGCCGTGGGTGTGGCCGGAGAGCTGGAGGTCGATGCCCGCGGCTGCCGCCCGGTCGATGAACTTGGGCTGGTGCGCCAGGAGCAGCACGGGCAGATCGGGGTCGGCGCCGTTGAGGGCTCCGGCGAGGTGGGCGCGGTGGCCCGGCAGGCCGGAGGACTCGGCGGTGACGTCGTCCACGCCGGCGACCACGAGGGTGTCGCCTCCGCGTTCGAGCAGCAGATGCCGGTTGCGCAGCGGCTCCCAGCCCAGCTCGTCCATCAGGTCGACCCAGCCCTGGGCCTCGCTGTAGTACTCGTGGTTGCCGGTGACGTACACACGGGCCCTTTCGGCCCGCACGGTACCCAGGGGGACGGCCTGGGCGCGGCGGCGTTCGGCGGTGCCGTCCGCGATGTCGCCGGTGTGGCAGACGAGGTCGGCTTCCAGGGTGTTCACCGTCTCGCACACCCGCTCCGACCAGCGGGCGCGGTCGAGCGGGCCGTAGTGGGTGTCGGTGATGAGGACGACGCGGGTGCCGTCCAACCCGGCACCCAGCCGGGGGAGTGGCACGTCCAGGCGGCGCACGCGTGGCACGCGGCGGGCCTCGGCGTATCCCCAGGCGAGCAGCACGGCGGTCAGGCCGAGGACGGCCCAGGCGACGATCCGGGCCCGGTCCTGGCCCTCGCCGACGCCGGCCACGGTCAGGGCGAGCCGCAGGAGGACGCCGAACAGCACGGACCAGGTGAACAGCACCCAGCTCGTGCCCAGCAGGGTGTCACCGACGATCGCCGCCCCGTCCTGCTGACGGCGGCCGTGGCCGCGCGCCATCGCGAGCGGCATGCCGGCGAGGCCGAGGGCGAACAGGGCGGTGCCGACAAGGGTGACGGACAGCGGCCAGTGCTGGCCGGTGTACAGGAGCACCCAGCAGGGCACGGTCCACAGCAGTACGGGGGCGATCAGGGGGAGGTAGCGCATCAGGCGCTGAAGTCGGCTCCGCCGCGGAGCGTGCGTTTCGTTGTCGGCGGGTCGGGTGTCGCTGGTGTCGGTCACGCTTCCCCTTCTCTGACCGGGCTGCCGTCCCGCGCACTGTATCCGGTCGCCCTCGGCCCGACCGGACCGGTGGTGAGGCCTTGGCTGCGCTGGGGCAACGGACCGCTCCGCGTCGCACGCGCCCGGGTGTGAACGCGACGGAGAAGACGACGCGCGCGTCCTATCGGCCGGCCTCGGGCATCCGGACGACCGCGACCCCGCCTGCCAGGTCCACCGTGGTCCGGTGCGGCGGCGCCCCGTCCTCCTCGTCGTCCCGCATCACCAGCGACGACTGCCGTTCCTTGAGTTCGGACTGCTTTCCTGGTGAGAAGCTCGCGTGCAGCTGCTCGAAGCCGGTGGCCGATATCTGTCCCTGCCGGACACTGTTCCGCCAGGGCAGCGGCCCGGCCCGCCCCGCACGGAGAAGCACCTGATCCACGAAGGCCACGGCGGTCAGCACGACGACCAGTCCGGGCAAGGTCATGAAGACGGCGAATTCCATGCGCCCAGTATCCGGACCGGAGGCGGTGGCGGCGTCAGGTCGTGGCCGCCGATTCCGCGCGGGAGAGGGCGACGTCGAGGACGACCAGGAGGGCGTCGCGTACGGAGCCCGTCCGGCGGGCGTCGAAGACGGTCAGGGGGACGTGTTCGGCGATGTCCAGGGCCCAGCGGACCTCGTCGAGGTCGTGCTCGACCGAACCGTCGAAGGCGTTGACGGCGACGGCGAAGGGGACGCGCTTGTGCTCGAAGTAGTCGACGGCGGCATAGCAGTCGTCGAGCCGGCGGGTGTCCACGATGACCAGGGCCCCGAGCGCGCCCTCGACGACGTCGTCCCACATGAAGCCGAAGCGGTCCTGGCCGGGAGTACCGAAGAGGTACAGCTTCAGGGTCGGGTCGAGGGTGATGCAGCCGAAGTCCATGGCGACGGTCGTGGTGATCTTGTCGGGTGTGTGGGTGAGGTCGTCGACACCGGCCGCGACCTCGGTGATGGCGGCCTCCGTGGTGAGCGGCCGTATCTCGGAGATCGACCCCACGGTGGTGGTCTTGCCGACCCCGAAGCCACCGGCGATGACCAACTTGACCGGCAGCGGCGGCTGTTCAGCCGCTGTCACGGAGTGTGCCCCGTGAGTCGGGGACGGCGCGGAGACCATGGATAACCCTTCGGAGTACGGAGATGTCCTGCGCGGTCCGGGCGTTGGGGACGTGGACCGCCAAGTGCCCGGCGGCACACAGGTCCTCGGCGAGCACCCGGACGACGTTGAGGTGCAGTCGCAGGTGCGCGGCCAGTTCCGCCACCGACTGCGGGCGCCGGCAGGCGGCGACGATGTCGTGGTGTTCGAAGGTGAGCGTGCCGAGGACGGAGAGTCCGGTCGAGGTCGCCACGATCTGGGTCTCGATCGGGATCGGTGCCGCCCTGCCCGCCCCCGAGACCCGCCCGGCGGTCAGCAGGAACGGCCGCACCGCGGGGGCACGGCCGACCGGTTCCGGCGAACCGCCACCACCCGCCGTCTCCTGTGCTGCCTCGTGTGCTTCTCGTCCACCGTCGGCCATGACTACCTCCTGCCTCGCGGGGATGGGTCAGCCGGCCGGTGTGGCGCCGACGGTGTTCTTCAGCTCCATCACCAGTTGCGGGGTGAGCGCGGCTCCGGCGCGGTTGGCGAAGAGGGTCATCTCGTAGGCGATGTTGCCGAGTTTCGCCTCCTTGGAGGCGACCACCCCGAGCACGGCGCCGTTGCCGATGGCCGACACCAGTACATGGCCGCCCTCCAGGTCGATGATGACCTTGTTGAGGCCGCCCAGGCTGTAGTTGCCGGAGACACCGGCGGCGAGACTCGTGATGCCGGACACGATCGCGGCGAGCCGCTCGGAGTCGGCCCTGTCGCGTAGTTGGGAGACGGCGATCAGCAGCCCGTCGGACGACACCGCGATGGCGTCGACGACTCCGGCGGTGTCCGTGGCGAAGCGGTCGAGCAGCCAGGTGAAGTCGGCTGCCGCGGTTCGCAGATCGGTGGGCTTCGCCTGCTCGGGGGTGCTGTCACCTGTCGACGTGGTCACTGCCCGTCTCCTTCTGGCCCTCTGGCCTTCTGGGGTTCTCTGGTGGTGCGGTGGTGCCGGTTCCGTCCGGGGGAGCGGCGCTGTCCTGCTCCGCCCTGCGGACGGCGGCCTCGAACTCGTCGAGTTCGGTGCGGACGGCGTCGGCGTCGAGGGGCCCGCGTGCGGGTGGGACGCTCCGGTCGGACGACTGCGTGGTGGTGGTCACGGTGAGCGTCGCGCCCCGGACCCGCCGTCGCAGGGGCCGGGAGGCGGCCGTAGGAGCAGTCACCTCGGGGGATGCCTTCGTCCCCGCGCCGAGGCGCGGCGGAACACGTCGGGGCAGCTCACCGTGGGGTGACACGACGATCGGCCGCCGCTCGGGAACGGACCCGACGGCCGGTGCCGGTGCCTGTGCCTGCGCGGGTGCGGGTACGACGGCCGTCGGTTCGGGGTGCGTCGTGGGCGTGGTGGCGGACGATTCGATGTCCACGGGGCTCATCGCCAGCAGAAGCACGGCGGGGATCCAGACGGTACTCGTCACGCCACCGCCGGGCGTACGGCTCAGGGTCACGCGAAGTCCGAGGTGGCGGGCGAGACTGCCGACCACGAAGAGACCGAGCACCTTCGTCGGCACCAGGTCGAGCCGTTCCCGGTGGACGAGGCGGGCGTTCTCCTCGGCGAGGCGTTCGGCGCTCATGCCGAGGCCGTGGTCGATGACCTCGATCAGGGCCCCGCCGTCCTTGGTGACATCGGTGCCGGGCCGTACGACCACCTCGACGGGGGTGTCCGACGGGGAGAACGAGACCGCGTTCTCCAGCAGTTCGGCGAGCAGCAGCGTCAGATCGCCGATGATGTCGGGCCCCACGGTGATGTCCGTCTCGGACCGCAGGAACACCCGCTGGTACCCCTCGATCCGGCCGAGGCCCGAGCGTATGACGTCGGCGAGGGCGGTCGGCCGGGCCTCGACGTCCGTCTCCCGGATTCCGGCGAGCAGCATCAGGCTGTCGGCGTTGCGCTGGAGGCGTACGGCGATGTGGTCGATGCGGTAGAGCCGGTCGAGGAGGTCGGGGTCGGTCTCCTCGCGTTCCACCGCGTCGATCAGGGAGAGCTGGCGGGTGGTCAGATTGCTGACCCGGCGCCCGACGTTGCCGAACATCTCGGCGATGTTGCGCCGGCTCAGCATCTGTCGCTCCAGCAGTGCGGCGGCGGTGACCTGCACATGGTTGAACGCCTCGGCCAGCGTGCCGATGTCGTCGCGGACCGGCACCGGGATGGCCTGCGGCCGGAACGGGGTGGTGTCGGCGGACTCCTCGTCCGCGACCCGGGCGAGTTCCTGGTCCGCGGCCTCGACCACCTGCTGGGCCGCGCCGGTCAGGGCGATGAGGGGGCGGACGACCGAGCGGCGGACCAGGACACAGAACACCAGCCACGCGGCGAAGCCGAGCAGGGCCGCGCCGAGCATCAGCCATGCCTTGCTCAGGGCGTTCGCGGACAGGGTGTCGGCCTGGGCGGCGGTCTGTCCGATCAGTGTCCGGGTGATGCCGAGTCGGGTGTCGGCCTGCCGCTCACCGGCGGCGATCTTCTCGCGCAACTCCCGTGCATTCTGCGACTGCAGGGAGCCCGGATCGACCTGGAGTTCCGCGAACTGCGAGGTGATGTCGTTCTGTTCGGCGCCGCGCTCGATGCCGTCCATGGTCAGGACCTGCTCGGGCGTGGCGATACGACCGAAGCGGTCCGCCTGGTAGGTGTAGAGCTCGTGGGCGCCGGCCGCGCGGGTGTACTCGGTGAGGGCGTTCGCGTCCCGGGTCTGCGCGGAGAACACGGCGCTCTCGAAAGCCGCGTGGGCCGCGTCCGCGCGCAGGACCGTGTCCAGCAGATTGGTGACCGAGGACTGCGAGGTCGCGGCGAAGCGGTCCAGTCCGATGCCGTCGATGAGATAGCCGACGGCGGCGGCGTAGGCGGGGTCGATGTTGGCGGCGGGGACGTAGTCGCGGCCGAGCTTCTCGCGCAGGGAGTCGAGGCCGGCGATGTACTCCAGCGCCTGTGTCTCCTCGGCCGGCAGGCTCGACCCGAACGCGGACCGCACGGCGGCCACCCGCTCGTCGGTGGCCCGCTGCGCCTCCCGGTAGGCGGTGGTCGACGGCCGGCCCGCGCCGGGGCGGCCCGCCTCGTACTGCACGGACAGCAGGAGTGCCAGCCGGTGTTCGGCCTGTACGTCGTTGATGAGTGTCGCGACCTGCTCACTGTCACGCACGAGTTCGGCGATCCGGTCGGCGTCGCGGGTCTGCCGCATCTGCCCCATGACACCGAGGCCGAGCAGGACACCGACGACCGCGATGGGCGCGACGACGAGCACATTGAGTTTCCGCCGGAACGGCCACCGGGCGAGAACGGAGACCGCCCGCCGACGGAACGGAGGAGTCCGGTCCTGGTGTCCGGGCGGCGGCTCCCCTGTGTTCGTGGGCACGCTGTCCTCCTTCGATGTGCGGATGGGTGGTGCCCGTGGGGGAGGACATGTGGCTTCAACGACGGGATCACGTCATGTGTCTGGATCCGGTCGGTCGGAGACTATCGTCTGAGTGATCGCTTTGAGCCTGTGTGTAATCAAGAATTGATTACGAATTGTTCGCGCGCGCCTACTGAGCGGTAGGGCCGCCCGTGCGGAGGCCCGTCGAGGCCCCTGCTACATTCCCACCGCGACAACCCGCCGGGTCGTCTCCTCCCCCCACGCAACCCGTAGCCCCTTGTGTCCAGTTGAGGAGACCTCGTGCATCCCACTCGCAAAGCGACCGCGGTAGCCGTCACCTTCCTGTTCGTAGCCACGGCCGCCGTCGGCTGTGACGGCGGTACGGACGCCGACGCGTCCGGCGTCGGTGCGCGGGAGCCGGGTTGCCCCGCCGTCCTCGCCGAGGCGAAGCGGGCCGTCAAGGAGGCCGAGGACATCAACGCGCCCTGGGGCGGGCCCACCACCGGACCCGAGGCCGTCCCCGGCGGGACGATCGCCTATGTCGCCCAGACCATGACCAACCCCGGTGTCTCCGGTGTCGCCAGGGGAGTTCAGGAAGCGGCCGAGGTCATCGGCTGGGACGTCCGCACCATCGACGGGCAGGGCACGCCCGCCGGTATCCGGGCCGCCTTCACCGAGGCCCTCGCGCTCAAGCCCTCCGGCATCGTCATCGGCGGCTTCGACCCCGAGTCCGTGACCGAACAGGTCGAGCGGGCCAATGGCGCGGGCATCCCGCTGATCGGCTGGCACGCCACCGCCGCGCCCGGCCCCAGCACCGATCCGAAGCTCTTCACCAACGTCACCACCAAGGTCGAGGAGGTCGCGGAGATCAGCGCCGACTGGATCATCGCCCGCTCGGGCGGCCGGGCCGGCGTGGTGCTGTTCACCGACGCCTCCATACCGTTCGCGAAGCGGAAGTCCGACCTGATCGAGAAGCGGCTCGCCGCCTGCTCCGACATCGAGTTGCTCAGCTACGAGGACATCCCCATCCCGGAGGCCAACAGCCGCACCGTCGACAAGGTGTCCTCCCTCGACTCCCGCTTCGGCGACAGATGGACCTACTCCGCCGCCATCAACGACCTCTACTTCGACCACGCGGCACCCGCGCTGCGCGCCGCCGGTCACCAGGGCGCGGGCGCCCCGTTCAACATCGGTGCCGGTGACGGCGATCCGTCGGCCTTCGAGCGGATCAACGGCAAGCAGTTCCAGTCCGCGACCGTGCCCGAGCCCCTGTCCGAACAGGGCTGGCAGATCATCGACGAGTTCAACCGCGCCTTCGCGGGCAAGCCCGCCAGCGAGTACGTCGCCCCCGTCCACATCACCACCGCGGCCAACAGCGGCGGCGCCCTCTCCTGGGACTCGGAGGGCTACCGCCAGGCCTACCGCAAGATCTGGGACAAGTAGACAAACAGACAAGTGGCCGAGCGGGGGCCGTCCCAGCCTCCGGGCGGCACCCCGGCCTCCGAACCGCCGATCACCCCGGTCGCCTCGTCGTGCGCCGTGTCGAAGCGGTGGGCGTAGACCGTCGTCGTACTCATCTGGAGCCAGACGCGCGGGGGGCGTACGGCGGCGGCGACCGCCTCGCCGACCACCCGTGCCGAATCCACCCGGGCCCCGTCCCAACCCTAGTTTTGAACATGTTCAATTGAGGTGTGGAGCCTACTGTCGGGGAGTGACCATCGCATACGAGTGGCGGGGCGACTTCGCCGACGCCGACCTCAACGCCCTGCACGCCGAGGGCTTCGGACACCCGGTCGGCCGGACCCCGTGGCGGGAACGGCTGGAGCGGCACAGCCTCGGCTGGGTCTGCGCACGGGAGGACGAGGCGTTGATCGGCTTCGTCAACATCGCCTGGGACGGCGGGGCGCACGCCTTCGTGCTGGACACGGTGGTGGCACGGCACCGCCGGACCCGAGGGGTCGGTGCCGCGTTGATCGCGAGCGCGGTCGAGGGGGCCCGTGCAGCCGGATGCGCGTGGCTGCACGTCGACTTCGAGGAGCGGCTGCGGCCGTTCTACTTCGACGCCTGTGGGTTCAAGGAGACCGCGGCCGGGCTGATCGCCCTGTGACCACCGGACGTGATACGGCCGGGGACCGGTGAGGGGGCCGGGGAGATGTCCCGGCCCCCTTCCTGTGCCGGGCGGTCAAGGCTTGACGTAGGTGCAGATGGCCAGCGGGGAGTCCGGGGAGTAGGGGGCCGCGTCGGCGGGCCAGTCGCCGAAGCGGCTCTCGGGGACGAGGCCGGCGGCACGGGCGTACGCGTCGAACTCCTCCGGGGCGGTCAGCCGGGAGACCTCGGTGCCGACCCTGGTGGTGCCGTCGGACTCGTACCAGACGTGCGAGAGATGCCACAGCGACCCCTCGGGCAGCAGCAGGGAATGGCTCTGCAGACCGGTGCCTGGCTCCGGGTACGGCGTGAAGTACGTGGTGCGGGCCCGCCCTTCGTGCAGGGCGAGGATCGCCGGCTTGTTGTGGGTCTCCACGACGAACCTGCCGCCGGGGGACAGCAGATCGGCGGCGCACCGCACGGCCCGCCGCTGCTCCTGCGGGGTCAGCAGCATCGACAGGGTGGCGCAGATCGCGTACACGAGCCCCACCGTGCGGTCGGCGGTGTAGGCGCGGATGTCGCCGTGCACGGGCTCCACGGGGGTGTCGGCGGTGCGGTCGCGGCGCAGCAGGCCCAGCATCTCCGGGGAGCAGTCGACGCCGGTGATCGGGCCGACGCGGCGGGACAGCGGGAGCGCGATCCGCCCGTTGCCGACACCGAACTCGACGGTGCCCGAGGCCGGATCGGGGTGGAGGGAGACCAGCCGTTCGACCTCGGCGGTCACGGACGCGTCGTCGGGGAAGAGCCGGTGGTACCAGTCGTCGAACTGCCGGCCGTAGCCGATGTCGTCGATGATGCCGCCCGTGGTCGGACCGGTGCCCGTCGTGGGGCCGGTGGACGGTGTCGGGCCGGTGCGGGTCGTCGGTTCGGTCGGGGTGCTCATGGGTGCTGCCTCCGTTTCTTGGGCGGGGTGGGCCTCGGATGGGTGCTCCGTCTGGCCTGGGCACAGGCGCCGAGCAGCACCACCAGGGCGACGCCGATGACGGCGGGGGTACTGACGGCCCGGGTGGTGATCAGGAAGCCGACGATGCCGAGGGCCACCACGAACGGGATCAGCAGGAAATCGTTCATCACACTCTCCTGTCGGTAACTCCGGTACTCGGGTCAGGACGCCACGTCGCTGAGCGACTGGAGCCGGGCGAGGCGGCGGTAGAGGTCGCTGTGCCGGTGCAGTTCGTCGTGGGTGCCGATCGCGTGCACCTCGCCCCGGTCGAGGACGACGATCCGCCGGGCCTCGGTGACGGTGGACAGCCGGTGGGCGATGGCGATGACCGCGCAGAAGTCGGAGATCATGGTGATGCTGTCGCGCAGCGCGTTCTCCGACTCGCTGTCGAGGTTGGCGGTGGCCTCGTCCAGCAGCAGGAACCGGGGTGCCTGCAGCAACGTCCGGGCGATGGCGAGGCGTTGGCGCTGACCACCCGACAGACCGGCGCCCCGGTCGCCGAGTTCGGTGTCGAGGCCGTGCGGCAGCGCGGCGATCACCTCGGTCAGGTTGGCCATGCGCAGCGCCTCGGCGATGTCCTTGTCACCGGCGTCCGGGGCGCTGTAGGTGAGGTTCTCCCGGACGGTGCCGCGCAGCAGGGTGTGGTCCTGGTCGACGTAGCCGACGACGGACCGGAGCTGGTTCAGCGGCATGTCCGTGATGTTCGTGCCGTCGATGCGGATCGCCCCGGACACCGGGTCGAAGAGCCGCTCGATCAGCTGGAAGACGGTGCTCTTGCCGGCGCCGGACGGCCCGACCACGGCGGTCAGCCCGGTGGCGGGGACCTTGAAGGAGACATCGTCGAGGACGACCTTCTCGGTCCCGGGGTAGGCGAACGTCACCTTGTCGAAGACGAGACCGCTGTCGTACGCGCCCCGGGAGACACGCGTGCCGCGCCTGCGCTCGGCCGGGGGCTCCGTCGCCCGGTCGCCCTCCACCTCGATCCGGCCCAGCTCGGCGAGGCGGTCGATCGACGCCCGGCCGACCTGGAACTGCGCGATCGACGTGAACAGCGTCAGCAGCGGGGCCACCAGATAGAACAGATAGAGGATGAACGCCGTCAGGTCGGCGGCGCTCATCTGGCCCGTCGCGCTGCGTGCCGCGCCCAGGGCGATGACGACGGTGAGCGCGAGCTGGGTGCCGATGCTCATCGTCGGGTCGAGCAGCGACGACAGCACCGTCACCTTGATCCCGGACTTGCGGGCCTGTTTGGCGATGTCCGCGATGCCCTCCGCCTCCCGGGTCTCGGCCCGGGACGCCTTCACGGTCGGCATCGCGCCGAGCACCCGCATCAGCGCGGACCCGAAGTTCCCGGTGTCGGTCTGGTTGGTGATCGACACCTTCCGCACCCCGCGCGCCAGCCACAGCGAGATGACACTGGTGACACCGAGACAGCCCAGGGTGGCCAGCAGCAGCACCTCGTCCACCCAGGCCATCAACGCGATACCGCCGACGACCAGGAACCCGTTCTGGATGATGCTGTCGATGGCGTGCGTCATCGTGGTGCGGGCGAGAAGCGTGTCGCTGACCATCCGGGCGAACACATCGCCCTGCTTCCAGCCGCTGTACGCCCGGAACCGGGAACGTAGCAGCCGGGAGGCGAGGTTGCTGCGGATGTCGTAGACGATGTTCTCCCCGGCCAGCCCGATGACGTACGAGTGGAGGGCGCCGAGGACGGCGTCGGCGAGGAACAGGACCGCGGCGATCAGGATGGGCTCGGTCACCGGCTGCCGCTGCTCGACGGTGGCGACCAGCGCGCCGATGACCGCGGGCTGCGCCAGGGAGGCCGCGGCGCCCAACAGGCCCAGCAGGATGCCGAGTCCGATGAGCCCGCGATGCCGGCCGAGCGCCCGCCAGGGCTTGGCCCCCTTGCCCCACAGCAGATGCAGATGGAGCTGCGGGACCGCCCGGTGGACGGCCCGCGGCCTGGTCGGGGGCCGCGTGCCGACGGGGCTCACTCGGAGTCACTCCCGTCATGCTTGCGCGCGCGGACGACCTGGACGTACAGCAGGGCCGCCCTGATCAGGCCGAGTCCCATCAGCGCGAGGCCGCTGAGGAGGAAGGGGTTGTCGAAACTCATCGTCAGGCCCTCGCTTCGGCACGGGCGGAGGTGGACGCGGGGGACGGGCCGGTGGCGTCGGCCACGTCGGCCGGGACGGCCGGGGTGAGCGGTGTGCCGGGCGCGTGCGGGTCGAGCGGCACGAAGGGCGAGACGAACATCAGTCGGGGGCCCTGACGGGTGTCGTAGCCGGTGCCGGAGGCCAGGGCGAACTGGAAGCCCCTGACATCGCCGACCGGTGTGTCCTCGGCCGCGATACGGGTGCGTACGTGCTCGGTGATCAGACGGTAGCCGGGGGTGTGGGCGGCGGAGGCGAAGCCCTGGTCGAGGCGCGGCAGGATCTCCTGGCACGCGTCGAAGACGGACTTGTCGGCGCGGCGGGTCGGGAACCAGATCAGGTGGAGCGGCTTGCGGTCCACGATGCCGCTGGCATCGCGCCAGGTGGAGGCGGAGCCGTCGCCGGAGACCGTGCGGTACAGGAAGTGGTAGTCGAACATGGCGGGATGCGGTGCGAAGAACCGCCAGTTCGGCAGGAGCGAGAAGTGGTCCCGGGACCGGACCCGGCTGAAGTCGTGGTGGGGGTGCTGGCCGGCGAGGGTGAGCAGCAGCACCGCCGCTCCGGCGATCCGCCAGGCGGCACCCTCTCCGGTGAGCGCGTTCCTCAGCCGCAGACGTGGCAGGGAGCTCATCGGGCGGCCTCCTTCCGGGCGACGGGACGGCCGGGACGAGAGGCGGAGGAGGCCGTGGCGGTGGTGGACGTGGAGGAGGAGGTGGAGGTGGTGGCGGTGGTGGAGCGGCGGTCCTGGCCGTCGAAGAACGCGATGATCCGGTCCGTCACCTGGTTCGCGTAGCGGCTGGTGATCAGCATCGTCTCGTGGGTGGCACCCTCGATGACCACGCTCTCGGTGCGCGCGCCGACGTGCGCCTCGGCCAACTCCCCGTGCAGCAGCAGCTGTTCGGGGTTGCGGTCCACGGTCCGCTGGGCGGAGACCACCAGCGCGGGCACCCCCTCGACGCGGGCGAGGGCGCCGGTGAAGGACGTGAAGTCGGCCCGGATCGCCTTCCATTCGCGGCGCGCGGCTTCCCACATACGGGCGTCCGCGTACTGCGCGAAGACCTTCTTCCGGTAGGCGTACGGCAGTTCGTTGATCCACACCGGACGGGTGAGGAGGATGCCGGTGCCCAGCCGCAGCGCCCGGCCGACGCTCGCGAAGTTGCCGGCCAGCCCCTTCTCGCTCGCGCCCAGCCCGCTGCTGAACTGGCCGGGGTGGGAGGAGTCGAGGTAGACGATGCCCTGGACCCGGTCGCCCAGGTGGCGGGCGGCGCGGCGGGCCAGCTCGCCGCCGATGGAGTGGCCGACGAGGATCACCTTGCGGCCCGGGGCGACGGCCCCGTTCACCAGGTCGACGAGGTCCCGCACGGACTCCGACAGCCGGAATCCGGTGGTGGCCCGGCGGCGGCTGCCGGCGTATCCGGCGCGGGCGTAGGTGACCACCCCGTACCGGGTCTCGTGGCACAGGCGCTCCGCGATCCACGCGTAGTGCTCGCTGGTCGACAGCAGTCCACCGGCGAGCACGACCACCGGCTGGTCGGGGGCGCCCGGCGAGTACTCCTCGTACTGGAGCAGGTTCTTGCTCCGGGTGGTCAGCGTCCGGGAGGTGTGCCAGCCCTCGGTGGTGCGCAGGCGTCGTCGAACGACGGTGGCGGCGGCAGCGGCGGTGCCGCCCGCGAGCGCGACGACCGCGGCGGTCAGCGCACGGTCGTCACGGCCGGCGACGGTCGGGTGGGAGCGGGGGGTGGCCGTGTAGGCGACCAGCGGGTGGAACGCGGGGAAGGCGGTCACGAACCTGCTGAGACCCATGAAGTAGCCGTTGGCCACATGGAAGGCGGCGGCACTGGTGATCATGGAGCGGGTGAGCTTGCCGCCGCGGGCGTAGACGAGCGGGAACAGGCACTCCAGGGCCAGCACACCGTGGGTCAGCGCCTTGGCGGTCCTCGGGTGCTCGCAGGTCCACCGGTGCAGGCCCTCGTGCCCGTACGTACGGGTGCGCATCACGCCGCCGAGCGCGGACGCGTCCCGCCAGGGCTTGCCGAAGAGCTTGACCCAGCCGGACACCGCGTAGGCCATGCCGGCCTGGAGCGAGGCGTACCACAGCAGCGCGTCCTTGGCCGCGGGCGAGGGGGCCAGCCGGGCCGCGCCGGTGGCCAGCTGGACCAGCGTGGCCACCTGGTCGGAGCCGTCGCCGCCGTAGTGGTGACGCGGTGACAGCAGCGCGGACGACGCGCCGAGGAAGACGTTGCCGGCGCCGCGCCAGCGGGAGTCGCCGGGCAGCAGCATGGCGAGGGACACGGCGGAGCGGGCGAGGTGCAGGGCGGTCGTGGTACGCACGCCGCTGACACCGTCGACCAGACGGCGCGTCACGGGGCCGGCTCCGGCCAGGTACTGCCGGGCGACCTCCCAGTCGTTCATGCCGCCCTTCTCGATGTCCTTGCGCTGGGTCAGGTACTCCAGGGAGGACTGCAGGCTGGACACGGCGGCCAGCCGCTCGGACATGCCGATGGCACGATCCCGGGCGACCGGAGCCGGTCCGAACACCGCCGAGGTGATCCTTCCCGGAACGACCGCCGGAATTATTCCGCTGAATTTCACGGGCCCCTCTTTCGTGGTAGCCTCTGGTTGCGATTTTTTGCCTCAGGGCACACTGCCGGGCCAGAACACACCTCTGGCCCGGCAGTTTTCATGCGCGTACTCGATCGATTCGGGTCAGCCGCGGGGAGCGTGGCCGTCCGGCTCCGATCAGACGGTGCCGCCGACCGCCGCGGCCTGGGCGTTCGCGGCGTTCGCCACGGCGTTGTTGGCGTCCACCGCGGCGTTGTTGGCCTCGACCGCGCTGGCCGCGCCGACCACCTGGCCGACACCGCCGGCGACCTGCGCCAGGTCGCCCAGGGCGGCGAGCGCGTTGAGGGCGTTGGCGCCGTTCACCCGGCCGATGCGCGGGGTACCGAGGGTCGGACGGGCGGACGCGAGGATGACACCCTCCACGGGGAGGTCCATCCGGTCCATCGCCTTCGCAATGCTGCTCATTCGCTTTTCCCTTTCGTTCCGAGGGCTTCGGGGAACCTTTTTCCGTGCCCTTCGAGAAAGAACACTACGGGCACCCGCGGTGGCTTCACATCCAGAAAATTACCGAATTCCAGAGGGGGATTCTCAGGGTGCGGGCGACACGGAAAAAGGCCCGGACCATGCGGTCCGGGCCTTTCGTGAAAGGTGATTACCGGCGAAGCCCGCGCAATGCCGACGCCGCCGCGTTCGCACCGCACATTCCGTGCGCGCCGGCTCCGGGTGGTGTGGCCGCCGAGCAGATGTACATACCGGGTACGCCCGTGCTGTAGGGGTCGAGCGCGGCACGCGGGCGCATCACGAGCTGGAAGGCGGTGTTCGCCCCGGCGACGATGTCACCGCCGACGTAGTTCGGGTTGTACTCCTCGAACCCTGAGGGCGGGCGGACGGCCCGGTCCAGGATTCGTTCACGGAATCCGGGGGCGAACCGTTCGATCTGGGCGACGACCGCCGCCGTGGCGTCGCCGTCGTAGCCGTGCGGGACGTGCGCGTACGTCCAGACCGGGTGGATGTCGCCCTTGGAGCGCCCGGGATCGGCCAGGTACTGCTGCCCGACGAGGACGAACGGCCGCTCGGGCATGCGCCCTTCGTGGATCGCCCGTTCGCCGGCGGCGACCTCCGCGTAGTTCCCGCCGAGGTGCACGGTGCCCGCCCGGCGGGCCGCCTCGTTGCTCCAGGGCACCCCGTCCTGGACGGCGAAGTCGACCTTGAACGCGCCGGGTCCGTGCCGGTAGCGGCGATAGGCGCGGGCCACCCGCCGCGGCAGCCGGTCGCCCAGGACGTCGGCGACCGCGCGCGGGGCGAGGTCGAACATGACCACGTCCGCCGGCGGCAGATCGGCGAGCGAGCGCACCCGCACCCCGGTCTCGATCCGGCCGCCGAACTCGGTGAGTCGGGCCGCGAGCGCGTCGGCGATCGCCCGGGAGCCGCCCGCCGCCACCGGCCAGCCGTGCCGGTGACCGGCGGCGATGATCGTCAGCCCGACCGCGGCGCTCGCCGGCCGGTCGAACGGGCGGAACGCGTGCGCGGCCACCCCGGCGAAGAGGGCGCGGGCGCTCTCGGTCCGCCATCGCCGGGCCACCACGGCGGCGGGCAGCAGGGCCCGCGGGCCGAACGCCGCCAGCCGCAGCGGATGGCGCGGCACATGCGCGAGCGGCCTCATCAGATCCTCGGCCAGCGCGTCGTAGCCCTCCGCGAGCGGCCCGAACACCCGCCGCCAACCGCGGCCGTCGCGCTCACCGAGGCCTTCGGCGGTCTCCCGCACCGACCGGTGCAGGACCCCGGCCTCCCCCGAGTCCAGCGGATGGACGCAGTCGATGTCCGGCAGCCGCCAGACGAGTCCGTGGCGGCCGAGGTCGAGGCTCCGCAGGAACGGCGAGCCGACGGCCATGGGATGGGTCGCGGAGCAGTGGTCGTGCAGCAGACCCGGGGTCAGTTCACTGGTGCGGGTGCCGCCGCCGATGGTGTCGGCGGCCTCCAGCACGGTGACGTCCAGGCCCTCCCGGGCGAGGAACACGGCGGCGGCGAGACCGTTCGGACCGCTGCCCACCACTACCGCCGTACTCATAGGGCTCCTGGGTCTCCTGGGAGGCGTACGGGAGAACGGGAAAGCGGTGGAACGGGCCCCGGAAAGGGCCCGGTCCGGGCCGATTCACCACTCTGCGGGACGAGAGAAGGCCGCCCCGGCGCCTTTGCGACTCCGACGTTAGAGGGTGGGCCGTCCCGGCGCGATTCGCAGAATTGCCTAATTCCCGCCCCGCACCGTCCCGACCCGCGCCCGGTCCCCGCTATCCCGCGTCCCAACTCATGTCCGGTTCGGGCTCCGTGTGCGTGTTCGGCTTCGCGTGGCGGCCGGACGGCCGACGCGGCGACGGCACCGATCCGGACGCATCCTCGGCGCTTTCCGGCACGGCCTCCGTGAGGACCGGGAAATGGGCGATGAGCCACCAGCCGCCGTCGTCGGCGGGACCCGCCGTCAGGGAGCCGCCGACCGCCTCCGCCCGCTCGCGCAGCCCGATCAGGCCGTAGCCGCCGCGTCCGCCGGTGGGCCGCGAGACACTCCGCGCGGACCCGGCGTTGTACACGTCGACCCGGAGCAGATCGTCACGGGTGCGATGGACGCGCACGGTCGCCTGACTGCCCGGCGCGTGCCGCCGTACGTTGGTCAGCGCCTCCTGCACCACACGATGCGCCGCGGAGCCCACCTCGGGCAGCAGACCGCTGCGCCGGGCGGCTCCGGTGATCTCCAGCTGCGCGGTCGAACCGTCCCCCTGGCCGCTGAACGCCGAGACCAGTTTGGTGAGTTCGGCGTACGGCTCCTCCGGGCGCTCGATGACGGTCTGCTCGCCGTCCTCGCGCAGCACCCGGATCAGCCGGCGCATGGAGTCCATGGTCCGCTGCCCGGCCTCCGCGATATTGGTGAGGATGGGGCCGACCTGCTGGGGCGCGCTCTCGTGGATCACCCCGGCGGCATGCGCCTGCGCGATGATGCCCGTCACATGGTGGGCGACGAAGTCATGCAGTTCCCGGGCGAGTTGGATCCGCTCGGCGAGCCGTACGGCGGCGATCGTACGACGGCGCCGGGCGTCCAGCGTGCGCAGATAGCAGCCCGTGCCGACGGCCCCGCCGACCGCGAACGTCAGCAGGAACGGGTAGGTGAGGGTGATTCCCGTGCCCCCGGTGCGCAGGGGCTCGTCGATGACGCTGGCCCCCATCGAGGCGGCCAGGGCGAGGGCGACACGGGGCCGGTCCACATTGCGGCAGGTGCGGGCGAGCAGGACCAGCATGCACGCCGTCTCCAGCAGCCCCCATTCGGGCATGGCCCACCCCATCAGGGAGGTGCCCAGCGTCACCGTCGTCGAGAGGACCGCGCACAGGCCGGTACGCCAGGTGATGCTCAGCCGGGCGTCGGGCACCAGCACCAGCGCCAGGGCGACCGGGCCCGTCACCAGCGGCAGCCAGTCCAGGGGGCCCCGCTGCTGCGACACGATGATGCCCACGTCGAGCAGCCACAGCACGCCCAGCGCCGGGTACAGGGTCTGGTGGCTCAGCCGCCGCACGGGTGACCGGGGTCGGCCGTGGTGGTGTGGCTGGGTCGCTCGTGCCGAGAGTGCCGCGAGTGACGAAGTGGTCATGGAAGTGCAGGTTAGGCATGGACATGCCTCGCTTGCAGGCGGTGCGTCGTTCTGTGGGCAGTGACACAGATCGACCATGAGATGTTCATGCAGTCACCACCGACGCGCGACCCGCACGATTCCGTTCGACCTGCGGTACGCACGACGGCGTTCAACGCGCCGTGCGCACGGTCCCGTTGGCCCAGGCCCACGCGGCGACCTCGACGCGGTTGCGTACGCCGAGCTTGTGGTGGATGTGGCCCAGATGAGTCTTCACGGTGGACAGGGACAGACACAGCTCGTCGCTGATCTCCTGGTTGGTGCGGCCCACCGCGACCAGCCGGGCGACATCCAACTCCCTTGTGCTGAGCGAGGATTCGGGCACGCCGGTGCCGTCCGCCGGTACCGACGACCGCTCCTCCAGCTGCTTGAGCAGCCGGACCGTCACCCCGGGCGAGACCAGCGCGTCACCGCGCGCCGCCGCCCGCACCGCCTCGATCAGCAGCGCGGGCGCGGCGTCCTTCAGCAGGAAGCCGCAAGCGCCGTTGCGCAGCGCGATGTTGAGGTAGTCGTCCTGGTCGAAGCTGGTGACCACGACGACCTGGGTCGGGTGCGTGGCCCCCGGTCCGGCCAGCAGCCGGGTCACCTCCAGCCCGTCCAGCTTCGGCATCCGGACGTCCACCAGACACACGTCCGGCCGCAGCGTGCGCGCCAACTCCACGCACGCGAGCCCGTCGGCGGCCTCCCCGACCACCTCGATGCCCTCCTGGGCGTCGAGGATGAGTCGGAAACCGGCCCGGACCAGATCCTGATCGTCGGCAATCATCACGCGCGTGGGGGTGCGGCTCACGCGGCCGAGCATGCCATGGATCATCCGGCCGGTCCGGCGGACCGCGGAAGCCGGCGGCCGAACCGCCCTGCCGAAACGGACGGTTGGCGCTTTCCCGGCGAAAGATCCGCGGCGGGCGGATGGACCGAGGCCGATCGGCCGATGACTACCGCCGGGTATCGGTCGAACGGTCGATGGCCGGGGCCCGGGTGTCACGAAAGAGTCACAGCGCAGCACACGGACGACACACGGGTCACCGACCCCCTCCGAACAAGGCAGGCACCCATGACAGTGGACAGCTCCGGCCGACTCAGCGCCCGGGAACTGGAGATCCTCCTTCTGGCAGCCCACGGTCTGTCGGACGCGGACATGTCGCGGCGGCTGTCGATCTCACCCCGCACGGTGGCCTCCCACATGCGCAGCCTCCGGGAGAAGCTGTGCGCGAGGAACCGTACGCATCTGATCGTGACCGCCCTGCGTGCCGGGGTCCTCGCGCTGCGGGCGGATCGGGCCGACCGCTTGGAGGAAACGTTCCGTTTGACGGGGCGGAGCGGGGTCCGGGCGCAGCCCGTCGGTGTCGCGTAGCGCGCGAGCGCGTGAGCGAGTGCCCCGGGCCGGGTTCGGTCCGGGGCACTCGCGCGGTGGTGCCGATCCGTGACGCCTTCGGCCGGTCGGCGATCCGTCAGTCGGCGATCCGTGGCAGCACGGAGACGAGCCTGCCGCCCTCTCCGGCGATCAACGCATCGCCGTAGAGCAGGAGTTGGGGCCGACCCCCGTACCCGCCCGACCCGGACGCGCCCAGGTCGACGTGACCGCGCCAGACCCGCTCGCCCGTGCCCAGAGCGAGACCGGACAGGTCCCCGGCCGGATTGAGGAAGTACACGACCCCCTGCTCCTCCGACACCACGGGAGTGGCGATGCCGTCGACGCTGTCCTGGTCGGGCATCTCGAAGCCCACCGGACTGCTCCACAGGGTCTTCGCCGTGGTCAGTGAGTGGGCGGTGACCTCGCCCGTCCAGTCCACGGTGATCAGCAGATCACCGATGACGTCCGAGTTGGCCACCGGTCCGTCGATCCGGTACGGGTGCGAGATCCGTTCACCGGTGCCGTCGAGGAGGGTCAGCAGCAGGTCCCCGGAGGTCGGGCTGTCCGCGTCCGCCGACGCCATCAGGACCAGCCGGTCTTCCAGGGTCCCGGCGATCTGGTGCCGGCCGGGGAGGGTCGTGACCTTCTCGGCACTGCCGGTGACGGGGTCGAGACGGAAGACGTCGGTGTCGCCGGACTTCTTGGTCTCCGGCGTGCACAGAAGGTAGGGCACCCCGCTCAGCACCGCCCGGTCGCACCAGATGCCCTTGCCCCAGGTGTGGCGCCACTTCTCCGCACCGGTCAGCGGATCGAGGGCCGTCATCGTGCGATCCGTCGGGGTGTTGGCCAGGATCGCGCCGTCGATGAGCAGGGCGGACTGGTCGTCGCGGTTGTCGTGCGCCATCTCCACCGACCACAGCCTCTTGCCGGTGTCGGTGTTCACCGCCATCAGGTCGGTACCGCCCGCGTAGTCCCCGTTCGGCTGCTTGTCGGCGGTGTGGTTGCGGTAGCCGTAGAGCACGCCGTCGCGCACGGCGAACGGGTGGTCGGGCCCGTTGCCCTCGCCGTTGACCTCGACCGTCCACAGCCGCTCGCCGGTGTTGGCGTCGAACTTCGCGGCGTCGTACTCGGACCCGGCGCAGTACAGCGCGGAACCGTCCACCAGACAGCCCCGCTCGGCGGCCCCGTCCCCGTCGCTCCGCCACGGCTGCCAGCCCTCCGGCGACACCGCGGGCCGCACCGGCCGGTCCTGGTCCACCGCACCGCCGCCCCCGAGCCCGAACACCGTCCCGACGCCGATCGCGGCGACCGCCATGGCCGCCCCCGCGGCCTGCGCGAAACGGCGTCGGCCGCGCCGTCGCACCACCCGCTCCGCCAGGTCCCCCGGCGCCCGCACCCGGTCCAGGGCGACCGCGTGCAGCGTCTCCCGGACCTTCTCCTCCACCCGCTCCGATGTCATCCCCGGACCCCCTTCACCGTGTAACTCAGCGGCTGCCCCTGCTCCTTGGGCCCCTCCGGCCCGTCCGGCCCCAACTCCGGTACGAGCGCCCTGAGCTTGGCCAGCGACCGGTACGCCGTACTGCGGACCGTGCCGACCGGGCAACCCAGCAGCGCCGCGACCTCGGCCTCCGGCAGATCCTCGAAGTAGCGCAGCACGACCACGGCCCGCTGCCGCTTCGTCAGACGGCCGAGCGCCGCCCACAGCGCGATCCGCAGCTCGGTGTCCGACTCGGCGCCCGTCTCCGTGCCGGTGTCGGGCAGGACGGGCACGGTCGTCTCGGCGCGATGCCGGCGCAGCCGCCACCGGCTGACCTGCTGGCGGTACAGGACCTGACGGACGTACGCCTCGGGCTGCTCGATCTGTGCCCAGCGCCCGTAGGCCTTCATCAGCGCGATCTGCAGCAGGTCCTCCGCGGCATGCCGGTCCCCGCCGGTGAGCAGTACCGCGAGTCGCAGCAGCGCGGTGGAGCGCATCGCTACGAACTCCCGGAACTCGTCGTGAATCGACGCCTTCATCAACCCTCCCCTTCTTGACAATCATCACGACGCGATGGCACGGGCGTGGCTATCCCTCGGTGCGCGAGATTCCTCGAACAGCGGCTCACCCGATCCTGCTTCTTTTATTCACCACAGAAAATAAGTGGTCGTACGTTCCCGGACATGCGTCCACCCCCCTTCTCGGAGGCGTTCCCGACCCGTACGCCGGCCGTCGCCCAGATCTTCACCATCGTGCTCTCCCACGGCCCGGTCACCCGGGCGGAGATCGCGCGGCGGGCCGGCCTGTCGCCGGCGGCGGTGACCAAGGCGGTACGGCCGTTGATCGAGACGGGCCATCTGCTGGAGGACGGGAGCGGGGCGGGGGACGGGAGCGGGGCGGGGGACGGGAGCGGGGAGCCGAGGCCGGTGCTCGGGCGGCCCGCCAATCCCGTGCGGGTCCACGGCGGTCGGGCGCTGTTCATCGGGGTCAAGGTGACGGGCGACGAGGTCATCGCCGTACTCACCGATCTGTGCTGCCGGATCAGGATCGCCCGGCACGCCCCGCTCGACGACCGGCGCCCCGCTGCCGTACTCGCCGCCCTGAGCGACCTCGTACTCGAACTGCGCGCCGAGGCCGAGGAGTCGGGTGTCGCGGTGCGGGGCGTGGGGATCGCCGTCTCCGGTGATGTGGACCGCGCCGAGGGCATGGTGCGGTACTCCCCGTTCCTGGACTGTCGGTGAAACGCGAAGGCCGTAAGCGGTTCGCCGTGCTCAGCGTCGAGCAGGACCAGCCCGAACCGCTGCCCGCGACCGGCAGCATGGCCGGCATCGACCTGGGCATCGCGAACTTCCTCGCCGACTCGAACGGCGCTTTCGTGCCCAACCCGCGCCACGGGCGGAAGGCCGCCGTGAAACTCGAAGCCGCGCGGCAGGCCCTGTCCCGGTTCCCTCGCCGCAAGGCCACCGGCCGTACCGGTAATCACCAGCGCGCGGTGGACAAGGCCGCCCAGCTCCACGCCAAGGTACGGCGTCAGCGCCTCGACCACGCGCACAGAACCGCCCTCGGCCTGGTCCGCGCACACGACGTCATCGCGCACGAAGACCTCATTATCCGCAACATGAGCAAGGCCCCCGCACCGAAGCCCGACCCCGATCAGCCGGGCGCGTTCCTGCCCAACGGGGCCGCCGCGCAGGCCGGGCTCAACGCATCGATCAACGACGCCGGTTGGGGGGTGTTCCTGACGATCCTGCACGCCAAGGCTGAGAGCGCCGGACGGGAAGTGATCGCCGTGGACCCCCGCAACACCTCCCGCACCTGCCCCGAATGCGGGCACACCGCCAAGGAGAACCGGCCCACCCAGGAAGAGTTTCACTGCGTCGCCTGTGGCCACACCGCCCACGCCGACACCGTGGCAGCCACCAACGTTCTACGGGCCGGGCTGGTCCGTCGCAACGCCGACCCGGCATAGCGAGAAGCCCCCGGCTCCAGCCGGGGGAGGAGTCACGCAGACTTCCTACGCCACCACCGGCGACCACACGGCGGAGGAGAGCGCCGAGAACTGGACCGGGACCACCGGGTCCTGGTTCTACCTGGACGCCGTCACCGTACGCACGGCGTCGGACGTCGGCGCGGTCGTCGCCCTGGGCGACTCCATCACCGACGGCCGGCAGTCCACCGCCGACAGGAACCGCCGCTGGCCCGACTGTCTGGCCCGCCGTCTGCGGGCCGACCCCGGCACGGACATCGAGGGCGTGGCCAACGAGGGGATCTCCGGCAACAAGGTCCTCGCCGACGGGGCCGGACAGAGCGCCCTCCACCGCCTCGACCGGGACGTGCTCTCCCACCCCGGTGTCCGCACGGTCCTCCTCTTCGAGGGCGTCAACGACATCAAGGCCCACACCGGTGTCACGGCCGAGGACCTGATCGACGGCTACCGCCGGATCATCGACCGCGCCCACGCCGAGGGTGTGTGCGTGGTCGGGGCCACGATCGGGCCCTTCAAGGGCTGGTACGAGGGGGACGCGGCGGCCGAGGCCGTACGACGGGAGGTCAACGCGTTCATCCGCGACGGCGGCGAGTTCGACGCCGTGGCGGACTTCGACCGGATCCTGCGCAGCCCCTACGACCACGAGCACATCCTGCCGTTCTTCGACAACGGCGACCATCTGCACCCCAACGACACCGGGATGGGGGCCATGGCCGACGCGGTGGACATCGCCGGCCTCTCCTGCGACCGCGACACCGGCTGAACCCGACGGCCGCGTCCGGCGGGCGGTCAGATCGTGACGACCAGCTTGCCCCGGGGATGCCCCGACTCCAGGTGCCGGACGGCGGCGGCAGCCTCCTCCAAGGGGTAGACGCGGTCGATGACCGGAGTGAGCGCGCCGCGGGCGGACGGGCGGGCGCGCGGGCCGGCGTACTCAGGATGGTCCCGGTGGTCCGTGCCGCTGACCAGCCCCGGGGCGGCTCATTGTGGGCCGTCGACCGGCAGCTCCAGCCGCAGTTCGTAACCCCCGTCCCGCAGATGCCTGGACGTGACGGTTCCGCCGAGGAGTTCGGCGCGCTGACGCAGACCGATCAGGCCGTGGTGCGCGCCCGGGAGGGAGAGGGCCGGGCGGCTCGGCGCCGTGTTGGTGACGGTCGCGCGGAGGGTGCCGTCGCGCTGCCGGACGCGGACGGTGGCCGTGGCGCCGGGAGCGTGCTTGCGGATGTTGGTGAGGGCCTCCTGCACCGTCCGGTACACGGCACGCTGGACGGGCGGCGGGAGGTCGGCGGGCAGGTCCGTGCGCAGGTCGGTCTCGATGCCGCTGCCGGTGACCAGTCGTTCGAGGTCGGCCAGCGAGGGCTGCGGGGTCAGCTCGGTGGGGCGGCTGCCGGAGGCGCGCAGTATGCCGACCATGTGCCGCAGCTCGTCCAGCGTCTGCACGCTCAGCAGCCGGATCGTGGCCGCCGCCTCCTTCACGTCCGGATCCCGGCTGCCGACCTGGAGGGCCCCGGCACGCACGGCGATCAGACTGACCTGGTGGGAGACGGCGTCGTGCATCTCCCGGGCCAGCTGGGCGCGTTCCTTCGCCAGGACGCCCTGCGCGAGCAGCAGCCGCTCGTGCTCCTTCGCCTCCGAGACCTCCACCAGCCGCAACGACAGCTCCCGGCGGGCCTGGACGAGCTGCCCGAGAAAGAGGGGCGCGGTCGCCTGCGCCACGCTGTAGGACAGCGGGATCAGGCCCTGGCGGTCGTCGAGATCGGTGAACTCCGGTGACGGCCACGACCACCAGGTGAGATCGCAGACGGCGAACGCCAGCGCGCACACGGCCAGCGGCACCCGGTGGTGGGTGCGCGAGGCGAGCGTGTACAGAGCCACCAGCGTGGCGAACACCGCGTCCGTGAACAGGGCGGTCGGCAGAGTGAGAAGGAAGGCTGCCAGGGGGAGACGGCGACGCGTCAGGAGCGCGCAGGCCGCGAGCAGGGCGGCGGCCAGTTCCCCGGGGTGGTGGGTGCCCACGTCGTGGATCCACACGTCCAGCAGCGAGGCCGCCACGAGCAGGGCGTCCCTCGCCGGCCCGTGCGGGGTGCGGGTCGGAGGCCTCATCGGCCCTCCCGTCCGCCGCCGAGGGAGCGCCCGCCGCCGGGCGAGTGCCCGTCGTCGAGGAAGTGTCCTTCGTCGAGCGGGCGCGACGGCCTGAGCAGGCCCGCCCGTTCGGCCAGCAGCGCCGCCTGCACCCGGCTGCCCACCTCCAACTTGGTGAGGAGCGCGCTCACATGGTCCTTCACCGTCCCCGTGCTCAGATGCATCCGGTCGGCGATGTCGGTGTTGGACAGCCCCTCCGTGATGAGGACCAGCACGTCCCGTTCCCGTTCGGTCAGCCGGTCCACGAGTCGTACGGCGGCCTCCCGGGGCCCGTTGTCCAGATACCCGTCGACCACGGTCCGGGTCACCCCGGACGACAGGACGACCCCGCCCGCCGCCAAAGTGCGTACGAGATAGGGAAGTTGCTCCGGATCGGTGTCCTTGAGGAGGAACCCGGCGGCTCCCGAGCGCAGGGCGGCGGCCACATACTCGTCCATGTCGAAGGTGGTGAGCATGGCCACCACGGGAGGCCGGGGGAGTCTCCTGAGTTCGGCGAGGACGGTCAGCCCGTCCACGTCCGGCATCCGGATGTCCAACAGGACGACCTCGGGGCGCAGTTCGCGCACGGCCCGGACGGCCCGGCCGCCGGGGACCGCCGCCACCACGTCGATGTCGTCGGCGGAGTTGAGGATGTGCTCGAAGCCCGTACGGATCAGGGCCTCGTCGTCGACCACCAGTACCCGGATCACCTGTGCCCCGCCCGTCGTCGGACCACCACTGGCCTTCTCCTGGAACCGCTACGACGTCCGAAGTCGCCGCCGGGTTCCCCTTTCTCCCGGTTTCCGGTCACCTGGCGGGGACGACTCCGGCCGACCGGCGGGGACCTCACCGGTCACCCGCCGGATGGCGATGCGCCCCCCGCGCCCCCGACGCTGAAGGCCATGACACCAGACACGTCGTCGGACCTGTCGGCCAAGCCGTCCACCCGCACCCCCGCGGCCTCTTCCCCCGCGGCCTCTTCCCCTGCGGCCTCTTCCTCCACGGCCTCTTCCCCCGCCGCCCCTTCCCTCGCCGCCCCGGGCCCCGAGGGCCCCGCCGCCGGGCGGCTGGTCGGCATCGATCTCGCCCGGGGGCTCGCGGTCTTCGGAATGTACGCCGCCCATGTCGGCCCCGACCCGGCGGACGGCGGGCCGCTCGGCTTCGCCATGGAGCTGGCGCGGGGCCGCTCCTCCGCGCTGTTCGCGCTGCTCGCCGGCTTCACCCTCGTCCTGATCACCGGCCGCCCGCAGCCCCGCACCGGGCGCGCCGGACGCCAGGCGGTGACCCGGATGGTCATCCGCTCCCTCGTCCTGATCGCCCTCGGCTTCGCCCTGACCGCGCTCGACACCGACGTGGACGTGATCCTCGCCTTCTACGGGCTGACCTTCCTCGCCGTGCTCCCGCTGTACCGGCTGCGGGCCCGGACACTCGCGCTCCTCGCCGCCGCGACCGCGCTCACCATGCCCCAACTTCTCCACGGGGTACGGCTGTCGATCGAGAACGGCGACTGGGCGGACGCCCTCGTCGCCGCCGACCCGCTGGCCCGGGTCAGCGACACGGACGGCTTTGTGGAACTGCTGTTCACCGGCGAATACCCCGTGCTCACCTGGGCGTCGTTCATGCTGGCGGGGATGGCGGTGGCCCGCCTCGACCTCACCCGGAGCGTGATCCGCACCCGACTCGCCCTGACCGGAGGCGCGTTGGCCGTCCTCGGCTACGGCGGCTCCTGGCTGGCCCTGCGTCTCGTCCCGGACGCGCGGGCGACCGTGGCAGCCGCCACCGACGGCGACGGGGCGGCCTCGGCCTGGTGGTCCGACACGGTCGGGTATCTCGTCGACGACACCCCGGCGGCCTGGCTCCTGGTGGGCGCGCCGCACAGCCAGACGACCTTCTCCGTCCTCGGCAACACCGGGGTCGCGCTGCTGGTCGTGATCGGCTGTGTGACGGCCGTGGACCGGCTGCCGCGCCTCGCCCGTCCCGCCACCCCCGTGCGCGCCGTCGGCATGACGGCCCTGACCGCGTATGTGCTGCACATCCTCGCCGTCCGGGAGTTCGGCATGGAGGACGAGACCGGTCCGGCCCTCGTCGGCCTCTTCCTCCATCTCCTGGTCGCGATGGTGCTCGCCACCGCCTGGACCCACCGCTTCCGCCGTGGCCCCCTGGAGCATCTGCTGCACGTCTGCACCCGTCCGGCGCGCCTCATCAGGTGACGACCGGGCGAACTTCAGCCAATTCACGGCCACTTCACCACGACCGCGTGGACAGCTCCCGTCCGTCTGCGCGCAAGCTTCACTCCGCACCATCTGCATGTCCCCGACAATCGACTACCCCTCAAGGGAGCGCGTGTGAGAACGCCCCGCACTGCTCGAAGAGTCGCCCTTCTCGCCTCGGGCACCGCGCTGACCACTTTTCTGGCGGCCTCCCCGGCGGGAGCGGGTACGTCCGCCCTCCCGACGGTGACCGCGAAGAGCGAGTCGGCCCCGCTGTACGACGACGAGGCGGGCGGCGACTCCGACGCCGACGACCCGGCGATCTGGCGCAACCCCGCCGACCCCGGCCGCAGTCTCGTCGTCGCCACCGCCAAGGAGGGCGGGCTGCGCGTCTACGACCTGGACGCCCGCCCGGTGCAGTCGGTGGCCCCGCCGAAGCCGCCGACCGAGGACGACGCCCCCGGCCGCTACAACAACGTCGACCTCGTCACCGGTCTGCGCACCTCGGCGGGCCGCGCCGACGTGGCGGTGGTCAGCGACCGGGGCAACGACCGGCTGCGGATCTACCGCATCGACCCCACCCGCGGGAACGGCCCGCTCACCGACATCACCGACCCGGCCGCCGCCCCCGTCTTCTCCGCAGACCAGGCCGAGATCAACGACCAGCGCACCGCGTACGGCCTCGCCACCTGGACGGACAGGGCCACCGGCCGCGCCTACGCCCTGGTCAGCCGGCGCGAGCGCACCCGTCTCGCCCTGCTCGAACTCCTCCCGGCCGCCCACGGCAAGGTCGGCTACCGCACGATCCGCACCCTCGACCTGCCGTCCTCCTTCCGGCTGCCCGACGGCAGCACCTGGAGCCCCTGCGGCGAACCCGGTGAACTCCCGCAGGTCGAGGGCATGGTCGTCGACCCCGCCACCGGCACCCTCTACGCCGGACAGGAGGACATCGGCATCTGGCGGCTGCGCGCCGACCTCACCGGCAAGCCGGTCCTGGTCGACCGGACCAAGGAGTACGGCGTCCCCGGCACCTACGACGAGGAGACCGAGGAGTGCGCGCCGGGCGCCGACCCCGGCTACGGCGGGAAGCGGCTCTCGGCCGACGTCGAGGGCCTGACGATCTATCAGGAGCGGGACGGGGACGGCTACTTGCTGGCCTCCAGCCAGGGCGACAACACCTTCGCCCTGTACGACCGCGAGGTCGGCGAGGGCAACGAGTACGAGGGCGGCTTCCGTATCGGCGCCGCCTCGCCGACCCTCGACAGCGTGGAGGAGTGCGACGGCGCCGCAGTCCTCAACGCCCCCCTGGGCCGCCGCTATCCGCGCGGTCTGCTCGTCGTCCAGGACGGCCACGAGACGCCCGAGGTCCCGGACGGCGAGGGCGGCACCCGCACGGGCACCGGCTTCAAGTTCGTCGATCTCGGCGAGCTGGTGGACACCACCGACATGTGAGCGCGGTCCGCCCACCGAGAAGGTCGCCCCTCCGCGCGGTCAGCGCTCGGCCGCGCAGAGGGGATCCTCCTCGACGAGCCCGTTCGCCATCCACTGCTCCACGGCGGCGACATGGACCGTCGCCGCCGACACCGCCAGCGCGGCGTCCCGGGCACGCAGGGCGCGCAGGATCCCCTCGTGCTCGCGGTGCGCGTGCTCCACGGCCCGCTCGGTGCGGGTGCCCCGGACGATCCGGGCCCGCTGGGTGCGGGTGGACAGCACCCGCAGCAGCATCGACAGCACCGGGTTGCCGACCGCCTCCACGATCCGCAGATGGAAGGCGATGTCGTGGCCGACGAACTCCTCCACCGTGGCGGCGGCCCGCGACCGGGCCAGGATCGCGCCCAGCTCGTCCAGTTCACCGGCGGTCAGCAGGGCCGCCGCCGCGCCGGTCGCCTGGGGTTCGAGCAGCCGCCGTACCTGGAGCAGTTGCAGGGCCGTCCGCCCCTGGGAGACGTCCGAGGCGAAGGAGAGCGACTCCAGCAGCAGATGCGGCTCCAGACTGGAGACGTAGGTGCCGTCGCCCTGCCGGGTGACCAGGATGCGCATCGCGGTCAGCGCCCGTACCGCCTCCCGCAGCGAACTGCGGGACAGCCCTCGCTGGGCGGCGAGGTTCTCCTCCTTGGGAAGGCGGTACCCCGGAGCCAGCTCACCGGCCACGATCATCGCCTTGATCTTGTCCATCGCCTCGTCCGTCAGCGCCACGAGGTGCCTCCCTGTGCCCACCGGGGTCCTTCGGCCGCCCGCCCCACCGGGACTACTCCTGCTTCTCGCCCGAGGCGAAGCGGGAGATGACCAGGGCGACGATGATGATCGCGCCGTTGAGGAACTGGTTCCACAGCGGTGGCACACCCGCCAACGTCATCACGTTCACGACGAGTTGGAGCGTCAGCACACCGGTGAGCGCGCCGAACACCGAGCCCTTGCCGCCGTTGAGGCTCACCCCGCCGATGACGGTCGCGGCGAACACCTGGAAGATCCAGCCGCTGCCCTGGGTGGCGGAGATGGACCCGTAGTGCCCGCTGTAGAGGATGCCGGCGAACGCGGCCAGCACACTGCCGAGGATCAGCACCGCCCACACGATCCGGTCCACCCGGACACCGGCCGTGCGGGCCGCCTCCGCGTTGCCGCCGATCGCGTACAGCGCCCGCCCGTGCCGCAGATAGGCCAGCGCGCCGCCGCCGAGGGCGAACAGCACCACACAGATCCAGATCGCGGCCGGCACCCCCAGCCACGACGCCTTGCCCAGGTAGGTGAAGGAGGACGGCAGTTCCACGATGGACTGGCCCTCGGAGAGCGCCACTTGGAGGCCGCGCAGCATGGTCAGCATGCCGAGGGTGACGATGAAGCCGTTGAGCCGCAGCTTCAGGATCAGGAACCCGTTGACGGCCCCGATCACCACGCCCACCAGCAGACACAGCGGTACGGCCGTCCACTCGGGCAGCAGCCCGAGGCCGGTGAACCGGGCGCCGCTGGTCGGCAGCACCAGCCAGACCGCGATGACGGGCGCCACGCCGATCGTGGACTCCAGGGACAGGTCCATCCGGCCGCAGATCAGGATCAGCGCGGTGGCCAGCACCAGCAGGCTCAGCTCGGTGGACTGCTGGGCCACCCCGATGAGGTTGTCGGCGGTGAGGAAGGCCGGCGAGACGATGAACCCGATCAGGCCCAGGACGAGGATCGCCGGGACCAGGGACAGTTCACGGAAGCGACCGAGGCCGAGCCCGCGGCGGGTGTCCCCGGGGGTCTCCCGCGCCACGTTCGTGGCGGGGTCGGTGACATCAGTGGTGGCGGACATGACTACCTTCCGTGCTCTTCGGTGGTGTCGGGGAGGGGGCGGGCGCCGCCGGGGCCGCCCCCGGGGGCGGCGGTGCCGGCTGCCGTGTCGGCGGCTCCGGCGTGGCCGGCCACGCCCTCCATCGCCGCGACCACCTGTTCGTCCTTCCAGCCCCGGTCGAACTCGGCGACCACCCGCCCGTGGAACATCACCACGAGCCGGTCGCACACCTTCAGATCGTCCAGTTCGTCGGAGACGATCAGCGCGGCCTTGCCGCCGTCGGCGATCTGCCGGATCCGGCGCAGCAGGAACCCCTTGGACCTGACGTCCACCCCGTTGGTGGGGCGGATGGCCACCAGCACATGGGGATCGGTGGCCAGGGCACGGGCGACGACGACCTTCTGCTGATTGCCGCCCGACAGCGCCGACACGGGAGTGGAGCCGCCCGGGGTCTTGATGTCGAGGTCCCGGATCATGCGCTGGGCGAAGACCCTGGTCCGGGAGGGCAGCACGGTGCCGTACGGGCCGAGCTGGTCGGTGACGGTGAGCGTCGCGTTCTCCGCCACACTGCGGTTGTTGACCAGGCCCTGGAGGTGCCGGTCCTCCGGGACGAGCCCGACCCCGACCGCGAGCGCCGACGGCACACTGCCGCCGCGCACCCGCCGCCCCCGGACCGCGATCGTGCCCTGCTCGACCCGGTGCAGCCCGGCGACCGTCTCGCCCACCCGCACATTGCCGCTGGCCGCCGCCCCGGCGAGGCCCACCACCTCGCCCGCGCGCACCGACAGCGAGAGGTCCTCGCAGGCGCCGGGCAGCGTGAGGTGGTCGACCGTCAGGAGTGCGGGGGCCTCGGACCGTACCGGGGGCCGGTTCTCCACCGTCTCCGCCGCCGTGACGGTACTCTCCCCGGTCATCGCCTCCACCAGCGCCCGATGGCCGAGCTCGGCGACGGGCACGGTCAGGATGTGGGCCGCGTCGCGGTAGACGGTGACGGTGGTGCAGAGGTCGTACACCTCTTGCAGATGGTGCGAGATGAAGAGGAAGGCGACACCCTGCCGTTGCAGGTCGCGGAGCTTGTCGAAGAGCCGGTTGATGCCCCGGGCGTCGAGCTTCGCGGTCGGCTCGTCGAGGATGATGAAACGCGCGCCGAACGACAGCGCCCGCGCGATCTCCACGAACTGCCGCTGCTCCACGGTGAGTTCCCTCGCCCGCACGTCGGCCTTCACCTCCACGCCGTACCCGGCGAGCAACTCCTCGGCCCGCGCGCGCAGTTGCTTCCAGCGGATGGGGCGCAGCGCGCCGTCGCTCTGCCGGTTCAGGAACAGGTTCTCGGCGACGGTCAGGTCCGGGATGATCGTGGACTTCTGGTAGACGCAGGCGACCCGGGACCGCCAGGCGTCGATGTCCCCGACGGCGGGCGCCGCCTCGCCGGAGAAGCGCAGGGTGCCGGTGTCGGCGTGCCGCAGTCCGGTCAGGATGGACACCAGTGTCGACTTGCCGGCGCCGTTGCGGCCGACCAGCGCGTGCGACTCGCCCGGCGCGATGGTGATCCGGGCGTCGCGCAGCGCGACGGTGGCGCCGAACCTCTTGCTGATGCAGGTGGCCTCGGCCACCGGCGCGTGACTCCCGGCGGGGTGCCCGCCGCCGTTCGCCGCGGCGGTCGCGGTGTCCGCCATGGTGGATACCGTCCTTCGTGGGGTGGTGACGAGGGGGTGCGGGCGGGAGCGGGAGTACGGGCGGAGGGACGGGCCGCGTCCCTCCGCCCGGTCGTCGGCCCTTGCGTAGACCCTGACGCCGGCCCTTGCGCGGGCCCTGACATCGGTCCGGGCGCGGTCAGCCGACGTTGTTGCCCCACAGGGTCTTGTCGTCCACGTTGTCCTTGGTCACCAGCGGCGCCGGGAGCTGGTCCTCCAGGCCGCCCGGGATCTCGATGATCGTGGAGCCATGGTCGGTCTTGCCGGCCTTGAACGTCCTGCCCTCCGCCGCCGCCTCGGCGTAGTACAGCGCGTACTTGGCGTACAGGTCGGCCGGCTGGGAGACCGTGGCGTCGATCTGGCCCTTGCGGATGGCCTCGAACTCCTGCGGGATGCCGTCGTTGGAGATGATCGAGATATGGCCCTTCTCCCCGGCGGGCTTCAGCAGGCCCTTCTGCTCCAGCAGGGCCAGGGTCGGCTGCAGGAAGACGCCGCCGGCCTGCATGTAGATGCCGTTCAGGTCGGGGTGCTGGGCGAGCAGGCTCTGCAGCTTGGCGGAGGCCACATCGCCCTTCCAGTCGGTGGGCAGCTCGAACACCTTGATGTCCGGGAACTTCGTCTTCATGCACTCCGCGAACGCCTCGGAGCGGTCCCGCCCGTTGATCGAGTCCAGCGCGCCCTGCAGTTCGGCGACCTTGCCCTTGCCGCCGAGCTGCTCACCGAGGAACTCGCAGGCCTCGGTGCCGTAGGCCCGGTTGTCGGCGCGTACGACCATGTAGACGTCGCCCTTGTCGGGCCGGGTGTCGACGCTGACCACGGGGATCTTCTTCGACGCGAGCGTGTCGAGGGTGGAGGCGATCGCCCCGGTGTCCTGCGGGGCCATGACGACCGCCTTGGCGCCCGTGTTCTGGAAGACCTGCACGTTGGCGACGAGCTTGGTGATGTCGTTCTGCGAGTTGCTGAGCGGGAGCGCGTTGATGTCCTCGGACTTGATGTCCTTCTTCAGGTACTCGGCGTAGGAGTTCCAGAAGTCCGAGTCGGAGCGCGGCAGATCGATCCCGATGGCGGGCTTGTCACCGCCCGAGCCGGCCGACCCGGAGGAGCTGTCACGGTTGCACGCGGTAAGGAGGGTGAGGGCCGCGAGGGCGCAGGCCGCTGCGGCGGTGGAGCGGGTGCGAGCGAGCTTCATGGCCGGGGTTCTCCTTAGCCAGGACAGGGAGGCCGCCCTCCGGTACAGGCATGCGCGGAGCGTCGGAGGGGAGGGATAGAAGGTCAACCGGTGAACGGGCAGGGGAGTGCGAACGGCCACTACCTCGGTGTGACGGTGGTGCGATTCCTCCGATGTATCTCGGACGTCGAGGACGTTACGACGGCATTGCCGGGGCTGACAAGAGGTCGCTCACCATGAATTCGCCGCCCCGCGCAGAGCCTGGCGTCGATCAAATACATCCGAGGAATACGTTGTCAGGGCGCCGAACTGCCCTTAAAGTCACGGTGCGCCATTCCTCCGATGAATGACCGTCGGCCGTTCGATGGCCGTACGACCCCATGGCAAGGGAGCTGCCCCAGTGAAACTGCTACGCGTCGGCGCCCCGGGAGAGGAGCGGCCCGCCGTCCGTACCGAGGACGGCCGGCTGCTGGATCTGTCCTCCGTGGCCTCCGACATCGACGGCGCCTTCCTCGCCTCCGGGGGCGTGGACCGGGCCCGCGCGGCGGTCGAGGCGGGCGGACTGCCCGAGTTGGACACCGGGGACACCGGGGACACCGGGGACCTACGCGTCGGTGCCCCCGTCGCCCGCCCCGGCAAGGTCGTCTGCGTCGGCCTGAACTACCGCGACCACGCCGCCGAGACCGGCGCCGCGATCCCGCCCCGTCCGGTCGTCTTCATGAAGGACCCGGGCACGGTCGTCGGCCCCTACGACGAGGTGCTGATCCCGCGCGGCTCGGTCAGGACCGACTGGGAGGTCGAGCTGGGCGTCGTCATCGGACGGCGGGCCCGCTACCTGGAGGGACCGGAGGAGGCGGCGGAGGTGATCGCCGGCTATGTGATCAGCCACGACGTCTCCGAACGCGAGTTCCAGCTGGAGTACTCCTCGCAGTGGGATCTCGGCAAGTCCTGTGAGACCTTCAACCCGATGGGCCCCTGGCTGGTCACCGCCGACGAGGCCGGCGACCCCCAGAACCTCGGCCTGCGGCTCGATGTCAACGGCGTCAAGCGCCAGCACGGCCACACCCGCGACATGATCTTCCCGGTCCACGAGATCGTCGCGTACCTCAGCCGGTACATGGTCCTGGAGCCCGGCGACGTGATCAACACCGGTACGCCCGCCGGAGTCGCCCTCGGCCTGCCCGGCACCCCCTACCTCCGCCCCGGTGACACCGTCGAGCTAGAGATCGACGGGCTCGGGAGCCAGCGCCAGACCTTCGGCCAAGCGTGAAAGGCACCCCCTTGAGCACCCCCGTGACTGCACCCCCCGCCCGGATCACCGCGGTCGACACCTACGACATCCGGTTCCCCACCTCGCGGGAGCTGGACGGGTCGGACGCCATGAACCCGGACCCCGACTACTCCGCCGCCTATGTCGTGCTGCGCACCGACGCCGGCGACGGGCACGAGGGCCATGGCTTCACCTTCACCATCGGCCGCGGCAACGACGTCCAGGTCGCCGCCATCGGCGCCCTGCGGCCCCACCTCGTCGGCCGCTCGGTCGAGGAGCTGTGCGCCGACCCCGGCTCGGTCAACCGCGACCTGATCGGCGACAGCCAGCTGCGCTGGCTCGGCCCCGAGAAGGGCGTGATGCACATGGCCATCGGCGCCGTCGTCAACGCCGTCTGGGACCTGGCCGCCAAACGCGCCGGACAGCCACTGTGGCGGCTGCTCGCCCACGCCGAACCCGAGTGGCTGGTCTCCCAGGTCGACTTCCGCTACATCGCCGACGCCCTCACCCCCGACGAGGCCCTGGACCTGCTCCGCCGGGGCCGTACGGGACGCGCCGAGCGCGAGGCCGCCCTGCTGGAACGCGGCTACCCCGGCTACACCACCTCCCCGGGCTGGCTCGGCTACTCCGACGAGAAGCTCACCCGGCTGGCCAAGCAGGCCGTCGCCGACGGCTTCACCCAGATCAAGCTGAAGGTCGGCGCCGACCTCGCCGACGACCTGCGCCGGATGCGCACCGCCCGCGCCGCCGTCGGCGACGGCGTCCGGATCGCCATCGACGCCAACCAGCGCTGGAACATCGGCGAGGCCGTCGAATGGACCCGGGCCCTCGCCGACTTCGACCCGTACTGGATCGAGGAACCCACCAGCCCCGACGACATCCTCGGCCACGCCGCCGTCCGCCGGGGCGTCGCCCCGGTGAAGGTCGCCACCGGCGAACACGTCCAGAACCGCATCGTCTTCAAACAGCTCCTCCAGGCCGAGGCCCTCGATGTCCTGCAGATCGACGCGGCCCGTGTCGGCGGCGTCAACGAGAACCTGGCGATCCTGCTGCTCGCCGCGAAGTTCGACGTCCCCGTCTGCCCGCACGCCGGCGGCGTCGGCCTGTGCGAACTGGTCCAGCATCTGTCGATGTTCGACTACCTGGCACTCTCCGGCACCACCGACGACCGCGTCATCGAGTACGTCGACCACCTCCACGAGCACTTCACCGACCCCGTGGTGATGCGCGAGGGCCACTACGCCGCCCCGCTGACCCCCGGTTTCTCCGCGACCATGCACCCCGCGTCGCTCGCCGAATACCGTTACCCGGACGGCGCCTTCTGGGCCGCCGACCTCGCCGGACGGGAGGAAGTCGCATGACGGAACGCATGACGGAACGCATGACGGATCACCTGGCGGAACTGACAGGTCTCCGCGCGATCGTCACCGGAGGCGCGTCCGGTATCGGGCTCGCCACCGCACGGCTGCTGGCCGCCCGGGGCGCCGCCGTGGCCGTCCTCGACATCGACCCCTCCGGCGCCTCGGCCCCCCTGCTCGGCCTCAAGGCCGATGTCTCCGACGACGCCTCCGTACGGGCCGCCGTCACGGAGGCCGCCCGGCGGCTCGGCGGCCTGGACATCCTCGTCAACAACGCGGGCATCGGCGCCCAGGGCACCGTCGAGGACAACCCCGACCTCCAGTGGCAGCGCGTCCTCGACGTCAACGTCCTCGGCATGGTCCGCACCAGCCGGGCCGCTCTGCCCCATCTGCGCGGCTCCTCCCATGCCGCGATCGTCAACACCTGCTCCATCGCCGCCACCGCCGGTCTGCCGCAGCGCGCCCTGTACTCCGCCAGCAAGGGCGCCGTCCTCTCCCTGACCCTCGCCATGGCCGCCGACCACGTCCGCGAGGGCATCCGCGTCAACTGCGTCAACCCCGGCACCGCCGACACCCCCTGGGTCGGCCGGCTCCTCGACGCCGCCGACGACCCCGAGGCCGAACGCGCCGCCCTCAACGCCCGCCAGCCCATGGGCCGCCTGGTCACCGCCGACGAGGTCGCCGCCGCCATCGTCTACCTGGCGAGCCCCGCCGCCGCCTCCGTCACCGGCACCGCCCTCGCTGTCGACGGCGGGATGCAGGGCCTCCGGCTCCGCCCGGCCGGCTCATGAGGGGCACGACCCTCGGCCGCACCGCCGTCCGCGTCACCGAACTGGCGTACGGCGCCGCCGGCATCGGCAACCTCTTCCGCCCGGTGCCCGACGAGGAGGCCGCCGCCGCGATCGACGCCGCCTGGGACGCCGGGATCCGCACCTTCGACACGGCACCCCACTACGGCCTCGGCCTCTCCGAACGCCGCCTCGGGGCCGCCCTGCGCGACCGCCCCCGGGACACGTACACCGTCTCCACCAAGGTCGGGCGCCTCCTGGTGCCCCACGACGACGCCGACGGCCAGGGCGGTGAGACGGCCGACGACCTCGCCGACGGCTTCGCCGTCCCCGCCACCCACCGCCGCGTCTGGGACTTCAGCGCCGACGGCGTCCGCCGCTCCCTCGAAGCCAGCCTGGACCGCCTCGGCCTCGACCGGGTGGACATCGTCCTCCTCCACGACCCCGACGACCACGCCGAACAGGCCCTCGACGAGGCCTATCCGGCCCTCGAACGGCTGCGCGGCGAAGGTGTCGTCGGAGCGATCGGCGTCGGTATGAACCAGTGCCCCGTACCCACCCGTTTCCTGCGCGAGACCGACATCGACGTGGTGCTGCTGGCCGGCCGCTACACCCTCCTCGAACAGGAGGGCCTGGCCGAACTGCTTCCCGAGGCCGAGGCCCGAGGGCGGAGCGTGCTGATCGGCGGTGTCTTCAACTCCGGGCTGCTGACCGACCCCAGGCCCGGCGCCACCTACGACTACGCCCCCGCGCCGGGCCCCGTGCTCGACCGCGCCCTGCGGCTGAAGGCCGTCACCGAACGCCACGGGGTACCACTGCGCGGCGCGGCCCTGGCCTTCCCCTTCGCGCACCCGGCGGTGGCGTCCGTGCTGACCGGCGCGCGCTCCGCCGAGGAGGTGCGCGACGCGGTCGACCTGCTCGGCCGCCCCCTCCCGGCCGCCCTCTGGGACGAACTGCGCGCGGAGGGGCTGCTGGCCCCGGACACCCCCGTGCCTCTCGAAGAGAAGGAGCCGTCGTGAGGGTCGCCCTGCACACCAAGGTCCGCGCCGACCGAATCGAGGAGTACGAGGCGGCCCACCGCGAGGTCCCCGAGGAACTGACCGCCGCCATCCGTGCCGCCGGGGTGAGCGAGTGGACGATCTGGCGCGGTGGCACCGACCTCTTCCATCTGCTGGAGGTCGAGGACTACCCGGCGATGATCGCCGAGCTGGAGGGGCTGCCGGTCAACATCGCCTGGCAGGCCCGGATGGCCGACCTCCTCGACGTCGTCCACGACTACTCGGCGGAGGGCTCCGACGCCGGCCTGCCCGCGGTGTGGACCCTGTGACCGGCGCGTATGCGGGCCCGGGGATCGTCGACGCCCACCACCACGTCTGGGACCTCTCCGTCCGCGACCAGGACTGGATCACCGGACCCGAACTCGCCCCACTGCGCCGCGACTTCACCCTCCGTGACCTGGAACCGGAGGCGCGCGCCGCCGGTGTCACCGCCACGGTCCTGGTGCAGACGATCACCGTGCCCGAGGAGACCCCCGAGTTCCTGGCGCTGGCCGCCGACAGCGATCTGGTCGCCGGGGTCGTCGGCTGGACCGACCTCACCTCGCCCGCCGTCGCCGAGACCCTCGCCGAACTCCGCGAAGGCCCCGGTGGCGAGCGTCTGGTGGGCATCCGCCACCAGGTGCAGGGCGAACCCGACCCCCGCTGGCTGGTCCGACCGGACGTCCTGCGCGGTCTGTCCGCCGTCGCCGACGCGGGACTCGCCTACGACCTCCTGGTCAAACCCCACCAGCTGCCCGCCGCCGTGGAAGCGGCGGCCCACCTCCCCCAACTCACCTTCTTCCTTGACCACTTGGCGAAGCCACCCATCGCCTCCGGCCAACAGGAGCCATGGGCGGGGGAGCTGCGGCGGCTGGCCGCGCTCCCCAACACCGTCTGCAAGCTCTCCGGCCTGGTCACGGAAGCGGACTGGAAGTCCTGGTCCGTCGCCGACCTCGTCCCGTACGCGGACACCGTGCTGGACGCCTTCGGCCCCGACCGGCTGATGTTCGGCTCCGACTGGCCCGTCTGTCGACTCGCGGCGGACTATGCCCAAGTCCTCGACGCGGCCCGCTCGTTGACGTCCGGGCTGAGCGTGGCGGAACAGCGGGAGGTCTTCGAGGGCACCGCCGTCCGCGCCTACGGCCTGCGGATCTGAGCGGTGGCCGCCAGCTCCTCCGGTGTACGCGGACCGGTCTCCTCGTCGCTCAACAGACCTTGTTTCCGCAGGAGTTGGGCGACGGCGATGCCCCAGGGCAGCCGCAGCCCGGCCTGTTGGAGGAGATCGGTGCGGGCGAGCATCGCGGCCACCGGGCCCGTGCGCGCGCCGGACGGGGTGAGCAGCGCCGCGTCGTCGGCCCAGCGCAGGGCGAGGTCGACGTCATGGGTGGCCATCACCACGGTGGTGCCGGACCGCCGCAGCTCGTCCAGGGTGGCGAGGAGCCGTTCCTGTCCGTCGGGGTCGAGTCCTGCGGTCGGCTCGTCGAGGACCAGCACCCGGGGCCGCATCGCGACCGCGCCGGCGATGGCGGTGCGCTTGCGCTGGCCGTAGGAGAGCAGATGGGTGGGCCGGTCGGCGAGCGCCGCGATACCGAGCGCGCCGAGCGCCTCGTCCACCCGGGCCCGTACCTGCGTGTCGGACAGCCCGAGGTTCAGCGGCCCGAACGACACGTCCTGCGCCACGGACGCCGCGAACAGCTGGTCGTCCGGGTCCTGCACGACCAGCTGCACCGTCGTCCGCAGCCGGGTCAGCCCCTTGCGGTCGTACGTCACCGCCCGCCCCTCGACCGTCAACTCGCCGGTCCGGGGCCGCAGTCCACCGCTGAGCAGCCGCATCAGCGTGGTCTTGCCGCTGCCGTTGCGGCCCAGCAGGGCGAGCGCGCGCCCCTCGGCCACCTCGAAGTCGAGATCACCGAGCACGGGCGGCCCGTCCTCGTAGGCGAAGGACGCGCCCCGCAGGGCGACCAGCACGGGCTCGCTCATGTCAGCGGCCTTTCCATGACGAGTCCAGTACGAGGGTGAGGGCGGCGACGGCCGCGAGCAGGGCGACGCTGGCCGCGGTGAACCGGGCGGAGACCCTGGCCTCGGGCACCAGGACGCGCAGGGTGCCGTCGTACCCGCGCCCGGCGAGCCCGGTCTGCAGCCGGGCCGCCCGGTCGAAGGCCCGGACGAACGCGGTGGCGCCGAGCCCCGCGAGCGAACGCCAGGTCGCGGCCCGGGTGGTGTGCCCCAGCCGGGCCGCCTGCGCCTCCCGGATCCGGCGCACGGAGTCCAGCAGGAGGAAGCTCATGCGGTACGTGACCAGAGCCACGTCCACGACCGGCGCGGGCACCCCGGCCTTCACCAGACGCGGCAGCAGGTCCGACATGGGGGTGGTGAACGCGAACAGCAGGACGCCGAGGGAGGCGGCCGAGGTGCGCAGCAGCAGCTCCCCGGCGCGGACCGGGCCGCCGTCGGCCAGGGTCACGAACCCGTCGGGCCCGCCGACCTGGACGAGCAGCGGCAGCGCGCCGGTCACACAGAAACCCAGCGGCACCCGGTAGGCCCGCCACAGCCGACGGCCGGGCACACCGGCCGGGCCGAGCAGCACCACGAGTGCGGTCAGCAGGACCAGGGCCGCGCCGGGCCAGGGCGGCAGGGAGATCGCCAGCACGGTGAGGCCGAGCCCGAGCACGGCCTTGTCCACGGGATGGCGGCGGCGCCAGCGACTGCTGTGCGCCGCCGCGTCGATCGGCAGCACGCGGGGTCAGACCCGCCCGGCGGGGGACTCCCCGGCACCACCGGACGAGCTGTCGTCACCGGAGGCGACCTTCGAGGCAGGCGCGGCCGTCGCGCCCACCGGGTCCGCCGCAGCCTCCCCGGCGGCTCCCGTGCCCCCGGTCCCGTCCGGCCGGGCCAGTGCCCGCGCCTCGCCCTGGCGGCGGCCCCGGTGGATGCCGAAGTAGTACGCGAGGACACCCGCGCCCAGCGCCGCCTGGAGGGCGAACAGCGCCGACTCGATCTCACCGGACGGCGGCTCGTACAGCGGGGAGAACCAGGGCTCGTAGTCCGGCTGGATCTCCGTGATCGCCGTCTCCGCCTCGGCGTCGGCGCCCGCGAAGGGCTCCTCCTTGTGGTCGCCGAGGCCGAGGGCCAGCGGCAGCACGGCGAGCGCGGCCACGACGAGCAGCAGCAGGACGTTGATCTTCGTGTTCTTGGTCATCGTGTTCCTGCTCATCGGGCCACCGCCTCGATCTCGGTCTCGGAGCGGTCGCGTTTGCCGGTCAGGAGCACGCCGAGCCGGGTCAGTTCACCCTTGCTCGACTGCACCAGCAGACGCATGACCAGCACCGTGAGCAGGCCCTCGCTCACGGCGAGCGGGATCTGGGTGACGGCGAAGATGGAGCCGAACTTGCCGAGCGCGCCCAGGAAACCGCTGCTCGGGTCGGGGAACGCGAGCGCCAGCTGCACGCTGGTGACGCAGTAGGTGACCAGGTCGGCGACGAACGCGCCGAAGAACACCGTGACCATCAGCGGCACGTCGAACCGCCGCAGCAGCCGGTAGATGCCATAGCCCGCCCAGGGCCCGACGATCGCCATCGAGAAGACGTTGGCGCCGAGCGTGGTGAGACCGCCGTGCGCGAGCAGCAGCGCCTGGAAGAGCAGGGTGATGGTGCCCAGGACCGCCATGATCGGTGGCCGGAAAAGGATGGCGCCCAGACCGGTGCCGGTGGGGTGGGAGCAACTCCCGGTGACCGACGGCAGCTTCAGGGCGGACAGGACGAAGGTGAAGGCACCCGAGGCACCGAGCAGCAGTGTGCTCTCGGGGTGCTCCTTGACCTCACGGGTGAGTGCCCTGACTCCGTGGACGACGAATGGCGCGGACGCGACGCCCCAGGCGATCGCGTGCGCCGGAGGAAGGAAACCCTCGGCTATGTGCATGGCTCAGCAGACCCTCTCCAGCACCTCGTGGATGGTTGACGCGCCTTGGCCGGTCTCCTGGCTTACGGGTCCCACCGCCCATGCTCCGCCTTCCCGGGTCCGAAGACCCAGTGGCTGCCCGTGAGGGCCGGAGCCGGACTTCCCGATCACAGTGGCGAGGGCCGCACCGGCATGACACCGGATTTCCCGTTCACCAAGGCGTGGTGACAGTAGTGCCCACATAAGGGCGCTGACAAGCGGAGACGAGGGGCGCGAGGGCGCCGTGGAACAGCTCACAGCACGGCGCACGCCCCACCCCTCCCACGCCTTGCGCGAGCCTGGGCACGCCGACGGCGGATGGCCGGAACCGATCGCACACCTGGCCGCCCTTGGCCCCGGGGCCCGGCCTGCGCTTCAATGCCGCCACCGCCACCGCCACCGCCACCGCCACCGCCACCGCCACCGCCACCGCCACCGCCACCGCCACCGCCACCGCCGGCCCGGCCGCGGTCACCCGGCACCGCCCCGACTCCGGCACCCTGGCCCTCGACGGCGAGCCCGTACGGCACTGGCGGCATCGTGCCCCGCGCCGGCAACGCACCGCGTTCGGCGTCGTCTTCCGGCAGCCCGGACTGTCGGCGGACCCCCGGCTGCGGCTCACCGACCTGATCGCCGAACCCCTCAGGGCCACCGGCCGCCGGGCGGAGGCACCGGCCCGGGTCGCCGAACTGGCGTCCACGGTCGGCCTCCCCCCCCGACCTGCTGACCCGCCGCCCCCACGAGGTCAGCGACGGCCAGCTCCAACGGGCCTGCCTCGCCCGCGCCCTGGTGCCGCGCCCCCGCTGGCTGATCCGCGACGAGATGACCGCCATGCTCGACGCGTCCACGACCGCGCACTGCTCGGGCGCTGGTGCGACCGCACGGTCCACCGGGGGAGCCTCGCCTGACCGAAACGTGGCACGAGCTTTACTGCGACCTTCTTGCAGCTGCGCATGCACTGCACAAGGCTGTGGGGGCTGGACCGGACGCACACCGCACGACGAGTCACGACGAGTGAGGCACCCACCCCATGGCTCCTGTCACCGACACCGCCGCCTCGGCCCCCACCGCCAGGAGCGGTCCCTCCTGGCGTCGGATCCGCGCCTCGCTGACCCGAAAGGAGTGGGCGAGCCTCGGCGGGATGGCCGGATTCATCCTGGCGCTGCATGTCATCGGCTGGTTCACGCTCGTGGTGATCGTCGCCCCCGAGCACTACGGCGTCGGCGGCAAGACCTTCGGCATCGGCATGGGCGTCACCGCCTACACCCTGGGCATGCGGCACGCCTTCGACGCCGACCACATCGCCGCCATCGACAACACCACCCGCAAACTGATGGGTGAGGGGCAGCGCCCGCTGTCGGTCGGTTTCTGGTTCTCCCTCGGCCACTCGTCGATCGTCTTCGCCCTCACCTTCCTCCTCACCCTCGGCGTCAAGGCGCTCGCCGGACCGGTCCGAGACGACGACTCCACCCTGCACGACATCACCGGCTGGCTCGGCACCACCGTCTCCGGGACCTTCCTGTACGTGATCGCGATCATCAACCTGGTGGTCATGGTGGGGATCTGGAAGGTGTTCCGCGAGATGCGCTCGGGCACCTTCGACGAGGCCGCCCTGGAGGAGCGGCTGAACAGCCGCGGCCTCATGAACCGGCTCCTGGGACGGCTGATGAGGTCGATCACCGAGCCCTGGCAGATGTTCCCGCTGGGCCTGCTGTTCGGCCTCGGCTTCGACACGGCGACCGAGGTGGCGCTGCTGGTCCTGGCCGGTTCGGGCGCCGCCTCCGGGCTGCCCTGGTACGCGATCCTGTGCCTGCCGATCCTGTTCGCCACCGGGATGTCGCTGCTGGACACGATCGACGGCTCGTTCATGAACTTCGCCTACGGCTGGGCGTTCTCCGAGCCGGTCCGCAAGGTCTACTACAACCTGACCATCACCGGCCTGTCGGTGGCCGTCGCCCTCCTCATCGGCACGGTCGAACTGCTCGGTCTCGTCGCCGAGAAGGCCCATCTCCACGGCACGTTCTGGGACTGGGTCGCCGGCCTCGACCTCAATGTCATCGGCTATGTCGTCGTCGGCCTGTTCGTCGTCACCTGGGCCGTCGCCCTGCTGGTGTGGCGGTTCGGACGGATCGAGGAGAAGTGGACGACGGGCTGAGACCGACCCCCTCATCGAGCGCGGCCAGCAGACGGGGGACCAGCGGATCCGGGTCGTCCTTCCGCCAGGCGACGGCGACCCGGGTGCGCGGGGTGCCGGGCCCGATCCCGCGGAAGGCGACGCCCTTGAGACGGATACGGCGGATGCTCTCCGGGGCCAGCGACACGCCCAGCCCGGTCTCCACCAGGGCACAGACCGTCTGCCACTCCACGGCGTGCTGCGCCACCCGGGGTGTGAAGCCCGCCGCGACGCACACGCCGGTGATCCGGTCGTACAGCGACGGGCCGACGGCGCGGGGCAGCAGCACGAACGGCTGGTCCGCCAACTGCGCGACACGGACGACGCGTCGCGCCGCGAGCGGGTGCGCGGACGGCAGGACGGCCACGAACGGCTCGGTCAGCACGGTCGAGAATCCGAGTTCCGTGTCGTCGGCGGGCGGTTCGCGCAGCAGCCCGATGTCGATGGTCCCCTCGCGCAGCGCGGCCAGTTGCGGGGTGGTGGTCATCTCCTGGATGTCCAGCTCCACGGCGGGGAACCGTTCCCGGAAGGTGCGCAGCAGGCCGGGCAGCAGGGTCAGGGCGAGGGAGGCGGCGAAGCCGATCCGCAGCCGCCCGGCCCGGCCGCTGCCGGCGTCCCGGGCCGCTGCCAGCCCGTCCGCGAGGCCGCCGAGGGCCTGCCGGGCCGCCGGCAGAAGCTCCCGGCCCGCCGGGGTGAGCGCGACACGTCCCGGCCCCCGGCTGAACAGCGCGAAGCCGACCTTGTCCTCCAGCCGCCGGATCTGCTGGCTCAACGGCGGCTGGGCGATGCCCAGCCGGGCGGCGGCGCGGCCGAAGTGCAGTTCCTCGGCGAGCACGACGAACGCGTGCACCTGCTGAACGGGAAGTTCGGGACGTTCCATACGCCTAGAGATATCACTCCGTACCAGATGCTGTATTAGACGTATTCCTGCTGGTCACCTAGCGTTCGGCGCATGACAGAGCGACGCGCGATCCTCAGCGGCTCGACGTTCGAGGAGGAGATCGGCTACGCCCGCGCCGTGGTCGACGGCGACCGGGTCCATGTGTCCGGGACGACCGGATTCGACTACACCGCCATGACGATCTCCGAGGACGTGGTGGAGCAGGCGAAGCAGTGCCTGCGCAACATCGAGAACACGCTGACCGAGGCGGGATGCTCCTTCGCCGACGTGGTGCGGGTGCGCTATCTGCTGCCCGACCGGTCCGACTTCGAGCCCTGCCTGCCCGTCCTGCGTGACGCCTTCGGCGAGGTCCGGCCCGCCGCCACGATGCTCGTGTGCGGCCTCTCCGACCCCCGGATGAAGATCGAGATCGAGGTGTACGCGCGCACGCGGCCACCGCGTGCCTCCGAGGAGCCCACCCGGGCCACCCAGACCGCGCAGCCCGTCCAGACCGCGCAGCCCGTCCAGGCCTATGAACCCCCGTACTACGCGGCCGTCTTCACCGCGGTGCGGACCCCGGACCGGAGCGGCTTCGGCGAGACCAACGCCCGCATGGAGGACCTGGTGAAGGACATCCCCGGGTACCTGGGGATGGACCACGCCCAGACCCCCGGCGGGCTGGGCATCACCGTCGGCTACTTCCGCGACGCCGACGCCCTCGACCGCTGGCGGACCGACGCCGAGCACCGCGCGGCGCAGCGGCGCGGGCGCGCCGAGTGGTACGAGAGCTACACGCTGCACGTGGCGAAGGTGGAGCGCAGCCACGGGTTCACGCGAGCGTAGGCCCGACCCCGCCAAGGCCCGTCTCCGCCCCGCTCGTGACCCCTGTCTCGACCCCGGCCTACGAATCGGTCTCGATCCGTGACACCGACTGGGGCGCCGATGGTGATCACGCCATCATGAGCCCATGAATCGGCCACCACCGCGCCTCCACACCCCCGAGTGGTTCACGGCCGACTCCTCGACCCTGAACGTGGCCCTCGTCTACCCGATGCAGGGACCCGCCGGGATCTTCGGCCCCACCTGCGGGGCGTGTGCCCGGCTGGCCGCCGAGGAGGTCAACAAGGCCGGGGGAGTGCTGGGCAGGGAGCTGCGGCTGATCGAGGTCGACGGCGGGGCCGAGCCGTCGCGGGTCGCGGAGGACGTGGAGGCCCTGGTCGCCTCCGGCGCGGTCCAGGGCGTCACCGGCTGGCACATCTCCTCGGTCCGGCGGGCGGTGGCCCCGCGCATCGCCCACCGGGTGCCGTATGTGTACACGGCCCTGTACGAGGGCGGCGAGCGCACCGAGGGCGTCTTCATGACGAGCGAGACACCCTCCTGGCAGCTGCTGCCCGCGATGCGGCTGCTCGCCGAGTCACGCGGGGTGCGCCGCTGGTTCGTCGTCGGCAACAACTACGTATGGCCCCGGCACACCGCTCGGGCGGCCCGGGGCTATGCCCGCGCCTGCCGGGGCCGGGTCTGCGGCGAGGCGTATCTGCCGCTCGGCACCGAGGACTTCGCGGACGTCCTGCGACGCGTCGAGCGGGCCGACGCCGACGGGGTCCTGATGCTGCTGGTCGGCAGTGACGCGGTCCGCTTCAACCGGGCCTTCGCCGCCTCCGGCCTCGACCGGCGGTGCCTCAGGCTGAGCACGCTCATGGACGAGAACATGCTGCTGGGCAGCGGCCCCGAGGCCACCCTCGACCTGTACAGCACCGCCGGGTTCTTCGCCTCCCTCGCCGACCAGAACACCCTGGACTTCCACGGCCAGTACGCCGGCCGCTTCGGCCTCCAGGCACCGGTCCCGGGCAGCCTCGGCGAGTCCTGCTACGAGGGCGTCCTGCTGCTCGCCGCACTCGTCGAGCGGGCCCGCGCCCTGGACGTCACCGCGATCGGGGCCGCCGCCGACACCGTCTCGTACGAGGGGCCGCGCGGACTGCTCGGTCTGGACGGGCGGCATGTGCGCCAGCGCATCTACCTCGCGCAGGCCGACGGCTACGACTTCAACGTCCTCGCCCAGCTGCGCGCTCCGCACGACCTGCGCTGACCCGGCCCCGCGCGTCGGCGCTCCCCCCGGCCTCCAGGGTCCGGGCCAGCCGGTCCAGCAGCAGTTCCAGCCGCTTCCCGTCCTCGTCGCCCAGTGGCTCCAGGCCGGTCCAGTCGGCGCGCACCTCGCGGGCGAGCCGCTGCCATCGCTCCAGGCCGCGCGGCGTGAGATGGGCGAGGACACGGCGCCGGTCGGCGGGGTCGACACGGCGGAACACCAGGTTCTGGTCGACGAGTTGGTCGATCAGCTTGGTCAGGCTCGGCGCCGGCAGGAAGGCGTGCTCGGCGAGGGCCGTCATGTTGTGCCCCTGCCCGTCGGAGAGCAGATCGAGGACCCGCCAGGCCTCGACGGAACAGTCGAACTCCTCCAGCACGGACTGCGTCCGGCGCACGGACAGGCGCTCGGCACGGGTCAGCAGATGGAGCAGTTCCTCGGGCCGCCTCGCCATCGCACTCCTCAACTCGCCTCGTGCCGCCCCGCGACGGGATGTCCGGAGCTTACCCTCGCCCATCCCGCCCGTGACAGGCAAACCAGGAGTACATCCTTTCTCCGGGAAGTAACAAATTCTCCGGGGCCCCACAAAAATACTTCCTCAGGAAACTGTTCTTCAATTGCCCCGAAACGCAAGGGAAACAGTCTCCTCGCAGGCTGTGGTCGCACTTCAGCGACCTAGGAGGTATTGCATGTCCGGGATCGGCATCAGCAGACGAGGTCTTCTCGCGGGCGCCTCGGCGCTCGGTACGACCGCCGCCCTCAGCGCGTGCGGCGCCAAGACCGGCAGCGGCACCTCGTCGAACGCCGGGGCCCAGGCGGACACCTCCGGCGACACCGTGAAGGTGGGGCTGCTGAACTCGCTCTCCGGCACCATGGCCATCAGCGAGGTCACCGTCCACAACGCGCTGCTGCTCGCGGTGAAGGAGATCAACGCCGCCGGCGGTGTCCTCGGCAAGAAGCTGAAGCCCATCAGTCAGGACGGTGCCTCCGACTGGCCGACCTTCGCGGAGAAGGCGGAGGCCCTGATCACCGACGACAAGGTGGTCGCCACGTTCGGCTGCTGGACCTCCGCCAGCCGCAAGGCCGTCAAGCCGGTCTTCGAACGCTACAAGTCGCTCCTGTTCTACCCCGTGCAGTACGAGGGCCTGGAGCAGTCCCCGTACATCTTCTACATCGGCGCCACCACCAACCAGCAGATCGTGCCCGCCCTCGACTACCTCAAGAAGCAGGGCCTGACACGGCTGTACCTGGTGGGCAGCGACTATGTCTTCCCGCGCACCGCCAACAAGATCATCAAGGCGTACGCGGAGGCCCAGGGTATGAAGGTGGTCGGCGAGGACTACGCGCCGCTCGGCTCCACCGAGTTCGGCACCATCGTCAACAAGGTCAAGGACGCGGGCGCGGACGCCGTGTTCAACACCCTCAACGGCGACAGCAACGTGGCCTTCTTCAAGGAGTACAAGTCCGCCGGGCTCACCGCGAAGAGCCTGCCGGTGCTTTCGGTGTCGATCGCAGAGGAGGAGGTCAAGAGCATCGGGACGCAGTACCTGGAGGGCCAGTTGACCGCCTGGAACTACTACGAGACCACACCGGGCGCCGCCAACACCGAGTTCGTCGCCGCCTATCAGGCCGCGTACGGCAAGGACAAGCCGACCAGCGACCCGATGGAGGCCGCGTACATCTCCGTGTACCTCTGGAAGGAGATGGTCGAGAAGGCCGGTTCCTTCGACGTGGCGAAGGTGAAGAAGGCGGCGGACGGCATCGAACTCGACGCGCCCGAGGGGAAGGTCACGGTCGACGGGGCGACGCAGCACGTCTACAAGACGGCCCGCATCGGAAAGATCGGCTCGGACGGGCTGATCGAGGAGGTCTGGAACTCCGGCAAGCCGATTGCGCCGGACCCGTATCTGAAGGGGTACGACTGGGCCGCCGGTCTGTCGTGAGTCCGTGGGCCCGGTGGGGACTTCTCGCGCAGTTCCCCGTGCCCCCAAAAGCAAAAAGCACGGGGCGCAGCCCCTGCTTTTTGAGGGGCGCGGGGAACTGCGCGAGAAGCCCCCACCCACCCGCACCCGCCCACGCACCCTCCCCCCGACCCGGAGCCGCGTAATGACGGTCATCCTCAATCAATCCTTCACCGGCATCAGCATCGGCGCCGTCCTCCTGCTCATCGCCCTCGGCCTGACCCTCACCTTCGGTCAGATGGGCGTGATCAACATGGCGCACGGCGAGTTCATCATGGCCGGCGCGTACACCACGTACGTGCTGCAGAAGTCCATCAGCGGCGCCGGTGCCTCCCTCCTCGTCGCCCTGCCCGTCGCCTTCCTCGTCGCCGGAGCCATGGGCGCGCTGCTGGAATGGCTGCTCATCCGGCGCCTCTACACCCGTCCCCTGGACACCCTGCTGGTCACCTGGGGCGTCTCCCTGATGCTCCAGCAGCTGGCCCGGGACATCTTCGGCGCCCCGAACGTCCAGACCGCCGCGCCCGACCTCCTCACCGGCAACATCTCGGTCGGCGGCATCACCTTCGCCAACAACCGGCTGTTCATCCTCGGCCTCGCCCTGCTCTGCGTCCTCGGCCTCACCCTGATCCTGCGGCTGACCCCGCTGGGCCGCCGTATCCGCGCCGTCGTGCAGAACCGGGACCTCGCCGAGGTGTCCGGTATCGCGACCGAACGCGTGGACCGTACGACGTTCTTCATCGGCTCCGGTCTCGCGGGCGTGGCCGGTGTCGCGCTCACCCTGGTCGGCCCGATCGGTCCGACGATGGGCACCAACTACATCGTCGACGCCTTCCTGGTCGTGGTCGTCGGCGGTGTCGCCCAGCTCAAGGGCAGTGTCATCACCGCCTTCGCGCTCGGCGTGCTGCAGTCGGTCCTCGAATACTCGACGACGGTCAGTGTCGCCAAGGTCGTCGTGCTCGTGGCGATCGTCGCCTTCCTGCAATGGCGACCCCAGGGCCTGTACACACTGCGCACCCGGAGCCTGGCATGACGACGACAACTCCCCTTCCCGAGAAGACCGTTCCCGACCCGGCGGAGCCACCTCCCTCTCTCCTGGACCGCTTCCGCGTCCCGGGCGCCTTCCTCCTCGGCGCCGTCCTGCTGCTGGGCGTCGCCCCGCTCGCCCTCTCCGACTTCCGGCTCAACCTCCTCGCCAAATACCTGTGTTACGCGATCGTCGCGGTCGGCGTCAGCCTCGCCTGGGGGCGCGGCGGACTGCTCGTCCTCGGCCAGGGCGTCTTCTTCGGCCTCGGCGGCTACGCCATGGCGATGCACCTCAAGCTCGCCGACGCCGCCGACACCGGCCAGACGCTGCCCGACTTCATGCAGCTCTACGGCACCGGCGACACCCTGCCGTGGTGGTGGCAGCCGTTCGCCAACCCGCTGTTCGCGCTCGCCATGACCGTGCTGCTGCCGATGGCGGTCGCCGCGCTGGTCGGCTTCTTCGTCTTCCGCCGCCGGGTGAAGGGCGCCTACTTCGCGATCCTCAGCCAGGCGCTGGCCGCCGCCCTCGCCATCTGGCTGGTCGGCCAGCAGGCCACCACCGGCGGCACCAACGGCCTCACCGACATCCAGGGCTTCTTCGGCTACGACCTCAACGACCCGGTCAACCAGAAGATGGTGTACTTCATCATCGCCGCCGTGCTCCTGCTGCTGATGGCGCTCGCCCGGCAGCTGTTCGTCAGCCGCTACGGCGAACTCCTCGTCGCCGTACGGGACTCCGAGGAACGCGTCCGCTTCCTCGGCTACGACCCGGCAGGCGTCAAGCTCGTCGCGTACGTCGTCGCGGCCGGAATGGCGGGCCTCGCGGGCGCCCTGTTCGTCCCTGCGGTCGGCATCATCTCCCCGGCCCTGATCGGCATCGTCCCGTCCATCGGCTTCGTGATCGGCGCGGCGGTGGGCGGCCGGGCCTCCCTGGTGGGCGCCGTACTCGGCGCGCTCGCGGTGGCCTGGGCGCAGAGCACCCTCTCCGACGCCTTCCCCGCCGCGTGGACCTATCTCCAGGGCCTGCTGTTCGTCCTCGCGGTCGGCTTCCTGCCCGGCGGCCTCGCCTCCCTGGCGGTCGTGGTGCGCCGGCGCCGTACCCCCAGGACGACCACCACGACCGCGGCCCCGACAGGAGGAACGGCATGAGCGGCGAGGGACTGACGGTCCGTGATCTGCGGGTGACGTTCGACGGCTTCAAGGCCGTCGACGGCGTGGACCTCGACATCCGCCCCGGCGACCTGCGCTTCCTCATCGGCCCGAACGGCGCCGGCAAGACGACTCTGGTGGACGCCGTCACCGGCCTTGTGAAGGCCGGCGGATCGGTCCGCTTCGGCGGCGAGGAACTCATCGGCAAGCCGGTGCACCGGATCGCCCGCCTGGGCATCGGCCGTACGTTCCAGACGGCCACGGTCTTCGAGGAACTCACCGTCCTGCAGAACCTCGACATCGCGGCGGGCGCCGGCCGCGGCCCGCTGACGATGCTCCGCCGCCGCAAGGGCGTACCGGAGGCCGTGACCAGGGCCCTGGAGACCACCGGTCTGACCGCGCTGCGCGACCGTCCGGCGGGTGTCCTGGCCCACGGACAGAAGCAGTGGCTGGAGATCGGCATGCTGCTCGTCCAGGACGTGCGACTGCTGCTGCTCGACGAGCCGGTCGCCGGCATGAGCCACGACGAACGCGAGGCCACGGGCGAGCTGCTCAGGCGCGTCGGCGAGGACCACACGGTCGTCGTCATCGAGCACGACATGGACTTCATGCGCTCCTTCGCCCGCAGCGTCACCGTCCTGCACGCGGGCAAGGTCCTCAGCGAGGGCTCCGTCGCCGAGGTCCAGGCCGACGCCAAGGTCCAGGAGGTCTACCTCGGCCGCGCCTCCGAGCCCGAACCCGCCGCCGAGCCGGTCGCGGCTCCCGCTTCCGCCCCCGTCCCCGTCGCCGAGGAGGCATGACGCCCATGCTGGAGATCAACTCCGTCCGGGCCGGCTACGACCGGACGACCGTGCTGCACGACGTCACCGTCACCGTCCCGAAGGACGGCGTCGGAGCCGTCCTCGGCCACAACGGCGCAGGCAAGAGCACCCTGTTGCGCGCCGCCATGGGCCTCATCAAGCCCAAGGGCGGGACCGTCCTGCTGGACGGCGAGGACATCACCCACCTCGCCCCGCACCAGCGGGTGGCCCGGGGCATGGCCTATGTCCCGCAGGGCCAGCAGTCGTTCCCGCACCTCACCACCGCCGAGAACCTGCAACTGGTCGCCGACGGCCGCCCGGAGGGCAAGGAGGCGATCGCGGAGGCCCTGGACCTGTTCCCCGTCCTGCGGGAACTGTCCGGCCGCCGCGCCGGTCTCCTCTCCGGCGGCCAGCGCCAGCAACTCGCCTTCGCCCGCGCCCTGATCACCCGCCCCCGTCTGCTCCTCCTCGACGAGCCGACCGAGGGTATCCAGCCCTCCGTCGTCGCCGAGATCGAGGAGACGATCCTCGCCCTGACCCGCCGGGGCGGCCTCTCCGTCCTCCTCGTCGAACAGCACGTGGGCTTCGCCATGCGGGCGGCCGAGCGGTACTACGTCCTGGAAGCGGGCCGGGTCACCTCGTCGGGCGAGGGCGGCACCGGCTCCGAACAGACCGTCCGGGCGGCGCTCAGCGTGTGAGGGGGCGCACTCGGGCCGCGTGCGCGTGGGCCGTGTGCGCTGCGTGGGCCGCGTGCGCGCGGGGCGTCGGCTCGGCCACCGGGCGCGGCTCGGCCACCGGGCGCGGCTCGGCGGCCGGTTGCGGGTCGGCGGCCGGGTCCGCCGGCCACAGCCGTACGGCGAGCAGCGCCGCGCCCAGGGCGATCGAACCCAGCGCGAGCACCGCCCGGTCGAGCCCCGCCGCCGCTCCGAGCCACCCGGCCAGCGGGTACGTCAGCAGCCAGCAGCCGTGCGACAGGGAGAACTGCGCGGCGAACGCGGCCGTACGCTCCCCGGGCGGCACCGAGCGACGGATCAGCCGCCCGGCCGGGGTGAGCACCGCCGAGGACGCGGCACCGAACGCGGCCCAGAGCACGAGCAACGCGGGCAGCCGCCAACTCCCGCCCCGCGCGGCCGTGACGACGCCGAGCCCGGCGAAGACGACGGCCGGCGACAGCGCGCCCCACAGCATCACCGCCCGGTCCCGCACCCTGTCCAGGACACGGGGCAGCACCAGGGCCACCACCATCGACCCGGCCCCGTACGCCCCCAGCGCCAGCGGTACGGCGCCCGCCGACAGGCCCAGCACCTCGCGGACGTAGACGACGGAGTTGACCGTCACCATCGCCCCGGCCGCCGCGACCGCGAGGTTCAGGGCGAGCAGGGCCCGCAGCGCGGGAACGCCGAGGAACAGGCGTGTGCCGGCCGTGGCCCTGGCGTACAGCCCGCCCGTGCGCGGGACGGAGGCGGCGGCCCGCGCGGGCAGGGCGGTCGAGACGACCAGCGCGGCCGAGGCGAGGAAACCGACGACGGTACCGGTGAACAGCCAGTTGTAGGTGATCACGGACAGCAGGACGGCCGCGAACGCGGGGGAGAGGAGGCTCTCCAGGTCGTACGCCAGCCGTGACATCGACAGCGCCCGGGTGTAGTCCCGCTCCTCGGGCAGCACTTCGGGGACGACTGCCTGGAACGTGGGCGTGAACGCGGCCGAGGCGGACTGGAGCAGGAACACCAGGACGTACACCTGCCAGACCGCGCCGACGAACGGCAGCGACACGGCGATCCCGGCCCGCACCAGATCCGCCGTCACCATGAGCGCCCGCCGAGGCACCCGGTCGGCGACCGCGCCGACGGCCGGCGCGATCACCACACAGGCCACCATCTTGATCGCGAGCGCCGTGCCCAGCACCGACCCGGCGTCGGCCCCCGCGAGGTCGTAGGCCAGCAGCCCGAGCGCGACGGTCGCGAGGCCCGTCCCCACCAGGGCCACGACCTGGGCGACGAAGAGCCGCCGATAGACACGCTGACGCAGAACGGCAAGCATGAGCCGACTATAACTTCATGTGCGCATCTGCGCACATGAATGCCGAGGGTGCTCACGACGCACCCCCGGCGGAGCGCCTACCCTGGGCACATGCCAGAACGCCACGCCGTCTCACCTGCGTCCGGTGCGCATCTGCGCGCCCCCGACAGCGCACGGCTCGTCGAGGCGACCGGAGTGTTCGCGATGCTCTCGGACGTCACCCGGCTGCATCTGCTGTGGCTGCTCGCCCAGGGCGAGTCGGACGTCGGTTCACTGGCCGACCGCTGCGAGGCGTCGCGTACGGCCGTCAGCCAGCACCTGGCGAAGCTGCGGCTCGCCGGGCTCGTGGACACCCGCAGGGAGGGGCGCCACATCTACTACCGCCTCGGCGACGGGCACTTGCGGCGTCTGGTCGTGGAGGCGCTCAGCCACGCGGACCACCGGGTCAGCGGCCAGGCACCGCACGACTGAGGACGGCCCAGGCCCTCCTCGACGGCGCCTGCGATCTGGGCCTGCTCTACGAGACCGGCGCCGAGACAGGCCTGACCTGCACCACGGTACGGGCGAGCAGGCCGTACGTGATCCTGTCGCCGGGGCACCCGCTGGCCGGCCGGGACGCCGTCTCCCTCACCGAACTCGCCGACGAGCCCCTGATCGTCTACGCGGCCCCGCCCGCCCCGGCCAACGCCGACCGCTGGATGCGCGGCGTCGGCGTCAAGCCGAACATCCGCTACCGCACCTCCTCCATCGAGGCCGTACGCACCCTCGTCGCCCGCGGCCTCGGCTACTCCCTGCTGATCCAGCGCTGGCCGACCGCCACCAACTTCGAGGGCCTGCCACTGGCATCGGTACCGATCGGCGACCCGCTGGAGGAGGTCAGGGTCGTGATCGCCCATGCCACGACCGTCACCCCCACCCGCCGGTCGCGCGCCTTCGCCCGGTACGCCCGCGAGACCCTGCCGCACGGCTGAACACGGCGGAACGGGGCCTCATCCGGACCCGAGCGTCCGGACCGGCTCGATGGACTCCAGGGTCGGCACGACCTCCTCGATCGAGCCGTCCGCCGCGAACACCAGCCGGTCCAGGGTGGATTCCCGGCGCATGCCGTCGCCGCGCGGAGTGCCGGGGCCCGGAATCGCGAACCGGTGGTAGCAGATGAACCAGTCGTCGGTGCCGGGCACATTGACGACCGTGTGGTGACCGGTCGCGAGGATCCCGTACTCCGGACGCTTCTTCAGGATCACCCCCCCCGCTTCGTCCAGGGGCCGAGCGGTGAGGGCCCGGTCGCGTAGGCGACGCGATAGTCCTCGCTGCGGGTGTCGTCCTCCGACCACATGAAGTAGTAGACGCCCCGCCGCTTCACGACGAAGGCGCCCTCGCGGAAGCCGTCCGGGGTGAACCGCCGTACCAGCGCCGGATCGAAGGACACCATGTCCTCGCCGAGCGGCACACCGTACGCCTCGCGGTTGCCCCAGTAGAGAGAGGACGTGCCGTCGTCGTCCTTGAAGACGGCCGGGTCGATCATCTGGCCCGCGTAGTCGTCGCGCCCGATCAGCGGCCGGTCCAGGGCGTCCCGGAAGGGGCCGGTCGGGCTGTCCGCGACGGCCACACCGATCTGCTGGTTCGCGCAGAAGTAGAAGTAGAAGTAGTACGCCCCGTCGCGCTCCCCGGCGGCCGGCGCCCAGGCGTAGCGGTCCGCCCAGCTCACATCCGACTCCAGATCGAGCACGACCCCGTGGTGCCGCCAGGTGACCAGATCGTCGGAGGAGTACACCTGGAACCGGGTGCCGCCCCAGCCCTCGAATCCGTCCGTCGTCGGGTAGAGGTAGTAACGGCCGTGGAACTCCTGGATGTTGGGGTCGGCGTGCAGCCCCGGCAGCAGTGGACTGCGCATGGGCACGGCCTCGACCGTCCAGGTGCGGGCGGTCCCGCCGGCCGTGGTGACGGTGTACGGCCGCGGGGTGCGGAAGTCGCGCGGGGTGCCGGACGGCGGGTCGATGCGGGAGTCCGCGGAGAGGGCGAACTCCGGGGCGAGAGCGTCGAGTCGAGTCCCCGGGCGTACGGGCAGGACCACCTTGGAGGCGGCGTCGTCGACGAGCGCGTACGCCTTCAGCGCGCCCGCCGGGACGGTGGCGTCGACGACGGACGCCTTCGGCGCCCACCCGGCGAGGAGCCGCTCACCGCCCGGTGCCGAGGCCGACGCCGGCCGGGGTGCCCGTGGAGACCACATCGCCGGGCTCCAGCGTCAGATGCTCGGTGATCTGGTCGGGTGAGCCGATGCCGAGATAGCCCAGGCTGCGAATACTCATCGGAACCTCCACTCGTCGGGGCCCGCCCGGGAAAGCGCGAGGGGCCGCCCGCTGCTCGAAGCTAGTTGTCAGAGTTCTAATTATCAAGACTCTGACTAATGCGGGGCGAAGGTTCGCAAGACTCTTGACTGTCAGAGTTCTATCTGTCCACGGTCGGGGCATCCGACGACGGCCGCCCGGCCGTCACGAAGGGCGACCCATGCCTGTATCTGAGCCGCGTCTGTCCCCCGTGGCGGAGAAGGACATCCCGGAGAAGGCGCTGACGGCCCTGGAGCCGTACCGCAACGCCGAGGCCGGCGGTGACATCTACGCGATCTGGACGACGCTCGCCGCGCACCCGGACGCGCTCCGCCGCTTCCTCGTCGTCGGCAACCACGTCCTGGGCAGGAACACCCTGTCCGTCCGGGCCCGTGAGCTGGTGATCCTGCGGGTCGCCTGGCTCACCCGGGCCGAGTACGAGTGGCTGCAGCACGTCCGCATCGCCCGCCGGGCCGGGGTGTCCGACGACGAGATCCGGGCCCTCGGCACCCCCGACCCCGCCGTCCTCTACGACCTCGCGCACCACGCCGAGCTGCGCCGGCTCGCCGAGGCCGCGGGCGACGCCGACCTCGCCGAGTACGACGAGAAGCTCCTCGGCCCGGTCTCCCCGCGCGCCCCGAAGATCCTCGCCGTCGCGCTCAACTACCGGGGCCACGCCGAGGAGTCGGACCTGCCGATCCCCGAACAGCCCACCGTCTTAGGCAAGTTCAGCAGCTCGCTGACCGGGCCCCACGACCCGGTGATCGTGGCCGAGGGCATCGACAAGTGCGACTTCGAGGCCGAGGTCGTGGTCGTCATCGGCCGGACCATGCGCGCGGTGGAACCCGGCGCGGTCTGGGACGGCATCGTCGGAGTGACCGCCGGACAGGACATCACCGACCGCCGCGAGCAGTGGCGCAAGCCGCTGAACCAGTTCACCCTCGCCAAGTCCTACGACACCTACAGCCCGACCGGGCCGCTGACGGCGACCGTCGACGAGTTCGACGACCCCGACGACATCGAGATCGTCGGACACGTCGACGACCTGGAGGTCCAGCGCGGCCGGACCTCCGATCTCATCTTCCCCGTCCCGGAGTTGGTGTTCTGGCTCTCCCGCCGTGTGACCCTGCAACCCGGTGACCTGGTCTTCACCGGCACCCCCGCCGGCTGCGGAGTCCGGCGCGTCCCGCGCCTGTACCTGGAGCCCGGGATGACGCTGACCACCGAACTTCCCGGTGTCGGTACGATGCGCAATCCGATCAGCCGATGAGATCGACCCGCTCGGTGGGACCGACACGCGCTGTTACGATGCGAGCGGTCCGGAGAAAGGGAGCCCTCACGTGTCGGACGATCACGTAGGAGACACCGTCGGCGCCGTCGACCATCCGCGCTCCCGCGAGTTCTTCGACAAGGTGCGCACCCGCCACCAGGAGATGGGCCACACGGACCGCCAGCTGGACGGCGTCGCGCTGGTCACCCATCTCACCCGGCTCGTCGCACGTCTCGTGCAGGACTTCGAGGCCTCCGTGCACCGGCCGCTCGGGATGACCTGGGCCGGCTTCCGGATCATGAACACCCTCTGGGTCTTCGGGGACATGGAACAGCGCGAGATCGCCCGTATCTCCGGCACCTCGCGGGCCAGCGTCTCCAGCGCCATCAACACCCTCGAAGAGCGCGGACTCGTCGAGCGGCGCCGTGAGCAGGGCGACCGGCGGCTCGTCCGGGTCTCGCTCACCGAGTCCGGTCTCACGATGCTGCGCAAGGCCATCGAGGGGCAGACCGAGCGCGAGCACGCCTGGATGGGCGTCCTGGAGGACCGGGAGATCTCCCAGCTGGTCACCCTGCTGGGCAAGATGGTCAACCAGGAACACCCCGCCTAGTCCGCTCTCCCGGCGCGGTCCGTTCCTGCGGCGAGGGCCGTTCCTCCGGAGAGGGCCGTTCCTCGGGCACGGCCCGCCGCACGACGGCGTTCGGGCGGCTGGGCAAGACCGTGGTCCAGGCCCCGGACCGGGCGGGATTCATCGTCAACGCCCTGCTGCTGCCGTATCTGCTCGCCGCCGTCCGCATGGTCCAGTCGGGCACCGCCACCGCCGAGGACATCGACCACGGCATGGAACTCGGCTGCGCCCACCCCATGGGCCCGCTCCGGCTCCTCGACCTCATCGGCCTCGACACGGCCCGGGCCATCGCCGAGTCCCTCTACGAGGAACACGCCGAACCCCTGTACGCGCCCCCGCCCCTGCTGCGCCGCATGGTCGCCGCCGGGCGCCTCGGCCGGAAGTCGGGGCAGGGTTTCTACGCGTACCCGGAGGCGGCCTGAGTCCGGCCGCCACCGTGCGCGGTCCCGCCACCACCCGGTCGTGGTCTTCCGACGGGCGGCGTACACCGGCGTTTACCCACGACGAAGGGCCTTGTCATGGTTCCTGGGGTACGGGGCGTCCGCGACGAGCGGGCCGGCGAGGTCGGCCGAGCCGCTGATCTCGGCGGACCAGACGGTGTCCACGCCGGCGCATCTCGGCCTTGTCCTTGCCGCGCAGGGTGGCCCGCCAGTCCTTGCCGGGGAGTTCGAAGCAGTGGGCGGCGAGGGCGGCCTGGGTCTGGAGGTGGTCGCTGTTGGTGAAGACCGCGTCGGGCCGGTGGTGGGTGGAGATCCTGGTGACGAGGGCGCGATGGTCGCGTACGTCGCAGGGGAGGATCTCGATCGCGGGGTGCTCCGGATAGGCGGCGGCACGGTGGGCGTCGGGCTGGTCGGTGAGGAGCGTGACGTCCAGGCCGAGCCGGGCGGCGGCGGGTAGGAAGCCCTCGGTGACGGAGTCGGTGGGGTTGAGGGCGAGCAGGTACAGACGCATCGGGGTGGCGCACGACTTCCGGTAGCGGGTGAGGGGTTGAGCGGGGGGTGCGGGGTGCGGGGTGCGGGGCGGGCCCGTCCCGTGGTGGGGCCCGCCCCGGGTACAGCGGGAGTGGCTGCTGCGGGAGCCACGGGGAACTACCGCTTCGGGGGTTCGACTCCGGTGGCCTTCGCGAGGTCGGTGAGCATCTCCTCGGCGGCCTGGACGCCGATGCCGGACATCCAGGTCTCGTCCGGGACCTTGAGGATTCCCAGGGTGGTTGAGGAGGCGAGTGGGTCGCGGGTGATGCCTTGCGCCACGGCGCCCGCGACGCCGAGCGCGGCGCACAGCGCCGGCGCAACCCGTTCGGGCGGGGTCACGAAACGTGACATACGGGTCGAGCTCGCGACCGGCAGGAGACGGCTTCGGAGTAGGCGGCGGGCGGGGCTTCGGACGGTGAGGCGGCGGATGGGCGGTCGGCGGATGAGCGGTCGGCGGCCGACGCGGATCCGACGACCGCCGGTCCGACGACCAGCGATCCGGCGACCGCCGCGGCGGTCAGCGCGGCGGCTCCCGCGCCGGCACGGGCTCGCACTCGGGCGGCGGACGGTAACCCACCGGCTGCCCTCACCCCTCGCCGAGGACGTCCTGCGCTGGGGCACCCGATGAGCCGCCCCGCACCCGCGCCACCCCGCCGCCCCCGCCCCCTCCGCCGAGCCAGGAGTCCCCGATGACCCTCCCCGCCCCCGCCGTACGCGACCGCGTCCTCTCCCTCCCGCCCACCGAACTCCCCGCGTACGTCTACGACTTGACGGCCCTGCGCGAACACGCCGCCCAGGTCCGCGCCGCCCTGCCCGAACGGGTCGAGCTGTACTACGCGGCCAAGGCCAACCCCGAGCCGGAGATCCTGGCCGCGCTGGGCCCGTACGTCGACGGCTACGAGGTGTCCTCCGGCGGCGAACTCGCCCACGTCGCCCGCGCCGTGCCGGGCCGCCCGCTGGCCTTCGGCGGCCCCGGCAAGACCCCGGACGAGATCCGGGCCGCCCTGGAGCAGGGCGTCGAGCGCTTCCACGTCGAGAGCGCGCACGACCTGCGCGTGCTCGGCGCGCTGGCACGCCGGGTGGCGCCGACCTCGCCGGTCGGCGTGCTGCTCCGCTTCAACCTCGCGGTGGCGGACGGCTCGTTCGCGGGCGGCGCGCTCACGATGGGCGGCCGACCCACCCCGTTCGGCCTGGACCCGGCACAGGCCCCGGACATACTCCGCCCCCTCACGGACGGCACCTACCCGCACCTCGAACTGCTCGGCGTCCACGCCCACTTGGCGAGCGGACTCGACGCACCCGAACAACTCTCCGTCGCCCGCTCGATCGTGGAATGGGCTACGGCGCTGGGCGTACCCCTCGCCGAGGTGAACGTCGGTGGCGGCATGGCCGTCGACTACGCCCGCCCCGACACCCGCTTCGACTGGAAGACGTACGGCGAAGGCCTCGCCGAACTCGCCACCGCGCACCCGGAACTGACGCTGCGTCTAGAACCCGGCCGGGCGCTCACCGCGTACTGCGGCTGGTACGCCACCGAGGTGCTGGACGTGAAGCACAGCCACGGCGAGGAGTTCGCCGTGGTCCGGGGCGGCACCCACCATCTGCGCACCCCGGCGACCAAGGGCCACGACCAGCCCTGCTCGGTCCTCGCGGTGGAGGAGTGGCCGTACCCCTGGCCGCGCCCGGCGGCCGAGGGGGAGTACGTCGGTCTCGCCGGCCAGCTCTGCACCCCGAAGGACCTCCTCGCCCGCGCCGCCCACGCCCCGGGGCTGCGGGCGGGGGACCGGGTGGTCTTCGCCCTCGCGGGCGCGTACGCCTGGAACATCTCGCACCACGACTTCCTGATGCATCCCCGCCCCGGCTTCCACTTCCTCGGCTGACCGCGCGGGTCCGGAACCCGAGCGCCCGTCCGGCCCTCTTCGGGGTGTGACCGTTGACAGGCGGGTCGGCCGGGCGCAGACTCATGCGCACAAGAGAGTGAAGTGAATTTCACCTGGCGAACATGGTCGGAGTACTCGCATGCACACCACTGTCGGCATCATCGGCGGCGGCCCGGCGGGGCTGCTGCTGGCGCGTCTGCTGCACAACGCGGGAATCGGCAGTGTGGTTCTGGAACGCAAGGATCGCGCGTACGTCGAGCAGCGTCAGCGCGCCGGAATCCTGGAGCAGGCCACCGTCGACGTACTGCGCTCCGCGGGTGCGGGCGCCCGGCTGGACGCCGAGGGCATCCCGCACGACGGCATCGAACTGCGTTTCGACGGCCGCGCCCACCGCGTCGACTTCCCCGACCTGACCGGCGGACGCCGGGTGTGGGTGTACGCCCAGACCGAGGTCGTCAAGGACCTCATCGCCCTCCAGCTCACCGGCGGCGGCCCCCTGCTCTTCGAGGCCGAGGTGCACGGGGTGGACGGCGCGGACACCGACCGGCCGGTGATCCGCTACACCCACGAGGGCCGCGAACAGACCCTGACCTGCGACTACGTGGTCGGCTGCGACGGCTTCCACGGCGTGGCCCGGGACGCCGTCCCGGACGGGGTCCGCACCACGTACGAGCGGACGTACCCCTACTCCTGGCTGGGCATCCTCGCCGACGCCCCGCCCGTCTACGACGAGTTGATCTACGCCCACTCCGAGCGCGGCTTCGCGCTGGCGAGCATGCGGTCGCCGTCCGTGAGCCGTCTCTACCTCCAGGTCCCGAACGGCACCGACCCGGCGGACTGGTCCGACGAGCGGATCTGGGACGAGCTGGACGCCCGGTTCGCGCTCACCGCGAACCCCGGCTGGCGGCTCAAGCGCGGGCCCGTCACCGCCAAGGCCGTCCTGCCGATGCGCAGCCATGTCACCGAGCCGATGCGCTACGGCCGGGTCTTCCTGGCCGGCGACGCCGCCCACATCGTGCCGCCCACCGGCGCCAAGGGGCTCAATCTGGCCGCCACCGATGTCATCGTGCTGGCCCGCGCCTTCGCCCGGCTCCGGGAGACGGGCTCGACCCAGCTGCTCGACGCCTACTCCGACACCTGTCTGCGCCGCGTCTGGCGCGCCGAGCACTTCTCCTACTTCATGACCACGACCCTGCACGTCGACCCGGACCAGTCGCCGTTCGAGACGAGACTCCAGCTCTCCCTGCTCGACCGCGTCGCGACCTCGCGGCACGCGGCGGCCGAGCTGGCGGAGAACTACACGGGCCTGCCGCTGGACACCGGGAACAGCGGATCCTAGCGACCGGGGTCAGTGGGCGCCGAGGCCGCCGCTGCCGAAGGAGCCGCTGCCGCCCTTGCTCCAGCGCGGGCGTTCCTTGTCCTCGCTGGGGCGGGATCCCATGTTTCCGTGCACCTCGTACGGTGTCAGCCGGTAGTCGCTCTTGGGGATCTCGTCGGGCTCGCGGTTCAGCCGCTCCTCGCGGACCGGGCCGCCCTCGGGGATCCGGGGCTGCTCGTCGGGGCGAGGTCGGCGCGGCTCACGGGCGCGTACGCGGGCGCCCAGCCAGAGGGCGCCGACCAGCATGGCCACCAGCACGACGCCGCCCAGGAACGGTGCGATACCGCCCAGTACGCTGCGTTCTGCGGCTATATCAGTCCATTCCATGTTCATAAGGCATGAATACCCCCAAACGGTCGAGTGAATCGATCCGGCCTCCGTGTTTGGCCGGACCCCCTCCGGCTACCCGCCCGTCGTGACCTCGACCACGACATCGACCACGACGTCCCAACAGGAACTCATCCGGTTCTTGGAGGACCGCTTCGCCTGTGCGCAGGCCTGCACCGAATGTGCGCGTGCCTGCGCGCTGCGGGCGAGCCTCGCCGACCCGGACGGGCCCGAGGGCCAGGAACAGATGCGACGCAAGGGCATCATGTGCGCGGAGGTGTGCGACGCCACGTGCAAGGTGCTCTCCGAGGAGGCGGGCCTCGACGAGGCCGGTATCCGCCTCCAGGTGGAGTGGTGCCGCACCGTGGCCCTGGAGTGCGCGCGCGCCCTCGACGCCTCACCCGGCGCCGAGGACGGTGCCAAGGCGTGCCGCGAGTGTGCCCGCGCCTGCGCGGACTTCCTCGCCACCCTCCGCTGAGCACCCCGGGGGAGGGGTGCGGGCGCCGATCCGGCTGTTCCCGGGCGCCCGTTCCCGCGCGCCTGTTCCCAATTACTGGAACACGTTCTAGCGTGTGCGCCGTCAGGTCGGCCTTGGGGAGCCTGGAGGCGCCGTGCACCTCGAATACACGCCCGAGCAGCAGCGACTGCGCACCGAACTACGCGCCTACTTCGCCGAGTTGGTCCCGGAGGGCGCGTACACTCGGCACGCCGACCCGGCGGCGCAGAAGCGGTTCTACCGCGAGACCATCCGCCGCCTCGGCGCCGACGGCTGGCTCGGCGTGGGCTGGCCCGAGGAGTACGGCGGACGCGGCCTGACCGCCATCGAGCAGTTCATCTTCTTCGACGAGGCCGCCCAGGCCGGTGTACCGCTGCCGCTGATGGCGCTCAACACCGTCGGCCCGACGATCATGCGGTACGGCACCGAGGAACAGAAGGCGTACTTCCTGCCCCGCGTCCTGTCCGGCGAGATCGACTTCGCCATCGGCTACAGCGAGCCGGACGCCGGCACGGACCTGGCCTCGCTGAAGACCCGCGCGGTCAGGGACGGCGACGAGGCCACCGGCCACTACACGGTCAACGGCCAGAAGATCTGGACCACCAACGGCGACACCGCCGACTGGGTGTGGCTGGCGACCCGCACCGACCCCGACGCCCCGCCCCACAAGGGCATCACCATGCTGCTCGTCCCCACCACGGAACCCGGCTACTCCTGCACCCTCATCAACACCCTCGCCTCGCACGACACCACCGCCAGCTACTACGAGAACATCCGCGTCCCCGTCTCCCGCCGCGTCGGCGAGGAGAACCAGGGCTGGCGGCTGATCACCAACCAGCTCAACCACGAACGCGTCACCCTCGCCGCCCACGGCACCATGGCCATCCGCTCCCTGCACAACGTCCAGCGCTGGGCCATGGAGACCAAACTCGCCGACGGCCGCCGCGTCATCGACCTGCCCTGGGTCCGCCGCCGCCTCGCCCGGACCCACACCAAGCTCGACGCCCTCAAGCTCCTCAACTGGCGCATGGTCAGCTCCGTCCAGGACGGCACCCTCACCCCGCAGGACGCCTCCGCCGTCAAGGTCTACGGCTCCGAGGCCCGCCGCGACGCCTACGCCTGGCTGATGGAGATCGTCGCCACCGCCGGCGCCCTCAAGGAGGGCTCCGCGGGCGCGGTCCTCCACGGCGAACTCGAACGCGGCTACCGCTCCGCCGTCATCTTCACCTTCGGCGGCGGCAACAACGAGATCCAGCGCGAGATCATCTCGTGGATCGGCCTGGGGATGCCACGGGTACGGCGTTAGCCGGTCTGGTCTCCCCGGTCATTCGAGCGTGGAGACTCTGCTCCGCACGCCCCCGAACCGCAGGGCGTGCCGTGAGCGGGGGCCGGGCATCGGGTCGGGAACGGCCGCCAGCAGAGCGGCCGTGTACGGGTGCCGGGGTTTCTCGCAGACCTCGTCCGAGGGGCCGGTCTCGACGATCCGGCCCCGGTGCATGACCGCGATCCGGTGGCTGACCTGCCGGACGACCGCCAGGTCGTGCGCGATGAAGACCATCGCGAGTCCCAGGTCGCGCTGGAGGTCGGCCAGCAGGTTGACGATCTGCGCCTGCACCGACACGTCCAGCGCCGAGACCGGCTCGTCGCACAGCAGCACCGACGGCTCGGGGGCCAGCGCCCGGGCGATGCCGATGCGCTGGCGCTGGCCGCCGGAGAAGGCGCGCGGGAACCGGTCGGCTGTCGCCGGGTCCAGACCGACGAGTTCCAGGAGTTCGGCGACCCGTTTCGCGCGCCTCGTACGGTCCGGGTACAGCCCGTGTGCCAGGAGGGGTTCGCCGATGATGTCGCCCACCGTCATCCGGGGGTTGAGAGAGGCGTACGGATCCTGGAAGACCATCTGCACCCGGCGTCGCAGCTCCCGCAGCACGGCGGCCGAAGGCCGGGTCACGTCCTCGCCACCCAGCCGGACGGTTCCGCCGTCGGCCGGATGCGCGTGGACGAGGAGACGGGCCAGAGTGGACTTGCCGGAGCCCGACTCCCCGACGACGCCCAGCGTCTCCCCGGCATGGACCCTCAGCGAGACGTCGTCGACGGCGAGCAGCCGGCTGCGGCGGCGTCCCCGGAACTCCTTGCGCAGACCGGATGCTTCGAGGACCGGTGTGCCCGTCGGGACGGGCGCTCGGCCGGCCGGGCCGGCCGATGGGAGCGGCGGCAGTTCCCCCGCGTGCCAGCAGGCCGCATCGGCCTTGAGCGGCGGCGCCTCGCTTCCGCACCGCGCGTCCGCCGATCCGCACCGTGGTGCGAAGGCGCATCCGGTGACCGGAAGCGACAGGTCCGGCGGCGCACCCGGAATGCCGGTGAGCCGGGTGCCGGACGGAGCGGACAGCCGGGGCACGGAAGCCAGCAGGCCGGCGGTGTAGGGATGCCGGGGGCGAGTCAGGACGTCGGCGGTGGAGCCGTGCTCGGCGACCGTTCCGCCGTACATGACCAGGGTCCGTGCGCAGGAGCGGGCGACCACACCGATGTTGTGGGTGATCAGAAGCAGCGCGGTGCCGGTCTCCTCGTTGAGCCTGCCGAGCAGGTTCAGGATCTGGTCCTGGACGGTCGCGTCGAGGGCCGTGGTGGGTTCGTCGGCCAGCAGGACGTCCGGCTCGTTGGCGAGGGCCATGGCGATCAGGACGCGCTGGCGCTGGCCGCCGGAGAACTGGTGCGGGTGGTCGTCGAGTCTGCGGCGCGGGTCCGGGATGCCGACCAGGCCGAGGAGGTCGGCGGCGCGGGCCCGGCGCGCGGCGCGGTTGCCGTGACCGTGCGCGCGGAGCACCTCGTCGAGGTGGGTGCGGATCGACAGGACCGGGTTGAGCGAGGTCATCGGATCCTGGAAGACCATCCCGACCCGGGCACCCCGGACGGCCCGCAGCTCCTCCTTGCTCGCGGACGCCAGGTCGAGGCCGTCCAGCCGCACCGAACCGGCGGTGATCCGGCCCGTGGCGGGCAGCATCCGCGTCAGCGCCAGCGCGGTGGTGGATTTTCCCGAGCCCGACTCACCGACCACGGCCAGTGTCTCGCCGCGCGCCAGCGAGAAGCTGACGTCCCGTACCGCGTGCACGGTCCGGCCGTCCGGCGAGGTGAAGTCGACGCTCAGGCGCCGTACGTCGAGCAGAGTCATCGGCGGATCTCCCGGTTGAGGGCCTCGGACAGCAGCGAGAGTCCGAGGACGAGCAGCAGGATGGCGAGCAGGGGGCCGACGGACAGGGACGGCGACTGGGCCAGATAGGGCATCGCCTGGTTGAGCACACCACCGAGGGTGGGTTCGGGCGGGGCCACGCCGACGCCCAGGAAACTCATCGCGCCCTCGATGAAGACGGCGACGGTGAGGGAGACGGAGATCTGCACCACCAGGGGGTCCAGGCAGTTGGGCAGGATGTGCCGTAGCAGCAGACGCGCCTTCCGGGCGCCGCCCAGGCGCGCGGCGAGAACGTACTCGCGTTCCCGCTGGATCAGGATTCCGGCCCGCAACTGCCGCCCGAACACCGGTATTTCGGCCAATGCGATGACGACGATCACCGGCAGCCGCCCGGGGCCGAGGACGGCGGTGACGGCGAGCGCCAGGATCAGGCCGGGGAAGGCCAGCAGAAGGTCGAAGACCCGTTGCACCACGGTGTCCGCGACCGGGTGGACGGCGGCCGACAGCGCGAGCGCGCAGCCGGCCAGTATGCCCAGCGGGACGGCGACGGCGATCACCTCCAGATCCGTCCGGATGCCGTACAGCACTCGGCTGAGCAGGTCGCGGCCCAGGTCGTCGGTGCCGAGCGGGTGGCCGGGGCTGCCCAGGGAGAGGAGCGGGTCACTGCTCTGGTCGGTCGGACCGGTCGAGGTGAGGAGCGGGGCGAACAGACCGGCCAGCACCACCAGGCCGACCAGGAGCAGTCCGAGGCGTCCGCGAAGGGTCGTCAGTGCGGCGAGGTAGGGGGGCCGACGGCCCGCGGTGCGCGCGCGACGGGGGAGGAGGGCTGTGGTGTTCATGGTCACTCCCACCGGACGCGCGGGTCGAGCAGGACGTAGAGCAGGTCTGTGAGCAATTGGACGAGGACGAAGACCGTGACGAGAAGCAGCAGCAGGTCCTGCACGACGGGGTAGTCCCGCTTGAGCAGAGCCTGTTCGGCCAGTTGTCCCAGGCCGGGCCAGGCGAAGATCGACTCCACCAGGACCGCGCCGCCCAGGAGCTGACCGGTCTGCATGCCGAGCAGGGTGACCACGGGCGGCAGGGCGCCGGGCAGGGCGTGCCGCCACAGCAGCCGCCGAGGGGAGACGCCGGCCGCGGCGGCGGTGCGGACGCAGTCCTCGGCAAGCGCGCGTTCGAGACCGTCCTTGAGGTAACGGCCCAGCACGGCCGCGCTCGGCAGAGCCAGGCAGAAGGCCGGCAGCAGCAGGTACTGAAGTGCCAGGTCGGGTGCTTCGAGAAGGCCGACCCGGCCGCCGGACGGCAGGATGCCGAGACCGACGGCGAAGACCAGTACCAGCACCACGCCGGTGACGAAGGGCGGAACGACGAGCGCGCCGGTGGTGAAGGCCCGCACCGCCGCCTGGACCGGCCGGCGGGTGGAGGCGGCCCCGGACACGCCGACCAGCAGACCGAGGACGACCGTGAAGAACAGGGCGCCCAGGGTCAGTTCGACAGTGGCCCCGAGCCCGTCCGAGATCAGGTCGGCCACCTGCCCGCCGACGGTGTACGACGGGCCCAGGTCGCCGCGTCCCAGGTCGCTGATCCAGGTCAGGTACTGCGCCGGCAGGGGCTGGTCGAGCCCGAGCTGACGGCGGATCGCCTCGACCGACTCGGGGGAGGCGTCCGGCCCGGCCAGCGTCACGGCCGCGTCCCCCGGGACGAGCCGCAGCATCGAGAAGATCAGGACGGAGGCGACCAGCAGGACCAGCAGCGCGGACGGGATCTTCCTGAGGAGGTGGGTGCGCACGTCAGTCCAGGTGGGCGTTGTCGAGGTTGAGGTAGTTGAACTTGTTGAGTGTCGGCCCGTGCAGCTTGGCGGAGGTGACCTGCACCGAGTTCTGGACGGCCAGTTCGATCACGAACGCCTCGTCGAGCAGCACGTCGGAGACTCTCCGGTACAGCGCGCGTGCCTGGCGCCCCTCGGCCGGCGCGCGCCAGGCGGCCTGGACCGCCTCGGTGTACGCGGCCGAGCGGAAGTGCGAGGTGTTCGCCGCCTCGTTGAAGGGGGGCGCGCTCACGGCGAGGGTCGCCGGCTGTACCTGGGCGAAGGCGTGAGTGTTGACCCACAGCGCCGGCATCTTCCCGCTGATCAGCATCTTCTGGAACGCCACCGGTTCGGTCGGCTGAAGCTGTGTCCTGATGCCGATCTGTTTGAGGTCGTACTGCACCATCTCGGCGACGACGACGTGCAGCCCGATCGTCGAATGGGCGAGCGGCAGTGTCTCCTTGGTCGAGAAGCCGGAGGACCTGAGCAGTTCACGGGCCTTGGCCGGGTCGTGGGTGTAGTGCGTGCGGTCGGCCTCGGTGAAGGCCGGCGACGACTTGGGCCAGGGCGCGGCCGAGGGCAGGCCGTAGCCGCCCAGAGCTCGGGCGACGATGCGTTCACGGTCGACTGCCCACGCGATGGCCTGCCGGAACGGCTTGCTGTCGGTGGGGGATTCGGTGACGGTGGCGCCGATGTACAGAGCGCCCAGACCGGTGTCGTACTCCTTGACCGTGAAGTTCCCGTCGTCCTTGAAGGTCGCGAGGGACCTGCCGGGCACCTGGTACGTCAACTGGGCCTGTCCGGAGCGGAGTGCGGCCAGGAGGGCGTCGGACTGGGTGTAGACGCGGAACTCGACCTTGTCCAGGTAAGGGCGGTCCGCGATCCAGTAGCGGTCGTTGCGGGCGAGGGAGAGACCGGTCCCGGGCTGCCACCTGACGAACCTGAAGGGGCCTGTTCCGTTGAGTTTCGTCCCCTCCAGCGCCTCGGCGACGGTGTGCCGGTCGGCGATGATCATGAACTCGAAGAGGTCGAAGAGGTTGCTGACGGGATGGGCGAGCTTCAGTACCAGTTCGTGGTCGCCGCGCTTCTCGAAGCCCGTCACGGCTCTCGCGGTGGCCGCGAGCTGGGCCGACCGTTCCGGTTTCTGGAGGTTCTGGACAGCGAAGATGACGTCGTCCGCCGTGAACGCCCGGCCGTCGTGGTACGTCACGTCGTCCCGGAGCCTGAGCGTGATGCTCCGGCCGTCGGAGGCGTACTCCCAGGAGGTCGCCAGCTCCGGCTGGGGTTCGAGGCGGTCGTCGTACCTGATGAGGGTGTTGTAGATGAGCCGGTTCTGGGAGGACAGCGCGGTCTGGGTGAACAGGAAGGCGGGGGTGAAGTCCAGGCTGGTGGCGAGCGTGAGAGTGCCTCCGCGCCGGGGTGCGCCGGACGCTTTGGCTTCGGAGTCGCTGTTCGCGGAGACGGCGGAACGGCAGCCGGTGAGCGCGCCGCCTGCGCCGACCAGCAGGGCGCCGGTGCCGATCGTGCGCAGAGCGGCGCGCCGGGACAGGGGGCCGGAAGAGCGAGGTGCGGAGGAGGACATGGAGGCGTGACCATTCTTTTCGACGCAGCAGCAATTAATAGAAGGCCAGTGAGGCCAGAGCTGGGGAAGCGGGCGACAGCGTTCGGACGCGCGGCGATGTCAGCGGGAGGCGGAACCCGGCGCGTGGAGACGCGACAGCGCTCGTGAAGAGCGGCGTCCGGAACGGATCAGCGGAGTGTCAGCGGCCGACGGCACAGATCGCGCCGGCGAGTCGGCACAAGTCGATGTGCCGACGAGACACGAGTCGCAGGTCCGGGTTCATGCGCAGCAGAATGGCAGGGCTCTCCCGGACCGGTCAACAGCCGTGTCCACCAGGTGGTCCCCGGACGGTCCGTCAGGTGGGAGCGATTGTCGCGGCCGTAGGGCCGAGAGTCCGCAGCGGATCCCTGAACAACGGGCCGAGGGCGACCGTGGAGGCCGCCAGGAGGAGAGCGGCCTTTCCTGCCCGAGGGACGACGACGCGTTCCGGGTCGTCGCAGGCGCGTGACTGGGCGATCGCCGCCTCCCGGACCTCCCCCAGATAGGCGGGATGGAGCAGGGACGACAGTTCCGTGAGCACGATCAGATCCGGGTTGAGGAGGTCCAGGAGCAGCCCCGCCACCCGGCCCACCGCACGTGCCCGTTCCCGCAGGAGCGCGTCCGCCCGCTGGTCGCCGTCCGCCGCCACGCCCAGCAGCCGCAGGACCGACGGCTCCGGGATGATCCCGTCCGCCACCGCGCGGCGGACGAGCCGGGCTTCGGAGACGGTCGCCTCCAGACAGCCGGTGCTCCCGCACGGGCAGGCCACGTCGCTGCCGGGCACGGGAAAGTGCGCCACATCGCTCGCGCCGGACCGGGGGCCGCTGTGCACCACCCCGGCGACGGCGAAGGCGGCGTCCACCACGTTGCCCACCAGGAGTTGCACGAGGGAGTTCCGGGAGGCGGGGTGGCCGAAGAGCAGCTCGGACCGCGCGAGCGCGTGTGCGTGGTTGTCGATCCAGGTCGGCAGACCGGTGTGGCGGCTCAGCTCGAATGCCAGAGGGCGCTGGTGCCAGCCGAGGGCGTCGTGCCGCAGGATCGTTCCACTCTCCGGGTCCACCCGGCCGCCGACCGCGGCTCCGACGGCGAGCAGTCGTCGGCCGGCGGGCCTGTGGTCGTCGATGAAGCGGGCCAGCTCCCGGCCCACGTGGTCGGCCAGCTCGGTGGAGCGCATCCCGCTGTGGTCGAGGTAGGCGCTGGCCACGACGTCACCCCGTAGATCGGTCAGTCCGAGAGAGGCCCCCGGCACTCCGATGTGCACCCCCGCCACCAGTGGTCCGCCCGCGTCGCCCGTGGCGAGATCCACAGGGATCTGGGGCCTGCCCACCCCGCTCGCGGTGACGAGTTCGGGAACTTCGCGCACGAGTCCGAGGCGGAGCAGATCGGTGCACTGCCGGGAGACGGCCGACGCGCTGAGCCCCGACAGCCGGGCGATGCCGTTACGGGCGACAGGGCCGTGATCGAGCACGGCCCGCAGGACGACCGCGGCGTTCGCTGTCCGCCGGTCGTCGCCGGAGGCGCGTTCACCGGCGGGCAGGGTGGTCGACATGGCTGTTCCTCCTGGTTGGCGGGGCTGACGGAGACCAACATGCCGTGCCGGAGGCTGGTTTGGCGACCTGCTCCGCGATGGTCCGGCGGGCTCGCCGGGGATGTTGCGGCATTGTGAAGTGAGGCCGGCATCTCTTGACCGGCCGTCGTACATGTACGGAAGCTTCTGCCATGCCCTGAGACCCACAGCGGGTTGATCTGTGTTTATTTAATTTCAAGCAGACAGTAATTATTGCGCCGCTCGGGGCCGCGTGCCGACCGCCTCCCGTCGAAAGGGAACCCATGACTTCCGTCGCCCCCCGCACGACCTCCGCTCCGACCGTCGAGAAGGTCGGTGGCCGCATCGGTGCCGTGATCTCCGGCGTGCGCCTCGGCGGCGGCCTGGACGAAGCCACCGTGGCCGCGATCCGTTCCGCCCTCCTGGAGCACAAGGTCGTCTTCTTCCGCGATCAGCAGCACCTCGACCCCGAGAGCCACGAGGAGTTCGGCCGGCTCCTCGGCGAGCCCGTCGCGCACCCCACCGTTCCGTCCGCGGACGGCCGGTACACCCTCAGCATCGACAAGGAGCACGGCGGCCGGGCCAACCAGTGGCACACGGACGTCACCTTCGTGCCCGCCTACCCCGCCTTCTCCATCCTGCGCGCGGAGGTGATCCCGCCCTACGGCGGCAACACCCTGTGGGCCAACACCGCCACCGCGTACGCCGGACTCCCCGAGCCGCTGCGCATCCTGGCCGACAACCTGCGCGGGGTGCACACCAACAACTTCGACTACGCGGCCGTGCGCCCCGAACTGACCGAGCGGGACGTCGAGCGGCAGGCCGCGGTGTTCGCGGCGGTCACCTTCCGGACCGAACACCCGGTGGTGCGGGTCCATCCCGAGACAGGCGAACGCACGCTGGTGCTCGGCAACTTCGTACAGCGGCTCAGCGGCCTCGGCGCGCGGGACTCGCAGGCCGTCGTCGGAATCCTGCAGTCGCACATCGAACGTCCGGAGAACACCGTGCGCTGGCAGTGGCGGACCGGGGACGTCGCCATCTGGGACAACCGAGCCACCCAGCACTACGGCGTCGACGACTCCGACGAACACCCGCGCGTCCTGCGGCGGATCACCATCGACGGCGATGTGCCCGTCGGTGTCGACGGCCGCCGATCGGTGCTGCTGACTCCGCGGTCGGTACCCGCTCCGGCCCATGGGGGCGCCTCCGGCGAGTCGACGGACGGGACGCCGGCCGAGGTGTGACGGGCGGCCGAGGGTCCTCGGCTCCCTGACACCGTGGGACTCCCTGACACTGTGCGGCGGGAGGGGGAGGCGCTGCTCCAAGCGGCCGGGGCCGGCCGCCGGCGGGCCCCGTGGCGTCGCGGTGGCTCCTGATCAGGCCCGTCGGCCAGGCAGACGTGGTCGTCCGTCTTCCCGCCGCCGTCAGGGTCCTCGGCCTCGGTCCGGCAACCGGTGCCGTACCAGCGGTGGCCGTGGAACACCACGCTCCGGCGCACTTCCCAGTCGCCCTCGGCGATCTGGTGGCCGGTGCCGCGGGTGCCCCAGGCCCTGTGACACGCCTTCCCCGCCGCCGTACGCCCACGCGTTGTACGGCAGACCGGGTCCCGCACCGGCCGTGGTCACCCGTCGCCTGCGGCGCACCGGAACCCTCCTGCGCTGTGTTCCCGCCCGGCTGCGCCGCCAACCTCCGCCCCGACACATCCTCCGCGCCATGGCACGGCTCGGCCCCGACTCCCGCCCGGCACCGTACAAAGTCGGCAGATAGACCGCCATACTGGACGGGCCAGGGGGCGGGGCCGACTACGGGGGCGATCGTTGGCGATGGGGGACACCAGGCTGATCCAGGGCCGTTACCGGCTGCTCGATCTGATCGGGCGCGGGGGGATGGGCGAGGTCTGGCGTGCCAGAGACGAGTCGCTGGGGCGACTGGTCGCGGTCAAGTGCCTCAAGCCCGTCAACACCCAGCCCGACCAGTCCTTCACCCGGGTCCTGCGGGAACGCTTCCGGCGCGAGGCACGCGTCGCGGCCTCGCTCCAGCACCGGGGGGTGACCGTCGTCCACGACTTCGGCGAGTCCGACGGGGTGCTGTTCCTCGTCATGGAGTTGCTGGAGGGCCGCAACCTCAGCCAGCTCCTGGAGGACAACAGGCACCATCCGCTGGCCGTCCCCGAGGTCGTCGAGATCGCCGCCCAAGTGGCCGCCGCCCTCGCCTACACCCACCGGCAGGGCATCGTGCACCGCGATCTGAAGCCCGCCAACATCATGCTGCTCACCGACGGCACCGTGAAGATCTGCGACTTCGGCATCGCCCGCCTCGGCCGCGACGTCACCTTCACCTCCCGCCTCACCGGCACCGGCATCGCCATGGGCACCCCGCACTACATGTCGCCGGAACAGATCAGCGGCGACGAGGTCGACCAGCGCAGCGACCTCTACTCGTTCGGCTGTGTGCTCTACGAGATCGTCACCGGGGCACCGCCGTTCGACCTCGACGACGCCTGGGCGGTCCTGATGGGCCACCGCGACACCGAGCCGACGCCCCCGCGCAGCCACCGCGCCGAGATCCCCGCGTACCTCGACCGCGTCATCCTGGACCTGCTCGCCAAGGAGCCGGACGAACGACCGCACGACGCCGGCGAGTTGGGCCGCAGGGTCGGGGAGGGGCGGGCGGCCGGCGCCACGGCCCCGGACCGCGTCCATGTGCCGACCGCCGTCTCGCGCCCCCAGGTCCCCGAGGCCACCTCCGGGCCCTGGCGACGCCCCGGGCAACCGCCGTCGCGCGAACCCCGGTTGCCGTACTGGACCCGGGGGATGACCACCGGCCACAAGGCCACCGGCACCGAACGGGGCGGCGGCCTCACCCCGCCTGACGCCTCCGCCGGGCTCACCGGCGAGTGGATCGTCCGCCCCGCCACCGGCCGCGTCGAGCGGTCCGTACGCACCGAACGGCCCACCCCGTCACCGGAGTTGATCACCACCCTGACCGGGCGGCACAACGCGGGCCTCAGCCTGGGCCGCCTCGGCCGCTGGACGGAGGCCGGGGAGGTGCACCGCGCGGTCGCCGCCGAACGCGAACACGCCCTCGGCCCGGACCACCCCGACACCCTCGCCAGCCGCTACGAGGTCGGCTTCACCCTCAGCCGTACCGGTCGCCCCGCCGACGCGCTGCGGGAGTTCGCCCACGTCGCCCGCGCCCGTGCGAACGTCCTCGGGCCCGACCACCCCGACACTCTCGCCTCCCGGCAGGAAATGGCTTACGTGCTGGGCCAGTTGGGCCGCCACTTCGAAGCCCACCAGGCCTATACGTCGGTGCTCGCCGCCCGGGAGCGCCTCGCCGGGCCGGACCATCCGGACACGCTGCGCTGCCGCCACAACCTCGCCTTCAACCTCAGCAGGCTCGGCAGGCTGGAGGACTCGTACCGCATGGCGAGCGAGGTCGCCGCCGCCCGCGCCCGCGTGCTCGGCGCCAACCATCCCGACACCCTCGTCACCCGGTACGAGGTCGGCTACGCGCTCGGCCAGTTGGGACGCTGGCCCGAGGCCCTGGAGACCTACCGTGAGGTCGCCGAGACCCGGGCCCAGGCCCTCGGCCCCGACCACCCCGACACGCTCGCCGCGCGCCACGAGGTCGGCATCAGCCTCGGCCGGCTCGGCCGCAGCACCGACGCGCTCACCCTCTACCGCGCCCTGGTCGACGACCGCACCCGCGTCCACGGGCCCGCCGACACCGAGACCCTGCGCGCCCGCCACGGCCTCGGCGTCAACCTCGGCCGCCTCGGCCGCTGGGAGGAGGCCCTCGCCGAGTCCCGCGACGTGTGCGCCCTGCGCGAGCGCGTCCTCGGCCCGGACCACCCCGACACCCTCGTCAGCCGCCGCGAGGTCGCCGTCGGCCTCGGCTGGCTCGGCCGCTGGGCCGACGCCCTCACCGAGTACCGCCGCGTCGCCGACGCCCGCGAACACGTCCTCGGCCCCGCCCACCCCGACGCCCTCACCAGCCGCAACGACGAGGCCCACTGCCTCGAACAACTCGGCCGGGGGCAGGAAGCGGTCGACCTGTACCGCCGCGTCGCGGCGTTACGCCGACAACAGGCCCCGGACCCCCACTGACCCCGAAGCGCCCGCCCCGGACCTCGCACCCCCGGGCCCGCCCCCCCCCGTTGATCCAGCTGCCCCACCCCCCTGGCCGACCCCGATCGCCGCGTGTTACCAAGAGCCATGCCTGCCACCCCCGCACCCACCCCCGTACCCGCAGCCCAGCCCGGACGTCCGGCCGGACCCCGGCCGCGCGGCTCGTACGACGCCGTGATCGTCGGCGGTGGCCACAACGGGCTGGTCGCCGCCGCGTACCTCGCCCGCGCCGGGCGCTCCGTGCTCGTGCTGGAACGGCTGGACCACACCGGCGGCGCCGCCGTCTCCACGCGCCCCTTCACCGGCGTGGACGCCCGGCTGTCGCGGTACTCGTACCTGGTCAGCCTGCTGCCCCGGAAGATCGTGCGGGACCTCGACCTCGACTTCCGCGTCCGTGGCCGCACGATCTCCTCGTACACCCCCGTCGAACGCGACGGCCGCCCCACCGGCCTGCTCGTCGGTGGCGGCGAGCGCCGCACCCGCGAGGCGTTCGCGCGGCTCACGGGCGCGGACCGCGAGTACGAGGCATGGCAGCGCTTCTACGGGATGACGGCCCACGTAGCCGAACGGGTGTTCCCGACCCTCACCGAGCCCCTGCCCACCCGTGAAGCCCTGCGCGACCGCGTCGACGACGAGGACGCCTGGCGCACCCTCTTCGAGGAACCGATCGGCACGGCCGTCGAGTCGTCCTTCACCGACGACCTGGTCCGCGGGATCGTCCTCACCGACGCGCTCATCGGCACCTTCGCGGACGCCCACGACCCCTCCCTCCGCCAGAACCGCTGCTTTCTCTACCACGTGATCGGCGGCGGCACCGGCGCCTGGGACGTGCCCGTCGGCGGCATGGGCGCGCTCACCGACGCACTGGCCGGGGCCGCGCGTGACGCGGGCGCCGTCCTCGCCACCGGCCACGAGGCCCGCCGGATCGAGACCGACGGACGGTCCGCCGAGATCACCTACCGGACGGCCGACGCCGAGGGCACCGTCACCGCACGCCACGTCCTCGTCAACGCCTCCCCCCGGGAACTGGCCGCCCTGACCGGCGACGCACCCCCCGCTCCCGCCGAGGGCGCCCAGCTCAAGGTGAACATGCTGCTCAAGCGGCTCCCCAGGCTCCGCGACGAGTCCGTCGACCCGCGCGAGGCCTTCGCCGGGACCTTCCACATCGCCGAGGGATACGACCAACTGGCCACCGCCTACACCCAGGCCGCCTCCGGCACCCTCCCCGAGGCCCCGCCCTCCGAGATCTACTGTCACTCCCTCACCGACCCGACCATCCTCGGCCCGGACCTGGTCGACCAGGGCTACCAGACACTCACCCTCTTCGGCCTGCACACCCCCGCGCGGCTGTTCGAGGCCGACAACGACGCCGTACGCGAGGAACTCCTCAAGTCCACCCTCGCCCAGCTGGACGCCCACCTCGCCGAGCCCCTCGCCGACTGCCTGGCCACCGACGCCGACGGTCGCCCCTGCGTCGAGGCCCGAACCCCCCTCGACCTCGAACGCGACCTCGGCCTCCCCGGCGGCAACATCTTCCACCGCGACCTCACCTGGCCCCACACCCAGGAGAACACCGGCCGCTGGGGCGTCGAAACCCCCCACCCCAACATCCTCCTCTGCGGCGCGGGCGCGGTACGCGGCGGCGGAGTGAGCGGAGTCCCGGGCCACAACGCGGCGATGGCGGTGCTGGAGGCGGGCGGCGCGGACGATCTGCCGTAGGCAGTCCGGGGCGCGGGGAACTGCGCGACCAGCCCGCACAGACCCGCGCTCGCCGTACAACCTTTCGTGGCACCCCCTCAAGCGCCTCCACAACGAGCCCCGGCCCAGCCGAATCTGACGGTGCATCAGAAAACCCCTTCCCTCCTCCGGAGGACTACGGCATTCTGCGCACCATGCAGACGGAGCTGAGCAACAACCTCGGAGTCCAGTACGCCGTCTTCGGCTTCACCCCGTTCCCTGCGGTAGCGGCCGCCATCAGCCGCGCCGGCGGCTTCGGCGTGCTCGGCGCGGTCCGCTACACCGCCCCCGACGACCTCAAACGCGACCTCGACTGGATCGAGGCCCACGTCGACGGCATGCCGTACGGCCTGGACGTCGTCATGCCCGCCAAGAAGGTCGAGGGCGTCACGGAGGCCGACGTCGAGGCGATGATCCCCGACTCGCACCGGCAGTTCGTCACGGACACCCTCGCCAAGTACGGGGTGCCCGAACTCGCCGAGGGCGAGGCCTCCGGCTGGCGCATCACCGGCTGGATGGAACAGGTCGCCCGCAACCAGCTCGACGTCGCCTTCGACTACCCGATCAAGCTGCTGGCCAACGCCCTCGGCTCCCCGCCCGCCGACGTCATCGACCGCGCCCACGAACAGGACGTCCTCGTCGCCGCCCTTGCCGGCAGCGCCCGCCACGCCCGCAAGCACGCGGAGGCGGGCATCGACATCGTCGTGGCCCAGGGCTACGAGGCCGGCGGCCACACCGGTGACATCGCCTCCATGGTGCTGACCCCCGAAGTCGTGGACGCCGTCGACCCGTTGCCCGTCCTCGCCGCCGGAGGCATCGGCAGCGGACAGCAGGTGGCCGCCGCCCTCGCCCTCGGCGCGCAGGGCGTCTGGCTGGGCTCGCTCTGGCTGACCACCACCGAGGCCGAACTGCCCTCGCCCCGGCTGATCGAGAAGCTGCTCGCCGCCGGTTCCGGCGACACCGTCCGCTCCCGCGCCCTCACCGGCAAACCCGCACGACAGCTCCGTACCGAATGGACCGACGCCTGGGACGACCCGGCCGGACCCGGCACCCTCCCCATGCCCCTCCAGGGGCTGCTGGTCGCCGAGGCGGTGTCCCGGATCCAGAAGTACGAGGTGGAGCCGCTGCTCGGCACCCCGGTCGGGCAGATCGTCGGCCGGATGAACAGCGAACGCAGCGTCCAGGCCGTCTTCGACGACCTCACCCGAGGCTTCGAGAAGGCCGTGGACCGCATCGACCGGATCGCCGGAAGGAGCGCGGAGCTGTGAGCCGACCCCAACCGCCGCAGGGCTTCTGGGCCCAGGCCACCGCGGACCCCGACCGCCCGGTGCTCATCGCCCCCGACGGCGAGGAGTGGACCGCCGGGCGGCTGCACGCCGAGACCAACCGGCTGGTGCACGGACTGCGCGCGGCCGGACTCGAACGCGGCGACGCCTTCGCGGCCGTCCTGCCCAACGGCGTCGAGTTCTTCGTCGCCTGTCTCGCCGCCTCCCAGGCCGGTTTCTATCTCGTCCCCGTCAACCACCATCTCGTCGGCCCCGAGATCGCCTGGATCGTCTCCGACTCCGGCGCCAAGGTGCTCATCGCGCACGAGCGGTTCGCCGACACGGCACGTGCCGCCGCCGACGAGGCCCAGCTGCCCGCCGACCACCGGTACGCCGTAGGCACGGTCGAGGGATTCCGCCCGTACGCCGAACTCCTCGACGGACAGCCCGAGTCGGCGCCCGGCGACCGCACCCTCGGCTGGGTCATGAACTACACCTCGGGCACCACCGGCCGCCCCCGGGGCATCCGCCGCCCACTGCCCGGCAAGCTCCCCGAGGAGTCGTATCTCGGCGGCTTCCTCGGCATCTTCGGCATCCGGCCCTTCGACGACAATGTGCATCTGGTCTGCTCGCCGCTCTACCACACGGCCGTGCTGCAGTTCGCGGGCGCGTCCCTGCACATCGGGCACCGGCTGGTGCTGATGGACAAGTGGACGCCGGAGGGGATGCTCCGCGCCATCGACACCCACCGCTGCACCCACACCCATATGGTGCCCACCCAGTTCCACCGGCTCCTCGCCCTGCCCGGGGAGGTGCGCGACCGCTACGACGTGTCGTCCATGCGGCACGCCATCCACGGGGCCGCGCCCTGCCCGGACCATGTGAAGCGGGCCATGATCGAGTGGTGGGGCGAATGCGTGGAGGAGTACTACGCGGCCAGTGAGGGCGGCGGCGCCTTCGCCACCGCCGAGGACTGGCTGAAGAAGCCCGGCACGGTCGGCAGGGCCTGGCCCATCAGCGAACTCGCGGTCTTCGACGACGGCGGCAACCGGCTGCCGCCGGGTGAACTCGGCACCGTCTACATGAAGATGAGCACCGGCGGCTTCTCATACCACAAGGACGAGGGCAAGACGCGGAAGAACCGCATCGGTGACTTCTTCACCGTCGGCGACCTCGGCCTCATCGACGAGGAGGGCTATCTCTTCCTCCGGGACCGCAAGATCGACCTGATCATCTCCGGCGGTGTGAACATCTACCCCGCCGAGATCGAGTCCGCCCTCCTCACCCACCCCGCCGTCGCCGACGCCGCCGCGTTCGGCATCCCGCACGACGACTGGGGCGAGGAGGTCAAGGCCGTGGTCGAGCCGGCGCCCGGCTTCACCCCGGGGCCGGTCCTGGCCGAGGAGATACTCGCCCACTGCACCCGCCGACTGGCCGGGTACAAGCGTCCGAAGAGCGTCGACTTCACCGAGGCGATGCCCCGCGACCCCAACGGCAAGCTCTACAAACGGCGGTTGCGGGAGCCGTACTGGGAGGGCCGGCAGAAGACCGTCTGACGGACCCCGGGGTGGCTACGGCGTGGCCACGGTGCGGCCCCGGCGTGGCGTCGGCGTGGCGTCAGCGTTTACGGGCCACCCCGCCGATCGCGATGACGTCGCCCGTGCCCCCGCCGGGCGCCGTCGGGTCCGGCCGCCAGTCGCTCAGTGGCACGACGCCCGGCTCCAGCAGCTCCAGACCGTCGAAGAATCCGGCGAGTTCGGCCGGGCCGCGCAGATAGTAGGGGACCGCGCCGCTCTCGTTGTAGCCGCGCGTCGCCTCGACGTTGGCCTTGTTGGTGTCGACGCTGTCGTTGAACGCGAGGTAACTCCCGGACGGCAGCGCGGACATCAGCGTGCCGATGATGGCGCGTGCCTCGGCGTAGTCCGCGATGTGGCCGCTCACCTGCATCATCGTCAGCCCGACCGGCCGCGAGAGGTCCAGGGTCCTGGCCGCCTCCCGCAGCACGGTCTCCGGGTCGTGCAGATCGGAGTCGATGTAGTCGGTCGCCCCCTCGGGCGTACTGGTCAGCAGCGCCCGCGCGTGGGTGAGGACCAGCGGGTCGTTGTCCACATAGACGACCCGTGCCTCCGGGGCCGCCCGCTGGGCGATCTCATGGGTGTTGTCCGCCGTCGGCAGACCGGTGCCGATGTCGAGGAACTGACGTATGCCCGCCTCGGCGGCGAGAAAGGTGACCGCGCGGCCCAGGAAGGCCCGGGAGTCACGGGCCAGGTCGGTGATGCCGGGGAACACCGCGCGGAAGGCGTCGCCCGCCGCGTGGTCGACGGGGTAGTTGTCCTTGCCGCCCAGCCAGTAGTTCCAGATACGGGCCGAGTGCGGCACCGTCGTGTCGATCATGGTCGTCGAATCCGTGTCCGGACGTAACGAGTCCTGCGCCACCGGGCGGCCTCCTCATGGGAACGGTCAATCGGTTATATGCCAATGGCATGGTGCTGACAGAAGAATGGTGCCGCCCCGGGCGGGGCGGCACCATATTCCTTCGCTCAATGGCTCATTGACCCACAGGCTCACTGACCGACGCGGACCACCCTCAGCCTCGGCGAGGACAGGATGTCCTTCTCGCAGAAGCGGGAGGTCACCCACTTCTCCGCCGAGAACAGCCGCGTCTGGTCCAGGTGGTGCGGCGAATTGGGGTTCGAGGACTGCGAGTACGTCAGCAGGGTGCGGGCCACCGGGCAGCGCCCGCCGTCCCAGCCGACCGCCTGAATGTGGCTGGAACCCGACGAGACCTCCGGGTAGACGCCCTCGGCCGCGTTCCACGGCGACTCGATCTTGTTCCACACGCCCAGCGACTCCGTCCCACCGGACACCGGGATGCGTTTCCCGGCGCGTACCACGAACTGGTGGTCGCCGAGCCTCGCGTCCAGCGGCACGTCCGCCGCCCGCAGGTCCCGCACCGTGTCCGCGAGGGCGGTGGCGAAGCCCGGCGCGTCCGTGTTGAGCGTGTGCGGGGTGCCGACCGGGTCCGCCGCCGAGAAGGGCACCTTCCAGAACTGGGCACGCGGCACCACGGCGTTCAGCCGCCGCCAGAACCGGTCGAAGAGCAGCGCGCCCCGGCTGCCGGTGTCCGTCGTCCGGTCCCACGCCTCGAACACACCGCACGCCTCGGACACGTCGACGACCGTGCCGTCACTGCCCGTCGCGGTGCCGCCCGGCAGCGCGGCGCACGCGGCGGTGACGTCCTCGACGGTCAGATCGGCCGCCGGCACCCGGTTGGCGAACTGCTGCCGCTGGAGGTCCCGTACGGTCAGACCGCCCTTGTCGGCCATCGCCGCCACGTCCTCGACCGCGCCCCGCGTCCGCGGCGACCGCTGGGTGCCGATGGTGCCGAACACCCGCTCGTACCCGGTCAGCGGCCGGTCCGCGTTGGCCAGCCAGGCGCTGTCGTTGGAGTTCTCCGCATACGGCGCGTCCTTGAGTGTCGGCATTCTCGCGGGCCCGAAGATCCCCGGCCGCACGGCGTCGGCGTCGCTGCCGAGCGCACAGTCGGCGCGCGAGCCGTCCAGGATCGCGACACCCGACGCCGGATACGTGGCCCTGCCCAGCGGCGTCGAGCAGCGGGCCGCCAGTTCGTCGGTGATCCGGGGGAGTGTCTGCGACTGCGTGAACAGGGTGTGCCCGGCGGAGTCGGCGGCCACGGTGTTCACCCACGGCAGGCCCTGGTGCCGGGCGAGGGACCGGAGGACGTCCGCCGTGCCACGCGCCTTGGCGAAGCCCAGCGAGGTGTCGGTGAAGCGGATGTTCGCCGCGTTGGGGTCGTTGACGGCGTACGCGGTGCCGGCCGTCCAGGGCAGCGGCAGGTCGGCGCCGAGCGAGGTGACGACCGGGCCGTACCGCGTCCACCACTGGACACGGGTGACCGGGGTGCCGTCCTTGACCCCGACGGTGACGGTCCGCTTGGTCATCCGCTCCGGCTTTCCGTCCACGAGATACGTGGTCGGGTCGGCCGGGTCCAGCGTCAGCTGATGGACGTTCATGGGGACGCCGGTGGCCACGGTGTGGCTCCACGCGACCTTCGTGTTGAACCCGATCTGTGTGATCGGTGAGCCCAGCAGGGAGCCGCCGGAGACGTTCAGTTCACCGGGGATCGTCTGCTGCGCCTGCCAGAAGCGGCGCCCGCCCGCCCACGGGTAGTGCGGGTTGCCCAGCAGCAGACCGCGGCCGTTCGCCGTGGTGTCACCGCCGAAGGCGACGGCGTTCGAGCCCATGTCCGCGTCGGCGGCGGCGAACAGCTCGCTCGCGGCGCGGGCGGCGGCCTTCGCGTCCGGCACGGCGGCCGTACCCGACGCCGCCCCGGACGCGGGTGGCCGCGCGGTGGTGATCGCGTCCACGAGCCGTCCCTCGCCGCCGAGCACGGCGAGGGCGTACGCCCGGGAGAACACGTCGACCGTGGAGACCGGCCGCACCCAGGCGGCGCCCTCGCAGGCGGGGTCGGTGATCCGGTTCTTCCTCAGCCAGGCGTTGTAGCCGGCCGCCCAGCCCCGCATCAGGTCCTCGACCGCGCGGCTCGGCCCCAGCGGTTCGGGCAGGTCCATCAGCCGCTCCACGGTGCCCGCGTCCCGGACGCCCTGGAAGTACAGGTCGCTGGTGAGGTTCCTGGAGGCGGAGGAGAGCGAGAAGTCGGGGGCGGCGTCGGGCCCGAAGTAGCGGGAGCGCTCCCCCTTCACGGTCACGAACCCGTCGGCGAGCACACACACCTGGTCGGCGGCCTGCGCCCAGCCGGTGCCGAAGCCGAGGTTCGCGTAGTCCTTGGCGACGATGTGCGGAACGCCGTACTCGGTGTAGCGGATCACGGCGGACAGACCACCGTGGGACGTGCGCCGCCCATCGGGCCGTTCGTCGCCGGCGGCGGTCGCGGAGGGCAGTACGGCCGAGGCGGTGAGCAGGGCGACGGCCGAGACCACCAACTGTCTCAGGCGGGTGCGCATGAAGGCTCCCAACATCGTTGAGGGAAAGGAACGTTGAGCGTGTCGACACATGTCTGCGTAGTCCATACGGGTGATGGATCCGCCCTCAAGGTGACTCGCCGGTCGACGGTCGAAGTTGAGCGACTTCCCGCCATGTGTGCCGGATCCCGGTCGGGCGAGCGGTGCGCTTGACCTCGCTGGCGCGCCCGAACGAGGATCGCAGCGGAACCTGGACGAAGGAGCACGGGACATGACGGCTGGCCGCAGTGTGACGGTCGACGGGACGCTGCGGCGCACCGCCGGGCGGATTCCCGCGCGGGTCGCGATCCAGTACGGCGAACGGTCCTGGACCTACGCCGAGCTGGACGACGCGGTCTCCCGCGCGGCCCGCGCCCTGCGCGACACCGGACTCGAACCGGGCGACCGGGTCGCCGCCTACGGCCACAACTCGGACGCCTACCTCATCGCCTTTCTGGCCGCAGCCCGAGCCGGTCTGGTCCATGTCCCGGTCAACCAGCACCTGACCGGCGACGACCTGACCTACCTCCTCGACCAGTCCGGCAGCACCCTCGTCCTCACCGACCCGGACCTGGCCGGGAACCTCCCCGAGGGCACCCGCACCCTGCCGCTGCGGGACGCGGACGACTCGCTCCTCGCCCGCCTGGCCACCACCGAGCCGTACGACGGCGAGGAGCCCAGAGCCGAGGACCTCGTCCAACTCCTCTACACCTCCGGCACCACCGCGCTCCCCAAGGGCGCGATGATGACGCACCGCGCACTCGTCCACGAGTACCTCAGCGCGATCGCCGCCCTCGACCTCCAGGCGGGCGACCTGCCCGTGCACTCGCTGCCGCTCTACCACTCCGCGCAGATGCATGTCTTCCTGGTGCCGTATCTCGCGGTCGGCGCCACGAACACGATCCTCGACGCACCCGACGGCGACCGGATCCTCGACCTCGTCGAGGAGGGCCGCGCCGACAGCCTCTTCGCCCCGCCCACGGTGTGGATCGCCCTGTCCAACCGCCCCGACTTCGCCACCCGCGACCTCAGCGGCCTGCGCAAGGCCTACTACGGCGCGTCGATCATGCCGGTGCCCGTCCTCGAACGCCTCAAGGAGCGGCTGCCCGAGCTCGCCTTCCACAACTGCTTCGGCCAGAGCGAGATCGGCCCGCTGGCCATGGTCCTCGGCCCCCACGAGCACAAGGGCCGCATGGACTCCTGTGGACGCCCCGTGATGTTCGTCGAGGCCAAGGTCGTCGACGAGGACGGCGAGGAGGTGCCCGACGGCACCCCCGGCGAGATCGTCTACCAGTCGAAACAGCTCTGCGAGGGCTACTGGGAGAAGCCGGAGGAGACCGCCGCGGCCTTCCGTGACGGCTGGTTCCACTCCGGCGACCTCGCCGTACGCGACGCCCACGGCTTCTTCACCGTCGTCGACCGCGTCAAGGACGTCATCAACTCCGGCGGTGTCCTCATCGCCTCCCGCCAGGTCGAGGACGCCCTCTACACCCACGACCAGGTCGCCGAGGTCGCCGTCATCGGCCTCCCCGACAACCACTGGATCGAGGCCGTCACCGCGATCGTCGTACGCCGCGGCGACACCTCGGAGGCCGACCTCATCGCCCACGCCCGCGAGAAACTCCCCCACTTCAAGGCCCCGAAGAAGGTCTTCTTCGTCGACGAACTCCCCCGCAACGCCAGCGGAAAGATCCTCAAACGGGAACTGCGGGACCGCTTCACCGAGGACCGCCTCACCGAAGGCTGAGAAGATCGACACCATGCCTGCCTTCACCGCACCCGACGGAACCGAACTCGCCTACCACCTGCGGGGCGAGGGGGAGCCGTTGATCGTCCTGCCGGGCGGCGCCATGCGGGCCTCCGCCTATCTGGGGACCTGGGTGGGCTGGCGGCTCGGCGGCGGCTGGTGCTGTTGGATCTCAGGGGGACGGGGGACTCGGCGGTGCCGGCCGACCCGGCGACGTACCGGTGCGACCGGCAGGTCGGGGACGTGGAGGCGTTGCGTCGGCATCTGGGCCTCGGGAGCGTGGATGTGCTCGGCCACTCGGCCGGGGGCAATCTGGCCACGCTCTACGCGGCGCGGTACCCGGAGCGGGTGGCCCGGCTGGCGCTGATCACCGCCACTCCCTGGGCGTTGGGGCTGCCGGTGACCGTCGAGGACCGACTCGGAGCCGCCCGGCTGCGCGAGGGCGAGCCGTGGTTCGCCGAGGCGTACCCGGCGTTCGAGGCGGCTTGGACCGGGCGGGGACCCTTCGACGACGCGATGATGCCGTTCTTCTACGGCCGTTGGGACGACGCGGCGCGCGCCCACATGGCCGCCGAGGAGGAGCAGACCAACGACGAGGCGGCCGGCGTCCACGGCTCCGCCGGTGCCTACGACCCGCCCGCGACCCGGGCGGCGCTCGCCGCGCTCCGGGCCCCGGTCCTCGTCCACGCCGGCGCCCTCGACACCGGCCCGGCACCCGCCCTCGCCCGCCGCGCGGCCGAACTGTTCCCCGGCGCGCGGTACGCGGTCCAGCCCGACGGCGGGCACTACCCGTGGCTCGACGACCCGGAGTGGTTCGTACGGTGTGTCGGGGACTTCCTCACCGGCCGCCGCTGAGCGGACGGCGGCTCACCGGTCCGCGGCCACCGCCACCGACCGCGCCCACCGGTAGTCCGCCTTGCCGCTGGGGGAGCGCTGCACGGAATCGGTGAGCACCAGCTGACGGGGGATCTTGTAGCCGGCGAGACGGGTACGGCAGTGGGTCTGGATGTCCTCCAGGGACGGCGGGGCCGCGCCCTCGCGCAGCTGCACCACGGCGGCGACATGGTTGCCCCAGCGGGCGTCCGGCACCCCGGCCACCAGGGCGTCGTAGACGTCGGGGTGCGCCTTGAGGGCCTGCTCGACCTCCTCCGGATACACCTTCTCGCCCCCGGTGTTGATGCACTGCGAGCCCCGCCCGAGGACCGTGACGACCCCCTCCTCGTCGACCGTCGCCATGTCGCCCAGGAGCACCCAGCGCTCGCCGTCCCGCTCGAAGAAGGTCTCGGCGGTCTTCCTCGGGTCGTTGTAGTAGCCGAGGGGCACATGGCCGCGCTGGGCCACCCGGCCGGGGACACCGACCGGGACCGGCTCGTACGTCGCCGGGTCCACCACCCGGGTACGGGAGTGGACGCGGATACGGAAACCGTCGCCCGCGCCCGAGTCCTCGGTCGCCGTGCCGTTGAAGCCGGACTCCGACGAACCGAAGTTGTTCAGCAGCATCGCGTTCGGCACCAGCGCCTGGAACTGCTGCCGGACCGTCTCCGACATGATCGCCCCGGACGACGACACACTGAACAGGGCCGAGCAGTCCGTGTCCTTCATCGGTCCGTTCAACGCGTCGATCAGCGGACGCAGCATCGCGTCGCCGACCAGCGACACACTGGAGACCTTCTCCTTCTCGATCGTCCGCAGAGCCTCCACGGGCACGAACTTGCGGTGGATCACCACCCGTTGGCCGAAGTTGAACCCGATGAACGCGGTCAGCGTCGACGTGCCGTGCATCAGCGGGGCCGTGGGGAAGAACGTGATCCCGTCACCCCCGGCCGCGACCCGCTCGGCCAGCTCCTCCGGCGACTTCACCGGCTCCCCGGTCGGAGCGCCCCCGCCCAACCCTGAGAAGAACAGATCCTCCTGACGCCACATCACGCCCTTGGGCATGCCCGTCGTACCGCCGGTGTAGATGATGAACTGGTCGTCGCCCGAGCGGGCCGGGAAGCCGCGCTCGGGCGACGCGGACGCCACCGCCTCGGCGAAGTCGACGACATCGAGGGCGGGCGCGACCGGTGCGGGGGTCCCCACCCGCACCAGATGCCGCAGCTTCTCCGTCCGCGGCAGCGCCGCCGCCACCCGCCCCGTGAACTCCGTGTCGAAGACCAGCCCCGCCAGATCGGCGTCCCGGTAGAGGTAGACCAACTCCTCTTCCACGTAACGGTAGTTGACGTTGACCGGTACGATCCGCGCCTTGAGGCAGCCGAGCGCCGTCTGCAGATACTCGACGCCGTTGTAGAGATGCAGGCCGACGTGCTCCCCGGGCTCGATCCCGCTGTCCAGCAGACGGTGGCCGATCCGGTTCGCCGCCGCGTCCAACTCGGCGTAGGTGAGCCGGCGTTCGGCCCCCGTCCCGGGGATGTCGAGATACACGAGAGCCGCCCGGTCGGGCACCACGTCGACGACCGACTCGAACAGGTCGGCAAGGTTGTACTCCACCGCGCTCCTCCTGACCTCGCTGCCCCTGATTGCCGGTCATCAGAGCAAAGGGCGGCACAACTGTGAAGGGTCCACGCACAGAAATCTGACTGTCTGTCAGAAAACCCTTGAAGTGCCGACCCGACTCCTGCAACCTGTTCTCGTTTCCTGCGGACGGAGGACTCCGGATGAGCGGCACCGAACACCTCGCCGTGCGGCGCGAAGGCGCCACGCTGGTGCTCACGCTCAACAGGCCCGAGGCCAAGAACGCGCTCTCGCTGCCGATGCTCGTCGGTCTGTACGACGGCTGGGTCGACGCCGACGCGGACGACACGGTCCGCTCGATCGTCCTCACCGGGGCGGGCGGTGCCTTCTGCGCCGGGATGGACCTCAAGGCGCTCGCGGGCAAGGGGATGGAGGGGCAGCAGTACCGGGACCGGCTCAAGGCCGACCCCGATCTGCACTGGAAGGCGATGCTCCGCCACCACCGGCCGCGCAAACCGGTGATCGCGGCGGTCGAGGGCCACTGTGTCGCCGGGGGCACGGAGATCCTCCAGGGCACGGACATCCGTGTCGCGGGGGAGTCGGCGACGTTCGGTCTGTTCGAGGTCAAGCGCGGGCTCTTCCCGATCGGCGGCTCCACGGTCCGCCTCCAGCGGCAGATCCCGCGCACCCACGCGCTGGAGATGCTGCTCACCGGGCGCCCGTACTCCGCGCGCGAGGCCGCGGGGATCGGGCTGATCGGGCATGTCGTGGCCGACGGGACCGCCTTGGACAAGGCGCTGGAGATCGCCGAACGGATCAACGCGTGTGGGCCGTTGGCGGTGGAGGCGGTGAAGGCGTCCGTGTACGAGACGGCCGAGATGACCGAAGCGGAGGGGCTGGCCGCCGAGTTGAAGCGGGGGTGGCCGGTCTTCGACACGGCCGACGCGAAGGAGGGGGCCAGGGCTTTTGCCGAGAAACGGACCCCTGTCTACAAGCGGGCGTAGGCGTTCTGAGGCAGTTCGTTCGTCGGCTGCGGGCCGTCCGTGGCTGGTCGCGCAGTTCCCCGCGCCCCTTGGGGGGCGCGCCTGTCGCCCCCCTTTCGAAGGAGGCAAGCCCTGATGTCCGCAATCCTCAAAGCACCCCTCACCGTCGAGTTCCCCTTCACCCGTTCCCTGGGGCCCGTGCAGAGTGCCTTTCTCACCGGGCTGCGGGAACGGGTCGTGCTCGGGGTGCGGGCCGGGGACGGCAGGGTGGTGGTGCCGCCCGTCGAGTACGACCCCGTCACCGCCGAGGAGATCCGTGATCTCGTCGAGGTCGCGTCCACCGGGACCGTCAGTACCTGGGCCTGGAACCATGAGCCCCGGCGTGGGCAGCCTCTCGGTACACCCTTCGCCTGGGTGCTGGTGAGGCTCGACGGTGCCGACACGGCGCTGCTGCACGCGCTCGACGTGCCCGGTCCCGACGCCGTACGCACCGGAATGCGGGTGCGCCTCCGTTGGGCCGAGGAGCGGTCCGGGGCCATCACGGACATCGCCTGCTTCGAGCCGTACGACGGCGAACCGGAGGAACCGGCGGGCCACGGCGGCGAGTTCGCCGAACCCGTCACCGGGATCGTCGCTCCCGCCCGCCTCGACTACACCTACGCGCCCGGCCGTGCCCAGACCGGCTACATCAACGCCCTCGCCGAACGCCGCAACGTCGGCGAACGCTGCCCGTCCTGCCGCAAGGTGTACGTCCCGCCGAGGGGAGCCTGCCCGACCTGCGGGGTCGCCACGGCCGGGCAGGTGGAGGTCGGGCCGGGCGGCACGCTGACCACGTTCTGCATCGTCAACATCAAGGCGAAGAATCTCGACATCGAAGTCCCCTACGTCTACGGCCACATCGCCCTCGACGGCGCCGATCTCGCCCTGCACGGCCGGATCGCGGGCATCCCCTACGACCAGGTGCGGATCGGTCTGCGCGTCGAACCCGTGTGGACGGAGGGCGCCCGCTATCCCGATCACTACCGGCCCACCGGCGAGCCGGACGCCGAGCACGACACGTTCAAGGAGCTGCTGTGAACCGGGAGATCGCCGTCGTCGCCTTCGCCCAGACCGACCACCGCCGCACCAGCGACGCCGTCTCCGAGGTGGAGATGCTCATGCCGGTGCTCCACCAGGTCCTGGAACGGACGGGGTTGAAGACCGCCGACATCGGCTTCACCTGCTCCGGCTCCAGCGACTATCTCGCCGGCCGCGCCTTCTCCTTCACCCTCGCCCTCGACGGCGTGGGCGCCTGGCCGCCGATCTCCGAGTCCCACGTCGAGATGGACGGGGCGTGGGCGCTGTACGAGGCATGGGTGAAACTCCGGACGGGGGACGCCGACACCGCCCTCGTCTACTCCTACGGCAAGTCATCGCCGGGCTCCGTACGGGACGTCCTCACCCGGCAGTTGGACCCGTACTACGTCGCCCCGCTGTGGCCCGACTCCGTCGCCCTCGCCGCCCTCCAGGCCCAGGCCCTCATCGACGCGGGGACCACGGACGAACCGGCACTGGCGGCGGTCGGGGCCCGCAGCCGCGCGGACGCCGAAGCGAACTCCCATGCCCAGCTGCGGGGTTCGGTGCCGCAGGGCGACTACCTGGTACGGCCGCTGCGCACCGGGGACTGTCCGCCCATCGGCGACGGGGCCGCCGCCGTGGTCCTCGCGGCGGGGGAGCGGGCCCGGGGGCTGTGTGAACGGCCCGCCTGGATCCGGGGCATCGACCACCGTATCGAGGCGCACGGCATCGGCGTCCGGGATCTGACCGACTCGCCGTCCACCCGCCTCGCCGCCCAGCGGGCCGGAGCGTACGAACGGCCCGTGGACACCGCCGAGTTGCACGCGCCGTTCAGCTCCCAGGAGGTGATCCTGCGCGAGGTGCTCGGGCTCGACGACAGGGTGCGCGTCAATCCGTCGGGCGGGGCGCTGGCCGCCAACCCGATCATGGCCGCCGGGCTCATCCGCATCGGCGAGGCCGCCGCCCGTATCCACCGGGGCGAGTCCGACCGGGCGCTCGCACACGCCACCTCCGGGCCCTGTCTGCAGCAGAACCTGGTCGCCGTACTCGAAGGGGATCCCCGATGAGCAAGGAGCCCGTGGCCGTCGTAGGCGTCGGCCAGACCAAGCACGTGGCGGCGCGCCGGGACGTGTCGATCGCCGGACTCGTCCGCGAGGCCGCCCGACGGGCCCTGGACGACGCCGAGTTGGAGTGGGCCGACGTCGAGGCCGTCGTCATCGGGAAGGCGCCCGACTTCTTCGAGGGCGTCATGATGCCCGAGCTGTATCTCGCGGACGCGCTCGGCGCGGTGGGCAAGCCGATGATGCGGGTGCACACGGCCGGCTCGGTCGGCGGTTCGACCGCACTGGTCGCCGCGAGCCTGGTCGCCGCCCGCGTCCACGGCACGGTCCTCACCCTCGCCTTCGAGAAACAGTCCGAATCCAACGCCATGTGGGGCCTGTCGCTGCCGATCCCGTTCCAGCAGCCGCTGCTGGCCGGCGCCGGTGGCTTCTTCGCCCCGCACGTGCGGGCGTACATGCGGCGCAGCGGCGCCCCCGACACCGTCGGCTCCCTGGTGGCGTACAAGAACCGCCGCAACGCGCTGAAGAACCCGTACGCCCATCTCCACGAGCACGACATCACGCTGGAGAAGGTCCAGGCCTCGCCCATGCTGTGGGACCCGATCCGCTACTCGGAGACCTGCCCCTCCTCGGACGGGGCGGTCGCCATGGTCCTCACCGACCGGGCGGGCGCCGCCCGTGCGCCCCGGCCCGCCGCCTGGATGCACGGCGGGGCGATGCGCAGCGAGCCCACGCTGTTCGCGGGCAAGGACAGCGTGTCGCCGCGCGCGGGACGGGACTGCGCGGCCGATGTGTACCGGCAGGCGGGTATCGCCGATCCGCGCCGGGAGATCGACGCCGTCGAGATGTACGTGCCGTTCTCCTGGTACGAGCCGATGTGGCTGGAGAACCTCGGTTTCGCCGCCGAGGGCGAGGGCTGGAAGCTCACCGAGTCCGGTGTCACCGAGCTGGACGGCGATCTTCCGGTCGACATGTCCGGCGGGGTCCTCTCCACCAACCCCATCGGCGCCTCCGGCATGATCCGCTTCGCGGAGGCCGCGCTCCAGGTGCGGGGCCTCGCGGGAGAACACCAGGTGGCGGGCGCCCGACGGGTGCTCGGGCACGCCTACGGCGGCGGATCGCAGTTCTTCTCGATGTGGCTCGTCGGCGCCGAACCGCCCACCTCCTGAACCTCCCCCTCACGTGGCCTGTCGGCGGTGGGGGTCGATCGCTAGTCTGGCGGGCGGACGACGAACCGGGAGGAGCACGGACGTGGCCGAGACCACCATGCAGCAGCGATCCCTCGACGGCTGGCACAAGCCGGCGGAACTGGACCTGAGCAACGCGGACTGGCGGTCGAGCAGCCAGGGGCGGGGAGATGTCCAGATCGCCTTTGTCGAGGGTTTCATCGCCATGCGCAACAGCGGCAGCCCCGAGAGCCCCTCGCTGATCTTCACCCCCGCCGAATGGGGCGCCTTCGTGTCGGGCGCCCGTGAGGGCGAGTTCGATCTGACCTGAGCGGTCGTACTGCCGCGTGGTGGGCGGCCGGGCAGCCCACCACGCGGCGGGTCGGCGGAGGGTGACCTCGCGCGGGCCGTTGTACGGCGCCAGCGACAGGACGGTTCGCGGTGTCCGCAGCCCCTCGTGCCCCGTGAACAGCTCCCGCGCCGCGCCGAAGTCCACCTCGTCGCCCGCCACCCGCGCGACCTCGTCGTACAACTCGCGGACCGGGTCGGTGAGATCATGGCCGGGCTCGGTCTCGGTGCCCCAGATGTCCCACAGCAGCGTCTCGACCTTGTTGAGGTCCGCGAGATCGAGCCGGAGGTTCCCGGCCACGAACCACTCCCCGTTGATCGGTCCCTCCTGCGGCGGATGCAGCCCGAACGAGCGGGGGTCCACCTCGCCCGCCCGGACGGCCCGCCATGCCGTGCCCGCGACGAGGAAGCGGTTGCGCGGCACGTCCATCGGGTCGAAGTCGACCTTCCAGGTGTCGACGACCAACGGGTCCATCAGCTGCGCGTCGGCCAGCAGCCAGCCACGCGCCGGATCCCAGTACTCGGTGACCACGTGATCGCAGTGGAAGCCGTTCCCGCCGAAATAGGTGGCGAAGCCCGACCGCAGCCGCGCGGGCACGCCCAGGTGGCGCAGCAGCGAGCAGTGCAGCAGCGAGAAGTCGCGGCACACCCCGACGAACCGGTCCCCGGGCTCGCGGCGGTACGACAACGGCGCGTCGTTCCGCCCGACGACGATCCGCAGGATGTCGTCGAGGTAGCGGGTCTCGGCGTCGTCGTGCAGACGCTCCCGGGGGATGGCATGGCCGAACGTCACCCCTTCGAGCCGATGGATCGTCAGATCCCGCGCCACACGGGCGAGTCGGGCCGGATCGCGGGGCAGATCGGCGTAGCGCGGGGCGAGTTCGCCCCGGTCCGTGAAGGTGCTCTGCGTGGCGTAGAAGGCGGCGACGTCCGGTGCGAGGCGCACGGGTGGCATGGCTGAACCCCCAAGAATGAATCGGCCACGCGTTCGAATTACGGGCCGCTTCGCCTCACCGTGCCAAAATTCACCCGCAATTGTCCACAATTCCCGCAGGAAACGCGGTTCCCGGAATTCCCGCGTGAATTGCGCCCACCTCGAATTAATGGATGGAGCCTCCCCTATCATTAGCGCCATGGAGTACTCGATCAGCGCGGACGCACGGCTCGCCCTGGACCTCGCCCTGACCGTCCGCCACGACGGCGCCGGCGGTGTCACCGACGACCTCACCGATGCCCCGGGGCTCGCCACCTGGGTCCGGGCACACACGGACCTCCTGCCGGGCACCGCCGACCCGGCCGTCGACGAGGCCGCGCTCACCGCCGTACGCGATCTCCGCGCCGCAGTCCGGGCCCTGTTCGCCCGCTCCGTCAGCCCCGACGCGCCCAGCCCGGCCGACGCCGCCCGGCTGCTGCCCGTCCCCGAGGCCCTGGCCCGCCTCAACGAGGCCGCCGCCCGCACCCCGACCGTCCCGGTCCTGACCTGGGGCCCCGACGCCGAACCCGTCGTGCACCACCGGTCCGCCACCGGCGAGGACCCCCTCACCGCCACCCTCGCCCGCGCCGCCCTCGCCTTCCTCGCGAGCCCCGAACGACAGCGGCTGCGCGCCTGCCATGCCCCCCGCTGTGTGCGCTACTTCCTCAAGGAACACCCCCGCCAGGAATGGTGCCGGCCCTCCTGCGGCAACCGCGCCCGCGTCGCCCGCCACCACGCCCGGCACAAGAGGACGGCAAGCTGACCCCCACCCCGCGGAACGCCCTGGAAGGCTGATGAAGATCTTGGGTTCTGGCCCCCGACGCTCCCTCGGCCCCACCGCCGCACGGCACGCCGTACCATTGCGGCATGTCCTTCCTCCGCCGCCGCAGCGCCACTCCCGCCGGCCCCGACTTCGACGTACTGGCCATGGATCCGGGCGACTGGCCGGGCAATCTCGGTGCCGGCCTGCTGCCCGCCCCCGACGGCAGCTGCCAGGGCGTCTTCCTGCGCTACGACCTCTACGGCGGCCGTGGCCCCGCGATGATCATCGGCAATCTTCCCGAGGGTTCCCCGGCGCGCGAGGTCTCCGACGGCGAGGTCCCCTTCGAGGTGGCCCAGTTGCTGATCGCGCTGGAGAACGAGGAGGACATCACCGTCGTCGGCGTCGAGGACATGCCGGTGATGCAGGGCGACAACCTCCTGATCGTCCGCCGTCTCAAACTCTCCGAGTCCCGGATCGCCTGCGTCCAGTTCGACCGCAGCGACAACGTCCTGGTGACCATCGCCGCCTGGGACCGCCCCATCACCGACGACCTGTACGCGCTTCTCAAGCCGCTCCCGGCGGAGCTGTTCCAGCAGGGCTGAGCACCGCGGAGGACGAGCACGGAAAAGGGCCGGGTGCGCGCACCCGGCCCTTCCTCGGCTCCGCACGCTCACGCCGCGGGCAGCACCCGCACATCCGCCGCCCGTACGAACGCCACCCGGTGACCGAACTGGATCTCGTAGTAGAGGTCCTTGCCGACCACGAACCGGTGTCCGCTCGTGTCGAAGGTGACCGCGTAGTAGTACTCGCCGGGCACCTGACCCCCGGTGACGTACTTCTGGTCCTTGAGGAGCTTGTACGGCCACGGGGACACCGCCTGCGCGGGCACCCCCGCCGGGTACGCCGACGCCTCCGGGTAGGCACGCCCGTACACCGGGATGTCCGCCAGGCCCTCCCGGGGCGTCACCACCAGCCCGGCCGCGCCGACCGCCGTCGGCTTGTCCGCCGGGTTCCGGAACCACGCCTTCTGTCCCAGGTACCAGATCGCCGTCCAGTCGCCCTGCCGCTCGGCGACCGCGTACTGCTGCCCGGTGGAGACCCGGGAACCGAGGTCGTTCACCCCGATCGTCGAGGCACTGCCGTCCGGCCGCAGCCCGATGTCCTTGATCAGCGGCGAGGTCGCGTCCGGCCTGCTGTACAGCCGCACCGCGCTGGAGCCGTGCACCGCGCAGGTCGCGCCGCCGGACCCGCAGCCGGTGAACGCGGGCCGGTTGTCGGCGTAGTCCGGGAGGATCGTGACCATGGTGCTGTCGCTGCCGGAGGTCGCGCCGAGCGGATGGCCCAGCAGCTCGAAGTAGTGCCGCCAGTCCCAGTACGGGCCCGGGTCGGTGTGCATCCCCGGAATCGTCGCCGTCGTCGGGCCGGGCACGGTGTCATGGCCGAGGATGTGCTGCCGGTCCAGCGGGATGCCGTGCTTGTCGGAGAGGTACCTCACCAGCCGCGCCGACGCCCGGTACATCGCCTCCGTGTACCAGGCGTCCGGCGAGGCGAGGAAACCCTCGTGCTCCAGACCGATCGACCCCGCGTTGACATACCAGTTGCCGGCGTGCCAGGCCACGTCCTTGGCCTTGATGTGCTGGGCGATGTGCCCGTCCGTGGAACGCAGCGAGTACTGCCACGACACATACGTCGGGTCCTGGACCAGTTCGAGGGTGGTGTCCCAGTAGCCCTCGGTGTCATGGACGACGATGTACCGGACAGGTTGCGCGTTCGGCCGGTCGGCCAGGTCGTGGTTGCCGTAGTCGTTGTCGCCGAACTCCTCGTACGGCGCAGGGATCCACTCGCAGGACACCGTCGTCGGGCACTCCGCGCCGGCCGCGGCGGACGCGCGCAGCCCGGCCCGGGACAACTGCCCGGTGTCGGTGCGCAGCCCCGGCTCGGCGGCGAGCGTCACCCGCTGGCCGGCGTCCGTGACGCGCCCGGCACCGTCACGGATCACCGCGAACACATCGTTCGCGTACGCCGAGGCCGTGGCCCGGTCGTCGGCGCCCGAGAAACGCGCCACCGCCCCGTACCAGTCCGCCGGATCGGCACTCGGCCGGGCGCCCAGCTCGCGCTGCGCGGCGGCGAGCAGCGCGGCACCGCCCGCGACATTGGCCTCCGTGTCCGTGCGGAGAGCCTCCTCGGGCAGACCGGTCAGCTCCGCCGCCCTCGTCAACGTCCTCAGCCGGGCCGGGAGTTCACCGGTCTCGGGCAGTTTCGCCTCGGGTCTGAGCGGCGGCCGGGAGTCGTCGCCGCGCGGGTCCTCCGCGCCCTCGCTGTGGTGCGGGGCCTCGGCCAGGGCCGTGCGCGCGTCGGTGAGATGCATGGGGCCGTAGCCGCCGGTGACGCTCGGCGCGCCGCCGTGGGCGTCCCAGCGGGACTGCAGATAGGAGACCCCGAGCAGCACACTGCGCGGGACGCCGTACTCGGCGGCGGCCGAGGCGAAGGCGGACTGCAGCCGGGCCGAGGAGACGGCCGACCCCTCGGCGGGCGGGGCCGCGCCCAGCAGGGGCAGCAGCAGGACGGCGGGCGCCGCTGCGGACGCCGCTCTTCGGAAGTGTCTGGGGTACGGGGTGTGCCTGCGGTCGGTGGGGGATCCTCGCAAGGCGGCCTCCTGGAACGGTGGGGCGTTGGCGGGGCGTGCGGGACCGAACAGCACCACTGCTATCGGTCGGCCGACGATCCGTCAATCATGCCCGGGGAAGGCCGCGTCCCCCGTGATTGATCGCCACGCTCCGCCAGGACGCCGACATGACCCCGGCAGGACGCCGGTGGGACGCCGACATGACGAAAGTCCGCGGCGTGACCCTGTCCAGGGTGCGCCGCGGACCTTCGTTTCCCCTCAGCGAGTGCCGACCGCCGCCCGTACGGCCTTGCGGGCCAATTGGCAGTCGTCGTGCAGCCGCCTGAGCAGCAGCCGCTGTTCCTCGCCGGACGGCGCAGCAGCCGGGTGGTGCGGGCCCGGTGCCGCCGGGGTCGTGTCGTGCATCGAACGCTGCACGGCCGTCTCGTAGGTACGGATCTCCCGGGTCAGGACCAGCATCAGGTTCACCAGGAACGCGTCCCGTGAGGCCGGACCCGCCGACTGCGCCAGCTGGCTGATCTGCCGCCGCGCCACGGGGGCGTCCCCGAGCACCGCCCACAGCGTCGCCAGGTCGTACCCCGGCAGATACCAGCCCGCGTGCTCCCAGTCCACCAGCACTGGACCGGCCGGTGAGAGAAGGATGTTCGACAGGAGGGCGTCGCCGTGGCAGAACTGGCCCATGCCCTGACGGCCCGAGGCGTGCGCGATGCCGTGCAGCAGCTTCTGCAGATCGCCCAGGTCCCGGTCGGTGAGCAGGCCCAGCTCATGGAAGCGGGAGATCCGCTCCGCGTAGTCCAGCGGGGCGTCGAACGTGCCCGCCGGTGGCCGCCACGCGTTCAGCCGGCAGATCGCGCCGAGCGCCGCCCGGATGTCGGCGCGCGGCGGCGCCTCCACCGGATGCCGCTGCAGGGCGGCCACCCGGCCCGGCATCCGCTCGATGACCAGGGTGCAGTTGTCCGGGTCCGCCGCGATCAGCCTCGGCGCCCGCACGGGTGGGCGGTGCCGGACGAACGAGCGGTAAGCGGCTATTTCGTGCCGGAGCCGGTCCTCCCAGATGGAGGAATGATCCAGTAAACACTTGGCTACGGCCGTACTTCGCCCTGTGGTGCCGACGAGCAGCACCGAGCGTCCGCTGCGGCGCAGCACCTGGACCGGAGTGAACTCCGGGCAGATGCGATGCACCGAGGCGATCGCCGTGCGCAGCTGCGCGCCCTGGGGGCCGGACAAGTCGAGTCTCCCGCTGAGCGGTTGGGTGCCGAGCCCGGGCGCACGCCGCGCCCGGCCGGCGCCGAGCATCGGGGCCGCCGTACGCGTGGGGTCGAGGTAGGGGCCGCCGCCGCCCGGCTGGCGGGGGTGCAGCGATCGGGGAGGAGCGGACACGGAGGACGATGCTGCGTACATGGGGGAAGACAGATCCCTTCGTGTGCCGACGAGGTCACGCGCCACCCGCCCCGGCCGTCCGGGGACACCCTGGGGAGTGCCCGTCGGGGGCGACCGGGTCGGGGTGGCGCTTTCCTACCTGACACCGGATGGGCCGTGGCACACCATGTAGCGCACCCTGGCGAAGCCTGGCGAATAGTCCCCGTGCAACTGACAGCGGGCTACATTCAACTCAGCCGAGAACCTGGGGGCTTGACGTGAGCGGACAACCCAACACCCGACTCGCAGACCTGTTCGGCCTGGCCGGCTGGTCGAAGGGCGAGCTCGCGAGGCTGGTCAACCGGCAGGCGGCGGCCATGGGCCATCCGCAGCTGGCGACCGACACCTCACGGGTGCGGCGGTGGATCGACATGGGAGAGATCCCGCGCGATCCCGTGCCGCGGGTGCTGGCTGCGCTGTTCACCGAGCGTCTCGGCCGTGTCGTGACCATCGAGGACCTCGGTCTGGTCCGGCACGGGCGTACGGGGAAACGGCAGGGCGGCGGGAGTGTGGAACATCCCGACGGCGTGCCGTGGGCGCCCGAACGGACTGCTGCGGTCCTCACCGAATTCACGGGAATGGACCTCATGCTCAACCGACGCGGCTTGGTGGGTGCGGGCGTCGCGCTCACCGCGGGCTCCGCACTCAGCAGTGCCATGCACGACTGGTTGCACACCGACCCGGCCCTCGCGGCCGACGCTCCCCATCTCGACGATCCCCTGCACGCCGACCCCGCTGGGTTCGACCGCTACGAGGCCGCCCCCATCGGATCGCAGGAGATCGAGGAACTGGAGCGCTCGGTCGAGGTGTTCCGGGCCTGGGACGCGGCCCGCGGCGGCGGGCTGCAACGCAAGGCTGTCGTGGGACAGCTCAACGAGGTGGGAGGCATGCTCTCCTACCGTCACCCCGACCGTATCCAGCGGCGCCTGTGGGGCGTCGCCGCCAACCTCGCCGTCCTCGCCGGCTGGATGTCGCACGACATCGGCCTCGAACCCACCGCCCAGAAGTACTTCATCATCGCCGCCCATGCCGCCAGGGAGGGCGGTGACCGGCCGCGCGCCGGCGAGGCCCTCTCCCGGGCGGCCCGACAAATGGTGCACCTCGGCAGGCCGGACGAGGCGCTCGACCTGATGAAGCTGGCGCAGTCCGGCTCGGGCGAGCAGGTGCTGCCGCGCACCAAGGCCATGCTCCACACCGTCGAGGCCTGGGCACAGGCCTCCATGGGCAAGGGCCAGGCCATGCGCCGCACCCTGGGCCAGGCGGAGGACCTGTTCGTCTCCGACCGGGCCGATGTGCCGCCGCCCAGCTGGATGCAGATGTTCAACGAGGCGGATCTGTACGGCATGCAGGCCCTGGCCTACCGCACCCTCGCCGAGCATGAACCGGCCGCGGCCCAGCATGCCCGGCACTATGCGGAGAAGGCGTTGGACCTGAGGACCGAGAAGCAGGAGAGGTCGCGGATCTTCGACTATCTGTCGATGGCCTCGGCCTCCTTCATCGCCGACGACCCGGAGCAGGCGGCGAGCTTCGCCCGTATGGCGCTGGGCGCCATGGGCTCCAACTCCTCCCACCGCACGTGGGACCGGCTGCGGGAGATGTACCGGCTCACCGGTCAGTACGCCGGCTATCCGAAGATCCAGGATCTGCGAGAGGAGATCAAGCTCTCCCTGCCCAAGCCCCAGCCGAAGCCCCGGCTGCCGAAGACCCCGGCCTGACCCCGGCGGTCAGGAACTGACCCTGGCGACGAGCACACAGGCGTCGTCGGCGCGCTCGGTCTCGCCGAACGTCTCCACCACCGTCCGTACACACTCCTGGGCCGTACGCGCCTCACCGAACCGTGGCGCCAGGTCCAACAGCCGCTGCACGGCTGCCTCTCCTCCTCGCCGGGGGACCAGTCCATCGGTGTGCAGGAGCAGTAGATCGCCCTGTTCGAGCGTCACTTCGGCCTGCCCGTAGACGGCACCCGAGGTCGCTCCGAGCAGGACACCGTCCGGTGGTGTCAGCGCGCGCCCCGTCCCGTCGCGGAACAGCAGCGGGGCGGGGTGTCCCGCCTGCGCCCACACCAGGGTGCGGGTCGCCGGCCGGTAGCGGCAGCAGACGGCGCTGCCGAGGGCCGGTTGCACGGTGGCGTCCAGCAGCTGGTTGAGGCAGGCCATCAGCCGGGCCGGTTCGGTGCCCGCCATCGCCATGCCGCGCAGCGCGCCGATCAGCATCGCCATGCCCGAGGTGACGGTCACCCCGTGCCCGGTGAGGTCGCCGACGCTCAACAGGCTCTCTCCGCCCGGGAGTTCGAGGGCGTCGTACCAGTCGCCGCCGATCAGCGCGCTCGTCGAGCAGGGCAGATAGTGGGCCGCGAGGTCCAGTCGAGCCGGCCCCTGTCGCGGGAGCCGCAGGGAGCCGCGCCACGGCGGCAGCACGGCTTCCTGCAGCTCGACCGCGAGCCGGTGCTCGGTCTGCGCGACATGCCGCTGGCGGTGCAGCGAGTCACGGGTCTCGCTCTCCGCCCGCTGGCTGCGCCGCAGTTCGCTGACGTCGCGCAGGACGGCCCACATGGAGGCCGTACCGCCGTCGTCGTCGAGCACGGGCTCGCCCATGATGTGCACGGTGCGCACCCCGCCGTCGGGGAGCAGGATCCGGAACTCCCCGTCGATGCGCTTGGCGTCGATCAGACAGTCCGTGACCATCGCCGTCAGCCTCGGCCGGTCCTCGTCGAGCACCAGCGACGGCAGTTCGTCGAGGGTGAGCGGCGGGGCGGCGGGGTCGCGGCCGAGGATCTGGTACAGCTCCCCGGACCAACTGGCCTCGTCCGTCAGCAGGTTCCACTCGGCGCTGCCGACCCGGCTGAGCAGGGAGGCGCGCCGGGGTGCCGGGGGCGGTGCGACGGGGAGGCCTGCCGGGGCCGAGGGGGCGGGCGGCGGTTCCGGGCCGTCCCGCAGCTGGGCCAAGTGGTCGTCCAGATCGCTCAGTTGATGCAGTGCCAGGTCGTACAGCGCGCGCTGCCAGCGGATCTCGGGGTCCGCCGGGTCGGCCGGCGCGTCCCGCCGTACGGCGTCGACGTCGCCCCGCAGCCGCCGCGTCTGCGAGATGAGCGCGTCGACCGTGCCGCGCCGGGGCGGCTGAGCGGCGGGACGATCCGCAGAGAGATGGGACGGCATCACGTACTCCGATGGGGGTCGGTACGACCAACGCTGACGTAAGGGCCGATTACGACTGTCGCACAGCCCGCGACGCGCTGTAAGGGATTTGGCAAGACGCGATACGGGGGTGCATCCGGCATATGCCACCGTCCTTGCGGTCGGGGTTCTCCACCGCAAGTCGATACGCGGGCCGAGGGCCCAAGTCGTAGGGATCGTACGTGACTTGACGGACCGTGGACCGCATTCACCTGTCTTTCATTCCCCTGTTCGAGGGGCATATGTGCGAGCCCGCGCGATTGCATGGAGCGGCATGGGTGGATCCCATCGGGTGACATGGGTCACAGAGGTGAATCCAAGGAGCCGCGTCGTGCGAAAGCCCTCGGAAGAGCTTCACCGAAACGGAGACCGTTCATGACCGTCACGCTGGAACAGCCCGCCCGCGCTCTCCTCGTCACCGCCGAGGACCGGGAGGTCCCGGTGCCCGCGAGCCTGCGCTATTCCTCCGACGATCCGCTGGCCGTGCACCTCGACTTCCCGGCCGACATCTCGCTGAACGGTGACATGGTGACCTGGACCTTCTCCCGGGGGCTGCTGGAGGAGGGGGTGCGGGCACCCTCCGGCGTCGGTGACGTCCACATCTGGCCCTGCGGCCGGTTCCGCACGGTGGTCGAACTGCACTCCCCGTACGGCATGGCACTGCTCCGGTTCGAGAAGGCGGCGCTCCAGCGGTTCCTGGTGCGCAGCTACGCCGTCGTCGCGGCCGGGAGGGAAGAGGTGGGTCCGGCGCTCGACCGGGGCCTGACGTCCCTGCTCGGGAACGTCTGAGTCAGTAGCGCAGGACCCCCGCGATGCCCCGGGCGTCGCCCAGCGTGCCGTCGGGGACGAAGCGGACCTCGGCGCCGGTGTCCAGGCACCGCTCGACGATCTCGTCCACGATGTCCTCGCGGACGTCGAGATCATCGCTCGCGGCCGGCACGAGATGACCACCGCCGGTCCCGTCACCGTGTGCGCGGACGGTCGTCCGGTAGTTCTCCTCCACGGCCAGCAGCTGGATACGGCCCTGCCGCGCGTTCTGCCAGATCTCGTCGACACTGGCCGCGAACGCCTTGTGGCCGCGGGCCGATTCGAGCCGCCGGGCCACCGTGTCGACGTTCCTGCGGTCCTCGGCGGCCACCAGCGGCCGGACCGCCTGCCACACCGCGTCCGGGGTGCCGTGCGCGAGCCCGCCGTGCGGGAGATGGATGGCGGCCTTGGTGACCGTGCCGATCTCGTCGAGCAGGGACAGCGCCGCCGTCTCCCCGGTGACGTACAGCGGCCGGTGCTGGGTCCGCAGCACCCGGGCCAGCGCGGCGTCGGCGTCCCGCAGGAAGTGCCGGGTGTCCTCGTCGCGGAAGGCCGACGGCAGATCGCCGATCCGCTCCTGCCGCTCGGCGTCGAAGTTGTCGCGGTCCCTGGTCAGTGGGAATCCGCCGGTACGCGCCTCGGTGACGCGGTCGGTGCCGCCGTTCCACAGGGTGGCCCGGTCGGGGGAGACCGAGAGCACCCAGAACGGCCGCTCGGCGGCGCGCGCGGCCACCAGGTTCCGGGTGAGGAAGGTGTCCGAGAGCACCACCCGCTCCGGCACCGGACGGGCCAGCGACCAGACCTGGTGCTCGCCCGGCGCCGCGAAGATCACCAGACCGTCCTCGGCGTGCGTCAGATCCACCTCGGCGAGCGCCAGGTCCAGCTGTCCGACGACATCGGCGCGCCGCTCCCGGGTGACGGCGGGATCCTGCACCAGCCGCCTCTTCGCCTCGGCCACCACATTGCGCAGCCGGACCGGATCCTGGGAGTTCTCGGGCTCCCGGCGGTGGGTCGGCGTCAGCACCGACACCGCCGGATAGGGCCGCGGGCGGCGCAGTTCGGTCAGGGTCGCGGGACTGAGGGCATGCTCCATGACTTCACGATAGGACCGAATCGCGCACCGGGCATTTGGGGTAATCCGGTGCGCGATTCCGTGTGATCTCCGCGAAGATCAGCCGACTTCCTTCTTCAGCGCCTTGTCGGCGGCGGCCTTGGACGGCTTCCACCAGGTCGTCACCGGCTCCCAGACCTTGACCTTCTTGCTCGAACCGAGCTGCTTCGCGGTGAACGTACGGCCGTTGAGGTTGGGGTTGGCGGACACGGTGATCGTGCCCACGCGCCGGGCCTCCGGGTCCTTGAGGTCGGCGATCGTCCGGACCGCCGCGTACACGGTCCGGCCCGCGCCGACCTTGTACGGTCCGCTCTCGCCCGAGGGCACCGGCAGGGCCGCCCCGTCGAGGTCGCCGAAGGTGACCACGGGCAGGCGGTCGATCGTGCAGGTGCGGGTGCCGGTGTTCTTGACGCTGATGTGCACCACCCGCGTGTCCTTCGCCTGCTTGGCGCCCAGCTTGAGGACCTTCGCCTTGCAGACCGGGGTCTTCGCGGCGGGCTGGGCGGCCAGCCCCTGCGGGGCGGCGGCGAGGAGCAGCGCGGCACCGGCGGTCGCCGCGGTCGAGACGGTGAGGAAGGAACGGATACGCATCGGTGGAATCCCCCAGCTTTGGTCACTTACGGGTACGGCATGCACAAAGGTGACGCCTGCCCAATGTGACGAGCGGGATGCGTACCGGGTTGTACCGGATGCGCCCGTGTTACACGCCCGATGCTCAATCGTCGGCCCCGCAGGAACTTCCGTCGTCCGGCAGCGTCCCGAACAGCAGGAAGTCGTCGACCTTCGTGTGCACGCACTTCGACGACCCGTACCCGGTGTGCCCCGTGCCCTTGTTGTCGAGGACGACCGCCGAGGAGCCGAGCCGCTTCGCCGTCTCCACGGTCCAGCGGTACGGGGTGGCCGGGTCGCCCCGGGTGCCCACCAGCAGGACCTTCGGGGTGTCGAGGTCCCGGACCTCCTCGCGGACGAAGTCGGTGCCCGCGGGGCGGCCGTAGCACATCAGCACCTGGGTGAGCCGGTACGGCCCGAACACGGGGGAGGCGTCCTCGTAGGCCGCCCGCAGCTCCTCCAGGTCGTCGGTGATCCTGGCGGCGGTGGGCCGGTCGGGGTCGTCGGCGCAGTTGATCGCCATGAGCGCGGCGGGATAGTTGTCCGGCGGTATCTTCTCGGCGTCGACCAGTCCGGCGTGCGGGGTCGGCGTGCCGGACGGAGTGGGCTCCGGGGGCTCGTGCGGACGGGCGGGCACGAGCGAGCGGTACGGGGCTGACGTACGGATCGGGCCGGACACGCGGTACGGAGTGATCGTCGGGGCGAAGCCGCCGCCCGTGAGCGCCATGACGCCCCGGGTGTCGCCGTCGTGCACGAGCATGTTGAGCGCCTGGGTGAGCAGGGGCCACATCTGTTCGCTGTAGAGGGCGTGGCCGATGGCGCCCACCAGGTGCTGGCCCGTGAAGTCCTGCCCGAAGTCGGACGGCACGGGGTACTCGTCCAGCGACTCGACCAGCGCCACGACCTGCTCCCGGGCCGACCGCGAGTCCTGCCCGAACGGGCAGGTCAGCTCCTCGGTGCACGCGTCGAGGTAGTCCTCGAGCGCGGTCTGCTGGCCCGCGGCACCGACCAGACCCTGTTCGGTCAGCGGCTCGGTCAGGGTGTCCACCCCGTCGAGGACCATCCGGCCCACCTTGTCGGGGAACTGCGCCGCGTACACCGCGCCGAGCCGGGTGCCGTAGGAGAAGCCGAGGTAGTTGAGCTTCTTGTCGCCGAGGGCGGCGCGCAGCACGTCCAGGTCGCGGGCGGCGTTACGGGTGCCGATGTGCGGCAGCACGGGCCCGGAGTTCTTCTCGCAGGCCGCGGCGGCCCGCCGCAGCTGCCTCAGCGCGGTCCGCGGGTCGTTCGCGTCGTCCCCGTCGTCGGTCGCCTCCAGGGCCGTGTCGGTGCCGTCGCCGCAGCTGACGGGGGAGGAGCGCCCCACACCGCGCGGATCGAAGGAGACCAGGTCGTAGCCCTTGGTGAGGTCCATGAAGTCCTCGCCGCTGTAGGCGAGTTCGGGGACACCAGGGCCGCCGGGGCCGCCGAAGTTCAGCAGCAGCGAGCCACGCGGGTCGCCGGTGCCCCGGATACGGGCCACCGCCAGATCGAGGGTGCCCGCCCCGGGCCGGGAGTAGTCGAGCGGCACGGTGACCTTGCCGCAGCGCAGATCCTCGGGCATCTCCATGCCCTCGCACTTCGACCACTTGATCTTCTGGTGGTGGAAGCGGCTCGGGTCGGACCGCTTGTCGTCCTTGTCGTCGTCGGCGCCCGCCGCCGTGGCCGGCAGCCCGGCCGCCAGCAGGGCCAGCACCGTGACCGCGGCTCCGGCGAGCGGGCGCCGGCTGTGCGTGGACCGCATGCGTGCCTCCAGGGACGCCCGGCCGGGGCGGCCGGGGACGACCCCCGGATCACCATAGGCGGCCCCTCGCGGCCACGCCTGCGGGCGGGCGGACCGGCCGGAACTGCCGTAACCTGCGCCGCGCCGACGCCGTACACAGCCCGTGGCCGTGTCGCTCGTCCGAGTGAACCGGGCTGTCGGCCGGGCCCATCGCCCGGCGCCCCGCCCGGGTCCGGCCGGTTCCGGCGTCGCGGGCGGGTCCGGGCCTCGGAGAGGATGCCGCGGGGTGCGGCCGACCACCGTGCCCGCGGTCGCATGTCGGCCCGCACTCGCGACCTCAGCGAAGGAGCGCAGAGATGACCTCTCCGGGGCCTCAGGACCTCGTCGTCACCCGGGCCACGCCCGACGACTGGGCGGTGGTCGCCCGATGGGCGGGGGACGAGGGCTGGAACCCGGGGCTCTCGGACCCGGCGTGCTTCTTCGCCCAGGACCCCGAGGGCTTCTTCATCGGCCGCCTCGACGGCGAACCGGTCTCGTCCGTCTCCGTCGTGAACCACGGCGACGACTACGCCTTCCTCGGCTTCTATCTGGTCCGCCCGGAGCTGCGTGGTCAGGGCCACGGCCTCGCCACCTGGAAGACCGCGCTCGCGCACGCCGGCGCCCGTACGGTCGGCCTCGACGGGGTGGTCGCGCAGCAGGACAACTACCGGCAGTCCGGTTTCGAGCCCGCCCACCGCACCTTCCGGTACTCGGGCGTGGCGCCCGCTGTGCCGGTCCCCGACGGTGTCCGGCCGGTCGAGGGCGCCGGGCCCCGGGCGGCGCAGGACCTCGCGGCGTACGACAGCGCCTGCCACCCCGCCGACCGCCCCCGTTTCCTGGAGCGCTGGCTCACCACGGACGGGCACCGGGCCCTCGCGCGGATCGTCGACGGGCGGCTCACCGGCTACGGAGTGATCCGCCCCGGACGGGACGCCCTGCGGATCGGGCCCCTGTTCGCCGACACCGCCGCCGACGCCCGCGCGCTCCTCGCCGGGCTGGCCGCCGAGGCCGCGGGCCGGCCGCTGGCCATCGACGTACCGGAACCGAACACGGCCGCCGCGGCACTGGTCGAGGAGTACGGGCTGACGCCCTCCTTCGAGACGGCCCGGATGTACACCGGCCCGATCCGGCCGCACGCGGCGGAGCGCGTCTTCGGGATCACGACTCTGGAACTCGGCTAGCGGAGCCGGCGGAAGGGGCGGCACCCGCCGTCCCGGCCGCCGGGGCCGTGCCGCTCTTCCGGAACGCCCACTCCATGCGTGGCTCGACGACACAGCGCAGCGCGGCCCGTACGGGGGAGGTGCACAGCAGGGTGATGCCGCCGACGGCGACGGCCGTGACCGCCAGTTCCCCGAGCGGGGTGTGCAGCCACTCGACGGCGTACCAGTCCCGGAACCGGGCCCACTTGATCACGAAGCCGTGCAGCAGATAGCCGTACATCGTGCCCGCGCCCAGCGCCGTGAACCACAGCCGCCGGCGCGGCACCCAGGCCAGGAAGCAGGCCGTCAGCAGCACCGCCAGACAGAACAGGGCGGGCGTGGTCAGCAGCCCCCACCAGCGGGAGACGCCCTGGCCGGTGACACTGCCCCGGTGGTAGAACCAGCCCGCGTCGAACCACGGCGCCACCCAGTACGCCGCCCCGAGCGCCCCCAGCCCGACCGGGAGCAGCCACAGCCGTGCCCGGCGGGTGCGCAGCCGCTCGAAGTGCCCGGCCCGCAGGGTCAGCCCCAGTACGAAGAACGGCAGGAAGCCCAGCACCCGCTGGATGGAGACATCGCCACCGAGATCCGGTGAGACCGCCGCCAGCGTCGCGAGCCCCAGCGCGACCGGCAGCGGGTGGCGCAACATCAGCCACAGCGGGGTCGTCAGCCGCCAGATGAACAGCGCGACCAGGAACCACATCACGTACCAGGGATCCAGCAGACTCAGCGGATACCCCGGATCGTCCTGCGCCCACCGGTAGAACAGTGTGTACGCCGTCTCGAACACGACATACGGCAGGACCACGCCCGTCATCAGCCGCTTCAGCCGGCCCGGCGCCATGTCGAAGCTCCGCGAGAAGTACCCGGAGATCAGGGCGAAGGCCGGCATGTGGAACGCGTACACGGTCAGATACGCGGCCGTCGCCGCCCGGCTGCCGTACGTCAGCGGCTCCCAGGCGTGCCCGCAGGCCACCAGGACGATGGTCAGATACTTCGCGTTGTCGAAGTACGGGTCCCGCGAGGCCCGCCCCGGCCGTGGCCGCCGCCCGTCGGGCGGGGCCGCGGGGGCGGGGCGGGTCTGCTGCACCACGTCTTCGGACATCGGTGAAAGGTCTCCGGACAACGACGACGACGGAACCCGGACCGCCTGCCCCGTCACGACCGTCTCAGTCATCGTCGGCGACGCCGCCGACGGTTTCGGCGTGGAAGCGCCGGTGCAGTGCCCGTACCTCCCCGACCAGCTCCGGCACCGGCCCCTCGACCGTCACCCCGGGCGCGATCTCCCGTACCGGCAGCGTCCGCACCGGTGGCGCGGGGACTCCCAACTCGCCGAGCCAGAGGGCGAGTTGCTCGGAGGAGGCGACGTACACGATACGGCCCAGACCCACCCAGGCGTGGGCCGCCGCGCACATCGGACAGTGCTCGCCGGAGGTGTACACGGTCGCCGCCGCGCGCTCCTCGGGCGTGAGCCGGGCCGCCGACCAGCGGGCCAGCTCGAACTCCGGGTGCCGGGTGCGGTCACCGCCCGCCACCCGGTTGTGGTCCTCGGCCAGCACCGTGCCGTCCCCGCCGACCAGGACCGAACCGAACGGCTCGTCGCCGGACTCCAGCGCCTCGGTCGCCAGCTCCACACAACGTCGTAGGTACACCAGTTCGGAGTCGTTCACCATGTTCGTCCGCACCCTCCTCGGGGACCGTTCGACCGCGTTCCGCGACGTGCACCTTACGTCGTGTGTCCGAATCCCCGGCCTTTCCACGAGCGACACCCTTGCGGCGCCGCCGAGGGCCCCGGCGAGCCGGCGCGGGCGTGGGCGGGATCGCCCCGGCGCGTGATTGGCGGGCGAATTCCGTTGCCAGGGCGAACGACTGATGATGGAGTGAGCCGTATGGATCACGCTGCTGTGCTGGCACTGTTCGACCGGGACATGCGGGAGGGCGCGCGCCCCGACGGGCCCGGGGCCCGGATCGAGCGCGTCGGTGGGGTGGTGCGCCAGATCGGATTCGAGAACGGCTGGAGCGGCGTCGTCTGGTCCGACCTGGACGAGGCGGGCGCCGACGCGGCGATCACCGAGCAGATCCGGTACTTCTCAAGCCTCGGACGCGACTTCGAATGGAAGCTGTACGGCCACGATCTCCCCGTCGACCTGGGACAACGCCTGCGCGACGCCGGGTTCACGGCCGCTCCCGAGGAGACGCTCATGATCGCGGAGGTCGCCGATCTGACCCTCGACATCGAGCCCCCGGAGGGCGTAAGGCTCCTGCCCGTCACCGACCGTGAGGGCGTGGACCTGGTGGCCGACGTCCACGAGAAGGCCTTCGGCACGGACAGCACCCGGATGCGCCACCAACTGCTGGCCCAGCTCACCGGGGACACCGAGTCGGTCGTGGCCGTCGTCGCCCTCGCCGGCGACGAACCGGTGAGCGCCGCCCGGATGGAACTGCTCCCCGGCACGCGCTTCGCCGGTCTGTGGGGCGGCGGCACCGTAGAGGGCTGGCGCGGCCGAGGTGTCTACCGCGCGCTGGTCGCCCACCGAGCCCGCGTCGCCGCCGACCGCGGCTACCGCTACGTCCAGGTCGACGCGCTGGCCACCAGCCGCCCGATCCTGGCCCGCCTGGGCTTCGAACCACTCACGACGACCACGCCGTACGAGTACGTGGTCGCCCCCTAGGGTCCTTCTGATGGATCCCCGTGGGAGAAGGACCCTGGGTCCCCCGATCACGCGGGGTCCGTCACAGGTCGAGCTGGTACTCGATCGCCGTGTGTGTGGGCCGGTAGCCGAGCACGTCGTTGACCTGGCGCATGGGGGCGTTGTCCGCCGCGGTGTCGGTGAGCAGGGCGAGCCTCGGGTCCAGGTGGTGGGCGTGGAGGATGGCCTTCGCCTTCATCCAGAGGCCCAGGGCGTGACCCCGATGCTCGGGCAGCACGGCTGTGCCGTAGTGCTGCCCCTCGCTCTTGCTCTTGTCGCTGCCTCTGCCGTCGCCCGGCAGGACGAGTTCCGAGAAGCCGACGATCGTGCCGCTCGCCGTGTGCACGGCGGCCACGGTGTGCAGCGAGTCGCCGCGTTTCGCGATCGCCTCGGCGGCGGCGACGACCCGCTCGACGTCCCAGACCACCGTCCCGTAGTCGGTGTCGCCCATCGGCATGTCGTCCATCGCCCGGCGCGACGCCGCGTAGTTTTCCGCCAGCTCGGGCGGTACGACGCCCGTCCAGTCGATCAAGTGGTAGCCGGGGCACGGCTGTTCGAGGATCCGGGTGAAGTGGCCGGGGTCCGCTCCGGCGAGTTCCAGCCGGGCGTACGTCAGGGGCAGTACGCGGCGGAAGCCGTGTGCCGCGAGGAACGCGTCGCCGGGGGAGCCCTCGGGGGCCTGGGCGACGACCGCGCGGCGGCGGTCCGCGCGCGCCGCGCCCACGGCCGCGTCCAGCAGCGCGGTGCCGACGCCCCGCCGCCGCTCGGCCGGGTGCACGGACACCTCCAGCTCCGCCAGATGCCGTTGCCCCTCCCCGCCGAACAGCCGCAGGAACGCGGAGCCGAGAGGGACGCCCTCCGCCCCGGACGCCAGCCAGGCCGGGCGAGGGCTCGACGGGGCGGCGGCGGTGTCGGTGAGCGGGGTGATACGGGTGACGCTGGTGACGCGCGGGGGCAAGAGGACTCCGGGGCTGGTCGGCGACGGAAGGGCGAAGCCCGGCGACGCTAGCCGCCGGGCACGCTCACCCGCAACGGAATTCCGGGCCTCGGCCGCCGCTGTCCGCCCCGCGCCGCCTCAGCGCCGTGCCCGTGTGCGGTCCAGTGCCGCGATGCCCAGGGCCGCCAGGGCGATCTGGATGAGCCACTCCGCCCAGTCGACGCCATCGGTGTTCGCCACGCCGACACCCGCCGCGATCGCCGTGCCGATCAGCGCGGCGACGATGCCGACGACGATTGTCAGCAGGATGCCGATGCGCTGTCGGCCCGGCACGACGAGTCGGCCGAGCACGCCTATGACAATGCCGATGACGATGGCACTGATGATGCCGTCGATGTCCATCTGAACTCCGCCCCTTGTCGTCGGGATCCACGCAACCCTGCGAGTGCCCTTCGAACGCGAGTGCAGTCCGCCTCCGTTGCGGGTTCCTCACAAGCCGCCGGTCGGTCGGACCGGCGGCGGCCTGTCGGCCCGTCGGTCCGGCAGCCATCCCGTGACGGTCGGCACCTCCGCCGCGATGTCCATGACGGTGCGTCCGTCGGTCGCGACCCGGACGGTGTCCACCGGCGCCCGCTCGTCCAGCAGACGTGCCTTGCGGACGCCGCCGGCCAGGGCTCGCGCTGGGCCCATGTCCGCACCGACGGCTCCGGCGTCGAGGACGTCGTCGGCACGGTCGTGGCGAGCGAGCCCCCGACCCGGCTGGTCACCACCTGGGCCTCGCCCGAGAACGAGGGCAGGGAGGAGACGTACTCGCGGGTCACCTTCGCCGTCGAGCCGCACGGCGACATCGTGCGGCTCACCGTGACCCATGAGGACCTGGAGGACGAGAGCGCGCTCTCCGCGGTGTCGTTCGGCTGGCCCGCGGTGCTGTCCAACCTCAAGTCGCTGCTGGAGACCGGCCGGGTGCTGCCGCAGGAGCCCTGGGAGGTGCCGCGCACGGGCTGACGGTGGCGCAGGCGCAGGCGCAGGCGCAGGCGTGGGGGCAAGGCGCAGGGGTGGGCGAACGGCGACGGCCGGTCCGCCGGAGCGGATCGGCCGTCATTACCCCTCGCGGGCGTTTCTGTTCACACCTGTGGTGTGCGGCCCCCGCGCGTGGTGCCCTTGGCCGCGGCGCCGGCGCACATCAGCCCCAGCAGCAGTGCCAGGCAGCCGATGACGATGTTGTTGACCACGACACCGGCGTCCGGGCTGTCGCCCACGATCCACGCCGAGACGATCATCCAGACACCCAGCGCGCACATGGCCCAGCTCAGGCCGTACATCCTCTCCGGTGCGGCGGTGAAGCCGAGGGCCAGCAGGCCGATCGCGATGCCCAAGATCAGGTTGTGGGGCGCCAGCGCGGGCTGGCTCGACGTGTAGTGGAGAATCCACGGGGACACGGCGCAGTACAGACCGAGCAGGAACACCGGTCCGTCCACGAGCGCCACATCGCGACCGCCGAGCATGCGGGCGAACCGGGCCTGCATTTCGGGTGCGTCGGGGTGGCTGGAGATGTCACTCCTGTGTGAGACGTTGGCCATGAGTCGACTCCTTTGAACTCTGCAGGCCTGACCGCGTCTGGTGGGGTTTGCGGTAAGCGCCGCGTACGTTCATTCTGCGCTTATTTTCCCTTTATGTGTAGGGGGTGGGGGTGCGAGGACCGTGAGGCGCCGTCCGCCTCCGAGGAGCGCCGACCGCTCCTCGGAGGCGGGCCCCCGTTCCGTCTGCTTCTTCCGTCGTCCCGGGCCCCTCGGATGCGGTGGGTCGGATGAGACGTTTGTGCGTCGAATGACCGCACGAACGGGCCGGGTCACCTGGTGCGGGTCCCGCCCAGGCGGCCCTGCAGCAGGTGCAGCGCCCGCCGGGTGTGGCTCTTGACCGTGCCCAGGGGCAGACCGGTGCGCTCCGCGATCTGGGTCTGTGTGAGGTCCTCGTAGAACGCCAGATGGAGGACCTGCCGCTGGGGCGCCGGAAGTCGGGCCAACTCGGCGAGGATCAGCACCCGGTCGAGAGCGGCCTCGGGGTCGCCGTGGCCGGGACGGTCGGCGAGGGCGAGCGCGGCGCCCGCCGAGACCACCAGCTCCGCCCGGCGGCTCCGCGCGGACACGGCGTCGGCGATCCGTCGCCGGGCGATCCCGACGATCCAGGCCCCCATCGCGCCGCGCTCCGGCCGGTAGCCGTGCCGCCCGCGCCACACCCCCAGGAACACCTGCTGGGTGACGTCCTCCGCCTCGCCCGTGTCGCCGAGGCTGCGCCGCGCGAGCGCGTGCACCAGCGCAGACCAGCGGTGATAGGCGGCGGCCAGTGAGTCGTCGTCACCCGCCGGCAGGCCGCGCGCCAGCTCCTCGTCGGCGGACACGGCACCCGCGGGCGCGCTCGGACACACAGGGCTCATGAGGGCGGCTCCTCACGGAGGGCGGTGCGCATGCCGTCATCGTGCGAGCCCGCGAGGCCGTGCTTCCACTCGCATCGCTTCTGCATCGTATAGTCGCCGTCATGGGTACGTACGGGGAGGAAAACCCCGCCGATCCGGGGCTCACCAGCGGGGCCCTGGCCCGCCGGCTGGGCGTGTCGCCCACGACCCTGCGCTCCTGGGACCGCCGCTACGGCATCGGACCCGCGCTCCGCGCCGACGGCCGGCATCGCCGCTGGACCCCTCGGGACGTGGCGATGGTCGAGACGATGTGCCGGCTGACGTCCGCCGGGCTGCCACCGGCGGAGGCGGCACGCGCGGCGAAGGAGGGCGCCGGGGGAGCGCGCGCCACGGACGGGGACCGCGCGGCGCGGGGGCCGCGTGCGCCCGGCCCGCCGTCCCCGGGAGACGTCCGTCCGCCGCCCCCGGGAGACATCCGTACGGAGTGCCGGGGCCTGTCCCGCGCCGCCGTACGCCTGGACTCCCCGGCGCTGGAGGACCGGTTGGCCGGGGCCGTCGAACGGCACGGGCTCACCGTGGCCTGGCAGGAGGTGATGGTGCCGACGCTGCACGCGGTGGGCCGCAAGTGGGCGTCGTCCGGGGACCGTTACGTCGAGGTCGAGCATCTGCTGTCCTGGCATGTCTCCACCGCCCTGCGCCGCCACACCCGGCCGCCCGCACCCCGCCACGACACCACCACCCCGGGCCCGGTCGTCCTCGCCTGTGTGCCCGGGGAGCAGCACACCCTTCCGCTGGAGGCCCTCAACGCCGCCCTCGGTGAACTCGGCCTGCCCACAAGGATGTTCGGCGCCGCCGTCCCCGCCGAGGCCCTCACCGCGGCGGTCGAACGGCTCGGCCCGGCGGCCGTGGTCCTCTGGGCCCAGGCCCGCTCCACCGCGAGCCTGCCGCTGGCCCGCCATGTCGCCGCCATGCGCTGGGGCGTCAAGGGCGCCCGCCGCCAGGCCCTCGTCGTCCTCGGCGGCCCCGGCTGGCACGGCCGCCCCGCGTCGGGCATGGTCCGCCCGACCCTGCTGGCCGAGGCGGTGGAGGTGCTCTCCGGCCGCTACGGACGGGTGGACCGGGTGGACCGGGTGGACCGGGTGGACCGGGTGGACCGGGTGGACCCGGCGGACCGGGGAGCCCAGGCGGACCGGGTGATCCCGTCGGACGGGTTGGTCCGGGCGGACTAGGGCTTGCGCGCCCGCAGGAACCGCTCGCGGCCCTCCGCCAGTTCGACGATCGGTTCCGGATAGCCGAGCGCCGCGCGCTCCGGCCCCGCCAGCCGCCACGGTTCGTGCACCGCCGGACCCGTGACATCCGCCAACTCCGGCACCCAGCGCCGTACGTACGCGCCGTCCGGGTCGTACCGCTTCGCCTGGGTGACCGGGTTGAGGACCCGGTTGGGGCGGGTGTCGGTGCCGGTACCGGCCACCCACTGCCAGTTGAGCTGGTTGTTGGCCACGTCGCCGTCGACGAGGAGGTCCAGGAAGTGCCGGGCGCCGACACGCCAGTCGACGTACAGCGTCTTGGTGAGGAAACTCGCGGTCAGCAGCCGGCCGCGGTTGTGCATCCAGCCCTCGTGGCGCAGCTGGCGCATCGCCGCGTCCACCACCGGATAGCCGGTGCGGCCCTCCCGCCACGCCTCGGCCTCCTCCGGCGCGGACCGCCAACGGTCGTGTCTGGCGCGGTAGTCCACGGACGCCACCGCCGGCCGCGCGGCCAGCAGCTGACGGTTGAAGTCCCGCCACGCGAGCTGCCGTACGAACGCCTCCGCGCCCGGACCGCCGGCCCGGCGCGCCCGGTGGACCAGCTCGACGGGGGAGAGGGTGCCGAAGTGCAGATGCGGCGAGAGGCGGGAGGTCGCGTCGCCCGCCAGATCGTCGTGCCCCTCCTCGTACGCGGCGACCCCGGACCGCAGCCAGGCCGTGAGCCGCCGTCGGCCCTCCGTCTCACCGCCGGTCGCCAGGCCGGGGGACAGGTCCGCGATGCCGGTACGGGACGGCAGCCGCTCGGAGCCGACACCGTCCGGGACCCGGACGGCCCGGGGCGCGTCCACCGCGTCGCGCGGGCGCTGCCGGGACCAGTGCCGGAAGTAGGGCGTGAACACGGCGAAGTGGTCGGACCCGGCAGGGGTCAGGGCACCCGGCGGGACCGCCGTGGTCACGGTGTCGTGCACATGCAGCCGCAGCCCCTGTCCCTCCAGCTCCCGGCGCAGCCGCTCCTCCCGCCGGTGCGCGTGCGCGCTGACGTCCGCCGCCAGGTGCACCTCGTCGGCGTCCGCCTCGGCCGCCACCTTCACGACCTGCTGCACCACGTCGCCCGACCGCACCACCAGCCGTCCGCCGCGCTCGCGCAGTCCCGCGTCCAGGTCCCGCAGACAGTCGGCGAGGAACGCCAGCCGGTTGGGCACGGCGAAACCGGCCCGGTCCACCGCCGGATCACGCACGAACAGTGGGACGACCAGCCGGGAGCCGTCCAGGGCCGCGCGCAGCGGCGGATGGTCGTGCAGCCGCAGGTCGGCGGTGAACAGGACGACTGAGACATTCATGGGCACACCTCCGTAACAGGCCCCCCACTCGTCACTTCCACCCTTCACTTCCACCGGGCGGACCACTTCGGATGCGGCCCGCGCGCTTTTCATCCGTGGGGGAGTCCGCCGGTCAGGGCGCGTGCCGTCGCCACGAACGCCTCGTGCAGATCGCGGGCGGCCTGCGGTACCGAATCAGCCCTGCGGCGCTGGAGCATCAGCAGCACCCGGGTGGTGTCACCGGCGATCGGCCGGTGGACCAGGGCGCCCCGCCGCTCCAGCGGGTCGCCGACCACGCTGAAGTCCGGCAGGACCGTCGCCCCGAGCCCCTCCGCCACCAGCAGCTTGCCCATCTCGGCCCCGTCCGTGGAGTACGCGAACGCCGGGTCGCGCCCGTCGAGGAGCCGGTGGACGTAGCGGTGCATGACGTACCCCGAGCGCATGCCGATCAGCGGCACGTCGAGCAGATCGTCCACGGACACCGCCGCCCGGGACGCCAGTGGACTGTCCGGGCGGAGCACCACCACCGGCCGGCCCCGCAGCAGCTCCGTCGCCTCGAACTCGGCGGGCACGTCGTCACCGTCGAGATGGTTGACGAGCCCGAGGTCGAAGGAGCCCTCCAGCAGACCCCGGTGGATGTCGGTCTGCTGGGCGCCGACCACCTCGACCTGGGTGAGGGGGTGATCGGCACGGAAATCCCGGATCACCGGGATGAGCAGCGGCACGGTCGCCGCGTTGACCGTGCCGAGCCGGACCATCCGGCTGATGCGGTGCTGCTCGCCCGCCGCGGCCCGCAGCCGGTCCACCGCGTCCAGCACCCCGATGATGTGCGGCAGCAACTCCCGGCCCGAGGCGCTCATCGTCGCGCCGGACCGCTTGCGCTCCAGCAGATCGACCCCCAGCTCGCGTTCCAGATTCCGTACGGTCTCGCTCAACGCGGGCTGCGAGAGCCGTAGTTCGTCGGCCGCCCGGCGCAGCGAACCGAGCCTGGTCACCGCCGTGATGTATTCCAGCTGTTCCGTTCGCACGACAGCAGAATGTGTGGCGATTTCCGGGCCGTTCAAGGGTTTCCCTGTCACACCTTCGTGAAATTCAATGGTCCGCGATACGAGACCGGTCGGGTTCTCCTTGACGGTCGTCGGCGACGGCTGTCACGATCGAGGACATGAAGATGCGACTGGACCTCACGCGACGACGCCATGTCGACCTCGCGCGCGTCTCCAGCGCCTCCTGTCGCGCCGCGGCCTGATCAACCTCCGAGAACCGATCCGCCGCGCTTTCCGCTTTTCCCGGCCTTCCGCCTGAATTCGCTGTGCCCGTATGCCCGTGCGGTGCCTGCTGAATTCGGCGTGCCCGAGAACATTCCGCAACAGGAGTTCCGCATGTCTGCCGCGCCCCTGAAATTCGCCTATTGGGTCCCCAACGTCAGTGGCGGCCTCGTCACCAGCAAGATCGAGCAGCGCACCGACTGGGGCTACGAGTACAACCGCGAACTCGCCGTCCTCGCCGAGAACAACGGCTTCGAGTACGCCCTCAGCCAGGTCCGCTACATGGCCAGCTACGGCGCCGAGTACCAGCACGAGTCGACGAGCTTCAGCCTCGCCCTGCTGCTCGCCACCGAGCGGCTGAAGGTCATCGCCGCCGTCCACCCCGGCCTGTGGCACCCCGGTGTCCTCGCCAAGTTCGGCGCCACCGCCGACCACCTCTCGAACGGCCGCTTCGCCGTCAACGTCGTGTCCGGCTGGTTCAAGGGCGAGTTCACCGCCCTCGGCGAACCCTGGCTGGAGCATGACGAGCGCTACCGCCGCTCGGAGGAGTTCATCCGCGCCCTGCGTCGGATCTGGACCGAGGACCACACCGAACTCGCCGGTGACTTCTACCGGTTGCGTGACTTCTCCCTCAAGCCCAAGCCCCTCAACACCCCCGAGCGCCCGCACCCGGAGATCTTCCAGGGCGGCAACTCCACCGCCGCCCGCGCCATGGCCGGCCGGGTCTCCGACTGGTACTTCTCCAACGGCAAGGACTTCGACGGGGTCACCGAGCAGATCACCGACGTCCGCAAGGCCGCCGCCGAAGTAGGCGGCCACGCACCGAAGTTCGGCCTCAACGGCTTCCTCATCGCCCGCGACACCGAGGCCGAGGCCCGCGACACCCTGCGGGAGATCGTCGCCAACGCCGACCGGGAGGCCGTCGAGGGCTTCGGCGCCGCCGTCAAGCAGGCCGGGCAGTCGGCCGCCGACGGCAAGGGCATGTGGCAGGACTCCTCGTTCGAGGACCTGATCCAGTACAACGACGGCTTCCGTACGGGCCTGATCGGCACCCCCGAGCAGATCGCCGAGCGGATCGTCGCCTACAAGAGGCTCGGCGTCGATCTCTTCCTCCTCGGCTTCCTGCACTACCACGAGGAGGTCGAGTACTTCGGCAGGCGGGTGCTGCCGCTGGTCCGTGAACTGGAGGCCCGGCTCCCCGAGTCCGCCCCGTCCGTCCCCGCCCAGGTCTGAGGAGGCCCGTCGACATGAGCACCGTCACCCCCACCGACTGGAAGACCGGCCCCGCCCCGAAGACCGCCGACGAGTGGATCGCCCGCGCCGGTGAGGTCGCCGCCGTCCTCGCCACCGACGCCGCCGAGCGCGACCGCGCCGGCGCCACCCCGTACGCCGAGGTCCGGCTCCTCAAGGACTCCGGCCTGGTCACCCTGCTCGGCCCCACCGAGCACGGCGGCGCGGGCCAGGACTGGCCCACCGCCTACCGTGTCGTCCGCGAGGTCGCCAAGGCCGACGGCTCCATCGGCCAGCTCCTCGGCTACCACTACCTCTGGAACTGGGCCGCCCGTCTGGTCGGCACCCGCGAGCAGTGGGAGCACGTCGAGGCCGAGGCCGCCCGGGGCCGCTGGTTCTTCGGCGGCGCCGTCAACCCGCGCGACAAGGACGTGGTGGTCACCGAGGACGGCGACGATCTCGTCTTCACCGGCCGCAAGTCCTTCTCCACCGGCAGCAAGGTCTCCGACGTCACCGTCCTCGAAGGCGTCCTGGAGGGCACCGACAACCACATCTTCGCGATCGTCCCCTCCGACAGCGAGGGACTGACCTTCCACGACGACTGGGACAACATCGGCCAGCGGCTCACCGAGAGCGGCGGCGTCACCCTCGACGGCGTCCGCACCCCCTGGTCCTCGGCCGCCGGTCATGTCGACAAGGAGTTCCGGCCCCGCGTCTACAACACCCTCAACGTCCCCACCATCCAGCTCGTGTTCGTCAACTTCTACCTCGGCATCGCGGCCGGAGCGCTGGAGACGGCGGCGACCTACACCCGTACCAAGTCCCGTCCCTGGCTGCACGGCGGCCATGAGCGCGCGGTCGACGAGCCGTACGTCATCGACGTCTACGGCGATCTGACCGCCAAGCTCTGGGCGGTCGAGGCCCTCGCCGACACCGTCGCCGCCGAGGGACAGCGGCTGCACGACGACCCCGACGCCGTCACGGAGCGCACGCGCGGCGACTTCGAGGTACGGGTGGCCGCCGTCAAGGCACGCGCCACCGAGGTGGCCCTGGAGATCGCGAACAGTGTCTTCGAGGTGACCGGCGCCCGGTCGACGGCCACCGCCGAGGGACTCGACCGCTTCTGGCGCAACATCCGCACCCACACCCTCCACGACCCCGTCGCCTACAAGCGCCGCGAGGTCGGCCGCTGGGTGCTCGAAGGCGAACTGCCCGAACCCACCTGGTACTCCTGACCGCTCCCTTCCGGGGTGCCCGTCCGCACGGGCACCCCGGGTTCCCAGAAAGAGGACCCATGGCCACCGTCCTGTCCGTCTCCGGCAGCCCCTCCGTCTCCTCCCGCACCGCGAAGCTCGTACGCCACCTGGACGCCCGGCTGATCGCCCAGGGCCATGAGGTCGTCCCGCTCGACATCCGCACCATCCCCGCCGAGGCCCTGCTCGGCGCGGACTTCAAGCACCCGGCCATCGTCGAGGCCACCGAACTCGTCGAACGGGCCGACGGCATCGTCATCGCCACCCCCGTCTACAAGGCCGCGTACTCCGGCGTCCTCAAGGCCCTGCTGGATCTGCTCCCGCAGTACGCCCTCACCGGCAAGACCGTGCTGCCCCTGGCCACCGGCGGCTCCACCGCCCATGTCCTCGCCATCGACTACGCCCTGCGGCCGGTGCTCAGCTCCATGGGCGCCCGGCACATCGTCCCCGGCTGGTTCACCCTCGACAAGGACATCACCGTGGGGGAGGACGGCAAGGTCACGGTCGCCCCGGCCACCGCCGAGGCCCTCGGCCAGGTCGTCGACCAGTTCCTGACCGCGCTGGGGTCTGTCGTCACATTCCCGTCTGCCACGCGACGCCTGGCACGCACTCTCGCCGCACCGGGCGAAAGCCCAAGTACATCCAGTACGAGGCCTTCCGCCCGGCACGCCGAGAGCACGCACCAGACGCCGCAGGACCGCCCTTCGGGCGACGACGGGAACGTGACGACAGACCCCAGGCCCCGTGCCCGAACTGGCCGCCGCGAGCTGGCCCGATGACCGACACCTCCACGGACACGTCCACGGACACGTCCACGGACACTTCCACCGACACCGCCGTCGAAGCCCCTGCCGGTCCCCGGCCCGGCGCTCCGGCCGCCAAGGTCATCGCCGACGACGTCGAGGCGCTGACCGTCGCCGCCGCGCTCGCCGAGGAGTTCCGGGCCGGTGCCTCCGCGCGGGACGCCGAACGGCGGCTGCCGCGCGCCGAGTTGGAGCGGCTCTCCGCCTCCGGGCTGCTCGCGGTCACCGTGCCCGCCGAGCACGGCGGAGCGGACGTGAGCCAGGAGACCCTGGCGGAGGTCTTCCGGCTGCTCGCCTCCGCCGACGCGAGCCTCGCCCAGATCCCGCAGAGCCACTTCGCCTACGTCAATGTGATCCGTCGTCAGGGCACCCCGGAACAGCGGGAGTTCTTCTTCGGAGAGCTCCTCGCCGGGCGCCGCTTCGGCAACGCCCAGTCCGAGGCGGGCACCAAGCACCTCCAGGACATCCGTACCCGGCTCACCCGGCGGGCCGACGGCTCGTACGTCCTCAACGGCGTCAAGCACTACGCCACGGGCGCCCTGTTCGCCCACTGGATCCCGGTGCTGGCGCGGGCCGACGACGACAATCTGCACGTCGCCTACGTGCCCGCGGACACCCCGGGTGTCACGGTCGTCGACGACTGGGACGGCCTCGGCCAGCGCACCACCGCCAGCGGCACGGTCCGGCTGGCGGAGGTCCCCGTCCCGGCGGACCGGGTCCTCCCGCACCACCTCACCTTCCGGGGCCCGCAACTCCACGGCGCGATCGCCCAGTTGCTGCACACGGCCATCGACGTCGGGATCGCCGACGGCGCGCTGGCGGAGGCCGTGCGGTTCGTACGGACCAAGAGCCGGCCCTGGTTCGAGGCCGAGGTCGAGACGGCGGCCGAGGACCCTCTCCTCATCCAGCGCTTCGGTGAACTCGCCGTCCTGGCAAGGGCGTCGAGGGCGCTGCTGCGGGAGGCGGCACGGGCCGTCGACTCGGCGCGCGCCGATCTCACCGACGACTCCGCCGCCGAGGCCTCCATCGCCGTGGCCGCCGCGAAGGCCCACGCGGCCCCGGCCGCAGTCGAGATCGCGGGCGCCCTCTTCGAGGTCTCCGGCACCCGCTCCGCCCTCGACTCCCTCAATCTGCACCGGCATTGGCGCGACGCCCGCACCCACACCCTGCACGACCCGGCCCGCTGGAAGATCCAGCACATCGGCCGCCACGTACTGAACGGCACCCGGCCACCCCGCCACGGCCTCCTCTAGGGCCTGCCGTTTGGATCACGCCTGGGCTGCGGGGCGTGGCACGCACTCCCTCACTGCCTCAAGGGCGTGGCGGGACCCCCAGCCGCGTTGTCGTCGGTCGCCGACTCCCCCACTCCCGACTTCGCGCGAGCGGGAGGTACCCCCATCGCGTCGACGCCCTCCTCCGCCTCGCGGCCGCACGCACCAAGCCCCGCTCACCGGCGGTCACCAGGCACCGTGGCCCGAAGCCGGCGTGATCCAAACGACAGGCCCTGGCCGACCCTTCGCCTCCGCAGGCCACCCCTTCGACAGGAGACCCCCACGTGTCCCTCACCTTCCACTGGTTCCTGCCCACCAACGGTGACAGCCGGCATGTCGTCGGCGGCGGCCACGGCACCCCCGCCACCGCGTCCGGCCGGGACCGGCCCCCGACGGTCGCCTATCTGAGCCAGATCGCCCGCGCCGCCGAGGACCTCGGCTTCGTCGGCGCGCTCACCCCCACCGGTGCCTGGTGCGAGGACGCCTGGCTGACCACCGCGATGGTCAGCCAGAACACCGAACGGCTGAAGTTCCTGGTCGCCTTCCGCCCCGGCTTCGTCTCGCCCACACTCGCCGCCCAGATGGCCTCCACCTTCCAGCGGCAGACCGGCGGACGGCTCCTCCTCAACGTCGTCACCGGCGGCGAGAGCCATGAGCAGCGGGCCTACGGCGACTTCCTCGACAAGGACGACCGGTATCGTCGTACCGGTGAATTCCTGGAGGTTGTCAAGGGGTTGTGGGACGGCGGGACCATCGACCTGAAGGGCGAACACCTCCGGGTCGAGGACGCGCGGCTGGCCCGGCTGCCCGACCCGGTGCCCGAGGTGTACTTCGGCGGCTCCTCGCCCATCGCCGGGGAGATCGCCGCCCGGCACGTCGACGTGTACCTCACCTGGGGCGAGCCGCCGGCCAAGGTCGCCGAGAAGATCGCCTGGATCAGGGGGCTGGCGGCGAAGGAGGGCCGCACCCTGCGCTTCGGCATCCGGCTGCACGTCATCACCCGCGACACCGCCGAGCAGGCCTGGGCGGAGGCCGACCGGCTGCTCGACGGCTTCGACCCGGAGACCGTACGGTCCGTGCAGGCCGGACTCGCCCGCAGCGAGTCGGAGGGCCAGCAGCGGATGCTGGCCCTGCACGGCGGCAGCCGCGACAGCCTGGAGATCCACCCCAACCTCTGGGCCGGGATCGGCCTGGTGCGCGGCGGCGCGGGCACCGCACTGGTCGGCAGCCACGACGAGGTCGCCGAGCGGATCAAGGAGTACCACGCCCTCGGCATCGACGAGTTCGTGCTCTCCGGCTACCCGCACCTGGAGGAGGCGTACTGGTTCGGCGAGGGCGTCCTCCCCCGCCTCGCCGCGCAGGGCCTGTGGCAGCACCCCTTCGCCAGGCCGACCGCCGCGACGGCACAGGTGCCGTTCGCGAGTTAGGGACTCAGGGACGTCGGTGGCCCGGCTCCGGCACCTCGACGGGCCGGAGCACGGTGAGCGACTCCTCCTGGCGGGCCACCATCGCGAAGGGGAACCTGTCGAGTTCCAGGCACAGTTCGACGTCGTCCGGGTGACAGCCGCCGCGCAGCTCGGCGGAGAGGTCGGCCGCGGCGCCGGACATCCTCGCGCGGCGGACGTACGGGGCGGCCTCGACCCCGCCCTCGTCCTCGCCCTCGTCCACGCACCGGCCGATGTACTCGGCGCAGGCCAGGTCCTCGTCGGCCCGGCCGTCCTCGCCGGTGACGACGAACGTCACCGGACCGGCGCCCTCGGCCCGCAGGAACCGCGCGGTCGGCCCGGCCACCACGAAGCTCGCGCACAGGACGAGCGGCGCGTCGGCGACGGCCAGCGCGCCCACGGTGCCCGCCGTCGTCTTCTGCACCAGCGTGCGACCGCCGAGATCACGCGACCTGAGCTGTCCGGGCGAGTTCACCGCGTCGAACCCCGGCGCCGGCGCCCCGTCCTTGAGCGCCAGCCAACCCGGGTGGCTCTCCTTGAGGGCGAGGGCCTCCGACTGCGTCGAGGCCAGCACGATCTTCTCCACCCCACGCGAGAACGCCCAGGCGGCCACGGTGAAGGCCCGCATGACATCGATGACGACCGCGACCCGGGGGACGCCCGTCAACTCCGGTATACCGACGAAGTGGTGATCCATTCCACCATTCTGCGTCAGGGGCCCCTAGTACGCGGCCGACAACGCGGCGAGGTGGGCCCGGCGGACCTCCGCGGTCTGACCCTGGACCAGGAGGAACAGGGCCTCGCGGGCCAGGCGTTGGGCACGGTCGTCCAGGCCGAGGGCCCGGCCGCCGCCCGCGACGACCGCGGCCGTCGTCGCCGTGCGCATCAGGTCGAACGCCTTCGTCTTGAGGGCCAGCCGCTCCGCCATGTGCTCGTGGGGCGCGGGATGGTCGGCGAGGGCGTACGCCTGGCGCCGGACCTTGTCCAGCCGCAGCCGCAGCCCCTTGGTCGTGGGGTCGTCCTGGTCCAGCAGGGCGAGGGCCGACTCGGCGACCCCGAACACCGCCGGTGAGGCGTTCGTGGGCTTGGGGCGGTCGCTCGCGGCCCAGGACTCGTACGGCGCGTGCAGGGCCACCGCGTCGTCCGGGATCCACAGCCCGTCGAGCTGCAGCGAGACCGTACGGGCGGCGGTGAGCGCCGCGAGCCGCATGGGCGCGGAGGCCTTCAGCCCCGACTGCTGTTTGGCCTCGGTGAACGCGAACACCACCTCGTCCGCGTCCGTCACCCCGGCCAGCAGCATCACGTCGTTGAGCCCCCACCCGGTGTACCAGGGAACCGTCCCGTGGAACCGCCACCCGCCCCGCTTCGGCACCGCCCGCACCGGCACCCGCGGATACCGGCGCAGATGCGCGTACGCCACCCCGGACAGCAGCTCGCCCGAGGCCAGCTTCCCCAACAGGCCTTCGCGGGCCGGTAGTTCGCTCTTCATCAGGGTCAGTACGGGGGTGTAGTGCTGGGTCTGCACGAACCAGGTGGAGCAGCAGGCCCCCGCCAGGATCTCGGCGGTCTCCCGGGCCACCGAGTTGGGCGCGCCCGACCCGCCGTACGCCACCGGCGCGCTCACCCCGAGCAGCCCCGACCGTTTGATCGCCTCGATGCTGCTCGCGGGCACCCCCTCCTGGTCGACGCGCTCCGCCTGAGGTGCCAGCACCTCGGTGGCGAGTCTGCGCGCCTGGACGACGAGAGGGTGTGGTGACGTGGTCATGGGGTGATTCTCCCCGGCCCGGACCCCGAAGATCACATCTTTGGGGCCGGAGGATCACATCTTCTCCACGGGCGGGACGGGGTGTGACCTGCGCCACGTCGGCCTGCTGTGAGGTCGTGGGCCGGAACCGGTCAGCCCGCTGCGCTTGCATAGGAGCCGCAGGGGCCGCACCCCGGCGGCTCCACGAGCGACGGTTCGCTCCACCCCCCACCGGGCCGCTCGGCCCCGTGATCGGCCCGCGACGGACCTGACCTGGTGTCATACGGGTTGACTGGTCTACACCCTTGACTGGTACATACCAACGCGGTTGAGTGTGCCCACCACCCCCCACCATGGCCGCCCCCACGCCGTGGCCGGCTCCGCCGGCGCGTGCGCGCGAGGTTCAGTCCAGTCATGCCCTTCGGGCCCTTGCCCGGGTGCGGCCGTGCTCCACGAAGGAGTTGGTCCCGTGTCGAGGCGCCGTATCGCCGCCGTACTGACCGCGCTGGTCATCGGCGGTTCCACCCCTCTGCTGCTGCCCGCCCAGAGCGCGTCCGCCGCCCCCTGTTCGAGCTATCCGAACTGGGTGGCCGGAAGGTCCTACGTCACCGGCAACATCGTGCGCTACACCGACGGCAAGGCGTACATCGCCGAGCACGACAACCCGGGCTACGACCCCACCATCAGCACCTGGTACTGGGAGCCGTACGCCTGCGAGAACGGCCCCACCAACCCCTCCGGGTTCGTGGTGAGCGAGGCGCAGTTCAACCAGATGTTCCCGAGCCGGAACTCGTTCTACACGTACAGCGGGCTGCGGGCGGCCATGAGCGCCTACCCGGCGTTCGCCACCACCGGCAGTGACACGATCAAGAAGCAGGAGGCCGCCGCCTTCCTCGCCAACGTCAACCACGAGACCGGCGGGCTCGTCCACATCGTCGAGCAGAACACCGCCAACTACCCCACCTACTGCGACTGGAGCCAGTCCTACGGCTGCCCGGCCGGACAGGCGGCCTACTACGGGCGCGGCCCCATCCAGCTCAGCTGGAACTTCAACTACAAGGCGGCCGGTGACGCGCTCGGCCTGAACCTGCTGGGCAACCCCTGGCTGGTGCAGAACGACGCGGCCGTCGCCTGGAAGACCGCCTTGTGGTACTGGAACACCCAGAAGGGTCCCGGCACCATGACCGGCCACAACGCGATGGTCAACAGCGCCGGATTCGGACACACGATCCGCAGCATCAACGGCTCGCTGGAGTGCGACGGCAAGAACCCGGCACAGGTGCAGAGCCGGGTGAGCGCCTACCAGCGGTTCGTCCAGATACTCGGCACCTCGGCGGGCGGCAACCTCTACTGCTGACGCGAACTCGTCCATCCCTCCGTAGCTTCCGGAGGGTGCCGCGCCCGGCGCGTGCGAGACTGCGGCGGTGAACTCGGAGACGACCGCCGTGAACGCCGTGACCACCGCGAGCGCGGCGGGTACCTGGACACTGGGTGATCTGCCCGTCAACCGTGTCGGCTTCGGCGCGATGCGGCTGACGGGCAGCGCCGCCTTCCATCTCGGCACACCGAGGGGCCGCGAGGGGGCGATCGCGGTGCTGCGGCGCGCGATCGAGCTGGGCGTCAACCACATCGACACGGCCGCCTTCTACTTCTCCTCCCTGCGCTCCGCCAACGAACTGATCAACAGCGCGCTCGGCGGGCCCTACCCGGACGGCCTGGTCCTCGTCGCCAAGGTCGGACCGCACCGCGAGTACTCGGGGGAGTGGGGCACGGCCGCCCGCCCCGACCAGCTGCGCGGCCAGGTCGAGGAGAACCTGCGGCAGCTGGGCCGCGACCACCTCGACGTCGTCAATCTGCGCCGGATGCGGCAGGACTCCATCGCCGAGCACTTCGGCGCGCTGGCCGAGCTTCGGGAGGCCGGGCTCGTCCGCCACCTCGGGATCTCGGGCGTCGAGCCCCGGCACCTCGCCGAGGCCCGAGCGATCGCGCCGGTCGTCTGCGTCCAGAACCGGTTCGCCCTGGGGGTACCCGAACCCGCCGCCGACGAGGTGCCGCGCCTCTGCGGTGAACTGGGCATCGCCTTCGTCCCGTTCTACGCGATCGCCGGCGACGCCGGCCCCGAGGGCGCGACCACCGCCCACGACGACGCCCTGCTCGCCGTCGCCCGCGCCCATGACGCCACCCCCGCGCAGATCCGGCTCGCCTGGACCCTCCACCAGGGCCCGCACGTCCTCGCCATCCCGGGGACGGGGAATCCCGACCATCTGGCCGAGAACATCGCCGCGGGCGCGCTGCGGCTCACGGCGGAGGAGATGGCCCGGCTGGACGCCGCACACCGGGGCGAGGCGTCGGGGCAAAGCGGCACCAACGGGTTCATATAGGCTGCCTGTTCTGTCCCTGCCGTTCGTCACCACCCGGGAGAGTCACCCGTGAGCGTAGCCACCGCCCACTCCGCATCGGCCGTACCGCCCGCCGACGGGACGCCCGTCACACCGGAGGCCACCGGGGGGATTCCGTCGCAGGACGAAGGCTTCTGGGTCGAGCCGGGCACCGCCGCGGAACCGGCACAGCCCTCCGTCGACGACACCCCCATCGATGACACCCCCATCGACACCGTTGACGTCGTGGACGAGCAAGTCGCCCGTGACGCCCGGGAGTTCGGCGTGTACGCGCGCACCGGCGGCTGGGCGTTCGCGTTGAAGGTGGCGCGGAGCGTGCGGCCCGGCGGGGAGACGGCGGGGGAGACGCCGAAGGTGTCGGCGAAACAGTTCGCCGAGCTGGCCGGGTGCTCGCCGGAGCGGGTCATGCGGTACTACAAGGCGTGGGACAGGGCGGCCGACGACGGCATGGTCCCGCACTTCGAGGCGCTGGCACCCGGCGAGGAGATCGACCTCCCCGACTCGGACGTCTGGCTGACCTACTACAGCTCCCGGTCCAGCGCGACCTCCGACCGGGGCACCGCGATCACGGCGGCGGCCGAGGCCGAGGGCATCCGCCCGACCAAGGCGCTGGAGGTCGCCGAGAACCCCACCGCGCTGCGCGCCGCGATCCTCGCCGACCCCTCCACCGCGCAGGCGGCCCGCACCGCGCTCCTCGACCGCCTCAAGGAGGACCCCTCCCTCCAGGCCGGGCTGGCCCGTGACATCGCCCGCACCGACGAGCTGAAGAAGGCCGTCGCCAACGAGACCCAGGCGGCCAGCCGGATCGGCTACGTCCGGCAGATCGTCGAGAACGGGCAGGTCAAGACCCCGGCCGGGCAGGTCATCGACGCCACCGCCGAACTGCGCGCCGAGGCCGAGCGCCACCTGTCCCTCATCGACGAGCTGAACGACGACGAGGACACCGGCGAGTGGGCGACGGAGGCGTACGACACCGTCAAGGAACTCGTCGTCCAGACCGTGCAGGCCGACCCCGAGCTGCGGGTCCAGGAGCGCCGGACGAAGTTCTACAGCAGCCTGCAGAAGGCCACGAAGGTCTTCGAGGAGCTGACCCTCGACGACGCCGTCGACCTCGACGCCATCTACGAGGACGACATGCTCCAGCGCCTGGAGGAACTCCAGGAGGCCCTCAACACCTGCATCGCCGCCCTGCGCAAGGCGTCCCCGGGGGAGTGACCCCGGGCGAGTGACCCGGGGCTCCGGCCCACCCCACCGACCGGGGTGGGCCGGAGCCCCGGACCGGAGACGGAAACGCCATTTGCCGTCCGGCGCGTGTTACGTATAACCTCCCGGGAACCCCGAGCGACCCGAGCCACCCGAGAGGCCCCGATGAGACGCATTGCCCTGGTCGCCCTCGTGGTCGACGACTACGACGAGGCGATCCGCTTCTACACGGAGGCGCTCGGCTTCACGCTCGCCGAGGACGAGTCGAGGCCCGACGGCAGCCGCTGGGTCGTCGTCGAGCCGGGGAGCGGGGGACCGGGGAGCGCGGCACCGGGCGGCGGACTGCTGCTCGCGCGGGCCAAGAACGACGCGCAGCGCGCCCGGGTCGGTGACCAGACCGGGGGACGCGTCGGGTTCTTCCTGCACACCGACGACTTCGCCCGCGACCACGCCCGCATGCGGGCCGCCGGCGTCAGGTTCCTGGAGGAGCCGCGCCATGAGCCGTACGGCTCGGTCGCCGTCTTCGAGGACCTGTACGGCAACCGCTGGGACCTCCTCCAGCCCGCCACCGGCTGAACCCCACCTCACGACCCACCCCGTCGCACCACCTGCCGAGGAACGAACGCCATGTCTGCTACGCGCATAGACGCCGAAGTGATCCGCCGTCTCCCCAAGGCCGTCCTGCACGACCACCTCGACGGCGGTCTGCGCCCCGCCACGCTGGTGGAACTGGCGGCGGAGGTCGGTCACACCCTCCCGGAGACCGACCCGGAGGCACTGGCCGCCTGGTTCTACGAGGCCGCCAACTCCGGTGACCTGGTGCGTTACATAGCCACCTTCGAGCACACCCTCGCCGTGATGCAGACCCGCGAGGGCCTGCTGCGCACCGCCGAGGAGTATGTGCTCGACCTGGCCGCCGACGGCGTCGTCTACGGCGAGGTGCGCTACGCGCCCGAGCTGAACACCCGGGGCGGGCTCACCATGAGCGAGGTCGTCGAGACCGTGCAGGAGGGGCTGGCCGCCGGTATGGCCAAGGCCGCGGCCCAGGGCACGCCCGTCCGCGTGGGCACGCTGCTCTGCGGGATGCGGATGTTCGACCGGGTCCGTGAGGCCGCCGACCTGGCCGTGGCCTTCCGGGACGCCGGGGTCGTCGGCTTCGACATCGCGGGCGCCGAGGACGGCTTCCCGCCCGCCGACCACCTGGCCGCCTTCGAGCACCTGCGCGCCGAGAGCGTGCCCTTCACCATCCACGCCGGCGAGGCCCACGGGCTGCCCAGCATCCACCAGGCCCTCCAGGTCTGCGGTGCCCAGCGCATCGGGCACGGCGTCCGGATCACCGAGGACATCGTCGACGGCAAGCTCGGCCGTCTCGCCTCCTGGGTCCGCGACCGCCGTATCGCCCTGGAGATGTGCCCCACCTCCAACCTCCAGACCGGCGCGGCCACCTCCATCGCCGAGCACCCGATCACGACGCTGAGGGACCTCGGCTTCCGCGTCACCCTCAACACGGACAACCGTCTCGTCTCGGGCACCACCATGACCCGCGAGATGACCCTGCTCGTGGAGGAGGCCGGCTGGACCGTCGACGAGCTGCGCACGGTCACCGTCAACGCCCTCAAGAGCGCCTTCCTCCCCTTCGACGAGCGCAACGCCCTCATCGAGGACGTGGTCCTGCCCGGCTACGCGTCGGCGTCCTCGCGCTGACCCCGCACCAGCCCCCGTACGTAGGCCGCCTGGCCGACATGCTGGAGATCGTCGGCCAGGACACTGATCAGGCGTACGCCGAGGGTGACGGCCGGGGTCCATCGCTCGTCCACGATCCGGTCGAGGTCGTCGGCGCCGAGGCCGTGCACGAACCCCAGAGTCCGTTCGTGCACGGCGTCGAAGTAGCCGGTGAGCAGGTCGCCCGAGTCCACCCGTACCTTCGCCACCTGCGCCGGACCGTGCCCGTAGCCCGTGTCGCGGGACGGCAGCGTGAGCCCGAACCGCTTCTCCCAGCCCTGGGACAGCCAGACCTGGTCCAGCCCGGAGGCGTCGGCCACATGGTCGTCCTGGACCCGGGTCAGATGCCAGACCAGCCAGGCGACGGAATTGGCGTCGGGGGCGGGACGGGCGTGGAGGTCCGCCGGGGACAGTCCGTCCACGGCGGCGTGGACCTCCTCCTTGATCCGGCCGTACGCGTCGCCGAGAACGTCCTTCGCATCCATAGCCATACGTCCACCATCGGGCACGGGGGCCGTGCCCGCACCGCCCCCGTCCCCGCCCCGTCTCGCAGCGCCGGTCCCCCGATCCGGCGCTGCGGGGTTCTTGTCGGCTTCCGGCGGCGCCCTTGGTGCCGATGTGGAAGATCTTGAGGTCGAGGTGCCGTTGTCGGTGACCTTCCACCGCACGGGCGTGTTCCGGGCCCGCAGCGCCGGTGGGTGAGCGGTGGTCGGTCAGTGGAGTTTGTTGACGGCGGTGGTCGTCGTCTTCTTGAAGGCCTTGACGGGCGCGTCCTTGAAGCCGCCCATCTGCCCCCAGTCCACGACGGTCACGGTCCGGCCGTCCCGGCCCACGGACAGGAGCCGGATGTCCACGGCCCCCCAGGACGTGACGGTGGCGACCCCGTGGACGCGGGCGCCCTCCTCGACAGGCAGCGTCCCGAGGTCCCGGTACTCGGCCTCGACGTCCGGGTCGGAGGAGTCGCTCACACAGTTCTTGAAGTCCTTGTTCAGCCGCGTGGCGAGCGCCTTGGCCCTGCCGGCGCTGCCGGTGACGACGACCAGCTGGCGGGCACCGGTGTCCAGGTCCGTCCGGAAGGAGCGGTGGTTGATGTCGTAGGCCAGGAGCGCGTCGCCCAGGCAGTACCGCAACTCCTCCGGAACACCGTCCTCGATCTTGCCGGCGGTCCAGGAGGACGACGGGTGCGGCGGGAGCTCGGACGCCGACAGGTACTTCGGCCCGCCGCTCGCCTCCGCGGCGGCGGCCGGGACGGCGCCGGCGGCGAGCGCGGAGCCCGCGGTGAGGCCCGCCACGACGAGTGCGGTCAGGGTGCGGGCTCGGGTGTGCCTGGGCATGGCTGTCCCCCGTGAACGAGTACGTGAGATGCGTACATGGATGAGATGAGTGAGAGGTGCTGCTTCGCCGCCGACGCCGGATGGTCCGTCCGGTCCTGGTCGGTGCGCCACCCAGAGCATCGGCCGTCACCGGGCGTGAGCGCGACGGCCGACGCCCGGCCCTCGGCCATGGAACCATCCCAGCCCTTCTGACGTGCATGTATAGGGAGTGCCCGGGATGCCGTCCCGGGACGGGGAGGACGTGGAGAACAGTGTCGGCAGCACCGGACGACGTGCGCGAGTTCGCGGCGGCGCTCACGCGCATCAAGGAACGCACGGACCGCAGTTACGGGCAGCTGGCCCGCCGCCTGAACATGAACACCTCGACACTGCACCGCTACTGCGCGGGGGACACCGTCCCGCTCGACTTCGCGCCCGTCGAACGCTTCGCCGCGCTCTGCGGGGCGACACCGGAGGAGCGGCTCGAACTCCACCGGCTCTGGCTGCCGGCGGTGGCGGCCCGGCAGCGGGCGCGGACGGGCGGGGGAGCGGCGAGCGGCCCCACGGCACCGGAACCGGCAGGGCCGGCAGAGTCGGGTGAGGAGGCGGAGCCGGTCGAGGAGGTCGAGCCTGTGGGGTCCGCCGCGCCCACCGAGCCGACCGAGCCCGCCGAGTCCGCCGAGTCTCCTGAGTCGGTCCAGGCCATCGACCTCACCACGCCCACCGCTTCTGTCGGCCCCGACGATGTGCCCGAGTCGGTGCCCTCGGCCCGTCGCCCCTGGCACCGTCGTAGGCGCACGCTCGTCAGCGCGGCCGTCGTCGCGGTGCTCGTCGCGACGCTGGGGAGCCTCACCGTGCTGCCGTCCGGCGGGTCCCCGGGGGACGGCGACGCTCAGGGTGGTGAGCCGGCCCCGTCCCGTACGACCTCGGGAGCCCAGCGTCCCTCGACCGGGCCCACGAGCCCGTCCCCCTCGCCGGACACCAGCGGCGGCACGAAGAGCCCTTCGCCCACGCCCACCCCGACCTCCAGCGCCGAGCCAGAGGACGACCCCACGAAGGGCGACGACACGAGGGCGACCCGGCCCCCGGCCACCGGTGTGCCCCTCACCTGGACGGCGAACTCCCAGCTCTGGGCGCTCGGCTGCGGGCACGACTACGTGGTCGCCAAGCCGCCGAAGGAGGTGCCCCCGCCGCCCGCGCCGCAGGACGCGGGCGTCTGGGCCGCGACCCAGCAGGGCGTGCACGGCCGCAACACGATCGTGGAGATCACGGTGCAGGGGCGGAAGTCCACCGCCGTCGTCCTCACGGCGCTGCGGGTGCGCGTCGTCGGCCGCGCGGCCCCCGCCAAGGGCAACTCCTACGCCATGGACCAGGGCTGCGGAGGCAGGGTCAGCCCCCGGTACTTCGACGTGGACCTGGACAAGGACCGGCCGATCGCCCGCCCGGTCGACGGCGCCGACCTGGACGTACGGATCCCGGCCGTGCGGCTTCCGTACCAGGTGTCCGCCGACGACCCGGAGGTGCTGATGATCTCCGCCGAGACAGAGACCTGTGACTGCGGCTGGTATCTGGAGCTGGAGTGGTCCTCCGAGGGCCGCACCGGCACGGTCCGGATCGACGACGCGGGCCGCCCGTTCCGCACGACCGCGATCAAGGGCCTGCCGCGCTACGGGTACGACACCCTGAACCGCCGCTGGTCCTCCCTCAGCGACTGACCTCGGAGCACCCGGCCGGCGGATCGAGCAGCCCCATCAGGGCGCGGGCCGCCGGGCTGGTTGCCTGCGGGGGCGGCAGCAGGGCGACCGTCTCGTACATGGTCTCGCCGGTGCCCTTGACGGCGAGCGAGGTGAGGGACTCGCGTTTGTGCCGGAAGTGGCGGGGGACGACGGCGACGCCGAGGTTCTCGTCGACGAGTTCGAGGAGGCTGTGCACGTCGTTGACCTCCAGGGCGACGGCCCGGCGGACACCGGCCGCGGCGAAGACCGCGTCGGTGGCGCGGCGCGGGCCCCAGTCCGGGTGGAAGTCGACGAAGACCTCGCCGCCCAGTTCCTCCGGGGTCACGGCGGCGCCGGCCGCCGCCAGCCGATGGCTCGGGTGGCACAGCACGGTCATCGGCTCGCTGGACAGCGGGACGACGCGCAGCTGATCGGTGTCCTCCTGTGCCGTCCGTACGGCGAACGCCAGATCGAGCCGCCCGCTCGCGACCTCCTCGGCGAGGGCGCCCGAGCCCGCCTGCCGCAGACAGATCTCCACATCGGGGTGCCGCCGCCGGAACGCCGCCAGCAGCCCCGCCACATGCAGGCCGGCCACACACTGCTCCGACCCGAGCGCGAGCATCCCGCGCAGCACGCCCTGCACGGCGGCCACCGCCTCCCGGGCCGACCGCACCTGCGCGAGGATCCGCTCCGCCTCGGTCAGCAGCGCCCGCCCGGCCGGGGTGAGCATCACCCTGCGGGTCGTCCGTACGAACAGCGGGGTCTGCAGCTCGCGCTCCAGGGCCCGGACGGAGGCCGACAGACCCGACTGGGAGACCAGCAGCCGTTCGGCGGCCCGGGTGAAGTGCTCCTCCTCGGCGACCGCGACGAAGTGCTGGAGATGGCGGAGTTCCATGACTGAGAAGCGTAGGCGCTGAATCCCATCGGATTCTTCTGTTGGACCAATGCCCCCAGGTCGCGAAAGAGTGGACACCGGTTCTCGGGGACCCTCGGTCCCACCGTGCCAACCTCTCTGGAGTCGCGTTGTACACCGCACACCCCGACCGCTACGCGGACATGCCCTACCGGCGCACCGGACGCAGCGGCCTGAAGCTTCCCGCGATCTCGCTCGGCCTGTGGCACAACTTCGGTCCGGCGGACCGGACCGTCGAGACCCAGCGGGCCATCCTGCGCCGCGCCTTCGACCTCGGCGTGACCCACTTCGACCTCGCCAACAACTACGGCCCGCCGCCCGGCTCCGCCGAGTCCGCCCTCGGCGAGGCGCTCAAGGCCGACTTCGCGCCGTACCGTGACGAGCTGGTCATCTCCACCAAGGCCGGCTATCTGATGTGGCCCGGCCCGTACGGCGAGTGGGGCTCCCGGAAGTATGTGCTCTCCTCGCTCGACCAGAGCCTGAAGCGCATGGGCCTCGATCACGTCGACATCTTCTACTCGCACCGCCCCGACCCGGAGACTCCGCTGGAGGAGACGATGGGCGCGCTGCACTCGGCGGTCCAGCAGGGCAAGGCGCTGTACGTCGGTGTCTCCAACTACTCCGCCGAGCAGACCCGCGAGGCCGCCCGCATCCTGGGCGACCTGGGCACCCCGCTCCTCATCCATCAGCCGCGCTACTCGATGCTCGACCGGCGCCCCGAGAGCGAGGGCCTGCTCGACGCCCTCGACGAACTCCAGGTCGGCTCCATCGTCTTCTCCCCGCTGGAGCAGGGCCTGCTGACCTCCCGCTACCTCGACGGCATCCCGGAGGGCTCCCGCGCGGCGAGCGACAGCCCGTTCCTGAACTCCGACGCCGTCACCGAGGACCTGGTCGGCAGGCTGCGCGCGCTGGACGAGGTCGCCAAGGCCCGGAGCCAGACCCTGGCCCAGCTCGCCCTGGCCTGGACGCTCCGCGGCGGCCGGGTCACCTCCGCGCTCGTCGGCGCGAGCAGTGCGCGGCAGATCGAGGACAGTGTGGGCGCCGTCGACAACCTCGACTTCGAGGCGGACGAGCTGGCCCGCATCGACGCGATCATCGAGGGCAAGGGGTAGCTTTCTCGTCCGGCTTCGGGTTGCCCGCGGTCCGGTGGGGGCTTCTCGCGCAGTTCCCCGCGCCCTGAAAGACACAGGCCGCGGGGAACTGCGCGACCAGCCCCCACCGGACCCGCACCCGCTTTCGAACCGCACGCGTTGAACACTCCGCCGAGCGCACACGTATGAGAGGAGAAACCCCCGCTCAGCGGGCCCTTCGCATCGTTTCAGCCAATCGCGCGCTCGCATATGCCAGGAGACTGGCTGAATTGGCATGGTGACAGAGGGTCAGGAGTGTCGATACTCGACTGACAGGGCGATTGAGTCATGAACGAACGCGCACCCGTGCGCGCTCTTCATGTCGCTGTGCGTGACTTTCAGGTCGCCGGATGTGCACGACCAGCAAATCTGTGAGGCGAGAGCGAGTCCGCGTGCGATCGGGGGAGTGAAGCGTGCACGACGAATTCCTGTGCCATGTCACCGCGTACGGCTGGTGCGACGGCCGGCGCGTCGGTGTGCCCCTCGGTACCTATCGCGCCCCCACGTTGGCGCTGGCGCTGTGGTGGATGCGCGACCGCGCGTTATGGATCGCCGAACGCCTCGATCCACGGCCCGAGAACCCCAACTTCCCCCCGAACGCGGTCGTTCCGGTCGCCGACACCGTGCCGGACGTACCGAGCCAGCTGCGCGCCTGGACCACCGACGACGGCCAACAGGACCTGGTCGCCGAGGAGTTGGCCGCCGGAAACCTGGTCCGGATCGCCACCAACGACGACACCACGGAGTACGAACTGCTCGCGGAGTCCGTCGACGCCGTACGGATGCAGCGCATCGCCCAGAGAATCGCCGCCCCCGCCGCCTGAGCCCGCCGCCGCGGGCGACACCTCGGTCGGCCGCCTCGGCCGACCGCCTGAGGCGGCCTCCCGAAGCGGGCGGGCGCGCATATCCGGGCGTATCGGTAGAATTTTCCCCATGGCAGAGCGGTCGATCGCACCGACTGCGCCCGAACTCGTGCTGGAGACCGAGTCGGGCTCCACCGTGATGACCCCGTCCCACGCCTACCACGTGGGACGCGACCCGCTCAGCGACGTCGTTCTCGACGACGACCGGGTCTCCTGGCACCACGCGGTGCTGCGGGCGGCGGAGGGCCACTGGACCATCGAGGACGAGGACAGCACCAACGGCACCTACGCCGACGGTCACCGCGTCCACGAGTGGGACGTCGGCCCCGGCACCGTCATCCACTTCGGCAGCCTCCCCGACGGCCCCCGGGCCGTGCTCACCGGCCACGCCCCCGAGCGGCCCTCCGGCATCCTCCGCCCCGCCTCCACCGGCACCTTCCGGCAGCCCACCAGTGTCCGCCCGCTGCCCGAGCGGACCGTCCGCATCGGCCGCGCCGCCGACAACGACCTCGTCATCGACGACCTCGTCGTCTCCCGCCGGCATGCCGAGCTACGGGCACGGCCCGAGGGCACGTACGAGATCGTCGACCTCGGCAGCCACAACGGCACCTTCCTCAACGGCACGCCCGTCGACCGGGCGCCGGTCACTCCCGGTGACATCGTCGGCATCGGCCACTCCGCGTTCTGCCTGGTCGGCGACGAGCTCCAGGAGTACGTCGACACCGGCGAGGTCTCCCTCGATGTCCAGGAACTCACCGTCGCCGTCGACCGCGGCCGGAAGACACTCCTGGACGGGGTGTCGTTTCCGGTCGGCGAGAAATGCCTGCTCGCCGTCGTCGGCCCGAGCGGCGCCGGCAAGTCCACCCTCCTGAACGCCCTCACCGGACAGCGCCCCGCCGACAGCGGCACGGTCCTCTACGACGGCCGCGACCTCTACCGCGACTACGCCGAACTGCGCCAGCGCATCGGTCTGGTCCCGCAGGACGACATCCTGCACGCCCAACTGACCGTCCGCAGGGCGCTCGCCTACGCCGCCGAACTCCGCTTCCCGCAGGACACCGCGAAGGCCGAGCGACAGGCCCGGGTCGACGAGGTGATCCGTGAACTGGGCCTCGAACAGCGCGCGGGCCAGCCCATCCACAGCCTCTCCGGCGGCCAGCGCAAACGGGTCAGCGTCGCCCTGGAACTGCTGACGAAACCCTCGCTGCTGTTCCTGGACGAGCCGACCTCCGGGCTCGACCCCGGCATGGACCGCTCGGTGATGCACATGCTGCGCGGCCTCGCCGACGACGGCCGTACCGTCATCGTCGTCACCCACAGCGTCCTCAGCCTCGATGTCTGCGACCGTCTCCTCGTCCTCGCGCCCGGCGGCAAGGTCGCCTACTACGGGCCGCCGGACGACACCCTCGCCTTCTTCGGGTTCGAGCAGTGGCCGGAGGCCTTCGAGGCGTTCGAACGGGACCGGGAGCGGGACTGGGCGGGGGAGTACCGCGACTCGCCGTTCCGGCGGCAGTACGTCACCGCCGCCATGGAACAGCCGTACCTGCCCGACCCGGAACCGGTCGCCGCGGCACCGCCACCGCCCAAACCGCAGAGCTGGGGCGCCCAACTGGGCACCCTGGTCCGCCGGTACACGGCCGCGCTGAGCGCCGACCGCACCTTCCTCGCCATCATGATCGCGCTGCCGTTCGTGATGGGCGCGATGGCCAGGGCGCTCGCGGGCAGCACCCTGGACCGCGAGACCGCCATGAACGCGCTGCTCATCCTGTGCGTCGGCGGTGTGCTCACGGGCGCGGCGAACGCCGTGCGCGAACTGGTCAAGGAACGGGTGGTCTACCAGCGCGAACGGGCCGTGGGGCTGTCCAGATCCGCGTATCTGATGTCCAAGGTCGTCGTCCTCGGCACCGTCACGATCCTCCAGGCGGTCGTCCTCACCCTGGTCGCCCTGCTCGGCGTCGACCTCAACGCCCCCGGTGGCGAAGGCGTGTTGCTGCCGCCCCTGGTCGAGATCACGGTCGCCGTCGCGCTGCTCGCGTTCACCGCGATGATGCTCGGCCTGGTCGTCTCCGCGCTGGTCCGCAAGGAGGAGGTCACCATGCCGCTGCTGGTGCTCCTCGCCATCGTCCAGGTGGTGTTCTGCGGAGCCCTGCTGGATGTGCGCGGCACGATCGTCCTCGAACAGCTGGCGTGGCTGGTGCCGTCGCGGTGGGCGTTCGCCGCGATGGCCGGCACCATCGACCTCGAAGAGATCGTCCCCGACACCTCGGACCCGCTGTTCGCGCACTCGGCGGGCGTCTGGCTGCTCGACATGGGGATGCTCGTCGTCCTCTCGCTGCTCTGCGGCTGTCTCGTCGCCCGGCTGCTGCGCCGCCGCGAACCCGCGGTGATGCGGAAGTAGCCGCGATGACGACCCCCGAGTTCCTCCCCACCCATGTCGTCCCGCCGGGCGGCCTGTCCGCGTGGGACGCCCCCGATCCGTCGCGGCCCACCGTGGCCCTCGACGCGCTGCTGCCGGTCCAGCTCCTGGGGCGGCGCGGTGACTGGGGCCATGTCCTGTGCGCCAACGGGTGGTCCGCCTGGGTCGACGGCCGACTCCTCGTCGCCGTACCGCAGGACCCGCCCGCCGCCGGAGCGGACGCCGCCCGTACGGCCGACCCGCGCCCGCTGCTCGCCCGCGCCGAGGAGGCCCTCACCCGCTACCGCACCGAGGCGGAGGCGCTGGCCGCCGGGCACCGGGACGGGGAGGCTTTCCGTGAGCGGACGAAGGGGCTGCGGATCGGCGTCGTCGTCGACGGCGAGTCGCTGTGGCTGTTCGACGCCGCGCACGAGCGATGGGTGTACTGCGACGGGGCCCGGCTGAGCACGTTCGCCGTGGCCGAGAAACCCCACGAGACACCGGCCGCCCCACAGGTACCGCCGGCCGGGGCGCCGACCCCGACCCCGACCCCGACCCCGGCCCCGGAACCGGCGCCGACCCCGGAGCCGACCCGTGTCGTCCAGGAACCCGAGCACGCACCGGCCGAACACCCGCCGACCGAGCGGCGGCCCGCCCCGCGCGGGCCGAGTGACGGCGAACCCACGCGTCTCGTCCCGCCGGTGACCCGTGATGAGTGACACCCAGCCGTACGCGGGGCGCCCCTCGGAGCTGGTCGGGCGGCAGATCGCGGACTACCGCATCGAACGCGAGATCGGCCGCGGCGGTATGGCCGTCGTCTACCAGGCCCTGGACCTACGGCTGGAACGGACCGTCGCGCTGAAGCTGCTCGCCCCGGAACTGGCCCGCAACGACACCTTCCGGCGCCGCTTCACCCATGAGTCACGGGTGGCCGCCGCCATCGACCATCCGCACATCGTGCCCGTCTTCGAGGCGGGCGAGACGGACGGCGTCCTCTACATCGCCATGCGGTACGTCGCCGGCAGCGATCTGCGTCATCTCCTGGACCGGGAGGGCCCGTTGCCGATCATGACGGCCACCCGGATCGCCGCCCAGGTCGCCTCCGCGCTCGACGCCGCGCACGACCACGGGCTGGTGCACCGAGACGTCAAGCCCGGCAACATCCTGGTCGCGCAGGGCACCGACAGCGACCATCCCGAGCACGTCTATCTCACCGACTTCGGTCTGACGAAGAAGTCGCTGTCGCTCACCGGGTTCACCAGCGTCGGCCAGTTCGTGGGCACACTCGACTACGTGGCTCCGGAACAGATCTCGGGCAAGCCCGTCGACGGCCGCTGCGACGTCTACAGCCTCGCCTGCGTCGTCCACGAGACCCTCGCCGGCCGGCCCCCGTTCCAACGGGACGACGACATGGCCCTGTTGTGGGCCCATCAGTACGACGAGCCGCCCCCGCTGACCGGCGGACGGCCCGACCTGCCACCGGCGGTGGACCAGGTCATGGCGACGGCGCTGGCCAAGTCCCCGGACGACCGGTACGACTCCTGTCTCTCCTTCGTGGCCGCGCTCAGGGCGGCGGACACGGCACGCGGCTTCCCGCCGGGGCACGCGCCGACCTGGGCCGTCCCGCCGAAGGCGTCCGGACCGCCCGAGGCACCGCCCGAGCCGCCGCCTTGGGCCGAGCCCGTCTTCATCAGGCCCGGCCCGTACCCCGGTTGACGTCGAGCCGCTCCACATGGGCCACGTTCTCCCGGTCCTCGGCGTCCTGACCGGCCTCGGCCGCGAACCAGGCGTCCAGGATCTCCTTGAGCTGCGGCTCGGAGGTCAGCCGCAGCCCGATCGCCAGCACGTTGGCGTCGTTCCAGCGGCGGGCGCCGTCCGCCGTGTACGCGTCCGTGCACAGCGCGGCCCGTACGCCGGGCACCTTGTTCGCGGCGATCGACGCGCCCGTGCCCGTCCAGCAGCACACCACCGCCTGGTCCGAGGCCCCGGAGGCGACCTCGCGCGCCGCCGCCTCCGAGCACACCGCCCACCGGGCGTCGTCCCCGGGGCGCAGCGCGCCGTACGTCACTACTTCGTGGCCCCGGCCGCGCAACTCCGTGAGGAGGAAGCGGGCGACGGGCTCGTCCATGTCCGAGGAGACGGAGATCCGCATGCCCCCGAGGCTACCCGGCACGCGACATCCGGCATTCGGCATCCGGCCGGTGGCTACGGGCGCGGCCAGGTCTTGCCGTGCAGCCGCTCGATGCTCGTGTTGAAGCGTTCGAGACAGTCCGCGAACCCGGTGATGTCGTCGTCGGACCAGCCCTCCAGCACCTGGCTGAGGCTGCGGACGTTGCCCTCCCGCTCCTCGTCCAGCCGGCGCTCGCCCTCCTCGGTGATACGGAACTTCCGCGCCACCCCGCCCTCCGGGGCGAGGATGTGCTCGACCAGCCCGGCGCGCAGCGCGGCGGCGGTCTGCCGGCGCAGGGTGGAGGCGTCCAGACCGAAGGCCTCGCTCAGCTCGCTGATGGACATCGGCCCCTCGACACGGATGCGACTGAGGAGGATGTACGCGCTGCGCTCCAGCGCGGAGTCCTTGCGGCGCCCCTTGCTCTGGCTCAGATGCTGGTAGCGCCCGAGCAGCATGTTCTCGTACTCGACCCGGCGCGTCGGCTCTTCCACGGTCGCCTACCTCCTCGTTGCGGACACGGCCAGGGCGATCTTTCCATCCCGGCGGGCCCGCCCCGCCGGACCAGGCAGCGTACCCGTGATGTGCATCATGCGCGAGACATGCATCATGCATGATGCATGTATGCTGCACGCCAGGTGCATGACGTATGCCCTGTCGCCGGTTTCATCGCACCAAGGATTCCTTGACGGCCAACCCCCCGCCCGCCATCCGCCCGGATGGTGTCATCGCGACGCTGGCGCTCGCCGGCATCGTCGCCGCGGTCACGCAGACGCTGGTGACACCGCTGCTCACCGACCTGCCCACGATCCTCGACACCGGCGCGGCGAACGCCACCTGGGTGATCACCGCGACGCTGCTCACGGGCGCGGTCTTCGGCCCCGTCGGCGGACGCCTCGGCGACCTCTACGGCAAGCGCCGGATGTCCTCAGGCCAACCCTACAGAGAGAGGAGAGGGTCATCCGTTTATACGAGGGGGCGGACGGTGAGGGACCAGGGGCCGTCGGAGCGGGCGTAGATGAGACAGGGGCCGGTGAGCGCGGCCTCGCCCTGCCAGGGGCCGACGTGATTGGCCAGCTCGTCGAGGAAACCGGTGCCGTCCGGCTCGAAGGTGTCCACGAGGAAGTAACCGCCGTCGTCGGACCGGGGATCGCCCTCGTACCGGAGCGTCGCGATCGCGGGGCCGCCGGTGTGGCGCAGCACGTCCGAGGCCGGGCGCCGCGTGGGGCCCTCGCAGGACAGCGCGCTCGACACCGGGCGGACGTCGACCGTCCACGGTCCGTCCGCCTGGACGCGCAGCGCCCGCACCGGCCGGTCGTCGGCGTTCACCAGGGCACGGCACGAGAAGGGACCGTCGGTGTAGACGAGTTGGCTCTGCGAGTGCAGCCGTCCGTCGAGTGCGTCCACCACGAAGTGCCCGGTCCCCGGGTGGACGATGTCGAGGATCACCGGCCCCGTGCCCGTGGTCAGCCGGCCGACCTCGTCACCGTCTCCGCCGAGCCGCTGGAGCGCCGGGCCGCCGGCGGTGAGCAACGGGGGTGCCTGCCGGGGCGGCTCGTCGCTCTTGTCGACGCCGAACTCCCGCACCATATCCGGCCGTTGCTTGGCGCGGTCGCGCTGGAACCACTTCATCGGGTGCCCCCCTGGTGACGTCTGCGCACAGTATTGGGCGTCCCGGTCCTCGCGTATACAACATGGACCCGCACTTCCGTGGCCACCCTTGTGACCTGCGAGGTTGTGTCGTTCATCATTGTTTGCGGGGTGTACGGAACTGGTGGGTATCGTCCCCGTCCCGACCGGGCATGGTGAGGGGGGCGGAACGGCCGCCCGAGCCGTCCCGAGGGGATGTGGTCCACGCGTGGGGCGCACGTGTGGCACGTGAAGAGGGGGAGCCATGGCACTGCCGGTCGTGTCCGATGACGTTCTGCCGCAGCCGATGCTGGGTCCGTTGACACCCGCCGCGGTCTTTCTGGTCGTCACCGTCGCCCCGGGCGGCGAGCCGACGGCCCGTGAGGTGCTGGCCGGACTCGCCGGGTTGGAGAGGGCGGTGGGCTTCTCCAGCCCCGAAGGCGCCCTGGGCTGTGTGGCCGGGATCGGCGCGGAGGCCTGGGACCGACTCTTCGGCGCGCCCCGGCCCGCCGCGCTGCACCCCTTCCGGGAGTTGGAGGGGCCCCGGCACCGGGCCGTGTCCACACCGGGCGATCTGCTCTTCCACATCCGCGCGACGCGCGTCGACCTGTGTTTCGCGCTGGCCGCCGAGATCATGCGGCAACTGCGCGGCGCGGCCACCCTGGAGGACGAGGTCCAGGCCTTCGCGTACTTCGACTCCCGCAACCTCCTCGGCTTCGTCGACGGCACCGAGAACCCGGTCGGACGCGTCGCCGCCGACACGGTCCTCGTCGGCGACGAGGACCCCGACTTCCGGGGCGGCAGCTATGTGCTCGTGCAGAAGTACCTGCACGACGTGGACTCCTGGGAGGAACTCGCCGTCGAGGCGCAGGAAAAGGTCATCGGCCGGACCAAACTGACCAATCTGGAGCTGGACGTGGAGGGTTCGCACGTCGACGTCAACACCCTCGTCGGCCCGGACGGCGGCGAGCAGCGCATACTGCGCGCCGCCATGCCCTTCGGCAGGCCCGGACAGGGCGAGTTCGGTACGTACTTCATCGCCTACGCCCGCGACCCCGAGGTCCCCGAGACCATGCTGCGGAAGATGTTCCTCGGCGAACCGCCGGCCGGCCACGATCCGATCCTGGACTTCTCCCGGGCCGTGACCGGAACCATGTTCTTCGTGCCGTCGGCGGACTTCCTGCGTACGATCCCGGCCCGGCGCCCGCCGGTCTGACCCGGACCGACCCCGTTGTGGCGGAGGCCGGTCCGTCAGTACGCGTCCTCGCCCTCGACGAACGTCCGCACCACCTCGATGTCCCCGATCCGCGACACGTCCACCCGGCGGGGATCGTCGCCCAGCACCACGAGGTCGGCCCGCCTGCCGGGGGTGAGGCTGCCCGCGTCGGTCTCCCAGTGGCAGGCGCGGGCGGCCTCGACGGTGTACGCGCGCAGCGCCTCGTCGACGGTGAGCGTCTCGGCGGGGCCGATGAGGCGGCCGGACTCCGAGGCCCGCTCCACCATGAACTGGATCGCCCGCAGCGGGGCGCCGTTCGCCACCGGCCGGTCCGAACTGCCGGCGACCCGGACGCCGTGGTCGAGGAAGCCCCGGCCCCGGTAGAGCCAGCCCGCCCGGTCCTCGCCCATGATCGTGGCGTAGTCGTCGCCGTAGTAGCGCAGGAAGCTCGGCTGGATGACGACGGTCACGCCGAGCGCGGCAAGCCGCGGCAGCTGGTCGGGCCGGACCAGGCCGGCGTGCTCGACGCGATGGCGGGCCTCCGGGCGGGGGCTCAGCTTCTGCGCCTTCTCCAGCGCGTCCAGGGCGACATCGAGGGCCCGGTCGCCGATCGCGTGCACGGCGAGCTGCCAGCCCGCGAGATGGCCCTCGACGATCGTGCTCTCCAGCACCTCGGGCTCGTCCGCCAGCTGACCGGAGCCACCGGTTCCTTGGGCGCCGTCGGCGCCCGGATAGGGGCTGGTGAGGGCCGCCGTACGGGCCATCATGCCGCCGTCGGTGAAGACCTTGAGCGCGCCGAGGGAGAGCGGGCCCTCCCCGAAGCCGGTGCGCAGCCCGAGGTCGATCGCCCGGCTCGTGGTGTCCTCGGCGTCCGCGCCCACCGGCCGCAGCGCGTCGGCGGCCACCATCAGCCGTACCCGCAGCGGCAGTCGGCCCGACTCCTGGGCTAGCTGGTACGCGGCGCCCTCGATGGGGCTGTGCCCGAGAAGCCGAACTCGTCGGCCGTGTCCTCGCGCCCGAGGGCGGCGCCGAGGAGGGCCGGCTGCCGGGCGAGCTGACCAACGTCGCCCTGGGCCTCCTCGTCCTGCTCGGCACCCCGCTGCTGCTGTGGCTGGGGCACCTGCTGAGCAAGCCCCTGGAACGGCGCAGCGAGACCGAGCGGGAACGCGCCGCGCGGGCCTCCGGTGTCGCCGCCGACCTGGTCGCCGGACTACGTGTCCTCAAGGGCATCGGCGCCGAGACGGCGGCCGTCGCCCGCTACCGGCGCGTCAGCCAGGACTCCCTGGCCGCGACCCTGCGCGCCGCCCGCGCCGAGGCCTGGCAGAACGGCGTGGTCACCATCCTCACCGGCGCGTTCATCGCGGTGGTCGCCCTCGTCGGCGGACATCTCGCCGCGCGCGGCGACATCGGCCTCGGCGAACTCGTCTCCTCCGTCGGCCTCGCCCTGTTCATCGTCGGCCCGCTCGGCGAGTTCGCCTGGATCAACGCCGAACTGGCGCAGGGCCGCGCCTCCGCCGCCCGCATCGCGGAGGTGCTGGACGCCCCCGGTGACGTGTCCGAGGCACCCTCCGCCGACCCCGTCGCGATCGGCGGCGTCGAGGGACGGCTCACCCTCCGCGCCCTCACCCACGGCACCCTGCGCGGCCTCGACCTCGACATCGCCCCCGGCGAGACCGTCGGCGTCGCCACCACCGACCCCGCCGACGCCGCCGCCCTGCTGCGCTGCCTCGGCCGCCGCGTCGACCCCGACGAGGGCGCCGTCGAACTGGACGGCACCGCGCTGACCGCGCTCGGCCTCACCGACGTACGCGCGGCGATCCTCGTCGCCGAGCACGACGCCGACCTGTTCGAGGGCACGGTCCTGGACAACGTCACGGCGGCGACCGGCGCCCCCGCGTCCCCGGCAACCGGGGCCGTACCGGCCGTAGTCACCGCCGCCATGGCCGCCTCCGGCACGGACGAGGTCGCCCGCGCGCTCCCCGACGGCGTCGACACCCCCGTCACCGCGCGCGGCCGTTCGCTCTCCGGCGGACAGCGGCAACGCGTCGCCCTGGCCCGCGCCCTGGCCGCCGACGCGCCGGTCCTCGTCGTGCACGAGCCCGCCACCGCCGTCGACGCCGTCACCGAGAGCCGTATCGCCGCCGGGATCAGGGACGTCCGCGGCGGACGCACCACACTCCTGGTGACCAACAGCCCGGCCCTGCTCGCCGTCACCGACCGGGCCGTCCTCCTCCACGACGGCCGGGTCACCGCGACCGGCGACCACGAGCGCCTCGTCGACGAGTGCGCCGACTACCGTACGGCGGTTCTGACATGACCGAGCGACCCGACGCCGACACCACGGTCGAGGCCGCACCCCGTGGCGGCGACCGCCCCGGACCCGAACTGCTGCCCGTCGCCACCCCGGCCCGCACCCGGGCGGCGGTCGCCGAGCTGCTGCGCCCGCAGCGGCGGCCGGCGCTGTCCGCCTTCGTCGTGATGGTGGGCTCCACCGCCGTGGGCCTGCTGGTGCAGCCCCTGCTGGGCCGGATCGTCGACCTGGCCGCCGACCGGGGCTCCGCCGACACCATCACGGTCACCGCCGCCCTGCTGGTGGCCGTCGCCGTGGTCCAGGGCGTCACCGCCGGATTCGGTCTCTCGCAGATGGCCAGGCTGGGCGAGACGACCCTCGCCCGACTCCGTGAACGCTTCGTCGACCGCGCCCTGGCCCTCCCGCTGGAGCGGGTCGAGAAGGCCGGCGCCGGCGACCTGACCGCCAGGGTCACCGCCGACGTCTCCCTCATCGCCGACGCCGTCCGCAACGCGCTGCCCGCGCTGTGCCACTCCCTGCTCACCATCTTCCTGACACTCGGCGCCATGGCCCTGCTCGACTGGCGTTTCCTGCTGGCCACGCTGCTCGCGGTCCCCGTGCAGATCGCCACCGCGCGCTGGTACGTCGCCCGCGCCATCCCGCTCTACGCCGAACAGCGGGTCGCCGCGGGCGCCCAGCAGCAGCAGATGCTGGACACCATCGGCGGCAGCTCCACCGTCCGGTCGTTCCGCCTCGGCGAGGAGCACACCGAGCGGGTCACCGACCGCTCCTGGTCCGTGGTGGCGCTGACCATGCGGGGCGTACGGCTGGTCATCGGCTTCTACAGCCGACTGCACATCGCCGAGTACATCGGGCTGGCCGCCGTCCTCGTCACCGGCTACTGGCTGGTCCGCGACGGCTCCGCCAGCATCGGTACGACGACCGCCGCCGCCCTGTACTTCCACGGTCTGTTCGGTCCCGTCAACGCGGCTCTCGCCCTCCTCGACGACGCCCAGTCGGCCACCGCGGGCCTCGCCCGGCTGGTCGGTGTCACGGACGAGCCGGTGCCCCCGGTCCCGGAGCACACCGTCCGGGCCGGCGGCGTCGACGTCACCGTCCGAGGCCTCGGCCACGCCTACCGCACCGGCCACCCCGTCCTGCACGACATCGACCTGACGGTCCGGCACGGCGAACGCGTGGCCCTCGTCGGCGCCAGCGGAGCCGGCAAGACCACCCTGGCCAAGCTGGTCGCGGGCATCCAGCCGCCCACCACCGGCGACGTCCTGGTGGGCGGGATCCCGCCCACCGAACTCGGCTCCGCCGCCTCCCGCACGATCGCCCTGATCACCCAGGAGACCCACGTCTTCGCGGGCCCCCTCGCCGACGATCTGCGGCTCGCCCGGCCCGACGCCACCGACGACGAACTGCGTGCCGCGCTCGACCGCGTGGACGCCCTCGGCTGGGCGGAGGCCCTGCCCGACGGGCTCGCCACGGTCGTCGGCGACGGCGGCCACCGCCTCAGCGGCGAGCGGACCCAGGCCCTGGCGCTGGCCCGGCTGATCCTCGCCGACCCGCCCCTGGTGATCCTCGACGAGGCCACCGCCGAGGCGGGCAGCGCCGGGGCGCGGACGCTGGAGAAGGCCGTCGCCCGCGCCATGGACGGCCGGACCGCGCTGATCGTCGCCCATCGCCTCAGCCAGGCCGCCACCGCCGACCGGGTGGTCGTGATGGAGGCCGGCCGGGTCGTCGAGAGCGGCACCCACGACGAACTCCGCGCCGCGCGGGGCCCCTACGCCGCCCTCTGGTCGGCCTGGTCGGACGCCCGCGACACCGACCCCCGGCCGGCCCCCGAGCCCCCCACACGTATCGCTCCACAGGAACCCGAACCGAAGGACCTCTGATGTTCCGCTCCCGTAGAGCGCCGCGGCTCGCCGTCGTGCTCGCCTCCGCCACCCTGCTCCTCGCCACCGCGTGCGGCGGCGGCTCCACCTCGAACGACGACTCCGACGCGTCGGACACCGGCACCAAGGCGAGCACCTCCTCCGGCGAGTCCGCCTTCCCGGTCTCCCTCGACCACAAGTACGGCAGCACCACCATCGAGGCCGAGCCCGAGCGGATCGTCACGGTCGGCCTCACCGACCAGGACGCGGTCCTCGCCCTCGGCAAGGTCCCCGTCGGCACCACCGAATGGCTCGGTGGCTACAAGGGCGCCATCGGCCCCTGGGCCGCGGACAAGCTCGGCTCCGCCGCGGCCCCGACCGTCCTCAAGGACACCGGCACCGGCCCGCAGGTGGAGAAGATCGCCGCCCTCCAGCCCGATCTGATCCTCGCGGTGTACGGCGGACTCACCAAGGAGCAGTACGAGTCGCTGTCCAAGTTCGCGCCCGTGGTCGCCCAGCCGAAGGCGTACAGCGACTACGGCGTGCCGTGGCAGGAGCAGACCGAGACCATCGGCAAGGCGCTCGGCAAGGAGAAGGAGGCGACCGAGGCGGTCGCCGACACCGAGGCGAAGATCAAGGCCGTCGCCGACGAGCACCCCGAGTTCAAGGGCGCCACGGCCGTCATGGCCACCCCGTACGAGGGCATGTTCGTCTACGGCAGCGAGGACGTCCGCTCGCGCATCCTGACCGGCCTCGGCTTCTCCCTGCCGGCCGACCTGGACAAGGCGATCGGTGACCAGTTCGGCGCCAACATCAGCAAGGAGCGCACCGACCTGCTCGACCAGGACGCCATCGTGTGGATCGTCGCGGACCCGGTCAGGGACGCCGCGAAGCTGCACAAGGACGCCTCGTACAAGGACGTGGGTGTCGTGAAGGAGGGCCGCGAGGTCTTCGTCAACGAGTCCAGCGACTACGGCAACGCCACGTCCTTCGTCTCGGTCCTCAGCCTGCCGTACGTGGTCGAGCGGCTGGCCCCGCAGCTGGCGGCGGCCGTCGACGGCGAGACGGACACCAAGGTGGAGCAGCCCGCGTCCTGACGCGGGCGGGCGGGGTACGGGAAGGCGTGCGGTCTGAGCCGGGTCGCGGGAATATTAAGGTAAGGGTTACCTAATTCACGGGGTGCTCGCTCTACGGTTAAGGCAAGCCTCAGCAAAGAAAGTTGAAGACGTGGGGACCTCTGCGGTCCGGGTGGCGAAAGGCCCCCGCGCGGTACTGCTGCTGACGTTCTCGGGCGTGGCACTGATCACACTGTGCGCCCTGTCGATGGCGTTCGGCGCGCTCGGCGTCCCCCTCGACCAGGTGTGGCACACCCTGCTCGGCAACCCCCCCAACGCCCGTGTCGACACCGTCATCTGGTCGGTACGGCTGCCCCGCACCGCCCTCGGTCTCGCCACCGGCGCCGCCCTCGGTCTCGCGGGCGCGCTGATGCAGGCGCTCACCCGCAATCCGCTCGCCGACCCCGGCATCCTCGGCGTCAGCGCGGGCGCCGCCTTCGCGGTCGTCCTGTCGGTCGGCGTGCTCGGCATGTCCTCGGTGTACGGCTACATCTGGTTCGCCTTCGGCGGCGCCTTCGCCGCCAGCGTCCTCGTGTACGTCCTCGGCGGCCTCGGCCGGTCGGGCTCCACCCCCGTCAAACTCGCCCTGGCGGGCGTGGCCGTGACCTCGCTGCTCTTCTCCCTCACCAGCGCCATAGCCCTGACCGACCCGGACGCCCTCAACCGCTACCGCTTCTGGAGCGCGGGCTCGCTCGCCGACCAGGACCAGGAAGTCCTCCTCCGTGTCCTGCCGTTCCTGGCCGTCGGCGCGATCCTCGCCCTGGCCTGCGCCCCGGCCCTCAACAGCCTCGCGCTCGGCGACGACGTGGCCAAGTCCCTCGGCCTCAGGCTCGGCCCGATCCGCGTCCAGGGGGTCGTCGCCGTCACCCTGCTCACCGGGGGAGCGGTCGCCGTCATCGGCCCCGTCGTCTTCGTCGGCCTGGTCGTCCCGCACATCGCCCGCGTCCTCGCCCAACTCGCGGGCCTCGGCCCCGACCACCGCTGGCTCCTCCCCCTGTCGGCCGTCCTGGCGCCCTGCCTCCTGCTGACCGCCGACATCGCCGGCCGCCTGATCGCCCGCCCGACCGAGATCCAGGCGGGCATCCTCGTCGCCTTCATCGGCGGCCCCTTCTTCATCGCACTGGTCCGCCGCCGACGCCTCGCGGAGCTGTGACCCATGACCGCACGCCACCGCACGACCACCGGGCGGACGCGGGCCCCTGCAGACCGAACCCGTGGAGCTGTGAGCCGATGACCACCGAACTCGCGCCCGTGCCGCCCCCGAAGGGCGACGCGGACCCGACGCCGACCCGGCGTACCGGCGACCGCCTCGCGTTCCGCATCCCGGTCCCGCCCGTCTCCGGTGTCGTACGCCCCCGGCTGCTCGCCGTCTGTCTGCTGCTGTCGGCCGCCACGTTCCTGGCGTTCTCCGTGGAGACCTCCGTCGGCGACATCGACCTGCCGGTCACCGATGTGATGAAGGCCCTGGTGGGCGTCGGCGACCCCGGCACCCAGCTGATCGTGCACGAACTGCGGCTGCCCCGCGCCCTCGCCGGGCTGCTCGTCGGCATCGCGTTCGGCATCTCCGGGGCCCTGCTCCAGACCGTGACGCTCAACCCGCTGGCCAGCCCCGACATGATGGGCATCACCCAGGGCGCAGGCGCGGTGGTCGTCGCCGGGATCGTCCTCGGCCGGGACAGCGGCCTCAACACGCAAGCCCTGGGCCTGCTGGGCGCGTTGACCGCCGGACTGCTGGTGTACGTCCTGGCCTGGAAACGCGGCACCACCGGCTACCGCATCGTCCTCGTCGGCATCGGCATCGCCTGGATCTGCACCAGCATCACCGACTACCTCCTCGCCCGAGGCCAGCGCTTCCAGGCCCAGGCCGCCCTCGGCTGGCTCGTCGGCAACCTCAACGGCCGCACCTGGGACCAGATCAGCCCGCTCGCGATCACCATGGCCGTGCTGGTGCCCCCGGCGGTGCTCCTCGGCCGGCAGATCCGGATCCTGCAGCTCGGGGACGACGTCGCCAAGGGCCTCGGCACCCGGGTGCACACCGTCCGGGTCGCCGTCCTGCTCATCTCGGTCGGGCTCGTCGCCTTCGGTACGGCGACCGCCGGACCGGTCGCCTTCGTGGCGCTCGCCGCACCCCAGGTCGCCCAGCGCCTGGCCGGCACCCCGTTCCCGCCACCCGTCGCGGCCGGGCTCACCGGCGCCGTGATGGTGCTGGTGTCCGACCTCGCCGCCCGGAAGATCATCCCGGACACGGAACTTCCGGTCGGGGTCGTCACCGGGGTCCTCGGCGCCCCCGTCCTGCTGTGGCTGCTCATCCGCGCCAACCGCGCCGGTTCAGGAGGCTGAAGACGTGTCATCGAAGTACGAACCGGTCACGAAGGGCGAAGTCCGTGCGGACGCCTCTGCCGACTCCCACACCGACTCCCACACCGACCCCGACACCGAAGTCCCGTCCGGTGCCCGTCCGGACGCCCCGGCCGGTGCCGCCGCCGCAGCGCGGGGAGGTTCCCGTGGCGGTGTCCCGGGTGATGCCGACGCCGAAGTCCCCGCCGATTCCCGTGCGGACACCTCGGCCGGTCCCGGTGCCGAAGGGGCGGTCGGTGCCCGTCCGGATGCCCCGGCCGGTGCTGCCGCCGCAGCGCGGGGAGGTTCCCGTGGCGGTGTCCCGGGTGATACCGACGCCGAAGTCCCCGCCGATTCCCGTGCGGACACCTCGGCCGGTCCCGGTGCCGAAGGGGCGGTCGGTGCCCGTCCGGATGCCGCCGCCGCAGCGCGGGGAGGCTCGCGTGCCGGTGTCCCGGGTGATGCCGACGCCGAAGTCCGGGTCGGCCCGCGTGCCGGTGTCCCGGCCGACAGCGGTGCCGAAGTCCGGGTCGGCCCGCGTGCCCAGGCCGCGGCCTCGGCCGGTTCCGGTGCCGAGGCCCCGTCCGGTGCCCGTCCGGATGCCCCGGCCGGTGCCGCCGCCGCAGCGCGGGGAGGCTCGCGTGCCGGTGTCCCGGGTGATACCGACGCCGAAGCCCGGGACGGCTCCCGTGCCGACGCCCCCACCGGCTCCCGCCCCGATCCGCGCTCGGATTCTCGCCCCGGCCACCGCGTCGGCTCCCGCGCGGACGGCCCCGAGCTGCGCGCCGAGGGTCTCCGCCTGGCCTACGACGACCGGATCGTCGTAGACGATCTCGACCTGGTGATCCCGACGGGCCGGGTGACGGCGATCGTCGGGGCCAACGCCTGTGGGAAGTCCACCCTGTTGCGCGCCCTGGCCCGGCTGCTGACGCCCAAGGCCGGTGTCGTCCATCTCGACGGCCGCTCGGTGCACTCGATCCCGACCCGCACCCTCGCCCAGCAGCTCGGCATCCTGCCGCAGAGTCCCATCGCCCCCGAGGGGCTGACGGTCGTCGACCTGGTGGGGCGCGGGCGTTCACCGCACCAGACCTGGTGGCGGCAGTGGTCGAAGGGCGACGAGGAGGCCGTCCACGAGGCGCTCAGGGCGACCGCCATGACCGACCTCGCGCACCGGCCCGTCGACGAACTCTCCGGCGGCCAGCGGCAACGCGCCTGGATCGCCATGGCCGTCGCCCAGGGCACCCCCGTGATGCTGCTGGACGAGCCGACGACCTATCTCGACCTCGCCCACCAGATCGACGTCCTCGACCTGGTCACCGACCTCAACCGGAACCAGGGCCGCACGGTCGTGATGGTCCTGCACGACCTCAACCAGGCCTGCCGGTACGCCGACCACGTCATCGCCATGAAGGGCGGGCGCGTCGCCGGCGAGGGCACCCCGGCCGACGTCATCACCGCCGCGATGGTCGAGGACGTCTTCGGGCTGCGCTGCGTCGTGGGCGAGGACCCCGTCAGCCGTACGCCGATGGTCATCCCGATGGGCCGCCACCACGAGGGCACCGAGACGGGCGGCGCGGACCCGGTGTCCGTGGCGGGCACCGCCGGCTGACACACGGCCGGGGGCGGGCGCCTGTGAGAAGTGTCACGAACGGGCCCACCGCCCCCGCCGGTTCAGGGACGAGCCGTCAGACATCCGCCCACCGTGCGGAAGTGGCCCCCAGGTCTGGTACCCGAACATGACGACCCGCACATGAGCCCCCTCACCGTTGCTAGGTAAGGCTTGCCTTATCTAATATGTCTTTGCTTGAGGGAGGTTGTGTTCCTGATTGAGAAACTCTGTGACCCGCTCTATGAAAGGCGATGCGGTGACAACGCTGCACACCGGGCCGGATTCCATCTACGACGTACTGGGTATCGGGTTCGGCCCATCGAATCTCGCACTCGCCATCGCACTGCATGAACAGTCCGCGAACAGTGGACCGGAGGGCGGACTGAAGGTCGGGTTCCTGGAGAGACAACCCCGCTTCGGATGGCACCGCGGGATGCTCATCGACGACGCCACCATGCAGGTGTCCTTCCTGAAGGACCTGGTGACGATGCGTGATCCCACCAGCGACTTCAGCTTCCTGTGCTACCTGCGCGACCAGGGCCGCCTTGTCGACTTCCTCAACCTCAAGACCCTCTTCCCCCTGCGTATCGAGTTCCACGACTACTTCGAGTGGGCCGCCGCCCGTGTCGCGCACCTCGTCGAGTACTCCTCCGAGGTCGTCTCCGTGCGCCCCGTCACCCGGGACGGCGAGGTCCGCTGGTTCGACGTCACCAGCCGGGTGCCCGGCGACCCGGACAGCCTGACCGTCCGCCGCGCCCGCAGCGTCTGTGTCGCCACCGGCCTGGAACCGCGGCTCCCGCAGGGCGCCTCGCTGTCCGAACGGGTCTGGCACAACAGCGAGTTGCTGCCCCGCGTCGAGAAGGTCCGGGCCTCGGGACAGCCGATACGCCGGGCCGTCGTCCTGGGCGCCGGACAGAGCGCGGCGGAGGCCGTCGACTACCTCCACCGCAACTTCCCCGAGGCCGAGATCTGCTCCGTCTTCGCCAAGTACGGCTACACGCCCGCCGACGACAGCCCCTTCGCCAACAAGATCTTCGACCCCGAGGCCGTCGACCTGTACTACGACTCGCCCCGCGAGGTGAAGCAGTCGCTCTTCGACTACCACCGCAGCACCAACTACTCCGTCGTGGACATGGACTTGATCGAGGCCCTGTCCCGGACCATGTACCAGGAGAAGGTCCAGGGCCACGAGCGGCTGCGGATGATGAACGTCTCCCGGCTGCGCGAGGTGGACGCGGGCGCGGAGGACGTCAAGGTGACCGTGGAGTTCCTGCCGACGGGGGAGCGCGAGATCCTCTCCGCCGACCTCCTCGTCTACGCCACCGGCTACCAGCCGCAGGGCGTCGGCGACAACCTGGGCGAGATCGGCAAACTCTGCCTGCGCGACGAGGAGGACGCCCTACGCGTCGGCCGTGACCACCGGGTGGCGACCGTGCCCGACGTCACCGCCGACATCTACCTCCAGGGCGGCACCGAGCACACCCACGGCCTCACCTCGACCCTGCTCTCCACCACGGCGGTGCGTGCCGGGGAGATCTGCGCCTCCCTCGTGGCCCGCCGCGCCGCGGACCCGACGCCGACGGGGGACTGAGCGACTGACCCCGGGCGGGCGCGCCACGGCGCCCGCCCGTCGTGGGCCGGTGGTCGCCGCCCGTCCACGGGGTGCGGGCGGCATCCGCCTACGGGGTGCGGGCGGCGTCCGCCTACGGGGTGCGCTCGGCGTCCGCGCCGACCGCGCCCCGCCGATGCACTCCCTTGGCCAGCGCCCCGCCCAGGAACCCGGTCACCAGCCCCCAGACGACGGCCAGTCCGAGCGCGGACCACAGATGGGGCCGCAGATACAGCTCGCCGCCCAGGTCCCCGCCGAGGTCGCCGATGCCGATGACCGACAGCCCGTAGTGCGCGGAGATCCGGGCCACCAGACACACCGTCAGCACGGTGAGCACGAGCGCCGCCGCCATGTGCACGGCGTGCTGCCACAGCCGCATCCGGGCCGGTGAGCGGGCCGCCATCACGAACGCGGCGCCGATCAGCAGCACGGCGTTCACGACGAGCAGCCACCACACCCGGCCGTCGTACTCGGCGAGCGAGCCCAGGTTCAGGGTCGACACATCCGGGCCGCGCACGACCTCGTCCAGGATCTTCGGCATCGGCAGCCCGAACGGCCCCTCGACCTGGCTGTCCCAGGTGGCACCCAGACCGATCGTGAAGACCAGCCACACCACGTTCGGCAGACCCAGCAGGATCACCGCGGCCGTCTCGGCGGCGTGCCCACGGGTCAGCGCCACCACCACCGCGATCACCAGCCCGATCCCGACATACGCCAGCAGCAGCCCGACCATCGCGTACGCGGCCGGCCGCACCGACTCCTGGAACCGCAGCAGCCGCGCCGGCAGGGGCGCCCCGCGCGACACCAGCAGCGCCAGGGCGAGGACCCCGGCGAGCCACAGCAGTCCGAAGAACACGGTCGGCACCACGGCCGTCTCGAAGCCCACGTCGGCGGAGGTGCCGAAGAAGTCGCCCACGTCGCCGAGCGGGATGTCGAAGGTCTGCCGGGCCGCGATCGCGAGGCCGATCAGCGCCGCCAGCCACAGGACGGCGATCCGTGCCGCCCAGCCCGCGAGTTCGGTCGCCCCCGCCACCGCCCGGTGCCGCAGTGGTCGCAGGAACCCGGCGGCCATGACCAGCGCGCCCACCAGGGTCACCGACAGGGGGATCGCCGTCAGACCCGCCCGGGTCTCGGCGAAGGCCCCGGCGCCGCCGGACAGCTCGATCGTGCCGCCGACCGCCGTCACGACGGTGGCCGCGACGACCCGGGGGAACGCGCCGTCCGGGAGGTCCGCCGCACCCGCCGCCCACAGCCCCAGGGACGCCGTCACGATCATCGCGATCAGCCCGGCGAGCACGGTGGCCAGGGCCTGGAGCCAGCCGTGCCGGGCGACCTCCCGCTCGGGTGCGCTCGCCTGCCGGGGACTCAGTGTCCGAGGACTCACTCTTGCCACGCTAAGCACGCCGGAGGCACTCCGCGCGCCGGGAGCCCCCGGCCCGCTCGGCTTGCGGGTGGCACGGGGCCAGAGCACACAATGGGCCTGTTGTGGAATAAAGCGGCGGTAAACGCAGGGTAAGAGCAGGAAATCGCCTGAAAGCCGCACATCGCCGCAGTGCCCCTATGGCGGGAGAAGCCCCGTGAGCTCCGAGCAACCGTCCTCCGGCCGTCCGACCGGCCCGCCGTCCGGCCCGCTCTCCGGGCCGACGCAACCCAGCCCCACCCCGCCGAGCCCCACCCCGCCGAGCCCCACCCCGCCGAGCGGCACGGGCGGCGGGGGCGGACCGGAGGGCCCCGGCGGGCCCGGCGGCGGCTCCGGCGGATCCGGTGACTCCGGGCAGGGGTCCGGGAGTCCCGGTCACCCCTGGTGGCGGTCGGCTCCCCGGATCGCCCTCATGGTCACCGCGGCCGTGGTCGCGGTGGTCCTGATCGTCGTCTTCACCCGCTCCGACGACTCGGGCGGCTCGGCCGACGGGGAGGTGTTCCTCCAGGCGGCGGGCAAGTCCGGCCCGGACCCGTTCACCGAGTCGACGGCGACGGACAGCTCCACCCCGCCCGAGACCCCCGAGGCGTCACCGGGCAGTTCGGAACCCGGCAATGTGACGCGGGCCGTGGACGGCGCGTCCCCCGGCCTCTACGGCGGTACCCGGAACGTCGCCAGCTGCGATGTCGAGAAGCAGATCGAGGTGCTCGGGGCGAACCCCGCCAAGAACGACGCGTTCGCCTCCGTCGCGGGCGTCAAGTCCTCGGGGGTGCCCGCCCATCTGCGCTCGCTCACCCCGGTGCAGCTGCGCATGGACACCCGTGTCACCAACCACGGCTACCGCGACGGCGCCGCCACCAGCTATCAGGCCGTCCTCCAGGCCGGCACCGCCGTCCTCGTCGACGACCGGGGGGTGCCCCGGGTGCGCTGCGCCTGCGGCAACCCGCTGAAGCAGCCGGTCGCGCAGAAGACCACGCCCGAGCCGAAGGGCGACTCCTGGCCGTCGTACCGGCCGCAGAACGTCGTGGTCGTCGAGGGCTCGACGACGATCGTCAAGGTCTTCGTCCTCTACGACGCCGAGCACGACGACTGGTTCACCCGGCCCAGGGGCGACACCGGAGGGAAGGACAAGAAGACCGACCCGCCCGTCGACCGGCCCTCCCCGTCGGTGTCGACGTCGTTCACCGAGAAGCCGCCCACCAAGAAGCCCGAGCCGTGCCGCTCGACCCCGGGCGGAGACTCCGGTGAGGGCAGGACCGAGAGCCCCTGCCCCTCCTCGTCCTCGGTGACTCCGTCGACCCCCTCGTCACCGGAACCCGAGCCGGAGACCTCCGAGCCCACGACGGAGTCGGAGAGCCCCGAGACGGCCGACTCGCTGCCCGACGACACCACGACCACCGAGACGGCGTCCCTCAGCGCCCTGGAGTCGGTCACCCCGGAGTCCTGACCGGCCCGGCCGACGAAGCGTCCCCGGGGCCGACCCGGCCGACCCGGCCGACCCGGCCGACCGGGCCCCGGGCCAACCGGACCTGGACGCCCCACGCGTCGCCCTGCTCGGTCGCGACCGGGCCACCGCGCAGATCACGCTCGTACCTCAGCCCGTCGGCTGCCCGGCGAGCGCCGCCCGTGCCGCGACCGCGTCGTCCGGGTCCCAGCCCTTCCTGGGCACGGCGGCCAACGGTAAACAGCGGCCCGGGGAAGGCGTACATGACGTCCGTGACCCGGGAGACGAACGTGTCGACCCAGCCGCCGCGCCACGCGGCGAGCAGAGCTGCCCGTGGATGACGCTGTGCTGTAACGTCGGTTACGAGAAGCTTCCCTCCTGGAATGTGTCGTCCAGGAGAGTAACGACCGTCACGAGGAAGTCAATGTCTGTAATGAAAATTTCAGATCACGAGGATCGTGGAGACCGCGGCGATCTCGGCGAGGGTCTGGCGCGGCTCCGGGCGGCGGTCCGTGACCACTGGGAGAGCCTCTCCGCGTCCGAGCGGGCGGTCGCCCAGTACCTGGTCGGCGCCCCCGTCGAGCAGCTGCTCTTCGCCGGCGCCCAGGAACTCGGCACGGCCAGCGGGACCAGCAACGCCACCGTGGTCCGCGCGCTCCAGCGCCTCGGCTACGCCGGCTTGCCCGCCCTCAAGCGCGAGCTGGCCTCCGGCTTCACCACCGCCGTGGCCCCCGAGGTACGGCTCAAGCGGCGCATCGCCCATGTCGGCCCGGACCTCGACGGCATCTGGACCGATGTGATCGACGAGGCACAGGAACGCATCGACCAGACCCGGCGGCTGACCGCGCCGGACGCCCTGCGGGCCGCCGTGACCGCGCTCGCCGACGCCGTCGAGATCCACTGCTTCGGCATCGCCGCCTCGGAACCGGCCGCCCGCCATCTCTCCCTGGCCCTCGGCCGCATCGACCGCCGCTCCCGCTTCTGCGGCGCCACCGGTTTCGCGCTCGCCGACCACCTCCTCGCGCTCCGCCAGGGCGACGCCGTGGTGATCTTTCAACCGGGGCGCGCCCTGCACGAGTTGACCGTCCTCGTCGAACGGGCGCGGGCGGTCGGGGCCCGGGTCGTCCTCGTCACCGACGAACTCGGCGAGGAGTTCGGCGACCGCGTCGACGCCGTCCTGACCGCCCCGCACACCCCCACGGGCATCACCTCGGAGGCCCTCACCGCGCTCGTCGTCGCCGATGTCCTGCTCCTCGCCCTGACGACCCTGGACGAGAACCGTGCCGTCGACACCTCACACCAACTGACCGTTCTCCGTGAGCAGTTGATGACCACCAGGGGCAGCCGGAGGGGCTGACCGGCGGAATGCGGTGGCGGACCGGGGCGGTGACGGCCGATGATCCTCCGCATGAGTGACAGCTTGGAGACACGGCCCGACGACCAGCCCCTGCCGGAGCGGAAACCCGGCTGGGGCGACCGGTTCGTCGGCCCCGAAGGGGACCCGCGCGGCGAAGGCGGCTTCGAGGGCGAGCGGGCCACCCTGGTCGGCTTTCTGCGCAACCAGCGCCTCACCCTGGAGCTGAAGTGCGCGGGCCTCGACGCGCGGGCCCTGGCCCGCCGCTCGGTGCCGCCGTCGAACATGTCGCTGCTCGGGCTCGTACGCCATCTGGCCGGCGTGGAGCAGTACTGGTTCCGCGAGGCGTTGGCGGGCGAACCGGCCGCGCCGCGCCACTACCGGGCCGGCGACGACCCCGACGGGGACTTCAACGACGCCGTGGCCGACCCCGAGGCCGTCGCCGACGCCTGGCGGACCTGGCGCGCCGAGGTCGCCTTCGCCGAACGTTTCGTGGCCGCCGCCCCCGACCTCGCCGTCACCGGACGCCACGACGACGAGCCCATCGCCCTGCGCGAGGTCCTCGTCCACATGATCGAGGAGTACGCCCGGCACAACGGGCACGCCGACCTCCTGCGTGAACGCGTCGACGGCCGCATCGGCCAGTGAACCGCGGCGCGCGGAACCGGGATTTCCCTGAGGGCGGAACGCCGAACCCTTCCCGTGGCGCGACGAGTTCCTAGGCTGAGGGGGTGAGCCCACACGCGTCGAACGAAGCCCGAGTCGTCCCCCTGCGCCCGGCGACGGCCCGGACCCGCCCGGCCACGGCGCCTCCGGCCGCCCCACCGGCCCCGCCCGCCAGGGAACCCCTGTGGCGCGACCTCGTCGGCGACGTGCTCCGCCGCGAACGCCTGGCCCAGGAACGCACCCTGAAGGACGTCGCCGACGCGGCCCGCATCTCCATGCCGTACCTCTCCGAGGTGGAACGGGGCCGCAAGGAGGCCTCCTCGGAGGTTCTGGCGGCAGCCGCCCAGGCCCTCGGCCTGAGCCTGGGAGACCTCCTCTCCCTGGCCCAGACCGAACTGACCCGCAGCACACCCAAGGCCTCCTACAACGGCCTGTGCCTCGTGGCCTGACGGGGCGCGGAACTCAGACCTCCACCAGCCGTCGGCTCAGCACCTCGTCCGCCAGCCCGTACGCCACCGCCTCCTCGGCCGCGAACACCTTGTCCCGGTCCATGTCGGCCCGCAGTTCTGCCACCTCACGCCCGGTGTGCCGGGCGAGCACCCCCTCCACCTGCGCCCGGATCCGCACCATCTCCTTGGCCTGGAGCGCGAGATCGGACACCGTCCCCTGACGGCCCCCGCTGGCCGGCTGCCCCAGCAGCACCCGCGCGTGCTCCAGCACGTACCGCCGCCCGGGATCCCCGCCCGCCAGCAGCACCGCCGCCGTGGACGCCGCCTGCCCCACACAGAGCGTCGAGATCGGCGCCCGTACGAACGTCATCGTGTCGTAGATCGCCATCAGCGAAGTGAACGATCCCCCGGGCGAGTTGATGTACACCGAGATCTCGCGGTCCGGCATCGCAGCCTCCAGATGGAGGAGTTGCGCGATGACGACGTTGGCCACCCCGTCGTCGATCTCCGTGCCGAGGAAGATGATCCGCTCGGACAGCAGCCGGCTGAACACGTCGTACGACCGCTCGCCCTGCGCGGTCCGCTCGACCACGTTCGGAATGGTGTAGGTCCCCATCACTGCAGTCCCATCCGTCGCCGTGAAGAGGCCGGCCGTACGTCGTCGAGCGACTCGACCACCCGGTCGACCATCCCGTACTCCCTGGCCTGTTCGGCCGTGAACCAGCGGTCGCGGTCGCCGTCCCGGGAGATCGTCTCCTCGGACTGGCCGGTGTGCTCCGCGGTGATCCGCTCGATGGCCCGCTTGGTGAACTCCAGGTTCTGCGCCTGGATCTCGATGTCGGCCGTCGTGCCGCCGATCCCGGCCGACGGCTGGTGCATCATGATCCGCGCGTTGGGCAGCGCGAACCGCTTGCCCCGCGTGCCGACGCTCAGCAGGAACTGGCCCATGCTCGCCGCGAAACCCATCGCCAGCGTGGCGACGTCGTTCGGGATCAGCCGCATCGTGTCGTAGATGGCGAGACCCGCCGTCACCGAACCACCCGGGCTGTTGATGTACAGACTGATGTCGGTGCGCGGGTCCTCCGCCGACAGCACCAGCAACTGGGCGCAGACCCGGTTCGCGGAGACCTCGTCGACCTGGGTGCCGAGGAGGACGATCCGCTGTGCGAGGAGCTGCGTGGCGAGATGGTCGTCGAAGCGGGACGGCGCGGTGTCGCCCTCCTCGGCGCGCGGGGCGGGCGCGGGGGCCCGGCCGGTGATCAATGGAGTCACGGTTCCTCCCTGGGGGTGAACGCGACCGCGACGGCCGCTGTCTCCACCCTCCCCGGGAACCGCCCCTCACCTGGCCTTTCTCTGCCCACGGCAGATTCGCCGATAGCAGAGCGCCGATCGCCGCCCCCGCCCGGCGCATCTCGTCCCCGTGCCACCGATGAGTTTGTGGACCGGGGCCGGTCGATACAGATGACGACACACCCCAGGGGAGACGACACACCCCGCCCGAGGAGGCACCCATGTCCAGCGACGGATTCACCACCTGCCTGTGGTTCGACGGCCGGGCCGAGGAGGCGGCGGCCCACTACGTCTCGGTCTTCAAGAACTCCCGGCTCGGCCGCGTCACCCACTACGGCGAGGGCGCGCCCCGGCCGGCCGGCTCCGTGCTCACCGTGGAGTTCGAGGCGAACGGCCAGCGGTTCGTCGCGCTGAACGGCGGCCCCGAGTTCAAGTTCACCGAGGCCGTCTCCTTCCAGATCCTCTGCGCCGACCAGGACGAGATCGACTACTACTGGAACAGCCTCACCGAGGGCGGCGAGCCGGGCCCCTGCGGCTGGCTCAAGGACCGGTTCGGAGTGTCCTGGCAGGTCGTGCCCGCCGAACTCATCGACATGATCAGCGACTCCGACCCGCAGAAGGTGGCCCGCGCGACCGCCGCGTTCATGTCGATGGGCAAATTCGACCTCGCCGCCCTGCGGAAGGCGTACGCGGGCGAGTAGCCGGTGCCGGCAACACCTCTCACCCTGGTGGGCGGTCTCCGCGACAGGGCCGCCACCAGGGTGTGTACGGGGATTTCGGTCATTCTTTACCTGAGCCGGGTAGCGGATGCAAAGGATGCCGGTGAGGCTTTCCTGTGCACCACCTGTTACCCGGAGGAACCTTGAACGTCACCCTGACCACCTGGCTGCTCACCGTCGTCGCTCTGTGCGTGTTGGTGGGCGTCGACTTCTTCATCGGCCGCAAACCCCATGACGTGTCGATCAAGGAGGCCGGGATCTGGTCGGCCGTCTGGATCGCTCTGGCCATCGCGTTCGGTCTGGTGATACTCGCGGTCGGCGGGGGCAGGCCGGCGGGGGAGTTCTTCGCGGGCTTCATCACCGAGAAGTCGCTGAGCGTCGACAACCTGTTCGTGTTCGTGCTGATCATGGCGAAGTTCGCGGTGCCCTCGCAGTATCAGCAGCGGGTGCTGATGGTCGGGGTGCTGATGGCCCTGGTGCTGCGGGCGGTCTTCATCGCGGCCGGTGCGGCGATCATCTCCACGTTCTCCTGGGTGTTCTACCTCTTCGGCGCGTTCCTGATCTACACGGCGTGGAAGCTGGTGGAGGACGCCCGCAAGGGGAGCCACGAGGAGGAGTACGAGGAGAACAGGCTTCTCAAGGCGGTGGAGAAGCGTTTCGGGGTGGCCGACCGGTATCACGGCACCAAGCTGTGGATCGAGGAGAACGGCAGGCGGGTGATGACGCCGATGCTGGTCGTGATGCTCGCGATCGGCTCCACGGACGTCCTGTTCGCCCTGGACTCCATTCCCGCGATCTACGGCCTGACCGAGGACCCGTACATCGTCTTCACCGCCAACGCCTTCGCCCTGATGGGCCTGCGCCAGCTGTACTTCCTCATCGGCGGCCTGCTGAAGAAGCTCGTCCACCTCTCCTACGGCCTGTCGATCATCCTCGGCTTCATCGGCGTGAAGCTCGTCCTCCACGCCCTGCACGAGTCCGGTGTCCATGTCCCGGAGATCTCCATCCCGTTCTCCCTCGGGTTCATCGTCCTGGTCCTCGCGGTCACGACCGTGACGAGCCTGTGGGCGTCGAAGAAGCAGCAGGAGAAGGAGGCGGCGGAAGCCGCGGAAGCGGCCGGTGCGGCGGACACGGGTGGCGCGGGGGACGACGAGCCCACCACCTCGCAGCGGGTCTAGGCACCGCTCGCGTCGGCGATGGCCCGGGTGATCTCCCGGGCCATCCGCGTGATCCCCGGGGACGGCACCGGGCACGGCCGCGGCTTGGACGTCGTCGGCGCCAGACAGAAGTGCAGGAAGTCCTCGTCGTGATGGAGGGCGGTGCGGGCCCGGCCGGGCTGGGTGCAGTAGCCGTCGTGCGCGCGCTCGTACGCCGTGCACGGCAGGTACTGGGCCCAGGTGTAGCGGTCGGCGGCCGGGCTCACGGCCTTGCCGGCGTCGGCGACCAGATCACCGGAGGCCTTGGCCTGCTTCTGGTACAGGGCGTTCACCCGGCGGATCCGGTCCGGGGTCATCGGGTCCGGGCCCTGCAACACCCATACGATCCTCGGCCGGTGCGTGCCGCCCGCGTCCGCGATCTGCTCGGTGAGCAGATCGGCGGCGGCCGTGTACCGCCGGAAGTACTCGGCACGGTCCTCGCCGAAGGTGACACCGTCCATGCAGGGCGTGTAGTCCCAGGAGTTGCCCCAGAACTGCAGCACCACATAGTCCGGGCCCAGCCGCCGCACCAGCGCGGCGGCCTTGTCCTGCGGCGGCACCAGCGACCGGTCGGCGGTGCCCTCCAGGTAGTCGCACAGGGTGGTGCCCGAGTACGGGGCGCTGGTGTAGCGGGCGGCCAGATCGTCCTTCAGGAAGGAGCCCAGGACGTTCTGGTTCTCCGTCGCGAGCGAGTCACCGAGGTAGAGCACCTTCGGCGCCGGCTTCACCGGGTCGCCCTCTTCGGCGGGGGACGCCGTGGCGGCCCTTCGGCGGGTGGTCGACGACGGGTCCGGAGCCGCGGCCGACACCGGGGCCTCGTCCGGCCCGGACGCCGGATCCCCGCACCCGCCGAGCAGCAGCGCGGTGAGCACCGCCCCCACCACTCCCACGATCCACGGCTTGCGCATACGGCGACTCCCGCCCCGGCCATCGAAAAGGCTCCCCAGGCAAGCACAGCCCGGGGCGGGGCGGAAGACCCGTGTCGGCCACGAGGGCGCCCGGAACGGAAACGACCGGACGCCCTCTCCGCTCAGGAGGTGCCGCCGCTCACGGGGTCATCCCGCCGGAGCACGCGGCACCCGGCTCCGGCGTCTGCTCGCCCTGCACGTACTTGTCGAGGAACTTCTGCACCCGCGGGTCGGACGCCTTGTCCACCTTCAACTGGTGCTCCCAGGCACTCAGCACGATGGGCGAGGACTGGTCCTCGTAGGGGCTCATGAAGGTGTACGTCGTCTTGTTCACGAGATCGGTGAGCGACTCGACATCCGCCTTGGCCGCCTTGTCGCTGTACGTGATCCAGACGGCGCCGTGCTCCAGCGCGTGCACCGCGTTCTCGTTCGGCACGACCTTGGTGTACACCTGCTTGTCGCAGTTGACCCACACCTGGTTGTGGTCGCCGCCGACGGGCGGGCTCATCTTGTACTCGACGGGCTCGGCGACATGGTTCTGGGAGAGCTTCGACCAGCTCTTCACCCCGTCGACCGGCGCGGCCTTCGCCTCCTCCTTCTCCTGGGCGGAGTCGATCAGGAACCAGCCGCCGCCCACCAGCCCGGCGAGGATCACACCGGTGACGCCGAGCGTGAGCAGCCGCATGCGCCGCTCCCGGGACTGCTCGGCCTTGCGTATCTCCTCGACGCGGGCACGCCGCGCCGCCTCCCTGGCCTTGGGGCTGGAGTTCTTGCCCGTCGGTCCGCCGTTCTTGGCCTTCGACTTGGATGAAGCCATGGGGATCGTCCTTCTGCTCCCTGCCGTGCCCGCGCGGGCACGGCGGTCCTGCGATGCGAGTCGTATGTGCGCGTCGTACGGGCCGGGTCCGGCCTAGACGCGGAGCAACTGCAGTTCGTGGAGATCGGGAGGACGGGCCCGCCCCGGCTCCCCGGAGCCGAAGGACGCGACCGGTGCCGGTGCCGACGCGGGCTGCCAGGACGCGGCGGTGTGATCGGCGCCGGGCAGCGGCGCCTGGCCCAGCACCGCCGCCGGGTCGGCGGCATGACAGTCGTGCCCGCCGGGGCTGTGCTCACAGGGGTCGCGCTCCACCGCGCCCGCCCGCGCGCTGTCCGGCCGCTCCGCCGGGAGATCCGCCGACACCGAGTGCGGGCGCGGCGCCGGAGCCTCACCGGGCGGCGCACCCGCGCAGAACAACACGAACGTGGTGAGGACCAGCGAGACCACGAGCATCAGACGCGCCGACCGGCCCCGGGCGCACGGCGGCGCCGTACGTCTGAACGGCCGGCCGGACATGGTGGCACCTCACGAGTCGAGGCGAACGGGAGTGCGAGCGTCGCTGAAATTATCAGACGACGCACAGCCGTGGTCCCGAACGTGCCCCCGTCCTCTGGATCCCCTGCCGGTTTCACGCGGTCCGTCCCGTTCGGCGCGCGTCCGGGAGCGGTCCTGGCTAGCGTGAGACCGGGGAGGCCACCTGTCCGGGGGAACCACCAGTCGAACCGAGGAGAGTGGCAGTCATGGCCGCACATCCCGAGGGAACGCCCTGTTGGGCCGACGCGATGTTCAGCGATGTCGAGGCGGCGAAGAGTTTCTACGGCGACGTACTGGGCTGGACGTTCGGCGAGTCGTCCACCGAGTACGGCAACTACACCCAGGCGTACGTGGACGGCAAGGCGGTGGCCGCGGTCGTCCCGCCGATGCCCGGCCAGGAGGGACAGTCCGCCTGGTGCCTGTACTTCGCCTCGCCCGATGTGAACGCCACCGCCGCCAAGGTCCGCGACAACGGCGGCGAGGTGCTGATGGAGCCGATGCGGGTCGGCGAGTTCGGCTCCATGCTGCTCGCCCGCTCCCCGGACGGTGTCGTCTTCGGCGTCTGGCAGGCCGGAGTTCACGAGGGCTTCGAGGCCATGGGCGTGCCCGGTGCGTACATCTGGGCCGAGGTCTTCACCCGCGAGCCCGAGAAGTCGGACACGTTCTTCCCGGCCGTCTTCCCGTTCCGGGCCAAGCGGATGGAGGATCCCGACAGCCCGCACATGGACTTCCGGGTCTTCCACCTGGGGGCGGACCCGCTCCTCGGCCGGATGCGGATGACGGCGGAGGACTTCCCGCCCGAGGTGCCCTCGTTCATCAACGTGTACTTCACCGTCGCCGACTGCGACGACGCGGTCGCCAAGGCCACCAAGCTCGGCGGCATCCTGCGCTACGGCCCGATGGACACCCCCTTCGGCCGCTTCGCCGCGCTCAGCGACCCGCAGGGCGCCTCGTTCTCCGTCATCGACGTCACCAACGCCCAGGGCGAGATGCCGCCGATGACGGACGTGGACTGAGCGGGGTGTGTGACCCGTGGACGGTCCCACACCCCCGCGCATGGCATGATCGAGCGCATGCCGGAACGTGTTGTGGCCGCCTGTGACGGAGCGTCCAAGGGAAACCCGGGACCAGCGGGCTGGGCCTGGGTGGTCGCCGAGAACGACGAGATCCCCTCGCGCTGGGAGGCCGGCCCGCTGGGCAGAGCCACCAACAACATCGCCGAACTCACGGCGCTGGAGCGGCTGTTGGCGGCCACAGACCCGGCCGTCCCGATCGAGATCCGGATGGACTCCCAGTACGCGATGAAGGCGGTCACCACCTGGCTGCCCGGCTGGAAGCGCAACGGCTGGCGCACGGCCGCCGGCAAGCCGGTCGCCAACCAGGAACTCGTGGTCCGTATCGACGAGTTGCTCGCCGACCGCGCCGTGGAGTTCCGCTACGTCCCCGCCCACCAGGTCGACGGCGACCCGCTCAACGACTTCGCCGACCGCGCGGCCAGCCAGGCGGCCGTCGTCCAGGAACCCGCCGGCACCGAACTGGGCTCCCCGGAACCCCCGGCCGCCCCCGACACGGTCCCGTCCCGTTGGAGCGCGGCGAAGAAGTCCGCGAAGTCCGGGAAGCCCGGCAGGTCCGGCACCCGGAACGGCTCGTCCTCGTCGTCCTCGGCCTCGTCCCGCACCATCAAGGCGAAGTTTCCCGGCCGCTGCCTGTGCGGCCGTCCCTACGCCGCGGGCGAGCAGATCGCCAAGAACGACCAGGGCTGGGGGCACCCGGAGTGCCGCACGGCGACCGCCGGAACGGCGTGAGCGCGGGTCAGGCCGCGTCGAACGTGTAGTGCGCGGTGTGGTCCAGCAGCGCCGCCGGGGTCGAGTCGTTCCACGGCTTCATCGTCTCGTCGAGGTCGACCACGTTCGGTGTCCCGGCGCCCGGCAGATACGCCGAGCCCGGGTGCAGGCGCCGCCAGTCGGCCCACAGCCGGTCGACGAACGCGTGGTGCAGCCAGAAGACCGGGTCGTTGGGGGAGACCCCGGTGCCCATCTGACCGCCCACCCAGACATGCACCCTGTTGTGCAGGTTCACACCCCGCCAGCCCTCCAGATGATTGCGGAAACCGTCCGAGGCACTGTTCCAGGGCGCCATGTCGTACGTGGACATCGCGAGCACCGAGTCCACCTCGGCCCGGGTCGGCAACTGCCGTACCGCGCCCCCGAGGGAGCGCCGCAGATAGGTGCGGCCGTCGATGCGTACGTTGATCGGCCAGTCACCGGTGGACGCGGCGAACGGGCCGTCCATCACCTGCCCGTCGCGGCCGCGCCCGGTGCCGCCGAGGAAGTCCGGCGCCCACAGTGACGAGCGGGCCGTGCGGTCGGCCGTCCAGTCCCAGTAGGGGAGCGCGACGGTCGGGTCCACGGACTGCAGGGCCCGTTCGAACTCCAGCAGGAATCTGCGGTGCCAGGGCAGGAAGGACGGCGAACGGTGGCCCGTGCGTTCACCGTTGTCGGTGTCGCCGAGGATGAACGCGTTGTGGGTCGTGACGAACTCGTCGTAGCGGCCCGAGCGCTTGAGCGCGATCAGCGCGTCGACGAAGCGCCGTTTCTCGTCGGCGGTCAGGGTGGCCTGGTTCTTGCGTACGGTCATGGTGCTGCGGCTCCTCGCGGTCGTTCGGGTGGATCCGGTGGTGCGGGTGGTGCGGGTGGGGATCAGCCGAAGGGGACGAGACGGGCGCCCTGGAGTTCGTCGACCGCGGCGCGGGCGGCGGCGCGCGGGGTCGACACCGGGGCGTAGTGGCTGACGACGCTGATCCAGCTGCCGTCGGCGTTCCGCATCACATGCAGTTCGGCGCCGTCGACGAACACGGCGTACCCGGCGCCGTGATGGTGACCGCCGCCCTCGGTCGCGTGCCCCTGTATCCGACGGCCCCGGTAGACCTCGTCGAAGGCCCGGGGGGCCTGTCGGCCGCCATGACCGGCGTCGCCGTCGTGGTCTGCGTGGTCTGCGTGGTCTGCGTGGTCTGCGTGGTCGTCCGCGACCGCGGCGGTGAGCGGGGTGCCGACGGTCACGGCGAGGGCTGCCGCGGCGCCGAGCGCGTGGCGGCGGGTGAGGTCGGGCATGCGAAGGCCTCCTGGGAAAGGGTGGGTTGATGACCCGTCATGCCTATCGATCCATGGAGGAGCGGGGGAAATCCCAGGGAGTCGGTTGGCTCCGATCCGGACAATTAAGTAAATGTCGTGCAAGGTTGAATAAGGATGATCTTGCTGCCACGGCCTCCGGGGCGAGGGTGGAGGGAGATATTCCGCCCGGTGGCGGCGGTGGCGCCGATGATCTTGCGGTGTCGGCGCGGATCGCGTGGCCGGGATCACGCGGGCAAAGTGACGTGAATCCGGAGTGCGCGCGCACTGCTACTCTTCGTGGTCAATTGATCGCTTTGCGCAGCGAAATGGGAGTTCGCGTGAAGATCGCGTGCGTCGGTGGCGGACCGGCGAGCCTGTACTTCTCGATCCTGATGAAGCGGCAGGACCCGTCCCACGACATCACCGTCCATGAACGGAACCCGGCCGGATCGACCTACGGCTGGGGTGTCACCTACTGGTCCGAACTGCTGGACAAGCTCCGCGAGAAGGACCCCGAGACGGCCCTCGCCATCAGCGAGAACTCCGTCAACTGGAACAGCGGCGTGGCGTACGTCCGCGACCGTACGACCGTCCAGCCCGGCGACGACGGTTTCGGCATCGGCCGGCGTCGCATGCTGGAGCTGCTCGCCGAGCGGGCGCGGGCCCTCGGGGTCCGCGTGGAGTACGAGGACGAGATCACCGCCGACGACCTGCCCGAGGCCGATCTCGTCGTCGCGGGCGACGGCGTCCACAGCGCGGTGCGCGAGCGGCACGCCGACCGCTTCGGCAGCGACATCACCCTCGGCCGCAACGTCTACGGCTGGCTGGGCACCACCAAGGTCTACGACGCCTTCACCTTCTCCTTCCAGGAGACCGACCACGGCTGGATCTGGGCCTACGCCTACCCGTTCAGCGACGAGCAGAGCACCTGCGTCGTCGAGTGCTCCCCGAGGACGCTGAGCGGCCTGGGCCTGGACCGCATGGGCGAGGCGGACGGCCTGGCCCTGCTGGAGAAGCTGTTCGCCGACATCCTGGACGGCCACCCGCTCCTGGGTCGTGCCCAGGACGACGACACCGCCCAGTGGCTCACCTTCCGCACCCTGACCAACCGCTCCTGGCGGCACGGCAATCTGGTCCTGCTCGGCGACGCCGCCCACACCACGCACTACTCCATCGGCGCGGGCACCACCCTCGCCCTGGAGGACGCGATCTGCCTGGCCGAGGCCCTCGGCGCCCATCCGGACACGGAGACCGCGCTCGCCGCGTACGAGCGCCGGCGCAAGTCCGAGCTGCTGCGGCTGCAGAGCGCGGCCCGCCACAGCGCCCAGTGGTACGAGAACATCCACCGGTACATCGACCTGCCGCCCGAGCAGATGTTCGCGCTCCTCGGCCAGCGCCACTCCCCGCTGCTGCCCTATGTGCCGCCGCAGGTCTACTACCGCCTCGACCGCGCGGTCGGCCGTCTGGAGGCGCTGCGCCGCCTCAAGCGCTGGCTGGGCCCGAAGCTGGCCCGCTCGTCCCAGTCGCGCGCCCTCGCCGGCCGGAAGTAGCGGACCCCGGGCGCCGCTACCGCACGCCCCGTGGCCGGAACTGGATGCTGATGCGCGGCCCCACCGCCCGCGCCGACTTGGGAACCGCGTGGTCCCAGGTGCGCTGGCAGGAGCCGCCCATCACGATCAGGTCGCCGTGCCCCTGAGGGAACCGCAGTGTCCGCCCGCCGCCGTGCGGGCGCAGGGCCAGATCGCGGGGGTCGCCCACGGACAGGATCGCCACCATCGTGTCCTCCCGGGCGCCCCGCCCGATCCGGTCGCCGTGCCAGGCCACGCTGTCCCGGCCGTCGCGGTAGTGGCAGAGCCCCGCCGTGGCGAACGGCTCGCCCAGCTCGGCGCCGTAGTGCGCGGAGAGCGCCTGCCGGGCCTCGTCCAGGACGGGATCCGGCAGGGCGTCCTCGGCGCCGTAGAAGGCGAGCAGACGCGGTACGGACACCGTCCGCTCGTACATCTGCCGGCGCTCCGCCTTCCAGGGCACCTCTTCGGCGAGCCGGGTGAACAGCGTGTCGGCCCCGCCGAGCCACCCGGGCAGGACGTCGACCCAGGCCCCGGCGCCCAGCTCACGCCGACGCAGGCCGTCGAGGGGGCCGAGGCGGAGGTCGTCGGACTGGTCGAAGAGGGAGCCCTGGAGGTGCGTGGCCATACCCGCAGCGTACTCCGCGATTCGAAAATCTGTTCGTTAGTGGGTGGAGTCGCTCACCGGCGGTCGCCCACCGGGCCCCCTCGTCGCCCGGCGGCTCAGTGCTGCTGGGCCTTCTGCGGGGTCACCTCGCTCGGCCGGACCACCACGAAGCCCTCGCCCTCCAGCTTCAGCTGCACGGCCTCGCCGGAGCCGCCCCGGATCATCGAGCCGAAGGACTGGGAGCGGTGCAGCGAGGTGCTGAGGTGGGCCGTCCAGCCGACGACCGCGTCCGTGTCCACGAACACCGGCAGCTGCGGCGAGACCGGGATGACCAGCGGAGTGCCGTCACAGACGAGACCGAGCCTGCCCTGCCCGGTGAACACACTGTTGAACAGGCCGCCGCCGGTCATCCCGGCGCCCTTCACGGTCTTGATCTCGTACGCCAGCGAGGCGTCGAAACAGAGCACGTTGCGGCCGTTGACGGTGAACACATCACCCGGCTCGATGTCGACGATGAAGCAGTTCTGCGCCTCGTGCGCGAACCAGGCCTCGCCCTGGCCGCGCACCGCCATCAGCGGCAGCCCCTCCCCGGTGACCGCGCGCTTGAGCATGCCGCCCACGCCCTGGCCCTTGCGTTCGAACTGGAGGTTCCCCCGGAAGGCGATCATCGCGCCCTGCCGGGCGAGCATCTCGCCGTTGACCGCGTACTTGATCGACTTGGCGTTCTGGACGCTCATCCCCGGCGCGTACGCCGGCTGGACCATGTTCTCGTTGGAGAAAAGATCGCTCTTCATACGGGCATGCTGTCCCGGAGTGCCCGCTTCCGCCAAGCGACGCGCGCGGTGCGCCATTTGAGGCGCCTGACAACGCCATGATCGGAATGGTAGAAGCGGACACATGACCAACAAGACCGTCGGCACCGTCGGTGTCGACCTCCCGGACCGCCGGGGCCGTACCGGACTCGACCGCACCGGCCGGGAACTCACCGGCAACCCGCGCGTGAAGGTACGGGACGTCCAACTGCTGTCCAGCAACTGGTACGTGGAGCGCACCACCACCTTCGACTTCCAGCACGCCGACGGCACCTGGAGCACCCAGGAACGCGAGACGCACGACCGGGGCAACGGCGCCACCGTCCTCCTCTACGACACCGACCGCGAAACCGTGCTGCTCACCCGGCAGTTCCGCTACCCGGTGTACGTCAACGGCCACCCGGACGGGATGCTGATCGAGACGCCGGGCGGCCTGCTCGACGAGGAGGACGAGCACCCCGAGGTCGCCGTGCGGCGCGAGGTCGTCGAGGAGACCGGCCACACCATCGGCGAGATCCAGCACGTCTTCGACATCTATATGAGCCCCGGCTCGGTCACCGAACGCGTCAGCTTCTACGCCGCCCCCTACGGCCCGTCGACCCGCACCCACGAGGGCGGCGGCCTCGACGAGGAGGGCGAGGACATCGAACTCGTCGAACTGCCCTTCCGCCGGGCCCTGGAGATGATCCGCGGCGGGGAGATCGCCGACGCCAAGACCATCATGCTGCTCCAATGGGCCGCGCTGGAGGGGCCGTTCGCCGCCGGGGGAGGCGCCTGACGCGGGCGGCGGGGGAGGCGGGAGGCGCGGGCCTCGGCCTCAGGGGTCCAGCGCCTCGGCGGCCTCCGCCGCGACCGCCTCCGCCACGGCCGTCAGCGCGGGGGAGTCGAGCTTCCACTGCTGCCAGAACAGCGGGGCGTCCACACCCCGCTCCGGCGCCAGATCGACGAGCCGCCCGGCGTCCAGCAGCCGCTCGGCCTGCGCGGCGGGCACCATGCCCCAGCCCATCCCGGCGGCCACGGCCTCCACGAAGCCCTCCGAGGTCGGCACATGATGCCGTCGCACACCGGCCGGGCGGCCCCGCGTCAGCCGGCGGACGAACGCGTTCTGGAGGTCGTCCCGCCGGTCGAAGAACACGACCGGCGCGTCCGCGATCACGTCCTCCAGTGGCACACCCGAACCGGCGCCGAGCCACCGCTCGGCGAACGCGGGCGTCGCACAGGGCAGGTACCGCAGCCGCCCGAGCGGCCGGACCGAGCAGCCGGCCACGGCGTCCGGCGCCGAGGTGACCGCGGCCATCACCAGCCCCTCGCGCAGCAGCCGGGCCGTGTGCTGCTCGTCCTCGCGGAGCAGCTCGTAGCAGGGGCGCAGGTCCTCGGGCACCCGGGTCAGGGCGGGCAGGAACCAGGTGGCCAGCGAGTCCGCGTTCACCGCGATCGACACCCGCGTGGTCGGGGTCTGCCCGGCGCCGGTCAGGCCGAGCGCGGTGTGCGCGTCGCGTTCGAGACGGGCCAGCTGCCGCGCGAACCGCACGATCACCTCGCCGGACTCGGTCGCCCGCACCGGCTTCTCCCGGATCAGCAGCACCCGGCCGACCCGCTGCTCCAGCGCCTTGACCCGCTGGCTGACCGCCGACGGCGTCACATGCAGGGCACCGGCCGCCGCGTCGAACGTGCCCTCGTCCACCACCGCGAGCAGCGTGCGCACCAGATCCAACGGCAGCTCGGACATCATGAGCGCTAATGATACGTAAGAATCTTTAGCTGTACGCATGACGCCGCTTTTCCTAGCGTCGGGGGTGTGTTCAGCGAAATGACCGCCCTCGCCGCCGGATTCGGCACCGGCCTGTCCCTGATCGTCGCCATCGGCGCCCAGAACGCCTTCGTCCTGCGCCAGGGGCTGCACCGCGACGCCGTCCTCCCGGTCGTCGCGATCTGCGCCCTCTCCGACGCGCTGCTGATCGCCCTCGGCGTGGCCGGGGTCGGCGCGGTGGTCGTCGCCCGGCCCGGCGCGCTGAGGGCGGTCGCCCTGGTCGGCGGCGGCTTCCTCCTGGTCTACGGCGCCCTGGCCGCCCGCCGTGTCCTGCGGCCCGGCGACGGCGCGCTGCGCACGGAGAACGGGGCGGCGGGCTCCCGGCGCCGGGCCGTGCTCACCGGTCTGGCGCTGACCTGGCTCAACCCGCACGTCTACCTGGACACCGTGTTCCTGGTGGGCTCCCTCGCCTCCGACCACGGCCCCCTGCGCTGGACCTTCGGCCTGGGCGCCGGCCTCGCCAGCCTCTGCTGGTTCGCCGCCCTCGGCTTCGGCGCCCGGCTGCTCAGCCGCCATCTGGCCCGCCCCTCGGCCTGGCGCGTCCTCGACGGACTGGTCGCGGTGACGATGCTCGCGCTCGGCGGGATGCTCATCGCCGGAGCGTGAGCCGACGTGACGCGCGCACGCCGACACCATGTGAGACGACGGGGAAACCGTCTGTCCCGGCGGTGGTGATCTCCGCGATAGTGGTGTCCGTATCGAAAGATGTATTGAGCATCAGGATGCCCGTGGACACCACCAAGAGCAGCGCCGGCGACGACACCGCACCGGAGGGCGACGACACCGCACCCGAGGACGGCTCCCCGACGCCGCCCGGCCGGGGCTGGCGCCGCTGGGCGATGGACACCCGCCCACTGCGCCGTCCCGCCTACCGGCGGCTGTGGTCCTCGACCATCGTCACGGCCGTCGGCAGCCAGCTGACCGCCGTCGCCGTGCCCCAGCAGATCTACGACATCACCGGCTCCTCCGCCTGGGTCGGCTACGCGAGCCTCGCCGGACTGCTGCCCCTGGTGGTGTTCGCGCTGTGGGGCGGCGCCGTCGCCGACAGCGTGGACCGCCGCACTCTGCTGCTCGTCACCAACACCGGTATCGCCGTCACCTCGGTGCTGTTCTGGGTGCAGGCCGTCACCGGCCTCGAATCCGTCTGGGCGCTGATGGCCCTGCTCGCCCTCCAGCAGGCGTTCTTCGGCCTCAACGCACCCGCCCGCAACGCCTCCGTGGCCCGCCTCGTCCCCGCGGGCCAACTCGCCGCCGCCGCGGCCCTCGGCTCGACCGTGATGCAACTCGGCCTGGTGGCCGGCCCGTTGCTCGCCGGCGCCCTCATCCCGGTGATCGGCCTGGCCGAGCTGTACCTGATCGACGCGCTCGCCCTCTGCGTCACCCTCTGGGCGGTCTACAAGCTGCCGCCCCTGCCACCCCTCGACACGGCGACGACCAAGCGGGCGGGCTGGCGGGAGGTCCTCGCGGGCTTCCGCTACATCGCCCTGCACAAGGTGCTCCTGCTGTCCTTCCTCGCCGACATCATCGCGATGGTCCTCGGCATGCCGCGCGCCCTCTTCCCCCAGCTGGCCGACACCACGTACGCGCCCTACGGCGAGGGCCTCGCCCTCGGTCTGCTGTTCGCCGCGATCCCCATCGGCGCGGTCGTCGGCGGACTGATGTCGGGCACCTTCTCCCGCTCGAACCGGCACGGCCTCATGGTCATCGGCGCCGTACTGGCCTGGGGCGCCGCCATCACGGGCTTCGGGCTGAGCACCAGTCTCTGGTTCGCCGTGCTGTTCCTCGCCGCCGCCGGGGTCGCCGACATGGTGTCCATGGTCTTCCGCGGGGCCATCCTGCTGTCCGCCGCCACCGACGAGATGCGCGGCCGGATGCAGGGCGTCTTCACCGTGGTCGTGGCCGGCGGCCCCCGACTCGCCGATGTCCTGCACGGCACCGCCGGAGCGGCCTTCGGCGCCCGCGCGGCGGTCGTCGGCGGCGGCCTCCTCGTCATCGCCGCCGTACTGCTCCTGGCGACGGTGACCCCGGCCCTGCGCCGGTACCGGATCTGACCGCCCGGCGGTACCGGATCCGACCGCCCGGCACCCCCGCTCCTCCGTACGCTGTGTCGGCCGCACACCCCACAGGCAGGAGTCGCAACGATGCAGTACGTGAAGCTCGGCTCGACGGGTCTGGACGTGTCCCGGATCTGTGTCGGATGCATGAGTTTCGGCCTCCCCGACCGAGGCACGCACGTCTGGACGCTGGACGAGGAGGCCTCCCGCCCACTGATCCGGCAGGCGCTGGACGCGGGCGTCAACTTCTTCGACACGGCGAACGTGTACTCCGACGGCACCAGCGAGGAGATCGTCGGCCGCGCCCTCGCGGAGTTCGCGCCGCGCGCGGAGATCGTCCTCGCGACCAAGGTGAACGGCGCCATGCACCAGGGCCCCAACGCCTCGGGGCTCTCCCGCAAGGCGATCATGACGGAGATCGACAACAGCCTGCGGCGCCTCGGCACCGACCACGTCGACCTCTACCAGATCCACCGCTTCGACCCGAACACCCCGGTCGAGGAGACGATGGAGGCCCTGCACGACGTGGTGAAGGCGGGCAAGGCCCGCTATCTCGGGGCGAGTTCGATGTACGCCTGGCAGTTCGCCAAGATGCAGCACGCGGCGCGGGCGAACGGCTGGACGCGGTTCGTGTCCATGCAGAACCACTACAACCTCCTCTACCGCGAGGAGGAGCGCGAGATGCTCCCGCTGTGCGCGGACCAGAGCGTCGCCACCCTGCCCTGGAGCCCGCTGGCCCGGGGCCGCCTCACCCGGGACTCGGACACCGTCACCGCACGCACCGAGACCGACAACTTCGGCAAGACCCTGTACCAGGAGGGCGACCGCGAGATCGTCGACGCCGTCACCCGGATCGCCGCGGAACACGGGGTGCCCCGCGCCCGGATCGCCCTCGCCTGGCTGTCCGGCCGCCCCACGGTGTCCGCCCCCATCGTCGGCGCCACCAAGCCCCACCACCTCACCGACGCCGTGGCCTCACTCGACATCACCCTGACCGAGAAGGAGATCGAGGAACTGGAGCGGCCGTACACACCTCGGGGGATCAGCGGCCACTGAGCGCGACCGCCGTACGGGCGCCGAAGGTCTCACAGGCGCGAGTACTCCAGCCGTACCGTCGTCGCGAGGCGGGCCAGGGCCTCTTCGGCGCCCTCGCGGTCGGTCTTGTCGAGGAGGGCGAGGGCGTCGGCGGCGGCGACGCGGACACGTTGGGGGACCTCGTCCAGGGCTGCCATGCGGTAGGCGATGGTGCGGCGGGCCGCGCGCTCCTCGGCGCTGACGCCGTTCGGCCCGGTGCGGGGGAAGACGGCGGCCTCGTAGGCGGTCACATGGATGAGCACGCCGTGCGCGATGCCCTCGGCGTAGCCCCGCTGCCCGGCCTGCCGCTGGGCCGTGGCGAAGTGCGCCATGGCCCGCCGCCGCACGATGAGCGAGCCCACCATGCCGACGAGCCCGGCGCACACGGCCGCTCCCAGGGCGACGACACCGCCGCCGATCAGCGCGCCGATCAGGGCGCCGCCCGCCATCAGCAGACAGGTCAGCCCGGTGGTCAGCATCATCAGTGCGCGCGCGGGAGTGAAAGAGGCCATGACGTGCAGTGTCTCAGCCCGAGCCGGGTGACCGGGCGGTGGGCCGGTGGGGGAGGGCACGACACGGTCCGTATCCGGCGGTCGGTCGGTGGCCGGGCCGCCGCGTCACCCGTCGTCGGAGGGCCCCGGGCGGTCCAGCCGGGACAGCCATGTCGTGAGCACCGTTTCGAGTGACCCGGCCTCGGCCTCCGTCAGCAGATCCAGCAGTCGGCGCTCGTTGCGCATGTGCTCGGTGAACGCCGCGTCGATCAGCTCCCGCCCCGGCCGGGTGAGGGCGACGATCCGGCCGCGCTGGTCGTCCTCGGCGCGGCGGCGGGTGACGAGCCCCGCCCGCTCCAGTCGGTCGATCCGCTTCGTCATCGCGCCGGTGGTGACCATGGTGTGCGCGGCCAGTTCGCCGGGCGCCCGCTCGAAGGGCGCACCCGCCCGGCGCAGGGTGGCGAGCACGTCGAACTCGCCCTCGCTGAGCCCGTAGCGGCCGTAGACCAGACACAGTTCCTCGGTGAGCCGGTCCGCGAGGCGGTGCAGCCGGCCGATCACCGCCTGCGGGCCCACGTCGAGGTCGGGCCGCTCACGGCGCCAGTCGGCCTGGATACGGGCCACGCGGTCGGGTGGTGACGGACGTTCCTCCATGCCCACCATGATAGCTTCCGGGGAAGTTATATTGTCTTCCATGGAAGCCAATATGCGAGCGGTGGCCCTGACCGCGATCGCGCCGGTGGCCTGGGGCGCCAACTACTTCGTCACGCACGAGTACCTCCCGGCGGACAGCCCGCTGTACGGGGCGGCCCTGCGGGCGCTCCCCGCCGGGCTCGTCCTGCTGGCCCTGTGCCGGAGGCTGCCGCGCGGTGTCTGGTGGGGGCGGGCCGCGCTGCTGGGGCTGCTCAACGTGAGCGTGTTCTTCGTCCTCGTCTACGCCGCCTCCCAGCTGCTGCCGACGAGCGTCGCCTCGACCGTCATGGCCGCCGCCCCGCTGACGATGATGCTGGTCGCCTGGCCACTGGTCGCCGAACGGCCCGCCCGCGCGCATCTGTGCGGCGCCGTGATCGGGCTCGTCGGGGTCTGTCTGATGCTGCTCACGGGCGCGGTGGCCACCAGCGTGCCCGGCATCCTCGGCTCGGTCGCCGCCCTGCTCGTCTCGTCCTTCGGTCACATCCTGGCCAAACGCTGGAACGCCGGCACCGACGTCCTCGCCTCCACCGCCTGGCAGCTCACCGCCGGGGGCCTGCTCCTGCTCCCGGTCGCCGTCGCCGTGGAGGGCCCGCCGCCCACGCTCTCCCCGGGGGCCCTCCTCGCCTTCGCCCATGTCTCCCTGATCGCCACCGCGCTCGCCTTCGTCGCCTGGTTCACCGGGCTGCGCCGGCTGCCCGCCGGCACCGTGGGTCTGATCGGCCTCCTCAACCCCGTCACGGGCGTCCTCCTCGGCACGGCCGTCGCCGGGGAGTCACTGACGGGCCGACAGCTGTGCGGACTGCTTCTGGTCCTGGTCGGTGTGTTCCTGGGGCGACCCGGCCGGGTGGGGCGCCCCGGTGGGGACGGCCCACGACCGGTGCCCGCTCCGGTGCCCGCTCCGGCGGCCGATTCACGCGAGCGTCCGCCGAGTTCACCTCAGTCCCTTCGTCAACTACCCACCGCGATACGAAGATCAGGTCACTGCATAGGGTGGGGCCGTGAGAACCAGCGACACCTGCGACACCAGAGACACCTGCGTTACTGGTGACACCTGCGTTACCGGTGAGGCCGTCGCGTATCAGAGCGCGACCGAGGGGGAGACCGCCGTCCGATGAACCAGATCCTCTACGCCGGGGCCATCGGCCTGTTCCTGACGCTGATCGGCACACCGCTGCTGATCAAGCTGCTGGCCCGGAAGGGTTATGGGCAGTACATCCGGGACGACGGCCCACGCGGCCACGCCGGCAAGCGCGGTACGCCCACCATGGGGGGCATCGCCTTCATCCTGGCCACCCTCGTCGCCTACGCCGCGACCAAGGTCATCACCGGTGAGAGCCCGACGTATCCGGGGTTCCTGGTGCTGTTCCTGATGGCGGGCATGGGCGTGGTCGGCTTCCTGGACGACTACATCAAGATCGTGAAGCGGCGTTCGCTGGGGCTGCGGGCCGGCGCGAAGATGGCCGGTCAGCTGATCGTCGGCATCGTGTTCGCGCTGCTCGCCATCCGGTTCGCGGACGACCGGGGGCAGACGCCGGCCTCGCTGAAGCTGTCGTTCGTCACGGACTTCGGCTGGACCATCGGGCCGGTGCTGTTCGTCGTCTGGGCCCTGTTCATGATCCTGGCCATGTCGAACGGGGTGAACCTGACGGACGGTCTGGACGGTCTCGCCACCGGCGCGTCGGTCATGGTGTTCGGCGGCTACACCTTCATCGGGCTGTGGCAGTTCCAGAACTCGTGCGCCAACGCCATGGAACTCACCGACCCCGCCTCCTGCATAGAGGTACGCGATCCGCTCGACCTGGCGGTGGTCGCCGCCGCGCTGATGGGCGCCTGCTTCGGGTTCCTGTGGTGGAACACCTCGCCCGCCAAGATCTTCATGGGCGACACCGGGTCCCTGGCGCTCGGCGGCGCCCTGGCCGGGCTCGCGATCTGCTCCCGCACCGAGCTGCTGCTGGCCGTTCTCGGCGGGCTGTTCGTCCTGATCACCATGTCGGTGGTCATCCAGGTCGGCTCGTTCAAGCTGACCGGCAAGCGTGTCTTCCGCATGGCCCCGCTCCAGCACCACTTCGAACTCAAGGGCTGGTCCGAGGTCCTCGTCGTGGTCCGCTTCTGGACCATCCAGGGCATCTGCGTGATCGCCGGCCTCGGCCTGTTCTACGCGGGGTGGGCGGCGGGCTGAGGATGAGGCGGGGGCCGGGCCGCACTCGCCACCGGCCCACGCCGACTGCCTCCCCGGAGCAGGCCGGTTGTTTCACAGTCCGCCGCTCGCGCCCAACCCGCGCCGCACCGCCCGGAGATGCTCGGTGAGCGGGCCGAGGCCCACGTCGCGGCGGCGTTCGTCGACCGTCTCGGGGTGGCGGATGGGGTACGGGAAGAGCGTGCCGGGGTTGATACGGGTGCCGTAGAACTGGGGCCGGCCGAGGGCCACCGCGCAGTGGTCGGCGATGTAGGCGTGGTGCACGGCGGGACAGCGGCCGTCGGCGGCGGCCTCGGCGATCAGATCGCGGCAGGTGAGCTGGAAGCCGAGGTCGGGGGAGTGCAGCAGGATCAGCAGGGCCGCCGTGGAGGCGGGTTCGCCGACCGACTCGGCGGTGGGCCAGCCGTGGCGGGCGACGATCGCGCGCAGGGCGTCCCCGTTGCCCGCGTGGCACGCGGCGATACGGTCGCGGGCCCGCGCGGTGGACGCGGACCGTGCCTCGTGGGCCAGCCGCCGTTCGTCCTCGGCCCGGCGGATCAACTCGGCGGCCGTCACCCGCTTCGGGGGCGGCACGGCGTCGGACCCGGACTCCGCCGGGAGGCGTGGGACGGGAGGGGACGTGGGTTCCATGGCCGGGGCGCCCTTCACATCGGCTCCCGGACGGCGAGCGAGAACCACACCCTCTTGCCCGCGTCACCCGGCTCCGGCGGATCGGTGCCCCAGTCGTCGGCCAGCGCGGCGACGAGCGACAGCCCGCGGCCCGACTCGGCCAACGGGGTCGCCGCCCGTGGCCGGGGCGGCGCGGGCGAGGGGTCGGCGAGTGTCACACGCAGTTCGCGCCCGGAGCATTCCAGGACCACGCCGACGGTGTCGGCGGGATCGGTGCTCGCGTGCCGGACCGCGTTGGCGAACAGTTCGTCCGTGGCGAGGACCGCGTCGTCGAGGATCGCGGAGAGTTCCCAGCGGGCGAGGTGCGCCGCCACCGTGCGCCGCACCCGGGCGGCGCACGAGGGGCGCGCGGGTACCGCCATCCGGACGAGGCGGGACCGCTCGATCGAGATCAAGGCAGCCTCACCGCGTCCGGCGACCGGTCCATGTCCATGTCCACGTCCACGTCCATTCCGGCGGACGGGGTGTCATGGACGCTCCACCCGGGGTCGTGCGCCGCCGCGGCTGGGGTCCGTCGGCGGGGCGGGCCGACACTGACGGCCGTCATCGGGGTCCTCCGAATCCTTGGGGGTGCTGTTGTCGAAGACAACAGCACCGGCCACACAAAACACCAGGTGGTGGAGGGGTTGTGCAGTTGCGGGCGGGTGGTGGCGCCCGCTGTGTAGGTTCCCGACCATGGTGAACGTGCGCGGCAGGGCAGTGGTGGTCACCGGCGGGAGCCGGGGGCTGGGCGAAAGTGTCGTACGGCTGCTGCTCGCCGAGGGCGGCCGGGTGGCGACCTGTGCGCGTCAGGAGGCGGGGCTGCGGGCACTGGGTGACTCGCTGACCGGCGAGGAGCGGGCCCGGCTCGTCACCGCCGCGCTCGACGTCACCGAGCCCGGACGGCTGGAGGACTTCGTCACGGCTGCGGCGAAACGCTTCGGCTCCGAGGGGGACCCGCCCTACCAGAGTGTTCTGGACGGTGTCGTCGCCTGCGTGGGCGGCTCCCGGGGCGGCACCTTCGAGCAGGCCGACAGCGCCGACTGGGCGGCCACCTGGGACCTGAACGTCGGGCACGCCGCACGGCTCGTCCGCGCCGCGCTGCCCGGTCTGCGCGCGGCCGGTGGCGGCTCGGTCGTGCTGATCGGCTCGATCTCGGGCTGGAAGCCGGGACCGCCCGCCCAGTACGGGGTGGCGAAGAGCGCCCTGATCCAACTGGCCGCCACCCTGGCCCGCGAACTCGGCCCGGACCGCGTCCGTGTCAACACCGTCTCGCCGGGCTCGATGCTGATCCCCGGCCGCCGCTGGGACCGTATGCGCCGGGAGGACCCCTCGGCGTACGAGGCCTTCGCCGGGGCGGAGCTGCCGACCGGCGCCCCCGTCACCCCGCACGAGGTGGCGCGCACGGTGGTGTTCCTGCTCTCCGACTGGGCGACCGGCGTCTCCGGCGCCCATCTGCCCGTGGACCGGGCCCAGAACGCGCCCTCGCCGTACGGCTATTGAGGCGCTTCCGACGGCGGGTCGGGCGCGGTCAGGCGGCCGTGCCCAGCACCACCCGCGAGCGGCGTTCGAAGTCCTGGACGAGGGGCTCGTGGTGGCGGGACGCCAGGCGGCCCCGGAAATCGCGCAGGGCCTGGATGGAGCGTTCGCTGTGCACACCGCCGAGCGCTTCGAGCGCGTCGTCGGCCGTGGCGATTGCCTCGTCCAGACGATTCTGCTGGAGGTGGGCCGTGGCGAGGACCGACCGGCTGATCGCCTGGCGCCGGCGGCGGTCGGCGTGGGCGCGCACCGACTCGCTCGCGGTGTGCTCGGCCTGTGCGGCGAGGCCCAGGTCACGGAAGCAGACGGCGGACTCGGCCTGGAGGTAGTGGTGGTCGAGGAACCGCACCCACGGCGACTCCTGGGCCGCGCCCCGGCTGGCGTCGAGCTGCTTCTCGGCGGCGCGCAGCGCCTCGGCGGTCTCCCGGGGCCTGCCCAGCGCCGCGTGTCCGCGCGCGGACATGGCGTGCAGCCGCATCAGCCCGAGCGGACTGCCCGCGTCCTTGGCGGTGGCGACCCCGGCCCGCGCCAGCGCCACGCCCTCGTCGGGGCGGCCCAGGCTGGTCGCCAGATGGGACAGCCCGGCCAGGATCTGACCGCCCAGCACATGGTCACGGCCCTCCGCGCAGAGCCGCAGCCCCTGTGTCATGTACCGCTGGGCCAGGCCGTACTCCCCGGCGTCGTACGAACTCCAGCCCGCCATCGCGGCAAGCCGGGCGGCGGCGGCGAACAGCTCGCGCCGGTGGTGCGGCGGCAGACCGCGCTGCTGGAGCAGCGGGATGACCTCGGTGGTCAGGTACTGCACGATGCTGGTGCGGATACCGCCGCCGCCGTACTGGTTGTCCATCTCGTCGAACATGCGGAGCATCGCGTGCACCTGCTCCACCGGGCCGCCGCCCGACACCGGGGCCAGCCGGGGCGCGTCCCGGCTCTCCACCAGCCAGAGCAGCCAAGCCCGCTGAGGGTTCGTCAGGGCGCCGGGCACGAACGGCACCGAACCCAGCAGACTGCGCCGGGAGATGTCCGTGGAGCCCAGCTCCGCCAGGGTGTGCAGGGTCTCCGACACGTTCTCGACAAACATCAACGCCCGTCCCGTCACCGGCCGTCCGCGATCCAGCGGAAAACCGAGGTCGGCCGGAGCGAGCGCGCGGCCCAGCCGTTCGCCGAGCACCGCGGCGATCAACTCCGGTGTGTTTCCCCGTGGTTGCTGGCCCTGGAGCCAGCGGGTGACGGAGGCCTTGTCGTAGTTGGTCTCCGCACCCTGACAGCGGCCCAGGTCGTTGACCCGCAGGGCGAGGGAGGCGTACGAGCAGCCGGCCTCCTTCAGCGCCGCCGCCAGCGGCTTGTTGGGCCCGCCGGCCCCTTTGACCGGGTTCCTCGGTAATCCGTTCGTCACGGCGGCCATCCAGGTGTCGCATCGTGTCGGCGCGTGTCTCGGCCCCTGCCCGCCGTGGCGCCAACTCCTGGGCGGGCCGGAGGAGTTCGAGGGACGCTGCCCGCAGTGTGGGGCAGGTCACCCGATCACTATGGTGGCCGAACAACTCAGCCCGCAACCTGCGTTCTGATAATTGCAGAATGAACCGCGAGGACCTGTCCTTGTCAACGGATCGCGTGGCACACTGCACGCTGTGAATCCCGCCCCGGGAGGTTGCACGTGAGTGAGACCCGCGTCGGAGGGAGCGCTCCCGCGGCGCCCACGGTCCTGCGCATGGTCCTCGGCAAGCGGCTCCGCCAGCTCCGGGAGCGGGCCGGAGTCTCCTTCGACGAAGCCGCCCGCGCCATCGAGGTCACGGCGCTGACGGTCCGCCGTATGGAGAAGGCCGAGGTCGGTCTCCGCATCCCCTACGTGAAGGAGCTGCTGCGCACCTACGGGGTCTCCGGCACCGAGATCGAGGGCTTCCTCGCCCTGGCCCGCGAGGCCAACCAGCCCGGCTGGTGGCACAAGTTCCGCGATGTGCTGCCCGAGTGGTTCAGCGCGTACGTGAGCCTGGAGAGCGAAGCCGCCGTCATCCGTCTCTACGAACCCCAGTACGTACCCGGCCTGTTGCAGACCCACGACTACGCCGCCGCCCTCATCCGGGTCGGCTTTCCCAACGCGAGCCGAGAGGAGGTCGAACGCCATGTCGCCCTGCGTCTGAGGCGGCAGGACCTGCTGGTCAAACCCGAGGCGCCGGCCGTGTGGGCCATCCTCGACGAGACCGTGCTGCGCCGGCCGGTGGGTGGCCCCGAGGTGATGCGCGCCCAGCTCGACCGGCTCGCCGAGGCGACGGAACGGCCCAAGATCAGAATCCAGATCATGCGGTTCGCGGCCGGACCCCACCCGGGGGCGTACGGCCCCTTCCACTACTTCCGCTTCGGCTTCTCCGAACTCCCCGACATCGTCTACACCGAGGGCCTCGCGGGCGCCCAGTACGTCGATCAGCCCGTGGACGTCGTGACCTATCTGGAGGTCCTGGACCGGATGTCCGTGCAGGCGGAACCGGTGTCCCGGACCAGGGACATCCTGGCGGCTCTACGCAAGGAGTTGTGACACATGGCAAGGACACCCGACGGCCCCGTCCGCAGCGGTGTGCCCGCACCCGAACTCGGCGCCGAGGGCTGGCGCAAGCCCTGGAGCGGCACCAACGGCGGCTCCTGCGTCGAGGCCAAACGCCTGCCCGACGGCAGCGTCGCCTTCCGCCAGTCCACCGACCCGGACGGCCCCGCCCTCGTCTACTCCCGGGAGGAGATGGTGGCGTTCCTGGCGGGCGCGAAGGCGGGCCAGGCCGACTTCCTGATCGCCTGACGCCGCCCGGGGCCCGACCCCGGCCGGATCACTACGCCCGCACAACCGGACAACCCGTGCGCGCACTCCCGTGGGCCCCCGGGCACGACCAGACTGGCGGCATGCGTACGCCGCCTCGTGCCCCCGGCCGGGACCTGCCGCCCGCTGCCGAGGGGCGGGGATGACCCCGCCACCTCTGCCCGCGCTCACCCGGTACCGCACGCTGATCGTCGAGGGACACGAAGGGGGCGGCCGGGACCGTCTGGTGGCCGGGCTGGCCCACCTCGGCTTCGAGGTCCGGCGGATGCCGTCCGCCCTCCACCATCTGGACCCGGCCCTGCCCTGCCGTGAACTCCTCGCCGGGCCCGGCCGACTGGCCGTCGACGGCAACCTCATCGCGGAACTCGTCCACGGACCGCTGCGCCGTGGCCGCTCCCGGGTCACCTGGCCGCAGGCACTGGACCTCGCCGACGCCGTGGCCGAACGCGACGGAGCCATGCTCCACCTCACCACGTCCGAGGCCACGGAGGCCGCCACCGCCTACGCCCGTGTCTTCCGCACCCTCGCCCAGCACGTACCCGTGGTGACCGTCGATGTCGGCGAACCGGGCGGCCCCATCCGTGCGCCGGCTTCCCGTGCGCCCCAACTCTGGCGAAACACACGGCAGTTGACGATAGGTTAGCGACGACCACGCGATGTGAGGCAGGAGAGTCCCCATGGCAGAAGGCCACCCCACTCCCGATCAGGAAGCCCTGTCGAAGATCGACACCACGGTGCCGCACTCGGCCCGCATCTGGAACTACTGGATGGGCGGCAAGGACAACTACGAGGTCGACCGTGAGGCGGGCGACGCCTACCGGGTGATCGCCCCCAACATCGAGACGATGGCCCGCGCCTCCCGCGTCTACCTCATCCGCACGGTCACCTTCGTGGCCCGCGAGCGCGGAATCCGCCAGTTCCTGGACATCGGCACCGGCCTTCCGACGTACGACAACACCCACCAGGTCGCCCAGAAGGCCGCCCCGGAGTCCCGCATCGTCTACGTCGACAACGACCCGCTGGTACTGCGGCACGCGCAGGCGCTGCTCACCAGCACCCCGGAAGGGGTCACCGACTACGTCGACGCCGATCTGCACGACCCGGACACCATCCTCGAAGCCGCCGGGAAGATCCTCGACCTCGACAAGCCGGTGGCGCTGATGCTGATGGGCATCCTCGGCCACATCCAGGACTACGAGGAGGCCAAGGAGATCGTCCGCCGCCTCCAGGCCGCCCTGCCGTCCGGCAGCTACTTCGTCCACTACGACAGCACGGACACCGACGCCGAACTCAAGCGCGCCCAGGAGGGCTACGACGACACCGGCGCCGTCCCGTACGTCCTGCGCAGCCCCCGCCAGCTGCACGCCTACTACGAGGGCCTGGAACTGCTGGAGCCCGGCATCGTCTCCTGCCCGCTGTGGCGGGCCGAACCGGGCACCGCCCCGGAACCGACCGACGTCTACGGGGGAGTGGCCTACAAGGCGTAGCGGCACCGGTCCGGCGGGCGCGGACCGAACCGGTGCGCGTGGTGACACGGGAGCGTGCGGTGACGGCCGTGTACTCCCGGGCACTTCGGGTAGGCCCCCCGCATGACCGGCCCCGCCGACTTCGACCGGCAGGTTCTCGAGGCGGTGGAGAACCGAGCTGAGGTCGATGCCCAGATGGACGATGGTCTGCGCGATCGGCGGCCGGATGCCGGAGACGACGCACTCGGCGCCCATCAGCCGCGCCGCCGCGACGGTCTTCATCAGATGCTGGGCCACCAGGGAGTCGACGGTCGGCACACCGGTGATGTCCAGGATCGCGAACCGGGCGTGCTGTTCCACGATCGAGTCGAGGAGCCGCTCCATCACCACCTGGCTGCGGGCGCTGTCCAGGGTGCCGATGAGGGGGACGGCGACGATGCCCTCCCACAGCTTGATCACCGGGGTGGCGACCTCCATCAGCTGCAGCCGCTGCCGGTGGATCAGCTCCTCGCCCTCGCTGAGCGCGGTCTCCAGCACCACCAGCCGCAGGGTGCCCATCAGGACCGTCAGGGTCGTGGCGCACTCCCGCAGATGCGTGGCCGGAGCGGCGGTGAACTCGGCGAGGAACAGCTCGGTGACGGACGGCCGCAGCGCGTCCACCTCGGCGGAGATCTGCGTGACCGTGGAACCGGCCCGCGACCGGGAGGCCGCCGTCCGGGCCAGCTGCTCGCGGACCACGTGGAAGCCGCCGGCCTCCGCGTCCTCGACGCCGTCGGCGGCGGCCACGGCGGCGAGCGCGTCCACGACGGCCCGGCCGGCCTCCACCGCCTCGTCCCGGGAGTGGGTGAAGACGGTACGGAACAGCGCGGCGTCGGCCCACCGCTGGGCGATCTGTTCCTGGCGGTCGCGCAGGAACCGCGCCACCTCCTGGGCCGGTGTCAACTGCCGGTCTGCCGTGTCCTGTTCCGGCACGGGTCTCTCCTCACATACTGGTGCGCCTCCCCGCTCGGGAAACGACTGGAAAGGGCTGGGAAAACGACGGGTGAGCGACTGACGGACGGGTTCATCGGTGGGGCGGGCAGGCCTCCTCCCGGCCGAACCAGTCGAGACAGACCACGAGCGCGTCGTCGTCCGCCTCGGGTGTCCCGCGGTGACCGGACAGCTCCCTGAGCACCGCGCCGGGCACGTCGGCGGCGGGCAGCAGCCGGGTGGCGTTGACCGCGCGGGCCAGCGCCCGTTCCCCGTACGTCTCCCCGGAGGGCGTGGCGACCGAGTACACCCCGTCGCTGACGAAGACCAGCCGGTCGCCCGGTTCGATCCGCACCTCCTGGGCGCTGTAGTCCGTCTCCTCGAACATCCCCAGCGGCAGCTGCGCGTCGAGCGCGACGACGCCGACGTTCCCGTCGCGCAGCAGCAGCGTCCGCGGGGAGCCCGCGTCGACGATCTCCAGGTGCCCGGTGGCCAGATTCAGATCCAGCAGAAGCACCGACAGATGCGAGGCCCCGCCGTACCGGGCGTGCACGGCCTGGTCGGCCAGGGCCGCCTGGTCGGCGACGGGCAGCCCCGCCCGGCGGGCGTTGCGCAGCGCGTTGATCCCCAGATGGGTCAGCAGGGACGCCTCGATGCCCTCGCCCATGCCGTTGGTGACGTACAGCATCAGCCGGTCGGCGTCGGCGGACCAGTCGAAGTTGTCGCCGAAGACGGCGTAGGCGGGCTCCAGTTGACCGCCGAGCGCGTACTCGGCCCGGCTGGAGGAGCGCCCCGGCAGCAACTGCCACTGCATCTCCGCCGCCAGCGTCAGCCTGCTGGAGCGACGCGCCCGGACGTACACATCGGTGTCCCGCTCCGCCACGACCAGCTCATGGCCCAGCACCCCGGCCAGCTCGGCCAGTTCACCCAGGCACGCGTCGGCGTGCGCGGCGGACGGCAGGGTCACACCCGGCACACCCAGCCGGTCACCGCGCACGGTGACCGGCAGATACGCCCGCACAGGGCCCTCGCCACGCCGCTCCACACACGGTTCCCGCGCCCCGAACGCCCGCCCGGCCGGACCGTCGTGGACCGGCAGCGGATCCGGGGAATCCGGGTGCGCGGACGTGGGCCGCAGCGTGGTGAGCGAGTAGTCGGCCAGGTAGAACTCGACGTCCCGCGCCGACCATTCGGCGCCCAGTACGTCGCGGAACGCGTCCACCAGGTGGTGCGGAGCAGCGGAGCGCAGGGCCCGTTCGGCTGCCACGAATCTGTTCACGATGTCGGATACGCCATTCTTTCCAGAGCTGACAGTGTTCGAGATGCCTGGAAGAGTGGGCCCGTGACTTCCTCCTCCCACCCGCGACCCGACGAGGTGGCGCGTGTGACCTCCGAGGCGGCCGAACTGCTGGAGGTCCTGTGGGGGCGCGCCTCGACGGCACCGGTGTCCGCGTCCCAGATCCGGGTGCTGTTCATCCTGGAGCACAACGACGGCATCAATCTGCGCATGCTCGCCGACGCCCTCGGCTCCACCCCGCCCTCCACCAGCCGCCTGTGCGACCGCCTGGAGGCGGTGGGCTTCGTCGAGCGCCACGCCAGCACGGCCAGCAGGCGCGAACTGTGTCTGCGGCTGAGCCGGCGCGGACAGGCCTTCCTGGTGGACCTGCGCGCCCGGCGGGAACGGGCCCTCGGGTCCGTGCTGGAGCAGATGCCCGCGGGGAAGCGGACCGCGCTGCTGGAGGGGCTGGAGGCGTTCTGCGCCGCCGCGGCGGCACAGATCCACGAGGGCGACGCCACCGACGCGCGGAGCGCCTGACCGCCGCCGACCCGATCCCGGTCCGACAGCCTCATCACAACCCTTCCCACGCGCTTCGCCCGGTTCACTCTGTTGCCTCCCGGCCATAGTTGTCAAACGACAACCATGGCCCGTGTGTATGCCCCACGCGCCGACGGGCGCACGCCGACCGGCGCCGCCCGACGACACGAGGACGGCCGCTACTCCTGCACCGGAGGCTCGTCCGGATGCCGGGCGACCTGCCCCGAGTCCACGGCGGCCAGTGCCTCGGCCACGCTGTCCACCGTGGCCACGGTGAGGCTCACACCGGTGAGATCGAGTATCCGGCGCACGGCCGGCGCCGGGGCGATGACATACACACCGCCGGGGATCCGCCGCACCTCCTGATACGTCCGCAGGATGATGTTCATGCCGGACGAGTCCATGAAGGGGACCGCCGACACGTCGAGCAGGAAGTGCCTTCGGCCGTGGCGTAGTTGATTGGCCAGATGATGTCGCAGCTCGGTCGCCGTGTCGATGTCCAGTTCCCCCTCGATCGTGAGCAGCACGGCGTCGTCCCGGGGCAGATCGACCGTGATCGACAGGGGATCGTGGGCAACGGACACGAGAGCCTCCCAAGGCGCTACCGATCGGGGCGGGTGCCCCGGTTCACGGATTCGACGCACCGTCCGGCGATGCGCCCGTGCGCATACCCGCGAATCGTCCGGACACACCGGGCCCGATGATCAGGCGACCCCGGGCTCCAGGAGCCCCGCCCGCAGCCGCTTGATGATGCGGCTGATCAGCCGGGAGACATGCATCTGGGACACCCCGAGCTGCTCGGCGATCTGCGACTGGGTCTGCTCCTCCACGAACCGCAGATGGATGATCCGCCGCTCACGGTCGTCGAGTTCGGTGATCAACGGCGCCAAGGAGTGGAAGTCCTCGACGAGTTGCAGCGACGGGTCCTCCTCGCCGATCAGGTCGCCCAGCGCGGTGTCGCCGTCCTCGCCGCCCTCGGAGGTCAGCGCCGCGTCGAGGGAGGAGGTGTTGTAGCCGTTGGACGCCTTGCGCGCCTCGATGACCTCCTCCTCGGACAGCGACATCAGCTCCGACAGCTCACGCGTCGTCGGCATCCGGCCCAGCCGGGACTGCAGCTCGTCCGTCGCGCGGGCCAGCTCCACCCGCGCCTCCTGCAGCCGTCGCGGCACATGCACCGCCCAGCTGGTGTCCCGGAAGAACCGCTTGATCTCGCCGACGATGTACGGCACGGCGAACGTGGTGAACTCCACCTCCCGGGCCAGCTCGAACCGGTCGATGGCCTTGATCAGCCCGATCGTCCCGACCTGGACGATGTCCTCCAGGGAGTCCTCCCGGCCGCGGAACCGCGAGGCCGCGTACCGCACGAGCGAGAGGTTCATCTCGATCAGCGTGTTGCGCACGTACTGATACGTGTGCGTGCCCTCTTCCAGCACGGCGAGCCGGTCGAAGAACTGACGCGACATCTCCCGCGCGTCCTTCGGCTTGACCTGCGACGGGTCCTCGATCAGGGGCAGGCCCACCCCGTCCGCCATGACCGTCCTGTGTGCCGTGGCTGTTGTGTGTGCCGTCACGGCTGCCATGCCGTCCACCCCTTCTCGCCCGAAGCCTCGTTGCCATCCCACGCCTGCCCCGCGACACGCGACTCAGTCCCCCTCGAATGCGATTGGGTCCGTGTCGCTCGCCACTCCGGCCGGAAGTCGCCGTCGGCCCGGGTGGGAGGGACCGGTTCCGGCGATCCGTCACCACGGATGCGCGCACCGTTGTTTGCCCATCGGGCCGTGGGGCAAGCGGAGTTCCACGCCTCCGGATCGGAGGCACGTCGGCGAAAGCGGTGTTCCGCGCTCGGGGCTTGGTCGCCCGCCCACCGTCTTCCCGCCGCCCATCCCTGAAAGCGTCGTTCAGGAGATTTCCCATGCTGGTCAACGTGTCCGCACAAGCTTCCGGTACATCCGTACGTCCCGGCACCCCCGCCAGGAGGGCGCACGACGACGCCCCCGACACCGCCACCGCCTTCGCCCGGCTCGCGGCGATGGACACCGGCCCCGAACGCGACCGGGTACGCGACGAACTCGTCCGGGACTGGCTGCCGATGGCGCACCGCATCGCCGGCCGCTTCCGCAACCGCGGCGAGTCGCTGGAGGATCTGCGCCAGGTCGCCGCGATGGGCCTGGTCAAGGCGGTGGACCGCTACGAGCCCGAACGGGGCGCGTTCGAGAGCTACGCCGTGCCCACCATCACCGGCGAGATCAAGAGGCACTTCCGCGACCGGATGTGGACCCTGCGCGTCCCCCGGCGGGTGCAGGACCTCCGCAACAAGGTGCGCGTGGCACGCCGCGAACTCAGCCAGACCTCCGGCGGCTCCGCCGAACCCTCGGTCGCCGACATCGCCGCCCTCGCGGGGCTCACCGAGGAGGAGGTCAACGCCGGGATGGAGGCGCTCGACAGCTTCAGCGCCCTGTCGCTGGACGCGGAGATGGCCTCCGGCGACGACGGCTACAGCCTCGCCGACACCCTCGGCGCGCCCGACGCGGCGTACGACGTGGTCGTGGACCGGGAGGCGGCCAAGCAAGGGCTCCGCCGGCTGCCCGAACGCGAACGCGCCATCCTCTACATGCGCTTCTTCGAGGACATGACGCAGAGCCGTATCGCCGACCACCTCGGCATCTCCCAGATGCACGTCTCCCGCCTCATCAGCCGCAGCTGCGCCCGCGTCCGCGACGAGGCCCTCGGCGGGAGCGGTGCGGGGCTCCCCTCGGATCCCGGCAGCCATGGTCCGTGCCCGAGCGGGTATGCGGCGTCTCATGAACAGTGACAGGAACAGGGACTCGGACAGTGATGAGCCGAGCTGTCCCGAGTCGTCGACCCCGTACGTGCCGTGACATCGAGGGAACGCCACCCGCTCATGAACCACGACCTCATGAACCCTGACACCGCTCCCGCCGAAGCACCGTCCGCACGGACCTCCCGGCCGCCCGTGGCGATCACCACCGCCGCGGCCGCCCGTCGCCATGTGCGGGAGTTCGTGGTCGAGCGGTGGCGTTCCCCGGCCGGACCGCCTAGCGAGCAGGCGATGATCGATCTCATCCTCGTCGTCTCCGAACTGGTCACCAACGCGGTCCGGCACGGCGGCGGCATCGCCGGATTCGACGTCGCCCTCACCTCCGAGGGCGTACGGCTGAGCGTGCGGGACTACAGCGCCGCCGTCCCCGTGGGCCTGCACGGACCCGGTGTACTGCCCCGGGTCCACGAGGGCAGCGGATACGGCTGGCCGCTGATCAACCGGCTGTCCAGCGAGGTCGACGTCGAGCGCCGCGCGTCCGGCGGCAAGACCATCAGCGTCCTGGTGCCGCTGGCCTGAGGCCGCACCCGCCTCACCGGGGCAGGAAGACCTCACCAGGGCAGGAAGACGTGCACGTCCTTGCCGTCGTCACGCACCACCACGCTCACCTCGTCGCACAGCGTGTGGATCAGATACCAGCCGATACCGCCGCCGCCCTTGCTGGGGCTGAAGGGGCGCGGCGCGGGCGACGTCCTGCTCGTGTCCCCGAGCGTCACATGCACCCCGTCCAGGGTGCGGCGCATCGTCAGCTCGAACCGCCCCGGCGCGTACTGCACCGCGTTGGCCGCCAGTTCGGTGACCACCAGCAGGATGTCGTCCCAGTGCTCGGCGGCGGCCGGCGGTTCGGTGCGCGAGAGCGTGCCCAGGAACCCCTCAGCGGCCGTACGGGCCCCCGTCACGTCGCCGAGTTCTCCGTCGAAGGCGGCGTGGCTGTCGTGAATCTCCTCGGCGGTCAGTTCGTCGTCCCTACGTGGCTCTGTCGCCATCTCGTCGTCCCCGGCTCGGCTGCTTGAGGCGGACGCGATACCGCGTTCCCCTCCGACGCTCGTGTTTCCCGTGCGGAGAGTGGCTACGCGTGCGAAAGCGTGGGGATATGTGGGGTCTTGGCGAAGACAGCGGCCCTCCCGGGCCCCTGGTCGGCGCGGGGCCCCCGGCCCGCGCGGGCGCTCTACCGGTCACCCGTCCCACCGCCCGCGGCAGGGGTGCGGAAGACCAGCAGCGCCACGTCGTCGTCGTTGTCGACGGGACGGGCGCGCTCCAGGAGCAGATCGCAGAACACGTGCAGCGGCCGGTGGACGAGCGCCGCCGCGTGCTGGCGCAGCCGGGACATGCCCCGGTCGAGGGCGTGCCGCGGAGACTCGATCAGACCGTCCGTGTACAGCACCAGCGTGGACAGCGGCGGGAGCGTGGTGTGCGTGTCGGTGCGCGCCCGTATCAGTCCCGTGCCGAGCAGATGGTCGTGCTCCTCGTCCAGGAACCTGGACCGGCCGTCATGGGTGATCAGCAGCGGCGGCGGATGCCCCGCGTTGGTCCAGCGCAGCGTCCACTCCTCGGCGCTCCGCTCCACCCGGCCGAAGATCAGGGTCGCCATGGACGCCTCGGCCACGTTCACCACGGCCTGGTCCAGCCGTTCCACGATCGCGCTCGGCGGTTCCGCCAGTGCCCAGGCGTACGCCCGGAGCATGTTGCGGACCTGCGCCATCCCGGCCGCCGCGTCGATGTTGTGGCCGACGACGTCCCCGATGGCCACCGCCGTGGACCCGTCGGCCAGCGGGAACACGTCGTACCAGTCGCCGCCGACCTGCGAGGACTCCGACGCCGAGTCGTAGCGTGCCGCCATCAGCAGCCCCGGCACCTCCGGCATCTGGGGCAGCAGATGACGCTGCATGGTCTCCGCTATGTGCCGCTGGCGCTGGTACAGCCGCGCGTTCTCCAGTGCCAGCCCGGCCCGGCGGGCGATGTCCTCCAGCAGCGACAGCTCGGCGTCGGTGAAGGTGCCCGGCCGTTCGCTGAGGCCGAGCGTGAGGGCGCCGAGCACCGCGCGCGGCCCGCGGATGGGGGCGATGGCCGCCGAGCGCAGCCCCGTCTCCTTGAACAGCTTCTGCTGCGCGACCGTGATCCCCGAGTCGGGCGGCCCCTGATACGTCTCGGGCCCCGCCAGCGCCGACGCCGCCCCGCGCAGCGCCCGCGACAGCGGCATCAACGACTCCTCGTGCACCGGCGGCAGCGGGCCCTCCAGCTCCTCGCGCCGCACCACGACACCGCCGCGATGGGTCGCCACCGTGGTCCGCCACACGTCGTCGCTCTCGGTGATCAGGTCCACGATCGCCCAGTCCGCCAGCCGTGGCACCACCAGCCGGACCAGGCGTGCCACCGCCTCGTCGGCGTCCAGCGTGGAGGTCAGCCGGGTCGTCGTCTCCGCCAGCAGCGCCAGCCGGTCCAGCTGCGACAGGGACGGCGGCCCGGCGGTCGGTGACGGGCCCTCTCCCGGGTCGCCGTCGTAGAAGAGGACCGCCGCCCCGGTCCCGCCCCCGTCGAGCCGGCACGGGGTGACCAGCCAGGACACCGGCAGCAGTGTGGCGTCGCCGCGCCGGAACCACTCGCGGTCCCCGCCGCCCGTACGGCCGCTGAGGAACGCGCGCATCATGGAGCACGCCGCCCGGGGCATCGTCTGCCCGAGGTGGTCGCGGTGCAGCAGCCCATGGGCGTCGCGGCCGACGAGTTCACCGGCCGTCCGGCCGAGCAGGGTCTCCGCCCGCGCGTTCACCGCGACGATCGAGCCGTTGTCGTCCACCACGTACATACCGGCGTGCAGCAGATCGGGCAGCCCGTCCGGTGAGCGCACGGCCGGGCCCGGCGGCTGCTCCTCGGTGTTCTCCGGACTCCACGCGCTCATGCTCGGGCTCCTCCGGCTCCGGTCGTGGACGGGACGGTCGTACGGGCCGGCGGACGGGTCCGCGTACGTGCTGCACGCACTACCCCGTCCCCGGCGACCTACGCGCGAGCGGCCCTCGACCGCAGGTGGGAGCCGGTCCTCACGCTCCACGGCCCGCCGCCCGCCGGGAACGCACAGCGACGCCCCGGACACCGTTCGCGCCCGGGGCCGGTCCCGTCGGACCCAGGCCCGAGCCCGGGTCCGGGGCCGGTCCCGCCCGGCTCAGGCCTGGGTGTGCCGTACACAGGCCGTGACGACCTCGCGCAGGCTGCCGGTCCGCTCCATCACCTCACGCTGCACCCGGGCCCCGTTCCCGCGCCCCATCAGCTCCGCCACGGCGGCATGGGCCAGGTCGGCGTCCCCGTGGTCGGCCAGTGCCTCCCCGACGTGGTCGAGCAGCGCGTGGATCACCTCGGCGGCGGGCCGGGGCCGCATCGTCGAGGGATCCACGAGGTTCTCCGACATCCCGGAGCGGGCGGCCCGCCAGGTGGCCAGCCGCAGCAGCCCCGCACTGTGCCCGAGCGGCTCGACACCGGCACGCCACTCACGTGCCGCGGTCTCCACGAGTCCCCGGGCGAGGGCCGCGACCAGGACGGCGGTGTCGGGGTGCAGACAGACGTCCGCGACCCGGATCTCGACGGTCGGATACCGCTGGGAGAGCCGCGCGTCGAAGTAGATCATGCCCTCGTCGCGTACGACGCCGGTGGCGATCAGGTTCTCCACGCACCGGTGGTAGCGCTCCGCCGAGCCGAAGACGTCCGTCGGCCCGGCCATCGGCCACATGTCCCACACCTGACTGCGATAGCTGGCGTACAGGCTGTCACGGCCCTGCCAGAAGGGCGAGTTGGCGCTCAGGGCCCGCAGGATCGACAGCCACGGCCGCATCCGGTCCAGGACGGCGACCCCTTCCTCGTCGGACTCCACCGACACATGGACATGGCAGCCGCAGACCAGCTGCACCTGCGTGGGCAGACCGAACTCCCGGGCCATCCACCGGTACCTGCTGTTCATGGTGATCGTCGGGCTCACCGGCAGCGGCGACGTGGCCAGTGCCACGACCGCGCCGCCGAGCCCCTCCGCGTGGCGGGCCGCGTCCCTGCGGCAGCGGACGATCTCCGCGCCGAGGTCGGTCATCGCCGACTGCGGATGGGTGGCGAACTCCATCTGCTCGTCGTGCAGCTCCTTCTCGAACACGTCCTGTCCCGCGCCCTCCCGCGCGGCCCGCGCGAGCACCGCCGCGGCCCGCGCCTGCGGCTCGCCGCTCTCGGGATCCACCAGCAGGAGTTCTTCTTCCACTCCGACGGTACGCACGTCATCCGGCCCTTCTGCGCTAGTTCGCTGGGTGGTGACTGCCGTGTGCCCTCGGACGACTCACAGCGTCATTGTGGGCACGGCCGTGACCGTCGCGCGAACCGGCCGGGGAGGGGGCGCCGGGACTCCGGAAAAGACAAAGGCAAGGAGGTCGTCGCTCCTTGCCACTCTCAACGTATAGCGCACCCGGGGGCTTGCGGCAAGACCCCGTCCCTGCCGCAGAATCACCGACCGAAGCGAGAAGCCGAGAAGCCGAGAAGCCGAGAAGCCGAGAAGCCGAGAAGCCGAGAAGCCGAGAAGCCGAGAAGCCGAGAAGCCGAGAAGCCGAGAAGCGGAGAAGCCGCGAAGGCGCGAGGCCGAGAAGGCCAGAAGGTGAGAATCCGCGTACATGGGGGTTGTGATGATCGACGTGATCGTCGTCGGCGGTGGACCGACCGGACTGATGCTGGCGAGCGAGCTGCGGCTGGCAGGGGTGGAGACGGTGGTCCTGGAGAAGCTCACCGCACCGACCGGGGAGTCCCGGGGACAGGGCCTGCACGCGCGCGGTGTCGAGGTGATGGACCAGCGAGGTCTGCTGGACCGGTTCCTCGCGGTCAGCAAGAAGTTCCAGGTCGGCGGGCTCTTCGGCGGGATCATGAAGCCATGGCCGGAGAGCCTGGACACGGCCCACGCGTACGGTGTGGCCACCCCGCAGCCGGTCACCGAGCGTCTGCTCCAGGAGCGGGCCCTCGAACTCGGCGCGGATCTGCGGCGCGGCCGGGAACTGACCGGTCTGAGCCAGGACGAGCACGGCGTGACGGCGGAGCTGGCGGACGGCACCCGGCTGGCCGCCCGCTATCTCGTCGGCTGCGACGGGGGCCGCAGCGTGGTGCGCAAACTGCTCGGCGTCGGCTTCCCGGGCGAGCCCGCCAGGGTCGAGACGCTGCTCGGCGACATGCGGGCGACCGAGGACCCGGCGACGATCGCGGCGGCCGTCGCGGAGGTCGCCAAGACTCAACTGCGGTTCGGGCTAGCCCCCTTGGACGACGGTCACTATCGCGTCATCGTTCCGGCCGAGGGCGTGTCCGAGGACCGTGCGACCCCGCCCACCCTCGACGAGTTCAAGCGGCGGCTGCGGGCCTTCGCGGGCACCGACTTCGGGGTGCACTCACCGCGCTGGCTGTCCCGGTTCGGCGACGCCACCCGGCAGGCCGAGCACTACCGGGTCGGCCGGGTGCTGCTGGCCGGCGACGCGGCGCACATCCACCCGCCGACCGGCGGACAGGGGCTCAACCTCGGTGTCCAGGACGCCTTCAACCTGGGCTGGAAGCTGGCCGCCGAGGTCAACGGCTGGGCGCCGGAAGGGCTGTTGGACACCTACCACACCGAGCGGCACCCGGTGGGCGCCCGGGTGCTGGACAACACCCGCGCGCAGATCACCCTGCTCGGCTCCGAGCCGGGCCCGACCGCGCTGCGGGAGCTGCTCTCGAAGCTGATGGACTTCGAGGAGGTGAACCGGTACGTGACGGGGATGATCACCGCGGTCGACGTCCGCTACGACTTCGGCGAGGGCCACGATCTGCTCGGCCGGCGGATGCGGGACGTCCGGCTGAAGCGGGGACGCCTGTACGAGCTGACGCACGAGGGCCGGGGCCTGCTGCTGGACCGCACCGGCGCCCTCTCGGTGGAGGGCTGGGCGGACCGCGTCGACCACGTCGTCGACACCGCCGAGGAACTGGACGTGCCCGCGGTGCTGCTGCGCCCCGACGGACATGTGGCCTGGGCCGGCGAGGACCAGCGGGACCTGCTCGACCACCTTCCGCGCTGGTTCGGCGCGGCCACGGGCTGAGCACGGCCGGTTGCGGGGCGCGTGCCGCGCCTTGTGGGGAGCGTCCCGCGCCGCGCAGGATGCTGTGATGACCTCGCCTCCCGCCGTACGCCCGTACCGCCCCGAGGACCACGACGCCGTCCACGAGATCTGTGTACGGACCGCCCACAACGGCGGTGACAGCCGCCCGGCCTACCGGGACCCGGACGTGTTCCCGGCGACCTTCGCCACCCCGTACACCCACCTGGAACCGGAGCTGGCCTTCGTCCTCGACGACGGCCACGGACAGGCCGTCGGCTATATCCTCGGCACCGCCGACACCCCCGCCTTCGTCGTGGACTTCCGGACGAAGTGGCTGCCCCTGGTCGAGGACCGCTTCCCGCCGCCGGCCGGTCCGCCCGCGACCCCTGACGAGGAGATCGTCCACCTCCTGCACCACCCCGAGCGCATGAACGCCGGCGGCGACACCGCCCTCGCCTTCGCCGCCATCGCCCTCCTCGCCCTGATGGGCGTCACCCTCTTCTACGTCCTGGTCGCCGCGGAACGCCTGCTGCTGCCCTGGGTCCGGGAGACCACCGCTGGCCGCCCGGCCGCCCCGGGGAAGGTCACCGGACGGCGGCCAGGACATGACTGGGCCCCACCTGCCAGACCGCTCCCACATGGTCGAAGCCCGCCTCGCGGAGCAGGGCGACATGGCCGGAGAGGGTCAGATCGTTGCCCTCGCAGAGGGGGCGCCCGCCGTCGTCGGCCCGGGAGAGGAGCGGGGCCAGCTCCGGGTCGGTGGCCGCGCTCGACCACCAGGACTCCCAGTCCTCGGTGAGCGACCCGGCGCTCCGCGCGGCCCGACGGCGACCGATGTCGATCGCGAGTTCGGACACCTTGGCCGAGTCCGGGCTGATGTGGTCACCGTTGATCAGGATGCCGCCGGGCCGCAGCAGCCCGGCGAGGTCCCGGTAGACCCGCCGCAGGGTGTCCGCGCCCAGATAGTGCAGGGCGGTCGTCGACACCACCGCGTCCACCGGGCGGGCCAGGGCGAGCGTGTCGAGCCAGCCCGGCTCGCCGATCAGCGTCCTGACGTACCGCAGGGCGCTGCCGTAGTGGGCGCTGCCGAGTTCCAGGAGGAGCGGGTCGGCGTCCACGGCGAGCACCTCGGCCGTCGGCAGCCGGTCGGCGAGGCGGGCCGCCAGACAGCCGGGGCCGCTGCCCAGATCGAGGACGAGGGGCGCGGGGCAGTCGCGCGTCACATGCTCGACCAGATCCGCGATGACCTCGAACCGCTCCTCGCGGTCGACCGCGTACCGCCGCTGCTGACGTTCCCAGCGCTCCACCCAACGCGCCGCCGTCGCCGTACTCAGATCCATGCCGGTCGCACTGCCTCCGTCTCGACTCGCTTCCGCTCATGGAAATCATTGCAGAGTAGCGAGGGTGGAGAGCAACTCATCGATCTCCCGAGGGGTGTTGTACACATGCAGACTCACCCGCACCGAGCCGTCCGCCGCGTCGCGGCCCGCCTGGCAGTGGCCGTCCGTGCGCACCATGAAACCGTGGCTGAACAGGATGAACCCGAGGTCGCGTGAGTCGATCCCGCGGTGCCGGAAGGTGACGAGGCTCCGACGCCGCTGCACCTCGGTGCCGGCCGTGAGACTGGACCGGCAGCCCAGCACCTCATAGGCCTCCAGCCGGGCCAGTCCGTCCGTGAGCCGGGACGTCAGGTCCACCGTCCAGCGCTCGATGCGGTCGGTCCCGGCCGTGTCCAGCCAGTCGAGCGCCGCCGTCAGCGAGACGACGCCGACCGTGTTGGGGGTGCCGCTCCACCCACCGGGCCGGAAGACCGGACCCCGCAGATTCCGCGACCAGACGGCACCGGTACCGGGCAGCGCCATCGCCTTGTGCCCGGAGAACACCACGAAGTCGACGTCGAGGGCCGCCGTCGAGACCGGCAGATGGCCGACGCTCTGCGCGGCGTCCAGACAGATCGGCACCTCCGGCCCGACCACCCGCCGAATCCGGTCGACGTTCATGTCGACGCCGTACACGTGATGGACGTGGGTGGCCGCCACGAAACGGGTGCGGGGGCCGACGACCTCGGCGAGCGCCCCGGGATCGTAGTCGCCCGAACTCTCCTGGTACGGCAGCTCCCGCACCCGGACCCGCACACCCCGCCGCGCGAGCAGGTCCCGCGCCTCCAGCCACGGCGACAGGTTCGCCTGGTGGTCGGCGAACGGCACCACGATCTCGTCCCCGTCCGCGAGCAGGTCCGCCAGCCAGTCCCGGGCGACGCTCCGCAGCCCCTCGGTGGTCCCGCCGGTGAAGTGCACCGACGACCGCCCCGGTTCGGGATCGCCCAGGAACTCCTTCACCCGCTCCCGGGCGCCCTCCACCAGCGCCGTCGTGGTGTTCGCCCATGGATACGAACCCCGCCCGGCGTTGGCGTTCGAGGTCGTCAGATACGTCTGTACGGCGTCCAGGACCGGCTGCGGCTTCTGGCTGGTGGCCGCGCTGTCGAGGTAGGCCAGGCCCGGATGCCCGGTGACGATCGGGAACTGGGCGCGCAGCGACCGCTGCCACCCGGCGACGGGGTCGGTCATGTCAGTCACGCACCAGCGGCGCGCCGGCGTCCCGCCAGGCGATGATGCCGCCGGCCAGGCTGCGCACGTCGGGGTGTCCCATCCGGGTCAGCAGGGCCGCGTACCGCGCCGACTTCTCGCCCACCGGACACGCGAGCAGCACGGGCTGCCGTTTCCCGAAGGGCAGCCCGCCCCGCAGGAGTTCCTCGAACAGCTCGTCGACGATGTTCACCGAGCCGTCGATGTGGAGCGCCGCGTACGCGAAGGGCCCGCGCAGATCGATCACCAGGGGGCGCTGCGCGGCGATCCACTTCTGGGCGTCCTCGACGTCGACGACCGCCGCCGAGCGGACCTCGGTGTCGGTGAGCGTGGCGACCGAGTTCTTCACGGGAGGGCGGCCCAGCAGATCCGGGCGGCGCTGCCGGACGTAGTCGAGATAGCTCTCCACCCGGTCGCAGACGATGAACACGGCGGTCCTGCGCTCCGTCAACTCGGCGTCCAGCGCCCGCAGATGACGCACCCCGCCGAAGTAGGCGGCCCCCGAGGTGGGTCCGGCGAGCAGACCGCAGCGGCGGAGCAGGGTGAGCATGCCGTCGATGGCCTCGTCGGCGCCCACCGCCTCCAGCGTGTCGTAGGTCGCCGGGTCGAAGATGCCGACCTCCTGCACCTCGTCGACGGTACGGATACCGGGGATGAAGTCCGCCTTCCGGCCCACCAGTCCGACGACCCGCACCGCCGGGTCGTGGGCGCGCAGCGCGCGGGCCACGCCGGTGGAGGAACCGGCGGTGCCCACACAGGCGATGAACCAGTCGGGGGCCCGGCCGTCCAGGTCGGCGATGATCTCCGGGCCCGTCCCGGTGGCGTGGGCCTCGGTGTTGAGGGCGTTGAAGTACTGGTCGGTGTGCAGATGGGCGCCGCCGGGGCGGCTCAGCCGCTGGTGGAAGAGGGTCAGCGGGTCGTCGGTGTCGGTCGGGTCGAGGCATTCGGACCGGCCGGGCAGCTCCTCGATCTCGGCGCCGAGCAGCAGGAGCAGATCCTTGATCTCGGGTATCCGCATCCGGTTGGTGACGCTCTTGAACGGCAGTCCGTGCAGACCGGCGATGAGGGCCAGGGCCTTGGCGGTGTTCCCGCTGGACAGCTCCACGATCGTCTCGCCGCGCTCCTTGGCGCCGGCCAGCTCCCGCCGGGTCATGCTCCACGCGGCCCGGTCCTTCAGCGAGCCGAACGGATTGAGCATCTCCAGCTTGGCGTAGAGGTCGATGTGGCGCAGACCGTGGACTTCCGGATCGATCCGGACCAGCGGTGTGTCGCCGATCGCGTCGGTGATGTTGTCGTACCTCATCCCTGCGGTTCCCCCGTACGGTCGAACGGCCAGTACTCCTCGTCCAGGCACCACCGCCACCGCCCCGCCTCCTCGTGGACGGCCACCTTCCGTGCCAGGGGCTGCTGTTGGGCGTGGGTGGCGCCGAAGTCCATGCAGTACCCGGCCGTGTTGGCGAAGGCGAGGAGATCGCCGGGGCGCGGCGGCCGGGGCAGGAACACCGTGCGGCGGGTGATGAGATCCGCCTCCAGACAGAGGTTGCCCATGAGGTGCACGGCCACCGGGCCCACCTGACCCACCGGGCCCACCTGACCCACCGGGCCCACCTGACCCACCGGGCCCACCTGACCCACCGGGCCCTGCGCACCGGGCGGGGCCGGGTCGCGGGGCAGGACCACGGGGTCCATCAGCACGCCGTGGTCCTCCAGCCCGACGTCACCCGCGTTCATCGCCAGGCGCACCGTCGACTCGCCCGAGTCCGTGGGCCGTACCTCCAGGACCCTGCCGAGAGTGAGCCCGCTCTGGTCGGCGAGCGCCCGGCCGGGCTCCACGTACAGGTCGTAGAGGCTCTCCAGCAGCAGGGTGCCCAGGGGGCGGCCCAGGCTCGGCGCCGGGAGGGAGAGCAGTTCGTCGAGATACGCGGCGCCGGCCGTGGGGCGATGGGCCGGGTAGAGGCTCAGGCCGCCCTTGAGCGTGCCGTTCTCGACCCGGAGGCCGTAGCCGTGCCCGCCCCGGGTCAGCGGTGGGCGGCTGCCCATGACGGCGGCGGTCAGCTCGGTGGTCCAGCGCTCCCACTGGGCCGCGTACGCCAGGTAGTTGACGCCGAAGCCGCCGCCGACGTCGATCACGCGCGGCCGGAAACCATGGACGCGCAACTCCTCCATGGCCCGCAGACAGCCTTCGAGTGCCGCCGCCTTCTCGTCGAGGCTCGTGGTGTCGAGGTGATAGCCGACCCCGATCGGCTCCAGCTCGTCCCGGTGCCGTGCGAGGACGTCGAGCAGGCGGTGCAGCGACTTCACCGGCGTGCCGAAGCGGCTCTCGCGCATCAGCCTCCTGGTGCCGGACGTCTCGAAGCCCGACAGCCGCAACAGGACCCGGACGCGCGGCAGTCCATGCGCGCGGACCAGGGCCGCCGCCCGCTCCAACTCGGCGGGACCGTCGGCGTTGAGGCACGCTCCGCCGCGTACGGCGAGCCAGAGGAACGCGGGGTCCTTCGGGCCGGTCGCCATGATCCGGGACCCCGTGAATCCGGAGCCGAGGGCGTGCCGCAGTTCGTCGAGCGAGGCGACGTCGATGTCCGCGTCCGTCGTGGTGAGCCGGCGCACCAGCGAGCTGGAGCGGTTCGCCTTGTGGGCGAAGAAGATCCGCCCGGCCAGCCGGTGGTGGTCGAGGACCGCACGGAAGCGCCGTACGTTGTCGGCTGTCCGGTCCGGCAGCAGCACGTTCAACGGGGAGCCGAGGGCGTCCACGAGGGTGTGCAGGAGCGGCGCCGAGTCCAGGAGGGCCGCTGTGCGCGGATCCAGCCGGGGTTCCAGGTACAACGGGTCGTCGCGCATCCCAGATGTTCCTCCCCAACGCGGAAGAAGACGTACCGGTGTCGGCGGACGGTCATAACGTCCCTAACCCTCCCCCCGCCGGGCCGTCCGAAATCGGGCGCGGTGGGGGGAGGGCCGTTTCCCGACGTCCGACGGCTGGAACGGGACGGTCGGAGAGGGCGAAGGCGTTGACGGATGAACGAATCGAGGGGCCGGGCGGGGCCGCCGGGTTCAGGGAATCAACCGGCGCGGAGGGCGAGGCTCATCAGGATCGCGTCCCGGTCGTCGCCGGGGGCGATCCGCAGCGCACCCGGCCACCGGCCGACCTCCGTCCAGCCCACCTTCCGGTAGAAGTCCTCCAGACCCACACCGCCCCGGGCGGAGAGCGACAGCCGCTCCAGGCCCATCTCGTCGCGGGCGACGGCGTGGACACGGTGCATCAGCGCGGCACCGATGCCCAGGCCGCGGAAGCGCGGATGGGTCTGGACGTGGTTGACCGTGCCGCAGTGCGCGCCCAGCCGGTGCGGCTCCCGGCGGACGACCAGCCAGCCCGCGAGCGCGCCCCCGACGGTGGCGACGAGCAGTCTGCCGCGCCCCGGATGCAGGTCGTGGACGAGTCCGTCCACGACGGGGACGACGTCGTACGCGCTCACCGGCAGCGGGGGGAACTCGGTGGCGAGGACCGCGCCACCGGCGTTCGCCACGACCTCCCAGCAGTCGGCGATCTCCCGTCTGAGCCCCGGGGTGACCTCCCCGGGGCTCGTCAACTGCAGGAACTCCGAGACCTGATGCACCGTCATGCCCATCAGCCTCGCACACCGCCGCAGGGCGCACGCGGGCCCGGCGGCTACGGCTTCGCCCTGACCAATCCCGCGTCGTACGCCATGATCACGGCCTGGACGCGGTCACGGGCGCCGATCTTGGCGAGGACCCGGCCGACGTGCTTCTTGACGGTGGACTCGGTCAGGACCAGCCGCTCGGCGATCTCCGCGTTGGTCCAGCCCTGGCCGATGGCGACCAGCACCTCGTGCTCGCGGTCGCTGAGCGTCCCCAGCCGGGGATCGGCCGGGAGCGGGGTGCCGGTCGGGGCGAGCACCTGGTGGGCGTAGGCGTCGAGGAGCCGCCGGGTGAGGCTGGGGGCGACTACTGCGTCACCGGTGGCGACGGCGTGGATGCCGGCGACGAGTTCCTCGGGGCGGGCGTCCTTCAGGAGGAAGCCGCTGGCGCCGGCCCGCAGCCCTTCGTACGCGTATTCGTCGAGGTCGAAGGTGGTCACGATGAGGACGCGGGTGCGCCCGCCGGCGGCCACGATCCGGCGGGTCGCCTCCAGGCCGTCCATCCCGGGCATACGGATGTCCATCAGGACCACGTCGGGGCGCAGCTGCGAGGAGAGGCGGACGGCCTCGCCGCCGTGCTCGGCCTCGCCGACCGGGGTGAGCCCGGGGGTGCCCTGGAGGAGCATGCGGAAGCCGAGACGCTGGAGGGGCTGGTCGTCGGCGATCAGCACGGTGGTCATGGCAGATGATCTCCTGAGGCCGGGCGGGCGGGCGGGGCGGGGGGTGCCGGGGACGCGAGGGGCACGGAGGGCGCGGGAGGCGCGTCGAGAAGGACGTCCACGAGCCAGCCGTGGCCGGTGTCACGGGGGCCCATGGCGACGGTGCCGCCGTACATCGCGGCCCGCTGCCGGATGCCGACCAGCCCGTGCCCCGGATCGTCGGCCCCGGGCGCCGGCTCCGGCCGGCCGGATGTCCCCGCCGGCACGCCGGTGTCGGCGACCCGGACCCGTACGGTGCCCGCCTCGGCGGTCACCGCGACCTCGGCGGCGGCGCCCGCACCGGCGTGCTTGAGGGTGTTGGTCAGGGCCTCCTGGACGATGCGGTACACGGTGAGCTGCACACCGCTGCCGAGCGCGTCCAGATCGCCGACGGTCCGGAAGGTGACGGGCAGCCCCGCCGCGCGGACCCGCGCCAGCAGGGGGTCCAGATCGCGGATGCCCGGCTGCGGGCCGAGCAGCCGCTCGTCGTCCTGGCCCTCGCGCAGCACGCCCAGCACCCGGCGGAGTTCGCCCATCGCCTGCCGGCCGGTGTCGCCGAGGATGCGCAGCGCGTCGGCCGACTCCTCGCCCCGGTTGGCGGCGAGCACCGCGGCGCCGTCGGCGACGCTGACCATGACGGAGAGGTTGTGGCCGACGATGTCGTGCATCTCGCGGGCCACCCGGGAGCGTTCGGCGGCGGCGGTGAGCCGGACGCGCTGGTCGCGTTCGACCTCCAGCCGGGTGGCGCGGTCCTCCAGGGTCGCCAGATACATCCGGCGGATCCGCAGGGTCAGACCGAGGGTGACCGACGCCGTGGCCGTGCCCAGCAGGAAGAACAGGCCGAGCAGCGGACGTTCGACCTCCCCCAGGAGCCAGACCGCGGCGGCCAGTTCAACGGCGGTCAGCGCCACGGCCCAGCCCAGCAACCGCAGCGAGCCGTGCAGGGCCAGGCTGTACAGGGCGACGAGCATGCTGATCCCGGCCTGCTGCCAGATGTCCAGCGACCACTGGACGAGGGAGACCGCCGCGATCACGAAGTAGGTCACGGCGGGCGTCCGGCGCCGCCACCACAGCGGGGCGATCAGCGCGGCGGCGAAGAGGAACGGGACGGCGGCGGGCAGGTCGGTGCGGTACTCCGTCTCCCCGAAGGGGCCGCCGTCCCCGCCGTGCATGAGCAGGTCGGGCAGGCTGAGCAGCGCCACGGCCAGCACCACCGCCGTGTCGAGCAGCCAGGGGTGGCGCCGGTCCAGCTGCCGCCGCCGGTGCTGTCCGTGCAGCATCCGGCCCAGGACCGGGTGCCAGGCGGCGTCCGGCCCCGGGGACGGCGGGAGGGCCGTCCCCGGGGCGGGCTGCGCGGCGGGGGTCGCGCGGTGCGGACTCATGGTCCTCATTGTCCTCGGTCTCGCGGGTGGGGTGTCCGGGGTCCCACGGACGGGGCCCCGGTGTCGCAGGTCAGGCGTCCGTGCGGCGAAGCCGGTACGCGGCCCCCGCGAGGCTCAGGGCCACCCAGCCGGCGAAGACCGCGAGGCCCTGTCCGGGCGAGAGGGAGTTCGCCGACTCGGTGAGGGAGTAGACCGCCGACCCGGCGTTGCTCGGGAAGTAGGGCGTGATCGTGTCGTACCAGGAGTCCGGCAGCAGGGTGGCCAGCCCGGGGAGGATGAGCAGGATGCCGACCAGGGCCGCGATGGCTCCGGCGGAGGAGCGCAGCAGCACCCCGAGGGCCACCCCGAACACGGCGACCAGCCCGAGGTAGACCCCGGCACCGGCGAGACTGCGCAGGACCCCGTCGTCGCCCAGCGAGAGGGAGATCTTCTCCCCGTCCAGACCGGGCACGCCCAGCTGGAACGCGGCCAGCGCGCCGACCGTGGTGAGCACCAGCGCGATCACCCCGATCACGGCGCTCTTCGACCACAGCACCGGCAGTCGGCGCGGCACCGCGGCGAGCGTGGACCGGATCATGCCGGTGCTGTACTCGCCGGCCGACAGCAGCACCCCGAGGACGCCGACGGCCAGCGACGCGAAGGTCACACCGGTCAGCGCCAGACTGACCGCGTCGCTCGTGCCGGACCCCTGTCCGGGCGGCCCGTCGGCGACGACATCGGGGCTGTACGTGTAGCTGGCGACGGCCCCGAACAGGATCAGCAGCACCAGGGCCACCCCGAGGGTGATCCAACTGGAGCGCAGCGACCAGAACTTGGCCCACTCCGAGCGCAGCACCCGGAGGCCGGTCACCTTGCGCACTCTGGTGCGGGCGGGGACCAGGGAGAGATCGGTGGCGGTCATCAGGCGGCCTTTCGCACGGGCTCGGCGGGAGCGCTCTGGTATTCCACGGCGTCATGGGTGAGTTGCATGAAGGCCTCCTCCAGGGAGACGGCCTGCGGGGTGAGTTCGTACAACGGCACCCCGTGCTCGGCGGCGATCGCGCCGATCTCCCGGGCGTCCCGGCCGGCGACGACCAGTTCCTCGGTGGCGGATGAGCTGATCGAGACGTCCGGACCGGCCAGCAGCGAGCGCAGCTTCAACGGCTCGGTGGTGGCGACCTTCACCCCGCCGCCGCCCGCGTCCCGGACGAAGTCGTCCACGGTCGTGTCGGCCAGCAGCCGCCCCCGCCCGATGATCACCAGATGGTCGGCGATCAGCGCGGTCTCGCTCATCAGATGCGAGGAGAGCATCACGGCCCGGCCCTCGTCGGCCAGCCGGCGCAGCAGGTTGCGGACCCAGAGCACACCTTCGGGGTCGAGGCCGTTGACCGGCTCGTCGAGCATCACCACCGCCGGGTCGCCGAGCAGCGCGGCGGCGATGCCGAGCCGCTGGCCCATCCCGAGCGAGAAGGCGCCCACCCGCTTGCCGGCCACACTGGTCAGCCCGGCCAGCTCGATCACCTCGTCCACCCGGCCGCGCCCGATGCCGTGGGTGTGCGCCAGCGCCATCAGATGGTTGAACGCGGTCCGCCCCGGGTGGACCGACTTGGCCTCCAGCAGGGAGCCGATCTCGTGCAGCGGCGCCGAGTGCCGGGCGTAGTTCCGCCCGTTGACGGTGACCGCGCCCCCGGTGGGGGAGTCCAGCCCGATGATCATGCGCATGGTGGTGGACTTGCCCGCGCCGTTGGGTCCCAGGAAGCCGGTCACCTCACCGGCCTTCACGGTGAAGCTCAAGTGGTCGACAACCGTCTTGTCGCCGTACCGCTTCGTCAGCTCACGCGCTTCGATCATGGCAGTGGGCCTTCCTCGCCTCGTACCGGGCCGCGATTCCCCCGCGACCTCCGCTTTCGAAACTACGAGCCGGGCCGCCCGCGCTACTGGGACCCCGGGGGACACTTCGGCGCCCCGCTGGTACCGCGGTACCAGAGGGGCGTCATCCTTCTGTCGCACCCTCGGTATGCGCGCTACGGATGATCGGCATCCAGAGGATCGATTTCCGAGATCACGGGGTGGGGCGCCACATAGGGTCCATGCGTTTCGCCTCCCACGAACACCGGCACCGGCGCCGGGTCGCGGTCCTCGCACCGGACGGCACCCTCCACCCGGTGCCCGGCACGGACTCGCTGACCGAGCTGATCCGCGCCCACCCCGGCCTCGACGCCCTTCTCGCGGTCGGAGCCACCGCCCTCGACGGACCCGCCGGCCCCCGGGTGTCCGACGTACGGCTGCTCGCGCCGCTGGAGCCGCCCACCCTCCGGGACTTCGTCACCTTCGAGGAACACGTCGAGGGCGTGCGGCGGTCCGTGGACGGCGTGGGCGGGGTGCCGGAGGCCTGGTACGACGCGCCGACGTTCTACTTCACCAACCCGTACGCGGTCATCGGCCCCCACGACGACGTCCCCGTGCCCCCGGGTTCCCAGCTCCTCGACTTCGAGCTGGAGGTCCGCAGGACCGCGTCCAGCAGCGCCCCGGCGGGGCCTTCCCCGAGGACGGGCATCTCGCGGGCCGCCCGAAGGGAGACACGGGCCGCCTCGATCTGATCCTCCACCAACTCCCGCACCCCCGGCGTCTCCCGGCCCGCCACGAGGTCCTCCACGGAGACCGAGAAGAGGGCCAGCGTCTCCACCGGGATGCCCAGGTGTCCTTCCGGCAGGTCCCACCTACACCCCCGACCGGCAGGTCATCCTCGACACCTACCGGGGCGACGGAGGCTACCGGGGCGACCACGACCTCGCCGGGTTCGTCGTCGAGACGCCCGATCCGGCGGGGGCCGCCGCCTGGCTGAGCCGGCTCACCGGCATCCCGACCGCCTCGCGGGAGACGGCCGGACCGGACGGGACGGCCGCGTCGGGAGAGACGGTCGTGCCGCTGCCCGGTGGGCATGTGCACTTCACGCCCGGCCCGGCGGACCGGATCACCGCGCTGCTGCTGACCGGGGGCACCCCGCCCACGACGGCCATCGGCGGCCTGGGCATACGTCCGCGACAGCTCACTCGGCGGTCGCGGCGGCCTCCGGACGGGCGGCTCGGCGGCGGATGAACCAGGTCGCGACCGGCTCGGTGTAGCGGGCGGTGAGTGGGCCGACGATGACGAGGATGAGGACGTAGGCGGTGGCGAGGGGGCCGAGGGAGGGTTCGATGCCGGCGGTGACGGCGAGTCCGGCGATGACGATGGAGAACTCGCCGCGTGCGACGAGGGTGCCGCCCGCCCGCCAGCGCCCCTTCGCCGCCACGCCCGCCCGTTTCGCCGCCCAGTAGCCGGTGGCGATCTTCGTGGCCGCCGTGACGACGGCCAGGGCGAGCGCGGGCACCAGCACGGGCGGAATGCTGGCGGGGTCGGTGTGCAGCCCGAAGAAGACGAAGAACACGGCGGCGAACAGATCCCGCAGCGGCGCCAGCAGTCCGTGCGCGCCCTCGGCGACCTCACCCGACAGCGCGATGCCGACGAGGAACGCGCCGACGGCCGCCGACACCTGGAGCTGCTGGGCGACCCCGGCGACCAGCAGGGTCAGCCCGAGGACGACGAGCAGCAGTTTCTCGGGGTCGTCGCTGGAGACGAAGCGGGAGATGTGCCGCCCGTAGCGGACGGCGACGAGAAGGACGAGGCCCGCGACCGACAGCGCGATCGCCAGGGTGACACTGCCCGCGGCCAGGCTCGTACCGGCGACCAGTGCGGTGAGGATCGGCAGATAGACGGCCATGGAGAGGTCTTCGAGGACGAGGATGCTCAGGATGACCGGGGTCTCGCGGTTGCCGAGCCGTCCGAGGTCGCCGAGGACCTTGGCGATGACGCCTGACGACGAGATCCAGGTGACTCCGGCGAGGACGACGGCGGCGACGGGTCCCCAGCCGAGGAGCAGGGCCATGGCGGCGCCGGGGAGGGCGTTGAGGGCGGCGTCGACGAGTCCGGCCGGGTACTGGGTCCTGAGGTTGGAGACGAGATCGCTGGCCGTGTATTCGAGGCCGAGCATGAGCAGCAGCAGGATCACGCCGATCTCGGCGCCGATCGCCACGAACTCCTCACTGGTCCCCAGTGGCAGCAGCCCGCCCTCCCCGAACGCCAGCCCGGCCAGCAGATAGAGCGGGATGGGCGAGAACTGCAGGCGCCCGGCGAGCCGCCCCAGCAGCCCCAGCCCGAGGATGATCGCGCCGAACTCGATCAGGAAGACGGCGGAGGAGTGCGCGGACGACTGCGACTCGGCGGAGAGCAGCACGGCCGGGTGCGCGGTGACCTGGGTGGTGACATGTGCGGTGAGGTGCATGGGTGGGCTCACGTCCGCCCGAGTATCGCGGCGGCCGTCTCCACACCCTCCCGGGTGCCGATCACGATGAGCGTGTCACCGCCCGCGAGACGGAAGTCCGGGGTGGGGGAGGGGATCGCCTGTGCCCGCCGCAGTACGGCCACGATCGAGACGCCGGTCTCTGTCCGCATCCGGGTGTCGCCGAGGACCCGGCCGTTCCAGTACGACGTCGACGCCAGCTCGATCCGCTCCGCGACCAGCCCGAGGTCGGTCGTGGACAGCAGGTTCGGACTGTGGTGACCGGGCGAGAGCGCGTCGATCAGCAGGGCGGTCTCCGGCTCCGTCAGATGCAGCGCCTGGGCGCACGCGTCCGGGTCGTCGGCCCGGTAGACGTTCACCGTCCTGGTGCCGTCGCGGTGCGCGATCACCGACAGATGACGGTGCTCCCGGGTGGTCAGGTCGTACTGGACACCGATCCCCGGCAAGGGTGTGGTGCTCATCCGGCCGGCAGGCACAACCCCTCCCCCTCTTCGTAGAACTCCGGCTCTTCGTAGAACTCCGGACTTGAACTCTTTGCGACAGCGGTGCCGCGCACGCCCGCGTCGAACGGGGTGACCGGGCGTGACGAGGGGCCATGTTGCCATCCGCGAAGAGGCCCGGCATATGGGTGTCAGCACGGATGGACAGGGCCGTCGCCCGGCGGGAAGGGTGGGGCGGGGCAGTGGATCCGTCGCCGTGGAGGGAGCATGGAAGCATGTCGCTGTACTGGCGGATCCTCCTGTCCAACGCGGCCGTGCTCCTGGTCGCGGTCCTGCTGCTCCTGGGCCCGGTCACCGTGTCCACGCCCGTTCTCTTCGGCGAGGCCCTCGTGCTGCTCGCGGGGCTGGTGGTGATGCTGATCGCGAACGCCGTCCTGCTGCGGGTCGGACTGGCCCCCCTCGGGCGGCTGACCCGGGCCATGACCACCGCCGACCTCCTCAGGCCCGGCAGCCGCACCACCGTCACCGGGCCGGTCGAGATCGCCGAACTCACCAAGACCTTCAACGCGATGCTGGCCCGCCTCGAAGCCGAGCGCGCCATGAGCTCGGGCCGTGCCCTCTCCGCGCAGGAGGCCGAGCGCCGGCGTCTGGCCCGCGAACTCCACGACGAGGTCGGGCAGACCCTGACCGCCGTGCTGCTCCAGCTCAGACACGCCGCCGACCTCGCCCCCCGGGCCGTCCGCACCGACCTGCGCCAGGCGCAGGAGACCACCCGCGCGGGCCTGGAGGAGATACGCCGCATCGCCCGCCGGCTCCGCCCCGGCGTACTGGAAGAACTCGGCCTGCACAGCGCCCTGCGCGCCCTGACCGCCGAGTTCACCACCGCACGGCTGCGGGTCACCGCCCACATCACCCCGGGCCTGCCGCGCCTGGACCAGGACACCGAACTCGTCCTCTACCGCATCGCCCAGGAGAGCCTCACCAACACCGCCCGCCACGCCGAGGCCACCCGCGCCGAGGTCCACCTCCGCCTCCTGCCCGACGACCGAATAGCCCTCCTGGTGCGGGACGACGGCCGAGGCATCGCCTCCGCACCGGAGGGCGCCGGCATCAACGGCATGCGCGAGCGCTCCCTCCTCATCGGCGCCGACCTCCACATCGGCCCCGGCCCGGAGGGCGGCACGGAGGTCCGCCTCCATGTCACGGCCGGTGCGATGACGTACGGCGGGACCGTGTGGGGTGAGACCGCGTCGGGTGGGACCTCGGCCGGTGGGACCTCGGCCGGTGGGATCACCGCAGGTGGGGCGCGCCCAGGTGCGGCAACCCCGGTCGGGGCACCCCGGACCGAGACGCCCCGGGGCGGGACGCCGGGTGACAAGCTCTCCGCAGCCGACCGCATCAGGGAGACCAGCCCATGACCCGACCGGCCCCGGCCTCAGGCAGGACACCGGCCAAGGCTCCGGCTCCGGCTTCGGCCGGGCCCGCGACCCCGGCCCGTATCCTCCTCGCCGACGACCACGCCCTCGTACGCCAGGGGGTGCGTCTCATCCTGGACGCCCAGCCCGATCTGACGGTCGTGGCCGAGGCGGCGGACGGTGTCGAGGCGGTCGCGCGGGCCCGGGAGGGCGGGATCGACCTCGCCGTGCTCGACATCGCGATGCCCCACCGCACCGGACTGCAGGCCGCCCGTGAACTGGCCCGGCTGCGGCCCGAGCCGCGCACGCTGATGCTGACGATGTACGACAACGAGCAGTACTTCTTCGAAGCCCTGAAGGCCGGCGCCTCCGGCTACGTCCCCAAGTCGGTCGCCGACCGCGACCTCGTCGAGGCCTGCCGCGCCGCCCTGCGCGACGAACCCTTCATCTACCCCGGCGCCGAGACCACCCTCATCCGCACCTATCTCGACCGCGCCCGCACCGGCGACCGGCTCCCCGAACGCCCCATCACCGAACGGGAGGAGGAGATCCTCAAGCTGGTCGCCGAGGGCCACACCTCCAAGGAGATCGCCCGCCTCCTCGTCATCAGCGCCAAGACCGTGGAACGCCACCGCGCCAACCTTCTCCACAAACTGGGCCTGCGGGACCGCCTGGAACTCACTCGCTACGCCATCCGCACGGGCCTGACCGAGCCCTGACCGCACCCCGACGTTCCTTCGTCCGCAGCCCGAACTCCCAGGTCAGGCAGCAGACTTGAGGGATCGTCAGTCATGGTCCCTCAGACGGGGGTAGTGGATTAAGTGGGTCCGGTTCAGTGTGAAGGGCATGACAGAACTGCAGACCTTCGTACTGCCCTCGACGGTTGACGGCAGTGACACGGACAAAGCATTGGGTCAGGCGCTGATCGCCGCCTGGCAGGCCGACGGCATCTTCCAGATCCAGGCCACGCCGGAACAGGAAGCCGCCACCGAGCGGGCCCTCGACGCCTCCAGGGGCTTCTTCGGCCGCCCGTTCAAGGAGAAAGCCGGACACGTGTCCGACCTCACCTACAGCGGGTACGTCGCGTCCGGTGAGGAGGAGACGGCCGGGGAGAAGGACGGCTCCGAGATCTTCACCGTCTGCCCCGACATCCACGAGGACGACGCCCGGGTCGCCGGGAAATGGCCGTGCCACGGCCCCGCGCCCTGGCCGTCCCGGCAGTACGCCGACGCCATGAAGGACTACATGGGCACCGTCGGCGACATCGGCGAGCGACTGCTCCGGCTGGTCGCCCTCGGCCTCGGCCTGGACGACATGGACCACTTCACCAAGCTCACCGAGGACGGCTGGCACCACATGCGCGTCCTGCGCTTCCCGCGCGCGGACGCCACCTCCGAGCGGGGCATCGGCTCCCACACCGACTACGGTCTGCTCGTCATCGCGGTCCAGGACGACGTCGGCGGCCTCTACATCCGTCCCCCGGTGGAGGGCGAGAACCGCGGCCGCAACTGGCTGCCCGGCGAGTCCATGGCAGGCCGGTACGAGAACGAGGAGCCCTGGACCTTCGTCACCCCGGTCCCCTCGGTGTTCACCGTCTTCCCCGGCGACATCATGCAGTTCATCACCGGCGACACCCTCCTCTCCACCCCGCACAAGGTGCGCCTGGCCGACCGCGAGCGGTACACCATCGCGTACTTCCACGAGCCGTCCTTCCAGGCCGTCGCGCGACCGCTGGAAGGGGGCGGGGAGGACGAGTTCATCCACTACGGCACGCACTTCACCAACATGTTCATGCGCTGCTACCCCGAGCGCACCGCCACCGCGCGGATAGAGAACGAGGACCGGCTCACCGTCCTCGAACGCCTCCGCAAGGAAGCCCTCACCTCCTGAACCACGGCCGAAGCCGCCCGGCGAGTGCCGGGCGGCTTCCGCGCTTGCGCACAGGGGGATCAGGGGCCGCGGCGGGCCGTGGTCACGAAGAAGGTGGACGCCGCCGTGAAGGCGGACCGGTGGGAGAGGGCCTTGAGATCCTCCGTCCACCCGGCCGCCGCGTCCTCGTCGACCAGCCCCCGCGCCAGGGCCGCCGTGAGCGCCGGCTCCACCATGAGGGCGAACGCGGACGCGTGGTCGCGCATGACCACCACGACCGGCGTCACCTCGACAGCGGTGAAACCGGCCGCCGTGAGGTCACCGGCCGTACGGGTGCCCGCGTGCGGGTTCGGGACCGCCGCGCAGAACGCGTCCTTGACCGCCCGCGTGGTGCGCGGGAACCGGGAGCTGAGCACCAGGGAGTCGAGATCGGCGTCGGCGACGACGATCCTCCCGCCCGGTTCCAGGACCCTGGCCGCCTCGGCGACGGCCTTCGCCGGGTCGTGGAGGTGCACGAACGTCCGCTCGGACCGGTACCACGCCAACTCACCGTCCCCGAAGGGGAGATCGACGGCGTCGCCCTTGACGACCCGGCAGTGCGGGAACCTGGTCAGGGCCGCGTCGACCATGGCCCGGCTGCCGTCCACGCCGACCACTTCCCTGCCCAGCGCGGCGAGATCCGCGACGGCCCGTCCGGTTCCGCAGCCGATGTCCGCGCCCTTTCCCGTGGCGTCGCCGAGCGCACGGTAGGTGGCCTCCCGTACGAGCCGTCCGCTCTCGCTCTCCTCCGCCTTCCGGAGGTAGGCGATGAAGTCCCCGGGCGCGCCGGACGAGTCCACGTCGTCGAAGTCTTCGGCGAGGCGCGCCGCCCTCGCTTCTCCGTCTTCCTTCTCGTCCATGGTTTCTTCGGCCATGGGTTCTTCGTCCATGGGTGTCCTCCCTGCCGTGTCGCGTGTGCCGGTGGTCAGGGCAGCAGGCCCAGGCCGCGGGCCGTTACGACCGTCTCCATCCGGGTGTGGCAGCCCAGCCGGCGCATGGCGCTGCGCAGATAGCTCTTCACCGTCTCGGCACGCAGACCGAGTTCGTCCGCCACATCGGCGTTGGTCCGCCCCAGCGCGACGCAGGACAGTACGTCGAGTTCCCGTGACGAGAGGCCGCTGAAGGGGCGGGAGGCGGGGGCCCCGGCGTCGGCGAGCTTGTCGCAGACCCCGACGACCCGGTCGCGCAACTCGTCGTCCGTGAGCTGCTGGGCCAGGATCCGCAGCTCCGCGTACGCCTCGCGGATCGTCTCCCACCGGGGGGACGTGGGGCCCACGGACCGGGCGGTGGTGTCCGTCGGCTCGCTCAGGGCGGCGAGGCGGCTTACCACCTCGTCCCGTACCGCCAGGCTCTGTTCCAGACCCCGGGCGGCCCGCATGACCGAGTCGACCGTGCGGTCGCCCAGGGCCACCGACTGGCGGACCGCCCCGTACATGACCGCCCGTACGGTCCGGTTGACCACGACGGGCGCCGCCACGACGGCGTGGATGCCCTCGGCGGCGACCATGAGGTCGTAATGGTGGCTGATCTGCTTGGAGTTCGCGTAGTCGTTGACAGCGATGGGGCGTTGCAGGGCCACCACCTTGCCGCCGAGCCCCATGCCGAAGCCGAGGGTCAGACCGAACAGGGCGTTGGTGGCGTTGCCGGTGAACTCGGTGAGCTGTGCGTGTCGGCCCCTGACCACGACACCGCCGAAGGCCAGGTCCACGTCTGCGGAGTCCCGTAAGGCGGTGATGCCACGTTTCACCTGGCGGTCGTCGTCCGGAACGGCGGGTGATTTCACTGTCATGCGGCTACCTCGTTCTGCCCGGGGGCAGGATCGCGCCCCCTGCCCGACAGGTGCGCGGGCTTCGTGCGGGAGTGGTGATGGTGGTGCGACTGCTGTGCGTCGCGTACATGAATGTGTTGGGTGAAAGGGGGTTGCGTGAGTGAGTACGTAAAACCTGGGTTTGCGACTCTCCGGATGGCTATGGCTATGGCTATGGCTGTCGCTCGTCGATCAGGCGGAGCAGCTTTCCCGTCCGGGGATTGACGGCGAGCCGGTCGGCCGGAACGCATTCCACGCTCAGCGGGTTGATCAGTCCGGCCGTGACGTGCTCGGCGAACATCGGGCGGATCTCGTCGAGCCGCGCGGCGATGGCCTTCCCGGCGGTGACGGGGTCGCCGAGATCACCGGCGACGCGGAGCACCAGCTCGTCCTTGGCGGCCCTGCGGCGCTGCACCACCTGCACGCCGACCAGCGACCGGCCGTCGGCCACATGCCGCACCACGGCCCGCAGATCCTCCAGATACAGGGTGATCGGGCCCACCCGGGCGCCCTCGTCGGAGCGGCCCAGCAGCCGGAACAGCCCGTCCGCCCGGTCCACCCACTCGCCACGGTCACCGGTGGGGTACCGGAGCACCGGCATCAGTCGCCGGGCCAGATCGGTGACGACCAGGCGGCCGGGCCTGCCGGGTTCCGTGATGGGCTCGCCCGTGTCGTCGTCGACGACCTCCATCACGGTCTGCGGCCGGTGGACGCGGTGGACCCGGGGGTCGGGGTCGTCTGCCACGGGCGCGCCCAGCATCCCGCCGTCCACACTGCCGTACCCCAGGGAACGGATCGCGGCGTTCGGGAACGCCGCCGCGAGGAGGGGGCGTTGGTCCTCGTAGAACGACTCGCCGCCGAACATCACCAGGCGCACGTCGGGTGCCGGGCACCCGGAGTCGTCGAGACGGGCGGCCAGTTGGCAGATGCTGGTCGGGGGGCCCATCAGCACGGTGGCGGAGAACTCGTGGATCACCCGGGCCGTGTACTCCAGGGGCGCGGAGGCCACGGGCAGGTGCACATTGGGCACCGACGACTCCTGGAGGCACAACACGTTGAAGAGGAAGCTGGCGTACAGCTCACCGGCGTAGAAGAGGTTGGCGACGCGGTCGCCGGGGCGCAGGCCGGCCTGGGCGAAGCCGTTGCCCTGGAGCCGGGCCATGCCCAGCAGTTCCCGCCGGGTGTAGACGGAGAGTTTGGGCTCGGTGGTGGTGCCGCCGGACTTGAAGACGATGCCGTCGGTGAGCGGGCCGGTGAGGACCTGGCTGTCGTGGGCGGTGTTGGCCGCCCAGAAGTCCGCGTGGTCGAGGACGGGCAGCTCCTCCAGACGGACCGGGCCGGGCGGGAGCGCGGCGTACCGGTCGCGGTAGTAGGGGGAGTGCTCACGGACGAAGCCGACCAGGTCGGAGAGACCGGTGGGCTCGGCCGGGCCGGGCCGGTCGATGGGTCCGGTGTCCGCGGGGCTGGTGAGGCCGGTGACCGCGGGGCCGGTGACCGTCAGGTCGGTCGTGGTGGGGTCGATCATGGTGGGGAACCTCCAGGTGCGTCGGGCGTGGCCGGGCTAGTCGTTCTCGGTGAGGCGCAGGCCCAGGTCCGTCACGTGGTAGATGCGGGTGCCGTCCGCCCACAGCCAGCCCTCGGCCACGGCGTAGGGGCCCTGCTCGGTCTCACCGGTCTCGGTGATCTCCAGCTCGACAGTGATCTTCTTGTTGCGCGGGGTCACCTGGCCCCGGTACCTCCAGGTCACCGGCCGGTCCGGGAGCACCGGCTCGAAGCGCGGTCGCCGCAGTCCGGCGCCGAGACCGCTCTCGACGGCGTGGAACTGGAGCAGCTGGTACATCGCCTGCACCCCGAGCGAGCCGGGCTGTACCGGGTCCTGGAAGAAGTGGGCCTTGAAGAACCACTCGCCGGGGTCCACGTCCTTCTCCGCCCGCAGCCGGCCGAGCCCGGCCCGGCCGCCGTCCGGCCACCGGCCGGTCACCCGGTCCAGCATCAGCAGCATGGGCCCCGGCAGGGCGAGCGGGCCGTCGAAGTACTTCGCGGGCCGCGCGGTGAGGTCGACGAAGAACGCGCACGGCGCCGTCAGCGCGCGCTGCTCGTCCTCCGACGGCGGCAGACCGACCTGGTCCTCGAACGCCTCCGGTGGAAAGAATCCGAACACCGTCGTGAGGGTGAACACCGGCTCGCCGTCGGCGAAGCACTCCACCCCGAACGTCTCGATGATCATGTCCCCGCTGTGCGCGATGTCGACCAGCCGGGTCCTGGTCCGCAGCACCCGCGTCCCCGGGCGGACCTCGCCCAGGACCGTGCCCGTGCCGTCGAGATTGCGGAACAGCAGGTCCGCGTCGTGATCGAGGGCACTGCCGACGTACGAGGCCAGCCAGCCGCCGGCCTGGAGGACGACCTCCATGAGCACCGCGAGCGGCATCGCCGGGAAGCCGTTCTGCTCGAAGTACCAGACCTCGTCGGGCACGTCGTACTCGACCTCCACGGCGCTCCCGGCCCGGGGCACCCAGGGCGGGCCCTCCACCGCGACGACCCGGCTCATGAAGTGGAACGGCGGTCCGGGCAGCCGGGCGAGCCGACGGGCGCTGTCGAAGGGGGTGTAGGCCGCGCCGAACGCCTCGCTCGGCCTGCCCCAGGCGCAGGCCAGCATCGCCGGGTGGTCGTAGCGGAAGCCGTCGACCTCGGCGACTGCCGTGGGCTCGCGGTGGCCGGCCAGACCGGCGAGCGCCCGCGCCGGCACCGGCTCGCCGGAGGACTGGACGGCCGGGGGCCCGAGGTGCCGCCAGTGCGTCAGCGGCCAGTCCGGGACGAGCCGCAGCCGTACCCCACGGGCGTGGAAGGCATTCACCCCGTCCACCGTGCAGAGCACGTCCGCCACGAGCTCCGGTTCGGGGCCGGCGGACAACCCCGACACGAAGACCTCGTACGTCAACCGCTCGCTGTCCGGGGTCACTTGGCCCCGGCACACCATCGGCACGGGGCTGTCCCGCCCCGGTTCGAAGCGCCAGCCGTCGCGGTCGATCGTGAAGCCGGCGGCGGCGAGATGAAAGGCCATGGCCTGGAGACAGCCGTCGAACATCAGGGTGCCTGGCATGCACGGGTCGGCGGGGAAATGGCCCTCGAAGAACCAGTCGTCCGGTGACACGGGCGTCTCGGCCCGCAGATAGCCGCGTCCCCAGGGGCCGCCGAAGGGGTCGAAGACCGGTATCTCGTGCAGCAGCCGCATCCGGCTGCCGTCCGTGGCGGTGTCCGTGGCGGTGTCCGTGGCGGTGTCCGTCGGGGTGCCCGGGTCGGTGCCGCCGGTCCGGGGTGTGCGGATATGGGTGCGGGTGAGTTCCCAGCCGGGGCCGAAGCAGTCGGCCGGGCGTCCCTCGGTGAACGCCCGTACGGCATCGGGGCCGAAGGACCGGGCGGAAGGGGAGGGGGAGGGGGAGGGGGAGGGAATGGGGAGAGGAAACGGGTCGAACGGCAGCGTGGGGTCCGGGGTCTCGTCCTCCGGGGACCACAACACCCCACCCGTGCGGGCGAGTTCGGCGTCCGTGAAGAAGCCGGCCTGTCCGTCGCGCATGGTCAGCCGGAGTTCGTCGCCGACGTAGCAGTCGTAGTGGAAGAAGAAGAGCCGTACGCCGCCGTGCTCGCCGTGGCCGTCGACGCGGATCTCGTAGCGGAGGGTCTCTCCGGGGAGGGGAGGGCTGCCGTGGTACGTCAACTCGCAGCCGAGGAGGCGGTACACGCGCTCGCCGCGGTTGAGCAGGTCGACGCCCAGCCAGCTGATCAGCAGCAGGTCGGCCTGGCCCGCCTCGATCATGAGGCCGGCCGGCATCCGGCCGCAGGCGTCGAGGTACCAGCTGTCGAGGCGGACATCGGTCTCCGTCCAGATGGTGCCCGTGCCCATGGACCCCGGCTCGGCGTCGATCCCCGTCACACGGTCCGCCAGCAGCATGGGCGGCGCGGGCATCCGGGTCTGCCGTACGTACTGGTCCTGCGGGGCGAACAGCGGCCCGAACAGGGCGGAGACGGGGCCGGTGGCCAGCCGTTCGAGGTCGGCCCGGGTGAAGGAGGGGCCATGGGGGGCCAGGGGCGTTTGGGGTGCTTGGGGGGCCTGGGGTGCGGTGGGCAAGGGTGTGGTGGCGCCCCGGTGTGCCGTCAGGGCCGCCGCCGCGCGGTGGCGGGAGGCGAGGAACTCCTCGTGGACCCGGGCGTGGACGGCGAGGAAGTGCCGGTGGACCGAGGCGACATGGCGATGTGTCTCCACCAGCGCGTCCCTGAAGGCGGTGGGGTGTCCGGGGGCCGTGGCCCCGGTGACAGCCGCCGGGACGACGGGCACCGGGTCGAGTCCGTGCCCGTGCCCGTGCCCGAGTCCGTGCCCGTGCCCGTGCCCGAGTCCGTGCCCGTGCCCGAGTCCGTGCTCGGTTCCGGCCGTCCTGGTCGGCGCGGCGGGCTGTGGAGGTGACGTGACCCGCTCCGGGGGGTGATTCGGGTGGCTCTCCGGGTGGTGCTCCGGGCGCGTGGGAGCGTACGGTTCGGTCGCCGGTCCCGGCAGGTGCGGCGCCCGCGCCATGACCTCGGGGGACGACGGCGTGGAGCCGGGGAGGGGCAGCCGTACCGGGGCGGGGTGGGCGGGGAGCGTGATCCGTCGGCCGACCGGTGTCCGCTCGGGCCGGGCGGCGGCCAGCCGGTCGCAGAGCGCGTCGGTGTCCGCCGACACCCCGGCCGCCACCAACTCGACGACCGCGCCCAACAGTTGGGTGATGCCCCGGCCGGCGGGCGCGTCCAGCGACACCGCGAGGTGCTCGCGGTCGCCCAGGACGCGGCGGATCCATCCGGCACAGAGATTGCGCGGACCGTGCTCCACGAAGACCCGGACCCCGTCCGCCCAGGCCTGCTCGACGGTCCGGGCGAAGTCGATCGGCCCCAGGGCCTGTTCGGTCAGCGCGTCGGCGGCGGCGTCGGCGCTCGCCCGGTACCAGCGGGAGCCCGCGCAGGTGTAGAAGCGCACCCCCACGTCCTCGGTCGGCAGATGGTGCATCCGCCGCCAGGTGGACGTGATCTCCGCCAACTCCGGCACATGCGCGGCCACTTGATAGGGGATGTGGAGTACATGATCGCTGCCGAGGCGTTCCAGGACCCGTCGGCAGCCGGTCGCCTCACCGCCGAACACACAGGAGTCGGGGGCGTTGACCACCATGAGGTGGACGCCCGGCTCGTCACCGATGGCGGCCCGTACGCGCTCCACCGGCTCCTCGACCTGATAGCTCGCCCACTCGGTCCCTCGCACCCCCTGCTTCCGCCAGGCGCGGCGCGGCACCCGCAGCTCGCCCACCACATCGTCGGCGAACAGCGACGACCGCCGGGCCTCCGCCGACAGACCGGTGACGTCCTGCCAGGCGCCCAGCGCGGCCAGGGCGCTGGACTCGCCGGAGGAGTAGCCGAGGGAGGCCTGCGGAGCGATCCCGAGGACCGTACGTGTGATCCGGGCGTGCAACTGCCCGACCACGGAGGCGCCCCAGATCTGGTCCAGCGCGCCCCGGGGCCGTGGCGTCGCGCCCTCATGGGCCCAGCCCACCAGCCCGTGCGGCGGGCCGCTGCGCTCCGCCACGGCCGCCAGCAGGTCCGGGAAGGCCAGCATGACGTCGGCCCCCATCCCCGGGTACGCCATCGAACCCCCGGCGAAGACGAAGGCCACCTCGCCCGCCAAGGGCTGTTCGTGGAACGCCATGAGATCGGGCCGCGGGCCCTCGCCACCGAGCCAGGTCCGGGCGGCCTCGGCGCGGGCGGCGAGATCGTCGGGGCCGGTGGCGGCGAGGGCGAGCCGGGCCGGACCGCGCCGTGACTCCCTGCCGTCCGCCAGCGCCCTCAGCACCTCGGCCCGGTTCTCCCCGGAGAACACATGGATCCGCCGGGGGAGTTCGGCGAGATACGGGGCCGGGTCGCCCTCGCGCAGCCGGACCCGGCGGTCGGCCCCGCCCAACGGGGTGACGCCGGCCGACGCCGTCCGGGCGCGCAGCGCGGGCCGGGCCGGGGCGCCCGCCCGGGGAACGGCCCGATGGTGCAGGCCCAACGCCGCCGCCACCACGGCGAGCAGCCCGCCGGCGGCGTGCGCACGGCCGAACAGCTCACTCGGATCGAGATGGTCCGGCGCGCTCGCCCCGCCGTCCGGGACGTCCCCCACGGTCCAGGGTCCCGCCGGGTCCGTACTGCCGCTCGCCGGGCCTTCCGGACCCGCAGAGTCCTCACCGCCCCCGTCTCCTCCCTCGTCCGTCGCCTGCAGATCGACGAGGGCGATGACCGTGTCACCGTCGGCGCGGGCGTCGGCGAGCCGTTTGAGGACGACGACGAGTGCCGCGTCGCCGGGCGGGGTGTCGCGGCCCAGACCGGCCAGCGCCGCCCGGTGGACGGGCTCGTGGGAGAGGTCGACCGCGCCGATCAGTACGGCGTCGATGTCGGGGCCGCGCAGGGCCTGGACACCGAGTTCGAGCGCCACCAGACCGGACGCCTCCTCGGCGCTCACCGTGAAACCCGGTCCGGTGAGGTCGAGTTGGGCGCTGACGCGGTTCGCGACGACATTGGGCATGGTTCCCACGACGGCGGACGCGGACTGGGGTGCCCGCACCGCGTCCCGCAACTCCCGTACGAGGTCGGGGCCGGGGCCGGGGCCGGGGGGCGTGCCGCCGTCGGCGAGCAGTTCGGGGATCCGCCAGCGCGTGAGGTACCGGGCCACCTCCGGATCGCAGCCCATGCCGACCAGCACCATGGTCCGTTCCTTGGGCAGAGTGGTTCTGGAGGCCGCCTCCCGTGCCGCTTCGAGTATCAGGAGCTGCTGGGCGAGGGTGTGTTCGAGGTCCACCGGCGGGAACCGCAGCCCGTCCAGGGCGACTTCGACGGTGGCGCGCGGTGCGCCCCGGCGGTCGCCGCCGAGGAGGGCCTGCCGCAGATCGTCCGCGTCCATGCCGTCGCCGACCCGGGCGCCGATCGCGACGAGGGCGACGGGCTCGGGTGCGGGCTCGGGTGTTAAATCGGGTGCGGGCTCGGCGCCGGACGCCGTGGCCGTCGGCCGGGGCTCCGGCCGTGGAGGGAGGGGGTGGGGGAGGGCAGGCGTCCCCGAGTCGTCGCCCGTCCAGGCGTCGACGATCAGGTGGGCGTTGTTTCCGCCGAACCCGAAGGCGCTGAGGGCCGCGCGACGCGGCCCGGCCCACTCCTCGGGCTCGTGCAGCGGCCGGAGCGGTGTCCCCGACATCGCCTCGACGGGTTCCTCCGCACCCAGTGTGGGAGGACGGATCCCGGCACGGAGCGCGCCGAGCGCTTTCAGCAGCCCGGCCGCGCCCGCGGCGGTGATCAGATGGCCCACATTGGACTTGACCGACCCGGTCGGCAGATCACGCGACTCCGCGAAGACATGGGCCGCGCTCTCCACCTCCACCGTGTCCCCGACGGGCGTGCCGGTGGCATGGCATTCGAGCAGTCCGACGCTCTCCGGCGCCACGCCCGCCGCCTCGTACGCCTGCCGCATGGCCCGCCGCTGGCCGTCCCCGGAGGGCACGAGCAGGCCGCCGCCCCGGCCGTCGTTGGACAGGCCCACACCCCGGATCACCCCGAACACCCGGGCGTCGGCGGCGAGCGCGTCGTCGAGGCGCATCAGGGCGACGAAACCGGCCCCCTCGGCGGGCACCAGCCCGTCCGCGTCCCGGTGGAACGGTCGGCTCCGCCCGCTGCGGCTCATCGCCGACAGGCCGCAGAAGCTGATGTGGAGGAAGAGGTCGTCGGCGGCGTTCACCCCGCCGGCCACCATCAGATCGGCCTCGCGTGCGTGCAGCTTGCGACAGGCGAGTCCCACCGCGTAGAGGGAGGACGCGCAGGCCGCGTCCAGGGCGAAACCGCCGAGGCCCAGGCCGAGTTCGGCGGCGGCGAGGTGGGCGGGCAGGCCGGACATGAACCGGTTACGGGGGTCCGCGTTCCCGGCGATGTCCCGCCCGCGCTGCCGGTCCTGCCCGCCCCGCCAGACCTGCTCGGCGTAGGCCGCCATACCGGTCGTGGGGAACGACAGATTGCCGAGCACCAGCCCGGCGCGGTGCAGCAGCCGCTCCTGACCGGCCTCGCGCAGGGCGGCGGAGACCCCGCGCGACGTCCAGTGGAACACCCGGTCCAGCGCGGGGTCCCGTACCGCCGCACCGAACGGGTCGGCGTCCGTGCCGGTGCCGGTGCCGGTGTGGGTGTGGGTGGGGGCGGCGCTGTGGGTGTGGGTGGCGGTGGCGGGCTCGTGGACGTAGCCGCCCATGCGGGTCCACGTCCGGTCGGCGTGGTCGGGGCGGTCGGTGTGGGTGGCCGGATCGCCGATCGCCCAGGCGTCGGACAGCCGCCAACGGCCCTGCGGTGCCTCGGTGAGGCTCATCCGGCCGGCCAGGATGTTGTCCCAGAAGGTGTCGGGGTCGGGAGCGTCCGGGAGCACGCAGCCCCGTCCCACGACGGCGATCGGTTCGAAGCGCATGGCGGGGTTCACCTCGTGTCCCCCTTGCGCGCGGCGGTGTCGGGGCGGCGCACGAGCGTGACGTCCAGGAGTTCCGAGTGCACGGTTCCGTCCTCCTCCAGGAGGGCGATGTCGCAGGTGACGTCGAGTTCGCCGGAGCCTTCGCCGACGGCCACGACACAGGTCGCGCCCGCGCCGATCGGGCCGTGTCCGGGCGTACGGATCTCACGGGCTCCCATGGGGAGGAAGGCGGCGCCGTACGCGTGCTCGGCCCATTTCAGGGCCAGTTGCAGACCGGCGTCGAGCGCGGCCGGGTCGGAGTGCCAGTGGGCGCCCGGCCAGTCCAGGTCGCGGACACCGCGTACTCGTGCCTCGGCGCCCGTCGCGGAGATCCCCTCCACCGAGGTGATCGCGTGGAAGGCGGGCCCGTGGAACAACACCCCGCCGTCGTAGACCTCGTGGCCCTCCTCGGCCGGTGGGGGATCGAGGTGTCCCGGCGTTCGGCGGGTACGGCCGGGGAGCGGGCGGTCCGTCAGGACGTCGACCGTCGCGCGGTAGGCGGGACGGGGCGAGCCGTCGGAGAGTTCGAGGACGAGGCCGCGCGGACCGGAGCCGTTGCCGGGGCCGCCCGGACGGGATTCGTCGCGGGAGCCGCCGGGACCGGAGGTGCTGGGACCGGAGGTGCTGGGGGCGGTGGCGCCGGGACCGGAGGTGCTGGGGGCGGTGGCGCCGGGACCGGAGGTGCTGGGGGCGGCACCGTCGTCGGAGGACGTGTCCGGCACCGCCCGGATGCTCAGCCCGTGTGCCCGGCCCCCGCCTGCCCCGGACGCGAAGTCGATGAGGTCGATACGGCTGAGCACTTGGAGGTCGCGCAGCACGAACCCGGACGCGTCGGGACGCCATGCGCGGGCGGCGCCGAGAAACCACTCCGCGACCAGCGCCATCGGCACCACGGGTGTGGCGGTGACGGAGTGGTCCAGCAGATACGGGTGGGTACGGGCGCTGAGCAGAAGGTCGCCCGCCGTGGCGGGCGCGACGGGCGCCCCGAGCGAGGTGGAAGGGTCACCGGCGGTGAGGGTGACCCTGACCCGGCCGGGCTCGTCGCGCAGTTCCCGGAGGAAGGCCTGGGCGCCCGCGTCCGGCGGGATGAGGGCCACGCCCTGCTCACGGAAGTGCTCGCGCAGCTCCGGTCCCACCATGCCGCCGTCCCAGGGCCCCCAGGCCAGCGACTTCACCAGGCAGTCCGGACGGGTCGCGGCCACGGTGGAGGCGACCTGGGCCAGGACCTCGTTCGCCATGGCGTAGTCGCCCTGGCCGGTGTTGCCGAACCGCCCCGCCACGGACGAGAACACACAGACCAGGTCCAGCGGATCGTCCGCCGTGGCGGCGAGCAGCGCCCGCAGGCCCTCCACCTTGGTGTCGAAGACGTCGTCGAACTGGGCGTCGGACTTCTCGGCCAGCAGACCGTCCGCGAGGACGCCGGCGCCGTGCACGATGCCGCTGATGGGGCCGTACTCCCGGCGTGCGGTGTCGAGCGCCCCGGCCAGGGCCTGCGGGTCGCGGGTGTCCACGGTCAGATAGCGCACCCGGGTGGCGGTCGCCTCGATCGCGTCGATGGTCGCCTGGATCTCACGGACGGCCAGCACCCGGGCGGCGAGAGCGGTGATCTCGGCGGGACCGGGCACCCTCTCCCCCCGCTCGCGGGCCTGGGCGACGAGCAGCTTCTTGAGCGCGGTCGCGTCCGAGGCACCGGTCAATCCCGGCGGCTCGTCGACCAGTTCGGTACGCCCGAGGAGCACGAGGGACGGCAGGTGGGCCTCGGCCAGGGCACGCAGGGCCAGCGCGGTCACCCCTCGGCCACCGCCGGTCGCGACGATCACGGAGTCCGGGCCCAGCCGCCCGGAGGACTCCGGTCGCGTCTCGGCCGGGGCGAGCGGGGTGAGCGGAGTGAGCGGGACGACCGTGTCCACCAGCGATCGGCGCGTACCGTCGGCGCGCAGGCCGATGTCGCTCGACGAGCCGCCCCGGAGCAACTCGGTGGCGAGGACCTCGGCCAGGGCGGCGGCATCGCGGTCGCCCCGCTCGCAGTCGACGGCCTTGACCCAGGCGCCGGGCCACTCCTTCGCGGCGGTCCTGGCCAGCCCGGCCGGACCGCCGAGCCAGGCGCGCGGCCCGTGGGCCCCGTCGAGACCGAAGTCGCCGCCGGTGTCCTGGACGGTGACGAACACCCCCTCGCGCCCGGCGATCCACCGCGCCGCCGAACGGGCGGCGGCGAACGCCTCCCGGTTGACCGAGGTCGCGGCCTCGTCGGTGGGCGCCGGGCGCAGACCGGTGAGCAGCACCAGACCGCGCACGTCTTCGCCGCCGGGGCGGGGTGCGGAGCCAGCGGGGTCCGTCGAATCCGCTGGGGCCGCCGAGCCCGCCAAGCCGACCAGTTCCGCCAGGCCGGCCTCGGTCGTGACGGCGGCCGTGACCCCGTGTTCGCCCAGCGCGGTCACGAGGTGCTGGGCCACCCCGGTCCCCTCGTCGGTGACGAGAACCAGGCCGTTCCGCAGCCCCGGCAGTTCCAGTCCCGGCAGCGGGGCGGGCACGGTCCCGGTGACGGCCCGGGTGAGTGCGACGGGCGTACAGCCCTCCTCCCGCACCTCCTCGGCGCGCCCGGTGGGAGGCGGCGGGGCCAGGCGTTCCACGGGCTCGGCGGGTTCGGTGTTCTCGGTGTGTTCGGTGGGCATGACGGCGGAACCGCCTGGGCCGCTTCCGCCGTGGAGTTTGTCGGCGATCTGCCGCAGGGTGCGGAGGGGAGCGAGTTCGTGGGGGTCGACCGTGGCGAGTGCGGGGACCTTCTCGCGCAGTGCGGAGAGGATCTGGACGCGCTTGATGGAGTCGATGCCGAGATCGGTTTCGAGTTCCATGTGGAATTCGAGGATGTCGGCCGGGAAGCCGGTCTTCTCGGCGACCACGTCGAGGAGCAGCGCGTCCACGTCCGGACCGGCGGGGGCGGCAGGGGCGGTGGGAACGGCGGCTTCGGCGGGCACAACCCCGCCCAGGGCGACCGGAGTTGATGCGGGGTCGGGTACCTCTACCGGCGTGGGCGTGGGCATCGGCAGAGGTGGTGCGAGCGGCACGCGCTCCAGGGCGGGGACGCCCCCGACGCCGTACTCCGGGGCGGGGACGCCGGCCGCGCCGAGCGAGGACGCCTCGAAGGTCCGCAGGAAGTGCAGATGGCTCTCGGCCATGGTCCGCTGGAACTCCGCGTGGGCCTGCGCCGCCTGACGCTGCGTCTCCTGGAACACCAGTAGCCAGGGGTCGCCCGTCGTGTCGGCCACGGCCCCGGCCGTCGGTGCCGCCACGGGCATCGGCATCGGCATCGGCATCGGTGTCGGCATCGACGTCGTCTCGGCGGGGACGGGGCGCGGCAGGGCAGCCGCTCCGCCGGGCGGTGGGTACAGGGCTCCGTGGTTGGCGCCGGAGAGCGGAACGGCCATGCGCGGGCGGGGCCGTGGGGCATGGTCGGCCGCGTCCGGAGCGGACCCGCAGGCATTCCACAGGGCCTCCAGGTCCACGGCGACACCGGACACGGCCAGTGTGCCGAGGGCCTGCTGCAGAGCGGTGAGGCCGTTCACGCCCCGGCGGTCCAGACTGACGGCGAGATGGTCCCGGTCCCCGAGGATCTCGCCGGCCAGCCCGGTCAGGGTGGCCCCCGCGCCGACCTCGACGAAGGTGCGGACGCCCGCTTTGTACATCGCCTCGATCCCGTCGACGAAGCGCACCGGCGCCAGCAGATGCTCGGCGAGACGGTCCCGCACCCGCGCGGGGGACTCCGGATAGGGCTCCGCGTCGGCGTTGCCGTACACGTCGAGACGGGGCGGGCGGAACTCCAGTCCGTCCAGGTACTCGGCTAACGGCTCGGCGGCCTCGGCCATCAGGGGGCTGTGGAAGGCCCCCGACGCCCGTAGCCGCCGTACCGTGACGCCCTCTGCGGCCAGTTGGCCTTCCAGCCGGGTGACGGCCTCCGCCTTCCCGGACAGGACGACCTGGTCGGGGGCGTTGTCGTTGGCGAGCCAGAGGGTGCCGTCGAAGCCGTCGAGCAGGGCGTCGACGTCCTCGCGGGGGACGCCGACGACGGCGAGCATGGCGCCCGGCTCGGCGCAGGCGTCGCGCATCGCCTCGCCGCGCGTGCGGGCCAGACGTATCAGCGCGGCCTCGTCGAGGGCGCCCGCGGCATGCAGGGCGACCAGTTCCCCGAAGCTGTGGCCGGCGACGCAGTCGGGTGCGACGCCCGTCGCGCGCAGTACGGTCAGCAGCGCCGCGCTCTGCACGGCCAGGGCGGGCTGGGCCCACTCGGTCCGGGTGAGCAGGTCCCGCTGGGCCGTCCGCTCCTCCTCGGTGAAGACGGGGACCGGGAACACCACCCGGTGCAGGGGGAGTTCGTCGTCGATGCCGAGTGCGGTGGCCCGGTCCCAGACCTCCCGGGCGGCGGGGACATGCAGGGCGAGGTCGGCTCCCATCCCGGGGTACTGGCTGCCCTGGCCGGAGAAGAGCAGCGCCAACTGTCCGGGGGCGGTGGCCCCGGTGCGGTAGACGGTGCCGTCCGGGGTGGTCAGCGGGAGGTCGGGGGCGCTGCGGATCTGCGCGGTCACCCGCCGGACCCGGTTCGCCAGGTCCTCGGGGCTCGACGCGGTCAGCGCCAGCCGACAGGGATCGGACGGGCGGAAGGCACGCAGAGCCTCCCGGGCGGCATCGGCCAACGCCCGTGCGCCGCCTTCACCGGTCCCATCAACCTCAACCTCCGCCCCCGCGCGGGCAAGCAGTTCCTCCGGTGAGGCGGCGCCGAAGACGAACAGTTCGGTGGGCGCGGTCCGCACCCGTGCCGCCGGCCGGGCGGACGAGACCGGCGTGGGCACGTACTCCTCCAGCGTCATATGGAAGTTGGTCCCGCCGAATCCGAAGCTCGACACCGAGGCCCGCCGGGGCTCCCCGGGGGCCTTCACCCAGGGGCGGGCGTCGGTGTTCAGATACAGCGGGCTGGTCTCCAACTCCAGTGCGGGGTTGGGGCGTTCCACCTTGATCGTCGGTGGCAGGACCTGGTGGCGGAGGGCCAGGACGGCCTTCAGCAGACCGGCGGCGCCCGCCGCTGACTTGGTGTGTCCGATCTGGGACTTCACCGAGCCGAGCGCGCACCACGGGCCGCCCCGACGGCCGGACTCCTCGAACACCGTGCGCAGCGCCGTGAACTCGGCCGCGTCGCCCGCCGTCGTCCCGGTGCCGTGCGCCTCGACCAGCTCGACGGAGTCGGGCCCGTACCCGGCGGAGGCGTACGCCCGGCGCAGGGCGCGGGCCTGTCCCGCCGGAACGGGGGAGTAGATGGCGCTGCCCCGGCCGTCGGAGGACGTACCGACGCCCCGCAGGACGGCGTGGATCCGGTCGCCGTCGCGCTCCGCGTCGGTCAGGCGCTTCAGCGCGAACATCACCAGCGCCTCACCGAGCATCGTGCCGTCGGCGGCCTCGGCGAACGGGCGGCAGTCACCCGTGCGCGACAGCGCCGGGGTCTTGCTGAAGCACATGTACATCAGGATGTCGTTGAGGGTGTCGACACCCCCGGTGATCATCAAGTCGGCCGTACCGACCGCGAGTTCGTTGGCGGCGGCGGTGACGGCGGCCAGCGAGCTGCCGCAGGCCGCGTCGGTGGTGTAGTTCGTGCCGTGCAGGTCGAACCGGCCGGCGATACGCCCGGCGACGACGTTGCCGAGCACCCCGGGAAACGATTCTTCCTGCCAGGGCACGTAGTGGGCGGCGATCCGGTCGCAGATCTCCTGGGCGCGGTCCTCGGGCACCCCGCTCTCCCGCAGCGACTTCAGCCACACCGGCCGCTGCATCCGGTTGCTCATGGTGTGCAGCAGCTCCAGGGCGGCGGTGCCCAGGATGACGCCGGTCCGTTCCCCGTCGAACGCGTCCGGACCGTCCAGACCGGCGTCCGCCAGCACCCGTTCGGCGACCGTGAGGGCGAGGAGCTGGGTGGTGTCGATGGAGGGCAGGGCGTTGGGCGGGATGCCGTACGCGGACGGGTCGAAGTCGGTCGCGGGGAGGAACGCGCCGCGCCGGGCGTAGGTCCGGTCGGGGGCGGCCGGGTCGGGGTCGTAGTAGTCCTCGACGAGCCAGTGGTCCTCGGGCACATCGGTGATCAGGTCCCGGCCGGTGAGGACGTTCCGCCAGAAGCCGTCGGTGGCGGACGCGCCCGGCGTGAGCGCGGCGGTCCCGATGACGGCGATGGGAACGTGCGAGGGGCGGGCCGGTTCGGTGGATGCGGTCATGGCGGTTCTCCGTCTTGAGCACGTGGGGATGCCGGGCGGTGGCGGCGGGGGAGGGGGGTGCGCGTACAGGGAAGCGTGCGGACAGGGAAGGGAGGGGAGTGGACAGGGAGGTGTGCGGCCACGGCGGGCGGCGGCCGGGACGGGGGGTGGGCGGGAGGTTCCGGTCGGCCAGCCGGCCGACCGACCGGGGGCCGGCGGGGGCGGCTCAGGCCAGCGGTCGTGGCCGGTAGGCGAACGCGGCGGCGGGCAGCGGGACCCCGTGGCTGCGCAGCTGCTGCGCGCGGGTGACGACGGCCGCCCCTTCGAGGAGGTTCAGGGCGATCTGGACGACGGTGCGGTTCTCGGGGCGGCCCAGGAAGCCGTCCCTCGTCCAGCGGTTGAACGCGCCCATCGCGGGGCCGCACCAGATCTGGTAGTCGGTGCGCCGGTCCCGCTCACCGGAGATGGCCCAGCGGCTCGACCTGCCCAGATAGGAGCGGAAGAGCAGCGCCATACGGTGTTTGGGATCCCGCTCCGCCCGGTCGAGCTGCGCGGGATCACGGTCCTGCCAGTACCGGCGGGTGCCGGTCCACACCTCGTCGACCGTGCCGCCGAGCACGCTCCGCTCCAGCCGGGCGCGCACCTCCCGAGGGATCGCCTCCAGGGAGTCGTACGCGCGGTACACGTCGTAGAGCTGCTGGGCGCGGGCGGCGAACATGGTGCCCCGGCGCAGGACCTGGAGTTTGACGCCGAGTTCGAACATGTCGGAGGCGGGCGCCATCGTCACGTCCGCCACATCGGCCGCGCCGAGCAGGCGTTTGCCCTCGTCGGAGAGCCCCGCCTCGACGGACACCTGATTGACCGAGCCGGTGACCACATAGGCCGCGCCCATGGCGAACGCGGCGGCCACCGCCTGCGGGGCGCCCAGACCACCGGCGGCGCCCACGCGCGGCGGCTTGCGGAACCCGTGGCGGGCGGTGAGTTCGGCGCGCAGGGCCAGCACCACGGGCAGCAGGACACCGAGCGGCCGGTTGTCGGTGTGGCCGCCGCTGTCGGCCTCCACGGTGATGTCCTCGGCCACCGGGACGCGCGCGGCGAGGTCCGCCTCCCGCGCGGTGAGGTCGCCGCGCCCGACCAGGGCACGCAGGATCTCCGGCGGGGCGGGGGACATGAACTGTTCGGCCACCTCGGGCCGTGACACCTTCGCGAAGATCCGGGTACGGCGCAGGACGCGGCCCGAACGGTCGGTGGTGAGGCCCGCGACGGCGCACCGGACCACCGCCGGGGTGAGTTCCAGGTACGCGGACGCGGAGACCGCGGGCACCCGCCGCTCGATCAGCAGGGCGGCCACCCGCTCCTCCCACTCGGGCTCCTGCGGGGAGTGGATGAGGTTGACGCCCCAGTTCCGCCGTTCACCGAGCCGCGCCGCCAGATCCACGACGGCCCGCTCCACGTCCCGGTGGTGCAGTCCGCCGGCGCCGAAGAACCCGAGCAGATCGGCCTCCGCCAGCGCGGTGACCATCCGGGTGGTCGCGATGCCGTTGGCCATCTCGCCCCCGACGTACGGGAAGCGCACTCCGTGGTCGGCGCGGAAACCGCGGTCGCCGAGCCACTCGGGGTACAGCGGCGGCAGCGTCCCGAGCACCCGGTACCGGCCGTCGGCGCCAGGCCCGGCCGGTACGGCCTCGCCGCCCGGGGCCAGCCCCACGCGCCCGGTGGCCTGTTCCTGGACGAGGTGCACGGGTTCCCTGACCCGGTGCGCGTGACGCACGAGCGCGTCGTCGGAGAACACGCTCTCCGCAACCATGTTCCGTCCCCTCATCCGGCACTGGGGGACACGAGGACACGGTCCTCGGTCCAGTCGACGGTCAATGTCCGGCGGGCGAAACGCCAACTGCCCGCCGTACGCCGGTAGGAGTCGTGGTAGCGGATGGACCGGACCCGCATGCGCATGCGCGTGGGCATGGGCATGCGCGTGGGCGTCCGTGCCCGCCGTCCGTCGTCGACATCGTGCGTGGCGTCCTCGGCGGGCCTGATCTCGTGGGCCAGGCAGTACGCCTCCCCCGTGGCGCCGTCCCCGTTCAGCGTCACCGTGTGGTTGCCGACGAAGTGCGTGGTCACGACGCACGACTCCAGCACGGACAGGGCGCCCGCCCAGCCGTCCCGCCCGTCGAACACGAGGGGCGGCCGGCCGCTGCCGGAGGGCCGGTTCAGGACCAGTTCGCCCCCTTCGTCGAACAGCGACGCGAACAGCTCGGTGTGCCGCCGGTCCAGGGCGGAGGCGTACGTGTCCACGAGCCGCCGCAGATCGAGCCGGTCCCGCACGTCCTGCCAGCCGTCCACGGAGCCGGGCGAGGTGGCGAGGGCGTGTGGTGCGCCCGGCTGGTTCCGATGGTGCTGATCGTTCGAGTCGTTCGAGTCGTTCGGGTTGCTCGGGTCGTTCAGATGGTTCACGTGTTCCGCCAGGCGGTGTGAGGGGAGTGGTCTTCCGCGGCGCGGGTGTCAGCCGCCCAGGGTCTTCGCGGCCACCGGCAGGGGGATGCCGAGGCCGTGGACGATCCGTTCGGCGATCGGCTGGAGGAGGGTGTACAGCCGGTGGGTGCGCTGCGCGCCGAGGGCGTTCCAGGGTGCCGAGGCGAAGCGGTCGGTGAGCGCCTCCACGGCGTCCCGGGCCGCGCGGCCCCCGGGGGTGAGATCTCCGGCGGAGTCCAGCAGCCCGCGGTCGCGCAGCCGCCGCTCGCCCTCGGCCCACTCCTCGTCGGTCCAGCCCCGGCGCGCCTGGATGCTCGACCGGACCTCGCCGCCCGCCGCCGTGATCGTCACCAGGGCCTCGACGCCGTCCCACTCGGCGTGCGTCAGCGCGGCGACATGCCCGTCTCCCCGGTACTCGCGCAGGGTCGTGACCGCCTGCCACAGCCGGAGGTGGGGCGCCTCGGGGAGCGCGAGGGCTGCGTTCGCGGCGCCGAGCGGACGGCCCGGCGCACCGCACGCGGCGCCGGCCGCGACGGCGAGGGACGCGGCCTCGGCGATGTCCGGACCGTCGACCGTGTCGCCCAGCAGCGCGCGCAGCGCCGCGTCCACGCCGGTCAGCCGGGCGGTCAGGATGTCGTCGGGAAGCGCGGCCTCCCACACGGACGGGACCGCCCGTGCGACCAGACTCGGCTTGAAGTGATGGAAGAGCGCGGTGACCACGGCCGCCGGGGCCGGGCCCAGCGGGGCGGCGCGTCCGCCGAAGTAGCCGCGCCACATGCCCTTCAGCCCGATGTCCGCGAACGCCTCCTGGACCTGGGGCGCGTAGTACAGCACCGCGTGGTAGGGCTCGATGACGTCGTGCAGGGCTCGGGCGGTGCTCCGGGGTGCCACGGTCGGCGCGCTCATCGGACGGCCCCTTCCACGAGCGGGCCCCGCGTCCCGGGTGCCTGCCCGTTGCCCGGCCCCTCGTTCTCCGCGCCAGGCCGCTCGTTCTCCTCGCCCGGCCCCGCGTTCGTCTCCGCCGGTGCCGTGGAGAAGCGCAGCAGGCCCGACAGTCCGCGTTTGTCGATCTCGTTGGCGATCATGAGCCGTTGGACCTCGGAGGTGCCCATCCAGATCCGGTCGACGCGGGTGTCGCGGTAGAGCCGCTCCACGGGGTTGTCCCGCATGTAGCCGCGTCCGCCGAAGATCTGCACCGCGCGGTCGACGACCCGCCCGGCGGCCTCGGTCGCCGACACCTTGGCCATGGCGACCATGGCGTTGAGGGTCTTGGGGTCGCCGCCCCGGTCGATCTCCCACGCCACCCGGTACACCAGCATGCGGTTGACGGCGATGTCGGTCGCGGAGTCCGCCAGCATGGCCTGAATCAACTGGTGCCTGATGATGGGCTGTCCGCCCTGCACCCGCTCGCGCGCCCAGTCCGAGGCCAGCCGCAGCGCCCGCTCGGCGGCGCCCACGGCGTGCGCCGCGACGAGGACCCGTTCCTCGAAGAAGGTGGCCTGTACGAGGTCGAGTCCGGCGCCCACCTCCCCGAGGACGGCGTCATGGCCCACGTGGACGTCGTCGAAGGCGAAGTGCGGGTGTTCGTAGGCGAAGTTGTGGGTGTAGCGCGGAGTGGCGGCCAGCCGTACGCCCGGGGTGTCCTTGTCTACGAGGAACAGCGTGGGAGCGCCGTCCGGCCGGACGATCGCCAGCACGAGCAGATGGTCCGCCAGATCCCCGAGGGTGACGAACCACTTCTCACCGGTGATGCGGTAGCCGTCGAGCGTGCGCTCCGCGACCGTCGCGATGCGCCGGGGGTCGGAGCCGGCCTCCGGCTCGGTGATCGCCCTGGCCCCGAAGCGCTCGCCCCGGTTCTCCGGCAGGAGATACCGCTCGCGCTGCTCCGGGGTGGAGGCGAGTAGGGCGGCGGCGGTCGGCCGCCACACGGCCGCCCACAGCCCGTTGGTGAGCGCGCCCAACTCCTCCTCCACGGTGACCTGTTCGACCCAGGTCAGCCCCGCGCCGCCCCAGGCGACCGGCGCGTTCATCGCCTGCAGACCGCTGGCCAGCACGATCTGCCGGAGGGCGGCTCTGCTCTCCGGGCCCAGACCGTTGCCGGCCTCGCACTCGTCCTCGTAGACCATGATCTTCCGGGCGAGGTCGACAGCGCATTCTTTGAGGTCGGCGAGACGTGGAGAGTACGAGAAATCCATGGGGGCGCCTCTCTGTGCGCGCAGGCTCGGGGCTGCTGGGGGCACACAACGGCTCTGCGTCCAGCGGGCCTTGAGTCGGTGGAGGGAGAGAGCGCGGGGCTCGCACCCGGCCCGGCCGGAGCCGGGAGCGGCCTGTCGCTCGCACCACGATGAGGTAAAGCGGGCCGTCCAGCTACCCCCGTCTGAGGGTGGAGGCGCGGGGACCGACTACTGAACGCCCGATCAGAAATCCGCCTCGGACGGCCAGGTGCGGCACGTGATCCGAGGCCCGCGCGGTGTGTGCACGTGTCACCTGCTCTAAAGATTGACGAAACGTCAATTATGTTTCGGCTGTGCGCTCTTGACGCGGTTGCGGCGTTTGAAGAACTGTTCTCCTGACGACGGGGGAGTCGCCCACAGCAATGTGTCCCCCACTGTCGGTCAGGTGAGGAGTCGGCCCTGTCGTGTTACCGGCGGAAGACAGCGAAGAGGCCGCGGCGGCCCGCGCCGCGGTCCTGACTCTGCGCAGGGAGAGCGGGATGCCCGTGGCCGGGGCGGCCTGGGTGGTCGCCCCGCGGCAACTGCGGATCAGCGAGACGAGCGGAGTACGGTCGCGCGACCGCAGGGGACTGTCCGTGCCGGCCGGCGCCGGACTGATCGGCAAGGTCCTGACGACCGGCCGGCCGGCGGCGCTGAGCGACTACCGCACGGCCCAGGGGATCAGCCACGAGTACGACTCCTTCGTCGCGGCCGAGGGCGTACGGGCGATGGCCGCGGCGCCCGTGATCGTGGGCACCACCGTCCGCGCCGTGCTCTTCGTGGGATCACGCGACGCGGTACGGCTCGGCGACCGGGTGCTGACCGCGATAACCCGGGCGGCGCGCGACCTGGAGCAGTTCCTCGCCTCCCACGAACAGGTCAACCGGCTGCTGTCGGAGGCCCGCGCCGGGCGCGACAGCTCCGCGCCCCGTGACGCCGCCGCCCTGGGACGCGTCCACGAGGCGCACGCCGAACTGCTGCACCTCACCGCGACCTTGGACGACGGACACCTCAGGGACCGCTTCCACGAGGTCTGCGTCCTGCTCGAACAGGGTTGCTGCGCCGAGGAACCCGAAGGGCCGCCCCTCGCCAAGTCGGCCCGGCTGTCGCCCCGCGAACTCGACGTCCTCACCGCGGTCGCCGCGGGCTGCACCAACCTCGACATCTCCGACCGGCTCCACATCGGCCTGGAGACCGTCAAGGGCCATCTGCGCTCGGTCATGCGCAAACTCGGCACCACCACCCGCTTCGAGGCGGTCACCGCGGCCCGGCGCGCCGGACTGCTGCGCTGACCCTCCTCGCCGGGGCGGGACCGGCCGTCGACTGACCGACCGCCAACTCCGGTGCAGAACGGTCACCTTGACGGCCAGCGCGCCCCGGTTGTCCTCGGAGCAGGCTCCGGCGGTGTCGTTCATGCCCAGCTGAAGGGTGCCGTCCCCGGCCGCCTCGAAGGTCAGCTTCCTCCCGACGGTGTGGACGGGGAGCTTCCTGTCGCCGGTGCGGACCGCGAGCAGCGAGGCGAACGGTGCCGCGTCCTTCACCTTGCAGTCCCACGCGCCCGCCGGCAACGCGTCGGTGGCCGCGTCGTACCCGGCCGACCCCGCCATCGGCATGTTCCGGTGGTCGGCCGTCCACCCGCCCGACACGAAACGCACGGTGACCCGGTCGCCCTGCCGCACGGTCACCCCGGCCACCGGCTGCCGGCCGGTCACCGACTGCGCGACATGACTCACGGTCGTCGACTCCTTGTCGAACGGCAGCACCCCGCCCAGGAACAGACCGCCCACGGCACCCGCGACCAGCACCGCCGTCCCCGCCGGCCCCCACCACAGCGCCTTCCGCCCGCCCGGACGCGACGGCTGCCGGCGCGCGGACGCGGGCGACCGGGTGTGCCCCGCCGTCGGCACGGTCTCCCCGACCCGTACGGGCCGCTGGCGACCGCTGGTCACGGTGTCGACGTCGGTCGGTGGGGCCGACGGACGGGGCACGCGCACGGTCGCCGAGGGCAGCGGCCCCGGGTACGGCTCGCCCGCCGCGACGAGCCGCAACGCCGGACGGGCGCCCGCCAGCGAGGGGCGCGTGTCGGGGGACTCGCGCAGCAGCGCCTCCACGACCGGCCGCAGCGGGCCGAGCCGCTCCGGCAGCACGGGCTCCTCGTACGCCACGTCGCTTGTTCGGTCGGTCGACATGCGTTCGAACGGAGCCGGGCGTAGCGGACGGTGCGGCGCGGCCACGCCGTCAACTACGGTGCGCCGGAAGGCGTTTGACCGAGCGGAACGGGACCCCGTCAGGGCGTCTGTGGACCTGCGCCTCCCTCACGGCGGAGCCCGGGTGAAACGGCTCCCGGGCCCGGCGGCCTCAAGGCGCCGGACCCGGGAGGCTGGTCGCCCTACTTCTTCTTCCAGGCCCAGTGCAGCCGGTCGAGGCCGCTCTGGTTGTTGACCTTCAGGCTCAGGCGGGTGCCGGTGCCCTGGAGGGTGGTGAGGGAGTAGGTGTCACCGTTGCGCAGACCGGGCCAGTAGACCGAGCCGAGGCGCAGCTCGCGGATGATGTCGGTCGCGGCCTGGATGTAGGCGACCTCGTTGGAGCCGTTGACCGGGCCGTTGTAGTCCAGGCCGGTGGTCATCGAGGCGCCGAACTCGTCCAGGATCGTGCGCGAGGCGCAGGTGCCGATGCGCTCCTTGAAGTCCGCCTTCCACTGGTCGACGCTGGTCCAGTCGGTGTGCCAGAAGCCGTAGTTGTGCAGGGCGATCCGGGTGCCGTTCAGCCTGCTGTCGGCGCAGATCGGCTTGACGTCCTCGCTGTACTTGTAGCCGCCGATGAGGACCCGGTCGCGCGGGACGGAGCGATGGGTGGCCAGCCAGCGCGCGGCCACGTCGCGCCACTCCTCGGAGGTGTAGCCGAACGGCTCGTTCATCGGCTCGAAGTACACGTGGGAGTCGCGTCCGTAGGCGGAGGTGATCCGCGCCCACATCCGGTCCCAGGCGGCCTGGTCGTCGATCTTGCCGTCCTTGGCGTTGTCGGCCTCCCAGTAGCCCAGGATGACCTTGAACCCCTTGTCGGAGGCGGCGTCGATCGCGGCCCGGTACGACTTCCAGAAGGGGCCGTTCACGGACGTGGGGTTGACCGGGAGACGGACCGTGTTGGCGCCCAGCTTGGCGAACCCGCCGATGATCGCCCGGGACTTGGCGTAGGTCGTGGCGTAACCGTCCGAGGTGGACAGCCCCGAGGGCACGACCGCGTCGTCGGCGTAGTTGTCGCGCGGGTCCGCCCAGTTGACGCCCCGGAAGTCGCTGACGGGCGGCGGCGAGGAGTGACGGGACGCGGCGGCTGCCGGGGTGGCGAGAAGCCCACCGAACGCCGTGACACCGGCCAGCGTCGCCGCGAGGCAGGCCGTTCCGCGATGGTTCTTGAGTGGCACCGGATCCCTTTCTGGGCGGTTGCGTCCGCGAAACCCCGAGGTGCGGGCCGGCGGCTCTGTGGCTCCCGCAAACTAGAAGAGATCTCGAACAGAGGTCAACACATCTGCACACCAAATTTCATCAAGAACGCAGAGCGAGCCGCAGAACGAGCACGCGGGACAAGAAGGTGGAGGCAGCGGAACTACGAGCCGCCGAAGGCCAGTTCCGACCCGGTGAGCCGCACCCGGATGCCGTCCTCCTCCACCCGGACGTCCCGCAGCCGTACGTCCCCCCGCTCCGGCTCCGGCAGTTCGAAGGAGAGCGACAGCCGTTCGGCGAGGGCGGGCCGGGTGAGCCGGGACAGGGCGTCGAGCAGATCGGGGTCGAGGCCCAGACCGCGCGGCACCTCGGGGTTGTCCAGGGCCAGGTCGATGAGGTTGAGGCCCTCGGCCCGGCGGGCGAAGCGCGAGGAACCGGTCAGTTCGGCGAGTTCGCCGTCGTCGCCCAGGGCCTCGCGCGCGGTCGCGTCGGACATCCCCAGCCGCTTCACGATCGCCGGCACCGACAGCAGCGCCTTCGCCTTGCGGGTCTCCCGGGCCAGGTCGGCGGAGGCCTTCGGCGTCAGACGCAGACCGTCCGAGGGCCGGGTACCGGGGCGGTAGGTGGCCAGGTCCCCGATGTCCAGCCGCATCCCGCCGATCTCCGTCGCGATGCCGCGCTCGCCCTGCCGCTGGATCGTCGCCTCGGCGCGCAGCCGCAGATCACGCCCGGCCACCGGCAGGGTGCCGCGCGCCCGCACCCGGTCCCGGCCGTCACCGGTGAAAGTCACCTGGGACGCGCCGAGTTCGCGGTTGAGATCGGCGAAGGACAGCAGGACGTCGCCGTCCAGCCGGGGCACATGGGCGCCGCGCACCGAGGTGAGACCGTCGGCGTCCAGCCGGATGTCGTGGGCCGTCGCCGACACCTTCGCCAGCGACACCCGGTCGGCCGCCACGTCCGGCACGGTCAGCCGTACCGACTCCAGCCGCTTGCCCGCGAGTTGGGTGAGGAAGGGGAAGCCGCCGATCTCCACCTCGGGCGCCGCCGCCAGGTTCAGCCGGTCCTCCAGGGCGTCCGCGGCCCGGTGCTCCGCGTACAGCACGGCCCAGCGGTCGCCGAGGGCCGCGAACGAGGCGAGGACCACCAGGCCCACCACCGCCTTCACCGCGAGCGGCAGCCCGGCGAAACGGCCACGCCGCCGCCGGCCGCCCCGGCGATGCACGGGCGGGGTCCACTCCGGCTCCTGCTCCGCCTCGTTCCCCGGCCGGGCGGTGTCCTTGTCGAAGAACTCCTCCAGCGAGGTCGCTTCGAGCGGGCCGTCGTCGAGGGAGCCGAGTTCGTCGTACGGGTTGTGAGGCAGGTCGGAGGCGGCATCGGGCAGGTCGGAGCGGTCGTGGGCGTGCTGATGCGGATCTGTGCGGTGGGGGGAGCGCATCGCCTCATCCGAACATGTGCACCACCCCCGGCCGCAACCCGAACCCCGGGGATGCGATGTAGTTCACGATCGCGATCAGCTGCCGAAGCCGGTCCGGTACAGGTCGCGGAGCAACGCGATCTCGGCCATGTGGTGGATGAATTCGAGGTTGGACCCCGACAGGACGCCGAAGAACGGATCGTCCGGGGCGGAGCCGTACGGATACTGCGAGAAGCCGACCGTGTCGAGTTGCTCCTCGGTGACGCCGGCCACGCTGTCCCGCCAGCGGTCGACCACGGGCCAGAACGAGGCGAGGGCCGAGGCGGCGGACGGGTTGAAGTCGACGGCCAGTTTGGGATCCTGCCGCCGCGCGCCGAAGGTCCACTCCCAGCCGCCCGCGAACTGGACGTGCAGATGTGCCAGTCGCCACGCGATGGTCGTGACCGGCGTCCGGTCGGGCTCCGGTGCCCCGGTGTGGGTGAGAACCTCCTCGACCCTTGCGACGCTCACACTCCAGTCCTCGGCGATCTTCGCCACGGTCATACCGTCGGCGGCCTGCCGGGCGACCTCGGCGTACTCGCTCGCCGGGATGTCCGGGGCACCCAGGTCGAGCACCCACTCACCCGGCCCGAACGCCCGGGGCGTGGTCGCCTCCTCCCGGCGCCGGATCGACCAGCAACCGGGCACCGGCTCCCACAGATACTCCTCGTCGCCCAGCCCCGTCAGCCGCACCCCGGCCATCTCCCTGGCCTGGTCGAACTGCTCCAGCAACAGCCCCAGACGGCCCACCCGTACACCCCCGGTCCCCGCCGCCTCCATCCCCGTGCCCGTCCCCGTGCCCGTCCCCGTGCCCGTGCCCGTCCGCATCCCCGGTCCCCCTCCTCGGTCGTGCGCCCGGCTCGGGGGCGTCACGGTTCCCAGGGGCCGACGCGGTCCATGCGGCGGCGCTGCTGCCGCGCCGTGGGCACGTCGAGCCCCTGGCCGCGCGCGGTCAGCCGGTCGGCGACGGCACCGCGGTGCTCGACCGGCTTGTGGTCGTCGTACTTGAACTTGGCCTGTACGTCGGTGACTTCGAGACGCAGCCCGCGGATACCGGACAGCATCCGGCCGTAGGGCGGCCGGTCCACGGCGACCGGGGCGTGATCGCCGCCGGGCTGGAAGTGGGCGAGCTGACGGCGCAGCAGCTCGGCCTTGGCCTCGGGGTCGTCGACGAGGTGGGCCCGGCAGGTGAACTGGACGGCCGTGAAGTAGCTGGTGGGTACGCCGTCGGCGGGCGGGGTACCGGCGCCCGCGCGCCAGGGGCCCGGGACGAAGGCGTAGTCGCCGAAGACGGTGAACAGGACGTTCGGGTCGTCCTCGATCGCCTTCCAGACCGGGTTGGGCCGGGCGAGATGGATCAGCAGGTGGTTCCCGCCGTCGGTGGAGACTTCGGTGGGGTCGACGGTGGGGTCGACGGTGAAATGGGTGGGCACGGCGACGGGTGGACGGCCGGGCGGGCCGTTGACGGTGAGCTGCCCGAAGTCGTGGCCGTCGGCGATCCACGTCCGCCATTCCGCCGCGTCGAGGCTCGCGTCCCAGGGCTGGACGAACATGCTGGTCTCCCCACGCTCATATCATCGGAACGACCGAACCGTACAACGGAACGACCGATCCGTGTCAACCGAACGACCGCACGGTGCAGCAGGATGGTCCATGCTGGGGCGGAGTTTCAGGACGAGGACGGAGATCTGATGGTCGAGACGGCGGCGGCCCTGCGGACGGTCGCGCACAATGTGCGGGTGGCCCGCACCCGCGCGGGCCTGTCCCTGGAGGAGCTCAGCCGGCGCTCCCAGGTGAGCAAAGGCGCCCTGGTGGCGCTGGAGAAGGCCCAGGGCAACCCCAATCTGGCCACCCTGGTCCGGCTGGCCGACACCCTCGGCATCTCGGTGTCCGCCCTGATGCAGGGACCGCCCGAGGGCCATGTCCGTGTCGTGGCCGCCGACGCCGTGGCCCCGCTGTGGACCGGCGACCGGGGCGGCGAGGCCCGGCTGATGCTGACGACCTCCGGCCCGGCGCCGGTCGAGGTCTGGCGCTGGCGCCTGGAACCGGACGAGGAGTACCCGAGCCACCCCCACCAGGCTGGGGTCGTGGAGACGATCAGTGTCACCGCCGGCCGGATGACCCTGATCGTCGACGGCACCGCGCACGCCCTGGAGGCCGGGCAGACCGCCACGTTCGACGGCGACACCGCCCACACCTATCGCGGCGCCGGCACGGAGACCTGCACCCTGATCATGACGGTCCAGCTGCCACCCGGCCCGGCCTCCGCGGGCTGATCCACGGGGCTGCGCCCCCGCGGACGCCAAGACGGTGACGGGATCAGTAACCTGAGTTCAGTTCTGGTCAGGGCTCCACCCGGGTCGATCGGGGGGACCAGCCGGGGATCAGCCGGGGATCAGTACGGCACGCCCTCGCACCCGGCCGGAACGCAGCGCGTCGATCGCCTCCGGGGCGCGCGACAGCGGGAACCGCTCGGTCGCGACCCGCACGGCACCGGAGCGGGCCAGCGCCACGACCTGCTCCAGATCGGGCCGGGTGCCCCAGAACGGCAGGGAGATCCGCAAGCCCGGAGGGAGCGCCCCGGGCTTGCGGACCGTCAGTTCCCCGCCGCCGCTGCCGACGAGCGAGAGGGCGCCGCCCGCCCGCAGCACGCTCAGCCCCAACCCGAGCGTGGCGGACGTGCCGACGAAGTCCAGAACGGCGTCGACGCCCGCGTCACCGGTCCGCTTGCGCAGCGCGTCCGCCGTGTCCGCCCGGACGACCGTCCCGAAGTGCGCGCCGCACTCGTCGGCGAGGGCGATCGCCTCCTCCCGTACGTCCACCGCGAGCACCCGGGCGGAGGTGATGGCCCGGAGGATCTGCACCGCCAGATGCCCCAGCCCACCGACGCCGATCACGACCACGTTCGCGCCGTCGACGTCGCCACCGGTGCTGCCGGGACCGCCGGTACCGCCGGTACCGCCGGTACCGCCCCCGTTCTCGCCGCCGTTCCGGCCGCCGTTCCGGCCGCCGCTCCGGTCGCCGCCGGGTGTCGGCCGAAGTCCCGCCACCGCGTGGTACGAGGTCAGCCCCGCGTCGGACAGCGGGGCGGCCTGGGCGGGGTCGAGGTCGCCGACCGGCAGCAGGAGGCGCCCGGACGGGACGAGCAGGAAGTCGGCGAGACCGCCGTCGCGCCCGAGTCCGGCACCGGTCCCGGCGCGGGCCGCGTCCAGGGCGGCGCGCCGGTCGCAGTAGTTCTCCGCGCCGACGGCGCAGCGCCCGCACCGCCCGCAGCCCCAGGGGCCGTACACGACCACCCGCTCCCCGATCCGGGGCCCGACGGCGTCCGGGCCCCGCTCCACCACCCGGCCGGCCACCTCGTGCCCGAGCGTGAACGGCGGCGCGTACGGCAGGGTGCCGGGCCGTGCGCCGAGGACGTGCAGGTCGGAGCCGCACAGCCCGGCCGCCTCGACCCGTATCAGCACCTCCTCGCCGCTCGGTGAGGGGCGCTCCACATCGGTGAGCACCGCTGGGGCGCCCCAGTGGGTCAGCCGGACCGCTCGCATTCGGCCCTCCCGCCTCCCGCTCGCCCGCCTCCCGGCGCGACCTGTTGACATGCGCGCCACCTTAGCAAAAATGAAGTCAGTTCAGTAGATGGTGACAGTGTGAAGGCGGGTGGCCCGATGGGCGGCAGGGACGCGAAGCACGGCCGATTCACGGGGCGGGTCGCGCTGGTCACCGGCGCGGGCTCCGGGATCGGCAGGGCGGTCGCCCGGGGGCTGGCCGCCCAGGGCGCCGAAGCCGTCGTCGTCGCGGACATCGACGGCCCGGCGGCCGAGGTGGTCGCCGAGGAGCTGGCCGCGGGGCGGGCGGTCGCCCTGGACGTGGCGGACGCCGACCAGGTCGACCGGGTGCTCGACGAGACCGTGGGGCTGCACGGCCGACTGGACGTGATGGTGCACGCGGCGGGGGTCGACGATCCCACCGTGAAGCAGTGGCTGGCCGAAGCCGTGCTGGCCGGCCGGCCGCCCGAGGTGACCACACGCCTCGGCGTCGAGGCGTGGCGACGGGTCCTCGGGATCAACCTCGACGGCACCTTCCACGTCCTGCGCGCCGCCCTGCGGGCCATGCGCCCGAACCGGTCGGGAGCCGTCGTCACCTTCGGCTCCTCCGCGGCCTTCGACACACTCACCGGCTATCCGCACTACGCGGCCTCCAAGGCCGGCGTGCACGCGCTCAGCCAGTCCGTGGCCAAGGAGGCCATCGCGTTCGGCGTACGCGTCAACACCGTGGCCCCCGGTCCCACCGAGACCGGGATGGCCGCCCACACCCCGGCGGTGCTGCGCGAGGGCTTCGCCGACCCCCGGGTGCGGCCGTACGCCACGCCGGAGGAGATCGCCGACGTCGCGCTGTTCCTGGCGAGCGACGAGGCCGCCAACCTCGTCGGCGCGGTACTCCTGGCCAACGGCGGCCGGTTCACGGCATAGCCGACGGCACCGGCGCCGAGACCGGCACCGGCACCGGCACCGGCACCGGCACCGAGACGAAGGCCTCGGCCCGCCGGGCGACCACACCCGACCGCGACCACACCCGACCGCGACCGCGACCGCGATACACGACCGCGACACCTGACCGCGACACACGAACTGCGACACACGAACTGCGACACACGAACTGCGTGCGGGAGGCCCGATGTTCCGGCTCGATGTGGATCCGGCGTTGCTGGGGGAGACGGGGGAACGGCGGCAGTTGCGCGCCGTGCTCCGGGAGTTCCTCGCACAGACGTGCGGGCCCGAGGAGGTGCGCGGGCAGACGGCCGGTCCGCACGGGTTCGACCCGGTGCTCTGGGAGCGGCTCGCCGGGGAGATCGGGGTGCACGGACTCGCGCTGCCCGAGGAGTACGGGGGAGCCGGGGGCTCGTTCGCCGATCTCGCCGTGGCGCTGGAGGAGACCGGCCGCGTCCTGTGTCCCGCGCCGCTGCTCCCGACCGTCGTGCTCGCCGCGCACACCCTGCTGCTCTGCGGCGACCGGGCGGCGTGCGAGCGCCTGCTGCCGGGGATCGCCTCGGGCGCGCTCACCGCAACCGTCGCGGGGTTCGCGCACCCGGAGCGGATCACCGCCGAGCGTGGCCCGGACGGCTGGCTGTTGCGCGGCGAGGCGGACTTCGTGCCCGACGGTGAGGGCGCCGACGTGGTGCTGGTCACTGCCCGGACGTCGGACGGGCCACGGCTGTTCGCCTGCGAGCCGGACGCCGGCGGCTGCGACCGGGTGGCCCGGCGGGTGCTGGACCCCACCCGCCGTCAGGCCCTGCTCCGCTTCCGGGGGGCGCCCGCCGCACCGGTCGGGGAGGCGGGACAGGCGCCCGGCGTCGTCGACGCGGTCCTGGACGCCGGGCGGACGGCGCTGGCCGCCGAACAGGTCGGCGGCTGCGCCCACGCGCTCGACGCGGTCGTGGAGTATGTGTCGCACCGAACTCAGTTCGGTCGCGTGATCGGGTCGTTCCAAGCGGTCAAGCACCGCCTGGCCGATCTGCTGGTCGAGGTCGAGGCGGCGAGGTCGGCGTCCGGATGGGCGACCGCCTGTCTCGCGGCCCCGGAGGCGGGGGAGGTGCGCGTGGCGGCGAGCGCCGCCGCAGTGGTGTGCGCCACCGCCTACCGGCGGGCCGCGGCCGAATACGTGCAGCTCCACGGAGGGATCGGCTTCACCTGGGAGCACCCGGCCCACCTCTATGTACGCAGGGCGCGGGCCGACGAGGCGCTGTTCGGCACGGCGGACGACCACCGGGTCCGGCTGGCCGGGATCCTCGGCCTCGCCGGGCCGCCGGGCTGGTTCCGCTCCGGCGCCCCATCGGCCGGGCCGTGCCGCAGGGCCTGTTGACAGGGCGCCCGACGACCCCGAGAATCAAATGAATTCAGTTCAGTTTCAGGGAGTGAAGGAGAGAGCGGATGGCAGTCGAGGACGAGATCCAGTTCGAGCGGGACGGCCATGTGGCCCGGGTCTGGCTCAACCGGCCGCACAAGAAGAACTGCGTGACCGTGCCGATCCTGAACCGGCTGGACGAGATCATCACCGAGGTCGACGCCGACCCCGAGCTGCGTGTGCTGATCCTGCGCGGGCGCGGCAACACCTTCTGCTCCGGGTTCGACCTGGACAGCCTCAAGGCCGACTTCATCGGCAGCTCCACCGCCATCGACGTCGCCGTGTTGTCGGCGAAGGTGTGCGACCGGCTCTACTCGATGCGGACCCCGTCGATCGCGGTGCTCGAAGGACACGTGACGGCAGGCGGATTCGAGCTGATGATCTCCTGCGACTTCGCCATCGCCGCGGACGACGCCCTCATCGGCGACTTCCACATCCGCCGCGCGCTCTTCGGCGGTGCCGGCCCGATCTACCGCGTGCCCCGCATGATCGGCGTCCGCAAGACCAAGGAGCTGATGCTCACCGGCAAGCTGCTCACCGGAGTGGAGGCCGCCGAGTTCGGTCTGATCAACGACTCCGCGCCCGCCGACAAACTCGACGCCACGGTCGAGGAGTTCGCCGGACAGCTCACGGACAAGAGCCCGTTCACCATGTGGATCACCAAGATGACCATCGACCGGAGCCTCGACGCCGACATCCAGTCCCTGATGGTCATGGAGCACCTCGCGGTCGGCGTCATGCTCAACTCCGAGGACGCGGCCGAGGGTGTCTCCGCTTTCCTGGAGAAGCGCGAGGCGAAGTGGAAGGGGCGCTGACAGCCGTGCCCGTCACCGGGCCCGCGTTGCGCGGGTCCCGCTGCGCGGCCTGCGCGGTGACCGTCCACCCGGCGGACCCCGGCTGCCCGAGCTGCGGGGGCCCCGCCGAGCCGGTCGCCCTTTCCACCACGGGCACCGTGTGGACATGGACCGTGCAGCGGTACGCGCCCAAGTCGCCGCCGTACGTGGTGCCCGAGGGCGGCGGCTTCCGGCCGTTCGTGGTCGGCTACGTCGAACTCCCCGAGGGCGTACGGATCCTGGCGGTCCTGGACGGCGTACGGCCCGACGAGATGAGGATCGACATGCCGGTCGTGATCACGGCGGGCGACGGCGTGCCGCGTGCCCGCCCGGCGGACCCGGACAGCCTGCCGCGCGCCCGCCCGGCCCGCCAGGAAGGAGGCGTTTCGTGAGCGCCGACGACGTCCTGGTCTGCGGTGTCGGCATCACCCCGTTCGGCCGGTCGGAGGCCACGGGAAGGCAGCTGGCGGTGGAGGCCGTGCACACGGCGCTGGCCGACGCCGGGCTGCCGTGGTCCCGGGTGCGGGCCGCGTTCGGCGGCAGCGACGCGGCCGGCAACGCCGACACCCTGGTCACCCGACTCGGCCTCACCGGAGTGCCGTTCGTCAACGTCCGCAACGGCTGCGCCACGGGCGGCAGCGCCCTGGTGTCCGCCGTCAACGCGCTCCGCGCCGGCGCCGCCGACGTGGCCCTCGCCGTCGGCTTCGACAAGCACCCGCGCGGCGCGTTCGACCCGCGCCCCGCCGACTGGGGCCTGGACGAGGCGTACGGCGCCGAGGGCCTCATGGTGACCACCCAGTTCTTCGCCATGAAGATCCAGCGGTACATGCACGACCACGGCATCACCCCGCACACCCTCGCCCTGGTCGCCGAGAAGGCGTACGCCAACGGGGTCCGCAACCCCCATGCCTGGCGCCGCGAGCCGCTGACCGCCGACGAGATCCTGGCCTCGGGCATGGTCAACGACCCGCTGACCCGCTACATGTTCTGCTCACCCGGGCAGGGCGCGGTCGCGCTGGTGCTGTGCAACCGCGCGGTCGCCCGGGAACTGGGCGGTGCCGCCGCCCCGGTCGCCCTGCGCGCGGCCGTCGTCCGCACCCGGCGGTTCGGCTCCTTCGAGGTGTTCAGCCCCTGGGCACCCGGTGGCACACCGACCTCCGTCAGTACGGACGCCGCCCGCGCCGCCTTCGAGGAGGCCGGGACCGGCCCGGACGACATCGACGTGTGCCAGCTCCAGGACACCGAGAGCGGCGCCGAGGTGATGCACATGGCCGAGTGCGGATTCTGCGAGCACGGCGAACAGAGGTGGCTGCTCGCCTCCGGCGCGACCGCGATCGGCGGCGCGCTGCCGGTCAACACCGACGGCGGCTGCATCGCCAACGGCGAGCCCATCGGGGCCTCCGGGCTGCGCCAGGTCCACGAGATCGTCCAGCAGTTGCGCGGCCGGGCGGGCGAACGCCAGGTACCGGGCGAGCCACGCACCGGCTTCACCCATGTCTACGGAGCACCCGGTGTCAGCGCCTGCACCGTACTGACCCGCTGAACGGAACAGACAACGGAACAGACAACGGAACAGACACAGAGCAGACACAGAACAGATGGGAAGGGAGGGGAGGGAGGTGACGCGTACACCCACGGGCCCGGCACCCGTACCGGAGCCCGAGGAGTTCCGTGCCGAGGCCCGCCGCTGGCTGTCGAAGGTGGCGGACCACCGGGGGCCCCAGGGCCGCGAGTGGGGTCACGGCGACGACTCCGTGGCCGTGTTCGAGAACTGGACCGAGGACGAGGAACACGCGCACACCGCACGCATCCGTGCCTGGGAACGCGTCCGCCACGACCAGGGCTGGGGCGCCCTCGGCTGGCCCGAGGAGTACGGCGGCCGTGAACTGCCCGCGTACTACGAGCAGTTGTACCGCGCCGAGGAGGCCGCCTTCGACGTGCCCCGGCGCACCGAGATCTTCCCTGTCACCCAGCAGCTGGTGGCCCCGGCGATCCGGATCTGGGGCACCGACGAGCAGAAGCGGCGCTGGCTGCGGCCCATGCTCCGCACCGACGAACTCGCCTGCCAGCTCTTCTCCGAGACCGAGGCCGGCTCCGATCTGGCCGCCGTCCGCACGAAGGCGGTCCGCGACGCGGACGGTGACGGCTGGGTGCTGCGCGGCCACAAGGTCTGGACGTCCGGCGCCCGCGTCGCCACCTGGGGAGTCGCCGTCTGCCGCACCGACCCCGACGCGCCCAAGCACGCCGGCATCACGGTCTTCCTGGTCCGGATGGACGCCCCCGGCGTCACCGTACGCCCGATCCGGCAGATGACCGGCGGCTCCAGCTTCAACGAGGTCTACCTCGACGACGTCCGGGTCCCCGACACCGACCGGCTCGGTCCCGTCGGCGCGGGCTGGCGGGTGACGCTCACCGTCCTCGCCGCCGAACGCCTGGACTCCGGCACCCTCGGCCTGGACAACGCCGACCGCGCGCTCGACCTCGCCCGGAACCTGCCCCGCCCGCTCACCGGCGGTGAACAGCAGCAGGCCGCCGACCTGTTCGTCCGCACCCTCGTCCAGCGGCTCATCGGCCTGCGGGTCACGGCGGCCCTGGTCGCCGGCCGTGAGCCCGGCGCCGAGGCCTCCGTCGGCAAGCTCTACGCCACCGCGACCATGCGCGCCACCACCGACCTCGTCCAACAACTGCTCGGCCCGCGCCTCGCCGCCGACACCGGCGAGTGGGGCACCTTCGCCTGGACCGAGCATCTGCTCGGCGCCCCCGGCTACAGCATCGCGGGCGGCAGCGACGAGATCCAGCGCGACATCCTGGCGGAACGGGTCCTGGGCCTGCCCAGAGAGCCCAGACCCGCCGAGCCGCACGCCAGGACGCCGAAGGAGGTGGCGAGTTGAGCACGCTCGCCGAGACGGCCGAACTCGCCGGACGCGTACGCGAATGGCTCGCCGCGCTCCACCCCGGCCAACCGCTCGGCGCCCTGGAGACCCTGCCCGGCGGCCACTCCGGCCTCACCTACTCCGTCACCGCCGGCCCCACCGCGTACGTCGTCAAGGCCGTCCCTCCCGGGCAGCGGCCGGTCGGCCGGAACGACGTCCTGCGCCAGGCCCGCGCCCTGCGCGCCCTCGCCGGCGCTGTTCCCGTGCCGGACGTCCTCGCCCTGGACGAACGCGAACCGGCCTGGTTCGCCATGGAGTTCGTGTCCGGCGAGGCGATCGAACCCGTCCTCGACGACCACCTCCTCGACCCCGGCCTGTGCCGGACGAGGATGCTGGCGCTCGCGGGCGTCCTGAGCCGACTGCACCGGACCGGGGCACCGGACCTGGAGGGAGCGGCCCCGCTCGACCCGGCCGCCGAACTCGACCGGTGGAGCCGCACCATGCGGGCCGTACCGGACGAACTACGGCCGGGGGGCGCGGAGTTGCTCGACCGACTGGCCGCGCACATCCCCGCCGGGCTGCCGCCGGTCCTCACCCACGGCGACTTCCGGCTCGGCAACGCGCTCTGTGTCGGTGAGACCCCCGTGGCCGTCATCGACTGGGAGATATGGGAGTTCGGCGACCCACGCACCGACCTCGGCTGGTCCCTGCTCTTCACCGACCACCACAACTTCCCCCGACTGGGCCGCGAGATCCCCGGTCTGCCCACCGAGGACGAACTGCTGGCCGCCTACCTCGACGGCCGCCCCGCCCCGCCCGCCCTCGACTGGTTCCGTGCCCTGGCCCGCACCAAGATGGCCGCGATCATGGGCCACAATCTGCGCCGCCACCGCGAGGGCAAGCACCACGACCCGGACCAGGAACGACTGCCCCCGACCATCGCGGCGATGATCCGCACCGCCCGGGACATCCTCGGCTGAGGCGACATCCTCGGATCGAGGAGAAGGAGCGACACGCGCATGGACTTCGAGCTGTCCCCGAGGACACGGGAACTGCGCACGCGTATGGCCGCGTTCATGGAGGAGTACGTCCTCCCCGCCGAGGCCGTCCACGACCGCCAACTCGCCGAGGCGGACAACCCCCACCGACAGCCCGCCATCATGCGGGAGTTGCAGGAGAAGGCCCGTGCCGAGGGCCTGTGGAACCTGTTCCTCGCGCACGGCGACCGGGGCGCGGGCCTCACCAACCTCGAATACGCCCCGCTCGCCGAGCTGGCCGGACGGTCCGTCATGGGCCCCGAGGTGTTCAACTGCTCCGCCCCCGACACCGGCAACATGGAACTGCTCGCCCTCTACGGCACCCCCGAGCAGCAGGACCGCTGGCTGCGGCCCCTGCTGACCGCCGAGATCCGGTCCTGCTTCGCCATGACCGAGCCCGAGGTCGCCAGCTCCGACGCGCGCAACATCCGTACCCGTATCACCCGCGACGGCGACTCCTACGTCGTCGACGGCCACAAGTGGTACACCTCCGGGATCCTCGACCCCGACTGCGCGCTGATCATCCTCATGGGGGTGACCGACCCGGACGCGGACACCTACCGGCAGCAGAGCATGCTGCTCATCCCGCGCGACACCCCCGGCATCACCGTCCTGCGGGATCTGCCGATGTTCGGCTACACCGACCGCTGCGGCCACGGCGACGTGCTCTTCGAGGACGTACGCGTCCCCGTCGGGAACCTCCTCGTCGGGGAGGGGGAGGGCTTCGCGCTCGCGCAGGGGCGGCTCGGCCCCGGCCGGATGCACTACGCCATGCGCGCCGTCGGCTTCGCCGAACGGGCCCTGGACCTGATGTGCCGCCGCACCCTCACCCGGACCGCGTTCGGCGGGCCCCTGGCCGAGCAGGGCGTCGTCCGCGAATGGATCGCCCGCAGCCGTATCGAGATCGAGCAGCTCCGGCTGCTGGTCCTCAAGTCGGCCTGGCTGATGGACACCCGGGGCAACGCCGCCGCCCGCACCGAGGTCGCCGCGATCAAGGTGGCCGCCCTGGAGGTGGCCCACCGGGTGGTGGACCGGGCCGTGCAGGCCCATGGCGCGGCCGGTGTCAGCGACGACACCGTGCTGGCCCGGCTGTACGCGATCACCCGGGCGCTGCGCATCGCGGACGGCCCGGACGAGGTCCATCTGCGCACGGTGGCCCGCCGGGAACTCGCCAAGTACGAGAAGGAGCAGGCGTGAACGGACATGTACCGCGGGCCGCCCAGGCCCTGCACGGCCGGGTCGCCGTGATCACCGGCGGCTCGCGCGGCATCGGCCTCGGCATCGCCACGGCCTACCGGCAGGCGGGCGCCCATGTCGTGATCGCCGCCCGCAAACCGGACGGGCTGGCCGCCGCGCGCGAGGAACTCCTGCGGACCAAGGGCGACGGCGACATCCACGAGGTCGTCGCCAACGCCGGGGAGCCCGAACAGGCCGAGCGCTGCGTCGAGGAGACCATGGCCCGCTTCGGCCGCCTCGACATCCTGGTCAACAACGCCGCCACCAACCCGTACATGGGCGACCTGCTCGACCTGGACGCACCGCGCGCGGAGAAGACCGTACGCGTCAACCAGTACGGGATGATCGCCTGGACGCGGTACGCGTGGCGGGCCTGGATGGCCGAGCACGGGGGAGCGGTCGTCAACATCGCCTCCGTGGGCGGTCTGATCGTCGACCCGCACATCGGCTGGTACAACGCCACCAAGGCGGCCATGCTGCATCTCACCCGGCAGCTCGCCTATGAACTCGGGCCCAGGGCACGGGTGAACGCGATCGCGCCAGGTCTGATCAAGACCGAACTGGCCCGGGCCGTCTGGGAACCGAGGGAGCCCATCCTCACCGCCAAGCTCCCATTGCGTCGACTGGGCACGGTCGAGGACGTGGCGAACGCGGCGCTCTTCCTGGCGTCCGACGCGTCCTCCTGGATGACCGGCCAGACGCTGGTCCTGGACGGCGGCGCCACGGTGCTGCCGATCGGGGTGGACACGTGACGGCCGGCCTCTTCTCCCTGCACGGCCGCACCGCCGTCGTCACGGGCGCCTCCTCTGGCCTCGGCGCCCGGTTCGCCACCGTCCTCGCCCAGGCGGGCGCCACCGTGTTCGCCGCGGCCCGGCGGCTGGACCGGCTGAAGGAACTGGCCGGCTCCGACCCCCGGATCCACCCCGTCGCCTGCGACGTCGCCCGCGACGAGGACCGCGTACGGCTCGCCGAGACCGTGCTCGCCGCCACCGGACGCATCGACGTGCTGGTCAACAACGCGGGCGCGCCCGGTGCCGTACGGGCCGAGGACGAGGGCGCCGACGACTTCGCCGCGGTGCTCGCGGTCAACCTCGTGGCGCCGTTCCACCTGGCGAGGCTGATGGCCGAGGCCGACGGCCCCGCCGGTCGCACCGGCTCGGTGGTGAACGTCTCGTCCGTGCTGGGGCTCGTCTCCGGCGCCCCGCTGGGCGGCGCCTCCTACGCCGCCTCGAAGGCGGGCCTGATCGGGCTCACCCGGGAACTCGCCGGACAGTGGGGCCCGGCCGGGATACGGGTGAACGCCCTCGCCCCCGGCTGGTTCCGCTCGGAGATGACCGACGACCTGTTCGCGGACGACCGTTCCCGCCGCTGGGTCGAACGGGGCACCATGCTCGGCCGGGGCGGCACCCCGGGCGAACTCGACGGCGCCCTGCTGTTCCTCGCCTCGGACGCCTCCTCGTACTGCACCGGCCAGGTCCTCACCGTCGACGGCGGATGGACGGCCCGATGAGCGCCGTCACCGTCCACGTCGACGAAACGGGCGTGGCGCACGTCGAGATGTGCCGTGAGCGGGCGGGCAACGCGATCGATCTGGCCCTGGCGACGGGACTGCTGACGGCCGCGCGGACCTGCGCCGGGACCGACGGCGTACGGGCGGTGCTGCTCACCGGGCGGGGGCGCTCCTTCTGTGTCGGGGGCGATCTGCGGGAGTTCTCCGGACTCTCCGGCGACCGGCTGGCCGCCCACCTGGGCCGGGTCACGGACGCGCTGCACGGCGCGCTGCGGGTGTTCGCCGCGCTGGACGCGCCGCTGGTGGCGGCCGTGCAGGGCGCCGCCGCGGGTGCCGGGCTCGGGCTCGCGGCAGCGGCGGATCTGACCCTGGCCGCCTCCGACGCCACGTTCGTCGCCGCCTACACCGGCATCGGATACTCCCCGGACGCCGGGGTCAGCTGGTCGCTGCCACGGCTCGTCGGCCCCAAACGGGCCCTGGACCTGCTGCTCACCAACCGGCGGATCACGGCGGCCGAGGCGGCGGACATGGGGCTCGTCAGCAGGGTCGTGGACGCGAGCCGGCTGACCGAGGAGGCGGAGAAGGCCGCCGAGGCGCTCGCCCGGGGGGCCACCGGGGCGTTCGGTGCCACCCGCAGGCTTGTCGCGGCGGGACTCTCCGAGGGCCTGGACGCCCACCTGGACGCGGAGGCCCGGCAGCTGGCCGAGGCCGCCGTCTCGGCCGAGGGCCGGGCGGGTGTGGCGGCCTTCCTGGCCCGGCGAAGGCCCGACCACGGCGTTTCCCGTGTCACCTGACTTCGTAACCGAGTTCAAGTAGGTCTACCCTCAGACATCCGATCGGCGACCGGCGCCGGTCATGGAGCGCAGGGAGAGCCGATGGCGAGGGCGCGGATCGTGGATCCGGACCAGGGACCCAGGTCCAAGCGGGCGGCCATTCTGGAGGCCGCGGTCGAGTACTTCGGCGAGACCGGCTACGAGACCACGAAATGGTCGGACGTGGCCGACCGGGTCGGCATCGGTCAGACCGCGCTCTACCACTACTTCGAGTCCAAGGCCCACTGCCTGCTCACGATCATGCGGCTGGAACTGCAGCGTTCCCACGACATGTTCACCGAGGCGACGGCCGACGAGGAGGACCCCGTCGAGGCGATCAAGGCCGGGACCCGCGCCGCCTTCGCGGTGTCCGAGCAGGAGATCCGGCAGATGCGCGTCCTCCAGGCCAACATGTCGCTGCTCGCCACGCCCCGGAAGTCCAAGCGCGAGGAGACCGAGCGGATCGCCGCCCGGCAGCTGGTGCAGATGGTCGAGCGGGACTGGACGAACCTGCTGGTGCGCGGCATGGCCAAGGGCGCCTTCCCGGTGCGCGACGCCCATATGCTCGGGCTGGCCGTGCTCGGGATGATCGTCAGCGTGTGGCGGTGGTACCGGCCCACCGGGGCCATCCCGCTGTCGGAGATCAGCGATCTGATCGAGGGATGCGTGGTGCGGATGGTCGGGGAACAGTGAAGTGACAGGGCAGTGCCCCGCCTCTTGTGTGGGCGGGGCACCCGTCCTATCCTCAAACTGAACTGAACTCAGGTTGAAGTCTGGCAGGGGAGAGGCGTAGACCATGGTGCTTCGCGAGTACATGGCCCGCATGGACGGCCAGGACCCCGACAAGGCCCTGGAACTCCTGGAGCCCGGGTTCCGCTTCCTCATCGCCCTGCCGACCGGCGAACGGACCGGTGAGTCGAAGGCCGACTTCGCCGCCTACATCGCCGGCCGGAACGCCGTGGACCGGGTGCACGAGATCGTCCGCGCCTCCGTGGACGGGGACCTCGAAACCGTGTACGGCTTCGTGGTGGACGGAGGTACGACGACCGGGGCGTTCCTGTCGGCCGCCGTCATCTCACCCTCCGGTCTGATGGCGCGCTACCAGTCCTTCTTCACCCCCGCCTTCCACCTCGTCGACCGGCCCTGAGCAGGAGGCACAGCGGATGCCCGCGACCCAGACCCCACCGTCCGCGACCGCACCGTTCCTGAGCGCGTGGTTCGCGCTCCTCGACGGTCCGGACGCGTCCCGGATCCTCGATCTCGTCAGCGACGACTTCTCGTTCTCCATCCTCTTCTCCACCGGCGGCGACGGCGCCACCGACTTCCACGGCGGCCGGACCGAGATGGAGGGCTATCTCGCACAGCGCGAGCGGGGCACCCGCACCCATCACCTGCTGACCGGCAGCGCCCAGGGCCACGACGAACTCTTCCTCGGCGAGGTCCGCCGCTCCGGCGAGCCCGAGGCGACCTTCGTGGCCTCCGCCCGGCTCGACCCCACCGGCAAGGTGCGCCGACTGCTCATCGGGCGGTCGCCCGCGGTGCTCTTCGCGTGACGCTTCTCGCCGACCCACCCGCTCTCACCCGGGAGATGGCATGTACAACCTCGTCCTGCTGGCCGCACGGCCGCCCGACTGGACCCATGAGCGGTTCATCGCCTGGTGGCGCGGCGAACACGCCGAACTGACCCGGCGGCTGCCCGGACTACGGTCCTGGCGGCACACCGAGATCGACGCGGCCCTGGAGCCCCGCTCCGAGGGCTGGGACGGCCTCTCGGTCCTCGGGTTCGACACCCCCGAGGACCTGCGCAAGGCACTGGACAGCCCCGAATGGGCGGCGGCCGTCGCCCAGGTCGGCGACATGCGGGGCCGCCGGATCGCCGTCATGGGCGACGAGCGGGAGTTGTACGCGGGCTGACCGCCCCGACGAACGAAAGGGCAGGGGCCGGATGCGACGGACCGTGCGGGAGTTCCAACAACTAGCCGAAGAGCGCGACTTCACCGCCGTCATCGACGACCACGGCCACCACACCGCGCGGGACCTCCTCGACTCCGCCGTCACCCTCGCGGAGGCCATGACCCCGGACGGCACGGCCGTCGGCACGGTCCTGGTGCAGGCCGACAACTCCTGGCGCACCGTCGTCGCCACCCTGGCCGTGGGGATGACCGGCGGGGTGCTCGCCGTGGTCAACCGGCACACCACGGCCACCGAGTTCGCGTCGGCCCTCGCCGACATCCGGCCGGACGTCGTCGTCGCCGAGCCGTCCGCGCTGCGGGAGTGGCACGGACCGGGCATGCCGACGGGCGGCAAGGCGGAGGCCCTCGGCGGCTGGACGGTGCTGTCCCACCGGATACCGAGGGACGCCACCCGCTGGCGGGGCGGCGCCGTCATCGGCCTCACCTCCGGCTCCACCGGACGCCCGAAGGGAGTCGTCCAGTCCGAGGCCGCCCTGCGCTACGCCTGCGCCCGCACCCGCGACATCAACGGCCTCGGCCCCGGCGACGCGGTGGCCGCCATCGTCCCGCTCTCCTCCACCGCCGCGTACTGCTTCGGGGTCTGCATGTCCCTCATGCTCGCCGGACCGCTGGTGCTGACCGGCCGATGGGACCCCGGTGTCGCGGTCGAGCGGATGGCCGAGCACCACGCCCGGTGGACCATGTGCGTCCCCACCATGGCCCTCCAGATGGGCACGGCGGCCTCCGGCTCCCGGGCTCTCCAAGGGGTCCACTCGATCACGGTCGGCGGCGGCCCCATGGACCGGGGCGCGCTCGCCCGCGCCGAACGCTCCCTCGGCACCCGGATCCTGCGGGTCTTCGGCATGTCCGAATGCCTCGGCCACACCTCGCCGCACCCGGACGACCCCGAGGAGATCAGACTCGGCCGTGACGGCCGACCCTTCCCCGGGACCGAACTGAGATGCGTCGGCGCCGACGGAACCGTCCTCGGCCCCGGCGAGACCGGACACGCCCAGGTGCGCGGCCCCTCCCTCTTCCTCGGCTACGCCCGCGACGGCGCCGTCGAACCACCCGCCCTCACCGCCGACGGCTTCCTGCCCACCGGGGACCTCCTGATGACCGCCGCCGACGGCACGGTCACCGTCATGGGCCGGGCGAAGGACGTCATCATCCGGGGTGGCCGCAACCTCGACATCACCGAGATCGAACGCGCCGTCGCCAGCCACCCCAGGGTGGCCCGCGTCTGCGTCGCCCCGGTCCCGGACCCCCTCCTCGGCGAACGCCCCGCCGTGCTCGTCGTCCCCGAGGACGCCACCGACGACCTCCCCCTCGACGAGATCACCACCCATCTGGAACGCGCCGGCCTGTCCAGGGCGAAGTGGCCCGAGTTCGCGTTCACCGTGCCCGAACTGCCCCAGACCAGGGTCGGCAAGCTCGACCGAGGGGGCGCCCGGGACCTCGTACGCGACCTGTACGAGCGGCTCTCCGGGGCGCAGCCCGCACAGCGACGACTGGGAGACGTATGACCACCCGTTTCGACCGAGGACAGTGGGCGCGGAGCGGAGCCCAGACCGTACGGCCCGGGGTGCACCGCGTACCGCTGCCGCTGCCCGACGACGGGCTGCGGGCCGTCAACGTCTACGTCCTGGAGGAGGACGACGGGCTGGTGCTGATCGACGGCGGATGGTCGATCCCCGAGTCCCGCAAGGCGTTGGAGGACGCCCTCGCCGGCCTCGGCCACGACCTCGCCGAGATCACCCATGTCCTGGTCACCCACATCCACCGCGACCACTACACCCAGGCCGTGGAACTGCGCCGGCTGCTCGGCTCCCGCGTCTACCTGGGCTCCGGCGAGCGGCGCGGCCTGGAACTGCTCGGCGAGCTGCGCACCGACCAGCCGGTCGGATCGCTGCGGACCCTGCGCCGGGCCGGCGCCCTGGAACTGGCCGACCGGATCGAGGCGATGGACCACGGCGGCTTCGACCCCTCCGTGTGGGAGGCGCCCGACCGCTGGCTGGACGCGGAGGAGCTGCGGTTCGGTGACCGCACCCTGCGGGTCGTACCGACCCCCGGGCACACCCGGGGCCATGTCGTCTACCTCGACGAGGCACGGGGGCTGCTGTTCTCCGGGGACCATGTGCTGCCGCACATCACCCCCTCCATCGGCTTCGAACTCGGCGACGGCCCCGGACTGCCGCTGGGCGACTACCTCGCCTCGCTGCGGCTCATGACCACCCTCGCCGACGCCCAACTGCTGCCCGCGCACGGGCCGGTGGGCGACAGCGTCCACGGCAGGGTCGGGGAGCTGCTGGCCCACCACGACGACCGGCTCGGGGAGACGCTCACGGTCCTCGGCACCCGGTCCCTCGACGCCCACGCCGTGGCGCGGGAGCTGGGCTGGACCCGGCGCCAGGTCCCGTTCGGGGACCTGAACCCCTTCAACCAGATGCTGGCCGTCAACGAGACGGCGGCCCACCTGGACGTCCTGGTGGCGCGCGGCCGGGTCGGTCTCACCTCGGTGGACGGCGTGCACCGGTACACGCGCTGCGACTCCGGCACCGGTGAGGACGACCACGCGACGGTTCCGGCACCGGCGTCCACGTAACGGCTCCCGGCACCGGGAGCCGGGAGCCGCGCGATCCGGGCGGGCGGTGCCTCAGCGGGCCGTCCAGCCCCCGTCGACGTACAGCTCCGAGCCGGTCATGAAGCCCGCGTCGTCCGAGGCGAGGAACGCCACGGCGGCGGCCACCTCCTCGGTCCGGCCCAGCCGGCCGAGCGGGGTGCCCTCGATCATCGCGGTCAGCCGGGGCGTGCCCTTCCACAGCTCCCGGGACAGGGGCGTCTCGATGAAGCCGGGGTGCAGCGAGTTGACACGCACCCCGCGAGTGCCCCAGTGCAGCGCGGCGTTCTTGGTCATCAGCCGTACGGCGCCCTTGGCCGCGTGGTACGAGAACTGGGCGCCGAAGCCGCCGACCGTGCCGAAGATCGAGGCGACGTTGACGACGGAGCCGCCGCCGGAACGTTCGATGGCCGGACCGCCGTGCTTCATCCCGAGCCACACCCCGGTCTGCGTCACCCCGATGACCCGGTCCCAGCCCTCCTGGGTCTCGGACTCCACCGTGGCCATCGTCGCGATCCCCGCGTTGTTGACCAGCACTGACAGACCGCCCAGCCGGTCGGTCACCTCGGCGACGACCGACTCCCAGGCCGTCTCGTCGGTCACGTCGAGAGCCAACCCCAGGGCGCCGCCGGGCAGTTCCCCGGCGAGCTTGCCGCAGCGGTCGCCGTCGAGGTCGGTGACCACCACGGTCGCGCCCTCGTCCGCCAGCCGTCGCACGATCGCCTCGCCGATCCCTCCGGTGGCACCGGTCACCAGCGCCACCTTCTCCGAAAGCCGCATCATCACTGCCCACGTCCCTTCTCGTCCCGGATGGTTCGGACCCGCGGCAGGTCCACGGACAGGCCGGAGCGCAGCAGCGCGGGCACCGCCGACCCGACCCGGTCGAAGCCCGGTCCGACGGTGCGCCCGGCCCGATGGCGGGCGTGGATGCCCTCCGCGATGACCGCCAACTTGAAGTAGCCGAGGGCCCGGTGGAACGGCAGCGCGGAGACGTCCCGGCCGGACCGCTCCGCGTACCGCTCGGTCAGCTCCCGCGCGGACAGGAAACCCGGGTTGGCGGCCGGGACATGACCGTCCCCGAGGACCGGCTCGCACACCGGGTCCCAGTAGACGAGCAGCAGACCGAGGTCGGCGAGCGGATCGCCCAGCGCGGCCATCTCCCAGTCGACGATCGCGGCGATCCGCCCCGGGTCATCGGCGTCGAGGAGGACGTTGTCGAGCCGGAAGTCCCCGTGCAGGACCGCCGGTTCACCGCCGTCGTCCCGGGTCAGGGCCAGCCCGCGTGCCAACTTCGCGTACAGCGCGTCCAGTTCGGGCAGCGCCCGGGTGGCGACCCGGTCCCACTGGCCGCGCCACCGCCGCACCTGCCGTGCCACGTACCCGGCCGGGCGCCCGAACCCGCCCAGCCCGACCTCGTACGGATCGAGCGCGTGCAGGGCGGCCAGTTGGTCGACCAGCGCCCGGGAGCACCGCCGGGCGTCCTCCGCGGGCAGCCGGGCCGCCTGTCCGGAGTCCCGCAGCACGCTGCCCTCGACGTACGAGACGAGGGTGAACGGGGCGCCGATCACCGACGCGTCGGCGCAGGACAGCACGGTCCGCGGCACGGGTACGTCGGTGTCGGCGAGGGCGGCCATGACGCGGTACTCGCGGTCCATGTCGTGCGCGGTCGGCGTGAGCGTGCCGAGCGGCGGCCGGCGCAGCACCCAGCGGTGCGTGCCGTCGCTCACGAGATACGTGAGGTTGGAACGTCCGCCGAACAGCGGGCGGACGTCCAGCGGGCCGCCGCAGCCGGGGACTTCTCGCTCGACGAAGCGCCGGAGCGCGGGCAGGTCCACCCCGGCCACGGTGGCGTCGCCGGGGGCCGTCATGCCCCGCCCCCGCGCGTCGGTGCCGCCTCCCGCGCCGGTTCCCCGGGCCCTCGCTCGCGTGCCGCCCGGACCGCGCGCTTGGCGATCGCCCAACGATGGGTCTCCGACGGCCCGTCGTAGATACGGAACGGCCGCACCTCGCGGTAGAGGGAGGCCAGCGGGATGTCCTCCGAGATGCCGAGCGCCCCGCAGACCTGGACGGCGCGGTCCACGACCCGGCCGACGGCCTCGGACACGAAGGTCTTCGCGATCGAGGTCAGCTGGGCACCCGGCCTGCCCTGGTCGAGTTCCCAGCAGGCCCGCCAGAGCACCGCCCGGCTCGTCTCGATGTCGATCTCCGAGTCCGCCAACTGCTGCTGCACCATGCCGAGTTCCGCCAGCCGGCCCCCGAAGGCCCGGCGCCCGGCGGCCCGGTCCAGGGCGATGTCCTGCGCCCGCCGGGCCACCCCGAGCCAGCGCATGCAGTGGGTCAGCCGCGCGGGGCCGAGCCGCACCTGCGCGTACTCGAAGCCCCGGTGGACCTCCCCGAGAACCGCGTCGTCGGCCACCTCGCAGGCGTCCAGGGCGAGTTCGCTGTGACCGCCGAACAGGGCCCGGTCGAGGGTGCCGATGTTCCTGACCACCTTCATCCCCGGGTTGCCGGCGTCGATCAGGAACATGGTCGCGCCGCCCGGGTCACCGGGTTCACCGCCGGTGCGCGCCATACAGATGGTGAACGCGGCCCCGTCCGCCCCGCTGATGAACCACTTGCGGCCGTCGATCCGCCAGCCGCCCGGGATCCGTTCCGCCCGCGTGGCCAGCGCCCGCGGGTCGGAGCCGGCACCGGGGGAGGGCTCGGTCATCGCGAAGCACGACCGTGTCTCCCCGGCCGCCAGGGGCGCCAGGAACCGTGCCCTCTGCTCCTCCGTCGCCACGGCGTCGAGGAGGTGCGTGTTGCCCTCGTCCGGCGCGGCGCAGTTGAGTGCGAGCGGGCCCAGCAGGGAGTATCCGGCGGCCTCGAAGACGACCGCCTGGCCGCGCAGATCCAGCCCGAGCCCGCCCCACCGCACCGGCACGTGCGGGGCGAACACCCCGGCCGCGCGCGCCGCCTCCTGCAACCCACGCCTCAGCGGCTCCGGGCCCGCGTGCACATCACCGCGGCACTCCTCCTCGGCGGGCAGCACATGCTCCCGGACGAACGCGGTGGTCCGCCGCGCGATGTCGGCGACGTGCGGATCGATGTCGAACTCGATGGCCATACGGCCCCTCTCCGATCAAAGGTGTTCAGTCCCTGACCCCGTGCCAGGCCAGTGCGCCGCCGTCGATGACGTACGAGGCTCCGGTGATGAACGCCGCGTCGTCGGAGGCCAGGAAGCAGGCGAGCCGCGCCACCTCCTCGGGTTGCCCGAGCCGCCGGACGAGCTGAGGGGCGGTCAACTCCCGTTCCATCGCGTCGCCTTTGCCGGAGGCCTCGAAGAAGTCCCGCGCCAGTGGCGTTTCGATGACCCCGGGGCAGAAGCAGTTGCAGCGCACGGGCGCCAGATCGACGGCGGTGACCTTGGTGAGATGGATGACGGCCGCCTTCGTGGTGCCGTAGACCGGAGCCAGGGGGCGACCGGTGAGCCCGGCCACCGAGGCCGTGTTGACGATCGCGGGTCCCCGGACGGAGCGCCGCAGATGGGGCGCGGCGAACTTCGTCGTCAGCCAGACCGCCTTGAGGTTGACCTCGTACACGGCGTCCCAGACGTCCTCGGGAAGGGTGTCCACCGCCCGGTCCTCGGGCCGGTCCACCAGCGCGGATTCGATCACCCCGGCGTTGTTGACGAGGACGTCGAGCCCGCCGAACCGGTCCGCCGCGCGGGCCACCATGCCCTCGATCCGGTCGCGGTCGCGCAGATCGCAGACGAGCGGTTCCGCCTCCGCCCCGGCGGCGCGGACGAGTGCGGCGGTCTCGGCCGCCGTCGCCTCGTTCCGGTCGGCGACCGCGACCGCCGCCGCGCCCCTGCGGGCCGTCTCCACGGCGATCGCCCGCCCGATGCCCTGACCGGCGCCCGTCACGAGCACCACCCTGCCGTCCAGCGAACCCGAACCCATCGTCCTGCCTCCGGTCACAGCTTCTCGAAGATGTCGGAACCCGCGACCGACATGGCCACGAAGACACCCGCCGACGTCACCAGCGTCATGACGAGCGCGATGGCGGCGACCAGCGGATAGGAACCGTTGGACCAGTAGTCGAACAGGATGGTGCCCATGACCTGGGTTGTCGGCGCCCGGACCAGCAGCGACGCGGTGAACTCATGGGTGAGCAGCACGAACATCAGTGCTCCCGCACCCGCGAGCGTGGGCCGCAGCAACGGCAGCATGATCTCGGTGGTGGTCCGCAGCGCGCCCGCCCCGCTGGTCCGGGACGCCTCGACGTAGGTGTCGCCGAGCGCCACCATTCCGGACAGCTGCATCCGGGTCGCGAAGGGCAGCATCAGCGTGACGTAGACGAGGACGATCACCGTCCGGGTGCCGTACAGGATGAACGGCTCCCGGCTGTACGTCAGCAGGAACCCGGCGCCGAAGACGACCGCCGGGATGCCCAGCGGCATGGCCACGATGAAGTCGACGGCGGCCCGGACGACCCGGAACCGGCGCCCCTTGAGCAGCAGGGAGGCGGCGACGAAACCGAGGGGGAGCGCGATGGCGACGGAGATGACCGAGGTGGTGAGGCTGTTGACGATCGCGTCGGTGATCCCCGACTCCTGGAACACCCGGCGGAAGTTGTCGAGCGTGAACCCGCTCGGCTCGATCTTCCCGCTCCAGAAGGAGGAGAGCGACACCACCAGGAGGGCGCCCAGCGGCAGCGCCAGCGCCACCAGGGCGTAGAGGAGGATGCCGGTGACCGCGACCCAGGAGGGGCGGCCCCCGGACCGGAACGCCTTGCCGCCGTGGGTGACGAAGCGGCTGTGGTCGCCGAGGATCACCTTCTGGAAGAAGACGACGGCGATGCCGAAGAGCAGCAGCGGCGAGCCGATCGCGGCGGCCCTGCCGTAGTCGACGGGGCTCTGCGACACGGCGGCGTACATGTCGGTGGTGAGGACGTCGATGCCGTTGTTCCTGCCCAGCAGCAGCGGCCCCGTGAACTGCCCGAGCCCGAGGAGCAGGGCCACGAAACCCCCGTACACCAGCACCGGGCGCAGCAGCGGCAGCGTCACCCGGAAGAACACCCCGGCGGCCGTCGATCCGCTGACCTGGGCCGCCTCGATCAGCTCCGCGTTGATGTTGCCGAAGCCGGCGCTGACGAACAGGTAGACGAACGCGGTCAGGCCGAAGCCGGTGATGATCACGATCCACGGCAGGGTGTAGATGTCGACGGGGCCCTCGTCGAGATGGTTCCACCAGGGCAGATTGCGCAGGGCCGCGTTGAGGTAGCCGGGGCGGGGCGAGAACAGGAACGCCCAGCCGGTGACCGCCGCCACGGCCGGGACCACGATGGGCAGGATGGGGAGCACGCGCAGCACCCGCAGCCGGGGCGGCAGCCGGGTGGCGGCCCAGGCCAGGAACGTGCCGAGGACGAGCGCGATGGCCAGCGAACCCAGCGCCAGACCGGCCGTCCTGCGCAGGGTCTCCCCGATGTCCGGGGCGTCGAGGGCGGCCCGGTAGCCCCGGGCGTCGTCCTCGAAGGCCAGCCGTTGAAGGCCCACCAGCGGGGCGATCACCAGATAGCCGATGGCGGCCAGGAAGACGAGCGCGCCGAGCCGGGGCAGATGGCGTCGCACCCGGGTCAGCGCCGTCGGCCGCGACGGCTCCGGACGCGGCGGTGTCGTCGTCGGGGCGGGAGCGGATACGGCGGGTGCGGCCATGACGTCACGCCCCCACCGGGGCCGCGGGGGCGTGCGCGGCCGTGCGCACCCCGTCGGCGTCGTAGTAGATCGCCGTGTCCTTGGGGAACCAGGCGGTAACCCGCTGTCCGCGCGACAGTCCGCGGGCCCAGGGCGTGCCGGTCAGCGGCGCCCGTGCGTGCAACCGGCCGCCCGCGATCGTGACGACCACGTCCATGTGGCGTCCGCCGAACTGCGCGTCGACGACCTCCGCCGCCAGGCCGACGCCATGACCCGGTGGCTTCTCCTCGACCGGACAGAGCAGCAGGTCGTCGGGGCGCAGCCGGGCGGAGACCTCGCCGTGCGAGCGGGGCACCGGCAGCTCGCCCGCCACCGCCGGGCCCGGAACGCCTGCCGGGCCGTCGGCGCCCGGTTCGCCGACGACGGTCCAGCCCTCGCCCGCCCGCCGCAGCGACAGCCGGTTCGACATGCCGATGAACCCGGCGACGTACTCGGTGGCCGGTTCCTCGAAGACCCGCTCCGGTGTGTCGAGCTGCTCGATCCGGCCCGCCCTCATGATCGCCAGCCGGTCGCCGAGGGCCAGCGCCTCGCTCTGGTCGTGGGTTACGAACACGGCGGTGAAGCCCAGCCGCGCGTGCAGTTCGTGCAGTTGGGCGCGGACCTGGTCGCGCAGCCGGGCGTCGAGGTTGCTCAGCGGCTCGTCGAAGAGCACCAGATCGGGCCGGGCGGCCAGCCCGCGGGCCAGCGCCACCCGCTGCTGCTGACCGCCGCTGAGCTGCGCCGGATAGCGGTCGAGCAGGGCCGCGCAGTCGACGAGTCCGGCGGCCTCCTCGATCCGCTCGCGCGCCTGCTCACGGGCCACCCGCCGGGTCCTGAGCGGATAGCCGATGTTGCGGCGGACCGTCATGTGCGGCCACAGCGCGTACGACTGGAACACCATCCCGATCCGTCGTTTGTTCGGAGGGAGGTTCACCTTCCCGCGTACGTCCAGCACCGTCTGGTCGCCCAGCGAGATGCGGCCCTCGTCGGGTGTCTCCAGACCGGCCAGACACCGCAGGGTCGTGGTCTTCCCGCAGCCGCTCGGGCCGAGGAGAACGATGAACTCGCCCGGTTCGATCTCCAGCGACAGGTCGTCGACGGCGACCGTCGGCGGCTTGCCGGCGAACCTCTTCGTCAGACCCTCGATGCGCACATGGGACACGGGGGACTCCTCACATCCAAAAGATCAGGTGAGTGGGGCACCCGTCGGCACGGGTGCCCACACTGCTGTGCATGGGTCCTGGCAGATGTGGTCCACCGCTCCTACTGGAACAGGGACTTCCACTTCTTCTGGTACGCGGCCACGGCGTCCGGCGTGAGTTTCGCCGGGTCCTGGATCCGCACCTTGTCGTTGGTGATCACCGTGCCGGGGACGTCGGGCAGTACCGAGCCGGCCGACGGGGTGATCAGCTCCTGTCCCTTGGCGGTGACCATGAAGTTGGCGAAGAGCTGTCCCGCGTTGGGATGCGGGGCGGTGCTCAGCACCATGCCGTAGTACCGGGCGCCCCACGCGCCCTTCGGCGGCATGCGGTAGTCGACCGGGGCGCCCTTCTCCTTGGCGGGGTCGAGCGCGATCGGTGCCACGAAGCTGCCGGCGGCGATCTCACCGGACTGCAGCGCCTCCCCCATCGGCAGGGCGCTGGGGTAGATACGGGGTTTCTGGGCGGCCAGCTTCTTCACGAAGTCGGCGCCGTACGTCTCCTCCAGCCACATGTAGAAGTCGACGAGCGAGGGCGCGGTCGGCTCGACCACACCGATCTTGCCGCCCGCGAGCGACGGGTCCAGCAGGCCCGTGTAGTCGGTGAGCCCCTTGGGATGGAGCTCGGTGTTCCAGCCGAAGGTGAGGACGGCGGAGTTGGTCTCGAAGTAGTTGCCCTTGTGGACGTACTGCTTGGCGTCGTAGGCGCCCTTGCCGGTCAGCTCGGGCCCGACCGGGGTGAGGAAGCGGCCGGCCTCGGCCTGCGGCTTCACCCAGGACAGGCTGGCGCTGACGTACATGTCCGCGATGCCCTTGCCGGAGTTGAACTCCGTCTCGACCTTCACGCCGAGGTCGCCGTCGACGCCCCGTACGGTCTTGACGTCGATCCCCGGATATTTGGCCTCGAAGGCCTTGGCGAGATTGTTGAGCGAGGTCAGGTCCTGCGCCGAGTAGACGGTGATCTGGCCTTCCTTCTTCGCCGCGGCGACCAGTTCGTCCATGCTCGCCGACGCGGGCACGACCTTGGACTCGGCGTTGGTGTCGCTGCCGCCGCCGCACGCGGTGGCCAGCAGAGCGGTGATCGATAGCAGGATGAGCAAAGCGCCGCGCCGTCGCGGATCTGGTCTCATTCTCGGCTCCCTTGCCTGAAACCGGCTCCCGGCCGGACCGGCATCCGTCCGGGCGGAGTTCGCACCGGACGGTCGCTGGGCGGCCAAGATTTCAGGGAAATTACCAAACTGAACTAGGTTAGGCAATAGTTCGCGCAGGTGGGGGAGTGGGCGGGGTTCGGTGGGGTGGGCTCGATCCTAGGGGGCGCGGGCGGGTCGTGTGCGTGGCTGCGGGGCGATAAAAGGCCAGATGGGCGGCGGTTTACCGGGATGGGGGGCGGTGGTGAGGGCGGGGCGCGGGTGCTGGCCGGGCAGTGACCGGCGCCGGAGATTGAACTCATTTCAGTTCAATGACGGTTCAGTTGCGACGGGTGTGGTCAGCCGCCGAGGTTCTCACGATGCGCGACGCCGTCGATCCGCACAAGCGTCTTGCCGGTGTTGTCGCCCCGGAACAGTGCCGCCAGCGCCGCCGGGGCTTGCTCCAGCCCGTCGACGACCGTCTCCCGGTAGGGGAGTCGGCCCTCGCGGACCCAGGCGCCCAGCCGCCGTCTCACCTCGGGCAGCAGATGGGTGTGCGCGCTGCCGCGGAAGCCGCGGATGGTCAGGTTCTTCGTCACCGCGAGCATCAGGTTGCCGGGACCGCGCGACGGGCCCCGCGCCGCGTACTCCGAGATCATGCCGCAGATCGCGACGCGCCCCGATGTCCGCAGCGCGCCGAGGGCGGCTTCCAGATGGTCGCCGCCGACGTTGTCGAAGTACACGTCGATGCCGTCCGGTGCCGCCTCGCGCAGCAGGTCGGGGAGCGGGCCGTCCTTGTAGTTGAACGCGGCGTCCAGGCCGAGTTCCTCCCGGAGGTGACGCACCTTCTCGGCGGAGCCCGCGCTGCCGATGACCCGATGCCCGTGGAGCTTCGCCAGCTGGGCGACGAGGCCGCCCACGGCACCGGCCGCGGCGGAGACCCACACCACGTCACCGTCCCGCAGCTCCGCGACATGGAAGAGCCCGGCGTAGGCGGTGAGCCCGGTGGCGCCCAGGACACCGAGATGGGCCTGCGGCGGTGTGTCGCGCACATCGAGCCTCGTGAGCGCGCCGACGCCGCCGAGCGCCTGGCTTCCCGCCCCGACCACCGCGTAGTCGCGCCAGCCGGAGGCGTGCGACACCGTGTCGCCCGGGGCGAATCCGTCGGCACGGGACTCGACGACCTCGCCGACGGTCATGATCCCGTCCATCGGCTGGTCGAGGGGGAAGGCCGGGAAGTACCCCTCCGGCGCCCGCTCCCTGAGCCGCAGCCGGAGCGCGGCGTCCACGGACGTCCAGGTGTTCCGGACCAGCACCTCGCCCGGCCCCGGCCGGGGGACCGCCACCTCGACGACGCGGAAGTCCGCCGCCCGCACCTCGTCGCGCGGATAGGCGACCGGCCGGACCTCACGCCCGACCGCCACCACGCCCGCCCGGGACGGGTGACCCGCCCCGGCCCCGGTGCGTATCTCGTCCATGAACTGAACTTGTATCATGATGAACCTCACGCGTCCATGCCGGCGGTAACTGGTATGAGGGGGAATCGACGGTTGGAACCTGAAGTCAGTTCATCATGAAAGGAACGGGCTCCCGGGTGCACCGGGAGCAGCACGGCGGCGAGCGGAACGGATCGTGCCGGTCTCATGGGGGACTCCTGGCTAACTGGTAGGAAACTTTCCTAATAGAAAGGGAATTGGCAGTTGGTACGGACCTTTACGAGAGATCTGACAAGACCATGACAACATCGCCACCGCGCGCAGCCCGCTTCCCCGCCTCTCGCATCCGTCTGTCCCACCCGCCTGTCCACCGGCGTGTCACATCCGCGCCGCATGACCGGTCTTACGGAGGGAGACAGAGGGCCGCCCGGCATGACGGTCCGCTCCGGGAGGGAATGAGGCGATGGCGACGCTGGACGGGAAAACCGCGAGCGAGAGCGCGCACGCGGACCCCGCCACCGAGGACCCCGCCACCGAGGAGCCCGCCCGGGTGGCGGACCGGCTCGGCGTCCTCCCGGGGGTGGGCCTGAGCACGGGGCAGGTCGCCGAGCGCACGGACGTCTGGGGCGCCAACCGGCTGTCCGCACCGGCCCGTCGGCCGGAGTGGCTGAAGTTCCTGGACCAGTTCCGCAACTGGCTCATCGTCATCCTGCTGATCGCCGCCGTGGTGGCCGGAGCCATCGGCGACATCCGGGACGCGGTGGTGATCACCGTCGTTCTGCAGATCAACGCCGTCCTCGGCTACTGGCAGGAGCGACGGGCCGAACGCAGCCTGGAGGCGCTGCGCCGGATGCTGGTACCCATGGCGAAGGTGCGCCGCGACGGCACCGAACAGATGGTGCGGGCCCAGGCCCTCGTCCCCGGCGACGTCGTCCTGCTGGAGGCGGGCGACCGCGTACCGGCGGACGGCAGACTCACCGTCGCGGAGACGGTCGAGGTGGACGAGGCCGCCCTGACCGGGGAGTCCCAGCCGGTCGCCAAGAGCGTCACGGCCGTCGACCGCGCCTCGACCGCCGCGGTGCCGCTCGCCGAGCGCACCAGCATGCTGTTCATGAACACCGCGCTGACCCGGGGCCGTGCCGAGATGCTCGTCACCGCCACCGGGATGCGCACCGAAGTCGGCGCCATAGCCGAGGCGTTGCGCACCGGGACGGAACCGCCGAGCCCGCTCCAGGTCCAACTGGACAGCCTGGGACGGCGACTGGCGGTGCTGAGCGGAGTCGCGGTCGTCGCCTACGCGCTGAGCGCATGGATACGCGGCGAGCCGCTCTCGGACATCGCGTTGCAGGCCGTGGCGCTCGCCGTCGCCGCGATCCCCGAGGGACTGCCCGCCGTACTGGCCCTCACACTGGCCCTCGGCGTGCGCCGCATGGCCCGGCGCGGCGCCATCGTCAAGCGCCTCGCCTCGGTGGAGTCCCTCGGCGCGGCCACGGTCGTGTGCAGCGACAAGACCGGCACCCTCACCCTCAACGAGATGACCGCACGCACACTGTGGACCGGGGGCAGGCTCTACGACGTCACGGGGGAGGGGTACGGCACGACCGGCACCCTCCGCCTCCACGGCGGGGACGGCACCTCTCCCGCCGGAGACACCTCGCTCACCGGCGACATCGTCCTCCCCGACGCCACGCACCCCGCCCACGACCTCCGCGACACGGTGCTCCCCTTCGCCCTGTGCAACGACGCCCGCCTGACCGGCGGTTACTTCATCGGTGATCCGACGGAGGCCGCGCTGGTCGTGCTGGCGGCCAAGGCCGGGGTGGACGCCGACCGGGCGCGCACCGAACTGCCCCGGGTGGGCGAGCTGCCGTTCGACGGGGCCACCAAGTACATGGCCACCTTCCACACCGAACCGGACGGTCGTACGAGGGTCCATGTGAAGGGCGCGGTCGACGTCCTGCTGGGCATGTGCGCCGACGTGCTCACCGAGGACGGCGTACGCGCCCTCGACGAAGCGCACCGCGACGAGGTCCTCGCCGTGACGGCACGGTTCGGCGGCGCCGGACTACGGGTGCTGGGCGCGGCCACGGCCCTGATGGAGAGCGCCCCGAGCACGGTCGACCCGGTCGTCCTGCCCGGCCTGACCCTGGTGTCGATCGCCGGGATCGCCGATCCGCCCCGCCCGCAGGCCCGGGACGCGATCGCGCTGTGCCGCACGGCCGGGGTCGCCGTGAAGATGATCACCGGTGACCACGCCGACACGGCGGCGGCGATCGCCCGCGAACTGGACATCCCGGGCCGGGTCGTGACGGGCGCCGAGCTGGACCGGATGACGGAACGGGACATCACCGAACGCGTCGACGACATCGGTGTGTTCGCCCGGGTCGCCCCCGAACACAAGGTGGTGATCGTACGGGCGCTGACCGACCGGGGACATGTCGTCGCCATGACCGGCGACGGGGTCAACGACGCCGCCGCGCTCAAGGCCGCCCATATCGGCGTGGCCATGGGCGTCACCGGAACGGACGTGGCCAAGGAAGCCGCCGACATGGTCCTCACCGACGACGACTTCTCCACGATCGTGCGCGCCGTCCACGAAGGACGGGCCATCTACGCCAACATCGTCAAGTTCGTCCGCTTCCAGCTGGCCACCAACATCGGCGCCATCCTCACCCTGCTCAGCGCCTCCCTCGCCGGACTGCCCTCCCCGCTCACCGCGGCCCAACTCCTGTGGATCAACATCATCATGGACGGTCCGCCCGCGATGGCCCTGGCCGTCGACCCCGCCCGGGACGATGTGATGCGCCGCCCGCCGCGCGACCCGGGCGAACGGATTCTGGACGCCCGCCGACTCCTCGCCATCGGCTGGGCCGGTGCGGTCATGGCCGCGGGCACCGTCACACTGTTCGCCGTCGCCCGCGCGTACGTCGACGCGGACACCGCCCTCACCATGGCGTTCACCACGTTCGTGCTGTTCCAGCCGTTCAACGCGCTGAGCGCCCGAGGGGACGACGGCCCGGTCCTGGGCCGCTTCCAGTTCCGCAACCGCGCGCTCTGGCTGTGCCTGGCCGGTGTCGTCGCCGTACAGATCGCCGTCGTCCAACTGCCCTGGGCGGGAACGGTCTTCGGCACCGTCCCGCTCACCGCCGCCCAATGGGCCGTGTGCCTGGGCACCGCCGCCACCGTGCTCCTCGCCGAGTCCGCCCTGCGCGCCGCACGGTCGGCGACGCGAGGCGGTACCACCGTTGTCACACCGTCACACACCGACCTGTCCAGGTGAGCGATGTACGAGAGACGCCGGACGGGACACGACGGACGAGAAACAGAGGGAATCATGCGTGAGATCCTGATCGTCGGCGGCGGCTACGCGGGCTTCTACACCGCGTGGGGCCTGGAGAAGGCGGTGCGGGCGGGCGAGGCCCGGGTGACGGTCGTCGACCCGCGCCCGTACATGACGTACCAGCCCTTCCTGCCGGAGGTGACGGCAGGTTCGGTCGAGGCACGCCATGCCGCCGTGTCGCTGCGGCGTCATCTGCGCAGGACCCGGCTGGTCGCGGGGAGCGTGACCGAGATTCGGCACAAGGACCGGGCGGTCACGGTCCGCCCGGCGGACGGCGCCGCGTACGAACTGCGCTACGACATCCTCGTCGTCACCGCCGGCGCCGTGACGCGGACGTTCCCCGTTCCCGGGGTGGCGGAGCGGGCCATCGGGCTGAAGCACGTGGAGGAGGCGGTGGCCATTCGCGACCGGCTGCTGACCGCGTTCGACCAGGCGGCGTCCCTGCCGCCCGGCCCCGCGCGGCGGAAGCTGCTCACCGTCACCTTCGTGGGCGGCGGCTTCTCCGGGGTGGAGGGCTTCGGCGAACTGCTGTCGCTGGCGACCGCGATGCTCAAGTACTACCCGGAGCTGGGCCCGGAGGACCTGTCCTTCCATCTGGTCGAGGCCCGGGACCGCATCCTGCCCGAGGTGAGCGACGGACCGGGGGAGTGGGTGGTTCGCTCCCTGGAACGCCGGGGCGCCCGGGTGCACCTGGACACCCAGCTCGTCTCCGCCGTGGACGGGCATGTCGTGCTGTCCGACGGCGAGGAGTTCGACTCGGAGCTGATCGTGTGGACGGCGGGCAACGCCTCCAACCCGGTCGTGCACAACCACACGGACCTCCCGGTGGACGAGCGGGGCCTGCTGGTGGTCCGGCCCGATCTCCGGGTGGGCACGGCGAGCGAACCGCTGCCGGACGTCTGGGCGGCGGGCGACGACGCGGCCGTACCCGACCTGGCCCTGCCGATCCCGGGGGCACGGACGGTGCCGAACGCCCAGCACGCCGTACGCCAGGGCAAGCGCCTCGCCAAGAACATCGCCGCCGATCTGCGGGGAAGGAGGATCCGCGACTACCGCCACGGCAGCCTGGGCGTGGTGGCGACGCTGGGGCTGGGGCGCGGCATCTTCCAGTACCGGAGGCTCGTCATCAAGGGGCTCCCCGCCTGGCTGATGCACCGGGGCTATCACGTCCTGGCCGTGCCCACCTGGGAGCGCAAGATCCGGGTGCTCTCCGTCTGGCTCACCGCGGCCGTGTTCGGCCGGGACCTCGTCTCCCTCGCCTCCGTCCAGCACCCACGGGAGGCCTTCGTCACCAGCGCCGACACACGACCCGCCCCCCTCTCAGGAGCACACCATGGACGCGAGTGAAGAGGCCGCGCGCGGCCTGACCGACATCGAGGCCTTTCTCTACCGGGAGGGCCATCTGCACGCGGCGCAGCAGCGGGTGGCGGCCTTCATCGCCCGGGAGCCCGGTCTGACGCCGGAGCAGAAGAACGACATCGAACGCTGGTACCTCGACGAACAGACCTATGTGGCCCGCATGGTGACCGATCACATCACCGACAGCGTCACCGCGGCGCACGCCCGGCATCGCGTCCGGCTGGGGCGCTGGCTGCGGGGCACCATGATCGCCATGACCCTGATCACCGTTGCCACGGTGGGGCTGTGCGTGGTGATCGTCGAGTCGGTGAACTGACACCGTGTGCCGCTATGGACGCCCCGCGCGGTACAGACCCCGGCCCGCCCGCTGCACACGGGAGGCGCCGACCAGTCGGTCGAGGGTGCTGCGCACCCCGTTGATGCTTCCGCTGTCGGTGTCACGGCCGAGGGCCGCGGCGACATCGCGGGCCCGTACCTCGGCGTCGCCGACGCCCGCGAAGTACTCCATGATCTGCTCGGTGAGCCGGCCGTACGACTTCTGCCCCTGCGCGTCGGCATCGGCCGTGGAGTCGGTGTCCGTGGGCTCGGTGTCGTTGGGCTCGATGTCGATGTCGATGTCGATGTCGGTGGTGGCGGCGCTGTCGGTCCGTCGTCCGGCGCCGTCGGCCGGGTTGTCGAGCAGCAGGGGCTGGAGGACACCGAGGGCCCGCTGCACCGAGCCCAGATGGGCCACGACCGCGGCCAGTTCCCGTTCCAGAGCCTGCTTCTGGATCCGCAGCCGGGCCAGCTCGCCCCGAAGGCTCTCGGCGGTGACCTCGATGCTGTGCCCCGTTACAGAAACCATGTGTTCCTCTCCATCCGCAGCTTCCGCAATCATATGCAGTCGTCGGACACATGGTGGGGGCGCGCGGAGCGGGTACGGGAGGCGAGGAACGCGTCGATCTTGCTCGGGCTGAACACCCACATCAACTGGTGGATGCCCGCGGGCGAGGCCGCCACGGTCAGGAACGCGACGGGCTCGTCCGCCCGGCTGATCAGCACCCCCGTACTGCCGTTGGCGTCGACGAACCGGGGCTCCGCGTCCCGCCAGAGCTTGGTGTACGTCACCATCTTGGCCACCCGGGACCGGCCCCGTACGGGGATACGGGCACAGCCCCGCATCCCGTTGCCGTCGGACAGGCTGACGGTGTCGGGGGTGAGCAGGGCCTCCAGCGAGGCCACGTCCCCGGTGCGGGCCGCCGCGACGAACACGTCGAGCAGGCGCCGGTGTTCGGCCGTGTCCACGCTTCCCCGCTGCTCCTCGGAGAGATGCTTGCGCGCACGGCTGACTATCTTCCGTACGTTGACGAGACTGAGGCGGAGGATCGCGGCGATCTCCGGATAGGCGTAGTCGAACGCCTCGCGCAGCACGTAGGCGGCGCGTTCCGTGGGGCTGAGTCTCTCCAGCACCAGCAGCATGGCCAGTTCGAGGGCCTCGGCGCGCTGGGCTCCCAACTCCGGGTCGGAGCTGGTGTCGACGGGCTCGGGCAGCCACGGTCCGATGTACGTCTCCCGGCGCACCCGCGCGGACTGCGCGACGTTGATGGCCAGCCGGGTGGTCGTGCTGGAGAGGAAGGCGACGGGGCTGATCACCACGGAACGGTCGGTGCGCTGCCAGCGCAGCCACACCTCCTGGACCACGTCCTCGGCCTCGGCCGCGCTGCCGAGGACGCGGTAGGCGATGCCGAAGAGACGCTTGCGGTGCTGGACGAAGACGGACACTGCTTCTTCGAGATCGCTCGTGGCGGGGGACGGTTCGGGATCCGTCGGCCTGCGGTCTCCGCTGAAAGTCACGGCTGCTCCAATCGCGTCTGCCCCACTAGACCGAGCAGAAAGCGTTCTTGTGACACTGGTGCCACAGTGGGAACCGCTCGCCGTTCCAGGACGGCCCGAATTCGGCCTCGGCAGACACACGGTGTGTTCCACGATGTGATTCACGGTGCGGTTACGGCGTGTTCCACGGCGTGTGCGAGTGCTCGTACGGTTGATGGACCGCCCCGCCGTCCGCGTACTCGACGGCGGGGCGTCGTCGTCACTCGGTGCGCAGGCCCTGCGGGCGCATCATCCGCCACAGTGGTGGCAGGCTCACCAGGGTGACGAGCAGGACCAGCGCTCCGCCCACCCCGGCGTAGGGCAGGAAGACCCACGGGTCCGCGGCCTCCTTGCCCAGCATGCCGAGCATCACACGACCCAGCGTCAGGCCGCCGACGGAGGCGAGCAGGGTGCTGACGACGACCGGGACGGCGGTCTGCCAGAGAACCGACCAGGCCAGCGTGGAGCGCCGGGTCCCGAACGCCACCAGGACCGACAACAGGTGCCTGCGCTCCCGGAGTTGCTCGATCTGCGACACCAGCATGCTCGCGGCGATCAGGATCAGCATCAGTGTGCCGCCGACGAACAGACCCGTCTGGACCGACTCGTAGTCCTTGTCGCGCTGCCGGTTCTGCCGCTCCCGCACCGTGAGGGTCGGGTCGACCTCGGCGGCCGTGTTGCGGATCTCGTCCGCCACGTCGGCCACAGCGGAATCGGTGTGCGCACCCGCCCAGGTGAAGGCCCCCGGCAGGGGACCGTCCGGCAGCGCGCCCGGGGTGGCCAGGATCCCGTCGTGCCGCTCACCGAGCGGATCGGGCACGGTCGGGACGACGGGGCTGTCCACCGGGAGGGTCCAGCGGATCTCGCGGGCCGAACCGGAGGTGTAGTCGTCGAGGGTGACCGCCTTGCCGGGCCTGGCCGCCTCGTCGACGGCCCGAGCGCCCACGGTGTCACCGGGGTTGTGCGCGACGAAGGTGTCACCGTCGCGGCACGAGGGCAGACGGGCCATCTTCCGCAGCTGGGCGCAGTCGCCCACGGTCAGGGACGTCACCGCCCGCTCGCCGGCGCTCGCGTACGCCTCCGTGTAGGCGAACGCCGTCGTCACACCCGGCGTACGACGCAGCCCCTCCTCCAACCGCGAGGTGGTGGCGGCGTCCCCGTTCTCCGACACGAGGGTGACGTCCGGGGTGCGGGCGGCGGCGGCCCCCGCACTGCCGCTGCCCCCTCCTCCGCCGCCGCCGGAGGGGTTCATGAAACCCTGCTGCATCGCGCCGAACATCAGCTGCAGCACGATCGCGCCCGCCGTGGCCACCATGATGCCGCTGACCGCGCGAGACGCCGATCCGCTTGACAACTGCAGTCGCCGCACGGCCAGTTGCCAGGGCACGGGACCGCCCCGCAGCGGGGCCACCACCGCCTCGACCAGCCACGGCAGGAGCCCCGCCAGGCCGATCAGCACCAGCGTCACGCCGGCGGCGACGGGGAGCGTACCGATCTCCTGCGACTCCGAGACGACCCGGTCGGAGAGCAGCAGTACCGCCAGGCCCAGGGCCGGCGGCAGCAGCCGCCACCACAGCCGCCTGCGGCGCGGGCGGACGCTGCGGACGACACCCAGTGGCTCCACGGATATCGATCGCATCGCGGACAGTGTCACCACGACCGAGGCCAGCGGCACCGCGACGGCCACGAGCAGGGCCAGGCCGAGCGGCGGGACGATGTCGCCCGGGTGGGCACCGACGTCCCACAGCCGTACGTACGCCGCCGCCTGACGGGCCACCAGGAAGATCCCGGCGCCCAGGGCGACCCCGAGAACCGAACCGAAGAGGGCCTCACCGGCGGCGATCCGGGCGACCGTACGACGGTCCGCGCCGACCAGGCGCAGCGCGGCCAGCCGCCGGTCCCTGCGGTCGCCCCCGAAACGCACCGCCGTGGCGATGAAGATGCCGACGGGCACCAGCAGCACGGCGCACATCGTCACCACCAGCACATAGAGCAGGGCGTTGAACGAATCGTGGCCCGGGACGTATCCGAAGCGCGCGGCGCGCACGGACCCGCCCTCGACACTGATGCGGTCCGTGCCCGCGTAGTAGCGCAGTTCGTTCGCGTCGAGCAGACCGGTGGGGGCGATGGTGCCCACGATCCGGTGGTCCAGACGCTCCTTGAGCAAGGCGCCCTCGGGCGAGTCCAGCAACTCCCGCAGTGCCGGGGAGACCACCATGTCGCCGGGCGCGGGGATCTCCTTGACGCCGGGCGGAGCGGGCGCGCGGGCGCCCTCGGCGCGCAGCAGCAGTCCGCCGACACGGTCGGACCGGAAGTCGGTGTCACCCGAGTCCCACACGAAGGAGGTGTCCGAGCGCGGTACCGAGGTCTCCGACGCGACATTGGACGGCTGACGGGCGTTGCCGCGCTCGGTACGCGCGGACAGGACGTTCGGCGTGGACGTGGCGAGCAGCAGCAGCGCGACGCCGAGCGCCACCCCGATGGCGGTGAGGACGGTCCTGCCCCAGCCCTCGCGGCCCCCGGCCGCGGCGAAGCGTATGCCCAGGCCGAGTTCACGGATCCACGCCGCGGCGCCGTGCGCGCGGTCGTCGGGGGTCATACGGCGGGCTCCGAGAACCCGAGGAAGGTGTTGCTGATTGGCATGGGCGGGACTATACACACTATGTATACATGGTGTGTATAGAGGTGCCACTGTCTCAACGGTGGTTGTCACTTCCTGTGTCGACGGTGGGCGGCCGGTTCCAGGTGCGGAGCTTGTCGGGGTTGAGCACCACCCAGACCTGGACGACCCGGCGATCGGCCACGTCGAGGCTGATGACGGCGGCGACCTGGTGGTGATAGCGGGCGACGAGGCCGGTGGCGCCGTTGACGGAGTGGGTGGTGAGGGTGGTGCGCGGGCGCTGGGCGAGAAGGGTCAGCAGGCTGTGGGCCACCTGTCGGTCGCCGTGGACGGGTCCGGCCAGCGCACGCACCTTGCCGCCGCCGTCGAAGAACGCGGTGGCGTCCGGGCACAGCAGCGACGCCAGCCGGTCGGCGTCCTCGCCCAGACAGGCCTGGCGGACGGCGTCGGCGAGGGCGTCCTGCTGGGCCGGTGTCGTGGGGCGTGCGCGGCGCCGCCGGAGACTGTGGCGGGCCTGGTCGGCGAGTTCGGCGCACTCCGGTTCCGTACGCCCCACGATGTCGGCGATCGCGCCGGGGGCCATCCCGAAGACGTCGTTGAGCACGAACGCCGCCCGCTCGGCCGGCGACAGACAGTCCAGCGCGTGCAGCACGACCCGGCTGACGGCACCCGGCGAGGCGACCGGCTGAACGGCCGTGTCGGCTCCCGCGCCCTCCTCGGCCCGCTCTCCCCCCGCGGCGCCCTCGGCCCGCTCGATTCCCTCGGCCCGCTCGATTCCCTCGAAGCCGTCGGCCGGGGTGGGCGTGGCCAGGCGGCCCAGGCAGAAGCCGCCCGCGGTCCTCGCGAGCCAGGACCGGGGGAGCGTGATCCGCTCGCGCGTGGCGTCGGACAGCCCGTACCACCGCCGGTAGGTCTCGTCGACGACCCGCTCCGCCTCACCGGGGCTGCCCAGCATCCAGTACGCGACATCCAGCAGATACCGCCGCTCCTCGACCAGCTCCGCGATCGGCACCGCCTCGGCGTGATCCATACAGCAGCCTTCCTCTCACACCGCCCATTTCTCGCCTCGAACCGATAGACCGGACACCCCCGCCTCCTGTGACATCGCCCTTCACCGACGCTCCGGACACGGCCCGCCCCCCGGAACGCGGCCGAGTGTCACACCCGCGTGGGCTGCCCGGTCTGTGCTGGCAGCCGAACCCTGGAGGTGCGCTCCCATGGCCGCTGGACGAGGAGACGAAAGCCTGTACTGGCGCGAACGGGCGGCCTGCCTCCGCGTCGATCCCGATCTGTTCTTCCCGATAGGCGTGAGCGGTCCGACGCTCGTCCAGGTCGAGGAGGCCAAGGCGGTCTGCCGCCGATGCCCCGTCGCGCGGCGCTGCCTCGACTGGGCGCTGCGGACGGGACAGGTGGAGGGCGTCTGGGGTGGCACGACGGAGAGCGAACGCCGTGCGATGAGACGACGCGGGCCCTTTCGAACGGTTCATGAATGGCGGCAGGGACATGGATGACGGGTCTCGGGAAAACTCTTCCCTGGAAGGCGGGCCTCAAGAAAAGGAGGCGCGGGCCGGCGGAAGAGGCGAGAAGCTCGCAGAATGGGCCGACGGACGCTTGGGCATCCACCGCCTGGTCAGAGAGAGAACCCGCCGGGTCTTCCCCGACCACTGGTCGTTCCTGCTGGGCGAGATATGCCTCTACAGCTTCGTCGTCATCGTCATCACCGGTGTGTATCTGACGTTTTATTTCCACCCCTCGATGGAGCCGGTGGAATACCAGGGCAGTTACGCACCACTGCGGGGGCGGTTGGTGTCGGAGGCCTTCAATTCGACGATGCACATCTCCTTCGAGGTCCGGGGCGGTCTGCTGATCCGGCAGGCCCACCACTGGGCGGCGCTGGTCTTCGTCGCCGCGATGCTGGTGCACATGATGCGGGTGTTCTTCACGGGCGCTTTCCGCAAGCCCCGCGAACTCAACTGGCTCTTCGGATTCTCGCTGCTGATCCTCGGCATGTTCGGCGGACTGACGGGATACGACCTGCCGGACGACCTGCTCTCCGGAACCGGACTGGCCGTCGTGAACGGAACGATCCTCTCCATCCCGATCGTCGGCACCTGTCTCTCGATGTTCCTGTTCGGCGGAGAGTTCCCGGGCCATGATCTGGTGGCCCGTTTCCACGCGATCCATGTCCTGCTCATTCCGGCCCTGATGGTCGTACTGATCGTCGTCCATCTGCTGCTCGTCCTCTACCACCGGCACACCCAGAACCCGGGCCCCGGACGCAACGGAAAGAACGTCGTGGGTCTGCCGTTCAAGGTCCGCGCCGTGAAATCCGGCGGATTCTTCTTCCTGGTCTCCGGTGTCATCTTCGTGATGGCCGCGGTCGCGCAGATCAACCCCGTGTGGCTCTACGGCCCCTACCGCGCCGACCAGGTCTCGGCCGGATCGCAGCCGGACTGGTACATGGGCGTCGCCGACGGCCTGCTGCGGGTCATGCCGGGCTGGGAGATCGCGTTCTGGGGCCACACCCTGGCCCTGGACAACCTGATCCCGCTGCTGGTGGGCGTCGGTCTCTTCCTCGCCCTGGGCGCGTATCCGTTCGTCGAGGCCTGGGCGACCGGCGACGACCGGGAACAGCACCTCCTCGACCGCCCGCGCAACCGGCCGGTGCGCACGGCGCTCGGCGTCGCGTGGCTCAGCTTCTATCTGGTCGCCCTGGTCGGCGCCGCGAACGACATCATCGCCATCCGCTTCCATGTCTCGGTCAACGCGGTGACCTGGGCGGTGCGCATCGGCCTGTTCGCCGTACCCGTCGCGGCCTACGTCCTGACGAAGCGGTGGGCGCTCGGGCTGCAGCGCCGGGACCGGGACAAGGTGCTGCACGGCCGCGAGACCGGCATCGTCAAGCGGCTGCCCCACGGTGAGTTCGTCGAGGTGCACGAGCCGCTCAGCCAGGAACAGCTCCATGCCCTCACCCAGCACGAGCAGTTCACGCCGATCACCGCCCGTCCGTCCGTGAACGGCGCGGGCCCGGACACGGCGGGCCCGGACACCGCGACCCCGGTGACCCTGTCCACGGCGACCCCGCACCCGGGCCCCCGCCCCGCCCAGCGCCTGCGGGCCAGGATCAGCCGGGGCCTCTATGGCGAAGGCACCCAGATCATCAAGCCGACCGAGCAGGAGTACAGCCGGCGTCGGCACACAGAACCCGCTCCAGACGCCCCAGGTCACCCGAGTGAGCTGCCATGAGGAACGCCTCGACCAGCCGCCGCTGCGCGACCGAGTCCACGGGCTGCCCGCGATGCCCCGCCGCGAGACGCTGCTGGGCGCGGACGACCTGCTGCCTCGTGTTGGCGACACCGAGACACAGCAGCTCGGCGATCCGGCCGTAGGGACAGCCGAAACCCTCGCGCAGGACGTACGCCGCCCGCTGCCTGGGCGTCAGCGTCTCCATCAGCAGCCGCACCGCCCGCTCGACGGCGTCCCGCCGCTCGACCAGTACCTCCGGGGTCGCACGGTCGTCCATGAACTCCGGGAGCCAGGGACTGGCGCAGGACTCCCGGCGCCGCCAGGCCGACTGGACGACGTTGAGCGCCAGCCGGACCGTGGTGGTCCGCAGCAGCGCCGACGGGTTCACGACCCGCGCCCGGTCGGTGCCCTGCCAGCGCAGCCACGCCTCCTGCAGCACGTCCTCGGCGTCGTTGGCGTTCCCCAGGATCCGCTGGGCGATCCTCAGCAGCCCGGGTCTGGCACGGACGAACACCGACATCGCGGTCTCCCGCTCACCCGTCGTGTCCGGCTCACCGGTCGTGTCCGGCGTACCGGTCGTCGGGTCGGCCGTCGTCACGGCCGGTGCTCGGTCATGCCCGGCTCGGGCCAGATAGGTGTCCACGACCGGCTCCTCTGCTCCGTGCCCATCGGCTGGGAAGGCTGTCGCCCACCAACCTCACGCCGACGACCACCCGACCGCGCCCTTGGGACCCCGTGGGCACCTCCGTGGTCGTGCCTGGCCGCCACGTGGCCGGGCGGCGTCCCGGGTCTGTCACACCTGCGGCGGGTGTCCGGTCATAGAGGTGACAGCGGGCGGTGGCCTGCCGATCCGAGGAGTGCAGCGATGACGAAGCACGTTCTTGAGACTGCGGCTCAGGAGCTGGCGGACACGGCGTCCCTTCCGCCCTTCCTGTACGAGCTGGGTCCGGAAGGTGCCCGGAAATTCCTCGACGAACTCCAGGCGCAGCCGGTGCCGAAGCCGGACGTCGAGGAGCAGTGGATCACCGTGCCCGCCGAGGTGGGCGAGGTGGCGGTGCGCGTCGTCAGGCCCGTCGGCAGCCGGGGCGCCCTGCCCGTCGTCCTCTACACGCACGGCGGGGGCTGGGTCGTGGGCAACGCCGGCACACACGACCGACTGGTACGGGAGCTGGCCGTCGGCGCGGACGCCGCCGTCGTCTTCGTGGAGTACGACCGCGCCCCCGAGGCCAGGTACCCGATCGCCCTCGAACAGGTCTACGCGACGGCCCGCTGGATCACGGCCAAGGGCGCCGAGGCGGGCCTGGACGCCGCCCGGCTCGCCGTGGCCGGGGACTCCGTCGGCGGCAACATGACGGCGGCGCTGACCCTGCTGGCCAAGCGTCGCGGTGACATGACCTTCGTGCACCAGTCGCTCTACTACCCCGTCACGGACGCGGCCCAGGACACCGAGAGCTACCGGGAGTTCGCGGACGGCCCCTATCTCACGGCGAGGGCCATGGCCTGGTTCTGGGACTGCTACACCACCGACCCGGCCCAGCGGGCGGAGATCACCGCCTCGCCGCTGCGGGCGAGCCTGGAGCAGTTGCAGGGCCTGCCGCCCGCGCTCGTCATCGTCGACGACAGCGATGTGCTGCGCGACGAGGGCGAGGCGTACGCCCGCAGGCTGACCCAGGCCGACGTCCCCACCACGAGCATCCGGGTCAACGGCGCCCTGCACGACTTCATGATGCTCAACCCCCTGCGGAGCACCCGGGCCGCGAAGGCCGCGACGGAACAGGCCGTCCGCGCCCTGCGCACCGCCCTGCACAGCGACAGCGACTGAGACAGCGACTGAGACAGCGACTGAGACAGCGACTGAGAGAGGCCGGTCAAGATGAGCGACTCGTCGGTGGGCCTGAGCGCCCTGCCCCGTCCCGTGGCCGCGGTGGTGGGCGCCGGTGGCGTGCTCGGAGCCGCGCATGTGGGTGTCGGGTACGCGCTGGAGAAGCGCGCGTTCGTCCCGGACATGATCATCGGGACCTCGGTGGGCGCCCTCAACGGGGCCATCGCCGCCGCCCACCCCGACCGGGCCGCGCCCTGGCTGGACCATGTGTGGACCCGGCTGCGCCGCCGCGAGGTGTATCCGCTCGGCTATCTGTCCTCCCGGACCAGCCTGTTCACCGACCGCGGTCTGCGCCGGCTGATAGCGCGGGCCGAACTGCCGTCGCGGATCGAGCAGTTGGCGATCCCGTTCACCGCCGTGGCGATGGACCTCGTCACCGGCGCCCCGGTGGCGCTCGACCACGGGGACCTGGAGTCGGCGCTCCTGGCGAGCGCGGCCATCCCCGGCGTGCTGCCGCCGGTGGCGCGCGGCGGCCGGACACTGGTCGACGGCGGGGTGGTCGCCTATGTCCCCGTGCTCGCGGCGCTGCAGGCCGGAGCGGCCAGCGTGGTCGTGCTGTCGACCGGACCGGAGAGCTCGCCGCTGCGCCCCGTCGACCCGCGTGCGCGGGCCGGCGCGATCGCCTCCCGGGCCGGGCTGCTGCTGTTGCGCCACCAGATCGAGCGCGATCTGCGGGAGGTGTCCCGGCACATCCCGACCGTCGTGCTCCCCACCGGGATCGAGACCTGGCCCGCCCCCTGGGACTTCGGCCACACCCAGCGGCTGATCGGCACCGCCTCCCGCACGGCGGGCCGCTTCCTCGACGAGCTGCACATCAGGGGACCCGGCCTGTACCGGGCCGACGACCCGGCGCCGACACCCGCCGCACCCGCCGGTCCGGGCACGTCCGCCGTTCCCGCCGTTCCCGCCGTTCCCGCCGGTCCGTGCGGCACACCGACTTCTTCGACCGTGGAGGCAGGCCTGTGAGCACCATCTCGTTCCTCAACATCAGCATGCACGGGCATGTGAACCCGACGCTGCCGGTCGTGGCCGAGCTGGTGCGGCGCGGCCACACCGTCACCTACCACGCCTCGCCCGCGTTCCGCGCGGAGATCGAGGCCGTCGGCGCGACCGTGCGCGACTACCCCGGGGGCAACCCGCCGTTCCCCGACCCGCCGACACCGCTGACCTGGATGGAGGTGCTCGCCGAGACCGCCGTCCGCTGGCTGCCCGGCGTCCTCGCCGACCTCCGCCGGGACCGGCCCGACCTGATCGTCCACGACAGCGCCTGTCTGTGGGGCGCGGTCGCCGCCCGTGAACTGGGGGTCCCGGCGGTCTCGTCGTTCACCACGTTCGCCTTCGGCCGGCAGGTGCCCAGCCCCACCCACGGCTCCTGGGAGCTGCTGGCGGCGGCGCGGGCCCGACCCCGCAGCCTGTGGGGCTATCTGCGGTCCCGCCGGGAGCTGCGCCGGCGTTTCGCCGCCGGCGGGCTGCCCCTGCTCGACGTGGCCAACATCCGCCAGCCGCTCAACCTGGTCTACACCTCGCGGGAGTTCCAGCCCGCCGCCGAGGAGTTCGACGGGTCCTACCGTTTCGTCGGCCCGAGCATCGGCTCCCGCCCGGCCGACCCGTCGTTCCCGCTCGACCGGCTCCAGGACCCCGTGCTGTACGCCTCGCTGGGCACCGTCTTCAACGCCGATCCCCAGCTGCTGCGGACCTTCGCCACCGCGCTGGCCCCGCTCGGCGGCACGGTGATCGTGTCCACCGGACAGACCGACCCCGACGCGCTGGGGCCGCTGCCGGCCAATGTCCTGCCGTACCGCTTCGTACCGCAGCCGGAGGTGCTGGCCCGTGCCGCGCTGTTCGTCACCCACGGCGGGATGAACAGCGTCAACGAGGCCCTGTACGCCGGGGTGCCGCTGCTGGTCGTCCCGCAGGGCGCCGACCAGCCCATGGTGGCCCGGCGGGTCGTCGAACTCGGCGCGGGTCTGTCGATGCGTACCGAGGACGTCGCCAGGGGCACCGTGCGGACCCTGGCCCGGCGGCTGCTCCACGAGCCCGGGTTCCGGGCGGCGGCGGCCGGCCTGCGGACCGCCCAGCACGAGGCGGGTGGCCACCGGCGGGCCGCCGACGAACTGGAGGCATGTCTGCGCGCGGCAGGCCCGGTCCGGCGGCCCGTCCCCGTCGACCCGTCACAGCGAGGCTGAGAGATGTCCACCGCCGTCGTCCTGCTGCTGGTGTTCGCCGGGCTCTCCGAGGCCGCCGGACGCATCGTGCCCCTGGTGTCCCGCCGGCCCGGCATGTCGCGGACCTTCGTGGCCGGGCTGCTGGTGGCCGCCGGTCTCGTCGAGGGCGCCGTCCTCGCGCTGTGGCCGCTGACCGCCTGGACCCTGGCCGAACTGCTGCTGTCCTCCCCGCCACCGGACTCCGGACTGGCCTGGACCCCGAATCTGCTCGTCCCGCTGCTGCTCTCCGCCGTCCTCGCGTTCCCGCTGCTCGGACCCCTGCTGCACATGGTGCTCTTCGTCGGTGTCGGGGCCGGTCTCGCGGGTTCGCTCGCGACGGCGTCCGGGCTCGGCTGGTGGACCGCCGCCGGTTGCGTCGCGGTCGCCGGGACCGGCCTCGGCATCGCGGTGGAGGGCGTACGGCGGCTGGTCGTCCGGGTCAGCGCGACCCGGACACCGGAGGTGATCGTATGAACGACATCGTGCTCTGGATCTGCGCGCTCGGGCCGGTCCTGATCGCCGAGGGCCTGCTCGCCCGCTACGAGGTGCTCGCCTACAGCGCCGGCTGGCGCGACCCCGTCACCGAACTCCCCGACGGCGTCCCCTACGCCCGGGGCGCCGCGCCCGACAGCCCCCCGGCCGCGTACCTGGTCTATCTCGACGGCATCGGGAAACGGCGCTTCCGGGACACCCGGGACGGCGGCCAGCTGGTCAAGGCCGTGCTCGCCGGAGCGCCCGAGCTGCGGGTGCTGGGGCAGGTGCAGCCCTACTCGCCGCTGGCCGACCCGCTCGCCGACCGGCCCGTGTGGGCGTGGCTGCGCCGGCACGTCGGGCTGCTGCTGTTCCTGCACAACGTCATGCAGGTCTTCGTCGCCGCCGACCACCGGTACCGCCCGCTGTACAACCGGGCCGTCGGCTCCCAGATCGCCACGCAGCTACGGCTCGCCGGCTACGAGCCCGACAGCGGTGTCCCCGTGGTGCTGCTCAGCTACAGCGGGGGAGCGCAGGTCGCCACCGGCGCGATCGACGAACTCCACACCCAGCTGCGCGCGCCGCTCGTCGTGATCACGCTCGGCGGGTTCCACAACGGCGCCAACGACCTCACCCACGCCACGCACGTGTACCAGCTCACCAGCGCGGGCGACCGGATCGAGCGGGTCGGCACCTGGATCTTCCCGCAGCGCTGGTCCCTGTTCCGCCGCAGCGGATGGAACCGCGCCCTCCGCGCCGGCCGGATCACCGTGCACCGGCTCGACCCGGCCACCCACCTCGGCCCGCGCAGCTACATCAGCCCGGACACACGGCTGCCCGACGGCCGCACCTACCTCGACCGCACCACCGACACCGTGATCGGCATCGTCCGCGCCCACCACGGCACACCCACGACGACGGACCGTCCCCTGCCCTGACGAACCACTCCCTGCCCTGACGGCTCACCTGTACCCGGGCGTAGCGATCGAATGGCGTATTACCATACCGGTCGAAGCGTGCGGACCGGGGAGCGGCCATGGCGAGGAGCGGTTCACGAGCCGGACTCCTCGGCCGGCGGAACGAGTGCCGGGCGCTCGACGACCTGCTGGCCGGCGCCCGGGACGGCCGCAGCGGGGTCCTGGTCCTGCGCGGTGAGGCGGGCATCGGCAAGACCGAACTGCTGCGGTTCCTCCTCGACCGCGCCGCCGGCTGCCGCACGGTCGGACTGGCCGGCGTCCAGTCCGAGATGGAACTCTCCTACGCCGGACTGCACCAGCTCTGCGCCCCCCTGCTGACCGGCCTCGACCGGCTGCCCGGACCACAGCGCGACGCGCTCGGCACGGCGTTCGGACTGCGCGCCGGTGCCGCGCCGGACCGGTTCCTGGTCGGTCTGGCCACACTGAGCCTCCTCGCCGACGCCGGCGGGGACCAGCCGCTGATCTGCCTCGTCGACGACGCCCAGTGGCTCGACCATGTCTCGGCCCAGACCCTGGCGTTCGTCGCCCGCCGACTGCTCGCCGAATCGATCGTGCTCGTCTTCGCCGTCCGCGAGCCCGGCCCCGGCGAGGCCCTCGGCGGGCTCCCGGAACTGCGCGTGACGGGACTGTCCGAGGACGACTCCCGCACACTCCTCGACTCGGTCGTCACCGGCCCGCTCGACCAGCGGGTGCGCGAACGCATCGTCGCCGAGTCCGGCGGCAACCCGCTGGCCCTGCTGGAACTGCCCCGCCGACTGGCCGTCGGAGAACTGGCCGGCGGCTTCGGCCGCCCGGACGCCGGGCCGCTGTCCAGCCAGATCGAACGAGGCTTCGTCCACCGGGTCCGGTCGCTGCCGGCCGAGACACGACGCCTGCTGTTCACCGCCGCTGCCGAACCCGTCGGGGACGCCGCACTGCTCAGACGCGCGGCCGAACGGCTGGGCATCGACATCGACTCCGCCCTCGCGCACGCCGACACGGCGGAGCTGATCACCCTCGGCACCCGGGTACGGTTCCGGCACCCGCTGGTCCGCTCGGCGGCCTATCGCGCGGCGAGCCCCGACGACCGCCGCGAGGCGCACCGGGCCCTCGCCGACGTGACCGACACCCGGCTCGACCCCGATCGCCGGGCCTGGCATCTGGCCGCCGCGACCTCGGGACCCGACGAGACCGTGGCCGACGAACTGGAGCGCTCCGCCGACCGGGCACAGGCCCGCGGCGGCATCGCGGCGACGGCCGCGTTCCTGCAACGCGCGACCGAACTCACCCGCGACCCCGCCCTGCGCGCCCGGCGCGCGGTGGACGCGGCACGGGCCACCCTGCACGCGGGCGCGTTCGAGCCGGCGGCCACACTCCTCGCCACGGCCGAGGCCGGACCCCTCGACGAACTCGGGCGCGCCCGGATCGACGTCCTGCACGCCGAGATCGCGTTCGCCCAGAACCGCGGCAGCCAGGCCCCCTCGCTGCTGCTCGCCGCCGCCCGCCGGTTCGGTCCGCTCGCCCCCGCGCTCGCCCGCGACACCTATCTGGACGCCGTCGCCGCGGCCGTCTTCGCCGGCCGTCTCGCGCACGGCCCGGGGCTGCGGGAGGTCGGCGAGGCCGCCCGGGGCGCGTCGCCGCCACCGTCGCCGACCGGACTGCCCGATCTGCTGCTGGACGCCGTCGCCGTCCGCCTCACCGACGGCTACCCGGCCTCGGTCCCGCTGATGGAACGCGCCCTCGAAGCCTGTTGCGACGAGGAACTGCCCGTCCGGGACGCGCTGCGGCTGCTCTGGCTCGGCGGGGTCCTCGCCTCGGACCTGTGGGACGACGAGCGCGGCCATCTGGTCGCGACCCGCCATCTGACCATCACCCGCCGGTCCGGCGCGCTCAGCGCGCTCCCCGACGTGCTCGAAGCCCGTGCGCATCTGCACCTCCTCGCCGGTGAGCTGACGACGGCGGCGTCACTGGTCGAGGAGGTCGGCACGGTCTGCACCGCGATCGGCAGCAACCCGACACGGGTACTGCCCCTCGGCCTCGCCGCCTGGCGTGGCCATGAACGCGAGGCCCGCACCCTGCTCGACGCGATCATGAGCGAGGCCGTGCCGCGTGGCCAGGGAGCCGCCGTCACCGTCTCGCACTGCTACCACGCTGTCCTCTGCAACGGCCTCGGCCAGTACACCGAGGCGCTCTCCGCCGCCCGGGAGGCCGCCGCCCACCCCTACGAGTTCGCCTCCCCGCGCTGGGGCCTGGCCGAGCTGATCGAGGCGGCCGTACGCAGTGGTCTGCCCCAGGCGGCCACCGACGCGCTGGAGCAGCTCTCGGCGGCGACCCGGGCCAGCGGCACGGACTGGGCGCTGGGCGTGGAAGCGCGCTCGCGGGCCCTGCTGAGCGAGGGCGACACCGCGGAGCGGCTCTACCGCGAGGCGATCGAACGGCTCGCCCGGACCCGGGTCCGGGTGGAACTGGCCCGCGCACAGCTCCTGTACGGCGAATGGCTGCGCCGGGAGAACCGCCGCGTCGACGCCCGTGCCCAACTGGGCGTCGCCCACGACATGTTCAGCCGGATCGGGGCCGAGGCCTTCGCCGAACGTGCCCGGAGCGAGCTGCAGGCCACGGGCGCGAAGGTCCGCAGACACACCATCTCGGCGCCCACGGCCCTCACCTCCCAGGAGGCCCAGATCGCCCGGCTCGCCGGCGAGGGTCTCACCAACTCCGAGATCGGCACCCAGCTGTTCCTCAGCCCCCACACCGTCGAATGGCATCTGCGCAAGGTGTTCTCGAAGCTCGGCATCTCCTCCCGCAAGGAGATCCGCACCCTGCGCCTCGAAGGCGAGGCGACCTCGGCCTAGGCCGAGGCCTGGGCTGCCGGTCCAGGTGGTCCGGTGCCTACTCGGCGGTGGTGTCGAGGTTGTCGACCAGACCGCGTACGAGGGGGCCGTACTCGGGGTGGGCGAGTGCGAAGGCCAGCTGGGCGACCAGGTAGTCGGCCGGGTTGCCGGTGTCGTACCAGCGGCCCTTGATGACCTGCCCGTACACGGCGCGGGTGGCGGCGTAGGCGTTGATGGCGTCGGTCAGATAGACCTCGCCGGTGCGGTGCTCGTACCAGCGGCGGGTCTGCTCGCGCAGTTCGTCGATGATGCCGGGGGTGACGACATAACCGCCGATGGCCGCGTACGCCGAGGGCGCGGCGGCCGGCTCGGGCTTCTCGACCAGGCCGGTGATGCGCAGCTGGCCGTCGCCGAGGTCCTCCTTGACGATGGGCACGCCGTAGCGCTGGGACTCGGTGGGGTCCATCGGCAGCAGGGCCAGCACCGGGCAGCCGGTCTGCTCGTAGGCGCGGATCAGCTGCTGGGCGCGGGGGACCTCGGCCACGAAGACGTCGTCGGGCCAGAGCACCAGCACGGGCTCGTCGCCGAAGGCACGGGCGGCGTTGAGCACCGGGGTGCCGTTGCCGTACGGCCCGTACTGGTCGAGGTAGGTGATGTGGCCCCGGCGGGCCAGTTCGGCGACCTCCTCCACCGCGTCCGCGTAGGCCGTCTTGCCGTCCTCGCGGAGCTGCTCGACCAGGGCGGGGTTGGGGCGGAAGTGGTCCTGGATGAGGCTCTTGCCGCCGGAGACGACGATGGTGATGTCCGTGATCCCGGAGTCCACCAGCTCGCGCACGGTGTGCTCGATGACCGGCTTGTCGCCGACCGGCAGCATCTCCTTCGGCGTCGCCTTCGTCAGGGGCAGCAGACGGGAACCGAGGCCGGCGGCGGGGATCACAGCCCGGCGAATCGTCGGGGGCATCATGTCTCTCCTGGTCGGGCGGCACACCGTACCGGTTGGCACGGCGACCGGGCACACACGCACACGGTCGCGCGGCTCCGGGAGAAAGCCTACCCAGGGGCTCCGCGGGCGCCGCGCGCCCGTCCCCCGTCGAGCCGGCGCAGGGCGTGCAGTACGGCCTCCGTCCGCTCGTCGAGGTCCGCGAGCTCCCGGCGCAACGTGTCTACCCGGGTCTCCAGCGCGGTCGCCTCGGCGGCCAGCGACACCACGGTGGCCGCCATGGCGACCCGGTCCTCGGACGGTCGGGTCATCGTGGCTCCAGCTCCACGGCGGAGATGTCGAGGACCAGTTTCACCTTGTCGCCGATCAGCACTCCGCCCGTGGCCAGCGCCGAGTTCCAGTCGATGCCCCAGTCGGAGCGCTTCAGGGTGGCCGTGCCCTCGAAGCCGACCCGGTTCTGCCCGTCGGCGTCCTGGCCCGCGCCACCGAACTCCAGGTCGATACGCAGGGGCAGTTCGACGTCCTTGATCCGCAGCAGACCGGACATCCGGAACTGTCCTTCCGCGGCGTCGACGATCCCGGTGGAGCGGAAGGTCATGAGCGGGAAGGTCGCCGAGTCCAGGAAGTCCGCGCTCGTCACATGGGCGTCCCGCTGTGCGATACCCGTGTCGAGACTGCCGGTCTGGACACTGACATGGGCCTCGGACCGGGTGGGGTGCGACCCGTCGATCTTCAGCAGACCCTCGAACGCGGTGAATTTCCCCCGCACATTGGCGATCATGGCGTGCCGGACGGAAAAACCGATGGTGCTGTGGGCCGGATCGATGCTGTAGGTGCCCGTCAGCCCTTGATAGGGCGCGGAAGACGCGGAAGGCATGGAGGGAGTGGAAAGCGCGGAATCGGAAATCGCTGTTTCCGTGCGATGGGACATGGCGAATCGCCCTTCGTGAGGGGAAAACCGAAGCGATGGTTCGAGGGGGGCCGGGTCCCCCGCCCGTCGGCAGGGGACCACGGAAGAAGAGGAGTCACTTCTGCTGCGCGCGCCAGTCGGCGAACCGGGTCTCGGCGATGTGCGCGTCCGGGCCCGGGACGAGCGTGTTCTCCTGCACCTGGGCGCCGGAGTACGGGGCCTTCGGGTCGGTGACGACCGTGCGGGGGTCGCCCTTGGCGGCGAGGGCCCCGCGGATCAGCTCGTCGAGCTGGAAGACGTCGGGGCCGGCGACCTCCACCACCCCGTTGACCGGGGAGCCGACCGCGGTGCGGCCGACGGCGGCGGCCACGTCGTCGGAGTAGATCGGCTGGATCTTCACGGGGGCCAGCCGGACGGTGTCGCCCTCCGTCGACATGTCCGCGATCCCCTTCATGAACTCGAAGAACTGCGTGGCGTGGACGATGGAGTACGGAATCCCGGACGCCTGGATGAGCTCCTCCTGGGCCTGCTTGGCACGGAAGTAGCCGCTCTCCTGGAGGCGGTCCGTGCCGACCACGGAGAGCGCCACGTGGTGCGTCACGCCGGCCTCGGACCCGGCCTTGAGGAGGTTGGTCGTGGAGGTGCGGAAGAAGTCCATGACGGCGTCGTCCGCGAAGGAGGGGGAGTTCGACACGTCGACCACGACCGACGCGCCCTCCAGGACCTCGGCGAGGCCCTCGCCCGTCAGGGTGTTGACGCCGGTGTTGGGCGCGGCGGCGACCGCCTCGTGCCCGTGCTCGCCGAGCTTGCCGACGAGCTTCGAACCGATGAGTCCGGTTCCACCGATCACTACGACCTTCATGACGGAATCCTTTCGGAGGATGTGCTCTGTACGGGAGGTTGTTCTCCGTACCAGAAGAGACAAGACAGTGACTGTTCTTGTGACACGTATTTCGCGGGGATCGAGAGAATTTCTGTCATTCGACAAGCTTTCCCTCGGTCGTGACTTCCTGCATCAGCGAGGAGATCTCGTCCGGGATCGCCGGAATGCTCTCGTGGGTGATACCGGTCGTCGGCGACCACACCAGATTCACCTGGAAAGCGGGATCCAGGTCGGGGTGGTCGCTGCGGTTGTGACAGCCGCGGGTCTCGCGGCGCTCCAGCGCCGCTTCGAGCGTGGCCCGCGCCGCGAGCGCGGCGGACTTGAGGTCGAAGGCGTGGGCGAGGTCCTGATGGCCGGCGATGTCCGGGTGGACACCGACGTCCTCCATCCGCTTCTCGATCACGGAGAGCTCCGCCAGCCCGGCCCGCAGGCCCTCCTCGTCGCGTACGACGCCCGCGTGCTCGGTCATGGTGTTGCGGATGGCGCGCTGCAGGGCCCGTACGTTCTCCGGGCCGTCGGCCGTGAGCAGTTCGTCGACCTCCGCACGGGCCTCGGCGACGGCGGACGCCGAGCGCGGGTGGGCGGTGAGGGACTCGGAGTAGGCGGCGGCGGCCCGGCCGGTGATCCGGCCGAAGACCAGCAGCTCGATGAGGCTGTTCCCGCCGAGCCGGTTGGCGCCGTGCAGCCCGCTCGACGCCTCCCCGATGGCGTAGAGCCCGCGTACGTCGGTGCTGTGGTCCTCGGGGCGCACCCACACCCCGCCCATCGAGTAGTGCGCGGTGGGCGCGATCTCGATCGGTTCCCGGGTGATGTCCAGCATCTGCAGGTCCAGCAGCGTCTGGTACACCCGCGGCAGCCTGGTCATGATCGTCTGCCGGGGCAGATGGGACACGTCGAGCCACACACCGCCCTTAGCGGTCCCGCGTCCCTCCTTGATCTCCGTGTAGGAGGCCAGGGCCACCCGGTCGCGGGTGGACAGCTCCATCCGGTCGGGGTCGTAGCGGGCCATGAACCGCTCCCCGAGCGCGTTGCGCAGGATCCCGCCCTCGCCCCGGGCGGCCTCGCTGACCAGGGTTCCGGCCGCGCTCTCCGGCTCGATGATCCCGGACGGGTGGAACTGCACCAGCTCCGGGTCGCGCAGCCGGGCCCCGGCCTCCACCGCCAGCCGGAAGGAGTCGCCGGTGTTCTCGTCGCGCCGCGAGGACGTACGCCGCCAGATCCGGGTGTGCCCGCCCGCCGCGAGGATCACCGCGTCGGCGTGGATCAGACAGCGCGTACCGTTCGTCAGATCGAAGCCGTACGCGCCGAAGACGGCCCCGTCGTGCGTCAGGAGCCGGGTGATGTACACGCCGTCGAGGACGGGAACCTTCAGCTGTTCCGCGCGCCTGATCAGCGTCCGCTGGATCTCCAGGCCGGTGTAGTCGCCCGCGAAGGCGGTGCGCCGGAACTTGTGCGCCCCGAAGAACCGCTGGGAGATCCTGCCGTCCTCCTCCCGCGCGAACGCCATGCCGAAGCGTTCCAGGTCGTCGATGCCCCGGGCGGCGCCCTGGGTGACGATCTCGGCGGTACGGGGATCGGCGAGCAGATAGCTCTCCTTGAGGGTGTCGGCCGCGTGCTGCTGCCAGCTGTCCTCGGGGTCCATGGTGGCCAGCGCCGCGTTGATCCCGCCGGCCGCGAGGGCCGTGTGCGCGTCCTCCTTGGGGCGCTTGCCGACCGCGAGGACATCCACGCCGGCCTCGGCCAGTTCGATCGCCGCGCGCAACCCGGCGCCTCCGGTGCCGATCACCAGCACCATGGTGGAAAGACGTTGTTCGGTGAGTGCCACGGTCTACTCCGATCGCCGGTGTTGTTCACCCACTACGACCAGGTCGGCCCGCGATCTGTGACAGGCCCGTCGGCACGGCCCGAGGCATGACGAAGCCGTCGTGCGCGCGGGCACACGACGGCTGCGGCTGCGACAGCGGTACGGCCGCGGCTGCGGCTACAGAGCCAGCGTGATGGTGGTCGGCGTCCCCCGCCAGGCCATCTTCGCGTAGGGACACAGCGAGTCGGCCTTCTCCAGGAGCGGTGCGGCGGCCTCCGGATCGACGCCCGGCCACTTGACCACCAGGTCGACGCGCAACAGATAGCCACCGTCCTCCGGATCCCGGCCGAACGCCACGGTCGCCATCACGGAGATCGTGGCCGGATCCAGCCCGGCCTGCCGTGCCACCAGGCTCAGCGCCCCGTGGAAACAGGCGGAGAAACCGGCGGCGAACAGCTGCTCCGGATTGGTCCCGCTGCCGTCGCCGCCCAGTTCCTCGGGCATGCGCAGATCGATGTCCAGCACCCCGTCGTCCGAGCGCGCCCGCCCCGAGGCCCGCCCATGACTCGCCGCCCCGCCGCTCACCGTCACCGTCGTGGTGTAGATGGGGGAGAAGGACTCCCCGTCGAAATCCTTCTCGACGGACAGATCGGGCAACGGGCTCCGCTCGGTCACCACGGGCGGCCCACCGAACCGGCTTTGCCGTATTCCATGTCGTATGCACCTTTATGTAGGGGGGAAGCTCATGGCTCCGGACAGCCTGTTGACCGGCGAGTCACCCCGCTTGTGACACCGCCCCCGCCGCCCAGGTGGCCCGCACCGCCAGTACGGACGGATCGGCCCGTTCGGGCAGCGGAGCGAACCCGGCCCCCCTCAGCTCCCCGACCACCTCCGCACGGCCCGCCGGCCACATCCAGAACGTCTCGTGGTGCTCACGCAGCACACCGCCCTCGCCGCGCACCCAGTAGTCGAAGCCGGTCCGGATCCGGTCCCCTTGGGGCGAGGCCACCATGCGCCCGCCGTACTCGTGCCGGCCGATGCGCTGGGCCGGGAACTCGTACGTCGTCTCGTGCCGCGGCGGACGGGCGGGCGGCAGCTGGACCAGCAGCACACCCCCAGGCACCAGCGCTCGGGCCACGGCGGGCCACAGGGCGCGTCGCGAGACCGGGTGCAGACAGGCGATCGTGTTGTGGCACACGGCGACATCGGCGACCGCGCGCGGATCCGCCTCGTCGAGCCGGTGCGGGTGCACGGTGACCCGTCGTCGCCGGTCGGCGGGCAGCGACGCCAGGCGCGTCATCAGCGGCGCACGCATGGAACGCGTGGGCTCCACCGCGTGCACGGGGACGCGCGAACCCGCGGGGCTCATCAACGTCACCCGTCCGGTGCCGGCGCCCACGTCCAGCACACCGACCCGGGCGCCCGCGACATCACCGCCGTACAGCCGACGCACCCGGGCGTCGTCCCGCTCCGCCTGCAGTACGTCGTAGAACTCGGCGCTGATCGCGTAGGCGTCCACCGCCTCCTCCCCGCCGAGGGGGGAGCCGTTCGCCACCGAAGGGGGAGAAGGATTGCGCATGGCATGTCCTCGGCGGCCGGTCAGCCCTGCCGGTCGTGGCGGGCGCGCGCCCGGACGACCGTCTCCGGGGGAAGCGCGCCGGTGCGGGCCAGCCGGTCCAGGGCGGCGACGACGATCGACCCGGCGTCCACGTGGAAGTAGCGGCGCACGGCGTCACGGGTGTCCGACAGTCCGAAGCCGTCCGTGCCGAGCGAGGTGTGGTCCTGCTCCACCCACTGGCTGATCTGGTCGGGCACCTGCCGCATCCAGTCGCTGACCGCCAGGACGGGCCCCGGCGCGCCCGACAGCGCCGCCGTCACGTACGGCACGCGTTCCTCGCCCCGCAGCCGCGCCCTGTCGGCGCACAGCGCGTCACGGCGCAGCTCCGTCCAGGAGGTGACCGACCAGACGTCGGCGCGCACTCCCCACTCGGACGCCAGCGACTCCTGCGCCGCCAGCGCCCAGTGGATGGCCGTGCCGGAGGACAGCAGCTGGATCCGCGGTCCGGCCGCGTCGGGATCCGCCCGCCGGAACCGGTACATGCCGCGCAGGATCCCCTCCTCCACCGACGGCCCGCCGGGCATGGGCGGTTGCCGCTTGGGCTCGTTGTAGACCGTCAGGTAGTAGAAGACGTCCTCGGGCCGCTCGCCGTACATCCGGCGCAGCCCCTCCTCGACGATCACCGCGATCTCGTACGCGAAGGCCGGGTCGTAGCTCACGGCGGCCGGATTGGTGGAGGCCAGCAGATGCGAGTGCCCGTCGGCGTGCTGGAGGCCCTCGCCGGTCATCGTCGTACGGCCGGCCGTCGCACCGATCACGAAGCCGCGGCCCAACTGGTCGGCCAGCGCCCAGAACTGGTCGCCGGTGCGCTGGAAACCGAACATGGCGTAGAAGATGTAGAAGGGGATCATGGGTTCGCCGTGGGTGGCGTACGCCGTCGCCGCCGCCGTGAACTCCGCCATCGACCCGGCCTCGGTGATGCCCTCGTCGATGAGCTGGCCGTCCGTGGCCTCCCGGTAGCGCAGCAGCTGATCGGCGTCGACCGGCTCGTGGGTCTGGCCCTTCGGCGACGGGACTCCATGGCGAGGTCGCCCGGGAACGCGGGCTGCGCGGACGCCGGGATCGTGTTGACGTGGTCCGAGGTCGGCAGGCCCGGGACGGCCACCCCGGCGCGGGCCGCGTACTCGTGGACGCGCCGCAGCAGATACACGGCACGGTCGGGCCCCGCGTGGGCGATGACGGCGTCGAGCGACGCCCGCCATTCCGCGGTCTCCTCCGCGTCCAGGTCGGGCAGCTGGTCCAGCTCGCTCGTCGTACCGAACTCCGCCGGCCGGGCCGGGCCGTTCACGACACTCGCCCGTTCGCGGGCACGACGGGCCGCCCGAGCCACTCGGCGAACGCCATGTGCCCCAGCCGGGCGCCCTCGCCGGGCAGCAGCGTCCGCTCTCGCAACTCGGCCCCGAAGTACCGGGCCCGCGGGTCGGGGACGACGACCCGTCCGTCCTCGCGCGCGGTCACCACCTCGCTCGCCAGCTCGTCGAGCCGGCGCACCTCCGGCCCGGCGACCTCGCCGAGACCGAACAGCGGAAGCCCTACGGCGACATGCGCGACGGTGACGGCGACGTCCTCCGTCGACACGGGACGCACGAGCACCGGCGCCACGCGCACCTCGTCGGCGAAGGTGTTCCGCTCCACCATCACCTCGATGGACTCGAAGAACGGGGTGGACCGGACGACCGAGTGCGGAACCGGCGAGTTACGCACCATGTCCTCCTGGAGCAGTTTCGCGCGGAAGTAGTCCGACCACAGCAGGTCGGCCCCCACGGCGGAGAGCACCACATGGTGCTCGACACCGGCCGCGACCGCGGCGGCCAGCAGATTGGTCGTGGCGGTACGGAAGAAGTGCAGCCCCGCGCCCTCGGTCCGCGCGGGCGCGTCGGTGACGTCCACGAGCACCTCGGCGCCCCGCAGCGCCTCGCTCAGACCGTCCCCCGTGAGCACATCGACACCGTGGTGACGGGAGACCGGCACAGCCTCCACACCGTGGTCCCGGAGCCTCGCCACCGTTCGAGAACCGATCCGGCCGGTGGCGCCTGCGACAACTACCCTCATCTGGAATCCCTTTCCATGAGTTCCCGCATACACCACATACGACAGACCACGTCCCACTGTTGTGACAACGAGCGCGACGACTGTCACAGAGACAGTGCGCCACCGCACGCCCCGTAATCACGACAAGTCCGCCTCCTCGCCGTAGGTCGGGGCGGCGTGGAGACGGACCGTGTGTGCCTGGTCGGGGAGGGTGTCTAGCCGAACTGGCCGGGCTGGTAGTCCCCGGCGGGCTGCTGGTTGATGACGTTGATGCGGTTGTAGGCGTTGATGACGGCGATGAGCGAGATCAGGGCGACGAGCTGCTCCTCGTCGAAGTGCTTCGCGGCGTTCGCCCAGACGTCGTCGGTGACACCACCGGCCGCGTCGGCGATACGGGTGCCCTGCTCCGCGAGTTCCAGCGCGGCACGCTCGGCCTCGGTGAAGACCTTGGCCTCGCGCCACGTGGCGATCAGGTTGAGGCGCTGCTGGGTCTCGCCGGCCTGGGTGGCGTCCTTGGTGTGCATGTCGGTGCAGAAGCCACAGCCGTTGATCTGGCTCGCGCGGATCTTCACCAGCTCCTGGACGGTGGCAGGCAGTGTCGAGTCCGACACCACCTTGCCGGCCGAGTTGATGTGCTTCAGTACCTTGCCCGCGAGGGGGTGACCGAAGTAGTTGAGACGCGGTTCCACGGTGATCTCCTTGCCGTGTGGCGGATACACCCTACTGACCAGGTAGCCCGGTCGATCCGTGACAGGAAGGCGGATGTGACCTGCGTCTCACGCGCGGCCCGCTCTCCGCCGCCGCCTACTTGGTGAGCCAGAGGTCGGGGCCGAAGACCTCGTAGTGGATGGCGGAGGGGTGCAGCCCCTTCTCCAGCAGCTCGCCGCGCACCGTCCGCATGAACGGCAGCGGCCCGCAGAGGTAGGCGGTGGTGCCGGGCGCGGGGGTGAGGTGTTCGAGGGTCGCGCGCCCGGCGAACGCCTGTGCGGCGGGCGCGCGGTGGGCGTCGTTCTCGTACCACAGGTGAAGATCCGCGCTGGTCAGACGGCTGACGAGGTCCGCCTGCTCGTCCCGGTGGACATGGTCGAGGGGCGAGCGGTCGGCGTGCACGACGGTGACGGGGCGGGCGGAGGAGGTGAGGGCGAGATGGTCGAGCATCGACAGCATGGGGGTGATGCCGATGCCCGCGGAGGCGAGGAAGAGAGGGGTGTCGGCCTCGGGCAGGACGAGGTCGCCGGCGGGCAGCGACACATCGAGGATGTCACCCACCTCGGCGTGCGCGTGCAGCCAGGACGAGACCTCGCCGTCGGGGACGGTGCCGTCGGTGGTCCGCTCGCGCTTGACCGTGATGCGCCAGGTCTTGTGATCGGGCGCGGTGGACAGGCTGTACTGGCGGATCTGGTGGGCGCCGTCGGGCAGTTCGACGCGGACACTGACGTACTGTCCGGGCCGGAAGGCGACGGTGGGACGGCCGTCCGTCCGGCGCAGGACCAGGGACACCGCGTCGGCCGACTCCTGACGACGCTCGGCGATCTCCATACGCCGCCACACGTCCCCGTCCGCGACACCGGCCTCGGCGTACAGCCGGGCCTCGATGGCGATCAGGGCGTTGGCCATCAACCAGTAGACCTCGTCCCAGGCGGCGCCGACCTCGGGCGTCACGGCGTCCCCGAGCACCTCGGCGACCGCCCCGAGCAGATGCCGTCCGACCAAGGGGTACTCGTCGGCGGTGATACCGAGCGAGACATGCTTGTGGGCGATACGCGCGAGGACCGCGTCCGGGCGTACGTCGGGCTTCTCGACCAGCAGGGTGGCGAAGGCGGCCACCGAGCCGGCCAGCGCCTCGCGCTGCGCGCCGGTGGCCTGGTTGGTCCGGTTGAACAGATGCCGCAGCAGCTCCGGCCGCTCCTCGAAGAGTCGCCGGTAGAACAGCTCCGTGATCGTGGTCAGCGAGGCTCCCACCACGGGAAGCGTCGCTCGTACGACGGGGGCCGACTGTGCGGAAAGCATCAGACACACTCCTCGGATCAGTGCTCGATTGAGATCGATTGATGGGTGGCTTGGCAGGTGGATTGAATTGGTATTTTGGATGCGTATTTTTGGTCGCTGTTCGGGCGTGGTCGGTGGCCCGAGGTGTCGGCGACGGTCGGGCGGTCAGCCCGGGGGAGCTCCCAGGGCCAGCAGTACCGGTCCTGTCGGGGATGTCACCAGGTCGGCGACGGTCACCCCGTTCAGTGAGGAGTAGAACGCCTCCTGCGCCTCCCGCAGTGCCCGCCGCAGCCGGCAGGCGCCCGCGAGGGGGCACGGGGCGTCGCCCTCGCACACCACGGCTTCCCGGTCCCCTTCCAGTGTCCTGACCAGGTCCCCCACCGGAGCGCTCCGGCCCGCGGCAGTGAGCGTCAGCCCGCCGTTGCGACCGCGCCGCGCCTCGATCACCCCCAGGTGCTGCAACTGCGCGATGGCCTTCGCCATGTGCGTGTAGGGGACGTTCACGGACTCGGCGATCTGTCGCGTGGTCAGCAACTCCTCGCCGTCCACGACGGCCAGGCGCATCACTGCCCGGAGTGCGAGATCCGTGTATCTGGTCAGCCTCACGGAGGCAGCCTATCAATGTTGCATCGGAGATACGTATTTAAGGGCAGTGGCCTACGTCTCGTCAGTGGCCGTGTGGTCAACGGATGTCGTGGGTGTGGGCGTGGTCGTGGCCCTTCGGCGGACGGCGAGACGGCGTACGACAACGACAGCCTTGACCAGGGCAACTGCCAGGACGATTCCCACAACCCGGCGCTTCCACGGGCCGGACCACGCCAACAGGAGCCCGCCCGCCCCGAGATGGACGGCCGCGACCAGCAGGGCAAGGGCGACGAGGCCGAGCGTCTTGCGCGATCGGGGCCGGGGCCGGGGCCGGTGCCTGGGTCGGGGTCGGCGGGTGGGCGTGGGCTCCTGAGGGATCGACTCGGCGCTCATGATGAGGACTTCACCTTCCGCGTTCTTGTTCCGCGTGCGTGCTGGTTCCGATGCGCATGACAAGGCGGCGAGTTGATCTGTGACAGCGGCCCCCGGCATCCGGCATCCGGCCCCCGGTCCACGGGTCCCACCGGTCGCACCGGACTCAGCGCGCGAAGACCGTGCTCATCAGGACGACGTGGGTGGCGGTGCCGCCGAGGATGCTCAGCAACGCGTTGCGGCGCCAGAGGTGCAGCGCGGCGGTGACGGTCAGGGCCAGCGCGGGGGCGAGGGCGCGTGTTTCGGTGAGGGGCAGGTCCCGCAGGCAGTAGACGAGCAGGATCAGCATGACGCCGGCCGGCATCCGGGTGCTGAGGTACTGCACGGTCGCGCTGGATCGCAGTGGGGCGAGCGCGGCGAACGGCAGGGCGCGCAGGGCCCACGTGACGGCGGCGGAGACGGTGACCGCGGCGATGAGATAGGGCGTGTCAGGCATGGCGGGGCTCCCCGGCGGTGGCGAAGCGGCGGGCCAGCAGCCCGGCCGTGAACAGGGCGAAGGCGGCCAGGAGCAACTGCTCGGGGAACAGCAGCCGGGCGACCACTGCCGCGAGCAGTGCCAGTAGCGGTGTGGGCAGGTCGCCTCGGCGGTCGCGCGGCGCGTCGAGCGCGAGGACGGCGAACAGCGCGGTCAGGGCGAAGTCCAGTCCGGTCACACTGCCGGGGAGGACCGCACCGAGAAGCGCTCCGGCGGTGGCCCCGGCCGCCCAGTACACCTGCATGAACACCTGGAGCCATACGATCCGCCGCCCCGACCAGGAACGGGCCCGCTCACCGGTGGCCAGCGCGTACGCCTCGTCGGTGAGGGCGAACGTGCTGTACGCCCTGCCCAAGCTGCCCTTCACCCGGTCCAGCGGGAAGGACAGTGCGTAGAAGAGGTGCCGGATGTTCACCAGGAGCGCGGTGAGGGCGACGGTCGCCAAGGGGGCGACGGCGACGACCAGACCGATGAGCAGGAACTCGAACGACCCCGCGTAGATCAGGGTGGTGAACGCGGTGGCCCACCACCAGTCCAGCCCCGACCGCGTCACGAGCAGACCGAACGCGAGGCCCAGTGGGACCAGGCCGAGACCCACGGAGGTGGAGTCCTTGAAGGCGGCGGAGCGATCGGGGACGTCGGTGACGGCCGCAGGTGTTCCGGGTGTTCCCATGGGGAAATTTTAGAAGGAATCGGACGTTCTTTGGTTGCCGATTATGGCTCTAGAATGCCTCTGTGAGCAATGAAATGCATATGGATTCCATCGATCACGATATTTTGTTTCATCTGCGGAAGGACGGTCGGCTGACCAACGTCGAGCTGGCGAAACGGGTCGGCCTCACCCCGCCGCCCTGCCTTCGCCGCGTCAAGCGCCTGGAGGAGGCGGGGGTCATCGCCGGCTATCGAGCCGTCGTCGATCCGGCGGCGATCGGGCGCGGTCTGGAGGTCCTCGTCGACGTCGAGGTCTCGGCCACCGACCGCGCGACCGTGCGGGCGTTCGAGGAGACCGTCGCCTCGTACGACGAGGTCATCGAGTTCCGCCGACTCTTCGGCCGCCCCGACTACTTTCTCCGCGTCGCCGTCGCCGACCACGCCGCGTACGAGGCCTTCCTCACCGTCAGACTCACCGGGCTGCCCGGCGTCCTGCGCACCGAGTCCCACCTGACCATGAAGAAGATCAAGGCCGTCTGAGCGCGCCGGAGAGGCTCTGGCCCTGGCGCAGCCGCCGGGCCTCCTCGAAAAGGCGGTTCGTGTGGTTCGCCAGTACGCCGCCCAGGAGGAGGTCCGGGGTGTAGAAGGACCGCGCGGCGGCGGCCACCTCCCGTGCGGTCAGGGCGATCTGGATGATGTCGGTGCGGCGGAGCTCGTCGATCGAACTGGCCCAGACGACGCGCCGCACATCCGCCCACGCCAGTGCGCTCATGCACATCGAACAGGGCTCACCCGTGGTGTAGAGGGTCGTCCCGGACCATCCCTGGTTGCCGTGTCGGCGTACGTAGTCGTTCATCGCGACCACCTCGCCGTGCAGCAGCGGACTGTCCGCCCCGGTATTGACGCCTCTTCCCAGGACCTCACCGCTACGCGAGTCGACGATCACCGCGCCGAACGGCCACTCGGGGTTCCTGCGGGCCTGCTCGACGGCCAGCCACATGAACGGTTCGTGAGACGTGGTGCCACCGGTGGCAGCGGCGGCCTGCGAGGCCGTCGCCGTCGCCGTCGCCGTCGCCGTCGCCGTCGCCGTCGCCGTCGCCGTGTTCGGGTTCGTGTTCGGGTTCGAGGTCGGGTTCGAGGTCGGGGAAGGGGCGAGTGGTGCCGCGATTCCGGTCACCACGGCGCCCCATCGCCCGAGAAACCGCCGCCTGCCCGAATCCATACGCTTCTCCTCGCCCGACGCGATGATCCCTCTGAGTCACCGAATCATCGCAGAGCGTCCCCGTCCCGCCTCGCGGGTCTCGGCCCGCGCCTCGCAGAGTCGGGCGAGGCGGGCGAGCATCGCGCGATGGCGTAGTTGGATCAGTGCCTCCACGCCCACGTTGTGGAGTGCTCCGCCCACGCCCTGCAGCGGGTGTTCGTCCGCGATCACCAGGCAGTACGGTCCCCAGGGGTGCAGCTCGATGGAGATCCGCGCCGTCCCCAGCGCGCCCGCCCGCGCCTCCAGTCCAAGCTCGGAGCCCTCTTCGCAGTGCCGGACGACGGTCTCGTTGGTCAGCCGCAGGGGACCCAGGCGGACCTCGTAGCCGATCGCCGAGTCCCGCTGTGGCCACTGTCCCCGCACCGGCTCGGTGGCCGACGTTCCCACCACCCACTCCGCGTACCGGGTGCCGTCCGCGAGCACGTCCCACACGATTGCTGGGCTCACCTTGATCAGACGATGCCGTACCGCCATGCCGCACCTCCGGCCCATCCGCCTCGGTCGCCCGCCGAGTGCCCGGTCCGTCGAGATCCACACCCGGCCCATGGCGAAGGGGTGGACCGGAGGCCGCGCCGGAGCCGATCGTAGGGCCATGACTGATGTGTACGCGGATGGGGCTGGGGCTGGGGCTGGGGCTGACGGTGAGGGCGATGGTGGGGGAGCGGGTGCCGAGGCCGGGGAGATCCGCCGGTTCTGGGAGGCGCTCGGGCTTCCCGGGCTGGTCGACGTCCATACGCACTTCATGCCGGAGCGCGTCCTGCGCAAGGTGTGGGAGTACTTCGACGCGCTCGGACCGCTGACCGGTGGCATGGAGTGGCCGATCAGGTATCGCGAGGAGGAGGCCGAACGGGCCGCTCTGCTCCGGGAGTTCGGCGTACGGGCGTTCACGGCGATGCTCTACCCGCACAAGCCCGGCATGGCCCGGTGGCTGAACGGCTGGGCGGTCGACTTCGCCCGCCGTACCCCCGACTGTCTGCACACCGCCACCCTCTTCCCCGAGCCCGGCGTCGAGACGTGCGTCCGGGAAGCCGTCGAGGCGGGTGCGCGCGTCTTCAAGGCACATGTGCAGGTGGGGGCGTACGACCCGGCAGACGAACTCCTCGACCGGGCCTGGGGGTTGCTGGCCGAGGCAGGCGTGCCCGTGGTGATCCACTGCGGCTCGGGCCCCACGCCCGGCAAGCACACCGGCCCCGAGCCGATCGCACGGGTGCTGGCCCGGCACCCCCGGCTGCGGCTGATCGTCGCGCACATGGGGATGCCCGAGTACGAGGAGTTCCTCGGGCTCGCCGAGCGGTACGGGGAGGTGCGGCTCGACACGACGATGGCGTTCACCGACTTCACCGAACGGTTCATGCCCTTCCCCCGCCGGGCCCTGCCCCGCCTGACCACCCTCGCCGACCGCGTCCTCCTCGGCTCCGACTTCCCCAACATCCCCTACCCGTACCTACACCAGCTCCATGCCCTGGAACGCCTCGACCTGGGCGAGGAGTGGCTACGGGGGGTGTGCCACGACAACGCGGCTGAACTGTTCGGGCTGTGAGGGGCGTGCGTCCGCCGGGGCGGTGGCTCGACTTGATAGGCAAGTGGTGACTTGCCTATGCTGGGGGTGTGGCCGACGACGATCTGTTCAAAGCCCTGGGTGATCCGACCCGTCGCACCATCCTCGATGAGCTGACCGAGAAATCAGGACAGACGCTGTTCGAGATCTGTGGGCGGCTGAGCATGAAGCATGGGCTCGGGATCTCGCGGCAGGCGGTCTCTCAGCATCTTGCCGTGCTGGAGACCGCCGGGCTCGTCGGGACGAGGCGGGAGGGCCGCTACAAGTTCCACGACCTGAACACCGCCCCGCTGCGACGGATCGCCGAGCGATGGCATGTGCCCGACGCGGGCGGCCCCGAACCGGCGGCAGGCCCCGAACCGAAGGAGAGCACCCCATGAGGATCCATCTGACCAGCGTCTTCGTCGACGACCAGGCCAAGGCCGAGCACTTCTACACGGAGATCCTCGGCTTCGTGAAGAAGCACGACGTCCCGGTGGGCGAGAAGGACCGCTGGCTGACCGTCGTCTCGCCCGACGAGCCCGACGGCACCGAACTCCTCCTGGAGCCCGCCGGCCACCCGGCCGCCAGGACCTACCGCGACGCCCTTGTCGAGGACGGCATCCCGCTCGCCCAGTTCGCAGTCGACGACGTACAGGCCGAGTACACCCGCCTGCACGGCCTCGGCGTCCGCTTCACCCAGGAACCCGTGGAGATGGGCCCCGTCACCACCGCCGTCTTCGACGACACCTGCGGCAATCTGATCCAGATCGCGACACAGCCGCAGTGATCGCGGCGCGGTCGCCGACGGCCGCGGAGCACCGCACTCCGGGTGCGTGAACCGCCCGTCCCCGTCGAGGAGTTGGTCCGGGCCGAGGCGTTGGTCCGGTCTACGCGTCCTGCTTACGGCGTACCATCTCGGTGATCCAGACGGGTGCGAACGGCGACGTACAGCCCGGGGAGGTCGGATAGTCCTTGAGCACCGCCAGGCGCTCACCGATGGCGAGCGCACGGGCGCGGTGTTCGGGGTGTTCGATGCCGATCTGGGCCAGACAGTGGTTCATCGCCCACTGGAGGCGGTCCGGGGCGTCCTTCATCTCCGCCTCGATGACGTCGAGCAGACCGGGGAGGTCGAGGCCCTCGGACTTCTTCGCCACGCGCTCGGTGGTCAGCGCCCAGCACCCGCGTGCACTACTACCGCGCCGGTTCCGCGGGTTCGGCGCTCGCACTCGCCGACGTACTGCCCGCGCTGGCCTCCGGCGCTCGCGTCCTGCACCTGACCGGCATCACCCCGGCGCTCGGCCCCTCGGCGGCCGAAGCCGTGCTCGCCGCCGCCACGACCGCGCGCGAGGCCGGCATCACCGTCTGCCTCGATGCCAACCACCGCTCCCGGCTGTGGACCGCCGACGAAGCCCGCACGGCGCTACGGCCGCTGCTCGCCCACATCGACCTGCTCATCGCCTCCGAGGACGAACTCCCCTCGTGCTGGACCGCCCCGACGCGGGCGAAGCCGAGGCCGTGCGTTCCCTCGTGGCGATGGGTGTCGCCGAGGTGGTGGTGAAACGTGGCGCACGTGGCGCGACCGGCTTCACCGCCGACGGGCCGACCGACCGCGCGGCCCGCCAGGTCGAGGCCGTCGATCTGGTCGGCGCCTTCGTCGCCGGATACCTGTCCGGCGTCCTCGGCGAAACAGCGGGGCGGAACCGCTCTGTGAAAGTGTTCGACGAAGGAAAGTTTCGTTCTTCGCGGCGGAGAAATTAACAGCGGGATGTTCCGGAGGCCAGAGCCGTGACGGTGCGAGATGCCAGAATGAACCGGGCACAACCAGCAGACGGGCGGGCGACCTTGGCTGACTTCGCGGCCGACGGCACGGTGGACGACGGCACGGTGGACGACGCGGGCAGCGGGCCGGTGAGCGGGAACGAAGGGCGGGGCGACACGTCCCGGCCGGTCACGATCGCGTTCATCGCCGAGTCGGCGGGGGTGTCCGTCCCCACCGTCTCCAAGGTGATCAACGGCAGATCCGGTGTCTCCGCCGACACCCGCGCCCGTGTCGAGGAACTGGTCAACCGCCACGGCTACCGCAAACCCACGGGCGCCAACCGGAACAACGTCGTGGAGCTCGTCTTCCGCGAGCTCAAGCACATGTGGGCGGTCGAGATCATCCGCGGTGTCGAGCGGGTGGCCCGACAGCACCGCGTGGGCGTCATGGTGTCCGAGTTCGGGCTGTATGACGCGGACCCGCTCACCTGGGACGACACCGTCTCCCGGCGCCCGAACTGCGTTCTGTCCGTGGCCCAGCTCTCCGCGGCCGAGCGGGAGCGGCTCAGGGCGAAGGGCATCCCGTTCGTCGTCGTCGACCCGGCCACCGAACTACCGGACGACGTCCCGTTCGTGGGCGCCACCAACTGGTCCGGCGGCCGGGCCGCGACCCGCCACCTCACCGAACTCGGACACCGCCGCATCGCCATGATCGGCGGCCCGCAGGACCAGCTGTACTGCTGCGCCCGCCTGGACGGATACCGCTCCGCGATGGGGGCCGCCGGCCTGCCGGTCGCACCGGAACTCGTCGTGCACGCACCCCTCACCAGCGAGGACGGCCACACGGCGGCGCGTTCCCTGCTGGCGCTGCCCGAACGTCCGACGGCGATCTTCACCACCAACGACCTTCAGGCGCTCGGCGTCTACCAGGCGGCACGCGAGGCCGGACTGCGCGTCCCGGACGACCTGAGCGTCGTCGGATTCGACGACCTGCCGGTCGTGGCCTGGGTGGACCCGCCCCTGACGACCGTTCACCAGCCCCTGACCGAGATGGCCGTGGCCGCGACCGAACTGGCCCTCACCCTCGGACGGGGCGAAACCGCACCCCAGGCCGGCCTGGAGATCGCGACGACCCTCACGGTCCGCGCCAGCACGGCACCTCCCGCCGGGAGTTGACCCACGTCGGTAATTGACCCACGACGGCATCGATGCCCCGGGACCGATCCACCGGCGGCATCGATCCACCGGGGCATTGACCGTCCGTACGGCCGTAACTAGCCTGATCGAGAAACTTGTCCGTCGCTGGAAGAGAAACTTTCGTAGCCGCGAAGGGACCGATGAAGGTGACGAGCGCCTCCGGAACGGAAAGTAGTTTCAGCAACCCGGTGATCCCCGGCTTCTACCCGGATCCGTCCATCTGCCGGGCGGGCGACGACTACTACCTCGCCTGCTCCAGCTTCGAGTACTTCCCCGGCGTCCCCATCCTCCACAGCCGGGACCTGGTGCACTGGACGCAGATCGGCAACGCGCTCGACCGCCCGAGCCAACTCCGTCTGCCGCCGGACACACCCTCCTCCGGCGGGATCTACGCACCCACCCTCCGCCACCACGACGGCCGGTTCCGGCTGATCGTCACCAACGTGAGCGGCGACGGCAATCTGCTGTTCACGGCCACCGACCCGGCGGGCCCCTGGTCCGAGCCGATCCGACTGCCCGGCGTGCACGGTATCGACCCCGACATCGCCTGGGACGAGGACGGCACCTGCTGGTGCACCACCGCCGGAGTCGGACAGATCCGCCTCGACCCGCACACCGGGGAGACCTACGGAGAACGTCGGCGGCTGTGGTCCGGGGTACCCGGCGCCAAGGCGCCCGAGGCACCCCATCTGTACCGCATCGGCGACCACTGGTACCTGCTCATCGCCGAAGGCGGCACCGAGCGGGGCCACGGAGTGTCGATCGCCCGGGGCCGCACACCCACGGGCCCGTTCGAGCCCTGCCCGGCCAACCCGATCCTGAGCCACCGGAGCACCGACCACCCCATCCAGAACACCGGCCACGCCGATCTGGTGCAGGGGCCCGACGGGTCGTGGTGGATGGTGCTGCTCGGCGTACGGCCGGGGGGCGGCACCCCCGGCTGGCACGTACTCGGCCGCGAGACCCATCTGGTGCCGGTCGAGTGGGTCGACGGCTGGCCCGTCGTCGGCGAACTGTCGACCGTCATGCCCGCCCCGCCCTGGCCCCTCCGGCCACCCGCCGCCGCGCCGGAGCGCCGGGACGACTTCGACGCGAACGAACTGGCCCCGCACTGGGTCTCCCTGCGCGACCGCCCCACGGAGAACTGCACCACGAAGGAACGCCCCGGCTCACTCACCCTCCGGGCGCGTGGCGGATCGCTCGACGACACCGACGTGCTGTTCGTGGGTCGACGGCAGCAGCACCGCTCGTGCCGGGCGCGCACCCTGGTCGACGCGGCCCAGGGGCGGGGCGGTCTGGCCGTACGCCTCGACGAGAGTCACCACTACTCCGTCGAGACGGAGGCCGCGACCGGGCAGGTACGAGTCCGGGCCCGCATCGGCCCGTTGAACACGGTCGTGGCATCCCGACCGGTGTCGCCGGGCCCCGTCGTCCTCCGCGTCGACGTGACGTCCGTGGACACCGTGAACGACCCCCGTACCGGCCCCGACCTGGTCTCGCTCGGCTTCGAGGAACCGGACGGGACCTTCGTCGCACTGGCCTCCCTGGACGGCCGTTACCTGTCCACGGAGGTCGCCGGCGGCTTCACCGGCCGAGTTCTCGGCATGTTCGCCACGGCCGGCTCGGTTCACTTCGACTGGTTCGACTACGAGCCACTGGACGCCTGAGGCGACCCCGGCCTCAGCCCTTCGCTTGCTCGGGCTCGGGCTCGGGCTCGGACTGGGACTCTGACGGTGCCTGGAGCGGTGTGGCCGGTTCCTGGGGGTCGGGGGCGGTGTAGTAGACGGAGGAGCCCTGCCTCGTGCGCTGTGCGTTGCTCTTGGCCACCAGGCCTTCGAGGGTGGTGCGTACGACATTGGTCTGGATACGGCGGTCGGGGTGAGCCTGCGTGAGCGCCGTGGCGACCTCGGCGGCGGAGTGCGGTCCGCTCTGCTCGGTGAGGTGGACGCGGATCAGCTCGACGAGTGTCGGCTGAGTCTTCTTGCCGGTGCCGGTGGCGGTGGCCGTGGTCGAGTTCGCGGGCTTGGCGGGGGTGGCCTTGGCAGCGTCGGCCTTCGCGGTGGTGCTCTTGGCGGCGACGGGCTTCTTCGCCTTCTTGACGTCCTGCGGGGCGGCAGGCTTCTTCGCCCGGGTCCGCCTACCGGTCGGCGAGGAGGTGGTCGAGGTCTTCTGCCGGGGAACGGAAGGTGCCGCGGCCTCCTCGGGCGAGGGTGCGGGAGTAGGTGTGGGCGTGGGCGTGGGTTGAGGCTCGGCGGTGACGGGTTCAGGTGTCAGGACGCCGAGTGCCTGTTGCATGTTCGCCAGCACGCTCTGGTCCTGCTGGAGGCCGCGGAGTTGGTCCTGCAGCGCCGCGATCTCCTCGCGAAGCCGGTCCTGCTCCTTGGCGTTGCGCTCCAGGTCGGCGGAGACCTGGGCGGTGTACTGCGCTTTGAGGTCGGTTGTCTCCGAAGGCGTTGCGGTCATGGCGGTTACCTCCCGGCAAATGGATGTGGTGTGTGCGGATGTTACTCACCATTTCCTGTTCACAACCCATGAGTCTGCGGAGATTCCCACCGGAGAGGGGTGCCGCCCCGGGGATGGGGCGGCGTGAAGGAGGTCATCGGGTTGATGTCGTACGAGTGAAGGTGCCCCGTGCCGTTGTCGTGCGGCCCGCGCGGCAGCCTGCGCTGTTTCTCGCGCACCCGGTCCAGGTCGTCGGCGCAGGCGCGGTACAGACCGCTGACGTGGTCGAGGCCACCAGCCCTCGAACGGCCACAAGTGATCGGACCGGACGGGCAGCGGTCGGCCGAAAGTCGGAGGAATCCGGAGCGCGGCGGAGGGGCGCGGGCCGATGCCCGGCAGCACGGGGCCGATGCCTGGTACTACGGGGCCGGGAAGCGGAGCGGCGCGGAGTGATCGGCCCGTCTGGCTGCGTGGGCCGGGGATGAGTGTCACGCTTGTCGTAGGTCCGGGCATTCACTGGGGCGGCGAACGCGCCCGCGCGGTGGCGATGACCGTCACCGGGCCATGGGCGCGGCCATCACCTGTCGGAAGGTGGCAGACAGTGAGCACAGAGCCCTACTCCGAGGACGATCCGCGCGTCACGCCCTACCTCTGTGTCGACGGCGCGGCGGCCGGGATCGACTTCTACATCGCCGTCCTGGGCGCCACGGAACGCATGCGGATGGCGGGACCCGACGGCAAGGTCCACCACGCCGAGCTGCAGATCGGCAACTCGGTCGTCATGGTCGCGGACGAGTTCCCCGACCTGGGGTTCCGTAGCCCGAAGACGCTCGGCGGGACACCGGTGAACCTGTATGTCTACGTCGACGACGTGGACGCCGTCTTCGCCGCGGCACTCTCCCTGGGGGCGACCCAGATCAACGCGGTCAAGGACGAGTTCTACGGCGACCGCGTCGGCCACTTCGAGGACCCCTTCGGCCACCGCTGGCACGTCGCCACACATGTGGAGGACATCTCACCGGAGGAGATGGAGAAGCGGGCGGCGGAGGCCATGCCGAGCGACGACTGACCTGCCCCGGGCATGGCCATGACCTCGGGTGAGTCTCCCATTTCCGTTGCCGAGGAGAAGTGGTGCCCCCGATGCTGAGGGCATGAGGTACTACATATGCGGCTGAGGCTGCGTCAGTTCAGGCTCCGGACGGGGCCGCACGAGCACCGTGTCGTCCAGCCCCGGCAACCCCTTCGCCACACGACTCTGCGAGCCCCCGAACCCATCGGCATGCTGCTCGGGGACCACGACGGGCTGAACCGGCTCGCGGGCCTGTTCTCCTTCGCCGCCTACTCCCGGCACACGATCGTCCACGTACCGCTGCGCGACAGCGTCCCTCCCGACGAGGGGCACGGCGAGCCGGTCGACCTCGTCCTCGTCCACGACACGCTCGGTCTGCGCCCCAGCAAGTGGCCCGAGTTGCGGCGCGGGCTGGTCAACGGCACGCCGCTGACCGTCCGCACCGACGAGGCACGCACCGCCCGGGACGCCACCTCGTGGCGGGCCCGGTGCGGGCGCGCCGACTTCGACGAGGAGGTGCGGCATGCCACCCATGCCCGCACGTTCTTCCTGTTCGGCTGCCGTGACGTCTTCGCCGAGATCTCCATGTCCTGCGCCTACGCGGCGGGTTGGGGCCCGCGACAGAAGGGCGTCGACAAGGGCCGCTCGGCGTACATGACGGGACTCACGTCGCTGGTCCAGGAACCCGGTGGTGGCCACCCCCTCGAACTGCTGGTCTGCTTCAAGCCGTATCCGCCGTACGCCCACTTCGTACGTCCCGGGCGACGAGGCGGGGCGTGAACTCGGCGGTAGCGCGCCCGATGGGCAGACCACACCACGCGGCCCGACACCGGACGCTCGACGCGAACAGCCCGTCGAGAACCCGACCGAGCGAAAACCACTGTCAGCCGTCCATGCATGGCCGTTCGGCGAACACCACGGCTCGCGGAGTGTGTCGTTGGTGGCGAGGATGTTCTCGGCCGGTCCGTCGTCGCCGACCGGACGACGGAACACATGGCCCGCCGCGTTGCCCGCGTGACCGGGCCGGTAGGGGATCAACAGGAAGTACACCGTCCCACCGGTCTCCTGGACGACCACGATGTCCTCGACGAAGTCGTTCGAGGGCCGGCGGCGGCGTCGGACATCCAGCGGTCCCTTCACGGTCGGTTCACGGTCGGTGCTGTGGGGCGCGGCGCGGTGCGTCATGGTGCGTGCTTGCTTCTGCCCACTACGCCCGCCCGCCCGACGCGGTGACGGCGTCCTCGCGTGGTGATGGCGTCGTGTCCGGTCGCCAGCCCAGTTCGGGCGCGATCAAGTGGCGTACGTCGTGCAGGATCTGCTCGTAGTCGGCCCGTCGGAACTCGTACGGCAGTTCAAGGCGGAGTTCCGAGACGGACGCCACCACGGGGTCGGCGGTGAGTTGTTCCAGGATCTGGTCGGCGGTGCCCACGACGTCCGAGGCGAACAGGGTGCGTTCGGGGCCCTGTGGCGCGAGCGTGCGGGCGTGCCGGGCGGCGGCGTACGCCCGGTAGCGGGCCCGGGTGGAGAGGTCCGCGCCGTCGAACGGGACGATCACCCGGCCGAGCGCCACCCGCGTCGGCCGGCCCCCGGCGAGGGTGCGCCCGTACGCGGAGAGCAGGGCGAGTTGGGCCGTGGTGAAGTCGTCGGTGGCCTCGCCGGTGACGATGTTGCCGGTGAGCAGGTTGAGGCCGTGCTCCGCGGCCCAGCGGACCGAGCGCAGACTGCCTCCGCCGTACCAGACCCGGTCCACCAGGCCGGGACTGTGCGGCTGGAGGCGTGGCCGCTGGGTGTTGCCGGGGGAGTGGATCACCGTGTCCGGGGTGCCGAGGTAGTCGCCGCGCAGGTGGTCGACGACGCGGGCGATCCTGCCGTACGACAGGTCGAAGCCACGCCAGTCGCCGTCGTACACCAGGTCGCCCAGGAGTTCCGCGTGCGGCATGCCCGTGCTGAAGCCGGCCTGGAGACGGCCGCGGGACAGTACGTCGGCCAGCGCGAGGTCCTCGGCGAGCCGGAACGGGCTCTCGTACCCGATCGGGATGACCGCCGTCCCCAGTTCGACCCGCTCCGTGCGCTGCCCGGCCGCGGCGAGGAACACGGCGGCCGAGCCGACGCCGTGTTCGAGGTGCCGTTGCCGGATCCAGGCGCCGTCGTAGCCCAACTGTTCGCCGTACTCGAACAGTTGGAGTGTCTCCTCCAGACCGGTGTACGGGTCGTCGTCGGCGAAGTTGCCGGGGGTGAGAAACGCCAGCGAGCTGATCGCGGGGGTACCCATGCCGTCTTTGTCCCTCTCGGTCGTGTACGAGATAAGAGTGCGTGTGCGTGCGGCGCTCAGGAACCGCCCCGCTCTCGGGGGAGCTTCTGCCCGGCCTCGATCGCCACCGGCAGGCGGTTCTCGGCCGGGGGCAGCGGGCAGGTGGCCAGGTCGGTGTAGGCGCACGGCAGGTTCGTCGCGCGGTTGAAGTCCAGGAGGACCGTGCCGTCCTCGGCGGGCGGCGCGAGGGCGAGGGCCCGGTTGGCGGCGTACGTGGTGACCCCGGAGGTCGCGTCGGTGAACAGCACCAGCAGGTTGCCGGGACCGTGACCGGGGAACGCGGTGAGGGCCAGGGGGCGTCCGTCGAGTTCGAACTCGACCCGGCCCGGAGCGTCGTACACATGCTCAAGGCCCTCGACCGCCGCGCCCACCGTCGTCGGCCTGGGCGTGTCGAAGGCCGTGTAGCGGCCGGTCACCGCCCAGCGGGGGTGCGGGGCGTAGGCGGGCGTACCCGTGAACGCGGTGCGCAGCGGGGCGTTCGGGTGGCGGGGGCGGACGATGTCGTGGCCGCCGCGCCTGGCCACCTCGATCACGGCGTCGCCCCAGACCGCGTTGACCCCGCCGCGCTCCGGCAGCACCCCGAAGCGGTACTCGCCTCGGACGGGGGTGCCGTCCACGACCAGGTCCGCGCCCTCGTCACCCGCCGTACGTGCGTCGCGCTCGTCGAGGACCACGACGACCCCGTCGGGTCCGGTCGACCAGGCGCCCGGAGCGTCGGGGAAGCGCCGCGGCTCGTCGCCGAGCCAGTGCAGGCCGGTGATGGCGAGGAAGCCGTGCGGGTCGGCGAGCCGGGCCTCCTGCCCGGTGTGCCACTCCTGCCAGTCGCGGCTGAACACGGCGTCCGCGGTGGTGTCCTGAGTGGTGTCCTGAGCGCTGTCCCGAGCGCTGTCCTGAACGGTCATGCGTGCTCCTCGGTCTTGCGCGAAGGGGAGGCGGCCGTGGTGTGACGGCCGCCGGGGATCGCCGCGAGCAGTTCGCGGGTGTAGTCGTGGCGAGGGTGGGCGAAGAGGTCCTCGGCGGTGCCCGTCTCGACGATGCGGCCGGAGCGCATCACGGCCACCTCGTGCGCGATCTGCCGTACGACGGACAGGTCGTGCGAGATGAACAGATACGCCACCCCCGTGTCGGCCTGGAGTTCGGCGAGCAGGTCGAGGACCTGGGCCTGCACCGACACATCGAGCGCGGACACCGGCTCGTCGCACACCACCAGGTCGGGGGAGAGCGCCAGGGCGCGGGCGATCGCGACACGCTGCCGCTGGCCGCCGGAGAGTTCCGCCGGGCGGCGCTCCAGCGTCGAGGCGGGCAGCGCCACCCGCTCCAGCAGGTCACGGGCCCGCGCGCGCCGGGCGGCGCGGTCGCCGACCCCGAACGCGCGCAGCGGCTCGGTGATCACCTCGGCGATGGAGAACCGGGGATCGAGCGAGGCGTACGGGTTCTGGTAGATGAGCTGGGCCCGTCGGCGCAGTTCCCTCGCCCGTGCCCCGCGCGCGGCGGTGACATCGGCTCCGTCGAACACGATGTGCCCTGAGGTCGGGTCGGTCAGGCGGAGCACGAGGCGGGCGGTGGTGGACTTGCCGGAGCCGGACTCACCGACCAGGGCCAGGGTGCGGCCCCGGTGGAGGGTGAAGCTCACGTCGTCGACCGCGCGCAGGGTGCGGGCCGAGCCGCCGGCGCGGGGCAGGCGGAACTCCTTGACCGCGTTGCGGACCTCCACCAGCGGCGTCGCCGCCTCGGGAGCGGTCGGGGGTGTCGTCACCGTGGCCCGGGGGCGTGCCGTCGTCGGGCTCGGCGCGCTGGCCAGCAGCCGCCGGGTGTACTCGTGTCGTGGGTCGTCGAGGATGTCGCGGGTCGGACCGGCCTCGACGACCCGGCCCTCGGACATGACCACGATCCGCTGCGCCCGGTCGGCCGCCACACCGAGGTCGTGGGTCACCAGCAGCACGGCGGTGCCGGACTCCTCGGTGAGGTGCTGGAGATGGTCGAGGATGACCCGCTGCACGGTGACGTCCAGGGCGCTGGTCGGCTCGTCGGCGACGATCAGCCGGGGGCCGCCGGCGATGGCGATCGCGATGAGCGCCCGCTGCCGCATCCCGCCGGACAGCTCGTGCGGGTACTGCCGGGCCCGGGTGGCCGCGTCGGGCATCCCGGCCCGCTCCAGGATGGCGATCGCGTCCACCGGGGCGGAGCGCCGGGTGGCCGGCCCGTGGATGCGCAGCACCTCCGCGACCTGCTCGCCGACACGCTTGACCGGGTTCAGCGACACCGTCGGGTCCTGGGGCACCAGACCGATCCGCGCGCCGCGTACGGTACGCAGCTCGCGCTCGGACAGCGTGGTGAGGTCGTGCCCGCCGAAGCGGACCGTACCGGCGTCGATGCCGCCGTTCGCCGCCAGGAGCCGCACGATCGCGTGCGCCGTCGTGCTCTTGCCGGAGCCCGACTCGCCCACCACCGCGGTCACTTGACCCGGCCACACGTCCAGGTCGACGCCCCGCACCGCCTGTACGGTGCCGCCGCGCGTGCGGTACGACACCGACAGGCCCCGCACCTCCAGCAGGGGTTCCGATGTCGGCGCCGCCGCCGGTGTGGTCGTCATGTTTCCACCCGTTCCGGGGTCGTTCGTCGTGGGGGCGGTCATCGCTGTCGGCCCCATTCGCCGTCGAGCGCTCGCGCGACGCGGTTGGTGGCGAGCACGGTCGCGGCGATCACCAGGCCGGGCAGCGCGGTGAGCCACCACGCGTTGCCGAGGTAGTTGCGGCCGTCTGAGATGAGCGTGCCCCACTCCGGTGCGGGCGGCGGTGCCCCGTAGCCGAGGAAGCTGAGGGAGGACACGGCGAGGACCGCGGTGCCGAATTCGAGGGTGGCCAGGACGAGGACCGGGCCCACCGCGTTGGGCAGCACATGGCGGCCGAGCACCGAGTACCAGCGGGCCCCGCACGAGCGCGACGCCTCGACATAGACCGCCTGCCGGACCCGCAGCACCTCCGCGCGTGTCACCCGGGCGAAGCCGGCGACCCCTGCCGCACCGACCGCGACCGCCACCTTGACCGTCCCGTAGCCGAGCGCCGTGACCAGGGCCAGGGACAGGAACAGCGCCGGGATCGACAGCAGTACGTCGACGAAACGCATCAGCACGTCGTCGACCCAGCGGCCCACGAACCCGGCGAGCAGGCCGAGCAGACCGCCGACCACGAAGGCGACCGCGACCGCGATGAGCGTGGCCTTCAGCGACAGTTGGGCGCCGTGCACCACCCGGGCGAACAGGTCGCGTCCGAGTTCGTCGGTGCCGAACCAGTGCGCACCGCTCGGGCCGCGGAAGTTCTCCGTCGGCACTCCGTGCAGGGGGTCCTTCGCCGTGAACAGCCCCGGCCCGAACGCCGCCAGCACCACGAGGACCACGACCAGGAGCGAGACCAGCAGACCGGGCCGGCGCACGAAGAACCGCAGGGCGCGCCGGAGTTCGGGCCGCCGCCCGGCACCCGGGCCGATACCGGGCGGGACGGCAGGCGCCGGGGCGAGCGCGGCGCCGGTCACGATGCCATGAGCAACGCCGTCACCATGGGCAAGATCGCTGCTATGAGCAACGCCGCCGCCACGATCAACGCCGCCGGCCTGAGCAACGCCGCCGGCCTGAGCACCGCCGACGCCGTGGACATCGCCACCCTCGTGGACATCGCCGACGTCGTCGACGAGACGCTGGGTCATGCGAAACTCCCCTTCCTGCCCGAGGCCACCACGATCCGCGGGTCGAGGAGCGGATAGACGAGATCGACGATCAGATTGGCCAGTACGAAGATCAGCGCACCGAACACCACCACCCCCTGGACCAGTGGGATGTCCTGCGCGGTGACCGCGGCCACGGTCACCCGGCCCAGACCGTCGCGGGAGAACACGGTCTCCACGACCACCGAACCGGCGATCAGCTGCCCGGCGAGCAGCCCGACGACCGTCAGCGCCGGCAGCGACGCGTTGCGCAGCGCGTGCCGCAGATGGATCCGCAGCCGGCCCGCGCCCTTGGCCCGCGCGGTCTCCACATAGGCCTGATCCAGGGCGGTGAGCAGGCTCTTGGCCAGGACCTGGGCGATCTGCGCGCCGGTCGGGATCGCCAGCGTCAGCGCCGGCAGCACCAGGCCCCGCGGCCCGTCGTTGCCGAACGCCGGGAACCAGCGCAGCCGGAACGAGAACACCTCGACCAGCAGCAGCCCCACCCAGAAGGTCGGCACCGAGACCCCCAGCGGCGGCAACGACAGCAGCAGTTGCCGCAGCCACCGCCGCGAGGTGTAGGTCGCCAGCACCGCGAGACCGCCGCCGAGAACCACCGCGAGCAGCAGCGCCGTACCGGTCAGCGTCAGGGTCTGCGGCAGCGCGTCGCCCAGCGTCGAGGTCACCGGGCGGCCGGTGGAGATGGCGTCGCCGAAGTCCCCGCGCACCGCCCGGCCGAGATGGTCGGCGTACTGCGCGAGCACGGGCTTGTCGAAGCCGTACTCGTGGCGCAGCCTCGCCAGCTGCGCAGGGTCGACCGTGCCGGCCTCCGCCCCGGCGCCGGCCATCGCCGACACCGGGTCACCGGGGAGGAGGATCAGCACCAGGAACGAGACGGTGTAGGCAGCCCACAGCACCCCGACCGCCTGCGCGACGCGCTTGACCACATAGCGGCGCACGCGTCAGCCGATCCAGGTGTCGTGCAGCTGGATCCGGCTGGATGCCTCGAAGCCGAGGTCGTGCACCTTCTTGGCCACCCCGAGCTGGGTCTGCAGCTCCACCACGGGTACGACATACGCGTTCCTCACGATCAACCGCTGTGCCTGCTCGACCAGTTGCGCGCGCTCGGTGGCGTCGCTGGTCGCCGCCTGCCGGGTCAGCAGCGAGTCGAGCGGGCTCGCGGGCAGATGGTAGAAGTTGGCGAGCTTCGTGGAGTAGGAGCTGCGCAGGATGTCGGGGTCGGCGCGGGTGACATTGCCCCATACGGCGTCGAAGTCACCGGACTGCAGGGTCGTGGCGAACTGGCTGATCTGCCGTTCCTTGAGGACGATGTCGATACCGACGGCCTTGAGCTGCTGCTGGATCAGCTCCAGGGCGGGCTGGTTGGTGGCCGCGTTGGCGAACCAGGAGACGGTCAGGCTCAGTCTGTCGCCGTCCTTCGTCCGGATGCCGTCGCCGCCGGTCTTCCAACCGGCCTCGTCCAGCAGGGACTTGGCCTTCGCCGCGTCGTGCGCCAGGTCCTTGCCGAGGTCCGTGTAGTCCGGGGTGGTGTGCGCCAGGATGCTCGTGGCCGGCCGGGTGCCGGTCGGGAACACCGCGTCCACGATCTGCTGCCGGTCGACGGCGAACAGGATCGCCTGCCGTACCTTCACATCCTTCAGCAGCGGCCGGGAGTTGTTCAGCCCCAGGTTGAACACATTGCCCGGGTTGGCCCGTGCCGCCAGGTTCACCTGGGCACCCTTGAGCGCGCTCTCGTCGGCCCTGCCGACGCTGCTGATCGCGTCCACCTGACCGGACTGCAGGCTGCCGGTGCGCACACCGGCCTCCGGCACCACCTTGAACACCAGCCGGTCGAGGTACGCCTCGCCCTTCTTGCTCCACAGCGCGGAACCCCAGGCGTACTTGGTCCGCTTGGCCAAGGTGATGGAACGGTTCTGCACATACTGCTTCAGGGTGAACGGGCCGCTGCCGACGACCCCGTCGCTGCACTTCTGCTTCGGGGCCCGCTTCACGCTCGCCGACGACTCGATGCCCAGCGAGAACGTGGAAGTGGCCTGGAGGAACTGGGCGTTGGGCTGCTTGAAGCTCACCCGCACGGTGAGCGGGTCGACCACGGTGGTGCTCTCCACCCCGCTCAGATACCCCTGGGCCAGGGTCGCGAGGGCGCCCAGCTTCGGCACCGCGTCGAAGTTGTCCTTGACCACCTGCGCGGTGAGCGTTGACCCGTCGCTGAAGGTGACCCCTGATCGGAGGTGGAAGGTGAAGGTCTTCGTGTCCTTGCTGATGTCCCAGCTCTTCGCCAGCCACGGCACGATCCTGCCGGTCTTGGGATCCTGGTCGGTCAGGGAGTCGACGATCTGACGCAGGGAGTAGATGGTGTCGTTGCTGCCGACCTGCTGCGGGTCCACGCAGCCGGCGTCGGAGCCCACCGCGAAGGTCAGGGTGCCGCCGGACTTCGGCCGGCCGGTGCCGTCGCTCGCACCGCCGCCGCTTCCGGACGAGCAGGCGGTCAGCAGTGCACCGGTGGTGAGGAGCGCGGTCAGTGTCGCCCATCGGGCGGGGCGGGAATCCGGATGCGATATCACGGAAGTGGTTCTCCTACTCGAAAGCCGTCCCGCACGGGCTCGTGCGGACGGCGGAGATACGCGGATGGTGTCGCTCCAGGGCAGGACGACACGGCTGTGGAGGGTGAGGGAGAAGAAGGAAGGACAAGGAAGCGGAAAGGAAAACGGAAAAGAGCCGGGAAAGGGGCATGCGTCGCCGGTGCCGGAACGGCTGAGACCAGCGGGGGAACGCCCTAGATCGGCTTGGGGGCTGCGGTCAGCCGCGACACAGACAGCTGGTGATGCGCTGCAGGTCGATGTGGCGTCGGCGGGAGAACCGGGAGTGAGCCGCCGCGACCGTGCCGGAGGGACCGGAGATGGCGCTGTACCGCATGCTCACTCCTCCGTGTTCCAGGCCCTGTCAGGGGCCACGCGCTTGCCGGATCGGCGATCCGGCCGGGCTTTCACCTGGAGCACCCCACCGCGGCGGAGGGTTGCCGGTCAGCAAGCCAGGGCTTGACGCTGACACTCAATGCCAGTTGAAACTTTAGCGATCGTTTTCGCGGCCCGTCAACGCCGGGCGGGGAGCAGAGTGCGGACGAAGAGAGCGCCCCGGCGCGCGGCGCGGCCCGTATCGCGCCTACCGGAACGCTCCGTTGACATCCCCCGCCGCACGTGCTTGCATCCCGCCATGCCGTTGTCGGAGCCGCTGACCCGCCGCCGCGCCGTGGACCTCGTCCGTGTGGCCGCCGCGCTCTGTCGGCCGACCGGCTGATCGCGCGCCTCTCCGAGGCCGCCGCCAACCACCTTGCCGCGTAAGCCAGTTGTGCGCGCAACCCCTGCAACCCCTGGCGTCTCCGCCATCGCTGCCATCCCTGCCGTCTCCGCCACCCCTACTCCGCCACTCCTCCCGTCCCTGCCGTGCTCCTTCACTCCGCATGACGAGGATCCGCCATGCTCTCTCCCACCCCCGCCGGTCACCGCCACGAGACCGACTACGACCGTCGCAGGCTGCGCCAGTGGCTCGCCGGTGAGGCCAGGGCCGACGGCGTCTCACGCCGTCGGCTGCTCACCCTGCTCGCCGCCACGGCCGCCGGAACCGCGCTCGGCACCGCACGGCCCGCCCACGCCGCCGACACACCGATCGTCAAACCCCTGCCGCCCGAGTGGTTCATCCAGCGCGGCACGAACGCCGAGACCCGCTGGGAAGCCCTGCGCGGCACCGGCCACCACACCCCCAACAGCCTGTTCTTCGTACGCAACCACACCACCACCCCCGTCCTGGACGCCGCCGACTGGCGGCTGCGGCTGTGGGGGAGCGGGCTGCGCGGCGCCCCCGGCGAGGACCGGCCGGTGGAGTTCGGCTACGACGAACTGCGCGCCCTGCCGGCCGTCACCCGCACCGCGTTCGTCGAGTGCGCCGGGAACGGCCGCTCCTTCTACACGACCCAGCAGGGCGAGACCGTCACCGGCACCGCCTGGACCCTGGGCGCGATCGGCGTCGCCCGCTGGCGCGGGGTGCGCCTTGCCGATGTGCTGCGCGGAGCCGGGCTCTCCCCGTACGCCGTCGATGTGCAACCCCGGGGCCTCGACGCCGAGTTCGTCAGCGGCGGGGAGAGCCTGGGCCGGGTGCGCAGGCCGCTGCCGCTCGCCAAGGCGCTCGACGATGTGCTGCTCGCGTACGAGATGAACGGTGAGCCACTGCCGTACGACCACGGCCACCCGGTGCGGGTGCTGGTGCCGTCCTGGATCGGGATCGCGTCGATCAAGTGGGTCGGTGACATCGAGGTGTCCGCGCAGCCGCTGTTCTCGCCCTGGAACACCGCCTTCTACCGGCTGTTCGGGCCCGCCCACCCCGAGGGCGGCAGCGCGCCGCTCACCCGGCAGACCACGAAGAGCGCCTTCGAACTGGCGCGCGGGGCCACGTTCACGGCGGGGCGGAAACATGTGCTGCACGGGCGGTCGTGGTCGGGCGCGGGTGGTGTCGCCCATGTCGACGTCAGCACCGACGGCGGCACGAACTGGCGGCCCGCCCGGCTGCACGACCGCCCCCGCTCCGGCACCTGGACCCGCTGGTCCGTCGGCTGGCGGCCCGACGCGCCCGGCGCCACCCACCTGCTGGCCCGCGCCACCGACACGGCCGGCCGCACCCAGCCGGACACCGCCGTGCCCAACACCCAGGGCTATCTGTTCGACGCGGTGGTACGGCATCCCGTGAGCGTGGTGTGACCCACGGACGTCCGGTCGGCGGGCCCGGTCGGGGCCCGCCGGCTCAGTCGTCCCTGCGGTCCGGTGTCGTGGACCAGCCGATGAGGGCGCCGCGGAGGGCGGTCACCAGACGGGAGGCGGCCTCGTCCTCGGTACGGCCGCTCTTGATGAGGTCGAGGATGTCGCGGGGGTCGAACAGGGCGTTCCAGAGGACGCTCGACGCGTGGCCACTGGAAGACGCGGAATGCCTCGGCCCGCACCCGCGCACGAACCGCACCGGACCATACCCGCGACGGCACGGTCTCGGCCCGGTCCCGGGCCCGGGATGGAACAGCCTCGTGCTCACCGGCCTGGACGACTACGACGGCCCGCCCGAGGGACACCGGGCCCCGGTCCGACTGCACGACGGCCGGCGCTGGCTGGGCTCTTGCCAAGAGATCGCCCGCGTCCTGCCGCCCCGACCAGCTGCCGCGCCCCCTTGTCCTCCGGGGGTTCGCCCCGAGCGATCGGCTGCGGCGTGCGCTCGCGACGGGCACTCGGCGTGCCCTGGACCTGGACGAGGCGTGGCTGGAGATACACGACGACAGGGGCGAACCGCTCACGGACCGGCTGCTGCGGCCCAAGGTCCGTGCGTGGGGCCCGTCCTCGCACGGGACGGACCTCATCGATCTGGAACTCGACGGAGAGGTGTCCGAACCCGTACCCGAGTACGCCTGGCCCGTCTGGCGGCGCTGGCTCGCCGCCCCGCCGGACGCCCCCGGAGCTTGGACCGACCTGGACACCCGGCAACGCGGGGCCTGGCTCGACCTGGTCCGCGAACGGGGGTGCCGACTGGACCACCGGGACCGCCCCGCCGGAGGGGCGTCCGAGTTGGACGGCCGGTGCATCACCGACGAGCCGAGCCTCTATCCGGCCCTGGGTGAGGCCGTCAACGGCCCCGGCGGCTACTTCGGCGGCTGCCTCGACGCCTTGGTGGACTGTCTGCGCGGCAACTTCGGCCCCACCTCGCCCGCGACCGTGCGCTGGCGGAACGCCCCGATCGCCCACGAACACCTGTCCCACGTCCTGACACCGGAGGGCGAACCGTACGACCTGGTCACCGCGACCCTCGAAGTCCTGGCCGGGGGCGGCACACGCGTCACGCTCACATGACGGTGGCGGACAGGGCGTGCCACCAGTGACCGCAGCCACCGCGGCAGAACCGCTCGCGCCGCCGACCGTCGGCGATCCCGAGCAGTGCGACCAGCGGCCGCAACGCCTTCCGTCGTTCGTCAGGGGGAGCGAGGGAGACGATCTTCCCCAGGTGCTGTTCGATCGGGCCACACGTGATCAGCACGGCGGGCGTGTGTGTCGGCCGCAGCCCGGACAGCCGTACGGCCTCCGGACCGTCCTGGTCCACGACACGCGCCTGAACGCAGTGATGACGCAGGAACATCAGCGTCTCCGACTGCTCCTCCCCACCCAGCCCGTCGAACCAGCCGAGCCCGTCCACCATCGACCGCAGCCCCTGAGCGAGCTTGTTCAACATGACATCACGTTCAGACATGGCCGCTTTCCATCGAACAACCAGCAAGCGATGAGCCGCCTCCGAGCCCAGGTCAGTGGAACCAAGCCACAAGCCGTACATGGTCCGCTCCATGCAGGTCGCCGAGCGTGCGCATCACGCTCCAGACGGGCCCCCAGTGCGTGGCGTCACCGGCGACGGCTTCCCGGCTTCGGGTGCCGGAGCCGTCCGTTTCCCGCCAGTCGGCGGCGGCTAGTTCGGCCCAGGTGATCCACGTCGTGCCGTGGACGTCGGGCTGTCCGCCGTAGACGTCGTACTCGGCTCGCAGGCCCTCGGACGCGTCGGCCGGGAACCCTCGGCCCTCGGCCCTCGGCCAGCGGGCGGAAGCCGCGGTGGTTGCGGATGCCGAAGAGGCCGCCCAGGGCGTCGTAGGCGTTGCCGTTGTTGAGCAGAAAGAGGTCGATGGCGGTGTGCCATACGGAGTCCTCGTCCTCGGGACCCCAGAGGCGGGCGCCCGGTCGGCACTCGATCATTCCGCTGACTTCGGTGGACACGGGGGCATCCTGCCCCCACAGCCCATGTCCCGGCACTTGCTCTTGTCGGCAGAGGGTCCGTCCGTCCGGTGTTCTGACGGGGCACGGTGGTCAGGCCGGTAGGTGTTCGGTGTAGGCCTCGGTCGGTGGGTAGGGGGTGGGGCGGGTCATGCCCACGGACCAGTAGGCCGTGGTGCCGGGGACGGCGGTGACGTCGTTGAGGTACGGCGCCGGGGCCGGGCCGGACGGGCCGCGGACCAGGGTCCAGGAGTCGCCGTTCCGCTGGAGGTACGTACTGCGGGTCTGGTCCTGGAAGTTCCAGCCCGAGATCCAGGCGGCGCGGCCCCGCGCGTCGCCCGCGATGCCCGTCAACGATCCGACGGTGAAGCCCGCTTCGACACGGGCCCAGGCCGTGCCGTCCCAGTGGGCCAGCGCGGGGTTGCCGGGGCGGCCGATCGGCCCGCCGGCACCGGCCTCGGTTCCCACCGCCCAGACGTCGTCCGGACCGGCCGCGTGCAGATCGGCGATGCCCAGCCGCAGCCCCGCGATCGGCGGCAGCGCCGTCCACGCCCCGTCCCAGCGGGCCACGAGCCCGGACCAGCCGCCCCCGTTGGACCGGTCCCCGCCCACCCAGACCTCGCCCCGGCGGCGCACCACGACCCGGTAGAGGTTCACGCTCGGGACGGGCAGAGGGGCCAGCCATCGCCAGCGGCGACCGTCGCCGTGCAGCAGACCGGCGGCGCCGCCCCGGCTGCCGCAGATCCACACCTGGCGGCCGGGGCCGACCGCCACCGAGTTGAGCCGCACGTCCGGCTCGCCCCGGCCCGGGAAGTCGGCTTCGCGCCAGGTGGTTCCCGTCCAGCGCAGCAGCGGGCTGCCGTCCCCGGTGGGCAGACCCACACTCCAGGCCGCGTTCGCGCGCACACCCGCGACATCGGTCAACCGCGTGTGCCCGAGATGGGACAGGTCGGTCTTCGTCCAGGCGGTGCCGTTCCACAGCATGGCCAGCGCGTGCTGCTGGGACTGCGGCGCGAGGTTCTCCTCACCCACGGCCCAGGCCAGCCGGGGCCCGGCGACGGCGACACGGCGCAGCTGCGCGGCGGGAACGCTGCCCGGCGCGGGCACCGCCTGCCAGCCTTCCGTACGAGGCGTCTCCCCTTCCGTACCAGGCGTCTCCCCCTGTGTACGGGGCGCCGACGCACCCGCCCGCGCCGGGACCGGGGCGCCGAGCGTCAGCCCGGAGACCGCGCCGACCGTACCTGCCACAAATCGCCTGCGTCTCACTGCGGGATCCCTCCGGACGGGTCGGGCGCACAGGAGGAACCACCTTGAAACGGCGAAGCAGAAAATTCTAGCTATGCACGTGACAAAGCGCGCGATCCATGGTGCCTTCGCCCCCACCGGGGCCACCCGGGACGGCTGTACTCGATCGGGTGACGAACCAGCGGCGTGTGCCGCCCGTTGTGCGAGGAACACCTCCTATGAGGCGTACACGCATGACACATGGCGTACGTCGAGTGACGCATGACGAGTGACGTACGACGAGTGGCGAGTGACGTAAGACGTAAGACGTAAGACGTACGACGAGTGACGAGTGGGGAGACTGATGCGCGTTCCTATGACCATCGCCGACTTCCTGGACCGGGCTGAGCTGGGGTTCGCCGACAGCCCCGGTGTGATCGACGAGCCGAACCAGCCCGCGCCGCCGGTCGCGCCGTCGACGTACGGACGGTTGGGCGAGCGCGTGCGGGCCTGGCAGGCGGGGCTGGACGCGCTGGGCGTGGGGGAGGGCGAGCGGGTCGCGGTGGTCAGCCACAACTCGGCCCGGATGCTGGAGCTGCTGTTCGCGGTGCCGATGAGCGGGCGGATCTGTGTGCCGGTCAACTTCCGGCTGAAGGCGGAGGAGATCGAGTACGTCGTACGGCAGAGCGGCGCCTCGGTGCTGCTCGTCGATCCCGAGGTGAGGGACACGGTCGCCGACGTCAAGGTGGCTCACCGGTACACGCTGGGGGAGGGGACGGAGACGGAGCTGATGCGGTTCGGGGTGGAGCCGAGGCCCTGGTCGAGGCCGGACGAGGACGCCACCGCGACGATCAACTACACGTCGGGAACGACCGCACGCCCCAAGGGAGTTCAGCTCACCCACCGCAACATCTGGGTGAACGGACTGACCTTCGGCCTGCACACCCGGGCCTGGGAGCGGGACGTGTACCTGCACACCCTGCCGATGTTCCACTGCAACGGCTGGGGCATGCCGTTCGTGATGGCCGGGCTCGGCGCCAAACAGGTGGTGCTCCGCAAGGTCGACGGCGCCGAGATCCTGCGCCGGGTGGACGAGCACGGCGTGACGCTGATGTGCGGCGCGCCTGCGGTGTGGAACGCGGTCCTCGACGCGGCGGCCGACTGGCAGGGGCCGGTGCCGGGGCGTGACCGGGTACGGATCGTGTGCGCGGGCGCGCCGCCGCCGAGCCGGACGATCCAGCGGGTCGGGGAGGAACTGGGCTGGGAGTTCACCCAGATCTACGGTCTGACGGAGACCTCACCGCTTCTGACGTTCAACCGCGCGCGGCCCGAGGACGAGGCCCTGCCGGGCGAGGAGCGGGCCCGGAAACTGTCACGGGCCGGTCTGCCCGCGCTCGGCGTGAAGCTCCGAGTGGCCGACTCCGGTGAGGTGTTGGCGCGCTCGAACGTGGTTCTCGACGGCTACTGGGACAAGCCCGAGGAGACGGCGGCCGTGCTGGAGGACGGCTGGTTCCACACGGGCGACGGCGGGACCCTCGACCCCGGGGACGGACATCTGACGATCTCGGACCGGAAGAAGGACGTCATCATCACGGGCGGCGAGAACGTGTCGTCGATCGAGGTGGAGGACACCATCTTCAGCCACCCGGGAGTGGCCGAGGTCGCCGTCATCGGGGTGCCGGACACCCGGTGGGGCGAGACGATCAAGGCGCTGATCGTCCGGGCCGACGGCGCGGCGGTGAGCGAGGCGGAGATCATCGCCCACTGCAAGGAGCGGCTGGCGGGGTACAAGGCCCCGACGAGCGTGGAGTTCCGGGACGCCATCCCGAGGACGGCGACCGGAAAGATCCAGAAGTTCAAGTTGCGGGAGCCCTATTGGGCCGGGCACACCCGGGGCGTCAACTAGGCCCTGGTCGAACACCCCGACCGCACCTGCACGCCGTCGAGCAAGTCGTGGGACAGCCCGGGTCACAGCGACGCCCCCGCGCACTGGACGAGTTGCTGGCCGGTGATCGCGCCGCCGTCCGGGCCGAGGAGGAACGCGGTCAGGGCGGCGACCTCGTCGGGGGAGACGAACCGGCCGAGCGGCGGGCGGGCCGGGGGTGTGCGGGCGGGGTCGGACAGCATCGGTGTGTCGGTCGGGCCGGGGGCGACCACGTTGACGGACGGCACAGCTACGGACGGACCCCCGGGTTCGGACGGTTCGGCGACTCACGCCTCGCCGCCATGTACCGGCAGCGCAACTGGGACCGCCAGCTCTTCGACGCGGTCGCCACGCTGTCCCGCGTCGCCGACGACGCCGGCCTCCCGCTCACCGAACTCGCCCTGCGCTGGCTCCTCGACCGGGACTCCACCGACGCCCTGCCGCTCGGCGGCTCCCGCACCGAGCACCTGACCGCCAACCTCGCCGCCGCCCAGGCCGGCCCGCTGCCCGCCGACGTCACCGCCGCCTGCGACGAGGTCGGCGCCGCGCTGCGCGGCCCCATGCCCGCCTACAACCGCTGAGCCGCCCCGAACCCCGACCTCCCTCTGCGCCCATCCGCGAACCCCTGCGAACCCCTGCGAACCCCGCGAAGGAACAACCGCTCATGACCCGGCAGAGTTCACCACCCGCCTGCGCGCCCGCGAGCAACTCCTCGGCTACTGGTGCCTGTTGGACGCGCCTGTCGCCACCGAACGCGTCGCCCGCCTCGGCTACGACTACGTCGCCCTCGACGCCCAGCACGGCTTGTTCGGCTTCTCCGGCATGCTCAACAACCTCCTCGCCATCGACGCCAAGGGCTCCACCGCCGTCGGCCTCGTCCGGGTCGAGGCCAACGACCCCGGCCCGATCGGCCGGGCCCTCGACGCGGGCGCCACCGGTGTGATCGTGCCACTGGTCGACACGGCGGAGCAGGCCGCCGAAGCCGTGGCCGCCGTCCGCTATCCGCCGTACGGACGCCGCTCCTACGGCCCGATGCGCTCCGCACTGCGCATCGGCCCCGACCCGGCTGCCGCGCACGACGCCACGGTCGTCCTCGCCATGATCGAGACCGCTGAGGGACTCGCCGACGTGGCACGGATCTGCGCGACGCCCGGCCTGGACGGCGTCTACGTCGGCCCCTCCGACCTGCGCCTCGCCCTCGGCGGCGCCACCTCCACGGACCCGGCCCTCGCCGACACCTTCGAGGCCGCGCTCGTCACCGTCCGCGAGGCGGCGGCAGCCGCCGGAATCGCCGCCGGCATCCACAACCCGGACGGTCCGAGCGCCGCGAAGCGCCTCGCCGAGGGCTTCACCTTCGCGACCGTCGCCTGCGACCTCGTCCACCTGGAACAGACCGCGCGCCGACACCTGTCCGCTGCCCGCACGCCCGGGGAGGCACTGTGACCGCCGACCAGCCCGACCTGCCCAGCCACTCCGACCTGCCCAGCCACTCCGACGGGTCAGAACTGTCCGGCCGGTCCGACGAGCCCGACCGGTCCGGCCGCGTCGATCTGTCCGCTGCCTTCGACCGCACCGACACCCTCCTGCCCGTACCGGCCGTGCAGAACCACGCCGCCAACCTCACCGTCCTGCCCGGCGGCGACCTCGGCTGCGTCTGGTTCGGCGGCACGCAGGAAGGCATGGCGGACATCTGCGTCTGGTTCTCCCGGCTCACGCCCGACGCCACGACCTGGACCGATCCGATCCTCCTCTCCGACGACCCGGCCCGCTCCGAACAGAACCCCCTTCTCTTCCCCGCACCCTCCGGCGCCCTGTGGCTCCTGCACACCGCCCAGCGCGGCGGCGACCAGGACACCGCCGAAGTACGCCTCCGGGTCAGCCACGACAACGGCGTCACCTGGGACGCGCCCCGCACCCTGTTCCCCGCGACGCCCGGGAGCGGCGGTGTCTTCGTCCGCCAGCCACCCGTCGTCCTGCCCACCGGCCGCCTGCTGGTGCCCGTCTTCCGCTGCCGGACCACCCCCGGCGAGAAGTGGTCCGGCGACCTCGACACCAGCGCGGTGATGATCAGCGACGACCAGGGCGACACCTGGCGCGAACAGCCCGTGCCCGCCTCCACCGGCCTCGTCCACATGAACGTCCACCGGCTGCCGGACGGTTCTCTCCTCGCTCTCTTCCGCAGCCGCCGCGCCGACGTCGTACACCGGTCCGTGTCGCTGGACGACGGCGACACCTGGAGTGAGCCGGAACCGCTCGACCTGCCGAACAACAACTGCTCGATCCAGTACCTCCCCCTGACCGACGGCCGCCTGGCCCTCGTCTACAACCACAGCAGCGCCGCCGACGCCACGGCCCGCCGCGTCTCCCTCTACGACGAGATCGACGACAAGGGCGGACTCGCCGACGACCGGGCCCCGGCCGGCGGGACGACCACCGCGGTGGGGCGGGAAACCGAACCGCCCGAGCCGCCCAAGCCGTCGGAGTTGCCCGAGGCGTCCGAGGCGGTGCCCAGGGCGTCCGAGGCGGTGCCCGGGGCCTTCTGGGGCGCTCCCCGCGCTCCGCTCAGCCTCGCGATCTCCTCCGACGGGGGCCGCACCTGGCCCCTGCGCACCGACCTCGTCACCGGCGACGGCCACTGCCTCACCAACAACTCCCGGGACGGCCTCAACCGCGAACTCTCCTACCCCTCGATAGCCCAGACCCCGGACGGGGCCCTCCACATCGCCTACGCCCACCACCGCCAGGTCATCCGCCACATCCGACTGCTTCCGCGCTAGCGGTCGGCGAGGCGAACACCCGCTTCGCCGACCGCCGTCGGGGCGGCGTACGCCGACGCGGTGTCGGAGTACGCCGCCCTGACCCGCGCCCGGGTGGGGGCGGTGGCCGACGCGGTAGGCGCGCTCGGTGCGTGTCGTCGTGCGCGGCGCGGCTACTTGGGGTCGCGGTTGAACTGAGCCGTGGACCAGCGGTAGCCGAGCACGGTCAGGCCGACGCACCAGGCGATCGCTATCCATCCGTTGTTGCCGATCTCGGTGCCGAGCAGCAGACCGCGCAGGGTCTCGATGGCGGGGGTGAAGGGCTGGTACTCGGCGATAGGCCGGAACCAGCCGGGCATTGTGTCGGCCGGGATGAAGGCGCTGGATATGAGCGGGAGAAGGATCAGCGGCATGGCACTGTTGCTGGCCGCCTCGGGGTTCGGGCTGGCCATCCCCATGCCGACCGCGATCCAGGTGAGCGCCAGGGAGAAGAGGACGAGCAGCCCGAACGCGGCCAGCCACTCCAGGACGGTGGCGTCGGTGGACCGGAAGCCGATGGCCACACCGACGGCACCCACGAGGACCGCACTGGCGATGCACTGCAGCACGCTGCCGACGACATGCCCGATGATCACGGAGGAGCGGTAGACGGCCATCGTCCGGAAGCGGGCGATGAGGCCCTCGGACATGTCCATCGAGATGTACACCGCGGCCCCGATCACGGTGCTTCCGACGGTCATCATCAGGATGCCCGGCACGATGTAGGCGATGTACTCGGAGCGGTCCGCGCCACCGCCGCCGATGCCCGCGCTCATCACGTCGCCGAAGATGTAGACGAAGAGCAGCAACAGCATGATCGGGGTCAGCAGCAGGTTCAGGGTCGCGGACGGGTAGCGCCAGGCGTGCAGCAGATTGCGGCGCAGCATGGTGTTCGAGTCGCGGACGGCGAGGGCGAGGGCGCTCATCGGGCGTTCTCCTTGGGCTGGTTGGGGACGGTGCCCGTGACGGTGGTCGGGGCGGTGCCCGTGGCAGTGGTCGGGCCGGTCAGGGCGAAGAACACGTCGTCGAGGTCGGGGGTGTGCACGGTGAGTTCGTCGGCCTCGATGCCGGCGGAGTCCAGCCAGTCGAGGAGGGAACGCAGTTCGCGCTGGGTGCCGTCGCTGGGTATCTGGAGGGCGAGGGCCTCGTCGATGGGGGTCCCCCCGCGCGAGCGCAGCCGAGCGTGGGGGAGGGTGACTTCGCGCAGCACGGCGGCGGCCGACTGATACGCCGCCGGGTCGGTGAAGCGGAGGCGGACGTGGCCGCCGGGGATGAGGCGCTTGAGTTCCTCGGCGGTTCCTTCGGCGGCGATCTTGCCGTTGTTCAGCACCGCGATGCGGTCGGCGAGTTCGTCGGCCTCTTCGAGGTACTGGGTGGTGAGGAAGACGGTGACGCCGTCGGAGACGAGTTCGCGGATGATCTGCCACATGTTGTGGCGGGAGCGGGGGTCGAGGCCGGTGGTGGGTTCGTCGAGGAAGATGATCCTCGGGGCGCCGACCAGGGTCATGGCGATGTCCAGGCGGCGCTTCATGCCGCCGGAGTAGGTGGAGGCGGGCTTCTTCGCGGCCTCCACCAGGTCGAAGCGCTCCAGGAGTTCGGCGGTGACCCGTCGCCCCTCGGCCCTGGTGAGGTGGTGCAGGTCGGCCATGAGGAGCATGTTCTCCTCGCCGGTGATCAGCCCGTCGACGGCGGAGAACTGCCCGGTCACCCCGATCGCCGCACGCACCGCCTGCGGATCGGCGACGACATCGTGGCCCGCGACCTGGGACTGACCGCCGTCCGCGGTGATGAGGGTGGAGAGGATCTTGACGGCGGTGGTCTTGCCCGCGCCGTTCGGGCCCAGCAGCGCGAACACGGACCCGGCCGGGATACGCAGATCTATGCCGTCGAGCACGACGTTGTCGCCGTACGACTTGCGTAGACCGACCGTGGAGATGGCCGCGGTCGGCTCAGGGCCACCACTCGGACTGGATGTGGGCATGACAGATGAAGGCATGGCGCCCTCCCGTTTCGAAGGCTGAAGGCTGAAGGTGTCGGTGGTGAGGGAGCGGAAGCGTTTGTGTATGGGGGCGCAGGAAAGATGAGGTCGGCGCGGCGGGGTGAGGGTGCGCTCAGACCGTGGCGCGGAGGACGTCGATGTTGCCCCAGTTGGTCCGGGCGCGGACCTTGACGGTGTCCTCGGACTGCTCCGGGGCCTCGGACGCGGCAACCATGTTGCGTACCTGCCCGCGGTTGGAGCTGACGTCGAGCCAGGCGGCGGTGCCCTCGCGGATCCCGACCTCGATGGAGCCGTTGGAGGTCTCCAACTGGACGGTGCCACGGGCGACTTCGGCGACGCGGAGGGGGCCGTTGGTGGTGGTGCCGGTGACCGACGCCTCGGCGCGTGCGATGTCGATGGCACCGTTGGCGCCATTCACCCGCAGCTCGCCGGTCACGGCGCCGACGGTCGTCGTACCGTGCGAGTTCTTCAGGACGGCGGGGCCGTCGACGAGGCCGACGCGCACATTGCCGGTGCTGCTGGTGATCTCGGCCGGGCCCTCGACCCGGTCGACCGTGCTCTGGCCGTGCGACGCCTTCAACTGCAGCGGGCCGGTGGTGGCGAGGCGGACGTCGCCGGCCGAGGTGTTCACCCGGACCTCGCCGAGTCGCCCTTCGCCGAGCACCCTCACCCCGGCGCCGGTGATGTCGATGTGCGAGCCCGTGGGCAACTCCACCGTCACGTCGACGGTGCCGCCGCGTCCGAGGAGATTGGCCTTGGGGGTGGTGACGGTCAGTACACCGCTCGCGTACGAGACCTCGGTCTGGTCCGCCGTGCGTACGTCCTGGTCCTTCTCCGTGTCGCGGGGCCGCACATCGACGACGGTGTCGTGGCGGTCGATCGCGCTGAACCGGATGGACCCGGCGTACACGTGAGCGGTGACGGAGATCGGTTCGGGAGTGTCGTAAGAAGGCATGGCTGTCCCGTCCTCATGAGTCCTTGGGGCGTCCCCGCTGGTGGGACGTGGTGTGGATGAAGCGCTGCGGATGAAGTGCTGGGGGCGAACTGGTGGTGGGTGCGGACTGCTAGCGCACCCACCCCGTGAAGCTTTGTCCGACGGTCTGGGCTCTCTCCGCCGGACGCGGCCGGGTGCCGTGGTCGACCGCGGCGGACACGGTGCGCACGAGCCACGCGTTGACCGACAGCCCCTCGCGGTTCGCGGCCTCTTCCGCGCGGGCCTTGAGGTGGGCCGGCAGCCGCAGATTGACGCGGGCGGTGCCCCCCTCGTCGCCGTCGGCCGGAGCCGGGGCAGCGAGCGGTTCGACGGGCACGGCGACCGGCTCCGAGGGGGCGGTGCCGTGCATGGGTGGCAGTGCCACCACGAAGTCGGGGTCCAACCCGCGCAGTCGTACATCGACCGAGCCGGGGGCGAGTTCACGGGTGATCTCGTCCATCGCGGCGGAGAGCACATTGAGCATGGTCAGCCGGGTCGCCGACTCCAGCGGAGCGGTGAGCCGCTCCGCCAGCTCGCGTGCTTCCTCGCCACCGGCTTCGGCGGCCACCGCGAGTTCGCGGCGGAGGGTGTCGACATACGGGGTGAGGTCCATGACGCCATCATGGCGCCAAGGTGGCGTCACGCGCAAGTGGTAACGGTATGTTTTTGGATCGGAATCCGTCGAGGGTGCTCTGACCTGCATGAATATCGTGGCGCTTGGCGGTGCGACTGTGGTGCCAGGCGGGGGTGTGCGGCCTCGGGGGTGCTGTTTGGCTCCGGTTGGCGCCGCTATGGCGCCAACCTGCACCACGGGGTGCCACTCGATGCCATGCGGTGCCACGCATGCCCCAGCGGAACGTCCCCGGCGAAACGTCCCCGGCGGGACGCCCCCTCGGTCGCGGTCGGCGCGCGCGGTCAGTGGGCCCTCTCGGTCTCCGGCGCCGGTACCGGCCGCCGCAGCAGATAGATGCCCGCGACCGACACCAGAAGGGTCATGCACGCGATGAAGACCAGCCCGGCGCCCTCCAGGCCGATCGGTTCCGCGAGGAGGCCCACGCCGATGACCGGTACCGAGATGCCCGTGTAGGCGACCACGAACAGGGCCGAGATCACGGCCGCGCGCCGGTCCGCGTCGGACGCCGCGGCCACCGCCGACAGCGCTCCGCGAAACGCCAGCCCCTGCCCGACCCCGCCGACGACGGCGCTCAGTACCACCAGCGGCAGCAGTTCCCAGCGCAGTGCGCCGGCGAGCAGCGCCAACCCGGCCAGGAGCCCGGCGCAGCCCAGCGGCAGCGACCGGCTCATCCCGACGCGGCCGGCGGCCAGCTGCCCGGCGGTCGAGGCGAAGAAGGCCAGCGCCACGATCAGCCCGCTCACCGCGTGGTTGGTCACGTCCAGGGACTGGGCGAGGAAGGCCGGGCTGACCGAGGTGAACACGCCGAACAGGGCGAACCCCACGAAGGAAGCGGCGGCGGCCGGGCCGAAGACCACCCGTACCCGCGGGGGCGGGCTGGGCCGTTGTGGTCGTACCGCGCTCAGCGGCCGGCGCTCCCGCACGGTTTCCGGAAGTCGCAGCAGGACGGCGGCCGAGCAGACCACCAGGGCGAGATGCACGGCGAACGGCAGATACAGCGGCCAGTCGGCGTACTGCGCCAGCACCCCGGCGAGCAGCGGGCCGCAGCCGAGCCCGCCCATGTTCGCCGCCGTCGCCACGAACGTGGCCCGTGAGGCGCCGCCCGGCGGTGCCAGCTCCATGACGTACGCCGTGGCCGCCCCGGTGAACAGTCCCGCGGACAGCCCGGACATCAGCCGCCCCACATACAGCCAGCCCAGCGCGGTGGCGCACAGGAAACAGACGGCACTCGCCGCCGCGAACCCCAGGCCCCACAGCAGCACCGGTCGCCTGCCCACGGTGTCCGAGGCGTTGCCCGCCAGCAGCAGGACGCCGATGACCCCGAAGGCGTAGACGGCGTAGACGACGGTGACCGTCAGCTCGGAGAAGCCGAACTTCTCCTGGTACAGGCCGTAGAGGGGGGTCGGCAGCGTCGTGCCCGCCATGCAGACCGCGAACACCGCCCCGCCGAGCAGGCATCGGCGCCAACGTCCAAGATCACCGTCCATACCGCCGAAGGTAACCTCGCCCGCCGCCGCACGCGCCCTGGCGTCGCCCCCTCCTCGGACCGTCACACGGTGGCGAGCGCTACCTCGGTCGACTTGATCAGCGCGGTGACGGGGGAGCCCAGCGTCAGGCCGAGGTCGCTGACGGCGTCCTGGGTGATGGCGGCGGTCAGTTCACCGCCCTGCACGGTGACCTTGACGGAGGCCATCGCGGCGCCGGTCGCGATGCCGCTCACCGTACCGGGCAGCCGGTTGCGGATGGACAGGCCGTCCACCGCGCCGGTGGCGAGGGAGACCTCCGTGGACTTGACCAGGGCACGCACGGCGGAGCCCGCGACGAGGCCGAGTTCCTGGACGGCGTCCAGGGTGATCGCCGAGGTGATGTCCTGCCCACCGTCGAGACGGACCTTGACCGTGGCCATGGCCTCGCCAGGGGTAACGGCGGTGACGGTGCCGGGAATCTGGTTGCGGATGCTCAGGCTCATGCGAACGCCTTACGGAGGAGGGGGAGAGGGGATATGTCGGTTCTGTCGCGTTCTGTCTTCTGCGTCGATCACCGTAGCCCGGCCGGGCGCGAATCTTCCGCCAACAGACATGGACCGGGTCGACGTCTCCCCGTACGCCTCCTCGCCTCCGCAGATCCTCACCCCCAAGTAGTTCTCGCTCCCTCAGATCTTCACTCCCTCCCCCGGTCCTCAGACCTCAGACGGGATACGCGTGCGTCTGCGTCGCCTTGACCGTCGCCCAGACCTCCGCGCCCGGATGCAGCCCGAGTTCGGCGGCGGCGACCGTGGTCAGATCGGCGGCGAGCGGCAGCTCTCCGGCGAGGTCGGCGCGGATCTGGTCGCCGTGGGTCTCCAGACCGACGACCTCGCAGCGCCAGAGGTTGCGGGCGCTGGCCCCGGTCGGACGGTCGCGGTAGAGGGTGACCGCGCCGGGCGGGAACGCCACGAAGGCCGGGCCGGACAGCACCTCCGTGGTGGTGAGGGCCGGGCCGCCGTCGAGCCGTACGGTGTGCCCCTCGGCCTCGCCCCGGTAGAGGTTCAGGCCGACCAACCGCGCGATGTAGTCCGTACGCGGGTGGCGGGCGATGACGGACGGTGCGCCTTCCTGGACCACCCGGCCGTCCTCGACCACGACCAGCCGGTCCGCCAGCACCATGGCGTCCAGCGGGTCGTGCGTGACCAGTACGGCGACGGCCTCGAAGTCGGCGAGGTGGCGCCGGAGTTGGGAGCGGACCTCCAGTCGGGTACGGGCGTCCAGTGCGGCCAGGGGCTCGTCCAGGAGCAGCAGCCGGGGCCGGGTCGCGAGGGCTCGGGCCAGGGCGACCCGCTGGGCCTGCCCTCCGGAGAGCCTGCGCGGCTTGGCCCCGGCGTGCTCCGCGAGCCCCAGGCGGTCGAGCCACTCGGCGGCCCGCGCCCGCGCCTCCGCCTTCGTCGCGCCCTGGCAGCGCGGCCCGAACGCCACGTTGTCCAGGGCGGTCAGGTGGGGGAAGAGCAGGTAGTCCTGGAAGACGACGCCGACCGGGCGCGACTCCGGCGGCGTACGCTCCAACGCCGTGCCGTCCAGCCGTAGTCGGCCACCGGTGAGCGGCGTCAGACCGGCGAGGGCGCGCAGAGCGGTGGTCTTCCCGGCACCGTTCGGCCCGAGCAGGGCGACGACCTCACCGGGCGCCACGCTCAGCGCCACATCGAGACGGAACGAGCCACGCTCGACGATCAGCCGCGCGTCGAGACCCTCCTCGGAGGCATCTGGGGCACCGGAGGCACCGAACACGCCAGCCGCACCGAACACGCCAGCCGCACCGGATCCGCCAGCGGCACCGGATCCGTCGGCGGCATCGGATGCGTCGGCGGCATCGTGGCGGGACCCACGCCCGGTCGCCCCCCTGTCCTGGGGCTCGGTCATGAGGTGGTCATCCAGCGGTCGCGCAGGCCCGCGAGGACCGCGACGGAGACGGCCAGCAGGACCAGGCTGAGGGCGATGGCGGCCTCCGGGTCGCTCTGGAGGGCGAGGTAGACGGCCAGCGGCATGGTCTGGGTGCGGCCGGGGAAGTTCCCGGCGAAGGTGATCGTCGCGCCGAACTCGCCCAGCGCCCGCGCCCAGGCCAGTACGGCACCGGCGGCGATGCCCGGCGCGATGAGCGGCAGCGTGACGCGGCGGAACGCGGTGAAGCGGGAGGCGCCGAGTGTGGCGGCGGCCTCCTCGAAGCGGGGGTCGGCGGCACGCAGGGTGCCCTCGACGCTGATGACGAGGAAGGGCATGGCGACGAACGCCTCGGCGACCACGACGCCGGCCGTGGTGAACGGGAGGGTGATCCCGAACCAGGCGTCCAGCGACTTGCCGACGATGCCGTTGCGGCCCAGCGCCATCAGCAGTGCCACTCCGCCGACGACCGGCGGGAGGACGAGCGGCAGGGTGACCAGGGCCCGGACGAGGCCGCGCCCGGGGAACTCGACACGCGCCAGCAGCCAGGCCAGGGGTACGCCGATGACCAGGCTCACGGCGGTGGCGGCGGTGGCGCAGACCAGGGACAGCCGCAGCGCCTGCCACACCTCGGCGCTGCTGAGCAGCTCGGGCAGGCTGCGCCAGGGGGCCCGTACGAGCAGCGCGACCAGCGGCACGATCAGGAACGCCAGGCCGAGCAGCGCGGGAATCAGCAGCGGCAGGGGAGCGCCCCTGCCGCGGTCGCCGGTCCGCACGCGCCGACGCCGCGGCCCACCCCGGAGGGTGTCGGCCGCGGCGTCGGACTTGTCGGTCGTAGGGCTCACGGCTTGAGGAACCCGGCCTCGGTCAGGACCTGCTGGCCGTCGGCGGAGCGCACCAGCTCGATGAACGCCTTGGCGGCGTCGGCGTTCTGCGCGTCCTTGAGCTGGACGATCGGGTAGTCGTTGATGGCATCGGCGGACTCGGGGAACTCCACGCCCTCCACCTTCTCACCCGCCGCGTGCACATCGGTCTTGTAGACCACGGCGGCGTCGGCCTCCTTCAGCTCGACCTTCGTGAGCGCCGCCTTGACGTCCTGTTCGTAGGAGACGGGCGTGAGCTTCAACTTGCTGGCGTCCAGGGCCTTCTGGGCGGCGGCGCCGCACGGCACCTCCTTGTCGCACAGCACGACCTTCAGACCGGACTTGGTGAGGTCCTTGAGGGAGGCGATCTTGTCGGGGTTGCCCGGCAGGGTCGCGATCTCCAGCTGGTTGCGGACGAAGGTTTCCGGCGTGCCCGAGGCGTCCCCGGCGTCCGTCACGATCGCCATGGTCTTGGGGCTGGCGGAGGCGAACACGTCCGCCGGGGCGCCACCGGTGATGCTCGCGGCGAGCGAGTCGCTGCCGCCGAAGCCGAAGGTGACCTTCGTCCCGGAGTGCTCCTTCTCGAACTGCTTGCCCAGCGCCGTGAAACTCTCCTTCAGCGACGCGGCGGCGAACACGGTCAACGTGCCGGACAGCGCGTCCGACGACGAGGCGGACGCGGAGGAGTCCGACTTCGCCGGGGACGAGTCGTCGGACGACGAGCACGCGCTCAGGGCCAGCAGTGCGGAGGCCCCCAGAGCGGCCATCCGCGTCGGCCGACGGGTCCGGCGCGCGGTTCGGGTCATCACGGGTCCACTCCCTCTGGTCCTGACGGACACGGTCGCCTGCGGTCCTGGCGGACCGTTCGCACCCCCGGTGCGGCAGGTGTGCGTGCGCCGATGATACTGCCGCAGATGCGAGAGAAATGTCGCCTGGAGCTTCGCATGAGCTGGGACTGTTATCTGTGGGGATGGCATGTGCGTTTGCATGGGACGCCCGTCCGGGTACCGTCATCCGGGAGGTGATAGCCCGTGAGTGAGACCCTCGGTCAGCCCGCCAGCCAGCCCATCGGCCAACCCCTCGGCCAGTCCCTCGCAGCCGCCGGTACGGACACCGTGCCGATGGCGGAACTGGCCCTGGCCGGTGATCTGGCCCGGCCGTCCCGGCTGACGGTGCCCGATCTGCTCGCCTGGCCCCAGCACACGGCGGCGGCCAGCTTCGAGTGCGCCACCAGCGGCGTCCGGCACCACCGCTTCACCGGCCCCCTGCTGCACGACGTGCTCTCGGCGGCCGGCCCCGGCTTCGACCCCCGCCGCCGCAAGGACCGTCTGCGCTTCCTGATCGCGGTCACCGGCGCCGACGGCCACCACGCCCTGCTCTCCTGGGCCGAGACCGACCCCGACTTCGGGAGGGCGCCCGTCCTGCTCGCGGTCACCCTCGACGACACCCCGCTGGACCGAGCCGGACCCCAACTCGTCCTCCCACAGGACCGCTGCGGCGCCCGGCACATCAGCGGCATCACCGCGATCCGTGTCGACGGCGGCTACCCCACCGGCACCGGAAACCCCGTTGCCGGAAGCGATCTAGGTAACTACCTTCACTCCATGGCGGACGACGAACCCACACGCGCGGCACGGCTGCTGGACGCCCAGGCGAAGGCCGAGCGGCTCTTCGCGGAGATCGAGAAGCTCGGGCTGGTGGCGCCGGGCGAGGGCGAACGGGCGGTCAGTGACCGGGTGCGTGACCTGGCGAACGAGATGTTCGGCACGACCCGGCACTGGCACAAGCGGATCGTGCGCTCCGGACCGAACACGCTCAAGCCGTACAAGGAGAACCCGCCGGACCGGGTGATCGGCGCGGACGACATCGTGTTCGCGGACTTCGGCCCGATCTTCGAGGAGTACGAGGCCGACTTCGGCCGGACCTTCGTCCTCGGCGACGACCCGGTCAAGCACCGGCTGCGCGACGACCTGCCACGGATCTTCGCCGCCGGCCGGAGCTTCTTCGACGCCGACCCGGACATCACCGGCGCGCGGCTGTACGCCGAGGTCGACCGGCTCGCCCGGGACGCCGGGTGGGAACTGGGCGGCTGGCACGCCGGGCACCTGGTCGGCGAGTTCCCGCACGAGTGGATCGACGGCGCCGACGTGGAGTCGTACGTCACTCCCGCCAACGACACCCCGATGCGCCGCACCGACAAGGCCGGGCGCCGCTGCCACTGGATCCTGGAGATCCATCTCATCGACAGGGAAAGGGAGTTCGGCGGCTTCCACGAGGAGCTGCTCACGCTCTGACCGGCGCGGCACAGGCCGAAGCCGCGATGTCCGGCCTTGCACCGCTCAATCCGGCCTCGCACCGCCCCGCCCGGCCTCACGCCGCCCCGTCGACGTCGTGGAGGACGCGTATGCTGCTGCGCCAGCCGCAGTACCTGGTCGCGCCGCCCCGCGAACGGCACTTCGTCCGCGCGGCGGCGGCCTGTCACGTCTCCCAGCCGTCCCTGTCCGCCGCGATCCGCCGCCTCGAACACGAGCTGGGTGTGCCCCTCGTAGCGCCGGGGCCACCGCTACGAGGGGCTCACCCCGGAGGGCGAGGTGGTCCTCGCGTGGGCGCACCGCATCCTCGCCGAACGGGACGGACTGCGCCAGGAGTTGTCGGCCCTGCGGGACGGACTGGCCGGTACGCTCCGCCTCGGCGTGGTCCCCACCGCCCTGCCCACCGCCTCCCTCCTCACCAACCCCTTCTGCGAACGCCACCCGAGGGCCCGGGTGAGCATCGAGTCGCTGTCCTCGGCCGAGATCACCCATGGGCTCGCCGAGTTCGAACTGGACGCGGCGATGACGTACCTCGACGCCGACACCCTCGGCCCCGCCCTGCGCCGACTGCCCCTGTACGAGGAGCGGTACGTCCTGCTCACCCCGGTCGACGGCCCCCTCGCCGACGCGGCCACCGCCCGCTGGGCCCAGGCCGCCGCGCTCCCGCTCTGCCTGCTCGGCCGGCGGATGCGCAACCGCCGCATCATCGACGAGTGCTTCGCCGCCGACGGGGCCACCGCCACGCCCGCGATCGAGTCCGACAGCGTGGCCGGGCTCTACGCCCACCTGCCCGCAGGCCGCTGGTCGAGCGTCGTCTCGCACGCGTGGCTGCACATGTTCGGTGTACCGGAAGGCATGCGGGTCGTCCCCCTGGAGGGCCCCGCGCACGGACCACGGGTGGGCCTGGTCACCGGCCCCGACGACCCGCCCTCGGTCCTCGCCGCGGCCCTGCTGGCGGTGGCCCGGGAGGCGGACGTACGCCGGGCCCTGGACGAACTCCTGCGCACCTACCTCACCCCGCGACGGGAGGACGAGGAGGGATGGCCGAGAGCCGATAGCCGTGGGCTATACCGGCATAGCCAGGTTCGCTTTGACCAGGGCGTTCGACCCCGAGGATGGTGAACGGCATCTGCAGGCAACGCAGTACCGGGTGGTGCTGGACGGCGGCTGGAACATCGCCGACCGCGTGGCCCGTTCGTACGACCTGGAGGGCATGCGCGTCGGTACGGTCGCCGCCGGACGCATCGGCCTCGCCGTGCTGAGCCGCCTCGCCCCCTTCGACGTGAGACTCCACTACACCGACCGGCACCGGCTGCCCGAGGAGACCGAGCGCGAACTGGGGCTCGTCTTCCACCCGTCGGCCGAGGACATGGTTCCGCACTGCGACGTCGTCACCATCAACGCGCCCCTGCACCCCGAGACCGAGGGCCTGTTCGGCGACAAGCTCCTCGGCGAGATGAAGCGCGGAGCGTATCTCATCAACACCGCCCGCGCGAAGATCGTCGACCGTGGGGCCGTCGAACGCGCCCTGCGCGAAGGGCAGTTGGCGGGCTACGCCGGTGACGTCTGGTACCGGCCAGCCCGCCCCGCCCGACCACCCCTGGCGGACCATGCCCCACCACGGCATGACCCCCCCCACATCTCCGGCTCGTCCCTGTCCGCGCAGGCCCGCTACGCGGCCGGCACCCGCGAGATCCTGGAGTCCTGGTTCACCGGCCGCCCGATCCGCGACGAGTACCTGATCACCGACGGCAGCGGGCTGGCCGGAACCGGCGCCCACTCGTACTCCGTCAACGGCTGGCCACCCGGGAGCGCCCCGGCCCCACCGGGCGGTCTAGGGAATCAGCATGGCGACGCACAAGGCCAGCGGGGCGACGATCAAGGCTGCCGCCATCGCCCAGCCGACGTTCGCGGACGACGCCTCGGCGACCTTCACGCAGAACGCCACCATCAGCATGATGTAGGGCACGAGCAGTGGAACGACGAACATGCCTGCCCCCATGGGACTCCCTTCGGACGGCCACGACTCCATCCCGGCATAGATTTGAACGCGTTCAAATGGTGGTCGGGCTGCTCGCCCCTCAATCCCGGGCGGCCGATGTTCCCAGGAGTCCGGTGCGAACCCGGTACAACCATCCGTACCGCCCGTGGGTCACATCAAGTGGGAGCAAAGTGCTCTCATGACCCAAGGGGGAAATATGCGAACCATCCGTAAGATCGCGGTTGTCGGTGCCTTAACGGCTCTGGCGGTGGGCTCCGCGACCGCGTTCGGCGCGAGCGCGTCCGCGGCACCCAACGTCACCCCGCAGGGCGTCTGCGGCAGCGCCTACAAGACCGTGAACTCGGCGCCGATCGGTGCGCTGGGCAAGGTCTACCTGACGTACAACCCGTCGAACGGCGAGAACTGCGTCGCGACCATCCGCACCAACCCGGGCACGCTCAAGCCCATGTCCACGTGGATCTACGTCCCCGCCACCGACGAGTACGCCGGGGACTCCGACAGCTACTCGTCGTACGCGGGGCCGGCCTACGTCTACGGCAAGGGCTACTGCGTGAGCTGGGGCGGCAACATCGACAACGTGTACGTGTCGGTGGAGAACTCCAACTGCGGTTCCCTGAAGGAACACCGGGTCACCGAGATCCGCTGACCCGGCACCTCGCCCCACGGTGAACCCGTCGGCTGCGCGGGCGCGCGACCGCGCAGCCGAATATCGCGTGCGCCCGTGCCGGGAGACGTAGCAGACTCCCCGGCATGGGCGACATGCGGATGTTCCGGGACGAGGTCACCGGCTGGGCGGGAGGCGGCTCCGGCGGGCCCGCGAGGGAGCTCGCGGAGCACCTCGGGGTGCACACCGCCGTCCTGCTGGAAGGGCTCAGCGACCTCGCGGCCGTCGAGGCACTCGCCGAGAGGCGGGGCCGCGACCTGGCCGCCGAGGGGGTGTGCGTGATGTCGATGGGCGGGGCGATGAGCGTCGGCCGCTACGCGGGACTCCTCGGACCCTCCGGCCTCGGCCTGCGCCTGATCGGCCTGTGCGACGAACGCGAGAAGCCCTTCTTCGACCGGGGTCTCGACCCGGCCTCCGCACCCCGCCCGAGCGTGTTCGTCTGCGCGGCGGACCTGGAGGACGAACTGATCCGGGCGCTGGGCCCGGCGCGGGTCGAGCAGATCATCGAGGCCGAGGACGAGCTGCGCCCCTGGCAGACCTTCGTCCGGCAGCCCGCCCAGCACGGCCGCCCCCGGCATCAGCTGCTGCGGCGCTTCCTCGGCACGAAGAAGGGCCGCAAGATCCGCTACGGCCGCCTCCTGGTCGAAGCCCTCGCACCCGACCAGGTGCCCGCCCCGCTGGACGACCTCTTCGCCCGCCTGTGAGCCCCTGCGGGCAGGCGTCGACCCACCCCCTCCGGACCGGCCCCTGGCGCCCTGACCTGGTGTGACTTCCCCCACCTGCTCTTGCCGGGGCGGAGTGGGCTTACCTACGTTCGGTCCCATGTCCCACCATGGCCGCGCCCTTCCCGGCGAACCGGATGACCCGACGACGGACCTGGTCGTCGACCTGACCTCGCACGAAATGCTCCGGCGCGCTCATGTCCTGGACGCCCTCGGCCCCGACTGGGACCCCATGGCCGCCCTGCGGGACGAGGAGGCGGCGTACGGGCTGCTCTACTCCGGCCTCGACGCGGAGCAGCGGCGCGTGTACGACGAACTGGTCGCGGCCGGTGTGCTCCCGCGCCAAGGGGGCGGCCATGCTGCCGCTTGACCCACAGGCCGACATCGGCCGCCGCGCCTGGGTGGCCTGCCCGAACTGCGACGACCGGCGCGGATGCGGCACCTGCGAGCAGGGCCGTACCTGCTCCGAGCACTGGCGTTATCTGCTCGCCAACCACGGCAGCCTGCTCCATCTGCAGTGCCGTTCGTGCACCCACATCTGGGCCCACGAGACCCATTTCGGCGCCACCCGCACCGCGTGGGAGCGCATCACGAGCGGCCTGCGACGACGCTGAGCGGCGGGGCCGGGCCGCCGATGAGGCCGTACGGCGGAGCACCGCCCGCTTTCGGATGACCCGGCCCGTCTGTCGCCGGGAACGGCGGACCACCCTGGCCGAGGATCTCGGTCGGCGGTCATCCCTGCCTGCCGTTCGTCCGCCCGGAGGCAGCCGTGCACATCCTGCTCCTAGCCAGCGCGTTCAACAGCCTCACCCAGCGCACCCACGCCGAGCTGCGCGACCGCGGCCACACCGTGGCGGTCGAACTCGTCCTGCCGGACAACCCGTTGGCGGAAGCCGTACGACGGCACGCGCCCGAGCTGATCGTGGCGCCGATGCTGCGGACGGCGATTCCCGAGGAGGTGTGGTCGGCCCACACCTGTCTCGTCGTCCATCCCGGACCGCCGGGCGACCGGGGACCCTCCTCCCTGGACTGGGCGATCCACGAGGGCATCGAGGAGTGGGGTGTCACCGTCCTCCAGGCCGACGCGGAGATGGACGCCGGCGATGTGTGGGCCACCCTGCCGTGCCGGATTCCCCCGGCGTCCAAGAGCGAGCTCTACCGGGGCGAGATCGCCGACGCCGCGATCGAGGCCGTCCTGCTGGCGGTGGAGCGCTTCGCCGACGGCACCTACGTCCCGCTCAGGCAGGACATGGCAGACCTGGCCGACCCCCGGCCGCGCACACGCCCCTACCTCGACCAGGGTGTCCGGCGGATCGACTGGGCCGAGGACTCCGCCCGGGACGTCCTGCGCAAGCTGAGGGCGGCGGACTCGCAGCCCGGTGTGCTGGACGTGCTGCTCGGCGGTGAGTGGTATCTGCACGGTGGCCACCCCGAGAGCGTGCTGCGCGGCAGGCCGGGCGAGCTGCTGGCCACCCGGGCCGGCGCGGTCTGCCGGGCCACCAAGGACGGCGCCGTATGGATCCCCGAGCTGCGGCCCAGGCGGGCACCGGGACAGCCGCCCACCTTCAAGCTGCCCGCCGTACGGGCCCTGGGCGACCGGCTGCCGCCGCTGCCCGAGCACACCCTGACCCCGTTGCCCGAGGTGCCCCACGACACCTGGTCGGACATCCGCTACCGGGAGGACGGGAACGTGGGCTTCCTGTCCTTCGCGTTCCCCGGTGGTGCCATGGGCACGGACCAGTGCCGGCGTCTGCTGGCCGCCTACCGGGAGGCGTGCGCGCGGCCCACGTCCGTGCTGGTGCTGGGCGGCGAACGGGACTTCTTCTCCAACGGGATCCACCTGGGCGTCATCGAGGCCGCCGCCGACCCCGCCACCGAGTCCTGGGCGAACATCAACGCCATCGACGACCTGGTCGAAGTGATTCTCACCACCACGGACCGCCTGGTGGTCGCGGCGGTCGCGGGCAACGCGGCGGCGGGCGGCGTGATGCTCGCCCTGGCCGCCGACGAGGTGTGGTGCCGCTCGGGCGCCGTCCTCAACCCGCACTACCGGCTGATGGGCCTGTACGGCTCCGAGTACTGGACGTACTCGCTGCCACGCCGGGTGGGGACCGAGGCGGCCGAGCGGCTCATGCGCGAGGCCCTGCCGGTGAGTGCGGCGAACGCACTGCGCCTCGGGCTCGTCGACCGGGTGGTCGACCGCGGTCCCGGCGCGTTCGCGGGGGAGGTCGGCGGGCTCGCGGCCCGGCTCGCCTCCCTTCCCGCGACCTCGTCCCGGATCACCGCGAAGAAGACCGAGCTGGACCGGCTGGAGAGCACGACCCCGCTCGCCGGCTTCCGGGAGCGGGAGCTGACCCGGATGCGCCGGACCTTCGACGACCCGGACGCCCCGTACCACGCCCTGCGTCGCGCCTTCGTCCACAAGAAGCGGCCACCGCGCACCCCGCCGCATCTCGGAACCGCCCCGGTTGCGTGAACCTGCCGGTTCCGCTCCGTCACCGATGTCACCGGAACGGCCCTCGATGGCGTCCCGTCGCGGCCGATCGGCTGATACCAAGAGAACCGATGGTCGAAATGAAGGCTTTCATCCCTTACCTCCCCAGGAGGCGGTCCCATGACTGAGGCGACGCCGGGAACAGTCGATGCCGCGCACGCGGGCGGTGCGCCCGCCGACGAGACCCCCACGATCCACATTCTCTGGATCAACGCGGGGCTGAGCTGCGACGGCGACTCGGTCGCGCTGACGGCGGCCATGCAGCCCAGCATCGAGGAGATCGTGCTCGGTGTGCTGCCGGGGCTTCCGAAGATCGCCGTCCACTGGCCGCTGATCGACTTCGAGTGCGGCCCGGTCGGCGGCGCGGACACGTTCATCGAGTGGTTCTTCAAGGGGGAGAGGGGCGAGATCGACCCGTTCGTGCTGGTCGTCGAGGGTTCCATCCCGAACGAGGCGATCAAGCCGGAGGGCTACTGGTGCGGCTTCGGCGACAACCCGGAGACCGGGCAGCCGATCACCACCAGCGAATGGATCGACCGGCTCGCGCCGAAGGCCCTCGCGGTCGTCGCCATCGGCACCTGCGCCACCTACGGCGGCATCCACGCCATGGCGGGCAACCCGACCGGCGCCATGGGGCTGCCGGACTACCTCGGCTGGGACTGGAAGTCCCAGGCCGGCATCCCCATCGTGTGCGTCCCGGGCTGTCCGATCCAGCCGGACAACTTCTCCGAGACGCTCACCTATCTGCTCTACCAGGCGGCCGGCGCCGCCCCGATGATCCCGCTCGACGACAAGCTGCGCCCCACCTGGCTGTTCGGCGCCACCGTGCACGAGGGCTGCGACCGCGCCGGCTACTACGAGCAGGGCCAGTTCGCCTCGTCGTACGACTCGCCGACCTGTCTGGTCAAGCTCGGCTGCTGGGGCCCGGTCGTCAAGTGCAACGTCCCCAAGCGCGGCTGGATGAACGGCATCGGCGGCTGCCCCAACGTCGGCGGCATCTGCATCGCCTGCACCATGCCCGGCTTCCCCGACAAGTTCATGCCGTTCATGGACGAGCCCCCCGGCGCCAAGCTCTCCAGCAACGCCAGCGGCGCGTACGGCGCCGTGGTCCGCAGGCTGCGGTCGATCACCGCGAAGACCGTGGACAAGGAGCCCAGGTGGCGCCGTGCCGGACAGAAGATCACCACCGGGTACCGGCCCCCGTGGTGAGCGGCCCCCACGCGTAGCCGGATCCCCGCCTCGCGCACCCCCGCCTCGCGCACCTCCGCCTCGCGCACCTCCGCCTCGCGCACCTCCGCCTCGCGCACCTCCGCCTCGCGCACCTCCGCCTTGTGCACCCCATCCGAACCACCCGCAACCTCCCGCGCAATGACGCAACGAAGGGCACGGCACACAGATGTCACCGAAGACGAAGACCGCCGGCGACGGCAGTGGCCTGGTGGAGATGGCCTGGGACCCGATCACCCGGATCGTGGGCTCCCTGGGCATCCACACGAAGATCGACTTCAAGCAGAAGCGGGTCGCCGAGTGCTACAGCACGTCGTCGGTCTTCCGCGGCTACAGCGTCTTCATGCGCGGCAAGGACCCACGCGACGCCCACTTCATCACCAGCCGCATCTGCGGCATCTGCGGCGACAACCACGCCACCTGCTCGGTGTACGCGCAGAACATGGCGTACGGCGTGAAGCCCCCGCACCTCGGCGAGTGGATCATCAACCTCGGTGAGTCGGCGGAGTACATGTTCGACCACAACATCTTCCAGGAGAACCTGGTCGGGGTCGACTACTGCGAGAAAATGGTCAAGGAGACCAACCCCGGCGTCCTCGAACTCGCCGAACGCACCGAGGCCCCGCACGCCGCCGAGCACGGCTACCGCACCATCGCCGACATCATGCGCTCGCTCAACCCCCTGGAGGGCGAGTTCTACCGCGAGGCGCTCCAAGTGAGCCGCTACACGCGGGAGATGTTCTGCCTGATGGAGGGCCGTCACGTCCACCCCTCCACGCTCTACCCGGGCGGCGTCGGCACCATCGCCTCCGTCCAGCTCTTCACCGACTACATGAGCCGCCTCATGCGGTACGTCGAGTTCATGAAGCGCGTGGTGCCGCTCCACGACGACCTGTTCGACTTCTTCTACGAGGCCCTGCCCGGCTACGAGGAGGTCGGCCGCCGCCGGGTCATGCTCGGCTGCTGGGGCGCGCTCAACGACCCCGAGCACTGCGACTTCACCTACGCCAACATGACCGACTGGGGACGGAAGATGTTCGTCACCCCCGGCGTCGTCGTGGACGGCAAGCTGGTCACCAACGACCTCACCGAGATCAACCTCGGCATCCGCATCCTCCTCGGCAGCTCCTACTACGAGGACTGGCAGGGCCAGGAGCAGTTCGTCACCCACGACCCGCTCGGCAACCCGGTGGACCCGCGCCACCCGTGGAACCAGCACACCATCCCGGCCCCGCAGAAGCGGAACTTCGACGACAAGTACAGCTGGGTGATGTCCCCGCGCTGGTTCGACGGCAAGGACCACCTCGCCCTCGACACCGGCGGCGGCCCCATCGCCCGCCTCTGGTCCACCGCCCTGTCCGGGCTCGTCGACATCGGCTACATCAAGGCCACCGGCCACAGCGTGGTCATCAACCTGCCCCGCACCATGACCAAGCCGGAGACCACCTTCGAGTGGAAGATCCCGAAGTGGTCCAACGCGCTGGAACGCAACCGCGCCCGTACCTACTTCCAGGCGTACGCCGCCGCTGTCGCCCTGCACTGCGCGGAGAAGGGTCTCGCCGAGGTCCGCGCCGGACGCACCCAGACCTGGGAGAAGTTCGAGGTCCCGGACGAGGGCATCGGCGTCGGGTTCACCGAGGCCGTACGCGGCGTCCTCTCCCACCACATGGTGATCCGCGACGGCAAGATCGCCAACTACCACCCGTATCCGCCGACCCCCTGGAACGCCAGCACCCGGGACACCTTCGGCACCCCCGGCCCCTACGAGGACGCCGTACAGAACACGCCCATCTTCGAGGAGAACACCCCGGAGAACTTCAAGGGCATCGACATCATGCGCGCGGTCCGCAGCTTCGACCCCTGTCTGCCCTGCGGCGTCCACATGTACGTCGGCGGCGGCAAGACCGTGAAGTCGATGCACGTGCCCACCGGCCTGAGCGGACTGGGCGGATGAGCGCGGTCACGACGGCGCCGGCGCCGGTCAACGCCGAGCGGACCGGACGCCGCGTCGAGGAGGTGCTCGACCGGCTGGCGGCGAGCGGCGACCCGGCCGTCACCACGGCGGCGGAGGAACTCGTGCGGTCCCTCATGGACTTCTACGGCGCGGGCCTCGCCCGCGTCCTCCACCTGCTGTCCACCGCACCCGGCGACCCGGCGGCACGGCTCCTCGGGGACGAACTGGTCGCGAGCCTGCTCGTCCTGCACGACCTGCACCCCGAGGACCGCGACACCCGCATCGCCCGCGCCCTCGACAGCGTCCACGAACACGCCCTGGACGTAGTGGACTTCGACGAGGAGACCGGCACGCTCACGCTGCGGGCCCGGGAGAGCGGCGGCGGGTGCGGCTGCGGCTCCGGCGCGGACGCCCGGCAGGCCGCCGAGGCGGCGCTCACCTGCTTCGCACCCGAGGTCACGGTCGTCGAACTGAAGGCCGCGCCCACCCTGTTGCAGATCGGGACGAAGGCCCGGTGACCGCTCCCACCATCGGCCTGCGCCGGTTCGTCACCGAGCGGGCACCGCAGCCCGAACAATGCGAACTGTGCGCGGTGGCGGTGCCCGAGGACCACCGCCACCTGGTCGACACCGAGAAACGTGCCCTCGTCTGCGCCTGCACCGCCTGCGCGCTCCTGATGGAACAGCCGGGCGCCGCCGCGGGCCGCTTCCGCGCCGTCCCCGCCCGCTACCTCACCGACCCCGGACACCGCCTCGACGACACCACGTGGGAAGCCCTGCAGATCCCGGTCGGCGTCGCCTTCCTCTTCCGCAACGCGGCCCTCGACCGACTGGTCGCCCTCTACCCGAGCCCGGCCGGAGCCACCGAGAGCGAACTCGAACCGGCCACCTGGGAGGCTGTCCTCGGCGGCAGCCGCCTCGCCGGACTCCTCGAACCCGACGTGGAGGCCCTGCTGCTGCGCCGCACGGACGGACGCTGCGAGGCGTATCTCGTACCGATCGACATCTGCTACGAACTCGTGGGCCGTATGCGCCTGTTGTGGCACGGCTTCGACGGCGGGGCCGAGGCCCGCGCCGCCCTGGACGCGTTCTTCGCGGACGTCGCGCGCCGCGCCCGTCCCGTGGCCGAGGTGGTGCGCCCGTGACGACGGAATTCTCCTTCGCCTGCACCGGCGTCCGCGCCGACCGGTACGCCGCCGGACCGACCCTCGTCTTCCGGCTGCGCGTCACCGCCGCCGACAACGCGCGCGTGCACGCCCTCGCCCTGCGCTGCCAGATCCGTATCGAACCCGCCCGACGCGGCTACGAGCCCGCCGAGGCCGACGGACTGACGGACCTCTTCGGCGAACGCTCCCGCTGGGGCAGCACGCTCCAGCCCGTGCAGTTCGCCCAGGTCGCGGTCATGGTCCCGAGCTTCACCGGAGAGATCGAGACCGACCTCGTCGTGCCCTGCACCTACGACATGGAGATCGCCGCCACCCGCTACCTCACCGCCCTCACCGACGGCGAGGTCCCCCTGCTGATGCTGTTCTCCGGTACGGCGTTCACCGGCGACGGCGGCTTCCGGGTCGAACCCGTCCCCTGGGACCGGGAGGCGGCCTTCCGGATGCCGGTCACCGCCTGGCGGGACATGGTCGAGCAGCACTTCCCCGGCTGCGGCTGGATCCGGCTGCCCCGCGACACCATGGACGCCCTCCTCGCCTACCGCTCCCGGCACGCACTGCCCTCCTGGGAGGCGACCCTCACGGCCCTGCTCGACGAGAGCCGTGCCGCGGACGCGCCCGTGCGGGACCCGTTCCGCGCGCTCACCGGTACCACCGGAAGGACCGACCCGTGACCGTCACCGCGTTCGCCGCCGAGACCGAGGAACGGTTCGCCGTCGCCCGCCAGGTGGCCGACGCCGTCCTCTTCGAGGGCTATGTGCTCTACCCGTACCGCGCCTCCGCCGCCAAGAACCGGCTGCGCTGGCAGTTCGGGGTGCTCGTGCCGCCCGGCTGGGGCGCCGAGTGCGAGGAACACGACTTCCAGCACACCGAATGCCTGATGGAACCCAAGGCGGGCGCGACCCTCTCCGTCGAGGTGCGGTTCCTGCACGCCCGGCGGCGCACGGTACAACGGGTCCGCCCGGACGGCGGCTTCGACACCGTCGCCGAACTCGACCTCGACGACCGGGTGCTGGTGCCCTGGGACGAGGGGTTCGAGGAACGGGTCGAGGTGATCGCGCCGGTGGACGACCTCCTCGGCGACGGTGTCACCCGTCCCTTCCGGGTGCCGGCCCGGGAGGACACCGCACCCGTCCTCGACGCGGCCGGCCGGAGCGTCGGCCGACTGGTCCGGCGCTCCGAGGAGATCAACGGCACGGTCCGGCTGTCCGCCCGCGAACTCGACGGCCCCTACCGGACGTTGCGGCTGACCGCCGTCGTCGAGAACACCAGCGGCTGGACACCGCCCGAGGGCCGCGGCGCCGACCGGGACGCCGCGCTGCCGCACTCCCTGGTCGCCACCCACCTCCTCATGGCCCTCAGCGCCGGATCGTTCCTGTCGATGACCGATCCCCCCGAGTGGGCCAAGGGCGCGATCGCCTCCTGCCGCAATCTGCACACCTGGCCCGTGCTCGCCGGCGAACCCGGCCGCGCCGACCTCGTGCTGTCCTCCCCGATCATCCTGGAGGACCATCCGGCCATCGCCCCGGAGAGCCCCGGCGCGCTCTACGACGCCACCGAGATCGACGAGATCCTCGCGCTGCGCACCGCCGCCCTCACCGACGAGGAGAAACGCGAGGCCCGGGGCACCGACGAACGGGCCGCCGCCGTCATCGAGCTGGCCGACTCGATGCCGGCCGAGGTTCTGGAGCGGCTCCACGGGGCGGTACGGAGTCTGCGCGAGGTCACCGGGCCCGAACCCGCTGTTCGAGCCGACGGCTTCCCCGACGAGTACGGGGTGTCGCGGCCGGACACCCCCTGGTGGGATCCCGCGAGCGACGCGGGTTTCGACCCGGCCCAGGACCGGGTCGTCGTGGACGGCCGGTCGGTGGGCAAGGGCAGCCGCGTCGAACTGCACCCGGGCATGCGACGCACCGACGCACAGGACATCTTCCTGCGGGGCCGCACCGCGACGGTCGAGGCCGTCCTGCACGACGTCGACGGCGGAGTGCACCTCGCGGTCACCGTCGAGAGCGACCCGGGCGCCGACATCCGCCGCGAGCAGGGACGCTTCCTGTACTTCCAGCCCGACGAGATCACCCCGCTGGAGGACGACGCATGACCCCGCCGACACAACCCGGCCCCAGGACCCTCGTCGCCGGTATCGGCAACGTCTTCCTCGGCGACGACGGCTTCGGCGTGGAGACCGTACGCCTGCTCGCCGAACGCGAACTCCCCGCAGACATCGGGGTGGTGGACATCGGGGTCCGGGGAGTGCACCTCGCCTACCAGCTCCTGGACGGCTACGACACCCTCGTCCTCGTGGACGCCACGGCACGCGGCGGAGCCCCCGGCACGCTGTATGTGATCGACCACGAGATCGGCGGCGCGAGCCCGTCGCCGACCGCACCCGCCCTGGACGGCCACCGGATGACCCCCGACACCGTCCTGGCGCTGCTCGGCACCCTCTGCGCCGGGACCGACGGCGAACCACCGCGCCGCGTGCTGGTCGTCGGCTGCGAACCGGCCTCGGTGGACGAACGCATCGGGCTCAGCATGCCGGTGTCCGAGGCCGTGCCGGAGGCCGTCCGGCTGATCGAGGAACTGCTGCGCGGCGCTGAGCCGCCCGTGGCGCGGAGTCCGACCACTGAGGTCCCTACCACTGAGGTCCCGACCACTGAGGTCCCGACCACTGGGGTTTCGACCGCTGAGGCTTCGACATGAGGAGAGAGACGGGATGAAGAAGATCGTCATCGGAGGAGCGGCCGTGGCCGCCCTGGTCGCCGTGGCCGCCGAGGTACTGCCGGACATCAGGCGCTACCTGAGGATCCGACGGATGTGAACCGAGGGCGGCGAGCGGTTGCGTCGAACGGCGTACCCGTCGGCCGGTGACGGCGTGCCGGGCCGGACGTCCCGGGCGGGCACGCCTCTAATGAACCCCGGCGTGACCCGGACGGCGAGAGGACGGCGGAGACCCATGCACGAGATGTCCGTCGCACTGGCCGTGGTCGACCAGGTCGCGGAGGCCGCCGACCGGGCCGGGAACGTCACGGCGGTCCGCTCGGTACGGCTCCAGGTCGGCGAACTCGCCGGTGTCGTCCCCGACTCCCTCACCTTCTGCTTCGAACTCGCCTGCGCCGGAACCCTGTTGGAGGGTGCCGAGCTGGTCACCGAAGCGGTTCCGGGGCGGGCCCAGTGCACTGCCTGCGCCCACGAATGGGCCGTCGGCATGCCGCCGCGGCTGACCTGCCCCGTGTGCGACGGGACGCGGACCGACCTGCTCTCGGGCCGGGAACTGCAGATCGTCGACGTGCGCTGGGAGGCCGACGGCCCCGCGCACACCCCCACCCGCGAACCGATCCCCGAGGAGCGCTGACCCCATGTGCCGTGTCGCCGACCTGCGCCAGGCCGTCCTAGCGAAGAACGACGCGAGCGCCCACGCGCTGCGCTCCGCCCTCGTGGCGCGCGGCACCGCGGTCGTCAATCTGCTGTCCAGTCCGGGCAGCGGCAAGACCGCGCTCCTGGAGCAGGAACTGCTGCGGGCACGGGAGCGGTCCCTTCCCGTCGCGGCGCTCAGCGCGGATCTCGCCACCGAGAACGACGCGATCCGCCTGGCACGTTCGGGTGTCCCGGTCAAACAGGTGCTCACCGACGGACTGTGCCACCTGGAGGCCGGAATGCTCGCCGGACACCTCGACGGCTGGCTGCCCGACGACACCCGGCTGCTGTTCGTGGAGAACGTCGGCAATCTCGTCTGCCCCGCCTCCTACGACCTGGGGGAGACCCTGCGTGTCACCCTCGCCTCCGTGACAGAGGGCGAGGACAAGCCGCTCAAGTACCCCACCGCCTTCGGCCTGGCCCAGCTGGTCGTGGTCACCAAGACGGACATCGCGGAGGCCGTCGAGTTCGACGAGGTCGCGTTCCGCGCCAACGTGGAACAGGTCAACCCGGGAGTCGAGATCGTCATGACCTCGGCACGGGCCGGGTGGGGGATCGGCGCACTGCTCGACCGGGCGATCGCCGCCCTGGACGGCACCCCCGTCCACTCCCCGGTCATGGCCCGCCTGCCGCACCACCAAGGCCACACCCACACCCACGCCCACGACCGTCACGCCCACGACGGGCACTCGCACACCCACGCGCACCCGGAGGTCACCGGCGCCATGGCCCACACCCACTCGTGAGCGGTCCCCAGGCCGAGGCCCCGTCGCGGACCCCGGCAGCCGTCGCCGTCGCCGAGGCTCCGTCGCGCCGCCGGGTCACCGTCCGGGGAGTGGTGCAGGGCGTCGGCTTCCGGCCCTACCTGTACGGCCTCGCCACCGAACTCGCCCTGGCCGGGCATGTGAGCAACACTCCGGAGGGCGTCGTCGTGGAGATCGAGGGCTCCGCCACGGCCGTGGCCGGGTTCTGCGACCGGATCGCCGCCCAGGCACCGCCGCTGGCCCGCGTCGACTCCGTCGACCACCGGGAACTGCCTCCCGCCGGCGGCACCGCGTTCACCATCCTCGCCTCCCGCTCCGGCGGACCGGCCCGCACCCTGGTCTCCCCGGACTCTGCCACCTGCGCCGACTGCCTCGCCGAACTGTCCGACCCGGCGGACCGGCGGTACCGCCACCCGTTCGTCAACTGCACCCACTGCGGCCCCCGTTTCACCATCGTCACCGGGGTGCCCTACGACCGGGCCCACACCACCATGGCCGGCTTCGCGATGTGCGCCGACTGCTCCCGCGAGTACGCGGACCCGGCCGACCGGCGCTTCCACGCGCAGCCGGTCGCCTGCCCGGCCTGCGGACCCCGGCTGCGGCTGGTCGTCGGACAGGGGTCGGGCTTCGAGGGCGCCGGAGGAACGGATCCGGTCGCCGAGGCGCGCGCCCTGCTGGCGCGGGGAGCGATCGTCGCCGTGAAGGGGCTGGGCGGCTACCACCTCGCCTGCGACGCCACCGACGAGGCCGCCGTCGCCCTCCTTCGGCGCCGGAAGGCGCGCGGGGACAAGCCGTTCGCCGTGATGGCCAGGACGGCGGACGACATCCGGCACCTCGTGCGGCTGAGCCCCGAGGAGCGGAGTCTCCTCGAAGGCCGGGCCCGGCCGGTCGTGCTGCTCCGACGCCGACCGCGCTCACTCGATGATCCGCGGCCCGCCGATGCCGTCGCGCCCCGCAGCCCCGACCTCGGCGTGATGCTGCCGTACACCCCGCTGCACCACCTGCTGCTCGGCCTGCCCGGCGACGCGGAAGGACCCCGGCTGCTCGTGATGACCAGCGGCAACCTGTCCGGCGAACCGATCGTCACCGACGACACCGAGGCGCTGGAACGGCTGGCGCACCTGGCCGACGCCTGGCTCACGCACGACCGGCCGATCCACGTGCCGTGCGACGACTCCGTGGTGCGGGTCTGCGACGGCGAGCACCTGGTCATCCGCCGCTCGCGCGGATACGCCCCGCTGCCGGTCGCCCTGCCGCTGCCCGTACGCCCGTCCCTCGCCGTCGGCGGCGACCTGAAGAACGCCTTCTGCCTGGGTTCGGGGCGCCGGGCCTGGCTGTCGGCGCACATCGGCGACATGGACGACCTCGGCACCCAGCGGGCCTTCGAACGCGCGGAGGGACAATTGGAGACCATCACCGGAGTACGGCCCGAGATCCTGGTGTCCGACCGGCATCCCGGCTACCGGTCCGCCCGCTGGGCCGACCGCAACGCGGCGCGGCGGCCCGTCGTCCGCGTCCAGCACCATCACGCGCACATCGCCGCCGCGATGGCCGAACACGGGCTCGACGGCACCCGGCCGGTCATCGGCGTCGCCTTCGACGGCACGGGCCACGGCGACGACGGGGCCGTGTGGGGCGGGGAGTTCCTGCTCGCCGACTACGACCGTTTCACCCGGTTCGGGCACCTCGCCCACGTCCCGCTCCCCGGCGGCGACACCGCGGTCCGCCGCCCGTACCGCATGGCACTGGCCCATCTGTGGGCGGCCGGGATCGACCGCTCCGACGACCTCCCCTGTACGGCCGCCTGCCCGCCCGACGAACTCCGGGTGCTGGAGCAGCAGTTGGAGCGTGGCCTGAACTGCGTTCCCACCTCCAGCATGGGCCGGCTCTTCGACGCCGTGTCCTCGCTGGCCGGTGTCTGCCACCGCGCCGGATACGAGGCACAGGCCGCCGTCGAACTGGAGGGCGCGGCACTGTGCGCACCGGCCCGGGACACCATCGCGTACGCCTTCGCCCTGCACGACCCGGCCCCGGACCCGGACCCGGGGGCGGAAGGGGACGGGGGCGGCGCGGTACGGGCCGACGCGGCGCCCGTGCTCGCGGCGATCGTCGGCGATCTGCGCGCCGGCGTCGATCCGACCCTGATCGCGGCGCGCTTCCATCAGGGCGTGACCGCTCTGGTGCACCGGATGTGCGCGCGGGCGCGGGAGCGGCACGGGCTGGACACCGTCGTGCTGTCGGGCGGTGTGTTCGCGAACACGCTGCTCTCCTCCGCCTGCGCCGCAGTCCTGCGCGCGGACGGCTTCACGGTCCTGCGGCATCAACTGGTGCCGCCCAACGACGGCGGTCTGGCGCTGGGCCAGCTGATGGTGGCCGGCCGGGCCGCTCCCGCCGTGACTCCCACCGACTGAGCGAAGCGCGACCCACAGCGAGGAGAGGCTCATGTGCCTGGCGGTACCCGGCAGAGTGCTGGACATCGAGGAACGGGACGGCACCCGGATGGCCACCGTCGACTTCGGCGGCGTGGTCAAGGAGGTGTGCCTGGAGTATCTGCCCGACCTCCAGGTCGGCGAGTACGCCATCGTCCACGTCGGGTTCGCCCTGCAACGGCTGGACGAGGAGTCGGCCCGGCAGACCCTCGAACTCTTCGCCGAACTCGGCATGCTGCAGGAGGAGTTCGGCGACCCCTGGGAGATGGCGGCGAAGGAGGCGGGCACCGACCCGCTGGAAGAGGTGCGCAACCCGTGAAGTACATCGACGAGTTCCAGGACCCGGAGTTGGCGCGTCGGCTCCTCGACGACATCCACGCCACGGTGACCCGGCCATGGGCCCTCATGGAGGTGTGCGGCGGGCAGACGCACAGCATCATCCGGCACGGCCTCGACCAACTCCTCCCGGAACAGGTCGAGTTGATCCACGGCCCCGGCTGCCCGGTGTGCGTGACCCCGCTGGAGGTCATCGACAAGGCGCTGGAGATCGCCTCCCGGCCGGGCGTGATCTTCTGCTCCTTCGGGGACATGCTCCGGGTGCCGGGCACCGGCCGGGACCTGTTCCAGGTCCGCGGCGAGGGCGGTGACGTACGGGTCGTCTACTCGCCGCTCGACGCGCTGCTGATCGCCCAGCGGAACCCCGACCGCGAAGTGGTGTTCTTCGGCATCGGCTTCGAGACGACGGCACCCCCCAACGCGATGACGGTCCACCAGGCCCGCAGGCTGGGCATCGGGAACTTCAGCATGCTGGTGTCCCACGTCCGCGTACCCCCCGCCATCGAGGCGATCATGTCCTCGCCCAGCTGCCGGGTGCAGGGCTTCCTCGCGGCCGGACACGTGTGCAGCGTGATGGGCGTCGAGGAGTACCCGGAGCTGGCGGAGCGCTTCCGGGTGCCGATCGTCGTGACGGGCTTCGAGCCGCTGGACATCCTCGAAGGCGTACGCCGGGCCGTCCGTCAGCTGGAACGCGGGGAGCACACCGTCGACAACGCCTACGCCCGCGCCGTGCGGCCGGAGGGCAATCCGGCCGCACGGGCCATGCTGGAGGACGTCTTCGAGGTCACCGACCGGGCCTGGCGCGGTATCGGGGTGATCCCCGACAGCGGCTGGCGGCTGTCGCCGAAGTACCGCGACCACGACGCCGAGCACCGGTTCGCGGTCGACGGCATCCGCACCGCCGAACCCGCCGAGTGCCGCAGCGGGGAGGTCCTGCAAGGGCTGCTCAAGCCGCACGAGTGCGAGGCCTTCGGCACCCTGTGCACGCCTCGTACGCCGCTGGGAGCCACGATGGTGTCCAGCGAGGGGGCCTGCGCGGCCTACTACCTCTACCGGCGGCTCGACCTGCCCGCCACCACGACGGTTCGGGAGGCGAGCCCCGTTGTCTGACACCACCGAACTGCCCGTCCTCGACGTCGAGGCGTGGACCTGCCCGCTGCCCGTGCGGGACCGGCCCCGGGTCGTCATGGGCCACGGCGGCGGCGGGGTCCTCTCCGCCGAACTGGTCCAGCAGATCTTCGCGCCCGCGTTCGGCGGTGAGGTGCTGGCGCAGATGGGCGACGCCGCGGTCCTCTCCCTGGGCGGCGCAAGGCTCGCGTTCTCCACCGACTCCTACGTCGTACGGCCGCTGTTCTTCCCCGGCGGCAGCATCGGTGACCTGGCGGTCAACGGAACCGTCAACGACCTCGCCATGAGCGGGGCCCGTGCCGCCTACCTCTCCTGCGGGTTCATCCTGGAGGAGGGCGTCGAGCTGGACGTGGTCACCCGGGTGTCCAAGGCGCTCGGCGCGGCGGCGCGCACCGCCGGGGTGGAGGTCGCCACCGGTGACACCAAGGTGGTGGAGGCCGGGCACGGCGACGGGATCTTCATCAACACGGCGGGCATCGGCATCGTCCCGGCGGGGGTCGATCTGCGGCCCCAGCGGGTCGTCCCCGGAGATGTCGTGATCGTCAGCGGCGCCATCGGCGTCCACGGCGTGGCGATCATGAGCGTGCGCGAGGGGCTGGAGTTCGGGGTGGAGATCAAGAGCGACTGCGCGGCGCTCGGCGGCCTCGTCGACACCATGCTCGCCGTCACCCCGGATCTCCATGTACTGCGCGATCCCACCCGAGGAGGCCTGGCCGCCTCGCTCAACGAGATCGCGGCGGCCTCCGGCACCGGCGTCGTCGTCCGGGAACGCGACATCCCCGTCCCCCCGGCTGTGGCCAACGCCTGCGCCATCCTCGGACTGGACCCGATGTACATCGCCAACGAGGGCAAGCTCGTCGCCTTCGTCCCGCGCGCGCACGCCGACGCGGTGCTGGAGGCGATGCGCGCCCACCCGCTCGGCGCGGACTCCGTGATCATCGGCGAGGCCGTCGAGGAGCATCCCGGCATGGTCGTGGCCCGGACCGGGCTCGGCGGCACCCGGGTGGTCGACCTGCCGATCGGGGAGCAGTTGCCGCGGATCTGCTGACCGGGGCCGGACCCGCCCGGTGGGCCGCCACGCCTACCGGGCGGGTCCGCGCCGGTCGGCGTTGAGCCGGGCGGCCTGGCGGGTCAGATGGTCGCGCTCGGCCAGGTTGGGGGCCTTGCGGGCCGCCTCGGCGTAGAGGCGTGCCGCCGTCGGCAGATCGCCGTCGCGCTCATGGAGATAGGCCGCCACCGCGGTGTGCCGGGGCAGCGAGTCGTCCAGCGCGGCGAGCGCCGCCAGACCGGCGCGCGGCCCGTCGGCCTGGCCCACGGCCACCGCCCGGTTGAGCCGGACCACCGGGCTGTCGGTCAGGAGTGCCAGCTCGTCGTACCACTCGACGATCTGCACCCAGTCCGTCTCCTCGGCGGTGGGCGCGTCGGCGTGCAGGGCGGCGATGGCGGCCTGCGCCTGGAACTCGCCGAGGCGGTCCCGGGAGAGAGCCGTCTGCAGGATCACGACCCCCTCGGCGATCATCGTCGTGTCCCACCGGCCCCGGTCCTGCTCGGCCAGCGGCACGAGGCTGCCGTCGGGGGTGGTCCGGGCGGACCGCCGGGCGTGGTGGAGCAGCATCAGGGCGAGCAGCCCCGCCACCTCGGGATGGTCGATCGAGGCGCTGAGCCGCCGGGTGAGCCGGATGGCCTCGGCGGCCAGGTCGATGTCACCGGAGTAGCCCTCGTTGAAGACGAGGTAGAGGACGCGCAGCACGGTGGCGACATCGCCGGGCCGGTCGAATCGCACACCGGAGACGGTGCGCTTGGCCCGGCTGATGCGTTGCGCCATGGTCGCCTCGGGCACCAGGTAGGCGCGGGCGATCTGCCGGGTGGTGAGGCCGCCGACGGCACGCAGGGTGAGGGCGACCGCGGACGAGGCGGTCAGGGACGGGTGGGAGCACAGGAAGTACAGCTGGAGCGTGTCGTCCACCCCGGGCGCGGGGCCCGGCGCCGGCTCCTCGTCCACGAGGTCCTCGCGCCGACGCCGTGCGGTGTCTGAGCGGGTCGCGTCGAGGAACTTGCGCCAGGCCGCGGTGACCAGCCAGCCCTTCGCGTCGCGCGGCGGGTCGGCGGGCCAGACGCGGACCGCCTCGACCAGCGCGTCCTGCACGGCGTCCTCGGCCGCCGCGAAGTCTGCTCCGCGGCGGACGAGGACACCGATCACACTCGGCGTGAGGCTTCTGAGCAGGGCCTCGTCCATCAAGGGTGGCACTCGTCCGTGGTGCTGGGCGCCGCGGTCAGGAACGGGCGCACCTCCAGCCACTCGTGGATCGGCTCTCCGCCCGCCCCGGGGGCGGCCGACAGCTCTCCGGCCAGTTCGACTGCCCGCTCGTGACTGTCGACGTCGATCACCATCCAGCCCGCGATGAGGTCCTTGGTCTCGGCGAACGGTCCGTCGGTCACCGGCGGGCGCCCCTCACCGTCGTAGCGGACCCAGGACCCCTCGGGGGCGAGCGCCTGACCGTCGACGTACTCGCCGGTCTTCTCCAGCCGCTCCGCGAAGTCCCGCATGTACTGGATGTGGGCCGAGATCTCCTCCGGCGTCCACTGGTCCATGGGCACGTCGTTGACGGCGGCCGGGGCGCCCCGGTAGTGCTTCAGGAGCAGGTACTTGGCCATGACGGTTCTCCTCGGTACTGGTGCGGCCCATTCTGGCCGCGTTCACCCCGGGGACGGGGCACGGCACGGGTTCTCGACATCGGCGGGGCAGGATTTCCTGGATTTCTTTCCGGAGTCCGGGACCGCCGGAAGCCGGGGTCGGCCGGTATCTTTTCGGGGCGACCGCGATCTCCGCCGCAGGCTTTGGTTGTCGGACGACAACTGCGTTAACCTTCACCGGATTTCTCTCATCCGGCCGATCCGTGAGCTGCGGAAGACGCGGTAGGTGAGCGGGTCGTTCGCGGCCCGGCGCGGGTTCCGAGTCCTCGGTGCGGGGGCTCTTGGGGAGCGGAACGAGGGTGCGCATGAGCAGCAGGACGATCGACGCCGCCGACCGGGCGCCGGGCGAGCAGGAGCTGCGGCAGCTGCTGGCCGGACTGACCGCCGTACGGGACGGTGACTTCGGCACCCGGCTGCCCTCCGACGGCGACGGCCTGCTCGGCGACATCGCCACCGTCTTCAACGGCATGGTGGACCAACTCTCCGTGTTCACCTCGGAAGTGACCCGGGTGGCGCGCGAGGTGGGCACCGAGGGCACGCTCGGCGGTCAGGCGGAGGTGCCGGGGGTCTCGGGCACCTGGGCCGATCTGACCGACTCGGTCAACGCCATGGCGGGCAATCTGACCACCCAGGTCCGTGACATCGCGCAGGTGGCCACCGCGGTCGCCAGGGGCGATCTGTCGCAGAAGATCGACGTGCCCGCGCGGGGCGAGATCCTTCAGCTGAAGGAGACCGTCAACACGATGGTCGACCAGCTCTCCGCGTTCGCCGACGAGGTGACCCGGGTCGCCCGGGAGGTCGGCAGCGAGGGCCGGCTCGGTGGACAGGCCCAGGTGCCCGGCGTCGGCGGGGTCTGGCGGGACCTCACCGATTCGGTCAACTTCATGGCGGGCAACCTCACTTCCCAGGTCCGCAATGTCGCCCAGGTGACCACGGCGGTGGCGCAGGGGGACCTCTCGCAGAAGATCACCGTGGATGCGCGGGGTGAGATTCTGGAGTTGAAGAACACCATCAACACGATGGTGGATCAGCTGTCCGGGTTCGCCGACGAGGTGACCCGGGTCGCCCGCGAGGTCGGCACCGAGGGGCGGCTCGGCGGTCAGGCGGACGTCCAGGGCGTCAAGGGCACCTGGCGCGATCTCACCGACTCCGTGAACTTCATGGCGGGCAACCTCACCGCGCAGGTCCGCAATGTCGCGCAGGTGGCCACGGCGGTGGCGCAGGGCGATCTGTCGCAGAAGATCACCGTGGATGCGCGGGGTGAGATTCTGGAGTTGAAGAACACCATCAACACGATGGTGGATCAGCTGTCCGGGTTCGCCGACGAGGTCACCCGCGTCGCCCGCGAGGTCGGCACCGAGGGCAATCTCGGCGGACAGGCGATCGTCCGGGGCGCGTCGGGGACCTGGAAGGACCTGACGGACAACGTCAACGTGATGGCGTCCAACCTGACCGGCCAGGTCCGCTCGATCGCCCAGGTCGCCACCGCCGTCGCCCGCGGCGACCTGTCCCAGAAGATCACCGTCGAGGCCAAGGGCGAGGTCGCGGCCCTCGCGGACGTCATCAACACCATGGTCGACACGCTCTCCGCGTTCGCCGACGAGGTCACCCGCGTCGCTCGCGAGGTCGGCACCGAGGGACGCCTCGGGGGCCAGGCCCATGTGCCCAACGTCGCCGGCACCTGGAAGGACCTCACCGACAACGTCAACTCGATGGCCAACAACCTCACCGGGCAGGTCCGCAACATCGCCCTGGTGACGACGGCCGTGGCGGGCGGTGATCTGTCGAAGAAGATCGACGTCGACGCGCGCGGCGAGATCCTGGAGCTGAAGACCACCATCAACACGATGGTCGACCAGCTGTCCTCCTTCGCCGCCGAGGTCACCCGGGTCGCCCGGGAGGTCGGCAGCGAGGGACGGCTCGGCGGACAGGCCGAGGTCGAGGGCGTCGAGGGCACCTGGAAGCGGCTCACGGAGAACGTCAACGAACTCGCCGGGAACCTCACCCGCCAGGTCCGCGCGATCGCCGAGGTGACGAGCGCCGTCGCCGAGGGCGATCTGACCCGCTCCATCACCGTGGTCGCCTCCGGCGAGGTCGCCGAACTGAAGGACAACATCAACTCCATGGTGGAGTCCCTGCGGGAGACCACCCGGGCCAACCAGGAACAGGACTGGTTGAAGACCAACCTCGCCCGGATCTCCGGCCTGATGCAGGGCCACCGCGAACTGCCCGTCGTCGCCGAACTCATCATGGACGAACTCGCCCCGCTGGCCTCCGCGCAGTACGGCGCCTTCTACCTCGCCGAGGACACCGCGCGCGGCCCCGAACTGCGGCTCGTGGGCTCGTACGGCTATCCCAACGACACCGACCGGCCCCATCGCATCCCCGTCGGCCGCTCCCTGGTCGGGCAGGCCGCGCGCAACCGCCGCCCCATCAGCGTCGAGGAGCTGCCGCCGGGCTATGTGACCATCTCCTCCGGTCTCGGACAGGCCGTGCCCAGCGCCCTGGTGGTACTGCCCATCGTGGTCGAGGACCAGGTCCTCGGCGTCATCGAGCTGGGCTCCGTCACCCCCTTCACCCAGATCCACCAGGACTTCCTCTCCCAGCTGATGCCGTCCATCGGCGTCAACCTCAACACCATCGTCGCCAACGCCCGCACCGACGAACTGCTCGGCGAGTCCCAGCGGCTGACCGCCGAACTCCAGGCCCGCTCCGAGGAGTTGCAGGTCCAGCAGGACGAACTCCAGCGTTCCAACGCCGAACTGGAGGAGAAGGCCTCCCTGCTGGCCTCGCAGAACAGCGACATCGAGGCCAAGAACCTGGAGATCGAACAGGCCCGGCAGGAGCTGGAGACCCGCGCGCAGCAGCTCGCGCTGGCCTCCAAGTACAAGTCGGAGTTCCTGGCCAACATGAGCCACGAACTGCGCACCCCGCTCAACAGCCTGCTGATCCTCGCCCAGTTGCTCGCGCAGAACCCCTCCCGCAACCTCACCCCCAAGCAGGTCGAGTACGCGGGCATCATCCACTCGGCGGGCTCGGACCTGCTGCAGCTGATCAACGACATCCTCGACCTGTCGAAGGTCGAGGCGGGCAAGATGGATGTCGCCCCCGAACGGGTCCCGCTGCGCAAACTCCTCGAATACGTCGAGGCGACCTTCCGGCCCATGACGACACAGAAGTCCTTGGACTTCACGGTGGCCACCGCGCCGGGCACCCCCGCCGACCTGCTCACCGACGACTCCCGGCTGCGGCAGATCCTGCGCAACCTGCTGTCGAACGCGGTGAAGTTCACCGAACAGGGCGGCGTCGCCCTGCGCATCGAACCCGCCGCCGACCGGGAGGTCCCCACCGGCGTCCTGCGCGGCGGACCCGTCGTGGCCTTCCGGGTCAAGGACACCGGCATCGGCATTCCCCGGCAGCAGCTGGAGACGATCTTCGGGGCGTTCCAGCAGGCCGACGGCACCACCAGCCGCAAGTACGGCGGCACCGGCCTCGGCCTCTCCATCACCCGGGAGATCGCCCATCTCCTCGGCGGCGCCGTCACCGTCGACAGCACACCCGGCCAGGGCAGCACCTTCACCCTCTACCTCCCCGTGGCACGCGCCGACTTCGAGGAACTCCTCGACGGCGGCGGCCCGTCGTCCGAGCACCCCCATGCCGACGGCCGGGAACTCCCCTCGGCCTCCCGGCCCGACACCGCCTCCGCCTCGGTGCCCGAGCAGCGCCGCCGCCGGCTGCTCGTCGTCGAGGACCGCCCCCGGGGACTGCTGACCCTCGTCGCCGAACGCGCGGTCGCCGACCTCGCGTCCGACGGCGACCCGCTCGGGGCCATCGACATCATCACGGCGATCGGAGCACAGGAGGCGGCGAGCACCCTGGCCGCCGAACCCTGCCACTGCGTCGTCCTCGAACTCGGCATGCCCGACGACGAGGGCGCCCGTCTGCTGGAGGCCATGGAGGGCGACTCCGCGCTGGTCAGCGTGCCCGTGCTGGTGCACACCGGCCCTCGCGTGGACCTGGCGCACGAGCGGACACTGCGCTCCCGGGCGGACGGCCGCCCCCTGGACTTCCTGTCCAGCCTCGACGAACTGCGCGAACGGATCACCCTGCACCTGTCCGCCGAGGAACCCGGCGACGTGCTGTCCCTGGTCCGCGCCGAGGAGTCCCAGCGCCCCGCCGCACAGGTCGTCGACGGCACCTTCGCCGGCCGCAAGGTGCTCGTGGTCGACGACGACGCCCGCAACCTCTTCGCCCTGAGCGGCATGCTGGAACTCCACGGCTTCCACGTCCTGCACGCCGAGAACGGCCGCAAGGGCATCGAGATGCTCCTCGCCCACCCGGACGTCTCCGTCGTCCTGATGGACGTGATGATGCCGGAGATGGACGGCTACACCGCCACCGCCGAGATCCGCGCGATGCCCCAGTACGCCGAACTGCCCATCATCGCCGTCACCGCCAAGGCCATGCCCGGCGACCAGGAGAAGAGCCTCGCGTCCGGCGCGAACGACTACGTCACCAAGCCGGTCGACACGAACGACCTGATCGGGCGCGTCCGGCGCTGGCTCGCCGTATGACGGGCAGCCACGCCACCGCGCGCATCAGCCGACGACCCCGTGGTGTCCCCGGACACCCGAGCCGAGGAACAGGTCGACCGTGAGCCATCCCCACCAGCCCGGCGAGCAGCAGGACGCCGGGGCGGCGAGAGACGGGAAGGAACAGCCTTCCCCCGTGGGCAGACTCGCCGCGACCGTCGAGCGGCTGCGCCGCGAGGTGCAGGCGGCCCAGGCCGAGGCGGACGGGCGCGCCCTGACCGAACTGGCCAAGGGCATCCTCGTCGAACGGCTCGGGTGCGGGCCGGCCCAGGCGGCACGGCAACTCGCCGAGCTGACCGAGCAGGCGGGCGCCACCCCCCTCGAATTCGCCGTCGAGGTCATCAACCAGGCCGCCCGCGACCGGCTCTCCGAGGTCACCACCGCCTTCCTCGCCCTCACGGCCGCCCGCGCCGACGCCACCGAACCGCCACCGGGCGGCGACTCCCCGGCCGTACGGCTGCGGACCGCCGAGAGCGCCGCGCTGGCCGCGCACGACGCCCAGTCCGTGGCCGACTCCCTGCTGGAACACGCACTCACCCCGCTCGGCGCGGAGGCCGTGGCCATCTGGGCGCTCGGCGCCGACGGCTCCCTCACCCTGGCGGGCAGCGCCGGATTCTCCGCCGCCGAGGCGGCCCGCTGGCGCTATGTGCCACCCGGCGTGGTCACCGTGGCCCGCCACGGACTCGGCGAGCGGACCGGCCGCTGGATCGCCTGCCTGTCGGAGACCGGCCTGCCCTCCATCGGACGGCACCACCACCCCGACGGCGGCCGGGTCGCCCTCCCCGCGGGCACCGGCGGCCGGATCCACGGCGTACTGGAGATCGTCTGGCCGATACCGCTGGAGGCCCAGCCTCCGCAGATCGTCCGCCAGATCGAGGCCCTCGCCGAACTGTGCGCGCACACGTTGGAGACCCGCGCCCCGCACCCGCCCGACAGCGCCGGGCCGCCCGGGATCCTGCCGGACGTCGCCGAGCTGATCGACCTGGCGGACGGCCTGCACGACCCGACACTCGTGCTCGTCCCGCACCTGGACTCCACCGGGGAACTCGCCGACTTCCGTATCCACCACGTCAACAGCCGCTTCCTCGACCCGGCCGGACGGCCGCGCGGCGCCGTCAACGGGGCCCTGCTCCTGGAGACGTATCCGATGGCCGCGGGCGAGAGCGAACTGTTCGAGCAGATCGAACGCGTCTACGCCACGGGCGAGGCGTTCCGGGCCCGCCGGATGCGGCTCACCTCCCTGGTCGAGGACGTCCCGCTCGCGGCCGTCGCCGACATCAACATCAGCCGGCACGGCGGCAGCGTCCTGCTGATCTGGCGCATAGAGGACGAGACCGCCCGGCTCGCGAGCCTCCTCCAGCACGCCCAGCGCCTCGGCCGTATCGGCGGCTTCGAGGAGAACCTCGTCACCGGCGAGATCACCTGGAACGGCCAGCTCTACAGCCTCTACGGCAAACCCGCCGTCAGCGGCCCGGTGCCGCTGGAGGACCTGCCCGCGCACGCCCACCCCGACGACGCCGTCGCCATCGGCAGGTTCCTGCGCACCCTGCTGCACCACCGCCGCCCCGCGTCCGCCGCCTTCCGGCTCCAGCGGCCCGACGGAGTGACCCGGCACATCCGGGTGGTGGCCGAGCCGGTCCTCGACTCCGACGGCACGCTGTCCGTCGTCCGGGGCGCCTACCAGGACATCTCCGCCCACCACTGGACCGAGGTCGCCCTCGCCGCCACCCGCGACCAACTCGCCCACTCCGAGCAGCAGGCGAGCGAACGCGACCGGCTCACCCTCCAGCTCCAGCACGCGATCATGCCCCCGGCGCAGGCCCCGCTGGAGGCCCCCGGGCTGCGGGTGGCCGTGCGCTACCGGCCCGCGGAGACCCAGCACCTGGTGGGCGGCGACTGGTACGACGCGGTGGTGCTGCCGTCCGGGCTGGTGCTGCTGTGCGTGGGAGACGTCGCCGGACACGGCATCGAGGCGGCCACCAGCATGGTCGTCCTGCGCAACGCGCTGCGCGGTCTCGCCGTGACGGGCGCGGGGCCGGGCCAACTGCTGTCCTGGCTCAACATGGTGGCCCACCATCTCACCGGATCCGTCACCGCGACGGCCGTCTGCGGCCTGTACGACCCGGCCCGGCACACCCTGCGCTGGGCCAGGGCGGGCCATCTGCCGCCCGTCCTGGTACGCGTCGGCGAGGCGACCTCACTGCCCTTGATCAAGGGCCTGCTGCTCGGCGCGCTGCCCGAGGCCGTGTACGAGGAGCACGAACTCCAACTGGCCGTCGAAGACACCCTGTTGATGTACACGGACGGCCTGATCGAACGCCGAGACCGGTCCATGGAGGAGTCCCTCGCCCAGCTCCTGACCGCCGCCCGCACGGTCCCGCCCACCCTCGACCAGCAACTCGACCGCCTCCTCACCCACAGCAGATCCGACACGGACGACGACACCTGTCTCGTCGGCGTGCGGGTGACCTAGGGCTCAGACAGGCCCTGGGACCCGGCCCCCGGACCGGGCCCGGCGGGCGACCGGGCGGCAGGAGGTCTGAGGACGCGGGGCGCGGGCACACGGTCCGTAGGAGGGACACGAGGGGTTCGGACGACAGGACGGGGAAGTCGATGGCGATCAAGGCGATGGGCTGGGCGCATTCGTTCCCGGTGGCGGGCGGCGTGCGCGCCGGGCGGCGATGGACACGACAGCAGCTGGAGTCCCTTCCATGGACCGCGGCCGAACCCCAGACGGTGGACGCCATCGTCCTGGCCGTGTCCGAACTGCTCACCAACGCGCATGTGCACGCCCACAGCGACGCGCGGCTGATCCTCACCTGGGACGGCGACCTCCTCCATGTGAGCGTCCACGACGAGGACCCGACGATGCCGCGCCGGCGTCATCCGAGGGCGGGCGAGGTCTCCGGCCGAGGGGTGGGCATCGTGCGGATGCTCGCCGACGAACTGGAGATGAAGGGGCAACGGCACGGCAAGACGGTGTCGGCGTGCTTCCGTCCGGCCGGTACCGAACGACCGGACGGTTGTTGAGCGCTGCCGCACGGGCGGGTTATACGATGACGCCCGGTGGCGGGTGAGACGGGGAGGAACCGTGGATGTCTCCCACGGCGTGGGCCGGACGGCTCCGGCGGAGTCGTCGCGTGGCGGCGCGGCGCTGGAGATCCGTTCCTTGGCCGGGCGCCCCGGTATCCGTGCCGCCGGGGAGATCAATGTGAGCACCCGTTCCTGCTGGGAGCAGGGGCTGGAGGAGCTGGCGAGCGCCCACACGGACGTCTCCTTCGTGGAGCTGTCCGATCTGCGGGCCATCGATGTGGGCGGCGCGGCGGCGCTCGCGGTCACCGCGCAGCACCTGGGCGCCGGCCGGATCGTCGTGGACAGTCCGCCACCGGAACTGCCGCGCATCCTGGGCATGTTCTGGCCCGGCCTTTCGACGATCGAGGTGGCGGGGCGATGAGTACGGCCACCGGTGTCGACCCCTTCGCGCACCCCGCGCTGTTCTACCGGGGCGAGGAGCAGTACACGGCGGGCACGGTCCCCTTCCTCCTGGAGGGCCTGGCCGCCGGGGAGGCCCTCGCGGTCGCCGTTCCCGGCCCCCACCTCGACCTGATCAGGGGCGGGCTGGGAACCGGCGCCACCGGCGTCGAGTTCCTGGACATGACCGAGGTCGGCCGCAACCCGGGGCGGATCATCCCCGGTGTCCTGCGGGCCTTCGCCGACGCCCACCCGGGCCGGCGGGTCAGGATCATCGGGGAACCGATCTGGGCCGGCCGTTCGGCCGAGGAGTACCCGGCGTGCGTCCAGCACGAGGCTCTCATCAACGCGGCCTTCGAGGGCCGCGAGGTGACGATCCTCTGTCCGTACGACGCGGACGGCCTGGCGCCCGAGGTACTCGCCGACGCCCACGCCACCCACCCCGACGTCATCGACACCGGTGTCCGGCGGGACAGCGACGCCTACGATCCCGAGCGCGTCGTCGCCCGCTACAACCAGCCCCTCACCTACCCGCCCGGGGCCGCGACCCTGTCGTTCGACGCGCGGGCGCTCCCGGAGGCTCGTGACTTCGCCGTCCGGGAGGCCGGGCGACTCGGGCTCGCCGCGGACCGGTCGCAGGATCTGACGCTGGCCGTGGCGGAGCTGACCACCAACAGCGTGGTGCACGGCGGTGGTTCGGGGACGCTGCGGATCTGGGCCGAGGGCGAGCGGGTCGTCTGCGAGGTCCACGACGGCGGTCGGCTCACCGACCCGATGGCGGGCCGCCGACCACCGACCCGCGACCAGCCGGGCGGACGCGGCCTGCTGCTCGTCCACTACATCACCGACCTCGTACGCCTGCACACCACCGAGGCCGGCACCACCGTCCGCTTCTACCTGCCCCTCTGAGGGGCTCAGATCGCGGCGCGGACGGCCTGCTCGAAGCCCACCACATGGCTGCGGGCGAGATACGCCGCCTTGTCGGCGTCACCCGCGACGATCGCCTCGATCAGCGGGCCGTGCTCCTCGACATGCCCGGCCATGTCGGACAGCCGGTCGACGAACAGGCACCAGATGCGGGTGGCCAGGTTGTCGTGGCGGACGAGGGTGTCCTCCAGATACGGGTTGTGCGTGGCGGCGTAGATCGCGCGGTGCACCTGGAGGTCCAGCTGCATCAGCTCGGTGGCGTCCTGGCGGCCGGAGTCCGCGCCGCCCAGCTCCCGCCGCAGGGCCGTCAGCGCCGCGCGGTCCGTGGCCGTGGCCCGCCGCGCGGCCTGGGCGGCGGCCAGCGGCTCCAGCTCCTGCCGGACCTCGGAGATATGGGCGAGGTCGGTGATGTTGACGTCGGTGGCGAAGGTGCCGCGCCGGGGATACGTCGTCACGAGGCGCTCGTACTGGAGCCGCTTGAGCGCCTCACGGACCGGTGTCCGTCCGACCCCGAGGGACTGCCCCAGCTGCTCCTCGTTGATCGGCGCGCCCGGCCGGATCTCCAGCATGACGAGACGGTCCCGGACGACGCGGTAGGCCCGCTCGGCGAGGGACGGCTCCTCGCCTCCGGGCTCTGTCGCCACCTGCTGCATGCCATGCCCCCTTGACCTGTCCGGCGAGCTCCCATACCTTACCGCAGAGGCTAATATATCAGTCGTTCTTTAGTCGGCTCTCAGAATGGTGTGCAGATGGCAACCACCCCGTCCACCACCACGGTCGCCCCTTCCCTCTCCCTTCGGCTCGGCACGCTCGACCCGGAGATCGCCACCGCGGTCGACGCCGAGCTGCGCCGCCAGCAGTCCACCCTCGAAATGATCGCCTCGGAGAACTTCGCCCCGGCGGCGGTCATGGAGGCCCAGGGCTCGGTCCTGACCAACAAGTACGCCGAGGGCTACCCCGGCCGCCGCTACTACGGCGGCTGCGAACACGTCGACGTCGTCGAACGGCTGGCCATCGCCCGGGTGCGGGAACTCTTCGGCGCCGAGGCCGCGAACGTCCAGCCGCACTCGGGCGCCCAGGCCAACGCCGCCGCGATGTTCGCCCTGCTGGAGCCCGGCGACACGATCCTCGGCCTCGACCTCGCCCACGGCGGCCATCTGACGCACGGCATGCGCATCAACTTCTCCGGCAAGCTGTACGACGTCGTGCCGTACCACGTACGCGAGTCCGACATGCGTATCGACATGGACGAGGTCGAGCGGCTCGCCCTCGCCCACCGGCCCAGGATGATCGTCGCGGGCTGGTCCGCCTACTCCCGGCGGCTGGACTTCGCCGAGTTCCGGCGGATCGCCGACGCGGTCGGCGCGTATCTGCTCGTCGACATGGCCCACTTCGCCGGGCTGGTGGCCGCGGGCCTGCACCCGAACCCGGTGCCGTACGCCGATGTCGTCACGACCACCACCCACAAGACCCTCGGCGGCCCGCGCGGCGGCGTGATCCTCAGCCGCGCCGCCCTCGCCAAGAAGATCAACTCGGCGGTTTTCCCCGGTCAGCAGGGCGGCCCGCTGGAGCATGTCGTCGCGGCGAAGGCGGTCGCCTTCAAGGTGGCCGCCGGCCCCGAGTTCAGGGAGCGCCAGCAGCGCACCCTGCACGGCGCCCGTATCCTCGCCGGACGGCTGCTGGCCGACGACGTCGCCGAGGCCGGGATCACCGTGCTGACCGGCGGCACCGAGGTCCATCTGGTCCTCGTCGACCTGCGGAGGTCCGCGCTCGACGGGCAGCAGGCCGAGGACCGCCTGCACCGCGTCGGCATCACCGTCAACCGCAACGCGGTCCCGTTCGACCCCCGCCCGCCGATGGTCTCCTCCGGCCTGCGGATCGGCACACCCGCCCTCGCCACCCGGGGCTTCGGCGAGGCGGAGTTCCGGGAGGTCGCCGACATCATCGCCCAGGCGCTCAAGGAGGAGCAGCTCGGCGACGAGCGCGCGGGCCTGCTGCGCGACCGGGTCGAGAAACTCGCCTCCGCCTTCCCCCTCTATCCCCACCTGTCCCACCTGTCCCACGTGAACGGAGACGCGGCATGACCAGCACGGCGCTGCCGGAGCATCCGGACTGGCTCTGGCGCAACCCCGAGCCGCGCTCCTCGTACGACGTCGTCATCGTCGGAGCGGGCGGGCACGGCCTGGCGACCGCCTACTACCTCGCCAAGAACCACGGCATCACCAATGTCGCGGTCCTGGAGAAGGGGTGGCTGGCGGGCGGCAACATGGCCCGCAACACCACGATCATCCGCTCCAACTATCTGTGGGACGAGAGCGCGGCGATCTACGAGTACGCGCTCAAGCTGTGGGAGCGGCTCCCGGAGGAGCTGGACTACGACTTCCTGTTCAGCCAGCGTGGAGTCCTCAACCTCGCCCACACCCTCCAGGACGTCCGCGAGGGCGTGCGCCGCGTCAACGCCAACCGGCTGAACGGTGTCGACGCCGAGTGGCTGGAGCCGGACCAGGTCGCCAAGGTCTGCCCCATCCTCAACGTCTCCTCCCGCACCCGGTACCCGGTCCTCGGCGCCACCTTCCAGCCGCGGGCCGGCATCGCCAAGCACGACCACGTCGCCTGGGCGCTGGCCCGCCGCGCCGACGAGATGGGCGTGGACCTGATCCAGGGCTGCGAGGTCACCGGCTTCCTCAAGGACGGCGACCGGGTCGTGGGCGTCGACACCAACCGGGGCCGCATCCACGCGGGCGGCGTCGGCCTCGCCGCCGCCGGGCACAGCAGCGTGCTGGCCGAGCGGGCGGGCGTCCGCCTGCCGGTCCAGTCCCATCCGCTCCAGGCGCTGGTCTCCGAACTGCACGAACCGGTGCACCCCACGGTCGTCATGTCCAACCATGTGCACGTCTACGTCTCGCAGGCCCACAAGGGCGAGCTGGTCATGGGCGCGGGCGTGGACGCGTACAACGGCTACGGCCAGCGCGGCTCGTTCCATGTGATCGAGCAGCAGATGGCCGCCGCCGTCGAGCTGTTCCCCGTCTTCGCCCGCGCGCATGTGCTGCGGACCTGGGGCGGCATCGTCGACGTCAGCCCCGACGCCTCCCCGATCATCGGCACCACCCCGGTCGAGAACCTCTACGTCAACTGCGGCTGGGGGACCGGCGGTTTCAAGGCCACCCCGGCCGCCGGCTGGGCCTTCGCCCACACCATCGCCACGGGCGAGCCGCATCCGCTGAACGCCCCCTTCGCCCTGGAACGGTTCGCGACGGGCGCGCTGATCGACGAACACGGCGCCGCGGCCGTGGCCCACTGACGGACGAGGAGAACACCGTGCTGCTGATCACCTGCCCCTGGTGCGGGCCGCGGGACGAGACCGAGTACCACTACGGCGGACAGGCCCACGTCCCCTACCCCGAGAACCCCGCCGACCTCACCGACGAGCAGTGGGCCGAGTACGTGTTCTACCGCGACAACCCCAAGGGCCCCTTCGCCGAGCGGTGGATGCACGGCACCGGCTGCCGCCGCTGGTTCAACGTCCTGCGGGACACCGTCAGTTACGAGGTCCTGACCAGCTACCGGCTCGACGAGCCCCGCCCCGCACTGCCCCAGGCCGGAGGGAACCGATGACCGACCAGCACTTCCGGCTCCGGCAGGGCGGCCGTGTCGACCGCGACACCGTGCTGCGCTTCACCGTCGACGGCCGGGAACTGACCGGCCACCCCGGCGACACCGTCGCCTCGGCGATGCTGGCCAACGGCGTCGTCGAGGTCGCCCCGTCGCTCTACCGGGGGCGCCCGCGCGGCATCGTCTCGGCGGGTGTCGAGGAGCCCAACGCCCTGCTGCAGATCGGTGGTCCGTGCTCGGAGGGCATGCTCCCGGCCACCACCGTGGAGCTGTACGACGGCCTGTCCGCGACCACGGTCTCCGGGATGGGCCGCCTCGACCCGACCCCCGACCCCGCCGTCTACGACAAGAAGTACGTCCACACCGACGTCCTCGTCGTCGGCGCCGGACCGGCCGGGCTCGCCGCAGCCGCCGCTGCCGCGGGCTCCGGCGCCCGCGTCGTCCTCGTCGACGACCAGCCCGAGCCCGGCGGTTCACTGCTCTCCGCGAGCACCGAGCGGGTCGGCGGGCAGAGCGCCCTGGAGTGGGTCGCCGGGGTCCGCGCGGCACTCGACGCCGCCCCCGAGGTCGTGGTCCTGCACCGCACCACCGCTTTCGGCTCGTACGACGACAACTACGTACTGGCCCTCCAGCGGCGCACCGACCACCTCGGTACCGACGCCCCCGAACCGTCCTCCGGCGTCTCGCGCCAGCGGCTGTGGCACATCCGGGCCCGCCAGGTGGTCCTGGCGACCGGCGCGCACGAACGCCCCCTGGTCTTCGCCGGCAACGACCGCCCCGGCATCCTGCTCGCCGCCGCCGTGCGCTCCTACCTCAACCGGTACGCCGTGGCCCCGGGCTCACGCGCCGTGGTGAGCACGACCAACGACAGCGCGTACGACACGGTCGCCGATCTCCACGCGGCCGGGATCGAGATCGCCGCCGTCGTGGACGCGCGCCCCGAACTCTCCCACCGGGCCGCCGAGATCGCCGTGGCGACCGGGGCACGGGTGCTGACGGGCAGCACGGTCGTCGGCACGGACGGGGACGGCCGGCTGGCGGGGGTCGCTGTCCAGAGACTCGACGCCGACGGTCGACTCACCGGCGTCCCCGAGTCGTTCGCCTGTGATCTGCTCGCCGTCTCGGGCGGCTGGAGCCCGGTGGCGCATCTGCACAGCCAGCGCCAGGGCCGGCTGCGCTGGGACGAGGACCTCGTCGCCTTCGTCCCCGACGGCACCGTACGGGACCAGCGGGTCGTGGGCGCGGCGCGCGGCACGTACGACCTCGACGGCTGTCTGGGCGAGGGCGCGGACGCGGGTGCGCGGGCCGCCACGGACGCCGGGTTCCCGGTGCCGCTGCCCACGGCCCCGCCCGAGGGGACACGGAACGAGGGGACGCGGCCCGAGGTGCGCGCCCTGTGGCTGGTGCCCGGCCCCGACGGCGAACCCGGCGGCTGGGACACCCACTTCGTCGACCTGCAACGCGATGTCACCGTCGCCGACGTGTGGCGCTCGACCGGCGCCGGTATGCGCGGCGTCGAACACGTCAAGCGCTACACCTCCCTCGGCACCGCCAACGACCAGGGCAAGACCTCCGGTGTCAACGCGATCGGCGTGATCGCCGAGGCACTCGGCGCGGGCGCGTCCCCCGGCGAGATCGGCACCACGGCCTACCGGGCGCCCTACACCCCGGTCGCCTTCGCCGCCCTGGCCGGGCGCGAGCGCGGCGACCTGTTCGACCCCGAGCGCACCACATCCATCCACGGCTGGCATGTCGCGCAGGGCGCGGAGTTCGAGGACGTCGGACAGTGGAAGCGCCCCTGGTACTACCCCCGGGCCGGAGAGGACATGGACACCGCCGTGGCCCGCGAGTGCCGGGCGGCGAGGGAGGGGGTGGCGTTCATGGACGCCTCCACCCTCGGCAAGATCGAGATCTGGGGCGCGGACGCGGGCGAGTTCCTCAACCGGATCTACACCAACGCCTTCAAGAAGCTCAAGCCCGGCCTCGCCCGCTACGGCGTGATGTGCAAGCCCGACGGCATGATCTTCGACGACGGTGTGACCCTGCGCCTGGACGACAACCGCTACTTCATGACCACCACGACCGGCGGTGCCGCGAACGTCCTGGACTGGCTGGAGGAGTGGCTTCAGACCGAGTGGCCCGAACTCGACGTCCACTGCACCTCGGTGACCGAGCAGTGGGCGACCATCGCGGTCGTCGGCCCGCAGTCGCGCGAGGTCGTCGCCCAACTGGCCCCGGACGTCGACCTGTCGAACGAGGCCTTCCCCTTCATGTCCTTCCGCGAGACCACCCTCGCCTCCGGCGTCCCCGCCCGGATCTGCCGGATCTCCTTCTCCGGCGAACTCGCCTACGAGATCAACGTCTCGGCGTGGTACGGCCTCGCGGTCTGGGAAGAGGTGTACGCGATCGGCCGCCCGTACGACATCACCCCGTACGGCACCGAGACCATGCACGTCCTGCGGGCCGAGAAGGGGTACATCATCGTCGGGCAGGACACCGACGGCACCGTCACCCCGCAGGACGCGGGCATGTCGTGGGTGGTGTCGAAGCAGAAGGAGTTCATCGGGAAGCGGTCCTTCGCCCGCGCCGACACCTCCCGCACCGACCGCAAGCAGCTGGTCGGGCTGCTGCCGGCCGACCGCACGACCCGGCTGCCCGAGGGCACCCAACTGGTCGCACCGGGCGTGCCGTTGACGCCCGGGGCGGGGCCCGTGCCGATGCTCGGCCATGTCACCTCCAGCTACCACAGCCCGGCCCTCGGCCGCCCCTTCGCCCTCGCCCTCGTCGCCGACGGGCGGGCCAGGATCGGCGAGACCCTCCTCGCCCCGGTGGGCGAGAACCTGGTGCCGGTCGAGGTGGCCGACTTCGTGCTCTACGACCCCGAAGGGACCAAGCGAGATGGCTGAGCCGACGATCGAGGCGCGCACGAGCACGGGTGCGGGTGTGGACACGGGTGTGGAGTCGGGGCCGGTGGCGCTGCGCGTCAGCCCCCTGACCCACCTCGAAGAGCGGATGCGGGCCGCCACCGTGACCGGCGCCCGTGGGGTCGAGCTGACCGAGTGGCAGTGTCTCACCATGCTGAACCTGCGGGTCGACCCCGAGTCCGAGGCGGCCGACCGGATCGGGAAGGCGCTGGGGGCACCCCTTCCGCGGCGGTGCGGGGACACCACCACCTCGGGCCTCCACACGGCCCTGTGGCTCGGCCCCGACGAATGGCTCGTGCTCTCCCACCGCGAAGCGGCCACCGTGGCCGCCGAGTCGAGGGAGGCACTCGCCCAGGCACCGGGCTCGGTCGTCGACGTCTCGGCCAACCGCACCACACTGGAGCTGACCGGCCCGGCCGCCCGCGAGGTCCTGGAGAAGGGCTGCCCGCTCGACCTCCATCCCCGGGCCTTCGCCCCCGGGCAGGCGGTGTCGACCACGGTCGGCCCCGTCCCGGTACTGCTCTGGCAGGTCGACGACGCCCCGACGTACCGGCTCTTCCCCCGCGCCTCCTTCGCCGACTACCTGGCTCGCTGGCTCCTCGACGCGATGACCGAGTACGGCGCCGACGAGGTCGCGTGACGGCACCCGCCGACGCGCCCCCGGCACCCTCGACGGCCCACCGACTGGCAGTATCTGCTGAACAGTTCGAGTGGGCCTGGGGCCTGGGCCGCCGCCGGGCGGTCGGCGCTCCGGGTGACGATGTGGTGATGGAGTGGCGACGGAATGGCGATGGAGTGGCTGAAGAGACACGGGCGGCGGACGGCCGGACTCGTGGGGGTGGCCGGTGCGGCGGCGTTGGCACTCACCGCCTGCGGCCAGAGCGCCTCCGCGGAGAAGGCCCCCGAGAGCCGTGAGGCGAAGTACAAGCGGGTCATCGAGGACCCGCGCCCGACCCCCGCCGACGTCATCGAGATGGCCGGCGCACCGTCCGGGGTGTCCCGCGCGGGCGACGGCTCGCTGCTGCTGACGTACGACGCCGACAACGTCGAGGACGACGAGGGGCCGGCCGCCACCGCCTGGCGCCTCCTCGGACCCGACGGCCGTACGGTCGCCGAGCACGCGGAACACGCCAACGCGGAGGATGTGCCCGCCGCGTTCAAGGGGGTGCCCGGGGGCTTCGTCAGTGTGCCGCCGGGGGAGGGGACCGGCCTCGATCTGCGCGGCAAGCGGCACGAGGTCGTCCTCGCCGAGGCTCCGTCGCGTACCCGGGCCGGTGACATCCTGCTCTCCGCACGGGAACCGACCCTCGTCTACCGCCCCGCCACACGCACCCTGGCGCCCCCGGCCGGCCTGTCCGACGCCGCCGTCGATGTCGCCGTCGACGAACGCGGCACGGTGTGGAGCCTGGACCAGCCCCTGACCGACGAACCCAACCGTGTCGTACGGCAGCGCGACGGCCGCACCCTCGGCTCCGTCGACGTCCCGAAGTCGTACTCGGGCGGCCCGCTCGTCGCCCGGGGCGGCACCGCCGCGCTGGCCCTCGCCACGGACGAGGGCGTGCGCGGCCTGATGGTGACCACGGACGACGGCACGTCCTGGCGGACGCTCCTGGCCGGCGGCATCCCCTGGGAGAGCCTGGACGGTGGCCCCGGCCTGCTGATCCTGGAACTGCTCGCGGACGGACGGCTGCTCGTGGGCGGGGAAGGGGGCCGCTACTGGCTCGCCGACGACGACGAGAACAACGCCTTCCACGAGTTGGAGACACCGGCGACCTTCACCTCGCTCACCGTCGAGGACGACACGCTCTACGGCATCGCCGACGCGACGACGGCGACGTACGACCTCGTGAAGGGCGAAGGGCTGTGGATCTCGCGGGACGGCGGCCGGGAGTGGGAACGCCGCGAGTAGCGCGGCGAACGCCGGCAGCGTGGGGCTACGCCCGGTGCAGGCCCGCGAGTTCCAGTGCCCCGGTCATGGCGGGACGGTCCGGTTCCCGCCAGTCGGGCGCCGTGATGAGGGACATCAGGAGGGCCGGTGACAGTCGGTAGGCCTCGGCGTGGCCGAGCAGCGTCTCGGCGTCGTGGGCCGGCACGGCGGCGTGGTCCTCGTCGGCGATGGTCCTGAGCACGTCCTTCCTGTCGACGAAACGGCTCATCCCGCAGTCGAGTCCGTCGTCGTCGAGGGAGGCCGGGTACGGCGCCCGGGTCCAGGCGCCGTTCTCGTACCAGTAGACACAGCCCAGTTCATTGCCGCTCAGCAGGTCCCGCAGCTGCTCGTGGGGAAGCCAGTCCGGGGCGCCCACGAGCATGTCGACCGGTGGCCGGTGCCACTTGACGCCGCTCGACTCGTCCTCGCCGAAGAGCACGTACCGGCCCTCGCCGCGCCGCGCGAACCCCCACCAGGTGCAGCCGGAGTCGTCCAGATGGAGCCCCTGGTCGTCCACCCATGTGCCCGTGCGGTGACGGCCCGCCCGCTCGTCCTTCGCGGTGGCCTCCAGTACGGCGACGAGCGCCCAGCGCGCCCACAGCACCTCCGCCGACGGCAGATCCCCGGGCAGCCCCGGTCGGTTGATGGTCATGCGTTGCCTTCGTTGCCTTCCGGACTCCACGCGGATCATGATCGGTGCAAGACTCTCACGCACCGAACGACCGCCGCTCCGACCCGGGTCGGCCGTGCCGCATTCGTCGTAGCCGCATCCGTCACAGGGGAGACACCCGCGCATGTCCACGACGCCGCCCTCGCCGACCGGAGCAGAGCCGACCGGAGCAGAGCCGACCGGCACATCGGACGAATCGTCCCTCGGTTCGTCCGTCGAGTCGTCCGTCCGGATCGGCGCACTCGTTCCGCTCACGCGGCCGGGTTGGGTCGAGGCAGGTCAACACCTGCTCGCCGGGCTTGAGTTGGGCGTGCGCGAAGTCAACGACGCGGGCGGGATCGGCGGCGGGCCGGTCGAGTTGGTCGTGCGGGACACCGCGGCCGATCCCGAGCGAGCCGCGACGGCAGTGGACGAGTTGTCCCGTCTCGGCGTGGTCGCCGTGGCGGGGGAGTACCACAGCGTCGTCGCCCGCGCCGTCGCCACCAGGGCCGACGCCCTCGGCCTGCCGTACCTCTGCTCGTCGGCGGTGCTCGACGCGCTCACCGGACAGCCGACGGAACGGGTCGCCCGGCTCTCCCCGCCGCAGTCCCGGGGCTGGCGGACCTACGCCGACTTCCTCCTCGGCGCGGGCCACCGCCGTATCGCCGTGGCGACCCAGCCGGGCCTCTACTGGGCCTCCGGGACCCGTATCCTGCGCGACCACCTCACGCCACGCGGCGGCACGGTCAGCGAACTCGACATGAGCGTGCTCACCCCCGCCGCCGTCTGCGACGCACTCGCCGAGCAGGGCGCGACAGCGCTGCTTCTCCTGGTGGGCACCCCGGAGCCGGCCGTACCGCTCGTCGAGTCCGTCCGCCGCGACGGTCGCCTCGTGGAGGTCATGATCGGTGCCCCGGCCGGGCAGCCGGAGTTCGCCGAGTGGGCGCTGTCGCTGGGCGACCACGGCGCCGGGATCCCGTTCCTGCGCTATCTGCCCGAGCGCCTCGGCCCCCTCGGCACACGAGTGGAGAAGGCCCTCCGCGAGCGGCTGGGCGCTTCGCCGTCCTTCGTCGCCTTCGAGGGGTACGACACGGTCGCGGTCCTCGCCGACGTACTGCGCGCGCACGGCACGGACCGGGCGCGTATCGCCGAGTCCTGGCCGGGTGTCGAGGTCGAAGGCACCCGTGGGTGGATCCGGTTCTCCCGGATGCCGGGCATCGGTGTCTGGCAGTGGGCCGGGCCGCCGATCCAGGTCGTCGACCGTGATCCGGCGGAGCCCGGACGCTTCCGGATCCTGCACACCGGCTGAACGGTCAGCTCAGCGGCATGACCTTGCGGTAGGCGGTGACCGCGAGTGCCGCGACCGCGACATGCATCAGGAGCAGGGCCACGACCCCGGTCGCTCCGCCGGGGCCGAAGAGGAAGAAGTCGGGGACGAAGGAGACCGCGACGACCACCGGGGCCAGCCATCGGATCAGCTTCTCGGGATCCCCGGACAGCTTGCGGACGGCGGCCCAGCCGAGGGCGCCGGCCACCACGCCGACCGTGGTCAGGAAGATGTACGAGCCCGGGTCCAGGGGCTGGAAGTCGTCGGGCGCGCCGATCGCGCGCGCGACCACCGCGATCAGGGCGTTCGCCAGCGAGGACAGTACGATCGCGGCGAGCACGCCGCCTGCCACGACGAGGGGACCGCGGCGCGTGGCGGACGTCTGGGTGACTGCGGACATGGGGGACTCCAGAGCTGCGACAGGTACGACCGCGAGACACGGCGTACGGGTATACGGATTTCGGAGTACGGATGACGGGGTACGGCTACGGGTTTGAAATCTCAAACATGATCCTGGCCGACTGCGCTTGAAACTTCAAGTGATGTGAGGGGGTGGATCGATGTGGGCATGGGCGAGCCCGGGGAGAGGACGGTGAGCGTCCGCGCGGTCCCGGAGACGTGACCGGCGCCGTCGCCGGGCCGCGATCGGCATCCCGCCTACGTCTCGATTGTGTCCCGCCGCCATCCCGTCTGTGTTCCGCCGGAACGCGCTATGCCCACCCGTGTTTGTGGGGCGCGACTGTCCGGGTCGCGGTCTCGGCTGCGGTGAGGCCGAACACGAGGGCCGACGCGATACCGCCGGCGTAGGCCCGGTGCCACAGGCCCCCGGTGTCCGAGCCGGCCGCGAGGAGGCCTGGCACGGGGTGTCCGTCCTCGCCCAGGACGCGGGCCCGGTCGTCGATACGGACCCCGTGGAACGGGAAGGTGATGGCCGGCACCGCCTCGACCACGTAGTAGGGCGGCCGGTCCAGCGGTGCCGGGTCCAGCAGCCGGCCCGGTGTGGGGGCCGCGCCCGCCGCCGCGCTCGCCGCGACGGCGTTGAACTCCTCGACGGCCGCGCGGATCACCGGCCCGTCGTAACCCCATTCCTCGGGCAGGCAGTCGAGTTCGTCGAGGCTCTCCGCGAAGCCGACCCGCCCGCCGCGCCTGGCCGCCAGCGCGAACTTGTCCACGGCGACCGCGCCCTTCACATACGCCCCCACCACCCAGTCGCGGAAGACCCGGGAGTCGGCGACGAGCAGCCCTCGGCTCTCGGGCTGCTCCAGGAGCGCCATGGTCGTCAGATGATCGCCCAGCGTCTCGTCGGTGAACCGCTCACCGCGCAGGTTGAACAGGAGCGCGTGCTCGCTGTAGTAGAGCGACAGGTCGACGAAGTCGGACGGGTCCGCGAACGGGATGCCGCTCGGGATGAGATGCCCGTAGAAGCCGGCTCCGGTGAGCCCCGTCGCCGCCCCGGCGGAGGTCGCGAGGCGGTGTCCGGCGCCGCGGCTGTGCGGGTTGGAGCGCAGTTCCATGCGGTCGGCGTGCGGATGGACGAACCTGTTGCGGAGTTCCGGGTCCCCCTGGAAGCCGCCTGTCGCCAGAAGCGTCGAGCCGGCCCGTACGACGCGTCGCGTGCCGTCGCCCGTGACCAGCTCCGCCCCGGTCACGGCCCCGTCCTCCAGCAGGAGCCGCTCGGTGTCGGTGGCCGTCAGGACCTCGCCGCCCGCCGCGACGACGATACGGCGGCAGGTGTCGAGGTAGTGGTTGGTGTCGAACTGGTGGCCCTGGCCGAAGCCGAGGACGGGCTGAGCGTCCTTGACCTCGACCCCCGTGCTTCCGATCCAGGCGATGCCGTCCGCGAAACGGTCCACGAGGGCACGGGTGAGCGAGGGCTCGCCGCGAGGGTTGTGCCGCTCCATGACCTCGTGGCTCGGGGCGGTCCAGGCGTAGCCGGCGTAGCGCGCGGACCCCCCGACGTCGTCACCGACCTCGGCGACCACGACAGACAGCCCCTCACGGACGGCCCTCGCGCCCGCGGTCAGCCCTGCCATCCCTGCCCCGATGACGAGCAGATCGACCACCGTCTCATCCGGCATCCGCACTCAGCCCCTTCTCACCACCTGAGATGACTTCACATTCCGACGAGGGGCGCGCCACGACGCGCTCCAGCGGGGCTACCAGGGTGCCTGATGGCGGAAGGGAGTACCAGCCTTGCGATGCAGATGAAGTGAAGTGAATTCATTTCCGTCCTGCCGGGGGTCCGCACAGTCCGGCCGCGCCAGGCCCACCCCCGGCCCGCGCCGTCTCACTCGCCGATGTGGCGCCGCAACAGGTTCACTGCCAGGTCGTGGCCGTAGTGGAGGGCGATGTCCATGGGGGTCTCGCCGCTTGGGCCCGGCAGCCGCGGGTCGGCACCGAACGCGAGGAGTACGGCCGTGAGATGCACGGTCAGCGGGCTGCCGCTCTGCAACGCGCTGTCGGCCTCCGTGTCGATGGCGTGGGTCAGGAGCGTCAAGTTGTCGCAGACCTCGTTGGGGTCGGTTCCCTGGGCCAGTAGTTGGGCGAGGGTTTCCACTTCGTCGCTCTCGACGGCCTGATGGGCGGGTGTCCAGGTGTTCTCCACGGCGGCATTCAACTGGTGCCGTCCCGGATCCGCCAATGTCTTTCGGGTCGTCACTGGCGGTTGATCGCCCGTGAGATTCCGGCGGCGGTGGTCGTGGCCAGGATCCAGCCGGCGGCGGTGAGGGTGTAGGCGAGCCATTGGGCGGTGCCGTGTGGGGCGAAGGCCAGGTCCTGGCCGAAGGCGGGGAGGGGGATGAGGAGGTCGAGGGCGTAGACGAGGGCGTTGAACGGTGGTGCCTTCGAGGGTTCGAGGGGGGCTGGAGGGTGGGCCGCGAAGTAGAGGGCGCCGCAGGCGAGCAGGGCCACCAGCCAGAGGGTGGCGCGCAGTGGGCGGTAGCCGTAGCCGACGGTCGCGTCCTGGACGTAGCCCCAGAGGCGGGTGTGGCGGGGGAGCGAGGCACGGTGGTGGCGCTGCTTGGCGAGGAGCACCGTACGGGCCTCGTCCTCGTGTCCCAGCCGCCGGTAGGTCGCCGCGAGCTGCTCGTACGGCTGGGGCAGATAGGCGGCGGTGCCGTGCCGGAGCCAGCCGAGCCGCTCGGCTGCCGACAGGGGAGTGGCCAGGGCGTCGTAGACGGTGTCGGCCAGTCGGAGGTCCGAGGGCCAGGTGTCGGGGGCGTCGTACAGGGTGCCCAACCGGGCGCCGCTCGCGTCCACGGTGCCGTCGATCGGCCGCCGGGTACGCAGATCGGTCTCCCGGGCCTGGGCCAGCCGCAGGGACAGGGCGGTCCCGGCGGGGTTCGTCAGCGTGGCCTCGTGGAAGCTGAGCCGTGTGCCGACGCCGCTGCCGTCGAGTGTGACGCCGCCGTCGACGCGCAGGCCGCGGCCGAGGTCGAAGTTGCGGGCGACGGTGACGTCCACGGCCTCCAGGGCGACGTCGCCCGGATTGTTCAGCCGGGCACCGCAGAAGCCGATCGCCGCCCCGACCGTCGCACCGGAGAGGATGATCCGCCCGTCCGCGCTGAAGCCCGGGTGGAAGGTGAAGTCCTCGGTGATCTGGACGTGGTAGGCGTCCAGGGCGTGGCCACCGGGGTTGTGCAGGGAGGCGCCCTCCAGGTCGAACTCGCCGGATACGGTGGCGCCGGAGCAGCGGAAGGTGCCCCGGACCGTCAGGCCGGTGCACAGGACGTTGCCGCCCGCCACGAGATGGACGGCGGATATCGCCTCGGTCCCGGGCGCGGTGATCACCGTGCCCCGGAGGTCCAGGTCGCCGTGGATCTGGGCGCGGGTGAGCACGAGCGGCCCGGTCAGCCGACAGCGGGACAGAACCAGCCGACTGCCCATCTGGGTCGTGTCGGCGGCGAGACCCGGCAGGTCGCATCCGGTGAGGACCAGCTCCCGGATCGTGGCCCCGCCGAGCAGGGGCGCTTCGTCGAAGCGGCACTCGTCCAGCACCACCGGTACGGGGATCTCGGCGAACCGGAGATCCAGCACGCCCGTGACGCGGGCGCCGGTCAACCGCAGTGCCGGGCGGTCCCCCGGCGCGGGCTCGGCCCCGGCGCCCAGCAGCAGCGCGGCGACGACCTCGGCCCGCACGGTGGGTTCCTCCGTCCGCGCGCCGTCGCGGACATCGACGGCGCCCCCGTGGGCGAAGGAGTTCCACAACTGACGTTCACGGGCGTTGAGTTCGTCGAGACGCATGATCGACGATCTTCCAGGCACGGGCCCGCTCGGAACAAGACCCCGGGACGAGGCTTGCCGAAGCCCGGCCCCGCCGGTGGCCCGAAGGACTCGGGCCACCGGCATCTCGCCGCACCGTCAGTCGTTGACGCAGACGTTGCCGAACGTCGGGTTGAGCACCCCGATCACCTTCACCGAGTTGCCGCACACGTTGACCGGGATGTGCACCGGCACCTGAACGGTGTTGCCCGAAGCGACCCCCGGCGAGCCCAGCGCCTCACCCCGGGCCCCGGCGTCGGCCCCCGCCACTCCGGCACCGGCGAGCACGACCCCCGCCACCCCGAGGGTCACCGTCACCGACTTCGCCACACGAGACACGCTTTCTCCTCTCATAGGCCTGCTGAGCAGCCATTGCGATGACCACACAGCAAGATCATCCAATCGCCCACTCAACGACCCGCGCGCACACCGGACACGGCATGCGGCAACCCGGCGCCCCTCAATTCCCGAGCCGAAGCGGCCCGCGCTGTCCCGCCCTAACGCCCGGAGTCGGTAGCCCCCGTATCCGTATCCGTATCCGTATCCGTATCCGTGTTCGTGTCCGGACCCGCGTCTTCCTTGCCCTCGTTGCTCTGGGACTTGGCGGGGGCGGCGGGGCGCAGGGACTTGGCGCCGCCCCTCAGGCGCTCCAGCGTGCGGGTCAGCTGCTGGAACGCGGACGTCGTCGCCGGTGTCCCGGACGGTGGCTGCGTGTGCGCGGCGGGAGCGGCCTCGGCGGACTCGCGGTAGGCGGCGAGCGCCTCATGGGCGCGCTCGGTGGCCTCCCGGTACAGGTCCCGGGACTTCGTCATGGCCTCCAGCGCCTCGGCGTACGAGGCCACCCGCTTCCGTTCCCGGACGAGTTCCTCCTCCAGAGTGAGGAGGTCCCAGTCGTCACGGAGCGCGGTGAGAGCCGCGTCGGCGCCGTCCGGCAGCGGTCGCGACAGCGCGGCGAACCGTGTCACCGCCCGGACGAGGTCGGTCGGCTCCGAACCGTCCAGGAACACCGAACGTACGGCGAAGTCCTCGGCGTCGTAACCGGACGGGCCCGGCGTGCCGGGCAGCACCACGGCTCCGCCGCGCGGCACCTCCGCGTCGAAGTCCCGCAGCGCCCAGTTCACGACCCGCAGTTGATGCGGCGCGGCCCGGTGCTCCACCACGCGGTGACGCAGGCCCGGCGACAGCCAGCGGGCGAGGGGAAGCCGACCGCGCTCGTCCGTCGTCATGGCCTCGTGGACGACGACATGGACGCACCATCCGCCGCGCCCCGAGTCCCTGAGCAGGCGCCGTACGTCCTTGTCCTCCTCGGGCAGGGCGTTGATCCTGCTCAGCGACAGGCCGGTGGCGGCGTCGTGGTCCCAGTCGCCGTACTCCGGCCAGAACCGGGTGACGGGGGAGGGCCAGGCCGGGTCCCACGCCTGTTCCGCCTCCGCGAGCAGCGTCCACTCCCGCCCGCCGCCGAGATCGGGCGCCAGGCTCAGCCGGGCGCGTACGGTCACCTCGTCGGGAACCCGCCATCGTGCCTCGAAGACCCGCTCCGGTGAGTCGCCGCCGGCATCGGGCGCCTCCCGGAAGTCGTCGATGACCTGGGTGTCCTTGAGCTGTCGCAGGGTGCGACGGAGTGCGTCTTCGGCGTCGGGCCCGACATGGCGGCCACGAGCCGGCCACACCGTCGGGGGAGTCACGGGACGGGCTGTGCGGGAGGTCGGCATAAGTCCATCGGGAAGCAGGGGCACGTGCGCCCACCAGTATCCTCGCCACGGCCCGACTCGGATCACCCGGGGTCCCACCGGCCTTCGCTCCCGCCGCCGTCAGGCGGAGACAGGGCGAGGACGGGAGACGGTGGCCGTCGGCGTCTGCGGGGTGGGTGATCGTGAACATCTTGTTGCGGGCGCACCTCACCCTCTGCGGGACGCTGATACTGGCCGGGTGATCGAGGCGGGCGGGAGGAATCGCGGAGGACTGCGGTGGACTGGACGGTGCCCGGAGGGCTGGTGGCCGGTCTGCTGATCGCGACCGTGACCGCCCCGGTCGGTGTGTCCGGCGCGGTGTTCCTGCTGCCCGTCCAGCTGAGCGTCTTCGGCGTACCGAACCCGGCCGTCACCCCGACCAACCTGCTCTTCAACGTCGTCGCCGGACCGGGGGCCCTGTGGCGCTACCGCCACGACGGTGCCCTGCGCGGCGGCCTCGCCCGGAGTCTGGTGCTGGGCACGCTGCCCGGTGTCGTCCTCGGCGCCGCCGTGCGCGTCTTCGCGCTGCCCGGCCCGGACGTCTTCCGCCTCCTGATCGCCGCCCTCCTCCTGCCCCTGGGCGTCTGGCTCTGCCTGCGCAGCGTCAGCCCGGCCCGCCACCACCCGCCGCCGCCCGCAGGCGAGTTGCGGCCACGCACCCTGACCGGGCTCGCCCTGGCGGTCGGTGTGGTCGGCGGCATCTACGGCATCGGCGGCGGTTCCCTCCTCGGCCCGATCCTCGTCGGCCGTGGCCTGCCCGTCTCCCGCGTCGCCCCGGCCGCGCTCGCCGCCACCTTCGCCACGTCACTCGTCGGCGCCGCCGCGTACGCCCTGCTGTCGCTCGTCAGCCCCGGCGACGTCGCCCCCGACTGGTGGCTCGGTCTCGCCTGCGGCACCGGCGGTCTGATCGGCGGCTACCTCGGCGCCCGTCTCCAACCCCGTGTCCCCGAACGAGCCCTGCGCCTCCTCCTCGGCACCCTCGCCACGGCCCTCGGCGCCCTGTACGCCGCCCAGACCCTGACCTGACTTGACCTGAGCGTCGGGCCGGACCACTCGTCGCTTCGAGCCTCGTCGAATTGTTTCCGTGCCGTCCGTCACAGTGCGAACCTGAGGACAATCGGCACATGGAGGGACGACGTGACGGTGCGGGGGAAAACGGAAGTACCTGGATCACCTGGATCACCTGGATCACCTGGATCACCTGGAGTATTACGGAGACGGTCGTGATGGCGCGGGTGTTCGTCGTCGACGGTCACCCTCTCTTCCGGGCCGGTGTGCGACAGGTCGTGGGGGACGCGGTGGATCTGGAGATGGCGGGGGAGGCGACCACGGGGGAGGAGGCGGTCGTGGCACCGCGGGACGGCCATGTCGTCGCCGATGTCGTCCTCATGGACCTGTTGCTCCCCGGCTGTTCCGGCATCGAGGCGACCCGGGCCATCGTCGCCGAGACATCCACCGGCCCCGACGCGCCCCGGGTGCTGTTCGTCTCCGGGTCCGCCGAGGACGACGCGGTCGTGGCGGCCCTGCGCGCGGGGGCGCGGGGTTACATGGTGAAAGGCGCCCCGGGCGAGGAACTGGTGCGCGGCGTACGGACGGTGGCGCAGGGCGGGGCGGTGTTCAGCGCGTCCGTCGCGGACCGGCTGGGCGGCTACTTCTCCGCCGTCCAGGAACTGCCGGTGGGGGCCGCCTTTCCCGATCTCACCGAGCGCGAGCGCGAAGTGCTCGACCTGGTCGCCCGCGGCCTCAGCAACCGCCGTATCGCCCGTGAGTTGGTGCTGTCGGAGAAGACCGTACGCAACCACGTCTCGCGCGTCTTCGCCAAGCTCCGCGTGGCGGACCGCCACACCGGCGGGACGCGTCACCGCGCCCGCCTGCTGAGCGCCGCCGGCCGGTGGTGGAGGGCCGTACGTCCTCCACCACCGTGCCGTTCCCGCCCGCGCCTCCCCTCCCGCACCTGACGGGCGAGCAGCCCCGATCCGTACGAAGGGACCTGCCCCGACATGGACTTCGTCGTGTTGCCCGACAGCCCGGCCGCCCCGGCCTTGGCCGAGCCACTGACCCGCGCCCCCGGTGTCCGGGTGGTCCGGCACGCCTCGGGGCGCCCCTGGCTCGTGGGCCGTTGGGCGGACACGGAGGTGACAGTGGTGAGCGCCGGGGCGCGGCGCCTCGCCGTCCCGCGCCGCTCGACCGTGGACGGGCACCGTGTGGAACGTGCGCTGGCCGAGGCGCGGACACCGGGCCGACTCGACGACGTGGCACGCTCGTTGCCCGGCTGCTTCCATCTCGTGGCCTCCTTCGACGGGTGGACGCGCGCCCAGGGCAGTGTGTCCACCGCGCGGCAGATCTTCTACGCCGACGTCGGAGGCGTCACCGTGGCCGCCGACGGCCCGCGCCCGCTCGCGGAGTGGGCGGGCGCGGCCAGGGACGGCACCTCCCCCTTCCCTGCCATCGACCGGTTCCTGACCGTCGACCGGTTCCCGGCCGTCGACCGGGATCTGCTCGCGCTGCGTCTGCTGACCCCGGTCCCGCCCTGGCCCCTGTCCCTGCGCCCGGTGTGGTCGGGCGTGTCGGCACTCGGCGTGGGCTGCCGGCTGGAGCTGGCACCTCGACGGTCACCTGCCGGTACAGCGCCGCGAAGTACCCGACCCGGTCACCGGCGCGCACCGCCTCCCGCACGACCCCGGCAAGCCCGTCCACGACCTCGTCGATGTTCTCCGCCGCCATGTCCAACTCCCTTTCCGTGGAACCTCGTTGGGCCCGAAACCCGGTTGTCGCACGTGATGCCGATCACAGCCCCGTTCTGCCACCGGAGGGGCCGGTTCAGGTGGGGTCGTCGCAGGGCGGGTCGTACGCGAGGTCGGGGAAGTGGCGTGCCCACTGGGCGGCCGTGAGGGGGGTACGCACCTGGGCGCAGGCGTGGGTCCGTGCCCGGACGGGGTCGGTGTCCCAGATCTCGACGGTGTGGTCGTTGCTCAGGGTGACGACGGCGTCGTGGGTGGGGAGGGGGACGGCGGTCGCGAGTCCTCCCGACAGGCCGGTGAGGGTGGCCCGTTCGGTGGGGAGCGGGCCGTCGGCCGTACCCCACACACGTGTCGTGCCGTCGAGTCCGGCCGTGACGGCGAGGCGGCTGTCGGGGGTGAACTCCACGGAGGTGATCACATCGGTGTGGCCGTGGAGGCGGCCGAGGCGCCGGTGGCGGCGCGGATCGGCGACGTTCCACAGGAGCGCGGTGTGGTCGTCGCTGCCGGAGACGAGCGTCCGGCCGTCCCGGCTGTAGGCGAGCGCGGAGACGAAGTTGTCGTGGCCTTCGAGGACGGCGATCGTCGGCGCGTCGCGTGGATCGGTGACGTCCCACAGGCGGACGGTGCGGTCGTCGGAGCCGGAGGCCAGGGTGGTGCCGTCGGCGCTGAAGGCGACCGGTTTGACGTTGAGCCGGTGACCGGTCAGGGAGTTCAGCAGGCGGGGGCGGGCCGGGTCGGCGATGCTCCACAGCCGGACGGTGTCGTCGTAGCTGCCGGTGGCGAGTGTGCGGCCGTCCGGGCTCATGGCCAGGGAGAAGACCAGTTCGGTGTGACGGGTCGGGGTGGTCGACACCAGGCGCGGGTGTCCGGGGTCGGCCGTGTCCCAGAGCCTGATCTCGCCGTCCTGGCTGAGACCGGCCAGCGTTTCGCCGCGGGGGCCGAAGACCAGGGTGTGGAAACTGTCGGGGCGTCGGCGGTTCTCGCCCAGGAGCGCGGGGCGCCGGGGATCGGTCAGATTCCACAGGCTGAGGCCGCCGTCGTCACGGGCGGTGGCCAGCGTCCGGCCGTCCGGGGTGACGGCGGTGGCGTGCACGCGCCGGGTCAGGGTGCGCGGGGCGACGCTGAGCAGACTGTCGCGGGTGGCTCGGCCGGAGTCCAACCGGTACGCGGCCAGCGCGAGTTGGGCGGCGAGGGGGCGGTCGCGGGTGCGCAGGGCGGAGGAGGTGTCGGCCGCCTTGAGGGCGAGGGCGTGGTTGCGCTGCTCGGTGACGGTCCGCTGGGAGCGCACCGCGAAGCCGACGGCGGTCGTGGCACAGACGAGCAGGGCGACCAGCGCCGCGACGAGCCGGCGCAGCCGGCGGATGTGGTGGCGGGCGCGCAGCGCATGTGCCCGTTCCGCCGTCTCACCGGCGGCGAGGAAGGCACGCTCGCGGACCGTCAGCGCCTCGTCGGGAAGGTCCCTCGCGGAGGCGAGACGCATGCCCCGGTAGAGGGTGTCGGGATCGCGGTCCAGGGATTCCCAGACGGCGGTGGCCTCGGTGAGCGCGCGGTGCAGCCGCAGCCGGTCCCGGTCCTCGCCCAGCCAGCGGCCCAGACGGGGCCAGCAGCGGATCAGGGCCTCGTGGGTGATCTCCACATGGTCGCGGTCGACGGTCAGCAGCCGTGCCCGGGTGGCCTGTTCGAGGACGAGAGCGGTGTCGGGGGTGTCGTCGAGTTCGCCGCGCGGCACACGGCGTTTGGTGTCCTCGGTGCCGTCGCCGAGGGCGATGAGCCGCAGGAAGAGCCGGCGGGTGATGTTCCGCTGGCTGTCACTGAGGCCGGAGTGGAAGGCCTCGGCGGTCTGGGCGAGGGCGCCCTCGAAGCCGCCCGCCGCCTGGAACCCGGCGAGGGTGAGGGCGTTGCCGCGCCGGCGGTGCCAGGTCTCCAGGAGCGCGTGCGAGAGCAGGGGCAGCGCGCCGGGACGGCCGTGGGCGTCGGCGGTGAGGGCGGCGAGCAGGGCGCCCTCGACCGTCAGCCGCGCGCGGGCGGCGGGCCGTACGATCGCCGCCCGCAGCTCGTCGAGCGTCATCGGGCCGACCGGCAGATGGGCGTCGGCAAGCGCGTCGACGAGGGCGGGCAGCCGGGTGCAGTGCGTGTAGAAGTCGGACCGCACGGCCAGCACGACACGGCACCGGCTGTCGGGGGTGCGCGCGGCGTGCAGCAGGGCGGCGACGAAGGCGTCACGTTCCGCCGCGTCCTGGCAGAGGGTGAACACCTCCTCGAACTGGTCCACGACGACGATGAGTTCGGCCGCCGGGTCCGGCGAACCGGCCAGGATCTGGCGCACCACGCGGTGCAGGGCGCGCGGCTCCGCGGCGAGTTCGGTGTACACCGAGCCCGGGGTGAGACGGGCGCGGGCCGCCAGCTGGATCGCGCATTCCTCCAAAGGGTGCGCACCGGGCGTGAGAACTAGCGCCGGATCACCCGGGAATCGGGGGAGCACTCCGGCGCGTAACACCGATGATTTCCCGGACCCGGAAGCCCCGAACAGAACAAGGAATCTTTTCGCATTCAGGTGTTCGACGATCCGGGTGGTGAGTCTTTCACGGCCGAAGAAAGTGTCGGCGTCCGACTGCTGAAAGGAAGCCAGACCGGCATAGGGCGCGGAAACCTTGTCCCGGGATTCGCCCCCGGTCTCGATCACGGTTCCCGATCCGGCTCCGGCTCCGGCTCCGGTTCCGGTGGAGCATTCCGCTGCCGTCCTGCGCCAGATCAGCTCCCATTCCCGCTCGTCGCCGCCGCAGGCGCGGACGTATGCGAGGGTGACGGCCAGCGTGGGCAGTTGACGTCCGGCGGCGGCAGCGGAGAGCGCGGCGATGGAATAGTGCGCCCGCCGGGCGAGGTCCCGGTAAGTGGGACCTCCGGCCTGTTCCCGCAACTTCCTCAATCGCGCGGCGAATTCCAGCAGCGGACCGCCCTCCGCCTCCAGCGGGCGTTCTCCACGTGGCACCTGCACGCACCTCCCCCGAGCCGTTCGGGATTGTTCACCATGCGTTTGTTCAGCGCCAGCCCACCGATCGTGAACAACGCGACGCGGCTACAAACGGTGCGTCAGGTCCCGCACGGAGGACCGGAATCCCCACAACCGATCGGGAGGACCACATGAACGCCTGCACACGGCACTGCGCCGGATGGCCGGGCAGGGCCGCGGGCACCCCGCCCCCACCGGCGGACCCGCCGCCCCCGCCGGACCCCGATCCGGTCACGGAGCCCGCCTCACTCACGGACCCCCTACGGCTGGGAGGATTCACCGCCGGGCAGTTGGGACGGCTGTGCGATGTCGTCGGGATCGACGCGCGGCGCCGGATCGCCCATCAGCGGGTGCTGTCCGAACTGCTGGGCCCGGCCGCCGCTCGGCCCCTGGCCGCCCCGCCGCCCTCGCCGTCGTTCGTCGCCGACGACCACACGCCGGTGGAGTTCTCACTGACCTTCCCCGTCGGCGCCGCTCCGGTCCTGCGGGTGCTGGCCGACCCGGGCTGCGCCGTCCGGGCCCTGCCGGACAACGCCCGGACGGCCTGGGCGGCAGTCGGGCGGCTGGCGGCCCAATGGGGGGTCGGGCTGCAGGGGTTGACCCGGATCACCGACCTCTTCCTGCCGCCGGCGCCGCACGGACCGCTGACCCTGTGGTGCGCCCTCGACCTGCGGCCGGACGGCCCACCGGGACTCAAGCTGTATCTCAACCCGGGCGCGCGGGGCGCCGAGCGGAGCCTGGAGACCGTCGCCGAGGCCATGGCGAGGCTCGGCCACGCACCCGCCTTCGAGCCCGTACGACGGCACCTGGAGCCGCGCTTCCCCGAACGGGCCGGCCTCATGTTCTTCGCCCTGGACGTGGGCCCGTGGGCCGAACCCCGGGTGAAGGTCTACGTCGTCCACCACCACGCCACCGCCGCCGACGCGGCGGACGCGGCCCGCCTGGTGCCCGGGGCCTCTCCGGAGCGTGTGGCGGACGTGTGCCGCCGGATCGGCGGGGACGGGCCCTTCGCCGGGCTGCCCCTCATCTCCGGCTACTCGTTCACGGGCACCGACACCGGTCGGCCCACCGGCCACACCCTCTACGTCCCCGTCCGCGCCTGTGTCCGCGACGACGAGGAGGCCCGCGACCACGCCGTGCGGCTCCTGCGCCAGTACGGCGTGGCCGACGCCCCGCTCGACCGCGCCCTCGCCGCGCTCACCACCCGGCCGCTGACCGCCGGGCGCGGCCTCATCTCCTACCTGAGCCTCGTCCAGGCGCGCGGACGGGCCCCGCGTATCACCGTCTACCTCTCCTCCGAGGCGTACGGCGTCCTCCCGCCCCGGGGAGACACCTCACCCACCGACTGAGACCGCACCCCCGAACACCCCGAAAGGACACCGACACCATGGAGCCGTACCGGATCAAGGTCGTCGAGCCGATCCCGGTCACCACCCGCGAGCAGCGGCAGGCCGCGCTCGCCCGCGTCCACCACAACCTCTTCGACCTGCGCGCCGACGAGGTCACCGTCGACCTGCTCACCGACTCGGGAACCGGCGCGCTGTCCGCCGCCCAACTGGCCGCCGCGATGGACGGCGACGAGTCCTACGCCGGGTCACGCTCCTTCCACCGCTTCCACGACACCGTGCGGGAGTTGACCGGCTACCCGCACATCCTGCCCGTGCACCAGGGACGCGCGGCCGAGCGGCTCCTGACGGCCACGCTCCTCGGCCCCGGCAAACTCTTCCTGAGCAACACGCACTTCGACACCCTGCGGGCCAACGTCGCCCTGTGCGGGGGCGAGGCCTGGGACCTGCCGTGCCCCGAGGCGGCGGACCTGGACAGCGCCGAGCCGTTCAAGGGGAACATCGACACCACCCGTCTCAAGGCCGTCCTGGACGGGCCGGACGGCGCCCGCGTCGGCGCGGTGATCATGACGCTCACCAACAACGGCGGCGGGGGCCAGCCGGTGTCCATGGCCAATCTGACGCTGACCTCCGCGCTGTGCCGGGAGCACGGTGTGCCGCTCATCCTGGACGCGGCACGGTTCGCGGAGAACGCCTGGCTCGTCACCCAGCGGGAGCCCGCCCACCGCGAACACAGCCCCCGGCAGGTCGCCGAGGCCGCGTTCCGGCTCGCCGACGGCTGTGTGATGAGCGCGAAGAAGGACGGCATCGCCCACATCGGCGGCTTCCTGGGCCTGCACGACACCGAACTGGCCCGGCGCTGCGAACTGCTGCTCATCGCCACCGAGGGCTTCCCCACCTACGGCGGACTGGCGGGCCGTGACCTGGACATGGTCGCCCGGGGCCTGCACGAGGTCACCGACCCCCGCTATCTGCGCGCCAGGGCCGAGGACACCGCGTACCTGGCGGACCTGGTACGGGCGGCCGGCGTCGACATCGTGGAGCCACCCGGCCTGCACGCCCTCTACCTCAACGCCGGCCGGCTGCTGCCGCACATCCCGCCCCACCGGTTCCCCGGCCAGGCACTGGCCTGCCGACTGTATCTGGAGGGCGGCATCCGCGGTGTGGAACTCGGCTCCCTCTATCTGGGCACCGAGGACGAGCAGGGTGCCCCGCTCACCAGCGCGCCGTACGAGCTGCTGCGCCTGGCGATTCCCCGCCGGACGTACACCCGTGGCCACTTCGACCACGTCGGACGCGCCCTCGCCCGCGTGGCCCGGGACGCCCACCTCGTCCCCGGCCTGCGCATCACCGAACAGCCCGCCTTCCTGCGTCAGTTCCGCTCCAGGCTGGCGCCCGTGGACGTGTGACCGAGGGGAACGGAGGGGAGCCGGTGTCGCTCACAGCCTCGTCGCTTAGTCTCGTGCTGGGGCACACCCGAACGACATGGGCGGGATCCCCGCGAGGAGGCGACGATGGTGGCAAGGGGCACGCGGTGGCTGGCGGGCGCCGTGACCCTGGCCTGCGTGGTGCTCGTCGGCCCCAGCGCCCCCGGTGACGGTCTCTTCGCCGGGGCGCTCCCCGCCGACGCCGACCGGGAGGTCATGCCGAACCGGGTCATGACGTGGAACATCTGCAACCCCTGCGAGGTGAGCAACGTCGACCGGGCGGCGGAGATCGCCGCGTACGCGCCCCAGGTCATCGGCTTGCAGGAGGCGTGCGTCCGGGACGTCGAGCGCATCCGGGAGTATCTGGAGAGCCTGCACGGGCTGGTCTACCACGTCGAGTACGGCCCGGTCCTGCGGCACTGGGGCCGCTGCGGGGGAGTGCCGTGGAGCCCGGGAGGCTTCGGTCAGGCGATCCTGTCGGCGGCGCCGATGACGGACCGTGTCAGCGTGGAATACCCCGACGGCGGCTCCGAGGACCGTGGCTATCTGGCCGTCACCACCACGGTCGGCGGCCGGTCCGTGCGGGTCTTCAACACCCACCTCGCCCAACGACGTCAGGAGTCGGTCCGGGAGGGGCAGATCCGGGTCCTCGCCTCGGCCGTCTCCCGGTACGACCGTGCCGTCGTCCTCGGTGACTTCAACGCCGTGCCGGACGCTCCCGAACTCGCCCCGATGTGGGAGCTGGCCACGGACGCGGACCCCGGGTGCCGGCCCCCGGCCGACGGCGACTGCGAGGTGACCACCGACTGGCAGAGCAAGTTCGACTACACCTTCCTGCGGGGCGTCACCGCACGTGAACAAGGCGTGCGGCCCTCCGCGTACTCGGACCACGATCCGGTGCGCGCCGACCTGGAACCGGCCCCGGACTGAGGTCTTCCACGACCTGCCGAAAAAGGGTCCGCCGCGGCCCTCGGGGAGGGCCGCGGCGGACGTCGTGCGATCAGGAGGTGAACGGGGTGGACCCGTCCTCCGCGGTGATCTTCCACAGATGGTCGGCGGTGAAGGTGACCGCACTGTCGTCGTAGTCGATCTGCCCGAGTACTTGCCGTTGGACGCGGACGTCGCGTTGTGGGTGTTCGCGTGGACGACGGTGGCCTGCTCGGCCTCGAAGTCGTGCACCCGCTCCAGCGTCGTCGGCCCGAACGGCGCCTTGAACCGCTTGGCGTCGGTCAGGTACTTCCACGCCGACGAGTACTGCGCGTCGGGGAGGTTGAACGCCCAGGGGGCGTACCCCATCGCCTCGCGCCAGGTCGTCCGGGTCTGCTTCAGCGTGCCGTTGGTGCCGTCCGTGTTGTAGACCTGCATGAAGAAGTTCCGCTGCGGGTCCCACAGCGAGTTCTGCACGGCGGCCTTCAGCTGCGCGGCCTTCGCGTCGTACTCGCTCGCGGTCGCCGTGTCCCCGTTCAGCGTGGAGATCCTGCTGATCGCCTGGGCCGCGGCGAACATGTACGCGTTGATCGTGGGCCGGTAACCCCGGCCGCCGCTGAACCAGTTGCTGCTGTGCGTCGACGTCTCGGTGTACTCCGTGGCGTCGGACAGCGGCGTCTGGTGGAACAGATCGCTCGTGGACCGCGTGCCGTTCACCGTGACGTCGGTGTCGAAGTTCGAGTCCCACCGCTTGTAGAGCGCGATCAGGTGCGGCAGCGCGGACTTGATCTGCGCGGCGTCACCGGTCACCAGACAGCGCTGGTACGCGGCACGGGTGATCCACTCGCTGAAGTTCCGCGCCCCCGAGTTGCCCGCCCCGCGCAGCCAGAAGTCCAGATAGTCGCCCGCGTAGTCGCGGTTGTGCAGCCAGCGCCCGTCCAGCAGGTGGTGGCCCGTCGCGTCCGGCAGCGCCGTGTACGGGTTCCCCGCGTACCCGATCGGCACGTCGTACTCGGTCGACACGTACCCGGTGCCCGGCACGGTGTAGCGCAGCGCGCGCTTGAACGTGCTCCAGCGGTAGTAGTAGACCTCGTCGATGTCGTTGTCGGGGGTGTCGAGGAACGGGATGTCGTCCTTGTACCACTGCCGCTCGTCCAGCTGGTTGGCGGCGAGGATCGCGTCCTTGTCCAGCGCGACCGCGTTCGGGTCGTCGGCGGCCCGCGCGGGCCCCGCACCCGGGCCGGCCGACAACAGGCTGACGGACAACACCGAACAGCACAGGGCGGCCAGCGCACGACCGCTCGTCTGAGGGGACGACGCATAGAGGTGTTCTCCATTGGGCACTCATGCGGTGGCTCGAAATGTTCGAAATTGCGAACGGTGTTCGAAATGCTGTGCGACGGTAGTAACAGGGCGGTGAGGAAGTCGAGAGGTCGGATCGACGGAGCGACGCACCGCCACGGCCCGCCGGACATCCGGCGGGCCGTGGCGGTGGGGTCGTCCCCGTGGGGGCCGTGGGGCGCGTTCTACATGTGGACGACGGGTGCGGCGTCGGGGTTGTGGACGGGCGCGCCGCGCCGGTAGAGCAGGGCGCTGATCACGAGACCGGCGACGAAGAACGCGGCGGACCACCAGTAGGCGGTGGAGTAGCCCTCCAGGCCGGCCTGGGCGAGAACCATCGGGTCCTTGGGGTTCCTGCCTTCGAGGTAGGAGGTGACGGAGCTGGCGAACAGGGTGTTGAGCAGCGCCGTACCGAGGGAACCGCCGACCTGCTGCATGGTGTTGACGGCGGCCGAGGCGACGCCGGAGTCCTCCGCCGCGACCCCGTCGGTGGCCAGGCTCATGGCGGGCGCCATGATCAGACCCATGCCGAGTCCGGCCACGATCAGCGGGGGCAGGATGTGGGCGGCGTAGGTGCTGTCGAGGCCGAGACCGGTGAGCCAGACCATGCCGACGGCGGCGATGCCCATGCCCAGCGGCACGACCGGCTTGGGGCCGAACCGGGGGATCAGTGACGTGGTGGCGAGGGTGGAGGTCACCATCAGCGCGGCGATCATCGGCAGGAACGCCAGGCCGGTCTTGATGGGCGTGTAGCCGAGGGTCTGCTGCAGGTAGTAGGTGAGGAAGAGGAAGACACCGAACATGGCGGCGCCGATGATCAGTACGGAGATGAAGGACGCGGCGCGGTTGCGGTCGAGGAGGATCCGCAGCGGCAGCAGCGGGTGCGCGGCCTTGGTCTGCCACCAGGTGAACGCGGCCAGCAGGACGCCTCCGGCGAGCAGGAAGCCCCAGGTCTGCGGCGAACCCCAGTCGTGGCTCTCGGCGTTGGCGAAGCCGTAGACCAGGCAGAACAGTCCTCCGCCGACGAGCAGGGCGCCCGGTACGTCGATCTTGGCCGTCTTGTCGCGGGTGGTGCGCTGGAGCAGGATCGCCCCGCCGACGAACGCGGCTGCGGCGAAGGCCAGGTTGACGTAGAGGGTCCAGCGCCAGTCGAGGTACTCGGTCAGCACCCCGCCGAGCAGCAGACCGACGGCACCGCCGGCCCCGGCGATCGCGCCGTACACGCCGAAGGCCTTGGCCCGCTCCTTGGCGTCGGTGAACGTCACGGTCAGCAGGGACAGCGCGGCCGGCGCGAGGAGCGCGCCGAACACACCCTGCCCGGCGCGGGCGACGATGAGCATCTCGAAGCTGCCCGCGGCGCCGCCCAGGGCGGACATACCGGCGAAGCCGACCAGTCCCACGAGGAACGTCATCTTGCGGCCGAAGAGGTCCGCTATGCGTCCGCCGAGCAGGAGAAGGCTACCGAAGGCGAGGGCGTAGGCGGTGACGACCCATTGGCGGTCGCCGTCGGAGAACCCGAGGTCCTGCTGGGCCGAGGGCAGGGCGATGTTCACGATCGTCGCGTCCAGCACGACCATGAGCTGGGCCAGACCGATGACGGCGAGGATCCACCAGCGGTGCGGGGGTGGTGTGTCGGCGGGCGAGGATGCGGACACGGCGGGCGTGTCCGGTGTGTCGGTCGCGGTGTGAGACATGGCGGAACTCCAGGAATGGCGGGACGAGGGGAGGTCGGCTGGTGCGCGGAGGGACGGCTGCTTCGTCGCGGTCCGTCACCTGTTCCGGTCGGCGTGGTCACCGGTGAGCCGACAGTCGGATCGCACTCCCGTGAACGCTCTGACATATGTCAGATTAGCCGTAATCTGACATGTGTCAAGCGGGCTGTCCGGTGCCGTCGCCGGGCACCGGTTCCTGGGTCCCCCTTACGCGCTCACGACTTGCCCAGGACGAGGAGCTTCTGGATGTTGTTGGCGGGAGACCCGTCACTGTTCGCGCAACGGATGACGTAGTCCGCGTCCTTCAGCGGGTCCGCCCGCTCGTACGCCACCGAGTCGGTGCCCCCGGGCTTCGCGGACGCCGACACCGTCCTGGTGAGGGAGGACGGCCATGTCGTCGAGCGGTCGGGACACGGGTGCCGAGCAGCGCACGGCCGGACCGCTGTCCACGCGTCGCCCTGTGTACCTTCGTAGCGGGCCGCGAGATCCGCGTCCCTCGGCGCCCGACGGCGCTCACAGCGTTCTCGCCCCCGCCGGGCGAGGCCGACCGGAAGGCACGCCGAACATGACCGGGCAACGCGACCGCTGGGCCGAACTGACCGGCGGGGAGGCCGGAGAGGAGTACGCCCGACGGTTCGCGCGGCTCGCCGAATCGGGCCAGGACATCCACGGCGAGGCCACCTTCTGTACCGCGCTGCTGGAGCCCGCCGCCCGGATCCTCGACGCCGGCTGCGGCACCGGCCGGATCGCGATCCGGCTCGCCGAACTGGGCCACCACTGCACCGGTGTGGACGTCGACCCCTCGATGCTCGCCGTCGCCCGCCGCGAAGCGCCCGCGCGGGAATGGCTCCTCGGCGACCTGGCCCGGTTGGACGCCCTCGACCTGCCCCCGGGCTTCGACCTGGTGCTCGCCGCCGGAAACGTCATCCCCCTGCTGGCGCCCGGCACCGAACCGGCCGTCATCCAGCACCTGGCCGCCGCACTGCGCCCCGGCGGCCTGCTGGTCACCGGCATGGGACTCGACGCGGCGCACCTCCCGCTGCCGGAACCGCCGGTGACCCTGCCGGACTTCGACCACTGGTGCGCCGAGGCCGGACTGACCCTGCGCCGGCGCCACGCCACCTGGAGCGGCGCCCCCTACCGCGAAGGCTGCGGCTACGCCGTGAGCGTGCACTCCCGCGCCACCGCCTGATTCCGCCCGAGGGAGCCGCTCAGCCGAGGAGGGCCGCGATCACCACGAGGGCGGGCACGGACAGGAGGGTGGAGAGGAGCACGGACTCGCGGGCCAGCTGTTCGGCCGTGCGGTACTGGGAGGCGTAGCTGTAGCGGTTCTGGGCGGCGGGGAGGGCCGCGACCAGGTGACGTCCAAGAGCGATCTCGCCTACGCGGAGCCGCGCGGCCGGATCCTCTCCGGCAGCCTCCCCGCCGGCTCACGCCTCGCGCGGTACGACCTCGCCGAGTCCCTCAACATGAGCATCACACCCCTGCGCGAGGCGATCCGGCGCCTCAGGCGAGGGGCTGCTCCAGGTCGACACCCACCGCGACGTCCGCGTCTCTCCCATGAACTCCGACGAGGCCCGCCAACTCCTCGAAGTCCGCCTCTCGCTGGACCCCACCGCGGCCGAACTCGCCGCCGTACGGCGCACGGACGCGGACCTGGCCGCGATGCGGGCCGCGGTCGACAAGCTGCTCCCCGTCACCCGCCAGTGGGGCGAGGAAGCGCTCACGGCACACGCGCCTTCCACGAGACCGTCTACCGCGCCTCGCACAACGACATCCTCATCCGCCTGCTCGAAGACCTCTGGGACAAGTCCGACCGCTACCGCCGCCTCGGGCTCGAACTGCCGCCGGGCGACGAGCCCCGCACCCGCGACCTGGAAGAACACCACCGGCTGGTCGACCTCATCGCGGACCACCGGGCGGAGCGGGCGGCACAGCTCATGCGGGACCACATCACCCACAGCCTCAGCACCACCGCCATCGGCGCCCTGGAGGACCGCGAAGGCCGCCCTTAGGCGCGGCGGCTCACGCGCTTCCACACGGCCCAGCTCGCCGCCCATCTCCCCGACGACCTGTGGCTGCGCGACGCCCGCCGGGCCAGCACGATGGCCACCCGGCTGGGCGACGGCCTCAAGACGATCCCCGACATCGGCCTCCTCGCGACACCACAGGTCAACATCCTCTTCTGCCGCCTGCCCCAGCACGTCACCGAAAGCCTCCTGGCCGAGGGGTACGCCTTCTACCACGACCGCTGGGAACCCGGCGTCGTCCGCTTCGTCACCGCCTTCTCCCACACCCCCGAGGACGTGGACCAACTCCTCGGCGCGATCCGCCGGGCGGTCGCTCAGTCCCCCGCCGGCATCACACGGGTCACCTTGCCGTCGGTGTCGGCCTCCAGATAGCCGGACTGGTTGTACTCGTCGCTCAGGTAGACGGCCATTCCGGCGGGGGTGCCGAAGATGTCGTTGGGCTGTCTCACCAGCAGATAGCGGTTCTCGGGCTCGTCGACGTTCAGCTTCTTGTCCGCCTCCTTGAGCAGCGCGGGAACCTTGTCCCAGTTGAAGTCGTCGAGGCTGACGGGCTGTTCACCACCGGCGAGCGTGCCCTTGATGATGCCCTTCTCCACGCCCTGCCCGGGGCGGTAGGTGTAGGTGTCGTACTTGGTGTCACTGCCCTCGACCATGAGCTGGGCCGACACGAAGTCCGGGTAGACCGAGAAGTCACCGAACATGCTCCGGCCGGTCTCCTTCTTGAACGCCTTGATCGCGGTGCGGATGCCGTCCGGAGTCAGCATGTCGCCGGTCTCGGCGTCCGTCGACTCTTCGGTCGGCTCCTCGGTCGCCTCGGCGTCACCGGCCCGCGAGGCCGTCGACTTCGGCGTCGACGCGGTCGACTTCGGTGCCGAGGCCGAGGGCGAGACCGTCGACGAGCCGCGCGCCTCCGAGCCGTCGGCGTCCGCTCCCGGGGGCAGCAGCCACCACAGCAGCACCAGGACACCGGCGAGCGAGGCCCCCGCCACGCTCAGCAGGGCGGCCCGGCGCGGCGCCCGCCGGGGTACCGCTCGCACGGGCGCGGTGGTCAGCTGGAACGGAGCCTGCCCCAGCTGCGCCGGTACGGGCGGCGGCCCGAATCCCTTGGCCGGGAAGGCATTTGTCGGCCCGGAAGGGCCGAACCCGACCCCGTCCCCGTGCCCGCCCCCGGGGGCGACGGGCGGCGAAGCGGGCACCCCGGCCTGCCCGAACGTGGTCGGCGAGGTGAAACCGCCCGAGGGCGGCGCGGCCGGGTGCGCGGCGGAGGACGGCGGAACCAGCGGGTACGACGTCGGCTCGTCCCACACCGCCGGAGCGGCCGGAGCCGACTCGATCTCGGCGAGCCGCCGGTCCAGCACGGCGGCCGACGGCCGCGCCGCCGGATCCCGTACGAGCACGCTCATCAGGACGTCGCCCAGCGCGCCGGCGCGCACCGGAGGCGCGACGTCGTCGTTGAGGACCGCTGCGAGGGTGGCCAGGGTGTTGCCCCGGCGCAGCGGGTGGTGGCCCTCCACCGCCGTGTACAGCATCATCGCCAGCGACCACAGGTCGGAGGCGGCCCCGCCCTCGTGCCCGGAGATGCGCTCCGGCGCCATGAAGTCGGGCGTACCGATGACGGAACCGGTCGCGGTCAGACCGGTCGTCTCACGGATCGCGGCGATACCGAAGTCGGTGAGGACGGGACGCCCGTCGGGGCGCAGCAGCACATTGGCGGGCTTGACGTCGCGGTGCTGGATACCGGCCTCGTGCGCGGCGGCCAGCCCGGCCAGCACCTGCCGGCCCAGCCGTGCCGCCTCGGCCGGCGGCATCGGGCCCCGCGCCAGCCGGTCGGCCAGCGAGCCGCCGCTGACCAGCTCCATCACGATCCACGGATAGGTGCCGTCGCCGCCGTCGACTATGTGGTGGATGGTGACGACGTTCGGATGGTCGATGCGGGCCAGGGCCCTCGCCTCCCGCAGCACCCGCTCGCGCAGCGTCCGGGCGCCGTCCGGGTCGTACTCGGCGAGGTCCCGGTCGGGCGGGCGGACCTCCTTGACGGCCACGAGCCGGTGCAGCACCAGGTCCCTGGCCCGCCAGACCGTCCCCATCCCGCCACCGCCGAGGCGGGTCTCCAACTCGAAGCGCCCGTCGACGACTCGTCTACCGGGCCCTCTGTCGTCCTCGTTCATGGCGGGAGCATAGTTCCCGCCACCGACAGCCCCCGCAGGAGGTGTTGGTGGCCGAATCCGATCACCGCCGTCCCCGCCGTCCCCGCCGCCCCCGTCGGTCGCTCGTCGTCTCCGGGCGACGGAAACGGCGATGTGAGCCACGTCTCGTCCGAGGGCTGTCACAGCCGTCACGCGGCCGGTGTCTCCATGTCGAGTCCAGAACCGAGGGAGACATGATGAACGGCAACGGCAACGGCAACGGCAACGGCAACGGCAACGGCAACGTCAACGGCAGCGGCAACGTGAAGGTGGTCGTCGTCGGCGGCGGGTACGGCGGCGTGACGGCGGCCAACCGCCTGGCGCGGCGCACCGGTGTGTCGGTGACCGTGATCAATCCGCGTCCCGAGTTCGTCGAACGGATCCGCCTGCACCAGCGCGTGACCGGCTCCGACGACGCCACCGAGGCCTATGACAGGGTCATGGGCGGGAACGTCCGGCTGGTGGTCGACACCGCGACCCTCATCGTCGCCGCCGAGCGCCAGGTGACGCTGGCGAGCGGTGACACGGTCCCCTACGACTACCTCGTCTACGCCGTGGGCAGTGGCGCCGCCGATCCCGGCGTGCCCGGAGCGACGGAGTTCGCCCACTGGGTGTCGGACCTCGAAGGGGCGGAACGCCTGCGCTCGGCGCTGGACGCGGCACCCGCGTCGGCCCCGGTGACCGTGGTCGGCGCCGGCCCGACCGGCCTGGAGACCGCCGCCGAACTGGCGGAGACGGGCCGCAAGGTCACCCTGGTCTGCGGCGAGGTGCTCGGCCCCTCCCTGCACGCCCGGGTCCGCCGCCCGGTCGCCCGTCGCCTCGCCAGGCTGGGAGTCACCGTCCTCGAAGGCCGCCGCACCCAGGTGACGGAGGTGACACAGGACGCCGTACGGCTGGAGGACGGCCGGGTGCTGCCCAGCGCCGTGACGATATGGACCGCCGGATTCCGTGTCCCGGACCTGGCCGCCCACAGCGGCCTGCGCACCGACGCCGCCGGCCGTCTGGTCACCGACACGACACTGACCAGCGTCGACGACGAGCGGATCGTCGCCGCCGGGGACGCGGGCGTGATGCCGGACCACCCGTTCCGGATGAGCTGCCAGGCGGCCGTACAGCTGGGCCCGGCGGCGGCCGACACGGTCCTGCGCCGGATCGCGGGGAAGAGGCCCGCTCCGGTCCGGATGTTCTTCGCCGGGCAGTGCCTCAGCCTCGGCCGCAAGGAGGGCGTCACCCAGTTCTCCTACCCGAACGACAAGGTGAACGCGCTCAGCATCAGCCGGCGCACCGGGGCCGTCGTCAAGGAGATCGCCTGCGTGTTCACCCTGAACAAGCTGGTGTCCGGGGCACGCAAGGCCGGTTCCCGCACGTCCCACAACGGCGGCGTCGACCGCGAGGAAGCTGTGCGACCGCGCGGTGTCTGACCGATGAGCGGCCGCCGCCGACCTTGTGACCGGATGGGTGACCGGAGCGGGTACATGTTCCCTGGCCCGCTCCGGGCCCAAGGGCCCGACCAGCGGAGAGCGAAGCGTACGAGATGAACGACGACGTCACCGACCCCGCGACGGAGGCCTTCGTCGCCCACCGCGATCTGCTGTTCACCGTCGCCTACGAGATGCTCGGCTCGGCCGCCGACGCCGAGGACGTCCTCCAGGAGACCTGGCTGCGCTGGGTGAACGTCGACCCGGCGGAGGTGCGCGACCAGCGCGCCTACCTGGTACGGATCACGACCCGGCAGGCACTGAACCGGCTGCGCACCCTCAATCGGCGCAAGGAGGCCTACGTCGGCCCCTGGCTGCCCGAGCCGCTGCTCACCACGCCGGACGTGGCCGAGGACGTCGAGCTGTCCGAGAACCTGTCGCTGGCCCTGATGTTCATCCTCGAAACCCTCTCGCCGACCGAACGAGCCGTCTTCGTCCTGCGCGAGGTCTTCGACTTCGGCTACGACGACATCGCCGCCGCGATCGACAAGAGCCCCGCCGCCGTACGCCAGATCGCCCACCGCGCCCGCCGGCACGTGGACGCGCGCCGACCGCGTACGGCGGCTTCCCCGCAGGAGACCCGGGTGGCGCTGGACTCGTTCCAGAACGCGCTGGTGACCGGGGATCTGCAGGGACTGCTCGATGTGCTCGCCCCGGACGTCGTCTTCGTCAGCGACGGCGGCGGCCTCAAGCTGGCCGCGCCCCGACCGGTCGTCGGCGCCGACAAGGTGCTCCGCTACATGGTCGGCAGCCTCGCCAAGGCCGGCGGCATTCTCGTCGGAGAGCACACGACGGTCAACGGCAACCCGGGACTCGTCCTGCGCCTGGACGGCGAGATCGACGGCGTGCTCGCCTTCCGCGTGGAGAACGCCCGCGTCACCGGCCTCTACTACGTCCGCAACCCCGAGAAACTGACCCGTGTCGAGCACGAGACCCCGCTCACCTCCCGCTGAGCCGCCCGTGACGTTCGTGGCGAGCCATGCCGGCCGTCGGGATCCTCTCAGCGCCCGTGCCTGCCCGAAGGCCCGGTACCGGCCCGTACGCTCTCCACGGCACGGGCCAGCAGCGTGACCAGCTCGTCGATGACCGGGGGCCGTGCGCCGGGACGGCTGACGGCGAGGATCTCGCGGTGCAGCGGCGCGACCCCCGGCGGCAGGACGACCCTGTCCACTCCGGCGTCGTGCCCCGCGCCGTCGCCGCCGAGGAGCGTGGCCGGGATCAGGCCCACCGCGAGTCCGGCCCGGATCATGGCGAGCATGCTGTGCAGATCCTCGGTCTCCAGCGTCACCCGGGGCGCGATCCCCAGCTCCCCGGCCCAGCGGCGCAGCAGCCGCCGGTCGGGGTTGTGCGCGTGACCGGAGACCCACTCCTGCTCCAGGCATTCGGCCAGCCCCACCGGGCGCCGCCGCGGCGGATCGGCGCCCGCGACCAGCACCAGCGGTTCGCGCCCCAGCACGGTGATGGTCAGCGCCTCGGACGCGGCCGGTGGATCCTCGGGCAGATAGCGGTAGGCGACGAGCAGATCGAGGTCACCCGACCGCACCCTCGGCACACCCCCGTCGGTCTCCACGACGACGAGACGGATCCGGGGACCCGGGCGGCGGGCCCTGAGCATGGCCAGCACCCGGGGCAGCAGATAGGTCATCGCACTGGGATAGATCCCGACACGCAGTTCGGCGACCTCCCGGCCCGCGATGGCGTGGGCCGCGTCCTGGAACCGCGCGGTCGCGTCGAAGAGCGTCTCGGCCGCCCCCGCGAGGGAGCGTCCGGCCGCCGTGAGGATCAGCCGGCTGCCGGGGCGGCGGACGATCAGCTCGACGCCCAGATCGCGTTCGAGCGCGGCGATGTGCTGGGACACCGCGGAGGGCACATAGCCGAGCTCCGCGGCGGCCTCGGCCATCGAGCCCCGGCGCACCACGGCCAGAAAGGTGGCCAGCAGCTTCAGATCCGGCTGGGACCTCACGGTTCATGAACTTTCTCTTCGTGATCCATCGCTTTACGTGTCGCGCGCTCGACGACAGAGTAGGGGCACCGCGCCCGACAGAAAGCGAGACCATGGCCATCGACCTCACCGCCCTGCGGGCCCACTTCCCCTCCCTCGACACGGGCCTCGCCTTCTTCGACGGCCCCGGCGGAACCCAGACGCCCCGCCCCGTCGCCGAAGCCGTCGCCGCGACACTGACCGGCCCGCTCTCCAACCGGGGCACCGTCAGCGCCTCCGAGGTCAACGCCGAACGCGCCGTCGCCGACTTCCGCGCCGCCTACGCCGATCTTCTCCACGTGCCCGCGAACGGTGTCGTCCACGGCCGCAGCGCCACCCAGCTCACCTACGACTTCTCCCGCCACCTCGCCAAGACCTGGACCCCCGGCGACGAGATCGTCCTCAGCCGCCTCGACCACGACGCCAACGTCCGCCCCTGGATCCAGGCCGCCGAACGCGCCGGAGCGACGGTCCGCTGGATCGAGATCGACCCGGAGACCACGGAGCTGGATCTCGACTCGTACGAACGGGCCTTGACCTCCCGCACCCGGGTGGTCGCGGTCACGGCCGCGTCGAACGTGCTGGGCACCAAGCCGCCCGTCCGCCGGATCGCCGACCGCGCGCACGAGGCCGGCGCCCTGGTGTACGTGGACGGCGTCCACTACGCCGCGCACCACCTCGTGGACGTACCCGCCCTCGGAGCCGACATGTTCGTCTGCTCGCCGTACAAGTTCCTCGGACCGCACTGCGGAGTCCTCGCCGCGGCGCCCGAGTTCCTCGAAACCCTGCGCCCGGACAAGCTGATGCCCTCCCCCGACACGGTCCCCGAACGCTTCGAGTTCGGCACCCTGCCGTACGAGACCCTGGCCGGCGCCACCGCCGCCGTCGACTTCCTCGCCGACCTGGACCCCGGCGCGGGGGCCACGCGCAGGGAGCGCCTCACCCGCTCCCTGGACTCGCTGCACGCGCACGAACTGACGCTGCGCGCACGGCTGCAGGAGGGCCTCGCATCCCTGGGCGACGCCCTCACCCTGCACTCGAAGGCCGCCGACCGCACGCCCACCCTCCTGATGACCCTCGAAGGCCGCGACGCCCGTGAGGCCCAGACCCACCTGGCGGCACGCGGCGTGGTGGCGCCGGCGGGCTCCTTCTACGCCTACGAACCCTTCAGCGCGCTCAAGCTCGAAAACCCCGCCCTCCGCGCGGGCCTGGCCCCCTACAACACCACCGACGACGCGGACCGCTTCCTCGAAGGACTCGCCGATTTCCTCTGACCCGAGGGGCGCGAGGGACGCGCTTGGTGTGCGTGGTCAATCCCGTTCGCGCTCCGCCGCGTCGAGCGCGAGCAACGCCACCGTGCGGGCGGCGCGGGCGGGCGTGCCGCTGCCCTGCAGTACGCAGGCGGCGGCGCCGTCGGCGAGTGTGGCCAACTGCCAGGCCAGGGACGCCGGATCCGCCGCGGGCAGCGCCAGGGCGAGCGCGCGCAGCCGGGCCCGGAAGCGTGCCTTGTGGTCGCGTACGATCTCCCGCCCCGGATGTCCCGGCGGCAGCTCCAGCCCGGCCCGTACGAACGGGCAGCCGTGGAAGCCGAGGAGTTGAAGGACGCGGAACTCGACGCCCCGCCCGCCGGTCGTGTCAGCCGACGATGTCAAAGCCGGCCCGTGCCCGGTCCAAGCGGCGGTCGGCCGGATCGTCCCGGCGGATCACCCACTGGACGACACCCAGATCCCCTGCGGTGAGGTCCTCGCCCCCGAGCCGCACCGGCCCGTCCGACGGCGTCTCCCCGCAGGTCTTCCACCACACCGAGCCCGGCTCCCTGCCGTCGGCCACTCGCCGCCGACGGCGTGCTAGGAGACGGGCGTGCCGACCGGGACGTACACGAGCCGGGCCCAGCCGTCGCCGCTCCACGGGTCCTCCGTGTCGGCGAAGAAGAGCAGTGTGCCGTCCTTCGGCGGCGGGAGGTCCGTCGCGTCGGCGGGGAGGGCCGCGAGGTCGATCGCGGCGAGGAACGGCAGCTCCGGAACGGGCTCGCCCTCGGGCATCGGCGGCAGCCCGCCGATCCGTCCGACCACCGGCCCGTCCGGCGGCACCTGCCCGGAGACGCCCGGCGTCGGGCAGCGACGCACGGTACCGAGCCACCGCTCGACCTCGTCCTGCGGCAAGTCACGGCCACGGGCTGTGTCACGGAACGCGTCCATCGATCTCGTTCCGCCGAGTATGCGGGCGCCGATCATGACCACGGGAGGGCGAAACCGGGACGCGCGCGGACGGTGGCCGCGACCACCGCCGTGCTCGACGTCCGCGCCGAGCACGGCAGCACCCCCGACAGCGAACGAGTCCGCCGTCAGGGTCGGCCCAGCGCGCGGTAGTCCCATCCGGCGGCACGCCACTGTGCGGGGTCGAGGGCGTGGCGGCCGTCGACGATCCGGCGCCGGGCGACGACCGCGCCCAGGGCGTGCGGGTCGATCTCCCGGAACTCGGCCCATTCGGTGAGCAGTACGACGACATCGGCCCCGGTGGCCGCGGCGAGGACGTCCGTGCCGTACTGGAGGTCGGGGTAGGCCCGGCGGGCGTTGTCGACGGCCGCCGGATCGATGACGGTCACCTCGGCGCCGGCCTGGTGCAGGGTACGGGCCACGTCCAGGGCGGGAGCGTCACGGATGTCGTCGGAGTTGGGCTTGAACGCCGCCCCCAGCGCGGTCACCCGGGCGCCCGCCAACTCGCCGCCCGCCAGTTCGCGTACCAGGTCCACGGTGCGGGCCCGGCGCCGCTGGTTGATGGCGTCGACCTCGCGCAGGAAGGAGACGGCCTGGCCGACGCCCAGTTCCTCGGCGCGGTGGCTGAAGGCCCGGATGTCCTTGGGCAGGCAGCCGCCGCCGAAGCCGAGGCCGGGCTTGAGGAACCGGCCGCCGATCCGGTCGTCGTACGCCAGCGCCTGGGCGAGCGCGGTGACATCGGCGCCGGTCGCCTCGCAGATCTCCGCCATGGCGTTGATGTAGGAGATCTTGGTGGCGAGGAAGGAGTTCGCGGCGGCCTTGACGAGTTCCGAGGTGGGCAGATCCGTGACGACCACCGGGGTGCCCTGGGCGATCACCGGGGCGAACGCGGCGCGCAGCCGCTCCTCGGCCCACTCCGACGCGACGCCGAAGACCAGCCGGTCGGGCCGCAGGGTGTCGTCCACGGCATAGCCCTCGCGCAGGAACTCCGGGTTCCAGGCGAGTTCGACGTCCGCCCCGGCCGGGGCCGTGCTCCGGACGATCTCCGTCAGCCGCGCGGCGGTGCCCACCGGAACCGTGGACTTGCCGACCACCAGGGTGCGCCTGCGCAGATGCTGGGCGAGTTCGCCCACCGCGCTGTCGACATAGCGCAGATCCGCCCCGAAGGAGCCCGGGAGTTGGGGAGTGCCGACGCAGACGAAGTGGACGTCACCGAACTCCCCGGCCTCGGCGAAGCTCGTGGTGAACCGCAGCCGCCCGCTGTCGAGGGCCTTCGCGAGCAGTTCGGGCAGACCGGGCTCGAAGAAGGGCACCTCGCCCGAGTTCAGCCGCTCGATCTTGTCCGGGTCGACGTCCACACCCAGGACGTCGAAACCCAGGACGGCCATGCAGATGGCGTGGGTGGCGCCGAGATAGCCGGTGCCTATGACGGTGAGGCGGGGAGCGGTTCTTTCGGTGTCGTCCGAAGAGGTCATGGTGGTCTCCAGAGGTGTTTCGGGCATGACGCCCCACCGCACCGGCCAGGGTTGGCCCGCGGTGGCGATGGGGCGGATGTGGGTCAGGAGGTGCAGTCGACGTTGGCGAGGCCTTCACCCGCGTCGTTCGCCTTGTTGTCGCAGGTGACTGTGTTGCCGTCGGACGTGAGCCGGAAGCCGTAGCCGGGCCCGTCCACGTTCGCGGTGTTGCCCCGGAAGATGTTCCGGGTCCCCCAGCCGTTGACGATCTTGTGGGTCTGGAAGCCGTCCTCCGTGGAGTGGCTGCCGGTGTTGCCCTGGAGCAGCCAGCCGTTGCCCTTCACATCGACCCAGGAGTCGTTGTTGTGGGAGCCGCTCAGCTTCGATCCGTCGAAGGTGTTGTCGATGACCTTGCCGTCGCTGGTGCCTTCCTTGATGTCGATGGACTCGGCGGTGGTGTCGCTGATGTCGTTGCCGAGCAGCACATTGCGGTCGCTGGCGTCCGTCTTGCAGTCGCTCACGGTGCACCAGTTGGACTCGGCCGTGCCGATGTAGATGCCCTCGCCGTACTTCTCGCGGCGCAGCCCGGTGGTGCGGATGGTGTTGTCCCGGACCATGTTGTCCGAGCTGAAGTTGCGCAGGTGGATGGCCTCGTCGCCGATCTGTTCGACGGTGAGGCCCTGGATGACGCTGCCGACCGTGCCGTCCGCCATCACGCCCTTCTGGGCGTTGCGGACGGTGAAGCCCACCAGCCGCCAGTGGCTGACGCGGTCCAGGTGGAAGGCGTAGCCGTCGTCGGTGTCGCCACCGTCGATGACCGCTCCGGAACCACCGCACAGGAAGATCGGCTTCTCGGCGGAACCGGAGGCCTCGGCGGTGAAGTTGCCCACGTAGGTGCCGTTGCCCAGCGCGATGCTGTCCCCGGGCCGCGCCCCGGCGAGGGCCTGTTCCAGCGAGGCCGTGTCGTTCACCTCGACGGACGCCTTCGGACAGTCGACGGCGGACGACGGCACCGAACCGCTGGACGCGCGCGCGGTCGGGGTCGGTTCGACCTCCGACCGGGTCGGCTCGGCCGACGGTTCGTCCTCGGCCGCCGACGCCTCGGGCACCCTGGGTCCGGCCGTGGTGGCCCCGGCCGTCACCTCCGGGCCCGAGTCGCCGCTGTTCGCCACCGCCACGACGAGCGCGATCAGGGCGAGCAGGAACGCGCCCCCCGCCAGCCAGACGGCCGGCTGCCGGGCGGGACCGTTCCCCGGCTGGGGAGGTGCGGGGGACGAGGTGGTGGTCGGCGTCTCATCGGACTCGGACATGCGGGGCGGCTCCGGATCGGCGGAAGGCGTCGTCATCGGGGCGGGCGGACGGACTGAGGGGTCAGGGCGCGCAGCGCGGTGGTGTCCTCGTCGTCCTTGGAGAACCAGTCGTGCCCGGAGGAGGAGGTACGCGGGACGCTGATCTCGACGACGGACGCGCTGTTCGTCACCGGCTTCTTGTCCTCGTACGGATGGCTGCCGGGACGTCGCCCTCGGCGGTTTCCTCGGCGGCGTCGGCCCAGGACGGCGGAGAACAGGATGAGCAGCAGGATGAAGGTCCACAGCAGCGTCATCGGGCTGGCGTAGTGCCGGAACTTGACCCAGAAGGAGCTGGTGTCGTGCCAGGCGAACGTCTGGTTCTGCTTGACCGTGATGTCGCCGTGGGCGCGCGTGGTGTCCACGGCGCTCGGGCCGACCCCGGAGATCACGTTGTACGTGATGACCGACTCCTCGACGCCGCCGACCAGGGTGATCCCGTGGTTGGTGCCGTCCTGGACGGTGTTGCCGCGGATCTCGCCCACCGAGTCCCGTATGTAGATGCCGGTCTCGGTGCCTTCGACGATGTTGCCGGTGATCGTCGCGGCGCTCACTCCGTCACGCACCGAGATGCCCTGCCGTGACTGGCCGACGAGCCGGTTGCCGGTGATGGCGACCTTGGTGGCGTCCTTGCGGGCCACGATGCCCATGTCGCCGCCCTCGACGCGGTTGTTCTGCACCCCGACGTCCTTGCCGCCGAAGATCTCGATGCCGTAGCGGCCGTTGTCCCTGGCGGTGCTGTCGGACACGGAGTTGGAGCCGTAGCTGCTGATGGACTCGCCCGAGGCCGAGGGGCCGCTGGCGAGCGGCCGCCCGCTGAGCGTGAACCCGTTGCCGCCGTTGCCCTCGGCGGTGGAGCCGCTGACCCGGACCTGCTCGGTGGCACGGGCCAGCACGAAGCCGTCGCCGCCGTTGTTCCTGGAGACGGTCCCCTCGACCACGGCGTTGGTGACGAACCGGTGCAGTACCAGGCCGTGTTCCAGGCTCTTCTGCACGGTGCTGTCACTGATGCTGACGCCGTTGGCGCCGGACAGGAACAGTCCGAAGGCGTTGCCCGTGAGAGTGGAGTGCGCGATCTCCGCGGAGACGTAGGACAGGCTGGGCACCGAGAACCGGGTGTCCGGTGTGGCCAGCGAACCGGAGGGCTGGGCCACCACACCGCCGTTGCCGCCCTTCGTGCCCGGAGCGACCGTCGTGTCGTCGACGTTGCCGGTGTCGGGACGGTCGGTTCCGGTGAGGCTCAGGCCGCCCGTGCGACCGCTCCAGAACCCGAGGTCGCTGACCTTGGCGTAGTCCATGGCGTACTGACCGCCGATGGCACGGATGTAGGCCCGGCCGTCCCGCACGTCCGTGTCGGGCTTGTTCTTCTTGTCGTCCCAGCTGGTGACCTTCAACGGCGCCTGCTTGGTGCCCGCCAGAGTGAGCCGGCCACCGAACGAGACGATGCTGACGAAGCCCCTGTTGCTGCTGGCCATCTTCAGCGTCAGACCACCGGGATTGGACAGCTTCAGCTTGGCACCGGCGTTGAGATAGATGTTCTCGGTCAGCAGATACGAACCGTCCCGCTCGCGTACGAACGTCTGCGGAGCCAGTTCGAGCAGGTCGGAGACGGTGTAGGCGTTGCTGCGCTGGGTCAGGACCAGCGTGTAGCCGTCCCCGGTGTCCAGTCGGTACGGCGCCTTCCACTCGCCCCCCTTCAAGGGGGCGACGGCGGCGACCGCGCGGACCTGGTCCAGACGGTGGTCCTCGGCGGCCACGAGCGCGGTCTCGTTCTCCGCGTCGGCGGCGTTGACCTGCGGCTTGTCGTCGCCGTCGGCGGCAGGGACGGCCGAGGCGGAGGTGAAGAGCAGACCGGCGGCGAGAGGGAGCACGACCGCGCCCCGGAGCATCCGCAGAGCGGACGGAAGGTGCTGACGTGTCATGACTGCTGCACCTCCGGCCACGAGTTGGCCGTGACCCGCGTCGCGCCTCGCAGAGAGGCGGAGTCCTGCCCCTCTCCGCCGACACTGTCGCTGGTGCGCGTCAGCCAGCCCTGCTTGTTCATGGTGATGAAGGCGAACAGCTTGATCGGCAGCGAGATCATGATGACGACGAGTGCCAGCAGCGGCAGCAGCAGCACCTCCTGCGGATGTCTGCGCAGATGCGAATAACCGCGGATGCCGCGTCCCACGAGCAGCCAGATCAGTACGAGGACGATGCCCCGCCCGGTCAGCTCCAGCCGGCTGAACAGCAGATACCCCAGCGCCATGCCCATCGTGATCGGCGTCAGCAGGATCTGCAGCACGGTGATCTTGGTGACCAGCGGGACCCGCCAGAGCCAGCCCTTGTACAGGGCGGTCAGATAGCAGCGGTAGGAGTTCCTGCTCCAGCGCACCCGCTGCTTGACGAAGGCGCGGAAGGACGAGGGGAACATCGAGATCGCCCGCGCGGAGGACTGGTGCACGGTCTTGTAACCGGAGGCCAGCACCAGCCAGGTCAGCCGTCCGTCGTCGCCGGCGACACAACGCCGGCCCAGGAAGAACTCGTTCTCCAGGTTCTCCAGCACGGGCTCGATCGCGGCCCGCCGATAGGCCGCCGTCCGGCCGGAGAGGCAGGCCACGGCGCCCGCGCGGCCCATGGCCGGCACGTAGTCGTAGTACCGGAGGTTGACCAGCCAGTCCGCGATACGCCGCCAGACGCTGGTCCGGCGCTGGTAGACGTTCTGCTGGGTGCCGACACCGCCGACCTCGGGATCGACGAACGGCATCTGGACGGCGGCCAGCAGCCCCGGCTCCCACCGCGTGTCCGAGTCCACCAGCACCACGAGCTCGCTCGTCGCGGCCCGGATCCCCACTCCCAGCGCCGACCGCTTCCCACGGTGTTCGAACGCCAGCACCCGGACGCGGGGATCGTTCACCTGCGCAAGCCTGCGCAGGACCTCCGTGTCCTCGACGTCCGGGACGATGATGACCTCGGCCGGCCCCTGCTCCAGCCATGAGTCCAGGCAGTCGAGCAGGATGTCCGCGTCCTCCCGGTACGCGGGGACCACCACGGACACCGTGGTCCGGTAGTTGTTCACCACGGGTTTGGCGAACCGGGAGAGCACCGCACGATAGAGCCACAAGCCCCAGACGAAGGCGCCTGCGATACCCAGTGGCATCAACTCACGCCATGATGTCTCGGCGGTCGCCATGACTATCCACGACCAGAGATCGTCGAAAAAATCCGACACGAACCCAGAACCCCCACCCCGGAGCTTTGCCCAAACATGTGGGCGAAATGTGCATTGTTCACGGTCTACAGGGCGAAATCTAGGGCCGAAACGATCCCTCTCGACACATGAGAAACGCAAAGTTCACCTTGCTCAGCCATTAAATGTTCACGCGGGGAGGGATGTCCAGGGTGGGCGGTCCACCACCTGATCGAACCGATCCGCTCGCTCCCGGATGATCTGACGGATCGTCACATCAGCTTTGCCGCAAGGGTGTTGAGGGAAATCAGGGCGAGCGCCGAGACTTCGTCGCCTCGCTCGCGGCCGAGGCGCGCGGGCCTCCGCGCGCGCCTCGCGCGTGTGTCGCACATCACATGCCTCGGAGGGTTGGGTAAGAGGTTTATCGATCTTGGTCTAGTGCGGGCTCCGGCGCATGGCGCACCGGCGCGCCGCGAACCGCCGAACACCCCCGAGGGGCAGGGGAGTTGGATACGGTCGGCGATCACCGGAAGAAATGGTAATGTCACTGATCGCATGTATTTGGTATCAGGCAGTGAGATCGGCTGCCTCGGCGCGTCAACCGTGGGAGTCGACTTGACACCTCGTAAGGGAACCGGCTGGTGTGCCACCCTCCTGCTGGCGGTCGCGTCGGCGACCGGGGCGCTCACCGGGTGTCAGACCTTCGCGGACGCCGCCTCCACCCAGGGCTGCGAGGGTACCGAGAGCCGGGTCGACGACCTGAAGGCGTACGGCGTTCTCGACTCCCGGCCCCAGGGGGCCGTCGTGCCCAAGGGCTTCGAGGCTCTGGACGCAGGCTGCTGGGAGGACAGCGGCGAAGCGTGGGTGTATGCCAACCGCACCTATGCCTTCCCCGGCGACAGGGCCGACGTCACCCGGTACTACCGCGCCGCAGCGGAGCGCGAAGGGTGGAAGCCGTCTCCGGCCACCCGGAAGTCCGCGAAGGAGGACAAGCCCGCGAGCCTGTGCTTCACCCTCGGCGAGAAGGACGACTCCACGACGCTGGACGTCTACTTCCTGACCGAGTCGGTTCTCGACGCGGAAGGGGCCGAAGCCGGGCCCGAGTTCGACTCCGGAGCCGGTTACCTCGTCGCCGTCAACGCCACGGCCGACGGCTCCGCGACCAGTTGCTCAGACTGAGGTCGACCCGCCGGATGGAGCGCGCGGCCCGACGGTGTGGGTGAGCAAGTCCACGACTATCGGCCAACGTTGGCTTGAAGCGACCACTTGTCATGTAACGGATTGACTTCTGTAAGCACGCTGTGAAGATCGTCAGGTGCTTGCGGGAAGACCCCGCACCGTTGCAAGGAGTGAGCTTGATAGCCACGTTCCTCAGACCCGGGCGGAGAGCGGACAGACCGTCCGTCCGGCCCTTCCTTCCTCCGGCCCGGCGAAGACGCCTCCGTTCGGTGGCGGCGACCGTCGTCCTGGCGATGGCCTTCGAAACCGCCCTGATCGCCGGAACCTCCACCGTCGCGGTGGGCCTGGGCCGCGAAGCGCCTGCCGCCGACCGGGGCAAGCGGGCCAAGGACCTCGGGTCCGCGACCGCCGGATCGGTGGCCGCCGCCCGGCTGAAGGCGAAGATCCAGAACCGTCGGATCGAGGCGCTGGACGCCCGTACCGAGACGTCCACGGTGTACGTCAACCCGGACGGTTCGGTGACCGAGGAGGCATACGCCGGGCCGATCCGGTTCCAGGACGACCAGGACCGATGGCAGGACATCGACGTCTCGCTGCGGAAGCTTTCGGACGGCGCGGTGGGCGCCCGACAGCATCCGCACGGGCTGCGCCTGGCCGGGAGGACCACGGCCCCCAAGGGGCTCAAGAGCGTCGGCGAGAGCACGGGTTCGGCCGGTGTCCCCCTGGTGACACTGGAGGGCCGGACCGGACAGCGCATGCAACTGGGCTGGTACGGGGCCCTTCCCGCGCCGGTGATCGAGGGCGAGGAGGACAACGTCGCCCGCTACCGGAGCGCCCTCCCCTCGACCGACCTGTTGGTCGAGTCGACGCGTACCGGCTACGAGCAGTTCCTGGAACTGAAGGACCGTTCCGCTGTCGACGCGAGCGGCGCGATCACCTACAGCCTGACCGCCAAGGGCCTGACCGCGAAGGAGAACAAGGACGGCTCGGTCTCCTTCGCCGACGCCAAGGGCAAGCGCGTCGGGGTGCTGCCGACACCGGTGATGTGGGACGCCCAGATCGACGCCAAGTCCGGTGAGCACAAGCGCACCGCCCCGGTCGGGGTGAAGGCGGCCCAGGACGGAGACACCGTCACCCTGACCCTGACACCGGACGCGAAGTTCCTGGCCGACAGCGCGACGCGGTTCCCGGTGACGATCGACCCCGCGATCAACGTGGGGGCCAGCTTCGACACCTTCGTCCAGGACGGGACCACGACCGACCAGTCCGCGTCCACGGACCTCAAGCTCGGCAACAACGGCTCCTCGCAGGTGGCGCGTTCGTTCCTGTCGTTCCCGATGAAGAACATCACGGGCAAACAGGTCTCGGCGGCGAAACTGAACCTGTTCGCCTACCACTCGTGGTCCTGCACCGAGAAGAGCTGGGAGGTGTGGTCCACCGGCGCCGCGACCACGTCCTCGCGCTGGTCGGCACAGCCTTCCTGGGGGACGAGATACGCCACCAGCACCCAGACCAAGGGCTTCTCCAGTGCCTGCGCCGACGGCTGGGTCAACGCCGACGTGACCTCCCTGGCCAAGGCGTGGGCGGCCAACGGCAGTGCCACCAACCACCTGGGCGTGCGGGCCACGGACGAGACCGACCCGTACGGCTGGAAGCGGTTCTACTCCGGCAACGCCGCCTCGAACACGCCCTACCTGTCGGTGACGTACAACTCGGTCCCCGAACTGCCGACCCTGATCGCCCCGCTGAGCGGGGCCGCCACCAACGACACCACCCCGACGCTGTCGGCGAAGGCCCTGGACGGCGACGGCTCGCAGGTCACCCTCGACCACGAGGTGTGGACCTCCACCGGAACCGCCGCCCTGCGCACCGGCTCCAGCGCCGCGGTCGCCTCCGGCGCCCAGGCCAACTGGACCCCGGCCGCACTCGCCGCGGGCTCCTACAAATGGCGGGTCCGCGCCGGTGACGGCTCCGCCACCAGCGCATGGTCGGCCTTCCGTACCCTGACAGTGGACACCGCCTCCCCTGCCGCGACATCGGTCGCCTCCACCGACTTCCCCGCCGGACAGTGGTCCGGCACTCCGAACGGCAGCGGCGACTTCACCGGAGGCTTCACGCTCACTCCGCCGTCTTCGGACGTCAAGGAGGTCCAGTGGCAGGTGGACGGCGGCGCCTGGCAGTCGATCGCCACCACCGGCGCCGCCGTGACGGCCAAGCCGGTGTTCCGCGCGGGCAGGCACACCCTGTCCGCCCGCACCAAGGACGCCGCCGGCAACGCATCCGCCACCACCACCTTCGTCTACTACGCGGGCTCGGGCGCGGCACTGCTGACCCCGGCGCAGGGGGACCGCCCGGCGCGGCGGACCGTACTGTCCGGTCAGGGCAAGACCGCCGACACGGGGGTCCGTTACCAGTACCGGCGCGGCGAGACCGACTCCTGGAAGGACGTGCCCGTCGCCGACGTGCGCCGCAAGTCGGACAACGCGGCCGTCGCCGCCTGGCCGGTGAAGGTGACCGGTGGTCTGCCGGAGGAGTTGGTGTGGAACATCACCGACACCCTCGCCGAGGACGGTCCGGTGGACATCCGCGCGGTCTTCACCGACGGCTCCAGCACCGACGCCTCCCCGGCCGCCTCCATCACCGTCGACCGTGACGCGGGCGCCGCGCCGACCCAGGCCGCCGGCCCGGGAGACGTGAACATGCTCACCGGCGACCACTCGCTCTCCGCGACCGACGCCTCGGCGTTCGGCCTGACCGCGAGCCGCACCGCGTCCTCACGCCGTCCGACAGCGGGCGGACAGCAGGAGGGCCAGGTCGCCGTCTTCGGTCCGCAGTGGACCGCGGGCACCACCGCCGAACTCACCGACTCCGAGTCGCTGTACCTGCGCAGGACGTCGGACACCTCGGTCGCCCTGGTGGACATCGAAGGCGACGAGACCGGATTCACCGCGACCAGCGGCGGCGGCTGGAAGCCCGAGGAGGGCGCCGAGGCCCTGACCCTCACCGGCAGCCTGACCGGCTCCTTCACCCTGAAGGACACCGAGGGCACCACATCGCAGTTCACCAAGATCGACGCGGCGGCGACGACCTGGCAGCTCTCCAAGACCTCGCTCTCGACCGAGAACTCCACCACCTCGCTGTACTCGGAGAAGGTCACCGTGGGCGGCACCGTGCTGGCCCGCCCGAAGTACGTGATCGCCCCCTCGTCGGCGGTGAGCAACGAGACCTGCGCCAACGCCCCGTCCACCAAGGGCTGCCGCATCCTGGAGTACCAGTACGCCGCCACGACCACGGCGACCGGCAGCACGCTCGGCGACTACGCCGGGCAGGTCTACCGGCTCCGTCTGTGGTCCACCGACCCGGGCGCGTCCACCGCCACCGCCACGGTGATCTCCAGCTACGCGTACGACGCCTCGGGCCGGCTGCGTGAGCAGTGGGATCCGCGGATCTCCCCGGCGCTGAAGACGGCCTACACCTACGACAGCGCGGGCCGCGTGGTCACCCAGACCCCGCCGGGCGAGCTGGCGTGGACGTTCGAGTACGGCAAGGCGGGCGCCAGTTCCGTGGCAGGCGACGGCATGCTGCTGTCCGTCTCCCGGCCCACGCTGAAGCCGGGCAGCAAGGACGAGCCCGACGGCGGCAGGGCCGCCGTCTCCCTCGTCTACGACGTGCCGCTCTCCGGCACCAAGGCGCCCAACCAGGTGTCCCCGGCCGACGCCAGGACCTGGGCCCAGACCGACGCCCCCACGGACGCCACCGCCGTCTTCCCCGCCGACCAGGTGCCCGCCTCGCACAACGGCACCGACCTCGGCGCGGGCGACTACGACAAGGCGACCACCACCTACACCAACGCCTCGGGACTCCAGGTCAACACCGGCCTGCCCGGTCGGCACCTGACGACGACCCAGTACGACGCGTTCGGCAACGTCGTCCTCGAGTTGGGGGCCACCAACCGCGAACTCGCCCTCGGCAGCGCGGAGTACCAGGTCAACACGCAGAGCGAACTCGGTATCCTCTCCGATTCGCCGGCCGAGCGGGCCCAGAAGCTGGCCACGGTCGCGAAGTACTCCGCCGACGGCAGACGGATCGTGGACCGGCTCGGACCGCTGCATCTGGTCACGCTGACCAAACAACTCCAAGGCGACTCGGACAGCCCGGACATTCCGGCCGGTACCCAGGTGCCCGCGCGGGGACACACCGTCACCCGCTACGACGAAGGCCGTCCCACCGACGGGTCCGCGCTGGTCATGGACCAGCCGACCACGTCCTCGACCGGCGCCTTCGTCGAGGACTACCCGACCGACGGCGACATCCGGACCAGCACCACCGGCTACGACTGGGTGAAGGGCCTGCCCACCAGCACGGTGACGGACCCGAACGGGCTCAAGCTGACCCGTACCTCCGTGTTCGACGCCCAGGGACGCGTCACCAAGAACAGCCAGCCCAAGTCCAACGGAACCGATGCCGGGACGCTGGTCTCCCAGTACTGGTCCGCCGGTGGCACCGGAGCGTGCTCGGGCCGCCCCGAATGGGCGGACCTGCTCTGCTCCAGCGGCCCCGCGGGAAAGATCACCGGTGGCGGCTCGAACCCCGATGAACTGCCTACCAAGACCCTGGAATACGACCGCTGGGGCAATGTCAGCAAGGTCACCGAAGCCGCCAACGGGGTGACGCGCACCACCGTCACCACGTACGACGCGGCCGGACGAGGGAAGCAGATCCAGATCAGTGGCGGTGTCGGCACAGCGGTACCGACACAGACCATCACCTTCGACTCCGCCAACGGCCAGGTGGCCACCATGTCCGACGGCGCCACGACGGTTCGGCACAGCGCCGACAAACTCGGTCGTGAGATCTCGTACGACGACGGTGCGGGCAACGTCACGCGCACCGAGTACGACGCACGCGACCGCGTCACCAGAAGAGCCGACTCGGCTCCTTCGGAGACCACCTACAGCTACGACAGTCTGACCGGCCAGGCGACCCGCATACACGACTCCGTCATGGGCGGCATCGGCGACGTCACCGGTTCCTACGACTCCGACGGGCGCCTGTACAAGCAGAAGCTGCCCTGGAACATGGACGTCGAGTTCAACCTCGACCCCACGGGAGCCGAGACCTCACGCTACTGGCACTGGGAGTCCGGCTGGACCGTCCAGGGCGAGTCGCTGAGCGAGAACATCCACGGCCAGGTCGTCTCCCGCACCACATACACGGGCGGGGGCGCGTACCAGGAGTACACCTACGACGCGGCCGGCCGGCTGACCAGGGCCGACGACACCCAGACCGGTGTCACGACCCACCGCGGCTACGGGTTCGACGACAACACCAACCGCACGTCCCTGGTGACGACGGTCGACGACGTGGACGGAGGAGCGCCCACCAGCACGACGGTCAACTCCTCCTACGACAGCGCCGACCGACTGATCGCCACCGGCACCGCCTACGACGCCTTCGGCCGTACGACCACCCAGTCGAGCGGTGCCGAGAACGCGTACTACGCCAACGACCTGGTGCGCAGGATCACGGCGCGCGGCGAGCGCACCACCTGGAACCTCGACGCGACCGGCCGCCTCGCTTCCTCCACGAAGGAGAGTCAGGACGACAACGGCGCCTGGTCCACCACGGCGACCACGCGCAGCCACTACGGGGCCGACGGGGACAACCCCACCTGGATCGGGGAGGGCGACGACAAGATCACCCGGAACCTGTCCGACCTGACCGGAGGCCTGATCGCCACCACCGGCGCGACCTCCGCCGAGGTGGTCCTCCAACTCGCCAACATCCACGGCGACATCGCCACACAGATTCCCCTGGTCGACGCCACCACACCCGTCGTCAACAGTTACGACGAGTACGGCAACCTCCTTCCCGGAACCGACGAGGCCCGCTACGGCTGGCTCGGCGCAGAGCAGCGCTCGTCCGAGACTCCGAGCGCGGTCACCCTCATGGGGGTTCGCCTCTACGACTCGGACACCGGGCGGTTCCTGTCCGTCGACCGCATTGTCGGAGGGAACGCCAGTTCCTACGACTACTGCTTCGCCGACCCGGTGAACTGCTACGACATCAGCGGAAACTACAGCATCAACGGCCTGGTCCCCGAAGCCGCGATATGCGCCCTGTTCCTGCTGTGGTGTGCGGACATGGCCTACATCACGTACTGGGCTCTCGGTGAGGCCAAGAAGAGGTATTCGGGGGCGAAGCAGAATGCCTACCGCCACTGCATCTGGCAGGCGATGCTGACCTGGGCTGTCGGTTCCTCCCTGGCCAAGGCTCTCGGTAACGCCCACGAGAAGAACGCGGGAAGCGGCGAGGCCGCGAGGCGTGATTCCGCGGCCGACAAGTTCAACAACAAGGTCGGAAGAAAGCTGGGAGGGAAGATCACGGCCTGGACGTACGGAAAGGCGAAGGAAACCGCCTGCCGCTTCTGCAAGGACGCGGTCAAAAAGCACAAGCTGAAATCCAACGCAAAGGGAAAGAATATGGTCTAGGCCGTCCATGACGGTTCCTGGAACCGCCCCTGGGCGGTTACGGGAGTGCCCATGTCCGCCCGTGTCGGACGGGGTCGAGCGGGGTGGTGCGGAGGTCGCGCGCCACCCCGCTCGGTCGTTCGGCGGGGCTCCGGCGGGGCTCCGGCGGGGCTCGTGCGGGCCGGCGGCTACAGGCCCGCTCGGGTCAGCAGCCACTCCATGTGCGCGGCGGGGAGGAACGGTGAGGCACCGGCGGCCTCCGCGACGCGTTCGCAGGGGTCGGCCAGGAGCCGGAGCAGCGACGGGAGCGGGAGATTGCGGTGCGGCGCGACCGCGCGGCGGACGCGTTCTTCGGGGTCGGATGCCAGCTTCTCGGCGAGGGCCGCCGGCAGGTTCGGATCGCGCGGCGCGAAGGAGCGGAGCCGGGGCACCGGGTCGGTCACGAAGCGGCGCAGGACCTCTGAGGAGAACGTCAGGACCGCCGCCTCGTTCCACCAGAACGTGAACTTGTCCCGTCGGCGATAACGGCGCTCGATGCTCTCGGCGGTCGCGATCATCTCGGCGTACATGTCGTCGGTGAGGTCCGGACGCCTCGCGACCTTCCCCCCACTCCGCCGCCACGCGAACAGCCGCCGGACCAGGTGTGCCGGCAGGGCGGGATTCGTCGCCAACCCGTCCAGCACCTTGGCGAGGTGGACCGGGGGCACGGTGTCGGCGTCCATGGGGTGAGGATGTCAGGCGGGCCTCGCCGCACAGCCGCCGGGCCGGGGTTGGCCCCCGCCCCGGCTCCACCTCGCGAGTGACAACGGGTCGGTCAGGTGAGGAACCCCGGCGTCAGCTCGTACTGCCGGCTCACGCGCACACCGAAACGGTCGAGTGTGAAGTTGACCTGCCAGATCTCGACGCCGCGTTCCACCGCCCGCGCGACCTGGTCTCTCACTTCGCTGTGACGGCTGCTCTCGCGGGCCTGGAAGCCGGGGTTGTCGTAGAGGAAGCGGACGAGGAGGATCGCCCGTTGGTGCGCTTCGAGACTGCGGCCGAGTTCACCGATGTGCTTGACGAGCCGCTCGGTCGAGGCCAGGGGCGGACGCGGCCGGGTGCGGACGTGGTCGCCGAGGGGCACTTGGAGGTTGTCCAGGGGAGTCTTCACCTCGACATAGGTGTCGCCGTCGATGAGGAAGTCGAGCCGTGACCGCCCGAGGAACGTCTCCCGTCGGACGGACTCGGCGGTGACGATCCGCGACAGGAGTCCACCGGCGAGGGCCTGTTCGACATAGCGGTTGGCCGCGGTCTGGTTGATGCCGATCCAGGTCGTCATGGACGCGCGTCCATGAGCGGACCGGGTGCTCGCCCCACTCGCCCGAAGGCCGATTCGCCTCACGGCTACTGGCTACTGGCGATTGGCCAGCGGCCGTTGGTCAGGCAGCTCAGCGGTGGGGCGTCAGTCGCCGTGACCCTCCGCGTACAGGGAGACCGTGTCCCGAGCCCGCCGCATCACGGCCTCGCGCAGCTCAGCGGGCTCCAGGACCTCCACCGCCGGGCCGAACGCCAGCAACTGTTCGGCCGCGCGAAGCGCCGGGAACCGTAGCTCCAGTTCCACCGGTTCCCCCTCACCGCCGGCCCAGGCTCGGCCTCGGCCCCAGCCCCAGCCCCAGCCTCCTCCAAGACCGAGACCGGCCCGGCGAGATCGGCTTCGTGATAGCGCAGGAACCGGGCCAGCACCGACCGCCGTACTCGCACCACCACCCGCACCGGAGCCGGGATCCGGTCGACGCGGCGGCGCAGCGCCTCCCACACGTCCGCCAGCTCGACCCCGGCACGGCGGCGCACCGGCTCGTCGGCCACCGACGCCGACAGCATCCGGTCGAGCCGGAACATCATCGGCTGCCCCCGATGGTCCGCCACGAGATACCAGGCCCCGGCCTTGCTCACCAGCCCATAGGGATCCGGCGTGTACGAGCGCACCCGGGCGTCACGGCCGTGCCGGTAGCGCAGCCGTAGCCGCCGGTCGTTGAACACCGCCGCCTGGAGGACTCCGAGGTCGACGTCGAAGGGCGCGGGCTCGTGCGCCAGCGCACCGGATCGATCATGATCCGCCGGCTCGCCAGATCGGCGTCCCCGCGAAAGGGCGCCGGCAGCGCCACCATCACCTTGCGCAACGCCGAACCGATCGCCTGGCCCAGCCCCAGATCCGTATGCGCCTGCTCCGTGACCAGCACGAACAGGGCCTGAAGGAGCGCACCACCGACCGGGACAGGGCGATGTCCCCCGTCGCGTACAGCAGTCAGCTCAAGGCCATTCACCGCTGGGGCCTGGGGCGGCCCCATGATCTCTCCGTCATCCGGCAGCCCGTGCTCGTCGCGAACGGCGACAGCGACAGAATGGTTCCGTCGAAGAACTCGGCCGACCTCGCGCGACGGCTGCCGAACGCCGAGTTGGTGATCTACCCGGACGCCGGTCACGGCGGCATCTTCCAGTTTCACGAGCAGTTCGTGGAGACCGCTGTCGAGTTCCTCGAACGGCAGTGAACGGAGGGGCGCCCGGACACCCGAAGGACATGTTGTCGGCCTCGGCTCGCCACTTTCCGGCCTTGTGGGGTGACGCGGGTGTTCTCGGCAAGGGAGTGTTTCCGGTCCACCTTCGCCCGTGGGCATGCCGTTTGGGCGGCGTGTGAAGTTTCCGTCGAGTATCTGTAAGTACCCTGTGTATTGCGGCGCTGGTGGTCCGTGAGGGCCGGGGCGATGGTCCCGAGACTCCTCAATGATCAGTCAATTCCCTTGTCCGGAACGCGAGTTGGCGGTTTGCCCGGAGCATTTGCCTGCATCACAGTGAGGCGGCTCCACCCTCCGGGGGCTTGTGCGGCCCCGGAGTCGTTCGCAGCACGTTTCCGTTCCATCTCGTCACATGAGTGAGAGGAAACAGTCATGCGCGTCAGATCCTTACTCGCCTCCGCCGCACTTACCGGTGCGGCGGTGTTCGGGGCCGTGGCCCCGGCCCAGGCGGCGCCCACCAACGACACGGACCAGGACGTGGGCGCCCTCGCGGTCGTACACGTCGTGCTCTACCAGCACGGCAACTACGGCGGTGCGTCGTTCACCCTGAACGGCGACTACGGCTGCGACACCAACGCGGATGTGGACTGGCAGCTCGGCTCGTACTCGTCCTCCGGATGGAACGACATCGTGTCGTCCTTCCTCGGCTACTCCGACTGCCAGACCAGGGTCTGGGAGCACGACAACTACGGCGGGGCCAACTACGGCGCCTACACGAACAGCAGTTACGTGGGCGACGCCATGAACGACAAGACCTCGTCGTCCCAGAACTCCTGATCCTCACGCGGTGAGCGGTGGCGCCGACGGCCGGAATCCGCCGGCGCCACTGGACGGAAGTCTCCCAGAAGGTTCCCCCCACCCGGAGGTTCGGACCACCCATGAGCCGGATTCGGTTCCCTGTCACGCTGCCGGCCCTGGCCCTGGCCGCCGCCGCTCTCGTGTCGGGCTGCTCTGCGGACGGCGACGCGTCGGGCGCGTCCGCGCCGGAACTCGGCGAGGTACCGCGGGTGCGCGGCAGCGCCGACATCCCCGATCTGCCGCTGGACGCCTATGTCCTCACCAAGGAGCAGTACCAGTCCTATCTCAAGGCACAGCGGCTGCTGATCCGGGAGTGCATGTCCCGGTTCGGCTTCGACTTCCGGGCCCTGGACGTGGTGCTCGACCCCGAGAAGGTGCCCGATCTGCGCCCCGACAAGACCCGCTACTACTTCCTCGTCGACGCGAACTCGGCGGCAGCGTCCGGGTATCGGGCGCCCGACCGGACTCCCTCCGGCGGGAACGACGAGGGCAGCGGGGAGGACACCACCCCGACGGCGGCGGAGCGCGCGGTCCTGGCCGGCAGCAACGCCGGCAAGCAGGTCGCGGGCGAGCGCGTCCCGAAGGGCGGCTGCCAGGGAGAGGCGAACCGCGCGACCCTCGGCGAGGACGGCACCGCCACGTTCATGAAGCTGCCCAACGAGCGGGTGGCGATCCGAGCCCGCGTGGACGCCGACGAACGCGTACGGGACGTCTTCGCGGAGTGGAGCACCTGTATGGACAAGTCGGGCTATGACTACGACGACCCGATGCAGGCCAACGACGACGACCGCTGGAAGACCCCGGCCCCGGCGGGCGGGGCGGAGATCCAGGTGGCCAAGGCGGACGTCGACTGCAAGCGGAGGACCAACGTCGTCGGCGTGTGGTGGGCCGTACAGGCCGCGTACGAGAAGCAGTACATCGAGAAGAACGCCGAACGCATGGCCGACGTGAAACACACGGTCGACGCCGTCCTCCGCAACTCGGGACGACTGGCGGGCAGCGGTGCCTGAGAGGCGCGAGGGCGAGCAGTCCCAGGGGGAGTCCGGGGACGAGGAGTCCTCGTCCCGGGAGAAGCCCTCGTCCCGGGAGGCATCCATTGGCGGGTCGGACGGAACGTCGGTGGAGACGGTGGGTGCGCGGGCCGTGGTGGTGCGGCGGCGGACTCTGCTGATCACCGTCGTCGCGACGGCCGTGGTGCTGTCGGCCGGCGGCATCGGGGCGGCCGGACTGGTCAAGTCCCCGGCGGAACGGGCCGCTTCGGAGGCGCCACCCCCGGCCGATGTGCTGACCGCCCCGGTCGAGTACCGGGTGCTCAAGGACTCCGTCGTGCTGCGCGGCACGGTACGGGCCGACCAGACCGTCGAGATCGCGGCCCTCTCGGCGGGCGGCGGGGACGCCGTACGCGCGGTGGTCACCAGGACCCCGCTCCGGGAGGGCGTCGGCGTCAAGGCGGGCTCGAACCTGATCGAGATCTCCGGACGCCCCCTCTTCGCCCTGCAAGGCACCCTCCCCGCCTACCGCGATCTGAAGCCCGGCGCCCACGGCGCGGACGTCACCCAACTCCAACAGGCACTCGCCCGCCTCGGCCACACCACCGGCCCCGACACGAAGGGCACGTTCGGCGCCGGGACCAAACGGGCCCTCACCGCCTTCTACGCCTCCCGGGGCTACGACCCCCTGCCCGCCACAGCCGACGGCGGCGCCGCGCTGACCGCCGCCGAACGCACGGTGACCCAGGCCGAGCGCGCCTGGGAGGACGCCCCGAAAGGCAAGGCCAAGAGCCGCGCCGCCGAGGACCTGGCCGCGGCCAGGGCCGAACGCGCCGCGCTGGAGGCGATCGACGGGCCCATGCTGCCCGCCGCCGAGGTGGTCTTCCTGCGCAGCCTCCCCGCCCGGGTCGACCGACTGGGCACCCGGGTCGGCACCGAGGCCGGGCCCGGCACCGAACTCCTCACCGTGTCCTCCGGCGACCTGGTCGTCCAGGGCGCGCTCGGACCCGAGCAACGCGCACTCGTCCGGGCCGGGCAGCAGGTGGAGATCCTCTCCGAGGCCACCGGCACGACGGCCGACGGCACCGTCACCACCGTGTCCGAACAGCCCGACCAGAACACCGGCGACAGCCAGGACTCCGGGGACGGCGGCTCGGGCGAGGGAAGTGGAGGCGGCTATGTCGTGCTGGTCGACCCCACGAAGAAGCTTCCCGCGAAGCTCGCAGGTGAGGACGTCCGGCTCACCGTGACCGCGGGCTCCTCCAAGGAAATGGTGCTGATCGTACCGGTGAGTGCGATCTCCTCGGGCGCCGACGGCAAGGCGGTCGTCACGGTGTACGGACCCGGCGGCGGCCACCGCCGTACGGAGGTGACGACCGGCACCACGGGCAACGGCTTCGTCGCCGTACGCCCCGTCGGCCGAGCGTCCCTCCGCGAGGGCGACCGCGTGATCGTCGGTGCCACCGGTGACACCGGTGGGGCGACGGGTGGCGCGACGGGCGGGACGGCGGGCGGGACGGCGGGCGGGGAGACGGGCGGCGACGGGGCCGGGGAGAACGGGGGATGACGGAACCCGTGGGCGCGAACCAGCCCACCACCGCTCCGCCCGAGGCCGATGCGCCCCCCACTCCCGTGCTCGAACTCCGCGGTGCCGCGCTCACCTACCCCGGCCCGCCCCCGGTGGAAGCCCTCAAGCCATGTGATCTGCGGGTGGAACGGGGTGAGTACGTCACCGTCGTCGGGCCCTCCGGCTCGGGGAAGTCGACGTTCCTCAATATCGCGGGGTTGCTCGACACCCCCACCACGGGCGTGTGTCTGCTGGACGGTCATGACACCGGTGCGCTGAAGGACGCCGAGCGCACGGCGCTGCGGGGCCGGCGCATCGGTTTCGTCTTCCAGTCCTTCCACCTCCTCGCCCACCGCAGCGCACGCGAGAACGTCGAGTTGGCGATGATGTACGGCGGCCGTCTACGGCGAGCGGCTCGGGCGGCGCGTGCGCGGGAGGCGTTGGAACGGGTCGGGCTCGGTCCGCGCGCCGATGCGCCGCCCACACGGCTCTCGGGTGGTGAACGCCAGCGCGTGGCCATCGCCCGCGCCCTCGTCGCCCGCCCCTCGCTCCTGCTCTGTGACGAACCCACCGGCAGCCTGGACACCGCGACCGCCGAGTCCGTGCTCCGCCTCCTCGACGCGCTGCACCACGACGGGATGACCCTCGTGGTGATCACCCACGATCCCGCCGTCGCCGCCCGGGGAAGACGCACCGTCACCATCCGGGACGGAGTGCTCAGCGAGGAGCCGGCGAGCCAGGAGCCGGCGAGCCAGGAACGAGGAGCCCCGGCATGACCACCACCCCCGCCGGTCGGGTCGTCGACCGCTCCCGGCTCTCGCTTCGCGACCTCCTCTCCGAAGCCGTCGCCGGTGTGCTCCAGCGCCCCGGGCGGTCCGCGCTCACCGCGCTCGGAACCGTGCTCGGTGTCGGTACCTTCGTGGCGATCCTCGGGCTGACCGCGACGGCCTCCTCACAGATCGACTCCCGCTTCAACTCCCTGACCGCGACCGAGGTGACCGTCGAGGACACCGGCGGCGACGCCCCCGTGAAAGCAGCCCTCTCCTTCCCGGACGACGCCGACCGCAGGATCGAGCGGCTGGGCGGGGTCGAGGCCGCCGGCGTCTACTGGACCGTCGACGCCCCCGCCGCCCGCCGGGTGCGTGCCGCTCCGGTCGGGGACGGGGCGCGGGGCGACGAGATCCCGGTCCTCGCCGCGTCCTCCGGTGTGCTCAGGGCGGCACGGGCCACCGTCGGACAGGGCAGGGTCTTCGACTCCTGGCACGACCGGGAGCGGCAGCGGGTCGCCGTGATCGGCACGGGCACGGCGGCCCGGCTCGGCATCACCACCCTGGACACCCGCCCCGCCGTCTTCATCGGTGAGGTCCCCTTCACGGTCGTGGGCATCGTCGCGGACGTGGAACGCAAGGCGGATCTGCTGCTCTCCGTGGTCGTGCCGCGCACCACCGCGGCCGAGCTGTGGGGGCCGCCCGCCCAGAACCGCGCCGGGATGCTGATCTCCACGCGGGTCGGCGCGGCCGTGCAGATCGCCGAGGAGGCCCCGCTCGCCCTGCGCCCGGACGTGCCGGGCCACTTCAGGGCCGTACCGCCGCCCGACCCGAAATCCCTGCGTACGTCGGTCACGTCCGACCTGGACCAGCTCTTCCTGGTCCTCGCCGCGATCTGCCTGGTCATCGGGGCCGTGGGCATCGCCAACACCACGCTCGTCGCCGTACTGGAACGCACCGGGGAGATCGGTCTGCGCCGCTCGCTGGGGGCGCGGGGGCGGCACATCCTGGGCCAGTTCCTCGCGGAGTCCGGGGCGCTGGGCATGCTGGGCGGGCTGGTCGGCACCTCGCTCGGGGTACTCACCGTGCTGACGGTCGCCGTCGTACGGAACTGGACGGCCGTCATCCACCCCGGCACCGTGGCCGCGGCCCCTCTCATCGGCCTCGTCACCGGCGTACTGGCGGGCCTCTACCCGGCCTGGCGGGCCTCCCGCGTCGAACCCGCCGAAGCGCTGCGAAGGTAGAGCCGAGGGCGTCTCGGTGACCAGTTCTTGTGCGCGAGAGGGCCGGCACCCGGTCGGTCAGCGCAAGGCACGCTCCAAGGCGAGCCGGTGATCGGCGACCCACTGAGAGGCCTCCCGCACCTCTGTCACCGCCCCGGCGTCACGGAGACGGATCATCGCGAGGTCTCCGGAGTCAGCGGCGGCCTCGATGCCGCGCCGGCATCTGTCCTGCCACCACAAGATCGTGGAGACGAGCGCACGCCGGTCAGCGAGCCGATAACCGTCAGCGATCAACCTCAACCGGCGCGCGGCCTCGGAGGTGTCGTCGACGCGCGGCCCGAGTCCGAGGTACTGCCAACACGCGTGGGCGACATCGTGGATACGCGCGCCCGGGGCTGCCAGGTCCCAGTCGATGAAGGCCACCGGGCGCAGGGCGCCGCTTACGGGGCGACAGACCGTGTTCTTGGGCGCGAGGTCGTTGTGGCATACGACCTCATGCGATCCGGCCAGTGCCGTGCCTGCCGTCAGGTCGTGGAACTCCCGCACAAGCTCCGTGACCCGAAGCGGACTCTCGTCGGAGTACACGGCCGGCGGCTGCCGCGGCTCCCAGGCCACATGTCCGTCGACGTAGGTGAGGACCTCCCGGCCCTTCTCGTCGATGCCTCGGTAGCGCGGTGCACCTGGCCGGTCGTCGGCCTCAAGCATCCTCAGCAGGTCGCCGACGAACTCCGTACCGGCCGACCCGGGCCGACGCACCGTGGCACCGACACGCACGACGTGATTGACAGAGCCACCAGGCAGGGACGACTCATCCATCCCCGATCGGCTCGACCAGCCATCGCTGTTCCGCGTCTCCGTTCCGGGGGCTGGGGACCAGGACGGTGCCGGCCTCGGGTGAGGCGGGGGCTATCACGAGGTTTCTCTCGTCGCGTGTGAGGAGTTCTCCTTCGGCGCTCAGCTCGAAGCGGAGGCCGAACGAGAGGTCGCCCGCGGAGTCGCAGAGCTCCAGATCCAGGATCTCGTCGTCCCCTCCGGCGTCCAGGCACAGATCCGGTTCGGCGAGATTGCTCAGGAGTCCGTCGTCGAGGTAGGTCCACCGCTGGGTACTGGCGGTCGAGCAGGCGGAGAGGGTGACCTCCGCGCCGCGCGCGGGCGGTGTTCCACGGACGTCCAGGCACAGGTCGGCGGCGGCGTTGCGCAGTCGGCCGCTCTCCGGGGCGACAGGGAGGGCGGTCGCGGTCGCGGGGGAAGAGGGGGACGGCGTGGGCGTGGGCAGCTGTGTCGCAGGAGGCGGTGCGGTGTTGTCGGACGAAGTGCCGGTCACGACGAGTGCTGCCGCGACAGCGGCCGAGCCGGCGGCGATCCCGGCGATGAGGATCTTCGTGCCCTTGCGGGTGGTACCGGTTTTTCCCTGCCGGGCCGGTCTTTGTGGCGTCTGCGGGGCGTCCGGGTGGCGGGCGTCGGCTCTCTCGGCTGCCGCGGCCACGGACGCTCTCCGCGACGGGCGTGTCCGGCAGGCGGCCAGATAGGGATGTGCGCTCTCGCCGAGGAGCGCCTCCGCCAGCAGCACACCCGGTTTCGTGGCGCAGAGCCTGAGCTGTTCGGCGGTGTGTCGGCAGTAGGAGCACTGATCCAGATGCAGTTGCACCTCGGGCAGCGTGGAACCGAGCGCGGGTGCGTCGAGGAGGCGGCTGTAGTCCCGGCACTCTCTCCCGACCGCGTTCTCGACATGCGTACGCAGGAGCGCTGAGCGCAGTTGCTCCCGCGCCCGGTCCAACTCGAAGGGCGGTATGTCCTCTTCGAAACCGAGCAAGGCCGCGGGGACGGCCGACGACTCGGCTTCTACCTCCAGGTGCCACAGAAGGTACTGGGTGCTCCTCGGGAGCCGCAGAAAGGCGGTGTGGGTCAGGTGCCGGTCCTCGGCGATCGAGTGTGGGGGTGGCTTGTCCCTGTCGGCGGTTCCGGCCTGGTCGTACGACGGCCCCGAGGCGGTGCCGGTGCTCTGGGCGCGCGCACGGGCGGCGTCGCGCACGGCGACGAGGAGGCGAGGGCGCAGGGCGTCGGTGGGTCCGGCCTTCTGGAGGTCCCGTATCACATGGCGAAACGCCGAGGCGGCGAGTGCGCGCGACAGCGCGGGTGAACCGAAGGCGCAGATCTCCGCATAGTCGGTGACCGACGGTCCGTGTCGCGCCATCAACGCCGCGACTGGGGTTGTGCCCTGGACGGTCCGGGACATTCTCAGCGCGGCGACCAGGGCGTCGTCGGACATCCCCGGAGCGGTCTCGGGGTCGGGGGCCGGGCTTGCGGGAAGCGGGTGAGCGAAAGGCACAGGGGGCTTTCCTTCTCCCAGGGCCGCACTGGCAGCCTCATCCCGGGCCGATGCGGGAACGGCGGCAGCGCGGACCTGGCTGTGGCCGTGCGGAGAGAGATGTTCAGCTGGTGACCGCCTGGGGCATGCCGCGCGACCGCCTTGTGGGGGAGCGGGCAACGCATGACCTGTGCGAGCCGATAAACCTGTCACGGAATGTTTCGGGTGTGAACCACCCTGTCACACAGGCCAGATGTCCAACAAGGGGCACCGGGACGAAAGAGAAAGCGATCGGCCTTCCCAGGCGGAACCGTCCTCGCACCAGGTGAACTCGCCGAGCCGGACCCGCTTGTCCGGCTCGGTCCGCACGGCCACCGTGATCGCGACCGAGCCGGGGACGACTCACGGCGACACCCGACTCATGCCGTGCGGCGGAGTGCGCCGATTCGTCCGCCCAACGCGGCGGAGAAGTGGTCCGTGACCTGCTCCAGTGCCTCGGCGGCAGCGGGCGCGACGACCGGTGTGCCGTGGTCGTCGGTGGCGATGTCCCTGTCCAGGGTGAACCAGCCGGGCACGATGTGGGACGCCCCCATGGAACTCAGCACGGGCCGCAACGCGTAGTCGATGGCGAGGACATGGGCCGTGCTGCCCCCGGTGGCCAGCGGCAGCACCGTCTTACCGGCGAGGGCGTACTGCGGGAGCAGGTCGAGCAGCGACTTCAGCAGGCCCGAGTAGGAGGCCTTGTACACGGGCGTGCCGATCACCACCCCGTCCGCACGGGCGAAGAGATCGGTGGCGGCGATGATCGCCGGATGCTTGAAGTCCGCGCCGAGCAGGGCCTCGGCGGGCACCGTACGGACGTCGAACGGGGTCACGTCATGGCCCTGCTGTCGGAGCCGTTCGTCGAGATGGCGCAGCAGACGTGAGGTGCGGGAGGTGGGGGAGGGGCTTCCGGAGACGGACAGGACGGCGGCCATGGGAGAGCCTTCCGGGGAGTGGGGTTCAGATACGTCGAGGGGGTCGTGGACAACTCGTGCTGCTGCTGGTGGTCACCGGCTGCTCACCGGGTGCTCGCCGGGCACTCACCAGGCGCTCGACCGCACGGAGATCAGTGGCCGCAGTTCGTTGCGGAGTGTTTCGAGGAAGGAGACGACCTCGGCGGCCACCGAGCGGTGCTGGAGGTCGTTGAGCACGTCGTGATGGGCGCCGTGGACGACCGAAAGGCGGGCCCTCGACAGGGACTTGGCCGCGCGCTCCAGTGCCTCGTGGTCGGCGAGCGGATCGGCGCCACCGGCCAGGAGCAGTACGGGGATGTCGACCGCGCCCTCGTCCAAGGCGGTCAGTACGGCGTCGGGGACCGCGTCGGCCAGGGTGCCCCGCCGGACCTCGGGGTCCCGGGTGAGCGCGCCGCGGTGGGTCGGGCAGGAGGTGCGGACGTCGAGTTCGTCGTCCCAGGTGGCGCCGGCGTAGGCGGCGCGACCGGGCAGACCGGCGAGGACCACGGCGTCGGGCCGCAGCGCGGCCGGTACGTCGGCCCGGCCGAGGAGCGCGGCGACGGCGGCGGCTCCCGAGTCGGCTCCGACCAGGACGACGGGCCGGGCGACACCGTCCTCGGGCGCGGTGCCCTCGACGGCGTCGGCGAGACGGGACGCGAACGCGGTCAACGAGGCGTCGGGATACGCCTGTTCGAGGACCGGGGCGTCGACCACCCGGACGCGGTAGGCGTCGGCGGCGAGCCGCTTGCCGAAGCGGGTGTAGGTTCCCTGGGTCTCGCCGCGCCCCGGCACCACGATGACGGTGCCCCGGACAAGGAGGCCCTCGGGGCCGAAGTAGTCGCTGTGATCGGTCATTTCACACTCCTGCGGATGCGGATGCGGATGCGGATGCGGGTTCGTGGTTGGGGGTTCGTGGCGCGGGCGGCGCGGCCGGTCCCAGGCGTCGAGACAGGCGTCGGCCCCGGGGCGCTGCCCCCCGTCGGTGGGGGCGTCGAAGCCGTACGCGGCCCCTGGCGAGCTGAACACGCCTTGCCAGACACGGTCGTCGAAGTCGCCGGCCTCGGGCTGGATCCGGAACCCCGGCGTACGCACCTCGCGGTTGGCTGCGGCACGGTCACGGCGGTGCCGAGCCTGATCCGGGTCGTGCGCGCGGCGGCGTGCGCGAGGAAGGTCCACGGCGAGGACGGTCCGCCGCCCCCGAGGGGGACGTGGTGCTGGGCGACCCATCCGATGTCGAACCCGAGTTCGTCGGCGGCGACGAAGAGGCCCTGTGCGTTGCGGTAGGTGCGGGCGATGTCGCCGTCGCGCCCTTGGGCACGGGTGAGGAAACCGAGCCGGAGGCGTGGTCTCTCGATCGACATGGCTGGTACGCCTCTCGTGTCGCGCTGTCAGGCGGCGGTCGTGGCCGCGCCCGCCGTGAGTACGCCGGAGTACGCGGCCTCCGCACCGGCATGCCCCAGCACCAGGTCCAGCACCTCGGCGGCACCGCCCTCGGGCAGTCGCGCACCGCGCCAGACGACGTGCTGGTCGGGGCGGATCAGGACGTTGGCGGTGCCGTACACGGCGCGGGCCGCCGCGTCGGTGAGGTGGACGACCGTGAAGGGCAGGCCGCGCGCGGCGGCCTCGGCGGTGAAATCCTCCTCGACCGTCCGGTCCTCGGTGAGGACCAGCAGGCCGAAGGACGTGCCCAGGCGGTCGTAGAGCGTGCCACCACCCGGGTCGACGGGACCGTCCGGTGCGCGGTGGCCGGGACGCGGGTCGTCCTCGTAGACGTCGGCCCGCCAGGGCGGTTCGTCGTCGAGCTGCCCCGCTTCGTACCAGACGGCCACCGAGGCGTCGTACCGCTCGTCGAAGGCAACCCCGTCGTAGCCGAAGCGGTCCTCGCGCAGCCGCGAGGCGATCTCCGTACGGCGCCGATCCGCCCCGGCGCTGCGGTCCGCGTCGTCGGGGATGCCGCCGGCCCGGATCTCCGCGAGGGTGTCCTGCGTACGGCGGGACCGTTCCAGGGAGTGGTCGGCGACCCGCCGGTTGTGCGGGCGGCGCTCCTGGCCGTAGGTGTCGAGGAGGGACTCCGGGGCGTGGCCGCCGATGACGGCGGCCAACTTCCAGCCCAGGTTGGCCACATCGCCGATGCCCTCGCCCAAGTTGCCGCCGGGCGTGCGCACATGGGCGGCGTCCCCGGCGAGCAGCACGCGTCCCCGGCGGAAGGTCTCGGCGATCCGGGTCGCGTGGTAGAAGGTCGTCGCCGACGCCAGTTCGAGGTCGGCGTCGAACCCGAACGCCGCCCGCGCCACCGTCAGCAACTCCTCCTCGGTCGGCTCGTGTTCGAGCGGGTAGGGACCGGCGTACACCCGCCACTCACGGGAGCTGATGGCGGCCAGGAAGCCCGAGGCCTCGGCGTTGACGACGATGTTGGTGGCGCTCGGCGCGGGACCGACCCGCCCGGCGATGTCTCCGGTGCGTACGACCAGACGCAGCCGCTTCTCGGTGGCGTGCTCCCCTTCCCGGCCGATGCCGGCCAGCCGCCGGGTGGTGCTGCTGCCTCCGTCCGTGCCGAGGACGTAGGCGGCGCGGACGGTACGGGACGCCCCCAGGTCGGTGTCGACGACCTCGGCGGTGATCCCCTCGGCGTCCTCGCGCAGCGCCGTCAGGTCCCAGCCGCCGGCCACGCTCACGCGCTGCTCGGCCAGATGGTCGAGGAAGACCTGCTGGAAGACGGTCTGCGGCCGGCGCAGGGCCTCGTCGGAGGAGTGGCCGAGGCGGCTGCCCCGGTCGGTGAAGGACGGGCGGGGTGCGGACACCAGTTCGTGTCCGACGAGGGAGGTGACCAGCTTGGTGCCCTGGTGCCACTCCGGCGGATAGGTCCAGGCATCGCGGACGCGCTGGAGCAGTCGCCAGCGCCTCAGATGCTCCACCACACGCGGGGTGTGGCCCATCGCCCCCGCCCGCACCAGACTCGCGGTGCGGGCACGCTCGACGACGGCGACCCCGACCCCGCGCGAGGTCAGCTCGACCGCCGCCGCCAGGCCCACCGGGCCCGCGCCGACGATCAGTACGTCCACCGCCGCCGGGGGAGTGGCGGACGGGAAGCGGACGGTGTGCACGTCACGGCCGCCTGTGACCGAGAGGTCGGCCACCGACGGTTCGACCACGGACGACAGCTCACTCATGCGGCGGCCCTCAGTCGCTCACGAGCCGAGGCTCGCGAGTGTGCCGGTTGGCGGGGATCGGCAGGCCGAGGTTGCCGCGCAGGGTGTCGGACGTGTACTCGGTGCGGAACAGCCCGCGCTTCTGGAGGAGCGGGACGACACCGTCGACGAAGTAGTTCAGCTCCTCCTCGGTACGGAAGGCGAGGTTGATGCCGTCGAAGGCGCCGGCCTCGAACCACTGCTGGATGCTGTCGGCCACGGTCCGCGGGTGGTGTCTCATTGGGCGGGACGGCTACGGTACGGCCCCTGACCGCTGATCAGAGGCTTGTCAGCGCGCGGTGGGGGTACCGCGCCGGGTGGCCGGATGCGTCACGGCCTCCTCGGGATGCAGCCACACGGGGCCGTTGCCGGTCTCCACACGCACGGCCCCCGGGGGCGGCCACGGGCCGTGGGTCAGGAACTCGCGCTCCGGTTCGGTCAGGCTCCGGTACCGCGCGAGCGCCTCCGCCGCGTCCGGCGTCACCGGGGCCGACACGGGACCGGGCGCCAACTCGTCGACGGCGCGGGCGTACACGTCGTACGGCCGCCAGCCCGGCACCGCGCGCACCCCGGCCGCCGAACGCACCAGCACCGTCGGCAGCGCGTACCGGTGTCCGCCGTCGGGCGTCTCCTTGGCGGCCCCGGGATGCGGAGACCCGGCGGGCACGGACAGCACCTCGGCGACCGGCCGACGCGCCTCGCCGTGATCGGCACGCACACGTTCGAGTACGGCGGCCGACGCGGCGTCGGCCGCCAGCCGCTCCAGGTCGAGCCCCGGCACGCCCCGTACGGCCGACAGCGCGAGCGCCGGGGTGTCGGCCGGATCCCCGAGGACGAAGACGGTCTCCCGCAGCCGGCGCAGCACCCGCTCGGCCACGTCGGCGCCCTGCGATTCGGCGGCCTTGGCGACGAGCGAGGCCGGCCACGAACTCGCCGCCACCCGGCTCAGATCGACCGCCCTCGGCGCGCGCGTATGACCGCTGATGTCCTCGACGTAGCGGGAGTACCAGGCCGTCTCGGCGGCGGGGTCGGGCGCCGGGTCGTCGTACTGGTCGAACATGACGCAGTACACGCGACGCCAGCGCACCCGGTCCGCCAGCGCCGCACGCAACTTGCGCAGGACCGGCTCCGCGCCCCAGGACCAGGGGCACAGCGGGTCGGTGTACTCCACCACCTCCACCGCGGTGCCGTCCGATACGACCGTCACGCCGCTCCCTTCCGGCTCGACGGGCCGGCCATCTCGTCGTGCAACAGAGTGGTGAGCGTTGTCCCGCCCAGGATCGCGGCGGCCTCCTCCTCGATCCGCCGCCACACCTCGGGCAGGCCGGAGGCGGGTCCCGGATAGTCGAGCCCGGCCAGCGACTCGCCCCGCAGGGTGATCAACTCACCGTCCACGGCACGCGCCACATCCAGGAGCGTGATCTCGTCGGCGGGCCGGCCGAGCCAGTACCCGCCCTCGCAGCCGCGCTGGCTGCGCACCAGACCGGCCTTCCGCAGTTCGCCGACCACGGACTTCAGGAAACGGAACGGAACCTGCTGCGAGGAGGCGATGGCCTCGCATGTGAGGGGGTGGGCAGGATCGCGGGCGAGCTCCAGAAGGGCCCGCGTGGCGTAGTCCGCCTTCGCGGAGATATGCATGCGCACATAATGCCCGACGAGCGGCCCGAGGAGAGCGGGTTGGTGGCTTCCCCTTCACCATTGCGGCAACATTGCCGCAGGTGAAGCGCAATGGACACCTCTTGACATCCTTTTCGGGGCGGCTCTAGCGTCCCGACCCATGAGCGAGCCGTTGACGACCCCCGGCGAAGGTTTCCACCCCCACCTCCACGACACCGCGACGCGGCCGGGATCACCCCTGCGCACCCGGCTGCACCACATCCGCGCCGACGCGCTCGACGGTGACACCGCCCAGACCGGGGGCATGCGCCGCTTCGCCGCGGTCAGCGGCCGGACGGTCGGCTCCGAGAAACTCTGGATGGGCCAGACCCATGTCGCCCCGTCCACCTCCTCCTCCGACCACCACCACGGCGAGTCCGAGACCGCCATCTACATCGTCAGCGGACACCCCGAGTTCGTCTTCCTGGACGACTCGGGCCCCCAGCCGGAGGAGATCCGCCTGCGCACCTCCCCGGGCGACTACATCTTCGTCCCCCCGTTCGTCCCCCACCGCGAGGAGAACCCCGACCCCGTCGAGGAGGCGGTGGTCGTCATCGCCCGCAGCACCCAGGAGGCGATCGTGGTCAACCTCCCGCAGCTGTACGCGCTCCGGGCCGGAGAGGTGTGAGCGCCGCCGCCTGTGTGCCACTCTGGCAGCCGTGATCATCAGAGTGAGCGAGGCACGCGTACGCCCTGAACGCTTCGCGGCGTTCCGCGACGTGATCGTCTCAGCGGTGCGTGAGTTCCCCGGCCGCTATCCAGGCCTGGTGGACCACGAGGTACTCCTCGCGCCCCCCGACTCGCTGCTGTACGTGAGTCGTTGGCGCACCGAGGAGGACCTGGTCGACTACGCCGGCGAGCACTGGCGTGACCAACCCGTGGTGCTGCCGGGCGAGGACGACTACCTTCTCCAGCCGCTCCAGGTACGGCACTTCGTGCGCGCGTCTCTGTGAACCGCTCCGGGACCGAGGCCGCTGCCCCGGCGGTCCGCGTCGTGCCCCGGCCGTCAGGAGATGTCGGTGCTCACCTCTGCCGGGCCGGGTCGGGGCCGGGCGGGGCGGCGTCGAACAGGGGAGTCAGCAATTCGCGGGCCCGCTCCGGGGTGATGACGTCCGCCGGGTCCATCTTCTCGATGCGGCGGCTGCCGGTGTCCTCGTAGATGTGCTCGCCGATCAACCGGCAGTCCGCGTCGTACGGCCAGAACGACGCCATGTAGTGGGTGAGTTGGTAGTAGGCGTCCGGGTCGTCGATGTCCTCGCCCTGCTCGGCCAGGACCCGGCCGGGGAGGTGGTGGCCGAAGAAGGACTCGATGGCCAGGCCCCAGTCCGCGACGGCCACATGGTCGGTGATCGGGCCGAAGACGTTCGCGCGGGCGTCGGTCAGGCCCGCGTAGAACGCGCCGATCTCAGTCATGCCGCGCAGCTGGAACGACGCGCCGTTCTCGTTGATGCGGTACAGGGGCTCGTCGACGACCATCTCCGGCACGAGGATCTCCTGCCAGCGACCGGAGACCTCCAGCAGCGCGTGCCTGCGGAAGTTCAGCAGGATCGCCCGGTGGCGCGGGTTCTCCGTGACGGCGAGGAGGGCGTCGGGCTCTTTGACGACGTCGCGTACGTCGAACATGTTCATGGGAGTGCCTTTCGAGCCGAGTGGTGCGGGCCGGTGCTCCAACCAGGTGGTTCAGCCGGGTGCTTCAGAGGCGGATCTGCATGGGGTCGCTGGCGTCGACGCCGCCGTCGATGACGTGGACGGCGCCGGTGATGTACGGCGCCTCGTCGCTCAGCAGGAAGGCGACCAGGGCGGCGACCTCGTCGGCCGTGCCCATGCGCCCGAGCGGGCTGTGCGCGCGCAGCGCGGCGACGACCGGCTCGCCGCCCAGCGCTTCGGCGAGAGGTGACTGCATCGGCGTCTCGATCAGGCCGGGCGCGACGACGTTCACCCGGACCCCGAGCGGGGCTCCCTCGATCGCGGCGCTGCGGGCCAGGCCGATCACCGCGTGCTTGCTCGCCGTGTACGGCACGATCGCGGCGCTCGCCCGCAACCCGGCGAGGGAGCTGGTGACGACGACCGCGCCGGGGCGGGCGGTGGCGCGGAAGTGCCGCAGCGCGTCGCGCAGGCCGAGCAGGACGCCACGCTGGTTGACCGCCACGACCCGGTCGTAGTCCGCCACGTCGACGTCGGCGAACGTACCGAAGGGGCCGGGGATCCCCGCGTTGAGGTGGAACAGATCGACGCGGCCGAAGCGGGCGACGGCGGCCCGGAGGTACTCCGCCGCGTCGGCCTCCTCCGAGACATCGGCGGTGAGCGCGAGTGCTCCCCGCCCGCACCCGGCGGCGACGGCGGACACGGCGTCCTCGTCGCGGTCGACGAGGGCGACCGAGCAGCCCTCGGCCGCGAGGCGCCGTGCGGTGGCCGCCCCGATCCCGCTTCCGGCGCCGGTGACCAGCGCCACGCGTCCGGCAAGCCCGGCGAATGACATTCGGCCACTCCTTAACTACTCAGAAGTCCTGTTATTTAGGACTGGCGTTTCGTTTGAGGGGACACTAGCCTGCGACCACACGTCGGTCAACGACAGGGAAGGAGCCGCGACGGTGAACAGTTCGGACACCGCCCTGACCGTGCGGGGACTGGGGAAACACTTCGGCGGGGTGACGGCGCTGGACGGTGTGGACCTCGCCGTGCGCCGTGCCGAGGCGGTGGCGGTCATCGGTCCGAACGGGGCCGGAAAGAGCACCCTGCTCAAGCTGATAGCCGGGGTGCACCGCCAGGACTCGGGGACCATCCACCTGGGCGACCGCCGACTGGACCGGCTGCCGCCGCACCGCATCACCAGACTGGGGGTGGCCCTGGCCCACCAGGTACCGAGGCCCTTCCACGGCCTGACCGTCCGCGACAACGTACGGATCGGGGCCATGGCCGCCGGCCCGCCCCTGCGCGGTCCCGAGCTGGCCGACCTGCTGGCCCTGTGCCAGTTGGACACCAAGGCGGACCGGCCCGCGGACTCGCTGCGCGTCCTGGACCTGAAACGGCTGGAGGTCGCCCGCGCACTGGCCACCCGCCCCCAGGTGCTCATGCTCGACGAGGTGGCGGCCGGACTGGTCGGCCGCGAACTCGACGAGGCGATCGACCTGATCCGCCGGGTGCACGGACTGGGCACCACCGTGATCCTCGTCGAGCACATCGAACGCGTCGTACGCGAGATCGTCGACCGCGTCCTGGTACTCAACTGGGGGCGCCCGATAGCGGAAGGGACACCGGCGCAGATCGCCCTCGACGAGGAGGTGCGCGCGGTCTACCTCGGCGACGGCGGCTCCTCGGGGAGCGGCGCTCCCGCAGTCGGCCCTCGCGACACTTCTCAGGACAAGGGGGTCGTAGAACAGGACACGTCTGCGGGAGCCGCGCCGCGCGACACCGACGACGTACTGGTTCTGGACAACGTCAGCTCCGGATACGGCGACATGCTGGCCCTGCGGGACTTCTCGCTGCGCGTCGCACCCGGGCAGATCGTCACCGTGCTGGGGGCGAACGGCGCCGGGAAGTCCACGCTCTGCGGCACCCTCATGGGGACGGTCGGCACCCGTACCGGCCGCATCACCGCGTTCGGCCGGGACATCACCCACCTGCCGGTGCACGAACGGGCCCGCCTGGGCATCGCCTACTGCCAGGAGGGCCGCCGCGTCTTCGGCGACCTCACCGTCGCCGAGAACCTGCGACTCGGCGCCCCGCTCTCCCTCCCCAGGGACGAGGTGGGCACCCGGATGGAGCGGGTGCACACCGTGTTCCCCGTGCTCGCCGAACGCGCCGGGCAGCGCGCGGGCACGATGTCCGGTGGGCAGCAGCAGATGCTCGCCGTGGGCCGCGCCCTCATGGCGGACCCGTCCGTACTGATCTGCGACGAGATCTCACTGGGCCTCGCCCCGGTCGCCATCGACGCGCTGTACCAGGCGCTCGCCGAGATCAACGCCCAGGGCGTGGCGATCCTGCTCGTCGAGCAGAACGTCAAGCGCGCCCTCGGCATCTGCGACCACGCCGTCGTCCTCTCCCGGGGCCGCGTCTCCTACCGGGGCGGCCCGGAGGGCCTGCTCGACGACGCCGACCTGGACGCCGCGTACTTCGGCGCCGCCACGGATGCCCCCGCCACGGATGCCCCCACCACGGATGCCCCCACGACGGAGGCCGCTGTCTCCGCCGCCTCCGCCACCGCCCCCACGACGTACTCCGGCTCGCCCACCCGCACCACTGGAGAACCCTCATGAGAACAGTCAGACCGTCCCTGCGCTGGGCCTGTGCCGCCGTGTGCGCCGCGTTGCTCGCCACCGGCTGCGCCGGCAACAGCACATCGAGCGCGGGCAGCACGAGCAGCAACGACCCCATCGTGATCGGCACCAGCATCTCCCTGTCCGGCGCTGTGGTGCTGACCTCCGTCAAGGACGGCTACCAACTCGCCGTCGACAAGGCGAACGCCGCCGGCGGGATCACGGTGGACGGCGTCAAGCGCAAGGTCAAGCTGGTCGTGCTGGACAACCGCAGCGACACCAACACGATGGTGCAGCAGGTCCGCTCCCTGGTGCTCAGCGACCACGCGGTCGCCCTGCTGGGCTCCTGCTGCCAGCAGAACATCGACATGCAGGGCCAGGCCGACGCGCTGAAGACCCCCCTGCTGATGGGCGCCCTCCCGGTCGAACTGCTGCCCGCGGGCCAGGGATACGCCTGGGACTCCTTCCAGTCCCTGGCCGACGGCGCCGACAAGTTCTACGAACTCGCCGCCACCGCGTCGACCAACAAGAAGATCCTGATGGTCAACACCAACGACGCCCAGGGCAAGGCCACCGGCGAACTGTGGGGCGGACTGGGCGAGAAGGCCGGATTCACCGTCGCCGCCAGCAAGGCGGTGCCGGGCGGCACCACGGACTTCTCCGACGTCATCCAGGCCGGCAGGTCCACCGGTGCCCAGATACTCATCGCCAACATGACACCCCCGGACTGCTTCGCGATGTGGAAGCAGATGAAGGCACTGGCGTACAAGCCGAAGCTCGCCATCGGCCTGCAGTGCGCCCAGACCCCCGGCTGGAGTTCACTCGGCGCGCTGGGCGACGGCACCCTCGTCCAGCTCAACTGGACCGACTCCGCCGGACTCCCGGACACGCGGATGATCGTCGACAAGTTCGCCAAGAAGTACCCGGCGCTCAACGACCTCGGCTCGGTCGCACTCGGCTACCACGAGACCGAACTCCTGCTGGACGCCATCTCCCGGTCCGGCGACGCCACCCCCGCCGCCATCAACAAGGCCCTCGCGACCACCGACATGTCGTCCGCGCTCGGCCCCGTGAAGTTCAAGGACAACAAGAGCACCACCCCGTCCTTCATCGGGCAGTGGGAGAACGGCAAGATCCAGCAGGTCTGGCCCGCCAAGGGCGCCGTTCCCCTGAAGTCCCTCGCCGGCCTGAACTGAGCGTCGCGCCGAAACGACAGAAGGGAGCCGAGACATGAGCCTCGACGTGCTAGCCGCCGGCATTCTGGCCGGCGGCCTGTACGCCCTGATCGGCCTGGGAATCTCCCTGGTCTTCGGGGTGCTCGGACTGATGAACCTGGCCCACGGCGAACTCGTCATCGGCGGCGCCTACTTGGCCTCGCTGCTCGTCGTGGACGCCGGCTGGGACCCCCTGGCAGCCCTCCCACTGGCCATGGCCACCATGGCACTGATCGCCTACCCCCTCCAGCGCTACCTGCTCACGCCCCTGCTGCGAGGCAGCAAGAGCGCCCCGCTCGTCGCCACCTTCGGCCTCTCCCTGCTCGCCCAGGCCCTCTTCCAGGCCGCCTTCGGTACCCACCCCAAGGCCCTGCCCGCCGCCTACGCCGACACCGGACTGTCCGTGCTCGGTGTACGGGTCCAGACCGTGTACGTCATCGCCTTCGGGCTCACCGTCCTCCTGTGCGCCGCGACCCACCTGGTGCTCACCAGGACCCGGGCCGGCAGCGCCGTACGGGCCGCCTCGGCCGACCCCGACACGGCGGCCGTCCTCGGCATCGACGTCAACCGCGTCTACGCCGTGACCTTCGCCGGAGCCGCGGCGCTCGCCGCGGCCGGCGGCGTCCTCACCGGCGTCGCCCAGAGCTTCACCCCCAGCAGCGGACTGCCGCTGCTGCTCACCGGCTTCGCCGTGATGGCCCTCGCCGGCATCGGCAGCGTGGGCGGTGTGCTGGCGGCGGGCGTGGCGCTCGGGGTCCTGCAGTCCGTCAGCGTCGGCCTGTTCGGCGGCGGCTGGCGCGACGTCGTCGTCTACCTGGCCTTCTTCCTCGTCCTCGCGGTCCGCCCGCAGGGCCTGTTCCGAAAGGCGCACGCCGGATGACACTCCCGACCGTCCCACGGCGCTGGTGGCCGGCGAGCGCACTGCTGCTGTCCACCGTGGTCTGCTTCGCCCTCGGCGGCGTGCTCGACAACGGCACCCTCGACCTCGGCGTCACCCTGCTCTGCTATCTGGCCATCGCCCAGGCGTGGAACGTCCTCGCCGGATTCGGCGGCCTGGTCTCGCTGGGCGCCGCGGCCTTCGTCGCGACCGGCAGCTACGCCGCCGCGCTGGTCCTCGTCCACACCGGCCTCGGCTGGCCGCTCGCCGTGGCGGCGGCACCGGTCACCGCCATGCTCCTCTCCCTCCTGCTGTCCGCCGCCCTGCTGCGGCTGCGCGGCGACTACTTCTCCATCGGCACCCTGGCCATCGCCATCGCCCTCCAGGCACTGATCCGCAACTGGAGCTGGGCGGGCGGCGCCAGCGGCGTCACCCTCCCGGCCGACGCCGTACCCAGCGGCGGCAACCTCTTCCAACTCGCCGTACTCGTCGCGGCACTGGCCATGGCACTCACCCTCTACGCCCGGTACAGCGACTTCGGACTCCGCCTGGCGGCGATCCGCGACAACGAACCCGCCGCCGCCGGACTCGGCGTCGCCGTCCGCCGCCACCAACTCGCCGCGCTGCTGCCCTCCAGCGGGATCACCGGGCTGGCCGGAGCCGTGATCGCCTTCCAGTTCGTCGTCATCTCCCCGGACGGCGTGGCCAGCGTCTCCTGGAGCCTCAACGCCGTACTGATGACCGTGGTCGGCGGAACCGGCACCATCCTGGGCCCGGTCCTGGGCGTAGGAGTCGTCTACTACGGCCTCACCCGCGGCCTGCAGAGCGAGCAGACGCTCTCCCTGGTGATCGAGGGCATCCTGCTCATCGGCATCGTCCGCTTCGCCCCGCAGGGCGTGTGGCCACTGCTGTGCCGGGCCGCCCGCCGCCTCCTCGGACCACGCCCCGACTCAGACTCAGACTCAGACTCCGACACCGGTCGCCCGGTGGCCGACCGCGGCAAGAAGGACGAACCCGCCCCCGCAGGAACCGAGCCCGTCGCCCTGGACGCCGTATGAGCGCCCGGGAGTTCGCCGGCCGTACCGTCCTGATCACCGGCGGCGGTGGCGGAATCGGATACGCCACCGCCGAACTGCTGGCCGAGCGCGGCGCCGCCGTGGTCGCCCTCGGGCCCGACGACCGCGGCCTCGCCGAGGTCGCCGCACTGCCCCGGGCGGTCGGCGTCCCCGGAGACGCCGCCGACGAGAACGACGTACGCCGTGCCGTCGACGCCGCGCTGCGGAACGGAGGCCGGCTCGACGCGGTGGTCTGCTGCGCCGGCATCGGCACCTTCGGCACCGTCCTGGACCCGGAACCCGGCTGGCAGGACACCCTCCACGCCAACCTCGACACCGCCTATGTGACGACCCGCCACGCACTGCCCGCGCTGATCGACACCGGCGGATCCGTGGTGCTCGTCTCCTCCCTCGCCGGGACCCTCGCCGTACCCGGCGCCGCCGCCTACACCACCTCCAAACACGCCCTCGTCGGCCTCACCCGGTCGCTGGCCGCCGACTTCGGCCCCCACGGCGTACGCGCGAACGTCGTCTGCCCCGGTGCCGTGCGCACCCGGATGCTCGACCGCGTCATGGACGAGATCGGCTCCCGGTCCGGTCTCGACCGGGACACCGCCTACGCGCGTGCCGGATCGCTGGTGCCGTTGCGGCGGGCGGCGGAGCCGTCGGAGATCGCCGAGGTCATCGCCTTCCTCGCGGGTCCGCGCTCGGCGGTCGTCACGGGGGCCGTACTCATGGCGGACGGCGGTGCGTCCGCGGTCGACCTGAGCCTGTCGGCGCTCGACGCGGGGTGACCGACGGGCCCGCGCATACGCCCGTCCAGTGAGCCCGCCGCCCGCCCCGACGACCACCACGGAGCCCACCCATGACCGAACCGACACCGCCGACAGGCCATGACCCGGGCCAGCCTCCGGCCCCGGCCCGCCCCGCCGTGCTGATCGTCGGCGCGGGCCCCGTCGGCCTCACCGCCGCCCACCTCCTCGGCGCGCGGGGCGTACGGGTCCTGCTGGTCGAGCGCAACGCCACCACCAGCGACGACGCCAAGGCGATCAGCCTGGACGACGAATCACTGCGCACCCTCCAGTCCGCCGACCTGGCCACCGCCGTGTACCCGATCATCGTGCCCGGCACCGGCACCAAGTACTTCGGCGTCGGTGGCCGCCCCCTGGTGCACGCCCGAGGCACCGGCGACCGCCGCTTCGGGCACCCCTTCAAGAACCCCTTCGCCCAACCGGACCTGGAACGCGTGCTCCGCGCCGAACTCGTCCGCCACCCACACGTCGAGGCCCGCTTCGGCACCACCCTGACCGGGCTCACCCCACTCCCGCACGGCGTCCGCGCCACACTCCACGGTGGCGCAGGGCGCCCCGCCGAGGAAGTCACGGCGGACTACGTACTCGGCTGCGACGGCGGACGGAGCACGGTACGCCGACTGCTGTCCGTACCGATGCGGGGCCGCAGCTTCCCCGACGACGTGTGGCTCGTCCTGGACACCCTGGGCGACCCGCACCGCGAGCGGTACGGCATGCACCTCGGCGACCCGGCCCGCCCGACCGTGATCGTGCCCGGCCGCGACGGCCGCTGCCGCTACGAGTTCCTGCTCCGCCCCGACGAGGGCGCGGCCGGGAGAGAACCCCCGTTCGAGCTGGTGAGCAGCCTCCTCCGGCCGCACCGGGCGATCACCCCGGACCAGGTGGAACGCGCCGTCGCCTACAGCTTCCACGCGCTGCTCGCCGAGCGGCTCAGGGTGGGCCGCTGCTTCCTGCTGGGCGACGCCGCGCACATGATGCCGCCGTTCGCCGGCCAGGGCCTCAACTCCGGTGTACGGGACGCCGCCAACCTCTGCTGGAAACTCGCGGAAGTGGTGGCGGGGCGGGCCGGCGACGCACTCCTCGACACCTACGACATGGAACGCCGACCACATGCCCAGGCCGTCATCGACCTCTCCGTACGGCTGGGCCGGACGGTCATGACCACCAGCCGCCCACGCGCACACCTCCGGGACCTGCTGGTGCGTACCGCGCTGCTGACCCGCCCCGGAAGCCGCTACCTCACCGAGATGCGCTACCGCCCCGACACCCGGATCCGGTCGGGAGCCGTCGTCCGCCCGGAGGGCCGGGCACACCCGCTCCTCGGCGCGCCGCTCCCGCAACCGCGCGTCCTGCACGGCCCCGACTACCGCCTCACCCCGCTCGACGACGTCCTCGGCACCGGCTGGAGCCTGCTGGGCGTGGGCCTCGCCGAGGCCGACTGGACCACGGCCGGACGGGCCGGACTCCCGGACGCCACCGAGGTCGACGTGGTCATCGGTGACCGGGCGCTCGACGGCACCGGCCACCGGGCCGGGATCACGGACGCCGACGGCGGGCTGCGGGCGATCCTCCGGGACCTGGCCGGTCGGTTCGTTCTCGTACGCCCGGACCGACTGGTCGCCGCGGTCTTTCCACCGGGCCGAGCCGTACGGGTCGCGCGGGAACTCCGCCGCTTCACGGCCGCTCGCACGGCGAACCCTCCAGGCAGCGAAGGAGTCACCCCATGACAGCCACGGGCCCGCCTCCCACCGGACCGCGCCCGGACGCTACAGTGTCCGGCATGTCAGGAACAGCGTCCCCCAACTACCGTGACCGCAACTCCACGGCCGACCGCGCACTCGACATCCTGACCATGTTCGACGACACCCACCTGGTCATCTCCGGGACGGCGGTGGCGGAGCGGCTCGGCGTCGCCCGTTCCACCGCGTACCGCTATCTGCAGAGCCTCGTCTCCGGGCGCTTCCTGGAGGAGGCGCCCGGCGGCGGATTCCGGCTCGGCCTGCGGGTCCTGGAGATCGCCCGGCTGGCCCGCCGCAGCTACGGGCTCTCCGAGATCGCCCTTCCCCCGATGCGGGCACTCGCCGAAGAGGTGAGGGAGACCGTCCTGCTCACCCGCCGCACCGGAGACCTGGTCATCTGCGTGGACCGCGCGGAGAGCGCGGCCCAGGCGGTACGCATCTCCTACGAGCGCGGCAGCGCCCTGCCCCTCAACGCCGGAGCCGCCGCCCTCGTCCTGCTCGCCTGGAGCCCCGAGGACGAGGCGCGCCGCCTGCTGGAGGCCACCGAACTGCGCAGGTTCACCCCGGCCACCCTCACCGACGTGGACGCCCTGGTCGAACGCCTGGGCAGGATCCGCCGCCTCGGGTACTCCGTCACCCGAGGCGAACTCGACCCCGACGTCGTGGGCATCTCGGCACCGATTCGCAGCCAGGGCGAGCAGGTCGTGGCGGCGGTGAGCGTGGCCGCCCTCGCCTCCCGCCTGTACCCGGAGGCGGAGGCCGAGGTCGCCCAGCGGGTGCTGGCCGTCGCGGGCGAGATCAGCGAACGCCTGGCCCTGGCCGCCGCCTGACACCGCGTCCGCGAAGCGACACCCCCTGGGTCCGCCGGAGGAGTTCGGCGGCCCGTTCCGCGATGGCGATCACCGTGGCGTTGGTGTTCGCCGCCGGGATCGACGGCATCACCGAGGCGTCGGCGATACGCAGGCCCTCGATTCCGCGCACCCGCAGTTCCGGGTCGACGACGGCCATGGCGTCGTCGGCGTCGCCGATGCGGCAGGTTCCCGTGGAGTGGAAGTAGGTCATGAGGCTCTTGCCGACCCAGTCGCGCAGCTCCGCGCCCTGAACGCCCGGGGCCGGGAGCACCTCTTCCTCCCGCCAGGGATCGAGGGCTGCCGCACGGCCGATGTCCCGGACCGTCTCCATGCCGACGACCCAGGTGGCGACGTCACGCGGGTCGCAGAGGTACTGCGGATCGAGCAGCGGCCGGGTGCCCGGGAGCGCGTCGGCCAGGCGCAGGATGCCTCGGCTGTGCGGTGCCATGAGCGCGGTGATGATCGTGTATCCGCTGTCGGGGCCCTGGAACGCCGGGCTGATGAACGGCACGGACACCGAGATCATCTGCAGATCGGGCACCTCGCCGCCGAGCCCGCTGCGCACCAGCCCGCCGATCTCGCCGTGGTTGGCGGTGCTCAGCGGCACCGGCTTCCTGGCGGTGTGGGTGACGCCGGTCCATGGGGTGGTCGTGCGGGTTGGCACCGACACCCGGGAGGTCGAGGACGACGTCCACACCCACGTCACGCAGGTGCTGGGCCGGGCCGATCCCTGACAGCGGCAGGGCCTGGGCCGTACCGATGGTTCCCGCCGCCATGATCACTTCACGGGCGCCGTGTGCCACGGTGGCCCCACCGCGTCCGCCGGCCGCCGCGTACTCGACCCCCGTGCACCTCTCGCCGCTCACCAGGACGCGGTGCACCAGGGTGTCGGTGAGCACGGTCAGATTCGGCCGGTCCAGTACGGGGCGCAGATAGGCCTCGGCCGCGCCGAACCGTCGTCCGTCGACGATGGTCAGGTCGAGCCAGCCGAAGCCCTCCTCCAGCCCACCGCCGATGTCCGTCGCCCGCCCGTGCCCCGCCTCGACCGCCGCCTCCAGGATCGCGGCGGCGAGCGGGTTCGGGTCGGCCGCCGGGGCCACGACCATCGGGCCGCTCGTCCCACGGTTCACGGGGTCCCGGTTCATGGCGTCCCGGCCCCGCACGCTCTCGCCGCGTTTGAAGAACGGCAGGAGATCGTCGTAACCCCAGCCCTTCGCCCCGGCCGCCGGCCACGCGTCATGACTCGACCGGTGTCCCCGGAGGAAGCCCATGGCGTTGATGCTGGACGAGCCGCCCAGGCCACGCCCGTGGCTCCAGCTCACCGGCCCGCCGACACACGGCTGCTCGACCGTGGCGTCCGCCCAGTCCGCCGTGGTGCCGCGGAGGCCCGGCCAGGCGGGCGGGACCGCCATGGCGTCGAGCGGGTGCGCGCTGCCGGCCTCCAGCAGGAGCACCCGCACCTCGGGGTCCTGCGACAGCCGGGCGGCGAGCACGGACCCCGCGCTGCCGCCGCCCACCACGACGTAGTCGTAACCGTCCGTCTCAAGTGCTGTGCGCTTTGCCTTCTTTCCCCTCTTTGCCGGTCACTCCGCGAACGAGGCGGAGGTCGGGTGGGACGCGGACGGGTGTCACCGTCCGCGGGGGTACGGGGCCGCGGTGGGCTCCCCCGGTGGGGCAGGGGACCGCGCCTTGTGAACTCACCGTGGTTTCGAGGCGGCCGACGCCGCCGATGTCGACCGTGACGCGGTCGCCGTCGGCGAGGGTGCCGACACCGGCGGGCGTGCCGGTGGTGATGATGTCGCCGGTGCGCAGGGTCATGACCGAGGACGCGTAGGCGATCAGCCGGGGGACGCTCCAGATGAGGTCCTTCAGGTCGGCGTCCTGGCGCAGCTCGTCGCCGACCCAGGTGCGCAGCGTCAGCGCCTCGGGCGGTCCGGTCTCGTCCGGGGTGACCAGACAGGGGCCGACGGGGGTGAAGGTGTCGAAGGACTTGCGGGTGGAGCGGTCCTCGCCGCCGCGCATGGTGATGTCGAGCAGGCAGGTGTATCCGGCTACGTGCCCGAGGGCGTCGTCGACGGCGATGTCCCGTCCGGGGCGGCCGACGACCAGCGCCAGTTCGCCCTCCTGGTCGAAGCGCCGGTCGGTGTAGGGGAGGCGGATCGTGCCCTGGTGGGCGAGGACCGACGACGGGGCCTTGAGGAAGATGCCGAGGGCGTCGATGTGGTACGCCTCGTTCATCTCGGCCTGGTGGTCGCGGTAGTTGACCGGCGCGGCAATGATCTTCGACGGGTCGGGTACGACCGGCAGGAGGGTGACCTCCTCCAGGTCGAAGACGTCCGCGCCGTGCGGCCTGCCCTCCGGTACGGGATCGGCGAGCAGCGTCCGCAGCGGCCGGCCGAGGTCGACGATCCGGTGGTCGTCGTCGAGCCGTCCGGCCGTGGCGGTGCCGTCGGGCCTGACGAAGCTGAGCAGTTTCATGCGGCGTCCTCGGTGGGGGCGGCGTAGAGCCAGTCGAGATCGGAGTAGTCGTCGGGCCTGCGCAGCCGGAACACGCGGTTGCGCAGGGCGAGCAGGGTGGGGTCCTGGGTGTGCCACAGGTCGCCCCAGGGCCGGGCCACGGTCTGGCAACGGGACGCGTGGGCGATACGCCGCTCCTCGTACCGTTTCAGCGCCCGGTCCTGGGAGTGCGGATGGTCGGACACGGCCTCGGCGAGCGCGACCGCGTCCTCCAGGGCCTGGCAGGCGCCCTGGCCGAGGTACTGCAGCATGGCGTGGGCGGCGTCACCGAGCAGCACCGAGTGGGCCGTCGTCCAGGTCGGCAACGGGTCCCGGTCGTGCACCGGCCAGTCCCGGTGCGGATCGATCAGCGCGACGTACTCACGGACGCTCGGGTGGGCGACGGAGAAGGCGGCACGGAACTCCTCCACGTCACCGCGCGGCTCCAAGGCGCCCGCCGGACGCTCGTACACGGCGACCTGGTTGTACAACTCGCCGCCGCGCACCGGGTACTGCATGAGGTGGATGCCCGGCCCGATCCACAGGGTCACATCGTCGGGTGCCAGGCCCGCGCCGAGCCGCGACCGTACGCTCGTGCCCCGGTAGGCGACATGGCCGCTGAACCGGGGCGGCTCCTGATCGATGAGGCGGCGCACCTGGGAGCGGAGGCCGTCCGCCCCGACGAGCAGCCGCGCGGCCAGCGACTCCCCGTCGGCGAAGGTGACTTCGGCGTGCTCGTTCCCCTCCCGTACGTCGACGGCGGTGCGGCCGGTCCGCAGCTCGATGCCGGGTTCGGCCCGGCAGGCGTCGATCAGGACGGACAGTACGTCGTGCCGGTGTGCGACGACGTACGGATACCCGTACCGGGCGCGGAACGAGGGCCCCAGGTCGAGCACCGTCAGCTCCTCGCCCGTGACCGCGTCGCGGATCACGGCGCGGTCGGGGTGCACGGCCGTGTCGAGGACCGGTCCGAGCACGCCGAGCCGGTCGAAGGCCCGCATCGCGTTCGGGCCGAGCTGGAGCCCGGCGCCGATCTCGGCGAAGCGCGGGGCCTGTTCCACCACCAGGGTCCGGCGCCCGGCACGGGCGAGCGCCAGCGCCGCCGCGAGCCCGCCGATGCCGCCGCCGACTACGAGCGTGTCGTGGACGTTCATACGTCCACCCGCTCGGTCCGGTGCAGGCCCAGGGCCTCCAGCACCGGGCTGTCGCTGGTGGTGAACACGTCCAGCCGGGAACGCGCGTACAACTGCTGCGTGCACCAGGACGGCACGACGAACACATCACCGGGGGACAGGTCGAACGACTCGCCGTTCAGCACGACCGTCCCTGACCCGTCGAGCACGGCGGAGACACGGGTACCGGTCTGCCGCTCCCGGCGGGTCGTCGTACCGGGCAGCACCCGCCGCATCTCGCAGCGCATCGTCGGCATGACGTCGCGGTCGCGGACGGGGTCCCGGAAGCGGACCGTGACGTCCGCCGCGTCCTCGACCTCCAGCAGGGCGTCCAGCGCGGCGTCGGTGTCCCGCCGGCGGTAGACCAGCAGGGGTGAGTGCGCGGGCAGCCCCGACGTGTCGGCGGGCACGAGACCGGCGCCCGCACCCCAGCGACGCTCGGCCGCCGAGCGCAGGACGGGACCCCGGTCCGTCTTCGAACCGGCGTCAAGCCCGACGCCAAGCCCCGTGTCAGGGCCGCCCTCAGGGGCGGCGCCCGGTTCGAAGAAGACCGCGTCGAGCGCCGCGACCATCGGCAGATCGAGCACGTCCAGCCACATCATCGGCACGTCACCGGGATTGTGGTGTTCGTGGAAGGTCCACGACGGAGTCAGTACGAGATCCCCGCGGGCCATCGAGATCGGGTCGCCGTCGACGAGCGTGTACACGCCCTCCCCGTCGAGAACGAACCGCAGCGCGGCGGGCGTGTGCCGGTGCGGGGGCGCCGACTCGTGCGGCTGGAGGTACTGCACCGCCGCCCACAGGGTCGACGAGATGAACGGCGCGCCGTCCAGACCGGGGTTCGACATCGCGAGGACCCGCCGGTCGCCGCCCCGGTCGACCGGGACCAGATCACCGGCCCGCCGACCCAACTTGGCAAGATCGTCCGCACGCCAACGATAGGGCCGCGCACGTACTCGGGGCACCGGCGTGAGTAGTCCTTGCAGTTCCCACAGTGGCTGCAAATGCTGGGCTGAGAGGTCATCGTAGAACGCGTCGAGCGCCGCTTCGTCCGACCTGAACCGGGGTGTCGCCATCGTCCACCTCACTAATGTTCCGTATACGTATCATCAGCATGCGGCTGATCGGCCAGGCATGTCAACGGCCCTGGGTGGAGCTTTCTCCGGAGGTGCGGTGCGGCCCTACGGACGCCGTCCGGTGCACGCCACCTCATGGAGGTGGCCGATGAACACCGCTCGCTCCTCGGGCCCGAGAGGGCCCAGCAGAGCGGACTGCACGGCCTCCACCGGCCCCGTGAGGGAGCGCAGCGCCGACCGCGCCGGCGCGGTGAGCCGCACCCGCGCCCGCCGCCGGTCCTCGGCCGAGGTCTCCTTCGCGACCCACCCCTGGGCGCCGAGCCGGGCGACGATGTCGGCGGTGCTCGACGAGTCCAGGGAGGCGGCCTCGCCGATCCGTGACTGGTCGGCGGTGCCGAGCCGGGCGAGTGCGGCGAGCACGGCGTACTGCGGCCCGGTCACGTCCGGCACGGTGGCGCTCCACAGGGTGGTGTGCACCTGCTGGGCGCGGCGGATCAGATAGCCGGGTGCGGCCCGCATGAGCAGGACGCCGTCCTCGTGCCGCTGCCCGGCGACATCGGCCTCCTCGATCCGCGCGACCCGGCCGAGCCGTTCGGTGAACTCCTGGCGGTCGGACGCGGGCAGTGGGCCCAGGATGTCCCGCTGGACCGAACGCGCGGCCTCGGTGACCTCGGCCAGTCGTTCCGCCGATCCGTCGGTGAGGGTCAGCAGCCGGCGGCGGCCGTCGTGCGGATCGCGAATCCGATCCACCCACCCCTTGTCGGCGAGCCGTCGCACCACGTCGGCGACGGTGGACTTGTCCAACGAGGCCAGCTGCCCCGCCCGCCGCTGGTCGACGTCGTCCCATCCCGCGACAGCCACCAGCGTCGCGTACTGCGGTCCGGTCAGGCCGTCGACCCGCGCGCCCCACAGTTCGGTGTGCACCTGCTGCGCCCGGCGCAGCAGATGTCCCGGGGCCGATTCCGGCGGCACCACGGGCGCCGGCTCGGACGGTCGCCGGACGTCACCTCGCGCGTCGTGGACCTCGACCGCCCCCGCCGCCACTGGCTCGACCACGTCCACAGCCCCCTCCCTGGACGAAAACACGTGTACGGAGTATATCGACCGCTGGGCCCCCGTCGCTGACACGCCTATGGCTGGCACATAGCTTGGCAGGCAATTACTCCGTGTACGTATGACACGGCGGCGCCTCGGGCACGGGCACGGGCACGGTCACCCGGTGGATGCTCGGCATCGAGGCCCCGCCGCTCTGGAGGTACCCGCTCTCGGTGAGATTCCCGGACTACCGGGGCCCGGTCGACCGCTGGCAGATCATCCGCTTCACCGCACCGGCCACCATCTGCATCGACGTCGACGTCGGCGTCGCCAAGGCCGGCACCGGCGCCCCCGAGGGCGACCGCGGCCAGGGCGTCAACGGATACGTCCTCAACACCATGTGCCCCACCGGCCCCAAGAGCTGCCGGTACCTGTGGGCCATCGCCCGGAACTTCGCCACCGACAGCCAACGGATCACCTCCGAACCGCGGGAGGGAGCCGCCGGTGTCTTCGCCGAGGACGAGGCCATGCTCAACGCCCAGCAGACCGCCATCGACGCCAACCCCGGCCACGACTTCTACAACCTCAACATCGACGCGGGCGGCATGTGGGCCCGGCGGCTGATCACCGCGATGGTCGAACGGGAGCGGATGTGAGCCTCAACGTCACCCGCGACTGGCAGATCTGCGCGATCACCGCCAACACCCCGACCGCCACCGCCGTCCGGGCGGTGTCCCTGCGCTTCCCGCAGGCGCCGCCCGATCCGATCGAGGGCGGCCACCTCGACGTACAGGTGATGGTGGACGGCCGCCCCGAGACCCGGTCCTACTCGATCGTGCGCCGAGACCCGGACGACCCACGCGTCCTCGTACTCGGCGTCCAGGCCGCGACCGGCTCCCGTGGCGGTTCCCTCGCCATGCACCGCCTCACCCCGGGCAGCCGGATCCGGGCGACCCAGCCGCCGGTGACGTTCCCCTACGTCCCGTCGGAGCGGCCGACCCGCCTCCTGGCCGGCGGTATCGGCGTGACCGCGCTGATGGCGATGGCCGACACCACGGCCCGGCGGCCCCCGGCGGGCGGATACCGCGTCACCTACCTCGCCCGCTCCCGCTCCCGCATGGCCTTCCTGACGGACCTGACCGCCCGCCACGGCGACCTCCTCGACGTACACGTCACCGACGAGGGCACCCGGCTCGACATCCCGGACTACGTACGCGCGTGCCCACCGGACACCGTCCTGTACCTCTGCGGCCCCCTGCCGCTCGTCGACGCCGTCCGCACCGCGTGGAGCGCCGAGGGCCGCGACCCGCAGGACTGCCGCTCGAGACGTTCGGCACCACCGGACGCTTCCCCACGGGCGCGTTCACCGCCCATGTACCGGCCCTGGGCCTGACCGTGACGGTGGACGCCGGACGCTCACTCCTCGAAGCGTTCGAGGACGTCGGCGCGGAGGTCCTCGCGGACTGCCGCAAGGGCGAGTGCGGAATCTGCCGCATCCCCGTACTGGCGGTGCAGAACGGCGTCATCGACCACCGCGACGTCTTCCTCTCCGCCCGACAGCGGGCGTCCGACACGTGGATCTGCCCCTGCGTGTCCCGAATCCACGCGGACGCGGACGGCGCGGGCGTCGTACATGTCGATCTGCCCTGACCGTCCGCCTGGGACTCAACGCACGTACGGGGAGCGGGACTTGGCGGGGCCCTCCCCGCGGGCTCTCTCAGGGAGAGGAAACCCTCAGGCCGCGCAGCCGTCCGGTGTTGTCGAACGACCCGAAGCCCACCCGGCCGGAGGTGAGGGTGGTGTCGACGGCGGTCATCAGCGGCCGTTTCGCGCCGTCGACGTAGACCGCGATCTCACCCGTGCTCGCGCAGCGCACCACCCGCACCTTGTGCCAGTCGGTGTCGGTGACGGCCGGTGGGGCGCCCGTCGTGCCGTTCCACTGGTCGTCGACGCGCAGGCGGTCGGTGTCGTTGACGACGAAGACACCGTTGTGCGGGTAGATCGTGTTGTCCTGGGACAGGTGGGCGTAGGAGAACCTCGTGTCCGACTGGTGGTCGAAGACGATGATCACGTCCCGGTTGGTCGTCTCGACGGGGGTGTCCATGCGGACCTCCGCGTCGATCCGGACATCGCCGTACGCCGCCGGGCCCGCCGTCAGTACGGCGTACCCGGACGGGCGGCGCGGGCCGGGGCGCTGGACACCGGCCTCCGCGAGAACGGCCTCCCGGCCCGGGAAGCGCCACTTGGACGGGGTGACGGGGGCCCAGTTCCGGCCGTCCATCACGTGGGTCAGGCGGGAGCCGGTCGTGTCGCAGGAGGCGAAGGCGCGAGTGCCGGTGATCTTCCAGATCTTGCCGTTGGCCTTCGACAGCAAGTACAGCTCGCCTTTCGCGTCCCGGCCGAAGTGCAGGTCCACCCGGGGGCTCTGGGCCAGGTCCCGCATCGTGACGCGCTTGCCGCTCGCGTCGTACAGCATCAGGTCGTACAACTGCGCCAGTTGCCCGCTGTCGCGTCGCATGTCCTTGGTGTCGGCGAAGAGCAGGCGTCCGTCGACTATGTCTCCGAAGATGTACTTGCCGCGTAGCGCGGGCAGGGCACTTCCCCGGTAGACGAAGCCGCCGACAACCGCCCGGCCGACGTCCGACGTGCAGTTCCAGTCGGCGGGCGGGTCGTGGTCGTAGGCGACGACCGGGTAGGTGTAGCCGTACTTCGCGTCGTCCTCGGGGAGGGGGAGGATCTGGTCGCAGGGGTCGGTGGCCCTCTTGTCGAAGACGAACGGGCCCTCGCGTTCGCTCCAGCCGAAGTTGTCGCCCGCGCGCACCTCGTAGACCGACTCGACGGCATGCTGGCCGATGTTCCCGACGTACATTCGGTGGGCGCCCGCCGGGTCCCAGCTGAAGCGGTGCGGGTCGCGCAGACCGTACGCGTAGATCTCGCCGATGGCGCCGGGGGTGGCCGTGAACGGGTTGTCCGGCGGGATTCCGTACTCGCCGTTGGTGCTGTTCGTGCCGCGCGGGTCTATGCGCAGGATCTTGCCGTGGGGGAGGGCGAGGCTCAGCGGCTCGCTGTTCCTGGCGCCCTGGCCGCCCTCACCGACCGCGAGGTACAGCAGTCCGCGGTCGGGGGCGTGGCGGCCGGCCGTCGGGTTGAAGTCGATCTGCTGGATGCCGTGGACCGGACCCGCGAAGCCGATGCGCAGGATTTCGCGGCGGGTGCCGGCGAAGGTGTCGGCCGCGGGGTCGGTGGCGGTCCACTCCGTGACGACGCCGTGGTAGACGGTCGTCGCCTGTTGCCGGTGGTCGGGGACGGCGGTGGTGGCGGAGGCCAGTTCGGTGTGCACGGTGTAGAAGCGGCCGTTGCGGCGGAAGTCGGGGTCGAAAGTGACGAAACCGAAGCCCTGGCCGAGGCCCCGGCTCGCGAAGAACGCGGGGGAGAAGGTGGCGGCGATGTCCAGATAGAGGTGAGGGGTGCCAGCGCCGTCCCGTGAGTCCCGGACGAAGTACAGCTTGCCGTTGAGGTCCGGTACGGCCTTTCGGCCCGAGCGGTCGGGAAGTTCGCCGAGGTGGTTGATGCGGGCGTACCGCATCAGCCGGGGGTCGGTGACCGGGCCGGGCGGTGGCTCGGTCTTCGGGAAGGCGGCGTACTCCTCGACGGTCAGCCCGATGCCGGAGGCGGCGGGCCGCTCGGGGATGGGGTCGGTGAGGGGTCCGGCAGCCGCCGCGCGCGCCGTGCCGGGGAGGGCGACCAGGGCCGACAGCAACAGCGCGAGGACGACCAGGGGGAGGGGGATCAGTGAGTGGGCTCGGCGTCTGAGGGCCGGAGATGCGGCCATATCAAGGTCACTCCTTTTTGTGAACGTGCGTCGTCAGCGGGCGGCCGACCACCGGTACTGCGCCCGGATCCGGTCGTCGCCCACCGCGCTGTCCAGGAACATCAGGCTGTCCATGCGGCAGTCGCAGGGATTGCGTTCGGCGGTGTTCTGCGGAAAGCTGCCGCCGATCTTGATGCCCCGGGGGTCGGTGGGCGAGGCACGGTGCGGGCCCGGCCCCGCGAGGTCCCAGGGGTCGCCGGGAACGGTGTAGGAGCCGGCCAGCCGCCGGCCGTTGCGGTACAGAGCCATCGCTCCCGTGCCGAAGTCGAAGGTGGCGGCCAGGAAGACCCACTCGCCCACGGGCAGCAGGGTGCGCCAGTCCTCGGAAGCGGCGAACGTCTGCGAGGCCGACCCGTCCACACGTCGGCCGAGGGCCACGAGCCGCAGTTCGCCGCCCACCTCGATGATCTCCAGCAGGCCCCGCACCGCGTGGCCGTCGGAGTCCCCGGACAGCACTCCGGCCAGACCCACGGCGCCGTAACGGTCGTCCGGGGCAGCCGTGTTGCTGTTGAGGGCCGGGTTCGGGCCGGTCATCTTGAACCAGCCCATCACCGTCATCCCGTCAACCCCGTTGAACGCCCGGAGCGTCGGCACGCCGGACGGCCCGTACACCCCCGCCTTCCAGTCGTCGTTGCCCTTCGCGTCCGGGGCGACCTGCCGCACCTGGAGCGAGACCCGACTGCCCCGGTGCGCTCCGTCGTACGTCCGCGTCCGCGCCCCGCCGCCGACCAGGTCGATGTCGGTACGGGCGAAGCCCAGGTCACGTTCGCGGGCCGGGTTGCCGGGGACCGGGTGCTCGAAGTCGTAGTACGCCGCCAAGTGAGGGCGGAGGGAGGGGAGTACGGGGCCGGCCCCTGCCCCGGAGGGTGTCGCTGCCGTGGTGGTGAGGGCGGTCAGCAGCGCGGCGACCGTCGCCGTGACCGTGTTCCGTCTGCTGCGCATCAACGGTCTCCTCGGAGTCCGGCGGAGTGATCGGAGTGATCGGAATGGTCGGAGCGGTCGGACTCATCGGCGAGCGGGCCGCCCGCCCAGATACAGCTCGCCCAGCTGCGGATCGGTGAGCAACTCCCGTCCCGGGCCCGCGATATGGACCCGGCCGAGGTCGAGGACACAGCCGGTGTCGGCGGCCTCCAGGGCGCGCCGCGCACCGAGCGAGCCAGCGCCGGCCGCCACCCCGTCGCGGAAGCGGAAGCGGAAGCAGAAGCAGAAGCAGAAGCAGAGCCAGAGCCAGAGCCAGAAGCAGCCACAGTCACTGGCGCTCCTTCCGGTCGCCGTGGTCGATCGCGTCGAGCAGCGACCACAGCACGTCGCACTTGAAGGCGAGGGCCGCCACGGCACGCCCCTGGTCGGCCTCGGAGCGGGCCCAGTCCAGTACGAGCCCCAGTGCCTCGCCACTGTCCTGCCGGCCCTGGGTCTCGCGAGTACGGAAGTACGCGAGCCCGTCGGCGTCGATCCACCGATAGTGCCGCTCGAACGCGGCGATACGCGTGCGCATGATCCCCGGCGCCGACAGCTCGGTGAGGGAGGCCGCGACGGCTTCCAGCGGGGAGCGGAGCCGGCAGAAGTTGACGTATCCGTCCACCGCGAGCCGTACGCCGGGCAGTACCCCCTCCCCGGACAGCAGCCCGGCCCGGTCGAGCCCTGCGGCCTCGCCCAGCCTCAGCCACCGCTCGATGCCGCCCTCGCCCTCGGCCCGGCCGTCGTGCTCCTCGATCCGCCGCAACCACATCCGGCGCAGCCGCGGGGTGCCCCAGCTTGGCCAGGACCAGGGTGTCCTTGACGGGGATGTGCCGCTGGTAGTGGAACCGGTTGAGGATCCAGCGACGTAACTCGTCGGGGCTCAACTCCCCTTGATGCATACGGACGTTGAAGGGGTGGCAGTCGTGGTAATGGTCCCGGGCCACTGTTCTGAGCTGATCCTCGAAGCGCTGTTCCTCGAAGCTCACAGTCGGATCACCATTCCGTCTCCGGCCACCTCGATGCCCCGGTCGGCCAGTCGCTTGTGCTGCGGTGCGCTCGGATCGACGAGGGGGTTGGTGTTGTTCAAATGGGTGTAGAGACAACGGGCGCGAAGCGGCGCCAGGCGCTCGGCGGTGCCGCCCGGTCCGTCGATCGGAAGGTGCCCCATACCGGTCGCGGTACGGGTGGAGATGCCGGTGCGCCGGGGTTCCTCGTCGTCCCAGAAGGTGCCGTCGACGATCACGCAGTCGGCGTCGGCGACAGCGGACTCCAAGGCGTCGGGCCAGACGGCCAGGGCGGGGGCGTAGACGACCGTCGTCCCGGTGGCGCGGTCGGTGAGAAGCAAAGCCACGACCCACGAATCCCCGTCGGGTATGGGCAACTCGGCCGCGTAGCGGGGGCGTTTGGCGGATACGGGGATCGCGCTGATCATGAGGGGTGAGGGGGCCGTCGAGTCATCGGTGAGCGGTGCGGGCCGCTCCAGTGGCAGTTCGCGCCAGGTGAGCGGGGTGTACGGCCCGAGAACGGCATCCAGCCGCAGCCCGGTGAGCAGCGCCTCGCGCACCGACCCGGTCGCGAGCAACTCCACTCCACCGGCACCGGCTTCGCGCAGCCGGGCGATGCCGAGGGTGTGGTCGAGTTCGGCGTCGGTCAGGATCAGCCCGGCGACCGGGGTCCGCCGCGCACCAGGACTGGAACCAGAACCGGGTCGCAGGGAAGAGCAGGTCTCGATCTGGTCGCCGATGTCGGGGGTGGCGTTCACGAGGTACCAGCGGTCCTCCGACGCCTGTACGGCGAGCGAGGCGTGGCGGCGCCGCCAGTGCGGATGTGCACGTGCCCCGGAGCAGCCGGGACACGCACAGTTCCACTGGGGTACCCCGCCGCCCGCCGCGGTGCCGAGCACGTGCGGCAGCACGGCGGCGGGCTAACGGTCGCTCAGGAAATACGCGGTGACCTCCAGCGCGGTCTCGACGACCACGAAGTCGGGGGTCTGCCAGCTCGGAGCTTCCTCGTCGACCTGCTGTACGGATTCGGTCATGTGCCGTACCTGCCTTCCGCTGTGGGAAACCTGTGGTGCAGCATCGCCAGCATCCGGCAGCCCGGTCAATGGGTCGTCACTAAAGTGATCCGATCTCTCGTTGGCCGAAAACGAGAACCTCAAGGTCGGCCACTGTCGGGCATATTGGCGAAACCACAGGTGAAGCGGGAATCGAACATCGATTCACCAGTTGAAGGTATGAACCTTTGGCTTTAACCGCCCTTGACCCTCGATCGCATACCTCCTACCTTCCGGAGGGCTTCATGACACCCCCCACAGCGAGGAGTTCGCCCATGCGCGCATTCCGAACCATCACCACGGCCGCTGCCGTGGCCGCTCTCACCACAGGTCTGCTCGGCGCCGCGGCCGGCACCGACTCCGTCCCGTCGGCCGTCCGAACCGTCTCCTCCGGCTGGACCGTCCCCTGGGGCCTGAGCTGGCTGCCCGACGGGTCGGCGCTCGTCACCGAACGGGACTCCTTCAAGCTGTTCAAGCTCACCCAGGCGGGCACCAGGACCGAGATCGGCAGGGTGCCCAATGTCGTGACCACCAGCGGCGAGGGCGGCCTCCTCGGAGTGGCGGTCTCACCGACCTGGAACAGCGACCACCACGTCTACCTGATGCACTCGGCGGCCTCCGACAACCGCATCGTCCGGATGACGTACGACGGCTCCTCGCTCAGCGGCTACACGGTCCTCGTCACCGGCATCGCCAAGAACAGGTACCACAACGGCGGGCGCGTCAAGTTCGGCCCGGACGGCCACCTCTACGCCACCACGGGCGATGCGCAGAACAGCAACCTCGCGCAGGACAGGAACTCCCTCAACGGGAAGATTCTGCGGATGACGAAGGACGGCAAACCCGCCCCCGGCAACCCGTTCGGCACGCTCGTCTACTCCCTCGGCCACCGCAACCCCCAGGGCCTCACCTGGGACGCCCAAGGCAGGCTCTGGGAAGCCGAGTTCGGCAACAGCAGGTACGACGAACTGAACCTGATCGAGTCCGGCAAGAACTACGGCTGGCCGGTCTGCGAGGGCAGTTGCTCCACGTCCGGTATGACGAGCCCCCAGCGGCAGTGGGCCGTCAGCGAGGCCTCCCCGAGCGCGGTCACCTACGCCGACGGAGCCCTCTACATGGCGGCGCTGCGCGGCGAGCGGCTGTGGCGCATCCCGGTCAGCGGCACCAGCGCCGGCACCCCCACCGCGTACTACACCACCCAGTACGGCCGACTGCGCACGGTGGAGAAGGTCCCCGGCGCGAACGCCCTGTGGCTGTCCACCACCAACGCCGACAACAACGGAGGCGAGCCGGACGGCGCGGACAAGGTGTTCCAGGTCGATCTGCGGTAGCTCACGACGGGCGACGCGTCGGACTCCGGGGCCCCGGGGACGCGAGCGCGAGAGGATTCGGAGACCGCGGTGACAACCAACAGGGCCTCCTGGCGTCGCCGTCCGGGATCGCCACCCCGGGCGGCCGGGAGGCCCTGCCACTGCGCCCGGAAGCAGCCGGACCGGTGGGGCGCGGCGGACGTCACGCGGACGACCGGGTGAGCCTGACGGCCACGGCGTCGAGGACCCAGTCGAGGCCGGTCGCGAAGGATGCCTCGGCGTCCACGTCCGTCGCGTCGTACACCGCCTTGGCCAGCGCGGGGAAGCGGCCCGTGGCCAGCATGCTCGTCACATGCGGACCGGAGGCGCGCTGCCAGTCGAGCTCGGACAGGCCCGTGGCGCGCTCGGCCCGCAGGTTCTCGATCTCGCGCCTGATCGCGCCGTTGGAGTAGGCGCTGACGGTCTCCACGGCCCGCATGACGGTGTCGATGTCGGCGAGGCCGTCGAGGGCCGCCAGCGTGGCCTCGGTCACGGCGAGACCGTTCGGGCCGAGCGTCGGGCGGCCACCGAGCAGGTCGGCCAGCCACTCGTGACGCAGTGCGGTCCGCCTGGTGCGGTGGGCGAGGGCACTCAGCGCCTCCCGCCAGTCACCGGGCCGCTCCTCGGGGAGGATCTCGCCCTGGACCTCGTCCACCATGAGGTCGAACAGTCCCTCCTTGGTGGAGATATAGCCGTACAAGCGCATGGGACCGGCGTCCAGCCGGGCGGCGACCTTGCGTAGGGCTGGGGCAACTCGCCCTGGACAAAGCCGGGTTGCTGACGGAGTTCCAGGCGCTGTCCCGTCCCGAGGGGCAGGCCATGCGCATCCTGGACACGGACGGGACCGTCCTGCGCGACTGGCGACCCCGCCCGGACGAACGGGCCAATCCCGAGATCGACCGCGGGCAACTCCGTGACCTGCTGCTCGGCCCTCTCGACGTCCGGTGGGGGCGGGGTGTGGCGAAGGCGGTGCCGGGGGTCGGCGGCGGCGCGGTGGTCCATTTCGTGGACGGGCGGCAGGAGACGTTCGACCTCGTCGTCGGCGCGGACGGCGCCTGGTCCCGGGTCCGCCCGGCGGTCTCATCGGTGACACCGCACTACACCGGCGTCACCTCGGTCGAGACCTCCCTCGACGACGTCGACACCCGCCACCCCGACCTCGCCCGGTTGGTCGGCGACGGTTCCGTGGCCGTGTACGGCGTCAACCGATCCCTCGTCGCCCAGCGCAACAGCGGCGGTCACGTCAAGGTGTACGCCCAGTTCCGCGCGCCGCTCGACGGGCACGCAGACCTGGACTAGGCCGACGTCGAGGCCGTACGAGCGAGCCTGCTGGCCCTGTTCGACGGCTGGGCCGCCCCCGTCCGCGACCTCCTCCGCCACGGCACGGCTTTCGTCCACCGCCCCCTCTACGTCCTTCCCGTGTCCCACACCTGGCCCCACGTCCCCGGAGTGACGCTCCTGGGCGACGCCGCCCACCTGATGCCGCCCCTGGGGGCGGGCGCGAACCTCGCGATGCTGGAAGGCGCCGAACTCGCCGAGGCCGTCGTTGCCGCCGCCGCTACCGGTCCCGGCGAACTGGACGAGGCCGTCCACGCCTTCGAGGAGCGGATGTGGGCACGCGCCGCGAGGTGGGCGAAAATCACCACGGCAGGCCTGGAACGCCTGGTGAGCCCGGACCCCTCCCAGGCCCTCGCCCTCTTCGACGAGGTCCAGCCGTCCTGACCACCGGAAGCGAAGGCCCCCGCGACCGTCCTCGTAGCGACTGGCCTCGTTGCCACCGTCCTCGTCCTCGTCCTCGTCCTCGGCGTCTTCGACACGACCGCGTCACGACAGCAGCATGCGCGTCCACGCCACGGCCAGGAGCGTGCAGGTGAGCGCGAACAGGCTCTGGATGACGGCGGTGACCGGCATCCTCAGGAGGCCGTGCACGACCGCATGGGTCGCCGCCAGGGCCGGAATGCCCCAGACGGCGAGCCACATCAGGACGGGGACATCGCGGGAGCGCGCGGTTGAGGAAGAGTCCGGTGGCTGAGCGGTGCCCATGCCGATCATCACCAACAGCATCGTGGCGACCACGACGATGATGACGTCCGCGGCCAGGAACAGCAGGGCGACCGCGATGTCCATGAGCAGGGAGGGGCGTTCACGGGTCTGGGGAGGCGCCGGAGTGTCCTGGTCGTCCTCGGGCGGTGAGGCCATGGCAAGACTGCACCACGGAATGACCGGTTCGGCACCGCACGGGATCGCATCGCGGCCCGACTGTGATCAGCCGTCACCACGACTCGCGGGGCCGGACCCCTGAACGGCGGCCCGGCCCCGCGAGAGCGGGCTCACACGCGGTCGGCCGCGATCAGGACGTACTGGAAGGAGCCGTCCCGGTAGGACTCGATGAACGCCTCCTCGATTCCGGTGACCAGCGAGGACGTCGCCCGCAACTCCCAGTACGGCAGGGTGTCCGAGGTGAGGTCCACGATGGTGTGCGGCACGAGCCGGTTGTCGGCCATGGCGCGCAGATACTCGCGGCGGGAGTGGATGTTGCACTCGAAGTGCGCGTTGATCTGGGAGACCCACTTCGACGGCTGGCCGTAACGGGGGTTCCAGCAGCCGGTGATGGTCACGTACCGGCCGCCCGGCTTCAGGAAACGCGAGTGCTCCGCGAACAGGTCGTGAAGGTCGACGTACATGGTCGACTCGTTGTTCCACGAGGCCGCGACGCTGCCCTTGTCGAACGGCGTGTCGAGCATGTTGCACACACGGGAACGGACACGGTCGTCGATACGGAGTTCCCGCGCCCGGTTGTTGCCGAAGTCGGCCTGGGTGGCGGACAGGGTGACCCCCTCGACCCTGCTGCCGAAGCGCTGGTGAGCCATCACCATGGAGCCGCCGCGCCCGCAGCCGGCGTCGACGAGGGTGTCGTCCGCACCGACGCCGCCGAGGTGGTCCAGGAGGAACTCCGCCTGCGCCGACTCCAGCCGGTGCAGCTCCGCGATGAGCTTCTTCTCGTACTCGCTGTGCGCCGGGTCGCCGAGCGCGGCGTGGTCCACGGCGCCGATGCCGTAGTGATGGTGGTAGAGCCCGTCCACGTCACCGAGGCGCAGGTTGACGGGCCGCGCCTCGTTGTTCCAGTAGCGGGCGATGTCCCCCTGGTACGGCGACGCCGGAGCCGGGATCTTCGCGGTGACGGCGGACGTGGCGGCGGACGCGGTGGCGGACAGGGCGGCGGACGTGGCAGTGGTCTCAGTGATCACAGAAAGTATCCGTTCTTTACCAGAAATCGGGCAGGGTGTAGCGGAAGGTATTGGTGCGGTGCCAGTCGTGGTTGCCGTCGACCCAGGCGGCCACGCCCCTGAGGAACCGCAGCACGGTGGGCAGCGGGCAGGCCCGCGCCAGCTCGGCCGCGGCGGCCTCGAAGGCGTGCTGGAGTTCGTTGTGGACCTCGACGGCCTTGAGATAGGCGTCGCGCTCGGACAGCTGCTCGCGCTTCGCGATCACCACCGGCAGGTTCAGATGGAGGCCGGGGCTGTCGAGTTCCTTGGTGTACGAGTACAGGTCGTTGACGATGGTCGTCGCGTTGCCCGCGAGGGCGATGACCCGCTGCATGTCCGGCCGGGCGTGCGCGTCCGCCGGCAGTTCGTAGCCGCCGACGGCGTCGGTGATCGTGGGACAGGGGCGGAAGTTGTTGAACTGACGCATCGCCAGGTACTCCCACACCTCCGGCACATGACCGGTCTGCGCCCACGCGGCCTCGGCGAGATAGCCCATGTGCAGACGGGCCATGTCATGCCGGTACCGATCCGCCTGGGAGGGTGTGGTCGCCCGGACGAAGTAGTCCATCGCGCTGCGGTACGCCCGACGCGGGGCGTCCGATCCGAGCGACTCCTGCCACGCCGGTGCGTACTCCGCCGTGCTGTGGACGTGATCGAGCGCGGTGTGCGCGAGCAGGAGGCGTCCGCCGAGACCGACGGGTGACCCGCCGTGGTCCTCGCAGTAGCAGTCGTCCACCGCGTTCTCCGCGACCATCAGCCGGGTGGCCAGCATCAGATGGTCGACCGTGGGGGCGTCGGGGTGGCAGGCGACCATGTAACGGCCGACGGAGAAGCCGTCGAACTGCCCCTCCCACTCCTCCGGATAGAGCTGGACCTCGTCCTCGGCCCAGCGCTTGATCCGGCGGCTCACCTCTTCGACACGCACCGGGTCGGGCTCCGGGACGGGGTGGTGATACAGACCGGGAACGGCTCGCCCCTCGGCGGGCGGAACGGGTGCCGGGGACTCCGGCGCCGGCAGCGCGGCCCTGTACCGGTCGGCCAGGGCGAGCGCGGTCATGCCCAGCCCGGTCGACCCGCGCAGGATTCCCTGAAGCGCGGAGTCGGGTGCGGGTGCGTCCGCCGATTCCCGTACGGCGGTGCCGGTGCTCTTGGCGGGTGCGGGTGCGGGTGCAGGCGCCGGTGCGGGGGCGGGAGCCGGTGGCGGACCGGGCGTCATGACCGCCGGATGCAGTGCTGCCAGAAAGCCGGAGGCGATCGGTGCGACCGGGAGGTCCGGGATCACCGGCGCGGGGGCGTCCGGCAGGGCCGTGTGCGGCGTCGGCCGCTGCTCAGGGGGTGAGGACCCGAGGGGCCCGGAGTCGGGCATCGGTAGCTCCTTGCTGCGGTGGGGCGGGTGCTCCGCCGTATTGCTGCGGTGGGGTGGATGCTTCGCCGTGCGCGCGGCGGATCAGGCCGTAAGCCCGTAAGCCCGTAAGCCCGTAAGCCCGTAAGCCCGTAAGCCCGTAAGCCCGTAAGCCCGTAAGCCCGTAAGCCCGTAAGCCCGTAAGCCCGTAAGCCCGTAGGCGCGTCAGCCCGAAGGCCCGTCAGCGCGTAGGCCCGTCAGCGCGGGGCGGGGGCGATCTGGACGTTCTCCATCACGCCGAGGGCGTCGGGCAGGAGCACCGCGGCGGAGTAGTAGGTGCTGACGAGGTAGGAGATGATCGCCTGTTCGTTGATGCCCATGAAGCGCACGGAGAGGCCGTCTTCGTACTCGTCCAGCAGCCCGGTCCGCCACAGGCCGATGACGCCCTGGTTCTTCTCGCCCGTGCGCATCGCGATGATGGAACTGGTCTGTTCCTTGCTGATCGGGATCTTGTTGCACGGCAGGATGGGGACCCCGCGCCACGCGGGGACGGACTGCCCGCCGAGGTCGACATGGTCGGGGTAGAGACCGTGGGCGTTGAAGCCACGTCCGATGGCGGCGATGGTCCTGGGATGGGCGAGGAACAGTTTGGTGCCGCGTCGCCGGCAGAGGAGATCGTCCATGTCGTCCGGGGTCGGCGGGCCCGAGCGGGGTTGGATGCGTTGCTTGAAGTCGGCGTTGTGCAGCAGCCCGAACTCGCGGTTGTTGATCAGCTCGTGTTCCTGGCGCTCACGCAAGGCCTCGATGGTGAGCCGGAGTTGCTCCTCGCTCTGGTTCATCGGACCGTTGTAGAGGTCGGCGACCCGGGTGTGGACCCGCAGAACGGTCTGCGCGACGGACAGTTCGTACTCGCGCGGCTCCAGTTCGTAGTCGACGAAGGCGCTCGGCAGGTCGACCTCGCCGACGTGACCTGCCGTCAGCGCGATCTCGGCCTCGCCGTGCTTGTTCTGCCGCTGCCGTGTGCGGGAGCCGAACCGGTCGACGTGGGCCTGGAGACGGGGCGCGGAGGCCCGGACGGCGGCGAAGCCGGCACGGGAGAGGGTGAGGAGGGTACCGGCGGTCTCGGCGGTGACCGTACGGTCGTGGCGGGCGTCGGGGTCCAGCAGGGCGTTCTCACCGAAGTGTTCGCCGTCCGAGAGGACCGCGATGGCGATCTCTCCGCCGTACTTGCCCTCGGACGTCTGGCCGACCCGGCCGTGGGCGATCAGATGGATCCCCTCGGCGGGGCTGCCGCGCTCGACGAGGACTTCGCCCGCCACGAAGTCGCGCTGTGCGCAGCGGTCGGCGAGGGCGGTGAGGACGTCCGTGTCCTCGAATCCGCGCAGCAGGGCCAGTTCACCGAGTTCCCGGGGGATCACCCGGACCGTGGCGCCCTCCTGGACGAATGCGACGCGCCCGTCGCCGACGGTATGGCGCAGTCGCCGGTTGACCCGGTAGGCGCCACCCTCGGCCTCGACCCAGGGCAGCATCCGCAGCAACCAGCGGGAGGTGATCTCCTGCATCTGCGGGGCGGACTTGGTGGTCGTGGCGAGGTTACGGGCGGCGGCAGTACCCAGGGACTGCTGCGGTGCGTCGGATGTGGTCCGAGCTTCCCGGACGCTGTCGACGGACATCGAGGGCTTTCTCCTTGCACGGCGGGTCGTCCGGCGCGCAGGAGTGCGCCGAACGAAGGACACGGAGGAGTTGGGGGCGGGCGAGAAGGATCACAGGAATCCGTCCACCTGCAGAAAGTTAGCCGCCGGACTGGCCGCATCCACCAGGGAGACAAGATGCTTACCTCGAAGCAGTGATAATCGGTGCAATGCGGTTTATCGGCCCGTTATGTGTCAACGCCCCGTACCACCGGACCCTTACGGCCGTCACCGCCGCACCCCGTCCGGCCGGGCCCGTGGATGTCAGTGCCGGGGGCCATACTCGTGCCGCAGATGCCACACGGGCACCGCGACACGAGGGGAGCGACATGGCTGAGGTGCTGGTCTTCCACCACGGACACGGGCTGACCACGGGCGTGCGCGAGTTCGCCGAGCGGTTGCGCCGCGCCGGACACACCGTCCACGCCCCGGACCTGTACGAGGGGCACGTGTTCGACAGCCTTGAGGAGGGCATCGGCTACGGCCGGAGCGTCGGCTTCGACACGATCGCGGCGCGCGGAACGGCCGCCGCGGAACAGCTGCCCGCAGAACTCGTCCACGTCGGATTCTCCCTCGGCGTCATGTCGGCACAGCGACTGGCCCAGACCCGCCCCGGTGCGAAGGGCGCACTGCTGCTCGAAGCCTGCGTCCCGGTCTCGGAGTTCGGCGACGTCTGGCCCCAGGACGTCCCGGTCCAGGTCCACGGCATGGACGCGGATCCCTTCTTCGCGGGGGAGGGCGATGTGGACGCCGCTCGCGCGCTCGTCGAGACCGCGGCGGACGCCGAGTTGTTCCTCTACCCCGGCGACAGACACCTGTTCACCGACAGCAGTCTGCCGTCCTACGACGAACAGGCCGCGCAGCAGGTCAACGATCGCGTGCTCGCCTTCCTCGACCGCGTCAAGTAGGTCAGCGACCACCTGCCGCTGTCCGCGTGGTGAACCGCTCGCGGGCCCGCGGTCGACGTAGCCAAGCCTCATCACCGGCGTTAGCGTTTCCCCCGGAGCCTGAGCTGCGACTGCCGGGCAAGGGCGCGAGGGCGGGGGGATGGGGGAGTGGGCATGGGCAACTGGGCTGTGACGGTGCAGTACTCCTACGGTGAGGCGTACAGGACCGAGTTCATCTGCCGTGGGCGGGAGACGAAGGACGAGGCCCTGAAGGCGCTCCGCGCTGCCGTCCACACGTATGTGCCGAGCCGGAGCATCATCGAGAAGCGGCGTCAGGTGTACCGCTTCGCCGACCAGGAGACGTACCTGGTGGTGATCAAGGGCAAGCTGACGGAGTGGGAGTGCACTCTACGCGTCGCGGAACTGGTCTCGGACTCGACCGACCCGACCGTGGCCGAGCGGGCGCGGATGGAGCAAGGCACGGCGGAAACGGCGGACGGCCCACAGGACCGGATCCCGCCCGGCTATTGAACGGCGGACCGAGTTCCCCTGCTCGTCGGCGGCGATGTTGCGCTCGGCCGCTGTGTCGTCCAGCACCGCAGCACCGAAAGCGGATCGTCGCGCCACGGCCGGGAAGGTAGCCATGTTGTTCGGGTCGCAGACCGCATTCGGTTTGGAGTTCCACGTCGAACGGGACCCGGGGCTGCTGTGCGTCGACGTCTTCATCGGCGGGCTCCACGCGAACACGTGGGACAACGCGTTCTACCCACCCCTGCTGGTCAAGAAGCTCAAGGACGAACTCGAACGCTTCCGCACGCCGACCACGCCGCCGAACGGCTTCACCTCGCCGTCCGAGGCCTTCCGCATCGCCGAGAACTGGATGCACGCCGATACCGATACCCATACCGCACACGGCGCCGAAGCGGCACTCGCACGCTGTGCGTTCCTGGAGTGGGGAGAGTGCACCGACGACGTCACAGCGTTCGCGTTCCCCGACGGGGACCGGATCCACCTCGCCTGCCGAGTACGCGACGACGGCGGCGCTGCCCGGGACACCGAGCCCCGGCGCGAGCCGACGGTGGCGACGGTGAACCGAACGCTGTTCGTCGACACCCTGGAGAGCGGCCTCACCGTCGCCGAACGCGAATGGTCCGCCCGACTCGCCGCCACCAAGGCCCGCACAGACACCTGCGACGCCGAGGATTTGCCCAACGTACCTTCTCTATAAGCCTCTTCCGCAGGCCCGTCGGGAAGGGCACTGAAACAACAGCGGCTCCTGCACGCGCGCCGCAAGGTTCGGCCCGCCAGTACGAAAACGGACACGGGCGGGCGGCGCTGAGCGGCTTTCTTCGTCGGCATGTCCGTCGACCTCGTGGGAACGATGCACGCCCCCGTGCCCCTGGACCGGCTCGTCGCCACGGCCCGGGAGACGTGGGCGCGGTTGCTCGGTCTGCGCACGGTCCCCGGCATCGACGTGATCACCGACCGCAGATTCGTTCAGGGACGCCTCGTCGACGCGGGCCGGCCTCTCGCGCCCCGGGAGCTGGGCACCGTACTGGTCGGCGCGTGCGGTGGCGAGTCCCCGAGCGGGCTCGACCTCGCCTTCCGTGTCGCCGGATCGGGAGACACGGTCGGACTCATCGAGTGGGACCCCTGCGAGTCGACGGACCAGTCGACGGATCAGTCGACGGACCATGAGCTTCGGCAGGGGCACCGTGAACCGGTGCACGCGGTGTTCAGCCCCACGCGGACGTGTGTCGGCGTCGTGACCGCGACGGCCCTTGCGCTGGCGGCGGGAAGCCTGGGCGGCGGCGAGTTCGCCGACGCCGAGATACCCATGCTGGAACCGTCCGAGCCGGACCCCGCACGGATGATCGAGCGCACTCGGCTGCCCGACCGAGGCGACGACCGCACCGCACGGTGCGAGCGCTTCATGCGTCAGTTCACCCGACTGAACGGCTGGCCCCAGGAAGCGCGGCTGCCACCACCCAGGGGATCGGTGAGGACACCACGGGCCCCCGCGCTCACCGCGCCCACATCGCCGCCGTACGACGGCAATCCCGGCCCCCCGACCACCGATTGAGCGCTCCGGTCCCGTATCCACCTCGTACTCCTGGGGCATGGGTCAACAAGCGGGCACAGGAATCACAGCCGGAATCACAGGGAAGTGAGGCAGAGGATGGTCCAAGCGGAACCCGAACCCCAGAGCATCGGCGTCCCGGCCGAGTCGACCGTGGGTGAGACGAGGGTGGCGGCGACCCCGGCCACCGTGGGAAAGCTTGTCACGCTCGGGTACGACGTGGTGGTCGAACCGGGGGCGGGGGCGTCGTCCCGCTTCTCCGACGCGGCCTACGAGGAGGCCGGCGCCCGGCTCGGCGACCCGTGGGCGGCACAGATCGTGCTCAAGGTGAACGGCCCCTCCACCGAGGAGATCGGCCGACTGCCCGACGGGGCGACACTGATCGCGCTGATCAGCCCGGCGTTCAACCCGGAACTGGTCGAGGATCTGGCCCGGCGACCCATCACCGTCCTCGCCATGGACGCCGTGCCCCGCATCTCCCGAGCCCAGTCGCTGGACGTCCTCAGCTCGATGGCGAACATCGCCGGATACCGGGCCGTCGTCGAGGCCGCGCACGCCTTCGGACGGTTCTTCACCGGACAGGTGACCGCCGCCGGCAAGGTGCCCCCCGCCAAGGTCCTGGTGGCCGGCGCCGGGGTCGCCGGACTCGCGGCGATCGGCGCCGCCCGCAGCCTCGGCGCCGTGGTCCGCGCCACCGACCCCCGGCCCGAGGTCGCCGAACAGGTCCGCTCCCTGGGCGGCGAGTTCCTCACGGTCTCGGCCGCGCAGGAAGTGAGCACCGACGGCTACGCCAAGGCCACCTCGGACGACTACAACCGGCACGCCGGGCGGTTGTACGCCGAGCAGGCGGCCGACGTCGACATCATCATCACCACCGCGCTCATCCCGGGCCGTCCGGCACCGAGACTCATCACCGCCGCCGACGTCGCCCGCATGAAGCCCGGCAGCGTCATCGTCGACATGGCCGCCGCCCAGGGCGGCAACGTCGAGGGAACGGTCGCCGGCAAGGCCGTCGTCACCGACAACGACGTGACGATCATCGGCTACACCGACCTGCCCGGCCGCCTCCCCGCCCAGGCCTCACAGCTCTACGGCACCAACCTCGTCAACCTGATGAAGCTACTCACCCCCGGCAAGGACGGCCGCCTCGTCCTCGACCTCGACGACATCGTGCAGCGCTCGATGACCGTGGTCCACGACGGAGAGAAGACCTGGCCCCCGCCCCCGGTACAGGTGTCCGCCGCGCCCACCCCCGCCCCCGACGCCGCCCCGGAACCCGCCACGCCGTCCTCCGCGGCGGCGGCGAAGCCCGCACGCCCGGCCCGCTCCACCTACGCCCTCGTCGGCGCCGGAGCGCTCGCCCTGTTCCTGGTGACCGCCTTCTCGCCGAGCGAACTCATCGGCCACTTCACGGTGTTCGTGCTGGCGATCGTCATCGGCTTCTACGTCATCGGCCAGGTGCACCACGCACTGCACACCCCGCTGATGTCGGTCACCAACGCCATCTCCGGGATCGTCGTGGTCGGCGCGCTGCTGCAGATCGGACACGGCAACACCGCCGTCACCGTACTGTCGTTCGCCGCGATCCTGCTGGCCGGCATCAACATCTTCGGCGGATTCGCCGTCACCCGCCGCATGCTCGGCATGTTCTCGAAGGGCTGATCAGGGATGACCATCGTCACGGCCGCAGAAGCCGCCTACGTCGTCGCCGCGTTGCTGTTCATCCTCAGCCTCGCGGGGCTCTCCCAGCACCGGACGTCCCGCTCGGGAGTCGTCTGGGGCATCACGGGCATGGTCATCGCCCTGGCCGCCACCGTCGGGCTCGCCTCCCGGAACATCACGTCGACCGGTCTCGTACTGATCGCCGTCGCCATGGCCCTCGGCGCGGGCATCGGACTGTGGCGCGCCCGGGTCGTCGAGATGACCGGCATGCCCGAACTGATCGCCATCATGCACAGCCTCGTCGGCCTCGCCGCCGCGTTCGTCGGCTGGAACGGCTACCTCGACGTCGACGCCGAACTCTCCGGATCGCTGCTGGGCATCCACCACGCCGAGGTGTTCATCGGGGTGTTCATCGGCGCCGTCACCTTCACCGGCTCCGTCGTCGCGTACCTGAAGCTGTCCGCGCGCATCGACTCCCGCCCCCTGACCCTGCCCGGCAAGCACATCCTCAACGTGAGCGCCCTCGTCGCCTTCGTCGCGCTCACCGTCGCCTTCGTGGCCCGCCCCGGCATGGGCCTGCTCATCGCCGTCACCGTGATCGCGCTCGCCCTCGGCGCACACCTGGTCGCCTCCATCGGCGGCGGTGACATGCCGGTCGTCGTCTCCATGCTCAACAGCTACTCCGGCTGGGCCGCCGCGGCCTCCGGTTTCCTCCTCGCGAACAACCTGCTCATCGTCACCGGCGCGCTCGTCGGCTCCTCCGGCGCCTACCTCTCGTACATCATGTGCAAGGCGATGAACCGCTCCTTCATCTCGGTGATCGCGGGCGGCTTCGGCACCCCGGCGGCGGAAGACGACGGCGAACAGGGCGAACACCAGGAGATCAACGCCGAGGAGACCGCGGAACTGCTGCGCGACGCCACCTCGGTGATCATCGCTCCCGGCTACGGCATGGCCGTCGCCCAGGCCCAGTACCCGGTGGCCGAACTGGCCCGCAAACTGCGCGAACGGGGCGTCGAGGTCCGCTTCGGCATCCACCCGGTCGCCGGCCGGCTGCCCGGACACATGAACGTGCTGCTCGCCGAGGCCAACGTGCCGTACGACATCGTCCTCGAAATGGACGAGATCAACGACGACTTCCCCGCCACCTCGGTCGTCCTCGTCATCGGTGCCAACGACACCGTCAACCCGGCCGCCATCGACAACCCGGCCAGCCCCATCGCCGGCATGCCCGTCCTGCACGTATGGGAGGCCGCCCACGTGGTGGTCTTCAAGCGGTCCATGGCGGTCGGCTACGCGGGCGTGCAGAACCCGCTCTTCTTCCGCGAGAACACCCAGATGCTCTTCGGCGACGCCAAACAACGGGTGGAGGACATCCTGCGTGGCCTCGACGCCCTCGACACACCGGTACCGGAGATGGCCGGCACGTCACGCTGAATCGCCAATCGCCAATCGCCAATCGCCAATCGCCAATCGCGACAGGTGTCCCGGACGGTAAGCCGTCCGGGACACGGCGCGGTACCACCGCACTCCTCAGTCCTCCCTGTCCGTCGTCCTGCCCGTTGTTGTGCTCGGCAGGCAGATCCGGCGGGCCCAGAGGCCCAGGAGTGCCATTCCGGGTCTTCGAAGTTAAGCGGTGCGGAGGTGCCCACGGGCTCGCCGCGTGGTGACGCAACGTGTGCGTAGTCGCTGGTTGTCGGCGTTGCGGAAGCCGAACGCGTGGCGGGCGACGAGCTTGATCACGCGGTTGATCCCTTCGCTCTTGGCGTTGCTGTGTCCGGTGTCGATGAACGCCTGGATTTCGGGCCACCAGCGGTCGACGGTGGCCGCGAGGGTGCGGACTTCGGGGATGTCGGCGTCCGCGCACCAGGTGAGGAACTTCCAGCGGGCATGGCCGACTTGGTTCCGGCCGGCGTCGGTGCGGGCCAGGGCGAGGAGGGTGCGCAGGCTTTCTTTGGCGATCCACGCCGTCAGCAGCGTCTGTCCGATCTTCCCTTCGTCCAGCAGCGGGTTCCACATGCGCTCGAACTGCTCGTGGTCAAGGTCTTCGCGGTTGCGGAGCAGGCGGCGTCGGGCTTTCCACTCGGGGTCACCGGCGCGTCCGCGCCGGCCGCGGATCTCGGCGGTCGTGCGGCGCCGGACCAGGGAGAGCATCTTGTTCGCGAGCTGCACCACATGAAAGTGATCGACCACGACGGTGGCCTCGGGCAGGCCGGTGCGGATCGCGGAGCGGTAGACGGCCGACATGTCGATGGCGACGTATCGGATGGCCTTCCTCCAGGTCAGGGGCGTGGTGGAAAGCCAGGCCAGCACGTCGGCGACGGTGCGGCCCTCGACCTGCCCGAGCAGTCCGCCGGATCCGAGGGCGTCGACGAACCCGGTGTGCCAGCGGTCCCTGGTCATCTTCCACTTCCCGGTGTCCGGATCCTGTTCCCACCGGGTCCGTCCGCGCCGGGTCTCATCGATGCCCAGCACTTCGACCTCGGGCAGCGGAGCCCCGACGACCTCGCGGGCGGCGGTGCGGAAGGCGTTCATCACGGTCGGCCAGGACAGGTGCAGATCGCGGGCCGTCTGGATGACCGTGGAACCGGCATCCCTCACGCGCCGCCCGGACGCGGCCCGCAGCCGCCCGGTGATCCGGGCCCCGGCCGGTATCTGCTCGATCTGCTCGGTGAACGACCGTCGTGGACAGGCCGTCTCACGGCACCACCAGCGCCGCTTGTGCCAGACGAACTCCAGCCCGCTCTCCCCGTAGGGCAGATCACGAGGCCGGGTGGTCGCCCAGCCCTTCACCCGGGTTGCGAAGACCCCGCAGGCCGGACAGGCCCGGGCCGAGGCGTCCGCCGTGGCCAGGTGAACCCGGCGCCCACCGCACTGAAGCCGCTCGACCCGCATGACGGACACTCCGTCGAGGTCCAGCAGCAACGTCGTATCGTTGACCAAGCCCGTGGCTCCCAGACGATCATTCTGCGTAGAGAACAGAAATGATCACCCAGGACCACGGGCGTCCTGCGTCCAGGGCCCACCAACAGTTCTCCCCATCACGTGCAGTGACTGTCAGTCAGCGCACGCGAAGGGCACACCGCTCAAGTTCGAAGACCCGCCATTCCGCCCACCAGCAGCGGTACCGGGTCGTCGGAGAGCGGCGTCAACACGTAACCCAGCGTCGACACCGTGCAGACGGTCAGGGGGACGAACGCCGCGGCGCCCTCCATCCCCGATCGCGCCAGCGGTCGGCCCGTACCCAGGACGCTCGCCCCGCCGGGCACCCAGGGACCGACAGCGACGATCAGCAGTCCGGCGGTGCCGCAGACGTCGGCCACCGAGCTGGACATCGCCTCGTGCCCCGGCGAACCGGCCCACGACAGACGCAGAGTGTCGCCGATCACCATGAGGCCCACTCCGACGATCGCCGCCCAGACGGTGGCCCGTCGGTCGCCCCGTACGAGACGTCGCAGCGCCAGCAGAAAACCGAGGAACACCACCTCCGAGGTCCACAGGACGCCGAGCATTCCCGTCTCCGGTCGCCAGCCGTCCCCGGTCCCGCCCAGGAGCACCCACCCCGCCATGAACACGGCCGCGGCAATGACGGCCCCGTCGAGTACGCGCCGCAGCCACGCCCGCCACCCCGTACCGGCATCGGCCGCGACCACCAGACCGGCCATCCCCAACCCGACCGTGACCGCCACCCCCGCGACCACGACCGGACCGGCCAACCCCGGTGAGTCGGACGACGGTGACGGCCGGCTCGACAGGGCGACGAGGGAGGCCCGATAGACACCACCGGCGATCGCGGAACCCGCCACCAGGAGCAGACGGGTCCGTACCCGCCCCCGCGTGCCCCAGGCACGCAGCAACAGGGAGAGAGCCAGCACCAGGCAGCCGACGGCCGGCCCGAGGGACAACGACAACGTCATCCACCCTCCCCCTCGGCCAACGGATCCCGACACAGACCGTACGAAACCCGCACCGGCACCGAGCGACGAAGTCAGCCGATTCACTCGTGTTGCGTACGGGGGACCGGACCGAGACCTCGTGCGGTCCGCCATCGCTTCGTGCGGGTGAAGGCACGCGACCATCCGGGCGCCGACAGCGTGGCGTGCCGTCGACCGTGGTGTGTGTGGTGTGCCCTGAGGCCTTGTCACGGCTCACGGGTGAAGGAGAGACACGGCATGTTCGGACAGACACAGGCGTTCAGTGGCTTCGCGGTCGACGACCTCGACGCGGCCCGCCGCTTCTACGGTGAGACTCTCGGGCTGCGGGTGGAGGAGTCCGGGCAGGGGGACATGCGCATGCTGACCCTCACGCTCGGCAGCGGCGCGCTTGTCTTCGTCTACCCGAAGGAGACGCACACCCCGGCGACGTTCACGCTGCTCAACTTCCCCGTGGACGACATCGAGTCCGCCGTCGACGAACTGCGGCGGCGCGGCGTCAGCCTGGAGCGCTACCCCGAGTTCGACCACGACGAGAAGGGCGTCGTCCGGGTCGGCGACGGCGGCCCCGCGGCGATCGCGTGGTTCACCGACCCGGCCGGGAACGTCCTCTCCGTCCTCCAGGAGAACTGACGAGCGGGCCGCGCCGAAGCGACCTCGAAGCGACCTCGAAGCGAGTGGCGCTCCGGAACCAGTCGGCCCGGGTCCGAGCACATCGGGTCCAGCTTCATGGCGACCATCGGTAACAAGTGTTACCATGCCGGTATGGCCAAGACACAGCTGGGCGCCCGTGTGGACGAGGACGTCGCGGAACTCGCGAAGAGGCGAGCCGCCGACCTGGGACTGAGTATCGGCGACTACCTCGCCAGGCTGGTGCAGGACGACACCAGCGGCCTGCGCGCCCGAGCGGTCGACGCGGCGGCCCGCTTCCTCGCCGAACACCAGGCGGTCTTCGACGAGGCCGAACAGGACCAACAGGCACCGCGCGGAGCACACGCGGCCTGATGGACCTGCACATCGACGTTCCCTGGATCCTTCAGGTCGCCGAGGCCGCCGGAGCGGACGACCCGGCCCCCGACGACTACGGTGTCCCGGTCTCGGCGGTCGCCCGCCACCGGGCCGAGCTGTTCGAGCAGCCCGTCTACGACGGCCCCTACGCCCGAGCCGCCGCCCTGGTGCATTCCCTGGGCCGGTGCCGCTGGCTGGAACGCTCCAACATGGCCGTCGCCGCCGCGTCCGGTGTCATGTATCTCGAAGCCGCCGGGATCACCGTCAAACCCGGCCGCGAGGACGCCATCGCCCTCAAGGACCTGCTCCTCGACCCCGCCTGCACCGCCGGGAGGATCGCCGCTCTGCTACGCACCTGGCCCACCATCACCTGACGCTTCGAAGCCCCGGCACGACTCTCGGGAGACGGGAGCGGTGCCGGGCCGCGCAGGGGGCACCGCCGCCACGCACGAGAACTGGGCCGGGGCCCAAGCAAGTGCCGTACCTCCCGGAGGGCACGCCCGTCCTCCTGGAGGGCACGCCCGCCCTCCCGGCGCATACGTCCCCTGCCCCGGAGGCATACCTCCGCGTGGAACTCGGCGCGGTCGGTGGGCAGAGCGCCCCGGATCTGTGGCTGCCCCAGGCCCGGAAAGCCCTGCTCGGCGACACCCGGCACTGGCACCGCCCCCGCGACACCCCGGCCGAACTCAAGCCGTTCGTCCGCGCCTCCGGACGCCTGCGTACCCGCATCGGCCATCAGCTCGGCGGCCACGCCCTGCCCGTCCGGGGCCCGGTGGAGTACGAGATCGCCAACGCGACGCTCGGCGGCGGCACACACACGTGGCGCGACGAAGGCACCCTCTACTGGCTCATCCGCACGGAAGACCCCGCCGCCCACCGACTCGACCAGGTCCGGCTCACCGTACGGAGCTGGCTGACCCCCGCCGCCCGTGACGGCTCACCCTTCCTGCGGCTGCGGCGCTGTGCCGCAGGCAGGCCCGCCGGAATCCTGGTGGCCGTCGTCGGGGCGGGAGGGTCGGCCGGTGATGCGGTGGTCGCTGACCGCATTCGGTCAGCGACCACCACAACGGCCTGATGGCCTAACTGCCCAGGACTTCCCCGTACTTGACGGCCCCGTTGGGCAGTGCGAAGCCGAACGGAGTCAGTGACTTGCCCGGCGGGTACGTCTCCTCGGTGCTGCTCGGGACGAACCAGACGCCACCCGACCTGGGGTCACCGGCGTTCTCCCCGGGCGCGCTCACCGCTGTGTCCCAGAGGCCGTCGCGGTTGTAGTCGCCGACGGTCACCTGGGCGCCGAAGCGGTCGCCGGCCTCGGCCGCGCCGGGCATGTTCGGGGTGCTCTGGCTGCGGGCCAGACCCCCGTAGAGGCCGTACTCCGGACTACCGTTCATGACGACGTATCCGCCCGCGTCCTTCACGGTGCCGACGTCCTCACCGGGCACGCCGACCACCAGTTCCGGCCGGTGGTCGCCGTTGAGGTCGCCGGCGGACACCGCGGCGCCGAAGTCGTCACCCTCCTCCGCGACACCGCCGACCTCTGGGCTGGACTGCGTGAAGCAGCCGCTCTCGGAGCCGAAGGACGCGGTCTTCGAGCCCTTGAGCAGGAGCACCGCACCGCCGAGCCGGTCCTGGCAGTGTGTCGCCTCGGACTCGGGAATGGGCTGTACGAGGCCGACCGCGAGGTCGTCGGTGCCGTCCTGGTCGAAGTCGGCGGCGGCGAGCGCGCTGCCGCGGTCGGCGTCGGCCCACCACTGGGCCGGCTGGGCCCGATCGTCCCAGCGTGTGATGAACGTGCCGGAGTCCTCCAGCCCCTGCCAGGTCGTGGCGAGGTCGTCCCGGCCGTCACCGTCGAAGTCACCGGTGACCAGATCACGGGTGCTGCCGCCCATGCTGTACCTGCGCACGGTGGTCGTGGTCACCGGGTCGGCGGTGAGCGGGCCCGGACGGAAGCGGAGCGCGCCGTGCTCCTCGCCGTTCTCGCCGTACGCGAGATCCGTGTCGCCGTCGCCGTCGTAGTCACCCGTGGCGACGGTACGGCCGATACTGCTGTACTCGGACGTCCCCCTGGCCACGGTGACGCCCGTGACGTTCCACTGCGAGCCGTCCAGAACGGTGATGGTGCCCTCGTCCCTGAGCTGATCGGAGGTGAGCGACTCACCGCTCGCGCCGACGACGAGCTCGAAGACGCCGTCGCCGTTCACATCGACGGGCGCCACGGAGGAGCCGAAGCGGTCACCGGCCTCGGGCGTGCCGGGAATGCCGGCCTCGGCCTGGCTGATGACGCCGGTGGACTGACTCGGGCTCTGCGGGCCGCCGTAGATCACGCTCACATAGCCGGCTCTGGCCTTCCCGTTCACCGTGGCGTCAGGCATGCCGACCGCGATGTCCGTGAATCCGTCACCGTTGAAGTCGAACCGCGCGGCCGAGGCGGCCACGGCACTGCCGGCGAACGGCAGGGTCAGACCGGCCGCGGTGAGTGCCGCCACGGCGGTGGTGGCGGCCAGAGTGCGTGCGCGCATAGTGAACTCCCGTAGTTCGAAGGGGAAACGAGGGGCGAGTCGTGCGGGGATGTGACGCACGAGGTGGACGAAGGGTTGTGGGAAGGTGTCCACCCGGTCAACACAACCTGTCTCGATACGAGTTGCCCCCGGCGTCCAACTACAAGCGGTGCCGCACGCGATACCGATCTCTCCCGGCGCGGGGCTGAACCGCGTCCCTCAGAGGCTGACGAGGAACCCCGTGGCCGAACGGACCGGGCTGATGGCTCAGCAGGCGATGACGTACCAGACCGGAGTCCAGTACACGTCGTTCCTGGCGGGGCATCGATGGAGAACATCCAGGCACCGTCGACGTCGTAGACGTGTGCCCTGGTGCCCGGCGTCCGGTTGTTGTGGAGGGATCCCCATTCCGCGAGGTTGGGCAGGGTGTACGTGGTGTTGCACGCGCAGTTCAGCGAGGCGGCGATCGAGCCGGCCCCGGCCGTTTCGGGTACGACGGCGTTCTCCATCTGCGTTGCTGTCGGCGACGGTTGCCGAGCGCCCTCGAAGGCGGCGAGCCGGTGCCGCAGTCGGCGCTCACGGTATGGGCGGCGGCCGTACTGCCGAGCCCGACCGTCGAGGCCGCGATCGCCGCTGCCGGGACAAACAACCCCTGAACACGTGACACGGCCGTCGGACGTGTGTCAGCGGGTTCTCGGGCTCCGGTGGTCTGAGGATGTCGAGAAGGCACCACCGGCTCCGTCCCGGGTGCGTCAGGCGCCCACCCACGGGCCGCAGGAGTAGGAAAAGGAAGGAAGGAGAAGCCCGCATGGCGATTCAGCGAATGGACAACGTAGGCATCGTCGTCGAGGACATGGACGCTGCCATCGCGTTCTTCGTGGAACTCGGTATGGAACTGGAGGGCAGGGGGCAGGTCGAGGGCCTCGTCGCCGACCGGTGCACCGGACTCGACGGCGTCCGCTGTGACATCGCGATGGTCCGGACCCCGGACGGCCACAGCCGGCTCGAACTGGCGAAGTACCGCAGCCCCGAAGCGATGAGCGCCGGGCCGCGCAACCGGCCGCACAACGTTCTGGGCACGCACCGTGTCATGTTCGCCGTCGACGACATCGAGGACACCATCGCCCGCCTGCGTCCTCACGGCGCCGAACTCGTCGGCGAGATCGCCCGGTACGAGGACAGCCATCTGCTCTGCTATGTGCGCGGCCCGGAAGGCATCATCGTCGGACTCGCCGAGCAACTTCACTGAGAAGGAGAAACCGAACCGGGCGGCCGAGCGACGGCTGTGGGCCCGCGCTCGTCTGCCGTCTTCCGTCTGCCGTTGTGGGCCCACGCCCGTCTGCCGTCTGCTCGCCTGTGCACTGGCGACCGAAGCCCGTCCGCTGGTCAGACCAAAGGCTCTTCCCCGGATTCCCGCACCCTCCGGCGTGTACTCGTCGGCGGATTGCCGATCCCCGCTGCGAAAGCCCCGGGGTAATCCCTGGCGAAGAGGCTCGCCGCGCCTGTTAGTCTTCGGCGTCCTGTCGCACACTCGTGCGCACACACCGCACCACTCGTCGCATCAGTTCCATGGGGGAACCTGTCATGACCCAGTCAGCTCCATCGCCGTCCGAGGGCAACCCGTTCGCCCAGCAGCCCGCCGGGGGTAACCCTTACGCCCAGCAGCCCGCCGACGGCAACCCCTATGCCCAGCAGCCCGCTGAGGGCAACCCGTTCGCCCAGCAGCCCGGTGCCGCCCTGCCTCCCCCGGCCCCGTTCGCGCCCCCGGCCGCGCCGGCCCGCAACAACGTCGCCCTGGGCCTGGTCGTCGCCGTCGTCACGGCCCTGGTCACCGCCGGCATCTACGGCGGGATCGTCGGCGCGACCGAGTACGAGATCGGCTACGCGGCCGTCGGCGTCGGCTTCCTCATCGGCTTCGCGGCGGGCAAGGTCGGTGGCGCCAACCCGCTCCTGCCCGTGGTCAGCGCCCTGCTGTCGCTGGGCGCGGTCTACCTCGGCCAGCTCATCGGCATCGCGATGATCGGCGGCGACGAAATCGGCGTCTCGGCGGTCACGCTGTTCACCGAGCACTTCGACGTGCTGACGGAGGGCTGGAGCGAGGCGGCCGACGCGATGACCTTCCTCTTCCTCGCCATCGGCGCGTACGCCGCGTTCTCCGGCGCGAGGAAGGGCGCTCGGCAGTGACGGAGACGCCACGCGAACAGGCACCCCGCGCATGAGCATGAACACGCGCAACGCCCGAAGCGGCCCGTCCACCTCACGGTGACGCTACTGCTCTTTCCGGGCCCTGATGCTTCGTCCCGCTGGTCATCCAGCGGGACGAAGTGCTTGAGAGCACTTCAGAGCGCTTCAGAGCGCTTCGGACGGCGTGTGCGGACGCGACCACAGCCCCTGGACATCCCCACGGCAGCAGGGCGCCGGCGAACTCCATCACGCGGTGCGGCACCGCGCGGCATCTGCAGCTGTGTCGCCAGTTCCCGGACGATCGACTCGTCGCTGGGCAGGGATCCCGTTCACGTCGGGCTTGATCCGCCCGCGCAGCGCAGGGTCGAACCGGGGCAGCATCTCCGCCGCGAGGCCATCCACGTCCGCGCATGCCGCAGTGGGGCAGCGCTGGAAGTCCTCCGTCACACGCTCGGCCTGTTCTCCGACGATGAAGAAGGGGCGCCCCCACACATGCAGATGACCGGACGCGTTGACCGCGAGAGCGTCGATGTCTCTTGCGCAGGCCCATGGAGCCAAGGGCTGATCGGTGGTTGCGCGTCATTGATCGTCGAGGAAGAGCTCTTCGATCTTCAGGCCGAAGATCCTGGCGAGACGGAAGGCCAGGGGAAGGCTTGGGTCGAACTTCCCTGTTTCGATGGCGTTGATCGTCTGCCTGGACACGCCGGCACGCTCAGCCAGGTCGGCCTGCGTCCACCCGCGTTCGGCGCGAAGTTCCGTGATGCGGTTCTTCATCGGTAGCGGATCTTGCCGACGGCAAAAGCGATCACGAACACGACTCCCATGAGCGCGGGGAGGACGGCGACATCGACGTCGCGGGCGACGAGGTCGCCGGCGTCCACGACGACATAGGCGAATCCGACGACCCACCCCACGCCGAGGGTGACCGCCAGCGCATCCTGCATGATCTTCCGTTGCAGCTCGTCGAGCACGCGGAGAAAGCGCGTGAAGGCGAGAATCCAGCCGATGCCGACGATGAAGTTGACGGCAACGGCAGCCCAGCTCGCCCCCCACTGCTGCGGATTCCACAGGAGTCGGGGGCCGAACTTGGCCAGGGCAAGGGTCGCCACCCAGGCGAGTGTCCAGAACGCGAGCCAGGTAGTCGCCTTGATCTCCTTGAGCGCTTGCATCGGTACCCTCCTCCGAGGCGATGTCAAGTACACTTGACACGCTAGAGGCGCCCCCGGAGGGATGTCAAGCATGCTTGACACAGGGTGCCAAGATGCCGCCGAGGGCCACCTGGTCGAGCATGATGGGTCGGTCGCCACCGAAGGTGACCTGGGAGCGCCCGGAGTTGAAGCTCGCCATCCCCTGACGGAGAACAGCCGGATCTAGCAGGACTCACGACCGCTCGCTGAGACGCCAGCCACGAGGATCCTGGTCGACCCTGGCGGACCACGATCGCGTCACACTTCGCGGCCACCAGGATCTGCTTTCGACACCCGCCAAGCCCTCCAACGGGCCCGGACTACTCCGCCTCGGGCTTGAGATCTTCGACGAAGTAGCTGTCGTGCCGGAAACGAAAGCGCTCAAGCTCCTCGCCACCGCGCTGCGACATCTCCGCGACGTGCTCGAAGTACTCTTCGCGTGGGGCACCGGGGGAGAAGAGCATGAGCATGGATGTGGGCTCGTCGGTAACGTTCTTGAAGGCGTGCAGGCCGCCGACGGGGACGTACAGGAAGTCACCCTCGCGGCCCGTCACCCACCTCTCGCCGTTGTAGAGCTCCAGTTCGCCGGAGAGAATGTAGAAGGACTCCGACATCGCCTTGTGGAAGTGGGTCTTGGCTCCGGCGGACTGTGCGCCTAACTCCACCCTGTACAGGCCGAATTCGCCGCCGGTCGACTCGTTGGTGGCGAGGTAGTGGGTGGAGGCGCCGGGCGAGACGATGTCCGGCGGGGAGTCAGCCGGGCGGAAAACCGCGTTCACTTCGCCCCTGTCGCTGTGGTATCGGGGCTCCGGGTACTCGAGGTACTCCAGGTAGGACATGATGCGCTCCTCTTGGCAGGTCTTCACCGGCATGGTGGCTCCCGCTGCCCGGAGCTGACATCGGGCCTGCGGATGATCTTCGGTTGGCCCAGGACCGAGGGCCTGGGACCTAGGGCGCGTGGAAGGAGACTGGAGGTCATATCGGCATGCGCGCTACCGGACATGAACGACACGACAGAAACGCCATTCCTGTGGCTTGACCTGCCCCAGAAGTTCCGACGAACCCAGCCACGACCTACGTGAGTCTTGATCGTCGAGGCGTCCGCGCAGGTCGGCACGCACCTCCTGATGCGCGTACGGCCACCGTGATCACGAGCGTTGGTGACGACACCAGCGGCCATCCCCTCTGCGACGCCAGACAACGTGCCATCACCGTCGTTGCCGGAGCTTTCAGCTCCTTGGCCTGGTAGCGGGCCCGGTCCCGAACTCGATGCCGCGGATAAAGCCTGTGGTGATGTGCCACTGGGTCCGGCATCATTCCCGTGTGATGGTGATGCAACCCGTTCTGGAGATCGTCGCTGCAGACGACTTCGCACTCTGGCCGGTTGGCGAGCACGATTCCTGCGGCTACCTCGTGCTGAACGGGAAACTGACTCCGCCGCAGGTCGGCAGAGCGGTGATGCGGATCGCCGCCTGCAACGACTTCGGGCCGGAGGAAGAACACGGGCCGGAGGAAGAACACGGGCCGGAGGAAGAACACGGGCCGGAGGAAGAACATGGGCCGGAGCGAGAATATGGGTCGTGCCCGAGCGACCCGCTCGCCGCGTTCCTGCACGGGCTGCTCACCATGCCCGACCTCTTCGCCGCCGGCGGGTTCCGGGTGACCGACGACGCCACCGGCACCACCTTCGTGGACCCGGGCTGCTGCAACGGACTGGAGGCATGGCGGGACTGGCTGGAGGTGCTCGACGGCACAGGCTGCGCCTACTTCGGCCACGACCCGTCGTCGGCGGCCGAACGCGACGGCGACACGGTCCGGTTGACCTTCGACGCCTACGCGGAGAACGGCAGCCCGGTGATCGAGCTGCCGGTGGACGAGGTACGCGAGCTGGTCACCGCTGCTCAGCAGGACTTGCGGGACTTCCTCGACCTCGCCGGAAACTGGGCTGAGGAACATCTGTCGGCACACGCCGCCGCCGTTACCTCTGCCCTGGCCCGAGCCTTGGACCTGGAGCTCACACGGTGCCCAGCTTCCTGACCCACCGGGCACGCGTGCTTGACGCCCGGCTCCCGCTCCATCGACGGCACAGCGCCCTGCGTACCTGCCTCACCGTCTTCGCGCCGTACGGCCTGCGGGCGACCTACCACCACCTCACGCTCAGCGCCGCGATGCCCCGGCGGCTGGAGGCGGATCCTGACGCGCTGGTGCGGGCGGTGGAGGAACTGCACGAGGCACGGGTGCTGTGGCTCGCACGGGCCGAGGAGTACGCCGCGCAGCGCCGGGCGGAGAAGCAGGCCGGGCGGCGGGCCGTACCGGACCCTCGGCCGTGGTGGCTGCGGAGCTGGTGGGAGGGATCAGAGCGCGCCTGGTACGACGCTCCGTTCCGACACCCGTCGCTGCGACTGACCGAGTACGTCCGACGGCAGAACGCTCTTCTGGATGGCGCTGAACTGCCAGGCTGCCCGGCGTGCGGTGACGAGGGCCCGCCGGAGCCGCACCCGACCGGGCACGGACGGGTCGAACTGTGCGGCCGGTGCGCCTGGGCGCCGACACGGTGTCCGTGCGGGCGGCGCCACCGGCTGGTGCCGGAGACTCCGTACGGTTGGAACCAGATCTGGCAGCGGGCGCATATGGGCGATGACGGCACGCCGAACCCACACTGGCCTGAGGGCTGAGCAGCTGAACGCGGCACGACGAACACCAGGGAAGCCAGAGCCTGTAGCCCACGGCGAACCCGCGCGCTGGAGAAGCGCAGCCGTCCAGACGGTGACGAGGTGGGTGGCCGGTCATCGCTCTCGTGATGTACCAGCCCCGCCCGCTGCGGCCGGACCGGCGGCGCCCCGTCCTCCACTGCCGAACTGGCCACGGCCCGCCGGTAAGACCTCAATGTCACCTGGCTCATCGTCGTCGTCGACGGCGGCTACGGCATCCTCCGCGAGTACATGACGGACGCCTTCGGTGAAACCACCACGACCGAACTGACCCGCCCGAACTGACCCGCCCGGACTGACCCGCCCGGACTGACCCGCCCGAACTGACCCGCCCGGACTGCGTCGCTCTGGCCGAGTCCTTCGGCGTCCCCCGGGGTCCGCACGACCCCGGAGACGGTGTCGGACGATCTGTCGAAGGCACTTGAGGTGGTGGTCCTGTCGGCGGTGCTGCGGATGTTCGCGCCGACGCACCTGGATTGCCCGGTCCCGGGGCGAATTCCCGACTTGGGTCTTGTGCGCTCTTCCTTCGTGCGAGGATCTGACCTTCCGCGCTCCGGTGCCGACTTCGGGGGAGACCAGGTGGACGACAGTCAGTTCCTCGCGTTGCTGACCGACGAGGACCGTGAGCGGGTGACGACCCACGAGAGTCGCCTCCTCGACCGCGCGGTGGTGGACGCGGCCGACCTCATGGACAACACACCGGGTGACCTTGTTCTGGACGGTTCGGTCAGGCAGGAGGTTCGGGCCAGGCTGTCGGTGAACGCGCTCCGCGAACAACACCGGGCCTGGCTCGAAGCGAGCAGCGACCGATGGATCACGAGACAGCGACGACGGGCGAGAAACCGGATCACCGCCGTGCCCCTTCTTGTCTGTGTGCTCACCTGGCTCGCGGCAGCCGTGTACGCGGTCGCCGCGGCCAAGGGCTGGGACCACCTGCGCGTCCACGACCGCTCGAATCTCTCGTTCAGCCTGGGCGCTCTCCTGCTGGCGGTAAGCCTGTCCCTGGTGCTGTGGACATGGAGGCGGCCGACGCGCACCGCCTCCGCCCGCGCCAAGCTGCACCTGACGGGTGCGGAGGACCGGCTCTTCCTGGCGCTGAGGTCCGAGGCCGAGTCCCTCCTGTCGACGGTGCTGAACGAGCGCTGGGAGCAGAGCAAGAGCGAGTTGGCCGCCCTGGACAGCAGGGGCGCGCCGAATCTCGTGGAACTGGAGTCGGTGAACGCCGTACCGTCGAAGTCGGCGCGGGAGATCTACGACTTCATCGGGGAGCACCGCGCGTCGGCGATCGGCATCAGCGGTACGCGCGGCGTGGGAAAGACCACGCTCATGCAGTCCGTGCAGAACTGGAACCCCGAGAACTACATCGGTGTCTACGTGCCGGTGCCGGTGCACTACGCGGCGCCGGAGTTCTTCCGCATGTTGTTCCGTGAGGTCGCGGACGCCATCCTCAAGTCGAACCGCGAGGGAATCGCCTACCTGGAGCAACAGAATCGAGTGATCCGTCACCCGACCGACCTGGTCCGGCTCGCGGTCGGTCCGGCGTTCGTGCTGGTGGGCGTGATCCTCATTTCCTACGGCCGGACGACGGCCTCGTCCCCCGTCAAGCTCACCGATATCCCCGGACTCCTGCTCGTCTTCGCCGGGCTGGGCATCGCGGTGGTCGCCGCCCTGTCCAGCCCGGCCGTCCGCCGCGCGATCCGCGAGTTCATGGGTCCCCGCTATGTGGAACGGGACATCTCCCTGGCGGCGGACGCGCTACGGGCCCTCGACTACTCCGCCACGCACCAGCGGCTTTCGAAGAACGCCTTCGTGTTCAAACTGTTCACCATGGAGGACCACGAGCAACTGGAGCTGGCCGAGCGCGAGTTGACGCATCCGGAACTGGTCCTGAGATTCAAGAACTTCGTCAGCAGCTTCATTCGTACCTCGCCCCGGCAGATCATCGTCGCCCTGGACGAACTGGACAAGATGGAGGACGGCGAGGATGCCGTGGCCTTCGTCAACAGCATCAAGGACCTCCTCCATATTCAGGGGGTGCATTTTCTGGTCTCCGTGTCGGAGGACGCCCTGCACAACTTCTCGCTGCGGGGCGTTCCGGTGCGAGACGTCTTCGACTCCTCCTTCGACTCCATCATTCCCGTGCAGAGGTTCACCGCCGAGGAGTCGAAGAATCTGCTGAAGAGCCGGGTGGTGGGATTCCCGGACCCGCTCGCCCTGTTCTGCCACGCGATGAGCGGCGGGGTGCCGCGTGACCTCATCCGGGTGGCGCGAGAGTGCGTGCGGGTGGCCAAGGAGAGCGGCTCCTCGGTGCCGGTGGACCGGGTGGTCGGAACGGAAGTGGGCCGGCAGGCGCGTCTCGTCTGCGAGGCTCTGGCAGCCAGGATGAGACAGGAACAGAAGCCGGTCGCGACCGCGTTCTTCGAGGCCCTGCCGGCCATGCGGGAGGCAGGGGACACGGCGGCCCTGGTCGCCGCGGTCGAGGAGGTGGTCCAGCGCATCCGAATTCACCTGGTGGGGGAGTATTCGCAGGCCGAGGACGCCGCCGTGTATCTGTCGTGCCTCGCCACGATCTGCCAGTACTTCGGTGTTCCCAGGACCAACGCGTCATGGCAGCGGGAACGGGACGCGGGCACGTCGGTGCGCGTGGCCGAAACAGTGGCGGAGGCCTTGGAACTGCTTCGGGTGGACGGCGGCATCACGATGGCCGCCCTGGCCTCCATCAGAGCGGACGTGGCGAACGCCGTGCCGACGCCCTGAGCACGTCAGGGGCGGCCCGCCGTGCGGGCTGGAACCGCACGGCGGGCCGAACCGCCCACCGGATCGCCTGGACCCACTCCGGGTGGTCGATGAACGGGTTTCGGTTGCCCGGGTAGTTGGAGTGGACGAGGTTCTGGCGGCGCTCGTCGACGGCGCCGTTGGGCTCCAGGTCGGGCCGGCTGTCGTCGCCCTTGTTGCGCAACTGCGGGCGGGTGTCGAGGAGGAGGAGGCTGTTGCTGCGGGGAGCGTCGTGGTGGCCGGCGCCGTGGCTGGTGATGACGATCCGGCTGCTCGCCGTCCTGCGCACGGACAGCCTCGCCGCGGCCCGCAACCTGCTGCTGGCCGCGCGGTCAACACCGGCGACGTCGCCGCCGTCCGCCGGTGAGCCGTCCGACGGGACGTTTGGGGGAACGAACCGCTGCTGTCGGTGAGGGGCGGGCCGAAGCCGCACGGTAGGGGAGTCGGTTCCCGGCTTCCGCAGGACACACCCCGAAGACCGGCGCTCTCGTGATGGTGGATGCCGGGTCGTAGTGGGCGAGCGCCGCTCAGTCGCTCAGCCGTACGTCAGGCCGCGGCGAGTTCCTGTTCGCGGTCCGGCGTCTTGACCTTCGGCTTCTTGTTCGGCAGGGAGAGCCGGAAGACCTTGTGCCAGGCGGAGAACACCTGCTTGGGCAGTGGCCCGGTGACGTAATCCAGTTCGTACTTCTCGAAGAGTGCGCGGACCTTCACCGCGACCTCGGCGTACCGGTTGCTCGGCAGGTCCGGGAACAGGTGGTGCTCGATCTGATGGGACAGGTTGCCGGTCATGAAGTGCATGGCCTTGCTGCCGCTGATGTTGGCGGAACCCATCATCTGGCGCAGGTACCACTGGCCGCGTGTCTCGCCCTTGATGGAGCGGCGCTCGAAGACCTGCACGCCTTCCGGGAAGTGGCCGCACATGATCACCGAGTGGGTCCAGACGTTGCGGACCAGGTTCGCGGTGAACGTGGCGGCGAGGGTGGTGAGGAAGGAGGGGCCGGAGAGCAGGGGGTGGATGACGTAGTCCTTGAGGACCTGCTTGCGGATCTTGCGGCCGACGGCCCTCGCCCGTGCGCGGAACTCGGGATTGTTGCGGCGGCGCTTGTGGAGGTTCTTGCCGAGTTCCAGGTCGTAGGCGGCGATGCCGTATTCGAAGAAGCAGGCGTTGAGGAAGTTCCACAGGGGCTGGCCGAGGTGGAAGGGGTGCCAGCGCTGGTCCTCGTCGACGCGCATGATGCCGTAGCCGAGGTCGTTGTCCTTGCCGATGACGTTGGTGTACGTGTGGTGGAGTTCGTTGTGGGAGTGCTTCCACTGTTCGGACGGTGAGACGTGGTCCCATTCCCAGGTGGTGGAGTGGATCTTGGGGTCGCGCATCCAGTCCCACTGGCCGTGCAGGATGTTGTGGCCGATCTCCATGTTGTCCATGATCTTCGCGACCGACAGGCCGGCGGTGCCGATGATCCATGCGGGCGGGAAGAACGAGAACAGCAGGATGCCCCTGCTGGCCAGTTCGAGCTTGCGCTGCGCCGAGATGACCTTGCGGATGTAGGCGGCGTCCTTCTCGCCGCGGGCGGCGATCACCTCGTCGCGGATCGCGTCCAGTTCGCGGCCGAGTTCCTCGATCTGCTCGGCGCTCAGGTGGGCGGTGGGGTCGATGGCGGTCAAGGTGTTCCTACCGTTCGATGTCGCAGGGGCCCGCCGCGGCGGACACGCAGGTCTGGATGAGGACGCCGGGTGCGGCTTCGGTGATCTCGCCGGTGCGCAGGTCGCGTACGGCGCCGGCCTTGAGCGGTGTGACGCAGCCGAAGCAGATGCCCATGCGGCAGCCCGAGGGCATCAGCACGCCGGCTTCCTCGCCGATGTCCAGCAGCGGTGTGGCGCCGTCGGCGTCGGCCTTCTTGCCGGTGGCGCTGAAGGTGACCTCGCCGCCGTCGCCGGTGGCGACGACGCCGGCGCGGAAGCGTTCGGTGTGCAGGCGCTCCGGGACGCCGTGCTCGGCCCAGTGTTTCTCGGCGGCGTCGAGCAGGCCCGCGGGCCCGCAGGCCCAGGTCTCGCGCTCGGCCCAGTCGGGCACGAGTGCGTCGAGGCGGGCGATGTCGAGGATGCCGTCCGTGGCGGTGTGCACCTCGGTGAGCCGCAGTTTGTCGCCGGCGGCCAGGTCGTGGAGTTCGTCGCGGAAGATGACGTCCTGCGGTCGCGGCGCGCAGTGGACCATGACGGCGTCGTCGAACCGGGTGTCGCGCAGCATGCCCATCACGGGGGTGATGCCGCTGCCGGCGGTCAGGTAGAGCACCTTGGCGGGCGTGTCCTGCGGCAGGACGAAGTCGCCGGTCGGCTGGTCGAGGTGGATGAGCGTGCCCGGTACGGCCCTGCGGACGAGGTGGTTGCTGACCTTGCCGTCCTCAATCGCCTTCACGGTGATCGTGATGCGGCCGTCGCGGCGGTCGGTCGGCGAGGTGAGGGAGTAGGCGCGCCACAGGCGGACCCCGTCGACGTCGACCCCGATCCGTACGTACTGGCCGGCGGTGTGGCCGCGCCAGCCCCGTCCGGGTCTGATCACAAGGGTCGCGGCGTCGGCCGTCTCGGGGTGCACGGCCTCGATGCGCCCGCGCAGGTCGGCGCCCGCGCGCAGGGGGCTGACCAGGTCGAGGTAGTCCGACGGCAGCAGCGGCGTCGTGACCATCTCCATCAGTTTCCACGCCCTGCTGCGGAGGGCTGTACTCGTCATGTGTTCAGCTTGCTGTGCCTCAGGGCGTAAAGTCCTGTCCGCAGGACGTGAATCTGTTCGGCTGGATTGTTCGCAGGGAACAAAAGACGTGAGTCATGTAATGAGGAGGGCCAGCGAGCTGGCCCTGGACGAGACGACGGTCACCGTACTGCGGGCCGCGCTGAGGAGCACCGCCGACGAGGTCGTCCAGGCGATCATCGACGAGGTCCCCTCCTACACGGGCGCCCTGTCGGGCCACATGGGCGCCACCATCCGCCGGGCCGTCCGTACCGCCCTGGGGCACTACCTGGACCTCGCGAGCGGGAACGCCACGGGCGGCGACGGCGGGGACGCGGCCTACGAGCTGGGCCGCGGCGAGGTGCGCGACGGCCGTTCGATGGACGCCCTGCTCAGCGCCTACCGCGTCGGCGCCCGCGTGGCCTGGCGATGCCTGGCGGCCGGTGCCGTACCCGCCGGTCTGCCCGCCGCCGAGGTCGCCAAGTTCGCCGAGCTGACCTTCGCCTACATCGACGAGCTCTCCGCCGCGAGCGCCGCGGGCCACGCCGACGAACTGGCCGCCCGGGGCCGGGCCCACGAGCGCCACCTGGAACACCTGGCCCGCGACCTCCTGGCCGGTGCGAGCCCGGACGTGCTGCTGGCCTCCGCCCAACGGGCCGGGTGGCAGCCCCCGGTCTCCCTGACCGCGGTCCTGCTGCCCGCCGCCCAGGCCCGGCCCGCCTACCGCACCCTCGATCCGAGCACCCTCGTCCTGGACGACCTGCCGGACGCCACCGGGGTGCTGCTCGTCCCCGACGCCGACCGGCCGCATCTCCTGCGGCGGCTGACCGACCGCACCGCCGTGGCCGGCCCGGCCCGGCCGTGGACGCGCGCGTCCGCCTCGTACGCACGGGCCGTACGCGCGCGCTCCCTCTCCTCCGAAATCCGCGACACCGAGGACCATCTGCCCGAGCTGGTGCTGAGCGCCGACGCCGACGCGCTCGATGACCTGCGTGCCCGCGCCCTCGCACCACTGCGGACCCTGCCCGCCGCGACCGCGCGGCGGCTGGAGGAGACGCTGCGGGAGTGGCTGCTGCACCAGGGCAGACGCGACGAGGTGGCCGCGGCGCTGTTCGTCCATCCCCAGACCGTCCGCTACCGCATGACGCAGCTGCGGGAGCTGTTCCCGGACCTCGCGTCACCCCACCGGGTCCTGGAACTGACACTGGCGGTCGGCCTTCGGGCCGGCTGATACGTACCTCGGCTGAGTAGGGCGGGTCTGTACGCTCACCGGTGTAATTGATGATCATGGAAGAGACATCAAGTGACTGACACCGTGACCGAGTTCGTTGCCGCCGATGACCAGGCGGATCCGTCGCCGGAGGCCGCGACGGTCGAGCAGAAGCTGATCGACCAGCTCGTCGGGCAGGCCCGCAGTAAGGGGCTGCAGCTGACCGGCGAGGGCGGGCTGCTGCAGCAGCTGACCAAGGCGGTTCTGGAGTCCGCCCTGGAAGGCGAGATCACCGACCATCTCGGCTATGACAAGCACGACCCGGCGGGCAAGGACGGCGGCAACTCCCGTAACGGCACCCGGTCCAAGACGGTGCTGACGGACATCGGGCCGGTCGAGATCGACGTGCCCCGCGACCGGGAGGGCTCCTTCGAGCCGGCCATCGTCAAGAAGAGGCAGCGCCGGCTGACCGGCGTGGACGAGATGGTGCTCTCGCTGTCCGCGAAGGGCCTCACGCACGGGGAGATCTCCGCACACCTGGCCGAGGTCTACGGCGCGAACGTGTCCAAGACGACCATCAGCACCATCACCGACAAGGTGATGGACGGCATGGCCGAATGGCAGAACCGTCCGCTCGACCGCGTCTACCCGGTCGTCTTCATTGACGCCATCAACGTCAAGATTCGCGATGGCCAAGTGGCGAACAGGCCGATCTACGTGGCCCTGGCGGTCACCGCCGAGGGGCACCGCGACATCCTCGGCCTGTGGGCCGGCGACGGCGGCGAAGGCGCGAAACACTGGCTGCGCGTGCTGTCGGAGCTGAAGAATCGGGGCGTCGAGGACGTCCTCATGCTGGTCTGCGACGGCTTGAAGGGGCTGCCCGACGCGGTCGGCGAGGTCTGGCCCCGAACTGTGGTGCAAACGTGCGTGGTTCACCTGCTGCGGGCGTCGTTCCGTTACGCGGCCCGGCAGGACTGGGACAAGATCGCGAAGGCGCTCAAGCCCGTCTACACCGCGCCGAGCGAGGACGCGGCCACGACACGGTTCCTGGAGTTCGCCGAGACCTGGGGCAAAAAGTACCCAGCGATCGTCCGCCTCTGGGAGTCCAGCTGGCCCGAGTTCACGCCTTTCCTTCAGTTCGATGCGGAAATACGCCGCATTGTGTGCACGACGAACAGCATCGAGAGCGTCAACGCCCGCATCCGCAAAGCCGTCCGTTCCCGCGGGCACTTCCCCACGGAGCAGGCCGCCCTCAAGTGCGTCTACATGGCCGTCATGAGTCTCGACCCGACCGGCGCCGGCCGCAAACGCTGGACCACGCGCTGGAAGGGCGCCATGAACGTCTTCGACCTGGCCTTCGACGGCCGCCTCACCGCAGGTCAACTCTAGCCACACCAAACCCAGTTACACCGCTCGCTTTACAGACCCGATCTTTGCTTGAGTGGCTTGTCGCCGGTAGTGGCTGGCCTGGGATCGGGCCTGGTGGCGGCGCCGCCAGACGGACCAGCCGAGCCGGTGGGCGGCATCGTGGACGGGGCGGACAACGAGGGTGATGAACAGGCGCTGAATCTCGTTGCAGGTGAGCGGGATGAGGGCATCGGGTGCGGGGCGGGTGTGCTCGTCTGCGCGTATGACGGCGAGGAAGGCGTGTGCGAGCATGGCGAGGGTGACCCAGCGGGACCAGGAGATATAGCGGCGGACCTGGTGCTCGTCGAGTGCGGCCAGGCCCTTGCCGGACTGGAAGAACTCCTCCACCCGCCATCTTGATCCAGCGACTCGGACCAGCACGGTCAGCGGTACTGACGCGGGCGAGTAGCAGCGGTAGTAGGCGAGTTCGCCGGTGCTGCGGTTCCGACGAATGAGTAGCTGACGACTTCCGGCGCGGGGGTCGGGGAGGTCGATGACTGCCCAGTTGTAGAAGCGGTGGCCCTTGGCTCCGGGCCCAGCGGAGAGCTTCTGCCAGGCCCGCTTCGGCACCTTCTTGGCCAAGGTGTCCGCACGGAACTTCCCTGCTCCGGTGGTGACTTCGTGTGAGCAGGCCACCGCGAGGACGTAGCCGGTGCCGCGTTCCTCCAGTGCGGTTCGCAGCTTCGGGTTACCGCCGTAGACCTCGTCTCCGGCAACCCACGACGCGTGATGGCCGACGTCCAGAAACCGAGTGATCATGCGGGTGGCCAGTTCCGGCTTGGTGGCGAAGGCGGTGTTCTCGCCCAGCCCGGCGGCCTGGCAGCGATCGGGGTCGGCCGTCCAGGAACGTGGGACATACAGTTCCCGGTCCACAGCCGCGTGCCCGCGCTGGCCGGCGTAGACCAGGTAGACCGCGACCTGGGCGTTTTCGATCCTGCCTGCGGTGCCGGTGTACTGACGCTGGACGCCGACCGTGTGGGTGCCCTTCTTCACGTCCCCGGTCTCGTCGACCACCAGCACCGCCTGGTCGTCGTGCAGATGCTCCATCACGTACTCGCGCACGTCGTCGCGTACCTGGTCGGCGTCCCACTTGGCACGGCCCAGCAGGTGCTGCATGCCGTCCGGGGTGGTCTGTCCGGCCCATTCGGCGATGGTCCAGCAGTTTTTGCGCGGCAGGTCCGACAGCAGCCCGAGCACCAACTGTCGGACCCGACGCCGGGGTTCGACCCGCGTGAACCGTCCCGCTATCCGCGTCAGCAGGCCCTCGAATGTTTCCTGCCGGCGGGCAGGGTCTACGCTGTGACCTGCGGCCACCGCATGATCGTTTGTCTTCACACGCCGATGATCAACGGTGGCCGCACCCTTGCCCGAACAGGCCCCCCCAGCGAGCTCACAATCTATCGCTGGGGCTCGACCGCCATTCCGCTTCGAGGATGCTGAACATCTCGGAGTCCCGCCAGCCGTCCCGGATCAACGCGGTGTGCCGATGCCGCCCCTCGTACGTCATACCGAGCTTGCCCAGCAACCGAAACGACGCGCGATTGCGGGGGTCGCAGGTCGCGTAGATCCGGTGGAGTCCCAATTTCCCGAACCCGCGCGACAGAAGCTCTTGCCCGATCGCCGTGCCCACGCCACGTCCCCAGGCCCTCGGGTGCACAATGTAGGCGATTTCGCCCTGACGATGGCGACGGCTACGGATGCGCAGTTCACCCATGCCGACGAGTTCGTTCTCGAAGCGAGCAATGTAGACGAATCGCTGCTGATGGGCGTGCGACCAGGCTTCGACGGCGGTTTGCACGAACGCGCGCGTCTGGTCCTCGGTGTTCGGCCCCCAAGGCTGGTAGCGACAAGCCTCCTCAAGGCTGGCCCAGGAGTGCACTGCTTGCCAGTCGTTGAGCGCGAGCTTGCGCAAAGTCACCATGGATTGGCTCACAAGCGGATCTTGCCAGATCTCGTATGGGGCACAAGCCCGAACTTCGGCAGCCCGCCACCGCCGTCAGACCGAGCCCCACAGACCGGCGTGAACCGCCCCGGGTTCGGTAGAGATCTCAGATTGTGGTTGTGACCTGGGGTTTCGTGGATTCCTTGTAGTGATTGGCCTCGTACTCGGCGGGTGGAACGTGGCCTATCTCACCGTGGAGTCGGCGGTGGTTGTACCAGTCGGCCCACTCGGCGGTGGCCAACTCGACCTGGGAGAGCGACTTCCAGGGACGCTGGGGTTTGATCAGCTCGGTCTTGTACAGGCCGATCGTCGACTCCATCAGGGCGTTGTCGTACGCATCCCCGACTGATCCAATACTCGCCGCGATGCCGGCCGCGTCGAGGTGTTCGGCGAGGCGGAACGACGTGTACTGCGACCCGGCATCGGAGTGGTGGATCAGCTGCCCCGGAGTGTGCCGGCGGTCCTCGCGGTCACGCTGCCACAGGGCCATCTCCAGTGCATCCAGGACGAGTTGGGTCTCCTTGGAGGCGGAGGCGGACCAGCCGACGATGCGCCGGGAGAACGTGTCCACGACGAAGGCGACGTAGACGACACCGCTCCAGGCGGCGACATGCGTGAAGTCGGCGACCCAGCAGCGGTTCGGGGCACGGGCGACGAAGTCGCGGTCGAGAAGGTCCGGGGCCCGCCCGGCGGCCGGATCGGTGATCGTCGTGATCACCTTCCTGCCGCGGACGGCGCCGGTGATGCCGAGTTCGCGCATCAGACGCTCGATGGTGCAGCGGGCCACCATATGTCCCTGCCGGTTCAGCTCGCGCCATATCTTCCGGGCCCCGTAGACACGGTAGTTGGACGTGTAGACCTCCTGGATCCGTTCTTTGAGTTCCTCATCGCGCACGGAACGGGCGGAGGGAGTTTCAAGGCGTTTCTTGTGGGCGTAATACGTGGAAGGGGCGATCTTGCAGTCGTGCTCGGTGAGCGTCCTGCAGATCGGCTCGACGCCGCCGAAGCGGTCCCGGTGCTCGTCGATGAACGCTACGAGCGTGTGTGTGGCCGGTCGAGCTCGGCCGCGAAGAAACTCGCCGCGGCCTTCAGGATCTCGTTGGCCCGCTTGAGTTCGGCGTTCTCCTTCTTCAACGCCTTGAGCTGGGCGGACTCCTCCGTCGTCATCCCCGGACGCTGGCCACCGTCGATCTCGTGCTGCTTCACCCAGTTCCGCAGCGTCTCGCGCGAGCCGATGTCGAGCTTCTCTGCCACCGCCTGCAAGGCGGCCGTCTCGGTCGGATAGCCGTCGCGCACCTCGGCGACCATGCGCACCGCACGACGGCGGAGCTCAAGCGGGTAACGGGAAGGTCGTGCCATGACTCGATCCTTTCATGAAATCGAGTCTCCATTCGAGCCGGGGCG